>NZ_AP022608.1 GCF_010728925.1 Mycolicibacterium gadium
CATCGCGATGAACATCGTCGGTACGCCGTAAGCACAGTCCTTTCGATCGTTTCCAACGTCGCGGCCGGGTCGAATCCTGCCGCGGAATGACCATCGTGGCGCCGTGGGTGGTGCACCTGAGGTTGCCCATCACCATGCCGAAGCAGTGATAGAAGGGGACCGGTATGCAGAGCCGTTCACCGGGGCCGAGGTTGATCAGCTCGGTGACGAAGAACCCGTTGTTGAGGATATTGCGGTGTGACAGGGTGGCGCCCTTGGGTGAACCCGTTGTCCCCGAGGTGTATTGGATGTTGATCGGGTCGCTGGGCTGCAGGCTGTCCATTCGCGTCCGCAGGTCGGCCGCCGATACCTGACCGGCGCGGCCCCGCAGTGCGTCCCAGTCGCTGGTGTCCAAGAAGACGACCCCGGTCACATCGGGTGTTTCCGGCAGCACCTCGCCGACCATGCTGCGGTAGTCGGACGTCTTGAATGCGCTGGCTGACACCAAGAGTCGCGTGCCCGACTGACGGAGCACGTAGGCCAGCTCGTGGGTGCGGTAGGCGGGTTGACGGCGACCAGGATCGCGCCGATCTTGGCGGTCGCGTACTGGAGGATGGTCCATTCCGGGCAGTTGGGCGCCCAGATGCCGACGCGATCTCCACGCTCGATACCGCTGGCGATCAACGCCCGCGCGACCAGGTCGATTTCGGCGTTCAGTTCGGCATAGGTCCAGCGGCGGCCGCCGGCGACGTCGACCAGAGCCTCCGCGTCGGGATACGTCGCGGCGGTGCGCTCGAAGTTCGCCCCGATCGTCTCGTCAAGTAGGGGAGTGTCGGCCGGTCCCAGGGCATACGCCTGGGTATCGGCCTCGGCGGCACCGTGTTCCTCGCGCAGCCGGGTCTTCAGCACTTTGCCGCTCGCATTGCGCGGCAACGCGTCGACGATCGCGAGCGCCGCGGGCGCTTGTAGCGAGGTGCTGCCGGCAGTGCGCTTCGATGTCGTCGTGGGTGGGGGGGCAGCGTCGCGCGGGACGATCACGGCCACGGGTGTCCTCCCACTTCGCATCGGGTACCCCGATGATCGCCACCTCGGCGACCTTGGGACAGGTGGCCAGCACGTTCTCAACCTCGGCGCAGTAGATGTTCTCCCCACCGGAGATGATCATGTCCTTCTTGCGGTCGACCATAGATGTAGCCGTCGGAGCGAACCAGGTCGCCCGAGTGAAACCATCCGCCGCGGAACGCTTCTGCCGTCTCGTCGGGCTTGTGCCAGTACTCTTTCATCACCAGCGGGCCCAGGTAGACGATCTCGCCGACGTCACCCGGCGCGACATCGTTCATCTGGTCGTCCACGATCCGCGTTTCCACGTTGAGCATCGGCGTGCCCACCGACCCGATCTTGCGCAGCGCGTCCTCGCCACGGAGCAGACAGGTGATGGGGCTGCACTCGGTCTGACCGAACGCGGCGATGATCTCGGCGTGCGGGAACGCGTCGATCATGGTTCGCAGCAGCGTCGTCGACGCGGGTGCGGCGCCCACCACACGCGGCACAAGCGGGACAGATCCCGGGAACCGAGATCGGGCATCGCGCACACGATCTGCCACTGAGCCGGCGTCATCCAGCACGAGGTGACGCGTTCATCGACGATCGTGGCGACGATCGCGGCGGGGTCGAACCGAGGGCGGAATGACCGCGCCGCCGTTGAGAAACATCGGCAGCATCCCGGATACACCGGCCGTATGAAACAGCGGCGCCACCGCCATCCAACAGTCGTCGTCATCGCGGTTTCCCAGGGTGGCGATCGAACTGAAGGCGTGCAGATACAGGTTGCGGTGGGTGAGCACAGCGCCCTGGGAAAGCCCGTCGTGCCCGACGTGTACATGATGAACGCGGGCGCCTCGTCTTGACTGTGACCTCGGTGACAGCACTGTCCGCGGCGGCGATGATGTCGTCCATATCGCCGCCGATCGTGATGACGGTGTCCACCGACGAAGCTTGGCACACGCCTCTTCCACCGTCGGCGCGAGCGCGATGTCCGCCAACACGGCGGCCGCACCGCTGTCCGCGAGCACGTACGCGATCTCGTCGGCCACCATCCGGAAGTTCACCGGAACCGCGATGGCGCCGAGACGCAATGCGGCAAGCCACGACTCGACGAGCTCGATGCTGTTGTATCCGAGGACGGCCACCCGATCGCCGTGGCCGATCCCGCGGGCGGACAGCGCGTTGGCCAGCCGTGTCACGCGGTCGTCCAGCTCCGAAAATGTGCACCGTCGTCGCGGATCGACGAACGCGACCTTGTCCGGCCGGACACAGGCATGCCTGCGCAGGACATCGCTGAGCGTGATGCCGGTGCAGGGGGGATACGAGCGTGGTCATCATTGCTCCTTTGCGAGTGAGGAATCAAAGGCCCGCGCGGTCGGCGAGCAGCCGGCGGTGATGTGTGCTTCCACCGAACAGCGCCTGGGTCGTCTTGGCGCGTCGGAAGTACAGGTGCAGGTCGTGCTCCCAGGTGAAGGCGATCCCGCCGTGCACCTGGATGGCGGAACCGGCGCACAGCGCGAAGGTGTCGGCGGCCTGCGCCTTAACCAGGGGGGCCGACGATCCGCAGTTCCGCGTCGTCCGCGGCGCTCATCGCGGCGTACATCACGGCGGTGCGCGTCGCATCGATCTCGATCAGCATTTCGGCACAGGCGTGCTTCACCGCCTGAAAGGAGCCGATGGGACGGTCGAATTGTTTTCGGGTGCAGGCGTATTCGACCGCCAGCGAGAGACAGACCTCGGCGCCGCCGAGCATCTCTGCCGCAAGTAGCACCCGTGCGACGTCCATCACCCGTTCGATATCCTCGGGTGACCCCGCGGACAGCGCTTCGGAGGGGGCTTGTGCCAGCTCCAGCCTGGCGACGGGTCGGGTGACGTCGAAGGACGGCAGGTTCACGATAGTCACGCCCGGCGCATCGGCCGCCACGACGTGCAGGGCGACCACCCCGTCGGCCACCGCGGGCACGATGAACAGGTCCGCCACCGAACCGTGCAGGACCGGCCCGCATACGCCGGTGAGGATGGTGCCGCCCGCCACTCGGCGCGCCCGTGCCCGCGGGGTCGGTGTCGCCAGGGGATGCCACCGCGAGCGCGCCGACTTGGTCTCCGCAGAGCATTCCCTTCAGCAACCTGCGACGTTGCTCCTCGTCGCCGGTGCGGCACACCGCTTCGATCGCAAAGGTCGTGGCCGCCAACGGAACCGGCGTCAGGGCCCGGCCGAGCTCGGAGAACGCGATCGCCGACTCCGCCAGGGTGCCACCCGCACCGCCGTAGTCGAGCGGAACGTGTAGCCCCGGCAGCTCCAGCTCGTTGCACACGCGCTTCCAGAGCTGCGTCATGGCCCGCCGCATCGCGGACCATGGCCGGCGGTGCGGCATCACGAGAAAACCGTTCAGTGATGCGCGAAAGTCGTCTTGTTCTGTGCTGTAACGAAAGTCCATGTCACCGGTTCCCGCCTGCCGCCGCATGAGGCCGTGGTTCTTTGGGTAGTCCGAGCAGCTGCTCACCGATCACATTGCGCTGGATCTGAGAACTGCCTGCGTAGATGGTCGCGGCACGCGTAGAGCAGTTCGTCCATCCAGCAGGCCGCCGAGTTGGGTGTGCCCGCCTCTGGAACTATCAGCGCCGCACCATTGCCCGGACCTTCCGGGCCGAGCGTCTCGACGCCGAGGATCTCGGCGGCCGTCGGTATGACGCCTGAAGTACTCGCTCCAGATGACCTTGCTGATCGCAGCGTCGCGGCCGGGACGCTGGCCGGCCAGCAGCTGTGTCAGACCGCGGTAGCCCTGGTAACGCATGATCTGGACCCGCGAATAGCACCACGCCAGCCCGTCGCGGATATGCGGGTCGGTGTGCGACCCGCGCGCTCTGGCGAGGTCGTTCAAGCGATCGAGGTCCCGCCCGAAGTCGATGGCCGCGGTGGTGATCTGCGCGCCGCGTTCGAAGCCGAGCAGCGTCATCGCGGTCGGCCACCCGCGGCCGATGCCACCGACCACGTTGGGCTGGGGTTCGGGCGTCGGTCAGGAAGACCTCGCTGAACGAGGCATGCCCGGCCGCATTGACGATCGGGCGCACGTCGACGCCCGGCTGGCCCATCGGCACCAGCAGCAGCGAGAGTCCCTTGTGCTTCGGCGCATCCGGATCGGTGCGCACCAGAACGAAAATCCAGTTGGCGGTGGGGCCTGCGGATGTCCAGATCTTCTGGCCGTTGACCACCCACTCGTCGCCGTCGAGCACGGCCCTCGTCCGCACGGACGCCAGGTCGGAGCCCGCCTCGGGCTCGGAGAAACCCTGACACCAACGGTCCTCGCCGGACAGGATGCGCGGCAGAAAGTGCCTCTTCTGCTCCTCGGAACCAAGTGCGATCAGCGTGTTGCCGATCAGCTCGATCCCGAACCGGTCGTTCTCTGGAGGTTCGGGTGCGCCGGCGCGGGCGAATTCCTCTGCGAGCACCACCTGTTCGATCACGGACAGGCCGGCTCCGCCATATTCCCTTGGCCAGACACGGCGACCAGTCCGCAGTCCGCGAGGATCTGGCGCCACCGATGTGCGAAAGTCTCCCGCTCTTCCGGCGCCAGTGCGCCGCCGCCCGGCCAGCTGTTCGGAAGGTGCTCGACGAGGAACGCGCGGATTCGGTCCCGGAACGCCTCTGCTTGTTGCGGGTACTCGACGTCCATCGATCAGGGCCGCCGCTTGGCCGCGGGCAGGATCTCGGTGCGATGCGCCAGTCCTCGAGTCCGTAGTCGACCGTCCCGTAGGACAACTCTCCGCCGGTCACCTCGCTCCAGTGCGCGTGATTGAGCTGATGGATTTTGAAGCAGGCATCGAGCGCCGTCGAGAAACCCATTGCGTCGACGGTCTGGTTCACCGATTCCTTGATCAGGAGGGCCGCGAGGGTCGGCAACTTGGCGATGCGGCGGGCGAATTCGACGGTGCGATCCGCCAGCTCGTCGTTGGGGAACACCTTGCTCACCATGCCGATGGCGTGGGCTTCGTCGGCGTCCAGCAGTTGAGCCTTCCTTGTGGGCCCGAACTCCCACGGGTGGCCGAAGTACTCGACCCCGCACATGCCGAGCCGGGTGCCGACGACGTCGGCGAAAACGGTGTCCTCACCGGCGACGATGAGGTCACAGCACCACGCCAGCATGAGTCCGGCCGACAGGACCATACCGTGGACCTCGGCGACAGTGATCTTGCGCAGATTGCGCCAGCGCTTGGTGTTCTCGAAGAAGTAGTGCCACTCCTGGCGGTTGCGTGACTCGACTCCGCCGTACGTTCCGCCGTTGCACTGGTAGGTGGGGTGCTGGTCGGGGCCTGGTGAGCGTTCCCGGACATCGTCGGTGGAGCCCGTGTCGTGACCGGCGGAGAACGACGTCCCGCGGCGCGTAGCAGCACCACTCGCACCTCGTCGTTCGATTCGGCCAGCTCGAATGCGCAGCCCAGCTCGACGAGCATTCCGCGGTTCTGCGCGTTGCGCTGCTTGGGCCGATCGAGCGTGATGACGGCGATCTGCCCCCCGTCGATGACCTCGTATCCGATGTAGTCGAAATCCGACACGGATCACTCCCTTCTTTCGGTGCAGCGGGCCGCGCGGCCGCTCGATCGCGGTGACCAGGCGTTTGGGTGCTTGACCCTGGCGAGATTACGCGGCGCGACCGCAATATGTCCATAGCCAATACGCGTACTAAGAAACTTCAGAGACGTAAATCACGATGCAAACTGATGCTTGCGCTCAATGATGTATCTTGCTAGTACTGTGTTGTACATCGCAGTCGGCGGTACCGAAGCATCCCAGAAGGGTTGAAGATGGAGATCGGAATTTTCCTCATGCCGGCACACCCGCCGGAGCGAAGCCTGTTCGACGCCACGCAGTGGGATCTCGACATCATCGAGCTCGCCGATCAGCTGGGTTACGTGGAGGCGTGGGTGGGTGAGCACTTCACCGTGCCGTGGAGCCGATCTGTGCGCCGGACCTGCTGCTGGCGCAGGGCTGCAGCGCACGAAGAGGATCAAGCTCGCGCCGGGTGCGCACCTGTTGCCCTACCACCACCCGGTGGAATTGGCCCATCGCGTTGCATATTTCGACCATCTCGCACAGGGCAGGTTCATGCTCGGCGTCGGCGCCAGCGGCATCCCGGGGGGACTGGGCCTTGTTCGACGTGGACGGCCACAACGGTGAGCATCGCGAGATGACACGTGAGGCGCTCGAGATCATGTTGCGCATCTGGACCGAGGACGGACCCTGGGAGCACCGCGGAAAATACTGGAACGCCAATGGGATTGCGCCGATGTACGACGGTCTGATGCGTCGCCACATCAAGCCGTTCCAATCGCCGCACCCGCCTATCGGTGTCACCGGCTTCAGCGCCGGCTCGGAAACCCTCAAACTCGCGGGCGAACGCGGCTACATACCGATGAGCCTCGATCTGAACACCGATTACGTGGCCACACACTGGGATGCCGTGCTCGAAGGGGGCGGCCCGCAGCGGGCGTACTCCCGATCGCCGTGATTGGCGGCTGGTGCGCGAGGTCGTCGTGGCCGAGACGGACGAGAAGGCGTTTCGCTACGCCGTCGACGGCATGCTCGGCCGCAACATGCGCGAGTACGTGCTGCCGACCTTCAAGACGATGGGCATGACGAAGTTCTACAAGCACGACCTGCGGTGCCCGATGCCGACGTCACCCGGAGTACCTGGCCGAGAACACATTTGTGGTGGGTTCGGTCGAGACGGTCGTGGACAAACTGGAGGCCACGTATGACCAGGTCGGCGGTTTCGGCCACCTGCTCGTCCCCTCGTTCGACTACAGCGAGAACCCGGGACCGTGGAAAGAGTCGATGCGGTTACTCGCGGAGGAAGTCATGCCACGGCTGAACGCGCGTATCGCGAGAAAGCCGGCGGCCGCGGTCGTCTGACGTCGAGCACGGGCAGGAAGGGGCACAGGCGTGGAAGCTCATCAGATCACGGTCCGATATTCGGACGGCACGCAGAAGACGATGCCGGGACGGCCGGACCAGTCGATCCTCGATGCGGCGGAAGAGCACGGCGTCTCGATCGTCAACGAATGCCAGAGCGGCATCTGCGGGACGTGCGTCGCCACGCGCCTCCGGCGACTATCAGATGGGGCGCACCGAAGGCCTGTCGGACGTCGAGCGATCAGCGCGAAAAGTGTTGACGTGCCAGACGTTCGCCGATACCGATTGCGTCATCGATCTGCAGTATCCAGCCGATGACAACGCGGCGCGGCTGGTCACCGGACACGGAGTGGTGACCAGCGTAGCGGCTGTCGGGCACCACCGCGATTCTGCGGATCGATGCCTCGGGCATCGACGACGCGATCACGTTCAAGGCGGGCCAATTCGCGCAGCAGGTGCCGGGAACCGATGCGTGGCGAAATTTCCTTCGCACATCCCGACGACGGCCGCACCGAGCTGGAGTTCATCATCCGGTTGCTGCCCGACGGCGAGATGTCGAACTATGTCCGCGACCGCGCCAAACCGGGTGACCGAATCGCGTTGCGGTGCAGTAAGGGTTTCTATCTGCGGCCGATCGTGCGGCCCGTCATCCTCGTTGCCGGCGGCACCGGGCTGTCGGCGATCCTGGCAATGGCTCAGAGCCTCGACAGTGACGTCGAGCAACCGGTGCACCTGCTGTATGGCGTGACTGCCGCCGAAGACCTCTGCAAGACGAACTCGACGAACTCACACGACGCATCCCCGGCCTCAAGCTGCACACGATCGTTTCCCGATCCGACTCCGGGTGGGACGGCCCGGTCGGGCTGGTCACCGATCTGCTTGACGAATCCATGCTGAGCCGCGATGGTCAGGCTGGCGATGCCGACGTCTACCTCTGCGGCCCTGCACCGATGGTCGAGGCGACGCGAAACTGGCTCGACAACAGAGGTATTCATCGCATCGGTCTGTATTATGAGAAGTTCGTGGCGAGTGGGGCTGCGCGTAGGCGTACCCCGGCGCGCCTGGACCACGCCGAGGTCGACACGACGCGGGTGCGACGTGACGGTCGCGGCACCGCCGTTGTCATCGGCGGTAGCATCGCCGGTATCGCGGCGGCCAAGGTGCTGACCGAGACGTTCGAGCGGGTGATCGTGCTGGAGAAGGACGGCCGTCACTCCCGCCGCGAGGGCCGGCCCGGCGCGGCCCAAGGCTGGCACCTACACCATCTGCTCACCGCGGGACAGATCGAGCTGGAACGGATTTTCCCGGGCATCGTCGATGACATGGTCGCCGAGGGTGCTTTCAAGGTCGACATGGCCGACCAATACCGCATCCGACTCGGCGGCACCTGGAAGAAGCCCGGCACCAGTGACATTCAGATCGTGCGCCGGGCGCCCGCTGCTCGAATGGTGTGTGCGGCGTCGGCTCGACGACGAACCCCGCATCGAGTTCCGTTACGAGGCCGAGGTCGGTGACCTCGTCTACGACCGCGACGCCAATTGCGTCATCGGTGTCGCGGTGGACCGTGACGGCGTACTGGATGTGGTGCCGGCCGAGTTCGTCGTCGACGCTTCGGGGAAGAACACGCGCATACCGGAATTCCTGGAGCACATGGGGATCGGCGCCCCCGAGGTCGAGCAGGACATCATCAACTGCTTCTACTCCACCATGCAGCACCACGTCCCGCCGGAGCGGCAGTGGGACGACAAGGTGATGGTGATCTGCTACGCGTACCGCCCTTACGAGGACACCTACGCCGCGCAGTACTACACGGACAGCTCACGCACCATTTTGTCCACGTCTCTTGTCGCCTACAACTGTTACTCGCCACCACGTACCGCGCGTGAGTTCCGCGAGTTCGCCGACCTGATGCCCTCACCGGTCGTAGGTGAGAACATCGACGGGCTGGAGCCCGCGTCGCCGATCTACAACTTCCGCTACCCCAACATGCTGCGGTTGCGGTATGAGAAGATGCGCAACCTCCCGCGTGCCCTGCTGGTGGTCGGCGATGCCTACACCAGCGCCGACCCCGTATCGGGGCTGGGAATGAGTCTGGCGCTCAAGGAAGTCCGCGAGATGCAACTGTTGCTCGCCAAATACGGCGCGGGACATCACGAGCTGCCGCGCCGCTACTACCGCAAGATCAGCAAGATGGCTGATACGGCCTGGTTCGTGATACGCGAGCAGAACCTGCGCTTCGACTGGATCAAAGGCGTGCGTGACAAGCGCCCGTTCTATTTCGGTGCGCTCACGTGGTACATGGACCGTGTCCTCGAGCTGGTGCACGATGACCTCGATACCTATCGCGAGTTCCTCGCGGTCGTGCACCTCGTCAAGCCGCCCGCGGCCCTGATGATGCCGAAGGTCGCAGGCCGTGTGCTCGGCAAATGGGCGCGCACGAGATTGTCCGGGCAGCAGACGCTGATCGCCCGCAACTACTCCGACCGGACCGTGCCCGTCGCCGATCGGCTGGACCGTCCCGAGGAAATCGCCGTCGGTAGGCCGTGACGTCCACACTGAACGACAACAAGGGAGCGAGAATGCCGCAGAATCATCGGGGGCGACTGCCGGGCACCAGGACGCCGTGGAAGAGGGTGAGGGTCCGTTGGTGGTGCTGGTCCACGGATTTCCGGAGTCGTGGTACTCGTGGCGCCATCAGATACCCGCGCTCGCGGCTGCCGGGTACCGGGTGGTGGCGATCGATCAGCGAGGCTACGGGCAATCGTCGAAGTTCCGCGTGCAGTCCGCCTATCGCATCAAAGAACTCGTCGGCGACATCCTCGGCGTGATCGATGCGTACGGCGAGAAGCAGGCGATCGTGGTCGGACACGACTGGCGCCCCGGTCGCGTGGACGTTCGCCTGGCTGCACCCAGACAGATGTGCCGGAGTTGCCGGGCTCAGTTCCCTTCGCCGGACGTGGTGTTATCGCCCTGCCGGGCAGTCCTTTGGAGAGCAACGCCCGAACGATTATCACCTGGAGATCGCCGGGCCCAGGGTGTGGTACCAGGATTACTTCTCAGCGCAGGACGGCATCATCGCCGAGATCGAAGAGGACCTGCGCACCTGGCTCCTCGGACTCACGTACACGGTGTCCGGCGATGCCGTGAGCGCCGCCACGCGTGCCGCCGAGGCGGAAGGGATCGATCTGGCGGCCATGGATCCGCTCGACGTGATCCGCGCCGGCCCGTTGTGCATGCCCGAGGGGGCGCGCCTCAAGGACGCCTTCGTGTATCCGGAGAAGATGCCGGACTGGTTCACCGATGAGGATCTCGATTTCTACACAAGCGAATTCGAGCGTTCCGGCTTCGGCGGGCCGCTGAGCTTCTATCACAACATCGACAACGACTGGCACGACCTGGCCGACCAGGCCGGCAAGCCACTCACCCCGCCCGCTGTCTTCATCGGTGGGCAGTACGACGTCGGCACCACATGGGGAGCCGAGGCGACCGAACGGGCCGGGGAAATGATGCCGAACTACTGCGGCACCCACATGGTGGCCGAGGTCGGACACTGGATCCAGCAGGAAGAGCCCAAGGAGATCAACCGGCTGCTGCTCGACTTCCTGCACGGGCTGCGCTAACGGCACGGCAACGGACGAAAAGACATGCATCCCGTCCACTCGCGCCACCTCGACGACTCGACACTGCGTCGCGTCTTCGGATGTTTCCCGTCCGGGGTGATCGCCGTCTGCGCGAGCATCGACGGTGAGCCGGTCGGCATGGCGGCCAGCTCGTTCACCACGGTTTCGGTGGACCCGCCGCTGGTGTCGATTTGCGTGCAGAACACCTCGACCACATGGCCGAGGTTGCGCGAGCGCGAGCGGCTTGGGGTCAGTGTGCTGGCCGAGCACCACAGTGACGCCTGCCTTTCGCTGTCACGCAAGGTCGGGGACCGGTTCGCCGGGGTGCGCTGGACGGAATTGTCCAAGGGGGCGGTGTTCGTTCACGGGGCCACGGCGTGGCTGGATTGCCGCCTGCACTCCGAGCTCTCCCTGGGCGACCACACCATCGCGTTGCTGGAAATCTGCGAACTCAGCGCCGATCCGGACACCCCACCACTTGTTTTTCACGGCAGCCGGTTTCGCCGGCTCGCCGTCACGGCAACAGGGGGCGCGGATGAGAACCGCAGATGTACGGGTGAGGCGCGCGATCGCGGCCATCGGCGCGGGCCGTCATGTCGTGGTGACAGACGATGCCGCGCAGGGCTTCCTCGTCTTCGCCGCCGAGAGCGCGACCTCCACACTGCTCGCCTTCACCGTCAGACACACCTCCGGCTACGTCCGAGTTGCACTGCCGGGCATCGAGTGCGATCGGCTCGACCTGCCGCCGGTGTGCAGCGGCGACCTCCGCACCACGCAACGTGTCGCCGTCGATTGGGGCGGGTCGGCACCGGCATCTCGGCGACCGACCGCGCCGCGACCATCGTGGCGCTCGCCGCGCAGGCGTCGTCACCCTCGGATTTCCGACGTCCCGGCCACGTCGTGCCCGTCCTGGCCGATGCGGACGGCGTGTTGGCAGAACCGGGAGTCGCGGAGGCGGCCGTGGACCTCCCGCCTTGCGGGCCGGCGACCCGCCGGTGTCCTCTGCGAGATCGTCTCGGGCGAACGCGTCGGGGCGATCGCCGACGAGTCGATCGAGTTCGCCGAACGGCACGGGCTCGGAGTGATCTCCATCGCCGATCTCGCACAGTTCCGGCGGCGCACCGAACCGCAAGTCGTCCGGTCGGCCGAAACCCTGCTGCCCCTTGGTGCAGGGACGTCGCGCGTCATCGGTTTTCGTGACACCCACGGCGGCGGCGAACATCTCGTGGCGATCATCGGCACCGCCGATTCGGATCGCCCGATGCCGCTGCACGTTCACGTCGAATGTCTGACCGGAGACGTGTTCGGATCGTTGGGTTGTCGCTGCGGTGATGACCTCCATCGCGCGGTGACGACGATGACAGCTCGAGGCAGCGGCATGATCGTGTACCTGCGCCCGCCGGGTCCGGGTGGCCTGTCGACCCGCGCCGCGTTGGGTGAGCGGGTTTCGCAGATCGTGGCATGGATACTGCGCGATCTGGGCGTGCATTCGGTCCGGCTGTCCGATGATGCTCCGGGGTTCGGCCTGGTGATGTTCGGGGCGATCCGCGAACACGGTTTGGTCGCCGCGCAGCGCAGGGTTCTTGCGGTCGCGGGGTGAGAATCGTTATGGCTCAAACACACTCACGAGGAGTCACATGACGCATCCGGACCTTGCGGGCAAGGCCGCCATTGTCACCGGCGCGGGCGCCGGCATCGGTCTCGCGATCGCAGCGCGCCTCGCCGACGAGGGCGCTCACGTACTGTGCGCGGATATCGACGGCGCCGGCGACGCGGCGGCGATGAAAATCGGCGGCGGCGCGGTCGGTTTCCGGGCCGACGTCAGCGACGAGGAACAGGTGATCGGGATGGTCGAGGCCTGTACCACCGAGTTCGGCGGCGTCGACAAACTCGTCGCGAACGCCGGAATCGTGCATTTCTCGCCGCTGACCGAAACGACCGTCGAGGACTTCGACCGGGTCATCAAGATCAACCTGCGCGGCGCGTGGTTGTGCACCAAACATGCCGCACCGAAGATGATCGAGCGCGGTGGCGGAGCGATCGTCAACATGTCGTCGCTGGCGGGTCAGGTCGCGGCGGCCGGCTCGGCGGCGTACGGCATGTCCGGCGGGGATCATCCATCTCAGCCGCGTGACCGCCGCCGAATTACGCTCGGCCAACGTGCGTTCCAATGCGGTGTTGCCCGCGTTCGTCGACACACCGATGCAGCAGACCGCGATGGCGACGTTCGACGAGGTGCTGGGCGCTGGGGGCGCGGACAACATGATCGCCCGACTGCAGGGCCGCATGGCCGGACCAGAGGAAATCGCCGGAGTCGTCGCCTTCCTGCTGTCCGACGACGCGTCGATGGTGAACGGGACAGCTCAGATCGCAGATGGCGGAACCATTTCCGCGCTCTGGTGACCGCGGCTGGGAGGATCGACAACACGATCGCGGTGATCTCTTCCGCCACGCCCGAATACCGGGTCAGGTGCCACGTGCGCACGGTGTCGTCGATGAAGCTGATGGCCGCGGCGACGAGGAGTCGAGCCTGCGCAGCCGTGGTTTCGGGCATCAGGCTGCAGATGAGGTCGATCCATACCGATTCGCGGTCGGCCTGGTTGCGCGTGTATGTCTCGCGGACTTCGTCCGATGCGGGAAAGTTCGGTGATCGACACCGACACCGGTCGGGATCGTCGATGCGCACCCGTCCGGCGACCAGCATGCGCAGACAGGCCGCCGTGTCTTCGTCGCCGCGCAACGCGCGAATGGTTTCCAGGCTCCACCAGTCGTCCAGACGCCGAATGAGGGCGTCGAGGATGGCCTGCTTGGACGAAAACGTGCGATACAAGCCGGGACCCGCAATGCCGGCGCCCTTGCCGATCTCACTGGTGCTGACGGCCGGATAGCCCTGAGCGCGGAAGAGACGCGCACCGGTGGCCAGCAGGGTTTCGTGCCGGGAGAACAATGCGCGCCCGTCTTCGGGCGTCGGGTCGAGAGGCTTCAGCGCGCTGACGACAGGAGTCCGTGCAGCCGCCATGCAGGCCCGGTTCAGCAGTTCGGACAGCTCATCTCCCGGCAGGCTCAGGTTGTGTCTACCCAGGCTGGTGATGGTGCTGGACACCGCCCAGGCGCGCAGTTCGAGATGCTGGGGGCTGAGCCCGGTCACTTCGAGCCGCACACTGTCGCGAATGCCGGCCACGATGGCGTTGATGCGACGGCGCACTCGGACCGCTCGACGTCGTCGAGGTAGCGGGCCCGCGCTGCCACAGCACCGTCAAAGACCGCGATGCGACGGCGGCCGCCGTCAGGTCGGGTAGTTCGACGCTCAACGGCCGCGGCGCCGACGCTGTCTCGCCCTCGGAGAGCTGCCGGGCGCTCTGATACTGCTCCTGGCCGGTGCGGATAGCGGCAGCGAGCAGGGCCTGCTTGTTGTCGTAGTGCCGATAGACGGCGCGGGCGGTGACACCCGCCGCCTCGGCGATGTCCTCCAGCTTGACCGAGTGAAAGCCACGTTCGATGAACAGCCGAACGGCCTGCTCCAGGATCTGCTGCTTCCGATCCTTGGGCCTGCGCTTGACGGTTGAAACCGCGGTCTCCACCGCCCGCCGCCCCCCTTCTTGCTTTCTCGAACCACCAAATCCTGCCAGACGCCTCTGCTTTGCGGCGGAGGTGACCTGCGGCAGAGGGCTGGACGAGTCGCTGACCATGTCGGTTGCTGCGGACCTACAGCTTGAATCCGCTCTGGCGCTCGAAGTCGGCAAGGTCGAAATAGTCGGTGAAGCGGGTGATTTCGCCGTTCTTGACGACGAAGACGCCGGTGACGGGCAGTTCGACCTTGCGGCCGTCGTTCATGGTGAAGTAGTCGATTCGTTCGGCGAGCACAAGGCCCGGTTCGGCCGCCAGCGTCACGACGTCGAGCTTGGCGTACGAGAACGCGTCGAGGAAGGCGCGGAAGATCGCCCGGATACCGTCGATGCCCTCGATCGGCTTCACCGGCGTGTTGTGGTAAACGGCGTCGGCGGCGAAAGCACCACAGATCGTTTCAAGATCACGGCCCTCCCAGGAGTCCAGGAAGTCGCGGACGAGCTTCTCGCTGGCCTCTTTGGTATCGGTCATCAGGTTGCCTCCTCGGGTATCACTGCGCGAGGTGGCCTCCACGCCCACCATCTCCAGTGTGACATACAGAACAGTACTATCAAGATACATGTATGAGCACAAGTCGCAGTTGTAATCGTTTTTTGTGTATATCTCGCTCTCTATTTAGCGTATTGACTATGGACATAAGCGAGGTCGGCCGCGTACCCTCTCCGTTGTCACCGCCCAACTTCGACCTGTCGGGATGGCCAACATGAGCAGCTCCACTCGTCGCCGCGGCGCCGAACCCATGCGCGTCGCGCGGGTGCTGCCAGTCGTTGCCGCAGTGGCCGCGCGGACACCACAGCAAACTTCGCTGACCGTCGTCTACAGCGGCTCATGCCTCGTAAGGGAGAGACTTATACCTCTTTTTGGAAGCAGCAATCCGGCCGCAGGGGTCGATAGCGTTCCGTCTATGCCCTCCATCGATGGCGATTTCCCGCAAACGCACAGGGCGCCGGTGGTCGAAGCCTCGACCGGTTGTTCGCAGGATCGCCGCCTCCCGGCAGCCGCGCGGTTGGGCCCAGCATGGTGATCTCCGCGCAAACGGCGACCGTGCCCGTGCGTGCGGTCGGCGGGTTCTTGGCCATGTCGTTGGACACCTTGGTGTTGATGTTCAAGCCGCCGTTCGCGTGGCGTGAGTATTTGGCTCAGTGCTGGTTCGTGGCAAGGGTTTCGACGCTGCCCGCGATACTGATGACTATCCCGTGGGCGGTGATCTCGGGTTTCTTTTCAACGTCTTGCTGGCCGATATCGGCGCGGCGGATTTTTCCGGCACCGGCGCTGCGATCTTCACGGTGTCTCAGAGCGGTCCGATCGTGACGGTGTTGGTGGTGGCGGGTGCGGGTGCCACGGCGATGTGCGCCGATCTGGGTGCGCGAACGATTCGCGAGGAACTCGATGCGCTGCGGGTGATGGGTATCAACCCGATTCAGGCGCTGGTCGTCCCGCGCGTGCTGGCGGCTACGACCGTGTCACTGGCGCTGAGCTCAGTGGTGATCATGACGGGTCTGGTCGGGGCGTTCGTTTGCTCGGTGTATCTCATGGACGTTTCGGCGGGCGCCTGGGTGGCGGGGTTGACCACGCTGACCCATATGGCCGACGTCGTCATCTCGATGGTCAAGGCGACCCTGTTCGGATTGATGGCGGGCTTGATCGCTTGCTACCAAGGCATTTCGGTCGATGGTGGTTCCGCCGGTGTCGGCAGGGCGGTGAACGAAACGGTGGTGTTCGCCTTCCTGGTGTTGTTCTTGATCAACATCATCGTCACCGCTGTCGGCGTCCCCTTCATGGTGTCCTGAGGTGGAGCCGTGACGTCGAGTGTTCCGAGCGGACTTCATCCCCGCTTACTGCGGGCGAGGAATGCGGTGGTGGGCGGTGGGACCAGATTGGTTCGCAGACAAGGTTTTACGCCACCACGCTGGCGGGCATTCCGGATGCCGTCGTCAACTACCGTGGCGAGTTGTTGCGAGTGATCGCACAGATGGGATTGGGTAGCGGGGCGCTCGCGGTGATCGGCGGGACGGTGGTGATCGTGGCGTTCTTGACGATGACGACGGGTGCGATCGTCGCGGTGCAGGGATACAACCAGTTGGCGTCGGTGGGTGTGGAGGCGCTCACGGGCTTCGCATCGGCGTTTTTCAATACCCGCGAGATTCAGCCGGGCACGGTGATGGTGGCGTTGGCCGCCACCGTCGGCGCCGGCAGTACCGCTCAGCTCGGGGCGATGCGAATCAACGAGGAGATCGACGCGCTCGAGGCCATCGGTATCCGCAGTGTGAGCTACTTGGCCTCCACCCGGGTGGTGGCCGGAGTGATTGTGGCGATCCCGTTGTTCTGCATCGGGCTGATGACGGCTTTCTGGGCCGCTCGTGTCGGCACCACCGCTGTGTATGGGCAGGGGTCAGGTGTCTACGACCATTACTTCTATACGTATCTGAGTCCATCCGACGTCTTGTGGTCGTTGGCCGAGGTGGCCGCGGTCGCGTTGATGATCATGCTGCTGTGTACCTATTACGGCTATACCGCGCGTGGAGGGCCCGCAGGCGTAGGTGAGGCCGTGGGCCGAGCGGTGCGTGCCTCGATGGTCGTCGCATCGGTCCTGATCGTGATCATGACGCTGGCCATCTACGGCCAGTCCGGCGATTTCCATTTGGCCGGCTAGGCATGAAGCGCAGGGCTGGGACATACCGCATCGCCACGGGTGGTGGACGCTGATCTTGTTGACGGCAATCGTTCTGTTTCTTCGCGGCGGCGGCATCGTTCGGGGAAACGTTCAGATCGTATGTGCCCGTGACACTTTCATCTGATCGAGCGGGTTTGGTGATGGAGACCAACGCAGATGTCATGATGCGTGGTGTCCAAGTCGGCAGGGTCAGCGAGATCGGCGGTGGTGGTGATCGAGCCAGCTTGAGGCTGGAGATCGACCCCGACCAGATCCGCTACATCCCGGCGAACGTGAACGCTCAGATCAGTGCCACAACCGCGTTCGGCACCAAGTTCGTCGAGCTGGTGTATCCGCCGGATCCGAGCCCCAAGCGGCTGGCCGCCGGCGCCGTGCTGCAATCCAAGAACGTCAGCACTGAGATCAACACGGTCTTCGAGAACGTCGTCGAGCTGCTCAAGATGATTGACCCGCTGAAGCTGAACGCCGTGCTGACCGCAGTCGCCGATGGCGTGCGCGGACAGGGCCAGCGGATGGGTCAGGCCACCACGGACCTCAATGAGGTCCTACTGGCATTGAACGCGCGCGCCGAAACCATGCGAGAGAACTGGCGCTCGCTCAAGAACGTCGCTGACACGTATGACGCGGCAGCCGATGACATCGTGTCCATCCTGGATGCCGTCAGCACCACCAGCACGACGATCACCGACCAGGCGAGCGCTCTAGATGGCTTGTTGTTGAACGTCATCGGGCTGTCGACGGCAGGCACGAACCTGCTTGCCACGAGTAAGGACGGTCTCGTCGAGGCGGTCAACACCCTCGAGCCGACGACGAACCTGCTGCTGCAGCACAGCCCCGTGTACGCGTGCTTTCTGAAGGGGGCCACGTGGTATCTCGACAACGGCGGCTATGCGGCGTGGGGCGGCGATGGCCGCACCCTTCAGCTCGACGTCGCCTTGTTGCTGGGAAACGATCCCTACGCCTACCCGAACAATCTGCCGATAGTGGCCGCCAAGGGCGGACCCGGCGGTGCGCCGGGGTGCGGCTCGCTTCCGGATGCGACAAAGAACTTCCCGGTGCGCCAGCTGATCACCAACACCGGCTGGGGGACCGGCCTGGATGTTCGGCCCAACCCCGGCATCGGACATCCGTGCTGGGCGAACTACTTCCCGACGACCCGTGCCGTGCCGGAGCCACCGAGCATTCGTCAGTGCCTGCCAGGCCCGGCGATCGGGCCGGTTCCATACCCGGGGGCGCCACCATACGGCGCGCCGCTGTACGGGCCGGGCGGAGTGCCGCTATGGCCGGGCGTCCCCCCGGCGGCCCCGGCACCACTCGACGACAACGGGCAGGGCCCCCCGTGATCGCGCTGGTCATCGTCACCGCCGACGATCCGCACAAGGAGGAGAGCCTCCGTGGCTGACTTCAGGGGCACCATCTGGCGCCTGGGCGTTTTCCTGGCTGTCTGCGCGTTCGTCGCATTCCTGACGCTGACGATCTTCGGACAGTTTCGCTTCGGCGCGGGCAACAGCTACTACGCCGAGTTCAGCAACGTGTCCAACCTGAGGAACGGCACGATAGTGCGGATCGCGGGCGTCGAGGTCGGCAAGGTGGAAAACATCTCCATCAACCCGGATGCAACTGTGCGCGTGCAGTTTTTCACCGACAAGTCCGTCGTGCTCACGCAGGGCAGCAGGGCGGTGATCCGATATGACAATCTGTTCGGCGACCGGTATCTGGCCCTGGAGGAAGGCACCGGCGGACTCAAGACGCTGAGTCCCGGACAGACCATCCCACTGACTCACACGCAACCCGCGCTGGATCTGGACTCGGTGATCGGTGGCTTCAAGCCGCTGTTTCGGGCGCTGGACCCGCAGCAGGTCAACGACCTGACTCAGCAGTTGATCGAGGCGTTTGAGGGTCAGGGCCCCGCGATCGGGTCTTTCCTGCAGCAGGCCGCGGTGGTCACCAACACGTTGGCCGACCGCTCTGCTGATCGGGCAGGTCATCGACAACCTCAACGTGGTGCTGGGGTCGTTGGCGGGCAGAGCGAGCGGCTGGACAAAGCCGTGACATCACTCGGAGCTGATCGGCGGGCTGGCCGAACGCAGGACCGACATCTCCAACGCGGTGGCCTACACAAACGCCGCCACCGGTTCGCTCGCCGACCTGTTGACCCAAGCCCGGGCGCCGTTCAAAGAGGTGGTCGCGCAGACCGATCGGGTGGCGGGCATCGCCGTGGCTGACCATGAATATCTCGACAATCTGCTCAACACGCTGCCGGACAGATACCAGGCCCTCGTGCGGCAGGGGATGTACGGCGACTACTTCAGTTTCTACCTGTGCGATGTCGTGCTCAAGCTCAACGGCAAAGGGGGCCAGCCGGTGTACGTCAAGGTGGCCGGCCAGAGCACGGGGCGGTGCGCGCCCAAATGAAGTCATTCTCCGAACGCAGCCCCTTGGTCATCGGCACCGTCGGCGTCGCGACCGTTGCCGTGATGGTGCTGGCCGCGTTGCAGTACCAAAACCTGCCCTTCCTCAACTCGGGTAGGGAGTACTCGGCGTACTTCGCCGACGCCGGCGGGCTGAACACCGGTGCAGGCGTGGAGGTTTCCGGGTTCGTGGTGGGCAACGTCTCGGGCATCGAACTCGACGAAACGGGCGTGCTCGTCACGTTCAAGATCGACACCGATGTGCGGCTGGGAGACCGCACCGAGGCCGCGATCAAGACCAAGAGCCTGTTGGGCGCCAAGATCGTCGATGTGACACCGCGCGGGAGCGGTCAGCTCGACGGCGCCATTCCGCTCGACCGTACGGTTTCGCCCTACCAGCTGCCCGATGCCCTCGGTGACCTGGCCACCACGATCAGCGGCGTGAACACCGACCAGCTCTCGAAATCGCTGGCCACCTTGGCCCAGACCTTTTCGGGCACACCGGCGGATCTGAAGGATGCGGTGGCGGGCGTGGCGCGGTTCGCACAAGTGCTCGACACACGCGATGCCGAACTGCGCAGGCTGCTGGACAACGCGGCCCAAGTGACGGGGGTGCTGGCCAAACGCACCGACAACATCGTGAGTCTGGTGAAAGACACCAATGCACTACTGGCGGCGCTGAAGACGCAAAGCGCGGCATTGGACCAGATCTGGGCGAACATCTCGGCGGTGTCGCGACAGCTGCACGCGTTCATCGCCGAGAACCGTCAGCAGCTGCGGCCGGCGTTGGAAAAGCTCAACGGAGTGTTGGCGATCGTCGATGACCGCAAGGAGCGTGTGGCGCAGTCCATCAAACTGATCAACACCTACGTCATGTCTCTCGGTGAATCGCTTTCCTCCGGCCCGTTCTTCAAAGCCTATGTGGTCAACCTCTTTCCGGGTCAGTTCGTGCAACCGTTCGTCGACGCGGCGTTCTCGGATCTGGGGTTGGATCCGGCGACGCTACTGCCCTCACAGCTGACGGACCCGCAGACCGGCCAACCGGGGACGCCCGCGTTGCCGGTGCCCTTCCCGCGGACCGGTCAGGGTGGGGAACCGAGATTGCATCTCCCCGACGCGATCACCGGCAATCCCGGGGACCCGCGCTACCCCTACCGCGAACCGCCCCCGCCACCACCGCCCGGCGGCCCGCCACCCGGACCCCCCGCGCTGCCGCCGCCCGCGATGGCCTCGGTACCCGAGCCGACTCCAGCGCCGGTCTACGTGCCGGCGCCGGGCGAGGCCGCCCTCCAACAACCGGGAGGGCCATGATTCCGGCTGCCATGAGGTCACCACGTACCGCGAGGCTCGTCTTGGCGGTGGTGCTTGTGCTGGTGATGGGTGCGGGCCTGATCGTCGCGGCACGCATGCCCGCGCAGATCGCCCGGACGGTGGTGGTCGCCTACTTCGAGAACAGCACAGGGGTGTTCGCCGGCGACCACGTGCTCGTTCGCGGCGTTTCCGTCGGCAAGATCGAGTCGATCGAGCCGCAACCCGAGCGGGCCAAGGTCACATTCTGGTTCGACGGCAGGTACAAGGTTCCTGCCGATGCCAAGGCCGTGATCCTGTCACCGCAGCTGGTGACCGGCCGCACCATCCAGCTCACGCCGCCGTACACCGGTGGACCGACGATGGCCGACGGCGCGGTGATTCCCGAGGACCGCACTGCGGTGCCCGTCGAATGGGACGACCTACGCGCGCAACTCGAGAGGCTGACCGACCTGCTCAAGCCCACCGGGCCCGACGGTGTGAGTACGTTGGGCGCACTCATCAACACGGCCGCCGACAACCTGCGCGGCCAGGCCCCACGATCCGCGACACCATCATCAAACTGTCGCAAGCGGTTTCGATCCTTGGTGACCACAGCAACGACATCTTCGCCACGTTCAAGAACCTCTCGACGCTGGTATCTGCGCTGAGCGACAGCGCCGATCTGCTCGAATCGCTCAACCGCAACCTCGCGGAGGTGACGTCACTGCTGGCCGACGATCCGAACAAAGTCGGTCAGGCGGTCGAGGATCTCAACGCGGTCGTGGCCGACGTGCAGGACTTCGCCGCCGACAACACGGAGGCGATCGGTACGGCATCGGACAAGATGACCTCGATCACGCGCGTGCTGGTTGAGAGCCTCGACGACATCAAACAAACGCTGCACATCGCCCCGACGGTGTTGCAGAACTACAACAACATCTACGAGCCGGCCAACGGTTCGTTGACCGGCGCCCGGCCATCAACAACTTCGCGAACCCGATCTCGTTCCTGTGCGGTGCAATTCAGTCCGCATCCCGCCGCGGTGGTGAGCAATCGGCGAAGCTGTGTGCGCAGTATTTGGCGCCCATCGTGAAGAACCGTCAATACAACTTCCCGCCGTTGGGAGAGAACCTGTTCGTCGGCGCGCAGACCCGGCCCAACGAAGTGACCTACAGCGAGCCCTGGCTGCGGCCCGACTACGTGCCGCCGGCCGTCGATCCGCCGCCGGGCGTCCCCTTGGCCGCCGAAGCGTCGGCGCCCGACCCAGCAATGACCGCGCCGCTCGCCACGGACCCCACCCACGGTCTAAGGGGCCTGATGGTGCCTCCAGGAGGTGGCCCGTGACTCGGCGACGCTGGCAACATGTCGCGGCGAACGTGACGATGGTCCTGATCGTGGCCGCGATGCCCGGCTGCGGTTGGCGCGGGCTGAACTCACTGTCCCTGCCCGGCACCCAGGGCGCCGGCGCCGGTTCTTTCGTGATTCAGGCACAAATGCCTGACGTCAACAACATTGAGCCGAACTCGCGTGTGCGTGTCGCAGACGTCACGGTCGGCCATGTCACCAAAATCGAGCGCCAGGGCTGGCACGCGCTGCTGACCATGCGCCTGAACGGCGACGTCGACCTGCCCGCAAACGCGACTGCCAAGATCGGCACCACAAGTCTGCTGGGTTCCTTGCACATCGAGCTTGCACCGCCGCCCGGCGAAGCGCCGCGAGGACGGCTGCGCGACGGATCGGTCATCCCGCTGCCGGACGGCGGCGCCTACCCGAGTACCGAACAGACGTTGGCCGCGCTGTCGATGTTGCTCAATGGTGGTGGGCTGGGCCAGGTTCAGGACATCACCGAGGCGTTTTCCACCGCGTTTCGCGGCCGCGAGCAGGACGTGCGGAGCTTGATCACGCAGCTGAGGGAATTCACCGGCCACCTCAACGACCAGACCGGCGACATCATCGCGGCCACCGAGAGCCTCAACCGCCTGGTCGGGAAATTCAGTGCACAGCAGCCGGTTCTGGACCGGGCGTTGGCCACCGTCCCCGACGCGTTGGCGGTGCTCAACTCAGAACGAGACAACCTGGTGCAGGCGGCCGATCAGCTCGGCAAGTTCAGCGCTCTGACCGTGGACACGGTGAATCAGACGAAGGAAAACCTGGTGAAGGAGTTGAGGCAAGTCGGCCCGGTGTTGGAGTCGCTGGCCAACGCCGGGCCCAGCCTGACGCGATCCCTGAGCTTGCTTGCCACCTTCCCGTTTCCGAACGAGACCTTCGAAAACTTTCAACGCGGTGACTATGCCAATCTGACCGCCATCGTCGACCTCACGCTCAGCCGTATCGACCAAGGGATCTTCACCGGCACTCGATGGGAGTGCGATCTGACCTGGCTCGAGTTGCAGTGGGGCCGCACCATCGGTCAGTTCCCCAGCCCCTGCTTGTCTGGTGGCCCGAACGGTCCCGGGAATCCGTTGACGATTCCTTATCGGTGGAATCAGGGCCGCTAACATGCATTTGACCCGACGGGTGAGAATCCAGCTGGCCATCTTCACGATCGTTGCCCTTGCGACGGTGGTGGTGATGGCCCTGCACTTCATCAACCTGCCCGCCATGTTCGGCGTCGGCCGGTACACGGTGACGATGGAACTGCCGAGATCCGGTGGGCTCTATGAATCGGGCAACGTGACCTACCGCGGCACGAAGGTCGGCCGGGTGGAATCGGTGCGTCTGACCGATACCGGCGTGGAGGCGGTGCTGTCGCTGCAATCCGGCATCGACATCCCCTCAGACCTCAAAGCCGAGGTGCACAGTCAATCCGCGATCGGCGAATCCTATGTCTTGCTGTTGCCCCGGAACAGCACCTCGGCGCCGCTGAAGAACGGTGACGTGATCGCCCTCGCTGACTCGTCGGTGCCGCCGGACGTCAACGCTCTGCTCGCCGCGGCGAACACCGGTCTGCAGGCCATACCCCGCGACGACCTCAAGACCGTGATCGACGAGGCCTATACGGCAGTCGGAGGGCTCGGTCCAGAACTGTCGCGTGTGATCGAAGGTGCATCCACGCTGGCGATCGACGCGCGCAAGAATCTCGATCCGCTGACCACGCTGATCGACAAGGCCGATCCGGTGTTGGATTCGCAGACCAACACGTCCGATGCGATCCAGGCGTGGGCGTCCCATGTGGCCACGGTGACCGCCGAATTGAAGACCCACGACGAGGCCGTTGCCGGCGTCATCGTCAAGGGTGGCCCGGCGGCCGCGCAGGTACGGCAACTGGTCGAGCGGCTGCAGCCCACCTTGCCCATCCTGCTGGCCAACCTAGTCCTGTCGGGCCGCGCTCAATCCGACATCGAACAACTCCTCGTGGTGTTTCCCCAAGCCGTTGCGGCGAACCAGGCGGGCATCCTCGCCAACCTCAACACCAAACAGGACTACAAAGGCCAATATCTGAGCTTCAACCTGAACCTCAACCTGCCGCCACCCTGCACCACCGGCTTCTTGCCCGCCCAGCAGCAGCGCGTTGCCGCGTGACAGCGGACGCGTAAAAATCCCCATTGGCGGCCAGCTGATCTCCCCGCTGGCGGTCACGAGATCTCCCCACTGACGGCCCAGCGATTTCCCCGTTGCGGTCGTGTCGTTGCCGGTGATCGGCGGCGGTGTCGGGCTGGCTGTTTGTCGACCAAGTGTGTCGAGGGCGGAAGGCCAGTAAGTGAAAAGCAGTGAGGAGATCATGGAGATTTTGGAGGCGTTCGACTTGACCGGTGGGTACCGCGCCGCGGCCGCGCTGGCCGGTTGTGATCACAAGACGGTGGCCCACTACGTGGCGTTGCGCGACGCCGGGCTCAGCCCGGATGAGCGGCCGCGGCGAGAGATGGCCATTGATCCATTCCTGGACAAGGTCGAGGAGTGGGTGGACCGCTCCAACGGGTTGATCCGCGCCGACGTCGCCCACGACAAGCTGGTCGCGATGGGCTTCGACGGCTCGGAGCGCACCACCCGACGCGCGGTCGCGGCGGTCAAGAAGAGCTGGCGGTCGGGTCATCGCCGGGTGTTTCGGCCGTGGGTGGCCGAGCCGGGGTTGTGGCTGCAGTTCGACTGGGGCCAAGGACCCACCGTCGCGGGCCGGCAGACATTGTTGTTTTGCGCGTGGCTGGCCTGGTCGCGGTTTCGGGTGGTGCTGCCCACCTGGGATCGCACCCTGCCGAGCTTGCTGGGCTGTCTGGACACCACGCTGCGGGTGATCGGCGGGGCACCGACGTATGCGTTGACCGACAACGAGAAAACAGTGACCGTCGAACATGTTGCGCGGGTGCCGATTCGGCATCCCGATGTGGTCGCCGCAGGCCGTCATTACGGGATGACGATCCGCACCTGTGTGCCGGCTGATCCACAAACCAAGGGTGGTTCGGAGGCCACGGTGCGCATCGCCAAGGCCGATCTGGTGCCCACCGAGGCTAATCTGCTGGACGCCTACGCCACTTTCGCTGAACTCCAGCAGGCGTGCCGGGACTTCTGCGAGCAGGTCAATGCCCGCCCGCATCGTGCCACCGGTCGGGTGCCTGCCGAGCTGTTGGTCGAGGAACTCCCGCGGCTGCATGTGCTGCCCGCCCAGCCGGTGGCCCTGGCGTTTGGGCTGACCCGTCGGGTGGGGTGGGACTCCACGATCAGCGTTGAGGGGGTGCGTTATTCGGTGCCGCACCACCATATTGATGAGCGGGTCTGGGTGCGCTGGTGTGGCGAGGAGTTGGTGGTCACCGTCATCGCCGACGGCGGCCGGTCGAGATCGCCCGCCACGCCCGTGGGCAGCGCGGGCGACCGCAGATCCGCGACGAGCATTACCCCAGTGATCATCCGGGCGCCGCGCGCTGCCCGGGGACCGCACCCCACGGGCGGCCAACCCGGCCGAGGCGGCGTTTCTGGCCATCGGCGACGGCGCGGCCGCGTGGCTGGTCGAGGCCGCTGCGGCCGGCGCGTCGCGGGTGCGTTCCAAGATGGCCGAAGCGGTGGCGTTCGCCAAACTGCACGGCGCGGCCGCCGTCGATCAGGCGTTGGGTACCGCGGCGCTGGCCGGCCGCTTCGCCGATGCCGACCTGGCCGCGATCTTGACCCATCAGCAGCACGGGCCGGCCGCCGCGCCGATCCGCGTCAGCGACACCCACAGCCTGCAACCGGGTACCGCCGGCTGGGCCGGGTTCGGTGCGGTGAGCCCGGACGGTGACAAGTGACCGCGACCAACAAGCCGGCGGTGTCGGTCGGATCTGGCGTCGCCGGGCCCTCGGCCCAGACCCTCGAGGAGGTGATCGCGTTGACCCGCCGGCTGCGGATGCCCTATCTGCGCAAAGCCGCCCTCGATGTGGTCCCGACCGCCCGTGCCCAACGCTGGGATCCCGCCGAGGTGCTGCGCGTGCTGCTGGCCGAGGAGATCACCGGCCGCGACGAAGCCACCCTGCGGATACGACGCGCACGCGCGAACTTCCCGGCGGGCAAGACCTTCGCCGTCTGGGACGAGAACCGCTGCTCCATTCCCGCACCCACCCAACAAGCCCTACGTGGCATGGAGTGGGTCGACCGGCGTGAGAACCTGTGCGTGTGCGGGCCCAGCGGGACCGGCAAGAGCCACTTCTGCGAAGCGTTGGGGCAGTTGGCCATCGACACCGGCCGCACCGTGGCCTGGTTTTCCATCGACGAACTCGGCGCCCTGGTGCGCCGTCACCGCGCCGACGACTCGATCACCAAAGCCATGCGCCGCATCACCCGCGTCGATCTGATCATCGTCGACGACATCGGCATGCTGCCCGTCGGCGAGGACGCCGCCGAAGGGTTCTACCGCCTCGTCGATGCCTGCTACGAAACGCGTTCGCTGGCAGTCTCATCGAACCTGCATCCCGCCGGATTCGACGAACTGATGCCCAAGACCCTGGCCACCGCCACCGTCGACCGGCTGCTGCACCACGCCCACGTCTGCGTCACCGAAGGTCAATCGTTCCGGCTCGCTCAAGCCACCACCGGCAAGGGGGTGGCGCCACTGCCCAGCTGAACAAACCGGGGAGATCCCGTGTCCGTCCGTGAGGAGTTTTCATGGCCACCAGCGAGGAGATCTCCTGACCGTCAGTGGGGAGAACTACATGACCGTTGACACCGCGCTCGAGGATTATCCGCAGCGGCCGCCCGGTGACCTCTATTGCCGGATTCCGCAGGATTCGCCGTTCAATGTGCGCGGTGCACGCAACATTCCGTGTGAAACCGTGCCGGGGAAACGCGCGCCGACGGTCAAGTTGTGTGAAAGCGACGAAGCCTTCGTACCGCTCAACGACGGATTCAACTGGAAAGGGGATCCCAACGCGACGGTGTCCGGTCAGCCCATTCCACATTTGCCGCCGGAAGCTGCGCCTCCACCGCCGCCGGCTGCGCCGCCACCGTTCGCTGCGGCCGAATACGATCCCGCGACCGGCAGCTATATCGGGCCAGACGGCCGCCGGTACACGCAATCGGATCTCGCCGAGGGCGCGCCCGAGAACAAGACCTGGCAGACGATGCTGCTGCCACCGGCGAATTGACCAATCGTTCTGGGGGCCCGGGAATCCGGCCGTGTGAACGATGACGAACCGCGGTTCACCTGAGCGTCATGTGGCGTTGAGGCGCCACAGTTGATACGTCCACGGAAGGTCGTAGACGACCACCCAAACCGTGTACGGTGCGAGCGCACAGCTCGATGGACGATCGCTGGAGACCGATGCCTGAAGCAGACTCAGTGGGATCAAGAACGCAATGATCCCCAGGAACGCGTCGCGCGGGCTCCGTCGGCCGAAGAGTAAAACGTTCCACAACTCATTGCAACCGAGCACTGCCATCGCAAGCCGATACGACCGGCGGTCACGTTGAACCACACTGCGATGGACGACGACGCCCATCAAGGCGTAGTAGGCGAGACCGACGATGAAAAAGCCGGGCATCGGCAGTTGCATCGGCGGTCGGCGCAGCGCCAAGAACCGATGCATTGATTTTCCGCCGACGAATGCGTTGCCGATAACGGCTGCCGCGACCACAGGAAGCACAGCCTTGGCCAATCCTGCCCGGCTCACAAGGAGACTTTAACGACCCGATCGACCCAACGGTCCACTTCGTCGGAGTCAGGCCAGGAAAGCTTGTACCGCGTTGGTGATGTCGACCTTGGTGTCGCCGATCCAATAGAGGTGCGTCGGCGCTGTGGTCTCGTAAAGGTGGGCGTGCGGGATCGTTTCGACGAAGTTCTCCGCATGCCGGAACGCCACGCCGCCGTCGTTGCGAGAAGCGGTGACGAGGGTCGGAGGCGTTACCAAGGTCTGGATGTGAGAACGATAAGTGCACAGCCGGTTGTGCGCCTGGCGGAGGTCGTTGAGGAATCCACGGCCGGAGTCCATCGCATTGAACATCGCTCGCGCGGCGCGCAGGTCGGCCTCGGACATTCGCGGCCACCACTGATCATCCGGTAGCCGTGTCAGCGACTTCATCATGAGCTTCAGCCCGGCATCGCGTGCCACGAGCCGGCGGATAGCGGCCCACGTGGCCTTCTGCGCCGCGGGACCGAAGACCAGCGGCGCGGCGACGCGTTCGAACCAGGCGTCCGGAAAAGGCAGCGCCGAGGGTGCGCAACTGTGCAGGATCAGCTTTGGAGCCAGCTCAGGTGAGGAGACGGCGGTGTGGATGGCCTGCAAGCCGCCGAAGGAGATGCCAACGGCCGCGGCTGCCTTCTGAACTCCCAAAAGCCGGCAGGTTTCAACGACAAGCGTCGTGAACTCGGCGGCGGTCAGTGGGCCGACGTCGGTGCGACCGTACCCGGGCCGCGAAAAGCACAACACTCCATGTCCGAGTCGGGTGTAAATGTCTTCCCCGATCGGGGTCACCGCGGTCGTGTGCCCGCCCGGGAACAGCAGCACCGGCGGCTTCTCTGCGGGCGTATATCCGACTTCGACAGCCCCTCCACTGGTGACCACGATCTGCCTCGTCAGCACCACCGTGCCCATAATGGCGGCCTACGGCCTCACAAGCCATACCTTGCGCAAACCAATGCAGCTTCGCTCATGGCCGCGGGCGCGCGTCGAGTGTCACCGGGCTAGACGATGTCCGTCACGATGCGGAGTGCGCCCGACGGGCACATCCTGACGGCGTTGCGAACGACGTTCTCCTCGCCGGCGGACACATGATCGGAGGCTAGCACCACGATGCCGTCCTCGTCCTGATCGAAGGTCTTGTCGGCTGTCATCACGCAAACCCCTGCGGCCATGCAGATCTCGCGGTCGCCCGCGATTCTCATCGGGCGAACGCCTGCAGGGTGAGGGCCGAGTTCATGAAGTCGCGGAAGTAGAGCCAGCGACCGGCGCGCAGCGTGATGATGTGCGCGAACTCCGACTCCCATTCGTAACCCGTGTCCAGGCGCCGAAATTTCTGGCGGCCCCACGTCGCCAGCTCGTCGCCCTGGGCGATGAACTTCCAGGCCTCCATCTCGGTGATGGCGATCGACTCCCCAACCCTGGTGAAGAACGTCACGGCCTCGTCGAAGCCGCGGTAGTCACCCGCGTAGGGAATCCCGTCGGTTCCGTAGTAGGTGATGCGCACCTCGGGATCCAGTAGATCCAGAGCCGTTTGGAGATCACCCGCGGGCACCGCGGCGTAGATGGTTTTCGTCGTCGCGATATTGGTTGACTCGTTGGGGGTCATGACAAGTGAAGGGGGAGGCGGACATAGGCGTGGGTCAGCAGGCTGGCGGTCTGCTTGGTGCCGGGGTCGTCGGTAAGCGTGATCGTCTGATACCGATCGAGCACCGCGTTCACCACCGCGACGACTTCCAGGCGGGCAAGTGACGCGCCAAGGCAGAAGTGCAGACCGTGTCCCATCGACAGCTGCTGGCGGATGTTGGGCCGGTCCATGTCGAATTTGTTGGGGTATGGAAAGACCTCTGGGTCTCGATTGGCGGACCCGAAAAACAATGCGACCCAGTCGCCTTTGCGGATCAGCTTGCCGCCGACCTCGACATCGCGGGTGGCGATGCGAAACAGGCGTTGAGGCGGTCCGTCTATGCGCATCGCCTCTTCGACGAAGACGTTCACCAGTGTGCGATCGTCGCGCATGCGCGCGGTGATGTCGGGCTGGCGCGCCATCGCATGCAGCAGATTGCCGATCAGGAAGGTCGTGGTCTCACTACCTGCGACTACCAGCGTCACACAGAATCGAACGATCTCCTCGGGGGTGAGGCGCTGCCCATCGACGGCGGCACGCAGCAGCGCGGAGATGAGGTCCTCGGCGTCCTCGACGTCGTCGGTGGGCGTGCGCTCCGCCAACCGCGCCGTGTGCTCGGCAAGCCGCGTGGCGAATGCAGTCACCATCTCCTCATTGCTCGCGATGCGCTCCTCGGGTGTGAGCGACGACGAGAGCATGAACGCGTTGGCCCACTTCTTGAATCGGACGTGGTCGCCGTCGGGCAAACCCAACAGCCGCACCATCGCGCGGGTGGGAATCTCGGCGGCGAACTCCATCACCTCGACGTCGCCGTCGCCGAGCTCGACGAGCAGGCGTGGCACCAGTTCGTTCAGCCAGCCCTCCAGTCGTTTGACCCGCCGCGGTGAGAACGCCTGGCTGACCAGTTTCCGTTCGACTTCGTGCTTGGGCGGGTCGGTGTTGACGAGCATGAGACTCGGCGCCGACGACGCCTCCTGCAGGGGATCCCGCGACGAGAACGTCGCGCTGTCCCTGGCCGCCTCGAAGATCTGGTCGTAGCGGAACAGCGCCCACGCTGTGACGGGTTCGTCGGCGCCGGGGATGGTTCCCGGCGGCCAGTCGCGGTAGCCGGGCACGGGTGACAGCGCGCGGAGCTGGTCATACAGCGGATACGGATTGGCGATGCCCTGGGGGGTGGTCAGCAGTTCGAGGGCCGAAACGGTCGTGGATGACATGGCAATTAGCCTCTGCCAGCCATCGGAGCAAATCGATCCCCCGATGGGGAGGACTCCTGCCCCCTTATGAGGTGAATTGCCGGTTCCCACCCCTCCCGGGCGCCGATCGGAGGACAGTCTCCATTGTGAGTGTTGTCAGCGAGAAACCCGATACGCCCGCGCTCGGAACGCTGATCGACGGTGATCACCCGGGCTGGGCGTCGCGCCCCGCCAAGGACACCGAGGCTGCGCGCCGTTACCGAGAGGCATTTCAGGGCTGCGAGATCGACCCGGCCGAGGATCCCATCGCGGTGGTGGCAGAGGCGGTCGATGCCAAGGCGACCCTCGTACGCAACGCGCTGGAGGGGCTCGGTGACGAGGACGCAATCAATGCGCTCGAAGCGGTGCTCGACCTGGCCTCACTCGAGCGTGAATTGATCGAGGACGGGGCGCGACGGCGTACCTTCGCGCTGTTGGCTGTGCAGGAGGCACTGAGCAAGCTGCGCGTCGTGGACGACGTCGCGACGATCGTCGACCGTGCGCCACGCGAGCTGGTCGAATCGTGTGGCTTCGATCGCGCCGTGCTCTTCCGTGTCCACGAGGGCCGGATGGTGATGGAGGCAGCCTATTTCGGCGACGACAGCGAAGGGGCCGAGAAGATGGTCACTTTCGCCCAGTCGGTGGCGCCCCCGCTGAACCACATGCTGCTCGAAACGCAGATGATCCGCCGCCGCGCCCCGGCGATTGTGCGTGATGCCCGCAACGATCCACGCGTCAACCGGCCGATCGTCGACTTCTCGCTGACTCATTCTTATGTGGCTGCACCGGTGATGCCGACCGGCAAGGTGATCGGGTTCCTGCACGCCGACCGGCTCTACTCGGGACGCCTCGTCGACGAGATCGATCGAGACACGGTGTGGGCGTTCGCGGAAGGCTTCGGCTATGCGTACGAACGCACCGTCCTCCTCGAGCGCATGCGCCGTCAGCGCGCAGAGGTCAGGCGCGCGTTGGCGTCGGCGGACGAGGCGGCCCGTGCGCTGCAGGACGCCGATTTGGACCTCGCCAAGATCGAGCCGGTCGAACGCAGCCCGGCGGCGCAGTCACTCGCCGAGGTGCAGACGCGGGTGATGGCGATCCTGACCCGACGCGAAATCGAGGTGCTTCGTCTGATGGCGGCCGGCCGCACCAATCAGCAGATCGCCGACGAACTCGTGATCTCCGCCGGCACGGTGAAGTCCCACGTCAAACGAGTGCTGCGCAAGCTGCACGCCACCAACCGCGCGGAGGCAGCCTCGGCGTACGTGCGGCTGGCGAGTGTGCCGGCCCTCGGCGGTTAGCGGGGGTCCATTCCGGCGGCTCGGTACGCGGCGTCGACGTAAGCCATGTTCTCCACCGCGTCGGTGTTGTCCACCGGCAGTGGTGCGCCGCGCAGGACGTGCGCGGCGAACGCCTCCAATTGATAGGTGTAGGACGTGCGGGTGCCCAGCTGTTCGACCGTGGTGCCCACAGGCGTCCGAATGGTGACCCGATCGTCGTCCTGAGGTTTGATGAAGTTGTGCACCAAGACATCTCCTTCAGCGCCGAAGATCTGGATCGTGAACGAGTAACTCTCGCCCACCATCGAATTGATACTCAAGCCCGTTGCGCCGCTGGGGAAGGCGAGCTCGATGTCACACCGTGCGTCGATTCCCGCACTGTGCTCCTTCGCGCTTGCCCGCACAATCGACGGACGACCCAACTGACGCATGACGTGTAGCCCGTAGCAGCCGAGATCCATCAACGCGCCGCCGGCCAACTCGAGCGACCACCTCGGATCCCCGACGGCAGGCTCGGGCATCGCCATGCGCACCTCGACATGTGTGATGTCACCGAGGGCGCCATCACCGGCGAACTCCAGAGCTCGCCGCGTCACGGGGTGGTACAGGTAATGGAAGGCCTCCACCACAGGGACACCTGCATTCTCGGCGGCCGCGGCGACTTGCTCTGCCTCAATCCGGTTGCGGGCAAACGGCTTTTCGGTGAGCACCGGCTTGCCTGCCGCAACCGCCGCGAGATTCCACGGCGCATGCAGCGCGTTCGCCAACGGGTTGTAGACGACGTCGACCTCGGGGTCGTTGATCACGTCCTGGTAAGACGGCACGACTCGCTCAACGCCGTACTTGTCGGCAAAAACCTGCGCGCGCTGCGGATCGCGTGCGGCCACCGCGACCAGTCGGTGCCCCAGCTCGTGTGCTGGCCCGACGATCGCAGGTTCGGCGATGCGGGAGGCCCCGAGCACGCCGATGCGCAGGCTCATACCCTCACGCGGCCACTGACCTCGTGCATGAAAGCCACGCTGGTCCGCACGTCGCGTACGGGTCCCTCGTCGGTGGGTTCACCGTCGAGGATCGTGTCCTGTTCCATGACGAACCAGCCGTCGAATCCGTTGGCGCCCAGTGCAGTCACGATGCCCGCGATATCGATGTCGCCCGCGCCGAGCGGGGTGTACATGCCGGCGCGCACCGCCTCGGTGTAGGTGAGTTCCCCGGCCTGAACGCGAGCGGCGAGCGCCGCGTCGACGTCCTTGAGATGCGCGTGCGCGATCCTGCCGGGTACCTGCAGAGTCAGGGCAAGTGGATCCGTCCCGCCGATCAGCAGATGGCCGGTGTCCAGACACAGCTTGATGGTCGAACCCCGCAGCACCCGGTCGACGTCGCCGCGCGTCTCGACCATGGTCCCGACGTGTGGATGCAGGACGGCGAGTGCACCGCGGTCGGCGGCCGCAGCGGCGAGCCGGTCGAGATTGGCCAGCAGCGTGGCCCATTGGCTGTCGTCGAGCGTCGGCCTGGAGTCATAACCGTCGGCACCCGTCGCCGCGGCGAGCACGAGAACGTCGGCGTCGCATGCGATCAGCGCGTCTAGCGGGCCCGCGATATCGGCGAGCGGGTCGTAGCCGGGGTCATGCAGCAGCACGGGCACGAACATGCCGACACAGCTGAGACCGTTCGACGCGAGCAGGGCGGTCAATTCCTCGGGGTCCGATGGCAGGAAGCCCTCGGGACCCAACTCGGTGGCGGACAGGCCGACATCGCGCATCTCGGTGAGCACCCGCTCGGCGCCGAGCTGGTGACCCCACCCGGGTACCTCGCATACCCCCCACGAAATCGGTGCACCGGCGATCTTCAGAGATTTCATCGTGATCTCACTTCCTTGATGCTCACCGGCACGCGGCGCTGCAGCGACTCGGTCGCCGCTTCGGCCAGCCACGCGACCTCGACCGCGTCGGCCACCGTGCATGCCGGGGCGGCGCTTCCGTTGACCACATCCACGAACGCGCTGAGCTCCGCACGGAACGCCTCGGTGAAGCGGTCCATGAAGAAGTGGTGCGCCGGTCCCTCAGGAAAGCTGTTGCCGGGGTCGACATTTCGCACCGGAACTCCCTGATCCCAGCCGGCAACCACCGTGTCCTGAAAGCCATGCACTTCGAGACGGCAGTCGTAGCCGTGTGCGTTGTAGCGCGCCGCCGACACCACCCCGAGCGTGCCGCTTTCGAAGGTGACGACCACGGCGGCGGTGTCCACATCGCCGAACTCGGCGAACTTCGGGTCTCCTTGGACGCTGCCGGTGGCGTACACCTCGACGGCCTGCTGGCCGGTGATCCAGCGGATCACGTCGAAATCGTGCACGGCGCAGTCGCGGAAGATGCCGCCCGAACCGGCGATGTACTCCATCGGCGGGGGAGCCGGGTCCATCGTCGTGCTGCGCACGGTGTGCAGGGCGCCCAGCGAGCCGTCGTCGACCGAGCGCTTGGCCGCGGCGAAGGCGGCGTCGAACCGTCGCTGATAACCGACCTGGACCGCAACACCCGACCGCGCGATCACGTCGGCAACCCGCGCGCTCTCGGCCGCCGTCGAGGCGATCGGCTTCTCGCAGAATGTGGGCAGGCCGCGCTCGACTGCGGCCAGCGTCAGCTCGGCATGTGCGGGTGTTGCGGCGGACACGACGACCCCGTCCACTCCGGACGCCAACAGGGTATCGACCGAATCAACGGCTTTCGCACCGTGTTTGGCGGCGACGGCCGCGGTGACGTCGGCCCGCTCGTCGGTGACTACCAACCCGTCGATGCTGTCGAGGCCCGAGAGGGTTTCGGTGTGGAACGCGCCGATGCGGCCCAGTCCGATGACGCCGAGCGTGGTCATGGCATTCTCCGTTCTTGTTGGGCGCGCAGTACGACGTCGAGTTCGTCGGCGCTGAGGTTCGACTCCAGCGCAGCCAGTACCGAGTCGACCTGACTCGGTGGGGCGAGGCGGCCGATGGGTTGATCGCTGTCGAGGCTGGTGGGGAACGCGTAGCCCTCCGCGGTGGCGACCACCGCGTTGTGCAGGTCGCGCCGCGGGCGTCCAGCAGCCTTCATCGCGAGCAGTGCGGGGTAGATCGCGCGGACCATCGCCGTGCGGTCCAGCGCCTCCATCGCCCGGCCGAACGGCGAGGACACCTGAAGCAGGTTCGCGATCCGGCGGATATCACTCGAAACATTAGCTCCCGCACCGTGATACAGCGCCGGGTTGAAGAACACCGCATCACCCTTGTTCAGTGGCAACTGCACGTGATGGTCGGCGAAGAACTGCACGAAGTCGGGCCGATTGAAGGCGATGTAGCCTCCCGCGAACCGCTGCGAATGGGGCAGCAGCATCGTGGGGCCGCTTTCCACCGGCATATCGCAGTGGGCGACGGCGCCCTGCAGCGTGAGTACCGGTGAGGTCCGGTGCAGATGCGCGGGATATTGCGCAAGGTGCTCGTCGGGGACGAAGCCGAGGTGAAAGTCGCGGTGCGGAACCTGGGCGTTGCCAGCGGGATTGACGACGTTCACCTGAGAGGTGACCTGGTAGCGGGGACCCAGCCAGGCCTGGCAGACGATGGCGAGGGTGTCGTTCGCGTAGTACTCGGCAAACACATCCGGCGCGTGCAGCGCGAGCTTCTGGGCGGCATTCCAGATTCGGTCGTTGGCACCGGGCCTGCCGAAGTGGTCGCCCGCGGCCGTGCCCGCCTCGCGCTGCGCGGCGATGATCGCGAAGAAGCCCTCGTTCGCGCGGTCGACGAGGTCGGGGGAGAAGGCGCTTTCGAACAGCACGACTCCCGGCCCGTCGGTGAGTGCGCGGATCAACTCCGCCTGCAGCTCGCGCCGGTCGCCGTCGGCCACCGCAGCCGCCGAGTACACCAGCACGTTGCCCCGCACACCGGTGGCGTTCGGGTAGTCGGCGGGGTCGGTGTCGCGGAGCACCTGTGTCCGGAAGTCGTCGATCCGGCATTCGGACTCGCCGATCCACGGCGGGTCTGTCGTCCTCACTGGTGCGGCCATGCAGTTAGTCTTGCTGTGATACTCGCCGCAATCAACGCCAGAAATCCATCAAAAACACCTCAGGAAGATCGATGCCCCACCGGTACAAGATCCGCGAGATCGCCCAGCAGTCGGGGCTGAGCGAGGCGACTGTCGATCGGGTCCTCAACCAACGGCCCGGCGTCCGCGCGAATACCAGGGCCGAAGTCGAACAGGCGATCGCGGATCTCGACAAGCAGCGAGCCCAGTTGCGCCTCAACGGCCGCCGCTACCTCATCGACGTCGTGATGCAGACGCCGGAGCGGTTCTCCGATGCGTTTCGCTCAGCCATCGAGGCCGAGCTGCCCGCGTTCGCGCCCGCCGCGCTGCGCGCCCGCTTCCATCTGTGGGAGTCCGGGTCGACGGACCAGATGGTGGAGGCGCTCGGCCGCATCAAGGGCAGCCACGGCGTCGTGCTCAAGGCCCAGGACGACCCCGCGGTGGCCGAGGCCGTCGACCGCCTGGTCGAAGGCGGTGTGCCGGTGGTGACGTACACGACCGACATCCCAGCGAGCGCGCGCTGTGCATACGTGGGCATCGACAACCACGGTGCCGGAGTCACGGCCGCCTATCTGATGCGGGAGTGGCTGGGGTCGGCGCCGTCGGACATCCTCATCACGCTGAGCCGCGCGGTGTTCCGCGGCGAGGGTGAGCGCGAGGTCGGCTTCCGCTCGGCGATGCGCGGTACCGGCCGCACGATCGTGGAAGTCAGCGAAAGCGACGGGCTGGATTCGACGAACGAGCGGTTGGTTCTCCAGGCGCTCGAGCGCCATCCAGAGGTCGGAGCCGTCTATTCGGTCGGGGGTGGCAACACCGCGACGATCGCGGCCTTCGAACGATTAGGGCGGGTGTGCAGGGTTTTCGTCGCCCATGATTTGGACGTCGACAACAGAGCGCTCCTGCGTGACGGGCGCATTTCGGTCGTCCTGCACAACGATCTTCGCGCCGACGCGCGCCTGGCGATGCGGCTCATACTCCAACAGCAAGGCGCGTTGCCGGTCGAGCCGGCGCGGCCGGTGCCGATCCAGGTCATCACGCCCTACAACTTGCCGCCCTAGGGGTCGCGCGGGTGCTAGCACCGGGCTACTGATCGGTAGCAATTTCCTTATTAATGACACTCAGTGCCACGTGACGCAAAACACATTTCTGTCTCACCGCGGGCATCGGTATACGCCCTGATCAGGGCGTTCGCTTGGTGGTTACCTGTGGGTACCCCGCGAGTCGCGTGAAGGGCGGCCTAAGAGAAGTGCCATAATCGGTACTGCCAGTGACATCAATTTTCTGTGGACGTCCAACGACGGCGCGACGCTTGCACCGCGACTCCGAGGATGTTCGCCGGAATGGCTTGACTCAGGACGGAAGGCGGTCGCAGTGGGGGCCAACGGCAACGGGGCCAACCCGGGCACCAGACAGAAGCTCGAAAAGGTCGTCATTCGTTTCGCGGGCGACTCCGGTGACGGCATGCAGCTCACTGGTGACCGCTTCACCTCCGAGGCTGCGCTCTTCGGCAATGACCTTGCGACGCAACCGAATTACCCCGCGGAGATCCGCGCACCACAGGGCACGCTGCCCGGGGTGTCGTCCTTCCAGATCCAGATCGCCGACTACGACATCCTGACCGCGGGCGACCGCCCCGACGTTCTCGTCGCGATGAACCCCGCCGCGCTGATGGCCAACGTTTCCGACCTGCCCCGCGGTGGGCTGATCATCGCCAACTCGGACGAATTCACCAAGCGCAATCTCGCGAAAGTCGGCTACGAGGGCAATCCGCTGGAGAACGACGACCTGTCCGACTACGTCGTGCAGGCGGTGCCGATGACCACGCTGACGCTGGGTGCGGTCGAGGAGATCGGCGCATCGAAGAAGGACGGCCAGCGCGCCAAGAACATGTTCGCTCTCGGTCTGCTGTCGTGGATGTACGGTCGTGAGCTCGAGCACAGCGAGGCGTTCATCCGGGACAAGTTCGCCCGCAAGCCCGACATCGCCGAGGCCAACGTGCTGGCCTTGAAGGCCGGCTGGAATTACGGCGAAACCACCGAGGCGTTCGCGGGCAGTGTCTACGAGGTCGCGCCCGCCAAGCTCAAGAGCGGTGAGTACCGCCAGATTTCGGGCAACACGGCGCTGGCCTACGGGATTGTGGCGGCGGGCCATCTGAGTGATCTGCAGGTGGTGCTCGGCACCTACCCGATCACCCCGGCGTCGGACATCCTGCACGAGCTGTCCAAGCACAAGAACTTCAACGTGCTGACCTTCCAGGCCGAAGACGAGATCGCCGGTATCGGTGCGGCCATCGGCGCGTCGTACGGCGGTGCGCTGGGCGTCACCAGCACCTCCGGACCCGGCATCTCACTGAAGTCGGAGGCCATGGGTCTCGCGGTGATGACCGAGCTGCCGCTGATCGTCATCGACGTGCAACGCGGCGGCCCCTCGACGGGTCTGCCGACCAAGACCGAACAGGCCGATCTGCTGCAGGTGCTCTTCGGGCGCAACGGCGAATCGCCGGTGGCGGTGGTGGCGCCGAGGTCCCCGTCGGACTGCTTCGACGTCGCCGTCGAGGCCGTCCGCATCGCCATCAACTACCACACTCCCGTGATCATCCTGTCCGACGGCGCGATCGCGAACGGCTCTGAGCCGTGGCAGATTCCGGACGTCAGCGCCTACGAGAAGATCGAGCACACCTTCGCCAAGACGGGTGAGCCCTTCCAGCCGTACGCGCGGGATCCGGAGACGCTGGCGCGCCAGTTTGCGGTGCCGGGCACTCCAGGCCTCGAGCACCGCATCGGCGGGCTGGAAGCGGCCAACGGCTCGGGCAACATCTCCTACGAGCCGAAGAACCACGACCTGATGGTGCGGCTGCGCCAAGCCAAGGTCGACGGCATCACCGTGCCGGACCTCGAGGTCGACGACCCGACCGGCGACGCGGAGCTGTTGATGCTCGGCTGGGGGAGCAGCTACGGCCCCATCGGCGAAGCCTGCCGTCGCGCGCGGCGTAAGGGCATCAAGGTGGCCCAGGCGCACCTGCGCAATCTGAGCCCCTTCCCCGCCAACTTGGGCGAGGTGCTGCGGCGCTACCCCAACGTGGTGTTGCCGGAGATGAACCTCGGCCAGCTGGCGCTGCTGCTGCGCGGCAAGTACCTGGTCGACATACAGTCCGTGACCAAGGTCGAGGGTATGGCGTTCCTTGCCGACGAGGTGGAAGGCATCATCGATGCCGCGCTCGACGGAACGTTGGGCGACAAGGAAATTGACAAGGCCAAATTCGCGCGGCTCGCTGCGGCCACCATTGAGGCTGAAGCAACCGAAACTGGCGTGGGAGCAATCGCATGACCGACCTGATTGGTGCAGATCTCGGACTGACGGCTGGAACCAGCCTGGTCCCGACGACCGACGAGCCGCAGAAGTCGAAGGACTTCACCAGCGACCAGGAAGTCCGCTGGTGCCCCGGCTGCGGCGACTACGTCATCCTCAACACCATCCGCAACTTCCTGCCCGAGCTGGGTCTGCGTCGCGAGAACATTGCGTTCGTCAGCGGTATCGGCTGCTCTAGCCGTTTCCCGTACTACCTGCAGACTTACGGATTCCACTCGATCCACGGCCGCGCGCCGACGATCGCGACGGGACTGGCGCTGGCCCGCCAAGATCTGTCGGTGTGGGTCGTCACCGGTGACGGCGACGCGCTGTCGATCGGCGGCAACCATCTGATCCATGCGTTACGTCGCAACGTCAATCTGACGATCCTGCTGTTCAACAACCGGATCTACGGTCTGACCAAGGGGCAGTACTCGCCGACGTCAGAGACGGGCAAGGTCACCAAGTCGACCCCGATGGGCTCCCTCGACTACCCGTTCAATCCAGTGTCGTTGGCGCTCGGTGCCGAGGCGACTTTCGTTGGCCGCGCTCTGGACTCCGACCGCAAGGGCCTGTCCGAGGTGCTTCGTGGCGCTGCCGAGCACCGCGGTGCCGCGCTCGTCGAGATCATGCAGGACTGCCCGATCTTCAACGACGGCTCGTTCGACGCGCTGCGAAAGGAAGGCGCCGAAGAGCGGCTCATCAACCTGACCCACGGCGAGCCGATCACCTTCGGCGGTGATGGCGAATACTGCGTCGTCAAGTCGGGCTACGGGCTCGAGGTCGCCAAGACTGCCGATGTGTCGGCTGACGAGATCGTCGTCCACGACGCGCAGTTGGAGGATCCGGCGTACGCGTTCGCGCTGTCGCGGCTCTCCGAGCAGAACCTCGACCACATGGTGATGGGGATCTTCCGGAAGGTCAGCAAGCCGACCTACGACGACGCCGCCCGCCAGCAGGTCGCCGCGGCGCGCGATGCCAAGCCGCACGACACGGCCGCGTTGCAGTCGCTGCTCCGGGGCAAAGACACCTGGACCGTCGACTAATCTCACTGACGTGACGTCCCCCGTACCGCTCGCAGCGGTCATTCTGGCCGGCGGGGCTTCCCGTCGAATGGGCCGCGACAAGGCCACCGTCGTGTTCGACGGCCAAACCCTCGTCGAGCGGATGGTGTCGGCCGTCAGCCCGAGATGTGCACCCGTGTTCGTCGTCGCCGCCCCGGGTCAGGCGTTGCCGACCCTGGACGCGCACATCCTGCGGGACGACATCCGGGGCGTGGGGCCACTGCTGGCAACAGGCCGCGGGTTGCGTGCCGCCGCGGAAGCCGGACGCGAGCTCGCCTTCGTCTGCGCCGTCGACATGCCCCTGCTGTCGGCCGATCTGATCGACGAACTCGAAGGTCCGGCCGTCCGACTCGGGGCCGACGTGGTGCTGCCGTGGGACGGTCGCACCCACTATCTCGCCGGGATCTACCGCACCAGCCTGCATGAGCGGGTGTCCCAACTCGTCTACGCGGGGGAGCGCAGCATGCGCGCCCTGGTCGAGAGCGTCGACACGCAGCGGGTGGTCATGCCCGAGCAGGCGTCGCTGACCAACGTCAACACCGTCGCCGAGCTGCGGGCCACGGCCTCCTCTCGAATCGCCTAGCAAATTCGCGAATTCAAGTCCATTTAATCCGCTCTTTATCGAATTAAATTCGGTGCACCGAATTGTGTCGATATTTCTCCGTGATATAGACCGCGTCGACAGTGACGCCCAGTCGCCAAGGACTGTCGAGTATCTCTGGGTGGGAGCTCAGACATGTTGTCCAACAGAACTTTTCGAATTCATCGACCGGCGCTACGCGCCAAGTCGATCGCCGATCGGCCCGAATTTCGTTCTTGGACAGCGCCGAGGACACAAGAGGCGGCGTCGCTTACCCGTGACGACCTTTGCCCGACCCGCCCGCGGCGAGCCCAGATGAGGACGTTCTAGGCACATCGTAGGCCGGGCTGGGCATCCGAGGGCACGTAATCTGTTGTAGCACAGTACCTTCAAGCTATCGAATGCTTTCAATGCCGAATTGCCCATCGATTGGTGTATGCAGCTGCAGGACGACGCTGCACATCCAAATATCAAGGAACACATGGGCATTAGCGCTGATCCGATGGGCTTGGGCGTCATCGGTCACACCAGCGAACCGATCTAACCGATACCGGCGTCCGCCGGCGACTTCTCCACTCATGCTGGATGTTTCGCCTCAAGAGTGGGCTTTGAGCGTCAGAAATGGTGGGCTGGGTCACAAATTGCCAGTGAGATGGCTCACGGTGATCCGCCGAAGCTGTGAAAACCTCAGCTTCGGGGAACGTGCGGATGACCTGCGCAGACGTTGGACTTCGCCCGGCGTGATCAGTCCGTGATCTGACAGCGACACGATCTTCACCGAAATGACTTTCGCTCGATCGGTTTGTACGGTCCTAATCGGCTTCTCAGGGAGCAAATAATTCAAAAACCACGAAACCTGCGTGTGAGTGGGGCCGAGCGGTCATTACGCAACCGACGGCCGCCGGACGCGATCGTCCGGTGAGGCGCTTTTCGCTTCTCACTGCTGCACCTACCCGAGACGGTGCGGCCCAAAACCCCGGCCTGTGATCAGGCACGTGCCCGTGCGTCCTCGCACGGGTCTTGGTTGGCGCGCGCTCGTCGAAAGGATCGAAGTTGAAGAACATCCGCAAGACGATTGGTCTGGCGACCTTCGCCGGCGCGCTCGCCGTGACGCCGATGGCGCTGGCAGGCACCGCCAATGCGGACAGCGTCAACTGGGATGCCGTCGCGGCTTGTGAGTCCGGCGGCAACTGGGCGATTAATACGGGTAACGGCTACTACGGCGGCCTGCAGTTCAGCATGGGCACCTGGCGGTCCAACGGCGGCAGCGGCTCGCCGCACAATGCCAGCCGTGAAGAGCAGATCCGCGTGGCGGAGAACGTTCTGCAGTCGCAGGGCATCGGCGCTTGGCCGAGCTGCGGGGGACGTGGCTAGTAATTAGGTAGGACCCCTTGTTGAGGCGGTGTTCAGGCGAAATGCCTGGACACCGCCTCTTCTTTCTCAGAGGCCTCTTACGCCAATTAAGTAACGATTAAAACTTTTGACGCTTACGTAACACGTGACCTTCCTCACCCGAAACACCGGATAGCCGCATCGAAGCAAGCACAGCGCTTCGCGCGGGCCTTGAGTTCCAAACGGTCGGGGAAGGACCGCAGAAATGAAGTTTTCGAAGCTTGTCGCCAAAGGCCTGTTGACCGCCGTCATCTCCGGCGCGCTTGCCCTTGTACCGATGGCCATGTCCACCGCCACCGCGAATGGGGATTCGGTCAACTGGGACGCCATCGCCGAATGTGAGTCGGGTGGCAACTGGTCCATCAACTCCGGCAACGGCCACTACGGCGGCCTGCAGTTCAAGCAGGCGACGTGGAACTCCAACGGCGGCAGGGGCAACCCCGCGACGGCCTCTCGCGCCGAGCAGATCCGGGTGGCCGAAAACGTCCTGCGCACCCAGGGCCTCAAGGCGTGGCCGAAGTGCGGCCCCCGCGGAGCCTCGCCTGCCGTCTGGAGAACCCCGGGCTCAGCGCCGTCGATGCCGGCTGTGCCCGCGGCCACGGGCGGGTGCGCCGCGATGCCGTCGAGTGCGTTCCTCGGCTTCCTCAATCCGCGCCAGATGTGCGCCACGCTGCTCGGCGGCTGAACTCGACGCTGATCTCAGACCGGCTGGACGTCGCGGTCGGTAGGGAGCGCGAACGCCGAGCGGGCCGCGACCGTGGCCAAGTGCCGCGTGACCAGCGCTTCGGGCCCCAGGACACTCGCCCGGGCGAACGCGGCGCTGAGCATCGGCGGCAGGTTCACGATTCGGCCGATCGTCTTGGACTCGCGCACCAACGAGCGCACCCGAGGGCGGCGGAACGCGGCGAACCGGCTGAACGCGGTGCTCAGATCGGCGCTCCTGTCGACGAAGGACGCCAGGATTGCCGCGTCCTCGAGTCCCTGGCAGCCGCCCTGACCCAGGTGTGGCCGCATCGGATGCGCCGCGTCACCCACCGCCACGATGGTTCCCCTGGCCCACTGCCGCGCCGGGTCGCGGTCGTATAGGTCGTTGCGCAACACCCGGGCCGGATCCGTGGCGGCCAGCACCGCGGGAATGGGCTCCGCCCACGCACCGAATTTGGCTTTCAGGTAGTTGAGCTCGCCCTCCGGCCTGCTGCGCCCTTCCGGTGTCCGTTCGGTGGCGAACCAATAGGTGCTGTCCGCGCCGAGGGGCACCTGGCCGAATTCGACCGCGGGGCCGAGGACCTCGCCTGCGAAGTCGGGGTCAATTGTGCACTCGGCCACCCCCCGCCACGCCGTGTAGCCGACATAGCGATTGTTCAATGGGCCGTTCAGATGGCGCGCCACCATCGAGTGCGTGCCGTCCGCGCCGACGACCGCATCGACCTGAATCGTCGTCGAGTCCGACAGACTCACCTGCACACCGTCGGCGGTGGCCACCAGAGAGCGGGCCGCGAGGCCGTATCGCAGGCTGCCCTCGGCAAGCCGGCCGGCCAGCACGGACGTCAGGACATTCCGGTGGATCACCACCAGCGGTTCGCCGAGCGCCTGGACCAGTCGCTGCGGCGCCGGGCGGCGCAGCCAGGTCCCGTCACGCCAGCGCATCGCCCCAGCGGTGATCCGGCCGCCCGCGCCGCGGACCGCGTCGCCAAGGCCGAGTTCGTCGAGGGCGGCCAGTGCGTTGGGCCAGATGCTGATGCCCGCGCCGGACGAGGTGTCGGTGCGCTCCTCGATGACAGAGACGTCGTGGCCGTGCTGTTGGAGCGCGTTGGCGGTCGCCAATCCGGCGATGCCCGCGCCGATCACCAGGATCCGCTTCGGCATCCGTCGAACGTATCGCGTGCGCCTACAGATCGAAGATGAGGAGCGTGCTGGTCGCGGTGGCGACAATCGCTCCGGATTCGTCTGTCACAACACCGTCGGAGAAGCCGACGCGCGATCCGGTCTTCACCACCGTGCCCACGGCGGTGAGAGCGCCGCTGCTCAGGCGTACCGCCTTGAGGTAGTTCACCTTGATCTCGATCGAGGTGTAGCCCTTGCCCGCGGGAAGGGTGCTGTGGACGGCGCAGCCTGTCACCGAGTCCAACAGCGTGCAGATCAGCCCGCCGTGAACCGCGCCGATTGGGTTGTAGCCGGATTCGTCTGGCTGGCAAGTGAATACGACTCGACCTACTTCGGCTTTGACTATGGCGAACTCCATCAGACCGCTGATCGGCGGCTGCGGTAGACGGCCTTCGGCCATCGCCTGCAGGTAGTCCAGGCCCGCCATCGTCAGTCCCTTGGCGGTGCTCGGGCCCGGCTCGTGCCATGTGATGGTCTTCGAGCGTTGCGGGCCCCAGTCTGTGCGGGCGTCGGTATCGGTCAGGTCTGCGGTCATCGCTTGTCCTTCGATTTGGTCATAGACGGGTAGCGGCGTTGGCGGTCGGGGTCGTCGAGGGCGACGGCGTGCGCCTTGCCCCACGCCAGGAGTGCGTCCAGGACGGGAATCAACGCCTCGCCGGACGCGGTGAGACGGTACTCGTAGCGCGGGGGAGCGCTTTGGTACTGCGAGCGGGTGACGACATCCGCGTTCTCCAGCGCCTTCAGTCGGGCCGCGATGCGGTCGCGGGGTGCGCCGGTGCCACGCACGATGTCGGTGAAGTGGGTGGCGCCCAGCGCGATCTCCCGGATGACGAGCAGCGCCCAGCGCTCTCCGACGATCTCCAGCGCCGCCGCGATCGGGCATGGCCGACCGGGCAGTTCCGCCAACGGAAATGCGTGCGGCGAGGTCATGTCGCCAGCGTGCCACGAGTCAGTTTGAAAATCAAACTCACTGGGTAAGGCTCGCTCGGTGAACGGCGCGGACCCGCTGAGGCGTGTGCTACCAACATGGGCATGACGCAGCCGACGCCGTTCGACGACCTCGATGCCTACGTCGCGCTGCCCCGCGTCTCGGGGCTGGCGGTGTCGGCGGACGGCACCCGCGTCGTGACCACCGTCGCCGAGCTCAACGAGAAGCGCACCGAGTACGTCAGTGCCGTTTGGGAGGTCGATCCTGCGGGCGGGCAGCCGGCGCGACGGCTGACCCGCGGGGCCAAGGGTGAGTCGTCGCCGGTGTTCACCGCCGACGGCGACGTGCTGTTCGTGGCTTCCCGGCGGACCGAGGGCGACGACAAGTCGCCCGCGGCGCTGTGGCGCCTGCCCGCGGCGGGCGGTGAGGCTTTCGAGGCGCTCGCATTGCCCGGCGGGATCGAGGCCGTGCGGACCGCCGCCGAGGCTGACCTCGCCGTGGTGCGCGCGCCGGTGATGCACTCGGCCCAAGGTGTCGACGACGATCGCCGTCTTCGGGAGCTGCGCAAGGACACTAATGTCACGGCCATCCTGCACACCGGTTACCCGATTCGCCACTGGGACAAGGACCTGGGACCGGGCGTGCCGCACCTGTTCGGCACCGGTCTCGATGACGACATCCCGAGGGACCTGACCGAAGCGCCGGGAAGCGCGTTGTGGGACACGGACTTCGATGTCAGTCCCGACGGCCGGTTCGTCGTCACCAGCTGGCAGCAGCCAGCCGCGGGCGCTGCCAAACATGCCGTTCTGGTCCGAATAGATACCGATAGCGGCGATCGAAGGGTGATCGCCGACGACCCCGACGGTGACTTGTGGAGCCCGGTGATCTCACCGGATGGATCGTCGGTCGTATACGTCCGCGAATCATATTCGACGCCAGAGATGGCCCCACGGATCACACTGCATCACTTGAGATTTGGTGAGGATCCGATCGAGATCGCGCCGAACTGGGACCGCTGGGCGACGTCGGTGAAGTGGTCACGCGACGGCGCAGCGGTGATCGTCACGGCTGACCAGGACGGCCGAGGTCCGGTCTTCGCGATCGATCCGGCCGAGGGCACCGTCACGCAACTGACGCATGACGACTACACCTACAGCGACGTCAACACCGCGCCCGGCGGGGTGATCTACGCGCTGCGCAGCTCCTATTCGGCGCCGCCTCATCCGGTGCGCCTCGATCCCGACGGGTCGGTCACCGAGTTGCCCTGTGTCGACCTGCCGCCGCTGCCCGGGACGTTGACCGAGGTCGAGGCGACAGCGACAGACGGCACCCGGGTGCGTTCATGGCTCGCGCTGCCTGAGGGCGACGGGCCAGCGCCGCTGCTGGTGTGGATTCATGGCGGCCCGCTCAGCAGCTGGAACGTCTGGTCGTGGCGATGGAATCCCTGGTTGTTGGCCGCGCGGGGCTATGCGGTGTTGCTGCCTGATCCTGGGTTGTCGACGGGATACGGACAGGACTTCATCCAGCGAGGGTGGGGCGCGTGGGGAAGCGCGCCGTACGAGGATCTGATGGCGGCTACGGACGCGGCGTGTGAGCATCCGCGTGTCGATGCCGATCGGACCGCGGCGATGGGCGGATCTTTCGGGGGCTATATGGCCAATTGGGTTGCCGGACATACCGATCGGTTTGATGCGATCGTCACGCACGCGAGCCTGTGGGCGCTCGACCAGTTCGGCACCACCACCGACGCGTCGTACTACTGGGTGCGGGAGATGACCCCGGAGATGGCGGCGGCGAACTCGCCACACCTCCACGTCGGCCAGATCGCCACCCCGATGCTGGTCATCCACGGCGACAAGGACTATCGCGTACCCATCGGCGAAGCGCTGCGCCTCTGGTATCAACTGCTCACCGAATCGCAGCTGCCCGCCGCCGACGACGGCACCAGCCCGCACCGATTCCTGTACTTCCCGTCCGAGAACCACTGGGTGCTCACCCCTGCGCACGCCAAGATCTGGTATCAGGTGGTGACGGCTTTCCTCGGACGTCACGTGCTCGGCGAGGACGTCGAGCTGCCGGAGACGCTCGGGTAGCGTCGCGCCCATGGGTACCGATCGCGAATTCGACATCGTCCTGTACGGGGCCACCGGCTTCGTCGGCAAGCTGACCGCGGCATACCTGGCCAGATCCGGTGCCGACGCCCGCATCGCCCTGGCGGGCAGGTCAGAGGACAGAGTGCTCGCGGTGCGGGAATGGTTGGGCGAGGCCGCACAGTCGTGGCCGATCATCACCGCGGACGCATCGGACCCGTCGAGTCTGGACGCGATGGCGGCGCAGACGCGTGTCGTGGTGACGACGGTCGGACCGTACGCCAAGTACGGCCTGCCGTTGGTTGCCGCATGCGCGGCGGCGGGCACCGATTACGCGGATTTGACCGGCGAGCCCACCTTCGTCCGCGAGAGCATCGACCTCTATCACAAACAGGCTGTCGACACCGGCGCTCGTGTCGTGCACTCGTGTGGTTTCGATTCCGTCCCTTCTGATCTCACCGTTTTCGCGCTGTACCGGCGGGTCGAGCAGGACGGTGTCGGACTGTTGACCGACACCAACTTCGTGGTGCGCCGCATGGCAGGTGGTCTGTCGGGCGGCACTGCCGCGTCGTTCGTTGAGCTCATGGACGCTGCGTCGGACGACCCCGAGGTACGGCGCTTGATAAACGACCCGTATTCGCTGACGCCCGACCATGCGGCCGAGCCGCAACTCGGCGCCCAGCCCGACATGCGGTGGCGTCGTGGCCGGGAAATCGCCCCGGAGTTGGACGGTTATTGGGTTGCACCGTTCGCAATGGCGCCCGTCAACACGCGAATCGTTCGACGCAGCAACGCATTACTCGGCTACGCCTACGGGCGCCGCCTCGAATACGGTGAGCAGCTGAGCATGGGCAGTTCAGTCGTGGCGCCGGTGGTCTCGGCACTGTTCGCGGCGGGTAACCGCGCCACGATGGAACTGGGCAGCCGCTACTTCAACCGGTTGCCGCGCACCCTCGTCGATCGCGTGCTGCCGAAGCCGGGCTCGGGTCCGAGCGACCGCACCCGCGAACGCGGCCACTACACGGTCGAGACGTACACAACGACGACAACCGGGGCGCGCTATCGCGCGACGATGTCCCAGAAGGGTGACCCGGGCTACAAGGCCACCTCGGTGTTATTGGGGGAGTCGGCGTTGGCGCTGGCCTTCGACCGTGACCGACTATCCGATTTGCGTGGCGTCCTCACCCCCGCGGCGGCGATGGGCGATGCGTTGCTCGCGCGATTCCCCGCTGCCGAAGTGCTATTGGAGACAACGCGACTAGCCTGAATTCGTCGGTGTTCCGCGCATCGGCAGAACGCCTGTGCGCCAAGATCGCTTTGGACTAGTTTTGACCGCGTCAGGGAATATCCCAGCGACGAAGGTGGGCGGTAATGGCCGGTCTCGACGAACTGTTCGCACAAATCCCGGTACAGGACATCGCGAAGAAGATCGGTGCCGATGAAGGCGAAGTGAACAACGCGATCCGCACCCTGGTGCCCGCGCTGGTCGGCGGTTTGGCCGAGAACGTGCAGGCCGATCAGATCGACTCGAGCGACCTCGAAGCCGCGGTGGCCCAGCAAGGCGCGGGCGGCCTGCTAGACGGCGGCGTCAGCGTCGACCAGGTCGACGAAAGGCAGGGCGACCAATACGTCGCGAAGATCTTCGGCGGCAACGACAGCGGGGCAGTCGCGTCCGCGCTCGCCGGTCAGGGTGCCGGTGGCGGCGACCTGATCAAGCAACTGCTGCCGATCCTGGCGCCCATCGTGCTGGCCTACATCGGCAAGCAACTCACCAAGGGTTCGGCGCCGGCCGAGACCCAGCAGGCGCCCGCGGGCGGTGGCGGAGGTCTGGGCGACATCCTCGGCGACATCCTCGGCGGCGCTGGTGGTGGCGGTGGCGGTGGCAACAACAACCCGCTGGGCAGCATCCTGGGCAGCGTGCTGGGCGGCAGCGGCGGTCAAAGCAACCCGATCGGCGAGATCCTGGGCGGATTGCTCGGCGGCAAGCGGTAGGCCGCCGACCGGGCTGATGTGCGCCCGGCAATCCACCTGAACGGCCACCACGCTGGAGTTCATAGAATGGCGCGGTGACCGACAGCTCCCGCCCCGGCCTCGACGCCCTGCCCAAATCCTGGGATCCCGGCGCGGTCGAGAGCGATCTGTACGAGGGCTGGGTCGATGCCGGCTACTTCAAGGCCGACGCCGCCAGCGAGAAGCCGCCGTACTCGATCGTTCTCCCGCCGCCGAATGTGACGGGCAGCCTGCACATGGGCCACGCGCTCGACCACACGTTGATGGACGCGCTGACTCGCCGCAAGCGCATGCAGGGCTACGAGGTGTTGTGGCTGCCCGGCATGGACCATGCGGGCATCGCGACCCAGAGCGTCGTCGAAAAGCAGCTCGCCATCGACGGGAAGACCAAAGAGGACTTCGGCCGCGAGCTGTTCATCGACAAGGTATGGGACTGGAAACACGACTCCGGTGGCACGATCGCCGGGCAGATGCGCCGCCTCGGCGACGGCGTCGACTGGAGTCGTGACCGGTTCACCATGGACGAGGGCCTGTCGCGCGCGGTGCGCACCATCTTCAAGCGGCTGTTCGACGCCGGGCTGATCTATCGCGCCGAACGGCTGGTGAACTGGTCGCCCGTGCTCGAGACCGCAGTGTCTGACCTCGAGGTCAAGTACGACGACGTCGAAGGCGAGCTGGTGTCGTTCCGCTACGGCTCGCTGAGTGACGACGAACCGCACATCGTGGTGGCCACCACCCGCGTCGAGACGATGCTGGGCGACACCGCGATCGCAGTGCACCCCGACGACGAACGCTATCGCGATCTGGTCGGCAAAACTCTGCCACATCCGTTCGTCGACCGCGAGATGATCGTCGTGGCCGATACCCACGTGGACCCCGAGTTCGGCACGGGCGCAGTAAAAGTCACCCCCGCGCACGATCCCAACGACTTCGAGATCGGTTTGCGCCACCAGTTGCCGATGCCGACGATCATGGATACCAAGGGCCGGATCGCCGACACCGGGACCGAATTCGACGGTCTGGACCGCTTCGATGCACGCGTCAAGGTCCGTGAGGCGCTCGCCGAACAGGGGCGCGTCGTCGCCGAGAAGCGGCCGTACCTGCACAGCGTCGGCCATTCCGAGCGAAGCGGCGAGCCCATCGAGCCGCGGCTTTCGCTGCAGTGGTGGGTCAAGGTCGAATCGCTGGCCGCTGCGGCCGGGGATGCCGTGCGTGAGCACCGCACCGTGATCCACCCGCCGAGTCTGGAGCCGCGCTGGTTCGCCTGGGTGGACAACATGCACGACTGGTGCATCTCACGTCAGCTGTGGTGGGGCCACCGCATCCCGATCTGGCACGGCCCCGACGGCGATATGGTGTGCGTCGGCCCCGACGAGACCCCGCCGGCAGGCTGGGAGCAGGACCCCGACGTGCTCGACACCTGGTTCAGCTCGGCGCTGTGGCCGTTCTCCACCATGGGCTGGCCCGAGCACACCAAAGAACTCGAGAAGTTCTATCCCACAACGGTTCTGGTCACCGGTTACGACATCCTGTTCTTCTGGGTCGCCCGGATGATGATGTTCGGCACCTTCGTCGCCGACGATCCGGCGATCACGAGCGGGGGGACGCGCGGGCCGCAGGTGCCGTTCGAGAATGTGTTCCTGCACGGGCTGATCCGCGACGAGTTCGGCCGCAAGATGAGCAAGTCGCGCGGCAACGGTATCGATCCGCTCGACTGGGTGGACAAGTTCGGCGCCGACGCGCTGCGCTTCACCCTCGCCCGCGGTGCGAGCCCGGGCGGCGACCTGTCCATCGGTGAGGATCACGCCCGCGCGTCGCGCAACTTCGCCACGAAGCTGTTCAACGCCACCCGATTCGCGCTGATGAACGGCGCCGCTCCCGCGCCGCTGCCCGACGTCGGCCAGCTGACCGATGCCGACCGGTGGATCCTTGGACGGCTGGAAGAGGTTCGCGCCGAGGTGGATTCGTCGTTGGATGACTACGAGTTCAGCCGTGCGTGCGAGTCGCTCTACCACTTCGCCTGGGACGAATTCTGCGACTGGTACGTCGAACTGGCCAAGGTGCAGCTCGCCGATGGGATCACCCACACCACGGCAGTGCTGGCCGCGGTGCTCGACGCACTGCTCAAACTGCTGCACCCTGTCATGCCCTTCGTCACCGAAGTGCTGTGGAAGACGCTGACCGGTGGCGAGTCGCTGGTCATCGCCGACTGGCCGCAGCCGTCGGGCTTCGCGGTGGATCAGCTTGCGACACAGCGGATCACCGATATGCAGAAGTTGATCACCGAGATCCGCCGGTTCCGTAGCGACCAAGGCCTCAACGACCGCCAGCGGGTGCCCGCACGGCTCTCCGATGTGGCGAAGGCGGACCTGGAGACCCAACTGCCCGCCATCGCCGCGCTGGCCTGGCTGACCGAAGCCGAAGACGGCTTCAACCCGTCGGCCGCGGTCGAGGTGAGACTGTCGCAGGCGACGATCGTGGTGGAGCTGGACACGTCGGGCACCGTCGACGTCGCCGCCGAGCGGCGCAGGCTCGAAAAGGATCTGGCTGCCGCGCAGAAGGAACTCGCCGGCACCGAGGGCAAGCTCCGCAACGATGCGTTCCTGGCCAAGGCCCCAGCCGACGTCGTCGACAAGATCCGCAACCGCCAGCAGGTGGCCTCCGAAGAAGTCGACCGGATCACGGCGCGCCTGGCCAGCTTGGCATGACCGCTCCCACCCCGGACGAGGTCGCGGCGCTGCTTCAGGTCGAGCATCTGCTCGATCAGCGTTGGCCGGAGACGAAGCTCGAACCGAGCACGGTCCGCATCGCCGCGCTGATGGAATTGCTCGGCTCGCCGCAGCGGAGCTACCCGACGATCCACATCGCGGGCACCAACGGCAAGACGTCGGTGGCGCGGATGGTCGATGCACTGCTGACCGCGTTCAGTCGCCGCACCGGCCGCACCACCAGCCCGCACCTGCAGTCGGCGGTCGAGCGCATCTCGATCGACGGAAAGCCGATCAGCCCGGCGAAGTACGTCGAGACCTACCGCGAGATCGAACCGTTCGTGCAGATGGTCGACCAGCAGTCCGAAGCGGCCGGAGGACCCGCGATGAGCAAGTTCGAAGTCGTCACCGGGATGGCCTTCGCCGCCTTCGCCGACGCACCCGTCGACGTGGCCGTCGTCGAGGTCGGTCTCGGCGGTCGTTGGGACGCCACCAACATCGTCGACGCACCCGTCGCGGTCATCACCCCGGTCGGCGTGGATCACACTGACTACTTGGGCGACACCATCGCCGAGATCGCGGGCGAGAAGGCGGGCATCATCACCAAACAGGCGGAGGACCCCGTGCCCATGGGCGCAGATCTGAGCACCGTCGCGGTGATCGCGCGTCAGGTCCCTGAGGCGATGGAAGTGCTGCAGGCCCAGGCCGTGCAGGCCGATGCCGCGGTCGCGCGGGAAGATTCGGAATTCACGGTGCTCGGCAGGCAGATCGCCGTCGGAGGACAGCTGCTCGAACTGCAGGGCCTCGGCGGGGTGTACAGCGAGGTTTTCCTGCCGCTGCACGGTGAGCATCAGGCGCACAACGCGGCGGTGGCGCTCGCGGCCGTCGAGGCCTTCTTCGGCGCTGGCGCACAGCGCCAACTCGACCTCGACACGGTCCGCGCCGGTTTCGCGTCCGTCACCAGCCCCGGTCGGCTCGAACGACTACGCAGTGCGCCAACGGTTTTCATCGACGCCGCACACAATCCGGCGGGCGCCGTCGCATTGACGCAGGCGCTACAGGACGAGTTCGACTTCCGGTTCCTGGTCGGCGTCGTGTCGGTGATGGCCGACAAAGACGTCGACGGGATCCTCACCGCGCTCGAACCCGTCCTCGACCAGATCGTGGTGACCCACAACGGTTCGCCGCGCGCGCTGGAGGTCGAGGCACTGGCGATCCGCGCCGAGGAGCGGTTCGGCCCGGAACGGGTGATCGCCGCACCGACGTTGCCCGACGCGATCGAGACCGCCACGGCACTTGTCGAGGAGGCCGGAAACGAAGGTGAGGGCCTCGGTGGCTTCGGAGGGGTGGGCATGGTGATCACCGGTTCGGTCGTCACGGCAGGCGCCGCGCGGACGCTGTTCGGCAGGGACCCCGAATGACCGAGCAACCGCCGGGCCAGCCCGACCCCTGGAGAAGCTTTCGCGGCGTGATGGCGGGCACGCTGATACTGGAGGCGATCGTCGTACTTCTCGCGCTGCCCGTCGTGGCGCGTATCGGCGGCGGGCTGACGGCCGTCAGCGGCGGATATCTGGTCGGGCTCGCTGTGGTGCTGGTGCTGTTCGCCGGACTCCAGGGGCGGCCGTGGGCCATCTGGGCCAACCTGGCGTTGCAGCTGGTGCTGATCGCGGGAGTTTTCGTGCACGGCGCCATCGGCTTCATCGGCCTGGTGTTCCTCGGCGTGTGGCTGTTGATCGCGTACCTGCGCTTCGAGGTGTTGCGCAGGCAGAAGCGGGGACTGCTGCCCGGCCAGCAGGGACCCCCGGACCAGTCCAGCTAGGCTGGCCCGCGTGACTGAGCGCACCCTCGTATTGATCAAGCCCGACGGCGTCAAGCGACAGCTGATCGGCGAGATTCTCAGCCGAATCGAACGCAAAGGCCTGACGGTCGCCGCCCTGCAACTGCAGCTCGTCAGCGATGAGTTGGCCCGCAAGCACTACGCCGAACACGACGGAAAGCCCTTCTTCGGGTCGCTGCTGGAGTTCATCACCTCCGGGCCCGTCGTCGCCGCCATCGTTGAAGGTCCGCGCGCCATCGCGGCATTTCGTCAGATCGCCGGTGGAACCGACCCCGTCGAGAAGGCCGTACCGGGCACGATCCGCGGAGATTTCGCGCTGATCACCCAGGACAACCTGGTGCACGGCTCCGATTCGCCAGAGTCCGCCGCCCGCGAAATCGAGCTCTGGTTCCCCGACGCGTAACCCCCGCAAATGACCAGCTTGGCCAGCCTGGTCGGGTGTGGTGGCGTGATGTGGGATACTGGGGACGGGTAACCGGCCGTTTAACCAGTGGGCGAATACCCGAATGAAGACTTTGACGTGCGCGACCATCGCCACGCGCGGTGCGGCGCAGACCGTCCAGCCATCATTCAGACCGGCACTGACGGTCCCCAACCAGGGGATTGATCGGAGCGAGACCATAACAAGCCCGGGCGAAGTGAACCCGGGTCAATAGCGGAAGCCCTCGCGTGGCCGCGTCAAGCACGACGCGCCCGGGGGCTAAAGGAGAATACGTGGCCGACGATGCCCATACCGAAGCCCTATCAGAAGAATCGCAGCCCGCGGAGGATGTTCAGCCCCAGACGCTGACCGTCGAGTCGCCCGCTGAAGCCGATCCCGGCGCCGGCGCGGACGCTGTCGCCGACGTCGCCCCTGAGGACGTCGACGCGCAGGAGATCGGGGACGGCGAGTCCGAGGACACCGCCGCCGAGCCGCCACCTGACCCCAGCGGCGACGACGAGGCGATAGCGGAGACGGCCCAGCAGCACGTGCCTGAGCACGCCCACTACCAGCCGCTGTTCATGGCGCCCCAGCCGATTCGGGTCGAATACGACTCCGAGGACGACGACGATGACGACGACGAAGACAACGACGACTCCGGCTCGGACTCCGACGACGAGCAGTCTGATCGGCCGTCGGGTCGGCGCCGACGCCGCGGCCGTCGTGGCCGTGGACGCGGCCGCGGCGAACAGAACGGTGACGATTCCGACGAGGGTGAGTCCGACGGTCGCAGCCAGGACTCCGGCGACGATTCAGACGACTCCGACGATTCCGATGATTCCGACGACGACAGCGGCGATGACGACAGCGCGGGCGGCGAAGGCGGAACACGTCGCCGTCGCCGGCGCCGGCGCCGCAAGTCCGGCTCCGGGGACGACAGCGACGGCGGATCCTCGGACGACCCGCCGAACACCGTGGTCCACGAGCGCGAGCCGCGTAAGTCCGGCCGCGGCGACAAGTCAGGCAAGTCCGGCGACGGCGAGATTCAGGGCATAAACGGATCGACCCGGCTGGAAGCCAAGCGGCAGCGCCGTCGCGACGGACGCGACGCCGGCCGCCGCCGGCCGCCGATCCTGAGCGAGGCGGAGTTCCTCGCCCGGCGCGAAGCCGTCGAGCGGATGATGGTCGTGCGCGACAAGGTCCGCACCGAACCACCACACGAGGGTGCGCGCTACACGCAGATCGCGGTACTCGAAGACGGCGTCGTCGTCGAACATTTCGTGACGTCGGCGGCGTCGGCATCGCTGGTCGGCAACATCTATCTGGGCATCGTGCAGAACGTGTTGCCGTCGATGGAGGCCGCGTTCGTCGACATCGGCCGCGGTCGCAACGGCGTGCTCTACGCAGGCGAAGTGAACTGGGAGGCAGCGGGTCTCGGCGGCGCAGCCCGCAAGATCGAGCAGGCTCTCAAGCCCGGCGACTATGTCGTCGTGCAGGTCAGTAAGGACCCGGTCGGGCACAAGGGCGCCCGGTTGACCACGCAGGTTTCGCTGGCCGGCCGGTACCTCGTCTACGTGCCAGGCGCATCGTCCACCGGGATCAGCCGCAAGTTGCCAGACACCGAACGGCAGCGGCTCAAGGAGATCCTGCGCGAGGTCGTGCCGTCCGATGCGGGCGTGATCATCCGCACCGCGTCGGAAGGGGTCAAAGAAGAGGACATCCGCACCGACGTCAACCGGTTGCAGGAACGCTGGACGCAGATCGAGGAACGAGCCGCCGAAACCAAGAAGAAGGCGGCAGGCGCCGCGGTCGCGCTCTACGAAGAGCCCGACGTGCTCGTGAAGGTCATCCGCGACCTGTTCAACGAGGACTTCAGCGGTCTCATCGTCTCCGGCGACGAGGCCTGGAACACCATCAACGAATACGTGAATTCGGTAGCGCCCGAGCTCGTTCCGCGGATGAACAAGTACGAGACCGCCGGCCCCGACGGCCCTGACGTGTTCGCCGTGCACCGCATCGACGAGCAGCTGGCCAAGGCGATGGACCGCAAGGTGTGGCTGCCGTCCGGTGGAACATTGGTCATCGACCGCACCGAGGCCATGACGGTGGTCGACGTGAACACCGGAAAGTTCACCGGCTCGGGTGGAAACCTGGAGCAGACCGTCACCCGCAACAACCTCGAGGCCGCCGAGGAGATCGTCCGCCAGCTGAGGCTGCGCGATATCGGCGGCATCGTGGTCATCGACTTCATCGACATGGTTCTGGAGTCCAACCGCGACCTGGTGCTGCGGCGGCTGACCGAAGCACTGGCGCGTGACCGCACCCGGCATCAGGTTTCGGAGGTGACGTCGCTCGGTTTGGTGCAGCTGACGCGAAAGAAGTTGGGCACCGGGCTGATCGAGGCCTTCTCGACGACCTGCACGGAATGTGCCGGCAGGGGAATCCTGCTGCACGGCGACCCCGTCGACTCCACCTCCAACGGCGGTCGCAAGGCCGAGACGTCCGGGCGTCGGGGCAAGCGAGGCAAGCGCGGCGCCAAGACCGAGGACGTCCCCGTCGCCAAGGTGCCCTCGCATCCCGCCGGCGAGCATCCGATGTTCAAGGCGATGGCCGCGGCCAATGGTCGGCACGAGGACGACGAAGACGAGACGGAATCGGAGACCTCTCCCGAGGAAGTCGCCGAAGTCGATTCGGAGACCATTCGTGAAGCCGTCGCCGAGACCGCCGAAGAGGACTTCGACGACACGGACGACGACACCGACGAAGATTCGGATGACGAGTCCGATGAGGACGACATCGACCTGGATGACGACGAGGACGACGAGGACGATGACGATATCGAGGTCATCGGCGCTGACTCCGACGACGACTCCGATGACGACGAGGACGACGACGAGGACTCCGACGACGACGAGGACTTCGAGGATGACGAGGACTCCGATGACGAGGACGACGAGGACTTCGAGGAGCCCGAACCGGCTCAGGTCGTCGTTCCGGCCGGTCGGCACCGCCGCCGCGCGGCCGCCAGGCCTGCGGGACCACCCATCAACGAGGACTGACCGCACGCGCTGACCTGGGGTGGCGTGACCTGCGGTGATTTGACCCTCGCCGCGCGACTCAAGTAATCTTGAGCAGTTGTCGCCAGGCCTACGGCCGGCGGCCATGAAAGACCCAGCAACCCAGACATGCGCAGCCACCAGTAGCGCGCGCCCGGAGACGAGAAGAAGAAGGACCTGATGGCAGGCGATAAGGCCACGTACGCGATCGTCAAGACCGGCGGCAAGCAGTACAAGGTCGCGGTTGGCGACGTGGTGAAGGTCGAGAAGATCGAGGCCGAGGCCGGCGCGAGCGTGTCGCTGCCCGTGGCCCTGGTGGTCGACGGGGCGAAGGTGACCACCGACGTGAAGGCGCTGGAGAAGGTCGCCGTCACCGGTGAGGTGCTCGAGCACACCAAGGGTCCCAAGATCCGCATCCACAAGTTCAAGAACAAGACCGGCTATCACAAGCGGCAGGGTCACCGTCAGCAGCTGACGGTCCTCAAGGTCACCGGAATCAAGTAGTAGGAGGCGACACATGGCACACAAGAAGGGCGCTTCCAGCTCACGTAACGGTCGCGACTCAGCCGCCCAGCGGCTCGGCGTCAAGCGCTTCGGCGGCCAGATCGTCAAGGCCGGCGAGATCTTGGTGCGGCAGCGGGGTACGCATTTCCATCCCGGCACCAACGTCGGGCGCGGCGGCGACGACACGTTGTTCGCCACGGCTCCCGGTGCCGTCACGTTCGGCACCAAGCGTGGCCGCAAGACGGTCAGCGTCGTGCGACCGGTCGCTTCGGAGGCCTAACTTCCTGCCGCGAATGTGAAGCTACTGCGAATTCTCGGCTGAATTCTCGCAGTAGCTTCACACTCGTATGGAAAGGAAGTCCGATGCCCCGGTTCGTCGATCGCGTTGTGATTCACGCGAAGGCGGGCAACGGCGGTAACGGCTGCGCGTCGGTTCATCGTGAGAAGTTCAAACCACTCGGCGGACCCGACGGCGGAAACGGCGGACGCGGCGGCAGCGTCGTGCTGGTCGTCGACCCGCAGGTGCACACCCTGCTCGACTTCCACTTTCACCCCCACGTCGATGCGCCGTCCGGCAAGCAGGGCATGGGCGGCAACCGCGACGGGGCCGCGGGCGCCGACCTCGAGGTCAAGGTGCCCGACGGCACCGTCGTGCTCGACGAGAAGGGCCGACTGCTCGCCGACCTGGTCGGCGCGGGCACCCGCTTCGACGCCGCGGCAGGCGGGCGCGGCGGGCTCGGCAACGCCGCATTGGCGTCTCGCGCGCGAAAAGCGCCGGGATTCGCGCTGCTCGGGGAGAAGGGGCAGGTCCGCGACCTCACCCTGGAATTGAAGACGGTTGCGGACGTAGGGCTGGTCGGATTCCCGTCTGCCGGCAAGTCGTCGCTCGTCTCGGCGATCTCGGCGGCCAAGCCCAAGATCGCCGACTACCCGTTCACCACGCTGACGCCGAATCTGGGCGTGGTGTCGGCGGGGGAGAACACCTTCACCGTCGCCGACGTTCCCGGCCTGATTCCTGGGGCATCGGAGGGGCGTGGTCTGGGACTGGAGTTCCTGCGCCATATCGAGCGGTGCGCGGTCTTGGTGCACGTCGTCGACTGCGCGACGCTGGAACCCGGCCGTGATCCGGTATCCGACATCGAGGCACTGGAAGCCGAGCTAGCGGCGTACACCCCGACGCTGCAGGGTGATACGACCCTAGGTGACCTGGCGTCCCGGCCGCGCGCGGTGGTGCTGAACAAGATCGACGTGCCGGAAGCGCGCGAGCTCGCCGACTTCGTCCGCGAGGAAGTCATCGGCAGGTTCGGCTGGCCGGTATTCGAGGTGTCCACGGTGTCGCGAGAAGGATTGCGGCCGTTGACGTTTGCGCTGTGGGACATGGTGTCCGAATATCGCAAGGCGCAGCCTGCCGCCGTGCCCCGCAGGCCGGTGATCCGGCCGATCCCGGTGAACGAGAGCGGCTTCACTGTGGAGTCCGACGGTGAGGGTGGTTTCGTCGTACGCGGTGCGCGGCCCGAACGGTGGATCGCCCAAACGGATTTCACCAATGACGAGGCCGTCGGCTACCTCGGCGACCGGCTGGCACGGCTCGGCGTGGAGGACGAACTGTTGCGCTTGGGCGCCAAGCCAGGCTGCGCGGTCACCATCGGCGACATGACGTTCGATTGGGAACCGCAGACGCCCGCGGGTGTCGACCTGCCGTTGTCCGGTCGCGGAACCGACGTGCGGTTGGAGCAGACGGATCGGCCGCGGGCCCCCGAGCGAAAGGCCGCCCGGCGCGAGCGACGCAAACCCGGCGGTGATTCGTGACCCACCGGGAGAGCATCCGGACCGCACGACGCGTCGTCGTCAAGATCGGCACCACCGCGCTGACCACGCCATCCGGGGTCTTCGACGTCGCCCGCCTGGCGACGCTGGCCGACGCGATCGAGGCCCGCATGAAGGCCGGTTCGGACGTGGTGATCGTGTCGTCGGGTGCGATCGCCGCCGGTATCGAGCCGCTCAAGCTGTCCAGACGGCCCGCCGATCTGGCCACCAAACAGGCGGCCGCCAGCGTCGGACAGGTGGCATTGGTCAACGCGTGGAATGCGGCGTTCGCCCGTTACAACCGCACCGTCGGACAGGTGCTGTTGACCGCGCATGACATCTCGATGCGGGTGCAGCACACCAACGCTCAGCGCACGCTGGACCGTCTGCGCGCGCTGCATGCCGTCGCGATCGTCAACGAGAACGACACCGTTGCCACCAACGAGATCCGGTTCGGAGACAACGACCGGCTCTCCGCGCTGGTCGCGCACCTCGTCGGGGCCGACGCGTTGGTGTTGCTGTCCGATATCGACGGCCTCTACGACTCCGACCCGCGAAAGGGTAACGCGCGCTTCATCTCCGAGGTGGCCGGCCCTGACGACCTCGAAGGGGTGGTCGCGGGACGCGGTAGCCATCTGGGTACCGGCGGGATGGCGTCAAAGCTGTCGTCGGCGCTGCTCGCTGCCGATGCCGGAGTTCCGGTGTTGTTGGCCGCGGCGAGCGATGCCGCCACCGCGCTGGTCGACGCATCGGTCGGCACTGTGTTCGCTCCGCGACCCGAACGCATGTCGGCGCGCAGGTTCTGGGTCCGCTACGCCGCAGAGGCTTCCGGGGCGCTCACGCTCGACGATGGCGCGGTGCGAGCCGTCGTCACGCAGCGACGGTCGCTGCTGCCTGCGGGCATCACCGCGGTGTCGGGCCGCTTCTTCGGCGGCGACGTCGTCGAGTTGCGGTCACACGACGCGACGATGGTGGCGCGCGGCGTGGTGGCCTATGACCACGGCGAGTTGGCCACGATGCTGGGCCGGTCGACGTCGGATCTGCCCGCGGAGATGCGCCGTCCCGCGGTCCACGCCGACGACCTGGTCGCCGTCTAGCTGCGATTTGTGCACGATCAGGAGCGGTGAGCGCTCCAATTCGTGCACAAATCGCTAGTGGAGGCGGGACAGCATCGACTTGATCTGCTCGGCCCGCTCGTCGGCGTCCTGCATGACGTCGTCCTCCGCGGGCACCACGTTCACACCGTTCGCCTGTGCCGTCGCCTCGAAGCACGCACGCACCGCGGGGTCGGCGAGTATCAACGCTGCGAGCATGCCCGGCGCGAGCTCGCGGGAGCGCAACATGCCGCGGTAGTGCACTTCGGCGGGTATGCGAATGTCCATTGCGCCGCCCTCGAGCTGCTGTTTCGCGGCGGCCAGCAGCAGCGTGAGCGCCGCGCGTGAGATGGCGCCGATCACTTTTCTGCGGAACGGGAACCACGGCACCGGCAGTCTGTCGATCTGGCTGTCCAGGCCGCCGGTGAACATGTACCCGATAAGGCTCTGGGTGCGCACCTCTTCGACGTCGGCCCACTCGACCTTGTCGCCGTCGAACTCGACGGCGTCTTCGCTGATCGCGACGCCACCGAAGTAGTTGAGCTTGCGGACCAGCCCGCGCAGCTTGCCCGGCGTCAGCGAGTGATTCGCGATCATGTCGCCGACGCCGAGGGCCCATCGGCCGGATACGGGTCCGGTATCGGGCCGGTGGCTCTCCAGCAGCGACTGCAGCCAGGAGGCGTCGTCGTCTTGGGTGTCTGTGGACACCATTTCATCTAAGCGGAGTTGGCGACGGTGGGCAGTTCATCGGCCAACAGCGCGAGCAGCTCCGAGCAGCCGGCGTCGATCTTGACCGTCGCATGGTCATCACCGCGTGTGCGTCCCCGGTTGATGATCGCGACCGGGATACCCCGCGACGCCGCATGACGAACGAACCGGAAGCCGGAGTAGACCGTCAGCGACGACCCCGCAACCAGCAGGGCATCCGCCTCTTCGACCAGTGAATACGCTTGCTCCACTCGCTCTTTGGGCACATTCTCACCGAAGTAGACGATGTCGGGCTTGAGCATGCCGCCGCAGCGGGGACAGTCGACGATCGTGAACGTCGCGGTGTCGCCGACGACGGCGTCCGCGTCCGGGGCCACCGCGATGCCGCCCACCGCCTCGGCCCGCTCGAGGAAGCCCGGGTTGGCCGCTTCCAGAAGTTCGGCGAGCGCGGCGCGCGGCATCGTGAACTCGCAGTCCAGGCAGATCACGCCGGCGTAGGTGCCGTGCAGGTTGACGACGTTGCTGCTCCCGGCCTTGGTGTGCAGGAGATCGACGTTCTGGGTGATCAGCCCGGACACGACGCCCGCGCGTTCGAGTGCGGCCAGCGACCGATGTCCGGCATTGGGCATCGTCTCGTGCATGCGGCGCCAGCCGATGTGGTTCCGCGCCCAGTAGCGCTGCCGAAACTCGCGGTCGGACGTGAACTGCCGAATGGTCATCGGGTTGCTCGGCGGCGAATCGGGCCCGCGGTAGTCGGGAATTCCGGAATCCGTGGACATCCCCGCTCCGGTGAGCACCGCGACCCGACGACCTCTCAGCAGGCCTACGAGCTCGGGCGCGTCCACCCCGTCCAGGGTAGTTCAGCCGACGGGCTGCTCCTGATTCTCGCCGGCCGGGAGCTCAGCCTGTGCATCCTCGTCGTGCTCGTCGTGCTCGTCATCGTCGTCCTCGTCGACCACGATCGTTTCGACGACCTCGACGTACTTCTCGACCGGCGCGTCGTCGGACAGAGCGACGGAGACGATGAGGATGCCGCGGTCGTAGGTGGCGTGGATGTCGTCCTCGTCCGCGCCGACGGGCAGCGGGATGGTGCGCGCGAACGATCCGTACGAGAACTCCGAACGACCGTCGGTGTCCGCCGACTGTGTGCGCTCGGCCTTGATTGTCAGCTCTCCGTCGCGGACGGTGACCTCGACGTCCTCGATCGGGTCGACTCCGGGGAGCTCGACACGTACCTCGTAGCGGCCGTCGCAGGTCTCGTCCTCCATTCGCAGCAGGTTGTTGTCGAGGAACGGCCGCAGGCCAGCGATCGACGACAGGCTGGAAAACGTCGGAAAGCCGTTCAAGAGTTCGGACAGCTCCATGAGCAAGGGGCGTGACTGACGTTGCACGGCAAGCTTATTCACGATTCCTCCAGGTGGCGCGCGGGCAAAAGGTCGACGACTCACGATGCGCGACGCAGGAAAAATCGCCGAATCGGATGTGGTGCAGGTGGGCGAACGGAAGGCCAACAACCCGGTCACCGAGTCAGCGCAGACACTTCTCAGCCGGTACCAACTCGGCGTGCATGTTCTTGTTCATCATGGTCAGCGCGGCATCCCCGAGTTCGGGATCGATGTACGCCACGCAGTCCGGGGGGACGATGAACGAGAAATGCCGCACGTAGGCGTCGAGCGCGCTGTAGAGGATGCACTGTTCGGTCACCTGCCCGGTGATGATCAGCTGCTGGGACTTGAGCCGGCCGAGCAGGTAATCCAGCGAGCTGGCGTAGAACGCACTGTGGCGCACCTTGGTGACTCGCAGGCTGTCCTTTCCCGGCGCGATCGGTTTCACCAGCTCCGGGCGTTCCCCGTCGAGTGCGGCGCGAACGATGTCCTCGAAGTCTGCGGTGAAGTCGCCGTAGTTGTCGTTGACGAAGATCACGTCGACGTCGTCTCGGTCGCGGGCCCGCGAGATCAGCTCCGCCAACGGGTCGACGATCTTTGCGACATTGTCGGCCAGGGGTTCGGCATCCTCGTGTTGATAGGTGTTCATCATGTCGATGACCAGCAGCGCAGTCTCACTCATGGGGACTTGCATACCCCGATCTGTTTTCGGGCAACAATGAAGCATGGATTTCTACTCGGCGTACGGGCAGGGTTTCTTCCGGGTTGCCGCCTGTACCCACCAGACGACCCTCGCCGACCCCGCGGCCAACGCGGAGTCGGCGCTGCGGATCGCGCGGGGCTGTCATGACGACGGGGTCGGCCTGGCGGTGTTCCCGGAGCTGACGTTGTCGGGATACTCGATCGAGGACATCCTGATGCAGGACACACTGCTGGACGCGGTCGAGGATGCGTTGCTGGACATCACGGCGGCGTCGGCTGACCTGCTGCCCGTCCTCGTGATGGGCGCACCGCTGCGGTACGCGCACCGGATCTACAACACCGCGGTCGTGATCCACCGCGGCCGTGTGCTCGGCGTCGTGCCCAAGTCCTATCTGCCGACTTACCGCGAGTTCTACGAGAAGCGCCAAATCGCGGCGGGCGATGCCATCCGCGGCGCGATCAGGATCGGCGATTCGGATGCGCCGTTCGGTCCGGATCTGCTGTTCACCGCGATCGACGTGCCCGGCTTCGTGTTGCACGTCGAGATCTGCGAGGACATGTTCATGCCTGTGCCGCCGAGCGCGAAGGCCGCGCTTGCGGGTGCGACGGTGCTGGCCAACCTGTCCGGCAGCCCCATCACGATCGGCCGCGCCGACGACCGCTGCCTGCTGGCCCGCTCCGCGTCGGCGCGCTGCCTCGCCGCGTACGTGTACGCCGCGGCCGGTGAAGGCGAATCGACCACGGACCTGGCTTGGGACGGCCAGACCATGGTGTGGGAGAACGGTATCTGCCTCGCGCAGTCCGAACGCTTTCCCAAGGGAGAGCGCCGCTCCACGGCCGATGTCGACCTCGAACTGATTCGCTCCGAGCGGCTCCGGATGGGCACGTTCGACGACAACCGCATCCATGAGGGCATCACCCCCGACTCGTTTCGGAGGGTGGAGTTCACGCTTGATCCGCCTGCCGGGGACATCGGTTTGCTCCGTGAGGTGGAGCGGTTCCCGTTCGTACCCGCGGATCCCACACGGCTGGAACAGGACTGCTACGAGGCCTACAACATCCAGGTTGCCGGGCTGGAGCAGCGGCTGCGCGCGCTGGACTACCCCAAGGTGGTGCTCGGACTCTCCGGCGGACTGGACTCGACCCACGCGCTGATCGTCGCCGCCCGCGCCATGGATCGCGAAAACCGGCCGCGCAGCGACATTCTCGCGTTCACGCTGCCCGGCTTCGCGACCGGTGAGCACACCAAGAACAATGCCAGCCGGCTAGCGGATGCCCTCGGAGTCACGTTCGCCGAGATCGATATCAAGTCAACGGCCGAGTTGATGCTCAAGGAGATGGATCATCCGTTTGCGCGTGGTGAGAAGGTCTACGACGTCACCTTCGAGAACGTGCAGGCGGGTCTTCGCACCGACTACCTTTTCCGGTTGGCCAACCAACGTGGCGGAATCGTTCTGGGCACAGGCGATCTCTCCGAGCTCGCACTCGGCTGGTCGACCTACGGCGTCGGCGACCAGATGTCGCATTACAACGTCAACGGCGGAGTGCCCAAGACACTGATTCAGCATTTGATCCGGTGGGTCATCTCATCGAACCAATTCGACGACACCGTCAACGAGGTGCTGCAGTCGGTGCTCGACACCGAGATCACGCCGGAACTGGTGCCCAGCGGTGAGGACGAGGAGATCCAGAGCAGCGAGGCCAAAGTCGGACCGTATGTGCTGCAGGACTTCTCGCTGTTCAGCGTGCTGCGCTACGGGTTTAGGCCATCGAAGATCGCATTCATGGCGTGGCACGCGTGGAGTGATCCTGAGCGCGGCGACTGGCCGTCCGGCTTCCCGCTGGATAAGCGGCCCGCGTACTCGCTGAAGGAGATTCGTCACTGGCTGCAGGTGTTCGCGCAGCGGTACTACTCCTTCTCTCAGTTCAAACGGTCGGCGCTGCCCAACGGGCCGAAGGTGTCCCACGGCGGATCGCTGTCACCGCGGGGTGACTGGCGGGCGCCGTCGGACATGTCAGCGCGCATCTGGCTCGACGAGATCGAACGCGAAATCCCCGAGGACTAAGCGCGTCCCACTCCGGGGATGAACCGGCCGACACCGGCGAGATAATCACGATAGGCCTGACCGTGCGTGGTCAGCAGGTAGGGCTCCTCGACCACGCGGACCTGAATCTCGATCGTGACGATCAGCAGGACGAATCCGACGACGGCCACCGGATTCGGTGTGATCAGGGCGAATCCGAGGCCGAACGTCATCATCGCGGTGAAGATCGGGTTGCGCACCCACCCGAAGACGCCGGTGCGCACGAGTGTCGTCGTCTCGCTCTTGTCGACGCCGATCCGCCACGAGTCACCCATGTCCAGCTGCGCGTAAACGGTGGTCGCGATACCGATCACGGCGATGACGGCGCCGGCGATCTGGATCCACGGTGCGTGCAGAAAGCTCACTGGCGCCACCACGCCGAGCATCTGCAGGATCGGCGCGAAGACCGCGATACCCATGGAGATGATGAATCCCACCCCGGCGAACCACTCGACCGAACCCGGGCGGCCGCTGATGCCGTGGAATCCGGTGGATCCGGTGCGCCGCCGCTGTTCCCAACTGCGCCAACCGAATCCGAGTAGCGCGAACACCGCGAAGAGCACGAGGGCGATGGTGGGCATGACCATTTTAGTTGGGTCCTCTCAGGTCATTCATGAACAGCATGGATCTCCGCGCCAGGCGTTGACGCCTTCGCGCACTGCGATCGCAGCGATACCGAGCGCTGCGACGGGATCGGCCCATGACCAGCCGAGCAGGCTGTTGAGCAGCAGGCCGGTCAACAGAATCGCCGACAGGTACGTGCACAGCAGCGTCTGCTTGGAATCCGCTACGGCCGAGAGCGATCCGAGTTCACGGCCGGTGCGCCGCTGGGTCAAGGACAGCACCGGCATGACTGCGAGACTGAGCGCCGCAAGCACTATGCCGACGGTCGACGGGCGCGCCTCACCGATGCCGGCCAACGCGCGCACCGCGTCGACCGTGACGTAGGCCGCGAGCGCGAAGAACGAGAACGCGATGAAGCGCAGCGCCTTCTTCTCCCTCGCTTCCGGGTCGGCGGCCGAGAACTGCCACGCGACCGCAGCCGCCGACGAGATCTCGACAACGGAGTCGAGGCCGAACCCGATGAGCGCCGACGACGAAACTCTGGTGCCTTCGGCCAGCGCCACCACCGCCTCGACCACGTTGTAGGCGATGGTCGCGGCCACCAGAAATCGGATCCGACGGGTCAGCACTGCCCGCCGCGCCTCGGTCAGCGCGGTCATCAGCAGCAATCGTCCGTTTCGGCGGCGGGGCAGCACGCCGGATCGACAGCGAGGACCAGGCCGAGCAGATCGTTGAGGGCGTGAGCGATCCGCTTGTCGGCCAGTTCGTAGCGGCTGCGCCGCCCCTCGGGCTGGGCGACCACCAAACCGCACCCGCGCAGGCAGGCGAGGTGGTTGGAAAGGATCTGGCGCGACACCCCGATCTTGTCGGCCAGGTCGGACGGATAGCCCGGTGCGTCGCGCAGCATCAGCAGGATTTCGGCGCGGGTCGGATCGGACAGTGCGTAGCCGAACCGTGAGAGCGCATCGCTGTGAGTCACCGTCTGCATGGGATAGACAGTACATCAGTTTCTGTATTCAGAAAATACTGAACTAAAGGGAAGGCGATTTCGGTGCGCAAATAATCGCTCAGTGGCTGTTGCGAAATGCCGATGGCTGACGATGGCCGGCACTGGTGATAGTGGGTGGCGCCGTCCGGGGGGTTACCCGGCCGTGGCTGCGTACAAGCGGGTGAGGTTGAGCGCTGCGGCGGCCAGGTGGAGTTCGGCGGTGACAGCTGCCAGTCCGCGGCGGGCGTAGCGGCGTAGGCCGATGCGGTCTTTGAGATGTCCGATGACCGGTTCTACGGTCGCTGATCGGCGTTTGTATCGTCGTGCCTGAGCAGGATCTTTGAGCGTGTGGCGCATCGCGTCTGCGGGTGAGAGGTTCGGCGGTGGGGGTCCCTGGGTGGGGTGGTGTTTGGCGTCGTGGTGGACGTCTTTCCCGGTGCCGGGTGCGATGAGCCGGTCGGGGCCGGGGCTGGTGAGGTTGTCTTCGGTGAAGTAGCCGTTGTCGGCCGTGACCAGTCCGATCGTCTTGTCCAATGCCTCGGTGTGGGTTATCGCCGCAGCCAAAGCCGGTGTCCAACAATGCAGATCGTTGGCATCTTGAGATACGTGCACTCCGATGATGAGGTGGTCATCGGAGCACACGATCTGGCTGTTGTAGCCCTGCACCGATCCGCTGCCTGAGCCTTGGACCATCAACCGGGCCTGCGGGTCGGTCAGATTGACCACCGGTCCGCCCTTGGGGCCGCGGCGGGTCTGAAAATAGGCACGTTGACGCGCCGCTGAACCACGCCGATCGACCAATCCCGTTGCCTGACGCCGTTGGGCGTCGGCCAGCCGCGCCTCGGCCTTGCGTATCAGCTTGCGAATGTCGCCGCGCTGCTGGGCTTCTCGAGTCCCACGCACCCCGATCAGCGGGGCCAGCCGCTGCTGTTGACGGGCCAGCCGGGCCCGCCACAACCGGACCTCGTCGACGCCGGCCGGCGGCGGTCCGGCCACGACTTCGCCGGCCTCGACACGCTGCAGATACTTCTCTTGACGCTCGGCGTCGGCGGCGTCGGCCTCCTCATGGCGGGCGTCCTGTTCGGCGATCTCGGCCATCGCCTTCTTGATCGCCGCGGCCCGTCCAGCCCGAGTCGTCAACTCCGGTGCCGGTGTGGCCGGCGGCCCACCGACCGCGGCTTCAGCGGCGTCCTCGGCGGCGTCGGCGGCGGCGGCCTCACCGACCGCGGTCTCGGCGATCCGACGGGCCTGCTCACGCACCCATTTCTGAGAGCGGTTGGCCGACATCGACGCGTTGGCCGCGATCTTGGTGCCATCAATGGCGATCGATTCGACCCGCACCATCCCGGCCTGCGAACACATCCGCAGCACCTGAGCGAACACGTCGATCACGGCGTCGTCGTGGTCGGCGCGGAACCGGGCAATCGTGGTGTGATCCGGCGGATCTTGAGCACACAGCACCCGGTAGGCGACGTGATCGGCACACAATCGTTCGATGCGCCGCGAGGACCGCTGCCCCGAGGCATAGGCGTAGATCAGCAAGGCCAACAACATGTCCGGGTCATAGCCGGCGCGGCCGACGCCACCGGTGCGCCGATGCTGGTGAAACGCCGAGGTGTCCAACTGCTCGATCGAGTCGAGGATGAACCACACCAAATGATCATCGGCCAGCCAGTCGGCCATATTCGGCGGCAACAAGAACTGCTGATCACGCACTACCGGACGATACGAACGAGCCACACCTCAATCGTTTCGTGCCGACCTCAAAACACCAAACACCTCAACCGGCATTTCGCAACAGCCACTCAGCGACTGTTCGCGCACCGAAATCCCTCAGAGGCGGCCGTCGATGCGCAGGTCGGGGTGTACCCAGTTCGGCGAGCGCCGCTCCTTGAAAGACAGGAAACCCTCGATCGCCTCCGGCCCGGATATGCCGGCCTGCATGCCGATGCGGTCGAACAAGCCGAGATAGTTGTCCAGGCTCGACTTGACCAGGCCCCTGGCGCCGGGCGCGGTCCGGCAGCACTGGGCGAGCACCTCGCGCGCTGCATCGAGCAGATCGTCGTGCGGGACGACCCGCGCGACCATGCCCCACTCGTGGGCCTCCTGCGCGGTCAGCGTGCGGCCGGTGAACATCAGATCGCGGGTGCGGACCGGACCGATCAGGCGCGCCAGCATCTGGCTGTAGTAGGTGTCGGCGATACCGCGCAGCAGCTCGGGCACCCGGAACGTCGCCCGATCGCTCACCACCGTCATGTCACTGCACAGCGCGATCTGCAACCCGCCGCCCTGACACAACCCGTTCACCGCCGAGACCACGGGCTTCACCGACTGGCGCAGCGTCTCGAACGGCGTGACGTCCATGCCCAGCGCCGAACCGAACGTCAGCCAATTGTCGCTGCCGTCGCCGCCGCCCATGTCGCCGCCGGGCGCGAATACGTCACCGGTGCCGGTGATCAGCAAGCCGGCCAGATCCGGGTCGGCGTCGACGTGCCTGACCGCGTACCGAATACCGAAGTACATCGCGGGTGTCATCGCGTTGCGCGCCTCGGGCCGGTCCAGCGTGCACACGCCGAACGCCCCCTCGCGGGTGAAGCGCAGGTACGGGGTGCCCAGCCAGTCGCCCTCGGGTGGCCGCGGTGGCCCGGTCTTCGTCATAGATGTCCCTCGCTCGCTTTTCTGTTGGAAACCGCGTCATCGATGGCCTCGGCGTACGGCGCGCAGTCGCCCGCGCCCGGCACCAGCGTCGACAGGGCCCCGGCCGCGCATGCCCGGCGCAGCGCGACCTCGTGGCCGGTCGGCCAACCGGCGGCCAGCACGCCGGCGAAGACGTCGCCTGCACCCGTGGTGTCGACGGGCGCGACCCGCGGCGCCGGGACGTCGAAGCGTTCGTCCTGGCCGAGGTAACTCGCGCCCCGCCTGCCCCGGGTGATCACAAGATGGGCGACGGGCCAGTGCCATTCACGAGCTTCCGCTTCGTTGACGACGACGACGTCGGCCAGTTCGGACAGCGCGAGCAGATCGTGCGGCCGCGCGCCGGACGGGGAGGCGTTGACGATGACTGTCGCCCCGGCGGCCCGGGCGATGCGTGCGGCGGCGATCGCGGTGGCGATCGGAATCTCGAGCTGCAGCAGGACGACGTCACTGTCGGCGATGACGGCCTGGATATCGGCGGAGTCGACGGACAACTTGGCGTTGGCCCCGGGGGCGACCACGATGTTGTTCTCGGCCGCGGCGTCCACGACGATCACCGCCGTGCCGCTGGGCCCGGCCATCGACACCACCCCGTCGAGCCCGACGTCGTTGGCGGACAGGTGTGCGCGCAACTGCTCGGCGGCCGAGTCGCTGCCGAGCGCGGCGACCAGCTGCACCGAGGCCCCCGCCCGGGCCGCGGCCACCGCCTGGTTGCCGCCTTTGCCCCCTGGTGACGACTGCAGCCCCGATGCCAGAACCGTTTGGCCGGGCCGCGGTAATGCGTTCACGGTGAACGTCAAATCGGCGTTGACACTGCCCACGACACAGACCCGTGCGGCCATAACAGCCAAGCTAGCCCAGGCCCGCTACCTGACACGTGTCGAACTGCCAAGAGAGGTTCGATACGCTGGCTCAATGAGTGTGCAGGCCCCAGCGCTTTCCGACTTGCGCTCGCAGGTCCACGACGCCGCCCGCCGGGCCCGCGTCGCGGCTCGCACCCTGGCCACGCTGTCCACCGAAACCAAGAACCGCGCGCTGCATGCCGCGGCGGACGCAGTGCTTGCACGGATGCACGAGATCCTCGCCGCCAACGAGCGCGATCTCGAGGCTGCCAGGGCCGCGGGCACACCGGACGCCATGCTCGACAGGCTTGCACTGAACCCTCAGCGCGTGGACGGCATCGCCGCCGGACTGCGACAGGTCGCCGGGCTGCCCGACCCCATCGGCGAGGTGCTGCGCGGGCGCACGCTGCCGAACGGCCTGCAATTGCGCCAGCAGCGCGTTCCGCTCGGCGTCGTCGGCATCGTCTACGAAGGCAGGCCCAACGTCACGGTCGACGCGTTCGGGTTGACCCTGAAGTCCGGCAATTCGGTGCTGCTGCGCGGAAGCTCGTCGGCGGCCCAGTCCAACGAAGCGCTCGTCACCGCGCTGCGGGCAGCGATGGTCGGTGAGGGGCTCGAACCCGACGTGGTCCAGCTGCTTCCCAGCGCTGACCGCGCCAGCGTCACGCATCTGATCCAGGCCCGCGGTCTCGTCGATGTCGTGATCCCGCGCGGTGGAGCAGGACTGATCGACGCGGTGGTGCGCGACGCGATGGTCCCCACCATCGAAACCGGAGTCGGCAATTGCCATGTGTACGTGCATGAGTCGGCCGATCTCGATGTCGCCGAACGCATTCTGCTCAACGCCAAGACGCGCAGGCCCAGCGTGTGCAATGCCGCCGAATCGCTGTTGATCGACGCCGCGATCGCCGACACCGCACTGCCGCGGCTGACGAAAGCGCTGCGTGACGCGGGCGTCACGCTGCACGAGAATCCTTCGGACGACGAACTGCGCACGGAGTTCCTGTCGATGGACATCGCCGTCGCGGTGGTCGACGGTATCGACGCCGCGATCGAGCACGTCAACGAATACGGCACCGGGCATACCGAAGCCATCGTGACGACGAATCTTGCTGCTGCACAACGGTTCACCGAACGGGTGGACGCCGCGGCAGTGATGGTGAACGCATCGACTGCGTTCACCGACGGTGAGCAATTCGGGTTCGGCGCCGAGATCGGCATCTCCACCCAGAAGCTGCACGCCAGGGGCCCGATGGGCCTGCCCGAACTGACATCGACCAAGTGGATTGTGTGGGGCGACGGCCAGACCCGTCCCGCCTGATTAGGAGTAGCCGAGTGAGCGTCCCCGCACGCCCAGCACCGTTGTTCGCCGACATCGACGATGTCGGCAAGAAGCTCGCCGAGACCGGCTACCTTCCCGACACCGCAACCGCCACAGCGGTATTCCTCGCCGACCGGCTGGGCAAGCCGTTGTTGGTCGAGGGTCCCGCCGGTGTGGGTAAGACTGAACTGGCCCGCGCGGTCGCGCAGGCGACCGGATCAGGTCTGGTGCGGCTGCAGTGCTACGAGGGCGTCGACGAGGCCCGCGCGCTCTACGAGTGGAACCACGCCAAGCAGATCCTGCGCATCCAGGCCGGCTCTGGTGACTGGGACCAGACTAAAACCGATGTGTTCAGCGAAGAGTTCCTGCTGACGCGTCCGCTACTGACGGCGATCCGCCGCACCGAGCCGACGGTCCTGCTGATCGACGAGACCGACAAGGCGGACATCGAGATCGAGGGTCTGCTGCTGGAGGTATTGAGCGACTTTGCAGTCACCGTCCCGGAACTCGGCACCATCGTCGCCGAGCGCAAGCCGTTCGTCGTGCTGACCTCGAACGCGACGCGCGAACTGTCGGAGGCGCTCAAGCGCCGGTGCCTGTTCCTGCACATCGACTTTCCCGATGCCGAGCTGGAACGGCGCATCCTGTTGTCCCGCGTGCCCGAACTTCCCGAACACCTCGCCGAGGAACTGGTTCGCATCATCGGCGTGCTGCGCGGAATGCAGCTCAAGAAGCTCCCGTCGGTGGCCGAGACCATCGACTGGGCCCGCACGCTGCTGGCACTGGGGCTGGACACGATCAGCGACGCGACCATCGCGGCGACTCTCGGAGTGGTGCTCAAACACCAATCCGATCAAGTCAAAGCGTCCGGAGAGTTAAGGCTCAACTGATGGCCGTCCGCCGAACCCGTCCACCGCAGCCATTGGCGCCGCACGGAATTCCCGGCCATCTGGTTGAGTTCGTGGAAGCGCTGCGCGGGCAGGGGATTTCGGTGGGCCCGTCGGAAACCGTCGATGCCGGGCGGGTGATGTCGGTACTGGGCCTGCAGAGTCGGGAACAACTGCGCGAGGGTCTCGCATGCGCGGTGCTGCGCCGCCCCGATCACCGCGAGACCTACGACGCGATGTTCGATCTGTGGTTCCCCGCGGCGCTGGGCGCGAAGACGGTCTTCGTCGACGATGACGACGAAACGGGTGGCGAGCCCGAGGGACTGCCGCCCGAGGATGTCGACGCCATGCGGCAGGCGCTGTTGGACCTGTTGGAAGCCAACGAGGACCTGGCCAATCTGGACGAGCGGCTCCAGCGAATGATCGCCCAGATCGTCGAGGCGCACGGGCGGTACAACTCCAGCCGCGGCCCGTCTTATTCGTCGTATCAGGCGCTCAAGGCCATGAACCTCGACGACCTGGAAGGGCGGCTGCTGGCCGGCCTGCTCGCCCCCTACGGCGACGAACCGACGCCGACACAGGAGCAGATCGCCAAAGCGATGGCGGCGCAACGCATCAACCAACTGCGTCGAATGGTCGAAGCGGAAACCAAACGTCGCACCGCTGAACAGCTGGGCCGCGACCATGTGCAGATGTACGGCGTGCCGCAGCTCGCGGAGAACGTCGAGTTCCTGCGTGCCTCCGGCGAACAGCTGCGTCAGATGCAACGCGTGGTGAAGCCGCTGGCCCGCACGTTGGCGACCCGGCTGGCCGCCCGGCGGCGCCGGGCGCGGCAAGGTGAGATCGATCTGCGTAAGACCCTGCGCAAATCGATGTCCACCGGCGGCGTGCCGATCGACGTGGTGCTCAAGAAGCCGCATCCGGCGCGGCCCGAACTGGTGGTGCTGTGCGACGTATCCGGGTCGGTCGCCGGTTTCAGCCATTTCACGTTGATGCTCGTGCACGCGCTGCGCCAGCAGTTCAGTAGGGTCCGCGTCTTTGCCTTCATAGACACCACCGACGAGGTGACCGAGTTGTTCGGGCCGGACGCCGACCTGGCCGTCGCCGTGCAGCGCATCACCCGCGAAGCGGGGGTGTACACCCGAGACGGACATTCCGACTACGGGCACGCGTTCGTCTCGTTCATGAACACCTGGCCGAATGTGCTGTCGCCGCGCAGCTCCCTGCTGGTGCTCGGCGACGGGCGCAACAACTACCGCAACCCCGAGATCGATCTGCTGGCGCACATGGTCAACTCCAGCAGGCACGCACACTGGCTCAACCCCGAGCCGCGGCATCTGTGGGGCAGCGGTGATTCGGCGGTGCCGCGCTATCAGGACGTCATCACCATGCACGAATGCAGGTCCGCCAAGCAGCTCGCCTCGGTCATCGATGCGCTGCTGCCGGTCTAGGTTCGGCGCGAACGTGGGTTACCCGCACACCTTGTCGGCGGCGGTTTCAAGCGGTAGATGCAACAGCGGGTGGTTTGGACGGGTTGGACAGTAGTTCGTCGAGGGCTTCGGCGGGTGTTTTCCAGCTCAAGGTTTCGCGGGGCCGGCGGTTGAGTTTGGTCGCGACGTAGTCGAGGTAATCGGCCGGAAAGACCGATAGGTCGGTGCCTTTGGCAAAGTATTGGCGCAGTAGGCCGTTGGTGTTCTCATTGGTGCCGCGCTGCCACGGGGAGTGCGGATCGCAGAAGTAAATATTGAGCTCGGCGGCTTGGGCGATCGCCGCATGGTTGGCCATCTCGCTGCCCTGATCCCAGGTCAGTGTTTTGCGCAGGATCAACGGCAGTTGCGCCATTTTCGCCACGATCGCTTCCTGCACGGCCACCGCGGTGTGATCGTCGGGCAGATGCAGCAACATCACAAACCGGGTCATCCGTTCGACCACGGTGCCAATCGCTGAACCCGAGGCAGTACTGCCCAGGATCAGATCGCCCTCCCAATGCCCGGGCACCGCGCGGTCTTCAACCTCGGGTGGACGCTCACTGATGTTGACCATGTCGCGGATGCGACCACGGCGTTCATCGGGCGGCGCTGGGGCTTACGCAACGCTCGCCCGGTGCGCAGACAGGTATGCAGTTCGCGACGCAGACTGCCTTTGCCCTGGACATAAATCGAGGTGTAGATGGTTTCGTGCGACACCCGCATCTCCACATCGTCGGGAAAATCCAGCACCAACCGCTTGGCGATCTGCTTGGGACTGTGCTCGTCGAGCAGCCGGGCCTGCACTTCATCGTGCAGCTTCGCTAACAGCCAGCTTGCCCGCTTTCGGGCGACGCGCCCGCCGATCAGAGTATGCCTGCGCCGTCAGCGCGCAGTAGCCCCCCGCGGCGCTGCGGCCACTCTGGCGTGCCCCGAACGCATGCTTTCGCCGATACCCTGAGTTGCGGTCCGGGTGATCGACGGTGTGTCGGCCGTTGTTGTCGATTTCGCGTTTGATTGTCGACGCCGGCCGAGGAGGTAACAGCCGGCTACCAATCGCACGCAGCGACTCATTGGTCGCCACGCCGATTTCGATCTGAATCCGATCCTGCAGCGTCATCCGCGGCTTCAGGCCCGATGAGCTGGGCACTACCGATCGTGGTTTCACCCCGCCAGCGTCGCGGAACCAGCGAAATCCCGTGCGCCTCGACACGCCGACAGCCCAGCTTGCCTCCTCGACAGTATGGCCATCACTGACATGCCTCCAGAACTGACGAACAACAGAGCTCAAAGTCAAAACAGACAACGCAACACGCCTCCACACGAATCAGAGACTGTTGCATCGACCCCTAGACCCCAAGGGCCGAAACCGTGCGTCAAGCCCACGCTCGACGCGGGAAGTAAGCTGGTCAATCGTGGTTTCGCGACGAAGGTTGGGCGTGATGGGTGGGACGTTCGATCCCATCCACAACGGCCACCTGGTCGCAGCCAGCGAGGTCACCGACTTGTTCGAGCTCGATGAGGTGGTGTTCGTCCCGACCGGCCAGCCGTGGCAGAAGCATCACCGCCACGTCACCGCCGCCGAGGACCGTTATTTGATGACCGTCATCGCCACCGCGTCCAACCCGAGGTTCTCGGTCAGCCGCGTCGACATCGACCGCGGCGGTCCGACCTACACCAAAGACACCCTGCGCGACCTGCATGCGCTCAACCCGGACGCGGACCTGTACTTCATCACCGGAGCCGACGCGCTGGCATCGATTCTGTCCTGGCAGAACTGGGAGGAGATGTTCTCCATCGCCAAATTCGTCGGAGTCAGCCGGCCCGGCTACGAGCTCGACGGTCAGCACATCAAGGCGGCCATGGCCGAGCTGCCCCCTGAAGCGCTGAGTCTCGTGGAGGTCCCCGCGCTGGCCATCTCGTCGACCGACTGCCGCAAGCGCGCCGAAAAGGGCAGGCCCATCTGGTATCTGGTGCCCGACGGCGTGGTGCAGTACGTGGCCAAACGCAAGCTGTACGAGGCCAATTCGTTGACGGAGGAGTCCACCCGATGAGCGCATCCCAAGAGGCGATCGACATGGCGACGGTGGCCGCGCGGGCGGCGTCGGCCAAGCTCGCCGAGGACGTCATCGTGATCGACGTTTCGGGGCAGCTGGTCATCACCGACTGCTTCGTCATCGCGTCAGCGTCCAACGAGCGGCAGGTCAACGCGATCGTCGACGAGGTCGAGGAGAAAATGCGGCTTGCGGGGCACAAGCCGGCCCGGCGGGAAGGCGGGCGTGAGGGACGGTGGACGCTGCTCGATTTCGTCGACATCGTCGTGCACATCCAGCATCAGGACGAGCGCGACTTCTATGCGCTGGATCGGCTGTGGCGTGACTGCCCGGTGCTGACAGTGGAGCTGGATGGCGATGAGCCGCTTGCGCGAAGAGCAGAGGATCGCGAGCCGTGAGGATCCGCCGACTGGTGATGCTGCGTCACGGGCAGACCGAGTACAACGCGGGCAGCCGCATGCAGGGCCAACTGGACACCGACCTGTCCGACCTGGGCCGGGACCAGGCCGTTGCCGCGGCCGAGGTGCTGGCCAAGCGGCAGCCGTTGCTGATCGTGTCATCCGACCTGCGACGGGCGCTGGACACCGCAGTCAGCCTGGGGGAGCGTGCCGGAATGCCGGTGCAGGTGGACACTCGGCTTCGCGAGACGCACCTCGGCGACTGGCAGGGATTGACGCATCTCGAGGTCGACGCCCGGGCTCCGGGCGCCCGGCTGGCGTGGCGCGAGAACGCCCGCTGGGCACCGCACGGCGGCGAGAGCCGGGTCGACGTGGCCGTGCGCAGCATGCCACTGGTGAATGAGCTGCTCGCCGAGCAGGCGGATTGGGGGGTCGACGATCCAGAACGGCCGGTGGTGCTCGTCGCCCACGGTGGGCTGATCGCCGCGCTGACCGCGGCGTTGCTCGGTTTGCCCGTCGACAACTGGCCGATCCTCGGCGGCATGGGCAACTGCAGCTGGGTGCAGTTGTCCGCGCACAGCGACGTCAACGCCGCGCCGGCGGACATTGGCTGGCGGCTCGACGTCTGGAACGCCTCGGCGCAGGTTGCCAATGATGTCCTCTGATCCCGCCCGTCCGACGCTGCTGCTGTTCTGCGACTCGCTGTCCTACTACGGTCCGACCGGCGGGCTCCCGTCTGACGATCCGCGAATATGGCCTAATATCGTTGCTGCCCAACTTGATTGGGATGTCGAACTGATCGGCCGGATCGGCTGGACCTGCCGCGACGTCTGGTGGGCGGCCACCCAGGATCCGCGGGCCTGGGCGGCGTTGCCGCGTGCTGGTGCGGTGGTGTTCGCGACAGGCGGAATGGATTCGCTGCCGTCGCCGCTGCCCACCGCGTTGCGCGAGCTGATCCGGTACATCCGTCCGGCGTGGCTGCGGCGCTGGGCGCGCGACGGGTACGGCTGGCTGCAGCCGCGCCTGTCGCCGGTGTCCCGTGCGGCACTGCCGCCGCACGTCTCGGTCGAATACCTCGAGATGACGCGTGGCGCCATCGATTTCAACCGCCCCGGAATCCCGGTGGTGGCGTCGTTGCCTTCGGTGCACATCGCCGAGACCTACGGAAAGGCGCACCACGGCCGCGAAGGCACGGTGAAGGCGATCACCGCATGGGCGGCCGAACACGGCATTCCCCTCGTCGACCTCAAGGCCGCGGTCGGCGACGAGGTCATGAGCGGCCGGGGGAATCCAGACGGCATTCACTGGAATTTCGAAGCACACCAGGCCGTGGCCGACCTGATGCTCAAGGCGCTCGCGGAGGCCGGCGTGGCATGTCGGTAATCGTGGTGACGGACTCGTCGTCCCGCCTGACCGCAGATGAGCTGAAGCAGAACAACATCCGTCAGGTCCCGCTGCATGTCCTGGTCGACGGCGTCGATCTGCGAGACGGTATCGACGACGTGCCCAACGACATTCACGACCGCCCCCGCGCGACGACCTCGGGGGCATCGCCGGCGGCGCTGACCGAGACGTACCGACAGGCGCTGGCCGACAGCAACGGCGACGGTGTCGTCGCAGTCCACCTCTCGGCCGCGCTGTCGAGCACTTTCAGCACGGCGGTGCAAGCGGCCCGCGAGTTCGGCCCCTCGGTCCGCGTGGTCAATTCGCGATCGGCGGCGATGGGAGTCGGATTTGTCGCGTGCGCCGCCGCAGACGCGGCGGCAGCGGGCGAGGATCTGGAAACCGTTGAGGCGGAAGCCCGTTCGGCAGTGCCGCGCACTCACGCGTGCATCGTCGTGCACCGCCTGGACAATCTGCGGCGCAGCGGACGGATCGGCACGGCCGCGTCGTGGCTGGGCACGGCGCTGTCGCTCAAGCCGCTGCTGTGTCTGGATGTGGACGGCCGGCTCGTGCTGGATCAGCGGGTGCGCACACTCACCAAGGCGCACACCGCTATGGTCGAGCGGGTCGCGGAGATCGTCGGCGAGGGCGGTGCGAGGATCGCCGTCCACCACGTCGACAATCACGACGGCGCAGACGAAATGGGCGCCGCGCTGACCGCGCGCCTACCGCAGATCGATTCGCTCACCGTCGCCGATATGGGCCCGGTGTTGTCGATTCACCTCGGCGCCGGCGCCATCGGCGTCGTCGTCCAGACCGTCGATTAGCGGGCGACCCGGCCGGTGACCGGCGGGAGATCCTTGAGCGTAACGATGCCAGGTGCGGCCGCAACGACTGCGGGCACGGCGTTGGTCACCGGCATCGCGGTGTAGATCATGCCGAGGCCCATGAACCCGGGCTCGGTCCAGTCCTTGGGCGGCAGGCAATGCAGCACCGTGCGCATGTTCGGCAGGCCGAACACCTGAATGACGTGACCGTGTTCGAGCGGCTTGGGCGGGGTGACGTGGCTGCCCATGATCCAGTTGAACCCGACGCTGACGACGTTCTTGTCGCCCACCCAGCCGCGGTGATAGCCCATGACACCGCCGACGGTGCCCGAGGGGATCTGCATGAATCCCAGATCGCTGTCGCCGGTCGCGGGCGTGAAGGTCACGTCGAACGTCATTCTGTCGAGCTTGGCGCCGATGGCATCGGCCATCATCGCGGCGGATTCGGCGAACACCTCGCTCTCGCGTCGCACACTCTCGGCCAGACCCGGGGTGTCGGGATCTTGCGAGAAGCCCATCGCCGTCTGCGTACCCGCCGACTCGTATGTCGAGCAGTCGACCGATTCGGTGATCCGGATTTCGTCGACCCGCTCGCACGAGCCCGACAGCACCATGCCCACCATGTTCGTCATACCGGGATGCGCGCCATTGCCGAAGATCGTGGAATTGCCTTTCTCGCAGGCTTTCCGGATGCGCGCCAGATCCTCGGGTGTCTGCTTGCCGCCGGTGATCCAGGCGGCGCTGGAGCACACGTTCACGCCGGCTTCGAGCAGTGCGACGAGTTCGTCGACGCTGGGCCACAACGGGTTGTAACAACAGGCGTCGGGCTTCAGTGCGATGAGCTCCGCGATGTCGTTGGTGGCTTTGATGCCGGTGGGTTCGGGCCAGCCCGACAGTTGGGCCGCATCGACGCCCACCTTGTCGGCGCCGTGGGCGTACACGCCGACAAGCTCCATGTCGTCGCGGCCGATGATCGCGTGCAGCGATCGTCGGCCGATGTTGCCGGTGGTCCACTGAATGACGCGGAGGGGCCGCTCGGGGGTCGTCATTGGAAGCACGTTACATGTGGGTTCCGCCGTCGACTCGCACCTCGGTCCCCGTCACAAAATAGGCATCCGAGGAGGCGAGCATCGCCACCACAGCGGCGACGGCATCCGGGTTGGCGAACATGCCGCCGCCGTCCACCGGGAGGGTCGGCATGATCTTGCCGAACAGCGAGAAGTCGGCGTCTGCAGGCAGTCCGGGACCGATGCTCTGTTTGGATTCGCCGGTGCCGTCGGTCATTCCGGAGGAGATCGAGCCGGGCTGAACCGAGTTGAACCGGATCCGCTCCTTCGCGAACTCCAGCGCCAGCGTGTGGGTCATCGCTTGAATCCCGCCCTTGGACGCCGCGTAAGCGGACATGTAGGGGTGCGCGAAGGCCGCGGAGGTGGAGCTGAAGTTGACGACGGCAGGGTCGGTGCCGTTGCGCAACGCGGGGATGGCCTCTCGCGTCATCAGGAACGTGCCGATCAGATTGATCCGCAGCACCTGTTCGAAATCGGCGAGCGTGGTTTCGAGGAAATGCACCGACCGCAATATCCCCGCCGCGTTCACCAGCGCGTCGAGACCCCCGAGCGCGTCGACGGCCTGGGCCACGCCCTGCTTCACCGACTCCTCACTGGAGACGTCGAGGACCACCGCCGTCAGCCGGTCTCGGTGCGACTCGGCCTTCGCCACGGTGTCCTTCAAACCGGACTCGCTCACGTCCGCCGCTGCCACCCGGCCGCCTTCGTCCAAGATCCGCAGCACGGTTGCTTGACCGATCCCGGAGCCGCCGCCGGTGATCAGGACTCGACGATCGTTGTATCGCTGAAGAGGCATAGGCAGATACTCGCGTGAAAACGCCGGGGTGTCAGCCGTTTGTCCCGCTCCGTGGGCCTGTCACCCCGGAGTCTTTTTCGGATGGATGAAGATGCCCTCTGCCTCGACCGTCACGCCGTCGGAGTCGGAGATACTGCCGACCGCGAAGGTCTTCGTCCCGTCGATTCGGTCGACCTGAGCCTGCGCGCGAAGGCGCTGGCCAAGACGTGTGCCGCGGACGTAACGCAGCGTCAGTGTGCCGGTGACGGCGGGCTGGTCTGGTTTGTGCGCGGTGGCGCCGAGAACATGGTCGAGGATCAGCGCGCAGATTCCCCCGTGTACGTGCCCCGGCGGCCCTTCGTACGCGGCACCGAGCACGAAGTCGGTGTGTACTGCGCCATCGGCGTCATGGTCGACGACCAAGGGAGGCGCGATCGGATTTCGACGGCCGATCACCACGTTGCCCAACGCGATGGAGCGCCCGTCGGGGGTGGTTTGCACGCCGAACGATCCCGGAAGCAGGGAGTCGCTCAAACGGGCTGTCGCCGCGTCGATCTTGTCGGCTGCGTCGGCGATGGCGGCCAGGTCGACTTCAGTGCGAATGGTGGCGTCGATCAGTCGACGAACGGACGCAGTCAGCCGTTCGTGTGCGTCGCTCGACATCTGGACCCCTTGGCTCGTGTTCGTGGTACACCTTGGCCGCAGCGCAAGCGGTCCGCAACGCGGTGTCCCGCCCAGTGGTGAGTACACGCCTAGCTGTGACCTGTGTTGTTAGTCTGAGCAGGTGAAAAGCGGCGACGACCAGGGGAAGCCGAATCTCGCGGCGACCAGCTGGGCGTTGTTGGGCATGCTCTCCTACGAGTACGAGCTTTCGGGCTACGACATCCGAAAGTGGATCGACTGGAGCATGCGCTTTTTCTACGGAAGCCCCGCCTACAGCCAGATCTACTCAGAACTCAAGAAGCTCGAGCAACTCGGCCTGGTGACATCTCGGTTCGACAACAGCAGTGGCGCCCGTAGTCGGAGGCTGTACAAAATCACTGAGGCCGGCCTGGACGCCGTCACGCGGTGGGCGAACGATGCGCCACTCGACCCTCCCGTTCTCAAGCACACTCCTCTGCTGCGAGTGACGTTGGGGCATCTCACTAATCCCGCGAGGCTCAAGGAGATCTTGCAGGAGCACCTCGCCTGGGCTGACGAGATGTATCGGAGCGCAGCCAAGGACGCGAAGTGGGCCAAAGCCGACACGACATGGGCGTATGCGCGGGTTGCGTTGAACTGGGCCGAGCGGTACTACGCGAACGAGCGTGAGCTGACCCTGAAGATGATTAAAGAGCTCGACGAGGCCGAAGCCGAGTTTCCGCGCGTCGGCGACGGCGGACGGACGAAAGTCCCTTGGCCCACACCGGAATACTGGTACGAGATCGAGAAGAAGGCTGAAGCCGACGACGTGTGACTAGGTCGCGGCGGCCGCATCGAGGGCCGCGATGTAGCCGTATACGAGACCCTGCGCGATCGTCGCGCCCGCACCGGGATAGGTGGCGCCGAACGCGTTGGCGGCGGTGTTGCCGATCGCATACAGCCCTGGAATGGCGGAACCGTCTTCGCGCAGCACCCGGGCGCGTTCGTCGGCGCGCAGGCCGCCGCACGTACCCAGGTCGCTGAGCGCCATCTTGACCGCATAGAACGGGCCCCGGTCGAGCGGGCGCAGATTCGGGTTCGGGGTGATCGTGGGGTCGCCGTAGTAGCGGTCGTACGCGCTGCGTCCGCGGCCGAAGTCGGAATCGTCTCCGGCGCGCGACATCTCGTTGAATCGGACGACTGTGGCGACGAACTGCGACTCGGGCACCTTCATCATGCGCCCGAGTTCGGCCAGATCCTCGGAGCGGTAGGCAATCCCCGCGTCGTACCACGCCTGCGGCAGACTCATGCGCGGAAAGCGGTCCGCGGCAAAGACATAGCTGTTGCGGTACTGCTGATCGAAAACGATCCACATGGACTCGACAGGATTACCGGCACGCTCCCTTTCGAGCACGCACTGGCCGAAGGACATGTAATCGGACGACTCGTTGGTGAACCGCTGACCCGTCTGGTCGACGATCAGCGAGCCCGGCAGGGATCGTTCGGCGAGCATCACCAGCGGATCCGCCCCCGGCAGCGGCGCCACCGCAGGGAACCACCAGGCCTGATCCATCAAGTCGATCCCGGCACCGGCATCTTGGGCGATGCGGATGGCGTCGCCGGTGTTGGTTTCCGCGCCGAGGCTGGTGTGCTCGCCGAGTGATTCGGACTGGAACTTCCACCGCATGTCCATGTTGTGGTCGAAGCCGCCCGCGGCCAGCACGACGCCGCGTCGTGCATCGACGGTGACCTCGCGCCCCTCGTGTGCGACGACGGCGCCGGTGACCCGGTCACCGTCGGTGATCAGTCGGACCAGCGTGGTCTGCGTCCACACACCGATGCCCGCGCGCAGGACGCCTGCGAACAAACCTGCGGCCAACGCTTGTCCGCCCGCGGTGTACCGCCGGCCGAGCATCAAGCCGCCGACGCCCTGGGCCAGCCGTTTGACGATGAGCGGCAGGCCTTTTCGTGGTACCCGGACCATCAGGTTCATCCAGCGATAGTCCGCGCTCGTGGTCGGCATCGGGATCGTCGGCTCCATCAACCCCGGGCGCAGCAACGAGCGGTATCGGCCGAGGAGCGAGGTGTTGAACGGCCTGCACTCACACGTCCGCCCGTCGGCACTTCCGCCGGGGAGCTCGGGGTGGTAGTCGGAGTAGTCGCGCGCCCACGTGAACCGCATGGGCGTGGTGCGTCGCAACATCTGGACCGTCGCCGCCAGGTGGGCGACGAACTCCACCGACCGCTGCGGCGGAGCGGTGCCGGCCACGACCGCGTCCAGGTAGGTCCGTGCCTTCTCTGCGGTGTCCCCGGCTCCGTACTCCTCGAGCACCGGGCTCGCGGGAATCCACAGGGCGCCGCCGGACCTCGCGGTGGAACCGCCGACGTATGACGATTTCTCGACGATCAGCACCTTGAGTCCCTGCTCGGCGGCCGCCAGCGCGGCGGCCATACCGGTGCCCGAACCCACCACGAGCAGATCGACGGACGTATCGCGCGGGGGCATCCCGGCGGGAACGGTGGCGGGCGCAGCAGTCGTCACGGCTTCGACAGTAGGTCGGGACAATCGCTGGTGCGGCGGATCATCCCTCCCAGCGGGACGATTCGCTCCACAAGCGGGAACGCGGGCGTAGAACGAGGGTATGACGTCGCAGCCAGGGACCGCAGAAACCGACGAGATTCGGCAGATCGAAGCCGCAGCAGCACCGACCAGATTTGCGCGCGGATGGCACTGCCTGGGACTGACCAGGGACTTCGGCGACGGCGAGCCACACTCGGTGAGCGCCTTCGGCCAGAAGCTGGTGGTGTTCCGCAGCGGCGACGGCAAGATCAATGTGCTCGACGGCTACTGCCGTCACATGGGCGGGGACCTCAGCCAAGGCACCGTGAAGGGCGACGAGATCGCCTGCCCGTTCCACGACTGGCGGTGGGGCGGCGACGGCCGATGCAAGAAGGTGCCCTACAGCAAGCGGACGCCGAGGCTGGCCCGCACCGCGACGTGGACCACCCTCGAACAGGACGGCATGCTGTTCGTCTGGAACGACCCCGAGAAGAATCCGCCGCCCGCCGAGGTCGCGATTCCGCGGATCGAGGGTGCGACGAGTGACGACTGGACCGACTGGCATTGGTACACCACCGTCGTCAACACCAACTGCCGCGAGATCATCGACAACGTCGTCGACATGGCGCACTTCTTCTACATCCACGGTTCGCTGCCAACGCACTTCAAGAACATCTTCGAAGGCCACGTCGCCACGCAGTACATGAACGGTGGCTCGCGCGGGGACATCCCGGATCCCGAGGGACAGCCTCGGCTGCTCGGTACGACCTCGGTGGCCTCGTACTTCGGCCCGTCGTTCATGATCGACGACCTGACCTACCACTTCGAGAACGACGATCAGAACACCATCCTCATCAACTGCCACTATCCGATTGACGCCAATTCCTTTGTGCTGCAGTACGGCATCATCGTCAAGAAGTCGGAGGCGCTGCCCGGTGATGCGGCGCTGCAATCGGCGATCGCGCTGGGCGATTGGGTCAAGGTGGGCTTCGAGCAGGACGTCGAGATCTGGAAGAACAAGGCGCGCATCGACAATCCGCTGCTGTGCGAGGAGGACGGGCCGGTCTACCAGTTGCGCCGGTGGTACGAGCAGTTCTACGTCGATGCCGCCGATGTCCAGCCTGACATGGTGGACCGCTTCGAATACGAACTCGACACCACCAGCCCGTACGAGGAGTGGATGAAGGTCGTCGACGAGAACATCAGCGCTCAAGCGGCGAGGTCGGGAAGCGTCTGATGGCCGTTCGGCCCGACAACCGACTCGCCGATGCTCCGATGGTGCCGGTGGGCTGCCGCCGGTGCGGTGCGTGCGTGCAGGCGCGAAAAAGCAGCTGGAATCAAACCAGCGTGCAGTGGAATGCGGACGCCTCGGCCCGCTGTCTGGAACGCCGCGACGCCGAGCACTTGACCGAGCACGCGGAGCGCGGCCTGTTCCTGGCCTGCTCAGCGCTGAACGACTCCATCATCGACGCGGTCCGCACCGGCGATCTGCCGGTGGTCGATGAATCAGCGCGGGTGAGCACGTAACTTCGACCCTATGAAGGACATTCCGCCGGTGGCGGTCGTGACGGGTGCCAGTCGCGGCGCGGGACGCGGCATCGCGGCCGCGCTTGTCGCTGACGGGTGGCGGGTGTATCTGACCGGCAGGACCGTGCGCGACCCGGGTGACGGCGGTATCGCCGTGAACGTCGACCACCGCGACGACGACGCGGTAGCCGGGTTGTTCAGGCGCGTCGACGAGGAAAACGGCGGGTTGGACCTCTTGGTGAACAACGCCGCAGCCATATCCGACGAGCTGGTCAATCCAAAGCCGTTCTGGGAGAAGACACTCGAACTCGCCGATGTTCTTGACGTCGGGCTGCGGTCGGCGTACGTCGCGTCATGGCATGCCGCGCCGCTGCTGGTGGGTAGAGGCCGAGGTCTGATCGCGTTCACCTCGTCGCCGGGGTCGGTGTGCTACATGCACGGTCCGGCCTACGGCGCCCAGAAGGCCGGCGTCGACAAGATGGCCGCCGACATGGCGGTCGACTTCCGCGACACCGGGGTGGCCACGGTGTCGATCTGGATGGGCATCCTGCTCACCGAGCGCTTCCGTGCCGCGTTTGACGGCCATCCGGAGGCGCTCGCGAAAACGGCCGAGCACGCCGAAACCCCCGAATTCACCGGACATGTGATCAACGCCCTGTATCGCGACCCCGATCTCGCCCAGCTGTCCGGCCGTACGGTGATCGGCGCGGAGATCGCACAGCGGTACGGCCTCACCGACCAGGACGGTCGACAGCCGCCGTCGCACCGCGGCATGATGGGCGACCCGCGCGAACCCAGTTCAGTGGTGGTGCGCTGAGGTTCCCTTCAACCTGGGCGGAGGACGTCGATGTCACCGATCGTGATATGGACGTCGAAGTGACGGTGGATGATTCGCCAGCCGTCGGGCGTACGGAGCGTCGCCATCGATGGCGATCTGCTCAGCGCATTCACAAGTCATCTGTTCTCGACTTTCAGGCGAGCTGGAAAGCGCTGATCGGTGCCTCGTCCGGGTATATCGCCGGGCCGCCCAGGTCGTAGGCCGCGTTGAGCGCGCCGATGAAGCCCGGATCGTGCATCGGCTCGCCGGGAATGTCGAGCTTGACACCCTTGCGGCTCAAGTCGTCGACCATCATGTCGATGGCCTTGTCAGCGGTCAGATCGTCCGAACCGTCCATGTTCTTCTTGAGTTCGTCGTAGTCGGAGAACACTTCGGCCGACCAGTGCACCAGGAAGCGCAGTTCATCGGTGTGGTGGCGGGCGATCACGTCGTCGCCGTTCTTGAGCAGCCACAGGTCGCGGTCGGCGGGATCACCGGTGAACACCGTGTCGAACGTCAGGTCCGGGGGAGTCTGTTTATCGAGTGGGCCGTTGGCTTCCCCGCGGTGCACCATCATCTCGTTCTGCACCACCACGCCGCGGTTGTAAACGGGGGGCAACAGGCGCTGCGGCGCCTTGAGGGGACCGTCTGGCCAATACGTGAATCCGCTGCCCTCATCGAGCGAGAACCACGTGATCACCTGGGCCATCTTGATCAGATAGTCGGTGAACAGACCGGACTTGCCCATCACGCTGCACAGCCAGGTCGGTGCGTTCTCGTGGCGGATGCCGCGGAAGCTCGGGGAATCCAGATGACCGGGGTCGCGGTTGGCGCAGGGCCCGTTGATGTTGAACAACATCAATTCGGGCTTCGCGTACTCAGCGTCCCAGTAGCGCTTCGCCATCTGAAGAAACTTCTCGTTGTAGAAGCAGTCGTGCAGTTCGGGATGAAGCACCGCTCCATAGTTTGCGAGATAGCCCCGGAAGGTGGGCGTCAGGAAGAGATCCAGCGAGGGGGTGAAGCCCTCGGGGAATGCGCCGCTCATCGTCGCGATCAGCTCATCGGCCGACGCGAAATGCTGAGCGATGATCAACTTCCACGGCCCCCGGGTGCGGACGACGTCGAGCAGTCGGTCGCGTTGATCATCGGTGTAGACGCTGTCGATCTCAATCGGCTTCGCGGCTGGGCGCAGGACGTCGGACAGCTCCAAACGGCGCTGATCGGTGAGCATCTCGTCTCCTGTTTCTCGGTTGATCTGATTCTGTGGCTTGATCCGCTTGACGAACTGCCGGATGTCCGGTGATCGGGAGACCCGTTCGAGTGGTTAGAAGCGCAGCGGATGAGCGAATTTCGCGCGCAAGAGCCCGCCGACTTCCGCGATCGCCAGCCTTCCGCGGGCGGTGGCATCTGATCTCATCAAGAACCCGTGATAAGCGCCCGGATAGCGCGTGAGGGTGGTTTGAACCCCCGCATCCCGCAGCCGTGACGCGTAGCGCTCGCCCCAGTCGCGGATCGGGTCGCATTCGGCGGTGACGACTATGGCGGGCGGAAGGCCACTCAAGTCGGTCGCATAGGCCGGCACCCGGAATTGGTCGTGCGGTGCGCCGCCGGCGTCGGCGAGCTCGTGCATGTAGACGATGTCGTCGTGGCTGAGCATCGGGGCATCTGGAAGTGTGGAGATCGACTCCACGGCCATATCGCGGTCGAGGCCCGGGTAGAGCAGCACCTGACAGCAGATGGCGGGACCGCCGCGGTCGCGGGACGCGAGCGCCACCGCCGCGGCCAGCGAGCCACCCGCGCTGTCACCGACGACCGCCAGTCGTGTGACGTCGGCACCTATCTGCTGCGCGTGCTCCGCAACCCATTCCGTGGCCCTGAATGCATCGTCGAACTGAGCAGGTGCGGGGAACTCTGGAGCGAGCCGGTAGTCCACCGACACCACGGTGGCGTTGGACTGGGCGGCAAGCGTTCTCGCCAACGGCTCGAACGAGTGATTGGAGCCCATCACCATGCCGCCGCCGTGGAGGTACACCAACACCGGCGCATTGGCGTCGGCGGTGGGTCGGTAGATCCGCAACGGCACCGGCCCGGTAGGGGCCGGTGCGGCGCAATCGTCGACCGCCACCATTTCAGGCATCGTCTCGGGCAGCGGAGCGGATTCGATGGCGTCCCGGATCGCCTCGAGACCTCGTTCACGCATGGGCGGCATAGCACCGAACGAGGCGACGCGCTCGGCGGCATCGGGATCGAGCTGCGGAACGGTCACGCCGGATCGAATCGGCGTTGCGTGCGCAACTTCGGGGGCTGTTGAGAGGCAAGCACATTGGCCCGTTCCGCCATTGCCGAGCCGACATAGTCCGGCTGCGTCAGAAGATAGAACCGCCCTTCGGCGGCCTGTTCGAACACCGCCTCAGCGGCGGCCCGCGGATCCATCGCGTCGGCCTTGATGTCGAGCATGGCCGCACGCTGGGATTCGGCTGCTACCACGTCGCCGTCGGTCACCCCACCCGCTGACTCGAAGATGTTCGACACGACGGCCCCCGGCAGGACCGCCTGGACGTGAATGTGGTCGTGGCCGGCCAGTTCCACCTCCAGCCGTAGGCACTCGGTGAGCGCCAACACCGCGTGCTTGCTCATGATGTAGGGCGCCTGCAGCGGGACGACGGCGACTCCACCGATGGACGACAGGTTCCACACCCAAGCCGGCTCCCCAGCCTCGATCATCAGCGGAAGGAAGGCTCGCACACCGTGGAAGACTCCGCTGATGTTGATGTCGACCAGTCGATTCCAGTTCTCGACGGGGGTATCCCAGAGATATCCGAACTGCTCGATGCCTGCGTTGTTGATGAGCAGCCGCACCGGACCGACGTCGCGGTACACTCTCTCGGCGAGCGCCGATAAGGCCCCCGGGTCGCTGACGTCGCACACGGCGTCAATGGCGACCATGCCCGCCCTGGTGAGCTCGTCTCGAAGCGCCGCAACCGCATCGGCGTCGATGTCGGCCAGCACCACCGTCATGCCGAGCCCGGCCGCATGGCGGGCCAAACCCGCGCCAATGCCCGCACCGGCACCCGTGATCACCGCGACTCCACCGCCAAAGGGTGCGCTCATGTGCCTGTCGTGGCCGCACTCGTCGCGCTGTGTTCGGCAAAGGGAATCGAATCCTCGGCGTCGAGCACCACCCTCATCGACGTGAACACCAGGCCATCACCGTCCCGCCGTATCCCGACATCGACGACGCCGCTGGAGACGTCGAACGGGACATTATTGGTGATCTGATTGACGTACAGATAGAAGCGCGCATCGGTCACGGCGCCATCGCTACCGGTACGGAAGATGTTGGTCGCGTGATGGCGCAGTGGGTAGGGGTTCTCGTTCCGGTGCTGCGTCAGCCACGCCAGCGTCTCGGCGCCGCCGTGCAGTTCGGCCGCCAACAGATCCTCGAACGGGCAGTGGCCGGAATCGGACCGGCTCAGGTACTCCATCTCGTCACCGATTCGGGTGGCCAGCTCGTCGAAGTGGCCCTGGTCGTAGTGGTACCAGAACCCGGCGATGAATTCCTGGATCTCAGACAGCGTGATGTCGTCGCTCATGCGAGTGAGTGAACTCCCAAAAGCTCTCCCGAGAACTGGCTGTGCCCGGTCAGTGGAACACGTTCTGTTCGCCGAATCGGGTGCGCAGATCACGCTTCAGCAGCTTGCCGCTCGGGTTCTTCGGTAACGCGTCGACGAAGTGGACCTGCTTCGGCGTCTTGTACCCGGCGAGGTGGTTGCGGCAGTGGGTGAGCAGTTCGACCTCGGTCGGGCTCACGCCGTCGCGCGTGACGACTGCCGCGACGACAGCCTCCACCCAGACTGGATGCGGAACACCGAACACGGCGACTTCTTCCACGCCTGGATGCCGGTAGAGCACCTCCTCGACCTCACGGCTCGCGACGTTCTCGCCACCCGTCTTGATCATGTCCTTCTTGCGGTCGACGACGTGCAGGAGCCCGAACTCGTCGTAGTAGCCGAGGTCTCCGGAATGAAACCATCCGCCGCGGAACGCTTCCGCGGTGCGTATCGGGTCGTCGAGGTAGCCCAGCATGAGATGCGGACCGCGGTGCGCGATCTCTCCGACTGTTCCCGCCGAAACGGGGGTATCGGTGTCGTCGAGGATGGTGGTCTCGACGTTGATCGCGGGCCGGCCCGCCGCACCGCCGTGGTCTGCCTGATCTGTGGGCCCCAATGCGCTTGCCAGGGGGGCCATCTCGGTCTGACCGTAGAAGTTCCACAACTGCAGGTCGGGCAGGCGCTCGCGGAGCTCGAGCAGGATCTCGGTGGGCATCGCCGAGGCGCCGTAGTAGCCCTTGCGCAGGCTCCTCAGGTCGACTTCGTCGATGATGGGCGAGCGCAGCAGGCTGATCCAGATGGTCGGCGGGGCAAAGAAATTGGTCGCTTCGTGTTCTGTGATGCTGCGCAGGATCACCTCGGGATCAGGACGCGGAAGGATGATGCTCGTAGCGCCCAGGTAGATATCGGTCGCGAGGAAATTGTCGAGCTGGGCGCAGTGGTAGAGCGGCATCGAGTGAATCTCGATATCGTCCTCCGACATCGACCCGGCCACGATGGTGCTGACGTAATTGGACATCAGGCTGCGGCTGGAGTGCATCACCCCCTTGGGACGCGATTCGGTGCCACTGGTGTACATCAGGCGAAGCAACTGATCATCGTCGATCTCGACGTCCGGCGGCGAAGTGGTGGTGGTCAGCCAACGCGCGAAGTCATGCCAGCCGTACGGTGCGCGCTGCCCATCGGCATTCAAGGTGACCTTGGTGACTACCGATCCGGCGCGGGCCATCGCTGCGTCCGCGGTGGGGATCAGGTCGTGTTCGACGATGAATCCCCGGACACCGCTGTGGCTCACGATGTAGGCGATCTCGTCGGCGGTGAGCATGAAGTTGATCGGAACGAGCACGACGCCCGCCCTCGCGGTGGCGAACGCCAGTACCGCGTACTGCCAGCAGTTGTGGGCCAGCAATGCCACGCGGTCCCCGGGCGAAAACCCGTTGTCCCGCATTGCCGCCGCGGCGCGGTCGACCAGCTCGTCGAATTCGGCAAAGGTCAGCGTGACGTCGCCGTCGATGAGGGCGACCTTCGTGGGATGCCTGCGGGCGGTCCGGCGCGGGATGTCGCCCAGGGTTTGGCTGCGCAACTGCATACGTTCGTCCTTCACTGCGCGAGGTTCAGTTCGCGGCCGATGATCTCGCGCATGATCTCCGAGGTGCCGCCGTAGACACGGGTGACCCTGGCGTCGATCGCGGAGCGGGCGATCGGGTACTCGCGCATGTATCCATAGCCGCCGAACAGCTGCTGGCAGGAATCAAGACATCGGAACTCCATCTCCGTCGCCCACAACTTGGCCTTCGCGGCGTCAGCGGGTGACAACCGCCCGGCATTGAGTTCGACGACGCAGCGGTCGATGAACGCCTCCGCCACCGACACCTCGGTGGCGACGTCGGCAAGGACGAAGCGGGTGTTCTGCAATGCCCCAATGGGTTTGCCGAATGCGGTACGGTCGCGCACGTAGTCGATCGTCCAGCGCAGCGCCGCGCGGGCACGGCCGAGGCTGCCGACCGCGATCTGCATCCGTTCCTGCGGCAGATTCCGCATCAGATATTCGAATCCCCGCCCCACCTCACCCAATACGTTGGCTTTCGGCACCATCACATCGGTGAGGATCAGCTCCGACGTGTCCTGGCAGTGCAGTCCGAGCTTGTCCAGGTTGCGGCCGCGCTCGAAGCCGGGCATACCGCGCTCGAGCACGAGCAGCGTCAAGCCGCGGTGTCTGTCGGCTGAGGTACGCACGCAGGTGATGACCAGATCGGCATTCTGTCCGTTGGTGATGAACGTCTTCGCCCCGTTGACGCAGAAGTGATCGCCGGCGTCGACGGCCGAGGTGCGGATTCCGGCCACATCAGAGCCCGCGCCGGGCTCGGTCATCCCGATGGCTGCGATGAGGTCTCCGGAGACGAAGCCCGGCAGCCACCGAGCGCGTTGTTCGGCGGTGCCCAGGTCGGCGAGATAGGGCAGGCAGATGTCGTTGTGAACCGCGAAACTCAAACCGACAGCACCGCAGTCTGCGTCCATGAACGATTCGATCAGGATCTGGTTGTAGCGGAAATCGCGTGCTTCGACGCCACCGAATTGTTCGCCGGCCGCAAAGCCCAGCAGCCCGACGGCTCCTGCTTTGGCGAACACCTGACGGGGAATGATCCCGTCGTCGTCCCAGGCGGCGACGAACGGTGCGACCTCCTTGCGTGCGAAATCGCCCGCCAGTTCTCCGAATGCGCGGTGGTCGGGTTCGTAATGCACGCGATCCATTGCCGCAGGGTATGCCCGTGTGCACGGCGAGGACGATGAGTGTCCCGCTCAGTAGACACGACCCCCCGCAGCCATCGTCGGGGCGTCGATACTCCATTGTCGTGACCACTGATGCCGAAACCGTTCGGGCGACCGGTTCCGGGTTCGATCCTGTCGAGCTCCGGGCGAACCTGCGACAGGGCGACCCGGGTGTGCTGGTCGCGGTGCTGGCTCAGCTCACCGGCGACGCGTCGGTGATCGACACGTTCGGGCCGGCGATTACCCACGTGCCCGACCCGCCCGAGCGCGCGGGGGTCACTGACCCCGAGACCGCGGAGGCATTGGCGTCGGCAGTCCTCGACGCGCTCGCCAGCCCGTCACCTCATCGTGTTGCCGACGACCCGGAACTGTTCACCCGACTGCTGCCGCTCGCGCTCGGCTCTGAGGTCGACGACGAGTTCGTTCCGCTGTTGCTCGAACAGGGCGGCTTTCAGTTGTCGCAGCCGACATTGCCCCGGACCGTGCCGATCCCGGCGACGACGAGCGTGGCGATCATCGGCGCGGGTCTCGCGGGGATGATCGCCGCGTTCGCTGCCGCGGATGCCGGCGTCGCGTACGAGATCTTCGACCGCAACGACGAAGTCGGCGGGACCTGGCTGACGACGACCTACCCGGGAATTGGTGTGGATACGCCGTCGGCGTATTACTCGCTGTCGCGTGAGGTGAATCCCGACTGGACGAGCTACTACCCGCAGGGTGCGGAATACCAGGCGTATCTGGTGTCGCTGGCCGACAAGTACAGACTGCGCGACCACATCCGGTTCGGCACCGAGGTCGAGTCGCTGACGTGGGAGGAAGACCGACGGCAGTGGCGCATCGAGACGGCGGATCGTGACGGCCATCGTCGCATCAGCTATCACCGCGTGGTGATCACCGCCGCCGGATACCTCAACCGTCCGCGCTGGCCGGACGTCCGCGGTCGGGAAACTTTCGCGGGCACGAGTATTCACTCGGCGCAGTGGGACTCGTCGCTGGATCTCACCGGTAAGCGGGTCGCGGTCATCGGCGCCGGCTGCACGGCCGTGCAGATCGTCGACGCCTGCGTCGATGAGGTTGCGCACCTGACGGTTTTCCAGCGCCAGCCACACTGGGTCGCTCCGCGTAAGCGGCCGACCGACGACGTCCCCGAGTTTCGGCGCTATCTGGGGCGCCACGTGCCGTATTACGCGAACTGGCACCGGCTCAAGTCGTACTGGGCTACGTCCGACAACAACTACCCGGTGATACTGCAGGATCCGGCATGGGCAAGTGAGCACCTGTCGATCTCACCGGCCAACGACATGCTGCTGCAGATGTGCCTGGAGTACATCGACCGAACCTTCGGGGCGGACAGCGAACTGGCGAAAAAGGTGACACCTGATTTCGCACCGTACGGCAAGCGCATCATCCGGGATCCGGGTGGCTACTACGCGGCACTGACCCGCAGTCACGTCGACGTCGAGGCCAGTGAGCCCGCCGAAGTCAACGAGCGGGGGATCGTCACGGCCGACGGCCGTCAAATCGATCTCGACGTCATCATCTACGCCACCGGCTATCACCTGGACTTCCTGTCGACCATCGACATTCGTGGCCGCGGTGGTCGCACTCTCGCCGGCGAATGGGGCGACAGTCCCCGCGCCTATCGCGGTGGCACGGTGCCCGGCTTCCCCAACCTGTTCATCAACTCGGCACCGAATTACAGTCCGGGTCACGGTGCGGGCGCGAACTTCTCGATGGAAGTGATGGCGCACTACATCATCGAATGCCTGCAACTGATGGCGCTGCGCGGGGCGGCGGCGATCGAGGTGACGCAGCGGGCGCACGACGACTACGTCGCCGCGATCGACGAGGCGATGGCGGGCACAGTGTGGTGCCACACACCGAATGCGCACACGTATTACCGGTCCGGTTCGGGCCGTGTCGTGGTGGCCACTCCGTACCGACTGGTCGATATGTGGCATCAGCACCGTGCGCCCATTGAAGAGCATTTCGAACTGCGATGACTCGATTGCTCAGCGGTAAAACAGCTTTGGTCACGGGCAGCAGCCGGGGGATCGGCCGGGCGATCGCGCAGCGCTTGGCGGCCGAGGGCGCGACGGTCGTGGTGACGGCGCGTTCGTATGAGCCGTCGCAGTCCTTGCGTCGGGGATCGTCCGCGGCGCTTCCCGGCACGATCGGCGAAACCATCGAGCTCATCGAGGCGGCGGGCGGACAGGCGATCGGGATGGCGGCGGACCTGGAGAACCCCGATGATCGCGACCACCTCGTAAAGCGGGTGCTCGACAGCACCGGGCGACTCGACATCCTGGTCAACAACGCTGGTTTCGCCGACTATTCGATGGTCGAGGACATGTCGCTGGAGACCTTCGAACGCACAGTGGAGCACTATCTACGGGTGCCGTTCGTATTGACCAAGGCGGCGGTACCCGGTATGCGCGCACAAGGCGGGGGCTGGATCGTCAACATCGGATCGGTCACCGGACTGGCGCCGGTCCGGCCGTACCGCGAGTACAACAAGACCTCGGGCGACGTGGTCTACGCGTCGATCAAAGCGGCCTTGCATCGCTTCTCGCAGGGCGTCGCCGCCGAACTGCTCGACGCGAACATCGCGGTCAACTGTGTTGGTCCGTCCACCGCGGTGCGCACACCCGGTGCCTCAGCGCTGATCCCGGATACGTTCCCGACGGAACCGGTCGAGTATCTCGCCGAGACTGTGTTGGCGATGTGTCACCGGCCCGCTGCCGAACGCACGGGGCTGGTGGCTTTCAGCCTGCACTACCCATGGTCTCAGGAACTCGAGGTACACACCCTCGACGGCAACTCGGTGCTGCCGCCGCTGGAGCCACCGATCACCGCGAACCCGAACATACTGCCGGCCGGCGTCTAACCCAAAACCACGGTGTCACTGCGGCAGAAGCTGTGACACACCCGGTCCCGCACGATCACATCGGGACACTCGGGATCGAACCACCGGTCGACATGGGCCCAGTGGATCGGATGCATCAAGTACGGTCCCATCAGGCCGTCGACGTCGGTGAAATGTTGCTCGAACACGTGGGTCCACGGCGACGCACCGACGGCGCGCTCCACCCGGCTCAACTGCCATGCCGTGATCGTGCGCACATAGTGCGGCATCAGGGCGAGGTCGCTCTCGAACCGCTCGATGAGGGCCTCGTCGGTGTCGGGCGCCACCCGCAGCAGCAGGGTCCGATAGACAGTTGCGGGCTGCTCGCCGGCGGCTTCGTGTGCCGCACCACGATATTCGGCCCCGTCGACGTGCTCGACGGCGGCGGAATCGAGCGTGTTGTCGAGCTCGGCGGCACTCTCGTCACGCCTCGGTAGATCGGAGAAGCGGAGGTGCATCAGAATGTCGCCGCCGTTGCGGACACCGGGCAGCGTCGGTTCGATGAGGACGTGCGCCGCCGCCGACGCGTCCGCGACGGCACGGAGGGCGGGAATCAGTGCACCGGGTTCCTCGCCCGGTGCCAGGTGGATCAGCCTGGTGAGATTAAACATCACAGAGTTCGTCGACATCGTCGGCGGCGGCCGCCACACTGCGTGACCGTTGACAGACCAGTTCGTCGATCGTCGTCCACCATCGTCCGACGCCGGCGTCGGGCCTGCCCTTCCACGTCATCTCCCACCACGCCTGCGCACTCGGCAGCGACCAGCGGACGGTGACCGTGTTGGACTGATCGGTGAACCAGATGGGCGGGCTGACGAGGATGTCGCGCAACGTCATTCCGCGTTCGCGGGCTCCAGGGGCGTATTCGGCGAGGTATCGGTCGATGAATTCTTTGGCTCGTCCCGGCTGCGTCACCACATGGTCGACGACGTACACCGCACCGTCAGACATGCGCACCGGCGAGGATCGCGGACAGGTCTTCGCCTGCCCGCCTGTGTGCCTGCTGGGCAAGGTCGAGCACGGGCATGGTCATGAACCCGTGAACGGCGCCCTCGTAGTGCCGATGCGTCAATCGAACGCCGGCACCGGTGAGCGCCTCGCCCAATGCGATTCCTTCATCCCGCAGAGGATCGTGACCTGCCGTCACGAGTACGGCGGGTGGCACGCCGGACAAATCGGCGGATAGCGGTGCAGCGTATGGATGTTCGCGGTCGACGGGGGAGGGCACGTACTGGTCCCAATACCACTGCAATGCGAGTCGGGGATTGTAGTAGCCCTCGCCGAACAAGCGATACGACTCCGTGTCGCACTGCGGAGAGATCATCGGGTACAGCAGCAACTGCGCCGCGAGCGTGGGTGCTCCGCGATCGCGTGCCATCAGCGCGACCGTTGCCGCGAGGTGGCCACCCGCACTGTCGCCACCCACGACTATCCGGCCTGGATTGCCGCCGAGGGCATCCGCGTTCCGGGCAGCCCAGTGCGTCACCGCGAACACGTCCTCAGCGGCCGCCGGCCACGGCGCTTCCGGCGCCAGCCGGTATGCGACGGAAACCACCACGGCGGGAATCAGATTCGCCAAGCTGCGGCACAGTCCGTCGTGGCTGTCGAGATCGCAGAACACAAACCCGCCACCGTGGGCGTACACCATCGTCGGCACTGGCCCGGACGCTGAAACGGGGCGGTAGATGCGCACCGCGATGTCGCCTGCCGGCCCGTGAACGGATACGTCGCGAACGTCGCCGACCTCTTCGGGTGTTGCCGCCGCGACGAATCGGGACCTGATCGTCGCCCGTGCCGTCGCACCGGTCATCATGTGCACGGGCGGGAATCCGGCGTCGAGGGCTTCGATGATCTCGGCGATCTGCGGATCCAGCGTCATGCGTACTGCAACTCCGCTACCGGGCGCGCGGCGCTGCGCAGCGGCCGCGCGTGTTGCAGGGTCGGTGCCACCCGCCGTGGGCCGTCTTCGACGTCGCGCCATATCCCCATCGCGGTCATGCGCACCGGCGCCGCGAGACGCTGGTCGAACGTCATTCGGCTGACAGGACCGCACACCGACACCGCCGCGACAGCTTCCCCCGGTGCGCCGATGGGCGCTGCGACACAACCGAATCCGGGCACCGACTCTTCGCGGTCGAATGCGACGCCGCGGCCGCGAACGTTGGCCAGTTCAGCGCGCAGCTGAGCGGGCGTGCTGATCGAGTACCTGGTCTTGCGGGTGCTGAGATCGACGACGTCGGCCTCGCTGTTATAGGCCAGCATCGCCTTGCCCACCGCCGCGCAATGCGCGGGCTGACGACCGCCGACGCGGGTGGGTATCGCTGCCACCATCCGGCCGCCGATCTTTTCCAGATAGACCACGTCGGAGCCGTCCAACACGGCGAGATGGACGACCAGTCCCGTCGCGCGATACAGATCATGCAGCAACGGCATCGCTGCCCGGTGCAGTCGGTCCTGGTGCACGGCGAGCGAGCCGAGCTCCACGAGCCGCATCCCCAGCTCGTAGTCACGGCCGTTGCGGCGCAGCCAGCGCAGCGCGACCAGTCGTTCGAGCATCCGGTGCGCCGATGACCGGGGCAGGCCTGTGCGTCGAACGATCTGGGCCAGGTTGAGACGTCCGGGACCGTCAAACGCGTCCAACACGAGCGACACCCGATCGATCACAGCACTGGGAGTTTCGACAGCCCCGGAAATCGTTGTCATGACGCCTCCTCGCGGTCATATGACTAATAGAAATATGCCTATTTGTAGCATATGAGTGTGGCGGCTGTCACGTAGGCCTGCCGAAATGCGTTGACTCTGCGGTGCGGGCGCGCGGCACTCGCACTTTTGCGCCCCGGGCGCAGAGTCGGCGTGCAGAAGCGACGCGTCAGCCCTTGGCTGCGGAGCTTCCCGCACGACGGCCGTAGAAGCTGCCGTCACCGAGCGAGATTCCGCTGGCGTAGCCCCAGGCGGCCACGCCCGCGGTACAGCGCCCCGCGGCGTACAGGCCGGGAATCGGTTCGCCGCTGACGTGCAGCACCTCGGAGTCCAGCGTGGTCAGCAGCCCGCCCAGCGTGAACCCGGCGCAACTCGCCCGGAGGTCGATGGCGCCGACGGGCGCGCCGATGGGCTTCAGCCATTCGGGCTTCTTGTGCAGCAGCGGATCCTCGCCGCGGGCAGCGGCCTCGTTGTACGCGGTGACCGTGGCCTGCAACGAGCCAGGCGGAAGGCCGATCTCGCCCTCGAGTTCCGCGACGCTGTCGCAGACCCACGTCGCCGGACGTTTGAGGAACGGCGTAGGGGACGTCGCGGCCATCGCCTCCTCCTGCGCGTCACCGTCGATGATGAGGTACGCCGTGTCGTCCTGGTGATACAGCGTGAGCTGCCCGATGCGGCCGGAGTACATGTCCTCGGGGACATAGCGCTGTCCTCGCCCGTTGACGAGGATGCCGCGCACGGTCTGCTGGGGGTCGATGAGGAATGCCACTTCGGTGGCGTCCATGTGGGCGAGATCGGCGCCCAGCGCCTGCGCCATCCGAATCGCCTGGCCATCATGCTGTTCGATCGCCGCTCCGGGGCGTCCGAGAAGCCGCGGTGCATACTGCGCCATCATCGCGTCGTTGTACGCGAAGCTGCCCGCGGCGAGAACGACGCCACCGCGTGCACGGATCGCAACGGGATCGCCGTACTGGCGGGCGATGAGCCCAGCGACGCGGCCGTCGGACTGCACCGCCAACGAGGACGCGTGAACGTCGTACACCGCGCGCACACCCAGCGACGTCGCGGTGTCGACGAGTGGTTTCATCAGCATGTAGCCGGCACTGGCTTCGCCGGCCTTCTTGTTGGCCATCTGCGGGATATGGCCGCGCGGAGCAGGTTTGGCGATTGTGTTGAACGGATAGGCGTTCTCGCCACCGGTGAACATCAGGCCCTCGTCCCCGGGCGGCTCCCAGCCGGGCTCGCCCCAGAACTCCGGTTTGAACGGCACACCGCACCGCACCAGCCAGTCGAAGTGTTCCACGCTTCCCGCGCAGTAGTCACCGACCCGTTTCGCGTCGGCGCCCGGCCCCATCGCCACGTTGAGGAACGCCGCCATGTTGTCGACGGAATCGTCGAAACCGCACGCCTTCTGAAGCCCGGTACCACCGCCGAGGTAGATGAACCCGCCCGCCATCGCGGCGGCGCCGCCCCACCCGCCGGTGCGTTCGACAACGAGGACGTCGGCGCCGGCCGAGGCGGCCTCCACCGCTGCGGCCACACCGGCGATGCCGTATCCCGCGATCACGACATCGGCTTCGTAGTCCCAACTCTCGATCTGGTCAGCAGACTTGGGGTAGACGTCGGTATCCATCGGCTACATCCGCATCGCGGCTGGCGGTTCGCCCATCCACTGGTGACCCCAGTAGCTGTCGGCGGTGATTTCCTCTGCGGTGTAATACCGTTCGTCCACACGCATGCCGTCGGTGCCGAACTCGATGTCCCAGTCGCCGGGCGCGCGGACGTAGAAGGACACCATCTTGTCGTTGGTGTGGCGGCCCAGCGTCGAGGACAGCTGGAAACCCTCGGCGTTGACTCGGTCGAGCGCCTGCCCGACGGCATCGAGGCTGTCGACCTCCACCATGACGTGGACCAGGCCGGGCTTGTCCTGGTTCATCGACGGGCAGATCGCCAGGCTGTGGTGCCGCTCGTTGATGCCCAGGAACCGAACCCGTATCGGACCGAACTCCGGCGGGGCGGGTACGCGGAAGGCTCCGCGCGAGCGGAATCCCAGGACGCCGGTGTAGAAGTCGAACAGGCCGTTGGCATCCATCGCGGGCACCACCACGTGGCCGAGACCCTGGTCGCCGGTGACGAACCGCGCCCCGAACGGGGTGATGACCGGGCTGTGGTCGAGCACCGCGCCGTGGAACACCTCCAGCGTCGTACCCGCCGGATCGGAGAACGTGATCACTTCCTCCACGCGCCGTTCGTCGGCCTCGGCGGGGGACAAGTCCTTGAACGCGATCGACGCGGCGTCCAACGAGGTTTTGACTTCCTCGAGCGCGGCGTGGTCGCGCACCTCCCAGCCGACCGTCAGAACCCGGTCGATGTCGCCGGGTACGACGATGATGCGCGCTGCGCGCTCATCCATCCGCAGGTACAGGGCCGAGGGATCGGGACCCGAGCCCTCGGCGAATCCCAGCACGCCGAAGGCGAACTGGCGCCACCGATCGATATCGCTGGCCGCAACGGTGATGTAGCCGAGGCTCTTGAGAATGCTCATCGGTCAGATCAGCGCCCGCAGCGGACCCTCGGGGTCGACTCCGAACGAGCTCAGCGCCGACGCGTGATACGGCGTGCCGGGGATGTGGATCGCGTGGGCCAGACCTGCGTGCGCGTCGCGCCAGTACCGTTGCAGCGGTTTGTCCATCCGCAACGCGTTGCCGCCCGATCGGGCGAAGATCTGGTCGACGGCGGCGACCGCGCGCCACGCCGCGCGCACCTGTGTCCGTCGTCCGGCGGCACGGTCTTCGAAGGACACCTCCTTGCCGGTGTCGACGATGTCGTAGATGCGGTCGACGTTGGCCAGCAGTTCCTGGCGGGCGGCGTTGATGTCCGCGGCGGCCTCGCCGATGGCGTACATGACGTACGGGTCGTCCTTGACCGCACCGTAGGCGCCGACGCGGTCACGCTGGTAATCGAGGTGGGCGGCCAGTGCTCCCTCGGCGATGCCGACCACGGCGGACGTGATGCCCAGCGGGAACATCGTCGACCACGGCATGAGGTACAGCGTCGACGACATCCCGGCCTTGCGCTGGGCGGTGCCGTCCATCACCTCGGTGGCGTCCATCGTCCGGTAGTCGGGGACGAAGGCGTCGCGCACGATGACGTCCTTGGAGCCGGTGCCACGCAGACCCACGACATTCCAGGAGTCCTCGACGATCTCGTAGTCCTTGCGCGGCAGGATCATGTGCAGCATCTGCGGCGGCATGAGCGGTTTGCCCTCGGCGTCACCCAGCATCGCGCCGAGGATGATCCACTCGCATTGGTCGGTGCCCGAGCTGAACTGCCAGCGCCCGTTGAAGATGTAGCCCCCGTCGACCGGCTTGGCCACACCCTGCGGCGCGTACGGCGACGCGACCCAGGTGTCGACGTCGGCGCCCCAGATCTCCTCGGCCACCTTGGGATCGGCGTAGGCCAACTGATAGGGGTGCACGCCGACGACGCCGTTGATCCATCCCGCGGCGGGATCGAGCGTCGCCGTCGCCATCACCGTCTCGGCGAACTCGCGCGGATGGACCTCGAAGCCGTTGTACTTGGTGGGCTGCAGCAGCCGGATGTTGCCCGCCGCCTTCATCGCCTTGGCTGTCTGGTCGGTGAGTTGGCCGATCTTCTCGGCCTCGGCGCCCTGCTCACGCAATTGGCCGGCCATCTCCATCACTCGGTCGATTACCCGCTCGGTCATGCTTTCGTCCTTACTGTGTGGGCTTGATTGATGGTCTACCGCAGGTAGCCCCGACGCCGCAGGCAATCCCGGTCAGTGGACTGCCGCCGTCAAAACTCGATGTGCACCGTGTCGGAGACGGGTCTGGTCTGACAGGCCAGGATCAGGCCGGCGTCGCGATCCGTGGGTTCGAGCACATCGTTCGGTGCCATATCGACCTCCCCGGAGACGACGCTGCACACGCACGAGCCGCACCGCCCTTCGCGGCACGAGTGGGGCACGTCGATGCCCGCCGCCACCATCACGTCGACGAGTGTGGACTGCGGCGGCCAGTCGAGGTGATGCCGTTGTCCGTCGAGATCCACGTCGGCTCTGGCCATGGCGGCCAGTGTCGGTCCTGGGCGGCTGCGTCGGACAGCACCGCCCGGTGTTCGGGAGCCGGAATCGTGAGCGTCCGGTGACCGGGAAACCGCCCGGCTCGCCGTCCGCGACGACCTACCGTGTGGTCGTGAGCAACGAGGCAGACGTGGACGTCGTCGTCGTGGGCGCAGGGTTCGCCGGAATCTACGCCCTGCACAAGTTCCGGTCGCTGGGATTGGCGGTGCGGGTGTTCGAGGCCGCGTCGGAGGTCGGCGGCACGTGGTACTTCAACCGGTACCCCGGAGCGCGCTGCGATGTCGAAAGTGTCGACTACTGCTACTCGTTCTCCGACGAGTTGCAACAGAAATGGTCGTGGAGCGAGAAATATGCGACCCAGGCCGAGATCCTGCGGTACCTGAATTGGGTCGTCGACGAACTCGATCTGCGGGACGGCATCACGTTCAACACGCGTGTGACATCGGCGGTGTTCGATGACGCCGCTGTGCGCTGGACGGCGAACACCGACACGGGGGAGTCGGTCAACGCACGATTCTGCGTGATGGCGACGGGACCGCTGTCGGCTGCGTTGACGCCGGACTTCCCGGGCCTGTCCTCGTTCGAGGGCGAGGTTTACCACACCGCGCACTGGCCGAAGGAGACAGTCGACTTCACCGGCAAGCGCGTCGCCGTGATCGGCACCGGATCGTCGGGCATCCAGTCGATACCGATCATCGCCGACCAGGCGCAGAAGCTCGTCGTCTTCCAACGCACCCCGAATTACAGTGTCCCCGCCGGTAATCGAACCTTGACGGACAAGGACGTCGCCGACTACAAGGCTTCTTACGACGAGCGCCGTCGGTTGTCGTGGCGGAGCGGCGGAGGCTCACCGCACATCGCGCACCCCAAGCTGACGATGGAGGCCACCGCGCAGGAGCGCAGGGCCGCATTCGAAAAGCGCTGGGAACTCGGCGGCGTGTTGTTCTCCAAGACCTTCAGCGACCAGATGACGGATATCGAAGCCAACGATGAGGCCCGGAGGTTCTACGAGGAAAAGGTCCGCGCCGTCATCGATGATCCCGACGTCGCCGACCTGTTGATCCCGAACGACCACCCGATCGGCACCAAACGGATCTGCACCGACACCAACTACTTTCAGACGTTCAACCGGTCACACGTCGACCTCGTCAGTGTCCGCAGGACGCCCATCGAGTTCATCGACGCCACCGGCATCACCACCTCCGACGCACGGTTCGACGTCGATGCGATCGTGCTCGCCACCGGGTTCGACGCGATGACGGGTGCACTCGCGAAAATCGACATCGTCGGGCGGGACGGCCACACATTGCGCGACGATTGGGCCGACGGGCCACGGACGTATCTCGGGTTGAGTGTGGACGACTTCCCGAATCTGTTCTTGGTGTCCGGACCCGGCGCACCAGCCGTGCTGGCCAACATGGTGCTGCACGCAGAAGCCCACGTGAACTGGATCGCCGATGCCATTTCTTATCTCGACACCCATGGTCACACCGCCATCGAGGCGACCCCCGACGCCGTCGAGGACTGGAACGCCGAACTGAGCCGTCGGGCGAACGCCTCGCTGTTCACGAGGGCTAACTCTTGGTACATGGGGGCCAATGTGCCCGGCAAGCCAAGGGGTTTCATGCTCTTCATCGGTGGATTCGCCACCTACCTCGACATCTGCAACGAAGTCGTCAGCGCGGGCTACAAAGGTTTCCGTCTCCTGAATGCATCATGATGTCGGGACTTGACGGCAAGGTGGTCGTCGTGACCGGTGCAGGGAGGGGAACCGGACGCGTCCACTGTCAACGGTTCGCCGACGAAGGTGCGGACGTCATTGCGCTCGATGCCGCCGAGGTTGCCGGTGATCTCGATGACACAGCACGCGAGGTGCGCGATCGCGGCCGGCGATGCGTCGCCGCGATGGTCGACGTACGCGATGCCGATGCGATGTCGGCCGCGATCGACGCGGCCGTCGGCGAACTGGGTCGCCTCGACGTCGTCGTGGCCAATGCCGGTGTACACACCGCAGGCGCACCGACATGGGAGCTCAGCGACGAAACCTGGCAGAACACCCTGGACATCAATCTGACCGGGGTGTTTCACACCGTGAAGTCGACGGTGCCACACATCGGTGGGGGCGGGGGATCTGTGGTGATCATCAGTTCCACCAACGGATTACGTGGTACTCCCAACAGCGCGCACTACACCGCCAGCAAGCATGCGCTGGTCGGCCTTGCCCGCACGCTGGCCAATGAGCTGGGGCCCCAGCGGATTCGGGTCAACACCGTTCATCCGGGGGCGGTCGGTACCGCGATGGTACTCAACGACGCGACATTCCGTCGGCTGTGTCCCGACGTGCCCAACCCCACAGCGGCCGACGCCGCCGAAGTCCTCAAGGCCCGCAACCTGTTGCCGGTGGGATGGGTCGAGCCCGTCGACATCGCCAACGCCGTGGTGTTCCTGGCCTCCGACGAAGCCCGCTACATCACCGGAACCCAACTCGTGATCGACGCCGGTCTGACGCAGAAGGTATGACGATGGGTCGATTGCAGGGGAAGGTCGCACTGATCACTGGCGCGGCGCGGGGTATCGGACGCGCGCAGGCGGTTCGATTTGCGCAGGAGGGTGCCGACGTCATCGCTCTGGACATCTGCGGCCCAGTGGACACCGTCGTCACACCGCCGGCGACACCCGTCGATCTCGACGACACGGCCCGGCTGGTATCCGAAGCCGGCCGCCGTGTCGTCACCGAGGTCGTCGACGTCCGTGACACCGCTGCTGTGCAGGCCGCGACGGACCGCGGCGTCGAGGTCCTCGGTGGTCTGGACATCGTGTGCGCGACCGCGGGGATCACATCGCGCGAGATGGCCATGGAGATGTCCGAGATTGCCTGGCAGACAATGCTGGACGTCAACCTGACCGGGGTCTGGCGGACCTGTCGTGCCACCGCACCGCATCTCATCGAACGCGGGGCGGGGTCGATGATTCTGATCAGCTCCATCGCGGGCCTACGCGGTTTGGTCGGGGTCGCGCACTACACCTCGGCCAAACACGGTGTGGTCGGGCTCATGCGTACCCTCGCCAATGAGCTTGCACCGCACAATATCCGGGTCAACTCGGTTCATCCGACAAATGTCGACACGCCGATGATCCAGAACGACAACGTCCGCGCCGCGTTCCGGCCGGACCTCGAGCATGTCTCGCGTGAGCAGTTCGCGGAGGCGGCGTGCTCGATGAACATGTTGCCGATTCCGTGGGTCGACCCCGTCGACGTCGCCAACGCATGCCTGTTCCTGGCCTCGGACGAGGCCCGCTACATCACGGCGGTCACGCTGCCGGTGGACGCGGGCAGCACTCAGCGGTGAGAACTCAGCGGGTCAGGAACGCCAGCACCGTGCTTACGAATGCATCCTTGGCCTCGATCATCGCCCAGTGCCCGCAGTTGGGGAACACGTGCAGTTCGGCGTTGGGGATGGTCCGCATCGGGATCAGGGCCATGTCCAGGGGGCTCACCCGGTCATCGCGGCCCCACGTCAGCAGCGTCGGCGCCGCGAGTTTGTGCATCGTCGCCCAGGGCAGTGGACCATCGGATGCCCGCATCGCCGCCATCATCTGCGTGAACGCCGCCTTGCCGTACATGCGGCGGGCGCTTTCCAGCGTCGGTGGATCCGTCGCCAGCGCCCACCGTTCCTCGATCAGTTGCTCGGTCACCAGTGCCGGGTCGTACACCATCGAGTGCAACCAGTCGACCAGTCGCTGCCGCGTCGGGTCCTCGGTGAATTCCTGCAAGAGCCGGATGCCCTCACTGGGGCCCGGCGAGAAGATGTTGGTGCCGATCCCGCCGATCGTGACGAGGCGCCGCACCTTCGACGGCTGATGGGTCGCGTAGTTGATGCCGACGGCGCCACCCATCGAATTACCGACGATGTCGACGGAATCGAGTCCCAGCGCGTCCACGAACGTGCCCACGGCGCCGAACGCGGTGATCATCGGGTGGCCGCCGAAGTCGTCGCTCACGCCGAAGCCGGGGAACTCCAGCACGAGGCAGCGGAAGCGCTCCGCGAAGGTGCCCACAATGCCGCGGAAATTGCGCCAGCCCGTCACCCCCGGACCGGACCCGTGCAAGAGCAACAGGGGAGGACCATCACCCGCTTCGTGGTAGCGAAGAACGCCCGCCTCGGTGGGCATCTCGCGAAGCGTGCCGTCATAGGTCAATTCCGCTGTCATCACCGATCCCGTCGCCGACAATTGGGCCATACCTCAGACTGGCATCGTGACATACGGCGTCGCGGCCGCCGTCCCGGTGACCGGGCCGTGAGCACGACTACGCGGTGCCCCTGGTCATCAGCAGAGAGTTCCGATCATTCCGCGGCTTCTTCGACAGGTTTCAACTCTTCCACCGAGTCCGGTTCGGTCGCCGGGTCACTTGCGTCACGGGTGGCGGGCCGTTTGTCGCGTCGCTGCTCCGCAGACAACGCGGCGCCGAGCGCCAAGAAGAACAGGATGAACAGCGGTGCGCCGAGATAGGAGTTCATGGGGCCGCCGGGCGAGATGAAACTTCCCGGCGGGCCGATGATCGTGGTCGTCTCGATCAACTGCTCCACCGCGAACACCGCGGCGACGATCCCGAGCCAGCGCGGAAATTGACCGGCGTTGGCGGCCAACAGAATCGGTACAGCCATCATGAGGTTCGTGATCGTCAGCATCGGACCCGACATGGTCACGACGTCGGTGATCGTCCGTGCGGTCGCCGAGCCGAGCTGTTCGGGGTGCAATGCCAAACCCGCGGTGAACCACGTCGCGATGAACACCTGCGCCAGCAACGCCGCGGCGCCGACGGTGAAAACGTAGCCGGCCGGGCCCGACAACCGCTCACGTGCATACCCGAGTAGCGCGACGAGCGCGAGAGACCCGAACGCCACCAACAATGCCTGCGCACGCATCTGCGCCGAATGCCCGATCGCGTGCGCGACGATCGCCGAGCCCGGCTTGTCGATGCCGGGAAATCTCGGAGTCAGCACCAGTGCAACGGCGTACAGCACGGCGAATGCAATACCGGCCGTCATCGGGGTTCGACGATCCATGTTGCACCCCCTCGTGCCGCGGCGAGACTCATAGACGCGGACACCGGACATCAACCCTAGACAACGCACCTATCCACAACCGTCATTTGATCCCCAGCGCGCGTCGCGTGTCCCTGTTCTCGGCAGGTGCGGTCCGACGCCGGGCCTACTTTCGGCTCATGCGAACGGAATTGCCAACCGAGCGTCTGCATCGCCGTCTCGGCGCTGAGAGTGAGCCCGATACCGACGCCGACGGCGAACCCCAGCCCGACACGTTGTTGTCGCGGTGGTTACCCGATTCCGATGCGGGCGGACCGCCGAGTTGGCTGGCGGCCGTGCGAGCAGATCCGGGCAGGGCTGGGGTCATCGCATTGGGGGTTGTGGGTGTCGTCGCGGTTCTGGTCACACTGTTCACGTTGGCTCGCGACGACTCGCCGCCGGTGACTTCGGCGAAACTGCCACCGGTGCAAATGGTTTCGTCGACGAGTCCGACTCCATCCGCTGGTGCGCCCGCACCCGATACTCCCGTCGTGGTGAGCGTGGTCGGCCTTGTCGGTAAGCCTGGCCTGGTCACGCTGGACCCGGGCGCTCGGATCGCCGATGCGCTCGCTGCCGCGGGCGGAGCGCTCGACGGCGCGGATCTGTTGGAACTGAACATGGCACGACGAGTCGCCGACGGCGAGCAGATCGTCGTCGGCATCGCTCCGGTACCGGGGGAGCCGGCGACGATGGGCAGCTCCATCAGCCCGGGAGCGGCCCCGGCCCCGTCATCGGAGGCGCCTTCGATTTCCGGCGATCCCGCAGCGCCGGACGGTCTGGTGGACCTCAACAGCGCAACCGTCGAGCAGCTCGACAGCCTCCCGGGGATCGGCCCGGTGACCGCGGCAGCGATCGTCGCGTGGCGTGACGCCAACGGACGCTTCAGCAGCGTCGACCAACTCGGTGACGTCGACGGAATCGGGCCTGCGCGGCTGGAGAAGCTGCGCGATCGCGTTCATGTGTGACCACGATGGACCCGGGCGTCACGCGACTCGACGTCCGTCTGGTACCGGCGGCGCTGACCGGCTGGTCGGTGACAGCTGCCGGAATCCTCTGGCCTACAACAGGTGTGATCGCCGTTTTGACGGTTGCGGTCGCGGTGACCGCAGCGGCGGGGTGGTGGTGTCGTGGCCGCGGCGAGGATGATCGCACCTTTGGTGCAGGGGTGCTCGCCGTCGCGGTGGTCGGTGCCGCATTCGCGATCGCGATCGGACTTCGCGTCGACGCGCTGGGACAGCATCCGGTCTCCCAGCGCTACGGCACGGTCGCCTCCGTCCTCGTCACTCCGGTGGAAAGCCCGCGTGAAGTGGGCGGCAACCGGACCATGTTCCGCGCGACGTTGCAGGAACTCGACGGTCACGCGATGAGTGGAAGGGTGGTCGTATTCGCCTCGGCCGCTGCCTTTTCGGAGCTGATTGCGGGCCGGCCCGTCGCATTCCGCGCCCAGATCGGCCGACCGACTCGTAACGATTTGACGGTTGCCGTGCTATCGGCGACAGGCACGCCGACGTGGGGTGAGGCGGCAACGGTGCTGCGGGCCGCACATGACGTCCGCGCGGGCTTCGTCGAGGCGGCGCGAACTGCCCTACCCGCGGATCAGGCGGCGATGTTGCCTGCGCTGGTCCTGGGTGACACGTCAACGCTGTCGCCGCAGACGACCGAGGAGTTCCGGGCATCGGGCCTCACGCACCTGACCGCCGTGTCCGGCGCCAACGTGACCATCGTGTGCGGGGCGGTGCTGTTGAGTGCCGCTCTCGTCGGGCCGCGGGTGGCGGTCGTGCTCGCGGCGTTCGCGTTGCTCGGTTTCGTTGTCGTCGTGCAGCCCTCGGCGAGTGTGTTGCGCGCCGCGGTCATGGGCGCGGTCACCCTGTTGGCGGTGGTCTCGCACCGCCGTCGGCAGGCCATTCCGGCACTGGCGGCGACGGTTCTGCTGCTGATGATCGCGTCACCCGAGCTCGCTGTCGACCTGGGGTTCGCGCTGTCGGTGTCGGCGACCGCGGCGTTGGTGGTCATCGCACCTGCGTGGTCGCGGCGCCTGGTCGGCCGTGGCTGGCCTAAGCCGCTCGCCGACGCGGTGTGCGTCGCCATCGCCGCCCAACTCGTCACCGCACCGCTCATCGCAGGGATATCGGGCACCCTGAGCGTAATGTCGGTGGCCGCCAATCTGGCCGTCGCCGTGGTCATTCCACCGATCACCGTCGTCGGCACCGCCGCCGCGGCAGTGTGCCCGGTCTGGCCTGCGGGAGCGGATCTGCTGATCAGGTTCACCGGACCCGAACTGTGGTGGCTGCTTCACGTTGCGCACTGGTCGGCGAATGTTCCGGGCGCGTCGCTCGCCGTACCGTCAGGGCTGCCGGGTGTCGTCATCATCGCGGCCGCGGGGGCCGCGGTGGTGGTGCTATGGCGCTGGCGCTGGACCCGGATGGGGGTATGGGTGGCGATCGTCGTCGGGTTGGCGTGGACGGTGTCGGGTCTGTCAGGCGGCCATGACACGATCGTCGGGTGAGTGAGGATGCTGCACGTTTGCACCTGGTGCTCGGAGACGAAGAGCTGCTGGTCGAACGGGCGATAGCCGGCGTGCTCAAAGGTGCCCGCAAGCGGGCGGGCACCGAGGACGTCCCCGTGGACCGGCTGCGCGCCGGTGAGGTCAGCACCAGCGAGCTCGCCGAGCTGCTGAGCCCGTCGTTGTTCGCCGAAGAGCGTGTCGTGGTGCTGGAGTCCGCGGCCGAGGCGGGCAAGGACGCGGTCGCGCTCATCTCCGATGTCGCCGCCGACCTGCCGTCTGGTACCGAGTTGATCGTGGTGCACTCGGGTGGTGGCCGCGCCAAGGCGCTGGCGGACAAGCTCAAAAGCCTTGGTGCACAGGTCCATCCATGCGCACGGATCACGAAATTCGCCGAGCGTGCCGACTTTGTGCGGCGCGAGTTTCGCGCACTGAAGGTCAAAGTCGGCGACGACACCGTGACAGCGCTGCTGGACGCCGTCGGCTCCGACATCCGCGACCTGGCCTCGGTGTGCTCGCAGTTGGTCGCCGACACCGATGGAGAGGTCGACGCCGCGGCCGTACGTCGATACCACTCGGGAAAGGCCGAGGTGAAGGGCTTCGACATCGCGGACAAGGCGGTCGTCGGCGACGTCGCGGGCGCCGCCGAGGCGCTGCGCTGGGCGATGCTGGCCGGCGAGCCCCAGGTGGTATTGGCCGACGCACTGGCCGAGGCCGTTCACACGATCGCCCGGGTAGCACCACTGTCCGGCGATCCCTACCGGCTGGCGTCGGAGCTGGGCATGCCGCCGTGGCGGGTGCAGAAGGCGCAGAAGCAGGCGAGACGGTGGTCTCGCGCCTCGGTCGCGGAGGCGATGCGCCTCGTCGCGGCGTTGAACGCCGATGTGAAGGGAGCCGCAGCGGACGCCGACTACGCGTTGGAGTCAGCGGTGCGAAAGGTCGCCGAGCTCGTCCAGGACTAGTTGCCCGAAATCAGACTTAAGCGGACGGCCGGGATCAGATCTTGTTGAACGCACGCGACAGCGCGGACTTGCGGTTGGCCGCCTGGTTCTTGTGGATCACGCCTTTACTTGCGGCCTTGTCGAGCTGACGGCTGGTCTTCAGCAGCAACTCGTTGGCCTTGTCCTTGTCCCCGGCCTCGACGGCCTCCCGGAATCCGCGGACAGCCGTATGAAGAGACGACTTCACCGACTTGTTGCGCAGTCTGCGGCGCTCGTTCGTCTTGATGCGCTTTTCCTGCGACTTGATGTTGGCCACGCGTGTTTTCCTTCGTAAATCCAGGTTGGTTGAATGCAAAGACGTTATGGGCACCCGACCTGCGGGCAGCGAGGGTTCAGATTACCAGCGCAGTGGGTAAATGCCCAAAGTGACGTCGCTGGCCTGCCGAAACGCCGCACTTGGTGCAGCATGTCAATGGTGAGTCTTCGAACACTTCCCGCCGACACCGCGCGATCGTCGCGAACCCGCTCGCCAAAGCCCCGACGCCACGACGGCGTTTTCGAGGGCTACAACAGCTTGGGCAGCTATTCGAAGGCGTTCGACGAGATGTTCGACGCCCAGGGCAACGTTCGTGGCCCCTACAAGGGCATCTTCGCTGAGCTGGAGCCGTCTGACGCCTCCGAGTTGGCGGCCCGCGCCGAAGCCCTCGGGCGCGCCTTCGTCGACCAGGGCATCACGTTCTCGCTGTCCGGTCAGGAGCGCCCGTTTCCGCTGGATCTCGTCCCGCGGGTGATCTCGGCGGCGGAGTGGACCCGGCTCGAGAAGGGGATCACGCAGCGGGTCAAGGCGCTCGAGGCGTATCTCGACGACATCTACGGCGAACAGGAGATCCTGCGCGACGGGGTCATTCCGCGCCGGCTCGTGACCTCATGCGAACACTTCCACCGTGAGGCGGTGGGCATATCCCCGCCCAACGGCGTCCGCATCCACGTCGCGGGCATCGACCTCGTTCGCGACGCGCAGGGCGCCTTCCGCGTGCTGGAGGACAACCTGCGCTCACCGTCGGGCGTCTCGTACGTGATGGAGAACCGCCGCACAATGGCGCGGGTCTTCCCCAACCTGTTCGCCACTCACCGGGTGCGGGCCGTCGGCGACTATTCCTCGCACCTGTTGCGGGCACTGCGCAACGCGGCCGCCTCCAATGAGGCCGATCCGACCGTCGTGGTGCTGACGCCCGGCGTCTACAACTCGGCGTACTTCGAACATTCGCTGTTGGCCCGTCAGATGGGCGTCGAGCTGGTCGAGGGTCGCGACCTGTTCTGCCGCGACAACACCGTCTACATGCGCACCACCGAGGGCGAGCGCCAGGTCGACGTCATCTACCGGCGCATCGACGACGACTTCCTCGACCCGATGCAGTTCAATCCCAACTCGGTACTCGGCGTCGCCGGTCTGCTCAATGCCGCGCGGGCGGGCAACGTCGTCATCTCGAGCGCGGTCGGCAACGGCGTCGGAGACGACAAGCTGGTGTACACCTACGTCCCGACGATCATCGAGTACTACCTGGGCGAAAAGCCGCTGCTGGCCAACGTCGACACCTTTCGGTGCTGGCTCGACGAGGAACGTGAGGAGGTCCTCGACCGAGTCGATGAACTGGTCATCAAACCGGTGGAGGGCTCGGGCGGCTACGGCATCGTGTTCGGCCCCGACGCGTCGGAAAAGGAACTCGCCGCGATCAGCAAGAAGATTCGCAGCGACCCGCGCGGCTGGATCGCGCAGCCGGTGGTTCAGCTGTCCACCGTCCCGACCCAGATCGGCGACAGCCTGGCGCCCCGGCACGTCGACCTGCGTCCGTTCGCCGTCAACGACGGTGACGATGTCTGGGTGCTGCCCGGCGGCCTGACGCGAGTGGCCCTGCCCGAAGGGTCGCTGGTCGTCAACTCCAGCCAGGGAGGGGGATCCAAGGACACCTGGGTGCTGGCGTCGCGCACATCGGTCGCCGACCGCGAGCTCGCCGCGGCCGAAGTGGTGCGGTCGTTGCCCAAGGCGCCGAAAGCGCCGAAGAGCGATAACGGTTCCGAGAGTTCGCAACAGCAGCAACAACAGCAGTCGCAGCCGTCGCGCGCCACGAACGGATTTCAGGACCAGCAACAGCAACAGCAGCAGCAAGCCCAAGGGAGCCAATGATGTTGGCCCGCAACGCTGAATCACTGTATTGGATCGGCCGCTATGTCGAGCGTGCCGACGACACCGCCCGCATCCTCGACGTGACGGTCCACCAATTGCTCGAGGATTCCAGCGTCGACCCCGACCAGGCGTCACGGACACTGCTGCGTGTGCTCGGCATCGAGCCGCCCGAGGAGTCGCTGGACGTGTGGTCGTTGACCGACATCGTCGCCTTCGGCAGAGACTCGCACGGCGCGTGTTCGATCGTTGAGGCCATCTCGGCCGCGCGTGAGAATGCCCGCGGTGCCCGCGAGGTCACCTCAACGGAGATATGGGAATGCCTCAACACGACCTACAACGCACTTGCTGAACGTGAGCGCGCGGCGAAACGTCTTGGTCCACACGAGTTCCTGTCATTTGTCGAGGGCCGCGCGGCAATGTTCGCGGGTTTGGCGGATTCGACGTTGAGCCGCGACGACGGCTACCGCTTCATGGTCCTGGGCCGCGCGATCGAACGTGTCGACATGACCGTCCGGCTGCTGCTGGCCCGTGTCGGCGACAGCGCCTCGTCACCGGCATGGGTGACGGTGCTGCGTTCCGCGGGTGCGCACGACACATATCTGCGCACCTATCGTGGCGTGCTGGATGCGGGCCGTGTCGTCGAGTTCATGCTGCTGGACCGGCTTTTCCCACGATCGGTCATGTATTCGCTGCGACTGGCCGAACACAGCCTCGACGAACTGCGTCACCGCGCCCTCAATCGCGTCGGTGCCACCGCGGAAACCCAACGGCTGCTGGGCCGCGCGCGCAGCGAGCTGGAGTTCCTGCGCCCCGGAGTGCTGCTGGATTCACTCGAGGAACGCCTCGCCGGCTTGCAGAAGGTCTGCGCCGACGTCGGAGAAGCGTTGGCGTTGGAGTACTTTCACTCCGCGCCGTGGGTCGCATGGACGGACGCGGGTCGTAACGGCTCTCTGGTCATCGAGGAAGGCGAAGTCTGATGTGGCGGCTGAGGGTGGTCCATTCCACCGGCTACGCCTACAAGTCACCGGTGACTGCGTCGTTCAACGAAGCCAGGCTGACTCCACGCTCGGACGCCCGGCAGAACGTCATCCTGAACCGTGTCGAAACCGTGCCCGCGACAAGGTCATACCGCTACGTCGACTATTGGGGCACGGCGGTGACGGCGTTCGACCTGCACGCGCCCCACACCGAACTGGAGGTGACCTCGTCGTCGGTGGTGGAGACCAACCGCGGCGCCATGCCGAAAGACGATGCCAGCTGGGAGGATCTGAGTTCAGCCGCGGCGATCGACCGGTTCGACGAAGTGCTCGGCCCCACGCACTACACACCAGAGAGCAAGCGAATTGCGCGGGTGGGGCAGCGCATCATCAAGGACCACGACCCGCGGGAAGCCGTTGTCGCGGCCGCCAACTGGGTGCACAGTGAACTCGAGTACGTCCCCGGCACAACCGGTGTGCATTCGTCCGGGCTGGACGCACACCGCGAAGGCAAGGGGGTCTGCCAAGACTTCGCCCACCTGACGCTGATCCTGTTGCGCAGCATGGGGATTCCCGCCCGCTACGTGTCCGGGTATCTGCATCCGAACAAGAAGGCCAAGATCGACGACACCATCGACGGGCAGAGCCACGCGTGGGTGCAGGCGTGGACCGGTGGTTGGTGGAACTATGACCCCACGAACGACGCCGAGATCAACGAGCAGTACATCAGTGTCGGTGTCGGCCGAGACTATTCGGATGTCAGCCCGCTCAAGGGCATCTACTCCGGCGAAGGCTCGACCGACCTCGACGTCGTCGTGGAGATCACCCGGCTGGCCTAGGGTTACGCGCCCAGTGTGCGCTGAATGTCGCCCTTCATCGCGTTGAGCTGCGAACCCCAGTAGGCCCAGTCATGGATGCCGGTCGCGGGGAAATTGAAGGTGCCGTTGTTGCCGCCTGCGGCCACGTACTGCTGCTGGAAGTTCTTGTTGCTGTCCAGCGTGATGCTCTCGAGGACCTGGCCGGGCAGACCGGTGTCACCCAGGTCGCCGGGTCGGCCGCTGCCGCAGTACACCCAGATCCTGGTGCCGTTGTTGACCAGCCGCTCGACGTTGACCGTCGGATCGTTACGTTGCCACGCCGGCCCACCGCCGGGGCCCCACATCGCGGTTGCGTCGAACCCGCCGGCGTCACGCATGGAGACGCCGACCAGCGTCGGCCAGATGCCTTCGGACAGGTTCAGGAACCCCGACAGCGATCCCGCGTAGACGAACTGCCCGGGGTGGTACGCGGCCAGGATCAACGCCGAACTGCCCGACATGGACAGTCCCACCACGGCATTGCCGGTGGGGGAGATGCCCTTGTTGGCGGACAGGTAGGCGGGCAGCTCCGAGGTCAGGAACGTCTCCCACTGGTAGTTGTAGGTGGTGCCGTTGCCGACCGCCGGGCCTTGCCAGTTGGTGTAGAAGCTCGACATTCCGCCGACGGGCATCACGACGGACAACCCGGACTGGTAGTAGTCCTCGAACGCGGCGGTCTCGATGTCCCAGCCGTTGTTGTCATCGCGGGCACGAAGACCGTCGAGGAGGTATACGGCGTGCGTGCCACCGCCTTGGAATCTCACCGGAATGTCGCGGCCCATCGCGGCGGACGGCACCATCAGCGTCTCGACGGGAAGCCCGGGCCGGGAGTAGGCGGAGGCCGATGCCGTTCCGCCTGCGACCGCGATCAAACCTGGCAGGACCAGGGCGGCCATTGCGGCTGCACAGAATCTGCGCGCCATTCTGCTCACTGATGTCATGGGTATCGCACATCTTTCGGGTAATGCCGCAGTACTTGCGGTCTTCGATTTCCGAGCTACGGGCCGGCGTTCCCGACGTTGCCGGTTCAGGTGCTTCTTCTTCACACCTGCCGCAGAGGTCAGCGCTGAGTGACAGCGCCGCCATTCAATTCGTCGGCAGCCGACAACGCCACGTTACGGACGCCGGCATTGTCGCGCCCGTATCGTCATGGTTCGGTCATGAACCCGCGGGCTTGGCGCAGACGCCGGGGTGGACCTCGACGCGGTGCAGGTCGTCGCCCACCTCGATCTGGCGATCGAACGCCGTCGCCGCCAATGCACGCCACTCGTCTTCGGCACCGGGCGCGATCGCTGGGACATAGTGGGTGAGGATGAGAATGCCCACGCCGGCTCGCGTCGCAGTCTCCGCGGCCTGCTCCACAGAGGAGTGGTAGTCGCAGATATCCCTGATGCGCTGCATCGGCATGGCGTCGATCAGGTCCTTGCGGATCACAGTGTGCACCAACGCGCCGGCGCCGGACGCCAGAGCGTCGAGGCTCTCACACGGCACGGTATCGCCGGCCAGCACGACCGAGGCCCCGGCATGCTCGATACGAAAGCCGATGGTGGGCGCGACTGGGCGGTGGTCGGTGGGTGCGACGCGAATCTGCACACCGTCGCGATCCCACACCGGACCGTCGGTGTACTCGAAGACCTCTACCGGCGGCGGCGAGTTCAGGTCCGCGTGGTGCGCGATGCGGTATCCGATGTCGAAGCCGAACGCCTTGAGTGTGTGCTCGACCACTTCGGCGGTGCCGGGGGGACCGATGATGGGCAGCGGTGCGGAATCGGGGGTGAACGTCGACACCCAGCGGGTGATGATCACGTCTCCGAGATCGGCGATGTGGTCACTGTGCAAGTGGGTCAGCAGCAGCGCCGTCAACGCATTGGCTCCGGTGCCCGCGCCGGTGAGCCGCTGCTGGACGCCGCGGCCGCAGTCGATCAGAAACGTCTGACCGCCCGCTCGCACAAGCGTCGACGGGCCCGCGCGGTTCGCGTCGGGGATGGGACTTCCGGTGCCGAGCAGCGTGACCTCGATCATGGGGCTAGGTATACCCCCCGAGCCGGATCGATGGGCGTTATTCGCGGCCCGCGGACACCCAGCCGAGGTTTCCGAACCGGTGCCCCGTGACCGCAGCCGCCGCAGCATCCAGTGCGTCGAGCTGTTGCGCCGTCAGCGTCACCGACAGCGAACCCAGGTTCTCTTCGACACGAGCCGCGCGACGGGTGCCCGGGATCGGCGCCGCCGCCACACCGAGCGTCTGCGCGCGATACCGCAGCCACGCCAGCGCCACCTGCGCGGGCGTCGCGCCCTGTTGCGTGGCGACACCTTTGACGAGTTCCACAACCGCCAGATTCGCGTCCAGCGCATCGTCGCCGAAACGCGGCATGGAGCGCCGGAAATCGCCGGACGGCAGGTCGTCGCTAGAGGTGATCGTGCCGGTCAGGAAGCCGCGGCCGAGCGGAGAGTAGGGGACGAATCCGACACCGAGTTCGGCGGCGGCCGGGACGACGTGGGCTTCGACGTCGCGACTCCAGATCGACCATTCGCTCTGTACCGCCGCTATCGGGTGCACGGCCACCGCAGCCCGCAGCTCGTCGGCCGTGACTTCCGAGAGCCCAAGGTGGCGAACCTTGCCCGCCGCCACCAACTCGGCCATGGCGCCCACCGTTTCTTCGATCGGCACGCTCATATCGCGTCGGTGCATGTAGTAGAGGTCGACCGAGTCGATCTGCAGCCGCTGCAGGCTCTCGTCGATGCACGTGCGGACGTACGCGGCATCTCCGCGTGCGGCGAGTTCCCGCGTCGCGCGATTGGCCGGATTGCCGGTGATGCCGAACTTCGTTGCCAGGGTGACCTCGTCGCGACGGTCGGCCAGCAGCTGGGCTATCAGCCGCTCGTTTTCCCCGCCGCCGTAGATATTCGCGGTGTCGATGAAGGTCACGCCCAGGTCGATACAGCGATGCAGGGTGGCCAGCGACTCGGTGTCGTCGACCTCGCCGTACACCGGAGTCAGCGCCATTGCGCCGAAACCGATTGCGCTGACCGATAGTTCGTCGCCCAGCGCAACACTGGGCACAGGGTCCTGTGCTGCCATGTTCGTTCCCTTCGCGTCGACTTCGAAAGTCAAAGGAGTCCAGCGGCGCCTACTACGGTTCTATTCCTCGGAAGGACACTTTGGGACACCTATGCCAAAACCTTTCGCGCGGCGCGAGTCGGACCTAGCCTGAAGTGAGCCAGGTCACGAGCGGAGGCAACGATGCGGATCGCGGACGTATTGCGGAACAAGGGTGCGTCGGTGGCGACCATCACCCCGGAAACCTCGGTATCCGGGCTGCTCACCGAACTCTCCGTGCACAACATCGGCGCGATGGTGGTGGTCTCGCCCGACGGCGTGATCGGCATCGTCTCCGAGCGCGACGTCGTCCGCGCCTTGCAGAAGCGCGGTGCCGACCTGCTGCGGGCGCCGGTATCGGAGATCATGACGACGTTCGTCGCCACCTGCACCCCGACCGATTCTGTCGACAGTCTGAGCATGCTGATGACCACCAAGCGGGTCCGCCACATCCCGGTGATGGAAAACGGCAGGCTCACCGGAATCGTCAGCATCGGCGACGTCGTCAAGACACGCATGGAAGAGCTCGAAGCGCAGCAGGAGCAGCTGCAGGCCTACATCACACGTGGCTGAGCTCGAGGTCGAGGCCGCGCAGCGGCGCGACACACGACAGATCGGCACGGTGCTCGCCCGCGCGTTCTACGACGATCCGGTGAATTCATGGATGCTGCCGGACGACCGGACCCGGCTCAAGGCACTGACCCGGGCGTTCAGCGGATTGGCACGACATCATTTCCTGCCGCGAGCAGGATCGGAGGTCGCGCGGCGCGACGGCATCGTCGGCGCCGCCACGCTGTGGGATCCGCCGGGGCAGCGCAAGGCCGGCAGGTTCGAAGAGCTCGCGATGATGCCGACGATGCTGTGGGCTTTCCGCTCGCGGGTACCGGCGACCATGCGGGTGATGGAACTCATGGAAAAGCACCATCCGGAGGAACCGCACTGGTATCTGATGCTGATCGGCAGCGATCCATCAGTGCGCGGGGCGGGCTTCGGCCAGGCGCTGATGCGGTCGCGGCTCGACCGCTGTGACGCCGAGCGTGTGCCCGCGTATCTGGAGAACAGCAACCCGAAAAACGAGGCGTATTACCTTCGGTTCGGCTTCGAGGTGATCGGCGAGATCAAGCTGCCCGACGGCGGGCCGAGCATGTGGCCGATGTGGCGGGATCCACGCTGAATGTTTCTGTTTCTGCCGCGAACAGACGCAAAGATGCCCTTTTTGGCGGTGTTTTGGGCAGTTTTGCGTCTTCTCGCCGAAAGGAGTCAGCTCCAAGAGTATTCGGCGCGTAGTCGTGCCGCCACGACCTCGAACTTCTCCCGCGCCAGGATGGCGCCCTCGCGGCGGATGCCCTCTTCCGGCACGTCGAGCACGCGGTCCAGCCGCACCCAGCTCGCCCTGCTCTCGTAGTCCCAGGTGCCGGTGCCGATGCCGACCCAATTGGGGTCTTCGCGGTGATGTTCCTGGCTGGAGAGCATCAGGCCGAGCAGCACGGCCCGGTCACGCCCGACAATCAGCACCGGCCGGTCCTTACCCCTCGTCGGATCGTCTTCGTAGACCACCCAGGTCCACACGATCTCGCCGGGATCGGCCTGGCCGTCGAGGTCGGGCGCGTAGGACAGCTTGCGGGCCCGGTGCGCGGTCGGGACGAAGTTCTGGCTTACCGGACGGCCCGCGGTGATCGCTCGGGGCTCCTCGGCCGGCGTGCCGACGATGGCGTCGATACCGAGCTTGATGCCGTACTGAAGACCGCGCGCGACGGTCTCGGGTTGCAGCTGGTGGCGGATGAACTTCGGCGCCTCGTTGAACACCAGGTTCTCCGCAAAGCGTTGGAAGGTTTTCCACGGCGGAGCCATATCGACGAGCTTAAGGGAAGGCCCGTTCCCGCGATTGTGTCGGCGGGGGCCTCGCTAGATACCCTGGTAGCGCACCATCCGACCCGGCTCAGGAGATTCCCATCAGCAGTTTGGCCGACAAGACCTTCACCGCGCCGGCGCAGATTCGGAACTTCTGCATCATCGCCCATATCGACCACGGCAAGTCGACGCTGGCCGACCGGATGCTGCAGCTGACCGGCGTGGTCGCCGATCGCGATATGCGCGCCCAGTACCTGGACCGGATGGATATCGAGCGCGAGCGCGGCATCACGATCAAGGCGCAGAATGTCCGGCTGCCGTGGAACGTCGACGGGTCCGACTACGTGCTGCACCTGATCGACACCCCGGGTCACGTCGACTTCACCTACGAGGTGTCCCGTGCGCTGGAGGCCTGCGAGGGCGCGGTGCTGCTGGTGGACGCCGCTCAGGGCATCGAAGCCCAGACGCTCGCAAACCTCTATCTGGCGCTGGACCGCGATCTGCACATCATTCCGGTGCTCAACAAAATCGACTTGCCCGCCGCCGATCCGGACCGCTACGCCGCCGAGATCGCCCACATCATCGGTTGTGAGCCCACCGACGTGCTGCGGGTGTCGGGCAAGACGGGCGACGGCGTCTCGGAACTGCTCGACCACGTCGTCCGCGAGGTGCCGCCGCCGACGGGCGACGCCGACGCACCGGCCCGCGCCATGATCTTCGACTCGGTCTACGACACCTACCGCGGCGTGGTGACCTACGTGCGGGTCGTCGACGGCAAGATCGTCCCGCGCGAGCGCATCAAGATGATGTCGACGGGAGCCACCCACGAACTGCTCGAAGTGGGCATCGTCTCGCCCGATCCCAAGGCGTCCGACGGCTTGGGCGTCGGCGAGGTCGGCTACTTGATCACCGGCGTGAAGGACGTACGCCAGTCCAAGGTGGGTGACACGGTCACGAGCGCGAAGCACGGCGCGACAGATCCGTTGACGGGGTATCGCGAGCCGCGGCCGATGGTCTATTCAGGGCTCTACCCGGTGGACGGTTCCGATTACCCGGATCTGCGCGATGCGCTGGACAAGCTGCAGCTCAACGACGCCGCGCTGACCTACGAGCCCGAGACGTCGGTCGCGCTCGGTTTCGGTTTCCGCAGTGGCTTTCTCGGCCTGCTGCACATGGAGATCACCCGTGAGCGCCTGGAGCGGGAATTCAATCTCGATTTGATATCGACGTCGCCCAACGTCGTGTATCGCGTTGTGCAGGAAGACGGCAGCGAAATCGTCGTCACCAACCCGTCGGACTGGCCGGAAGGCAAGGTCCGCCAGGTGTACGAACCCATCGTGAAGACCACCATCATCGCACCGAGCGAGTTCATCGGCACCATCATGGAGTTGTGCCAGTCGCGGCGCGGAGAACTCGGCGGCATGGACTACCTGTCACCCGAGCGGGTCGAGCTGCGCTACACAATGCCGTTGGGGGAGATCATCTTTGACTTCTTCGACGCACTGAAATCGCGCACTCGCGGCTACGCCAGCCTCGACTACGAGGAGGCCGGCGAGCAGGAATCGGATCTGGTGAAGGTGGACATCCTGTTGCAGGGCGAGGCCGTCGACGCGTTCAGCGCGATCGTGCACAAGGATTCTGCGTACGCCTACGGCAACAAGATGACGACGAAGCTCAAGGAGCTGATTCCTCGGCAGCAGTTCGAAGTTCCGGTGCAGGCCGCGATTGGTTCGAAGATCATTGCTCGTGAAAACATCCGCGCGATACGCAAAGACGTGCTATCGAAGTGTTACGGCGGCGACATCACACGTAAGCGCAAGCTGCTCGAGAAACAAAAAGAGGGCAAGAAGCGAATGAAGACCATAGGCCGGGTCGAAGTGCCGCAGGAGGCATTCGTCGCGGCGCTGTCCACCGACGCACCGGCCGACAAGACCAAGAAGTAGGTTCCACCAGACGATGATGCGCTCAACGACTTGCACGGCGGTCGTGTTGAGCGCGTGCGTCCTGCTGGCTGCGTGTGGCACCCCTGTCCAGGACGCCCGACCCACGGTCCGCATCGCCGAAGCCGTCCAGCCTTCTCCCGTCCGCGCGCTCGACCGGATTCTGCCCACGTCCGAGGAACTGTCCGCCCTCGGTCCCAACGGCATGATGGGCCAGCGCGTCCACGGCGGCCCGAACATGCTCCTGGCCAGCATCGGCGAAGCCGACGCCACACCCGCCGACTGCGTCAGCCCGACCTACCGGCTGCAGCGGGTCGTCTACGACACCGCGTCGGTGCAATCGGTCGCCAGCCAGTCGTGGACAGGCGGATCGTTTGACGCACCCCCGGTGTCGGGGTTCTTCGGCGTGGTGCAGTTCTCCTCTGCGGCCGACGCGCAGGCGTTCTTCGCCGACGCGGCCGAGAAGTGGCACCGATGCAACGGGCAGGCGCTGGTGCTGAACCAGCCCGACCACGGTGCGCAACGCACGAGCAGGATCACCGACGTGACCGTCGACGGCCGGATGGTCTCGGCGATGGTGATGCAGGATTCCGGTTCGATGTCGCAGCGCGCGCTCGGGGTGGCGGCGGATTGCGTTGTGGACGTGGAGGTTTCCGATATGAACGCCTTGGGCGGCCCGCAGGCGGCCGCGACGGTGGCCCGCCTGATGTTGGAGAAGGTCGCCGGCGCGTAAACGCCGGAATTCGCGGGTGGTGCACGCATTCGCCGCCGGTCGGTCACAATAACGCGGTGACCTACATCGGTACGGCCAAGCGGAGACACGCCGCCGCGGCCGTGATCGCGGCATCCGTCCTGCTCACCGGCTGCGTGAGCACCGTGACGGGTACCGCGATTCGTCCACCGAACGCGGGAAGAAGCGACGTGCCGCCGCTGGACGAGTCGCAACTCGACGACCTGGTGCTCTCAATCGGGGAGGTCAACGCGGTCATGGGCTCGTCCGCCATGGAGGTCACCAGCGAGCTGGACGAGATGACCGACCATTCCGACGCGGTTTCCGACACCGAATGCCTCGGCGCGATCTACGGGGCCGAGGAGCCCGTGTACGCGGGCAGCGGCTGGACCGCGGTGCTGGACCAGATTTCCCGCGAAGAAGGCGACGACAACGAGCACTGGGTCGAGCAGACGGTCGTGCTCTATCCGTCCGCCGACAAGGCGCAGGATTTCTTCGAGCAGTCCAAGGCGCAGTGGGAGAGTTGCAACGACTCCACTGTTTCGGTCGCCGATGGCGGCGACGCGTATGACTGGGATATCGAGAATTTCAATGCGGAAGACGCCCTGATCACCCAGGTGACGACGCAACAGGACGCCGCCGGATGGGCGTGCCAGCATGCGCTTTCACCGGTGTCGAACATCACGGTCGAGGTGTGGGCGTGCAGCTACTCACCGGAGGACGAGGCCGCGACCATCGTCACCGACATCGTCGCCAACGCCGCCGAGAAATAGCCGCCGACAGATCGACGCGACGTGGCTCGACGGTCTAGGACGGCGCGTTGGCAGGAACGAAAACCCCTGAGCTGTCGGCCTCCTCCTCGGCGCGGATCACGTGCACCACAGCGTTGATCAACGCCAGGTGGGTGAAGGCCTGCGGGAAGTTGCCGAGATGACGGCCGGTGCGAGGCTCGATCTCCTCGGCGTAGAGGTGCAGCGGGCTGGCGAAGGACAGCAACCGCTCACACAGGTGCTTGGCGCGATGGATCTCGCCGATCTCGACGAGCGCGGACACCAGCCAGAACGAGCAGATCGTGAATGTGCCTTCCTCACCGGACAATCCGTCGTCGGTTTCCTCGACGCGGTACCGCAGCACCAGACCGTCCGCGGTGAGTTCGTCGGCGATCGCCAAAACGGTTGCGCGCACGCGGGGATCGTCGGCGGGCAGGAACCGGGTCAGGACCGCCAGTAGCAGTGAGGCATCCAGCGCGTCGTCGCCGTAGCGCTGGGTGAGCACGCCGCGGGAGTCCACACCTTTCTTGAGGATGTCGGCCTTGATCTCCTCGGCGATCACGCGCCATTGCTGCGCGTAGGACTTCTCGCCCTGCAAATCCGCGAGTTTGGAGCCTCGGTCCAGTGCGACCCAGCACATGATCTTGCTGGACGTGAAGTGCTGCGGCTCGCCGCGCACCTCCCAGATTCCGCGGTCCGGTTCCTTCCAGTGCTTGATCGCTTCCTCGACCTGTTGCTTGAGCACCGGCCACAGCGTGTCGGAGATCTGCTCACGCGACTTGGCATGCAGATACACCGAATCCAGCATCGTGCCCCAGATGTCGTGCTGCATCTGGTTGTAGGCGCCGTTTCCGATCCGCACGGGGCGGGCGTTGTCGTAGCCGGACAGGTGGTGAAGCTCCTCCTCGACGAGGCTGCGTTCACCGCCGACCGCGTACATCACCTGAAGTGGGTGGCGCTCACCGTTGTTGGCGCCGGACACGTCGGCGATGAACGCGAAGAAGTCATCGGCCTCACGGTCCAGACCCAACGTGTACAGACCCCACAGTGCGAAGGTCGAGTCACGCACCCAGGCGTAGCGATAGTCCCAGTTGCGTTCGCCCTGGGGGGTTTCCGGCAGCGACGTGGTAGGTGCGGCGAGCAGGGCGCCGGTCGGCGAATATGTAAGGCCCTTGAGCGTGAGGGCGCTGCGCTGCAGGTAGGCGCGCCACGGATGATCGGGAAACTCACCGATATTGATCCACTGCCGCCAGCACTCGCTGGTCTGCCACATCTTGTCGGCAGCTTCGTCGTACGTCTGCGGCGCCGGATGCTTGGACCAACTCAGCGCGACATAGGCGTTGTCACCCTCCTTCATCCGGGTGCGCGCCCGCGCCTCGTGACCCTCCAGTCCCAACCGAAGGTTGGTCGTCAGCCGCATCGTCGGGTGGGCGTCAGGATCGCGGCTGGCGCGGGCTATCGCCTCGCCGTATGCCTGGGCCGAGTACTCCCACGTCGCGGCGACCCGGTGGTAGTCGAACGCGGGCTCGCAGTTCATCACCAGCTCGACGGTGCCGCTCACACATCGCACGGTGCGCAGCAGAATGTGCTCGGCATCCCAGTCCATCGGGGTGCGACGGTGCGTCCGCGACCGGGTCTCGAGGTCGTGCCAAGGACCCATCACGAGCGCGTCGCGCACGATCACCCAGCCGGTGTGGGTCTGCCAGGTGGTCTCCAGAATCAGGCTGCCGGGCAGGTAGCGGCGTGCAGCAGGCACCGACACCCCGTACGGGGCGAGGCGGAAATGGCCGGCACGACGGTCCAGGATCGCGCCGAACACGCTGGGGGAGTCGGGGCGCGGGACACACAGCCATTCGACAGACCCCGCCGAGGAGATCAGGCAGGTGGTCTCGCAGTCCGACAGGAACGCGTAGTCGGCGATGGGCGGGAACGGATTCCGCAAGGACCCGCCGGTGGTGTACGGCACCGGGGCCGTCACCGACAAGGGGGCGTCGTAATCGATGTCCTTCGATGGCCCACCGGAGGCGGCGGCGTCTTGCAGAACCATCCCGACATCATCGACTGCCGACCTGCCTGGCGTCCACTTATCGCGTGCGTGTCCCGCGGAGGCGCGCTCAGCGCCGAGCAAACTCCGGCACGTGTTCGGGCAGGGGGCCGATGGCGATCCCGTACCCAGCCACGGTGCGCAGTGCGCGAACCCGAGCCGCGATACGGACCAGCAGCGGCGGTTTGGCCTGCCCCGTCGAGGTCACAGCCACCGCGATGACGCGGTTGTGCACGACGCGTTGCACCGACTGTATGAGCGCCGCCGGCAGCCAGCGCCGGGCCTGGACACGGGCCAGGGTCCTGGTGGAGACGGTGCCTTCCCGCAGCGCATTCGCCAGAATCCCCGCCGCCGCGACGGCATCTGCCACCGCAAGGTTGATTCCCACTCCACCGACGGGGGACATGGCGTGCGCGGCGTCGCCGATCAGCAACAGGCCGTCGCAATACCAACGCCGTAGCCGGTTGAGCTGCACGTCGAGCAGCTTGACGTCGTCGAACGACGTCAACGAGGCGACGTGGTCGGCCAGCCACGGGACGAGTCCCACCACGCCGCGCTGCAGTGCCTCGATGCCCTGCGCGCGAAGTTCGGCATCCCGGCCCTTGGGGATCACGTAGGCGCACTGGTAGTAATCGCCGCGATCGATCACGATCTGCGCTGCCCCGGCGCCGAGGACACCGGCCAGGCCGGGCGGATCGCCGGCCGCACGGGGGAGCCTGAACCACCACACATCCATCGGCGCCCCGAAGCTCCGGGGCCGCAGACCCATCGCCGCACGCAACGTCGACGAACGGCCGTCGCACGCCACCGTCAGAGCGGCACGCATCTCGCGTGTCTCGCCGTCAGCGCCGCGGTAGCGCACCCCGACCACCCTCTTGCGGCTGAGAATCGGCCCGAGCACCTCGGTGCTGCGAAGCAGGCGAAACGTCGGCTCCTTATCGGCGGCGGCCGCCAGCAACTCGAGGAAATCCCACTGCGGTACGAGCGCAATGTGCTTGTGCGGACCGGGAATTCGGCCCAGATCGATGCCCACCTCGGCGCCCTGGACGCTCATGGTCAGGGTGTCGATCTCACGGTGCGGAACTTGCGCGAACTCCGATGCCAGCCCCAGTTCGTCCAGCAGGCGCAGGGTGCTGGCGTGCACGGTGTCGCCGCGGAAGTCGCGCAGAAAGTCGGCGTGTTTCTCCATGACCGTGACGTTCACGCCCGCACGGGCGAGCAGGAGTCCGAGCATGATGCCCGCGGGACCCCCACCGGCGACGATGCATGTGGTTTCCGATTTCTCGCCCGGCACGACGTCATTTTCGCATCGAATAGTCTGGCCGCATGGGCGGCTTCCTGAGTTGGTGGGACGGTGTGGAGCTGTGGCTGTCCGGACTGCCGTTCGTCGCTCAAACCGCGGTGGTGATGCCGGTCGTTCTGGCCCTGGCCTACGGGGTCGCCGTGGTGCTCGACGGAGCACTGGGGAACGGGATACGGGTCCTGCGCCGGGTCAAACACGACGACGAGGACGTGGACCAGCGATGAGAGGTGGCATGCCTAGGTCGAGAGTGACGTTGGTGCTGGTCATCCTCATGGTGCTGGTGCTCGTTATGTGGCTGATCACCCGCCAAGTCGGCTGAGGCCTTGCTGAGCCGCCTGCACGGATTCTGTTATTCTTCGCGCCATGCGTACGGCGTCCGGCAACAAGAGTGGCCATGTCTTGGCCCTCATCGCCGTGGGTTTCACCGCCGTTGCTGATGTCTGTTGTTGTCGCTGACTCTGCACCCCTCCGCGGTTTGGTGTCGGTAGCGGCTGGCCTACGCCCAGGTGCCGATTCATCGCTCTGCCGTCGCGGCGGGATTCCCCTCAGTCCCCAAGGAAAGGTGATCGCGTGCCCAACATGAGCAAGGTCGGTCGAAATGCTGCTGCGCTGGCAGCCACCGCGATGGTGCTCAGCGCGTGCGGCGGAGGAGCCAGCGACGTGCCCGGAGGCGAAGAGGCGACCGGCGGCGACGGCACGACGCTGACTGTGGTCGCCTACGCGGTCCCAGAACCGGGCTGGAGCAAAATTGTTCCTGCGTTTGCGGCCACGCAGGAGGGTGCGGACACCGCCGTCACCGTGTCCTACGGCGCCTCGGGTGACCAGTCACGCGCCGTAGCCGACGGGAAGCCCGCGGACCTGGTGAATTTCTCGGTCGAGCCCGACGTCGCACGCCTCGTCAAGGCCGGGAAGGTGGCCGAGGACTGGAACGCCGACGCCACTCAGGGCATACCTTTCGGTTCGGTCGTCACTCTCGTCGTGCGCGAGGGCAACCCGCGGAATATCAAGGACTGGGATGACCTGCTGCAGCCGGGGCTCGAGGTCGTCAGCCCGAGCCCGCTGAGTTCGGGGTCTGCCAAGTGGAACCTGCTGGCGCCGTACGCCGCCAAGAGCGACGGCGGTCAAAATCAGCAAGCCGGTCTGGATTACGTCAACAAACTCGTCAGCGAGCACATCCGGACCAGGCCGTCATCGGGTCGCGAGGCCAGCGACCTGTTCTTGCAGGGGACAGGTGACGTCCTGCTCAGCTACGAGAACGAAGCCATCCACATTGAGCGCCAAGGCAAGCCGGTCGAACACATCAACCCACCGCAGACGTTCAAGATCGAGAACCCGGTCGCGGTGGTGACCTCGAGTCCGCATCAGGAACAGGCCAACGCGCTGAAGAACTTCCTCTACACGCCGGAGGCCCAGAGGATCTGGGCGCAGGCCGGTTTCCGGCCGGTCGACCCCGCGGTCGCCGAGGAATTCTCGATCGACTTCCCAGCCCCGGAGAAGCTGTGGACGATCGACGACCTGGGCGGTTGGGATGCCGTCGATCCCGCCCTGTTCGATAAGGACAATGGGTCGATCACCAAGATCTACAAACAGGCGACCGGATGACAGCTGCCCTTGACGACGAGGCGACTCGGCCGAAATCCACCGGCAACGGTGGAGCCGGGCCGCCTCGCGGCATCTTCACGAAGCACCACGGAAATACGAGGCTGCGCGTCGGTGTCGCGACGACATGGCTGTCGGTCATTGTGTTGCTGCCGCTCGCCGCGATCGTGTGGCAATCCGCAGGCGGCGGCTGGGCCGCGTTCTGGCAGGCGATCACCTCCAACGGCGCGCTCGAGTCGTTCCGTGTCACCTTGACGGTGTCGCTGGCGGTCTCGGTGGTCAACCTGTTCTTCGGGTTGATCGTCGCGTGGGTGCTGACACGTGACGACTTCCCCGCAAAGCGCTACGTCGATGCGATCATCGACCTGCCGTTCGCGCTGCCGACCATCGTCGCCAGCCTCGTGATGCTGGCCCTGTATGGCCCCAGTAGTCCGGTTGGCATCTCGCTCCAGCAGACCATCTGGGGCATCGGCATCGCGCTGGCGTTCGTCACGCTGCCGTTCGTCGTTCGTTCGGTACAACCGGTGCTTCTGGAACTGGACCGTGAGGTCGAGGAGGCGGCGGCGTCGTTGGGTGCAGACAACTTCACCATTTTCAGGCTGGTGATCCTGCCCGCGCTGCTGCCGTCGCTGCTGTCCGGAGCGGGCCTGGCGTTCTCCCGCGCCATCGGCGAGTACGGTTCCGTGGTGCTCATCGGCGGTGCGGTCCCAGGTGAGACAGAGGTCTCTTCCCAGTACATCCGCCAGCTCATCGAGTTCGACGACCGCACCGGCGCCGCAGCGGTATCCATTGTGCTGCTCGCCATCTCGTTCGTCGTCCTCTTCATTCTGCGCACCATCGGATCGCGGGCGGCGAAGCGGGAGGAGCTGGCCGCATGATCCTGTCCCGCACCGCGCGGTACCTGCTCCGATGCGTGGCGCTCGGGTATGTCTTGGTCCTGCTTGTCGTGCCGGTCGGGCTGATCCTGTGGCGGACGTTCGAGCCGGGGGTCGGCGCCTTCTTGGAGTCGATCACCACCCCGGCGGCTATTTCCGCACTGCAGCTGTCGCTGATCGTCGTCGCGATCGTGGTGCCGCTCAACGTCGTCTTCGGGGTGCCGACCGCGCTGGTGTTGGCGCGCAACAAGTTCCGCGGCAAGAGCGTTCTGCAGGCGGTCATCGATTTGCCGTTCGCAGTGTCACCCGTGGTGGTCGGCGTGGCGCTCATCCTGCTGTGGGGTTCGACCGGTCTGTTCGGCTTTCTGGAGAACGACTTCGGGATCAAGATCATTTTTGGCTTCGCCGGAATCGTGCTCGCCAGCATTTTCGTGACGATCCCGTACGTCATCCGTGAGGTCGAGCCGGTGCTGCACGAGTTGGGTACCGACCAGGAGGAAGCCGCGTCGACGCTGGGTTCCAGTGGGTGGCAGACGTTCTGGCGGATCACGCTGCCGTCGATCAAGTGGGGTCTGATGTACGGCGTCGTGCTGACCGTCGCACGCACTCTCGGGGAATACGGCGCGGTGGTCATGGTGTCGTCGAACCTGCCCGGCATCTCGCAGACGCTGACCCTGCTGGTATCCGATCGCCATGCCCGCGGCGCGGAGTACGGGGCGTACGCCATCTCGACACTGCTCATGGCGGTGGCCATCGTCGTACTGATCGCCCAGGTGATCCTCGACGCCCGCCGCGAGAAGACAACCAGATAGGCCCGAGGAGACGTTGACATGACTAACGCGATCACCGTGCGGGGCGCCAACAAACGCTACGGCGACTTCGCAGCGCTGGACAACGTCGACTTCGAGGTGCCCTCGGGCTCGCTGACCGCGTTGCTCGGCCCCAGCGGCTCGGGTAAATCGACACTGCTGCGTGCCATCGCCGGCCTGGATCTGCCCGACACCGGCACGATCACCATCAATGGCCGCGACGTGACGGCGGTTCCTCCGCAACGGCGAGGTATCGGCTTCGTGTTCCAGCACTACGCCGCCTTCAAGCACCTCACAGTGCGGGACAACGTCGCCTTCGGTTTGAAGATCAGGAAGCGGTCCAAGGCCGAGATCAAAGAGAAGGTGGACAACCTTCTCGAGGTGGTTGGTCTCGCCGGATTCCAGACTCGCTATCCGAACCAGCTTTCCGGTGGGCAGCGCCAGCGCATGGCGTTGGCGCGCGCGCTGGCCGTCGACCCGCAGGTACTGCTGCTCGACGAGCCGTTCGGCGCGCTGGACGCCAAGGTGCGCGAAGACCTGCGCGCATGGCTGCGCCGCCTGCACGACGAGGTGCACGTCACGACTGTGCTGGTCACCCACGACCAATCCGAGGCACTGGACGTCGCCGACCGGATCGCGGTGCTGAACAAGGGCCGCATTGAGCAGGTCGGTTCTCCCACCACGGTTTACGACGAACCTGCCAATGCGTTTGTGATGTCGTTCCTCGGTGCGGTGTCATCGCTGAACGGCAGTCTGGTGCGACCGCACGACATTCGGGTGGGGCGTAACCCCGAGATGGCCATCGCGTCGAGCGACGACTCCATTCAGGCGACTGGCGTGGTCCGGGCCGTCATCGACCGAATTGTCATGCTCGGCTTCGAAGTTCGCGTGGAACTGACCAGTGCCGCGGACAAAACACCGTTCACCGCGCAGATCACCCGCGGCGATGCCGAGGCGCTCGGGCTCAAGGAGGGTGACACCGTCTACGTCCGTGCCACCCGCATCCCGTCGATCCCCGCTGGGACGGACGTGCCCAAGCCCGACGCGGCCGACGACGACGACGAGACGCTGACCTCGGCCTAGCCCTGCGCGCCGGAAGCCGGATTCGGCGGTCGGCCCCTTGGTGGACATCGACCTGCTCGGCGCATAACCTAGCGTGGTTATGCGCTTAAGCACGGTATGGACGACGGTGTTCCCGGGGCGCGGCGAAAGGTTTGACGGACAGTGACTACGACCATTCCGGTGTTCAACCCCTCGACAGAAGAGCAGATCTTCGAGGTCGTCGACTCAGACCAGGCAACAGTCGACGCGGCCGTCGCCAGGGCGCGAGAGACCTTCGAATCCGGGGTGTGGCGCAAGCTGCCCGCCGCGCGTCGCGCAGAGGTGCTTTTCCGCGCTGCCGAGATCATCAGGGAACGTACCGACGAGCTCGCCCTGCTCGAGGGCCGCGACAACGGCATGAACAAGGTGGCCGGTGAGCAGATCATCAAGGTGTCGATGGAGATGCTGCTGTACTACGCGGGCTGGGTCGGCAAGATCCATGGCGAGTCCAGCAGCGTCGTATCCGATGGCCTGCTCGGTCACTACGAGAGCTTTCACAACTTCACCCAGCTCGAACCGGTCGGGGTGTGTGGCCTCATCATCCCCTGGAACGGGCCGTTCTTCGTCGCGATGCTCAAGGTCGCGCCCGCCCTCGCGGCCGGCTGCTCCTGCGTGCTCAAGCCCGCCGAGGAGACGCCGCTCACCGCGTTGAAGCTGGAGGAGATCTTCCGCGAGGCGGGCCTGCCCGACGGCGTGCTCAACGTCATCACCGGTTACGGCGAGACCGCCGGTGCGGCGCTCACCGCGCATCCGGACGTCGACAAGATCTCGTTCACCGGGTCGACAGAGGTCGGCAGGCTGATCGTCAAGGCGGCCGCCGGCAACCTCAAGCGCCTGACGCTCGAGCTGGGCGGAAAGTCGCCCCTGATCATGTTCGAGGACGCCAATCTCGACAAGGCGATCATGAACGCGAGCCTTGGACTGCTCGCCGGATCGGGGCAGAACTGTTCCTGCACCTCGCGCATCTACGTTCAACGTGGCATCTACGACCAGGTGGTCGAGGGAATCGCCGGATTCGCCAAGATGCTGCCGATGGGAGGCAGCGAGGACCCCGACTCGGTACTCGGACCGCTGATCAGCGACAAACAGCGCCAGCGTGTCGAAGGCATTGTGCAAGAGGGTGTTTCGAAGGGTGCCGAGATCGTCACCGGCGGCAAGTACCTGGACCGCAAGGGCTACTTCTACGAGGCGACGGTCATCACCAACACCACGCCCGATATGCGGCTCATCCGCGAGGAGATCTTCGGACCGGTCGGCTGCGTCATCCCCTTCGACGAGGAGGAGGAGGTGCTGGCTGCCGCCAATGACACGGAGTACGGACTGGCCGGCGCCATCTGGACGGAGAACCTTGGGCGTGCCCACCGAGTCGCGAACGAGCTTCACGCAGGACAGGTCTGGGTCAACTGCGCCCTTGGCGCGGATCCGGCGATGCCGATCTGCGGGCACAAACAATCGGGCTGGGGCGGCGAGCGCGGTCGCAAGGGCATCGAGGAGTACTTCAACACCAAGGCGGTCTACATCAGCCTCTGATCAGGTCGAGGCGCGCACGATCAGCCGGGTGATATCGGCCGGCTGCGGTGGCGGTGGCGAGGGATAGTCGAGTTCGGCGAGCAGCGCCGCGATGGCGACATCGGCGACCGCGCTCGGATTGAACTCGACCGTCGTCAGGGGTGGCGAGCTCAGTGCTCCGATGGGTGCGGCGTCGACCCCGATGACCGCCAAATCGGTAGGGCACGTCAAACCCGCCTCCCGCACGCCGAACAGGATCAGGCACGCCACCTCGTCGCTCTGTGCGCACACCGCGGTGACGCCCTCGCGTACCCACGAGGTGACGACACCCACGACGTTCTCATGGGTGACGTCGGCGACGCGGACGGGAGGCAATTGTCTCGCCGTGGCCGCCGACAGGACCCCGCCCAGCCAGTAGTCACCCAGGGCCCGCCACCTTTTCGCGCCCGCGCGCGCGAAGGCGATTTCGCGATGGCCGCGCGAGACCAGGTGATCAACTCGTATCTCGCCCACGGACTCCGGCGGATTGCCCAGTGCGGGCAGCGTCCCGATCTCGATATGCGGAATGTTGGCCGACTTCATTGCCTGCACGACTCGCTCGGGCAGCGGGAACAGGCTTGTGACGGCAACGGGATCGATGTTCTCGATCGCGTCGACGATGTTGCGGTCGTCCTCGGTTTCGAAGATCTGAATCTGCAGCAGCCCTGCGCGTGCCAGATCGGCCGTCATCCGGCTGCCCGCCTGCAGTGGCATGTCGCCGACGGCGATACGGGGCACCACGTAGAGCACCGCCCCGCTCTTACCCCGCGCCAGATTGCGGGCGGCCAGGTTCGGCCGGTAACCCAGCTGCTGGGCGGCGCGGATCACGGCGTTGCGGGTCCGCTCGGAAATACGGTGCCCTTCGACGTCGTTCAGGACGTAACTCACCGTGGCCGTCGACACGTTCGCCAGACGTGCGACGTCAGCGTTGGTGGGCCTGGGCAGTCGCGTTTCGCCGGCTGCTGCGCCCCGGGGACCGGCCATGCCACATCGTGGCATGTTCGGTGCCGGGGCACGCACATAGTCCGCGGCGTGGTCACCGCCGCATCGGTGTCAGAGCTGTGCCCAGACCGACTTCGTCTTCAGGTAGGCGTCGATACCTTCCTGGCCGAACTCGTGTCCCCACCCGGACTGCCGGTACCCGCCGAACGGCACCGCGTGGTCGAATACCAACTGGCAGTTGATCGTTACGGTTCCGGCCTGCAACCGCTTGCCGAGCCGATGCGCGCGGCTGAGGTTGTTGGTCCACGCGGTGGCCGCCAGGCCGTACGTCGTGTCGTTGGCCATCGCGACGGCCTCGTCGTCGTCCTCGAACGGCAGGACCGTGACCACGGGTCCGAAGATCTCCTCCTGGTACAGCCTCATGTCACGGTTGACGTTGGTCAGGACGGTCGGGTGCACGAAGTAACCCTTGCGGTCCAGGCGATGACCGCCGGTCACGACATCGGCACCCTCGGACTTGCCCTCGTCGATGTAACCCATGACGCGCGTCAGCTGCTTCTGACTGATCAGCGGCCCGCTCATGCATCCCTCCTCGTCAGGTCCGCCGAGCTTGACGAAGTTGGCCATGTTGGAGATGCCTTCGAGTACCTGGTCGTAGACGCCGCGCTGGACGAATACGCGCGAGCCGCACACACAGCCCTGACCGGAGTGCACGAAGATTCCCATCGACGCCATGAAGATGGCCTTCTCCAGGTCCGCGTCGTCGTAGATCAGCACCGGCGACTTGCCGCCGAGCTCGAGCATGACCTTCTTGAGGTTGCCCGCCGATGCCCGCACGATTTCCTTGCCGATCTCGGTCGAGCCGGTGAAGGCGACCTTCTCGACGTCAGGGTGCGCCGTGATAGCCGCACCTGCGGTGTGGCCGTAGCCGGTCAGCAGGTTGACGACGCCCTCGGGCACGCCTGCCTCGTGGATCAACCGGTTGAGCAGGATCGCCGACAGCGGCGTCTCCTCTGCGGGCTTGACCACCATGCTGCAGCCTGCGGCCAGCGCGGGCGCGAGCTTTGCGCATGCGTTGAAGATCGGGCCGTTCCACGGAAAGATCAGGCCCACAACGCCATACGGCTCCTTGAGCGTGTAGGTGTGCATGTCGACCCACGTGTCGGTGGCAATTCCCGCGGTCTTCACGTCATACGCGTTGCCGCTGATCTTGGAACACCAGCCGGCGTAGTAGCGGAAGAACTCGGCGCAGTTGGGTAGACCCAGCGTCGCCTGCATCAGCGGCATGCCGGTGTTGAGCGAATCCAGGTGAGCGATCTCGTCGGCGTGCTCGTCGATGAGATCGGCGATCTTCCACATGATCTTGGCCCGCGCGCGTCCGGGCAACTCCGACCACACGCCCGCCTCGAACGAGGCCTTTGCGCGCGCGACGGCCTCATCGACGGCCTCCGCGCCGCAGTCGGTGAACTCGACGATCTGCTCTTCGGTCACCGGGTTGATGACCGAGATCTTCTCACCCGTGCCCGGCCGTGCGGTGAGTTCGTCCAGAACCGTCTGCAGTGTCACCGTCGATGTCATCGTTGACCTTTCTCGTCGCCCACGGGGAGCGCGTCGCCCACCATGCTGAGCAACTGCTTAGCACGGTCGCGACGCGAGGGTCAAGGCAGGCGCGAGTGGATGCGATGACCGGCTACGGTCAGGCGGCGGCGGAGACGACGCTCATCGCGTCGAAACGGTCGAGCACCGTGGCGGCGACCAGGTTGTGTGAGCCCAACGGCTCGGCCATCGGAATGCCGTGAGCTGCCGCATAGGCCGCCACGCGGTCCGTGATGATGCCGTGCGCCAGGAACCACGGGGCGATCACAAGATTCCGGGCGCCGCGGGCACGCAGCCGCTCCACCGCGTCGGCGACGTTCGGCCGTGGTCCGGTTGCGAACGCGACTTCGGCACCGGCCCAACGGGTTCCGGCGCTGAGCGCACACGCCACGTCCCCGGTTCGCGCGTTGGCTGCCTCGTTGGACGATCCGACGGCCGCGACCACAACACCAAGGCCCTCCTCGTCCGGCGACACCCCGGTCTCGGACAGCCGCTGCCGCAACACGGAGAGCAGGGCGGGATCCTCCCCGAGCACCTCGGCCTGGTCGACCCGCGCCTTCGACTGCTCGATCATCTCCGGGATGTCGACCCGCGCGTGATACGCGTCGGCCAGCAGGAACGGCACCACGACGCCATCGGGAAGGCCGGTCAGCACGTCACGCAGGTTCGGGTCGGTCTTCTCCAGGAACGCGGCCCGCACGTCGAGCCAGGGCCGCAGCCGCCGGATGCGGCCCGCAACGGCATGCGTCACCGCGGCCGACCGCGGGTCGACGCTGCCGTGTGCCGCCAGGACGAGTGTCGGGCGGCCGATGGGAGCCGGAACCGTCACGACGCGTGCAGTCCGCATTCCGTCTTCGTCTGGCCCGCCCAGCGACCGCTGCGCGGATCGGCGCCCTCGACGGGCTTCGCGGTGCACGGTGCGCAGCCGATCGACGGATAGCCCTCGAAAACCAGGGGGTTGACGAGCACATCGTTGGCGTCGATGTACGCCTGCATGTCCTCGTCGGACCACGCCGCGATCGGGTTGATCTTCACCAATCCGAAAGCCTTGTCCCAGCTGATAAGTGGCGCGTTGGCACGCGTAGGCGCCTCGACGCGGCGGATGCCGGTAACCCATGCCGAGTATCCGCGCAACGCCTTGGACAGCGGCTCGACCTTGCGCATCCGGCAGCACTCACTGGGCTCGCGGGCGAACAGATCCTTGCCGAACAACTCGTCCTGCTTGGCGACACTGTTCTCCGGCGTGACGTTGACGACGTTGATGTCATAGACCGCCTCGACCGCGTCACGGGTGCCGATGGTCTCGACGAAGTGGTAACCGGTATCGAGGAACAGCACGTCGACGCCCGGTCGTACCTTCGCGGCCATATCGACGAGGACGGCGTCCTGCATGTTCGACGCGACGACGTAGTTGCCGCCGAAGTTCTCGTCGGTCCAGCGCAGCAGTTCGTCGGCGTTCGCACCCTCGAGTTCCGCCGCGCCGCGTTCTGCCAACGCGATCAGGTCGACCTCATTCAAAAGATCCGTCATCGCAAATCCGCCTCGTCTGCTCGTACCGCCCACGTAGCGAAACGCTCGCCGGCCTCGCGATGTTTCACGAAGTTGCGAACGACCCGTTCGATGTAGTCAGCCAGCTCGGTCGAGAGCACCTTGTGCTGGCGCAACTTGCGGCCGAACCCGCTGTCCAGGCCGAGACTTCCCCCGAGGTGGACCTGGAAACCCTCCTCGGGACCATCGCCGTCGTCGACCATCTGGCCCTTGAACCCGATGTCGGCCACCTGGATGCGCGCGCACGAGTTCGGGCAGCCGTTGATGTTGACGGTGATCGGCACGTCGAGCTGGGCGTTGATGTCCTCGAGCCGTTTTTCCAGCTCCGGAACCAGCACCTGCGAACGGCTGCGGGTCTCGGCGAAGCTCAGCTTGCAGAACTCGATGCCCGTGCAGGCCATGAGGTTGCGCCGCCAGTGTGACGGCTGCGCCGGCAGGCCCAGCGCGTCCAGGCCGTCACGCAGCTCGTCGAGCTTGTCGTCGGGGACGTCGAGAATGATCAGCTTCTGATACGGCGTGAACCGGATCCGGTCGCTGCCCGCGGCCTCGGCCAGATCGGCCACCTTGGTCAGGATGGTGCCCGAAACGCGGCCCGCGATCGGTGCGACGCCGACGGCGTTCAAGCCGTTCTTCAGCTTCTGCACGCCGACGTGGTCGATCGGGCGGGTGACCGGGATCGGCGCGGGCCCGTCTATCAGCTTGCGCTTCAGATACTCGTCTTCGAGCACCTGACGGAACTTCTCCACGCCCCAGTCCTTGATCAGGAACTTCAGCCGGGCCTTGGACCGCAGCCGTCGGTATCCGTAGTCGCGGAAGACGCTGACCACGCCCTCCCACACGTCGGGCACCTCGTCGAGTGGAACCCAGGCACCGACCCGCTGGCCGAGCATCGGGTTGGTGGACAGGCCGCCGCCGACCCACAGGTCGAAGCCGGGTCCGTGTTCGGGGTGCTCGACGCCGATGAACGCCACGTCGTTGACCTCGTGCACGACATCCTGCAGACCCGAGATCGCGGTCTTGAACTTGCGCGGCAGGTTCGAGTACTCGGGCTTGTTGATGTAGCGCTCGACGATCTCGTGAATCGCCGGAGTTCCGTCGATCACCTCGTCTAGGGACTCGCCGGCCAGCGGCGAGCCGAGAACGACGCGAGGGCAGTCGCCGCACGCCTCGGTGGTCTGGAGTCCGACCTCGTCGAGCCGCCGCCAGATCTCGGGCATGTTCTCGACCTCGATCCAGTGGTACTGGATGTTCTGCCGGTCGGAGATGTCGGCGGTGTCGCGCGCGAACTCGGTGGAGATGCCGCCCAGCGTGCGCAGCGCGGCCGCGGTCAGGGCACCGCCGTCGCTGCGGACGCGCAGCATGAAGTACTCGTCCTCGAGCATGTCGGTGTTCTCGTCACCGGTCCAGGTGCCGTCATAGCCCGGCTTGCGCTGGGTGTACAGACCCCACCACCGGAAACGGCCACGCAGGTCACCCTTGTCGATCGACTCGAAGCCGTTCTTGGCGTAGATGCTCTCGATACGCGCCCGCACGTTGAGCGGGTTGTCGTCCTTCTTGGACTGTTCGTTCGGGTTGAGCGGCTCGCGGTATCCGAGCGCCCACTGACCCTCGCCACGCGGGCGCTTGACAGGCTTGGACTTTGATTCGGCTGTTGTCATGTGGTTTGGCTCCTTCGTGGAGCCGGACCGCGCGTCTCACCGGTGGGCTGACCGGCGGCGCAGATCCGGCGGCCAGCTGTAAGTACAGGTGGGCAGGTCAGCGCGTCAGGGCAGACAACAACAGGTACAGACGCGCTTGAAGTCGACGTGACGCCGCACCACCAGCGATACGCGGTGGGGGAAGATGCGGCCGGACTTCACGTTGCCAATTGTGCCACGAACACCGACAAAGGCCCTAACCGGGCCAGATTTGCGCTCACCGTGAGCAAAAGGCGCTATCTGGGAAACTGGGTGCATGACAGTCCCGACGGCAGGCGTGCGCGAGCTGCCCGATCTGGCGCTGACGCCGGGCCGTCCGTTCGGCGTCTACGTCCATGTTCCGTTCTGCGCCGCCCGCTGCGGTTACTGCGACTTCAACACCTATACCCCAGCGGAGCTGGGCGGAACGAATCCCGACAGCTGGCTGGCGGCGCTGCGTGCGGAGCTGGCAATGGCCGCCGATCGGCTGGGCTCCACTCCCGTCGTCGACACCGTCTTCGTCGGCGGCGGCACCCCGTCACTGCTCGGTGGCCCCGGTCTGGCGTCGGTGCTGGACGCGATCCGCGCGCATTTCACGCTCGCCAATGAGGCCGAAATCACGACGGAGGCGAACCCCGAGTCGACCTCACCCCAGCTGTTCGAGCACCTGCGGGCGGCCGGCTTCACCCGGGTGTCGCTGGGCATGCAGTCGGTGGCACCGCACGTCCTGGCGGTGCTGGACCGGGTGCACTCGCCGGGGCGGGCTCTGGAAGCGGCGCGCGACGCGCGCGCGGCGGGTTTCGAGCACGTCAACCTTGACCTGATCTACGGCACACCGGGGGAGACCGACGACGACCTGCTGCGCTCGGTCGACGCCGCCGTCGAGGCGGAGGTCGACCACGTGTCCGCCTACGCGCTGGTGGTCGAGGACGGTACGGCGCTGGCCCGCCGGGTTCGCCGCGCCGAGGTTCGTCCACCCGACAACGACGAGCTCGCGCATCGATACGAGTTGATCGACGCGCGGTTGTCGGAGGCGGGTCTGGGTTGGTACGAGGTTTCGAACTGGTGCTTGCCCGGCGGCGAGTGCCGGCACAACGTCGGCTACTGGAACGGTGGCGAATGGTGGGGTGCCGGACCCGGTGCGCACGGTTACGTCGGCACCACCCGGTGGTGGAATGTCAAGCATCCCAACCCTTATGCGCAGACGCTCGCCGAGGGGACGTTGCCGGTGGCAGATTTCGAGCGGCTCGACGCGGGCGCGCGGCACACCGAGGACGTCATGCTGCGGGTGCGGTTGCGCGACGGCCTGCCGATGGCGGCCCTGAATGAGGCCGAACGGCATCGGGCCCAGACTGTGATCGAGGACGGGCTGCTGATCCGCAACGGCGACCATTTGATCCTCACGGACCCGGGTCGCCTGTTGGCCGACGCGGTGGTCCGCTCTCTGCTTGACTGACGATTGAACGATTCTGCGGTGGTAATCCGTTGTGTTGGGCGACGACGGAAAGCGAGGAATGCGCCGGTGCATCGCACATGACCGATCCTGATCAGGGCGCGCTGCTGCGAGCGATTCACGATGCCCACAGCCAGGACCTGCAGCGATATGTGCTGCGATTGACGCGGGGGGACATGCCTTTCGCGGAGGACGTGGTGCAGGAGTCGCTGCTGCGGCTGTGGCGAAAGCCCGAGATTCTCGAACAGTCCAGCGAATCGGCGCGGGCGTGGCTGTTCACTGTCGCGCGCAACCTCGTCATCGACGACCGTCGCAGCGCGCGCTTCACGCGGGAACTGCAGAGCGACAACCTCCCCGAGCGGCCGTCGCTGGACGCGATCGGACCCGCGGTCGACAAGTGGGTCCTGGCCGACGCACTGAAGTCGTTGTCCAGCGATCATCGCAACGCCATCGTGCGCGCGTATTACCTCGGCCAGACCGTGGCCGATATCGCCCAGCAGGAACAGGTTCCCGAGGGCACGGTCAAATCCAGACTTCACTACGCGCTACGCGCGTTACGAAATGCGTTGCAGGAAAGGGGGGTTGGCCGTGACTGAGAACAAGCCCGACGACGATCTCGCGGAATGGGATGCCGCCTACGTGCTCGGCGCGCTGAACCCGAACGATCAGCGGACCTATGAGAACTATCTCGCCACGAACCCCGAGCGAAACGCCGAGTTCGGCGAACTGGCCGGGATGCCTGACATTCTCGACGTGCTCAGCCCGGAAGAGGCCCTGGCATTGACCGACCTCGCGGGCGGTCCGCCGACCGGCGATCGCCGGGACAACGTGACGTCGTTTTCCACCGCCTCGGCGAAGCGGCAGCGGCGGTCCGGGCGGGCCATCGCGGTCGTGGTGGCGGCCGCCGCGGCGTTGGCGATCGTCGGCGGCGTAGTCGGGGCGACTGTCTTTCCCCGCACGACGTCGGTACAGACGGTGGCGATGTCACCGATGCAGCCCGGGTCGCGTCCCGGCCTCACCGCCCAACTCGCCGTCACGGAAAAGAAGTGGGGGACCGAGCTCAACTGGTCCTGCGAGTACACGAAGGATTGGTCGCGCGAGGTCGACAGCTACGACATTGTCGTCACGACGAAGAGCGGCGGGCAGATGGTCGTGGGTTCTTGGCGTCCTGCCGGAGACGAAGCCGCCGGATTGTCGGCCGCGACCAGCATTCCGACATCGGAGATCGCCAAGGTCGATATTCGGGTGACCGGCACCGATGAACCGCTGGCCGTCACCAATCTCTGAGCGTTCACCGCGAGTCGGATGACGGCAGAAACGTGATCGGCGCCACGCTCATCAGCACGATGTAGGCCCTGCGTAGGGCCCAATTCCGGCGCCTCATATGCCAGGATGGCCACCATGATGCGGGGTTTGTTAGGCAAGGCTACCCAGACTTTCGAGCACGCCGGGCTTCGTTGATATGGCAGCTACCCCTGAGCCGGTCGCAATAGTCGGCATCGGCTGCCGGCTGGCGGGCAGCATCAACGACCCCGCGCAGTTCTGGACCTTCCTGATCGAAGGCCGCAGCGACGTACGAGAGGTGCCCGAGGAGCGCTGGGAACCGTATCTGCGCCGGGATCCGCGCAACGCGGCGGTGCTGAAGGAGACCACGCGCTGGGGCACCTTCCTCGACGACCTGGCCGGGTTCGACGCCGAGTTCTTCGGGGTGTCACCGCGCGAGGCGGAACTGATGGATCCCCAGCAGCGGCTGGCGCTCGAAGTGAGCTGGGAAGCGCTCGAACACGCGGGTGTGCAGCCGCGCACGTTGGCGGGCACCGACACCGCCGTGCTCATGGGCGTCAACTCCGACGACTACGGCAAGCTGATCATGGAGGACCTGCCGGGCATCGAGGCATGGACCGGGATCGGCACGTCCCTGTGTGGCATCGCCAACCGGGTGTCACACCTGCTCGATCTGCGCGGGCCGAGCGTCGCACTGGACGCCGCGTGCGCCGCATCGCTGGTGGCCGTGCACCAGGCCTGCCAGATGCTTCGCTCCGGTGAGACGTCGCTGGCGCTGGCCGGCGGTGTCAGCGCGCTGATCGGCCCAGGGCTGACGCGTGTGCTCGACGAGGCGGGGGCGACGGCCCCGGATGGGCGCTGCAAGACGTTCGACGCCGGTGCCGACGGTTACGGGCGCGGCGAGGGCGCGGCCGTGGTCGTCCTCAAACGCCTGACCGATGCGGTGCGCGACGGTGATCGGATCCTCGCCCTGGTGCGCGGCGGTGCGATCGCGCAGGACGGCCGTACGGTGGGCATCATGTCGCCCAACGGCGACGCTCAAGCCGACATGTTCGCCCGGGCGTGCGAGTCGGCCGGTGTGCCGCCCGCGAGCGTCGACTTCGTCGAGGCGCACGGAACCGGCACACCGACAGGCGATCCCACCGAGGTGCGGGCGTTGGCGTCCGTCTACGGAGTCAATCGCCCGGCGGACGCGCCGTGCCGAATCGGATCGGTGAAGCCGAACGTCGGCCATCTGGAAGGTGGCGCGGGCGTGGTCGGCCTCGTCAAGGCGGCGCTGGCCCTGCACCACGAAGCGATCCCGCCGACCGCCGGGGTGAAAACGCTGACCCCCGAGGTCGATTGGGCGACCAGCGGCCTGCGGGTGCCGACCGTCGTCGAACCGTGGGAGCGCACCGGCGACGCACCGCGTCGCGCCGCGGTGTGCAGCTACGGCTACGGCGGCACGATCGCCCACATACTGCTCGAGGAAGCCCCCCTGCCAGAGACACCGCCTGCCGCCGAGGTTTCAGCCATGCCGACGGTCGTCCCGATCTCGGCGCGCTCAACGGCGCGGGTGCGCACCCAGGCCCGTGTGCTGGCCGATCATTTGCGCGCCGGCGACAACGGACTCGATCGCGTCGCGGCGACGGCGTGGGTGCGTCGCTCGCACGAATCGGCAAGGGCCGCGGTGGTTGCGGAGAACATCGACGCTCTGGTGGCCGGGCTGGACGCGCTCGCCGACGACGAACCCCATCCAATGGTCGTGACCGGCAACGCCTTCGCGACCGAAGATGCGGTGTGGGTGTTCTCCGGCCACGGATCGCACTGGACCGGTATGGGGCAACAACTGCTCGACCGTGCGCCCGCATTCAGCGCGGTCATCGACGCGATCGATCCGGTGTTCCGCGACGAGCTGGGATTCTGTGCACGCGATGCGCTGCGCACCGGCGAACTCGGCGGAACCGACCGCGTGCAGGCATTGACGTTTGCGATGCAGGTGGGCCTTGCGGCGGTGCTGCGCGAGCGGGGAGTGACACCCGCCGCGGTCATCGGGCACTCGGTGGGCGAGGTCGCCGCATGTGTGACCGCAGGTGTGTTCGACCTGACGGTGGGCGCCGCGGTGGCGTGCTATCGAGCGCGTGGATTCCAGTCGGTGATGGGCGACGGCGCCATGGCATTGGTGCGCCTGCCCTTCACCGAAGCCGAACGGAGACTCGAGGGACATCGCGGTGTGGTTGCCGCGATCAGCGCTTCACCCGCATCGACCGTCGTGTCCGGCACCATCAGCGCCGTCGAGCAGATCTGCCAGATTTGGGCCGACGACGGCGTGATGATCCGCCGCGTCAACACCGACGTGGCGTTCCACAGTCCGGCGATGGATGCGCTGACCGGCGAACTCGGTCGACTCACCGCAGAGCTACCGCCGCCGCGCCCCGCCGAAATCCCGTTGTACACAACGGCACTGACCGATCCGAGGTCGACGGCACCTCGCGACCAGCACTACTGGGTGAGCAACCTTCGCGATCGCGTGCGCTTCGCCGAAGCGGTGACCGCAGCGGCCGAGGACGGTCATCGGCTGTTCCTGGAGGTGTCCGCCCACCCCGTCGTCTCACATTCGATCGTGGAGACGTTGACGCACGCGGGCATCGACGAGCATGAGGTCGTCCCGGTGCTCCGCCGCGACCGTCCGGAGCTGCAATCGGTGGCCACTGCGGTGGGCGCCCTGTACTGCAACGGCGCCCCTGTACGCCACGGCATTGGTGCCTCCACGCCATGGGACGACTCGCTGCCCGTCACGCAGTGGCAGCACCGCCGCTTCTGGCGCACGCCGACGCCGCCGCCCGGTGGTCGCGGCGTGCATGACGTCGACACCCACACCCTGCTGGGCGGGCGGATGGACGTGACAGGCGCCGTCGCATCCACCATGTGGCAGACCCGCCTGGATATGGACAACCGCCCGTATCCGGGCAACCATCCCGTGCAGAATACGGAAATCGTCCCTGCCGCAGTCATTTTGAACACCTTTCTAGGGGCGGTCGCCAATCTGAACACGCGCTCTGACCGGTCGGGTACCGACCTCGTGGACGTCCGCCTGCGCACCCCGGTGGCGCCGAGCCGCGCCCGCGATGTGCAGGTGGTCCTGCAGGACCGCGGGCTGACGCTGTCGACGCGGCTGGTGGACGACGACGACCCTGCCGATGACGGCGGGTGGCTCACCCACAGCAGCGCGGTCGCCGCCGCCGACGACGACATCGAGGATCTTCTCGGACAGGTGATCGACGAGTTTGCCGCGCGTCAGCGGTGTGCCGACGTCCTTGCGCCGGACCACATCGTGGACACCCTGGCGACGCTCGGTGTCGCGGCGATGGGATTCGATTGGGAGATAATCGATCTGCGCCGCGCCAATTCAGAGCTGATCGCGCGGGTCGCCGCCCACGGCGACCGGACTGCGCCTGCGACGTGGGCGTCGCTGCTCGATGCGGCGACATCGGCGGCCTCCACGATTTTCGACGGACCACCGCGGCTGCGGATGCCTGCCCGGATAGAGCGTGTGCAGGTGTACGGCCGTCCGCCGGCAGTCGCGGTGCTGCAGGTTCGACGCCGGCCAGGCACCACCACGACCGATGTGCTGATCGCCGACGAGTCGGGCACCGTGCACGCATCCCTCACCGGGATGTCGTTCGAGGAACTCGAAAACCCTGCCGGAAGCGATCTTTCGCGGATGCTGCACCACGTCACGTGGCATTCGATCGCGTGGGCCGAGGGCGAACGGCCGTCCGCGGTGTTTGTCATCGGCGGAGACGCCGACACCCGACGCTTCGTGACCCGCGATCTCTCCGCCGTCGAGGTGCCCCATGTGACATATGCCGATCCGGGCGAGATCGCCGAGGCCGCAGGCGAACTGGATCGCGATGCTGTAGTACTGGTCCTGCCCCGCACGCACGACACCCCGCAGAGATCGGTCCAGGTCGTCATGCACACGTTGCGGCACCTACTCGATCGCGGGGCGAAGGCCCGCGTGTGGGTGCTCACCCAGGGCGTGCACGAAGGCGGCAATGTCGTCCACGCCCCGCTGTGGGGGCTGGCTCGCGTCGCGGCCGCCGAGCATCCCGAGATCTTCGGCGGTGTCCTCGACGTGGGCGATGCGAACCTGCCCGTCGGCGCCCTCGCATCGCTTCGCGGTCATCCCGTCGTCGTGATCCGCGACGGCGACGCCAAGGTCGCGCGGTTGGCCTTCGCCGGGCGGGGGACCGGGACACCCATGCAGTGTTCGCCGGGTGGTACTTACCTGATCACCGGCGGCACAGGCCTTCTCGGCCTGAGGATGGCGCAGCGCCTCGCCGATATCGGCGCTCGGCGCATTGTTCTGCTTTCTCGCTCAGGCATGTTGGACCGTGCCGAGTGGCGAGACTCGGCGGAATCCGAGCTGATTCGCACCGTGGCCGCGCTCGAGGAGCGAGGGGTGTCGGTCCACGTCATGCCGCTCGATATCGGCGCACCCGATGCCGTCGAGGCGCTGCGCGTCGCGCTGCGGCATCTGCCACCCGTGCGGGGTGTCATCCATGCCGCCGGCGTGGAAGCAGGTGCGCTGCTTGTCAACACGGGTGCCGAAGATTTCGAGATGGCGATGCACCCCAAGGTGGACGGGACCTTGACATTGCACGAGGTCTTCCCGCCGGAGCAGTTGGATTGGATGATCCTGTTCTCGTCGTGCGGTTACCTCGCGGGCTTTCCGGGGCAGGGTGCCTACGCGTGCGCGAACTCGTTCCTCGACGTCATGGCCCGCCATCGCCGTCGTCTCGGCGACCGCACCGTCAGCATCGCGTGGACGGCGTGGCGAGGTTTGGGTATGGGTTCGACGTCCGGCTTCGTCGCCGCTCAGCTGGACGCGCTCGGCATGGGCGCCATCGGTGCTGACGAGGCGGTCCGTGCGCTCGATCTGGCGATGCGCGATGATCAGCCGAATGTCGTTGTGCTTCCGGTCCTCCCGGGAGCCACCGCGGTTCCGATGCTCGCCGATGTAGCGCCCGTCGAGGACGATGGGTCGGCGCCGGCGGATCCGGCGGCGGGCAGTTTTGCGGGAGACGACGGCGAGCCCGACCCGAAGCGCGTCATCGAGTGCGTCGTCGGCGCCGTTTCGGCCCAGCTTGGTCTCTCGGAAGACGACGTGGAGACCGGGTTGCCGCTGGTGGAGATCGGTGTCGATTCGATCATGACCGTCGGACTGTTGCGTCAGCTCGAGAAGCAGACCGGGGTTCCGCTGCCGCCGACGCTGCTGTGGGAATACCCCACCGCGGCCGCGGTGTCGGAGCGCATCACTGAGCTGCTCGCATCGCCGGAGGCCGCGCAGGAGTCCTGCGAAGTCCCGGTGTCCTGATCGCCGGGAGATCAGGACGACGCGAGCTGCGCCACGACCTTCTTCTTGTCGACCTTGCCCACCGCGGTCTTGGGCAGCGCCGGCATCGGCGCGAGCACATCGGGGCGTGAGTGTGCGGAAACGCCCCGTTCATCGAGGAACTGGTTCAGCTCGGCGAGCGTGATCGCGCGTCCTCTGAAGACGACTGCAGCGCAGATCTTTTCGCCGAGGTAGTCGTCGGGTAACGCAACCGCAGCCGCGGCGTCGATCGCCGGATGTGCGAACAGGTGCTCCTCCAAGTCGGAAGCGGATACGGTCTCACCTCCGCGGTGAATGACATCCTTGATCCGCCCGGTGACCTCCACGTAGCCCGCCCTCGGGCCGTCGGCGAAGATGCGCACCCGATCCCCGGAGCGGTAGAAACCGTCGGGGCTGAACGACCGTGCGTTGGCCTCCTCGGCGCGGTAATAGCCGTTGAGCGTGTAAGGGCCACGCACCAGCAGCTCGCCCTCCTCGCCCGGGGCGACTTCGCGGCCCGCCTCGTCGACCACTCGCATCTCGTCCAAGGGGGACATCGGCTTTCCCTGGGTGTTCACAACGACGTCGACGGGATCGCCGATGCGGGTGAAGTTGAGCATTCCTTCTGCCATGCCGAAGATCTGGGACAATCCGGGGGTCAACCCGTCGAGGATGTAACGCGCCTCCTCGGGCGTCATCCGTGAGCCGCCGACCTGGACCACGCGCAGCGATGTCGGCAGCACGGGCTCCCACTCACACGCCTGCGTCCACACCTTGGCGAGCGCGTTGACGAGCCCGGTGATGGTGACCGTGTGTCGGTCGATCACCGCGAACGCCGACTCGGGACTGGGATCGGCGGTGAACACCGTCGTGGCGCCGACGGTCATTGAGCCCAGCAGGCCGGGGCAGCCCAGCGGAAAGTTGTGCCCCGCGGGCAGCGCGACGAGATACACGTCCTCGCCGGTCATCTCGTACGCCTGCGCGCACGCGGTCGCGTTGTAGACGTAGTCGTCGTGCGTGCGAGCGATCAGCTTCGGCAGGCCGGTCGTGCCGCCCGACACCAGCAGCAGCGCGGGGGTACCCGGGTCGACCGGCGCCTGATCGCGGATCGGACCGTCGAAATCGGCCAGCTCCGACCACGATTGGAAGGGACCGGGGTCGCCATCGACGAACACGTGGTCCAATCGCGGATGTTCGCTCACCAGGGCCTGGGCCAGTTCCCGGTAGTCGAAACCGGCGACCCGATCGGCGACGACGAGACCGACCGCACCGCTCACGTCGGCGAAGTGGCTGAGTTCCGCGTAGCGATGACCCGGCAGACACATCACCGGGACGGCGCCCGCACGCAACAGCCCGAACAACGCGACGGCGAACTGCGCCGAATTGGGCAGCTGCAGCATCACCCGGTCACCGGGGGCGATACCGCGTTCCGCCAGTGCCGACGCGATCTGATTGGCACGCGCGTCCAGTTCGGCGAAGGTATACGTGGCGTCCGGATCGATCACCGCGGCTCGGTCCGGCCAGTTCGTCGCGGCATCGCTGAGGATCGAATCGAGCCGGCGTCCGGTCCAGAATCCGGCGCGGCGGTACTCGTCCGCGCGCTCGGCGGGAAATGGAACGAAACCGGTGGTGAGATCGCTGTGCTGAGGGTCGAGACCGGTGCTCATGGTGGGTGGGACCCCTCCGGGTAGGTGTGTTCGGCACCTCGAATATAAGGTAGCCTCGCCGAGTTACTTAGGGCAGCCTAATTTGGAGGAGAGCGTGGCTTTTGCGGGTGGGGCGACAGACAACCGAGGTGCCGCCGTCCACGCCGTCCGGGAGGAAGTCGCCGAACTTCTCGGCGTGAACCCCGACGAGGTCGACCCCGAGGCCGACCTGATCGCGTCCGGACTCGACTCGATCCGCATGATGTCGCTGTCGGGTCGCTGGCGTAAGCAGGGGGTCGCGGTCAACTTCGCCGCGCTGGCGGAGAACCCGACGGTGGCGGCATGGTCGGCGCTGGTCGCGCAGCACTCAGGCGAGCGCGCCGAGGCCGTGGACACGGCCGTCGAGAGCGACGATGACGACGACGGTGCTTTCCCGCTCGCGCCGATGCAGCACGCGATGTGGTTGGGTCGCAACGACGATCAACAACTCGGTGGGGTCGCGGCACACCTTTACGTGGAGTTCGACGGCGCGGGCGTCGACCCGTCCCGGCTGCGTGCGGCGGCGGCGAAACTCGTTGCACGCCATCCGATGTTGCGGGTGGAGATTCTTCCGGACGGGACCCAGCGGATCGGTGATCGCGGCCTTCCGGTCACGGTCTACGACCTGCGCGAGATGGACGCTGAAGCGGCCGAGCAGCGACTGGAGACCATTCGGCAGCAGAAGTCGCACCAACTGCTCAACGGCGATGTACTCGAGCTGAGCCTGTCGTTGCGCCCGGATGGGCGGACGCGGTTGCACGTCGACATGGACATGAACGCGGCCGACGCGGTGAGTTACCGCAAGTTCATGGCCGACCTCGCCGTGTTCTACCGCGGCGGCGAACTGCCCGAGCTGGGCTACACGTACCGCCGATATCGCGCCGCGGTGACGGCGGCCGACCCAGGACCCTCCGAAGAGGACCGCCGGTGGTGGGCCGAGCGCCTGCCCGACCTGCCCGAATCGCCTGCGCTGCCGCTGGTTCCGCTCGCCGAGCAGGCCGACCCCCGCAGCAGCGTCCGACTTTGGCACGTCTTCGATGTCGAGACGCGCGACGCACTCTTCGCCGCAGCGCACCGTCGCGGGTTCACCCCGGCGATGGCAGTCGCGGCCTCGTACTCGAATGCGTTGGCGCGCTGGTCGAGCAACTCACGGTTCCTGCTCAATCTGCCGATGTTTGGTAGGGAACCGTTCCACCCCGACGTCGAGAAACTGGTCGGGTGCTTCACCTCGTCACTGATGCTCGACATCGACCTGACGCGCACCAGCACGCCCGCCGAGCGGACCCGTGTCGTGCAGGAGACGTTGCACAACACCGCTCGACACTCGAGCTATTCGGGTCTGTCGGTGCTGCGCGACCTGGGACGCCACCGCGGCAACCAGACGCTCGCGCCGATCGTCTACACCAGCGCGCTCGGGCTCGGCGATCTGTTCGCCGGTGAGGTCACCGAACTGTTCGGCGCACCCGTGTGGACCATTTCGCAAGGCCCGCAGGTGCTCATCGATGCGCAGGCGACGCCGCTGGCGACCGGTCTCATGATCAACTGGGACGTCCGCGTCGACGCGTTCCGTCCCGGTGTCGCCGACGCGATGTTCGCCTATCACCTGGCCGAGTTGACCAGGCTGGCCGCCGACGACGCGGCTTGGGACGCAACTGATCCGCGCGCGGTGCCCGAAGCGCAACGAGCCGTCCGCGCCGCGGTGAACAGTGCGACCGCACCGCCGAGCGGAGAGACCATCCACGAAGGGTTCTTCCGCAATGCGCTGGCTCGGCCTGACGCGCCCGCGGTGTTCAGCGACGACGGCGACCTGACGTACGCCGAGTTACGCACCCGGGCGCTTGCGGTCACGGAAGCCTTACGCGGCAGCGGCGTTCGTCCCGGCGACCTCGTAGCGTTGATCGGTCCCAAGTGCGCCGAGCAGATTCCAGCGGTGCTCGGGATTCTCGCCGCCGGCGCTGCCTACCTTCCGATCGGTGCCGATCAGCCGACCGACCGGACCGCCCGCGTCCTGGAATCGAGCGGTGTGGCGGCGGTGCTGCTCTGTGGTGGTGCCGATATGGTCGAGACCGCGGTGCCGGTGATCAAGGCCTCGACGGCGATGCAAAGTGTCGTCGACGTTGAACCCACCCCGGTCGAACCGCACGACCTGGCCTACGTGTTGTTCACGTCGGGGTCGACCGGTGAGCCCAAGGGTGTCGAGCTGACGCACGACGCGGTGATGAACACCATCGAATTCGTCAATGGCCACTACGAACTCGGTCCGTCCGACCGGAGTCTGGCCCTGGCGTCGCTGGAAGCCGACATGTCGGTGCTGGAAGTCTTCGCGATCCTGCGGGCCGGTGGTGCCGTCGTCGTGGTGGACGAGGCGCACCGCCGGGATCCGGACGTCTGGGCCGGCCTGATCCACAAGCATTCGGTGACGTTCCTGAACTGGATGCCTGGCTGGCTGGACATGCTGCTCACGGTCGGCGGCGATCGGCTGGCGACGCTGCGGGTGGTGCTGCTCGGTGGCGATTGGGTGAGGCCCGAACTCGTTCGGGGACTCCGCAAGTCAGCGCCCGCAGTGCGAGCAGCGGGGCTGGGCGGCGCGACGGAAACCGCGGTGCACGGCACGATCTGCGAGGTCGACGACCCGCCGGCGCACTGGACGTCGATTCCCTACGGCACGCCGTTCCCGAACAACGCGTGCCGGGTGGCGGCCGCCGACGGATCAGACTGCCCCGACTGGGTGCCGGGCGAACTGTGGTTCTCAGGGCGCGGCATCGCCCGCGGGTATCGCGGACGGCCGGACCTGACGGCCGAGAAGTTCGTCGAATACGACGGTCGAACCTGGTACCGGACAGGCGATCTCGTCCGCTACCAGCCCGAGGGAACCTTGGAGTTCGTCGGCCGCATCGATCACCGGATAAAGATCAGCGGTTACCGCATCGAGCTCGGCGAGGTGGAAGCGGCGCTCAAGCGGGTGCCGCATATCGATGCGGCGGTGGCCGCCGCGATCCCGGGCGACCCGGATGTGCTTGCCGCGCTGGTGCGTAGCGACGACCCGAGTGTAGATTCGCCCGCCGTCGCGGTCGGCCTGGCCGAGCTTGTTCCGGCCCACATGATTCCCAAGATCATCGTCGTGAGCGATCGAATCCCGTTCACGGTGAACGGCAAGCTCGACCGCGAGGCCGCCGCCCGGGTGTTGGCGCAAGCCGAGCGGCCGGCCGCCAACGCCTACCGCCCGGCTTCCACGCCGCTGGAGTCCGCGCTCGTCGTGATCGTCGGCGAGGTGCTGGACGTCGCGGGCGACCAGATCGGTGTCGACGACGACTTCTTCTCCCTCGGTGGCGATTCCGTGCTGGCTACCCAGGTGATCGCGCGGGTCCGGGACTGGCTCGATACGCCCACGGTGCTCGTCACGGACATGTTCGCGGCGCGATCGGTGTCGAAGTTGGCAGAACGACTCGTCAGTCGGGAACCGGATGCGGATCGGCTCAACATGGTCGCCGAGGTGTATCTGGAGGTTGCTGCGATGGACAGCGCCGAGGTGCTCTCTGAATTGACGGGCGGCTAGTTCACGGACGGCTCTGAATCCCCTGCGTCACAACAGTTTCAGAAGTCCGCGCTTTGGCGGAGACCCTTAGACTTCTCTTCGGATTGTTTCTAGAGTTTCCTTATGGGTCGAACGTATGTTTGAGTCATGAGTGCGGAGGCGGTGCGGGAAGCGATCGCAGCTGTGCGTGCCGCGCACGATCATGTGGCCGCGCTGCCCATCGACGCGTTGACCAAGTCCGAATTGGTTGATGCTCTTGATGAACTCGAGACGCTGTCGTGTCAGCTGCCGGCTCAGGGCCACCGGATGTTGGCCCGCTTGCAGATCGAGGCGACGGCCAAGGAGATGGGCGCCAAGTCCTGGCGTCAGGTGTTGGCGACGCGATGGCGCATCTCGACGTCGGAGGCGGGGCGTCGCCTCGATGAGGCGGCGCTGTTGGGACCGCGCCGCGCGTTGACCGGACAGCCGCTGGATCCGGCGCTGCCGTGTGTTGCGCTCGCGCAGGCGCGCGGAATGATCAACGGCGAGCATGTCGAGGTGCTGCGGAAGGCGATGGACCGTATTCCGCCCGCGATCGACACGCTGACCCGCGCGCAGATCGAAGTCGATCTGGTCGGCCACGCGGTCGGATTGGGACCCAAGGAACTCAGGGATCAGGCCGAGCGCACCCTGTTCCTGCTGGACCAGGACGGCCCCGAACCCGACGATGCCGAACGCGCACGCCGCCGCGGCGTGTCAAAGGGGCCGCAAGGTTCGGACAAGATGACCCCGTTGAGAGGCAATCTCACCCCGGAGTTGGCGGCCACGCTGGAGGCGATCCACGCGAAGTGGGCCGCGCCTGGAATGTGCAATCCCGATGATGAGAGCCCCTGCATCTCGGGCACTCCGAGCCAAGCCCAGATCGACAACGATCATCGGACGCTTGCACAGCGTCAGCACGACGCGCTGCTGGCGGTCGGGCGCAGCGTGCTGGCCAGCGGGGTGCTGGGACAGCACAACGGGTTGCCGACCTCGATCATCATCCGCACCACCCTGCAGGACTTGGAGAGCCGCGCCGGGGTCGGCGTCAGCGGCGGCGGCACGGTGGTCCCGATCGGCGATGTGATCCGCATGGCCGCGCACGCGAATCAGTTTCTGGCGGTGTTCGACGAGGCGACCGGCTCAGCACTGGATCTGTTTCGGGCGCGCCGGGTGGCTTCCCCGGCGCAGCGGCTGATGCTGATCGCCCGCGATGGGGGTTGCACGAAACCGGGGTGCACCGTCCCGGCGTATGGCAGCCAGGTCCATCACGCGGCCAAGGATTGGGCCGATGACGGGTTGACCAATGTCGATGACCTCGGGTTGGCGTGCGGGCCGGATAACCGGATGGTCGGCCCGGGCGGGTGGGCCACCCAGATGAACGAGGACCACGAGGTGGAATGGCTCCCGCCCGCGCACCTGGACACCGGCCAAGCCCGCGTCAACGACTACCACCGCCCCGAACGGCTGCGCCCACCCAGCGACGAACCATTCAAGGAACCGGCAATACGGGCCGATGACGAACCCTCAGACGATGTCCCACCGTTCGAAAACGCGCGATTCGACGACGAATGGCTCATCGGACCACCCGATTACGAACTGTCCGACGATGAACTTTCAGACGACTACCCGCACGAACCCGGCGGCCCAGAACCCAACGTCGCCTGAAGCGCTGGCGGGCGGCTAGTTCAGCGCGGCGGCCAGTCGGCGCCACTGATCGCGGGGGAATTCCCTGGGATCGGCGGTCAGCACCTGCACGCAGACATGGTCGGCACCCGCAGAGAGGTGCTCGTTCACCCGGCCGAGCACGGTCGCCTCGTCGCCCCACGCGATGATCGCGTCGAACAGCCGATCGCTGACCGACGTCAAGTCCTCCTGGGTGAAGCCGGAGCGCAGCAGATTGTTGGCGTAGTTCGGCAGCGCCAAATACGCACGCAGCCAATCCGTTCCGAGCGTCCGTGCCTCGTCCCTGTCCTCGGTGAGCAATACCGTCTGCTCGGGCAGCAGTAACGGGCCCTCGCCGAGATGCTCACGGGCGTAGCGGGTGTGGTCCGGTGTCACCAGATAGGGATGAGCGCCGCGGGCCCGGGTCGCGGACAGTTCGAGCATCTTCGGACCCAGCGCGGCGAGCACCCGGTTCGCGACGGGGACCGGGTTGTCGGTCGCGTCGATCGCATCCAGGTAGGCCCGCGTCGCGGCGAGCGGCTTCTTGTAGAGACCCGGCTCCTTCGAATCGATGAGCGGAGCGTGGCTCACGCCGATGCCCAGCAGAAAGCGTTCACCATGTTCAGCCGTCAACTCTGCATACCTGGTGGCCACGTCCGCGGGCTCGTGCATCCACAGGTTCAGGATCCCGGTGGCGATCACGACGCTCTTGGTCGTCGCCAGCAGATTGCTCACCGAGTCGAGGACGGGACCACCCACGTCCGGGATCCACAGCGCGGTGAATCCGAGCTCCTCGAGCTCGGCCGCGGCCTCGGCGGCCTCTCCGGTGTCGCCGTAGCGCAACTGAGAACTCCACACTCCGACGCCTGCCAGATCCATCTGTGATCCTTTCCCGGGCAACTAGCCACTTACGCTACCGTCGACGCCCAGCCGACCATCGTCAGGGGCCGCGCACTCGCGCCGACCGCGTCTGCCCAGGTGGCAAGCCATCCCGAACGCGCGTGAACGTGGCCGAGCTCACCCGCTCGCACCCCGGACGTACGAGTCTCCGACAAGCTCAATTAGGGTAACCTCACCAACTTAGGACAGCCTGCACTAATCGCGCTGGGAGGGTTTCGTGGGTTCTCGCTGCGGTGCTGCAGGCCGTCCCGAACGACCTACCGAAAACCATCGCCGAGCCGCCGATGATTGACGAACAGAGCCAACTGACCTTCCAGCCCTGGATCAAGCGGTCCGCGGGCCGAAAGAGCGACGGCGCGACCGTGGTGTTTCCCCACGCAGGCGGCGCCGCCGCGGCCTACCGGGCCTTCGCCGCGGCGTTGGCTGCCGGCGGCGCCGACGTCTACGTCGTGCAGTACCCCCAGCGAGCGGACCGGCTCACTCACCCCGCCCCGGACACCATCGAGGAATTGGCCGCCCAACTCTTTGATGCCGGCGAATGGACGCGACTCGGGCCGCTGAAACTGTTCGGCCACTGCATGGGGGCGGTGATCGCGTTCGAGTTCGCTCGCGTCGCCGAAGCCAAGGGTGCCGACGTGCGCAGCCTCTGGGTGTCGGCGAGCCAGGCGCCCTGCACGATCGCCACCTCACCACGGCTACCCACCGCCGAGGCCGAGGTGATCGCGAACATGGTCGACCTGGGCGGCACCGATGAGCGGCTGCTCGCCGACGAGGACTTCGTCGACCTGCTCGTCCGCGCCGTGCGCGCCGACTACCTGGCGTTCAACCGTTACGCGTGCGGCGACGACGTCCAACTGCGCGCCGACGTCCACACCGTCGGCGGCCGCAACGACCATCGGGTGAGCGAGGACATGCTGCGCCGCTGGGCCACACACGCCGGCGGGGCGTTCACACTGTCGCTTTTCGATGGCGGGCACTTCTACATCAACGACCATCTCGACGCCGTCGCGGAGCTCGTCAATGACGTCTAGTGACGCGGACGCCATCGTCATCGCCGGGATGGCGATCGAGGCGCCCGGCGGCATCGATACCGCGGACGCCTTCTGGTCGTTGCTGTCCGAGCGACGCGAGGCGTTGAGCCCGTTTCCGCGGGACCGCGGCTGGTCGGTGCGCAAGGTCCTCGACGGGTCACACCGCGATGGCTTCAAGCCGATACACGATCTCGGCGGATTCCTAACCGGTGGTGCGACTTTCGACGCCGAATTCTTCGGGATCTCACCACGCGAGGCCGTCGCGATGGACCCGCAGCAACGCGTCGCGTTGCGCGTGGCGTGGCGTGCACTCGAGAACACCGGGATCAACCCCGACGACCTCATCGGTCACGATGTGGGCTGCTACATCGGTGCGTCGACAATGGGTTACGGTCCCGATCTTGCCGAGTTCACCAACCTCACCGGTCATTTGATGGCGGGTACCGCCCTCGGCCCTGTGTCGGGGCGCATCGCCTACACGCTCGGGCTGGCCGGACCCGCAATGACGATCGATACCTCATGCTCTTCGACGCTGACCGCAATCCATCTTGCCGCGCAGGCGATTCGGTCAGGTGATTGCAATATGGCGGTCGCCGGCGGGGTCTGTGTCATGGGGTCACCGGGATTCTTCGTCGAGTTCTCCAAACAGCACGCGCTGTCCGACGACGGTCACTGCCGCCCGTACAGCGCGCAGGCAAGCGGCACCGTGTGGGCCGAAGGCGCGGCGATGTTCGTGCTGCAGCGACGTTCCGCCGCACTGCGCGACGGACACCACGTACTCGCCGAACTTCGAGCGACATGTCTCAACCAGGACGGTCGTTCCGTCGGGTTGACGGCTCCGAGCGGCCCCGCGCAGGTGCGGCTGTTTCAACGTGCGCTGGACCAAGCCGGAATCCGTGCCGAACAGGTCGGCATGGTCGAAGGTCACGGCACCGCAACCCGACTCGGCGACCGCACTGAACTCACCTCGCTGGCCCAGACCTACGGGGCCACCGAACCTGGCCGCGGCGCACTGCTCGGATCGGTGAAGTCGAACATCGGCCACACCCAAGCCGCTGCAGGCGGGCTCGGCCTGGCCAAGGTGCTCATCGCCGCTGCGCGCGAAGCCGTGCCTGCGAGCCTGCATGCTGCCGAGGCCAGTCGCGAAATCGATTGGGAAAGACAAGGTCTGCGGCTGGCCACCGAACTCACACCGTGGCCCGCAACAGATGGCCACCGGCTGGCCGCGGTGACGGCGTTCGGGATGAGCGGCACCAACGCGCACGTCATCGTCTCCGTACCGGAAGCCGCGTGATGCCCACCAACGGATTACCCGACGGCCGCGTTCCGGTTGTCCTCAGTGCTCACGCCGAGGAACTTCTCGCCACCGATGCCGACGCGATCCTTCGGTACCTGCGCCCCGGCACGGACGTGTCGGCCGTCGCGGCCACACTCTTGCGCACGCGCAGGCTGCGGCGGCACCGTGCCGTCGTCCGCGCGGCGAGCATCGCCGAATTGATCGAAGGCCTGCAGGCGCTCAGCGCCGGATACGAACACCCGATGGTGGCGGCATCGTCGGAAACAAGCACCGGTAAAACGGTTTTCGTCTTTCCCGGCCAGGGCAACCAATGGCCGTCGATGGGGGCCGATGCCTACGATCGCTCACCGGTGTACCGCGCCCAGGTGGGTGAATGCGTTGCGGCGTTCGCCGCCGCCGGTCACGTTTCGCCGCTGCCGTACCTCACCGCGCACACCGGTGCCGGCGATTGGTCGCAGGTCGAGATCCAGGGCGCGCAGTTCGTCCACGCCGTGGGTCTGGCTCACATCTGGCGATCCTGCGGGGTGACACCCGACATCACGGTCGGCCACAGCCTGGGTGAAGTGGCAGCGGCATACGTCGCCGGTCGAATGACCCTCACCGATGCGGTCGCCGTGGTCGTCGCGCGGGCGACAGCGGTCGACCGCCTGCAGGGCGACTACCGCATGGCCGCCCTGGGGATTTCGGTCGGGGAGGCCGAGCACCTGATCGCCAACGTCGACGGCTGGCTCGAGGTGTCGGCGGTCAACTCGAAGTCCTCGGTCGTCGTCGCCGGCCGGCGCGATGCCGTCACCGCACTGGTGACCACCGCATCGGACCGGGGTCTGTTCGCCCGCGAGCTCGGCGTGAATTATCCCGGCCACACCACCGCGCTGGAGGCGCTGCACGACGACCTGTCGGCCCTCTTGCCTAAGGGTCAGTTCGGCAATGCACCAGTGCAATTCATCGGGTCGGCGACCGGTCAGTCCGTGCCGGCAGGGACCGATTACGCGCACTACTGGTACCGCAATCTGCGCGATACGGTGCGTTTCGACAGCGCCGTCGACGCGGCTCGCCGACAGGGCGGAACCCGGTTCGTCGAAATGTCGGCGCACGCGTCGCTGCTCTTCGCACTGGAAGACCTGACCGGCGACGGGCCTGAGCCCTCGCTCATCGTCGGATCGGGTCGACGCGACGAACCGCTCGTCGACACCTTGTCGGCCGGCATCGCCGCCGTCGCGGTCGCCGACCCTGGGTTCTGCTGGTCCGGCTGGGCCGACACGAGTACGCCGGCGCTCCAGGGCTTTCCCAATGCGCCGATGCGTGAGGTACACCTATGGGCCGAACCCGAACCGCTTGCGCCCGTGATCGGATTGACCGTTTCGAGCGAGAAGTGGAAGCAGAGCCCGGTATTCGCGGACGCGGGCGCGCGCATGCGAATCGCAGTCGTCGACCTGGTGGGTCCGGGTAGTGCGCTGTCGGCGCAACTGAGGGCCGCCATCGCGCGGCACGGCGACGTGGAACCGGCCCAGCCGGGCGAGGCCGACCTCGTCCTCGCGATCGCTCCGCTGCTTGACCACCCCGATGCCGAGGTCGCCGCTGCGCAGATCGGACGAATCGTCGGCGCGGGTCTGTTCGACTATGCCGATGCCGGAGGAACGGCGTGCCGCGACGTATGCCTTGTGACGGTCGGTGGCGAACACGTCCTTCTCGACGAACCCGTGGCGCTGCCGGCGCAGGCTGCACTGGCCGCGATGCACCGCAGCATCGGTTACGAACGTCCCGACCAAGCGTTCCGCCATCTGGATCTCCCGTCCTGGGAAATCGACGACGCCACCGCGACGGCGGTCATCGACGCCGCGCGTGGCGGTGTGCACGAGGGAGCGGTCCGCGACACCGCCTCCGGCCCCGCCCTTTTCGTCCGCACAGTATCCGAGTCTGATGCTCCCGCCCGGGACTGGAAGCTCGATGACGGGCTGCTCGACAACGTCGTGATCACCGGTGGTAACGGGGCGGTCGGCCTGCACTTCGCGCGGTATCTCGCCGAGCAGGGCGCTCGCCGCATCGTGCTGCTCAGCCGAACGGGCGTCGACGCGGCGACCGTGGCCGAACTGACGGATGTCGCGGGTTTCGGCGGTGTCGAGATCGTCGCCCCACCGTGCGATCTGCGCTCCGCCGATCAGGTCTCGGCCGTCGCACGGGACTACGGCGGCACAGGGGCGTCGCTCCTGATCCACGCGGCGGGAGCTGCGAGATTCGACGACTTCGCGAGCATTTCCTCGGAGTCCTTCTCCGATACCGCGGCGGCCAAGATCGGCGGCTTCGCGCGCATGACCGACCTGTGGCCGCTGCGTTCGGACGCCCGAATTCTGGTGTGCTCCTCGGTGTCCGGTGTGTGGGGCGGCCGAGGCCATGCAGCCTACTCGGCTGCCAACCGGATGCTCGACGTGATGGCCGGTCAGTTGCGGGCCAAGGGCCAGCATTGCGTCGCCCTGCGATACGGGCTGTGGCGCACGGATCCCGGCCGTGACAGCGGTATCACCGCTCGCGCCGGCGTGAGCGCCATCGAGCGTTCTGGATTGCTGCCGATGGCACCCGGGTCTGCCGTCGCGGCCAGCCTGCGTGAGCACGAAGCCGATCCGATGATCATGGCCGCCGACCCGGACCGGCTGCGAAAGTTCCTCGACAGCCAGACCGTCGAGCAATCCGGCGGGGCGGCGCACTCGGACAGCACCCGCAGTGGCGACGATCCGACCAGGGTCATCGCCGAAGTGGCTGCGGTGCTCGGCATCGACGCCGCGACGATCGACCGCCAGACATCCCTGCTCGACCTCGGCTTGGATTCACTGCTCGCCCTTGATCTGCGCAAGCGGTTGCGGCGGGCGACCGGCGCATCGGTGCCGCTGGGCGCCCTGCTCGGCGGTATCACCAGCGCCGAACTCATCGCCGAACTCGACACCCGATCACAGAAGGTGGAAACGACTCGTGACTGACATCGCCGATATTCGCGAGCACGCCGATGAGCGTCGGCTGGAGTTGTTGCGGCGCAGGCTTTCCGAGAAGGGTCTGCGGTCGGGCGAGCAGACGCCCGCCGTGCCGTCGGACACCGCACTGTCCGACGGGCAGCGTCGCATGTGGTTCGTTCAGATGGCCGACCCCACCGGCGCGATGCTCAACATATGCCTGTCCTACCGGTTCAGGGGCGCACTGGACGTCGCGCGCCTACGCGACAGCGTGAACACGGTGGCCGCGCGGCATGTGCTGCTGCGCACCACGTACAGCGCGGATGCCCACGGCGAGCCGCAGCCGACCGTCCATGACGACCTGATGCCGGGCTGGTCGGCGCACGACCTGTCCGACATGTCCGAGCACTCCAGCCGGTTGCGGCTGGAAGTGCTGGCGCAGCGCGAATTCAGCGCACCCTTCGACCTGAGTTCCGATTCGCCGCTGCGCCTGACGGTCGTGCGCACCGGCGCCGACGAACACGTCATGCTGCTCGTCGCGCACCACATCGCGTGGGACGACGGCTGCTGGCAGGTGTTCTTCGCCGACCTCACCCGCGCGTACAGCGGTGAGCGGCTTTCCGCGCCGACGCCAATCCCGGCGCCGGTGTCGGGTGCCATCGACGGCGATCTCGAGTATTGGCGCAACGTGATGGCCGATCCGCCGGAACCGCTGGAGTTGCCCGGCCCCAACGGATCTGCGATCCCGACGAACTACCGTTCGCAGCGCACCACGCTGCGGCTGCCCGCCGCGACCGTGGAGCGCGTGACCGCTGTCGCGAAGGAGTCCGGCGCCACCCCGTACATGGTGCTGCTGGCCGCATTCGGTGTACTGATCCACCGCTATACCCACTCCGACGACTTCCTCGTCGCCGCGCCGGTGCTCAACAGGACCGCCGACCTCGACGACGTTATCGGGTACTACGGCAACACGGTCGCGATGCGGCTGCAGCCACAGCGGGGTCAGACATTCCGTGAGGCGATCGCCGACGCCCGCGACACCGCGGTCGGTGCCTTCGCCCATCAGCGAGTCAACCTGGACCGAGTGGTCGCCGAGATCAACCCCGACCGCCGGCACGGTGTGGAGCGCATGACCCGTGTGACGTTCGGGGCGCGTGGCGCCGACGGTCACGGCTTCAACCCTGACGGAATCACCTGTGAGCGAGCCGAGTTGCGCGGCCAGTACACCCAGCTGCCGTTCGGGTTCATGGTCGAGTTCGACGATGAGGGTATCGAGGTCGAGGCCGAACACCTCGTCGAGGTTCTCGACGCCGGACTGGCCCGGCAGCTGCTCGAGCACTACGTTGTGCTGCTCGACAGCGCGTTGGCCGACCCCGGGACGCCGATCAGCGATCTCGACCTGATGGGACCCGCGTACGCCGACTGGCTGCGCAAGGTCTCTGCTGGCGAGGAATTCGAGACCCCGGCAACGACCTTGGCCGCGTTGGTGGAGGCGCAGTCCGCGCGGACACCGGATGCGACCGCCGTGGTCTACGAGGGACGCCATTACACCTATCGCGAGATCAACGAATCGGCGAACCGATTCGCACACTGGTTGATCGAACAGGGGATCGGCACCGAGGACCGCGTCGCCGTGCTGCTGGATCGTTCCCCCGAACTGGTGATCACCGCCCTCGGATTGATCAAGGCCGGCGCGGTCTACCTTCCCGTCGATCCGACCTATCCCGAGGACCGGCTGAATTTCATCCTGTCCGACTCCGATCCGAAACTCGTACTGCGCCAGGCCGTCGCCGGGCTCGACGGCTACCCGGCGTCGAACCCGACCGACGCCGACCGAATCCGTCCGCTCGGACCCGAGAGCACCGCCTACCTGATCTATACGTCGGGGTCCACCGGGCTGCCCAAGGGCGTGCCCGTCCCGCACCGGCCGGTCGCCGAATACTTCGTCTGGTTCAAGGGTGACTACCAGATCGACGAGCGTGAGCGGCTGCTTCAGGTCGCCTCGCCGAGCTTCGACGTGTCTATCGGTGAGATCTTCGGCATGCTGGCATGCGGTGGACGACTGGTGATTCCGCGTCCGGACGGTCTCCGCGACGTCGGCTATCTCACCGATCTGCTGCACGACGAGGGCATCACGTCGATGCACCTCGTCCCGTCGTTGCTGGGTTTGTTGATGTCGCTGCCGGGCGTGAACCAGTGGCGCACCCTGCAACGGGTGCCGATCGGTGGCGAAGCGCTCCCCGGTGAGCTCGCCGATAAGTTCCACGGCACCTTCGACGCGCTGCTGCACAACTTCTACGGCCCCACGGAGACGGTGATCAACGCCAGTCGCTACAAGGTGGTGGGCAAGCATGGCACGCGCATCGTGCCGATCGGCACGCCGAAGATCAACACCCAGATCCACCTGCTCGACGATGCGCTGAAACCGGTCCCGGCCGGCGTGATCGGCGAGATCTACATCGGTGGAACCCATGTGGCGCGGGGTTATCATCAGCGGCCCGGCCTGACCGCGGAGCGGTTCGTCGCCGACCCGTTCACCCCCGGCGCCAGGCTGTACCGGTCCGGCGACCTGGCCCGCCGCAACGCCGATGGGGACATCGAATTCGTCGGCAGGGCAGATGAACAGGTGAAGATCCGCGGCTTCCGGATCGAACTCGGAGAGGTCGCCGCCGCGATCTCCGTCGACCCCAGCGTGGGTCAGGCGGTGGTCGTGGTCAGTGAGCTACCGAACCTCGGTAAGAGCCTCGTCGGGTACCTCACGCCCGCCGACACATCCGCCGGAGCCGCTGACGACGTCGACATCGAGCGCATCCGCGCTCGGGTCGCGGCCGCACTGCCGGACTACATGACGCCGGCGGCATACGTGGTGATCGACGAGATCCCGATCACCGCTCACGGCAAGATCGACCGCGCCGCGCTCCCGGAACCGGACGTGGACTCCTGGGCCGGCGCGGGCGCCGAATACCGCGAACCCGCCGAGGGGACTGAGCGGCGGGTCGCCGGCCTGTACGCCGAACTGCTCGGCCGCGACCGGATCGGCGCGGACGACTCGTTCTTCGACCTCGGTGGTCACTCGTTGCTCGCCACGAAACTGGTTGCCGCGGTGCGGTCGCAGTGCCACGTGGACCTCGGCGTCCGCGAGGTGTTCGAACTCGGCACGGTCGCGAAGCTGGCCGAGCGCATCGACGCGATGTCGGCATCCGACTCGCGGCGTCCGCGGCTCGCCGCGATCCCGCACGACGGACCGCTGCAGATGTCGGCGTCGCAGCTGCGGATGTGGTTCCAGTACCGCATCGACGGTCCCAACCCCGTCAACAACATCCCGTTCGCCGCGCGGCTCACCGGGCCGTGCGACGCCGATGCGTTCGTCCACGCGGTGCGCGACGTCGTCACCCGGCACGAGGTGCTGCGCACCACCTACCGCGAAATCGACGGCGTGCCTTACCAGATCGTGAACGCCGCGGACAAGGCCCCGGTCTCGGTGCGGCGGGCACGCGGTGACGACCAGGGATGGCTGCACGCCGAACTCGACAACGAGCGACGGCACATATTCGACCTCGAGGGCGCGCTGCCGGTCCGCGCGGCGGTGCTGTCAACACCCGATGCGCATGTGGTGTCGCTCGTGGTGCATCACATCGCGGCGGACCATTGGTCGGCCATGGTGCTGTTCAACGATCTGCTCGCCGCGTACCGGTCCCGCCGGACCGGTGAGGCGCCATCGTTCGCGCCGCTGAACGTCCAGTACGCGGACTACGCGGCGTGGCAGGCGGCGCTGCTGTCCGACACTGACGGACCCGTTGTGGCACAACGCGACTACTGGCGCGGACGGCTGGACGGTCTGCCCGAGGATCCGGGGCTTACCCCCGACCTCGAGCGCCCACCGGTGCTCAGCGGTGAGGGCGATGCCGTCGAGTTCGGCATCAACGGAGCGATCCGCGCGCAGCTCACCGAACTGAGCCAGCAGCTGGGCGTCACCGAGTTCATGCTGCTGCAGCTGGCCGTCGCCGTGACCTTGCACAAAGCCGGTGAGGGCAACGACATCCCGCTCGGCACTCCGGTGGCCGGCCGCACCGAGGCCGAGCTCGATCAACTGGTCGGGTTCTTCATCAACATCGTGGTGCTGCGCAACGATCTGACCGGCAACCCGACACTGCGCGAACTGTTGCGGCAGGCCCGCGACACCGCGCTGGGCGCCTACGCCCACCAGGACCTGCCCTTCGATCAGGTGGTCGACGCCGTCCGGCCGGCCCGGTCGCTTTCTCGCAACCCGCTTTTCGGTGTCGTCGTGCACGTGCGTGAGGCCCTGCCCGCCGGGCAGGTCGTGGAGTCCTCGGCCGACGGGGACACCGTGTTCACTGCGCTCGAGCCGCCGTTCGATGTCGCACACGCCGACCTGTCGGTGAACTTCTTCGCCACTGCTCGAAGTGCCGGCTCGGCCGGCGTTGCTCGGATTGCCGGCTCAGCCGGCGGCGACGACGGTTATCGAGGGCACGTCATCTACCGCACCGACCTGTACCGGCGCACGACCGCGGAACGGTTGGTCCGCTGGCTCGGCCGTGTGCTGGCCGCGTTCGCCGACGATCCCGATCAGCGGCTGCGCGACATCCAGATCGCCGATCGCGAGGAACGGCAGCGGGTGTACGGGTTCAGTGCCGCGGCGGGCATCAGCGTGCTCGACCAATGGCGGGATCCCGTGGCAGTCGGTGTCATCGGCGACGTGTACGACCACCACGTCGACGAGCAGGGCGCACATCTGCGACCGACGGGCAAGCGGGCACGCTGGTCCGACAACGGCGAGGTGGAGTACATCGACGCCATCGAGCCGGCGTCGCCGGCAGGTCCGGTTGGGCCGTTTGAGGCCGCCCGCACCGAAACCGAACGCGTTCTCGCCGCAATGCTCGCCGATGTACTCGAACTGCCCGAGGTCGGTCGCAGCGATGACTTCTTCAGCCTCGGCGGCGACAGCATCCTCGCGGTGCAGGTGGCCGCGCGGGCACGCGACGCAGGACTGGCGCTGACCGCCCGAATGGTGTTCGAGCATCCTGCGGTCCAGGAGCTGGCGGCGACCATCGATGCGTCGGGCAGTGTGCCCGAGACCGCCGATATCCGCCACGAGCCGATGGCCGCCTCGGGGCTGTCGCCCGACGAACTGGCCGCGGTGACATCGATGTTCGACTCGTCGCGCGACGGTGCGCGGTGACCCCAACCAGCACCAAGACCGATGCCAAGGTGGCCGTCGAAGATGTGATGGCGCTCAGCCCGCTGCAGCAGGGGCTGTTCTCGCTGGCCCAACTGAGCAACGGTGACGGCGGCGACGACCCCTACGTGATCGCGATGTCCGCCGACATCTTCGGCGCGTTGGATCCAGAGTTGTTGCGCACCTGCGCCGCGCACCTGCTGGCGCGGCACCCCAATCTGCGCGCCAGCTTCTTTCGCGGTGACCTGAGCCGCCCCGTCCAGGTGGTCCCCACCCGGGTCGACCTGCCGTGGCGCACGATCACCGCGACCGCCGACGAGGTCGACGCGCTGGACTTCGACGAACGACTGCGCCTGTTCGACCTCGAGCGCGGCCCCGCGATCCGCTTCGTGCTCATCGAGGTGCTCGAATCGCATTGGCGCCTCGTGGTGGTCGCGCATCACATCATCATCGACGGCTGGTCGCTGCCGCTGTTCGTCGGTGAGCTGATCGGCATGTACCGCGCGGGCGGGGACGCCGGTGTCCTGCCCCCGCCGCCGCGTCCGTACCGCGACTACATCGGTTGGCTCGCAGCGCGAGACCGGGACGCCAGCCGCGCACTGTGGCGCGAACACCTCGCCGGTATGGATGGTCCGACGCTGCTGTCGCCGACCCTGTCCGCAGGTGAGCCCGAAGGCGGGTCGCCGCGTCGCACCGAGCTGAAGCTTGACACCGGCACCACCGCCGCGCTGGCTGGGGCGGCACGTTCGCGCGGGGTCACCGTGAACACCCTGGTGCAAATGGCCTGGGCGACTCTGTTGTCCGCGTTCACGGATCGCAGCGATGTGGTGTTCGGCGTGACGGTGTCGGGTCGCCCCAGCGAGCTGACCGGGGTCGAGACCATGGTCGGACTGTTCATCAACACCGTGCCACTGCGGGTGCGGTTGGATCCCGCGGCCGGCGCGGGCGCGCAATGTGTTGCACTGCAACGTGAGGCGGCGAAGCTTCGTGACCACAGCTACCTGCCGCATGCCGAATTACGATCGCTCGGCGGGATCGGCGAGATGTTCGACACCCTGCTGGTGTACGAGAACTTCCCGCCCGGAGGACTGGTCGGCGGAGGGGAGTTCACAGCCAACGGCGCGACGTTCCGCCCGGCGGCGCTGGAGAGCCTGTCGCACTTTCCCGTCACCGTCGCCGCCCACATGGTCGACGACCAACTGACGGTGCTCGTCGAGGTGGTCGACGGGGCACTCGGGTCGATGACGCCCGAAAGCCTGGGTCGACGACTGCTCAACACCGTCGACCTGTTGATCGCCAAGTGGGACAGTCCGCTTCGCGATATCAGCGTCCTGCTCGACGGGGAGCAACCGCGAACCGAGATCGACCAGGCACCCGAACACACCGGGGTGCACACCAGGTTCACCGACGTCGCCTACACCCGGCTGGCATCGCGGGCATTGAGCTGGTCCGGCGGCGAGCTGACCTACCGCGAGCTCGACGAGGCCGCCGACCAGGTGGCCGCCCTCCTGGCGGGTAGCGGGGTCCGCGTCGAAGACCCGGTGGCGATCAGCCTTTCGCGCGGCCCGCAATACGTGATAGCCATGCTGGGGGTGTTGAAAGCCGGCGCCGTCATCGTCCCGCTCGACCCCGCCATGCCTGCCGACCGGATCGCCGACATCCTCGCCCAGTGCGGTGCGGCGGTCATCGTCGACGACGTGTTGATGGCGGCCGCCGCCGCCGGGCAACCCGACGGATTCCAGCCCGTCGCAGCACATCCCGGCCAGGCTGCCTATGTCGTCTTCACCTCGGGCACCACGGGCCGGCCGAAGGGAGTCATCGGTACTCATCAGGCGCTGCTCGCGTACGCCGAGGATCACGCCCGGCAGATTCTGCGGCCCGCAGCGGCCCGGTTGAGCCATCCGCTGCGCGTCGCGCATGCCTGGTCGTTTACCTTCGACGCGGCCTGGCAGCCGCTGGCGGCGCTGCTCGACGGGCACTCGGTGCACATCGTCGACGACGACGTCCAACGGGATGCCGAATCGTTGGTCGAGCTCATCGCGCGGTACGCAATCGATCTGATCGACACGACCCCGTCGATGTTCGCCCAGCTGCACGCGGTCGGACTGCTGACCACGGTGCCCCTCGGCGTGCTCGCACTGGGGGGTGAGGCGATCGGCATTCCGGCGTGGAACCTGATCCGCGACGAATGCTCACGCACCGGCATGACGGCCTACAACTGTTACGGACCAACAGAGTCCACGGTCGAGGCCGTGGTCGCGCCCATCGCCGATCATCCCGAGCCGACGATCGGTGGGCCAACGTCGGCGTCCCGCGCCTACGTACTGGATTCGTGGCTGCGGCCCGCACCCGACGGCGTGCCCGGCGAGCTCTACCTGTCCGGTCGCCAATTGACCCGCGGCTATCTCGGCAGGCCCGGCGAGACCTCGGGCCGATTCGTGGCCGACCCGTTCGTTCCCGGCGAGCGGATGTACCGGACCGGTGACGTGGTGCGACGCCGGCCCGGCGGGGCGCTACAGTTCCTCGGCCGTTCCGACGCGCAGGTGAAGATCCGTGGGTTCCGTGTCGAGCCCGCCGAGATCTCGGCCGTACTGCACACGCATCCCGCGGTGCGTCACGCACATGTCGCGGTACGGCAGCGGGTTCGCGGCGGGCCGCGATTGATCGCCTATGTGGCCGCTGAACCAGCGCCTGACCTCGCTGAGCTGCGCGGCATGCTGTCAAAGCGGTTGCCGCGCTACATGGTTCCGCAGAGCATCGTCATCGTCGATCAGATGCCGCTGACGTCGCACGGCAAGATCGATGAGACGGCGCTGGCCGCGCTTCCCGTAGCCGACGGTCCGTCGGCGGCGCCGGAAACCGAAACCGAGGCCGCGCTCGTCGGTGTGTTGACCGAGCTGCTCGACGGCGTCGAGATCGATGTCACCGCGGAGTTTCTTCAGCTCGGCCTCGACAGCATCGTCGCGCTTTCGGTGGTGCAGGGAGCCCGTAGGCGCGGCATTCCCCTGCGGGCACGGCTGATGCTGGAGTGCACGACCATCCGCGAACTGGCCGCCGCGATCGACAACGAGTCCGTCACCGTCGACAGTCGGGGTGACGAGGGTACCGGGCCGATACCCGTGCCGCCCAACGTGCATTGGCTCTACGAACACGGCCAACCGCGGCGGCTGGCGCAGACCGAGACGGTCCGCCTGCCGGCGGGGATCACCCGCGCGGACCTGGACCGCATGCTCGAAGCCGTCGTCAACGGGCACGAGGTCCTGCGCAGCCGCTTGGACATCGAAACGATGACGCTCGTCGAACACGATCCCGCAGGGTTTCTCACCGAGGTGTGGGTCGAGGGCGACATGCTCGACGCGGTCGCCGAGCATTCCGCACATGCGGTGGAACGGCTTGATCCGCAACGGGGATCGATGATGTCCGCGGTGTGGCTGCGAGAGGCCGACGGCCCGGGCGTGCTCATGCTGGTCGCACACGTGCTTGCGCTGGACCCCGCATCGTGGCGGATCGTGCTGGGTGAGCTCGACGCGTCATGGCACACCATCAAATCGGGTATGGATCCGCTGCCCACGACGGAGCACACCAGCTATCGGCGGTGGTCCCGGCTGCTCGCCGAGCGCGCCGCCCAACTGGACACATGCGACTTCTGGGCGGCCCAACTCGAGGGTGCCGATCCGGTGCTGGGCACGCGACGACTCCGGCCGGAGACCGACCGGGTCGGCGACGTCGTCGTCACCATGTCGCTCACCGATCCCGAGGTGTCGGCGCGTGTTCTCAGTGGTGCCGTGCCCGCGCAGAAAGTCCTTGCGGCCGCGGCCGCAAGGACCATCGAACGGTGGCGTGAGCATCGGGGCCAGGACCAGGCACCGCCCATGCTTGCACTGGAGACGCACGGTCGCGCGGACGGAGTCATGGGCGACACCGACACCTCCGACACGGTCGGTCTGCTCACCGCCATCTATCCGCTGCGGATGAATGCGCCAGATGCAATCGAAGCGCTGCCGGGCGACGGTATCGACTTCGGGCTGCTGCGCTATCTGCGTCCGGATACCGCGGAGCGGCTGCGGGGGTACGCCGAGCCGCAGGTGCTGCTGAACTTTCTCGGCAGAGTGCACGTCGGCACCGGCGGCGAGTTGATCCCCGATCGCTCACTGTTGGCGCGCGTTTCGCCGCGGCCGGAACCCGAACTCGCTGTACGACATGAGTTGACCATCCTGGCCGCGGTGATCGGCGATGCGGACGCGCCGGTGCTGGGCACCCAGTGGCGCGCGCTGCCGGACATCCTGTCCGCCGACGACGTCGCCACCCTGCAGTCGATGTGGCAGGACTCGCTACGAGAGGTTGCACGATGAGGCCCACCCTCGCCGTCGTCGGCGCAGGAGCCAAGGCCATTGCCGTCGCCGCCAAAGCGGCCGAGCTGCTCGACATGGGCGTTCACGTGCCCAAAGTCGTTGCGGTGGAACGCACCGGCGTTGCCGCGAACTGGCAGGCCGAGGGCGGCTGGACAGACGGTCAGCACCGCTTGGGCACCAGCCCCGAGAAGGATGTCGGCTTCCCGTACCGCTCGTCGGCCCCTGCCCTGCGGGCAGGGGCCCAGGCGCCGGGCCGCAACGCCGAACTCGATGAGCGCATGACTCGGCACAGCTGGCAGGCATACCTGATCGCGACCGGTCAGTTCGCCGAATGGGTCGACCGCGGCAGGCCCGCTCCCACCCATCGCAAGTGGAGTCAGTACCTGCGCTGGGTCGCGGTCAACTGCCAGATGAACATCGTCTCCGGGGAGGTCACCGGGATCTCCGTCGACAGCTCCGCCGCCACGCCGCGCTGGGCGCTGCACACGTCGGCTGACGCAGTGGTCGCGGACGCCGTGATGATCACCGGCCCGGGTCAACCCGAGCGGTCGATCCTGCCGGGCAACCCGCGGGTGCTCTCGATCGCACAGTTCTGGCACCGGGCCGCGGGCAACGAGCTGATCTCCGCGGAGCGGGTCGCGGTGATCGGGGGAGGTGAGACCGCGGCATCGATCCTCAATGAGCTTTTCCGGCACAGGGTTTCGACAATCACCGTCATCTCGCCCGGAGTCACCCTGTTCACCCGCGGTGAGGGATTCTTCGAGAACAAACTATTCTCCGACCCCACCGGCTGGACCAGCCTCACGCTGAACGAGCGCCGCGACGCGCTGGCACGCACCGATCGCGGCGTGTTCTCCGCGCGGGTGCAGGATGCGCTGCTGTCCGACGACCGGATTCGCCACCTACGCGGCCGCGTCGCGCATGCGGTGGCACGGGACAGCCGAATCCGCCTGACGCTCAGCACGAATCAGGGAAGTGAGCATTTCGAGACCGTGCACGGATTCGATCTCGTGATCGACGGGTCGGGCGCCGACGCGCTGTGGTTCCTGCCGCTGCTGGGCCAGGATGCGCTGGATCTGCTCGAACTGAGCCTCGGCGGCCCCCTGACCGGTGACGCGCTCCAGGAGTTCATCGGCGACGACCTGGCCATCACCGGTGTCACGCCAAAGCTGTTTCTGCCCGGGCTGTCCGGGCTCACCCAGGGGCCGGGATTTCCCAACCTGTCCTGCCTGGGGCTCCTCTCGGACCGGATCCTCGGTGCCGATTACGCCACGGAGCGAGGCCCGTCCGAGCGATCATCAAGCACCGTGACGGACAACGCACTGGAGGCCGCGCGAAAGTGGTGAGCTAGGCGTCGGCCGCGATGCGCCAGCCGGCGCTTTGCTGTTGCCGACGCCAGAACTCGGCGAATCGTCCGCCGCGTCGGGTCAGCTCATCGATGGCGCCCTGTTCCACGATGCGCCCGGAGTCGACGAACAGCACAGTGTCGGCGTTGCGGATCGCTTCCTGCCGGTGCGCGACGATGACGCGAGTGCGGCCACGTGGATCGTCTCTGATCGCGTCGGTGATGGCCGTTTCGTTCTCGGTGTCCAGCGCGCTTGTCGCTTCGTCGATCAGCAGAATTCCAGCCGGTTTCACGAGGGCTCGCGCAATGCTGACCCGCTGACGTTCACCTCCGGACAGCGCCGCGCCCGCCTCGCCCACCCGGCTGGACTCGCCGTCGGGTAGGCGCGAGACGATTTCGTCGACGCGGGCCAGCGCCATGGCGTTTCGAAGATCGTCGTCGCGGGCGTCGGGGTGTCCGGCGCGGACGTTGTCCTCGATCGGGCCGTCGAACAGATACGGATGCTGGAACACCATGCTCACCAGCGCCCGCCGCGTGGCCGCATCGAGTTCGTCGATATCGGTGCCATCGACGAGTATCTGGCCGCGGGTGGGAGCTTGCAATCCCGCGATGAGCGAGAGGATCGTGCTCTTACCCGAACCCGATGGGCCCACGATCGCGGTCGTCGTTCCGGGTTCGAGCACGAAGTCGAGCCCGGCGAGCACGTCACCGGCGCCTGGGGCACCGTCGTAGCGGAAAGCCACATCGCGGAATTCGATTCGCGGCGCGCGGTTTCCGGTGGCGGCAACGCCCCCGTCGGCCGCTGCGCGGGGGGCGTCGATGACGTTGCGCAGGCGGTTGAGCACGCCGCGTGAGTTCTCGACGGCCCCGGCCAGGTCGGCGAGCACGTTGAAAGGTTCAAGGAACCGCACCGTGACGATCAGCAGCGCGACGGCCTCCGGGGCGCCGATCTGACCCCGCACCGCGAGGGTCGTGATCGTGCCCGCCAGCAGGATCAGCGCGAGTTGGCTTGCCACGCTGAACATCAGCTGCCCGGGAATCTGAAACAGCAGCAGCCGCATGGTGGCACCTTGTGCGGTGGCCACCGCCTCGCCGGTCTGGCTGCGCGCTGCCGTCGCCCTTCGGCTGGCCCGCAGCGCCTGCTGCGTCCTGGCGAATTCGAGGATGCGTTCGGTGAGCGCGCTGTGCGCGCGACTGTCGGCGGCGTCAGCCGCCCGCACGATCCGCTGGCTGGCCACCAGTGCGCCCAGCATCAGGGGCAGCGCGATGGCCGCCGCCACGCCCAACTGCCATGAGACGAAGAACAGTGCGAGCGCGATCGCCGCGGGTAGCAGTATTGCGCCGAGGAATGGTGTGAGCAGGTTCGCGACGAAGGACACCAGATCCGGTGCGCTGGCGGCGATCGCCTGACGCGCCATCGCGGTGTTGTCGGTGGTGAACCATCCCAGCGGGACGTCGGTGAGCCGGTCGGCCATCCGGTGCTGAGTGTCGTTCGCCAACGCGAAACCGATGCGATAGCCGATACGCGCCTGGATCATGTCGACGATCCAGCCGCCGACGGTGGCCCCGGTGAGCGCGCCCAGCCACGGCAGGGCATCGGCGGGTGCCGAACTGAACAGGGCGGCCAGCAGCGGTACCAGCAATAGTGCGCTGGTGGCGCGCAGGATCACCGAAACAAGGGTCAAGACTGCATAACTTGTGAGTGCGCCGCGGTACCCGGCGGGGACCAGCCGGATCAAGTTGCCGATCATCGGGCGGCCTCTCCGGTGAGTGCTTCCGCGTATGTGCCGGTTTCGCCCCTGCTCTCCCACAGTTGCCGGTAACGGCCGTCGGCGGCGAGCAGTTCGGTGTGGGAACCGATCTCGGCGATACGCCCGCCGTCGAGGACGACGATCTGGTCGGCTTCGGTGATGGTGTGCAGCCGATGTGCGATCACCAGCACCGTGCGGTGGTGGATGAGGCGGCTCAATGCCCGTTGCACCAGGTACTCCGATTCGGGATCGGCGAACGCGGTCGCCTCGTCCAGGATCAGGATCGGGGTGTCGGCGAGTAATGCCCTGGCGATGGTGAGCCGTTGACGCTCGCCTCCCGACAGCTGGCTGCTCGCACCGAGCTTCGTCTGGTATCCGTTGGGCAGCCGCATGATCCGGTCGTGGATCTGTGCGTCCGTCGCCGCCGCCTCGACCTCAGCGTCGCTCGCGTCGGGTCGGGCCAACGCGATGTTGTCCCGGACCGTGCCTCCGATGAGCTGGACATCTTGGAACACGAAACCGACCTGCCTGTACAACTCGTCGGGCTCCAACGTGCGCACATCGCGCCCATCGATGCTGATCGAGCCGAAGTCGACGTCGTGAAAGCGCGCGAGAAGCGATGCCAGCGTGGACTTTCCGGACCCGGAAGGGCCCACCAGTGCGGTGACGGTCCCCGGCCGCATCGCCAGCGTGACGTCTTGGATGACGGGAACTCCGGGGCGGTAGCCGAAGCTCACGTTGTCGAAGGTGACGGTTCCCGGTTCGGCGACAGGCGCCGTCACCGGGGCGTCGTCCGCGTCCATGGTGGCCAGTTCGGCCTCGTCGAGGGCCACGGCGATGCGACGGGCGGCCTGCATCCCCTCGCGCAGACCGGCGAATCCGAACGCGATGCCGAGCAGGCGGGTACCGAACGTCGTTCCGAGGATCAGGAACGGCAGCATGGTCAACGGTTCCATCGCGCCGGAGACGACGAGCAGGGTTCCCGCGGAAGCGATGAGCCACAGGAACGTTGACGGCCGAGTGACCAGGTCCATGAACGTCTTCTTGCCGATGAACGGGCGCTGCCAGACGTTGATGAAGTCGATGTACTCGTCGAGTCGATGACGGAATGACGACGCCGCCGCGCCGCCGAACACCCGGATCACCGGCTGACCCTCGAGGTAGGCCGCAGCCTCGCCGTTCATCCGCTCGGCCCACCGCGACGCCTCGGTGATCTTCGGACCGCTCTGGTACACCATCGTCCACGTGGTGACGAGGTACACCAGGATCGGCAGCAGCAGCACCAATGCGAATCGCCAGTCGACGACGAACAGGTAGACCAGCACGGCGATCGGCGCGACGACGGCGGCGACGGCATCGGACACCGCATGGGTGACGAGGTAGTGCAACGACAGGGTGTCGTCCTGGATGAGTTTCTTGACCGCGCCGGATCCGCGTCGGGTGAACCATCCCAGCGGTACCCGGGCGAGTTTGTCGATCAGCCGTCGACGAACAGCGGCGTTGAAACGCATGTCAACGACGTGCAGCCACAACAACAGTGCGGCGCTGAGCGCGGCGCCCGTTCCGAGCAGCGCCACGAAGACGATCAGGGTGCTGCGCAACGCGGACTCACCGGCGCCCGCCAGCAGCTGCCTGGCCAGCTCGACCAGAACGATGAAGGGAACCAACTGAATCAGCGTGATCAGCGTTTCGAGAATGCCGGTCGCGATCAGCTGCGGCTTCACCGGAGCCAATAGATCCTTGGCGGCCTGCGAACGCCACCGTCCCCTGGGTGCCTCCGCGGGGACGAATGCCGCGTTGGTCTCCTCGACGGCACCGTGTTGGGACTCTTCGGCCGCGGGCTTGTCCTCGTTGTCGCGGCGGCTGCCCATCTCGCGGCCCTGCGTCCAGTACGCCTGTGCCTGCAGGTCGGACTTCGGGAATCCGAACACGTCGCGCATGCGCTTCCGCAGGTGCTTGAGCGAGCCTGCCTCCGGTCCCGCCCATGCCGACCAGTTCGACCAGTCGCGGTCCTCGATGGCTGCGGCGAGCGCGAGGTCGTCGGTCCTGTCCACCCAGTGCAGTGCCCGGCGTGGATGGTCGTTGATCGGGATGAGTTCGTCGTCGCGACAGTGCCGTTCGAGGTACACCTCGACGTCCACATCGTCCGGTAGCGCCGCGAGGATCGAGTTGATCGCGGGTATCGACGCCGAGTCGCCGATGAGCAGATAGCCGGCGGGCAATTCTTGGGGAACCGCGAATCCTTTGGACCCCAACGCGACGACGGGAAGGGTCATCCCCGGTTTGGCTCTGGCCGCCCAGTGGCTGGCCGGACCCGACGGCTCGTGAAGGACCATGTCCACCGCGAATCTGCCTGACTTCGGCTCGGTCCAGACGAGTGTGTAGATGCGCTGGAACTCGCTGTCGGTGCCGTCGGGGTCGGGAAACCAGAAGCGCAGAAACGCCGTCGGCTCGACGACGACGTCCTGGAAGATCGTCGGTGAGGACATGGTGATCCGGACGAAGTGCGGCGCCACCCGCACGACTTCGGTGACCGTGGCCTGGTGGTCACGCCCCCCAAAGCTCCGCAGCAGGGCTCCCTGCAGGCCTCTTCCCATGTCCAGTCCTCTGCTCGGCGAATGTCCGATCACGGCGGCCCCCGCCGTGCCCGACCTTCGAAGAGGTGGCGAGAGACCTGTGATTAGTTAGCCTAGCCTAACCTGCATGGAAGCCGGGGCGTCCCGCCCGGCGGGTGTATTCCGCCCCGCTGACATGCCCCGGCTGATCTACCGTTATGGCGGTGACCACCCGGCGCGCGCTGAGCGTTGTCGCCGCGCTGTGGATATCGGCGGCCGTCATCTTCATCGGTTTCGAGGCCATCGCGGCGGCCGCGATCCCGTCTTACAGCTACACCGCGAAGTACATCAGCGTGTTGGGCGTCCCCGAATGGTCACCGCGCGCGATGCTGATGAACTGGGGTTTCTATCTTCAGGGCGCACTGTTTCTCGCCGGTGCTGTGGTCGCCGTGCGCGCCGTGCATACGCGACGGTCCGGCGTGGCCTTCCTGTTGCTGACAGCCACGAACGCCGTCGGGAATTTCCTCGTCGGATTCGTGCACGGCTTCTCGCCGTTGTGGAACGACGGCTACGAATGGCTGCACGGGTTTGGCGCATTTCTCGCGATAGGCGGTGGAAACGCGGCGATCGTGGTGGGTTCAGTGGTAGTTGGCCGTGCCGTGTCGGCTCACTGGTATCAGCCCATCGGGGTGATGATGGGAGTGGCGGGCCTGGTGTTCGCCGCAATGCTGCACACGTACGCCAGGTGGGCGGTCGACTTTTCGCACATCGGCCTCGTCGAACGGGCTTGTGTGTACACGATCATCGGCTGGCAGGTTTTCACCGGCATCGTCCTATTGGCCCGACCCCGCAAAAACGTTGCGGCGCCACGCGTGGAAGAAGAAGGAGTGGGTTGATGGCCGAGACGACGCGAGTGGTGCTGGCCGACGACGACGTTCTGCTGCGGGCCGGTTTGGCCAGCCTGCTCGAGGGCGCCGGGTTCGAGGTCGTGGGCCAGGCCGACGACGGCGGCCAGTTGCTCAACCTGGTCCGCGCGATGACGCCCGACCTCGTGGTGACCGATATCCGGATGCCGCCCACCAACACCAGCGAGGGCTTGGACGCCGCCCGACAGATCCGAGAAGAACTGCCGCGCACCGCGATCATGGTGCTGTCCGCACACATCGCTGTCGACGACGCGATGGATCTGCTGGCCGCGGGGGACCGCATCGGTTATCTGCTGAAGAGTCGCATCACCGATGTCGCCGATTTCATCGATTCGCTCGAGCGTGTCGCGCGGGGCGCTTCGGTGGTCGACCCGGCCCTGGTGCGCGAACTCGTCTCGGCGCGCAAGCGGGACGACCCACTGAGCGTGCTGAGCGAGCGCGAGAGCGAGGTCCTCGCGTTGATGGCCGAGGGCCGATCCAATGCCGGTATCGCGCACCGTATTTGGGTGACCGAGGGCACGGTGGAAAAGCACATCCGCAGCATCATGAACAAGCTGAGCTTGCCCGAGACCGGTGAGGATCACCGCCGCGTGCTCGCGGTGCTCGCCTTCCTCGACGCCCGCTAGATCGACACCTGTTCGGACATGGGTACATCCATGTCGAATACGCGCGCGTGCAGCACGATCCGGTTGCGCAGTGCCGAACGCACGGCTCGGTGCAGCCCGTCCTCCAGATAGACGTCGCCGTTCCACTTCACCGCGTGCGGGAACAGGTCGCCGTAGAACGTCGAGTCCTCCGAGAGCAACCGATCGAGTGCCAGCACGGTCGTCGTCATGACCAGTTCGTCGAGCCGGATCTGTCGGGGCGGGATCTGCGCCCACTGTCGATGCGACAGCCCGTGATCGGGGTAGGGCCTACCGTCGAGAACGCCCTTGAAGATCACCGGAGCCGCCCCGGCTTCGGCTTCTGGCCCCGCGCCACCAACCCCCGCGTCGTCCCCCGAGGCAAACGCATCACTCGCCGAGGCTATCGCAAACGGCTAGTTCGCAACGCAATCATCCGCCGTGCGGTATCGCCGCTGATGATGCCCGTAAAATGAATCAACGGTACGAGAAAGGTAGGTGAACGCATGGGTAGCGCCGATGATCGACGATTCGAGGTGCTGCGCGCGATCGTCGCCGACTTCGTAGCCACCAAGGAGCCGATCGGCTCGAAGTCACTCGTAGAGCGCCACAACCTCGGCGTCTCCAGCGCGACTGTCCGCAACGATATGGCGGTCCTGGAGGCCGAGGGTTACATCGCCCAGCCGCACACGAGCTCGGGTCGGGTGCCGACGGAAAAGGGCTACCGCGAATTCGTCGACCGGCTCGAAGATGTCAAGCCGCTGTCGTCGGCCGAACGCAGCGCGATCCTGGGGTTCCTGGAATCCGGCGTCGACCTGGACGACGTGCTGCGCCGCGCGGTGCGGCTGCTCGCTCAGCTGACCCGCCAGGTCGCGATCGTGCAGTATCCGACGTTGTCGACGTCGTCGGTGCGCCACCTCGAGGTGGTCGCGCTGACACCGGCTCGGCTGCTGCTTGTCGTCATCACCGACACAGGTCGCGTCGACCAGCGCATCGTCGAACTGGGCGACCCCCTCGACGAGCAGGACGTGGCCAAGCTGCGCGATCTGCTGGGCCAGGCGCTGGAAGGCAAGCCCTTGGCCGCCGCGTCGATCGCGGTCGCCGATCTGGCGTCGCAACTCAATGGCAACGGCGGGCTGGCCGACGCCGTCGGGCGGTCGGCCACGATGCTGGTAGAGACGCTCGTCGAGCACAGCGAGGAGCGGCTGGTGCTGGGCGGGACGGCCAACCTGACCCGTAACACCGCTGACTTCGGCGGGTCGCTGCGGTCAGTCCTCGAAGCGCTCGAGGAGCAGGTTGTGGTGCTGCGACTGCTGGCGGCGCAGCAGGAGGCCGGCAAGATCACCGTGCGGATCGGCCATGAGACCGAGGCCGAGGCGATGGCCGGAACTTCGGTGATTACCACCGCATACGGAAGTTCGGGCAAGGTGTACGGCGGCATGGGTGTGCTGGGCCCCACCAGAATGGACTATCCCGGAACTATCGCCAATGTCGCCGCGGTTGCTCTCTACATCGGGCAAGTGTTGGGTAGCCGGTAGTACCGGCGACGAATAGACACGAACCAGCAGGAAAGGTCAGGCAAGGTCAGCGTGGCACGCGATTATTACGGGATGCTCGGCGTGAGCCGAGATGCGAGTGACGCGGAGATCAAGCGCGCGTACCGAAAACTGGCCCGAGAACTGCATCCCGACGTCAACCCCGACGAGGAGGCCCAGGCGCGGTTCAAGGAGATCAGCGCTGCCTACGAGGTCCTCAGCGATCCCGAGAAGCGCCGCATCGTCGACCTCGGCGGCGATCCGCTGGAATCGGCCGCCTCCGCAGGCAACGGGTTCGGCGGTTTCGGGGGCCTCGGCGACGTGTTCGAGGCGTTCTTCGGCGGCGGAGGCAACTCCCGCGGGCCGATCGGCCGGGTTCGGCCGGGTTCGGACTCGCTGCTGCGGATGCGGCTGGACCTTTCCGAATGTGCGACGGGGGTTACCAAGCAGGTCACCGTCGACACCGCCGTACTCTGCGACCTGTGCCAGGGCAAGGGCACCCACGGCAACTCCAAGCCCATCACGTGTGACACCTGCCACGGAAACGGTGAGGTGCAGACCGTGCAGCGCTCGCTGCTCGGCCAGGTGATGACATCACGGCCCTGTCCGGTGTGCGGCGGAATCGGCGAGGTCATCCCGGACCCGTGTCATCGGTGCGGTGGCGACGGTCGAGTGCGGGCACGACGCGAGATCAGCGTCAAGATCCCCGCGGGCGTCGGTGACGGTATGCGCGTCCGGCTGGCTGCACAGGGCGAGGTCGGGCCCGGCGGCGGGCCGGCGGGCGACCTCTACGTCGAGGTGCACGAGAAGGCCCACGACGTGTTCGTGCGCGACGGCGACGATCTGCACTGCACCATCTCGGTGCCGATGGTCGACGCGGCACTGGGTACCACTGTCACCGTCGACGCGATCCTCGACGGCCCGACGGAGATCACCATCGCGGCGGGCACCCAACCGGGACAGGTCACGACGCTGCGCGGACACGGGATGCCGCACCTGCGATCCGGGGTGCGCGGGGATTTGCACGCCCACATCGACGTCGTGGTGCCGTCGCGACTGGACCACGACGACATCGAGCTGTTGCGCAAGCTGAAGGAGAAGCGCAGCCGCGACACCGCCGAAGTGCGGACCGCGCATGCGAATTCGTCCGGCGGCGGACTCTTCAGCCGTCTGCGCGAAACGTTCACCGGTCGCTGAGAGACGTGACCCGGGACCCCATCGCTCCACGCGTCGCCGGGGCGCTCTTCTACGTCGACGCGCTGCCCGCAGAAGGTGAGCTCGCCGTGGTCGACGGCGAAGAAGGCTTCCATGCGGCCAACGTCCGGCGCATCCGGCCGGGCGAGAAAATCGACCTGAGTGACGGTGCCGGTGCGGTGGCCCGCTGCGTCATCGAAGACGTCGGCAAGGGCATCCTGACGGCCCGCGTGTGCGACCGCAGGACCATTGCGGCACCCACTCCGAGCATCACCGTCGTGCAGGCGCTCCCGAAGTCGGACCGCTCCGAGCTGGCCGTCGAGCTGGCCACCGAGGCAGGTGCCGATTCGTTCGTCGCATGGCAGTCGGCGCGCTGTGTGGCGCGCTGGGACGGACAGGCCCGCGTGGACAAGGGACTGCGCCGCTGGCGGGCCGTCGCCACGTCGGCGGCGCGGCAATCGCGGCGGCCGTACATCCCCGATGTCAGCGGCGTGGTGTCGACGAAGGAGCTGGTGGAGCGGGTGCGCGACATGGCGACCACGCCGGTGCTCGTCCTACACGAATCCGCGACGCAGCCGATCACCGAGGTGCCCGTCGCCGATGCCGAGACGCTGCTTCTGCTCGTCGGACCTGAAGGCGGCATCGACGACGAGGAGATCGCCGCGCTGTCCGGAGCGGGTGCCACCGTCGTGCGGCTCGGGCCAACGGTGTTGCGCACGTCGTCGGCGGCGGCGGTCGCGTTGGGGGCTCTCGGTGTGCTCACCCGGCGCTGGTCGTGAGCGCGCCTGCGGCTCAACCATTGGGTTGCATCGGTACCCGGCGGTAAACTGGGTACTCCCAGGCAAACAAGCAGGCCAAACCGGAAAGCAGGCAGAAAACCGCACGTGACGCCCAGCGAAACGAACGCTGACTCCGACGCGACCGTTCGCAGCAGCATCGATGTTCCGCCCGACCTCGTCGTGGGCCTGCTTGGATCCGCCGACGGCAACCTGCGCGCACTCGAACGCATCCTCGCCGCCGACATCCATGTCCGCGGCAACGCGCTGACTTTGTCCGGTGAGCCGGCCGATGTGGCGCTGGCCGAGCGGGTGATTTCCGAGCTCGTCGCGATCGTCGCCAGCGGACAGCGGCTCACCGCCGATACCGTCCGGCACAGCGTCGCCATGCTCACTGGCACCGGCAATGAATCACCCGCGGAGGTACTGACCCTCGACATCCTGTCGCGGCGCGGCAAGACCATCCGCCCGAAGACGTTGAACCAGAAGCGTTATGTCGACGCCATCGACGCGCACACCGTCGTCTTCGGCGTCGGCCCCGCGGGCACCGGCAAGACGTATCTGGCAATGGCCAAGGCCGTCAACGCATTACAGTCCAAACAGGTCAACAGGATCATCCTCACCCGCCCCGCGGTGGAAGCCGGTGAGCGCCTTGGGTTCCTGCCCGGCACGCTGAGCGAGAAGATCGACCCCTATCTGCGGCCGCTGTACGACGCGCTCTACGACATGATGGATCCCGAGTCGATCCCAAAGTTGATGAACGCCGGCATCATTGAGGTCGCCCCGCTCGCATATATGCGGGGAAGGACGCTCTCAGACGCATTCATCATTCTCGACGAGGCGCAGAACACCACCAGCGAGCAGATGAAGATGTTCCTGACTCGCCTCGGGTTCGGGTCGAAAATCGTTGTCACCGGCGATATCACGCAGGTGGACCTGCCCGGTGGCGCATCGTCGGGACTGCGGACGGCCATGCGGATTCTCGACGGCGTCGACGACATCCATTTCGCCGAGCTCACCAGCGCCGACGTGGTGCGGCACCGGCTGGTGGCCGACATCGTCGACGCGTATGCGAAGTCCGAGGAGCCCGAGTTGATGAACAGAGCGCAGCGACGTGCCTCTGGCAGTCGGCCGCGGCGGTAACGGAACAAGCCCATGAGCATTGAGGTGTCCAACGAATCGGGCATCGACGTTTCCGAAGAGGAACTGATCAGCATCGCCCGATTCGTCATCCGCAAGATGAAAGTCAACCCCGCCGCCGAACTGTCGATGGTGCTGCTCGACACGTCGGCGATGGCGGACCTGCACATGCGGTGGATGGACCTGCCCGGTCCCACCGATGTGATGAGCTTCCCGATGGACGAGCTCGAGCCGGGCGGGCGGCCCGACGCGGCCGAACCGGGGCCGTCGATGCTCGGCGACATCGTGCTGTGCCCACCGTTCGCCGCCGATCAGGCTGCCGCGGCGGGTCATTCGCTTGGCCAGGAACTCGCGTTGTTGACGGTGCACGGCGTGTTGCACCTGCTCGGGTACGACCATGCCGAACCCGATGAGGAGAAGGAGATGTTCGCGCTGCAGCGTCAACTGCTTGAAGAGTGGGTCTCCGACCAGGTCGAGGCGTACCACCAGGACCGCCAGTCCGAGAAGGACCGGCGTCTGTTGGACAAGTCCCGATTCTTCGACGAACAGTGAACAATCTCGGTCAGTTGATCGGCGCGATCGTATTGGTCGGCGTGGCGGGTCTTTTCGCCGCGACCGACGCGGCGATCAGCACGGTATCGATGGCGCGCGTCGAGGAACTCGTGCGCGACGAGCGTCCCGGTGCGGTGCGGCTCGCGAGGGTGATGGCCGAGCGCCCGCGCTTCATCAACCTCTGCGTCTTGCTCCGAATTGCCTGCGAGGTCAGCGCGACGGTGCTGTTGGCTGCCTTCCTCGACGACTATTTCGGGGTGAGCTGGGGACTGGTCTCGGCAGCGGCGATCATGACGGTCGTCAGCTTCGTCGCGATCGGTGTCGGCCCGAGGACCGTCGGCCGGCAGAACGCCTATTCCATCTCGCTGGTGGCTGCGCTTCCGCTGCAGGCGATTTCGATTGTGCTCACCCCGGTGAGCCGCCTGCTGGTGCTGCTCGGCAACGCGCTGACACCGGGCCGCGGTTTCCGCAACGGGCCGTTCTCGTCCGAGATCGAGCTGCGTGAGGTCGTCGACATGGCGCAGCAGCGCGGGGTGGTCGCCGACGACGAGCGACGGATGATCCAGTCGGTGTTCGAGCTCGGCGACACCCCGGCTCGCGAAGTGATGGTGCCGCGCACCGAAATGGTGTGGATCGAGGGTGACAAGACGGCGGGTCAGGCGACCTCGCTGGCGGTGCGCAGCGGACACTCGCGCATCCCGGTGATCGGTGAGAACGTCGACGACATCATCGGTGTCGTCTACCTGAAAGACCTTGTCCAGCGGACGTATTACTCCAACAACGGCGGACGCGACACCAAGGTGTCCGAGGTGATGCGGCCCGCGGTGTTCGTACCGGACTCCAAGCCGCTGGACGCGCTGCTGCGGGAGATGCAGCTCGACCGGGTTCACATGGTGCTGCTGGTCGACGAATACGGTGCGATCGCCGGACTGGTCACGATCGAGGATGTGCTCGAGGAGATCGTCGGTGAGATCGCCGACGAGTACGACACCGATGAAGTCGCACCGGTGGAGGAGCTGGGCGAGCGGCGGTACCGCGTGTCGGCGCGACTGCCGATCGAGGATCTCGGCGAGCTGTACGACATCGAGTTCGGCGAGGACCTCGACGTCGACACGGTCGGCGGCCTGGTGGCCTTCGAGCTGGGTCGTGTCCCGTTGCCGGGTGCCGAAGTGACATGGGACGGGCTGCGACTGCTCGCCGAGGGCGGGCGGGATCATCGCGGGCGTGTCCACATCGGGACAGTCCTCGTCAGCCCGAACGAGCAGCCGGAGGGCGACGATGAGTGAGCTTGATGCCGAGGACGCCAAGTTGGTCACGCTGGCGCGCGGCGCGATGGGCCGGGCCGAGGCGTCCTGCGGTGCGGCGGTGCGCGACCTCGACGGGCGCACCTACGCCGGCGCTCCGGTCTCTTTGGACTCGCTGGAGCTGACCGCGCTGCAGGCCGCCGTCGCGGCGGCGGTGTCCAGCGGCGCGACCGGATTGGAGGCCGCCGTGCTGGTCGGTGGAAGCGTCGACGACGCCGGCGTAGCCGCGGTGCGCGAATTGTCGGCGGACGCCGTCGTCATCGTCACCGACCGGGCGGGTAACGCGCAGTGACCGAGTTTCGTTCGGGCTTCGTCTGTTTCGTCGGGCGGCCCAACACCGGCAAGTCGACGCTGACGAACGCACTGGTCGGGACAAAGGTGGCGATCACCGCCAACCAGCCGCAGACCACCCGGCACACCATCCGCGGCATCGTGCACCGGGAGAACTTTCAGATCATCCTGATCGACACCCCGGGCTTGCACCGGCCGCGCACGCTGCTGGGCCAGCGGCTCAACGATCTGGTCAAGGACACCTACTCCGAGGTCGACGTCATCGGGCTGTGCATCCCCGCCGACGAACGGATCGGACCGGGGGACCGTTGGATCCTCGAGCAGATCCGCGCGATCGCGCCAAGGACCACGCTGGTCGCGATCGTCACCAAGACCGACAAGCTGGCACGCGATCGCGTTGCCGCCCAACTGATCGCGGTGAGCGAGCTGGTGGGCCGGGACACCGAAATCGTTCCCGTGTCGGCGACCACCGGCGAGAACCTCGACGTGCTGACCGATGTGCTGGCCGCACAGCTGCCGCCGGGTCCGGCGTTCTATCCCGACGGCGAGCTCACCGACGAGCCCGAAGAAGTGTTGATGGCCGAGCTGATCCGCGAGGCCGCACTCGAAGGTGTGCGCGACGAACTACCGCACTCACTGGCTGTGGTCATCGAGGAGGTCGAGCCACGCGAAGGGCGGGACGACTTGATCGATGTGCACGCCATTCTCTACGTCGAGCGCGACAGCCAAAAGGGCATCGTGATCGGCAAGGGCGGCGCCAGGCTGCGTGAGGTCGGCACCGCAGCCCGTATGCAGATCGAAAAGCTCTTGGGCACAAAGGTTTATCTCGACCTACGGGTCAAGATCGCCAAGAACTGGCAGCGCGACCCCAAACAGCTCGGCCGGCTCGGGTTCTGAGCGCTGGGGAGCGATCCGGCGCCGCTGGTCACAGGTACGCGATGCAGTGGGCCGCATCGCCCGGCGCCTGCTCGGCGACCACTGTGCCGTCCAAGGTGATACGGCATCCCTGGCTACCGGTCTTGGTGACCACGACGACTTGCAGCAGCGCCACGTCGGGACCGATCGACACGGTCTGGGTGAACGGCGCCGCGGTGTCTTCGGGGATGCGGCCGCCCGGATCGAGGTCGATCGAGTACACCGTGCCTGATCCGGTGACCTCGTAGACGACGGTGCGCGATTGCGCGGATGCCGGCGCGATGCCGATGCCGGCCGATATCGCGGCCGCCGCGAATGTCAGCGCGGCGACCCTTGCGCAATTGATGCTCATGAATCCTCCCGAAATTCGCTGCGGGTGGATAGTTCAGCCCGGGAAGCCGGCGCCCGGCTGGCCGAACGGCCGGTTCGGTGACTGCACGGGAGGTGCGCCGTCACCCTTGCCGTAGACCGCGACCACGACGGTGCGGTCGATCAGATTCGCTGACCACACGCCGATGTCGACGTTCGAGCAGTCCGACATGATCGCGTTGTAGTCAGGCCGGTGATACCACTGGTTGATCAACTCGATGCCGCTGATCGCCAGCGCCGGATTGATGGCCGTCGTCTCGGCCACGGGTCCGGCGTAGCCGGCGTTGCGCGCACGGTCGGCCACAGTCGACCCGTCCGAACCGATGTCGCCGTTCAGCGCCCGGTTGTTGAGGACGTCGTTGGTGTGCCACTGTGCGGCCAGCCGCAACTTGGGATTGATCTTGATGTCGGTGGTGCACCCGGCCTGGTGCTGCATGGTGTAGACGTTGGCGACCACGCTGTCATTGAGCCGCTTGTTGTCAGCGCCCGCCGTCGGTGTCCCGAGCACGTTGCCGGCCGCCACCACCAGGACCGGGAGTGCGTATGCCCCGTGCCACGCTTTCATGGGCGATGACACTACGCCACTTCGCCAGGCCTGATCTCCTCAATGGAACGACCGGTCGGGTCCGGGTCCGGAGCCATCGACGGCGTCCACCACACCTCCGGCTGCTTGTTGGCCCAGCCGTTGATCGCCTCGAGCGCGGCGGCCAGTGAGATCAGCAACGGCTCACTGTTGGCCGGACCCATCAATTGCACCCCGATCGGCAGACCAGTGGACGTGAACCCCGCGGGCACGTTGATCGAGGGCCAGCCCAGCAGGTTCCACGGCCAGGTGACGGGACAGGCCCGGATCATGGCGCGATCGGTGGCCAGCCCGCTGAGGGTGTCGTAGTCGTGGACGTTGGGGGGTGGTTGGGCGGTGGTCGGTGCCAGCACGACGTCGACGAGGTTGAAGATCCACTCGATCCGGCGGTGCGACGCCGCCTCGCGGGCGCGCGCCTTGCGCAGCGTGTGCTCCGACAGCATCCAGCCGGTCCGCATGTTGGCCTTCGTGCGCTTGTCGAGGTCGACGCCGTATCCCAGGCGGTCCGCCCAGTCCAGCAGTCCCGCGGTCGAGCGCGACAGGAAGCTCCACGACATGGCCAGGTTGTATGCGGGGTCGGCTTCGACGATCGTATGCCCGAGCTCTTCGAGCCGTGCCGCGGTGGCTGCCATCGCGGCACGGATCTCGGGGTGCAGTTTGGCCCGGAAGACGGTGTACGGGAACTTCGTGGACAGCGCGATTCGCAACGGTCCCGGTGCTCGGCCGACGTAGTCCGACACGTGGACGGGCGGCGGCTGGTGCAGGTCACCGGGGACGTTGCCCGACGCCGCGTCGAGCACGATCGCCGCGTCGGTGACCGTACGGGCGAGCACACCGTTGACGGTGATGCCGTTGAACGCTTCCGGCAGCGGCCAGGTGGAGATCCTGCCGCGCTGGGGTTTGATGCCGACGAGATGCGTCCACGCTGCGGGGATGCGGACGCTGCCGGCCCCGTCGGAGCCGATGGCCGCGGCCACCAGGCCCGCGGCTACCGCGGCGGCGCTGCCGCCCGACGATCCGCCCGGTGTGTGCTCGCGCGACCACGGATTACGAGTGTGTCCGAAGGCCGGTCCGCTGGTGAACGGCCACTGGCCCAGCTCGCAGGTGTTGGTCTTGCCGACGATCACCGCGCCCGCGGCCTTGAGGCGTCGTACGACTTCGGAGTCCTCGCGTGCGGGCTCGATGTCGCCCGCCGCGCCGAATCGGGTGGGCACGCCCTTGACGTCGACGTCGTCTTTGACGGCGATGGGTATGCCCAGGAGCGAATGTTTTGAAAGATCCTGGCCCGCTGCGCGTTTGCGGTCCGCCTCGGCGGCGTCCGCCAGCGCTTGTTCGGTCAGCACCACCCGGAACGCGTTGAGCGTGGGCTGGCTGGCGGTGATCGCGTCCAGTGAACGGCGCACCAGGTCGTCGGACGTGACGGAACCACTCGCCAGCTGAAAAAGCTGCTGAGTGAGCGTGGGGAAACGGGTGGGCTCGACCATCACCTCTAAAGTACCGGCGCTGCGTACACCGAACATGTCCGATCGCAATGGGAGACTGTTGTGATGCGGCTGTACCGGGATCGAGCGGTGGTGCTGCGTCAGCACAAGCTCGGTGAGGCCGATCGGATCGTCACCCTGCTCACCCGTGACCACGGGTTGGTGCGCGCGGTGGCCAAGGGGGTGCGGCGCACCCGCAGCAAGTTCGGGGCCAGGCTGGAGCCGTTCGCGCACATCGATGTTCAGCTGCATCCCGGCCGGAATCTCGACATCGTCACCCAGGTCCAGGCCATCGATGCGTTCGCCACCGACATCGTCAGCGACTACGGCCGCTACACCTGTGCGTGCGCGGTCCTCGAGACAGCCGAGCGCCTGGCAGGTGAGGAGCGGGCTCCGATGCCCGCACTGCACCGGCTGACCGTCGGCGCGTTGCGGGCGGTGGCCGACGGCAGCAGGCCCAGGGAACTCGTACTGGACGCTTACCTGTTGCGCGCCATGGGAATCGCCGGTTGGGCTCCTGCGCTGACTGAATGCGCCCGCTGCGCGGCGCCGGGGCCGCACCGAGCGTTCCACGTCGGGGCCGGGGGCAGCGTGTGCGTCCATTGCAGGCCGTCGGGCTCGGCGACACCTCCGCAGGCGGTGATGGACCTGATGGCCGCGCTGTACGACGGGGACTGGGAGCACGCGCAGACGTCGACGTCGTCGCATCGTAGCCAGGCCAGCGGCCTGGTCGCCGCGCACCTGCAGTGGCATCTGGAACGGCAGCTGCGGACGTTGCCGCTGGTCGAACGGATGTACCGGGTTGATCAGACAGTCGCCGAACTACGGGTTCCGCTGGTCGGGCAGGATATGGCGCATGGCTACCAAGAGGGGCAAGGAGAAGTACCCACAGCTGCCCCCGGCGCCTGACGACTATCCGACATTTCCCGACAAGTCGACGTGGCCGGTCGTCTTCCCCGAACTGCCGCCCCGCACCAACGGCAAGTTCGCACGGCCGCCACAGCACACGTCCAAGGCGGTTGCCCCCGAGATCCCGGCCGGTCAGGTACCCAATCACGTCGCGGTGGTGATGGACGGCAACGGACGGTGGGCCACCCAGCGCGGGCTGCACCGCACCGAGGGGCACAAGATGGGCGAAGCGGTGCTCATCGACATCACCTGCGGAGCAATCGAAATCGGCATCAAGCACCTGACCGTATACGCGTTCTCGACCGAGAATTGGAAGCGCAGCAGCGAAGAGGTGCGCTTCCTGATGGGGTTCAACCGCGAGGTGGTGCGCAGGCGTCGCGAGAATCTCAACGACATGGGTGTGCGGATGCGCTGGGTCGGTTCGCGGCCGCGCATGTGGCGCAGCGTCATCAAGGAGTTCGACATCGCCGAGCAGATGACTGTCGACAACGACGTCATCACCATCAACTACTGCGTGAACTACGGCGGCCGTACAGAGATAGTCGAAGCGGCCCGCGAGCTTGCGCAGCAGGCGGTGGACGGCAAGATCAACCCGAGCCGGATCAGCGAGGCGGCGTTCGCCAAGCATCTGCACCGCTCCGACATCCCCGACGTCGACCTGTTCATCCGGACGTCGGGGGAGCAGCGGGCAAGCAACTTCCTGCTGTGGCAGGCGGCCTACGCCGAGTACGTCTTTCAGGACAAGCTGTGGCCCGACTACGACCGCCGCGACCTGTGGGAGGCGTGCGAGGAGTATGTGCACCGCAACCGTAGATTCGGCCGAGCCGAATGATGTACATGAGCGGCGGGGCCTAGATGTCCATGCAGGATCGACTGGCCGCTGTCCTCGGCGAAGTCCTGGTGCTGAATCGGGAGGATGACGGCGCGATCACGCTGCACCACGACGGCACGATCGCGTCAATACGGGTGGTCGATATCGCAGAAGGCCTCGAGTTGGTGTCGCTTACGCAGATCTTGGCGTGGGATCTGCCATTGGACGCGAAACTGCGGGCGGCAGTAGCCGACCATGCCCACCACACGCTTCTCGGCACCGTGTCCCTTGCGGCGAAGAGCGGCCACAAAGAGGTCGCGGCCGGGGCCAAACGCAATTCCAAGAAAGTCGCGGATGTGTTGCTGCGCTACAACTTTCCCGCAGCGGGTCTCACCGACGATGCCTTGCGCACGCTGATCCTGATGGTGCTGGCCACCGGTTCCGACGTGCGGCGCGCCCTAACCTGACGGCTGGGCGCTCGTGCACGCCCCGCACAGTCCGAAAATCTCGATCGTGTGACTGATGTCAGAGAAGCCGTGCTTGCGGGCGACTTCGGTCGCCCACGTCTCGACCTGATCGCCCTGTACCTCGACGGTCGAACCGCACGCCCGGCACACCAGATGGTGGTGATGGCCGTCGGAGCAGCGCCGGTACACGGCCTCGCCGGTGTCGGTGCGCAGCGCGTCGACGACGCCTGCGGCGGCCATCTGCTGCAGGGTGCGGTAGACGGTGGTGAGCCCGATACCCTCACCGCGCCTGCGCAATTCGTCGTGCAACTCCTGGGCGGATCGAAATTCGTCGAGCTTGTCCAGTAGTGCGGCGATCGCGGCGCGCTGCCGGGTGGAGCGAACACCGGTCGCGGCCGCCGCGGGCCCCGTCACCCGTGGCCCTCCGCAGCGTGCGTCACGGCTGCGACGACGATGTCAGCCAGGTGGTGATCGACCAGCCGGTACATCACCTCTCGTCCCGATCGCGAGCCCGCGACCACCCCGGCGGATTTGAGGATCCGCAGATGCTGGCTGACCAACGGTTGGGGCACCGCCAGCGCGTCGACGAGTTCGTGAACACAGCGCGCGGACTCGCGCAGTTGCAGGACGATCGCGATGCGCACCGGGGCGGCCAGCGCCCGCAACAGGTCGCCGGACGTGTCGAGCACCTCGCGGGGCGGCAGCTCGGGAAACGGCTCGCCGCTGTGATCGTGACCGTTCTCGACGGGATCTTCGGCGAAAGTGGAAACCGTTTTCATTATGGCGCCCAGAATACATGCAGACTTGCGCATGTCAACCGTGTGCGAGCTTCTCGCTAGGGTGTTATCCCGTGGCTTCCATCATCGACACCGTCGCCAACCTCGCCAAGCGTCGTGGACTCGTCTTCCAGTCCGGCGAGATCTACGGAGGCACCAAGTCGGCGTGGGATTACGGCCCACTCGGGGTGGAACTCAAGGAGAACATCAAGCGCCAGTGGTGGCGTTCGGTCGTCACCGGTCGCGACGACGTCGTCGGCCTGGACAGCGCGATCATCCTGCCCCGCGAGGTGTGGGTGGCCTCAGGGCACGTCGAGGTGTTCAACGACCCCCTCGTCGAGTGCCTGAACTGCCACAAGCGCCACCGTCAGGACCACATGCAGGAGGCGTACGCCGAGAAGCAGGCGAAGAAGGACGGTGTAACAGTCGACCCCGATTCGGTGCCGATGACCGAAATCGTGTGTCCGGACTGCGGCACGAAGGGGCAGTGGACCGAGCCGCGCGATTTCAACATGATGCTCAAGACCTACCTCGGCCCGATCGAGACCGAGGAGGGCCTGCACTATCTGCGTCCCGAGACGGCGCAGGGCATCTTCGTCAACTTCGCGAACGTCGTCACCACCGCGCGTAAGAAGCCGCCATTCGGTATCGGGCAGATCGGCAAGAGCTTCCGCAACGAGATCACGCCGGGCAACTTCATCTTTCGCACCCGCGAGTTCGAGCAGATGGAGATGGAGTTCTTCGTCGAACCCGACAGCGCCCCCGAATGGCACCAGTACTGGATCGACACGCGGCTGCAGTGGTACGTCGATCTCGGCATCGACCGCGACAACCTGCGGCTATACGAGCATCCGAAGGAGAAGCTGTCGCACTACAGCGACCGGACCGTCGACATCGAGTACAAGTTCGGCTTCCAAGGCAACCCGTGGGGTGAGCTCGAAGGTGTGGCGAACCGGACCAACTTCGACTTGTCCACCCACTCAAAGCATTCCGGCGTCGACCTGTCGTTCTACGACCAGGCGACCGAAACGAGGTACGTGCCCTACGTCATCGAACCGGCAGCCGGCCTGACGCGGTCGCTGATGGCGTTCCTGGTCGACGCGTATCACGAGGACGAGGCGCCCAACGCCAAGGGTGGGGTGGACAAGCGCACCGTGCTCCGGCTCGATCCGCGGTTGGCTCCGGTCAAGGCCGCGGTGCTGCCGCTGTCGCGCAACGAGCAGCTGTCGCCGAAGGCGCGTGATCTCGCCGCCGAACTACGCAAGTCCTGGAACGTCGAGTTCGACGATGCGGGCGCCATCGGACGGCGCTACCGCCGCCAGGACGAGATCGGCACGCCGTTCTGCGTGACGGTCGACTTCGACACACTCGAGGACCAGGCCGTGACGATCCGCGAACGCGACGCCATGACTCAGGAGCGCGTGGCACTCGACGCCGTCAGCGACTATCTCGCTATCCGGCTCAAGGGCGCCTAGAAGCGGCCGCCGCCGCCGAACATCCCGCCGCCGCCGCCGGAGCCGCCGAATGATCCGGGACCGAATCCGCCGCCGCCGAATCCGCCACGCATCCCTCCGCTGAGAATGTTGCCGATGAGGATGCCGCCGATGATTGCGCCCATGTTGCCCCCACCGCGACCGCCGGACGGACCCATATACGAGCGTTGCGCGTTCTGCAGATCGGTGTTGGCCAGGGTCTGGGCCTGCGACGCCAGCATGGCTGCGCCGTTGGCGTGCGCGATGGCCTCGGCCGGATCGGTCGAACGTTTCTGCTCGGCGGCGCCGATGTGCCGGACGGCCTCGGCCAGTCGGGTGCGAGCCTCCGGACCGACGATGCCACGGCGAGTATCGATGAAATCCGACACAGATCTGATCCGCGACCGCGCGGTGAACAGCGCCTCTTCCAACGCCCGATTGAGTCGCTCGGCTGCCTCCCGTTCCTGCTCGACCGCCGCCAGCAGCCGGTCAAGATCCGCGTCGGCTTTGGTCAGTTCGGTGAAAGAACCAAGCGGGTCAACAGATTTCGAGCGCTGGGCGGTGGCCACCGCGGCCGCCGCCGCGTCGCGGGCCTCGGCCAGTTGTGCTGCCTGCGGCGCATTGCCCTGCTTTAGCAGGGCGCCGGCCTGCTTGATGCCGTTCTGAATGTCTTCGATCGCTGACGGCAGGGTGGCGACCGCTCGGCGGATATCGCTGGCAGCGCTGTCCACCGCGTCCAGCAGCCCGCGCGCCTGGGCCAAGGCCGACTCGGCCGCGCGGACGCATTCGACGAGTTCGGTCTGTCGCCCTGCCACCGGCCGGAGGGCAAGATCACGCCCGCGGCCGATGTTTTCGTCGGCGAAGGTCAGCAACTCCTTGGCCGCGTCTACGTTGCCGGCCACCGAGCTCAGCGCCGTCGCGTCGAACTCGCTGTGCAGTCGCGCGAGCTTCTGCCCAGACGAGTCGAGCCGGGCGGTGATGTCGACCACCTGCTGGGTCATCGCGTCGAGCCGGGATGGCGCGTTGATCACCAGATTCCGCAGATCGGCGAAGGCGTCTTGCTGCGCGTCCAACTCACGATCAGCCTTGGCGGCGGCGACCACGACACGAGTCAGCAAGTCGCGACGCTGCGCCGGCGTCTCCGGGATGGCGTCGTCGAGGATCTGACGGACGTTGAACGCTTGGGCGAGAGTCGTCTTCGCGTTACCGACCGCACGCGTGAACGGCTCGGTCCGGTCCGTGCCGAACTCCTCGACGGCCAGTTCGAGTTCGTGCTCGCTGGTGCGCACGGCGTTGTCCACCTCGACCACCATTGCGCGCGACAGGTCGTCGAGGGCATCGAGCGACACCGCCGACAATGCGTACGGATCGGTGGGATCGATCCGGCGTGCTGCGGCGAACTCGGCTTCGCGACGCTTGCGCCGTCGTCGTCGCTGCCAAACCATCAACAGCACGACCGCAAGTGCGATCACCCCCAGCACCACCACCAACCCGAGCCAGCTGACACGCGCGTTCGAGCCCGGGGACTGAGCGAGCCCGTCGGCCGCCCCCACCGCCGCTGCAGCCCAGTCGTTTTGGCGCAGGGCAGGCTCGATATCGTTGCGCCGCACGCTTTCCACCCGGCTGGAACTCAGCTCGGTGGCGCTGTCGGGTACAAGGAAGGCATAGGCACGATCGACTGTGGCCACCGCCAGGAGCGCGTCGAAATCACCGAGGTCGCTGGCCCTCATCGTGTTGCGCGCCCAGGCTTCGGCCGGCTGACCGGAGAACGACTCGACGTAGACGACCCACAACCGGGTCTTGCGACTGGCGTACAACTCGTCGACTGCCGACGTCACCTGTGCCAGGCCGGCGCTATCGAGGACACCCGCACGGTCGGTGACATAACCCGGGAGTCGGAACGGAGGCTCAGCAGACGCCGACGGCGCGATGAGCGCACCGACGACGATCGTCGCGAGCAGGAGGGTCAGCAAGCGGGCGATGCGCATGGTCGCCAATCTAGTGTGCGGCACGGCCGCACCGGTTGGTGCTGGCAGACTGTGCGGCGGTGGCAGCGAATCAGGATCCCTACGACGAGTTCGACCGCGAGCGGCTGGTGGTCGAGCCGCCGAAAGCTGCCGCGTTGCCGGGCACCGGCACCGAGCACCGTACCGATTTCGCGCGCGACCGCGCCCGGGTGCTGCATTGCGCCGCGCTGCGCAGGCTGGCCGACAAGACCCAGGTGGTGGGGCCGCGCCAAGGGGAGACTCCGCGCACCCGGTTGACGCACTCGTTGGAGGTCGCGCAGATCGGCCGCGGTATGGCCATCGGCCTGGGCTGCGACCCCGACCTCGTCGACATGGCCGGGCTGGCCCACGACATCGGCCATCCCCCGTACGGTCACAACGGCGAACGCGCCCTCGACGAGATCGCCGCGGAATGCGGCGGCTTCGAGGCGAACGCGCAGAACTTCCGTATCCTGACCCGGCTGGAGCCCAAAGTTCTTGGCCCGCAGGGTCACAGCGCCGGATTGAACCTCACTCGCGCGGGACTGGATGCGGTGACGAAGTATCCGTGGCGCCGCGACGGTCAGCGGCGCAAGTTCGGGTTCTACGAGGACGACTCAGCCGCCGCGGACTGGCTGCGCTCGGGTGCGCCGGAGGAAGAGCCGTGCCTGGAGGCGCAGGTCATGGACTGGGCCGACGACGTGGCCTACTCGGTGCACGACGTCGAGGACGGTGTCGTGTCGGGCCGGATCGACATGCGGGTGCTGGCCGACGACGACGCGGCCACTGTGCTGGGGCGCCTCGGCGAATCGAGCGGGATGGGGGCCGGACTGCGCTCCGACGATCTGGTGGCCGCCGCAGGCCGGCTGTCGAATCTGCCCGTCGTCGCGGCCGTCGGCAAGTATGACGGCACATTGGCCGCGTCGGTCGCGCTCAAGCGACTGACGAGTGAACTCGTCGGACGATTCGCGTCCGCGGCCATCGCGGCGACCAGGGAGGTGGCCGGAACGGGGCCGCTGGTGCGGTACCAGGCCGAGCTTCGAGTCCCGGGGCTGGTCAGGGCCGAGGTGGCGGTGCTGAAGATCTTGGCGCTGCAGTTCATCATGTCCGATCCACGGCACCTGGAACTACAGGCACAACAGCGCGAACGCGTGCACCGCGTCGTGGAGTGGACGCTGTCCGGCGCACCCGCCACGCTCGATCCGATCTTCGTCCCGGCGTACAACGCCGCCGAGTCCGACGGCGCCCGGATGAGGGTGGTCATCGACCAGGTCGCTTCATTCACAGAGGGGCGATTGGAGCGTTTGGAACCGGCCTAAGCCTGATCGCGTGCGACGCGGCGCGCTCTAGACTGGGCCGGTGGCCGGCCGCATCCCCGATCGTGACATCGCGGCCATCCGTGAACGCGTACGCATCGAGGAGGTCGTCGGCGACTACGTGCAGTTGCGCCGGGCGGGTGCGGACTCGCTGAAGGGCCTCTGCCCGTTCCACGACGAGAAGTCTCCGTCGTTTCATGTGCGGCCCAATCACGGGCACTTCCACTGCTTCGGCTGCGGCGAGGGTGGCGACGTCTACGCCTTCGTCCAGAAGATCGAGCACGTCAGCTTCGTCGAGGCCGTCGAACTGCTGGCCGACCGCGTGGGCTACACCGTCACCTATACCGGCGGCTCGACGACCAACGTGCAGCGCGACCGCGGCAGCCGCAGCCGGCTGCTGGCGGCCAACGCCGCCGCCCAGGAGTTCTACGCCGAGGCGCTGAAATCCGACGAGGCCGCACCGGCGCGCGAGTACCTGATCAAGCGAAACTTCGACGCCGACGCCGCGTCGAGGTTCGGCTGCGGATTCGCCCCGTCGGGGTGGGAGACGCTGACAAAACACTTGATGCGCAAGGGTTTTGAGTTCAAGGAGCTCGAGGCCGCGGGCCTGTCTCGCGAGGGCCGACGCGGCCCGATGGATCGCTTCCACCGTCGCCTGCTGTGGCCGATCCGCGCCAGCGGCGGGGAAGTGATCGGCTTCGGTGCGCGGCGCATCTTCGACGACGACCAGATGGAAGCGAAGTACGTCAACACCCCGGAGACCGTGCTGTACAAGAAGTCGTCGGTGTTGTTCGGCCTCGATCTGGCCAAACGCGACATCGCCAAGGGACACCAGGCGGTCGTGGTCGAGGGCTACACCGACGTGATGGCGATGCACCTCGCCGGGGTGACGACGGCCGTCGCCTCCTGTGGCACCGCCTTCGGTGACGAGCACTTGGCGATGCTGCGGCGACTCATGATGGACGACAACTTCTTTCGCGGTGAGCTGATCTACGTCTTCGACGGTGACGCCGCAGGACGCGCCGCGGCGGTCAAGGCGTTCGAGGGTGAACAGAATCTCGCCGGGCAGTCGTTCGTCGCCGTCGCCGACGACGGCATGGACCCCTGCGATCTGCGGCTCAAGGCTGGCGACGGGGCGCTGCGAGATCTGGTGGCGCGCCGTACCCCGCTGTTCGAGTTCGCCATTCGCACCGCGCTCGCCGAGCACGACCTCGACAGCGCCGAAGGCCGGGTGAACGCGTTGCGGCAGTGCGTGCCGATGGTCGCGCGGATCAAAGAGCCCATGCTGCGCGATGAATACGCCCGTCGACTGGCCGGTTGGGTCGGGTGGGAAGACGTCGCGCAGGTGATCGGCCGGGTGCGCGAGGAAGCACAGAAGCGCGGTATGCCCGAGCGCGGACGGCGCCGCACCCCGGCGACCGACGAGACCGCGTCGCGCCAGGCCCGCCATGTGGCAGGCGCGGCCCAACGTCCCGATCCGGCCGATCCCACGCTGTGGCCGCAGCGGGAGGCGCTCAAGTCGGCGCTGCAACACCCGGCGCTGGCCGGTCCGGTGTTCGACTCGCTGACCGTCGAGAGCTTCACCCACCCCGGCTATGCCGCGGTCCGGAAGGCGATCGACGCCGCAGGGGGAGTGGCCGCGGGGCAGTCCGGTGGGCAGTGGATCGATGCGGTGCGCGGACATGCGGGGTCCGAGGCCGCCGCGGGCCTGGTCAACGAGCTCGGCGTGGAAGCCATCAATGTCGACGACGACGAGAAGATGCGGCGCTACATCGCCGGAGTGATGGCGAGGCTGCAGGAAGTGTGGGTCGGACGGCAGATCGCCGAGGTCAAATCCAAGCTGCAGCGCATGTCTCCGGTTGAGCAGGGCGACGAGTATCACGCGCTGTTCGGGGACCTGGTCGCCATGGAGGCGTATCGCCGCAGCCTGCTCGAACAGGCCAGCGGCGACGACCTCACTGCGTGACGTCGCGTAACGCGATAGGGTAGGCGCGCGATCAACCGTCGGGGAACGGTGTAGAAAGGCTCATTCGTGACATCGACCAAGAACCAGGCACGTCGGCTCATCGCCGTAGGCGCGTTTGCGGTCGCCGCCGTCGCGGCGCCCCTCGCAGCATCCACGCTGACGAGCGACGCGACGGAGACCGTGGCACTGCCTCCCGGCTGTCTGGCGTGGTTCGGTAACGCGGAAGACGGCAAGTGCCTGGGCTACTCCAACGGCAACGGAGTGAACATCGGTACCCCGGAATTCGGGTTCGAAGGCGGCAACGGATCCAACGGCGGCGCGGGCTTCTCCACGGGCCCCCTGATCCCGGGCCGCACCATCACCGAGCCGTACGCACCCTAATCAGCGCTGCCGGCCCTTCGGCGCGGCCTCCGGTCCGATCACGGTTGTTCCGTGGTCGATCTCTGTCAGCGTGACCAACTGTGGGTCCGGCGACACCCGGTCCGCGATCTTGCGACGTCCCGCGTCGATCACCGCTTTGGCGGCCGGGCTCTCGGTGACCGCCTTGTATGTCCCGGCGATTTGTTCATACCGGCGTCGGCCCGCCTTCGTACCCAACACGTAGCCGACAGCCAATACGGCGACATACCGGATCACAAGACCCCTCCCGGACGACGGTGCCATTCCACGTCCATCCTGCCTCACATCCCTGGGTGCGCGTGGGGCGGAGGCGCATTGGCGATGCGAGTGGGAGGTGCGCTAGAGTCATGCCTCGGCCCGCGCTGATGAACACGTCGCGGGTGAGCCGTCCCCTGTAGCTCAACTGGCAGAGCATTCGGCTGTTAACCGAAGGGTTGCTGGTTCGAGTCCAGCCGGGGGAGCAAGATCCATCGAACGAATGGTGCCGTCGGGTATCGCCCATTTTTCCAAGAACTCTCCAAGGCGCGCGTCCGAACCTTTAGCCCATGTTGATACGACGCACCTCACCCTGGATCCTCGGAACCGCGATGGCCGCAGCCATCGCTCATTCCGCGTACGCCACGCAGATCGCTCAGGCTTTCGTTGACGCCTTCGAACCCGACCTCGACGCATGGGAGCACATCCCGGTGGGTCATGCCGCCGTGGAGCTGGCCAGTTAGTTACCTACCCGTACTGAGGCTTCGCGCCGCGAAGCCCCAGTACATGCAAGGCAGTTGACTTACCAGCAGGCTTGCCGACGATCGGCCTGGAACAGGTTGTCAGCGGCGCAGGGCCCGGCATTGGCCGACACCAGCTCGCGAATCTGGTTGTACAGATCGACGGTCGCGGTGGTGGCCAATCGCGCCGCGAGATCGAAGTTATTGATCGGCGGGTTGCTGCCCGGGACCTGGATCATGCCGCGCGGGCTGTTCCAGGCGTCCTTGTTCAACGTGGAGTGGCACTCGACGACACCCGGCGGCGGTCCGCCGGGAGGGCAGCCCCCCAGCAGGTCGTCGTGGTTGGCCAGGACGTCGAAGTAGCCGGTGTGCAGGCCCGGCGGGAAGGCTGCGGGGTCGCAGGTCGGCATCAGCGGGGGTGGCATCCGGTCCGGCTGGTTGATCGCGATGTTGTCTTCGACCCAATTGGAGTGGGAGTAGAAGTCCTGCAGCGCGTGCGCGAGCCCGCCGAACGCGGCGCGGGCGCCTGGACCGTCGACCAGGTCGCTGCCACCGGGGCCCGCGGGCCGGGCACCGGCCAGGATGATCGGGGTGAAGAAATTCCACGCCTCCTGCGTCATGTTGCAGATCTCGACGGGATTGTTGGCACCGTCGATGTGGCGGAACTCGTCGGAGAAGAACGCGTCGCTGCCGACCGCACCGGCGCCCGGCGGCGGGCCGACCAGAATTTGGGCGATCGCCGTCTGATCAACCCCGAGGGGCTGCAGCGCGTCGCGGGTGACGCGCTCATGGTTCTGGATCTGGAAAGCCTGGGCCGGCGGCGCGAGGGCACCGACGACGGCGGTTGCGGCCGCGACGACAGCAACCGAGAGACCCAACCGGGACGGGCGGAACGAGAACATCAATTACCTCCCCTAGTGCCTGGCAGGTCCGCGCGGACCAGCGATGCTGAATTCTGTCAGCGTCTGCCAAGGAGCATCTCAGAATTCGCCGGATTTGTGACGCGCAGCACGAACAGGTGGGGCGGATGTTGCCTATGTGTCGATGATGTTCTCCGGATGCAGCATCTCGGCGTAGCGAAGCTGCTCCGGTATGCCAAAGCCCTCGACCAGTAACTCCGCGTAGGGCCGGAGGTTGCGGCACCGCTCGTTGACGCCGCGGGTGACGGCTTTGGCGCGCTCGGTCGACAGGAAGCGGTGCTCCATGAACCACGCTCTGTCCTCTTCGATCACCGACAGCGCGTACAGGTCGCACACCATGTTCAGGATTTCGCGCGCCTCGTCGTCCTCGCACGAGTCGACGCCCGCCACGAACGCCTCGAGGATGATGCGGTCGATGTGCGCCCGCGCGGCGTGCAACACATGGTCCTGGACGGAGTTGAACGCGTCGAACGCGCTCATCTCCTTGGACTTGCCCTGCAGGCGTCGGGCCACCGTCGCGAGGATGTACTCCTCGCGGTCCTCGAACATCTTGACCTGGGTGCCGCGGTTGAACAGGCTGCCCTCTTCTTCGTTGTCCTGCCGGGTGTCGAGGATGGTCTGCATGATCGTCTCGGCCGCAGTGCGTTTGAGCACCCGCTCGCCGGCGAAGTTGGCCGCGAAGCGCACCCATTCGACCGGGCTCATACCCTTGATGTCGTCGGCGTAGGCGGTCAGCAGTTCTTTGGCGACGAGCTGGGTCAGCACGTGGTTGTCACCCTCGAAGGTGGTGAACACGTCGGTGTCAGCCTTCAGCGCGATCAGCCGGTTCTCGGCGAGATAACCTGCGCCGCCGCAGGCTTCACGCGCCTCCTGGATCGCGCGCGTCGCGTGCCAGGTGTTGGCGGCCTTCAATCCCGCCGCCCGCGACTCGAGCTCACGCTGTTCCTCGGCATCGGGATCGTCGGCTGTCTGCAGCTCATGACATTTGGCGACGAGCTCGTTCTGCGCGAACTGAAGTGCATACGATTTCGCGATCAACGGGAACAACCGGCGCTGATGCACCAGGTAATCCATGATCAGCACCTCGCGGTCCGCGCCGGGCGCCTCGAACTGCCTGCGTTCCAACGCATATCGGGTCGCGATGTCCAGTGCGACCCGTGCGGCCGCCCCCGCACTCCCGCCGACGGTGACGCGGCCGCGTATCAGTGTCCCGAGCATCGTGAAGAACCGCCGGTTGGGGTTTTCGATCGGCGAGGAATACGTCCCGTCCTCGGCGACATCGGCGTACTTGTTGAGCAGGTTCTCGCGCGGGATGCGGACGTGGTCGAACTGGATGCGTCCGTTGTCCACGCCGGGCAAGCCGCCCTTGTAGTGGCAGTCACTGGTGGTCACGCCCGGCAGATCGTTGCCGTCGTCGTCGCGGATCGGTACCACGAAACAGTGCACCCCGTGCCCCTCCCCGTCGGGAGTGATCAGCTGTGCGAAAACCGCAGCGACACGGGCTGTTTCGGCGGCGCCGCCGATGTAGTCCTTGCGCGACGTGCGCGTGGGGGAGTCGATCACGAACTCTTGCGAGGCGGGATCGTAGGTCGCGGTGGTCTCCAGGGCCTGCACGTCGCTGCCGTGACCGGTCTCGGTCATCGCGAAACAACCCAGCAGATCAAGGTCGATGATCCGCTGCACGTATGCCTCGTGGTGGCGTTCGGTGCCGAGATTCTCGACGGCACCGCCGAACAGCCCCCACTGCACACCGGCCTTGACCATCAGCGACAGGTCGGACATGGCGAGCATCTCGATCTGGGTCACCGCCGCGCCGACGTCGCCGTTGCCGCCGTGCTCCTTCTTGAACCCGTCTTCTGCCGCGCCCTGCGAAGCCATGATCTTCAGCTGTTCGGCCACTTTGGTGCGAGCGATGACGGTGTTCGGTGTGTAATGCGGTTTGAAGACCTCGCTGGAGAGTTCCTCGCGCATCTGGTTCTTCACATCGCGCCAGCGGCCGTCGAGGGCGTTGCGTAGATGTTCCGCAGTGGTGGTCATAACTCGACCGTAGCCTTTTGAAGGCCCGGCGAAACTGTGATGTGGAAAACCTAGGCAAACCTTGCTAGACCAGCCGAAACCGGTCGCGTTAAATCGACCTCATGTCCGCACCGACCGGCGCTCCGCACTTGTCATCACACCGACACGCCGATGTGACTGGGGGCTGGCTGCGCGCGGCGACGTTCGGGGCGATGGACGGCCTTGTCAGCAACACCGCCCTGATCGCGGGTGTCGCCGCAGCGGCCAGCGCGCACACCGTCGTGATCAGCGGCGTGGCCGGGCTGTTGGCCGGCGCATTCTCGATGGCGCTGGGCGAGTACACCTCGGTGGCGACGGCCAACGAGCAGATCGAGTCCGAGGTCCTGGTCGAGCGACGGGCGTTCGAAAAGCACCCGCAGGCCGAAAAGGCCGAGTTGGTGGCGATGCTGATGGACATGGGGATGACCCGCGAAACCGCGAGCAAGGCCGCCGAGGAGGTTCACCGCGACGAGAACGTCGCCCTGAACTTTCATCTCGTGCAGGAACTCGGCGTCGATCCGCGTGAGAAGCCGTCGCCCTGGGTGGCCGCCGGCTCGTCGTTCGTGATGTTTGCGATCGGTGCGATCATCCCGCTGATCCCGTACCTGCTCGGAGTCGAATCGCTATGGCCGGGGCTGTTGTGCGGCGGCATCGGGCTGCTCGTCGCCGGTGGGCTGGCGTCGCGCTTCACCAAGAGGCCGCTGTGGTTTGGGGCGTTGCGGCAACTTGCATTCGGCGCTGTCGCGATCGCCGCCACCTACGCCGTGGGAAGCCTCGTCGGTACAGTCATCGCGTGATGCGACTGCGGTGCAGCCTGATGGCGGCCGCCTTGCTACTTTCCGCCTGCAGCACCGCATCGGTGTCGTCGACCGGCTTGGAGTACCTCGGGCAGATCAACTTCCCGACCAGCTACGTCTTCGATGACACGACGGTCGGGGGACTGTCGGCGATCACCTACGACCCCGGCCGTCAGGTGTACTACATCATCAGCGACGACCGCTCGGCGAAGAACCCGGCAAGGTTCTACACCGTCGGAATCACGTTGAGCGACAACAGATTGGTTGGTATCGAGTGGCTCGATACCACCTCGTTGCTGGACCGGTCCGGCGCACCGTTTCCGCCGCTGTCGCCGGACGCCATGCCTCCGGTGATCCCGCCGGACCCCGAGGGCATCGCGTTCGACGAGCGCCGCCAACAGCTGTACTGGTCCAGCGAGGGCGAGCGGATCGTCGAGGATCCCGACCGGCCGCTGCTATTGGATCCTTGGGTTCGCGTTGCAGGACTCGACGGCGCATTCCGCAGCCAGTTCGCACTGCCTCCCGGGCTATCGATGTCCAAGCAGGAGACGGGACCCCGGAGGAACGCGGGCTTCGAAGGTCTGACGTTGACACCGAGTGGCAACTTCCTCGTCGCGGGAATGGAAGACCCGGGTCTCAACGACGGCGCCCCGCCGAGCGCCGGCACCGGTGCCCTCACCCGCGTCACCCGATTCGACGTCGCGACGGGCACCGCCACCGCGCAGTACGCCTACCCGCTCGACCCGATCACCGCGCCGAACGGCGACGCGAACGGACTGTCGGATCTCGTGGCGCTCGACGACGACAATTTCCTGGTGATCGAACGCTCGCACGGCACCCACAATGTCGCACGCATCTACCGGGCGGGCACCGCGGGCGCCGACAACATCCTGGACCGGCCCTCACTCGCGGATGCGCCGCCGAGCGCGATGACCAAGAGTCTGGTGGCCGATCTGTCGACGATTCCCCAGGTGCAGAACCTGGACAACGTCGAGGGAATCACGTTGGGTCCCAAGCTGTCGGACGGCAGGCAGGTCCTTGTGCTCGTCGCCGACGACAATTTCTCGGATGACCAGATGACGCAGTTCTACGCGTTCGCGCTATGAGTCGCTGCCGACGGAGATCGCGGTCGCCTCGCTGAGTTCGTCCAGGTCCTCATCGGCATCGATGCCGCGCAGATGCGACCGGCTGAGCGCCAGCACCCCGGCCGCCAGCAGCACCGCCGCCGCCCCGACCCAGTAGGGAGCATGGACGTTGACGCGTTCGCCGAGCACGCCTGCCAGCCAGGGCGCCATCGCGGCACCGGAGAACCGCACGAAGCTGTAAGCCGCTGAAGCGACGCCTCTTTCGACCGGTGCCGCCGTCATCACGGTCTCGGTGATCAGCGTGTTGTTGATGCCGATGAAAAGGCCGGCCACCACGACGCAGGTCGCCAGCACAGCTTTGTTCTCGGTGGCGACGGCCATCGCCGCCAGAGTGGCGGTCATGGCCAAGAGATTCACGAGCAGCGTCGGCACGGTCCCGAAGCGGCGCTGCAGCCGCGGCGCGACGACCACCGACGTGAACGCCAGCGCCACACCCCAACCGAAGAAGATCAGACCGATCTCGTGCGCGCTCATGTCGAGCGGAAACGGGGTGAAGGCCAGCAGCGTGAAGAAGCTGAAGTTGTACAGCAGCGCGGTGATAGCGACGCCGAGCAGACCGCGGTGGCGCAGCGCACGGAACGGGTCGGCCAATGTCGTCGCTCGTTCGGCCGGAGGTGTGGACGGCAGCAGCAATGCCGTGACGACGACGGCGAACGCCATCAACGCCGACACCCCGAAGAACGGTCCGCGCCACGAGATCGACCCGAGCACCCCGCCGACCAGCGGGCCGACCGCGATGCCGACACCCAGCGCCGCCTCGTACAGGATGATCGCCTGCGCCACCGAACCGCGCGCGGAGTTGACGATCGTCGCCAACGCCGTCGCGATGAACAGCGCGTTACCCAGGCCCCAAAGTGCCCGCCAGCCGACGATTTCGGTCACGGTTTCCGACATGCCGGCCAGGCCGGCGCCCGCGATGATCACCACGAGTCCAAGCAGCAGAGTGCGTTTGGGGCCGATGCGGCTCGCCACGACGCCGGTGATGAGCATCGCGACGCCCATCACCGCCATATAACTGGTGAACAACAACGACACCTGCGACGGCGACGCGTTCAGGTTGTCGGCGATCGGCTTGAGGATCGGGTCGACCAGACCGATACCCATGAACGCGACGACGGACGCGAAGGCAACGGCCCAAACAGCTTTGGGTTGACGCCACATACTTTCCTATCTTGCGATTTCGGTGCGCTCACGATCGCTCAGCGACGGCTAGCGCACCGAAATCGCTGTCATTTGGCGGCGGTGGGGGAGGCCGCGTCCGCAAGCAATCCGCGCAACACGCGGACCGCCTCGCTGAGCGCCTGCCGATCCGAGGCGTCCAGACGCTCCAGGTACGGCTCGATGGCGGCCTCGCGGTCGACGCGCACCTGCCTCAGCGTCTCGACTCCCTTGGACGTGATCTGGACCAGCACGGCCCGCGCATCGTCGGGGTCGACGGTGCGTGACACGTAACCCCCGTCTTCGAGCCTGCGCACCTGGGTCGTCATCGTCGGCTGCGAGCAGTGATCCAGCACCGCGAGATCCGATATCCGGGTCGGCCCCTGGTCTTCGATCGTCGACAGCAGCCGCGCCTGCGCGAAGGGCAGGGGTAGCCGGGCGCGCTGAGTGGCCAGTCGGTTGATCCGGGCGACCACATGCAGCAGGTCGGCGCCGAGGGTCTGAGTCATGACCGCGATATTACATAGCCTTGCTATGCAGCCCAAACGGACGGCAGACCCATTGCTGGTCGCAGCACGGCAACGACCGTTCTTAAAAACCGCCTGGCAGAATCGTGCAATGGCCGTGACCGGGGATTCGGGCGTGACTCGCCGTTCCGGCGCGCTGAGCCCGGGTGAACTGGCTCAGGCGTCGGTGATCGCGGCGCTGTCCGCGGCCATCGCGATCATCGCCGTCGTCGTGCCATTCGCCGCGGGCCTGTCGTTGCTCGGCACCGTCCCGTTGGGCCTGCTGGCTTACCGCTTTCGGCTGCGCGTGCTGCTCACCGCCACCGTGGCGGGTGCGATCATCGCGTTTCTGATCGCCGGTATGGGCGGGTTCATGACCGTCGTCAACTGCGCCTACATCGGCGGACTCGCCGGCATTGTCAAGCGCCGCGGCCGCGGGACGATCACCGTCTTCCTCTGTTCACTGGTCGCCGGCGCGATCTCCGGCGTGGTGGTGGTGACGGCGCTCACGATTCTGGTACGGCTGCGCCACCTGATCTTCGAATCGGTCACCGCCAACGTCGACGGATTGGCCGCGATCATCGCGCGCATCCCCGACATGGAGGGTTTGGCCGAGCAGCTCAAGCGCGATTTCGCCACCGCGCTGGACTACTGGCCGCTGCTCTTCTTCGCATCGTCGGTGTGGTCGGTCGTCTTCGTCACACTCATCGGGTGGTGGGCGCTGTCGCGGGTGATGGCCCGACTGGTCGCCATTCCCGACGTGCACAAGCTCGAATCTTCGACCGACACCGGAACCATCGCTCCCGTGCCGACACAATTGCGGGACGTCCGCTTCCGGTATCCGAACGCCGACCACGACGCGCTCGGTCCGGTTTCGTTGAACGTCGAACCCGGTGAGCACCTCGCGATCACCGGCGCGAACGGTTCGGGCAAGACCACGTTGATGCTGCTGCTGGCCGGCCGCGAACCCACATCGGGCCGCATCGACCGGCCCGGCGGCGTCGGGCTCGGCCGGCTCGGCGGTACGGCGGTGATCATGCAGCACCCCGAGAGTCAGGTGCTCGGTACCCGGGTCGCCGACGACGTGGTGTGGGGTCTGCCGCCGGGGACGACCACGGACATCCCCAAGCTGCTCGGCGAGGTCGGGCTGGACGGGCTCGCCGAGCGCGACACGGGCGGTCTGTCGGGCGGCGAGCTGCAGCGGCTCGCGGTCGCTGGGGCGCTGGCCCGTGAACCGTCGCTGCTGATCGCCGACGAAGTGACCAGCATGGTCGACCAGGAGGGCCGGGGCGCGCTGATGTCGGTGCTGTCCGGGCTGACGAAGCACCACGACATGTCGCTGGTGCACATCACCCACTACAACGACGAGGCGGATGCCGCCGATCGCGCCGTCAATCTGACCGGCAACGGTGGCGCCGCGGACAACACCGACATGGTGGAGACCGCCTCGGCGCCGGTGGCCACCGTCACCGGCCACCACCACGCCGACAAGCCGGTGCTCGAACTCCGTGGGGTCAACCACGAATACGGCAGCGGAACGCCTTGGGCCGCAATGGCGCTGCGCGACATCACCTTCACCGTCAACGAGGGCGACGGGTTGTTGATCCACGGACTCAACGGATCCGGAAAGTCGACGTTGGCCTGGATCATGGCGGGACTCACCGTCCCGACCGGCGGCAGCTGCCTGCTCGACGGTGCGCCGGTGTCCGATCAGGTTGGCGCCGTTGCCATCTCCTTCCAGGCGGCCCGCCTGCAGCTGATGCGCGGCCGGGTGGATCTCGAGATCGCCTCCGCGGCCGGGTTCTCGCCGCGTGACCGCAAGCGGGTGAGCGAGGCGCTGGCCACCGTCGGCCTGGACAAGGCGCTGGCGAAGCGGCGCATCGACCAACTGAGCGGCGGTCAGATGCGCCGCGTGGTGCTGGCCGGACTGCTGGCGCGCCAGCCCCGTGCGCTCATCCTCGACGAGCCCCTCGCCGGGCTGGATGCGGCGAGTCAGCGTGGGCTGCTACGGCTCCTGGGTGAGCTGCGACGCAACTTCGGGCTGACCATCGTCATCATCTCCCACGACTTCTCGGGTCTCGAGGACGTGTGCCCACGCACCCTGCATCTGCGCAACGGGGTGCTGGCGGCGACACCGACGGTGGCGGGAGACAGATCGTGACCGCACCGACCGCGAACAAAAGGCAGCGCAGGCCGGTGGTGCTGCTGCGCCCCGTGCCGGGTAACAGCGCCATCCATCGGCTGTGGGCCGGAACGAAACTGCTCATGGTGGCGGCCATCGGCATCCTGATGACCTTCTATCCGGGGTGGGTTCCGATCGGTGCGGTTGCCGTGCTGGTGCTCATCGCCGCGCGAACCGCGCGGATACCCCGCGGCGTGCTGCCGTCCATCCCGGGCTGGCTCTGGATTTTGTTGTTCTTCGGCGGTCTCACAGCGACTTTCGCGGGTGGAAGCCCCGTGATCGACGTCGGTTCGGTCGAGGTCGGGCTCGGCGGGCTGTTCAACTTCCTGCGGATCACGGCACTGTCGATCGTTCTGCTCGGGCTGGGCGCCATGGTGTCGTGGACGACCAATGTCGCCGAAATCGCCCCCGCCGTAGCCAAATTGGGCCGGCCGCTTAAGGTGCTGCGCATACCGGTCGATGAGTGGGCGGTGGCGCTGGCGTTGGCGCTACGCGCATTTCCGATGCTGATCGACGAATTCCGCGTCCTCTATGCGGCGCGCAGGCTGCGACCCAAAGAGCGGGCGGCCACCAGGCGAGGACGCTTCCGCGCCGCGATGCTCGAGCTTGTCGACCTGCTCGCAGCGGCAGTCACCGTCGCACTGCGGCGGGCTGACGAGATGGGCGACGCGATCACCGCCCGCGGCGGCGTCGGGCAGATCTCGGCGGCGCCGTCGGGTCCGAAGGCGATCGACTGGTGGGCGTTCCTGATCGTCGGGCTGGTGTGCGCGACGGCGCTCGTGCTGGAGTTGACGATTCTGGGCACCAGCGCCGTCACGAGGTGAGTTCGGCCGCTATTACGGTGGTGGCGTGACAGCGCAACGCCAAGTCGATCCCGACTTCCTCGAGCTGCCGCGCCATGAGCTGGCCGATGCGGCGTTATCTGCGGCGAAGGCCGCCGGAGCCAGCTATGCCGACCTGCGCATACACGCGATCACGACGGAGCACATCCAGCTGCGCGACGGCGAGCTGGAGGCGGCGGTGGTCAACCGCGAGATCGGGTTGGCGGTGCGGGTGATCGTCGACGGCACATGGGGCTTCGCCTCGCACGCGGAGCTGCATCCTGGTACGGCCGCCGAGACCGCGCGCAGGGCCGTCCACGTCGCGGCGACGCTGAAGCCGTTGAACGCGGAGCGTGTCGAGCTGGCGCCCGAGCCGGTGTACTCGGACGTCAGCTGGGTGTCCAGCTACCGCATCGACCCGTTCGCCGTCTCCGCGGCGGACAAGATCGCGGTGCTCGGCGAGTACTCCGCCCGGCTGATGGCCGCCGACGGTGTGGATCACGTGTCGGCAGGGCTTCATGCCATGAAGGAGCAGACCTTCTACGCCGATACGTTCGGCTCGTCGATCACCCAGCAGCGGGTGCGGCTGATGCCGACGCTGGACGCCGTCACGGTGGACGCGGCGGCAGGGTCGTTCGAGACGATGCGCACATTGGTGCCGCCAATGGCGCGGGGCTGGGAGGTCGTCGCGGGCGATGACGTGTGGAACTGGACCGACGAGCTGATGCAGCTACCGTCCCTGCTGGCGGAAAAGGCCAAAGCACCCAGCGTTTCGGCGGGACCGACGGATCTGGTGATCGACCCGACCAATCTGTGGCTGACGATCCACGAGTCCATTGGGCACGCCACCGAATACGACCGCGCGATCGGCTACGAGTCCGCGTACGCAGGCACGTCCTTCGCCACCCCGGACAAGCTGGGCACCATGCGCTACGGATCGCCGGTGATGAATGTCACCGCCGATCGCACCGTCGAATACGGTTTGGCCAGTGTCGGTTACGACGACGACGGAGTGGCCGCGCAGAGCTGGGATTTGGTGCGCGAGGGCATCTTTGTCGGCTATCAACTGGATCGGGTGTTCGCGCCCCGGCTCGGCGTCGCACGCTCGAACGGCTGCTCGTATGCCGACTCGCCGCATCACGTGCCCATTCAGCGGATGGCCAATGTGTCGCTGCAGCCCGGTACCGATGAGCTGAGCACCGACGATCTCATCGCCCGCGTGCAGGACGGCATCTACATCGTCGGTGACAAGTCGTGGTCGATCGACATGCAGCGCTACAACTTTCAGTTCACCGGACAGCGGTTCTTCCGGATTCGTGACGGCCGCCTCGACGGTCAGCTGCGCGACGTCGCGTACCAGGCGACCACGACAGACTTCTGGGGATCGATGGAAGCGGTCGGCGGGCCGTCGACGTGGCGCCTCGGCGGCGCGTTCAACTGCGGCAAGGCACAGCCCGGCCAGGTGGCGGCGGTCAGTCACGGCTGTCCGTCGGCGCTGTTCCGCGGGGTGAACGTCCTCAATACGCGCGACGAGTCGGGACGGTAGTCGGTGATCGGAGCACAGCAAGTGGTCGAGCGTGCGCTGGCCGAGGCCGGCCGACTGGGTAAGGCCGACGAGACCGTTGTCTTGGTGACCGACCGCTCAGACGCCTCGTTGCGGTGGGCGGGTAATTCTATGACCACCAACGGTGAATCGGTGAGCCGCACCACCGCCGTGATATCGATTGTGCGCCAAGGAAACACGGCGCGGGTCGGGTCGGTGCGGTCGAGTGACGTGGACCCGTCGTCGATTGCCGGTCTGGTGGCGGCATCACAGGAGGCGGCGCTGTCGGCGCTCGAGGCACCAGATACCGCGCCACCGTTGCCCGCCGGCGATGCGTCTGATGATTGGGACGATCCGGTGGCGGGCACGAGCGTGGAGGCCTTCCTCGGCGTGGCGGGCAGCCTCGCGGCGCGGGGATTCAGTGGGGCGGATCAGCTGTACGGGTTCGCCCGGCACGACGTCGAGACGACGTTCCTGGCCACCTCGACCGGGCTGCGGCGGCGCCATACCCAGCCGACCGGCTCGGTGGAGATCAACGGCAAGCGTGACGACGCCAGCGCGTGGGTGGGTTTCAGCACCCCCGATTTCGATGATGTGCCAACGGATTCGATGCTCGAACGACTGTCCACGCGGCTGAGCTGGGCGCACCGCAGCGTCGAACTGCCTGCCGGGCGGTACGAGACGATCATGCCGCCGTCGGCGGTGGCGGACATGATGATCTACCTGTGGTGGACGATGGACGGCCGCGGCGCCGAGGAGGGCCGGACGGCACTGTCGGCTCCCGGTGGTGGGACGCGGGTGGGGGAGCGGCTCACCGATCTTCCGCTGACGCTGTACTCCGATCCGTTCGCCGAGGGGTTGGCGTGCACGCCTTTCGTCACCGCGTCGGCGTCGTCGGAGCGCGCGTCGGTGTTCGACAACGGAATGGACATCGGGCGTGTGGACTGGATCCGGGACGGCACGATCAGCACGCTGGCCTATCCGCGAGCGTCGGCCGCGGAGTTCGGCGCGCCGGTCGCGGTGCCGGCGGACAATCTGCTGATGACCGGCGGGACCGCCAGCCTGGCGGACATGATCGCGAGCACCGAGCGCGGCCTGCTGCTGACGACGCTGTGGTACATCCGCGAGGTCGACCCGGCGGTGCTGCTGCTGACGGGCCTGACCCGCGACGGCGTGTACCTGGTGGAAGACGGTGAGGTGACGGCCGCCGTCAACAACTTCCGGTTCAACGAGAGCCCGCTGGACCTGTTGCGGCGGGCCACCGAGGCCGGCGCCACGGACCGTACGCTGCCCAGGGAATGGGGTGACTGGGTGACGCGGGTGACGATGCCGTCGCTGCGAATCCCCGACTTCCACATGTCCTCGGTGAGCCAGGCGCAATAATCCTGGGGTGAGTGACGAGAATCTGGCCGAGCGGATCGGCGCCCTGGTGGCGATGTCGTCGGGGGACGGGCGAGTCGACACCCTGATGCGGCTGACGTGCGGCAGGGCGTTGGGTTTGCATCCGCTGCCGATGGAGGTCGATCTGGTCGACGGGGCGGCCGACCACGAGCCGATTGTGTGCGCGTTCACCGAGCAGTTCGCCGTCGACGTGACGGGCATCGGTGACAACCAGCGCAAGCAGCTGGCGGCGGCCCTGGGGGACAACGTGTTTCGAACCGTGGTGATGATCTTCGTCGCCGATTTCGTCCCGCGGGTGTGGGCGGCGTTCGAGGCGCTGGGGCTGCGCAGTCACGGCAACCGCGGCACCGTCGAGTGGGACCACGAGTCCGATCCGACCGACGCGCTGCTCAACGGGTTCCTGCCCGCGGTGGCGCGGCTGCGGGGGCTGGATCCGGTGACGACGGAGGTCGTGCGGCTGCGGGGTGCGACGCAGCACAATTGCCGGCTGTGCAAGTCGCGCCGGGAGACCAACGCGCTGGACGCCGGCGGATCAGAGGATCTGTACAGCGAAATCGAGCAGTACGAGTCGTCGGAGAAGTTGACCGATGCGCACAAGGCGGCGTTGCGGTTCGTCGACGCCATGATCTGGTCACCGTCGCAGATCAGCCCCGACCTCGCCGCGGAGGTTCGCCGGCACTTCTCGGAGGATCAGGCGTTCGAGTTGACTCTGGACATCATGCGTAACGCCGCCAACAAAATCATGGTGTCGCTGGGGGTGGATGCCCCGCTCGTGACCGACGGCACCGAACTGTTCTCTGTCGATGCCGACGGGCAGACGGTCTCCGCGGTCTAGCGCATGCGAATATAGGTGCCGCATCAGGGGCGGTAGCTCAGTTGGTTAGAGCCGTGGACTCATAATCCATTGGTCGCGGGTTCGAGCCCCGCCCGCCCCACTTCAGAGGGTATTTTTGTGGACATAGGGATGTGATCCATCGTTTATTCATCGTTTATGGTGCGGTCCAGTAGCTCGGCAACTTCGGTGTGGACCCGTCCTCTACTCATGTAGCGGTCCTGAGTCATTGACACCCGCGAGTGCCCAAGGTGATCAGCGCTGACCCTTGCTGACAGTCCCGCGTCGTCGGCCAGCGTCGCGATCGTCTTGCGGAACGAGTGAGTCGTCGAGTCCGGAACACCGAGCTGGTCGCGCACCCGCCGCCATTGCTTTGCGAAGTTGTTGGGGTCACGCAGCGTGCCAGCAATTGACGGGAAGATCACTGGCAGCTCGCCGCTGTAGAGGTGTCCACGCCGTCGTTGCAGTGCTTCGACGGCAAATTGAGGGAGCGGTATCGTGCGCCGCCCGGCGTTGGTCTTGGTTTCGTCTACGCGTACTAGTCCCTTGCCCGCAACTCTGATGACCTTGCCGGTGACGTGGATCGTGCCGGTTACGTCGTTGAAGTCTTCCCAACGCAAACCAAGCAGCTCTGACCGGCGTAATCCTGTGCCGATAAGCACCGTGATGGGGTCGACAAGGTCGTTGTGTTGGCAATAGTCGTCAGACCGCAAGTTCGTCAGCAGTCTGCGCAATTCGTCGGCCGTTAACGCGGCCGCCCCGACGGGTGCTCGGGTTTTGATTGGTTGAATGTCGCGCACAGGATTCGCGCTAAGGATGTTGGCCATCACCGCAAGCTGTAAAGCGCCGCGAAGGATCGTCTTCGCCTGGCGTGCCATGGTGGCACCGTGGGCCGTGCGCACCGATCGGATCGCGGCATCGATGCGGGAAGTTGACGCTTCGCGAACGCGGATGCCGCCGATGAGCTTGTTCAGCTTCGCCGCCGCGAACCTGTAGGTATCAAGGGTCACGGGGGACCGGCCATCTTCGGCAAGCCGTTCCAAGTGTCGTTCAATCAGCACGACGACTCGAGTTTCGAGCGTGAAGTCGTCGGCAAGTGCGGGCTGACGGTCCTTTAAAGACTGGATGAGTACGTCCTCTGCCAACTTGCCGTATTGATCGAATTCATCCAGCGGGCCACGTCTTTCGACAATGCGCGTCACGCCGTCAGCGTCGCGATAGCGGCACCGGGCTAGCCACGCGCCGTTACCAAGCTTGGTGCGATTGATCTTGCCGTACCGCCCGATCCGCAGCGGCGGTCTACCCGCCATCGTTGATAGCCCTAAGGTTTGTCGTACTCGTCATAGTTGCCTGTTTCTAGGGCCTCTCGAATTTCATCGAACATTTGGCGGCTGATCCGGCCACGCTGCTGAGCGTTGGCTCCTCGCCCGGCTCGACGGTCGCGTTCGGTTGCAAAACTGGTGTTCCACAACGACATTGCGACCTCTCTAAGGAGGGGTTTCGATATTCTCAACGTCTTGGCCGCCCGCTTATCTGTCTCGCTCCATGCGTCGTACTTCGCCTGAAATTCGGGCTTGACGTGAAAGAAATTCGGATCCATTTCGTACGGACGCGGTCCGAACTGAACATCGACCACATCCCCGGCAAGGAGTTGGCCCAACTGTTCACTCGTCACGATGAGGTTTTCGTTCATCTCTATTGGGCGCTCATGACTGATGAGGTCGTGAAGCGTCACACCACGGCTGTCAAGATCAGTGAACGCCAGGCTAACAGCGACCAGTGTTGCAATGTTGGCGGCGACGCGACCGGCCTCCAGGTCGGCTACGCGTGATTCGCTCCACCTCAGCCCCCTGTTGCGAGTCGCGATAGCAACCTGTTCGAGGGTGAAGCCGCCCGACAGCCTGATCGCACGCGCATTCCTGCCTATCACTTGGGCCAGCGAATCCTGAGCAACCATATTCTCAGGCTACTGGAAATACGATGGCTTGACAATCGGGCGATCGCAGGCGTATACCGGACGCAGAACCTTGTTGATTCGCTATAGCTTGAGGAAATGCATTGACAGAGGTAATCAAGGCACCTGCCCTCGCGACTCCTCGCGAAGTGGCCGAATACCTGCGCACTACAGTCGCCGCGCTGGCGCAACTGCGGTATCGGGGCACAGGTCCGAAATTCTTATCCCTCGGCAGACGCGTCCTATATCGGTGGGCCGATGTCGAGGCATGGCTTGCCGAGTCGTTGCGCAACCGAACGGGGGAGTAGTTCCATGTCTGCTGCTAGCGCCGCCGTCACATCGACCAATCCATATCAGCCCACACGAGAGGGATGACATTGACCAACAACCACCCGGGAACGAATCGGACACCCGACGACGAAGAGCCATTGACCATCGAAGGCATCCTTCGTGGTGGATACGACTATCACGCGTTGATGAATCAAAGCCTCGATGACTCGAAATGGTTTGAAGACACGGGCATCCTAACGTTGGACAGCGGCGGCATTAGCCTGCATTTCGGCCCCACAAATCTGTTTCCTCCTCGGCCTCAATGGCAAGTCGCCATCTTCGCCGAAGATGTTGATGACCAGGATCCTGACGTCGCGGGGCACATTTGCAACTGCGGTCATGGCCCGCACGTGAAAGGCGACGAGCCTTGCTACCAAGTCATAAGACTTGGATACGACGACGCGATCAGACTTGCCAACCTAATTCTTAGTCGTGCTCGACCAGCTGTGTAGTCGGACAATGCTTTGGAGCGCTGCTGGGGAACACGACGCCGTACGCGCCTGCGGACCGCGATCCTGCGGATGCAACGCGTCGAGCATTCGGGGAGTCTTTTAAGCCTCTGAGAGGCAATGTCTTCGGCTCTCAAACTCCGCTTAAGGGGTGTGCGGGCGTGGAGAGCAAGCCCCAATAACAAAGGAAACATGATGCTTGTCGAGACTATTCAGTCAGCGGGTGGAACCTACTCGCAACGCCTACTCCGGTACGGAGCGAGTGATCCCAGAACGACGGAAGCCCTCCAGGATCTGCTGGCGGCCAAACTCATCAGGTACTTGACGACCAAGCTGCTGGGAGATGACACACCACCGCTTCGTGAGGATCAGATAGCGATGGTTGTCGGTCTGCTGCGTTCCGGGGCAACGAAATGATCGCTCCGGTCCCTTCACCTTCAGAAGCGCCAAACATCGCTCCTAGGAGTGATTTCGAGATTTCATATGCTTCTGAACAGCAGGTTTATGCGGGTCAAACTGGGGGGTCACGCAAGATATGCCAGGAGTGTGGGAGGCGACGGGCGTTGAGTCGGTTCCCTGTCGACAAGTACGGACGCGTGAACTCTCGTCATTGCCTCGGGTGCATCGATGAGGACACCCCGGCACTAATTACTGAATCAGAGGCAGCGCGACGGCTACAGATGACCATCGAGGGTTTTCGGTCTCACAAGCTGGTTGTCGCCGGGAGTTACGCGCCAGAGCGGGGCAAGGTAGTTGCCTTGTATTCCCGTGTGGACGTTGACGCATCCGGTGGTCAGCGATGAATGGACCGTTGACACAACAGGACGGGGACTCCCTAGAGGAACTTGGACTCAGGGAGGACGGTAGCGAAGTAGGTAGCGATGAGTGATCTAGAACGTCGTCTGCTATTCCACATGTGCTCTGAAGACGGCTTGGCCGAGGTGCTTGACGCCGAGCTTGGCGCTATCTTATTCGAAGAGCCCGTCAACGTAGCCCTCTTCAATCACATCGTGGATTACTGGCACGAGAACCAATCTGCGCCCACAACGCTCGTACTGGAGACTGAGTTTCCCGGTGTCCGTCTGCCCGACGAAGTTGAAGAGTCAACCGGTTGGCTGATTGGCTACTTGCAGAACAGACACCTTGTGAACGAAGCCCAGGATATCATCCGACAGGCTCTGGTAGACCTGGATACCGATCCCCTTAAGGCGATAGAAGGCTTGCAGCACAATTCTTCTCGTGCCATCGAGCAGGCCGGGAAGGTACTCGCGGGAGAGGTCAGGCCGAAGCTGTGGAGTGCCAGCGACCTCAAATCAGCACAGCAGCCGAGATGGCTTGCCAAGAGTCGCCTACAGCGAGGGGCGGTCAATCTCCTCGTGGGCGACGAGGGAATCGGTAAATCACTGTTGTGGGTCCACCTGGCCGCTGCAGTCACCACAGGCAAGCCTGTACCCGAGTTCGGCATTCCAGCACGAGAGCCCCAACACGTCATCGTCGTTGCGACCGAAGACGACTGGCAGACAACTGTCCTGCCACGACTAGAGATAGCTGGTGCCGACATCGCGATGATTCGTGTCATTTGCACCGACGACGACGGGAGCGGAGCGCCGGTCTTTCCTCAGGATATTCACCTGATCGCCAAGGCTGACCCTGCGCCTGCTCTCGTTGTCATTGATGCCTGGCTGGACACCGTACCCGCCAAGCTTTCGGTGAGAGATCCGCAGCAAGCCCGTCAGGCACTGCACCCATGGCGAGAAGTAGCGACCACAACAGACGCCGCAGTGTTGCTACTTACGCACACTAATCGTGTTGCAAGCGGGCAGGCCCGAGATAAGTACGGTGCGACGGGCGAGTTGCGTAAGAAGGCCCGCCTGACGTTGTTCGCATTCCAGAACGATGACGGCAACCTTGTTGTGGGACCGGAGAAGGCCAACGGCACAGCTCCCACGGCAGCCACAGAGTTCTCCATCAGGGGAGTGCAGTACTTCCCTGCGACCGAAGACCACGACGGCACCGTTCCGCTGTTGTCCTATGTCGGTGAGTCGGAGCAGACAGCGCGGGAACATATAGCCGCAGTACATGCAGCGGGACACGACAAGGGCAGAGGCAACGACGAGGTGGTTGCTTGGCTGGCCGAGTTCCTGGCCGATGGCCCGCGATGGGCGAACGATGTATACGACGCTGCCGAAGTGGCCGGGTACAGCAAGGACAAAGCGAAGCGTGCCAAGAGGCCATTGAACGTCAAGTCTGACAAGGACGGGAGCGGACGATGGTGTTGGTACCTCCCCAAATACCAAGGGAGAAAGCCGGAACCAACCGAGGATGAAACCAAGGGAGCAGAAGAAGACTAAGCAAGGGGCAGAGCAAGAGAGTATCTCTGTATGTTGCTCTATTCACTCTCTTGCTTTCTTTACTGGTAGCGGACATATAGAAGTGCTCCCTTAGATAGAAGAGAGCAAGGGAGTAAGAGAGCAAGGGTGCACACCAACACACCCCCTGGCCCGCGTGCGCAAGCACGCAACACACTTCACCCGCCGCGCCGCCCATGCAAGGCGCGGCACCCCCGCAGAAGGTATGGCACCCCCGGGGCGGTGTCCCGCCAAAGTATGGCGAGCAAGTCTAGAAACTCTACAGAGAAAGGCGGAAAGAACCGGTCCGATTCCTTGGCTCGGCTGGGGACGTGACTGGGAGTCGTTGGGAGTCCTCGCTGGTCAGAGGCTCCGGCTCCTTGGGCGAGTTCTAAGAACCCTACAGAACAAGGACGATGAAGGCCAACAGATTGGGGTCAAGCGGAAGTTCTGCGCTGCAAGATAATTCGCGCTCGGAAGGCACCAACTGATGAGTGGATGCTTATTGCGCTGGTCGCGAAGGCATGGTGCCATAATTGGTCCTGTGACCGAAGCAGGCGGCGGGCCAGCCGATCTGGACGCATATCGGGCCTGGCGTTGGTCGTGGATGAGGGCGTCGTTTGTTCGTGAATGTTGACGTCAGGTTCGGCGGGTTCGGGTGTGGTGTGTTCGCGAATGTTGACGTCACTTGTCGGTGTTGTCGCGGCTGCGGAGTGTGTGGGCGAGGCGGTAGGAGTCGGTGCCGGTTTCGATAATGTTGCCGCCGAAGGTGAGCCTGTCGACGATGGCTGCGCAGAGTCGTGGGTCGGTGAAGGTCTTGGTCCATCCGCTGAAGGCTTCGTTGCTGGCGATGCCCACGGATGCTTTTTCTTCGCGTTCGGTGAGAACTTGGAAGAGCAGTTCGGCGCCGCGCTTGTCGAGGGCCATGTAGCCGAGTTCGTCGATGCACAGTAGGTCCACGCGGCCGTAGCGGGCGATCGTTTTGGTGAGCGTCATTTCGTCGGCGGCTTCGACGAGTTCGTTGACCAGTTTGGCGGCGAGGGTGTACTTCACCCGGAATCCTGCCATGGCCGCTTCGGTTCCTAGGGCGATGAGTAGGTGGCTCTTGCCGGTGCCGCTGTCGCCGATGAGGCAGAGGGGTTGGCCTTTGCGTACCCAGTCTGCGGTGGCCAGGGTGTTGATGACGGCGGGGTCGACGTTCGGGTTTGCGGTGTAGTCGAAAGTGCGAAGGGACTTTTCGCGTGGGAAGGCCGCGGCGCGGATGCGGCGTTCGGAGCGTCGGCGGGCACGGTCGTCACATTCGGCCAGGAGTAGTTCGGCGAGGAAGGCGCGGTAGGACTGCTGTTGGCGGGCGGCGGTGTCAGCGGTTTCGGGGAAGTGGGTTCGGATGGTGGGGAGGCGGAGCATGCGGCAGGCTTGGTCAATCGCGGCATCGGCGGCTTGTTCGGTGAGTCCGCGACGGGTGGGAGCGTTCATCGGCGGGGTCCTTTCGGTTGGCGTCTACTGTGTGCTCCGTCGGAGAAGCTGGTCATAGGCGGTGACTGAGGGCGGGGGCCGCGTGTCGATCGGCAGGTGGGTTAAGCGGCGCTGTGTCAGTGACGACACGGCTGGCATGTCGGTCGGCGGCGGGTCGGCGGTGGTGATGTCGCTGCCAGTCTCAGCGGCTTTGCGGGCTTCAAGGGCAACAGCGTCAGCGGTTAACGCTCCGGCTTGCAGGGCGGCGTTGATGCCGGCAATGACGTGGCGGTGGTCGGTATGTCGGTGCAGGAGAAGGACTTCGGTGAGCGCGCGGGTGCCGGCGGTGTCGCCATGGGCTTTGCAGGCTGCAGCCCACCACGCGTCGTGGGCTGCGGTGAAGGTACCTGCTCGGCGGGCCTGCTCTAGTGCTGTCGCTCCGGGCAGGGCGCCGGGCTTGCGGACGAATGCTTCCAGGTAGTGGTCGAGGTCGAGGCGGGAGCCGCCTTTGGTGAGCAATCGCTCGTGGCTGGCGACGAGTGTTCTGCCGTCGTAGACGGTGAGGTCTGATGCGTTGAGGAGTACTCGGGTTTGGCGGCCGATGAGCCGTGAGGGTACGGAGTATCGGTTGGTGCGGACGGTGATCTGGGAGTAGCGGTCCACGCGCGGTGTCACCCAGAGTCCTGTCTCGAACGTTTCTACGGGTAGCGGTTTGAGGAGTTGACGCTCGGCGTTGAAGGACTCGGCCACGGTGTGGGCGCGGTGGCCGATGCGCCGCAGATCGTCGGCCTGGTCGTAGCCGTCGATGAGTTCGTTGAGTTCGTGCAGTGACTCGACTTCCGGTACCGGCACGAGGTGATTGCGGCGGAACCGCCCGATGTCGCCTTCCACACCGCCCTTCTCGTGAGCGCCGGTGATACCTGGCTGGCAGTAGAAGGCGTCGATGTCGAAGTGCGAGCGAAACGCCACCCAGCGGTCTGTTTCGACGCGCTGGCGAGAGAAGCCGATTACCTGTGCCACAGCGGCTTTGAGATTGTCGTAGCGGATCTTACCGGCAGGCACTCCTCCGAGAACCTGGAACGCGTGCGCGTGGCCCTCGAAAAACGCCTCCTGACCTCCGGTTGCAGAGGCACGATGAACCGCTTTGCCCGAGTAGGACATCCGTAGGGAGAACAGGTGGCAGGTGGTGAGTTGACCACGTAACCGCACGCCGATCTCACCAAAGTCGACTTCGGCTTCGCGGCCGGGCAAATGGGTTTGCGGAACGAATACCCCGGGTGCGCCACGGCCGCATTCGATGCTGATCTCCGGTCGCCGTCTGGCCACGTATGCCCGCACTACGGGGTAGGACACGTCATCCATACCGAACTCAGTGCGCAGGCGGTCGACGATGCGGGTCACGGTGTGGCGTTGCTTGCGCGGCGCGTCGAGATCGGAACGCAGGATGTCGTCAATCGCAGGTTTGAACCCGTCGAGTTTGGAGGCTCTGGTGGGATAAGCAGCTCGCTGTTGGGGCCAGGCCGATGCGAGGGCGGATTGCACAGTGCGCCATCCGACGCCGTGTTTGCGTTGGATCTCTCGACCGGACAGGCCAGCGCGGGCATCGCGGCGTATCGCCGCGTACAGCTCAACTCGTGAGTTCCGAGTCATCAGCGCCGGTGAACTCGGCCATCGCGTCGATCACTGCGGCCAGGTATGTGCTGATCTGCTGCTGACCAGCCACGTCGTGCCGGTCGCCGATCGAGTTGAGCGCCTCGACGAGTGGGCCGATGGCGGTTTGGGCACGCATGGCGGCCGTGTCGGTGACCTCAAGGATGACTCGGCGTCGATCGTGAGGGTCGCGATGACGCCGAACATAACCGGCACGTTCGAGTCGGTCAGCCAGCACCGTGGCCGAGGCCGACGACATTCCCAAACGCCGGCCCAGCTCGGCCGGTCCCGCGGGCGGTAGTCCCACGAGATGTTGCAACGCCGCCAAGTCGTTGAGGGGCAATCCGAGTTCACGGGCCATCAGTTGATTGATCGGCCCGGCGAGCCGGACGACGAGGGCAACCATGCTGGCCAGATCGATGCGGGTGGCGGTGGCGACAGGCATCGCGCGATCCTTCACTCTGTAAGGTGACTAGACATATCTAGCTAAATCTAGCGGAAACGGCGGCCATCTGATGCATATTCTCTTCACGACGCCACCGGCGCCGGGCCACGTCTATCCGACGTTGCCCCTAGTCGAGGAACTCGTCGACCGCGACCACCGTGTCACCTACATCAGCGCCGCATCGCTGGAAGCGGAGATCGTGCGAGCTGGTGCATTGTTCATCGATCTTGGATGGGAACCCGACACCACCACACTGGCCGCATCAGGATTTAGCGTTGACACTCTCAGCGCTGACCTGCGCGGGTTCCTGGCCGCCGCGCGCACGCTCACTCCCGGCCTGCTCAACGCGCTGGCCAACGATCCCCCCGACGTCGTATGCATCGACAATGTTCCGCTCGGCGGGTTCCTTGTCGAGCAGTTCGCGGCGTCAACGGTCTCTTTGATCGCGAACCTGGCCACCAACGAGGCGTTCCCACCCTCCGAACTGATCGACGGATTCACCCCGCATCACCCCGGTATGCAGCACTACTTCACCGAACTGGCCGACTGGTTCAGCACCCACGGTCTAGCCGTTCCCTTCGGCCCGAGCCGCGATAACGAGCCGGGACCGCCGTCGCTGGTGTTCATACCGCGGGAGTTTCAGATCGCCGGCAACAGCTTCGCCGAAAACGTCCACTTCATCGGCCCCTCGATGCCCAAGCGCGCCCGCCGCACCGCTTCCTGGGCGCCACCACACGATGACGCCCAGGTGCTGTTGGTCTCGTTGGGCACCGCCTTCAACAATCGACCCGAATTCTTCGCCTCCTGCGCAGAGGTATTCGCGGACAGCAGATTTCACGTCGTTCTCAGTCTTGGCACCCATATCGACCCCGCAGACATCGGAACGCTGCCACACAACATCGAGGCCCACCAAACGGTGCCCCAACTCGACGTGCTGCGCCACGCAACCGCATTCATCACCCACGCGGGAATGGGATCAACGATGGAAGCTCTGTACTACGAGGTGCCCACCATCGCCGTACCTCAGGTCCGCGAGCAATCAGTCAACGCCGCCCGCCTCGAATCACTCGGACTCGGAGTTCAACTCCCATCACCCACACCCGGCGACCTCCGCACCCTGACAGAAAAAGTAGCTGCAGACACGGTCATCCGGAGCGGCCTGGCGGAAATGAAAGAAGCGATCAACCGCGCCGGCGGTACAACCGCTGGAACCGGCATCATCGAAGCCGCCCGGCACCAACCGCCGTGACCCCGCGTGACGACCCAGTGACTCCAACATTCACGAACAACCAATCGGTCGCACAGAACGCGACGTCAACGTTCGCGAACAAACGACGTCGAGAAGTCCGCACAAAACCACGGGCCGCTGCTGAGCGGCTGAGCCGACGCTATCGACATCTCAGGAACCGACCCAGGGTCGGCGGGCTAGCTGACGATTTGTCGCCTGGTTCCAGTCCAACCACCGACAGCGGCGTGCTGGAGATCTGCTCTCGGTATTCCACGGGACGAGCGCGATAGCCTTTGAGTCCACTCGCGAAATTTCAGTGGATCTGACCCAAACCGATTACACACCGTAGAGGGTGCGGAAGATGTTGGACGAAGTTGATTCTACCCAGCGACTGGGCCTGGTCGCATCCCTGGCTTACTCTGTGGCGCAACATGATCGGCTACAGCCCACCACTACACATCCCGACCTGATGCCCCGCCAAAAGCACTCACCGGAGCACACAGGAAAAGCTGGGCAGACCAGAAGACGCGGGCTGCCCACAACAGGCAAGCTTGCAAAGATCAGCCTCGCCACACCCCATCAGGGCCTGGCCCGTCCACGGATCGGGGCTAAGGCGTGATCCTGGTCTGCTCATCGATAACGACGGTTGCATCTCGTAGCGCGTGGATTTGGTCTTCGAGGCAGTCGGCGTTGAGTTGGAGCACGTATAGCCCGTCCTTGCCCGGGATCACGACGGTCTTCTGTGCGACCGCACGGATGACGCCGTTTTTCTTATAGGTGCCACCAATCTGGGTCGCCTCGAAGCCGCTTAGCTTGCTCGGGGCAGCTTCATTGCTGCCCTTGAACCCGGGAAGATTTTTGATCTCGCCGGGCGCGAACTCGAGGACCTTGGTCGGGTCGACGTTGCCGGTCAGCTTGGAAACCAGCGCCATGATGGACGGCGGATCTGAGGCGAACGCAGGGTTAGTGGAAACGATTGCACCGTAGGCCCATTCCGGGGTGCGCTGGCCGGCAGCCTCCCAGCCAGAGGGGACCGGCAGATCGATAGTGGGAGAGCCGGAGTCCCCGCGCTTTACCGGGTGCTCAACTATGCCGCTGTCACGGATGTAGTCGACAACCGTGTAGTGGTGTCCTGAGACTGGTGGCGAACTTTGAGTTCGCGTCCGTGTGGGGATTTGCGTGTGTGCAGGCGCAGTTCGGCTAGGCGGCGATGCGGTTGCAGTCGAGGAACTACCTCTTGCAGGCGTATTCCATTCGCAGCGTTGGGAATCGTACATGGCAACCGGTGACACTCGTCCTGAATAGGGTGGCTGATCCAATGCCACCGATCCCCCGAGTTGGATCAGCGGTTCGAACGGTCCCGAGCCCAACAGCGCATCCTCACCGGTGAGATCGAGGTCAAGAGTCAGGATGTTGCTTGATGCCCTCGCTGACTGAAGGACATTGGGATTGAGATCGGTGTCGCTCGAAGGATTCACTCTCCATGGTTCACCCCGGCTCGGCGACAAGATCGACAGGCTGTCCTTAAAACCGCCGTTCTGGATGTTGACTCCGAAAGTTATGCTCCCGATTGCGTTCTCGGTTTGGCCGTTGCCGTTCGGCAGAGTGGACGGTGTTGGTGGCAGCGGCGCGACGAACTCGATCGTGACGCGTAGTTGATCGCCTCGCGCATGAGACAGAGTCACCTTTTCTGCGGTGATCGACTTCGGCGGTGGATACCAGTCGGGCGCAGGGTTGTCGTCAAGGACACAGCCCATGGTGTGAGGGTAGTCCGACCACCTGGCAGCGTTCGACTCCGACTGCGAGCCACTACCTGATGAGGTTGAGCATGCGACGAGAACGCCGCTCACCGCGACTGTAAGGCCGGTTGTGAATCGAGCCCTGGACTTTGCCTTCAGCGCGGGCGGGTTCATCTGTCCCATCCAGCTAACACCCAGCCGATTCTAAGGTGTGATACGCATGGGAGCAATAAGCATGCGTGTGAGACGCTCTGGCCTATCTCGCCTGCGCAAGATGTGGTTGGTCCTCATGCCAGACGACCGGTCCAAGCCTCCACTCAACGAGACAACGCGTGTCTTTGGCGAACGCGTCAGGGATCGTCGGCAAGCCCTCGGGCTTAGCCAGGAGGCCGCTGCGATCAGGTGTGGGATTCACTGGACTCAGCTTGGGAAGGTCGAGCGGGGTCAGCGGAGTCTGCGATTGGAGACGATTGTCAAGATCGCGGGCGGCCTTGACATAGACGCCGGGAAGCTGGTCAGCAAGCTGCCAGTGCCTCCAACGGGATCGGGCTGATCACTCCTTTGCAACAGATCCGGTGAGTGGCCGCAATCCCGTGCCTGTTCGAATCGAGCTGCGAGATGCGCCATGTCGCCGGGGCTTTGGGCACCACACTGGAGGCCGTTGTCTCACGATTCCCGTCGTAGCGGGACAGGCCCTCGTCAAGGTGGCCCGCGTCACCAGGCCGCCGAATATCGGAAACCGACTTGCGATGTGGGTCGCAGCGGTCGTTGGGAGATCCGCTTACCGCTTCGTCGAGGATTTGCGCCCTGTTGTCATCGATGCGCCCTTGACCTTCTTCCCGGTTATCGCCTTCACCGGATTGACTTTCGCTGTTTTAGACGTCACCTTGGTCCCAGCGATCTTCTTGGTCGCCTGCGTGACAAATCTCCCGGTAGCGGCGCTACGGGTAGCGGACGCTCGGATCCGATAAGTCCCACCTGGGAGTCGCCGGACGCTTGTTCTCGCGGTCGATTTCAAAGTCGTCTCCTTCTGTCGACTAGCGTAGTCATACCCTGGCGGGGCGACATCCCTAGTCGGCACCTTCGTAGACTCCTGCGAGCTTCTCCGACCACTTGCTTGCCAAAGTTGCGTATGTCTCATCCATAAGATCCAGCGGCTGGTCGTCTATCGACCCGGCCGAAGCAGTGCTAAGGACGCCATACGGAAAGTCGGGGCCGCCTGGCACTTCGACCACCAGCGGCACTGCGACTACCGACCGCCAACGCGCTGTGGATACCTCCTCAATGTCACGCGCCAGGAAGTCGCTTTGTGCCAGGCATTGGCCAGCGATCCAGGCACTGTCATAACCAGGTTCAATACTTAACAACTGTTCGGCCTTTCGATACAACCGATCATTCGAGGCCCACCGGACCAGCTTTCCCAGGTCATTCGCAATCCAAAGAGTGACGTTTTGAGTTTGCGGAAAGGCATGCCGGACGAAGTCCAAGTCGGTATCTAATTCTGTCGCGTAGTCGCGCTGTACCGCATCGAAGTCGCTCAGGTGGCCGAGCCAGAGACGTTCTGCGCGAATGGCCGGTGGCACGTAATCTGCCTGATTGACATGCGGTAGCTCGCGTAGCGCCTGCGCGGCGTCAAGGTGGTCGTTCGTGGGTACGGCAGTCACACCGATTGCGGACCACTGGTCAGCCAGAGCCTGCCCGACAGACTCGAACTGTTGTCGACTTAGCTTCATGCTCTCGCGGGCGAGGAACACGAGAACTGGCGAGCCTGAGGCGTCTTCCTCGACGGTCAGCTCGTGCATCCACTGACGAATGTCTGGATCGCTATATGAAGTACCCGCGAGAACAAGTGGCCCGCGCTGTAGAGCATCCTGCAGAGCGGATACTTGCCAGGGTCGCATTTGGCTGCTTATTTTGTTGTAGTCAGACAGCGTAAGGACGACGGACGACGCGGCAGTTCCAGTGGGCGTCAATACCCCGTGTAGATGGTGTATTTCGAAGCCCGACTGAGCATGTCGGCCAGTCGACCGAGTCGATACCGTCTCGTCTATTTGCCACTCTTCGAGTACTTCACGCAGTGCAGACTCAAGTAATAGGTCGTAGTTCAAGGTGAATAGGCCGACCCTGTCCGGCCCACGCGATGCTGCGAATGCTGCCGTTGCAGCGTGCAATTCTGCCGGAGGAACGCGGCGGTCATCGCCATAGAGAGCTTGGCGCAACACCCTGGGCCAGTCATCACCAGCCGCAGCTTTCGCAGCCTCGGCGACGAGCATCAAATCTTGCCTCGATACAAAGGCCGTCGCTAGCTCCTTTTCATCTATCGCGCCGCTTTCTAGTAGGCACTGGACTAGAAATTGGGTCCAATCGGGCAAGCCCGCGCCCACTGACGCTCCAGCACCAAGTAGGACACTGACATACGTGTCGATGTCGAGAGCTTTGAGCCGATCCGTTATCTCGTAACCGAGTTCCGACGCCGTCACAGGCTGGATCTTCGCATTTGCGTTGCCGCTTCGGCTCGACATTCAGCAATCGGACGGCTCGCTCACCAAGACTGGTGTGCGCCGAGCCGGGCAATCTCATATATGACCTTTTCTGATACATCGACGGACTGGTCGGCTTCACCTCACTTCGTGCAGGTGGAGGCGTCTCGAATATTAGTCTCAGAAATATCCGTCGAAGAAGTGGCGTTGACTCTGTTGTGAGACAGTCTGCGGCGCAGTGGAATGCCCATCAGCCGGGTCAGCGGATCGGCTATGTCCGAGTGAGCACCGTTAGCCAAACGCTCGAACAGCAGCAGGCCGCTCTGGAAGCCGCTGGAGTCTCGAAGACCTTCTCCGACACTATGAGCGGTTCCCGCGACGACCGTCCAGGTCTTGGTGAACTCATGGCTTACGTCCGTGAGGGTGACACCGTCGTCGTGTGGAAGCTCGACAGGCTCGGAAGAAACGCTCTCCACATCTTGGAAACGGTGAAGGCCCTTACTGGCCGAGGAGTCACGTTGGTCTCGGTCAGCGACGGCATCGACAGCTCGACCCCTGCGGGAAGAATGATGATCGGAGTCCTGGGATCGCTCGCAGAATACGAGCGTGCCCTCACCGTAGAACGAACGGCATTGAAACGAGCGGCATCTCGTGCCAACGGGACAAAGTTCGGTAGGCCCAAGAAGGTGGAGGACGCCGAGCACATTGCTACCGCGAAGCGGATGAAGGCCGAAGGGCACACCGCCAAGGACATCGCGAAGTACCTAGGTGTCAGCAGAGCGACACTTTATCGGTACTTAGTTGATGACGCTGCGTAGATCGGCGCAATCATGCGAATTCATCTAGGAACGGCGCGACTCGGCGAGACCCTGCTATCCATTATTGCCACCACAGCCATCGCCGCCAGGGTTGTCGCAGACGCTTGATTTGTCCCTTGATGTGGTTCAGTAGCGCGTAATCGGGATCGAGCTCTAGGGCGAGCGAGTGATACTCGCGATTTCCGCTGTTGTTTTGCGCTAGCGTCGGCAGCACGGCGAGGAACCCGACCGTCGCGGTGATGAAGTCATCGACACCTTTGAGATGGAAACCGATAAGCGATGCGAGGTTATCGATGACTTCGGAATACGCGCTGGGTGCCTGCACGCCTCGCACCTCTCTGGTGAGCAGCAAGATGGAGCGATAGAAATCGGTGATTCCCTTCGCCGCCGCCTTCACTTCCTGAGGAGTCACCTCGTCGTGAAGGTCCTGATCTGCGAACAGACGACGCAAGTGAGTATTCGTGTCCTCCTCGAAATTTCTAACTAGCGCGAGAAGCTCCACTACCTTTCCGGTGAAGAAGTAGTCCAGTTCGTCGACAGTGTCGATCTGCTGATTCGAGTAAGGCGCATAGCCGTCGTGATGCGCCTCGATCAAGCGCTGCATCTTGCTCCTGCCCTGAACAAGTAACGATGTGAAGGCAGCGAACTCCCAATAGTCGGGCTTATCTGCAAACAGCCGGTCGAGATCCTCGGAGGTTTCTGCGAGCGCGGCGACGACAAGACCAGGATCCTCTGACACGATTGCCCCAATCGCTCCCTTGCGTCGTCCACCCACTTAGCGCAGTGATAACTCTAGGGATAACACAGCCAAGGCACGGTCGTTGCGAGGTTGAATCGATATGGCCGTGACGCGTTGCCTAGTTCTGTACGGCGGTCAGGGCTGCCTTGCGACCTTGAGACCGGTCGGCATCGGCTTAAACACTTCGGGGATCCGTCCGCAGACGCTCACCTAGGCTCTGACTCAGTGTTGCCGAAACACGGCGCACCCCACAATCCACGCCTGGCGGCCTTCGCCTCGCTTTCAGCGGAATATATTGCGTCGTAACGGTTTACCGACTGGTCGTACACATACGATTTCGCGGCACCCGCCCGCGCCGCCTCTACCGAATAATTCCAGCCGTCAGCCCTTATGAGGTAGGCCAACGTGCGTCCGTACCTGTCGGTTCTGTCCTGAGTCGGATCAAGGATGACCGCCACCCGTTGCCCCACCAGATTTGACTGCGCGAACGCGGTAGCCTCCGGCCCCCAACAGCCGACTGTGTATCCCGGCTTCTTAGTCTCCGGTGTGTCGATGCCTTCCCTGTTTAATCACCGTGTTGATCCAGGTGACGGAACGGTGGGTATGGCAGGTTGGCGGGTGTACTGGGTGGGTCGGGGTCCAGTTTCGCAGCGAGTACGGAAGTATTTGCCGGCGGGATATGGCGATCTCGCGGAGCGGGATCATGACGTGGGAGTCCGATCGGGTGATCCGGTCTTCCTGTCGCCAGACTGTCGGGTCGATCCGATATTGGGTCTTTATGGGCAGTCGACGAGATTTCGGGCGTATACGTCGGAGACGCGGCGGAACTATTCGACCGATATCAGCTTGTTGCTGACCTTTCTGTGGGGCCGCGGCAGGGAATGGACATCCGCGTCGGCGCGGGATCTTGAGGATTACGAGCATTGGCGCAGGTTCGCCGAGGCCAATCCCGATCGCATTGGTGGCGCTAAATGGGACCGCGAGTTGGCCGCGTTCGCGAGCCTGTACCGATGGGCCTGACAGCGGACGCGTAAAAATCCCCATTGGCGGCCAGCTGATCTCCCCGCTGGCGGTCACGAGATCTCCCCACTGACGGCCCAGCGATTTCCCCGTTGCGGTCGTGTCGTTGCCGGTGATCGGCGGCGGTGTCGGGCTGGCTGTTTGTCGACCAAGTGTGTCGAGGGCGGAAGGCCAGTAAGTGAAAAGCAGTGAGGAGATCATGGAGATTTTGGAGGCGTTCGACTTGACCGGTGGGTACCGCGCCGCGGCCGCGCTGGCCGGTTGTGATCACAAGACGGTGGCCCACTACGTGGCGTTGCGCGACGCCGGGCTCAGCCCGGATGAGCGGCCGCGGCGAGAGATGGCCATTGATCCATTCCTGGACAAGGTCGAGGAGTGGGTGGACCGCTCCAACGGGTTGATCCGCGCCGACGTCGCCCACGACAAGCTGGTCGCGATGGGCTTCGACGGCTCGGAGCGCACCACCCGACGCGCGGTCGCGGCGGTCAAGAAGAGCTGGCGGTCGGGTCATCGCCGGGTGTTTCGGCCGTGGGTGGCCGAGCCGGGGTTGTGGCTGCAGTTCGACTGGGGCCAGGACCCACCGTCGCGGGCCGGCAGACATTGTTGTTTTGCGCGTGGCTGGCCGGTCGCGGTTTCGGGTGGTGCTGCCCACCTGGGATCGCACCCTGCCGAGCTTGCTGGGCTGTCTGGACACCACGCTGCGGGTGATCGGCGGGGCACCGACGTATGCGTTGACCGACAACGAGAAAACAGTGACCGTCGAACATGTTGCGCGGGTGCCGATTCGGCATCCCGATGTGGTCGCCGCAGGCCGTCATTACGGGATGACGATCCGCACCTGTGTGCCGGCTGATCCACAAACCAAGGGTGGTTCGGAGGCCACGGTGCGCATCGCCAAGGCCGATCTGGTGCCCACCGAGGCTAATCTGCTGGACGCCTACGCCACTTTCGCTGAACTCCAGCAGGCGTGCCGGGACTTCTGCGAGCAGGTCAATGCCCGCCCGCATCGTGCCACCGGTCGGGTGCCTGCCGAGCTGTTGGTCGAGGAACTCCCGCGGCTGCATGTGCTGCCCGCCCAGCCGGTGGCCCTGGCGTTTGGGCTGACCCGTCGGGTGGGGTGGGACTCCACGATCAGCGTTGAGGGGGTGCGTTATTCGGTGCCGCACCACCATATTGATGAGCGGGTCTGGGTGCGCTGGTGTGGCGAGGAGTTGGTGGTCACCGTCATCGCCGACGGCGGCGGTCGAGATCGCCCGCCACGCCCGTGGGCAGCGCGGGCGACCGCAGATCCGCGACGAGCATTACCCCAGTGATCATCCCGGGCGCCGCGCGCTGCCCGGGGACCGCACCCCACGGGCGGCCAACCCGGCCGAGGCGGCGTTTCTGGCCATCGGCGACGGCGCGGCCGCGTGGCTGGTCGAGGCCGCTGCGGCCGGCGCGTCGCGGGTGCGTTCCAAGATGGCCGAAGCGGTGGCGTTCGCCAAACTGCACGGCGCGGCCGCCGTCGATCAGGCGTTGGGTACCGCGGCGCTGGCCGGCCGCTTCGCCGATGCCGACCTGGCCGCGATCTTGACCCATCAGCAGCACGGGCCGGCCGCCGCGCCGATCCGCGTCAGCGACACCCACAGCCTGCAACCGGGTACCGCCGGCTGGGCCGGGTTCGGTGCGGTGAGCCCGGACGGTGACAAGTGACCGCGACCAACAAGCCGGCGGTGTCGGTCGGATCTGGCGTCGCCGGGCCCTCGGCCCAGACCCTCGAGGAGGTGATCGCGTTGACCCGCCGGCTGCGGATGCCCTATCTGCGCAAAGCCGCCCTCGATGTGGTCCCGACCGCCCGTGCCCAACGCTGGGATCCCGCCGAGGTGCTGCGCGTGCTGCTGGCCGAGGAGATCACCGGCCGCGACGAAGCCACCCTGCGGATACGACGCGCACGCGCGAACTTCCCGGCGGGCAAGACCTTCGCCGTCTGGGACGAGAACCGCTGCTCCATTCCCGCACCCACCCAACAAGCCCTACGTGGCATGGAGTGGGTCGACCGGCGTGAGAACCTGTGCGTGTGCGGGCCCAGCGGGACCGGCAAGAGCCACTTCTGCGAAGCGTTGGGGCAGTTGGCCATCGACACCGGCCGCACCGTGGCCTGGTTTTCCATCGACGAACTCGGCGCCCTGGTGCGCCGTCACCGCGCCGACGACTCGATCACCAAAGCCATGCGCCGCATCACCCGCGTCGATCTGATCATCGTCGACGACATCGGCATGCTGCCCGTCGGCGAGGACGCCGCCGAAGGGTTCTACCGCCTCGTCGATGCCTGCTACGAAACGCGTTCGCTGGCAGTCTCATCGAACCTGCATCCCGCCGGATTCGACGAACTGATGCCCAAGACCCTGGCCACCGCCACCGTCGACCGGCTGCTGCACCACGCCCACGTCTGCGTCACCGAAGGTCAATCGTTCCGGCTCGCTCAAGCCACCACCGGCAAGGGGGTGGCGCCACTGCCCAGCTGAACAAACCGGGGAGATCCCGTGTCCGTCCGTGAGGAGTTTTCATGGCCACCAGCGAGGAGATCTCCTGACCGTCAGTGGGGAGAACTACATGACCGTTGACAGGGCCGTGAGCGTAGGTCATTGCGGGCGGAATCCGGTGACGATGAAGCAGATCGTCGGTCGCGACGGCGGCGGCATCGCTGTGCCGGTGGCGCGTGCGAAAGACGCTCGCCGCAGCAATGTGCATTGGTTGACGCCTCGAACGTGGCGGCTGTGGATCGACGTAGGGCTGCGGGGACACACCCCTGGCGAGATTCCGGAGGTGGGTTGGCTGGGTCGGTTGGAGGACCGCAACGTCGCGTTCGTTCGAACCCTGACGTCGTCGGGCCTGCGACGGGCGGAGGGCGGATCCCTGCTGGTATTCGAGGTACCGGCGCGTCAGCTCGACGGCGGTCGCTACTACAGCGGAAGAGTCGCTGCGGGGGTAACCCGATCGAAGAAGCCGCGGACGTTCTACGTAGCTGCCGATGCAGTAGGTGAGATCGAAGCATATGTGGCGTCGTCGCGGGCGTGGGCGGTGCGCCGTGCGCAGCGTCAACGCCTCTACCAGCAGCTGCCGGAGATTCGGTTGGTCACCGAGATCACCCGGCGTGTGAATCCTGTTGTGCGGTGGCGCAACCAGGCCGGCGTCGTCGGCGAACGTAAGCTCAACGACTTGACCGTGGCCGATCGCATGTTGCTCTACCACGATGGTTCTCATGGGCCAGAACCGTTGTGGCTGTGGCTCAATGAATGCGGACTGCCGTTTCACGTTCATTCGTGGGATGGCGTGTTCGCCACCGCGAACCGGCGTTGCGAACGTGTGCTGACCCCATCGAATCGGATGGGTCTGGATCCGCATCAGGTGTTCGCGCCGTATGCCACTCCGCACTCTGCCCGCCACAGCTTTGCTCTGTACATGTTGGTGGTGCTCAACACTTTGATGGACCAGAAGTACGGGCTCAGTCCCGAGGAGCGCCGCGATTTCCGGCAGCTCTACGGTGATCCGTGGTTTATGGTGCAGACGTTGCTGGGCCACGCATCGCGCGAAACGACTGTCGACCGGTATCTCGCACCTGTCGCGGACCTGCAACTACGGTCTATGCTCGCCGGCGCATCCGAGCCGGTTCCAGCGCCGATGCCCGAGCTGGACAGGACATTCGCGCGGATCGCCAAGGAGTCAGTGGGCATCCAGGACGTCGACATGCGCATGGCACCACCATCGGGTGGTCTGCGATGAATGCCCGGGGCCGCCGCGCTGCACTACCGTCTAACGATCACAGCCGCCCCGAGTATGTGTCGCCGGACGGCTTGGTGGTGAGCCATCACAACCACGCGGGACGCGTCAAACACTATGACTTCGCTACCCTTCCGGTCGCCGAGCCCATGCAACGTTCTCTGGCTGCACTGTTCGCCGAACGGTGCGTACCCGCTCGCTGGACGGCACACTCCACGTCCACAGGAATCTGGTTCTGCGTGCAGGGATTCGCGAAGTTCATCGCTGACCAGGAGCACCCGCCACGCGATCTCGATGGGCTCACCGTCGACCTGCTTAAACGATGGCGCCAGCACACCGTGACAATCAGTCCGTATCGCATCGTCCACGCCACCATGGCGCTGCTGCGAGACGATCCCCGACTACGAACCGGACCGGTTGCCGACGAGCTCTTGCGACGCGTCAAGATCCCGAACAGTGGCACGCAGTCCTACAGCGAGGCCGAATTCACACACATCACCCGCACCGCCAAGAAGATGTTCCGGTCGGCACTGCAACGAATCGATGGCAACGCCGAGCACCTGCGCACGTGGCGCAACGGCGAATTCACGGAGGGCAGCCAGGATTGGATATTCGGCGAAGTTCTCGATTGCCTCGCGCGCACTGGCTCGGCGACGAAATGCATCTACACGGCGCCCGATGGGCGAAAACAGTTGGCCAGCCGCTACATTGCGGTCCTACGCGAGAAGAAAGTGCAGGTTCCGTGGTATCTGCTGTTGTTCCCGTCGCGCTTGGAGATCACAGCGTTGGGAGTGCTGCTGATGGCCGAGTTCGGCTGGAACCTGTCGGTTATCGATCGCCTGCGAGTGCCGAGAGCGTCCCCGGACCCGGGACAGCAACCTACCTACCGCATCGAGTTGGACAAACCTCGCCGGGGCTCGGGCAACCATCACGAAACCCGCAATGTCACCGACGACGGCGCATCATCGCCAGGCAGGTTGATCAGTCACGCACTTCATGCAACCCGATTCGCCCGCGTCCTTGTCGAAACCCAGGCGCCGGACACCGGCCGGCTTCTGGTCTGGCGCAGTTCGGCTCCGACACGGCCGCGCGCCGACCACGATCGACAACCCCCTGTAGGCCCGTTCGACTTCGGCATCACCAGTGCCGCCGCGTTGGAATGGGGACAAGCAATCGGCCTGAGCGGATCACCGTTTCGCCGCGGGCGGCGCACCGTCGTCGCACTCAATCGTCGCCAACCTGCCCAGCACTCCCAGAACAGCCACGACCGCGACTACACGCTGGTGGACAAGCGTGCGCAGAACGAGGCCATCGAAGTGATCGCCGTCGGCGCTGAAGATGCCGCCGATCACGCCAGGAAGGCAGTCCTACAAGCCGAACTGCGTAGCGCTCCCACCGCAGGCGATGTCCCTACGGTCACTGCAGATTGCGGTGGCTTCGATTCGAGCCCCTACCCGCGCTCTGACGGTAGCTGTGGCGCGTCGTTTCTGATGTGCTTGGGATGTACCAACGCGCACATACACCCTGGTCATCATCCACGGCTGGCACACCTGCACCATGCCCTGAGCAACCTGCGATCGGTCATGCCTCCACCGACATGGGTCGCCGACTGGGGTGATGCGCACGCACGGTTAGAGCATCTCAAACACTCACTCGGCGAACCGATCTGGAACCAGGCGCTGTCCAGGGTGCGTGCCGATGATCGCGGCCTGATCGACCACCTACTGACGGGAAACCTCGATACGTGACCCTTGCGCCCAATGAAGACCCGTATCTGGTTCCGCCACCCACACCGCACAGCCCAGTCGTCCTGGCCGATCGCGCTGGTGATCTCAACACCCACATCAGCGGCCACTACCGGGACATGGTGTGGTCGCTGGCGCCGCTGACCAACAATCCGAGCGCACACAAGTCGGCAGTCCATTGGAAGAACGCGCCGCAGGAGCTGCGCGAGGAACTGCGGTTGGTGGCCTGGACCATGATCAATGGGCAGCTGCGGCCGAGTTTTCTCGCCGAACGCAGGACCGCTCTGCGTTCACGACTGAGTGCCGCCGCCATGAACGTAACGATATTGGAGTGGTTCAAACTCGCCCGATGGCTCGCGGAGCGCGGCATCGAAACACTCGCCGACTGCGATGACAGCACCTGGGAGTTTTTCAGCAAGCACGTGCTGGCCCGAGGATACGCGAGCCGCGACATCGTCCGTTCGGTGCTCGCAGCCCTGACACGCTTGTGGGCGTTCGATCAACTGTCCGCATGCCCGGTGGGTGTCCGACGACCACCCTGGGACAGCAAGGGGATCGACGACTATCTGCCCGCCGAAAGCGCAACCGGCGGAGAGAACGCTACCGAACCACTGTCGGAACAGACCCTCGGTCCGCTGCTGATCTGGGCGATGCGTGTCGTGGACGACTTCGCCGACGACATCCTCGCGGCATGGACGCAGTGGCGAAACCTGAAGGCCCAAGCCAAGACGAACACGTCCACGCCACAAGGAGCGACCGCGGTCCGGGCATACTTCGACAGGTTGATCAGCGAGGATCTGCCCCTGCCCGCCACGGTCAACGCTGGCCGCGCCGGCGTAGCCATCACGTACGTGGCCGCGCTGACCGGAGCCTCGACGCGGCAGGTCCAACAACAGAACGAACGCCTGGGACTGACGGAAGCCGCAGTGTCGCGCCCCGGGCCTTGTCCGCTCGACATAACCGTGAAGGGTCGCCTCGCCGGAGAACTGTGGCGCGACAGGCTCGACTTCAACGAAACACCCTCGCTCGTACGCCATCTCGGTACGGCGGCGTTCATAGTGTGTGCGTATCTGACCGGGATGCGCATCGGGGAGATTCTCGGCCTGCGATCAGGGTGCTGCCCAGATCCCGCGCCCGACGCCACCGGGTTGGTGAGCCGTCACCTGATTCGCAGCCACCAATACAAGACAGCAACCGATGAAGACGGCAACCACCACTCCGCAGGCGTCGAACGCGAGGTCCCGTGGGTCGCGATCACCCCAGTCGTCAATGCCATCCGTGTCCTCGAACGGATGGTGCCCGCCGGGGCACTGCTGTTCGACCACAACACCCACGACCTCTTCAATCGGCCGGACACTGGCTCCCTCAAATCCCAAGGACTGCGAACCAGAATCGAAGATTTCGTGACTTTTGCGAACGCCGAGGCCGCTAGCCACCACCGCTCCAGTGAGGTAGTCCCTGCCGACCCCCACGGACCGATCGGGATCGGTCGATTCCGCCGAAGCCTGGCCTGGCACATCGCCCGAAGACCGAACGGCCTGGTCGCGCTCGCTATTCAATACGGCCACATGCGCACGATCGTCACCGAAGGCTACGCAGCCCGCGGCCGCGGCGGCATCCATGAACTCGTCGACATCGAAACCGCCCGTGCCGTCGCCGACACCGCCGCCAAGCTGCGCGACGATCTCGACGCCGGTAGCGGTGTGTCCGGTCCAGCAGCGCGTCGGGCCATCCAATCAGCCATAACTGCGGCCCGATTCGAGGGGGTGACGATCACCGCCCGCACGGCCCGTCTGCTGCTCGCCAACGAGCAGGCTGTGCTCTACGACAACCCACAGGCTCTGTTGCTGTGCCACTACAAGCGGGAGCGCGCTCTGTGTCATCGCGACGGCGCCAAGGACACGCCCAGCCTCGACCGGTGCATTCCTAGCTGTGGCAACGCTATCCGCACCGACGAGCACGCCACCGCACTTCGCCGCCGAGCCGACACGCTCGACGACCAGGCCGCCCACACGCCAGGGCCGCTCGGTGATCGGCTTCGCGCGACCGCCGCCAAGCTCCGCAACCACGCCGACACACACGACAAAACCCGGATCACTCTCAAGGATGAGGACATTGAATGACCCCCGCCGCCGACGAACGCGACCAGATCCGTGCCGCTATGCAACGGATCCTCGATGGTATGCCTCAACGGTCCAACGGTGCGCTCACCGTGGTCGCACTCGCCCTGGAAGCCGACGTCCCCAGAAACGCACTGACCCAGCGCCACCCCGACCTCAAGAATGAGTTCTATGAGTCGATCGCCGAACGCGGCGCGACACTAGACATTGAATCGCAGCTACGTGCCACTATCGCCAAGCTGAAGGCGACCATCGCTAACAAGAACCGTGAACTCGCCCAGTTCAAAACCGACTTTCCCGCACTCGTACGAGTGGTCAACCAGCTGACGCTGGAAAACCAGCAACTCCGCGAGGCACTCGCAAATCCGCACGGCACGGTGATCCCGTTTCCCAGAACGAATCGCGACGACCGACCTCGCTAAATCGGGGTGCTGTTCGTAGTCAGCGAGCAGGTGCGTTGGATATGCAGGTTGTGCTAGCGGTCAGTATGCAGCGCCGCGCACGGCTTACCTGTAACGCCTCAGGCCGATCGCGTTGTTTGGGTAGTTCTAGGTCTAGGCTTCGCGTTTGCTCAACTCCGGTGGGTTGCCTCCCCGACGAATTCGCTGGAATGGCACCGTCCTTCCACGCAAATCGGCTCTCCGGACTCCCGGCGGGCGGGTGACCGTAGCGCCAGCTAAGGCCACCCACACGTCCGAGTAGTCATGGTCGGGCGGATCACTCCTCGTCTTGGTCCGCCGGTTCGGTGCCCAGGACCTTCATGTCCTTGTCGAGGTGGACCTCCACGACGGTGCCGTCAGGCTTGGTGACATCGACACCGTAGGCGGCCACGCCCTCGTTAGTTTCGGTTTCTACCTCACCGGCTGCACCACCGGGTACCACCGAGGTTGCGGCGGTGCGGGCCTGCTCGGCGACTGGACCGGTCACCTCGTGGCCGTCATCGTCGGCGAACGCGTGCCCGATGCCGATCCCGGCTGCGGCCGCAACCGCTATTGCGGCGGCGGCGGTGGTGGTGGCGAACTTCGCCCTGCGGTTCATCTCGATCTCCTTGTTCGGTCGGATGGTTGCGGAGCCGAGGGTAGGGATGCCAAATGAAACGGCGATGAGAATGCGTCGCTCTTAGCTCAGCCCCATGCCCACGGAAGTATCTGCGCGCATGAGATCGATTGAGAATTCTGGTGTTCGGCATTCCGTTTGGTGGCATGCACGTCGACTGCGAGTGGCTACGGCACGGCAAGCGCTTCGGTGATAGTTTGAGTCGTCGGGGGTCGTCGAAGTGCAAGTGTTAGACGACGCGTGTGGCGGTTGCTGGTTGGCCCTGGTTAGCCCGACGACGTCGGAAGTGTGATGGAGATGTCGGCGCCGCCGTCGGGTTTGTTGGACGCGTGTGCCTGGCCGCCGTAGGCGGCGGCGAGGTTCGCGGCGATCGCTAGGCCGAGTCCGCTTCCTGCGCTGGTGCGGGCGGTGTCGGCGCGGGTGAATCGGTGGAATGCGACCGGCAGGAACTCGGGTGGGAATCCTGGGCCGTGGTCTTGCACGTGGATGCTGATGCTGTCGTGGTGTTCGGTTGCGGTGATGGTGATGTCGCCGCCGCCGTGGCGGGTGGCGTTGTCGAGAAGTGCGGTGAGAACCCGGCGCAGATCGTCGGCGCTGATGGCGACGCGAAGTTCGGGAGTGGCGTGCACGGTGACGTGTGCGCCGGTGGCGGCAAACCGGGCGGCGATGTCGTCGATGACCGGGAGGATGGTCGTCGTCTCGTCGCGGGTCGCCGACAGCTCGGCGTGGCTGAGCGTGAGCAAGTCGTCGGCGAGGCCGGTGAGGCGTTTGGTTTCGTCGAGTGCGGAGTGCAGCGCGGCGCGGAGTTCGTCGCTGTTGCGGGGGCGGCGTAGTGCGAGTTCGATCTCGGTGGTGAGCAGGCTGAGTGGGGTGCGCAGCTCGTGGCTGGCGTCGGCGACGAATTGCCGCTCCCGGTCGAGGGCGGTGTGCAGCCGGGCCAGCATGGTGTTGAGGGTGTCGGCGAGCCGGGCGATCTCATCATTGGTGGTCGGCATGGGCAGTCGCGTCGTGATTGTGGATGCCGCGGGTGCGGTGCTGATCGTTTCGGCTGCCGCCCGCATCCGGTCGACCGGTGCCAGGGCGGCGCGGCTGAGCCGATAGGCGGCCAGGATCGCAACCGCCAACACGGCAGGCAGGATGACGGCGAGTTCGGCGGTGAGATCGGCGGTGATGTCGTCGGTCGCTTCGCGCAGCGCGCCGGTGGGATCCCCCTCGGCGACCGCATCGCGGAACTGCAACACCGTGGCCGCACCGGCCGCGGTGAGGACGACGGCCATCACCACAGCGAAAACCAGGGTGAGGCGCCATCGAATTGGCCATCTAGCCAGAAACGCCATCGCGTCCTCCGTCCTCACGCAGCCGGTAGCCGGCACCGCGGATGGTTTCCAGTGAGGTGACGCCGAACGGGCGATCGATCTTGTCACGTAGGTAACGCATGTAGACGTCGACGACGTTGGAGCGGGCCTCGAAGGCTAGGTCCCAGCAGCGTTGCAGGATCTGGGCGCGGGTGTGCACCATTCCGGGCCGGCGCATCAAGGTCTCCAAAACCGCGAATTCCTTGTTGCTCAACGAGATTTCGGTGTCGCCGCGCCAGACCCGATGGGCGGCGGGGTCCAGGTGCAGGTCCCCGACGCGCAGCTGCGGCGGACGTGGGATGGGTCCGCGTCGCGCCAGAGCACGGAGCCGGGCGAACATTTCGGCCAGCTGGAAGGGTTTGGTGAGGTAGTCATCGGCGCCGGTGTCCAGCCCATGCACCCGGTCATCGACCGCACCACGGGCGGTCAGCATCAACACCGGTGTCCACACCTGATGGTGGCGCAGCGCGGCGCACACGCCGAATCCGTCCAGGCCCGGCAGCATCACATCGAGCACGATCACGTCGAACTCGCTGGCCTCCGCGGCGGGCAACACGTCACGGCCCTCGTCGAGCACCACGACGGTGTGGCCCTCCTCGGTGAGCGCCCGGGCCAGCAGTGCGGCCATCTTCGCTTCGTCCTCGACCACCAGCACGTGCATGACCACCACTGTGCGACACCGGGGATGACGGGCGCGAACAATTCTCATCGACCTTTCATCTGCGGGCACTACCGTTTGCACATGCACGCAGGCGACCCCTGACCCGTGGAGGAGGACATCCAACGATGCGAACACCCAGGGCGATGGTGGGGCTGGTGGCGGTGACCGCGCTGATACTCGGCGGATGCGGCGGCGGCAACGGCGGCGGCAACGGCGGCGGCAACGGCAATGGCAACGGCGACTCCCCGGGGGTTGCAGATCCCGGCGCGGTCGCGCCGGCCGCGACCAGTGAGGCCGACTGGCAGCCGGTCGCGCAGATTCTGGGTCGGCCCGGAAAGCTCAGTGACGGCGTGTATCGGGTCGGCTTTCCCCGATCAGACCTCACGGTGGTGACTCAGGACGTGACGGTGAGACCGGCGTTGTCGCTGGGTTCGTATGCGGCGTTCGCGCGCTATCCTGACGGGTCGGCGATGGTGATGGGCGATCTGGTGGTTACCGAGACCGAGTTGCCGAACGTCATGGATGCGCTGCAGGCCAACGGCATCAGCCAAACCGCGATCCACAAACACTTGCTGGATGAGTCCCCGCCGATCTGGTGGTGTCACATCGGCGGGCACGGCGATGCGCAGGATTTGGCGCGCGGGGTGCGCGCCGCCCTCGACGTGACCGCCACGCCGCCGCCCGCGCCGGCACCCGCTGCGCCTGCTGCGGTGGATCTGGACACGGCCGCGATCGATGCCGCATTGGGCCGTGAGGGCAGCGTGGACGGCGGGGTCTACAAGTTCTCGGTGCCGCGCCGTGAGGAGATCACCGAGACCGGGATGGTGCTGCGGCCGCCGATGGGTGTGACCACCGCCATCGGCTTTCAACCCGTGGGTGGTGGGCGCGCCGCCGTCAATGGCGACTTCGTCATGACGGCCGGCGAGGTGCAAAACGTGCTCAAGGCGCTCCGCGCCGGCGGCATTACCGTGGTGTCGCTGCACAACCATGCGCTCGAGGACCAGCCGCGCTTGTTCTATACCCATTTCTGGGCCACTGACGACGCGGTCGCGCTGGCCAGAACGCTGCGCACCGCGCTGGACGCCACCGCAGTCAAGTGAGGAGAAGCCTGAGAGTGGGCGTGTACCGCATCGCCGTAGCGATGCTGTCGGTCGCCACCCTTCTCGCTGGCTGCGGCGCGACCCGCGAGCAGGGGCCGCCGACGGTCGCCGACAGCGAGGGTGCGCGCGCCGATCAGCGCGACCGCAGCGAGGGCGTACCCGACGGCGAGCCGGTGACGATCGACTTCGAAGGTGAGCGTGAGGGCGGCGGGGCCAGCGAGTTCGAGCCGCTGCTTGGGCAGTGGGTTATCCGTCAGGATCCCTCGTCGCTGGCCGGGCCTACCGTGTATGCGCAGACGAGCACGCAGGACATCAAGCCACCGGACACCGGCGCGGAGCGGCTGTTCGGCAAGGACTACCAGGAGTACCTGGACCAGATCGGCGCGTATCAGGTGTTCCCGTCGACGGCCTACTCCGGTGGCGCCTACCGAGATTTCGAGGCGTCGGTCTACCTCAAGCCCATCTCGGGTGAGGTCGATCAATCCGGGGGGCTGATCTTTCGTGTCGTGAGCCCCAAGGACTACTACATCTGGCGTTGCAACGTGCTCGAGCAGAACTGCGAGCTGTACGTCTACGAAAACGGGGAGCGTCGGTCGGTTTTCCAGGCCGACGTCCCGCTCGAAGTCGGGCAGTGGCGCCAGATCCGGGTTGTCGCCGAGGGCAACCGGATCCGCGGTTTCCTCGACGAGCGTGAGCTGATGGACGACGAGTTCGGCGACACCTCCACCCGGGGCCGGGTCGGGTTGTGGACCAAGGCCGATGCGATTACCAACTTCGATGGGTTTCAGGTCGAGCCCAGGTGACGATCGTCGCGCGGAGGCTCTCGCGCCGTTTCGGCGAGCGAGACGCGGTTGAGGGTTTGACCTTTGAGGCCGACCGCGGCGAGGTGCTTGGACTGCTCGGCCCCAACGGTGCTGGCAAGACGACCACCATGCGCATGCTCGTCACCACGCTGACGCCGAGCGCGGGAACGGCCCAGGTGGCGGGCTTCGACGTGCGGACCTCGCCGCTGCGGGCCCGCGGGCGGGTCGGCTACCTGCCCGAGGAGGTTCCGCTGCCGCGGGAGGCGCGGGTCTGCGAGCTGGTGCGGTTCGTCGCCGATGCGCATGGCCTTAGCCGTACCGAGCGGCAGGCCACGGCTGGCGATCTGCTTGCGCGCGTCGGGCTTGCGGGCAGCGAGCGCAGGCTGGTCGGCACCCTCTCGCGTGGCCAGCGCCAACGGCTCGGACTGGCGCTCGCGCTGCTGCCGGACCCTCCGGTCGTCATCGTCGATGAGCCCACCGCGGGCCTCGACCCCGAACAGGTGGCCGCGGTCCGGGCGCTGATTCGCGAGCTCGGCGAGCGTAAGACGGTGCTGCTCTCCAGCCACCAGCTCGGCGAGGTGGAGGCGCTCTGTCGGCGCGTCGTGGTGATGCGTGCCGGGCGCCGCGTGGCGTTCGAGACCCGCGACGAACTCGCCCGTCGGCTTAAGACGCTCCCACGCGTCGTGGTACGCGTCGAGGCCCTCGACCGCGACCGTCTGATGCAGCTAGCGCGGGGGCTCGACGTCGAAGCCACCGATGGCGGACCGGCGGGCGCAACCCTGGTGCTGCGTGCCGATCCGAACGTGGCGCCCGCTATCGCCAGCGCGGTGATCGAGGCCGGGGGACGCCTGCTGGAGTTGCGTGTCGAGGAACCAACGCTTGAGGACCTCTTCTTTCAGCTCGCTGGCGGAGACCGTAGATGAGGGGGATACGCGCGGTCGCGCGCCGCGAGTTTGTCGCGCTGCTCACCAGCGTTTCCCCGTGGTCCGCGGCGACGGCGTTTCTGCTGCTCACCGGTCTGCTGTTCTGGATCGACGCGCGCAACTTCGCCGACTTCTCCGTCCGCGCGGGAGCCGATCCGCTCACCCGCGCCGCCCTCAACGCGACCCAGGCCGTCGTCCAGCCCGCGATCGCCACTCTCGGTGTCGTCGCAGCGTTCGTGCTGCCGCTGCTGACGATGCGCGCCGTCGCCGAGGAACGTCGGCAGGGCTCACTGGAGCTGCTGCGCGCGCTGCCGGTCTCAGACTTCGCGCTCGCCGCCGGCAAGTACCTGGCGGCGCTGGCTGTGGCGGCGCTGATCTTGGCCGCGAGCCTCGTGCAGCCCGCCGTGCTCGCACTTGCCGCCCCGATCACGTGGTCGCAGGTTGCGGCGGGCTACCTCGGCGCTTTCCTGCTGTTCTCGGCGCTGGTTTCGGTGGGGGTCACGATCAGCGCGCTCGCACCCTCTCAGGTCGTGGCCGCCAGCGCGACGCTGGCGCTCTTCGTCGGGCTGGTCGTCGCCGACCAGGCGATCCACCCCGGCGCCACCGGCATCGCCCGCCTGATCGCGAACCTCTCGCCGATCGCGCGCCTCGACTCGTTCTCGCGCGGGCTGGTCGAGCTCGGCTCGGTCGCCTACTACCTCGCCGCGACTCTCGCCGGGCTCACGGCCGCCGCACTGGCCCTCGCGGCAGACAGGCGGCGCGGATGAGGGTAATGCTGGTCGCGCTCATGGCGCTCGCAGCACTCGCCGCTGCGGCCGTCACGCTCGACGACGAGCGGATCGACCTCTCCACCGGCCGCACCTTCACCCTGAGCGCTGAGACGCGGGAACTCCTTGGCCGCGTTGATGATCCGGTCACGATCGCGCTGTTCTTTGCCCGCGAACAACCCGGCTACAACCACGTCGCCGACCTCGCCCGCCGCTTCGCCGACACCGGCGACAACGTCCGGATCACCTTTCAGGATCCAAACGGTGAGCAGGCATTCGCGCTCAACGTGGCCAGCGGCGCCGTGGTGGTCAGCACCGAAAGCGGCGGCCAGGCGGTGGTACGCATCCCCGATGAGGAAGAGCTGGCCGCCGCCCTCGCCGAGGCAAGCAGTCTGCCAGAGCCGCAAGCCACCCCTAATACCGCGCCCAGCCAGCCGCTTTACCCCACCACGCTCGGGCGGGCACTGCTGCTCTGGCTGCCCGCCGTCGCCGCGCCGGCCGTCGCCGCAATAGGCGGGCTTGCCGTCGCCTACCGGCGCCGGCGCGGCTAATCCATCCGTGCGCCGCGCGTCGGCCACCAACAGCGTGGCATCAGGCGGTGACACCTGCGGAAAAGCCTGTTCGCGTTCGGCGTGTGGGCTTGAGGTGGTTGTGCGCGCGTGATGAGGCCGCGGGCGATGAGCTCGACGGTAACGGCGACGCCGCAGGTCTGCGACAGCAGCAGGGCGATCAGGATGAGGATCTGCACGGCACCGGCCTGCGCGGCCGAGCCGGTGCTGAGCAGCACGCCGACGAAAGCGCCCGGCAGCGTCACAAGGCCGACGGTCCGGGTCGAATCGAGGTTGGGCAGCAGCGCATTCGTGGACGTTGCACCGATAATTTCCATCCTCGAGTCACGCTCGCTCATACCGAGGCTCAGCGCCGCCTCGACCTCGCCAGCACGCTGCGTCAAGGCGTCAAGCGCCAGACGCGCCGCAACGGCGACGGCGGTCATGGTGTTGCCGAGCACGATGGCGACGATCGGGACGACGGCCACACCAGTCATCGGCACCGCGCGCGAGAGCAGCAACAATGGCAGCACCGCGAGCATGCCAAGGGCTAAGGACACGGTGAGCCAGGAAGATCCCAGGCTTGCCTGGCTGCGTCGGGCGGCGGTCACGCTTGCCACGATGAACATCACGGCCAGCACCAGGACCGATGACCACAACCGCGTGATGGCGGCGGCCAGGATCGCAGCGGCAGCGGCCAGCTGCACCGCAGCGCGAATGCCAGCCCATGGCACCGTCCACGGTGAGCCGAGCGCGGTCAACCTGTAGATCACCGCGGCGGCGGCTGCCATCACCACACAGACGACGATCAACGCCGGGCCGAGAACAACTTGTGAGGACTGCATGCCCCCTTAGTACAGGTCGCTCGTCCTAGTACACGTAGACGGCGCGTTGTAGGAAATGCAGCGACTCGTGAGACAGACTGCCGGTTGCCCGCGATGAGACAACCCGGCACGGTGCTGGTCATGGTCGTTCGGATGAAATCGAAGCTGCGAACCTACACTGCCAATAGAACTTGCACCGGCAGACGGACGCAACGCAGCAGACGACCACTAAGGAAGAGCGGCGTTGGCGTGCCTATGGGTGGCTATTCGCGCCGCTATATCACGAGCTTAATGCGCGGCACGAAAGCGCATCTGCGCCTCTGCGATCGAAGATGATCCACACCTGCTCGCAGCGCCACCGATGCCCCGTATCGCTGGCAACGGAAAAGAAGCCGCCTGACATTGTCAGCGATTGCATAGCTATGGCCTCGCACCGTTAACTCGTTCAACGGATAATTCCGGTCAACAGCGGTACCAAGTCTGCCTCAACACGCGTACTTGACAGGGAAGATGCCGAGCACTCGAATGCGAAGCCGTCCACGAACATCGTCCCGGACGTCGATGGTGTCGCCATCCACCACCCTGAGCACCTCGGCAGTGGTGACTACTGGTTCAGCGGTGGCAACAATGACAGGCATTCCCTGAACAACCAGCGCTAGCAGTCCCAGGGCGGGGGCAAGCCTTCGAATCAGCTTCATGTAATGCCGAGGTGCTCTGAGCAGTACACCACGGGCCTCGCCACGATATTGCTGGCTGCATCGAAATCGTAGGGGCCTTCGGCCATCAGTATGTCGATTGCGTCCAATTTGTCAACGCCGTCATCCATACGCTGCCGCACGAGCGGCGGGCTCGTCAAGACCATCCCAGCAATGCCCTCAGCACCTTCCCTGAGACTACGGTAGAACCCCTCATCGGCCTGTGTCTGTACGCCAGGCTCGGCACGTGCGACCGGGGCGACTACAAGCGCGGCGAGCACTGACACGGCGCAACTAAGTGAGCGCTTAATCAAGACTCGCAGCCGACGCCATCGTCGTCGCGGTCCAGCCACGGTCCGTACTTGTCGCTGCTCGATGGAATGTCGGTGTCTCCGTTCGCACGGGCTTCGCTGCAGTTCTCGTAGGGTGCAAATGCTGTAGCCAAGGGTGACGTACCCACTGCAGTCCCGACGATTGCTCCTGCTGCTGCGGCAGCGACAAATAGGGCACGAAACATCGAAAAGCTCCTATTTTTGGTGTGGTCCCCCAACCCTCGACGGGGGCGGCGACGGCAGCTACAAGTTTGGTCATCAAAAGTTCTCGTCGTACTCACAGTTGCCGGAGATGCGCATCTCAGTTATGACCTCGAAGCGCCTGCTGGCTGGAAACTCCATATCTGTTCGACAGGTTGTCGATGATTTGACCATCGGACCAACCCAACAAGATGTCCTCGCAGGCGTTGGTGGTGATCATGCTGTCGTGGTTTGGAGTGATGTCAGCGTTGGCTTGAGCCGAGGACCCGAGCAAGGCCGCCAGAGCTAACCCAAGGATCAACGGCCCCCTCAAGGCTTCATCTCCGGGCAGACGTCGTAGGCAGCGAGCGCGATCTGCTCGGCAGTAGCCAATCCGAAGTTGTATTCACTGGCGATTCCGTTGGCCGATGACCCCTTGCATACCGCCTCGGCTGCCAGAGCCGTCATAATGCCGCGATCCTCGATGAGATACCCCAGATCGTGGTTCCTGAGCGCGTCCGCGTACGGATCGGCCCAGGCGAACTCGTCCTCACAACAATCGGCGGCAGACACCGGTGTTCCGGCCAGCGTTGCCAGTGCACCGATAATCGACATCCCTATCATCGCAACCGACAATTTTCTCCTCACGCAGCAAATGCTGACACACGGCAACCATGATCACTGTGAAATGGCTGGACGCTTCTTCGCGCATGACCAGTTAACAGAGCACGTCGGCCTCAAGCCTGGCTACCAGGTCTGGTCACGGCTCCTGCCGTTGGTGACCGAGTGCGGCGACCGAACCGACCACATCGGCTGACGGCACCGTCCACCGCCATGATCCGCACATCACAGAGCAGACCCCTCGCGATCAGCGGGGTCACGCAATGCTGGCGGCGATCCACACCCATTCCAAAGCCGCCACGCCGACTTCGAGAAGTGCGCCGTCGACATCTGGCGGGCTCATTGCTCCCTCGACAGGCGCAGTCGACGTGACTCGGCCTAGTCGTGCGGCGGTCGTGACGCGGTCTGCGAGTATGTACTTGGACCGAAGGCAGACCCTGTCAAGATTGATTTCGCGTTTGAGGCGAAGTGTTACGCGCCGACGACAGTGGTGGGGGTTCGCGATGTCGGTAGGCTGATTTCCAGGCTGCGGCATAGGAACTTTGGTGTATTCGTCACGCTGTCGAACTTCAACGCACAAGTTCATGACGAAGTCCGGCAAGACGGCCACCCGATAGCGGTAATTTGTGTCCGGGACATCATCGAGGCATTGCGCGACAAGGGATATGGCGATGTCGCGACTGTCAACGCCTGGCTAGAGGCTACATTCGCTGCCACGCCAGCCGTATAGGCGCACGCCCAAACTTGCTGGGATTGGGCTGGGTCAACTTCAAAGCCAACTCTATGAGGCTCAACTGTCGCCGGAGGACGTATGCTTTCCGCCGACTTCTGGAGCGCCTCGTCGAGCTAGAAGAGCTGAGCCTCATCAACAAGCACTTTCGGGGCAGTGAATGGCCTATGTTTGCTCACGATGAGCGTTGAACATGGTGACAACGATGATCCGTCGATTCTCTATCACTACACCGACGCCTACGGCGTGGTAGGGATTGTCGATTCGTCCTGGCGGGACTATGCCATCTTGAAGCCGGAGAACGAGATCGGCCGCCATAAGACCATCAAACTTCAAGCGTCAGATATCCGCTTCATGAACGACACTGAGGAGCTGAAGTTCGGTACCCGCCTTCTTCGTAATCACCTGGAGGCTTTGGCGGTCGATCCCTCGATCTCGCCGGAGTTTCGAGCGGCATTCGCCGATATCGCGCCGTACTTCTTCCCTGAGGGAACGTTGGATTGGCCGGTGAGCTGCTATGCCACATCCTTTTGCGTTAAGGGTGACTTACTCAGCCAATGGCGTGGATATGCCGGTGGTACAGGCGGTTTCGCCCTTGGTCTCGACCGGGACGGTCTGGAGAACCGGTCTTATTCAATCGGGCGGGACCGATGGCCAGGCGACCGCGAAGCACCGGCGAAGGTGACCTTGAAGCGTGTTGTCTACGGCGAGGATGCGGGAATAGCGGCCATTGACGAGCACATCGAAGATCTCATGAAAACCAATTGGACGTCGATTATCACAGACCGGCGTCCCCAACACAGTCAGCAGGCCCGACTCCTTCTGTTCACGATGCTTGTCCGCGCTGTGGCGATCATCAAGGATGACGCTTTCAAGGAAGAAAAAGAGTGGCGACTGTTTACCATGGGTGAGTTTCGCTGGCCCGTCGATGTCCGTGCACGAGCACGTGGCCTACTGCCCTATAAGAACATCGCGGTCAATGTCTCATGGAAAGCGACGGCACCGGAACACGAAGCACACCACAAAGAACATCCCACCATTGTTGATCTGGTGGTCGGCCCAGGACCAGAACAGGCTGAACAAGTAGTGGCTGCTAGAGAGCTGTTGAAGGGCACCGACCACGAGCCCAAGGTTGTACGGTCCTCAAAAGTTACGTACCGATAGGCATTTCGTTCGGAATCCGGCCACGTTCATCCAGGAGCCGAGCCGGTCAATTACCAGCGGAGAAGGCTGCCGCCCTGAGACCTGATCGCTTAACGCACGACGGCAATCAGGCCGGAGTTCGGCACCAACCTCGTCAAGGGTGGGCACCGACCCAGCGAAAGTTGTGTGCGTGCCTATCCTCGACGGCTTTTCGGGGTGTGCTGCATAGCGAACGCGGCCCAGATGATCGTCCACATTCCACCCCACATAGGCCAGAGCTCGCCTATCCAGGAGACGTCTCCTTCGGCGTCACCCGACGTAGACAGCCAGAATATGGCGAAGAAGAGCGTTCCGGGCAACGAGAAGATCGTCAGCACCACAAAGCCGTAATGAATGGTGAATCGCCGCGCACCACCCGCAGGAACTGGGGCTGTGCCACTGCGCAAGGCTCCGGTTTGTGCCTCATGTCAAGGACCGGCGGCCGCATACTGGCGACTATGACCGTGGGTGAGTACGCAGGCGTGCCGTTGCAGAACTCCGACGACACCTGGCGACACGGCGCGGTGTTCTTGCTGCGCAAGTCAGCGGCGAGGAGGTCGACGACCGTGCTACTGCCGAATGGCTGGCTTGTGAGCGTCGTCGACCGCACCAACGTTGTTGTTGTCTGTGGACCTTCGGTGGCAACGAGCTTTGACGATACGTTCGCAGAGGCGCTTGAGGCAGCCAACCATGCGCTGGACTTCTGGTCCATTGGAGGAGAGTCTGATCACGCGATTCGTGAAGCGCCAGATGATTGCCTCGTCTGGTGGCCTGATCCTGAGTGCGGCGGAACCGTCATGCGGTGCAAGGTAGTAATCAACGTGTCGCCCAGGCTGAGCATGACGGGGCATGTGACGGATGCGGACGGAAATGTGCCGCCTCCTCCACCTCCTCCACCTCCTCCGACTGCCGTCACTCACGATGCGTTTCGATTTGTCCGTATGTCTCGGACCTCGACCGACTTATTCGATGCTTATCGAAACCTGTTTTTGGCCTTCGAAGTATTGCTCAGTGAGATCCGTCCTCGACAGAGGCAGCCGCGCAGAAAGTGGTTGTGGATCGGGCTAAAGCGAAACGCTGCTGCTGGTCGACGGGAAAGCGAACGCAAATGGTTCATGGACGCGCTGGACGAAGCGGACAAATTTGTGTCGGTGCGTAATCTTCTGCCGCCCCACGTAACGAATCTGAACGCCAAGAAGTGGATATACCGGCACATGTATCAAGACGAGAGATCAGCACTGATGCACGCAAAACAGGGTGAGGACTACCGCCTTCCCCACGACTCTGCGCGCAGAAAGGAGCTGACCGATTCACTTGGACGACTCTGGCACTATGTCGAGAGTCTCATTGAGGAGCGCCTGGGGGTCAGGCACTCAAAGAGCAGTTTTCCCCGCGCCACCATCGACGCAATGGCCAAAACCGTGCTTCAGCAGCACAAGATGGTGGTGGCAGACGCCAACTCGGAGGGCGGGACGGACGAAATGCACCCGATTCCTTCCCATGCCACACTCGCCGAGTTGCACTCGTCCGCACCCGTTCGTGATCCGAAAGACTCTGAGCTTTGGACCGTGCTGGCAGTTGGCGACCCCGCCAACCTCGCACACGTGACCCCGATCCGGAGCTTCGGCCTGAAAAATATAGATAGTGGCGCGTCGACGGTGTTGTCAGAAATCTGTGGCCCTCTGGCGCTCGGCAGCTCGGTATCGCGGATCGAGATGCTCTACGGGGTGCGTCACGTCAATCCATCAGGCGCGCCTCGTTGGTTTCCCTCCTGACGGCGAAGTGGGAACCGGGGCTCCGGTGCCCACATTTTGCACACGGTCACAGTTAACTGCGGTTGCCTAAGGTGAAGTAGAACCACGACTTCTCCTCCGAGTCGAAATGGCCGGGTTTGTCTGGCTCCGGCAGGCCAGAGCCTTGCGAGATCGAGCCATCGCTTATTCATCGAATATGACCGTGATTCCGTGTGATCCGGTGAGATCCAACTGAACAATACGGACGCGAAAGAGGTTCTCTCGCAGGGAGCTTCGTGATCTACTGGGATTCATCGGAATCTAACGAGACATCGTGATCGCTAATCCATTGGTCGCGGGTTCGAGCCCCGCCCGCCCCACTCTGAACCGCCCCACTCTGAACAGGCGCACCGTAGATGGCGCTTTTTGGTCCGATTGCACCTTGCCGCACCCTGCCCGGCGGAGGACGATGAATCCCGACGGCAGCGCCGTCGAGACGCTGCCCCGTCATCCCGAGGAGGCAGAATTATGTACGCACGCACGACCACCCTTCAATCGAACACGGATTCCATCGACGCCGGCATCGCCAATGTCCGCGACAACGTGATGTCCGAGCTGCAGGGCATCGACGGCTATGTCGGTCTTTCGCTGTTGGTCGACCGGGCATCGGGCCGCTGCATCGCCACCACCGCCTGGGAGACCGAAGAGGCGATGCGCGCCAGCGACGGGGCGGTACGGGACATTCGTCAACGCGCCGCGGAGGCGTTCGGCGGCGAACCGGACGTCGCCGAATGGGAAATCGCGGTCCTACACCGTGATCATCAGTCCCGCGAGGGTGCCTGCGTCCGTGTCACCTGGGTCAAGGTGGAGCCCGACCAGATCGAGCGGGGCATCGACATCTTCAAGATGGGTGTGCTGCCCGCACTCGACGAACACGAAGGGCTTTGCAGCGTAAGCCTGTTGGTCAACCGCGCGACGGGGCGCGGAGTGTCTTCGGTGGCCTACGACAGCTCCGAAGCGCTGCAGCACAACATGGCCAAGATCGAGGAACTGAGGTCCGCAAGCGCCCGGGAAGCCTCTGCTGAGATCCTCGACGAGTGCAGCTTCGAATTGGCGATCGCCCACCTGCACGTCCCCGAGATGGCCTGACGACCAACTGCCGCATATCTCCCGTCGCTCCGGAAGGAGAATCCGAAAGCTAAGAACTCCCGCCTGAATGCGTCTGCGCGAGAGGTTCATTCGGCGGCTCCGGCGCCGCGTCGGTTATCTGTGTTTGCTCTGCGCGCCAACTACCGCGTGCCACGACACAGGATCTGCCCGTCGTGGGTTCAATTCCGCCTGCCAAATCCGTGCCCGGCTGACGGTTCGGGCGCACAATGAAGGTGTACGTCTGAAACCAGGGAGCCGCCATGAGCGAGCAACTGTACGACTTTTTCGGTGAGATTTTCCAGCGGTACTTCAGGCCCGCCATCGATGAATATCCGCGAAACGGCGGAGCACTAGTCGGCAGGCTGTTCGCGCTGACTGATGATGTCCCGGATCGATTGGTACAGAGCCGGCGCGCCGCACTGGCGTGGGGCACGGCCGAGACCGCGAACGCGAGGATCACCTCGGAACTCTTCGTGATCACCCAACATGGACTGATATATGCCGCTGGGTTGAATGAGCCTCGACGGGCGCTGTATTACCTGGCCACGCCGCGCGTGCTGTTCGATCCGTTCGTCGATCAGGTCGACACGGCCGAACCGCGGGAGGGCGCGATAGTCGTGGTGGACAGCCGGTTCGGCCGCGACCTTGCATCCGCGCATCCTATGGACGCCGCGCTGCGCCGGATACTTGATGAGCACCTAGCGCTGCGGGTGGATCTGCCCGCGTAGCGATTTCCTTCCTTAGGTCTCGACTTTCGTCGCCTCAGTCACCGAAGGGCAAGAGGCGGACGGCCAAGACACATACGTCGTCCTGACGAGGCGACGAGGCCAGCGTTTCGGTGAGTTGTCGGCATCCGTCGCCCAGCTTGGAGTCTGATTGCCAGCCTGCCACCAAACGCCGCGCCCGCGAGATGCCTGTCTCGATGCTCATGCCACGGCACTCGACGAGGCCGTCGGTAAAGAGGACCAGGATGTCACCGGGCTCGAGCGTCACCCGGCACTCGACGTATGTGGCGTCACGTACGGGCCCCAGCGCCGGCCCTGCTGCGTTGTCAAGCTGCACGACCTCCCCGTCGCGCGCGCGACGTAGCAGCGGGAATGGGTGCCCAGCCAGGCCGTACGACAAGGAGTTGGTCGTGGGGTCAACGATCATGACAGCCATCGTGGCGAACCGGCCGTGGCACGCGTGAGCGGTGAAGGTGTTGAGCTCGGCGAGTATTCGTGAAGGGGCTAACCCCTGCAAAGCCATTGCCCGTCCAGCGCTGCGCAGTTGAGCCATGTCTTCGACGGCAGGCAGGCCGTGCCCCACCACGTCACCCACAGCGAGGTACGTCTGCTGCTTGGGCATACTCATGACGTCGTACCAGTCACCTCCAAGCCCGTGTTGGACGTCAGCCGGTTGGTAGATGACGGCCACGTCCAGATGGGCAGCGGTGTCGACCGGTTCGGTCGGCAGCACCGCAGCTTGTAGGACCGCTGCCCGTGCATGCTCGTCGGCGTAGACCTGCGCGCGCACCAACGCCTGCCCCACCATGGTCGCGACCGCGGAGATGTACGCCAACTGCGCTGCATCGAACGGTTGCGGTCGCGTCCACATCAGACCCAGCACGCCGATCGACTTGTCGCCCGAAGTCAGCGGCCAGTTCACGAGAGCCTCTGCCTCCGATGAAATCATCAGGTCCCCATAGTCGGGGTAGCGCCGCTGGTACTCCGATGGGCTGCCGATGACGACGGGTCGTCCGGTATCGAGAGCTTCAGTGGCAGCCGTCAGCTCACCGAGTGGAATTCCAGCGCCGAACCTTTCGCGTGCTATCTCCGGGTATCCGGCTGTGCCCGCCCACTCCAGCCGGCGTTCATCCGGACTCACCAGCCCGACCGCCACAGCCTGCGCCCCAGAGTCATTGAACAATTGCCTGACGACCGCCTCACCGATCTGGCTCGGCGTCAGTGCGGCGGAGAGTTGCTGTGCCAATTCCGCAAGAATCTGAAGCCGGTCGCGCTCGCGACGCTCGGCTTCCCGCGCGCTGACCGCCGCGATGCGTCCTGACGCTTCCTGGGCGATGACCATGGCAGTCAACACGATGACCGCGACGAAGATTTGCGTTACGACCAATCCGGCCGAGGGCGCCAAGTCGAATTGTCTGAACGCGCCGATCCCGGTGCCTGTCACGTAGTTGAAAGTGAACCCCACCACCGCGCCGGCTAGTGCCGCACCGATCACGTCCAGTCGCAACGCCGCCCACGCCATGACCGGCAGCAGCGGCAGCGCCGGTGGAACTTCAAACCACGCCGCCAATACCGACACCACCGCGACGACCGCAAGCACAAGCACAGTCTCGGTGAGTCGATTCCGCAGCAAGTGAGATTGCTTGCCCCACAGCAGGATCGGAGAAGCCACTACCAGAGCGCCGATTGCGTCGCCTGCCCACCAGTGCACCACGGTTGTGGCTAACGACGTGTTGTTGGATGCCGCGCCGACCGCACCGCCGATCATTCCACCCACGAGCGGACCCGCCACGCAGCCACCGGCGATGAACTTCGCTAGATCACCGCGCACCCGCAGGTCGGGTGGACCTTTGCACCAGGCCAATACCAGAGAGGCCCCGATCACTGGCTCCACCGCGTTGGCCAACGTGTAGCCCAACGCCACCTCGATGCCGACGCCGTAGTAGAGATCCACCATCAACTCTGTGGCGATGATCGCGGCGAGGACGACTGGCCACCGCGAGCGCGGCGTCAGCAACATCGCGGCCAAGGTGACGCCGGCCGGCGGGAAGAACACCGGGGTGATCCCGGCACCGAAGGATTCCCAGGACAGCACGGCACCTGCCGCATAGAACAACGCCACGCAAGCAAACAGAGCGACCGCGCTGGTCCAACGCTCGCTTCGCGTCAGGCTTGCCCGTGACACCTCAGGAGCCTATCGATACCGTTCTCGACGCGGCGTACTTACGGCCGGCCGACAAAATGGGTGCTGCTCGACTGCTGGCGACCGATATTGATCTTGTTCACCGCGGCAGGGATTTCTCGTCGAAATTGCCGCGAGGCATCGTCAGGCAGCAATCACCTTCGGTTCGGGCAGGTACGACGCCGACCACGCGATGAAGTCGCCGCGGGGCTCGCGGGGCGCGCCGATCCGCACGTTGGCAACGGCCTCTCCGTCTCGCCGGGCCAGGATGTGAATCTCGGCGGTGATGAAACTGTTGATGTGCACGGGATGCATGTTGACCGGCACCGCGACTTCGACGGACTTCCAGTAACCACTCATGACTTTGTCCTCTCGCCTCGGTGAGCGGCGATTCGATTACCGTGACGTCGCTGCTCGGACTTTTGGTTGGCTCCGCAATGCGGGAACCGTTACGAGCAGTGTTGTTCGGTGATCTTGGAGGTTTCTTAACGCGACGCAAGCCTAGGCCCGATGAATCGGGCTAAGGGCCGCCTTTCCAATGCTCGATGCGGTTGTGATCAGGCGTGAAGCCGTGATTGACACCCCAGAGGACGGCCTGCGTGCGACTGGAGACGCCGATCTTGCGGTAGATCGTCCGAATGTAGGACTTGATGGTGTTGGGACTCAGATACGTCAACGTCGCGACATCGGCGTTGCTCTTGCCCTGGGTGATGAGTGCCAGAATCTCTGATTCCCGGTCGCTGAGCCCCTCGCCACGACCTGGCCAATCAAGCCCGACTGCGCTACGGGCGCGTGGCGGGACGTCGCTGATGACCGTCTCTCCGGCGTGCACGGCCTCCAGCGCGGCGACCAATTCTCTCGCGGGCAGCGTCTTGGAGAGGTAGCCGTGGGCGCCGTGTTGTCGAGCGCTTTCGATGAGTTCAGGGTGAAAGTTCCACGTGTAGACCACAACTCGGCGTGCCCTCGGGTTGGCAACCAGGTGTGCGATCTCCTCGTGATCGGATTCTGGTTGGGCGAAGGAGTCGTACAGGACGATGTCCACCGCGTCTTCCAGACCCATGTTGGAGTCGATCTCCGCGACGACCACACGGTCGCGGTATCGGTCGAACATGTTGGCCACGCCCATCAGCACGACGTCGTAGTCGTCGACGAGAGCGACGGTGATCGGAGTGTTCGGCGGCGATGCCATCGGCCTGAGATTACCTACTTAGGGGTGTATCAGCACCCCCCTTAAGGGTGTTGCATTGATAGCAGCGTCGAGCACCCCGCTCGACCGACCGGTCCAAGCGCGCAGTCAGCGCTCAATAGAAAGGCTCATCGCCATGATCGGACTCATCCTGAGCATTCTCGTCATTGGGCTCCTTGCCGGCGCTCTGGCGCGCCTGCTGGTCCCCGGCAGGCAGAACATATCGGTCGTGATGACCATTGTCCTCGGTGTCGTCGGCTCCTTCGTCGGCGGATTCCTCGGTTACCTGCTCTTCGGTAAGGACGGCGCAGAGGGCTTCCTCCAGCCCTCGGGAATCCTCGGCTCCGTCATCGGCGCCGTCGTTGTCTTGCTGATCTGGATCAGCGTCGGACGGCGCAGCTCGGTCCGTAGCCGCTAATCGGTTGATGCACAACAGGGATCGGCTTCAAAGCACTCCGAGGCCGGTCTCTGTTGTCACCGACCCCTTTACTCGTGCATGGAGAGGGTTAAGCGTGAATCCACCGACGATCGAGTTCGGCGTCGCAGAGCACTGGGTAGGCCGTGGCGTCGTAGTGGCGGTATGCGGAGACCTGGACCTGGCTACCGCGCACAAACTGGCCGACGCGATCGAGGCCGCTGCCCGAAAAAAGCCGGCGGCGCTGATCGTAGATCTGTCGCGGGTCGACTTTCTGGCCTCAGTGGGAATGACCGTGCTGGTCACCGCGCACCGAGAGATCGCACCGTCAGCGCGATTCGGCGTCGTTGCGGATGGTCCTTCCACCGGTCGGCCGCTCAAAATGATCGGGATCGACACCATCGTCGACGTGTACCGCACCCTCGACGACGCGTTGATGAATTCGCATCGAGCTGAGGTCGGCGCGCGCGCCGAATCCGAACCCGAGTGCTGCGTCTGTGCTCACAGCGATTCGACGGCGGCCAGCCTGGTGCTGGCTGTTTAACACCACAGTTGCACCAGCGGCCGTCTAACAGGGGACAGCGGACCGACTCGAAGTCCATTGGACGCAACCTGCCCCATCCCGTGCTGTGCTCAAGGCTAGCGTCTGGCAGGCCAAAACCACAGGGGGTAGCGGCCCGTTTTCATCGAATTTCGCCAATATCCAAACCCCGTGGAGTGCACCTGCCCTATCGCTCATCAGCTGAAGGCTTCTGCGCCCGCTGCTCGGTAGTCAACAGGCCAGCCCCTATGTGTGGCTGCACAGTTTCCTCGACGACTCGGCGATCGCGGTCGAGGACTGCTGGGTCGGCCAGATGTCCGCGCTACCCGCGATGCTCGCGAGGAGTTGCCGCAGATCGCCTGCCGCTGAGGGCCTTTGATGGTGGCTGGACACTGCGAATGGTAGGCCAGGTAGGCGTGAACGCTCCAGGCGTACGGAACTCAGACGATGCTCAGTCCGTGCGGCGAAAGCGTGTCCTGCCTTCGGCTTCCAGCCGCAGCTGCGAAGCCCGAGCCCGCGCCTCGGCCGCCCGCTCACGGGCCTCGGCGGCTTCCGACGCCGCCCACACCTCGGCGACGCGGGCCTCGGCTTCGGCGGCCTCGGCTTGCTTCCTGGCCTCGGCGGCGCAGGCTTCGGTTCTGGCGGCTTCTGCTTGAGTCTGCAAGCAGGCACCCACCTCGGCGGCGCGGGCTCGCGCTTCCGCGGCTTCTGCTTGTGCCCAGGCCTCGGCGGCGCGAGCTTGCGCTTCGGCGGCGTCGGCTTGCTTTCTGGCCTCGGCGGCGCGGGCTTGCGCTTCGGCGGCTTCTGCTTGTGCCCAGACTTCCGCGGCGCGGACCTGGGCTTCGGCGGCTTCTGCCTTTCTCCTGGCTTCAGCGGCGCGGGCTTCGGTTTCGGCGGCCTCTGTCCGTGCGCGCGAGTGAGCCTTGGTTTCGGCGGCGCGGGCTTGAGCTTGGACGGCCTCTGCTTGCGCCTTGGCCTCGGCGGCCAGCGCTTCGGTTTCGGCAGCGAGGGCTTCGGCCTCGGCGGTTTTTGCCTGCGCTCGCGCCTCGGCGGCCAGCGCTTCGGCTTCGGCGGCGAGCGCGTCGGCTTCGGCGGCCAACGCTTGAGCTTCGGCGGCTTCGGCCCGCGCCCGCGTCTCGGCAGCCAGGGCTTGGGCTTCGGCGGCTTCGGCCCGCGCCCGCGTTTCCCGTTCGCGCTGGGGCAGATTCGGCTTGGCCCGCCATCCTCGGTCGCCGCGACGCTGCTGTTGCCGACCCCCGCCCCGCTTACGGTGCTTCCGGATCCTTTGCTTGTCCACGATCATTTCGCTGACGACTAAGAGAACCGCGGCCAGCGCGAGCAGAGGCGCGAACAGCGATGGGCGCGTGGCCATCCCTCCGAAACCGGCAATCGCGAGCGGCACCGCGACGATCATCGTGGCCGAAGAAGACCGCTCGCTGAGATCTGGCCTAGTAGCGGCCATCCTGGAAGACCCCACGATCCGATCCCTCCGGGGGAGACGTTGGCCTTCGTATTGTGACGTACGTCGTCGCAGCGTGCTCGGTATAACGCCCGTTTGACGGCAGCAATCTCGCAGCAGGCGCGTTCGCCCCCGCGAGCTTGGCGGATATCCGCTGATCGGCCGTCGCAGCGGAGAGGGCCCGTGTCCACCGATTGGGGGACAGCGGTTTCACCAGGCTGATGGGCCGATCGGCCTATACCGACGTGATCGCAACGTTCATAGCGTTCTACCCCATGACGGAACAGCACACCGACGTGATCTTTACGCCGCCAACGACTCCCAACGATGGCCCGCACGTCACCGACGTGCGGCAAGCAGTGACCGAGCTCAGAGCCAAATACGAGCGGTACGCACATCGACATCGGTGCGCCTGCGCTCGTCTGAACATCCATCAACTAATAGAAATTTGGTAATGACATGAGCAACTATTCCGATGTCGCCATCCTCTTCGATCTGGACGGCACTCTCGTCGACTCCCAAGACGCGGAAGCGCTTGCGATGCAATGCTTCGCCAGACAGCTGGGAGGCACAATCCTCGCGCCGGACATCCACGACCTGGTCACCGATCGGCGCATGCAGGAAGCGATCGACATGCTTTGCGCCCACATCGGCGTCAACGTGCCTGCGGACGCATACCCTCGTGTGCGCCAGCTCGCCGAGTATTTTTTGGAGCGACGTCTGCGATGCGTCCCCGGTGTCGACGCCGCGCTGGGCCGGATCGATCACCCGAAATTCGTGGTGTCGAACTCGCCGGTTGACACGATCGACGACCGACTGTCACGCACAAAGCTGTTGCGCCACTTTCCCGGAGCGCATTTCTCTGCCTACGAGTACCGAACCTGGAAGCCCGCACCCGATCTGTACCTAGCCGCGATCCAAGACCTCGGACTCGAGCCGGATGCGGCGATCGCGGTCGAAGACAGCAGGGTCGGTGTGCAAGCCGCCGTCGAAGCAGGACTGCGGGTCTACTGGTATCAGCCGAGCTTTCGCGGCTCGAACTGCTGGGTTGGGCAAGTACGACTGTTCGGCAAGATGTCCGCGCTACCAACGATGCTCGAGGGAGACCTGCCGCTCGCCGCGCATCGGCGGCGGCCGTTGATGGTCGTCTAGCTATTGCGGGTGGTCGGCCAGGTAGGCCTGGACCGGGATAGGCGTCGTCGAGACGTAGCCGATCGGCAGCAGGACGTCACCGGCGGTCGTGCGGTAGTAGACATCCCATCGGTAGTAGCCGGCGAACGCGGCGGGGTCGGCCGCCAAGACCTCGGCGTAGTCATGCACTGCGCGCACGTACCGATCCGAGTTGTTGTACCGGAAGATCGCGTTGTCCGGATTGCCGGCGAAGTTGTTGGCCGCCAGGTAGCGGCCCGCCGCGATGATGCTGTCCCGCAGTGAGTGGATGTCGCCGCCGTCGCCGTAGGCCTCGAACGTGGACGGCAGGAACTGCATCGGACCCTGTGCGCCGGCGGTGCTGGTGCCTTCGATGCTGCCGAACCGGGTCTCGATGAGATGGATCGAAGCCAGGTAGTTCCAGGGGACGCCGGTGGCCGCCTCGGCTTTGCGGTAGTGAGCCAACAACGCGTCCGCCGGAGCCGGCGCGACGATCCGCCACGCCGGAACGGTGTCGTTCACCTCGGTCATCGGATACAGCTGACGCCGAGCGTCGACGTTGCGGTCATACGTCGCGACGAGCTCCGGCGGAATCCGAGGACGGATGATCGGATCCCAGTCGGGGTTGCGTCCGATCGCGCGATAGGCGGCCTGCTGACGGCGGGCGGCCGACGTCAGCGCCGGCTCCGGCGTCGACGGGTTTCGCAGCGTTCGCTCGTCGGCCACCAGGTCGTCGGCCAGTTGCGCCGGATCGGACGAGATCTTCGGTTGCGCTCCGGCGGGCGCTGCCGGCGGACCCGGCGATGTCGGCTGGTCCATCGGCTGCACGGGGACGGTGGTGGGTGCGGACGTCGGTACAGGTGAGGGCTCCGGTGGAGGGCTCGGCGTGCAGCCGGCGAGTACGCACATTGCGGCCGCAAGGCTGAGTAACGTCCGTAGCCGGTGTCCGATCACCGCCCGAGTCTGTCAGGAATCGATGTCGACCGTGTCGGCTGCGCGGATGTCGTATCGGCGGTGCCGCCGATCGTCTTGGTTGTAGGAATGAAGGACATCCCGACAACGAGGGGAGTCAGCGGTGAAATATGTGCTGCTGTTCGTCGAGACCGAAGAATTCGCCAACGAGATGGCGGCCCTGGGCGCCACCGAGCGTGAGCGGGCGCACGCTCGCGTCAACGAATGGTTCGCCACCCACGCAGACAAGCTGCGTGGTGGCAGCCGACTCAAGTCGCCCGAAACCGCCACGACCGTGCGATTCGATCGCGGCGAACCGGTCATCGTCGACGGGCCATTCGTCGAGGGCAAAGAGGTCGTCAGCGGCTACCTCGAGATCGAGGTCACGGATCTGGACGAGGCGCTGCGCGTGGTCAAGACGTGGCCGGGGTGCCCCGTCGTCGAGATCCGTCCCATCGAATTCGAGGCCGTGTGAGTGAGGCGGTAACGGCCAGGTTGGCCGGTGTGGTGCGAGAACACGCGGGCCGGCTGGCCGCGTCGCTGATGCACGTGACCGGCGACTTCGCCGCCGCCGAAGATCTGGTGCAGGACGCCGTGCTTGCGGCACTGCGACATTGGCCGGTCGACGGGATTCCTGAGCGTCCCGATGCCTGGCTGTTCACCGTTGCGCGGCGCCGGGGCCTCGACTCGCTCCGGCGCGATGCCAACTACCTGGGAAAGCTGGCGCAGCTGGAGTGGACGATCCAGCCGCAGTCCGACGAGCGGCTGCGGCTGATCTTCACCTGTTGTCACCCTGCACTTCCGCAGGAGGCGCAGATCGCCCTCACCCTTCGGGCCGTCTGCGGTATGACCACGGCCCAGATCGCACGTGCGTTCCTGGTACCGGAAACGACAATGGCACAACGGATTACGCGTGCCAAGCGAAAGATCGCCGAGGCTGGGATCCCGTACCGTATCCCGGCCGACGACGAGTTGGCAGCGCGCCTGACGGGCGTCCTCGCGGTGATCTATCTACTGTTCAACGAGGGATATCTGGGCACCGCCGAGCAGGTGCATTCGCGTGACCTCGTTGACGATGCGGAGTGGCTGGCCGCACTGCTGCACACCCTGATGCCCACCGAGCCCGAGGTGGCGGGTCTGCTGGCGCTGATCCGGCTGCACCGTGCGCGCGCGGCGGCGCGATTCGACGTCGACGGCCACCTTGTCCTGTTGCCGCAGCAGGACCGCTCGTTGTGGGACGGTGCCGCGATCGCACAGGCGACCCGAATATTGACCCGCGCCGCCAAACTGCAACGCGCAGGCCCCTATCAACTGCAGGCCGCGATCATCGCCTGCCATGCCGAAGCCGAATCGTGGGAGCACACCGACTGGGAACAGATCGTGCTCCTGTACGACATGCTGCTTCACCTCGCTCCGTCGCCGGTGACCCGGCTGCACCGCAGCATCGCGCTTCGCTATCTGTCGGGGGCAGAGGCGGCGATGACTGAACTCGACGCGCTCGCAAGCGAACTCGACCGCTTTCACCTCTACCACGCGGCCCGCGCCGACCTGCTGCGCGAACTCGGCCGGTTCGAGGAGTCCAGGGATTCCGATCGTCGCGCCCTCGGGCTGACCGCGAACCCCGCCGAACAAGAACTGCTCCAGCGCCGTATCGCGTCGACCCACTGAAAGGAGATCGCGACGATGACCGACATCTCACGACTGCACGACGAGCTCGTCGATCGCGTCCTCGGCAGCGGCGGGACCGCGCCGCTGCCGATGCGCCGCGCGGCATACGAGGCCACCGGGTTGGACGAGCCGTTGCAATCCCTGGTCGACAAGGTGGCTCGCCACGCCGACCTCGTCAGCGACGGCGACTTCGACGCCGCCCGCGCCCAAGGACTGAGCGAAGACCAAATTTTCGAGATCGTGGTGTGCGCCGCGATTGGCCAGGCGGACCGCGAATACACCGGCGCGCTCGCGGCGTTGGCGGCCGCGACCGGCGAAACCGGCGGCTCCCGATGAGGCTCGAAATCCTCGACCGTGGCCACCGCCTGCCGACGAAAGCCCTGCTCGCCATCATCCGGGTGGTCAGTGGGCATCCCGCGGTCGACGCCGTCAAGCTGGCGTTCTACCGTCCCGACTTCTACGGTGCCGGCGCCCTCACCCATGAGGCGATGCGCGGGCCGTCGGACTGGTCGGTTGGCGACCGGGAACTGATGGCGGCTGTGGTCGCCAAGGGCGTGGATAGTCCGTTCTGCGTCGCCGCGCATTCTGCTACGTCGACCCTGTGGTTCGGCGACGCCACGAAAGTCGCTGCCAGCCTTGCGGATCTGGACACCGCGCCGATCGACGAACCCCTTCGCGCCACGCTGCGTATGCTCGCCAAGCTGAGCGGCGGGCAGGCGATAGGTATAGACGACATGCGGAATGCGCTCGACGCCGGCGTCACCCGGGCACAGATCGAAGACGCATTGGCCGTCGGTCTGGCTTTTGGAATCACCGCCCGACTGGCCAATGCGTTCGACTTCGATATGGCGACGCCGGCCGCGATGAATGCCGGCGCCAAACATCTCCTGCGGCGCGGATATCGCTGAGCGCCGCCCCTATGCCTCCTGCGCTAGAACCAAACTTTTCGGCCGCCGACCGGGCGACCAACTGCACCGAGGATCCACAGGACGACACCAACCACCACGAGGATTCCGCCGATGGTGTAAAGGATCGACAGGCTGGTGAAATAGCCGATCAACAACAGGATGATGCCGAGGATAATCATGCTCACGCTCTTCTCTTGTATGTATCGCGTTGGAACTAACGCACATGTGATTTGCCCGATCCGTCAATTTCAAACCTCCGGCCCTTGCAGGTACGTGTGAGCGCCGTCGATTGGCCCGATCGGTGCGGCGTAGCGTCTCGTGGACAACTACTGATGTCGGCGGCGCGGAACAGATGTCGAGGGGATTTGAATGGCCTGGGATTTCAGCACCGAACCGGAGTTTCAGCGCAAGCTCGACTGGGTCAAGGAATTCTGCGAGGAGAAGGTCGAGCCGCTCGACCACATCTTCCCGCACGCCGTGCGTCTGCCTGATCCCGCGATAAAAGCCTATGTGCGCGAACTGCAACAGGAGGTCAAGGATCAGGGCCTGTGGGCGATCTTCCTCGATGAGGAGCTCGGCGGCCCAGGCTTCGGCCAGCTGAAGCTCGGTTTGCTCAACGAGGTCATCGGTCGCTACGCCGGAGCCCCACACATGTTCGGTGCCTCCGCGCCGGACACCGGCAACATGGAGATGCTTGCCGCCTACGGGACCGACGAGCAGAAGGAGCGGTGGCTCAAACCGCTGCTGCATCAGGACATCTTCTCGGCCTACTCGATGACCGAACCGCAGGGCGGCAGCGATCCCAACCTCTTCAAGACAACCGCCGTCCGTTACGGCGACGAATGGGTCATCAACGGCGAGAAGTGGTTCACGTCGGCCGGCCGGGTCGCCGACATCCTCTTCGTGATGTGCACCAACGGCATGTTCGTCGTTCCCCGTGACACGCCGGGTGTGGAGATCATGCCCGAGCCACGCAACCACAACCACATCATCTACCGCGATGTCCGGGTGCCGCTGGACCATCTTCTCGGTCCCGAAGATGGCGCAAAGACGTTGGCGCAGAGGCGTCTTGGCGGCGGCCGTATACACCACGCCATGCGCACCATCGCACAGTGCAACCTCGCTTTCGACATGATGTGCGAGCGGGCGCTGTCGCGCGAGTCGCACGGCAAGCTCATCTCCGACCACCAGATGGTGCAGGAGAAGATCGCCGAGTCCTACGCGATGATCAAGATGCTGCGCCTCTTCGTCCTGGAGACGGCGTGGAAGATCGACAACACCTCCACCCAGGAGGCTCGCACCGAGATCGCCGCCGTCAAGTTCACGATGGCCAAGGTGCTGCGCGAGGTGTCGTTCAACGCGCTGCACATCCTCGGATCGCTGGGCACCACCGACCTCACCCCGATCCAGGCCATGTATGCGGCCGCGCCCACGATGGGCATCGCCGACGGTGTCGACGAGGTGCACAAGGCGACCGTCGCCCGCCGCGTGCTGGGCGGCTATACCCGCCACGAAGGCAACTTCCCGACCGAGTTCCTGCCTTACAAGCGGGAAGAGGCACGCAGGAAGATGCAGCCGCTGCTCGATGCGCGGCCGGAGTTGGCCGCGGCGGCCGAGGCATACCAGAAGTACCTGGCGCGCCGCCGCTAGCCGCGTCTCTCGCGCCAGCGCGGCGGCCACCATCTGCGTATCCGGCTGGATGGAAACCGTAGGGTAAAGTCATGCGGATCGCCATCATCGTGCTGGGCTTGCTCGTCGCATTCTTCGGGATCGTGTTCACCCTGCAGGGCTTCGGCGTCATCGTCAGCGACAGCCCGATGACCAACACCACCACCTGGTCGGTCCTCGGGCCGATCATCGCGATCATCGGCATTGCCCTGGCCGTCTTCGCCGCGCGCCGCCGACGTCCGTAGGTCCGTCTTGGGCCGGTGTGTAACACCTGAGTCGGACGAGCGATGAACCTTCTGAGATCAGCGCAGCGACCGCTCCTGGTCCAGGCAACTCGTCGGGGGAATTGAAGGAGTCGATAAACGTGGGTGCACCCCTCGAATTTTGCTCGAAGCGAGGCGTCGTCGCTGTGCTGGCGACTGGCGTCGTCATTTCACTGACCGCACTGACTGGGGGATTGGCCCCAGCGATCGCCCAGCCCGGTGACGACAGCGGGGTGACCACTACCGTGGTCGCCCCCGAGCCTGAGGTTTCGGCGCCCGAGCCCGTCGAGGAGGCCCCGCAGGCCCCCGCCGAGGCGCCGGCCCCCGTGGTGCCCCAGGCACCGCAGACCCAGGCACCGCAGACTCAGGCACCGCAGACTCAGGCACCGCAGACTCAGGCGCCCGCCGAGGTCGAGTCGACGCCCGAGCCGCAGGCCCCGGTGACCACAGTGCCTCCGGTGACGACTGTCGCGCCGGCCGAGCCGAGCGAAGAAGACGTGACGACGGCCTCTCAGGCCCCCATCACGCCCGCGCCGGGCACGTCGACGCCAGAATCGTCGGCCGAGGCCACCACCGCGGCCGAGTCGCCCGAGTCCTCGACCGCGGCTACCACGGCCACCAGCCCGAGCGAGGCGGCGGAGTCGTCCGCGTCGACCTCCACTCCGTCGTCGGAGGCAGCGGAGTCGAGCACGGAGACCAGCGGAACGACCTCGCCCAGCGAGACCTCGACGAGTGAGTCGGCCGAGACGACTGCGTCCGAGACGAGCAGCGACGAGTCCGAGACCCCGACGGTCTCCATCGAGCAGACCGCCAAGGAAATCGAGACCGTCGAGCCTCAGCAGCTGGACGCGCCCGTCGAGGATGTCCAACTCGCCAGCAAGGCAGCGCCGGTCGACGAGAAGATCCCCGCGCCGGCGCCCGAGCCGGAGCTCGCGTCGTTCTCGAGCGAGATCTCGACGAGCCTGAAGCTCCCCGGCCTCGACGTCAACACGAGCGCGACCACGAACTTCGCCGTCGACCCGCCGGTTGAGCTGATCAGCCCGGTGCGGCAGTGGCGACCGGACTGGGTGCAGTACGACGAGTACTACCGGCCGATCATCCTGAACCCGTATCGGAACCCGGTGCGCATCGTCTACATGTACGAGATGACGCCGCGGATCATGGTCGTCCCGCCGCTGGGCCGGATGGTCTTCGAGGCCGCCCAGTACGCGGCGTACAGCTTCACCGCCGCCCTGCTGGCCCCGGTCGTCGCGGCCGCCAACGTCGCGCAAGCCGTGTCCAACATCGCGGTCGGAAGCTTCTTCGGCGGTGGCTACTACCCCGGTGTCGGAATGCCTCCGCCGCCGCCCCCGCCGCCGGTGATGCGCTACGACAATGTGCCGGTCTTCGTGAACTACTCGAACGCACGGTATGAGCCGTTCCGGGTCAACCGCATCGTCGATGTGGGCGACGACCCGCAATTCGGTGAGCGCAAGGTGCTGCTCGACGGTGTCACCCCCGCGTGGGGTGTCTGGAACCAGTCACCAACCGGTGAACGGCAATTCGAGGTGCACCGCACCCAGCAGTTCCCCGGCCTCGAGGCGCCCGCCGAAGGCCCGCTGCCGGGTGACTACCGCCTGCGACTGGCGTCCGACGACACGTCGACGGGAGGCCTGTCCGGTCGCGACATCTTCCTGATGGTGTCGGCCGGCGTCATCGGGACGCTGGGCTTCGGTGCGATCGGGTTGGCATGGTTCCTCGGCCGCCGAAGGAACCAGGGCATCTGATCCGAGTTCGACTGCGAAAGGGCGCCGGTTCAGCCGGCGCCCTTTCCGTTGTCGATCCGGTACACCGCACCGTGGATGGCGGCGGCGTCGTCACTGGCGAGGAACGCGATCGCCTTCGCGACGTCGGAAGGTTCCATGAAGCCGCGCGGGGACGCGATGCGCATGATCAGATCCCAGTCGGCGTTCTCGGGCGCGGTGAACTCCGTCGCCTGCGGGGTCGGCATGCCGCCCGGGCAGAGCGCGTTGACCCGGATGTTCGATTTGGTGTACTCGACGGCCAGCGCACGGGTCAGCCCGACCAGTCCGTGCTTGGCCGCGCAGTAGCCGGCGGAGTAGACCTCGCCCTCCACGCCGGCGATGGACGTGACGTTGACGATGTTGCCGCCGGTCTCCAAAAGGTGGGGCAGCGCCGCGCGGCACAGGTAGAACGGCCCGTTCAGGTTCACTGCGAGATCGCGGTTCCACTCCTCGTCGGTCATTGTCGTCGTGTGCCGCATCTGGTGGAAGCCCGCGACATTCACCAGCACGTCGAGCCGGCCGAACTCCTCGACGGTCTGCGCCACGGCATCCCGGCAGGCTTCCGGTGACGAAATGTCGACCGACGCATACTTGCCGCCGGGCACCGTCTCGAACACCGTCGCCATCTCGTCCGCCCGGCGCGCGATGCCGAAGACTTTCGCCCCCCGCTCCGCGAAGACCTGCGCCACGACGGCGCCCAATCCGGACGAGACGCCGGTGATCAATGCGACCTTGTCGCTGAGCTGAGTCATGGCGACACCTTAGGCACAGGCGGGTCAGGTGCAGGCCCGGGGTCGCTCCGGAGGCACCGCGGCGAGTAGCTTTCGGGTGTAGTCGTGTTCGGGGGCGCTGAACAGCTCGGCGGCGGAACGGTACTCGACGGCCTCACCGCCCCGCAGCACCAGGACGTCGTGGCTGACCTGCTGTACGACGGCGAGGTCGTGGGCGATGAACAGATACGTCAATCCCAAATCCTGTTGCAGCCGAGCAAGCAGATCCAGGACCCGCGCCTGCACCGAAACATCCAGCGACGCAGTCGCTTCGTCGAGGACGAGCAGCTCGGGTTCGCCGGCCAAGGCCCGCGCGATGCTGACCCGCTGTCGTTCACCGCCGGACAGCTCGTGCGGATACCGGGACGCGAACGACGTTGGCAGTCCGACGAGTTCGAGCAGCTCGTCGACACGTGCCCGGCGCGCCCTCTTGCCCTCTACCACGCGGTGCACCCGCAGTGGTTCCTCGATCGCCGTGCCGACCCGGCTGCGGGGATTCAATGTCGAGAACGGATCCTGGAACACCAGACTGATCCGCCTGCGCAGTGCTTTCTCGGCGGATCCCCGCACACCGAATATGTCGGAGTCGCCTAGTTTCGCTGTGCCCGCATCGGGTTTGACGAGGCCGGTGAGCGTGGCGGCGACCGTCGACTTACCCGAACCCGATTCACCGACGAGGCCGAGGGTCGTGCCGCGGCGGATCGCGAACGACAGCCCCTTCACCGCCTGGACCACCGACGCTCCGACCGGCGTGTTCACCTCGAATCGCACATCGAGGCCCTGGACATTGAGCAGTGTTTCGGCGTCGTCGGCGGGCGGTGGGGGACCGTCGGCGCCGACGACGGGGCGGGCCCGCAACAGTTCGCGCGTATACGGATGCTGGGGGCGATCGAATACCTCGAGCACGGGTGCCTGCTCCACGGCGTAGCCGTCCTGCAACACGGTGACCTCGTCCGCGATCTGGCCGATCACGCCGAGGTCGTGGCTGATCCACACTACGGCGGTGCCGAAGTCGCGCTGCAGATCCCGCACCAGCTCGACGATCTGCGCCTGCGTCGTCACGTCCAATGCGGTGGTCGGTTCGTCGGCGACCAACAGTTCTGGATCGCACGCCATGGCGATCGCGACCATCACGCGCTGCTTCTGTCCGCCGGACAGCTGATGCGGGTAGGCGTGCAGACGCGTCTCGGGGTCGGGCAGTCCGACCGCCTCCAGCAGTTCGATGGCCCGGTCACGGGCCTGCCTGCGCGTCATACGACGATGTGTCTCAAGGGATTCGGTGATTTGTCGTTCGAGGGTGAGCAGGGGATTGAGCGACGTGCCCGGATCCTGGAAGACGAAGCCGATCCGGCCGCCGTGCACGCTGCGCAACAGCCGATCAGATGCGCCGACGAGTTCGACGTCCCCGGTCAGAGTGCTCGTACCGGACACCGAGGCGCCAGGGGCGTCCAGCAGTCCGGTCGCCGCGAGCACCGACATCGTCTTGCCCGATCCGGACTCGCCGACGATGCCCAGCGTCTGCCCGGGTGCCACGTCAAATGAGATGCCGTGCACGATCTCGCGTCTGCCGATGCGCACCCGTAGATCGCGCACGGTCAGGGTCGGATCACTCACTGCTGTCTCCGTGCCTCGATCATGGTGCGCTGCTTGGGATCGAGGACGTCACGCAGACCGTCGCCCAGTAGGTTGAACGCGAGCACCGTCACGAAGATCGCGGCGCCGGGAAAGACCGCCATCCACCACGCCATGGTGACGAACCCCTGCGAGTCGAAGATCATCCGACCCAGCGACGGCTGCGGGGGCTGAATGCCGAGACCCAAGAACGAGAGTGCCGCCTCCGACAGGATCGCGAACGCCAGCGACAACGACGTCTGCACTACCAGCGGTCCGGCGATGTTCGGCACGATGTGCCTGCCGAGAATGAAGAGGTGACCGGTGCCCATGCTGCGGGACACCGAAACATAGGGTTCGACACGAACACTCAGCGTGCTGGCGCGCGAGACTCGGGCGAAGATCGGCGTGTAGACGATGCCGATCGCGAGGATCGTGGTCGTCATACCGGGGCCCAGAATCGCGACCACCGCGAGGGCTAGCAGCAGGACGGGGAACGCGAACATGACGTCGACGACGCGCATGAAGATCGTGTCCAGCCAGCCGCCGCGGTAACCGGACACGACGCCGATGGTCACGCCGACGACGACAGCGAACGCGACGCTGATCACCGCAACCCGTAGCGATGCCTGCGTTGCGACGAGCACGCGGGAGAACACGTCGCGGCCCAGTTCGTCGGTGCCGAACCAGTGCGCGCCGCTGGGACCCTGGAGCGCGTCAGGCACATTGACATCGTTGACGCCAAAGGGCGCAATCCAATTCGCGGTGAGCGCTACGACGGCGATGACGATGAGGATCGCCCCGCTGACAACGGTGACGGGGTTGCCCAGCAGCAGGCGCCACGAGGACACCCGCGTATCGGTGTCGGCGGTCATGACAGCCGGATCCTCGGGTCGACGACCGCGTACAGCGCGTCGACGATCAGGTTGATGAGCAGGAACAGCGCGGCGATGAGCAGCACCGCGCCTTGAATCACGGCGTAGTCGCGAGTCGCCACCGCGTTGTACACGAGGCGGCCAAGGCCGGGCCACGCAAACACCACCTCGACGACGATGACGCCGCCGAGGATCGTCGCGAGCTGGATGCCGGTGATCGTCAGCACCGGGATGAGCGCGTTGCGCACGGTGTGCCGAAACGTCACGACCCGCGGCGACAGACCCTTCGACCTCGCGGTGCGGACGTATCCCATCGACGCGACCTCCAGCACCGCCGAGCGCACATACCGGGTCATGATCGCGCCGGCGACCAGCCCCACCGTCAGCGCGGGCAGCACGATGTGGCGAAGCCAGCCACCCGGATCGTCCAGCAGCGGTTGGTACCCCGACGTCGGAAGCCAGCCGAGCGTCGTCGCGAACAGCGCGATCAGCAGGATGCCCATCCAGAAGTCCGGCACCGACACTCCGAACTGGCTGGCGACCCGGATGATCGCGTCGCTGACGCGACCCTCGTGCAGTGCCGACCAGATGCCCGCCGGCAGTGCGATCAAAAGCGCGATGACGATGCCGACCACGGCGAGCGATACCGTCGCGGGCAGTCGCTCCAACAGGATCACCGTCACCGGGTCGCCGTTGCGGAAGCTCACGCCGAGGTCTCCGGTCAGCGCCGAACCGACGTAGCCGAAGAATTGTTCGACGATGGGCTTGTCGAGACCGCTCGCCGACCGTAAGGCCTCGTACGCCTGCGGGCTGTAGCGCGTGCCCAACGCGATACGCACCGGGTCTCCAGGTACGAGGTGCACCAACGCGAAGACCACGATCAGCACGCCGAGCAGGACGACCGCCGAGTAGGCCAGCCGGCGCGCCAGGAAACGCACGATCGGATGAGTCACGAAGCGGGTCACTGTGTCTGGCCTTGATTGAGTTCGACGTGGCGGAACCGGACTGCGCCGTCGCGCCGTGACTCGAAGCCGGAGACGTTGGTGTTCCACGCCTGGATCACGGATGGGTTGTAGAGGTAGATGTAGCTGACCTCGTCGGCGATCTTCGTCGCCGCGCGGGCGTAAACATCGCCGCGCGCTTCGCGATTAGTCTCGACCCGTCCGGCGTCGAGCAGTCGGTCGACCTCCGGATCGGAGAATTTCTGAGCATTGCTGGTGCCGTCGGTGTGGTGCTGTGCGTAGTAGAAGTCGTCGGGATCGATATTGCCGAGCCAGCCCATCATGAGCATGTCGAAGTTGCCGTTGTTCTGCTCGTCCAGCCAGGTGGCGAAGTCGACGGTGCGGATGCTCACCGTGATGCCAAGTGGCGCAAGGTTGTCCGCGATGACCTGCGCGGCCGTCACCGTCTCCGGGTATTCGCTGGTGACCAGCATGTCGAGGTCGGTGTCGGTCACCCCAGCTTCCTGCAGCAGACCCTTGGCCTTCTCGATGTCGTAGCCGTAGCGGTGATAGTCGGTGTACCAGGGATTGCCCTCGGGGATCGCGAGCTGGTTCGCCGCAGCGGTGCCGTAACTGGTGGCGGTCACGATCGCGTCCCGATCGATGCCAAAGGCGACGGCCTGACGGACCCGCACGTCCTTCCAGGGTCTGCGCGCCTCGTTGAGCGCGAGATACCAGTAATCGTTGCTTGCGGTGACGGCCAGGTTCACCGAGTCGTCGTCGCGTAGCTGCGCCACCCGTTGAGGCGGGATCGAGTCGGTCCAGTCGACCTCGCCGGCCTGCAGCGCCGAAAGCGCCGTCGTCGGCTCGGAGATGAAGCGGTACGTCACCCCCGAAACGCTCGGCGGGCCACCCCAGAACGACGGATTCGCCTTGAGGGTGATGGAATCGCCGCTCTTCTGACCGCTGAACGAGAACGGGCCCGTACCAATCGGATGCGTGGCGATCTCGCCGCTCTCGACATTGGCACGTTGCACGATCGCCATGCCCTTGAAGCCGCCGATGTTGGTCAGCAGGTTCGGTGTCGGCTGCTCGAGACGGATCACGACGGTCTCGGCGTCGGGGGCGCTGACATCGGTGACTGCGCTGAACTTGTCGACGTTGGTCAGCTGCTCGTCGATGATGCGGCGATACGAGTACACGACATCGTCCGCGGTGAACGGGCTGCCGTCGTGAAAGGTGACACGCGGCCGCAGGCGGAACGTCCAGACCAGCTGGTCGGGGCTGACGGTCCACGATTCGGCCAGTGCCGGTCGCATCTCGAGGTTGGCATCCGGTTCGACCAGCGTGTCGAAGACGTTTTCGAGGACCTCGAACGAGAAGTATGCGCTGGTCTTGTGGGGGTCGAGCTGATCGGGTTCGCCCGCGATGGCGGCGATGAGGTTGCCGGACGACTCACCGCCGAGATCCACCCGCTGGCCGGTCGAGCACGCAGTAAGGCCGCACAAAAGGGCGACGACAGCGACCCACACCGCCAGTCGTCTCATCGCCATCACCCCGAACGCATCTACCCGCTCGGCGCGGGGCTTGAAACGCCGGGCGTGGTGAAAGGGGTGACGGACCAGCCTGCGCACTGGAATACTGCACGGGATTCAAGGTCTGTTGCCGTGTGAAGGGGTGCCATCGTGAGGTTCGTAAAGGGGCTTGTCGTGGCCCTCCTCGGGATTGCCACCGCCCTCGGGGTCGTTGCACCGGCTCAGGCGCAGGGCCCGGCAGCCAGGGCGCCGGGCACTCCGGAGGGCGTTTACGACGTCAACATCGACGGGCAGGCGCAAAGCACTTGGGAGATCTGGCCGATCTGCGTGCCGACGGTGGGCGACCTGCGTGATCCGCTGCTGCTGCCGGTCGCGTGCACGTTGAAGGTGGGGCCGTCGAACCTGGCCGGCCGTGATGCACGCATGGTCGACGGTATGTGGCAATTCGTCTACAACGACTCCAAGCGCACCTGCCCCGACGGCAGCACAGCACCGCAACAGATGATCTTCCGATTCGACGGGTATTCGTTGACCGGCGAGATGAAGGTGCTGCACGGCGATGAGTGCCGCGACTCGCCCGCGATGGTCGTTGCGCCGTTGACTCTGAAGTTCAACCGGCCGCTGTCGATCCCCGTCACCCAGTACCCGCTGCAGTGTGAGCCGGGCGGCTTGCGCCGCTGTTTCTGAGTTGGCCGGCGAGTCCTCGATCGGCCGGCAGGCGGGTCGCGGTCTCGGCCCACGCACGCGCGCGGTAGTTCCGCTGCTCAACGGGAAGGTCGTCGACCTGACCGGTCCGGGCCTTACCGAGCGCTGGGGGGTTACCTGCGCCGATCTCGGGGCATCGGTCGTCGCGCCGAACGGAAAGCTGGTGTCCGTCTTCGGCGACACCTTCTCGGGTCGCAAGGTCGGCGAGGGGGACTGGCGCTCACCAGTCGTGCTGATCGGCACCGGCGACGCCGACCATGAAATCGTGTACGAGCGGGCCGGCGGAGCCGACCCCGACTACGCCCGACAGCTGTGGCACTACATCCACGACGACGCGTCCACGGGGTGGACCCGCGGCGGCGTCAGCACCGTTATCCCCTCCGATCTGCTTCGTGTCGACGACTCGATCTATCTGCACGCCATCGTCAACCGCGGCTTCGGCAACGTCGCATGGACGGAGATCTGGCGTTCCGACGACAGCGGTGTCTCGTGGGCGCCCATGGGGCGCCAGGCGAAGTTCCCGGCCGCGCGCCACGACGGCCATGCGCAGTGCTGGTCGTGGGACTTCGACCCCGACGACGGCTGGGTTTATGTCGTGGCCACGGGTTTTCAGCGCGACAAGGGCATCATCCTGATGCGCGTGCGGCCCTCGAACATCGGTGACCGAACGCGCTACGCGAGTTGGGGTTTGGCCGGCGGACATTGGAGGTGGGGTGAGGTGGCCACGCCGATCACCCCGGTCGGTGAGAAGTGGGGAGAGCTGACGTTCCGCCGGGTGGCCCGGGGCAAGTGGATTCTCGGCGGGTTTCTCGCATCGAAGTATGCGCTGGGCTACCGGGTCGTGGAATCGCCTGTGGCCAACCTGCATACGACGCCGTTGCAGACGCCGGTGCTCGGCTCGGCGTGGCATGGCGAGGACCACGTGGCGAATCGGGTCGCGCAGCTGTACGGCGGTTACGTGCTGCCCGGATCTCGACTCGACATCGAAGGCGGTGTGGGACTGGTGGTCTCGCAGTGGAACACCGCCGACGGGTGGCCGTACCGTGCGATGCAGTTCAAGGCAGGGTTGCGGGATACGACGAAGACGCCGGATCCGTCGGATCCGATCAACCTGTAGCGGCCGCGACGTTAAGTCCCGGGCTGCGATGGGTATGCAGACCGGCGATGTCGTCCGCTCCCCCTGAACGAACGCACAATCGCCGACTGGAACGCTGGGAACAGCGTGTCGAGTGGCCATTGGCCGGGATCGCGGCCCTGTTCCTGGTGGCGTACTCGGTTCAGGTGCTGGCTCGCCCGCCCGAGCATGTCGATCGTGTGCTGGAGTCGGTGAACGCCACCCTGTATCTGGCGTTCGTCATCGACTACGTGGTGCGGCTGTGCCTGGCGCGCCGGCGTGTGCGGTGGTTCATCGGCCACCTGGCCGACCTGGCGATCGTCGCGCTACCGTTCCTGCGCCCGTTGCGACTGTTGCGATTGGTCGTGCTGTTCAAAGTTCTGCAGCGAGCGGCCGGGGACGCCATCCGCGGCCGCGTCATTGTCTACACGGCCTGCAGCGCCGTGCTGCTGATCTACGTCGCGTCGCTAGCGGTGCTTGATGCCGAAAGAGTGGACGCGCGCTCCGACATCACCTCGTTCGGCCGCGCGGTGTGGTGGGCGATCACGACCGTGACCACGGTCGGTTATGGCGATCTTTCGCCCGTCACCGTCACGGGCAGGGTCATCGCCGTCCTGCTGATGATCGGCGGCATCAGCCTGGTCGGTGTTGTCACCGCGACGTTGGCGTCGTGGATCGTGCAGCGGGTCGCCGAAGAAGACGAGGCCAATCAGGCGGCTACCTCGGCGCAGATCGACGAGCTGCGGGCGGAGATCAAACGGCTCGCGGATACCGTGCACAACGACGGGAGCGAGGAGCGGCGTTTCCCCGCGCACACTGACCACCCAGGTCCGGTGGGCGGTAGGCGGGAAGACGCTAGACGGTGAATCCGCCGTCGACGTTCCAGTGTGCGCCCGTGATGTAGCCGGTGTCGGGGCCCGCCAGGTAGGCGACCACACCTGCGACATCGCTCGGCTGACCGTAGCGCCCGCCGGCCATGACTTTCTTTGCCATTTCGGCGAATTCGCCTTGGTCCGGGTTCATGTCGGTGTTGATCGGTCCCGGCTGGACATTGTTGACGGTGATGCCGCTGGGTCCCAGGTCGCGAGCCAGGCCGCGGGTCAGTCCCGCGACGGCGGCCTTCGTCATCGCGTACACGGCCAGGCCGGGTCCCGGGACTTGGTCGGCGTTGATGCTGCCGATGTTGATGATGCGACCGCCCTCGCCGAGATGCGAGAGCGCGGCCTGGATCGCGACGAACATGCCGCGGATGTTGACCGCGACCAGCTTGTCGAACTGCTCGAGCGGAAATGTCGCCGCGTCGCCGAGGAACGCGATGCCCGCGTTGTTGACCAGGATGTCGAGGCCACCGAGTCCGGCGACGGTTTCCTCGACCGAACGAGTCACCTGCTCGGGGTCGGCGGCGTCGGCCTGGATGGCCACGACCGTCGCACCGTCGGCGGCGACTTCGGCGGCGAGCTTCTCGGCTTCGGCTTTGGAGGCGCCATAGGTGAATGCGACCGCGGCACCATCGGCAGTGAGCCGACGCACGATCTCGGCCCCGATTCCCCGTGACGCACCGGTGACCAGTGCCCGTCGTCCCGCGAGTGGCTTGACGCTTCCGCTTGCTGTTGTCATGGCGTGGATAATGCCGCAGAAGCGGTAAACATTCCCGGCCTCATTCGCGCGACGCCGATCGCCCCACGGCTAGGGTCATGGCGGGGGCCGATTGAAAGGTGCGGTTGACGCGTGACTGTGGACTCTCAGAAGAAGCGGATCGTCATCTACGGCACTGGCTTCGTCGGCCAGATGGTGATCGCCGAGATCGTCAAGCACCCGTTGTTCGAGTTGGTCGGCGTCGGCGTCAGCAACCCCGACAAAGTCGGCCGTGACGTCGGAGAGGTCTGCGGTCTCGGCACGACCCTGGGAATCACCGCCACCGACGACATCGACGCGCTGATCGCGCTCAAACCCGACGCCCTGGTGCACTACGGACCCACCGCCGCGCACGCCGAGGAGAACATCAACCTCATCACCCGGTTCCTACGGGCGGGGATCGACGTCTGCTCGACAGCGATGACCCCGTGGGTGTGGCCGACCATGCACCTCAACCCGCCCCACTGGATCGAACCCATCACCGCGGCCTGTGAACTCGGCGAGGCGTCCTGTTTCACCACGGGCATCGATCCCGGCTTCGCCAACGACCTGTTCCCCATGACGCTGATGGGGCTGTGCTCGGAGGTCCGTACGGTCCGTGCTTCCGAACTGCTCGACTACACCAACTACACCGGCGACTACGAGCGTGAGATGGGGATCGGCAGGCCCCCCGAGAAGAAGGCCATGCTCGAAACCCCGGACATCCTCGTCTTCGCCTGGGGTGGAACAGTTCCCATGATCGCGCACGCCGCCGGCATCATGCTCGACGAGATCACCACGACCTATGACAAGTGGGTGACCCCCAACGAACGCAAGTCCGCCAAGGGCGTCATCCCCGCGGGGAACGTCGCGGCGGTGCGGTTCACGATAAACGGCCTCTACCAGGGCGAGACCCGCATCCAGCTCGAACATGTCAACCGGATCGGCGATGACGCCGCACCCGACTGGCCGACCGGCAACCAGAACGACGTCTACCGCGTCGATATCGAGGGCACGCCGAGCATCTTCCAGGAGACCGCCTTCAGGTTCACCGACGGCTCCGGGCGCGACGCCGCGGCCGCCGGATGCCTCGCCACCGGTATGCGCGCGCTCAACGCGGTGCCCGCCGTCAACGACCTGTCCCCCGGCTGGCTCACCGCACTCGATCTACCACTGATTCCAGGGATGGGGACCATCCGCTGAGTAACATTTTGGCCGTCTGATCAGATGGACATCTCCGGACAACGTTGAAGATCGAGACGGGAAGAGATGTCTGACGGGTTAGGGCTCTCGGTAGGGGCCACCCGCCTGGCCGCCGTGGTGGTGGGCCGGGCGGCGCTGTCGCGCACCTCGGTCCTGACGCGCTTCGGGCACCGGCCGCCCGAGGTCGGGGTGCCCAGCGAGAACCCCAACCTCAACGAACGCGGGTTGATCCTCACCGACTTCGTCGACCGTGTCGGTGACCCGGTCGGCATCGTCGCGGCCGACGGTTCCACCCATCTCGCCGACGGTGTGCTCGCCGACGCGCTGCGCGCCCTGCTGCTCACCTTGACGGGCGGCCGGCCACCGGTCGACCCGGTCGCGGTCACCTACCCCGCACATTGGCGGCCGGCGGCCGTCGAAAGCCTGCGCAACGCGCTGGCCGCAGTGCCGGAACTCGGTCAGCCCGACCCCGCACCGCTGGTGTCCGACGCCACCGCCGCGGTGCGAGCGCTGCAGGACGACCCGGGCGTGCCGACACGCGGCGTCATCGCGCTGTGCGACTTCGGCGGCACCGGGACGAGCGTCACGCTCCTGGACGCCGACGCGGGTTACGCGCAGCTGGCTCCCACCGTTCGCCACACCGATCTCTCCGGCGATCTCGTCGACCAGGCCTTGCTCACCCACGTGATCAACGATCTGTCGGCGGCGGGAAGCATCGACCTGTCGGGTACGTCGGCGATTGGCTCGCTCACGCGTCTGCGGGCCGAGTGCCGCAACGCCAAGGAGCGGCTGTCCACCGCCAGCGTCACCTCGCTGATGGCCGATGTCCCCGGACACCGTGGCGAGGTGCGGCTGACGCGCAACGAACTCGACGACGCGATCCGTCATCCGGTAACCGACTTCGCGGGTGTGCTGCAGGAAACGCTGGAGCGCAACGGCGTTCGCGAGCTGGCCGCGGTTGCCACCGTCGGCGGAGGAGCGCGAATCCCGATCATCACGACAACGCTGTCCGACCGCTTCCGGGTACCGATAATCACCAACGGTCAACCCGAGCTGACAGCGGCCATCGGTGGCGGCCTGACGGCCGTGCGCGGGACCGTCGACGACGACCAGACAGCCATGGCCGCAGCCGCCGCTGCGGCGGCGCCAGCCACGCAGCTGGCGCCCGAAGTGGTTCCGCCGGCCGACGAGATGGCTCCGTCGGGCTCGTTCGGGGCACTGGCATGGTCGGACGCCAACGACGTTCCCGACGTGGCGCCGGCCGGTCACTACGAGTACGACTCGCCAGCTGACCCCGACGACGTGCGGCCACAGATCCAGTTCCAGCCCGACCAGCATGACGACGAACGCTCCGCGAAGGCGCTGCCCTGGTACCGCCGGCCCGCGGTGGCGCTGGGAGCGGGCGTGCTCGTGGTGCTGGTCGCACTGGCTGCGGCCCTCATCTTCGTGATGCGCGGCGGCGAGACCCCGCCGGAGACGGCGTCGACCACGGCCCCCTCGCAGCCTCCGGAGCCGATGACGATGACCAGCGTGGCACCGCCTCCACCGTCGGACACGCAGGCCCCGCAACCCGAGCCCGTCCCGCAGGAGGCGCCGCCGCCGGTGACTGAGACGGTGACGGCGTCCCCGAGCGAACCGCCTCCACCCAGCCCGCCTCCGACCGAACCAGCGCCGAGCCCTCCGCCGACCAGCGAAGCGCCGCCGCCCACGACGACACAGCCGCCGGCAAGCACACCACCGCCGCCGCCGACCGTCCCGACGCTGCCCTACGAGACGATTCCCGGTCTGCCGTTCGTCCCGAACCCGATCCAACCGCCGCAACCGGCGCCTTAGCGTCGGCGGCGGTCCTAGGCTGACGGCCATGACGACCGATGGCCTGCTTTTCGACCCCAACACCTACGACCCACCGCAGTTCGATGCCGAAACACGGCGGCTGTTGCGTGCCACCATCGACTGGTTCGAAGGTCAGGGCAAGAAGCGCCTCCTCGATGACGATCTGGCCGCGCAATGGCCGGCCGACTTCGTCGACTTCGTCAAGCGCGAGAAACTGTTCGCGACGTTCCTGACACCGTCGGAGTTCGCCGCCGGCAACCCGGACAAGCGCTGGGATGCCGCTCGCAACGCCGCCCTCTCGGAGATCCTCGGGTTCTACGGGCTGACGTACTGGTACACCGAACAGGTCACCATTCTCGGGCTGGGACCCATCTGGCAGAGCGAGAACAAGGACGCCAAGCTGAGGGCAGCCGACGACCTCGACGCCGGCGAGGTGATGGCCTTCGGCCTGTCCGAACGCTCCCGCGGCGCCGACGTCTACAACACCGACATGGTGCTGACGCCGGCAAGCGACGAGGACCGCGCCAACGGCATCCTGTACCGGGCGACGGGGGAGAAGTACTACATCGGCAACGGCAACGTCGCCAGCATGGTGTCGGTCTTCGGACGGCGCGGCGACGTCGAGGGCCAAGAAGCGTACATGTGGTTCGTCGCCGACAGTCAGCACGAGGACTACCACCTGATCGACAACGTCGTGCACATGCAGATCTACGTCAGCACCTTCCGGTTGGACAACTATCCGGTGCGAGAGGAGGACATTCTGCACACCGGCGTGGAAGCCTTTGCCGCGGCACTGAATACGGTCAACGTCGGCAAATTCAATCTGTGCTCCTGCTCGATCGGCATGACCGAGCATGCCTTCTACGAGGCGATCACCCACGCGCAGAACCGCATCCTGTACGGCAACCCCGTCACCGAATTCACCCACGTGAGAACCAATTTCGTCGATGCGTACTCCCGCCTGATCGCTATGAAGCTGTTCAGCCAGCGCTCCGTCGACTACTTCCGGTCCGCGAGCCTTGACGACCGCCGGTATCTGCTCTTCAACCCCATGACCAAGGCCAAGGTCACCATGGAGGGCGAAACCGTGCTGCGGGCATTGCACGACGTGATCGCCGCAAAGGGATACGAGAAGAACACGATGTTCCGCGAGGTCGCACAGTTCATCGGCACCCTGCCGCGACTGGAGGGCACCGTGCACGTGAACGTCGGCTTGGTGCTCAAGTTCATGCCGAACTACATGCTGAATCCCAAGGAATATCCGGCGATCCCGATGCGCAACGACGCTGCGGACGACACATTCTTCTGGAACCAGGGGCCGACGCGGGGTGCCGGCAAGGTGCAGTTCGCCGATTGGACTCCGGTGTACGAGGAACATGCTGACATCCCAAACGTCGCGGTGTTCTACGACCAAGCCAAGGCATTCCGGGAATTTCTCCTGACCGCCGCGCCCGACGCCGACCAGCAGCAGGATCTCGACTTCCTGCTCAACGTGGGGCATCTGTTTTCGTTGATCGTGTACGGGCAGCTGATCCTGGAGCAGGCCGCGCTTACCGGCCTGGACGGTGACAAGCCGGCTGACATGCTGGACCAGATCTTCGACTTCCAGATCCGCGACTTCAATATGTATGCCGTTGCGCTGCACGGTAAGCCGACCGCAACGACGGTCCAGCAGGACTGGGCGCTGAGCGCGATCCGCAAGCCCGTTCCCGACGCGGAACGGTTCCATCGGGTCTGGGAACGGGTCAAGGCCTACGACGGCGCCTACGAGATGGCGCCCTGACGGCGGCGCTTACCCGTCACCGCCGACCGCGGAAGGCGACCCGCGCGAGCATGGCCGACGAGTCGGTCGCCGTCGACGGTGGCCTCGAAGTCGAGGTTCAGCCGCATCGGCTTGCGTACCGACTGCCTCCACGTGATCCGTTGTCCGTCAACCACGATGTCCTGCAGCGCAACCGTTTCGTCCTGGCCGGTCGCGGAACCGATGAGGGCGCCGTCCTGTTCGGTGAAGGTGTAGCGCACGGCGAGCGAGCCGATCGGTGTCTTGATCGTGACGTCCCAATCTCCGGCAATGCCTATGCTGTCCACACCGTCCCTCGTCGTTCGTAGGCGAACAAGTCCTCGACCGCGAGGGCGACGGACGCTCCGTAGGTGCGGTCGAGCAGATGGAGTGCGAGATCCAAACCGGAAGTGACGGCTCCGGACGTCACCAGGTCGCCGTCGTCGACGACCCGGGCGTTCACCGTGGTCACGCCGGTAGCCTCGAGCAGGTCCATGCCGAGGTGATGGGTGACCGCGTTGCGGCCCTCCAGTAGCCCACCCATCGCCAGGGCGAGGGAGCCTCCGCACACCGTGGCCACAGTGACGTCTGGATTCTCCATCGCCGTGCGCAGCAGCGGAATGGCTGCGGATTCGGCGAACCGTGCAAGCAGGACGGGGATGGTGTCGACCACGTCGGGATCGCCGTCGACCGGCCCGGATGCGCCGGGCACGACGATGAAGCCGGGCTTCGACGGATCGAGGGGCGCGGTGGCGTGCAAGACCATTCCCAGGGTCCCACTGAGCACCTCCCGTGGCCCCTCGGCCGACACCAGCTCGACCTGGAGTTCGTCTCCGGCGAACTCACTGCCGGCGGCGAGCACTTCGAACGGTGCGACGGCGTCGAGCGGATCGAACCCGTCGAACAACACGATCTGCGCATACACACCCTGATCGTCGACCCACGCCGGGCCCCGTCGCCAGTGGCCAGATCGCCACGTATCGCCAAGATATTGCCACCCTCTGTTATGGTGCCGGGATGCATGTCGTCGCTGTGCTGGCGCTGCCAGACACCATCGCGTTTGATCTGGCAACCCCGGTCGAAGCCTTCGGTCGGGTCCAGTTGCCCTCTGGCGCACCGGGATACCGCGTCGTGGTGTGTGGGTCGCAACCGGAGGTCACCGCCGGGCCGCTCCGCATCGCCACCGACCACGGCCTCGAAGCGCTAGCCGATGCCGACACCATCGTCGTCCCCGGACGTAACGACCCCACCGTCGATACCTCCCATGAGGTGCTGTCGGCCCTGACCGCCGCCCATGCCCGCGGAGTGCGGATTGCGTCGATCTGTTCAGGGGCCATCACGCTGGCCGCCACCGGATTGCTGGACGGTAAGCGCGCGACGACCCATTGGATCGCCACCGAGTACTTTCGCGCGCGCTTTCCCGCCGTCGACCTCGATCCCGATGTGCTCTACGTCGACGAGGGCCAGGTGCTGACATCGGCGGGGGCATCGGCCGGTTTGGACCTGTGCCTGCACATGATCGCTCGCGACTACGGAGCCACAGTGGCGGCGGACGCGGCCCGACTCGCCGTGGCACCCCTGCATCGCAGTGGGGGGCAGGCGCAGTTCATCATCCGAAATCAGGCCGCTGTCAAACACATTGCCGAGCGCACCGAACTCGACGACGTGCTCGCGTGGATCGAGCAGGAAGCACACCGCGACGTGACGTTGCACGATATCGCGGCCCGCGCCGCGGTGAGCGTGCGAACCTTGAACCGGCGATTCCAGTCCGAGACGGGTCAGACGCCGATGCAGTGGCTGACGGGAGTGCGAGTCCGCCATGCTCAACAGCTGCTCGAGAGCACCGCATACGGGGTCGAAAGGATCGGTCGTGAGGTCGGCTTCACGTCCCCGGCCAATTTTCGCGAGCAGTTCCGACGGCTGACTGGAGTAGCACCGGTGAACTACCGCAACACCTTTCGTGAGCGGATGGCAAGCTGACGGTTACGTCTTCGATTGCCGCTTGACCAGCACCACATGCGCCATCGGAATCTGCGTCTGCTCCGGCGACGCCGCCAGCCGATTGACCACCCCGGCCTCGAGCCGATCGAAGAACTCCGTCTTGCGTGGGTCGGCGTGGCCTCCTTCGAGCGCGCTCGCGAACGTCGGGAACGCCGCGGCTCGGCAGAACGCCCCCCACTGAGCGCCGAAAGCCTTGGCGTCCTTGTCGATTTGGTACTGCTTGAAGAAACGGTCCTCGGCGTCGAACAGCTCGAGTTGCTCGATCTCGAGATTCTCGAACCGCCCGGAAGGCGCAAAGCACGCGCGGAAGTCGGCAGCGCTGCGTCCGGCGATCGGCAGTACCATCCGCTGTTTCTCGTCCTCGGTGATCAGTCCGGCCGCGGTGAGTTCGGCTACCGCGTCGTACATGCTGTCGAGGAGTGGGTGGTACCCGAAGTCGCCGGACTCATCGATCCCCGGCGTCATCACCACTATCCGTCCGCCCGGCGCCAACTCTCGGCCACGGAACGCGACGAACTCGTGCCAGTCGTGGGCGGCCTGGCGCGCATACTCGGCTTTGACGCGCTCGTCGCTGCTGTAGGCGACGTGGATGTGGTCGGGGACCGGCGCGGGCACGCGGCTGAGCCATTGGATCGCCCACGAACTCCAGCCCAGGTTGACGCTGTTGGACGGAAGGATCTGCGCGTAAAAGGAGCGACCCACGGCCGAGGCGAATGTCGCCGCGTCTTTTTGCAGGTAACTGTCCGGGTCGTCGCTGAGTGTCTTGAACAATGCCGTGAAGTCGTTGTCCGGCAGGTCGGTGTGGACGACCAGGATCGAATGGTCGTGTCGGGTTCGCTTGCGCAGCACGGCGATAGCCGCACACATGGGCAGAAGAGAGTTGTGGCCGTTGGCTGCGCCGTAATCGGCGACGACGATCGGCCCGGGTTGCTTGGGCAGCGGTACCGCGTCGGCCGCCTTCTCGAATATCGCCATCGCCGCAGGCAGTCCGGCGGCCTGCAGCCGGGAACTGGCCGTGTAGGTACCGCTTTCCATCGGTTCAGGCCGCACGACGATGCTTGACTCAGGCATCGCGACCTCCGTGACGTGTGGGCAACGGGTAGCTGGGGCGTACCCACGACCGTAGTCCCCTTACCCGGGATAGGTCACCGAAGTCAGTCGCTCCGAGATCTCCCACAATCTGCGTCCGTCGGCCTCGTCACTGGCGCGGGGAAGGATCTTGGCGTCGGTGACGCCCCCGCCGGCCAGTTCGAGGATGCCCCGCGGTCCGTAGAACGCGCCACCCTGCGCCTCGGGGGCGGTAGCGCCGTACAAGCTGGGCAGAATTCCCTCGTCGATCTCCTGCCACATGAACGGCAGCGCGGACCGGCTGACGCGGTAGAAGCGTTCCAGCAGCGTCGGGTTGGCCTGACCGTGGGAGGGGCCGCTCAGCTGGAGGTTGGTCTTGCACAAGCCGGGATGCGACGCGTTGGACATGATGTTCCACCCGCCGTGGCGACTCCTGCGGTCCAGCTCGATCGCGAACATCAGGTTCGCGGACTTGGACTGCGCGTACGCCTGGGTGGCGTTGTATCGCTTCTCCCACTGCAGATCGTCGAACCGGATGCCACCGAAGCGCGCTGCGGAACTGCTCAACGAGTGCACCCGCGGGTTGTCGGCGGCACGCAGCAGCGGCAGCAGATGGCCGGTGAGCGCGAAGTGGCCCAAATGGTTACAGCCGAACTGCAATTCGAATCCGTCGGCGGTGGTTTCCCGCTGCGGTGGCTGCATGATGCCCGCGTTGTTGATCAGGAGGTCGATTGGCCGCCCCTCGGCGTTCAGTTCGTCGCCGAGCGCCTTGACGCTGGCCAGCGAGGACAGGTCGAGCGCCTTGATGGACAGCTTGGCGTCGGAAACCGTGGCGCGGATCTGCTCGATCGCGGCCTCGCCCTTCGCGCGGTTGCGGATCGCCATGACGACGTCGGCGCCCGCGCCGGCCAGTCGGGTCGCGATGCCAAGCCCAAGCCCGGAGTTGGCGCCGGTGACGACCGCGAGCTTTCCGGACTGATCGGGGACCGTCACTGTGCGCACACGGACCATGAGTTTCTCCTCTACGTCGGGTGGATAACCGAACAGTAACGGACCATCGGTCTGATAACAAGAGCCCGATGGTCTGATAATGTCGATGTTTTGTGACGTCCTTTCAGCGCGCTCGCCGACCGGAGCAGATGGCGGCCCGCCGGATGGCGATCATGAATGTCGCGCGCGACATGCTTGCCGAGAAGACCGTCGGCGACATCAGCTTGCGGGAACTCTCGGATCGGGTCGGACTGGCCAAGTCGAACGTACTGAGATATTTCGACAGCCGCGAGGCGATCTTCCTCGAGGTGCTCGACGAGGAATTCACGATGTGGCTCGGTGACATCGAGGATCGGCTGGGGCGACCACGTACCAGAAAACCGGGCTACGCCAACGAGATCCGGGTTGCGACAGTCGTCGCGGATTCGGTGATGGCGCGCCCGCTGCTCGGCGAGCTCCTTGGGTCGATGGCCTCGGTACTGGAACGCAACATCTCGCACCGCTTCGCCCGTGACTTCAAGGCGCGCGCGATGGGGCGGATCGCGGCGTTGGCGGCCCTCGTACACCGCCATCTGCCCTGGCTACCCGAAGAGTTCACCGCGTTCTTCGCCGAGGGATCGCTGATGTTGACGGCCGGGGCGTATCCGTTCTCGGTGCCCACCGAACCAGTGCGCGCCGCCATCGCCGAGATCGGACTTCCCGACCCAGGTCAGCGATTCAGCGATGGACTGCGACTGGGTCTGCGGACATGGCTGATCGGCGCGGCTGCACAGACCGAGGCGTGACAGACATACGGCCGAAGTCGTGACACACTTTCGGCCATGAAGCGCGCGCCGCGGATCGCGATCGTGGTTTCTGTTCTCACGTTGGTCGTGTCGGTTCTGGGCTTCGTCGCGACGCTCGTACTGAACACCTTCGTCCTCGATGAGTACGACGCCTACGGGGAATTGCCGATTCCCGGGTCGACCACCCTGGAGCTCCCCGCGGGCGAGATGACCGTGAGTTTCCATACGGTGACGACAGGCACGCCGACGAGCGGATTTCCTATCCCCGACCTGAGTTTCGGCATCACCCCGACTGAGGGACGCCCGGAACCGACGGTCACCGAAAACGTCGGTGGGACAACCTCGGTAAACAGCGACGTACGAGTGCGCATCTGGACAGTGCAGATTCCGCAAGCAGGTACCTACGAGGTGGAGGCAAACGGATCCGTCGATGGTTACATCGCACCGAGGCTGGCATTCGGACATGACGACTCCCGCGGCTGGCTGCTGTTCGTGTTCGGCGGTCTCTTCGGCCTCGGCCTGCTGGCGCTCGTCGTCTCGTTCCTGTGGTCGTCGCGTGCGGCCAAGAAGGCGCGACTTCTGCAACCCCATGAGCTGTCGGCCGAGACGCCGACGTGGAGTGCCGGGTCCATCCCCGCGGCGACTACGCCCACCGATCAGGGTGTGCAGCTGGAACAGATCCGGCATTTGGCCGCGCTGAGGGATTCCGGGGCGCTGACCGAAGACGAGTACGCGGCCGAGAAGCGCCGCATCCTCGATGGCGACTGATCGCCGGGGGATTACTCAGCTGCCGCGCTTGACCCAGTCGTCGTAATTCACCAGCTCGTCACCGATGGTGGTGGTGTCGCCGTGGCCGGTGTAGACGACGGTGTCGTCGGGCAGCTTGCCGAGGCGGCCCGAGATCGACGAGAGGATCGTGGGGAAGTCCGAGTACGACCGTCCGGTGGCCCCGGGGCCGCCCTGGAACAGGGTGTCGCCGCTGAAGACCGCGTTCAACGCGGGCGCATGCCAACAGACTGAGCCCGGCGAGTGTCCCGGAGTGTGCAGCGCGTGCAGCTCGATGCCCCCGACAGCGAGCGTCTCGCCATCGCTGACGGTACGGAAATCCCGGTCGGGGTGGGTCATTCGCCACAGCACGTCGTCGGCCGGATGCAGAAGCACCGGCGCGTCGAGCGCATCCGACAGCTCAGGGGCGACGGTGACGTGGTCGTTGTGCCCGTGGGTGCACACGACTGCCACCACGTTGCGGCCGCCGACGGCCATGACGATCGGTCCGGCGTCGTGGGCTGCGTCGAAGACGATGACGTCGTTGTCGTCGCCGACGAGCCAGATGTTGTTGTCGACTTCCCAAGATCCGCCGTCGAGTTCGAAGGTGCCGTGGGTGACGACGCGGGAGATGTTGTCGCTCACAGGATCACCACCGAACGTAGAACCTCGCCGGCGTGCATGCGATGGAATGCCGACTCGATGTCTTCTAAGCCGATGCGTTCGGAGACGAACTTCTCCAACGGCAGCCTGCCCTGCAGGTACAGGCTGATCAATGTCGGGAAGTCACGCTCGGGCAGGCAATCGCCGTACCAGGACGATTTCAGCGATCCGCCGCGGGAGAAGAAGTCGATCAGCGGCATCTCCAACGTCATGTCCGGGGTCGGAACACCGACCAGCACAACGGTTCCGGCCAGATCTCGGGCGTAGAAGGCCTGCTTCCACGTTTCGGGCCGGCCGACCGCGTCGATCACCACGTCCGCGCCGAAGCCGTCGGTCAAATCCTGAATCGTCGCCACCGGGTCGAGCTCCTTGGCGTTGATGGTGTGGGTGGCCCCGAACCCGCGCGCCCAGTCCAGCTTCTTGTTGTCGGTGTCCACCGCGATGATCCGCCGCGCCCCGACCAGGGCGGCGCCGGCGATCGCGGCATCACCGACCCCGCCGCAGCCGATCACGGCCACGGTGTCGTCACGGTTGACCGCTCCGGTGTTGATCGCCGCGCCGATACCGGCCATCACCCCGCACCCCAACAGGCCCGCGACCGCGGGATCGGCGGCCGGATCGACCTTCGTGCACTGGCCCTCGTGCACCAAAGTCTTGTCGGTGAACGCGCCGATGCCCAGCGCGGGCGTCAACGGAGTGCCGTCGGTCAGGGTCATCGGCTGCTCGGCGTTGGATGTGTCAAAGCACAAATGTGGGCGACCGCGCTTGCACGCCCGGCACTGTCCGCACACCGCACGCCAGTTGAGGATCACGAAGTCGCCGGGCTCCACGTTCGTCACACCCGCGCCGACGGACTCCACCGTGCCCGCCGCCTCATGACCCAGCAGGAAGGGGAACTCGTCGTTGATCCCGCCCTCGCGATACGTCAGATCGGTGTGGCACACCCCGCAAGCGATGATGTCGACCACCACCTCACCGGCACCCGGATCGGGGATGACCACCTCCACCACCTCGACCGGCTCACCCTTCTTACGCGAAATCACGCCCCGCACCGTCTGAGTCATGGGGACAACATAACGTCCTCAATCAATTCATGCCCGAAGGGGCATTTGAACTTCTCCCGCCGGATACCGTTGTACTTCAGTGACATGGATACCGGCGTAGGCACTCACGGCGACCTGCTGCTGACGGCGCGCACCGCGCACGTCCGCCGAGACTGGCATGCCTCCTACTCGGCGTTCTCACGGGCAGGGCAGGACACGCCGCTGGGTACCGACGACCTCGATGCGATGGCCACGGCGGCCTGGCAGCTGGGCCGCGGCAAGGAGTCCGTGCGCATCGCCGAACGTGTCTTCGGGCAGTTGTCGCGCACCGACCCGCCGTCGGCGGCGATGAAAGCCGTCGAACTCGGCCTGGCGTGGTTCACCCGCGGGGACTTCGTCATCGCGCAGGGCTGGATGAACCGGGCACGCCGACTGCTCGACGGCGCCCCGGAGGGGCCCACCGACGGCTACCTGGCATATCTCGAGGCGCTCGTGGTGATGACTGACGCCGACGCGCTCGCCGCGCGGGTGCAGAAGCTACGAGAAGTCTCTCAGCGGCTCGACATGCCCGCGCTCAACGCGCTGTGCCGGGTCGCCGAGGCGCTGACCGCGATCAGCGAGGCCCGGGTCGCCGACGCGTACGGACTGATCGACGAGGCAATGTTGCCGATCCTTGCAGACCAGGTGCCCATTGATTGGGCAGGCGACATCTACTGCGTCGTCCTCAACCAATGTCACCGGCTGGCCGACCTGCCCCGGATGAGGGCATGGACCCAATCAATGGAGCGGTGGTGCAACGACTTTGCGGCGTCGTCGAACTACGGCGGGGTCTGCGATGTGCATCGATTGCAGCTGTCGGCTGCTACCGAGGACTACCGCCAGCTCGAGGACAGGCTTGTCGAAACCAGCCGGGCGCTGGAGGAGGTCAACACCTGGGCCGCCGGTGAGGGTTACTTCCAACTGGGGGAGGTGCGGCGGCTGCGCGGCGATGCCGATGGCGCATTGGCGGCCTTTGCGCGCGCCCGGGCCCTTGGCGTGGAGCCGCAACCCGGCGAGGCGTTGCTGCGTTGCCGGCTGGGTGACCGCGAGACCGCGTGGACCGACTTGCGGCTGGCGCTTGCCGGAGCCGACCGGCCGGGCCGCATGCGACTGTTGCGCGCCTCGGTCGAGGTCGCGCTGGCACGTGGCAGCTTCGACGAAGGGGAAAGATACTGCGCCGAACTCGAATCCGGCGCCGAAGCGTTTGCCACCCCTGGGTTCCGGGCGTGGGCGGCACACGCCCGCGGCGCGCTGTTGACACAGCAGGGGCAGCACGCGAGCGCACTGCGCTTGCTCGAAGCGGCGCTGCGCGAATATCGAACTCAGCAATCTCGGTACGAAACTGCGCAGATTTACGAGTGGATGGCCCTCGCGCACAAGGGCCTCGGCGACGAACATTTGGCCGCCGCGGACTCGGCGACCGCCGAGAACATCTACGCTCAGCTGGGATTGGAGTCGGCCCAGATCTGCGTCACGGGCGCACCCCGGGGTCTGACCAAACGCGAAATCGAGATCCTGCAACGAATCGCGGGGGGCGCGACCAACAAACAGGTCGCCGAGCAGATCTGCATCAGTGAGAAGACTGTCGGCCGTCATCTGGCCAACATCTACGCCAAACTCGACGTCTCCTCACGCACGGCCGCGGTGGCGTGGGCGTACGACAACGACATCCTGCAATGAGTAACTGCATCGAATGCACCACACGGGTGTCCGAAGAAATGCATGGTTTGGCCGATGCGGGCGGTGCACGCCAGGCGTTTACTTCAAGTGATTCCCGACTACCTCTCAAGGAGCACGATGACCGGAATCGAAGAACAGCAATTCACCGACACCACAGGAGAATTCGCCGGTCGTATCGCCGGAGCCATCGACAGCGCCAGCTTGACGATCCTGCTGTCGATCGGGCACCAGACCAAACTGTTCGACACGCTGGCCGAACTTCCACCGGCCACCAGCGCGCAGATCGCCGATGCCGCCGGGCTCAACGAACGCTATGTGCGGGAATGGCTGGGTGGGGTGGTGGCCGGCCGCGTCGTCGAATTCAACCCGGCCGCGCAGACCTACACCCTCCCGCGGCACCGCGCGGCCGTGCTGACGCGGGCGGCGGGCCCGGACAATCTGGCCCGCGTCGCGCAGTTCTTACCGATGCTCGGCGAGGTGGAACAGAAGGTTGTCGATTGCTTCCACAACGGCGGTGGATTGTCGTACGGCGACTACCCTCGCTTCCACAAGCTGATGGCCGAGGAGAGCGGTGAGGTGTTCGACGCCGCACTCGTCGACGTCATCCTGCCGATGGCCGACGGCCTGCCCGAGCGGCTGCGTGCCGGCGCCGACGTGGCCGACATCGGCTGCGGCAGTGGCCACGCGATCAATGTCATGGCACAGGCGTTTCCGGAAAGTCGCTTCACCGGGATCGACTTCTCCGACGAAGGCCTCGCTGTCGGCCGGGCCGAAGCCCAGCGGCTGAGCCTGCCCAACGCGTCGTTCTCCGCCATGGATGTGGCCGCGCTCGATATGAGCGAAACCTATGACGTCATCACCGTTTTCGACGCGATTCACGACCAGGCCCACCCCGCGCAGGTGCTTCAGAACATCTATTCCGCACTGCGGCCGGGCGGCGTGTTGTTGATGGTCGACATCAAGGCGTCGACTCAGTTGGAAGACAACGTCGGCGCGCCCTTGGCGACGTACCTCTACACGGTGTCGACGATGCACTGCATGAGCGTGTCGCTGGGTCTGGGCGGCGACGGACTAGGCACCTGTTGGGGCCGCCAACTGGCGACGTCGATGCTCGCCGACGCCGGCTTCGGCGACGTCACGGTCCGCGAGATCGAATCCGACGTGTTCAACTACTACTACATCGCGCGCAAATCATGAGCCGGCGCGGGAGTCTTCCTCAGCTGGGCGGCGGCATGTTCGTGACCGACGGCGGACTCGAGACCGAACTCGTCTTCCATGATGGCATCGACCTGCCTGCCTTCGCGGCGTTCCCCTTGCTCGACACTCCGGACACCCGGGACCGGCTGCGGCGCTACTACGACGGTTACCTGGCGATCGCGCGCAGGCACGGCGCCGGCTTCGTCGTCGAAACACCAACGTGGCGTGCCAATCGCGACTGGGCTGCACAGCTCGGATACTCGCCCGAGCGGCTCGACGCGCTGAACCGTTCGGCGGTGGAACTCGCCGAGGAGGTCCGTGCCGCCGCGACGGCCGAGGGCCTCACCGCGGTGGTGAGCGGCTGTGTCGGCCCGCGCGGCGACGGCTACGACCCGCGCGACGCGATGACGGCCGAGGATGCCGAGCGGTATCACGCGGTCCAGATCGCGACGTTCGCCGATACGACCGCCGACCAGGTCACCGCGATCACGATGACCAACGTCGCAGAGGGAATCGGTGTGGTGCGGGCCGCAGCCGCGGCGGGCATTCCCGCGGCGGTCTCGTTCACCGTCGAAACCGATGGCCGGCTGCCGACGGGTCAGCCGTTGCACGAGGCGATCGAGCAGGTTGATGCCGAAACAGACGGCGGTGCAGCGTATTTCATGGTCAACTGCGCTCATCCGACGCATTTCGCGGATGCGCTCGGCCGCGACGGGGCGTGGCGGTCGCGGATCGTCGGTCTGCGCGCGAACGCGTCGTCGAAGAGCCACGCTGAACTCGACGAGTCCACCGAGCTCGACGAGGGCGACCCCGACGACCTCGGGGCGCGGCACGCCGCTCTGCAGGATCGCTTACCCGCGGTGACCGTGCTCGGCGGCTGCTGCGGCACCGACGCGCGCCATGTGGCGGCCATCTGCGAGGCGTGGAGCGCCCAATAGGCTGCTGATGTGGCAGCGCTTGATGCGATCGAAGAGTGGCCGGTCCCGACGGCCGCAGCCGCGGTCGTCGGACCATCCGGAATCCTGGCCCAGCATGGCGACGTCCGGCAGCGCTTCAAGTTGGCGTCGGTGACCAAGCCGCTGGTGGCCCGGGCCGCGCAGATCGCGGTCGAGGAAGGCGCCGTCGACCTCGACACCGAAGCCGGTCCGCCCGGCTCCACGGTGCGTCACCTGCTGGCCCATACGTCCGGGTACTCGATGCACTCGGCGGATCTGATGGCCGAGCCCGGCAAACGCCGGGTGTACTCGAACTACGGATTCGGGGTGCTCGCCGAGACGATCCAAAGGGCGGCGGGCATCGAGTTCGGGCGGTACCTGACCGAGGCGATCTGCGAGCCGCTCGGCCTGTCGGACACGACGCTGGCGGGCGGTGCCGAGGCGGCCGGATTCGGGGCCACCTCGACCGTCGCCGACCTCGTCGCCTTCGCCGGCGACCTCCTGCGCCCGTTGACCGTGTCCGAACAGATGCACACCGAGGCCACCCATGTGCAGTTCCCCGGCGTGTCGGGGGTGCTGCCCGGTTTCGGGACGCAGCGTCCCAACGACTGGGGTTTGGGCTTCGAGATCAGGGACGACAAGTCGCCGCACTGGACAGGTTCGGCGAACTCGGGCGCCACCTACGGGCATTTCGGCCAGTCAGGAACGTTTTTGTGGGTGGACCCGCAGGCTGACCTGGCGCTCGCGGTGCTCACGGACCGCGACTTCGGCGACTGGGCCTATTCCCGCTGGCCCGCGCTATCTGATGCCATCCTGAGAGAATTCGGCGCAGACTAGCGCAACAGGCGCCTCACAGGGCACAATAGACACGCACGACACATACATTTGCACATAATTCGGAACCGCCAGGTCGCTTGGGGAAGACGTCCCTCGTGGAGCCGAAGGAGTAGCAAATGCGTGCAGCGAACCAATTCGCCGACGCGGCGACTGGCGTGGTGTACATCCATGCTTCTCCCGCGGCGGTAGCCCCTCATGTCGAATGGGCGCTGTCGTCGACTCTCTCGGCGAGAGCAAATTTGAAGTGGACGCCCCAGCCCGCCATGCCCGGGCAGTTGCGCGCCGTCACCAACTGGATCGGGCCGGTGGGCACGGGGGCGGCCCTGGCGAACGCACTGCGGTCCTGGTCGGTGTTGCGCTTCGAAGTCACCGAGGACCCCAGCGCCGGTGTCGACGGTCATCGCTGGTGCCACACCCCGCAACTGGGCATGTGGAGCGGCGCGATGAGCGCCAACGGCGACGTGATGGTCGGCGAGATGCGGCTGCGGACGTTGATGCAATCGGGGGCCGACATGCTGGCGGCCGAACTGGACTCGGTGCTCGGCACCGCATGGGACGAGGCGCTCGAGCCTTACCGCGACGGCGGCGACGCAGCCGAGGTCAGCTGGCTGACCCGGGGAGTCGGCTAGCCTTTCTCGGCGAGGAGACGCAAAAGTGCCGTTTTCGTCGCGCAAATAGGCACTTTTGCGTCTGGTCGCGTTAAGAACGCGGGACACTGTCGTCATCTCCCCAGGAGGCGACAATGTTCACGATCCGCGTACTCACCGCAGCGGCCTTCGCCACCGGCGCACTGCTCACCGCTGCAACCGCATCGGCATCACCGGCGACCGACGCGCTGTTCGGCGCTCTGGACGGGCTCGGGTTGCCGATATCGGGACCCGCCGTCGTCACGGCGGGCAATCTGGCCTGCGATTCCTCTACCAGCGGACTGGCCCGCGATCTGATCGCATCGCGGATCTCCAGCGAGTTCGGCCTGGACCCGGGTCAGGCGAACCAGTTCGTCGGGATCAGCCTCGCGGTCTACTGCCCGCTGCGGTAGTCGCTACGGGGCCGGCGTCAGGATCTTCAGCGCGTCCGGCACCGCCGACACCTCGACGGGAAGCGGGCCGGCGTACTCGCCGTCGGCATAGGCGTTGATGCCCGGCGAGTCGACGGTGATGGTGCGGGCACGCTCGGTGCGGACCTCGTCGAGGTCGACGTGCGTGCCCTTGAATACCGTGGGGAACAAGCGGATCAGCTTTGTGCGCGACGCCGATGACACCATCGTGACGTCCAGCAGTCCGTCGGTGGGGTCGGCCTTCGGGCAGATCAGCATGCCTCCGCCGTAGCTCTTGGTGTTGCCGAAGGCGGCCAGCGTCAATTCGGTGTCCAGTTCGCGCCCGTCGAACGTCAGGCTGAACGGCAGCAGCCGCAATTTGGACAACTCGGCGACCATCGCGACGTTGTAACGCATCCGGCCGTGCGGCCACTTCATCCGGTTGGTCCTGTCGGTCACCAGTGAGTCGAAGCCGGCGGCCATCACAGTGCCGAACCACTTCTGGGCGCCGTCGATGCTCGTGATGCGACCCAGGTCGACGCTCTTGGCGACGCCGTCGACGATGACGTCGGCCGCGGCCTCGGGATCCTTTGCCGGAATGCCGAATTCACGGGCATGGTCGTTGCCGGTGCCCGACGGGATGATGGCCAGCGGGATGTCGGTCTGCGCAAGCACCTGCAGCGCAAGCGAGACGATGCCGTCACCGCCGACGACGACCAGCGCATCCATCCCGCGTTCGAGTGCACCCTCGACGAGCCGTCTCGCGTGCTCGGCGTCTGTGCCCGCGATGGCGACGACGTCGATGCCGCGCTTGTGCAACCGCGCGACGGCACGTTCGGCGGCGTGCGGGGCACTCCCGTGGCCCGATGCCGGATTCGTCAGCATCGTGACGCGGCCGAGCTCTGTCACGGAATCAGCTTGCCGGGGTTGAGAATTCCCGCCGGGTCCAGCGTGGCCTTGACGGCCCGCAGCACCGCGACACCGAGGTCGCCGACCTCGTCGCGCATCCACGGGCGGTGATCGGCACCGACGGCGTGGTGGTGGGTGATGGTGGCGCCGGTGCGCATCATCGCCTCCGACGCCGCGGTTTTCGCCTTGTGCCACTGCTCGATCGGATTGCCGCGCTGCCCGGCGACTACCGTGAAGTACAACGAGGCTCCCGTCGGATACACATGCGAAATGTGGCACAGCACCAGTGCCGGTGTACCCGATTCGCCGAGAGATTTCGTCAGCGCTTCGGTGACCGCCGCCTTGAGCGCGGGCACGTTCGACCAATTGGTCGCGGTCTCCAACGTCTCGCACAAGGCGCCGGCCGACAGCAACGAGTCGCGAAGGTAGGGCGCGCTGAACCGGCCGTGCTCCCAGGCGCGGGCCGGGCCCTCGCCCAGCGACGTGCCACCGGCGGCCTGCAACACTGCGCGCGTTTCGGCATGGCGACTGTGCACGTGTGCGGCGGTGCCCTCGAACGCGGTGATCGCCAGGCAGCCGCCGGTGATCTGATCTTCGCCGATGCTCTCGGTGGTCGCCAGGTTCACCCCGGTCTCGGCCTCGTCGGACAGTCGGATGACGGTCGGCCCGGCACCGGTCTGCACGACGGCGCGCAGCGCGTCGGCTCCGGTCGCGAAGTCCGGGAACGACCACGCCTCGTAGGTCGTCGCGGCGGGCAACGGGTGCACCTTGACCCGCACCCGGGTGATGATCCCGAACACGCCCTCCGAACCGATCATCAACTGGCGCAGGTCTGGACCGGCGGCCGACTCGGGGGCACGGCCGAGGTCGAGCACGCCCGCCGGGGTCACCGTGCGCAACCCGCGCACCATGTCGTTGAAGCGGCCGTACCCCGCCGAATCCTGGCCCGACGACCGGGTGGCGGCGAACCCGCCGATCGTCGCGTACTGGAAACTTTGCGGAAAGTGACCAAGGGCGAAGCCGCGTTCGCCGAGCAGGCGTTCGGCCTCGGGCCCGGTCAGGCCGGCGCCGAGTTCGGCTTCGCAGGAGACCTCGTCGAGCGAATGCAGTTCGGTCAGGCGGCGCAGATCCAGCGAGATGACCGCGCTGAAGCCTCCGCGGATCGGGTCCAGGCCGCCGACCACACTCGTTCCGCCGCCGAACGGAACGATCGCGATTCCGTGCTCGGAGCAGTACCGCAGGATCGCGGCGATCTCGTCGTCGCGCTGGGGCAGTAGCACGGCGTCGGGTGCGTCCTGCACACCGGAGTCCTTGCGGCGCAGAAGGTCCAGGGTGGACTTGCCGCCGGCGCGAAGGAGTCGGCCGCGGTCGTCGACACGGCAGTAGTCGGCGCCCACGATGGCGGCCAGCCCGTCACGGTCGGCGTCGGACAGCGCGGACGGGCGAAGGGTGACGTCCTCGGCCTCGAGATCGGACGTCGCGGCACCGTCGACGCCGAGCGCCTGCTTCAGCAGGGTCTTTATCCCGTCGGACAGCGGTTTGGCCGCTGCCGGATCGCCCCAGGCGTTCCACTTCATCGGGGGCAGCAGTGCGGTCTGTTGGTCATCCGGACGCATCATGAGTTACAGTATTACACATGCTGTCAATCAGTAACGATTCGCCGCAGACGATCGGAGACCGGATCCTCACCGCGGCGGCCGAATGCGTGCTGGCCTTCGGGGTGGACCGGGTGACGCTTGCCGAAATCGCTCGCCGCGCCGGTGTCAGCAGGCCCACGGTCTATCGGCGCTGGCCCGACACGCGGTCGGTGCTGGCGGCGCTGCTGACGTCGCGGGTCATCGGCGTGCTCGACACTGTGCCGAGCCGACAGGTCGGGCGCGGACCACTGGTCGAGCGCATCGTGACGGTTGCCGAACTGCTGCGTCGCGACGACGTGGTCATGTCGGTGCTGCGCAGCACCCCCGATCTGGCGATGATCTACATCGCCGAGCGGTTGGGCACCAGCCAGCAGGTCCTGCTCGACGCCGTCGCCGCCGATATCAAGCTGGCGCAGGAAGAGGGCAGCGTGCGCCCCGGCGATCCACGTCAACTCGGAGCGATGTGCCTGCTGATCACCCAGTCGGCGATCCAGTCCGGCCAGATCGTCGCGCCGATCCTCGATGCCGACGCCCTCGCCACCGAGCTCGCCCACTCACTGAACGGATACCTGAAACCGTGACCACCTCAACGGCACTCAATGAGGCCCGTCGCGCGTCCGAACTCGCGGCGCTGGCCGACGGCGGCACGATCGACGTCGTCGTGATCGGCGGCGGCATCACCGGTGTCGGCGTCGCCTTGGACGCCGCGACGCGCGGGCTGAGCGTCGCACTGGTCGAGAAGCACGACCTGGCGTTCGGCACCAGCCGGTGGAGCAGCAAGCTGGTCCACGGCGGTCTGCGGTATCTGGCGACCGGCAATGTCGGCATCGCGCGACGTAGTGCGGTAGAACGCGGAATCCTGATGACGCGCAACGCCCCTCACCTCGTCAAGGCCATGCCCCAATTGGTCCCGCTGCTGCCGTCGATGAACACTGTGTCGCGCGCACTCGTGCGGTTCGGATTCATGGCCGGCGACGGGCTGCGCAAGCTCGCGGGCACACCGCCGTCCACGCTGCCGCGGTCGCGGAGGATCGATCCGAGCCGGGCCGTCGACCTCGCACCGACGGTGCGTCGCGACGGCCTCGACGGCGCCCTGCTCGCCTACGACGGACAGCTGATCGACGATGCACGCCTGGTCACCGCGGTGGCCCGCACGGCCGCCCAGCACGGCGCCACGATCCTGACGCGCGTCGCGGCATCCAATGCGACAGGTACCTCGGTGACGTTGACCGATCAGCTTTCCGGGGAGTCGTTTCAGGTGTCGGCCCGGGCGGTCGTCAACGCCACCGGTGTATGGGCGGGTGACGTGGACCCGTCGGTTCGCGTGCGTCCCAGTCGCGGAACGCATCTCGTGTTCGATGCCGAGGCGTTCGGGAATCCGGTTGCCGCCCTGACGGTCCCGATACCCGGCGAGATCAACCGCTTCGTGTTCGCGATGCCCGAACAGCTGGGTCGCGTGTACCTGGGGCTCACCGACGAAGATGCGCCCGGTCCGATACCCGACGTGCCGGAGCCCACGGCCGAGGAGACGAAGTTCCTGTTGGACACGGTCAACACCGCATTGGACGTCGCGCTCAGCGTTGGTGACGTGATTGGCGCGTATGCCGGTCTGCGGCCGTTGATCGACCTAGGCGCGGACGAGAGGAGCACGAAGAAGGGCCAAGCTCGGACGGCAGACGTATCGCGCGAGCACCGGATCGTCGAATCGCCGTCCGGTGTGCTCAGTGTGATCGGTGGCAAACTGACCGAATACCGGTACATGGCAGAAGACGTGCTGGATCGGGCGGTCGCTGTGCGGAGGCTGACGGCCTCCGATTGCCGCACTCGAAACCTGCCCCTGGTGGGTGCACCGTCGAATCCTGTTGCGACACTGCGTTCGCCGATCGAACTGCCCGGCTCGTTGGTCGCACGCTACGGTGCGGAAGCGCCGAATGTGATCGCTGCCGCGAGCTGCGACCGGCCCACGGAGCCGGTGGCCGAGGGGATCGACGTCATTCGCGCGGAGTTCGAATACGCCGTGACACATGAGGGCGCGCTGACCGCCGACGACATCGTTGACCGCCGCACTCGCGTCGGTTTGGTCGCCGCGGACCGCGACCGGGTCGTCGATGTGGCCGAGGAATTCATCGATTAGCGATTTCGGTGCGCTTACGACCGCTGACCCTCTTTGCCACGCTGGTTGTGAGTCGGTTTGGGCCAGTGTGAAGGGGTTGGGTTGTGTCGATCAGTGCGGGGTTCAGCTCTGCCGAGATTCATGAGTTCGTCATTGAGTATCACTTGTTGCCTCATGGTCAGAAGGGATCCTGGCGTGCTGCTCAGGGGGTATCGGTGCGCCAGTTGAGGCGGTGGGAAGCCACGGTGTTCGCCGGTGATCTCGACCGGGGGCTTATTCCGCGAGAAGGTAGTGGTGTGACGGTTCCCCCGGCGAAACGATCGGCGCTGGCGATGGCGCAGACGGCGAAACAGGAGCGCGACGAGGCCGAAGTGGCTCGACTACAGGCGCGGGTACGCGAGCTCGAACACGCCAACGAGGCCCTGGGAAAAGCTATCGGGCTCTTGCATGCGATGAACGCCGAAGAGCCCGATGCAGCCCTGACGATGACCGATCTCGACGATTCCTCGAGCGCGAGAACGGACTCGTCGCCGAGCTGAGCGCCGCGATCAGATCCCAGCGCCAGGCGCTGACGATGATCGGGTTGTCGCGTTCGACGTGGCATTACCGCCGCAAGCCGCGGCCGCGGGTGAGTAACCCGGTGCCGCAGAAAGATCGGGCCTACCCCGCGCGCATCTGCGCGGGTGACCGCGTGGTGATCCAGGACAAGATCATCACCGGCTGGCAGGCGGGCACGTCGGTGGACCATTCGTTTGCCGCCGCTTGGGATGACGGGGTGATGCTGGCCTCACGGCGGTCCTGGTGGCGTATCGCGGCCGCGATCGTCGATCAAAGCGCTCGTCCGATCTGCCCGACCCGCTCGACGAACAAGATTCCGCGGCCGGCACCAGTACTCAAAGCGACCGGCCCGCAACAGATCTGGAGTTGGGACATCACCGACCTGCGCACCCCGTGGCGGGGCGTGGCGTTCAAGGCGTACTCGATAATTGACATCTTCTCTCGCAAGATCGTGGGCTGGCGCGTCGAGCAACGCGAGAGCGACGATCTCGCCACGCAGATGTTCCAGACCGCGATCACCACCCACGGGTCGCCCGCAGTCGTGCACGCCGATTCTGGGCCGGCGATGCGCTCGACGGATCTCAAAGACCTCCTCGCCGATCTCGGCATCGCTCAGACCCACAACCGGCCACGGGTCAGCAATGACAACCCGTTCTCCGAATCGGAATTCCGCACGATGAAATACCGGCCGAACTATCCCGGTATCTTCGATGATCTCGATGCCGCGCGGGCCTGGGTAAACTCCTATGTCTCCTGGTACAACCAGCACCACCGCCACAGCGGGATCGCACTGTTCACCCCCGCCGAGGTCCACGACGGGCAATGGACGCAGCGGTGGCTCCAACGCGACCACGCCCTCCAGGCCTACTACGACACCCACCCCGAACGATTCCGCGCACGCCCGCACACCGAATCACCCAAGGCCACTGTGGGCATCAACCTCCCACCCGAAAACGACCCCGACCGACTCCACGCAGCTTGACAACGCCCGTGAGCGAACGTAAGCGCACCGAAATCGCTGAAGAGTTACAGCGGGATGTTCTTATGCCGACCGCGGCGCGCGGGCGCCTCGGCCAGCGCCTGCGTCAGCCTGCTGCGAGTGTGCGACGGATCGATCTTCTCGTCGACCACGCCGATCTCGATGGCCGAATCCACGCCACCGGCGATCCGCTCATGCTCGGCGGCCAGCTCCTCGTGCAGTGCCTCGCGCTCGTCATCCGACGCTGCGGCCAGCTTCTTCTTGTGCAGGATGCCGACCGCGGCCTTGGCGCCCATGACGGCGACCTCGGCGTCGGGCCACGCGAACACCTTGGTGGCGTTCAGCGACCGCGAGTTCATCGCAATGTACGCGCCGCCGTATATCTTGCGGGTGACCAGCGTGACACGCGGAACCGACGACTCGCCGAACGCGTGCAGCAGCTTCGCGCCACGGCGCACGACGCCGCCCCACTCCTGGTCCACACCGGGCAGATAGCCGGGCACGTCGACGATCACGACAAGCGGGATACCGAAGGCGTCGCACAGGCGCACGAAACGTGCTGACTTCTCGGCACTTTCGGAGTTCAGGCAACCACCGAGACGCAGCGGATTGTTGGCGATCACACCGACGGTGCGCCCGGCCAGGCGACCCAGGCCCACGACAATGGACGGCGCCCACTTGCCCTGGAACTCTTCGAACGGCACACCCTCGTCCAGCAGGGCCTCGACGAGCGGATGCACGTCATAGGCTCGGCGTGCGGATTCCGGCAGCAGGGCGTGCAGGTCGCTGTCGCCCGCCTCGGCCTTGGTGCGATCGAAATGGCCCTGCTGGCAGAACAATCCGACCAGACGACGGCCACGCTCGTAAGCGTCGACCTCGTCGTCGGCAACGATGTGGCACACGCCGGACTTCTTGTGGTGGGCATCGGGGCCGCCGAGCGACACCATGTCGACGTCCTCACCGGTGACACTGCGGACCACATCGGGACCGGTGACGAAAACCTTGCTGTCCGGCGCCATCACGATGACGTCAGTCAGTGCCGGTCCGTAGGCGGCGCCGCCGGCGGCGAAGCCGACCACCACCGAGATCTGCGGGACGTACCCGGAGGCGCGGATCATGGCCTCGAAGACCAAACCGACTGCATGCAGCGCCTTTACGCCTTCGGCCAATCGTGCGCCGCCCGAGTGCCAGATGCCCACAATGGGGCTCTGTTCCTCGATGGCGGTGTCGTACGCGTTGACGATGTGCGCACAACCTTCCACGCCCATGGCGCCGCCCATGACGGTGCCGTCGGTGCAGAACGCGATCGTGCGCACGCCGTTGACGGTTCCCGCCGCGGCCAGCACGCCGGAACGGTCCCGCTCGTGCAGCAACTCGACAGTGTTGTCGTCGAAAAACGTGCTAAGGCGCAACAGCGGATCGCGTGGATCGAGCGATTCGCCTACGGCCTCTGGGGCCATGATGGTCATCAATCCTCCTGTAGCGCCGAGGTTGTCGGCGGGACGTCAGTACTTGCCGAATGCGAGCGCGACGTTGTGCCCACCGAATCCAAACGAGTTGTTGATCGCGTATTGATAGTTGCCCGGTCGCGGCGAGCCGGCGACCACATCCAGGTCGATCTCCGGATCCAGGTTCTTGAGGTTGAGCGTCGGCGGGATGACGCCGTTCTTCAACGCCAACACGGTGAGGATGGACTCGACGGCGCCGACTGCGCCGACCGAGTGGCCCAGCGCCCCTTTCGGGGCGTAGACCGCGGCCCTGTGAGTGCCCAGGGCATTGTGGATGGCCTTGCCTTCGGCCACATCGCCGACGCTGGTGCCGGTGGCGTGCGCGTTGACGTGGTCGATGTCCGCGGGGGACAGGCCTGCGAGCTGGATAGCCCGCGTCATCGCGTGGCCGGCCTGCTCACCGTTGGGATCGGGCGCCACGATGTGGAACCCGTCGGACGTGATGCTGGCGCCCATCAGCCGTGCGTGGATGGTGGCACCGCGAGCCTTGGCGTGTTCCTCGGTTTCGATCACCATCAACCCGGCGCCCTCACCGAAGACGAAACCGTTGCGGTCCTTGTCAAATGGGCGACAAGCTCCGGCCGGATCGTCGTTGGTGGTGGACAACACGATGCGCATCTGCGCGAAGCCGGCGATCGGCACCGCTTCGATCTTGGTTTCGACGCCACCACAGATCGCCACGTCGGCTTCGCCGAGCACGATCTGTCGCCACGCCTGCGCAATGCCTTCAGAACCCGAGGCGCAGGCCGAGATCGGCGTGCTGACCCCGGCCTTGGCCTTGCGCTCGAGCCCGACTGCGGCGGCGGCCGCGTTGGGCATGTACATCTGGACGGCAAGCGGCGACACCGCCCGAAGGCCCTTCGAGCGCAGCGCTTCGTAGGCGTAGAGCAATTCCTCGGTCGAGCCCATGCCGGTGCCGATCGACACCATCAGGCGTCGTGGATCGACGTCCGGTGACCCGGCGTGGTCCCACGCCCGTCTGCTCAGCACCGTCGACATCCGCTGCAGGTACGACAGCCGACGCAGTTCGACCCGTGTCAACTCCTCTTCGAAGTTCTCCAGCAGATGTCCGCCGATACGGACCGGCAGGTTGTACTGCTCGACGAACGGGTCGTCGAGCAGCCGAATGCCACTCTGCCCCTCCAGCAATCGTTGCCAGGTGGTGTCCGCATCGGTCGCCAAAGCGGTCGTCATCGCAAAGCCGGTGACGACTACGTTGGGGAAGCCATTCCCCGTAGCCAACGCTGCCATTACTGCTCTGGGAGTTCCTTCCGTAACTCAGTAACGCCCAAACGCCAGGGCGACATTGTGTCCACCGAAGCCGAACGAGTTGTTGATGGCGTACTGGTAGTCGCCATATCGTGGCTCGCCCGCGACGACATCGAGATCGATCTCGGGGTCTGGGGTCTCGTAATTCAGTGTCGGTGGGATCACGCCATCGCGCAGCGTGAGCACCGTCAAGATCGACTCCAGGGCCCCGACCGCTCCGATGGAGTGCCCGAGCGCTGACTTCGGCGCATACACCGCTGCGTGCTCGACGCCGGCCACCCGGATCGCGTTGGCCTCGGCGGTATCGCCGATCGGCGTGGCCGTGGCGTGGGCGTTGACGTGCTGGATGTCCTTGGGAGACAACCCAGCCTGCTGCATCGCACGCTTCATCGCGTGTCCGGCTCGCTCACCGTTCGGATCCGGTGCCACCATGTGATACGCGTCCGACGAGATACCCGCACCGAGCAAGCGGGCCAGCGGCTTGGCGCCGCGAGCCTTGGCGTGCTCCTCGGTCTCGATGACCATGAGTGCCCCGGCCTCGCCGAAGACGAACCCGTCGCGGTTCTTGTCGAACGGCCGCGACGCCCCTTCGGGGTTGTCGTTGTTCGTCGACATGGCGCGCATCATCGAGAACGCCGCGATGGGCAGCGCCTCGATGCCACCCTCGACACCGCCACAGACGGCGATGTCGGCGTCGCCCATGACGATCTGGCGCCACGCGTGCGCGATGCCTTCCGAGCCCGACGAACAGGCCGACACGGGGGTGATGACGCCGGCGCGCGCGCCGAGTTCAAGCCCGACCACCGCGGCGGCACCGTTGGGCATGATCATCTGAACGGCGAGCGGCGACACCTTGCGGGGGCCGCCCTCGTTCATCGCGTCATAGGTCTCGACGATCTTCTCGCCGCCGCCGAGCCCGGTGCCGATGACGACCGAGAAGCGATCGGGGTCGACCTCCGGGCTACCCGCGGTCTCCCACAGCTGGTTGCCAAGGTACTTGGCCATGCGCTGGACATACGACATGCGGCGCAATTCCAACCGCGTCATCAGTGGGTCAAGGGGCTCCTTGAGGTGCCCGCCGATACGTACCGGCAGGTCCCACTTGGTGACGAAGTCGTCCTCGAGGACGTGGATGCCGCTTTCTCCGGCCAGCAAGCCCTTCCACGTGCTCTCGATGTCCGGTGCGATGGACGTCGTCGCAGTGACGGCGGTGACCACAACACTGGGGAAACCGCCGTTTGCAGTGGAAGGTTTGGTCACTTGTTGTCCGACATCTGGGCGCGGATCGCGGCAGCGGCCTCGGGGTTCTCTTCCTCGAGCTTCTGGATGTAGGCAACGACGTCACCGACGGTGCGCAGGCCCGCGAGGTCCTCGTCGGGGATCTTCACGCCGTACTTGTCCTCGGTCTGCACGGCGATCTCAACCATCGACAGCGAGTCGATGTCCAGGTCGTCGACGAAGGACTTCTCCGGGGTGACCTCGGAGGGCTCGATACCGGTGACCTCTTCGATGATCTCGGCGATGCCGGCGATGATTTCGTCCTGGGTGGTTGCCACGATGGCTCCTTCTAATTGGTTGTTACTGCCAACTGGTGTTGGTATGTGGTTGTTGCTTCCGACGGACCGGGAAGCATTCCCTGTCAGAGCTCGGCGAGCCCGTCCAGGTCAGCGGGGGACTTGACGGCGTGCGTCGGTACCCCCCGAAGTTCACGCTTGGCGATCCCCGTCAGGGCCCCGGCAGGCGGGAACTCGACGAGCGCCGTCACATTCTGTTGACGCATGGTTTCGGTGCATAGATCCCAACGCACCGGCTTGGTCATTTGACCGACCAACTTGGCCATCGCGTCCGCGGCCGAGGCAACTGCTTGACCGTCGGCGTTCGACAAGAGCGTCGTTGTCGGCTCGGACGCTGTTACACCCTCGGCGGCGGCCGCGTACCCCTCGGCGGCGGTCGACATGAAGTGTGTGTGGAACGCGCCTGCGGTCGCGAGCTTGCGCACCCGCGCCTTCTCGGGCGGATCCTCGGCGAGCTTGTCCAGGGCCGCGATGCTGCCCGCGGCCACGATCTGACCGGCCGCGTTGCGGTTGGCGGGCACCAGATCGAGCGCCTCGAGACGGGCCAACACCTCGGCCTCGTCCCCGCCGAGCACGGCAGCCATCCCGGTGGGCTCCAGTGCACAGGCCTTGGCCATTTCGGCGCCGCGGGTCGCGGCCAGCTTGACCGCGTCGTCCGCGGAGATCACGCCTGCGATCGCGTATGCCGCGATCTCACCGACCGAGTGGCCGGCGACCACGGTCTGCTTACCGTCCAGGAAACCGCGCCGGGTCAGTTCCTCGTGGGCGAGCAGGGTGGCCGCCACGACCAGTGGCTGCGTGACGGCGGTATCGGTGATTTCCTCGGCGGTGGCGGTGGTGCCCAGCGTCGCGAGGTCCAAGCCGCTGATCGCCGACCACGCTGCGAGGCGGTCAGCGGCACCCGACAGCTCGAGCCACGGGGCGAGCATGCCGGGAGTTTGAGAGCCCTGTCCGGGCGCAAGCAACGCAAGCACTCTCTAAGAGAACACTGTGAAACCTCATTTGCGCGGTGTAAGAGATTATGAACCTCGTCTTAGGTTTTTGTAGGTACTCCACAAAAGCGCATGTGATGCGACGCCATCGATACCGGTCTGCGACATTATTGGCACCCGTGATCTTGACCTAGGCCGACGAAGTGACCTCTGTCACCTGGCTAGGGGCGGTGTTTCGCGTGCTGGCTAGGTGCGTTTGCCGACTCAGTCGGCCCAGGCTGGATGCTACCCGCAGGACATAGGCGTCCCGCGGGACCGTCGGATCGCGACCGGTGAAGTCCGCGATCCGTTTGAGCCGGTAGCGCACGGTATTTGGATGAACGAACAATTTGCGCGCGCACGCCTCGATGGCGCCGCCCGAGTCCAGATAAGCGTCGAGGGTCTCGGCCAGCGCCGGACCCGCGTCTGCCAAGGGCCGCATGACCTCAGCTTCCAGCGCCGCGACCGCCGAGATGTCGCCCAGCAGTGCTCGTTCGGGCAGTAACTCGCGGGCCGCGACCGGCCGCGGCGCGCCGGTCCAGCCGGCGACGGCGTTCATGCCGGCGATCGCCTCGGTGGCGCTGCGATGCGCGGCCGCCAGTGTGGTGGCGGTCGGGCCGATCACCACGGGACCGTCGGCGAAGACCTTCATCAGGTCGGTGAGGAAGCGGTCGGTCGCGGACAGTCCGCCCGACACGATCGCGACCAGCCAGGTGCCGTGCACGTCGGAGAGCGCGGCGCGGCCGTGACGGCCGGCGACATCGTGCACGTCGTCCCCGGCGAGGTCGTTCCGGTCCGGATGTGGCAGACCGACGATCACGGTGGCCGGGGCGGTCGCGTCCCAGTTCAATGCCGCGGCCTGCGACTGCAACTCCGGTCCGGTGTCCCCGCGGACGACCGCGTCGATGACATTGGCCTCCATCCGGGTGTCCCACGCGCCGCGCGCTTCGGCCTGGTCGGCGTACGCGGTGGCGGCCGCGAACGCGAGATCCCGGCTGTAGCGCAGGATTCCGGCCGTCAGCGCGGTCAGCTGCTCGTCGGAGCGGGCCAGAAGCGGCACCACCTCCTCGCAGTACTCCATGGTGACGCGAACCATCTCGACCGACTGCCGGAGCGCGATCTTGCGGCGGAGATCCTGTGGGACGACCTCGAACGCCTGGGCGGTGTAGCTGACATTGCTCTGCGGATTGCGCATCCACTCGACGAAGTTGACCACCGCGGCCTGCACGACCAACTGCACGCTGGCCCGCTGCGAGGCCTCGAGCTCGGCGAAGAACGGCAGCCGTTGCTCGAGGGCGCGCACAGCCTCGGTGGCCAGTCGGCCCGAGTACTGCTTCAGCCGCCGCAGCACCACGTCCGGCACGGTTTCGAGCACCTCGACCGTGGACTTCGGCGGAACGTACCGATTGTCGGGCATCTATAAAGACTACGCCATGCTTCTGGAGGAATCCTCCAACGATGCCGAAAATCTTCACTGCCGAGCAGACGTGAAAACCCCCAGTTCGGCCTCGAAAAGGGGGTTCTCGCGTCTGGTCGCGAGGAGAGAGGGGGAGCGCGGTCAGGCGACGCCGGGATCCGACGTCTGTTCGGGCGCGGCCAGGACATCGTCGATCTGGTACTTGTTCGCCGCGTCGACCGCGACCGACTGATCGATGTTGCCGTCCCGCGCCAGTCCCTCGAGCACCGCGACCGCAATCGACTCGGCGTCGGTGTTGTAGTAGCGGCGAGCGGCAGGCCGGGTGTCGGAGAAGCCGAAGCCGTCGGTTCCCAGCGTGACGTAGGTGCCGGGCACCCACGGCCGGATCTGCTCGGGAACTGCGCGCATCCAGTCCGACACCGCGATGACCGGCCCGACCGCGTCGGCCAGGGCGGTCGTCACGAACGGCGTGCCGGCTTCCCGGTCGGGGTGGCGCAGTCGCTGCTTCTCGATCTCCACGCCGTCGCGATTGAGCTCATTCCAACTCGTCACCGACCACACATCGGCGGCGACGTCCCATTCGTCGCCCAGCAGCTGCGCAGCGCGCAACGCCTCGGGCATCGCGACACCGGACGCCAGGATCTGAGCGGTGTGCGACCTCTTCTCCGGCGCGGGCCGATACCGGTAGATGCCGCGCAGCAACGCGTCGACGTCGACCCCTTCTGGCTCGGGCGGCTGCACGTACGGCTCGTTGTAGATCGTGATGTAGAAGTACACGTTCTCCGGGTCCTCGCCGTACATCCGTGCGAGGCCGCTCTCCACGATGTAGGCGATCTCGTAGGCGAACGCCGGGTCGTAGGCCACCACGGCCGGATTGGTCGCGGCGAGCAGCAACGAATGCCCGTCGGCGTGCTGCAGGCCCTCGCCGACGAGGGTGGTGCGCCCCGCGGTGGCGCCGAGCACGAAACCGCGTGCCATCTGGTCGGCCGCAGCCCACAAGCTGTCGCCGGTGCGCTGGAAGCCGAACATCGAGTAGAAGATGTACAGGGGGATCATCGGCTCGTTGTGCGTCGCGTACGAGGTGCCAACCGCGGTGAACGACGCCGTCGAACCCGCCTCGTTGATGCCCTCGTGCAGGATCTGGCCGATCTCACTTTCCTTGTACGCCAACATCAATTCGGCGTCCACGGCCGTGTACAGCTGGCCGTTGCGGTTGTAGATCTTCAAGCTCGGGAACCACGAGTCCATGCCGAACGTGCGTGCCTCGTCGGGGATGATCGGAACAATGCGCTTCCCGATCTCCTTGTCGCGCAACAGTTCCTTGAACGTCCGCACCGTCGCCATGGTGGTGGCGACCTCCTGGTTACCCGAGCCCTTCTTCAGCGCCTTGTAGGTGTCGCGCGGAGGAAGGGGCAGCACCTTGGCGTGGGTGCGTCGCTCGGGCAGGAAGCCGCCCAATGCCCGCCGCCGCTCCAGCATGTAGCGGATCTCGGGCGCCTCCGGGCCGGGGTGGTAGTACGGCGGGAGGTAGGGGTTCTCTTCGAGCTGTTCGTCGCTGACCGGAATGCGTTGTGCGTCACGGAAATACTTGAGGTCGGCCAGCGCGAGCTTCTTCATTTGGTGGGTGGCGTTGCGGCCCTGGAAGTGCGCGCCCAGCGAGTAACCCTTGATGGTCTTGGCCAGGATGACGGTCGGCTGGCCCTTGTGATCCATCGCTGCGCGGTACGCGGCGTACACCTTGCGGTAATCGTGGCCGCCGCGCTTGAGGTTCCAGATCTCGGCGTCCGACATCTTCTCGACGAGCTGCTTGGTGCGTGGGTCGCGGCCGAAGAAGTGGTCGCGGACGTAGGCGCCGTCGTTGGCCTTGTAGGTCTGGTAGTCACCGTCGGGCGTGGTGTTCATCAGGTTCACGAGCGCGCCGTCGCGGTCGGCGTGCAGCAGGGTGTCCCATTCGCGGCCCCACACGACCTTGATGACGTTCCAGCCAGCGCCGCGGAAGAACGACTCCAGCTCCTGGATGATCTTGCCGTTGCCGCGGACCGGGCCGTCGAGGCGCTGCAGGTTGCAGTTGATGACGAACGTCAGGTTGTCGAGGCCCTCGTTGGCCGCGACCTGGATCAGGCCCCGTGATTCGGGTTCGTCCATCTCGCCGTCGCCGAGGAATGCCCACACGTGCTGGTCGGAGGTGTCCTTGATGCCGCGGTCGTCCAGGTAGTGGTTGAAGCGGGCCTGGTAGATCGCGTTCATCGGGCCGAGGCCCATCGACACCGTCGGGAATTCCCAGAAGTCCGGCATCAGGCGCGGATGTGGGTACGACGGCAGCCCGCCGCCGGGGTGGCTGTGCTCCTGCCGGAAGCCGTCGAGGTCATCGGCGGTCAGCCGGCCCTCGAGGAACGCGCGCGCGTAGATACCCGGCGAGGCGTGGCCCTGGATGAAGATCTGGTCGCCGCCGCCGGGGTGTGCCTTGCCGCGGAAGAAGTGGTTGAACCCGACCTCGTAGAGCGCCGCAGACGATGCGTATGTCGAGATGTGCCCCCCGACACCGACTCCCGGTCGCTGTGCGCGGTGCACCATGACCGCGGCGTTCCAGCGGATCCAGGCTCGGTAGCGGCGTTCGACGTCCTCGTCGCCGGGGAACCACGGCTCCAGTTCGGTCGGGATGGTGTTGACGTAGTCGGTGGACGTCAGCGCAGGGATGGCCACCCGCTGTTCGCCGGCGCGCTCCAGCAACCGCAGCATCAGGTAGCGGGCGCGGGCGGGCCCGGACCGCTCGAGCAGCTTGTCGAACGACTCCAGCCACTCGCCGGTCTCTTCGGTGTCGATGTCGGGCAGATACGACGCGACACCTTCGCGGATCACCCGAACGCGGTCGGGTTCGGCTGCACTGCTGGAGTTTTGGGCCAGGTCCTGGCGCGCGAACTCGGTGGTCAACTTCCGCTCCTTGTTAGGCGGTATACGTGCTGCGGTGGTTGGTGTGGATGTTTTCCGCACCTCTCACCTGTGGTCACTTTGCGCTCTTGTGTGCTCGATCTCGTTCCTGCCTCTCCATCCTTCTCCAATCCTGCACGACATGCACCGGTGGGGGTGCGGGACTGGAATGAACCCGCGGTGGCGAATGGACCCGGTAACCTCTGCAGACCGTGGTGACCGGTTGGCTGTTTCCGAGACGCCTGCGGATCGCCGCTCTCGCGGTCGGCAGTGCCGCTTCCGCGGCGATGATCATCGTGGGCTGTAGCAGTGTCACCCAGGGCACCGCGTCGGTCGATTCCGGGGATGCACCCGTGTACCGGGCGTCGGTGTCGGCGTCGATCGCGGAGTCCGCGGCCAGTTCCAGTGCCCGCGAGTCCGAACGGCAGGCGTCGCTCACCCAGGAGGCGGTTCATACGTCGTGCGAGTCGCTGAGCACCACCAGCGTGGACGCGATCACCGCGGTCAACGCCTACGTCGACGCCTTCAACCAGAGCGCCGCCGACGCCGACGCGAAGGCGCGCCCGGCGATCGACGCTCTCAATCACAGCGCCGACCTGGTCGCCCGCAGCGTGTCCGATCCGCTGCCGCCGGACTTGAAGGATTCGATGAACACCTGGGTCGACGCCGCAAGGGGCGTGGCAGTGGCGATTGAGGGCAATTACGGCCCCGAAGAATTCAACGCCGCGATCACCAAGCTCAACGATGCGAAGACCACCGCGCTGAACCGCTGCGATGCCGCATATTGATTTAGTTCGGCCCAACCTTGCTGCCGGTGAGTCGCTAGTGGACCCCGGCGTGCGACGATAGGGCTGGACGCACATCGCGCCAGCTGGCTGAAGGAGGACCGACGGTGGTCGCGGCGGAGGACGCCTCGAACTACGCCCAACGACTGGGCATCCAAAAAGATCAGGTTGTGCAGGAGTTGGGCTGGGACGAGGACGTCGACGACGACATCCGGGCCGACATCGAGGAAGCGTGCGGCGGTGAGCTGCTCGACGAAGACGCCGACGATGTGATCGACGTGGTGCTGCTGTGGTGGCGCGATGACGACGGCGACCTCGTCGATCGTCTGATGGACGCCATCACGCCCCTGGCCGACGACGGCGTCATCTGGGTCGTCACCCCCAAGACGGGGCAGCCCGGACACGTGCAGCCGGCGGAAATCGCCGAGTCGGCGCCGACGGCCGGGCTGATGCAGACCTCGTCGGCGAACCTCGGCGGCTGGATCGCCAGCCGGCTGGTTCAGCCGAAATCCAAAGCCGCTGGCAGGAGATGAGCCGTTGATCGACGTCGGAACCGAGGCGCCGGACTTCACGCTCAAGGACCAGAACGGCCAGCCGGTCACGCTGAGCGACTTCCGCGGCGCCAAAGACGTGTTGCTGGTGTTCTTTCCGTTGGCGTTCACCGGGATCTGTCAGGGCGAGCTCGACGAGATTCGTGATCACCTGCCCGACTACGAGAACGACGGCACCGCGACGTTGGCCATCTCGGTCGGCCCGCCGCCGACCCACAAGGTCTGGGCCACCGAAAGCGGCTTCCTGTTTCCCGTTCTGTCGGACTTCTGGCCGCACGGTGCGGTGGCGCAGGCCTACGGCGTGTTCAACGAGGACGCTGGCTTCGCCAATCGGGGAACCTTCGTCGTGGATCGCGGCGGCATCGTCCGGTTCGCGGAGATGAAGCAGCCGGGGGAGCCGCGCGATCAGGCCGTGTGGACGGACGCGCTGGCGGCGCTTCGGTCGGATTGACGGATTTCGTGTCTGACCTCGTCGGCGTGTAATTTGCCCTGACGAGGGCGCGTAGCTCAGTGGTAGAGCTCTGGTTTTACACACCAGCGGTCGGCGGTTCGATACCGTCCGCGCCCACCATCAAAACCCCAGCTCAGAGGCTTGAAGCTGCGTTTCTCAGCGATTCTCAAAACCTCCGTTGTGCCAAGAGTGTGCCAAGAGATTTCGAAAGGTTGAGCCCAAAAGGCTGGTGCACCTTCTGACGCTAAGCCCAGGGCGCTGACTACCGGGCACAGCGATTTGGTGCGAGATGCTGCCGCACTGGGGACGGAGCAAACGAGAGCTGTCGAGGACTACGCGGCTGCCCTTCAACGTCGGGCGCACAATGTTGACTGTTCTGGCCGCTGCGGCAACTTTCGCGATCAGTCTCATCCAACCCCGGTATTGGCTCGTCGGATTCGCGTCCTGGCCGCGTGCCTTGCCGTGTTGACTGCTGTCGTCGGTTTCTTCAAGTTCAGAATTGAAGGTGCGCTCAAGCGCCAGCGAGAGGAGAAGCGGATCTCCCTGGACCAGGCGCTGAAGGTGGAGTCGCACGCACCTCCCTGCTGTCAATGGAGCCATGCTGTGGACCACCGATAAGTTGCGCCAGCCCTCTATGTTGGATCAGGCAGGCACGGATGCAGAGATCAGCGGCCTTCCGCCGAGCCGAGCGTGACGCGGAGCAGAATCCTGAGTGCATCGCAGAACGCCGCCGACGACTGATCAAATCCGTTGAGGTACGCGTGTCGCCCGCCACGGTGATGGGACCGGTTTGAGCTGGGTTTAGCCACGGTCATGGGACCACCCGTTTGCCAGTAATGGGACCACCCGGCGCGTCGCGCCTGGAGTCGCTCGATTGCTGGGTCGGATTGCTTCACGTCAATCGATGTGGAGGTCCGCTGTGTATCGGGAGGTTTCGGTGATCGAGATTCGTGAGGTGCTGCGGGCATGGCTGTCGGGTTCGGGGTATCGGACGGTGGCTGCCCAGGCTGGGGTGGACCGCAAGACGGCGCGACGCTACGTCGATGCCGCAGTGGCGGCGGGGTTGGATCGTGAGTGTGGTGTCGACCAGCTCAGTGACGAGTTGATCGGCGCGGTGGTAGCCGCGGTCCGCCCGGACCGTCCGCAAGGCCATGGTGTGGCGTGGGAATCGTTGTGCGCCAACCATGATCAGATCAAAGACTGGGTCAAGGACGGTTTGACGGTGGTCAAGATCGGTGATCTGCTGGCCCGCCGCGGGGTGGTGGTGCCTCAGCGGACCCTGCACCGCTATTGCGCTGAGCGCACCGACTATCGGGGCCGAGGGGGCACGGTGCCCGTGGTCGACGGGGAACCCGGCGTGGAGTGCCAGATCGACTTCGCTCGGATGGGCATGCTGTTCGACTCGGTCAGTGGGCGCCGCCGGGTGGTGCACGCATTGATCTTCACCGCGGTGTATTCGCGGCACATGTTCGTGTGGCTGACGTTCTCCCAGACGTTGCAAGCGGTCATCGATGGCTGTGAGGCGGCGTGGCGGTTCTTCGGCGGAGTCTTCAAGGTCCTGATCCCCGATAATATGAGTACTATTGTGGCCCACGCCGATTCGGTGAATCCGAGGTTCACCGTCGGCTGGCTGGAATACAGTCAGGCCCGCGGGTTCCTCACCGACCCGGCCCGGGTGGCCCACCCGCAGGACAAGCCGCGGGTCGAGCGGATGGTCCAGTACGTGCGGAACAACTTCTTCGCCGGGGAGGACTTCACCGATCTGGCCGACGCCCAGGCCCGCGCCCAGGCGTGGTGCGCCGAGAAGGCCGGCAAACGCATCCACGGCACCACCTGTGCCCGCCCGGCGGTGGTGTTCGCCGAGACCGAAGCCGCACTGCTGGTCGAGGCGCCCGCCGCACCTTACGCGGTACCGATCTACGCCCAAGTCAAAGTGCACCGCGACTACCACGTTCAAGTCGGCAAAGCACTCTACTCGATACCCGAACAGTATCGGGGACAGACGATTTCAGCCCGAGCCGACGGTGAACTGGTCAAGATGTTCCACCGCGGTCAGCTGGTCAAGACCCACCCACGACAACCCCCCGGTGGGCGCAGCACAGACCCGGTCGATCTGCCCGCGGCCAAGACCGGCTACGCCATGCGCGACCTGAACCGGCTGATCGCCACCGCCGCCGGGCACGGAACCAACATCGGCATCTACGCCGAACGGCTGCTGGATCACGACCTGCCGTGGACCCGGATGCGTCAGGTGTACCGACTGCTGGGGCTGGTCAAACGCTACGGCCCGGATCCCACCGATACCGCCTGTGGGCGTGCCCTGGACCTCGACGTCGTCTCGGTGACCAAGATCGCGGCCATGCTGGCCAAAGCCACCGAGAACGCCGAACAGCCGCCACCACGCGCCGCGTCCGGCTTGGCCCCGGCACGGTTCGCCCGCGACCCCGACGAATACCGCACCAGCCCACCCACGCCGGCCAAGCCGACCAGGCCGGACTGGCTGACCGTCATCGACGGCGGCGTCCTCGACGAGCCCGGACAGGAGCAACTGTGATGCCCAGACCCACCAAAGACGTTGTCATTGATCCAGTCTCGGCCGATCTGAAACACGTGATGCGTCAACTCAAACTCGGCCGCATGCTCGACACCCTGCCCGAGCGGCTCATCCTGGCCGGGCAACGACACATGTCCCATGCCGCGTTCCTCGAACTCGTCCTGGCCGATGAGGCCACCCGCAGAGACACCAGCTCAGCCGCCCGGCGCGCCGCGACGCCGGCCTGGACCCGGCCATGCACCTCGAGGCGTGGGACGAGACCGCGGCCGTGCGCTACGACCGCACACTATGGGCCGACTTGACCAGCCTGCGGTTCCTCGACGGACCGCACGGGGCGCTACTGCTGGGTGCGGTCGGGGTCGGCAAAACCCATCTGGCAACCGCGCTCGGCCATATCGCGGTGCGCCGCAAGATCCCCACCCTGATGCTGCGAGCAGACTCGATGTTCAAGCGGCTCAGGGCATCTCGACTCGACAACAGCACCGAAGCCGAGATGCGGCGGCTCGCTCAAGTCCGGTTGCTGATTGTCGACGACTTCGCCCTGCAGCCCATGGACGCCACCGCGACCGCCGACTTCTACGAGCTGGTCGTGGCCCGCCACCAGAAGGCCTCCACCGTGCTGACATCCAACCGAACTCCCGACGAATGGCTGGCCGTCATGACCGACCCACTGCTGGCCCAGTCCGCCGTGGACCGGCTCACCTCCACAGCACACGAACTCGTCGTCGAAGGCCAGTCCTACCGCCGACGCCAGAAACCCTCAGTTGACAGCTGACCCAAGACGAAAGATCATGCCCCTTGAGCCAAACAGGTGGTCCCTACCCGCTGGCGAACCGGTGGTCCCATCACCGTGGCAAATGACAGTACGCGGGAATTTAGCATGTAGCCCGAACGACCGCCCGACCACGGGAAGCTAACGTTTCTGTTCTCCGTTATTGCGCGACCGCCCCATCAGCGCATCACCCGCCGCGGCGAGAGCATCGTCATAGACGTGCCCATACACCCGCAGCGTGATCGCCGGATCATGGCCAAGCCACTTTGCCGTCGCCGACGGTGTGGTGCCGCCGTCGAGCAGCATGGTGGCGGCGGTGTGCCGCACATCATGTAGCCGAATGACGGGCACGCCAGCGTCTTTCGCGTGCTGAGCGAACTGGGATGAGTAGGTCTCCGGCCGGATGAGGGAGCCGTCTGCGTTGACGGCAACAAGTCCGGTGTCGGGATACTCCGATCCGAGGGCGAGCCGTTCCTCAGCTTGACGAAGCCTGAAGGTCCGGAGCGCTGCGAGGACGTCCAGGGGCATCGGCAACGCCCGGCGCGAGCGCTTGGACTTCGGATCGCCGGTGACTGTCCCTGTGCCTTCAACCACCACGCGGCCCTGAGCGACGGACACAGTGCCGGCATCGAAATCTACGTCGGACCATCTCAGCCCGAGCACTTCCGACCGGCGAAGTCCGGCGAGAGTCAACAACCAGCAAGCGTTCAGACGGTCGTCTCGTACGTGATGCCGAAACTGGCCAGCTTGTTCTGGCGTCCAGCTTCGCATCTCATGATGTTCGACCGTCGGACGCTTTACCAAGCGCGCAACATTCCGCGCCACCAGACCTTCTCGCATGGCGTCGTCCAGGGCAGACGACAGCACGACAAGCATGGTGACAACAGTCCGGGGACTGACACTGCCGGGAACCGGGGGGCGCTGTGGAGCGCTTGGCTCGGCGGCGACGTAGCGACCACGTCCTTTCCGCACCACCCCCCCAGAGGCCACGAGCCGGCCGAGGGATCTGATGCCTGATTCACCGAGGGCGGTCAGGATCTCGTTGTACTGCGCCCCTTCGGCCCGTCCTCGCAAGAAGCTGAGTACTTCAACTGCGCGACGACCTCTCTTGTCGCGCTGAGTGATCGGTGTGCCGCTCAGTCGCACAGTCACCAGGGCGTCGATGTCAGCGGTACGCAGCTGTTGAAGACCTATGCTGCCGAGCGCGTCAATGACAGGCTTCAAGGAATGCCGGTATCCGGCAAGAGTGTTGGGGCGCACGTCGCGTCTGCTGTCGAGCCACCGGGTCAGGTACTCCGCGACAGTGGTCGAATCGCGTTTCACGAATGCGCCGGCTGCCACTTCTGTGGTGATCCTCCGGTACTCGCGACGCGCTTCGGCCAGCGTGGAAAAGGTGAATCGCTGCCTGTCGCGGGTGCCGTCGGGCCGGATGCCGACGTCGACTTGGAACCTATAGCTGACCGCGCCGTTCTTTGCGGTGTGCCTGGTGATCGGCTCGGCGCGACGGGTGCGTTTGGCACCCGGCTCGTCAGTGGTAGTCATCTGCCCTCCTGCTGACACAGGTCTGAGCCCGAGTGATTTCATCCCATGTTGCCTCACGTGTGTGACAGGTGGACACGACGAAGTGGTCGGCCTCTGAGCCGCAGTGCGGGTCGAGGGCGCAACGCGGCCCTGATCGGCCTCTCGCATAGCATCGCGACAAACTTTTCCAGGCTTCATTTTCAGTCGCGAAGCCCCCTTTTGAAATCGTCGGGTAGCCGCCTGTAATCGGGTCTTTCTCGGGTGCTCGGAATCGGTACGTCCATGTGTTGCCACATCGGTAGACAGACCCTCTCACGATGCGACCAGCTCACGCAGTTCGGCCGTGACGATATACACACGCCCGCCCAGTTTGCGCACTGGGAGCTCACCGGACGCCGCGAGCCGGTAAGCCGCAGCGCGACTGATACCCAAAATCTTGGCTGCATGCGGTACTGCCAGGAGCAGCGGAAGCTGATCAAATACATTGTTCTGCAACGAATCTCACCTCCTTTCGCTATCAATAGTTGCTTCGGTAGACGCGTTCTGCATCTGCGGGCTACATCGGGGGCAGAATGTTGCGGCCTCGGTGCCATCGGACTGTGTGATGGTGATCGTGCGCGACAGCGAGTCCTCACATTCGCCACACCATGGTGCTCTCCGGGCTTTTGACCAGCGCGGTGGCGGCGGCAGTTCGGATAGGCGTCGAGCCAGAACGGCAGCGGCGTGGCGGACTCCGTCGGGCCGAGATGAAAGATGAGCCAATAACGTCTGTGATGTCCAGCCCGCAGCGAAAGCCGCCTCGATTGCAGGTGTCAGTTTCCGTGCGTCCTCACCACTTACCCGCCATGGTCGAGGAAGAGAATCTAATAAGGAGGCTGAGCCTGGTTCGGAAGAAGGTTCTTTGGAGGGGTTCAAGGGGTCCGTACCACGGGCCGACAGACGTACTGGAGGTAGACCGTCGTTGTCCGAAGATCGGACCGGGAGCGTCGTGATGGTGGACCGAGGGAGTGCGAATTCCGGACTACGGCGCTCGTGGAGCACATCGGAAAGATTGAGAAGGTACTGATTCGAGCGCCTGGCTCCGGATTCGTGATGCTGGGCAACTCGAAGAATGAGCCCGTCGTCCTCGAGCTTGCGAAGCGTTTTGAAGACGGTGCTACGCGCGGCGCAAGACTCCGTCACGAGTCGTTTGGTTGACGGGTAGCAGGATAGGCTCTCGTCTGCCCGGTTCGCCAGCAACATAAGGATTAGGCGCTCTATTGGAGTCGATACCTCGACGGTTAAGGACCAGTCGAGTGCTTTCCAACTCATCGGCTGATGTCTCCTACTTCCCGCTTTGATCGTCTCTTGGCATCTGGATTCGTCTCGAATCATGGAAAGCAGCCGATTGCTTAAGCCTTCGCCGCACGATGTACTCCGGCTTTCACGAGTCCTAGCTCCCCATCTCGATGGTCGGAACGTAGATGAACAGTCGAGACGGCGTCCACCACCTTGAGCGACTTGAGTCGAAATTCAACGCGTGTCGCCATCTTGGGGCGAATGCAAGCGATTCCCACCGCGCGGAAGACTCACGATGATCGGCGTTCTCGGGCGACCCACCGGTCGCGAAGTCCGCAAAGTCTGGACAGCGAGCACACGCCCTCCGGCATCCGTGCGCGCGGACATTGAGTCCAGGTCAAGTGTTTCAAACTGAAATTGAGCGTTAGTTGGGCACTACTTGGCCATTAGTTGTGTGTGAGTTGTCCACTAACGGACCCGCGGTGCAGACCGCCAGAACGTGCTGCGCGCAATGTGTTTTCGGCTGCTAGTCAATAGACGCATGGCGGCGGTACCGTATGGGTATGTACGACGCAACATTGACTAGTGATTCTTGCGGCAGGTATGTGCGTCCGCTGTACGAACGAGCGTCGTCGTGGTGGATGTGAAGCCACTACCCTATGGGGCTGTCGAAAACGCGGAGGTGACTGTGAAAGATGAACTGAGACAGGCCAATAATCGAGGATTCGAACTCGGTAGAAGACATGCCGATCTTTCAGAGGTTGTTGGACATGCGGCATCCTGGGCCCGCTCGTTTAGGGTTGTAACCTCGGACCTTCTGCCCGATGACTCTGCGTTCGTGACGACCCCGCTCATGCGTCATGCTGCCTACCTGGATGAGCTATGGAATCGTCTTGGAGGCGCATGCGTTGGCCTTGCCTCGTCGCTCAATGAAGGCCTGCGTACGAAAAGTGCATTGGTGCGGCCGTCTTGTTATGGACCAATAAGCCGGTCAACGACGTATGTGCGTGGCGCAGATTTCGTACACCTCCTGCAGTCAACAAGTCCATACGGTGCCACACTGCAGGACCTGTGGCGCGCGGAGGTGACAGACGCTTCGCTGTATTTCAGTGTTTGCGGCATAGATACTGTCGGGCTGGAACGGTATGCCGCGATTTCGCAGGTGCTGTTCGATGACGCTCGGGACGTGGTGCGCGAAGCGTATGTAGAGGCCGTCGCAGCGACCTACGGCCGACTATGGGCGCGCGCGTCGCCAGCCGACGAGGAACGCACACTGATCGCGTGGATGAGAGCGCTCGTTGACGCAGGGCTGAGTTTTGACGAGTGTGCCTTCGAACTGCGCGACCTTGAAAGGGCGTCGCCTGTGGCTGTCAGCTGTTGCCTCAGCAACAGGAGTGCCTGGTTCCCGCAGGTATAAGTGAAACCAGATCTGCAAGTCATCGAATGTCAAAAGATGCTCCCGGTCGTCAGCGCAATTGGCGCCATCGCGAAAACCGTGCAAGCACAAAGCTATTGGCGAAGCGTGTCAGCCAAGAGGACCACGATCTGGTGGTTGCGTACGCCAAGAGCCTCAACGTCACTGTCGCACGGCTTTTGGACCCAGCTGTGAAGGAACTTGTGACCCGGGCCCGAGCACACATGACAGCCACATCCGAAATTTCCGCTAGACGTGACGAACGGACCGAACAACCATGAGGCGCCGGCGTAGCCACTGCGACGGGTTCGCCGTAGCCGCGGCGGCATTCGGGCTCGCGGCAGGCGCCGTGGCGAATACCGGCCTAGCCTTGGCCGACCACCCTCAACCGGCGCCGCACACGGTGAGACTCGTACCCCCCTCGGCGGCCGTTTACAGCAAGGGTGAGATCGAGGCCGCTGGTGGCGCAACTTGCACCGCGTGGGATCAAGCCGCGCGGGCGCTCGCTTCAGCAGGCAAGCTGCGAGCGACAACCGCCGAGCCTGATGGCTCCAGCCCAGAAGCACGTCGCGCACGTACCGATGAGAAGCGAGTTGGTATGACTTCGATTGCGTTTCTTCGATCGAAGGTCGAGCCAGCCGCGCCACCGGCAGTATTGGCACCCGTCAAGAGCTGGATGGCAACGCAGATCGACAGGTTGCATTCAGTGAACATGCGTGATTGGGAGGCAGCCAACGATGCTGCTGACCGAGCCAATGCACTCGTTGCGACGATCGTGAGCGAATGTGGGTTGCGTTGATGGCCGCGACCAGAACGTCTACAGGATCATATGGGCGACTGATTGTCACGTCGGAGATGGAGCCGCCGGACGCTTCCCACTGGGATGCGCTAGAACGGTCGTATCGAAACGGCGCGACGGCGTGGAAGGGAGTCCACCAGCAAATCTTTCGCGACAACGCGGTATTTCGCGGTGCCGCCGATTCGCGGGGCTTCGACGAAGCGCACCGGGCCGGAGCGGTGTTGGCCGAAGAGGCCATAACTATCGCCGAATGGCACGGGGCAGTCGCCGACAAGTGCGCTGATATCGCCTCGGTGCTACGCAATACGAGAGCAGGACAAGAGCAACTGGTCCGTGAAGCTGATGTCAAGATCGCGCAAGCAAAGCTACCAGGGGAAGTCGAAGGTCTGGTTTCCACTTATCACGGTATTGCGCGGTACCAGACCGAGGCCGGAGTGGCCGCCGCAATGGCTTCTCATGCTTCGTTTCAGCGGAGCGCCGAAAACACGAGGGCTATAGGTCTTCTGACGAAGTGGGGCGGAATTTCCACCGCGCCGCCGATACAGCCCGTCGACAACACGTCATCGGGCGTCGAGCAAGAAGATGGTCCTTGGAACACCTCACGTGAAAACGGTAGCGACGAGTCTCATCCCGCCACGCCGCCGGACAACTCGAGAACAGGTACGTCATCCACTCAGGCTGGGATTGGTCCGCGAGACCCTGATTCAGTCGACGAGGGAATTACTACAGTTGCCGGACCGAAAACGCAGGCGACTGAGGCGACCCCGCCGCTGCAAACGCCTTCACCGCTCGGTGGCGGTATGCCGTCGATGGGCGGTATTAGTAGCAGCGGTGGCAGTGTTATCAGTACCGGGTCGAAGATGCCTGGCAGCCTGGGACGTACCGGCATACACGAGATGGGCTTCACTCCACTTAGTCGAGCCACCGCGCAGATGCCGAGCTCGGTAGGCGGATCGCCCAGCGCGGATGGCACTCCAGGCCCTGGCGCAAGTGCTGAGTCCCCGTTGTCTGCGTTCACTCAGGGAGTTACGACGACGACTGGTCTCAGCGGTGGGGTGTCGGCGCCACCCCGAGCGCCATCGAGTTCACCGGCAGCCTTGCCTGGGGCAGGGCATGCTATTCCTGGAACGTCGATATCTGCAGCGACTGGCAGCGGTGGGATTCCCGCGGGCGCGCAGGCAGGCATAGCAGCCCCAAACATCTCGGCTGGCGCTTCTGGGGCTGGAACGGGTGCTGGTGGGGGTGCGCCGATCATGCTTCCGCCCGGTGCAATGGGACCGCCAGCAGGCACCGTGTCCCTACCTCCTGCGGCTGTTCCCACAGGTGCGCCAGCCGGTAACCAAAGCCATGCCCCGTCGGCAGCGGCGCAGTTTTCCGGTGGTGGAGCGGGCCCGACGTTGATTCCGGCAAGCGTGGTGGCCGCGGGTCGGACCGATGCTGCACGCGAGCGGCGGGAATCGGCCGATGCGGCGGCCGCCAAGGAGCTGGCGTGGAAGCTCCAGCATGCCGCGCAGACGGTCAGCTACCCAATTGAGTGGGCTGTAGGGATTTTCCGCTCGACGAGCGGCATGGAAACAGTCGTCACGTCTAATGACGGAGCAAGCTACATCCCTGCTGGCGTCTTCATTCCGCGTTCGGTTCGTGTGCTGGCGACAGATCCATTGCTGGACAGCCACTTTCGGCAGGTGTGGTTTGGCTGGGCCGATCCTGCACGCGTTCTGCTCGAGTATGCGCAGCTGCGCTCCGCAACTGGCTGGCGGCTTACCGCGGCAGCGACCACACTCAACGCGAGTACGTTGCGGAACGCCGGGGTGGAACACCCGCCCTCGTGCACGCGCCAAACGAATCCGTTACTGCAACCCGGCATTCAGGTCGCCGCCCCCGTCCTGGACAGGATGCATCTGCACCGATTAGCGGTGATTTGGCCCGACGTGTACACGCGGCTGCTTCGTATCATGGATGCCGCGCCCTTGTTTCAAGACAGGATTGTTTCAGCGGCGAGCGCGTCGCTTATCAACGCAGCAGCTGACCAGACTCATGCGGTGGATGGAGGTATTCCCTACTCGATCCGGCAGGTCTGGATGGCCCGCGGCGGCGACTGCGATCCCAGCCCTCAGCAGTGGGCGATCTACGACGAGGATGCCAAGAACTTCAATACGGTGACGTCCATCTGCCGGCCGGCGTTCGTCAGCGGCTCCACCGCCGACCCTAACGACACCCGCGGGGAGCTGGCAAACTATCGGGCTCACTGGTTGGTGGCTCGCACTGCGGAGCACATCGGTGGGTGGGCAACACGTCCATTACCCCTTCCCGATATGTGCTACGCCGCGGCAGCGGTCGGCAACCTGGATCTTCGGGAATCGATCGTTGCTGCACTCGCCAGCGTGGAAGCCGACCTCGACGTTGGCGGATGAGTTCGTCGATGTGGCAGCTTCGACGAGAGGACCCGCGTTAATGGTAGATCTGGCCGAGTTGCGTGAGACTGGATTAATCGCGGAGGTGCGAACGGTCATGGATATCAATTGCAGTACCCGATGATTGATCAGTCGTTGCCGCGGATAAGCATGACGGTACTACGCCGCCATTTCGGCCAAATTCTCGATGAAGTGGAAAAGGGACAGATCTTCGTAATTACCAGGCGCGGAAGCGAGGTCGCCATGCTCGTCCCAGCCGAGGTGTACAGCCGGTTAGCGGAGGCGAGTGAGTAGATCCCGGCGCTTCTAACGATACCGTGAGGCACGCATCGGAGTGCCCGGATTGCAGGCTGGGCCGAGGATTGAGGTGCCACGTTGTGATCTTCTCTGCTGTTCTTTACGCGAGAGCTGAGGACGAGATCTACGGTTCGCGGCGGCTGGTGTGATTCCCCCGGGCCGTGCGTCTTTCTGTGTTGGCAACTTCATTCTTGAACACGGCGGCCAGGTAGGCATATCCCGCGTCGAGGAGATGTTCGTCGAGCGCCTCGGGCTGACGGCCGGGCTGCCGGGACTCATTGGGAGTCGGCGTCGCCATGCGTGCAATAATAGACCGCCGCAGTCGAACTGATCGTGACAATGACGTGCGGTTGGGACGATTCCTCGGATGCGTTGGCCACGCTGAGTAAGCATCTAGCGAATCTCTTCTCAAACAGTTGTGAACCGTTCTCGCGCGGCCTCGATGAGCCCACCGGTTACAACGTCTGGGCAATGCTGGCCCCCTCTATCGGAGCCTGAATTGACGTAAAGCCTGGTTTTTAGCGCGAATCTCTGCGTCGATCACCTTGGCGTTGCGCCGTGTCGAGAAGTCCCGTGCGGTTCGGCGGCTGCGCTACTACCTCGCGATCGGCATCGCGCCGACGAACACACATAGTCGCCAGCGGAGCCGCGACTCCACAGGACGGCGAGATCATCGACGGATGCGGATCGCGCAGACACCTTCCACATCCTCGCGCCGTTCGACCCGGTGATTTCTTCCCGCCGGGCCTGTGCACTCTCCGGGTGCTGGTCGATCAGTTCGAGTACATCGCAGATCGCGTCCCAAGTCTGATCGTCGGCAGATTGCTCCAGCGCGTCGAGCTGCGCGGCGGCCTCCGGTGCGTACTCGATGGGCACGGTTACTGGCGCCGCTTATAGCTGCGTTTCACCGCGGTGGACGGGTCGTCGACGAACTCCTCGATACGCGCGCGGTCGGCAGTCGGCAGCGCTAAGTAGCTCGCCTGAGCCGCCGACATGACCACCGCCGGTTCCAGCACCAGCACCCCATCAGGTTCCTCGCGGAGCAAGTAAGTCGAGTCCGGGTGGCCCACGAGCGTGACGCGGCCGCGGCTGTCGGTGCGGATCATCTCGCTCATAGCACCGTCCTACCCTTAGTGGGTTACACCCCCAAAGGGTAAGCTCTCGCGTCCTCGGCTACGAACTCCAGGTCGAAGGCGCCAAACTCTGGCGCTGAGCCGTGGAGTCAGACTCCATGGCGATGCCAACATTCGCGATCAAATGACGCTCAATTTCGATCAGAACCAGCTGATAGTTGCTGTGGTGCAACCAAACCGGGCTACGACCTCACGGTTATGGAGTAGTAAGAGCTAGTCATCGATGCCAGCGCCGAGGGTGTGTTCGGGTGCCTCCAACGCGGCCTCGGGGGTGCGCCATCCCACGGCGAGGTGGCGGCGCTGAGCGGCGCGCACGCCGCGGGCGGCGTTGTCGTACTGGCTGAGCACGTGACGCCAGCACTCGCTGAGGTGGGTGCGGCCGAGGCGATCGGCCAAGGTGACGGCTGGAGTGGCGTCCAGCAGCGGATCTATGGAACCTGACGGGGTGGCTCCAAGAGTGGTGTTCCACGGCAGGGAGTTCGTGAGCAACCGCAGCGCCGACGAGCTGGGGCCGCGACTGTTGCTGGGGTCGAGGAGGATGACTCGGGCGTCGGCGGCGTCGGCGTGGCGGGCGATGGTGGCCAGCTGGTCGAGTTCGGCGGCTGCGGGGTCATCGATGATGACGATTGCTCCGGGCGGTAGCGCCCACTGGTGGTCGCTGATTTGGCGCTCGGCGCGAGAAGCGGTGGTGATGGTGTCGGCCAGCTCGGCCTCGCGGGCGGGCGCCGCGCTGGCGTCGGTGGTCGAGAGCCAGAGCACTTTGCGGTCGTTGGCGTTGGCCGTGCTGCGCAGGGTGTAGAGCGCCGCGACGGTTTCGCGGTCGGTGGCGTCGGCGCGCACCACGCTGAGCCGATAGGGCTGCGCGGCCAAGGATTTGAGCCGGTCGGCGGTGTGGGGCTCGTGCGCTGCGAGGGCCGCCGCGGGGATGAGCAACGGCGTACGGGTCAGGTCGGCGTCGCCGGCCACCTGGAGCAGGGCAACTTCGGAGTGCGCCGTTTTCAGCAGCTGCTCGAGTGTGTCGGAGGTGGCGGTCTGGGCCGCGGCAAAGGCACCGGCGACGTCGCGCTCAGCGCGGTCGAGCTCGCGGCGCAGCGCCTGGCGGCGGTCGCGCAGCAGCGCGCGGGCGGCCAGGTCCGCGCGCTCGGCGTCGCCGCGTGCGGCGGCGATGTCGTGCTCGGTGACGATCTTGTGGCCGCCGGCGGCCGCGGTGCGCGCAGCCTGCGCCTCGGCGAAGGCCTGGTGAAACTGATGCGACGGTGGCTGAGGCAGGCGGCGGGTGTGAAAGGCCAGATCGGCTTGCGCTGAGGCGATGTCGAGTTCGTCGGCATCGGGGTTGGTCCGTAGGAGGTCGAGCTGAGTGCGGGCGTGCTCGATCAGGCGCAGGGTGTCGTTGTAGGCGGCGTCGGCATCGGCCCATTGCTCCATCACTGTGGCGACGGCGTGGCCGTAGGGTCGATCGGCGTCGACTTGGCGGCGCATCCGCAACAGCTCGTCGGCCGCAGCGCGCATAGCGGGGCCATTTCCTGCGCGAATTTCTGCATCCAAGGTTTTGATTGATTCGCAAACGTCGCGGTATTCCTGTTGCAGTGTGGTTACCAAATTCATGGTGATGCCTAATTCGGGGACAGGGCGGTTTGCTGAGAGGTCTTCGAATTGCAAATCTCCGAATTCTTGGGAGGTGTATTCGCATGAGCCATCGGGCGGGGCGGCGTCGAAGTGGTCGTCGAAGGGTGGGGCTTGGTCGATGTCGGCGAAGGGGCTATCAGGGTCGGGCGGGAACAGTGCTTCCTCGTCGGGGTGCGGTGGGGCGTCCTCGGGGGTGGGCAGGTCTTCGACGTCGATGCCGAGACGCGCTTGCAGCCGGTGGGTGAACGCATCGACGGTGTAGGTGATCAAGCGTGCGTAGTCGCCCGGGGGGATTGGGTGGTCGGCGTCGGCGGCGTCGGCGAGGTGTTCGGCGGCGACGTGGAGCAAGTCGCGCGGGGTCCAGGTGGCCGGATCTGCCGCGCTGATAGCCGCGACCAGCCCGGGCCAGGCCGGATCGGAGGTGATGGTTTCGGTCAGCGCGGCCCCGAACGCGGCCTCGACATCGGTGATCCAGGCCGGACGCAGCCGCGAATGCGTGGTGGCCAGTGTGGCGGTCGGGGACAGGGCGCCGGCGATGCGCCACCAAAGCGCGGCGGCGGGCAGCTCCTCGGGCAGGGGGCCTTGCCGAGCAGCGGTGGTGATGATCTGCCGCAGGTCGGCGGTGGTGCGGGTGGCCTGGGCGAGTTGGGCGGCCAGCTGTGGCCAGTAGGCATCGGCGCGCAGGCGCGGGTCGATGGCGTCGATGAGGTCGTTCCAGCGGGTGGTGTCCGCACTGCGCCGGCCGATGTCGGCCGCGGCGTAGCGCTGCAGGCTGGCCTGTACGGCGCGGGTCCGCACGGGGTACTGGCGCGCGCCGGTGAGACGGGTGTCGGCGTCTTCCACGCCGGTGGCGGAACGGAACACCGCGATCTCGGCGGTCAGTGCCGGATTCACGGTGATCAGCGGCCGCGCCCAGGCGGGGGCGGTCGCGTTGGTCCATGCCCGCGCCCGCTCACGGATCTGGTCGGCCAGGCCTTGGACCAGTTGCTCGCGGCGGGCCAGGTAGGCGCCCCAGTGCGGATCGTCGGCCAGCGCCGGCGGGATGGCGGGAAGCCAGCGCAGCACCCCGATGCCGGCGGAGTGGGTGCCAGCGGGGTCGATGCGGTGATCGAGGACCGCGGCGGGTTCGGTGGCGTCATCGACACTGCCCTTGGCCAGCGCGTCGGTCAGCAGCTCGCGGGGATCTGCGCCGCCGAGCGTCAGGACAGACAGGTTGCGCCGCAGCACCGGCCAGGCCTCGCGCTGGCTCAGCCGGGGGATGACGTCATCAGCGATGGCGTCCAACCGATCCCGCGCACCTGCTCCTAGCTGGTTTTCGGCTGCCACGCCCAAGGCGTCGTAGAACATGTCGGCCGCAGCCTGTAGCCGCGTGGCCGGGTCCTCGGCGCGGCGGGCTTCGGTGGTGGCCGACACCTGGGCGCCGTCGCGGGCCAGGGTGCGGGTCAGGACATCGACGGCGGTGTCGGGGTGGGTGGCTTTGGGGGAGAGCAGTCGGTGGGGATCGCCTTCGGCGGTGGACAGGTACAGGTGGTTTTCGTCGGTGGCGCGGGTCATCGCGACGTAGAGGTGCTGGCGGGTCAGCATGTCAGAGCCGACGATGTGGCAGGTGCCCTTGGTATCGCGCCGTCCTGCGGTCAGGCCTTGGGCGGAGTCGATGGTGGCCGCGTAGCCCAGCGTGACGTGTTCGGCGATGTAGTCGGCGGGCAGCGTGACGATGCGTCCGCTGCGCAGGTGGCGGGCTTTCACGCTGCCATCGGTGAGGACTTCGGTGATGGTGTAGCGGTAGCCGTTGCGCACGAAATCGCTGCGCCCAATGGTGATTCGGCGATTGTTTTTCCGGGTGCGGATGGTGTCTCCGACGCTGGCGTGCAGCTGATCTGCCAGCACCACCGTGGCCGCGCTGGCCGCGTCGGGATCGGCGGCCAGCCGGTCACTGCGGGCGCGGGCGTTGAGCTCGTTGATGACATCGTTGGTCGGTGCGAGAAGGATGGAATCGGCGCCTGCTGCCAGGTCGGCCCGCCATGCCTGATAGGCCATGTCAGCGGCGGTCTCCTCGGTGCCGACGTGGATGCGGTGGTGGTCGATGTAGAAGCCGATGCCGGCCGGGTCGGCGTCGTGCAGCGCGAGCCCGGCGGCGGCTTCCGCCGGTGACTTGAATCGCACGACTTCGCTCAAGGTGAGTGCGTCGGTGGCTTCGGCGATGTCGCGCAGAACACCGCCTGCCGAGATGGACGACAACTGGCCGTCGTCACCGACCAGGCGCACGCTCGCGCCCCTGCGCAGCGCGTCGGTGATCATCGCGTCCAGGCCGGCCGTGGCGGCCTTGCCGGCCTCGTCAACGATGATGAGCGTGTCGGGACCGACCCGCTTAAACCAGTCGGGCACTCCGGAGATCGCGGCCTTGTCCGGATCGGCTAACCAGACGTACTTGTCGAGGGTGTCGGTGGTGGCGCCCAGGTCGGCCCCGAGCACGATCGCCGCGTCGGCTGTGGGGGCCAAACCGATCACATGTCCGCCCGAGCTGCGCCACGCATGGGCCAACGCCGCCATGGCCGTGGTCTTGCCGGTTCCAGCGGGTGCGAGCGCGAGCGCGACACGGCGCCCGGTGCTCGCCATCTCCGAGACCAAAGCGGCCTGGCCGGGGTTGAGTATGCGTCCGCGCGCCGCCGAATTTGCCAGCGCCAGTTCGACATCGGCGGCGGTGGCGGCGCGGCCGTCGCAGCGATGCACCGCGGCCAAAATGCGCCGCTCGGCGGCCAGGGTGTCGCGGCTGGTGTAGAGCGCCACGCCGTGGCGGGAGTAGACGCTGGCACCGTCGCGGCGACGCAACGCTACAGGCTCGCCCAATTCGGTGTCGGCGATTCGGGCATGCGGCACCGAAAACGCGTCCGACAGAGCGGTATCGGTGAGTCGTTCGACCAATGCGACATCGTGCGCCACGCCGTGGGTTCGAACGATTCGCAACGCTTCGGCGCGCACGTGGTGACGCTGCCAAGTGGCCCGCGATTCCGACACAGTGGCAATCAGTTCGCCAGCACGCGACGCGACCCATTCATGATCGACGACGGGAGTGGTGCGGGTTCGGTTCCGACCGGCCAGGACACCGGCCAACATGCGGTGCAGCCCGTCCCGTCCGAGGACTTCTACGGCTTGGGTGCGCCACACGTGGCGCTGCTCGGCCAGCGAGCGCGGCTCGTGTTTGGCCTCGCGCGATTCCAGCGTCGCCTGCTGGGCCAAAGCGATGATTTCGGTGTTGGTTGGTTCGCGGCCGTGATCGGCCTGAAACTGCTTTGCCAGCTCGGCTATACGCGCCTTGATCGCGGCCCGCCGGCTCGACCACCGCGTCATCAATTCTGGTGACATTCCGTCGATCTCGCGGACCGGCCGCTTCCCTAATCCGCGGGACTGTTCGACGAACGACACCGCGAGCCTGTCGATCATGTGGGCTTCGAGGCGGGTGTTGTACAACTCAGAGGCCGCGACCGTCACCCGGTGCAGCGGTTGACCGTCCAGGGCGAGCCAGCGGCGCACGCCGCCCGTGTCCACGTGGGACACCTTGTTGGAGATCGCGACGTGGGTGTGTAGGTCGGGGTCGCCGGCGCGAGAGTCGCGGTGGGTGAACGCTGCGGCGATGAGTCCTTCGGCGTCGACCTGGGCGACGCCGCCGGCGCCGGTGCGGGTGAAGGTGGCTTGATCTTGCAGCCACTCCAATACGTCGGCGACGGCCGCATCATGGGCAGCCTCAATCTGCTCGGCCACCGATAGCGGGGCGATGGCCCACAGCGCCGACACTGATTTCACCGGCGAGAACGTCAGGTCGTATCCGGCGACGGCGGTCGTGCGGGCGCGGGTGTTGCGGGCGATGAATCCGGACAGTTCGCGGTCATCGGCGGGTGGGCGGCCGTACTCCTCGGCGAACAGCTTCACAGCCACGCGGGTGCGGATCTGTGCGCGGATCTCCGGGGCGATGGTGGCGTTCCAGTGTGCGCCGTTCTCGGCGTTGTGGTCGCGGAAGGCCACCGCCAGACGCCGCGCGTACTCCGGTTCGCCGTCGCGTACCAGGAACTCACGACCGAGTCGGCTGGCCGCCCGCCCCGAGCCCATGCTCCGGCCGATGACGTAGGTCTCGATGCGCTCGGCGTTGGGGTGCAGACCCAATCCGTATAGGGCGCGCATCTGCGCCTCGCTGACGCCTGATCCCTCATCGACGGTCCAAATCGCCTCGCGGGCTTGCGGACTGGCTTCGCAGCGGCCGGCGTCAGACAAAGCGGCCAAGCCCCGACCCATCCACCGACCGGGCGATTCACCTTTGGCTGAGTAGTAGTCGGCCAGCGTGGAGCGGCCACGCTCGGTGCTGTCGGCGGCAGCGACCTGCCGCACCAGGTACAGGTATCCGTCCCCAGCGGTCAGCTTGTGCAGCGTCATCACCATGACGCGCACGCAGGCGTCCGCATGCGCCGCACGCTACGAACTTGGCGGTTGGCGAAGCCACCACCAAACCGGAGGTTCTTAGAAAAGTCTCAGACGGCCGGTAGTGGCGAAGGTGCCGTATTGCAGTGGGTCGAATGCCCCAGTCGGCAGCAATTTTCGAGTATTGGCAGCACCGGCCGTCGCCGTCGTTTATGTATCGGACTCGTTTCCCGACGTGACGAACTTTTCGGGGTCTTCTTCTGCCAGGTGTTGAACCTGGTCTGCGAAGAGTTGGACGTGCGTATCGAGGTAGTCGTCGAGGGCCGTCGCGTAGACGGCATCCACGACGTAGTGGCCGTTGAGCGTCTTGGTCCGGATCTCTCGAACAAGGGGAGTCCAGCCGACCTTCTCTGGTTGGTAAGGCTCCTGGCTGACGTCGACCTTATATAGGGGAGCGGACGTTACCACCATCGGGTAGAGGAACTCTGTGACCGCCCAATCGTGGTTTCGGTCGTGATTCACCTTGCTTGTCCTGCGGAGGTTTCGGTGGTGCTGCGTGGCTTTGGCCAATGGGTACACAAGGCTGTCGAAAATGCCCCTGTTGTCGGCGACCCATTCGGATTTCCGTTCGAGCCTGGTCATTTGAGTGGCCAGGAATCCGTGATTCCACGGCGCTTCGCGTAGATCACTCAGACCGAGGTAGTCGCGGGCGTCCTCGCTTTGCAGGCGTGTCGCACCGTTCCCGAGAGGCTCGCGCTTCACCACTACCGGATCGAATCGTAGATCTGTTCCAAGCGGGTGCGGCCCGACTGAGCAGTATCGGTGGGGCCGCCGATCAGCACGTAGGGCTGACTGCTCTGCTTGCATTCGATGAGGCAACGGATGCTGACTGTCATCCGCAGATCGGCGTTGTCGTAAAGACGCTTGTACGCCATCACGTCGAGTTCCCTGGACTTTGTTTGATCATCAGGGTCTGGGAACGCCCACCCCAATTGAGTCCTATAGCCGCGCCGTTGCAGTGCCGCACCCGTTTCCTGCTCAAGCAACCAGCCAGCCGAACGCAGAGCCGCAACAATCTGTTCCGACGTTGGCTCGTTGCCAGAGGAACCGGTGCGCGTCACCTCTCGACCTTGGCATGACGCCGCGATAGGGGCTATGAGGCGCACCGGATGCCTGCCAGGTAGATCGACGGTGGTGACTTTGGAATTAGGGGGCCGCCGACGTTTAACTCACTGACTGTGCCGGCGCTCAACGAGATCGTTCGGCGATGTAGTCGGTCCAATCGCGGGCCGCGAGCTTGGCCCAGGCGGCGGCGTTCTTGTTGGTGATCGTTAGCAGTTCGGCGAGCACGGGTGCGGGCATGTCGCTGGCGAGTTGGAAGAGGGTGGCCTTGCGGTTCTCGTAGGGCTTGACGCCGATCGCGACGAGCTGGCACCGGATGTTCTCGGTGGCCAGGTGGCGGCCGGGGTTTCCGCCAGGGAACAGCCAGCCTGTCTCGCGGGAGGCGTAAAGGCTTTTGCCGCGGTGATTAAGATGCTCGCGGATCAGGTCGTCGAGGATGGGAGGCATTTGGACCGGAATTGCGCTAAACGTGATTTGCACGACGCGGGCTGTGACGGTGACCTGGCTGGTGCGCATAGCCACGATGCGCGAAAGAGGCTGTGCGAACAGCAAAGTGAGCAGACCAGCGATGCGGGTGTAGCGGCGCAGAGTCGCGTCGTGCAGTAGACGCTCTACGGCCGCCCACCGCTGCGTATCGGAGACGGTTACTGGGGGCGGTGACTGCGGGACGTCGAGGATTCGGAGTTTGGTGTTGGTGCGGGATTGGCGTAGCCAGACGATGAAGGCGTACTCATTGTTCAGCATCCTGCCGACGTGTTCTTGGTAGCGCTCCAACAGATCCTGGGTCGCGGTCGCCGCACTGGCGTCATGGCGGGCGAGGAAGCCCACGAACTCGATCGCGACGCGGATGCGCCGTCGACACGCATCGGCCATCGATTTGGTCAATCGGCCTTCACGGGCGGCCTTGCGCATTCCTCGCAGCACGTACCAGTGCGCGAATCGGCGAATCAAGGCGGCGTCCTCGGCGGGCAGTTCGGCGACGATGTCTTCGATCCAGGGCAGCATCCGTTCGATGCGGATGTCGAACGGTTCCAGAACACCGACCGCGATGAGAAGACTGCGAAGGTAGTCGTGGGCACGATCCGAGGGCAGGGTGCGGAAGGTCTCGTGGCTGATGTCGACCGCGCCGCAGGCCATTTGCCCGAGAAGTTGGGGGCCGATGCCAGGTTTCTTGCGCAGCCACCACAGCCCTGTTTGTGGGCGTTCGGAGTTCACCAGCTCGTCGAAGACCGGCTCCAATTGACGGTGAATCTGGCCGGTCGTCGGGTCGGTGAGCAGGTCGGCGAGGCGTTCACGTAAGAAGCATCGCGCGCACCGAGTGTGCCCGTAGGGATGGTCTTCGCGGCCGCATTCGCGGCACGCGAAGATCGACTCGACACCTGCACAGGACGCGCACACCACCGTCTCGCCGCGTGGCCATGCCAGCGGCCGCACAACGTGGCAAGCCGGACACATTTTGGGGTGGTAGTGCCGCCTGCGACGGCAAGCGACACAGATGCGACACCCATGCGTCAGCCGGGTCAGGTAGTTGGTGCTTGCGCACTCCCAACAGGCTCGTCGATTCACTTGTTGTCGCCGGGGCGGCGGATCCTGGCGCGGATCGGTCGCAGGTCGCCGATCCCGGGCCCGCTGTCGTTGACCGCGGGCGCCTCACGGACCTGTTCGGCGACGAGCTCGAGCAGATCGTTGGGTGTGCACGCCAGGATGTCGCACAGCGCCGCCAGCAGGTCGAGGTTGATGCGCTGCGGGGGCTTGGTAGCGATCCGGTGCACCATCTGTCGGGAGATCTCCACGCCACGCTCGTGCAGCGGTGCGACGAGGTCGGTGGTGGCGAACATGCCGTTCTGGGCCATCAGCTGGCGCAGGTTCCACCGAAGCACGGTTCTAGTCGTCATCTCTGCCTTCACTTGTCGTCGTGTTTCCGTAGACGCGGCGCAGCGCCGCCTGCAACGTTTTGGTCTTGAAGTCGTTGGACACCGAGGTGTAAATCGCGGTGGTCGAGGCGTAAGAATGTCCGACCTGCTCGGTGACGAACCGTTCGGGGTAACCGAACTCAATCAGGTGGGTCACGTAGGAGTGCCGCAGGCAGTGCAGGGTGAGTTCTTGAGGCAGACCGGCCTCCGCCCGCAAGTAGGCGAATCGCTTGTCCATTTGCTTGGTCGCCACCCGCTGCCGACGCTCAGTCAGCCACAACTCTTGTCGACTGCCGGGACTCAGAAGCGGCCGGGCTTGATCGACCCATTGGCGCAGTCCGTCGATCACCCAGTCGAACTCTGGAACGGCCAGCACCGTGCGACGCCGAGGGGCGCTGCCGCGGCTGGACTTGGCATACCGGACGTGGACGGCGCCGAAGGTTCCCCACGCCGGCATCCGCGGGTTGGGACGCAGGTCGGCCACGTCGAGGTAGCACAGCTCTCGACGGCGCAAGCCGAAGGCGTAGGCCGTCTTGATCATCTGCGCGTCGCGCAACGCCGCCAACGCGCCTTTGCGACCCGAACGCGCAATGATGTCCACTCGATCGGCAAGGAACGCGAACAACGTTTCCACCTCGTCGTAGGTGAACGGCCGGCGGGCGGGCTTGCCCTCGTATTCGACCAGATGCGCCGCGGTGTTGAAGTCATGGCAGACCTGCGACGGGATCCTTCCGAACCGCTCCTCGCACTGCGAGATCCAGCCATAACGGCCGTCGAGTAGGTAGTCACAAAACAACCGCAACGTCATGTGGTAGCCGCGAATTGTAGAGGGCGCCCTGCGGTTGTTTCCCGACATCAGAGCCGCCGTGAAGTCCTCGACATCGCCGGCCGTCCAGTCCCACGGATGCGTCTCGGCGAACGCAGCGAACCGTCGCACGAACGCCAACCGCGATTCGATCGTGGCCTCGGCAAGCAGCCGCGACTTCTGCTGGCGTCCCCACCCCGACAGCATCGCTTCAAAGACCGCGGACGCTTCATCGAGATGGACCACGCCCGCGGCGAGAACGAGGTGCGCCGAACCTGGAACGCTCAACTGAAGGCCTCCACGACGGTCAACTGCAAGTTGTCAATGTCAACGGTAAGTTACCACGGTCTGGCCCGAACTCGCTCATCAGCACAAACGGGAAATGGTTCAATGGCGGCTTGGCGGCTCTCGCCCTCCACGCCACTCGCGTGCGTCAACTTTAAGTTGATTCGCGATCTTCTTTTCCTGAGTGCAAGAGGTGTGTGGTCTGTCGTTGGGCTACGAAAGGGGGTCGTGGGGCAGGCAGCTGGGGGGCTGAGCGGCGGTGGTGAGAGGAGTGGGCAGCGGTGGGGTGTGGGCAGAGACGGTGGTGCGGCAGGAGCGGCGGCGAAAAAATTGGTGAACCGCGAATGTGGCTGTGGTGGTGGCCCGGCCGGCTCGCAGGCTCCTAAGGTCCCGACCATGACAACGCCACGGATATCGAAGCTTGAGGCCCGCAAGCGCGCCCATGGAGCGTTCCGCCGGGCCAACGAGGCCCGCGTCGCGAAGGAGAAGGCGAACATCGACGATGCCGCGGAGATTCTCGTCGCTGTCGGCAAGATCGCCGAAATCGAAACCTGGAAGAAGCAGCGCCTAGCCCAGCTGCGCCAACAGCTCGACGCAGAAGTCGCCAAGAAGGTGGATGCGCAGCGCGCCAGGGGCGGCGCGGCGGTCATGCGTATGCAGGGCCGCGGCGAGACGCTGACGACGATCGCCGCGCGCACCGATCTGGGGATCGGAATCGTTCGTGCCATGCTGCGGCACGGACCGAGGCCTGAGAAGCCCACGGCCAGTGTTGATTCGCATGCACTAGGTGCGGGTGGCGTGGCCGGTGGACCGATAGGGGTTGTTGATCCTTACATCAGTGAGCCGCCGGCCGACGCGGCGTCGGCGTGATGTGCGGCGGGATTTGAGGCGTGGTGAGGCGACGTCGGGTGCGCGGGATGAGCGGGCCTGGCGGCGTTGGTCGGCCCGTGCGTGCGCTGTCATGCCCGTGCGCCGCGACGCAGGTCGGGGATGGGGCCACACAAGCCGGTTCAGCATCGTGCGGCAACAAGCGCTCGACGGGCGCCTGCAAGGCGTCTGGCCAGCTGTCCTCTGGGTGCTCGGTGTGTCGGCGGTTGCAGGACCACACAGGACCTGGGAGTGCGTTCACAGCACCGGTGGGAGCTGGCCGCGCTGAACGCTCTGAATGTCAGTTCTGACGGTTAGGTCCAACGGGCAATGGGAAGCGCGGAGTTGTTGATCGTTGATCGGCGTGTGCACGCTGCGGAGATCGCCCGCTTTCCGAGCCACGTCGACTGCGGGTCAACGGCTTCGGACTGCAACATCTGGGCCGGCGCGACGGCGCCGATGGCTACGGCCGGTTTTATCGCACCCGAGAGGGGGCGGGGTTGTGCGTTCGCCCGCCACCGCTACGCGTTGGCGATCGTGTCCGGTGTGGTCCGTTGGGGTGCTCGGGCTTCACGAGTGCGACAACCCGGTGTGCGTCAAGGTCGCCGTGGCGACAGATCCCCGCCAGCACGTCGTTTCGGGCTCGCAGGGCGACATCATGGACCGCATGGCGCGGATGCGCCGTGGCGGCGGCCGATATGCGGTGCGACGCTTCGACACGGGGCCTGCGGCGCGAACGGTCGGTGGCGTTGCGTGAAGCGGTGCGCCACGGCTGGGATGACGCTGCGGTGCAGGCGGTGCTGCTGGGTGGTCAGCCCACCTTGTGGTGAGATCCGTCAGTGCCCGTTGAAGGTCGGTGAGCATGTGGTCGGATGTGGCGAGCTGGGCGGTGTGGGGCGCGGTGTCGCAGCGGCGAGCTGAAGGCGCTGAGAGGGTGCGGCAGTGGGGGATTGGCCGCGGGCGCTTAGCCGCGCTGCAGGAGCACCGCGTCGCGTGGCGGAGTCACAGTTCTGGCGTCGAACCACACAGGCACCGCAGAGACGTCGGCTGCGCGGCCCAGCGGACGCGGTGCTGGCCGATCGTTTCGCGACGTCCCTGACCGCTGATGTAGACGCGTAGCGGGTCGCTCTAGCTCAGGAGCTTGCAACAGCGCCGCGAAAAACGTGATCGACGATTTACGGCTAGGATCGGAGGACCAGAAGGACGCGTTTCACCGGCAGTCTTCATGGATACGAATATTATCCACGATTTCGTAATCCTCAGGCGTTGTCATTGGCCGTGGACGTGCGTGCATAGCGAGTGTGATTCTGGGCGCCGACGTAATCAGAGATTCGCATGCTTCCACGGTGACCGGCGCGCCCCGAGCGAAACCGACAGCGTTAGCTTCGATGAGCTGCCCGCCGACAAATCACCGGTCAGGGTGACGGTGTAGTCGTCGACCGTCGTGGTCTTCGACGACGGCGGCAGTGCCTGCCATTGGTAGTCGCCGGTCACGACACATCGGTGCCCAGCGTGAGATCTTCGGCGCCGGCAGTTTGAAGTCGGCGAACAACCGCCACGGCCCCGCCGACAAGTCCAGGTGTGTGTGCCAGGGGCCGGACGCCTCGAGAGCGGGGTGGACGTGCTGGAACCCGGTCATGTCGCGACGGACGGCGATCAAATGCAGGTCTTTGGCGTGTGTCGTCTCGTAGTTGGTGACCGGCTGGCCGTCGGGCCCCCTGATCCGGAACGTCACGCCAACGTTTTTGCCGGACGGCAACGACGTTGCTTTCGGGAGGAATGTGTGGCCGCCGTCGGTCTCGGTCAGTCCTGTTGGACTGGTATCGGCCATCGTCGCCGCAGGCTCGCTACCGCCGGACACCACTGGGGCGTGAGCCGCACCGGACTCTGCCGGCGGGCCGACGGGTGTGGTTGACGTTTCGCCATGAACATCGTGCTCGACGCTCTCAGTGCGGGGCACCCAACGAGCCGGCGGCGTTGCCGACCGCGATCGCGCCGCCGAACACAGCCGCGAGTACCACGGCGGAACCGCCGAGCTTGATCGACGTGTTCATGAAGTCTTCTCCTTAAGTGGCGGCATCGGAGCCGGCGACGGGGTAGCCGGCCGACTCGACTGCAGCGCGAAATGCGGACTGATCCATGGGTGCGGCGCTGGTCACCGCTACCTGACCGCTGGCCAGATCGACCGCAACGTCGCGAACGCCGTCGATTTCGCTGAGTTCCCCGCTGACTCTGCGGACGCAGCCTCCGCAGCGCATCTCTGCGACGTTGAAAGTCGTTGCGCTCAATATGATTTGCTCAATCGATCCATCAACCGCCACGGCTGTACCGATCGCTCGCATATACGCCGCGCAGATCATGCATGCCATACCCCCTAGGGTATGTAAGGATGCTTGAGTGGTGCCCGTCCGCAACCCCGAACTCCGATCGTCGAGCGGGTCGCTGCGGTCGCCCATGGATGTCCGCTCGAGGGACGCGGCAAGATATGACGCTGCTCTGGATGCCTGGATAGTGTCCGCGCGGCCGATCCGGTGTGCCGCGCGCACGTAGAATCCGACCTCCGCACCCGCATTTCGCTTGGCCCGGAATAGCGTCGGGGCCGACTACAACACGCGGCCGTCACGGTCCAAAAGCATTGGCAGCACGATATTGCTGGATCGCGGCAGAGGTGAGGACGCGGACGTCGGCTCAGAAGATCTGCCAGTCCGAGGCGCCGTCGGGCTGGTTGTAGAGGCCGCCCGTGGTGTTCTTGATCACGACGGGGTCGCCGCTGCCAAAGTTGTCGAAGAACCATTGCGCGTTGGCCGGGCTGAGATTGATGCAGCCGTGGCTGACGTTCTCCTCACCCTGCGAGCCGACCGACCACGGCGCGCTGTGCACGAAGATGCCGCTGTTGTCGATGCGGACGGCGTCCTGGACCTTGAGCTTGTAGCCCTCCGCGGAGTCGACCGGCACGCCATAGGTCGAGGAATCCATCACCATGTCGGCGAACTTCTCCAGCACGTAGTAGGTCCCGTTCTTGGTGTCGTAACCCTTCTTGCCCAATGACACCGGGAACGTCTTTTCCAACTTCCCGTTCCGGTGGATCTGCATCTGGTGCGTCTTGTCATCGATCGTGGCCACCAGCGACTCGCCGGTGCGGAAACTGGACTTGGCGCCGCTTGCGTCGATGTTGACGGTGGCGTTCGCGGGCCAGAAGTCCTGGGGCCGCCACCGCACCTGGGTGTCGCTCGTCCAGTAGAACCGGCCGGGCACCGGCGGGTTCGACGAGATGTGGATCGCCTGCTCGGCCATTGCCCGGTCGGCGATCGGTCGGGCGAAGTTTATGTAGATCGGTTTTGCGACGCCCACCATCGACCCGTTGACCGGGTTGAACGACGGCGGCGCGAAAACCGGCTCCCCGACGTACGGCGTCGGGTTCTGCCCCACGGGGGTGCCCTCCGGAACCGGCTGAGGCGTCGCCGCCAACGTTGCCGGCAGGAATGGATTCGGTGGCGGGGGCGCGAGCGGATCCGCCGGCGGAGGTGGCGGCGGGAAAACGAACGGATCCGCCGGCAATGGGGTCGCGGCCGCCGGATCGAGGGGCCCCGGATGCGGTGGTGGGACATCGGGTTGTGCCAGCGCAGATGGGTTGCCAAGCGCCAGACCTGCAACCAGCCCGGCCGCGATCAAGGCTGTGATCAGCCTGCCCCTGGTCTGCTTGCGCATTGCTCACCTCCGGTCACACGAACTCTTGTTTGAGTGTCACCCGGCGTGTAGGCGAGGTCCCTCAGCAACAGTCTACTGTGTACGTACATGGCCAGTAGGTCAGACGGCATGATCGCCTCTTCGGCGGCAGGCCACACCGAGCTGTGTAATGCCCACTATGTTTGACGGGATGCTGCGCGCCCAGACGGCGAGCTCCACGCGGGGCGACACTGCGCGGGAGTTTCTGACGCACAATAGGTCCAGCACATCCAATTTGGCTGTACGGTAACGAAACGATGGGGTCATCGGCGAAAGCGCGTCGGCGTGTCAGGCTGCAGAACATGAATGTGATTCCGGTCCAGCATGTTTGGGCGGCGACGTCGCTGAGGTAGAGGAGCATACCGCACACAGGGTCGGTTTCGCGGTTCGAACGGTTCGGGACATTCCGGCGGACTCCGACAAGACAGATGGGGGATTATCCCCTTGAGTCGCTGCGGGGGGCAAAGCAGCGAAGTCCATGTCCGGTTGAACGTCTGGCGGCGTCTGAAGGATCGTCGGTAATCAGAAACTGGCCTGCGGCGCCGGCCGACGCTACCCGTGCCGCGAGATTGACTGTGCCGCCGACATAATCGCCTTCACGGGATCAGACCGTGCCGCTGTGCGCGCCGATGTGCAGCGCCGGGGACTGTAGTTCGGCGTCGCCGAAACGGTCCACCGCCAAGCCGAACGCGATGGCGTGGGCGGCTTGGGCGTCCAGCAGTGGGTTGCCGAGGCCCTCGCTGGCTGCCATCAGAGCTGGGCCGGTAAGCCCCTGGGCGCGGAAGCGTTCATGGATGTCTTCGTGATGGTGCGCACGATGGCGTCGGCCAGGCGATCGGTGGCATCAGAAGACGCGGATCAGCTACATCAGAGCATCTCTCGGCATCCCCAGTGCCAGCGCTTTGACAGGTACGTCCAAAGCCGCGACGTCAGATTCTGTTCCGGCGCCGACGTCGTCCCACTCCCAGGCTCTCGGCCAGCTCACTGATCACTGCGTCGCCGAGACCTAGCTTCAGGGCGAGGCCGACGAGGTTCACTGTGGCATGCCTTCGGGGACCAGTTCGTCGAAAATGCCCAACAGATCGCCCTGGCTACGCTCGCGGACGCCAGGTGGTCTTCGCTGACGCCGCGCTGCGCGCGAACTGGATCAGTCGCAGCCGGTGCCGTGAGTCGGGTTCGAACTGTCCATCCGGTTGTCGGTGCAGCAGGCCGGCATCGGCGTACCCACGGATGTGGGCCTCGGTTTCGCCGGCGAGCGCTGCGAGCTTGTCCAGACTCCAGGGCACCGATCCGGCAAGCGTGGGGTTGGTGCGATGGCCGTGTTCGGGGCGTGTGCTCACTGCGCGGCTTGGTCGAGTTCATTGCGCCTCGAAGGCATAGAAGGCCTCGAACGTCGTTCCGTTGTCGGTCGAGCGGTGTATCTCCGATTCGGTTGCGACGAACACTTGTCCGCCACCCGCAGCGAGCACAGCCTGCGGTCGCTGGCCCAAAGCATGCTTCGCCTGCCACGTCGCGCCGGAATCCTCGCTGACATACACCGTCCCGATGGCATTGACCCCGATCACTGGGCCGTCGTCGGGCCAGCTTAGGAATACCAGTTGAGCTTGAGCGCCGACTGGTGTGAACGTCTTTGCTTGGTCGATGCTGCGTGCCAGTCCATCGGCGGTCGCCGCCAGGATCTCGTTCGCATTCTGGGGTGAGACCGCGATGTCGATTGCGCTGATGGCGGCGCGTCGATCCCACGTGCGCTTGTCTGGGCTCACCATGACGGTTCGGCTTCCGCTGTCGAGTCCGTAGACGATGCCGTGCCGGTAATCGAGCGAATGGAAATCGGCCTGGCCCTTCATCGATAGCGAGGACCACGACTGTCCGCCGTTGATGCTCTCAATCAACCCGAGATTCGGTGGATCATCTCGGTCGTCTTCGCCGGGATGTCCGCTGCCGAGAAAGTGGTCGGGTCCGGCGACGGTGAAGCCCATGAAGTCCTGCACGATGTCGCCGACAAGTTCGGGTTCACGCTCGTTGGCGAGCCGGTATACGCCGTAGTGCGTCCCGGCATACAGCGCGCCGTCGGCTCGATTGACGCCGAGGCCGTGGATGTGGGCCAGACCCCTGGTGTCGCGCTGGCTCAAGGTGGTGGCGCTGCTCGAGCACGCGCCAGCCGACAGCACCGTTACGCCGAGCAGGGCAATCAGCGTAGACCGCATGCTCTCCTCGTTTCATGCCCGCAACTCGCCGCTAGGAACCTGATCGTTGTCGTCCGGCGCGCCGTGTTCGTGCCCATACAGTCGGCGGCGTCAGAGGTTTGCGTTGCCCGCCCGCCACTGCTCCCAGGGGATGTTCCAGTCCCCGAGACCGTCGGTACCCGACAGCGTCGGGCCTAGCGTGTTGACGACCTCGACGATGTCGCCGCGTTTGGTGTTGTCGTAGAACCAGATCGCATTGGCCGGGCTGACGTTGAGGCAGCCGTGGCTCACATTGGTGCTGCCCTGGCTGCCCGTCGACCACGGTGCCGAGTGCACATAGATACCGCTGTAGGACATCTGCGTGGCCCAATCCACCTCGAGGCGGTACCCCTCTGGCGAATTGACGGGCACACCGTAGGTCGAGGAGTCCATGATCAGGTGTGAATACCGGTCACCGATGATGTAGGCGCCGTTGTCAGTGGGCGTGCTGTCCTTGCCCATGGATAGAGGCATGGTTCTAACGACTTCACCGTTGCGCCGCACGGTCAGCGTCTTGGTGTTGTCGTCGGCGGTGGCGATGACCACGTCGCCAATGGTGAACCGCGTGGTGATGTCCTCCTGGCCAAAAAGGCCGTCACCGAGATCCACACCGTAAGTGTTGGCCGCCACCTCGACCGTGGTGCCTGGCTTCCAGTATTCGGCTGGGCGCCAACGCACTTCGCGGCTGTTGAGCCAGTAGAACGCACCTTCGACCTTCGGGTTGGTGGTCACCGTGATGGCGTTCTGCGCCGCTAATCGATTGGGGATGTCCTCATCGAAGCGGACCGCGATGGGCTGTCCTATACCGACCACTTCACCCTCATTGGGCATGACGTAGGGCATCGTCAGGTTCTCGGGTGACTGCGTCTGAAACGTCATGCTGTTGCGCGCAACGCCGCTGAGTCCGAGCGCCTCGGCGGTCAGCGTGTATTCCTTGTTGTAGCCCAGCGGCTCGGCCGTTGCCCAGGTCAGTCCGTCGGGGCTCATCTGGCCGTCGACCGGATCGCCCTCTTCGTTGACCATGGTGACCGCGCCCAGAACGCCCTCACCAGCGCTCACAGTCACGGGGGAATCCACCGGAACGCCGACGTCGCCGTCGGTTACCGACGACTGCAGCGTGGGCACCAGCAGGTCGCTGAACGGGTCGCCCTTGTCCGTGATCACGTGAGGCGACGGTGCTACCGCGTTGCTGCTGCAGGCGCTGAGCGCCAACGCCACAGTGGAAGCCACCGCAAAACCGATCAGGCCGAACCGATATCTACGCCGTCCGGTCACCGAATCAGACCGCAGCATTTCACTTCCCCCTTCTGTCCTCCCGCTCGAAGTAAGCGGCAGGCGCCGAGCTCCTGTCATCGCCACCATCGTCGCGCTTGCCAACTCGGCCATGGTCACCTCCAGAGTTGCTGCCCCGTATATGGCTCAACTAGTCGTTCGTTAAAGATTCGGTAAAGTCTTGCCAGATGGGCCGCTGCCTGCGCCGAATGTTGACTCCGCTGATGTTGAGCCGACCCAGCGTCTACTATCTGCGTACGTACATACTAGCGGTCTTCGATACACAGCAGGCCGGTTGAAAGCCCGTCGTCGCTAGGCGGATTAGTGTGCGAGTTCGCGGCGGCTCGTCGTCAAGTGGCCTCCTGTCGATCCGCCGAACATCTCGCGTTGATTCGTGCAGAAGAGCTGGGCCCCACTGCGGCCGTGGCAGAGGGTCCAGCTACTACTATGAAGGATAGTATGTAACGGAACCGTATGCCTGAGGGAGCTCATATGGGTAGCGGTTCACTGCTTCGTGTTGTGTATGACGCAGTGGGGGAGTGGCGATGAGGAGAAAAGTTCTAGTGCGCCGACTCACGCCGGGCGGTGAAGTGCGGTGATTGCGGCCGACTACTGAATTGCCTGGGCGAACATAGATCCTGGGAGGCGGACGGCGCTCGCCAAAACCTGCTCCCGGGCGGCGCGCGACGCTGACCGCCTGCCCTTCAAACCGTTGCGCTGATCAGGATCGCAGCCCTGCTGGCACATGCGAGCGAGGGTCGACCGCGACTTCACTGAACAGCTGGTCTATGCAAACGACGCCGACGCGGTGATAAGGATCCTGACGATTACCAGACCAAATCCTCTTCGCCATTGACACCCAGCAGTGCCCCGGAGCGCAGAGCTTGATGAAACAGCTGGGCGCGATTCCCGCACAGCTCGCGTTGCGCGATGTCGTGTCGAGCGATGTCGAGGTCCACAGGTGAAACTGCCACCGAGCGCTCGACGCTGGGCGGAGCATGCTGTCATGGCGGCCACGGGTCGCGGTGTCGGGGACGCTGTCCACCGCGGCCCGGCGGTAAGCAGCATGTGGGAATCGACCCAGACGGGCAGGTACTGGAGTCAGCCAGCAGCTACGGCTAGGTCGGCGTTCATTCACTGCGCACCCGCGGCATGTCGCCGTACCTGGTAGGCATCATCGAATCCTGAACTGTGTTTATCCGACACACACAGTTCAGTCGCCATGGCCAGTAGCGATTGGGTCGCGGCGTGGCGTTGTCGTTGCCGCCGCGCCTATCGCTCTGTTGGTGGCTTGAGACCAGAAGTGCTCTGCCCGAGTTGTCCGTTCGCATAGACAATGTCGATGCCATTTCGTAACCTATTCGAGATCTACGTACTTTCACCGGACTTCGGCCATCGCAGTTAAGGATCGTCCGTCTTGAAACTCGCCCGCGCACATCGAACGGTTCACTCGTTGAAGCGGTGGCTTTTCGGAGCCGTTGCGGCTGTGGCGGTGGTGGGCTCGATGGTGGCCGGCAATGTCAGCGCCGATCCGGCCACCGATGCGCTGGCCAGGCTTAACGAGTTGTCCCGCACGGCCGAACAGACCACCGAGGCCATGCACTCGGCACAGTTGGACTTGGACGCCAAACTGGCCGCGCAGCAAGCGGCTGAGGAGCGCAAGGCCGCCGATCAGGCGGCACTGGAATCGGCCAGGGCAGAATTGAGTAAGTATCAAGGCGTCGTCGATGAGGTGGCGGCGACGATGTACATGGGTGGTCGCGCCGATGGACTGACGGTGATATTGACCGCCGACTCGCCGCAACAGCTGATCGATCAACTTTCGGTGGAGCGGGCGATGGGCACCGAGATGGCCGACCAGATGCGGGCCTTCCAGAAGGCCAACGAGCGGGCGGTCGTGGCGACGCGGGCGTCAACGGCGTCGGTTGAAGCAGCGCGTTCGGCGGCGGAGCAGGCGGCGGCGGTGCGCGCGGAGTTGCAGTCCAAACAGAGTGAGCTGCAGCGTCGAATCGCCGCGGTCCAGGCGCAGTACGAAGCCTTGACTCCTGATCAGCGCACTGCGTTGGCCGATCCGGGCCCGCCACCCCCGCCATTACCGGCTACGCCGGCCCCGGCTGACCCGGCGATTATCGCCATGCCCGGCCAGCCGCCCGTCGAGAGCGCAGTGCCGCCGGCGGCGCCCAGCGGCGAGGGGACTGCTGTGGTGCAGGCAGCGTTGTCGCGCGTGGGCTCGCCGTATTCGTGGGGCGCGACCGGGCCGAATGCCTTTGACTGCTCGGGGCTCATCAAGTGGGCCTTTTTGCAGAATGGAAAGTCGCTACCGCGTTCGAGCCAGGCGCTGGCCCAGGGAGGTCAACCGGTGGCGGTCTCGGACCTTCAACCTGGTGACATCGTGACGTTCTACTCGGACGTGTCTCATGCCGGTATCTATATCGGCGACGGGATGATGGTGCACGCCTCGACGTACGGCACACCGGTGAAGGTGGCGCCCATCGGGAACGCTCCGATCCACAATGCGCGCCGCTATTAGCAGTGCGATGGTCAGCCGCTGAAGAAGTCGGCGGTGCGCTGAGTCCAGGTTTTGACGTCGTCGACGGTGCGGGCGATGTGCAGTGTCGAGTTCGGGATTAACTGCGCGAGTCGCTGTGCGGTGGACACCGGATGCAGCGCGTCGGTGTCCCACGCAAGTATCAGGGTGGGATGCGGCAGTGAGGCCAGCTTCGCGGGCTCAGGCAGGTCGGACAGTCCCGCTCCGCGCAGCGCTGACGACACCACGACATCGTCAACGTCCGGAGTGAACTTGCCCTGCGGATACTCGGCGAAAATCGGTAGCGACGGCGCGTCAGCCCACTGTCGGCGCCACGCGGCGGCGCCGATATCGTCGATGAGATCAGCTGTGTCGAAGTACCACTGCCGGAGCTGGTGGGGGCCTGACTCCCATGCCACGGGAGGAATGAGAAGAGCCAGTCGCCTGAATCGGTGGGGAGCGGTCAGCGCCGCGTACAGTGCCGCGGCTGCTCCCAGGGAGGAGCCGGCGAAGTCGATCGGTTCGTCGATGCCGGCGGCGTCGAGGAGATCGAGAAGATCGTCGGCAGCTTGTTCGAAGCGGTAGTCGGCAGGTTTCGACCGGCCGGTGGAGCGTCCGTGCCCGCGCTGGTCGTAGGCGAGCAGTCGGCGATCTGCAGCGATGGCGTCGATATCGAACAGGCCCAACTCCCGCACAGCCGCCCTGCTGAGCAGAATGCCATGGGCATAGCCGAATGGCCGTCCGTCGCCCCTTACCTCATAGGCGATCGTGACCTCGTCCGGTGTGGTGTATAGCGCTTCGGCCACCATCGAACCCTCCCTATAGGATACCCCTATAGGGTATATCTTGCCGCCGGAACGGGTACGGCGGCCTCAGAGCGGCAGTCGGGTGGTGAGGAGGAATGGCCGACGCAAGTCCCAAACAGCGGTGAGGCCAGGCGCAAGTACCGCGGTCTGGCGGAGGCTTACGACAAACCGATCCGGTTGATCGCACCGATGCGGCGTCGCGTCAGAACTTCTGCGTCTACAGCCGTGCGATCAGGTGTTGGACACGGGGTGTGGCACCGGCGCCAGCTTCGCAGCTTTGCGTGAGGCGGTTGGGCCGACCGGTCGCGTGACAGGCGAGGAGATGGCCGCCGTGGCACGCAGGTGAATCGACGATCAAGGTTGGGACAACGTCGAGGTTGTGGTCGGAGATTCCACGGTGGTCCCGTTCCTCACCGGGGTCGATGCCGTCTTGTTCTTCCTCGTGCATGACCTGACGCGCCTACCTAGGGCTGTGGAACGTGCCGCGGCCGCGGGCGCCCAGGCGCTCGAGTTGTGGCTTCGGCGCAGTGCGCGCCACCCACCGCATGGCATTTCCGGTCAACGTGGTCGTCAAGACCATCGCCCGCCGCTACATGACGACGCTTGAGGGCTTCGACGCACCGTGGAGCCATCTGACGGAATTCGTTACGGATGTATGGGTCCGCTGAGCGCTGGTCGGGAGCGCCTACGTCGCGGCGGGACGCATAACCCGAGAGCCCGACGAGACGTGTCCGCGACACCAGGCGACATCGAGAAGATTCACAACGCAGTCAACGGTCTTTACCGATTCTTCATCGAATATGGAGCCGACCCTTAGGTCCTGGCTACACGCTGGTATGCGCGTCACGATGAAAGGAAATTCGCGTGCAAATGAACCGGTTAGTTGGCATCGCCGCTGCTGCGATCGCAGCCACGGCGGTTTTGGGTGCCTGTAGCAACGATTCGGCGAGCAACCACGATATGTCGTCGATGACGACGTCGGCGGTGGGGTCGCCTCCATCGACATCGGCCGGCGGCGATACGCGGGCGCAGGCCCACAACGACGCGGATGCCATGTTCGCGCAGGGGATGATCCCGCATCATCAGCAGGCGATTGAGATGAGCGACATGCTGTTGGCCAAGCAGGGAATAGACCCCGGCGTGGTGTCGCTGGCCAACCAGATCAAGGCGGCTCAGGGTCCCGAGATCGAGCAGATGCGGGGCTGGCTGGCCGATTGGGGTGTGGCCACGACGACCGCTCCGGGTGGGGGCATGCCGGGCATGCCGGGCCATGACATGGGCGATATGGGCGGCCAGGGCATGATGTCCGAGCAGGACATGGCCGATCTGCGCGACGCCCAAGGTGTGGACGCCAGCAGGTTGTTCCTAACGCAGATGATCGAGCACCACAAAGGCGCGATCACCATGGCGCAGACCGAGGTCGACGGTGGAAAATTCGCGCCCGCGGTCGAGATGGCACGGTCGATCATCACCTCGCAGCAGAAGGAAATCGACACGATGCAGCAGATGCTCACCTCCTTGTAGGCCGTAGAGCTGTTGGGCCTAGGTGTCCCCGTGCCGGTATTGACTGCCGGTGCGGGGCGCCCAACGAGTGAGCGCCATGGCAAGTTGTAGCAAGGCAGAATGTGCGCGATCGCTATCGAAGAGCACCCGCCACCGGCGCGCTGTCATCGGGTACGTGAACGTTCCTTATGCCTGGGCGGCGGTGCTGGCGTGCGCGGCGGCGACGCAGCGCGGAGCGGAAGCGCAATGGTGACCGTTGTCCCGGTTCCCGGGCCCTGACTGCTGGCGCTGATCTGGCCGCCGTGGGCCTCGACGAGCGCCTTTGCGATGGCCAGGCCAAGCCCCGAGCCGCCGTGGTCGCGGGCGCGCGCCGCATCGGCACGGTACAACCGTTCGAACACACGCGGGAGGTGCTCGGCAGCGATGCCCTCGCCAGTGTCAGTGACGCGCAGCAGGAGTCGGTGACCATCGGTGTGGGCGTACACGTCGACCTGCCCGTGCGGGGGTGTGTGCCGTAGCGCGTTGTCGAGCAGGTTGGCCAGCACCTGGGTTAGTCGCTGGCCGTCGCCCCGCAACGGTGGCAGCTGGGTGGAGGGCAGATGCGTCGACAACGTCACCTGTTTGGTCCGGTAGCGCTCGCTGATTGCGGCCGAGGTCCGGGCGATAAGTGCGGCGATGTCGATGTCGGCGAACGCCATCGAGGTGGAGCTTTCCTCAGCCTGCGCCAGGGCCGCAACGTCCTCAGCGAAGCGCACCAGGCGCTGAGTCTGGTCGCGCAGCATCGCGGTGGTGTCGGGCGAAAGAGACCGAACGCCGTCCTCGATGGCCTCGATGTAGGCCTGCAGAACCGCTACGGGCGTACGGATTTCGTGGGCGAGGTCACCGAACAGTTGGCGGCGTGTTGCGTCGACGGCCTGCAGCTGGGCTGCCATTTGGTTGAACCCGCCTGCCAGCGAGTCGAAGTCCTCACCGAGATGCGGCGGTGATACCCGGATGTCATAGCGGCCCTCGGCGACGGCGGTGGCCGCCGAGGCCACTTCAGTGATGGAGCGCTGCAGTCTGCGGCTGATGTACCAGCTGACCGCGAACGCGGTTACGGCCGAAACCGCAACAGCGCCGCCGACCGATAACACTGTGGCGTACTGGTAGGCCTCTTCGGCGTGGAACTGCTCGGCGGAACCGGCGGAAACGCCGGCTCGGTGCAGGTGTTCACGAAACAGCGGCGGCCCGACGATCGCGGCGACAACCCAGGTGGTGATCGCGCCGGCCAGCAACACCATGGTTTGGGCGATCAGCAGTCGCATGCCGATACCGGGCCGGCGGCGCATCGGCGAGCCCATCACTGCCCGCTTCCCATGCGGTATCCCACCCCACGAACGGTGATGACGTAGCGCGGCGCGCCCGGATCATCACCCAGCTTGCGTCGCACATGCCCGACATGGACATCAACGAGGTGTTCGTTACCGACCCAGGGTCCCTCACGCACCGTCTCGAGCAACTGACGCCGGCTCAACACCACGCCCGGACGCGCTGACAAGGCGGCGAGAATGTCAAATTCGGTGCGGGTCAACAGAATCGGTTCACCCTGCAGGGACACTTCACGCGCCGCCACATCGATACGCAGCGGCCCAAAGCACAACGGAGCCGCCTCATCGGCGCCGCGGTCGGGTGCAGCGCGGGGGCGCCGCAGCATCGCGCGGATTCGGGCCACCAGCTCCCGCGGACTGAAAGGTTTGGCGACGTAATCATCGGCACCAACGGTGAGCCCCACGATCGTGTCCATCTCGGTGTCGCGGGCGGTGAGCATGACTACGTAGGCGTCGGAGAAGGTGCGCAGCTTGCGGCACACCTCCAACCCATCCATGCCCGGTAGCCCCAGGTCGAGAACCACTACGTCGGGATCAAAGTCGCGGGCCACGGTGACAGCATCGGGACCGTTGTCAACGATGCGGGTGGCGAAGTGCTCGCGGGTGAGATAGCTCGCCACGACCTCGGCCAGCGCCGCTTCATCATCAACGACGAGTGCCCGATAGCCTCGCGCAGCGCCACCGGAGGGCGCTGATGTGTTGTTCATGGCCTTCATCGTGCCCGGTGAGCGCGACGTGTTGACGCCCCGCACCATTCTTCAACGAATCTTCACACGACCCTTATCGGCTCGCCGGTGTGCCGCCTTCATGGTGGTGAGCGAAGGAGAACGATATGGGTATGGGATGGGCGCCCGCGGCGTTCGAAACCGCCGGCGACTGGCACCTCTGGCTGGCGCTGACCGGTGTAGTGGTGTTGTGCTGGGGGCTCGTCGTTGCCGCCACAGCGACATTGTTCGGTCGCCCGGCCGGCGGGCGCCACGGTCGCCCCCTGGAAGCAGCCCGTCATGCGGGTGCTGCCGGCAGTAAAAAGCCACTGGATCACCATGCACCGCAAGCGGGCATCGGCAATGGTTGACATGCACGGACGCGGACAGTGGAGCCGACGCAGCTTCCTTACCGCTACCGCAGCCGCCAGCGTCACACTAGCGGCGTGCGCGCGCGACAGTAGCGTCGTCGTGCCCAACAACGCGATTGCCGACGCTGAGGCGCGCCGCCCGCACAGCGGGCGCACGGTATCGGCCACGCTGACCGCCGATCGAGCGCGGGTAGACCTTGGCGGCACCGTCGCCGAGACGGTCTCCTACAACGGCACGGTTCCCGGGCCGCTGGTGCGCGCGTCGGTGGGCGACGAGCTGGCTGTCACGGTGCGCAACCGGCTTGATCGCACCACGTCGGTGCACTGGCACGGCATCGCCTTGCGCAACGACATGGACGGGGCATCACCGGCAACACCGGACATCGTCGCCGGCAGTGACTTCACCTACCGGTTCTCGGTTCCGCATCCGGGCACCTATTGGGCACACCCCCACACCGGTCTGGACGCCGACACCGGCTTGTACTTCCCGGTTATCGTCGACGATCCGAACGAGCCGGGCAGCTATGACGCCGAATGGGTGGTCATGCTGGATGACTGGACAGACGGAGTGGGATCCAGCCCGGCCCAGATCTATGACGGGCTGCGCAATTCTCCGGGCGGACACAACATGCCCGGGATGGACATGCCGGGCATGTCGGGCATGGGCACCGTTCCGGGGGTCGGCGGAGCGGGAACCAGCACGCTGCTCGGTGGCGACGCCGGGGATGTCAGTTACCCCTACTATATGGTCAACGGACGTATTCCGCAGGCGCCCAGTACCTTTCGAGTCAAGCCTGGTCATCGTGTGCGGATCCGGTTGATCAACTCCGGCTCCGACACGGCGTTTCGGGTCGCGTTGGCCGGGCACAAGCTGACGGTGACCCACACCGACGGGTTTGCGGTGGTGCCGACCGACGTTGACGCAGTGCTGATAGGCATGGGGGAGCGCTACGACGTGGTGGTCACCGCCGGCGACGGAGTGTTCCCGCTGGTTGCCGCCGCGGAAGGCAAGAACGCATCGGCACGTGCACTGTTGGTGAGCGGCTCGGGTACACCGCCGGCCACCGACTACGTACCTCCCGAGCTGCAGGGGCGTGTTGGCACCGTTGCGACGTTCGCGGCTGCGCCGGGTGCGGCGTTGCCGAAGGCGCGCGCCGACGCCGACCTCCCGGCCGAACTGGGTGGGGGGATGATGAACTATGACTGGTCGATCAACGGCATGCCGTTCTCCACCACCCGGCCGCTGGAAGTGCATCAGGGCCAACGCATTACGTTGTCCTTCAGGAACACCTCGATGATGTGGCACCCGATGCATCTGCACGGTCACACTTTCGAGGTGCTCACGGCCGATGGGCGCCCAGGCGCGCGCAAAGACACCGTGATCGTGCTGCCGATGCAGCAGCTGCGGGTCACGTTTGACGCCGACAACCCGGGAGAGTGGATGCTGCACTGCCACAACACCTACCACCAGGAGGCGGGCATGATGACCAGCCTCAACTACATCGGCTGAGTCCAGCCGGAGGTGACCGGTAACGCGTCTCGCAGCCTGCGACCGCGGTGAACGGGTAGTCCAGTCGGGCACTGAGTCGCCGGGGCCCCGCCGGTCGGTCCATCTCGCAAGAGTCAGTACTCGATGAGCCGGGTGACGTAGGGCGTCATGCCGCTGGTGCGCACCGGCGAGATCTTGACCACCGACCCGGTGTAGGGCGCTTCGAGCATCTGCCCGTCGCCCAGGTACATTGCTTCGTGCTGGCTTGCGTTGGGGCCGTAGAAGATCAGATCGCCGCGGCGCATTTGTGACGACGGAATTTTGCGTCCGGCGTTGTACTGTGAGCCGGAGTAGTGGTCCAGCTTGATGCCGACCCCGGCAAAGGCATACAGATATAGGCCAGAACAGTCGAATCCGACGGTGTTGGCGCCCTGATCGATTCCGCGCGAGGGGCCGTTGGCGTTGCCGCCGCCCCATGAGTAGGGCACGCCCAGTTGTGACATGGCGCGGCGGATCACTAACTCGGATGCCTGGCGGCCGTACACCCGCGGGATGCGCCCGTTGGTGATACCGGGATCGGCGGGTGCAGACGCTTGGGGCAGGATCCCCAGTTGGGTGAGGAACTTTCGGCCCATGTCGGCGGTCAGCTGCGCTGAGGTTGCCGAGATCTGCAGCACCGCGTTGACGATGGCGACGGGATCGCCGGCCACGTTGGCGCTGGGGACCATCGGCAGGGTGGTGTCCCACTGACTGGTGTTGGTCGGTGCCGGCGTCCCCGCCGGGCCCGGGGAATCCCACCGGTCCGGGGTCGGCGAGGCGGCGATCGCCGGCGTGGCGGTTGGTGGGGGCGCAGGACGGGCGGCGTCGAGGCGCGCCTGGGCGGCGCGACGCTCGGCGACCAGCTGATCGACTTCGGCCTGCTGGGCACCGAACTGCTGCTGCGCCTGGGTCAGCGCGCTCACCGCGGCCTGTTGGCTTCGCTCAGCGTCGGCGGCCGCCTCATCGGCGCGCTGCTGGGCAGCCCGCGCCGCCGAGGCGCGATTCGTCTGCGCGGTGCGGGCGCGCTGCAGATCAGTCAGGGCGTTGCGGGCGCTGAGCGTCAAGGCCTGGTCGGCACTGACAGTAGAAATGATGTCTTCGGGGCTGGACGCGAACAGCAGCGCCTGCGATGGGCCGTTAACGTAAGTCGCAGCGGCGAAGTCATCGAAGCGCCGCTGTGCGGCGGTGATCGCCGCGTTAGCGTCGGTCAGCGCTTGCTCGCTGGATTCTACGTCGCGGCGCGCGGACGCCGCGGCGTCACGGGCATTCGTCACTTCCACCAACGCTTTGTTCACACCTTCCTGCAGGCCCTGTATCTCAGCGCCGATATCGGTGACACGCTGTTGGGTCTCAGCGAGGGCGGCGACCAAGGTGGAGACCTCGGAGCCTCCGGAGTGGACGGTTCCGTCGTGGGAGGCGTGTGCCGTGCCCCCACCGAAGGTAAGCACCGTTGCGCTGATGGCGACCGCAGCCGTGAGGCGCGTGACGGGGTGGCGTCCAAGCCTCATCAAAGATCTCCCTCAGCGGGGTGCGCGGGCGCGTCACCATTGCAGGTCGGTCGGGACTCTCCGGGCACATCTACGGACTCTCAGTACGCAGCCATATAGTACGTACACGCAACGTACATCACTGCAGTCCCACAGGAAACATGCGACACAGTCTCATTGTCGTAACAGTCTCTTCGCGAACGCTTCCGGACGACGTTGAGCCACCTTGCTGTCATCGGGGGCGGCGTAGGCCCCTCTCGCCTACCGCTAGATGCGTTGCCGCAGCAGCTATGCCGCGACGTTTCATGCCCTCCGGGAAATACTGTGTATCAACTACGTAGTAGTAGATGGTGTCGGCTTCTCACCGCGGGTGATAGCGCCGTACCGCTACGACCTGCGCGTGTCGAATTCGCCTCATGAGGGCGGTAGGTAGGGTCGTCTAGGTAGTGCGAACTCCTTCGACGTCTGCATTCAACCGACCGTCCGTCCAAAGTCAGTCGTCGCTGACAACGTTCACGGTTTCGGTACGCGCCGCGCCTTGCGCCGCTCCAACTCTGCGTCGTCGACGAGTTCAAGCATCGGCTGTCCGGGCACGCACATCATTGTCACGACGAAGCGACTGGGAGTATCGGTGCGATTGTTGCCGTCTTGGTAGTGGATTACGTCGCCGCCTGGTTCCCAGAAGGCCTCTCCGGCGCGAATCACCCGCGGCGGTTCGCCTTCGAGCTCGAAGAGCATCTCGCCCTCGAGCATGTAGCCGAATGCGGGCCCGCTCGGGTGCCTGTGCGGAGGTGCGCCCGGGTCGCCCGGCGGGTATTCGACGACAACTGTCATCGCTGCCGCGTTCTCCGGGATGAACGGCGGCCGCACATCCTGCACGACCGTTAAGGCCGTCTTCCAGGCCTCGCTCGTAGTTTTCGACATCGTCGTTCCTCTCTTCATGGATTCCGTGATCGACTGGTGAATCCAGTCTCGGGCAGATGGCCGCTAGTCGACCCCCTTGGAAGTGCGTAGTCAATCCGTAGTGCGCGGCGGCTCTTCCCGACCCGATGCGATGTTGTTGCGCCGCGGAGCTGCCGGAGTCAGCGGCGCATCGATTTCCTACTATGTCAGTTAGTACTAAGCTGGAGAATGTTTCGTGGCAAGGCGTCGAGGGTGGTGGATAAATGATGGTGGGCCGGCTGATCTGGCGGCCACTGGTCGTCGCCGTAGCGGCCGCGGCGCTGGTCGCGCTGGCGGTGGGTATCCCTAGCGCGCTGGTGGTCAATCCGATTTTCGTGCGCATGACCCCCGCGCCGTGGTGGAGCTATGCCGTGTGGGTGCTGACCGCGGTGCTCAGCGGGGTGTTAGCGGCCACCTATGTAGGTCGCCCCGCCGCAGCGTCCTCGTTCCCACGACGCGCCGGCATCCTCGCCAACATCGGGTCTCTGCTGGCGGTGGGCTGCCCGGTGTGCAACAAGCTCGTGGTGGCCGCGATCGGAGTCAGTGGGGCACTGGGCGTCTGGGCGCCGCTGCAGTCGCTGATCGCGGCCGCCGCGCTGGTGCTGTTGGGTTGGGCGCTGCGGCGGCGGCTGGTGGCACTGCGATCCTGCCCCGCTGTCGGCGGGGTGCCAGCGTCGGCGCCGGCGACGTTGGCGCCGGCTGCGCCAGAGCGTGAGCGCTAAGAGTGCGGGGTCGACCGTTGGCCGTACTTGTCGCCGCTGCGGCCGCCACGATCGCAGGTGTGCTCGTGAGCCACGACCCACCGGCGGGGCGGGGGCTGCCATCTCACGATGTCGCGGCCGACGCACTGCCGGCAGGCACCGAGGCCGGGGCCAGCGCGGTTCCTTGTCCGCTGCCGGCGCCCGGTAGCGCGCCGGTGCCGACATTGGCCGGCGCGAAGGCCCGCTGCCTCGGGTCCTCGCAGCCGGTGGATGTCGGTGCCGCGGTGGCCGGTGCGCCGACAGTGCTGAATTTGTGGGCCTCGTGGTGCGCGCCGTGCCGCGAGGAGATGCCGGTGCTCGACGCCTATGCGGCGACGCCCGGGGCGGTGCGGGTTGTGGGTGTCAATGTGCGCGACCGCCCGTCCTCGGCGGCGTCGCTGGTCCGCGCGTTACAAATCGGCTATCCCTCATTCACCGACGCTGATGAGGTGGCCGGCGCGTTGGTGGCGCCGCCGCTGCTGCCGCTGAGTTACGTTGTCGGTACCGACGGTTCAGTGCGCCGCCTGCAGGATGTGCTGGTGTTTCGCGATGTCGCTCAGGTCACCGAATCGGTGGCCGCTGCGCTGCGGGAAAGGCAGGAATGATGACAGCCCGCGAATCGGCCGGCCGGGCTGCGCGCCGCAAGCCGCCGCGCCAGCGCCGGCCGTTGCCCGGGCTGGGCGAGTTGGAGGCTGCGATTATGGAGGTGGTCTGGGCCGCTCATGACGCGGTGCGGGTCCGTGATGTGCTGGACAGCCTCGAACCCGACCGCCAGCCCGCCTATACGACGGTGATGACCGTGATGGACAACCTGCACCGCAAGGGATGGTTGAGCCGCGAGCTCGACGGCCGCGCCTATAGCTATCGCGCCACCCGCGACCGCCTTCAGGCGGCCACCGATGCGCTGCGCGAGTTGCTCGCTGACAGCGGCGACCCGGCCGAAGCGCTGCTGCACTTCGCGAGAAGCGCGACCCACGCCGAATCGCAGGCGATGACTCGCGGCCTAAGAGAACGGGACCGTCGGCGGTGACTGTGGTGGTGTGGTGGACGGTTGGCGGCATTGCTATTGGTGTCCTCGCGCCGCCGATACTGCGTGCCCTGATGCGCCGCGGAACCGACGCCGCGGTGCTGTTGGTGGTCTGGGGGGTGCTGGTGTGCCTGACGCTGTCCGCGGTCGCGCTGCCAGCGTTGGCCGAATTGCTGCACCGCTGCTGGCTGGCGTTGCATGCCGGTGCACCCGGTCCCCTCGACACCGTCGCGGGCGCCCTCAGCGCCGTCGCGCTGATCGTTGCCGTGATACGCGGTGGCTGGCGGGTCGGTCGGACCAGCCGGCATCGGCGCCGCTTGCACGACAAACACGCGGAGTTGGCCTGGCTGCTGACCGGTAGCGGCCCACGGAGCGGCACGGTGCTGTGGTTACCCGCCACGGAGCCGCTGGCCTACAGCCTGGCTGGTGATCCGCCGCTGGTGGTGATGAGCACTGGATTGCGGCAGTGCTTGGACGGGGTTTCGGTCAACGCTGTTGCGGCCCACGAGCACGCTCACGTGCGGCGACGCCACCACCTGTTGATCACCGTCGCGCAGGCCGCTGCTGCGGGCCTTGGATGGCTGCCGCTGATGCGGCATTCACCGTCGCTGGTGCGCACCCTGGTGGAACTGGACGCTGACGCGGTCGCCGCCCACACGCACGGCCATCACGGCCTACGCCGAGCGCTGCAGACATTGCAGACCGCCCCTGCGCCGGCAGCCGCGCTGGGCATTGTCGGCGACTGCACCCAGCTACGACTGGCCCGTCTCGACGGGCGCAGCTCGTCCTACTCACGCCGCTTCTCCGACTCCACCGCCGGATGTGGCGCGGCGCTAGTGCTGGGCATGACGATGCTATTGACCTTCACCGCGCTCATCGGACTGGCGTCCTGCACCGGGGGATAACGGCTAGTTCTGGAAATGATTGCGTTGTTGACAGCTTGGGCTCCTGATGGAAGGAGCCGTATGGCTAAATGTGTTTGGAGTGAACACGATCGGTTCAGGCGAAGCGAATCGCGCCTGGCGGGTGCTGCTTCACCCTGAGAAGCCGGCGGAAACGTCGCTGCCACATGCTGCTACTAGGGCGTTAGCCGCAACGCCTTCACCGATGACGTCCGGCACCGTCGCTTGCGCGCAGGGGCTCCGGGGGCTGGGCGGTCCCGGTGTTGGTGAAGGTGGGCCGGCTGAGGTCATCCGACCGCGCCGACCCGATAAGCGTAACTTTCGCAGGCATTCAAGCCCGGCGGTTCGTTCGGGCGAAGTCGTCTGGCTTCAGATGCAGCCGCGCACCTTGAGCGGCTAATCACGCTGGCGCGCAATCAGTTGTCGCTTTTGATCAGCGACCGGCTGTGCACCCAAATCAGCGACGGCGCTGGCACCGAAGACGCGATGACGGTTACTCGCGGTAGGGCTCTACTTCCGACTCGCCGCGACGCTTCCCTGTCGACACAACAGTACGTACTAATCTGCATAGTAGACAGTGGGTATGGGCCCGAATTGAGAGGAGCGCTATGGGGCAAGGCAATTCATCAAGGGCTGACCGCCGGCCGGTCAACCGACACCTGCACCGTCGAGCAGGCGTCAGCCGCGCCGTGGGATCGCTGCTTGTTGTGGTCGGCGCGGCTATGGCCGTTGCGCACCTGATCGCTCATCTCGCGAACATGCGGGTTATTGGGGTACAGGACCTGCTGATCGGCTTTCCGATGGCCGCCATATTGGTCATCATCGGATTGTTGTTGATCGGGCTGCATTCACTGCGCGAATAGCGGTCCCTTCATCGGATCGCACTGCCTGTTCGCTGCGCCAGCGCCTGCGCGGGGACGATGCAGAGCGTCTGTTTGTGGCAGAGGGTGTTGCGCCGCCTTGAGCGCCCAGAGACCGCAGGGAGCAAGAATGCTGCAAACGCTCATCGATATCGACTCGGACCCGAGCGCACCGAGCAGCCGGATACGCAGTAGTTACGTAGAATGGTGTTGATGGCACATCGCGGCGAAAGGCGGATATGGGCAGTATGCTTCGCGGGCTAGTGGTATGGGCCGTCACCGCCGCAGCGGTGGTTTTCGGCGCACCGGCCGCGGGTTCGGGCGCGGCCGCCTCATCGAGCGTGGACAACCGTGTCGCGCTGCTGCGTCCGCAACCTGGACAGGTGGTGGGGATTGCCCATCCGGTGCTAGTGGCATTCACCACCCCGGTGAAAGACCGCACGGCAGTCGAGCGCAGCATCAAAGTCACCGCATCACAGCCGGTGACGGGTCGATTCACCTGGGTCAGCGACAGCTTCTTGGAGTGGAACCCGGATGGCTTCTGGCCCGCGCATTCGACGATCACTGTGGGTGTAGGTGGCATGAAGAGCGAGTTCACTACCGGAGCGGCGGTGGTGAGCGTCGCCGATATCTCGGCCCACACGTTCACTGTAAGCATCGATGACCAGGTGGTGCGCGAGATGCCAGCATCGCTGGGCAAGCCGGGCTTCGACACGCCCGTGGGCACCTTCAGTGTGCTGGAGAAGCAACGCAACGTGGTGTTCGACTCTCGCACCATTGGCATTCCGCTCGACGACCCCGAGGGCTATCTGATCGACGGCGAGTACGGCGTGCGGGTGACGTGGGGCGGGGTGTATGTGCATTCGGCGCCCTGGTCAGTCGGGTCGCAGGGCTCGGCCAACGTCAGCCACGGGTGCATCAACCTCAGCCCGGAAAACGCCGAATGGTATTTCAACACCGTGCACGTTGGCGACCCGGTAATTGTGCGAAGCTAGCGGCCACACACTGAACGTTGGCGACGGCGCGGATGCCAATCTTCGGTCCGGCTAATTGCACTCGGCGACTGGCGATTCGGTGAAAGCGTTCTAGGCCGCTGAGATCCGTGCCGATTGGCAAATACCGGATATGCCTGATGATTCGTGACCGCCGCTGGCTTTTGACGGCCCTGTGCGGTTCGGAGTCCCAGCCGCAGAGCAGCCATCGCTCGCTTCTGGCGGTCATGACTCACTGGTGAAGCGGGAATAGTTTCTGCCCGGGCATGCCACGTTGCCGCGCCGCGCCGCGCCTAAGCTCCCGTGCGATGTAGGCTCAGCAGCAACAACGCTGAAGGGTGAAACGGTGCGGGTACGTGGTTTCGGGGAGTTGGAAGCCGTCGTTATGGATCGCGTCTGGAATCGCGATCCCGAGACGGTAACAGTGCGTGAAATTTTCGAGGAACTTTCGGCCGAGCGGCGCATCGCCTACACGACGGTGATGTCGACGATGGACAACCTGCACACCAAAGGCTGGCTTGAGCGGGAACGCGACGGCCGGGCCTATCGGTATTGGGCCATCATGACGCGCGAGGAGCACACTGCCCAGCTGATGCGTGAAGCCCTCGACGGCGGCGGCCGCTCAGAATTGGTTCTCAGCTACTTCATCGAGCAGATTGGGCCGAAGGAATCCGAGCGGCTGCGAGAGGCGTTGCGGCGGCTGGCGAGGCGGTCGACCAAGGCGAAGAGGCGGTGAGCATCGCCGCGTGCCTGCTGCTCTACAGCGTGGCGGTGGTCGTGTTGGGGCCGCCGGTGTTGGGCTTCCTCACCCGGGGCGGGCATGCACCCAGGTGCGGGGTGGCAGCCTGGCTGATCGCGATCGTTACCGTCCTGCTCACCTGGGCGACCATTGCCGTGCTGGTGATCCTCGACGTGTTCGCCCACTGGCACCAGCGCGGCTCATTTGTGGAGTCGTGCTTCGAAATGCTGTGTGACCTGGCGGCCGGTAAAGCCGGTAGCGCACCGCAATTGATGCTCCTGGCGGGGTCGGCCGGCGCAGTCGGCGCAGTCGCCGTCATCGGCATCCGGCTTGTACGCACCATCGGGCGGCTACGTGCGCATGCCCACGGCCATGCACAAGCTGTCCGACTGGTGGGGCGCCCGAGGACCGAACGTGATGTGTTCGTCGTCGACGCCGCCGAGCGCACCGCTTACTGCGTCTCGGGCAAGCCACCTGCAATCGTGGTCACTACCGCAGCCGTAGCGGCTCTAGATGAGCGGGAATTGGGAGCCGTGATCGCACATGAGCGCGCGCATCTCGATGGCCATCACCCCAGAACGGTCACGGCGTTGCGCAGTTTGGCGCTGGTCTTTCCCCGCTTTGCTTTGATGACACGCGGTGCCGCGGAGGTCTCACGGCTGTTGGAAATGTGCGCCGATGATGCCGCCGCCCGCCGGCATGGAAACCGTGCACTGCTCACCGGGTTGATGGCTCTGGCTGGCGGTGCGCCCGCAGCAGCGCTGGGCGCTGCCGATGTCGCAGTATTGAATCGCGCTGAACGCCTTGCCCTTCCGCCGGCACATCATGTCCGGGTCCGTGCACAGGCTGCCCTGACAAGCGCGTCGACGCTAATTGCCTTGGCTCCGCTGGGTACCATTATGCTCGGCGTATCTGGCGTGCTGATGTGCAGGTAGGTGTTATCGGAGCTCTGACAAGACCACTTTGCGGCCGAAGGTGCAGAGCAACACCATGACCGCCGACGCTCATCCCGGGTGACTGCAGTCTGAACGATGCCGGCGCGCGCCGATGTCACACCATCGAGAACCGGGTTCGTTTCCGACGGACATTCTGAACGTTGTGCGCAGCGCTGCAACGATTGGCGAGTCAATCGAGCAAGGCAAAGAGGCGGTGAACATCGCTGCGTGCCGGGCTTTCGCACGTCCTCGGCCGTGCCAGTCCTGCCCCGCCGCAGTCTGGCGGGTCGCGATCGGCATTGTGCTGCTGACCTGGATGACCCGTGGCGGCACTACTCGTTCTCCATGTGGTCGCTCACCGGCAGCAACGCGGCTCATTCGTCGCATGCATAGAACTACTGTGCGACTTCGCCGCCGGCGGAGCCGGTCCGGTACCGCAGGGTGCTGCTCCTGACAGCATCGGCCGCGATAATCGAAGCCGGTCGGCTCCTCGGTTCAAGTCCTGCGGGTCATTGTGGCGCCTGCATGCGTGCACTCACGGACATGCGCAAGCTGTCCCCGCCGATGTCGAGACGTCATCCGCGCCATAAGTACTCACTATCCACCGGGACTGACGGCACCCACTGAATGGCCCGAAGTGTAAAGACGGAGAACTCCGGAAGCGATGCCTGTCTGCTGCCTGGCTCAGTATTAGCTGGAGACTGGGGGACGGGTTGGGTCGGAGTCGCCGAGCGCGGTTTGTCGGGTGGTCGATCGGGTCGCCGTGGCAGCCGAAGCGCACCGAAACGCCGCATCGAGCCGCCAGCCGGTGCTAATTCGAGATCTCGAAGCGCTGCTGCTGATGTGATCTGCGTTACACGAGTGATTGTCTAAGCAGGAGTGCCGAATCCCGGTGAGGGCTTTTAAAGTGCACAGCGACCGAGCAAGCCGGTTAGCAATCACATCTACTTATCAGAATAGTAACTGAGCTGCACCGATTCGCGGAGGCCGCGGCTGGGAAACCTCCCGGCAGCGAATTCACTTGCGTCAGTGCAAAAAACCCACTACTGACAGGGAACAATGAATTGATTGGCCTTCACCGCTGCGGAGTTGAGTCGCGACGCGATAACGACACAGACTCGACTTCGCCACCTACGGGGATCGGCCGTAGGAGCTGCTACAGTGGGCAACATTGTGAGCTACAAAGACGCACGCTCGAGTAGACGACTGCGACAGGCAGTCGCCCTCGCTGTTGTCGTCTGGGTGCTCATCATCGGCGCCGACGCGCTGTGGGCGTCACCGGCGGAGCCAGACAACCATGGACCTCATCCGATCGCCACGTCGCTCGCTGATCACTTTGCTGTAGCCCTCGATCACTCACATGCTCGCCAGGCGGCGACACACACGGCCCACGACGTACTGGCCCTGGCCGTATCGCCGCGGACCGCGACGATCCTCGCCACCCTGGTGTTAGCTCTCGGCGTCACAGCCAGCTGGGCCTTCGACCGATGGGCGGCCGGTCAGACGATACGCGGACCGCCCAAACGCGCCTACCTCTTCTTGTCGGGCCGCCAACTTCTGGCGCGCCTCTGCATCGCGCGGCGCTGATCCGGGCAACGCCGGACCGACTGTGCCTTCACGGCATGGCCGGTGGCAACGCTGCCCATCCTTGTCAGCTGCCGCGCCCTCACGTCGCGGCTCCTATGCAGAGGCGACACCTCAATGAACAATGTTCTGTCGATTCATTCCACCGACCTAACATCCTCTCGCTACCGCGGCCTAGGCCGAAACCACCGGCCGGGAACGATGGTCGGCCGTACCCCGGTGCTGCGGATCTCCCAGCCATTCTGTGATGACGAGAGCGGCTTCTGGGCCAAACTCGAGGGGTTCAATCCCGGAGGCATGAAGGACCGGCCAGCCATGTACATGGTGGAACGTGGTCGTGCCCGCGGCGACCTGCGTCCCGGAGCGCGCGTCATCGAGTCAACCAGTGGCACATTGGGTTTAGGGCTGGCGCTGGCCGGCACCGTGTACGGGCATCCCGTAACGCTGGTCGCCGATCCAGGGATGGAGCCGATCATGCACCGCATGCTGTCTGCCTTCGGCGCCGACATTCAGGTCGTGTCGGAACCACATCCGGAAGGCGGCTGGCAACAGGCCCGCCGTGAGCGGGTCGCCGAACTCTTGGCTCAGTACCCACACTCCTGGTACCCCGACCAGTACAACAATCCCGACAACGTCGACGCCTACCAAGACCTGGCACTGGAACTTCACGCCCAGCTCGGCGCCATCGACGTGCTGGTCTGTTCGGTGGGCACCGGCGGACATTCGGCCGGAGTAGCGCGCGTGCTACGCGAATTCAACCCTGACATGCGGTTGATCGGCGTGGATACCATCGGATCGACCATCTTCGGTCAGCCCGCCGCAACCCGCCTGATGCGCGGCTTAGGCTCGAGTATTTATCCAAGTAACGTCGACTACGCGGCCTTCGACGAGGTGCACTGGGTGGGGCCAGCGGAGGCGGTGTGGGCATGCCGCACCTTGGCGGCAACGCATTACGCCAGTGGCGGATGGAGTGTGGGCGCCGTAGCACTCGTCGCAGGATGGGTTGCCCGGAACCACTCTACAGACACCACGATCGCCGCGGTCTTTCCCGACGGCCCGCAACGCTATTTCGATACCGTCTACAACGACGATTATTGCCGAGAGCATCACCTCCTCAATGGGCCGCCGCCCGAAGAGCCGGCTGTCATTTCACATCCGAGCGAACAGGTCGTCAGCTCCTGGACGCGGTGCCTCAAGGTGGTCGACCCTGTAAGGAGCGGCCGATGATCGGCGCTCTGAGGCAGTTCGCGAGCTTCGGTTGGCCGAGCCGGATGCTGATGGTCAACCAGTTCGGCATCAATCTCGGCTTCTACATGCTGATGCCCTACCTGGCCGGGTACCTGGCCGGACCACTTGGCTTAGCGGCCTGGGCGGTCGGTCTGGTGCTGGGTGTGCGCAACTTCTCCCAGCAAGGCATGTTCATCATCGGCGGCACCCTCGCCGACCGGCTAGGTTACAAGCCGCTCATCGTGGCCGGATGTCTGCTGCGGACCGCTGGGTTCGCCCTGCTAATCTTCGCCGATTCGCTGCCCGCCGTTCTGATCGCCTCTGCGGCAACCGGATTCGCCGGAGCACTGTTCAACCCGGCGGTGCGTGCCTATCTGGCCGCTGACTCCGGGCCCCGCCGAGTTGAGGCATTCGCGCTGTTCAACGTCTTCTATCAGGCCGGCATTCTGGCCGGTCCTCTTGCCGGGCTGGCGCTGATGATGCTGGACTTTCGCATCGCGGCTGCGGTCGCTGCAGCCGTATTCGCGCTGTTGACCGTGGCCCAGTTATTCGCCCTGCCCCAGCACAGCGCCGAGACACCTATCGAGAAGACGGCAGTACTCGATGACTGGCGTACCGTCGTAGCTAACCGGTCGTTTCTGTGGTTCGCCGCAGCGATGATCGGTTCCTACGTGTTGAGCTTCCAGGTTTATCTGGCCCTACCGTTGCATGCGGCAGCGCTGGCACCGCATCACGAATCGCTGCTTGTCGCAGCTGTTTTCGTAGTATCCGGTCTTATCGCAGTGGGCGGGCAGATGCGCATCACCCGCTGGTTCGCGGCCCGCTGGGGCGCCGGACGATCACTGACGATCGGCATGCTTATTCTCGCCGTGTCGTTCGCGCCGCTTTTCGCCATACCCAATAGCTCGCGTTTGGGGTCGATCGCGGCCATCGCCGCGCTGTTGCTGTCGGCCGGGCTTTTGGCTGTCGGGTCGGCGGCTGTCTTTCCGTTCGAGATGGACACCATCGTATCCCTTGCCGGCAACCGTCTAGTCGCCACGCACTACGGGTTCTAGGCCACGATCGTGGGGGTGGGAATCCTGGCCGGCAACCTGGCGACCGGAGCACTTCTGCAAGCCGCTCGCAACGCAGGCGCGGACGAATTGCTGTGGGGTGGACTGGCATTGATCGGGTTGTTGGCGGCGATGGCTTTGTACCGGCTGGATCGACGCGGGCACCTGACGCCCGCTTCGGCACTTTCCGCATCGAGGCAAACCTTGAGCTGATCGGAGACTTGCTCGGCCCGCCGGCACGACACCGCCACTCGATGCGATCGTGTCGACGCTGCCAAGACAGTGTCACAACCGTGGGGGCGACCGCCGAATAAGAACCTCTGTCACAAGCGATTCCCGATCCGGAAGTGGCGCGACGGCCAGCACAAAATGTGCGACCGGGGTTTGCTGAAGTCGGTTCACCAACTTCCATTCGAGGTGCCCTCACTGGCTGTGCTTCTGAGACACGGTCGGAGTCGAAAAATGTTGCAGCATAGTGCGATAACTCGTTATGCACTCGTGTTGTTTTAACCTTGGATTTGCCCGCATGTCATGTACCATCGAATCATCTACTAAATAGCTACGTACTGTATGGACCAGTAGATGTGTCCGCCAGATGGCGGACCTCTTCGGACCAGCGCAGCGCAGAAGGAGAAACATCATGAGGACGACCGGATTAGCAACGATTGTCGCTTCCGCCCTGGCCGCGGCTGCGATCGGTGCGACGGCACAGGCCGCCGCTGCACCGACCGGCCCACGCCCAGTGCAAGACACGATCAACCGCCTGGAATCGAATGGTTATAAGGTAATTCTCAACAAGGTCGGATCAGCACCGTTAGATCAGTGCACCGTGAGCGGAATCCGACCGGGACGCGAAGTTACCGAATACCGCCAGAACCGGCGAGATCAGCTCGTCGAGCGCGTCCTATACGAGACCGTCTACGTCGACGCTGCCTGCTGAACAGGCCGGTGGGTGCTCGCATCACCGGACGGTTACCCGCCCGGGGTCGCCGAGGTTGCGATGCCAGGCCGATCGCTTAAGCTGCTCAATCGCAGCAGGTCTTCCCGCGCTTTGTAGCGCGTCGGGCTTTCGGCGAGCTAGCACCCAGCGCGCAGGTCAGCGCGCACTTGGCTGCGGTGAGAACCATCGGGTGCCGTGCAAGACGGATCACTTTGGCTGTCTTGGAATTCGGATCCCTACTCATTCATCCTCCTCGAATGGAGTACCCCCATAGGGTATCGGTTCTCACCCCGCGTGCACAGATCATTAACGCTCTTGTCGAAGGTGAAACGGCTCGCGATGTTTCGTGAAGAGGCGATGACCGCCGCCGAATCGCAGACTGCGCCACGGCCCGCTATCAGCGATCGATCAATCAATCGCGGCCGTCGCGCGATCCGTTCGTTGGATCGACGGACTGCTTCAGAGCCGAGCGCTCTAAGAACGTCTACGATGCCGAGGAGCTACCTCCGGACTCGGTGCCCCCCGGCCTTCCCGGATAGCTGCGTCATCTTCCGTCATGACAGCTAGCTGAGTATCGACACAAAGGTGCGACGATCGTTGGCCGGTTGCAGAGATTTCTATTCGGTGGCTGTTGTCGGAATTCTGTGTCGGAGCGACAATGAGTGCGATGTCGTGCCTTCATACGCGTGAGGTTTTCGCCGCAATCGGTGCGGTGTTAATGCTCGCTGGGTGCGGTTCTGCCGCTGTGTCGCCGACCGCGACATCATCGGCGGGATTGCACTTCGAGGAGCAACCAAGCATTGCATCGGGTGGGCCACGGTCTGTGGGACCGCAGGACTTCGCCAACGCCATCGAGACGGCGGTTGTGGTCACGATCAATGTGCATATCCCGTACGAGGGCGACATCGCCGGGACAGATCTCACCGTCCCGTTCGACCAGCTCCGCGAACAGATCACCGCGTTGCCGACGGCGCGCAGCACTCCGCTGGCAGTTTACTGCCGTTCGGGCCGAATGAGCCGCATCGCCGCTTCGACGTTGGCCGAGTTGGGTTACCACGACGTCGTGGAACTCGCCGGCGGCATGCAGGCCTGGCAACAAAGTGGCAGGCCCGTGGTGTTCAGATGAGCATCGGCGCCGCGGGAGTTGCGGCGCAACATGTCTCGGCCAACGCGGTAGCCGAACGGGCTGAGGGAATGACAAACGATGCCCAAACATCCATCTGAGTTCGTCTGGATCACCTCCGACCCGGCAACACGGCAAGGTGCTCCTTGATGCGGCCTGTCTGCGGGGAGAACCAGAGCACCCGCCCGGGCGAAGTTCTCGCGAATTCCGCTTCGGGTCGCCGTGCGGGTGCCGCAGCGCTACGATGCCCGTACGTAGATAGTACGAATCCGCTGGAGGGCGCCTCATGCGCGACGGAGGCTCTAGGCGGGCAGTTGGGCGGCCGAGAATGGGCGCGCGCGGATTCGGTGAGCTCGAGTCGGTCATCATGGACCGCATGTGGAACCTCGGTCCCGACACATCGACAACCGTACGGGCCGTCTTTGACGAACTCATCGCAGAACGCGACATCGCCTATACGACGGTCATGTCCACGATGGACAATTTGCATACCAAGGGCTGGTTGGCGCGCGAGCGCGACGGAAAGGCTTACCGGTACTGGCCGACGCTGACGCGGGAGGAGCATAGCGCTGATGTGATGCAAGAAGCTCTCGATGGTGGTGGGCGGCCCGAACTGGTGCTCGGCTACTTCGTTGAGCAGATCGGACCCGAAGGATCGGCGCGCTTGCGCGCTGCGCTGCGACGGCCCCCGAAGCGGTTCAAGAAATAGACATCGCCCGGCTGCCAGCTAAATCACTCGATATCGACATCAGCTGGTGGCCGCACGGCGGTTCGGTTGAGCCCATGGCAACGCCCGTGCGCGACACCGCTTCTGCGAGGTGAAGCAAGAGTTGAAGGCACCCGTTCGGCTCGCCGTCTCCCTCGGTGACGAGCAGCCGCAAACTCACCGTCATTGTCCGTTTGCCGATAGGAGAGCGCCACCCGCGAGCTGGTGATCGTTAGGGCATACCTGGCGCCGAAGTCTTGCGCCGGTCTGTGATGGGCATAAAACCACCACACAGCCGTCAGCTCACTGGGTCTTGAATCTGAGTGCCCGCGCGAATCGGCGTGTCTGGATGAGTGCTAGTCCCAGTAGCGCGAACCCGAGACAGTAGATCGCAGCTCCGCTGGCGATCTGCGCCGTGGTGGGTGAGCGCAGTCCGGCGGGCACATAGACCTCACGCTCGACCGAACTGCTTCCCTGCCATTGCGCGTCAATCGGTATCCACGATTCGACCGTTTCGCCGGCACGGTCAAGTTCGATGTAGATGAACCAGCGCCCTGCTTGGGGAAGGTGAATCGCGCCGGTGAACCGGCCTGGGCCAACGTGATTGAGCGGTGCGGTGAGTGCTTGTCCACCCCGACGTGCTACCACCTCTTCGGCTACCAGTCCCGGGGTGGACTCCGCCGTGATCGCCTCGAGTTGGATGTTTCCTCGGCCATCGCCGCTTACGCTCCATCGCACTGACGTTATGTGTTGTCCTTGCCCAGGATCGTGGGCGATCGCCTGGGGCGCGGGACCCAGGATCCACGTTGTGGCGCCGGCCAGCAGCGTAACGGCTGCTGCCCCAATCCTGTGCGCGCGAAGGGATGTGGCCGCCGCAAGCGCGAGGCCCACGGCAATGATCGGTACGGCGACCACGCCGATTTCTCCCGGTGGCATATTCGCCGTGCCGAGCGCTGAGGCGATCCAAGACAATGCGGCCACGGCCGCGCAGGTAGCCCCATATCGTGCAGCAGGTCCGCGCCAGGGCAGATCGGCCACGGCAAGGCCCAGCACTGCTAAGGGAATGTCGGGGGTACTGCGGCCCAGCGCGATGAGCACCACGATGACGATGAGACGCAGTGTGACGTAGAGAAGGACGCTGCGCCCGACGGAATATGGTGTGGGGACTAGCGCGCGGATGATGAAGACGCTGAGTAGGCCAGAAGCAAGAAGTACTGGAAGATAGAAGACTTGGCTGAATTGCGGAACGTCGGTGTCGTACTCGAGGACTGTCATCATCGCGCTGCCGAGCACCAACGCGGACAGGGCAGCCTCGACGACGCCGTGCCGTGTCGGTCGCACGCCGGCCAGAAGCCCGATAGCCATCGTTGTGGAGGCGAACACGACAAGCATGTGTGGAGGGCTCCACAACACGGCGTCACGCCCGAAGGCGTCGTGCCAAAACGCGTCCAGCGGCGCCGCGGCGAAGGTGACCGCACTCCCCAATCCGGCCAGCAGCAACCCCGGTTGCCTGAGCGCTCCCCGTAGCGACCGAGTGCCACAAACTGCGACTAGTCCCCAGCTGAGGACCACGAGAGCCACCACGGCAACACTGCCGTACAACACCAGATGCGGCGCGATCAGGGCCGTATCCCGGCCAATGTCGGTGTGCCAGGCGTCGTCCCAGTAGGTCGCGAACAACGCTGCCGATCCGGCGGCGGCGGCCACTGCGCCCAGGGCCGGCGAAAGAGTGATATGAGGCGTACTCATATATGAGACGGACATGTCTCAACTATGATGACCGCGTGGCGCACAGTCAAGACCGGCCGACGAGTTCAGGCCATATCGAGCCGCGGCTCATCGACGCGACAGCCGCCGCGATCGCCCGCTGGGGCCTCCAAGGCACAACCCGAGAGCGGATCGCCGCCGAAGCCGGGGTGTCTCGAGCCACGATCTACCGGCGCGATGTGACCCGCGATCAGCTGGTCACTGCGCTGACCGAACGTGCCGGACAAACCTTCCGCAACGCGATATGGCCGGCCATCACCGGACGCGGAACGGCGGCGCAGCGGCTTGAGGCCGCGCTCGAGGCGATGTGCTCGGCCGCCGACGAATACCTACCACTGCTCGCTGGCATGTTTCTGGCACATGGCGAGATCTTCCATCAGCCGGGACCCGAGGCGTTGACGGTCGACATCTTCGCTGAGCCTTTTGAGCGGCTGCTTATCGACGGCGCGGGGGATGGGACGCTGCGCCGTCTGCCAGAGACGGTCACCGCGACGGTGCTGTTCAATATGGTCGGCTGGGGCTACATCCACCTGCGTGCAAGTCACCACTGGAGTCAGGAAGCCGCCCGACGCAACGTAATTGAACTCGCGCTACACGGTTTGGTCGCACGTCACGACGATGGGTGATCTTCAGGACTAAAAGCATTGTGCGCCTGCGCTTCAGTAGGAATGCAGGCGGCGGCCTGCACCCGATTGACCGAACACATGAATGAGGCTCACTCGCCACGTATCGAGCCGGATGCGCACAGAGCAGGCGACTGGGGGCAGCGAGCTTCAACTGCGCTACATACCCCCCGGTGGGGTATCGTGCGCCCAGAATACCCCCGGGGGGTACTTGCGCAGAGCGGTGCGCAGCGCTAGCCTCCTAGATACCCCATGGGGGTATATGAGAGGAGATCTGATGACTGCAATATCGACTACGGTCGACTGGCATCTTCGTGGTGACTGGTTCGACGTATGCAGCTGCAAGCTGCCCTGCCCGTGCAGCTTCGCACAGGAACCCACCCACGGCGACTGCCTTTTCACCTTGGTCTGGCATATCCGAGACGGACACTTCGGTGAGGTGGATCTCGACGGGTTGAACGTGGTTTCGCTCGGCGAGTTCACCGGCAACATGTGGGTCGGCGACCCTGACGCCATGATGAGGTTGATGTTCTACATCGATTCCAGCGCCGATCCCGCCCAGCGCGACGCCCTGGAGCGGATCTTCACCGGTAAGGAGGGCGGCTGGCCGGCCCAATTCGCCAGTCTCATCGAAGATCTGCGGGCGATCGAGTACGCACCCATCACGTTCGAGGCAGCCGATGACCTCGGCTTCTGGCGCGCCGAAATCCCGGGGAAGGTCGACCTTCGTGTGGCTGCGCTGACCGGACCGACCTCGGATCCCGATCACCGTGTGACCACCGCCAACGCGCCCGGTGCCGAAGTCGGCCCCGGCCAAATCGCGACCTGGGGTGTTGTGGAGCGGGACCACGCTGTGGGCTTTGACTGGTCCCACGATCACCGCGGTGGCTCGAGCAAGCATTTTCCGTTCGACTGGCGGCCCGACAGCGTAGGCGAATCCGCGGTCACGCCAGAAGCCACTTCCGACAAGGCGTCCTCATGCCAGTGCCACGCCTGAGCGCTGTTACCGCCTGAAAACATCTCCCAAAGTCGGGTGGCCGCCCAGGACATCGACGGTTCTGAGCTGGCCGCCGGTGGCTCAGCCGCCGCGCAGGCTTCGAATACGCGTGGACAAAGGCCACCGATGGCGCATTTCCCAAGGGACGCATCCGATGGTGCCTCCGCTACACCGGCTCGCGCCTCTCGTGCAGCTCTCGTCGTTCGCCGAGTAGCAAAAACACAGGCTCTCGCCTTTCGCCGAGGCAGTCACAGCGGGGGACAAACTCCACATCGCATAGCCACCGGCGTCCCTCATCTACTATTCAACTACATAAATCATCGCCTAGGCTGCCGCACATTGCTTTTGCGAGCGGTCAACCACCTCACAAACCTTCGAGAAGGAGTCACCATGCGACGACATATTTTGCTCATCGCCACAGCCCTGGCCGCGCTCATCGGTGTGGCCACAGCAGTGGCGGTACCCGCCTCAGCCCGCGAACACGCCCACCATCAGTTCGGGACGCCTCAGCAACTTGTCGACGCCGGCGGGGCCGTCGTGCAGGAGTGGACTGTCACAGGCTTGCAGAGGTCGACGGCCGCGCTTCCGGGATACGCTGCGCGAGGCCAGCTCTGGGAAGCCACGGCTACAGTACGGGCGGTCACCGGCACTGTGACGCCGATCATCCCAAACCTTCACGCGGTCACCGCTGGCGGTCAGCGGTGGCCAGTGATATGGCAGATCGCCAACCCGCAAGGACTCCCGGGTGGAACGCTGGCCCAAGGGCAAGCCGCTAGCGGAAAAGTGTATTTCGACGTTGTCGACGCAAAACCGATGGCCGTGATCTATGACAACGGCAGCGGCGCACCGCTGATGTGGTGCTGTACCGACGGCATGACGATGCCTATGCCGATGGACAACTGCCCCATGTGCGCGACCATGAGCCGACCCTGCCCGCACTGCCGAGATTCCATGTAGCCGCCCCTCATGCGCGACGAATCAGATCAGCGCCTAGATTGACTTGGGCCACCGATGTGAGAATCGGGTAGGGATGCCGCCATGACTCGAACCACCGTGGTCGACGATGATGGACCGCACTAAGCCGCCGCCTCCACCGCTCAATAACCGCACCATGGCGCGGCGTTCCGCAGCCCTTCACCTGACCAACTCACGAGCAAGCGATGATGCACCAGCCAGCGCGGTTAATCGACGCAAACGCAACGCGCCGGAACCCCTAGTGCCCGCGTCTACGGTCTCACCCCGTATACTGCCACCGAAGCGGTGTCGGCGTGCCAGCCGGCGCTTGTGACACGCAATGCTGAACTGCGGGAAGCCCTCTCGAAGCCGAGCGAAGATTGCAATCCCTATATGGAGGTGGCCGGTGCTGAAAGTCTTGCTGCGCATTGTTGGAGTTCTCATGATCAGTGGAGTGGCGGCACTGCTTGCGAGCCCGGCGGCGACCGCCCATGTCGGTGCATACATTGACGGTGGGGTGCCAGGGGAGACGGGTCTGATCACCCTGCGGGTCCCCGCAGAGTCGGACAACCCGGCTACCACCAAAGTGGAAGTGCGGATCCCTGACGGCATCCAGATCCGAACCGTGCGGGCTCAACCGGTTGCAGGCTGGCAACTCGACATAACGAAGAAGAAGACGAATCCGCCGATCTACAGAGACGACGGCACACCAGTCGATGAGGTGGTCAGTTCGGTGACGTGGACCGCCACCGGCCAGGGAATCCTGCCTGGTCAATTCGATGACTTCGTCCTCGAAGCGGGTCCGCTGCCGGATGTCGAGACGCTTGCGTTGCCAACCATTCAGACCTTCGCCGACGGCACCGCCGACGCTTGGACTGAACCCGCGCCCGAAGGCAGTGATCCCGAGTTTCCCGTGCCGACAGTGACTCTCGGGTCGAGTGCGGAGACTGGTGCTAGCGGGGGGAGCGCCATGACTTCGGTGATCGCCTGGACTGCTCTAGGGTTTGCTGTGATCGCGGTGGCACTCGGCATCTTTGCGATCGACCGAGCCCGTCGGTCCGCTGATGCCGGCTCGGTGAGTGCTGCGGCGCCTCCCGAGCAATCCGCGGTCAGCGAGTAGCAACGTAACCGATACTCCATCAGAGAAGTAGCTGCTGTGAAACGTCTGGTCTCGCGCTGATGTGCTGTACCAGCGCGGGGGCACAATTCTCGGCATGACGATTGGACGGACAAATCGATGGTTGAATGCGGTATTTGGTTGAGAGCGAGCGCAATTGGGGCGGCTGCCGTCGCCTTGGCCGCGTGTGGTTCGCCACCGTCCTCTACGGATGCTTCTTCCGCTGCGCCGGCGACCTCCGCTCAACCAGTTGCGACCACGTCCCCGACAAGTGCGAGTGCTGAAGCCGGGACGGTCATCGATGTCACAGTCGCCAACGGCACGGTGACACCCATGAACGCGGAGACTCAAGCGGTCGCCGGGCAACCGATAGTGCTCCAAGTGATCAGCGACGCTGTCGACAGCCTGCACGTGCATTCGGTGCCCGAACACGTCTTCGACGTTGCGGCCACCTCAGGTCAGCGCTTCGAGTTCACCGTCGACATTCCCGGTCGTGTCGCAGTGGAGTTGCACGACTTGCATGTCACAGTCGTCACCATCGAAGTCCGGCCTTGACGCGCGAAGCCGCTGAGACGTTCCTAGCGCATGGCGTAGGGGGATCGACCGATCTTCCAGTGCCGCTGTCGTACGCGTTGATTGGGGCCGCATGGGCGTTAGCTGCGACTTTTGCCGTGGTGGCTGTGGCGTGGAGGACGCCGCGGTTTGACCCGGCGAAGCCGGGACGAGAGCTGCCGACGTGGGTATCTGCTGTCGTCGACTCCCCGGCTGTCCGGTGGTTCGTCGCGATTGCCGCCGCGGTCTTTACCGCGTGGGTGGGTGTCGCTGCTATCTGGGGTCCCCAGGGCAGTGACAACGCGTTGCCGGGTGCGTTCTATGTGCTGTTGTGGGTTGGGCTAGTCGCCATATCGGTTGTCATCGGCCCGGTTTGGCGGCTGATCTCGCCGGTGCGCACGGTGTGGCGGCTGTTGCACATCAGGCGGCGCGGTGCGACCCCCTCAGAGGGGCGCATCCGGTATCGGCACGGGTGGGGATACTGGCCGGGAGTGGTCGGGCTGTTCGCTTTCGTCTGGCTGGAGCTCGCGAGTTCCGATCCTGGCTCGCTGACGGCGATCAAGATCTGGATTCTCGTCTATGCCGCCGCGATGTTGGTCGGCGCAGCGGTTTTCGGAACGACATGGTTCGCTCGAGCCGATCCGTTTGAGGTGTACAGCGTGACAGTCTCGCGGCTCGCACCGTTCAGAAGAAGTCGCGCGACAGGACGCATCGTCATCGGGAATCCGCTCGATCATCTGCCCACGATGCCGGTACGTCCAGGCACCGTCGCGGTGATGGCCGTTCTGCTCGGATCGACCGCGTTCGACAGTTTCTCCCAGTCCGCCACCTTCAACAACTTCGTCGCACGCAACTCCGCCAGCATCCCTCTGGTCGGTATCTCCGCGGGCGGCACGGTGCTGCGATCCCTCGGACTCATACTTTTCGTGCTCGCCGTGGGCGTGACATTCTCTGCCGCGGCTCGCGCGACCGCTGGCGTCAGTCGCGAGCAGCGTCGTGAGCTCCCGGCGCTGCTCGCTCACAGTCTCATTCCGATCGTCGTGGGATACATCTTCGCGCACTACCTCTCCTACCTCGTCGAGCGCGGCCAGGAGACCATCGTGCGGCTTGCCGACCCGCTTGGCAGGGGCTGGCACCTACTTGGCCTGAACTCCGACGACGTGCAGTACTTCCTATCGCTGAATCCGACGTTGCTGTGGACCATCAAGGTCGCCTCCGTTGTCACCGGGCATATGTTGGCCGTGATCGCGGCACACGACAAAGCGCTGCGAGTGCTTCCGGTAGGCCATCAACTGACGGGCCAGCTCGCGATGATGCTGACAATGGTCGGCTACACCTTCGCCGGCCTTTACCTACTGTTCGGGGCTTAAGGTCTGCCAAGCGTCTCCGCGACTTATACAGTCGCAGCTTGGCTGCGAATGGTGGTAGGCGTTCAGACGCTGGGCACGCAAGAAGTGCGACCGTACATGTTCCTGCATCTGGTGCGCAGGAACTCACTATCTTGAGCGAACAAGGAACGGTCCGAATCGCGATATTGATCGACTGCGGCAGATTTGGCAGGCAAGAGGGTTGACCGTTTCATTCGTCGAAACGGCGGGCGTTGCTAACAGTCAAGAATTGACGAATCAGTTAGATACTCTTGATCGCTGGCGCCGCTGATGACGAAGCATCTGGCCTCCCGGGGCCCCGGGTGATCAAGAGATCTTGGACGCTCTCCCAGAAACAAATGGCGGTATCTCGGGCTCAAGGCGCCGGTGTCGACAAAGCTGTTCTGGCTAAGCTCTTGCTCGTTGAATGATCGGCGCCGCAAGGCTATACGCAGAACTTTCAATCTCTATCGTGGCCCCGAAGGTAAGCGAGCCAGACTGGCAGTTCTGTCAACCGTACTGTCGTGGCGACTCTGGTTAGCCCCCCACCGTTGCCGAGTCGGCGTGATGGCGCTACTGATCAACGGAAACGACTGAGGCGTCGATGCCAGCTAGGGGGTGGATCAACGCCCCAGCCGTCGTCCATATACTATCCTACTCCGTAGATCACGGACCAATCCCAACCGAAGCGCGAACGTGGCCTGTAGCTGGCCGTGCTTGCCAATCCATCGAGGAGTCGTGCGCTGGTGGGCTGAGGCTCCTGCCGACGATGCCCGGAACAAACTGCCCGACGGTTCGACGACGGAGCCGAGACTCAGGATCTCCCGTGCATCCGAGACTCTCAAGGCCTGACATAGTCGGCAATCTCGGCTTCTTTGCCGGCTTGGGGAGAAGTCGACGCCTCGGGGATAGGAGTGAGACGCGGTGTACATCGAGTGTGTCGCGTTGGCAAGTCAGCTTGTTCTTCAGCGCCTGGCCTGGCTGTATCCACTGCGGGTAGCTCGACGACGCGAAAGGCGTATCGCTGGTGACGGTACAAGAGAAATTCCGGCGGATCGTCCAGAGTCAGATCACACGGTCGATTGCCAAATGCCTCGCGTTGTGCGCGGTGGGCCGCGTCACCAGTGGGTGGCGCCCCGTCAAGGCCGGCGGGGGAAAGTCCTGCTGCGGCTGACCGCGCCGCGACGTGCTGCCCTCGGGGCGCTGCTACCGCAGCGTGAGGTTTCCCAGCGCTGTGTTGCGGACTTGCGCGCACCAAGTCGTGTTGGGCCGGGTTTCCTGTCTCACGTTTGTTGAAGGAATTTTTCGATCGCTGGGCCGAAAGCGTTCGCCATGTCTTCAGCGTCGACGAGCTCGTAGGACATCGAGGCTTCGGCGATGACTCCTCGTGGAAGGACTTCGGCGAGGCTGTGCGCCAACTGCGTGGGATGACGGGTGTCGTCGCCGGCGATGATGAGCGTCGGAGTGTCGATGCACCGGAGGTCTTCGACGGCCGCGAAGGCGCGGTCATGACCGATTGCCGCTGCGGCAGCCGCGCTGTGGGCGTCAGCGCGCGGAATGGCCTCGGTGACCAGGTTGGCGATGAGCGGCTGAAGATGGGGAACGAACAGCGCCCAGGCGGCGTGCAGACCGCATGAACGGGCACGCTCAGCGAAGCGATCCATCAGTTCGGTGTCTGCGGCTTTGTCCGCGTCGTCCTCAATCGCTTCAGCACTGATGACGACCGCGGACCGGGCGGTGCGGGGGTGCTGGAGGCACGTCCGCAAGGCGATTGTGCCGCCCAGGCCGGCGCCGACAAGGTGGGCGGAGGGGGCGTCGAGCGCGTGCATGATCGCGATGACGTCGGCGACGTACTGATCCCATCGGTGCAACGCCGGGTCGGGGCACCGCGATGCTCCGTACCCTCGAATATCAGGCAGCACAACGCGATACCGATCAGCGAGCCGGTCGGCGAGTGGCCGCATGCTGTAGTGATCAGGCCCGCCACCGTGCAGCATGATGATCAGCTCGCCGCGGCCGACGACCTCGCCCATGAGCGGCCAACCGTCATCGCCGATGTGCAACGTGCGCACCACACCACCGATCCCTCCTCGCTCGGGGAAGCGCGACAAGCGTCGACACGACACCAGCGGCCCCCGGACACTGACCCTTGAAGCATACCCTCAGGGGGTATACGCTGGTGTACACATACCCGGTAGGGGTATATGGACGAGTCGAGGATGGGAGAGCGGTAATGAGCACGAGCACGTATGCGGTCACAGGGATGACCTGCGGGCATTGCGAGCTGTCGGTGCGCGAGGAGGTCGGCGAGGTCGCCGGTGTTGAGGGCGTTGAGGTCAGCGCTAAGACCGGGACGTTGGTCGTGACGTCCAGCGGTCCCGTCGATGACGCGCAGATCCTCAACGCCGTCGGCGAGGCCGGGTACTCGGCGGTGCGGGTCGCATGAACGCTGCGGGACGGTTGGCTGCGTTCGGTGCCGCACTGACGGTGGCGTTCACGGCTGCGTACGTCACTGCCGCGGCGGTCGTCCCCGACGCCGCGCCTGCCGCTACCCAGGCCCTCGGCGTCGACGGCGCAGCTGCTCACCGTGCGTCGACGGAGCAGGCGCCGCCGTTAGCCGCTGTGTCCGCCGATCCGCCGGGGTTGTCGCTCGCCGCAGACGGATACGTGCTCGGCTCGGTGCGCGCACCCGGTGCGCCCAATGATCGGGGCACGTTGAGCTTCGGCATTGTCGACCCGGGCGGCACACCGTTGCGGGACTACGCGACTGTGCACGACAAGCAGCTGCACCTCATCGTGGTCCGTTCCGACGGCCAGCACTTCGCCCATGTGCACCCCAGGCTGGACCCGGCCACCGGCACGTGGTCCACGCCGTGGACGTGGACGGCCGCCGGCACCTACCGCGTGTTCGCCGACTTCCAGCCGGCCCGGGCCAGCAGCGCCAAACTGACCCTCACCCGCACCGTGGAGGTGGCCGGCGCATTCGCCCCAGTGGCGCCGAGCATCACACGCACCGCGGATGAAGTCGCTGGTTACACCGTGAAACTCGACGGCGCACTCACCGCGGGCGTCGCCAAGCAGCTCACCGCGACAGTCACGCGCGACGGTCGGCCGGTGACGACATTGCAGCCCTACTTGGGGGCCTATGGGCACCTCGTCGCGTTGCGTGAGGGCGACCTGGCGTATCTGCATGTGCACCCGGAGGGAGCCGAGCCGGTCCCTGGCCGCACCGGTGGGCCTGCGGTGCCGTTCGCGGCGACCGCACCTACGGCCGGTCGATACCTGCTCTACCTCGACTTCAAAGTCGACGACACCGTGCACACCGCCACGTTCGTCGTCGACGCCGCCCCCGGCGGCCGAGCTCAGCCCGCGCCGCAACCGTCGCGCGACGCCGGCCATGCCGGCGGGCACTGACGACTTCGCCCGACCTAGACACTGAAAGGCAGTGGCTCTTATGACGACATCGACACCGGTGTCCGGCCCCAGCGTGGAACTGCGCATCGGGGGAATGACCTGCGCCTCCTGCGCCAACCGCATCGAGCGCAAGCTCAACAAGCTCGACGGCGTGGCCGCGACAGTCAACTATGCGACGGAGAAGGCCACCGTCACGGTGCCTAACGGCTACGATCCGGCGCTGCTGATCGCGGAGGTGGAAAAGAGCGGCTATACCGCCGCGCTCCCGACACCGCGCACACCGCCGCCATCCGACCCATCCGTCGACGCCCCGGACGCCGACGGTATCGGTGACCCCGACCTGGCCTCGCTGCGACACCGACTGAGGGCCTCGACTGTCCTGACGGTGCCGGTCATCTCGATGGCAATGATCCCGGCGCTGCAGTTCACCTACTGGCAGTGGGCGTCGCTCACGCTGGCCGCACCGGTCATCGTGTGGGCAGCCTGGCCGTTCCACCGGGCCGCCTGGGCCAACCTGCGCCACGGCACCGCGACCATGGACACCCTCATTTCCCTGGGAACCGTCTCGGCGTTCCTGTGGTCGCTGTACGCACTGTTTCTGGGTAGTGCCGGCACGCCGGGCATGACGCATCCCTTCGAGTTCACCTTGGCGCCGTCGCATGGCGCCGCCAACATCTACCTCGAAGTCGCTGCCGGTGTGACCACCTTCATCCTGGCTGGCCGCTACTTCGAAAAGCGGTCAAAGCGCCAAGCCGGGGCCGCGCTGCGGGCCCTGCTCGACCTGGGCGCCAAAGACGTATCCGTCCTGCGCGACGGGGTGGAAACCAAGATTGCCATTGAGCAACTGGTGGTCGGGGATGAGTTCGTCGTGCGCCCGGGGGAGAAGATCGCCACCGATGGCGTGGTGGTGTCCGGTACCTCGGCTGTCGATGCGTCGATGCTGACCGGGGAATCGGTACCCGTGGAAGTCGCTTCCGGCGACACCGTGGTCGGTGCCACCGTCAACGCCGGCGGTCGGCTGGTGGTGCGGGCCAGTCGGGTCGGCTCGGACACACAGCTGGCGCAAATGGCTGCGCTGGTCGAACGCGCTCAGACCGGCAAGGCCGAAGTGCAACGCCTGGCCGATCGGATCTCCGGTGTCTTCGTGCCGATCGTCATCGCGATCGCGGTGATCACCCTCGGTGCCTGGTTGGGCGCGGGGTTTTCGGTGACCGCCGCGTTCACCGCAGCGGTCGCGGTCCTGGTCATCGCGTGCCCCTGCGCACTTGGATTGGCCACCCCCACGGCCCTGCTGGTGGGCACCGGTCGCGGCGCCCAGATGGGTGTGTTGATCAAAGGTCCTGAGGTGTTGGAATCGACCCGCAAGGTCGACACCGTGGTGCTGGACAAGACAGGCACTGTCACCACCGGCAAGATGGCCCTGGTCGACATCATCGCGGCGCCGGGAACCGAACGTGCGGAGCTGCTGCGGCTGGCCGGGGCTCTGGAGAACGCCTCCGAGCACCCCATCGCCCAAGCCGTCGCCGCCGCGGCCGCCGAGGAACTCGAAACCCTGCCTGTCCCTGAAGACTTCGCGAATGTCGAAGGCAAAGGTGTCCAGGGCGTCGTGGACGGACACGCCGTCGTCGTCGGGCGCGAAGCACTGCTGGCCGACTGGGCGCAACACCTGAGTCCGGACCTGTCGCGCGTCAAGGCCAGCGCGGAAGCGCAGGGCAAAACCGTGGTCGCGGTCGGGTGGGATGGGCAGGCTCGCGGCGTGCTCGTCATCGCCGACACCGTGAAACCGACCAGCGCACAAGCGATCTCGCAGATGCGCGACATCGGTCTGACCCCCGTGCTGCTCACCGGTGATAACGAAGCCGTCGCTCGACAGATCGCTGCCGAAGTGGGCATCGACGAGGTGATCGCTGAGGTTATGCCCGAGGGCAAGGTGGACGTCATCGCCCGCCTCCAAGCCGAAGGCAAAACGGTCGCCATGGTCGGCGACGGAGTCAACGACGCGCCCGCGCTGGCCCAGGCCGACCTCGGTCTGGCTATGGGCACCGGCACCGACGTCGCCATCGAGGCCTCCGACATCACCCTGGTGCGCGGTGACCTGCGCAGCGCCGTCGACGCGATCCGGCTGTCCCGCAGCACACTGTCGACGATCAAGACCAACCTGTTTTGGGCGTTCGCCTACAACGTCGCAGCGATACCGGTCGCGGCACTAGGCATGCTCAACCCGATGCTCGCCGGAGCCGCGATGGCGTTCTCCAGTGTCCTCGTGGTGGGCAACAGTCTGCGCCTGCGCGGCTTCACCACCACGTCCAACACCCGCGATTAGATCACCGCCACCTCAAAGGAGACCCTATGTCCGACCATCAGTTGTCCTCGTCGAGCTGCTGCTGCAGCGGCGCGTCCGTCGAGATCGACACCTCAGCGATCGACCCGACGGCTAGGAACCTGCTCGACCTCGGCCCGCAGAACGAGACCACCTGCCCCGTGATGCCGGGGACGCCGGTGAACAAGACGGTCGCCGAGGCGGCGGGACTGTTCCGTGACTACCGCGGCCAGCGTTACTGGTTCTGCTGCAAGGGATGTGGACCACGCTTTGATCGCGACCCCGACAAGTATGCCGGCGTCGCGTGACCGCCATCCTGGTCGCGCGGAACGCGCCGGACACGCCAACTCCTTCACCACGACGCACAAGGAATCTGCCATGACCCACGCAGACGACACCGGGCACTGCCCGACAACAGGCTCAACCCATCACGGCTACATCACCGACAAAGTCAAATACCTCAAGCGGTTGAAGCGCATCGAAGGCCAGGCCCGCGGCATCAGCAGAATGATCGAAGAGGAGCGCTACTGCATCGACATCCTCACCCAAACCGACGCGCTCACCAAAGCCCTCCAAGGCGTCGCGCTGGCGCTGCTCGACGACCATCTCCGACACTGCGTCCGCGACGCAGCCGCCACCGGCGGACCGGCCGCCGACGCCAAACTCACCGAAGCCTCCGAAGCCATCGCCCGCTTGGTGCGCTCGTAACGCCCAGTGCGGGCAGCTGCGACCCACACCGTCAATGCGCGTCGACCGATAACGCCAAGCCCCTTAAGGAAAGAACATGACACACCGCGATGACCACGGCGTCGCAACATCCCACATCACCGGACACGACGACCACCACGCGCACGACGAACACCCTGCACCCGACCCAGACACAGGCCACCGGGGGCATGAAAGTCACAGCGGCCACGGCGGCCATGGCGGTGATCACGTGGGGCAATTCCGCAAGCTGTTCTGGATCAACCTGATCATCGCCATCCCGGTCGTCGCGTTCTCAACCATGTTCGCGATGCTGCTCGGCTACGACATCCCCGACTTCCCCGGCACCCGCTGGATCGCACCCCTGCTGGGGACAGTGATGTACGTCGTCGGCGGCCGCCCGTTCCTCACCGGTGCCGTGAGCGAAATCCGTTCCCGCAAACCAGCAATGATGCTGCTCATCGGACTGGCGATCACCGTCGCCTTCCTCGCGTCCTGGGGCGCCAGCCTGGGCCTGCTCCACCACGAGCTGGAGTTCTGGTGGGAACTGGCCCTGCTCATCGTGATCATGCTGCTCGGCCACTGGGTCGAAATGCGCTCGCTGGCGCAGACCACCTCAGCGCTGGACTCACTGGCCGCACTGCTGCCCGACGAAGCCGAGAAGATCGACGGCGACCACACCATCACCGTCTCGCCGTCCGACCTGCACGTCGGCGACCTCGTTGTCGTCCGACCCGGCGGCAGCATCCCCGCCGACGGCAAGATCGTCGACGGACGCGCCGACATGGACGAATCCATGGTGACCGGCGAATCCCGCCCCGTCACCCGCACCGTCGGAGACCCCGTGACAGCGGGCACCGTCGCCACCGATTCCGGACTCCGGGTCGAAATCACCGCCACCGGCGACGACACCGCCCTGGCAGGCATCCAACGCCTGGTCACCGAAGCGCAGAACTCGTCGTCGCGTGCCCAGCGCCTCGCCGACCGCGCCGCCGGCTGGCTGTTCTGGTTCGCCCTTGTCACCGCTGCCATCACCGCGGCAGCATGGACGATCGTCGGCAACCCCGACGCCTCGGTCGTACGAGCGATCACCGTGCTCGTCATCGCCTGCCCCCACGCCCTTGGCCTGGCGATACCACTGGTCGTGTCGATCGCCACCGAACGCGCCGCCAGAGGCGGCGTCTTGATCAAAGACCGCCTAGCCCTGGAAGGGATGCGCACCGTCGACGCCGTGCTATTCGACAAAACCGGCACCCTGACCAAAGGCGAACCCACCGTCACCGCCGTCGAGACCACCGCAGACTACGACGGCGACACCGTGCTCGCGCTCGCCGCCGCCGCCGAAACTGACAGTGAACATCCCTTAGCGCGCGCGATCGTGAAAGCCGCGCAGGACCGGCGTCTGGCCGTGCCCCGCGCCAGCGGCTTCTCGTCCTCTCCCGCCGTCGGTGTGACCGCCACAGTCGACGGGCACGAAATCCGCGTGGGCGGCCCCCGCCTACTCGAAGAAGTTGGCGCCCAGGAGATCCCTGCGGCCACCGCGTGGCGCGGCGAAGGCGCCATCATCTTGCACGTCATCCGCGACGGGGTGGTGCTCGGCGGCCTGCGTCTGGCCGACGAGATCCGCCCGGAATCGCGCGAAGCCGTCGATGCGCTGCACAAGCTCGGCGTCGAAGTCGTCATGATCACCGGCGACGCCGAAGCCGTCGCCAACGCGGTCGGCCACGAACTCGGCATCGACCGGGTGTTCGCCGGGGTGCGCCCCGAAGACAAGGCATCGAAAGTGGCTGCGCTGCAACATGAAGGCAAAAAGGTTGCCATGGTCGGCGATGGAGTCAACGACGCCCCCGCCTTGGCGCAAGCCGACGTCGGCATCGCGATCGGCGCGGGCACCGACGTCGCCATCGCCTCTGCTGGCGTCATCCTGGCCAGTTCCGACCCCCGCTCGGTGCTGTCGGTGATCGAACTGTCCCGCGCCAGCTACCGCAAGATGAAACAGAATCTCTGGTGGGGCGCCGGATACAACCTCATCTCCGTGCCCCTGGCTGCCGGTGTCCTGGCACCCATCGGCATCGTGCTGCCCATGTCGGTCGGCGCCATCCTCATGTCACTGTCGACGATCGTCGTAGCGCTCAACGCGCAACTTCTGCGCCGCCTCGACCTGACGCCCGAGGCCAGCACCCGTGCCGTCCTCAACCGTTAGGGGACGGTCGACCATGCGGGCACCTTGCCGACCATCGTGGGCGACGGAGAATCCCGAGCGACGGCCCTCACGCGATGCACGATAGGCATTCCATGCCGCGTGACTTCTCCGTCGCACTGACAGGGTGGAACTACGAGGCCCAGACGCGCAGTTGGCGATTTTGCGGGCATACGTCAATGCACATGGTCATGGTCTTGGTGGTCGTCTAGCGGCTCCGCCGCAGGAAGCGGCTCACTGATCGGCGCGGGCGTGGCCCCCTCAGACGCACCGCCACCGCCGGGGACGGGCGCAGGAGCTTCGACCGGTTGGACGGCCGGCGGGGGAGAGGTCGGCTCCGGATCAGGACTGTGATGGTCGTCGGCGTGTTCTGCGTCAGTTGCGTGATCATCGGATCCTGGCTTCCCAGTGGGCGCTGCAGGAGACGGCTCTGCGTGACTGTGATGGTCGTCGGTCTGTTCGGCACCGGTGGTCCCGTGGTGATGACCCACTGCTTCAGCACCGGCTGGGGCGTGGTGGCCGTGTCGCAGACCAGAGGCAGCACCCACGGTGGACGCCAGCGTGATGACCCCGATCGCGCCCATTAGCACCATGGCGCTGCCGAAGGTCGGCACCGGTTCTCCTTGCAGCCCGCGGTACCAGACCCAGCCAGCGCCCATGACAACATAAATCTGCAGCAACAGCGCGCAAAGGTCCGCGGCTTGGATCAGTTCCGCTTCACCCGCGTGGGGACCGAACGGCGCGCCAGCAGTTCTCGACACAGACCAAAGCGCAATGACGGCAAGGTTGACCATGACGCCAAGGATCAGCACCGGGGTGGTGGTTCGTGTCAGTACTAGCCGCGCCCACAACAGTTGGAACAGCGCGATGGCCGCAAAAAACAGGCCCGCTGGGATCCACTCCTGCCAGTGGGTGGGAACGACGGCGAAGTGGATGACAGAAGCGCCTAGTGAGGCGAGCGCGGCAAGCCGAGCCGCCAAGCGGCTGTCGGTCTTCTTCGCTGTCCTGGCGGCCACCGACTCAGAATGCCAGCGCCACCCTCGACACTGGTTGCACGAGGCCACATCTGAATACGAACGAGATTCATTCGTCATCAACTACTGCCGTTCTACGTAAATGAATCGGTGCGACCCTTCGTCTGCAAGTCTCAACTACCGCCGTTCGGCGATAACCAACATCGGCCCCTCCCGAGGCCTCGCCGATGCGGCGGTAGCGCACTCGCTGTTCGCGTCGGGAAAAGGCTCAGATTGTCGACGGGACTACGCGCGTCACCGTGTCCTGGTCCGCAGTCGTATTTGCAGTTGTTGACGAACTTCCTGGTGAATATCAGCACGGATGGTTGGGGCAACTTCAAGTGTCGCCGCCAGTCCGTAGCGAACCGGTGCCGCCAGGCGTCCTGCGTCGACGCGACAGTCGACGTTGATCTCCAGCGCATCGCTCGCTGTGAACGCGACGGCCCGCTGACCTTCAAGAATCTCGTGTTGAACCGTACCGTTGCGGGACACGCGCGCTTCAGCTTCCAGGCGCTCGACTCCCAGTTGCTGACGCGGCGACTCAAAAGATAAGCGGGCCATACGATGTTTGCGCGTCGCTGTGTTGACCGGGGAAAGCCAGGCCAGGGTTAGCGTCAGCCGTCGCCAGTCGGTCGTCGCAGCCAGGCTGGTCGGCAGAGGCAGTGCAAACGTCTGGCGTTGGTCGGCCGTGATGGACCCGGCGCCGAGCAGGAGAACTCTGTTGGTTGCGGCTGTGACGATCCGCTCGGCGTCGACGGCGCCGTAGCCAAGTAGCTGAGAGATGGCGCGACGGTTGAGATCGGCGCCGCCGTCTATCGTGCGGGCCAGCCCCTCGCGCATGGCGCCCCAGGATGCGGCGTGAACAAGCAAAGCCTTGGCGAGCACAGGATGGTATTCGGCGGTGGCGAACGGTGGTTCGCCGTCGCCGGGCTGTAGGGCTTCGAGCACATCGAAGATGTGGTCGGCGGTGCGTGTCGCGAGGGCGGTGGCGTTGCTGGTTCCGTGCTGATAGGCAGTTCCGTTGAGTGCGCCGCCGTGTCCGGGTGCGGCCACGCGCATACCGGGGCCGGTGATCGTTGTTTCCGCCGGATACAAGGTCGTGGTTCCTTCGGCCGAAGGCGGACGCTGGTGCAGACTCCGACCGCCGGGCAGCAGTATTTCCGGTTTTACCGAGTTGCGGTGGCCGAAACCCACGGGACTGTAGAGCGCGGGCATTCCCATGTCGGCGGTATCGAGCACCGTGTCGCTGGTTGGGGTGGTCGCGGCGTCTGCATGCAAGGCCCCCACGGAGATCACGTTCACTGCCTCAGCAGGGGAGAGGAGCCGTCGACGGCGCGCCCGCGCGTACATGGCGGTGCCCACCGCGCGCCGTAATTCGGATACATCGAACAGCGCTGCTGCGGGGATGTCGGCATCGATGGGATGGTTGCCCGCGCTGACCAGGATGAGCACGTTGTACGTGTGGGCGAGCCAGTCCAACAATTTCGCCAACGGGCTGGTGCGGCGCACGAACATCTGGATGGGATCGCCGATCGACAAGTTGACGATTCTCACGCTGGGAGCCGCAGGGTCGTGTTGCCCTTGTCGCTCGAATAGGCGTCGGAAGGCTTCATGAATGAGGTCGACTAAAAGTCGGTCCCTCAGCACGGTTTCCCCTTGGCCGTTGAACGGGTGTGGCTGCATGATCGGCCGCACGTACACGCTGCGCTGCGTCGATTCGCCGGCAGTACTGAGGTCGCCGTGGCAAATCAGTGACGCCATGGCGGTGCCGTGCTGCATCTGTGATGCGGTATAGGACGCGGCAATCTGGTCTGGATCGTCGATGACTAATCGTTTGGAGAGGGCGATGTGGCTGGCCATCGGCAGGCCATCGAGCAGGGCGATCCGTGGACGTCGGTCGGCGGGCTTCACCGAAAACGCCTCGGGTTCAAGAGGTTCGTCGGAGGGCGCTGCTGACGGAATGGTCATCGGCCGTGCCGGGGACACATACATGATGGTGTCGGTGGTCAACAGTGCGATCGCGTCGGGCCCGCGATCGAGGACCGCTTCGACCTGACTGTAGGGGATGTCGGCGAGAATGGCGTGATAGCCGATGCCGGTGATCGTCGATCGAGTGATGACTTGGCCGCCGGCTGCGGCGATGAGTTCTCGTACAGTCGTTTCGGCAACCGCCCGGCGTGCGGCATCGCGGCGGAACCACAGCTCGACTTCGACGCGGGCCGTGGTGGCTGACTGTCCCACGACGGCGACGTCTTCGCGCCAGTGCTCCAGCAGACCAGTCTCGCGGACCCGATCCTGGGGTCCCCAGCGCCTCACCTCACGCAACAAAGCAAAGACCTCGCGTAAGGGCGCTAACCCGAAAGGCATTGCCGCATCGCGGTTCTCCTGCCATCGCGCGAAGAGGGTGAGGAGCTCGACGACGGCCTGATTGTTCGACATCACAACGTAGAGGCTGTCGCTCACGGCATCGTCGCTCGGTTCGTCATCGCGTACGGCGTGGAAGTCGTCGTCGGCGGCGAACTCGTCGCCATCAACTTCGAGGAGGAACTCCAGTCCCGGCACACGGGCGGCGGCTCGCGCGAACTCGGCTACAGGCGCGGCGAGGTCGAAGACCACCACAAGCTCGGGGTCGGCTTCAGTCGTGTCACCGTCCACGTCGACTCGGCCTGCCTGCAGAGCCTCTTGGAGAGCGGCGAACTGTGGCGCTAGCCGCTGCCCCTGCCGGGCCGGTTCCGGTCCGGCGATGCGATTTCCAGGGAAGCGGGGCGCGCCGGTAGGTATGGGCCCGGTGACGGGGACGCCGAAGGACAGCGGTTGACGCGGAGCCGTCACATCTCCCTCATGGCGTTGCGCTGCTTTAGCCGCTCCCGCACAACATTCTCCACACGCCCATCGGGGAGGGACAACACATAGCGCCGCATGACATCCAGCGCGAACTCCTCAATGTCTGCGTAGCTGGCGCCGGCAAGCTTGTCGGCGAGGGTGCGCGGCGCCATACCGAGGTTCCCGCCGAGCCGCATACGCAGCTGCTCCAGAAAAGCCGTAGCCTGTGTGCGCGACGGGGGAGGCAGTGTTAACCGCACCTGAAAGCGGCGCCATGCGGCACGGTCGAGCAGTTCGCCATGATTGGTCGCGCACACGGCAACGACGTGGGAAGGCAAGCGATCGATCTGGAGGAGCAGCGTCGAAACGACGCGCTTAATCTCGCCGGTTTCGTGCGCGTCGGCGCGCTCTTTGGCGATGGTGTCGAACTCGTCGAAAAAGAGCACGCAGCGCCGAGTCCGCGCGAACTCGAAAACGTGATCGATTCGACTCGTGGTCTCTCCAAGGAAGCTGGACACAACCCCCTCGTAACGAACGGCGTAGAACGGCACCATCAACTCCGCCGCCAGTGCTTCAGCAAGCGAGGTTTTGCCGTTGCCAGGCGGTCCTTCCAAGAGGATTCTGTTACGGGGTTCCAAGCCGTGGCTGCGCAGGAGCTCGCTACGGTGATGCTCTTCGATGACCTCGGCCACCGCAGCCGTGATGGCCGGCGCCAAATGCACCTCCGATAATCGCCGCTTAGGCACTATTTCGGTGACCAGATCAGCGACCTGCCGAGCAGTGTCATCACGGGCGAGCAGACTGCGCGCACCAGCGGTGGTGATCAATTCAGACAGACGATCGGCCACAAGATGATGCTGATTGTTGCGCTCCTCGGCGATGATCGCCTCCACCAGCATGCGAAAGCGGGCGACGTCGCCACTCTGCTGGGCCTCGACCAGATCAATCACCAGGTCAGACCTCGCCATGTGGCCCCCTCCTTGCACAATGCCGCTCGCTCGATCATTGCAGATGCGCTCACCACCGCGGTACAGCTCCGCGCAGTGTCGCGCCCGCTAGCAGCGCCAACAGCCAACAGTTAGCTGTCCTCGCCTTCCATCACCGGCTCGGGCTGCCGACCGTGCCGTCGACGCCAGAGGTTGCCGACGTCGTCGGCGAACTCTAGATCGACGCGCACCTCTACCGCCCCTGGTGCGCTGTACAGCACCTCAGCAGACTGGTCTCGCGAGATGACCTGGGGGTACTTATCGACCATCTGCTGCTGCGCGTTGCGGAGAAACGAGGAAAGACCTGGGGCAGTCATGATGTGGTCGGTGACCATTCCGCCGTACGCACCGAGGTTCGCTGGCATGGCCACTATTCCGGGCGGGTACAGCGATGGGGCGCGGGAGCCGATTGCATCGAGAGTTCCGCTCATGCCGCCCGACAGAATCTCGCGGGAGAGCTCCTGTACCGAGATCTTCCCCTTCGCCGGGTAACACGAGTCTTCCAGCCGATCGCCGTCCCTGTCGACGCCGTACACGTCGACTTCGAGGTCGGTGATCGGACCGGAACTCGCGTTGGTCACGGTCACGGTCCACAGTCCCTGACCGATGGGCACGGGTTTCACGGAGGCGGGCACCGCGCGGATTCGGCCACCGCTGTTCCCAGTTTCCGTGGCGCCGATGGAGAGTAGGTGTTGTTGTCACGCCCCACGAGCACGTTCTTCTGCGTGGTGCTAAGAGATGGCGCGGAAGCAGACGAATCGTCTACTGCCCCCGCGCCTGGGGAGGGTGGGGCGGCGCCTGCGGGGCACGCGCAGCGACTCGACTGATCCGAAGATCGCCGCCAGCTGCGACGTCTTCCGCTGCAACACCGGTTCCGCCGTCGACGGCTACGTCTTCGACCTCGATGTTGCCTCCGACCGCGGCGCGGCGGATCACCACGCCGATGGTGGCTGGGAGATCCGGGGCCTGCTCCTCGACGGCCGACAGGAGAGCCTGCGCGAGGCCGTACAGCTCCACGTCGTCGCCTGCCCCGGCTTGGGTGAGCTTCTTCTCGAGCAGCGCGCGGCGAAGCTCTTCGTCCGGCTCCTGCTCCAGCCCCTCTACGTCTGCGCTGACCGAGGCGTAGCGCTTTGTGACCAGGCTTTTCACCGCGGAGTACGCGTCACCGATCGCCTGCTTCGCGGTGTCACGGGCGCCGTCGCACGCGCCAAGGGCGAGCGCCGCGACGATCAGGGTTACGGGATCCATCGGCAACCTCCAGCTCCGGCCCCACATAGCTACGCGGGGTTTGATCTAATCTAGGCGTCGATTCCGACAGACTCGGCGAACGCCGGCGAGAGCCGGGAGCCACCTGAAAATCGACGACCTGGGGCTACGACAGCACACGCGGCTGGGAGTCAGGTGGCCGCCGGCAAATCCCTTCCCGCTGGCGCGATGTATCGGCCGGGAGTCGCGTTGGTATGCCAAGGGTGCAAGTGAGGGCGCACGACAGAACGTCCGGCATGGTAGGCAGTCGGCGCGGACCATCACTTGTGAACGGATCTGTGAACGAAACAGTGCGAAACGCACGAGATCAGATGGGATGGAGCGCAACGTAGAAACCCATCGAGGGCCCCTGAACAGCACTTACGAGACGCAGATAGCCGTGTCGGATTGCTACTGACCGGCTCATAACTTAGAGGTCGCATCGACCGAATCGACCTTCCACGTGATGTCACGTTTGTCGACTAATCTTGAAGGACCGCTGGAAGGAGATGTTGCCTAGGTGACCGAGTCGAAGAAGCTCAAGCGCCGGGTCAAGGCTGTCCGAGCGATCCGCCGCAGCACCGAGCTGGAGGGCTCGAGCAGCACCGCCGCCACGCGTGCCGACCAGGACGCATACGCGCGCGGCCGCATCACGGCCGCAGAGCTGGGTGAGCGCGTGCGCCGCCGCTACAACGTCAAGTAGGGGAGCAGGCCTCGCACCCCTGGGACACCGGCGACCTCGAACGCAACTGGCAGGGCTACTTCATCCCGGGCACAGCCGTGTTGAAGAACCGCGTTCGCCCAAACCCTCGACGAAATACAGAACGCCGAAACGATCTCGTCGAGGCACGTGTTATCGACTTCGCGAGACACCCGAACTCCTGGGCGACCGCGCATACGACCTTGCCTACCTGAGCGCGATCCATCGCCAGCTGTTCCAAGACGTTTACCTATGGGCAGGAGACCTGCGCACCGTCGGGATCGAGAAAGGTGACGAATCCTTTTGCCCGCCAAAAAGTATCAGCCAGCCGATGAACCACGTCGCCGCAGAAATTCACCGCCTCAAGCGGCTCAAGACTGTGGCTAAGGCAGATCTCGCGCAGACCGTCGCCTACCTGTACGACTACACGAACTTCGCGCATCCCTTCCGTGAGGGCAATGGTCGCGCCACGCGGGAATTCTTCGACCTCCTGCTCTCCGAACGCGGCGCCGGACTCGACTGGGTGAAGACCGACCAGGCGAAGCTCTACTGCGCGTGCCATGCAGCACGAGCCGACGACGACCTCTCCGGGTTGACCGCCATGTTCGCGAAGATCCTCGACGACGAGCCCGCATACCACTACTAGTCACACCCTCGGTGAGACAAGGAATTCAGAGATGCAAGTCGAGGACAATGTGCCGCCGACGCGGCGGGGGAGTCGCATCCCTGGGCTGTGCTGGTGGTGCTCAAGTAAGGCCAGCCGGCTGTCTCCCGCGAGCGCCCGTGCGAATGCGGCTACACGCACGCCGCGAATGTTAGTGAGCGTGAACGGCTCCCACCTATAACGATGCTCCTGGGGTTCGTTTGGCCCAGCGTTCGTGAGCGGCTTGAGCCGACATCTCTGCTGCTGCACCGATTTTGGCCCAGGTCAACCGATTCTGGCGTCCCCGCACGACTGCCTGGTCGAGTTGTTCTTCGCCGGCGCGTATGGTAGCCAGTGCGGCCTTGATGGCCGCCACGGCGTCGACATCGTTGATGTGTTCGTTCCACCAGACGTCGTGCGCGGCTGTATTGCCGTCGCCGCTGATCACGTCGAGTACGTCTTCATCGGCCGCGTAGATTCGAAACGCCGCGGGGTCGTGCCGCACAGGTGATGGCACCCGTGTCCAAAGTTGTTGACTGAACCAGTGTTTTGTGGGCATTGTGTCACCGGCGCCGTAACAATTACAGGTGGCGCGCCAGCCGATGACCGCACCGGCCGGCCTGGTCGCAAACTCGGCCTGTCCGCCGTGGCTTCTGACTGCTTCCTGTCCGAATGTGCCGTCTCCGTACTGGTCGACGGCCAGGTGCCCTGGCGGAATACCTGTACCACTGATTCCTAGGGCGCGTAGGCCGTCTTCGAACTCGGCCACCAGGTAACCCTCGTGCCAGTCGCCGCCGCGATCGCCGGTGGAGTACTCCCATCCCATGGAGAACAGGGTAATCCGTATCCGTCAAGGTATCCTGATATGAATTGCGCCAAGCATCAAGAATACCTGACAAAACGCTTACTATCGGTAATGCCGTTTTGTTGGTTTACTGCTTTACAGCATTACGGCATTGCGGGATGATGGAGCTATGGCTTTCCATGGTTTCGTCGCGGTCCAGGGCCGCGGTGTCGTTGCTCTGCCCGCCGAGGTTCGGCGCCGGCTGCACCTCGATGAATCGGGGGCTCAAGTCGAGATCACCGAGCGCGAGGACGGGGTGCTTGAGCTTCGGGCGGTGCTCCCGATCCCGGCTGATCAACGCTGGTTTTGGCAGGATCGCTGGCAGCAGCGGGAGAAGGAAGTCGACGAGCACGTGGCGGCCGGGCGGGTCACCGTTCACGACGACGGCGACGCCTTGCTGGACCATCTCGATCAGCTTGACGCCCAGGCCGACGAAGCGCGGGCCAAGGCCGACCCTAAGTCGTGAAGTTCGAGACAACCCCGGCGTTCGACGCGGACTACCGCAAGCTCAAGGCTGAGCACCGAACGGCCTTCCGCGACGTGGTGATGACGAAGTTCGTCCCAGCCTGCGATGCCTACGCCGCCGATCCGGCGACCCCATGGCCGCGGTCGCTGCGCGTCAAGGCCGTGCACGGCGCGCCGGGCATCTTGGAGATGACGTGGTCGTTCGCCAGTCCCGACGGGCGAGCCACTTTCGAATTGGTCACCGTCAACCTCGAACTGCGCTGTCGGTGGCGCCGCGTCGGAGACCACGATGTCTTCAAATCCCCCTAGGCCGGGAGTCGGAGAGTGCCCGTTCGCCGCATCAGTAGGCCGCATTATCGATACTGCAGCGACGGAACGACACACCTCGCGCGTGTCGTCTGACTTGCGCACTTCACGCGGGTCTAGCCACGAGTCGTAGCGTTCGCCCATGTCCGCGGACGAACGTAGCGAACCCGCTCGGCCCGATAGCTACTTCAAGGGCGCCGGGCCGCCACCTGGCCAGCTGAAACGACACGGTGCGCGTTCCATCCGCCGGAAGCCAAACCCCCGCTGTGCCAAGAGTGTGCCATGACGCGCAGCAACGGCCGAGATAGTGGAGACGCCGTGCAACACGCCATCACGCTGAGCTGGGACAACGCGAACATCGTAGGCCCACTGAGACGCTATAGACGCTGGTCAGGGAGTTTACACACCAGCGGTCGGCGGTTCGATACCGTCCGCGCCCACCCTTGCCTCTTGACCCCGTCGCTGGCCGTGCTGGGATCGAAGACATGACGCACCAAGAAGCCTTGACCATGTCGCTCGAAGAGGCGATGCGCACGCAGCGGGCCATCCGTCGGATCAAACCGGACCCGGTCGATGACGCACTGCTGTTGCACATCCTCGAACTGGCCATGAAGGCGCCGACCGGCTCCAACGCGCAGAACTGGGAGTTCATCGTCGTCAAGGACCGTGACGTGGTCGCGAAACTCGGCCGCCTGAACCGCACGGCCATCAAGCTCGGCGGCGCTCTCTACAAGCGCGCGCTCGGCGGCCGGATGGACGACAAGATGCTCCGCAACGAGAAGGCCGTGCGGTGGCAGGCCGACCATTTCGACGAGATTCCCGTGGTCATCGTGGCGTGCCTCAAAGGTGTCGTCCCGCCGTGGCCGCCGGTCGCGGTGACCAGTGCGTACGGTTCCATCTACCCCGCAGTGCAGAACCTCCTGCTGGCGGCCCGCGCCGCAGGCCTGGGCGCGGCATTGATCACCATTCCGCTGTGGAGCAAGTTCTTGGCCCGCCGTGTCCTCGGCCTGCCGTGGAACGTCACCCCGTGCGCGGTGATCCCGATGGGCTGGCCGATCGGCAAGTACGGCCCCACGACGCGTCGTCCTGTCGGAGAACTGGTTTCGCTCGACCGGTTTGGAAATCGCGCCTTTATGTAAGGCTGGCCGCGTGAACCTGGAGCTGAATCGCAAGGACCTTCACGACACCCGCATCGTCAACGGTGACCCGCCGTCGCCTGCCGACGGCGAGGCGTTGCTCCGGATCGAATCGTTCGGGCTGACCGCCAACAACATCACGTACGCCGTATTCGGAGACGCCATGAACTACTGGGGCTTCTTCCCGGCGTCCGATCCCGAGTGGGGGAAGCTCAACGTCTGGGGTTACGCCCACGTCGAGGAGTCCCGCAATTCCGGCCTGCCGGAGGGCATGCGGGTCTACGGCTACCTGCCGTGCGCCAGCCACCTGGTGGTCGTCCCGTCGCGCGTCAACGACAAGGGCTTCTTCGACGCGGCACCGCATCGGGCGGATCTACCGTCCGCCTACCAGGGTTATCGCGACATCGAGACCGATCCCGTCTACTCGGCCGACCGCGAGGCCGAACACATCCTGTTCTTCCCGCTGTTCTTCACGTCCTTCCTCATCGACGATTTCCTCGCCGACGAAGACTTCTTCGGCGCCGACACGATCGTCATCTCCAGCGCGTCGTCGAAGACGGCGCTGATCGCGGCCTACCTGCTCGCCAAGCGCGACGGCATCGAGGTGGTGGGACTGACATCGCGGGGCAACCGGGAGTTCGTCGAGGGACTGAACGTCTACGACTCGGTGTGTCTGTACGACACGGTGTCCGAACTGCCCGGCGAGCGCGCGGTCTATGTCGACATCTCCGGCGACGGTGTGGTGCGCACCGAAGTGCACGCCCACTACGGGGATCGGCTGGCCCACAGCTCGACGGTCGGTGCCACCCATTGGACCGAAATGACATCGGGGGCAGTCGAACTCGCCGGCCCAAGCCCGGTGTTCTTCTTCGCGCCGGATCGAATCACCAAGCGCGGCAACGACTGGGGGACCGCCGAGCTCGACCGCAAGGTCGCCGAGTCGTGGGCACCGTTCGCGCAGTGGGCCGCCGGCTGGCTTCGGGTCAAGCGCATTTCGACCCAGGACGAGATCCAGCGGGCCTACCTCGACCTGCTCGACGGAAAGGTCGACCCGGCGACGGGGATCATCGTCACGCTCAGCTAGGCGGCGCGAAGAACTCCAACGCGATCCCGTCGGGATCCCGGAAACTCAGCCCTGACCCGTAGCTCTCGTCGACGATGCCGCTGTGCTCGACACCTAGGGCGTCGAGCCGTTTCACCCACTGTTCCAGCGCGGCGCGGTCCGCACATCCGAAGCCGACGTGGTCCAACCCGGCGCGGAACTCGGTGAATCGCTCATCGGGTGCTTGCTGATCATGCTGATGGATGCCGAACAAGGTGCCGTTGTCGAAAGCCCACACCAGATGATGGAAACCGGCATCGGTGTGCTCGTCGAGGACGGGTTCGGCCTCGAGCAAGGCCCGGTACCAAGGGCCGCTGACTTCGAGGTCACGCACCGTCAGCGCGACATGGTTAAGGGCCGGGAACGTCATCGTGGACTCCTCGCTGTTGTGTCTGTTGTGATCATGGACCTCCGGCCAGCCGATTGTGAGCGAACCACCTTGTGAGACGCTGCCGGAGTGTTTGCGCCACATGGCTGCGGCCGCGCCGCAGGGATCGCGGTGGGATGGTTGGCCGACCTGCTGTTCGGCGACCCCCGCCGGGGTCATCCGGTGGCGTTTTTCGGGCGCGGCGCAGCGGCTTTCGAGCGGCTGAGCTACGCCGACACCCGCGCCGCCGGCGCCGTCCACACCGCCGCTCTGCTCGGAACCCTCGGCGCGGCGGGCGTACTGATGGAGCGGGTGGCGGGGCGTGTGGGAGCGCCGGCGGCCATGGCCGCGGCGACTTTCGTGGCGCTGGGCGGGACGTCGTTGACGCGGGCCGGCAATCAGATGGCCGCCCACCTGGCTGTAGGTGACGTCGATGCCGCTCGGGCGCTCCTGCCGTCGCTCTGCGGACGCGATCCGTCGGTCCTCGACGCCGACGGCCTTGCCCGCGCGGCGTTGGAATCGGTCGCGGAGAACACCTCCGACGCGCAGGTGGCCCCGATCCTGTGGGGCGCCATTGGCGGGGTTCCCGCCATTCTGGTCTACCGCGGCGCCAACACGCTGGACGCGATGATCGGTCACCGCACACCGCGCTACAGCCGATTCGGTTGGGCCGCAGCTCGTTTCGACGACGCCGCCAACTTCGTCGCGGCCCGCGCCACCGCCGTGATGGTCGCGGCGTGCGCACCGGTGGTCGGCGGGTCACCGCTCGACGTGTGGCGGGCGTGGCGCCGCGACGCGGCACGTCATCCCAGTCCCAACGCCGGCGTCGTAGAGGCCGCCTTCGCCGGCGCGCTGGGCGTGCGGCTGGGCGGTCCGACCCAGTACGCCCACGAACTCGAGATTCGGCCGACGCTCGGCGACGGCCCGCCACCGCGGATCGCCGACCTCAGCCGCGCCGTCCGCTTGTCGCGCGCGGTTCAGATAGCGACCGCACTCCTCGCAGTGCTTCTCAGCGGCGTCGGCCGTAGCGATCGGCGAGCTTCGCCTCCGTCGTGACCGGTGCGTCCGGCGTGGCGTCCGCGGCTTCCTTGGCCGCCTTGTCCCGCCGACGCTGCAGGATCTCGGCGCGCACGAAGTAGCCGAGGCCGATCGGCGCGATGATCCCGAACGCAATCCATTGGATGCCGTACGACAGGAACGGACCGGCGTCGAGGTTGGGCAACCCAAGCACGCCCAGCCCGCCGGGCTGATCCTCGACCAGCTGCAGGTACGACCCCGCCAGCGGCACGCCGGTGAGCGTGGAGACCTGCTCGACGTTGATCGAATACACCTGCAGTGCACCGTCCTGGCGGAACGGCTCCCTGTCCCGCACCAGCCCTTCGGAGTCGCGCAACCGCGCGGTGATGCTCACCGTCCCCGCCGGCGGTGCGGAAATCGGCGGGACCTTCGACCCGCCCTCGGGGCGAACGTAACCGCGGTTGACGAGCACGGTCGGACCGCTGTCGACCGCGAAGGGCACCAGCACCTCGAACGCCGGCTCGCCCTCGATTGACCGCAACCGCGCCAGCACCTGCGCGTCGGGCAGGTACTTCCCGGTCGCGGTGACCCGGCGCCACTGGTCATCGGGCGCCGACGAATTCTGTTGCGGCAAAAGCGTTGTCACCGGCACCGGATCGGCGGTCACCGAGTGCGAGATCTGGTTGTTCTCCCGCGACGTCTTGGTGTTCTTGCCGAGCTGCCACGGCGCCAACACGGTGAAACACAGGTACGCGAACGCGACCACGACCACCGCCAGCGCCAGCCAGGACGGCTTGAACAAGAAGGTCCAGCGCTTCATCAGCTCGCGATTCCACGCGCGGAAAGCTGCTCGTCGACCCACTGATGCAGGCCGGGCAGAGACGCGTCGATCACGGAGAAGACGTCCTCGAAATCGTCGTGATCGCCGTAATAGGGGTCCTCGACGTCCAGCGCATGCGCCCCCGACCTCGGATCGAACGAGCGCAGCATCCGGACTCTGTCCGCATCGACGCCCATATCCGTCAGTATCCGCAGATGGTTGCGTCCCAGCGCGATGACGAGGTCGGCGGACAGATGGTCGTCGTCGATCTGTGCAGCACGGTGCGCCGAGGGGTATCCGTGCGCGCGAAGTACGTGACTGGCCCGGCGGTCAGCGGGCTCGCCCGCGTGCCAGCCGCCGGTACCCGCACTCGTCACCCGCACCGCACCCGTCAGACCACGCTCGCTGAGCTGGTGGGCGAACATCTTCTCCGCCATCGGCGAGCGACAGATGTTGCCCGAGCAGATGAAGGTGACGTGCAGCGGCGCGTCGGCTGACTCAGACACCGAGCACCGTCCGCAGCTCGTCCACGGTCGTGACCCGTGCGTGGGGGACGACGGCGTCGGGGCCCTCGAAGTCCGAGCGACCGTATCCCCAGGCAACCACCACGGTGTCGATGCCGTGCTCGGCGGCGCCCTCGACGTCGTGAGACCGGTCGCCGACCATCAGCACGCGGTCCGGCAGCGGCTCGAGCTGGGCCAACGCGCGTTTGACGACCTCGGACTTGGTGGCGCGCAAACCGTCGACGCTGGCGCCCGCGATGACCTCGAAATGCCCGTCGAGCCCGAAGTGGGTGAGGATCCGGACCGCCGTCGGCTCGGCCTTGGACGTCGCCACCGCCAGCCGAACTCCCGCGGTCCGCAGGTCGGCGAGCAGCGCGGGGATCCCGTCGAACGGGCGGTTCATCGCCCAACCCCGGTCAAGGTAGTCCTGCCGGTAGGCGGCGATCGCAGCGTCGGCCTGCTCACCGAGGCCCATGTCGCGCAGCGTGTGATGCATCGGCGGGCCGACGACCATGCCGGCCAGGTCGCCTTCGGGGGCGACGGCGCCCACGGCGTTTAGCGCATGACGGAAGCTCGCCACGATGCCCTGAGCCGAGTCGGTCAGGGTGCCGTCGAGGTCGAAGATCACCAATTGCGGGGACGCCGTCACAAACTCATTGTCCCCGACGGCCCACTAGTGTCGTGATGTGGCAAGCCAATCCCGCCCGGGAGCGCGCTATCACGGCGACCAGGCCGCAGGTCCGGGCATGCTGGACTTCGCCGTCAACGTCCGCGCTGACGTGCCGCCGTCGTGGCTGGTCGATCGGCTCACGGCGCGGATGGCCGACCTGGGCAGGTATCCCAGCGCCGCCGATGAGCAGCGTGCCCGCGCCGCCGTCGCCGCCAGGCACGGCCGCGAGACCGCCGAGGTGGCCCTGCTGGCCGGGGGCGCCGAAGGGTTCGCGCTGTTGCCCGCCCTGCAGCCACAGTCCGCGGCGCTGATCGCGCCGTCGTTCACCGAGCCCGAGGCCGTCCTCGCCGCGGCCGGTGTGCCATTCGAACACGTCGTGCTCGGCCCGCCCTACCAGCTCGCCGAGGCGGCCGTGCCCGACCATGCCGATCTCGTCATCGTCGGAAATCCGACCAACCCGACGTCGGTGCTGCATTTGCGCGAGCAGATGGCCGCGCTGCGCAGACCGGGCCGGATCGTGGTCGTCGACGAGGCGTTTGCGGACTCGGTGCCCGGTGAGGCGGAGTCTTTGGCGGCCGTACCGCTCCCGGATGTGGTGGTGCTGCGCAGCCTCACCAAGACATGGGCGCTGGCCGGCCTACGGGTGGGCTATGCGCTCGGACCCGCCGACCTGCTCGATCGGATGACCGCGCGACGCCCGCACTGGCCGCTGGGTACGCTGCAGCTCGAGGCGATCGCCGCCTGCAGCGCACCGCACGCCGTGGCCGAGGCCGAACGTGGCGCACAACGCCTGCACCGCCTGCGCGCAGAGATGGTCGACGGGCTGACTAGCATCGGCTTAGATGTCGTCGACGGATGCGCTCCCTTTGTCCTCTTCGCCGTCGAGGACGCTGAACTGATGCGAAAACACCTCGACGGCAAGGGCATTGCGGTGCGCCGGTGCGACACCTTCGTGGGACTGAAGGGCCAGTTCCTGCGTGCGGCGGTGCGGCCCGAGTGGCCGGTCCTGGTCGAGGCGATGGCCGAGGTGATCCGGTGAGCGCCCGGAGCCGCTCGGCCGGCGACATCAGACCACGGCTGTCCGACATCATCGACGTTCTCGAGACGGCCTACCCGCCGAACCTGGCCCAGGACTGGGATTCGGTGGGTTTGGTCTGCGGCGACCCGTCGGAGATCGTCGAGACGGTCACGGTCGCCGTGGACGCCACCGCCGCCGTCGTCGCCGAGGTGCCCGACCGGGGACTGCTGCTCGCGCATCATCCGCTGCTGTTGCGCGGGGTCGACACCGTCGCCGCCGACACCGCCAAAGGTGCGCTGCTGCACCAGATGATCCGTACCGGCCGGGCCCTGTTCACCGCGCACACCAACGCCGACGCGGCATCGCCTGGAGTATCGGACGCCCTGGCCGCCGCGCTGGGCCTGACGGTCGAAGAAGTCTTGGCGCCCATCCCGGCCGGGGCGGGCCTGGACAAGTGGGTGGTCTTCGTCCCCACCGAAAGCCCCGAAAACGCCGACGCGGTAAGGGAAGCGATGTTCGCCGCCGGCGCCGGACACATCGGCGACTACTCGCACTGCAGCTGGACCGCGACGGGTATCGGCCAATTCCTACCGCACGACGGTGCGACGCCGGCGATCGGCGCCGTCGGGATGATTGAGCGGGTGCCCGAGGAGCGCGTGGAGATGATCGCGCCGTCGCGGATTCGCGGCCGAGTGCTGGCGGCGATGCGCACGGCGCACCCGTACGAGGAGCCCGCGTTCGACGTCTTCGAGCTGGCACCCCTGCCGGGCGACGTCGGGTTGGGCCGGGTGGGCGCGCTGGCGCGGCCGGAGCCGTTGTCGGCCTTCGTGGCACGGGTGCACGACGCCCTGCCAGGCACGTCGTGGGGGATTCGCGCCTCCGGCGATCCCGAGGCGACGGTGTCGCGGGTGGCGGTCTGCGGCGGTGCAGGCGACTCCCTGCTCGACACCGTCGCGCGCGCCGAAGTGCAGGCCTTTGTGACCGCAGACCTTCGGCACCATCCCGCCGACGAGCACCGGCGGGCATCCGAGGTGGCGCTCATCGACGTCGCGCACTGGGCGAGCGAATACCCGTGGTGCACACAGGCCGCCGACCTGCTGCGAGACCGTTTCGGCGAAGCGTTACCCGTGCGGGTGTCAGCGGTTCGTACTGACCCTTGGAACGTGGAGAGAACGAGGCATGAAAGCTGAAGTGATTCAACAACGTTCGCTGCTCGAACTGGCCGAGCTGGACGCCGAACGAGGCCGTATCGAACATCGCGCGGGCCACCTCGCCGAGTTGCAACGGCTCGAAACCATCCAGGCGACGCACCGCGAAGCCAACGACCGGCTCGCCGTACTGCAGATCGCGCTCGACGACCTCAACGAGCAGGTGAGCAAGTTCGAGGCCGAGATCGACTCGGTCCGCCAGCGAGAGGATCGCGACCGCAAGCTGCTGGACTCGGGGGCCACAGATGCCAAACAGCTCACCGAGTTACAGCACGAACTGGAGACACTCGAGCGCAGGCAGGCCTCGCTGGAGGACTCGCTGCTGGAGATCATGGAGCGCCGCGAGGAGCTGCAGGGCGAGCAGGCCGCCGAGTTGACGAAGATCGACGAGCTGCAGAAGGACCTCGGGGAGGCGCAGCGAGCGTGCGACGAGGCGCGCGGTGAACTCGACCGCCAACGCGACCAATCACTTTCGCGGCGCGACGAACTCGTCGCCGGCCTGGACCCCGACCTGGTGGCGCTGTACGAGCGTCAGCGCACCCGCGGCGGCGCGGGAGCCGGGTTGCTTCAGGGCGGCCGGTGCGGCGCATGCCGCATCGAGATCGACCGTGGCGAACTGGCCAGGATCTCCGCCGCCGCGGACGACGAAGTGCTGCGGTGCCCCGAGTGTGGAGCGATTCTGTTGCGGGTCAAGGGGACCAGCGCGTGAAGGTTGTCGTCGAAGCCGACGGGGGATCGCGCGGCAACCCCGGCCCGGCTGGCTACGGTGCGGTCGTGTGGACCGCTGATCACAACACGGTGCTCGCCGAGCGCAAACAGGCGATCGGCCGTGCCACCAACAACGTCGCCGAGTACAGCGGGTTGATCGCCGGTTTGGAGGAGGCCGCGGACCTGGGTGCCTCCGAGGTCGACGTGAACATGGACTCCAAGCTGGTCGTGGAGCAGATGTCGGGACGCTGGAAGGTCAAGCATCCGGACATGGTGCCGCTGCATCAGGAGGCCACCGCGCTGTCGACGCGATTCGACCGCGTCACCTACACCTGGGTTCCGCGGGAGAAGAACAGCCATGCCGACCGCTTGGCGAACGAGGCGATGGATGCGGCGGCCGAACTGGAAACGTCCACGGCGGAACCGAAAACGGAGCAGGTCACCAACCCCGCCGGCTGGACGGGTGCGCGGGGTGCGCCGACCCGGTTCCTCCTGCTGCGACACGGGCAGACCGAACTGTCGGTGGAACGTAGGTATTCGGGCCGCGGCAACCCGGCGCTGACGGAACTCGGCCGTCGCCAGGCCGACGCGGCCGCGCAGTTCCTGGGCGACAGGGGCGGCATCTCGGCCGTGATCACCTCGCCGCTGCAGCGTGCGCACGACACCGCCGATGCAGCGGCCAAAGCGCTGGGCCTCGACGTCAGCGTCGACGCCGACCTGATCGAGACGGACTTCGGCGGCTGGGAGGGGCTGACGTTCGGCGAAGCGGCCGAACGTGATCCGGCGCTGCACAAGCGCTGGCTGCGCGACACCAGTGTGGCGCCGCCCGACGGGGAGAGCTTCGACGCCGCGGCTGAGCGGGTCGGCAGGGCGCGGGCGCGCATCATCTCCGAGCATCCGGGGGAGACGGTGCTGGTGGTGTCGCACGTGACGCCCATCAAGACGCTGCTGCGCATGGCGCTGGATGCGGGCCCGAGCGTCCTGTACCGCATGCATCTAGACCTGGCGTCGCTATCGATCGCCGAGTTCTACCCCGACGGTGCGGCCTCGGTGCGGCTGGTCAACCAGACGGCCTACCTGGGATAGGTGACGGCCGGTCGGACGTTCTGGCGATGAGTTTCTGAGCCGCCACCGGTCGGTACGGACATGACTGAGGAAACGATGAAATCGACGCGTGCGGTATATGCGCCTGCCGCAACCGTGTTCGACGTGCTGGCCGACCCGAACACTCATCACGCGATCGACGGCACCGGTTGGGTCCGAGAGTCGCTCGACGGCAAGCGGCTGACCGAAGTGGGCCAGGTCTTCCGGATGGCGATGTACCACTCGAACTACGGGGGAATGCACTACGAGATCGCGAATCGAGTCGAGGTCTTCGAGCCGCCGCACGCGATCGCATGGCTTCCGGGCCAACGCACCGACGACGGCAACCTCGACTTCGGCGGCTGGATCTGGCGCTACGACCTCGAGTCGGTCGCCGACGACCGGACGGAGGTCACGCTGACGTATGACTGGTCGGCGGTGCCGCAGGCCATTCGCGAAGAGATCGGGTTCCCGCCATTCGACCGGCAGCACCTCGACAACTCGCTCAAGCACCTCGCCGAGCTGGCACAAGATCGGGTGAGCCGTTAGCCGTGTAGATGCAGCCGTTCGCCGTGTACGCCGAAAATCGTGATGGCCTCCGCGGGCCCGTCGACAACTCCGAACCAATGCGGGGTCCATGTCGAGAACTCCACGGCTTCACCGGGTTTGACGATGAAATCGCGCTCGCCGAGGATCAGCCGTACCTGACCGGACAGCACGTACATCCACTCCTGGCCCTCGTGCACGGGCAGCTCGGGAGGCGGCGTACGTCGGCGCGCGCTGATGCGGATCTTGTACGCGTGGAGTCCGCCTGCGGCGGCTTGACGGGTCAGCGGCCAGTAGGTGACGCCGTGGCTGGTGTGCGAGTTCGCCCGCACCCGTGGATCTTCGGCTTCGGGCGCCCTCAGTAGTTCGTCGGTGCTCACCGTGAGTGCGGCGGCGAGGCGGGGGAGATGGTCAAGAGCCAGCCGCCTTTTACCGGATTCCAGACGACTCAGGGTCGACACGTCGATGCTCGACCGGCTCGCAACCTCTTCGAGGGTGAGGCCGCGCTGCATCCGCAGATCGCGCAGACGCTTGCGCACCCGCAGATCGACACTCTCTTCGTCATTTGCCTGCATGGCAAGAAAGCTTGGCACTTCTGTCATGGCGCCTGCAAGGTGGAGTCATGGACGACATCTGGGACTGCATCATCGTCGGAGGCGGTGCGGCCGGCCTGAGTGCTGGATTGGTGCTCGGACGGGCTCGCCGCCGCACTCTGCTGGTCGATGCCGGAGCGCAGAGCAATCTGCCTGCTCACGGCATCGGCGGCCTGCTCGGACACGACGGACGGAGCCCGGCCGAGCTATACGAGATCGGGCGGCATGAGCTGTCGGCATATCCGAGTGTCGAGGTGCGCAGCGGCGAGGTGGTGACCGGCGAACGGGCGGACAGCGATTTCGTCCTGCAGCTGGCCGACGGCACGCGCGAGCGCACCCGACGCGTACTGCTTGCCACCGGCATGGAGTACCGCCCACCGGAGTTGCCCGGACTGGCGCAGCTGTGGGGCGGATCGGCGTTCCACTGCCCGTTCTGCCACGGCTGGGAGATGCGGGACCAACCGCTGGCCGTCCTGGCGCGCGGTCCGCGTGCGGTCCATTCGGCGCTCCTGCTGCGCGGCTGGAGCGACGACATCGTCGTGCTGACCGACGGGCCCGACGGTCTGGAGAATGACGACCGCGTCCGGCTGGCCGATGCGAACATCGCCATCGACGAGCGACGCGTGGCCGAACTGCACTCCGAGAACGGCGAATTGAGCGCCGTCGTGTTCACCGACGGAACCCGATTGGCGCGCAAGGGTTTACTCGTCGCCACCACCCTGCATCAGCGCTCGACGCTGGCCGACCAGTTGGGGGCCGAGCCCGCCGACCCGACCCCCGTCGCTCAGAACCCGATCGCGGTGGACGGCTTCTACCGGACGACGACGCCCGGGGTGTTCGCCGCAGGCGACCTGAGCGTGCAGATGCCACAGGTGGCGGCCGCGATCGCGAGCGGCTCACACGCAGCCGCGGCAGTAGTGCAGAGTTTGATGGCGGACGAATACGGTCTGGCCGTTCCTGAAGGGAGACAACGTGTCAACGCCTGACGCCAAGGAGCACTGGGAGCAGCACTACAGCGAACGCGACCGAGTGTGGAGCGGACGGGTCAACCTCCGCCTCGCCGAGGTGGTTCCCGGACTGCCGATCGGTCGAGCACTCGACCTCGGCTGCGGCGAGGGAGCGGACTCGGTGTGGCTGGCAGAGCGTGGCTGGGATGTGGTCGCCGTGGATATCTCGGATACCGCGCTGCAGCGGGCTCGTTCAGCAGCCGAGACGCGCGGCGTGCTGGACCGGATCGACTTCCAGCAACACGACCTGTCAGAGACATTTCCGGACGGTGAGTTCGACCTGGTGAGTGCCCACTTCTTGCACTCCACCCTGCCGCTGGACCGTACCCGCATCTTCCAGCGGGCGGCCGAAGCCCTGAAACCGGGCGGCACGCTGCTGATCGTGGACCACAGCGCCCCTCCGCCGGGCGACTCGAAGCTCGATCAGCACCGCCATATCTTCCTGAGTCCGGAGGAGGTCGTCGCCTCGCTGAATCTCTCAGCTGCGGAGTGGGAGCCGGCGCAGACGAAAGTGGTGGAGCGAGAGGTGAACTGGCCCGACAGGGAGCCCTTCATCTGGCACGACAACGTGATCGTGCTGCGGCGGCGGCCAGCGGGCTAGACGCTCGATCCACTCGTGATGCGGACGGGCGGGCACCGCGCTGCATCTCTCACGCCGCGTCGTGGAACACCAGGCCGAGCGTGAATCGCCGGCCTGATCGGACCGTCGAGACGCCGTGCCGGACCGGCGCCGCCGACCAGCCGCGCGCCGATCGGACCGGTCGCTCCCGGGTGGTGAACACGAACCCGTGACCGCGTGGCAGCCGTATGGAGGTGCCACGCGACTGGGCCCGGGGGCGCTGCTCGACGAGCAGGAATTCGCCGCCGGTGTGGTCGACGCCCGGCTCGCTCAGGTTGATCACCACCTGCAGTGGAAAGACCAACTCGCCGTAGAGGTCTCGATGCAGCGCGTTCCAGTCTCCCGCGCCGTACTTGAGCAGTATCGCGGTCGACTTCGTTTGGCCGGCCGCGTGGCACATGTCGAGCCAGTCGTCGAGGGTGTCCGGCCACGGGGATGGGCGGCCGAGCTTGGCCCACCAGTCTCGCGCGATCGGCAACAGCCGCGGGTACAGCGCCTGCTTGAGTGCCTCGATCGGCGCGGGGTAAGGCTGGTGGAAGTACCGGTACTCACCCTCGCCGAACCGGTATCTGCGCATGTCGATGGTCGAGCGGAACATGCGGTCGTCGGGGTAGTGCCGCGTGATCGCCTCAGCCTCGGCATCGGTGAGCAGCCGGGGTAGCAACGCTCCGCCGAAGTCGTTGAGCTCCGCGGTGATCGCGTCCCAATCACCCGAGTCGACCCGCTTCCGATGCATCAGAACAGCCTCGCCGCCTTGACGTCGGCGGTCTCCTCGAGCTCGAGAAGGAACTGCTTGCGCTTCAACCCGCCCGCGTAGCCCGTGAGCTGACCGTTGCTTCCGACCACACGGTGGCAGGGGATGACGATGCACAACGGATTGCGGCCGACCGCTTGGCCGACTTCCTGCGGCGTCGTTCCGTCGGCAAGAGCAGTGGCGAACTCCCCGTAGGTGACGGTGCCGCCGAAGGGGATGTCGGACACCATTTTCCAGACGCGCAGCTGACGTTGGTCGCCGTCTGGGTTGACAGGCAGGTCGAAGTCGGTCCGGTCTCCCGCGAGGTAATCCGTCAATTGGACCTCGGCCTCGGCAAGCAGGACATCGGTGTCAACGTCGACCCGCGCTCCGAACGTGGATGGGTCGGGGCGGTGCCAGTGATGCCGGAAGTAGACGCCGATGAGGGCGTTGCCGTCGGCGACCAGGCTGAGCTCGCCCAGCCGGCTGTCGATGATGCAATGTCGAGTGTTCATACCTTGTAGACGGCGCGGGTCGGCGAGATGTGAGATTCGGGCCTCTAGTGTGCGCTGAGATCGCGATGTGGACCGTTTTCAGCGGATTTTGCGATCTGGCTGCACACTAGGCCGCCACGGCGTCAGGCGTGGAGTCCATGCGGGCACATTGCGCCGGTACTCCTCGTACTGCTCGCCGTAGGTGCGCACCAGCGTCGGTTCCTCGTACCAGTGCACGAATGACGCCGTCACAAGCCACCCGATCACCGCGTAGACCACCAACCACAGGCTGTCGAAGAGCAGCGCCTGACCCAGGATCGCGGTCAACAGGCCGACGTACATCGGGTTCCGGACGAAGCGATTGAACCCTCCGACGACGAGTCGTTCCGTCGGCGCGACGGGCATCGGCGTCCCGCCTGCCTTGGCGAACTGGACGAATGCGTGAATGGGCGGGATCAGGCCTGCGACGACGAACACCGCCCCGAGCGCCAGGCGTAAGGGCGGGCTGGACTCGGGGATCTCCCAGCGGGTGATCAGCCACGGGCCCAGCCCGACGAACGTGCCGGGCGCCACGACGAAGAACGCCGCCGAACCCAGTGCTGCGGTAGTGGTTCGCACTTAGACAGTATTGGCGGGCGGCGGCGCTAATTGGGTCAATCGCACGCTGTTGCCGGACGGATCACGAAATCCGGAGTCGATGCCGTATGGCATCTGATGTGGCGGTTCGGTGAATTCGACGCCACGAGCACTCATCTCGTCGTAGTCGGACTGGATGTCTTCGGTCGTCAGGAACACGGTGCCGGCGAAGCCTTTGGCGGTGAGCTCCTGCACCTGTTTGCGCGTGACCTCATCCATCACAGGTTCGCCGGGGACCGCCATCAACACGATCGACACGTCGTCCTGGCCCGGCGGACCGACCGTCAGCCACCGAAACGAGTTGTCCATATCGGGCAGCGAAACATCTTGGCGCACTTCCATTCCGACGTTCTCGGTCCAGAATTTCAGTGCGACGTCCTGGTCGTGTACCCACAGGTGGGCGCTTGCAACTTTGATCATGCGAACGACGCTACGGTCGGTCGCCGTCGCCCGTCTTCTCCCCGTGTGCTGTCTTGCGCACGCGGCTGTCGGCGGGCGGCCGGGTGTCGCGCGCGAGGATGCAACTGGGCACTCGCGCGTAGATCGCTGCCGGCGGCATGCTGGCCCGATACGCCGCGGGAGGCATGCCGTACACCCGCGAGAAGCTGGTGGTGAACGACCCGACGCTTTGCAGTCCCACCATCACGCAGATGTCGGCCACCGAGCGGTCGGTGTGGCGCAGCAATGACGCCGCGCGCTCCAGACGCCTGGTCTGCAGATATGCCCGGGGAGACTCCCCGAACGTCCGGGTGAACATCCGGCTGAAATGGGCCCGCGACAGTCCCGCCGCGGCGGCGAGGTCGTCGACGGTGATGGGATCCGCATAGCGTGCGTCGACCAGATCCTTGGCCCTCAGGAGATAACGGGCCGGGGGAACCTGGGACATGAGCTAAGTTTATTGCGCGGATGAGTTGGCCGGGCGGCCGCGGATCATCGCGAGATGATTCGAGGAAAGTCCGGACTTCGCAGAGCAGGGTGATTGCTAACAGCAATCCGAGGTGACTCGCGGGAAAGTGCCACAGAAAACAGACCGCCGCCCTCGAGGCGGTAAGGGTGAAACGGTGCGGTAAGAGCGCACCAGCATTCCGGGTGACCGGAGTGGCTAGGCAAACCCCACCCGAAGCAAGGCCAAGAAGGCCGCACCTGGTGCGGCCGCGCAGGCGTCCGAGGGCTGCTCGCCCGAGCCTGCGGGTAGGCCGCTTGAGGCACCCGGCAACGGTGTGTCCAGATGGATGGTCGCCGCCTCACCGCCGTGATCACTCGCGGCGGTGCGGAACAGAATCCGGCTTACAGGCCAACTCATCCGCCCCGGCCCCTTGAACAGCATGTTCAGCCACTCGGAGTCGCCGCCGTCCGCAATGCGTCCGCAGTAAGTCCACGTACCGAATCAACCGCGTCGCGGGTCCGGTCGTCCGAATCACGCGGAGCACCTCGCTAAGAGAGCATCGAAACATGAAACCGGCCCCGCCCACTACGAGAGTGTGGGCGGGGCCGAACAATAGGTAGGACGTCAATCAGGCCGGGTGGTTCCTCTAGTAAGTTCAGCGTGCCTTACCCGCGGGATAGCTAATTGTTGCCGCTCTAACTGACAACTCTGGCTTGGACGCGATGGTCGCTGCCCTGCTTGTTCGAGAACATTTTCTCGACAACGCCGGCCCCGCATGGGTCGCGTATAACCGAGGGGAAGACCCATGATTCTGCGAATTACGAAGAGACTCAACAGCATTACGCTGGTCGCGCTTCTGGTTGGCGTCGCCTTTGCGTCTGTTCCGACGGCGGCCGCCGCGTTTGACAACGAGGCATATTGGAAGTGCATGCATGAAATTCCTGGGCCATGGGACCATCGCAATGACTACTGTTGCCTCATCCAAGGCGGCGACATCGTCATAGGGGCGCTTAATGGCTGTCGAGCGCCCCAATCAGTGTCGAATCCCGGACAGACGAACCCCTCAACTAAGCCCCGCGTACCCGGTGCTCCCGGACCTATCACAGCGCCACCGATGGAGAACCCGGGCCAACCCACCGACCCGGCCGAGCCTGCGACCATCCCAGTCCCCGAACGGTCCTAACGAAAGGGACCGCTTGACGTAGGTCGGCCCGCCAACGCCGCGACGTGCGAATACACAACACGCCCAACGCAGCTACTCGCGGCAAACGCCCAGATTGCAGAATCCGGCTTACAGGCCAACCCATCCTCTTTCCCTGCTTCCTCACAGCCAGCGTCTGTATACAAGAATTCAAGATCGTAGACAGGACAACGCTATGGCATCCGAAAGTTCCGCAGCACGCATAGCCTCACAGCTCAGGGCCGAGATCCTGCACGGGGACGTCGTGCCCGGCGCCAAGCTCGCCCAGGTCGGCCTCGCCGAAAGGTTCGGCGTCAGCCGGATTCCGGTGCGCGACGCGTTGGCGCTACTCGCCGGCGAAGGCCTGGTGGAGCCGCTGTCCAACGCCACCGCGATCGTCACCCGCATGTCGATCGAGGAATTGCAGGAGCTGTACGACCTGCGGCTGTCGATCGAGCCGAAGACCACCGCGATCGCGGTCCCTCACGTCGGCCGCGCCGAGATCATCTACATGCGAAAGCAGCTGGCGATCATGTCGGAGCCAACCGATGCGCGCACCTGGCTCGCGGCCAACACCGAATTCCACGCCGCGGTCTACCGACGGTCCAACCGCCCGCGCACGATCGAACTGATCGAGCACCTGCGGCGCTTGACCGATCGCTACGTGTACCTGCACCTCGAGGTGATCGGTCAGACCGGGCACATCGGTAGCGAGCATGCGGAGATACTGGCCGCCGTCGAACGCGGGGATGCCGCCACCACGGCGCGTCTCACCGGCGACCACCTCGTGAAGGCGCACGACCACATACTCGACTACCTCGTCGACCATCCCTCGGCGCTCGACCCGCACACGGTGCTCTCACCATGACCGACGGCAGGGTGGTTCGACAGGCTATGGCGATGCTGTCGATTTCGCACCGCGCGCTCATCTACCGGGCGTACTTCCTCGGGCGCACCACCGCGCAGATCGCCTCCGAGGACTGCACCACAGAACCCATCGTCCGTACCGAGTTGCACGACGCGATGCTCGAGCTGCGCCGCCTTCTGCGCGGAGCCCACGCAGCGGTCTGAGTCACCACTCCTAGCGAACGGACTTGCCCAGCTTCTTCAGTGCGGCGCCGAGGCTCTCCTCGGCCCGGCGTGCGACTTCGGCTTCAAGCTGATAGAGCACCCCGTAGGTGAAGGTGTCCTCGCCGGCGGCGTGCGCGACGGCGGCCTCCTTGCTGAGGTGATCCCGGCTGACGACGCTGTCCTGGTGATCGCCGAGCAACGACTGAATGGCCTTCGCGCGGTCGGACACCTTGTCGTCACCCGTCGCCGACGCTGTATACCGAAGTCGTTTGGCGCGCTTACGGATTCGGTGCAAGGCTTCGTCCCGCTCGGTGTCGGACTCGGCGGTGTGCGCTGCCTTGGCTGCCTTGCGGACCTTCTTGTACGCGGCGTCGATGGTCAGCGTTGTGGGTTCTTCGTCACCGGGCCGGGGCGGTGGCGGGGCAGTGGCCACCAACGCCTCGAGAGCATCGAGCAGCCGGAAGTAGCGATCGGAGCGCATCGCGATCAGCGACCGCCGGTGCCCCGCGGAGTAGCGCTTCTTCGCGCCGTCGACCAGTCGCTCGCGCACCGGACCGCGGATCAATTCCGCGGGCAGTTCGTCGAGTGCTTTCTCGTACTTCTCGGCGAGCACCTCGGCGTCGCGCGCCACACCCAGCACGGCTGCCAGCTGGCGCAGTTCGTCGAGGATCCAGGCGTCGTCGGTGATCCCGAACGCGTCCTCGGACGACTGCAGCAGGCTGCGGATCTTGCGCGTCGTGACCCGCATCTGGTGCACGGAGTCGTAGACGTCGGCGCGAACCGCCCGATCCCACTCCAGCAACTCGTCGACATGTCCGGCGACCGCCCGGTGGATCGGGTCGTCGGGCAGCTCCGACGGCTCGGACTCGGCCGTCGATTCGAGTACCCTGGCCAGCTTGGAACCGTGGCCGGCGGGTACCGCGCCGGCATCCAGCAGCCTGTTCGCGAGACGCTCCAACAGTTCTCGGTCGCCGCCCTCTGCGAGCTCGAGCTCCCATTCGCGCCACCGTTGTTCCGCGCCGTCCAGCCCGGCGGAGGCCGTGACCTGGTCGTCACAGAACTCCGCGAGCGCCACGCCGTCACGTCCGTAGAGCATGTCGACGGTGCGCTCGGTCGAGATCCGCGCCACGGGAGCCAACGGGCGGTCCCGCACGATGGCCAACACGACGTCGCGCAGCGCCTCCGGCACGTCGTCACCAGAGCTGTCCAGCGGCTCCCGCACCTCGGTGCGGGCGTCGGCACCAGCGGGCAACTTGAGGTGCCATCCGGCGTCGGAGCCGCCGGTGCGCCGACGCAACGTGATGCGGTGCGCGGCCAGGTCGCGGTCAGGGGTGTCGAAGTAGACGGCGTCGAGTTGCTGCACAGGAGAACGCTTCACCGACGCGACCGCTGAGAGCCCGTCGAATGACGGGGACACGGTGGAGTCGACGACGTCGAACTTGCGCTCGACCTCCAGATAGTTCGAAGTGGAATTGCCCATGGTGCGGGCAAGACTGCCACATTCAGGTAAACGAGCAGCCTGGGGGAGCGGCCGGGCAGCTCGACAGCGGCGATAAAGTCCAGGGGTGACCGACTATGAAACCCTCGAATTCGAGCCGTCCGGTGCCATCACCCGGATCACCCTGAACCGGCCCGACGCCGCAAATGGAATGAACAACACCATGACTCGCGAGCTCGCCGATGCCGCACGGCGCTGCGACACCGCGGCGACGAAGGTGGTCGTGCTCACCGGTTCGGGTCGGTTCTTCTGCGCCGGAGGCGATCTGAAGTCCTTTGCACCCGCGCCCGACCGGGGCCTGCACATCAAGGGTGTCGCGAACGACCTGCATCGCGCGATCTCGAGCTTCTCGCGGATGGACGCCGTGCTCATCACCGCGGTCAACGGCACCGCCGCCGGAGCGGGCTTCTCGATTGCGGTGACGGGCGATCTCGTCCTCGCCGCGGAGTCGGCGTCGTTCACGATGGCCTACACCAAGGTGGGACTATCGCCGGACGGCAGCTCCTCATACTTCCTGCCGCGTCTCATCGGTATCGCCAAGACCAAGGAACTGATGCTGACCAACCGCACTCTCTCGGCCCAGGACGCCGCGCAGTGGGGTCTGGTCACCGAGGTGGTGCCCGACGATCAACTGGCCGCCCGTGCCGACGCGCTGGCCGAGAAAATGGCGGCCACCTGCGCCGGGTCCAACGGCTCCGTGAAGGCACTGATGCTGTCGACGTTCAACAGCGGTCTCGAGGAGCAGATGGAATTCGAGAGCCGGCTGATCGCCGAGCGCGCCAACTCCGCCGACGGCCGCGAAGGCGTCGACGCCTTCATGGCCAAGCGGAAGCCGGAGTTCTCCTAGAAGGAGTGCTCTTCGGCGGGGAACGTCCCGCTGGCGACCTCGTCGGCGTACTGCGTTGCGGCGCGGCTCAATTCGGCACCCACATCGCCGAAATGTTTGACGAACCTGGCGGTCTTACCGCTCGTCATGCCGGCCATGTCCTGCCACACCAGCACCTGCGCATCGCAGTTGGGTCCGGCTCCGATGCCGATGGTGGGGATGGTCAGCTTGCCGGTGATCTGAGTCGCCAGCTCAGCGGGAACCATCTCGAGCACCACGGCGATGGCCCCCGCTTCCTGCACGGCGATCGCGTCGTGGACGGTCTGCTCGGCGCCGTCGCCGCGGCCCTGGACGCGGAAGCCGCCCAGGCTGTTGACGCTCTGCGGGGTGAATCCGATGTGCGCGACCACGGGGATGCCGGCCTGAGTCAGCGTCGCGATCTGATCGGCGACGCGCTCGCCACCCTCCAGTTTGACCGCACCCGCGCCGGTCTCCTTCATGAACCGGGTGGCGGTCGCAAGGGCCTGCTGCGGGCCTGCCTCATAGCTGCCGAACGGCAGGTCGGCGACCACCAGTGCGTGCGAAGCGCCGCGGACCACGCCGCGGACCAGCGGGATGAGCTCGTCGGGGGTCACCGGCACCGTGGTGTCATAGCCGTAAACCACGTTGGCCGCCGAATCGCCGACCAGCAGGACGGGAATGCCTGCATCGTCGAAAATACGGGCGGTAGAGAAGTCGTAGGCCGTCAGCATGGCCCACTTGTGGCCTTCTGACTTCCACTTCTGCAGGTGAAGGGTTCTTATTTTGGTCCGCGGCTTATCCGCCGCAGCGCCATAGACAGTCTGCTCAGACATCGTTGTCCCTCACGGGTTGGTCGGGTCGATCCTCGAGGCCCATCGGGGTCCCCGGGTTCGTCTGACCTGTTCAGTCTGCCACTTCGGGCGCCGAAGTTGAAAGGCGCGTTGAGTGGATTTCCTCACACCGGGCTCAGCCCGGCCTAACATCGGCGGCATGCAACGGTTAAGCGGACTCGACGCCAGTTTCCTCTATCTCGAGACCGCGCAGCAACCGCTGCATGTGTGTTCGATCCTCGAGTTGGACACGTCGACCATGCCGGGCGGGTACACCTTCGACCGTTTCCGCGACGCGTTCGACCTGAGGATCAAGGCGATGCCGCAATTCCGGGAGAAGCTCGCCGACAGCCGGTTCAACCTCGACCATCCGGTGTGGGTGGAGGACAGGGATTTTGACGTCGACCGGCACCTGCACCGAATCGGTCTGCCTGTCCCGGGCGGTCGCCGCGAATTGGCTGAGATCTGTGGGCACATCGCCTCGTTGCAACTCGACCGCAGCCGGCCGCTGTGGGAGAAGTGGGTCATCGAGAACGTCGGGGGCACCGACCCGCAGAACGGTGGACGCATCGTCGTGATGACGAAGGTCCACCACTCCGGCGTCGACGGGGTCTCGGGGGCCAACCTGATGTCGCAGCTGTGCAGCACCGAAGCCGATGCTCCGCCTCCCGACCCGGTGGATGGTTCTGGCGACGCGAGTTCCCTGGAGATCGCGGTGTCCGGCGCGGTCAAGTACGCCACTCGGCCGCTCAAGTTGATCAATGCGCTGCCGTCGACCCTGTCGACTGTCGTGGACACCGCCCGCCGGGCCCGCGGGGGCAACGCCATGACGGCCCCGTTCGTCGCTCCCAAGACCGCCTGGAACAGCAACGTCACCGGACATCGCAACGTCGCGTTCGCGCAGCTGGACCTCGAGGACATCAAGACCGTCAAGAACCACTTCGGGGTCAAGGTCAATGACGTGGTGATGGCGCTGGTGTCCGGTGTGCTGCGCAAATTCCTCGACGATCGCGGTGAGTTGCCGGAGAATTCGTTGGTCGCGATGGTGCCGGTGTCGGTGCACGACAAGTCGGACCGGCCCGGTCGCAACCAGGTGTCGGGCATGTTCTCCAAGCTGGAGACTCACATCGAGGATCCGGCGGAGCGGTTGAAATCCATCGCCGACTCGAATTCGGTTGCCAAACAACACAGTTCGGCGATCGGGGCGACCCTGCTACAGGACTGGACCCAGTTCGCGGCACCCGCGGTGTTCGGTGTCGCGATGCGGGTCTACGCGGCCAGCCGGCTGAGCGGGGCCAGGCCGGTGCACAACCTCGTCGTCTCCAACGTCCCCGGCCCACAGGTTCCGCTCTACTACCTGGGCTGCGAGGTGGACGCCATGTACCCGCTGGGGCCGATCTTCCACGGCTCCGGACTCAACATCACGGTGATGTCGTTGACCGGGAAATTGGACGTCGGGATCGTGTCATGCCCGGAGTTGCTGCCCGATCTGTGGGACATGGCTGACGATTTCCAGGCCGCGCTCGACGAGCTGCTGAGCGCCACGCGATAGCCGCCTAGCCAGCGCGGATGTGCGGTCATGGCAGCATGTGGTGCCATGAGCCTGAAGATCGGCGTCCAAGTGACGGCGTTGATGTTGCTGGTCGCCGGTTGCACGAACCTGGTCGAGGGCCGCGGCGTGGTCGCCGTGCCCCCGCCGGGATCGCCGATCGAGTGGGGGGAGTGCGAGAACTCGTCCTCCGACGGTGAGCCGGCGCCCGTCGGTGCCGAGTGCGGCAGGTTGTCTGTTCCGGTGAACTGGGCCGAGCCTGAGGGCGAGGTCGCGCGCCTGGCGATGATCCGGTTCAGGGCGACCGGAGACAAGATCGGCTCCCTGATCGTCAACCCCGGCGGTCCTGGCGAGTCGGGTGTCGCGGCGGCGACCAGCATGGTCGGGCTGCTGCCCGACAGCGTCCGCCAACGATTCGATCTGGTCGGCTTCGACCCGCGCGGCGTCGCGGCGTCCACGCCCGCGGTCTGGTGCAACTCCGACGCGGACAACGACCGGCTCCGCGCCGACCCGCAGGTGGACTACACGCCCGAGGGTGTCGAGCACATCGAGTCCGAAACCAAGGCGTTCGTGCAGCGCTGCGTCGACAAGATGGGCGACGAATTCCTCGCCAACGTCGGAACTGCCAGCGTCGTCAAGGATCTCGACGCGATGCGGCAGGCTCTCGGCGACGAGAAGCTGAACTATCTGGGCTACTCGTATGGCACCCGCATCGGCGCGCTGTACGCGGAGGCCTATCCGGACAACGTGCGCGCGATGATCCTCGACGGCGCCATCGACCCCAACGCCGATCCCACCGAGGCCAACATCCGCCAGGCCAAGGCATTCCAGACCGCCTTCGATGATTACGCCGCCGACTGCGCCGAGAACGCGGACTGCCCGCTGGGCACCGATCCGGCCAAGGCGGTCGACGTCTACCGCAGCATGGTCGACCCGCTGGTGGAGAACCCGTTGAAGACGCGTGATCCGCGCGGGCTGAGCTACTCCGACGCGATCGTCGGCACCATCCTGCCGCTGTACTCGCCGAATCTGTGGCGCCACCTCACCCAGGCCCTCAAGGAGATCAAGGACGGGGAGGGCGACACGATGCTGGCGCTGGCCGATCTTTACATGGGCCGCGACGAGAACGGCCACTACAACAACTCGACCGACGTACGCGTCGCGGTCAACTGCGTCGACAAGCCGGCGGTGACGGACCGCGCCAAGGCCGTCGAGGAGGACCGGCGGGCTCGTGAAGCGGCGCCGTTCATGAGCTATGGCGAGTTCACCGGGCACGCTCCGCTGGGCACGTGTGCGTTCTGGCCCGTCCCTCCGACGACGGAACCGCACGAGATCAACGTCGACGGGCTGCCGCCGATCCTGGTGATCTCGACGACCAACGACCCCGCCACCCCGTACGAGGCGGGCGTCGACCTGGCGCGTCAGCTGGGGGGCACGCTGCTGACCTACGAAGGCACGCAGCACACCGTGGCATTTCAGGGCGACGACTGCGTCGACGAGATCGCCGCCCGCTACCTGATCGACGTCACGGTCCCACCGCCCGACACCCGATGCAGCAGCTGAGCATCACCGGTGTCACGGCTTCGGACGTGCCGGAGCTGTTACCGATGATGCGCGGCTACTGCGACTTCTATCGCGTGGATCCGTCCGATGAGCGCCTGCTGGCCCTGTCGAACGCACTGATCGACCACCCCGACGAGGGCGTGCAGCTGATCGCGCGCGGCGACGGAACACCGCTGGGGTTCGCGACGATCTACTGGACCTGGCAGACGTTGTACGCCGCTCGCATCGGTGTGCTCAACGATCTGTACGTGGAGTCGGCGGCCCGTGGCACCGGCACGGGCCGGGCGCTGATCGAGCGGGGTCTGCAGCTGTGCCGCGACCGCGGTGCCGAGAAGTTGGTGTGGGAGACGGCCCCTGACAATGCGACGGCGCGACGGCTCTACGACGGAATCGGCGCGGCGAAGTCGACGTGGCTGAGCTACGAACTCGACGCCTGACCGCACGCACCGCTAGGTGAAGCCGCCCGTTTTACCTGCTCTTCGCGCAAGCTCGCATCGCCGTAACACAGATTTAACAGCCGGTGCATACCCTGCGGACATGGACCGGCAGAAGGAATTCGTGCTGCGCACGCTGGAAGAACGCGATATCCGCTTCGTCCGGTTGTGGTTCACCGATGTGCTCGGATACCTCAAATCGGTCGCCATCGCGCCCGCCGAACTCGAAGGCGCGTTCGAGGAGGGCATCGGCTTCGACGGTTCGGCGATCGAGGGCTTCGCCCGGGTTTCCGAGGCCGACATGGTGGCGCGGCCCGACCCGTCCACGTTCCAGGTGCTGCCGTGGACGTCCAGTGCGGGCGACCACCACTCGGCGCGCATGTTCTGCGACATCACGATGCCCGACGGTTCGCCGTCGTGGGCGGACTCCCGCCACGTCCTGCGCCGCCAGCTGTCCAAGGCCAGCGACCTCGGCTTCTCCTGCTACGTGCACCCCGAGATCGAGTTCTTCCTCCTCAAGCCGGGTGAGTACGACGGCAGCGTGCCCGTCCCCGCCGACAACGGCGGCTACTTCGACCAGGCCGTGCACGACGCCGCGCCGAACTTCCGCCGCCACGCCATCGACGCACTCGAGCAGATGGGCATCTCGGTGGAGTTCAGTCACCACGAGGGCGCCCCGGGCCAGCAGGAGATCGACCTGCGTTACGCCGATGCGCTGTCGATGGCCGACAACGTGATGACTTTCCGATACGTCGTCAAGGAGGTCGCGCTCGGCGACGGTGTGCGGGCCACGTTCATGCCCAAGCCCTACTCCGAACATCCCGGCTCGGCGATGCACACCCACATGAGCTTGTTCGAGGGCGAGAACAACGCCTTCCACAGCCCCGATGACGTGTTGCAGCTTTCCGATGTCGCCAAGTCGTTCATCGCGGGCATCCTCGAACACGCCAATGAGATCAGCGCCGTCACCAATCAGTGGGTGAACTCCTACAAGCGGCTCGTCCACGGCGGCGAGGCGCCGACCGCGGCGAGCTGGGGAGCGGCCAACCGGTCGGCGCTCGTGCGGGTTCCGATGTACACCCCGCGCAAGGCATCATCGCGCCGCGTCGAGGTGCGCAGCCCCGACTCGGCGTGCAACCCGTATCTGACCTTCGCCGTCCTGCTCGCCGCGGGGCTGCGCGGCATCGAGAAAAACTACGTTTTGGGCCCCCAGGCCGAGGACAACGTGTGGAACCTCACCCCCGAGGAACGCCGCGCGATGGGCTACAAGGAGCTGCCGGGCAGCCTCGGTGTGGCGCTCACCGAGATGGAGAGCTCTGAACTGGTCGCAGAAGCGTTGGGGGAGCACGTGTTCGACTACTTCCTGCGCAACAAGCGCGCCGAGTGGGAGAACTACCGCAGCCACGTCACGCCGTTCGAGCTCAAGACCTATTTGTCGCTGTAGACGTCTGTAATCCAGCCCCTGGAGCTGGTGCGCTAACGTCGAGCCGTGGCCAAACCTGCGACGCAGCGACCCAAGCTGCCCAGCGTGGGACGCCTTGGGCTGGTCGAACCCTCGGCGCCCGCCGACCTCGATCGGTTGGGTTGGAACACCGATTCCCACGTCGAGTTGTTGTGGTCGTTGTCGCGCGCACCCGACGCCGATACCGCGCTCGCCGCGATGGTCCGTTTGGTCGACGCATTGGGCGACGAATGGAGCGAACTCAACAAGCAACTGCTGACCGACCGCGGTCTGCGCGGCCGGCTGTTCAGCGTGCTCGGGTCGTCGCTGACGCTCGGCGACCACCTTGTCGCCCACCCCGAGAGCTGGAAGCTGTTGGCCGGACGGGTGACGTTGCCGACGGCCGAGGAGTTGCGCACAACCTTCCGCGATCTCGCCGAAAAGGCAACGGATGCAAGGGATGCGCTGCAACCGCTGCAAAGCCTGTACCGCGACCGGCTGCTGGTGCTTTCGGGTCTGGACCTGGCTTCGACCGTGGAAAACGAAGCCGTCCTGCCGTTCACGACCGTCGGTGAGCATCTGTCTGACCTCGCCGACGCGGCGCTCGGCGCAGCGTTGACCGTCGCGCACAAGTCGGTGGGCGGCGAGATGCCACGGTTGGCCGTCATCGCGATGGGCAAGTGCGGTGCGCGGGAGCTGAACTACGTCAGTGATGTCGACGTGATCTTTGTCGTAGGGGGAGCGGCCGACTCCGAACTCGCGGTCGCGACCCGGGTGGCGGGCGAGATGATGCGCTTCGCCGGTGACGCGTTCTTCGAAGTGGACGCCGCGCTGCGTCCCGAGGGCAAACGCGGCCAGTTGGTCCGCACGCTCGACTCTCACGTCGCCTACTACCAGCGCTGGGCCAAGACGTGGGAGTTCCAGGCGTTGATGAAGGCGCGGCCCGCCGTCGGTGACGCCGAGCTCGGCAAGCAGTACATCGACGCGTTGATGCCGATGGTGTGGACGGCATGCGAGCGGGAGGACTTCGTTCCCGAGGTGCAGGCGATGCGCCGTCGCGTCATCGACAACGTGCCCGCGGGCATGCGCGCCCGCGAGATCAAACTCGGGCCCGGCGGACTGCGCGACGTCGAGTTCGCGGTCCAGCTGCTGCAGCTGGTGCACGGCCGCCACGACGAATCGCTTCATGTGGCGTCGACGGTCAACGCGCTGGCCGCGCTCGGCAACGGCGGCTACATCGGCCGCGACGACACCGCGAACCTGACCGCGTCTTACGAGTTCCTGCGGCTGCTCGAACACCGCCTGCAGCTGCAGCGGCTCAAGCGCACGCACATCCTCCCCGACGATGACGACGACGAGGCGCTGCGCTGGCTGGCGAGGGCCGCACACATCCGCCCCGACGGCACCCACGATGCTCTCGGCGTGCTGCGTGAAGAGCTGAAGCGGCAGAACATGCGGGTATCGCGGCTGCACGCCAAGCTCTTCTATCAGCCGTTGCTGGAATCGGTTGGCGCCTTCGGGATTCCGGAGGGACTCAGTGCCGACGCCGCCGAGCGTCAGCTGGCCGCGCTCGGCTATGAGGGGCCGCAAAGCGCGCTGACCCATCTGCGGGCGCTGACGGGCGAGGGCGGCCGCCGCGGACAGGTGCAGCGGGTGTTGCTGCCGACCCTGCTGGACTGGCTCTCGGATACGCCCGACCCCGACGCCGGTCTGCTGTCGTACCGACGGATCAGCGAGTCGCTGTCCGACGAGCGGTGGTACCTGTCGACGCTTCGCGACGAGGGTGCGGTGGCCAAGCGGCTGATGCATGTGCTGGGCACCTCGGCGTATGTGCCCGAACTGCTGATGAGGGCCCCCGAGGTGATCCAGCTCTATGCTGACGGGCCCAACGGACCCAAGCTGTGTGAAGTCGAGCCAGAGGGAGTCGCCCGAGCGCTTGTCGCCTCGGCGGGGCGCCATGCCGACCCGGTGCGGGCCATCGCCGCCGCGCGCACCCTGCGCAGGCGCGAACTGGCCCGCATCGCGTCGGCCGACCTGCTGGGCATGCTCGAGGTGACCGACGTGTGCCAGGCGCTGACGTCGGTGTGGGTGGCCGTACTGCAGGCCGCGCTGGAGGCCGTGATCCGGGACAACACGGGCGAGGACGGCGCGCCCGCGCGCATCGCCGTGATCGGCATGGGCCGTCTCGGTGGCGCCGAACTGGGCTACGGGTCGGACGCCGACGTGATGTTCGTGTGTGAACCGAACGCGGGCTTCGAGGACTCGGTCGCGGTCAAGTGGGCCGTCTCGGTGGCGGAGAAGGTGCGCACGCTGCTCGGCACGCCGTCCGCGGATCCGCCGTTGGAGGTCGACGCCAACCTGCGACCCGAGGGCCGCAGCGGTCCGTTGGTGCGAACGCTTGCCTCGTATGAGGCCTACTACGAGAAGTACGTTCAGACGTGGGAGGTGCAGGCGCTGCTGCGCGCGCACCGGGTGGCCGGCGATCCCGAACTGGGCGAGCGCTTCCTGTTGATGATCGACAAGACGCGGTATCCCGCCGGCGGTGTTTCGCAGCAGGCGGTCCAGGAGATCCGGCGCATCAAGGCGCGCGTCGATGCCGAACGGCTGCCGCGCGGCGCCGACCCGAATACGCACACCAAGCTCGGCCGCGGCGGACTCGCCGACATCGAGTGGACAGTGCAGCTGATCCAGCTGCGGCATGCGCATAAAATTCCTGCGCTGCACTGCACTTCGACGCTCGAAGCCCTGAACGCGATCGGCGCGGCCGAGCTGATCGCCGAGGGCGATGTCGAACTCCTCCGGCAGGCCTGGCTGACCGCGACGCGGGCGCGAAATGCGCTGGTGTTGGTGCGCGGGAAGGCGACCGATCAGCTTCCGGGGCCGGGACGTCAGCTCAATGCGGTGGCGCTGGCCGCCGGCTGGGAGACCGACGACGGCGGCGAGTTCCTCGACAACTACCTGCGAGTCACGCGTAGGGCAAAAGCGGTGGTACGAAAGATCTTCGGTGAGTAGAAGGTACAGCGAGTGAGTATGGACTTCGGGTTCGACATGATCAGCGATGCGGAGTACGAGCGCCAACGCGCGCTCTACGGCCCACTGACCGAATCGCTGCGCAGGCTCATCGACGCCGGTCTGCACACCGAGGTCGACGAGGGCACCGTGCGCGACGCCCAGGACAAGATCGACGCGTTGACCGCGCTGCTCGAAAGCAAGCAGCGCGCCGTCACGTCGACGCTGCGCCACGAGGCCACCGGGCGTCCGCTGGCGTGGGCCAATCCCGCTGTGGGACTGCGGAATGCGATCGCGCCACCGATGATCATCCACCACGAGGACAACGGACAGTGCTGGAGCGAATTCACCCTCAGCGGCGCCTACGAGGGGCCACCGGGGTGGGTGCACGGCGGCATCTGCGCCCTCGTGCTCGACCACCTGCTCGGCGAGGCGGCCAGCGAGGGGCTGACCCAACCGAAGTTCACCGGCACGATCTCATTGCGCTATTTGCGCGGCACGCCCCTGGGGCCGCTGCGCGCGGAGGCTTTTGTAGAGCGGTCCGAGGGTGTGAAGACTTTCGCCCGAGGCTATTTGAAGGATGCCGACGGCCCGACGGTCGAGGCGGAAGGCGTGTTCATTCGCCCGGCGTGGGCGCGTGACGCCGGATGAAAATCTATGTGAGCGCTGCCTTCCTCGACACCAGCGAAGTCGTCGAGATCGCAAAGGCCGCCGATGATCTCGGCTACGACGGTCTGGGCATCCCGGACCACGTCATCAACCTCGAGACGCTGAAGACGCCGTATCCGTATACCAAGGACGGCAAGCGGCGGTGGGAAGCCTTCACCGACTGGCCGGACCCCTGGGTGCTGATCGGCGCCCTCGCCATGGTGACGACGCGGCTGCGGTTCGTCACGACGGTCTACTTGCCCGCGATGCGCGACCCGTACTCGGCGGCGAAATCGATTGGCACGTCGGCATTGTTGGCCGGCGGGCGGTTGGAACTCGGTATCGGGGTCGGCTGGTGCGAGGAAGAGTTCATTTTGATGGGACAGCAGTTCGCCCGTCGCGGTAAGCGCACGGACGAGATGCTTGCGCTGATGAAGGAGCTCTGGAAGCCGGGCTGGACCGAGTTCGACGGCGAGTTCTACCAGACACCGCGGCTGGAGATGGAGCCGACGCCACCGCCCATTCCGATCTACGTCGGTGGGCTCTCCGACATCGCACTGCGCCGCGCCGCGAAACACGACGGCTGGATTGGCGACCTGATCAGCACCGACCAGGCGCTGATACGAGTGGAGAAGCTACGCGAATTGCGGGCCGCGCAGGGCTTGTCGATGGACGACTTCGTCGTGATCACCCCGCTGACCGACGCGTTCACCCCCGAACATTACGACCGCGCGACCGCGGGCGGAATCGACGGCATCATCACGATGCCGTGGATGTTCTACTCGGGACCGCTGGCCACCCTCGACGAGAAGATCGACGGTATGCGCAAGTTCCGCAAGGACATGGCGCTGGACTAGCGGCGACGCTAGCCGCCGGCTTCGAGGAGTGACTTGAGTCGAGCCAAATCCTGAGCATTGGCACGCTTGATCGCCCTCGCCAGCACCGGCGCTGCGAGTCCCCACAGACCCGAAGGTGTGCCGCGGTTGCGCAGCGTCATCTTCGTCGTGTCGTTGGGGCCGTCCTCCCATAGGTAGGTCGTCTCCATTGGGAATGGTCCTTGCGCGGTGCGCATCACGAATACTTTCTCCGGCCGCAGGTCGGCAACCTCGTAGGTGTAGCGCAACACGCGGCCGAGGAATCGGGCGACGAAACAGAAGCGCGATCCCACAACCGCGGGCCTGGGTGTTTCCCACTGCACCGACTTGATGTTGACGTACCAGGCGGTGGCGTTGTCCGGATCGGTGGCATAGGTGGCGACTTCGCTTCGGGGACGGGCAATCACAATCTCGCTCACGACGTCCACGGTTGTCATCTCACTCCTGGAATCGTTTCGCTGACCATTCGATGATGCGACGGTCGCGGTGCCGTCTTTCCGGTGCGGTGACCGCTTCCGTCAGTGACGCCCGAGTCGTCGCAATCGCCTCGTCGTACCTTCCTTCACGGGCCAACAGTTCCCCGCGCACCGCCAGACATCGCTGATCGACTTCGAGCTGTTCGACCTCACGTAATCCCGCTGCGGCGCCTTGGGATTCGGCCACTGCGACCGCCCGGGCCAGGGCCGCCGGTCCGGTGGGCTGCACCGACAGGAGCAAGTCGTATAGGCGGACGATCTCGGACCAGTTGGTCTCTTGATACGACGCCGCCCGTGAGTGCTGGGCGGCAATGGCGGCCTGCAGCTGGTAGGGGTCGGCAACACCGCCTGTGCGGCGCAAGGACTCGTCGAGCAACCGCAGGCCCTCCTCGATACTGTTCGTGTCCCACAATGTGCGGTCTTGTTCGGCAAGAGGTACCGGATTGCCATCGTTGCCAAGTCGTGCTTCGCGACGGGATTCGGTCAACAGCATCAGCGCCAACACCGCCATCGGTGACGGTTCATCGGGCATCAAACCGTGTACGAGTCGTGCCAGTCGCAGGGACTCGCGGGCACCGTCTGGGTCGGTGAGGTGTTCTCCGCCCGACGCGCTGTGTGCGATCGTGTACGACGTGTGCAGCACCGCACACACCGCGGCAAGCCGTAGCGGCAGGTCTTCGTCGGCCGGTACCCGGTACGGGATGCAGGCGCGAGCGATCTTGGCGCGAGTCCTGGTGAGCCGCTTGGACACCGCCGCCTCACTCGTCAACAACACCGCCGCAATCTGTGCGGGCGACAGGCCACAGAGCGTGCGCAGTGCAAGCGTCACTTGGGCGTCTAACGCCAACGCCGGGTGGCAACACGTGAAGATCAGCCGCAGATGATCATCCGCAACCACCGAATCGGCCGGCGACTGGGGCGCCGCGAGTGTCATGCTGGCGCGTTCCTTCGCGCTGCGCGCGCCCTCCCGGCGCAACAGGTCAACGGCTACGCGGCGCGCGGTCACGGTCAACCAGGCACGCGGCTCGTCAGGCACCCCATTGTGCGGCCAGTCCCGTAGCGCGCGCACCGCCGCCTCCTGGACCGCGTCCTCGGCAATCTGTACCGATCCGACAGTGCGGATGAGGGTAGCCAGAATGCGTGCACCCTCCGTCCGCACCGCCGTGTCCAGCGTCTGCCCGGTGTCGATGAAACCGTCCACCATGGTCGGGTTTGTTGGCGCCTAGCCGAATTCGATGACGGGGCGTACCTCCACCGCGCCGTCCCACGCGGCCGGGATCTCCGCGGCGATGCGCAGTGCCTCGTCCAGATCCGCGGCCTCAATGAGGTAGAACCCGGTCAACGCTTCCTTTGTCTCGGCATACGGGCCATCACTGGTCACGACGTCCCCACCGCGAGCCCCGGTCACGCGGATGGTCGTGGCTGTACTCGTCGGATACAGCGCGTTACCGCCCCGGATCTGGGCGGCGTGGTCCTGCCCGAACTTCATGTACTCAGCCATCGCCTCGCTTTCCTCGGGCGATGACCAGTCGACGTCCCTGGTGTAGGTGAGTGCGGCGTACTGCGGCATGGTGAGTCCTCTCTTATCCACACGTCATGAGCCGGACCGATTCCGGAATCTCATCACAAGGACGAATGACAGAACCCGCAACAGGACAACTCGCCGAAGAAACATTTCGGCAATGGCAGGCCGCAATCAGAAGAAGCTAGCGGCGGCGAAACCGACTCAGCAGTCCGCCCCGGCGGACGGGCTGACCGGTCGCATAGCCCGCCGGCGCGGCGGTTCCGGTCACCACACGGCCCGGCGCCACACCTCCCCCGCGGGGGCGGCGTCGGGCATCCACCGACCAGGTGCCAGCACCCATCCCGGCCAGCAGCAGGAAGCCGAAGCAGAACAAGAGGGCCATCTCACCGCCGTTGGCGATCGGCCAGAACGATGCCGGCGGACCCTCCAGCGGCGGCCAATGCATCCAGAAGTATGCGACCGCCATCTGGCCGGATGCGATGAACGCCGCGATTCGGGTGAAGAGTCCGAGCGTGATCAGAATGCCCAGCACAAATTCGAGCAACCCCGCCCACCAGGCCGGCCATGCGCCGACTTCGATGGGCATCGGCGCCGCGATCGGCCAGTCGAACAGCTTCTGCGTGCCGTGCAACGTGAAGAGCAGACCGGTGATGATGCGAAAGACGCTGAGAAACGGTGAGGAGTAGCTGGCGAGGCGGGCGTCCAGATTGGTCGTCATGTGCTGCAACCCTACGTGAGGACGGACAAAAATTTGAGAGCTGAATGCCCGAAGGGCCGGTGGCGCAAACGCCACCGGCCCTTCGGTAAAGCTTTTTACACGTCGTAGTACAGGGCGATCTCGTAGGGGTGAGGACGGATCTGCACGGGCATGATCTCGTTCTCCCGCTTGTAGGAGATCCAGGTCTCGATCAGGTCCTCGGTGAAAACGCCACCCTCGGTGAGGTATTCGTGATCCTCCTCGAGTTTGTCGATCACCGCGGACAGCGACGTCGGAGCCTGCGGGATGCTGGCGGCCTCGTCCGGCGGCAACTCGTAGAGGTCCTTGTCGACCGGCGCCTGCGGCTCGATCTTCTTCTTGATGCCGTCCAGGCCGGCCATCATCATCGCCGCGAACGCCAGGTACGGGTTACCCGAACTGTCCGGGCAACGGAATTCGAGGCGCTTGGCCTTCGGGTTGTTGCCGGTGATCGGGATACGCACACACGCCGAGCGGTTGCGCTGGCTGTACACCAGGTTGATCGGCGCCTCGTAGCCCGGCACCAGGCGCTTGTAGGAGTTCACCGTCGGGTTGGTGAATGCCAGCAGCGACGGTGCGTGGTGCAGGATGCCGCCGATGTAATGGCGTGCCGTGTCCGACAGTCCCGCGTATCCAGACTCGTCGTGGAACAGCGGCTCGCCGTCCTTCCACAGCGACTGGTGTGCGTGCATGCCGGATCCGTTGTCGCCGAATAGCGGCTTGGGCATGAACGTGACCGTCTTGCCGGCCTGCCATGCGGTGTTCTTGATGATGTACTTGAACAGCAGCAGGTCGTCGGCCGCATGCAGCAGCGTGTTGAACTTGTAGTTGATCTCGGCCTGTCCGGCCGTGCCCACCTCGTGGTGGCCGCGCTCCAGGACGAAGCCGGCGTTCTGGAGGTTGGTGCACATTTGGTCGCGCAGGTCGACGTAGTGGTCGTACGGTGCGACGGGGAAGTATCCGCCCTTGGGGCGCACCTTGTAGCCGCGGTTGGCGCTGCCGTCGGCCTCGATCGGTTCCCCGGTGTTCCACCAGCCGGCTTCGGAGTCGATCTCGTAGAAGGTGCCGTTCATCTTCGAGTCGAAGCTCACCGAGTCGAAGATGTAGAACTCGGCCTCGGCGCCGAAGAAGCAGGTGTCGGCGATGCCTGTGCTGGCGAGGTAGTTCTCCGCCTTGCGGGCCACGTTGCGCGGGTCGCGCGAGTACGCCTCGCGGGTGAACGGATCGTGCACGAAGAAGTTGAGGTTCACCGTCTTGGCGGCACGGAACGGATCGATACGCGCCGTCTCTGGGTCGGGCAAGAGCATCATGTCGGATTCGTGGATCGACTGGAAGCCGCGCACCGACGAACCGTCGAAGGCCAAACCGTCCTCGAAGACACTCTCGTCGAATGCGGACGCCGGAATCGAGAAGTGCTGGACCACGCCGGGCAGATCGCAGAACCGGATGTCGACGTATTCGACTTCCTCGTCCTTGATCAACTTGATGACGTCGTCAGCCGTCTTTTCTGCCACTGAGAACTCTCCTTATATCTGGTAACCCGCGCGTAGACGCTATGGATTTGATGTTGCACGGTCGTCAACCGCATGTTGCGCCGAAGTTACGCAATGTCCCGGAGGACTCCGGCCGCGGCCGGCGGGCTCGTCTGTGCTCCATCGATTTCCCGCATATCCTGACAGTATGACCCGTTCCCTGGGGTCCTGGCTGTCGGGTTCGGACCCGAGCGGCGAATCAGGAGCCAACGAATACCCCGGTCAGCGCCTCGGCCTACCCCCGTCCGGTCCCGGGTCGATCGCCGGCTTCGGCAGGCGCATCGCCGCGTTGCTGATCGATTGGTTCATTGCGTACGGGCTGGTGGGTCTGCTCGTCGCGGTCGGTGTGATGAACCAGCAGACCTTCCTCTACACCCCCCTGGGATCCACCTCTATTGCGGTGGTCTGGGTCGTGCTCGGCATCGTCTCCGTGCGCCTGTTCGGATTCACACCGGGACAGCTGGCACTCGGCGTGCGGGTGGCCTCCATCGACAATCGGATTCACGTGGGCCTCGGCCGCGCGACCGTACGCGGGATCCTGGTGTTCTTCGTGATTCCGGCGCTGTTCACCGACAGCGATCTGCGCGGCTACCAGGACCGCTTCACGGGCACGGCGGTCGTCAAACGCTGATGCCTCGCGCGCTGGCCGCTGCCACCGCGACAGTGCCGCCGGCGGCCGTCAGCAGTGTGCGGCGCGTGAGATGCGAGCGATCACCGGTATCACTTCCTGCGGACGGTGCGTTGCACGCCGCGCATCTTGGCCTGTGCCGGCAACGGGCCCTTCGGCATCGCGGCTGGTCCGATCTTGCTGCCGAGCGCCGCCAGCCGCGACTCCAGTGAGTCCATCTGCTTGACGGTGATGTTCGCGGGGAGCTTGTTGAGGTGGCGTTCGAGCTTGGCGAGCGGAACCTCGTCCTCGCCGTTGCCGATCACGATGTCGTAGATCGGGACGTCGCCCACCAGTCGCGCGGTGCGTTTCTTCTCCTGAGCCAGCAGCGGCTTGACCCGCGACGCCGAACCCTCACCCACGAAGATCACGCCGGGACGCCCGATCACCCGGTGCACCGCGTCGAAATGACCGGTGGCCGCGACGCCGGGGGTAACCCGCCACTTGCCGCGCAGATTGTCCAGCGCCCACGCCGCCGCGCCAGTCTGTCCTTCGGCCTTGCGGTACACCGACTTCTGCGCCCGGCGGCCGAAGATGATGAATGCGACAAGCGCTCCAAGAACCACGCCCAGCGGGATCATCAGGTACGTGGTGAACCCGCCGGCGAAGATCCCGAGGGCCACCGAGGCCGCCACGATCAGCACGAACGCGCCGATCATGTAGGGCAGGAGCCGCTTGTCCTCTTTTCGCTGAATCTGGAAGGCCTGCCACAGCTGGCTGCGGCGCTGCTTTGAGGCCGCCTTGCGAGCCGCCTTGGCCTCGGCCTTGGCCGCCTTGTTCGCGGCGGTATTGCGGGGTTTTGCCATTTGTTCAGGATACGGATTGCGATGCCACCGACGTCGCGGCTCCGGTGGAGTCCGCAGGCCGAGCCGCGACGGCTTGTGCATACAGGCGTCCCGCACGGTACGACGACCGCACCAGCGGGCCGGCGAGCACACCGGCGAAGCCGAGCTCGGTGGCGAAGCGTTCGTGTTCGACGAACTCCTCGGGCTTGACCCAGCGCTCGACGGGGTGATGCCGCACCGACGGTCGCAGGTACTGCGTGATGGTGACGAGGTCGCAACCCGCCTCATGCAGATCGGTCAATGCCGCACACACCTCGTCCGGTGTCTCGCCCATGCCGAGTATCAGGTTGGACTTGGTGACCAGACCGGCGGCGCGCGCCGCGGTCAGCACCGAAAGGCTGCGTTCGTAGCGGAAGCCCGGCCGGATCCGTTTGAAGATGCGGGGCACCGTTTCAACGTTGTGCGCCAACACTTCTGGCCGCGCCTTGAACACCTGGGCCAGCAGTTGCGGATCGGCGTTGAAGTCGGGGATCAGCAACTCCACGCCGGTGTTCGGGTTCAGCTGTTTGATGGCGCGGACGGTCTCGGCGTACAGCCAGGCACCGCCGTCGGGAAGGTCGTCGCGGGCCACCCCGGTGACCGTCGAATAACGCAGTCCCATCGCCTGCACACTTTCGGCGACGCGGCGCGGCTCGTCACGGTCGAGTTCGGCGGGTTTGCCGGTGTCGATCTGGCAGAAGTCGCAGCGCCGGGTGCACTGCTCGCCGCCGATGAGGAACGTGGCCTCCCGGTCCTCCCAGCATTCGAAGATGTTCGGACAGCCCGCCTCCTCGCAGACGGTGTGTAAGCCCTCGCGACGGACCAGCGCCTTTAGGTCCTTGTACTCCGGCCCCATCTTGGCCCGAGTCTTGATCCACGGCGGCTTACGCTCGATCGGCGTCTCGGCATTGCGCACCTCGAGACGCAGCAGCTTTCGGCCCTCCGGAGCCGCATGACCGGCGGCGTTGGACCCGCGAGCGATTGTCACTGCGTCAATGCTACCGACAGGCGGCCGTCGAGGGCGGCACCGACGGCTGCGGCCACCGGCTCGATGACATCGGCGACCCGGATCTGCCGGCCCAACTCAGCGGTCAACGAGGTGACCCCGGCATCGGAGATGCCACACGGCACGATCGCCGAGAACGCCGACAGGTCACAATCGCAGTTCAGCGCGAACCCGTGCAGTGTCGTCGATCGCGACACCCGGATACCGACGGCGGCCACCTTGCGGGCCGGAGCGGCAGCCGATCTCGAGGACGACCCACGCACCCACACCCCGGAGCGGCCCTCGATCCTGCACGTCTCCAAGCCGAGGTCAGCGCACACCGTGATGAGCGACTCCTCAAGGCGCCGAACAAAATTCACCACGTCCAACGGCTCGGCCAGACCGATCACCGGATAGCCCACCAACTGTCCGGGACCGTGCCAGGTGATCTTGCCGCCGCGGTCGGTATCGATGACAGGAACGTCGGCGGTGCCGGGCCTCTCACTGGGCAGGGTGCGCTTGCCCGCCGTGTAGACCGACGGATGTTCGAGCAGCAGCAGTGTGTCGGGGCCGCCTGCGACGCGCGCGTCGGCCAGCTCGCGCTGCAGCTGCCAGGCCTGCCGATAGTCGACGGTACCGAGTCGTTGCACGTCGATGGGTGTCGTCACCGACCGAATGGACACTGGCGCCATGTCTTTGACGGTACGCGCTAGCCGGCCTTCGGCGCGGTGGCGAACGCCAGCGCCTCGCCGATCGTGTTGTGGTGGAACTCGAATCCGGCGCGCTCGAGGGCGGCCGGAATGGCGCGCTGGCCTCCGAGCAGGCCTTCGTCGGCGAACTCGCCGAATGCGGCGCGCAATGCGAAGCCGGGCACCATCAGCGGTGTGGGGCGATTCACTGCGCGCCCAAGGGCGGTGGTGAACTCGGCGTTGGTCACCGGTGCGGGTCCGGTCAGGTTCACCGGACCCGACAACTCGTCCTTGTTGATAGCGAACAGTATTGCGCGGACCTCGTCCTCCAGGCTGATCCACGGCATGTATTGGCGTCCGTCGCCGAGCCGGGCGCCCAGGCCAAGCGAGAACAGCAGTTTGAGGCGGCCGAGCACCCCGCCGGCATCCGTCAGCACCAGTCCACTGCGCAGCAGTACCACCCTGGCGCCACTACGCTCGGCAACCGCCACCGCGGCCTCCCAGTCCTGGCTCAATTGAGCCAGGAAGCCGTCGCCTGGGGGTGTGGTTTCGTCGACGGTGCGGCTGCCGGTATTGCCGTAGTAACCCACCGCGCTGGCGTTGACGAGCACCGGCACACCGGCTTCCGCGACCGCGGCGGACAACACCTCGGTCGGCCCGATACGGCTGTCGCGCAGGGCCTGCTTGAACGCCCCCGACCATCGTTTGTCGCCGACGTTGACACCGCACAGGTTCACCGCGGCGTCGACCCCGGCCAACGCGCCCGGGTCGAATTCGCCGGTGTCGGGGTTCCAAAACACCTCGTCGGGGTTCGACGGTGCGCGGCGCACGATCCGCAGCACCCGGCGATCGGTGGCCCGCAGGGCGTACACCAAAGCAGACCCGATGAGGCCGGACGATCCGGCGATCGCAATGACGGCGTCGGACACGACGGACGGCAGTCCTTCCCGGTCTTAGAGACCCAGTTCGGCCTCGAACGCGCCGTCCTCGAGACGCCGCTTGATGGTGGTCACGAAACGCCCGGCGTCTGCGCCGTCGATCAGTCGGTGGTCATACGTCAACGGCAGGTAGCAGATGGACCGCACACCGATCGACTCGTTACCCGAATCGTCGACGATCACCCGCGGCCGCTTCACGATCGCGCCGGTGCCCAGCATCGCCGCCTGCGGCGGAACGAGGATCGGGGTGTCGAGCAGCGCGCCCTGGCTGCCGATGTTGGTGATGGTGAACGTGCCGCCGGACAGTTCGTCGGGTTTAAGGTTGCCCGAACGCGCGCGATCCGCGATATCGGCGATCGCGCGGGCCAACCCGGCGAGCGACAGGTCCCCGGCGTTCTTGACCACCGGCGAAAGCAAGCCCTGCTCGGTGTCCACCGCGAAGCCGAGGTGCTCGGCGTCGTAGTAGGTGATCTCCTTGGACTCTTCGTTGTAGCTCGCGTTGACGTTGGGATGCGTCTTCAGCGCATCGATCACCGCGCGTGCGATGAACGGCAGGTACGTGAGGTTGACGCCTTCGCGCTCGGCGAAGTCCTTCTTCGCCCTGGCCCGCAGCGCGACCACCTTGGTCATGTCGACCTCGTGGGTCTGCGTCAACTGCGCTGTGGCCTGCAGGGATTCACGCGTCTTCTTCGCGGTGATCTGCCGGATCCGGTTGGCCTTCTGCGTGGTGCCGCGCAGATGCGCCAGCGCGGGTGCCGGAGTGGCCGGCTGCTGCGGTGCGGCGGCGCGGGTCGCAGGCGCCTGGGCGGCCGGCTCGGCCGCCGGTGCCTTCTTGGCTTCGGCGGCGGCGAGGACATCCTGCTTACGGATGCGTCCCCCGACGCCGGTTCCCTTCACCGAGGCCAGGTCGACGTCGTTCTCGGCGGCCAGCTTTCGGACCAGCGGCGTCACATACGGCGAGCCGTCACCCGACGGCGCGTCGGACTCGGGTTTTGCCTGCTGCTTGGGCTCGAGTTTGGGTTCCGGCTTCGGCTCGGGTTCGGCCTCTTGCTTGGGTTGCGGCTCGGGCTCGGACTTGGCTTCTTGCTTGGGTTCCGGCTTGGCTTCTTGTTCGGGCTCGGGCTCGGGCTCGGGCTCCGGCTCCGGTTCCGGTTCCGGTTCAGACTCGGCTGCGGCGTCCGCGTCGCCGATCTTGGCCAGCTCGCCGCCGACCTCGACGGTGTCGTCCTCTTCGGCGGTGATGGACACCAGCGTGCCGGCCACCGGCGACGGGATCTCGGTGTCGACCTTGTCGGTGGACACCTCGACAAGCGGCTCGTCGACCTCGACTGTGTCGCCGACTTTCTTCAGCCAACGGGTCACGGTGCCCTCGGTCACCGACTCACCGAGCTCGGGCATCTTCACCGACGTGGCGGAGCCCGATGACTTGGCGGCCGGCTTGGACTCGGGCTTGGATTCCGGCTCGGGCGCTTCTTCTTCTTCTTCCTGCTCCTCGGCGGCGGGCTCCTCCTGCGCGTCAGGTTCTTCGGCCGGCTTGGGCTCTTCCTCGGCAGGCTTCTCGTCGGGCTCGGAGTCGGATCCGGAGTCATCGCCGCCTGATTCGCCCGCCTCGCCGATGACGGCCAGCTCGCCACCGACCTCGACGGTGTCGTCCTCCTGGGCCACGATCTTCTGCAGCACACCGGCCGCGGGAGAGGGGATCTCGGTATCGACCTTGTCGGTGGACACTTCCAACAGCGGCTCGTCCTGCTCGACCGTGTCTCCCTCTTGCTTGAGCCAGCGGGTGACAGTCCCCTCGGTGACGCTCTCACCGAGTGCGGGCATCTGAACGGAGATGGCCATGCGTTTGGGCTCCCTCGAACGGTCTGTCGCAGGTGGTCGATTTATCTGTTCCCATCCTGTCACGTCTGTACCAAGCTTTCGCCGCAGACTCGGTGAGCCGATGCTCTGGCACTATCGAAGGAGGTAGACGAAGGGAGTGCGGCCCGAGGTGGGTATGTTCGACAGATTCGCGCGCGGTGCGCGCAAGTCAAAGGGCGGCGGGAACGACCCGGCCGCGGATCTGCAGTACCTCCGCCAGTGGGTTGCCGACCACCACGGTGTCGAAGCATTCGTAGAACCGCGCACCACCGTCACCGACGTCACGGTCGTGCTGGTGGCTGCCGACGGTGAGTGGACGAGGCGACGTGCCGGGGGAGACGCCGGAGCGCGCAGGCTGTCGGACCGGCTCAACATCCCGGTCTACGACGTCCAGAAGGTCGGGTATCCGCAGCGGATGCGCGATTACGACGCTCGACGCCGGATCGAACGCAAACGTGCCGCCCGCGAGGAGCTCGAGGGCTGATACGGTACCAGCGGTCCCACTAACTCGCGGGAGGCTTGATGCAGTTCGTCGACAGCAGCGGCGGCGTTCAGATCGCGTCTACGAAGAAGGCAATCCCGATGGCCCAACGATCGTGCTGGTGCACGGCTGGCCCGACTCCCATGTGCTGTGGGACGGCGTCGCTCCACTGTTGGCCGACCGGTTCCGCATTCTGCGCTACGACAACCGCGGATCCGGGAACTCATCGGTGCCGAAACCGACCTCCCAGTATCGGATGTCTTGCTACGCCGACGATTTCGCCGCGGTGACCGACGCCCTCGCACCCGGCGAGAAGGTGCACGTGCTGGCGCACGACTGGGGGTCGGCGGGTATGTGGGAATACCTTGCGCTCCCCGGTGCCAGTGACCGCGTCGCATCGTTCACGTCTGTCTCAGGCCCGAGCGGCGATCATGTGAATCGGTTCATCATTGGCAATCTCAAACAGCCGTACCGACCACGGCGGTTTCTGCAAGCACTGAGCCAACTGGCCCGATTCACGTACATGGGTTTGTTCTCGATTCCCGTGGTGGCGCCGCTTGCAGTGCGGTTCGCCGTCGCCGAGGGGCTTACGCGCGCGCTCATGACCCGGGATGGCATTCCCGCCGATCAGATGCACCATTCGGCCACCTTTAAGTCCGATGCAGTCAACAGCCTGAAGGTGTACCCGGCGAACTATTTCCGCACGATCGTTTCCGCCAGAACCGACCACTACGTCGACGTGCCGGTTCAGGTGATTGTCAACTCGAGAGATCCGCACGTGCGACCACACGTCTTCGACGACACCCATAAGTGGGTGCCGCGACTGTGGCGACGTGACATCAAGTCGGGCCACTGGGCGCCGCTGTCACATGCCGGGGTGCTGGCGCGGTCGGTCCACCAGCTCGTCGACTTCCTCGAGGGCAAGCCGCCGAGTAGAGAGCTGCTACGTGCGCAGGCCGGCCGTCCTCGCGAAGAGTTCGGCGACACGCTGGTTTCCGTCACCGGCGCCGGCAGCGGTATCGGTCGCGCGACCGCCCTCGAATTCGCCCGGCTGGGAGCCGAATTGGTGGTCAGCGACGTCGATGAAGCGGGCGTGAAGGAAACTGCCGCCACGATCATGTCGCGGGGCGGGGTGGCTCATCCGTACGCCCTCGACGTCGCCGACGCCGACGCCGTCGAGCGGTTCGCCGAGCAGGTGTGCGCCGAACACGGTGTCCCCGATGTCGTTGTGAACAACGCCGGAGTAGGTCACACGGGCATGTTCCTCGACACGCCCCGAAGCGAGTACGATCGCGTGCTCAACATCAATTTCGGCGGAGTCGTCAACTGCTGCAGGTCATTCGGGCGCAGGTTGGTCGACCGTGGTACAGGTGGGCACGTCGTCAACGTCTCGTCGATGGCGGCGTACTCGCCACAACAGTCGATGAATGCCTACGCCACCAGCAAGGCCGCCGTGTTCATGTTCGGCGACTGTCTGCGCGCTGAACTCGATCAGGCCGGCGTCGGATTGACGACGATCTGCCCCGGCGTCATCGATACGAACATCGTCCACACGACCCGGTTCGACGTGCCCGCCAACAAGACGGCGAAGGTCGAAGCGCGCCGTAAGCAGATTGAAAAGGCTTTCTCTGCAAGGCGTTACGGCCCGGAGAAGGTGGCCAAGGCCATTGTCTCGTCGGTGCGCAAGAACAAGGTGATCCGGCCCGTCGCGCCCGAGGCTTACGTCCTCTATGGCGTTTCACGTCTGCTGCCGCAGGTGATGCGCAGCACCGCCCGCGGCAAGGTTCTCTAGTTCGTCGAGCGTCCGCCACCGCCTCGAGTGTGGGGTTGTGTCACGCCCAACCGGCCTATTGTTTGCCGGGTAACCCACGGTCGCCGTAGGTTCGGACGTTAGCCGTTCTCGGCGATGTCTTCCAGGACGGCGAACATCGTCCGCGTCGGGACGCCGGTGCCCCCCTTGCCCGTGTAGCCCCAGGGTCCGCCGGTGTTGTATGCCGGCGCCGCGATGTCGATGTGCGCCCACTGGACCCCGTCGGCGACGAACTCGCGCAGATACGTTCCGGCGACCAGCATTCCGGCGTAGCGCGAACCGCTCACGTTGGCGAGGTCGGCCACCGTCGACTTGAGGTCGTCCTTGAGCTCCTCGGGCAGCGGCATCGGCCACGCGTTCTCACCGGCCTGCTGGCTGCGGTCAGCCACCCGATCGCGGAACTCGTCGCTGCCCATCACGCCAGGGGTGCGCGCGCCCAGCGCAACGGTCTGGGCGCCGGTGAGCGTCGATGTCTCGATCAGGTAGTCGGGGTCGTCCTCGCAGGCTCGCACGATCGCGTCGGCCAGGATCAACCTGCCCTCGGCATCGGTGTTGAGCACCTCGACGGTGATGCCGCCGTACTGGGTGAGCACGTCGCCCGGTCGCTGCGCGGTCGCCGACGGCATGTTCTCGGCCATCGGCACCGTGGCGATGACGTCGATCGGCAGCTTCTGCTTGGCGGCCAGCACCACGGTGGCGATGACGGCTGCCGCACCGCCCATGTCGGAGGTCATGTGGTGCATGTTCGCGGCCGGCTTGATGGAGATGCCGCCGGTATCGAAGGTGATGCCCTTGCCGACCAGCGCGACCGTCTTCGATTTCTTGCCCTTACCCCCGCGGTGAGTGAGCCGGACCAGCCGGGGCGGACGCGACGAGCCCTTGCCGACTCCGATGATTCCTCCGTAGCCCGCCTTCTCGAGTGCCTTGTCGTCGAGCACCTCGACGTCCAGGCCCGCTGCCTTGCCCAAAGCCTCCGCGCGCTTGGCGAATTCGGCGGGGAAGAGGTGGCTGGGCGGAGTGTTCACGAAATCGCGCGCAGTCGCCACGGCGCTGGCGATGTCCGTCGCCCTGGCCGCGGCCTCCTTGGTCCTGGTCTTCCTGTCGGCCGTCAACGCCGTGATGGCGCGCAGGCCGTTGTCCTTGGGAGCGGTTTTCTCGCTGCGGAAGTCGTTGAAGCGGTAGGCCCCCAGGATCAGCCCCTCGATCGCGGCGCCCAGATCGATGTCCGACAGCGTGGTGATGACGTTCTCGACACCGTTGAGCGATCGCGCAGCGACGCCGGCCGCACGTCGGATCGTGTCCGCGGGCCACGCGTCGCGGTTCTTACCGAGCCCGACCGCTACCACGCTCGCCACCGGCAGCGACGGCGCGACGACCCGAGTGACCTGTTCGGAGCCGCCCTTCGCGCCGAGTGCCTCGAGGGCCACCTCGATCTCACCGACCGCTTCGGCGTCGAGGAACGGGTTGCCGACCACCGTTGCCTTGGCGTCCTCATCGGAGCCGCTGATCACGGCGACGACCAGCACGGAGTCGTCGACCTTGCGTTTGGGCAGCGACGAACTGACGGTGACGGTGGGGACCTGAAAACCGGTGCTAGCTGGGCTCACGAGCGATAACCATATCGCTCATCGGGCAAGGTGCAGGTCGTAGGCCGCGACAGGCTCATCGAAACCTTTGAGTGTCAACGGTTCCTGCGGAATGGCGGGCCATTCCGGCAGCTGGTCGCGGACGTCGGAGGAGGCCAGGATCTGGCCGGGAGCCGCCGCCGCGACAAGGCGGGCCGCCAGGTTCACCGGATTGCCGAAGTAGTCACCGTATATGCCCAGCACGGAGCCGTATCCGAGGCCGGCGCGCACCTTCAGGCCGGTCTCGCGGGCCCGCGGATGCTCGACGAGGTCGATCGCCACCTTGACCAGCAGCTCTGGTGTCGAGGTCACCCACATGACCTCGTCCCCGATGAACTTCACCACGCGGCCACCGTCGGTATGCACGATGTCCGACACCGAGCCGCCGAACTCCATGAGCAGATCCAACAGTTCGGTCGGGTCCATCACCTGCGTCAGTTGGGTGAAGCCGGTGAGATCGGCGAACCCGACGCCACATGTCACACTCGCCGACGCGTCGGTGATGACACCCTCGAAATGCGTTCTGGCACTGATGATGTGCTGTCGGAAAACCGCATCGATCAACACGCCGAAGGTCTGGGTGATCTCCGTGATTTCGCGATATGCCATCGCCGTGGTGAGTTCGTCGTTACTGATCGCCATCAGCAGGTCGGGTTGCGCCATCCGCACCATCGTCCCGCCCGCCTCGGCGACCCGCGCCATCGCGTTGCCGAGAGTCCGCAGAAAGGCGAGCGCAGGCTCGTCGCCGACCAGCTCCTTGATCGCGACCCACGTCCACAGCCCGTCGACGTCCAACTGACTCAGCGTGAGCGCGTCCGGGTCGGCGATGGTCAGTCCCAACGCGGTCCACGCGGTCGCCACCTCTGGCAGCGACACGCCCAGCGCGTCGGCGGCCGTCCGCAGACTGTGAATCGGACGACCCGGCCCCTGCAGCGCGTCGCCGGCCAGGCCGAACAGCCGGCCTCGGCGCTCGGCCTCGACCATCTCGTCGGCCGAGAACCCGAGCTTGTTCAGGTAATCGATCAAAGCCGCCCGGCCGCGCGCATTGGCGATTCCTGCGGCTTCGAGCGCGTCGAAATCGACCACTACCCGAGTCTGCCAGCGTCGACGATCCGATTAGGGTGGATTTCCGTGACGAGCGAAGTCTTGCAGGGCCCTCTCGAAGAACGTCATCGCCAACTCGGTGCCAGCTTTGCCGAGTTCGGTGGCTGGCTGATGCCGGTCTCGTACGCGGGCACCGTCACCGAGCACTCCGCCACGCGCAGCGCCGTCGGGCTTTTCGACGTGAGCCACCTCGGCAAGGCGCTGGTGCGCGGCCCTGGCGCGGCCGAGTACGTCAACTCCGCCTTCACCAACGACCTGCGCCGCATCGGACCCGGCAAGGCGCAATACACATTGTGCTGCACCGACTCCGGCGGCGTTGTCGACGATCTCATCGCCTACTACGTTTCCGACGACGAGATCTTCCTGGTGCCCAACGCGGCCAACACCGCCGCCGTCGTCGCCGCATTGAAAGATCGCGCGCCAGCGGGCCTCACGATCACCGACGAGCACCGGTCGTATGCCGTGCTCGCGGTGCAGGGACCCAAGTCGCCCGAGGTCCTCGGTGCGCTCGGGCTGGCCACGGACATGGACTACATGGGTTATGTCGACGCCGAATTCCGCGGTGTCCCCGTGCGGGTCTGCCGCACCGGCTACACCGGCGAGCACGGCTACGAGCTGCTGCCGCCGTGGGATCGTGCCGACGTCGTGTTCGATGCTCTCATCGACGCGGTCGGTTCGGCCTCCGGAGAGCTGGCCGGTCTGGGCGCACGCGACACCCTGCGCACCGAGATGGGCTATCCGCTGCACGGCCATGAACTGTCGCTCGACCTGTCGCCGCTGCAGGCGCGCTGCGGCTGGGCCATCGGCTGGAAAAAGGACGCGTTCTGGGGCCGCGACGCGCTGCTGGCGGAAAAGGAGGCCGGACCGCGACGGCTGCTGCGCGGGCTGAAGGCCGTCGGCCGCGGAGTACTGCGGCCCGACCTCACCGTGCTCGACGGAGACCGCCAGATCGGCGTCACGACATCGGGAACCTTCTCTCCGACTTTGAAAGTCGGCATCGCGCTCGCGCTCATCGACACCGACGCCGAGATCGCCGACGGGCAACACGTGTCGGTCGACGTCCGTGGGCGCGCGCTGGAATGCGAAGTGGTCAAGCCGCCGTTCGTCGAGCCGAAAACTCGGTAGTCAGCGGATATACAATCGCTGCATGACTGACGGCCCCCTCGAGTTCACGGTAGAGCGCAACGCAACTCCGGCGACTGACGAGGTACGGGCATCGATACTGGCCAATCCCGGATTCGGCCAGTTCCACACCGACCACATGGTGTCGATCGACTACGCGGAAGGCAAAGGCTGGTACGACGCGCGGGTCGTCCCGTACGGCCCGATCGAACTCGATCCGTCAGCGATCGTGCTGCATTACGCCCAGGAGATCTTCGAGGGTCTCAAGGCGTATCGGTGGGCGGACGGGTCCATCGTGTCGTTCCGGCCCGAGTCCAACGCCAGGCGGCTGAAGACCTCGGCGAAGCGGCTGGCCATTCCCGAACTGCCCGAAGAGGTGTTCATCGAGTCGCTGCGCCAACTGATCGCCGTCGACGAGCAGTGGGTGCCCGCGGCCGGCGGCGAAGAGTCGCTGTATCTGCGACCGTTCACCATCGCCACCGAACCGGGTCTCGGCGTGCGGCCGGCCAAGGAGTACCGGTACATGGTCATCGGCTCGCCGGCCGGCGCGTACTTCAAGGGTGGCATCAAGCCGGTCAGCGTGTGGCTGTCGACCGAGTACGTGCGGGCCTGCCCCGGCGGCACGGGTGCGGCCAAGTTCGGCGGCAACTACGCTGCGTCGCTGCTCGCGCAGGCGCAGGCCGTCGAGCACGACTGCGATCAGGTGGTGTGGCTGGACGCGGCGGAGCGCCGTTACGTCGAAGAGATGGGTGGAATGAACCTGTTCTTCGTGTTCGGCACCGGGGGATCGGCGCGCCTGGTCACTCCCGAGTTGAGCGGCTCGATACTCCCCGGTGTCACCCGAGATTCGTTGCTGCAGTTGGCAAGCGACGCCGGATTTGCCGTCGAGGAACGCAAGATCGACATCGACGAGTGGCAGAAGAAGGTGGCGGCGGGCGAGATCACCGAGGTGTTCGCGTGTGGCACGGCCGCGGTCATCACACCCGTTGCCCACGTCAAGCACGCCGACGGTGAGTTCACCATCGCCGACGGTGGTCCCGGCGAGATCACCATGGCGCTGCGCGACACGTTGACCGGAATCCAGCGCGGCATGTTCGCCGACACGCACGGCTGGATGGCGCGCCTGAACTGACACGAGACGGGGACCCCACCGTGGGGTCCCCGCCTGTCTGTTGAGAGTGCGTCAGCCGAGCGCGGCCTCGTGTTCGGGGCAGTAGGTGGCGACGGCGGCGCCGACGAAGAACGCGGAATCCTCCTGCACCAGGTCGGTGGTGTCAGAGACGGAGCCGACGGCGTCGTACAGCGACTGGCCCTGATCGAACATCACGCAGACGTCGTACGCGAGGCTGACGGCCTCCTCGGTCGACGGCGGCTGGATGCCCTCGTCGGTGAGCACGCTGACGAACATGTCGTCGGTGGTGGTCGCTCCTGCCATGCCCGCGCCGACGAGCGCGGCGATGCCCAGGCTGGAGGCGGCGGCGGCAGCGGCGATGGCCGCGGTGAGGTGACGGAAGGTGGGCATTGCGGTTCCTCTTCGTTTTAGGACGGACGGGTGGTCGATCTTCCCGGTGGGGTAGGAAGAGACTCCGATACCGCGCTTGACGAATTCTTGACAGATTCTTGGAGCCGCTAGGACGGCCCGATCGCCAGTCCGACGGCGGCCACCGTCGTCGTGATCTCGACCGCCGCTCCCAGCACATCGCCGGTGATACCGCCGAACCGGCGCACGCAATGCGCGACCAGCGCGGCGCCGAGGGCCAACGCAACCAGCACGGCCACCGGACCCTGCCACGGCCGCGGACCGGCCACGAGGGCCGCCGCCGCAACCGCCACCACCCACAGCCCGGCCACCGCGATCGGCTGGGTGCCCGCGACCATCTTGCCGAGTGAACTCCCCGCGGCGGCGGGCACCGAACGCCGGCACGCCAGCACCGCGGCGACCCGGCCCGCGGTCACCGCGACGATCACCGCGACGGGGCCGCAGGTCGTGAACGCGAATGCCTGCGTCAGGACGACGACCACCAACGCCGCGACGCCGAACGGCCCGGCCGACCCGTCGCGCATCACCGTCAAAGCCGTGGCGGGCGGGCCGTAGCAGCCGAGCCCGTCGGCGGTGTCGGAGAGCCCATCGGCATGCAGCCCGCGGGTGGCGAGCAGCAGCACCGCGACCGCGAGCACGCCACCCAACGGATTCGCCGATCCGAAGGCCCACTCCGACGCCCACACCGTTGCGGCGGCTACGGCCCCCAGCGCGATGCCCACCAACGGCAGCGCGGACAGCGCCCCCCGGCCGAACGGTGCCGTCGAACGCACCGGGAGCACGGTCCCGAATGCCAGCGCCCCGGCGACCGAACGGATCACTGCTTCGCGGGTGCCTGGGTGATGCCGGCTTCGTCGAACGTCGCCATCGACGCCAGCGTCGCCACCGCGGCCCGCACGATCGTCAGCGCGACCGCGGCGCCGGTGCCTTCGCCGAGACGCATCTGCAGGTCGACGATCGGCTCGAGCTCCAGCTTGCACAGCGCCTGCGCATGCGCGGGTTCGGTGGACCGGTGGCCGGCCTGCCACCACTGCCGGGCGCCGGGTGCGAGCTTGTCGGCCACCAGCGCCGCGGCCGTCACCACGACGCCGTCGAGCAGCACGGGCGTGCGCCGGACGGCGGCCTGTGCGCAGAATGCCGCCATCGCCGCCAGGTCGGCCCCACCGCAGACCCGCAGCAGCGCAACGGGATCGCGGGCACCGCGGCTCCGAAACAAGGCGTCTCTGATGGCGGCGGTCTTGCGGGCCCATCCGGCGTCGTCCACGCCGGTGCCCCGGCCGACCACCGCGACCGGTTCGGAGTCGGTCAGTACGGCGATCAAAGTCGTTGCGGGCGTGGTGTTTCCGATACCCATGTCACCGACGATGAGAATGTCCGCGCCCGAGTCGACCTCTTCGTCGGCGATTCGGCGCCCGGCGTCGAGCGCCGCTATCACCTCGTCGCCGGTCAGCGCGTCCTCGACGGCGATGTTGCCGCTGCTGCGGCGCACCTTGTGTGCACCGATGGACGGCGCGAACGGCTCGTCGGAATCGACGGCGACATCCACCACGCGGACGGTCGCGCCCGCCGCTTCGGCGAGGATGTTGATGGCGGCGCCGCCGGCATCGAAGTTGGCGACCATCTGAGCGGTGACCTCGGCGGGAAACGCAGAGACCCCGGCCGCCGCGACGCCGTGGTCGCCGGCGAACACCACCACCCGGGCTCGCTCGAACTGCCGGGGCGGACACGCACCCTGGCATGACGCCACCCAGACCGAGAGGTCCTCGAGCCGGCCAAGCGAGCCAGGCGGTTTGGTCAAGCGCTGCTGGCGGGCGCGCGCAGCGACGGCGACGTCGGGGTCGGGTGGTGAGACGGTCTCGAAGTCCGTCATCCCCCTGCCCCCGGCGCGCCGTCCTTGACGGTGACGGGCTGCCCGGCGACGACCAGGACCACGCGGTCACACACCGCGGCGAGTCGCTGATTGAGGGCGCCCAGTTCGTCGGCGAACCGTCGGCCCGACGTCGTCGCGGGCACGACGGTCAGCCCAACCTCGGGAGACACCAGGGCCAACGCAGAGCCGAACGAGTCCACCGCATCGACCAGGTCGTCGACGTGGGCCGACACCGATCCGTCAGTCCACGCGCCCGTTCGATCCATAGCCGCAGTCAGCCAGGCTCCGATGTCGTCGACGACCGTCGGGGTGGAGTCTTCGCGCAACTGCGTTGCGACGTCGGCGGTTTCGACCGTGGACCAGTTCGCGGGCCGGCGCCGGCGGTGTGCCGCCACTCGCGCCGACCACTCGACGTCACCGTCCGCCGCGGGGCCGGTGGCCAGGTAGCGCACGGCCGCCGTCGCATCGACCGATTCGGCGATCGCCGACTCCGCCCATTGCGATTTTCCCGACCGGATGCCACCGAGCACCAGGATGCGCACCAGGGTGTCAGGTTTCGTCAACTGACACTTGCGCCGCGTTCCACCTGCGGCCGGGGTGCGCGCATGCGGCGCAGCTGCGAGGCGCGGCTGGCCGCGTAAAAGCCTAATTTCCAACCGGATTCGGTGTTCTCCGGGAATTTTGCATCAACCAGCCTGTTGGCCTTGCGGCCCAGGATGAATCCGTCGATCACCATGATGAGGACCAGCACCAGCATCGCGGGGGAGATCAGCTGCTGCACCTGCACCGACGGCACCGAGAGCATCACGAAGATCAGCCCGAGCGCGGCAGGCATGAACAGGCCCAGCACGTTGCGGCGCGAGTCGACGATGTCGCGGACATACCGGCGGACCGGCCCTTTGTCCCGGGGCAGCAGGTAGGCGTCATCGCCGGCCATCATCTTCTCGCGGCGCTGAGCCATGTCGGCGCGACGCGTGAGCTTCTCGGCCTTGCGCTCTTCCTTGCTCAGCTTGGTGCGCGCTTCCTTGCGGCGTTTGCGCGCCTCGGCGGCGGTCATCGGGGCAGGCGCCACCGGCCCGCGCTTGCGCGTGGCCTCGCTGCGCTTGGGTGTCGGACGGCCCTTGGGCGCGGTGGTCCCGGACTCCCCGGAGCCTGTGGCAGTGTCCTCGAGGCCGGCGTCGGGGGTGTCTTCGGACACATCCGAATCGAGTGTCCGCGAGTTGTCTTTCTTTCGGCCCAGCAGGTTCACGCCTGCCAGATTACTTCCGTCCGCATTCGTGGCCGGCGGGACCTGGGGACAAACTCGGGAATAGGGCCGGGACAAGGTACCGTTGAGCTAGTACGCCGCACATTTGATGAGGCTTTACAGGAGACGTAATGACTGTTCAGGGAGAGTCGGCCACCGAGACCGCCACCCATGGCGCGAAGCTGACCGATGCCGCCGCAGCCAAGGCCAAGGCGCTGCTCGACCAGGAGGGCCGCGACGACTTGGCCCTGCGTATCGCCGTGCAGCCGGGTGGCTGCGCCGGACTGCGCTACAACCTGTTCTTCGACGACCGGACCTTGGACGGCGATGTGACCGCCGAGTTCGGCGGCGTGGCATTGACGATCGACCGGATGAGCGCGCCCTACGTCGAGGGGGCCGTCATCGACTTCGTCGACACCATTGAGAAGCAGGGTTTCACCATCGACAACCCGAACGCCACCGGTTCTTGCGCCTGCGGCGATTCGTTCAACTGATTCAGTACTGCCCGGCCGTTCGCGGCAGATAAGAGCAGACCAGCACCTCGCCGCCCTGGGCGAGCAGTTGGGCCACGCCCTGCTGTTCACCTTCGGCGCGTGGCTGGCCACGGCGCGAGGTGCCTGACGGCTCGACGCGCATGGTGAACAGCACCTGCGCCTGATGGGGTGACCACATCACGATCTTGTCGATCGAAGTCACCTCGGCGCGCCCGTATTGCTGCCGGAAGGCGTCGCTGGCCAGGCTGGCGAGCGCCAAGTCGGAGCGCTTCTCCTTGACCGCGTCGAACATCCCACACAAGGTGTGCCTGGCGACGGTCTCGTCGTCGCCGTTGGTCATCGCATCCAGGTACTGCTGAATCGCGGTCTTGGCCGCATCGTCGGACAGCGTGCCCGAAGCCGACGACGCCCCGTCACTGCCGCGGGCGGCTAGCACGATCCCCGTCACTGTGGCAGCGACGACGAGAACAGCGATCAGCGCGCCCACGATCAGCGGCCAGCGCCGCCTTTTCCGGTACTGCACCGGCGGCGGGAGCATTCCCGGGTACGAAGGCTGCGCATTGTCCGGATAGGGCTCCGCAAAGGGCTGTTGGGGAAATGGTTGCGGCCCCGTGTTCGGATACATTTGCGGGCCGGCCGGTCCAGCGCCGTATTCGGGCGGGTACGGACCGGACATATATTTGCTCCCCAGAAGTGTGCTTCGGAATTGGTCTGTCTACAGTGGCCCAACGGGCACTCGTACGCAGGTTAGCGCACGTTGGGCGGAGGCCCGCTGAGTAACGTTTATGTAGACGGCTTAACGAACGAAGGGTGTGACGTTTCGTGACCATTGCGGTAACCGGGTCAATTGCGACCGACCATCTGATGCGGTTTCCCGGGAAATTCTCCGAACAACTCCTGCCCGAGCATCTGCAGAAGGTGTCGCTGAGCTTCCTGGTCGACGATCTGGTGGTCCATCGGGGAGGCGTCGCGGGAAACATGGCCTTCGCGATCGGTGTGCTGGGTGGGGACGTCGCGCTCGTCGGCGCAGTCGGCCGCGACTTCGACGAGTACCGCACCTGGCTCGAGGCCGTCGGCGTGGACACCGGCAGCGTGCTCGTTTCGGATACCGCGTACACCGCGCGGTTCGTCTGTACGACCGACGATGCCATGGCGCAGATCGCATCCTTCTACCCCGGAGCCATGTCGGAGGCACGCAACATTTCGCTGGCCGACGTCGTGAAGCGGGTCGGCACACCGGAATTGGTGATCGTCGGCGCCAACGACCCCGAGGCCATGTTCCTGCACACCGAGGAGTGCCGCAAGCTCGGTCTGGCGTTCGCTGCCGACCCGTCCCAGCAGTTGGCCCGGTTGTCCGGTGAGGAGATTCGCAAGCTCATCGACGGCGCGACGTACCTGTTCACCAACGACTACGAGTGGGATCTGCTGTTGCAGAAGTCGGGTTGGAGCGAGGCTCAGGTGATGAGCCAGATCGGTATGCGCGTCACGACGTTGGGCCCCAAGGGCGTCGACCTCGTCGGCTCGGCCGGCACCTTCATCCACGTCGACGTCGTCCCGGAGAAGCATCAGGCCGACCCGACCGGCATCGGCGATGCGTTCCGCGCCGGATTCCTCACCGGCCGCAGTGCCGGGCTGAGCGACGAGCGGTCAGCTCAGTTGGCCTCGCTGGTCGCCGTTCTCGTCTTCGAGGCGCCGGGACCGCAGGAGTGGAGCTGGGACCGCGACGAGGCCGTGCAGCGGCTGACGGATGCCTACGGCGCCGAGGCAGGCGCGGAGATCTCGGAGGCGCTTGGCGCCGACAGATAGTCGGGTCGCGCTTCCTTCTACAGCTGGACGGGGTAGGTCGGCTCGCTGATCTGCGGGGTCACGCTGTGCTCGACGAAGATGGCGTGCCACAGCATGAAGATCAGCACGGTCCACAGCCGTCGGCTGTGATCGCTTGTGCCGCTGCGGTGTTCGTCGAGCATCCGCGTGACCGCCGAGAGATCGACTAGCTCGCCTGCCTGTGACGTCGCGACCGTCCGATATGCCCAGTCCTGCAGCTCGCCTGCCTGCAGCCAGTGCCGGATCGGTACGGGAAAGCCGAGCTTCGGCCGGTTGAGCACGTGCGCGGGCACGATCGGTTCCAGTGCCCGGCGCAGCGCGAACTTGGTGGTGGTTCGGGTGATCTTCTGGTCCAGCGGAAGACGCGACGCCACCGCGAAGACCTCTGGGTCCAGGAACGGCACCCGTAACTCGAGTGAGTTGGCCATCGTCATCTTGTCGGCCTTGACCAGGATGTCGCCACGCAGCCACGTGAACAGATCGATGTGCTGCATACGGGCCACCGGATCCCAGCCGTCGGATGCCGAGTACACCGGCGCAGTGACGTCGGTGTGCGTCCATTCCTGGCGGAAGCCGGGCAGGACCGCGCGCAGTTGTGTGTCCGAGAAGCTGCGCGCGTTGCCGTAGTAACGCTCCTCGAGCGTCAGCGATCCTCGGTGCAGCAGGCTTTTCCCGCGCATGCGGTCGGGCAGCGGTCGCGACGCGCGGCCAAGGGACCGTCGCACCGGTCGCGGCAGATAGTCAAATGGGCGCAGCGACAACGGTTCCCGGTAGATCGTGTAACCACCGAACAGTTCGTCGGCGCCCTCACCGGACAGCACGACCTTGACGTGCTTACGGGCCTCGCGGGCAATGAAGAACAACGGGACCAACGCCGGGTCGGCGACGGGTTCGTCCAGGTACCAGACGATTTCGGGTAGCGCCGCGACGAACTCCGCCTGGCTGACCACCTTGGTGACGTGCCGCGCGCCGATGGCTTCGGCCGAGGCAACGGCGACGTCGACCTCCGAGTAACCCTCGCGTTCGAAACCCGTCGTGAACGTGATCAGTCGCGGGTTGTGCCGCATGGCCAGCGCCGCGATCGCCGTCGAGTCGATTCCGCCGGACAGGAACGCGCCCACTGTGACGTCCGCGCGCATGTGCTTGGCCACCGAGTCCTCCAGGACGGCGGTGATCTCGTCGTAGCGTGCGCGTTCGCCGCCGGACGTGAACTCGACCGCGCTGAACCGCGGGGTGAAGTACCGGGTGACCTCGGGTGGCTTGCCTGGGCGCACGCGGGTACAACTGCCCGATTCGAGCCTGCGCACACCGCGGTGCAGCGTCTCGGGTTCCGGCACATACTGCAGCACCGTGTAGTGCTGCACGGCGCGTTCGTCGATACCGAGATCGATACCGACGACCCCGGCGAGATCCAGCAGGCACTTCTTCTCGCTACCGAATACGGTGCCGCCCCCACCGGTCGCCATGTACAGCGGCTTGATGCCGAAAGGGTCGCGGGCGCAGAATAATTCGCCCTCGACGGTGTCCCACAGCGCGAACGCGAACATGCCGCGAAGCCGGGTCAGCGCTTCGGTGCCCCAGTAGTGATAGGCGGCGACGATCGCCTCGCTGTCGCCGTCGGTGGCGAACACGGCGCCATGCTCGGCGCTCAGTTGCTCCCGCAACTCGAGGTAGTTGTAGATCTCACCGTTGAACACCAGGACGTACCGGTCCGGGGACTCCGGCGGGCCCCAGCGCAGCGGCTGGTGGCTGTGGGCGATGTCGATGATCGACAGCCGGTTGAACCCGAGCACGGTGGTGGGGTGCTCGGCGTCGTCGGACCAGGTACCGGGTTCGTCGGGGCCGCGATGACGCATGAGGTGCGACGCGCCCGATACCGCGGCGACAAGGTCGCCGGCCACCTCAGCGGACGGGTCGGTTACCAGGGCCAGCAGTCCGCACACCGCGCCAGTATGCCTAATGACTGACCTGTGTCGAGACCTGCGTCCGGAGGTGGTCTACGCTGCGTAGTATTCGGCTTTCTGTCCCGACTTCTAGGAGGCGCCAGCGTGACACCTCGCGGTGTGAAGGTGGTGGCGTTGTCAGTCGTTCTCGGCAGCATGACGGTGCTGCTCAGCGGGTGTGACTGGTCTACGGTTCTCGGCCTCGGCTGGCCCCGCGGCATCACCCCCGAGGCGCATCTGAACCGCGAGCTGTGGATCGGCTCCGTGATCGCCTCGCTGGTCGTCGGCGTGATCGTGTGGGGCCTGATCTTCTGGACTTCGGCGTTTCACCGGCACAAGAAGGGCGACACCGAGCTGCCGCGCCAGTTCGGCTACAACATGCCGCTGGAGCTGGTGCTGACCGTGGTGCCGTTCCTGATCATCTCGGTGCTCTTCTACTTCACCGTCGTGGTGCAGGAACGGATGCTGCAAAAAGAGCCCAATCCCGAGGTCGTCATCGACGTCACCGCATTCCAGTGGAACTGGAAGTTCGGCTATCAGAAGGTCAACTACGCGGACGGCACCTTCAGCTACGAGGGCGCCGACCCTGAGCGCAAGGAAGCGCTCGCATCGGGGCCGGAGGGCGTCGAAGGACCTGAAGGCGGCGAGTTCGGCGCCATCGCAGGCAAGAACCCCGAAGACCGCACCTACCTGAACTTCGACGATGTCGAGACGCTGGGCTCGTCCACCGAGATCCCGGTTCTGGTGGTGCCGTCCGGCAAGCGCATCGAGTTCCAGATCGCATCCGCGGACGTCATTCACGGCTTCTGGGTGCCGGAGTTCCTGTTCAAGCGCGACGTGATGCCCAATCCCGAGGCGAACAACTCCGACAACATCTTCCAAATCAGCGAGATCAACCAGAACGGTGCGTTCGTCGGCCGGTGCACGGAGATGTGCGGCACCTATCACTCGATGATGAACTTCGAGCTGCGAGTGGTGTCGCCCAACGACTTCAAGGCGTATCTGGAGCAGCGTGTCGACGGCAAGACCAACGCCGAGGCGCTGCAGGCGATCAACCAGGAACCCCTGGCGGTCACCACAAAGCCGTTCGACACCCGCCGCGGTGAGCAGGCACCCGAGCTAACGCAGGCCAGCAAGTAGGGGTAGGGACACCACATGCATATCGAAGCCAGGCTGTTCGAGTTCCTGACCGGATTCTTCGTCCTGTCTGCGGTTGTCTACGGCGTGCTGACGGCGATGTTCCAGTACGGCGGCGTCGAGTGGGCCGGCACCACCGCGCTGATTCTGACGGCGGGCCTGACCCTGATCACCGGTACCTTCTTCCGGTTCGTGGCTCGGCGCCTGGACACCAGGCCCGAGGACTACGAGGACGCCGAGGTCAGTGACGGCGCAGGCGAGCTGGGCTTTTTCAGCCCGCACAGCTGGTGGCCGATCTTCATCGCCCTGTCGGCGTCGATCACGGCCGTGGGGGTCGCGCTCTGGCTCCCATGGCTGATCGTGGCCGGCGTCTGCTTCGTGCTGACGACGGTCGGGGGCCTGGTGTTCGAGTACTACACCGGAGCCGAGAAGCACTGACGCTCCCCGGCTTCGCGTGGGCCCAGGCCGTCGCGAACGCCGCACCGGGACAAGGTCACAATCGGAGCACTACTTCGCCCGTTATCCGTGCTGTGAGATCCATCCGGAACGGGTGGTTGGATAATGTTGCCGAGGCACGGTCAGTCGCTTGTCGCGGACACGCGGCCGATTACGCCACAGGTGTGAGTCGAGAAGGATAGGCGCAAATGAGCGGGCCGAACCCCCCGGATCACGAAGGGGACGATCTTCCTGGTCAGGGCAGCAGCCCCGGTGGGCCGGAGAGCAGTGAGACCGACGCCTACTCGCAGGCCTACTCGGCTCCTGAGTCCGAACAGTTCACCAGCGGCCCCTACGTACCCGCCGATTCCGGCCTGTACGACTACGACACCTACGAGCCCAGCGACCGGCTGGATCCCGCTGAGCCGCCGAGGTGGCCCTGGGTCGTCGGGGTGGTGGCCATCGTCGCCGCCATAGCGCTGGTGGTCTCCGTGTCCGTCCTGGTGACCCGGACCGACACCGACAACCTCTCGCAGCCCGAAACCTCAACGACCACATCGCCTCCGCCGCCGGTGCAGGACGAGATCACCACCACCACTCCGCCTCCGCCACCGCCCCCACCGCCGCCGAGCGAGCCGCCCCCGCCGCCGGAGACCGTGACGGTCACCGAGGAGCCGGTCCCGCCACCGCCCCCGCCACCCGCGGAGCCGCCTCCGCCGCCTCCTGAGACCGCGCCGCCGCCACCGCCGACCACCACCCGCGCGGGACCACGTCAGGTCACGTACTCGGTCACGGGAACCAAGGCGCCGGGGGACATCATCACGGTGACCTATATCGACGCTTCCGGCCGCAGTCGCACCCAGCGCAACGTCTACATCCCGTGGTCACTCACCGTGACGCCGATCTCGCAGTCCGAGGTGGGCTCGGTCCAGGCGTCCAGCCTGTTCCTCGTGAGCAGGCTCAACTGCTCGATCACCACGAGCGACGGCACCGTGTTGTCGTCCAACACCAATAACTCCGCACAGACAGCCTGCTGATGCCCTACACCACTGATCCCGTGGGGAGCCTGCATGTGCGCCCCGACCTCGACGCCGGCGGGTTCGACCGAACCGACCGCATCCTGCTGGGCGCCTGTGCCGCGATATGGCTCGTGGCGCTGGGCACGGCTGTCGCGGCCGTGGTGGCCCTCGTCGATCTGGGGAGCGGCCAACAGGAGTCGGCGGACAGTTCGGGCACCCCGTGGCTGCTCTACGTCGTGATCGCGGTCTCCGCCGCGGTGATCATCGGAGCGGTGCCGCTGCTGATTCGCGCGCGCCGCGACGCGATGTCCGACGCCGAACCGCCTGCGCGTGACGCATCGCGACCGGCTCCCGGCCGGGAGGACCTCGGACGCGGTGACGCGACGCGCAGTGAGAGGCTGCGCATCTCCGGGGCACCGGTGGGCCGTATCCACAACGGCCCGGGTTACGCGGCTGCGGTCACGCACAGCACGTCACTGCCCGCTCCGCTGGTGGCGGCCATCGACCAGGTGTGGCTGCGCTGCGCTGTCCTTATCGCGTGCGCCATCGGCATCGCCATGGTCGTGATCGGCGTGGCGACCTACTTGATGGCCATCGAAAGCGACACCGCCGCATGGGTTTTCTTCGTGCTGAGCGGGCTTGTCACGCTGGCAATGCCGGCGATCCCGTGGTTCTACCTGCGCGAGTTACGCGCCCTGCTGGACGGCGAGAGCGCGTAACTTCAGCTCAGTGGTGCCCGTTCGTCTCTCCATTGGACGAGCCGTTGGACGACCCGTTCGACGAGCCGTTGCTGCCCTGGTGCTCGCGCAATGCGGTGAGCGCCTTGCGGTGAGCGTGGTGCTCGGCTTCGACGAGTGCATCGTTTTCCGACAGCGGGTCGGCCGACAGGAAGCTGCCGCTGCCCGGAGCGCCTGCGAATCCGAGCTTGTTCATCCGCTTCGGAACCGCTGCGCCCTGGTACTCCAACGGAATCGGATGACCATGGTCGTCGACGGGGCCGAGCGGCTGATGCAGCTCGATGTAGGCGCCGTGCGGCAGCCGCTTGATGATGCCGGTCTCGATGCCGTGCTCGAGCACCGCGCGGTCGCTGCGCTGCAGCCCGATGGCCCAGCGGTAGGCGATGTAATACACGATCGCCGGCAGGACCACCATGCCGATGCGGCCGATCCACGTCGTCGCGTTGAGCGAGATGTGGAACTTATACGCGATGACGTCGTTCATCGCCGACAGCGTTAGCACCATGTAAAACGCGATCGCCATGGCGCCGATCGCGGTGCGCACCGGTGCATCTCGAGGACGCTGAAGCAGGTTGTGGTGAGCGTTGTCGCCGGTGAACCGTTTCTCCAGCCACGGCCACGCGGGCAGCAGCATGAAGACGAGTCCCATGATCAGCGCGACCCAGACCGGTGCGGGCACCGTGTGGCCGAGGAAGTACAGCTCCCAGGCGGGGAAGATACGCGCCAGGCCTTCTGTCCACATCATGTAGAAGTCCGGCTGGCTGCCTGCCGACACATGCGCCGGCCTGTAGGGGCCTAATTGCCAGATCGGGTTGATCTGCAGCAAGCCGCCCATCAGGCCAAGGATGCCGGTGGTCATCGCGAAAAACGCACCGGACTTCACCGCGAACACCGGCATGACCCGTACACCGACGACGTTCGACTCGGTTCGTCCTGGACCTGGGAACTGGGTGTGCTTCTGGAACCACACCAGCGCGAGGTGAATCCCGATGAGCGCCAGAATGATCCCGGGGATCAAAAGGATGTGCAGTGAGTACATTCGCGGGATCCAGTAGCCGTCTTGCGCGCACTGGTACCCCACACCACCGCATGGGAAGTCGCCGCCAAACAGTGCCCAGTGCAGCCACGTTCCGATCACCGGCATGCCGAGGGTGATGGAGCTCAGGGCCGCCCGCAGGCCGATGCCGGACAGCAGGTCGTCGGGCAGTGAGTAGCCGAAATAACCCTCGAACATCGCCAGAATCAGCAGCAGGGAGCCGATGACCCAGTTGGCCTCGCGGGGACGGCGGAATGCGCCGGTGAAGAAGATGCGGGCGAGGTGCACCATGATCGACGCGGCGAACAGCAGCGCCGCCCAGTGGTGGACCTGGCGGACGAACAGGCCGCCGCGCACCTCGAAGCTGATGTCGAGTGTCGACGCGTAGGCCTTCGACATCTCGATACCGCGTAGCGGCTGATACACACCGTCGTAGACGATCTCGGCCATCGACGGATCGAAGAAGAGGCTCAGGTACACACCGGTGAGCAGCAGCACAATGAAGCTGTACAGCGCGATCTCACCCAGCAGGAACGACCAGTGGGTCGGGAATACCTTGTTCAGCTGCCGGCGGACGGCCGCCGATGGGTGGTAGCGCGAGTCGATGGCGTTACCCTGGCCGGCCGCGATCTCGGCCATGCTTGGCGGTTTTGGCAGTTTCGGACTCAATTTGTTTGCTCCCAGAATGCCGGGCCGACGGGTTGGATGAAGTCGCCGTTGGCGACCAGGTATCCGTCCTGATCAATGGTGATGGGCAGCTGCGCCAGCGCCCGCGCAGCCGGGCCGAATATGGGTTTCGCAAAGTGCAACGCGTCGAACTGCGACTGGTGGCACGGGCAGAGGATGCGGTAGGTCTGCTGTTCGTAGAGCGACGACGGGCAACCCAGGTGCGAGCACACCTTGGTGTACGCGAACAGATCGCCGAAGTTGAAGCTCTCCTGGTTCTTTCGCTTGACGACCCTCGGCAGGTCGATCGGCTTGATGCGGATCAGCATGACCGGGTTGCGCACACCCATGGTGATTTCGGCCAGCCGGTGATGCGACTCGACGGTGGTGCCGTCACCGTCGGACTCGCGCCACGGAAAGACGGTCTCCATGCCGCCGGCGTCGATGTCCTCTGGGCGCATCTTGGCGTAGGTGCCGTTGCCGGTGGCGCGGGCAAGGAAGATGGTTTCGCCCTCAAAGCGCGGCGTCCAACCGGACGTCCAGAGCACGGCCTTCTTGCCTTCGGCGGTCTGCACCACCGGTTTCCACGGATTCTTGATCAGACCACCCGCGAACGCCACCAGCGTGCCGAGGCCGAACGCGCCGAGGCCGACTCCGAGCGACAGGCCGATCAGCTTGCGCCGCTTGATGGTTGACGACTCGAGGGCGTCAGAGAGGTTGGCAACCACCGTCTTTCGCTGGATCTCGGGGGAGCTGCCGTCATGGCGCTCCTGGATCGAGATCTCCTCGGGGATGAACTTCTTCTGATACAGCACCGCGCCGATGCCGATCGCGAGGATCGACAGCCCGAACGTCAACCCGTACATGGGGGTGGCGAGGTCGTACCAAAGGTGGTCGGGGTCGGCTCCGCTGCGGTACTCCCACGGCCAGAACAGGAAGACCACGAGCAGCGCGAGGCCCGAAAGACCGCCGAGCATAAGCCAATACGCGACTAGGCGCTCAGCGCGCTTCTCGGCCCTGGTCCCGGGAACTGGCCAGCGCTCGTCCTTGTAGACGATCTCGACACCGTCGATCTTGCCGCCGAGCGCCAGCAGTTCTTCACGCGACATCGCGGCGAGCTCGGCGTCGGTCGGCTGTCCGGGGACGCCCTGCTGTCCGGGCGTGTCGGTTCCCTTGACGTGATCGTTGCTGCCGTCGCCGTCACTCATGCTCGCGCTCCGATCCACAGGGCCACGATGACGACGGCCACTATGCCGATGATCCAAATTGCCATGCCCTCGGACGTCGGGCCGAAACCGCCGAGTCCGTAGCCACCCGGGTCAGGAGCCGTGCTGGCCATCCGGACGTAGGCGACGATGTCCCGCTTTTCCTCCGGCGACAGCTGCCGATCGGAGAACTTGGGCATGTTCTGGGGTCCGGTCAGCATCGCGGTGTAGATCTGGGCAGGATTGGCGCCCGAGAGGTCGGGTGCGTACTTACCCGACGACAACGCGCCGCCCTTGCCAGTGAAGTTGTGGCACGACGAGCAGTTCAGCCGGAACAGGTCACCGCCGCGGGCGACGTCGCTGCCCAGCAGCGACTCGTTGGCGATACCCCCGTTCTCGTCGCGTGGCACCACGGGTCCGCCACCGTTGGCCTGCACGAATGCGCCGAGGGCGTCGATCTGCTCGGCGTCGAATTGTGGGGGCTTCTGCGGTGCCTGGGCTTCACCACGCATGGCGGGCATACGGCCGGTGGACACCTGGAAGTAGACGGCGGCTTCACCGACTCCGATGAGGCTGGGTCCGCGGTCGGCCACACCCTGCAGGTTCGCACCGTGGCATGTGATGCAAGAGGTGTCGAACAGTTCCTTGCCGGTACGCAGCAGAGCCGACTGCGACTCGTCGGCGACCGCGACCTGCGGGGTCGGGGTCAGTGTCGCCGCCAGACCACCGGCGAACCCCAGCCCGACGAGCAGAAGCATCGCCGCTGACAGGCGGCGGCGTAGCCGACGACGCTTGATCGTCGCCGGTTTGCCGGTTCCGGTGGCCTTCTCGGTCATCGAACCCCTTCTCTTCGAACCCCTCAGCGGACGCATCGGCGAGCCGATCACCGAACGAAGTAAATGACGGCGAACAGGGCAATCCACACGATGTCGACGAAGTGCCAGTAGTACGAGACGACGATCGCCGCGGTGGCCTGAGCAGGCGTGAACTTACTCATCCTGGTTCGGGCCAGCAGGAAGAGGAATGCGATGAGCCCGCCGATGACGTGCAGGCCGTGGAATCCGGTGGCCAGGTAGAAGACCGAGCCGTAGGCGCTGCTGGACAACGTGGTGCCGTGGTGGACGAGCTGGATGTACTCGTAGCCCTGGCCGAGGACGAAGAACAGACCCATCAGGAACGTGATGACATACCAGCGACGCAGCCCGAAGACGTCACCGCGCTCGGCGGCGAACACGCCCATCTGGCAGGTGAACGACGAGGCGATCAGCACCAGCGTCACCGGAACGGCCTGGACCAGGTTCAGCTCGGTCGGCTCGGGTGGCCAGTTGCCCCCGGCCTGCGAGCGGGCGGTGAAGTACATCGCGAACAGCCCGGCGAAGAACATCAGCTCGCTGGAGAGCCAGACGATCGTTCCGACACTGACCATGTTCGGCCGGTTCAGGGAATGAACTCGCGACGTGATAGCGGTCCCCGAGGTGCCTACAGCGCTCGTCACAGAAGCAAGTATGACGCTTTGTAGTTGTTGAACTCCACCCGGGTGAGCAATTGGTCATAATCAGCGCGTGACTTCCGCTGATTCCCCCACCTGGCCCCAACTCCTCGGCCGCCTAACCACAGGTCAGGCGCTCGCCACCGGGCAGGCCGGCTGGGCGATGGATCAGATCATGACCGGTGCGGCCACTCCAGCTCAGATCGCCGCCTTCGGCGTGTCCATGAAAATGAAGCGCCCGACGCCCGCAGAAGTGGCCGAGATGGCCGACATCATGCTCAAACATGCGCGCCGGGTTCCGACGGAGACGATCGGCAACGAGACGGTCGACGTGGTCGGCACCGGAGGCGACGGTTCCAACACGGTGAACCTGTCGACGATGGCCGCGATCGTCGTGGCCGCCGCCGGTGTGCCGGTGGTCAAGCACGGCAACCGGGCCGCATCGTCGCTCTCAGGTGGTGCCGACACTCTCGAGGCGCTCGGGGTGCGGATCGACCTGGGTCCCGAGGATGTCGCGCGCAGCGTCGCTGAGGTCGGTATCGGATTCTGTTTCGCGCCGCAATTCCATCCGTCCTACCGGCATGCTGGCGTTGTGCGGCGCGAGATCGGTGTGCCCACCGTCTTCAATCTGCTTGGGCCGCTGACGAATCCGGCCTCGCCGCGGGCCGGTCTGATCGGCTGCGCGTGGGCGGACCTGGCCGAGGTGATGGCCGGCGTTTTCGCCGCCCGCCGCTCCAGCGTGCTGGTGGTGCACGGCGATGACGGTCTTGACGAGCTGACCACCACCACGACGAGCACCATCTGGCGAGTTCAGGCCGGCACTGTCGAGCGGCTGACGTTCGATCCGATGGCGTTCGGGTTCGCCCGCGCGCAACTGTCCGAGCTCGTCGGCGGTGACGCGGAGGCGAACGCCGAGTCGGTGCGGGCGGTGCTCGGCGGCGCCAAGGGCGCGGTGCGTGATGCTGTGGTGCTCAATGCGGCTGGCGCGATGGTGGCCCATGCCGGGCTAGCCAGCGACGCCCAATGGGTGCCCGCGTGGGAGTCGGGCCTGGCGAGGGCTGCCGAGACCATCGACTCGGGGGCTGCCGAAAAGTTGCTCGCGCGTTGGGTGGGGTTCGGTCAGAAGCTCTGATTCGGAACGGGTTTCGGTCAGTTGTTCAGCGGCGACGCGCGCCGACCGCGCGGCCGCGGCCCAGCCCGCGAATCGACCCGCCGAGCCCGCCGGTGAGGCGTAACCGGTTTCCGCGCGCACGATCCGGACACCCGGCTGGGAGAGCCAGCGCGCGATGAGTGCGGTCTCCTCGACGAGTGCACCGCCGAGTGGCGCCTGACTAGGCAGAATCGCTTGTGCGCCAGCGCATATCGCGTCCACAACCGGCATGGGCGGAACGCCGCGGCCTGCGTTACCCGCCGACGCTAGCTGCCCGTGGCGGATGACGGCGAGACGCCAGCCGCCGGCGCCGTCCGGACGCGCCGCGACGATCTCGCTGATGTCGGCGAGTGCGCGTAGCCGCTGACCACGCCAGAGCACGTCGATGGCAGTAGCGGCGTGATCCCTGCACCGCGCAGCGGTTTCGTAGCGCCCGCGGCTTGCGAGGTCGGTGATGTGAGACAGCACGTCGGCCAGCGCGCTGCTGTCGGCGCCGTCGATCAGGTCGCGGGCCCGGGTCGGCGTGCCTTCGTATTCGGCGGCATTGATGTCGCGCGGGGCGGGGCACGGTGAGACTTCGTGTTCGGGGCACTTCGGACCGTGCAGCGCGGAGCGGCCCAGCCGTGCCGAGCAGGTCCGCACGCCGGTGAAGCGGGCCAGCAATGCGGCGGTCTGTACCGCGTCGGCGCGGGCGCGAAACGGGCCGACGGCGGAGGCGTGCTTTGGCGAACGGACGACGGAAAAACGTGGGAACGCCTCGTCGGTCAGCACCACCCACCACCATCGGTGCGGGAACTTCGAGCGGCGGTTGTAGGGCGGTGAGTGCGCGGCGAGCAGTCGCAGTTCCCGGACACCGGCCTCCAGATCGTGCGCGCACTCGACGTGGTCGACCGCCGTGGCCAGCGACGCCATCTCCTTGATGCGGGTACGCGGGTCCGCGCCGTTGAAGTACTGGCCGACCCGACGGCGCAGATCGACGGCAGTGCCCACATACAAGACTTCCGACGCGGGTCCGCGGAACAGGTACACGCCGGGCCGCCGGGGCAATGACGAGGCGAGATGGCGGTTGCGGCGCTGCGCGGGCGACACGTCGGGCAGGTACGACCGCAGCTCGGTATAGGTGTGGACGCCTTGGTTGCCCACGCGCTCGATGAGCCCGTGCAGCACGTCGACGGTGGCGCGGGCGTCGTCGAGCGCGCGGTGCGTCGGGGTGGTGGAAGCCCTGAACAGCCGGGCCAGCGCCGAGAGGCGCACACTGGGTGCCTCGTCGCGGGTGAGCACGCGGCGGGCCAGGCGCACCGTGCACAAGACCGGCGGCCGGGGCCAGACGATCTCAGCGCGCTCGGCGGCCGCGCGCAGGAACCCGACGTCGAAGCCGGCGTTGTGGGCGACCAGCACCGCTCCGCGCGCGAATTCGAGAAACGCGGGGAGCACCGAATCTATCGTCGGGGCATCGCACACCATGGCCGTGGTGATGCCGGTCAACGACACGATCTGGGGTGGGATGCTGCGGCCCGGGTCGACGAGGGTGGCGAGCTCGCCCAGCACCACGCCGCCGCGCACCTTGACCGCACCGATCTCGGTGATGGCGTCGTGGTTCTCGCCGCTGGCGCGGCCACCCGTGGTCTCGAGGTCGACGACGACGAACGTCGTTTCGCGCAATGACACATCGGTGTTGAAAGCCATCGGTCCCCCTGCCCATCGGGCGGGAGGTTCCCCCACGACGTCAGCGAAGCTGAGCTGGCCCATGCGCTGACGGTAGGGAACCGGACCGACAAATGCCGCCAGGCTGGGCTTTGCCACGCCGACCGAAGTCGGTTGTCGGTGCCCGCGGATACCGTGCGGGCAACACCGAGCAGGAGGACTGCGGAATGTTTGATAACGACGAGGTGCCCGACACGGGCACTGTCACCATCGACTGCGATGACTGCGCAGTGCGGGGCCCCGGCTGTCAGGACTGCGTCGTCAGCGTGCTACTGGGCGTCCCCGAAACTTTGCTCGACGACGAACGTCGGGCGCTCGAGGTACTCGCTGACGTGGGGTTGGCGCCACGTCTTCGACTCGTTCCGATCCACGGCCGCAATAACTCTGGCGTGGCGTGACAACACGCCACAGTTGGGCCGGGTGTTGCAGGTGTGGCGCCGCCTGTTAAATTTGCGTCTTCTGTTGGACAAGAGCGATGCCGTTTCGTAACCTGTCTGAGACCTAAGCGCAGCTCGACATGGCCCGTCACGGCAGTTGAAGGACGCAATCTTGAGGCTCGACCGCACGCAATGGTTCACTCGTGTTCTTAAGCGACCCGCAATCGGTGCGATAGCCGGCCTCATGGTGTTCGGCGGAATTCTCGCCTCGGGTGTGCAGGCCGATCCGGCCGATGACGCGCTGGCCAAGCTCAATGAACTGTCGCGGCAGGCCGAGCAGACCACCGAGGCCATGCATTCCGCGCAACTGGATCTGAACGACAAGCTGGCGGCGCAAGAGGCCGCGGAGGCCAAGCACGCCGCCGACGCGGGTGCGCTGGATTCCGCCAGGTCTGCACTGGTGACGTTCCAGACCGGAGTCAACAAGATCGCAGCGTCGCAGTACATGGGTGGCCGCCCCGACGGCATGAACGCCTTGCTGACCGCCTCGTCGCCGCAGGGTCTCATCGACCAGATGTCGGTACAGCGGGTGATGGCCGCTGAAATGTCGTCACAGATGAAGAGCTTCCGGGAGGCCAGCGCACAGGCCGCCGCCGCCGAGGAAGCGTCGGCGAAGTCGGCCGCCGAGGCGAAGACCGCCGCCGAGCAGGCCGCCGCCGTCCGTGCTGATCTGCAGTCCAAGCAGAGCAAGCTGCAGGTCGAGATCGCGATCGTCAAGTCGCAGTACGAGGCGTTGACGCCGAACCAGCGCGAGGCCCTGGCCGCCATGCCGCCCGTGCCCCCGATCCCGCCGCCGCCCGCTGCGGCGCCCCCGGGCGACCCGGCGATACTCGCCGCCGCTCCTCCTGGCATCGCTCCGCCGCCCGCCGGCGCGGTTCCGGCCCCCGGCATTCCGCCCGGTGACATGGCGCCGCCGGTCGGTGGCCACGGCACCACCGTCATCCAGGCCGCGCTGAGCCGCATCGGATCGCCCTACTCGTGGGGCGGATCCGGCCCCAACGCGTTCGACTGCTCCGGGCTGGTGCAGTGGTCGTTCCAGCAGGCGGGCATCTCGCTGCCGCACTCCAGTCAGGCGCTGGCCAACGGCGGAACGCCGGTTTCCGTCGACCAGATGCAGCCGGGTGACGTCGTCAACTACTACTCCGACGCATCCCACACCGCGATCTACATCGGCAACGGAATGATGGTTCACGCCTCGACCTATGGCACGCCGGTGCGCGTCGCCCCGGTGGACAACGCGCCGATCTACAACGTCCGCCGCTACTGACCGTCGAGGATCAGCGCCGGCGAGTAGCAGATCGCCTCTCGCACGCAAAGACGAGAACCACTCTCGCCGCGGTCCTGATCGCCGAACTGGTCTGCGGACTGCTTTTACTCGGCAACACCGGACCAACTCAGCCCGATCCGCCTATGGCCGCTGCGGAGTCATTCGCCACGCCCTCCTCGGCGCCGACCCCGCAGACGCTGCGAGACGGCCGCACCGTGCGCTTGATCGGTCTCGGCGAGCGCACCGCGCCACTGCTGCGTCGCATCTCCGCGGAGCTGGACGACGCGGCGGACGCCGTCACCGGATTCTGGGGACCTGACTGGCCGCGCGAGATCGTCCTGGTGGCGGCGGGCACCGAAGAACAGTTCGCCGCGGTCGGCGGCGGCGACTCCCACACCGCGGCCACCACCACCGGCGAACGGATCATGTTCGCACCCGGCGCTGCGCAGATGAGCGATGAATCGCTGCGAATCGTTTTGCGCCACGAACTGTTCCACTACGCGGCACGCGACGCGACCGCAGCCGATGCGCCGCAGTGGCTCACCGAGGGCGTGGCCGACTTCGTCGCCCGCCCGCCCACGCCGCTGCCCGAGGACGCCGACGCCGTGGCAGGGGCAGGACTGCCGACCGACGCGGAGCTCAGCGGACCCGACCGCTCGCTGGCCTACGACCGTGCCTGGTGGTTCAGCCGGTTCGTGGCTGACACCTACGGCACCGCAGCACTGAAGGACCTCTACGTGCGGGCCAGCGGACACGGCCACCCCGACGCCGCCGCTGCGGTGCAAGACGCCCTCGGAACGGACCTCACCGCAGTGCTAGCCGCATGGCGGCAGTGGCTGACCTGGGGGCACCGCCACCCCGGCAGGTAGGGGGAATAACGTGACGGGCTATGAGCCGGGTCCTGCTGGTTACCAATGACTTTCCACCCAGACGTGGCGGCATTCAGTCGTACCTGCAGGAATTCGTGGGCCACCTGGTCGACGCGGGTGCCCACACTTTGACGGTGTACGCACCGAAGTGGAAGGGCTCCGACGAGTTCGACCGGGCCGCCGACTACGAGGTGGTGCGGCATCCGACCACGCTGATGCTGCCCGAACCGTCGGTCGCGGGCCGGATGCGGCGACTCATCGAGCTCCACCACGCCGACACCGTGTGGTTCGGCGCGGCGGCACCGCTGGCGCTGATGGCGCCAATGGCCCGTGACGCGGGCGCCGCCCGGGTGATCGCGAGTACCCATGGTCACGAGGTGGGATGGTCGATGCTCCCGCTGGCCCGAACGGCGTTGCGGCGCATCGGATCCGGGACCGACGCGGTGACATACGTCAGCCGCTACACCAGGCGGCGGTTCGCATCGGCGTTCGGTCCGCATGCGGCGCTCGAGCATCTGCCGCCGGGTGTGGACACCGAGCGGTTCGTGCCGGACGAGATCGCACGCGCGCAGCTGCGGGCCCGCTACGGGCTGGGCGGTCGCCCCGTCGTGGTCTGCCTGTCGCGACTGGTGCCGCGCAAGGGCCAGGACATGTTGATCCGGGCGCTGCCCGCGATCCGGCAACGTGTGCACGGTGCCGCTTTGGTGATCGTCGGCGGTGGCCCCTACGGAAAATCCCTGCGGCGCCTCGCGCACGACTTCGGAGTGTCCGATCATGTGGTGTTCACCGGCGGCGTGCCTGGCGAGGAATTACCAGCCCATCATGCGATGGCTGACGTGTTCGCGATGCCGTGCCGGACCAGGGGAGCCGGCCTGGACGTCGAAGGTCTGGGCATCGTCTATCTGGAGGCGTCGGCGTGCGGAGTGCCCGTCGTGGCCGGCAGGTCAGGCGGTGCGCCGGAGACCGTGCTCGACGGTGAGACGGGCACGGTGGTCGACGGCTGGGACGTCGGGGCGATCGCGGCGACCGTCGGCGATCTGCTCGCCGATCCCGACCGGGCCGCCCGGATGGGGGCGGCCGGTCGGCGCTGGGCCGTCGACAACTGGCAGTGGAAGGACCAGGCCGCCAGGTTGTCCGACCTGCTCTAGTCCTTCGCGTACAAACCGTCGATGTCGGTGGCGAACTTCTCGGCCACCACCTTGCGCTTGACCTTCAGCGTCGGTGTCAACTCGCCGGTGAGGACCGTGAAGTCGACGGGCAAGATGCGGAACTTGCGGATCGCCTCGGCCTTCGACACCGCCTGGTTGGCGTTCTTGACGGCGAGGTCGATCTCCGCGACGAGGTCGGGATCGTCGGTCAAGTCCTCCACCGAGGCCTTTGCGTCTTTGCCGTGATGCGCCTTCCAGACGTCAAACGCCTCAGGGTCGATGGCAATGAGCGCAGCGATGAACGGCTTCGCGTCGCCGACGGCCATCGCCTGACTGATCAGCGGGTGTGCGCGCAACTGGTCCTCGAGCACTGCCGGTGCGACGTTCTTACCGCCGGCTGTCACGATGATTTCCTTCTTGCGGCCCACGATGGACAGGAACCCATCGTCGTCGATGTGTCCGAGGTCCCCGGTGTGGAACCAGCCGTTGACGATCGCCTCGCGTGTGGCGGTCTCGTTTCGCCAATAGCCGTCGAACACCACGCCGCCCTTGACCAACAGCTCGCCGTCGTTGGCGACCGCCATACTGTTGCCAGGCAGAAGTTTTCCGACGGTGCCGATTTTCAGCTCGCCGATCCGGTTAGCGGTGATCGCGGCGCTGGTCTCGGTCAGCCCGTAGCCTTCGTAGATCGTCAGCCCGATGCCGCGGTAGAAGTGGCCAAGACGCGCACCCAGCGGGGCACCGCCGGAGATGGACGCCCGGCAGTCGCCGCCGGTCGCGGCGCGCAGCTTGCCGTACACGAGCCGATCGAACAACGCGTGCTTGGCCCGCAGCAGCAGGCCCGGCCCGCCGGTGTCCTGGGCTTGACTCCACTCGATCGCGGTCTGCACCGCCCTCGCGAAGATCGCACCCTTCCCCGAGTCCGAAGCGTTCAATTCCGCAGTGTTGTAGACCTTTTCGAAGACGCGGGGGACAGACACGATGACCGTCGGCTTGAACAGCCCGAACATCGGTACCAGATTCTTGATGTCGCTCGTGTAGCCGATGGTGACCCCGTTCGCGAATGCCGTCATGGACAGCGCGCGCGCCAGGACGTGCGCCAACGGAAGGAACACCAGCAGCCGCTCACCTTTGCGCAGCAGGCTGGGGAAGGAGGCCGACGCACCGCGCGTCTCGTACAGCAGGTTGGAATGGGTCAGTTGGCAGCCCTTGGGGCGGCCTGTGGTGCCCGAGGTGTAGATCAGGGTGGCCGGATTGGTGGAGCGGATGCCCGCCAACCGCTCGTCGAGCTGCTTGCGATCCACCGATGCGCCGGCGTCGGCCAGTGCGTCCACGGCCGACGGCGCCGTCGACTCGATCACGAGCACCTTGCGCAGCGCGGGCAACTCGTCGAGCAGCGCTTTGACCATCAACGCATGCGCCTCGATCTCGACGAAGGCCAGCACCGCGCCGGAATCCTCCAATACCCAGCGCACCTGGTCGGGGGATGAGGTCTCGTAAATCGGGACGGTCACCGCGCCGATTGCCAGGATCGCGTAGTCCAGGATCACCCACTCGTACCGGGTGGCCGACAGGATGGCGACGCGATCACCGGGCGCCACGCCCTCGGCGATCAGGCCCAGTGCCGCCGAACGGATCTGATCGGCGGCCTCCCTGCACGTGACATCGGTCCATACGCCGTCGACGAGGCGCTGGAAGATCACGTGGTCGGGATCGTCACGCTCGTGGCTGAAGACGGAGCTGACGACGTTGTCGTGCTCACCCACGGTGAATGAAGCGGGGACACTGAACTCGCGCACGATCATGGCCTCTCGACTAGCGGCTTTGCCGCTCAACAGCGTAGTCGGCCTCCGTCGACACCGACCGGCGCACGCATGTATAGCTTGTAGGCCATGCACAGCATCCAGATCGCCGACGAGACGTTTGTCTCCGCGGACCCCGTCGAGGTGGGAATGGCGGTCGGCGACCCCGCCAACTGGCGCCGCTGGTGGCCTGACCTGCGGCTGACCGTGGTCGAGGACCGCGGTGAGGTCGGTCACCGGTGGACGGTCGCCGGCGCGCTCACCGGCACGATGGAAGTCTGGCTGCAACCCGCCCTGGACGGGGTGATCCTGCATTATTTCCTGCACGCAGAACCGTCGGGCGTGGCGGCCTGGCAGCTACAGAAGATGAACCTCGCCAAAATGAACCATCAGCGGCGGGTAGCGGGCAAAGGCATGGCGTTCGAGGTGAAGCGCCGCCTGGAGGCGACGCGCCCGGTCGGGGTATCCCGGCTGGCGTGAGACTTGGGTTCAACACCTCCGAGCGGGGTACATTCTGGGCCATCGGCAGATAGACGGAGAAGAAGGCAGTGGCGGACAAGACGGCGCAGACCATCTACATTGATGCCGACCCGTCAAGGGTGATGGGTGTCATCGCCGACATCGCGTCCTATCCGGAGTGGGTCAACGAGTACAAGGACTGTGAGGTCCTCGAGGCAGGCCCGGAGGGGTATCCGAAGACGGCGCGACTGGTTTTGGACGCGGCCGTGCTCAAGGACACGATGGTGCTGGCATACGACTGGAAGCAGGTCGAGCGCGGCTCGGTGGAGTGGACCTTGGTGTCCAGCTCGCTGCTGAAGTCGTTGAACGGTGCATATCGGTTGTCGCCCAAGGGGTCTGGAACCGACGTTACCTATGAGCTGTCGGTGGACCTGATCATCCCCATGATCGGGCTGTTGAAGCGAAAGGCTGAACGGCGGCTCACCGACACCGCGTTGAAGGACCTCAAGAAACGAGCCGAGGCTGAGTGACCTCCCGCCACCCCGTCACGGTGTGAATCCGGGCCCGCCGGTGGCTCGGATCAGTCTCTTCGTCGGCAAGGGCGGTGTCGGGAAGTCGACTCTGGCAACCGCCACCGCCGTGCGCGACGCCCGCGCGGGCATGCGGGTGCTGCTCGTGTCGACGGATCAAGCGCACTCGATCGGAGATGTGCTGGGCGCGCCGATCACTCCGACCGGGCGACGAGAACCCACCAGGGTCTTCGCCGACCTCGACAACGGCACCGACGCGGGCGGTCTCCTCGACGCGCTGGCACTCGACACGCTGGCACTGCTGGAAACCCACTGGCGCGAGATCGCCGGCATGCTGGCCGGTAGATTTCCCGAGTCGGATCTGGGAAACGTTGCCCCCGAAGAACTTTCAGCGCTGCCAGGTATCCAGGAAGTGCTCGGTTTGCACGAGGTCGGCGAGCTGGCGGCCGCTGGTCGGTGGGATCACGTCGTGGTGGACTGCGCGTCGACCGCCGATGCACTGCGCATGCTCACGCTGCCCGCGACGTTCGCGCTCTATCTGGAGCGCGCCTGGCCGCGGCACCGCCGGCTGTCCGGCACCGACGACGCGCGTACGGCTGCGGTGGTGGGACTCGTCGAACGCATCGGCGCTGGCACCGAGCGGTTGAGCGCGCTGCTCACCGACGGGTCGGTACTGAGCGCCCATCTGGTGATGACCGCGGAACGGGTGGTCGCCGCCGAGGCGGCGCGCACGCTGGGCTCGCTGGCGTTGATGGGCGTCCGGATCGACGAGTTGATCGTCAACCAGATTCTGGTGCAAGACGATTCATACGAGTACCGCAACCTGCCCGATCATCCCGCGTTTGACTGGTACTCCGAACGGATCTCCGAGCAGCAGTCGGTGCTCGATGAACTGGACGGCATGATCGGCGACGTACAGCTCGTCCTCGTTCCGCATCTGGCCGGCGAGCCGATCGGCCCGAAAGCACTGGGCGAGCTGCTGGACGCCGCACGCAGGCGTGACGGTTCACCGCCCCCTGGTCCGCTGCGGCCGATCGTGGACAGGGAATCCGGCGCCGGTCTCGAGGCCGTCTACCGAATGCGGCTAGAGTTGCCGCAGGTCGACTCAGCTGCCCTCGCGCTCGGGCGGGTCGACGATGACTTGATCATCGGTGTCGGTGGGATGCGACGCCGTGTTCGACTCGCTTCGGTACTACGTCGTTGCATCGTCATCGACGCGCAGCTGCGAGGCAGTGAACTGACAGTGCGGTTCCGACCGAATCCGGAGGTGTGGCCTCAGTGAACGGCGAACACTCCGACATCGGTCCGGAGCTGCGGCAGCTGGCGCAGACCATCCTGGATCGACTTGACCCCGCGCTGCGAATGGCCGCGGCGCGCGCCGCCGCCCCCGACGCCACCCCCGGCAAGTGCCAGCAGGTGTGGTGCCCGGTGTGCGCACTGGCCGCGCTGGCGTCGGGCGAACAGCATCCATTGCTGACGGTCATCGCTGATCACAGCGTCGCGCTGCTCACCGTGGTGAGGGCGCTCATCGAAGACTCTGCGCAATCCGGCCAGTCGGGTGGCGCGCCGCCTCCGTCTCCGGACGGCCCGCCGTCGCCGCCGGATCCGCCCGACGGTGACGGGCCCGCACCACCGGGACCCGGGCGCTATCAGCACATTCCGGTAACGGTCGAGGAGTAGCTGAGTTCATTCTCGCGTCGCCGAGGCTGCCCTGTGGTCGCGTGCCCGGTGCGTGGGTACAGTTGTCGCAGAACACCGAGGTGTGTTCGATCATCAGGAGGGGCCCATGTGGTATTGGCTGTTCAAGTACATCTTCATGGGCCCTTTGCTGTCGCTGCTCGGCCGGCCGAAAGTCGAAGGGCTGGACTATGTTCCGCGCTCAGGGCCCGCGATCCTCGCCAGTAACCACCTAGCGGTTGCCGATAGCTTCTTCAAGCCTCTTGTGGTCCGCCGCAGGATCACCTTCCTGGCCAAGGCCGAGTACTTCACCGGAACGGGGCTCAAAGGGTGGTTCCAGCGGTGGTTCTACACCGCCGCGGGCCAGGTGCCGATCGACCGTTCCGACGCCGACAGTGCCCAGGCCGCATTGAGCACAGCCGCCCGCGTCCTCAGTGAGGGCAAGCTGCTCGGGATGTATCCCGAGGGCACCCGCTCGCCCGACGGACGGCTGTACAAGGGCAAGACGGGTCTGGCGCGACTGGCGCTGGAGACGGGCGTTCCGGTGATTCCGGTCGCGATGATAGGAACCGATGTCGTCAATCCACCCGGAAAAAAGGGGTGGCGCTTCGGCCGGGTGACGGTGAAGTTCGGCAAGCCGATGGATTTCAGCCGGTTCGAGGGTCTGGCGGGTAACAGGTTCATCGAACGCGCGGTGATCGACGAGGTGATGTACGAGCTCATGCGGCTGTCCGGGCAGGAATATGTCGACCTGTACGCCGCCGATGTCAAGGAAGGCAAGGCGGATGCCACGGCGAAGCCGTCGGCCCGTATGCCCGAAGTTGCCGCCGGTTAGTTGACCGCGGGGACACGCGCCTCGTCGAGGGCGGTATCGGAGCCCTGGGTCTGGCGCCACGACATCGTGCCCGACACGACAATCACCGCGATCGCCCACCACACATAGGAACCGCCGGCCAGCTGCCGCCATAGCGAAGCCGCGGTTTCCTGGTGTTCGGGCATCAGCGGGATCGGGCTCCAGATCATCAGCGCGACGCCCGCAGCGGCGACAACCCCCAGGGCCACGTGCCGCTGGCGGTAGGCCACGATGCCGGTGACCAGCACGGCGGGCAGCACCCACACCCAATGATGCGACCAGGAGACCGGCGACACCACCAGCCCGAACATCGCCACGCAGATCAGGGCGAGCACCGATTGCTCGGCCTTCAAGACGCGTCGCACGGCCCACACCGTCAGCGCCAGCACCGCCAGACAGGTGACGGTCCACAACACGAATCGCATGCCTTCGCCGAGGCCCAACCGGGCCAGGGCACCCGCGATGTTCTGGTTGGTGTTCAGCGTCGCAGTGCCGATGCGGTCGGTGTTGCGCACAGTTTCGGTCCAGTACACGAACGAGTCCCGCCAGGCGAACGCCACCCCGGCCAGCGTGGCGGCCGCGGCAGACGCCGCGGTGACGAGCAGCGCGCGGGTGTCCCGACGGAGGACGAAGTACAGCAGGAACACCGCAGGGGTGAGTTTGAGGGCGATCGCCAGCCCCAGCAGCATGCCGCGCGGCCACGGTGTCTTGCGCGGGACGCAATCGGCGATCACCAGCGTCATCAACACCACGTTGATCTGGCCGAAGTCGAAGTTCGACCGGATCGGTTCGAAGTAGATGACCGCGGGGGCCACTATCGCCGCGGCCAGCCAGGTCCGGCGCAGCCATGCCGGCTCCGAGGTGACAGCGCTCTTGCCGTCCGCCGGATCCGGCCATACGTCCAGTCGAGTCAGCAGGATGGTCGTCGCGACGATCAGCAGAACCAGCGTGGCCAGCGTGATGGCGATGCTCGCACCGTCCAGCGACAGGAGCGCAAACGGCGCGAACAGGACAGCTGCCAGCGGAGGGTAGGTGAAAGGCAGGTCGAGCCCGCCGCGAGTGTGGAACATGACACCGTCGGCGTACAGCGGCCGGCCGTCGAGCCAGGCCTGCCCGCCCATCCGGTAGACGTCGATGTCGATGCGGTACGGGGTGTGCCCCAGCAGCCGCCAGCCAGCCCAGACCAATGCCGCCACGGTGAGCAGCTGGACCAGCCGCCAGGCGAGCATTCGTCCCCAATCAAGCCTGCCGGGAGACCGCCGCGTACTCATTTCGCGACCAGACTATCGGTGGCCACCGGCGCGTCGGAGGGTATCCCGGGCGTGACACGCGCAGGTCGGCGTAAGTTTTCGACCGTGCGCGCGACGTTCGACCTCGACTTCGGCATTCCACACAGCCGAATACCGCTGGTGTTCTGCCTGGTCGCGTTCATTCTCACGTTCTTCGTGACGCGCACGATCGTGCGGTACATCCGCAGCCATGCCGACTCCGACGCGCCCCGCAAGTGGTGGCAGCCGCGCAACATTTCTGCAGGCGGCGGACTGCACATCCACCACGTGGTTATCGGTGTGATACTCGTCATGATCTCCGGTGTGTCGATGGTGACTTTGGCGGTCAACGGGGGAGTACCCGAATTCACGGTCGCGGCAACCTTTTTCGGAATCGGAGCTGCGCTGGTGCTCGATGAGTTCGCGCTGATCCTGCACTTGCAGGACGTGTATTGGGCCGAGGACGGGCGAACTTCGGTCGACGCGGTGTTCGCTGCCGTCGCCGTTGCGGGACTGCTCGTCCTGGGGTTCAACCCGCTGTCTTTCTTCGATATCGGTATCTGGCGCAACGACCACTCGGTCGAGGCGAGGGCCAGCGTGATCGCCCTTGCGGTGCTCACGCTGGTGCTCGCGGTCGTCGTCCTGCTCAAGGGGAAGGTCTGGACCGGTTTGGTGGGGATGTTCATCACCCCGCTGCTCTTCATCGGGGCGATCCGGCTGTCCCGCCCACACGCGCCGTGGGCCCGCTGGCGATACGGCGACCACCCCAGGAAGATGCATCGCGCGCTGGAGCGCGAACGCCGGCTGCGACGACCGGTCGTGCAGGCCAAGCTGTGGCTGCAACACGTGATCGCGGGCGAGCCGCGCTTCCCGGAAGACGCCGAAGTGAACCAGGAACTCGACCGTGAGATCCGCGCCGCCCCGGCGCCGCGGGCGGCGACGGGAGTGCCAGGGGCGTGAGGTACTTCTATGACACCGAGTTCATCGACAACGGCCGGACGATCGAGCTGATCTCCATTGGCGTCGCGGCCGAGGATGGTCGCGAATACTACGGTATTTCAACGGAATTCAACCCGGAACGGGCGGGCAGCTGGGTGCGTAGGAACGTGCTGCCCAAACTCCCTTCGCCGTCGTCGCAGCTATGGCGCTCGCGTCGGCAGATCCGCTCGGAGCTGGAAGATTTCTTCGGCGTCGACGGTGACGAGCCGATCGAACTGTGGGCGTGGGTCGGGGCTTACGACCACGTCGTGCTGTGTCAGTTGTGGGGCCCGATGACCGATCTGCCGCCTGCGATTCCTCGATTCACCCGGGAGTTGCGGCAGTTCTGGGAGGAGAGGGGATCGCCCCGGATGCCGCCGCGACCACGCGACGCCCACGACGCCCTGGTCGACGCGCGTCACAACCTGTTGCGCTTCCAGTTGATGACGACCGGCGAAGTGCCAGTCCAGCGGTGAAAACCGGTATCGGCGTCCAGTTACCATTGACGGGTGAACTGGACCGTCGACGTACCCATCGACCAGCTGCCTGCGCTGCCGCCGCTGCCTGATGAGCTGCGGCAACGCCTGGACACCGCACTCGCCAAGCCCGCCGCCCAACAGCCGAGCTGGGACGCCGAACAGGCCAAGGCGATGCGGACCGTCCTGGAGAGCGTGCCGCCCATCACCGTTTCTTCTGAGATCGAGCGGCTCAAGAGCCTGCTGGCCGACGTGGCCCGCGGCGAGGCGTTTCTGCTGCAGGGCGGCGACTGCGCCGAGACGTTCGCCGACAACACCGAACCCCATATCAGGGGCAACATCCGCACCCTGCTGCAGATGGCCGTCGTCCTGACCTACGGGTCGAGCATGCCGGTGATCAAGGTCGCCCGAATCGCGGGCCAGTACGCCAAGCCGCGCTCGTCGGACACCGACGCCCTGGGGCTGAAGTCCTACCGCGGCGACATGATCAACGGTTTCGCTCCCGACGCCGCGGTCCGCGAGCACGACGCGTCGCGGCTGGTGCGCGCCTACGCGAATGCGAGCGCCGCGATGAACTTGACCCGCGCCCTGACATCGGGCGGGCTCGCGTCGTTGGACCTCGTGCACGACTGGAACCGGGAATTCGTCCGGACGTCACCTGCCGGCGCCAGGTACGAGGCCCTGGCTGGCGAGATCGACCGCGGTCTGCGCTTCATGAACGCGTGTGGTGTCAACGATCCCAACCTGCAGACCGCCGAGATCTACGCGTCGCACGAGGCATTGGTGCTCGACTACGAGCGGGCGATGCTACGGCTGGCCGACAACAGCGAGGGCGAGCAGGCGTTGTTCGATCTGTCCGCGCACTACGTGTGGGTGGGCGAGCGCACCCGCCAGCTCGACGGAGCACACATCGCGTTCGCCGAGGTGATCGCCAACCCGATCGGCGTGAAGCTCGGCCCCACGATGACCCCGGAGCTCGCCGTCGAATACGTGGAACGGCTCGACCCGAACAACGAGCCCGGCCGGTTGACGTTGGTCACGCGCTTCGGCAACAACAAGGTCCGCGACCTGCTGCCACCGATCATCGAGAAGGTGCAGGCGACCGGGCATCAGGTGATCTGGCAGTGCGATCCGATGCACGGCAACACCCACGAGTCGTCGACGGGTTACAAGACCCGGCACTTCGATCGGATCGTCGACGAGGTGCAGGGCTTCTTCGAGGTGCACCGCGCGCTGGGCACGCATCCGGGCGGCATCCACGTCGAGATCACCGGCGAGAACGTCACCGAGTGCCTCGGCGGCGCTCAGGACATCTCCGATTCGGACCTGGCCGGGCGTTACGAGACGACCTGCGACCCGCGACTGAACACTCAGCAGTCGCTGGAGCTGGCCTTCCTGGTCGCGGAGATGCTGCGCGACTGACTACAGCAACGCACCGATATTGCTGCCGACCGTCCACGAGCCCGCGGCCACCAGCCCGGTCAGCGTGATGACGGCGATCACCCAGAACAGCAGCACGCGCTTGGAGCGTTGCCGCGCCCAGTAGAACTCGTCGAGGTCGACACCGGCGTGGTGTCCTGACACTGGCTGATATTCGGGCTCTTGGGGTGGGATGTTGCCGAGAATGAGCTCACGGGTGTGTTGGGGCGCGGGCCGGGGTTTGCCGGCGGTGACGACGGTGGTCGCCGCAGCGTGCTGAGCCGAAATGCTCGGCGCAGGCACGCGGAAGGGGGGCAGGCCGAGGTCGTCGACGATCTCGGCGAGATCATCGGCCATGTCCCCGGCGTCCGTGTAGCGCCGCTGCGGATCGCGGGCGGTGGCGTGCAGCACGAGTTCGTCGAATTGTGCTGGTACGCCGGCAATCACCGTTCCCGGCGCGGGTACATCGTGATCCATCCGCTGGTATGCGACCGTGAGCGCATTGTCACCGGTGAACGGTGTGACGCCGGTGAGCAGCTCGTAGGCCAGGATGCCGACCGAGTACACATCGCTGCGGGGATCGGCGTCACCGGTGCCGGCCTGTTCGGGTGACAGGTAGGCAGCGGTGCCCAGAATGACGCTGGTGGAGGTGATCTTGGCTTCGGCGACCGCGCGAACCAGACCGAAGTCGGCGATCTTGACCTCGCCGTCGTCGGAGATCAACACGTTCTCGGGCTTGATGTCGCGATGCACCAGACCGGCTGCGTGCGCGACCGCCAACCCGCCGAGTACCGGTTTGAGCACCGCGGCGACGGCATGCGGGGGCATCGGTCCGCGCTCGCGCAGCAGCTCTCGCAGGGTGCCGCCCTCGACGAGCTCCATGACGAGATAAGGAGCCTGCCTGCCGGGAATTCCAGCGCCCTGGTCGTAGACGGCGACGAGGCCGGGATCCTTGAGCCGGGCCACCGCGCGCGCCTCGCGCTGAAAACGCGTGAGGAACTGTTGGTCGCCCGCGTAGCGGGATTCCATGACCTTGAGCGCCACCGGACGGTCGAGACGAAGGTCCAGGCCGCGGTACACGGAGCTCGTGCCACCGGTGGCGATCATGTTGTCGACGCGGTACCGACCGTCCAGCACGGTCCCGACGAGCGGCGCCGACTGCCGGTGGGTCTCCACGAAACACATGTTACGAGTCGGCCCCCTCGACTTAGACTCGATGGGGTGAGCAGCATTCCGGCCGCCGACGATGTCCTTGACCCCGGCGAGGCCGTCTACGACCTGCCCGCCGTCGCCGATCTGCTCGGTGTTCCGGTGACCAAGGTGCAGCAGCATTTGAGGGAGGGACACCTCATCGGCGTACGTCGCAACGGCGCGGTGGTGGTGCCGAAGATATTCTTCGACGACACCGGTCACGTCGTGAAGAGCCTGCACGGGTTACTTGTCCTGCTGCACGACGGCGGCTACCGCGAGACCGAGATCGTGCGCTGGCTGTTCACCCCGGACTCGTCGCTCACGATCCGCAGGGACGGGGCGGCCGACAAGCAGGCCAATGCCCGGCCGGTTGACGCGTTGCACTCGCACCAGGCCCGTGAGGTGGTGCGTCGAGCCCAGGCGCTAGCTTATTGACGGCTCGGCGGGTCGTGCCGTACTGACCGCCGGCGTTTTGTAGAGCGAGTACCACGCGCCCGCCGCACAAGCTGTGGCCAGCAGCACGTGCGGCCACGAGTACATGCCGTGCGCTCCGTCGGGTTTCCAGATCACCGTGATCCAGGTGGACAAGCCCGCGATGATCGCGATCGACCGCCTACTCTGTGTCAGAGCTGAGATTACCGCCAGCGGCCAGGTGTAGTACCAGGGCAGCGCGGCGGGCACGAACAGCACCACGACGGCCATCACCAGGGCGATACCGACCAGCGCCTCGCGGTCGGTGTGACGAAACCTCCACCACAGCAATGGAAGTGAGATCGCGATGATGGCGATGCCGATGATCCGGGCGACGTCGAGCACGGCGTAGAAGTTCACCTGCATGAAGATGCTGCCGATGACGTTGATCAGGTTGGCCGCTGCGGTCGGCAGTGTCAGCCAGTTGATGATCTTCACCGAACCCGCGAGTGCTGTCAGCCAGCCCAGGCCGACGCCGGCGGCCAGCGACAACACCGCGAACACCGCGACGAACACGAGTGCCGAGGCGACGGTCGCCGCCGTGAACGACTTGGCGGGTCCATAGCCGCGCCGGTGCCGCAGGTCCCGTGCCCACACCCACACCATGAACGGAAGGGCAAGGCCCGCAGTGGCTTTCACGGCGACCGCGACGGCAATCAGGCTTACCCCCCAGAAGTGGTGGCCGCTGAAGGTGAGCGCGATCGCGGCCATCATCAGCCCGACCATCAGCATCTCGTTGTGTACGCCACCCATCAGATGGATGATCACCAGCGGGTTCAGCACGCATATCCACAGTGCTGCAGCGCCGTCGGCGCCGACGTGCCGGGCCACCCGCGGCGCCGCCCAGATCAACAGCGCCAAACCGGGCAACATGCACAGCCGCAGCAGCATCGTGCCCGCGACCACGTCCTCGCCGACCACCAGGGTCACGAACTTTGCCACCAGGATGAAGGCGGGTCCGTAGGGTGCCGTTGTGGTCGTCCAGATGGGACTGACGTTCTCCAGCAACGAGTTCGGGTTCTCGATAGGCCCGACGACGTACGGGTCGAATCCGTCGCGCAGGAGTGCGCCCTGCGCCAGATACGAATACGTGTCGCGGCTGAACACCGGGACGCTCAACAGCAGCGGAGCCAGCCAGAACGCCGTCGTCGCGACCATGGTGTACTCGGTCGCGGTGCGGTCGATCACGCTGCGGCCCAACCGCAGCCAGGCCAACAGCATCAAGGCCACGCCGACCCACAGCAGCACCGATGACAGCACCAGGCCGTGACCGAAACGCAGCCATGACAGGTGCAGCGATTCCAGCAGGGGATCGTGCAGGCGCGTGCTGCCCGCGCCGAGTCCGCCCGCGGCGATCAGCACGGCGCCAAGTGCGCCGAGCCGCGCGGGTTTCGCCTCCGGCGACGTCGCGAACGCGACGAATCGCGAAATGCCTCGCCCGATGGCGGATGTGTCCGACGGCGCCGCCGGTGACGAAGATGTCATTGTCAGGCGGTCCGGTTGGCGGCCAATCTGGCGAGCTCCGATAGGCCGGTCTTGGCCTGGCTGTCGATCGCTGCGACGTTGAGGATCGCGAGTGCCCTGCGGGTGAGCACATCGATACGGTCCTCGACCGCGGCCAGTGCGCCGACCGATTCGATGAGCAGACACAGATCTTTGACCTGCGCGTCGGAAAGCTCTGTGCCGATGGACGTGCGGAGCATCTTGGCCCCGACCGGATCGTGCTTCTCGGCCAGCTCGACCGCCTCGGCCAGCAGCACGGTGCGCTTACCCGAACGCAGATCGTCGCCGGAGGGCTTTCCGGTCACCGCGGGGTCGCCGAACACACCGAGCACGTCGTCGCGCAGCTGAAACGCGACACCGAGATTGGTGCCCAGCTCGTGGAAGGCGGCCTGCACGTCCGGGCGGTCCGCCGCCGCGGCGACGCCCAGCTGCAGCGGACGCGAAATCGTGTACGACGCAGTCTTGTAGATGTTCACCGTCATCGCCGATGCCACCGATTCGGCGCCGCTGGCCTCGGCCACGATGTCGAGGTATTGGCCGCCGAGGACCTCGGTGCGAATGGCGCCCCAGATCCGGTGCACGCGACGGTGCGCCTCGATCGGCAGATCGACCGTCGCGACGATGTCGTCGGCCCAGACCAGCGAGAGGTCACCGAGCAGGATCGCTGCCGACAGGCCGAATTGGTCGGAGTTTCCGTGCCAGTCGTTGGTGCGGTGCTTCTCCGAAAACAGCCGATGCACGGTCGGCAATCCGCGACGGGTCGCCGATGCGTCGATGACGTCGTCGTGGACGAGGGCACAGGCGTGCAGTAACTCGAGCGCGGAGAACAGGCGCAGGGCCTGCTCCTCATCGCGGTCGTCGGGGCTGTCGGCCACCGCGCGCCAGCCCCAGTACGCGAAGGCCGGCCGCAGGCGCTTGCCGCCGCGCAGCACGAACTCTTCCAGCGCGGCGGTCAGCTCGCCGTAATCGGCGCCCATGTAGGCGCACTCGCCGCGGCGCTCGGCGAGATAGGCGCGCAGTTGCTCGGTCACGGCTTTGGCCAACTCGACGGCTGACGGTGCCGCTGCGTACACGCTCAGCGGGCGCCCCTTTCCTTGTGCACTATTCGCCCCGAGTGCATTCAGAGTAGAGCCTGCGCCTGCTGGTTTAGCAAGTCAGAGCGGGGTGTCAAGGGGACTCGGTGCGGCGCTCGCCGACGCGGGGCGATTGGTCGCGGTTGTAGTAGGCGAGTCCGCCGATGATCCCGGCAACCAGGAATGAGCCCACGGCGAGCCAGATCGCCGCGCCGGTGAACGAACGGGCGCTCGGGTCGGTATAGCGGGCCTGGGCGTTCATCGTGCTGACGACACCGGGTCGCAGTTTCCACTCGACGATCTCGGCGGACACCTGAGTCCCGTTGGTCGAGGTGACCTCGCCGGGGAAAGACACCGAAAGCGAGACGTCGGCCTCGGAGTCGCTCAGTGAGGTGAGGTCGACGCGGCCCTCGAGAATCACCAGGTCGCCGGCGCGTCGTAGCGCGATGTCCACCCCGGCGGCGTCGCGGTTCATGTTGGCCAGCTGGGGGAGTTCGGCGAAGGTGAGGTCCGAGAACACCGCTTGAGATCCGACGTAGTCGTCGCGGCTGTACTCGGAGACCGCCACCTTGTTGGCGAATGTCAGATTGTTGAGGAGTTGAGGGCCCTTGTCGTCGTCGTTGCGCGGCTTGGCCGCGGCAACGATCTGTCCCGACACCCTGTCGTCGGGCGACACCGTCATCGACGCCCTGATCCGAACGCATCCGACGAGTGCCGGAAGGGCGATCAGGATCAGCAACATCACGGCGAGCAGCCGACGTTTCCGAGAATGCTGGGCGCGCACGTGGTCATCGTGCCAGACCGGAGCAGTTCGGCGAGGGGGGAGAGAGGTATCAGAGCGGTAACGCCCGCCCCAGGATGGCAAACGCGCGCGGATCGCCGGCGAAGTGGTAACCCCGGATGATGTCGGCGAAGCCGAGGCGACGGTAGAGCCGCCAGGCCCGGTTCGCTTCGCCGTTGATCTCGGGCGTCGACAGCAGAACCTGTGATTCGGCACGATCGGCGAGCAGCCGGCGGGCGAGCGCCTCCCCGAGTCCGCGCCCCTGCGCGCGGGGATGAATGTGCAATTCGGTCAGCTCGAAGTAGCTCGACATCAGCTCGGCGATGCGGGCCGGGTCGGCGCCTACCCGGTGCAGGCCGGCGACCACTTGCTGCTGCCACCATTGGTCCGGCGCGCCGCAATAGCCGTACGCGATGCCGAGCAGCGACGCCGACGCCAGTTCCGGGGCTGAAGGCGGAGTCGCGTCGGGTCCGTCGAGGTCGGACGCCTCGACGGCGGCGACCGCCTTCCACCCACCCCGCTGCGTGTGCTCGAGCCACATCGATGCGCGTTGGTCTTCGGTGCCACGCGGATAGCGCATGGCGTCGACGTACACGGCGAGCGCGTCACCGAGCCGCCGTTGCATATCGCTCGGCGACAGATCGATCAGAAACGTCGCCAACTTGCTCCTGTCCTCAGACCAACTCGTGCGGTCACGTGCCCCCATTATCGAACCGAGCGAGCTGTCGCTCACCGGCGGCGGTGCACGTCATACAATCGACCGTCGAACAAGGTGGTACGGCTCAGACTGACCTCGTATCATGACTGTTAGGCGTCCGTGAATGCGGGCGGACATCAGTTTGAACGATTGAGACCGGTCGCATCGGCTCCTGGGCCCCGAGGGAGGGACGAATGCCACTCTCCGATCATGAGCAGCGCATGCTCGATCAGATCGAGAGCGCGCTGTATGCCGAGGACCCGAAGTTCGCTTCGAGCGTTCGCGGTGGGACGCTCCGCGCGCCGTCCACCCGCCGTCGACTTCAGGGTGCAGCGCTTTTCGTGGCCGGACTGGCGATGCTGGTGGCGGGTATCGCGATCCCCGCCACTCGGATCGGCGACTTCGCGATTCTGTCCGTGATCGGTTTCATCGTCATGTTCGGCGGCGTGGTCTTCGCGATCACGGGCCCGCGCGTGGCAGGTGGCGGCCGTGACCGTGCGGCCACCGACCAGGTCGGACAGCAGCGGCAGAAGCGCGCCAAAGGCTCCGGCGGTTCGTTCACCAGTCGTATGGAGGATCGGTTCCGCCGTCGTTTCGACGAGTAGCACCACGTCCCGACCCCAGGGGTAGCCCACACCGGGTTACCCCTTTTTTGTGGGCATGGCCGAGTCAGCTGCTGGGTTGCTGCCCCACCGCGCCCCACCGATTTGTTCTTGCCCCTCTAGCTGCGGTTTTACCAGCCCGGACAGCTCCCGATGTCGAACGAGGGTGTGGAAATGTCACCGATGTCCCTGCTAGGTGGGGACGCGCGAACAAATCTTGGTATCAAATGGAGTGATGTGGGGGATTGTGGGGTAAAGTGGCGGCAACGGAGCGACCGGGGCTCCGGACGGCGCGGGAGGTGGCGAGATGTTTCTCGGCACCTACACGCCGAAGCTCGACGACAAGGGGCGGCTCACACTGCCCGCCAAGTTCCGCGACGCGCTGGCAGGAGGGTTGATGGTCACCAAAGGCCAAGATCACAGCCTCGCCGTGTACCCGCGCGCAGAGTTCGAAAAGCTGGCACGACGGGCGTCGCAGGCGTCTCGGAGCAATCCGGAGGCTCGGGCATTTCTGCGCAACCTGGCCGCGGCCACCGACGAACAGCACCCCGACTCACAAGGCCGGATCACCTTGTCGGCCGATCATCGTCGCTACGCCAACCTGTCGAAGGACTGCGTGGTGATCGGATCGGTTGACTACCTGGAGATCTGGGATTCGGCGGCGTGGCAGGAATACCAGCAGACGCACGAAGAGAACTTCTCCGCGGCCACAGATGAAGCTCTGCACGACATCATCTGATGCGGGACTCGACCGGCTCGGTGCCCATGCATCGTGGCCTCTGTCCGACCCGGCCCTGGCGTACTTCCCCGACGCCAGGTCCGCACCCTCGGACAGGGACCTCGATGCACGGGTCTTCACCGGTGGCCTACCTGGAGGTTGGGCGATGCCTGACGAAATCAACGTTCCCGATCACGGGCACGTCCCGGTCCTCCTCGACCGCTGCGTCGAACTCCTCGCCCCGGCGCTGACCCGCAACGCCGCCGACGGCAGCGGCGCCGTGCTCATCGATGCGACGCTCGGCGCAGGTGGCCATGCCGAGCGATTTCTCACCGAGTTCCCCGCTCTGCGGCTCATCGGGCTGGACCGCGATCCCAATGCCCTCTGGATCGCCGGCGAGCGGCTGTCCGCTTTTGGCGACCGGGTGCTGCTGGTGCGTACCCGCTACGACGGGATCGAAGGCGCACTCGAGCAGTCCGGTGACTGGGCACGCGGCGGCGAATTCGCAGTGGCCGGCATCCTCTTCGACCTCGGGGTCTCCTCGATGCAGCTGGACCGCACCGAACGTGGCTTCTCCTACGCCGTGGACGCACCGCTGGACATGAGGATGGACCCCGACGCGCCGCTGACCGCGGCGGAGGTCGTCAACACCTACGACCAGCGCACGCTGGCGCGGCTGCTGCGTGAGTTCGGCGAGGAGCGGTTCGCCAACCGGATCGCCTCGCAGATCGCGCGAAGGCGCGCCATCCGGCCGTTCTCGACCACCGCCGAGCTGGTCGAGCTGCTGTACCAGGCGATACCCGCACCCGCCCGCCGCACCGGCGGACACCCCGCGAAGCGGACGTTCCAGGCGCTGCGCATCGCCGTCAACGGAGAACTGGACTCGCTGCGCACCGCGCTGCCCGCCGCCCTCGACGCGCTGACGCCCGGCGGACGGATCGTGGTGATGGCCTACCAGTCCCTGGAGGACCGCATCGTGAAGAACCAATTCTCGGCGGCCACGGCATCCAGGACACCGCAAGACCTGCCGGTCGAATTGCCCGGTCATGAACCGGAATTCGTCGCCTTGACCCGTGGCGCCGAGCGTGCGGGGAACGAAGAGATCGCAATCAACCCACGTAGCGCAAGTGTGCGGCTACGGGCGCTGGAAAAGGTGGGGGAGCCACGATGAAGGCCAAGCAGAGCAATCAGGCAAAACAACGCAAGCAGGCCAAGCAGCGCAAGCAGGTCAAGCGTTCGGCACCTGTGCGCGGGACCGACGAGCGTCGCAACCCCCGAAACGGTGGTCGTCCCGCCGAAGCGCCCTCGCGCCGCAAGCCCGCCCGCGACCAGCGGCCGCGGCGGTCCGCGCCGCAGACCGCCCGCGACCAGCGGCCGCGGCGGTCCGCGCCGCAGACCGCCCCGATTCCGCGGCCCGCCGGTGCTCCGGCCCGGCCGAAGAGCTCCGGCCAGGCCAAGGCACGCGCCAAGGCGCGTAAGGCCAAGGCGCCCAAGGTCATTCGTCCTCCGCTACGCGAGCGCATCCTCGTCACACTGTCATCTGTCGACCTGCGTCCCCGCGCGCTGATCGCCAGGGTGCCGTTCGTTGTCTTGGTCATCGGATCGCTCGGTGCAGGTCTGGGAACCACACTGTGGTTGTCGACCGACGCCGCCGAGCGTTCGTATCAGCTCGGAAACGCCCGTGAGACGAATCAGGCTCTGCTGCAACAGAAAGAAGCGCTGGAGCGGGACGTCCTCGAGGCGCAGGCGGCGCCCGCGCTGGCCGAGGCGGCTCGCGGCCTGGGCATGATCCCGTCGCGGGACACCGCGCACCTCGTGCAGGATCCGTCGGGAAACTGGATCGTCGTCGGCACTCCCAAACCGGCCGAAGGCGTTCCACCGCCCCCGCTGAACACGCCGCTTCCCGAGGAAGCGCCGCCCGCACCTCCGCAGGCTCCGGCGGCGCGCGTCACCGAACCGCGTGAACTCACCGTGCGGATACCGGAGCGACCTGCGCTCGTGCCGACGCCCGGCGCCAGCCAGCCCATCCCGGGCATCAGCCAGCCCGTGCCGATCCCCGCGGTCCCACCGGCGGCCACGCCCGGTGTCGAGGTACCGCACGCGACCCAAGGCACGCTGCCCGCACTGGGGCCGCTGCCCGCGACACCAGCGGCACCCTCGGCGCCGGTGATCCAGCAGCCGCTGCAGGTGCCACCGGTCGAGGCTGCACCACAGGCGCCCGGACCCGTCGCGCCGATCCCCGGCGCACCGGCATGAGCCGCCGCGACAAGGGTCCCGTCGCTGGCAAGTCGAAGGCGCGCACCGCGGGAAAGACGGCGAAGACGCAGGAGCGCTCCGCGCGGTCGCGACGCACCCGAACGCCGTCGGCCGAGGGGGGCATACGTAGCGCGTCGTTCGTATTTCGACATCGCGTCGGCAACGCCGTCATCTTCCTGGTGCTGATCGTCGCGGCCGCACAGCTGTTCCACCTCCAGGTTCCGCGCGCCGAGGGTCTGCGCGCGGAGGCCGCGAGCCAGCTCAAGGTCACCGACGTCGACCAGGCTGTGCGCGGGGCGATCGTCGACCGCAACAACGACAAACTGGCCTTCACCATCGAGGCGCGCGCGCTGACGTTCCAGCCGGTACGGGTGCGCAAGCAGTTGGAAGAGGCGCGGGCGAAGACGTCGGAGGCGCCGAATCCGGAGACCAGGCTGCGCGAGATCGCCGATGAGGTGGCGCTGCGCCTCAACAACAAGCCGAACGCGGCCACGGTGTTGAAGAAGCTCAAGAGCAACGAGACATTCGTCTACCTGGCCCGCGCGGTCGACCCTGCCCTCGCCGACGTCATCACCACGAAGTTCCCCGAAGTCGGCTCGGAGCGGCAGGATCTGCGCCAGTACCCGGGCGGGGCATTGGCGGCCAACATCGTCGGCGGAATCGACTGGGACGGCCACGGTCTGCTGGGCATGGAGGACTCGCTGGACGCGGTACTGGCCGGCACCGACGGTTCGGTCACGTACGACCGGGGGTCCGACGGTGTGGTGATCCCCGGGAGCTACCGCAACCGCCACGACGCGGTCGACGGGTCGACGGTCGTGCTGACCCTCGACGACGACATCCAGTTCTATGTCCAGCAGCAGGTGCAGCAGGCCAAGGACCTCTCCGGTGCGAAGAACGCGTCTGCGGTGGTGCTGGACGCGAAGACCGGTGAAGTCCTGGCGATGGCGAACGACAACACCTTCGATCCGAGCCAGGACATCGGCAGGCAGGAAAACCGGCAGCTGGGCAACCTCTCGGTGTCCTCGCCGTTCGAACCCGGGTCGGTCAACAAGATCATCACCGCCGCGTCGGTGATCGAGTACGGGCTGTCCAACCCCGACGAGGTGCTGCAGGTGCCGGGCTCGATCAACATGGGCGGCGTCACCGTCGGCGACGCCTGGGAGCACGGCGTCATGCCGTACACCACCACCGGGATCTTCGGGAAGTCCTCGAACGTCGGCACCCTGATGCTGGCCCAGCGCCTCGGGCCGGAGAAGTACTTCGAGATGGTGCGCAAGTTCGGCCTCGGCCAGCGCACCAACGTCGGGCTGCCGGGGGAGAGCGCGGGCCTGGTCCCGCCGATCGACCAGTGGTCGGGCAGTACGTTCTCCAACTTGCCTATCGGACAGGGTCTTTCGATGACTCTGTTGCAGATGACGGCCATGTACCAGGCGATCGCCAACGATGGCGTGCGCGTCCCGCCGCGCATCGTGAAGAGCACCATCGCCCCCGACGGGAGCCGCACCGACGAACCTCGGCCGGAAGGGATTCGGGTGGTGTCGGCGCAGACCGCGCAGACGGTGCGGCAGATGCTGCGCGCGACGCTGCAGCGCGATCCGATGGGCGTCCAGCAGGGCACCGGGTCGCAGGGCGCCGTCGAGGGCTACCAGCTGTCCGGCAAGACGGGCACGGCGCAGCAGATCAACCCGGCGTGCGGCTGCTACTACAGCGACGTGTACTGGATCACCTTCGCCGGCATCGCCACGACCGACGACCCGCGCTACGTCATCGGCGTGATGATGGACAACCCGCACCGCACGGCCGACGGCCAACCCGGGACGACCGCGGCACCGCTGTTCCACAACATCGCCTCCTGGTTGCTTCAGCGGGAGAACGTGCCGCTCTCACCCGAGGGACCGCGGCTGACTCTGCAAGCGGACTGAGCGGCCTGGGCCCACGGCTTGCCAGGGGAATGGGCCGGACACCGGGCCGGTAACGTGTCATCGCCATGAACCTGCGTCCCAGCCACCCTGCCGGAAGCGCGCTCGGACTGGTTGCCGCGCAGGTCGCGGCGGTTCCGGCGCACGGCCCGCGAGTCCCCGACATCCGGATCACCGGGGTCACGCTGCGCAGCCAGGACGTGCAGGCCTCGGATCTGTTCGCCGCACTGCCCGGTGCCTCGTCGCACGGTGCCCGCCATGCCGCCGAGGCGGTATCGCGCGGGGCCGTCGCGATCCTGACCGACGCCGCGGGAGTCGCCGAGATCGGTGCCGATGTCGGCGTCCCGGTGCTCGTCCACCCGGCTCCGCGCTCGGTGCTCGGCGAGATCGCCGCCACGGTCTACGGGCATCCGTCGGAGAAGCTGCGCGTCATCGGCGTTACCGGGACATCGGGTAAGACGACCACGACCTATCTCGTCGAGGCCGGTTTGCGTTCGGCCGACCGGATGCCCGGACTCATCGGGACGGTCGGCATCCGGATCGACGGCCGCGATCAGCCCAGCGCGCTCACCACACCGGAGGCCCCCGACCTGCAGGCGCTGCTGGCGGTGATGGCCGAACAGGGCGTCGACACCGTGGTGATGGAGGTGTCGAGCCACGCGCTGACCCTGGGACGCGTCGACGGGGTCCGCTTCGCGGTCGGCGGGTTCACCAACCTGTCCCGCGACCATCTGGACTTCCATCCGACGATGCAGGACTACTTCGACGCCAAGGCCAAGCTGTTCGATCCCGAATCTCCAACGCACGCAAGCGTTTCGGTGGTGTGCGTCGACGACGACGCGGGCCGCGCGATCGCCGGGCTCGCGCACGATCCGGTATCGGTCAGCACGAGCGGAGCCGCCGCCGATTGGTGCGTCGAAGACGTCCGGGCGGTCGACGCGGGTGCCCAGGAATTCGTTGCCGTCGACCCCGCTGGGGTGCACCACGGGCTGAGGATCGGCCTGCCGGGGCGCTACAACGTCGCGAACTGTCTGCTCGCGGTGGCGCTGTTGGACGCCGTCGGGGTGTCACCGGAGCAGGCCGCGCACGGGCTGCGGACGGCGAGCGTGCCCGGACGCCTGGAGTCCGTCGACCGCGGCCAGCCATTCCTGGCGCTGGTCGACTATGCGCACAAGCCCGGCGCGTTGGAAGCGGTGCTGCAGACGCTGCGGGAGCAGGGCGCGGGCCGGCTGGCCGTCGTGTTCGGCGCCGGCGGTAATCGGGACCCCGGCAAGCGTGCACCGATGGGGCAGGTCGCCGCCGCCCTCGCAGAGCTCGTCGTGGTCACCGACGACAACCCCCGCGACGAGGACCCCGCGGCCATCCGTGCCGAGATCGTCGCGGGCACGGCGGGGCGCGCAGAAGTGGTCGAAATCGGGGACCGCCGTCAGGCCATCGACTTCGCCGTCTCCTGGGCGCAACCGGGCGACATCGTGCTGATCGCCGGTAAGGGACACGAGCCGGGACAGACCAGCCACGGTGTGACCCGGCCGTTCGACGATCGCGACGAGCTCGCCGCAGCCCTCGAGGCCTTGGGGACCCCCACGTGATCGCCCTGACCATCGCGGAGATCGCGGACATCGTCGGTGGACGGCTCGCCGACATCAGCCCCGAACAGGCGGCGGCGACGCGCGTCACCGGAACCGTCGAGTTCGACTCGCGCGCCGTCGGCCCCGGCGGCCTGTTCCTCGCGCTGCCCGGTGCCCGTTCCGACGGACACGACTTCGCGGCCGCGGCGGTCGAACGCGGTGCGGTGGTGGTGCTCGCCGCCCGGCCCGTCGGCGCGCCGGCGATCGTCGTCGAGCCCGCTGCCCCGTCGGCCGGCGACGGAACCGCCAGCGTGCTCGAATACGACACCGACGGTTCGGGGGCCGCGGTGCTGGCCGCTCTGGCGCGCCTCGCCGCCGCCGTCGCCGCTCGCCTGGTCGACGGTGGACTGACGATCGTCGGCGTCACCGGTTCGTCGGGCAAGACGTCGACCAAGGATCTGCTGGCAGCTGTCCTCACCCCGCTCGGTGAGGTGATCGCGCCGCCCGGCTCGTTCAACAACGAACTCGGTCATCCGTGGACGGTGTTGCGGGCGACGGAGTCAACCGACTACCTGGTGCTGGAGATGTCCGCGCGGCACCGCGGCAACATCGCGGCCCTGGCCGCCATCGCACCGCCGTCGATCGCAGTCGTACTCAACGTCGGCACCGCGCATCTCGGTGAGTTCGGGTCACGAGAAGCGATCGCGGCGACGAAAGCTGAACTGCCCCAAGCTGTCCCGTCATCAGGGGCGGTCGTTCTCAATGTCGACGACGCCGCGGTGGCCGCGATGGCCGACGTGACGGCGGCGCGGGTCGTGCGGGTGTCGAGGTCAGCCGACGCGGATGTGTGGGCCGACGCGGTGACGCTCGACGAACTGGCGCGGCCGCGGTTCACGCTGCACGGGGGCGGTGGCCAGGTGGACGTCACCCTGGCTGTGCACGGCGACCACCAGGTGTCCAACGCGTTGTGTGCGGCCGCCGTCGCGCTCGAATGCGGTGCGACGCTCGACCAGGTGGTGGCCGCCCTGGCCGCGGCGGGTCCGGCGTCTCGGCACCGCATGCAGGTCGTCACCCGCGCCGACGGTGTCACGATCGTCAATGACGCCTACAACGCCAACCCCGACTCCATGCGTGCGGGTCTCAAGGCGCTGGCGTGGATGGCGCGCGGGGATGGGGGAGGACGTCGCAGCTGGGCGGTTTTGGGCGAGATGGCCGAACTCGGTGACGACGCGATATCCGAGCATGACAGCATCGGCCGGTTGGCCGTGCGATTAGATGTGTCACGACTGATCGTCATCGGAACCGGGAGGGCTATGAGCGCCATGCACCACGGCGCGGTGATGGAGGGGTCGTGGGGCCCCGAGGCCACCATGGTGGCCGACGCCGACGCCGCGCTGGCTGTTCTCCGGTCCGAACTGCGGCCCGGTGACGTGGTGCTCGTCAAAGGCTCCAACTCGGCCGGGCTCGGCGCGCTGGCCGATGTCCTGATCGCCGATGAGGGGGATCCGCTGGCATGAGGCAGATCCTCATCGCCGTCGGGATCGCACTGACGGTTTCGATTCTGCTCACCCCGGTGCTGATCCGCCTGTTCACCAGGCAGGGTTTCGGCCACGAGATCCGCGAGGACGGTCCGCCCAGCCACCACAAGAAGCGCGGCACGCCGTCGATGGGCGGGGTGGCGATCGTCGCGGGTATCTGGGCCTCCTATCTCGGCACCCACCTCGTCGGCGTGGTGATCGACGGTAGGGGCCCGTCGGCGTCGGGGATGCTCGTGTTGGGCCTGGCGACCGCGCTGGGCTTCGTCGGCTTCGTCGACGATCTGATCAAGATCCGGCGGTCGCGCAACCTCGGGCTGAACAAGACGGCCAAGACCGTCGGCATTCTGTCCGCCGCCGTGATTTTCGGCGTACTCGCGCTGCAGTTCCGCAACTCCGACGGGCTGACACCGGGCAGCCCCGATTTGTCCTACGTCCGTGAAATCGCCACGGTCACATTGCCGCCCGCGCTGTTCATCCTGTTCTGCGTCACGATGATCTATGCGTGGTCCAACGCGGTGAACTTCACCGACGGCCTGGACGGGCTGGCCGCCGGGGCGATGGCGATGGTCTGTGCGGCTTACGTGCTGATCACCTTCTGGCAGTTCCGCAACGCGTGCGCGATCAGTCCCGGTTTGGGCTGTTACAACGTCCGTGACCCGCTCGACCTCGCGATCGTCGCGGCGGCGACGGCAGGTGCCTGTATCGGTTTCCTGTGGTGGAACGCCGCGCCCGCCAAGATTTTCATGGGCGACACCGGATCGCTCGCGCTGGGCGGCATCATCGCCGGTCTGTCGGTGACCAGCCGCACCGAGATGCTCGCGGTCGTCCTCGGCGCGTTGTTCGTCGCCGAGGTCACATCGGTCGTCGTGCAGATCCTGGCGTTCCGCACCACCGGGCGCCGCGTCTTCCGGATGGCGCCGTTCCATCACCATTTCGAATTGGTGGGCTGGGCCGAAACCACGGTGATCATCCGGTTCTGGCTGTTGACCGCCATCGCCTGCGGGCTCGGCGTCGCGCTGTTCTACAGCGAGTGGTTCACCACCGTCGGTGGGTGACGTGAGCGATCTCTCGATTCTGGTGCCCGGTGCGCGCGTCCTCGTGACCGGTGCGGGCATCACTGGCCGTTCGGTGAGCGCCGTGCTGGAGCCGACCGGGGTGCGGCTGACGATCTGCGACGATGATCCGCTGGCGCTGCAGCGCCTGATCACGCCGGCGCGCGTGGTGACCACCGCCGACGCGCAGTCGAACATCGCCGACTACGACCTGGTGGTGACCAGTCCCGGGTTTTCGCCGACCGCTCCTGTGCTGGCGGCCGCGGCGACGGCGGGCGTGCCGATTTGGGGGGACGTCGAATTGGCTTGGCGGCTGGACAGTTCCGGCCACTTCGGCCCGCCGCGGCAATGGCTCGTCGTCACCGGAACGAACGGGAAGACGACGACGACGTCGATGCTGCACGCCATGCTGATCGCGGCGGGACGTCGCGCTGTCCTGTGCGGCAACATTGGCAACCCCGTACTTGACGTGCTTGCCGAACCCTCCGAGGTGCTGGCGGTCGAGCTGTCGAGCTTCCAGCTGCACTGGGCGCCGTCGCTGCGGCCGGCGGCGGGTGTCGTGCTCAACGTCGCCGAGGACCACCTGGACTGGCACGGCAGCCTGGAGGCCTACGCGAGCGACAAGGCCCGAGTGCTCAACGGCCAGGTCGCGGTCGTCGGCCTCGACGACCCGATCGCCGCGGGTCTGCTGGACACGGCGGCGGCCCCGGTACGGGTCGGCTTCCGGCTGGGCGAACCGGCGTCGGGGGAACTCGGCGTGCACGACGGCATGCTCGTCGACAACGCGTTCGGTGAGCGGGCGCCGCTGGCGTCTGCAGCGTCCATCACGGTTGCCGGCCCGGTCGGCATGCTCGACGCGCTGGCCGCGGCGGCGCTGGCCCGCGCGGTCGGCGTCGGGCCGGAGCCCATCGCCGGCGCGCTCGCGGATTTCCAGGTGGGCAGGCACCGCGCCGAAGTCATCGGCACCCACGACGGCGTGACGTACATCGACGATTCCAAGGCTACGAACCCGCACGCGGCGCAGGCTTCGATCGCCGCGTATCCGCGCGTGGTGTGGATCGCCGGCGGCCTGCTGAAGGGCGCGTCGGTCGAAGAACTCGTGGCAGCGGTCGGGAATCGGCTGGTCGGGGCGGTGCTGATCGGCCGCGACCGTGAGCTGATCGCCAATGCGTTATCGCGACACGCCCCGGATGTCCCCGTTGTTGAGCCTGTGACGGGGGAGGATTTTGGGGTGCAAGGGAAAGATGAGACTGGTGTGACTGGAGAGGCGGTGATGGCTGCCGTCATCGAGGCCGCGTCACGTCTCGCCGGCCCTGGTGACACCGTCCTGCTGGCACCGGCCGGGGCATCCTTCGACCAGTTCAGCGGCTACGGCCACCGCGGCGATGCATTCGCCGCGGCCGTGCGAGCCCTGTCCCGGTAGCAGCGATGAGCAACATCCTGACCCGATTGCGGCTCCGCAGGACGGGTGACGACCAGCTGGCCGACGCCGCGGAGCCCGCTCCCCGCACCCGGTTCGGCGCCTGGCTCGGCAGGCCGATGACGTCGTTCCACCTGATCATCGCCGTCGCGACGCTGCTGGTGATCCTCGGCCTGACGATGGTCCTGTCCGCCTCGGGTGTGTACTCCTACGACACCGACGGGTCGCCGTGGATGGTGTTCGCCCGGCAGGTGCTGTGGACCGTGGTCGGCCTGTTCGCGTTCTATGTCGCGATGCGGGTACCGATCCACCTGATGCGCAGCCTGGCGTTCAGCGGTTTCGCCATCTCGATCGTTTTGTTGATCCTGGTGCTGATCCCAGGAATCGGCAAGGTGGCCAACGGTTCTCGAGGCTGGTTCGTCGTTGCAGGCTTCTCCATGCAGCCGTCGGAACTGGCGAAGATCGCGTTCCTGCTCTGGGGTGCGCACCTGCTGGCCACCCGTCGGATGGATCGAGCCTCGCTGCGCGAGATGTTGATCCCACTGGTACCCGCCGCGGTGATTGCGCTGGCACTCATCGTCGCCCAGCCCGACCTCGGGCAGACGGTGTCGCTGGGCATCATCCTGCTCGGTCTGCTCTGGTACGCCGGTCTGCCGCTGCGGGTCTTCCTGTCGTCGCTGCTCGCGGTCATCCTGTCCGCGGCCGCGCTGGCCATGGCCGAGGGCTACCGATCCGACCGCGTGATGTCGTGGCTGAATCCCGGCGCCGACTCCCAGGGGTCCGGCTACCAGGCCCGTCAGGCCCGCTTCGCGCTGGCCAACGGCGGTTTCTTCGGTGACGGACTGGGGCAGGGCACGGCTAAGTGGAACTACCTGCCCAACGCGCACAACGACTTCATCTTCGCCATCATCGGAGAGGAACTCGGCTTCGTCGGGGCGGCGGGTCTGCTCTGCCTGTTCGGGCTGTTCGCCTATACCGGGATGCGGATCGCGCGGCGCTCGGCCGATCCGTTCCTGCGGCTGCTGACCGCCACCGCGACGCTGTGGGTGATGGGTCAGGTTTTCATCAACGTCGGCTACGTGGTGGGCCTGCTGCCGGTGACCGGGCTGCAGCTCCCGCTGATCTCCGCTGGCGGAACATCAACGGCCACAACGCTGTTGATGGTCGGCGTCATGGCGAATGCGGCGAGACACGAACCCGAAGCTGTCGCCGCACTGCGCGCGGGACGTGACGACCGGGTCAACCGGCTGCTACGACTGCCGCTGCCGCAGCCGTATGTGCCCAGCCGCACCGAGGCGCTGCGCGACCGGCTGCGCACGCGCGGAGGTAAATCGAAGGGACCCAAGAAGGACGCCCGGCCGCGGCCTGCGACTCGTGGCGGGGGCGCGAAGGCGACCAAAGCCGCCAAGCCCGCTACCAGCAGAGCCCGCAAGCCCACCGGTGAGAACCGGCGCCAAACCGCCACGGCTGCTCGGGCCGTGCGAGCCCCAAGGCATCATGGAGACGGCCGAGATCGCAAAGGCCGACGGGTTCGCACACTGGAAGGTCAGCATTACGGGTGAGCAAAACGGTATCGGTGGTACTCGCGGGTGGTGGTACCGCGGGCCATGTCGAACCGGCGATGGCGGTGGCAGACGCGCTGCGAGCGATCGATCCCGACGTGCGGATCACCGCGCTGGGCACCGAACGCGGTCTGGAGACGCGGTTGGTGCCCGAACGCGGCTATGACCTGGAATTGATCACGCCGGTTCCGCTTCCGCGCAAGCCGTCCGCGGACCTGGCCCGGCTGCCGTGGCGGATCCGCAAGGCGGTGCGACAGACCCGCGCCGTGCTCGCCGATGTCGACGCCGACGTGGTGATCGGATTCGGTGGCTACGTCGCGCTGCCCGCGTATCTGGCCGCCCGCCAGCGGGTGCCGGTGGTGGTCCACGAGGCCAATGCCAGTGCAGGTTGGGCGAACCGGGTGGGTGCCCGGTTTGCGCGACGGGTGCTTTCAGCGGTGCCGGATCCCGGTCTTCGCGACGTGGAGGTCGTCGGGGTTCCGGTGCGTGCGGCGATCACGTCGCTGGACCGAATGGCGTTGCGTGCGGAGGCGCGCGCCCACTTCGGGTTCGACGCCGATGCCAAGGTGCTGTTGGTCTTCGGCGGTTCACAGGGTGCACAGTCGCTCAACCGCGCAATCTCCGCAGCCGCCAAAGATCTTGCGGCGTCCGGCATCTCGGTGCTACACGCCCACGGCCCCAAGAACACCCTCGACTTGCGCGAGCCGGCCGACGGCGATCCGCCGTATGTCGCCGTTCCCTACCTCGACAGGATGGACCTCGCCTACGCCGCGGCCGACCTCGCGGTCTGCCGTTCGGGGGCGATGACGGTGGCCGAGGTGACGGCCGTCGGACTGCCCGCCGTCTATGTGCCGCTTCCGATCGGCAACGGGGAGCAACGACTCAACGCGCTGCCCGTCGTCAAGGCCGGTGGCGGCCTCGTCGTCGACGATGCGGACCTGTCGCCGCAATTCGTCGCCGAGACTGTCGTCGGATTGTTCACCGAGACAGGGCGATTGCAGGCGATGACGGCGGCCGCCGCGTTGGCCGGGCACCGCGACGCCGCGCAGAAGGTTGCCGAGGTGGCTCTCGGCATCGCGCGTGGGTCCGACGGAACGAGTGCGCGGTGAACGCGAAGGCGCTCCCGGAGGAGTTGCAGCGGGTGCACATGGTCGGCATCGGCGGAGCCGGCATGTCGGGTATCGCCCGCATTCTGTTGGACCGCGGCGGGATGGTGTCCGGCTCGGATGCCAAGGAATCGCGTGGCGTGGTGGCGCTGCAGGCGCGCGGCGCGTCGATTCGCATCGGGCACGACGAATCCTCGCTCGACCTGCTGCCGGGCGGACCGACGGCCGTCGTCACCACGCATGCCGCGATCCCCAAGACGAACCCCGAACTGGTCGAGGCCCGCCGCCGCGGCATCCCGGTGATCCTGCGGCCCGTCGTGCTGGCCAAGCTCATGGCCGGTGACACCACCCTGATGGTGACCGGCACCCACGGCAAGACGACGACCACGTCGATGCTGATCGTCGCCCTGCAGCATTGTGGTTTCGACCCGTCCTTCGCGGTCGGCGGCGACCTCGGCGAGGCGGGCACCAACGCCCACCACGGCAGCGGCGACTGCTTCGTCGCGGAGGCCGACGAGAGCGACGGCTCACTGCTGGAGTACAGCCCCGACATCGCGGTGGTCACCAACATCGACGCCGACCACCTCGATTTCTACGGCAGCGTGGAGGCCTACCGCGCCGTCTTTGACGACTTCGTCGAGCGCATCAAACCCGGTGGCGCACTTGTGGTGTGCGTCGACGACCCCGGCGCCGCAGCGCTCGCCGAACGCACGGCGGCCCTCGGTATCCGGGTATTGCGCTATGGCAGCGATCCAGCCGTGGCGACCGACGCCGCGCTGCTGAGCTGGGAACAACACGACACCGGCGCCGTCGCGCACATCAAGTTGGCCGGTGACCCGCAGCCGTGGGTGCTGCGGCTGGCGGTGCCGGGTAGACATATGGCGCTCAATGCGCTCGCCGCGCTGATCGCGGCCGTGAACGTCGGGGCGCCCGTCGACGCGGTGCTGGACGGATTGGCCGGCTTCGAAGGTGTGCGTCGCCGTATGGAGTTGGTCGGCACCGTCCACGGTGTGCGGGTCTTCGACGACTACGCGCACCATCCGACCGAGGTGAACGCCAACCTGAGCACATTGCGGACGGTGGCGGGAACAGGCCGTTCGGTCGTGGTGTTCCAACCCCACTTGTATTCGCGGACAGAGGCTTTCGCGCGGGAGTTCGGGCAGGCGCTGAACACCGCCGACCAGGTGTTCGTGCTCGACGTCTACGCGGCGCGCGAACAGCCCATACCGGGTATCAGCGGTGCGAGCGTTGCCGAACACGTCACGGTTCCGGTCACCTACATTCCGGACTTCTCGGCCGTCGCCGAGCGGGTGGCCGAAGCGGTGAGCCCCGGTGATGTCGTCACCACCATGGGGGCGGGCGACGTCACGATGCTCGGCACGGAAATCCTTGCGGCGCTGCGCGCCAAGGTCAACCGCGGTGCACCCGGCGGGCCGGTTCGATGACCGAGCCCACCGAGCCGTCGGAAGCCGGCGAGCCGACGGCCGAGGCCGAAACGAGCGAGGCCGAAGCCGTCGAGGGGGATGCGCCTGCCGAACCCGACGCAGAGCCGCAAGAAACCGATTTTGAGGGACCGCGGCGCCGCGCACGACGGGAACGCGAAGAACGACGCGCGGCCCAGGCGCGCGCCACCGCCATCGAAGAGGCCCGTCGCGAGGCCAAGCGGCGCGCCACCGGCATCGTCACCACGAAAAAGGTTGGCCACGGCACGGTTCGGGGTCTCAAGTTGCTGATGTGGTCGGCGTTGATCAGCGTGATCGTCGTCGGACTCGGCCTGCTGCTGTACTTCACGCCGGTGATGTCCGCCCGCAACATCGTCGTCGTAGGACTGGGTGCGGTGACACAGGAAGAAGTGACCAACGCCGCGGCCGTCGCGCCGGGAACGCCATTGTTACAGGTCGACACCGACACGGTCGCCGAGCGGATCGCCGGCATCCGGCGCGTCGCGACCGTGCGGGTGCAGCGGGAGTACCCCTCGACGCTACGGGTGACCATCGTCGAGCGGGAACCGGTGGTGGTCAAGGACTATCCGGACGGACCGCACCTGTTCGACCGCGACGGCGTGGACTTCGCTATCGGCGTGCCGCCGCCGGGCGTGCCTTACCTCGATACGAAGAATCCCGGACCCCACGATGCGCCCACGAAGGCCGCGCTCGAGGTCATGACGTCGCTGCGGCCCGAAGTCGCCGCCCAGGTTGCCCGCGTCGACGCGCCCTCGGTCGCGGCCATCACCCTGCAGCTCACCGATGGACGTCAGGTGATCTGGGGGACGACGGATCGCACGGAGGAGAAGGCGCTCAAGCTCGGCGCGCTGCTCACCCAGCCGGGCAAGACCTACGACGTCTCCAGTCCGGATCTGCCGACCGTCAAGTAATTGCGCAGAAATCTTTGCGTGCGTGTCGGCGCGCCTGCACGGATCGTCCGCGACCGCGCCCTACCGTTCTGGTTGCACGGATCAACTTGACATAACTATAACCCTCTGGTTGAGGTTGAGAGTTTGCCGAGGTGATCCGCGTGTCGACAGCCAACCTGGGAGGAAAGGGCGATCCGATGACCCCCCCGCACAACTACCTCGCCGTGATCAAGGTCGTCGGCATCGGCGGCGGCGGCGTCAACGCCGTCAACCGAATGATCGAGCAGGGCCTCAAGGGCGTTGAGTTCATCGCCATCAACACCGACGCGCAAGCGCTGTTGATGAGCGACGCCGACGTCAAGCTCGACGTGGGCCGCGACTCCACCCGCGGGCTCGGCGCCGGTGCTGACCCCGAGGTCGGGCGCAAGGCGGCCGAGGATGCCAAGGACGACATCGAGGAACTGCTGCGCGGTGCCGACATGGTGTTCGTCACCGCAGGCGAAGGTGGTGGCACCGGTACCGGTGGCGCGCCCGTCGTGGCGACCATCGCGCGCAAGCTCGGCGCGCTGACCGTCGGTGTGGTGACGCGACCGTTCTCCTTCGAGGGCAAGCGCCGCAGCAATCAAGCCGAGACCGGCATCACCGCTTTGCGCGAGAGCTGCGACACCCTGATCGTGATCCCCAACGACCGACTGCTGCAGATGGGTGATGCCGCGGTGTCGTTGATGGACGCGTTCCGCAGCGCCGACGAGGTGCTCCTCAACGGTGTGCAGGGCATCACCGACTTGATCACCACACCTGGTCTGATCAACGTCGACTTCGCCGACGTCAAGGGCGTGATGAGCGGAGCCGGCACCGCATTGATGGGTATCGGCTCGGCCCGCGGCGACGGTCGGGCGCTCAAGGCGGCGGAGATCGCGATCAATTCACCGCTGCTCGAGGCTTCCATGGAGGGCGCTCAGGGCGTGCTGTTGTCGGTGGCCGGCGGCAGCGACCTCGGACTTTTCGAGATCAACGAGGCGGCTTCGCTGGTTCAGGAAGCGGCGCACGCGGAAGCGAACATCATCTTCGGCACCGTCATCGACGACTCGCTGGGCGACGAGGTCCGGGTCACGGTGATCGCGGCCGGCTTCGATTCGGCGGGACCGGGCCGTAAGCCGGTGGTGGGTGCCGGACAGGCCATCGCACCTGCGGCCGCGGGCAAGGTGACGTCACAGCTGTTCGAGCCCGCCGATGCTGTCAGTGTGCCGGTGCACACCAACGGCGCGACGGTCAGCATCGGTGGGGACGACGACGATGACGTCGACGTGCCGCCGTTCATGCGCCACTGACACCGCCGCGATACTGGGACACGTGACGGTTCGCATTCGGCGCGTGACAACGACCCGCGCCGGTGGTGTCTCCGCGCCGCCGTTCGACACCTTCAATCTCGGCGACCATGTCGGCGACGACCCGGGCGCGGTGGCCGCCAATCGCAAGCGGCTCGCTGCGGCGGTCGGGCTCGGCGACGACGGTGTCGTGTGGATGAACCAGGTGCACAGCGATCGCGTGGTCGTGGTCGACGAACACCGGACCGAGCCGGTCGACAAAACCGATGCGTTGGTAACCACCAGGGCGCGTTTGGCTTTGGCCGTGGTAAGCGCCGATTGTGTTCCGGTTTTATTGGGGGACGCGCGCGCCGGCGTCGTGGCCGGCGCGCACGCGGGCCGGGTGGGGGCGCAGAACGGCATCGTGACGCGCACGGTCGAGGCGATGCTCGACGTGGGTGCGCACGTCGAGGACATCTCGGTACTGCTCGGCCCGTCGATCAGCGGCCGCAACTACGAGGTCCCTGAGGCGATGGCCGCTGAGGTCGAGATGACGCTTCCCGGCAGCCGCACGACGACGGCCAGAAATACCCCGGGGCTTGACTTGCGAGCCGGAATTGCCCGGCAGCTAACGGATTTGGGCGTTAAAGCCATCGACATCGACCCGCGCTGCACGGTGGAGGACCGCAACCTGTTCAGCCACCGGCGCGACGCACCGACGGGACGCCTGGCGTCCCTGGTGTGGATGGAATGACCCCCATGATGGCAGCCGCTCGCGAACAGGAGCTAGCCGAGGCGCTGGCCGCTGTCCGAGCCCGGCTCGCCGCGGCGGCCGAGGCGGCCGGCCGCAATTCCGACGAAATTGAATTGCTGCCTATTACCAAATTCTTTCCCGCCACCGATGTCACAATTCTGCACCATTTAGGGTGCGAGGCATTTGGCGAATCACGCGAACAGGAAGCGGCGAATAAAGCGGCGGAAGTCGCCAATAGTGTGGGCGGCGCACCCATTCGCTGGCACATGGTTGGACGCATCCAGCGCAATAAGGCGCGGTCGATCGCGGCCTGGGCGTATGCCGCGCACTCGGTCGACAGTATGCGCGTCGTCGACGCACTGAACCGCGCCGCGGCGCGGGCGTTGGCCGACGGCGAGCGCGCCGCGCCGCTTCGCGTCTACATACAGATGAGTCTCGACGGCGACACCGAGCGGGGCGGCGTGGACGTCGAGGACCCGGCGTCGGTCGACGAAGTCTGCGCCGCGGCCGAGGCGGGCGAGGGCCTGGAGTTCGTTGGGCTGATGGCGATCCCGCCGTTGGGCTCGGACCCGGACCAGGCGTTCGGCCGCCTGCAATCCGAGCTCGCGCGGGTACAGCGCAACTATCCGCAGCGCCTCGAACTGTCAGCGGGGATGTCCGGCGACCTCGAGGCGGCGGTTCAACACGGCTCGTCGTGTGTGCGTGTCGGTACCGCGCTAATGGGGCCTCGTCCTCTAACGTCACCTGAAGTAGTCACTCCAGTCACATCTTCATCACAGACACCAGAGTCGAAAGTCATCAGAAGGGTCGAGCGATGAGCACACTCCACAAGGTCAAGGCCTACTTCGGGATGGCCCCTATGGACGACTATGACGACGAGTACTACGAAGACGACGACCGCGGCGCCTCGCGCGGCGGGTACTCACGCCGTTCGCGTGAGGACCGGTTCGACGATCGCTTCGAGGCGGACGGCTACGGTCCCGGTCGCGGGGGCTACGACGAATACGACGACGCACCCGGCGGGTATCGCGGCGGCTTCCGCGACGAAGATCGTTTCGAGCCGAGGATGCGCGGCACGCGCGACTTCGAGCGCGCATCCTCCCGGCTGGGCGCGCTGCGCGGTTCCACCCGCGGCGCACTCGCGATGGATCCCCGCCGGATGGCCGAGCTGTTCGAGGCGGGCAGCCCGATGTCGAAGATCACCACATTGCGGCCGAAGGACTACGGCGAGGCCCGCACCATCGGCGAGCGTTTCCGCGAGGGGACCCCGGTGATCATGGACCTCGTGACCATGGACAACGCCGACGCCAAGCGCCTTGTCGACTTCGCGGCCGGGCTGGCATTCGCACTGCGCGGCTCGTTCGACAAGGTCGCGACCAAGGTCTTCCTGCTCTCGCCCGCCGATGTGGACGTCACGGCCGAGCAGCGGCGCCGTATCGCTGAAGCCGGCTTCTACGCCTATCAGTAACTGCCCAGGACTAGGCCCTGAGCAGTTGGGGGCCATCGGCGCCGACGTCGTCACCGAACGTGCCAGGTAGGCTGGCGGCGTCGCGCGAGCGCTCCGGCTTCAGGCGTGCGCGGCCTTGTGCCTGTATCGAATGTCACACCTGTAGTGAGGTCGGCTCCGTTGTCGCAATTCTTCTCGATCCTGGGCTTCGCCCTGTTCGTGTTCTGGCTGCTGCTGATCGCCCGGGTCGTCGTGGAGTTCATTCGTTCGTTTTCCCGGGACTGGCAGCCCAAGGGGGTGACGGTGGTGATCCTGGAGCTGATCATGACCGTGACCGATCCGCCGGTGAAGCTGCTGCGCCGGATCATTCCGCAGCTCACGATAGGCGCCGTTCGCTTCGATCTGTCGATCATGGTGCTGCTGCTCCTGGCGTTCATCGGCATGCAGCTGGCATTCGGCGCAGCGGTCTGAGATCGGTCTGACGCCGCGGATTTGGCGTTAGCGACGGCCCCTCATCCAGGCGTTTGCCGAGGTCGATATTCGTTCACCGATTGGCGACGACGTCGGCGGGGAACTTGGGCGGGTACTTGCCGGGAACATTGAAATTCGCTCTTAATTATTGGGCTCTCCCGCGACCGCCGGGTCTGGTGTGACAGGATGGACGCCAGTTACGTTCCAGCGAGGCTCTACACTTTGAGATCGGTTTACGGTCCAGACTTCAAGGGGGCAGAGAATGCCGCTCACTCCAGCCGACGTTCACAACGTCGCGTTCAGCAAGCCACCAATCGGCAAGCGCGGCTACAACGAGGACGAGGTCGACGCATTCCTCGATCTGGTTGAGAACGAGCTGACCCGCCTGATCGAGGAGAACGCCGATCTGCGTCAGCGGGTCGCCGAGCTGGACCAGGAGCTGGCGTCCGGTGGCGGCGGTGGCGGCCAGTCGACGCAGTCGATTCCGCAGTACGAGCCCGCTCCCACACCTGCGCCCGCACCCGAGCCTGCCCCGCAGCCCGTATACGAGGCGCCCGCGGCCCAGCAGTCGGTCACCGAGGATCAGGCGATCAAGGCCGCCCGCGTGCTGGCCCTCGCCCAGGACACCGCCGACCGGTTGACGGGCTCCGCCCAGGCCGAGTCCGAGAAGATGCTCGCCGACGCCCGCGCCCAGGCCGACGCGATGGTCAGCGAGGCGCGCCAGACCGCGGAGACCACCGTCGCCGAGGCCCGTCAACGCGCCGACGCCCTGCTGGCCGACGCTCAGAACCGGTCCGAGACCCAGCTGCGGCAGGCCCAGGAGAAGGCCGACGCCCTGCAGGCCGACGCCGAGCGCAAGCATTCCGAGATCATGGGGACCATCAACCAGCAGCGCACCGTGCTGGAGGGCCGCCTCGAACAGCTGCGCACGTTCGAGCGCGAATACCGCACCCGGCTCAAGACCTACCTGGAGTCGCAACTCGAGGAACTCGGACAACGCGGCTCCGCGGCACCGGTGGACTCCAGCGCCAACAACGACTCCGGCAGTTTCAACCAGTTCAACCGCGGCAACAACTAGTCATCGGCGTTTCGCAGGCCGTGTCCCGTCGACCCAGGGTTGATCAATGTTGATCGTTGCGCTCGTGCTCGCAGTCATCGGTCTGGCCGCGCTGGTCACCGCCGTTGTCACCAGCAATGAGCTGATCGCATGGGTGTGCATCGCGGCCAGCGTGATCGGCGTGGTGCTGCTGATCGTGGATGCGATCCGGGACCGTTCACGAAACGATGACGGTGCCGTCGAGCGAGACGATGTCGCGGAGTTCGACGAGGAGTATCCGGAGTCCGCGGATCCTGCCGCCGAGCCCGAATACGAAGCGGAGACGACGGTCGTCGAGCAGGCCGACGACGTCGCAGGCGACGACCGCAATCGCTAACCTGTTGGGGGCTATTGAATTCGCGGCTCAGCCGCGGGCCAACAGCTCGCGTACCTCATCGTCGGTGACCTGGTGGAAGTCCTCGTACACCTGGCCGACGGCTTCGAATCCCGGCGGCGTCATCGCGCACACCACATCATCGGCTTCGGCTGCCAGTTCACGGCACGTCGATTGGGGCCCGACGGGCACCGCGACCACGACCGCGGCGGGGGCCTCGGCTCGCACCGCACGCACCGCGGCGAGCATGCTGGCGCCGGTGGCGATGCCGTCGTCGACCAGGATCACGGTCTTTCCGGCCAGCGCGAGCGGTGGCCGGTCACCGCGATAGGCATGTTCGCGCCGGTGTAGTTCATCCGTTTCACGCTCGATCGCGGCCTGCATTTGGTCTTCGCTGATGCCGAGGCTGCGGACCAGGCTCTCGTTGACCACCACACCACCCCCGGAGGCCAGCGCTCCCATCGCGAGCTCCTCCCACTGTGGGACGCCGAGTTTCCGTACCAGGAATACATCCAGCGGTGCGTGCAAAGCACGCGCGACCTGCGCGCCGACCGGGACACCGCCCCGGGCCAACCCCACCACCTGGACGTTGCTCCGGTCGCGATAGGACGCCAACTCCCGTCCCAGGACGTCGCCGGCCTCCCGGCGGTCCCGGAACACACGACCCGCATCTCGGCGGGTCAGCCCGCGGATTCCGCTCATTGAATCTCCGAAATTTCAGGTTACGACCCTGGATACCCAGCCCGGGGGCAATCCGTCGGCCCTGCGGGTACGAATATCGAAATATGGGCATCGAGTTGGAAACCGTCGTCGACCATCCGCTGGCAGAGGTCTTCGAATGGCACTCGCGAATCGGAGCGATGCGGCGGCTGGTCCCGCCGTGGCAGCCGATGAAGGTGGTGAGCGAGGCCGACTCCCTGGTTGACGGCCGCGCCGTCCTCGGGCTGCCGGGCGGGTTGCGGTGGGTCGCGCAGCATGACCCCGACGGGTACGAGGCCGGACGCCGGTTCGTCGACGTACTCTCCTCCGACGGTCCCCGGTCCTGGCCGCCGCGCATCGTCGGACGCTGGATCCACACCCACGAGTTCGGCGAAGCGCCTTCGGGAACGCGCGTGTACGACCGCATCGACGCGCCGGTACCCGCGGCTGCGCTGCGACCGATGTTCACCTATCGGCATCGGCAGCTCGCCGACGATCTGGCCGCACACCGGGACGCACGTGATGCGGGACTGCGTCCGCTCGTGGTGGCAGTCACCGGTGCGACCGGCCTGGTCGGTACCGCGTTGTCCGCGTTCTTGAGCACTGGCGGGCACCGGGTGATCCGGTTGGTGCGCCACGCGGCGCAATCACCTGACGAGCGGCAGTGGGATCCGGATCGTCCCGCCCCCGATCTTTTGTCGGGTGTTGACGCCGTGGTGCATCTGGCCGGCGCGTCGATCGCGGGGCGGTTCACGGCCGCGCACAAGAAGGCGATTCGCGACAGCAGGATCGGACCGACGCGTCGGCTGGCCGAACTCGCCGCCGCGAGTGACTTCAGCGGGCCGTTCGTCACCGCCTCGGCGGTCGGCATCTACGGATTCGACCGCGGCGACGCCATCGTGTGCGAGGACAGCGTGCGCGGCGACGGTTTTCTCGCCGACGTCGTCGCCGATTGGGAGGCCGCCACCGTGCCCGCCGCCGAGGCCGGACTTCGGGTCGTCAATGTGCGCACCGGAATCGTGCAGTCGGCCAACGGCGGAACTCTGCGATTGCTGCGTCCATTGTTCGCCGCCGGGCTCGGTGGCCGCGTCGGCGGAGGACGTCAGTGGCTGTCCTGGATCGCGCTGGACGACCTACTCGACGTCTACTACCGCGCGTTGTACGACGCCCGGCTATCGGGTCCGGTCAACGCTGTCGCGCCCGCACCGGTGCGTAACGCCGACTACACGAAAGCGCTCGGCCGGGTACTGCACCGGCCGACGCTGCTACCCGTGCCGTCGCTGGCGCCTCGGCTTTTATTGGGGGAGCAGGGATCACGAGAGCTGGCCGAAGCCGATCAGCGGGTGGCCGCGACCAAACTGGAGGCGGTGGGTCATCGATTCCGGCACCCGCACATCGACGGTGCGCTCGCTCACGAACTGGGGCACGGCTGACGAACGACGTGAGTTACGAAGCCACGCACCAGATCGCGTACCCGCGATGCCGCATCATCGGCAAGTTCTGTTGTGCGGGAGCGTAATTCATCGTGCGTGCGTCCGATGCTCGCGACCTCACCGTCGATATCGTCGGCCAGCCACCGCTCGAGTAGCTCCGAGTCGACCTCCGGATGGAACTGCAATGCGAGCGCGCGGCCGAGCACGAATGCCTGCGACGCATTGGCGGTGCGGGCGATCTCGGTGGCTCCGGGAGGCAGGGTCCATCGGTCGAAATGCCATTGGAACCACGGTCCGCCGGGGACGAGGTCCGGACTGTCGCTGGTGACGTCGTACCAGCCGATCTCGGGCTCCGTCGACCGCGTGACCGAACCACCGAACGCCTGGGCCAAGAGCTGACCACCGAAGCACACGCCCAGCAGCGCCACGCCCGCATCGGCGGCGTCACGTACCAACTGCGTCTCGGCGCCCACCCAGGTGCGGCGCAACGTGTCGTCATACACCGGCCATCGCGCACCCAGCGGTACCACCACGTCGTAGCCGCGTGGGTCGGGGAACGTCACGTCGACGGCGGGATCGGCGACGCGCGCTGCGGGGACCACCTCGAACACCTCGACGTCGTATCCCTGGTCGGTGAACGCATCGCCGAGCAGCGCTTCGGTCGCGAGGTGCTCGTTGCAGAGGAACAGAACTCTCGGAGCCACACCTCACCTTATTTCGGCCCGCGCACCGGTGGTGCGTCGTCGGGAGCCAGCACCGCACCGATCTCTCGGAACACGGTGTCCGCGGCGTTGGTGTAGTCGCCCTGGTCGTCGAAGGCTTCGGGAAGGTACGTCGCGGCGACCGCAATGGCGATCTTCTGTGAGGGCAAGTAAGCCTCGATGGCCGAATACCCCGACATCAACGGATTCTGCAGCAGCCAGTTGCCGGAGATGACGATGCCGAGGCCGTACGTGTAGCCGTCGGTCATCTCGTCACATGTGGTGCACCCGGGCTGTTTGCGGGTCTTTCCGCGGAGGTCGGTGGACACCATCTTCTCGTAGGACTTCGTGGACAGTAACCGGCCGGAACCGATGCCGGCTGCGGTGGCCTCCATGTCGTAGATGTCGGTCGTCTGAATCGCGCCGTGGGTGATCGTCCAGGACGGATCCCAGAAGGTGCTCTCCTCGTAGAACGGCGTGCCCGGCGGAATCTTGAGAAACGCGCGACGTTCCGAGCTGAACGCATGCAGTGCGGGTGCCGGAATCTCCGGCGTCAGCGAGTTGACGGTGTTGGTCAAGCCGAGTGGCCGAAGTACTTTATCGGACAACAGCTTCGGCATCTCCTGACCGGTCGCCTTCTCCAGTGCGAGCCCGAGGAGCAGGTAGTTTGTGTGCGCGTAGTTCCAGTTGGTTCCCGGTTCGTAGAGCAGCGGTTGTTCGATCGCGTACTGCAGCAGATCGTGAACTGTCCAGCGCCGGAACGGATTGGCATACAGCGCATCGTTCATCGCGGTGTTGCCGATGACGTAATCGACGTAACCCGATGTCATCTGGGCCAGTTGGCCAAGCGTGACGCGGTCGGCGTGCGGAATCTCGGGCAGGAACTTCGACAGCTTGTCGTCGAGACCGACCTTCTTTTCGTCGACGAGCTTGAGCAGCAGCGTCGCGACATAGGAGATGGCCACCGCGCCATTGCGGAAGTGCATGTTGGTGGCCGCGGGCACGCCGGTCATCGATTCGCCGACGGCGTCGGTGACGACCTCTTGCCCGTCGACCGTGACCCGGACGATGACCGCCTTCAGGTGTTCGTCGGCCATCGCCTCGCGCACGGCGCGCATCACCGCGTCGGCCTTGGCGTTGTCGGTGTTCCCGGTCGTCGCGGGCGGTTCGGCCGGCGGCACACCGGGGGTGCACCCGGCGGTCAGGGCGATTGCGCACAGTGCGACCAATAGCCGCCGGAGAACGGGCATGCCCGGATCTTCGCACACCCTCGTGTGCGTAAATAACCGCGGAAGTGGGCATTCAGGTGCGTGTCTGTGCTGGCCGAATGGTTTCTCACGTCAGGTGAACGGGGCAACCCCGATTGGGATCTGCCTGCGTGGAGTGAGGGCAACGAGGCGGAGGCGCTCATTCACGGGGCGTCCTACTTCGACCGACTGGTCACCGAAGTGGACCAGCTGGGGGCCGGTGACCACCTGTTCTTCGCCGACTGGCGCGGCGACGCCGACGAGCGGTTGCGCGAGGACGGGCCGACGGTCGCCGAACTGTTCCGCTCCGCCGCCGAGCGCGGAGTGCTCGTCAAGGGGTTGATGTGGCGGTCGTACCCGAACAGGCTCCAGTTCAACGAGGAGCAGAACCGCCATCTCGCCGAAACCATCGAACGCGCGGGCGGCGAGGTGCTGCTGGACCAGCGGGTGCTGCTCGGCGGGTCGCACCATCAGCGACTGGTGCTGTTGCGTCATCCCCAGGAACCCGAGCGCGACGTCGCCTTCATCGGCGGCATCGACCTATGTCACTCGCGTCGCGACGACGATTCCCATCGCGGCGATCCGCAGGCGGTGCAGATGTCGAATTGCTACGGCGAGCGTCCGCCGTGGCACGACGTGCAGTTGCAGTTGCGTGGTCCGGTCGTCGGTGCGCTGGACACCACGTTCCGCGAGCGCTGGACGGCGCGGGCGCCGCTGGATCTCTTCAATCCACTGGCGTGGCTGCGCGACAGGTTCGGGGGCGCGTCGGCCGACCGGCATCCGCTGCCGGAGCAGCCGCCGGATCCAGCGCCGTGCGGATCACACGCCGTACAGGTACTGCGGACCTACGGCGACGCCCTGATCCAGTACAAGTTCGCCAAGGGCGGGGAGCGCACCATCGCGCGTGGCTACACGAAGGCGGTGCGGCGGGCCCGTCGGCTTATCTATCTCGAGGACCAGTACCTGTGGTCGGAGGAGATCGCCGATCTGCTCGTCGGCGCGCTGACGTCGAACCCGGATCTGCATCTGGTGGCCGTCGTGCCGAGGTATTTCGATCTCGAAGGCGGCCTCGGCCGCCCGCCGACGCTGGTCGGCCGCCAGCTGGCCGTCGATGCCTGCCGACGCGCCGCCCCAGAGCGGGTCCACCTGTTCGACGTCGAGAACCACGAGGGCACACCGGTTTACGTGCATTCCAAGGTGTGCGTCATCGACGACACCTGGGCATGCGTCGGCAGCGACAATTTCAACCGGCGCTCGTGGACTCACGACAGCGAGCTGACATGCGCGGTGCTGGACGCCGACGATACGTTCGCGCGTCACCTTCGGCTACGGCTACTGCGCGAGCATCTCGACCGCGCGTCCGACGGCAGCGAGGACGGCGGGCTCACCGATCCAGCCGCTGCCATCGGCGAAATCATCGCTTCCGCACAGGCTTTGGAGGATTGGCACCAGTCCGGATGTCGCGGAACGCGTCCGCCGGGCCGGTTGCGCCCGCACGAGATAGAGCGGGTCGATCCGCTGACCCGGTTGTGGGCCGAACCCGCCTACCGGGTGATCTTCGATCCCGACGGCAGATCCTATGCCGACCGACTGCTGGGCCGCCGGCCATGAACATCACCGATTGGTTCCTCACCGAAGACGAACGCGGCAACCCGGATTCCACCTTGTCCGCATGGAGCGAGGGGAATCTGGCCGAGCCACTCATCCACGGGTCGGTGTACTTCGATCAGCTCGTCACCGAAGTGGAAGCGCTTGGCGAGGGCGATCACCTGTTCTTCACGGACTGGCGCGGCGACCCGGACCAGAAGATGCGCGACGACGGCCCCACCATTCGCGAATTGTTCTGTCACGCCGCCGAACGCGGTGTCGTCGTCAAGGGTCTGGTGTGGCGATCCCATCTGGACAAGTTCGCCTACAGCGAGGAGGAGAACCGGCACCTCGGCGAGGCGATCGAACGCGCAGGCGGGGAGGTGTTGCTCGACCAGCGCGTGCGCATCGGCGGATCCCACCATCAGAAGCTCGTCGTCATCAGGCATCCCGGCGCGCCCGAGCGGGACGTCGCGTTCGCCGGCGGTATCGATCTGTGCCATTCCCGCCGCGACGACGCATCGCACCGCGGCGATCCCCAAGCGGTGCAGATGGCCGAACGGTACGGCGAGAATCCACCGTGGCATGACGTGCAGCTGCGGGTGCAGGGTCCCGCAGTGGGTGCCCTTGACACGACATTCCGTGAGCGTTGGAACGATCCAGCGTCGCTGGACATGCTCAATCCGCTGGCGTGGTTGCGGGACAAGTTCTCCGGTGCCGACATGAGCGCGGATCCGTTGCCCGATCAGCCGCCGGATCCGCCCCCATGCGGACCGCATGCCATACAGGTGCTGCGCACGTACCCGGATGCCCATTTCGCGTACGACTTCGCGCCCAACGGCGAGCGCAGCATTGCGCGTGCCTACAACAAGGTGGTGCCGCGTGCCCAGCGGCTGATCTACGTCGAGGATCAATACCTGTGGTCGAAGCGGGTGGCGAAGCTTTTCGCTCAAGCGCTGAACGAGAATCCGGACCTACACCTGGTTGCCGTCATCCCGCGCCATCCCGACGTCGACGGACGACTCGAGTTGCCGCCCAACCTCATCGGCCGCTGGCAGGCGCTCGAGACGTGTCGCGCGGCCAGTCCGGAACGGGTACACGTCTTCGACGTCGAGAACCCCGAGGGCACACCGGTGTATGTGCACGCCAAAGTGTGTGTCATCGACGACGTCTGGGCGTGCGTCGGCAGCGACAACCTCAATCGGCGGTCTTGGACGCACGACAGCGAGCTGACGTGCGCCCTCCTCGACACCGAGGGCGAGTTCGCGCGTGATCTGAGGCTTCGGTTACTACGTGAACACCTCGATCGCGCCGACGACGGAAGCGATGATCGCGGACTGGCCGATCCGGCCACCGCGGTGCGCGAAATCATGGAATCGGCAGAGGAATTGGAGCGCTGGCACGCCTCTGGTCGCCGTGGTCCGAGGCCGCCGGGCAGGCTTCGGCCGCACAAGGCGGAGCAACCCAGCTTGTTCACGCGGCTGTGGGCCGAGCCGGTGTACCGGTTGACGTACGACCCGGATGGCCGTTCGTACCGCGATCGCCTCAGGGGGCGGCTGTAAACGCGATGGGCAGACTGGCCGGAACGTTACGTATTGAGCTGGCGCAGGAGGCCGCCCGCCGGAGCTGACGGCTCGTGATGCTCCTATCTCTGTTATGGGTCAAGCAGCGTCGATGATCAGGGTGTTTAGCCATTGGCGGTAGTTGGTTGCGAGGGTGTCGTCGCGTTTGAGGCCGCGTTCGAGTCGGGAGATCGTGATTGGCCAGACGTTGAAGTGTGCTGCCGCTGGCGGTCAACGTGATGTTGCGGGCTTGGCGGGCTGGACGTAGGTCGCTGTAGTCGTCGATGGGGCAGGGCTGGGTGAGGTGTCGGAACATCTCGCGAGCGATGGCCCGTTTGAGTAGACGTAGGACGTCTTTCTTGCTGCGCCCGGCGGCCAGTTGGCGGGCGACGTAGTCGCGGGTTCGTCGGTCGTGAGACCAGCGGACCAAAGCGATGCGGTGCAGGGCGTTGTTGGCGGCGCGGTCTCCGCCGCGGGAAAGCCGATGCCGGTTGGTTTTTCCCGATGAGGCCGGGATCGGTGCGACCCCAGTCAGCATGGCGAACGCTGCTTCGCTGCGTAGTCGGTGACTGTTGGTGCCGGCGGTGATGAGCAGTTGGGCGGCGGTGTCGGGGCCCACTCCGTAGGCCGCCCGCAAAGCGGGGTTGAGCGCGGCGGTCAAGGCGTCGAGCTCAGCGGTCAGCTCACGGTCTTGGCGCTCGAGGTACCCGATGCGCTGCGCGAGCGCTTTGCAGGCGATCAGCACCGACACCGTTGTGGGGTTCTCGTGTGCGCTGGGGCGGCAGCCGGCCAGCGCTTCGACCAGACGCAGGGTGGTGGGGTAACGGCGGTAGCGTTCCCGAAGGTCGGCCGGGGCGGTCACGAGCAGGTCCTTGATCTGCTGGATAGCCGCGGTGCGGGCTTTGATCGCGCCGCGACGAGCGATCAGCAGCGCTTTGAGGGCCCCGGTGTGGGGTCTTTGGCACGGCAAGGCCGTGGCCGGCCAACACCGCACGAGCAGCGCTATAAGCATCGAGAGGGTCGGATTTGCCTTGGCGGCGCCGCGCCGAGCGGTCGGGACGGTTGACCTCGACGACGTGAATGTCGTTGATCTGCAATGCTTGTGTCAAGCCTGCACCGTAGGAGCTGGTGCCCTCAACACCGACAGCGACGACCTCGCCGAAACTACGCGCCCAGCAGATCGCGGCCCAGTAGCCGCTCGGGTTGGTACGGAATTCGGCATCGCCAAGCAGTCCGCCGGTATCGGTGATCGCAGCCACGTGGATGGTGTCGAGGTGGGTGTCAGCGCCGATGACGACGCGGCGTGGGGATGTCACGATGGTGGTGTCCTCTCCGTGCAATGAACCGTGCGGCCGAGTGACAACCCGGTAGGGCGGGCAGACAAGACATTGATGAGGCAGCGGACAGGCTCCTGATTAAGTCATGTCCGCCCTACCAGGGCTGTTGTGGTACTTGCCCGCACGTCGCCGGTGAGACAAATCAATTGGAAGACAACCCAGCAGGGCGCCAGTCAGAGGCCGAGTCATCACCGGCGGCGAACGAGCAAGACCATCCTCACCCGAACCCGTTTAACGGAATCAATGTCAGTGGATCGGTGTATAGTCGAACACATGTTCGATATAGTCGGGCTGACCTCGGTCGATCCGGACGCGGATGAGGCTGAGTTGATCGCTGAGATCGCGGACTTTGAGCGGTTGAAGTCGGCTGCTGCAGCTGGGCAGGCCCGCGCGACCGCAGCGCTGGATAAGCGCCGTCGCGCAGCGGAGGAAGCCGCAGGCGTGCCGGCGAAACAACGAGGCAGAGGCCTGTGCAGCGAGGTTGCCCTAGCGCGGCGCGATTCCCCGTCGTGCGGAAACCGGCACCTTGGCTTCGCCAAAGCGCTGGTTCATGAAATGCCGCACACGCTCGCCGCCTTGGAATCAGGCGCGCTCTCAGAATGGCGCGCCACCCTGATCGTGCGCGAGTCGGCCTGCCTCAGTGTTGCCGACCGCCGGACGCTGGATGCCGAAATGTGCGCCGATGTCAGCAATCTCGACGGGAAGGGCAACAAGCAGATCGCAGCCTCCGCCAAGGAAATCGCCTGCCGTCTGGATGTTCAGGCGGTGGTTGACCGGGCAGCGAAGGCCGAGGCTGAACGAAATGTGACCATCCGTCCAGCGCCCGATGCCATGACGATTGTGAGCGCACTGTTGCCCGTCAAGCAGGGGGTCAGTGTGTATGCGGCACTACGGCGCTCCGCAGATACGACGTTCGACGATCGATCGCGCGGCCAGATCATGGCTGACACTTTGGTGGAGCGGGTCACGGGTCGGCCGGCGGAGACGCCCGAGCCGATCGCGGTGAACCTAGTGATGACAGATCAAGCGTTGTTGGGTGAGGACAACTGCCCGGCCTTGGTCGACGGCTACGGGCCGATTCCCGCCGACGTCGCTCGCAAGCTCGTCAGCTCCGCGGTGGCCGATGAGCGGTCGAAGGCCACGTTACGACGGCTGTACCGCCATCCCAAGTCCGGAGCCCTGATGGCAATGGAGTCGCGGTCGCGTTGTTTCCCAAAGGGATTGGCGAAGTTCATCGGTTTGCGAGACCAAACCTGTCGAACACCGTATTGCGACGCCCCAATTCGACATCGCGATCACGCCGTGCCCCGAAATCGCGAGGGACCGACGCATGCGCTCAACGGTCTGGGTATGTGCGCGCACTGCAATTATGTCAAGGAATCGCCGGGCTGGAACGTAAGCAGCTGTGAGGTGGATGGCGTTCACACTGCCGAATTCGTGACACCCACTGGTGCGCACTACCAATCGACAGCACCGCCGCTTCCGGGTTCTCGAATGGTCACCGTGAGCGAAGTCGAAGTCAGAATCGGCATCGAGGTCGCAGACCTGCACGCCGCGTAAGTGATAGCGGTACTGAGGTAATCGTCGGGAAACGACGCGCTGACGTTCAGCCCCTTTCGATCTGGATGTGGAAGTCCCGATCGTCGGGCCGGCTCAGCATTGCCGTCATCGTCTTGCGGTCGTATGGCCAGAGGTCGACATTGCCCTCGTCGGTGAGATACCACGAGTTGCAACCGGTATTCCACACCGTGGGGCCCAATGCGGCGTTGACGTCGTCGTTGAACTTCGCAGTGGCTTCCTCGGTCACCTCGACGGTGTCGATCTCGCCATCGCGGAACCTCCGCAGCCAGTGCGTGATGTAGCGGGCCGTCAGCTCTGACGAATACTGCAGGGAGATCGAGCCAGTGGGCGAGTTGGGTCCCAGCACCGTAAAGAGATTGGGGAAACCGGGGATCGCCGTCATCCGATACGCCCGTGGCCCCTTGGCCCACGCGTCGTCGATCGAGATGCCATCTCGCCCTCGCAGCCGTATGGGCCGCATGTAGTGATGGGTGTGGAAGCCGGTCGCCAACACTAGCAAGTCGACGTCTATCTCACGGCCATCGGCCAGCCGAATGCCCTGCGGCATAACCCGTTCGATCGGCGTGGTGACCAGCTCCGCATTCTCCGCACGGATCGCGCGATAGTACGAGCTCGAAATGACTTGCCGTTTGCAGAAAGGCTCGTAGTCCGGTGTGAGATTGTCGCGCAGTCCGCGATCGCGAACTTGTATGCGCAGACACAATCTCGCATAACTCTGTGCCAGTCGACGCTGCACGGTCGGTCGCAGCGCGATGTCGGTCAAGATGCGTGAGCCCCTGAGCAATACGCCGTAAAGCCGACGATGCGCTGTAGGTGCCTTTCGCAGCAGCTTGCCCACCACTGCCGGCTGACGAAGCCTCATCGGCGCCCAGATGATCCACTGGGGCGACCGCACCAAATGGCTGATGCGTGCCGCGCCGAGCTGCAAAGCGGACACGACCTGCACGCCAGTCGACCCGGTGCCGATTACCGCGATGCGTCGCCCGTCGGTGACGACGTCGTCATCCCAGCGCGCGGTGTGCACGACGTCGCCCGCAAAACTCTCCAGGCCGGCAATGTCGGGGGTGAATGGGTGATGGAGCACACCCGTTGCCGATATCAGGAAGTCCGCTTCGAACTCCATACCGTCAGAAGTCGTTATCCGCCAATATGATCCGGTGAATACCGCCGACTGAACTTCAGCGTTGAGCCTGAGACGGCTGCCGAGGCGGTGACTGTCGACAACACCACGAAGGTAGCTCTGAATCTCCTCGCCGGGTGCGAACAGCCCCGACCAGTCCGGCTTCGGCGCGAACGAGAACTGGTACAGCTGCGATGGCACATCGCACGTGAGACCGGGGTAGCGGTTCCAGTGCCACACGCCGCCGACATCGGAACCCTTCTCCAGGATCGTGAAGTCGTGGAAACCGGCCCGCTGCAACGTCACCGCGGTCGCGATGCCGGCCACGCCAGCACCGATGATGACAACTCGAGGCTCCCGTGTCATCGGCCTGCCTGCGCCGCGATCGTCTCCTCATAGGCGGCGCGGACACCGTCCTGCACCGACGTCAGCGCCCTGCGATCGCCGATCAGCTTGCGGCCCAGCCGCATCACCGGTTCCGGAACCGCCGCATTCACCAGATCCCATCCCGCCAGATACCGGGGCACGGTGACCTCGGCGCGCCGACTGCGGACACTGCCGACAATCGCCCGTGCGACGTCATTGGCGTCGACCGTCGGCAGCCCATGGCCGAGTGGCACGCCCGACGCGAGTCGCGTCCGCACCGCACTCGGCAGCACCGCGCTCACACTGACACCGGTACTCCGGTATTCCTCACGGACCGCCGCGGACAGTCCGACGGCCGCGTACTTGCTGGCGTTGTAGACCGCCAATCCCGGGACCACCAGCTTGCCTGCCATCGACGCCACGTTGACCACATGTCCTCGGCCGCGCTCGATCATGTGCGGCATGACGGCTCTCATGCCGTGAATCAGACCCCCCACGTTCACATCGAGCGTTGTTTGGCTGATGGTGTCGTCCTCGGAGAGAAAGTCGCCCAGCGGCATCACGCCTGCGTTGTTGACAAGAATGTCGATGCGACCGTGACGTTCGAGCACCGTGTCGACGAACGCGCCGAACGATGCGCGGGAGGTGACGTCGACGACGAGTGCGTCCGCCGCCTCCGCGGAGTCGAGGTCCCCGATGCAGACCACGGCACCCTCGGAGGCGAAGAGGTCGGCGGTCGCCTTGCCGATGCCGCGTGCGCCCCCCGTCACGGCGACGACGGCGCCGTCCAGCGCGATCTTGGGATAGCCCACGACGACCTCCTCTCAATTCAGAAACCGACGGTATCCAGAGTCCAAAAGTATGTCAACGGGGTACGATGGCAGCGTGCCTCGGATGACCCGCGCCGAAAGCCAGGCCCAGACCAGGATGCAGCTGGTCAAGACCGCCCGGCAGCTCTTCTTCGAGGACGGCTACCACCCGACGTCGCTGGAGAAGGTCGCCGACGCCGCGGGTTTCTCGAAGGGCGCGGTCTACTCGAACTTCCGGAACAAGGACGAGCTGTGCATCGCCGTGCTCGACGAGGTCCGCGGAGAGCGTCTCGGCGAGATTCTCGACATCATGGCCACGCCGGACGCCGCATCCCGCGTCGAGGGACTACAGGCTTGGGCCGAGCGCGTCATCGGTGATCCGGCCTGGACGTCCTTGGAAGTCGAGTTCGCGGCACACGCGCGTCACAATGAGCAGCTGCGCAACGAACTCGCGTCTCGACTCAAGGGCATACTCCAAATGCTCACCGGGGCAGCAGAATCCGTCGGCAGCACCACGCCGGCGCTGCCCGGCGGCGAAACGGCCACCGTGATGCTTGCGCTTGGAGTCGGCCTCGGATTGCTTCGCTCGATCGACCCGTCGCTGCCGGTAGACGGTCTCGCTGACGTCCTTGCGCTGGTGAGTGGCCAAACCTGAAGTAATGGCGGCGTTTCTGGCATGCTGTGGGCATGACTGAGCCGCAGTTCGGTGGCAACGAATATGGAAGCCAGCCAGCGCCGCCGCCCCCGCCGCAGCCTGGCTACCCACCGCCGCCGCAGGGCGGCTATCCGCCGCCGGGCGGGCAGTATCCGCAGGCCTACATGGACCCGAGCGCGCCCTTCGGTCGCCACCCGATGACCGGTGAGCCGTACTCGGATAAATCCAAGGTCGTCGCGGGCCTGCTGCAGCTGCTCGGTCTCTTCGGGCTCGTCGGTATCGGCCGCATGTACATCGGCCAGACCGGGCTCGGCGTGGCCCAGCTCATCGTCGGCCTGGTGACCTGCGGTATCGGCGCCATAATCTGGGGCATCATCGACGCGATCCTGATGCTCACCGACAAGGTGCGCGATCCGCAAGGTCGCCCGCTGCGCGATGGCACCTAGTACGACCAGCACGACCCCCAACCGGGGGCGGCTCTACACCGCCCTCGGATCGGGTGCCGCCCTGGTCGGTGCGCTGGCCTACATCGGCATCGCCGACCCCCACCGGCCGAACTTCTTGTTCCCCGCGTGCCCCTTCCACGCGGCCACGGGTCTGTTCTGTCCGGGCTGCGGCGGCCTGCGCATGGTCCATGACGTACTCAACGGCGACCTGGCCGCCGCCGTCGTCGACAACGTCGCCGCCTTGATCGGCCTGCCGCTGCTGCTGGTATGGATCCTGGTGCGGCGCCAGAGTGGACGCCCATGGCTGACGCCGGTTTCGGGCGCCGTCATCGTCGTGGTCGCCATCGTGTGGACGGTGGTACGGAATCTTCCCGGATTCCCGCTGGTCCCGACGCTTCTCGACGGGTAGCCAGCGCGCTGCGCTGATACAATCGAACTTCGGGCCGGTGCAGTCCCGGGACATGATTTCCCCGGACTGCGGAGGGTTCTTCCTCGATGCGCTACTCGGCATTTCCCGAGCCCCAGGGGCTCTACGACCCGGATAACGAGTCTGACTCCTGCGGCGTCGCCATGATCACCGACATCCAAGGTCGCCGGTCGCACGCCATCGTCGTCGACGGACTGGTCGCCCTCGAACATCTCGAACACCGTGGCGCTGCGGGCGCCGAACCCAACAGCGGTGACGGTGCCGGCATCCTCATCCAGCTGCCCGTCGAACTGCTGCGCGACGTCGTCGACTTCGAGCTGCCGCCGCCGACGGCCGAGGGCGCCAACACCTTCGCCGCCGGCATCTGCTTCCTGCCGCAGGGCGCCGCCGACAGGGCGGCCGCACGTGCCGACGTCGAAGCCATCGCCGCCGAGGAAGGGCTCACCGTGCTCGGCTGGCGTGAGGTCCCCACCGACCCGGACGGAGCCGAGGTCGGGGCGACGGCGCTCGGCTGTATGCCGCGCATGGAGCAGCTGTTCGTCGCCTCGCCGCAGCACCTCGGCGGCATCGATCTCGACCGTCATGTCTACCCGCTGCGCAAGCGAGCCGAGCGCAACGGCGTGTACTTCCCTTCGCTGTCCAGCCGCACCATGGTGTACAAGGGCATGCTCACCACCATGCAACTGCCCCAATACTTTCCGGATCTGCGCGATGAACGCTGCTGCAGCGCGATCGCGATTGTGCACAGCCGGTTTTCGACGAACACGTTCCCGTCCTGGCCGCTGGCGCATCCCTTCCGCTTCGTCGCGCACAACGGTGAGATCAACACCGTGCGCGGCAACCGCAACCGGATGCACGCACGCGAAGCGATGCTCGCCAGCTCCAAGATTCCCGGCGACCTGTCCCGGCTCTCACCGATCTGCACACCGGAGGCCTCCGATTCGGCGTCGTTCGACGAAGTCCTCGAACTCCTGCATCTGGGTGGGCGCACCCTGCCCCACGCCGTGCTCATGATGATCCCCGAGGCGTGGGAGAACAACACCACCATGGAGCCCGCCGAGCGGGCGTTCTGGCAGTTCCACGCTTCCCTGATGGAGCCGTGGGACGGCCCCGCGTGCGTCACGTTCACCGACGGCACACTCGTCGGAGCTGTGCTGGACCGCAACGGTTTACGGCCAGGACGCTGGTGGCGCACTCTGGATGACCGCCTCATCCTAGCCAGTGAGAGCGGTGTGCTCGACGTGCCGTCCGCGCACATCGTCGCCAAGGGTAGGTTGCAGCCCGGCAAGATGCTGCTCATCGACACCGCCGCCGGTCGGATCGTGGGCGACGACGAGATCAAGGAATCCCTCGCCGGGCAGGAGTCCTATGGCGAATGGCTGCACTCCGGACTGCTCGACATCAACACCCTTGCCGACCGCGTCCGTTTCCAGCCGAACCACGAGACCGTCGTGCGCAGACAGATCGCCTTCGGCTATACCGAAGAAGACCTGCGCATTCTGCTCAGCCCGATGGCCGCCTCCGGTGCTGAGCCGTTGGGCTCCATGGGCACCGACACTCCGACTGCGGTGCTGTCGCAGCGGTCCCGGCTGCTCTATGACTACTTCGTCGAACTCTTCGCGCAGGTGACCAACCCGCCGCTGGACGCGATCCGCGAGGAGGTCGTCACATCGATGGCCCGCATCATGGGCCCGGAGCAGAACCTCCTTGAGCCGACCGCGGCGTCGTGCCGCCAGATCGTGCTGCGCTGGCCGGTTCTCGACAACGACGAGCTCAACAAGATCGTTCACATCAATGACGACGGCGAGTACGGCGGCCTGAGGACCGCGGTCCTCAAGGCGCTCTACGACGTCGAGCGCGGCGGTGACGGCCTGGCCGACGCGTTGGAGGACCTGCGCCTTCGGGCATGCGACGCCATCGCCAAAGGTGCGCGCACCCTGGTCATCTCGGACCGCGACTCCGACCACACGAAGGCGCCGATACCGTCGTTGCTCGCGGTCTCGGCCGTCCACCATCACCTCGTTCGCACAAAGCAGCGCACGACGGTCGCGCTGGTGGTGGAGAGTGGCGACGCCCGCGAGGTTCACCACATCGCGATGCTCATCGGATTCGGTGCCGCCGCGGTCAATCCGTATCTCGCGTTCGAGTCGATCGAAGACCTCGTCCGCGAAGGTGAGCTCACCGGCATCGAACCCGCTGCGGCAGTTCGCAACTACCTCAAGGCACTCGGTAAGGGCGTCATGAAGGTGATGAGCAAGATGGGCATCTCGACCGTCGCCTCCTATACCGCGGCGCAGGCTTTCGAGGCGGTCGGCATCGACAAGCACGTCATCGACGAGTACTTCACCGGTACGCCCAGCCAACTCGGCGGTGTCGGGCTGGACGTGCTCGCCGAGGAAGTCAAGGTCCGGCATCGGCGAGCGTATCCGGAGAACCCGACCGAGCGGGTGCACCGGCGGCTCGAGGTCGGCGGTGAATACGCGTTCCGCCGCGAGGGTGAACTGCACCTGTTCACCCCGGAAGTGGTGTTCCTGCTGCAGCATTCGACGCGCACCGGTCGACACGACATCTTCAAACAGTATTCCGAGGAGGTGAACCGCCTCTCCAGGGAAGGCGGCACGCTGCGTGGCCTGTTCGGTTTCAAGAAGCTGAGACCCCCGGTGCCGCTGGAGGAGGTCGAATCGGTCGACTCCATCGTCACCCGATTCAACACCGGTGCGATGAGCTACGGCTCGATCTCCGCGGAAGCGCACGAGACCATGGCCATCGCCATGAACAACCTCGGTGGCCGGTCGAACTCGGGTGAGGGTGGCGAGGACACCGAACGCCTGTATGACCCACGGCGTCGCAGCGCCGTCAAGCAGGTCGCCTCCGGGCGGTTCGGTGTCACCAGCGATTATCTGCTGAACGCCACCGATATCCAGATCAAGATGGCTCAGGGCGCCAAACCCGGTGAGGGCGGCCAACTCCCGGGCTACAAGGTGTACCCGAACATCGCCAGGACGCGGCACTCGACACCGGGCGTCGGGTTGATCTCCCCGCCGCCGCACCATGACATCTACTCGATCGAGGATCTGGCTCAACTGATCCACGATCTCAAGAACGCCAACGCCGACGCCCGCATCCACGTCAAGCTCGTCAGCAGCGTCGGTGTCGGGACCGTCGCGGCGGGTGTGTCCAAGGCGCACGCCGACGTGGTGCTGATCTCCGGGTATGACGGCGGCACCGGGGCTGCGCCGCTCACGAGCCTCAAGCATGCGGGCATGCCGTGGGAGATCGGGTTGGCCGATACCCAGCAGACGCTGATGCTCAACGGTCTGCGCGACCGCATCACCGTGCAGTGCGACGGTGGGATGCGCACCGCGCGTGACGTCGTCGTCGCGGCGCTGCTCGGTGCCGAGGAATACGGCTTCGCCACTGCGCCGCTGGTGGTTTCGGGTTGCATCATGATGCGGGTCTGTCATCTCGACACGTGTCCCGTCGGTGTCGCGACTCAAAACCCTAAGCTGCGGGCGCGATTCAACGGCAAGCCGGAGTTCGTCGAGAACTATTTCCGGTTCATCGCCGAGGACATCCGTCACTACCTCGCCGACCTCGGATTCCGCAGTATCGACGAGGCGGTGGGTCATGCCGAGATGCTGGACACCGACGAAGGCGTCGCCCATTGGAAGAGCAGGGGTCTGGACCTGGCGCCGGTGTTCGCGGTGCCGAACAGGCCCGGTGACTGGGCACGCCGCCGCACCAGGGGGCAGGAGCACGGCCTCGAAGAAGCGTTGGACCGCACGCTCATCCAGCTCGCCGAGGGCGCGCTGGAAGACGCGCATCCGGTGCGGCTCGAACTGCCGGTGCGTAACGTCAACCGCACCGTCGGCACGTTGCTGGGGTCCGAGGTCACCCGACGCTACGGCGCTGCGGGGCTGCCCGACAACACGATTCACATCAGGCTGACCGGGTCCGCGGGTCAGTCCGTTGGCGCCTTCCTGCCGCCCGGCATCACGCTGGAGCTGATCGGCGACGCCAACGACTATGTCGGCAAGGGGCTGTCCGGCGGACGGGTCATCGTCAGGCCGCCGGACGACGTGCTGTTCCTGCCCGAGGACAACGTCATCGCGGGCAATACCTTGCTGTTCGGCGCCACCTCCGGCGAGCTGTATCTGCGCGGCCGGGTCGGCGAGCGGTTCGCCGCACGCAACTCCGGGGCGCTGACCGTGGTCGAGGGCGTGGGCGATCACGCCTGCGAGTACATGACCGGCGGCCGGGTGGTCGTGCTCGGCAAGACGGGCCGCAACATGGCGGCGGGCATGTCCGGCGGCATCGCGTTCGTACTCGGGCTCGACCCGAAGAAGGTCAACACCGAGATGGTCGAGCTGCAGCGGCTCGAACCCGAGGATCTGACCTGGTTGCGGGACGTCATCGCTACCCACGCCAAGTACACCGGAAGCACGCTGGCCGCCAGTGTGCTGTCCGACTGGCCAAGGCGCAGTGCGCAGTTCACCAAGGTGATGCCCCGCGACTACCAACGGGTTCTGGAGGCCACGTTGGTCGCCAAACGCGAGGGCCGCGATGTCGACACCGCGATCATGGAGGCGAGCCGTGGCTGATCCGACAGGATTTCTCAAGGTCCCCAAGGTCGAGGCCGCGAAGCGGGCGGTCGACGAACGCGTCGGTGACTGGCGCGAGGTCTACGAACAACAGGATCCCCACCAGCGCGCGGGCGAGGTTTCTCAGCAGGCCCGTCGATGCATGGACTGCGGAATCCCGTTCTGCCACTCCGGGAGTGCGGGTTGTCCGTTGGGCAACCTGATTCCGGAATGGAACGACCTGGTGCGGCGCGGCCGCTGGGACGCGGCGAGCGACCGTCTGCACGCGACGAACAACTTCCCGGAGTTCACCGGACGGCTGTGCCCGGCACCGTGCGAAGCGGCGTGTGTCCTCTCCATCGGAGAGGAGCAGACGGGCGGCAGCGTCACGATCAAGCGCATCGAACAGACCATCGCCGACCAGGCCTGGATGGACGGCATCGTCGAGCCTCAGCCCGCGGCCATCGCGACGGGTAGGCGAGTGGCAGTCGTCGGTTCAGGTCCTGCCGGACTCGCTGCGGCACAACAGCTCACACGTGCCGGTCACGACGTCACGGTGTACGAGCGTGACGACCGGATCGGCGGTTTGATGCGCTACGGCATCCCGGAATACAAGCTCGAGAAGGCCACGCTGAACCAGCGGCTGGCCCAGATGCGGGCGGAGGGAACGCGTTTCGTCACCGAGTGTGAAGTCGGCGTCGACCTGCCCGTCGAGCGGCTCAAGGCCCAGTACGACGCCGTGGTGCTGGCGGTCGGCGCGCTGAGGGCGCGCGACAGCGACGTGGAGGGCCGATCGTTCAAGGGCGTGCACTTGGCGATGGACCACTTGGTGCCCGCGAACAAGGAGTGCGAGGGCGACGGTCCGAGCCCAGTCTCCGCCGAGGGCAAGCACGTCGTGATCATCGGTGGCGGTGACACCGGCGCGGACTGCCTGGGCACCGCCCACCGTCAGGGGGCGAAGTCCGTGACCCAGCTGGACTACAACCCGGAGCCGCCGGAGTCGCGCGACGAGTCCCGCTCGCCGTGGCCGATGTGGCCGGTCGTGCTGCGCACCCGCCTGTCGCCGGCGCACGCCGAAGGGGGCGACCGCCGGTACGAGGTGGCGGTCCAGCGCTTCCTCGGCGACGAGCAGGGGAACCTGCGTGCCATCGAGATCGCGGAGGTGAAGGTCGAACGGGACGCCGATGGGCGTCGTGTGATCACACCGGTCGGCGACTCGTTGGAGCTTCCCTGTGAGTTGGCCCTGCTGGCGATCGGTTTCGACGGTGTCGAGCACATGCCGCTGCTGGACGGGCTCGGTCTCGACCTCAACCGACGCGGAGCGCTGCCCTGCGGATCGGACTGGCAGACAGACGCGCCCGGCGTGTTCGTCTGTGGCGATGCTCACCGTGGTGCCTCACTGATCGTCTGGGCCATTGCGGAAGGGCGCAGCGCCGCTCATGCCGTGGACAACTACCTGATGGGGGAGTCGGACCTGCCCGCACCGGTGATCCCGGGCGCCCTTCCGCTGGCCGTCGTCTGAATCGATTAACGACTATGCTCTCAGGCGTGAATAGACGCGGAAAGATCGTCTGCACCCTGGGTCCGGCCACCGCTACTGACGACGCTGTCAAGGCACTGGTCGAGGCCGGAATGGACGTCGCAAGGCTCAACTTCAGCCATGGCGATTACTCCGATCACGAAGCCAACTACAAGCGCGTTCGCGCCGCATCTGACGCCACCGGCCGCGCCGTCGGCATCCTCGCCGACCTGCAGGGTCCGAAGATCCGCCTCGGTAGGTTCGCGGCGGGGCCCACCTACTGGGCCGAAGGTGAGACCGTGCGGATCACGGTCGACGACTGCGAAGGCACGCACGACCGGGTGTCGACGACCTACAAGCGGCTCGCAGAGGACGCCACCGAGGGCGACCGGGTGCTCGTCGACGACGGAAACGTCGGGCTGGTCGTCGACGAGATCGACGGCAACGACGTGGTGTGCACCGTCACCGAGGGCGGCGCGGTCAGCAACAACAAGGGGATGTCGCTGCCCGGCATGAACGTGTCGGCCCCCGCGCTGTCGGAAAAGGACATCGAGGATCTGGAGTTCGCGCTTCAGATCGGCGTCGACCTGGTCGCGCTGTCGTTCGTCCGCTCACCCGCCGATATCGAACTCGTGCACGAGATCATGGACCGCGTCGGGCGGCGGGTGCCCGTCATCGCCAAGCTCGAGAAGCCCGAGGCCATCGACAACCTCGAAGCCATCGTGCTGGCTTTCGACGCGATCATGGTGGCCCGCGGGGACCTCGGTGTCGAACTGCCTCTGGAAGAGGTTCCGCTGGTGCAGAAGCGGGCCATCCAAATGGCAAGGGAGAACGCCAAACCCGTCATCGTCGCGACCCAGATGCTCGAGTCGATGATCGAGAATTCCCGGCCGACGCGCGCCGAGGCGTCGGATGTCGCGAACGCGGTGCTCGACGGCGCGGACGCCGTGATGCTGTCGGGCGAAACGTCGGTGGGCAAGTACCCGCTGGAGGTCGTCAAGACGATGGCCCGCATCGTGCGTGCGGTCGAAGAGAACTCGGTCGTCGTCCCGCCGCTCACGCACGTGCCCCGCACCAAACGCGGCGTCATCTCGTATGCCGCCCGCGATATCGGCGAGCGGCTGGATGCCAAGGCGCTGGTCGCCTACACGCAGTCCGGTGACACGGTCCGCCGGCTCGCACGGTTGCACACCCCGCTGCCGCTGCTGGCGTTCACGTCGCTGCCCGAGGTCCGCAGCCAGCTCGCGCTGAGCTGGGGCACCGAGACGTTCATCGTTCCGCACATTCAAACCACCGACGGCATGATCAAGCAGGTCGACAAGTCGCTGCTCGAACTCGGCCGCTACAAGAGGGGCGACCTGGTGGTCATCATCGCCGGCGCTCCACCGGGCACAGTAGGCTCCACGAATCTGATCCACGTGCACCGGATCGGGGAGGACGACGTCTAGTCGCACGGATAGGGGGCCAAGTGTCAACGGCAGATTTGGATGAGCTGCTGGCGATACTGGATCTCCGTCAGGTGGACGACGACACGTACGTCGGTTCGCATCCGAGTAAGAATCCGGTGCGCACATTCGGCGGTCAGATGATGGCGCAGTCGCTGATCGCGGCGACCCGCAGTCTCGAACATGACTTGCCGCCGAGCGCGCTGTCCGTGCATTTCATCGCCGGTGGCGACCCGGAGAAGGACCTCGAATTCCACATCGCGCGGCTTCGGGACGAGCGCCGCTTCGCCAACCGCCGCGTCGACGTGATGCAGGACGGCGCGCTGTTGACCAGCGCGATGGTGTCGTATCTGGCCGGTGGCCGCAGCCTGGAGCACGGGATCGAGCCGCCTGAGCTGCCGGACCCGTTGACCGTGCCACCGGTCGACGACCTGCTGCGCGGATACGAGGATGTTGTTCCGCATTTCGTGAACGCGCTGCGGCCGATCGATTGGCGCTATACCAACGATCCGACGTGGGTGATGCGCTCAAAGGGGGAGAAGCTCACTTACAACAGGGTCTGGATGAAGGCCCAGGGCCAAATGCCCGACGACCCCGCACTGCACGCCGCAGCACTGGCCTATGCGTCGGACACCACGGTGCTGGACTCGATCATCACCACCCACGGACTGTCGTGGGGGTTCGACCGGATCTTCGCGGTCACCACCAACCACTCGGTGTGGTTTCACCGCCCGGTGCGGTTCGACGAATGGGTGCTGTATTCGACCTCGTCGCCCGTGGCCGCCGATTCACGTGGCCTGGGCACGGGGCACTTCTTCGACCGGTCGGGTCAGTTGCTGGCGACCGTGGTGCAGGAGGGCATCGTCAAGCACTTCCCGCGCTAAGGCGTTGGGGTGACGGTGATCGAGAACTGGTCCTCGAGGTTCTGGGTGAACTGGTCCGAGCACTCCTGCTGGGCGGCCGGATCCGAGCCGGCCCGGTTCAGGCAGTCGACGAGGTCGGTTCCGCCGACTTCACCGAATCCCCATATGAACAACCCGATTACGACGATGGCCTCGATGATACTGAGGAATCCGAGCACGATCCCGGCGATAGCGACGCCTCCGTTGGTCGCCTCCCCGCGCTTGGCCTTGCCCCACCCGAGGAACCCGAGAATCACTGCGACGACGCCGAGTACGACGCCACCGACGACGGTCAGCAGCGCGATGATGGCGGTCACCAATGCCGCGATTCCCAAACCGTTTTGGGGTGCGGACGGTGGCGGTGCGTACCCGCCGTACGGCGCCTGCTGCGGCGGCGGATAGCTGCCGGGATACGCACCGTAGGACGGTGGTGGGGGTCCGGCCGGCGGGGGCGGGGGTGCCGGCGGGGACGCAGGCGGCGGCGGGGGTGGCGTTTCGGGTTTGTCCGGCTCGCTCATGGTGTCTGAGGGTACTCGCAGGCTCCGAGATTGAGGACGGGACTTTCAAAGTCGGCCGGCAGGTGATGGGTGGCGACGACGACCGCGCGCTCGGCGGGGAACAGAGCGCCGGGGGTCAGCATCTCGGCGAGTAGCCGATCGCCGTCGGCGGCGTCGAGGTGTTCGGTGGGCTCGTCGAGCAACAGGATCGGCATCTTCGAAACGAGCGCGCGGGCCAGCAGCAGTCTCCTGCGCTGCCCCGCCGAAACGGCGGCGGCCCCGCCGACGAGAACGGTGGACAGGCCGACGGGCAGCGTGTCGAGCCAATCGGCCAGCCCCACTCGATGCAGAGTTGCACGGAGCTCGTCGTCGGTCGCATCGCCACGCGCGACAAGGAGGTTGTCGCGAACGGTCGTCGCGAACAGGTGTGCATCCTCGGCAAAGAAGGCGGTTTGCGATGGGATCTCCTCGGGCAGTAGACCCGCGAGGTGCATGAGCAGTGTCGTCTTCCCAGAGCCACTGGGGCCGGTGACTGCCAGTCTGGCACCGGGTTCGAGGGTGATCTCGGGGACCGTCGGACGGCGCGCGTCGTCGCTGTCCGGGTTCACCAGCACGTGCAGGCGGCGTGCGGCGAGGCGTGAACGTGCCAGCTGGACACCGGCGGCGGGCAGCGCTGTCGTCGCCTCAAAAGCGGAGAGCGGCAACAGCATCAGTATCGCGACCGTGGTCGGCGCCACGGTCGGCGCCAGGGCGATTCCGCAGATGACAGCACCCAGCACGCTGGCGCCGATGGCCGCGATGGGAGCGGCCGACGCCAATGCGGCGGGTGCCGCGGCCCGGTCGATGGTGCGGCCCCAGTCGCGCTGCTGCCGGTCGGCGTCGGCCAGCAGCTCGTCGAGCCGACCGCTCACCCGCAGCTCGGGCGCGTGTTCGAGTGCGATCATGGCTGCTGTATCGCGCTGTGAACGATGTTGTGCGGCAAGCTGTTCAGCGGCCGTCGCGGCTCGAGCGGTCAGAACGGGTGCGACGACGCCGGCAAGCAACAAGCACAACATCATGACAATGGCGGCCGTGGGGGAGATGACCGCGATGACCACCGTGGCAGCGGTACCGAGGATGGCCGCTACCGATATGGGTATCGCCGCGCGCACGAGCACGTCGGAGAGCTCGTCGACCGATGCGCCGATGTCGCTGACCAGTTCACCGGTATGCCGCCGCAGCACCGCGTCGGCCGGTCCTGCGGCGAGCTGTGCGTACAGTCGCTCCCGGACGTCGGCGGCGGCGCGCAGGGCGGTGTCGTGCGATGCCAGCCGTTCGCAGTAGCCCAGCACTCCGCGCGAGATGCCTAGTGCGCGGACGGCCACGGCCGCCACCGTAAGGTGAAGCACCGGCGGCATCTGCCAAGCCCTGGTGATCAGCCATGCCGCCACGCCCGCCAGAGCGAGCGCACTGCCAAGGGACAGCACCCCGAACAGGATGGCGAGCAGCAGCCGCGGAAGCCGCGGGCGCAACAACTCAAACATCGATGAGGCTCCCGAGCTGCAGGACGCGCTCGCCGATGGCGAGCACCGGTGCGCGGTGGCCGACCACGATCACCGTCGCACCGGCGGCGGCGCGGGTGGTGATGGCGTTGAGCACATTGTTTTCGGTATCGGCGTCGAGGTGTGCGGTCGGCTCATCGAGAAGCAGGACGGGAGCGGCCGATCCGAGCACCCGGGCCAGCCCGAGTCGTTGGCGCTGACCGAGCGAAAGGCCGATCCCGCCGCTGCCAAGCATGGTGTTCAGGCCATCGGGCAGGTCGGCCAGCACCTCATCGAAACAGGCCATCCGGCAGGCCTTCTCGATATCGTCGAGCGGTCCGAAGAGCTCGAGATTCTGTCGCACGGTACCGGGAATGATCGCCGGGCGATGCGCGAGCCAGGCGACCTGTCCCCACCAGGCGGGCAGGTCCAGATCGGCCACATCGATAGCGTCGACGCGAATCCGGCCGGACTCCGGCTCAGTGAGACCGAGAATGGCGTGCAACAGCGTGGTCTTGCCCGCTCCGTTGGGCCCGGCGATGACGGTCACCCGGCCGGGCTCGACGGTGGCGTCGAGTGCCGTGATGTCGATTGCGGCACCCGCGGCCGTCACGTGGCGCGTCCCGCCCGCCGAGGACGGCAGCATGTCGACGAGGCGGAACGCTTTGTCGGCGGCTGTCTTTCCGTCCTGCGCGGCGTGATACGCCGCACCGACGCGGCGCAGTGGCCAGAACACCTCGGGTGCCAGTAGCAGCGCCGTGAGACCCGCAGTCAACGTCACATCGCCGTACACCAGCCGCAGCCCCACGCTCACCGCGACGAGCGCGACACCCAGTGTGGCCAGCAATTCGAGCACCAGCGAAGACAGAAAGGCAATGCGCAACGTCGCCATCGTCGAACGGCGATGTGCGGCGCCCAATTCGGCGATCCGCGTCGCAGAGCCTCCCACGCGTCGCAGGGCCCGCAGCGTCGGTAGGCCCGCCACCAGATCCAGCAGGCGCGACTGCAGCGTGGCCATGGCACGTAGCGCCGCAGCAGAGCGCTCGGAGGTGGTCAGGCCGATCAGGATCATGAAAACCGGAATGAGTGGCAGTGCGATCGAGACGATCAATGCGGATCGCCAGTCATACCAAGCGATCACGGCGACGGTCGCCGGTGTCAGAAGCACGGCCGCGAGCAGAGCGGGTAGATATGCCGTGAAGTACGTGCGCAGGCCGTCGAGGCCCCGGGTGACGAGGATGGCGGCGTCGTCACGGCGCCGCGCGAACTGGCGTGGCGGCAAGGCCGTCGTCGCCGCCAGCACCGACCGGCTGAGGTCGGCAATCACCTCGCTCGCCCCACGCTGTGCAAGCCGGCCCTGCTGCCAGGTCACCACCGTCCGGAATGTCCACAGCAGCACCAGAATCGACAGCGGCCCAGCCAATCGGCTGAGGCTGCGCGCATCCGGATCGGTGATCACGCGGGCCACGATGTCGGCCAGCGCCACCGCGGAGGCGATCGTGGCGCCGGCGATCAGCACGCTGCATGCGGTCGACGACACCAGAAAACGGCGCATCGCTGTCGATGCACGCCACAGGCGCGGGTCGACAGGACCGTTCACGTGCGTTGCCGTGACAATCCGATTGAGGCCGGGATGGCATCGGCGGCGATCCTGCGGCGGAACACCCAGTACGTCCACCCCTGATATCCGAGCACCAGCGGCAGCAGCGTCAAGGACGCCCACGACATGATCGCCAGCGTGTACGGCGTCGATGAGCCGTTGTAGATCGTCACGTTCCAGTCCGGATTCAGGGTGGACGGCAACAGATTCGGATACATGGTGCCGAACAGCAGCACCACGACCGAGGCGACCACCACCATGGTCGAGGCGAACGCCCAGCCCTCACGTCGGCGAGTCAGCATCAGTGCCACCGCCGTCAACAACGCGATCACGGCGATCCCCAGCGGCAACCATGTCCATGTCTTGCCGTGCGCCAGTTGCGTCCAGAGTCCGAACCCGCCCGCGAACACGATGGCAGGCAGCGACAACACGCGGGCGAAGCGGAAAGCGTCGTCGCGCACCGGACCTGCGGTCTTCAATGCCACGAACACCGCACCGTAGAACGCGAACAGCGACGCGGTCGCCAGGCCGCCGAGAACCGTGTAGCCGTTGAGGACATCGCTGATCGACAGGTGAGCCTGGCCGTCGGCATCGATGGGCAGACCCCGAACCAGGATCGCGAATGCGACGCCCCACAGGATGGCGGGCAACCAGGATCCGGCCGCGATACCGGCGTCGGCCCATGTGCGCCAACGCGGATCGTCGATCTTGCCGCGCCATTCGATGCCCACGACGCGCACGATCATTCCGACCAGGATGATCAGCAGGGGCAGGTACAGCGCCGAGAACATCGTGGCGTACCAGTTCGGAAACGCTGCGAACATCGCTGCGCCCGCGGTGATCAACCAGACCTCATTGGCATCCCACACCGGACCGATGGTGTTGAGCGCGGCGCGCCTGCGCTGTTCGGGATCCGCGCCGCTGCTCTTGCCCGCCCGTCCGAACGGAGCCATCAGCATGCCGACCCCGAAGTCGAAGCCTTCGAGCAGGACGAAGCCGCCGAACAGGACGGCGATGATGAAGAACCACATCTCTTGTAGGCCCATCACACACTCCTAGTACGCGAAGGACAGGGGAGCGACGTCCTCGTCGTCCGGCGCGGGCGGCGGTACGGGCTCGGAGTCGTGCTCCAGCGGACCCTCGACCACATACCGGCGTAGCAGCCAGAACCAGATCACGCCGAGTACCCCGTACAGCAGCGTGAAGACGGTAAGTGAGAGCACCACCATGCCCGTCGCATGGCTGGATACGCCCTCCTGCACGGTCATTCGCACCAGTTGATCGCCGGTGGGGTTGGGCACCACCACCCAGGGTTGCCTGCCCATCTCGGTGAAGATCCAGCCCGCCGAATTGGCCAGGAACGGTGTAGGCAAGGTGATCAACGCGAACCGGCTGAACCACCGCTGGTCGGGTATACGGCCGCGACGCGTCAGCCATAGCGCGGCGAGCGCGAACACGACGGGCACGAGAAGCAGTCCGATCATCGCCCGGAACGCCCAGTAGGTCACGAACAGGTTGGGCCGGTAGTCGCCGGGGCCGAACTTCTGCTGATATTCCTGCTGCAGATCGTTGACGCCTTCAAGGGTGACGCCGCTGAACCTCGACTCCGCAAGGAAGGGCAGCACGTACGGCACCTCGATGAGGTGGGTGACGCTGTCGCAGTTGTTGTGGGTGCCGACGGTCAGGATCGAGAAGTCAGGATCGGTTTCGGTGTGGCACAACGACTCTGCGGAGGCCATCTTCATGGGCTGTTGGACGAACATCAGCTTGCCCTGGAAGTCACCGGTGAAGAACAAGCCGCCCGCCGCCACCAGCGCGACCAGGCTGGCCGCGATGGTCGCGGGCCGGTACATGGTGCGTGCCTCTTCGGTTTCGTCCGCACGCTTGGCCGACCGCACCATCAGCCAGGCACTCACCGCGGCGACGAAAACGGCTGCGGTGAGGAATGCTCCGGCCACGGCGTGCAGGAATGCCCAGATCGCCGTGTTGTTGGTCAGCAGGGCGCCGAAGTCGACCAGTTCGGCGCGCCCGGTCTCCGGATTGTATTTGGCGCCAACGGGATGCTGCATGAACGAGTTCGCGGCGATGATGAAGTAGGCCGAGGCGTTGACCCCGAACGCGACGATCCAGATGCAGGCCAGGTGCACGAGACGCGGTAGTCGGGTCCAGCCGAAGATCCACAGCCCGATGAACGTCGACTCGAAGAAGAACGCGATCAGCCCCTCGAACGCCAGGGGCGCGCCGAAGATATCGCCGACGAAGCGCGAGTATTCACTCCAGTTCATGCCGAACTGGAACTCCTGCACGATGCCGGTTGCGACGCCGAGCGCGAAATTGATCAGGAACAGCTTGCCGAAGAACCGGGTCAGCCGGTACCACGCGGGGTTGCCGGTGATGATCCACGCCGTCTGCATGGCGGCGATGAGCGGAGCCAGCCCGATGGTGAGGGGGACGAGTATGAAGTGGTAGACGGTGGTCGTTCCGAACTGCCACCGCGACACATCGAGTGCGTCCATGTGAACCTCTCCCGTGGCTGTCGCACCAGCCTACGACAGAGCGTAGTAGAAATCAGTGTGCGTTAGCTCACCGGCGCTTCTGTCGAAGGTGCAGGCGCGGCGCCGCCCAGGCCCTTGGAGGCTCTGCGGATGGCGAATGCCGTGCCGATCTCGGCTGCGCCGAGGAAAATCAGGATGATGCCGGTGACCTGGGTGACGGCGACCAGCCCTTCCATGGGCCACGCGAACATGATGATGCCCGCGATCAGACCCAGCACGCCGATGAAGATTTCCCAGATGCGTCCCGGCAGGGTGGGGTCCGAGACCGCCGACATCAGCGTCGCGACGCCGCGGAAGATGAACCCGATGCCGATCCAGATGGCCAGCAGCTCGATCGAGTTCGAGAAGTTGATGAAACAGAGGACGGCCAGCACCAGTGCCGCTGCGCCGCCGATGAACAAGAGGACTCTGCCGCCGAGGGACGACTTCAGACTGAAGGCCATGACGACTTGCGAGATGCCGGTGACGAGAAGATAAGCGCCGAAGAAAATGGCCGTGACGAAGATCGCCGCAGCGGGCCGCCACAGGATTAGAACCCCGAGAATCAGCACCAAGATTCCGGTGGCCAGCGCCGACTTCCAAAGGTGCCGCAGCATGCTTGGTTGAGCAGGACTTTCCATCCGCGAAGTTTCGCACAAAGGCAATTGCGAGGCCCGAGTATTCCCCGTTCCGTATGCAAACCGTGTCATTGGAGCGGTACGGAATTCGTCGGCCGTTCGTGTTCCCCTGCCGCCTGCGTAGGTCTCTACTACTGTTCCCCTACCGGCGCATCTCGCTGGATCAACGAGGCAGAAAGTAGAGGAAACCGTGCTACGTGAGTGTCAAGACCGCCGAGGGAAACTTCTGCGTATCGCGGGTGTGTTTGCTGCGACTGGCGCACTGCTCCTCTCGGGGTGCGCGAGCGGTACCAACACCAGCGAAAATGAGACCGGCAGCCCGACGGCCGCGGCCGACAAGGTCGAGGAAATCGCGAACACCGTTCCAGAGGCGATCAAAGAGTCCGGCAAGCTGATCGTCGGCGTCAACATTCCCTACGCGCCGAACGAATTCAAGGATCCCAGCGGCAAGATCGTCGGCTTCGACGTCGATCTGATGAATGCGATAGCCGGAACTCTGGGGCTGGAAGCCGAGTACCGCGAATCGGACTTTGCCAAGATCATTCCATCGATTCAGGGCGGCACATACAACGTCGGGATGTCGTCATTCACCGACACCAAAGAGCGCGAGGAATCGGTCGACTTCGTGACGTATTTCAGTGCGGGCATTCTCTGGGCGCAACGGCCCGGCTCGCCGATCGATCCGAACAACGCGTGCGGCAAGAAGGTTGCGGTGCAAGCCACTACGACCGAGGAGACCGAGGAGCTGCCTGCCAAGAGCAAGGCATGCGTCGACGCGGGCAAGCCGCCGATCGAGATCGTGTCGTTCGACGGGCAGGACGCCGCAACCAACGCCGTAGTGCTCGGTCAGGTGGACGCCATGTCCGCCGACTCGCCCGTGACGTCGTATGCGATCAAGCAGAGCAACGGAAAGCTGGAAGCTGCGGGCGAGATCTTCGACTCCGCGCCGTATGGTTGGCCGGTTCAGAAGGGTTCGCCGCTGGCGCAGTCCCTGCAGAAGGCGCTCGAGCATCTGATCGAGTCGGGTAAGTACGAGGAGATCGCCAAGAACTGGGGCGTCGAGAACGGGATGATCGACAAGCCAGTGATCAACGGCGCCATCAACTAGAGGTCCCCACATGACTGATGTCGACACGTCGCCACCCAGCGCTCCGGCCGCAATCGATGCAATTCCCCTGCGTCACCCGTGGCGGTGGGTGGCGGCGGTCGTCATCATCATCCTCGTCGCGCTGTTTCTCTATGGCGCGGCCACGAATCCGGCGTACCGCTGGAGCGTCTACACGCAGTACCTGTTCAACGAGCGGGTGTTGTCTGTCGGTGTACTCAACACACTGCAATTGACCCTCTACTCCATGGTGCTGGCGATCGTGCTGGGTGTCGTGCTGGCGGTGATGCGACTTTCGGCGAACCCCATCTTCCAGGCGGTGTCGTGGGTGTATCTGTGGATTTTCCGCGGCACGCCGATCTATGTTCAGCTCGTCTTCTGGGGCCTGATCCCGACGATCTACCAGAACATCCGGCTCGGGGTGCCCTTCGGCCCGGCGTTCTTCGAGCTCAATCTTCAGGTGCTGTCGATTCCGTTCCTGCTGGCGATCCTCGGTTTGGCGCTCAACGAGGCTGCCTACATGGCCGAGATCATCCGTGCCGGAATCAGTTCCGTGCCAGAGGGGCAGCTGGAGGCCTCGACCGCGTTGGGCATGTCGTGGGGGATGGCGATGAGGCGCACCGTGTTGCCGCAAGCGATGCGCGTGATCATCCCGCCGACCGGCAACGAGGTGATCAGCATGCTCAAGACGACGTCGCTGGTCACGGCCGTGCCGTTCACGCTCGACCTGTACGGCATCACCTCGCGTGAAATCGCCGCGCGGACCTTCGAACCGGTGCCGCTGCTGCTGGTCGCGGCGACCTGGTACCTGGTGATCACGAGCATCCTGATGGTCGGGCAGTACTACCTGGAGCGACACTTTGCCCGCGGTGCGTCCCGCAAGTTGACGACCAAACAGCTCGAGGCGCTTGCCAAGGCACAGGGACTTGCGGGAGAGGCGCATCCATGACTCCGATGGTCAAGGCCGAATCGGTCTGCAAAAGCTTTGGCGCGCTGGACGTTCTGAAGGGCATCACGCTCGAGATCGGCAAGGGCGAGGTGCTGGTCATGGTCGGCCCGTCCGGCTCCGGTAAGTCGACGTTCCTGCGGTGCATCAATCATCTCGAGCAGGTCAATGCCGGCCGGCTCTATGTCGACGGCGAGTTGATCGGCTACCGCGACAAGGGCGCGAAGCTGTATGAGATGTCGCCCCGTGACGCCGCAAAGCAGCGCCGCGACATCGGGATGGTGTTCCAGCACTTCAATCTGTTCCCCCACCGCACGGCACTGGAGAACGTCATCGAGGCGCCGATCCACGTCAAAAAGGTCAAGAAGAGCGATGCGGTGGCACGGGGCAGAGATCTCTTGCACCAGGTGGGACTGTCGGAGAAGGCCGAGGCCTACCCGGCTCAACTCTCCGGCGGACAGCAGCAGCGGGTCGCCATCGCGCGCGCCCTGGCGATGAGCCCAAAGCTGATGTTGTTCGACGAGCCCACCTCGGCACTGGACCCCGAGCTGGTCGGTGAGGTTCTCGAGGTGATGAAAAAGCTTGCCGCCGAGGGGATGACGATGGTGGTGGTGACCCATGAGATGGGCTTCGCCCGCGAGGTCGCCAACCACCTGGTGTTCATGGATGAGGGAGTGGTGGTGGAGAGCGGGCCGCCACGCGAGGTGCTGAGCAATCCACAACACGAACGAACGAAGGCGTTTCTGTCAAAGGTGTTGTAGTGCCTGCGGTGAGCCAACCGGATCCGGCGACGCCGCTATGGCGGGCAGCCCAGGTTTTCCGTCTGCTCAGTTGTATCTACGCACTGGGCTTTCAAATCGCCGTCAACGGCGAACTAGACCGTCCGGCGATCGGGTGGGCGCTGTTCGCCGTGCTGCTCGCTTGGAGTGCGTTGTGTGCGTTCGCATATCTGCGTGGCTTCGGCAGGCGCGCGTCCTGGGTGGTGGCCGAGATCGTCGTCGTCGTCGTGCTGATCCTGTCCACCGAGTTCGTCGCCTCCGAGCAATGGGCGTTCGCCAACCAGTCGTGGCCGACGACGCTGTGGGCGACCAACGCCACGATCTCTGCGGCCATCCTGTCCGGACCGATCGCCGGGATGCTGGCCGGGGTCGCGGTGATGATCGCCAGCACCATCGTGAAGGGCTTCATAAACTACGACCTGGGTCGCAACGCGACAATCGTGATCGAGCTCGCGGTCGGACTCGCGGTCGGCATGGCGGCACAGACGGCACGGCGGGCGCACGCCGAACTCGAACAGGCCGCGCGGCTGGCCGCCTCGCACCAGGAACGGGAGAGGTTGTCCCGCCAGGTGCACGACGGTGCCATCCAGGTGCTGGCGCTGGTATCCCGTCGCGGCCGCGAAATCGGCGGAGCCACAGCCGAATTAGCTGAGCTGGCGGGCGAGCAGGAGCGCGCCCTGCGCCGACTCGTCAGCTCGGCCGACACCGAGACACCGGCCGGGGCGATGGCCGACGTCGGCGCGCTGTTGCGTAAGCGGGCGTCGGACGTGGTGTCGGTGAGTGTGCCTGCCGAACCGGTGCTGCTGGATACCGCCACGGCGGGCGAGCTGTACGCCGCCGCCGCGAACGCGTTGGATAACGTGACTGCCCACGCCGGCCCCGACGCCCGTGCCTACGTCCTGCTCGAGGACCTCGGCGACTCGGTCACGGTCAGCATCCGCGACGACGGCGTCGGAATAGCGAAGGGCAGGCTAGAGCAAGCGGTCGGGGAGGGCCGCGTCGGGGTGGCCAAATCGATTGTCGGACGAATGAATTGGCTGGGTGGAAGCGCGAAGCTCACCACCTCGCCGGGATGTGGGACGGAATGGGAGCTGACAGTACCCCGACGGTGATGGTGGTGGACGACCATCCGATCTGGCGGGACGCCGTGGCCCGCGATCTCGCCGAGGACGGATTCACCGTCGTCGCCACCGCGGACGGTGTGGCGGCGGCGCGTCGCCGGGCCGCGGTCGTGCTCCCGGATGTCGTCGTGATGGACATGCGACTCTCCGATGGCGACGGGGCGCAGGCGACCGCGGAGGTGCTTGCGGTCTCGCCGTCTTCGCGGATCCTGGTGCTCTCCGCGTCCGATGAACGGGAAGACGTTCTGGAAGCGGTAAAGTCCGGTGCGACAGGCTATCTCGTCAAGAGTGCCTCGAAGCAGGAACTCGGTGACGCGGTGCGGGCCACCGCGGAGGGCCGGGCCGTCTTCACTCCGGGACTGGCGGGTTTGGTCCTCGGCGAGTACCGGCGCATCGCGGCGAGCCCGGAAGCAGGGCCAGCCACCCCGAGCCTCACCGAACGGGAGACCGAGATTCTGCGGCACGTCGCGAAGGGACTGACCGCGAAGCAGATCGCCACCCGTCTCTCGTTGAGCCACCGGACTGTCGAGAACCACGTCCAGGCCACGTTCCGCAAGCTCCAGGTGGCGAATCGGGTCGAATTGGCCCGGTACGCGATCGAACACGGCCTGGACGAGTAGTCCTACTCATCCGCAAGCAGTGATCCGGCTGCCACGATGTCAGTCATGACCGAACAACGCGCCCTCATCGCTCGCGTCTCCGCCGATTTCTCGGCGATATCGCAGTACATGGCGAGGGTATCGGCAGACCTCAGCGCACTGGACCGCCTGCTGTCCGAAGAGCCGCAGCCGGCTGTGGTCGCACCACCGGTAGCACAACCGGTGGCCCAACCCCAGCCCTATCCGGTGCCGTACGGGCCGCAGTACCAGTACCCGCTGCACGTCCAGACACCTGCCACGCCACCGGCCTACCCGGCGCCTCCGGTGGCGCAGAAGCCGCCGCGCGATGAGGGGTGGATCGGCAAGCTGCTCGCCGTCGCGGGGGTGGCCGTCACGTTGATCGGGGTCGTGCTGCTGGTCGTGCTGGCCGCACAGGCAGGCATTCTGCGTCCCGAGATCCGGGTGGCCGGCGGTGCGTTGCTGGCCGGCGCGCTGGTTGGGGTAGGCGCCTGGCTGTACCGGCGGCCCGGTGGCCGAGTCGGCGCCATCGCCCTGGCCGCGACCGGTGTCGCCGCGGCCTACATCGACGTCATCGCGGTGACGACCATCTACGGCTGGGTGTCGGCGCCCGTCGGCCTCGTCACCGCCGCGATCATCGGCGGCGGTGGGCTGACCTTGGCCCGGCAGTGGGACTCACAGCAGCTCGGTGTGCTGGTACTGGTCCCGCTGATCGTGCTGGCACCCGTGGTGACCGACGGTGTCACCCTGGTGCTCGTTGGCTTCATGCTGGCGCTCGCCGCCGCGTCGCTACCGGTGCAGCTGGGCAAGGATTGGATCTGGCTGCACTGTGCGCGCATCGCCGCCAGCACATTGCCGTTGCTCATCGCCCTACTGGCCTTGCACTTCGACGACCGGCGCGACCTGTGGTTGGTGGGGGCATGCGCCATCGCGGCGGGGCTGGCCGTGGTCGCCGCGCTGATCCTGTTGCCCCGGACCACCAATCGTGTGTTGATGGCGCTGGTGACCGGCGCGGGTGTACTGCCCGTGCTGTGCGTGGCGTTGGTTGCCGACCGGGTGGTCGCCGCTTTGATGGCGGGCGTCGTGGCGGCGACGTTCCTGGCGATCGTGCTCATCGGTAACCGCGTGACCGGTGTCGACGGCGCGGTGCGGCCGATCTGGGCTGCACTGTCGGCGATCTCGGCGACGATCGCGGTGCTGGTCGCGTTCGACGGTTACGTCGCAGGTCCGATCCTGCTGGCCATGGCCATCGTCGTGGCCGTCGCCGCGCGTCATGAGGCGACTGCGCGGTGGGTCGCGCTCGGCCTGGCCGGCGTCGGTGCCGCGTTCTATCTCGGCTACGCACCGCCCAGCTCGCTGATATACGCCACCGAAACCCATACCGCGGCAGCGGTGTCCACGCTGATCGCCAGCCTGCTGTTGATCGCGTTCGCCGTGGTGATCGTGTGGACGCTCGACGGTTCCGATTCGGCTATGTGGGCGGGGGCGGCTGCGGTTGCCACGTATGCGATCACCACCTTCACCGTCACCGCAGGGGTGCTGATCGGTGGCGAAGAGCGCGGTTTCTTCGCTGGGCACATGGCCGCGACGATCTGCTGGATCGTGATGGCGGCCGCCCTGCTCATCTACGCCGCGCGGTTACCACGAGCTACTCGATCGTTGCCGATCGGCGGGGGATTGGCGCTCGTGGGGGCGGCGATGGCCAAGCTCTTCCTGTTCGACCTCGGCACCCTGGACGGCATCTTCCGGGTTGCGGTGTTCATCGTCGTCGGCCTGATACTGCTGGGTATGGGCGCCGGCTATGCTCGCCTGCTCGACAAGCAGGACCAGCAACAAGACACCACGTTGTGAGCATAGTCACGGCATAATCTGGAGTCATTCCAGATTGGCAGACGTTGACTGGAGCATGGGTACACAACGACGCACTGACACAGACGTACACGGATTCCAGGCATCGGCGGAGCTGAGCAAGAACCTCCAGCGGGTCCTGGTCGACCTGATCGAGCTGCACCTGCAGGGCAAGCAGGCACATTGGAACGTCGTCGGTACCAACTTCCGCGACCTACACCTGCAGCTCGACGAGGTCGTTGACTTCGCGCGCGAGGCCAGCGACACCGTGGCGGAGCGAATGCGGGCGCTGTGGGCTGTGCCGGACGGCCGGTCGGATACCGTCACCGCGGGCACCACACTGCCGCAGTTCCCGCCCTACGAACACAGCACCGACGAGGTCGTCGACCTGATCACCGATCGCATCTACGCGGCTGTCGACACCCTGCGCAGTGTGCATGACGCGGTGGATGCCGAGGATCCCAGCACCGCCGATATTCTGCACCAGCTCATCGATGGTCTGGAAAAGCTGGCATGGCTCATCAAGTCGGAGAACCGCAAGGTCTAGGCCCACGGGCACCCCGCGCTCAGCCTATGAACGACCCGCGGCCGCGCCCTGTTCTACCGCGCTTCGGACGGCATCGTCGTCACGACGCGCGACCAGGTACCAGGTGTGCATGACGCCCTTGCCCTTGATGTCGACCCCACCGCGTTCTTCGAGTACGAAATCGTGGTTCAGGCGTTCGTACACGTCCTGCGGCACCTGGATCCGGCCCTCGACATCCGTGGTTTCCATGCGCGACGCGACGTTCACGGCGTCACCCCAGACGTCGTAGAAGAACTTGCGCGCGCCGACGACACCCGCCACCACCGGCCCGGCCGCCAGGCCGATTCGTAGCGGCACCGCACGTCCGTTCGGGTCTTTGAGATCGGCGACGGCCTCGGCCATGTCCAATGCCAGGCATGCCAACGCCTCAATGTGGTCGGGCCGTGGCTCGGGCACTCCACTGACGACCATGTACGAGTCGCCGCTGGTCTTGACCTTCTCCAGACCGTGTTTGTCGACCAGGAGATCGAGGTCGGTGTAGAGCCGGTCCAGGAACCGCACGAGGTCGCTCGGCGTGGTGTCGCTTGCACGTTTGGTGTAGTCGGCGATGTCCGCGAACAGGATCGAGGCGTCGTCGTACTTGTCGGCGATGATGTTTCGCGACGGATCCTTGAGCCGCTCGGCGATGGACGCCGGCAGGATGTTGGTCAGCAGTTGCTCGGATCGCTCGTACTCCGCCTCCATCGCCTCTCGGGTGCGGCGTAGCTCGCGCAGCGCGAACCAGATGGTCGCGACCACGAGGATCCACGCTGTGATCACCGTCAGCGTGAACGAGACCTTGAACGCCCACGGCGGTTGGGTCCCGGTGTCGTTGGGCACGAAGAATTCGAGCAGGACCACCGTCGCGGCGCCGATAGCGGCCAGTATGGAGGCCAGGACAATGTGGTCGGAACCGAGAATCACCAGCACGATGGCTGCGGCCACGACGAAATAGAACTGCAGCCCCGAACCCGTGCCCAGATAGACGCACAGCACCGTGATGGTGAAGTACGAGATCACGAAAAACACCACGGGAGCGACGAGTTCGCCCATGCCGCACAATCGCGGGATCATCACGAAGATTGCCGCGCTGCCCAAGTTGAGGACGGTGACCCACCAGTCCTGACCGATCAACAATCCCTGGATGCCGAAGAACGCGCTGATCGCGGCACTGATCATTGCGGTCACGTCTAGCACGCGTCGGCGCCGGGATGCGCGCTCAGAAAGGAGGCGGGTGCGCCCGGGGCCGCGCCGTTCCACGGCCACGTCGGGCACGCAGACCGGCCGGCCTCTCATCGCCACAACCCGAAGCCTAACTCCGAATTGGTAGCTACCTGCGGTTTTCGGGCGTGCAGGAGAGGAGTTGCGGCGCGTTCGTTTTGTGGCCTCTTGGTTTTGCTTCTCGGACGCGCGACTCGGAGTCAATTAGTTTGCCTGGGCACTACTGGACCCAACATCCTCGCGGCGGCCGATATGCAATACGACGCAATAGAACTTCGACCCACCTGTCGTGATCCCGTACGAGATTCGAAGCGATGCGATAAATTCATCCGCACGTGCAATGAAGTGCTCGTCGCGCCGGAGGTTGCCGTGGACTTTATGACCATCCGGAATCGTCACGTCAACAATTTGCTACTGCTACGGGGCTGCGCGTGGTGGCTCTGGCCCAGCTTGGATGGCTTGGCCGACGGCGGTGACTGCGGGGAAGCCGCAACGTGTCGCTCGTCTCAGAACGCTTCATCGCAGCATAGAACGAGGGGTACCTGCTGCGGATCACATAATGTGGTCCGCAGCAGGGCTGCGCATATACGGCGACTGACCTGCCATCCCGAGCGGTTGGAGTGTGCTGAGTGCCCTCGGTGAGACTCGAACTCACACTGGACGGGTTTTGAATCCGTTTCCTCTGCCAATTGGGATACGAGGGCGTTCGCGCGTCGGCAACGCAGCGGCTTTCCACCATAGAGGATGCCCCCGAGGTCGCTGATCGCGGCCGCTACCGCCACAATGTCTTGCATGGCAGTTCCTCCCGAGTCACCGAACGGCAACGAGAAACCACGACGCGTTCTCGTCGCCGAAGACGAAGCCCTCATCCGGATGGACCTGGCCGAGATGCTGCGCGAAGAGGGTTACGAAATCGTCGGCGAGGCCGGCGACGGGCAGGAGGCCGTCGACCTGGCCGAGAGCCTGAAGCCCGACCTCGTGATCATGGACGTGAAGATGCCTCGTCGCGACGGTATCGATGCCGCATCGGAGATCGCGGGCAAGCGGATCGCTCCGATCGTCATTCTCACCGCGTTCAGTCAGCGCGAGCTCGTCGAGCGGGCCCGCGACGCCGGCGCCATGGCGTATCTGGTCAAGCCTTTCAACATCAACGACCTCATTCCGGCAATCGAGGTGGCGGTGAGTCGTTTCAGTGAAATCGCCGCACTGGAGCATGAAGTCGCCGAACTGTCGGATCGGTTGGAAACCCGAAAACTGGTCGAGCGCGCGAAGGGTTTGCTGCAAGCCAACCAGGGTATGACAGAGCCTGAGGCGTTCAAGTGGATTCAGCGCGCGGCGATGGATCGCCGCACCACCATGAAGCGCGTCGCTGAGGTCGTGCTGGAGACCCTTGACACGCCCACCGACACGTCCCCGTCGAACTAGCGATCACCCCGGGCCACCGTTAATTGTTCGTTTCCGACGCCGCAGTTTGGCCCGATTGCCCACCAGATCGACACGGTCCCTTCGTCAACATCACGCACTGCCGCCATGTGTTGGCTATGGTCGTCCCGAAGCATCGCCGACCGCGCCGACCTGGGCAGGGCCGATGATGCCGACGAAAACATAAACCCGGAGGTGAAGCGTGCGCGGTCGCGTGGCACGGAAAGCATTTGCTATCGGTAGCGCAAGTTTGGTCGTGCTCGGCATAGCCGGCTGCCAACAACAATCCGAGCCGAGCGAGGACGGCGCGGCACCCACTGACCTGAAGATCGTCGAACAGGTCCAGATCGACGAAAACGGCACCGAGGTCAAGCCTCCCGAAGGTGTGACGCCGCTCGATCCCGCCGGTGACGGCAACGCACAGTGCCCGCCGGTGTCCCTGGCCATGGCGGGCGCGCTGAACGGGCCGGATGCCGCGCTGGGCATCAACATCAAGAACGGCATCCAGCTCGCCGTCGACCAGCACAACGCCGCCAACAAGGGCTGCCAGGTGCAGTTGAAGACGTTCGACACCGAAGGTGATCCGCAGAAGGCCACCCAGGTCGCACCGCAGATCATCAACGACGCCTTCACCATCGGCCTGATCGGACCGGCCTTCTCCGGCGAGACCAACGCCACCGGCGACGTGTTCAACCAGGCCGGCCTGGTTGCCGCCACGGCGTCGGCCACCAACGTCACGCTCTCGGAGAAGGGATGGAAGACCTTCTTCCGCGGGCTGGCCAACGACGGCGTGCAGGGGCCATCGGTTGCCAATTACATGAAGAACGCGCTCGGATTCCAGAAGGTCTGTGTGGTCGACGACAGCACCGACTACGGGCTGGGCTTGGCCCAGGCCATCCGGGAGACGCTCGGTCCGGTCGCGGACTCCTCGTGCAACATCTCCGTGAAGAAGGGCGACAAGGATTTCTCGGCCGCGGTCACGCAGATCAAGGGCGCTGCTCCGGACGGGGTGTTCTTCAGCGGGTACTACGCCGAGGCGGCTCCGCTCGTTCAACAGCTCAAGGACGGCGGCTTCGAGGGCACGTTCGTCAGCGGCGACGGCACCAAGGACCCGGAGTTCGTCAAGCAGGCAGGTGAGTCGTCCAAGGACGCCGTCCTGTCCTGCCCGTGCGGACCAGCCACCGGAAAATTCGCCGAGGAGTACACGAAGGCGTTCAACCAGGAGCCTGGCACGTACAGTGTCGAGGGTTACGATCTCGGCGCGATCATGCTGAAGGGCATCGACTCCGGCAAGATCACGCGGCCAGACCTGCTGGAGTTCGTGCGTACGTACGACGGCCAGGGCGTCGGCCGCAGATACCAGTGGAGTCCCACCGGTGAACTGACAACCACGTTGATCTGGATGTACAAGGTCCAGTAGGAAGCTGCTCGAGACGCGTCCGAGGCCCAGGGCTCGGGCGCGTTCTCGTTCGCACGGTGATTTTTGCAAGGAGCCGCCGCCGGTGATTTCCCAGTGCGTGGATCACGGAGCCCAGTACGCCTGTCTGGCCGCGAACATCAACTTCAATCTCGACGGCCTGCGAAATGGCTTCTGGCAGTTGACGATCGACGGCCTGTCCTGGGGTGCGATCTACGCTCTGGTGGCGGTCGGCTACACGCTGGTGTTCGGTGTGCTCCGTCTGATCAACTTCGCGCATTCCGAGATCTTCATGCTGGGCATGTTCGGTGCCTATTTCTGCCTCGACATCATCCTGGGGTTCACGCCGAGCGGTAACGACTACGAGAAAGGCGTCGCGCTCACGGTGCTGTATCTCGGCGCCGCAATGCTTTTCGCGATGCTGGTTTCGGGTTCGGCGGCGGTCGGCCTGGAGTTCATCGCGTACCGGCCGCTGCGAAAACGCGGGGCGCGATCCTTGACGTTCTTGATCACGGCGATCGGTATGTCGTTCGTGCTGCAGGAGTTCGTGCATTTCGTGCTGCCCAAGCTGCTCCCGGGTTACGGCGGTAGCAACGCTCAGCAGCCGATCATCTTGATGCAGCCCAAGACTCAGTTCACGATCTTCGGCGCGACGGTCTCCAACGTCACGCTGGTGATCGTCGCCTCCGCGCTGATCTTCGCCCTACTGACCGATATGGCGATCAACCGAACCAAGTTCGGCCGGGGCATCCGCGCCGTCGCCCAGGACCCCACCACGGCGACCCTGATGGGCGTCTCGCGAGAACGCATCATCATGACGACGTTCCTGCTGGGTGGCCTGCTCGCCGGCGCGGCCGCGCTGCTTTACACGCTGAAGGTGCCGCAGGGGATCATCTACTCCGGCGGATTCCTGCTCGGCATCAAGGCGTTCTCCGCCGCCGTACTCGGTGGTATCGGCAACCTGCGGGGTGCGCTGTTGGGTGGCCTGCTGCTCGGGATCATGGAGAACTACGGGCAGGCGGTTTTCGGTACGCAGTGGCGCGACGTGGTGGCGTTCGTCCTCCTGGTTCTGGTGCTGCTGATCCGGCCGACCGGAATACTCGGTGAAAGCCTCGGGAAGGCAAGAGCATGAGCCTCAGCGAGAAGCCGAAGAGGTTCTCCGACAAGTTGATGGCGCCCGGCGACGGGCTACGTCAGTGGTGGGATCGGCTGTCCCGCGTCCAGAAGTGGGGTTTCGGCGTCATCGGATTCGGTCTGCTGGCACTGCTGCCGCTGTTCCCGCCGCCGTTCCTGAACACGCCCAACATCAGCTTCGGGGGCACGATGGCGCAGTTCGCGATGGTGGCGATCATCGCGATCGGCCTCAACGTCGTGGTGGGCCAGACCGGTCTGCTGGATCTCGGATACGTCGGCTTCTACGCTGTCGGCGCCTACACCGTCGCGCTGCTGACCAGTCCGAACAGCCCCTGGAACCAGACCGGTCCGGACGGCTGGTTCAGTCAGGACTGGGCGTGGCTGGCCTGCGTCCCGCTGGCGATGGCGATCACGGCCTTGAGCGGACTGATCCTCGGCTCGCCGACGCTGCGGCTGCGCGGTGACTACCTGGCCATCGTCACGCTCGGGTTCGGCGAGATCATCCGGCTGCTGGCCGACAACCTCTCCGACGTCACCAACGGTCCCCGCGGCCTCAACGAGGTCGCCTATCCGCGGGTGGGCCAAACCGAAGCGTTGCCCGAGGGAGTGTTCTCCAGCGGAAACTCGATGGGCGACGCGAATTACGGCACCTGGTGGTTCTGGCTGGGCATCGTGATGATCGTCATCATTCTTCTGCTCGTCGGCAACCTGGAGCGCAGCCGGGTGGGACGGGCGTGGGTGGCCATCCGCGAAGACGAGGACGCCGCGGAAGTCATGGGCGTCAACACGTTCAAGTTCAAATTGTGGGCGTTCGTGATCGGCGCAGCCATCGGCGGGCTGTCCGGAGCGCTCTACGCCGGCCAAGTGCAGTACGTTGCACCGCCGACGTTCAACATCATCAACTCGATGCTGTTTCTGTGTGCGGTGGTGCTCGGCGGGCAGGGCAACAAACTAGGCGTGGTGTTCGGCGCGTTCATCATCGTGTATCTGCCGAACCGCCTACTGGGCGTGGAATTCCTCGGGATCAATCTCGGCGACCTCAAGTACCTGTTTTTCGGAATGGCGCTCGTCGCGCTGATGATCTTCCGGCCCCAGGGCCTATTCCCGGCGCGTCAGCAACTACTCGCCTACGGCAAGGCCGCGCGTGAGTTCCTGCGGTCGCCGGAGAAGGAGTCGGCGAAATGAGTATTGAGGAACTGGCAGGCGTCCACCGTGAGATCGAGACGGCCGAGGGCGAAACACTGCTGCAGACACAGGATTTGACGGTCAAGTTCGGCGGTCTGACCGCGCTGGACTCGGTCACCTTCGATATTCGGCGCGGCGAGATCCTCGGAATGATCGGTCCGAACGGCGCGGGCAAGACAACGTGCTTCAACGCCATCACCGGGGTGTACCGGCCTACGTCCGGCACGGTGACCTTCGACGGCGCCCCATTGGGTCGCATCAAACGCCACCAGATCACCCGTCGCGGTATCGCCCGTACCTTCCAGAACATCCGGCTGTGGGGCGAGATGACCGCGCTGGAGAACGTCATGGTCGGCACGGACGCACGGCACTTCACGTCGGTGCCAGGTGCGCTCGTGCGTACTTCCCGCCATCGCCGGGAGGAGCACTCGGCGATCGAGCGTTCGGCGGCCCTGCTGCATTTCGTCGGGATCGCTCATCGCGGCGAGGAGAAGGCGAAGAACCTGCCCTACGGCGATCAACGACGGTTGGAGATCGCCCGTGCGCTGGCCACCGAACCGAAGCTGCTGTGCCTCGACGAGCCTGCCGCGGGATTCAATCCACGCGAGAAGGCCGCGTTGATCGAGCTGATTCAGAAGATCCGAGACGACGGCTACACCGTGCTGCTCATCGAGCACGACATGAGGCTGGTCATGGGGGTTACCGACCGCATCGTCGTACTGGAGTTCGGTCGCAAGATCGCTGACGGCCTGCCGGCCGAGATCCGCGAGGACCCCAAGGTCATCGCGGCGTATTTGGGAGTGCCAGATGACGACATCGAATGACGACAGGCCGATCTTGCTCGAGGTGCGTGACCTGGTCGTGCAATACGGCCGGATCCGGGCGCTGCACGGCATTTCGCTGCAGGTCCGGGAGGGCGAACTGGTGACCCTGCTCGGCTCCAACGGGGCGGGCAAGACGACGACGATGCGCGCGATCTCCGGCCTGCTGCCGTTGACGTCGGGGTCGGTGTGGTTCGAAGGTGCCGACATCTCCAGGGTCAAAGCTCATCACCGGGCAGTTCGAGGTTTGGTGCAGGCACCGGAGGGCCGCGGAGTGTTTCCGGGTATGACGGTGATCGAGAACCTGGAAATGGGTTGCTACGGAAGGAAGTTCGAGTCCAAGGCCGAGCATCGGGAACAGCTCGATTGGATTTTGGAGACGTTTCCTCGGCTGGCGGAACGCCGGAGTCAGGTCGGCGGAACCCTCTCGGGTGGCGAACAGCAGATGCTCGCGATCGGCCGTGCGCTGATGGCCCGGCCGCGAGTGCTGCTACTCGACGAGCCGTCCATGGGCTTGGCGCCGATGGTGATATCGCAGATCTTCAAGATTATCGCCGAAATCAACGCCAGCGGCACCACGGTGCTCCTGGTGGAACAGAACGCGCAGCAGGCCCTGAGCCGTTCCGACCGCGCCTACATTCTGGAGACCGGCGAGGTCACCCGCACCGGTGATGCGCGAGAGCTGTTGGCGGACGACAGCATTCGCGCCGCCTACCTCGGCGTCGCCTAGCTCGTCCGTCCCCATTGCGCGACCGTGCGTGTTTGCACACGAAACACCGACGAAATTACTGACTTTGCGCACGCTCGATGGCGTCGAGGACATCAGTGTGAGCGACAGGCACCTCGATACGCATCACCACGTCGTCGCCGGCGCCGTCGAATTCGAAGGTGAAGAACGAACAGCACTCGGACTCGCGGCGGGCGACGTCTCTAGCGGCGGACTCGACATCGGCGGGCAGCACGAGATCCAGCCGTGTGTCGTGCACTCTCTCCGATCGTAGGACCCAGGTGAAGAGTTCGCCGAATTCCGCGAGACGCAGGGGACGTTCCGACGTCGGCAGAGTGCAGGCCTCGGGTACCCAATCCTCGGGAACGGTCACGACGTCAGGCTAACTCAGGGCGATCCCGCGCCCGGCACGTCGACCCGCGCCTGCATGATCCACCCCGTCGACTCGCCGGCGATCAGACCCTCGAACGTGGTGTCGTCGACGACCATGTAGAGCGTGCGGCCGTCGGATCCACCGAGCGCCGGCGCGACTGCCCATCCCCGCTCGATCTCGATGCGATGCGTGATATGGCCGCCGTGCACCACACGAAGAAACTCACCGGAGTCATAACACCCGATCCACACCGCGCCTTCTACGTCGACGCACAGACCGTCGGGATGTCGGTCCGGGCCGAGGTCGGCGAATAGGCTTGGCGCGCCCAGACTTCCATCAGCTTCGATCGGATATGTGAGGATCCGCGAGCCGTTGAGATCGTTGACGATGAGCGTGGCCCCATCCGGCAGCAAGCCGAGGCCGTTGGGAACGGACACCCCTGACGCGACCACTCGCACGGCGCCGCCGGAGTCGACCAGGCCGATCCCGTCGCCCTCGGTCCGGTACAGGTCGACGTAGGCGCGACCGTCCGGGGTGGCGAGCAAGTCATTGGTCGTCCATGCGAGATCGCTGACGTCGAAGGTGGCAGTGATGTTCCCATCCGCGTCAACGTGATAGATCTTCGGCTCCATGAGCGCCGACACCACGAGCGTCCCATCGGGCAGCCAGCCAAGCCCGGAGGCGTGCGGCACCTCGGCCTCCAGCGTTAGATCGCCGGTTTCGCCGGCCGAATACACCTTGCCCGCCATTACGTCGCTGAACCACAGGCGGCCGGCGTGCCACCGTGGTCCTTCCCCGTAAACGATCCCGTCAATGAAGGGTAGCGGCGCAAGGGACTCCGGCGCAGTCATAGGCAGAGGCTAGTTCCGACTCGCCGAACGCGGCCGAGCGTGCGTAAAGTTCGGTCGAATCCCGGCGTGTCGCCATCTGGGCCCACCGCGAAGCGCGGGGAACACGCACGCTCGCGGAGGTGGTGTCTAGCGGGCGACGACCACCGACGAGCCGTGTCCGAACAATCCCTGGTTGGCGGTGACGCCGACCGTTGCGCCTTCGACCTGACGGCCGGTGGCCTGCCCCTTGAGCTGCCAGGTGAGCTCGCAGACCTGCGCGATCGCCTGGGCCGGAATGGCCTCACCGAAGCAGGCCAGACCACCCGATGCGTTGACCGGGATCCTGCCGCCGATGGTCGTCGCGCCGCTGCGCAGCAACTGCTCCGCCTCGCCCTTGGGGCACAGACCGAGGTGCTCGTACCAGTCGAGCTCCAGCGCGGTGGACAGGTCGTATACCTCGGCGAGGCTGAGGTCTTCGGGTCCGATGCCGGCCTCGGCATAGGCGGCGTCGAGGATCTGATCCTTGAACACCCGATCGGGCGCGGGCACCGCCGCGGTGGAATCCGTGGCGATGTCGGGCAATTCGGGAAGGTGCTGCGGGTACTGCGGCGTCTGGAGGCTCACCGCGCGCACCGAAGGCACACCCTCGAGTGAGCCGAGATGCTTCTCGGCGAACGACTTGCTGGCCACGATCAACGCGGCCGCTCCGTCGGAAGTGGCGCAAATGTCAAGCAGGCGAAGCGGATCGGAGACCACCGGGCTGGCCAGCACGTCTTCGACCGAGCTTTCCTTGCGGTACCGCGCGTTCGGATTGTCCAGCCCGTGGCGGGCGTTCTTGACCTTCACCTGGGCGAAGTCCTCGAGCGTCGCGCCGTAGAGGTCCATGCGGCGGCGCGCCAGCAGCGCGAAGTACACGGTGTTCGTCGCACCGATCAGATGGAAGCGCTGCCAGTCGGGGTCGTTCTTGCGTTCGCCGCCGACCGGGGCGAAGAAGCCCTTGGGGGTGGTGTCCGCGCCGATTACCAGCGCGACGTCGCAGAAACCCGCCAGGATCTGGGCACGCGCGCTCTGCAGCGCCTGCGAGCCGCTGGCGCATGCCGCGTAGCTCGAGGTGACAGGCACGCCGTTCCAGCCCAGCTTCTGCGCGAACGTTGCGCCCGCGACGAACCCCGGATATCCGTTGCGGATCGTGTCGGCACCCGCGACGAGCTGGATCTGGCGCCAATCCAGGCCGGCTTCGGCGAGCGCGGCTCGGGCGGCGACGACGCCGTACTCGGTGAAGTCACGGCCCCACTTGCCCCACGGGTGCATACCCGCACCCAGGATGTACACCGGTTCTGGACTCATGACGCGATCCTCCAGGCGTGTACGACGCGCTCGATGCCGTCGTCGTCGACATATAGCGGCATGGTGGTCAGTTCCATCTCGATGCCGACCTTCAGGTCAGCCGCGAGGGTTCCCTCGACGACCTTGCCCAACACGATGATGCCTTCGTCGGCCAGCTGAACGGTGGCCACGGCGAACGCCTCGAACGGATCCGGTGACGGGTACGGAGGCGGTGGGGCATAACGGTTTTCGGTGTAGCTCCACAGCGTCCCCCGCCGCGACAACGGGACCTGGGCCAGCTCGTCGCCGTCGCAGGCCGGGTTGGGGCAGTTGTTGGCACGCGGGGGGAACACGAACGTCCCGCACAGATGGCATTTGCTGCCGATCAGATACGCGGCGCCCGATTCGTCGGTGGCGAACCACCCGTCGACCGCGGGCTGAGTAGATGCTGACACGCGGTCAGCCTAACGAACCGGGCCCTGGAACTGAAACGTGTTCCAGTTTGGCCGGCGCTTGCGGGGCAGAATTCGGGTAGTTGGGATTGGTAGCCGCGGCGACCACCTCTACTGAGTGCACCGGCGTCGCCAACGAGGCGCGCCCATGAGATTGGAAACATCAATGGGATTCTTTGATAAGGCGAAGCAGGCGGCGCAGCAGGCCAGTCAGGCATTCGCGCAGCAGGCCGGCCAGCAGCAGGGCGGCATGGTGCACGTGCAGGGCGCCGGACCCATCGATCCGGCCATCATGGGCGGCCCGTCGACCCGCTCGGTGTCAGCCGAAGATCCGATTTGGCAGCCCATCAACGGCATCTCGCTGCAGGACTATGCCGAGCTGGCTCGTGACGCGCAGGCCCGTGGCATCAACGACGAGGCCGGCCTGATCACCCTCGCGCAGGAGCGCGGCTGGGATCCGGCGGACACGAAGGCCGCGCTCGACGGCTGGGTGCAGCGGATGGGCCAGTCGATGGCCGTCGGGCAGCAGTTCCGCAAGTTCCTCGGCTACTGACGGGGGATGGTCAGCATGCCCAACCCGTTCAAGGACTGGGCGCGGGTGTACGGCGCCAACAAGCAGTACCTGGAATCACAGGGTCGCCCGTCGTCGTTCTTCGGCCAGATCGGGGACATCCCCAACCGCATTCACGAGGCCGCCGATGCCACCGAGATCGGCGTGAAGATGATGCGTCATTCGCAGCTGATGAACGGTGACGGCATACCGGCCACGGTCAGTGTCGAAGGCGTCTGGCAGGTCGGGTCCTACCTGAACATGTCGCCGGTCCTTCGGATCCAGGGGCAGGTCGTACGCGACGACGGAACCGCGCCGTACGGCGCGGTCTTCGACGAGGTCGTCGCGCAGATGCATGTCGCGCGTGCGCAGCCGGGTATGACGCTTGCGGTGTTCGTCGACCCGCAGAATCCGACGGACATGGCGATCGACTGGATCCGCACCGGCCAACTGGGTCCGTCACCACCGGGCGCCACGCCGGGGCCCGGAGCGCCGGGGGCGCGGCAGATTTAGTGGTCGGCGGCTACAGCGTGTCGGCGGCCGTGCATAGAGTAGGGCCGTGACCGCGAGCGCAACGACCGAGAAGGCGACCGAAAAGCCGACATTGATGCTGCTGGACGGCAATTCGTTGGCGTTCCGGGCGTTTTACGCGCTACCCGCGGAGAACTTCAAGACCCAGGGCGGCCTGACCACCAACGCGGTGTACGGCTTCACCGCGATGCTGATCAACCTGCTGCGCGACGAGCAGCCCACCCATATCGCCGCAGCGTTCGACGTGTCGCGGCAGACGTTCCGCCTGGAGAAGTACCCCGAGTACAAGGCGGGCCGGTCGGCCACCCCCGATGAGTTCCGCGGCCAGATCGACATCACCAAGGAGGTGTTGGGCGCGCTCGGCATCACTGTGCTGGCCGAGCCCGGCTTCGAGGCCGACGACGTGATCGCCACGCTGGCCACGCAGGCCGAGGACGCGGGCTACCGGGTGCTGGTGGTGACGGGTGACCGTGACTCGCTGCAGCTGGTCAGCGACGACGTGACGGTGCTCTACCCGCGCAAAGGCGTCAGCGAGCTGACTCGGTTCACCCCCGACGCCGTGCTGGAGAAGTACGGGCTGACCCCGCAGCAGTATCCCGACTTCGCGGCCCTGCGCGGCGACCCCAGCGACAACCTGCCCGGCATCCCGGGTGTGGGGGAGAAGACCGCCACGAAGTGGATCGCCGAATACGGGTCGCTGCAGACGCTGGTCGACCAGGTGGACACCGTAAAGGGCAAGGTCGGCGATGCGCTGCGGGCGAATCTGTCGTCCGTCGTGCTCAACCGCGAACTCACCGACCTGGTCAAGGACGTCCCACTGGCTCAGACGCCCGACACGTTGCGGATGCAGCCGTGGGATCGCGACCAGATCCATCGCCTGTTCGACGACCTCGAATTCCGGGTACTTCGCGACAGGCTGTTCGACACGCTGGCCTCAGCGGACCCCGAAGTCGATCAGGGCTTCGACGTGCGCGGCGGCGCCCTCGAGTCCGGCGAGTTGGCGGCCTGGCTGGCCGAACACGGATCCGGCAAGCGGTTCGGGATGGCCGTTGTCGGTACGCATTTGGCATTCGACGCCGACGCCACCGCGTTGGCGATCGTCGCGGCCGACGGTGACGGTCGCTACCTCGACACCGCGGTGCTGCAGTCCGACGACGAGGCCGCGCTCGCGTCGTGGCTGGCCGATTCGAGCCAACCGAAGGCATTGCATGAGGCCAAGCTGGCGATGCACGATCTCGAGGGTCGCGGCTGGAAGCTCGCCGGCGTCACATCCGACACCGCGCTCGCCGCCTATCTGGTGCGCCCGGGTCAACGCAGTTTCGCGCTCGACGACCTGTCGCTGCGGTACCTGAAACGTGAACTCCGCGCGGATAATCCTGAGCAGCAACAGCTTTCGCTACTTGATGACACCGACGGCGTTGATGAGCAGGCTGTCCAGACGGTGATCCTGCGCGCGAGCGCAGTGATGGACCTCGCCGACGCTCTGGACGAGGAACTGGCGCGCATCGACTCGTCGGCGCTGCTGGGCAACATGGAACTGCCGGTGCAGCGGGCGCTCGCGGAGATGGAGTCCGCGGGCATCGCCGTGGATCTGAAGCAACTGGCCGAACTGCAGAGCGAGTTCGCCGATCAGATCCGCGATGCCGCCGAAGCGGCGTACGCGGTGATTGGCAAGCAGATCAATCTCGGTTCACCCAAACAGCTCCAGGTCGTGCTGTTCGACGAGTTGGAGATGCCCAAGACCAAACGGACCAAGACCGGCTACACCACCGACGCGGACGCGCTGCAGAGTCTCTTCGACAAAACGGGGCATCCGTTCCTGCAGCATCTGCTGGCGCACCGCGACGCCACCCGACTCAAGGTCACCGTCGACGGGCTGCTGGCAGCTGTGGCCGCAGACGGGCGGATTCATACGACGTTCAACCAGACGATCGCCGCCACGGGCCGGCTCTCGTCGACCGAGCCGAACCTGCAGAACATCCCGATCCGCACCGAAGCGGGCCGCCGTATCCGGGACGCATTCGTCGTCGGCAAGGGTTACGCCGAGCTCATGACGGCCGACTACAGCCAGATCGAGATGCGCATCATGGCGCACCTCTCAAAAGATGAAGGCGTGCTCGAAGCCTTTACTACCGGCGAGGACCTGCATTCGTTCGTCGCATCACGGGCGTTCGGCGTGCCGATCGACGAAGTGACCGCGGAGCTGCGGCGCCGGGTGAAGGCGATGTCGTACGGCCTCGCCTACGGGCTGAGCGCATACGGCCTGGCCGCGCAGCTGAAGATCAGCACCGAGGAAGCCAAAGAGCAGATGGAGCAGTACTTCGACCGGTTCGGTGGCATTCGCGATTACCTGCGCGACGTCGTCGATCAGGCACGCAAGGACGGCTACACGTCGACGGTATTCGGGCGGCGCCGCTACTTGCCGGAGCTGGACAGCAGCAACCGCAACGTACGCGAGGCCGCCGAACGCGCCGCGCTCAACGCGCCGATCCAGGGCAGCGCCGCCGACATCATCAAGGTCGCGATGATCAACGTCGACACCGCCCTCAAGGACGCCGAGCTGAAGTCGCGCATGCTGCTACAGGTCCACGACGAGCTGCTGTTCGAAATCGCCGACGGTGAGCGCGATGCGGTCGAGAAGCTGGTCCGCGAGCAGATGGGTTCCGCCTATCCGCTCGACGTGCCGCTGGAGGTGTCCGTCGGCTACGGCCGAAGCTGGGACGCCGCGGCCCACTAGCGGGCGTCGGCCGCCAGGAGCTGCCACTGTCCCTGCACGCCACGCAACTCCAGGCTGCCGCGATCATGAAATCCACCCATGACTCACATTCGAGTCACGATGAATATGCGTGCGATCAAACACTTCCGGGTTCGGGATGCCGCGGGGCACCGTGCCCGGTCCACCGACAAACCATCGCTATCCACGAGATGCAGCGAAAATGCGGGTAGGGGTCAGCATTTCGTCGAAAGCGATGAGGTCCCTGGCTCGAGGCGGGGCGGCGCCTCGAGTCCCGCGTCACGACAGGCAGTGCAGGAATAGCGCAGTCGCCGGCCCGGGCAGGGGCAAGGCTCACGCACGCGATCAGGAACGCGCGCCTGACCTACTTCACCGGCGGAGCGTGAAACCCGGCGAGTCCCGCCAAGGCGGGCGTCTGCATGCGCAGGACGTGCACCGCGTTGGCCTCCTCGGTCTGCATCGCGTACACCCGCGCGTCGCCGAATCCGCGGTCGATGCGGTCGCGCACAAACGCCAGTTCCACGACCTGGGCGGCGAAAGCCTTGACCGCCTTACCGGCCGGCTTACCTCCGGAACGGCGTGCGTGGGCGATCGCCAGCTTGCGGTTCTTGATCGAGTTCAGCCATGTCGCCTCGCTCGGGGTGACGAGCTGGGCGGCGACCATGCCCGGCAGTTTCTCGGCGACGATCCGCTGTTCCCTTCTGCGGCTGCGAACGCCCAGCACGATCGCGAACACGAAGACCGGCACCATCCAGAAGACATAGACCGCCAAATAGGTTTCCGGTCCGATCACCGACGACCCGTTCCACAAACCGTGCATGATCACCGCCCCGGCGTACCCGAGCAGGATGTAGAAGGCCTTCATCGCGGGGTTGCGGTTCTGCAGCGCGAACCACACACCGATCGCGAACATGGTGGTGAACAGCGAATGTGCGAACGGCCCCATGACCAGCCGGACGCCCGCCGTCAGCAGCGAGTCGCCCAGAGTCTCGCCGCCCGCGATGTACAGGATGTCCTCCAACCAGGCGAAACCGGCACCGACGAGGCCCGCGTACACCAGGCAGTCGGTCAGGGAATTGAGTTCATTGCGCCGTCGTCCCGTCATCATCAGCAGCAGAAATGCGCCTTTGGCTGCTTCTTCGATGACCGGTGCGCCAATGGCGATGGACACCCAGCTGGTGTCCTCGGACCTGCCCTGTTGGATCAGCGCGTCCAGGAAGAGACCGATGATCACCGACAGGATCACGGCGACCGACGCACCCCACAGAAATGCGAAAATCAGCAGCCGGGGCGGTTCCGGTTCCCACCGATCGAGCCAGATGTAGGCGAAGACGACCACGCCGATCGCCACCCCGGACAGCAGGAAGCCGATCGATGCGCCGACCGGGTTGAGCGCGGTCAGACCGATGACGATCAGCCCGGCGAGGATGCCGAGCAGGATGAGCACGCCCAACGGTGCGCCGACTTGCCGGATCTTCCGCTCAAACGGCGGTCGCGTCGGCCATGACTGCTGGGGAGCACCGGCATATGCCACGTAGGCAGGGTAATCAAGGATGAGATTGTTTGCGGGCTTCCTGGACCGGGTTTGTCCAGCATGTACCCAGTCGAGTAACCTCTACCCGTACCTGTCTGTGCTTTTTCGTGGGCCCGAGTCGACTCGAGTTCCTCGAGGACGGGCAACACCAACAACAACTGTCCCTACGACCAAACCTGTCCGGAGCAACCCACCACATGCCAAGTCCCTCCGTCACCTCGCCGCAAGTAGCCGTCAACGACATCGGCTCGGCTGAGGACTTTCTCGCCGCCATCGACAAAACCATCAAATACTTCAACGATGGCGACATCGTCGAGGGGACCATCGTCAAGGTTGACCGTGACGAAGTCCTGCTCGACATCGGTTACAAGACCGAAGGCGTCATCCCTTCCCGTGAGCTCTCCATCAAGCACGACGTCGACCCCAACGAGGTCGTTTCCGTCGGCGATGAGGTTGAAGCCCTGGTCCTCACCAAGGAGGACAAGGAAGGCCGCCTGATCCTGTCCAAGAAGCGCGCTCAGTACGAGCGCGCCTGGGGCACCATCGAAGAGCTCAAGGAAAAGGACGAGGCCGTCAAGGGCACCGTCATCGAGGTCGTCAAGGGTGGCCTCATCCTCGACATCGGCCTGCGCGGCTTCCTGCCCGCGTCGCTGGTCGAGATGCGTCGTGTCCGCGATCTGCAGCCGTACATCGGCAAGGAGATCGAGGCCAAGATCATCGAGCTCGACAAGAACCGCAACAACGTGGTGCTGAGCCGCCGCGCCTGGCTGGAGCAGACCCAGTCCGAGGTGCGCAGCGAGTTCCTCAACCAGCTGCAGAAGGGCGCCATCCGCAAGGGTGTCGTGTCCTCGATCGTCAATTTCGGCGCATTCGTCGATCTCGGCGGCGTGGACGGCCTGGTGCACGTTTCCGAGCTGTCCTGGAAGCACATCGACCATCCGTCCGAGGTCGTGCAGGTCGGCGACGAGGTCACTGTCGAGGTGCTCGACGTCGACATGGATCGCGAGCGGGTTTCGTTGTCGCTCAAGGCGACTCAGGAAGATCCGTGGCGCCACTTCGCCCGCACCCACGCCATCGGCCAGATCGTGCCGGGCAAGGTCACCAAGCTGGTGCCGTTCGGTGCGTTCGTCCGCGTCGAGGAGGGCATCGAGGGTCTTGTCCACATCTCGGAGCTGTCCGAGCGCCACGTCGAGGTCCCGGATCAGGTGGTTCAGGTCGGCGACGACGCGATGGTCAAGGTCATCGACATCGACCTGGAGCGTCGCCGCATCTCGCTGAGCCTCAAGCAGGCCAACGAGGACTACACCGAGGAGTTCGACCCGTCGAAGTACGGGATGGCCGACAGCTACGACGACGCGGGCAACTACATCTTCCCCGAGGGCTTCGACGCCGAGACGAACGAATGGCTCGAGGGTTTCGAGAAGCAGCGTGAGGAGTGGGAGTCGCGCTACGCCGAGGCGGAGCGTCGCCACAAGATGCACACTGCGCAGATGGAGAAGTTCGCCGCGGCCGAGGCAGCAGCTGCCACCGAGGCTCCGCGGACGTCCAACGGTTCGTCGAGTTCTGGCGAGCCCGCCGCCGGCGGTTCGCTTGCCAGCGACGCCCAGTTGGCGGCTCTGCGCGAGAAGCTCGCAGGCAACGCGTAATTCTTCGTACACAACGTGTGCCCCGGCTCTATGAGTCGGGGCACACGTTGTTTTCGGGTGCTGACAGACTGGGGCGGTGCTGCGCATTGGCCTGTCCGGCGGTATCGGCGCCGGAAAGTCGACGGTGTCCTCGACGTTCAGTGAGCTCGGCGGAATCGTCGTCGACGGCGACGTGATCGCCCGCGAGGTGGTGGAACCGGGGACCGAGGGGCTGGGCAAACTCGTCGACGCGTTCGGTGCGGACATCCTGCAGAAGGACGGTTCGTTGAACCGGCCTGCCCTGGCAGCGATCGCCTTCAGCGACGACGAGAAGCGGCAGACGCTGAACGGAATCGTGCATCCGCTGGTGGCGCACCGGCGCGCGGAGCTGATCGCGGCCGCGGCCGACGATGCCGTGATCGTCGAGGACATCCCACTCCTCGTGGAATCCGGCATGGCGCCGATGTTTCCGTTGGTGGTGATCGTGCACGCCGACGTGGAGACACGGGTCAAGCGCCTGATCGAGCACCGCGGCTTCACTGAGGAGGACGCCCGCGCCCGCATCGCGGCGCAGGCCACCGAGGAGCAGCGCCGCGCCGTTGCCGACGTGTGGCTCGACAACTCGGGCAGCGCAGGGGAGTTGGTGGAGCAGGCGCGGGCGCTGTGGCATGAGCGGATCCTGCCGTTCGCCCACAACCTCGACCACGGCCGGCCCGCGCGCTCCGAACCGGTCCTCGTGCCGAGCGACCCGTCATGGCCCGATCAGGGCCGCCGCATCGCGGCGCGGCTCAACACCGCATGCGGGCACCGGTCGGTGCGCATAGACCACATCGGGTCGACGGCCGTCCGCGGGGTGGACGCCAAGGACGTGATCGACATGCAGGTGACGGTCGCCTCTCTCGAGGCGGCCGACGAACTGGCCGACGCGTTGACGACCGCCGGCTACGTGCGCAGCCCGATCACCGCTGACGTCGGCAAGCCCGACGCCCGCAGTACGGTCGCGGCGTTCGATCACACGAACGAAGAATCGTTGTGGCACAAGCGACTTCACTGCTCAGCCGATCCGGGCCGGCCGACCAATGTCCACATCAGGGTCGACGGTTGGCCGGGTCAGCAGTTCGCCCTGCTGTTTGTCGACTGGTTGCGGGACAATCCTTCGGTCCAAGCCGACTACGTCGCGCACAAGCGGAAGGTGGCGGCACAGGCGCACGCTGATAGCGGCGCGTACGCCGACGCGAAGGAGCCGTGGTTTCTCGACGCCTACCGGCGGGCGTGGGAATGGGCGGACACCACCGGCTGGCGCCCGTAACGGTCAGGCGGCAGGCGGGGACGGCGCCGCGTTCGGATCTTCCGGTGTGGCGGCCGGATCGACGGGTGCGTCGACTGGGTCGGGGACCCCGACGACCGGGATATCCAACGGGGCGCCGCACTGCAGCGTCCCGTACAGCGGATCGTCCTTGACGCGGAAGAACCTAGGTGCGATGAACTGGTCCGCCTGAGCGACGATCTGGTCGTCGACCAGGATCTCGCAGTGCAGGTTCGATCCGTACGGCCATCCGATGGACAGCGTCATACCTGCCTTCTTGGGATCGTCGAGCACCGTGTTCACCTCGAAGGTCTGGCCGGGCAGCATCGTCGGGGTGGCGCTGTTGACGTTCGTGTCGTCCTGTTTGTACGCCACCACGGCGTCGCGGGACGTGCCATCGGCCCGGGCACGGTAGACCACGTTGTGGAGCACCTCGGGGACGGCCGCGTCAGGCGACGCCGGCTGCGGTTCGGCGGGCTCGGTGCCGGGCTGAGCGAGCGCGGTCGCAGGCGCCGACAGCATGCCCGTGCCGATGGCGGCGACAGCGGCCACTGCCTGCCATCGGCGCGTGGTGGAACTCATGACAGCTGACTTTACCGGCTCTGCACTCGTCAGAGCCACGCCGTTGACCTGCGCTGTTGTCGTCATCACAGGGGAAATCGATCAAGATCGTTCCGGTGTTACGCGGGATCGCCAGGTCAGGGTGATCCCGTGACCCGCGAGCCAGCGGTCCAGGTCGTAATCGTTTCTGGCGAGCCCGTCCATGGTCGACACCGCCGTCTGAATTGCCTGTTCAGCGGCCTCGGGCGAGAGCAGGCGGTGTCTGACCGCGGTGAGCAACTCGTCGACGTCGGCCAGGTCGAACCCGATGCGGGTGCGCACCATCAGATCCAGATAGTGGTCCTCGGCCTGCCAGACCGTCTCACTCGGTGTGAAGAGCCCGATATCGAGGTAGTAGTCCTGATCGCGCTCATAGCCGGGGTTGAAATGAAAGATGGTGGCGCGCAGCCCCAGCGCCGGAAGCAGCCACGACTCCAGATAGTGGAATTGCGCGCGGCCCGGCGCAGGACGGGCCATGTACAGGCCCCACGGTTCGACGGTGTACGTATCGACGGCCCGCACGATGCCTTTCGGATCGGTGTTGGTGCGCGCCAGCAGGTCGAATGTCTCGTGCTTGGGAGGATGGATGGACACAGCCTACGTCGCGCCCTGATCGCGGAACAGAACATGTCGGTCCGGGGTTCTACCCTGGTGAATATGGCTTTCGCTACTGAACATCCTGTGCTGGCGCACTCGGAGTACCGCCCTGTCGACGCCATCGTGCGCGCCGGTGGTCGCTTCGAGGTGGTCAGTCCGTACGCCCCGGCGGGAGACCAGCCGGCAGCCATCGACGAACTCGAGCGTCGGGTGCAGGCCGGGGAGCGCGACATCGTGCTGCTCGGCGCCACCGGTACCGGTAAGTCGGCGACCACGGCCTGGCTCATCGAGCGCCTGCAGCGGCCGACCCTGGTGATGGCGCCGAACAAGACGCTGGCCGCCCAGCTTGCGAACGAGCTGCGGGAAATGTTGCCGCACAACGCTGTTGAGTATTTCGTTTCGTACTACGACTACTACCAGCCCGAGGCGTACATCGCTCAGACCGACACCTACATCGAGAAAGACAGCTCGATCAACGACGACGTGGAGCGGCTGCGGCACTCGGCGACGTCGAGCCTGCTGTCCCGGCGTGACGTGGTCGTGGTCGCGTCGGTGTCGTGCATCTACGGTCTGGGCACCCCACAGTCCTACCTGGACCGGTCGGTGGAACTGCAGGTCGGCCAGGAGGTCCCGCGTGACGCGCTGCTGCGGCTGCTGGTCGACGTGCAGTACACCCGCAACGACATGTCGTTCACTCGCGGCTCGTTCCGCGTCAGGGGCGACACGGTCGAGATCATCCCGTCCTACGAGGAACTGGCGGTGCGCATCGAGTTCTTCGGCGACGAGGTCGAGGCGCTGTACTACCTGCACCCGCTGACCGGCGACGTGGTCCGCAAGGTCGACTCCCTGCGGATCTTCCCGGCAACTCACTACGTGGCGGGTCCGGAGCGGATGGCGCACGCCATCTCCACCATCGAGCAGGAACTCGAGGAGCGGTTGGCCGAGCTCGAGGGTCAGGGCAAGCTTCTCGAGGCCCAGCGGCTGCGGATGCGCACCAACTACGACGTGGAGATGATGCGGCAGGTCGGGTTTTGCTCGGGCATCGAGAACTATTCGCGCCACATTGACGCCCGCCCCGCGGGATCGGCGCCGGCGACGCTGATCGACTACTTCCCAGAGGACTTCCTGCTGGTCATCGACGAGTCGCACGTGACCGTCCCGCAAATCGGGGGCATGTACGAGGGCGACATGTCCCGTAAGCGCAACCTGGTCGACTTCGGGTTCCGGCTGCCGTCGGCTGTCGACAACAGGCCGTTGACCTGGGAGGAGTTCGCCGACCGGATCGGTCAGACGGTGTACCTATCGGCCACACCGGGACCCTACGAGCTGAGTCAGTCCGCCGGTGAGTTCGTCGAGCAGGTGATCCGCCCGACGGGTCTGGTCGACCCGCAGGTGGTGGTCAAACCGACCAAGGGTCAGATCGACGACCTGATCGGGGAGATCCGCAAGCGCGCCGAGCGCGACGAGAGAGTGCTGGTCACCACGCTGACCAAGAAGATGGCCGAGGATCTGACCGACTATCTGCTCGAGATGGGCATTCGGGTGCGCTACCTGCACTCGGAGGTCGACACGCTGCGCCGCGTCGAACTGCTGCGACAACTCCGGCTCGGTGACTACGACGTGCTCGTGGGCATCAACCTGCTGCGCGAGGGGCTCGACCTTCCCGAGGTGTCGTTGGTCGCGATCCTCGACGCCGACAAGGAAGGTTTCCTGCGCTCGCCGCGAAGCCTGATCCAGACCATCGGCCGCGCGGCGCGCAACGTGTCCGGTGAAGTGCACATGTACGCCGACAAGATCACCGACTCGATGAAGGAAGCCATCGACGAGACGGATCGGCGCCGGGCCAAACAGATCGCCTACAACAAGGAACACGGCATCGATCCAAAGCCGTTGCGTAAGAAGATCGCTGACATCCTCGACCAGGTTTACCGGGAGGCCGACGATGTCGAGATCGGTGGCTCCGGTCGCAACGCGTCACGTGGCCGTCGCGCGCAGGGTGAGCCGGGCCGCGCCGTCAGCGCAGGCATCATCGAGGGCCGCGACACCACGAACATGCCGCGCGCCGAGCTGGCCGACCTGATCAGGGATCTGACCGAGCAGATGATGACCGCCGCGCGCGATCTGCAGTTCGAGTTGGCGGCGCGAATCCGCGACGAGATTCACGACCTGAAGAAGGAATTGCGCGGTATGGACGCCGCAGGTTTGAAGTAGTCAGCCGCCCAGGCGGTGGAGCCAATGCTCCTCTCCTTGGCCCGTCCGACCAAGGCGGGCGGCCCGACCTCCGCCCGCCTGCATCGGGTGCTCCACGAGGCCAGTGCACGTCCTACGAGCACTCTCAGCCGCGAATGATGTCGGGGACCCCCCAACCGGGCCGTGGTGGCGGCGGTGCGGGTTGCGCTGGCTGCGCCACCGGTTCCGGCGGCGCTGCCGGCGGGGGGTTCTGACCTCCCACGACCGGCCCTGGGTTTGCCACTTCGGGGCTGTCCGAGGGCATTGGAGGCCCTTGCAGCGGGGCCGGTTCGCATCTCGACCCATTCATCTGTCCACCAGCTCTCCAGCAGCAGAATTTGAGCTCCTCCCTCATTTGCGCGATAGTGGTCGTGCCTTTTCCATACGTTTTAACGCCACATTTGCGCAACTCGCGTAGGAGTCGCTGTCCCACTTTCTTTCCGCGTGCGAGACCGCGGGTTCACTGAGGCCGCCGAGCGCCAATGCGAGCGCCGCTGCCCCGAGCACGGTGGCCGCGGTGGATCGTTTAAACGTGCGCACGCGGTGGGTGACCCTTTCTCTTACTTCGGTTGATGGCTCGTCGAGCGTCCGGAGAGGCTTGCGGAACTTGTTTCGTGTCCTCATGTGGGTTCCTTAGTTGATGAGTTTTCTGACGCGTTCATGTCCGGCCGCACGGAACAGCCGGGGTCACGCCGCAAACGTAGAAGCGGCCACGTCCGCCGCGCATCGCCCAATGCGGCCATCTTCGGTGGATGGCCCGTTTCGGCTATCTCACAAGATTCCGCGATGCGCGGCCTCCGCCACGGCCGCAGTCCTCAAGGTGCGGCCCAGCTTGCGGCGGCCGTTTTCGGCTTGACCTGAATCGAGGTTGAGCTTCTAACGTGGTCCTCGTGACTGACACTGTGGGCCTTCGCACCGGCGCCTGGCGGGAGCTGCTGGGTCCGAAGAACCTCGGGGCGTCGACTGTGCTGGCCGGTGGGGTGGCGCTGTACGCCACCAACGAGTTCCTCACCATCAGCCTGCTGCCCAGTACGGTCGCCGACATCGGCGGCCAGCGCCTCTATGTCTGGGTGACCACGGTGTACCTGGTCGCCTCGGTCGTGGCGGCGACCACCGTGAGCGCTGTTCTCGCGCGGGTGGGTCCCCGCTGGGCGTACCTATCCGGACTCGCGGTGTTCGCGCTGGGCAGCCTGTTCTGCGCGCTGGCGCCGACGATGGAACTGCTACTCGTCGGTCGTGTGGTCCAGGGCGCAGCGGGCGGATTGCTCGCAGGGCTTGGCTACGCGGTGATCAATTCCACGCTGCCGCAATCACTCTGGACCAAGGCATCGGCCCTCGTCTCGGCGATGTGGGGTGTCGGTACTCTACTCGGCCCTGCGACCGGCGGTCTGTTTGCGCAATACGGTTCGTGGCGTTGGGCTTTCGGTGTGCTGGTCGGGCTGGCCGTGGGGATCGCTGTGCTGGTGCCGTTCGCGCTGCCCGCCCGGACGGACGTCCCGGTACGGGACCGCATCCCGGTGTGGTCGCTGCTGCTGCTCGGTTCCGCGGCCTTGGCGATCAGCGTCGCGGGGGTTCCGCGGAACGTCGCCTGGACCATCGCGCTGGTCGCGCTGGGCGCGATTCTGATCGCGGTGTTCTTGATCGTCGATCGTCGTGCGACCGCGGCGGTCTTGCCGCCCACGGCGTTTCGGCCCGGCCCGCTGAAGTGGATGTACCTCACCCTCGGCATCTTGATGGCCGCGACAATGGTCGACCTGTACGTGCCGTTCTTCGGTCAGCGGCTGGCGCACCTGACACCCGTCGCGGCGGGATTCCTCGGGGTGGCGCTGGCGATCGGCTGGACGTTCAGCGAGATCGTGAGCGCATCGGTCTCCCGGACGAAAATGGTGAAGCGGATCGTCGCCGTCGCACCGCTGGTGATGGCCGTCGGGCTGGCGCTGGCGGCGGTGAGTCAGTTCGAGGACGCATCGGGCTGGCTGATCGCGGTCTGGGTGGCGGCGCTGGCGCTGACGGGCGTGGGAGTCGGTATGGCGTGGCCACACCTGTCGGCGTGGGCGATGGGCAGTGTCGACGATGCGAGCGAGGGCGGCCGCGCGGCGGCGGCGATCAACACTGTGCAACTGATCTTCGGAGCGTTCGGGGCCGGGGTGGCGGGCATCGTGGTCAACGCCACCGACCAGGGCGGTGCGACGGCGGCGCGCTGGCTGTTCGCCACGTTCGCGGTGCTGGCTGTCGTCGGTGTCGTCGCCTCTACGAAAAGTGGTAGTCGGACAACGTCATAGCACCGGCAGCAGGCGGCGCAGGATCGTGGCGGATGTTGCCGACGCCTGGTTGACGAATGCGGTGAAGTCGAAAAGCGCGTTTCCGCCGGCGAGGTCGGATAGCGCGCGGATGACCAACCAGGGAAGACCGAACGCCTCGCAGACTTGCGCGACCGCACCACCCTCCATTTCGATCGCCCTGCCTCCGAACTCGGCGAGCAGCCACTCCCGCGTGGAATCGCAATTCAGATACTGGTCGCCGGTAAGGACTGTGCCGTAGACGATTTGACCGGGAAGCGACATGCCGGCGAGGCGGTCCTTGACCCTGCCGAAAAGCTCGGGATCCACCGGATAGCCGAGGCGATCGGTTTCGTTGATGATCGGCGCGTGGCCCGGTTGATAGGGGCGGATCTTCTCGTTCTCGAGGACACCGGCGTCGTGCTGGACGATGCGGTCGGCCACGACGACGTCACCGATCGACAGCGCGGGGTCGAGCCCGCCTGCCACACCGGAGAAAATGACTGTGCGGCAACCGAACCGGTCGGCCAGCAGCGTGGTGACGATCGCTGCGTTGACCTTGCCCATCCCGGACCCAGCCAAGACGACGTCGTGGCCGTCGAGGACGCCGGTGACGAACCGGGTGTGCGCTCTGGCTTCGGAGTGGGTTTCCGCCAGATCGCCGCGCAGCGCGTCGAGTTCCTGCGGGACGGCGCAGATGAGTCCGATGGTCACAGTGCATTCTGACGCGGCCTAATCTGGGTCGTCGTCGAACTGGTGGATTCCGATGACACCGTCGATTCCGCCCAGGACCATCGGCGCGTTCACGATCCCTCTGCCCGAGAGCGTCATCAGGACGCCGGCGTGTCCTGGGTCAGCCGACAGTTCCGCGCTGTCGGCTGCGAGGTCGGTGAGTTGCCATTGCCGCCGCTCGCACGCTTGTAGAAGACGACTCAGCACACCTTGACCTTCCCGGTAGCTGACGTGCATGGTCACCGATCCGCTCAGTCGGGAGGTGAGCCAGCGGGCCAGCGGCAGGAAGCCGACGACGACGAGGAAATGCATGGCTGTCACGGTGACCGCGAGCAGAAGCAGACCGGACCCGGCCGCCATGCCGATCGCCGCGGACTCCCAGACGGCCGCAGCGGTGGTCAGCCCGTGTACCGAGCCTCGGCGGAAGATGATGATGCCGGCACCGAGAAAGCCGATGCCCGAAACGATCTGGGCGGCGACACGGGACGGGTCGACAACGACGAGTCCGTCCTGCAGAACGTCCTGGAAGCCGTACTTGCTGACCAGCAGGATCAGGGCCGAGGCCGTGCCGACGATCGTCTGTGTGCGCACGCCGGCGCTTTTACCCTGGAGTTCGCGTTCGAGACCGATCAGCGCCGTGAGCCCGAACGCGACGAATAGCTCGACGATCTGGCGCGTGCCCTGCCCGGGACCGCCGAAGAACGGTGGATCGGCGGCCAACAAGACATCCATCCGCACAAATTAACCCCCGGGACCAGTGCACTGACGGTTCGGCGCGCCGTCGGTTCGCATCATCGCGATTGCAACGGTGGGCGTGGGCGCGGCACCGTGGCACCGTCAAGGCCAACGCGGGTGTGGCTGAGAGGCAAGGCACCGGCCTGCAAAGCCGTTTACACGGGTTCGAATCCCGTCACTCGCTCCAGGAGATCATGGTTAACATCTGAGCGTGGCCAAGCTCGAGCTGTCGCGTGACCTGTCGTTGAGCCCCGAGGATGCGTGGCTTCACGTGTCCGACCTGAATTCACTCGGCGACTGGCTGTCGATGCACGAGGGTTGGCGTAGTGAGCTGCCCTCGGAGCTGGAAGAGGGCACGTCGATCGTCGGCGTGGCGGGTGCCAAGGGGATGCGCAACCGTGTCAAGTGGACGATCCGCGAATACGATCCGCCGCGGCTGATCGCCATCACCGGGGACGGCGTCGGCGGAACGAAGTACGCACTGAAGATGACGGTGAAGCCGACCAAGCAGGGGTGTTCGTTCACGATGAAGATGGAACTGGGCGGTGCACCGCTGTTCGGGCCCATCGGAATGGCGGCGGTGCGGGCGGTGAAGGGCGACCTCGAACGGTCGATACGCACATTCGAAACGCTGTACGCTCAATAACGCTGCGGCTGAATCACGTTCAGCGTACATAGCGACGTCACGGAAACGGCTATGCGAGCCGGCGATACGCCCGCCGTCTGCTAGCGACGCAGCGAGTCGAATATCTCCCGGTAGTGCAGGTGCGCGACGAAGTGTCCGCCGTCGCGAATGTTCAAGGTCGCGTTCGGGATTCGTGATGCGAGGCGCTGCGGCCAACTCGGGTTGACCAGTTGGTCGTCAGTGCCCGCCCAGATTTCGACGGGTACGTCGAGGTCTTCGGGTGCAAACCCCCAGGGTCGCATCCATGCGCGGTATTCTTCGACGGCGCCTGCCGGTTGGCACATCGCTTCGCGCGACATCCTCGAAAACGTCCGGAATCCCTCGCCGCGGATGACAGCGCCGTCGGCCTGCCCCAAATCACGTGCGGCGAGGCGGCCGTACAGCACGGGGGCCAGCCGTGGCGCAAGTCCCATGATTCGAAACCACTGTCGCGCCAGCCACGGCGCGCGCTCGGACATGCGGGTGAGGTATCGGTCCATCGCGGGCAGTTGATCGAACACCCCGGATTCGGTCAGCGGCAGTGCCCCGGCGACGATCGCGACCCGGCTCACCCTGTCACGCAGGGCGTGTCCGACCGCCGCCGCGTACTGTCCGCCCATCGACCAGCCCATCACGGCGAACCGATCCACACCGAGTCGGTCGAGCAAGTCTTCGACATCTGATGCCCAGCTCAATGTGGTGCGCCCGGGATCTGGATCTGAGCGCCCGACACCGGGCCGGTCCGGTGAGATCAGCCGAATCCCGGCCGCTGCGGCGACGTCGTCTGCCGATTCGACGTCGAGGCGGCAGGCAAGGCCACCGTGTGCGTTGACGACCACGAAGCCATCGGGCGTGCCGTATTCGGAATAGGCCATCGATCGTCCGTCGCGGAGACGGATGCGGCGCGCAACCGTGGCCTCCATGCACTGATGATGGCCTAGGAGGCCAGCAGGTCGGCCGCGAATCGCAGATCCGACACCAGCGCGTCGAATGCCTTCTCGCGGTCCTCTGGACGGCCGCGCAGCACCGACGACGGGTGTGCGGTCGCCACGATCTGCGGATCGAACGCGACATCGTCGGAGTCGGGCAGGTGCAGCACCTCGCCGCGATGGGCGGTGAGCCGAAATCCGCTGCCCATCAGCGATTGTGCGGCCGTCGCGCCGAGCATTACCAGCACCTTGGGCTGCACGGCCATCAGCTCGGCGAGCAGCCACGGCCGGCAGGCCACCACCTCGGTTCGACTCGGTGTCTTGTGGATGCGGCGCTTGCCACGCTCGGGAAGCGTGTACTTGAAGTGTTTGACCGCATTCGTGACATACAGCCGATCTCGTTCCACGCCGGCCGCCACCAGGGCCTTGTCGAGCAGCTTGCCCGCAGGCCCGACGAATGGCTCGCCGGCCCTGTCCTCCTGATCGCCGGGCTGTTCGCCGACCAGCATGAGGTCCGCTGCAGCCGAACCGGCGCCGAACACCGTCTGGGTTGCGTCCAGGTACAGGTCGCAGCCCTTACAGCTGTTCGCGGCCGCTGCGAGATCCGGTAGGTCGCGGCTGTCGGGAACGAACTCGGCCGCGGTATGCGCTGCCATGTCCGGCGGTTACCCGCCGATCGGCGCCGCTATCCACGAGACCCGTCAGCACTTTGCGTGAGCCGACCGTTGCTTCCCGACGTAGCGTCGGTGCCGCGCCACCGTTTCAATCCGGGCACCGAGACGTCCAACAGTTCGAGCGCGCGTGCCACCGTCTGGTTGACGATGTCGTCGATCGTGGTCGGCAGGGCGTAGAACGCCGGGACGGGCGGCATGATGATCGCGCCGTTGCGGGTGGCCTGGGCCATCAGCTCGATATGGCCGGCGTGCAATGGCGTCTCGCGCAGCAGCAAGACGACGCGCCGTCGCTCTTTGAGGCACACATCCGCCGCGCGGACGACCAGGTTCTCGTCGTAGCAATGCGCGATGCCGCTCAACGTCTTCACCGAGCACGGCGCCACCAGCATCCCCGCGGTGATGAACGAGCCTGAGGCGATCGCAGCGCCGATATCGCGCGGGCTGTAGAGGTGGTCGGCGAGGGCGCGGACCGCATCCGGTGTCCGCTTGGTCTCGTGTTCGATCGTGCGGTGCGCCGAGCTCGTCAGAATGAGGTGCGCCTCTACATCCGGAACGTCGCGCAACAGCTCCAGCGCGCGCACTCCGTACGCGGCGCCCGACGCACCGGTTATCGCGACAATTACTCGCTTCACGACGCCACCTCATCGCATCGGGCCGCGGTATCGGCGATGACCGCCAGGGCGTTGCGGTCGTCCTCGCTCAGGACCGCGTTGGAATAAGACCGCAGAGCCACTTCCATTGCCGTCCTTGCGAGTTCGGATCGGGTGCCCGCGCTGGATGAGTCACCGAATCCGGCGGCCCAGTCGCCGAGGACGTCGAGTTCGACCAACTCCGCATCGAGCTCCGCCTTTGCCACTTCCCGTCGCACCTCGTCGGTTTGCGGGTTCGGCGCAGGCGGGGGACCCGTCTTGAGCAGGCGGCGGGCTGCACGCAGCGGACGCACGACATCGCGATGCCACGCGTCGATTCTGCCGCGCGCTGCGGCGACCTCGTCGGACGAGACTGACCGCCCGCGAACAGCGCCCAAATAGGCCGCACACAACAAGATATTTACGTCCGCGTCGAAACGATCCTGTAGCGACACGCACGCATCGGCGACACCAGGTTTGTCGTGGACAGCAAGTGCGAACCCGCGCAGAGTCACCCTTGCCGCGGGCGGCGGAACACGGTACTTGTTGTATTTGCTAGCGACCGCCACGCCAAAAGTATGGAGCATCCGCCGGTGCCGTTCCAAGATTTTCGTGAGTTCCTGGACGCTCTGCGGGCCCACGGTGAGCTCATCGATGTGGAGCGGCCGGTAGCTCTGGAACTCGAAGTGGCCAAGGCGATGCGCAAGAGCGCGTCGGTGGCCGGTCCGGCGGTCGTGTTCACCAACAACGGCACACAGTTCCCGCTCGTGGGCGGTGTCTACAACTCGAACGCCAAGGCGCTTATCGCATATGACTGCGATCAGGACAGCGTTTTCGACGAGATCGTGACGCGACTGAAAGTCCGTATTCCCCCGAAGAACGTCGACGACGGTCCCGTACACGAGAACATCATCCTCGGCGATGACATCGACCTGTCGATTCTGCCCGTCCCGCGATACAGCCCCGACGACGGCGGTCCCTACATCACCCCGGGATTCGTCGTCAGTCACGACCCCGAGACCGGTGTCCCGGACATCGGCCACTACCGCTGCGAGATCATCGACCACAAGACGATGTCGTTGATGGCCGCTCCCAGCCACCGATTTGCGAAGAATCAAGCCAAGGCACTGCGGATGGGGCACAAGACATTTCGTGCTGCCCTCGTCATCGGTGTCGACCCCATGATCGCGTACACCTGCCCAATCCAGGTTCCCGAGGACACCAACGACTGGGAGGTCGCCGGCGGTATGCGCGGCGAGGCGGTCGAGCTCGTCAGATGCCGCACGAACGACGTGTCGGTGCCCGCACACGCTGAGGTGGTCATCGAGTTCGAGGTCGACTTCACACAGACGGTCAGCGAAGGGCCGCTGGGCGAGTACACCGGCTACTACACGCCCGCCTCGCCGAAACCCGTTGTCCGGCCGACCGCCATCACCCATCGCAACGGTGCGTACTTCCAGGCACTGCTGACCGGAAGGCCCACCACCGAGAACCACATCCTCAAGCAGCTGTCGTTCGAGGCGTCGTTCTACGACATGTTCCGCGAACAATTCCCGACCGTCACGGCGGTGGCTATCCCACCGTCAGGCGGCGTCTACTTCCGGTTGGTCATCGCCATGCGTCCGCGCTACGCAGGCGAAGCCCGAAGTGCGCTCATCGCGGCGATGGGAAGCAACCTGCGACCGAAGACCGTGATCGTGGTCGACCCCGACATCGATGTGCACGACTCCGAACAGGTCGAGTGGGCCTTGGCTTTCCGCACCCAGCCGGCGCGGGACGTGATCATCGTCGACGACCTGCCCGGCGGACCGCTTGACCCGACCGCCGACGAGTCGCTGCCGGCGGATCGTCGCACCGGGTCGGCGATCGGCATCGACGCGACCTATCCGTACGGCACCGTGGTCAAGCAGGTGGGCGACCTGTGCGGGCCGGCGTCGGAGGAGCACGGCGGGAGGGTCGTCGAGGTGGCTGACGTACCCGGCTGGCGCGACTATGCGTTTCCAGAACTCGACGGTAGGTAGGAGGCAACGTGCCCGAGATCGAACACGAGCTCAACATCGACGCCACTCGCGAGCAGGTCTTCGCCGCACTGACCACACTTCAGGGAGTGAAGGGCTGGCACACCCCATCGGCAACCGGTAGCGGCGCCGTCGGAAGCGAATGGGTGTTTTCCTTCGCTGACCACCCCGACTTCGGTTGGGAGGTGGTCACTTCGGACGCGCCCAACCGTGTCGTCTGGCGCTGTACCCGGGGACCGGGTGATTCGGTCGGCACGACGGCGACGTTCTCGCTGGCCGCCACCGAGGACGGCCGCACCCTTGTCGAACACGTGCATGCGGGCTGGCCGGGAACCCACGGCAACTTCCGCAAGTGCAACACGACGTGGGGAGTGCTGCTGCACCATCTGCGCGACTACGTCGAAACCGGCGACGCCGCACCGGCATTCGAGTAAGGGGTCAGCCGTGCCGCAACAGAGCCTCAGTGACTTCGTCGAAGACATGGAGAAGGCGGGCATGCTTGTCCGCGTCAAGGAGGAGAAGCGGGTCGACGAGCTGCCGGCGGTGATGGAAGCTCATCCGCTCACCGCTGTCCTGGTGGAGAAGGTCACCGACTGCGAGTTCCAGTTCCTGGCCAACGCCTACTCCAACCAGGACCAGACGGCGTGGGCGCTCGGCTGTGAGAAGAGCGAGACCGGCCGCCGGATGGTCGAACTCGGTAAAGGTCGGGTCAAACCGGAGATCGTCGACACCGCGCCGTGCAAAGAGGTCATCCTCACCGGCGACGACGTCGACCTGACGCGACTGCCATTGTTCCTGCACCATGACCGCGACGGTCATGCCTACACCAACGACAACCTGGTGGTGACCAAGCACCCGGACACCGGTGTCTACGACTGGGGCATCTACCGCAGCATGTTCCGGACCAAGACCGAGAAGATGTTCGACATGACTTGCACGTCGCACCGCGCACGCCTGAATGCCCAAGCGGCACAAGCCAAGGGGCAAAATCTCGAGCTTGCGATCGTGCTTGGCGGACCACTGGTGGACAAAGTGGCGGCGCTGACCGGAGTGCCGCCGGGGACCGACGACTTCGAGGTGCTCGGCAGCTTTTACGGCCATCCCGCCAAGCTCGTCAAGTGCGAGACCATCGACCTATTGGTGCCCGCCAACGCCGAGATCGTGATCGAGTGCGAGCTGATGGCCACCGAGGGGCTGACCCACGATGAAGGGCCGTACGGTGAGTTCACCGGCATGTACGGCGGTGGCATCAAGGCCAACTTCCGCGCCGTCGTCAAGGCGATGACGTTTCGCAAGGGCGGCATCTTCCAGCACGCCACGATCGGTGGCAATCACCCTTGGTACACCGACAACATGCTGCAGCTGCCCATGATCGAGTCCGACCTGTACAACGGGCTCGCCATGGCGGGTATCGATGTCAAAGAAGTTCGCGCGCCGCTGGGCGGGCTGTCGAACATCGCCTACGCAAAGATCAATCCACGAGGGGCGGGAGATTCCAAGCAGGCGCTCGGCGTGATGCTGACGTGCTCGAAACAAGGCTTGCCGAAGATCGCGATGGTGTTCGACGAGGACGTCGACATCTGGGACGACAACGCCGTGCAGTTCGCGATGGCGTTCCGGTACATGCCGCACTTGGACACCGTGACGCTTCCCAACGGGAACACGATGACGGTGGACCCGATGATCGCCGAGGACGCCGCGCCCGGCACCTCGTCGAAAATCGGTCTGGACTGCACCATTCCCATGAGCCCCAAGTTCAACTCCACCCACTTCGATCGCAGCACGGTGTTCGAACTCGGCGATCCGCCGCCGGGGATTATGGCGATGACCGAGGACGAGCTGACCGCGGACATGGAAGCACTCATCGGGCAGGCGCCACGGACCTGGAAAGAGATCCTTCAGCACTACAACGGCCAGCCCTACAAGGTGGTCTATGGCGCCTTCAGCAATCTGCGGCCTCGGCTCGGCCGCTGCAACGACGCCCCCTGGTATCGATACACATTCTCCGACAGCGATTTCGCCGTCGACGCGCCGGAACGGGAACCATCGAATTTCGATCCGCGACATGGCGTGTAGTCCGGATCACGTTGGAGCGTTCGGCGTGACGTTGTCGGGGCAAAAGCCACCAAATCCAGGGCGAACGCCACTCATGTGTGGTGATTCGCACCCATGTTCGCCGAACTACGGGTTACTGTCTCGGGTGGCGCTGCAACCTACCTTGGGAGGGCACGAATGAGCGGCTACACGACCATCGTGGTCGGCACGGACGGATCGGATTCGTCGCTGCGCGCGGTGGAGAAGGCCGGCCAGATCGCCGCCGGGTCAGGCGCGACGGTCGTCGTGGCGACGGCGTACTTCCCCCAGAGCGAAGACCAGCGCGCGGCCGACGTGCTCAAGGACGAGGGCTACAAGATGTCGGGCAACGCCCCCATCTACGCGATTCTGCGCGAGGCGAAGGAGCGTGCCCAGCAGGCGGGCGCCAAGACCGTCGAGGAGAAGGCGATCGTCGGCGCACCCGTCGACGCTCTTGTAGATCTCGCCGAAGAGGTCAAGGCCGATCTTCTCGTCGTCGGAAACGTGGGCCTGTCCACGATCGCGGGCCGGCTGCTGGGCTCCGTCCCCGCCAACGTCGCACGCCGGTCCAAGACCGACGTGCTGATCGTGCACACCACGCCGTAAGGATCAACACCGCCGCCACCACGATCGGCCAGTCACCGAGCCGATCGTAGATAGTGACGCGCGAGTCCAATGGCACCTCGACTACCAGTACACCTTGGTCGGACGCGGGCAACCGCCCGAGTTCACGGCCCCGCGCGTCGAATGCCGTACTGACACCGGATGTTCCGGCATGCACGGCGGGATGACCGGTCTCGGCGGCGTGCACGGCGGCCATGCTCGCCAATTGCGGTTGCGCCCAGCTGCCTTGATAACTCGACGTCGAACTCTGGTACGTCAGGAGCTCGGCGCCAAGGCGCACTACCCGCCGCGACAGATCCGAAAAGGTGGTCTCGAAGCTGATCAACGGCCCGACGGCCAGCTCCCCGGCGTGCAGTACCACCGGGCCGTCGCCGCGCCGGCGATCCTCACCGGCCGCCTTGGTATGACGGGTCGCCCAGTCGAGTACCGTTCGTAACGGCACATATTCGCCGAACGGCACCAGCCGCGTCTTCGCATACGAGCCACGTGGGCCGTCGGAACCGATGAGCACCGACGACTTGTAGATCCCGCCGTCGGGAGCTCGTGCGTCAACGTTCACCAACACGTCCGCGCCGACCCGGCGGCGCAGTTCGACCAGGCGCGCTGTGGCGTCCGGGTCGCTGGTCAGGTCGACGCCCACACTGCTTTCACCCCAGACCACCAGATCAAGCTGCCTGCCGCGCAATTCCTCGGTCAATCGCTCGCTCGCCGCCTGACGTGCCGCGCCGTCGTCGATATCGCCCGGCTGGACGAGTGCAACCCGCACCGTCGGCCCCGCGCCGGGTGCCGGACCCAACCAGAACCACGTCGGGCCGAGGGCGAGGAGGGCGACCGGCAGTGCTGCCGCGCGCCATGAGCGCAGCAGGATCGCCGCCACGATCGCGGCATTGACGGCGACCACCAGGAAGCTGACGAGCCCTACGCCGCCCACCGAAGCGGGCGCTAGCGTCGCCGGCTGATTCCACTGTGACGCGCCGAGCGGCGCCCACGGTCCGCCGAAGTGATGCCACGACCGCACCGCCTCGGCGAGCACCCAGGCAGAGGGGAGTACGACGACGGCGGCGAGAACCTGCCGCGCCGCCGCCCTGTCGGATAGCAGCCGTTGCGCGGCATAGCCCCACGGAAACCACAGCACTCCGATGACGAACGCGGCCACGACCAGCAGCGGGCCCGCGCTCGGAAACAGCCAGTACTGGTTTGTCAGCACGAAACCGGCCATGCCGAACCAGCCACGTCCGCCGCCCTGTAGTGCGGTTGGCGCCGCGCGCACGATGAACAGCAGCGGGATCAGCCCGACCCACGCCAACCACCACCACGACACCGCGGGGAAGGCGAGGGCGGGGATCGCGCCGGCGACCAAGGCCGCCGCGAGCCCGCTGATCAGTTCAGGCGGCCTCAGGTAGCGGAAGCCTTGGCGATGCTCGCGATCGCCTGATCCAGGGTTGCGTTGAATTCCTCGTCGCTCTGCTGCGCGGTCAGACCCTCGGTCAGCGCGCGCGAGAAGCTCGCGATGACGCCGGTGTTGCGGGCCAGCTTCTCGCAGGCCTCGTCGCGAGCGTAACCACCGGACAGCGCCACGACACGTAGCACCTTGGGGTGATCGACAAGCTCCTTGTAGAGGTTGTCGGTGTCGGGCAGCGTCAGCTTGAGCATGACCTTCTGGTCGTCGCCGAGCGCGTTGACGCCGGCCAACAGTGCGGCCTTGAGCTGCTCTTCGGCTTCGGCCTTCTTCGGGCTCTTGATGTCGACCTCGGGCTCGATGATCGGCACCAGGCCCTTCGCGAGGACCTGCCGGCCCACCTCGAACTGCTGGGCGACCACGGCGTCCAGGCCCGCGCCGGGCAGCTTGATGACCGAGCGCTCCTTGGTGCCGAACACGCCGTTGGCCACGGCGCGGTCCAGCAGATCATCGAGGCCGGGCATCGGCTTCATGGTCTGCGCGCCGTCCTGCTCGTCGTTCAGGCCCTTGTCGATCTTGAGGAACGGCACGATGTTCTTGACGTTCCACAGGTAGTCGGCGGTCGGACGACCCTCGATCTGGCGGTCCATCGTCATCTCGAACAGGATCGCGCCCATGATGCGATCGCCGTCGAAGGCGGGGCTGGTGATGATGCGGGTACGCATCTCGTGGACCAGGTCGAACATCTGCTCGTCACCGGAGTAGGCGTCCTCGCTGATGCCGTACAGCTTCAGCGCCTTGGGAGTGCTGCCGCCACTCTGGTCAAGCGCGGCGATGAAACCGGCACCGCTTTGAGCCTTCTTCAATTGATCCTGATTCACCGTGTCTCCTGCAGATTCTCTTCGACGAGTCCTGCGCATCAGCCTAGGACAGCGGTTTCACAGCATTGCCAACCCCTACGCATTGTGACGCCGGTTCAGCTCGTCGCTCAGTCAAAAGATGCGACTTGAGCACGCCGTCATGAGGCAAAAGATGTAGCGCTCGAATCGAGTTCATTCGCCGTTCAAGGTGCGACACTCCAATTGGCGAGAGGGTCAATTATGACGTCGATACTGCACCGCACGCCGATCGCACGCCGCGAGAACGGCGTACCGCCGCCGGACGTGCCTCTGGCCGACATCGACCTCGCATCGCTGGAGTTCTGGGAGCGCGACGACGACATACGCGACGGAGCGTTCGCCACCTTGCGGCGCGAGTCGCCGATCACCCGCTTCGAGGTAGCGGAGTTCCCGGGTTTCCCGGCCGGCGCAGGCCACTGGGCCCTGACCAGGTTCGACGACATCCACCACGCCAGTCGTCACCCCGAGATCTTCAGTTCCATCCCGACCAGCACGTCGCTGAACGAGGTGCCGCCGGAGGTCGCCGAGTTCACCGGATCGATGATCAACCTCGACGATCCCCGACACACTTGGCTGCGCAAGATCGTCAATCGGGCGTTCACGCCCAAGGTGCTGGCCCGCATCGAAGGCAGCGTGCGCGACCGGGCGCGCACGATCGTGACGAACATGGTTGCCAACCATCGCGATGGCAGGGCCGACTTCGTCGCCGAGGCTGCGGGACTGCTGCCGTTGCAGGTGATCTGCGACATGATGGGTATCCCTGCAGAGGACGAGGCAAAGGTCTTCCACTGGACCAACGTGATGTTGGGCTTCGGTGACGACGAAGTGTCGGGAGATTTCGACACAGTCATGGCGGTAGTGAACGAGATCGTGGCTTACGCCATGGGTCTCGCCGAGGAACGGCGAGCCAATCCCGGCGACGACCTCACCACCAGTTTGGTGCAGGCCGAGGTCGACGGGGCGCGGCTCACGTCAAGCGAATACGCATCGTTCTTCATCCTGCTGTCGGCCGCCGGCAACGAGACCACGCGCAACGCCATCAGTCACGGCATGGTGGCACTATCCCGCTACCCCGAGGAACGGGAGAGGTGGTGGAACGACTTCGACGGGGTGGCCGCCACTGCCGTGGAAGAGATCGTCCGCTGGGCGTCTCCGGTTATCTTCATGCGGCGCAACCTAACTCAGGACATCGAGCTACGCGGCGTCGAGATGAAGTCGGGAGACAAGGTATCCCTGTGGTACAACTCGGGTAACCGTGACGAGGCCAAGTTCGCCAATCCATGGCTGTTCGATGTGACGCGGGATCCTAACCCGCACATCGGATATGGCGGCGGTGGCGCCCACTTCTGCCTGGGGGCGAATCTGGCGCGACGCGAGATTCGGGTGATGTTCGAAGAGTTGCGTCGCCAAATACCCGACGTGGTCGCCATCGAGGAACCCGCGATCCTGCACTCGGCGTTCATTCACGGCATCAAGCGGTTACCGGTCGCCTGGACGGCCTGACGTCAGCGGGTGCACATCGGCTCCCGTTCGAGGACAGTCGGCAATCAGCTACGAGGGCTTGAGCGCTTGGACCACGCTGTTGGCCGTGTCGGCGTTCGACTTCATTGGTGCCTGCCGCTCGAAACCCTGGGGCGGAATTGCCACCCCGTGCTCGGAGAGGGTCGGCTTGACCGGCTGTTGTGGCTCGGCGCCGGCGGGAGCGATGCCCAGTGCGGCCGTCCCACTGATGGCGCCGACCGCAATGAGCATGGCCACACCGGTGAAGCGGCGTTCACGGTTGACGGCGGACCTGCGGGCGATTGTGGTCATCGTGGCTCCTCCGCGGCGAGTGTTGATAAGAACTCATCGTGCCAACGCGGCGAGGGTTGAGTAATGGCCGCCAAGTGAGATTGACGAGGCGACAGGGCAGGGTTTCCTAGTCTCTGAGCAAGCTTGGGGAAACGCGGCGACCTGACCCGCAGCGCGAAGCGGCAGCGCCCCGCGGCTTCCGCTCAACCCAACAAGGGCCGCGCTTATTGGGTCCGATGTTCTTGAAACTCCCATTTTTCGGGCGGCCGACAGGCATCTCCGCGGCCCACCGTCAGTGTCACCGCAAGATCCGGTCGAATTGCCTGATCGGATGAATTCAGCGCAGGGTCGTTGAACAGCGCCCAGATGAGATGTCCCGTCAGCTCCGGGGTCTCGGCTTCGGCGAGCATGTGGCCGAGCGTGTGTGAACGGCGGCTGAGCGCTCATCGCGACGACTGGTGAACCGTCGAACTCGGCGCCGGTGTAGCGCTCGACGTTCTTCGGTTGGCCCGCCATCAGATCGAGATAGATGCACTCAGGTGACTTGCCGCTGACCGCCTTCGTGAACGTCGGCAGGTAGCCGCTGAGAATTTCCAGCTTGTTCCGTGTCCAGTAGGACCACGGCCGCGCGTTCGGGCTGATGACCTTCCCCCTACAGTCGATCGAGCAGGCAATCCCCTGATCGACTGTAAAATCACAGCGCGACAAACCTGCGCAGCGACGTAGCTTGTCGCACCGATTGCGGCGTCCGCCGATCAGCCCGCAGCCATCGCCGCGGCCCGTATCTCGTCGTTGTCGACCGCGGTATACCGCTCCGTCGTGGCAACGCTTTACGATGCGGTCCTGCGCTCACGACGCTGAAGGAGGACCTGGCGATGGGATTGCCCGCATTGGTTCTCGTGCACGGAGGCGGGTTCGCCGCTGATTGTTGGGAGCCAACCATCGACGTGATCCGCATCCTGGAGCCGGAACTAAAGGTGCTCACCGTTGATTTGCCGGGTCGGGGAAATAAAGGCGGTGACCTGATCACGGCTTGTATCGATGGGTGGGTCGATTCGGTGGTGTCTGACATCGAGAATGCTGCGCTCGACGACCTCGTGATCGTCGGCCATTCGCTGGCGGGGGTGACCGTCCCCGGTGTTGTCACCAAGCTTGGCTCGGCGCGCGTGCGGGAGATGATCTTGGCCACCGCGCAAGTACCAACCAACGGCAGCGCCCTGGTGGACACGTTTTCCGGGGCGCTGAGCTGGTACGCACGTCGCACCGCGAAACGTAATGTGCAGAAATCCCGTTCATTACGCCCGGGAGGTTTGCCTACTGCGTTGGCGAGGTTTGTATTCTGCAACGGAATGACTTCTGCACAGCGCAGGTTCACGCTGGCTGGGTCCTGTCAGGAATCACCCTCAATAATGATTGAAAAAGTTGACCGCAGTGGTATGCCCGACGAGGTGCCACGTACATGGATACTCACTCGGCGTGATCGCGCCGTCTCGATGAAGATTCAACGCGAGTGCATCGCCGCGCTTGGCGGAGTGCAGACCCTCATTGAGATCGACACCTGCCACATGCTGATGGTGAGCGAACCTGAACGGCTGGCAGAGATCCTCATCGGGCGTTGCCGTTTGTACGAACAGCCCAGGCCCTGAGGACCTGTCGTGGCATCAGCCGGACGCGTGAATCCGCGCCGGCGATCGCCGCCGACCAAACCGCGTCGGGTGCCGCGCCTCGACCGCGAGATAGGCGTCGACCAGGCCAGCCCACGCCGGCGGGAACGATCGCGGCGCGGGCCCGCTCACATCACGTCCAGCACGGTTGCGGCGCCGTCGAGCGCCTGGGCGAGCCCGTCGGGATTGGCGCAGTCCCAGCACCCGGCACGGATCGCGGCGGCGCGGATCCTGAGCGCGGTGACGGGATCGTCGGCCGTGCAGGCCGCGTCGCGGCAGCGACGCGCGCGTCGGCCATCGCGGTCAGGTCGGACAGCGCGCCCTCAACGTGCAAGACGCCGGCGAGGTCGCGCAACACACCGGCGAGGGCCGTCGCTTTGGGAACGGCTTCGCCGATGCGAACGAGGTAGTCCAGCGCCGCGGTTTCGGGATCGGTGGGCGGGGTGTCGACGGTGGTCGCCATGCGGAGAAGCTAACACCGAAGATCGTGAATTGCCAAGTGCTACAAGCATATTCGGCATTTGTCGCTATCAGTGCAAATGTCGGAATCTGGCATATGTCGCGGCACCCGCATATGTCGGCGCGAGTTCGCCCCGCTCGATGGCTACCAGCCGCGCTCGCGCCACTCGGCCAGGTGCGGGCGCTCGGCGCCTAGGGTGGTGTCGTCGCCGTGGCCGGGGTAGACCACGGTCGCGTCGTTGAAGCGGTCGAACACCTTGGTTTCAAGGCCGCTCATCAGCGAGTCGAAATCTTCCGGGCGTGTTGTACGTCCAGGACCGCCCGGGAACAGGCAGTCGCCGGTGAACAGGTGTGTCGCCTCGTCCGCTCCGACGAGCGCGAGCGCCACCGAACCCGGGGTGTGACCCTGCAGGTGGATGACGTCGAAAGTCAGGTCGCCGACCTTGATGGTGTCGCCCTGGGCGAGGATCCGGTCGGGCTTGACCGGCAGCGCCTCGGCGTCGAGTTGATGAGCCGCCGTCGGCGCGCCGGTGCTCCTGGCCACCTGCTCGAGCGCCTGCACGTGGTCGAAATGCTGGTGGCTGGTGACGATCAGGGACAGCTTCGGCGCGAACCGCTCGATGAGTTCGAGCAGGATTTCGGGGTCGTTGGCCGCGTCGATGAGTAGCGTCTCGCAGGTCTGGGAACACGTCACCAGGTAGGCGTTGTTATCCATCGGGCCCACCGAAACCTTGACGATCGATGCACCCGGAAGGGTGCGTCGAGCTGCTGTCTGCGCTTCGACATGTCCGGTGTAGTTGTCGTCGACGACGGTCATGGTCCTCACGGTATAGGGCTTGGCCGGGACTTGTCGGCGGCGGCACATAGCATGGGCTTCAACTATGTCTTTGGGAGGAATACCGGGTGGCTGACCGCCTCGTTGTGAAGGGTGCGCGCGAGCACAACCTGCGTAGCGTCGACCTTGATTTACCGCGTGACGCGCTGATCGTCTTCACCGGTCTGTCCGGTTCGGGCAAATCGTCGCTGGCGTTCGACACGATCTTCGCGGAGGGCCAGCGCCGCTACGTCGAGTCGCTGTCCGCCTACGCGCGCCAGTTCCTCGGCCAGATGGACAAGCCCGACGTCGATTTCATCGAAGGTCTTTCGCCGGCGGTGTCCATCGACCAGAAGTCGACCAACCGCAACCCGAGGTCGACGGTGGGCACGATCACCGAGGTGTACGACTACCTGCGTCTGCTGTACGCGCGCGCCGGCACGCCGCACTGTCCGGTGTGCGGTGAGCGCATCGCTCGCCAGACGCCACAGCAGATCGTCGACCAGGTCCTCGCCATGGACGAGGGCCTGCGGTTCCAGGTGCTCGCACCGGTGGTGCGCACCCGTAAGGGCGAGTTCGTCGACCTGTTCGACAAGCTGAACACCCAGGGCTACAGCCGCGTCCGGGTCGACGGTGTGGTGTATCCGCTGACCGAGCCGCCAACGCTGAAGAAGCAGGAAAAGCACGACATCGAGGTCGTCGTCGACCGGTTGACGGTCAAGGCGAGCGCCAAACAACGGCTGACGGACTCGGTGGAGACGGCGCTGAACCTGGCCGACGGCATCGTGGTGTTGGAGTTCGTCGACCGGGAAGACGACCACCCGCACCGCGAGCAGAGGTTCTCCGAGAAGCTGGCATGCCCGAACGGTCACCCGCTCGCCGTCGATGACCTCGAGCCACGGTCGTTTTCCTTCAACTCGCCGTACGGCGCCTGCCCGGAGTGCACGGGGCTGGGCATTCGCAAGGAGGTCGACCCCGAACTCGTCGTCCCCGATCCGGACCTGACGCTCGCCGAGGGCGCGATCGCACCGTGGTCCATGGGGCAGACGGCCGACTACTTCACCAGGATGCTGTCCGGTCTCGGTGACCAGATCGGCTTCGACGTCGACACCCCGTGGAAGAAGCTGCCCGCGAAGGCGCGTAGAGCGATCCTCGAAGGCTGCGACGAGCAGGTGCATGTGCGGTACAAGAACCGCTACGGTCGAACCCGGTCCTATTACGCCGATTTCGAGGGCGTGATGGCGTTCCTGCAACGTCGTATGGAGCAGACCGACTCCGAGCAGATGAAGGAACGTTACGAGGGCTTCATGCGTGATGTGCCGTGCCCGGAGTGCGAGGGCACCAGGCTGAAGCCGGAGATCCTGGCGGTGACGATGACGGCGGGGGAGTACGGGCCGAAATCGATCGCCGAGGTCGCCGAACTCTCGATCGCGGAATGCTCACAGTTCCTCAACGCGTTGACACTTGGCTCGCGTGAGCAGGCCATCGCGGGCCAGGTGCTCAAGGAGATCCAGTCGCGGCTCGGGTTCCTGCTCGACGTGGGGCTCGACTATCTGTCGTTGTCGAGGGCGGCGGGCACGCTGTCCGGTGGTGAGGCGCAACGCATTCGGTTGGCCACACAGATCGGCTCCGGGCTCGTCGGGGTGTTGTACGTCCTCGATGAGCCGTCGATCGGGCTGCATCAGCGTGACAACCGGCGGCTCATCGAAACGCTGATCCGGTTGCGGGACCTGGGCAATACGCTGATCGTCGTCGAGCACGACCTCGACACCATCGCCCACGCCGACTGGGTCGTCGACATCGGGCCCGCGGCGGGTGAACACGGCGGTCAGATCGTGCACAGCGGCACGTACGAAGATCTGCTGACCAACACGAATTCGATTACCGGCGCCTACCTTTCGGGCAAGGAAGAGATCGAGGTCCCGGCGATGCGCCGGCCCGCCGACCGCAAGCGGCAGCTGACCGTCATCGGCGCGCGCGAGCACAATCTGCGCGAGATCGACGTGTCGTTCCCGCTCGGCGTGCTGACGTCGGTCACCGGCGTCTCCGGGTCGGGCAAGTCGACCCTGGTCAACGACATCCTGGCGTCGGTGCTGGCGAACAAGCTCAACGGCGCACGGCAGGTGCCGGGTCGGCACACCCGCGTGACGGGGCTGGACAAGCTGGACAAGCTCGTGCGCGTCGACCAGTCGCCCATCGGCCGAACACCGCGGTCGAACCCGGCCACCTACACCGGCGTGTTCGACAAGATCCGCACATTGTTCGCGGCCACCACGGAGGCGAAAGTCCGTGGCTATCAACCCGGCCGGTTCTCGTTCAACGTCAAAGGTGGCCGCTGCGAAGCGTGTTCGGGTGACGGCACCATCAAGATCGAAATGAACTTCCTGCCGGACGTGTACGTGCCGTGCGAGGTGTGCCAGGGCGCCCGCTACAACCGCGAGACCCTCGAGGTGCACTACAAGGGCAAGACCATCGCCGAGGTGCTCGACATGTCGATCGAGGAGGCGGCGGAGTTCTTCAAGCCCATCACGTCGATCCATCGATACCTGGCGACGCTGGTCGACGTGGGACTCGGCTACGTCCGCTTGGGACAGCCCGCGCCGACGCTCTCCGGTGGTGAGGCGCAGCGCGTCAAGCTGGCGTCCGAACTGCAGAAGCGGTCCACCGGCCGCACCATCTACATTTTGGACGAGCCGACCACGGGCCTGCACTTCGAGGACATCCGTAAGTTGCTCGCCGTCATCAACGGCCTGGCGGACAAGGGCAATACGGTCATCGTCATCGAGCACAACCTCGACGTGATCAAGACGTCGGACTGGATCGTCGACATGGGTCCCGAGGGCGGAGCGGGCGGCGGAGCGGTGGTCGCGTCCGGCACCCCGGAGGACGTCGCCGCCAACCCCGACAGCTACACGGGCCACTTCCTGGCCGAGGCGCTGGGTGTCGCGCGGCCGGCACCGAAGAAGCGCAAGCGCAGCAAGGTCAGCGCTTAGCCAACGTCCCCTTTGACAGCGGGGAGGGGAAGCGCGGGTTGATCCGTACGCCGGCGAGCCAGTCGGTCAGCTCGTCGGCCCGCCGCTGCAGCGCCTGCCGCGCTTTACGGTCGACATCCTCGAGGAGTCGCAGCTCGACCCGCCCGTCGGCGTCCTGACCCCATGCGCCGACGATGCGACCGTCACACCATGCCGTCGGACCGCCGTTTCCGTTGGTGTCGAACACCTGACCGCGGTGCCCGCCGAGATACCAGTCCCGGTCGAACCACCCCATCGTCGTGACGTCGAGCCCGGGCAGCAGCGCACACCACGGTTCGGCATCCGGTTCGACGTCCAGATCGTCGGAGAGTACGAACCCGGGTGTGCCGTGGAGATCCACCTCGACCGCCTCGAGGTCGACAAGGGCCTGCCGCGCCCACGTCAGCGTGTTGCCGAACCACCATTTGATGTCGGTGACGGTCGCCGGGCCGAACGCGCGCAGCCACCGTCGCACCAGTTCGGTGCGCGCGACGTCCGGCGACACCGCGTTCGGCATCGACGGCAGCCAGCCGGACATCGGCGCCCAGCGCGGTCGCGACACCGTCCACGATCCGTCGTTCGGTCCTCGGACGATGTCACCTCGCACCGACAGCGACGTCAGAATCCTCGGTGCCAGCGGTGTTTCACCGCCCCACCGCTTGCCGGGCGCGGGATCGTGGTGCCCCGCCAACTCCGGCAGCGCGGCACGCAGGTCCTTGGCGCTGGTCGGCCCGTGCTTGCCGAGGTGTTTCATTACCGCCCTGGACGCGGCGGCCAGCCATGAGTCGCCGTCGCCGCAGACGCCGGCCTTCTGCGCGTCGGCAACGAGCTTGCGTCGTTCGTTGTCGGCCACCCGGTCGCTGGCGCCCGCTTGGATGTGGGGCAGGTCGTCGGCGCGCACCACCCACAGCGTTCGTCGCATCGCCAGGTGCTTCACCAGCGTCCGGCGGTCGTAGAGCTCGGAGTCCAGGTCGGCGATCGTGAAGCCCGGCATCCGCGCCCACAGCGAGAGATAGGGCGTGGCCGGATCGGTCGCATGCAGGCCGACGACATCGCCTGCGACCTGAGCCGGGTCCTGTGCGGGCGCGTTGAGAAAGTGCCTGCGCGCGAGCCGGGCCCGCCGCTCGGCAACCGTGAATGACCGCATCGCCTGCGAACGCTACCTGCGAATACCGACAAACTTTGGGATCGGTAGCCGCGTCCGCCGCCTTGACTGAGCTCACGACGACGCCAGTGGGGCGGCGTATGACGAAGGAGAAATCGATGAATCGAGTTGTCGCGGGTGTGGTTGCACTGGGTCTGGGCGCGGCCGTCCTGGTGGGCTGTTCGGACGAAAAGCCGTCGGCTGCACCAAACAGCGAGGCATCCGGAAACACGCAGGTGAGCACGAGCGGCTCGACCGAGGTCAAGGTCGGTGGCAGTGACCTGTCCGGCCTGGACCTGAACTCGGTGACCTGCGTCAAGCAGGGCGGAAAGATCAACGTCGCCAGCGCGGCGATCAACGGCCAGTCCGGCCTCGCCGTCGTGATGACCGACGAGGCGACCCCGACCGTGGAGTCGCTGGCCATGTCGGTGGACGGCAACGCGCTCGGCGTCACCAACACGATGGGCGCGAAGACCGGCTCGGCCGAGGTGAAGGTCGACGGCAGCACCTACACCATCACCGGCGAAGCCACCGGCGCCGACATGGCGAATCCGATGGCGGGCATGGTCACCAAGCCCTTCACCATCAAGGTGAACTGCACCTGATCGGGCGCCGACCGGAAGCGGCGGACGTACCCTCCACGTCCGCCGCTTCCTATGATTCAGAAATGACGATCGTGGCCGACCTCGAGCGGGCACGCCAGTTGTCGTTGGCCGCCAAAGAGGAGGCGGCCAAGGACCTGCTGCTGTCACTGGTTCCCGCGATCGAGGCGGCCGACCGTGACGATTGGCTGCTCGAGGTGTACGCACAGCTGGGCGAGCTCTATCTCGTTCGCACCGCGTACGACGGGACCGACGAGTCTGTGCGCCGCATCCGCGAATGCCTCGCGACCTACCAGCAGGTCCGGGCGGGCAACCGGCCCGATTTGGCGGAGCAGGTGACCATGTCGGACGCCGAGATCGACCACATGACCTGCCGGTACTCGCGCCGCGCGCAGTTCCTGCAGACGGGTCTGGCGGCCGCGCACGGTGACCACGAAGCCGCCGAGGCGGCGCTGCTGGTGCTGACCGAGGACACGACCGACTATCCGGATCTCGCCGACGAACACCGACGCTTCATCACCTTCGCGCGCATCCTCTGCGCCAACGCGCTCTGTGAGGACGATCTGCACGTGCAGTCGGTTCCCCTGTGGGAAAAGGTGATCGATGCGATCGAAGGTACGGACGGCAGCGATGAATTCGACGACTACCTCCTTGTCAACGGCGCGACGTCGTACGGCAGGTTCTGCATCGAGACAGGTCGGCTGCCGCAGGCCGAGCCATGGCTGCGACGGGCAGGTGCCCGCGCCGAAGCGCGGAACTGGGCATTAGGCACGGCGAGAACGCAATTCGAACGTGCGACGGCGGCGTGGGCGCTGGGCGACCGCGCCAAGGCGCAGGACCTGGCGCACGCGTCGTATCCGGCGATCGCCGAGGGGCTGCGGGCCCATGACGTCTCGCGGTGCTGGCTCTACTTCGGCCTGATCGCGCTGTCCATCCATGAGCTCGACGACGCCGACGAGCGATTCGGCCACGCCGAGCGGCACTGGCGCGAAATCGAGAAACCACTCCACATCCACCGTATTCTGTTGCAGCGCAGCTGGGTTGACATCTTCCGGGGCGACTTCGACGCGGCACGCCGCCGGACCGAAGAAGCACGCGAACTCCTCGATTCATGGCCGCGGCACAGCTGGCTGCAATACGCCCGCCTGCATGACCACATCGGCAGCATCTGGCGTGCGGACGCACTGGCCGACCCTGATAACGCGGCGGCCAAGCTTGAGAAGGCGGCCGAACTGAAGGTACCCGCTGCGCTCGCGGTCGACTCGGTGCGTCACCTGATCACCGATGCCGACGCCCGAATGCGCTGGGCCACCCATGTGTCGGCCCGCATGCTCGCTGGGGCTTTCGCCGTGGCCTGGGAGTGGGGCAACACCGACCTCGTCAGCCAGTTGGTCGAGTATCACAGTGCACGAGGAACATTCAGCGCCGAGCCCGATCAGGAGCCCACTGAATGGACGGGGACCGCGACAGCTGCGGTACCGCTGGAGACCATCGACGAGTACGCGCTGGTCGCGGCGGGCGAGTCGCTGTCTGTCGCGGGTGCGGGGCTGACGCGGCTGGGTCCGCTGCCGGCGCTGCAGATGGATCCGACCTCAGGTCAGATTCTGACGCGGTATCGCAGCCTGGCGCGCGAACGGTACGGCCGCGACGTGACCGCCGCCGGCGCGACATGGGCGACGTGGCCGTGACCCCAGGGGAAACCCAGGCCGAAACCGCCACGCTGGTCCTGCGCTTCGCCGACGTCGGAATCGCCACGTATGTCAGCCTGCGCGTCGTAGGGCAGCCGTCGAGGACCGTGACGTGGGTGATCGAGGAGGCGGCGCTACAGGCCGCACTTGACGAATTGACCGCCGCGTTGCCGGATCCGATCGACACCGAGACCCGACGCGACGCCCTCGAACGCGCAATCACCAAGGGCGCCTTCGCGTCGTCCGCCACCGAAATGTCGATCGCCCGCACACTCGGCACGCAGCTGATCGCACCCGACGCCTGGCAGTTACTTCTCGACTGCGTCGCGTCACCCCGGGCCGTGTTGTTCGTGTCGCCCAGCGCGCGGCTGGCCCGGGTCCCGTGGGGTCTCGTCGCGATGCCCGGTGACGACGGACACCGACTCATCGAGCTGGTCGACGTCCTAATGGCCGCTCCGCCGAACATCGTGCACTCACCGCGCGAACCCGCTGGCTGGTCCGGCCGGCAGGGCAGACCGCCGCTGCTGGTGCTAGATCCCCGGGTGCCCGGTCAGCGGCCGGATTCGGCGTTGGGTTCCGTACTCGGGCGTCCGTCACCGGATACGTTGCTGGCCAAGCACTTCGGCGAGCTGATACGAGGCCGGAAGGTCCTGCCCGATGTAGCGTCGTCGGTCGACCTCTTCCGGCGTGCCGATGCGGACCGCGCCTGGCTCGAGGATCTGTTGGCGCAGCAGCCCAGTCGGCTGCTGTACGTCGGCCACGCGACCGCGGCCGACGGCGACGTCGGACACGCTGACCGGGCCGCGCTTCACCTGGCCGACGAACGACCGCTCACCGCATCGGATCTCATGGCACTGAGGCTTCCCGTTCCGCCACGCGTCGGCCTGCTGGCCTGTGCGTCCGGCGGTGACTATCGGTTCGACGAGGCGACTGGTCTGGTCGCGGCGATGATTCTCGGCGGCGCGGAGCTGGTGACGGCCACGCTGTGGTCGCTGCCGACGGCCGCTGGCTACCGGCTGTTCGCGTCGACGAATGATGCCGACCCGATGTCTGACGCGATCCTGGCCGTCGACCGCGCGCACGAGGCCGAGGATGCCGGGCGAACGGTCAACAGCTGGCAACGTGAACGGATGCGCCGCTGGACCGACGGTGATGCGACCGCGAGCCCGCTGTACTGGGCCGCGTTGGCGACTTTCGCGGTCGACGGTGCCCGGTGATCAGGCCGGCGACACACAGACGGCGACCGCGGACTCGTCGTCGGAGCGGTAGTACGTGTCGACCAGGCTGCCAGGCGAGACCTTCGTGATGGCCGATTCGGGAATGAGTGCCTTCTCGTGAGCCGCGAACTGTCCGCCGCCGGGGCGATGCACCATCACGTCGAGCTCGACTTCGCGGAAATCCTCCCGCGCGCGCCCGGTGGTCCGCATGCCGGTGATCACCGCGCGGGATTTGGTGCCGTGTCGGATCAGGTCGATTTGACCATCGGTGACCAGGCCTTTCGCGACCAACATGCGGTCGAATTCGGCGCGAATGGCCGCCATGTCGTCGGCGGTGGCAAGGCGCTCGTCGGCTTCGCCGCCTTCGGGGGTGACGACCTCGTCGCGGTCGGGAATCAGGTAGGCCAACGCCGTGGCGACGAGCAGGAACATGACTAATGCGATCGAATACGCGCTGGACATGCCACCAGGCTCGGACACCCGGTCGGCTACCGAACCCAACTTTGCCGGGTACCCGACTCTTATCCTGTTGCTATGAGCACTGCTGAGACGGCCATCGCCGTCGCCCATCCGCGGCGCGCGGTCATCGACCGCGCGTGGCGCGCGATCGGGCCTGGTGTGGAGGTGCTCAGTGGTGACGACGGCGGCCCGTTGCGGCGCACCGTGAAGCGGATCATCGACCCTTTGGTGCTTCGGTTGCGCTCCAACACCCAGTTCTCGGCGCCGTTCGTGGCCGTCGACGTCGCCGAGGCCATGCATGACGCGATCGTGGGCCAGGCCGCCCAGATGCGCGCGGCGGCAGCATGGTTCGAGCTGCTCAAGCGTGAGCGCCGTCGGCTGCGGATCACCAGCGGGAACGCCCAGGAGTTGTATTTTCCGGTGTGCTTCGAGCTTGCTGTGACGAAAGGTGCACCTGCACAGACTGATTCCGGTGAGGCCGAATCGGTGCTGCGTGAGATCCATGCCGACCGCGACCGCACCGCGATCGAAGTGCTGAACACCTATTCGTCGGACCATCTCGTCATCTCGGAACTGTCGGACCAGCTGCGCTCCAGCTGGAAAGACGTTCGGCCCGGCAACCAGATCACCGGTCCCTTCCTGTCCGGGTTGACCACGGTGCTGGGCCCGGCCGATTCGCACGGCGCTTCTGCGGCGCGGCAGCGGGTGTGGCAGGCGCTGATCGCCGATGTCACCCCATACAACCTTGGCGCGGCCGCGCATGAACGCGGGTCACAGCTGCCGTGGTCGATCGTCGCGCTCGGCCTGAGCTCCGCGGAACCGCAGGGTCCGCCGGAGGTCATCGGTGGGTCCGACGGCGAACGGCCGCTCAATCGGTCGGTGATCGACCGGGTACGCGCAACCCTTCGCCGTGCGATGGATCGCGAAGAACTGCCAGAGGTTCCGGTGCTGTGCGAGGAAGAGGTCGACCGGTGCTGCGCGCCATGGGGGCTGATGGGCGAGGACAAGCAGGCGACACTGGTCGCCGGCATCGAGGTCGCCGTAGACCTGGCGCCGCTGTCCGAAACCGCGACCACTCGATATGACCTCGCCCGTCAGATCCAGGCCCGGCTGCGCAAGGAGGCGTACGTGCTGCACGCGCGTCGCTATCTTGCCGACAGCGGGCCGGTCCACCCTCGCCAGCAGCAGGTGATCGACGACCTCGCTGCGTTCGCCCGACCGTATCTGAGCCGACTGTGGGCGCGCTTGCATGGCCGCGACGTCTGGCAGGAATCCTGTTCCGACGTCGACGACGTCCGCGCGCTGTTGGAAGGCGTCGCGCGGTCGGTGAGTCTCGACCACCGGCAGCGCATCAAGACGATGCTGGAAGTGCAAGTGGCCGGATGAAGTTGATGTCGGATTCCGGGCTGTGGAGTACGGGACCCTCCGCGGCACCTTCTCCGCTGCACGCCGTACTGGAGGTCAGCGGTGCGGTGCTGTCGTGGACCGTCGACGATCCGTCCGCTGATCCGCAGATCACGTTCACCGATCCCGCGAGGGCGGACTGGCTGTGGCGCGTGCTCGGCGAGGACGGACATCGCGCGGTCGCGTCCACGGTCGATCACGCTCCACCCGAGGATGCGCAGGCGGTGGACCTGGCGGGGGTAGATGTGTTGCCCGGCTCGCTGGACCCGTTGCGGCGGTTGGCGTTCGGTCATTGGTTGCGGCGGTGGTGGCCGGCGAGCCGGCGCGATGGGATCGCGGCGCTCGACGCCGCGTTGCTGGATGCGGAGATCGCGATTCTCACTGTGGCCGCGGAGGACTTCTTCTCCGACGACACCTTCGACTCCGACGTGGCCGAGGTGTTGCGGCCGCACGTCGCCGCGCTTAACGCCCATGTCCACGAGGGTGACCCGCGCGTCGTCGAGCTGGTGCAGAAGTGCACCGACCTCGCCGACGAGGTGGGCATCGTCTTCGACACGCCTGCGCGCTCCAGTCGCAGGGACGATTACGCGCTGGCTGCGGGCGGGGATGGCGGACGGACGTCGACAGCGACCGTTGCGACGGGTGTTGGCTCAGTGCACTGGTCCGCCGTTCCCGCCGGTGTCTTCGACGCGGCCGAGAACACCGTCAATTGGAGCGTCGAGTCTGCCGACGACTCAGTGACCGCCACTGTGCGCGTGGAGTTGTCGGGTCTGGGCTCGCCCAGTGGCGTGCCGGTACGGTTGCGCTCCGGCGCTTTCGGAGGTGACGGAGTGCTCGGGGCCGACGGCCGTGCGGCGTTTCCCGTCGTGGGCCCCGATCAGCAGTCGATATCGGAATCGTCAGCGTGGGACCATGATTGGCGCGTGACCACGCTGACGGTCGGCGCCGGCGGCGGGGAGTCGGCGCAGACGCGCGAGCGGATTCGGGACTTCGCGCGGTCGCGGCTGGCCTCACCGGCCGAGGACGCCTACCTTGCCGAGATCCTGGCCGCCGAATCCGACTACTGAGACTCGGGTTTGCGCATGGATTCGCGGATCTGCGCAAGCCGGTCGGCCGCGGCACGCTGCCGCGCTTCGTACTGCTCCTCGACGGAGCGGCCTTCCGGTGTTTCGGCATCGAGTTCCGCGGCGCCGATCGCCGTGCCGTAGCGGGTCTCGATCTTCTCGCGCACCGAATCGAACGTGGGTACACCGCCTGCGGTGTAGCCCGTGTCGACGGGTTCTGCCGGCGCCGTCGCCGGACTCGCCGAAGGCGCCGGATCGGGCTCGACAACGGCGTCGATGATGGCTTCCGGCTCCTGGGCTGATTCGTCCGGCATGCGTCCACGCTACCCGCTACCTGGCGGCCACCTGAACGATCGGTGGAGGCGGTGGTGGCGGCAACGGCACATGCGGAGCGCCGGGGGTGAGGAGTTGACCGGCCATCCAGGGCAGTGCGGTCGCGAAGGCGTGTGATGCGAAGGGCCAGTCGTGCTTACCGGGCTGCACAACGACTGCGCAGCTGATCCCGTTGGCGTCGCCCAGTGAGCACAGCGAGTTCGCGGCCGAACTCTGCGCCGGGGCCGCTTCGCTGTTGACGGCGAACCAGCCGGTCACATCGTCGTAGCGGCCGTGTCGCGTGATGACGGTGGTGGGATCGAAGGACGCATAGGCGGCGGCGTTGCCGCCGAACAGCCGAGAGATGGTCTCGTCTTTCGTCCCCGAGTTGGGCGCGATGTCGCCGGCGATGTCCTCGAATGCGCCGAACATGTCGGGATGCATGACAGCCAGGTCGATGGCGCACGTGCCGCCCATCGACCAGCCCACCACGCCCCAGTTGTCCCGGTGGGCGCTCACGCCGAACTTCGAAACCATAAAGGGGACAACGTCTTTGGTGAGGTGGTCGGCGACATTGCCGCGGCTGCCGTTGACGCACTCGGTGTCGTTGTTGAACGTGCCGCCGGCGTCGACGAAGACCAGCACCGGCGCATTTCCGCGGTGGGCCGCTGCAAAGTTGTCCGCGACGGTCACCGCGTTGCCGATCCGTACCCAGTCGGCGGGGGTGTTGAATTCGCCGCCGATCATCATGATCGTCGGCATGGGTGGCGGAGGGTCGGTGGCGTACCAGGCCGGAGGCAGGTAGACGAGTTCATCGCGATGTTTGAACCCTGACGCCCCGTCTCCGATCTGCACCGGTACCACGGTGCCTTTCGCGGGAATCTGATGGCGGTGCTGCAACGCCAGGACGGTCACCTGATCTGTCTGGTCAGGCAGCGGACCCGCGGTGAGCTGATTCCACGCCGTCTGGACGGTGGGGAAGTACCCGGTCCACAGGTTGAGTGAGAACGCGGCACACAGCAGGCACAGCGGCACCGCGGAGGCCGCCACCGCACGCCGCCACCACTGCGCTCCGCGCCAGCCGGCCACCAGCACGCCCGCCGCGGTTCCCGTCAGCCCGATCCACACCCAGAGCACGTCGGGTGCGGGATTGCCCGCGAGGCCTTCTGATTCGACATACCAGTAGGCGGCCGCGGTCAGGGCCACCCCGCACAGCACCGCCCACGGCACCCAGACGTATCGCCAACGTCGGATACCCCAGTAGATGGCCGCCACCAGCGCGATGCCGGCCAGGACCTGGACCGTGATCGGGATCCAGCCGTGCAGCAGCGACGAATGGTGGCGCAGCAGGTCGCGGAGCGTCACGGCCACAAGAGTGACTGCCGATCCTTGTGCTCCGCTGTGAGCAAGCTGCGGGCATGCACCTAACAGCGACCTAACGCGTCTGACGTGCACCATATTGGTATGCGCGTTCTGGTTGTCGAGGATGAGCAGCTGCTGGCCGACGCCATCGCGGCTGGGCTGCGCCGCCACGCGATCGCCGTGGATGTGGCCTACGACGGTGACGCCGCTCTCGAGCGGGCGGCAGTCAACGACTATGACGTCATCGTGTTGGATCGCGATCTTCCGACCGTCTCCGGCGATTTCGTATGTGCTCAACTGACCGAATCGGGCGCGACGGCCAGAATCCTGATGCTGACGGCGGCCACGGCGGTCGTTGAGCGGGTGAGGGGCCTGCAGCTTGGCGCCGACGACTACCTCACCAAACCCTTCGCGTTCGCCGAACTCGTGGCGCGCGTCCATGCCCTGTGTCGGCGGTCGCGGCCCGCGGTCTCGCCGGTGCTGGAACGAGCCGGTATCCGACTGGATCCGCATCGGCGCACAGTGTCGCGCGAGGAGAGACCGATTTCGTTGACGCCCAAGGAGTTTGCGGTGCTAGCTGAGTTGTTGCGCGCTGAGGGAGGCGTGGTGTCTGCCGAGCATCTGCTGGAAAAAGCGTGGGACGAACACATCGATCCGTTCACCGGCGTCGTCCGCTACACGATCATGATGGTGCGCCGAAAGCTTGGCGAGCCGCACGTGATCGAAACCGAGGCCGGTGTGGGGTATCGCATCCCATGACCATCAGGGTGCGCCTCACAGTGCTGTACGCGACGGCCTTCTTCATCGCCGGAGCGGTGCTGATCGCGCTGATGTACTTCTACCTGGACCAGTCGATGGACCGTCGCCCCGGAGCAGGTGCACAGAGTCTGGTGAAACAGTTTCTCGCCGAACGCGGGCTCCGCGAGTTTCCCGTCGCCGAGAATCTGGTGTCCGCCTTCGCTGCGCAGGCGGAACAACAACGCGAGGACATCAAACGCGGAATGCTGACGTGGTCTTTCGTATCGTTGGGTGTCGTCGGCTTGGCAGCGGGCGGATTCGGGTGGCTGCTGGCCGGTCGCGCACTGCAGCCCCTGCATCAGATCACCACCACAGCAAGGCGAGTGGCGGATCGCAGCCTGCACGAGCGGATTGGGCTCGACGGGCCCGATGACGAGATCAAGGACCTCGCAGACACGTTCGACGCGATGCTGGAGCGCCTGGATCATGCTTTCGACGGTCAACGCCGATTCGTCGCGAACGCCTCGCACGAACTGCGGACCCCGCTGACGATCAACCGCACACTGATCGAGGTGGCCATCGACGACCCCGACGCCCCCGAGTCGACGCGCCGCCTGGGAGCTACGTTGCTGGACGTCAATCGCCGCCATGAGCGCCTCATCGACGGCCTGCTGGTGCTGGCGAGCAGTCAGCAACAGCTCGCCCGCCGCGTGCGGGTCGATCTCGCCGACATCGCACGCCGGGTGGTCGCCCTGTCGGAGACCGCCGCGGCGGAGGCGGGCGTCGAGGTCATCCCGAGGCTCACCCCCTCGTATATCACCGGCGATCCGGATCTGCTGGAGCGCTTGGTGGGGAACCTGATCGACAACGCGATCCGGTACAACCGCGCCGAAGCAGGGTGGGCGATCGTGTCGGTGTCGAACGATGAGGGGGCAAGCCGGCTGTCGGTCGAAAACTCGGGATCGGTGATTCCGCAGTCTGCAGTCGACGGGATATTCGAGCCCTTTCATCGCTTGAGCGTCAGCGACCGAGCCTCTGACGGTGGCCCGACGAGTCGAGGGGCCGGACTGGGCCTGTCGATCGTGCGGTCGATCGCCACCGCGCACGGCGGTGAGGTACGTGCGGTGGCCCGCCCGGATGGCGGGCTCACCGTCACGTTTGTCGGGTCGAGCGATCAGTAGTTGTGACACGTGTCAGCGATGCGCTGCATCATCATCAGCTTGTCCTGTCCCTCGGGCGTATTGCGCTTCTGCGCAATCATCGACGCCACATCTGGATTGCGGTCCATGAAGGACTTCACCCGCTGCCGTCGTTGGTCGATCGGCAGCGCCAGGAGTTCCTGGATCTTCGCTTGCGCGTTGGGACGTTCGGCCAGTCGTCCCGATGCCTCGGGTGCCTCGACCTGCAGGGCTGCCTCGATCTGCGCGTAACTACACGTGGTTTCGATGAGCGGCCCGGCGGGCTGCGCCGAAGCAGGCCCCGCCGTCATCAGCGATAGGGCCCCCGCTAGCCCGAGGACGCCGAGCATCACGCGTGGCATCAGAACACCCCCGGTCCTGGTGCTCCGAAGCCAAGTCCGGGTAGCAGTCCGAGTCCGGAGGCCGGCCCGCCCAAACCTCCGCGACCCGGGCCGGGGAGGAGGCCGGGGCCTGGTGCCCCGAAGCCCGCCCCCGGTAGCAGTCCGAGTCCGGATGCCGGTCCGCCGAAGCCACCCAGTCCCGGTCCGGGCAGGATGCCGGGGCCTGGTGCACCCCAACCGATTCCGGGATCGGCGGTGGCTGTAGCCGTACCGAATAGAAGCGGCGCACATGTGAGTACGGCCACCGTGGCGAGGCTGCCTGTTGCTCTACGAAGGATCATCTGTTCTCCAATCAGTTGGGCGCGCGGCTGCGCGATTTTCCGACCCGAGAACAGTTGATCAATGCGGCTGTTGGGCTGGCGTTAGGAGCTGAGTCGCGTGCCGACTAACGCGGTTTGGCCAAGGGGAACGGCAGCGTTTCGCGGATGCTGCGGCCGGTGATCAGCATGACGACACGGTCCACACCCATGCCAAGGCCACCGGTCGGCGGCATCGCATATTCCATCGCCTGCAGGAAGTCCTCGTCGAGTTCCATGGCCTCGGGGTCACCGCCCGAGGCCAGCAGCGATTGTTCTTGCAGTCGGCGCCGCTGCTCGACGGGATCGGTCAACTCGCTGTACGCCGTGCCCAATTCGACACCCCATGCCACCAGGTCCCAACGTTCCGCCACACCGGGGATGCTGCGGTGCGGCCTCGTCAGCGGCGACACCGACGTGGGGAAGTCCTTGTAGAACGTGGGCGCTTCGGTGCGGTCCTCGACCAGGTGTTCGTACAGTTCGAGCACCACCGCACCGGCGTCCCAGTGGGTCAGATACGGGATCCTCGCGCCGTCGCACAGTCTGCGTAGCGTCGTCAGGTCTGTCTCGGGCCCGATCTGTTCGCCCAGCGCTTCCGAGACCGCCTCGTGCACGGTCTTGACCGTCCACTCACCTGAAATGTCAACGGGTTCCAGCGTGCCGTCGTCACCGGGACGCATGAACACCTGTGCTCCGTTGGCGGCCTGAGCGGCGTTCTGGATCAACTCCCGGCAGCCGTCGATCCACACGTTGTAGTCGGCATGGGCCTGATAGGCCTCCAGCAGCGTGAACTCCGGATTGTGGCTGAAGTCGACGCCCTCGTTGCGGAATGCCCGGCCCAGCTCGAACACGCGCTCGACACCACCCACGCACAGACGCTTCAGGTAGAGCTCGGGAGCGATCCGCAGATATAGATCGAGGTCATAGGCGTTGATGTGGGTCAGGAACGGCCTGGCGTTGGCGCCGCCGTGAATCTGCTGGAGTATCGGCGTCTCGACCTCCAAAAACCCCTTGTCGAAAAGGTTTTCACGGATCGCGTGCAGAACCCCGCTGCGGGCCCGGATCAAGTCGCGGGCCTCGGTGTTGATGGCCAGGTCGACGTAGCGGGCGCGCACCCGTGCCTCCTGGTCGGTGAGCCCTTTCCATTTGTCTGGCAGTGGACGTAGGCATTTTCCGATCAACCGCCAGTTGAGCACGATCAGCGAGCGGGTGCCCTTCTTGCTGTAACCCATGGTGCCCGTCACCTGGATCAGGTCGCCCAGATCGATGGCATGCGTGAAATCGGCGGTCGTTCCGTCGTCGAGCTGCGAGTTGTCGAGCAGCAGCTGAACTTCCCCCGACCAGTCGCGCAGTTGCGCGAACAGCACGCCGCCGTAGTCGCGGATGCGCAGCACGCGGCCCGCGACGGTCAGTGTGCTCGCACCCTCGGATTCGAGCGCGGCAAGGATCGTGTGGCTGGGTTGCTCACCGACCGGGTACGCGTCGACGCCGTTGTCCTGCAATGTCTTGAGCTTGGCCATCCGGACCCGGACCTGTTCGGGCAGACGGGACTGTTCCTCCTCGTCCAGCCCGACTTCCAGTTCGTCGGCGTCGGGGGCGGTGCCGTCATGGTGCAACAGACCGCGGTCGATGATGCTCTGCGGCACCGCGATGTGGTGGCCGGTGTGCGGCTGATCGTGGCGTCGGGAGAACGGCAGCACCAGGAAGCCTTCTGCGATCACCGAAGCCACGCCAACGCGGGGGACCAGCCGCGCGTCCTCGTAGCAGGCATAGCGCGGCACCCACTCGGGCTGATACTTCATGTTCGAGCGGTACAGCGTCTCCAGCTGCCACCAGCGGGAGAAGAACACCAGCAGCGCCCGCCACAGCCGTGCGACCGGGCCCGCGCCCAGCTGGGCACCTTGCTCGAATGCCGAGCGGAACATCGCGAAGTTAAGCGAAACACGCGTCACCCCAATGCCTTCGGCCTGCATGCACAGCTCGCTGACCATGAGCTCGATGGTGCCGTTGGGAGATTGCGGAGACCGGCGCATGAGGTCCAGCGAGGCCCCATTTGCGCCCCATGGCACCAAGGAGAGCATCGCGACGACCTGTTCACCGCCGGCCCCGGGCTGAACCGCCTCCACGAGTAGGCAGTCGCCGTCGGCCGGGTCGCCCAGCCGGCCCAACGCCATGGAGAACCCGCGCTCATCGTCGGTATCGCGCCACGTGTCGGCCCGCTCGACCACCTTGGCCATCTCGTAGGCGTCGAGATCACGATGTCTGCGGATCCGCACCGAGGCACCGGCGCGCCGCGCGCGCGTCACCGCCTGCCGCACCGCGCGCATGTCCGGGCCCGACAAGCGGAAGTTGTCCGGATACAAAATCGCCTCGTCGCCCAGTTGCAGCGCGTTGAGACCGGCGGCGCGAAATGCCTCGGCTCCAGTCGAACTCGCGCCCATCACCCCGGGTGCCCAGCCGTAGGCCTGGCACAACCGCAGCCACGCCTCGATCGCCTGGGGCCAGGCTTTGGGGTCGCCGACCGGGTCGCCGCTGGCGAGGCAGACGCCGACTTCGACGCGGTAGGTGATGGCGGCGCGGCCGGACGGTGCGAACACCACGGCCTTGTCGCGGCGCGTCGCGAAATAGCCCAACGAGTCGTTCTTGCCGTACAACTCGAGCAGTCCGCGGATCGCCGACTCGTCTTCGCCGGTGAGTGCGTTCTCCGCGCGCTGCGACTGGAACAACACGATCGCCGCGACCATCAATGCCAGTGCGCCGAAGAGACCCAGCAGGGCATTGACGAACACGTGCGGGTGACCGGTGAACGAGTCCGAGCTGGCACCCGCGAAAGCACCTACCCGATTCAATGCGTAGAAGAAGCGGTCCTCGCGGGCGAGTGATCCAGGGGAGAGCTCGATCAGACCCCAACCGATCAGGGTGCCGACGGCCAGCCCCGCGACCAGTGTTGCCGCCGCCTTGATCAGCGCCCCACGGCGGACCTTGGCCCAGAACTCCTTGCGGGCCAGCACAAGGAAGGCGATCGCGGCGAGGTGGAACGCCAGGCCGATGACCTCGCCGCTTTCCTGGAGCCACGATTCGTCACCGGAGACGAGGTCGCCGACGTTCCAGCCGAGGGCCGCGACCATGTATCCGACGAGAATCCACCACGCGATGCTCTTGCGGGCCGCCAGCGCCGCGGCCAGCAGCGCCAGCACGAACGCCCACGCGAAGCTGGTGTCGGGGAAGTTGAAGATGTAGTCGTTGACGAACTCGCGCGGCACCTTGATGAGCGAGCGCACGAACGGCGACACACTTGCCAGCAGCGACAGGGTGGCGATGATGCCGACCGTCCAGCCGGCCGCGGGGGGCACCCACCTGAAGGCGGAGGTACGGCGCGCCTTTGCGGTGCTCGCAGAGTTGGCCGGACTAGTCACCGTCATAAAGCGCGAGGATATGCGCTCGACCCGCGAAATTGGTGTTACTGGCTACCAGACCGGGCCGGTGTATTTCTCCCCGGGACCGTGACCCGGTTCCTCCGGCGCGGCGCTCGCTTCGCGGAACGCGAGCTGCAGGCTCTTCAGCCCGTCGCGCACCGGTCCGGCGTGCGGGCCGAGGTACTCGGCGGACGCCGTCACCAGCCCCGCGAGCGCGGTGATCAGCCGGCGCGCCTCGTCGAGGTCGCGGTGCGGGCTCTCATCGGGGTCCTCGGCCGACAACCCGAGCTTCTCGGCGGCGGCGCTCATCAACATGACGGCGGACCGGGTGATCACCTCGACGGCGGGAATATCGGCCAGCTCGCGGGTCGGCAGCTCGGCGGCTGGTTCCGGCGATGCGGGATCCTGGGTCATCCCTGATAGGATGGCATGCGCGACCGTCCCGGCGTACGCCAGGGACAGCAAGTGGAGTCCCACTCCCACCGCTGACCATACCGGTACAGCGGTCCGGTCACAGGCATCCGATGCCTGTCCTGGTCGGCTTTGGGCCCTGCTTTGAGCAGGGCTTTTCTGTTCATTGAACAGATGCTGATGGGTGGGGTTCCTAGACGACAACATAGGAGGCCCCATCAGCACTGAGACCCGCGTCAACGAGCGCATCCGCGTACCTGAAGTCCGTCTCATCGGACCAGGCGGCGAGCAGGTAGGCATTGTGCGCATCGAAGACGCTCTCCGCGTCGCCGCGGATGCCGATCTCGACCTTGTCGAAGTAGCCCCGGACGCCAAACCACCGGTTTGCAAGATCATGGACTACGGCAAGTTCAAATACGAGACGGCCCAGAAGGCACGCGAGTCTCGCAAGAACCAGCAGCAGACCGTCGTCAAGGAACAGAAGCTGCGTCCCAAGATCGACCCGCACGACTACGAGACCAAAAAGGGACACGTGGTCCGCTTCCTGCAAGCGGGGTCCAAGGTCAAGGTGACGATCATGTTCCGCGGACGCGAGCAGTCGAGGCCCGAGCTGGGCTACCGACTCCTGCAGCGGCTGGGCGCCGACGTCGCCGATTACGGCTTCGTCGAGACGTCGGCCAAGCAGGACGGCCGCAACATGACGATGGTGCTGGCACCGCACCGCGGCGCGAAGACTCGCGCCAAGGCGGCGCACGATGCCGACGCTCCCGCCGCGCAACGCGCACAGCCCGAGAGCGCACCGACCGAAACACCACAGAACTGAACTGAGGACACATGCCAAAGGCGAAGACCCACAGCGGCGCTTCCAAGCGGTTCCGGACCACCGGAACCGGAAAGATCGTGCGCCAGAAGGCCAACAAGCGGCACTTGCTCGAGCACAAGTCGAGCCGCCGTACCCGCCGGCTCGAGGGCCGTACCGAGGTGGCGGCCAATGACGTCAAGCGCGTGAAGAAGCTGCTCAACGGCTGACAGGCCCCCCTGTCCGGACCTGAACGAACCTGAACGAAGAGGAAAACCCCCATGGCACGCGTAAAGCGCGCAGTAAACGCGCAGAAGAAGCGCCGCACAATACTCAAGGCATCCAAGGGCTACCGCGGTCAGCGGTCGCGGCTGTATCGCAAAGCCAAAGAGCAGCAGCTACATTCGTTGACCTATGCCTACCGTGACCGGCGTGCCCGCAAGGGCGAGTTCCGCAAGCTGTGGATCTCCCGGATCAACGCGGCGGCCCGCGCCAACGACATCACCTACAACCGGTTGATCCAGGGCCTGAAGGCCGCCGGGGTCGAGGTGGACCGCAAGAACCTGGCCGAGATCGCCGTCAGCGATTCCGCCGCCTTCACCGCGCTGGTGGAGGTCGCCAAGGCTGCGCTGCCCAGCGATGTCAATGCGCCGTCGGGCGAGGCTGCCTGACGCTCACCGAACGCGCAGACCGGGTGGCGGCAGCGATCAAGCTGCACCGCCACGTCGGACGACGCCGCGCCGCACGCTTTCTCGCTGAGGGACCCAACCTCGTCGAGGCCGCGATGCGGCGCGGACTCGTCTCCGAGGTCTTCGTCACCGAAGCGGCGCAGGCCCGGTTCGCATCGCTGCTCACCGATTCCGACGTGCATGTGGTGACGGAGCGAGCCGCGAAAGCGTTGTCGGACACGGTTACTCCGGTCGGTCTGGTTGCGGTGTGCTCGGTGCCCGAGACCTCGCTTGCCGACGTCCTCGCCGATGCCCCACGGCTGCTGGCTGTCGCGGCGGAGATCTCCGAGCCCGGTAACGCGGGCACCCTGATTCGCATCGCCGACGCGATGGGAGCCGACGCCGTCGTACTCGCCGGCCAGAGCGTCGATCCATACAACGGCAAGTGTCTGCGTGCCTCGGCCGGAAGTATCTTCTCGATTCCCGTCGTATCCGAGCCGAACGCCGCCGCGGCGGTGTCGGGGATCGCTGCAGCCGGACTTGCGGTGCTGGCCACCACCGTCGACGGCGAAGTATCGCTGGACGATGCGGACTTGACTGCGGCGACGGCGTGGCTGTTCGGGCCGGAGGCGCATGGGTTGGCGACCGAACTGGCCGAGATGGCCACTCAACGGGTGCGAATCCCCATGCCCGGCAATGCCGAAAGCCTCAACGTGGCATCGGCAGCGGCGATCTGCCTGTACCAAAGCGCCAGGGCACACCGAACTTCCTAGCGCGAGCAGACGCGTACACCCCCAGATTCACTCCGGAAAGGGGGAATTCACGTCTGCTCGCGTGCGCGCAGCGCCGCTAGTTGGCCTTCAGAAGCTGCTCGGAGATCTGCACCATCAGCCTGCGCGGCGTGACCCGGTAACCATTGGCCAGCAGAAGGTTTCGCCAACCCGAGACCACGGTCGGAGCGGACTTGTCCAGCGCCGCCATCGCGGTGTCGACGACCTGTTTGGCGGTCTGCCTGCCGTCGGTGAGGAACTCCTCTCCGGTCCGCGCGAAGAACTCCGTCTCTGTCGCACCCGGGCAGAGTGCGAAAACGCGCACCCCGGTTCCCTTGCACTCCTGCCAGAGCGCCTCGGAGAACGACAGCACGAAGGCCTTCGTGGCGCCATAGACCGCCATGCCCGGCGTCGGTTGGAACGCGGCCGTCGATGCCACATTGATGACGATGCCGCGCCCCGCTGCCGTCATGGCCGGGAGATGGGCCGCCGTCAGGTCGACCAGGGTGCCGCAATTGAGCTGGATCTGCGCCGCATTGGCGGCGGCGTCCTGCCCGACGAACTTGCCGTGCAGACCCACGCCGGCGTTGTTCACCAGGATGTCGATCGTCCTGCCCAGGTCGCTGACCTTCGACGCCAGGTCAGGACCGGAGCCCGGGACGGCGAGATCGGCGGTGATCACGTCGACCGTCAGGCCGGGATGTTGCTCGGTCAGCTGTGTGCGCAGCTCAGCGAGCTTTTGGGCGCGGCGAGCGACCAGGACGAGGTTGACCCCGCGCTTCGCGAACTGAACGGCGAATTCCTCGCCGATTCCACCGCTGGATCCGGTGATCAACGCTGTCTTGGTCTTCAGGTCCACGCAGTCAGGCTAATCGGCGAACGGACATGTCGTACCTCCGTGCCATTGTCTGCGCACGACCGACTCGCTGGAGGTGAGGGGGACCGATCTTCGGTACCTGCTCACGGCGTATTTGTTCGACCATGGTCCCGCGACAATCGACGAACTGGTCGACGCGCTGGCGTATCACGGCTTCCGTCCGGCCGGGCGCGCGTCGAAGTCGGTGTCGGAAGCGTTGCGCTGGGAAATTTTCCAGGGCCGGGCCGTGCGGTTGCGCCGCGGTCGGTACCGTCCGGGGACCATGCCGCATACGACCGCACACCGGATCTACCAACGCGTGCGGGCTCTGCACGACGAGGTCGCTACATCGTCGTTCAGCCACCGGCAACTGCGGACCCCTCCGATTCCGCCGGCCGCCTAAGCGTCGTTCAGCAGACCCCGCGCCACGTGGGTGATCTGAACCTCATTGCTGCCCGCGTAGATCATCAATGACTTCGCGTCGCGGGCCAGTTGTTCCACGCGGTATTCGGTCATGTACCCGTTGCCGCCGAATACCTGCACCGCCTCCATTGCCACGTCGGTGGCGGCCTGCGAGCAGTACCACTTGATCGCCGACGCCTCTGGCAGCGAGATCGGCTGACCCTTTTCCGCCGACTCGATCACCCGGAACAGGATGTTGCGCACGTTCATTCGCGCCACCTCCATATTCGCGAGCTTCAGCTGAATCAACTGGAACTGCCCGATTTCCTGACCCCACAGCTTTCGAGTCTTCGCATAGTCGACACACAGCCGCAGGCATTCCTCGATGACCCCCAGTGACATCGCGGCGACGCCGATGCGCTCGGCGGAGAAGTTCGACCGTGCACTGGCCCGCCCGTCGCCGGCTGAACTGTCTTCGGTTTCACCGAGCAACCTGTCCCGGCCCAGGCGCACATTGTTGAAGAACAGCTCGCCCGTGCGGGAACTGTGAATCCCCATCTTGCTGAACGGCTTTGACTGGACGAAGCCCTCCATGCCGCGATCGAGTACAAACGTCAGCACCTTGCGGTCACGCTTGTCGGCTCCGTCACCCTCGTCGAGCTTCGCGTACACCACGACCACATCGGCATCGGGACCGTTGGTGATGAACGTCTTCTGACCGTTGAGGATGTAGTCGTCCCCGTCACGCACGACGTAGGACTTCATGCCGCCGAACGCATCGGAGCCCGAATCGGGTTCGGTGATCGCCCAGGCGCCGATCTTGTCGTAGGTGACCAGGTCCGGCAGCCAGCGTTCCTGCTGGGCCAGCGTGCCGCGGCCCTGGATGGTCGGCACCGTCAGCCCGAGGCTGACCCCCATACCGGTGACGATGCCCATCGACACCTTGCACAGCTCGCTGACCACCACGAAGCCCATGCCGCCGGAACCGCCGCCGAACATGCCGCCGCCCGAGGATTTGCCGGACGACTCGCCGCCGTCGCGAAGCTTCGCCAGCCGCTTGTCCAGCGACTCACGTGCCATGTCAGCGATGCCGAACGTCGCGAACAGCTTGCGGATGATCGGGTACGGCTCCATGTCACCGCTTTCGAGATCGTCGACATGGGGTCGAATCTCTTTGTCCACGAACTCCCGTACGGCATCGCGCACGGCAAGGTCAACGTCAGTCCATTCCAGCATGAGCTCTAGGCTGCCTTAACGCGTCCGCGCGCCGGACGCAGCCCCGCCAACGAGAACGTCGTGTGCACCAAAGACCCTGCTCGGTCGAGCAGGGACTTGCGTGGCGGCACGTAATGCATCGGCAGGCCGTGGCGATCGCGTGGCGGCGCCATGAAGCTTGGCGCCTCGACCAACGGCGCGTCTTCGGGGAGCTTGCCCTCGGCGCGACGATAGGCGGCCAGCGCGCGTGGATGAAGTCGAATCTCGTCGGGCACCGCGACGAACGCCAACTCGACGAGCTTGCCGAAGATGCGCAGCAACACTTCGTCGCCCGGCGTCCAGCGCATGCCGGCCTTCTCGCGCACGGCGGGATCGAAGAGCCCCGCGGCGATCCAGCGCTGCGCGCCGACCATCGGCTTGAAGAGTTGATCCCAGATCGGCGTCGGCATCAACACGAACCACGGCTTGGGGATTCGGATCGAGAAGATGTCGAGTGTCGCGCGGTTGATCTCCAACTCGTCGCGGCACTTGGCGTCCCAGTACTCGCAGAAGTCCTCCCACGTGTCGGGGACCGGTCGCATGCTCATGCCGTACATCCGGTACCACTGCACGTGTTCGTCGAACAGCTGACGCTTCTCGGCCTCGGTGAGCCCGCCGCAGAAGTACTCGGCGGTCTTGATGATCAACATGAAGAACGTCGCGTGCGCCCAATAGAACGTATCGGGGTTCAACGCGTGGTAGCGCCGGCCTTCGGCGTCGACGCCCTTGATCGTGTTGTGGTAGCTCTTGATCTGCTGCCCGGTCTGCGCGGCGCGGTCACCGTCGTAGACGACGCCCATGATCGGGTACACCGAGCGCGCGACGCGTTGCAGTGGCTCGCGCAGCAGGATCGAATGGTCTTCGACGCCCGCGCCGAGTTCGGGATACATGTTTTGGATCGCCCCGATCCAGACGCCGAGCATGCCGGTCCGCAGGTCGCCGAAGTACTTCCACGTCAGCGAGTCGGGGCCGAGCGGGTCGTTGTCGGCATGCCGTCTGATGCTGGTTGCCGTCGATGTCGATTTCAGGGCCATCGGTTTCCTCCGCCGTTAGACCCTCACGATAAACTTGACAACGCACGTTGTCTACGATTTGCCAGGCGTGGCGGCCACAGTGTTATTCACCCTCCACGTGTGCTCCACTAGGCTGTGACCAGCTGGTTTATTCGCGTTTCGCCGCTCAAACTAGGCTTGTGCCCGTGGATGAGGTCGAGTCGATCGACGAACGATCTGGCGGGCAGTCATCCGGGCCCGTCGCCTGGCTGAAAAGCACCAACCACAGCCCGTCCGTCATCGCCTTCCTGCGCCGCGCCCGGCGTGCGCTCCCCGGGGACCCCGAGTTCGGAGATCCACTCTCGGCGTCCGGTGAAGGCGGCCCCAGAGCCGCCGCCCGCGCGGCCGATCGACTGCTGCATCGCGAGGCGGCGTCACGCGAAGTGAGCCTCGGCGCGCTGCAGGTGTGGCAGGCGCTGACCGAGCGGGTGTCGGGCAAGCCGGCCTACCGTGAGGCGACGATCGTCTTCACGGACCTGGTGGGATTCTCCGCCTGGTCGCTGAGCGCCGGCGACGACGCCACCCTCAAGCTTCTGCGCCGCGTCTCACAGGTAGTCGAGCCACCCCTGCTGGAGGCCGGCGGCCAGATCGTCAAGCGCATGGGCGACGGCATCATGGCGGTCTTCCTGCGGCCTACGACGGCGGTCGCCGCCGCCGTCAAGGCGCGGGATGCGGTGAAATCCCTTGACGTGGGCGGCTACACCCCGCGGATGCGCGTCGGGATCCACACCGGCCGGCCGCAGCGAATCGGCTCGGACTGGCTGGGCATCGACGTCAACATCGCTGCACGGGTGATGGAGCGGGCGACCAGGGGAGAGTTGGTGGTGTCCCAGGCGACGCTGGACGGTCTTTCGGCTGAGGACCTCGACGCCCTGGGGGTCGACGCCAAGCGGCTGCGCAAACAGGTCTTTGCGCACAAGCAGGACGGGGTGCCCGCCGATCTCGTCATGTACCGGCTGAAATCGCGAAGACCGTCACCGGGTGACGCCGACCTGGACGGCTACCCCTCGGGCGAGTAGCCCCACCTGCCACGCATATGATCGCCGGGTGGCTGATCAGCCAATAGACCTGTCTGAAGAAGCGTTGACGAAGGCTGTCAGCGCGGCTCGGCATGCCTTCGACGCGGCGAATGACCTCGACTCTCTTGCCCGCGCCAAGACGGAGCAGCTCGGTGACCGCTCACCGATTGCGCTCGCGCGCCAGGCGCTCGGCTCGTTGCCCAAGGCCGACCGCGCCGACGCGGGCAAGCGGGTCAACGTGGCGCGTACCGAGGCGCAGCAGGCCTACGACGAGCGCCTCGCGGCTTTGCGGGCCGAGCGCGACGCCGCCGTGCTGGTCGCCGAGCGCATCGACGTGACCCTGCCGTCGACCCGGCAGCCGGTCGGGGCCCGTCACCCGATCACGATCCTGGCCGAGCATGTCGCCGACACGTTCGTCGCGATGGGCTGGGAGCTCGCCGAGGGGCCCGAGGTCGAGACCGAGCAGTTCAACTTCGACGCGCTCAACTTTCCGCCCGACCACCCGGCCCGCAGCGAGCAGGACACCTTCCATGTCGCGCCCGACGGGTCGCGGCAGGTGCTGCGCACCCACACCTCACCGGTCCAGATCCGGGCGCTGCTCGAGCGCGAGCTGCCCGTCTACATCATCTCGATCGGCCGCACCTTCCGCACCGACGAGCTGGACGCCACCCACACCCCGGTCTTCCATCAGGTGGAGGGGCTGGCCGTCGACAAGGGGCTGACGATGGCCCACCTGCGCGGAACGCTCGACGCGTTCGCCCGTTCCGAATTCGGACCCGAGGGTCGTACGCGGTTTCGTCCGCACTTCTTTCCGTTCACCGAACCGTCGGCCGAGGTCGACATCTGGTTCCCGAACAAGAAGGGCGGCCCCGGCTGGGTGGAATGGGGCGGCTGCGGCATGGTCAATCCGAACGTGTTGCGCGCCTGCGGTATCGACCCAGAGGTCTACAGCGGATTCGCGTTCGGCATGGGATTGGAGCGCACCCTGCAGTTCCGCAACGGTATCCCCGACATGCGTGACATGGTCGAGGGCGACGTGCGCTTCTCGCTGCCGTTCGGGGTTGGAGCCTGATGCGCCTGCTCTACAGCTGGCTGCGCGAGGTCGTCCAAGCCGGTGCTCCCGGCTGGGACGTGTCAGCCGAGGAACTGGAACAGACCCTGATCCGCATCGGTCATGAGGTCGAAGATGTCCTTCCCGTCGGGCCGGTCACAGGGCCCTTGACGGTCGGCCGGGTCGACGAGATCGAGGAACTGGCCGAGTTCAAGAAGCCCATCCGCGCGGTCAAAGTCGATGTGGGTGAAGCCGAGCCGCGTGACATCGTCTGCGGGGCAACCAACTTCGCGGTCGGCGACCTTGTCGTTGTGGCCCTGCCAGGTTCCGTGCTGCCGGGTGACTTTGCCATCGCCACCCGCAAGACGTACGGCCGCACCAGTGACGGCATGATCTGTTCGACCGCGGAACTCAACCTCGGCTCCGATCATTCCGGCATCCTGGTGCTGCCGGAGGGTACGGCAGAGCCCGGCACGCCGGCCGCCGACGTCCTCGGTCTCGACGACACCGTGTTCAACCTGGCGATCACCCCGGACCGCGGCTACTGCCTGTCGGTGCGCGGAATGGCCCGTGAGATCGCCAACGCGTACGACCTCGACTACGTCGACCCGGCCGACATCGCGCCCCTGCCCGCCGAAGGTGAGGCACTGCCGCTGACGATCGACGGGGGCACCGGGGTGCTGCGCTTCGGGTTGCGTCCGGTCACCGGCATCGATCCGAAAGCGGTGTCGCCGTGGTGGATGCAACGACGGCTACTGCTGTCCGGCATCCGGGCCATCTCGCCGGCCGTCGACGTGACCAATTACGTGATGCTCGAGATCGGGCATCCGATGCACGCACACGATCGCAGCCTGATCACCGGCGGCTTCAGGGTCCGGTTCGCCGAACCGGGGGAAACCGTCGTCACGCTCGACGACATCGAACGTCGCCTCGACCCTGCCGACGTGCTCATCGTCGACGATGTCGCCACCGCTGCGATCGGCGGCGTGATGGGCGCGGGCACCACCGAGGTTCGCGACAGCACCACCGATGTGTTGCTCGAGGCCGCGGTATGGGACCCCGCCGCAGTGTCGCGCACGCAGCGGCGTCTGCACCTGGCCAGTGAGGCGGGCCGTCGCTATGAACGGGCCGTCGATCCGGCGATCTCCGTCGCCGCACTGAATCGCTGCAGCACGCTGCTGGCCGAGATTGCCGGGGGCACAGTCGAACCGACGTTGACCGACTGGCGTGGAGATCCCCCTCGTGAGGACTGGTCGCCTGCGCCGGTCAGCATGGCGGTCGACCTGCCCGACCGCATGGCCGGTGTGGAGTACGCGGTCGGTACCACCGAGAAGCGCCTCACTCAGATCGGCGCCCGTGTCGTCGTGAGCGACGGTCAGGTGACCGCGACACCACCCAGTTGGCGCCCCGACCTCCGTCAGCCCGCGGACCTCGTCGAGGAGGTATTGCGGCTGGAGGGCCTCGAGGTCATCCCATCGGTGCTGCCGCTCGCACCGCCGGGCCGCGGTCTGAGCCCCGCGCAGAAGCGGCGCCGCGCGATCGGAAAGTCGCTGGCGCTGAGCGGCTATGTCGAGATCCTGCCGACCCCGTTCCTGCCCGCGGGAATCTTCGACCAGTGGGGCTTGCCCGCCGACGACCCGCGCCGGTCCACCACGCAGGTGCTGAATCCGTTGGAAGCCGATCGGCCCCATCTGGCCACCACTATTCTGCCGGGACTGTTGGAAGCCTTGGGGCGCAATGTGTCTCGCGGAGCGGTGGATGCCGCATTGTTCGCTATCGCTCAGGTGGTCGAGCCGACAACGGAAACCCGTGCAGTGGAACGTATTCCGATTGACCGTCGGCCGACCTCCGACGAGATCGCGACGCTCGACGCCTCGCTGCCGCGTCAGCCGCAACACGTCGGCGCGGTTTTGACGGGGCTGCGCGAGCCCGCGGGCCCGTGGGGGCGGGGCAGGCCCGTGCACGCCAGCGACGCGTTCGAGGCGGTGCGCGTCATCGCCCGTGCCGCAGGCGTAGAGCTCACACTGCGATCCGCCCAGCACCTGCCCTGGCATCCTGGCCGATGTGCCGAGGTGGTCATCGGCGATGCCGTCGTCGGATATGCGGGCCAGTTGCACCCCGCCGTCATCGAGCGGTCCGGTCTGCCCGCAGGCACCTGTGCCGTCGAATTGGACCTCGATGCGATCCCGCTCACCGAAACGCTTCCCGCGCCCGCCGTATCGCCGTTTCCAGCGGTGTTCCAGGATGTCGCGCTCATCGTCGGCGAGGACGTCGCCGCGCAGGCCGTGATCGATGCCGTTCGCGAGGGTGCGGGTGAACTGCTGGAGGACGTACACCTGTTCGACGTCTACACCGGCCCGCAGATCGGTGAAGGGCGCAAGTCGCTGGCGCTGGCGCTGCGGTTCCGGGCCACCGACCGCACGCTCACCGAGGACGAGGCGAGCGCCGCCCGGGACGGTGCGGTCCAGGCGGCGGCCGATCGTGTGGGGGCAGAGCAGCGCCGCTGATTTCGGAGTGGTGCCGTCGATTCCGGAGTAGGAACGTAGCCATGATCGAGGTACTGCAGGACATGCCCGCCGGCGTTGCGGGAATTCGCGTTTCGGGCAAGGTGACCGGCGAGGAGATGATCGAGTTCAAGCCCGAACTGGAGAAGCTGCTCGGCGGTGAGGACGTCCGGATCGTCGAGGTCATCGCGCCCGACTATGCGGGCTTCGGACGGGGAGGGCTGGTCGAGGACCTCAAGCAGGGGTTCGGCACCCTCATCAACCATCGGTCGACGTTCAAGCGCATCGCGATCGTCACCGACAAAGAGTGGGTCGCGCACACCGTGCATGTAGTGGGCTGGATGGTGCCCGGTGAACTCGAAGTGTTCGGCCTCGACGACCTCGAACGAGCCAAGGAATGGGCCGCCGGCTGATTCCGCCGGCGTCGCGGAGGAAAGGCCGGCATGGTCGAGACGGGGGAGCGGCCGCGCACTTCGGTAGACGGCATCGCGATACTCGCGATGTTTCTGATGGTGGTCGCCTTCACTTACAACGACGAAATCGTCGACCTCGCCTACGCCGGTGCGGGCGGCTATGTCTCGTATTCGCGGTGGATCGTCTTCCTGGTCGATACCGCGATTGTGTTGTGTGCCGCCGGGCTCAAATGGCGCATGGAGGCCCGGGAGCAACTGGGCGGGACGATGTCGTGGCAGGAGTTCCTGCCGAGGTTACTGCACGGCCCATGGCCGCTGGGGGCGGCGCTGATGGTGGTGCTTCACGTCGCGATGGCGTTCCTCCCGCTCAATCTCGGGGTGGACATCGTGCTGTCGATGTTGTTCACGGTCTCGATGAGCCTCGTGCTGGTGGCCGTCCTGGACGTCGGGTCGTCCGGCGGGCGCGGTCTCGGACGCAGAGACTGGATCCTGCCGCTGCTTGTCGGCACGCTGGTCGTTCAGGTCGCATCCGCGTTGTGGTTTCCGGTGCTCAACATCGAAGGGGAGTGCGCAGATACCGTTTCGACCGACTTCTTCGCGCAGATGGTGCAGGTCATACCCATGCTGCTGGTGACCCTCGGCATCGAATTGGGTTTCCTGCGGCGGTCGTCGCCCCTGCGCACCCTCGGCCAGCGAGCGGCGCCGATCCTGACCGTCGTGATGCTCTGCGTCGCCGAGATGATGAGCTTTTCCATGCTGGTCGTATCCGATCGCACCGCCTGCGGGGTGGCAGCGACGATGCACGAGTTCGCGGCCTTCGTGCTCAGCGTCCAGGCGACCGCGATCGCCCTGGTGACGCTGGTCTGGCTGCTGCTGACGGACCGCAATCATATGAATTTGCATGAGGATGCATAACCATGCAGAATCGCGTGCATGACTTCCGTCGCTGTGGCCGGTGCCAGCGGATATGCAGGTGGGGAGATCCTGCGATTGCTGCTGGGGCATCCCGCGTATGCCGACGGGCGGCTGACGATCGGCGCCCTCACCGCGGCCGCAAGCGCCGGCACCCTGCTCGGTGAGCATCACCCGCACCTGCTTCCGCTGGTTGGCCGCGCGCTCGAGGCCACCGACGCCGACACCCTGAAGGGCCACGATGTGGTTTTTCTGGGGCTTCCGCACGGTCATTCCGCAGCCCTGGCGGACCAACTCGGCAGCGAGACTGTCATCGTCGACTGCGGTGCCGATTTCCGCCTCACCGATGCCGGGGCCTGGGAACGGTTCTACGGGTCGTCGCACGCAGGCAGCTGGCCGTACGGCCTGCCCGAGCTGCCCGGCGCCCGTGACCGGCTGCACGGCGCCACCCGGATCGCCGTTCCGGGTTGTTATCCGACCGCGGCCCTGCTCGCGCTGTGGCCCGCGATCGCCGAGGGACTTGTCGAGCCCGCGGTCACCATCGTCGCCGTCAGCGGCACATCGGGTGCCGGGCGCGCCGCCAAGACAGACCTGCTCGGCTCCGAGGTCATCGGATCCGCGCGCGCCTACAACGTCGGCGGCAAGCACCGACACACCCCGGAAATCGCACAGGGCCTCAAGGCCGTCACCGACAAGGGCGTCACAGTGTCGTTCACCCCGGTGCTCATCCCGACCTCGCGCGGCATTCTGGCCACCTGCACCGCCAAGACCACCACACCGCTGTCGCAGATCCGCAGCGCCTACGAGAAGGCTTATGACGCCGAGCCTTTCATTCATCTGCTCCCTGAGGGTCAGTTGCCCAAGACCGGCGCGGTGATCGGGAGCAACGCCGCTCAGCTCGCGGTCGCCGTCGACGAGGACGCCTCGACGTTCATCGGCATCGCGGCGATCGACAACCTCGTCAAGGGCACCGGTGGGGCCGCGGTGCAATCGATGAACCTTGCGCTGGGCTGGCCGGAGACGGAAGGACTTTCGATCGTGGGCGTGGCGCCGTGACCGAGCTATCCGACACCGCGCGGCTCATCCGCACTCAGGGTGTCACCGCCCCCGCCGGCTTCCGGGCCACCGGAATCGCCGCGGGCATCAAGGCTTCCGGCGCGCTCGACCTCGCGCTGGTCTTCAACGAGGGACCCGACCACGCCGCCGCAGCCGTGTTCACCCGCAACAAGGTGAAGGCCGCGCCGGTGCTGTGGTCGCAGCAGGTGCTCACCACCGGGCGGCTGCGTGCCGTCGTGCTGAATTCCGGCGGCGCGAACGCCTGCACCGGGCCGCTGGGCTTTCAGGACACTCACGCCACCGCAGAGGCCGTCGCCGCGGCGCTTTCCGACTGGGGCACCGAGACCGGGGCGATCGAGGTCGCCGTGTGTTCCACCGGGCTCATCGGCGACCGGCTGCCGATGGACAAGGTGCTGGCGGGCGTCACCGAGGTCGTCCATGAGATGGCCGGCGGGCTGACCGGCGGCGAAGAGGCCGCACGGGCCATCATGACCACCGACGCGGTGCCGAAACAGGTTGCGCTGCACCATAGTGACAATTGGACGGTGGGTGGGATGGCCAAGGGCGCAGGGATGCTGGCGCCGTCGCTGGCGACCATGTTGTGCGTCATCACCACCGACGCCGTCGCCAGTTCGGATGCCCTCGATCAGGCGCTACGCAAGGCGACCGCCATGACATTCGACCGGCTCGATGTCGACGGCAGCTGTTCCACCAACGACACGGTTCTGCTGCTTGCCTCCGGCGCCAGCGAGATCGCCCCCAGCCAAAGCGATCTCGACGACGCGGTCCTGAGGGTCTGCGACGACCTGTGCGCACAACTGCAGGCCGACGCCGAAGGGGTCACCAAACGCATCGTCGTCACCGTGACAGGAGCCGAGTCCGAAGAGGATGCTCTGACGGCGGCCCGCGTGGTGGCTCGCGACAGCCTCGTCAAGACGGCGCTCTTCGGGTCCGATCCCAACTGGGGCCGCGTACTGGCCGCGGTGGGGATGGCGCCGGTCGTGCTGGACGTCGATCGGATCAGCGTGTCGTTCAACGGCTTTGCCGTGTGCGTTGACGGCGTCGGAGCACCAGGTGCCCGTGACGTGGACCTGTCCGGCGAAGAGATCGACGTCACCATCGATCTGGGCGTCGGCAATGACCGGGCGTCGATCCGGACGACCGACCTGTCCCACGGATACGTCGAAGAGAACTCGGCCTACAGCTCATGACACTCGCGACGCCCGTCAAGGCGCAGATACTCGCCGCCGCCCTGCCGTGGCTCAAGCAGTTGCACGACAAGATCGTGGTGGTGAAGTACGGCGGCAACGCGATGACCGATGACACCCTCAAGACCGCGTTCGCCGACGACATGGTGTTCCTGCGCAATTGCGGCATCCATCCCGTCGTCGTCCACGGCGGCGGTCCGCAGATCAGTGCGATGCTCAAAAAGCTCGGTATCGCAGGTGATTTCAAGGGCGGATTCCGCGTCACCACACCCGAGGTGCTCGACGTGGCCCGGATGGTGCTGTTCGGACAGGTCGGCCGCGAACTGGTGAACCTGATCAATGCACACGGTCCGTACGCCGTGGGCGTGACAGGCGAAGACGCGCATCTTTTCACCGCCGTGCGGCGCGACGTGACCGTCGACGGGGTGGCGACCGACATCGGCCTCGTCGGTGACGTCGAAAAGGTGGACGCGGATTCGCTGCTCGATCTCATCGACGCAGGCCGCATCCCGGTGGTCTCGACGATCGCACCCGATGCCGAAGGCGTGGTGCACAACATCAACGCCGACACCGCGGCGGCCGCGCTGGCGGAGGCGCTGGGAGCTGAGAAGCTGGTGGTGCTCACCGACGTGGAGGGCCTCTACACCGACTGGCCCGATCGCGGTTCGCTGGTCAGTGAGATCGACACGGCCGCATTGACTCAGCTGCTACCCAAACTGGAAGCCGGCATGGTGCCCAAGATCGAGGCCTGCCTACGTGCCGTATCGGGCGGTGTGCCGAGCGCACACGTCATCGATGGCCGCGTCGAGCACTGTGTGCTGGCTGAGCTATTCACCGATGAGGGGACGGGGACCAAGGTGGTGAGCGCATGACCCTCGCGCAGCGCTGGGAAGCCGTGATGATGGACAACTACGGAACGCCGCCGCTGACTTTGGTCAGCGGAGACGGTGCCGTGGTGACCGACGCGGACGGCAGGTCATATCTCGACTTGGTGGGCGGTATCGCGGTCAACATCCTCGGTCATCGGCATCCCGCCGTCATCGAGGCCGTCACCCGCCAGCTCAACACGCTGGGGCACACGTCGAATCTCTATGCCACCGAGCCCGGCATCGCACTGGCCGAAGCGTTGGTCGGACTGCTGGGTGTCGACGATGCGCGGGTGTTCTTCTGCAACTCCGGCACTGAGGCCAACGAGGTTGCGTTCAAGATCTCGCGGCTCACCGGGCGCACGAAACTCGTTGCCGCACAGGGCGCATTCCATGGCCGGACGATGGGATCGCTGGCTTTGACCGGCCAGCCGTCGAAGCAGGAGCCGTTCGCTCCGCTGCCCGGCGACGTCACCCATGTGCCGTACGGCGACGTCGAAGCGCTCGACGCCGCGGTCGACGACCAGACGGCGGCAGTGTTCCTCGAGCCGATCATGGGCGAGGGCGGCGTCGTGACTCCACCCGCCGGATACCTGGTGGCCGCCCGGGAGATCACCGCGGCACACGGCGCGCTGCTGGTGCTCGACGAGGTGCAGACCGGAATGGGCCGCACCGGAGCATTTTTCGCGCATCAGCACGACGGCATCACGCCCGACGTCGTCACGCTCGCGAAGGGTCTTGGTGGCGGACTGCCGATCGGCGCCTGCATCGCGACCGGTGAGGCCGCCGGGCTGCTGACCCCGGGCATGCACGGCAGCACGTTCGGCGGCAATCCGGTCTGCACGGCGGCGGCACTGGCGGTGTTGCGGGTGCTGGCCGACGACGACCTTGTCGGGCGCTCAGGTGTTCTCGGCAAGTCGCTGCACCACGGAATCGAGTCGCTTGGGCATCCGGCCATCGACCATGTGCGTGGTCGCGGGCTCATGCTCGGCGTCGTCCTCACCTCCGAGGTGGCCAAGCCGGTCGAGGTCGCGGCACGGGAGGCCGGGTTCCTCGTCAACGCCCCCGCCGCGAACGTGATCCGACTCGTCCCACCGCTGATCCTCACCGACGCGCAGGTCGACGACTTCCTCGGTGCGCTTCCCGGTGTGCTCGACACAGCCGCGGGGTCTGCGCGATGATCCGCCACTTCCTTCGCGACGACGACCTCACACCCGACGAGCAGGCCGAGGTGCTGGCGCTGGCCGCGGAGCTGAAGAAGGCGCCATTCAGCCGGCGCCCGCTCGAGGGTCCGCGCGGCGTCGCGGTGATCTTCGACAAGAACTCGACGCGCACGCGGTTCTCGTTCGAGATGGGCATCGCTCAACTCGGCGGTCACGCGGTGGTGGTCGACGGCCGCAGCACGCAGCTCGGTCGCGACGAGACACTGGAGGACACCGGGCGGGTCCTGTCACGGTATGTCGAGGCGATCGTCTGGCGCACATTCGGACAGGATCGGTTGACCACCATGGCTTCTGGGGCGTCGGTGCCGATCGTCAATGCGCTGTCCGACGAGTTCCACCCCTGCCAGGTGCTGGCCGATCTACAGACGCTCGACGAACGCGTGGGCACCCTGAACGGTCTGCGGCTGACCTATCTAGGCGACGGTGCCAACAACATGGCTCACTCGTTGATGCTGGGCGGGGTCACCGCAGGCGTCCACGTCACCGTCGCCGCTCCAGCCGGTTTCGAGCCGGACCCGCGATTTGTCACGGCCGCCAACGAACGGGCCGCCGACACCGGCGCCTCGGTGACGGTGACGGCCGATCCGGAGGCCGCCGCCGACGGTGCCGACGTGCTCGTCACCGACACGTGGACGTCGATGGGTCAGGAGAACGACGGCCTGGACCGGGTGGGACCGTTTCGACCCTTCCAGATCAACACCGGTCTCGTCGAACGTGCGAAGCCGAATGTGATTGTTCTGCACTGCCTTCCGGCGCACCGTGGAGACGAGATCACCGATGACGTGATCGATGGCGTGCACAGCGCGGTGTGGGATGAAGCCGAGAACCGGCTGCACGCCCAGAAGGCCCTGCTGGTTTGGTTGATGGAGCGGTCGGGTGACTAGCGCCGCTACCCGCGCAGGTCGGCAGGCTCGCATCGTGTCGATCCTGTCGTCGCAGTCGATCCACAGCCAGAGTGAGCTGGCGTCGATACTCGCCGACGAAGGGATCGACGTCACCCAGGCGACGCTGTCACGGGACCTGGAGGAACTCGGTGCGGTCAAGCTGCGCGGCGCCGACGGTGGCGTCGGGGTGTACGTCGTGCCCGAGGACGGCAGCCCGGTTCGCGGCATCTCCGGTGGCACCGAACGGATGTCGCGACTGCTCGCCGATCTGTTGGTCTCCACGGATGCCAGCGCCAACCTCGCGGTGCTGCGAACGCCGCCGGGAGCCGCGCACTACCTTGCCAGCGCGATGGATCGCGCTGCGCTGCCGTACGTTGTGGGCACAGTGGCCGGCGACGACACCATCTTGGTGATCGCACGTGAGCCGATGACCGGTGCCGAACTCGCGGCGAAGCTTGAAAGCATTCAACACAGAGGAGATTAGGTATGTCGAAACCGGGGTCCGAGCGCGTCATCCTGGCGTATTCCGGTGGTCTGGACACCTCGGTCGCGATCAGCTGGATCGGCAAGGAGACCGGCAAAGAGGTGGTTGCTGTGGCCATCGACCTGGGCCAGGGCGGCGAGGACATGGAGGTGGTCCGGCAGCGGGCCATCGACTGCGGCGCGGTCGAGGCGGTCGTCGTCGACGCCAGGGACGAATTCGCCGAGCAGTACTGTCTTCCCGCGATCCAGTCCAATGCGCTGTACATGGACCGCTACCCGCTGGTGTCGGCACTGAGCCGCCCTCTGATCGTCAAGCATCTCGTGGCGGCCGCACGCGAGCACGGCGGAGGTATCGTCGCGCACGGCTGCACCGGCAAGGGCAACGACCAGGTGCGCTTCGAGGTGGGATTCGCCTCGCTGGCACCGGATCTCGAGGTGCTCGCCCCGGTCCGCGACTATGCCTGGACCCGGGAGAAAGCCATCGCGTTCGCCGAGGAGAACGCCATCCCGATCAACGTCACCAAGCGCTCGCCGTTCTCGATCGACCAGAACGTCTGGGGCCGCGCCGTGGAGACCGGCTTCCTCGAGCACCTGTGGAACGCGCCGACCAAGGACGTCTACGACTACACCGAGGACCCTACGGTCAACTGGAACACGCCCGACGAGGTCATCGTCGGATTCGAACGCGGCGTTCCGGTTTCGATCGACGGCCGCGACGTCAGCGTGCTGCAGGCCATCGAGGAACTGAACCACCGCGCAGGTGAGCAGGGCGTCGGCCGGCTCGACGTCGTCGAGGACCGCTTGGTCGGCATCAAGAGCCGGGAGATCTACGAAGCCCCGGGTGCGATGGTCCTGATCACCGCGCACACCGAACTCGAGCACGTCACGCTGGAGCGCGAACTGGGACGGTTCAAGCGCGGCACCGACCGCAAGTGGGGGGAGCTGGTGTACGACGGTCTCTGGTACTCGCCGTTGAAGGCGGCGCTCGAGGCGTTCGTCGCCAAGACCCAGGAGCATGTGTCCGGCGAGATCCGGATGGTGTTGCACGGCGGGCACATTGCGGTCAATGGGCGGCGCAGTGCCGAGTCGCTGTACGACTTCAACCTCGCGACCTACGACGAGGGCGACACCTTCGACCAGTCGTCGGCCAAGGGCTTCGTGCACGTGCATGGACTGTCGTCGAAGATCTCCGCGCAACGGGACCTGGCAGGCCGGTAGGCATGAGCACCAACGAGGGCTCACTGTGGGGCGGCCGGTTTGCCGACGGTCCATCGGACGCCCTTGCGGCGCTGAGCAAGTCGACGCACTTCGACTGGGTGCTGGCGCCCTATGACATCGCGGCGTCGAAGGCGCATGCGCGTGTGCTCTTCCGGGCCGGGCTGCTCACCGAGGAGCAGCGCGACGGCCTGCTCGTCGGCCTGGACAACCTGGCCTCCGATGTCGCTGACGGCAGCTTCGGACCGCTGGTGACCGACGAAGACGTCCACGGTGCCCTGGAGCGTGGCCTCATCGACCGGGTCGGCGAGGAACTGGGCGGTCGGCTGCGCGCGGGACGTTCGCGAAACGATCAGGTGGCCACCCAGTTCCGGATGTGGCTGCGCGACGCAGTCAGGCGCGTCGCCGACGGGGCGCTCGAGGTGGTTTCGGCGCTGGCGACTCAAGCCGCGGCGCATCCGACGGCGATCATGCCGGGAAAGACGCATCTGCAGTCGGCACAGCCGATCCTGTTGGCGCATCATCTGCTCGCGCACGCACATCCGCTGCTGCGCGACGTCGACCGCATCGCCGACTTCGACAAGCGGGCCGCCGTGTCGCCGTACGGATCGGGTGCCCTGGCCGGATCGTCGCTCGGGCTGGATCCCGACGCGATCGCCGAGGAACTCGGCTTCGACGCGGCGGCCGACAATTCCGTCGACGCCACGGCGTCGCGTGATTTCGCCGCCGAGGCGGCGTTCGTGTTCTCGATGATCGCCGTCGACCTGTCGCGCCTCGCCGAAGATATCATCCTATGGAGCACAACCGAATTCGGTTACGTGACGCTGCACGACTCCTGGTCCACGGGCAGCTCGATCATGCCTCAGAAGAAGAACCCGGACATCGCAGAGCTGGCCCGCGGCAAATCGGGCCGCCTGATCGGCAACCTCACCGGGCTGTTGGCGACCCTGAAAGCGCAGCCGCTGGCGTACAACCGGGATCTGCAGGAGGACAAGGAGCCGGTGTTCGACTCCGTTCTCCAACTCGAACTGCTGTTGCCTGCCATGGCGGGCCTGGTCGCGACGCTACGGTTCGACGTCGACCGGATGGCCGAACTGGCCCCGCTCGGCTACACGCTGGCCACCGACGTCGCCGAATGGCTGGTGCAGCGGGGAGTGCCGTTCCGGGTGGCGCACGAGGCCGCAGGCGCCGCCGTACGTGCCGCCGAAGCTCGCGGCGTCGGCCTCGAGGATCTCGAGGACGTCGAGCTGACGGGCATTCACCCGGAGCTGACACCTCGGGTTCGCGAGGTGCTCACCATCGACGGGTCGGTGAATTCCCGGGACGCCAGGGGAGGCACCGCGCCCATCCAGGTCGCCAAACAGCTCGGTGCCGTCCGCGCGACGAGCGACCGGCTGCGGCTGCGGCTGCGGCGTTAGTCGTCGGCGGCGGCGGCGGCCAGCCAAGCCTCTTCGAGAGATTCCTTGCGCGCCAGCATTTCCTGCAACTCGGCATTGAGTTCACCGGCCCGCACGTGATCGGCGGCCGCCTCGGCCATCGATTCGTGCACCGCGACGATCCGCTCGTCGAGCTTGGCGAGTTGACCCTGGATGCGCGCCATCTCCTTGCCCGCCCGCCGTTCCCGCGCCGACGCCGATTCATTGCGCTGCGATTCGGTGCGCACCGGTTCGGGGGAGACCGCGGCCGCCCGCTCCGAGAGGTACTGCTCGACACCGCCGGGCAGCAGATCACACCGTCCACCGCCGGTCAGCGCGTACGTGACATCGGAGACCCGCTCGAGAAAGTACCTATCGTGCGTCACGACGATCAGCGTCCCCGGCCAGCCGTCGAGATAGTCCTCGATCACGGTCAGGGTGTCGATGTCCAAATCGTTGGTGGGCTCGTCGAGCAGCAGCACGTTGGGCTCGTCGAGCAGCAACCGCAGGAACTGGAACCGCCGCCGCTCGCCGCCCGACAGGTCCCCCAACCGCGTCGTCAACTTGTCTCCGGTGAACCCGAAGTCCTCGAGCAGTGACGACGCACTGACCTCCCGGCCACCCGCCAGTTCCGTAGAACGGCGTGACCTTTCGACCGCATCGAGCACGCGGTCGGTGGGGTCCAACTCGATCAGGGCCTGACTCAGGTAGCCGATCTTGAGTGTCTTTCCCTGCTTGAAGGTGCCGGCGGTGGGGGTGAGCTCGCCGGCCAAGAGCTTCAGCACGGTCGTCTTACCGGTGCCGTTCACGCCGACGAGACCGATGCGCGCGCCAGGCCCGATGGACCAGTCCAGCTTGTCGAGAATCACTTTGTCGCCGGCCTCGAGGCGCACACGGTGCAGATCGAAGACGTCCTTACCCAGTCTGGCGGTCGCAAAGCGTTGCAGAGCAAGGGAATCCCGCGGCTCCGGTTCGTTCGCGATGAGGTCGTTGGCCGCCTGGATGCGGAACTTCGGCTTCGATGTCCGCGCCGGCGGACCCCGCCGCAACCACGCCAGCTCCTTGCGCATCAGATTCTGGCGACGCGCCTCGACCCCGGCGGCCAACCGCGCACGCTCGGCGCGAGCCAGCACATACGCCGCGTATCCGCCGTCGTAGGCGTCGACGGTGCCGTCGTGCACCTCCCACGTCTTGGTGCACACCGCGTCGAGGAACCACCGGTCGTGGCTCACCACCACCAACGCCTTGGCGCGTCGCGCCTTCAAATGATCCGCCAGCCAACCGATGACCTCGACGTCCAGATGGTTCGTCGGCTCGTCGAGCACGATGACGTCGTGACCGGCGATGAGTTCGGTCGCCAACGTCACCCGTCGCCGCTCACCGCCGGACAGCCCGCCGACCTCGCGGTCCAGGTCGACGTCCGAGAGCAGACGGGACACGACGTCGCGGGTGCGAGATTCGGCGGCCCAGACATGGTCGGGCCGGCCGCCGACGATCACGTCCCTGATGGTCGCGCCGCTGAAGTCGTCGCTCTGGCGCAGGTACCCCACCGACAGCCCCGAGGTGTGGGTCACCCGGCCGGAGTCGGGCGCACGGGTGCCCGTCAGTACCTGCAGCAGCGTCGACTTGCCGTCGCCGTTGCGTCCCACGACCCCGATCGCGTCGCCGTCGTCGACTCCGAGGCTGACGGCGTCGAGCAGCGTGCGGGTGCCGTACCCGACGCTCGCGCGTTCCACATTGATCAGATTCGCCATCGCGCCCGATGATAGGTGGCCCGCTGTGCGCCGAAGCCGTCGCTCGAGGGCAACCGTCGAACCTGACGGTCATCAACTCGTGCTATGCCATGATCATTGGCAGCAGTCGGGGGATTGGCGAGCTAGGGGAGCGTGCGTTGGTGGACCTGTCCGGATTGACCCGACCAGTGGAACGACTGGTCGCGACCGCGCAAAACGGGTTGGAAGTCCTGCGTTACGGCGGCCTGGAGACCGGAGCCGTGCCGTCGCCGTTTCAGATCATCCAGAGCGTGCCCATGTACCGGCTGCGGAGGTATTTCCCACCCGACGCCAGGCCGGGAGCAAAGCAACCCGGGCCGCCCGTGCTGATGGTGCATCCCATGATGATGTCGGCCGATATGTGGGACGTCACCCGCGACGAAGGCGCCGTCGGCATCCTGCACAAGGCGGGCATCGACCCATGGGTCATCGACTTCGGGTCGCCCGACAAGGTCGAGGGCGGGATGGACCGCAACCTGGCCGACCACGTCGTCGCGCTGAGCGAGGCCATCGACACCGTCAAAGAGGTGACCGGCCGTGACGTCCACCTGGCCGGCTACTCGCAGGGCGGCATGTTCGCCTACCAGACCGCCGCCTACCGGCGGTCCAAGGACCTCGCCAGCATCGTGGCTTTCGGCTCACCCGTGGACACGCTGGCCGCGCTGCCGATGAACCTGCCGGCCAGCCTGGCGCCCGCCGCCGCGGACTTCATGGCCGACCATGTCTTCAGCCGCATGGACATCCCGGGTTGGCTCGCCCGCACCGGTTTCCAGATGCTCGACCCCATCAAGACCGCGCAGTCCCGTATCGACTTCCTCCGCCAGTTGCACGACCGCGAGGCGCTGCTGCCCCGCGAACAACAGCGTCGCTTCCTCGCCTCCGAGGGCTGGATCGCGTGGTCGGGACCCGCGATCGCCGAACTGCTCAAGCAGTTCATCGCCCACAACCGCATGATGAGCGGCGGCTTCTCGATTCATGGCGACCTTGTCACCCTGTCCGACATCGACTGCCCCGTGCTGGCCGTCATCGGTGAGGTCGACGACATCGGTCAGCCGGCGTCGGTGCGCGGGATCAAGCGCGCGGCCCCGAAGGCGGATGTCTACGAATTCCTCATTCGCGCAGGACATTTCGGGCTTGTTGTCGGTTCCAAGGCGTCGACGCAGACCTGGCCCGCAGTCGCTCAGTGGGTCAAGTGGATCGACAGTGCCGGGGATATGCCCGAGGGTGTGACACCGATGGCGTTGCAGCCTGAGGAGCACAGTGAAACTGGTGTCTCGCTGAGCTCGCGGGTGGCGCACGGCGCGAATGCCGCGACGGAAATGGCGTTCAGCATGGCTCGGTCGGCCGCCGGCGCGCTGGTTGCGGCCAACAAATCAGCGCGCGCCATAGCTGTCGAGACGTATCGCACCCTGCCCCGTCTTGCTCGGTTGGGTCAGATCAACGAGCACACCCGAATCTCGTTGGGCCGCATCATGTCCGAGCAGGCCCGCGACCTCCCCAACGGCGAGGCGTTGCTCTTCGACGGCCGGGTCCACACGTACGAGGCGGTCGATCGCCGCATCAACAATGTGGTCCGCGGTCTGATCGGGGTGGGAGTTCGGCAGGGTGCGCATGTCGGCGTGCTGATGGAGACCCGGCCAAGCGCGCTGGTCGCGATCGCCGCGCTGTCGCGCCTGGGCGCGGTGGCGGTGCTGATGCCGCCCGACGCCGACCTGCCGATCGCCGCCCGACTGGGTTCGGTGTCCGAAATCATCACCGACCCCGGCAACCTCGAGGCCGCCCGACGGCTCGACATGCGCGTGCTGGTGCTGGGCGGCGGTGAGGTGCGCGACCTGGATCTGCCCGAAGACGCCGACGTCATCGACATGGAGAAGATCGATCCCGACGCGGTCGACCTGCCCGGCTGGTACCGGCCGAATCCGGGACTCGCGCGGGACTTGGCCTTCATCGGGTTCAGCTCGATCGGCGGTCAATTCGTCGCGCGGCAGATCACCAATTACCGCTGGGCACTGTCGGCGATTGGCACCGCGTCGGCCGCGAACCTCGGACGGGGCGACACGGTGTACTGCCTGACCCCGCTGCACCACCAATCCGGACTGCTGGTCGCGCTCGGGGGCGCGGTGGTGGGCGGATCCCGCATCGCACTGTCGCGGGGTCTGCGTCCGGACCGATTCCTTCAGGAGATCCGCCAGTACGGCGTCACCGTCGTCTCCTACACCTGGGCGATGCTGCGCGACGTCATCGACGACCCGTCGTTCTCGCTCACCGGCAGCCACCCGGTCCGATTGTTCATCGGCTCCGGCATGCCGACCGGTCTGTGGAAGCGGGTGACCGACGTATTCGAACCGGCCCAGATCGTCGAGTTCTTCGCGACCTCGGATGGGCAGGCCGTCTTGGCGAACGTGTCCGGCGCCAAGGTCGGCAGCAAGGGTAGGCCGCTGCCCGGCAGTGGCGAGATCGCTCTGGCCGCCTACGACCCCGACGACGACCTGATTCTCGAGGACGAGCGCGGATTCGTCCGTCGCGCAGAGGTCAACGAGGTGGGGGTGCTGCTTGCCCGTCCGCGGGGACCGATCGATCCGACGGCGTCGGTCAAGCGCGGGGTGTTCGCACCCGCGGACACGTGGGTGTCCAGCGAATACCTGTTCCGGCGCGACGATGACGGCGACTACTGGCTCGTCGAAAGCCGCGGTCAGCTGATCCACACGCTGCGCGGTGTCGTCTACGCCTCGACGGTGAACGACGCCGTCAGCCGCCTCAACGCCGTGGACCTGGCGGTCACCTACGGGGTGGAGACCGACGGCCACTGCCTCGCCGTGACGGCGCTGGCCCTGCGGCCGGGCGGGACCATTCCGTCGGCGGATCTGTCGGAAGCGCTCGCGGATTTGCCGGTCGGCAACCCGCCCGACCTCGTCCACGTGGTGCCTGAGATGTCGCTCAGTGCATCGTTCCGGCCGCTGTTGAGTCCGCTGCGCGAAGCCGGTATCCCCAAGGCGTCCCGTAACGCCTGGTATCTGGACACCGATACGAATCGGTACAAGCGGTTGACCGTCGCGGTGCGCGCCGAGATCGCTGGTGGGTGACTGTGACGGCCGTGCCATGCGGTCGACTCGCTGTTAGGCTCCCGCTGGCGGCAAATCGCCACCGGGCCGGGGAATCAGTGGTCTATCGCGCTGGAGGATTGATGACATCGCAGGCCGGAAATGCCGACGTCAAATGGCGTCGCGCCATCGTTGGCGGGGTGCTCGTCGCGGGTCTGATGTCCGGATTCGGGGTTCCCACAGCGCTCGCCCAGCCTGCGGAGCCGACCGACCCGGCTCCGCGCAGCTGCACCGGCGACGACTGCAAGAAACGGGACGACGGCGAGGCGCAAGCCGCCGGCGGTGAGCAACCGACGATGACCGCTGACCAGGCGCTGATGATCATCCACAACGAGTACAACCTCGGTGATGGCGGTGGTCAGTTGTCGAAGTTGATCGACGACGTACTGAACATGCGCGCCCAGGGCTTCAAGCCGTCCAATGCGAACAAGCAGGCCATCCAGGACGCGCTGGAATACCGGCCGAACCAGACGCCGCTGGTCGAGGCTTTGAAGGCGACGCTTGCCTATCAGCGCAAGCTGCAGGCGCAACAGCAGATCATGGCTCAGCAGCAGGGGCCGGTGGCCGGACCCGTGGCGGTTCTCCCGGGCTCGTCCGTGCAAGCGCCGGCCGGACCCGGCACCATGACCATCCCGCTGGGCTGACGCGCGGCCGTGCTCGACGAAAAACTCCTGAGCATCCTCGTCTGCCCCGAGGACCGCGGCCCGCTGCTCCTAGTGGGCGACGAATTCCTCTATAACCCGCGGTTGCGGCGTGCGTATCGCATCGAGGACGGAGTTCCCGTCCTGCTGATCGACGAAGCCGTCACCATCACCGACGATGCCGAACACAACCGCCTGCTGGAGCGGGCGTCAGGGCAGGCCGGGTAGGTCTCCGGTGAGGTAGCGCTGCAGGTTCGGGCCAATGGTCTCGGCGATCTGCTCGACCGGAAGCAATTTGAACGGATCCAGCTCCAGGATGTAGCGCGCCATCACCACGCCGACCAATTGCGATGCGACGAATTGCACTCGGATCATCCCGCTGCCGGGCGGATCATCAACGCGGGAGCCCACTTCCCTGGCGACAACGTCCTGCAGAAACGATCGAAACAGCGAGATGTCATTGCCGGCCAGAATCGACCTCAAAGTGGCGATGAACCCCTTACCCAACTCGGAGTCCCACAGCGGCAGCAGCAGCGACGGGAGCGTGTGGCCGATCTCCTCGACGGGGATCTGCTGCAGCGGACCGATGATCTGCATCGGGTCGATCGGGATGTGGATCGCCGCGGCGAACAACTGCGTCTTTGTGCCGTAATAGTGATGTACCAGCGCGGGGTCTACGTCCGCGTCCGCGGCGATGGCGCGAATCGAGGTCTTGTCGATCCCGTTGCGGGCGAACAACTCCCGCGCGCTGGTGAGGATGCGCTCGCGGGTATCGGACGTGCCGGGTGGTCGCCCGGGACGCTTACGTTCTGCGTTGGTGGTCAATCCCGTTACGGTGTCCTTCGTCGTAGCGTCGCCGCGGCCAGGCACAGTGCCACGATCGCGAAGCCGATGACGACGACGATATCCCGCACCGCGATGAACGTCGGCTCCGCGTGCGCACCGACCTGTTGCAACGCCTCCAGAGCGTAGCTGGCAGGCAACACGTTGCTGATCCATTGCAGCCAATCGGGCATCACGTCGCGGGGCACGATGATGCCGCACAGCAACAGCTGCGGAGCGATCACCAGCGGCATGAACTGCACCGCCTGAAACTCGGTGCGGGCGAACGCACTACACAGCAGACCCAACCCAACCCCCAGAACCGCGTTGATGATCGCGATGATGAACACCAGGATGGGGCTGCCCGCGGTGTCCAGCCCGAGAAACCAGAACGACACGATGCACGCCAGCGTCGCTTGCGCGGCGGCGGCGATCGAGAACGCGGTGCCGTAGGCGGCCAGCAGGTCCACACGGCGCAGGGGGGTCGTCAGGATCCGTTCCAGCGTGCCTGAAACCCGTTCGCGCTGCATGGTGATCGAGGTGATCAGGAACATCACGATGAGCGGGAACACGCCCAGCATGATGAGGCAGGCGTTGTTGAACGGCGACGGTGCGCCGGGCGGATGTGGTGCGTTCTGGAACATGAAGTACATCAACGCGATGATGAGGCTCGGCACGACGAGGATCATCGCCACGCTGCGGTGGTCGGCGGCGAGCTGGCGCAGGATCCGCGTGGTGGTGGCCAGGTAGGCCTGCGGGCTCAGCCGGCTCGGACTCTTCAGGCTGCGGTGCTGTGCCGGATGACGGACAGGAACGCTTCCTCCAGTGACTGGCATCCTGTGTCCTCTCGTAGCTTCGTGGGTGTGGTGTGTGCGAGGAGATGGCCCTCGCGCATGAGCAGCAGGTCGCCGCAGTGATCGGCTTCGTCCATGACGTGACTGGACACGAGTAGCGTCGTACCCCCGGCGGCGAGCCGGTGGAATTGCTCCCACAGGTCGACTCGCAGCACGGGGTCAAGACCGACGGTGGGCTCGTCGAGCACCAGCAGATCGGGGTGCGACACCAGTGCGCAGGCGAGTGAGGCGCGAGTGCGTTGGCCACCGGAGAGGTTGCCGCACAACGCAGTTCGATGATCGTCGAGCCCCACGGTGGCGATCGCCTCGTCGGCGCTGGCGGTGTCGACTCCCGTCAATGCCGCGAAGTACCGGACGTTGTCGATGACCCTCAGATCGTCGTAGATCGTCGGATCCTGGGTGACGTATCCGACCCGGTGCCGCAGCTCGGCCGATCCGGCCGGGCGGCCCAACACCGTCACGGTGCCCCGTTCGATGATCTGCGTGCCGACGACGCTGCGCATGAGTGTGGTCTTGCCGCATCCGGACGGACCGAGCAGTCCGGTGATGGTGCCGCGCGCGATCCGGACCGTGATGTCCTCCAATGCGACGCGCTTACCCCTGATGACCCGCAGGTTCTCGACGTCGATCGCGGCGTCGGCAGCTCCGCCGGATAATTCACCGTTCGATGAACTCATCATGTGGTGAATAATGCTCCCCGGCCGATGGTGGTGTCAAGGGTGCCGGGCAGAATCGCAGCGGTGAGCGTGCGCCGGCTGTCCGTGGACCCGCTGACCGCGGCGCGACGCCTACTCGGAGCGACGCTGGTCGGCCGCGGCGTGAGCGCGATGATCGTGGAGGTCGAGGCGTACGGCGGGCCCGAAGACGGGCCATGGCCCGACGCGGCTTCGCATTCGTATCGCGGCAGGGGAGGGCGCAACGCGGTCATGTTCGGTCCGGCGGGGCGGCTCTACACCTACCGCAGCCACGGCATCCATGTCTGCGCGAACGTCGTGTGCGCCACCGACCAGGTGGCGGGTGCGGTGCTGCTGCGGGCCACCGCGATCGAATCCGGAGCCGACGTTGCGCAAGGCCGCCGCGGCGAAACGGTCCGCCCCGCGGCACTCGCTCGCGGTCCCGGCAATCTGTGCTCGGCAATGGGAATCACGATGGAAGACAACGGGATTGACCTGTTTGACGAGAACAGCCCGATCCAACTGATGTTGGGGGAAAAGCGCGACGGAGTCGCCGGGCCGCGGGTGGGTGTCAGCAAGGCGGCCGATCGCCCGTGGCGATTGTGGCTGGCCGGACGTCCCGAGGTGTCGCTGTATCGCCGCAGCCCACGGGCACCGGCTCCCGGCGAAAGCGACTAGTCCTCCGGCTTACGTCGCCGTGCGAGGTCGTGTGGCACTGAACAGCGCGACCTTGCCGACCATCGTCGTCGTGTACTGGTCGAAGTATGTGTCCAGCGCCTTCTGTAGGCCGGCGAGGTCGTCTGTCTGGTTGTGGAAGGTGCCGGATGCGTTGAACCGGGCCATCGTTCGCCGACCCAGCCGGTTGTGATGTACGCCCTGACCCAGGATGGTGGACCCGAAGAACACGCCATCGGGTGAGAGGACAGCGGCGATGTGTTCAATCGCCGATGATTTGGTCTCCCAGTCACCAGGAATGCAATGGAAGACGTAGTTGGCGGCGACGGAGTCGAATTTTTCGTCCGTGGGGATCGGCGAATAGATATCCGCGTTGACCGACACCGGGGAGAGCTTGCGTAGGCGCCTGCTCGCCGTCGCGAGGCTGTCCGGGCTCAGGTCAAGCAGGGTGACGCTGGGGTTCCGGCAGGGAAACGTGGCGTGCTGCAGATACCAACCCGTGCCAGGCCCGACGTCGAGGTGATTGCAGCGGATGTGCTGATCGTAGTGACGGAGAAGTCGACGTCGGGGACAGCGCCATAGAAATCGGTTGTTGAACCTCAAGACGTAGAGGTTGTAGATGAAGAGCCCGCGCGCGTTGTAAAAAGCCGCTCCTTTGCGAATCTCCACTGGATTGGGCCGCGGCGGAGTCATGCGGTGCTGGCTCTCTTTCATCGGCGAAGGAAGTCGTCCGTGATGCTAGCGGCACCGGTTATGGCCGTTGCGAGTCTGTACGGGAAGATCGATTGCGTGACGTCTAAGGACACGCCGAACATCCTCGATGAGCTGGAATGGCGCAAGCTGATCGCGCAGTCCACCGATCGGGACGCGTTGGCCACGGAGCTTGCCGCGGGTCCTGTCACCGTCTACTCCGGATTCGATCCGACGGCGCCGAGCCTGCATGCCGGGCACCTCATCCCGCTCCTGACGCTGACCCGGTTTCAACGCGCCGGACATCGTCCGATCGTGCTGGCGGGCGGCGCCACCGGCATGATCGGCGATCCGCGCGACGTCGGCGAGCGCACGCTCAACAACGCCGACACCGTCGCCGAGTGGGCGGACCGAATACGTGGCCAGCTCGAGCGTTTCGTCGAGTTCGATGATTCGCCCACCGGCGCAGTGGTGGAGAACAACCTCACCTGGACCGGCCAGATGCCCACCATCGAATTCCTCCGCGATGTCGGAAAACATTTCTCCGTCAACGTGATGCTCGACCGTGACACGGTGCGACGACGACTCGACGGTGACGGCATCTCCTACACCGAGTTCAGCTACATGCTTCTGCAAGCCAACGATTACGTGGAGCTGCACCAGCGGTACGGCTGCGGACTGCAGATCGGCGGGTCCGATCAGTGGGGGAACATCATCGCCGGAGTCCGGCTGGTCCGCCAGAAGACAGGGGCGACGGTGCACGCGCTGACCACCCCGCTGGTGACGGACTCCGAGGGCCAGAAGTTCGGTAAGTCGACCGGCGGTGGCAGCCTGTGGCTCGACCCGGAGATGACCAGCCCCTATGCCTGGTACCAGTACTTCGTGAACACCGCAGACGCGGACGTCGTCCGCTACCTGCGATGGTTCACGTTCCTGTCGCCCGAAGAGTTGGCGGCGCTGGAGGAGGCAACCGCCGAGCGGCCCCATGAACGTGCAGGTCAGCGTCGGTTGGCCCGCGAGCTCACCAACCTGGTCCATGGGGAGGCGGCCACGGCGTCGGTCGAGCACGCCAGCCAGGCCCTGTTCGGGCGTGGTGAGCTCGCCCAGCTGGACGAGTCGACGTTGGCCGCGGCTCTGCGCGAGGCGTCGGTCGCCGACTTGGCGCCGGGGGGACCCGACGCGATCACCGACCTGCTGGTGGCCAGCGGCCTGTCGGCGAGCAAGGGGGCGGCCCGTCGCACCATCGGCGAGGGCGGTGCGTACGTCAACAACGTCCGGATTGAGAGCGAAGAGTGGGTGCCGCAGCCGTCGGACTTCCTGCACGGCCGTTGGTTGGTGCTGCGACGGGGCAAACGGAATATCGCCGGCGTCCAACGCGTTGGCTAGGTGGTCGGGCTGCGACTGCGGCCCGGCGGGGATTGGTGTCGTCATTCGGGAACAAACTCCGCGGGTGGCGCGTTGAGCCCTATGAACAACGAGTCGACGCACTGTCTGTGCGCTCGATGGACGCGGATCGAAAGACACGCCCCATCAGCCCATTTGACTCAGAGTTATCCCTCACGTAACTTATCGGAGTCGCTGCGACACGGGCCAAAACCCGGCGAGCGCGGCGGCTCCCAGAGGGAAGCCTCAACTTCGGTTGGGTTCCTGATTGTCCGCATACGAGCCCGCGGCTTTTGCCGCGGGTTGGTTGCGCGGTCGAGCGGGTGTGTTGTTTGAGAACTCAATAGTGTGTTTGGTGGTTTTTGTTTGTTGTTGTTTTTGGTCTGCCTCTTTTTCCCGTTTAGGGGTGGGCTGTTTTTTTGATGCCAGTTTTGGTGTCGTGTTTGAGTGTCAGGCTTGTTCTGATTCGAATTCACCTGTCTGTTGATGGGTTGTTTTTGTTTGGAGAGTTTGATTCTGGCTCAGGACGAACGCTGGCGGCGTGCTTAACACATGCAAGTCGAACGGAAAGGCCCTTTCGGGGGTACTCGAGTGGCGAACGGGTGAGTAACACGTGGGTGATCTGCCCTGCACTTTGGGATAAGCCTGGGAAACTGGGTCTAATACCGGATAGGACTACGCGATGCATGTCGTGTGGTGGAAAGCTTTTGCGGTGTGGGATGGGCCCGCGGCCTATCAGCTTGTTGGTGGGGTGATGGCCTACCAAGGCGACGACGGGTAGCCGGCCTGAGAGGGTGACCGGCCACACTGGGACTGAGATACGGCCCAGACTCCTACGGGAGGCAGCAGTGGGGAATATTGCACAATGGGCGCAAGCCTGATGCAGCGACGCCGCGTGAGGGATGACGGCCTTCGGGTTGTAAACCTCTTTCAGTGCCGACGAAGCGCAAGTGACGGTAGGCATAGAAGAAGGACCGGCCAACTACGTGCCAGCAGCCGCGGTAATACGTAGGGTCCGAGCGTTGTCCGGAATTACTGGGCGTAAAGAGCTCGTAGGTGGTTTGTCGCGTTGTTCGTGAAAACTCACAGCTCAACTGTGGGCGTGCGGGCGATACGGGCAGACTTGAGTACTGCAGGGGAGACTGGAATTCCTGGTGTAGCGGTGGAATGCGCAGATATCAGGAGGAACACCGGTGGCGAAGGCGGGTCTCTGGGCAGTAACTGACGCTGAGGAGCGAAAGCGTGGGGAGCGAACAGGATTAGATACCCTGGTAGTCCACGCCGTAAACGGTGGGTACTAGGTGTGGGTTTCCTTCCTTGGGATCCGTGCCGTAGCTAACGCATTAAGTACCCCGCCTGGGGAGTACGGCCGCAAGGCTAAAACTCAAAGAAATTGACGGGGGCCCGCACAAGCGGCGGAGCATGTGGATTAATTCGATGCAACGCGAAGAACCTTACCTGGGTTTGACATGCACAGGACGCCGGCAGAGATGTCGGTTCCCTTGTGGCCTGTGTGCAGGTGGTGCATGGCTGTCGTCAGCTCGTGTCGTGAGATGTTGGGTTAAGTCCCGCAACGAGCGCAACCCTTGTCTCATGTTGCCAGCACGTAATGGTGGGGACTCGTGAGAGACTGCCGGGGTCAACTCGGAGGAAGGTGGGGATGACGTCAAGTCATCATGCCCCTTATGTCCAGGGCTTCACACATGCTACAATGGCCGGTACAAAGGGCTGCGATGCCGTGAGGTGGAGCGAATCCTTTCAAAGCCGGTCTCAGTTCGGATCGGGGTCTGCAACTCGACCCCGTGAAGTCGGAGTCGCTAGTAATCGCAGATCAGCAACGCTGCGGTGAATACGTTCCCGGGCCTTGTACACACCGCCCGTCACGTCATGAAAGTCGGTAACACCCGAAGCCGGTGGCCTAACCCCTTGTGGGAGGGAGCCGTCGAAGGTGGGATCGGCGATTGGGACGAAGTCGTAACAAGGTAGCCGTACCGGAAGGTGCGGCTGGATCACCTCCTTTCTAAGGAGCACCACGATGTTTGGGCCGGCCCGCAGATTGCGGATTCTCCGGTGTCCCAGACGGATTCGTTGGATGGCCTCGCACCTGTAGTGGGTGGGGGTCTGGTGCACAACAGACATGTGAGCCGGTACGGGTTTCGAGTGATCGAACGCCGGTGATGGATTGCCAGACACACTATTGGGCTTTGAGGCAACAGGCCCGTCTATCTCTTCGTCCCGAGTGTGGGAAACCGGGGGTAGCGGCGTGGTTGTCGCCCTGCTTTGGTGGTGGGGTGTGGTGTTTGATTTGTGGATAGTGGTTGCGAGCATCGATCCGGCAGTCTTTTGGGCTGTTGGGATTGATAATGCAATTTTTGATTCTTCCGAGAATTTTTAACTGTTTTGTGTTGTAAGTGTTTAAGGGCGCATGGTGGATGCCTTGGCACTGGGAGCCGATGAAGGACGTGGGAGGCTGCGTTATGCCTCGGGGAGCTGTCAACCGAGCGTTGATCCGAGGATGTCCGAATGGGGAAACCCGGCACGAGTGATGTCGTGTCACCCGTTACTGAATACATAGGTAACGGGGGGGAACGCGGGGAAGTGAAACATCTCAGTACCCGTAGGAAGAGAAAACAAGTGTGATTCCGTGAGTAGTGGCGAGCGAAAGCGGAGGATGGCTAAACCGTGTGCATGTGATACCCGGCGGGGGTTGTGTGTGCGGTGTTGTGGGGCGTTTCTTCTCTGGTCCGCCGGCCAGGGCGAAAGTGATAAACCATTGGGTTAGGTGAAGTGGTCTGGGATGGCCTGTCGTAGAGGGTGAGAGCCCCGTAACCGAAAACTTGATGGCTTTCGTGGAACTGTCCCCGAGTAGCAGCGGGCCCGTGGAATCTGCTGTGAATCTGCCGGGACCACCCGGTAAGCCTGAATACTTCCCAGTGACCGATAGCGGATTAGTACCGTGAGGGAATGGTGAAAAGTACCCCGGGAGGGGAGTGAAAGAGTACCTGAAACCGTGTGCCTACAATCCGTCAGAGCCCTCGCTTTATGTGTGGGGTGATGGCGTGCCTTTTGAAGAATGAGCCTGCGAGTCAGGGACATGTCGCGAGGTTAACCCGGGTGGGGTAGCCGCAGCGAAAGCGAGTCTGAATAGGGCGTATCCAATTCATAGGAATTGGTGTAGTGGTGTGTTCTGGACCCGAAGCGGAGTGATCTACCCATGGCCAGGGTGAAGCAGCAGTAAGATGTTGTGGAGGCCCGAACCCACTTAGGTTGAAGACTGAGGGATGAGTTGTGGGTAGGGTGAAAGGCCAATCAAACTCCGTGATAGCTGGTTCTCCCCGAAATGCATTTAGGTGCAGCGTTACACGTTTCTTGTTGGAGGTAGAGCTACTGGATGGCCGATGGGCCCTACTAGGTTACTGACGTCAGCCAAACTCCGAATGCCGACAAGTCGAAGAGTGTGGCAGTGAGACGGCGGGGGATAAGCTCCGTGCGTCGAGAGGGAAACAGCCCAGATCGCCGGCTAAGGCCCCTAAGCGTGTGCTAAGTGGAAAAGGATGTGCAGTCGCGAAGACAACCAGGAGGTTGGCTTAGAAGCAGCCACCCTTGAAAGAGTGCGTAATAGCTCACTGGTCAAGTGATTGTGCGCCGATAATGTAGCGGGGCTCAAGCACACCGCCGAAGCCGCGGCAACGACCACCCCCTTTGGAGGTGACGTTGGGTAGGGGAGCGTCCTGCATCCGGTGAAGCCACAGAGTGATCTTGTGGTGGAGGGTGTGGGAGTGAGAATGCAGGCATGAGTAGCGATAAGGCAAGTGAGAACCTTGCCCGCCGAAAGACCAAGGGTTCCTGGGCCAGGCCAGTCCGCCCAGGGTGAGTCGGGACCTAAGGCGAGGCCGACAGGCGTAGTCGATGGACAACGGGTTGATATTCCCGTACCCGTGTATAAGCGTCCCTGATGAATCACCGGTACTAACCACCCAAATGGCAGACCACCAGATCCCTTCGGGGTGATGGGGTGTGCCGGCTGCGTGGAACCTTCGGTGGTAGTAGTCAAGCGATGGGGTGACGCAGGAAGGCAGCCGTACCAGTCAGTGGTAATACTGGGGCAAACCCGTAGGGGGACATCTAGGCAAATCCGGATGTCGTATTCCCTGAGAGGTGATGCATAGCCGAGTGAGGCGAATTCGGTGATCCTATGCTGTCGAGAAAAGCCTCTAGCGAGCGTATACACGGCCCGTACCCCAAACCAACACAGGTGGTCAGGTAGAGAATACCAAGGCGTACGAGTGAACTATGGTTAAGGAACTCGGCAAAATGCCCCCGTAACTTCGGGAGAAGGGGGACCCCCACACCGTCAACCGGCTTGCCCGGGGCAGCGGGAGGGGGTGGCACAAACCAGTGAGAAGCGACTGTTTACTAAAAACACAGGTCCGTGCGAAGTCGCAAGACGATGTATACGGACTGACGCCTGCCCGGTGCTGGAAGGTTAAGAGGACCCGTTAACCCCCTCGGGGGTGAAGCGGAGAATTTAAGCCCCAGTAAACGGCGGTGGTAACTATAACCATCCTAAGGTAGCGAAATTCCTTGTCGGGTAAGTTCCGACCTGCACGAATGGCGTAACGACTTCTCAGCTGTCTCAACCATAGACTCGGCGAAATTGCATTACGAGTAAAGATGCTCGTTACGCGCGGCAGGACGAAAAGACCCCGGACCTTCACTACAACTTGGTATTGGTGCTCGATACGGTTTGTGTAGGATAGGTGGGAGACTGTGAAACACGCACGCCAGTGTGTGTGGAGTCGTTGTTGAAATACCACTCTGATCGTATTGGGCCTCTAACCTCGAACCGTATATCCGGTTCAGGGACAGTGCCTGGTGGGTAGTTTAACTGGGGCGGTTGCCTCCTAAAATGTAACGGAGGCGCCCAAAGGTTCCCTCAACCTGGACGGCAATCAGGTGTTGAGTGTAAGTGCACAAGGGAGCTTGACTGCGAGACGTACATGTCAAGCAGGGACGAAAGTCGGGACTAGTGATCCGGCACCCCCGAGTGGAAGGGGTGTCGCTCAACGGATAAAAGGTACCCCGGGGATAACAGGCTGATCTTCCCAAGAGTCCATATCGACGGGATGGTTTGGCACCTCGATGTCGGCTCGTCGCATCCTGGGGCTGGAGCAGGTCCCAAGGGTTGGGCTGTTCGCCCATTAAAGCGGCACGCGAGCTGGGTTTAGAACGTCGTGAGACAGTTCGGTCTCTATCCGCCGCGCGTCAGAAGCTTGCGGAAACCTGTCCCTAGTACGAGAGGACCGGGACGGACGAACCTCTGGTCCACCAGTTGTCCCACCAGGGGCACCGCTGGATAGCCACGTTCGGACAGGATAACCGCTGAAAGCATCTAAGCGGGAAACCCCCTCCAAGACCAGGCTTCTCACCCATCAAGTGGGATAAGGCCCCCCGCAGACCACGGGATCAATAGACCAGACCTACAAGTTCAGCAATGAATGCAGGGAACTGGCACTAACCGGCCGAAAACTTACACACACTCGCAACCACACCCAACCACAAACCACACCCACCCCACCACCAAATAACCACGGGGACACAAGAACTCCCACCACCAGTGGGTCACTTTGACAAGTGAATACAGTTACGGCGGTCAATAGCGGCAGGGAAACGCCCGGACCCATCCCGAACCCGGAAGCTAAGCCTGCCAGCGCCGATGATACTACCCAACCCGGGTGGAAAAGTAGGACACCGCCGAACACAAATTAGGATCACCCCCCACAATTGCGTGGGGGGTGATTCTATTTGCGACAATTGATTTCGAATTCTCAATAGTCGCGTGATCGGGTAGAAAGGCATACGTGGCTCACGACGGAAACGGCGACAACCGCGGACGCGGTCCTCGGCCTTCGCCGCCGCGCTCATCGGGTCCCAACCGGGCCCGCCGCGCCCAACCGCGGTCCGAGGCGCGCGAGACGCCGCGGGACGACGGCCCGCCGATCCCCGCCGACATCGAAGCCAAACAGCTGGCACCCGAAATCCGCGGCGAACTCACGACTTTGGATAAGAGCACCGCCGATACGGTCGCCCGACATCTCATCGCCGCCGGCCTGCTGCTCGACGAGGATCCCGAAACCGCCCTGGCTCACGCACGCGCGGCACGCGCCCGCTCCGGTCGCATCGCCGCGGTCCGCGAAGCCGTCGGAATTGCCGCCTATCAATGTGGCGACTGGGCCCAGGCGTTGGCTGAACTGCGCGCGGCCCGCCGCATGGGCAGTAAGTCGGCCCTGCTCCCGCTCATCGCCGACTGTGAACGTGGTGTCGGACGTCCAGAGAAGGCCATCGAACTGGCCCGCAGCCCCGAGGCCGCCGAACTCACCGGTGACGATGCCGACGAGATGCGCATTGTCGCCGCCGGCGCCCGTTCGGACCTCGGTCAACATGAACAGGCGATCGCGATTCTGTCTGCGCCGCAGCTGGATCGGACGCGAAAGGGTCAGACCGCCGCGCGGCTCTTCTACGTGTATGCCGAGACGCTGCTGGCGCTGGGCCGAAACGAGGAAGCGCTGCAATGGTTCATCAGCGCCGCCGCCGCGGACGTCGAGGGACTGACCGACGCCGAAGAGCGGATCACGGAGCTGAGCTGACGTGAGCGCCCTTGTGCAGGACCATGACTGCCTGCTGCTCGACCTCGACGGCACGGTGTTCCGCGGGCACGAAGCCACCGAAGGCGCGGTCGAAACACTCTCGACCGTCAACTCGCGCACGCTTTACGTCACCAACAACGCGTCCCGCAGCCCGGCCGAGGTGGCCCAGCACCTACAGGAATTGGGCTTCGCCGCCAAACCCGACGACGTCGTCACCAGTGCGCAGAGCGCGGCGAATCTACTGGCGGCCCAATTGCCGCCCGGCTCAGCGGTTCTCATCGTCGGCACCGACGCGCTCGCCGACGAGGTGCGACGGTCCGGGCTCGAACCGGTGCGGCAGTTCTCCGACGGGCCGGTCGGCGTCGTGCAGGGTCATTCCCCGCAGACCGGCTGGTCCGACCTTGCCGAAGCGGCGTTGGCGATTCGCAACGGTGCACTCTGGGTCGCGGCGAATGTCGATCTGACATTGCCGTCGGAGCGAGGTCTGCTGCCGGGCAACGGCTCGATGGTCGCGGCCCTGCGGGCGGCGACCAACCAGAAGCCCCAGGTGGCGGGTAAGCCGCAGCCGACGCTGATGAACGACGCGTTGGCCCGCGGGACCTTCTCCGCGCCGCTGGTCGTTGGGGACCGCCTCGATACCGACATCGCCGGGGCCAAGGCGGCTGACCTGCCGAGTCTCATGGTCCTGACCGGTGTCAGCACGGCCGAAGACATGATCCGGGCGGGGGCCTCGGAGCGGCCCGACTACCTGGCGGCCGACCTGCGCTCGCTGTACGCCCGCGCCGACATTCTGCGTGTCGAACCCCATCCGGCGTGGCGCATCGACATCGGCGCATCCGACGTGGTGGTTCATGCCACGGGTCAGGACCGGGGCGACGCGCTGTCGGTCGTCCGTGCGACTGCCAGCGCAGTCTGGGACGCGAACCTCGACGGCCGTCCCTTCACGATTTCGGCGGGGGACGACACCGCGCGACAGGCCCTGGAGCCATGGTCCGTGCTCACCCCCGCCGATCGGCTAGCGTGAACATCGACATGAGTACCGACCCGGACCAAATTCGCGCCCAAATCGCGGAGTTGCTGGCAGACCTGCCCGACCCCGCTCAGGAGGGTGTCGAGATCGCCGACTCCGAGATCGACGTCATCGCCGCGCGGCTCGAGGAGGCGCACGAGCTGCTGGTCCACGCGCTCGAATCGGTCGAGAAGGGCTGACCCGTCGTGGCACGGCGGGCACGTGTTGACGCCGAGCTGGTGCGACGCGGCCTGGCCCGCTCCCGCCAGCAGGCAGCCGAGCTGATCGGCGCGGGGCGCGTCAGCATCGACGGCATGCCCGCCGCCAAGCCCGCCACCGCCATCGCGATCAGCGCCGCACTCACGGTCGACGACTCCGGCGAACGCGCCTGGGTATCGCGCGGCGCCCACAAATTGATCGGCGCACTCGACACCTTCGGGATCGACGTCGACGGCCGCCGGTGCCTGGACGCCGGCGCCTCCACCGGTGGGTTTACCGAAGTCTTGCTCGATCGCGGCGCCCGCGAGGTCGTCGGCGTCGACGTCGGCTACGGGCAGCTTGCGTGGTCGCTGCGCAACGATGCACGCGTCACCGTCATGGAGCGGACCAACGTGCGTGAACTCACCGCCGACGCCATCGGTGGCCAGGTCGACCTGGTGGTCGCCGACCTGTCGTTCATCTCGCTGTCCACAGTGCTCCCGGCACTGACGTCATGCGCCAAAGCCGACGCCGATATCGTTCCCATGGTGAAGCCGCAATTCGAGGTCGGCAAGGATCGCGTGGGCGCCGGCGGCGTCGTCGCCGATCCCCAGTTGCGTGGCGAAGCGGTGCTCACCGTCGCCGCCCGCGCCGCCGCACTGCAGTGGCACACCGTGGCCGTCACCGCCAGCCCGCTGCCCGGTCCGTCCGGCAACGTCGAATACTTCTTGCGACTGCGACGGCGGACCGACGATCCACTGCAGGGGGAGTCGCTCGAACAGGCGGTGCTCCAAGCCGTTGCCGAGGGCCCGCAATGAGTGCCGAACGCAACATCCTGCTGGTCGTGCACACCGGTCGCGACGAGGCCACCGACGTCGCGCGCCGCGTTCATAAAGTACTCGGCGACAACGGGATTCGATTGAGAGTGCTGTCTGCGGAGGCTGTGGACCGCGCACCGGAACACCTGTCGCCCGACGACGCGCGGGCCCTCGGATCCGGAATCGAGGTCGTCGACGCCGAAGAGGGGGTCGCCGAAGGCTGCGAACTGGTTCTCGTCCTCGGTGGCGACGGTAGTTTCCTGCGCGGGGCCGAGCTGGCTCGCAACGTCGAAATCCCGGTTCTGGGTGTGAATCTGGGGCGCATCGGCTTTCTCGCCGAGGCTGAAGCCGAGAACATCGATTCCGTGCTCGACCACCTCATCAACCGTGACTACCGCGTCGAGGAGCGGATGACGCTCGACGTCGTCGTGCGCGCCGAGGGCGAGATCATCGACCGCGGTTGGGCCCTCAACGAAGCCAGCCTCGAGAAGGGTCCCCGACTGGGCGTGCTCGGCGCCGTACTCGAAGTCGACGGACGTCCCGTGTCGGCGTTCGGCTGTGACGGCGTGCTCGTCGCGACGCCCACCGGATCGACGGCGTGGGCCTTCTCCGCGGGCGGGCCGATCGTGTGGCCCGATCTGGAGGCAATTCTGGTGGTGCCCAACAACGCTCACGCGCTATTCGCCCGACCGATGGTCACCAGCCCCGACGCGTCCATCGCGATAGAGGTCGAGGCGACTGGCCACGACGCATTGGTGTTCTGCGACGGCCGTCGGGAGATGGTGGTGCCTGCGGGTGGCCGACTGGAAGTGACCCGCTGTGGTACACCGCTGAAATGGGTGCGTCTGGACAGCGCGCCCTTCACCGACCGCCTGGTGCGCAAGTTCCGATTGCCGGTCACAGGGTGGCGCGGGCAGTAGTGCTATCCGAGATACGCATCGAGTCGCTCGGCGCGATCAGCACTGCGACCGCGGAGTTCGGTCGCGGTCTCACCGTGCTCACCGGCGAGACGGGCACCGGCAAGACCATGGTGGTCACCAGTCTGCATCTGCTCGGCGGTGCGCGCGCCGACGCCACGCGGGTACGGTCGGGTGCGCCCCGCGCTGTCGTCGAGGGCCGGTTCACGACAAGTGAACTGGGAGAAGATGTTACGGCCCAGATCGACGAGATCCTCGATTCCTCCGGGGCCGAGCGCGACGACGACGGCAGCGTCATCGCTGCCCGCTCCGTCGCTCGTGACGGGCCGTCGCGGGCCTTCCTCGGCGGACGCAGCGTGCCCGCGAAATCGCTGGGAACGTTCACCACCGAACTGCTCACCTTGCACGGTCAGAACGATCAGCTGCGGCTCATGCGGCCCGACGAGCAACGTGGGGCACTGGACCGTTTCGTCGACATCGAGAAGCAGCTCAAGCGATATCAGAAGCTGCGGGAAGAGTGGCTGGCCGCGCGCCGCGACCTCGTCGACCGTACGCAACGGGCGCGCGAACTCGCCCAAGAAGCCGACCAACTCGAGTTCGCCCTGAACGAGATTCACACCGTTGCACCGCAGCCCGGTGAGGACCACGGGCTGGTCGCCGACATCCAGCGGCTGTCGGAGCTGGACGCGGTCCGGGAAGCGGCGCAGACCGCACGGGCCGCGCTGACCGGGGATGACGATCCGTCGCCCGAAACCGTGTCCGCGTTCGGCGCCGCGGGACAGGCGAAGTCGGCATTGGAGGCGACCGAGGACACGACGCTGCGGGCGCTGGGCGCACAACTCGACGGTGCCCTTGCGGTAATCGGCGATGTGGCAAGCGAACTCGGCGATTATCTGGCGGCGCTGCCCAGTGACGCAAGCACCCTCGAGGCGAAGTTGCTGCGGCAGAGCGAGCTGCGCACGCTGACGCGTAAGTACGCTGCCGACATCGACGGTGTGCTGCAATGGGCGCAACAGTCGCGGGAGCGGCTGACGCAACTCGACGTGTCCGAAGAGGCGCTCGCCGATCTGGAACGTCAGGTCCGCGCGCTGCACGACCAGGTCGTCCTCGCCGCCAATGACCTCACCAAGGCGCGGACCAAAGCGGCCAAGGGGCTGTCCAAGGCGGTGACCGCCGAACTGTCCGGGCTGGCGATGGCCGACGCCGAGTTCACTGTCTCGGTGGCGCCGCTCGCCGCGCGCGTCGACGACACCGCACCACTGACCGTGTCCCCGGGTGTGATGGCGCACGCCGGCCAGTACGGCGTCGACGCCGTCGAGTTCGGCTTCGCCGCGCACCGCGGCATGGATGTGCTTCCACTGAACAAGAGCGCGTCCGGCGGTGAGCTGTCACGCGTCATGCTCGCGCTCGAGGTCGCGCTGGCCGCTTCGACCGAGGGCACGACGATGGTCTTCGACGAGGTCGACGCGGGAGTGGGCGGGCGGGCGGCGGTGCAGATCGGGCGTCGACTGTCCCGGCTGGCCAGAACGCACCAGGTCATCGTCGTCACTCACCTGCCGCAGGTGGCCGCCTACGCCGACGTGCACCTGATGGTTTCCAGCGGCGGAAAGGGCAAGGCCAGCGGCGTGCATCGGCTGGACGACGACGACCGCGTGGCCGAACTCGCGCGGATGCTGGCGGGCCTTGGCGAATCCGACAGCGGCCGCGCGCATGCCCGTGAACTACTGGAGGCGGCGCAGCAAGACCGAGGCGATAGCGGCTAGGGGGTCAGTCCCCGAGAACGGTCTCGAGCAATGCGCCGATGAACTCGGCATCGGCTAGGTCAGCCGTCATCAGTCGTCGGTAGAACACCGCGCCCGAGAGCGCCGCGGAGGCGGCCTCAGCATCGACGCGTGCCGGGAACTGCCCATCGTTCACTCCGGCGGCGATGGCGTCGGTCAGACGATGGCGCCGCTGAGCCGAATAGCGGTGAAAGAACTCGCGAATGGCCGGTTCGTGTTCCGTCGCTTGAATCAGGGCGGGGATACACGCTGCCACCGGTGAATCGCTGAGTGCGCGGGCCAGATGGCTCAGCAGCAACTCGACGCGTTGCCGGGCCGTGCCGGCGACGAGTTCGCGGTCGGGATTCGGTTGCACATTGAGGGTCTCCAGCGCATCGGCTATCAAAGCGGCCTTATCGGGCCAGTGCCGGTACAGCGTGCTGCGTCCGACTCCCGCTCGCGCAGCCACCGACTCCATCCGAAAGCCCGCGTATCCCATCTCCGCGAATTCTTCGAGGGCGGCCCGGCATATCACCCGTCGCGAGTGGCCAACGCGCGGATCGGGCTGCGATCTCTGGGACATATCTGTATCATAAACCGTAGGAGGTGCACAGATGGGCAAGATCAGCGTTCGCTACATCGTCGACGACGTCGATGCTGCGGTGGACTTCTACACATCCGTATTCCAGTTCGAGGTCGCGATGCGGCCGGCGCCTGGGTTTGCGATGCTCACCCGCGGAGAGTTGCGGCTGCTGCTCAACTCGCCCGGGGCCGGCGGCGCCGGCCAGACGCTCGCGGATGGCAGCCGACCAGAACCGGGTGGCTGGAACCGATTTCAGCTTCAGGTCGACGATCTCGACGAGGCGGTTTCGGGTATGCGAAAGGTCGGCGCGGACTTCAGGATCGATGTGATCGACGGCAGGGGCGGACGGCAGGCACTCGTGCCGGACCCGGCGGGCAACCTTGTCGAGGTGTTTCAGCCGTACACGTAATTGTGTTGCAGTTGTGACTGAAGTGAACTCTGAGGCGCATGTTACGGCGCGCCTCCGACAGAGACGCCGCGGCTATCGACAGAATCGCCGCATGAAGATGTCAGCACTGCTATCCCGCAATGCCAGCTCTCGCCCGGGCGTCACCGGCACAGCCCGCGTCGACCGCGACATCGATCGACTGCTCAGACGCATCAACCCCGGGGACATCGTCGTCCTCGACGCCCTCGATCTGGACCGGATCACCGCGGACGCTCTCGTCGAGGCCGGCGTCACCGCTGTCGTCAACGCGTCGCCGTCGATCTCCGGGCGGTATCCCAATCTCGGTCCCGAGGTGCTGGTCGTCAACGGTGTCACCCTGATCGACGACACCGGCGACGAGGTCTTCAAGAAGGTCAAGGACGGCGCGCGGGTGCGCCTGCACGAGGGCGGTGTCTACTCCGGTGACCGTCGCCTGATCCTCGGCGCCGAGCGCTCCGACCACGAAATCCATGAGCTGATGCACGAGGCCAAGAGCGGGCTGGTGGCACACCTGGAGGCCTTCGCGGGCAACACCATCGAGTTCATCCGCAGCGAGAGCCCGCTGCTGATCGACGGCATCGGTATCCCCGACATCGACGTCGACATGAACCGCCGTCACGTCGTCATCGTGGCCGAGGAGCCGAGTTCGGCCGCCGACCTGAAAGCCCTCAAGCCATTCATCAAGGAGTACCAACCGGTGCTGGTGGGTGTCGGCACCGGAGCCGACGTGCTGCGCAAGGCCGGCTACCGTCCGCAGCTCATCGTCGGTGACCCGGACCGGATCAGCGCCGACGCGCTGCGTTGCGGCGCGCAGGTCGTGCTGCCCGCCGACGCCGACGGGCACGCCGCGGGTCTCGAGCGGATCCAGGACCTCGGTGTCGGTGCGATGACGTTCCCGGCCGCCGGATCGGCCGCCGACCTGGCGCTGCTGCTGTGTGATCACCACGGTGCGTCGCTGATCGTGACCGCGGGCCACAGCGCAAGCATCGAGGAATTTTTCGACCGGTCGCGCCAGCAGAGCAACCCGTCGACCTTCCTCACGCGTCTGAAGGTGGGGGAGAAGCTGGTCGACGCCAGGGCCGTCGCCACGCTGTATCGCAGCCGGGTCTCCGGCGGGGCCATCGCGTTGCTCGTCCTTGCCATGCTTGTGGCGGTGATCGTCGCGCTGTGGGTGTCCCGCGCGGACACTGCGCTGGTCGATTGGGTCGTCGACTACTGGAACCGGTTCGCGCTCTGGGTTCAGGGCTGGGTCACTTAGGGGATGAAATGATTTCCCTGCGCTCACACGCGATCTCGCTCGCAGCGGTGTTCCTTGCGTTGGCCATCGGGGTCGCGCTGGGATCCGGCTTGCTCTCCGACACGGTGTTGTCGGGCCTGCGTGCCGACAAGGCCGAGCTCCACGACCAGATCAACACGCTCACCGATGACAAAAACGCCATCAACGAAAAGCTGAGCGCAGCAGGGGAATTCGATTCCCAAATGGCGCCCCGGATCTTGCGCGACTCGCTCAAGGGAAAGTCGGTGGTGATCTTCCGTACGCCGGATGCGGCACAGGACGACGTCGAGGGACTGGCGCGCCTGGTGTCCGAGGCCGGCGGCACCGTCGCCGGGACCGTGGGCCTGACACCCGAGTTCGTCAACGCCAATTCGTCCGAGAAACTGCTGTCGGTGGTCAACTCGCCGATCGTGCCCGCGGGGAAACAGCTGAGCACCACGTCGGTCGATCAGGGCTCCCAGGCCGGTGATCTGCTGGGCATCAGCCTGCTGATCAACAGGGACCCGAAGGTGTCCGTCGTCGACGACATCCAGCGTGACACCGTGCTGGCCACGTTGCGCGACACCGGCTTCATCACCTACGGCACCGAGCGCATCGGCCCGGCCGACACCGCACTGATCGTGACGGGCGGCGCGCTGCCCGAGGACGCCGGGAACCAGGGCTCCACCGTCGCCAGGTTCGCCGCCGGGATGGCTCCGCACGGCTCGGGCACCGTGCTGGCCGGACGCGACGGGTCGGCCTCCGGTACCGCCGCGGTGGCCGTCGCGAGATCGGATGCCTCGCTGGGCACCGCCGTCAGCACCGTCGACGACATCGATTCGGAGTCCGGCCGAATCACCTCCGTGCTGGCCCTCGGCGACCTGATCGCCGGCGGCAAGCCCGGTCAGTACGGCATCGGCCAGGGCGCCGCATCGGTAACCATCCCGCAATAATCCGTGGGCGGCGCGTCAGCGACGGCTTGTCGGCGTCGGTGTTAGGGTTGGGTTCCGTGGGTCGGCAGGCCCCAGCTATTCACAGCGAGCCCCTGCCGCGTTGTCACGGAGGTTGCTCTTGCCAGCACTACGCAAGCACCCGCAGGCCCCCACGAAACACATGTTCGTCACCGGCGGTGTGGTTTCCTCCCTCGGAAAAGGCCTGACCGCATCCAGCCTCGGACAGTTGCTGACGGCGCGCGGCCTGCAGGTGACGATGCAGAAGCTTGACCCGTACCTCAACGTCGACCCCGGAACCATGAACCCCTTCCAGCACGGCGAGGTCTTCGTGACCGAGGACGGCGCCGAGACAGACCTCGACGTCGGCCATTACGAGCGGTTCCTCGATCGCAACCTGTACGGGTCGGCGAATGTCACGACGGGGCAAGTCTATTCATCGGTGATCGCCAAGGAGCGCCGTGGCGAGTACCTCGGTGACACCGTGCAGGTGATTCCCCACATCACCGACGAGATCAAGCGGCGCATCCTGGCGATGGCCGACCCGGATCCCGCCGGGCACCGTCCCGACGTGGTGATCACCGAGATCGGCGGCACCGTCGGCGACATCGAATCGCTGCCGTTTCTGGAGGCCGCCCGCCAGGTACGCCACGAGGTCGGCCGCGAGAACTGCTTCTTTCTGCACTGCTCGCTGGTGCCGTTCATGGCGCCGTCCGGCGAACTGAAGACCAAGCCGACGCAACACTCGGTGGCCGCACTGCGCAGCATCGGCATCAGCCCCGACGCGTTGATTCTGCGGTGCGACCGCGACGTGCCCGAACCGTTGAAGAACAAGATCGCGCTGATGTGCGACGTGGACATCGACGGTGTCATCTCCACGCCGGACGCCCCGTCGATATACGACATTCCCAAGGTGCTGCACCGCGAGGAACTGGACGCCTATGTGGTGCGTCGCCTCAATCTGCCGTTCCGCGACGTCGACTGGACGCAGTGGAACGACTTGCTGCACCGTGTGCACGAGCCGCGTGAGACGGTGCGAATCGCGTTGGTGGGCAAGTACATCGACCTGTCCGATGCCTACCTGTCGGTCGCCGAGGCGTTGCGCGCGGGCGGCTTTGCCCACCACGCCAAGGTGGAGATGCGGTGGGTCGCCTCCGACGACTGTGAAACCGACGGCGGTGCGGCCGCAGCACTCGGAGACGTCCACGGCATCTTGATTCCGGGCGGTTTCGGTATCCGGGGCATCGAGGGCAAGATCGGCGCCATCCGGTACGCGCGCAAACGGGGGTTGCCGGTCTTCGGGTTGTGCCTCGGATTGCAGTGCATCGTCATCGAGGCGGCGCGCTCGGTGGGCATCACCGAGGCCAACTCGGCGGAGTTTGATCCGAAGACCCCCGACCCCGTCATCTCCACGATGGCCGACCAGCGCGACGCCGTCGCCGGCGAGGCCGACCTCGGCGGCACCATGCGCCTCGGTGCGTATCCGGCGGTGCTGGAGCCGAATTCGATTGTGGCGCAGGCCTACGGCGTGCGCGAGGTGTCCGAACGGCATCGGCACCGCTACGAGGTCAACAACTCGTATCGTGACCGGATCGCCGAGAGCGGACTGCGGTTCAGCGGGACGTCGCCGGACGGTCATCTCGTCGAGTTCGTCGAGTACGGTGCCGACGTGCATCCGTTCATCGTCGGCACCCAGGCGCACCCGGAGCTGAAGAGCAGGCCGACGCGGCCGCATCCGCTGTTCGTCGCATTCGTCGGCGCGGCGCTGGACTACAAGGCCGAGGAGCGACTTCCCGGGATGGAGATTCCGGAGCACGCGAACGGATCGGAGCACGCCGACGAGGTCGGACAACAGCTGCGCGATACCGAGTTGCAAAAAACGGAAGCCCGTGGCTGAACACGATTTCGAGACCGTTGACTCCGAAATCCTCTACGTCGGAAGTATTTTCGCACTACGTGCCGATCAAGTGCGCATGCCCGGCGACAACATCGCCAAGCGCGAAGTCGTCGAGCACTACGGGGCGGTCGGCATCGTCGCGCTCGACGACGAGAACAACGTCGCGATGGTCTATCAGTATCGGCACCCGATCGGCCGTCGGCTGTGGGAGCTGCCCGCGGGCCTGTTGGATCTCGGTGGCGAAGCGCCCCACCTGACCGCGGCGCGCGAACTTGCGGAGGAGGCGGGCCTCGCGGCGTCGGATTGGCGGGTTCTTGCCGATCTCGTGTCCACGCCGGGCTTCACCGACGAGAGTGTGCGCGTCTATCTGGCGACCGGGCTGACCAATATCGGACGGCCCGAGGCCCACGACGAGGAAGCCGATCTGCAGCTGAAGTGGTTCCCGCTGGTTGAAGCGGTGCAGATGGTGTTCTCCGGTGAGATCGTCAATTCGCTTGCGGTGGCGGGCATCCTGGCCGCACACGCGATGCCGAACTCGGGCGAGCTGCGGTCCGTCGACGCGCCGTGGATAGACCGGCCGCACAGGCTGGCGGAACGCAAGGCCGCGCAATGACGACCTTTCGCCCTGCCCTCGACGACCAGCTCCAGGGCTACCTCGACCACCTGACCATCGAGCGCGGCGTCGCCGCCAACACCCTGAGCTCCTACCGCCGAGATCTGCGGCGCTACTCCGAACACCTGACCCTGCGCGGCATCGACGACCTGGCGAAGGTGACCGAGTCTGACGTCAGCGACTTCTTGGTCGCGCTGCGCCGTGGCGACCCCGACGCCGGGACTGTCCCGCTGTCCGCGGTTTCGGCCGCCCGAGCGCTGATCGCGGTCCGGGGGCTGCACCGCTTCGCAGAGGCCGAAGGTCTCACCGCGCTAAACGTGGCGTCGGCCGTCAAACCGCCGACGCCCAGCCGACGGCTGCCCAAGAGCCTGTCGATCGACGAGGTGCTCGCCCTGCTGGACGGCGCCGGCGGCGACAGTGAGGCTGACGGGCCGCTCACGCTGCGCAACCGGGCACTGCTGGAACTGCTCTACTCGACCGGGGCGCGCATCTCGGAGGCCGTCGGCCTTGACGTGGACGACATCGACACGCAGGCACGGTCGGTGCTGCTGCGCGGCAAGGGCGGCAAGCAACGTCTGGTGCCCGTCGGCCGGCCCGCGGTCACGGCGTTGGACGCCTACTTCGTGCGCGGACGGCCCGAGCTGGCCCGCCGCGGACGCGGAACCCCGGCGATCTTCCTCAACGCCAGGGGCGGACGGCTCTCACGTCAGAGTGCGTGGCAGGTGCTTCAGGACGCCGCCGAACGGGCGGGCATCACGTCGGCGGTGTCACCGCACGTGCTGCGGCACTCGTTCGCCACGCACCTGCTCGACGGCGGCGCCGACGTCCGCGTCGTCCAGGAGCTGCTCGGCCACGCGTCGGTCACCACGACGCAGATCTACACGATGGTCACGGTGACGGCGCTGCGCGAGGTATGGGCGGGAGCGCACCCGCGAGCGCAGTGAGGTCGGGCTAGGCCAGGTACTCCGACTCGAGCACGAGGTCGGGGGCGAGCGTCTGATACTCGCCGTGCGTCTTGTGCTCGACCGTGGCGAACAGCTTGCCCTGCTGCTCGCGCATGTACTCGCGGTACTTCGGGGAGCCCGGGATCAGCATGTTGTCGGCGACCACGATGGACCCCTTGTGCAGCCAGCCGCGGTCCAGGATGGCCTGCAGGTCAGGCAGGTAGGCGGACTTGTCGTGGTCGACGAACAGCAGATCCAGCGATCCCGTGGTGAAGCCGTGCTCGTTGGCAAGCGCGTCGAGTGTCTTACCACCGTCACCGATCGTGCCGACCACACACGTCATCCGGTCGGCGATTCCGGCGTGCTCCCAGATAAGTTGTGCCACCGCGGCGTTGGCGGCGGAAAGCTCGACGGAGAACACCTTCGCTCCCGGCGCCGCGCGAGCGATCCGCAGCGAGCCGTAGCCGCAGTACGTGCCCAACTCGAGTGCCAACTTGGCGTCGGCGCGACGCACCGCGGCGTCGAGCAGCTCGCCCTTCTCGTCCCCGATGTTGATCAGGAACGACTTCTCGTAGGCGAACTCGTCGATCTTGGCGATCACGTCGTCGATGTCGCCGGGGCGGGCATTGGCCACCACGTAGTCGGCGGCGGCCTGTTCTCGTCCGTCGCCGATCTGACCGGTCCTGGTGATGTTGCGGGACCCGACGGCCAGCCGCAGGAACGACCAACGCAGGAAGGGGATGCGGCGCTTGAGGCTCACGTGGACCAGCCTAGGCGGAATCTCGGGGAGAAAGTCGCCTGCGGGTCTGGCAGACCAGGCAGTCACCTCCCGTTAAACTTGCCCGGATGTCCGCCATGCCTACGTCCTGCCTGACCAGCGACGGTCGGCGTGGCTGACGACGACGAAGTCGCCGGCGTCGGCTTGACCGGCCGTCCACCGCGAGCCATTCCTATGCCCGAGCCGAAGACCTCCCACGGTCCGGCCAAGGTCATCGCGATGTGCAACCAGAAGGGCGGGGTGGGCAAGACCACGTCGACCATCAACCTCGGCGCCAGCCTCGCCGAGTACGGGCGCCGCGTGCTCCTGGTCGACCTGGATCCGCAGGGCGCGCTGTCGGCGGGCCTGGGCGTGCCGCACTACGAACTCGAGCACACCGTCCACAACCTGCTGATCGAACCGCGGGTGTCCATCGACGACGTGCTGATCAACACCCGCGTCAAGAATCTCGACCTCGTGCCGAGCAATATCGACCTATCGGCCGCCGAGATCCAATTGGTCAACGAGGTGGGCCGCGAACAGTCATTGGCCCGCGCGCTCTACCCGGTGCTGGACCGCTACGACTACGTCCTGATCGACTGCCAGCCCTCGCTGGGTCTGCTCACCGTCAACGGGCTGGCGTGCAGTGACGTGGTGATCATCCCGACGGAGTGCGAGTTCTTCTCACTGCGCGGACTGGCGCTGCTGACCGATACCGTCGACAAGGTGCACGACCGGCTGAACCCGAAGCTGTCCATCGGTGGCATCCTGATCACCCGATACGACCCGCGCACCGTGAACTCGCGCGAAGTCATGGCCCGAGTCCTCGAAAGATTCGGCGACCTGGTGTTCGACACCGTCATCACCCGTACGGTGCGCTTCCCCGAAACCAGCGTCGCCGGTGAACCCATCACCTCGTGGGCGCCGAAATCCGTTGGTGCTGAGGCATATCGGGCATTGGCGCGCGAGGTCATCGACCGGTTCGGCGCGTGATCGAAGCGGTGACCGAGGCCGGAACCGACGACACTGCGACACCAGATGCCGACCGGTCGCAGCAGGCGGGCTTTCAGGTTCGGCTGAGCAATTTCGAAGGCCCGTTCGATCTGCTTTTGCAGCTGATCTTCGCGCATCGCCTCGACGTCACCGAGGTGGCGTTGCACCAGGTGACCGATGACTTCATCGCGTATACCAAGGAAATCGGCGTTCAGCTCGAGCTCGAAGAGACGACGACGTTCCTGGTGATCGCGGCCACGTTGCTGGACCTCAAGGCGGCCCGGCTGCTTCCGGCCGGGGAGGTGCACGACGAGGACGATCTGGCGCTGCTCGAGGTTCGTGACCTGCTGTTCGCCCGGCTGCTCCAGTACCGGGCGTTCAAGCACGTCGCGGAGATGTTCGCCGAACTCGAGTCCGCGGCGCTACGCAGCTATCCGCGGGCGGTGGCGCTGGAGGAGGGGTTCCAGGAGCTGTTGCCCGAGGTCATGATCGGCGTCGACGCCGAGACGTTCGCCCAGCTCGCGGCTGCGGCGCTCACCCCGCGTCCGGTGCCGACCGTCGCGCTCGAGCACCTGCACCAGGTGGCGGTGTCGGTGCCCGAGCAGGTTAGTAATCTGATGGCGCTGCTGGAGGGCCGCGGCGTCGGACAGTGGGCGTCGTTCGGCGACCTGGTGGCGGACTGTGCGGCACCGATCGAGATCGTCGGCCGCTTCCTGGCGCTGCTCGAGTTGTACCGGGCCAGGGCAGTAGCATTCGAACAACCAGAACCGCTTGGTGCGCTCCAGATTTCGTGGACCGGCGAACGGCCTACCCATCAACACCTGGCGGTGGAAGAAGACCAATATGACGGATAACACTCCGACCGACGTCGCGACCGACACCCCCGTCGAGACGGACCTCGATGAGGGGCTGGATCTCGGCATCGAGGTGGCCAACGCGCCGGAGTTGGAGGATTCGGAGCTCGGGTCGGTGTTGGAGGCGTTGCTGCTGGTGGTGGACACGCCGGTGACGATCGAGCAGCTCGCCGCCGCGACCGAGCAGCCCGCCTACCGGGTCGGGGCCAAGCTGCAGTCGATGGCCGGGGAACTGCGCGACCGCGAAAGCGGGATCGATCTGCGCGAGGCAGGCGGTGGCTGGCGGATGTACACCCGCGCGCGGTTCGCGCCGTACGTGGAGCGGCTGCTGCTCGATGGTGCGCGATCCAAGTTGACGCGTGCCGCGCTCGAGACGCTCGCCGTGGTGGCCTACCGCCAGCCGGTGACGCGCGCGCGGGTCAGCGCGGTGCGCGGGGTCAACGTCGACGCGGTCATCCGGACGCTGCTCGCGCGTGGACTGGTCACCGAGGCGGGCGTCGACCCCGACTCCGGTGCGGTGACGTTCGCGACCACCGAACTGTTCCTGGAGCGGCTCGGCTTGACGTCGTTGGCCGACCTTCCGGACATCGCGCCGCTGCTGCCCGACGTCGACGTGATCGACGACCTGAGCGAAACACTCGACGAGGAGCCGCGTTTCATGAAGCTCAGCGGTGCGCCTGCGGCCCAGGCGCCGGCGAACTTCGATTTGGACAAAGACGCGGATGGCTGAAACCGAGGGCGTGCGCTTACAGAAAGTGTTGTCGCAGGCCGGAATTGCATCGCGCCGGGTCGCCGAGAAAATGATCCTCGACGGGCGCGTCGAGGTCGACGATCGGATCGTGACCGAACTGGGCACCCGCGTGGACCCCGACGTCTCGGTGATCCGGGTCGACGGTGCCCGGATCACCGTCGACGACACCTTGGTGCACCTGGCGATCAACAAGCCCAAGGGCATGCACTCGACGATGTCCGACGACCGGGGGCGCCCGTGCGTGGGCGATCTGGTCGAGCACCGGGTTCGCGGTAACAAGAAGCTGTTTCATGTCGGCCGGCTGGACGCCGACACCGAGGGCCTGCTGCTGCTGACCAACGACGGCGAGCTCGCGCACCGCCTGATGCATCCATCGTACGAAGTGCCCAAGACGTACCTGGCGACCGTGATGGGCACGGTGCCGCGCGGCCTGGGGCGCAAGCTTCGTGACGGGATCGAACTGGACGACGGTCCCGCGCGCGTCGACGACTTCGCCGTCGTGGACACCGTGCCGGGCAAGACGTTGGTGCGGGTCACGTTGCACGAAGGCCGTAAGCGGATCGTGCGTCGGCTGCTCGCGGCCGTCGGTTTCCCGGTGAAAGAGTTGGTGCGCACCGAAATCGGGGCGGTGTCCTTGGGGGACCAGCGGCCGGGCACCATCCGCGTGCTGACCCAGAAGGAGCTCGGCACGTTGTACAAGGCGGTGGGGATGTGAGCGGATTGATCATCGCGGTCGACGGTCCCGCTGGAACCGGAAAATCCTCGGTGTCAAGGGGTTTGGCGCGTTCCCTACATGCGCGCTACCTGGACACCGGAGCGATGTACCGCATCGTCACCCTGGCCGTCGTGCGAGCCGGTGTCGACCTGACCGATACGCCGGCGATCGAGGTGGTCGCCGCCGATGTCCCGCTGTCGGTGGGCTACGACCCTGACGAGGACAAGGCTTACCTTGACGCAGAGGATGTTTCGCGGGAGATCCGTGGTGATCAGGTGACCAAGGCGGTGTCCGCGGTATCGGCGGTGCCCGCGGTGCGCGCGCGGCTCGTCGGGCTTCAGCGCGAGCTCGCGGACGGGCCGGGCAGCGTTGTTGTCGAGGGCCGCGACATCGGGACGGTGGTGCTACCCGATGCCGATCTCAAGATCTTCCTCACCGCGTCGGCCGAGAAGCGGGCGCAGCGTCGCTACGACCAGAACGTCGCCGCCGGACGTGAGGATGACTACGAAAGCGTGCTCGCTGACGTGAAGCGCCGGGACCATCTGGACTCGACCCGCCCGGTGTCCCCGCTGCGGGCCGCCGAGGACGCGGTGGTGGTCGACACCAGTGACATGACCGAGTCCCAGGTCGTCGCGCATCTGACCGAGTTGGCCGAGCAGCGCGCCGGTGCGTCGAAATGAGCGACGGCACGTGGTCTGACGAGAGTGATTGGGAGCTCGGCGCCGAGGATGTCGCCGAGGCGATCGAGGAGGCCGCGGCGCCGCCACCGGTGGTGGCCGTGGTCGGGCGGCCCAACGTCGGCAAGTCGACACTGGTCAACCGGATTCTGGGCCGTCGCGAGGCGGTGGTGCAGGACGTTCCCGGTGTCACTCGGGACCGGGTCTCCTACGACGCGAACTGGTTGGGACGCCGCTTCGTCGTCCAGGACACCGGAGGATGGGAACCTGACGCCAAGGGACTGCAACAGCTGGTAGCCGAGCAGGCGTCGGTGGCGATGCGCACCGCCGACGCGATCATCCTCGTGGTCGATGCCGTGGTCGGCGCGACAGCGGCCGACGAGGCCGCGGCGAAACTGCTGCAGCGATCCGGCAAACCAGTCTTCTTGGCGGCCAACAAGGTTGACAGTGAACGCGGCGAGGCCGACGCCGCCGCGCTGTGGTCGCTGGGGCTGGGTGAGCCGCATCCGATCAGCGCGATGCACGGCCGCGGAGTGGCCGACCTGCTCGACAAACTGATCGAAGAGCTGCCGACGGTGTCCGAGATCGCGTCGGGCGGGGGAGGGCCGCGCCGGGTCGCGCTGGTGGGCAAGCCGAATGTCGGCAAGAGCTCGCTGCTGAATCGTCTTGCCGCAGAAGAGCGCTCGGTGGTACATGACGTCGCGGGCACGACCGTCGACCCCGTCGACTCGCTGATCGAGATGGACGGCAAGCTCTGGCGATTCGTCGACACCGCGGGATTGCGTCGCAAGGTGGGGCAGGCCAGCGGGCATGAGTTCTACGCGTCGGTGCGTACGCACGGTGCCATCGACGCCGCCGAGGTCGCGATCGTGTTGATCGACGCGTCGGTGCCGCTTACCGAGCAGGACCAGCGCGTGCTGTCGATGGTGATCGAGGCCGGCCGGGCTTTGGTACTGGCGTTCAACAAATGGGATTTGGTCGACGAGGACCGCCGCTATCTCTTGGAAAAGGAGATCGACCGCGAACTGTCGCAGCTGCAGTGGGCGCCGCGGGTCAACATATCGGCGATGACCGGCCGCGCGGTGCAGAAGCTGGTGCCCGCACTGGAGACGGCACTGGAATCGTGGGACGCCCGCGTGCCCACCGGCCGCTTGAACACGTTCTTCAAGGAGATCGTCGCCGCGACCCCGCCACCGGTGCGCGGCGGTAAGCAGCCGCGGATCCTGTTCGCCACCCAGGCGACGGCCCGGCCGCCGACATTTGTGCTTTTCACCACCGGATTCCTGGAGGCCGGATACCGCCGGTTCCTGGAGCGGCGGTTGCGCGAGACGTTCGGATTCGAGGGCAGCCCGATCCGGATCAACGTGCGGGTGCGCGAAAAGCGTGGCGCGCGCTCTCGATAGTTCGCGATTTCGGTGCGCCCACGGTCGCTGAGCGGTCGTATGCGCACCCAAATCCCTCAAAATCACGCTGATTTCAACCCTGCCCGGCGCCGCTGTCGCTGGCTAGCCTCGGTTACGTGCTTGACCGTTGGTGTTGTCCGCGTCCCTGACTACGCGTCCGATGACCCTGGTCGCCCTAGGCGACTGACTCGAAAGCAGCCCAATTCATGCGTTCTCTTCTGATCTTCACCCTGGTCGGCGTCGGCGCACAGTTGGTCGATGGCGCACTCGGCATGGCCTTCGGCGTCACGGCCTCGACGCTGCTGGTGCTCAGCGGTGTCGCGTCGGCCCAAGCCAGTGCGGCGGTCCATCTCGCCGAGGTGGGCACCACCTTCGCGTCGGGCCTGTCGCACTGGAAATTCAAGAACATCGACTGGCCGATCGTGGCGAAGCTGGGCGTGCCCGGAGCGGTCGGCGCGTTCCTCGGTGCGACATTGCTGTCGTCGCTGTCGACGGAGGACGCGGCGCCGTTGATGGCGGCGATCCTGTTGACCATCGGTGTCTATGTGCTGGTTCGCTTTTCGCTGCGCACCCCGCCGGCGGTGACCGGAGGAGGGAGCAAGCTGAGCGCGAAGTTCCTCACACCACTGGGGATCTTCGGCGGCTTCATCGACGCGTCCGGCGGTGGTGGTTGGGGCCCGGTGACCACCAGCACGTTGCTCTCCAACGGTAAGACCGCGCCGCGGACCGTGATCGGCTCGGTGAGCGCATCGGAGTTCCTCGTCGCGGTGTCGGCGTCGCTGGGATTCGTCATCGGACTGCGGGAGGAGTTCCTGCACAACCTGCCGATCGTGCTCGGGCTCGCGCTGGGCGGCGTGATCGCCGCACCGTTCGCGGCATGGTTGGTCAGCCGGATCAGCCCGGCGCTGCTGGGCACCGCGGTCGGCGGCGTGATCGTGCTGACCAACTCGCAGAAGCTGGTGAAGTACTTCGGCATCACGTCGCCGTGGTCGACGCTGATCTACGCCGGCATCGTGGTGGCCTGGGCGGCGTTCGTCTACCTGGCGTGGAGGCTGTCGAAGGCGCCTGCCTTCGTCCCAGCGGAACTCGAGGCCGAGGTCGCCGACGCCGAGCGAGTGGATCCGATCGACGAGGCGCGCTGATCAGGCGTTGATTCGCGGGCACTAGGCTCGCTCCGGTGCCCGTTCTCGACATGATCCTGATCGCCCTCGCCGGCGTCGGGGCGGGGGCGATCAACGCGGTCGTGGGGTCGGGCACCCTGATCACGTTCCCCACGCTGGTCGCGCTGGGTTATCCGCCGGTCACGTCGACGATGTCGAACGCCGTCGGCCTGGTGGCCGGTAGCGCGTCGGGAACGTGGGGCTACCGACGCGAACTGCGCGGACAGTGGCATCGGCTGCGGTGGCAGCTGCCGGCGTCGTTCTTCGGTGCGGGGCTGGGTGCGTGGCTGCTGCTGCATCTGCCCGAGAAGGTGTTCCAGCAGATCGTGCCGGTGCTGCTGATCCTCGCGCTGGTGCTGGTCGTGATCGGGCCGCGCATCCAGGACTGGGCGCGGCGGCGGTCGGAGGCGGCCGGCGAGTCGGCGGAGCACGTGTCGCCGCGGAAGATGGTGATGCTCGTCATCGCGACATTCGCGGTGGGCATCTACGGCGGGTACTTCACCGCCGCACAGGGAATCCTGCTGATCGCCGCGATGGGTGCGTTGCTTCCCGAGGACATGCAGCGGATGAACGCGGCCAAGAATCTGCTCTCGCTGGTCGTGAACATCGTTGCGGCAGTGGCCTACACGGTCGTCGCATTCGACCGGATCAGCTGGCTGGCCGCCGGGCTGATCGCACTCGGGTCGACGATCGGCGGGTTCCTCGGCGCGCACTATGGACGACGGCTGTCGCCCACTGCGCTGCGCGCGTTCATCGTCGTTGTGGGCCTGATCGGGCTGTGGCGGCTGCTGACGATCTAGAAGTGCGTCCGCGCCTTCTCCTGTTCGAGTACCGCGTCGAGATCTTTGAGTCGCTCCATCGATGACACCGCCCGCTGCGTGCGGTTGTTTTTCGCGAGCAGGTCTCGATGGCGGTGCACGAATGCCCAGTAGCCCGCGGTGAACGGGCAGGCGTCGTCGCCGAGCCGTTTCTTCGGGTCGTAGGCGCAGTCTGCGCAGTGGTCGCTCATCTTGTTGATGTAGGCGCCGCCGGACGCGTAGGGCTTGGTGGCGAGCTTGCCGCCGTCGGCGTGCTGGCTCATGCCGATGACGTTGGTCGGCATGACCCACCGGAAGCCGTCGACGTAGGTGGTGGCGAACCACTCGGTGAGCTCGCGCGGGTGGTAGCCGCGCTGCAGTGCGTGGTTGCCCAGGACCATGAGCCGTTGAATGTGGTGCGTCCAGCCGCGGTCGCGGACACCCATCAGGGCGTGGCGCAGACATTCGGCGGTCACGGCGTCGGCCTCGAGGTCGGTCCACCAGTCCGGCAGCTTGGCCCGCGCGTCGAGTTTGTTGTTGCGAAGGTAGGCCGGGCCGAAGTGCCAATAGAGGTGCCACATGTATTCGCGCCAGCCGAGGATCTGGCGGATGAAGCCTTCGACGGCGGCGAGCGGCGCCTGCTGTTGGCGGTAAGCCTGTTCAGCGGCGTGGACGGCGTCGAGGGGATGTAGTACGCCGAGATTCAAGGGGACGGACAGCAGTGAGTGCGACATGGCCCAGTCCTGGCCCATCATGGCGTCCTCGTAGCGGCCGAAAAGTTCGAGGCGATGGTCGATGAAACGGGTCAGCGCCCGCTTGGCTTCCGATGGCGTCACGGCGAAGAGTCGCGGGCCGTCGACGCCGACGGTGTCGATGTCCATGCGGTCGAGGTCGCGGCGCACCTGGTCGTCGATGTCGTCCTCGCGAGGACGGTATGGCTTCGGGGTGCCAAGTGTCGCTTGCTTTTTGGGTGGAGATTCGCGATTGTCCTCGTCGTAGTTCCAGCGCCGGCCGACGGGATCAGCGCCATCCATCAGCACGTCGAAGCGGCGGCGCTGGTCGCGGTAGAAGTCCTCCATGCGGAAGCGGGTGCGGTTTCCCGCCCATTCGGCGAACTCGGCGCGGGGAAGCGCGAAGGTCGGCGTGGGCAGGCCATCGGCGACGAGACCGTGCTTCTTGAGGCGGTGGACGAACCGCTCGGCGGCGTGGGAGGTCGGCTCGTGGACGAGGACCGGGCGGCCGAAGCGCTCGAGCGCGTCGGTGTAATCGTCGGCCTTGAGCAAAGTGGCGCGGTCGCCGAGGTCGCGCTCGGCGTGGCGGAGCGCGGACAGGACGAGGTGCAGCTTTTGCCGGTGGTAGCGGCGACGGCGCAGCGCAGAGGTGGCCTCGACGAGCAGGATCTCGCGGTGGGCGTGTTCTCCGCCGTAGACCGCGGGCCCCAACTGGTCGGCGAAGAGCCACAGCGGCGTGTCATCGTGCGCGGTCACGGGTGGCGAGTACCCGGCCCGAGCGATTGCAATTGTGACGGCGCGCTGCGGTAGGCTTTCGATCTGCTGCCGGCGATCCCGGCAGCACCACGGGCTGTGGCGCAGCTTGGTAGCGCACTTGACTGGGGGTCAAGTGGTCGCAGGTTCAAATCCTGTCAGCCCGACAAAAGCGAAAGACCCGCCGGCGCAGCCGAGCGGGTTTTCTTTTGGTCGGGGCCGGTCCTGCACGCCGGAGGCCAGTTAACGGCGGCACCGTCAATTAATTGTTTGATGAGGGTTTGTGCTGCACACATTACGGATACCTAACGGTCATGAACGGCGTCGGGCTACTTGGCGGGCGCTACGAACTTCGCGACGTGCTGGGTTACGGCGCTACTGCCGAAGTGTGTGACGGTTGGGACACTCGCTTGAGCCGCCCCGTGGCTATCAAGCTCCTTCGCCGAGGTCTGAGCTCGCAAGCCGACATCCGGCAACGGTTCGAAATCGAGGCGCGCGCTGCGGCCGCTCTCAACCACTCAAACATCGTCCGGGTGTATGACATCGGCAACGACAACGAGACTCCGTTTATCGTGATGGAGCGTCTGCCGGGCGACACCCTCGGCGACCAGATTGCGCTCGGACCGCTCCCTCCGGCGCAGGTTTGTGCGGCGCTGCGCGGCGTGCTCGCGGCTCTTGCCGTCGCGCACGATGCGGGAATGCTGCATCGTGACATCAAGCCCGGTAATTTGCTGATCGCGCCATCGGGCACCGTCAAAGTTGCCGATTTCGGAATCGTGAAGACCGCCGCATCTGTCCATACGACGACTGGTCATGTCGTCGGCACGCTGGCTTACATGAGCCCCGACAGGGTCAGCGGCAAGCCTGCATCCGTTGATGACGATCTCTATGCCGTCGGTGTCGTCGGGTATGAGGCGCTGACGGGTCAAAAGCCGTTTCCGCAAGAGGACATAATGCCGCTGGCCCATGCGATCGTCGAGGGCCGTCCACCGCCATTGAAGGATTTACGTCCAGACATCGATCCATTACTTGCCGACGTGATCGAGCGTGCGATGTCACCAGATCCGCTCCGGCGCTTCGGTAGCGCCGATGCGATGCGGAGGGCGTTGGACGGAGAAGCGATTGCGCTCGTCGGCCCCGTCCCGGCAATTGCTCATGGGCGATCGCCGAGGATATTAGGAATTCGACGGAAGAGCTCACCACCGGTGAAGGCGGTGTCGGCTACCTCGGTCAAACGCTCACCGGAGCGGGTGCTCAAAGTTGCCGGGTCCGGAGTTCTATTAGGGGCGATGGCACTGGCAGTGCTTGCCTTTACGTCGAATCCGTCGTCGACGACACCCACGACCGCACCCGGAACCTTCAGCGTCAGCACCCCTGTGCCTTCCCCGATTGGGGTGACCGAAGTCCCGCAGCCGACAACGCTGACCGTTACTCCCTCTCCTGTGCCCGTGGTGGTGTTGGTGGAGGCGGAACAGCCCTCGCCAACACGCGTGGTGGAGCAAACGAGGCCACCCCAACCACGCCGCACGGGCAGCTTCAGCGGTGGCGGCTCAGGCAACAGCGGCAGCGGGAATGGTTACGGCAGTGTCAGCCGCGGCGACATAAAAGGCAACATCAACGGCACCAGGGGTGCTGGCGATCGAAGGACCGGTAACGGAAACAACGGGAGCGCGAACGGAAACAACGGGAGCGCGAACGGAAACAACGGGAGCGCGAACGGAAATAGTGGGAAACGGTAAGCCGCGGTAACCGTCCGCGGCCCGGTCGGCGCGGCCGATGCGGCCGTGGCGCCCCACCGAGGCCGTCGCAAGCGAACACCGTGCTGGAAAAGTTCAGCAATCCCGTTCGACGGTGAAAAGTTCTCGGTGGCTGTTATCCGCGATTAGGCGGCGTGCGTTGGGGCGCTGGATAATTCCGGGTCCAGTCGGCCCGTGCGGTCGAGCCGGTAGAGCGCCGCGGCAGCTGCCAGCCCGACCGCTGTCAACGCGAACCAGATGAGTTCTTCACGCCCGGCGGCGCGGGCGGCTTGCATCAGCGCGCCGGTGGCCAGATTGCCTGCCAAAATGCCGATGCCCACAATCGTGTTGTAGAAGCCGTAATGTGTCCCGACCAATCGGTTCTTGGCCAACGAGACGACGGTGTCCATCTCGAAGGGAAACACTGCTGCGGAGCCGACAGCAAGAACTGCTGCGGCAACGACCAGGGCGCCGACTGCGGCAAGCTCGCCGAACCGTGCTGCGCTGGGGAACGCGATCAGTGGGGTGAAGGCGGTGGCAAGGATCAGCATGCCGATCACCAGCGAGTGCCCCGACCCCCAGCGCCTGGTGAACCATCGGGTGATGCGCAGCTGCCCTGCAACGGCCACAAGTCCCGACACGACGAAGACCATTGCGACGACAAGCGATTCATGGGCGGGTACGAGGTTCTTAGCGTGCAACGGCAGCGCCAGGTAAACCTGAAAGGACAGAATGTAGGAGCCGATCATCGCGGTGGCGAAAAGTAGGAAGGATCGGTTTGCGAGGACCGTCCGCCAATCGTGCAGAACGGTGGTCTTCTCGAGTTGCGGCGTCGCCCGATGCTGCGGCAATGCGAACAGCTGGGCGACGGTCAGAATCGCGAACACGACCGCAGCCGACGCCGCGACTACGCGAAAGTCGAAGGCCAACAGTGCAAGCCCAACCAACGGCCCGGCCAGTATTCCCGCTTGATAGAAGATGTTGAATGTCGCGAACGCTTCGACGCGTCGTGGTCCTGAATCGGCGGCGAGGTAGGCGCGAACAGCCGGATTGAACAGAGCACCCGCGAAACCTGTTGCTGCGGAAGCGATCAGCACCGCAGGTAGCGAATCGGCGACCACCAGCAAGGCGAATCCGCCGGTGCGGAGTATGCACCCGGCGACGATCAGCGGCTTGAACCCGAGGCGGTCGGCGAGTGTGCCGCCCACAATGAACATGCCCTGCTGCGAGAAGTTCCGTACGCCCAGCACGAGACCGATCGCCCACGCGGCAAGTCCAAGCGGACCGGCGAGATACCCGGCGAGATAGGGCATCAGCATGTAGAAACCCAGGTTGATGCCGAACTGATTGACCATCAACATCCGGCTGGGCCAGCCGAAGCTACGAAACTGTCCGGTGAAGCTCATCGCGAGACCGCTGTCGGATCTGTGATCGATGACGTTCGTGTCCAGGATGTGACGACGTGATTGCGTGGATCGGTGATGAGTTCTGGATCGCGTGGCGGAGTGCCGGTAAACAGCCCGTTGACGCCGCAGTAGTCATCGTTGTAGACGGTATCGAAGTAGCGTTGCGGCCCATCGGGAAAGACCGCCGCAATGGTTGCGCTGGATGAATTGGTCCGTGCGACCCAACCGGCTACCAGAGCGACCGCGCCGACGCTCCAGCCACCTGTGGCGTAGTGGGTAGCGGCCAGCGTGCGGCATGCCCATACGGCTTCCTCGGGAGCGACCCAGTGAACTTCATTGAAGGCGGCGTAGTCCACATTGCGAGGGTAGATACTCGACCCCAGCCCACGCATCAATCGGGGCCGGGCCGGCTGACCGAAGATGGTTGAGCCGATTGTGTCGACGCCGATGAGCTGCAGTTCGGGATTGGTTTCACGCAGTACCCGCGCTATGCCGGCCGAATGGCCTCCGGTGCCGACAGAGCAGACGAGTACGTCGATCGCGCCCAGTTGCGCTGACAGCTCTTCTGCCAGACCCCGATAGGCGTCGACGTTGTCGGGATTGTTGTATTGATCCGGATACCACGCGTCGGGGTCGGATTCGAGGATCTCCATCACGCGGTTTCGTCGCGCCTGCTGCCACCCACCTTCGGGATGCGGTTCGGTGACGACATCGACGTCGGCGCCGTACGCGGTCAGCATCCGCGAGATGATCGGCTCGAGTCCGGGATCTGTAATGAGAGTCACTGGGTGGCCATAGACAGTGCCGGCCAGGGCCAGCCCTAGTCCCAATGTGCCGCTTGTTGATTCGACGATACGGCTGCCGGGCCCCAAGTCGCCGCGGACGCGGCCTCGTTCGACCATGTGGATGGCGGGACGGTCTTTCATTCCGCCGGGGTTGAACCCTTCGAGTTTGGCCCAAAACCCGCGACTGCCGTCTGTGAACGGCGCCGCAATCCTCAGTACAGGTGTATTTCCGACCATCGTGCCGGGCTTGTCGAAGCGACGCAGGCGTTGATGATGGACGGCGTAGTGGTGTGGCGAGTGAACGGACAGAGCATGGCTCATGAACGTGGGTCACTTTCGGTGATGCCACGACGTTCTTTGCCGCGGCGGCTGACATGGATAGCGTTCACCGACTCGCGCCAAGGGACGCGAATCTGGCGCTACCGAATCAGCGGCGCGCGATGCAGAGTCGAAGCAGCAGCTGCTGCCCGGCGACGGAACCACCCCGTCTTGGAGGGCCTCGGATAACAGCAGGCGAACCCGTTGCCCACATGGAGAATGCCGCGCCGATGACGGCGACGAGGCCGATTGCGACCAGTAGCGTCACTGTGCGCGGCAAGGGGGCTTCGGCGAACGCGTTGGGCGCGATGGGGACGGAACCGTCCTGCACGTGCGGGTGCTCTATGACGGCAGCAAAGTCGTTCGAGATGGACGACGACAGGGCGTGCGGGCCATGATGCGCCAGGGGGTTGTGCTCGGTGAGTTTCCATCCGGTACCGGCAACCAGCACGACAAGCGCGACCAGTAGCGCGATGACGGCGTGCCGTCGCGCACTAAAGGGAGCGTCGTTGTACCTCACAATGCAGCCGACTGTAGCAGCGGATCGAGCTCGTTTTGGGGACCCGTCGATTCGACGCCATGTTGTGATCGTGCCGCGACGAACGCGTGTTGGCGGCTTCCGCTATTGGCAGTCAGTTCGATACGCAGTCGAGTGTGATTGACTGCTAATGCTTTTGACGAAATGTTTATCTTCCGCGCACGGGCATACATGCTGATTATCTACGGTTTCACTCCGTAGATTGGCGGTTGCTTACCGAATCTAGACATCCTGCCGATGCGATGGCTCCGTGCGCTCGCAGTGCATTCTGTTCGGCGCCGGTGCATCCCATGCATCGCCCTGTTGTGATGGGAATCACACGTGATGCTGCCGCAACATCCATGTGGAAGCGACTCAACACAGGGGTCTTGTGACTCGCGGTGGGAATGGACGACGCGTGTCCCTGGCTAATATCTCGACGCCGTCAGTGGTGACACAGATGTTGGATAAGGGCAGGCGCGCCGAGCATCATCGTCATGCTCATTGCGAGCATAAGTCTCTGGCTCCACTTGGCTCGCCCGCGCGCAGGCTGAGCAAGTCGGATCGCGCGCGCTGCTACCGCGGTGCCGGCCGCCGCCAACCCTTCGGCGGGGACGGAACTGTGTGGTTCTGCCATGGCAAGCAGACCGCCCAGGATGGGGTTGACCCCATGTCGGCGAGCGGCAGCGTCGTCAGCGCACATCTCCAGCAGTTCAGCAACCGCATGAGCGCCCTGCTGCATCAAGGGCAGTCGCGGAAGGGCCGCCGCCATCGCTCGCAGCACCATCAGTAGCTGGTGATGCCGACCGGCGATATGTGCCTGCTCATGCGCCAAGACAGCGGAAAGCTCGGAGCTGGCCAAAGACGACCACGCAGCACTGGTTACCACGATCGCAGGAGGGCGCCCGGACACGCAGTAGGCCGCCGATCTCTGGGCGTCGACGACGACAACGCCGGGGCGCGTGGTCCGCCGACCCACCAGCAGCACTGCGTTGGCGTGCTCGCGGCTTCGCGACCTCAGCTGCGTGACCGATCGACTGGTTCTCACGAAGAAGATGATCAACACACTGATGCCGACGATCGTCAACGCTATTGAGCCACTTAGGCCGGGGAGCCCCCCGTGCTCGGAAAGCCCGAACAACTCGAGGCACAAGGTGACCGCCGACGTGCCGAAGACCCCGTCGATAGCTGCAGCACCGATGAGCACCACGGCGATGACCCATGCGATGAGCGTCGCTGCGATCGCCGTCAACCAGGCCGCCACTCCCAGCTGAGGGCTGACGCCGGACTTGGTGAGCCGTCGCAGAAGTGATGGTAGAAGCCAGGCCAGCGCGGCGCCGTAGAGCAGCAGCCATAAGCCAGTGGTCATCGGCGCCGGGTACCTCCACGGCGCAACGCTGAGCGCAATTGCGCAGATTCTTCAGCGCTCATCTGCTCGACGAAAAAGGCCAACACCGCATTGGTGTCGCCGCCCGTCTCGAATGCAGCGCGCATCAGTCGCGCGGAACGCTCTTCGCGACTCATCACAGGGCGATACAATTACGCCTTGCCGCTGCGTTCACGGCTCAGCCACTCCTTGCGATGGAGGTTGTCCATCGTCGACATCACGGTGGTGTAGGCGATCTGGCGATCGGCGGAGAGTTCGTCAAATATCTGGCGCACTGTCACGGGATCTTCGTAGTCCCAAACGAGGTCCATGATGACGGCCTCCAGGTCACCGAAAGCTCGCTGTTGCATGTCGTACTCCGCATCGACACGGTCCGACGTCCACCGCGTCACTCGACTGTTCTTCGACACAATCTAACTGTCGTCTGGGTCAAGCGGCTGTGACACGCACGCGTGATGCACGGGTTGCGTCGCCAAGACCCGGATTTGAGCAGACCGCGACCGGCGTGGCAGGTCGGCGACGCAATCATTCGGAATACGCGACCCGCCGTATCTCATCTCCGCTCATCTACGGTCTTACCCCGTAGACTGTGCCCGCGGTGAGGAAGAGCGCCTCGGGCACGTATGGGAGAGATGGTGTGGACGTGAGCGACCGTACGTTGCTCAACGGCAATTCCGAGCTGAGGCAGGCACTTTCGATGTCGATTCGAAGACTGCTATTCACAAGCGGAGGTGGTCGGTGTTGAAGATTCTTGTGCGCATCGTCGGAACATTGATAGTCAGTGGCGTGGCGGCACTGCTGGCAAGCCCTTCAGCGGCCGCTCATGTCGACGCCATCCTCGAGGGTGGGGGACCAGGGGAGACGGGTCTAATCACACTGCGCGTTCCCGGCGAATCAGCTAACCCAGCCACCACCAAGGTAGAAGTGCGCATCCCCGACGACATTCAGATCCGCACCGTGCTGGCTCAGCCGGTTCCGGGCTGGAAACTGGATATCAAGAAGAAGAAAACGGATCCACCGATCTACCGAGACGACGGTACGCCGGTCGACGAGGTGGTCAGTTCGGTGACCTGGACTGCGACAGGCCAGGGAATTCTGCCGGGCCAGTTCGACGACTTTGTCCTCGAGGCCGGGCCGCTGCCGGATATCGAGACTCTGGCCTTGCCCACGTATCAGACCTTCGCCGATGGGACCACCGACGCCTGGACGGAACCGGTGCCCGAAGGCAGCGACCCGGAGTACCCGGTGCCGTCAGTGAATCTCGGTGCGACTTCGGACGGTGCGTCCGGCGGCACCGGTATTACTTCGGTCATTGCCTGGACCGCTCTGGGCTTCGCGGTGATCGCCGTCGCGTTAGGGATCTTCTCGATAGACCGGGCCCGACGATCCGCCCATCCTGTGCTACCTGGTGCGGAGGCGACTCCCCAGCGCGCCACGGACACAGAGTAGCCACGGCCCGAACGACCGGACTTCCGAAGAAATTGATCATGAGTAGAAGCTGCGTTTGGCTAAGGGCGAGCGCAATTGGAGCGGCTGCCGCCGTCTTGGCGGCGTGTGGTTCGGAGCCCTCGCCTTCCAACTCCTCTGCTGCGCAGTCGCCTTCTGCGCAAACCTCTGCGGCGACACCTTCGACGAGCGCTGAAGCCGGGATGGTCATCGATGTCACCGTCGACAAGGGCGTGGCGACACCCACAAACGCGACGGTTCAGGCCGTCGCGGGCGAGCCAATCGTGCTTCAGGTGACCAGCGACGCCGAGGACAGCCTGCACGTGCACTCGGTGCCCGAACACGTCTTTGACGTGGCCGCCGCCCCCGACCAGCGCTTCGAGTTCACCGTCGACATTCCGGGCCGCGTCGCTGTGGAGCTGCACGACTTGCACGTCACAGTCGTCACCATCGAAGTCCGGCCTTGACGCCCGAAGCCGCGGTGACGGTCCTCGCGCACGGCGTAGGCGGATCGACCGATCTCCCAGTGCCGTTGTCGTACGCGCTGATTGGGGCCGCTTGGGCCTTGGCTGCGACATTCGCCGTTGTCGCTGTGGCCTGGAAGACGCCGCGATTCGACCCAGACAAGCCAGGACGCGAATTACCCGCGTGGGTGACTGCTGCCGTCGACTCCCCGGTCGTACGATGGATCGTCGCGGGTGCCGCCGCGATCTTCTCCATCTGGGTGGCCGTCGCCGCAATCTGGGGACCCCAAGACAGTGACAACGCGCTACCGGGTGTGTTCTATGTGCTGCTGTGGGTCGGACTCGTCGTCATTTCAGTTGTCGTGGGCCCAATTTGGCGAGTGATCTCGCCGGTGCGCACTGTATGGCGACTGGTGCAGGTCGGACGGCGCGACGCCGCGGCCTCTCAGGGCCGTGTGCAGTACCGGCCGGGCTGGGGATACTGGCCGGCGGTGTTGGGGCTGTTTGCCTTTGTGTGGCTGGAACTGGCAAGTTCCGATCCCGGCTCGCTCACGGCGATCAAGATCTGGACTCTGATCTACCTCGTCGCGATGCTGGCCGGCGCAGCACTATTCGGAACGACGTGGTTCGCTCGAGCCGACCCCTTCGAGGTGTACAGCGTGACAGTCTCGCGGCTGGCGCCGTTTAGAAGAAATCGCGTCACAGGGCGAATTGTCGTCGGAAATCCGCTCGATCATCTGCCCAGCATGCCGGTGCGTCCAGGCACCGTAGCGGTGATCGCGGTGCTGCTCGGATCCACCGCGTTCGACAGCTTCTCCCAGTCCGCTACCTTCGGTAACTTCGTCAATCGCAACGCCGCCGCCATTCCTCTGGTCGACGATTCCGCGGGCGGCACGGTGCTTCGAACCCTCACGCTCTTGCTCTTCGTGCTTGCAGTCGGCGTGACATTCTCCGTTGCGGCTCGCGCGGCCGCCGGTGTAAGTCGTGAACGACGTCGCGAGTTACCCGCGCTACTCGCTCACAGCCTCATTCCCATTGTCGTGGGATACATTTTCGCCCATTACCTCTCCTACCTCGTCGAGCGAGGCCAGGAGACCATTGTGCGGCTCGCCGACCCGCTCGGCAGGGGCTGGCACCTACTCGGCCTGGACTCCGGTGACGTGCAGTACTTCCTATCTCTGAACCCGACATTGTTGTGGACCATCAAGGTCGCCGCCGTGGTCATCGGACACATATTGGCTGTGATCGCCGCGCACGACAAGGCACTGCGGGTGCTGCCAGTGGGCCATCAATTGACCGGCCAGCTCGCGATGATGCTGACAATGGTCGGTTATACCTTCGCCGGCCTGTACCTACTGTTCGGCGCTTGACCTCGACCCCGAGATCTCGAGACACGGCATCACGGCCTTGTTCTCAAGAATGCACCTCGTCTTAACGGATGCCATCGCGGGGACATCGGCTTTGCGTAGAACTCAGACTGGGTCGGTGTCGGGTTGCACTGCACCCGGGTGGGTTTCGTACATTCGGACCGCGACAGCGAGGCCAGAGGGACCGACCCGGTTGATCTCGCCTTCCAGGCGACTCGAATTCAGCGCGGCGAACTCTGCGCGCCGACCACTCTCGAGGGCGGCGATCGCGTCGGCTTCGAACGTCATTAGTCGGTCTGCCCGGGTTCGGGTAGGCGGGTTGTCCCTGCGTCGCTGGCGAACCCTGGGCAGATGGCTGGGGCCATGACTGCCGCGAGCCTTGTTGTTCATCGGCGGGAGCTAGGGGCCGGGCTGCCATCCCAGGTCGGGGACACACAATAGGCCCAACCCGTCGGGGGACTGCGCGGCACCGTAACTCTCGTCAACGCACGGCGAGCCGACAGCACGGACACCAACTAAAGGCACGGATTGAACCCATTGGCCGGCGCCATCGGAGGCGACGCAGGCAAGGGGCTCCCCATTAGGGCCGCGCCCGAAGATATATCGGTCTGCGCTATAGCAAGGCGCGTCGAGCACCGCGTTATCGTCGATACCCGGCACATCGTCACCGGAGGCAACCGGAGCTGCGCCCAAGATGAGCGCTAATGCGGCCGTACTGAGAAGAAATCCACGCATATCACGCTCCGCCCCTGAAACTAACTTCGCCTTGCAAACAGAACAGCCCCACACCAGAGCGTAATTGCCCCCGGGCAAAAGGACCCCTGGATTTGCAGAGTTGGATCTGCCTCGCCGCTGGGAGCTTGGCTGCGTTGTGAAGGTGGCGTTCGGGGGATGGGCTCGTAGCGGCGTCGAACGGCATAGGCTTGAACTGCGAACTTCGCGGATCAAGGTGAGCTATGTCGGAACCAATGACCGATCGAGCAGCACTCGCGGCAGACCTGGAACGAGCGCGCGCCGATTTTCAGCACCTCTTGTCCAGCGCGGACGTCCTCGACTGGAAGAAGCGAACGTCGGGCACTCGTTGGAACAACGAGCAACTGCTCTTCCACATGGTGTTCGGATACATGGTCGTGCGACGGCTACTGTTTCTCGTGCGTGTGTTCGGGCGACTACCGGACGGCGCCAGCCGCAGCTTCGCCCGGCTTCTCGACGCGGCGACACGGCCGTTCCATGCGATCAACTACTACGGATCCTGCGCTGCGGCACTGGTTTTCAATCGCCGACGCATGGGCAAGAAGATGGACCGCGTCATCGACAAGCTAGAGGGATCCCTCGCCCGGGAGAGCGTCGACGCCTTCCGCCGTGGGATGCATTACCCGCGCCGGTGGGATCCGTACTTTCGCGATTACATGACGCTCGCGGACGTCTACGACTATCCGGGCCGGCACTACGACCACCACCGTCAACAGTTGACCCTGAGCGCTATCGGCGAGCCGCGACAGGCCCCTCCCGAAGGTTGACCCAGCCAACAGTATTCGAGCTGAATCAGATGTCACTCTTAATGCTCATGATCACCGTGACCGTCGTCCAAAGGCTGTGCCGGGGGCAGCGGAGCTTCGACAGGTGCCGGTACAGCGGGCGTGCCGACCGATTCGATGATCGGCGGTGACGTGGTCGGCACTGGATGATCATGATGGCCATCTGCATGTCCGACCGTCGGCCCATGATGATCTGGTTCTGCAGCGGTCGGCCCGTGGTGGCCGTGTCGCACACCCGAGGCCACTCCCACGGTGGAGGCCAAAGCGACGACAGCACACACGCCGAGAAAGACCATCGCGTTTGCAAACGCCGGTATCGGCTCCCCTTCGTGGCCGCGGTACCAGACCCAGGCAGCTCCCATGACGACGTAGATCTGAAGCAGCAGAGCACAGAGGTCGGCGGCTTGTATCAACTCAGGTTCGCCGGCATGTGGGCCGAAGGGCGCACCTGCCGTCCGTGAAAGGGCCCAGAGCGCGACGGCTCCGATATTGAGCAGGATCCCAGCGGCGAGCACGGGCGTTGTGGCCCGAACGAGCATCGCTGCTGCCCAAATCAGTTGAGACAGTGCAAGTGAGACGAAGAACAGTCCTGACGGCATCCACTCTTGCCAATGAGTCGGTGCGACGGCGAAGTGGACGACCGCTGCGCCGAGTGAAGCCATTGCTGCCAGACGTGCGGCCAACCTGCTGTCGGTCTTCGTCGCTGCTCTACGTGCCACTCGACTGATGATGACAGCGCCGAACTCCACAATGGCTATGCGACATCACATCTCAACCTGACCGAGACTGACGCGTAACTGTTGTCCGCGGTCGGGCTGAGGCCGAGTCGCCGTGCTCGCCGAGCAGCCCAAACGGCTGCTGTGTGAGGGCATTTCGCGCGGCGGCGTCGGCGAGCCGAGTACGGTTGTCGTTCTTTATCGAATCTTCACAGAACGACTAGTGGGGCCATACCGGCGGCGCGGATGCTCGAACACACATCGGGATGGGCCATGCGTCAATCAGGGCGCTGCAGCCGCGTCGACCGTGAAAACCAGAAGGGACTTGTCTGTGATGAAGAGGAAGACGCTGGCCGTCGGTGCGGCCGCCCTGGCCGCACTGGTCACCGTCGGTGCGTGTGGCAGTACCAGCACTACGCAGGAAGCTGATTCGTCGTCGGTGTCGGCACCGTCGGCCTCGGCCACCGAAGCCCACAATCAGGCTGATGTGATGTTCACCAAGCACATGATCCCTCATCATCAGCAGGCAATCGAGATGAGCGACATAGTGTTGGCCAAGCAAGGAATCGACCCGCGAGTTCTAGATCTCGCCAAGCAGATCAAGGCTGCTCAGGGTCCCGAGATCGAAACGATGCAGGCCTGGCTCACCCAGTGGGGCGTGCCCGCGATGCCGATGATGCCCGGGATGGATATGCCGGGTCACAGTGGGATGCCGGGTCACGGTGGGATGCCGGGCATGCCAGGGATGGACGGCATGCCAGGGATGGCCGGCATGATGTCCGAGGAGGACATGGCCGCACTGCAGAACGCCCAGGGGGTGACAGCCGCCAAATTGTTCCTGACCCAGATGGTCGAGCATCACGAGGGTGCAATTGTCATGGCGCAGAACGAGATCAAGGATGGTCAGTACCCCGACACGATTGCCTTGGCGCGCTCGATCGTCACCAGCCAGCAACAGGAGATCGACACGATGAACACGATCCTGGCCTCGTTGTAGCAGCCAGGTTAGGTCGTGAAAGCCGCGAGGGTGTCAGCGGTTGATGGGTAATTCGATTGTGAAAGTACTGCCCAGCCCGGCTCCGCGGCTGGCTGCCGTGATGCGGCCGCCGTGGGCCTCGGTGAGGGCTTTGGCGATGGCCAACCCGATCCCGGCGCCGCCGTGGCCCCGGTCGCGAGCGACATCGGCGCGATAGAAGCGCTCGAACACGTGCGGGAGGTGCGCGGCAGCGATGCCATCACCATTGTCACTCACCGTGATGATCAGTCCGCCGGGCTGCGCCGCCGCCTTCAGCTCGACGTGACCACGCGGGGCGGTGTGACGGAGAGCGTTGTCGAGAAGGTTTCCGACCACCTGTGCCAGGCGCAGAGGATCTGCCCACACCTTGGGCAGCGGGTTGACGGCATCGAAGGACAACTCGACGCCCTTGTCCGCATATCGATCAGCTGCCGCAGCCACGGTGGCGGAGATCGCAGCCCGAGGATCGATCCACTGAGGGGCGACCGCACCGGGCCCTTCCTCGGCTTGAGCGAGCGCGGCCAAGTCATCGGAAAAGCCCACCAGCCGTCCCGCTTGATCGTTCAGCACTGCAACCGTCTCGGGGTTTAGCGTTTTCACTCCGTCCTCGACAGCCTCGACGTAGGCCTTGAGCACCGAGACCGGTGTCCTGATCTCATGGGCGAGGTCACCGAAGAGTTGGCGCCGGGTGGTCTCGACCGTTTCGAGCCGCTCAGACATCCGATTGAACGCGCCGGACAGATTCGCGAAATCTTCCCCCAGGTGCAGTGGCGACACGCGGATGTCATAGCGGCCGTCAGCGACCGCAGTGGCGGCGGAAGCGACTTCGGCAATTGAGCGCTGCAGGCGGCGGCTGAAGTACCACGTCACGAGAAGGGCGGTCAATGCGGCCACCCCGATGGCGACCGCGATGGAGATGGCTGTGGCGTACCGGTAGGCCTGCTCGGCGTGGAACTGTTCATTGGATGAATGGGGGAGCCCCGCCTGTTGCAGGTGGTCCCGGAACAGCGGTGGACCGACGATGACAGCGACGATCCATGTGGTTGCGCCGCCGGCGAGGAGCACCAAGGCCTGCGCCAGCAGTAGCCGGGCGCCGACTCCAGGACTGCGCCGTGACCCGGGCTGAATGCTCATTACTGTCCTCACTGGCCACTTCCCATTCGGTAGCCGACACCGCGGACCGTGATCACGTAGCGGGGATCGGCGGGGTCATCCGCCAACTTGCGGCGCAGATGTCCGATGTGAACGTCGACTAGATGCTCGTTGCCACCCCAGTAGTCTCCCCAGACGGCCTCGAGGAGCTGGCGGCGAGTAAAGACCACGGCCGGCCGCGACGACAATGCGGCCAGGACGTCGAACTCGGTGCGGGTCATCAGGACTGGCTCGTCGTCGAGGAACACTCGGCGGCCCGCGACGTCGATGGATAATGGCCCGAACGCCCGCGGTGGGGGTTCGGCGACGGTTCCCGCGGCATGTGTCGGCGTTGCGACGGTGCGAGGCCGACGCAGCATGGCCCGGATCCTCGCGACCAATTCGCGGGGACTGAACGGTTTGGTGACATAGTCGTCTGCACCGACCGACAGGCCCACGACGGTGTCCAGTTCGGTATCGCGTGCGGTGAGCATCACTACATAGGCATCGGAAAACGAGCGCAGTTGGCGGCATACCTCCAAGCCGTCGATGCCCGGCAATGCGAGGTCCAAAACGACAACGTCCGGGTCGATCTCACGAGCTTGCGTGAGGGCGTCGGCCCCGCTGTGAGCAATGCTGACATCGAAATGCTCGCGTCTGAGGTAGCTCGCCACGACTTCGGCCAGAGCCACCTCGTCGTCGACCACCAACGCTCGATAACCCGCAGGGTGGGTGGCCGCAGGCGTGTCCATGCCTTCATCGTGCCGTCCTGAAGGAATTCAGGAACCCAAGACCCAGGTCTTGCGCGAATCTTCGTAGAAGTATCGTCGATTCGCCACCCGAGCGCACGAGTGTGGAACGCGAAGGAGGTGACCCGATGACGTGGCGCATGGACACCGGCACCAACTGCGGACACATCCTTGTCGATCGTCGAGGGAACGCGGTGCGACGGCCCTCATTAGCTCCTACCGTGAGTGCGACGAGGCCACGAGAGAAAGCGAGGTCGCGATCGTGCGATTGGCTCTGAGCGACGAGGATGCGAAGTTCCGGGACGAACTGCGGGATTTCTTCACCACCCAGATTCCGGCCGAGATTCTCGAGCGGGCGCGTAACGACGAGTTGAGCTTTCCCGAGGACCTGGTGATCACCCAGCAGATCCTCAACGCCGCCGGTTTGGCGGTGCCGAACTGGCCGGTCGAGTGGGGCGGCAAAGACTGGACTCCGTTGCAGCGCCAGATCTGGTCGGACGAGTTGCGGATGGCGCGTGTCCCCGAACCGCTGGCTTTCAACGCCAGCATGATCGGTCCGGTCATCGCACAGTTCGGTTCCCAGGAGATGAAGCAGCGGTTCCTACCCCCGACGGCCAACCTGGACATCTGGTGGGCTCAGGGGTTCTCCGAGCCAGAGGCCGGCTCGGACCTGGCGAGCCTACGCACTACGGCGGTGCGCGACGGCGACGACTACGTGATCAACGGCCAAAAGACCTGGACCACGCTCGGCCAGTTCGCCGACTGGATCTTCGTGTTGGCCCGTACCAATCCCGACGCGCCGAAGAAACAAGCCGGCATATCGATCTTGCTGGCCGAGATGAGCACCCCGGGCATCACCCTGCGGCCGATCAAGCTGATCGACGGCAGCTATGAGGTCAACGAGGTCTGGTTCGAAGACGTCCGAGTCCCTGCCGATCAGCTCGTCGGTGAGGAGAACGCGGGCTGGAGCTACGCGAAATTCCTGCTGTCCAATGAGCGCACCGGCATCGCCCGGATCGGCACCACCAAAGTCTGGCTCGACGACATCAAGCGATACGCGGCCGCCCTACCTATCGGCGACGGCGACACCACCTTATTGCAGGATCCGATCTTTGCGTCCCGGGTCGCCGAGGCCGAATGTGAGCTGCTGGCACTGGAACTCACACAGTTGCGCGTCAGCGGCGACGAAGGAACCGGCAAGCCGAACCCTGCGTCGTCGATCCTGAAGCTGCGCGGTAGCCAGTTGCAGCAGACGGTCACCGATCTGATGGTGGAGGTCGCCGGTCCCAACTCGCTGCCCTTCGGCGCGGCCGAAGCCGCATCGCCCGCTTGGGCGCAGCACGCCGCACCGAAGTACCTGAACTATCGCAAGACCTCGATCTACGGCGGCAGCAACGAGGTGCAGCGAACCATCATTGCCTCGACCATCCTTGGACTGTGAACCATGAACTTTGATCTGACCGAAGAACAGCGGATGCTGGCCGACACCACCCGCGACGTCCTTGCGCAGACCTATGACACCGAGACACGGAACAAGGTGATCGAATCCGAGGTCGGCTGGAGCCGCGAGGTGTGGCATCAGCTGGCGGAGATCGGCATCCTCGGAATGGGTTTCGACGAGGACTCCGGCCCCACTGAGGTGATGGTCGTGATGACCGAGATCGGCCGTCGGCTGGCTCCCGAACCGGTCGCGGCCGCCGCGCTCGTCCCCGGTGCGGTGATCGCCGCGCACGGAACCGATGAGCAACGCGCGCTTCTCGACGGCGTCGCCGCGGGGGAGCAGCTGCTCGCCTTCGCCCACGTGGAGGGCGACCGCCGCAGCGCCAAGGCCCTGAGCACCCAGGCTTCCGGGCAGGGCGACGCGTGGACGATCACCGGCCGCAAGAGCCCGGTGATCGCCGGTGACAGCGCTGACGTGATCCTGGTCAGCGCCGCGTTACCGGACGGCGGCTCGGGTCTGTTCCTCGTGGACTTTTCTGCGCAAGAGAATTCCCGGGTGACCCGCACTCGCTACCGCACCTTCGACGGGCAGCGAGGGGCGGATATCACCTTCGACAATGCGGTCGCCCAGCAGCTGGGTGCGGGCGGCGACGCCTCGGCGATCATCGACGAGACGGTGATCCGCTTCCAGTCGGCGCTGTGCGCCGAAGCGGTTGGGGCAATGGACGAAGCCTTGAGATTGACCACCGATTACCTCAAGACACGCAAGCAGTTCGGTGTGCCGCTCAAGACGTTCCAGACCCTGACCCAGCGCGCCGCCGACATGTACGTCTCGCTGGAGCTGGCGCGCAGCATGAACTACTACGCGGCGGTGTGCGTCGCCGACGGACGATTCGACCCGATGGCGGCCGCGCGGGCCAAGATGCAGATCGGCCGTTCGGGCAAGCACATCGCGCAGGAGTCGATCCAGATGCACGGCGGCATAGGCGTGACCGCCGAGTACCCGATCGCTCACTACGCGGCGAGGCTAACCGCTATCGATCAGACCTTCGGCTCGGCGACCGACCACCTGCGATACCTCACCGGTCGGTTGGGTGAGTACGGAGTTGTCGCGCTGTAATCACCGGACTCTGGGTATGCCCGCCTGGAATTGGCGCTAGCCGCGCCCGCCGAGACTCAATCATGGCTGAGGTGTGTTGTCGGCGAGAGAGTTTCGTCCGGTCGTTCGACAGGTCGCGTACGGATCCAACTCGCGGTGACAGCGACGGTGAGTATCGCCACGACGACCGCCAGAGAGATACCCGTCGGGATCTTGTAGACCTCGAGCAGCAACATCTTGATGCCCACCCAGACGAGAACCAAGGCAAGGCCCAGCTTCAGGTAGATGAAGCGATGCATCAAATCGGCGAGCAGAAAGTACATGGCACGCAGACCGAGGATCGCAAAGGCGTTGGAGGTGAAGACCAGGAAGGGCTGTTGGGTGACGGCGAAAATGGCGGGAATGGAGTCCACCGCGAAGATGATGTCGGTGACCTCGACCAGGACCAGCACGGCCAGCAGGGGTGTCGCGACCCATCGGCCAGCCTGTCGGATCAGGAACTTGTGCCCGTGATACTCATCGGTGACCGGGATCAGCCGGCGGAACGCCCGCAGCACGACGCTGCGCTCGGGATCGATGGTGTCGTTGCGATGCAACGCCATCCGCAATCCGGTCGCGACGAGAAATGCTCCAAAGACGTACAGGATCCAGGCGAAGCTTGCGATGAGGACCGAGCCGGCCGCGATGAACACCGCTCGGAACACCAACGCTCCCAACACACCGTAGAACAACACACGGTGCTGGTACTCCCGCGGTACGGCGAAGTAGCTGAAGATGATCGCGAAGACGAACACGTTGTCCACCGCCAGCGACTTCTCGATGAGGTAGCCGGCGAGGTATTGGCCCGCGAATTCGGCACCCCAGACCCACCAAACGATCGCGCCGAAGGCCAAGCCCAAGGTGACCCAGATGCCGGACCACACGGCTGCTTCACGCATGCCGACCACGTGGGCATCGCGATGGGCGAACAAATCAATGGCGAGCATGACCAGGATGACGGCCAGAACGGCGACCCAGGCCCACAGTGAAACAGTCAAGATCAAACCTCCGGTCGGTGAACCGGAGGTCTTCCCAACCACGCTCGTGACGTGAACGTGGCGCTCAGACCGGGCAGCTACATGGAGCTGCCGTAATGACGATCTGAAGCGGGGCGGGTACTCCCCTCCGCCCGCCATAGTAGGGAAATCACGCCAGACGTCAAGGCGGCCGCTGGTTCAGCGGGGGTCAAACAGACAGCTTCGTCGGCGATCCGTAAGAGTCTCACAGGGTAAGCGCCCCGACGTTCTTCGCAATGTGGATAGCGATGGGGCCCCGGCGACGCTATTCGGATGTCGGCGCAGTCGACATGGATTGTGGCTGTTTCGCTTTGGCACGCATGGCGAGCAGACCACCCCCGATCACGAGCGTCATCCCGAGGTAGGTGGTCACGGTCGGTCGGTGATCCCACACGATCCAGTCGATCACCGCGGTGAAGACGATGACGGTGTAGATGAACGGCCCCACCTTTTCCGCGGAGGCGTAGCGGTAGGCGACGACGATCAACGCTTGGGAAAAAAGTTGCGCGAAGCCGAGAGCGATGAGCCACGGCCAGCCCTGCGACGCGACCGGTTGCCAGTCTGCGATCGCGATCGGGATGGACATCACGGTCGCGAGTAGAAAATAGTAGAAGAGAACTCTCGTGACGGGTTCAGTGGCGCCGAGCCAGCGGACCGACATCATGGCCACGGCGAGCAGCAAGGCGCCGGCCAACGCCGACAACTCACCGGCCGAGAACCCGTGCCCTTGCGGCTGCAGCACCAGAAGTATTCCGACGAAACCGATTCCGGCACCCAGCCAGGTCGGCACCGCGACGCGTCGCCGCGTCACCGCCCACGCGATCAGCGGCATCCACAGCGGCGCGCTGTAGGTGAGCAACGTCGCGTTGGCCAGCGGGATGTGCTTGATCGCGACGAACAGCGCATACCAACATCCTGTTCCGGTGGCCGCGCGCAGCAGGTGCAGGCCAAGCCTTTTCGTACGCAGCGCGGCGGCACCGCCCCGCCAAGCCACCGGGAGGATGAAGACCAGACAGATCGCATTCTGAAACAACAGCAGCGCGCCGGTCGAGGTGTAGTCACCTGAAACCTTCGCCAGCACGCCGACCAAGGCCACGCAAAAGAACGCCGCGGTGGTGAGCAGCGCTCCTAGAAGCAGGTTTTCGTCTCGGTAGCCGACGTTCTCAGTGCCCACCGGTAACAGGTCCCAAATGTGGTGTCGAGCGCTTCATGACACCGTTGAGCAGACGCGGCGACACAAGGTCGAGCGCGCGCAACGGGAGCATCTTGCGCGGAGCAATGCGCACCGGCCGGGTGCGCGCGGCGACGACCATCCACTCGGCGGCCTCGTCGGCACTCAGGGCGGCCAGGCCGTCGTAGGCGCGGGTGGGCGCGATCATCGGGGTGGCCACCAGCGGGTAGTAGATGGTGGTCGAATGCACGCCGGATTCGGCCAGCTCGTTGTCGATGACTCGACTGACCGCGCTCAGCGCGGCCTTCGAGGCGTTGTACACACCGAAGTACGGCGACGACTCGGGCATCACGCGCCAGCTCGAGATGTTGATGATGTGCCCGTCGCCGCGTTCGACCATTCCGGGTGCCAGCCCGCCGATCAACCGCAGCGGCGCGTAGTAGTTCAGCAAGATGGTGCGTTCGACGTCGTGCCAGCGGTCCAGCGATTCGAGCAATGGCCGGCGGATCGACCGGGCCGCGTTGTTGATGAGAATGTCGACGGGTCCGGCGGCGCGTACGAGCGCGTCGACTGCGTCAAGGTCGGCCAAGTTCGTCGGGATCGCGATCGCCTTGCCGCCGCGGGCGGTGATCCGGTCGACGACAGCGGCCAGCAGGTGTTCACGTCGGGCCACCACGATCACCATCGCGCCGTGCGCAGCGAGTCTCTCGGCGGCCACCTCACCGATACCCGACGACGCTCCCGTCAGCAGAATCCGTTTGCCGCGCAGATCAATCGGGGCACGATTCCGTCGGCGCGGCAACGGCCGCATACCCGCCAGCCGTAACGACCGGCGCACGCTGGCCGGCGACACGACTCGCTCAGCACTCTTGCTCACAGCCGGCCCATTACCCAGGCACCGCATCGCCTTTGCGCAGGCCGCAGAGATCGCGCATTAGGCGACCGTACAGGTCTGATCATGAACGCAGGCAGGCCAAGACAAATCGGGTCCTGGTGGGCGTTCGCCGACAAACCCACCGCTGTTCTCGCCGGAAGATCGCCCGCTCACCGACCAGATCCTGGATTCCGATTTGTGGCAGGTTTTCGATCCCGCTCGGTGGTAATCCAAGGGCGGAAGCACATATGACTACGTTGAGCGAACTGTGGGTTGGGCAAGGAACGGGCGTGAGCGATTCGTCGAAGGGTGAAGCGTCCGATCGAGGACGCGCACCCGGTCGAGACGACGCGGACGCCGTCACCAAGCGATTGGCCCGCGGCCGCGATCCGCTGTTCCTCGGTATCGCGGCGATCTGTGACACCGCCACGCGCTTGACCGGCGTGGACGGCGCCGCGCTCGCCGTGCTGACAACCGTCCGCGGCATCCGCGAATTGGTCCACGCCACCGATGCGGTGGCCCAGCAGCTCGACGAACTGCAGTTCGTTCTCGGGGAGGGCCCGTGCCTCGACGCGTATCAGCGAGTCGAACCGCAGATGTGTGCCCATATCGACGACGACGAATTTCAGCAACGGTGGCCGGCGTTCACGGCCGAGCTTGCGACGCTCGGAGTGCTGGCGGTGTTCGCCTATCCGGTACCTGGAGAGCCGCGACCGATGGGCGTGCTGGAGCTGTACCGTCACACGAGCGGTCCATTGGGCGAGCCCGAACATCAGTCCGCCCAGCTATGCGCGGCCGCGCTGCGAACTACGCTGGCGAAGAATTGGCGTGAACACTTGCAGCGCAGCACTTCTGAGGATGCCGCGCTGGATGCGATCGCGGAGCAGGCGGGGTCCGACACGACTGCGGATGCGTTCACCAGATTCCAGGTACACGTCGCGGCGGGCATGGTGGCGGTGCAGCTGGGGATTACCACCGGCGATGCGCTCGACCGGCTGCGGGCGTACGCGTATGCGCAGAACAGGTCCTTGCTCACATTGGCCGCCGATGTGGTCGCTCGGCGACTGTCATTTTCCGGCCTCAACGGCGATGAAGAGCTCGACTCATGAGGTCGACCGGTCAGACGGGGAGGAGGTCCTCCACGCATCGACACCTGATCCACACCCAAAACGACTACTGTGGGGACCGAAAGTCCACCTTCCACGGGGGCAGAAATCGTGCGCTGCGACGACGACACCGAAATCGTCCGGAAGGCGATGGCCGAACTGGCCGCCAACCTGTCGACGCCCACCGAGATCACCGCGGTCCTGGAGGCGGTTACGTCGCTGGCGGTCCAACTCATTCCCGCGGTGGACTTCGCCGACGTCCTTCTCGTCGACGAGCACGAACACCGAACGGTGGCTCCGACCGACCCACTGGCGGTTGACTTGGACTCGCTGCAGCTCGACCTGCAAGAAGGACCGTGCCTGGGCGCACTGGTAGAGGACGCCACAATCGTGGCTCCGGACCTCGCCAACGAAGTGCGGTGGCCCCGCTTTTCGGAGGCGGCGGCGAGCCGGGGTGTTGCGAGCATGATGGCGTTTCGGCTCTACACCTATCCCAAGGCGACACCGCGTGGTATCGGAGGCCGAGGCGCTCTGAATCTGTTCAGCCGCAGCCAATGTGAGTTCGACCTGGAGGACCAGGCGCTCGGCGGGATGCTGGCTACCCACGCCGCCACCGCGCTGGTGGCCGCCGACCGCCAACGACAATTCGAGTCCGCGCTGGCCAGCCGCGACGTCATTGGTCAAGCCAAAGGCGTTCTGATGGAACGGTTCAAGGTCGACGCGGTGCGCGCCTTCGCGATGATGACGAAGCTGTCGCAGGACTCGAACACTCCAATCCGGGTACTCGCGCAGCGGATCGTCGACTCCACCTGACGCCTCGGCCCCCGGGCCTCACGGTCGCTCCGTGGGGTCCTGTCGAGAATGAGGTGCCCGCTCCGTCCTAGGGATGAGCGGCCACCAACGGTCGCCTGACCAAGAAGGAGAACGACCATGAAGTACCTGCTGCTGAAGCACTACCGCGGAGCCCCGGCCTCGGTCAACGATGTGCCGATGGACCGGTGGACGCCAGCGGAGGTCGATGCGCACGTGCAGTACATGCGCGACTTCGCCGCGCGGCTGCAGGGGACCGGGGAGTTCGTCGACAGCCAGGCGCTGACCCCCGACGGCGCGTGGGTGCGCCATGACGGCGAAGGGCGCCCGCCGGTGACCGACGGTCCCTTCGCCGAGACCAAGGATCTCATCGCTGGCTGGATGATCATCGACGTCGAGTCGTGGGAGCGCGCGGTCGAACTGGCGGGGGAGTTGTCCGCCGCACCGGGCGCTGACGGCAAGCCGATCCACGAGTGGCTGGAGGTGCGGCCGTTCCTCACCGAGACATCCAAGTTCACCGAGTGAACGAGTCGCTGCTTCGCGAGCTCGTGCCCGCGGTGATCGGTGTCCTCGTCCGACGCGGAGCCGACTTCGCGTCGGCCGAGGACGCTGTGCAGGAGGCTCTGATTCGGGCGCTGGAAACCTGGCCCGACGATCCTCCTCGCGATCCGAAGGCATGGCTTGTCGCGGTGGCATGGCGCAAGTTCGTCGACGTCACCCGTGCCGAAACATCGAGGCGGGGAAGGGAAATCGCCGTCGAGGCCGAGCCGCCCGCCGGCGAGGTGCCCGCCACCGACGACACGCTGCGACTGTACTTTCTGTGCGCACACCCCACCCTGCCGGAGTCCGCAGCCGTCGCGTTGACGCTGCGCGCGGTCGGTGGCCTGACCACGCGGCAGATCGCGACGGCGTACCTCATCCCCGAAGCGACCATGGCGCAGCGGATCAGCCGGGCCAAGCGCAAGATCGCAGGGCTCGCGCTGGACCAGCCGGGCGACCTTCCGACGGTGCTGCGGGTGCTCTACCTCGTCTTCAACGAGGGCTACAGCGGAGACGTCGACCTCGCCGCCGAGGCGATCCGCCTCGCGCGTCAGCTCGCCGCGCTGACCGACGAGCCCGAGGTCGCCGGCCTGCTCGCGCTCATGCTGCTGCACCATGCGCGTCGAGCATCGCGCACCGGCCCGGGAGGCCGGCTGGTTCCGCTTGCCGAACAGGACCGATCATGTTGGGACACAACCCTTATCGCCGATGGGGTGACGATTCTGCAGGCTGCGCTGGCCCGCGACCGCCTCGGCGAGTACCAGGCACAGGCCGCGATCGCCGCCCTGCACGCGGACGCCAGGAGCGCTGCCGAGACGGATTGGGTGCAGATCGTCGAGTGGTACGACGAACTGCTGCAGCTCACCGACAGCCCGGTGGTACGGCTCAACCGCGCGGTCGCGGTTGGCGAGGCGGACGGAGCACAGGCCGGGCTAACGGCGCTGGCCGGCGTGAGTCCGGACATGCCGCGGTACGCCGCGGTGACGGCGCACCTGCGCGAACGCGCCGGCGACCTCGAGCAGGCCGCCGACTTGTATGCCGAGGCGGCCCGCACCGCGGCCAGCGTCCCGGAGCGCGACCATCTCACCCGGCAGGCCGCACGCGTGAGGCAACTGCTGCGAGCCTGAGCCCGACCGACCGTTCACGTTGGTATAAGCAGATGTCGCTAGAAATAAGGAGTCCACTGCCTCGTGTTCCGATTCGCACTCAGCGTGCTGCTCGCCGCGTCACTCGCCCTGACCGGTTGTCAGCAGTCCGAGCAGACCTCCGAGGAACCGGCTTATCCGAGCGGACCCATCACGATGACGGCGGGAGCCAACCCGGGCAGTGGATTCGACATCACGATCCGCGCGGTGGTCGAGGCGCTGCAGCGCGAACAGCTCGTCGATGTGCCGTTACCCGTAGAGAATCGGCCGGGAAACAGTGGCGCAGATTTCCTCGCCGAGATGGTAGAGCGATATCAGGGTAAAGACAACGAGGTTTCGGTCACGTCGCTGTCGATGATGATGAACGAACTGCTCGGCAAGTCGACGTACGGCTACGACGACGTCATGATGATCGCGCGGCTGATCACCGAGTACTACGTGGTCGTCACCCGTCCCGACTCCCCGTACAACAACCTTGGTGACGTTCTGTCGGCCATCAAGTCCGACGCTGAGCGCGTCGTGGTCGGCGCCGCCAATGACGATCAGGCACCTTTCGACCTGCTGGTCGCGTCGGCCGGCGGTGACGCCTCGACCATCAACTACGTACCGTTCGAGGGCGGTGGTGACCAGATCAGCGCACTGGAGAAGGGCGACATCAGCGTCGCGATCGGCGGTGTCAGCGAGTTCGTCGACCTGCTGAAGGCAGGAACCCTGCAGGCGCTGGGGGTGTTATCCGAGGAGCGCTTGCCCGAACTGGATGTGCCGACCGCCAGGGAGCAAGGGTTCGACGTCACCCTCTCCAATTGGCGCGGCCTTTACGGACCGCCGGAGATGCCGCAGGTCGCCGTCGAGTTCTGGCAGAACGCGCTGGGCAAAATGGTGGAATCGCCGACCTGGCAGCAGATCGCCAAGGACAGACACTTCACCACGACCTTCATGATCGGCGACGAGCTCCAGACCTTCTTGGCGGAGACCCAGGCCGACGTCAAACAAGCGCTGGCGCTGTGATCAGTTCTTCGGCGTCGGGCTCATCGAGCTGATGTAGTACGTCTCGTCGCCGGTGGCATATCCGCCGCCCGCGGTCGCGATATGCACGTGGTCGAAGTGGTTGGCGGTCTCGTTGCCGTAGTCCGCGGTCCAACTCGGTGCGCCGATGCCGGGGTAGAAGCCCTGCCGCCAGATCACGTGCAGGATTCCCCAGCGCTTCGCGTTCGCCAACGCCAGCCCGGCGATCTGGTTGCCGAGTTCGATGCCCTCTTCGCTGCTGTGGTTCGGGATCATGACGTCGATCGCCAGACCTTCGGGATGCCATCGCAACGGGTCCTGCCGATGCCCGCCGATGGTGGTGATCTCGGGGAACATCACGCTGATCGCGCGGGCGGCCCAAATGGTCCTGACCTGCAAACCGTTCTCGGGCGCGACGCCCTTGGGCAGCTCGAACGGAAGCTCTCGTGCAGCGGCGGGCGCGCTCGCGGCCAGCAGTTCGGCCTCCGCGGGCACCGGGACCCTCGGCGCAGCGGGCGGAGTGGATTCGGGTGACATCGGCGCCACCGCCACCGGCTTCTCGCTGTGCGGCGCATCGGCATTCTGGGCGTACAGCATGGCGCCGGAGACGACCAACGAAACCACGATCGCCAACCAGCGGCCACGGCCGTTAGCTAACAGGTTTCTCGCCACGGGAGAGCACTTTACTGTCGTCTCTGACACGGTAGTGCCGTCTTCGTGCTCTCGTAATGTTCTCTTAGGCCCCGACGACCCGACGGCCAGCAAGTTCTACGCCACCGACAATCCCAAAAAGTTCTCGATCGCGGTGTGTTGGCGCCGAGCGCGTAGTACTACTCATCCGCGGTTGTCCACGGCACGGCATCCTGTACGCATGACGCTCACCAAGCCCGGGTCCCGTGCCGGCAGGGTCGCTGCCGAGACGCCGGCCGACCGTGACCGCGCTGTCGACGTCGCCCGGCTCGCCGCCCTCGTGGTCGTCATGTTCGGCCACTGCGCACTGCTGCTCGCCACCATCGACAGCGGGCTGCGGATCGGCAACCTGCTCGGCGAACTGCCCGCGATCGCGCCCGTCACCTGGATCGTGCAGGTCATGCCGCTGTTCTTCCTGGCAGGCGGTGCGGCGGGCGCCTACGGCTGGCATTCGGGCTCGTCGTGGGGCACCTGGCTGGTCAAACGCGCGCAGCGGCTGTGCCGCCCCGTTTTCTGGTATCTCGCCGCATGGTCGATCGGGATTGTGGTGACCTACTACGTGCTCGGCGCCGATTCCGCGGCGAGCATCGGCCGCGAATGCGTGGCCCTGCTGTGGTTCCTCGGTGTCTACCTCGTGGTGCTGGCCTTCGTCCCCGCCCTGACCCGGATGTCGACCGGTCGCGCGGTCGCCGCGATCGTCGGCGTACTGATAGCCGTCTCCGCGGGATTCGACGCGATTCGATTCGCGGTCGGCGCACCGATGGCGGGCGTCGCGAACTTCGTCATCGTCTGGCTGATCCCGATGGTGATCGGGGTGGCCTACGCACGACACCTGATCCGCGCGCGCACAGCGCTCGTCGTCGCCGCATCCGCATTCTCCGCGCAACTCGTGATCGCGGCCGTCGGCCCCTACGAGGTCTCCCTGGTTGTCACTGGGACCGAACGGATCTCGAACGTGTCGCCGCCGACGCTGTTGCTCGCGCTGCACTGCACCTGGATGTCGTTCGCGTTCATCGCCCTCGCGGGCCCGATTCGGCGCTGGGCTCAGCGTCCGCGCGTCTGGTACATCGTCGCGACAGGCAACGCGGGAGCGATGACGCTGTATCTCTGGCACATCCCCGCGATCGCGGTGGCCACCTTCACGCTGCACGCCTTCGGTCTGGACGCCTATGATGTTGACGCCCCGTACTTTTGGGCCATGCTTGCGCTGCGTGCCGTGGTGTTCGCGGTCGTGATGCTCGCCATGTTCATGCTGCTCTCGCCGCTCGAACATCGCCGACTGCCGTGGTGGGACGCGCCCGTCGCCGCCACCGGCGCCCGGTCGACCGCCGCCGGTGTGCTGATCGTCCTCGCCGGAGTGTCGCTGGTATTGCTCGCCAAGAACGGTCTGGGCGACCTCTACGGGCTCGTCACCCTTGCGTGCTTCGTCACCGCGGGCGCTGCCGCGCGGATCTGCGCCGGAGCGAAGTCTTCCCAATCCGCAACGACCACAACCGTTTAACGTTCGGCGAGCTGCTCCGGGGGCTTGGGCCACGGCACCGGGCGCGGCCTGGCACGCACCACCTGCGGCCACCAGAACCATTTGCCCATCAGGGCCGCGATCGACGGGGTCATGAACGCGCGGATCACCAGAGTGTCGAACAGCAGGCCCATTCCGATCGTCGATCCGACTTGCGCCACCACTGTCAGCTCGCTCACCGTCATCGAGATCATCGTGAAGGCGAACACCAAACCGGCTGAGGTGACGACCGACCCGCTCCCACCCATCGCGCGGATGATCGCCGTGTTCACGCCCGCGTGCAGTTCCTCCTTCAGACGCGCGACGAGCAGCAGGTTGTAGTCGGCGCCCACCGCCAACAGGATGATCACCGCCATCGCCATGACCATGAACTGCAGTTCGATGCCGAGCACGTGCTGCCAGATCAGCACCGACAGGCCGAACGATGCGCCCAGCGACAGCACCACGGTGCCGACGATGACCGCCGCCGCGACGACGGCGCGAGTGATGATCAGCATGATGGTGAAGATCAGTGCAAGTGCGAGGATCGCCGCGATCATCAGGTCGTAATTGTTGCCGTCCTGCATGTCTTTGAACGACGCCGCGGTTCCGCCGAGGTAGATCGTGGAACCCTCGAGGGGCGTGCCCTTGATCGCTTCCTTGGCCGCGTGCTTGATGGCCTCGATGCGCTCGATGCCGTCAGCACTGAGCGGATCTTCCTCGTGCTGGATGATCATCCGAACCGCTTTACCGTTCGGTGAGATGAAGCTGTCCATGCCGCGCTTGAACTCTTCGTTGTCGAAGATCTCCGGCGGCAGATAGAACGTGTCGTCGTTCCACGAGTCGTTGAACGCGTCGCCCATGGCCGACTGGTTCTCCGACAGCGCAGCCTGTTGATCCTGCATGCCTCCCTGCGTGGCGTGCATCGTCAGCATCATGTTCTTCATCGTCTTCATCGTCTCGATCTGCTGCGGCATCAACGCCAGTAGTTGCGGCATCAGCGAATCGAGCCGCTCGAGATCGGGGAGCAGGTCCTGGACGGCCTCGGTCGTGGTGTCAACGCCGTCGATCGTGTCGAACACCGACCGCATCGACCAACAGAGGTTGATGTTGTAGCAGTGCGGTTCCCAGTAGAAGTAGTTGCGGATGGGACGGAAGAAGTCGTCGAAATTCGCGATGTAGTCCCGCAATTCGGCGATGTCGACGGTCATGGTGCGCGTCTTCTCCACCATGCTGTGCGTCGTCGCACTCATCTCGCCCATCAGGTTCGACATGCGGGTCATCGTGTCGATGGTGACCTGCATTTCGTCGGCCTGCTTCAGCATGTCGTCCATGCGGTCCTGCAGGTACTTGCGGTTCAGGTCCTGGCCGACGCCACCCAGACTCATCTGCGCCGGAATCGTGCTGAACTTCACGGGTTTACCGTCGGGGCGGGTGATCGCCTGAACGCGGCCGATTCCGGGCACCCGGAAGATGGCCTTGGCGATTTTGTCGATCACCAGGAAGTCCGCGGAGTTGCGCAGGTCGTGGTCGGTTTCGATGAGCAGCAGCTCGGGATTCATGGTCGCCGGCGAGAAATGGCGTTCGGCCGCCGCGAAGCCCAGGTTCGCGGGCAGGTCGGGCGGGAGGTATTTGCGGTCGTTGTAGTTGGGTTGGTACCCGGGCAACGTCAAGAGTCCGACGAGGGACAGCGCGATCGTCGCGAGCAGAACCGGACCCGGCCACCGGACGATGGCGGCACCGATCTTGCGCCAGCCCCGAATGCGCATGGCGCGCTTGGGTTCCAGCAGGCCGAACCTGCTCGCCACGGTGATGATCGCCGGCCCCAACGTCAGGGCGACGAGCACGCCGGTGGCCATGCCCACGGCCAGCGGAACGCCCAGCGTCTGGAAGTACGGCAACCGTGTGAAGGACAGGCAGAAGGTCGCCCCCGCGATGGTCATACCCGAGCCGAGCACGACGTGCGCGGTGCCGTGGAACATCGTGTAGAAGGCCGACTCTCGGTCCTCACCGAGAGTGCGCGCCTCCTGATAACGGCCTATGAGGAAGATCGCGTAGTCCGTCGCCGCGGCTATCGCGAGTGTGACAAGCAGGTTCGTGGCGAACGTCGATAACCCGATCAGTTCGTGATAGCCGAGGAACGCCACCACCCCTCGCGTCGCAGACAGCGTGAGGACCACCATCACGAGTACGAGCAGAACGGTTCGTATCGATCGATAAACAAGCAAGAGCATCGTGATGATCACCGCGAAGGTGACCAGTTCGATCACCCGGACGCTTCGGTCGCTCGCGATCTGTTGATCGGCGACCAGCGCCGAGCCGCCAGTCACGTAGACCTTCACGCCCGGCGGCGGTTCCAGCCCGTCGACGAGCTCGATGACCTGCTCCACCGACTCGTTGGACAGCGCCTCGCCCATGTTGCCGGCGAGGTACACCTGCACGTATGCGGCCTTGCCGTCGGCGCTCTGCGCGCCGGCCGCCGTCAGCGGATCGCCCCAGAAGTCCTGAACGTGCTCGACGTGTTTGGTGTCGGCCTCGAGTTTGTCGACCAGTTCGTCGTAGTACTTGTGCGCATCCGCGCCCAGCGGCTTGTCCCCTTCGAGGAGGATCATCACCGCGCTATCGGATTTGTACTCCTCGAAGACCTCGCCGACCTTCTTCATCGCGATCACCGACGGCGCTTCGGCCGGGCTCATCGACACCGACCGCATCTGGCCGACCACTTCCAATTGCGGCACGGTGACGTTGAGCAGGGCGACTATGAGGACCCACCCGATGATGATCGGCACGGAGAACATGCGGATCCACTTGGCAAGGCCTTTGCGGCGCTTCTGCGCGTGCGGGGCCAGCGGATCTTGGGTCGGAGCGCTCATCGGAGTGTCGTCGCGCGCGAAGGGGCGCTTCCGCTGCTAATGAGCCCAGCCTGAACACAGTTGGGCACCTCGCGGAGCTCCTCCCTGGATTGTTAAGCTTGCCTTAGTTCCTACCAGATCGGGCCCGCCAGCGGCCACTCACAGCAGCCCCACAGCGAACGAAGCCGCCTGATCGACCATTCCCGACCGGACGTAGGCGCCGTGCGCACCCCAATCCCGTCCGCCTTCGAAACAAATCGGGTCGTTCGGCACGCACATCTCCACGGTCTTCCCGGCGTAGAGCGGCGCGACGCGGGGTAGCGGACCGGGTGACAGCGAATCGGCGAAGCTGCTCCTCGGACCGCCGAAGATCGCGGCCGCGGCGACGTTGTCGGCGACGGCAGGTGGCATCGCGGCGGTGGCCAGGTCGACTACTGCGGCCCCCTGGGAGTAGCCGCCGAGCACCATCCGGGTATTCGGGCACGTCGTGGCCATCGACTGCACGTGAGCGCTCACGTCGTCGCGGCCCGCGGGCGTGCTGCGGCCGAAGTCCCGGCTCGCGGGGTAGTTGACCGCATACACACCCACAGAGCGCTCGCCGAGGCGTGAACGCAGCGAGTCGACGAACGCCTGCCCGATACCGCCGACGCCGGGCGGTTCGGTGGTACCACGAGCGAACACGATTTCGACGTCGGGACAAGGAGCCGCGGCCGCGGTTGGCGCGGTCGCCAGAGTGAGTGGCAGGGCGGTGGCGGTGAGGCCCAGGAGCCCGAGAATGCGCAGAATCGTCGTCATACTCTTACGTCGTTCCGGGACGCCGAGATGTCACAATCGGTCCTTGCGAATCACCCGAAAAACTGACGCATGCGTTAACAAGATCACTGTGCAGCAAACTTCGATTTGTTCCGTTAGTGATCTTGCGTGACAGCCGGGACTGCCGCGTTGCATGGTTTGAAATAGCTAACGCGGGGCCCACGGGGCGCCTGATTTTGGCGCTGAGGTGCTGATCGGGCCCCCGACCTGGCAATACACCGCGCGAGACGACGCCATATGCCTTAGCGTGTGAGTTGTCGCAGCTCGTGTCGACTGCGTCGCACAGGTACAAGCAAATACTACCCGGTTAGCTTCGCGCGGGGGCGCAGCGACGGGTGGTGGCCAGGTTGGACCGGCCAGATGTGTTCGCCGACGAAGGTGGTGGGGAAGCGGTGGAAACGGTACTGGGGCTTTCCGTGACGTCGAGCAGCGTCGGATGGGTTCTGCTCGACGGGCTCGGCGTAGACGCGAACACCCTCGATCACGACGTGTTCGATGTCGCCACCGGTTCAGGAGAGTCCGTAGACATCTCGAGCCACGTCACCGCGGTCCGCGGCGTGTTGGCTATCGCAGCCGCGAGCGGCCACGAGCTGACATCCATGGGGCTGACCTGGACCCCCGACGCCGCCGCGACGGCGAGCCAGCTGCTGACGGCGCTGCCCGACCTGGGGTTCGAAAACATCGCGTCGGTCCGCCTCTCTGAAGCCGCAAGGACGTGGGCGTGCGCTTACGCCGGAGCTCTGGGGTTCGAGAAGGCGGCAGTCTGCGTCGTCGAGCCGTCGGCCGCGACTCTGTTGTCCTTCGGATATGGCGCCGTTCGTACCTTCGCGACCCACACACGGGAAAACGAGGACGGCCTGAGTCGGTGGCTGCAGGAGGCTTTCGAAACCAATCATCTGGACCCCGAGCATCTGTTCCTCGTCGGCTCTCGCGGGGACCTCGAGCTGATGTCGGGACGGCTCAGTGACGCATTGCCCATGTCGGTCGTGACGACCAACGAAGCACAGTTGGTGCTCGCGCGTGGGGCCGCGCTCGCGGTGCGGTCAACTGACACGACGGCCGCAATACCGTTGGTGCATAAGCACATCGATGCCCCAAGACTCGGCCAGAAGCTGTCCTGGTTCAGTTCTCCTGCCCGCGCTGCCGTCGTACTCGTCGCAGGCGTGCTGTTCGTACCGGTGCCTGTGCTCATCAACCAGCCAGGTGCCACGTCGCCGGAGAACCAGCCGGGGGCCAATTCGTCGACGACGTTGGAGACTGTCCAAGCTGTCACGGTGCCCGTCGAGCCGCAGCCGGCCAAAAGCGTCATGAAGCGGATGGCACAGTCCGCGCCGCTCCCTGCCGGTGCGCCATGGCCTGTCGCGGAGGTGCCGGCACCCGAAGCGCCCGTCACCGCCGAGCCGCTGGCCGTTCCGGACGCATCGGAGGCGCCGATGACGGAAGCGCCGGAAGCGCCCGTTACCGACATTCCCGAGGCGCCGGTCGCGGGGGAGCCGGCCGAGGTCGCGCACCTGCCGGTGCCCGCTGAGGTCCCACACCTGCCGGAGCAGACCCAGCATCTGCCGGACCAGGACAGCCTGCATCTACCTGGGGTAGCCCCGGTACTGGCAGCTCCGGTACTCGCAGCAGAGGCGCCGGTCACCCAGACGGCGACGCCGTCGCCGCCACCCACGCAGGCACCGGCCAGCCCGTTTTTCGCCGCGCTGCCTTGATCGGCTTTCGCAACGCGCGGTCTGTGTCCTAAGGGGTTGATCGCGCGGTTGCGATCAACCCCTTAGCGCACTGCCCGCGCAGGCCGCGCTGCCTTAGGTGGTAGTCCAGGTCCAGACGGAGGGATCGTTCGGCGGGTAGTTCATGCAGACGTCGGTGGCGTGTGCGACGACGCCCTTGTTGTTGAAGAACAACTTCGCCCAGTTGCCCCAGCGCGTAGCCATCTGCTCGTAGTACACGTTCGTGGCCGTGTTCTCCGAATACTGCCTGCGACCAGCGTAATCGAGGGAGAAGAACCAGTAGATCCGGTTACGGGCCCCCGTCTGAACATCCGCGGGCCGGTTCCTGTAGTCGATCATGTAACGCTCGTAGTACACCGGGTCGGTGTCACGGGTGGCCGCCATGTATTGATCGACGGTGCAGGTCGTTTTCATGATCCGGCTCGGGATCGGATACTCGTCGGTCGCGTCCGCCGAGGCAACTCCCGGAAAGATCATGGCGGCGCAGCTCAGCGCGGTAGCCGCAATGCTCGCTTTGCGTAACACTTCGTTCTCCTCGCTATTGCCCGGCTTGGAGCAGAGGCAGCTTGTCGGGGCAGTACAGGCGCAAACCAGCTCCGAGGAACTGCCACGCTTGCTCGGTGGTGGTGTCCTTCACCAATTGATCGTGGACGAACTTGGCCGACTCGGCCGCGGTGGTGTCTACGCCTTTGTTCAACCGCTTGCACGTGATCTTGGCGATCCAGGCGTTGTAGTCCTTCTGCCCGTAGATGCCGTAGATGTGCAGCTCGTTGGTGAAATCGGTGTCCACGTCGGCGTGCGCGGGCGACGCGAGCACCAATGCTGCTGCGACGGCACCGATTCCGGCTAACAAACGCTTCACTGCTGTCCTCCCTCCGGGCCTACCTGTGCCATCTGCTGTGGCGGTTTGGGCCACGGCGACGGTACCGGTCGTGCTCGCACTCGTTGTGGCCACCAGAACCACTTGCCCATCAATGCCGCGATGGACGGTGTCATGAACGACCGGATCACCAGGGTATCGAACAACAGGCCCAGTCCGATGGTGGTTCCGACTTGTCCGATGACTGTGAGTTCGCTGACCGCCATTGACATCATGGTGAAAGCAAACACCAGGCCAGCCGACGTGACGACCGATCCACTGCCGCCCATCGCCCGGATGATGCCGGTGTTGATGCCGGCATGAAGCTCTTCCTTGAGCCTGGATACCAGCAGCAGGTTGTAGTCGGCGCCGACCGCCAACAGGATGATCACCGACATCGCCAGCACCATCCAGTGCAGCTCGATGCCGATCAAGTGCTGCCAGATCAGCACCGAGAGCCCGAACGAGGCGCCCAGCGAGATCACCACCGTGCCGACGATGACGGCGGCGGCGACCACGCTTCGGGTGATGATCAACATGATCACGAAGATGAGGCCGAGCGACGCGATGGCCGCGATCATCAAGTCGAAAAGGCTGCCGTCGGACATGTCCTTGAACACCGCCGCAGTGCCGGCCAGGTAGACCGTCGACCCCTCCAACGGAGTGCCCTTGATCGCTTCCTTGGCCGCCTGTTTGATCGCATCGATCCGCTCGATGCCCTCCGGCGTCATCGGGTCGCCGTCGTGGGCGACGATGAACCGCACCGACTTGCCGTCGGGGGAGATGAAGTTCTCCATGCCCTTCTTGAATTCGGCGTTGTCGAAGACCTCCGGCGGAAGATAGAACGAGTCGTCGTTCATCGAAGCGTCGAACGCCTCGCCCATCGCCGACGAGTTGTCCTGCATCGCCGCCATCTGATCCTGCATGCCCTTCTGGGTGGCATACATCGTCAGCATCATGCTGCGCATGGTCTTCATCGTGTCGATCATCGGCGGCATCAACGTGACCATCTGCGGCATCAACTGATCCAGGCGCTCCATATCGGGGATCAGCTCTTGGATGTCTTTGGTCATCGTGTCGATGCCGTCAAGGGTGTCGAAGATCGACCGCAGCGCCCAACATATCGGGATGTTGAAGCACTTCGGCTCCCAGTAGAAGTAGTTGCGAAGCGGCCGGAAGAAGTCGTCAAAGTTCGCGATGTTGTCCCGCAGTTCCGCCACATCGACTGTCATGCTCTTCATCTTCGTCACCATGGAGTGTGTCGTTGCCGCCATCTCCTTGGTGAGGGCGGACATCCTCTCCATCGTCGCGATCGTCTTATTCATTTCATCGGCCTGGACGAGCATGTCCGCCATGCGGTCCTGAAGGTACTTCTGGTTCATCTGCTGGGTGGTGCCCTGCATGCTGATCTGGAACGGGATCGACGTGTGTTCGATCGGCTTACCGTCGGGCCGGGTGATCGCCTGAACCCGCGAAATGCCAGGTACCCGGAACACCGCCTTGGCGATCTTGTCGATCACGAGGAAGTCGGCGGAATTGCGCAGATCGTGGTCGCTCTCGATCATCAGCAGCTCGGGGTTCATCCGGGCCTGCGAGAAGTGCCGGTCGGCCGCCGCGTAGCCCTCGTTCGCGGGCAGGTCCGCAGGCAGGTAATTGCGGTCGTTGTAGTTGGTGCGGTACCCGGGCAGGGTCAACAGCCCGATCAGCGACAGGGCGATCGTCGCCACGAGGATCGGGCCGGGCCACCGCACGACGGCAGCGCCGATCTTGCGCCATCCGCGCACCCTCAGCGCGCGCTTGGGATCGAGCGTCGTGCCGAACCGGCCCGCCACGGTGATGATCGCGGCGCTGAGTGTCAGTGCGGCCAGGACCCCAACCGTCATACCGATCGCCAATGGCACACCCAGCGACTGGAAGTACGGCAGCCTGGTGAAGCTCAGACAGAAGGTGGCACCGGCGATGGTCATGCCGGAGCCCAGCACCACGTGGGCTGTGCCGTGGTACATCGTGTAAAAGGCCTGCTCTTTGTCCTCGCCGGCCGCGCGGGCCTCCTGATATCGGCCTATCAGGAAGATCGCGTAGTCGGTACCGGCGGCTATCGCCAGCGTCACCAGCAGGTTGGTCGCGAAGGTCGAGAGCCCGATGATCTCGTGGTAGCCGAGGAAGGCCACCACACCGCGAGCGGCCGACAGCTGCAGCACCACCATGACCAGCGTCAAGAGCACGGTGACGATCGATCGGTAGACCAGCAACAGCATCACGATGATGACCGTGAACGTGACGGCCTCGATCATGCGCATGCTGCGGTCGCCGGCGATGTGCTGGTCGGCGGCCAGCGCGGCCGGGCCGGTGACGAACGCCTTGACGCCCGGTGGTGGCTGCATGCCGTCGACGATGTCCTGCACGGCCTCGACCGACTCGTTGGCCAGCGCCTCGCCCTGGTTACCCGCGAGGTAGACCTGGACGTAGGCGGCCATGCCGTCGTTGCTCTGTGCGCCGGCGGCGGTCAGCGGATCGCTCCAGAAGTCCTGAACGCTCTGCACATGCTTCTTGTCGGCTTCGAGCCTCTTGATCATCTCGCCGTAGAAGGCGCGCGTGTCCTCACCGAGGGGTTTGTCGCCCTCCAGCACGATCATCGCCGAGCTGTCGGAGTTGAACTCCTCGAACACCGCCCCGACGCGCTTCATCGCGATCATCGACGGCGCGGAATCCGGGCTCATCGAGATCGCTCGCATCTGGCCGACCGTTTCCAGCTGCGGCACGACCACATTCAGCACGGCGATGACGGCGATCCAGCCCAGGATGATCGGGATGGCGAGGGCGCGGATCATCCGCGGGATGAACGGCCTCGCAGCGTGATTGGAACGTCGGAACGCGTCGGTCGGGGTTTCGTTCGTGGGCGCGCTCATGCGGACTTAACAAAGCAGAAGGTTTGTGCGTTCAAGCCGTTCGACGTTCTTTCGTCTTTGATCTCGTCATCGACGGTGATACGGCACGTGATCGAGGACCCGTCGCCCTGGGCGACGATGTTCGGGGCTGCCGACGGGGCGGTGGTCTGCAGCGTCAGTGACCACGGCAGCCCGGCGCCGTCGATGCGCTGAGGTTTGGCGTCCAGATCCAAGTAGTTGATGTCCGCGTATGAGCCGGTACCGAAGATCTCGTACTTCACGACCTTGGGGTCGAAGGGCTCAGGATCGTCGGCGAAGACCTTCGGGGTGACGATGATGCCGTCAGCGCCGAAGAAGGTGCGGATGCGGTGGACGGTGAACCCTGCGACGGCCACGACGATCACGATGACAATCGGGATCCAGATTTTCTTGGCGAGGCCGATCATGCCGATCGCCCCCGACCCGTGCCACCCATATATGCGCCCTCTAGTTTCGTATCCGTCGCTGTGAATCAGATGTGCGTAACTTAGCCCGTATAAGTTCTCACCCGGCACAGGTTATCTCAAGTTTTTGTGCTGCTGCCCACCACCGTCTGGACGGTGTGACTCCCGTCACATTGATGGCAGTTCGAACCGCTCCAGATACCGCTCGATGAAGGCTTCGGCTTGGTCGTGACCTCGGGTGATGCCGAGCCCGCGTTCCAGCAACACGATCCGCGCCAGGCTGGTGACGATCATAGACATCACCACCGGCGGAAAGGCCCCCATGTCGACGCCGTGGGCGCGCATCGCCAGCGTGACCGCGCTTTCCTCCACGTCGCCGAATCGCTGGGCATAGGCCGCGATCTCGCTTCTGATCTCCTTGCGGTGATTGGCCAGCCCCATGAACTCCATGAACAGCCGTGCCCCGTGGGTGCTGTTCAGGCGCCACAGTGCGTGCAGGGGCTCGTCATCGGCGAGGGCCTGGCGCTGGCGCTCGAGATTGGTCTCGGCGCCGTCACGCAGTACGGCGAGAAACAGATCGTCCATGCTCGGGAAGTAGTAGTGCACCAGTGCGGGCTTGACGCCGGCCTTGGCCGCCACCCGCCGCGACGTCGCCGCAGCGTAGCCCTCCTCGATCATGACTTGGGCAGTCGCCTTGATAAGGGCATCGCGAGTCGCCGACGTGCGTCCACCCCTTGACCGCTCACCTGTGGTGCTGCTAGACATGGCCGCAGTCTAGATGTTGGGCGATCGCCCAACAAGTTATCCACAGAGGGTTCGCCCAACGATCGAGGAGCGTCTGGATGGCTGGTCGACTCATAGGCAAGGTCGCGTTCATCACCGGTGCGGCGCGCGGCCAGGGCCGCAGCCACGCGGTACGGCTGGCCCAGGAGGGCGCCGACATCATCGCGATCGACATCTGCCGGGGCTTCGACGATTCGACAGCGCCGGCCGCCACGCCCGAGGACCTCGCCGAGACCGCGGACATGGTGAAGAATCTGGACCGTCGCATCGTGACCGCCGAGGTGGACGTCCGCGACTACGACGCGCTGAAGGCCGCCCTCGACAGCGGCGTCGAACAACTCGGCGGGCTCGACATCGTCGTCGCCAACGCCGGCATCGGCACCACCGGCGTCAAGTTGCACAAGATGCGCGAGGACATCTGGGACGAGACCATCGACATCAACCTCGGGGGAGTGTGGAAGACGGTCAAGGCCGCGGTGCCGCACCTCCTCGCCCGCGGCAGCGGCTCGATCATCATCACCAGTTCGGTCGGCGGCACGAAGGCCTACCCTCAGGTCGGCCACTACATCGCCGCCAAACACGGGGTCGTCGGCCTGATGCGGACTTTCGCAGTCGAACTGGGCGCCAAGAACATTCGCGTCAACACCGTGCACCCGACCCATGTGTGCACGCCGCTCCTGATGAACGAGCCCACCTACAAACTGTTTCGGCCCGACCTGGAAAACCCGGGCCCCGACGACCTGGCGCCGATCTGCCAGTCGTTCCACTTCCTGCCGATCCCGTGGGTCGAGCCCGTCGACATCAGCAATGCGGTGCTGTTCCTGGCCTCCGACGAAGCTCGCTACATCACCGGCGTCACCCTGCCCGTCGACGCCGGCAGCCTTCTGAAATAAGGGAATTGACGTGAGAACCGCTGATGACACCAAGGTGTACTACGACCCCTACGACGTCGGCATCGTGGCGAGCCCGTATCCGACGTATTCGCGGCTGCGCGAGGAGGCGCCGCTCTATTACAACGAGCGCTACGACTTCTGGGCGCTGTCGCGTTACGTCGACGTCGAGAAATCCCTGAACAACTGGGAAACGTTCTCCAATCAGCGCAGCGACATCCTCGAACTGGTGAAGTCGGATTTCGACATGCCCAAGGGCGTGATGATGTTCGAAGACCCGCCGATCCACACCATGCTGCGCGGCTTGATGTCGCGGGTCTTCACGCCGCGGCGAATGGCCGAGATCGAAGATCAGATTCGCAACTACTGCATCAATTGCCTTGACCCCCTTGTCGGTTCCGAGAGCTTCGACATCGTGGCCGAACTCGCCGCGATGATGCCGATGCGGGTGATCGGGATGCTGCTGGGCATCCCCGAATCCGACCAGGTCGGCTTCCGGGACCGCAACGACGCCAACCTACGGACCAAGCCGGGTGCGCCGATGAAGGTCGCCAAGGCCGACGCCATCGCCGACGGCAGGATGTACGCCGACTACGTCGAGTGGCGTTCGAAGAACCCTTCCGACGATCTGATGACGGCGCTGCTCAACGTCGAGTTCACCGACGAGGACGGGGTGACGCGCAAGCTGCATCGCAAGGAGGTGTTGCACTACACCCAGGTGGTCGCGGGCGCGGGCAACGAGACGACCGGCAGGCTCATCGGCTGGCTGGCCAAGGTGCTGGCCGAACATCCGGATCAGCGCCGCGAGATCGCGGCTGACCGCTCGCTGCTGATCCCCGCGATCGACGAGACACTGCGCTTCGAGCCGACGGGACCGCACGTAGCCCGTTACATGGCAAAGGATTTCGAGGCCTACGGACAAACGGTGCCCGCCGGCAGTGCGATGCTGCTGCTCTTCGGCGCCGCCAATCGCGATCCGGAGCGCTACGAGAATCCCGATACCTTCGACATCCACCGCAGCGGTTCGCATCTGACATTCGGTAAGGGTCTGCACTACTGCCTGGGCGCCAACCTGGCCCGGCTCGAGGGACGTGTCGCGCTCGACGAGCTGCTCAACCGGTGGCCGGAGTGGGACATCGACTACGAAACCGCGCAGCTCGCACCGACATCGACCGTTCGCGGCTGGGAAAAGCTGCGGATCGTCGTGGGCTGAGCGGAACTGCTTTCGGTTTGAAAGCGCCGAAATCGGGCAAAGCTGATGAGCATGTCAAAGCTAATTCGTCCGGCAATCGTCGCGGCTGTCTGCGCGCCCATTCTCTCGGTCGTTACGGCAGCCTCCGGTGGGGCGCAGCCCCTCAACTGCCCGCCGGGGCAGTACTGGGATCCAGGTTCGAACACCTGCAAGAACTCGGTGCCGCTCAACTGTGCGCCCGGTCAGTACTGGAACCCGATCACCAACCTTTGCCGTCCGCTCGGCCAGTACTAAAACTTGCGATTTGTGCACGTTTAGGAGCGCTCACCGCGCCTAAACGTGCACAAGTCGCTGTCTAGGCGCGCTCGTAGCGGGTGCCGCGCGGGTCCCGCACCCAGAGTTCGCCGTCACCTGCGGTCGGGCCCTGCGCCGCGAGTTCCCGCTTGAGGACCTTGTGCGTCGCGGTCGTCGGCAGCTCGCCTGCGATGCGCACATATCGCGGCCAACCCTTGGGCGACAGGTCGGACTGCGCGGCAAGGAAAGCCGCGAAATCCTCGGGGGTCAGCGTCGCGCCGTCGTTGAGCACGATCGCCGCCATGATCTGGTCGCCGACGCTTTCATCCGGCACCGCATAGACGGCGACCAGGTTGATATCGGGCAATCGGATGAGAATGCGCTCGATCGGAGCGGCGGCCATGTTCTCACCATCGACGCGTAACCAGTCGCCGCTGCGGCCGGCGAGATAGATCCAGCCGTCGGCGTCCTGGTAGGCCAGGTCGCCCGACCAGTACATGCCGTGGCGCATGCGCTCGGCGGTCGCATCGTCGGCGTTGTAGTAACCGGTGAAAAAGCCCTGCCCGTCGGTGTTCACGAGTTCACCGATCGCCTCGTCGGCGTTGATGATTGCACCGTCGGCGTCGAACTGTGCCGTCGGACATTCGGTGACGGTCTCGGAGTTGTAGATCGCCACCCCCGGAAACCCTTTACCGAGTGAGCCTTTCGGCGTGCCCTCCTCGCGCGTGATGATCACGGCGTTCTCGGTGGAGCCGAACCCGTCCCACACCGTGCAGCCGAAGCGCCGCTGAAACGCTTCGATATCCCGGTCGCTGGCTTCGTTGCCGAACGCGATGCGCAACGTCGTGTCCGCGTCGCCGGGTTGTTCGGGCGTGGCCAGGATGTAGGCCAGCGGCTTGCCGACGTAGTTCATGTAGGTGGCGCCGTAGCGGCGGATGTCCTCGACGAAGCTCGACGCCGAGAACTTCGCGGGCGCCATCGCCGCGCCCCTGGCCAGCGCCACGCCCCAGCCCGCCACCAACGCATTGGAATGGAACAGCGGCATCGACAGGTAGCAGGTGTCGTCCTCGTAGACCTCGAACTTCTCGACGAGGGCCTGGCCCGACATCAACACCATGAAATGCGACACTCGTACGGGTTTCGGGTTGCCGCTCGTCCCCGACGTGAAGATCAACATGTAGGTGTCCATCGGTTCGACCTCGCGGAAGGGCGTGAGGTCACCGGCGGACTCGAGCATCCGCGCCCAGTCGTCGGTCGAGGTGTCGAGGACCTGCACTCCGTCGAGGTCGAGACCGTCGAGTAAGGGCCGATGTTCGGCATCGGTCACCACGATCTGACAGTCGGCGCGCCGGATGTCGGCCGCCAGCGCATCGCCTCGCCTTGTCGAGTTGATGCCGCACAGCACATAGCCGCCGATGCCCGCGGCAGCCATCTGGTTCAGGAATTCCGGGCTGTTGCCCATCAGGACGCCGACGTGCAGTGGGCGGTCGTAGTCGGCGATGGCGAGCAGCGCGGCGGCGCGGGCCGACGCGTCGCTCAGATGTTCACGCCAGGTCCACGTGGCGTCGCCGTACTTCACCGCAACGGAGTCCGACGTCGCGCGTTCGCGAAGTAATTGCTGGATGGTCTCGCTTGGCATGGTGGTAGTTCTAGCATCCACCAATGAGGATCATTGACGCCGACGGTCACGTCGCCGAGGGAGCATCGCTTGCGGTCGAGGCGATGCGGCGCTGGCCCGAACTCATCGTGCCCAGAGAAGACGGACGAGCCCTCGTCATCGAGGGCCGCAACTACCCGGAGTCCGACGGTCCGGGCGCCGGCTGTCCCCGGGAACACGGTCTGTCGACGGCGCCGGGCATCGACTACTCATCTCCTGAAGGCGTGCTCGGAGACGCCGACCGAGACCAGATCGACACGATGGTGCTGTACCCGAGCCTGGGACTGTGCGTGCCGACGCTGGAAGACCCCGAGTTCGCCGCGGGTTTCGCGCGGCTGTACAACCAGTGGATCGCCGACTACTGCCGCTCGTCGGGCGGGCGGTTGCGCGGAATCGCGGTGACCCCGATCGAACACGGCGCTGTGGCGGTCGACGTGATGCGTGAGGCCAAGGACCTCGGACTCGTCGCGAGCCACGTCCCGCCGGCGCTGAAGACACGCAACCTCGACCATCCCGACCTCGATCCGTTCTATGCCGCCGCCGTCGAACTCGACATGCCCCTGGGCATCCACGGCGCCCCGGGCATGCATTTGCCGAAAGTGGGCGTCGACCGGTTCACCAACTACATCCAGGTGCACTGTGTGAGCTTCCCGTTCGACCAGATGACGGCGATGACCGCGCTCATCTCCGGTGGCGTCTTCGACAGGCATCCCGACCTGCGGGTCGCGTTTCTCGAAGCCGGGGTGGGATGGGTGCCGTTCTTCATCGACCGGCTGCACGAACACTTCGAGAAGCGCGGCCATTGGATCGACGGCGGCTGGCAGCGCGACCCGGGAGAGTACCTGCGCGCGGGGAATATCTGGACGACGTGCGAGCCCGAGGAGCCGATCCTGCCCGGCGTCATCGATGTACTCGGCGACGACTTCATCATGTTCGCCAGCGACTATCCCCACTGGGATGGTGAATGGCCGCACAGCACAGAGCATTTGAGAAGTCGGCCGGATATCGGCGAGGACTCCCGCGCGAAGATCGGCGGGCTGAATGCCCAGCGGTTCTACTCCCTGAACTGAGGCGCGGCGGTCTCAACTCCGTTGCCGTGCGCTCCGGCCCGTCTTGCTATTTTTGCTAAGATAGGAAAACTGTCCGCGGGGGCGTGATGGGGTGAGTGCATGACCGATGTGGAGTGGACACCGCTGCCGGTGCCGTGGGCGGTGCGCAGCGTGGACCGCATCCCCAAACAGCGGTATTTCGACCCGGACTTCTATGCGCTGGAGACGGAGTTGTTCTGGCCGAGGGTCTGGCAGATGGCGTGCCGCCTCGAAGAGGTCCCCAAGCCGGGCGATTTCGTCGAGTACGAGATCCTCGACCAGTCGATCATCGTCGTTCGCGTCGACGACAGCACCGTGCGTGCCTACTACAACGCGTGTCGACACCGCGGCATGAAGCTCATCGAGGGTAGCGGGACCCGTCGCAGCTTCGTCTGTCCGTTCCACGGGTGGTGCTGGGGACTCGACGGCAATAACACCTTCGTGTTGCGCTCCGAAATGTTCGACGACGCCAACCTCGACGCCGATGATCTCGCACTGACGCCGGTGCGATGCGAGCTGTGGGGCGGATGCGCGTGGATCAATCTCGACGACGATGCGCCCCCGCTGCGTGACTGCATCGAGCCGTTCGGGTCCCGCCACGACGAATTCAAGGTGGAGGCGCTACGCACCGAGTGGTGGAAATCCTGCCTGCTACCCGTGAATTGGAAGCTGGCCACGGCGGCCTTCATGGAGGGCTACCACGTCCCCCAAACGCACCCGCAGCTGTTGCCGTCGGCGTACAGCCCGGATTCGTCGTCGGTACATCCGGTGGTGCAGGCGAGCCTGTATTTCATGCGAACGCTGGGGTCCGGCATGGGCGGTATGACGCACGAGAACGACATCCGCATTGCCGAAGGCCTGCAACACATGTCGCTCCCGGACGATCCCGCCGAAGCGATGGCGACCTGGCGCGGCGCGGTCAATGATGCGGTCACCAGTTGGCACAGGGCGCGCGACTGCGATTTTCCCGACCTCAACGATCTGGAGCGGCGACGCGTCATCGACCCGATCGGGTTCTGCTTCCCGCACTACTTCATCCTTCCCCAGTACAGCAGCGCGTCGTCGTATCGCATTCGTCCCCTAGGGCCGGAGGAGACGCTGTTCGAGGTCTGGTCGCTCACCCGCTACCCGAACGATCGAGCGCCCGGTAAGCCCGCCGCGCCGCAACCGCTGGCTCCCGACGATCCGAGCTGGCCGATGATTCCGGCCCAGGACTTCTCGAACCTGCCTCGGCAGCAGAAGGGGCTGCACGCCAAGGGATTCGAGTACATGCGGCTGTCCGACCAGATCGAGGGCCTGATCTCGAACTTCGAGCGAGTCATCGATGGCTTCATCGCCGGCCTGCCGTACGACCAGCTGGTGCCCGCCATACAGCGCACCAATACGACGATCGACGTGCCCGTCGCCGAGCTCGGGCTGTCGGAGAAGGTTCGCGCATGGTGAATTGGGACGCGTCCGTCGACTTACTGATAGCGGGGAGTGGCGGTGGCGGAATGGTCGCTGCCCTGGCCGCGCTCGATGCGGGGATCGAACCGCTGGTGGTCGAAAAGCAGAGTCTCGTCGGCGGATCGACCGGAATGTCGGGCGGCATGGTGTGGCTGCCCGACAACCCGCTGATGCGTGCATGCGGAATTGCCGACTCCCACGAGGACGGCATGGCCTATTTCGATGACGTGGTCGGCGATATCGGGGAGGCGTCGTCGGTCGCGCGCCGTGAGACATTCCTGACCGCCGGTAGCGCGATGATCAACCTGCTTGTCGACAACGGTGTCCGGCTGGTGCGGTGCCCCGGTTGGAGCGATTACTACCCGAACCACAAGGGTGGCAACGCCGCCGGGCGCTCGGTTGAGGGCATCCCGTATGACGCAGCGCAGCTCGGGGATTGGAGTGACAAGATCCAGCCGTCGATGGCCAAGAACTACGGGTTCGTGATCAAGACCAACGAGTTGCGCGCGGTGCAGTACTTCAACCGTTCGTCCCGGGCGTTTGGGATCGCGATGCGAGTGTTCCTGCGCACCAGGGCGGCCCGCCTCCGAAACCGTGAAATCCTGACCAACGGTGCGTCGCTGATCGGGCAGATCCTGAAGGCGCTGATGAACTTCGACGGTAAGCCGTCAGTGGGAGTAAGCGGCCAGCCACCGATTTGGACCGACACCGCCATGGACGACCTCATCGTCGAAGACGGGCGGGTGGTCGGCGCGCGCGTGACGCGCGACGGCACGACGATGAACATCCAGGCGCGCAAGGGGGTGCTGCTCGCCGCCGGCGGGTTCAGCCGCAACGCCGACATGCGCCGCCGATACAGCGGCGACCAGCCCAACGAGGGCAAGTGGTCGATCGCCAACGCCGGCGACACCGGGGAGGTACTGCAGACGGCAATGGCGCTGGGTGCGAAGACGGACCTGCTCGACGAAGCATGGTGGCTACCTATGGTCTTCATTCAGGATCCCGGGGCGGCGTCGCTGGGATCTGGACGGCAGCGGCCCGGCGCCATCTACGTCGACGGCACCGGCAAGCGGTTCTGCAACGAGTCGAACTCCTACGTCGAAGTCGGCAAGGCGATGTACGCGAACAAGGCGGTGCCCTGCTGGCAGGTGTTCGACGAGGGCTACGTCCGGCGCTACGTGTCGGGGGCGAATCCGCTGAAGAAGCGCAGCCTGTCGGAGTCCCTGATCGAACAGGGCGCGGTCAAGCGCGCCTCAACGATCGCCGATCTGGCACGGCAAATGGATGTGCCTGCCGACGCGTTGGAGCAGACGGTCAAGCGGTTCAACGAATTCGCCGCCAAGGGCCTTGACCCCGACTTCGGACGTGGGCAGTCGGCCTACAACATCTGCCTCGGCGATCCGGGTTACAAGCCGAACGCCGCGGTCGGACCGCTCGACACAGCGCCGTACTACGCGACCAGGGTGTTCCCCGCCGACGTCGGGACGTGCGGGGGAGTGATCACCAACGAGCACGCCCAGGTGTTGGACGAGCAGGACCAGGTGATCGAAGGTCTCTACGCGACAGGCAATATCACCGCGACGGTGATGGGCCGGAACTATCTGGGCGCAGGCGGCAGCATCGCCAACACGATGATCTTCGGGTATGTCGCCGCCCGCCACGCCGCCGGTCAGTAGTTACCGCCGAGCAGACGCAAACCTGCCCATTTTCGACGGGAAAAGGGCAGGTTTACGTCTGTTCGCGAGAAGAAGTTTCACGTCTGCTCCTCGATGAAATCCCTTGGCTTCTTGCCGGATTCGATCAACAAACGCCGTCGTTCCTGAACGTCGGTGGCCGCGCCGACCATGTTCGTCAGGATGTGGCTCACCTGAAGATGCACCCGCATACCCATCAGCTCGTAGGCCCGCTTGACGTTGTTCTTCACCGCCATTGACGTGGTCAGCGGAATCTGGCCGATCTTGCGGGCCATCTCCTCGACGGTGTCCTCGAGCTGATCGCGGGGCACCACCTTGTTCAGCAAGCCCCACTCCAGAGCCTCCTGCGCGGACAGCGTGGGCGCCAGCAGCAGCCAGTCCATGGTGCGATGCCAGTTCATCAGCAGCCACGGCTCGATCATCGTGTGGCCACCGGGCTCGCCGAGGCTCTGCGCGAGCGGCATCTGGAAGTACGCATCCTCGGATGCGACGCAGAAATCGGTGAGCAGGCCGAGATAAATGCCGCCGCCCATGCAGTAGCCGTGGATCTGCGAGATCGTCGGCTTCGGGAACTCCCACAGGTACAGCGTCGGCCAGAGGAACAAGTCGGCGGTGCCCTTGTAGAGATCTTCGAACGTGTCCCCGAAATCGGGGTAGGGATTCTCGTCCGGACCCCACCGTGCGACGTGCCCGCCGCAGAACCCCTTGCCGTTGGCCTTCAGGATGACGACCTTGATGTCCTTGTCGCGGTCGGCCTCCCGCAGGCAGGCGTCGACCTCCTGCACGAGCTGCGCGTCCTTGGTGTTGGCCTTGTCCGGGCGGTTGAGAATGATCCGCGCGATCGGCGGCTCACGTTCGTAGATGACCGCTTCGAGCTTCATTGGCGTCTCCTAGAGAATCGCTCCGCTGTCCTTGGCCGCCGAGATGTCGTCCCAGTCGAGGTCGAGCTCCAACAGGATCTCCTCGGTGTGCTGTCCATGTTCGGGAGCCCGCGCCCCCTGCGGCGGGGTTTCGTTGAATTGCACTGGCGCGGCGACGATCTGATACTCGTTGCCTTGGTCATCCACGTTGGCGACGACGTAGCCGTTCGGCCTGACCTGCGGATCGTTGAGTGTCTCCTTCGGCGTGGCCAACGCGGCCCACACACCGGGTTCGTCGGCGAGCACCTTGCGCCAGTGGTCCAGATCCTCGCTGGCCAGACGGTCTCCGACGAGCGCGCAAGCCTCGGTGGCGTTGGCGATCAGATTGCTGGACGGGACGAAGCGTTCGTCGGTGGCGAGTTCCGGCAGGCCGATCCGCTCACAGAACCCCGCCCAGAACCGGTCCGGTTGTAGGAAGACCATCTGGATCCACCGGCCGTCACGGGTCTTGTAACGGTTGACGAGCGGGTTGATCGCCAGGCCGGGTGGCGCGCCGGGGATGCCGTCGATGTCGAAGAGGTCGGCGACCGAGATCGACGGCGCGATGGTCCACATCGCCTGCGCGAGCAGAGACGAGTCGACAATGCTCGGTTCTCCGGTGCGCTCGCGATGGAACAGCGCGGCACACACACCCCCGGCGAGCGTGATCCCACCTTGCAGATCACCGAACCCGGGCCCCTGCACCGCGGGCGTCTCCGTGCCGAACGGCGTCATGGTGTACGACACCCCGCCGCGGGATAGGTAGGTGGCCGCGTCGAAACCGCCTTTGTCACGATCGGGTCCGCGTACTCCGGTTCCGGTGCCGCGAGCGATGATGATGTCTGGATTGAACGAGCGGATGTCATCGACGGTCAGCCGGGCCCGCTCCAGCGCCCCGGGCAGCCAATTGGTGAGGAAGACGTCCGCGGTGGCCAGTAGGCGTCCGAAGTACTCGCGGCCGGTGTCGGACTTGATGTCGACGGCGATGCTGCGCTTGCCCCGGTTGCCGATCTCGAGGATGAAATCGATGTGCGCCCTGGCGTTCTCCTTCGTGAATCCACCGATGACCAGTGCCCGACCCGGATCGCCCGCCTTGACGTCCTCGACCTTGATGACGTCGGCGCCCCAGTCGGCGAGCGCCGCGCCGGCCGAGGGAACGTATGTCCACGAAGCCAATTCGACGACACGCACACCACTGAGAACTCCGGTCACACCAACTCCTTTCCAACTTCCTCGAGATACCGGTCCGGTGCACCGAGGAATCCGCTCCACCCCAACAGTCGCTTCAGATAAAGGTGCGCGTCGTGCTCCCACGTGAAGCCGATACCGCCGAACACCTGAATCGCCGTATCGCCGACCGCGGTCAGCCGGCCGGCGAACGCCTTGGCGCGCAGGGCGGCCAGATGGTGCTCCGCGGGATCGGCCGCATCGGCGGCCCACAACGCGTGGATGACTCCGCTACGCGCGAGTTCGGTCGCCTCGTACATGTCGACGCACAGATGCTGGACGGCTTGAAAGCTTCCGATCGGCTGATCGAATTGCTTTCGCACCTTGGCGTATTCGATGGCGAGGTTCATCACGGTGGTCGCCGCACCGAGCGCGTCGGCGGCGTATGCGATCACGACGTCGTCGATGACCGCCCGCAGCACGTCCGCGGGCACGGACGCGAGCCGCCGGGCGCACGTGCCGTCGAACGTGACGTCCGCCAGCACGCGGGTCGGGTCGACGTGCACGCACGACGCCATCGTTATGCTCTCGGACGAGGTGTCGACCGAGTACAACCCGATGCCGTCGGGTTCGTCGGCGAACACCAGGATGACGTCGGCATCGTTGGCGTCCGGCAGGCCGGTGACGCTGCCGTGCAGTCTGGGGCCGTCTATCGCTGCCGGGCGGGGACCGACCAGCGGCCCGATGGTCGTGACGGTGGAACCGTCCGCGATGCCGGCGAGCAATACGGCCGCATTCCCGTCGGCACCGGTCCGCACCAGGGCTCGCGTCGACGCAACGGCGGTGGAAATCCACGGACCCGGGTACAACGCGGCCCCCAGTTCCTCGGCGACCACCCCGGCCTCGACCATCGTCATGCCCGCGCCGTCGCGCTCCTCGGGGACCAGCAAGCCCGTCACGCCCATCGCCGCCAGCCCACGCCAGACCCCATCCGCTCCGGTGACCTCGTCGCCGAGCATCGGTCGGACATATGTTGCCAGGCTTGCCTTTTCGGCCAGATAGCGCCGCAGGGTGTCCCGTAGGGCGGTCTGCTCGTCGGTGAGTTCGAGATTCATCGCCTTGGCAGCCCCAACACGCGGGTCGCGGTGATGCCCTTGTTGATCTGGGTCGTCCCACCTGCGATGGTCAACGAGCGCGACGAGAGTCGACGGTCCATCCATCGGCCGCCGCTGCCGAGCGGCCCGAACACGTCGAACGCCAGCTCGGCGAGGTCCTGCCCCAGTTCGGCCCACACACTCTTTGCCAGGCTGGCCGAGCCGAGTGCATCGCCGCCGTGCAACATCGCCGATATCGAGCGCTTGCACAACAACTCGAGGTACTTGATGCGGACCGCGACGTCGCCGAGCCGGCATAGCGTCGCGCTGTTGTCGAGCGCCGGCTTGCCGTCGACGACGTGTTCGGCGAGGTCGGCGACGAGGTCGGCAAGTTGCATCTCCATCTGTGCGTACAGCCTCGCCGCACCTGCCCGCTCGTGGCTCAGGGTCGTCGTGGCGACCTGCCATCCCGCGTTGAGCGGGCCGAGCAGGGCGTTGGCGGGCACGCGGACGTCGGTGAAGAACACCTCGGCGAAATCGGCGGCACCGTTGATGGTCACCAGGGGCCGGACCTCGATACCGGGCGATTTCATGTCGACAATGAGGCAGGAGATGCCCTTGTGCTTCGAAGCGTCCGGATCGGTGCGCACGTACAGCTGACACCAGTCGGCCCGGTGGCCCAGCGAGGTCCAGATCTTCTGGCCGTTGACGACGAAATCGTCACCGTCACGCGTGGCGCGGGTGCGCAGCGACGCCAAATCGGATCCCGCTTCGGGCTCGGACATGCCCTGACACCAGATGTCGTCGGCGCGCATCATTCTGGGGAGGAACCGGCGCATCTGGTCTTCGCTGCCGTATTGCATGATCGCGGGCGCGATGTTGTTCATGCCGATCACGTTGAGCGGCATGGGTGCTCGCGCTCGCGTGGTTTCCTCGGCATAGACCAGTTGCTCGAGCACCGTCGCTCCACGGCCGCCGTACTCCTGCGGCCAGGAGACCGCGCCCCAGCCCGCATCGGCGAGGGTCGCATCCCACCTCCGAAGCGTCTCGAAGGCCTGCGGATCGCGCCCGCGATGCCGGTCGGCGCTCTTCACCTCGTCGGTCAGGTTGGCGGATAACCATGTCCGCAACTCCTTGCGGAAGGGCTCTACCTCCGCTGGATATGAGAAGTCCACGGCGTCCTCTTGGCGCTGATTGGTTTCTTTATAATTTTAGGTAGTATAGCGACCGCTGGCGAACAGGCAGAGAGGTTCGGTCATGGGCAGGGTGACGGGCAAAGTGGCCCTGGTCAGCGGAGCTGCGCGTGGTCAAGGACGGTCACACGCGCGAACGCTGGCCGCCGAGGGCGCCGACATCATCGCCGTCGACATCTGCGCCTACACCGAGATCGCCAGCGCCGGGATCTGCCCGATGAGCGCGGGGCTATCCCCACAGGCATTCGTCGACGCGGGGGCTTGCTGAAAATCAAGCCGTGGTCGGGCCCGTAGGAGAGGGGAGCAGCACAGGTGCCCAGAGGGATCATGTACGTCGAGACGATGCCGGCGTCGCCGGATCGTGAAGCCGAGTACCACAAGTGGTACAACGACACACATCTGGCGCAGATCCTCTCGGTGGACGGCATCGTGTCGGCGCGCAGGTTCGCGCCCAACGACGGCGACGGCCCCTTCATCGCGATCTACGAGCTCGACTGCGACGACCTCGACGCCGCCGTGCAGCGTCTCGGAGAACTCGGCGCCACCGGGACCATGACGGGATTGGACAACCTCGCCATGGATCCGAAGCCGATTCCCAAGGTGTACCGCGAGATCGGGTCGCTGGGCCCGTGACTCATTCAGCAGATGTGCAGCGCCGCATCTATGCGCTGATGGTGCTGATGAAGGCCGCCGACGACAGGCTTTCCAAGGGCATCGGCACCGGGGAGTTCATGTGCGTGTACTGGCCGTCGCGCGGCCAGGAGGCCATCGCGGCCGCCATGGGTGTCGCGCTGCGTGAGGACGATCAGCTGGTGACGACCTACCGCGGGCTGCACGACCTGATCGGCAAAGGCGTTCCGCTGGAAGAAATCTACGGCGAGATGATGGGGCGAACCGTCGGGGCGGGCCGCGGTAAGGGCGGCACGATGCACATCGCGAAACCCGACAAGGGCGTGATGCTGTCCACGGGCATTGTCGGGGCCGGTCCACCGGTTGCGGTCGGGCTGGCGATGGCGGCGAAACGCAAAGGCATCGACCGCGTCACGGCCGTGAGCTTCGGAGACGGGGCGACGAACACCGGATCGTTCCACGAGGCCGCGAACATGGCGGCCCTGTGGGACCTGCCGGTGGTGTTCGTGTGCCAGAACAACCTTTACGCGGAGATGACGCCCACGCACGACACGATGAAGCTCGGCCGTGTCGCCGACCGTGCCGCGGGATACGGGATGCCCGGTATTCAGGTGGACGGCAATGACCCGCTCGCCGTGCTGGATGTGCTCGCCGAAGCGATCGGCAAGGCACGCAACGGCGATGGTCCCACCTTCGTCGAGTGTGTGACATTCCGCTTCCGCGGCCACTACTTCGGCGACCGGATGCCTTACATCCCCAAGGATCAGTTGTCCGCGGCGATGGAGGCCGATCCGGTGCCGCGGTTCCGGAAACACTTGGTAGACAACGGCATCTGCTCCGACGACGAGCTCAGCGGTATCGACGAGGGCGCCCTCATCAAGGTCGAGCAGGCGCTCGAGACGGTGATCGCTGCCGAGGCGCCGTCGATCGACGAACTCGACCGCGACGTGTACGCGTCCCCGATCCGCTATCCCGTCTGAGGTAGGCGCCAATGGACGAGAAGGAAATGACGATGCGCGAGGCGCTCAACCTCGCGCTGGACCAGGCGATGGCGGCCGACGACCGGGTGTTCCTGCTCGGCGAGGACATCGCCGATCCGGGGGCTTCGGGCCCGACGGCCGGACTCTCGACGAAGTACGGACACGACCGCGTCCTCGACACCCCGATATCGGAGGCGGCCATCGTCGGCGCGGCGATCGGCGCCGCGATCGACGGACTGCTGCCGGTCGCCGAGATCATGATCATGGACTTCATCGGCATCGCCGCGGACCAGCTGATCAACAACGCCGCCAAACTGCGGTTCATGACGGCGGGGCGAACGACGGCGCCGATCACCGTGCGCACCCAGGTGTACGGCGGGCTGGCCACCGGCGCAACGCATTCGCAGACCCTGGAAGCCTGGTTCATGCACATACCCGGCATGAAGGTCATCGTCCCGTCGACCCCGCGCGACGGTAAGGGTCTGCTGACATCTGCAATCTTCGATCCAGATCCGTGCCTGTTCGTCGAAACGATCCGCCTGCAGAGTCAGAAGGGCTCCGTACCAACAGATCCTGGCTTCGCCATTCCGCTCGGCCAGGCCGATGTCAAGCGGCCCGGATCCGACGTCACGCTCATCAGCTACGGCCGCAGCGTGCTCGAATGTCTGACCGCCGCCCAACAGTTGCAGGGCCAGGGCGTGAACGCCGAGGTCGTCGACCTGCGGACCTTGGTGCCACTGGATGTCGAGACCATCGTCGATTCGGTGCGGCGCACCCGCCGCGCGGTGGTCGTGCACGACGCCGTTCAGTTCGCGGGACCGGGTGCGGAGATCGTCGCCACCCTGCAAGCCGAATGCTTCGGCGAACTCACCGCCCCGATCGAGCGTGTCGGCGCACGGTTCGTTCCCACGCCGGCGGCGGCGGCGCTGGAGGCGCAGATCTTTCCGTCGGCAGCACGGATCGTCGACGCCGCGCAGCAAACACTGGCCACCGCGGGCGCGCATGGCTGAGTTCGTCATTCGCATCCCCCGCACGTCGGTTGCGGTGTCCGAAGCGGAGCTGACCGAGCTGCTGGTCGACGACGGCGAGCACGTGCAGGAAGGTGCCCCACTCTTCACGGTGGCCACCGAGAAGGTGGAACAGGAGATCGAAGCGGGCGCATCGGGCACGGTCAACTGGACCGGCGAGATAGGGACCATCTACGACATCGGCGCTGAAATCGGCGTCATCACGTCATCGTGAACCACAGAAAGGTTGTTCTTCCATGGACGTCAACGAGACTCGCGAACGGATCATCTTCGAAAAGAAGGGTCCCATCGCGTCCATCACCTTGAACTGGCCCGAGAAGGCCAATGCGCAGGACCAGAAGCAGGTCGAGGAGATCGACGATGCGCTTCGGGACGCCGACCGCGATTACGACATCAAGGTTCTGATCCTGAAGGCCAACGGCAAGGGTTTCTGCTCGGGGCACGCCATCGGCAACAACGCCGTCGACTACCCGGAGTTCGTCGAGGGCTTCAAGGCCACCGGTATGCCGTGGAAACCCCAGACCGACTTGTTCGTCAAGCCGATCCTGAATCTGTGGGAGTTCTCCAAGCCCACCATCTCTGCGATCCACGGGTACTGCGTCGGTGGCGGCACCCACTACGGGCTGACCACCGATATCGCCATCGCTTCCGAGGACGCCTACTTCTCGTATCCACCGCTGCAGGGGTTCGGGATGCCGTCGGGTGAATGCTCGATCGAGCCATGGGTTTTCATGAACTGGCGGCGTGCCTCCTACTACCTCTACACCGCCGAAACGGTCGACGCGAACAAGGCACTCGAGTACGGCCTCATCAACGAGGTCGTCAAGCGGGAAGATCTGGACGCGCGCGTGGAGGCCATCGCCCGTCACATCGCCCAGGCACCGCTCACCACGTTGCTGGCCACCAAGGCCAACATCAAGCGGGCGTGGGAGATGATGGGCATGCGGGTGCACTGGCAGAGTTCCAACGACCTCGTCGCGCTCGCGTCGGTCAGTAGGGACGTCCAGGAACTCATCCAGCGGGTTTTCGCGGACAAGATTCTGCCTTCGGAGATGGCCGAGCGTCAGGCGGCCGCATCCAAGAACGGCGACGCCGCCACCTAAGGGTGTCCGTTGAACATCTCTGACCATGCGACGGAGGCCGCGGACTCACCGGCCGTGATCGTCGCAGATGGTGAAACCATCACCTACGGCGACCTCTACTCGGGTAGCCGGCGGGTGGCCGCCCTGCTGCACGAGGCCGGGTTGCGGCCGGGCGACGGCGTCGCCCTGGTACTGCCGAACCGTCCGGAGTTCTTCGAGATCGCCTGGGGCTGCCAGCTTTCCGGGCTCTACTACAGCGCGGTCAACACGCACTTCACCTCGGACGAGGTCGCCTACGTGATCGACGACTCCGAGGCCAAGGCGGTATTCATCGACGAGTCGATGCCTGAGCTGGCGGCCCACATTCTGGAGACAAACCCGGGCGTCGTGGCGCACATCAGCGTGGGTGCCGCGCTGCCGGGCTGGACGGCCTACGGCGCGGCGCTGGCATCGGCAGGCGACGCGCCGCCGATCAGCGACGGTACCGAGATGCTCTACTCCTCGGGAACCACGGGGCGGCCCAAGGCCGTTCGCCGCCCTCTGCCGACCGACGGCCAGGGGTCGTGGGCGCAGAAGGTCCTCGAGTACTCGCTCGGCCAGCGCTACGACATGACCTCGTCCAGCGTCTACCTCTCACCGGCACCGCTGTATCACGCGGCGGGCATCAACTACACGATGGCGGTGCACCGGGTGGGCGCCGCCTCGATCCTGATGCGAAAGTTCGACGCCGAGGCCGTACTGCGGCACATCGAGACGTACCGCGTCACGCATGCGCAGTTCGTGCCGACGATGTTCGTGCGGATGCTCAAGCTGCCCGAAGAGGTCCGTGCCGCCTACGACATGTCGAGCCTGCGTTGCGTCATCCATGCCGCCGCGCCGTGCCCGGTGGACGTCAAGTACAAGATGATGGAGTGGTTCGGGCCGATCATCCACGAGTACTACGGGGGCACAGAAGGATTCGCGGGCACCGGGATCGGTCCCGAGGACTGGCTAGCGCACCCGGGTTCGGTGGGCAAGCCCATCACCCCCGTGCATGTGCTGGATGCCGACGGGATCGAAGTTCCCGTCGGCACCGCCGGGGAACTCTACTTCGAGGGGGGACCGGCGTTCGAATACTTCAAGGACCCGGCCAAGACCGCCTCGGTGTCCAACGACCGCGGCTGGCGATCACTTGGCGATATGGGGTTCGTCGACGAGGACGGCTACCTCTATCTCACCGACCGGTCGACGTTCATGATCGTGTCCGGTGGGGTGAACATCTACCCGCAGGAGGTGGAGAACCTCCTCGTGATGCACCCCAAGCTCGTCGACGCCGCGGTGTTCGGCGTCCCGAACGACGAGTTCGGCGAGGAGGTGAAGGCGGTTGTGCAACCGATCGGTGGCGTCGACGCGGGACCCGCACTCGAAGCGGAATTGATCGATTACTGCCGTAGCAACCTGGCGACCTACAAGTGCCCTCGCACCATCGAATTCGACCCGGAACTGCCGCGCGATCCCAACGGAAAGCTCTACAAGCGGCGTATCCGCGACCGCTACTGGCAGGGCCGCACGTCACGTATCGTGTGACTCAATCCAGGCTGAAATCGATGATGCCGCGCACGATCTCGCCGTTGAGCTGGTCGCGGTAGCCGTCGTTGATCTCGTCGAGCCGGTAGCGCCGGGTGATCATCTCGTCGAGTTGCAGCTGCCCCGATTCGTAGAGCTTGATGAAGCGGGGCACGTCCACCCGGGGATTGCATGATCCGTACACGGTGCCGACGAGGTTCTTGTTCCACAGGATGAACTCCTGCAGGTTGATTCCGATGGAACTCGTGAGCTGCCTGGTCATTCCGGTCAGCACGCAGGTTCCACCCTTGCGCGTCAGGCTCAGCGCGGGCTGTACATCGTCCTCGGTGATCAGCGATGGGGAGACGATGACGCTGTCGGCCATCACGCCGGCGGTCAGATCGCGAACCAGATCGGCGGCTTCCTCGGTGGACGCCACGCTGTGTGTCGCGCCGAACCCTAGTGCTGATTTCTGTTTGAACTCGACCGGATCGACGGCGATGATCTGGGCGGCGCCGTTGATGCGCGCGCCCTGGATGGCTCCGGTGCCGATACCGCCGACCCCGATCACGACGACGGTGTCGCCGGTGCGCACCTTCGCGCGGTTCTCCGCGGAGCCGTAACCGGTGGGCACTCCGCAGGACAGCAGCGCCATCGGTAGCAGCGGCAGGTGCGGGTCGATCTTGACGATCGAATCCGGTGACACCACAGTGTGTTTCGAGAACGCACCGACCTTGGAGAGATGGCCCAGATTGCGGCCGTCGGAGGTGTGATGGCGGAACGTGCCGTCGGTGGGCATGCCGGGAATCATCACCTGGGCGCCCATATCGCAGATGTACTCCATCCCGGAGTTGCACCACCGGCAGCGGCCGCACACTGCGACGAAGGACGTCACGACGTGGTCGCCCGGCTTGAACTCGGTGACGCCTTCGCCGACTTCGAGGACCACGCCTGCGCCCTCGTGGCCGCCGATCAACGGGAACATCGACGGCAGCCCGTAGGACTGCATCACCTCGTTGGACGCGGACATGTCGCCGTTGCGGATGTGCTCGTCGGAGTGGCACAGCCCGGCTGCCGCCATTTCGAGGAGCACCTCACCGGCCTTCGGCGGGTCGAGCTCGAACTCCTCGACCGACCACTGCTGGCCCATGTCGTGCAGGATCGCTGCGCGAGTCCTCATGCGACCGGTCGGAACGTGACAGGCAGATGCTTGGGCGAGCGGAACGGCATGCCGACAATCTTCGTATCGTCGTCTTCGATTAGTTGGAAATCGGTCAAACGGTCGAAAAGACTCGTCAACATCGCCTTCGTTTCGACCCTGGCCAGGTGCATCCCGAGGCAGCTGTGAATGCCGCCGGCGAACGAGATATGAGCCCGACGCGGACGGTGGATGTCGAACACATCGGGGTGCTCCCACCGCTTGTCGTCACGATTGGCCGCGCCCATGCACAAGGTGATCGACGCGCCCTCCGGGATCGTCATGCCGTGCATCTCGACATCACGGGTGGTGTTGCGCGCCACCAGCACGAGCGGGGTCTCGAAGCGGATCCCTTCCTCGATCGCGGCCGGGATGAGACTGCGATCCCGCTGCAGCGCCTCGAGTTGGTCCGGATGGGTCAGCAACAGTTGCAGCAGATTCCCTGAGGATCGGTAGGTGGTCTCGAGTCCAGCGGGCAGCAGCAGGCGCAGGAACGAGATGATCGCCTCATCGGTGAGCTTCTCCCCGTCGATCTCCGCGGCGACGAGGTCGCCGATGACGTCGTCGGTCGGTTGGCTTCGCCGTTGATCCACCTGCTGCTGGAAATAGGTACCCAGTTCGACCGACGCCGTCAGCCCCGCTTCGATGTCCTCGGTGATCGAGATCAGATCCAGCGACAGCTTCCGGAAGAAATCCAGATCCTCCTGCGGCAGCCCGAGCAGCGCGGCAGTGACCCTGGTGGGGAACTCGAACGTCACCGCCTTGACGAGATCGACCTGGCCGTCGTCGGCGAACTCGTCGACCAGCTGATCACAGATCGGGTCGATCACCTCGGGTTCCCACTTGGAGAGCGAACTCTGCTTGAAAGCCTTGCTCACCAGGCTGCGATGGTCGTGATGCTGCTTGCCCGCCATGCCGAGGATCGTCGGCCCGAACACCAACCCGATCGTCTGGTTGTACATCTCGGAGGCGAACACCGTGTCTTCGCGAAAGGCAGTGAAGACGCTGTCGAAGTCGAACAACGTCCAGTTCTCCGGGTTCTTCAGCTCCTCGGGCATCAGGTCGCTCTCCATGAGCGCCCCGCGCCACACCGGCGACGTCTTACGCATGTGCTCGAAGTAGGGGTAGGGATCGTTCACCAAATCGGGGGCGGTCGGCTGATCATGCGAATCCGTGCTGGTCGTCACACATGCCTCCCGGGCAAGCATTAGCAAGTCGTTCGCTCTATCTTTACTATTTTAGTATTCTAGGTCAAGGGAGAGGAGGTCCTATGCAGCGCCGACCGGTGTGTGCGGTCGAAGACCTGCCTCCGGGAACGATGAAGCTAGTTCAGGCCGGAAAGTTCGGCGTGGGGGTCTACAACATCGACGGGTCGCTCTACGCGATCGCGAACTACTGCTCCCATGAGGGCGCACCGCTGTGTCTGGGCTACGTCAGGGGCACCACCGAGTACGACCCGGCGATGCCCGACCAGATCCGCCATGTACGTGAAGGCCAGATCGCGCGTTGCCCCTGGCATCAATGGGAGTTCGACATCACCACGGGAGAATGCCTCGCCGATCCCAAGAAGCGAGTGCGCACGTACGAGGTGGACGTCGCGGACGGACAGGTGTATCTCACGGCATGACGATCATCGACGCGAATGTGCAGCCGCATTTCCGGTTCAACTCCGAGATCCGGCGGTATCTGTCGGCGCCGCACAAGCTGCGCGCTATCCCCGACGTGGAGCAGCAGTGGTACCAGGCGCCGGGCGGGGACTACCGCCAGGATCTCTACGGCGACGGCTATCCAGGATCGGATCCAGATACCGTGGCGCATCATCTCTTTGACGGCACCGGCGTTGCGTTCGCGATTCTCAATCCGCTGACGCGCGGCAACATCGCCGATTATCTGCTGAACAGCCGGATCTGCGCGGCGGTCAACGACTGGCTGCTCGACCGCTGGCTGGATCCGGACACGTCGAACCGGTTCCGCGGCACGATCCGGGTCAACCCCGAAGACGTCAGGGGAGCGGTCGCCGAGATCGAGCGACTGGCCGGCCACCCGAAGATGGTTCAGGTCGGCGTCCCGATGCAGTCGCGTGAGCCCTACGGCAAACCGATGTTCGAGCCGATCTGGGAGGCCGCCGCCGCACACGGGCTGCCGGTGGCCGTACACATCAACGGCGGCAACGGTGTTGACCATGCGCCGACGTTCGCCGGTCATGCCTACACCTATCCTGGCTATGCCGCATTCATGCCGCTGAACTCGTTCGTCCACCTGGCGACGCTGATCGTCGAGGGCATGTTCGGTCGACACCCCGATCTGCGATTCGTCTTCGCCGATGGCGGCTACGACATTCTCACGCCGCTCATGTGGCGCCTCGACACGTTCTGGATGTCGATGCGGGATCAAACTCCGTGGGTGAACCGGTTTCCCAGCGAGTACCTGCGCGACCATGTGCGATTCTGTTCGTCGGCGCTGGACGGGCCGACGGACGAGAGCCAGGCCGAGCAGTGGATGGACTTCACCGACAAGGCCGACCTGCTGATGTACGGGTCGAGCTACCCACACTGGTCCGCCGTCGGCCCCGACGCCGCCGTCGTGGGTCTCAACGATGTGCAACGGGAGAAAGTGCTGTGGCGCAATGCAAGTGACCTCTACGGGGTCGTCTCAGTCGAAGGGAGCCTGACATGACGACTGTCGAGGACGTCCAGGACAAGACCGCCGCACGTGACATTGCGGTGACGATCGTCGATACGGATGTCCATCCGCTGCCGGTGTCGGCCGACGTGCTGAAGTCGTATGCGCCCGCGGAGTGGAAAAACAAGCTGTGGCCGTCGGGTAATGCGGTCTCGCCGGTGCCGCATTTCTATGACACGCCGGACTCGTACAAGACGAACTCACTGCGGGTTGACGCCAGCCCGCCGGGCGGCGGTGTCGCCGGCAGTGATCCGGATTTCGCAGCCAAGCAACTGCTGGTCGATGCCGGCGTGAGTATCGCTGTGCTGGAACCGATGTGCGACGCGCAGCTGCCGCAGGCTGAAGACGTCCTCAAGGCCACCCACAACGACTGGCTCGCCGACGTGTGGCTGGGCGGGGCCAACTGGCACGGCCGTTGGCGGGGCGCGATCAGCGTCACCGCCCAGGATCCGGTAGCGGCGGCACGTGAGATCGAGCGGTGGGCCGGGCATCCGTACATGGCCGAAGTGCTCATGACGCCGCAGACCCGCGGGATCCCGTTCGGTAGCCCGCACTTCGATCCGATGTATGCGGCGGCGGCACGCCATGGTCTTCCCGTCGCGACCCACCTCATGGGGCAGACACCGTTCGAGTTGATTCCGATCTACCCGGTCGGCAACCCGGCGCACTGGCACGACTTCTTCGCGTCCTGGCCGCTCCTGTATGTGTCGCATCTGATGAGCCTGGTGTTCGACGGCGCCTTCGACCGTCATCCCGATTTGCGGGTGGTGTTCGTCGAGGGTGGCTTCACGTGGGCGCTGCCCGCGATGTGGCGGATGGACCGAATCTGGGAGCAGCGCAAGGCCGATCTGCCGCAGGTGCGTCGTAAGCCTTCCGACTACGTCCGCGAGCACGTGCGGTTCACGACCCAGCCACTCGAGGAGGTCGACCTCGGCGAGTACCGCAAGTACCTCGAGATGATGGATCTCGGCGACAACATCATGTTCTCCACGGACTATCCGCACTGGAGCTACGACTCGCCGGACTGGGCGATCAGGCGGTTCCCGGCGGACCAGCGTGAGCGGATCATGCGCGGTAACGCCACGGCGCTCTACGGCTTGCCCGCCACCGTCAAGGCGTTGCCTGGCGAGTGATCTCGGTGCGCTGGCGATCGCTGAGCGGTCGTATGCGCACCGAAATCACTGTTTGGCGGTGCGTCGCTCGGCTTCCAGCGGGACCACGGGCTCGCGGGCGTGCGGCCCGCGGGTGATTGCGTGCAAACGGATTTCGGGCAGGTCGACCGATGGGTCGAGGGTGTCCAGCCAGGCCACGGCGTCGGCGACATCGGCGGCGCGGATCGCGTACATCTCGAACGGCACTTCCTGCAGCATCTCGGTCTCGACGGGCCCGGGGGTGACGATGTGTACGTTGATGCCGTCGCGGTCGACCTCGCGCGCCAGCGCGCCCGCGAACGCGTTCATGCCGGCCTTCGACGCCGAATACGCCGTCCGCGCCATCATCGGTTCGTGGGCGGCCGATGACGAGATGAACACGAAGCGTGAGCCCCGCCGCATCTTCGGCAGCGCCGCCGACGTGACCACGAAACACGAGTCGAGGTTCGCCGACATCGTCGCGCGCCACTGATCGAAAGTCTGCTTGCGAGCATAGGTTCCGCCGAGAATTCCCGCCGCATGCACGACGAGATCGATCTCGTCGAGCGCGTCCACTGCGGCGGCGAACGTCTCGGGCTGCGCCGCGTCGGCGACGGCGTAGCGCGCACCGATGGCCGCGGCCGCGGCGCGCAGGGGCTCTTCGCGCCTGGCAGTCAGGACGACGTCGTAGCCGAGCTCGACGAGCTTGCGCCCGCACGCGTTTCCGATTCCACCGCTGCCGCCGGTCACCAAGGCACTACGCACGCGGGTCTCTCAGAGCTTGCGTCGGGCCAGTGCCTGCGGCGACAGCGCCACGATCCGCTGCTCGGGATCGACGGCGCTGAAGTAGGTCTGGGTGTCGGCGATGTGACGTGCTGACAACTTGCGGGCACGCTCGCCGTCGCCGGCTTCGATGGCGTCGGAGATCTTGTTGTGAATCGACATTGCGATGCGGCGTTGACTGATCGACGGGTATTCGCCGCGCGCCGTGGTCTCTTGGGCCCACCAGTTCAGGTGACCGGTCCACAGTGTCTCCAGGCTCCCCACGACGGCGATCATCGTGTGGTTGCCGCAGCCGCGGACGACCTCGTCGTGGAACTGCCCACCGATCTCGGTGAACTGCGGTCCGTCCTCGATACGCTCGGCCATCAGCGCGTTGATCTCTTTGAGCTTCGGAACGAGCTCGTCGCCGCGGTCGGGACGCCGCGCCGCCAGCGCCGCGCACATGGGCTCGAGTTCCTGCAGTGCAGCGCCCAGGTCGGAGAGGGGAACGGTGTCGCTCTGCAGCAGGAGTCCGAGCATGTAGGCCGCGCTGGCCTTGGCGGGCGCGTGCACGACGGCACCGCCCCGGTTGCCGCGGCGCACCGACACCAGACCCTCGGTTTCGAGGATCCGCAAGGCTTCCCGCAACGACACCAGGCTCACCCTGAACTGCTCGACGAGTACCTCCTGGCGGGGCAGCAAGTCACCGTCGGCGAGTTCGCCGTCGATGATCTGCCTGCGGAGCTCGTCGGCGACGATCTCGGCCGTCCGCCGCGATCCCAACCGGCGGCGGGCCTCGGGGCCAATTCCCAGCGTGGTCATATCGCCGATAATGCTAACAGTGAAACGTCCGCTACCTGGGGTGTACGCAATCGCTATCTGACAAAAGTTACTAATATGACAAAGAAACCAGGGAGGCCTTCAGCGGGTGAGTGACGTCGAAGATGTAGCACCTACGCCGCTGCATGATCTGCGCGTCGTCGAGGTCAGCGATCGTATCGCGGGTGCGTATTGCGGGAAGTTGATGGCCGACGCGGGGGCCGACGTCATCAAGGTGGAACCGGCCGGCGGTGACCCGCTGCGCCGTTTCACCGCGTCGGGTTCCGTGCCGCACGACGGTGCGGACGCGCCGCTGTTCGCGTACCTGAACGCCGGGAAGCGCAGCGTGACAGGCATTTCCGAGGAGCTGCTGACCGGCGCGGACATCGTGATCGTCACGGGAACCAGGGCCGCGGCGACCGCGCAGGGGATCGACCCGAAGCGCCTGCTCGAAAAGTCGCCCGGCCTCGTCATCGTCACCATCTCCGACTTCGGCTGGACGGGTCCATGGGCCGAACGCCCCGCAACGGAGTTCACCTTGCAGGCCGACTCCGGGCTCACCGGGTTTCGCGGCGATCCCGCGGGCCCACCGATCTCCGTCGGCGGCGACCTGGGGGAGTACCAGGGCGGGGTGTGGGCAGCCTACGGCGCACTGGCCGCTCGCCGCGGGGTCAGCCGAGGAGGTCGCGGCGCGCACCTCGACATGTCGATGCTCGAGGCGATCACGCTGATGCAGAGCGGCGAGTGGCTGCATTCGCAACTGCTGAACGCCCCGCACGTCCGGCGCTCGGTCGAAGTCCCGTCGATCGAACCGGCGAAAGACGGTTTCGTCGGCATCAGCATGGTGACGGGGCAGCAGTGGCTGGACTTCGCGGCGATGGTGGACTGCCCGGAGTTCACCGAGGTGCCCCAGCTGCAATTCCAGATCGGGCGATGGGATTACCGCGATTGGATCCGCGAGCGCATCGACCCTTGGATGCGTGAGCGCACCGTCGCCGAGATCGTCGAACTGGGGCAACTGTTCAGGTTGCCGCTCGCCGCGCTGGGAAACGGCGCCACCGTCCGCGAGATGGATCACCTGCGGGAGCGCGGTGTGTACGTCGAGAACCCGGCCGGGTTTGCGCAACCGCGTCCGCCGTGGTTGATGTCCGTCGCCGCACCGTCGCCGATCCGGACCGCACCCGGGGTCGGCGACTCGGACAACGAACCTCTTTGGGAACCAAGGCGATCAACACCTGACGCGACGGCGGGTCGCCCCCTGGCCGGTGTGCGGGTCATCGACTTCACCGCGTTCTGGGCTGGACCATCGGCGACGCATTCGCTGGCGGCGTTCGGGGCCGAGGTGATCAAGATCGAGTCGATCCAGCGGCCCGACGGCATCCGCTACTCCGGCGGGATGCGCAAGGACGTCGACGACTGGTGGGAGTACGGCTGGGTCTTTCACGCCATGAACACGAACAAGCGGTCGGTCACCCTCGATCTGCAGTCCGAGGCCGGACTCGGTCTGATCAAATCGTTGATCGCGCAGGCCGATGTGGTGATCGAGAACTTCTCACCGCGAGTGATGGATCAATTCGGGCTCGGCGCAGACGCGTTGCTCGAACTGAACCCGCGGCTGGTGATGGTGCGTATGCCGGCTTTCGGGCTGACCGGGCCGTGGCGCGACAGGGTGGGCTTCGCGCCCACCATGGAGCAGATCGCGGGCCTCGCCTGGGTGACCGGCATGCCGGACGGACTCCCAGTCGCCCCGCGTGGCGCCTGCGATCCGCTGGCGGGGACGCACGCGGCGTTCGCGCTCGTGGCGGCACTCGAGTTCACCGAACGCACCGGTCGCGGTCAACTTGTCGAGGTGCCGATGGTCGAGAGTGTGCTCAACGTGACCGCCGTGCAGCCCATGGAATTCGAGATGTTCGGGACGATCCTGGAGCGGCGCGGCAACAAGGGGCACCACCCCGGCGAGATGCAGGACATCTACCGGTGCGCGGGCGACGACAGCTGGATTGCCATGACCGTTCGCACCGATGCCGAACGGGACGCGCTCGCCGCGTTGATGAACGGTCAGGGCGACCCCGCGCCATGGCTCGCCACGCAGGACGCCGTGGCCGTCGTCGAGCGGCTGGTCGCGGCCGGCATTCCTGCGGCCGTGGTGATTTCGCCGTCCGTGGTGATCGACAACCCGCAGCTGGTACACCGCGGCTTCTTCGAGCCGCTCACCCATCCGAGCACCGGACCCGGTCTGTACCCGTGTCCGCCGTTCGCTCGGCTCGACGGCATGGACGCCTGGCTGTACCGTCCGCCCCCACGGCTGGGCCAGCACAACAGCGAGGTGCTGACAGGCCTGTGCGCGCAGACGGACGAGGATCTGAAACGCCTTGCGGCCGAGGGCGTCATCGGCACCAGACCGAAAGGGCTCTGACTCTCAGCGGGGCGTCAGCGATATCGTCATCGCGTCGAAGATCGACATGTTGTTGGCCAGGGTCGGGTAGGTGACCTTGGGGGCGCCGAGCCTGATGTCGTCGGCGCGCAGGAGCAACTCGTCGAGCGCTGCGCGGATCTCGGCGCGTGCGAGCATGGCGCCGAGGCAGTGGTGCGGCCCGCCGCCCCCGAAGGTGACGTGGGGATTATCGGTGCGGCCGATGTCGAACGCGAAAGGGTCGGCGAACACCTCGTCATCCCGGTTGGCCGAGCGCAGCATCGACACCACGCGCTCGCCCCGGGGAATGGTGATGCCGTCCATCTCCACGTCCACCTTCGTGGTGCGGGTCCAGAACGCGACGGGTGACGACCACCGCAAGACCTCTTCGACCGCGCGCCCGCGGATCGACTCGTCGTCGCGATAGCGCTGTATCTCAACGGGATTGGCCACAAAGGCCTGAAGTCCGGCGGCCAGCGCGTTCTTCGTCGTGTCACTGCCCGCCAGGGTGAGGACGAAGAAGAAGATCTCGAGTTCGTTCGCCGGGATGGACAACTCTTCGCCGCTCTCGTCGGTGACCACCGCGGTGGTCAGCGTGCTCCAGATGTCGTCGGTGGGGTTGCGCCGCTTCTCCGCGGTGAGTTCGAGGGCATAGGTGAAGATCTCCCCGAACAGCGCCATGTGCTCCTGCTGCTCGGTAGTCGTCTCGCTCCCGTCCGCGCCGGCCTTGAGGATGCGATCGAGCGTGTCGAAGATGCGGGGCCGGTCCTCGTCGGGGATCCCCACGATGTCGCCGATCACCGACATCGGCAGCACGTCGGCGACGTCGGTGATCCAGTCGCCGCCGCCGGATTCGAGTAACCCGTCGACCATCGCGGCGGCGCGGCGCCGAATGCCGTCCTCGAGCTTTCCGATGGCCTTGGGGGTGAACGCGTGCGACATCACCCGACGGCGCTTGGTGAGCACGGGCGGATCCATGGTGATGACATTCGGAAACGACCCGATGGGACCAATTCCCTGAATCAGGGGTCCGTCGGCTGCGGTGAAACTGTCGGTATCCCGGTGGATGCGCTGCGCGTGGCGATGCTTGGTCGTCATCCAGAAGTCGCGTTTGACCGTGCTGGCGACGCCGTCGGTCAGCTCGTGGTGGAAGATCGGCATCTCACGACGGAATTCGGTGAACAAGTCGTCGGGAAAACCGTTCTGCCACAGTGCCGAATTCGACAGATCGACCGGGGTGGTCGTGGGCATGCCTTCTCCTCGCGTCGCCGTCCTTGACCTAGAATGCCTAAAATAGTAAAAATAGGCAACGGGCAGGTTTGACGACCTGCGGTTATCGTGCGCTCGGATGGAGATACGGCATGACGGCAGGGTCTTTTCAACAAGAAGAAGTTCACGACCCGCAGATCGATCCATCTGAACGCGAGTTCGGCCCGAGTGGGATCAGCCTCTCGACGTACCGCTTTCCGACGGGTTGGTTCATCGTCGGCTTCGCCTCGGATCTGAAACCCGGTCAGGTCAAGCGCGCGCACTACTTCGGCGAGGAACTGGTGATGTTCCGCACCAAGTCCGGCAAGGTGAACGTGCTCGACGCCTACTGTCTGCACCTCGGAGCGAACATGGGCGTCGGCGGCACCGTCGAGGGTGAGCACATCGTCTGCCCGTGGCACGGCTGGGAGTGGCGCGGTGACGGCACCAACGCACTGATCCCGTACAGCAAGATCGGCTGCAAGCAGAACGTGAGGATCAAGTCCTATCCCACCCAGGAGTGGTACGGCTTCATCGTCGTATGGCACGAGCGTCACGGCCGCGCCCCCTACTGGCAGCCACCGGTGCTGCCCGAACTCGAAACCGACGAGTACTACCCGCTGCACCCACATTCGCGGATGCTCAATCGGGTCAAGGTGCACGCGCAGATGATCATCGAGAACGCGGCCGATCCGTATCACGTGCAGTTCGTGCACAAGGCCGACAGCGCCGCCAACACCACGTCGTTCGACGCCAACGGCTACCACCTGCATGCGACGGTGACCGCGAATTTCGGCGGCGGACGCCCGTCGACGTGGCTCACCCCCGACGGGCCCGTCGACGCCAACATCATCTACGACAACTACTCGCTGGGCCTCGGCATCGTGCGCTTTCCGAAGGAGCTGGTCGCGACCATCGAGGTCACGGGTCAGACACCGGTCGACGAGGACTACACCGATTACTTCTACACCCAGGCCTCGGTGCGAGAGCCCGGCGACACCGGCGACAAGCCGGCTGGCCGCGCGGCGAAATTCCTTGCGCTGCAACAGGAGGTCATCAAGCAGGACTTCTTCACCTGGGAGAACATGAAGTACCTCGAGAAGCCCAACCTGGCACCGGAGGAGGCGCGCGACTACGCGGCGTTGCGGCGGTGGGCGCACCGGTTCTATCCGGGTGAAGAGCCATCGCCGATCGACTTCGGGTACACCGTCGACGGTGAGCCCGATCCGGCGGCAGCGGGGGCGTGATGCCCCGTGGCCGGGACGCCACGCTGAACCCCGCGGCCTTCGGCGTTGAGTGCTTCAGCGTCCCTGAGGTGCTCGACCGTCGTGCAGATCAGTACGGCGACCAGGTGATGATGTCGATCGCCGGAAGCCCGGTCTCGTTCGCGCAGATGCGCGACCGTTCGTGCGCGGCCGCCCACGTCCTCTACGACCTCGGGGTCAGGCGCGGCGAGACGGTGGCGCTGTTCACCGGGACATGTCCGGAGTGGGTGTACTTCTGGCTGGGCGCCGCCCGCGTCGGCGCGATCTCCGCCGCGGTGAACGCCGCCAGCAAGGGCGAGTTCCTCGCGCGCGCACTGAACCTTTCCCGGGCCGCGGTGGTAATCGTCGACGCTGACCGCCGGGATCGACTGACCCAGGTCGCGGACGACGTAGTCACCCTGAGATCGGTTCTCGTGCAGGGTTGTTCGCTCACCGAGGCGCTGGCGGCCGCACCGGTGACGGCGCCCGACGTCGACCCCGTCGGACCGGACGAGATCGGTGCGCTCTTCTTCACCTCCGGTACCACCGGACCGTCGAAGGCCGTCGCCACCACCTGGGGATACCTGTTCACGGCGGCGGCGACCGTCGCATCGTCGTGGGAACTGCGGCAGGGCGACACACTGTGGACCGCGATGCCGCTGTTCCATCTCAGCGCGGCGCCCACCGTGCTGGCGCCCATGCTCGTCGGCGGCACCAGCGTGCTGGCCGCGGCCTTTCACCCCGGCCAAGTCTGGGATGAGATACGGGATTGCGGTGCAGTGGGTTTCGCGGGCGCGGGCGCGATGGTGTCGATGCTCACGCGCCTGCCCCCGGAGGCGCGAGACGCCGAGCTCGGCATTCGCTTCATCTCGGCGGCGCCGATCACCGCCGACATGTACCACGCTATCGAGGAACGCTACCGCTGCCGCATCGTGACGATGTACGGCATGACCGAAGCGTTCCCGATCGCCTACAAGGGCGTTTCCGATGATGGCGAACCGGGTACTTCTGGTCGGGTCAACCCGGCGTTCGAGGTGCGAATCATCGACGGTCAGGGGCGACCAGTGCCCACCGGTACGGTCGGCGAGATCGCCTGCCGAGCGCGGGTGACACATGCGATGAGCGAGGGGTATGTGTCGTCGGCGCCCGGCAGTACCGGTTTGAGCGTCGATCCGCACCCGGAGTGGTTACGTACCGGTGATCTGGGCTCGCTGGACGACGATGGCAACCTCACCTATGTGGATCGCGCCAAGGATTCGTTGCGCCGCCGCGGCGAAAACGTGTCGTCCGTCGAGGTCGAACAGACCGTGATGGGCCACCCGGCCGTGGCCGAGGCGGCGGCGGTCGCGATACCGAGTGACCTCGGCGAGGACGACATCCTGGTGGTCGTGACGTTGCGCGACGGTGCGACAGTGGATTTCACCGAACTCTTGGACTTCTGTTCGGCGCGCATGCCGTACTTCTGCGTGCCGCGCTACCTCGAGACGGTCGAGGAGATTCCCAAGAACGTCATCGGACGCGTCCGCAAGGATGTGCTCCGCAGGAGGGGACTGGGCCCTGGCGCCTGGGACCGTGAAGCGCACGGCTACGTGCTCACCCGGTAGGAGATGAAATGTCGTTGACATACCAACAGCAGTTCGTGATGGACGGACTCGCGGGACGCGCAGCCATCCTCAACCTGGACGCACGCCACAACCGGCTGTACTCGGACGGCGATCTCGTCGGCTGGATCACGACATTCCGTCACGCGGGCGCCACGTACGTGCGGGCGGGGGAGGCGTTCACCGACCTGCGCAAGGCGTTCGACGGCGGAGGCGGGGCGCGGCTGGTGACCGTGGACCACGAGATCAACGTAGATGGGGTCGACGCGACCCAGCAATGTGTGGCATTGCTGCTGCGCGACAACCGACTTCAGGCCTCCGGAACCTTCACCGACCGGCTCATCTACGAGCGCGGCGGCTGGTACTTCACGTCACGCGAACTCGATTGGGATCACGTGCCGCACGAAAGTGCGCTACCCGTGTGAACGACGGCATTCGGTACGAGTTCGCGTACGGCACCTACGAGGACGCCCTGCGCATGGTCGGCATCCGGACGGAGCCGAGATACGCCGGGACGGCGGTCAGCGGCGCGCGCATTCAGCAATTCGCCTCGATGGTGCATGATCCGAACCCCGCCTACTGGGACGCCGACTTCGCCCGCGAGGTGTGGGGCGGTCTGCTCGCGCCGCCGGCATTGCTGATGGGCTGGCTGATCCCGCCCCCGTGGTTGCCGACCGGCGAGCCACCGCGGCCGTCGATCGCGATCCGCGTGCCCCTGCCCGGAACCACATTCATCAACGCGTCCAACGAAGTCGAGTTTCCCACGACCATCCTCGAAGGAGATCGCCTGCACGTCGTCGAGGAGGTCGTCTCGGTGTCGCCGGAGAAGACCACGCGTGTCGGCACCGGACATTTCGTGCAGACCTGTGATCGGTTCCACCGCGCCGACGGGGCGTTGGTCGCCATCAACCGAAACACGTTGTTCCGGTTCACCCCGGCGGTAACGTCATGACACCGTATGGCGGGCTGACGTGGGACGAGATCGTCGTGCCGACCGAGCTCGCGGAGGTCGTCGACCCGATCGACTATCAGCGTGTCGTGATGAACCCCGGGGCGACATGGGATTACTTTCCCGGTCATTACGACCCGGACTACGCGCGACGGCACGGCCAGCCGACGATTTTCGTCAACACGATGCACACCGCGGGCTTCGTCGATCGGATTGCCACCGGGTGGGCCGGGCCCTACAGCAGGGTGGTGCGGCGCAAGGTTTCGCTACTGGGCTCGTTCTATGCCGGCGATTCGATGGTCGGCCGCGGCCGGGTGGTGGGCAAGCGCGTCGAATCCACGGGTGACGTGCACCGACAGCTCGTCGACCTCGAGATCGCGGTCTACAACCAGCGCGACGAATTATGTTGTCCCGCAGAGGTCACCCTCGAGATCAGCTAGCTTTATGTCGCTCCTTCATTGCCGAATGTTGGGTTATTACACGCTTTTCGGGCCTTGGGGTCTAGGGGTCGATGCAACAGTCTCTGATTCGTGTGGAGGCGTGTTGCGTTGTCTGTTTTGACTTTGAGCTCTGTTGTTCGTCAGTTCTGGAGGCATGTCAGTGATGGCCATACTGTCGAGGAGGCAAGCTGGGCTGTCGGCGTGTCGAGGCGCACGGGATTTCGCTGGTTCCGCGACGCTGGCGGGGTGAAACCACGATCGGTAGTGCCCAGCTCATCGGGCCTGAAGCCGCGGATGACGCTGCAGGATCGGATTCAGATCGAAATCGGCGTGGCGACCAATGAGTCGCTGCGTGCGATTGGTAGCCGGCTGTTACCTCCTCGGCCGGCGTCGACAATCAAACGCGAAATCGATAACAACGGCCGACATACCGTCGATCACCCGGACCGCAACTCAGGGTATCGGCGAAAGCATGCGTTCGGGGCACGCCAGAGTACGCAGCGCCGCGGGGCTACTGCGCGCTGACGGCGCAGGCATACTCTGATCGGCGGGCGCGTCGCCCGAAAGCGGGCAAGCTGGCTGTTAGCGAGAAGCTGCACGATGAAGTGCAGGCCCGGCTGCTCGACGAGCACAGTCCCAAGCAGATCGCCAAGCGGTTGGTGCTGGATTTTCCCGACGATGTGGAGATGCGGGTGTCGCACGAAACCATCTACACCTCGATTTATGTCCAGGGCAAAGGCAGTCTGCGTCGCGAACTGCATACCTGTCTGCGCACCGGGCGAGCGTTGCGTAAGCCCCAGCGCCGCCCCGATGAACGCCGTGGTCGCATCCGCGACATGGTCAACATCAGTGAGCGTCCACCCGAGGTTGAAGACCGCAGGTGCCCGGGCATTGGGAGGGCGATCTGATCCTGGGCAGTACTGCCTCGGGTTCAGCGATTGGCACCGTGGTCGAACGGATGACCCGGTTTGTGATGCTGCTGCATCTGCCCGACGATCACACCGCGGTGGCCGTGCAGGAAGCGATCGTGGCGAAAATGGCGCAACTGCCGTTGATCCTGCGCAAAACACTGACCTGGGATCAGGGCAGCGAGATGGCCAACCATGCGGCGATCGCCCAAGCCGCCGAGCTCAATATTTACTTCTGCGATCCGCACTCCCCGTGGCAGCGCGGCACCAATGAGAACACCAACGGCCTACTGCGCCAATACTTTGCCAAAGGCACCGACCTATCGGTCTTTCCGGCCGATTACCTCGACTACGTCGCGACCAAACTCAACCGCCGGCCCCGCGAAACCTTGAGCTGGAAAACACCCGCCGAAGCCCTCGACGAACTACTGTCCAACCCGTCCAAACCACCCGCTGTTGCATCTACCGCTTGAAACCGCCGGCGTGAAGCGTGGCACAACACGACACTCGGCAAAAGAGTTAGGCGAGATCGGGCAGCTTGCTCGCGCTCACCGTCGACTGCAACTCGACGTACTCCGACAGTCCCTCGGATCCGAATTCGCGGCCGATCCCTGACTGCTTGAATCCGCCGAACGGCGCGGTCGTGTCGAGCGTGTACATGTTGATGCCGTACGTACCCGTCCGGACTTCCGCTGCGATCTCCAGACCACGGGTCACGTCCGCCGTCCAGACGGAGCCGGCCAGCCCGTAGTCGGTGTCGTTGGCGATCCGCACGGCGTCGGCCTCGTCGCGGTACTTCAGTACGGTCAACACCGGACCGAAGATCTCCTCCCGCGCGATCGTCATATCGTTGGTCGCGTCGGCGAACAGCGTCGGCTGGACGTACCAGCCGCGGTCATAGGGTTTGTCCTTGCCGCCCAGGATCATTCGCGCACCCTCATCGAGCCCCGCCTGGATGTAACCCTGCACCTTCTGCTGTTGGCGCTGCGCAACCAGCGGTCCGATGTCGGTGGCGTCGTCGGCGGGGTCGCCCACCTGCAGGCCGGTCATCATGCCGGCGAGCGCGTCGACGACCTCGTCGTGCTTGCGCTCGCTCACCAGAATCCGGGTCTGCGCGACGCAGGCCTGCCCGTTGTTCATCAGGCTGGCCATCTTCAGATGCTTGACCGTGTGGTCGATGTCCGCGTCGTCGAGAATGATGGCGGCCGACTTGCCACCCAGTTCGAGGCTAACCCGCTTGAGTTGTTCGCCGCACAGGGCGGCGATGTGCCTGCCCGTCGCCGACGATCCGGTGAACGAGATCTTGTCGACGCCGGGGTGACGGACCAGAGTTTCGCCGGTCTCCCTACCGCCCGGGACGATCGACACGACACCTTCGGGCAGATCGATCTCCTCCAGCATCTCGGCCAACCACATGGCGTCCAAAGGCGTTTCGGGGGCGGGCTTGACCACGACCGTGCAACCCGCGATCAGCGCCGGGATCATCTTCGGCATGATCAGGAACTGCGGCACGTTCCACGGCACGATCGCACCGACCACACCCACGGGAGCACGCCGTACGTGCACATCGCCGAACAATCCCGGGCGTCGCTCGACCCACGGAAACTCCTTGGCCGTCGCCATGTTGAGGTGCATCTGGGCGAGAGCACCGGCGCCCTGCCCCAGCCTGCTGAAGCTCTTGGGTGAGCCCATCTCCGCGGTGATCAGGTCGGCGATCGCGTCGGTCTCGGCCATGTAAATGGCGGCGAGCTTCTCGATCTTCTCCATGCGTTCGCCGACACTGAGTCGGGGCCACGGTCCCTCGTCGAACGCGGTTCTGGCGGCGGCGACCGCCTTGTCGACGTCCGCGGGGGCCGCTTCCGGGGTCTCGCCGATCGATTGCTCGGTGTGTGGGGAGATCACGGAGAGTCGCTGATCCGTCGACGGTGTCAGCCAGCGGCCGCCGATGAAGAGCTTGTCGTAGTTGAGGGATCGCATGTCGCCGCCTGTCCTACCGCCTAAAGTTGCTATTAATATAAACATAGTGAAAAAGGCAGGGCCCGTGAACCACCCGCAATCAGACGATTGGCGCCGATACCCGTTCGCGCTGGTACCGGAGGACCGTCAGCTCGATTTCCCGGCCGCTGAGGCCAACCACCCGCAGTGCGAGTCCGACACGTGGTTTCTGGCAGGCGAACTGACCGGTCGGAGCGGCCGCGGCTACGCGTTCCTGTCGATCTTCAACAAGAACCGCCCTGGGCTCGGGGATATCGTCGCCGACTTCTACACGTTAGCGCTGTTCGATCTCGACGCAGGCACCTACGGCACGTACACCGACTACGACATGCCGCCCGCGAACATGGAACCCGGGGCCGTCCCCAAAATGACCTTCGTCGACGAATGCCTCGACATCAGCTATGACAGCGGGGCCGGTCGCGCGGTCTGGCGTACCTGTCGCGACGACAACGGCGACCTGGTGCCCTACACCTATGACGTGACGCTCGTCGGCACCGATGCGGCCGGTGCCCAGATGAGGGTGGACCTGCATGTGACCCCGACGCGGGCGCCGGTGCCGCTGGGCGCCGCGGAGTTCGGCGGCAGGATCGAATGTTTCGGCCAGGCCGACACCTACTCCTATCTGCAGACGGGCCTGACGATGACGGGAACGCTGACGTGGGGTTCGTCGAGCGAGCCGGTCAGCGGCACCGCGGGCCACGTCGACCGGCAGTGGTTCCCGCTGATCGCCAACAGCGGTGGTGCGGACGGCGATGTCCGCTGGCGCGCCCACGAGTGGCGCACGATCAATCTCGACAACGGCGTGGACATGAGCATCTGGCGACAGTTCGATCGAACCGATCGCAATTCGCTGCAACCCTTTTCGGGCGCCACCACCAGCTCGCCGGAGCCCGGCGTCGACCCCGAGTTCGCCGACGACATCGAGGTGTCCATCGAGAGCTACGTCCGCTGGCCCGAAGCGGTTCGGACTTTGTACAAGCCCCCGGCGAAGGCCAGATATCTGCCGGACCGGCACCGACTGACGTCGCGCAAGCTCGATCTGGACCTGACCGGTGAGCCGATGGTGCCGGCGCCGGGACACGGCCTGCCCCTGGAATACATGGAGGGCCCGTTCCACTATCGCGGGACGTTTCGCGGTGAGCCGGTGAGTGGGTTCGCCTTCTACGAAAGGTCTTTGGCGCTCTACCGCGACTGGGAACTGGTCGATGTCCTCGCCAGCGCCGTGGGTGAGGAGCGCGTGACGGCACTGCGCACGCTGGTCGAGGACGGCCGACGTGACGAAGCCGTGGCACACCTGCGCGACGAGATCCTCCCGTCGGGAGCCGGGATCACCGAGCTTGTCGACGATCTGATCGTGGCGCTGTCTCGCTGATCGCCTCGGCCCACATCGTGTGGCGGTGCTGCAGACCGGGCTCATTGCGACCGAAGACCAGGTGCTCGCGCACTCCTGACTCGAGGTTGGCCTGCAGTCCCGCGACGAGCGCGTAGTCCTCGTCGCGGACAGTCGAATGCGCGTAATCGAATACCGCAGCCGCGCCCGCGGCCGTCGATTCGTCCGACAGATCCAGCGGCGTCGAGTTCTGGTGCACGGTGATCGAACGGCCCGGCACATCGCTGGGATAGACGCGGAACAGCTCGCCGTTGGCCACGGTGCACGAGATGACGATGTTGGGATGCAAAGCGTAGATGACGACCATCGCCTGCAGCGGCTCCCACTGTTCCTCGGGGAGTTCGTCGAGGTCGAGAATACCGTTGAGCGGGAACACAAGTCGGTGATGAGGCCCGAACGAGTCGAAGACTGTGCAGTTGCTGCGGGCGATCGTCGCGAACGTCGTCTTGTGCACCGTGGCGAAGTGGTAGTTCTCGGCGAAGGTGTCGATGGCCAGCTTCCAATTGATCGGGCAGTCCAGCACCTTCTCACCCAACGGCGACCAGCGGCCGATGCCCCACGAGTCCAGTTCCTCGGCCAGCGGTCCGAGGAACGCGGGAATGTCCAGTGTGGCGTCGCGATCCAGCGAGACCCACAGGAAACCTGCACATTCGGCGGCCGGTAATTCGGTCAAACGTGCTGTGCCCGATGATGTTTCGGGAAATCCCTCCTTGCCTGGTACACCGGCTAGATTGCCACTGAGATCGTAGCTCCACGAGTGATAGGGGCAGGCGAGCCGGCGGGCGGCTCCGCATCCGTCGGTGATGCGCGACTGCCGGTGCAGACACACGTTCTCGAATGCGCGTACCACCGAGTCGGCAGCACGGGTCAGCAGAATGGACCGGCCCATCACCGTCTTGGTGCAATACGTGCCGGGCCGGGGGAGTTCTGAGACGTAGCCGACCAGCTGGGGGCTTGCCATCAACATCGCCACATCTCGGGCATGGCGCTCTGCCGACGTGTACGTCTCGGCGGCGACGGTGCTCTCCGTGGGCATGAGGTCGGTGGTCTTGTCCCGCGCGAGCTTCACTGCGCGGCGAGTGAGATCGATCAACTGGTCGCGGTCCATCACCATTCCTGCGTCGTCGCCTGGTGGACTATCTGCCTATTTTTATAATGATAGCGACGGTATGTCAAAAACCGCTGGTGGGTGGGCGTGCCCGCGTATGGTCCGATCATGCGCGCCGAGAAACACTCAGCCGGCCGCGTCAGGCGCTCGACGGTCGCATTGGCGGCGGCCGTGCTGTTAGCCGGCCTAGTCGACATCGTGGGCGGATCCGCGTCGGCGAATGCCTTCTCGAATCCGAATCTGCCGGTCGAACAACTCGAGGTCCCGTCGGCGGGTATGGGTCGCAACATCCGCGTCGAGTTTCTCTCCGGCGGTCCGGATACGCCGGCCCTGTACCTCCTGGACAGCATGGAAGCAGGCGAAGACCTCAACGGCTGGGACATCAACACCGCGGCATTCGACTGGTACAGCGATTCCGGACTCTCGGTCGTCATGCCCGTCGGAGGCAAGTCGAGCTTCTACAGCGACTGGTATGGACCCGCCGTCGGCAACGGGCAAAACGCCACCTACAAGTGGGAAACCTTCCTTACACAGGAACTTCCGGCGTGGCTCGCCGCGAACAAGCAGGTTCGGCAGACCGGTAACGCCGCCGTGGGATTCTCGATGGGAGGCTCGTCGGCGTTGGTCCTGGCCGCCTTTCATCCGCAGCAGTTCGTCTACGCGGGATCACTGTCCGGTTTTCTCAACTTATCCGCTCAGCCAGGCCAGGTCAGCACGGCCATGATGTGGAACGGTGGCTTCAATCCGGAAGCCATGTGGGGACCGCCGGGCGACCCCGCGTGGGCGCGTAACGATCCCACCGTTCAGGCCGGCAGACTCGCTGCCAACGGCACCCGTGTGTGGATCTACTGCGGGAACGGCACACCGACAGACCCGGCACTGGCGAGCCCGGAGGCTCCCATCGCGGGACTCGGATTCCTCGAGGGGTTTGCGGTCGCATCCAACCGCGCGTTTGTCGACGCCTACGTCGCAGCGGGCGGGAGCAACGGCGTCTTCAACTTTCCCGACGGCATCCACAGCTGGGGCTACGCGGGACAGCAGCTGCAGCAGATGAAGCCCGACATGCAACGGGTGCTGGGTGTCAGCGACACGAGCCGGACCTGAGTTGCCGCGATGGACTCGGACGGTAGGTGACCATGCGCGCAGAGCGGATCCTGTCCGAGGACATACCTGCGCCGCCTGACGACGTGCGGGCGTTCTACATCGACCTCGACAACATCAAGACCGTCCATCCGCTCGTCGTCTCGGTGCACAGGACCGGGCGAACGGAACTGGTCGACGGCTACTGCCAGAGTTACCGCGTCAAAGACCGAATCCCGTTTGGTCCATTGACCCTGCCGACGAGCTACACCGCCCACCTCAGAGTCGCGTCAGTCGGACCGGTGATCACTCAGGCACGCCAGTTCCCCCGCGTCCGCCTGTACGGGGTGGTGTCCTTCGAACCCCTCGACATCGGAACCAGGCTCGTCGAGCGCCTGACGATCGACGCGCCGCGACTCCTCCACGCGACGACGCTCCGCGAAGCGGTCAAGGCGCACACCAAGATGCTGGCGGGCATTCGCCGGCACTTCGGTGGTTAGGCGTCCTCCGCCGGACCCGGCTCGCCGGCATCCGCCGGGGATTCGGATGCGTCCAGCACACTGACCGCGATGCCGTAGGGCAGAAAGCGCACCTTGCGGGTGGGGTCGGTGTTGTTCTTGTTCGCGCGTAGCGCATCCAGTTCGGACGGATACACCTGCTCGATATGGGCGCCGCCGTCGCTGTCAACGGTGTAGATCGCCCAAACCCCGTCGCCGGTCTCGCCGGTGGTCTCCGGCTCCCGTTTCGGACGCGAATAGCGGGTGAACTCGTCGACCAAATTGGCCCAACCTGCGCGTTCGCCGGAGGTACTGAGGAACCTGCCCACACCGTCCAAGGCGTCACGCAGCCCTTCACCCGCCTCGCGGACGACGCGGTCGAACTCCTCGGGGTCGATCCCGAACGGCCCGTTCCTGCTCATAGCGGTTCCTCCTCACGCCCGTGCGCTCCGGCACGGCGTATTCCCAGTGTGCCTGCAGGTGGCGAAGTAGTCGACTAGGGCCGACACGGGTGGTAGGCAACGGTATGGCTTTCACACGCTCGGACGTGCTGGCGACCGCCGAGCGGTCGCCGGCGGCAGCCGGTGCCCGCGACAAGAACGAGTGGGTGGGCCTGTTCACCGCCGACGGACGAGTTGAAGATCCGGTTGGCTCGCAGCCCCACCAGGGCCTGGGCGCGATCGGAGCATTCTTCGACACGTTCATCGGGCCCCGCCACATCACCTACCGCCCTGACGCGGACATCGTCACCGGCTCGACGGTCCTCCGCGACGGCGAACTCGATATTGCGATGGGACCGGTGCAGTTGCACGTGCCGGTCTACATCCGCTACGACGTACGCGAGGGCGGTGACGGGCTGAAAATTGCTGCACTGTCGGCCTTTTGGGAGCTGCCGGCCATGGTCGGTCAGTTCATGCGTGCCGGGTTCGGCGGCCTTCCCGCCGGTCTGCAACTGTCGAGGGCCCTGCTCGTGAATCAGGGCGTCGTCGGAGTCCTCGGCTACCTGGGAGGTCTGCGGGGGACCGGTCCGCAGGGCAAGCGGCGGATACAGGAATTCCTCGACGACGCACGCGCGGGCGACGAGGTCGCGGTGCGCCGTTGGCTCGGCAAGGGAGCACGCGTGACGAGCGGTGACGACCTCCCGTTGACGACCGCGGAACTGCTGTCGCGCATTGCAGCCGCGCGCCCCCGCAAGATGATCGCCTCCGGGTACAGCGTGGTCGTGGGGTTGGACCGGGACGGGCGCCGTGACGTGCTCATCGTCGAGGTGACCGCCAAACCATTCGCCATCCGCAGAATCCGGTACTTCACCGAGGACCCCGTCGACGGCTGAGCTGGTTTCACCCTGCGGAGGTCGGGCCGAACACCGTTTGAGCACGTCGACGCCGGGTAACCGCAGCGCATGAGCCCACGAGACGACAACAAGTCCGAATCCGACGTCGACAACGACGACCACGTCGCCGGGTCGCGCGCGGGAAAGGACGGCGCAGACGACGGCGCTTATGTCGGTCAGACGGCCTCCGACGACGCGCTGGATGTGGGGGAGACGGGAGCCGAAGCGCGTAGCGAAGCGGAGCGCTAGCAGCGGTGTTGTCTCGATTCGGTCGCGTTGGCCGCGGTGCGAATACCGGACGTGAGACGGTATGAGCACCATGCCCGTCGACGATGAGATGACCTACGAGGAATTCGGTCGCCAGTTCTTCGAGATCGCCGTGACCGAAGCGCGCGTCGGCGGTGCGATCGCCGCCATCGCCGGCGACGAATTCGAGATGGGCCCAATGGCCCAGGGGCCCGGCAAGGTCGCCAAGGTGACGGCGAAAGTCAGGATTCAGGAGCCCCGCCTGACCCGCGACGTCGGCGACCAGATCACTTTCGCCATCCGGATCCCGATCGAGATCGACCTGGTTGTCGACCTGCGGATCGACAAGCCCAAGTTCATGGTTTTCGGCGAGATCGCCCTGCGTGCGACCGCGCGTGCTGCGGCACCGCTGCTGTTGATCCTCGACGTGGAAAAACCCCGGGCGTCCGACATCTCGATCCACGTGACGTCCAAGTCGCTGCGCGGGGAGCTGGTGCGGATACTCGGGGGGATCGACGCAGAGATCCGGCGATTCATCGCGGCACACGTCGCAGGGGAGATCGACAGCCCGGCCTCGGAGAAGGCCAAGATCATCGACGTCGCGGACAGCATCGACGGCGCCTGGTCGAGCATGTGACGTTCGGGCCACGTACGCTCGCCCCGTGCATCGCAGACTCGCCACCACCTTCGCCCTGTCCACGGGATTACTCACCGCCGCCGTCGTCGCGGCCTCTCCGGCCCAGACCGAACCGGTCGACGGCGCGTTCGTGGCGGCACTGGCCGAGGCCGGTGTCACCGCGGTGGATCCGGCCAGCGCCGCGGCGCTCGGCCAGCAGGTCTGCCCGATGCTCGCAGATCCCGGTCAGACCGCCGCCGACGTGACCAGCAAGGTGGCCGAGGCGGGCGGAATGTCGCTCGGGCCGGCGACCATGTTCACCGGCGTCGCGATCTCCATGTTCTGCCCGGCGATGATGTCGTCGATCGGAACTCCGGGCTCGCTCGATTCACTGCCGATCCCACTGTCGATTCTGGGGCTCTAGCTAGGCGGGCACGCTCTCGAGCCGCGGACGTTTGGGGCCGCGGCCGTCGCCGGCCGGTCTGCCGCGAACGTGGTACCAAAGCCAAGGCATCAGCATGTTCTGCGTCCACAACATCTGTGACACCGCTTGCGACCGCAGCGACGGACGCTGTACGGGACCGTCGACCAGCGCCCAGTCGTGGTTGCTGCCGGGCAGCTCCAGCGCTTCGGCGGCCGCGGCGGCGAACAGCTCGTGCCCCTTGGCCGAGCCGTGTACCCGGTCCGGACTCCACGTGTCCGGCATCGTCATCGACGGCGCATCGTAGAGGTCGACGAGTCTGAACCCATGCCGCACTGCGGCTTTGCGGATATCGTCGTTGATCTGGTGCACGCGTGCGGCGATCACCCGTCCGATCGGCAAGATCTTTGCGATGTCCGGGAACGTGGTCGTCACGACGGTCGCGCCCGACGCGGCAAGCTGTGTGTACAGGTCGTCCAGCTCGGCGAGCGCAGTGCCGAAATACGGGCCGGGGCGCGTCACATCGTTCATCCCGATACACACCGAGATCAGATCAGGCTGCAGCGCCAGCGCCGCTGGCAGCTGCTCGTCGAGCAGGTCCCTGATCCGCCGCCCGCGGATGGCGAGGTTGGCATAGGTCACACCGGGGTGATGGGAGTCGAGGATCGTGGCGAGACGATCGGCGAAGCCGACCAGGCCGCTGGCGTCATCACCGTCCCACAGCCCCTCGGTTTGGCTGTCGCCGATCGCGACATATCGGGAGTACCCGGGCACACCGGAACTCTAGCGGCGAAGTGCCGTCTCGACCTCCGACGCCCCGGCCTGCGCCGCGAGTTCGCGGTGTCGCTGCGACACCGCGGCCCCACCGGCGCGGAGCAGGCCGACCATGTCGGCGACGGCGGCGGCCCGGTACGCGTTGAACGTGGCGCCGACGGCCCACCACGCCAGCAGCGCGTCCAGGCCACGTGCCGGATCGGCACCGAGCTCGACCATCGCGGCCACGGTGGTGGGCAGAACCTTGCGTGCCGCGAGTTCGATCGGCTGCATCCCGCTCGGCAACGGCGCGTTGATCGACGCGCCCGCACGCGTCAATGCGCGCACGATCTCCGGGTTGACGGTGTCGGCCGCGTCGTTGAGCACGTGCAGCGGGGTGGCCCCCTCGGAATCGACGAGGCCCGGATCGACACCGTGCGCGAGGGCGTGGTAGCGCCACGGTGCGACCGCATCGCACGACCTCATGGAGAATCGTGGTGAATTTGTCACCCCGAGCGGACAATTCGATACGGCGGCCGGGATCGGCATCGGCGTCGATGAGGGCAACCGAGATGCCGGAGGCGAGTGAGCGCAGCGAGTACCACAGGGGGGTCGCTCCGCACGGGTCGACGGGGTCGGGATCCGCACCCATGGCCAGGAGTTCGATGACCCTGGTGTCACCGCGATGCGCGCGCTCGAACAGGTCCAGGTCGCTGCTCGCCAGTGGTTCGGTCCACGCGGGGCGACCCGCCCCGAGCGCGTCGAGCACCGTCAGCGCGCCGGCACGTCGGGAACCGAGGTCGAACCACGGCCACGGCCCCATTCCTTTGAGGACGAAATCGCGCTCCGCGATGCGGTGTTCCTCGGTGATGGTCCTGCCGAAATCCTCGTACGCCGAGGCGAACGTCAGATGGTCGCCGTCGAGCGACACCGTGACCTCCACGGGCCCTTCTCGGTAGCGAGCGATTTCGGTCACAAGAAACGCATTGTCGCAAAATAAGCGAGGGGCACCCGATGGGATGCCCCTCCTGGTGTTCTACGGGTTACTTCACGTCGACGTAGACGATGTTGTCTTCCACCGTGGAGTAGTTGGTGTTGCTACCGTAAACCGCTTGACCTGCGTTGATGTGGGTATAGGTTTGGCCCTGGCGAACCGCGACGACCTCGGCCCGATCCAGCGGGGTGTTTCCGAGACGGTTCACGATCACCGTGTAACCCTGCGACCGCAACTGACCGATGGTCTGTACGGCTTGTCCGAGCCGCTGGGTGCGGCTGCGGCCGGGGCGGCCATTCCGATGATCGCGGCGGCGAACCCGCCGACGACTGCGGTGGCATATCCAATCCTGTTCACGACACTGCCTTCTTTCTTGCTCTCCGAGTTACTCAGGTGAACTCTGAATGCTTAAACCGGCGGTTCAGCGTGTTAATTCCGCTGGCAGAATTTGATCCGTGGTTGGCAGAATCGCCTATGCGTCAACGGCATTGACGAGTAGCTAGAGAAGGCGCGTCAATCTCGTGAGGTTGAGCGGTACCCCGGCAACGCTGAGCTGACCGAGAATGTCCTCCAGTCGCGAGCGCGGCATATCCATCTGCCATTCCGACACCGACGCCGACAGGCACACCGCATCGGGGGCGAAGCGGATGCCGGTGAGCCGCAAGCCGTGCGGCAGCTCGGGCAGGTGCACCGGATAGGCCGGTGTCTTGGCCGGCAGCGCCACCCGAGAACGCCGGACGACGAGGACACGCGGACGAAGCCACAGTGTCGAACCGTCGAGGCGCGCGTCGATCTCGAGGTGTCCCAGCATCGGGCGGCGGGCCATTCGCAGCCGCGCGATGCCGTCGCTGCCGACCTCACCGGACAGCCGCGGTGCCGCCCAGCGGAACAGATCGTGCAGGGCCGATGTGGGGACCTCGAGCGTCAGGTCGACAGGAGCGGCCACCATGACCGGCGGCGCGGTAGGCCGCATGTGCACGTTGTGCAGCACCGCCGTCGCATTGTCGAACGTCTGGTCCCCCCAGCGGATGTCGCGCACAGCGACGCGGACGTCGTTGAGTTGTCCCACCGCGAGGCCGCGGACGTCGAGTCGGGAGTCGAATTCCGTGACCGTCACCGTGAGCACGCCGTCGTCGAGTCGCAGCGCGAGCCGGCGGCCCACCACCAGCCTGCGCACCGTCGTGAACAGCGTCCGGTACGCCATCGCCGCGCCACTGGTGACCGGGCCCGTCGCTGCCGACGACCACAGTGACGTCAGCATGTCGATCGGCCTGAACGGATCGAACCGGCGCAGGGGACCCGTCATGTCAACAAGCATCCGCTATCCGTGCTGCGAAATGAAAGGGACTCTGGACGAATCATGAGCGGCAACAGGGGTACTAGGCACTGCGACCTCGTTCCGTAAGGTGGGAATCAATGACTTCTGTGGTGATTGTCGGCAGTGGATTCACCGGCTTCGAATGCGCCCGTCAGCTAGCGCGCAAGATGCGCAAACAAGCCGGGGCCTCGGTCGACATCACGATCATCTCGCCAGTCGACTACATGCTCTACACGCCACTGCTACCCGACGTGGCAGGTGGACTCGTCGATGCGCGGTTCGTCGCCATACCGCTCGCCAACGCGCTGCGCGGCGTGCAGGCGATCCGGGGCAGGGTCGACGAAGTCGACTTCGAGGGACGGACGGTGACGTTCACCGACCCCGAGGAGCGCGTGCGCAGCCTGGCGTGGGACCGGTTGGTGCTGACGCCGGGCTCGGTCACCCGGCTGTTCGACATCCCGGGGCTGGCCGAGCACGCGCGCGGTCTCAAGTCGACGGCAGAGGCGCTGTATTTGCGCGACCACGTGCTGGAACAACTGGAACTGGCCGACGTCGACGACGACGCCGGCCGGGCCGAGGCGCGACGCACGGTCGTGGTGGTCGGTGCGTCGTACTCGGGTACCGAGCTGGCCGTACAGCTGCGAGCTCTTGCCGATTCGGCCGCGAAACAGATGGGGTTCGACCCGTCCGCGGTGAAGTTCGTCCTGCTGGACCTGGCCGAGCAGGTCATGCCCGAAGTCGGCGAGAAGCTCGGCGCGGCGGCGCAGCGGGTGCTCAGAGCACGCGGCATCGACGTGCGGCTCGGTGTCACGCTCTCCGAAGTCCACGCCGAACACGTTGTGCTCAGTGACGACTCGCTGATCCGCACCCACACCGTCGCATGGGTGACCGGAGTGACCGGTGCGCCGTTGATCGAGAAGCTCGGACTACCGACCGAGCGTGGTCGCCTGAAGGTCACCACTGAACTGCAGGTTCCCGGCCACCCCGACGTGTTCGGGGCGGGCGATGCGGCAGCGGTCCCGGACGTCACGCAGCCAGGCAAGATCACCCCGCCGACCGCGCAGCATGCCACTCGGCAGGGAAAAGCGTTGGCCCGCAACGTGGCAGCGAGTCTGGGTTATGGGAAAGCGAAGCCATACAAGCATCGCAACATGGGCCTGGTGGTCGACCTCGGACCGCGCTACGCCGTCGCCAACCCACTCAACGTGCAACTGTCCGGCTTCCCGGCCAAGGTGGTGACCCGCGTCTACCACATCTACGCGATCCCGCGATTTGTCAATCGGTGGGCGGTATCGCTGGCCTATCTGACGGATGTGTTCTTCGACAGGTCCGTCGTGTCCTTCGGGCTCTCGACGCAGGAGGATGCGCGGTTCTCCTCCAGCGAGGGCATCCCGATGCCCAAACCGGACTGATTGGAATCGCCCGGAGCGGGAACGTTAACCGGTATGGCTACATATCGCGTTTTGAACCCCAAGGGTGACGTTGTCGACACGAAGGACATCGAGAGCGCCGACGACGCACACGCGTGGTTCGTCGACCAGAAGGCCGAGCCGGAACTCGGATGGCGCATGGAGGTCAAGTCCGATGACGGTGACTGGGCGTTCTTCGACAGCAGCGAGGGAGACCGCAAATACTGACTGGCGCGAGTACTCACTAGGCTTGAGCGGTGCCCAAACTCAGTGCGGGGCTGCTGCTCTACCGCGTCGTCGACGGTGAACTCGAAGTACTTATCGGCCATCCCGGCGGGCCCTTCTGGGTGCACAAGGACGACGGTGCATGGTCGATACCCAAGGGGGAGTACACCGAGGACGAAGACCCGTGGGCGGTCGCGCAGCGGGAGTTCTCCGAGGAGCTGGGCAAACGGGCACCCGAAGGCCCGCGCATCGACCTTCAGCCGGTGAAACAGCCCAGCGGCAAGGTGATCACCGCGTTCGCCGTCCGCGGCGACCTCGAGCTGGAAGGCACCTTCTCCAACACCTTTGAACTCGAGTGGCCAAAGGGTTCGGGCAAGGTCAGGGAGTTTCCCGAAATCGACCGGGTGGGTTGGTTTCCCGTGGCGCAGGCTCGGTCGAAGCTGCTGAAGGGTCAGCGGCCGCTGCTCGACCGTCTGGTTTCGGTGCTCGAAGGCGACGAACCGGCCGCGTCTCGATCGCGTTGATGGTCAACGCGCGGCCGTGAATTCGCCACCCGGCCGGCGTCCGAAGGTATTCGTCGTCATAGCGCAGATGCCATACCAGGTCGGTGATTTGATCTCCCGCGACCGTCCAGTGGTGCGCGATGCAGGTGATCCGGCCCAGCGCGTAGTCGGCGCGGTCGCCGGGCGCGTACACCTCGCCGACAATCGCGTGCTCGGTGCGGGTCACGGCGGCTAGCGCCGCCATCGCGGACCGCACACCGTCGCGGCCATGGTGGCTGCGTACCGCCTCTAACGAGCGGGGTGGATCAGGTAGCCGCAGTTCGGCTGTGCGCGTGAATAATTCGACCACGTCATCGAAGCGTCGGTCGTCCACGGCCGATGCGTAGAGATGCACCAGGTCGGCGAGCGCGAGTCGGTCGGCAGTGGTCAGGCTCATGGCAGCGGAGGCAGACCGTTGCTCTCCCGGATATCCATCCGGCATTCACGACGGGTCTGGCCGGTCTGTTGCATGCACAGTCGCACCGGGTTCTCCTCGGCGTATGGAAGCGGTTCCTCGGTCGGCTCGGTGGTGACCGTGGGACTCGGTACGTCGCCCTCGGTGAGTGACCAGACGGAGTCGCCGGTGGGCTGCAGGGTCGAGCAGTACGCAGTGGAGCCGTCGGCCGTCGTGGCAGTGCTGCCGACGGGGGAGCAGTTCGCGCCGACGACCGCGGGTGCAGGCGTGATCGTGGCTGTGGTGGTCGGCGTCGGGGACGGCGGCGTTGTCGGGGTTGACGACGGCGGCTCCGGCGGTGGGGACAGTGGCGTGGACGTCGGCCTGGCGAGCGTCGGTGAGGTGGTGGTCGCAGCGGATGCCGGTCGATCTTCGTTGTCGGCACGCCCGGCCTCGAACACAGCCACCACGATCGCTGCGAGCAGCAGCACCGCCAGGATGGCCGGGACGACGATTCCGGCGCGCATGAGGGATCGTCGGGGCGCTTTCGCGGGCGTCGGCACCGGGGCGGCGAGGCTGGTGCCCACATCCGCCGGTGTGTTCGACCCGAGCTGATGGGCGAGCGCTCGCGCGAAATCGGCGCAACGCTCGAAACGGTCGGCCGGGGATTTCGCCAGTGCCTTGGCGAGCACCGGATCCAGCCCGGCCAGCTCCGGGCGCTGATCGCCGATCGCGGGCGGCGTCGCCGACAGGTGCTGGCTGATGACGACTGCGGGATTCGAATGCTGGAACGGTGGCCTACCGCTCAGCAGGTGAAACGCGGTGGCTGCCAACGCATATTGGTCGGCCCGGCCATCGAGCCGCTCACCCATCAATTGCTCGGGGGCGGCGTAGGACACGGTGCCGACCGTCATGTTGGTCGCCGTCAAGCCGCTGATGTCGTTGGTCCAGCGGGCGATTCCGAAGTCCGCCAGCAGAATTCGTTGATCGCTGGCCTCGGGATTGGCGAGCAGGATGTTGGCGGGTTTCACGTCGCGGTGCAGCAGGTTGCGCTGATGGGCGTAGTCGAGAGCCTCGGCCACGGCGGAGATGATCTCGGCGACTTCGCCTCTGGACATCCCGTCGGGATAGCTCTGACGCAGCAGGCATGCCGCATCGGTGCCCTCGACATAGTCCATCGAGATCCAGAGCTGGCCTTGGAACTCGCCGCGGTCGTGCACGCCCACGATGCGTGGATGCCATAGCGTGGCCGCGATGTCGGCCTCGCGGTCGAACCGTTCCCGGTACTCATGGTCGGCCGACACCGACGCGGGCAGCACCTTCAGCGCGTCGCGGCGCGGCAGCCGCGGATGCTGCGCGAGGTAGACCTCTCCCATACCGCCCGCGCCGAGGAGTCGCACGATGGTGTAACCGGCGAACATCGCGCCATCGGCCAGCGGCATGGGCGAATAGTACGAGATACCGCTAGAGGTCGAGTGTGAGACGGGACCCGTCGGCGGCCCGGGATATGCAGATCAACATCATCCGGTTCTCGTGTTCGGGGTCCGTGAGCAGGGTGTCGCGGTGGTCGACGGTTCCGTCGAGGACGCGCGTGCGGCACGTCCCGCAGAACCCCTGCTGGCAGGAGTACGGGGCGTCGACATCGACGCGCTTCAGCGCTGCGAGCAGGGTCTCGTCGGCGGCCACGCGGATCTGTTGGCCGGTCGACGCGACCGTGACGTCGAACTCTTTGCCATCGACCACCGGCGGCGCGGCGAACCGCTCGAAGTGGAGTTCGACCTTGTCGCGGCCGGCCAGTTCGGACCGGATCGCGGTGAGCATGGGGGCGGGTCCGCACGCGTAGACCGCGGTGCCGTCAGGGCAGTCGCCGAGCAGATCCGACGCCGACGGCAGCCCGTCGTCATCGTCGGTGTGGATGGTGACCTCGGCGCCAAATTTTGCGACGTCGTCGAGGAACGGCATGCTGTCGCGGGTGCGTCCGGCGTAGACCATGGACCAGTCGACGCCGAGGCGCCGCGCCACAGCCAGCATCGGCAGGATCGGCGCGATCCCGATACCGCCTGCGATGAAACGGAATTGCCGCGTCGGCGAACCGTAACCCGGCACCGTCAGGGGGAACGCGTTACGGGGACCCTGCGTCGTCGCGGTCGCACCGACCTCGAGAGCGTCATGCACCTCGATCGAGCCCCCGCCACCGTCAGGAATCCTGCGTACCGCAATGCGGTACACGTCGGTGCGGTCGGGATCTCCGCACAGCGAGTACTGGCGCAGCCGTCCGCTGGGTAGGCCGACATCGATATGGGCACCGGGATGCCAACGGGGCAGCGACCCGGCGTCCGCGGCGGCGAACGTCAGTGCCACCACGTTCTCGTCGTGTGCCACCGTCTGCCTGTCGACCACGCGCAGCAGTCGCGTGCGGTCGGATGCTTCCGGCAGCCTGACCCGTCGGGTGACTCCGGACAGCGCATCCATCCCGGAGATGACCGCACCGGCGACGCCCATCATCACGTCACGGCGCCCCGGCCGGAGCGGGTTGGTCGGCAGCTGCCGGTAGCGCTCGCGCAGCCCCATCACAGGTGCGCCGCGCGGGCCGCGGGAGAGGAGGCCAAATAGGCGACGGCCTGCGCGGTGGAGCCCATCTCCTCCGGTGAGTACGCGCGCCGGAAGTAGGTCAGGGTCTGCGAGCCGAACAGCACGCGGAACTTGGGCAGCAGCCCGAGTTCGGAGTCGCGCATCCGCAGCCGCTGCATCTTCCACCACGACATGTCGTTCGCGGGATCGGACTTGAACAGGTACCAGGTACCGCGCTGGAAGAACGCGAAGATCGCCGACGCGGACAGTGCCATGGCCTTGATGCGGGCGGGGTAGCTGTCGTGGAAGTACACCGCCACGTCGTGCGCGACGCTGCGATGCTCGACCTCCTCGCTGCCGTGCCACCGGAACAGGTCGACCATCGTCGGGTCGGCCCGGTGCTCGTCCCAGGTGGAGTTGAGCGCGAAGTCGCCGAGGACGGCCGTGTAGTGCTCGATGGCGGCGATGATCCAAAGGCGCTCACAGAGGTTGGTCAGCCGACGCTTCGGATTCGTGGAAGTCGTTGGCGCCAAGACCTTTCCGAACAGATACTCGACCATCTCGAGGATCGGCGCTGGGTCTACGCCGTTGCCGACGAGGAAGTCGCGGATCACGTCGTCGTGGGCGGCGGCATGCGTGGCTTCCTGGCCGATGAAACCGCGGATGTCCTCGGCGAGCTTGGGATCCTTGACCAACGGCAGCGCTTCGTTGAACGTCTCGACGAACCAGTGTTCGGCGGAGGGCAGCACGACGTTGAAGAGGTTGATCATGGTGGACGCCACCGGGTGACCGGGGATCCACTCGAGCGGGACCTCCGCGAGGTCGAACTGCACCTTGCGGGCCTGGATCTGCACCGGTCCCGGGTCGATCTCCGGAGCGGGCAACGCTGCCATGGCGGACTCCTCCACGAGAAGGTTGTGCACGGGAGCTTACCGGAAGTAGGTGGGAACGCGGGTACTGGGTTTTATCGGTGCATTGCGTTTCAAGCTCGCTTACACGGTCAATAACACCGCTATGGCGGGCGTCGGCGACCTACTGAACTGGACCCGGAGCCAGGTCGTCTCTCGAGTCCCCAAAGCCGACCTGGATCAACGCGACGCCGACTACATCCGCGAGCAGCTACCCGGACTGTGGCTGCTGGCATCGCTGTACTTCCGCGCCGACGTCCGCGGCCTGGACCGGATTCCGGCTGACGGCCCCGTGCTCATGGTCGGCAACCACAGCGGCGGCAACCTCCCGCCGGACACGTTCGTCTTCACGCTGGCGTTCTGTTCGTACTTCGGCGTCGAGCGACCGTTTTATCAACTCGCCCACAACCTCGTCGTTTCGATGCCGGGACTCGGCTCGTTGCGCAAGTTCGGCACTGTGGCCGCCAACCACGAAAACGCCGAGCTGGCATTGAAGTCCGGCGCCGCGCTGCTGGTGTACCCCGGCGGTGATTACGAAGTCTTCCGGCCGTCGTGGCAGCGGCACGAGGTGGATTTCGGGGGACGCAAGGGCTACGTCAAGCTCGCCCGTGAGGCTGGGGTCCCGATCGTGCCGATCGCCAGCGTTGGCGGCCAGGAGGCGGCGCTGTTCCTCGACCGCGGGCAGTGGCTGGCCAAGCTGCTGATGGTCGACAAGATGGCCCGGTTGAAGAGCGTCCCGATTCTGCTGGCGCCGCCGTGGGGTCTGACGGTCAGCGACATGGTGCCGCGGTTGCCCCTCCCGACGAAGATCGCGATCGAGGTGCAGGACCCCATCGAGCCCGACGACATCGCCGGCAGCGACGACGACGTCGTGCACGAGAAGGTGGAGGCCGCGCTGCAGGCCGGGGTGGACCGGCTGGCGGCCGAACGACGATTCCCGGTGCTGGGCTGATGAGGGTGCAACGGCAGTGCGTGGTCGACGCCGACCGCGAAGCGGTGTGGAAAGTGGTCAGCAACCCCGACTGTTACCCGGAATTCATGGCCAGCCTCGAACGGTGGGAGACCGCCGACGACGAGCCTGCCAGTCTCGGCGCCCGCTACACCGTGCATTGGAAGGTGGGGTCGGTCCCCATCGGCGGCGTCATCGAGGTCGTCGAGTTCGATCCGCCGCGCGAGTTGTCGTGGGTGGGGCTCACCGGAGTTTCACAGCGTGGACGGTTCCGGTTGCGCGAAACGGCCGACGGCCGCACCAAAGTCACCTTCCGGCTGGCCTATGAATCAGCGGGCAACGTCCTCGGGCTGATCGCGGACCGCGTGGCCGCCGGCCAGGTCGGCCGCAACATGGGTGCGACGCTGAAGAACCTGCGTCACATGGTCGAAGGCTAGGCCGGCGGCGCGGCCGGAGCACCTGCGCCAGGGGCGCCTTGGATCGGCACGACCGGCGTCGGGGTCACGGTGGTGACGCCGTTACCGCCGACCCGGGGACCGCCCGCGGGTCCCATCTGCTCGAGCTGGTCGGCTGCTGCCTGGCTGCAGTCGAGCATCAGCAGGATGCGACCGCTCGAGGTGACCTTCTGGCTGTCGACGAGGCAGTTGGCCTGGGAGAGCACGCTGCCGAAAGATCCGCCGAAGTAGCCCTTGTAGCCCTGCGACTTCAAGATCTGCAGCGCCTTGTTATAGGGCTCACCGACGACGTTCATGTAGTTCGAGCCGCCCGGCTGGGACATGGCGATTCCCGCTCCGACCAGCGCGGCGGAGCCGACTGCGACGAGCCCTCCGCTCAGCACAACGAGCTTCTTCACGTGAAATGTCTCCCTATGTCGATGCGGTGCGAACATATCGCAGACGTGACAAATGTGAAACCGGAGAAGAAGCGCTCCGCGTTACATCTGGGGTTACCCCTAGGCGTTCACCGCGGCCCGCATGACCTGGCCCAACGCGGCCGCCCGCGGGTCGGCGAAAACGTCCTCGAGCAGCATTTTCCTGCCGTCCGGGCCCGTCAGCGGCACCCTCCAGTTCGGGTATTCGTCCGTCGTCCCCGGCTGATTCTGGGTGCGCAGGTCGCCGACCGCGTCGGCCAGCGATAGCGCCAGCAGCCGCGACCGCGTCCGGCCCAGGTACTTGTAGAGCGCGCTGACCACCTGATCGACGCCGACCTCGTCCAGATCGCCGCTCAACAACCCGACCCGACGCAGCTCGTCGAGCCACGCGGCCTGTTGGCGACGATCGGCGGCCAGTTCCTCCTCGGCGGGCCGGGTCAGCAGCCCGAGCTCGTCGCGGAGCCGGACATGTTCGCCCGCGAGGTAGCCGGGGGTCGGGGGGAGGTCGTGGGTGGTCACCGAGGACAGGCAGAACTCACGCCAGTGCTCGGCCCGCAGCGGCGCGCCGTCACCGTCTCGGTCGAACTCGAACCACAAGATCGATGTGCCGAACAAGCCGCGCTCGCGCAGATAGTCGCGTACCCAGGGTTCGACAGTGCCCAGGTCCTCGCCGACGACGACGGCGCCGGCTCGGTGGGCCTCCAGTGCGACGATCCCGATCATCGCCTCGTGGTCGTACCGCACATAGGTGCCCTCGGTCGGCGGGGCGCCCTTCGGAATCCACCACAGCCGGAACAGTCCGATGATGTGGTCGATCCGCACGCCACCCGCATGCCGAAGCAGCGTGTTGACGAGCGCGCGGAACGGCTCGTAGGCCTGGTTCGCGAGTTCGTCGGGTCGCCACGGCGGCTGCGACCAGTCCTGGCCTAGCTGATTGAACTCGTCCGGCGGCGCGCCTGCGGTGACGCCCAACGCCAGCACGTCCTGCAGGGCCCATGCATCGGCCCCGTTCGGGTCGACCCCCACGGCAAGGTCATGCATGATGCCCAGCCCCATGCCCGACGCCACCGACGTCGCTTGCGCCGCGGTCAGCTGATCGTCGAGTTGCCATTGCAGCCAGCGGTGGAAATCGACGGCCGCCGCGTTGTCGGCGGCGAACCGGGCGACGGCCGGGCTTTCGGGATGACGCAGCTCCTCGGGCCACTCGTGCCAATCGCCGCCGTGTTTCTCGGCCAGGGCGCACGACGTCGCGAAATCATCGAGGTTGCGACCCTGCCGCTCGCGGTAGGCCTGGTATGCCAGGTCCCGGCCCGCGGATCGCTGCACACGGTAGACGGCCTCGAGGGCGGCGCGCTTGTACTTCCAGACGCGGTCACGGTCGATGAGGCGCGACTTGTGTGCGCGCGCCTGCGCATTCGCCCGGGCCTTGACGATGCGGCCCCGGTTCTCGACGTACGCAAACTCGGGGATCGCCTCCACCCGCAGGTATATCGGGTTGACGAACCGGCGTGAGGTCGGCAGGTAGGGCGACGGCTCCATCGGCGGGGTGGGCGCGGCGGCGTGCAGCGGGTTGACGAGGACGAAGCCCGCACCGTGCCGAGACGCCGACCATACGGCGAGATCGGTGAGGTCGGTCAAATCACCGATGCCCCAAGAGGTTCGCGATCGGACACTGTAGAGCTGGGTGGCCAGCCCCCACGTCCGTCCCGTCGGCGGTTCCAACGATGCGGGGGAGACGACGATCGGTGAACTGATGTCGGACGTTCCCAGTTGTAGATGCAGTTCGTGATAGCCGAGCGGCAGGTCGGCGGGTAACTCGAAGCTCGCCTCGCCGACCAGTCGGCCACCGAGATCATAAGGGGGCCGGTTGTTTTCGAGCTGGCGCAAACCCATCCGGACCGACCCGTCCTCGAGCCGGATCCACAACCTCACCGGATCGCCGTGGGTGACGTGCACCCAGAACGACGACGTCGACCCGGCGCGGCCGACGATCACCGGCGGCAGCGCGCGAGACCAATGGTCACGATCGTGTTCTGCCAATTCGGCGGTGCGCCGATCGTCGGTGGCGGCCTGTACGCCGAGGGCGTCGAGCACACCGACCAGTGTGGATTCGGAGACCGTGATGCGCCTTCCGGTCCAGTCTTCGTATTCCGTTGCGACGCCGTACCGTCGCGCCAACTCGACGAGCGACTCGGGGAGTTCGGTCATGCGACTATCTTGCCCGCAATCAGTCGACGTCACGCATCAGCAGGTCATCCCAGGTGTCGCGGCGGACCACCAGCCGCGCCGCACCGGCGCGGGTGAACACCACCGGAACCCGGCGGGCGCCGTTGTACTGATTGGACATCGTGTAGCAGTAGGCCCCGGTGACGGGCACCGCGAGCAGGTCGCCGATCGATGGTTCTTGTAGCGCGACGCCGTCGACCAGTTGGTCGCCCGATTCGCAGTGCCGTCCCACAACGCTGACGGTTTCGCCACCACCGACCCGGTTGACGATCGTTGCCTCGAACCGCTGACCGGTGAGTGAGACCTCGAGGTTGTCACCCATGCCGCCGTCCACCGCGACGTGCGTGACGACGCCGCGTTTGAGGGTCGTGATGCGGTAGATCGTGCATGCGCTGTTGGCGACCATGCTGCGGCCGGGTTCGACGATGATGCGGCTGCCCTCCGGTAGCAGCGCCGTCGCCTGAGTCACCATCGCGTCGGCGTAGTCGTCGAGGGTCGGCGGGTGCTCGGCGTAGGTGTAGCGCACGCCAAGCCCACCGCCCAGGTCGTACACCTCGAAGGTGCCCAGCTTCGCGATGGGCTCGACCGCCTGCGCGAGCTGCTCGACGTTGAGCAGCTGTGAGCCGACATGGGTGTGCACGCCGTCGAGGCGCATCTTGGCGCTGCGCTCGATCCGCGCGATCGCGGCACGGGCATCATCGGGCGCCAGGCCGAACTTCGACCCAGCGTGCCCCGTCGCCTGGGAGGCATGTGTGGCGGCCTCCACGCCCGGGATGACCCGGACCAGGCACGGCTGCTGATGTCCCGTCGGAACGATGCGCTCGAGGCGGTCGATGTCGTCGAAGTTGTCGACCACCACCAGTCCGATTCCGTGCTTCACAGCCATGCCCAGTTCGTCGTCAGATTTGGCGTTACCGTGCAGCAGAATCCGGGCCGGGTCGACGCCCGCCTTGAGGGCGGTCCGGATCTCGCCGCCGCCCGCGACGTCGAGGTGCAGACCCTCATGGGCCATCACCCGCTGAACGGCCGTGCACGGGAATGACTTCGACGCGAACGCCACGTCGCAGCGCGGCCAGCGACTGCGGAAGGCGCTGAGGTAGTCGCGGGCCCGCTGACGCAACGCGTCTTCGGAGACGACGATGGCCGGCGTGCCGAACTGCGCGGCCACGTCGTCGAGGCGGCATCCGCCGACCACGAGGGTCCCGTCGCTGTCGGTGCGGGTGCCCGGCGGGAAGAGGCCGACCAACGCATCGGCCGCAGCTTTTCTCTGCTCGTCTCGCGAGCGCTCATCGCCGTCCACCGTCATCGCCTCAGCGTCTCACCCGCATGTGCGCGCGTGAATGCGGTCGACAAAGTTCGTGAACTCGCCTACGGTATGTCTGTAATGATCCTTACAGATAGAACGTTGACGAAAAAGCAGCAGCAGGGCGAGCAGTCCCGCGAGCAGATCCTCGACGCGACGGAAAAGCTGATGGCCACACGTGGCTACGCCGCGACGTCCATCAGCGACATCCGCAAGGCCTGCGGCCTGCCGGCGAGTTCGATCTACTGGCACTTCGGATCCAAGGACGGCGTGCTGGCGGCCGTCATGGAACGCGGCGCCCAGCGGTATTTCGCGGCCATACCCGCCGACGCCACCGTCGAACGACAGCTGGACGCGGTGGTGCGCCAGCAATCACAGCATCCGGATTTCCTGCGGCTGTTCCTGCTCCTGTCACTGGAGCGCAGCGACGATCCCGCGGTCGCCGAAGTGGTGCGACGGGTCCGCGACACCGCGATCGCGCGGTTTCGCGACGCGATCGCACAACTGCTTCCCGCCGACATTCCCGACCGCACGGCGCAGCGCGTCCTGGATGAACTCGCCGCGGTGGCGGTCGCGCTGTCGGACGGGATCTTCCTCGCGGTCCATCTCGAGCCCGAGACCACCGACGTCGACCGGATGTACCGGCGGCTGCATCAGACCGTAACCGCCCTGATCCCGACTCTCTTGGAGGAGAAGTGACCGCAACACCGAACAAGACAGCGATCATCACCGGTGCCAGTGCCGGGCTCGGATTGGAATGCGCGACAGCGCTTCTCGCGAGCGACCCAACCTGGCATGTGGTGTTCGCGGTGCGCGACGTGGCGCGCGGCGCGCACGCGGTCGAACAGGCCGGCCACCCGGCGCGGTGCACGGTTCTCGAAATGGACCTCGCGTCGCTGACGTCGGTCCACGCCTTCGCCGAAGACTTCCGCGGCCGCGGACTGCCGCCGCTGCACGCGATCGTCTGCAACGCCGGCCTTCAGGTCGTGTCGGGCACCGAACACACCGCCGAGGGCGTGGAGATGACTTTCGGAGTGAACCATCTCGGACACTTCGCCCTGGTGCGGGACCTGCTCGCGGACCTGGCCCACCCGGCGCGCATCGTGGTCGTCGCCAGCGGCACCCACGATCCGGCCAAGACCACGGGAATGCCCGCACCGCGGTACACCAGGGCCGCCGACCTCGCGCATCCCGCGGATGACGAACCGGTCGACGGCCGCCGCCGGTACACCACGTCGAAGCTGTGCAACCTGCTGTACGCGTACGAACTCGACCGTCGGCTCGGCTGCGGTGCCAACGGTGTCACGGTCAACGCGTTCGATCCCGGCCTGATGCCCGGCTCCGGCCTGGCCCGCAATTACTCGGCGATCGGGCGGTGGGCCTGGCGGTACCTGTTTCCACTGCTGCGGGTGCTGCCGAATGTCAACAGCACCAGGGCCTCGGGCGCGCGCCTGGCGGCGTTGGTCTGCGATCCCCGGTTCGACGACGTCACCGGGTCGTACTTCGAAGGGAAGCGGCCGATCGCATCGTCGACCGACTCCTACGACCGTGAGAAGGCGCTCGACCTGTGGGAGACCAGCGAGCAACTACTCGAGCGCACCGATCATCAGGACCAGCCCGGCGAACCCCGCGGTCGCGCAGCCAAGTAGGACGATCTCGGCCTTCGGCGCGACCGTGAAACTGTGCGCCCGTCGGCGAGCCAGCCAGACGACAAGGACTGCCAACAAGGCTCCCACCACGGGCAGTGCGATCCGCCCGTCGTCCAATGGACCTCGGCCGAACAACGGCAGCGCTCCGGCGACCAGGAAGCTGATCGCGGTTCGCTCCCAGGACAATTGGGTGCGTTCGGCCTGTAATCCTGGCTTCTCCGGTTGAGATGGCATGATTTACGGCTGCACCGCGATGACGACGATCAGTGCGATGGTCAGTACGACGATGGCGCCGCCAAGCAGCGCCGGCATCCGGGATCGGGGCAGGTCGCCGCCCTCATGCATGGCGGTCTGCACGGCACGCCAACGCAGCACCGCCAGCACCGCAAGGACGCCGCCAGATGCGGTCAGCGTCATTCCCAGGCCATGGCGCACTCCGGGGATGGTCAGGGCGGGCACCAGTTGCACGACCGCGACGCCGCCGGCGATCAGTGCCAGCGCGGTGCGAATCCACGCGAGGAAGGTGCGCTCGTTGGCGAGCGTGAAGCGATAGTCCAGATCCTCGTGATCGTCGGTCACTGCCACGACCAGTCAGCCTAGAGTCCTGGGGTCGGTAGTGTCGCCGGACATGGCGCCCGAATCGCTCGACGCCGTTGTGGCGCAGCATCGAAGGGCCAGAGTCGCGGTCGCGGCGCTGTTCCTGAGCAACGGAGCGTTGTTCGCCAACCTGTTGCCTCGCTACCCGGAGATCAAGACCGACTTGCAGCTGTCCAACACGATGTTCGGGATCGCGATCGCGGCGTTCTCAGCGGGCGCGTTGGTGGCAGGCCTCTCCGCGGCGGCGTTGATCCGCAGGTACCGATCGTCGCGCGTGGCAGTCGTCAGCACCCTGGGCCTCGCGGGATTCGTTGTCGCTGCAGCCCTGGCAGGAACCCCGCTGATTCTCGCCGCGGCGTTGTTCATGGCGGGAGCGTGCGATGCGGTCACCGACGTGGCGCAGAACGCGCACGGGCTGCGGTTGCAGCGCAATTACGGCCGGTCGATCATCAACTCGTTGCATGCGGTCTGGGCGGGGGGAGCCATCATCGGCGGCGTGATGGGTGCCGGCGCGATCGCGGTGGGCATATCCCGGGCAACGCATTTGGCGATCGCGGCGGTCCTGTTCGGCGGCGTCGTGCTGATCGCCTACCCGTACCTGTTGAAGGGGGCCGATCACGGCGACCATCCGGCGCGGCCGGCAGGGCAGGGATCCGGTGCGGGCTTAGCGGTGTGCGGGACACTGGTCGCGCTCGTCGTGCTCGCCATCGCGGGAGCGACCGTCGAGGATGCGGGAAGTTCCTGGGCAACACTGTATTTGCGTGACAGCCTCGGTGCGCCCGGGGCGGTCGCGGTGTTCGGCTATGTCGCACTGGTCGGGTTCATGTTCGTCGGCCGGCTGATCGGGGACCGTCTTGTCGACAGGTTCGGCGAACGCGCGGTGGTTCGCGCCGGTGGCCTCCTCGCGGCCGCGGGAATGGGGGTCGCGCTGGCCTTCCCCTCGATTCCGGGCACCATCGCGGCATTCGCTGCGGCGGGATTCGGAGTAGCGACCCTGATCCCGGCGGCGATGCACCGCGCCGACCAGCTGCCTGGCTTGCGCCCGGGCAGCGGATTGACGGTGCTGACGTGGCTGATGCGGATCGGCTTCTTCGGCGCGCCTCTGGTCGTCGGCGTCATCGCCGATGCGACGAGCCTGCGGATCGGCCTGCTGTCCGTGCCCGTCGCCGGGCTGGTGGCGATCGCACTGGCCGGAGCGCTCAGTGCGCGACCCCGATTGAATCATCGGCTCAGCCGGCGGTGACCATCTCGATCGTGAGCACGCCGAAGACGATGAGCACGATGCCCAGCCCCATCATCGGAGTCAGGGGTTCGTCGAACAGGAACCGCGCGATGACCGCCACCAGCGCGATGCCGCACGCCGACCACACGCCGTACGCGATGCCGACCGGCATGCCCAGGCCCAGCGACACGTACAGCAGATAGAACGACAGGAGGTAGCCGGCGATGATCGGTGCGATCCACGCTTTCTTGCGAAAACCCTCCGAAGCGCGTAGCGACAGGGTCGCGACGACCTCGACGAGTATGGCGCCGGCGAGCGCGAGCCACATCATGAGTCGGCGGTCACGGCGCGATGCGAACCGAACTCGATCAGCAGCACCCCGGCGATGATGAGCCCGATGCCCGCGACGATCGGCCAGGTGAACGGGTCGCCGAAGAGTACGGCGGCCAGAACCGCGGTGACCGCGGTGCCCAGCGCGCCCCAGATTCCGTACGCGATGCCGACGGGTACGCCGGCGCGCAGCACCATCGTCAAGAACACGAACGACGTGAGGTAGCCGGCGACCACGACCGCGAGCCACGCCGAATGATCCTGGGCGGCACGCAGAGACAGCGTGGCGGCGACCTCGGTCGAGATTGCGCCCGCAAGTAGCGCCCACTTCAGCACGGCACCAAGCTATGCCATGGGCCTCAGACTGCGCGTTCGACCATGGGTGTGAGCACCTCGTGGGCGAACTGCCGGAGTTCGGCGTCATCGCTGAAGTCGGGGTCGTCCGGCGGCGTCGAGATATAAGTGATGAACAACCGGGCGAACACGTCGGCGACCCAGCGGACCTGCCGTGGCGGCGTGCCCGGCGTGTCACCGTGAATGTAGTTGGCGATGAACGCCGACCCCATCTTCAGCAGTTCCGCCGAATCGATCGGAGCGGGCTCGACGTGACCGGCGCGGCGCAGCATCGGATGCTCGCGGGCGAACGTGACCGCGGCGATGAACGCCGCGGCCACCCCTTCGTTCGGATCTTCGGTGGCATCGATGGCATCGGCGACGGCGCCGAGGAACCGTTGCGTCTCACGGCGAACAAGTGCTTCCACCAGATCGTCGCGACGCGGGTAGCGGCGGTAAGCCGTCATCCGTGACACACCGGCGCGGCGCACCACGTCCTCGACCGTAATCCGTTGCAGCCCAACTGCTGCCGCTTCCTGCAGGGCGGAGTCGAGTATGCGCTGGCTGGTCCGGTCGGCCGCTTCGTCCACGTTGCCGCCCGCCTTGCCGACGGACGCGGCGCCGCCGATGACCTCGATGAGCTGGGCGTGGATCACGACACCGCGACCTTCGGACGCGCACCTGCCGCACGGTGGCGGGCGAGCTCGGCGAACCGCGGCGTCCCGAATGCCCACCGCAAGTGCCGGGCGTCGAGGTGCAGGGCGGGCTCGATGAGCCGGCGGGTCAGCGCGGACGGGCGGTCATAGCCGATGAGCTCGCGTGCCCACGCCGGGGCGCGGCTCATGCCCGCGTAGATCGCGAATCGGTGCAGTTGCCGGTCTACCGGCCCTGGCAGGTCGGGGAAGAACGGCGACGTCGCCAAGAAGTCGATGAACTCACGCGTCTGCGCGTTCACGCTCAGCTTCGGTCGCATGGTGTCGACGTAATCGTCGAGTTCGGCGGCCGTTGTCGGCACCCAGTCGGCGCCGCCCAACCTGCCGATCACCGCCTGCTCGGCCAGATACCGGTCTTGTTCCTCGCGGCTCAGCGGGCGTTTGGTGTGTTCATAGGTCCGCAGAATCATCCACGGGATGCACGTGTGCACCCAGGCGATCAGCTCGGGATCCAGGGCGCGGTACGGCACGCCGTCGGGGCGAGTGCCGTTGACGAACGAGTGCACGTGCTTGACGCGTTCGATGACGCGGGTCGCGGCCTCGGTGTTGCCGAACGTCGTGGTCAGCACATAGCCCAGGGTGGCGCGGGCCCGCTGGAATGGGTCTTCGCGGTAGTTGGACAGATCCTGAACGCCCGCCACCACCGACGGATGGAGGATCTCCAGCACGATCGCCGGCAAACCGGCCTGCGAGACGGATGCCAGGTCGGCGTTGATCTCCCACGAAATGCTGCCGGGCCCGATCAGCCCGGGATCGCCGGGTGGCCCCCCGTAGACCGCCGGATCATCGTGTCGACCAGCGCTCTTCTCGAAATCCTGCACGATGCGGTTGCGAAGCTTCTCGGCGGCGGGGAGCCGCTTCGGTATGAATGTGACACTCACACGACCATATATACCATCGTCGCGGGTGGAGATGCGGTACGCGCGCGTACTGTGGAGTGGTTGTTTTCCCATCGAGGAGGTCCATCGATGACAGCAGAGCCCAATACGCGACACGGTGCCGACGAACGGCGACCGGCGGTGCCGGCAGTCGAGCCCCTGGTCGTCGACACCAGCTACGGACCCGTACGCGGCGTCGACAACGGAACGGTCAAGGTGTGGAAGGGCATTCGCTATGCCGCGGCGCCGACCGGCGACCTGCGGTGGCGGGCACCTCAGGCGCCCCAACGGTGGTCGGAGCCGGCAGATGCGACGCGGGTGGGACCCGTCTGCCCGCAGCCCACCGATCCGAGGATCCCGATCGACCTCGGCGCGCCGCAGGGTGACGACTGCCTGACGTTGAACGTGTGGGCGTCGTCGGATACCGAGGCCGGTGACGGCAAACCGGTGATGGTGTGGCTGCACGGCGGCGCCTACATCCTCGGCTCATCGGCGCAATCGCTGTATCACGGTGCTGCACTGGCGAGCGGCGGCGACGCGCTGATCGTCACGGTCAACTACCGGTTGGGCGCGCTCGGTTTCCTCGACCTGTCCTCCTTCGGCGCCGGGTTCGACACCAATCTCGGCTTGCGCGACGCGCTGTTCGCACTGCAATGGGTGCGCGACAACATCGCCGGATTCGGGGGCGACCCGGCCCGGGTCACATTGTTCGGCGAGTCCGCCGGCGCAGGCATGGTGACCACGCTGCTGGCGAGCCCCGCGGCCGCGGGACTGTTCTCGGCGGCCATCGCCCAGAGTTCGCCGGCGACTTCGATCTACGACTCTGAGCGCGGCCGCCGCTTCGCCGAGCTGTTCCTCGATGCGCTGGATCTCGCGCGGGGCGACGTCCAGCGCCTGCCCTCGGTTCCGATCGACGCCGTGCTGGCGGCCGCCAAGAAGGTTTTCGACGAAGTGCCTGCCCGGTGGCCGGGAACACTGGCCTTCGCGCCGATCATCGACGGTGACATCGTTCCCGCGCACCCGGTGAAGCTAGCCCGAGAAGGACGCACGCATCCGGTCCCGTTGATCATCGGCACGAACAAGCACGAGGCCGCGCTGTTCCGGTGGATGAAGTCGCCGTTGATGCCGATCTCGCCGCAGGCGCTGCGGGCGATGTTCACCGAGATCGCCGCCGAGCAGCCGGCACTGCAGCTGCCCGATGAAGCGCAGATCCGCACCGCATACCGGGGCAGGCCCAAGACGATCGGCATGGGGGTGGCCCGCGATATCGGTTTCCGGATGCCGTCGATCTGGTTCGCCGACGGCCATCGGGAGGTCGCACCCGTCTACCTCTACCGGTTCGACTTTGCGCCCCCGATGCTGCGGCTGTTGCGCCTCGGCGCGGCGCACGCCACCGAGTTGCCCTATGTGTGGGGCAACCTGGTCGGCGGGCCGAAGGACCCGACGTTCAAATTGGGCGGGCTCAAGGCGGGAAAGGCGGTGTCGGCGCGGATGCGCAGGCGCTGGATGAGCTTCGCGGTAGACGGTACGCCGTCCGCGTCGGCCGGGGATCCCGAGTGGCGTCCGTACCGCAAAGAGGATCGGGCGTCGCTGATCATCGACGCGTCCGAGCGGGTGGTCGACGATCTGGACCGTGACCTGCGATTGGCCTGGGGCGACGAGGTGCTCAGCTTCCGCTGAGCATCTCCGAGTTCCCTTCGTCCCCTGCCCTTCGGGCGTGGGCCCATCGCTCGCCCCGCTTCGTCGTAAACTTTCCCACCGGAGGTGTCACCTTGGACGTGAATGGGGCCTGGACTCCGAATTTGGCCGACGTGCTACCGCCGCTCATGCACGACCCGGTGACGTTTGCGATCCCGTTCTTCCTCATCATGCTGATCATCGAGTGGGTGAGTGCGGGAAAGCTGATGCATGACGAGGCGGAACGGGCACCGGCGGGCGCCTATCTGAAGCCCGACGCGTGGGCGAGCATCAAGATGGGGCTGGTCTCGATCCTCACCAGTGGCGTCCTCAACGCCGTCGCCCTGCTGGCCTACGCCGCGCTCTACGTTTACGTGGCACCCTGGCAGCTGCCGTCCACCGCCTGGTACACCTGGGTGATCGCCATCGTCGGCGTCGACGTTCTCTACTACTTCTATCACCGGATCGCCCACCGCGTCCGTCTGATCTGGGCGACCCATCAAGCCCATCACTCCAGCCAGTACTTCAACTTCGCGACCGCACTGCGCCAGAAGTGGAACATCAGCGGCGACGTGTTCCTGCGGGCGCTGCTGCCACTGCTCGGTGTGCCGCCGTGGATGGTGTTCGCCAGCTTCTCCATCAACCTCATCTACCAATTCTGGATCCACACCGAGCGCATCGGAAAGCTCTGGCGGCCAATCGAATTCGTCTTCAACACGCCGTCGCATCACCGCGTTCACCACGGCATGGACGAGCAGTACCTCGACAAGAACTACGGTGGCATCTTCATCCTCTGGGACCGGCTGTTCCGCAGCTTCAAGGAAGAGAACGTGCGCCCGAACTACGGGCTGACCAAGCAGGTCGACACCTACAACATCTGGACGCTGCAGACCCACGAGTACGTGTCGATCTTCCGCGATGTCCGGCGGGCCACGCAGTTCCGCGACAAGCTGGGCTACGCCTTCGGCCCGCCCGGTTGGCTGCCCGCCGAACGCCGCGTCGACGAAGGGTCGGCAAAGGTTCGCGTATAGATCGGCGCTCCAGCCCGCAGTATGGAGCCATGGATGTCAGAGAGGTTTTGCTGCCCGGCGTCGGGTTGCGCTACGAATTCGACAATCGTGACGGCGACCGGATCGGCGTGGTCGCACGACGCACCCGTGACTTCGAAATCGTCGTGTACCCAAAGGAGGACCCCGACCAGGCACAGCACGTGTTCCGACTGACCGAGGACGAGGCAGAAGCCCTCGCTCAGATCCTGGGTGCGCCGCGAATCGCGGAACGATTCGCCGACCTCACCCGCGAAGTCCCGGGCCTCGACGCCGGACAAGTTGTCCTCGAGCCCGGAAGTCCATTTGCGAATCGCCCCCTCGGGGAGACCAGGGCACGGACGCGCACCGGCGCGTCCATCGTTGCGATCGTGCGCGACGACGCGGTCCTCGCTTCGCCAGGTCCGGCCGAAACTCTCCGCGCCGGTGACGTTTTGGTGGTGATCGGCACCGCGGAAGGCATCCTTGGCGTCGAAGACATCGTCGCCAGAGGCTGACCAGTGCAGATCTCGGCGACATTGCTGCTGGAGCTCGGCGTCATCCTCACGGTGCTCACTGTGCTGGGCAGCGCTGCGCGCAGGTTCGCACTGTCGCCAATCCCGCTGTATCTCCTGGTAGGCCTGGCGCTCGGAGACGGCGGCGTCGCACCGATACCCGCTGCCGGGGAATTCGTTCACGCCGGGGCAACCATCGGTGTGGTCCTTCTGCTGCTCGTGTTGGGGCTGGAGTTCTCGATCGGCGAATTCGCCAGCAGCCTGCGCAGACATCTGCCGTCGGCGTCGGTAGACCTGTTTCTCAATGCGCCACCCGGGGCGATCGCGGGCTGGCTGCTCGGGCTCGACGGCGTCGGGATCCTGGCGCTAGCCGGCGTGACGTACATTTCGTCGTCAGGCGTCATCGCCAGGCTGCTCTCCGACTTGCGCCGGCTCGGCAACCGCGAGACCCCGGCCGTCCTGTCAATTCTCGTGCTCGAGGACTTCGCGATGGCGGCCTACCTCCCCTTGCTGGCGGTCCTCGCGGCAGGCGGAACCTGGTGGCAGGCGATTCTCGGCGTCACGTTCGCCGTTGCCGCGTTGCTGGTGGCGTTCATCGCCTCCCTTCGCTGGGGACATCACCTCGGCCGCCTGGTAGCGCATCCTGACAACGAGCAGCTTCTACTGCGAATCATGGGCCTGACGTTGATCGTTGCCGCGCTGGCCGAGTTCGTGCATGCGTCGGCCGCGGTCGGTGCGTTCCTGGTCGGTCTCACGCTGACCGGTGACGCCGCGGACCGCGCGCGGATTGTGCTGAGCCCGCTGCGGGATCTGTTCGCGGCAATCTTCTTCCTGGCAATCGGCTTCTCCGTGAACCCTGCGGAGTTGATTCCGATGCTGCCCGCCGCTCTGGCGCTCGCGGCGGTGACAGCCGTGACGAAGGCGTTGACCGGCCGGTTCGCCGCCCGTCGTGACGGGGTGGGCAGGCCCGGGCAGTTGCGCGCGGGTATGGCGCTGATCGCCCGTGGGGAATTCTCACTCGTCATCATCGGTCTGGTCGCGATGTCGATCCCGCAGCTCGGTGCGGTCGCGACTCCCTACGTATTCATCCTCGCGATTGTCGGACCCGTGTTGACCCGCTTCAGCGGAGGCGGCCTGCGCCCTGCCGTCAGGCAGATTGGCGAAACACCGGCGACCGATCGGCAATAAGGTCGCCATACCATCGCTGCACAGCGGACCCGTCTCGCGCTCGGCCATCCGTTGACCCGCACGGTGTCGCGAATCGCCGGGCGGCGTCGAGGAGGTGCAACCCGACGGCCTCGAAGGACGCCCGAGCTGTGTCGCGGCCGTTGTAGGCACCGTCGTATTGCGCCCGTTCGCACCGAGACCACGAGCGCCACGCAGTCATCCTCACCGGCCCGGCAACGGATTCTTCGACACCGCCGCCATCGGCCCCGTAGTCTCCGCCGTGTGCACACGGTGTTCGATGCCCCCGTAGATCCCCGGTTGATCGAACGTTCGCTTGCGGCAAGCTCCTTCAGTTCGATGTGGCTGGACATTCCCCGGCCCGCCTACCCTCAGCTGACCGCACCGATCACCTGCGACCTGCTCGTGGTCGGCGGCGGCTACACCGGGCTCTGGACGGCACTGCATGCCGCCGAGCGCAATCCGGACCGGCGCATCGTCCTCATCGAGGCCAACCGCATCGCGTGGGCGGCGTCGGGACGAAACGGCGGATTCGTCGACGCCAGCCTGACTCACGGAGCCGAGAACGGAAAAGCGCGCTGGCCCAACGAGATCCACGCTCTGGACGAGATGGGCATCCAGAATCTCGACGGCATGCAGGCCGACATCGAACGTCTGAGGCTGGATACGGAGTGGCAGCGGACCGGGATGCTCTCGGTCGCCACCGAACCCCATCAGGTCGACTGGCTGCGGGACGCCGCGAACGGGGGAGAGGGCCACTTCCTCGACACGCAGCAGGTGCGCGCCGAGGCGAACTCACCGACCTACCTGGCGGGGCTGTTCAGTGCCGACACGTGCGCCATCGTGCACCCGGCCAAGCTGGCGTTCGAGCTCGCCCGTGCGTGCACGGACGCGGGCGTGCAGATCTACGAGCGCGCCAACGCCACCCGGTTGGAGTCCGAAGGCCCTGCGCTGCACGTCCACACCGCCGCCGCGGCCATCACCGCGGGCCAGGTGGTGCTGGCGACGAACGTCTACCCGAGCCTGTTGCGCCGCAACCGGTTGCACACCATTCCGGTTTACGACTACGTGCTGGCGACCGAGCCGCTGACCGACGCGCAGCTGGACCGCATCGGGTGGCGAAACAGGCAGGGAATCGGCGACTGCGCCAACCAGTTTCATTACTACCGGTTGACCATGGACAACCGCATCGTGTGGGGCGGTTATGACGCGGTGTATCACTTCGGCGGCAAGGTCGATCCCGCCTACGAGGACCGGGCCGACACGTATCAGCGCCTCGCCGCGCACTTCTTCATCACGTTTCCCCAACTCGACGACGTCCGGTTCTCGCACCGGTGGGCCGGTGCCATCGACACCAACACTCGCTTCTGCGCGCACTGGGGTCTCGCCCACGACGACCGGGTCGCGTATGTCAACGGATTCACCGGCCTTGGCGTGGGCGCGGCGAGGTTCGCGGCCGACGTGTGCCTGGATCTGCTCGACGGAATCCCCACCCCGCGCACCGAGTTGGAGATGGTGCGCCGACGCCCGCTGCCGTTCCCACCCGAACCGATCGCGAGCATCGGCGTCCAGGCGACGCGATGGTCTCTGGACCGCGCCGATCATTCGGCGGGGCGCCGCAACATTTTTCTTCGGACACTCGACGCGCTGGGCCTCGGCTTCGATTCCTGACGCCCCCTTGTTTAATGGCCGCCGTTGCCACTCTGTAACGCTTCTGTGATCCTTGCCGATGGGCTGAAGTAGGTACGCCAGTTGTGTGATTGCTCCTGGTCGGGCGCGGGTATCACTTCTCGCACTCGGCCTGTGGGCATCTCATGACGCCGGTACCCTTTACACACTTGAGACCCAAGGGGGCGGCGATGCGCCGACGTTCGTTACGCGTATTCGCGACGGTGGCGGCGTCACTCGGCGCGCTCGTACTCCCCGGTGTGCCGGTGCAAGCCGATCCGGGCGTCGTCGTGTTCCCGGGCATGGAAATCATTCAGGGCACCAACGCGTGCACGTTGGGATTCGTCGACCCCAGAGCACGCGTCGCCTATACCGCGGGGCATTGCCGCGGCGACGGCACGGTGCAGGACGGTGGCCGCAGATACATCGGGCGGCAGGCGTCGTTCCGCGACAACACCCCCGACGGCGCCACCATCGACACCAACCATCAGATCACCGACTGGGAGGCAATCAGCCTCGCACCCGACGTTGCTGTCAACAACGTTCTGCCGCGCGGCCTGGTGCTCGTGTCCGACCCCGGCGTCACGCCCACACCCGGTCTGCCGGTGTGCCATTTCGGGGTCGTCACGGGCGAGAGTTGCGGGAACATCCAGGCGGTCTACAACGGCTGGTTCACGATGGCCAACGGTGTGGTGAGCCAGAAGGGCGACTCCGGCGGGCCGGTCTACTTCATCACGCCTGACGGCAGGGCCGCGATGGTCGGGATGTTCAACAGCACCTGGGGCCAGTTCCCCGCCGCGGTGTCCTGGCATGTCGCCAATCAGCAGGCGAGCCAGGACGTCATCTCCGCGGCGTCGGCGCCGGTGCCCTAACGCTGGAGTTCGAACACGGGAATCGACGGCGCTGTCGCACTCACCTCCGCGTCCGAGGACTCGGGTGTCAGTCCGCCGACGTGTCCCTTCACCTCCCAGAACCACCGATCAAGGTAGCGCCGCAACAGTTCCGGCTTGGCGACGTCGGCGACCTCGGTGATGTGCACCTCGTGGCTGCGCCAGCGCGGACCCATCTCGATGGCACCCGCCGCCCGGGCGTTGCGAACCCACTGGGTGGTGCCGCGCGGTGAAACCAGGTAGTCGCGACCGTCGACGGTCAGCAGATTGACGACCACTCCGCGAGGCTTGCCCGTCCTTCGGCCCCGGATCCGCACCGCCACCGTGCCGGCGATGCTGATGCCGGCCTCGGCGAGCAGACGGAACAGTTCGTTGAAGGCGCGGGCAGCGGGTGTGGGCTGGTCGTAGCGCGCGGACATCACATTCCCCTTCGTTTCGAGAGCGGTGCTCTCTTTCGAGGGTGGCACGCTTCAGCGTGAAAAGCAAGAGCAGTGATCTCGTTTCGTGCGACACTGGCGGCATGGGCAAGCGGCAGGACACGCGCGACCGCATCGAGAGCCAGATCATCGAGCTCGGCCGTCGCCACCTGGTCACCGAAGGTGCCGCGGGGTTGTCGCTGCGCGCGATCGCACGCGACCTCGGCATGGTGTCGTCGGCGGTCTACCGGTACGTGGCCAGCCGCGACGAACTGCTGACGCTGCTACTCGTCGACGCCTACTCGGAGCTGGCCGACGCGGTGGACGACGCGGGCGCTTCCGAGGCGTCGTGGCGCGACCGGCTTTTCGTCATGGCGCAGGCCGCCCGGCGGTGGGCCGTCGATCACCCGGCGAGTTGGGCGCTGCTGTATGGCAGTCCGGTGCCGGGGTATCGCGCTCCGGCGGACCGAACCGTCGGCCCGGGCACGCGGGTCGTCGGCGCGCTGTTCGGCGCCGTGGCCGCGGGCATCGCGGCCGGAGATGTCTCGACCTCCGAAGTCGCGGTGGGGCAGCGGTTGTCGTCGGATTTCGACCGGGTGCGCGAGGAGTTCGAATTTTCCGGCGACGACTCCGCGGTGGCCAAATGCTTCCTGCTGTGGGCGGGGCTGATCGGGGCGATCAGCCTGGAGGTGTTCGGCCAGTACGGGGCGGACACGCTGACCGACCCGGGGGATGCCTTCGATCTCCAGGTCAACCTGTTGATCGAGATGCTCACCCGATAATTTAGTATTGACTTATATAAGCTGCTACTTTAATTTAGAGCCGTGCACGCGTTCGACGTCCTGGGTGACCCGGTGCGTCGGCGCATTCTCGAACTACTCGCCGGGGGCGAGCAGTCGGCGGGGACCATCGGTGCGCAGATTCAGGAAGAGTTCGCGATCAGCCAGCCGGCGGTGTCGCAGCACCTCAAGGTGTTGCGCGAGAACGGATTCACCTCGGTACGGCCGGACGGGCAGCGCAGGCTCTACGCCGTCAACGGCGCGGCGCTACGCGACGTCGACGAGTGGCTTGACGGCTTCCGCCGGTTCTGGGCGCCACGACTCGACGCCCTTGCTACCGAGATCGCACGAGGCAAACGACAACGCAGAAGCCAAGGAAGGCACCATGACTGAGGTCGACATCGAGCATCAAATCAACGCCGTCGAGCGCAAGCTGGGATCGCGCATCATCGATGCCGAGGAAGCGCACGTCGTCACCATCAGCCAGTCCTACGCCACCGAGCAGAACGACCTCTGGGACGCCGTCACCAACATCGAGCGCATTCCCCGGTGGTTGATGCCCATTTCCGGCGACCTGACCGTCGGCGGTTCCTACCAGTTGGAGGGTCACGCGGGCGGCACCGTCCTGACCTGCGATCCGCCCAAAAACTTCACTGCGACTTGGGAATTCGGCGGAGGTGTCAGCTGGATCGACGTCACCGTCAGCGCCGAAGGCCCGACCCGGTCGCGCTTGGTGATCGAGCACATCGCCCACGTCGACGACCACTGGGACCAGTTCGGGCCCGGCGCGGTCGGGATGGGCTGGGATTCGATGGTGCTCGGGCTCGCGATCCACATCGCAACCGGGGCGGCCATCGATCCGTCGTTCGGTCAGCGGTGGATCGTCACCGACGAGGGTCGGCGGTTCCTCACGTTGTCCGGCGAGAGGTGGTGTGACGCGAACATCGCATTTGGAACCGACCCGTCGACGGCGCGCGAGATGGCACGGCGATGCCTGGCGGCGTACCTCGGCGAGGAAAACTAGAACACGTTCTAGCCATCTGGGGCGGCCGGGGATATCCTCGACCCGATGCATGCCCAGACACCTGTCCAGATTGCGTGGGTGACGCGGGACCTCGACGTCACCGAAAAGGCGCTGACCACGATGTTGGGTGCCAAGAAGTGGGTGCGGATACCAAACGTCCACTTCGCGCCCGACACGTGCACCTTCCGGGGAGCGCCCGCCGACTTCACCGCCGACATCGCGTTCAGCTACGCCGGTGACACCCAGCTCGAGCTGATCGCACCGATCGGCGGCGGCCCGAGCGTGTACACCGAGTTCCTCGACACCTGCGGACCCGGTCTGCACCACATCTGTGTCGAGGCACCCGACTCCGCGGCGTTCGACGCTGCATTGCGCGACGCAGAAGCCAACGGGACCCCCGTCGTGCAGCAGGGGATCATGCCCGGCGGGATGCGGTTCGCCTACCTGTCGGCTGCCGACGCCGGCGTGCCCTACATCGAGATCGCCGTCATCCCCGACGAGATCAAGTCATTTTTCGACTATGTGAAACAGGAGCAACAGTGAGCGCTCTCGACATTCCGGACACCGTCGACGCGGCCGATGTTCAGTCATGGTCTGACGAGGTCGATGTCCTGGTCATCGGCTTCGGCATGGCCGGCGGCTGCGCAGCCGTGAGCGCCGCGGCGGCGGGAGCCGACGTTCTGGTGCTGGAGAAGGCGGCCGCGGCAGGCGGCACCAGCGCGATGGCCGGTGGCCACTTTTATCTGGGCGGCGGCACAGCGGTGCAGCAGGCCACCGGACACGACGACAGCGCCGAAGAGATGTACAAGTATCTCGTGGCCGTCTCGGCCGCCCCGGACCTCGACAAGATTCGCCTCTACTGCGACCAAAGCGTCGAACACTTCGATTGGCTTGAGGCACTTGACTTTCAGTTCGAACGCAGTTTCTGGAAAGGCAAAGTGGTGGTGCCACCCGGCACCGAGGGGTTGTCCTATACCGGTAACGAGAAGGTATGGCCGTACTGCGAGCAGGCCAAACCGGCGCCGCGCGGACATTCGGTTCCGGTTCCGGGGGAGTTGGGCGGCGCAGCGATGGTCATCGACCTGCTGGTGAAACGTGCGACCGATCAAGGCGTGCAGATCCGTTACGAAACCGGCGTGACCAATCTGGTAGTCACCGACGACGGCCGGCAAAAAAAAGTGGTCGGGGTGCGCTGGAAGCACTTCGGCGAAACCGGGGCGATCAAAGCCAAGGCCGTCGTCATCGCCGCCGGCGGATTCGCGATGAACGCCGAAATGGTCGCCGAGCACACTCCGGCCCTCGGCCAGAAGCGGAAAACCAAACACCACGGCGAGGTGGAGCCCTACATCCTGGGCAACCCCTACGACGACGGAGTCGGCATCGCCCTTGGCGTATCGGCCGGTGGCGTGGCGGAGAACCTCGACGGGCTGTTCATCACCGCCGCCGCGTACCCGCCGGAGATTCTGCTGACCGGTGTCATCGTCAACAACCGGGGCGAGCGGTTCGTCGCCGAGGATTCCTACCACTCACGCACATCGGCGTACGTCCTGGAACAACCCGACCAGCAGGCATACCTGATCGTCGACGAAGCACACATGCAGATGCCCGAGATGCCTTTGATCAAGTTCATCGACGGATTCGAGACGGTCGCGGAAATGGAAGAGGCACTTGGCATTCCGGCGGGCAAGCTCGCCGCCGCACTCGACCGTTACAACGAGAATGCCGCGCGCGGCGACGACCCGGACTTCCACAAACAGCCGGAATACGTTGCGGCACAGGACAACGGCCCGTGGGCTGCGTTCGATCTGTCACTGGGCGTGGCGATGTACTCGGGATTCACCATGGGCGGTCTCGACGTGTCGATCGACGGACAGGTGCTGCGCTCCGATGGCAGCGTCATCGAGGGCCTCTATGCCGCAGGCGCCTGCGCGTCGAACATCGCCCAGGACGGCAAGGGCTATGCCAGCGGCACCCAACTCGGCGAAGGTTCGTTCTTCGGCCGCCGTGCGGGTACGCACGCCGCACGGGCCTAGACCGGCGCGGGTTCCTCGCCTCCGACCCGGCCGAACCGCCATTCACCCTCGCCGAGCAGCTCGAGTTCATGAGTGTGGTGCTGCTCGAGCGCCTTGCGGTGGCTCACGCTGACCAGAATGGTGTCGGGCAATTCGGTGCGAATGAGGGTGTACAGCAGGTACTCCAGACCTTCGTCGAGTGCCGAGGTCGACTCGTCGAGGAACACGGCCATGGGCCTGGTCAACAGAATGCGGGCGAACGCGATGCGCTGCTGTTCGCCCGGGGAGAGCACCTTGGCCCAGTCCTCGACTTCGTCGAGTCGATCGACCAGGTGCGGCAGTGCCACCTGTTCCAGCGTGCGCTTCAGGGTCGGGTCGTCGATGTCGCCTTCCTCGCTCGGATAGCTGACGACCGCGCGCAGATTGCCGAGCGGAACGTACGGCATCTGGGACAGGAACATGGTCTCGTTGGGTCCGCACGGGCGGGTCAAGGTGCCGGTGGTGAACGGCCACAGCTCGGCGAGGCTGCGCAACAGGGTCGTCTTGCCGGAGCCGGATTCGCCTTTGACCGCCAGGGTATCGCCCACCTCGAGGCGCAAGCCGAGTGGTTTGAGAAGCTGCTTGCCGTCGGGGGTGCGTACTTCGATGTCCTTGAGTTCCACGGTGCCGTCCCTGCAGGGCGTGGTCGTGATCTCGGGGAGCGCTCTGCCCTCTTCGTTCGCGGTGAGCAACCCGTCGAGGCGGATGATCGACGCGCGGTAGCCCGCAAACGCGTCGTATGCGTTGCGGAAGAAGGACAGTCCGTCCTCGATGGCGCCAAAGGCCGACGCCGTCTGCGTCATGGCGCCGAGTGTGATTTCACCAGCGAAGAACCGGGGGAACTGAAACAGGTACGGCGGCACGACGATGATCTGGCTCATCGACAGGTTCCAGCCGTAGAACCCCAGCATCCTGTTGATCCAGCGCTTGTAGTTGGCGACGATCGGCGCGAAGAGTTTGCGCAACCCGGTGCGCTCGGCGGCTTCGCCGCGATAGAACGCAACGGCCTCCGACGCGTCGCGCAGCCGCACCAGCGCGTAACGGAACGCCGCGTTGAACTTCTCGTTACGGAACGACAACCAGATGATCGGCCGACCCACCCAGAATGCGATGGCCGATGCGAAGAGCACGTAGGCAATCAGAATGAAGAACATCGCCTTGGGCAGCTCGTAGTTGACGAAGGGCAGCGTGAGCGTCCCCGACAGGTTCCACAGAATCGCGGTGAACGAAATCATCGAGGCGATGGCGTTGACCCCGCCGAACAGCAGCGTCGAGGTCGACGTGTTGCCCGGTGTGTTCGGCAGCCCACCCACTCCCGCGGTGAAGATGTCGATGTCGTACTGGATTCGCTGATCCGGGTTGTCGATCGTGTCGTCGATGAAGCGACCGCGGTAGTACGCCTTACCGTCGAGCCAGTCGCCCGTCATCCGATCGGTGAGCCACCTGCGCCACGCCAGCATGAAGCGCTGAGTGATGAACAGATCGAGCATGATCCGTGCGACGTGCAGGAATGCCAGCACCGAGAACACGATCATCGACATGTAGAAGCCGTCGCGCCCGGAATTCTTGACTTCGTCGTTGCCCGTCGCCAACCCGCCCGCGACGGCCTGTAGGGCGGTCATCATGTCGTTGCCCTGGAAACTGAACAGCACGGTCAGCCGAACGCCGACCATCACCGACAGCAGAATCACCGCCAGCCACAGCCAGACCTTGACACTGTCCGGGCCCTTGAAATAGTCGCCGGTGATCCGCCAGAACTGCCTACCCCACACCGTGTACTTGGCGATCAGGACACAGATCAACAGCGTCGCCACCGCAGCGATCAACCATGCCTGGCCGACCCACTGCAGCGATGTCAGGAGCTCATTGCCCCAGTCCATCGTGGGGACGAACATTCCCTCTTCCACTGTGGCAAGGTACCGCGCCAGCCTGTTACCGGCGTTACTAGTGGTCTCAAGTCTCGGTGGCGAGGCTGTCGAGCCGCCAATCGCCTTCGCCCATCAGTTCCAGTCGCCGGCCGTGGAACTGTTCGACGTGCGCAGTCCGTTGAACTAACTCGAGCGGACGGCGGATGACGAAGGCGACGATCGTCACCACCAACACGTAGGCGATCACGATCCACAACTGCGCCTTGGGCGGCACCATGCCGCCGACGGGTGAACTGGGCACGGGAGTATGCGAAGTCGCTGAGCCAATCACCGATGTAGCGGTGGCGCAACCAGATTCGCCACCGCATGATGAAACGACGTACATCTCGGTGAGCAGGCCCACGAGATAGCACCCGGCGCGGATGCCCGTGCCGCGCCGTCGGAACCGCCTGAAACCCGATCTGAACCGCCGTGAACAAATTGCCTGCCGGTGAGTAGCCCGACGTGATACGCCAGAACTGGCGCCGCCACTCCGTCATGCGGCCGACGAGAACCAAGACCACGACGAGCCACACCCCCCGGCGCTCAGTTGAACGTCTTCCGCAGGTGCGCCGTCAGATTGTCGACATCATCGTGCGCACCGGCGAATCCGAGGTATCCGTCGGGCCTGACGAGGAAGCTGGAATGACCGGTCGCCGAGTACGCCGTCGCGAAATTCGACCCCGCATCGCGCACCAACGGCAGTACCGTGCCCGCGACGTCGGCGCCGGGCGCGGCGACCAGATACACGTCGAGATGGCCGTCGGCGATGGCCGTTGCGGCATCGGCGGTCCGCTCGAACTGCTCCACGTCGGCGGATCCTGCGCGGCCATCCGCGTACAGCAGCAGGGTGTGGCCAGGACCGAACAGGGCGAAAAGCCGCAGCGGCCCCGTGACCGCGGCGCGCGTCAGACCGGTTGCATCGGGCGCCCGCCCGCCGGCGTTGGCTCCCACGATGGGGCTGTCGGCGTAGTTGATCAGCAGCTGAGCCTCGCGACGGATGACGTGATCGACGTCCGTGGAGTCGGCGCCGATGCCCTTACGCGCACTGCGCACGGTCCGGCCCACAACCTCCTCGCCGACGGGGCGCCGCTCAGCGTCATAACTGTCGAGCAGACCGGGCGCCGCACGGCCGGCTGCCGCGAGCGCCAGCTTCCACGCCAGATTGTGCGCGTCCTGAATTCCGGTGTTCATACCCTGCGCACCCGTCGGGGGGTGGATGTGTGCGGCGTCGCCCGCGACGAACACCCGCCCCCGGCCGTAGGCGTCGACAATGCGGTGACTGATCCGAAAGACGGAGGACCAGCGCATGTTTCGTGCAGTTGCCGGCTCGGGGGAGAGCCGGTCGAGCACCGCCTGCACATGGCTGAGCTCGGGCTTGCGGTCGCCCTCGAAGCCGTGCGCAATGCCCTGCGACGGCGCGGCGGACAGCTCGGGCGGCACGAGCATCGACATGCGGTACCGGCCGCGACCGGGCAGCGGAATGCAGACCAGGAGGTCGTCGGTCGCGCCGTCCGTTTGATGCATTGCGCGCAGCGCCCAGCCTCGTGGCAGCGACCAGTCCACCTCGACGTCGCCGAGCATGTACTGCTCCTCGAACGCTGCACCCTCGAACGTCAGGCCAAGGGTCTTGCGAACGATGCTGTGCGCACCGTCGGCACCGATGAGATATCCGGCGCCGACGGTGCGCTCACCACCGTCGCCGGACAGTGTCACGCTCACACCGTCCGTGTCGTGCTCGATACCGGCGACGCTGATCCCCCGCTCGATCTCGACGCCACGCAGGGCCAGTTCCTCGCGCAGGATTCGTTCGGTGGCGTACTGCGGTATCGCGATGAACCCGAACGGCACGTCGGACGGAATCGCGAACTCGACCTGGCCGACCTTCTCGCCGTTGACGTATACGATCTGCCCGTGCACCTCGATGGCGGCGTCCAGAATGCGTCCCAGCAGACCCATCGATTCGAAAACTTCGAGCGTACGCGGTTGCACACCAACAGCTTTCGCATACTGCACCGGTTCCAGTAGCGGATCGACGATGCGGCAGTCGACACCGCGGCGGGTCAGCTCGACGGCTGCGGCGAGTCCGACCGGGCCGGCGCCGGCGATGAGTACTTGCGTATGCGCAGAGTTCGGCACGCGCTGATTATGCTGCCTCCATGAGCATCGACGCTCCCACATCCGAAGCCTTTTCCGTCAACGCCGGGCACCTCATCGCCCGGCGACTGCGGGCCAGCGGAATCGACACCATCTTCACGCTGTCCGGCGGACATCTGTTCTCCATCTACGACGGCTGCCAGGCCGAGAACATTCGCCTGATCGACACCCGACACGAACAGACCGCGGCGTTCGCCGCGGAAGGTTGGTCGAAGGTGACCCGCGTACCCGGCGTGGCGGCACTCACCGCCGGACCCGGTGTCACCAACGGGATGAGCGCAATGGCCGCCGCTCAGCAGAACCAATCGCCACTGGTGGTGCTCGGTGGCCGCGCACCCGCGGCGCGCTGGGGACAGGGTTCCCTGCAGGAAATCGACCACGTGCCGTTCGTGGCGCCGCTGACCCGGTTCGCGGCGACCGCGCAGTCGCCGGACGCCGTCGGCTCGCTGATCGACGACGCATTGCGCGCCGCCGCGGGATTCGGCGGCCAGCCGACGGGGGTGTCGTTTGTCGACTTCCCGATGGACCACGTGTTCGGCACCGCACATGACGACGGCGCTCCGGGCGCGCTGGCAGGTCCGTCCGCGCCGGTGCAGCCCGACGCCGATGCCGTCGACATGGCCGTCCGGCTGCTCAGGGAGGCCCAGCGGCCCGTCATCATGGCGGGCACCAACGTGTGGTGGGGCCACGCCGAGACCGCACTGCTGCGCGTGGCCGAAACCCTGCGTATCCCGGTGCTGATGAATGGCATGGCGCGCGGCATCGTGCCCGCCGATCACGACCTCGCATTTTCGCGAGCGCGGTCGAAAGCGTTGCGCGAGGCCGACGTTGCCGTCGTGATCGGAGTGCCCATGGACTTCCGGCTGGGCTTCGGCGGCGTGTTCGGACCCGAGACCACCCTGCTCGTGGCCGACCGCGTCCAACCCGACCGACCGCATCCTCGCGAGGTCGCCGCCGAAATGTACGGGGATCTGACGACCACCCTGGCCGCGCTGGCGGGCGCGACGCGATCCGATCACGAGGCCTGGATCGCCGAGCTGCGCACCACCGAAGCCGCCGGGCGGGCAACAGAGGCCGCCGAGTTGGCCGATGATCGCACGCCCCTGCACCCGATGCGGGTCTACGCGGAACTGAGCCAGCTGCTGGACCGCGACGCGATCGTCGTGATCGACGCGGGTGATTTCGGCTCCTACGCGGGCCGGGTCATCGACAGCTATGTGCCCGGCGCCTGGCTGGACAGCGGCCCCTTCGGCTGTCTGGGGTCGGGACCGGGTTATGCGCTGGCCGCGAAGCTGGCCCGACCCGACCGGCAGGTCGTGCTGCTGCAAGGCGACGGTGCGTTCGGGTTCTCGGGTATGGAGTGGGACACGTTGGTGCGGCACGGAGTTCACGTGGTGTCGATAATCGGCAACAACGGGATCTGGGCGCTGGAAAAACACCCCATGGAGATGCTGTACGGCTACTCGGTGGTGGCGGAGTTGCGGCCCGGCACCCGCTACGACGAGGTCGTCACCGCACTGGGCGGCCACGGTGAACTGGTGACGACGCCGGGCGAGCTGCGGCCGGCGCTGGAGCGGGCGTTCGCCGCCGGCCTGCCTGCGGTCGTCAACACGCTGACCGATCCGGCGGTGGCATACCCGCGCCGCTCCAATCTGGGCTGACTCCCGGGCGTCCGGCGGCCCCGTCCCCGCGCGAGCGACCGTGTCTGTACACGACACGCCGGGTCAATCCGTACAAATGCGGTCGCTCAGCGCGCTCGACCACGCGGAAATTGACTCGACGCGCCGGGCGGCGGGCACACATGCTGGACAGATGGAAGTCCGGCTTCACGATTCCATCGACGAGTTCAACTCGATGGCGGGCCCTCTGTATCGCCGCGACCCGATCACCAACACCATTGAATTGACGCTGCTCCAGGCAGGCGAACTTCCCGACGGTTCGTTGCTGCTGACCGTGTGGGACAGCGGGGACTTGATCGGGGCGGCGATCCAGACGCCGCCGTACCCACTGGCGTGCAATGCACTTCCGATCGACAGCGCAGGCGTCGTCGCAGCGGAAGTAGCCCGAGTCAATCCAGAGTTGGCCGGCGCCAGGGGCGCACGCGCGGCGACCGCGGGTTTCGCAGCTGCCTGGAATGCGCTCACCGGGAGTGAAGGACACGTTTCGGTCGAAGAGCGGCTCTATCGGTTGCGCTCGCTTCGGCCGCCGGTCGGCGTTCAGGGCGACCCATGTAGAGCCACCGACCAAGATCGCGGATTGCTGGTCGACTGGGTTGAGGGGTTCTACGCCGAGACCTTCGGTCACCCGCGCGATGACGAGGCCGGCAGGCGGTTCGTCGACGCCGCGGAGCGCAAGGGGGACCGCTTCACGCTGTGGACCGTCGATGACGTTCCGGTGAGCATGGCGATGCTCCGCGCGCCGGCGGCGGACGTGTCGCGGATCGGCCCCGTGTTCACGCCGCCCGAGCGCCGCGGCCACGGCTACGGATCGGCCGTCACCGCTGCGGCCGTCGAACTGGCACATCGCAGCGGCACGGCCGACGTCGTGCTGTTCACCGATCTCGCCAACCCTGTTTCCAACGCCATCTATCAGCGGATCGGGTTCGAAGCGGTCGCTGACTCCGTACGCATCGACTTCCGGCTCCCGGGCTGACTCCCGGGCGTCCGGCGGCCGACGTGTGGTCACGCCCGCCGGGGCGGGCCGCGTACCGTAAAGCTGTGGCGAAGACCAAAACCCGCACCTCAGGTCGTGTCAGCAGTCGGTTCTGGCGGATGCTCGGCGCGAGCACCGACAGGGATCAGGCCTCGTCGATGGCCCAGGTGAGCGAATCGGCAGAATTCGACGCGAAGGCCGCTGACCTCGACGACGAGCAACTGCTCAAAGCCGCCAAACTGCTGAATCTCGACGACCTCGCCGATTCCGCGGACATCCCGCAATTCCTGGCGATCGCGCGCGAGGCATCCGTCCGGACCACCTCACTGCGGCCATTCGACGTGCAGCTGCAGGCCGCACTGCGGATGCTCGCGGGCGATGTCGTCGAGATGGCCACCGGTGAAGGCAAAACCCTCTCGGGTGCCATAGCCGCAGCGGGGTATGCGATCGGCGGCCGGCACGTGCACGTCATCACGATCAACGACTACCTGGCTCGCCGCGACGCCGAGTGGATGGGCCCGCTGATCGAAGCGCTGGGCCTGACCGTCGGCTGGGTCACCGCCGACTCGACGGCCGACGAGCGGCGCAAGGCCTACAAATGCGACGTCACCTACGGCTCGGTCAACGAGATCGGGTTCGACGTCCTGCGGGACCAGCTGGTCACCGACGTCGACGATCTGGTGTCGCCGAACCCCGATGTCGCGGTGATCGACGAGGCAGACTCGGTGCTCGTCGACGAAGCGTTGGTGCCGTTGGTATTGGCGGGCACCACGCACCGCGAGACGCCCAAAGTCGAACTGATCCGGATGGTCGGCGAACTGACCGAGGGCAAGGACTACGAGACCGACTCCGACAGCCGCAACGTGCACCTCACCGAGAGCGGTGCGCAGAAGCTCGAAGCCAAGCTCGGCGGTATCAACCTGTACTCCGAGGAACACGTCGGCTCCACCCTCACCGAGGTCAACGTCGCGCTGCACGCCCACGTGCTGTTGCAACGCGACGTGCACTACATCGTTCGTGACAATGCCGTACACCTCATCAACTCCTCGCGTGGCCGCATCGCCCAGCTGCAGCGCTGGCCTGACGGACTGCAGGCCGCGGTGGAGGCCAAGGAGGGCATCGAGACCACCGAGACCGGCGAGGTGCTCGACACGATCACAGTGCAGGCCCTCATCGACCGGTACCCGACGGTGTGCGGCATGACCGGAACCGCCTTGGCGGCCGGCGAGCAGCTACGCCAGTTCTACAAACTCGGTGTGTCGCCGATTCCGCCGAATACTCCCAACATTCGCGAGGACGAAGAGGATCGCGTCTACGTCACTGCCGCGGCCAAGGCCGCCGCGATCGTCGAGCACATCGTCGAGGTGCACCAGACCCGCCAGCCGGTGCTGGTCGGTACTCGCGACGTCGCCGAGTCCGAGGACCTGCACGAGCGACTGGTCAAGGCAGGGGTGCCCGCCGTCGTGCTCAACGCGAAGAACGACGCCGAGGAGGCCGCGGTCATCGCCGAGGCCGGCGCGCTCGGATCGGTCACGGTGTCCACCCAGATGGCCGGTCGCGGAACTGACATCCGGCTCGGCGGGTCCGACGAAGCCGACCATGACGACGTTGCCGAGCTGGGCGGGCTGCACGTCATCGGCACCGGGCGGCACAACACTGAGCGGCTGGACAATCAGCTGCGCGGACGCGCCGGACGTCAGGGCGACCCCGGATCGTCGGTGTTCTTCTCCAGCTGGGAAGACGACGTGGTGGCGGCGCACCTCGATGCGAACAAACTGCCGATGCAGACCGACGAAGACGGCCGCATCGTCAGCCCCAAGGCGGCCAGCTACCTGGACAGCGCGCAGCGCATCGCCGAGGGCCGCATGCTCGACGTGCACGCCAACACGTGGCGCTACAACCAGCTGATCGCTCAGCAGCGCGCCATCCTGGTGGAGCGCCGCGACACCTTGTTGCGCACGCCGACCGCGCGCGACGAGCTGCAAGAGCTGTCGCCGGACCGCTACGACGAGCTGGTGGAGCAGGTCGGCGAGGAGAAACTCGAGAAGATCTGCCGCCTGATCATGCTCTACCACCTCGACCGCGGCTGGGCCGATCACCTGGCGTTCCTCGCTGACATCCGGGAGAGCATCCATCTGCGGGCTCTCGGCAGGCAGAACCCGCTCGACGAATTCCACCGGATGGCCGTCGACGCGTTCGCCTCGCTGGCCGCCGACGCGATCGAGGCCGCACAGCAGACCTTCGACACGGCGGCCTCGATCGAGGACGAACCGGGCGTCGACCTGTCCAAGCTGGCCCGGCCGACCTCGACGTGGACATACATGGTGCACGACAACCCGCTGGCCGACGACACCTTGTCGGCGCTGAGTTTGCCGGGGGTATTCCGCTAGGTTCTATCCATGCAGGAGCCGCGCGACCGGGTACTGACGGTGCCCAACGTGCTCAGCGCGCTACGTCTGGTGCTGGTGCCGGTGTTCCTCTGGCTGCTGCTGGTGGTGCACGAAAACGCATGGGCCGTGGCCGTGCTCATGTTCAGCGGGTTCTCGGACTGGGCCGACGGCAAGATCGCGCGTCTGGTCGATAATCAGTCGTCGCGGCTCGGTGAGCTGCTGGACCCGGCAGTGGACCGCATCTACATGGTCGCCATCCCGATCGCGTTGGCCATTCACGGATCGGTGCCGTGGTGGATCGTGCTGACCCTGCTGGGTCGCGACGTCGTGCTGGCCGCGACACTGCCACTGTTGCGCACTCGGGGGCTGACCGCGCTGCCGGTCACCTACATCGGGAAGGCGGCGACGTTCGCGCTGATGTCGGGGCTTCCGCTCATTCTGCTCGGGCAGTGGGATGCGTTGTGGAGCCGGGTGATTCTCGCGTGCGGCTGGGCGTTCCTGATCTGGGGTCTGTTGATGTACCTGTGGTCGGGCGTGCTGTACCTGATCCAGGTTTCGATGGTGATGCGTCAAATGCCCAAAGTGGGGCGTTGAGGCCACCGGAGGTGATGATGAGTCAGCTCGGCGGCTACGACCCGGAAGCCGGACGAAGCGCCCACGTGGCGAATCGGCCGACATTGATTCCGGTGCCGTCGTTGCTGCGCTCCCTGTTGTCGGACCACCTGGATCCCGGCTACCAGGCGGCCGCTGAGGCGAAAGAACAGGGGCAGCAGCGCAAGCGGTGGCAGTCGTGGGCGTGGCAGATCACGGGCGCGGTGTTGATTGCGCTGGTGTTCGTCGCCGCGGTCGGCCAGGCCCGGTCCACCGCACCCGGCGTGCGGGAGACCCAGCACGTGCTGTCCGGCAGCGTGCGTTCCGCCGAGGCGGCGGTGGCCGACGCGTCGAGCCGACGCGATGCCCTGGCCGCCGAGGTGGACACCGAACAGCGCCAACGCCTCGAGGGTGACGCGCGCGGTCAACAACTGCTCGGCCAACTCGACGAGTCGAACCTCGCCGCCGCGGCCACCGCCGTGATCGGGCCCGGACTCGAGATCACCGTCACCGATCCGGGAATGTCGCTGGACCTGTCCGACGTGTCGAAGGAGCGGGTGCCCGGCAGTCAACAGGTGATCCTCGACCGCGACCTGCAGCAGGTGGTCAACTCGCTATGGCTCAGCGGCGCGGAGGCGGTCTCGGTCGGCGGTGTGCGCATCGGGCCGAACGTGACGATCCGTCAGGCGGGCGGCAGCATCCTCGTCGACAATCAACCGATCAGCAGCCCATACGTCATTCTCGCCGTCGGACCGCCCCACGCGATGCAGGACATCTTCGATCGCAGTGCCGGACTGCACCGGCTTCGGCTGTTGGAAACGTCGTACGGTGTCGGAGTCCAGGTGAGCACCTCAGAGGCGCTCACCCTGCCGGCGAGTCCGATTCGGGAAGTCAACTTCGCCAAGGAGATTGGGCAGTGATCAGCAGATGAACCCACAGTCGTGATCGGGATTGCCGCACTCGTCATCGGCATCGTCCTCGGGTTGGTGTTCCACCCGGACGTGCCCGAATTCGTCCAGCCGTACCTGCCGATCGCCGTCGTCGCTGCACTCGACGCCGTGTTCGGCGGTCTGCGCGCCTATCTGGAACGCATCTTCGACTCGAAGGTGTTCGTGGTGTCCTTCGTGTTCAACGTTTTGGTCGCCGCGCTGATCGTCTACGTCGGAGACCAACTGGGGGTCGGTACCCAGTTGTCCACCGCCATCATCGTGGTGCTCGGCATCCGAATCTTCGGCAACGCGGCCGCGCTGCGGCGCAGACTGTTCGGTGCGTGACCCCTTGACCGACGACACCCCTGCGCACTCGGCCGAGCCCGATCAGCACGGCCGCCACGAACTGCCGCCGGATGCGCCGTCGCCCGAGATCGGCGAGCTGCATCGCGGTGGGGTGGTCGGCGTCGCGGCGCGGGGTCGGTCGCAGATCGTGTTCGGTGCGCTCGCTGTGGTGCTGTGCGTGCTGCTCGGGCTGGCGATCATCACCCAGGTGCGGCAGACCGAATCGGGTGACTCGCTGGAGACCGCCCGCCCCGCCGACCTGCTGGTGCTCCTGGACTCCCTGCAGCAACGCGAGGCGGCGCTGAACACCGAAGTGACCGACCTGCAGCGCACCCTGACGCAACTGCAGGCCTCCGGCAGCAGCGATCAAGCGGCGATCGAGAACGCGCAGGCCCGGCTGGCCGCCCTGTCGATCCTGATCGGCACGGTGCCCGCGACCGGCCCGGGCGTGACGCTGACCATCACCGACGCCACCCCGGGAGTGCCGGCCGAAACGATGCTCGATGTGATCAACGAGCTGCGCAACGCCGGGGCCGAAGCGATGGAGATCCGCGGGGGAGGATCGGCGGTGCGCGTCGGCCTGGACACCTGGGTCGTCGGGAGCCCCGGCGCGCTGGTCGCCGACAGTGTGACGCTCAACCCGCCGTATTCAGTTCTGGCGATTGGTGATCCGCCAACACTGGCTGCGGCGATGAACATTCCCGGCGGCGCAAAGGACAGCGTCGAGCGGGTCGGCGGCGCGATGGACGTGCAGCAGTCCGACCGAGTGGACATCACCGCCTTGCGGCAACCGAAACCTCGCCAATACGCTCAGCCAGTCAAGTGAGCCGGAGACAATGAGGAGCGCCGTGAGCGAAATCCCAGCCGACCTGCACTACACCGAGGAACACGAGTGGGTGCAGCGCACCGGTGACGACACCGTCAGGGTCGGAATCACCGACTACGCGCAGTCCGCGTTGGGCGACGTCGTTTTCGTCCAGCTGCCGGACGTCGGCGCCGACGTGATCGCGGGCGAGTCGTTCGGCGAGGTGGAGTCCACGAAGTCGGTGTCGGATCTGTACGCGCCGCTCAGCGCGAAAGTGCTTGCGGTGAATGGTGATCTGGAGGGCAATCCCCAGCTCGTCAACTCCGACCCCTATGGCGCAGGTTGGCTGCTGGACCTGCAGGTCGACTCCGGTGCGCTGGCCGACGGCCTCGGCAAGCTTCTGGACGCCGACGGCTACCGCGCCACAGTGAGCGAATGACGGGTTGTTAGGGTTCTGCAGACCGGATAACCAACCAGAGGCGGATCCGGCGGTGGTGGACACAACGACGTCCGCCTCGCGGTACGGTCGACACAAGACGAACTTTCGGCTGAGGGTTGGCCTGATATCGCCATATCGCCACAGCGGCCAGTGAGGAGCAGCGGGTGACGGACAAGGACCCGAATTCCGGGGCAGACCAGACGTCTGACGATGTCACCGTGGAAACGACATCAGTCTTCCGCGCGGACTTTCTCAACGAGTTGGACGCCCCGGCAGCGGCGGGCGCCGAAGGCGCGGTCACGGGGGTCGAGGGCCTGCCCGTCGGTTCTGCCCTGCTGGTCGTCAAGCGCGGGCCCAACGCCGGTTCACGATTTCTGCTGGACCAGCCCACCACGTCGGCGGGTCGACATCCCGATAGCGACATTTTCCTCGATGATGTGACGGTGAGCCGTCGTCACGCCGAGTTCAGGCTCGAAAGCAACGAGTTCCAGGTCGTCGACGTCGGCAGTCTCAACGGCACCTACGTCAACCGGGAGCCCGTGGATTCCGCCGTGCTCGCCAACGGTGACGAGGTGCAGATCGGCAAGTTCCGCCTGGTGTTCCTGACCGGGCCCAAGGGTGACGACGACGGTGGCGCCGGCTAATGGCCGATGAGCGCACTCGCGACGAGTAAATGAGTCAGCCCGACACCCCCGCTCTGACTGGGATGTCGATCGGAGCGGTCCTCGATCTGCTGCGACCGGACTTCCCGGACGTGACCATCTCCAAGATCAGGTTCTTGGAGGCCGAAGGACTGGTCACGCCGGAGCGCACGGCATCGGGCTACCGGCGGTTCACCGCCTACGACTGCGCCCGTCTGCGGTTCGTCCTGACCGCCCAGCGCGACCAGTACCTGCCCTTGAAAGTCATCAAGGCGCAGCTGGACGCCCACCCCGACGGCGAGTTGCCGCACGCCGGATCCGCTTACGCGGTACCGCGTTTGGTGCCGGTATCGGGCGACGATCCAGACTCCAGCGCCGGAGTATCAGGCGTCGCGCCGACGCAGGTACGGCTGTCACGCGAAGATTTGCTGAACCGCTCTGGCGTCGATGACGAACTCCTCACCGCACTGGTCAAGGCGGGCGTGATCACTCCCGGCCGGGCCGGCTTCTTCGACGAGCACTCCGTGACGATCGCCCAGTGCGCCCGCGCGCTGGCGGAGTACGGCGTCGAAGCGCGCCACCTGCGCGCGTTCCGATCGGCGGCCGACCGTCAGTCCGACCTGATCGCACAGATCGCGGGGCCGGTGGTCAAGGCGGGTAAGGCAGGTGCCAGGGACCGCGCCGACGATCTGGCGCGTGAAGTGGCGGCGCTCGCCATCACGCTGCACACGTCATTGATCAAGTCGGCGGTGCGCGACGTTCTTGATCGCTGAGGATTAGACTCAAATTTTGCAGGCTATCGGCGCGAAGGGCGGACACAGATGGGTGAGGTTCGTGTGGTCGGCATTCGCGTGGAGCAGCCCCAGAATCAGCCAGTGCTGCTGCTGCGCGAGTCCAACGGCGACCGCTACTTGCCGATTTGGATAGGTCAGTCGGAGGCCGCGGCCATCGCACTCGAGCAGCAGGGCGTCGAACCGGCGCGACCGCTGACCCATGACTTGATCAGAGATGTCATTGGGGCCCTTGGCCATTCGCTCAAGGAAGTGCGCATCGTCGACCTGCAAGAGGGCACCTTCTACGCAGACCTGATCTTCGATCGGGACATCAAGGTGTCGGCGCGGCCGTCGGATTCCGTGGCGATCGCACTGCGGGTCGGGGTGCCGATCTACGTCGAAGAGGCGGTGCTCGCCGAGGCCGGCCTGCTGATTCCCGATGAGAACGACGACGAAGCCACCGGTGCGGTGCGTGAGGACGAGGTCGAGAAGTTCAAGGAGTTTCTCGACAGCGTGTCGCCCGACGACTTCAAGGCCACCTAGCGTTTCGGGGACGCCTTGCGCGGGCCTTTCAGTGAGCTTTGTCACGGAAGAGTCTCGTAGTCCTCGACACGCGGCGCGGGTTTCCTCAAACCGTTAATCGGGCAGCCATACTTTGGTGGTCGGACCTGCTGATGGGCAGTCGCGGGCCCGGCGGAAGCGTATGCTCGACACATTCGGGCTTGGGCAAACGTGCTGCCATGCAGGTCACAGACGCGAGTTCGACCGGCGAGAGGATTCGAAAGTGGGAGACACGCCACGTCAAGAGGAGTTCGATCTGTCCTCGACCAGCGGTCCCGCCGAATCGGGAATCACCGTTACCAGCGCACCCGTCCAGGGGGGTCTTTTCCCCGATGACTCGGTTCCCGACGAGCTCGTCGGATACCGCGGTCCCAGCGCATGTCAGATTGCCGGCATCACGTACCGGCAGCTGGACTACTGGGCCAGGACGTCGCTGGTGGTGCCGTCCATCCGCAGCGCTGCCGGTTCGGGTAGCCAACGGCTCTATTCGTTCAAAGACATCTTGGTCCTCAAGATCGTCAAGCGGCTGCTGGACACCGGGATCTCGCTGCACAACATCCGGGTCGCCGTCGACCACCTGCGTCAGCGCGGTGTTCGGGATCTGGCCAACATCACGCTGTTCTCCGACGGCACCACGGTTTACGAGTGCACCTCGGCAGAAGAGGTGGTCGACTTGTTGCAGGGTGGCCAGGGCGTCTTCGGCATTGCGGTGTCCGGCGCGATGCGCGAGCTGACCGGCGCCATCGCCGACTTCCCAGGTGAGCGGGCAGACGGCGGCGAGTCCATCGCCGCACCCGAGGACGAACTGGCGTCACGGCGCAAGCACCGCGACCGCAAGATCGGCTGACTTTCTCTCGAGTACCCGCAGTCTCGGCGTGGGTATGAGCCCCGTCCCGGTAAACTCGTGAGCGCATCGCCCTTGTGCGGGAGAGTTCCGTAGCTGCCAGCCACGGACGCCGAAGGAGCAACACCTCTCCGTCAACCTCTCAGGCACCCAGGACCGCACATGGCCCCGATGCCTCTGGAAAGCGGTAGGTCCACGCCTACCCGCCCATGGGGAAAGGCATTTCCCGCGTTCAGCGCGGGTCGCCGAATCTCTCAGGCACCGACGACAGAGGGAGAGGAACCCAACGGTTCGTCAACCCTCACGCGTCTGGAGCAAACGCAGGTGTCCGACTCCGAGAACTTCGCCTTCGCCGCACGTCACATCGGACCTGATGCTGACGCCGTTGCCACCATGCTCGCGACCATCGGCGTGGGCTCGTTGGACGAACTCGCCAAGAAGGCGCTGCCGGCCGGCATTCTCGACTCGCTGGATACAGCCCAGGTGGCACCGGGACTGGATCAGCTGCCGCCGGCCGCCACCGAGGACGAAGCGCTGGCAGAACTGCGCGCGCTCGCCGATACCAACACCGTCGCGGTGTCGATGATCGGGCAGGGCTACTTCGACACCCTCACGCCACCGGTGTTGCGCCGCAACATACTTGAGAACCCAGCGTGGTACACCGCCTACACGCCTTACCAGCCGGAGATCAGCCAGGGCCGGCTCGAAGCGCTGCTGAACTTCCAGACCATGGTCTGCGACCTCACCGGACTCGAGGTCGCCAACGCCTCGATGCTCGACGAGGGCACCGCGGCCGCCGAGGCGATGACCCTGATGCACCGCGCGGTCCGCGGATCGTCGAACCGGCTGGTCGTCGACGTCGACGTGTACCGGCAGACCGCCGCCGTATTGGCCACCCGTGCCGAGCCGCTTGGCATCGAGATCGTGCAGGCCGACCTCACGCAGGGCCTGCCGGAGGGTGCGTTCTTCGGAGTCATCGCGCAGCTGCCGGGGGCCAGCGGCGCGATCGTCGACTGGAGCGAGATGGTGACACAGGCGCATGACCGCGGCGCGCTCGTCGCCGTCGGCGCCGACCTACTCGCCATGACGCTCACCACACCGCCCGGTGAAATCGGAGCCGATGTCGCCTTCGGCACCACCCAGAGATTCGGTGTCCCAATGGGATTCGGCGGACCGCACGCAGGGTATCTCGCAGTGCACGCCAAGCACGCCAGGCAACTTCCCGGCCGCCTGGTCGGAGTCTCGCTCGACGTCGACGGCGCACCGGCGTACCGGTTGGCGCTGCAGACCCGCGAACAGCACATCCGGCGCGACAAGGCCACCAGCAACATCTGCACTGCACAGGTGCTGCTCGCGGTGATCGCGGCGATGTACGCGAGCTATCACGGCGCGGACGGATTGTCGGCGATCGCGCGGCGGGTGCACGGGCGTGCCCGCGCGATCGCCGCGGGGTTGACCGCTGGCGGTGTGGAGGTCGTACACCGCGCGTTCTTCGACACCGTGCTCGCGCGGGTTCCCGGCAGGGCGGCGGAGATCCGCGACGCCGCGAAGGCCCACGGTGTCAACGTCTGGTTGGTCGACGACGACCACGTGTCGGTGTCCTGCGACGAGGCCACCACCACGCAACACGTCGACGCCGTGCTGTCGGCTTTCGGAGCCGCGGCCGGTCGCGCGTTCGAGGGACCGGACATCGCGACCCGCACCTCGGAGTTCCTGACCCATCCCGCGTTCACGAAGTATCGCACCGAGACGGAAATGATGCGATATCTGCGGTCGCTGGCTGACAAGGATATTGCGTTGGACCGCAGCATGATTCCGCTGGGATCGTGCACGATGAAGCTGAACGCGGCCGCGGAGATGGAGCCCATCACGTGGCCGGAGTTCGCGCGCCAGCATCCGTTCGCCCCGCTATCGGACGCACCCGGGCTGCGAAAGCTGATCGCCGACCTCGAGACGTGGTTGGTCGCGATCACCGGCTACGACGCGGTGTCTTTGCAGCCCAATGCCGGATCGCAGGGAGAGTACGCCGGACTGCTGGCGATCCAGGCGTATCACGCCGAGCGCGGCCAACCCGACCGTGACGTGTGCCTCATCCCGTCGAGCGCGCACGGCACCAATGCCGCATCGGCGGCGCTCGTGGGGATGCGGGTCGTCGTGGTGGCGTGCCGGGCGAACGGCGACGTCGACCTCGATGATCTGCGCGCGAAGGTGAACGAACATGCGGATCGGTTGTCCGCGTTGATGATCACCTATCCGTCGACGCACGGTGTGTTCGAGCACGACATCGCCGACATCTGCGCCGCCGTGCACGACGCCGGCGGTCAGGTGTACGTCGACGGCGCCAACCTGAACGCGCTCGTCGGCCTCGCTCGGCCCGGCCGGTTCGGTGGCGACGTCAGCCACCTCAATCTGCACAAGACATTCTGCATTCCGCACGGCGGCGGGGGCCCAGGCGTCGGACCGGTCGCGGTGCGCTCCCACCTGGCCAAGTACCTGCCCGGCCATCCGTTGGCCGACGAACTACCGGACAAATATGCGGTGTCCGCTGCGCCGTATGGTTCGGCGTCGATCCTGCCGATCAGCTGGGCCTATATCCGGATGATGGGCGCCGGCGGTCTCCGTGCCGCGTCGCTGACCGCGATCGCTTCGGCCAACTACATCGCCCGTCGACTCGGCGAGCATTACCCCGTCCTCTACACCGGCGAGAACGGCATGGTCGCGCACGAGTGCATCCTCGATCTGCGAACCATCACCAAGGAGACGGGCGTCACCGTCGACGATGTGGCGAAACGGCTGGCGGACTACGGCTTCCACGCACCGACTATGAGCTTCCCGGTGGCGGGAACATTGATGGTCGAGCCGACGGAAAGCGAGAGCCTGGCCGAGGTCGACGCGTTCTGCGAGGCGATGATCGCGATCCGTGGCGAGATCGATGCCGTCGCCGTCGGCACCTGGCCGGTGGACGACAACCCGATGCGCGGTGCGCCACACACCGCAGAATGCCTGTTGGTGTCCGACTGGGACCATCCCTACACCCGGGAGCAGGCGGCCTACCCGCTGGGCAAGAACTACCGCCCGAAGGTGTGGCCGCCGGTACGTCGCATCGACGGCGCGTACGGCGACCGCAACCTCATGTGCTCATGCCCGCCGGTGGAGGCGTTCGCCTAGCTGGCACTTGGCCGCGTGTGGGACTGATGCACGCCCGCCGCGCGAACAGTGTGCGGGTAACCCACGTTCGCCCGGCGCGTCAGGTGAAGCGGTCGATGATCGCCTCGGCGATCTGCCCCGGTGCGTCCTCCTGCATGAAGTGGTTGGCCTCGGCCAACTCCACGACGACGTGATCGGGGAATGCCTCGCGCATGCGCGGAAGGTTCGGTCCGGGCCGGAACGCGAAATCCTTCATGCCCCAGACGAACAGCGCCGGTTTCGATCCGAGTTTGGCGGGCACGTCGCGGCTGAGCCTTTCGAGCAGCGGACGGGCCGCCAGGATCTCCTTCGGCATGCGCGCCACCCCGGCACGATCCTTTGGCGTCGGCTGGACCCCGCGGTAGTGCTCCATCACCGCGTCGTCCAATGATGTGCTCGTGCCCGCCGGAATCAGCCGCTCCACGAAGAAGTTCTGCTTGGTGATCGCCCACTGCATCGGCGGAGAGCCCATCACCAGGCTGAAAATTTTCGTGGACAACTCGGAGGTGGGCCAGAACCAGGTGTTGCCGAGCACGACACCGCGCACCCGATCGGCGCGGTCGGTGCCGACGGCCATGCTGATCGGTCCGCCCCAGTCCTGGCCCATGCTCAGATACTGATCGAGTTCGAGGTGGTCGACGAGCTCACCCATCACGGAAGCGTGCTCGTCGATTCGATACGTGAACTTCGACGGGCGCTCGGAGAGCCCGAAGCCGAGGTAGTCGGGCGCGATGCACCGGAACCGATCGCGCAGCCCGGCGATGATGTTGCGGTAGAGGAAACTCCATGTCGGATTGCCGTGAAAGAACACGATCACCGGACCGGCGCCTTCATCGATGTAGTGCACCCGGCCGCGTGAACTGTCGAACCATCGCGGAGAGAACGGGTACAGCTCAGGGTCAGGTGTGAACTCGCTCGGCAATTTCGATCCCTCCGCAGACGTCATTGATTACGGTTCGTCAGGTGTTACCCCCCAGCGTGACAGAGTGGCGCGACGGCGGCAGCTCGATGAACACGCCCGCCGGTCGGGTGTTCGTCCGCTCGGCGCCGGGCGAGGGCCCGACCATCCTGCTGCTGCACGGCTACCCGTCGAGTTCCTACGACTACCACCGGGTGGTGCCGCACCTGGGTGACCGGGCCTGGGTGACGCTGGACTTCCTCGGCTTCGGACTGTCGGACAAGCCGCGTCCGCACAGCTACAGCCTGCTCGAGCAGGCTGACATCGTGCAGACCGTGGTCGGGGAGACCACCTCGGGGCCGGTGGAGTTGATAGCGCACGACATGGGCACCTCGGTGGCCACCGAACTGCTGGCGCGAGATCTGCAGGGGCAGTTGCCGTTCGACTTGCAACGCGCCGTGATCGGCAACGGCAGCGTGATCCTGCACCGGGCCAGCCTGCGCCCGGCCCAGAAGCTGCTTCGCGGTCCGTTTGGTCCGATCCTGAGCCGGCTTTCCAACGCATCGTCGTTCCAGCGCGCCTTCGGCAGGTTGTTCAGCGCCGACCATCCGATGAGCGAACAAGAGGCGCAGGCGCAGTGGGCGCTGTGGTCGGCCAACGACGGGCACCGCATCGCACATCTGTTGATCGCGTATCTCGACGAGCGGGTGAAGTACGCGTCGCGGTGGCACGGCGCCGTGCGGGACTGGCCCAAACCGTTGAGCTTCGTCTGGGCACTCGACGACCCAGTCGCGACGGCGAATGTGCTCGACGGGTTACGCGAGCTGCGCCCCGCCGCTCCCGTAATCGAGCTTCGCGGTGTCGGCCACTACCCGCAGGTGGAGGTGCCGGAGGAGTTCACCCGGGCCGCGCTGAGCCTGCTGGCCGCGCATTAGCCGACGAAGGTCGCGACCGCCGACGTCAACTCCGGGCCCGTCGAGCCGGCCAGGTTCTGATAGCTGCCGCCGCTGATCTCGGCGACCGCCTCCCATGTGGCGCGGTCGGAGTCGGGGCCGAAGTCGATGATGTTCACCTTGACCGGACGGGCGGGGTCGACCGCTCCGCGGATGAACTGCTCGAGCCCCGGACCGTTCAACGACTGGTCGGTGTGCGGACCGGTGGTGATGACCAGGACCGAATTGCTTTGGCCGGCACGGAAATTCTGCTTGGCCTGGTCGTATACGAGCCGCAACGTGGTGAAGGAGACGGCGCCGCCGTTCGATGCCGTCTGTCCGTCCAGCTCGGCGGTCAGCGCCGCTGACCGGGGCCTGCCGTCGACCTGATCCGACAGCGGGCCCATCGGAATCTCCGAGCGCCCCTCGACACCGTCGAACGTCCAGAGGCCGACCGCGGAATTCGGCGGCAGCGCCTGCAGTCGGGCGTTGAGTGCCGCCGCCACATTCCCCAGTCGCGATTCGCCGCCCTCGTCGGTGGGCATCGACTGATCCAGCATGATCGTGACCGCGGGGCTGGTCACCGGCGCGGTCAGCGAGTTGGCGAGCGCGACGCGCTCGGCGTTGTCACCCACCGACAGTGGGGCGCCCAGCGGTGGGAAGTCGGTGACATCGCTGTCCGGCGGTGTAGTGCCTTCGGTGCGGAAGCCTGCTTCGGACAGCTCGGTCAGTTGCTCTGGTTTGCGCATGAACCGGGCGAACTCGCTGGCCGCGGACACCTGTTCCTGCGACAGCCAATCGCCTGCCAGCAGGGCCGTGGGGTAGTCCGCCATCGCCACCGGTCCCGGCGGCAGCCACGACGCCAACACGTTCTTCGCATCGGGCAGTGCGGCGGCGCGCTGGAAGAGTTGCTGTTCGGTGGCGACGACCGCGTGCACCGGCGCGGCCGCGGGATCGTCGGCGTTCAGCAGCGCGTCCATGGCCGTCGAGGCCTTCTTGTCGGCGAGTTTGGGCTGGCCTGCAACCAGCGAGTTCACCGCGCCGATACCGGAATTGGGGGGTGCCCCGGCCGGTGCTGATGCCGCCGCCACCGCCTCGGCCGCCAGATATGACGCATCGCTGTCACCGGACAGCGGTAGCGCCAACCGCAACGGACCCCAGCCCGGAAGCCCCAACCCGTCCAACGCGGTGGGGTTGGTTTGCAGCGTCGGCAACGAGGCCCAGTTCTGTTGACCCAGAGCGGATTTGAGCTGTGGCCGCATTGCCAGCACCACGGGGGAGGTGATCAGCGAGCGGCTGTCGCTGATGATCTTCTCGCCGGCACTGGCCTCGAGGCGGGCGGCCGAGATCGAACTCGCCGGGATCCACAGGGCCGGGCGCTCGCCGAGTTCGGCGGGCCATTGGCCGATGAATCCGTTGACGACCTGATCCGAATCTGCGGACGTGACACCGACCTTCACGCAGCGGTCACCCACCGGCGCAGCGCTGCGGTTGTAATCGTCCGCCAGGATCTTTATCTGGTCCGACACCGAAGGGTCGGCGACCACGGCGACGGCGAGTTCGCCGTTCACGCACCGGGCGGCGGCGACATCACTGCGATCGGACAGCGCATCGCCGAAGAAGCGCCACAGGATGACCGCGCCGACGACCACGACGACTGCGACCAGCGCAGCGATGACGCTGATACTGACGCCCCGCCTGCCGGGGGTCACCGCGCGGTGACTGCCCGTCCATTCGCCGCCTTCCCACTCACCGCCGTGCGCCGGGCCCGAGCGGGGACGACTGGGCGGCGGTGGGGTCGACGAAGCCGGTTCGTAGAAGATGTACTCGTCGGGGTCCGCGCGCGACAATTCGGCGTCGCTGAAATCCTCGCTGCGATAACCGGTGTCGGAGAACCCCGGTGCATCCTGCTCGGACTCGCGGTACTGCGGTGCGTCGTAGTCCGGTTCTCGGTAGCCAGGACCGAAATCCGACTGGTAGTCGCCGGACTGGCCGAAGCGCGTGGTCTCCGGTTCTTCGTGCTGCTCTTCGCCGGCCGAATCCTCGGGGTCGGGAATGCTATGCCTGCCCACGGAAGCCCTTGTGCTCGCTACGTCGACGGGTCATCGGATCAACCACCGTTGTTTGCTGCTTTGAACTCTCGGCGCTTGCGGTGGAGGATCGGCTCGGTATAACCGTTCGGCTGAGCCCCTCCGGCCAAGATCAGCTCCTGCGCGGCGGCGAACGCCACGCTGCCGTCTGGGTCTGGTGCCATGGGCCGGAATTCCGGATCTTTCTCGTTCTGCTGGTCCACCACCGCGGCCATCCGCCGCAGGCTGGCCTTCACGTCGTCCTCGGTGATGACACCGTGGCGCAACCAGTTCGCCAGCAGCTGACTCGAGATGCGAAGGGTGGCACGGTCTTCCATCAGCGCGACGTTGTGAATGTCGGGCACTTTGGAGCAGCCGACGCCCGCGTCGATCCAGCGCACCACGTAGCCGAGGATCGACTGGCAGTTGTTGTCGACTTCTTCGCGGATCTCCTCGGGCGCCCACGCGAGTTCCTTGCCCAGCGGGATGGTCAGCAGCTCGTCGACAGTGGTCCGCGTCTTGCCCTGCAACTCCTTCTGCACGGCGAACACGTCGACCTCGTGATAGTGCATCGCGTGCAGGGTGGCCGCCGTCGGCGACGGCACCCACGCGGTCGTGGCGCCGGCCTTGGGCTGACCGATCTTCTGCTCGACCATGTCGGCCATCAGGTCCGTCATGGCCCACATGCCCTTGCCAATCTGTGCGCGCCCGGAGAACCCGGTGGCCAAGCCGACGTCCACGTTCTGGTCCTCGTAGGCCAGGATCCACGGCTGCGTCTTCATGGCACCCTTGCGGATCATCGGGCCGGCCTCCATCGACGTGTGGATCTCGTCGCCGGTGCGGTCCAGAAAGCCGGTATTGATGAACACCACGCGGTCGCGTGCCGCCTTGATGCAGGCCTTCAGGTTGAGGGTGGTGCGTCGCTCCTCGTCCATGATGCCGACCTTGATGGTGTTCGGCGGCAGACCGAGCACGTCCTCGACCCGGCCGAACAACTCGACGGTGAAGGCCACCTCGTCGGGCCCATGCATCTTGGGCTTGACAATGTAGATCGAGCCGGTGCGGCTGTTGACCTTCGGGCCGTTCTTGGTGACGCCGTCTTCGTCCGCCTTCAGACCGTGCATCGCGATCAGGCTGGTGAAAAGCGCGTCCTGGATGCCCTCACCGATCTCGTTGCCATCGACGTCCACGATCGCGTCGTTCGTCATCAGATGACCGACGTTGCGCACGAACATCAGACTGCGACCGGGCAGCGTCAGCTCGCCCTCGCCGTCCGGCGTGGTGTAGGTGCGGTCCTCGTTGAGCACGCGGGTGAACGTCTTGTCGCCCTTGGCCACCTCTTCGGTGAGGTCGCCGCGGTTCAGACCCAGCCAGTTGCGGTAACCGAGCACCTTGTCGTCGGCGTCGACGGCGGCCACGGAGTCCTCGAAGTCCATGATCGTGGTGATCGCGGATTCAAGGACGACGTCCTTGATGCCCGCCGAATCGGTGGAGCCGACGGGGGAGTCCGGGTCGACCAGAATCTCGACGTGCAGGCCGTGGTTGCGCAGCAGCACCGACCAGGCGGGCGAACCGAGTTCACCGGTGTAGCCGACGAACTGCTCGGGCGTCGCAAGGCCGGTCGACCCCTCGTTGCCCAGCTCGACGATCAACTGTCCTTCGTCGATCTTGATGCCGGTCGCATCGCTCCAGGCGCCGTTGGCCAGCGGAGCCGCGCCGTCGAGGAAGTGGCGGGCGTACGCGATGACCTTGTCGCCGCGGACCTTGTTGTAGCTGGTGCCCTTCTCGGCCCCGTCGTCTTCGGAGATGACATCGGTTCCGTACAGCGCGTCGTACAGCGAACCCCACCGGGCGTTCGCGGCGTTCAGCGCGAAGCGTGCGTTCAGGATCGGGACCACCAGCTGCGGGCCCGCAGTCGTGGTGATCTCGTCGTCGACGCCCGCGGTGGAGATCGTGAAGTCGTCGGGCTGGGGCAGCAGGTACCCGATCTCGGTGAGGAACTGCCGATAGGCCTCGGGATCGATCGGCTCGATGACGCGCTGGCGGTGCCACTTGTCGATACGTGCCTGCAGATCGTCCCGGTGGGCGAGCAGTTCCTGGTTCTTCGGTGTCAGGTCGGCGACGACCTTGTCGACGCCCGACCAGAAGGTGTCGGGATCGAGGCCGGTGCCGGGAAGTGCCTCATCGTTGACGAAGTCGTACAGCACCTGGGCAACACGCAGGTTGCCCACTTTCACGCGATCGGTCATATTTCCTCCCTCGCCGCAAAGGCGCGTCGAACGCAGTGCCGTCGATCCAGCTTACCCGCGGGTAACGGCGCCCAACTCTGATGTCGCCGCCGGGGCGGCTCCGGTTCCCTCGTGCACCACGCCGGTGCCTTCCGCTTCGACCGAAGCGGGGTCCACCGCCGCGAGCAACTGCTCACACGCCTTGGTCAGGCGCTCTCGGAGCGGTGCTGCCTGCTCGGCAACGTGCTGCTGGATACGAACGTATTCGGAACGCCCGGCGGGCGTTTCGATCGCGATCGGCTCGAATCCGTAGTCGCGAAGATCATAGGGACTGGCACGCATGTCGAGCTCACGGGCTTGGGTGGCGAGCTCCAGGCAATCCATCACCAGCGCGGAGTCCACGAGGGGTCCCAGCTTGTAGGCGAACTTGTAGCAATCCATGGCCGCGTGCAGACAGCCGGGTTGTTCGGAGCCGACCTGGCCGTCCCGGGTCAGTTGCTCGCTGTTGCGTTCGGTGGCCGGCTTGGTGAAAAACCGGAACGCATCGAAATGGCTGCACCGCAACGGCATTGATTCGACGACCGCATCTGTTCCGGCGGCGCCGAGGCGCAGGGGGACGCGCTCGTGGCGCACCGTGGGCGCCCGGTAGACCATCGCCCACTCGTGCAGTCCGAAGCAGTTCAGTCGCGCCGGCCGCGACGCCGTCGCGCGCAGCAACCCGGCGATGAAGCGCACGGTGTCGGCGCGGCCGGTCAGGTACTCACGACTCACCGTCACACCGGCGGACGTACGTCCATAGCCGCTGCGACCCAGGTAGCGCGCCGCCGCATCGCCGGCGAGGGCCACACCGAACCCTGGGTGCCACGCACGCAATTGTCGGGGACGCAGGCTGTAGTAGGTGAACAGGAAATCCCAGACCGGATGGGGCGCGGAGGCCGGTGCGCGGAACGACCGCAGGAATCCGTCGACCCGCTCACGATGACGCTGCTCTCGGCGGGTCCAGTCGTGCTCGTCGAGCACCCGGCATCGGCAGTCGGTGTGCGCAGACTCACACACGATGTGTTCCGTCACGCACGGTGCCGACCAGGTCTTCCACCAGGTCCTCCAGTGCCACCATCGCCGAAACGCTGCCGTCGGGCGCGGTGACGAGTGCCAGGTGCGCGTTGTCCCTCCGCAGCCTCGACAGCGCGTCGGGCAGCGACATCGATGCCGGCACCCGTGGCAGCGGCCGCACCATCGAGGCGTCCAGCACCTCTTGTTCGTTGGAGGGGTCGTGGACCAACGGCAGGACGTCCTTGATGTGCAGGTACCCTACGTAGTCGCCGGCCGGATCGCTGACCGGGAACCTCGAATAGCCGGTTTCGGCGAGTGCGTCTTCGATGGCGCCCAGGGTGGGGCCGGACCCCGCGCGCGCGACCGGGACGGCGCGGATCTTGCTCAGGGGCATGGCGACGTCGTTGGCGACGCGATCGCGGATCTGCAGTGCGCGGGTGAGCCGCCCGTGCTCCTCCTGATCCAGCAGACCCTCGGATCGCGATTCCGCGATCATCTCGGAGAGCTCGACCGTCGAAACCGCGACATCGAGCTCGTCCCTGGGCTCGACGCCGAAGGACCGCAGCGTGGTGTTGGCGCACCAGTTGTAAAAGGCGATGAACGGCCGGGCCAGCCGGATGTAGACCAGATACACCGGAATCAGCAACATCGCTGACGACTCCGGTCCTGCGATCGCGATGTTCTTCGGCACCATCTCGCCGAGCAGGACGTGCATCGTCACCACGACGCCGAGCGCGACGAAGAAGGACACCGTGTGCAGCACCGTGTCGGGAATGCCGACGAGCCCGAACGGCTTCTCCAGCAGGTGTGCGACCGCCGGTTCGCCGACACGGCCCAACAGGATCGAACAGATCGTGATGCCCAGCTGCGCGCCGGCCAGCATCAGCGACAGGTTCTCGCCGGCGCGGATGACGGTCACCGCGCTCTTCTTGCCCTGTTCTGCGAGCGCTTCGAGGCGGTCGCGGCGCGCGGAGATCAGCGCGAACTCCGAGGCGACGAAGAACGCGTTGGCGCCGAGCAGCAGGAAGGTCAGCAGCACACCGAAGATGTCGCCACCCATCAGCCGTCATCTCCTGAGTTGTGGCGGCCCAGTTCGGTGAGCTCGAGCAGGTCGATACGCCTGCCGTCCATGCGCACGACCGTGGCCAGCCATCGGATGGGATCGTCGAGCGCGACGCCGTCGGGGTCGAATGCCGTCAACTCGACCGACTCGGATTCATCCGGAATGTGCCCCAGTTTTTCGAGCACCAGTCCGCCGATCGTTTCGTAATCTCCTTCGGGCGCACGGAAACCGGTGGCGTCGGCGACCTCGTCGATGCGCAGCAACCCGGACACCTGCCAGCCTCGTCCCGCGGGCACGACATCGGGCGGCTCGACGTCGTGCTCGTCGCGCACGTCGCCGACGATCTCTTCGATGAGGTCCTCCATGGTGACCATGCCGGCGGTGCCGCCGTACTCGTCGACGACCAGCGCGGTCTGTAGGCCGTTGGCGCGGATCTGGGCCATCACCGCGTCGCCGTCGAGCGTGGAGGGCACCGTGGCGACCGGCAGCGCGAGGCGAGCCAGCGGGGTCGTGGCCCGCCGCTCCGGCGGCACTTCGAACACCTGCTTGACGTGCGCGATGCCGATGGTTTCATCGAGGTCGCCCTCGATGATCGGGAAGCGCGAGTAGCCGGTCTTGATGGCTGCGGCGACCAGGTCGGCGGCGGTGTCGTCGGATTCCAGCGCCTCGATCTTGGATCGCGGAGTCATCAATTCCTCGGCGGTGCGCTCGCCGAACTGCAGAGAGCGGTCCACGAGCACGGCGGTGACCGGGTCCAGTGCGCCGCTGCGCGCGGAGCTGCGCACCAGCGACACCAGCTCCTGGGGTGAGCGGGCAGAGCGCAGTTCCTCGGCGGGTTCGATGCCCAGCCTGCGCAGAATCCAGTTGGCGGTTCCGTTCGTTGCGCGGATCAACGGCGTGAACAGGGCGGAGAACAGCAGCTGCGGACCCGCCGACCAGCGCGCCGTCTGCACCGGGCGGGCGACCGCCAGGTTCTTGGGTACCAGTTCGCCGAACACCATCGACAACGACGTGGCGATCACGACGGCGCCGAACAGGGACAGCCCGCCTACGAAGCGGTCGGGCACACCGATCGCCTCGAGGCCGGGCCGGATCAGCCGCCCGACAACGGGTTCGGCCAGATAACCGGTGGCCAGGGTGGTGATCGAGATTCCGACCTGGGCGCCGGAGAGCTGGAACGACAGCGTCCGGTGGGCCCGTCGCACCATCTGGTCACGGCGGGCGCCACTGCGCGCATTGGATTCCACCGTGCTGCGCTCGAGCGCGGTAAGGGAGAACTCCGCGGCGACGAACACCGCCGTTCCGGCGGTCAACAGCACGATCGCGCCGATGGAGAGCAAGGACATCGTGAGGGTCATCGAGAATTCAGCGTCCACACCGATGGGGCGCCGGGCCTGTTGCCCGGCCGACTAGGGGATGGCTCGGCGTCGTTCGGCTCGTCGCCTGGCCGCTCTGCCCCCAAGCTCGCGGCCTCAACGGGTGCCTGCGGCACTGGGTCCCTTTCGAGTAGACACGTCAAGAGTGGGGTCCATGTTAGCCGTTGGTGACCGGCCGGCGGATTCACCAGCCGGTCGGCAATGGATGACCCTCGGCGAACCCCGCGTGCGACTGCACACCCAGCACAACCTTCTCGTGTAGCTCGACGAGGTTGCCCGCGCCCACATAGGTGCACGTGCTGCGCACCCCGGAGGTGATGTGGTCCAGCAGGTCCTCCACCCCGCCCCTGGACGGGTCCAGCCCCATCCGCGACGTGGAGATGCCCTCCTCGAACAACGACTTGCGGGCCTGGTCGAACGGGTCGTCGGCGGCGGTACGCGCCGCGACGGCGCGCTTTGACGCCATGCCATAGCTCTCCTTGAAGGGCCGATCCTCGCGGTCGCGCATGAGGTCGCCCGGCGATTCGTAAGTGCCGGCGAACCATGAGCCGATCATGACGTTCGAGGCGCCCGCGGCCAGGGCCAGCGCGACGTCGCGGGGATGACGGACACCGCCGTCGGCCCACACGTGGCCGCCAAGTTGTCTTGCCGCCGAGGCGCATTCGAGCACCGCCGAGAACTGTGGCCGGCCTACGCCGGTCATCATCCGGGTGGTGCACATCGCGCCGGGCCCCACGCCGACCTTGACGATCGACGCGCCCGCTGAGATCAGGTCGCGGGTTCCTTCGGCGGACACCACGTTGCCCGCCACCAGCGGCAGCCCCAGGTCCAGTGAGGCGACTGCCTTGATCGCCTCCAGCATGCGCAGCTGATGTCCGTGCGCGGTGTCGATCACCAGCAGGTCGACGCCCGCCTCGGCCAGACCGCGCGCCTTCGCGCCCACATCGCCGTTGATGCCGACCGCGGCGGCGATCCGCAACCGGCCCGTCGCGTCCACGGCAGGTGTGTAGATGCCCGCGCGGATGGCGGCGGTCCGGGTGAGCACACCGGCCAGGGTGCCGTCCGGTTCGGTAAGTACCGCGACGTCGACGGGCGCGTGTTCGAGCAGGTCGAACACCTTCCGTGGATCGGTGCCGGCGGGCGCGGTGACGAAGTCGGTGATGGCGATGTCGCGGACTCGGGTGAACCGGTCCACCCCCACGCAGCCCGCCTCGGTGACCAAGCCGATCGGCCTGCCCTCGAACAGCACCACCGCGGCACCGTGCGCGCGTTTGTGAATCAGCGCCATCGCGTCCGACACTGAGTCGTCGGGGGAGAGCACGACCGGAGTGTCGACCACCAGGTCGCGACTCTTCACGAAGTCGACCGTCTGCTGCACCGCGGAGATCGGAAGATCTTGCGGCAGTACGACAATGCCGCCGCGACGCGCGACCGTCTCGGCCATCCGCCGACCCGCCACCGCGGTCATGTTCGCGACCACCACCGGAATCGTGGTGCCCGAGCCGTCCGATGTCGAGAGGTCGACATCCATCCGCGACATCACATCGGAGCGTCCGGGGACGATGAAGACGTCGTTGTAGGTCAGGTCGAACGCGGGCTGGTGGCCATTGAGAAACTTCATGTCAGGCCAATTCTAGGCCTCGACCTCGCTGCGGTCGCCGCTCCACAGCGTATGGAACCGCGCGGACGGATCGGCGTCGATGCGGCCGTAGGTGTGGGCGCCGAAGAAGTCGCGAAGGCCCTGGGTGAGCGCCGCGGGCAACCGTTCGGTGCGCAACCCGTCGTAGTAGGACAGCGCCGAGGAGAAGCCCGGAATCGGGATGCCCAGCTCGGTCGCGGTCACCACGACGCGGCGCCAACTGTCGATCGCGGCCTCGATCGCCTCACGGAAATACGGGGCGACGATCAGTGACGGCAGATCGGGCGTCTCGTCGAACGCTTCCTTGATGCGGTTGAGAAACTTGGCCCGGATGATGCACCCGCCACGCCAGATGGTGGCCATATCACCCGGGGTGATGCCCCAGTCGTATTCGGCGCTGCCTGCCTGAATCTGGTTGAAGCCCTGCGCGTACGCGATGATCTTGGACGCATACAGTGCCTTGCTGACGTCATCGATGAATCGTGCTGCATCAGCGGGCTTCTCGCCGAGATCGCCGGACGCCAGACCCGTGGTGGCCTTGCGCTGCGCCACCGAGCCCGACAACGCGCGGGCGAACACCGCCTCGGCGATCCCGGTCACCGGCACCCCGAGGTCCAGCGCTGACTTCACCGTCCACCGTCCGGTGCCCTTCTGCTCGGCCTCGTCGAGGATGAGGTCGACAAGCGGCTTGCCGGTCTTGGCGTCGGTCTGCCGCAGCACGTCGGCGGTGATCTCGATGAGGAAGCTGTCCAGGTCGCCGGAGTTCCATTCGGCGAAGACGTCGGCGATCTCGGGTGCGCTCAGTCCCAGCGCGTCACGCAGCAGCTGGTAGGCCTCACCGATCAACTGCATGTCGGAGTACTCGATGCCGTTGTGCACCATCTTCACGAAGTGCCCTGCGCCGTCGGGTCCGATGTGCGTGCAGCACGGCACGCCGTCGACGTGCGCGGAGATCTCCTCGAGCAGCGGGCCCAGCGACGTGTACGACTCGGCCGGACCGCCGGGCATGATCGACGGGCCCTTGAGCGCGCCCTCTTCACCACCGGAGATGCCGGCGCCGACGAAGTGGAGCCCTCGCTCGCGGATCGCCTTTTCGCGGCGGATGGTGTCGGTGTAGAGCGCATTGCCGCCGTCGATGATGATGTCGCCTTCCTCCATCGCATCGGCCAGCTCGTTGATGACGGCGTCGGTCGGGTCGCCCGCCTTGACCATGATGATGACCCGGCGTGGCTTCTCCAGCGCGGCAAGGAATTCCGGGATGGTCTCGCTGCGTACGAAATTGCCCTCGGAGCCGTGTTCGGCGAGCAACGCGTCGGTCTTGGCGACGGACCGGTTGTGCAGCGCCACGGTGTATCCGTGACTGGCGAAGTTGCGCGCGAGGTTGGATCCCATGACCGCGAGGCCGGTGACCCCGATCTGAGCGGTGCCGTTCGCGGGATTTTCAGACGAGCTCATTCGGGCAGCCTTTCGTTTTGGTTGTGCAGGGATGGCCTACTACACAGAAGCGCTACGCAGTGAACAAACGATTCAACTCGGTCAACCAGGGCAGGACCACGGCGACGGTGGGCACCACGAGAACGGCGGCGGCGGCCACGTAGGCGCACGCAGCCACACCCAGGCTGTTGCCGCGGCCGCCGAGACGGCGCACGCGGGTCACGGTCGTGGGTCCGCCCGCGGCCAGCGCTCCCGCGGGTGTGCGGCCCGTGGCGCAGGCGACCAACGCGCGAGCCAACGGAGTTGGACCGGCCGCACGCACCGCGGCGTCATCGGCCAGCATCTCGATGAGCAACCGCACGGCATCCAGCGCACTGGCGCTGCGGACGAAACGCGGGAACGCGGCATGCACCGCGGTGAACATCTCGAGCACCAGGTCGTGCCGGGCCCGCAGATGTGCGCGCTCGTGCGACAGGATCGCGGCGATCTCATTGTCCGCCAGAGTCGTGAGGGTGCCCTCGCTGACCACCACGCGACTGCGCACGCCCGGCAGACAGTAGGCAAGGGGCTCGTCGACGTCGAGGATGCGCAATCCGGACTTATGGGACTTGCCGACGAGGTCGACGACCATCCGGTGGTGTGCGCGCCTGCGCCGCGTCGCTATCGCGACCTGGACGACGGCCACCGCAAGACGCGCCCCTACCATCAGCGTGAGCGCGAACACCGCCACGTACGTGATCCACAGCGGCCAGCCGAGCGCATCGATCTCGCCGGCCAACGTCGACGTCGGCCTGCCGTCGGGTCCGGGCGCGAAAAGCCTGCTCGCGATGGCGATTCCGGCGGAGAAGGCCGAGAGTACGGCGGCCAGCGCGATGGATTGCCACAGCACGATCGCGGCCCGCGGTGCCCGCGACGGCCACTTTGCCCGCGCCAGCATCGCCGGCACCGGTCCCGATAGGACCAGCGCCATGATGGAGAAGGCCAGCGCCGACACGCTGTAAGTGTCTCTCAGCCGGTGCCCGGCTCGCCAGCGGGTGGCGATATCCGGTGCTTGCTCTCCAACTCGTACAACGCGCGACGCAGCGCCGCCGCCTCGTCGGCGTTGACGCGCTCGACGAAATGCACGAGCGCAGCCTCGCGGTCATCCGAGTCCGCAGCTTGGTCCAGGGCATCGACCATCAACCCCGCGACCAGTTCGTCGCGCCCGTGGGTCGGGGCGTAGCGATGGGCCCGGTCATCGCGGTGCTGGACGACGAGATTCTTCTTTGCCAGCCGCTGCAGGACGGTCATGATCGTTGTGTAGGCGAGGTCGCGCTGGGCGGCGAGTGCCTCGTGGACCTGGCGCACGGTTTGGGGCTCGCGCGTGGACCACAGGTGGTCCATCACCGCGCGTTCGAGCTCCCCTAAACGCGTCAACTTGGCCATCTTCGTTCATCTCCTAGAGACGGTAGGTCCAGCTTACTACGGGTTTACTACCGTGCGTCGTATCGCGCAGGACGACCCCGCTCGGCGCGTTGTCGCGCACGCCCGACGGAATGTTCCGGCTTGGTTCGTTCCAGGTCACCGCGCCTTCGCCTGGCCTTGTGAGTCGAGTCACAGGGTATGGCTCCAACGGTCGACCTGATTATAGTAAGGCTAACCTAACTCAACATCGGGAGGTCCTATGACGGTTGTCGTCGACGACCCGCTCATCTCGAGCATGGCCATTGCGCAGGCGCTGCCATTGCATGAATCGAGCCGCCGATTGCGCGAGCTGTATCCCGAATGTCCGCGTGTCTACGGTGTCGCGGTCATCGGAGATCTGTCACGGCGACGCTGGTGGCCGTTGACGCAGGCGCTGATGACCGATCGGCTGCATTCGATGTTCAAGCTCGCGGCCCAGGAGACCGAAAGTCGTGCCGCGGTGGCCCAGCAGCTCGCCGCGACCCTGGCGCACGTGGTCGTCGGACGGGTGGTGCCGCTGCTCGTGCTCGAGGGTCGCGCATGGGACACGGGCTTGGAGAACCTGTGGGTGCACGTGGACTCCGAGGGCGCGATCGACTGGGTCGGTGTCGTCGACCCCACGCTGCGCGCACTGCCCGATGACCCCTTCTTCGGAGCTCGTCCGAATACCCGGTCGCACAGCGCCATCCGGGATGGAATCGTCGCCCTGCCCAACGAGGCCGCGCTGACGACGTGGATTGCACACCGCAGTCATCGCACTCTTGCTCCGTTGTTCGGCAAGCTCGCCGAGGTCAGCGATTCGGCGATCTCGATCGCGGCCATGTGGCACATCGTCGGTGCCGCGGTGGTGGGCGCCGCGACGCAAGTGCCCCTGCTGGCGGGGTCCAGCGAGCTCACGAGCATGCGTCGTGGCCAGGCTGTGCTCGACGCGCTGGTCGGATTCGGGCTGCCCGTGCGGGGCGCCACGAGAATTCCGCCAGTAGCGGCAGGGAAGGTATTGCTAAATTAGGGCAGCCTTGCCTATGCTGTTGCAGAACGAACTTGAACCACCGGACCGCACCGGAGTCCTGAGGGCTGCAGAGACTCCCGGTCCACACGAAGGAAGGGCCCCGCACACTGTGCGGGGCCCTTCCGCATTTCAGGTCTCGACCACAGCGGTCCGAACGTCACCGTGTAGACAAATCTGGGTGAGCACAGAAATCCCGACCGGTCTCGGCGCCGGATTCGACAAGGAGATCGGCCTCGAATTCCTCGAGCTGACCCCGGACGGCGGCACTGCCCGTATCGAGATCAACGACAAGCTGCTGCAGCCGTGGGGGATCGTGCATGGCGGCGTGTACTGCTCGGTGATCGAGAGCCTGGCCAGCGTGTCGGGGCAGATCTGGCTCAGCGAGAACGGCGGCGGTCACGTCGTCGGCGTCAACAACAACACCGACTTCCTGCGCGCCATCTCCGCGGGCACGGTGACGGCGGTGTCGGTTCCGATCCATCGCGGCCGACGCCAGCAACTGTGGCTGATCACCATCACCGACGACACCGAGCGCGTCGTGGCGAGAGGCCAGGTGCGGCTGCAGAATCTGCCTCCCGAGTAACCGCCGCTTTTCTCGCGCTGCTGAGGGGTGCGGGGCGTGGCAGTATCCCCGACTATGCGATTAACGCCGCATGAACAGGACAGGTTGCTGCTGTCGTACGCCGCGGAACTGGCGCGCAGGCGCCAGGCGCGCGGGCTGAAACTCAACCACCCCGAGGCCGTTGCGGTGATCACCGATCACCTCCTCGAAGGGGCGCGCGACGGTCGCACGGTCGTGGAGTTGATGGCCAGCGGCCGCGAGGTTCTCAGCCGCGACGACGTGATGGTGGGCGTTCCGGAGATGCTCGAGGACGTCCAGGTGGAGGCGACGTTTCCCGATGGGACGAAACTCGTCACCGTCCACCACCCGATCCCATGACGGCCGAACATGCATCGTGGGTGCCCGGCGAGATCGTCTACGGCACCGGCGATATCGAGCTCAACCAAGGCGCGCAACGGGTCGAGATGGACATCCTCAACACCGGCGACCGTCCCGTCCAGGTCGGTAGCCACGTGCACCTACCGCAAAGCAACGCCGCCCTGCAATTCGATCGTGCAACCGCCCATGGACATCGGCTCGACATCCCCGCCGGCACCGCGGTGCGGTTCGAACCCGGTGTTGCCCAGCGGGTCTCGTTGGTACCCCTGGGCGGATCACGCGAGGTGTATGGGTTGAGCCTGCGACCGCCCGGGCGATTGGATGATGCGTAATGAGCGCCTGCGCGAAGAACAGAGGGCGCCGATGAGCGCCTGCGCGAAGAACAGAGGACGCCGATGAGCGCCTGCGCGAAGAACAGAGGGCAGCGATGAGCGCCATTTCCCGAGCCAGGTATGCAGCGCTCTTCGGGCCGACGACCGGCGACCGCATCCGATTGGCGGACACAGATCTGTTCATCGAGATCACCGAGGATCGCAGCGGCGGGCCGGGTCTGGCCGGCGACGAGGCGGTCTTCGGTGGCGGCAAGGTGTTGCGCGAGTCGATGGGGCAGGGCCGGGCAACCCGGGCCGACGGCGCACCCGACACCGTGATCACCGGCGTGGTGATCATCGACCACTGGGGAATCATCAAGGCCGACATCGGTATTCGCGACGGCAGGATCGTCGCGATCGGCAAGGCCGGCAACCCCGACATCATGTCCGGCGTGCACCCCGATCTCGTGGTCGGTCCGTCAACCGAAATCATCGCCGGCAATGGTCGAATCGTCACGGCCGGTGGCATCGACTGCCATGTCCATTTGATCTGTCCGCAGATCATGGCGGAAGCCCTGGGCGGTGGCATCACGACCATCATCGGCGGTGGTACCGGACCCGCGGAGGGCAGCAAGGCCACCACCGTGACCCCGGGGGCGTGGCATCTGGGCCGCATGCTGGAGGCGCTGGACGCCTGGCCGATGAACATCGCGCTACTCGGCAAGGGCAATACCGTCAGCGCCGAATCGATGTGGGAGCAATTACGTGGCGGCGCTTCGGGTTTCAAGCTGCACGAAGACTGGGGGTCCACCCCCGCGGCGATCGACGCCTGCCTTTCCGTCGCGGAGGCGTCCGGAGTGCAGGTTGCCCTGCACTCGGACACGCTCAATGAGGCGGGTTTCGTCGAGGACACGATCGGTGCGATCAACGGTCGGTCGATTCACGCCTACCACACCGAGGGCGCCGGCGGCGGCCACGCGCCCGACATCATCCGCGTCGCCGCGGAACCGTACGTACTGCCGAGTTCGACCAATCCCACACGTCCACACACCGTCAACACCCTCGATGAACACCTCGACATGTTGATGGTGTGCCATCACCTGAACCCTTCGGTGCCAGAGGATCTCGCATTCGCCGAGAGCCGCATCCGACCCTCGACGATGGCGGCAGAGGATCTGCTGCACGACATCGGGGCGATCTCGATGATCGGCAGCGACTCCCAGGCGATGGGCCGCATCGGCGAAGTGGTGATCCGCACCTGGCAGACCGCTCACGTGATGAAGCGACGTCGGGGTGCATTGGCGGGGGACAAGTCCGGCGTCCATCAATCCGACAACAACCGCGCCCGCCGGTACGTCGCGAAGTACACGATCTGTCCGGCCATCGCGCACGGCCTCGACCATGAGATCGGCTCGGTGGAAGTGGGTAAGCTCGCCGACCTCGTGCTGTGGGAGCCCGCGTTCTTCGGTGTGCGCCCGCACGCGGTGCTCAAGGGCGGGATGATCGCCTGGGCCGCAATGGGGGACGCGAACGCGTCGATCCCCACACCGCAGCCCGTACTGCCGCGACCGATGTTTGGTGCGGCTCCGGCCGCGGCTTCGGCGACCTCGGTGCATTTCGTCTCGTCCCAGGCCATAGATGAAGGGCTTGCGAACCGACTCGCCGTCAACCGCAGGCTCGTCGCGGTCAAGGATGTCCGCAATGTCGGCAAGGTCGACATGCCCTTCAACGACGCGCTGCCCGAAATCGAGGTCGACCCCGACACGTTCACCGTCCGTATCGACGGCGACGTGTGGCAGGAGGACCCCGCCGTCGAGTTGCCCATGGCGCAACGCTATTTCCTGTTCTGACAGGTTGTTCCGATGAACTTGGCGACACTGCTGACACTGTCGGACTCGCGGCTGCCGACCGGCGGCCACGTGCACTCCGGAGGTGTCGAGGAGGCCGTCACCCTGGGTCTGGTCCGCGACCTCGTCACGCTGCGGGCCTTCCTGATCCGGCGAATCCGCACCACCGGGCTGGTGACCGCATCGGTGGCCGCGGCCGTGCACAGCGGAAGCCTGCCGGTCAACGGTGCGGACGCCGAGATCGACGCCCGCACACCGGCACCCGCCGCACGTCAGGCATCCCGGGCGCAAGGGCGCGGTCTGCTGCGGCTCGCCCGACGGGTCTGGCCGGCCGAACGCTGGGAATCACTGGGTGCCGCGCCGCACCTCGCCACCGTGGCCGGTGCCGTCGGTGCGGCCAGTGGGCTCGAGTTCCAACAGACGGCGCTGACGGTCGTCTACACGACGATGACCGGATCGGCGACGGCCGCGCAACGGCTCCTGGCGCTGGACCCGGGTGACGTCGCGGCGCTGACTTTCGAGCTGGCCGCGTTGTGCGACCAGACCTCGGCTATGGCCTGTAAGGAGTTGGCCGACCTGTCCGATCCGCTGCTCGACCTGCTGGCCCAGAAGCACAGCCAACGCGAGCGACCGCTGTTCGCATCCTGAAAGAGAGTTCGCCCAATGCCGCCCCAGCCACCGCATTTCCTCGACGGCCAGCCACATGGTCACACCGACCGCCCCAAGCGCCGGCGGACACCGGGGGAGCCGTTGCGCATCGGCATCGGCGGACCCGTCGGCTCGGGCAAGACGGCGTTGGTCGCCGCGTTGTGCAGGCAACTGCGTGACGAGCTGTCGTTGGCCGTGCTCACGAACGACATCTACACCACAGAAGACGCCGACTTCCTGCGCCGCCACGCCGTTCTGCCTGACGTCCGCATCGCCGCGGTGCAGACCGGCGGTTGCCCCCACACCGCGATCCGCGACGACATCACCGCCAACCTCGACGCGATCGACGATCTCATCGCGGGCAACGAGCGGCTCGACCTGATCCTGGTGGAATCCGGTGGCGACAACCTGACGGCCACCTTCTCATCCGGGCTGGTGGACGTACAGATCTTCGTTATCGATGTCGCCGGTGGCGACAAGGTGCCCCGCAAGGGCGGCCCGGGCGTCACCTACTCGGATCTGTTGGTGGTCAACAAGACTGATCTCGCGCCGCTCGTCGGGGCCGATCTCGACGTGATGCGCCGCGACGCGGCCACCGTGCGCGGCGACCGTCCGGCGGTGTTGATCTCGCTGACCGAAGACCCCGCCGCGACGGCTGTGCTGACGTGGGTGCGCGAGCAGTTGAAGGTCCCGGTCTGATGCGATCCGACCTCCTCGTCGTCGCGCATCGAGGCCGCCGGCCGCGAATCGAATCCAGCGGCGGTATTGCGGCCCGGGAGACCGAACCCGACACCGTGCACCTGGTGTCGGCGGCGGCCACCCCGCTCGGTGGAGACTCGATATGTGTGCGCATCGTGGTGCAACCGGGCGCGCTGCTGCGCGTGCGTACCGCCGCGGCGACGATGACGCTGCCCGGTCCGGCCACCCATGAGTCACACGCGAATTGGCTTCTCGAGGTCGCCGGCGAGCTCGACCTGGACCCGCAACCGACCGTGGTTGCGGGCGCTTCCCGGCATTTCACGTCGACACGGCTGGCAGTCGAAGGAACGGGCCGAGTCAAGCTGCGCGAGCGAATCCAGATCGGGAGAACCGATGAACGGCAGGGCTTCTGGTCCGGATCGCTACACGCCGACGTCGACGGGACTGCACTACTGCGGCATCGGATCGAGCTGGGTCGCGGTTCGGTGGCCGAAGACGAGTTGGCCGCACCGATGGCTTGCATCAGCGAGTTGCACTACCCACAAACGGAAGTTGACACCGCCGGCATGACGCTCGCGCTGGCGCGTGGCGGCTGCCTGTCGACCTGGCAGGGCGAGCGGCTCTAGACGGCGGCTCTCTCTTCCGGATCCTGCACCAAGGCGGCGATCTCCTCGAGCTCTTCGATTCTGGTGCGGGCGTACGCCTGCTGCTCGGTGATCGTGAGGTTGCCGCGCTTCTTCGACAGGAACGTCACCGTCCACATCAGCAGCGTGGTGATCTTGCGCCGGAATCCGACCAGGTACACCAGATGCAGCACCAGCCAAGCGAGCCAGGCGATGAAGCCGCCGAACTCGACCGGGCCGATCTTCGCGACCGCGGAGAAGCGCGATACCGTAGCCATCGAACCCTTGTCGAAGTACTGGAAGGGTTCGCGCTCAGCGGGATTGGCACCCTTGAGCTCGGCCTTGATCGCCTTGGCGGCGTACCTGCCGCCCTGGATGGCTCCCTGAGCCATACCGGGAACGCCTTCGACGGCGGCCATGTCGCCGACCACGAACACGTTCGGATGGCCGGGAACGGTCAGGTCGGGAAGCACCTTCAGCCGTCCCGCGCGATCGACCTCGGCGTCGGACTGATCAGCGATGTCGCGGCCGAGCGGGCTCGCCGAAACGCCCGCCGACCACACCTTGGTCGCGCAGTCGATGCGGCGGAACTTGCCGTCGGGATCCTTGACCGTGATGCCGTTGCGGTCGACGTCGGTGACCATTGCCCCGAGCTGGATCTCGACGCCCATCTTCTCCAGGCGCGCCTTGGCCTTGTTGCCGAGCTTCTCGCCCATCGGGGGCAGCACGGCCGGCGCGGCGTCGAGCAGGATCACCCGGGCAGTCGTCGAATCGATGTGCCGGAACGCGCCCTTGAGCGTGTGGTCGGCGAGTTCAGCAATCTGCCCGGCCATTTCGACTCCGGTCGGACCGGCACCGACGACGGTGAACGTCAACAGCTTCTCGCGGCGGGCGGGGTCGCTGGATCGTTCGGCCTGCTCGAACGCGCCGAGGATGCGGGCACGCAACTCCAGTGCATCATCGATCGACTTCATGCCCGGTGCCCATTCCGCGAAATGGTCGTTGCCGAAGTAGGACTGGCCCGCGCCCGCAGCGACGATCAGAGAGTCGTACGGCGTGACGTAGGTGTGCCCGAGCAGCTCCGACCTGACGGTCTGATTCGCCAGATCGATGTGCGTCACATTGCCCAGCAGCACCTGCGCGTTCTTCTGATTGCGCAGGATCATCCGGGTCGGGGGAGCGATCTCGCCTGAGGAGATGATGCCGGTCGCCACCTGATACAGCAGCGGCTGGAAAAGGTGGTGAGTCGTCTTGGCGATCATCTTCACGTCGACGTCGGCACGCCTGAGCGCTTTGGCAGCGGTCAGCCCGCCGAACCCTGAACCGATGATGACGACCTTGTGCCTGTCGGTTGCAGTGGCTCCGGGATGGCTCATTGTCGGGCTCCTCGACGGTGCTTCACGTGCTATTTCTACCCACTACGGTAGTCGCCCGAACCTCCGATACACGCACGGTTTGGCTGTGTTGTTTCCCACGTCAGCGCGTGGAATCAGCCGGCGAGAACCGGTTTCAACGCCTCGCCGACGGCGGTGACGTGGCCGGGGTGGTAGCCGTCGAGGCTCGTCACCGGGCTGAGGATCACGCCGGTGACACCCGCGTCGAACACCTTGGTCTTGATCTGCTCGGCGACCTGCTCGGCGGTGCCGTACACCGCTTGCTGCTTGAAGTCGTCGGGAATCAGGTCCTCGGAGATGCCGTCGCCGATGAGCGCGATGACCAGCATGCTGGTCTCGAGCGTGGCCGGATCGCGGCCGATCTCCTCGCAACGCTCCTTGACCACGGCCAGCTTGCGGGGCAACTCATCGAATCCCGCGATGATGTTCAGGTGGTCGAAGTGCTTGGCTGCCAGCGGGATCGTCTTCTTCTCGCCGCTGCCACCGATCATCAGTGGGATGTGGTCGCGGAAGCGGGGTTCGGCCATGGCCTCGACGGTGCGGTAGTACTTGCCGTTCACCGTGGGCCGCTCGCCCGCGAGCATCGGCAGGATGATCTCCAGCGCCTCGCCGAGTTTGTTGAAGCGGTCGGTGAACGTCCCGAACTCGTAGCCGAGTGAGTCGTGCTCGAGCTCGAACCAGCCGGTGCCGATGCCCAGAATGGCCCGGCCCTGGCTGATGACGTCGAGCGTCGTGATCGCCTTGGCCAGCAGGGTGGGGTTGCGGTAGGTGTTTCCGGTCACCAACGTGCCGAGCTGCACACGCTCGGTCGCGGTGGCCAGCGCGCCGAGGGCGGTGTACGCCTCGAGCATCGGCTGGTCGGGCGTTCCGAGGCCGGGCAGCTGATAGAAGTGGTCCATCACGAAGACGGAGTCGAAGCCTGCGGCTTCGGCTTCTTGAGCCTGCGCGATGACGGTGGGGAAAAGTTCGGTGACGCCGGTGCCGTAGGAGAAGTTGGGGATCTGGAGTCCGAGTTTGATGGTCACACCTTCACGTAACCACAACTAACCGGAGCGGTCACCCCGCTTTAGCTACCGGCGAACGAAGGAATATTCAGCCGAAGTTCGCCAGCGCACCGTGACTGACATGCATCGTTTGACCGGTGATGTGTCGGGCGGCCGGCGTTGTCAGGAACAAAGCGAGCCGGCTGATCTCCTCGGCCACCGAAAGTGGCGACTGCGAGAGACCGTCGTAGCCGGGTTCGGCATTCCGGCCCGATGCGACCGCGTTCACGGTGATGCCGCGGATGCCGAAGTGCTGAGCCTGCCCCGCCGTCCAGTCGGACACCGCGGCCTTGATGGCGGCCTCAGCACTGCCCTCGGCCGGGTGCTCGGGTACGACGGTGATGATCGACCCCCCCGAACGCAGGTGGTCACCGAGAATCTGCACGGTCAGGACGGCGGAGAGAATCGTCGAGTCGAGCGCATTGCGCCACGCCGTGGCCAGATCGGAGAGGGAGTACATCCGCGGATCGCCGGCCTGCCAGCGTGGCGCGGGCACATTGACGATGGTGTCGAGGTGGTGCGGGAAGTGGTCCCGCGCTGTCTCCAGGTTCGCCGCATCGGTGTTGTCGAACACGATGGCGTCGACTTCGAGTTCTTTGGCGGCGACGTCCAGTTCGTCGCGGCGAGCGCCTGCGATCACGACCTGGTGCCCCGCGTTGCGAAAGTTCTCCGCGATCGTGCGTCCTAGGTCGGTGTCGCCTCCGGTGACAAGCACGTCCATCGCAAGGACCTCCCTCTGTGTTCGACGCTGAACCCCAGCCCGTGCAGGAAATGTTACTGGACAGTAGCTATAGGAGGAAATGCGGCACGCGCACCCGGCACCACAACGCCGCCGAAGTGCCATAGGGTCGTGATCTGTGAAGCCCGTCGCGGCGGTGACCACCTCGAAGACCAGCGCGATTTCCGCATTTCGCGCCTCGCCGTGAGCCCGTCGGCCGTCCTCCCACGGTGGATCTACGTCCCGGCTGCGCTGGGGGCGCTGTTCGTCGCCGTTCCTCTCGTGGCGGTGGCTGCGAAGGTCGACTGGCCGCGATTCTGGTCGCTGATCACCAGTCCGGCATCGGTGTCCGCACTCGAGCTGAGTCTGCGTACCGCGACCGCCAGCACAGTGTTGTGCCTGATCCTGGGGGTGCCGATGGCTCTGGTGCTCGCCCGAAGCGACGCCCGGGTGGTCCGGATGACGCGGCCGCTGATCCTGCTCCCGTTGGTGCTTCCACCCGTGGTGGGGGGCATCGCGTTGCTGTACGCATACGGCCGCCTCGGGCTGATCGGGCAGTATTTGGACGCCGCGGGAATCCAGATCGCCTTCACGACGACAGCGGTCGTGCTGGCGCAGACATTCGTGTCGCTGCCGTTCCTCGTCATCGCGCTGGAAGGCGCGGCTCGCACCGCGGGGACGGACTACGAGGTGGTCGCCGCGACCCTGGGCGCCCGGCCCACCACTGTCTGGTGGCGGGTGTCCCTGCCGCTGCTGGCCCCGGGTCTGGTGTCCGGCGCGGTCCTGGCCTTCGCGCGATCGTTGGGCGAATTCGGCGCCACGCTCACGTTCGCCGGTTCGCGAGAGGGCGTCACCCGCACCCTCCCGCTGGAGATCTACCTACAGCGGGAGAGCGACGCGGACGCGGCGGTCGCGCTGTCTTTGCTCCTCGTCGTGATCGCGGCCGTGGTGGTCATCGTGCTCGGCAGCAGGCGGTTGGGGACCCGCGGCGCCCATGGTGGTGAATCAGCGTGACGGACGTCAGTGTGCGCGCGATTGTCGAGAACCGCGGTGTGGATATCGAACTCGTGGTGGACGCCGGCGAGGTTCTCGCCGTACTCGGTCCGAATGGCGCGGGTAAGTCGACGGCACTTCATGTGATCGCGGGTCTGGTGCGGCCCGACCACGGCGTCGTCCGCGTCGGCGATCGGGTGCTGACCGATACGGCCACGGGCACGCATGTCGCCACCCACGACCGCCGGATCGGGCTGCTGATGCAGGATGCGCTGTTGTTCCCGCATCTGAGCGTCGTCGCCAACGTCGCCTTCTCCCCACGCAGCTCACGGGCGGATGCGATGCGCTGGTTGGACGAGGTCGAGGCCGCCGAGCTGGCCGATCGTATGCCCCGGCAGCTCTCGGGCGGGCAGGCGCAGCGCATCGCGTTGGCTCGCGCGCTGGCCGCGGACCCGGATGTGCTGCTGCTCGACGAACCCTTGGCCGGCCTGGACGTTGGAGCGGCCGCCGCGATGCGCAAACTGCTGGGCCGCGTTCTCGCGCGCGACGGCCGATCCGCGGTCCTGATCACCCACGACCTGGTGGATGTCCTCACCCTCGCCGACCGGGTACTTGTCCTCGAGGAGGGCAGAGTCGTCGAAAAAGGCTCCGCCGCAGCGGTTTTGACTGCACCTCGCAGCAAGTTCGGGGCGCGCCTCGCCGGCGTCAACCTCGTGGCGGGCATCGCGGGCCCACAGGGGGTGTTGGCGACGCCGTGGGGGGTGGCCTGGCATGGCGTCGCCGAACCCGACAGCCTCGCCGGGCAGTCTGCGGTGGCGTTGTTCTCGCCGGCGGCGGTCGCCGTTTATCGCGACAAGCCGCACGGCAGCCCGCGCAACACCGTGGCGGTGACCGTCGCCGAGCTGGACAGCCGCGGGCCCGCCATCCGCGTCCGCGCCGAGGAACAGCCGGACGGCGCACCTGGGCTGGCCGCCGACATCACCGCCGATTCGGCCGCCGAGCTGCGGCTGGCGCCGGGGGAGCGCGTCTATTTCTCGATCAAGGCGCAGGAGGTCACCCTTCTCCCCAGCCCGTAACGACGCGGCTCGCCCATGCGAATTACCAACTGGATTGCCTGTGAGAGCCGTCACCAACCGCCGGAGCGCGCCGCGCGCCTGGCGCGGGGCGCAGATAGAGCAGCAATCTATAAAATGCTGTCTAGCTGGGCTTTAGAAGCTTACAGCAATGTCACAATTAAGCACATTTGGAGCAACTCGCACTTGCGTCACGGCGGTAACACGGTATTTTCATCCCCATGGATGAGCGAGACGCGTTACGCGAACCCCGCAAGGGCCTCTCAAAGTCGCTGATGATTGCGGCGGTGACCGGTGCGACCGCGGTGGCGCTCACGCTGCCGTCAATCGCACAGGCACAACCGGAGCCCACGCCGGCGCCGCCTCCTCCGCCACCGACCGGCAACACGTTCATGCAGGGGCCGCCTCCTCCGCCAGGAGCGCCCGCGCCCCCGCCGCCAGGTGCCCCGGCGCCGCCGCCTCCGCCCGCGGACCCGAACGCACCGCCACCGCCGGTGGATCCCAACGCCCCGCCGCCGCCCGTCGACCCGGGCCGCGTCGAGAACGCCGCCGGTGGTCTGAGCTTCGTGGTGCCCGCCGGATGGAAGGTGTCGGATTCCACCCAGCTGTCTTACGGCCAAGCGTTGTTGACCAAGATCACCCCTGAGGGTGCGGAGCCGCCGAACGACACGAGCGTGCTGCTGGGGCGGCTCGATCTGAAGCTGTTCGCCGGCGCCGAAACCGACAACACGAAGGCGGCCCAGCGGCTTGCATCGGACATGGGCGAGTTCTTCATGCCCTTCCCCGGCACCCGCATGAACCAGGAAACGGTTCCGCTCGACGCCAACGGTATGCCCGGCGTTGCCTCCTACTACGAGGTGAAGTTCACCGACGCCAACAAGCCCACCGGGCAGATCTGGGCCGGCGTGGTCGGCGAGCCGGTCGAACCCGGCACACCGCGCGGTCAGCGCACCCCGCAACGCTGGTTCGTCGTCTGGCTCGGAACCGAGACCAACCCGATCCCGAAGGACGAGGCTGTCACATTGGCGAACTCGATCCGGCCCTACGCCCCGCCGGTCGCTGTGCCTCCGCCGCCTGCGGATCCGAACGCTCCGCCGCCGCCGCCGGCCGATCCCAACGCTCCGCCCCCGCCGCCGGCCGATCCCAACGCTCCGCCCCCGCCGCCGGCCGATCCCAACGCACCGCCGCCGCCTGCGCCCGCGGGCGTCGGGGTCCCCGTGCCAGTGGCGCCAGAAGCCGCGCCGGGGATGTTGCCGCCCGGCTGACACGCCAGGACTGGACTGGCTATAACGCAGGCACAACGCGATGTGCTTGCGTCCTCGGATCGACCAGAACCACCGATGAGCGTTCGCCTCGCGGGTGGAAACCGACCATCGACCTTCGCGGTCGTCAATTTTGGTGACGTGCTTGGCCGGGCGGCCTACGATCGGGAGTACAGCTGAGGTCGGGGATGGGTAAGGGAGCCTCCATGCTGAACTTGATTTGTCGCGTCACGGCCAGGGTGGCGGTGGCTCTTGCGGCGCTTACCGGTGCCTCGTTGGTGTCGCCGGCGGTGGGAAGCGCAATCGAGTGCGGAGTGGGAACTCTTTTCGACCCACCCACGAACACGTGCATCGCCGCGCCACTGCCGCCGCCCCCGCCTCCTCCTCCGCCACCACCACCGCCGGCCTGGAACGGCGATCCGACTCCGTACTTCTCGGTGGGGATCTGCGCTCCTATTCCCTTCGTGTCGTTGTGCGCTGGAATCTGACGTTCCGCGGCTTGAGTACGCCCATTTGAAGACTGCTGATCTTGACCGCACTGGCCGTCGAATTGTTACCGGCGTGCGGTATATCTCGAGTTGGCCCGGCGGTTGCGCTGAGCCATGGCCAGCGATAGGCGGGAGATCCTGATGGACATCATTGCGGCTACCGAGTTGCTCGCAGAACGGTCGACGACGCTGACCAGCGTCGGCTGGATCGGCTACATCATCATCGGCGCGCTCGCGGGCTGGATCGCCGGAAAGATCGTGAAGGGCCGCGGATCCGGCATTCTGATGAACATCATCGTCGGTGTCATCGGCGCCTTGATCGGCGGCTTCCTCCTCAGCTTCTGGTTCGACACCGCAGAGGGGGGTTGGTGGTTCACCTTCTTCACCGCGATCCTCGGGTCGATCATCCTGCTGTGGCTCGTCGGTCTGGTGCAAAAAAAGACGTAGCGTCACCATGGGGTGATGGGCACCCCAACGATGAAGGCATGGCGAGTTCAGCGGCCGGGCCCGATGAGCAGTCGACCGTTGCAGAAAGTCACCGCCGACGTGCCACGGCCCGCGCCGGGCGAGCTCCTCGTCGCCGTGCGGGCATGTGGCGTGTGCCGCACCGATCTTCACGTCACCGAGGGCGACCTGCCTGTGCATCGCGCCGGGGTGATTCCTGGCCACGAGGTCGTCGCCGAAGTCGTCGAAGTCGGTCCGGAAACAGATGGCGGCGAGTTCGCGGTCGGTGATCGGGTCGGCATCGCGTGGCTGCGGCACACGTGTGGCCAATGCAGATTCTGCAAAAGCGGTAACGAAAACCTATGTCCGGAGTCTCGCTACACGGGATGGGACGCCGACGGGGGATACGCCGAATTCGCCACTGTCCCAGCCGCTTACGCCCACCCGCTCCCAGCTGGATATTCGGATGCCGAACTGGCGCCGTTGCTGTGCGCGGGCATCATCGGCTATCGCGCACTGCTGCGCGCCGAACTGCCTGAAGGCGGCCGGCTTGGCATATACGGGTTCGGTGGAAGCGCACACCTGACCGCACAGGTGGCGCTCGCACAGGGCGCCGAGGTGCATGTGATGACCCGCGGCGAGCAGGCGAAGGAATTGGCATCGGCACTGGGCGCCGCGTCCGTACAGGGCGCCGCCGACCGTCCGCCGGTGATGCTGGACTCCGCGATTCTCTTTGCGCCGGTGGGGGATCTGGTGTTGCCGGCTCTCGAGGCGCTCGATCGCGGCGGCACGCTGGCCGTCGCCGGTATTCACCTGTCCGACATTCCTGCGCTGAACTATCAGCGGCATCTCTTCCAGGAGCGGCAGTTGCGGTCGGTGGCATCGAACACTCGCGCCGACGCCCGCCAATTTCTTGCGTTCGCCGGCCGTCATCACCTCGAGGTGACGACACCGCAGTACCCCCTGGACAAGGCCGCCGATGCGCTTGCAGAGCTGGGGGCGGGCCGGATTTCGGGCGCCGCGGTATTGGTGGTTTAGAGCGCGGCGAGGGCAGCGCCGAGCCGGCCCCGCAGATCGCCGCGGCCGTAGCGGTAGAGCGGCCCCGCCCCGTCGCTCAGGATCTGGCGCAGCCGCGCCATTCCCCGCGCGCTCACCGGTCGCAGTGAATGCAATCGCAAGGTGATCGCGTCGATCACGTCCTCGGCCGCAGCGAGGTTGGGCACGTGCAGTGGCACCCGGGACGAGAGCAGGAGACCGCGGCCGCGGGCATCGGCGACTATCGCACGCAGCGACCGTGCGATTGCCTCTCGCTCGGCGGTCGACGTCAGACGCGCCTCGTGCGCCGCGAGCGCGCTGCCCTCGGGTGCGGGGACACCGACGGCAAGTAGCCGGTCGTACCGGTCGGCCCTCAGTCGCGCGGTCAACCGTGACCACATCGACGGCCGTGGGAGCGCGTCGGCCGCCGTGGCGGGGCGGACGTCGGAGGAACTGGAAAGGATTTCGGCTGGAATCTTGTTGTCAGCCATGGATATCTGCCTCTTTGCCGGATTACGGCATTCGCGTTTGTTGTGACCGTCTAACACGTTACAACGGTCATGCGTGACCGGTCAAGTTGATATACCGGTCATGCGGGCCTACTCTGGAACTGTGGTTGCCGATCCGACGCGATGGCTCGCCGACGTGGAGTCCAAGCCGGCGCCCGGCCCGCTGCTCCGGGTTCAGGCGCTGGTCAACACCGTTGAGCTGCCTTCGGGGCCAGACCGCCTCGCCGATCTCGACGATGCCAAGCCATGGTTGATCGACAACGAGCTGATGGCATCCGACGCCGCCCTCGACGACGCGGATCTGCGGCTGCTGCGCGATGTCCGTGAGTCGTTGCGCGCCCTGTTGATGTGCAACGGCGCAGGGCCCTCGCCGACCGTAGCGGAGCTTGCGCCGCTTCGTGCGGTGGCCGCCGGTGGTGCCGCGCGCGCTGAGTTCGGTGACGACGGACTGGTGCGACTCACGGCCCTCGGCGATTCCGTCGCCGAACGTCTGGTCGGTTTGCTGTTGATCATCCGCGACGCACAACTCGATGGTAGTTGGGCACGCCTGAAGGTCTGCGCGAACGACGAATGCCGCTGGGCGTTCTACGACAGATCCCGCAACCACGGCGGCACCTGGTGCGAGATGTCCGCGTGCGGCAACAAGCTCAAGAACCGCGAGTTCAGGGCACGGCGCAGAAAAGGTGATCGCTGACCAGCGAGGCGTCAGTCAGGTCGACAGATGCCACACCAGGGCGGCGGCGAGCGCGCCCAAACCGTTGAGCGACCAGTGCAGCGCGATCGGCGCGATCAGGCTTCCACTGCGCCGACGCAGCCAGGTGAACACGAAGCCGGCGAAGGCGGTCGCCGCCACCGCGAGAATCACGCCCGCGACCGTACCCAGCACGCCGCCGCCGAACAGGCGCGTGAAGCCAACGTTGCTGCTGGTCAAACCGAATGAGGTCGCGATGTGCCACAGGCCGAAGAGCAGCGAGCCGGCCGCGGCGACGCCGCGCCAGCCCCAGGCGCGGTCCAGTGCGCCGTGCAGTACGCCGCGAAATGCCAGCTCCTCGGGGATGACCGTCTGGAGAGGAATGATGATCATCGATGCGATCAACGCGCCGGAGATCGTCGCGTAGTTGTTGTTCATGAACATCGGCCGCGTCCATGGCAGCAGCGCGCCGACCGCGATCACCGAGATGACCAGCGCGACCGCGGCCAGGGCATAACCCGCTCCTGTTTTCCAGTGTTCCCGGCCCAGGCCCAGCTCGGTCCAGCCCAGACCGCGGGACCGCACAAGTAGCAGCAGTCCGACGGCGGCCGCCGGCACCGTGGCAATGCTGGCCCACGGGGTGGTGAAGTGCGCTATCAGGTTGGTCAGTGCGAGCACAACGACCACCACGGCGATGTCCGCGTAGATCCGGAAATGATGAATTGCGGACAATTGTTCGATCAGCGGGTGCGGCTGCTCGGCTACGTCTGGCGGGCAGGAGCGCAGCGACCGGGGAATCGACAGCGCTTGATCGGACACGATGGGCGATTCTACCGGTGTTCGCTGAGTGCCTGCTGAGACAGCAAGACCCCTGACTATGGAAGACATCTGCGTGCGGGTGTTGGTAGCCCGTGGGTGAACAAGTCTCGCTCGTCGGGCACACCGTGATTTGCAGGCGTTTGATGGGTATTGGAAACCGACCGCGACGCCACAGGAGGACCGTGCGATGACCACGCTGGCGCACAATTGGCATTCCGCTGAGCTGCACTCGCTGAGCGACGAGACGCTCGCCCGAATCGACGGTTGGTGGCGCGCTGCCAACTACCTGTCCGTAGGCCAGATCTATCTGCTGGCCAACCCGCTGCTGAAGACACCGCTGTCCCGCGACGACGTCAAACCCCGTCTGCTCGGCCACTGGGGGACCACGCCGGGTCTGAACTTCCTGTACGCGCATCTCAACAGGGTCATCAAGGAGCGCGAGCAGTCGACCCTGTACGTCACCGGGCCCGGTCACGGCGGCCCCGGACTGGTCGCCAACGCCTACCTCGACGGCACCTACTCAGAGGTGTACTCCGATATCACCCGGGACACCGAGGGCATTCGGCGGTTGTTCCGCCAGTTCTCCTTCCCCGGCGGCATCCCGTCGCACGTCGCACCTGAAACGCCGGGCTCGATCCACGAGGGCGGCGAACTCGGGTATGCGCTTTCGCACGCCTACGGCGCGGCCTTCGACAACCCGGACCTGCTGGTCGCGGCTGTCGTCGGGGACGGCGAGGCCGAAACCGGGGCCCTGGCGACGAGTTGGCATTCGAACAAGTTCGTCAACCCCGCCAAAGACGGTGTGGTGCTGCCGATCCTGCACCTCAACGGGTACAAGATCGCGAATCCGACGGTTCTGGACCGGATATCTCAGGACGAACTCCGTAGCCTGATGGCCGGCTACGGACACCATCCGTATTTCTTCGAGGCGACCGAGGATGACGACATCGCCGACGTTCACCGGCGGTTCGCGTCGTTGCTCGACGAGGTGCTCAACGAGATCTCGGAGATCAAGGCCAAGGCTTCGGAGCGTGACGAGCGGCGGCCGGCATGGCCGATGATCGTCTTCCGCACACCCAAAGGGTGGACAGGACCTGACTACATCGACGGAAAGAAGACCACGGGATCCTGGCGCGCACACCAGGTTCCGTTGGCCAGCGCCCGCGACACTCCCGAGCATCTGCAGGTGCTCGCCGACTGGCTGGGCTCGTACCGGCCCGATGAGCTGTTCGACGAGGACGGCAAACTCCATTCCGCCATCGCCGAACTCGCGCCTGCAGGCACGCTGCGAATGAGCGACAATCCACACGCCAACGGTGGAATGTTGTTGAAGGATCTGCGACTTCCCGACTTCAGGAAGTTCGGCGTGAACGTGCCGGCCCCTGGTGCGACCATCGCCGAAGCGACCAAGGTGCTCGGTGAGTGGCTGACGGAAGTGATTCGGCTGAACCCCGACAACTTCCGGATATTCGGCCCCGACGAGACCGCGTCGAATCGTCTGCAGGCGGTATTCGATACGACCGCCAAACAGTGGAACGCCGACTTCGTCGGCCCGGAGGTGGACGAGCATCTCGCCCGAGCCGGACGCGTCGTCGAGATGTTGTCCGAACACCAGTGTCAGGGCTGGCTCGAGGGGTATCTGCTGACCGGCCGACACGGTCTGTTCAATTGCTACGAAGCCTTCATCCACATCGTCGACTCGATGGTCAACCAGCACGCGAAGTGGCTCAAGGTCACCAACCACATACCCTGGCGCCGGCCCATCGCAAGCTTGAATTACCTTCTGTCGAGCCATGTTTGGCGGCAGGACCACAACGGCTTCAGCCATCAGGACCCCGGCTTCATCGACCATGTGGTCAACAAGAAAGCCGAGATCGTCAGGGTGTACCTGCCTCCGGATGCGAACACCCTGCTGTCCACCTACGACCACTGCCTGCGCTCCCGGCAGTATGTGAACGTGGTGGTGGCGGGCAAGCAGCCCCACCCCAACTTCCTCACCATGGACGAGGCGATCGCGCACTGCACCAGAGGGCTGGGCATCTGGGAATGGGCGGGCACCGAGGAACTCGGAACGGACCCCGACGTCGTGATCGCGACCGCCGGCGACGTGCCGACGCTCGAGGGTCTCGCGGCGGTCGACATTCTCAGACAACACCTGCCGGACCTGAAGGTGCGCTTCGTCAACGTCGTGGACCTGATGCGCCTGCAGGACGACACCGAGCACCCGCATGGTCTGTCCAACCGCGCATTCGACGGGATCTTCACCCCGGACAAGCCGGTGATCTTCGCCTATCACGGTTATCCGTGGCTGGTCCACCGGCTCATCTATCGTCGTGACGGCGCCAACAACGTGCATGTGCGCGGCTACAAGGAAGAGGGGACGACCACCACCCCCTTCGACATGGTCATGCTCAACGACCTCGATCGGTTCCACCTGGTGATGGACGTGATCGACCGGGTGCCGTCCCTGCAGTCGCGGTGTGCGACGCTGCGTCAGCGCATGGTCGACATGCGCATCACCGCCCGCGAGTACACCCGTGAGCACGGCGATGATCTGCCCGAGGTGCGCGACTGGGTGTGGCCCGACGCGCGCGGGCTGGCGGGACAGTCGAACCTGGACGCGACCTCGTCGACCGGAGGCGACAACGAGTAGTCGCGAATGCACGCATTACCCTGTCGGTCGTGCTGGGATTCGCGGTGCCGCAATTCGGGGAGGCGGCCTACGCCGAGCTGGCCCGCTTCGCCTCGACGGCCGAGGAACTCGGCGCCGACAGCCTCTGGGTAGGGGACCGGCTGCTGGCCGCGGTGCAACCGACCGTCGGATATGCGGGAAAGGACACCATCCCCGGGCAGTTCCGCACCGGCATCGATCCGTTCATCGCGTTGGCGGTGGCCGCGACGGCCACGACCCGAGCCCGCCTGGGGGCCAGCGTGTTCGTGGCCCCGTGGTACCCGCCGGTGCAGCTGGCCCGGCAACTCACGAGTCTGGACGTGGTTAGCGGCGGACGCCTGATGCCCGGCTTCGGCATCGGCTGGTCGCCCGAGGAGTACCAGGCCGCAGGTGCACCGTTTCGCCGTCGCGGTGCGCAACTCGACGAGCTGCTGGACGCGCTGGAGCAACTGTGGACAGCCAGTCCCGTTGCCCACCAAGGGGAACGCTGGTCCATCCCGGCATCGTGGGTGAACCTCAAACCGGTACAACAGCCGCGACCCCCGATCTACCTGGGCGCGTTCAGGTCGGCCGGACTCAAGCGCGTGGGTGCGCGTGCTGACGGCTGGATGGCGGTGGTTCAAGTGCCGGGCGGTGTGAACCTCGACATGCTGGCCTGGCAGCGGAGAAAGATCGACGACGCGGCCCGCGCCGCCGGACGTGATCCGTCGGCGATCCACAGCTGTGTGCGGATCAACGTCGCCGAGGACACCGCCCTGGAGCCGGTGGTCGAGGCCGTGAAGATGCTGGCCGACAACGGCTATCCCGATGCCTTCGTCGACCTGATCTACGTCGCCACCACCACAGACTCCCATCTCGACTGGGTCGAACGGTTGCTGGACCGATGAGCGGTGGATTGCTCGCGTCAGTGCGTGTGTTGGATTTGGGCGGCGGCTATTCCGACGGGGTCGGCCGCCTGTTTGCGGACCTGGGCGCCGACGTCTTGAAGATCGAACTTCGCGACGGAACGACGGCCCGTCGCGCGTTGCCCGCCATCGCAGGCGAAAGCATCGCGTTCGCGATCAACAACGCGAACAAACGCAGCGCGGTGCTCGACCCGGACAGCGCCGACGGTCGCGGTCGACTCGTCGCGTTGGCCGGTACCGCCGACATCGTCGTGGACAGCGGAGACACGGGAACCGCGGCGGCGTTCGGAACATCGGCCGCCGCGCTGGCCGAACAGTTCGGACACCTGGTGACGTTGTCGGTCACCGACTTCGGGACCACCGGTCCATACAGTTCGCGGCAGGCCACCGACGCTGTGCTGTATGCGATGTCGACAGCTCTGTCACGGACAGGGCCGACGACGGGCAGGCCGGTGCTGCCGCCCGAGGGCGTGGCGTCGGGGACGGCCGCGGTGCAGGCTGCCTGGGCAGCGCTGGCCGCCTATTACCGCCGATTACGTGACGGCAGAGGCGATTACATCGACTTCTCGCGGTTCGAGGGTGTGCTGCAGTCGCTCGATCCGCCGTTCGGATCGGAGGGCCAGGCTGCCGTCGGCCTCAAGTCCGCCGGTGAACTGTGGCGGGGCCGACCGCGCAATCAGCACATCTATCCCATCTTCGCGTGCAAGGACGGCCACGTGCGCATCTGCCTGCTGTCGCCGCGGCAATGGCGCGGAATGCGCGGCTGGCTCGGTGAACCCGAGCAGTTCGCCGATCCCAAGTTCGACACCATCGCCGCCCGCTACGCCGCTTCGCGCGAACTCAACGCCGCGATCGCCGAACTCTTCGCGTCGCAGACGATGGACACGCTGGTTGCCGGTGGACACGCGCGGGGAGTACCGGTGGCCGCGGTCCTCACCGCGGCAGAAACCCTGACATCGGAGCACTTTCGCGCAGTCGGGGCGTTGACCGACCTCGCGATCGCCGATGACGTGAGGGTGACGGTTCCCGCGGGCCCCGTCATCGTCGACGGGCATCACGCCGGGGTGGCGCGCCGCGCGCCCACGACGGGGGCCGACGATCCCGATTGGTCGGCAGGCCCGTTGACCGTCGAGGGCCGCGACGCCGATGTGTGCCGCCCGTTCGACGGCCTGCGCATACTCGACCTCGGGGTGATCGTCGCGGGCGGCGAGCTGGGCCGGCTTTTCGCCGACCTGGGCGCCGAGGTGATCAAGGTCGAAAGCGCCGCCTATCCCGACGGTCTCCGGCAGACGGCGCCGGGGATGATGATGAGCCGGTCGTGGGCGTTGACGCACCGGAACGAACAGAGTCTCGGCCTCGACCTGCGGCATCCCGAAGGGGCCGAGCTCTTTCGCCGTCTGGTCGCGGAATCGGACGCCGTCTTCGCCAACTTCAAGCCCGGAACACTTGATTCGCTGGGCTTTTCGTACGAACAGCTCCGAGCCATCAATCCACGCATCGTGCTGGCGGAAAGCAGTGCATACGGGGCGACCGGTCCGTGGAGCGATCGGATGGGTTACGGCCCACTGGTGCGTGCGGCGACAGGTGTCACCTGGCTGTGGACCTCCCAAGACGCCGAACCCGACAGCTTCTATGACGCGACGACCGTCTTCCCCGACCATGTCGCCGCGCGGCTCACCGCGGTCGCGGCGCTGGCCGCCCTGATTCGCCGCGAGCACTCCGGAACCGGTGCGCACGTGCACATTCCGCAGGCCGAGGCGGCCGTCAACCAGCTCGCCACCGCATACGTCGCCGAGGCGGCACGTGCGGCCGGGCTGTCGGTGACCGAGGACGAGGCAATCCACGGCGTCTATCCGTGCGAGGGCGACGACGAATGGTGTGTCATCTCTGTTCGGTCGCAGGCCGACCGTGCGGCGCTGTCGACGGTCATCGGCCGCGACCTTCCCGACGAGCGGGCGACATTCATCACTGCGGTGTCGGAGTGGACGCATGCCCACGACAAGGCGGCTGTCGCCGAGATCCTGCAAGCCGCAGGCATTCCCGCAGCACCGATGAACCGGGCGGTCGACATACCCACCGATCCGCAGGTGGCGTTCCGGCGGCTCTACGTCGAGATGGCGCATCCCTTGTTCGACGCACCGATGCTCAGCGAAACGGGACCCGCGCCGTACACCGGCATCCCGACCGCGGAACTCCGGCCCGCCCCGATGCCGGGGGAGCAGACCCGCCGGATCTGCCAGGAGGTGCTCGGATTGAGCACCGAGGACACCGATCGGCTCATCGCTGACGGCGTACTTTTCACTCGACAAGGGAGCCCATGATGGATCTGCGGACGCCGGTGCTGATCGGCTATGGCCAGGTCAACCAGCACGACGAGAACCCCGACGTCGAACCCGTCGACCTGATGGAGGCGGCCGCCCGCGCCGCCGCCGACCCACGCGTGCTGGAGGCCGTCGACGCCGTGCGCGTGGTCAACCTACTGTCCTGGCGCTACCGCGATCCGGGCCGGCTACTGGCACAGCGTATTCGGGCCGAGGGTGCCGAGACGCGCTACACCGGCATCGGCGGCAACGTGCCGCAGACACTGGTCAACAAGGCGTGCCTGGACATTCAGGCCGGACGCTCGGAGGTTGTGCTCATCGCGGGGGCCGAGACGTGGCGAACCCGTTCCCGAGTCCGCAAGGCCGGGCACAAGCTCAACTGGACCAGCCAGGACGACTCCGTGCCGATCGCCGAAGGTTCCGACGAAGGCATCGAACTCGCCGGCCCCTCGGATCTCCGGATCAAACTGGACCGGCCCGCCTATGTCTATCCGATGTTCGAGCAGGCGCTGCGCATCGCGGCGGGTGAATCCTCCGACGAGCACCGGCGCCGCATCGGCGAACTCTGGTCACAGTTCAGCGCGGTGGCCGCGACGAATCCGCATGCGTGGAGCCGGGAGGCGCTGTCGGGTGACGACATTGCCGAACCCAGTCGGGGCAACCGGATGGTCAGCTGGCCCTACACCAAGCTGATGAACTCGAACAACATGGTGGACCAGGGTGCGGCGCTGGTGCTGACGTCGGTCGAGAAAGCCACCCACCTGCAGATCCCGCGTGACCGTTGGGTTTTTCCGTACGCGGGTACCGACGCCCACGACACCTACGCGATCAGCAATCGCGCCGAGTTGCACACCTCACCGGCTATCCGCATCGCGGGCAACCGCGCGCTGGAGCTGGCCGGTGCCGGTATCGACGAAATGGCGCTGATCGACCTTTACTCGTGCTTCCCGTCCGCGGTGCAGGTGGCGGCGAACGAACTCGGCCTGCCGAGCGATGACTCGTCCCGGCCCCTGACCGTGACGGGCGGGCTCACGTTCGCGGGCGGCCCGTGGAACAACTACGTGACACATTCGATCGCCACCATGGCCGAACGCCTGGTCGCCAACCCCGGCCAGCGCGGCCTGATCACCGCCAACGGCGGCTATCTCACCAAACACAGCTTCGGCGTGTACGGGACGGAACCGCCGACCCACGAATTCCGTTGGGAAGACGTACAAGAGGCCGTCGACCGCGAACCCACCCGCGAGGCCGTCGTCGAGTGGTCGGGGGTGGGCACCGTCGAATCGTGGACGACTCCGTTCGACAGAGATGGATCGCCGGAGAAGGCCTTCCTCGCGGTGCGCACACCCGAGGATGCGCGTGCGCTCGCCGTGATCCCGGAGAATGTCGACGTGACGGTCCGAGAGGACATCGCCGGGGCCAAGGTCCAGGTCAACCTGGACGGCACCGCGACGCTGGTGTGAGTTAGCCGAGGTCGGCCAGCAGCGCTTTGACGCGCTGCCTGGCCACGATGTCGGCGCCGGGGCCGACGATCGCGTGCACCCGGCCCGCCCCGACGGCGTCGATCGCCGCTTCGGCGACGTCGGTGGGGCTGATGGCGTCCCGCATCGCGTCGCCCTCGCCGTCAACCGGCGTCGCGACCGCACCCGGAGGCACGAGCGCCGCGGAGTTCCGCCCCAGCGGAGTGTCCACCAACCCGGGGCACAATACGGTCGCACCCAAATGCTTTGATACCGACTTCAATTCGGCATCGAGTGTCTCCGTCAACCCGACGACCGCGTGCATGGTGGCGTTGTACGGCCCGAGGTTGGGCAGCGCAATCAAGCCGCCAACGGATGCGGTGTTGAGGAAGTGCCCAGAGCCCTGGGCGATGAACAGCGGCGCGAAGGTCCGCACTCCGTGGACGACGCCCATCAGCTTCACGTCGATGAGCCAACGCCACGTTTCAGGTCGCTGTTCCCACATCGGAGCCATTTCGCAGACCACACCCGCGTTGTTGCACACGAGGTCCACTCGTCCGAACCGTTCGATGGTCTCGTCGGCCAACGCGTCGACATCGGCGTCGACGCCGACATCGGCGTGCACCCCGACCACTCGGCCGGGGTGCCGCGACAGCAGGTCGACCGCGGTGGGAATCGCGTCCTCGCGGACATCGGCGATCATCACGTTCACACCGCGACGCGCCAACACCGTGGCCAATGCCAAACCGATGCCGCTGGTGCCGCCGGTCACCACAGCGACCTCTCCCGCTTCGATTCTCATGATTACGGAGCCTCCACGGGCACGTCGGTGTACTGCGGCACGAATCCGTCGGCGGAGAACGTGAAGCCCTTTTTGCTGAACTCGCTCAGGCATGACACACCCGCCGACTCCTGCACGTTGCAGCGGAATCCGGCTGCGGCCAGGATTCTGTTGAACGGCAGGACTTTCGCGGGTCCGGGATCGAGCGCGAATTCCGGTTCTTCCAGCGCAACGAACTGTGCGTCGCCGTCGCGTGGAATGACAAGTGCGTTCGGTGTCGCGGTGTCGCCGTCAGCGCCGGGCACCGCGTCCGGTGCGCCGGTGATGCCCGTGGCGGACGGCCAGTTCGCGGCGGACTGACAGCCGACCTTGTCCCGCGGAATGATGGCGCACGCCCAGTTTCCGCTGGGGGAGGTGAAGTAATAGCTCGTCCCGGCGGGCGGGTAGGCGACGTAGTCGAATGCATTCGCCAAGTGCGCGTTGCTCGGCGGTGGGGTCGACGGTGACGACGTGCCGGCAGGAGTCGCCGTGGGTGATTCGTCGGCGTCGGTGACGGTGCCTGTCGAGCAACCCGCGGCCAGCGTCGCCACGGCCGCCAGCGCCGCCGAGAGTGTGCGTGCGTTCACCTATGCGCCGACAAGCTTTTCCGGGTCGACCGGCTCCCGCGACCGGACCGCCGATTTGATGTCATCGAGCCCTTCCCAGATGTTGACGTTCATCCCCGCGAGCACCCGGTTCGCGTCATCGAGCCAGTACGCCGTGAATTCGCGGCCTGCCACGTCACCGCGGAACAGCACCCGATCGTAGTCGGGTGCGTGCCCGACGTATTCCATACCCAGGTCGTACTGGTCGGTGAAGAAATAGGGCAGTTCGGCGTACTCCTGGGGCTTTCCGAGCATGCCCGCGGCCGCGACGGCGGGTTGTTTGAGCGCGTTCGCCCAATGCTCGGTGCGGATGCGAGTACCGAACACCGGATGCTCGGCGGCAGCGATATCGCCGACGGCGAAAATGTCCGCGTTGCTGGTGCGCAAAGCCGCATCCACGAGAACGCCGCCGTTGCCGGTGGCCAGGCCCGCCTGCTCAGCGAGCCCGATGTTGGCGGTCGCGCCGACCGCGACCAGAACGGCATCGGCGGCGACGGTGGAACCGTCGCCCAGCTTGAGCCCCGTTGCCTTGCCCCCGGCGGTGGTGATTTCGTCGACCGTGGTGCCGAGTCGCAGATCCACGCCGTGGTCGCGGTGCATCGCGGCGAATACTTCGCCGGCCTCGCGGCCGAGAGCGCCCATCAACGGCACCTCTGCGGTTTCGACGACCGTAACAGCTGCGCCCCGATCGCGGGCACCTGCGGCGACTTCGAGGCCGATCCATCCGGCACCGACGATCGCCAGCGAAGTACCCTCTGCCAGAACGGAGTTCAGTGCCTGGGCCTCGTCGATAGTGCGTAAGTAGAGCACGCCCTCGGCGTCGGCGCCCGGAATCGGCGGCCGCCGGGGAGTGGACCCGGTGGCCAGCAGAAGCTTGTCGTAGCCCACGGTGGTGCCGTCGGGCAGGGACACGGTGTGACCATCGGGGTCGATCGCGGACACCTCGGTGCCGAGTTGCAGCTCGACGTGGTGGTCGCGGTACCACGCCGACGACGCGGCGGTGAATTCGCCGAACTGCTTCTTGCCAAGGAGAAATTCCTTCGACAGCGGGGGACGTTCGTACGGCAGGTGCTCCTCTGCGGCGAAAAGCACGATGTGCCCGTCGAAATCCTTGTCACGCAATGCTTCTGCGGCCTTTGCCCCGGCGAGGCCGCCGCCCACGATGGCGAATGTTGACGACGTTGTCATGCCACCTGAGCTTACTCGGGACACGGCGTGGTGGATCAGGCCAACAGGTCTTTGAGCTTTCGCGCATTGCGGATGGCGTGTCCGCCCAGGTCGTTGTTGAAGTAGACCACCACCCGGCGTCCCTCCTCGTGCCAGCCGGCGATCCTGTCGGCCCATTCGCGCAGCTCGTCGTCGGTGTAGGAGCCCGCATAGATCGAGTCCTGCGGCGGGCCGTGCATACGTATGTATACAAGAGAGCTGGTCGCCTTGGGGACACACGCCAGGGCGGGGCCGCTCATCACCACGTACGCGGCGCCGTGTTGTTCGAGCAGCGCATAAACGGCGTCGTCGTCCCAGGAGGGGTGCCGCAACTCCATGGCCACCGGAATCCAGTCGGGCATCACGGTAAGGAAGTGGGAGAGCCGGTCGTCGTCGCGTTCCAGCTCCGGATGCAGTTGAACGAGCAGCGCCTCGCGCCGGTCGGCGAGCGCGGTCCAGCAGCGCTCGAAACGCTCCACCCACGGTTCCGGCGAACGCAGCCTTCGGTAGTGGGTGAGCCCCCGCTGGGCCTTGACCGACATCGTGAAACCATCGGGCAGCCGCTGCCGCCAGCCCTCGAAGGTGGCGTCCTTCGGCCACCGGTAGAAACTGGCGTTCAGCTCGACGGTGTCGAATTCCTCGACGTACGTCGCCAACCGCTTGGCGACCGGCAATTTGGGCGGATACAGCACGCCGCTCCAGTGGTCGTATGACCATCCGGAGGTGCCGATGCGAATCACCGCTATCGGCTAACCCCCCGAAGTCACGCCGAAACCTACTTGGGAGGCAGGCTTCTGGCGTAGTCGACCCCGCGGCCCACCCAACTCTGGAGCTGCCGCTTGGTCTTGACACCCTCGACGGATACCAGCAACCAGCCGCGGGTTTCGCGGCCGGCCATGATCATCGGTTCGACGTGTTCGCGTGCCAGCAGCTTCTCGGTGTCGTCGCGCGGCACCCGCACCATGAGCCCGCCGTGGCCGCTGACGCACACCGACATGTTGCCGCCGATGAGGAATGCCAGCCCGCCGAACATCCGCTTCTCGGCGACACCACGCTCGCCTGCGACAAGCTCGCGGACGCGGTGAGCCAGGTCTTCGTCGTACGCCATAGAGACGACGGTAACGCCATGGCGCGATTCGGGCGGAATTCGCGCCATGGCGTTACATGCGGCGTCAGGCCGCCGCCGAAGCCGTCTCCTCGGCAGGTACCAGCGCCTGCGCGATGATGTCGGCGACGTCGACCATCGGCTTGACCTCCAGCGACTCGAGCACGTCGGCGGGGACGTCGTCCAGGTCGGCCTCGTTGCGCTGGGGGATGAAAACCGTTGACAGCCCCGCTCGTTGCGCAGCCAGCAGCTTCTGCTTGACGCCGCCGATCGGCAGCACGCGGCCGTTGAGCGTCACCTCACCGGTCATGCCGACATCGGAGCGGACCTGCCGTCCGGTGGCCATCGACACCAGGGCCGTCACCATGGTCACGCCGGCCGACGGACCGTCCTTGGGCACCGCACCCGCGGGCACGTGCACGTGGATCCGGCGATCCAGCGACTTCGGATCGACGCCCAGCTGCTCGGCGTGGGCACGCACATAGGACAGCGCGATCTGCGCGGACTCCTTCATCACGTCACCGAGCTGACCGGTCAGCTGCAGCCCGGCCTCGCCATCGGTCGCCCCGGCTTCGATGTACAGCACGTCGCCGCCCAGACCCGTGACCGCCAGCCCGGTGGCCACACCGGGCACCGCCGTGCGTTCCGCCGACTCCGGCAGGAATCGTGGACGGCCCAGGTAGTCAACGAGATCGGGTTCGTCGATCGCCAACGGCGCAGGATCTGCAGCCAATTTCGTTGTCGCCTTGCGCAATGCCTTGGCCAGCAGCCGCTCGAACTGCCGCACACCCGGCTCGCGGGTGTAGTCGGCCGCGATCTTGCGCAGCGCGTCCTCGGTCACCGTCACCTCGGCTTCGGTCAGCGCCGCACGCTCGCGCTGCCGGGGCAGCAGAAAGTCCCGTGCGATGGCGACCTTGTCGTCCTCGGTGTAACCGTCGATCTGGATCAGCTCCATGCGGTCCAGCAGCGCCGACGGGATGTTCTCGATCACGTTGGCCGTCGCCAGGAACACGACGTCCGACAAGTCCAGATCCAGCTCCAGGTAGTGGTCGCGGAACGTGTGGTTCTGCGCCGGGTCCAGCACCTCGAGCAGGGCGGCAGACGGATCGCCCCGGTAGTCGGAGCCGACCTTGTCGATCTCGTCGAGCAGCACGACGGGGTTCATCGATCCCGCCTCGCCGATCGCGCGGACGATCCGGCCGGGCAGTGCACCGACGTAGGTGCGACGGTGACCACGGATCTCGGCCTCGTCGCGCACGCCACCGAGGGCGACACGAACGAACTTGCGGCCCAACGCCCGCGCCACGCTCTCGCCGAGCGATGTCTTACCGACACCAGGGGGACCGGCCAGCACCATCACCGCACCGGACCCACGGCCGCCGACGACAGCCATTCCGCGCTGGGCGCGCCGGGCGCGCACCGCCAGGTACTCGACGATGCGGTCCTTCACGTCCTCCAGGCCGTGGTGGTCCGCGTCGAGAATCTCGCGAGCCGACTTCAGGTCGGTGGAGTCCTCGGTCGTCACGTTCCACGGCAGGTCCAGCACGGTGTCCAACCAGGTCCTGATCCAGCCGCCCTCGGGGCTCTGCTCGCTCGAGCGTTCCAGCTTGCCGACCTCGCGCAGGGCGGCTTCGCGCACCTTGTCCGGCAGGTCGGCGGCCTCGACACGGGCCCGGTAGTCGTCGCTTCCGTCGGGCTCACCTTCCCCCAGCTCCTTGCGGATGGCGGCGAGCTGCTGGCGCAGCAAGAACTCCTTCTGCGTCTTCTCCATGCCCTCGCGCACGTCGTCGGCGATCTTGTCGGTGACCTCGACCTCCGCCAGATGAGCGCCGGTCCACTCGATCAGCAGCTTCAGCCGCTCAGCGACGTCGGGGGTCTCCAGCAGCTCGCGCTTCTGTACCTGTGTGAGGTACGACGCGTAGCCGGCCGTGTCGGCCAACGCCGACGGATCGGTGAGCTGGTTGACGAAGTCGATGATCTGCCAGGCCTCGCGGCGCTGCAGCATCGCCAGCAGCAGCTTCTTGTACTCGGCGGCGAGCGCGCGGACATCGTCAGTCGGTTCGACCTCCTCGACCTCGGTCACCTCGACCCACAACGCGGCGCCGGGGCCGTTGGCGCCCGCGCCGATGTGGGCGCGCTTGGTCCCGCGCACCACCGCCGCGGTCCCACTACCACCGGCGATACGGCCGACCTGCACGATCGACGCGAGCACGCCGTGCGACGCATAGCGATCCTCGAGTCGGGGAGCGATGAGCAGCTCACCGGATTCGGTCGCCTGCGCCGCGTCGACGGCGGCGCGTGCGGCGTCGTCCAGCTCGATCGGCACGACCATGCCGGGCAGGACGATCGATTCGTTCAGGAACAGCACCGGCACTGATTTGGCTTCAGCCATTTCTCCTCCAAAGTTCAGTCAGATCGACTCAACCCTGGGAGCGACGGGTTTGTTCCCCTCCAGGCCGTCTCCACGTTCACTCTGCGCGTAGGCCCCACTTGTGTGTCGTTTGTTGCCGCGAATGCACGCATTTTGCGGCCACAAACGACACACAAATGGCAGGGAGCCTGCCGTTCGGGGGTTACGGCAGGCTCCCTGTTGTGGGTGGAACTCAGGCGGTGGCTTGCGCCCCCAGCACCCGCTGGATATCGGGCTTCATCATCTCGAGCTGCTGACCCCAGTAGCCCCAGCTGTGCGTGCCCTGTTGCGGGAAGTTGAACACGCCGTTGGTGCCGCCAGCCGCGACGTAGTTGTCCTTGAAGCTGACGTTGGTGCGCAGCGTCAGTCCCTCGAGGAACTGCGCGGCCATCATGTTGCCGCCGCCACCGCTGGTGTCCAGATCCGATGGCGTACCGGAGCCGCAGTAGATCCAGACCCTGGTGTTGTTGGCGACCAGCTGATTGATGTTGACCATCGGGTCGTTGCGCTTCCACGCCGGATCCGAGGACGGACCCCACATGCTCTCGGCGTTGTATCCGCCCGCGTCGTTCATCGCCAGCCCGATCAACATCGGCCACCAGCCCTCGGACGGATTGAGGAAGCCCGACAGCGATGCGGCGTAGATGAACTTCTGCGGGTGATAGATCGAGTACGTCAGCGCCGTGGCGCCGGCCATCGAAATGCCGACCACCGCGTTGCCGAGCTGGGAGACACCCTTGTTGGCCTCCAGCCAAGCGGGCAGCTCGTTCGTCAGGAACGTCTCCCACTTGTAGGTGTAATCCTGGCCGTTACCCCGTGACGGCTGATACCAGTCGGTGTAGAAGCTCGACATGCCACCGACGGGCATGACGGTCGACAGACCCGACTGGTAGTACCACTCGAAGGCCGGGGTGTTGATGTCCCAGCCGTTGAAATCGTCCTGCGCCCGCAGTCCGTCCAGCAGGTACACCGCGTGCGGACCTCCGCCCTGGAACTGCACCCGGATGTTGCGGTTCATCGACGGGGAGAACACATCCAGATACTCGACCGGCAGACCCGGCCGGGAGAACGCACCAGCTGTCGCCGAACCCCCGACGAAGCCGATCAGCCCGGGCAGAGTCGCCGCCGCAACGGCGCTCACCGCCAGCCTGCGGAACCACTTACTCCGAAACCTCTCAAAGACCTTCATAACGGCAACCAACCCACCTTTCATCACCTGGCGCAAAGCCTTTGCCATTGCTCTGCCTGCGTAATGAAACACGTGCGCCGGGCGAGTTCGGATGCTCAACACTCGGTTGCGATATCGCGGTTGGCTAACGATTCCGACTCGGCGAGGACTCAGCAATGGCCGATTTGTGCTGTGGCCTGTGTGAATTCTGTGATTGGAGTGAATTAGCGCCCGGTTACGACAAACCGGGGTTCAGCCGGTGCAGCTGTGTTACGTGTCGCGGTTCCAATTCGGCGAGGGAGGTCACCCCGAGCAGCGCCATGGTGCGGCTGACCTGCCCTGACAGGATCTCGATGGCACGGTCGACACCCGCCTCGCCGCCGGCCATCAGACCGTACAGATAGGCGCGGCCGACCAAGGTGAACCGCGCGCCCAGCGCGATGGCCGCCACGACGTCAGCGCCGGACATGATGCCGGTGTCCAGCAAAAGCTCGGTGTCGCGTCCCAGTTCCGCGGCCACGCGTGGCAACAAATGGAAGGGAACCGGCGCGCGGTCCAATTGACGGCCGCCGTGGTTGGACAGCAGGATCCCGTCAGCACCGAGGTCGACGACCGACTTCGCGTCCTCAAGCGTCTGAATTCCCTTGACCACCAACTTGTTCGGCCACTTTGACTTGATCCAGGCCAGGTCATCGAACGTGACAGTCGGGTCGAACATGGTGTCCAGGTACTGGGCGACCGTGCCGGGCCATCGGTCCAGCGACGCGAACGACAATGGTTCGGTGGTCAGCAGGTCGAACCACCAGCGAGGGTGCGGTACCGCGTCCAGGACCGTACGCAGCGTCAGCGCCGGCGGAATCGACATACCGTTGCGGGTGTCGCGGAGCCGGGCCCCCGCAACGGGAACGTCCACCGTCACGAGCAGCGTGTCGAACCCCGCCGCTGCGGCCCGCTCGACCAGTGCCATCGACCGGTCCCGGTCTTTCCACATGTACAACTGAAACCAATTGCGTCCGTGTGGGTTTGCCGCTTTGACCTGTTCAATGGAGGTGGTTCCCAGGGTGGACAACGAGAACGGGATGCCTGCGCGGGCGGCGGCGCGCGCGCCGGCGATCTCACCCTCGGTCCGCATCAACCTGGTGAATCCGGTGGGCGCGATCCCGAACGGCTGGGCAACGCGGTCGCCGAGTACGGTCGCGCCGGTGTCGATTTTCGCGACGTCGCGCAGGATGGTCGGGTGAAATTCGATGTCCCGGAAGGCTTGTCGTGCCCGCGCCAGTGACAACTCCTCCTCGGCGGCCCCGTCGGTGTAGTCGAACGCCGCCTTCGGCGTGCGACGTCTGGCGATACGGCGCAAGTCCTCGATCGTCAGCGCGCTGTCGAGACGGCGGCGCGTCAGGTTCAGATCCGGCGTACGGAATTGCAGCAGCGGTGCCAGCTCACGTGGGCGGGGCAGTCGGCGCTTCATCGCAGAGCTCAGTTCTGTCCGGCGGCCAGTGCCCGCCGCAGGCTCTCGCGCCGTTCTTCGATCGCCCGCCCGAAGTCCTGCAGCAGCACCGGCTTTTTCGACACCAGATCCTCGATGACGTCGCGTTCGAAACGCAGCACGGTCACTTCCTCGAGCGCATACGCGGCAGCGGTGACCGGTTCGAGGGTCAAGGCCGTCTGACCGAGGAAGTCGCCCGATTCGAGCGTGCGCACCGGCACGATCCCACCGGCATCGTCGGCCACCGCGAGTCGGACCCTTCCGCTGACGATGAACGTCATTCGCTTGGGTATCTGGCCGGAGTACTGGAGATACTCCTCGGCGCCGTAGCGGGTGAGGCGCACTCGTTTCACCAGGTCCTCTTGGTCCTCGTGGCTCAGCCGCAGGGTGGGCGCGATGATCCGCAACGATCTCTGCACCCGCTCGGTGGTCGCGAAGTCGTCCTGGGCCTCGTCGAGATGCAGACCGGCTCGTCGCGACGCGTACCAAACCCAGCGCAGGTACTGTGATTTGGCGGCGAAGTCGTCGGCGGGTGAGCGCAGCGGCACTTCTGTGCTGTATTCCATCGCACCGGATCGGACGCTGGACGGCGCCGCGCCCGGTCGCAGCTGCGGCAGCATGGCCGCCACCCGGTTGAGCATGGCGATGACGTCATCGGGTGGATCGTCGACCGAGAAGGTGGTGGTGACGCTCAGGGCGTGGGTGCCGGCAGGCCGGCTGAGGTTCTTGAACGACGCCGCGGCCAAGGCTGAGTTGGGCATGATCATCATGCCGCTGCCGGTGTCGATATGCGTTGCGCGCCAGTTGACTTCGATGACCCGCCCGCGTGCGGTCGGAGCGTCGATCCAATCGCCCAATTGAAACGGCTGCTCGAACAACAGCAGCAGACCCGAGATGATCTGCCCGACCGAATTCTGCAGCGCGAGGCCGAGCACGATGGACGACACGCCCAGCGCGGTGAACAGGCCGCCGACGTTGGCGCCCCAGATGTAGGCGAGCATGATGCCGACGCCGACGGCGATCACCGCGAATCTGGCCACGTCGAGGAAAATCGACGGAATTCGCTTACGCCAACTGCCCTCTGGAGCGCCCTGGAACATCGTCGCGTTGAGGCCGGACAGCAGCAGGACCAGGACGACGAAACCGAAGACAGTGGCGACGACGCGCACCGGCGTCGCTTCTCCGTTGACCTGGATGGCCTGCACCAGCAGGATCAGCAGCGCACCGAGAGGCAGAATATAGTTGCGCACCAGATGCACCGGGCGGGCGAGTGCGTTGTTGCGCCGCAGCAACGCATTGTGCAACTCGGTCAGGAGCACCAGGCAGACGGGAAAGCCGATGGCAACCGCGACGGCCCAGTAAAACCATCCCGAATCGAAGATGCTGCTCATTGGTACGCCAGCCGCCAGACGGGTTGTTCTTCACCATCGACGGTGATCACACCCGCGGACTCGAAATTGCGGCTGTCGCGCATCGTGTCATAGACCGCCGAGGTGACGTATACGCCGGGTTGTGGCGAGCCGCTCTGCACCTGATAGGCGAGGTTCACTGCCGACCCCCACATGTCGTAGGCGAGCGTGGACCGCGCCACCAGGCCGCTGGTGACCGTTCCAGTGTCGATGCCGGCGCGCAGGCTGAGGTCGTGTCCGGTCTCGGCGTTGAATCTTTCGATGATGCGTTGCATTTCGATCGCAAAATCGACTGTGCGCCTGACATTGTCGAGTCGGGGCACACTGAGCCCGCAACTGGCAAGGTAACCGTTGTGCAGAGTGCGTACCTGCTCGACACCGAGATTCTCTGCCGCGGCGTCGAATTGGCGTGTCAGCTTGTTGACGATCCGGAGGAGCTCGTCGGAGTTCAGATCAAACGACAGGGCGTCGAGCCCGACGACGTCGGCGAAGATCACCGTGACGTCCTGGTGGTCCTGGGCGATGGTTTCCTCGCCCTCCCGGTAGCGCTGTACGACCGGCTCGGGCATGAGCGACAGCATCAGCCGGTCGTTCTCCCGGCGTTGCTCGGCGAGCAGATCCTCCTTGATGGCCAGATTGCGGCTCATGTCGTTGAAGGCGACGGTGAGATCACCGAACTCGTCGCGCGAATACACGGGGAGGTTGATGTGGTAGTCGCCCGAACTGATCTTCTGGGCGCCGGTTTCGAGCCGGCGGATGGGTCGCACGAACAATCGCGCGAGCAGCATCGCGGCAAGACAGACGACGAAGATGATCACGACCGTCGACAGCACGAGCGTGCGGGTGAACGTGGACACCGGGGCGAACGCCTCAGATGTGTCGATCTTGGCGATCACGTTCCACCGCAGACCCTCGATGCCCGCGGGGGCGTACGCCTGTAACGTCTCATGCCCCAGATAATCCTCGGCGATCAACGTGCCCGACTGTCCGCGCAGCGCGAGTTTGGTGGCGTCGGTGGGCACCGGCTGGATCAGTGTGGTGCCGCCGCGGTCGATCGCCTCCTGGGCGATGTCCGGTGGCGTGCCCGCCTCGACGACGTCGCTCTTGTACGCTTCGGGGTCCTCGAGGAACAGCCGCGAATCAGACCGCATCAAGTCGTCGTCGCCGACGATGAACGTCTCGCCCGTCTTGCCCATCCCGAACTCTTGCCACTTGCGGTCCATCGTCATCAGGCGGTTGATCTTGGAGATCGGGAACTGCAGGGCCAGCACCCCGTCTACCCGGCCCCGAGGGCCGACCGGCGACAGGAACCACGCGGTCGGCTCGTCAGCCGGTTCGTACTCACCGAAGTCGGTCAGGCCGACGTAGTCGACGGCATTCGAATCGAGCGCCGCCTGGTAGGCCGTGGCCAGCGGGCCTCCCTTGAAGGGGCCGCTGAAGATGTTGGTGCCCAGATCGACGCCCTTGTAGGCGGTGTAGACGACGTTTCCCCGGGTGTCGAACAGCAACGCGTCCTCGAACTCGAACCGCGTGACGATCTCCCGGTAGAAGTCGTTGTAGCGGGCGTTCGCCGCCGACCATGCACTCCCGTCGCCGGCGTCGTCGAACGCGATCGCCTTGTCCCAGTCCGAGAACGGTGCGGTGTAGTACGCCTGGAGGTAGCGCTGCGCGTTCGTGTCGGGTAGCACCGCGCCGATGTCGATCTCCTCGCCGGCCTTCTTCTTCGTCGGTGCGAATTGGTTGGTGTAGTAGTCGACGATGGACTGCTGTTGGGCCGGGCTGATGTTCGCGGCATTGAGTTGATCGAACCCGGCCGTGAAGGCTTGGATGGCCTGCGTCGACGTGGCTCCCCGCGAGTAGACGACGAGGGAGTCCTTCAGGTCGCTGATGCCCGCGCGCAGCTGGCGGCTCTGTGACTGGCGGATCTCGGTGAGGCGGTCGAACACCGACTCGCGCAGCGACGACCTACCCGATTGGTATCCGATCGCACCGACCACCGCCGCCGACAGGACGCTGGTGATGAGAAGCATCATCAAGAGCTTGGACTGAATGCTGACCCTCGACGCGACGGGTAGCCGCAGCGTTCTGGTCTTCTTGACCGGCTCAGTCGGAGTGGACGATTCCGGATCGATCGATGTCGTCATTGAACCGACGACACTATCCTGCAAAACTTGCAAAAGAGGGGGCTGTAGGCAAATTGTCGTCATCCAACCGGGCCGATCCGTTCGATCTGCAGCGCTTCGTCGAGGCCCAGCATCGTGCATACGCAACCGCGCTGACCGAGCTTCGTGCGGGCCGTAAACGCAGCCACTGGATCTGGTTCGTGTTCCCTCAGATCCAGGGTCTGGGAAGCAGTCCGACAGCAATCCGTTACGCCATCACCTCGCTGGCCGAGGCAAAGGCTTATCTCGACCACGAGGTGCTCGGGCCTCGGTTGCGGGAGTGCTCGCGGATCGTCGCCGGCGTCGAGGGCGCCTCGGCCGAGGACATCTTCGGCTGGCCCGACAACATGAAGGTGCGGTCGTCAATGACGTTGTTCGCCCGAGCCGCCGAGTCCGCCGAAGTGCAAGCCGACTTTCGCGCCGTGCTGGATCGGCTCTACGGCGGTGTGGAGGATGAGCTCACGGTCCAGCAGCTGGCGAGATGATCAGCCAGCCGTGCGGCTGCACCTCCACTCGAGATACGACGTCCTGTGGTGGTGCCCCCGACCCGGCGAGAATGATGCCATGGTCGAAGCCCAGCTGCGGCAGCGAGACGGACAGCGGCTCGTCGCCGATATTGAGCGCGACCACAAGCGCGTCGGCGCCGTTACGCGTCTGGTACACGTACTGCCGGTTGGTCAGCTGCAGCGGCGACGTGCGCGCGGTGTGCAGCCATGGGTGTCGTCTGCGTAATCCGATCAAGTACTGGTGCAGCCGGAACTCGTCCTGACCGAGTTGGTTGACACCGTCTGGCGGAGCACCGAATTCGGGTCGCACCGCATCGTCGCCGCCAAACCGCTCCTCTTTGATTCCGCGGTAGGCGAACTCGTCGCCCGCGTAGATGCTCGGCGTACCTCCGGTAGTCAGCAGGATGACGAGCGCGTGTGCCAGGTGTTTGGCGTTCTCCAGACGGCTGGCGATGCGGGTCACGTCGTGATTGCCGACGAACGTCATCGGCACGAAGACGTCGAGAAATTCGCTGTGCCGCACCAGCGCCCAGTCGATCTCGTGAAAGTTCCCGTCGTTGAGGCCGCTCCAGATCGCTTTCCACAGCTCGTACTGCGTCACGGAGTCGAAGCCCCCGTCACGCACCCGCGCCGAGTAGTCGCCGTGAATGACTTCCCCGACGAACCAGGCCTCGGGAAAAACCGCACGAACGCGGGGGAGCACCTGCGCCCAGAACCGGTCGGGGACGGCGTAGGCGGCATCCAGCCGCCAGCCGTCGGCGCCGCGGCCCAGCCAGTGCGTCATGACGTCGACGGTGTAATCGACGACTTCTGGGTTGTCGTGATCGAGTGCAATCAGGTCGCCGTGGCCCTCGAACGTGTCGAACCCAGAACCGTTGCGCTGCTTGCGGAACCACGAGGTATTGGCGAACTCGGTACCTACGTGGTTGAAGACGCCATCGAGCAGCACACGCAGCCCGCGGCTGCGCGCCTCGGCGATCAGGTGATCGAAGTCGCCGTCGTCACCGAGGCGGGGATCGATGCGGTAATGGTCGGTGGTGTCGTAGCCGTGGGTGAGCGAGGCGAATATCGGACCGAGCGCCAGCCCCGAGGCGCCGAGGCCGATGACGTGATCCAGCCATTGGACAACGCGGCGCAGCCGATGCTCGCCGGCGGCGGGGGGTGTGTCGGCCGGGTACGCGCCGACGAAGCCCAATGGGTAGACCTGCCACCAGATCGCGTGCTCAACCCAGGCCGGTTCCGTCGCGGATGATCCGCGCGACGACGCTGTCACGGCCGGAACTTCGCTTCGTAGAGTGCCTTCATCTCATCGGTGTACTCGGCCGCCGGGCCGTCGACCTCGACACGCGGCGCGACGGCGGTGATGGGCAGCGGCGCCACCGGCGGCGGCGCCGCGCCCCACTCGGTCAGCCATCGGGTGAGTTGCTCCGACGATGTCGCATAGACGATGCGGCCCAAGCCGACCCACGCGTGCGCCGCCGCGCACATCGGGCAGTGCTCGCCGGAGGTGTACACCGTCGCGGCGACCCGGTCGGCGGGGGACAGTTTCGTGACGGCCCACTGCGCAATCGCGAATTCGGGGTGGCGGGTGTGGTCGCCGTCCTTGACCCGGTTGCGGTCCTCGAAGCGGATCCGACCGTCGGCGTCGACGAGGATCGACCCGAACGGCTCGTCGCCGTCTTCGAGTGCGTCGCGCGCGAGTTCGACACAACGGCTCAGGCGTTCAAGATCATGGTCGTCGATGGCCACAATCAAGAAGCTTACGGATTGGGAATCAGTCAGCAGGCCCGCGTACCGGGCACGGAGCCTCAGGTGTTGCGAAACGTGCCGGATCGGATCATGGCGGCGCCAACGGCCAGCACGCATCCGGCCGCACCCCAGGCGAGGAGGGTGGCGAGCGAGCTCGCCGCGCCGTTGGTGCCGAAGTACTCGACACTGCGCAGCAGCGCGACGCCCGAGCCCTGGGGCACGATCACGTTGAACGTCGTGTAGAAGCCGGACAGCAGTGGCTTGCCGACAGGACCTGCCGCGGCGGCGTTGCCGATGATCACGAGGAACGCCGTGAGTGCCGCAGAGGCCACGGTGCCGAACGCTGCCGCAACGCCGGTCACCGCTCCCGCGACCGCCATCGCGTAGACGAAGAGCGCGCCGAACACCTGCCAGGTGTGTCCGGTGAGCGCGCCGAGGATCACGTCGACATACAGGGTCACACCACCTGCCAGCACCAGCGAGTACGCAACGAGACTCAATGTGCGCCAAGCGAAGGTGGACGGCTTGTGCACGTCACCCATCATTCGTCCGAAGATCGTGGCGCCCACCGACGCGCCGATCGACAGGAAGATGACGGCATAGAACACGACAGTGCCCTGCGGGTCGGCCGCATTGGTCGGGGCGACGTCGGTGACATCCGCGGTCAGCCCGGCATCGGCGGCGATGCCACGTCCGACCCTCTCGGCGGCGGCCGCGACGCTTCGGCCGCCGCCACCGGCCACATAGATGTCCAGGTGGCCGGGCGCGTCGATGACGAACGCCGCGTCCGTCTTGCGCTGGAAGACCTGATCGCGTGCCGCGGCCGCGCCGACCACCTGCGTGACGCCGAGTGCGTCCTTCCCACGGACCTCGTCCACGAGTTGCTGTGGTGCTGCAACGGCGACGCTCAGGTGGTGCAGCGTCGGTTTGGCGAACGCGCCCGAGTAGCTGGCGATCATCGCGATGACGAACACCGCAAGCGCCGCCATGACCAAGGCCATATTGCGAATGTCCCTGCGGGAAGGCCGAATATCGATTGTCTCGGCGAGGGGAGCGTGGTGCTTGCCCACGGTGGATCCTTTCTGTTTCAGAGCGTGAAGTCCAGGCGGGAAAGCAGCGCATCGACGGTGTCGAGCGCGGCGGTCACCCGGCCGAGGAGATCAGCGGCTTGGCCGGATTCGCTGGGGTCTTCCATCCAGGACCGCAGCACCTCCTGGAATCCACCCACCAGGAAGCGGCTGACCGCCCCGGGTTCGAGACCCGCGGTGGCGTTGACGACGGGTAGTGCTCGGGCGGCCAACTCCTCACATGCCGGAAGGAGTGCGCCGTGGAACGCGGCGACCACCCGCTGGGCCACCGGACTGGGCACGACGTTGCGGTACATCGCGCGGTGTTCGGCGGCGAGTCCGAAGATCCGCAGAATCCGGGATCTCGGTTCGCCGTCCAGATCGGCGGTCGCGGCCGCGAAGGCGATGACGAACGATGTGGCGACCGCGTCGTCGCGGTCGGCGAAGTGCCGGTAGAAAACCTGCCTGCTGACGCCGGCCCGTGCCACGAGATCGCCGACGGTGAACCGATCGACCGGGCGTTCATGCGCCAGCGCGAACGCCGCGTCGATCAACTTGGCTCGGACGCGTTCGGCGCGCGGGTCGGCGCTTTGGGTGCGGGTGGTCACGGATTGAGGTTATGCCATTTCATGGACAACTGACTACGAAAATTTAGGTTAGCTAACACACGCCAGGGGCGCCGACGTGACGACGACCTCACCACCGGGTGGGATGTTCAATGCGACCGCCGCCAGTGCACCGGCGCTTGGACCCCGATTTCGCGATCGGGACAGCGAAGATATTGACGGTGCTGTAGACCTAGATCCGCCGGTCAGTCTTGACCGGTCAGCTTCCGAGAGGAAATCCATGGATATCGTAGGTTTGCCGGCGACGAGCTTGGCCGTCGCGGCGCTGGTCATCGGAGTCGCCGCCGGCTGCAGCAAGTCGGACGACTCATCGGCGGAGTCGTCGGCCTCGGCGACGTCCACGACCACCTCCGCCGAGGCCACCACCTCGGAGGAGACCACGTCGGAGGAGGCCGGCCCGGCTGCCGCGGAGCCGAGTGATTACGGCTCACTTCTTCTTCCGCCCGCCGATATGGGCTCCGACACACAGACTCCCGGCGGTGTGCAGTTGAATCCGGGCGGGAACCCCGGTGCGGCCCAGGTCTATGCGAGCCCGGATGGCAAGCAGCAGATCATCGACACCATCCTGGTCTTCCCCGACGTCGCTGCCGCAGACTCCAACTTCCAGAGCAATTCGGCCACGATGAACCAAGTGACCACCGGTGCGCCGGAGCCAATCGAGGTCGGTGACCAGGGTGTGATGGCGATCGGCACCTCACCGGACGGAAGCAAGTCGGTGACCGCGATCCTGTTCAGCCAGGGCAGGGCGCTGGTGTCGCTGAACTTCGAGGGCGAGCCGAACGACCCTGTCCCGCCGGATGTCGCCAAGGACATCGCCACCAAACAGGCAGGGATCATCGCCGACGGTCTGCCCGAGGAGTAGTCGCCAGGTCATCTTCGCGGGGTCAGTGGCCCGCGACTGTGTCCGATCAGTGGCCCGCAACGATGTCGGATTCGTCGACCTCTACGGGCTCCTTGGCGCCCGGCAGAACCGCGTATGCCAAGCAGACGACGCCGAACAACACGTATCCGAGCGCCACCGCCGGGCTGGCGGCCCATGACACCTCGGGTGCGTGGATGAGCCCGATGAACGACAGCGCCGCTCCGACCGCCGAGGCGATGGCGGCGTAGCGGAACTTCTTCTCGAGGATGAACGTCACCATGGTGCCGAGGATCAGGCCGACGAGCACCGCGCCTTCGCCCAGGGTCTTGAGTCCTTCGTAGACGACGCCCGCGCCGTTGAGCGCGTCCATCCCTACTTCGGCCGCCGAGGTACCAGCCGCGTTCAAGGCGTTGTCGATGAGGCCGTGTGCCCATTGCGCGAGATTGGGCAGAATCGCAGCGACCACGGCAATGGCGTGCAGCCGAGGTACCGCCTGAAACGCCTGTGCCCCGATGAGGAGACCGATGTAGAGCAGAATCGGCACGATCGCAGGGACCGGCAGAAGTGCGTCGAGAACACCGAACAGGCCCACGAAGCAGAGCACACCGATCACGACGCCGCTGGCCAGTGAGTAGCCGGCCCGGCCGCCGGCGTCCTTCCATCCCGGGTGTCCGATGTAGACCGCCGGGGGGAACGGTGAGCCGAACGCCGACCCGACGACCGCGCCGGCACCGTCGGCCAGCAGCACGCTGCGCAGGTTGTAGTTGTCGCCCGCGGCCGCAGCGCTTTCCACGTTGCTCATCGCTTCGGTGAAGTTGTAGACGCCCAACGGGATCGCGGTTCCGAGGAGCGGCGCGAGGTCGGCGAGGCCGTTGAACAGCCTGCCCGACGTCGGGTGCTGACATGTAGCCGCCGGCCCATCCGATCGCCGTTCCCACCAACAGCGCGACCAGTCCCACTGGGATGTTGCCGGGCAACTTCACGTCGGTGAAGAAGCCGATCAGGATGATGGCGAGCACCGGCAGACCGATCCAGGCCACCTCCCACATCTGCGCGGCGGGCCGCATCGAGATGAACGTGATCGAGATGCCGGCCAGCGTGCCGAGCATCGCGGCCCGGGGCGTCAGCTTGCGGATGTAGGGGCCGACGAACGCTCCGATCATGACGATCACACCGATCAGGAAGGCCCACGCCAACCCGGCCTGCCAGGCCTGGAGCGGGTCGTCGGTGTTCAAGTACACCGGCAGCATCACGACGAAGATCACGATGAACATGTGCGGCACGCTGGGCCCGTAGGGAAGCGCCGTGACGTCGGTTCTGTTCTCCCGTCGGGCAAGTCGGCGCGCGAGGAATGTGTAGTAGAGGTTTCCCAGGATCAGCGCGACGCCCAGCGCGGGCAGAACGGTACCCAGCACGTCGCCCGCCGGTACGGCGATCACCCCGATCATCAGCGCGGTCAGGGTCAGGACATTGACCAGGATGTTGAATCCGAGTCCGAAGAATGCGTTGAGGTCGCCACGAGTCCACCACGGGATCGACGACCTCTGGGGCGGATCGACCGACGGGTCGGCAGGGGGGTTGGTGACGTCGGTGCTCATCTCGGATCCCTTCAGGCGGCCGTGGCGGTCAGTGTCTGCAACGCGGGAACAATCGCGGCGGTGTCTGCAAGCCAGCCGAAGATGCCGCCCTGGGCCTTGATCATCTCCAGGCCGACGCGTTGAAATTCGAGGAAATACGAACCCACACAATCGGATACGACAAGGCATTCGTAGCCGCGGTCGTTGGCCTCTCGGGTGGTGGTGTGTACGCAGACCTCGGTGGTGACCCCGGTGATCAGCAACTGCGTGATACCCGCGGTGGCGAGCACGTCTTGCAGGTCGGTGGCGTAGAACGCGCCCTTACCCGGCTTGTCGATGACGAGCTCACCGTCGATGGGGGCGAGCTCGTCGACGATGTCGTGCCCGTATTCGCCCCGAATCAGGATGCGCCCGTATGTGCCCGGGTCGCCGATTCGCTTCGACGGCGCTCCGCGGTTCAATTTGGCCGGTGGACAATCCGACAGATCTGGGCGGTGCCCCTCGCGGGTGTGGATCACCATGATCCCCGCCGACCGGGCCGCCGCGATCAACGTCGCCAGTGGTGGTACGACCTTTTGCAGCTGGCCGACATCGTTGCCGAGGCTTTCCCCAAAGCCCCCGGGCAACAGGAAATCCCGCTGCATGTCTATGACGATCAGCGCCGTCTTACCGGCGATGATCGCGAACGGCGACGGTTCCGCGGTGACCTCTACGGACTGGCTCATACGTGCTCCTCGGCGGCGACGGGATCGATGGATGTGGAGTACGACGGTGCACGCGGTTCGTCGAGCAGCTTCGCCGCGAGTTGGAGAACCGTGTCGTCGGTCTGGGCGGCGCCGAGCAGCATTGCGCTGTAGGGACGGCCGTCCGGGGTGGTCCCCAACGGAATCGCGACGCCGAGCAGATCGAGCAGATTCCCGAAATGCGTGTAGTGGCCCAGCATGGTGTTGCAGTCGATGGGCGCCTCGAGTACCTCATCGACGGTGAACGTCGTACCGATCGTCGGCAGGACCAGCACGTCCATCGACTGCCACAACCGCGCTACCGAAGCTTTGAGATCGGCCAGCTGCTGCAGCGCCGCGAAAGTCTCGACCGCCGTGTACTTCCGCCCGCCCTGCAGGATCGACCGCACCACCGGGTGGATGGAATCCGGTTGCGCAGCAAGGAAATCTCCGAACTCCACCAGACGTTCGGCGACCCACGGACCTTGATACAGCAGAGCGCCGGCCGCCAGGAACGGCTCCAGCGGAACATCGACGGCGGTGCACGTGCGAGACACCTGCGCCCGGAACGACATGTGTGCATCGCGCATGACCGCGTCGCCGAAGAATTCCAGATCTTCCGGTGGTGGCAGTCCGACGCGGATTTGCGCACCGCGGTAGCCCACGCCCCGGTCTCGCGACCAGGCATCGCGGTCGTCGCGGCCGACCACCACGTCGAAAACGCGGTCGACGTCGTCGATCGATCCGGCCATCAGGCTGATGCAGTCCAGCGACTTGCAAGCCGGGACAAGGCCGACCGTGCTGATCAGACCGCGCGAAGGTTTGAACCCGACGACGCCGTTGAGCGCGGCCGGGACACGTCCGGACCCCGCGGTGTCGGTGGCGACGGCGAACGGCACCTGTCCCAACGCGACGGCCAGCGCCGAGCCCGAACTCGACCCGCCGGAGATCAAATCGCCGCCGTACACACTGCGCGGAATCGTGTACGGGGTACGGGTGCCGTTCAGTCCGGTAGCGAACTGGTCGAGGTTGGTCTTGCCGACATAGAGCGCGCCCGCGTCGAGCAAGTGTTGCACCGCCGGTGCCGTTGTCGTCGCGACGTAGGCGTAGTCGGGGCACGCCAACGTGGTCGTGACTCCCTCGACATCGATGCTGTCCTTGACCCCGAAGGGCACCCCGTAGAGAGGCAAAGTCCTTGCGCCGGGACGCTTTTCGATCTTCTCGGCAGCGGCGAGCAGCTGTTCGCGCGGCACGGTGGACAACCAGGTGCCGTCATCACCGCGCGCGGCGATGGCGTCGGCGACCCGGGCGGCGGTCTTGGTCGGGCAACCGGTCCCGGATGCGTGCGATGCGAGGATCTCGGCCACCGAAGGTCCGATGGACGGGCCGTGCGCGACGTCAGCCATGACTGTCGATTGTCGACAGAATCGTGGCGATCGCGGGTCAGGCGTGTGTCGTTTGTGTTAGCGCTGCAGTCGCGAGCCGAGATAGTCGAATTGCCCGTGCTCGCGCAGCGCGGTGATGACGACCGATTGATCGTTGGTGGCGAGTGCGGTGACGATGGCCCGATGCCGATCGAGACCGTCTCGTGCGTCGCGGTGGTGCGCCTCGGCCCGCATGTTGATCGCCATCGGCAATTGCAGTTTGAGCAAGACCGGCTCGAGTGCGATGTCGAGTTGCCGATTGCACGCAAGCCCGACGACCGCGGCATGAAACGCACGATGCGCGTCGTCGCGATCCAACTCGTCGGTCGCGGTGCGCATGGCGTCCAACGCCGCGCGGACGGGCTGCAGGGCCGCTTCGGGATCCGCGAGCGGCAGTGCGGTTTCGATGGCGTGGCATTCAAGGACGTGACGCAGCGCGAACAGCTGAAGGATGTCGGTGGGTGACCAGTCCGCCACCCGCGAGCCCCGGCGCGGGAAGTGTTCCACCAGACCTTGTTGGGCGAGCAACCGCAACGCCTCTCGCAGGGGCGCCCTGCTGATTCCGAGGTCGGCACACAGTTGCTCCTCGACGACCTTCTCACCGGGTGCCAGGGCCCCGCTGAGGATGGCGTCGCGCAGGCGGTGTTGGGCTAATTCAACGAGCGTGGCGGGCAGCGCGCCGCGCGCGTTGTCGACCCGTGGCGCAGCCATGGCGGTCAATCGTAGGAACTTCTCGCCGGGTTCGCTTCGTTGTGGGCAGGTGCCGACGCTCGCCGCAACCCTGCCAAGCATCCCTGAGCAGGCCGAACGACTGATCGAATGCGGAGTTCACCGGATCGCGGGCCTGCCCGCCGATCGGGTCCGGGCGGCGGCCCGTCACGTCTTCGGGTCTGGAGCGATCCTGGCCGTTCATCACGACCTCGCGCCTGCGTCGGCGCTGACGCCTCTGCTCCGCCGGGCGGGCAAGCCGGGTTTCGTGGTCAGCGACATGACCGACGTCGACGATTTCACCCCGATCCCGGCGGCCGACGTGCCCGACGCGCCGCTGTATCTGGTGTTCGACCTCGATCGCGGTGATGCCATGGCCAACTGGAGCCCCGACGAGGCGCTGCCCGGGATCGTCGATGCCGGACGGACGCCGCTGACGCTCACCGAGGGCGTGCACTGGCTGCTGCAGCAGCCGGATGCGCTGAAGCGGGGGCACTGCTTCATGACGATCGGGTCCCGCCTCACCAAGCCCTCCGGCGCCGTGGACGCCAGGACCCCCGCGCTGTGGATCAGTAACGGCACCGGCCGCGACGGCAAGGCGAACCGCGACGCACCCAAGGTCGGCTGGTGCTGGGCGGGCAATCGGCACACCTGGCTCGGCTTCGGATCGGCGGGCCGCAGGGTCAGTGTCGACGGCTGACGTCCGACCGGACGCCGTGCGCGGCGTCGACGAACGGCAGCACCGAACCGAGCCAGGCCGCCGGCTCCGACGAGAACACGACGTGTCCCGTCGGAAACGCTTCGAACGTCGATCCGGGAATGGCCTCGGCGACCTTCCTGCCCCAACGCATCGGGGCGCTCGGATCCTTGGCGCCCCACGTGATCAGTACCGGTGCGGCGATCTTGGCGGCACGCCCCCGCAGGTCGTGGCCGGGCTCGACGAAGCTCCTCCACAGTGCCGCAGCGGTTTTCGCGCCATCGGCGGTTTTCGCCCGGCCGACGACGCGGCGGGTGACCGCCTTGTCCGCCGGGGTCTTCGGCTGCATGTATGCGCGGACGAAGACGCCGAACACGGCCTTGATGACGGCTGTGCGCCCCATCGCAGCGCAGAGCGCACGGGTGACGACGCTGTGCGGCGTGAAACCCCCGGTGTTGACGAGGACCACACCCGAAACCCGTTCTGCGCGCTCGAGCGCGAGCCGGCATGCGGCGTATCCGCCGACGGAGTTGCCGATGACGACGAGATTGTCCAGCTCGAGACCGTCGGCGAATTCAACCAGCAGGTCGCCGAGTTGAACTGCGCGCAGGGGCGCAGGCGGCAGGGGAGACTCGCCGTGACCCGGCCAATCGAGGGTGAGCACACGACGGCCTCGGCCGAGGTCCGCGCGCACGGTGTCGAAGTCGCTGCGGTCGTGAAGCGCCGCGTGTAACAGCAGGATCGGAGGACCCGAACCCTCATCGGTGTAGGAGACGGTTCCCAGTGATGTGTGCTGAGTGGGCATCGGTGGGACCTTTCATTGACCGGGTGGTCGGTCAATTACACTAGGCCGAAGTCGACGTCCTGGCAAGGGAGGCAGCGTGGAAGTGGCCAACAAGCGGGTGGCTGCGGCCCAGCAGACACGCGCGAACCTGATCGAGACGGGTTTGGTGCTCGCCGAGGACCTCGGGCTCGAGGGGCTGAGCGTCAACGCCGTCGTGGCGGCGGCAGGCGTGTCGAAAGGCACGTTCTTCCACCACTTTCGGGATCGGGTGTCCTATCTGGTCGCACTGCACCGCCGCTTTCACGACGTGCTCTTCGAGGAGGTGGCGGCCGTCATCGCCGATCTGGAACCGGGTCGGGACCGCCTGGCTGCCGCCGCGGACACCTACCTCGACGCCTGTCTTCGCGATCGTGGCGTGAAGGCGTTGTTGCTGGAGGCGCGCGGCCATCTCCCCATCGCCGACGAGGTGACGCGACGCAACCGGATGAATATCGACGTCGTGGCTGCCGATTTCGCGGCGCTCGGCAGCGCCCAACCTCGGGAGGCGGCGCGACTGTGGGTTGCCGCGACGGCGGAGTGCGCGTTGATCGAACTCGAACGGGGACGCCGTGTCGCCGCCGCCCGCGCGGCGCTCGCTGATCTCGTCGGGTGAAGCGCCACTCCTCGCGGGGCGACTCGACAACCTTCACTAGAACGTGTTCTAGTGCACGGGTGGTGCAGTACACCGACATCGGCGATGTGTCCTCGGCGGAGGTCGAACGCATGCGCGCCGTATACGAGCCCCTTGCTGCCGCGGTCCGCGAGCTCATCGACGCGACGATCCGTACCGAGGTCGACGCCGACACCGTGGGCGAGGTGACGGCCGAGATCGGCGCGGCGACGGCGCGGCTGCGGTCCCGCCAATGCGAGGGTCCCTTCGGCGTGCGCTTCACCACGGGCGGCGATCGCATGGCATGGGGAAATCCGGTGATCGGGATCCGCAATCCGATCGCGCCTCCGTTGCAGATCCAGCGCGACGACGATGGCGGGGTGTTCACCGACTTTCACCTGGGGGCGGCGTACGAAGGGCCGCCCGGACATGTGCACGGTGGAGTGTCCGCGCTTGTCCTCGACCATGTGCTCGGTGAGGTGGCGGCCAACGAGGAAACGCCACGCTTCACCGGCACCATCACGCTGCGCTATCTGCGGCCCACCCGCCTCGGCGAGCTACACGCCGAGGCGAGGATCACCCGGACCGACGGGTTCAAGGCCTATGCCGCGGGCCACCTCGCCGACGAGGACGGCATCACCGTGGAGGCCGAAGGCATCTTCATACAGCCGAAGTGGGCTCGCGGCTAGGCACGATGCCGACGAGGCTGCGCGTGATGGCCCCGATCTCGGAGACCAGTACCCGCGCCGCCCCGTTGTCACCTGGCAGCAGCACCGCCTGCTGGCGCACCTGCGTATCCGCGGCCGTCAGCGCGGCGTCGTCGACGGTCCACGGCAGAGCGGGATTCGGCGGCGCGCCCCGCAGCGCCTCGACGTAATCGTCGACCGCGGCGATGAAATCGGGAGTCAGCTTGTCGGGCGACTGCATCGGCAGGCTGCGCTCGAGCGACGTGCACGCGCTGGTGACCGCGTTGAGCGCGGTGCGATAGGAGCGCAGCCACCGACGTAGATCCCGCGAATCCATCCGCGCCGCGCCGGACGCGGCTTCGAACGCGGCCCGCGCCCGGAACGCGCGCTGCCAGGCGGCCGACATGGCGTCGGCAGGGTGATCGAGTTCATGGACGAATGCCTTGACCACCGTTGCCGCATAATCGATTTCGGTCTTGAGCAATTCGCCGGCGCGTTGCTGCAGCCGCGTCAGCGCATCATCGGGCAGTACCACGTGCGCCATGACCGCCAGCCCGCCGCCGATCACGACGGAGAACAGCCGATCTTCCACCGTTGCGCCGGCCGCGGCGGCGTCGATGTCCAGCAGGAACACCACCGCGGTCGCAACTCCCGCGCTCGCCGCGAGGTAGCCGAATCGCACCACCCAGAAGGTGACCGCGAGAAACCCCACCGTCAGCACCGCGGCGGCCGCACCTGTCGGCTGCCAGATCGTGGTGATCACCGACGCGAGAATGATGCCACCGGCGATACCCGCGACCCGGCCGACGCAGCGGGTGTAGGTGTGCGCCGTCTCGGGCCGTAGGACGAACAGGACGGTGAGCGCGATCCAGTGGCCGTGCTCGATCGGGGCGTACCGGTCGGCGGCGGTGGCCAGCGCGAGGGCCGCCGATAGCCGCACGGCATGTCGCAGGATCGGCGACGCCCAGGTCAGGTGCTTGCGGACTTCGGTGAGCGCGGTCCGCAACGGGCTGATCACCACCGGTTGGAGGAGGTCGGGAAACCGGAACTCGGCCGCTTGCTGTAGTTGTTTCGAGAACCGCTGCGCGGCTACCGCTTCGGGCCCCTTCATGGCCGACACGACGGTGTCGACGCGGACCAGGGCGTGCTCGGCTTCGCGTCGTGCGTTGTGCTTGTTCTCGGCGATCGCGTCGAGCGCCACCGCGGCGTCGTTCAGCATGTGCGAGACACGTTCGCGTTCATCGGTGCCGGCACCACGCAGCGCCAGCAGTGTTGCCATCAACCGCTCGGGTAGGCGATGGCCGCCGTGGTAAGCCTCGGGCCGCCTCGTCGCCTGGGTGTCGGCGAACGCGTCGCGAAGCCCGGTCAGCTGGGCCGCCTCCTCCGGTGGTTCGTCTTGATCGGCGCTGATGCGTCGCGCCTCGGTGGCCAGGGACCGGTACGCCAGCGCCAGCGCATCGCTCTGCGTGCGCCAACGCTGGGGAGGCCAGACGGCGATGAGCGCCGCCTGCACACAGCCCGCCGCGATCGTCAGGATCGTGGACAGGGCGACCGACGTCACCGACGGCGCATTCGGAGGTGCGATCACCAACAGCGCAGTGCCCGCAGCGGCGACGAGCCCAGCATGGCCCCCGAGCGCCCACTGCATGCCGGCCGCCAGGCACCACACCGCGACGACGACGATGAACACGATGGTGTAGGCGGACGTCAACGCACCGACGAGGACGGCGCCGGCCATCTGCAAGGCCACGATGACGACGAGTTGCACACGTCCGCCGGGGCTGTCCTGCAGCGCGATCGCGCCACAGACCACCCCGGCGGCGGCAGTCCACACCGCGGCGGCACCGCCGCCGATGGCCAGCGCGAGGATCGCCATCGCCAGGACACCGAGCAGGCTGCGAACCACCGCGCCGAGGTCCGGCGTGGGCGGCTTCAACACCTCGAAGACCCGGCTGGCAGTGGTCATCCACCCATTCTGACGTCACCGAAGCCGCTCGACGGCCGAACTCGGTGCGAGTCGCGCGACAAAGCCGGCGCGGCGTTTTCGGGATGGGTGATAAGGCTCGGTGAGCCCGGCGCCAAACAGCTTGCGGCACATGGCAAGAACCCACAGGGATTTACGTATTCGTCAACAGCCGAGTCCGTGGTCGATTTGGCTGTATAAGTTCAATTTGCCCGATAGAGTCGGCCCTGGGTTATAGAGCAGCCGGAGGTGCCGATGCCCAACGATGCTGTCGTGTTCGACGGCGTTGCTGGATTTTGCTCGGCGCACCGCATTCCGCCCACCGTTCAGATTCGCCGATCAGCAATGAGTGCCGGCATGTCCGGCCGACGAAGGGGCACTTGATGAGTACTGCAGCAGAGCGGGCGGCTCAACTCGAACTGACGTCCCGACTCAAATCGGCATACCCCGAACTTCCCGATGCGCCGACGCCGGACATGCTTGACCACGGCCGTATCACCGCGTACCTCAAGCCCGTCCACGACGTCGGCGGCGAGCCGGACGCGCCGATGAAATACGAGAACAAGCAGTACGAGCTCTGGGAACACATGACGTACGTCATCTGCGAGGTGCTGGGCTGGCGCGGGATCTGGCTGTCGGAGGAGCGACGGCGCATCGGCAACGTCGACGTCGGGCGCGCGGAGTATCTCGGCCTGCCGTACTACGGCCGCTGGTTGCTCGCTGTCGCTCGCGTTCTGGTGGAGAAGCACCACATCGGGCTGACCGAGTTGAGCGAGCGGATGGCCGAGGTCCAACAGCGCTACGCCGGTGGGCTCGAGGGCAAGACGCTGGAGGCCAAACCGAAGTCCGAGGGCGACGGGTCGCACGTCAAGCGCAACGAGCACGCCGAAGAGGCGAACGGGAAGGGCGATCCGCAGTGCTATTCCGGTCAGGCCGGGACGCCCAGGTTCAAGGTCGGTGACCCGGTCGTGGTCCGCGAACTCCCGGTGATCTTCTACACGCGCACCCCTGAATACGTGCGCGGTGCGACCGGCGAAATCGAGGCCGTCGCCTACGAGAGCCCGGCAGCCGAGGACGAAACCTGGGATCGCCCCGCAAAGCCGGAGTGGTTCTACGTCGTCAGGTTCAACATGGCCGACCTCTGGTACGGCTACACCGGAACCGACCACGACGTCATATCGACCGAGATACCCGAACACTGGCTCGACGCCGCCAAATAGACTCTGACAGAAGGGATTTCGATTTGTCTGACCACGGTCACGACCACGACCACGACCACGACCGGACCGTCGCGCCGATGGTCGACGAGATCACCGACTTCGAGGTTCTGGAGATCGCACTTCGCGAACTGTGCATCGAGAAGGGCATCTTCACGGCCGTGGAGCACCGCTTGATGACCGAGTTCGCCGAGCAGATCGGGCCGACTCCCGCCGCGCGCCTGGTGGCCAAGGCGTGGCTCGATCCGGCGTTCAAGGAACTCGCTCTTGCCGAACCGATGACGGCGAGCAAGGAGGTCGGCGTCGATTGGCTGCATCCCACCGGCTGGGGCACGCCGAGCGACTTCACCGCATTCCAGATCCTCGCGGACACCCCTACGGTGCACAACGTCATCGTCTGCGCGCTGTGCTCGTGCTATCCGAGACCGATACTCGGCAACTCACCGGAGTGGTACCGTACCCCCAACTATCGTCGGCGTCTGGTCCGCTGGCCCAGGCAGGTGCTGGCGGAGTTCGGGCTGTACCTGCCGGACGACATCACGGTCCATGTCCAGGATTCCAACCAGAAGCACCGATTCATGGTGATGCCCTTGCAGCCCGAGGGCACCGAGGGCTGGACCGAGGATCAGCTCGTCGAGATCATCACCCGCGACTGCCTGATCGGCGTAGCCCTGCCGAAGGCGGGGGTCACGACCAACATGATCGTCGACACCCGCCCCGCGATTCATCCGGGCAACGCCGGATGAACGCCGCCGACGGTCCCGCGTCGATCGGGTCATCCCGGATCGCACCGCTGGAGGAGATCGTCGAGCGCGATCAGGTCTGGTACCGGATGGCCGCCAAGTGGGGCGTCGAAAATCCTGTGCCACCGTGGAAGTCGAGTCTGGACGGCATGTGCGACGCTTTGGACCGCGCCTCGTGTGACGAGAACATCCCTGATTTCAAGCAGCGCCGTGACGAGGAGGACGCGCTATCGGCGACGCTGTACTCCAATCTGCCGTATCCCGAGAACCAGCTGATGTCGCTGGCGCACTCTCTGGTGAGCCGAGGCGTCATCGACGAGGCCGAACTCAAACAGCGGCTGGCGAGCATCCGGGCGAGGCTGGAAGCCTGACCACGTCCTCGCGGTAGGTTCGACCGGTGGAGAAGGTGATCATCGCGCTTCGGCGCGCGGATGCGGATGACGCATGGTGCACGAGGATGCGGACCGACGTCGTTGCGGACCTGCTCGAGCTCGGATTGCCTGGACTGACGGTCAATGTGCGGGACGGCGTCGTGCGCAACTCGATCATGACGTTGACGACGCTGGAGCCGCCGGTCGTCGGGTTCGTCACCCTATGGGCGCATCAGTCGTACGCCGAGCCGGTGACTGCGGCGTTGTCCCGGCTGGCGTCCGAGGCGGACGAGGTCGCCGCTTATCTGGTCACGGAATCGGTGCCGTTGCCGCCGCCCGCCACCGCAGCCGGCGCGCGAACGGACGGCTTCGCGAACATCGCGCTGCTGCGCAGGCCTGAGGACTTGGACGAGGCGACCTGGCTGCGGCGCTGGCACATCGACCACACCCCGGTGGCCATCGAAACGCAGTCCACGTTCGGTTACACCCAGAACGCGGTGGTGCGCGCCTTGACTCCGGACGCCCCGCCGATCGACGCGATCGTCGAAGAGCTCTTTCCCGAAGCGGCGATAAGCGATCTGCACGCGTTCTTCGGCGCTCCCGACGACGCCGAACTGAGCCGCCGGATGGACCGAATGGTGGCCAGCACCTCGGCATTCGGCGCGAACCGCAACGTCGACACCGTGCCGACGAGCCGCTACGTTTACCGAACGCCGTTCGTCACCGACAACCGGATCGGGTGAGGTCAGATGCCCACACTGGAGGAAGCCTTCGCCCTTGCGGCCGACGACAGCGGCCTCGCTGTGGTCTCGAGCGTGCGCGCCGACGCCACGGTCCAGGCGTCACTGGTCAACGTCGGTGTGCTCACCCATCCCGCGACGGGGCAGCCGGCCCTGGGCTTCGTCACCTACGGCAAAGTCAAACTGGCGAACCTGCGCGCACGTCCACAACTGGCGGTCACGTTCCGTAAGGGATGGCAGTGGGCCACGGTGGAGGGCACCGCCGAGTTGGTGGGACCCGACGATCCGCAAGGCTGGCTCGCCGATACCGAACAGCTTCGGCTGCTGTTGCGCGAGGTGTTCACCGCCGCCGGTGGAACACACGATGATTGGGACGAATACGACCGCGTGATGGCCGAGCAGCGCAGGACCGTCGTCCTAATCGCACCCACCCGGGTGTACAGCAACGGTTAGCGCATACGCTCACTCGCGTGATTCTCGAGATTGCCGACGACCAGCGGGTGCGGACGCTGACGCTCAATCGGCCCGACGTCCTCAACGCGTTCAACGAGGAGCTGTACTTCGCCACCGCGACCGCGCTGAACGAGGCCGCCGCCGATCCGGAAGTCGCCGTGGTGTTGCTGACGGGTGCCGGGCGGGCATTCAGCGCCGGCAACGACCTCAACGAAATGCAGAGGCGCATCACCGATCCCGAGTTCAACGAGAAGGGCAGCCACTTCTCGACGATGATCGAGGCGCTCGCAGACTTCCCCAAACCGTTGATCATTGCGGTGAACGGAGTGGGGGTGGGCATCGGCGCGACGATCCTCGGTTATGCGGATCTGGCGTTCATGTCCTCGGCCGCACGCCTGAAGACCCCCTTCACCAGCCTCGGCGTGGCGCCGGAGGCGGCGTCGTCGTACCTGTTGCCACGGTTGATGGGCCGGCAGAACGCCGCATGGCTGTTGCTGTCCTCGGAATGGGTCGGTGCCGAGGAGGCGCAGGCGATGGGGTTGGTCTGGAAGGTCTGCGAGCCCGACGATCTGTTACCCGAGGCTCGCCGTCATGCCGAAATCCTTGCCTCCCGGCCGATTTCGAGTCTCATGGCCGTCAAGCAGACGATCATCGCGCCGACCCGCGAGGGCATCGCCGCGGCGACGGAAAGAGAGAACGGGCACTTCGCGGTCCTGATGGGCGCGGCTGCCAATGCCGCCGCGCTGGCGGATTTCACCGGCAAGGGTCAGTAGGCGTCGGCCGAAACCGCCGCGGTCGTTCGCGGCTGAAATCTCCTCTGTCACTTTAGTTTCTGTTGTCACATTCCGGATTCTGCTGTCGGTGGTCGAATGTATGTTCGAATCATGTTGGCGACTCCGGTTCAGGTGGCGATGGCCGCACTGCGGTCCGCCCACGAATCGCTGGCCGGCTGCGACCTGGACATGCTCACCCACCGCGAACTGCTCGACGTGCTCGACGAGTTGGAGACGCTGTCGTGCCAGCTGCCCGCGCAGTGGCATCGCGCGCTGGCCCGGCTGCAGGTCGAGACCACACCCAAGGAGTTGGGTGCCAAGAACTGGAAAGACGTACTGCGCATCCGGTGGCGGATCTCGGCGACCGAGGCCAACCGCCGCCTGGCCGAAGCCGAGGTACTCGGGCCGCGGCGGGCGTTGACCGGCGAACCGTTGGCGCCGGTGCTGGCCGCCGCAGCCGCCGCGCAGGCCGCGGGGCAGATCACCGGCGAGCATGTGGAGAAGATCCGCGACGCCATGGGTCGGATTCCCGGCTGGGTTGATGCTGCGACCCGCGAACAGATCGAAGAAGACTTGGTGCGCATCGCGGTCGGTGTCGGCCCCTACGAACTGGGCAGGGCCGCCACCACCATGCTGTTCCTCTTGGATCAGGATGGTCCGGAACCCGACGACACCGAACGCCAGCGGAAGCGCGGCTTTATCTGTGGTCCGCAGGGCCGTGACGGCATGGTCGCCATCAAGGGCGATCTGACGCCGGAAGCGTGGGCGGTGCTCGAACCCATCTTCGCCAAATGGGCCGCCCCCGGCATGTGCAACCCCGACGACGACCACCCCTGCGTCAGCGGCACCCCCTCACAGGAACAGATCGACACCGATCACCGCACCCTGGCCCAACGCCAACACGACGCCCTGATCGCGATCGGGCGCAACGCGTTGGAGTCGGGCGAGTTGGGTCAGCACAACGGGTTGCCGACCTCGATCATCATCCGCACCACCCTGCACGACCTCGAATCCCGCGCGGGCGTGGGTACCACCGGCGGTGGCAGCCTCCTACCGATCAAGGATGTGATCCGCCTGGCCGCCCACGCCCACCACTGGCTGGCGGTGTTCGACAACGCCACCGGGCAAGCCCTGGACCTGTTCCGCGCCAAACGGACCGCGTCGCCGGCGCAGCGGATCATGCTGATCGCGCGCGACGGGGGCTGCACCAAACCGTGCTGCGCGGTGCCGGCCTACGGAGCGCAGGTGCATCACGCCCTGCAGGATTGGGCCGACGGCGGCAACTCCAACGTCAACGAGATGACCCTGGCGTGTGGACCGGACAACCGCCTCGTCGACAAGGACAACGGGTGGACCACCACCATCAACGACCACGGCGACGCCGAGTGGCACCCACCACCCGCACTGGACACGGGCCAAACCCGCATCAACTACCACCACCGCCCCGAACTACTCCTCCGACCACCAGACAAGGACGACGGCAACAACGAACGCGGACCCTAAGGTCCTACCGGCTCAGCGTTCTTTTCGCGCAGCCGTTCTTCGACGGGCAGCCGGCGACATCGTGATGGGTCGCGATGATGGCGCGCAATGTACGGCGGCATCGGCCGCAGTCGCCTCCGGCGCCGCAGGCTTCGGTGATCTGCTTGGACGTGCAGGCGCCGTTGGCGACGAGCTGGTCGACGTCGTGGCTCGTCACTCCCATGCACAGGCATACGAACATCGGCGGCTCAGCTCTGCTCGTCGATGCTCATGAGGTGGGCGAATCTGCCCACGAACTGGGTGGGGTAGGGCCCGAGGCCCGCATTCGACATCCATTCCGCGGCCGCATCCGGATGATCTACCCATTGCCGAGCCGCGGTCTCGTCCTCGATTTCCTGCAGGATCATCACTTCCTGTCCGTCGTCGAGCGCGCGATAAACCCAGATCTTGCGTACTCCGCCGCGTTTGAAGCGGTCGAGTCCGTCGTGCACCTTGACCATCAGTGCAGAGACGTCTTCGACCGAGGACATGACGCCGACGACGACCCGGCCGACATGTTCGTCGGCTGACGGCGGGTACAGATCGATCTTTTCGACGACCTCGCCACCGAAAATCGGTGGAATGTCGTCGGCACCCGAAATGTTGAACCACTCGAAAATCTCGGGTGACCGCAGTACTTTCCGCATCGAACGGACGTGCCGAATACCAATGGTCACCAATACTCGGTTCTGTTCCCATATCGATGTGTAGAGAACGACATGGTGGGCTCCGATAGCGGCGAGTCCGTCTGAATGCTTCTTCAACCATGTCCACATGCGATCGACGTCATCGACGCGGAAATCGCAGGCGAGAATAAGAGAGTGCAGATCGAAATCACCCATTCCCATTCCCTATCCATAGGCCAGGCTTGCAAGCGTTAGCGCAGTCTAACCTTACTTAGCCTAGGCAGTCCAGAGTAGGTACCTGATCTGCGCCCCGCCGGTGTCACGATCGTTCGCGATCACCCTGAAAACACGCCCGCGCAACGTAAAGGATGCGCCAGTACTCATTTCCTGCACTAGATTGGGTATGGCACCACCCACAGCGACAACTGTCAGCCCTCAAGTTGCCTAGGAGCGAGATGCAAGGGGATCCCGACGTTCTGAAATTGCTCAATGAGCAACTGACGAGCGAATTGACCGCCATTAACCAGTATTTCTTGCATTCGAAGATGCAGGCGAATTGGGGATTCACCGAGCTTGCTGAATATACGCGCAAAGAGTCGTTCGAAGAAATGCAGCACGCCGAGTCGATCACTGACCGAATTCTGCTTCTCGACGGCCTGCCGAACTATCAGCGGCTGTTCTCGCTGCGAATTGGGCAGACATTGCGTGAACAATTCGAGGCCGACCTGGCGATCGAATACGAGGTGGTAGGGCGGCTGAGGCCCGGCATCATCATGTGCCGCGAGAAGGAGGATGCGACCTCGGCGAACCTCTTGGAGGGCATCCTCGCCAACGAAGAGGAGCACATCGACTACCTCGAAACCCAACTCCAGCTGATGGACAAGCTCGGCGTCGAGCTGTACTCGGCCCAGTGCGTGTCGCGGCCGCCAACCAGCGCCTAGTCCACGGTCAAACCGTCGCCATCGCGGAGCCTGATCTTCCCGCGGTGTCGTAACTTTCATAGCCTATCTAACGATAGGTCTGATGGGTACGACGCCACAGGAAGGTAGGTATGACGAGCACGCGAACCGATACAGCAGTCGCGGATTGCGAATCTCCCAGCGCGCTGATCAGCCCTGGGCGCCGCAACATCATCTTTGTTGCGGTGCTGCTCGGCATGTTGATGGCGGCCCTGGATCAGACCATCGTCGCCACCGCGCTGCCGACCGTCGTCGCTGACCTCGGGGGAGCGGGCCACCAGTCCTGGGTGGTGACCAGTTACCTATTGGCCTCCACGATCGTCACCGCGGTCGTCGGAAAACTCGGTGATCTGTTCGGCCGCAAGGCCGTCTTCCAGGTGGCGGTCCTGTTCTTCCTCGCCGGATCGGTCCTGTGTGGGCTCGCGGGCTCGATGACGATGCTCGTCGCGTCGCGTGCACTGCAGGGCATTGGTGGTGGCGCGATGATGGTCACGGCGATGGCCGTCATCGGCGAAGTCATCCCGTTGCGCGAGCGAGGTCGCTACCAGGGCGCCCTCGGCGCCGTGTTCGGAGTCACCACCGTCATCGGGCCGCTACTCGGCGGATTCTTCACCGATCACCTCACTTGGCGATGGGCGTTCTGGATCAATGTTCCGATCGCGGTTCTCGTGATCGTGGTCGGAACCCTGGCCATCCCGTCGTTGGCCAAGGCCGGCAGGGCGGTCATCGACTATGCGGGCATCCTGTTCATCGGTGTGGCCGCGTCCGGACTGACGCTGGCCACCAGCTGGGGCGGCAGCACCTACGCCTGGTCGTCTCCGATGATCATCGGCCTCTTCGTCGGTTCCGCTCTGGCACTGGCAGTCTTTGTGTGGGTGGAATCCCATGTCGCAGAGCCGATTCTGCCGATCCGACTGTTCGCCAGCCCGGTGTTCACGGTGTGCTGCATTCTCGGCTTCATCGTCGGATTCGCGATGCTTGGTGCACTGACATTCCTGCCCACCTTCATGCAATTCGTCAACGGCGTCTCGGCTACCGAATCTGGTTTGCGCACCCTGCCGATGGTGGCGGGGATGCTCATCACGTCCATCGGAAGCGGGCAGATCATCGGCCGCACCGGCAGGTACAAGGTGTTCCCCGTCGTCGGCACCGCCACCATGGCGGTGGGGTTCGTGATGCTGTCACAGATGGGGGCCGCCACGCCGCTGTGGCAGCAGTCGGTGTCGCTGTTCATCCTGGGGGCAGGAATCGGCCTGTGTATGCAGGTACTGATTCTCGTCGTCCAGAACACCTCCAGCTTCGCCGACCTCGGCGTGGCGACGTCCGGCGTCACGTTCTTCCGGACGATCGGAAGCTCTTTCGGCGCAGCGATCTTCGGTTCGCTGTTCGCCAACTTCCTTGCCGGCCTCATCCCGGCTGCGCTGGTGGCCAGCGGGGCGCCCGCCGAGGCCGCGGATTCCCCGCAGGCATTGCACGTGCTATCGCCGGAGATGGCCGCACCGATCGTCGATGCGTATGCGGACTCGCTGGGCACCGTGTTCCTCTGCGGGGTACCCGTCGCAGTTGTCGGCTTCGTGGTGTCGCTCTTCCTCAAAGAGGTGCGGCTACGCGAAATCGAAACCGTGTCGGCGGGCGACCTCGGTGAGGGCTTCGGGATGCCGAGCACCGAGTCGCCCGAGAAGATCCTCGAAGTGGCCATCGGACGGATCTTCCGCGACTCACCCGAGATTCGGCTACGCAGTCTCGCCCAACTCCCCGAGTGCAACCTCGACGTCACCCAGATGTGGGCGTTGCTACAGATCTATCGGCAGAACCAGGTGTTCGGTACGGCCACGCTGACCGACATCGCCGAGCGCCTGCGGGTGCCCCACGAGGTCATCGAGCCCACCTTCGACGGGCTGATCCGCGACGGACTGGTACTGGGAGGCGGAGGCAAGCTCTGGCTCACCCAGGCCGGAATGAAGCAGGTCGACGCGATATCCAGCCTCATCGTAAGGCGCATCGTCGACAAATTGGCCATGTCATCCTCGTTCGAAGGACGGCCCGACGGCGATCAGGTCGAGGCCGCGCTCGAACGAATCGTGCATCGCATGCTCGTGCAGCGGAACTGGACGGAGGACCGCGGCGAACTGGTCGGGGCCCCGGACGCGCAAGCTCGGTAGTGCATCCTCCGCTGATCAGCTGCGTCGCAGCGCTACCGCGGTGACGTCGTCACCATCGAGCATCTCGTCCGCATTCGCACACAGATAGTCGACGACCGCCTGCGGGCCCGTCCCGTTTCCATCGGCGCACTGCGAGATCGCGTCCTCGAGTCCCTCTATCGAACCTCCCCACAGGTCGAGCACTCCGTCACTGACGAGCAGGATGGTGTCCCCCGGGGCAAGGCGGTCGGAGAGTTCCTGCCAGTGGTCGTCCAATCCCATGGGCATGTCGTCGGACGCCAGGCGTTCGATCCGGCCGGACTGGGTGCGGATGACAAAGTGCAACCCGTGACCTGCGTCGGCGAACAAGAATTCGCCAGAGTCCATGTCGACCCGGACATAGGACAATGTGACGAACGCGCTGATCCGGCGCAGATCGTCCTCGAGGATGCCCGCTGCACCGTTGACCACAGTCGATGGGGTCGCCGCGGGATTGTTGGAGCGCAGCGCCGTGCGGGTCGCCGCGGCGAGCATCCCCGCGTCCATGCCCTTGCCCATGACGTCGCCGAGGCTCAGCACGATGGAGGGTTGATGCACGCGCACGTCGTAGAAGTCGCCACCGACCTGTCGGGCCGGGCTGGTGAACGTGCCGAAGGTCCAACCCGGCGTTGCGGGCAAGGCGCCCGGTACCAGTGCACGTTGCACCTCGACGGCCCGGTTCATCTCCGCCAGCTCCAGCTGACGTAACCGCTCCGATTCGGTGACGTCGTGGAAGTGCAGGACGAACTCGGTCCCTTCGGGCTTCTCGCCGATGACGGCGACGCTCACCTGCAGACTGCGCCCGTCGGCCAGCTGCAAGGTCAGCCGTGCGTTGTCGTCGTCAGCGAGAGAACCGGCGGCGGCCGAAAGCGCGGCCATGGCATCCGAACCCATCAGCAGGTCAAGGTTCGTGGTTCCGTCCCGCAGCCCGGGCAGTAGGTCACGTGCCGAGGGGTTGGCGCGCTCGACAATCCACTGGGTGGACGCACGGAATACCAGCAGTTTCCCGGCCACCGAGGAGTTGAAGCTCTTGCGGAACAACTCCTCGCTCTCGTAGAGCTCGGCTCGCGCTGCCTGCGAGGTCTGGAGCTCGTCGACGATGCGCCGCCGCATATCGTCTACATCCTGTGCGATCCCCCGGATATCGCTGGGACCCTCGACTGGGATCGTCGCGGCGAAATCACCCTTGGCGATCCGCCGGCATGCCGCCGCGACGCCGGCCACTGGCCGGGTGACCGCACCGCGCACCAGAAGGGTCAGCGCCAGCGCGGTGCCCACCAGCGCGACCAACACAATGATCAGCACCTGGTTCAGCCATGACTCAAACTGCTGCAACTGGGCGCGGGCGTCGTCTCTCGCCGAAATGAGGTTTTCATTTTGTTTGTCGAACAGGGCGCGCAGATTATCGAACTGGGCCTTGCCGCGGTCGGCCTCCGTGGTGCTGAGCGGGTAGGGCTCACCGGGTGACACGCGTGCGATCAACGGTTCGGCGTAGCTGGTGCGCCATTGCTCGGCCGCCGTTTCGATCGCGTCCAGATCGGCAAGCAGGTCGTCGTTACCCGTCAAGCGTTCGCGCACCCGAGCGGCGGCGGCCTGCTCGGCCTGCTGACCCTCGACGTACGGCTCGAGAAATCGGCGGTCTCCGGTGATGACGTAGCCGCGCACACCGGTCTCCTGGTCACGCAGTCCCGCTTGCATCTGAAAGGCCGTGGCACGCGCGGGCGATGTCATGTCCACCAGCTGGCGAACAGCAGCGTCGGTGCGGTATTGCAGCACCGCGATGGACGCCGAACCGCAGAGGACGACCACACCCATCACGCACAACACGACCATCAACCACCCCTGTACGGTCAGGCGCGAGTACCTGCCCCGCCGACGCGAGTTCGCAGCGTCGGCATCAGCGGAGGTGGAGGCGCTCACCGCGCGCGGCTCACCCTGCACGGCGTAATGCCACTGCGGTGACGTCGTCGCCGTCGAGTAACTCGCCGGCATTCGCGCACAGGTAGTCGACGACCTCCTGTGGGCCCGTCCCAGTCCCGTTGGCGCACTGCGTGATTGCGTTCTCGAGTCCGTCCAGCGAACCTCCCCACAGGTCGAGCACTCCGTCACTGACGAGCAGGATCATGTCCCCCGGGGCAAGGCGGCCGGAGAGTTCCCGCCACTGGTCGCCCAATCCGACGGGCATGTCGTCGGACGACAGCCTTTCGACCCGGCCGGATTTGGTCCGGAGGACATAGTGCAAGCCGTGACCGGCGTCAGCGAACCGGAAGTCACCGGAGTCGATGTCGACCTGAACGTAGGCAAGCGTGACGAATGCGCTGATGCGACGCAGATCTCCTTCGAGAATGCCAGCCGCACGTGTGACGACCGCCGACGGAGTCATACCTGGATCGTTGGACCGTAGCGCGGTGCGGGTCGCGGCGGCGAGCATTCCCGCGTCCATGCCCTTACCCATGACATCGCCGAGGCTGAGCACGATGGACGGTTGATGCACGCGCACGTCGTAGAAATCGCCACCGATCTGTTTGGCCGGGCTGGTTGACGTGCCGAACGTCCAGCCCGGGGTCTCGGGGAGTTTGCCAGGTAGCAGCGCTCGTTGAACTTCGGCGGCCCGGTTCATTTCCTCCAGTTCGAGCTGACGTAACCGCTCCGATTCGGTGACGTCGTGGAAGTGCACGACGAACTGGGTCCCTTTAGGCGTCTCGCCGATCACGGCGATACTCACATCGAGGCTGCGGCCGTCGTCGAGCTGCACGGTAATGCGGGCGCTGTCGTCGACGAGGGAATCGGTGGCTTGCGAAAGCTTGTCAACGGCATCGCGACCCATCAATGTGTCAAGGCTCCTGATTCCACCCTGTAGCCCGGGCAACAGAGCCCGTGCCGAAGGATTGGCTCGCTCGACAATCCATTGATCGTCCGTACGGACGCCCATCAGCTTGCCGGCGACCGACGAGTTGAAGCTCTTGCGGAACAACTCCTCGCTCTCGTGGAGCCGCGATGACATCTCCCGCTCGGATCCCACCAGAAGGGACAGCGTGAGCAAGACCGCGACTATCGATAACTGATAGGCCTGTAGTAAGGCAACTCCCGTCGGCCCACCCAGCTGATCGAATGCGAATGGGCCCAAGCCGTTCACGCTGCCGTGCGATGCAATACTCGCAACTCCGATGAGGACGAGGGACAGCTGCAGGGTCGACAGTCGAAGCGCCGCGGCCACCAAGGACGGAAAGGTCAGAAACGCCAACGGCAGTAGCGTGTCGTCGAATATGAACACACCGGTGGCGGTTCCCAGCGTCCAGATGACGTGTCCCACTGTTTCGGCGTAGCCTGCCCGTTGTATCCGGTAAGTCGGCGCCATGAGCAGCGGAGTGAGAAGCGCCATTCCCGCAACATGCTTGAGCACACCGGTCTGGAGCGTTTCCACGGCCCCGGCCGGATACCCGAGCAGATAAAAGGCGGCGGAGGCCAGTACGCCGTAGAGCGTCGCCGACACCAGCGCGATCGCCAGAAACCTGGCCAGATCGCTCGGAGTGAACAGTTTCGGTCGGCGGTCCTGGCGACCGCGAAGGAGTAGCGTACCGACAATCATCTCGACGGCTAGGGCCGCTATCAACGCGGCAGCGAGGGGTGTAGGCCGTCCCAACCACACTAAGATCGGCAACGATACGGCCGCAACTGCCAACGCAAGCATCCAGGTGTACCGTCGCCGAAAACAGATGCCCAGGCCCAGAGCTATGCCCGAGGCCGGCGACCATGGCGGCGTCAACAGGCCCGACGGTTGGAGCTTCAGGGTGATCGCCGTCGCCACGGCCAAAGCGAGCAGCATGACGATGATGAATACGGCGTCGGGAATCTGCCACCTGGCAATGCGGAAACGCGGTGTGTCCGAGCCATGACCAGCGTGCGATAAGCGCGGGCTCGACGTGACCTGGTCAGCCAATTCAGCCGTGCCCGTCACTGGAAGCCGCGCATACTCATTCGGAACGACGCCGAGTCAGCGTCCAGTGATTGCCCTTCTGGTCGCGCCAGTAGGACAGCTCGTCGAGTACGCGATGTGCGAGTGCCAGTCCGCGGCCGCTTTCGGCGGCCTCGTCGGCCATGGTTATCCGGGCCAGGTCTACCTCGGCAGGATGGCCATCGTCGGTGAAGCTGACGGCCACGCTTTCCGGCCGCACGTCCACCACCATGCGCAAGCGCACCGGCCGCCCGTCACCTGAGTACGCGATGATGTTCGTACCGATCTCACTGACCGCGAGTTCGATGCACATCTTGGTGTGCTCGGAAACTTCTTCTTCCGCCCATGCCGACTCGAGTGTTTCCTGGATCACCGCCAGCGTGTCGGGACCGGTCATGACGTCAATCGCGTGCTCGCTCATTCGAAAGCGCTGTCCGCCGACGCATAGGATCGCAAGACCCGGTCGAGGTTGCTCAGCTCCAGCACGGTGCACACCTGCTGGGTGGGGGCCGCGATACGCAGGTCGCCACCCGCGTTCCGCGCAATCTTCAGGGCCGCGATCAACGCGCCCAAACCGGACGAATCAATGAATTCCGTGGCGCTGAGATCGACGACGATTCGACTGACGCCACCATCAACGATGTCGTTCAGCTGTTTTCGTAGCGCGGGTGCGGCCACCATGTTCAGCCTTCCGGTCGGCCGAACCACGACGACACCGGACTCCGTTGTCCGAGTGGAAAAGTCGCTCATCTCGTCCTCCTCCTTCGTCGTCGCCGCCGTGGTGCCACCCCTGGGAACCAGAACCGACGGCTAGACAAAGCCCTCGTGTAGCTTGCCATGCGCGCTCGGTATTGGGATCAAAGCGCGAAAACACACCGGCGTGACGTCAGATTCGTGGCATCGCGGTGTGGAGATTGCGCTCTTCGCCCCAGAAGGGTCCCGGCGATTTACGCTGAGTCTTGTGGGGGACGCAACGCCGTCAAACGGGTGGCAAGCTGCGACGGGGCTGTCTGATGCTGAAAAGCGAGAACTCAAAGAAGGGTTGATAGCGACTGTTGTCGGCGTCGGCGTGGACGACGCTGCATCGCATTTGTTGATTCAACAGCTTTCGGGCAACCCCGACGCGCTGGAACCCATCATTCAGCCCTCGTTGAGCGACCCGGCGCGCCTCGCCGCTCTGCACAGCACGGGCCTGCTGGACACGCCTGAGAGCGGCGCCCTCGATACCGTCGCGTTGTTGACGGCAGAAGCGCTGGCAACGCCTTTCGCTGCGGTGTCGCTGCTCGACGACAGCAGGGAACTGATCATCGGGCGCAACGCCGTTCACGGTGACGGCGAAAGGGTGCGCCCCGCCAAACTGTCGATCGGCAAGTTCACCGTGGTCAGCGGCATCCCGTTCATTGTCGACGACGCCACCGTGCACCCCCTGTTGGCAAACCATCCGCTCGTGCTCAGCGGTGAAGTCGGGGCGTACGCGGGTGTTCCGATTTTCAGTGACGACGACGACGCGATCGGTTCGCTCTTCAGTTGGGATACCCGGCCGCTCAACTGGTCGGGCGGTCAGATCCTCGTCCTGCAGGACATGGCCGACCTTGCGGGCGCAAAAATATTCCACCGACCGATATGACGAAATCGCCAACAATCCTGGCGGCGCCCGACGAACACACCGATCGGCAGCGCCTCGGTGTGCGCGAGACGAACAAGGCACTCGCCGGTTTGGTTCGTATCGGTCGAATCGGCACGGTGGTCGCCGTCGTCATCGACATCGTGTCTGCGTCGGCGGCGGTCGGTATCGGTTTGTGGTGGTCGTCGATGTCGGAGCAACTTCCGCCGGCATCGTGGATGGTCACCTTGTTCGTGCCCTTTGTCGTATTCCTGTTCGCGGTGCAGAAGCTGTACCGACATAAGCTCGGCCGGCACTTCATCGACGAGTTCGGGCCGATCCAGACCAACGTCGCACTTGCCGCTGTTTTCGTGCTCGGCATCATGACGCTCACCCAGACGGGTACTGGTGCCGGGGCCTTGGTCTCCAAGATGTGGGTCTGCGCCGCCGTCCTGATGCCGATACCGCACTTTTTCCACTCGCTCATTCGGAAGCGTCTGAGGAAGAACAACCATTTCATGGCGCCCGCCCTCATCATCGGCAGCGGGGAAGTCGCGAGCCGAATCGTTGAACGTCTGCGGTCTTTCCCCGAGTACGGCCTGACGCCGGTCGGCCTTCTCGATGCCGAAGGTTCGGCAGCGAGATTCGATGCGAATCCGGATGTCCCGTTTCTCGGCACCCCCGAGTCGATTGGCCCAGCGATAGAGCAGACCGGGGCAGAGGCCGTTCTGATCGCCTTCTCGCAGGTCCGCGACGAGTCTCTGACCCGCGTCGTTCGGGTTGCTCACCGTTACAAAGCGCGGGTGTGGGTGGTGCCCCGCATGTTCGACGCGGTCGCCGAGCGCGCCACGGTCGACCATCTCGGGGGCCTTCCGCTGATGTCCCTGCCGAGCGCCGACCCGCACGGCTGGCAGTTCGACGCCAAGCACATGATCGATCGCGTCGCGGCTGCCCTGGGGCTGCTCGCAATCTCCCCCTTGCTCATCACGCTGGCCCTGTTGGTTCGGCTCAGCTCACCGGGACCGATCTTCTTCAAGCAGGACCGGATCGGACGCGACGGACGGATTTTCCAATGCCTCAAGTTCCGCACCATGCGGCCGGAAACAGCTTCAGACGCAGAGTTCGAACTGAAGTCGAGTTCGGCCCCTGGCGGTGTCGAAGGTGTGGACAGACGAACCGGTATCGGCAAGATCATGCGGTCGACGTCGCTGGATGAGCTGCCGCAATTGATCAATGTCCTCAAGGGGGAGATGAGCCTCGTCGGTCCGCGTCCAGAACGACCGCAATTCGTCGAGTTCTTCGAAATACAGATTCACCGTTACGGCGAACGCCACCGCGTCAAGGCCGGCATCACCGGCTGGGCACAGGTGCACGGGCTGCGCGGGCAAACCTCGATCGCGGACCGGGTCGAATGGGACAACTACTACATCGAGAACTGGTCGCTCGCGCTTGACTTCAAGATTCTCCTGTTGACGGTGGCGGCGGTCTTGCGTGGTGCGGAATAGGCGGAAAACTAGAACGTGTTCCAATTCGGGACGGTTCCGGCGTACGATGCCGTCATGAGCCGAATTGGACCTTTCGCCGACGACGACGCCGCAGCCTGGGTGGTGAAGTCACCCGATATCGGTGTCGCGATGGCCGGATTCACCAACGCGGTCTACAACAAGAACCGCCTCCCGATGCGCGTTCGCGAGTTGGCGCGGATGGTCATCGCGCTCGACAACGAATGCGTGGTGTGCCAGAACACCCGCGACTCCGAAGGCATCGCCGCTGGGGTCGACGAGGACCTCTACGACCATGCCGCCGAGTGGCGGACGTGGCCCGGCTACAGCTCGCAGGAGCGGATCGCCGCCGAGTTCGCCGAGCGCTTCGCCGGCGACCACACCGGATTGCGTGACGACGAGGATTTCTGGGCGCGCGCAAGCGAGCACTTCTCCGACGAGCTGCTCACCGACCTAGCGCTGTCGTGTGCGATGTGGCTCGGCATGGGCCGAATGCTGCGCACGCTGGACATCGGCCAAACCTGCAAGATCACGCTGTAGCCGAGGCGACACCGCGCACAATGGCGTAATGACGTCGCGCGCCGCAAAACCTCTCGCCGCAGCCGCCATCGCCCAACTCGAGACCGACGGTGTCGCCACGTTGATCGGCACCGTCGTGAACCCGGCGGGCCTCACACACGCCAAGACCGTTCCGCTGCGCCGGATGGGGGCGTTCGCCGATCCCGGACTCGGTGCCAGCCCCGTCTTTCACGTTTTCGCCATCGACCAGACCGGAATCGTGTTCGGCGACGCCATCGGGGTGGTGGGCGATCAGCGCATCCGGATCGACCTCGGCGCGTTGCGCATCCTCGGCGACGGGTTGTGTTGGGCGCCCGGCGGTTTCTTCAACCAGGACGGTTCACCGGATCCCTATTGCAGCCGTGGCACCCTGAGCCGGGTTTCCGACCGAATCGCCGAGGCCGGCATCGACACGGTGGTCGGACACGAGATGGAGTTCGTCCTCGTCGGACCCGACGGCAGCGAGCTTCCGTCGCACCTGTGGGCGCAATACGGGCTTGCCGGTGTGCTCGAGTTCGAGGGTTTCGTCCGCGACGTCACCGACGCCGCGACGAACTCCGGTGTCACGATCGAACAGTTCCACCCCGAGTACGGCAGGAATCAGTTCGAGATCTCCTTGTCACCACAGCCGCCGGTCGCCGCGGCCGACGCGCTGGTGCTGACGCGCATCATCATCGGCCGGGTCGCCCGGAAGTACGGGCTCCGGGTCAGTCTCTCGCCGGTACCCTTCGCGGGAAGCGTCGGATCTGGCTCCCACCAACACTTCTCGATGAAGCGGGGCGATGTGCCGCTGTTCTCCGGCGGTTCGGGCGCTGCCGGGATGACGCCGGAGGGGGAGAGCGCGGTCGCCGGATTGCTGGCCGGTCTGCCCGAAGCGCAGGGCATCCTGTGCGGCTCGGTGCTGTCCGGATTGCGTATGCAGCCCGGCCACTGGTCGGGTGCGCACGTCTGCTGGGGAACCGAGAACCGCGAGGCGGCAGTCCGTTACCTCATCGGCGGGCCGAGCAACCCGCAGGGGGCCAATGTGGAGGTCAAGATCATCGACCCGTCGGCCAACCCTTACCTGGCCACCGCCGCGATGCTCGGTCTCGCGTTCGACGGCATCGAGCGAAAGCTCACGGCGCCGCCCGAGGTCACCGTCGACCCCGACTCGTTGACCGACGCCGAACGCGACAAGGCCGGAATCCGACTGCTGGCGCGCGATCAGGCGGAGGCGATCGACGTTCTCGACCAATCCGGCTTGCTGCGAGGGATTCTCGGTGACGAGCCGGTGGACGCCGTGGTCGCGGTGCGACGCTACGAGCAGCAGAACTACGGCGACCTGACGCCCGAAGAACTGGCGGAGAAGTTCCGCCTGGCCTGGAGTGTGTGAGCGCGTGTGACCAGAATGGCCGAGCACATCGACGGCGTGTCGCTGATCGACCACCACGTGCATGGCTGCCGGTTGGCGCCGGTGGACCGCCGCCGGTTCGAGGACAGTCTCAACGAGGCCAACATCGAACCGTTGGCCGACTTCGATTCCGCGTTCGACACCCAACTCGGGTTCGCGGTTCGTGCCCATTGCGCACCGCTGCTCGGGCTGCCGCGCCACGTCGACGCCGATTCGTACTGGCGGGCCCGTCTCGAACGCTCCGAAGCCGATCTCGCCCGGCTGTTCCTGTCATCGGCCAGGGTGTCCGACTGGCTGGTGGACACCGGATTCGCCACCGGGGTCGCCGATCTGGCGGAGCTCGACGACCTGTCGGTGGGCCGGGTGCATGAGATTGTCCGGCTGGAATCGGTGGCCGAACAGGCGGTTCGGGCACCAGGCGACTATGCGTCGGTATTTGCCGAGATCCTGGATGAGCGGGCGGCGACCGCGGTGGCGACCAAGTCGATTCTGGCGTACCGCGGCGGGTTCGCCGGTGACCTCTCGGAGCCTCCCGCCGCCGAGGTCGCAACGGCGGCCCAGCGATGGCGCGACAGTGGAGAGGCGCGCCTGACCGACCGCGTTCTGCTGCGGTTCGGCTTGTATCAGGCGCTGCGACTGGGGAAACCTATTCAATTTCACGTCGGCTTCGGTGATCGGGACTGCGACCTGCGCACGACGAATCCGCTCTATCTCCTGGATTTCCTGCGATGCAGCGGTGATGTGCCGATCGTGCTGTTGCATTGCTACCCCTACGAACGCGAGGCGGGCTATCTGGCGCAGGCGTTCAACAACGTCAATCTCGACGGTGGGCTGGCCATCAACTTTCTCGGCGCGCGGTCGTCGGCGTTCATCGGCAGGTTGGTGGAGATGGCGCCGTTTCGCAAAATTCTCTATTCGTCCGACGGATTCGGTCCCGCGGAGTTGCACTACCTCGGAGCGCGTTTGTGGCGCAATGGAATCCGCGATGTGTTCCAGGGTTTCGTCGACGCCGGCGAATGGAGTGAGTCCGACGCTGTGCGCGTCGTGGACCTGATTGCCCGAGGTAATGCCGAGCGCGTCTACGCGCTAGGCTGACTCGTCAGATCAGACCGGTCGCATCGAACATCGGCACGGCATATGCCGCCGTCACATCCTCGAGCCAGGTCGCGGGCGCGGTGTTGGTCAGCCCGCCCATATCCCAGTAGTCCTTCCAGACCGTGATTTTGCCGTCGTGGACCTTGTGCACTGTGACAAACCTCAGCAGAGCGGTCTCGCCGCTGACCCACTTCCAGGTTTCGGAGTGCTCGTACAGGACGTCGTCGCCGTTGCTGACCAGAACGCCGTCATGATTCTCATACGATGCCAACGGTTCGAGTCCGACCTTGAGCTTCGCGACGATGTCCTCGGGTCCCCGAGTGGAAAGCGCCGGCCCCAGTGGCATATCGCAATAGATGCAGTCGTCAGACAGGAAGGTCGGCAAGAGCTCCCAGTCGCGCGCCGACAGGGCCTTCCACATGCCCAGCACCGTATCCTCAACTGACACTTGTCAACTCCGATTCGTGGATCGTCTGAGCCGGCGCCTTGTGCGCGGCCCGTAGAAATCTCCCGGTGCGCTGCGCGCCTACGACGTCCGTCGGCTCGCCGTCGAGGAATACGGCGCGGCCGGTGACGAAGACCGCGCGCACGGTGTCGTCGTTGCGGTTGACCATCCGGGACAGGCCACCGTACTGCTCGACCGGTGACTCGGCGTAGGTCTGAAGCGATTCGTCCAACCGCTCGGGGTCGATCACGACGATGTCGGCGCGGTCGCCCACACGCAGATGGCCGGCGTCGATGCGGTACCAGTCGGCGAGTTCGCCCGTCAGGCGGTGCACCGCCTGCTCGACCGTCATGAACGGCCTACCGGCCTTCTGCGCTTCGTGGACATGACGCAGGAGGCGCAGGTTCATGTTGTAGAAGGCCATATTCCGCAGATGCGCACCCGCATCGGAGAAACCCATCTGGATGCCGGGATCCCGCGCCAGCTTCTTGAGCACCTCGGGCCGGTGATTGGAGATCGTCGTACGCCAGCGCAACGCCGTCCCGTGCTCGAGCACGAGGTCGAGGAACGCGTCGACGGGGTGCAGGCCGCCGCGATCGAGGCCCACCTGGCCGAACGACTTACCGACCACCGACTCGTCGGGGCACGCGACGATCTCGGCGTCGAAGAAGTCGCGCTGCCACACCCGCATCCCGAACTTGCTCTCGTACTGCTTGCGGAATTCTCGGCGGTACGCCTCGTCGCGCAGCAGCTCGTTGCGTTCGACCTCGTCGCGAAGGTGCAGCGCCGCCGCGCCCGCACCGAACTCTTCGAAGACGACCAGATCGATACCGTCGGCGTACACCTCGAAAGGCACCGGCAGGTGCTGCCAGCGGAAGTTGCCGCCGAGGCGGTTGACCAACCGTGCCAGTGGGCCGAGCAGCTTGATCGCGTAGGGGTTCGACTTCACGTCGGCCGCCGACAGCAGGCTGGTCTTGAGCGGATTGCGGAAGATGCCCAGCGACTGGAACACCTGCGAACCCAGGTTCAGCGGGTTCTCGATGTCCGGTCCGGACTGCAGCACGCGGCCGGTCCGGCGCAGCTTCGACTTGAGGCGACGCAGCTCCCGCGGCTTGGCGTACGTTGACGGCAGTGTGCGGGACCGGCAGACCTCGCCGTCGAGCTTGTCGAAAAGCAGTTGCTGAGAGGACATTCCGACGAAACCGGCGCGTAACGCCTCGTCGAGCCAGCGCTCCATCTGGGCTTGTTCGCTTCTGGTCGGCCGTTGCCGCTTCTGGGTGGCGCGGTCCAGCCCCATGGTCGCGGCGCGCATATCGGAGTGACCGATGAACGCGGCCACGTTGGGTCCGAGGGGGCGTGCTTCCAGCGCCGCGATGTATTCCTCGCAGTTCGTCCAGGTCTTGTGGGTGTCGACGGCTCGGATCACGTGCTCGCGCGGGATCGCCTCGACGCGGCCGAAGATGTCGCCGGCGTCCACGCCGTCGACGTGCACGGTGGACAGTGAGCAGGATCCGAGCATCACCGTGGTCACGCCGTGTCGCAACGACTCGCTCAATGCGGGGCCGACCAGAACCTCCACGTCATAGTGAGTGTGGATGTCGAGCATGCCGGGCAACACCCACTGGCCAGTGGCATCGATGACCCGGCGGCAACTCGTCTCGTCGAGGTCCGCGGCGCTGATCGCGGCGACGTGGCCATGGCGGATGCCGATGTTGCGCACGGCCGATGGCGCGCCGGTGCCGTCGAACCAGCGGCCGTTTTTGATGATCGTGTCAAAACTCACCAAGTCATAGAACAGCGCCGACCGGCAGGTGTCAACGAAATCCGTGAACAGATTTCGAATTTTGTCTACTTTGCGTTCTGAGCTGCGGTTATCCAGACGCCCAGCCGTCGGGCTGACGGCCGTCCAGGTCGGTGAAACCGTATTCACGCGCGAGGTCGGCCGACGTGACGGACTGCTGGTTGAAGCGTGACCGGCGCGTGTCGGCGGCGATCGCGGCCACCCCGCGTCCGACGTATCTGGGTGTCTCCGACGCGGCGAAGGACGGGGGAGCGACCGGCCCATCGGAGCGCAGCGGGTCCAGTGCGATATGCCAGTTCTCCTCGGTGACGCCCCAGTTGTCGAGCATCATCTCCGACCGCAGCCAGCCGGGCGTGACGGCTACCGCGGTGGCACCGAAGCCCGCCAGCTCGTGGCCCTGGCTGTAGGCGAGCCGGTTGACGGCGACCTTGGCCAGGTCGTAGAACACCGACAACCGGTAGTTGTCGTCGTTGAAACTCTTTGTCCCGTCGGTCACTTCGACGAGCAGCCCGCCGGGACGGCACACCAGCAGCGGCAGCAGGCAGTGCGACGTGATGAGGTGGGTGTCGATACCGAGCCGCAGGATCCGCAGACCGTCGGCGAGGTCGTGCTCCCAGATCGGCCGGTTCCACAGCGGTGGGCCGCCTTTGAGGATCTCCGCGCCCCAGATGTCGTTGACGAGGATGTCGATCGCGCCGTGGTCGCTGCGCATACGGTCCGCGAGACGGGTCACCGCGTCGACGTCGAGATGGTCGACCTGCAATGCGATTCCGGTGCCGCCCAGGCTGGAGACGAGTTCGGCCGTTTCCTCGATGGTTTCCGGGCGGTCGTAGTCGGATCGGGCATTGCCGGACACGCTGCTGCGGCCGGTGCAGATCACCGTCGCCCCGGCTTCACCGAGCGCCGCCGCGATACCGCGTCCGGCCCCGCGCGTGGCTCCGGCCACCACGGCCACCCGGCCGCGCAGTGCATCTGCATCCGGAGTCCAGTCCATAGGTGCATACTTGCGAAAGTGACCCCGTTACAGCGGTATATCGCAGAAGAAATCGCCACCGATCACGTCGACGGGTTGCTGTCCAGACGCGAAGCCTTGCGCCGGCTGGCACTGCTCGGCGTCGGCACTGCGGCGGCGACCGCGTTGATCACGGCGTGCGGCGAGAACAAGCAGCCGACATCGAACGCGCCCGCGACGTCGAGCGAGCCGGCCACCGTCAGCGCATCGCCGCCAGGATCGGAGAACACCGTCCCGTCTACGCCGATCACCTGGGCCGGACCCGGTGGGGAACTGCAGGCGGCCTGGGCGCCCGCCGCCGAACCGCGCGGGGGAGTCCTCGTCATCCACGAGAACAAGGGACTCAACGACTACATCCGCTCGGTGGCCGGGCGATTCGCCGGCATCGGCTACTCCGCACTGGCGATCGACCTGCTGTCCGCGCAGGGAGGCACGGGCACGTTCGCCGATCCCGCCGAAGCCACGGCGGCCCTGGGCAAGCTGCCGCCCGAAGCGGCCCTGGCGGATCTGAAGTCGGGAATCGACGAACTCCAGCGCCGGGTGCCGGGCAAGAAGGTCGCCGCGGTCGGCTTCTGCATGGGTGGCGGTTTCGTCTGGCGATTGCTGGCCTCTGGTGAGCCGCGGCTGGCCGCCGCCGTGCCGTTCTATGGTCCGACGCCCGACAACCCGGATTTTGCCGGCTCCAAAGATGTTGCAGTACTGGGTATCTACGCCGCCCAGGACCAGCGTGTCAACGCCACCGAGCCGGTCGCGCGGGCGGCCCTGGAGAAGGCTGGCCTGGAATTCGAACTGGTCACCGAACCCGACGCCAACCATGCGTTCTTCAACGACACCGGCGACCGGTACAACGCCACCGCGGCCGAGGATGCCTGGCGTCGGGTGCAGGACTGGTTCACCGCGCACGTCGCCTGAGTCGCCCTACCGACACGGTCACTCACGGTGTTCACGGTGTGTTATCCCACCGGTTGATGTCGCGTTGTTGACCGCACATGCGTCCGGGTCAAATTCAGCTCATGCGGGTAGCACAGGTCGCGAATTTCTACGGCCCGCGTTCGGGAGGTCTGCGCACGGCAGTGGATCGTCTCGGTGCGGAGTACTGTGCACGCGGACACGACGTCTTCCTGGTGGTGCCGGGCCGAACCTTCGAATGGCACGAGTTGCCGTCGGGAGTCGTTCGAATCTCGCTGCCGGCTCGGCTCATCCCGTTCACCGGTGGATATCGTGCCGTGCTGCCCGGACCCGTCACCGAACTGCTGGCGCAACTGGCGCCGGACGCACTCGAAGTATCCGATCGGCTCACCCTGCGCTCGCTCGGTGACTGGGGCAGGCAGCTCGATGTCGCGACGGTGATGATCTCTCATGAGCGACTCGATCGCCTTGTCGGGCAGGTGCTTCCGGCGCGTGCTGCCCGCTCGATCGCCGACGCCGCCAACCGCCGCACCGCCGAGAACTACGACGCGGTCGTGTGCACCACGGCGTTCGCGCGTGAGGAGTTCGACAGGATCGACGCCACGAACGTGGTCACGGTGCCACTCGGCGTGGACCTCGACCAATTCCATCCCAGCCGACGATCCAGCTCGGTCCGCCAGCAGTGGGCCAGCCCGGAGCAGACGTTGTTGGTGCACTGCGGCCGTCTATCGGTGGAGAAGCATGCGCACCGCAGCATCGATACCGTTGCCTCCCTGCGTGACTCGGGTGTGGACGCCCGCCTCGTGGTCGTCGGTGAAGGCCCGATGCGCGCCAGGCTCGAACGCCAGGCCGCCCGCCTGCCCGTTGACTTCACCGGTTACATCGGGTGCCGCGACACGGTGGCCACCATCCTGGCGACCGCCGACGTCGCGATCGCGCCGGGTCCGCACGAAACGTTCGGCCTTGCCGCCTTGGAGGCGTTGGCCTGCGGTACGCCGGCGGTGGTTTCGCGGACGTCGGCGCTCGCGGAACTTCTGACCGCCGAAAGTGGTGCCGCAGCAGACAACGACCCGGATGCCATCGCGCAGGCGGTGACGACAATCATCAGCCGTCCAGAGCGGTTGCGGCGCAACGATGCACGACGCCGAGCAGAACAGTTCACCTGGTCGCGAGCTGCCACCGGAATGCTGAACGCGCTGGGTGCGGGTTAGGTCGCCCCGGCGACACAGATTAGGTTGTCGGCATGGGTGGCGTGCCGACCGGCCCACAGGACATCGAGCGAACCCGCACCCTGTGGTTCGCCTTGCTGCTCACGGTGGCCAACGGATACCTCGACGCGTACACCTACATTGCGCGTGGTGGTGTGTTCGCCAACGTGCAGACTGCGAACGTCATCTTCGGCGCGATCAACACATCGGAAGGCAAGTGGTCCGCGGCGCTCGCCCACGTCTGGCCGCTGCTCGCGTTCATCGTCGGCATGGCGCTGGCATCGCACATCAAATCCGGCCGCGTCGAGCGCCTCGTCCCGCACGCTCTGCGCTGGACCATGGCCGTGCAGGCCGTCTCGCTGGGCATCATCGGTTTCGTCCCCGCCTCGGTACCCCACAGCTACGTGACCGTGCCGATCTCGTTCCTGGCGGCCATGCAGATCGGTCTGTTCCGCAACATCGGTGACCTGGCCTATCTGCCGGTCGCGACCACGGGCAACCTGATGCGACTCATGGAGTCCGGGTATGACGCGTTCGTCGAGAAACACGCGGAGTCACGGCGCGCCTTCGGGGTCTATGGTGCGCTGATCACCGTCTTCGGGCTCGGGGCCCTCGCGGGTTCGTTCGCCAGCGTCGCGTGGGGAGTGCATGCGATCTGGCTGCCTGCCGGATTCCTGGCCATCACACTCTGTTTGTTCATCGTCGATGAGCACTACCTGCGTTGATCTACGATCCAGGGATGATCCGGTCGCTGACGTTCCTTCTCGCCGCAGCGACGCTGCCGCTTGCCTCCACTGCCGTCGCCGTCGCCGAACCCCCGCCCACCTGCACCTACAATTTGTCACCGCCGCAGGTCGTGGACGTGTCGGGCACGAGCATGGTCACCGCGACGATCTCGCCGGGCGCGTGCGAGCGATCGAACGTTTACCTCTCGGTGGCCTGTCTGCAGATGCAGGGCAGCCCCAACCCGCCCATATGCCAGTCGAGCAACGGAGTGCTGCCCGCGCAGGTCTACTACGCGCCGCACGAGCCTGGCGCCACCTACGTCTCGACAGGCCGGGGATGCGCGAACACCGGGAATCCGCCGCAGCCGGTGTGCACGCCGGTCGGGCCTCTCACCGCGACGGTTTAAACGGAGACACGATGAAGAAAGTATTGCTGGCATGCGTAGCCATCTGCCTGGCAGCCGCGATCGCCGCGTGCGGCAGCGAATCCAGCTACACCACCTCAGAGGGCGATAGCGGCACCGCGACGGCGACCGCGAGCCCAGAATCCACCGGCAGCACCACCGAGGCGTCGGGCCCGACGATCACGATGGCGAACATGAGCTTCGGTGATCCGATCACCGTCGCACCGGGCGCGACGATCACGCTCACGAACGACGACTCGGCCGAGCACTCCGTGACGTCTGAGTCCGAAGGCAAGTTCGACGTGCACGTCGACGCCGGAGAGCAGGGCACACTCACCGCGCCGACCGAGCCGGGAGAGTACGCGTTCTACTGCGTGTATCACCCTTCCATGAAGGGCACCTTGATCGTCCAGTAAGCCGGGCCGGCATCCGGTTCCTTCGTCCGGCTGCGGTTTAGACGTATCGACGGACGGGCATCCGCAGAATTAGCGGGTTCGTTAATCGTCGTGACCCGGGGCAATTCGAAGGAGCCGACATGGATAGCAACGCCATAATCTGGATCGTTGTCGCTGTCGCGGCGATAGTTGTCATCGCGTTTGTCGCGTGGACCGTTCGCAACTCACGCCGGCGTGCCGAAGCCGAACGGCTGCGGGGCGAAATCGGTCAGCGCACAGAGCATCTCGAGAAGCGCGAAGCCGTGGCCGCCGAGACCGAGGCGAAAGCGAAAGCCGCGCAGGCAGAGGCGGAGGCGAAGGCCGCCGAGGCCGCGCGCCTGCAGAACAACGCGCGTAGCCACCGTGAGGCGGTCGATACCACCCGCGAGGAACTCGATGCGCACCGTGAGCGGGCTGACCAGCTGGATCCGAAGGGCAGCACTGCCGACACCGCCCCCGGCAAGGCAGACGAAGTGCGTGCCGACATGCCCACGACGTCGCAGCAGCGTCCCGCGACGGAGGAGCATCTGCGTTCGTGACACCGAGCAAGAAACCCGCGGCAGCGGTGCTGTTCGACATCGACGGCACCCTGGTCGACTCGAACTACCACCACGTCGAGGCGTGGTCCCGCGCCTTCGCCGACGTCGGAATTCCGGTGGACGCGTGGCGGATTCACCGCTTGATCGGCATGGACGGCACCACCCTCGTCTCCACGCTCACCGGCGACGCCGACAACGATGTCCAGGAGCGCGCAAAGGACCTGCATTCCCGGTATTACAAGGAGAGCGCCTCGCTGTTGCGGCCGCTGCCGGGTGCGCGGGGGCTTCTCGAAGCCGTTCATCAGCTAGGGGTGCAGGTTGTGCTGGCCACGTCGGCGCCCGATGACGAGCTCGCCATCCTGCGCGACGTGTTGGAGTGCGATCACCTGGTGTCGGCGATGACATCGTCGGCCGATGTGGACACCGCCAAGCCGAAGCCCGACATCATCAACGTCGCACTCGAGCGTGCCGGGGTAAAGGCCGCGCACGCCGTGTTCGTCGGTGATGCGGTGTGGGACGTCGAGGCCTGCAAACGCGCCGGTGTGCTCGCCATTGCGCTGCTCAGCGGCGGAGTGTCGAAGTGCGAACTCGAGGAGGCCGGGGCCCATCAGGTGTTCGAGGACGCCATCGATCTGTGCCAGCACCTCGACGACACGCCAATCGCGGCACTCGCCAACCTGGTGGGAGCCCGCTAGTCGACTGACTTGCCGATCAACTGCTCCAACAGAAATTCGGCGAGCCATTGCTCGAATCGGCCCCGCGACCACCCTCGCGTGCGGACCAGCCGGTCATGCAGCAGCGGGTCCGAGGCCAGCCAGGCGATGTCGGCACCCTGGTTCTGGTTGAGTCCGGGTTTGAGCGCGCCGAGGGCGGCCAGCCGTCGCACGATCGTGCGTGCACCTGCTAGCCGCCGCCGCTGCGACTCGTCGAGCAAGTCCTGCGCTTCGGTGTCCCCGTTCGCGGCGATCTCGAGCGCGCGCATCAGGGGGCCGACGCGGATGTCGATATCGACCAAAACGTCGACCCAGCCGGTGATCAGCTTCCCCGGATCTGCCTGCTCGAGGAGTTCGCGGAGGTCGCGGCGATCCGCCAGCGCCAGCTGTCGGTCGTCGCCGGTCACCGCCCAGTCCAGCGCGGTCTTGAGAAGGTCGAGCTTGCCGCCGACTGCAGTGAACACCGTCTTGCGGCTGACTCCCGCGGCTTCCGCGACGGCGTCGACGGTCGTCGCCCCGTAGCCCCGCGCCGCGAAGAGCCCAGAAGCCGTGGCGACGATGACCCGGCGCGTTTCGAGCGCCTGCGCCGCGCGCAAGTCCGATCGATAGCCACGCTTGACACCCGGGGACATTCTAGGTAAGCCTTTGTCTATTCATTACATTGAATGTTACCTCAATTGGAGCACGTATGGAGGCCATCATCGTCGGCGCAGGCCCCACCGGGCTGTTCACCGCGATCGCGCTGGCTCGCCGTGGACGCGAGGTCGTCGTGGTCGACCGCGACCCGGGGCCACCGGACCACGCGGAGTGGCGGCGTAGGGGAGTGATGCAGTTTCAGCATGCCCACAGCTTTCGCGGGCAGGTGGTCGACGCATTGAATGCCGAAATGCCTGACGTGCTGGCCGGTTTGCTCTCGGCAGGCGCCTCGGTGGTGAGGACGTCGGGTCAGAACAGCCGAGCCGCCGCGCTGCACTGCCGCCGAAGTGTGTTCGAGCGCGAGCTATGGCGCCGTGCCACCAGCGACCCCCGGATACGCCTTGTTGAGGGACATGTGACCGAGGTGGTTGTTCAGCGAGGACGCGCCGTCGGAATCAGGGTCGGGGCCGATGCGCTGGACGCCGATCTGATCATCGACGCCTCGGGTCGTGCGGGCCGCATCGCCGGCGCGGCGCGCAGCCGCGGTGAGGGCGCAGATTGCGGGGCCGCCTACGTCAGTCGGCAATATCGGTTGCGACCGGGTGCGCGTCCTGGCCCGATGAATTCAGTGATCGGTTTGTCTCTCAACTTTCCCGGTTACGCAGCGGTGACGTTCCTGCACGACAACGACACGTTCACGGTCACGATCATCCACGATGGCGCGGATCGTCGTCTGCACCGCCTCCGGCATGACGGGGTGTTCGAGGCTGCGGTGGGCGCGATCCCGGGACTGGCCGACTGGGTCGATTCCGACCGCTCGCTGCCGATCATGCCGGTCCTGGCCGGCGGTCGGTTGTACAACCACTACCGCGGTCAGCTCGACGATTCCGGTCGCCCAGCCCTTCCCGGGCTGATCTCTGTCGGAGATTCCGTGTGCACCACGACGCCGTTGGCCGGCCGCGGCATCGCGTTGGCCTTCATGCAGGCCAGTCACCTGTTAAGGCTGCTGACTGGCAACAACGACGACATCGTAAGCGTGACAACGGAATTTGATGCCTGGTGCACCGCCAACATCAAGCCGTGGTTCGCCGACCACCAGGTCGTCGACAGTGACCGGATTCGTCGGTGGTCGGGTGGTGACATCGATCTCGGACGCCGGTTGCCGTCAGATCTGATCGTTGCCGCAGCTGAGGCCGACCCGCGTCTCACCGAGGCCGTCGCGCCATACATCACCATGGACGGCTTGCCCGACACCCTACTGCCGGTCGAGCGACGTGCTCGCGAGATCTACTCACGCGGATGGCGGCCGACTCCACCCGAAGGGCCCAGTCGTCAGGAGCTCATCTCGGTGGCGTCCAGGACACCGGCAGCCGCTTGATTCCGTGGATGAACGGCGACAACAGTCGCCGAGGTTCTTCTGTCGCGGCGATGTCGGGAATCTGGCGGTGCAGTTCCTCGAAGACGACGCTGATCTCGCGGCGCGCGAGGTTGGCGCCCAGGCAGAAGTGCGCACCGCCGCCACCGAACCCGGCATGCGGGTTGGGGTTGCGGCCCACGTCGAACGTCCACGGATCGGCGAACTTGTTCTCGTCGCGATTGGCCGAGCAGTACCAGAGGGACACCTTGTCGCCCGCCGCCATCTTGGTGCCGCTCAGCTCGCAGTCCTCGGTCAACGTGCGCCGCATGTAGATGACGGGCGACGCCCACCGCACGATCTCCTCGACGGCCGTCGGCGCCAGCGCCTCGTAGTCCGCCCACCACCGTGCGCGTTCCTCGGGATACCGGGTCAACGCGAGGACGCCGTGGCTGATCGCGTTGCGGGTGGTCTCATTGCCCGCGACCACCAGCAGAATGAAGAACGACGCGATTTCGGCCGAAGTCAACCGCTCACCTTCGACCTCGGCCTGCACCAGTGCGGTCGTCAGGTCCTCGTGCGGGTTGGCCCTGCGATCCTCGGCGTGCGCGGTCGCATACGCGCCGATGTCCATGGCGACCTTGACGAACTCCTCGTAGTCCGTGGCGATGTCCTTGTCGCCGAATCCGAGAATTACGTTCGTCCAGTGGAAGATCTGATCGTGGTCGTCCTCGGGGAGGCCCATCATGTCGCAGATGACCTGCAGCGGCAGCGGGCCTGCCAATTCGGTCACCACCTCGCCCGTCCCGTCGGGATGCTCGGCGATCATCTTCTCGACCAGGCGGCGTGCCCGCTCCCGGACCGACGTCTCGGTGCGAGCGACGACCCGAGGGGTGAACGCCCTGCTGACGATGTTGCGCAATCGCAGGTGCTTCGGGTCGTCCATGGCGATCATCGAGCCGAAGAACTCCGACACCTCGGGGTTGGCGTCGTTGATGGTGATACCGGGACTGGAACTGAAGATCTGCGGGTGACGACTGGCGAAGTGGACATCGTCGAACCGGGTCACCGCCCAATGCCCCGGCCCGGCTTCCACGCCGGGGGTTTCCAGCGGCATATGAAAGGAGACCGGCGCCTCGCGTCGCAGCGTGGCGAACGCCCCGTCGCGCATATCGTCGTCGAGGACCCAGAACTTCCAATCGCCGAGGTCGATGTCCGACATCGGCACGTCCGGGGGAGCTGATCCGTTCGTTTTCGTCGCGATACCCACAGTTCGGAGCGTAAGCCGCTTCGAGCGCGAGCAGACGCGAATCCCCCCAATTTGCCCCCGAAATGGGGGTTTTCACGACTCCTCGCGGTACAAAGGTTCCGTGCGTAACCCACATGCCGGACAACCCTTTACGGCGACGGACGACGAAATAGCCGAAGCGTTGCTGGACGTCAGCATCCCGACCCTGATGTTGTCGCTGGTGCACATGTCCGGCGACCCGTCGCTGATCCGCGGTGATTTGAAGCCGGCGGGCCTGTTCCTCAACGAAGTTCAGGGCTACATGTCCGAAGAGGACAAGGCCGCGGTCCGCAAGATCGCCCTCGAGGTCATCGCGGACTACCGCGACCGGGGCTGCCCGGAGCCCGAACCCGTCGGCGCCGAGTTGCTCCACGAGATGATGCAGTGGCTGGTGTGCGAGCCGGTGCCCGCCGAGTACGTACCGATGGTGCTCGAGGAAATGGAGCTCGACGGCCGCGACGCCAGGGCCACGGGCGAGGTGGCCGAATCCGCCCGCGAAGAGTTTCCCGTCGTGGTGATCGGCTGCGGTGAATCCGGACTGCTGGCGGGGATCCGGCTCAAGGAAGCCGGGATACCGTTCACGATCGTCGAGAAGAACGCCGGTGTCGGGGGGACGTGGTACGCGAACACCTACCCCGGCGCGCGGGTCGACGTCGGTAATCATTTCTATTGCTATAGCTTCGAGCCGACCGATCACTGGACACACTTCTTCGCCGAGCAGCCGGAGCTGCAGTCGTACTTCCAGGGTGTGATGGAGAAGTACGACATCGAGCCGCACGTCCTCTGGGAAACCGAGGTGACGGAGGCTTCGTGGAACGACGCCGACGCGACGTGGACGGTCCGCGCTCGCGACCGGGACGGTGGGACGAAGGAGCTCACCGCCCGCGCGGTGATCAGCGCGGTCGGACAGCTCGATCGGCCGCACACACCGTCGATTGACGGCCAACAGGATTTCGCCGGACCGGCGTTTCATTCCAGCGAATGGGACCACTCGGTCGATCTGCGCGGCAAGAACGTCGCGATGATCGGCGCGGGCGCCAGTGGATTCCAGATTGCCCCGACCATCGCTCCGGACGTCCACCGTCTCACCGTGTTTCAGCGCACCGCGCAATGGATGTTCCCGAATCCGAACTACCACGAGAAGGTGGGGCCCGGTGTCCAGTGGGCGCTTCGCCACCTTCCGTTCTACGGCCGGTGGTACCGCTTCCTGATCTTCTGGCCGGGGTGCGACAAGGGATTGGACGCGGCGCGCGTCGACCCGGACTACCCCGACCAGGAGAAAGCCGTCAGCGAGATCAACGAGATCACGCGGCTCATGTTCACCGAGTGGATCACCAGTCAGGTCGGCGACGACGCCGATCTGGTGGCCAAGGTCGTGCCCGATTATCCGGCGACCGGTAAGCGCACCCTGCAGGACAACGGCAGCTGGCTGAAAACGCTGACCCGAGACAACGTCGAGTTGGTGCGCACGGGTATCGACCATATCGAAGCCGACGCGGTCGTCACCGACGACGGCACCCGATATCCGGCCGACGTCATCGTTTACGCCACCGGCTTCGAGCACACCAAGATGTTGTGGCCCATGACGATTCGCGGTCGGGACGGTGAGATCCTCAGCGAGCGTTGGGGGGAGCGGCCGGTGGCGTATCTGGGTATCACGATCCCGGACTTTCCGAACTTCTTCTGCATGAACGGTCCCGGCACCTGGCTGGCAAGCGGTGGCAGCCTGATCTTCCACTCCGAGTGCCAAATGCGTTACATCAGCGAGTGTCTGGAGTTGCTCATCAAAGGCGGACACGCCACGATCGAGCCGACGGTTGAGAAGACGACGGACTGGCATGAGCGCAGCCAGGCCGAGATGGCCAAGATGGTGTGGTCACAGCCGACCATCAAGCATTCGTTCTTCAAGAACAGCTTCGGCGAAATCCACACACTGAGCCCGTGGCGCCTCGTCGACTACTGGACCTGGACGCGAGAGCCGAATCCGAAGGACTTCGTGATCCGTTAGGCCAGTTGCCAATTCATGTTCTTGGCGAATGCCTTGGCGTCGTCGGAGATGGTGCCGAGTTCGTGGCTGCGCTGGATGTAGCCCTGGACCATCGGGAGGAAGTTCGTCGGGTTGTAGGCGTCCTCTTCGTTGTGCCACATTCCGTTGCCGCCGTACCGCAAGATCGTGATGCACGGAGCCTCATAGACGGTACCGTCCCCGGGATCCTTCATCCGGTTCATGATTTCGCTGAAGACCCAACCCTTTTCCACGTCGATCGAGTACCACGTGACCGGGTAGAACGGCATCTCGCTACCGGGGAAGGTGTCCATCGTCGACGCGATCCACTCGCTGATCTTGTCACGTCCCGCCATCTTGCCGTAGAGATGTTCGACGTAGGTCGCATCCTCGGTGAACAGTTCGCCGTAGCGCGCCCACTCCCACGACTCGCCGATCTCGACCACCAGATCCTGGTGACGCTGGAAGGTTTCCTCGATCTCCTCGCGTGACCACCGACTCATATGTCTCTCCTAAACGTCAGGTCAGTTCCCAGTTCATGTTCTTGGCGAATGCCTTGGCGTCGTCGGAAATGGTCCCGAGTTCGTGGCTGCGCTGGATGTATTGATGGATCATCAGCATGAAGTTCATCGGGTTGTACGCGTCTTCTTCGTAGCTCCACTTGTCATCACCGGCGTACTCCAGCACGGTGATGACTCCTGCGCCGTGGACGCTGCCGTCGCCGGGATCCCGCATCGTGTTGATGTTCTTGAAGATGACCCAGCCCTTGTCGACGTCGATCGAATACCACTCGACCGGATATGTCGGCATCTCGCTGCCGGGGAAGGTGTTCATCGTCGAGACGATCCACTCGCGGATGTTCTCGCGGCCTTCCATGTTCCCCAGTGCATGCTCGACGTAGCGCGCATCCTCGGTGAAATGGTCGGCGTAACTGGACCAGTCCCAAGTCTTTCCGACGTCGACGACGGATTCCTGGTAGCGGCGCCAGGCCTCTTCGAGTTCTTCACGTGACCATTTGCTCATCGCGGTGACTCCCTCGGCTCGCGAAATGAAACTAGAACCTGTTCTACCAAAGGAAGCTGGACCCGGGAGGCTTTTCAGCCCTTCAGTAGTCGTTCGGTAGGCCAGGCAACGTCGACCGTACGAAAGCGGCTGCTGCACAGTGCAACAGCATTTGCATCGGCGATCGGATCCAGAGTTGCCTCGGTTCCCGTCGTCGTCACCTTCATCCGCGTTACTGTCGCTGCCATGACACTCGGTATCGACGCGCAGGTACTCGCGGAGATGGCGCCGTTGTTCGCAGAAGTCGGCGAGTCAGAGCCCGCCGCCGTCGGCGACGTCGATGCGCGGCGCATCAGCGGCCACCGGATGTTCGATCTGGTCGGCTCCAGACGGGCACCGACCGCAGGCATCGACACCGAAAGTCACACGATGACCGCTGCGGACGGCGCAACCGTGGATCTCACCTGGTATCACCAGTCAGGTGGTCCCGGCCCCGGCAGCGCCGCGCTCTATCTGCACGGTGGGGGCATGATCTTCGGACTCGAGCAAGTCGGCGTCCTCTACGACCTGGCGGTGCGGGAGTATGTCGCGGCCTCGGGCGTGCCGATGCTCGTGGTCGACTATCGCGTGGCACCCGAGCATCCAGACCCGACGCCGGTCGAGGACTGCTACCACGCGCTGGTGTGGCTGGCCGAACATTCGGCAGAGCTCGGCGTCGACCCCGCACGCCTGGCTGTGATGGGCGACAGCGCCGGTGGCGGGCTTGCGGCTGGGGTGTGCCTGCTGGCGCGGGACCGTGGCGGACCCGCTGTCGCACAACAAATCCTGATCTATCCGATGCTCGATGATCGGCCCATGACGCCTAATCCGGATCTGCTGCCATTCCTGACGTGGACCTACGACGACAACCTCACCGGATGGGGCGCGCTGCTCGGCGAGCACGCCGGCGGAGACCGCGTCTCGCCGTACGCGGCACCGGCGCGCGCCGAGGACCTCGCCGGTTTGCCCGACACGTACATCGACGTCGGTGATCTCGACGTGTTTCGCAACGAGGACATCGAATATGCCCGGCGGCTGGGTGACGCGGGCGTTCCGACGGAGTTGCACGTGTACCCGGGCTGCCCCCATGCGTTCGAGGCCCTGGCGCACGAGGCGGCTGTGTCGCGGCGGGCGATCAGTGATCGCGTGCGCCGTCTGCGCGGTCTATAGCAGGCCGCGGTCAGGGGGCGTCCGGTGCCTCGACGACAGCCTTGATCCGCTCCAACGTCTTGCGCATGTCACGGATGTTGCGGCGGCGTCGCAGCTGCCCGCCGAAGATCGAGAAGAGCTTCATGGTGAGCGAGTCGTCGAGTCGGAAGGATTCGGTGACGTCGGTACCGCCGTCGGTTGGAGTGAGACGGTAGTGCCAGTTGTTCACCGCCTTGCCGTTGAGCAGGACAGCGAAGCCGAACTCGCGTCCCGGCTCGCAGGCGGTGACCTCGCACGTCGTCCAGTAGACGGGTCCGATCTCGTTGCGCTTGACGTGCCCGCGGAAACGGGCACCCAGCGCAGGACCCGTCGCTGAGCCGACCCACTCCGCTTCCATCACCTCCGGTGAGAAGCGACCGGTGTTGCGTACGTCGGCGATCAGATTCCAGATCTTGTCCGCGGGAGCCGCCATCGACACCGTCACCGATCCGTCCATCGCTACTCCTGCCGTCGGAAAACTGCCTTTGCCTTCACGCACGTTGCACGGTAGCAAGGGGCCAGACCGAGCGTTCCGTAGCATTTGCGCAGAGTCGGGAGGTGCGTTTGAAGATTCGTTTCGGTGTCGGATTGGGCGCTGAAACCGGCCCGGACGAACTGCCCGCCGTCGTCGACCACCTCGAGTCGGCGGGGGTGGATTCGCTGTGGTTCTCCGAACTCGTCTACAGCAAGGCCGTGGACCCGTTCATCGGCATGGCGCACGCAGTGTCACGGACCGTCAACCTGAAGGTCGGCACCTCGGTTGCGGTGCTGCCGGGCCGGCATCCGGTGCTGGTGGCAAAACAGCTGGCGTCGTTGGCGGCACTGGCGCCCGGGCGGGTGCTCCCGGTATTCGGCCTGCGGCCCGCCATCCCGGGGGAACGTGAGATCTTCGTCGTCCCCGACGGCGCACGGGCCGCGGTCTTCGACGAGTCGTTGCGACTGCTGAGATCCGTTCTGGAACAAGACGATGTCTCGTTCACCGGCGACTACTACTCCGTGAGCTCGGTCGCTGTCGCCCCTCGACCGGTCAAGGCGCTGGACATCTGGCTCGGCGGCTCGGCGCCCGCGGGCTTTCGGCGCATCGGACAGCTGGCCGACGGATGGCTCGGCAGCTTTCTGACTCCGGCCGAGGCCCGTGCCGGACGCGAACAGATCCGAAGGGCGGCCGAGCAGGCGGGCCGCGAAATCGACGCCGACCACTACGGCATCAACCTCGCGGTGTCCGAGGGCGCCCTGCCGGACGAGGTCGCCGCCGCAATTCGCCGTCGCAGACCGGACGTGGACCCGTCGGAATTCGTCGCCGACAGCTGGTCGGGCCTGCACCGTCAACTCGACGCATACCTCGAAGCGGGGCTGAGCAAGTTCGTCATCCGGCCCGCGGGCCGGGCCAGACCACCGGAATTCATCGACCGGTTCGTGACCGAATTATTACCCCGGCAGAACTGATGACGCGATTCGGCGGTGAACCATCTCGGCGGCCGTAGCGTGGGTAGGAGTGTGTGCTCAGGCCGCATCTGCGCCACCTTGCCCGGGAGGAGATCGAAATGAGGCTTCGGTTCTTGCGGACCGGTCGGTCGGTGCTGATCGCCGGGCTGGCCGCCTTGCTGACGTTCGGCCTCGTCAGCCCACCCACTGCCCTGGCCGACGACCGCCTTCAGTTCACCGGTACGACCCTGTCCGGCGCACCGTTCTCGGGCACGAGCCTGATCGGCAAGCCCGCGGTGTTGTGGTTCTGGACACCGTGGTGCCCGTTCTGCAACGCCGAGGCGCCGAGCATCAGCCAGGTCGCGGCAGCCAACCCCGACGTGACCTTCGTCGGGATCGCAGCCCGCTCGGACGTGTCGGACATGGAGGGGTTCGTGTCGAAATACAACCTCGGTTTCACGAACCTCAACGACGCCGACGGTTCCATCTGGGCGCGCTACAACGTGCCCTGGCAGCCCGCCTACGTCTTCTACCGCGCGGACGGCTCGTCGTCGTTCGTGAACAATCCGACCTCGGCGATGTCTCTGCAGGAACTGTCCGATCGGGTAGCGGCGCTCGTCTAGCCGGTCATCGGCGTGGACCACGATCTGATCGGTCTGGCGTTCGCCGCCGGGTTGGTCGCCGCGCTCAATCCGTGCGGCTTTGCGATGCTGCCCGCCTATCTGGCACTGGTGGTGCGGGGCGACGCCAACGGCGAACGGGGCGGCGCGCTCGCTGCGCTAGGCCGTGCCGTCGCGGCGACCGGCGCCATGGCGCTCGGCTTCGTAGCGGTGTTCGGCACGTTCGGACTGCTGACGATCGCCGCGGCATCCAGGGTGCAGCGTTACCTGCCGTACGTCACGGTGGTCATCGGCGTGGTCCTCGTCGCCCTTGGTGTCTGGTTGTTGCTCGGCCGCGACTTCGCGGCGCTGATTCCGACGGTGCACACGCGTTCGGCGCCGACTGCGCGCCTTGGCTCGATGTTCGGCTACGGCCTCGGCTACGCCGTCGCGTCGTTGTCCTGCACGATCGGCCCTTTCCTCGCGGTCACCGGGATGGCGTTCAAGGGTGACTCCCGAGTCGGCGGGGCGCTCGTCTACGTCGCCTACGCCGCCGGATTCACGTTGGTGGTCGGCGCGTTGGCCATTGCCGCCGCGGTGGCGAGTTCAGCCGTCGCCGACCGAATGCGCCGAATAATTCCTCACCTCAACCGGATCAGTGGCGCGCTGCTTGTCGTGGTCGGTCTTTACGTGAGCTATTACGGCGTTTACGAGGTGCGTCTGTTCGCCGCCGACGGTGACCCGACTGATCCAGTGATCGCCGCCGCCGGCCGGATACAAGGTGCGATAGCCGGCTGGACGCATCAGCACGGAGCCTGGCCGTGGGTGGCGCTGGTGGCCGCGCTCGCAGTTGTGCTCGTGGCCGTGCGCGCGAGGACTACAACCGCGACGAGATATCGCCGTGCAAGTCGGGCCATGGCGGGCGACGAACCATAGCTATGCCTGCGCATGCGGCCGAGACCAGTCCGACACAGATGCCCAGCAACGCGATGCGGGTGGTGTCGGCGGCGGGAACCCATGCGGCCTGGCCGTCTTTGACGACAAACACCCCAAGGGCGCCGCCGCGCGCCCTGCTCACCGATATGACCGTCGTACCGTCCGCGGTCTCGTGCGGCTGTCCGTACACGCGTGAGGCATCGGCGTGGGCGGCATCGCGCAGTTCTGAAACGTCTCGCAGGTTCATGCCTTCATGCTTACTACCGCACGCCGGTTCCGGGAAGTCGATGAGTTCTGTCGGTCGTCGCAGTCTCCATCGCAGTCACCGCGGTGCACACAGGAGGTCATTGTGGTCTTGCAGGAGGTCATCGTCGCCGGTCATCTCGTCGTCGACCCCCCACGGCGCGACGACTACCTGGCGGGGTGCGTGGACGTCGTCCGTCAGGCCCGCGCCACCGCGGGCTGTCTGGACTTCGCGTTATCGGCCGACCTTGTCGACGCTGGGCGGATCAACATCCTCGAGCGCTGGGAGTCGCAGGCGGCGGTCGAGGCGTTCCGTGGCAGCGGTGTCGGCGGCGAACAGGGGGCGGCCATCCTCGCCGCGTCGGTGGTCGAGTACGACGTCGGCGCGGCCCGCAATCTCAGTTGACGCGGCTCGTGGTTGTGACAAATCGCTGACGTTGCGCTGGGCGCAGGTCTGAGTGCTGCGTTGCTGAGGGCCGGTTCGGACAGCGCGGCAGGGGCGACGCCACCCGACCGTCGGACCGGCACCGCCGACGCTTGAAAGGCCGTGGACGTGGGTATAGGCACGGTTGCACACGAGTGGGCGTCCCGCCCCGTCAATGACTTAGGACCACGATGCGAGAATATTCGCTGACGTCAGATACGTGGCGACCCGCGGCAGGCCGATTCACCGATGAGGCTGTTAGGGGTTGTCTCATGTACTGTGCGTAAACTGCGCACATGACGGGGGAGGTCACCGCACCGATGCGGGGGCTTCGCAAATTTCCAGAATCAAACGTCAGAGGCTATATACCTTGCCAGAAACGACCAGCGACGCGAGCGGTCTCAAACCGCATTTCGAGGACGTGCAGGCGCACTACGACCTGTCCGACGAATTCTTCCGGCTCTTCCTCGACCCGACGCAGACCTACAGCTGCGCGTACTTCGAGCGCGATGACATGACGCTGGAGGAGGCGCAGATCGCCAAGATCGATCTGTCGCTCGGCAAACTGGACCTGAAGCCCGGAATGACGCTTCTCGACATCGGCTGCGGCTGGGGCGCCACGCTGAACCGCGCTCTGGAGAAGTACGACGTGAACGTCATCGGCCTCACCTTGAGTCAAAACCAGAAGGCCCACGTCGAGAAGGTGTTCGCCGACTCGCCCAGCACGCGTACCAAGCGGGTGCTGCTCCAGGGCTGGGAGCAGTTCGACGAACCAGTCGACCGCATCGTCTCGATCGGCGCCTTCGAGCATTTCGGCCGCGATCGCTACGACGATTTCTTCAAGAAGGCCTACGCGGTGCTCCCGGACGACGGGGTGATGCTGCTGCACACGATCATCAAGCCCGAAGACCAGGAGTTCTTGGACAAGGGCCTGAAGCTGACCATGAGAATCGTCCGATTCTCGAAGTTCATCATGGACGAGATCTTCCCCGGTGGTGATCTGCCGAAGCCGTCTCAGGTCGAGCAGCACGCCGCGGAGGCAGGCTTCCAACTCAAGCGCGCCCAGCGGCTGCGGATGCACTATGCCCGCACGCTGGACATCTGGGCGGACAAGCTGTCGGCGCGCAAGGACGAAGCGCTCGCGATTCAGTCTCAAGAGGTCTACGACCGGTACATGAAGTACCTGACCGGTTGCGCCGACCTCTTCCGCGAGGGCTATACCGACATCTGCCAGTTCACCCTCGCCAAGAGCTAGGCGAGCCTGCCCGCACCGATCTTCGCGACGGCGTCGACAACCGCTGCCGGCCTGTCCAGCGAAACGAACGTTCTCGCGTCGGGCACCTCGATCAGCGTCGAGTCGGTGAACAGGGCTGCCAGCCTGCGGCCCAGCGCCGGGGTGAATGCGCGGTCGCGCTGACCCCAGACGATGGTGACCGGCTTGGTGAAGCGGGGCAGGCGAGTCGACACATCGGTCAGGTCGGTCTTGGCGACTGCGCGCAACAGGCGTGCCAGGTCCCGCCGGATCCGGACGTCGGTGCGGCCGGGCTCCAGCCACGACGCCGTCAGTCGGGCGTCCGGATTGACAAGCAGGCCGAAGCCGAGCGGCGAGTGCCGCAGCGCCTTGATCCGCATCTGCTCGAACAGCACCTTGATCGACCGCGGTCCGCGCAGCAGCGCGAACACGAGCGTGAACGGGAACGGTGGGAACTTGTCGAACGCGTCGCAGTTGGTCAGGACCAGTCGGCCGACAAGGTCGGGGTACGCATCGATGACCAGCTGGCACAATCCGCCACCGGTGTCGTTGCCGACCAGGGTGACGTCGGAAAGACCCAGCTCGACGATGAAGTCGCCGATCATGGTCGCGACCGAATGCGGGGACAATTCGGCGCCCTCGTTGACCGGAATCGTGTGCGAGCCCAGCGGCCAGTTCGGCAGGTAGCACCGGAAGCCACGCTTTGCCAGCCCGTCGGCCACGCGGTCCCACAACCGGCTGTCTACGAGGATTCCGTGCACGAACACGACGGGCGGGTGCGGCGAGTCCTCCGGACCCAACACGCGGTACTCGATGGTCGCTTGATCCAGTACGGCCTGCGGCATGTTCGCTATCCTTCCCATAACTTACAAACACTTGGTATGAAAGTTACGTGCAGGCTGTATGAAAGTCAACGATCGGGCCGCAGGGGCATCGACCACCCGGCGCACCCAGGCCGAGCGCACCGCCGCCACGCGCGCGCTGCTGATCGATGCCGGCCGAAAGCTGTTCGCCGACAAGGGCTTCAACGATGTCTCGACTCAGGCCATCGTCGCAGCGGCCGGGGTGACGCGAGGTGCGCTGTACCACCAGTTCGACGACAAGATCGGCCTGTTCGCCGCGGTCTATGAGCAGGTCGAGCAGCAACTGGTCGAGGACATCGCGCGGCAGATCGCCGAGTTGCAGCCTCTCGATCCGCTGCAGGCGATGCAGGTCGGGGCGCGGTTGTTCCTCGATGGCTGCGCGGCGCCCGATGTTCAGCAGATCGTGCTGATCGATGCCCCCGCGGTGCTGGGGTGGGACCGCTGGCGCGCTGTTGGCGTCAAATACGGGCTCGGGATCATCGAGGGCATGCTTGCCCACGCGATCGCCGAGGGCGCGGTCCCCGAACAGCCGTTGCGGCCGACGGCGCATGTGCTACTCGGCGCGCTCGACGAAGCAGCGCTGTTCGTGTCCCGCGCCGGAAATCGCGAACAGGCGCGCAGTGAGATGGATGCCGTATGCGCGCGCTTGATCAGCGGGATCGCCGGGCGCGGTGCGCTGCCGTCATGAACGGGGCAGGCTGGATCTCCACACCGCGGTCCAGGGGGCTGCTCTTGGCGGCGCTCGTGCTGTCGTTGGTCCTGGGGGCTGCGTTCATCGTCGTCGATCGACTCGAAGCTGACGCGCTTCAGCGCGACATCGTGCCCTTGACCGATGAGCAGGCCGTGCACCAGGTCGTCGGACCGGCCCGGCAGATCGTCGCGACCGCGCACCTGAAGGACGCCGCCGCCGGCTACGCCTTCATCTCCTGCGTCAGCGAAGACGAGCCGCCCTATCAGGCGGTCCTTCACATGAGTTTCAGACTCCCGCAGGTTGATTGGAGACGCCGCCTGGATGAGGTCGCCTCAGCGATGATCGCCGACGGCTGGGCGAACGCACCCGCCGCCGCCGAGCACTTCGGCCGGAAGCTCACCAGCGACGGCGTCACGGCTGTGCTGCAGCGCAACGTCGACGACGTGGGCTTTGCCACCGTGCGGTTGTACGGCGAATGCCGCAACACGGCGGACCATCGACACGACAATCCGGCATGGACGGAAGTCAGTCTGTGACTTCGGCCATGCTGCGTTGCAGCAACATCGTGTCGAGCCACAGGCCGTGCTTGTACCCGACCGACGTGAGCCGTCCGGCGTCGATGAATCCCCGATTGCGGTGCAGCGCAAGGGAGGCTGCGGCGCCGGCCGTGTCCACGATGACGGCGATGATCTGCCGTACTCGGAGGCGGTCACATTCGGTGAGCAGGCTATCGAGCAGCATGCCGCCGATGCCCAGCCCCACCGCGCTCGGCGCGAGGTACACGGAGTCCTCCACGGTGTGGCGATAGGCCGGCCGCGTCTTCCACGGTGAGCAGTAACCGTACCCCGCCACCTTGCCGTCCAAGCTCGCTGTGACAAAAGGCAATTCGCGCTCGGCGATGTCGTCGAAGCGCCCGCGCCACTCGTCTGCGTTCGGGGGAGTCAGCTCGAAGGTCGCCACGGAAGTCAGGACGTGATGGGCGTAGATCTCTGCGATCGCGTCGAGGTCGTCGGTGACTGCGGGCCGGATCGCTACATCGGTGCGGCTCATCGGCCGTTCAGCAGGCGACCGGGTTCGATTCGCAGTATGGGGTGGTGCCGGGGAAGCGGTACCGATGGTCGGCGACCCAGCGGTAGACCGCTTCCTCGAGTGACCGAATGCCGGGGATGCGGTAGATCATCAGCGGGATCCGGGTGCCGAGGGCGACCGATACCGCGGCGTTGGCCGCCTCCGCCCCCGAGTACACGTTTCCCTCGGCGTCCAGCCAGCGCACCGAATCCATCAGGTTCGAGTCGGCGATGCCGAGCCGCTCCGCGGTGCCGGGTGTCTGCAGTGGTTCGGTGTGCAGGTCGCCGGTGCGGTTCAGTTTCAGCAGGAAGTTCCGCGATCGGGTGCACATGCCACAGTTGCCATCGAAGAACAGTGTTCCGGACATGCCCTCATTATCCTCGTCGGCGTCCTCGCCGGAGGCTACCGGGCCGGTGGTCCCGGGGGCGCGGCGTCAGGTGCGGCATCCCGGCGGCGGGCGGCCATGCCGCCCAGCGCCTCGAATACCACGCGGTGCGCGGCGTTCACGGTCAGCTCCGCGTGGTCGTAGGCCGGAGCCACCTCCACGACGTCGACGCCGACGACGTCGTGTTCGCGACAGAGTTGCCGAACCAACCTCAGCAGGTCCGCCGTGGTGATGCCACCCGGCTCCGGGGTCCCGGTGCCGGGTGCATGCGCGGGGTCGAGCACGTCGATGTCGACGGAGACATAGAGCTTCTCGGCCTTGGCCAGCGCCTCGTTCACGGCGTCGCGCATGACCTCCTTGAAGCCGCGATCCCAGATCTCCTGCATGGTGTGCCACGTCATGCGCTGTTCTTGCATCCACTCGAAGGTGTCCTGTGGCGGCCAGTAGCCGCGCAGGCCGACCTGAACGAAATGGCTGCCGGGAACGGCACCGGATTCGATGAGCCGTCGCATGGGCGTGCCGTGGCTGGCGAGGTTGCCTTCGATCTCGTCGGCGGTGTCGGCGTGCGCATCGAAGTGCACGATGCCCACGTTGCCGTAGCCGTGGACGTCGGCGACCGCGGTCGCGGCGGGCCAGGTGATCGAGTGGTCGCCGCCCAGGATGACGGGCACGATGCCGCGCGACGCGATGGCGTGCACGCGCTCCCGGATGTTGTTGTGCGAGACCTCGGTCTGCCCGTGTGGGCAGTACGCGTCGCCGAAGTCGACGACCTCGAGCCAGTCGAAGATCTCGAGGCCGAGATCGAGGTGGTAGGTGCCGGGTTCGTAGGCAGTGGCCCGAATCGCGCGCGGACCGAACCGGGCGCCGGGCCGGTTCGTGGTCCCGACATCGAACGGCGCCCCGACGATCGCGACGTCAGGTCGCCACGACTCCAGCTGTTCGACCTCGGTGAGGAAGGGTCGGTGCCCGAACGATGCCACGCCCGCATAGGCGAGCTCGAGCTGTTCGATCATCCCCGGCGGAAGGTCGCGCTGATGTCCGTGATCGTGGCTCATTCGTCGACCGTACAGATGTGCCGGCTCAGTCGGACACGTTATGGGGTTGCCGCTCAACCGAAGTGAGCGCTTCGCGCAGTAGCGCCGGGATGGGGCGTTTGGCCCAGTCTTCGGTCGAGACGACGACGTAGACGTTGTGACCGCGTACCGCGGACCGGTGTTCGGCGGCGGGTTCGCCGTCCTTGCCGCGCAACACGTTGAAAGCGAGGGTGAAGCTGGTGGATCCGATTCTCTCGCAGTTGACCTCGACGCGGACGGTGTCACGCCACCTGACCGGGCCCTTGAAGTCGATCTCGCTGTGCACCACCTGGATGTCGTACCCGCTCGCGATCAGCCCCGGATAGGTGACGCCGAGATGGTCGAGGAACCCGGTGCACGCCTCATCGAACCAGGTGAGGTAGTGACCGTTGAAAACGACACCCTGCTGATCGACCTCGGCGTAACGCGGCGTGATCGGCAACGAAAACGAGGTCACCGCTTCACCCTAGCGAGCAGGCTCGGCCCGGGGTTCAGTCTTCCCGCACGACGTTCGGGAAGACTGAACCCGTGGACATGGTGACCATCGACGACATCAAGGCGGCGGCGACACGGATTCACGCGTTCGTGGTACGCACGCCGTTGCTCCCGACGCTGTGGGCCGACGCCGACCGTCCGCTGTGGATCAAACCAGAGAACCTGCAGCCCATCGGCGCCTTCAAGGTGCGCGGCGCGTTCAGTGCGATCGGCAACCTCGACGAGTCGGTGCGTACCCGCGGCGTCGTCGCGTATTCCAGCGGAAACCACGCCCAGGCGGTGGCATATGCCGCCGCCGTCTACGGAATTCCGGCAACCATCGTCATGCCGAAGGAGACGCCTGCGGTGAAGGTCGACGCCACTCGCGGTCACGGAGCCGAAGTGGTGCTCTGCGAAGCGGGTCAGCGCGAGCGCGTGGCCGCCGAGGTGCTCGAGCAGACGGGCGGGGTGTTGGTTCCGCCGTTCGACCACCCCGACATCATCGCGGGACAGGGCACGATCGGCCTGGAGATCGCCGAGGATCTGCCCGCCGTCGAGAACGTCCTCGTCCCGGTGAGCGGCGGCGGCCTGGCCTCCGGGATCGGCACGGCCATCAAGGCGCTGTGCCCACAGGCCCGTGTCTTCGGCGTGGAACCCGAGCTTGCCGCCGACACCGCCGAGGCGCTCGCCAAGGGGCAGCGTGTGGACTGGCCGATCGAAGACCGCAACCGCACGATCGCCGACGGCCTTCGGTCGCAACCCTCGGAGTTGACGTTCGCGCATCTGCAGCGGGTGCTTGACGGCATCATCACCGTTTCCGAGGGCGAGATCGAAAGTGCCGTAAGTGAACTCGCGACCAGGACGCATCTGGTCAGTGAACCAAGTGGCGCGGTCGCATTGGCGGCCTACCGCCGGCGTCAGACGCCACCCGGTCGCACCGTGATGGTGCTGTCCGGTGGGAATGTCGACCCACGTGCGCTGAGCGACATCCTCGCACGATGACTTTCGGGCGTCAGTGCACGCCTTCCATCAGTCGGCTTATCCAGGGGGACAACGCGAATACGCCGATACCGACGCATACGGCGACGGCGCCGAGAATGCCGAAGTATGCGAACTCCCGTGCTGGATCGTAGAAGCCCGACAGCACACCCGACATCGATGTGCCGACACCGACCGAGAAAAAGTACAGCGCCATCATCTGGGCCCGAAATGCTTCTGGGGCAAGCTTTGTCGTGACCGAAAGGCCGATCGGCGACAATAGCAGTTCGGAGATCGCGAACACCGCCATGATGCCGAGCACCCACAGTGCGGGAACGGCCTTACCCGTCGTACCCGACATGGGCAGGAACAACAGGAACGCCACGCCCATGCCGATGACGCCATAGGCGAACTTCCGTGGGGTGGTCGGGGCGCGCTCGCCGAGCCGGGTCCACATGATCGCGAACAGTGGTGAGAGCAGGATGATCCACACCGGCTCGATCGATCCGATCCAGCTCGACGGCGCGGTCCAGCCGAAGATCGACCAGTTCATCCGTTCGTCGGAGTAGATCGCGAGCACGGTGAAGATCTGCTGAAACAACGACCAGAACACCGCATTGGCGATGAACAGCGGAATGAACGCCCGCAGCCTGGTCCGCTCGATGGGTGCCACCTTCGAACTCGTCAGCATCACGACGAAGTAGGTGACCGCAGCGGCAACGAGCACCCCGGTTGTGACCTGGGACAGATTGGAGAGCTTGACCAAACCTGTCACGAACGCCGCGGCGGTCACCGCGACCGTGATGACCGCGACGCCCGCGTACCAGCCAATCGCGGTGCGGGGTAACGGGTTCGGAACGATGCGGCCGTGGTCGCCGAGGTTGCGTCGGAACACGACGTATTGCGTGAGTCCCAGCGCCATCCCCACGGCAGCGGCGCCGAATCCCCAATGGAACCCAATCCGTGTCTGCAGCAGGCCCGTCACGAGCGGTCCGATGAAGCCACCCAGGTTGATGCCCAGATAGAACAGCGTGAAGCCGCCGTCGCAGCGCGGATCGTCTTTCTCGTACAGCGTGCCGAGCAGCGACGACGCATTGGCCTTCAAGGCGCCCGAACCGAGCGCCACCAAGACGAGCCCCACAGCGACACCGGAGAGCCCCGGTAAGAAAGCGAGCGCGATGTGACCGCACATCACCACCAGACCGCCATAAAAGACGGTTCGCTCCATGCCGAGTACCCGGTCGGCGATCCAGCCGCCCAGGACAGTCGCCAGGTATACCAGCCCGCCGTAGGCGCCCACGATCCCGGTAGCGGTGGCTTTGGGCATGCCAAGGCCACCGTCGGTGAGCGAGTAGTAGAGGTAATACCCGAGGATCGTCAGCATCCCGTAGTACGAGAACCGCTCCCAGAGCTCGACCCCGAACAGGTTCGTCAAACCGATCGGATGGCCGAACACCGTGCGCCCGGCAGGCGTGCCCGCCAGATGTCCTGTCGCTGCCATGGCCGTCACCCTGCCACTCGTGACCCAATCGGGCCCACCGATCCAAACAGCCCGGCGCGCGGGCAAAGGCACAGTCGTGAACGTGCAGTGCCTTTCGTCGGCACAGCACACCGCAGAGAACGTACGAAGACCTTCGCGCGGCCGCCGGGACCCCCGCCCGGTGAGCCAGCTCACGCGGCCGCGGGTAAGGTCACCCCGAACAGATGGACGTCCGGAAGGGTGGTATGGACGCCGTACTCGGCTTATCGGTGACACCGTCCGCCGTCGGTCTCGTGCTCGTCGAAGGGCAGGACGCCGACGGTTCGACGGTCGACCGCGAAGCCTTCGAAATCGTTTCCGGCCGGCATGCGACGCCGTTCGACACCTCGGAGAAGGCCGCCGCCGCCGTGCTGCGGACCGAGGCGATCGCGGCAACCCGTGGTCAGCGATTGCACTCCATTGGAGTGACGTGGAGTGAGGGCGCCGACGCTGAGGCCTCATTGCTGTTGAAGTCGTTGAACGACCGCGGTTTTGACAACGTCGTGCCCATCCGGCTGCCCGAGGCGACGGAAGCCCTGGCATGGGGAATAGCCGAGGTCATCGGATACGAAGTGACCGCGGTGTGTGTGATCGAGCCCGAAACGGTGATCACGCTGATCGTTCATTCGGGCGAGGGCGCCGTGCAGACTGCCGTCAACCATGCGATCGACACCGAAGAGGCGTTGCTCCGGTGGTTGAGTGCCGTCTTCGCGCGGGCGGACTGGCGTCCCGAGGCGTTGGTCGTCGTCGGTTCCGGGAGTGAACTCCACGGCGTCGTGCCGCGGCTCGAGGACATCCTGGGGGTGCCGGTGTACGTTCCGGCCGAATCCGAGCTCGCATTGGCCAGGGGCGCCGCGCTCGCGTCAGCGCACAACTCGGAGGTCCTGGAGATCGCCCGTATCGGTGAGCGGGCGCCCAGCGAGCGCCGCAGGCAGCACGGGACGACCGGCCCGCTGGCCATGCTCGTGGCGGGTGCAGTGACCTTCGTCGTCTCGGTGTCCGTGGCCGTCAGCCTCGAGGTGACGCCGGAGCGGGACATCGCCGCGCCAGAGCCTCGGCCCGCGGCCAACACGTCCCCGGACGTCGCGTCGGCCGCCGCCCGCGCCGCCCTCCCCGCCGCGCCGACTGCGGCCGTCCCGATTCCGATCGCACCGGCGCCCGTTCCTCCGCCGGAAGCGCCACCCGTCGAGGTTGCACCGCCCGGGGCCGCCCCCGCCGATATTCCGGAGACGCTGCCGGCCGACGGCATGCCGTCGGCCGCCCCAATCGACGCCACCGTTCCGGAGGCTCCCGCGTTGCCCCCGCCCGTCACCCCGATCGAAGCGCTGCCGCCCGCAGCCGTGCCGCCCGCACCGGGTCTGATCCCCGCGCAGCCCACGCCGGTGCAGCAGCGCCCAGGCCTGCTGACCCGGCTCAGGGACCGGCTGTCGAACATCGGCGGCAACGACGAGGCCCCCGCACCACAGGCACCCGTGCCCGCCGCCGCGGGGGCACCTCCGGCGCCGGGCGCTCCGCCCGCGCCGCCGCCCGAAGCCGCTGCGGTGCCGCCCGACGCCCCTGCGCCGCCACCGGAGGCGCCGCTGCTGCCGCCTCAGTGACGGCTGCTGTCACCGGTCCCGCGGTTCTGCGTCTGGTGCTGCGAGTCTCGATCGTGGCCGCGGTGCTCATCGCGCTGGTGGCCGTCGAGCTTTCCTCGCGTTCCGGCGTGACGTGGCGGCTGATCACCTTCACCTATCAGGTCAACATCCTTGCCGCGGCGTACTACCTGTGGACTCTGGCCTCGCCACGCGCCGACGCCCGGGTGGGGCTCCGCGGAGCAGTGGTGCTCTATGTCTTGATCGCCGGGGTCGTGTGGAATCTGCTGTTGACGGAACGCAGCATGGGCTACACGGTCGCGAACTTCCTGCTGCACGTCGTCGTGCCGGTCCTGGCGGTCAGCGACTGGTTGCTCGTCGGGCGTGGGCAGGGACGGGTGCATTGGTGGCATCCGATGGCCTGGCTGGCATATCCCGCGCTCTATGTCGTGGTGGCTGTCGTGATTCTCAACGAGGCCGGCCGCCGCGCGCCCTACTATTTCCTGGATCCCGCCAGCGTCGGCGTGGCTACGGTGCTGCTCAACGTCAGTGTGTTGGGTGGCGGTGTGCTCGCCGTCGGCTATGCGTTGCTAGCAGTGAACCGGCTCGCTACACCCGCGCGAATCGATGCCGTTTGAAACGTTCTGAGCGGCGGATTCGATGATCTGTCGACATGGAAAACAATATTGGTGACGACATGCGGCGGCCCGTGGGACTTGCGGCTACCTCGCTGACTCTCCCGGACGAACTAGGATGACAGTGTGCTGAAGCTTCGATTCGTGGCCGTGATCGCGGCCATGGTTGCCGCCCTGTCGGGCTCCGTTGCGACCGTGTCCGCCGGTGTCACCACTCCGGCTGACGTGGTCAGCATCTCGCCGTCCGGCATGACAGTCGGTGTCGCGCATCCGGTCACCGTGACCTTCGCGGGGCGCATCGCGGATCGCGCGGCGGCGGAGCGGAGCCTCGAGATCACGTCGACGGACACGCCTGCGGGTGAGTTCAGCTGGCTCAATGACCATGTCATGCAATGGAATCCGACGGAGTTCTGGCCGGCGCACAGCACGATTGCGCTGTCCTTCGATGGCACGAAGGCGAATTTTCAGACCGGGTCGGCCACGGTCGGAGTCGCCAGCATCAGCAATCACACCTTTACCGTCAGCGTGGATGGTGAGGTGATGCGCGAAATGCCGGCGTCGATGGGCAAGTACGGGTTTGCGACACCGACCGGAAACTTCACCGCACTCGAGAAGCAATCGGTCGTGATCATGGATTCGCGGACGATCGGCATCCCGCTGGACGATCCGGAGGGCTACAAGCTCACCGTCTACGACGCGGTGCGTGTCACGTGGGGCGGTGTCTACGTGCATGGCGCGCCGTGGTCGACTGGTTCCCAGGGCTATGCGAATGTCAGCCACGGCTGCATCAACCTCAGCCCGGACAACGCGGACTGGTACTACAACACGGTTCGGATCGGCGATCCGATCATCGTCGAGGCGTAAGCGTTCCGCTAGGCCGGTACCTCGGCGTGCAGTTTCTTCGCCGTCGGTGAGTTCTCCACCGCGGCCGGGTCGGGGTACGTCTGCAGCACGCGGTCTGCGGTGCCCGAACTGGTGACCGTGAACCAATAGTGCTCGTTCTTGTAGTGGTGGTTGCGATGATTGCGCCAAATCGACCGATAGACAGCGGTTTTGGGCTTGTAGTCGGTATGGATCAGGTAATGGGTCCACTCGTAGACCAGCCCGGCGACTGCGATGCACATCAGGAAGGTAAGGCCCAGCCCGAGCCGGGGGAACGCCAGCAGTGCGGTTCCGATTGCGAGCGGAAGTACCCATGTCGCAAGCGATTTCCAGGGGATGAAGATCAGGGGCAGGCTGCGCGGATCCACGTGGTGGGCGCGGTGCTCCCTGGACAGCAGCGGGTCGATCGTGAGCCGGCCCACCCTTTTCGGGCGCCAGTGCAGGATGAACACGTGGATCATCCACTCGAAGAACGGGAACACCGCCATGATCGCCAGGGGTACGACGGCGTCGGTGAGCTGCCAGTCGCCGACGATGACCCGCGCGACCACCGCGACGACGAGGACAGCGCCGATCATCCAGGGGGAGGGGTACTTCAGGAATTGTCGGGCGGCGTCGCGCAGGGTCATCTTCTTGCGTGCGGTACGTGCGGCGGCGGTGGTCATGATTGGTCCTTGAGGTCATCGAGGGCGGACAGAAGCGCGGTCGTCGCGGGTTCGAGCAGATCGTGTGCGGCTTGTCTGGCCCGCGCAGAGTCGCCGGCGGCGATCGCATCGGCCAACTCGCGGTAGGCCTGCGGGCGCCCCACCTCGTCGGCCATGACCGCGGCAAGGGCAGGTAGCGCGGGCTCGTAGGTGGCGCGAAGCGTGTTGTACATCAACCGGAGTGCGATCGAGTCCGCACCGTCGACTATATGGTCCCAGAACGTCAGTGCGCACCGCTGCCGCTCGACGGGGTCGGTCTCGGCGGCCAGGGCAAGCAGGGCCTCGTCGAGGATTCCGGCGAGTTCGGGGGTACGCCGCTGGGCGGCGAGTTCGGCGACTTTGGGCCCGTTGTGTAAGCGGGTCTCGAGGATGCTGCGCACGACGGACACATCGAGTTCGCCGGCGCGGATGAGCAGACGGGGCAGCAGGTCGAGGCCGGCGTGGCGACGGAAATCGCGGACCGTGGTGGCGTCGCCCTGACGCACCTCGACCAGACCAGCCGCGGTGAGGCGCTTGAGCGCCTCGCGCACGGCGGGCCGCGATACCCCGAGCACCTCGGCGAGCCTGCGCTCACTGGGCAGCGACTCGCCGGGCTGCATTTCGCCGCTCAGCACCTCGGCGACGATCTGTTCGAACACATCCTCGGGCACCGAGCGGCGGTTCACCGGTTGCAGGGCCATGCCGCCACAGTGCCAGGCAAGTGGCCAGAGGTCAAGTGGTCAGACCAGTTGGTCAGACCAGTTACTTATCCTGCGGCGAGTCGCGCTTTCATCGCCTCGGCCAGCGCGAGCATCGCCTGCAGGGGCCGCACCATGACCGTGAACTCGTCGATCAGGCCGTTGGCGTCGACGTGGATGAAGTCGCAGCCCTGCACCTGTTTGTCGCCCACCCTGGCCTCGAACACCAAGGCATGGTCGGCCGCACCGGCGGCACCGATCTCGCGGATGTAACGGAAGTCCTCGAAAACGTCGATGACCGCGGCGAGGATCTGCCTCAGGGCCTCTCGCCCCTCGTACGGGGTGAACACGACAGGGCTACGAAAGACCACGTCCTCGCGAAGCAACGCGACGGCAGCGTCGAGATCTCTGGCTTCGATGGCCGCGCGGAACGGGTGCCCCACGTTCAGCAGTTGGCTTCGATACGGAACGTCGCCGTCACCGCATTGCTCGGATTGTCCTTGAACGAACCATCGGCCTCGCCGGTGATCGTGAATTTTCCGCCCTGGCCGGTCACCTCGGCCTTGCCGACACGGCCGTCCCAGAACGTTCCGGTGAACCCGCCGAGATCGCGGAAATCGACGGATTGGACCGTGACGTCGCCGCCCTCGCTGTTCAGGAACGCCGTCAGTTTGGTCGGCTCACCGGGGGTCTTTATGTTCCACATCCACCCGGTTTGCGTGCAGACCACGGCTTGCGCCTCGGCTGCGTTCTTGCCGTCGATGGTCACCTTCGCGGTGGTGCCGCCGAGTGCGGCCGGCGGCGGTGAACACCCTGCTGCTGCGGCGGCGAGCGCAACGGCGACCGTCGCGACAAGTCGATTGTCCATGTCGGATGACTCTATTGCGGTTGACGGTCCGTCATGGGCATTTCACCGCGAGCGCGGCGGCGGTCGCCTCGTCGGCGGGCAGAAACGCCTCGATGGACAGTTCGGCTGCGGTCAGGTCGAGCGCCGTGCCGAATGTCGTCACCGTGGACAGGAACGTGAGCAGCTGCCCCTGCTGGCTGTAAAGCTCCAGCGGTACCGCGACACCGCCGAGATCGCGGGTGGCGTCGAATCCGCCTGGAAAGGCGTCTATTTCGGCCAGCAGCGCTGACAGGTCGCTCGACCCGCTCACCGCGGCCTCACGGCGAAGCCGCTCGATGACGTGGTGGCGCCACTGTGCGAGGTTGCGGATTCGCGGCGCGAGCCCGTCGGGGTGCAGCGAGATGCGAAGCGCGTTCGGCTGCTCGAGCAGACTCGGCGCGACGCCCTCGAGCAGGAGACCGGCACCCGCGTTCGCATGCACGATCTGCCAACCCCGGTCAACGACGACGCAGGGGAAGGGGTCGTATGCGCTGAGCATCCGTTCGACGCCGTCGCGAACGGCTGCCATGTCCGGATCGTGCAGGGACCGCTCGCTGTAGACCGGGGCGAGTCCGGCAGCCATCAACAACTGGTTCTGTTCGCGAAGCGGAATGTCGAGCACCTCGGCGAGGCGCAGCACCATCGCCCGACTCGGACTCGAGCGGCCAGTCTCGATGAAACTGACGTGGCGCGCGGACACGTCGGCCTCGATCGCCAGGTCCAGCTGGCTCAGCCGCCGCCGCTGCCGCCAATCGCGCATCATCGTGCCGAACGGCGGCGTCTGCACAGCGGCGGTCATCATCGGCCCAGTGTCGCGCACCGACGCGCCCGTAGCGATTACCCGTCAGGTAATTGCGCCACTTACCCGGGACGGGAAGGGTCGATGGTGACAGTCGAGCAGAGGAGAACGATCATGCGGACCGCACCGTCCGTCGACCGCCCGATCCCGCGGTGGCTGCACGTCGTGCTGATCGCCGATCGAGCCGGTTCGTCGTGGTACATCGGCACCGGGTTCTTCTTCGCCCCACTGCTGGTGCTGCTGTCCCCATGGCCGACGGTCACTGCGATCGCGTGGGTCGTCATCGCGCTGGCAGGCCTGTGGCTGGGCCTGCTCGGTATCGCGATGGCGACCGGACTCGCCATCGCGATGCGGTCGAACGTCGAGATCCCCGAGGACTACTGGCGTTCGCTGGTCGACTATCCGGTCAGGTAGCACCGGCGCCGGTGTAGTCCACCTGCCAGTGCTTGATGCCGTTGAGCCAGCCGGACCGTAGGCGTTCAGGCGCCGAAATCGGCCTCAGGTTCGGCATTTCGTCGGCGATGGCGTTGAAGATCAGGTCGATGGTCATCCTGGCCAGGTTCGCGCCGATGCAGTAGTGGGCTCCGGTGCCGCCGAAGCCGACATGTGGGTTGGGATCCCGCAGGATGTTGAAGGTGTAGGGGTCGGAGAACACTTCCTCGTCGAAGTTGGCCGACCGGTAGAACATCACGACGCGGTCGTCCTTCTTGATCTGGACGCCACCCAGCTCGGTGTCCTCCAGCGCGGTGCGCTGGAAGGAGGTGACCGGTGTGGCCCAGCGGACGATTTCATCCGCAGCCGTCGCGGGCCGCTCCCGCTTGAAAAGCTCCCATTGGTCGGGGAATTCGGTGAACGCCATCATGCCCTGGGTGATCGAGTTGCGGGTGGTCTCGTTCCCGGCCACCGCCAGCAGGATGACGAAGAAGCCGAACTCGTCGTCGGTGAGCTTGTGGCCCTCGACATCGGCCTGTACCAGCTTGGTGACGAGATCGTCGCCGGGATTCTTACCGCGATCAGCCGCCATCTGCATGCCGTACATGATCAGTTCGACGGACGCGGCCGTCGGGTCGTTCCTGGTGTATTCGGGGTCCTGGTCGCCGACCATCTGGTTCGACCAGTGGAAGAGCTTCATCCGGTCGTCCTGGGGGACGCCCATCAGCCCGGCGATCGCCTGCAGCGGCAACTCGGCCGACACCTGCTCGACGAAATCGCCGGAACCCTCGGCCGCCGCCCGTTTGACGATATCGGCGGCGCGCAGGCGCAGCTCGTCGCGCAGCGACTCGATCGCGCGAGGCGTGAACGCCCGCGAGATGATCTTGCGAAGGTGGGTGTGATGCGGCGCGTCCTGGTTGAGCAGGACTACCTTGCCGCCCTCCAACGACTCTGGGTCGGCCTCGTCGCGGTACCGGGGCAGGGCGGTCTTCTTGTTGGAGGAGAAGACGTCGCTGCGCCGCGACACCTCCTTGACGTCCTTGTGCTTGGTCACCACCCAGAACCCGTCGTCGCCGAACGCGAGATTGCCCCGCTCCTGCTTCTGCCACCAGATCGGGGCCACCTTCCGCATGTGGGCGAGCTCGTCGACGGGCAGCCGCTCCGCGTAGATGTCGGGGTCGGTGAAGTCGAATCCAGGCGGAAGGTTCGGAGTTGGCATCAGGAAATCCTCAGCATCGCTCATATGACGTTGTCTAGGCCGGCAATCCATTGCTACACCACAGTTGGGAACTGCTGCGGGCGGTTACAGATACTCCGAAGTAGAACGTGTTCCCACAGCCGCTACTAATTTGTCCGGTTGTTCACTCGGGACCCAGGTGTAACAATTTTGACGATCAAACTGAAGCATTCGTTAGACGGGATTCGGTCCAACTTGCGGAAGGGGGCTCCGGTGGGAATCGACATTGAGGTGAAGGCCGCGACAGTGGCCCTCGCGGGTGTGGGAACACTCGCTGCGCTGCTGGCGGGAGCGACGACGGCGCAGGCCGATCCCGGCGTTCCCGTACCGCCTCCCGCGCCCCCCGCGGTCGTCGCACCCGTTCTCCCGGGTCCTGTTCCTGCGGCGCCGCCGGCAGCGCCCCTCGCTGCGCCCGCACCCCTCGTACCCGCGGCTGCCCCCGCGCCTGCTGCACCGGAAACGCCGGCTGCCGCGCCCATCCCGGGCGATGTGGCACCACCCGCGGAGGTGCCGCACCTGGCCAGCCCCGAGAACCTACCGCCGGGCACCAGCATGTCGCCGCCCCCGAACACCGGGGGTTCGTACCTCCGCGACCTCTGGCATGCCGTACAGACGCAGGAGGTCAGCGGTAAGGACGCTCTGCTCCTGCTGACGCAGCGGCCGATGAATGCCAACGCCACACCGCCGCCGGGGCTCTCGGCGAATCCGGCGCAGCAGCTGCCCGCGGCACCCCCACCCGCTCCAGATGCACCGCCGCCTGCTGCGGTTCCGCCGCCGGCGGTTCCCGCGCCCGCTCCCGTGGCCCCCGCGCCGGTGGTTCCCGTCCCGACGCCCTAGTCGACTCCTCAGCCGCCTAGAACGGCGACCGGTTCGATCCGGGCGGGCACATGCTTGTGCCACGGTGTGCCGGCGTACGCATCACGCCAGTCGGACGACGTCAACGCATTCGGCGCCACGCCAGGAACGTGTTCCCGGCCCTCCCCGTCCACGAAGTCGAGACCGAACCCGTTGGGCAGTGACGCGTGGCCCGGCAGCATCGCCTCGCTGATCTCGACGCTCGCTTCCGCGCTGCCCGCCGCGGTGATGATGCGGGCCCGCGCACCGTGGACCAGGCCGAGTGCCTCGGCGTCCTCGAGGCTGACCCGCAGCGCGCCGTCGGCGTCACGCTTTCGCCACGTCGGGTCGCGGAAAATGTCATTCGCCGTGTAGGCGCGACGTTCGCCGGCGGACAGCACGATGGGGAAGTCGGGTGTCGTGAAGTGCGGTTGCGCGTCGGACAGACCGCGGATCTCGTCGAGCATCTCCGGCATCGCCAGCGCGATCTTCTTATCGGCGTGCGTGATCAACGCGAAGTCGTCGTCGTACTCGTGCACCGTGAACGTGACGCCGGAGCGGTTCGACAAGATCGCGTCGAACAGCGCGTTGCCGTCGGCGTGCCCGGCCCGTTGCACCGCTTCTGGATAGGTCATGGCCGCCTTCTGCGCGAGCCCCCACAGTGCCGCGGCTCCCGAAAGTCCTTCGGGCAGCGTGGGTCCCAGCGTTTCGTACAGCACGTAGGGGAGTACCTTGCCGAGCATCGGACTAGCGCCGACAGCCTGCAGGAAGGCGACGGTGAATGCCTCGCGACCTTCGGCCGCGGCGCGCCGCAGCGGTTCGAGCTCCTCGTCGCAGACCACGCCGAGCGCCCGCACCAGGCGGGCCCAGATTTCCGGCTCGGGGAGGGTTCCCTCGAGTGGCTCCATCAATCGGTGGCGCAAATGGAAGGTGTTGTGCGGAAATTCGAGGTTGAAGAAGGTCGACTCGGCCTTCTCGTACTGCGACGCGGCTGGCAGCACGTAGTGGGCCAGCCGCGCGGTTTCCGTCATCGCGACGTCGATCACCACCATCAGTTCCAGCGCGCTGAACGCCTCGCGGCACGCGTGGGAATCCGCCAGCGAATGGGCGGGATTGCTGCTCTCGACGATCATGGCTCGGAACCGGTCCGGGTGATCGCCCAGCATCTCCTGCGGTATGACGTTGCTGGGGATCAGCCCGCCGACGATGGGGGCACCGGTGACCGGTGTGCGGCCGACGTCGGGAGTGTGACGGAACAACGGGCCGAAAGACGAATGTAGATGCTGGGCACCGCGTTTCGCGAAATTTCCGGTCAGGATCCAGAGCAGCTTGTTGAGATACGAGCACAGTGTGCTGTTGGGTGCCTGCTGGATGCCGAGATCCTCGAACACGGACACGCTCTTGGCGGCGCCGATCCGACGTGCCGCCGCGCGAATCGATTCCTCGTCGACGCCGCACCGCAGCGCATAGTCGGCGACGTCGACAGTGCGCAGGATTTCCAGCACGGGGTCGACCCCCGTGACGTGCTCGGCGAGAAACTCCTTATCGCACAGGTCTTCCTGCACGACCACCGCGGCCAGGGCCGCCAACGCCCACGCGTCGGTGCCTGGTCGCACCCGCAGGTGGATGTCGGCCATCTTCGCGGTGTCGGTGATCACCGGGTCGATGACGATCATGGCGCGCTCGGGGTCTTTGGCGATGTCGTTGAGCACCGTTCTCGCCCGCGGGAAACTCTGCGACATCCACGGGTTCTTACCGATGAACACCGATACTTCGGCGTGCTCGAACTCTCCTCGCGTGTGGCCGCCGTAGAGGTGGGCGTCCACCCACGCTTCGCCTGTCTTCTCCTGGGCGAGCGCATTGGAACGGTAGTGCGAGCCGAGCGCCTTGAGGAATGCGCCGCTGTACGCGCCGCCGAGATGGTTGCCCTGCCCGCCGCCGCCGTAGTAGAAGATCTTGTCGCCACCGTAGGTGTCGGCGATGCGTTTGAAGCCCGCCGCGATCTCGGTGACCGCTGTGTCCCAGTCGATCTCCTCGTAGCTACCGTCGGGACGTCGGCGCATGGGAGAGGTCAGTCGGCTGCGATTGTTCTGGTAGTGGTCCAGCCGTAGCGCCTTGTTGCAGGTGTATCCCTGCGAGGCGGGATGGTCTTTGTCGCCGCGGATCTTCGCCAGCTTGCGGCCATCGAGTTGGACGACGATCCCGCAGTTGCACTCGCAGAGGATGCACGCGGTCGGATGCCAACCTTCTGGAGCCGCTACGGCGGCGACATTCTCGCTAGTCATCTCCGGATTTCCTTTCCGAGGTCTCGGCCAGCACGAGGGCGCGTAACTGGCCATGAACGAGGTCGAGAGCCGTGACGTCTCGAGAAGCGCGCGCGACGACGATCGCGCCTTCGACGGATGTGGTTGTCAGCATGGCGAGTTCGGCGGCGCGCCTCGTGGGGACGCCATCCGATATCAGCCGGGCGGTGATGAGGTCCGTCCATCGGCTGAAGGCCGCGGCCGCCCGCTCGATCACCGCCGCGGCGGCGTCGGGCTTCTCGGGGTCACCCGACTCCACACTGACGGCGACGACGGGACACCCCGCGCGAAAGTCACTTTTCAGCAACTGCTTTCGATAGTCGGCGAACAGCCTGTCGAGTGCGTCGATGCCGGATTCGGCTTTGGCGATCTTCGCCGCGATGTACTCGCCCGTGTAGTCGATCGCTTCGCACAGCAGCTGGGTGCGGCCGCCGGGGAAGTAATGGTAGGCCGATCCGCGCGGGGCTCCGCTGTGCTCCAGCACGTCGGCGATGGCGGTCGGGTGGGCGCCGCGCTCGCGAATGAGGAGAGCGGCCGATATGACCATCCGCTCGCGGGGACTAACCATGCGGGTGGGCCTCCGTCCGGCTGGCTATGTATGACACCTTACATAATCGCCGGGCCAAAACAACGCCTAGATGCCGGCGGATTCAGCCCGCGAACGCCAGCCAGAGCGCAAGAAAGCCCGACATGCAGGCCAGGCACACCAGATGGTCACCGCATACCGCTCGCGCCAACCGCGACTGTTCGGCGCGATCATCGGCGCGCGCCCCGAGACGAACGGCGTTGCGAACGGTGCGCGCCATCGCCAACGCGATCGGACCGCCGGCCAGCACGACACTGGTCGCGATCAGCCACCAAGGATCGTCGCCGGTGAGGAACCGAACGGCGAGCGCGCCCAGCAGGATCGCCATCACCAACGCGATGAGATAACTCATCGGCCGCGATGTCGTCGTGGCCCGGCGGTAGTACCCGCAGATCGACGCGAGCACCGGCTCCGGCAGGACGTCAGCGCCGCGATGTGGAAGGACCTGACTGTCGAAGATCAGGTCCATCCACAGGACGGCGATCAGAAAGCCGGCGCACGCGGCGGCGATCAAACAGACGCAGCCTCATTGAGCTCGTTGAGCGTGGCGGTCGCCTCGAGATACTCCTGCACCCACCGCTCGATCACGGCCGAGGACTTCTCCACCTTGGTGAACTGGCCGACGACCTGGCCGATCGGGTTGAACGCGACGTCGACACTCTCGTTGGGGTACTTGTGCGTGGCTGCGACCGCCATCCCGGACACCATGTACTGCAACGGCATTCCCAGCGGCTTCGGGTTGTCCGGGTTCTCCCACGCCTCGGTCCAGTCGTTGCGCAGCATCCGCGCGGGCTTACCGGTGAACGACCGGCTGCGCACGGTGTCGCGGCTCTCGGCCTTGACGTACGCGGCGTGCTGCACCGGGGTGTGCTCGGATTCCTCGACCACCACCCACTGCGAACCGGTCCACGCTCCCTGCGCACCGAGCGCCAGCGCCGCGGCGATCTGCTGACCGCTGCCGATGCCTCCCGCGGCGAGCACCGGAACGGGTGCGACCTCCTTGACGACCTGCGGCCACAGCACGATCGAGCCGATCTCACCGCAGTGTCCGCCCGCCTCGCCGCCCTGGGCGATGATGATGTCGACGCCGGCATCGGCGTGCTTGCGCGCATGCGACGGCGAGCCGCACAGCGCGGCGACCTTACGTCCCTCGTCGTGGATGTGCTTGATCATGTCGGCGGGCGGGGTGCCGAGCGCGTTCGCGATCAGGGTGCACTTCGGGTGCTGCAGCGCGACCTCGACCTGCGGGGTCGCGGTGGCCTCGGTCCAGCCGAGCAGCTGCAGTGCGTCGTCGTCGCTGTGCTCGACGGGAACGCCGTGGTCGGCCAGCACCTTCTTCGCGAAGTCGATGTGCTCCTGCGGCACCAGGTCGTTGAGCGTCTTCTTGAGCACCTCGGGGTCGAGGTCGGCCGAGTCCATGCCCTCGTATTTGTTGGGAATGACGATGTCGACGCCGTAGGGGTGGTCGCCGATGTTCTCGTCGATCCAGTTCAGCTCGATCTCGAGCTGCTCAGGGGAGAAGCCGACCGCGCCGAGCACGCCGAATCCGCCGGCCTTGCTGACGGCGACCACCACGTCCCGGCAATGGGTGAAGGCGAAAATCGGATACTCGATGTTGAGTTCGTCGCAGATGGGGGTGCGCATGACTGCTCCTCGATGGGCCCGGATCACGAATTGGAACGTGTTCTAGTTTAGTACGTCGTCGGGCGGTTGTGACCGTTCGGGGGGTATTGCCGGCAGATGAGGGCTATTCGCCGGTCAGGTCCTCGACGAAGGAAACCTCGTTGCCGTCCGGATCGGCGACGTCGACGACCTTGACCAGATCGGCGATCACCACGAGTTCACCGGTCGCGATGCCCTCGTCCTCCAGTGCCGAGATCTGCGCCCCCAGGTCGTCGACCCCGAGACGCACCGCCGTCTTGCCCGCCCGGTCGTGATCCTCGACGATCTGCAGCCACGCGGTCGCGGCGATCTGCCACTCGCCGACGCCTTCGATCGGTTCCAGGTCGGGTTCGCGGCCGACGACCCGGATGTACCAGGCGCGGGCGGCGGCGTAGTCCCTGGTCGCGATGACCGCGGCGATGTCATTGAATTTGTCGGGCACCGATGCTCCTGTCAGTCGTAGCCGACGAACCTGCGCAGCGACGGGCGCCGTCGCCCGCGGTTGCCGACGACGCGAAGGACCGGCCAGTCGTGTTCGGCGGCCAGCGTGGCGAGTTTCGGGCGCGGGTTCACCGGCCGCGGGTTGCCGACCATCGCCATCAACACCGCATCCTCGTCGCCGTCGGCGTAGAAGTAACTGCGTTGCAGGTCAACCTGATTGACGTCGCAGAACCGCGTTGCCGCGCTGGCCTTGTTCCGCCCCCAAACGACGGGTTTCTCGATTTGACCGGTCAGGCGGCCGTCACCGTCGAGCGCGAAGTGGTTGCACAGCACGTGGTCGATCTCGAGGTAGCGGGCGACCGGGTTGGCATGGATGGTCACTGCCGAGGTGGTGAGCACGACGGTATGGCCGCGTTCCTGATGCGCCGCGACGATCTCGCGCATGACCGGAAAGACTCGGGCGGCCAGGCTGTCGACGAAGATTCGCTCGCAGATGTCGTCGAGGTCGGCCAGCTTCTCGCCGCGGAGATAGCCCGCCGCCCTGGTCAGCAGATGTTCGAACCGCATCCGGCGAAGTCGGTAACGCATGGCCGCTTCGAAGACCCCAAGGATCTCGCCGATGCCTGCCTGCCTGCGTTTGAAACGGTCACTGGCATGCGCCGCTGCGGTGAAGCCGTCCACCAGGGTGCCGTCGAGGTCGAAAAAGGCACCGACGTGCGCCCCCGGCTCACTTGCGGCGATCTCGGCAGTGGGGTCCTCGGCCACGGGCTGCGCGGTCATCGCGCCCCAGCCTACGTCGCTGCGACGACACCCTTGCCGGTCACGAGCGGCATATCCAACGTCGTCCGGATGCCCGCGGGCGCGGCGACGACGTCGGGGATCGCGTTCACGATGCGGCCCGCGGCGGCCAGGATGGCCGCGTACGGGGCGCCGCCGTTGCGGCTCATCGGCACGATGTCGCAGAAGTACGAAGGCTCACCGGTGATCTCGACTCGATACGAGCCACCCGGATGTGCGGGCTGGGCCCAGTCCGGACGCAGATCGGGGTCCAGTCGTGTCACATGCTCGACGACGATCACCGGCTTCCCGCCGACCATGCCTTCGATCAGGAAGCGGACCGCCGCGACGGTGCCCTTCTTGATCGTGCCGACGGCGACGTGCAAGTCCTCGGGAGCCGGCTCCTGTTCGACGGAATCGCGGATCTCGTCGACCTCGATGCCGAGGCCGGTGGCGAGCTGACGGATGGCGGTGCCCCACGCGATGGACAGCACGCCGGGCTGATACAGGATCGGCAGATCGCCGATCGCGTTCCCGAAGCCCATCACGTCGAACATCACCGTCTCACCGTCGTAGGTGGCGTAGTCGGCGATCTCCATCGTGCGGATCTGTTCGATGCTCTGGCACGTGCCGGCCAGCGCGAAAGGCAGCAGGTCGGTGCAGAAGCCCGGATCGACTCCGGTGAAGAAGACAGTCGAATCTCCTTCGCGCGCAGCATCTTCCACCTTCTGGATGGCCTTGTCGGGAAGCAGTCCCCACGGGTACTGCAGCGCGCCGACGCTCGATCCGACGACGTTGATGCCCGCGGACAGGAAGGTGCGAACATCGGCCAACGCCTCGCGGGGACGGGTGTCGCCCATCGCGGTGTAAACGACGCAGTCGGGCCTGGCGGCGACGATGGCCTCGAGGTCGTTGGTCGCGGTGACGCCCGTGGTGACATCCAGGCCGGCGAGCTCGCCGGCGTCCTTGCCCACCTTGGCGTCCGTCGACACCCACACGCCGGTCAGGTCGAAGCGCGCGTCGGTGATCAGTTGCCGCAGCGCCAGGCTGCCGCAGTTGCCGGTGCCGAGGAGCGCGACGCGAATTGCCATGGCGAGCAGTATGCAAGCTGCCCTCCGAAATTGGAACAGGTTCTAGTTCCTCGAGGTGGTGCGGTAACCTGACGCCCCATGGGACGCGTGGACGGAAAAGTGGCACTGATCAGTGGCGGAGCTCGCGGTATGGGCGCCGCTCACGCCAGGGCGCTGGTCGCCGAGGGCGGCAAAGTGGTCATCGGGGACATCCTCGATGACGAGGGCAAGGCACTGGCCGATGAGCTGGGTGACGCCGCGCGCTATGTCCACCTCGACGTCACCGATGCCGAGCAATGGGAAGCGGCGGTCAATGTCGCCGTCGAGGCTTTCGGCAAGGTCACCGCGCTCGTCAACAACGCCGCGATCGTCGCGCTGGGCCAGATCGGCAAGTTCGACATGGCCAAATGGCAGCAGGTCATCGACGTCAACCTGACCGGGACGTTCCTGGGCATGCAGGCCGTCGTCGACGAGATGAAGAAGGCGGGCGGCGGCTCGATCATCAACGTGTCGTCCATCGAGGGACTGCGCGGCGCACCGATGGTGCACCCCTACGTCGCATCGAAGTGGGCGGTCCGCGGACTGGCCAAGTCGGCGGCGATCGAACTGGGCCCCAAGAACATCCGGGTCAACTCGATTCATCCGGGCTTCATTCGCACCCCGATGACCAAGCATTTCCCGGACGACATGGTCACCGCGCCGCTGCGGCGGCCCGGCCAATCTGAAGAGGTCGCGCCGTTCGTCGTGTTCCTGGTCAGCGACGAGTCGTCGTTCGCGACGGGCGCCGAGTTCGTCATGGACGGCGGACTGGTGACCGACGTTCCGCACAAGCCGCTGCCGCTGGGTTAATCCCGCTCCGCCGGGGCGCACCGGTGCCAGACTTCAGCCATGCATGAAGTCGACCAGAAAACCGAGAACATGCTCCGCAGTGTGCTGGCCTACGCCGAGAACCGGCTGCGTATGAGCCCGGTCCCACTCGACAAGGGCACGCTGACGATCGACGAGCTGTACGACCGACTCGACGGAGTGATCCGCGAGACGCCGCGACCGCCGGATGAGGTACTTGGCGTCTACACCTCGGTGATCGCCCCGAGCGTCATCTCCGCCGACAGTCCGCGCTTCCTCGGCTTCATTCCGGCGGCGCCGACGAAAGCCAGTCTGGCGTTCGACATGTTGGTGTCATGCGCGTCGATTCAAGGCATCTCGTGGCTGGAGGCCTCGGGCGCGATCGCCGCCGAGAACTCGGTGCTGCGCGTGATCGCGCACGAAGCCGGCATGCCGACGACATCGGGCGGATGCTTCGTCTCAGGTGGCTCGGCGGGCAACCTGTCGGCACTCGCGGTGGCGCGCGAGACCGCGAAGAAACGTGGTGCGACCGGCCGGCTGCGGGTGGTGGTCGGATCCGATGCGCACTCGTCGATCGTCAACACCCTGCGGCTGCTCGAGATGGACGCATTCGTGGTCGAGACGCCGGATCACCGGCTCACCGCCGACACTGTCCGTGCGGCGGTGCCCGCCGACGCACAGAACATCGCCGCTGTGGTGTGCACGTCCGGGACGACCAACGCGGGCATCATCGACGACCTTGCCGGCGTCGGAGCGCTTGCACGAGAACGTGGTTGGTGGTTCCACGTCGACGGTGCATACGGCGGTTCCGGCATTTTCGCCCGGTCACTGCGACCGAAGTACATCGGGCTGGAGCAGGCCGACTCGTTCATCCTGGATCCCCACAAATGGCTGTTCACGCCGTTCGACTGCTGTGCGCTGTTGTACCGCGATCCCGAGCTGGCAAGGGCGACCCACACTCAAGACGCGTCGTATCTCGACGTCATCCACACCTCGACCGGTGAGTGGAATCCGTCGGACTACGCGTATCACCTCACGCGGCGGGCGCGGGGATTGCCGCTGTGGTTCTCCCTCGCGGTGTACGGCCTGGAGGCCTATCGGCAGGCCATCGAGGTCGCCGCGGCGCTCGCACGTCAGACCGCGGAGCTGATCCACGCCGCACCCCAACTGGAATTGATCCGCGAGCCGGATCTCGGCGTGGTGCTGTTCCGCCGGCTCGGCTGGAACGCCGCCGACTACGACGCGTGGGCGCAGCGACTGCACGAGGACGAGGTGGCGTTCATTCCGCCCACCAAATGGGAGGGGGAGACAGTCGGCCGCTTCGCTTTCCTCCACCCGGCGACGACGCTCGACATCGTCCGCCAGGTGCTGGCCCGCACCGAATAAGCGCCGATCAGTCGACCGCGGCGAAGTTGACCGTCGCCGTGGCACCGATCTGGTCGTCGTTGGCGCGGTAGATGTCCACCTGCACGACGACGGACCGCTTGCCGGTGCGCAGGATGCGCGCGATCGCGCGGGCCGGCCCGACCTTGATCGGCCGCAGATAGCGAATGAAGAGATCCGTCGTGGCGATCGCGTGCCCGAACGGCGTGGCCCGGGCGGCGAGTTGGCCCGCGGTCACGTCGGCCATCGTGGCGATCAACCCGCCCTGCAGTCCGCCCGCGGTGTTGACGGTGCGCTCGTCGACGGGCATCTCCATGATCACGCTGTCGTCGGTCGACGGGACCTCGGCGAGGCCGAGCTGATCGAAGAGCTCCCGCAGCGACCTCGGCGCAGTCATGCGGAACGACATTACCGCCCTTCGTGTCCCACGTCCGCGATGCGTAATGTCGTACGGCGTGAGTGCACGCGCGGGCATCGTGGTGACCGGAACCGAAGTCCTCACCGGGAGGGTGACCGATCGCAACGGGCCGTGGATCGCCGACCGACTCCTCGAGCTCGGTGTCGAACTCGCGCACATCACCATCTGCGGGGACCGGCCGGCCGACATCGAGGCGCAACTGCGGTTCCTCGCCGACGAGGGTGTGGACCTCATCGTCACGAGCGGGGGTCTGGGCCCGACCGCCGACGATATGACGGTAGCGACGGTGGCCCGGTTCTGCGGCCGAGAGTTGGTGTTGGACAACGAGCTCGAGGTCGAGATCGCCGGCATCGTGCAGCGCCTGATGGCGCGCTTCCCCAACGTCGATCTGGAGGCGGTCCGCGCAGCCAACCGCAAGCAGGCTCTGGTACCCGAGGGTGCCCACGTCATCCATCCGGTCGGCACCGCCCCGGGCGTCGTCGTACCGGGGAAACCGACGGTCGTCGTGCTGCCCGGCCCGCCGCGCGAGTTGCAGCCGATGTGGCCGTCGGCTCTGCAAACGCCTGCGGTGCAGGAGGCGATCGCCGGCCGGACGACGTACCACCAGGAGATGGTGCGGATGTTCGGTCTGCCGGAATCGGGACTCGCCGACACGCTGCGCGAGGCCGAAGCGCACATCGGCGGGTTCGAACGGCTCGAGATCACCACCTGCCTGCGGCGCGGCGAAATCGAGATGGTGACCCGCTACGAACCGGACGCGGCCACCGTGTACGCCGACCTGATGAGGCTGCTGCACGAGCGCCATGGCGGCGAGATCTTCTCCGAGGACGGCGCCACCGTCGACGACCAGGTTGCGGCGCTGCTGGCCGGACGGACGATCGCTACCGCCGAATCCTGCACGGCGGGCCTGGTGGCGGCCCGGCTGACGGATCTGCCTGGCTCGTCGGCGTACGTCGCGGGGGGAGTGGTGTCGTACTCGAACGAGGCCAAGACCGAACTTCTCGGCGTGGACCCGGCACTCATCGAAGCGCACGGCGCGGTGTCGGAAAATGTCGCCGAGGCGATGGCCGAGGGGGCGTTGCGCCGGTTTGCCGCCGACACCGCGATCGCGATCACGGGGATCGCCGGGCCGGGTGGCGGCTCCGAGGACAAGCCGGTGGGCACGGTGTGTTTCTGCGTGAAGCTCGCCGACGGCACCACCGACGTGCGCAGGATGCGGCTACCCGGCAACCGGTCCGATGTCCGTGAGAGGTCGACGACCGTCGCGATGCATCTGTTGCGCCGTGCGCTGGCGTGAGATGCCGGGTCGGCGCGATGACGTACGCTGCTCGGCAGGAGGACTTACCAATGACTGCAGCTGAACTGCGCAAAGAGATTTCCGAGCGGGCTGTCCAGGCCGGGTGGCATTGCCGCGACGCCGACCGCACCGACTACTACACCCGCAGTCCGGTACGCGTTCACGTGATCTGGCAGGGCACTGACGCCATCAGCGGCGGCGCGCTGTACCACGACGACTTTCTCATGACCTACTCCAGAGACCTGGACACCGTCGCAGGCTGGCTCAAGCGCTGATCGGCTGAACGCGACCCCGGCAGCGCGCGCGGGGCGCCACGCTAGGAGTCGTATTCGTCCCACACCTTGAGCATCGTGTGCAGTATCTCCTCGGCTCGGCCGAGTCCGGCGAGGTGGCTTTCGCCGGGCATCGGATAAAGCTCGGCGTCGGTCAGCCGCGACACCACGTGCTGCCCGTGTGCGTACGGCACGATGTGGTCGGCGTCGCCGTGCCACCAGCGGACGGGCACCTTGATGTCGCTCAGCCGGAAGCCCCAGTCCCTGGCGAAGACGACGACATCTGAGAACGGCGCCGCCATCTGCTTGCGGCTGCCGTTCAGGATGTCATCGAGGAACATCGCTTTGATCTCCGGGCGGGCCAGCAGCCTGCGGTCGGCTTCCGGCGAGACCCGCCCGTACAGGTCGGCGGCGGGGGACGCGACGGGGCGAATCAGCCGGATGATGGCGCTGGCGAGCAGTCCGATAGGGGTGCCGGCCACCTGCAGCAGCGGAGCGACCCGGGTACCGAGATTGCCCATCAGACCCCCGGTGATGGCGTCTGAACCCATGGTCGGGGCGACCCCGCCGATGACGCCGGCGGCGACGATGCGATCGGGCAACGCCGCCGCGCAGCCGAGCGTGTACGGCCCGCCACCCGACAGCCCGACGACGACGAACTTGTCGATGCCCAGCGTGTCGGCGATGGTGCGCAGATCGTCGGCGAAGGCGACGACGGTGTCGTAGCTATGCTGCGTGGAGGAGCCGATGCCCGGCCGGTCCACCCCGATCAACCGAATGTGCTGCTGTTCGGCGTAGACGCGGGCTTCCATCGGAATCTGGCGCCGGGCGCCGGGTGTTCCGTGCAGCCAGAAAATGGCGCGGCCCTGGGGGTCTCCGAATTCGGCGAATCCGATCTGGCGGTCATCGCCGACAGCGATGTTGCCTTCGAGCTTGGGACGGGCGATTGCGACAACCATGGCCAAAGTGTCGCATGCCGCCTCCGCACCCTTGGCGCTACACCCTGCGGAACTGGTAGGACGCTGACGTGATCAACCGGTGGCCGTTCCCTTCGTCGCGCATGAGCACGCGCACCGCGATCATGCCGTCGGCACCGTTCATCGGCTCGGTCTCGACACGGAAGGGGCCGACCTTGCCGCGCGCGAGGAACATCACATGCGTCGAGACGCCCTGGATGCGGTCGGTCCCCGCCAGGATGGCCGCGGCGTCGGCGGCCGCCGTCTCGAGAATGACGAACTGGGGTCCGATGTGCAGCGCCGCGTCGGGCGACGCGACTTCCGCTGCGAGCTCGGGCAGGCCCCAGTTCCCGTCGGGCCGTCGGTAGCCGCCAAACACCTTCCATAGCGGAGGCAGATCGGGGGAGTCCACGACCTCCAGGGGATTGGCCTCCATCCGCTCGAGTCCCTCGGGTGGCGTCCCGATCGTCACGCCCTGACCTTCGATCAGCGCGAGCACACGATCGGGACGATCCGCGTCGACGATCTTCGCGCGGCTGTACCCCATTTGGCGGCCGACCTTGAGTTCCTCGGAGATGATTTCGATCCGGCGAACGTCGCGGCCGGCGTCGACGATCTGGCAGGAGTGGATGACGGGGTTGGGCACCGCCTCCAGGTCCGACATATGACCGCTCTCTGGCGCCGAGATGCCGTACACCGCGAGCAGCACTCCGCCGGCCGGGTTACGCATGTCGTGGCGCAGTGTGACGGTGTTGTCCTCGGTGACGAGATCCATCGACGCGTGACTGCGCCCGATGTAGCGGTAGCTCAACAATCCGCCCCAGCGCCTCCGCAGTTCGGCCGCGTACTCCTCTGGCGATTCGGTCAGTTCGCGGATGTCGCGCAGCATTCGGTGCTCCGTTTCGTCGGGGTTCCCCTGAGTCTCCAACGAAGCAGGCGGCTAGCGCCAGATCACAGAATCGGTTGGCGCGGCGTCAGGCTCATCACGTAGTCGGCAGGGAACGACGCCTCGATCACCCTGAGCTGGTCGTTAGCCTTGGATTCCAGCTCGAGAACGACGCAGCTTTCGCCGAGTTTCTTGGACTCCAGAACTATGTAGTGCTGACCGCCACCGTTGACGTCGGTGATTGGGTCCCCTGAGCGCAGTGCCCCGACCGGTACCAGGCCGGGGGCTTGAGTTTCTGGTGCAGGGTCTATCTCCACCCTTGAAACGGTAGGTGACTCCGCCGAGTCAGAGGCGCGATTCGACCAATGGCCGGCCGCCTCGGTTCATCCGACGGCGAGCACGTAGCCGACACCTCCGAGGAACACCGTGATCGTGCAGAGCGTCAGCGTCGCAACCGCGAACGGCCAGCTGCGCTTCCGACGGAACAGTTGCACCACCGTCACAACGACGCCCACCACGCCGATGACCGCGGCGACCCCGAGCGCCAGCAGGACCGCGGTGACGGCTCCCTCCACGCTGCAGCTCGCTGGTGGACATGAGTCGATGAACGCGAGCGAGAAGAGTCCGAAAAACGACGCAACCGCGCCAAGTGCCACCGTCAGGATGAGCGCGGCGACGGAGACAGCGATATCACCGCCGGAGACCGGCGGCTCCGGTGGCCCGATCGGCGGATACCCGTACTGCGCCATGTCGGGTGATGCTAACGGTCACGTTGTGCGTTTCCTCCCGAACTGCTGCGGTGATCGGCAATCATGAATGCCTGCCACCGATGCGCCTTGGGGGTGACATGGACAGCACGATGCAAGACTTTCCGCTGACCGTGACCGGGATCCTGCGGCATGGGACCACCTGGTATTCCGGTCGCAAAGTGATCTCCCGGACGGCCGACGGCTACCGCGAGATCAGTTTCGGCGAACTCGGTACGCGCGCCGCTCAACTCGCGCACGGCCTGCGACAGCTCGGTGTCTCGACCGGACAGCGCGTCGCCACGTTCATGCCGAACAATCAGGAGCATCTCGAGGCGTACTTCGCCATCCCGTGCATGGGTTCGGTGCTGCACACCCTCAACATTCGGCTGGCCGGTGAGCAGATCGCGTTCATCGCCAACCAGGCCGAGGATTCCGTTGTGCTGGTGGATATGTCGATACTGCCGTTGTTCACCGCGGTGCTACCGAACCTGACGACGGTGCATACCGTGGTCGCGGTTGGCGAGGGAGACCCCGGACCCCTGGCGGCGTCGGGCAGGAACGTCATCCGCTACGACGACCTGCTCGAAGGCCAGCCCATTACCTACGACTGGCCCGAACTTGACGAGAAGTCGGCAGCCGCAATGTGTTACACCAGCGGCACCACGGGAAACCCCAAAGGCGTTGTCTACAGCCACAGATCGACATATCTGCATTCGATGAGCGTCAATACGGCCAACGCGATCGGCCTGGTCGACGGCGATCGGGTGCTGGCGGTTGTGCCGATGTTTCACGCCAACGCGTGGGGGCAGCCATATGCAGCAGTGATGGCCGGGGCCGACCTTCTATTGCCCGACAAGTACCTGCAGGCCGAGCCGCTCGTCGACATGATCGAGCTGCATCGGCCCACCTTCGCCGCGGCGGTCCCGACGATCTGGAACGACGTGCTGCAGTTTCTGCATGCACATCCCGAGCGGGACATCTCCTCGTTGAAGACGGTGTGCTGCGGCGGGTCGGCAGTGCCACTGGGAATGATGAAAGAGTACGAACAGCACTTCGGCGTGGTCATTCGACAGGGCTGGGGTATGACCGAGACGTCCCCGCTCGCTGCGCTCGCGACACCGCCGCCCGAGGTCACCGGGGAAGACGCCTGGACCCTGCGGGCCTCGGCAGGCCGGGTGGCTTGCGGCGTCGAAATCCGGATCGTCGACGACGCGGGCGCGGTGCTGCCGAACGACGGTAAAGCAGTGGGAGAGATAGAAGTTCGCGGACCCTGGATCACGGGATCGTATTACCAGAATGCGGACAATGCGAAGTTTCACGACGGCTGGCTGCGTACCGGCGACGTCGGTCGAGTCGACCCGCAGGGATTCATCACGCTCACCGACCGCGCCAAGGACGTGATCAAGTCGGGCGGTGAGTGGATCTCGTCGGTGGAACTCGAGCTGTGCATCATGGAACATCCCGCGGTGCTGGAGGCCGCTGTGGTGGCGGTGCCCGACGAGCGTTGGCAGGAGCGACCGCTGGCGGCCGTTGTGATCAAGAACGACGCGTCATCCAGTGCGCAGGAGCTGCGAGACCACTTGTGCGACAAGGTGGCCCGCTTCTGGCTGCCGGAGCGGTGGACCTTCATCGACGAGGTGCCGAAGACCAGCGTCGGCAAGTTCGACAAGAAGCACATCCGCTCGCTCTACGCCGACGGCGTGTACGACGTCGTCGAGTGCCGGGACTGACTCAACTGGTCGCGGTCAATGCCCACCGGATTCCGCCGACGACGACACGGCCAGACAGCCGGATGAGCGTGGCCTCGACCGGCGGAAAGTAGGGCAGCCGCAGCGGCAGCCGTGCCCATGGCGGCAACATCGCCACCGACGTCGCCGCGAGCAGACCGTACGGGGCTCGCGCGACGACGGGCAGCGGGGGAGTCAACAACAAATAGCGGGCGGCCTCTCGGGCCGACTGTGTGCTCGTCAACTCCGGGCGGAAGGCTTCGATGCGTTCGGCCAGTTCCCGCTCGGTCCGCGGCGGGTCGATGACACCGAGTGCCGTGGCGACGCGTGCGGTGTCGGCCACATATCCGTCACGGCCACTCTGATCGAGCGGGTGTGCCCCGTAAAGCTGGTGCGCGAGCAGGAAGCTGTCGATCTCCGCGATGTGAACCCACTCGAGCAGGTGCGGGTCTCCGGCGGCGTAGGGCGTGCCATCGGGAGCCACACCGCTCACCCGCCGGTGGATGCCGCGCACCTTGTCCACTGCCCGCTGTGCGTCGGCGGCAGGACCGAAGGTGGTCACGGCCAGAAAGGTGCTGGTGCGCTGAAGCCGACCCCACGGGTCACCCCGGTAGTCGGAGTGCTGGGCGACGCCCGCCATCGCAAGCGGATGCAGGGACTGCAACAGGAGCGCGCGCAGCCCGCCGACGAACATCGACGCGTCGGCGTGCACACGGCGAATCGGGCGATCCTCGTCGAACCACCGCGGGCCGGGTGTGTCGTGAATGCGGGAACGCTTCGCCGGCCCGTCCGGGCCCGCAACCAAACCGAACAGGCTGCGTCCCAGCTGCTTCCGCACGGCTCCAACGTCCGGCAACACCGTCATGACTCAACCGTACGGGAGGGTGACGGTGCTGCCCTGCCGACCGATCGACCGGCCGGAATTGCCCATTGCGCCGCTGATCGGTGCTTTACTCGGGACTATGCGACACACGACGCGGATTTTGACGCTGACGGCAGCGATGGCTTTGGCGACACCTCCTGCGGCCGCGCTCGCCGACGGGAGCGGCGACGCGGGGGTCACTGCTGGCTCTGGCGGCACCGTGCTGCCGTTCTCCCAGATTTTGCGCCGTTGCGATTTCAGCGAGACCGATTACAACGGCCCCACCGGCTACGGGAGGCCGCTGGGCACCTTGCGATCGGACGGATCCACGCTGACCGCCGATGTGCAGATCGCGACGGCAATACCGAACATGCATTACGACGTCAGGCTGATCCAGGTGCCCCGGCCCTCCGCGACGCCCTGTTGGGGTGCGGACCCTGGCGTCGCGCAGGGTTCCTTGAACACCGACGCAGGAGGGGCGGCATCGACGACCCTCCAGGACGCGATCGAGCCGGGAGCGACAGGCGCCTGGGTGTTCATCAGTCGCCCGGACAGGTTCTCGCAGAATCCGGCAGAGTTCTACACGACGGACTTGATCGCTCCGATCTGATACGCGAAAGCCTTGGAGGCGAAGATCTTTCGCAAGAACTCAAGCCGGCACCACTACCGTCAAGTGATTGCCTTCGCGTTCGATGCGCATGCCGGCGCGCCGCCCGATCGTCGCTACTGCGGCCGCGGTGTCAGGCTCGGATCGGGTGGAGGCCAGCACGCGGGCCAGCCGTCCCTTGTGCGCCTTGTTGAAGTGGCTGACCACCGTGCGCTTGCCGTCGGAATTCTCCGAGACGACATCGACCCGCACGGCATCGGGCAACCTGCCGAGCGACGCGTACGAGCCTGACCGCAGGTCGACGACCAGCTCGTGCGCTGCGACCCTGTCGAGCGCCGGCTCGAGCAGAGGTCGCCAGCGCGTCGACAGAGCGGGCTGTCCGGGCAGCTTCGATGTCGCGGAGAGCCGGTATGCGGGTATGTGATCGTCGGCGTGCAGTAGCCCGAACAGTGCCGATCCGACCGCGAGCCTGGCCCGGGCACGGCTCGCCGCGACGCCCGTCAGCGATGCGATGTCGAGCGCGTCGTACAACACGCCGGTGTAGCGGTCGATCGCAGGCAGCGTCGCCGCATCGCATAGTGCGGCGTTGCGTTCGATCTCGGCGTGCTGAGAAGCCGAGAGCCCGAGCGCGCGACTGCACGCCGACTCGTCGGCGGCCAGCTCGACCAGCTCGTCGACGAGTTCGGCCCGCAGCCTCGTCAGCTCGGGGTATGACAGCAAGTCCAGGCGCAGCGGTGGCCCGTCGCCGCCGGGATGCTTGGTCTCCGACGGCGGCAGCAGCACGATCACGCCGCAGACGTTATCGCGCCCTTCGGTCAGGCCGGTGGCGCCGGGGCACCGGGGGGTGGGGGCAGGGGCGCACCCGGCGGCGGGGGCAGCGGTGCGCCGGGCGGAGGCGGTGCCATCGGTGGTGCGGGTGGGGGAGGCGGCGCCAACATCGGATCAACCGGGCCGGCCAACGGTGGTGCGGGCGGCGGCGGCGGTGGCGGTGCCATCGGCGGTGCCGGGGGCATCGGCGCCTGCTGATTCATCAGCACGACCGGGGCGCCGGGAGGCGGTGGCACCTGATCGGGCGGCATCGGCAGGAACATGTGGTTGGTGAACTGCGACTGATAGGCGCCGCCGCCACCGACCTTGACTCCGCCACCTTCTCCGGAGGACACCGGCGTGCCGTCAGGCAGCGTCGCGGCGGTGTGGCCGCCGTTCCAGCCCACGTTGAGCGCGCCGGGTTGCGTGCCGTACTGGAAGCCACGCGCAAGCAGTGCCTGCTCGATGTTCCCGGTGTGGAACCGGTCCCCGTAGACGGGGCGTCCGGTCGCCGCGTTGGTGACCCAGGAGACCAGTCCTGAGCAGTCGGTACCGGCCGGGGAATCCCCACCGGTGACGTAGGGCGTGCCGGACACGGAATTGACTAGCGTCAAAAGCGTTGCAACAGCAAACATGACGCCGGACGTTAACAGAGCGATTTGTAGGCTGCCAAAATCTGTGATCACGTTCACCGAATATGGTGTGATCGCGGACACAGTACCGGAATTCGGTGTGCCACTTCACTCAACTTCGGCCGGGAAATGGAGTATTCGCCAATTTGTTTGCTGTTCGTGACCGTTGCGTTAGCGATTTATGTTGGAGAGAGCAACTATTGGTGACAGTGATACTATTTGAACGGGAAAGAAGTTACGAAAAGCATTGCAATGCAATCAATTACACCGGCTAATCCAACGTTGAACAGCGGCGCTCACCCGTAGGCAAGCAGCAGTGGGACGTTCTGCTCGGCGCTCGTCAGCGAGCCATGATGGCCGATCAACGAAGACTCCAGTGGCTCGACCGTTCGTCTCAGCAAACCTACAGAACCGCGGGCTGCGGCTACGACTTCGCCGATGCGGCTTCGCGTCGTGTCGCTGACACGCTCGCCGAACCAGCCGGCGGCAATAGCCTCGTCGCGCGAGACCACCCATGCCCGACTCGCGAGCGTCGCCCGCCATGTCGCCAACACGTCGTCGGCCGCGCCGGGGGCTACATATATATGTCGCGCCCGAGCCTCGCCCCCGATCTCGGTCACACCAACGGTGAGCGAGTCGTCGCTGTCGATGTCGACGTCGTCGGTGCCGACCGTGACCATCCCATGGTCGGCCACGACTGCGAGAAGTCCTCCGGGCGGCAGGGCCTCGACAATAGATTCCACCAGCCGGTCGATCTGGCGCAGCTGCATGGTCCATGCGGTCGATCCGGGCCCGTAGAGGTGGCCCATCATGTCGAGTTCGCTGTGATAGGCGTAGCAGAACCCGCCGGCGCCAACGGATTCGCACACCCGCGCCGACAGATCGCCCATCGCGTGCACGCCGATGTACCGGCCGCCGCGCAGCGCCGCGCGCGTCATCCCGGACCCGGTGAATTCGGCCCCCGAGATGACGCTGACCGACGCCCCCGCCGAGACGGCCCGTTCGAACGTCGTCGGCATCGGTTGCACCTGCTCGGGCGGCGCAGCGTCTCGCACGTCGGCGCCCCACGGGTGTATGCGCCAGCGCAAAGCGTTCACCACACCGATGTCGGGCAGCCGGAAGGAGTAACCGACCATGCCGTGCTCGCCGGAGCGACAGCCGGTGCCCAGCGCGGCGAGTCCGGCGACGGTGGTGGCCGGGAAGCCGACCTGCAGCGTGCGGCCGCGTAGACCGGCCATGACGGGCGCGTCGGCGGCGTATTCGTCGAGTAACTCCGCGCCGAGCCCGTCGACCAACAGCACGCAGGCGCCGGTGATCTCGGCGTCGAACGTTATCCGGCTGTCGAATCCCGCGACACCCATCGCGGAGAGAACGGACGGTATGACGTCGGCGAGGTGTGGCGTGTCCGGACTGGGCTGTGGCAGGTCCACACGCCGAGCCTGCCACACCGCCGGACGGCCTTTACCCATCCTTGACCGTGTATTGAATCCGCGCCCTGACGATGGGCGACGTGACTACGCTTTCACTCGTGGAGCTGGGGGTTTTAGGGCCTCTGCAGGTCCGGCAGTATGGCCTGCCGGTCGCTGTCCCAGGCGCAAAACCACGCGCTGTCCTCACCATGCTCGGTCTGCACGGCGGTTCCGTCGTCACGGCCGACGCCCTCGCCGAGCTGCTCTGGGGTGCTCGTCCGCCGCGTACCGCCGTCAAGGCGCTGCAGACCCACATCTCTTCTCTGCGCCGCGCCCTCGGCGATGGTTATGTGCTGACGGAGGGGATCGGGTGGACCCTGAGCACGACCGAGATCGACGCCACCCGGTACACGCTGGCCGCCAGGCAGGGGCGCGACGCGTTCGCGGGCGGAGACGCAGGCCAGGCCGTGGCCCGGTTCGACGAGGCGTTGGCACTGTGGCGCGGCGTGCCGGAGCTGCCCGATGGGCCACGCGGCGGGTCGGAGAAGACGCGCTGGATCGAGGGGCACGCCGCATTGGTCGAGGACCGGGCCGATGCGCTGCTCGCGACGGGGCGGGCCGCCGAAATCGTCGGCGAGTTGGAGGCCGCGATCGCCGATGCCCCGTTGCGCGAGCGGCGTTGGAGTCAGCTGATGCTCGCCCTTTATCGCGCGGGCAGGCAGGGTGAAGCGCTCGGGGCGTATCAGCGGGCACGCTCGATGCTCGCCGACGAGCTCGGCGTCGACCCGGGACCTGATCTTCGCCGACTGGAAGCCGCGATCGTCGCGCAGGACATTGCCCTGGAAATCGCTGTGCCGGAACAACTGTCGGTGGTAACCCGTGCGGTGACGTTTCTGCTCACCGATATCGAGGGCTCGACCGCGGCCTGGGAGGCCGACGCAGACGCGATGGCGACGGCGCTCGCGCGGCACGACGAGATCGTCGAACAGGTCGTCACGTCGCGGGGAGGCCGCCTGGTCAAGACGCGAGGCGAGGGCGATGCGACGTTCTCGGTCTTCGATCGGCCATCAGGCGCGGCCGCCGCCGCCATCGAACTGCAGGAGGCGATCCGCCACGAACCCTGGGTGCTGGCCGAGCCCATGCGCATTCGCGTGGCGCTTCATACCGGCGAGGTCGAGTTGCGCGACGGCGACTACTTCGGCCGGGCGGTCAACCGTGCCGCCCGTCTTCGGTCGCTGGCGCAGGGCGGGCAGATCCTATGCTCGGGGGCGACGGCGGAACTCGTGATCGACACGTTGTCCGACGATGTCGTGCTTGCCGATCTCGGTGTGCGGCACTTGCGCAACCTCGCGCGCCCCGAGCATGTCTTTGAAGTCCGGCTGGAGACGGCCGCGGAGTCTGAGTTCGACGGCGCAGCGGAGGCGCTACCCATCCAACGGCCTCCTTTGCCGGCGGTGCTGGGTGGACCGGGGCCGTTCGTCGGGCGCGGCCCAGAGCTCGCGGGACTCCTGGCCGCTTGGGAGTCAACGCTTACCGCGGGTGCGCACGCCGTCCTGATCGCGGGGGAGCCGGGCGTCGGCAAGACCCGGCTGGCCGGTGAGTGGTCCCGGCTGGCTTATGAACAGGGGGCCGTCGTCCTCTATGGACGCTGCGACGAAGATCTCGGCGCGGCGTATCAGCCGTTCGCGGAAGCCTTGCGGTCGCTGGTGCCGAGTCTCGGTGCCAACAGGCTGCGCGGGCTTCGCGGTGCCGAAGCACTTCTTCCGCTCGTGCCGGGGTTGACCGACGTCGTGCCCGATCTGCCGACGCCTTCCCGTTCGGACCCCGACACCGAACGCTACGCGCTGTTCGACGCCGTCGTCGCACTGCTGGCGATGGCATCGGCAAGTGCGCCGATCGTCTTGATCCTCGACGACCTGCACTGGGCGGCCAAACCCACGCTGCTGCTCTTGCGACATCTGCTGCGATTCGGGGAGCACGCGCAGGTACAGATCGTCGGCACCTACCGCAGCACGGACCTCGACCGCTCGCATCCGCTGGCCGCGATGCTCGCCGACCTGCACCGTGACGGCTCCGCCACTCGCCTCGCGCTGGGCGGCCTCGACGAGAAGGACGTCACCACTTATGTCACCGAAGCGGGGTACGACGACGTCGAATTGGCGAGGGCATTGGCATCCGTCACGGGAGGCAACCCGTTCTTCTTGATCGAGGCGTTGCGGCATGTTGATGAGAGCGGCGGTCGTTGGGATCCGAGCACATTGCCGCAGGGTGTTCGAGAAGCTGTGAGCCGCAGGCTTTCCCGGCTTCCGGCAGATACTAATAAGGCGTTGGCTGCGGCTGCGGTCGTGGGGGCTCGGTTCCCGCTCGCGCTGGTCGAGCAGGTGGTCGGCGAAGACCTCATCGACGCCTTCGACGAGGCCTGCAAGGCGGGCATTGTCATCGAGGAGCCGGGCGGTCGGTATCGGTTCAACCACGCGCTCGTTCGGCAGTCGCTGTTGGCCGAGCTGGCGTCGGTGCGGCGGATGCGGCTGCATCAGCGGATCGCCACCACCCTGGAGGCGGAAGCGGGTGCGGATGACGAACTGCTGGCCGAGCTGGCATACCACTACTTCGAATGTGCGTGGGCGGGCAACGCGGCCAAAGCAGTCGAGTACTGCCGGCGGGCGGCGGACCAGGCGATCGAACGTCTGGCGTATGAGGGCGCGGCCGAGCTCTACGACCGGGCACTGCATGCGCTGGAGGAGCTCGACGACGACCTGCCCGACCGCGACTCCCTGCAAGCCGAACTGCTGGTTGCCCGGTGCGAGGCGCTGCTGGCAGCGGGTGACGTGAGTTCGGCGGTTGGTGCGGTATCCCAATTGCGCAGGGCGGCTGGGGACTCGGTGCGTCTGACGGCATGGGGCACGTGCTTCGGTGGTCAGCTATCGATGCTCACGGATCCCGAACGTTTGGACGAGATCGAATCCGAGGTGCGCGACGCCGCACAACGGTTGGCCGAGCTGGATGATGCTGCGGGGGAGGCGAATGCACATACGGTTCGGGCGGCGTGCCTGGCCCGCTTGGGTCGCATCGCCGAAAGCGAAACAGCGTTGGATCAGGCGCTGACCGCGGCACGCCGCGCGCGTGACCATCGTCGGGTGAATGCGGTGTTGGCGGGTGCGCCGTTGGCGGCGCTGTGGGGACCTAATCCGGTTCCGCGTGCCGGCGGCCGGTGTCTCGACGTTGTTCGACTGCTGCGTATTACCACGGGGTCGCCGGTGGTGGAGGCCACGTCGACACGGTGCCAGGGAGTGCTGGATGCGATGCGTGGACGGGCCGCCGCGGGGCGGCAGCTGATCGAGTCGGCCAGGCGCACCCTCACCGAGCTCGGTATGCGGCACGCGTTGCTCGAAGTGGATCAATTCGCCGGCATTGTCGAGTTGGTCGCTGACGACCCAGCTGCTGCCGAACCGCATCTGCGGAGGGCGTATGTCGGATTTCGCAGGATGGGTCTGGACGCCGATACCGCAGAGACCGCAGCGTTCTTGGCGCGCACTTGCCTGGCGCTTGACCGGGACGCCGAGGCCGACGAACTGTGCAGGGAGAGTGAGCGTCTGGCCGGTCATGCGTTGAGGCCGTCGATCACCTGGCGGACGGTTCGTGCCCAGTTGCACGCGCGTGTCCGTGCTCATGACGAGGCCCGGCAGGTGGCGAAAGAGGCCGTCAGCATCGCCGAGTGCACCGATGCTCTGGTGGATCACGGCGATGCCTGCCTGACGCTGGCGATGGTGCTTACCATGGCCGGCGACACCGCGGGGTCACGAGCGGCAGCTGAGCAGGCGGTAGCACTGTTCGAGCGCAAAGGTGCTGCGGCACTGGTTGAACGGGCTCGGAGTCTACTCGGTACCGACGCCTCGGCTGTCTCCTCGGCGCCCGAGGTGGCGACGGTTGAACCGGAGAACGAGTGTGTGCGAACGCTTCGCCGCGTCGAGGCCGCCGTCGTGCGCAAGGCGTGGAGCGAGGTCGAGCAGGCACACGCGGAAGTCGGCTCCGTCGAAAGCCGTCGGAAGATAGTCGGCTTTGAACGGATGATCCTCCCCGCACGCCGAATGGCGAGTGGAGCAGAGAAATTCATTCGCGATATGCGCGCCGTGCGCACACGTCGCCCGATCGTCGCCATCCGGGGCGAGCGTCTGGCGCTGACACGGACGGTCGTGGGCACAGCCGACGATACTCCCGGCGCGCCGGTCGATGAGATGCTCCAGCTGGTCGGCATTGACGAAGACGGCCGAATTGCATTGCAGGTCTGGTTCGACATCGATGATCTCGAGGCGGCGAAGGCCGAGATGGACGCTGCCTACGCACGATTCGAACTCGATAACGCGTGCGTGCGAGCGTTCGACGCCCTGGTGGCGGCGTACGGTCGCGAAGCCTGGGGCGAAGTCGAGCAGGCACACGCGGAAGTCGGCTCCGTCGAAAGCCGTCGGAAGTTAGTCGGCTTCAACCAGACAGATCTTCCATCGCTCGATTGGCCCAGCGAGTCGAGACGTTTGGCGGAGACCAGTCTTCAGCTAGTGCGTTACATCGTTGTCGCGATCAGGGGAGAGCGCCTTGCGCTGACACGTCTCGAGTTCGGCGCTGGAGACGACAGCGTGGGCGCACCCCAGGACCCGGTCCTTTCCTTGAACGGTATCAACGAACAGGGCCGTTTCGTTTTGCAGATGTTTTTCGACATTGAAGACATTGATGCCGCGTTCGACGAACTTGACAAGCGATATGTCGAAGGCGAGGCCGCATCCCGCGCACAAACTTGGTCGGCCGTCGTTCGTTCCTGTATCGCCGTCAGTCGGCAGGAGATTCCTCCGGCGACGCCCGACTGGGTGAACGTCGACCACCGCAAGGGAACTCCGTTCAACTCAAGCGACGTGATCGCCGTGCTCAGCGCCTCAAGGAACGTGACGCCGGAGTTCCGCTGCCAAATCGAAGCGGTCCATGCATTAAGCGACATCGGCGCCGTCGTTACCTGTCGGTCCTTTGGAGCTACGCACGACGGCTTTGAAGCCGAGTGGAGAGTGGTTCTTCTACAAACGTTCGACGGCGACCTGATAGCCCGAAACGAAATTTTTGACGAGGCAGACCTCGACGCCGCGGTCGCGAGGCTCGACCAGCTGAGTAGATCGGCCCCGCGGCTAAATAACACTGCGAACCAGGTTCTGGAGAGTTACCTGTCTCACTATGCGGCGCGGGACTGGGATCTCATGTCACCGTCGCTGGCCGACGATTTCTCGGCTGCCGATCGTCGCCGCGTAGTGAATAGCGGCATCCGACACGGTCGCGACAACGAGATCACGAATTTGAAAGCCATGGTTGAGCTCGGCGTCGCGGATATCACGACGGAACCAGTGGCGATCCGCGGAGAGCGGCTCGTCCTCGCTCGTCACAGCTTCATCGCGCCCGACTGGGCCAACTTCGAGACCGAAACGGTTGACGTCGTCGAAATCGATGCCGATAACAATATAGTGGCCGAAATTCTCTTCGAGGCAGATGATCTCGATTCTGCGATCGCCGAACTCGAGGCCCGCTACTGCGCTGGCGAAGCAGTGGAGCATGCCGGCAATTGGTCGGTTATCACACGGGCGTTTGATGCGGTGAATCGGCGCGAAATTCCGGCAATGACACCCGACGCTGTCGACGTCGACCATCGACAGGTTGCGCGGATTGGGTCTGGTGATCTCAAGGCGTATCTGAATGTCGCTTTCGACGATTTGGTGGATAGCCATCTGTACGTTGAGTCCGTTCATCGACTGACCGGCGTAGGAGCGGTCGTCACCCACGTGGCGAAGGGAACCTCACAAGACGGACTCAACGTCGAGTGGCGCCTGATCGACGTCGTAACGATCGATCGCGACCTGATAAACCGTATTGAGATGTTCGATGAGGCCGAGCTTGACGCCGCGCTCGCCAGGTTCGACGAATTGAATCGGCCCACGCCGCGTCTAGAGAACGAGGCAGTACGAGTGTCCGACCGCCTCCGGACGTTGTTCGAAGCTCGCGATTGGGCTGCGCTTGCAGAGCTTTATGCGGAGGACGTGTCCGGCGATGACCACCGCCGTGTCATTGGTGGCGGTCCCCGGAGCGGTCGGGATGTCGAGATCGCAAACCTGCGTGCGATGGCGGAGCTCAACGCGCCGCGAATTGACGCGTCTGTGCTTGCGGTTCGTGGGCAACGGCTCGCCCTTTTTCAAGATCGTGTCGGGGACGGCAAGAATCTGATCGAAGCGTCGTTCCTCGGGCTTCTCGAGATCGATGCCGACGGCTTGATCGTCGCCCTGGCGGGGTTCGACGACGACGATCTCGACGCCGCGTTTGCCGAACTGGATGCCCGCTATCTCGCCGGCGAAGGGGCCGAGAACGCACACACGTGGTCCGTCATCATGGAGGCGTACGGGGCAGTAAATCGGCATGAGCTACCCGCTTGGACCGCGGATACGGTCACCGTCGATCACCGGAGCACCACCGCCTTCGCGCCCGGCGACCTCGCCCCGTACCTTCGCGCAACATGGGCGCAGACTCCCGATGTCAGGGTCGACATCGTGGCCGTTCATCGGCTGACGAGTTTCGGCGCAGTTGTCACCCATGTAGCGAAAGGAACCACGGAACAGGGATTCGAAGGTGAATGGCGGGAAATCACGCTGTCGACGGTCGAAGGTGACCGCATAAGCCGTAGCGAGATGTTTGACGAGGCCGACGTTAGCGCCGCCCTCGCGAGGTTCGATGAGATCACCCTACCGACAAGGCAGTTGGAGAACGCCGCGAGTCGAGTGGAAGCGCGCGCCCAGGCCCTCATCGCAGCAGGAAACTGGGATGCGATGTCAGAGGTCCTGGCGGACAACGTTTCGATCGACGATCGTCGTCGCGTCGTGAATGCCGGCCTGCGACGGGGTCGAGATGCTGTGGTCGAGGATCTACGGGTCGGTGCTGAGATCGGCCTTAACCACATCGCGACTAGGGCCATCGCGATCCGGGGCGAGCGGTTGACGCTGCGGCACATCCGCTATTCAGGTGGCGAAGAACGACCCGAGGCCGGCGTGATCGATCTGGTTCAAATCGTCGAAATCGATGCGGACGAACGAATCACGGCCCTCGTTCTCTTCGACGCCGACGACTTCGATGCCGCCCTGGCTGAATTCGACGCCCGGTACATCAGAGGTGAGGCGACTGACTATGCACGCACATGGTCGGTGATCGCTGAAGGCTGCGCCACACTCAACCTGAAGCAGTTTGCCGCGACCACGCAGGACTACGTGTATGCCGACCGGCGCCGAGTCGCAAACATCGGTGCGGGCGACATGAAAGAATTTTTCCGCGCTGCATGGGATCTCACGCCGAATCTGACTACTTTTGTCGAGTCCGTATATAAGCTGAGCGACGGCGGAGCCGTTGTCAGTCAGGTTGCGCATGGTAATTCGCCGGACGGCTTCTATGCCGAGTGGCGGGTAACCAACGTCTACACGGTTGACGGTGGACTCCTGAGTCGGTGCGAGGTTTTCGACGAGGCTGACCTCGACGCCGCGCTGGCCAGATACGACGAGCTCGAAACTCCGTCAGCTTCGCTTGCCAACCCGGCAAGCCAAGTAGCCGAACGGTTCTGGTCGTGTTACGAGGCGCGCGACTGGGACGGTATGAGGGAAACACTCTGGGACGGCGTCGCCACCGACGATCGACGTTCGGTCGTCAGTTTCGACGCCAATCAGCAGGGCGCCGGTTCCGTAGTTGAAATCATGCGTGCGGCGCCCGACATCGGCGTGCCTCACGTAACGCAGACGGTTCTCGCCACACGCGGCGAGCGCCTCGCCCTCGTTCACGTCCGCTTCACGGGCCGGGAGCAGGAGCCCGATCCGTTCTACTCGGAACTGCTCTACATGTTCGAGGTCAATTCCGACCATCGGATCACAGCATTCGTCCCGTTTGATGCGCATGCCGATGCGGCGGCACACGAGGAACTCGACAACCGGTACCTCGCCGGCGAAGCAGCCACGCATGCGCACGCCTATTCGGTGATTGCGGAGGCCTTCGCTGCGGTGAACCGCCGCGAACTACCCTCGACAGCGTCGGATTTCGTGAGCATCGATCATCGGCGACCCATCGCGTTCGCACCCGGGGACATGATGGCGTACCTCCAGGTGACCTTGAACGATGCCCCTGAAATCCGAATCGATCTCGAGACGGTACATCGACTGAACGAATTTGGCGCGGTCATGTCCCACCGATGGCATAACACCTCTCAACAGGGGTTTGACGCCGAGTGGCGCGTCGTCGGCGTCACGACCGTCGAAGGGAATCTGATCAACCGGTGCGAGCTTTACGACGAGGCGGACCTCGACGCGGCACTGGCGAGATTTGACGAACTCACTACGCCGACGCCGCAATTGGAGAATGCGGCTAGTCGATTGACGAGACGGTTCCAGGAATCATTTGGCGCACAAGACTGGGATGGTCTGGCGGAGATCTTCGCCGAGGACATCTGCCTTCACGATCGCCGTCGGGTGGTGGGTGCCTCTTTCGTCGGACGAGATGCCACCGTGGCGAACATGCGCGCGTCCGCTGAAACGGGCGTCAAGAATGTGACGTCGACGGTCATGGCTACCCGTGGAGACCGCCTCGCTCTCCAACGTGTGCAGATCGCTGGCAGGGATCAGCGACCTGAGGCGTTCCGCACGGACGGCATTGTCATCACGGAGGTCGATGCCCATAACCGGATCGTTGCTTTTATCATGTTCGACGTCGACGAATTCGACGCCGCCATCGCCGAACTCGACGCGCGTTACCTCGCTGGCGAAGCCGCGGTTCACTCACGAACGTGGTCGGTCATCAAGGATGCATACGCGGCGCTAAACCGTCACGAAATTCCACCGACGACGCCAGATTGGGTGACCGTCGACCATCGGCGAGGAGGCAACGCGTTTGCTCCGGGCGAACTGGCGACTTACATTCGGTCCTCCTGGCAGGACTCACCGCGCAACAGAATTCACGTCGAAGCGGTGCACAGGCTGAACGATGTTGGGGCCGTTGTCACTAGCACGACGCAAGGGGAGTCGGTCACAGGCTTTTTCGCCGAGTGGCGAGAGGTCGCCCTGGTAACTGTCGACGGCGATCTGCTCAGTCGCACAGAGCTATTCGACGAGGCCGATCTCGATACCGCGCTGACGAGGTTCAACGAACTCTCCGGTCCACGAGTCTTGGAGAACGCAGCCAGCCGAGTAATCAAGCGAAATCGCGCGTGCTTTGCGGCCCGCGACTGGGACGGCATGCGAGCCGCCCTCGCAGCGGATTTCACGCTTGACGATCGCCGACGCACGGTAAACGGTGGGATGAGTCATGGTCGGGATTCCATGATTCGCGATGTGCGCATAGCAGCCGATGTCGGCTTCACAGATGTCGCCGAAGATGTAGTGGCTATGCGCGGAGAACGACTCATTCTGACGCAAGCGCGCTATTCAAGGAGTGATGAACCGGCAGATGCCTTCTTCGGCGAGGTGCTGCACGTTTTCGAAACCGACGATGCAGACAAGATCACCAGAACAATCGTGTTCGACCCAGACGACTTCAACGCGGCCTTTGCCGAACTCGACGCGAGGTATCTTGTCGGCGAAGGGGCAGCGCACCCTCACATTTGGTCTCTCGTCATGCAAGCGTATACCGCCTTCAACCGTCACGAGTTTCCCTCGGCAACAAAGGACTTCACGAGCGCTGATCACAGGCGAGTGATCGCCTCGGCACCCGAGAAAATGGCGAAGTACGTCCGTAATGTGTGGGACATCGCGCCGGACGCGCACGCGTACGTCGAGTCCGCGCACCGGCTGAATCGTCTGGGCGCTGTCGTCGTCGTTCCCGCACGCGGAAAATCGCGGGATGGATTTGACGCCGAATGGCGTGAGGTCCACCTCCTGATTTTCAAAGGTGATCTGATGATCCGCCTAGAGTTATTCGACGAAGCCGACCTGGACGCAGCGATCGCGCGGTTCGACGAACTCAGCGCACCGGCGCCCCGACTCGAGAACGCCTCGACGCGGGTGTGGCAGCGATTCGCCACTGTGTACAACGATCGTGACCTGGATGGCCTTCTTGAACTACATGAACCAAACGCATACTACGAGGACCGACGAAAGGGCCTTCAGGACGAAGGTCTCGTGGAACCGGAGGTTGCGCGCGCCGTGTTGTTCGACGCGCCGCCCGGTTGGCGCCTGGCGATCGAGCCCGTCGCGACCAGGGGACAGAGTCTTTCGCTGATCCGGGGCACTTTCCGCGATACGGACGAACCCGGCGAGCCAAGTGCGATCGAAGTCCTGACCGTCGCGGAGGTATCGAATGGCGAATTGATCTCCTACGAGGCGTTTTTCGACACCGACGACCTCGACGCCGCTTTCGCCGAGCTCGACGCACGCTACCTTGCGGGTGAAGGCGCGGCGCACGCACAGATGTGGGCACTCGTTGTCGACAGTTACGCCAGGTTCAACCGGCATGAGCCGCCTTTGACGGCCACGGATTGGGCGAACATCGACCACCGACGTGTGACAGCGTTTGAGCCAGGCGACCTGACGAACTATGTCCAAGCGGCGTTCACCGTCACACCGGACACTCAAGCCCACATTGCGGCGGTACACAGGCTGAGCAATCTCGGCGCGGTGATCACGGCCTCGACGTATGGAACATCGCCGGAGGGATTCCGAGCCGAGTGGCGGGACATTCACCTACTCACGTTCGAGGGTGACCTGGGCAACCGCTTCGAGCTGTTCGATGACGACGACCTCGACGCCGCGATCGCGAGGTTCGATGAACTCAGCACCGCACCCAGACTCGAGAACGCCGCGACGCGCGTTCTCGCCCGCGCTGTCGACGCCTTCAACCGTCGCGACATCGAAGGCTATCTCGCCACCTACTGCGATCAAGGTCGATATGACGATCGACGAAAAGGGTTGCGCGACAACGGGCCGATCAAGCCGAAGTTCGCGAGCGCGCTAGTGCTCGACGCGGGCGCGGCCTGGCAAGAGGACATCGAGTGCATCGCCGTCAGGGGATCTCATCTGATGTTGGGCCACGTGGCATTTCGCGACCACGGCGAGGTTGACCAACCAGTTGCAGTGGAGGCCCTTCTTGTCGCGGAGATCACAGACGATGAATTGATCTCTGCGTTCGTCGTCTTCGACTGCGATGACATTGACGCCGCCTTCGCCGAACTCGACTCGCGGTACATCGCGGGCGACGCGGCCGAGCACGCGCGCACATGGTCGGCGATCGCCAACGCCAACGTGGTGTTCAATCGGCGTGAGATGCCGCCGACGACGCCCGAATGGATCAATGTCGACCATCGTCGGGGTGGGATGGCTTTCGCGCCCGGTGACCAGACGGAGTACATTCGCGCGACCTGGGACGTCGCATCCCACATCAGCAACCGTATCGTCGCCGTGCATCGGTTGAGTGAAAATGGAGCGGCTTTCACGCAGTTCGTTCAGGCGACCACTCCTGACGGGTTCAAGGGGGAATGGCGCGATGTCGTTATCCTCACTGTCGACGGCGACATGATCAACCGTTGCGAGGTTTTCGACGAGGACGACCTCGACACCGCGGTATCAAGATTCGACGAGCTCGACGGCGAGGGCCGCGTAACCGTCACCAATCCCTAGCTATTGCTTTGTGGTTTGGGTTCGAATGGGGTGTACCACCACCAATCGGCGCGTTCGCCGATGGGTCCACGGTAGGGCGGCACATCGGGCGGGGGTCGATTCGGTGGTCGGGCAAGCGATCCGGAGCTGAGTGTTCGTCCGTCACTGTCGGTGACGGTGATGTTGGGTGCGGGTCCGGTGATAGTGATGACGCCGCGGTGGTGCAGGCGGTGGTGATACGGACAAAGCAGCACGAGATTGTGCAGTTCGGTGGGACCGCCGTCTTCCCAGTGCTGAATGTGGTGGGCGTGTAGTCCGCGGGTGGCGCCGCAGCCGGGCACCGCGCAGGTGGGGTGGCGGTGTTCCAGGGCGCGGCGTAGTCGGCGGTTGATAGTACGGGTGGCGCGCCCGGTGCCGATCGGTTGTCCGTCGCGTTCGAACCACACTTCACACGTCGCGTCGCAGGTCAGGTATTGGCGGTCAGCATCGCTGAGCAGCGGCCCCAGATGCAGGGCAGCGATGCGATCTTTGACGTCCAGATGCGCGACGACGGTGGTGTGCTGGCCGTGGGGGCGGTGCGCCACGTCGGCGTCCCAGCCGGATTCGACCAAACGCATGAATGCGTCGCCGGTGGTCGGCAACGGGGGCCGCTGTTCGGACGTGGAGTTCTCGTGGTCGCGTTTCCACTCGGCGATCACCGCGTCCAGATGTGACTGCAGCGCCGCGTCGAACGTCGCCGCGTCGAGGTGGGACAGGGTGATCTTCCAGGTGCTGCTCTGGTCGTCGCTGCGGGTTTTGGTGATCGAGGGCCGCGGTGGCGGTTCGGGTTCACGTTCGGGTTGCACGTCGCGCCAGGGGTCGGGCTCGGGTGGCAGGGGTGGTTCGAGTTTCAGCGCGGTGTTGAGTTGGCTGACGGTGGCGACTTCGGCAAATGCCGCGTAATGCTCATCGGATCCGTCGCCGGCTTTCTTGGCGATGGCCCCGACCTGATCCAGCGACAATCGGCCGTCGCGCATCCCTGCCAAGCAGAGCGGGAATTGCGGCAGCCGATGCGCGATCGCGGCGATCGTGTTGGCGTTGCCAGTCGACGAACCGGTCTTCCACGCCACCAGTGCTGAGATCGAGCGGCACCCGGTGATGCCCCACAGCCTGTCGTGCTCCATCTCCGCGACGATGTCCACGATGCGCCCGTCGATGGCGTTGCGCTGACCCATCAGCTCACCCAGCTCTTCGAACAACACCTCAAGCCGGTCCTTCGGGCGCACGACCCCCGCATCGGGTGCGGTGGTCGTGGACATGACCTCATCAAAACAGCAGGGTCTGACAAGTCCGGACCCATTGACATGCAGCCGTAAGGCTGCCTATGGTGGAAATGCAGCCAAACAGCTGCATGAATGGATATGGCAGAGATGGACGAGGTATTCAAGGCGCTGGCCGACCCCAGTCGGCGCCTGCTGCTCGACAGCCTCAACGCCCGTAACGGGCAGAGTCTGCGCGACTTATGCGCGGAACTGTCCATGGCGCGACAGTCGGTCAGCAAGCACCTCGCGTTGCTCGAGGCAGCCAACCTGATCACCACGATGTGGCGGGGCAGGGAAAAGCTGCACTACCTCAACGCCGAACCGATCAACGCGATCGCCGACCGCTGGATCAACCAGTACGACCGTGCGCGAGTACAGACGCTCGCCGACCTGAAGATTGCATTGGAGACCGAACCGATGAGCAACAGTCCCGCCTTCGTCTACACGACCTACATCCGGACAACCCCGGAGCGGTTGTGGCAGGCGATCACCGATCCCGCGTTCTCCAACCGCTACATGGGCCACGCGCTGGTGTCGGATTTCAAGAAGGGCTCCTCTTATGTGTGGTCTGACTGCACCGGCCTGGAGATCGAGGACTCCGAGCAGGTGATCCTCGAGTCAGAGCCATATCGCAGGCTCGCGTTCACCTTTCACACTTTCGTGCCCGAGTTGACGACACTGGGCCTCGCTGAGGACGTCGTGAAAAAGGCGGCCTCGGAGAGGCGCTCCAAGGTTTCCTTCGATATCGAGCCGGCCGACGACGGTCAAGTGAAGCTCACCGTCATCCACGACGACTTTCCGCCTGAAAGCGCTGTGCGCGAACTCATTTCCGGCGGGTGGCCGTGGAAGCTCGCTAACCTCAAGAGCGCGCTGGAGCTGGCGTGACGGGAATGCCGGTGATCGCCGACCGGGCGACGTGGCAGGCGCGGATCGACGCGCTGCGGGTCCGAGAGAAGGCGCACACGCGAGAAGGGGATGCGATCGCGGCGGCCAGACGAAGACTACCGATGGTCGAGCTGGATGCCTCGACCCCGTTGCACGGCAACAACGGACCGGTCACCTTGCTCGACACCTTCGAGGGCCGTACGCAGCTGATCGCGTACTACTTCATGTGGCACACAGCACATTCCGCGGCCGAACAATGCGAAGGCTGCACATGGTGTGCCACCAGTGTCCAAGAGCTGTCGTACCTGCACTCGCGCGACATCACTTACGCAGTGTTCTGTCAAGGCCCGTATGACGAAAGTCGCCGCTACCGCGACTTCATGGCCTGGCAGATGCCGTGGTACTCCGCGCACGAATCTCTGGATGCCCTGCTCGTCGGACGGCAACAAGGTCTCATGCATCTGGTCTGCTACCTGCGCGACGGCGACCGCGTGTTCGAGACGTACTGGACCAATTACCGCGGCGTCGAATCCATGGACTACAGCCTCGCGCTGATGGACCTCACCGTCTACGGACGCCAAGAAGAGTGGGAGGACTCGCCGCGCGACTGGCCGATATACCCGCTCGGCGATGATCTCCAACCGATGCGCTCGGACGGACGCCCGATTGCGCAGTGGTCACGACTACACGCGGGCCGCTCCGACGACCTGAGATGAGAAGGGAGAAAGGCGAATGAAGACTCCACCCATTGTGTCGGCCGGGGAGTGGGATGCCGCCCTGAACGACATGCTCGTCAAGGAAAAGGAAGTTCAACGCGCCCGTGATGCCTTGGCCGCTCAGCGGCGTCGCATGCCCTGGACACCCGTTGACAAGGAGTACGTCTTCGACGGACCCGACGGCAAGGTGAGCCTTCTCGATCTGTTCGACGGCAGACGCCAGCTGATCGTCTATCGCGCGTTCATCGAACCAGGCACGGGCGGCGACGATGTCCCCGGGCACCCGGGCTGGCCCGAACACGGTTGTGTGGGTTGCTCATTGATGGCAGACCACGTGCCGAATCTCGCCCATCTGAACGCACGCGACACAACGTTCGTGTACGTGTCGCGTGCCACGCAACCCGACCTGGAGCGGATGAAGTCGAAGATGGGGTGGCAGCACCCGTGGTACTCGCTGACCGATGACTTCGACAAGGACTTCGGTGTCGACCTCTGGCACGGCACCAACGCCTTCATCCGCGACGAGAACGACCGTGTCTTCCGCACCTACATGATCTCCGGCCGCGGAGACGAAGTGTTCGTCGGCACCTGGAATCTGCTCGACATGACCGCGCTTGGGCGGCAAGAGAATTGGGAAGACTCGCCCGAGGGCTACCCGCAGGGTCCGCCCTATGAGTGGTGGCGCTGGAACGACACTTACGCCGGGCGGGGCCACGGCCCCGGCGGATGCTGCTCCTAGGACTTCACGCTCGCCAGTGCTTGGTCGATGATCTCCGACCACCGCGTCGCGTCGACGGCTTCGACCGCCGTGTCGCCGGCGAAGGCGCTCGAGATCACGATGTCGGGCTCGATGGTGCTCAGCAGCTTGATGCTGTCCCGCATTGCCGCCCCATCGCCTCGACCGGGCACTACAAAGGTCGACCAGGTGCCGTCACTGGCGGGAAATATGGTGTCGCCGGTGAAGAGATAGCGGTGACCGCCCGCGCCTGTCACGAGGTAACAGGTACTTCCGGGTGAATGACCCGGTGTGGGAAGCACTTCCACGTCGTTCGCATCGACATGTCGCACCGGCTCCAGCGGTACGTCGACCGAGCCGTGTGCGCTCACCTCTTCCAGTTCGGCAGCGGGAGCGTGTAACCGGCGGCCGAAGCGTTCGGCGATCCGGGCCAGGTTCGGGCCCGCCTCGTCGAGATGCGACAGGTACTGAGCCTTGACTCCGCCCAGTGCGTCGATCGCGTCGAAATCCGCATCGCCGGCCGGACTGTAGAACAGCACATTCCCCGCGGGCCGCCGCCACAGGTAGGCATGAGTGGTCAAGCCGGGGAAGGGCGAGTCCATCCGGGTTTGATAGAGATCGTCCTTGATCTTCGTCAAAGTAGCCATGACTGCAGCCTGCTTGCTCAACCATGGTTGAGGTCAAGCGAGTGATCAGATCGGAGGTTAGACTCGGCCCCCGGCGGCAACAGGGTACGTAGCCGGCGGCTCTCGGCGGCCGAATCGAACTGCTCTTTGAAGGGTGCCACCTTGGGTCGCATTGTCGTCGCCGCCAGCTCGCTGTCTGGGCATGTCCTTCCGATGATGCGCATCGGTGCGCACCTTCAGAGAATCGGCCACGACATCATCGTCATCTCGGCGCCCGATTTTCGGGATGACGTCGAGGGTGCCGGGCTGCGTCTGGTACCTCTTGGACCGGACGCCCGCGTCCGGCCGCCGTCCCAACAGCAACGCATCCCAATGCCAAGTCTTCTGCGCCGCTATCTGCTCGGGCTCGCAGAGTTGGAATCGACATTCGTGTCACCGCTGGCTGCCCAATACGACGCGCTCGAGCAGGTGCTGGCCGAGGAGCCGGTGGATGTCGTACTGGCTGATCTGACCTTCACCGGGGTGCTTGCCCTATTACTCAGAGATCGGCCAAGGCCCGAGGTGTTCACGATCGGGGTCGGGCCGGTCACTCTGTCGAGTGCGGACACGCCACCGTTCGGAATGGCTTGGGCGCCGCGCCCCGGCATGGATTACGACGGCGTCCACCGCGTTGTGCAGGGACTCATGCTGCGGGGCGTACAGAAGTCGTTGAATCGTGAACTCGAAGCGCTTGGAGCACGGCCGTCGCCCGTCGGCCTCGTCGACTGGCCGCGACTGGCTGACCGACTGGTCCAACTGACCGTGCCGACGTTCGAGTACCCGCGCCAGGATCTGCCCGGCTCCGTCGATTTCGTCGGCCCGGTGCTACCCGACGAAGTCGGAGCGTTCGACGCGCCGGATTGGTGGCCTGAGGTCCTGGCCGCGCGGACTGTCGTGCACGTCACCCAGGGGACGTTCGACAACCACGACCACGACCGGCTGATCGGAGCGACAGCCTCCGCACTGAAAGAAATGGACATCGTCGTCGTGGCGACCACGGGGCGACCGTTCGAATGCACCGACATGCCACCGAACGTCTTCGTCGCCGAATGGCTGCCCTATGCAGCGCTTCTACCTCATGTAGACGTCATGGTCACCAACGGCGGCTACGGTGGCGTGCAGCATGCGTTGCGCTACGGCATTCCGTTGATCGTCGCCGGAGAGTCGTCCGACAAGGCGGAGGTGGCCGCGCGTGTCGCGTACACAGGAGTCGGCGTCAACCTCGGTACCGACGCGCCTTCTCCTGCGCGGATCAGGGCGGCCGTCGAGCACGTCCTCGCGAGGCCCGACTATGGCGCTGCGGCCCAACGCATCGGCTCCGACATCGTGGGATCGCGGGCGCTCGACAGTATTGGCTCGCTGGTCAGCGGTGTGACGCAACTGAGCAGCCTCAAAGGCGCTCTGCGCGAGCAATATTCGCGATCTTCTCCGCCACAGCCTCCGCAATGACCAGCGCCTGAGCATCGCTTGCGGGTAGGTAGCGGTCGCCGGCCTCGTCGTAGGCCGCCCCCGCGATCGCAGCGTGATCCGTCGGCAGTTCGGTGAGCTCGACGGGCCATCCGTTGCGTCGAAGTATCGCAGCGAAATCACGGCTGACATCGACCGGAATGATCTGATCGTGGACGCCGTGCATCAGCGTGAACGGGGCACCCGTGCCGAAATCCGTCAGGTCGGTCGGCAGCGTCTGTCCGGAAACCGACTCTGCGACCATGAACGCGCCCGCAAGGCAAACCGTCTGTGCCAGTTCGAATTCGAACTCGGCCGCGTGGATCGTCGCGCCCGCGGCCGCTGCTCCACCGAGTGACCAACCGACCAGGACGATCGGTGTCGTCCACCGCGCACGGACGAACCCCAGCGATCCCAGGAGGTCGGCACGACCGCGGTCTGCGGCTCGGGAATTCCAGTCCGGCACGACGACACCGGCGCCCCGGTCGGCAACCCTTTCGGCGAGCGGGCCCATCGTGGCTCGCGCGTCGACCTGCGCACCATGCCACATCAGGACCGTGCGTTGCGCGGGATCACCGTATACATCTGCAAACCGACCTGGTGCGTATTCGACCGTCTCCATGTGTCGAGGGTTCCCGACGTCTACGAACTTATGCATAGCGCTCGGCGAACCGCCGCAGAATCGTGTGCGGATAGCGGACATTCCATTGCCGCGCTTCGGTTTTGAGCTGCTCGGCCGACTCGGGGGCGAAGTAGCCGTGATTCTTGTAGGCCTCGACGCGGGTGTAGATGCCGCCGAGGTCGAGTTCGGGATGGAACTGCGTGGCATAGACGTTCTCGCCGACCCGGAAGGCCTGGACCGGGCATTGCGGCGAGGTGGCCAGACACGCCGCGTCGTCCGGCAGCGTTGCCGCGCACTCCTTGTGCCCGCCGTAGGCGTCGAAGACGTCGGGCAGCTCGGCGAACAGGGGATCGGCTCGACCAGCGTCGGTGACCGTGATCGACATGCCGCCCACCGGTTCCGGATACGTGCGATCGATCCCCGCGCCGATGACGGTACCCAGCGTGCCGACGCCGTAACAGCAGCCGAGAAACGGGAAGTCCTCATCGACGATGCGCCCGATCAACGCGAACAGCTCGGACTCGACACGCTGCTGCGTCGCGGATTTCATCTCGGCCGCGTCGCTGACGTTGTATGGCCCGCCACCCAGGATGATGCCCGACCAGTCGGCGAGATCAATGGTGCCCAGTTCCTGGTGAGTGAGCCGGATGCGGTGCACACCCGTCGAATCCAGACCGGCGAAGCGCATCACCGCGGCGTACTCGTCGTCGGCCGCCTCATCCTCGCCGCGGATCGACAACAGCAGGAATGGTGCAGATAGCACGACACCCCGCGAGCCGTCAGAGCCCGCGGGGTGTCGCATGAATCCAATTAGGCCAGATCGAACCGGTCGTTGTTCATGATCTTCACCCACGCGGCGACGAAGTCCTCGACGAACTTCTGCTTGTTGTCGTCCTGGGCGTAGTGCTCGGCGAGCGCCCGCAGCTGCGAATTCGAGCCGAACACCAGATCATTGGCGGTCGCGGTCCACTTGAGCTGGCCCGACGCACGGTCGGTGCCCTCGTAGACGTGCTCGGCCATCCCCGACTTCCACTGCGTGTTCATATCGAGCAGGTTGACGAAGAAGTCGTTGGTCAGCACACCCGGCTTGTCGGTGAACACGCCGTGCTTGCTGCCGCCGTGGTTGACGTTGAGTGCCCGGAGGCCGCCGACCAGCGCCGTCAGTTCGGGAGCCGTCACCCCAAGCAGGATCGCCTTCTCCATCAGCAGCTGCTCCAGCGGAGCCTTCTCGCCCGGGCGCACGAAGTTGCGCAACCCGTCCCACCGCGGCTCGAGCACCGCGAACGACTCCACGTCGGTGTCCTCCTGCGTCGCGTCGGTGCGACCCGGCGCGAAGTGGACGTCGATTTCGAAGCCGGCATCCTTGGCCGCCTTCTCGACCGCCGCCGAGCCGCCCAGCACGATCAGGTCGGCCAGCGACACGTTCTTGCCACCGGCGTTGAACTCCTGCTGGATCTTCTCCAGCACCGGCAGCACCTTGGCCAACTCGGACGGCTCGTTGGCCTCCCAGTTCTTCTGCGGCTCAAGGCGAATCCGCGCACCGTTGGCACCACCGCGCTTGTCGGTGCTGCGGAAACTGGCGGCAGACGACCATGCCGTCTTGACCAACTGCTGCACGGTCAGTCCCGAGTCGAGCAGCTTGGCCTTGAGCGACTTGATGTCCGACTCGTCGATCAGCTCGCCCTCGACGGCGGGAACCGGGTCCTGCCACAGCTGCGGCTCGGCGACCCACGGGCCGATGTAACGGCTGATCGGACCCATGTCGCGATGCAGCAGCTTGTACCAGGCCTTGGCGAAGGCCTCGTTGAGTTCCTCGGGGTGGTCGAGCCAGCGACGGGTGATCGCGCCGAATTCGGGGTCCTCCCGCATGGAGACGTCGGTGACCAACATCGTCGGCTTGCGGTTTGGCCCACCGAACGGATCGGGGATGATCGCCTCGGCGTCCTTGGCCTCGAACTGCCATGCGCCCGCGGGGCTCTTGGTCAGCTCCCACTCGTGGCCGTACAGGATCTCCAGGTAGCGGTTGCTCCACTGGGTGGGCTTGTCCGTCCAGACCACCTCGAGCCCGCTGGTGACCGTGTCGCCGGCCTTGCCCGAGCCGAACGGGCACTTCCAGCCCAGGCCCTGCTGCTCGATCGGAGCGCCCTCGGGTTCGGGGCCCATGCCTTCGTCCGGGCCGGCGCCGTGGGTCTTGCCCAGCGTGTGGCCACCGACGATCAACGCGGCGGTCTCCTCGACGTTCATGGCCATCCGGCCGAAGGTCTCCTTGATGTCGACCGCAGCGGCGATCGGATCCGGCTTACCTTCGGGCCCTTCGGGATTGACGTAGATCAAGCCCATCGTGGTCGCGCCGTAAGGTTCGGCGAGATCGCGCTCACCGGAGTACCTCTTGTCGGTGCCGAGCCATTCGTCCTCTTCGCCGAAGAGGATCTCGACGGGCTCCCACACGTCGGGCCGGCCGAAGCCGAAACCGAAGGTCTCGAAGCCGGCCGACTCCAGCGCCACGTTGCCGGCGAAGACCAGCAGGTCGGCCCACGAGATCTTGTTGCCGTACTTCTGTTTGACGGGCCACAGCAGACGACGCGCCTTGTCCAGGTTGGCGTTGTCCGGCCAGCTGTTCAGCGGCGCGAAGCGCTGCATCCCCTCGCCGCCGCCGCCGCGTCCGTCGTAGATGCGGTAGGTACCGGCGGCGTGCCAGCTCATGCGGATGAAGAGGCCGGCGTAGCTGCCGTAGTCGGCGGGCCACCAGTCCTGCGACGTGGTGATGACCGAAAGCACGTCGGCCTTCAGCGCCTCGGGGTCGAGCTTGGCGAACTCCTCGGCGTAGTTGAAATCGTCGCCGTAGGGGTTGGAGAAGGAGCCGCGGGCGTGCAGCTTCGACACGTCGACCTGGTCGGGCCACCAATCCTGGTTGGTTCGGGGCGCGTGCGCCTTCGGCTTCGGCGTATCGATTACGGGGTTTTCACTCTCGCTTCCGCTGCTCGCCGTGGGCTTCTCGGGTGACGGCGGCTTGGCGTCAGGTGAATCAGACACAACATTCCTTCCGATGGGTGAAATGGGCTGTGATCACGTATGTGATCGCGACGTTTCTGATGCGGAACAATCTGGGCACAGGCCCCAGTAGATGACCTCGGCCTCGTCCAGGACGAAACCGTCGAGGGATCCGTCCGGATCGGACGGTGTCAGGCAGGGGGTGTCGCCGACGGCGCAGTCGACGTCGGCGATGACCCCACACGAGCGGCACACGACGTGGTGGTGGTTGTCGCCGACGCGCGACTCGTAGCGCGAGACGGAGCCCGATGGCTGGATGCGCCGAATCAAATTCGCGGCGGTCAACGCCGCGAGCACGTCGTACACCGCTTGACGGGACACGTCGGGAAGATTGACCCGCACCGCGGAGAAGATCGTCTCGGTATCGGCGTGCGGGTGCACACAGACCGCCTCCAGGACAGCGAGGCGGGGACGGGTGACGCGGAGGTCTGCGAGCCGCAGTTGCTCCGAGAAATCCGTCGTGGGCGCCACGACGACCATCATGCTCCTTTTCTGGAATCAGTCAAGACTTGATCTTCGGCGTGTTCGGACGGCTTTGAAACCCGACGGATCGTGTGTCCCTCGGACGCGTCAGAGCGCCTGGTCGACAACAATTTTGGTCATTGCACAGCCGATTCACAGCGTGTCTGAGTGTGTCGGGGCGGTATTACCACTGGTAGCCTGCCAAACTGCCGGAAGCGTGGTCGCGGGGAGGCGTACCGCCCGGCAGACCATCGCAACTGTTCGAGTCCCTCACGAAGAGAGTGTTGTGCGTACCGGCGAGATCAAGGCCCTGTCCGGATTGCGCATCGTCGCAGCGCTGTGGGTCGTGCTCTTTCACTTCCGCCCGCTGCTCGAGCAGGCCGCCCCGGGATTCAGGTCGGCGCTCGCGCCGGTGCTCGACTGTGGCGCCCAGGGCGTCGATCTGTTCTTCATCCTCAGCGGGTTCGTGCTGACGTGGAACTATCTCGACCGGATGGGCGATTCCTTTTTGTGGCGGTCCACGCTGCACTTCCTTTGGTTGCGGCTCTCGCGCGTGTGGCCCGTCTACCTGGTGACGATGCATCTGGCAGCGCTGTGGATCATCTTCACGCTCAACATCGGACATGTTCCGTCAGAGGCCGCCGGATCGCTCACGGCGATGAATTACGTCCGGCAGTTCCTGCTCGTGCAGCTGTGGTTCGCGCCCTACTTCGACGGCACCAGCTGGGACGGACCCGCCTGGTCGATCAGCGCCGAATGGCTGGCGTACCTCCTGTTCGGCGCGTTAATCCTGGTGATCTTCCGCATCGCCGGCGCGACGCGGGCGAGGGGCCTGTTCTTCCTCGCCGTCGCCGCATCGCTGCCCCCGGTGATGCTGCTGATGGCTACCGGCCTGTTCTACACACCATGGAGCTGGTTGCCGCGGATCATCATGCAGTTCACCGCGGGGGCGCTGGTGTGCGCGGCCGTGCGCAAGCTGGCACCGAGCGATCGGGTCCGCAAGGGTGCCGGTATCGCGTCACTTCTCCTCGCGGCGGCCATCGTCGGCATCCTGTACTGGCTGGACGCCAATCCCGTCCCGACGATCCATGACTCGGCCGGCTTGGTCGACGTGCTGTTCGTCCCGCTGGTGTCGACCCTGTCGATCGGTGCGGGCACCTTGCCGGCCCTGCTGTCCCTTCGTCCGATGGTCTACCTCGGACACATGTCATTCAGCCTCTACATGGTTCACGAGTTGGTGCACACGACATGGAATTGGATGGTTCTGCAGTTCGAACTGCAGCTCGGCCCCGACCTCGCGGGCAAGGCGGTGCTGTTGGCACTGTTCGCGGTTGCGATCGCGGGCGCGGTGCTGCTGTACCACCTCGTCGAGGAGCCCGCTCGCAAGTGGATGCGCAGCATGATGAAGCCGCCCCGCGACGCGCGCCAGGACTCTGGCCACGGCAGGCTGCAGACCATCGAAGGTCAGCGTGGGGATCGCACACCTGTGGTGTCCGCGCGTGCGGGATGAGGTCGCGCGTTGTCAGCGTCGATTTGGTCGAATGAGTCCTAGGCTGGTCCGGTGAGGCGGTTCGTCACGGTCATGATTGCGCTGGCACTGCTGGTCGGCGCGGGCGTTGGGCGCCCAATAAGGATGGGCTACAACGGCTCCGACGATGTTATGACGTTGAATTCGTCGGTGAATCGGATCGCGGTCGTCGGCGATTCCTACACGACGGGTACCGACCTCGGCGGCCTCGGCCCGACCGGGTGGACCGCCCGTGCCTGGGACGAGCTTGCGTCGTATCGGATGCCGATCTCGGCGGACGTCGGCGCCGAGGGGGGTGCTGGATACGGGACGCGAGGTAACCGGGGCGGTCTGTTCGAGGATCTGACGGCGCGGACAGTCAAGCCCGATGACGAGCTCATCGTGTTCTTCGGCTCCCGTAACGACCTGGACGTTGATCCCGCGCAGCTGTCGATCCTGGCGTACGGCACTTTCCAATTGGCCCGCCGCATCGCGCCGTCGGCGACGTTCCTGGTTATCGGGCCCCCGTGGCCGACCGTCAATCCGCCCGCGAACCTCGTGCGGATTCGCGACGCACTTCAGTATCAGGCCGGCGTCGCCGGCGCGACGTTCGTCGACCCCATAGCTGAACGCTGGTTCGTCGGGAAACCCGGATTGATCGGCTCCGACGGCGTGCACCCGACCGACGCCGGACACCAGTACATGGCGGATAAAATCGCTCCGCTCATCGCGGCACAACTGCCTGTCCGCTTATGAAACTCGGCGAGCGCGTCTTCGAACTGTTGACGCGTGTGCTGTCGCTGCGGGTGATCGTCATCGTCGCCGCGCTGTCGGTCGTGGCCTTGGTGATCACGCTCGGCGCGTGGGTCTGGTTCGGCGTAACGAACGACCAGTACAGCCAGCTGGATCGCCGCCTCGATTCGGTGAGCAGTCTGGGCGACATCAGCACGCTGCTGCAAACCGCGCAACAGGAGGGTGCCGATCAGCCCCAGGCGCCGGACGGCAACGTCGTGCGTACCGCGCGTGTCGACGGCGTAACCGTGTCGATGCCTCGCGAAGTGGTGCTGCCTGATTTCGACGTTGGCTACGCCAACACGACCATCGGCGGCGTCGAGTACCGCGTCCGCACGTTCACCGCCGGCGACGCGAAGATCGCGGTGGGTGCTCCGATCGCCGAAACGCAGCGCCGAATCAATGAACTGCACCGGCGGGTGCTGCTGATCTGCGGCGGCGTGATCATCGGTACCGTCCTGGTCGGCTCGGTGATGTGGTCGATCATGATCAATCCCTTCCGGCTGCTGGCACAGCAGGCGCGCGCGATCAACGCGCAGTCCAATCCCGATGAAGTCAAAGTGCGCGGTGTGCAGGAAGCGGTGGAGATCGCCGAGGCCGTCGAGGGAATGCTTGCCCGCATCGGCGACGAGCAGCAGCGCACCAGGGCGGCACTCGAATCAGCTCGGGACTTCGCCGCCGTGGCCTCCCACGAATTGCGTACGCCGCTGACGGCTATGCGCACCAACCTCGAGGTGTTGTCCACCCTCGAGATGCGTGACGATCAACGCCAAGAGGTCATCGCCGACGTCATGCGCACCCAGACCCGTATCGAGGCGACGCTCACTGCGCTGGAGCGCCTCGCGCAGGGCGAGTTGACCACCGTCGACGACTTCGTGCCCGTCGACATCACCGAGCTGCTGGATCGTGCGGCGCATGACGCGATGCGCAACTACCCCGATCTGGCCGTCTCGCTCGGATCGTCGACCACGGTGCTGATGGTGGGCCTGCCCGCCGGCTTGCGGCTGGTCATCGACAACGCCATCACGAACGCTGTCAAGCACGGCGGCGCAACCGAGATCTGCCTCAGTGCGGTCAGTTCCGGTGAGGGTGTGGAGATCGTCGTCGATGACAACGGCGCCGGTGTGCCGGAGGAGGAGCGCGCCGCCATCTTCGAGCGGTTCTCCCGCGGGTCGACGGCCGCGCGGTCCGGTTCAGGACTCGGGCTTGCGCTCGTGGCCCAGCAGGCGGACCTGCACGGCGGCACGGCGTCGATGGAGGCCAGCCCCATGGGAGGCGCGCGGCTGGTGCTGCGGCTACCGGGGCCGAGTTAGGTTGTGACACTGATGAATTCGGCGATGACGGCGGCCAGTTCCGCGCCTTTCTGCTCTGCGATGAAATGCCCGGCGCCGGTGATGATCGTGTGCGGCTGACACTGGGCGCCGGGGATCTGCGCTTGAAACACCTTGTCCCACCCACGAGTTGGTGGATCGCCGTCTGAATACGCGGTCAGGAAGGGCCTTTCCCACCGCCGCAGGGCGGCCATGGTGTCACGCCCGATCGCCGCACCGGGATCGTTACGTGTCAGCGGGATGAGCGCGGTCATCTGCCGTAGTCCGGCTTTGTAGCTGAGGTCTGGGAAGGGGGCGTCGTACGCCGCGAGCACGTCGGCAGCGAGCGGGCCGGCCACCGCGTTCAGGAACATGCTCGGATTGATGTCCGGCGCACGTGCGTACAACGCGACATAGTCGAGCAGTGTCTCCTGCAACATCACCCGGTCCTCGTCGACACCGTGATGCGCCCATGCGAGCTTGCCTGCCAACCCTGGGTCGCACGTGTGCAAGATGGTGTTCGTCGCGACCACCCTCGCAAACCGGTCGGGTTCACGGGCCAGCACGCTCAGCCCGATCGGCCCGCCCCAGTCCTGCACCACCAGCGTCGCCTCGCGCAGGCCGAGCCCGTCGATCAGACTCCGGGTCCAGTCGATGTGCCTGCGAAACGTGTAGGCCGTCGCGTCGGCGAGTTTGTCGGAGCGACCGTAGCCGACGTTGTCCGGCGCGATGACCCGCATTCCCGAGTCCACAAGGGCCCGAATGACATTGCGGTACATGAACGACCACGTCGGCTGCCCGTGCAGGAGGACGACAACGGGCCCGTCGGCGGGCCCGGCGTCGACGTAGTGCATCCGCACCGGGGGTACGCCGCGGGTCTCGACGACGGCGTAGCTGGGCGGAAACGGATAGTCGGGCAGGTTGTCGAATCGCTCGTCTGGGGTTCTGAGAACGTCCATGGGGTCGACGTGCGGTCCGCTCAGTCCTCCTTGGCGATCAGCCGCTTGAGCGCCTCGCGATCGGGCGCGAGGAGTTCATCGATGCGCGGCTGGTTCACATCGGCGACGATGATCTCGCCGACCTCCTGGTACACGTTGCTGAAGATGCCGTGGGACTTCATCTTCTCGGTCTGATAGATGTTGTCCTCGGTCGGCGTCACGTAATAGACGATCTCCGGCTTGAAGCGGTGGATCAGCCAGAGATGGATGACGTCCATCAATCGCTTCTTGCGCATCTTCTCCGAGAAGGTGTTCTGATCGCGCACCGTCAGGATGTTGCGTCCGTGCCGGTCCTTGATGGGATCGACCACGACGTTGGCGAGCGGATCTTCGCCGTCGCCGAGGATCTGCAAGTCGAGGACATCGGAGCCCGCGCGACGCGGTCGTAGCTGCACCCGGAGTGTCTCGCCGAGCTGATAGTGATCGCTCCACAGCGCCAGCCACTCCTCGAGCAGCTTCTTCGGCACCTCGGTTTGCACCAGGTGCTGGTGCTGGGTGGAGCCTTCGCCCATGGACTTGGTGGTCGCCGTGCGTCCCGACGACGCGGCCAGCGCGGCATCGCTGCGCGGCCCGCCGACCAGAGTTTGCGGTGTGCGGTAGGGAGATTCGACCAGTCGCATCTTTCGCTGCAGGCGAGCCAGTGCGAGCATGCCCTCCTGCCGCAGCGACGTGGCGAACTCCTCGCAGGCCACACCGTCGACCTGGTGGCCGCCGTAGGTGATGAAGTTGAAGACGAACCCCATCTTGCCGAGTTCCTCAGGGAAAGCACGCATCTCGTCGTCGCTCATGCCGGTGGTGTCCCAGTTGAACGAGGGAGACAGGTTGTACGCCAGCATCTTCTCGGGGAACTCGGCGTGAATCGCGTCCGCGAACTGCTTGGCGTCGGCGAGGTCGGCGGTCTTCGTCTCCATCCAGAGAATGTCGGCGAACGGTGCGGCGGCCAGCGATTTGGCGATCGCGTAGGGGATGCCGCCACGGATCTGGTAGTAACCTTCGGGGGTTTTCGCCCGCTCGCAGTCCCATGCGGCGTCGGCGCCCAGCTCCTTGGCCTTTTGCCGCGCCGAGTACAGCGGTGCCTTGGCGGCGAACTTGCGCCAGTCCGCGGCGCTCGTCTCGGCCGGCTCACCCTCGCGCTCACGGAAGTCGAGGAGATCGCCGACCGCCTCGCCATAGGTCTGCAGGCCGGCGTCGATCTGCCAGGCGTCGACGAACTTCGATTCGACCCGATCGAATATCGCATCGATCGAATCGTCGGCGCTGTCCTGCCACTCCTTGGCGGCGTCGGTGATCATGGCCTGGATGCCGTGGCGTTGGAGCCATGCGTCGGCGGCCGCGTACTCACCGTCGGGCAGGGCGTAGAGCAGATGTCCTCTGAGGTCCGTGACCCCCGCGTCGTGGAACTGCCGCATCATCGCCAGGAAGCAGGCCTTGTACGACGGGATCTTGAGGTTGGTGACGCCGAGCAGGAACGGCTGATCGCGCTCGTCGGCGCGGCTGTCGAGCAGGTTGGCGGCTTCAGCGTCCGTGCGGGCCACGATGATGCCGGGCACCCGCATGATGTCGAGCTGGAAGCGAGCGGTGTTCAGCCGTTTGATCTGTTCGTCGGAGGGGACGAGAACCTTGCCGCCCTGGTGGCCGCACTTCTTCGTGCCAGGACGCTGGTCTTCGATGTGGTAACCGGGCACCCCTGACTCGACAAAACGGCGAATGAGGTTGCGTACGTGGGGATCTCCGCCGTGCCCGGTGTCGGCGTCGGCGATGATGAACGGTCGGTAGTCATACGCCGGGGTGGTTTCGCGTTGTTCGGGGGTCATGCGCAGCCGTAGGTACTGCTGATTGCGGTCCGCGGTCAGCAGCGCGCGCACCAGGCCGGCGGCCTCGTCGGGCACCTGACTCAGCGGGTAGCTGGCCAGGTCGGGTCCCGGGTCTTCGCTGATCGACCCCTTGGCCGATGTAGCCCAGCCACCGAGATAGATGCCCTCGATGCCCATCCGCTTCATGACCACCGCCTGGCCCGGCGAATAGGGCCCGAAAGTGGTGATGCTCTTCTTCTGGGCGAACAGTTCCCGCAGGCGCGGGTGGAATGCCATGGCCGCCTCACGGGCCACGGTGTAATCGGACGGGATCGTGCCGCGCTGCTCGACTACCTGGCGGGCTGAGTAGAGACGAATGATCCCGTCGAATCGCGGGCTGTCGAAGTACCGCTGGGTGTCTGCGACATCCCGATCAAACGGGGTCTGGGGCGCTGCATCCGCTTCGATAATGGCCATACCTCACAGTACGACCGACGCCTGTGTGTCGATGGCGTTATCGCCTACGGTCTGCCACGCCAGGAGCGGGGGGACGAACCGTGAGTGCGGCGAAACACCCTGCTGAAGTACCCGGGGTCGGCAATGCCGACCTGTCGGGCGACCTCCTGTATGGGTAAGTCGGTGTCGGCGAGCAGGCGCCGGCTTTCAGCCATCCGGCGGTCGATGATCCATTCCTGCACGGTCCGGCCGGTCCTACGGCGGACGATGGTCGTGAGGTGTCCGGGCGTCATGCCCACCTCGCGCGCCACGTCGCGCAGGGACAGGGCTTCGCCATGGCGGCGTTCGATCACGGCGAAGACGTCGGCGAGCACGGGTTCGCCGAGGTGTCGCAGGTCTCCCACCACATCGTCGGCCATCCGGGCGAGATCGATGAGCAGCAACAGCAGATGCGCAAGGGCGGCCTGCCGGTAGCCCTCCAGCCGCGCGTCGAGTTCTGCTTCGATCGCGGTGATCGCGGCGTCCCACGCCGCCCGTCGTGCCGTGGGCAACGTCAGCTTGAGCAACCCGCCCGATTCACCGTGCAGGAACGGAAAAAGCAGGGGATGGCCCCGCCAGACCGGCCAGGCCGCGTCGCCGTCCGCACCCAGTGCTGCCGGGTCGAAGAACATCCCGATACCGCCGTCGAACCGATCCAACTGAGTTGGGTCGAGGACCTCACCTGCCGCCGCCACGTAGACGAGCCCCTTCGCCTGCACGTACCAGAGCGCGGGAAAGTCGTGAATGTGTCGGCCGTGATCGAGCATCGCCTTGCGCGACGCGCGCACCACCGACACCGGCGGAGTATCGGGATCGGTGGGATACCGGTACAGCGGGACGCCGCTGCGGAGTCCGACCAGCCGGGATGCCACTGTCATGTGAACCAAAGATAGTCCTATTCTTGCCGAGGATCACCCGACTTGCCTCGTACTCAACGATTCACCATAGAGACATGACCGAAAATCATCCTAATTCCGTGAGGCCACATGGGGCAGACGGCCATGACTACCTGCCCGCGGCCGGCCGCGACGCATTGCTTCCGTTCTACGATCTGCTGACCCGAGCGCTGGGCATGCCCAAGGTCTACAACAACCTCATAGACCAGGCCGAAGTTGCCGATGGGATGTCCGTCCTCGAAATCGGTTGCGGTACCGGCAACCTCACTGCTCGAGTGCACCGTGCACATCCGCGGGCCGCCGTTGTCGGTATCGACCCGGATCCGCGGGCTTTGGCTCGGGCGGAGCGCAAGGTCGGCGTCGGAAACCGAATCCGGTTCGTGCGAGGTTACGTTCAGAAGCTACCGTTCGGTGCCGACGAATTCGACCGTGTCCTGTCCTCGATGATGTGGCACCACCTGGATCGAGAAGCGAAAACCACGGCGGCGAGCGAGATACTTCGCGTGCTGCGCCCCGGAGGCAGCCTCCATCTTGTCGACATCGGCGGTGACATGACCCCGTCCGACGGGTTTCTGGCCAAGAGGTTCCTTCGCAGTGAACATGCGGCGGGGAACCTCGGGGATGCGATTCCGTCGCTACTGCGTGGTGTCGGCTTCGATTGCACGACGGTTGCCTCGCAACGTCATCGGGGTGTCGGCCGGCTCACGTACTACCGTGCGATGCGACCGGCGGCCTAGCGCTTACCGCACGGGGTTGGTCAGCGATGCGAGCTCGTCGCCGAGTTCGCAACGCACCACGTCGCCGGGCTCGATCGCGACCGCGCCGGGGGTGCCGGTGGACAGGATGTCGCCGGGGTAGAACGGCATCACCTGGCTGTGGAAGCTGAGCAGTTCCGCGGGGGAGAACGTCATTCCCGAGACGGTGTCCTTGCGGTGCACGGCGCCGTTGTGGATGGTCGCGACGCGCAGATCTGCCAGCGGCGCATGGGCCAGCACTTCGTCGAGCGTGATCAGGTCCGGGCCGAAGGAGAAGAACGTGGGGTAGTTCTTGACCCGCGTGAGATAGCGCGGGTTCTCCAGCAGCACCGTCTCGGCCGTCTGATCGAGCACCGGCACGACGCCCGCTACATAGGCCATCGCGTCCTCGACGGGGACCTGGTAGCAGGTACGTCCGATCACCAGCCCCAACTCGGCTTCCGCGGTCACCTTGCCGATCCCCGGCGGGACGATGATCGGCTCACCGGGGCCGATGATGGTGTGGTCGCCCTTGATGAACGAGGCAGGCGAGGTGCGCGGCGCCCGCTCTCCAAGATCGCCGGCGTGCGCGCCGTAGTTGAGCCCGATACCCAGTATTTTCCGAGGCCGCGTCCAGGGCGCCAGCAGGAGCGCATTCGGATCGACACAGTGGTCGTCGTGGACCCCGGTGTTCACCGCGGCGGCGAGTGCGTCCAGCTGTTCACCAGCCAGGAGCGACAACAGGTCCGTCGGTCCGCCGGCCAGCACCCGATCGATGCGGGCGAGGCGGCCGTCGCCTAGCGCGACACACGCGAATTGTTGGTCGCCCAGCGCCACGCTGCGAATGCGCATCAGGCGACGCCTCTGATCAGTCCGCCGTCGACGCGGACGACGGAACCGGTGACATACGAGGCTCTTTCGCTGCATAGGAATGCCGCGACGTCGGCGTACTCCTCGGGACGACCGTACCGCCCGACCGCAATCGTGGCCGCACTGTCTCGCATCACTTCTTCTGTGGTGCGCCCTTCCCGTTCGGCCCGGCGTTCGTCGAGAAATCGGGTCCGGTCGGTCTCGATCCGGCCCGGCACAATGACATTGGACGTCACGCCGTCGCCTCCCACCTCGTCGGCCAGCGTCTTGGACCACGCGTGCAAGCTCGCCCGAAGCGTGTTCGAAAGGCCGAGGTTGGGGATGGGAGCCAGAGCACCCGACGACGTCGATGTGAGGATGCGTCCCCACCGGCGCTCGCGCATCCCGGGCAGGACGCGATCGGTCAGCATGATCACCGACAGCACCATCTGGTCGAAACTCGTTCGCCACACGACGGCCTCCTGACCGGTGACGGTCGTGGGCGGTGGTCCGCCCGTGTTGTTGACCAGGATGTCGATCGGCCCGAGCGTGTTCTCGACCGCCGTCACGACGGACTCCATGCGATCGAGATCGCCGAGGTCCCACGCGAGCGGCAAAGCCTTCGCGCCGGCATCCTCCACCCGGGCAGCCGTTCTGGCCAGCGCATCGGCCGAGCGGCCTGCGGCGGCGACGTTCACCCCTTCCGCAGCGAGGCGCGCCGCGATAGCGCTGCCGAGGCCGCCGCTGGCGCCCAGCACCAGGGCGGTTCGTCCGGAAATGCCGAGATCCATTGGGGCGCTCCTTCAATGCTGTACGTGGTCGAGGAAAAGACCCCTATTCACCCATGGTCCTGTTCTCGGTCATGGTGAATACGACGTGTTCCGCGATCGCCAGCGCCGAGGTCGCGGCCGGCGAAGGGGCATTACGCAGCAATACGATGCGGTCGCGGACGCTGATCCGAAAATCATCGACCAACGCTCCGTCGGCCTCCAGCGCCTGCGCGCGGATGCCCGCCGGGCCGGGCACGACATCGTCGTCGCGGATCTCGGGGACGTATGCGCGGGCGCCGGCGATGAACCGCCGCTTGCTCAGCGAGCCGTACATTTCGCGGATTCCGGTGCGCCAATGCCGACGTGCGAAACGCCAGAATGCCGGTGTACGAGCGATTTCCGCGAGGTCGTGCCGTGAAGCGGTGCGCCAGTTGTAGCCCTCGCGCGCCAGCGCCAGTACCGCGTTGGGGCCGACGAGGACCTCGCCGTCGACGCGCGGGGTGATGTGGACTCCAAGGAACGGGTAACGCGGGTCGGGTACGGGATACACGAGTCCGTTGACGAGGCCACGTCGCTCCGGCTTCAGCGCGTAGTACTCGCCGCGGAACGGCATGATCACCGGATCGGGCCCGTCTCCCGCGAGTTCGGCGAGTCGGTCGCTTTGCAACCCGCCGCAGGCGACGACCTGGTCGAACGCGGCCTGGTAGGTGCCGCCTGCCGTGCGCGCGGTGACGACGACCTCGGTGCCGGTGGAGCGGAGGCCGATGACTTCCTGTCCGAGCAGGACTTTCGCCCCCGCCTGGACGGCGTCTTCGGCGAGCGCCCGAGTCACCTCGGCGAAGTCGACGATCGATGTCGACGGCGAGTGCAATGCGGCCAAACCACGGACATGCGGTTCGATTTCGCGCAGTTCCTCCGGTCCGATCGTGCGGACGCCGGGGACACCGTTGGCGAGTGCGCGCTCCTCGATACCGCCGAGCCGTGCGCGTTCGGTTTCGTCGAGCGCAACCAAGACCTTGCCGCATTTGACGTTCTGGATTCCGCGTTGCGCACAGAACTCTTCGAGGAGGCCGACGCCGCGCCGGCAAAGGACCGCCTTGTTCGAACCGGGTTGGTAGTAGAGACCGGCATGGACCACGCCGCTGTTCCGCCCGGTTTGGTGGGCGGCCAGTCGGTCTTCCTTCTCGAACAGCGTCACCTGCGCGTCGGGACGCCGAGTGAGGATCTCGCGCGCGATGGCGACACCGACGATCCCACCACCGATGACGGCTACCCGGTCGGTCATCGGGCGTTCCCGGCGCGGACGTAGTCGGCGAACACGTCGTCCTGGTCGGCACCCAGCCCGGAGCCGGGAAGGTCGAGTTCACCCAAGGTGGGATGAGGCAAAGTCAGCACCATCGATTCACGAAAACTGTCCCTATCGTAGACCTCGGGGTATGGTCCGGATCCTGCTGCGCTAACTCCGGCCGCGTCAAGCCCGGCGTGGGCGCCGGCGAGCGGGCACTCCGAATAGAGGCTGAGCCGGCCAGGGACGCCTGGGCGGTAGTTTTGCCCTCCGCCGGTTGAGCGGTCACTTTTCGATCACGGTACGACAACTCATTGGCCATGTGCCGTGCGGCAATTGGGCTGCAACCACTTGCTGACTGTAAAAAGTGGATAGCGAATTGTGGGTCGACGGTGACCCCGCACTGTTCGCGTCATGTATCGAGAAAGTGGAAAGTCCGATGAGAAGGATCTACGCCTTGGCGATCAGCCTGGCGCTGTTGGTTGCGACACCCGGTCTGGCGACCGCTCAGCCGTTCCCGCGGCCCGCCAGTCAGCAGCAGGCGATCCAGACGGTGATCGCGCGTGGACTTGCCCAACGGGGCGTTCCCTTTTCGTTCGGCGGCGGCGACGTCAACGGACCGACCCGTGGCAGCGGCCCGACCGCCAACGCACTCGGCCTCGACCCCGAGGGCAGGGTCGTGGGACTGAACCCGGCGGCGGACGTCGTCGGATTCGACGCGTCCGGCCTCATGGTCTATGCCTTCGCCGGCGTCGGCGTGAAGCTGCCACGCTCGTCGGGCGCCCAGTACAAGGTCGGCCAGAAGGTCACACCCGCACAAGCGCTTCCGGGCGATCTCATCTTCTACGGGCCCGAGGGCAAGGACAGTGTCGCGCTCTTCATCGGCAATGGGCAGATGCTCGAGGTCGGCGACGTCGTCACGGTGTCTCCGGTGCGTACCAACAACATGACGCCCTACCTGAGCCGCATCATCGCCTAGCGTCGCAAAAAACCGCGCGACGCAGGCCGCAGGCCATCAGTAGGGTCGTGCGGATGGCGGTGCTTACGGCACAAGAAGACGACTTTCCGCGGTGGTATCAAGATGTCCTGACCAAGGCGAAGCTGGCTGAGAACGGCCCGGCCCGCGGAACCATCGTCATCCGGCCCAACGGCTACGCGCTGTGGGAGCGCATGCACGCCGAGGTCGACGGCCGGATCAAAGCCGCGGGGGCGCACAACGCGTACTTCCCCCTGCTGATCCCGATGAGCTTTTTCGAGCGCGAGGCGCAGCATGTCGAGGGATTCAGCCCCGAACTCGCTGTCGTGACGCACGGTGGCGGTAAGGAACTGGCCGAGCCGCTGGCCATCCGTCCGACCAGCGAAACGGTCATCGGTGAGTACATGGGCAAGTGGATCGACAGCTATCGCGATCTACCACTGCTCCTCAACCAGTGGGCCAACGTCGTACGCTGGGAGATGCGGCCACGAATCTTCCTGCGCACCACCGAATTCCTGTGGCAGGAAGGGCACACCGCCCATGCCACCGAGCGAGAGGCACGACAGTACGCGCGTCGGATCCTGCATGAAGTCTACGAAGACTTCATGCGCAACACCCTCGCCATGCCCGTGATCGTCGGCCGCAAGACGGCGCGCGAGCGTTTCGCCGGCGCCGCGAACACGATGACCTGCGAAGGAATCATGCGGGATGCCAAGGCATTGCAGATGAGCACCTCGCATGAGCTGGGGCAGCGATTCAGTCAGGCCTTCGACATCACGTACTCGACTGCCGACGGCACCCACGACCACTGCTGGACCACGTCGTGGGGTGCATCGACGCGCATGCTCGGTGGGCTGATCATGTGTCACGGCGACGATTTCGGCCTTGTGCTGCCGCCGGCGCTCGCACCCGTTCAGGCCGTGGTGGTCGTGGTGAAGGAGTCCGACGGTGCCGTCACCCGCGCCGCTTCGACGCTTGCTGACGAACTTCAGGCGTGTGGAATACGAACGAAGCTGGACGACAACAACTCTCAGGGCTTCGGCTGGCGGGCCACTGAATGGGACCTGCAGGGTGTGCCGATCCGTGTCGAGCTTGGCCCGCGAGACGTCACCGACAATGTCGCGCTACTCTTCCGCCGGGATACCCGAGAGAAGTCGACGGTGGCGCTGAGCAGCGTCGTGGACGAGGCGCGGAAGTTGGCTTCTCGTATCAAGGACGACATGCTGGCGGCTGCCACTGCCCGCCGTGACGCGGTCATCGTGGATTGCGCGACGTTGGAAGAAACACGCGAGATAGCTCAGGCGGGCGTCGCCAGGGTGCCATGGGAATCGGTCGGAGACGCGGGCGAGGCCGAGCTGGCCGCGGGTGGGCTGACGGTCAGGTGTCTGCAGCGCGGCGACGGGTCGTTGCCCGAATCCGACGACGACACAGGCGTACTCGCCTATGTCGCCAGGGCTTACTGAACGCGGGGCAATGTCCCGTCAATGACCAGTGCCCGCAGCGCCTTGCGATTGAGCTTTCCGCTCGCGAGCGTGGGGATCTGCAAACTGGTGGCAAGCACCCAGGACGTGGGAACTTTATAGGCGGACAACTGATCCCGCGTTCGCGCCGCGAGCGATTGCACGTCGATCTGCGCACCGGCGGGCACGACGACGGCGCACACCTCCTCGCCGCGCACCGGATCATCGATCCCGACGACGATGCATTGCGATACGTCGGGAAACTGCTCGACCACCGCCTCGACCTCCAGCGGCGACACGTTCGCGCCCGCCGCCTTGATGAGCTCGCTCGTCCGGCCCACGTAGAACAGCCGCGGATCGCCTTCCTTGCGGTAGACGCGGTCGCCGGTGTGATACCAACCGTCCTCGTCGAACGTCTCGGCCCGTTCGCGCTTGTTGTAACCGGCCATCACGCCGACGCCGCGAACGAGTAGCTCTCCGACACTGCCGTCGGTGATCGGTTCACCGTGATCGTCCACGATGCGCATGTCGGTGAACGCGAATCCACCCGCGGTTTCAGACATGGTGCGGTGCACGGGAAATCCGTCGGGGACGTTCGTCATCGCGATATCCAGGGGTCCCTCCCGGAGCATCGGCGCACTGGAGAGGTCGCGTTGTTCGAAGCTTGGATGTTCACGTAACCGCTGGGTGAATGCCGGCCATCCGACGATACCCGTCGCCCGCTCACGCTCGACGAGGTCCAGCGCCGTCTCGGGGTCCAGTCGGGGTATGACGAGCAGGGTGACGGGAGCGTGCAGGGCGCCCGTCGTGGCCAGGAGTCCGCCGACCCAGAAGAACGGCATCGCGCACAGAATCCTTGCGCCAGCGCCGGAACCGGTCACCGCGCGGATGGCTTCCGGCCATGTCGAGGTCTGTCGTACCAGGGTGCCGTGGGTGTGCAGGACGCCCTTCGGGTCCGCCGTGGAGCCCGAGGTATGGATCATGATGGCCAGATCGGCCGGCGAGATCTCCGCTTCGACAGCAGTCAGAATGTCCTGTGGCACTTCGGGTTCTGCCTCGTCGTAACGCGTCGCCCAGTGCCGCTCTGCATCCCCGGTGAACACGATGCGGCGCAGGTACGGCGCCGCGGTCAGCGCGAGTCGGCTGGTGGGCTGGCCGCGCAGCTCACCCACTGCCTCTTCGAAGCGCTCGGCGACGTCGATGGTGAGCACCTGCGTGGGGGCGATCAAGGTCCCGACATCGGCGAGGCGCAGCACCTTGGCGATCTCCGCCGGTGCGTACAGCGTGCTCAGCGGGACGACCACCGCGCCGATCCGGGACGCGGCCAGCCACCAGGTGACCCAGTCGACGCCGTTGGCGAAGAACAATCCGACACGCGAGCCCTTGCCGACGCCCTCGGCCAGGAGCCAGCGGGCGAGTCGCGCCGACCGCCGCTGCGCCTCGCGATAGGTGAGCCGGTCCGTCGGCGTGACCAGATAAGTCTCGTCGCCGAACTCATTCGCGCTGAACTCCAGCAGGGCGGGAATGGTCAGAGGAGGCAGCTCCACGGGCGAAGTCTAAGGCTCCGAAAAATTACGCGTCGTTGGGTATCGAAATTGCCGGTTGTCCGGTTAAGGTCACCACATGACGTCCACAATCGACGCGGCCGACCGAGTTGTCGGGCTCGCACGAGGCATGCGCGAGCTCGTATCCGAGCAGGCCGCTGAATCCGAACGGGCACGGACACTGACACCGGCGATCGTCGAGCACATGTGGGCAAGTGGGCTGATGACAGCGTTCAACCCGGTGGAGGCCGGGGGAGTGGAACCGTCGTTCGCCGAGATGATCGAGACCTGGATCGAGATGGCCTGGCAGGACGGCTCCTTCGGGTGGGTCGGCATCGCGAACCTCCCGTCGTCCTTCGCCGCGGCGGCGTACCTGCCCGACGAAGGCTTCGCTGAGGTGTTCACCAAGAACCTGAACCACGTGACGATGGGTGGCCAGTTCTTCCCGAACGGGCAGGGAACGGCGGTCGACGGCGGCTTCACGCTCAGCGGGGCGTGGAGCTTCGGCTCGGGGACCGGGCATTCGGAATACGTCGCCGCAGGCTTCTTCCCGATGGACGACGGCGAAATGCGCTGGATCAGTGAAGGGGTCCCCGACATGAGGGTGGCGGTGATCCCTCGCGAGCAGATCGTCTTCAACGACGGCTGGTTTGTGCAGGGGCTCAAGGCCACCGGGTCTTACGACTACAGCGTGCAGGACCTTTTCGTCCCCGAGTACCGGACGTTCGCCTTGTTTTCGCGTGACGCGCTGCGGGGCTCGTCCCCGGCCACCCGCATGGGGCTCATGCCCGTCACGGCCGCAGGTCACGCCTCGTGGGCGTTGGGCGTCGCGAAGAGCATGCTCGACGACGTCCAGGAACTCGCCGCGACCAAGTTCCGGATGAGCGACATGGCGTCGCTGGCCAGTCGACCCACGTTCCAGAAGGGCCTCGCGCACCACGTCGCGGCGTGGCGTGCCGCGCGACTGTTGGTGATCGACGCGTTCACCACCGCGGAGGCCGCCGTCGAATCGGGGGAGGCATTGACACCTGCACTGCGCGCCGACATGCGCGTCGCTGCCGTCTACGCGACCGATGTCTCCCGGGAGTGCGCGGAGTGGGCGCATCTGGTCGCGGGCACGAGTTCGATCCGCGAAGGCAGCCGGCTCGAACGAGCGTTTCGTGACATGTACACCGGCAGTCAGCACGCGTTCATCAGCGAGAAGATCGCCATGGACGCGGCACAGATCTGGCTCGGCATCATCGAGGATCAGTTCGGCCTCTGACCGGGTTGCTGCCAGACGTCGGTCGGCGTGGGGTAGGCGACGGCCTGCGCGACCCTGTTTGCGACGGCTGCACCGACTTCGCGTTGTACGAGCCACAGCGCGAGGTCGATACCGGAGGTCACCGCGCCTGCTGTGACCACGGTGCCGTCGTCGACGACACGGTTATCCCGGAGGATCGCGCCGTACTTCGAAAGTTCTTCCAGCGCTGCGGGGTTCGTGGTGGCGTTGCGGCCGACCAGGATGCCGGCCTCGCCGAGCAGAAGTGCGCCCGTGCACACCGATGCCACCCACCGGACCGAACCCGACATATCGGCGATGATGCGCGGCAGTGTGCCGCGCCGAATCTCGCGTGGCACACCGGAGCCCGTTCCACCTACCCAGCTGCCGCCGGGCACGAACAGCGCATCCGGGGAACCCACCTCGTCCGCCACGTGCAGTTGCAGGCCTTCCGCGGCGGACACCACGGGCGGACCGTCGACGCGGACCAGGGCTACCTCGAGGGCGGGATCGGTGGTCGACGCTCGGGCGAAGATCTCCCACGGCGCAACGACGTCCAGGGCGTCGAATCCCTCGAACACCACGATCTCAATTCGCATCTGCTCAGTCTCGTCCTGCCATAGGCTGCACGCCATGTCTTTGGACCGCGCAGCCTTGGTCGTCGGCGGTATTCGGCTAGCGTCGGGCATCTCGTTTCTCGTCGATCCGCTCGGAGCCAACAAGCTGTGGGGAGATTCCGGCGAGCCGGCCCCGACGGCACAACTTCTCTTGCACTCGATGGGCTACCGCGATGCGCTCATCGGAGGGTTGATGATGACGGCCGCGGTGCGCGGCAAGGACACCCGAGGCTGGTTTCTCGCATCGGGTGGCGCTGATGCGTCCGACTTGCTGGGCGGGTTGCGGGTGCACAACGACCTGTCTCGCTCACAGCAGCTCATCGGCCTCGGCGGAGCCGTCGTCGGCATCGGAGTCGGACTGTGGGGTGCGACGCGCCGCCGGCCGAAACCGGCTGCGTCCGAATAGGTCACGCCGACGACCTAGCCGTCGGGCCCCACGATGCGCTTCGGTTGCGCGGGCGTCAGGCGGCGACGCACATAATTCTTGAGCTCGGCGGAGAGCGCATCGGCGGCCAACAGCTGCGGAAGCAGGTCGGGCTCGGACATTTTGGCGCGGAATACCAACTCGATCGTCACGTCGTGGTCCGGTCGGTCTTCGACCACGATCGTGTCGCCGGCTTGCACCGTTCCCGGCGAGATGACTCGCAGGTATGCGCCGGGTTTCGCGGTCGCGGTGAAGGTCTTCATCCAACCGTCGATATCCAGGAACGCGGAGAAGGTTCGGCAGGGAGTTCGCGGTGCAGACACCTCGAGCACCAGTCCGCCCGTCCCGATACGCCACCGTTCACCGATCCGAGCCTGTGTCACTTCGACGTCCAATGTGGTCAGGTTCTCGCCGAACATCCCGTCGCTGATCGGGCGGTCGAGCCGGGTCTGCCATTCGTCGAGATCCTCGCGTGCGTAGGCGTAGACGGCCTGGTCGTCGCCGCCATGGAGCTTCTGGTTGCCGATGGTGTCACCGAGTAGACCGCTGCCGAGGCCACCGCGCATCGGGCCTGGCGCTCGTACCATGACGGCCTCGTCCGTCGCGCGCTTGTCGATACCAGTCTGCCTCGACGGCGCATCTGGATTTGCGCGGATACGAGCCAGGTTGACCGATACCACTTTCGCCACGTGTCAAGGGTAGTGGCCTCACACGGGGCGGACGAATCCTAGGCAGGCGGCGCGAACGCGGGATCCGGTGGCGGCGGCGGGCCCATGGGCATCTGACGAACCGGCGTATAGGGCACGGCCGGATCGGGGAAAAGGTTCGTCACGATGCTGTTCGGATCGCTGAAGTTGGCGCGGACGTCATCGAGTGATCCGACTCCACCAGGCTGCTGACGCATGTCTGCCGGGATGGGCGGCACGGTGGGGGCGCCCGGCGGAGGCGGAGGAGATACCGGCAACGGCCCGTCAGCAGTCACGATGCTGGTCACGACACCGGGGACCTGGGGTACGACGGGATCGGCAGGTGCCGGCTGCGCATGTGCCATGCCGACACCGGCCGCGGCGCCGGCAATCGCGAGCGCACAGCCCCCGACGCCCGACGCCCAGCGTCGCGGTCCAGTCATGACATCGAGTTTCCCACGTATGTCGAACCTCCGCAGCTATACCCGTGGCCGCTCCACGACGCTATTGCGGTTCGCCGTTGGGAATGGTGTAGGGCGCCGTCGTGATCGGTGGAACTGCCACCGAAGTCTCCGGTGATGACGGTGCCGTCGTCTCCGTAACCGTTTGACCGGTGGTGATCCCGGCGCCAGACGGAATCGGCTGGGGGACAGCCGCATTCACGTCACCGATCGCGACGGTCAATACCCCCCGCCGCAAACACAGCGCCGGCACCGGCCGTCGCCAGCATCAATTTCACGCGCTTCGAGTCCATTTCTGAGCACTCCAATCGGTCCCTGCCGCTATCGATTACGGCGAGACACACTCTTCGTTCGTCGGACATCGAGTCGAACGCTGACCCGTGCAATACGAGCCAACCGAATGCGTCATCACGAAATTCCCCTCTTCGGGAAGTCGGCGACGTCAATAATCGGCGTGGATCAGCAGCTACCTGCCCGGAGCGTAACGTCAGGAACGCTTGCTGTAATGGGCTGCAACGCAGGAGAACTCCAGCTCAACGAAGTCGCCCAGCCGGAGTTGTGGTTCGCGTGCCTCAGCAGTCGAGCTGAACGACCGCGGCGCTGACGATTTCGCCCGCAGCAGAAATCGACACGCCGAGATCGTTTCGCACCATGATGACCGCATCCGACGCGGGTGTACCGGCGCGAAGAGTGCTGCAGATCTTTGCGCCCTCGGTCCGCAGCTGCTGATCGGTGAGGAACGCATAGGTGGTCTGCATCGACCGTACGAACCCGTCTTCGTCCGCTGTCGCGGGGGCGGCCAACACCACCGTCGCAGGAACTACCGACACAAGGGCCCCGACCCTGTACTTCAACTCAAACACCTTTCAGGACGCGCGCAGATTCGAAAGACTTGCGGTTGGCAATTCGGCCCTCGGTCCAGCCGGAACGCCGTCACACTAAAATTGTCGTGTGCGTTACCTCTAGCCTAGCTTACTTATCCGCGGCCGAGGCTGCGCACCGTCGGATGTTCAACAATTCACAAATCGTGGTCGGTGCCGCATCTGCGGCGGGCGGGTCAACGCCGCGATCAGTTGTCGCCGGTTCGCTCGAATGTGTCGGTGAAATCGCCGCCGCCGGCGCATGCGCCGCCTGCCGATATGGTCTGGCGTCCGCGGCCGGTGAGCAGCGCTATCGGGTCGTCCAACTGTGGAGGCATCGGATAGTCGGCGGTGATCGTCGATTGCGCTGTACCGCCGCCGGGGCATGTCGTCGCGCCTGCTTCGTTGCGCGTCCATTTGTCGTCTTTGAAGATCAGTGTGACGACACCGTCGACCGCATGGAACAGGGTCATGCACCGATCGCCGGTACGGAGGCAGTAGGTGTTGGCGGACAGGACCTTTCCGCGTACGACGTTGCCGTTCGTGAACGTCGTCGTCTGCTGGTAGCTGCCGTGCAGCGCTTCGGCCGGGCTGACGACCCGAGGTGGAAGAACCGCCGGATCGGGAACCTTGTTGGGATCGGGGTCGCCGGTACGAGTGAACTTCACAGCGCGTTTGGCCGCGCATGCCCCGTTCGTGGAGGCCCTGATGGTCTCGCCGGACAGCGTACCGTCGGGATTCGGTTGCAGCGTGAACACCACCCAGAGTTCTTCGGGCTGCTCACCGGTGCACTGCGCTGAGGCCAGGCCGACAGCGACCCACGTTCCGCCCAGCTGATCGAAGGTCAGGTTCGACAGCAGCGCCATTCCGGCGCCGCTGACGTTGGCGGCGGTCGCAACGCAACCGCTGGCGCCACACTGTGAGCGGACGCCCCAATTGCTGGTGGTGGCAGGCGCATTCGGCACGGGCTTGCCTTCAAGATCGGTTCCCGGTCCGTAGTCGGCGGTGTAGATGCCGGAGAATTCACCGCCGCCGGGTGATGCCGACGGCGGGTCGGCGTCAGGCTTGTCACCCTGAGTGAATTCCACGATGGCGATGACACCCGCTACGACGATCAGGGTGGTGATGAACACCAGCGCACCGACCAGAAGCCCGCGGTTCCGACCCGGACGCGTCGGCGGCGCCGATGCCGGCACGTGCATGTTGGGTGTGCTGACGGGCGGGTACGGATACACCGGTGCACTGTGGGGTGGTGGTTGCGCCCAGGACTGCTGGGCCGGCATCGGTGCGCTCGAGGGTGCGCTATGGCTCAAAGTGGGAGATGCAGTAGACGCGGGCACATGCGTCGGCTTCGGCCGGGTGATGACTTCCCTTGCAGCAGAGGCCATGTCAACAGCGCTGGCGTAGCGCTCCGAGGGTTGCTTGGCCAGGCCGGTGGCGATGACGGCGTCCAACGCGGTCGGGATGGTTCGGCTGACCTCGGACGGTCTGGGCGGTGGGGCGAAGATGTGACCGCTGGCGACCTTCTCAAAGGTGTTGCCGGGGAACGGTTGTTGGCCGGTGAGGCACTCGTACAGCACACAGGCCAGCGCATAGATGTCGGAGCTGGGGTTGATCTGGTCGGCGCTGAAACGCTCCGGTGCCATATAGGCCCACGTGCCGATGGCGGCACCGGTCTGCGTCACCCCGTCCTCGGCGGTGCGGGCGATCCCGAAATCGATGAGATACGCGAAGTCGTTCTCATCGATCAGGATGTTCGACGGTTTCACGTCGCGGTGAACGAGGCCCGTCTGGTGTGCGGCATGAAGCGCCGCGGCGATCTGCTCGATGATGGCCACCGCACGTGGCGGTTCGAGCGGCCCGTCATCGAGCAGGCTGTGCAGGTCGGTGCCGGGAATCAGCCGCATCGTCACGAACAGCCGCCCGTCGATTTCACCGAAGTCGTAGATCGGCACGACGTGCCGGTCGTCCAACCGCGCGGCGGCACGAACCTCGCGGCGGAATCGCTGTTCGAACTCGGGGTCGTCGCTCAGATTGGGGAGCAGCATCTTGAGAGCTACTACGCGATCGATCTGGCTGTCGTACGCGCGCCAGACCTCGCCCATCCCGCCGCGACCCAGCAACTCGATCAGCCGGTAACGACCGAATGGCGTGCCTTCCACCGGCATACGATAACGGCCACTCGCCCGGATCGTGGCGCATAGGAGGGCAAGCCGATGTCCGACAAGTCCGACCACCGCCCTCCGCGGCCCGCAGCAGGGGAGAAGGCGACCTTGGTGGAGTTCCTCAACTACCTGCGCCGCGCGATGGTTTCAAACCTGGAGGGAGCGCCGGAGCCACAGGTGCGGACAGCCGGGGTCCCATCGGGGACAAGCGTGTTGGGCCTGGTGAAACACGTGAGCTATGTCGAGCGGTTCTACTTCCTCGGCGAGGACGTCAGTGACTGGAGTACGACGTTCCGGCCGACGCCCGAGGACACCGTCGAGAGCGTGCTGAACTCGTACCGGGACGCGGTGTCCCGCGCGAACGAGGTCATCGAAGCGTGCGAGGACCTCGAGAAGCCGGCGCCGCGCTCGGCACGACCGCAGTCGGCGCCCACGATGCGATGGATCCTGGTGCACATGATCGAGGAGACGGGCAGGCACGCCGGTCACGCCGACATCCTGCGCGAGCAGATAGACGGCGCGACCGGGCGCTGACTCGCGGCTAACCCGCGGCGTCGAGGATCTTGATAGCGAAGACGAGCGTGTCTCCCGGCAGGATTCCCGCGGAGGGCTGACCATCGGCGTAGCCGTCGGCCGACGTCATCGCGACCGCCACCGTGGATCCGACTTTCTGTCCCGCGATGGCCTTCTGGAAGCCCGGGACGACGCCGGTGAGCGGGAATTGTTCGGGGGCGCCGCGCTGGTAGCTGCTGTCGAATATCGACCCGTCACGCCCGTTGACGCCCATGTAGCAGACCGAAACCGTCGCCGTGGGTGAGACGACTGGCCCGTCACCGGCCTGCAACGTCTGCACCTGGGTCTCGGTCACGCTGAACGGCGTGCCCACCTTCACCTCTGGAGCCGACGTGTCCGTGGAACCGGTGACTGCGACATTGCCGGTGGCACCGTCCAGCGTCCATTCGGGCGTGCCGCCGGTGGGGGCCACGGTCGGGCACGTGGTGGCTGCAGCCGACGGTGCCGGTTGGGCGGGCATGTTGGACTCGACCGAATACAGGTCCGCGGGGTCAGCGGTAGACGAGGTCGCAGATGAAGCTTCGGGTTCGGAGTTCGAGCCGCACGCCGCGAGGGTGGTCACGAGCGCGGCGGCGATGCCTGCGAACGCGAGGGTGGGAGACAGACGAGTGGACTTCACGGTCGTCACGGTACAGATGTGACGCCCGGTGACGGTCGATTGGGCATTTTGCTGCGTGTTTCAGCAGAACTGGTACTCGACGGCCCAGTTTTCGCCGCTCCAGGTAGCTGCGAAGTGACCGCCGAGGTCCGGGTTGGCGTCATGCATCATTCCGGAGCCGCCCTCCGGAGTGAATCCGGGCGAATCCCAGGTGACGGATTCGAAGACAGGGGAGAGGTCGGGAGTGCAGACCGCTTGCACGGCGATATAACCGTCGGCGATCGCGAACTCCGCGCTGTCCTGGGTCTGAGCCGGGGTGTAGGGGTCCGCGCCCGCCGAAGGCGCATAAGCCGCCAGCACGACTGCCGCAGTCGACAGCACGGCGACGGCCCCGCAGTGGAATGGCTTGCGCATCACGGCTCCTTGATCTTGAACTTCTGAGAAGTATCCACGGCAATTGTGGCCAACGATGAGTTTGTCCAAAGACGGCGGTCTGCATTCAGGAGATCGACACGGGACGGAAGGTCGAACGATGGGAACGAAGCCGTCGCGCGGTGGACATCTACCGATCAACGGGCTGGACCTGTATCACGAGGTATACGGCGAGCTTGGCGGCTCCAAGCCGCCCCTGTTATTGATCCCCGGTGCGTTCATGGGGGCCGACTCGATGCCCGCCTGGGTTGAGGCGTTCGCGCGCGATCGCACGGTGATCGTGTTCGACCAACAGGGACACGGCCGGACACCGGATACGCCACGTGAGATGTCATACGGGCAATTCGCCGATGACGCCGCAGAGTTGTTGGGCGCCTTGGGAGTCCAGCGCGCGGATGTGATGGGGTATTCACAGGGCGGTGGGGTGGCGCTGCAGCTGGCGATCCGTCACCCCTCGATCGTGAACAAGTTAGTGTCGATGTCGGCGACCTTCCGCAAGGAGGGTTGGTATCCGGCGGTGTTCGAATCCATTGCGGGACTGACTGCTGACGACTTCGCGGGCACACCCGTCGAGGCGGCGTTCAAGGCACACACGCCGGATGCCAAGGCGTACGAGACCTACCTCGCGAAGATGAAGGTCCTGAACATCGACGACCAGCAGGTCACCGACGAGGAGATGCGCGCGATCTCGGCGAAGACGATGGTCATCGTCGGCGACGCGGATGGTGTGATGCTCGAGCACGCGCTGGCGATGTTCAGGCTGCGCGGTGGAGGCGACGAAGAGGCCGCGGCAACAGGCGTGTTGCAGAAGGTCCCCGACGCGCGCCTGGTGGTCCTGCCGGCGATGTCGCACATCGGCGTGTCGGGTGAGGCTGAGCTGTTGGTCCCGATGATCAGTGCATTTCTCGACGACGCCCCACCGAGGACGCCGGTGCTCTTCTAGCGCCTGATGATCGAGGTTGTTCCTCCCGCGCAATGACTATCGTCGTGCAGATGTGGGCGGCTGCGGCGGGTATCGGGCAGTCGGACTGCGAGCGCGTCGTGCACGCCACGTGGGCCCAGCCGGTTCTCGCGGTCACCAGCCTGGCCTACGTTGTCGTGGGTCTGGCAGTGCTGGCATCGGCGGTGCGAGCCAGGGGAGCACTGGCAGCGGCCGCCGGAGTGGTGCTCGTGGCCGTGGGTGCTGGCAGCGTCATCTATCACGGCCCTCAGCCGCCATGGGCGGGCACTGCGCACGACTGGCCGATCATCGCGATGGCGATGGTGTATGTTGCCGGTTTGGCGTTCACGGTTCGACGTGAGTGGCGAGTGTGGTTGGCGGCGGCTGCCATCCTCGCGATCGCTCTAATCGCCTACGTCGCAGGTCGTTCCGGCTCGCCGCTGTGCCGGCCCGACAGCCCGTGGCAGTTTCACGGCGCCTGGCATGTCCTATCCGCGGCCGCTGCAGGCTTGGCCGCTATGGCGATGGCTCGGCATGTGGTTCTGGCGCGCCGTGAATCCGCTCGGGAGGATGCGGCGGGTGGTCAATAGTCCCAGCTGGCGGGTACGCAGCGGAAGACGTCGCCGTGGGTCGCCACATGGCAGACCGATGGGAACGGCAGGTGGGTGGCCACCATCGCCTCTCCCTTCGCGGCCAGCTCCCGCAACAGCTCGATCCGGACACGGGCGGACTCCACAGGATCGTGTTCGAATCCGTTGTGCCACTCGGGATTGTCAAATCCGGGCGCGAACACGGAGTCGCCGGCAAATGTCAGCGCATCGCCACCGGACGCGAGGCGCACGATGCTATGGCCGGGGGTGTGGCCTCCATTGCGGGCGACGAGCACGCCCGGCGCGATCTCGTACTCCGTCTCGAACGTCTTGATCTGGCCTCGGTATTCGGTCAGGAATCGCGAGGCGATCTGTCGGAGCGCACCCGGCACCGGCGCCGGCATGTCGGTGCGGGAGAAATCGGGCGCCTCCCAGAACTCGGCCTCACGGGTCGCCACGTGAACCCGCAGATCGGAGCGCAGCCGCTCTTTCAGTCCTACGGTGAGGAGCCCGCCCACGTGGTCCATGTGAAGGTGGGTGAGCACCACGTCGGTCACGGCCGACGGATCGATGCCTGCGGCCTGCAGTCGGTGGACCGTCTTCCCGGCCCGAGGGAAGTCGGGGAACTCCACGCCAAGGCCCGCGTCGACGAGGATGGTCCGGCCGCCGCTGCGCACGACGACCACGTTCAGCGGCCAGTCGAGCACATCCTGGGGCAGGAACTGGCCGTCGAGCCAGTTCCCGTACTCGGTCGGGTCGGCGTTCGTCGCCATTGTCCTGGCCGTGATGGGTAGCACGCCATCGCTGATCACCAACACCTCGATGTCGCCGACCTGTACGGCGTACCGCGACGGAACGAGTTCGTCGAGGCCGGTGCTGCCGAGTGAAATGCTGTCCACGCTCATGAGTTCTCCTTGGGCTGACCTGCGAAATGACCTGTCATTCCCCGGGAACGCCCTCGGGCGTCGGAATTCATCCACCCCGCTTGGGCTTTTCCGCTGCGTCCGAGTCAACTCGGCCGGCCGGGCGGTCTGGGAGGCGCTGCCGCATTGCCGCAACCAACGCCGGCAACTGCTGGCAAACCAAAGATGTGGTAGCTGCGAACTATCGCCGGCTTCGTGTATCCGCCTGGCAGCCGCCCGCATTACGGGGTCCACAGAAACCCAGAAGCTCGCATATGCGTTGCTGGGGGGAGTCGAGCGGGTGCGCTTGCCAGGCTGTCTGGGGGATGGCCGTGCACCGGAGGATTGCGGGACGATACGCTGGCGTCATCCAGTCCGACCACCCTCCACTCTCCACCGTGCTCTTAGCCGCGATGCCGATCGCCGCTCGGGCAGCAAGCTTTTGTCGGAAGGTCGATTCAGGTCTGGGGGTGGGGGATGGCCTCGCGGTCTAAGCGTTGGTTGAAGCAGCCTGATCAATACGACTGGCTCAGTGCCTATCTGAATGAGCGTGGGCTGCAGGTGCTGTGGCGCCGCGCGACGTTCGGCTTCACCGTGACCACAGCCGCGCTGCCCATCGTCATGCTGTGGAGTCCGTTCGGGCCGGACAATCCCGCGCGGGCCGCGCTCGCTGTCGCAGCGGCAGCGGTCGCTATCGCCGGTGGACTCCTCTGGCTGCTTCGTTGGCCTACGCGGCGGCAGTCCGTGATCTTTTCGACGATGGCTACGGTGGCCATTGCGGCCACCTGCTTTACGTTTTCCAATCCGTACCCTGCGCTGGGTGCGTGCGCGACCTTCGCCGTCATCGGCGGTTTTGCCGCCTACTTCCACACGATTGGCCTCGTCGTCGCAAACCTTGCCGTGGCCGCGGTGTGCTCGACGATCATGGCCTTCCGACTCATCACCACCACCGGTGACGTCGCGCTGACGATTGCCACACTGGTCACGGTCGCGTCGCTCAATATCGGCGTGCCGTTTGGAATCCTGTCGTTGGTGCACACGTTTCGCTCCGATCTGCGGGGCTCGGATCGTGATCCGCTCACCGGGCTCCTGAATCGGCGTTCGTTCCACAACTCGGTCTACGAACTCATGATGCTTCATCAGAGTCCTGCGGGGATTTACGTAGTGATGGCGATGATCGACCTGGATAACTTCAAGCAACTGAACGACACTCGAGGCCACGCCGCGGGGGATCAGGCGCTGGTCAGCGTTGGCGCGGCGCTTCGCGAGAACTGCCGCGCCACTGCGGTGATCGGCAGGGTGGGTGGCGAAGAGTTCGTGGTCGCCGACATCGATACCGCTCCGAACCCCGCCAAACTGGCCGAGGGGTTAAGGCAGGCCATCGCCAGAATTCCTTTTCCGGTGACAGCAAGTATCGGTACGGCGGCCGCCCCGCTCGACACGGACTCGGCCAGCGCCAACCTCCAACTCATCAACGATCTGATCCGCACGTCTGACACGGCGATGTACGAGGCCAAGCGCGCGGGTGGCAATCGGGTGTGTCACTATCCGACGCTGCTGCCCGCAGCGGGAAGTTGAGCCCGCCCTACGCGACGTGTGGGATCGGGCAGTTTTGGGCAGTGTGGAGGTATGAGCAACAACCAGAAGGTCACCGTCGAAAGAACCATCGCGGCACCCGTCGAGGCTATTTTCGACGTCCTTTCCAATCCTGAGCGGCACCCGGCGCTCGATGGTTCGGGGTTTGTGCGCAGTGTGGACCACGCCGATCGGATACAGAAAGTCGGCGAGGTGTTCACGATGAACATGCAGGGCGACCACATGGGCGGCGAGTACAAGACCGACAATCACGTGTCCGGCTACGTGAAAGACAAGCTGCTGGCATGGAAGACGGCGCCCGCCGGAACCGAGCCTCCCGGGTGGGAGTGGCTGTGGGAATTGGAGCCGCAGGGGCCCGGGGAGACGCTGGTTCGCCATACCTACGACTGGTCGAAGGTCACCGACAAGGAGCTTCTGAAGAAGGTGAAGTTCCCGCTGGTCACCGAGGACCAGCTGACGGATACGCTCGCTCGACTCGCTGAGATGTCGTCCTGATGGCGTAATAGAACTCTCCGCGCTGCGTCACGCCCACGACATGGCGCACAAACACCGACATACCGTTGTCGCGACTGTGTCCGAGGCTGATCCCATGAATGAGAACGCGGACATGGTGCATACCAACTGGGCCGCAGCGGATGCAGCACTAGCGGTGTGGTTAGAGATGTGGAACACGGACAGCGAGATCGCCCGCCGGATCTGCAGCGAGGATTTCCGCATTCACTTCTTGAACTCCGACACCGACGGGTCGAACCCGGGCGACGACGTGCTGGGTGCGGAGAGTTTCGCTCGATTCCTGGACACGTATCGCGAGCTACATCCGGATGTGGTGTTCACGGAGGTCGCGCGGGCCGTGGACGGCGCGCACGGACGGATGCTGTGGAACGTGCGAGAAGGGGAGGTCGCTGCGGGCGGGGTCGATGTCTTCGACTTCACCGAGGATGGGCTGATCCGCGAAGTGTGGTCGGTGGGAGGGACTCGCGCGCACCTCACCTGAGAGCGGGGGAGACTCATATTCATGCGGAGAGCCGAGCGGTTGTACGCGCTGGTCGATCTGCTTCGGGGATCACGTCGGCCATTGTCGGCCGCCCGGCTCTCGGAGGAGTTCGAGGTTTCGAAGCGCACGATTGAGCGCGACATCCAGTCGCTCCAACTCGCGGGGGTCCCGATCTATGCCGACTACGGGGTGTCGGGCGGGTATTCGATTTTGCGGGAACATTCGCTGCCGCCGCTGAATCTCACGGTGCCGGAGTCGCTGGCGGTGCTGGCTGGGCTTGGCTTGCTGGAGAACTCGCCGTATGGCGCGGCGGCGCGTCGGGCGCGGGCCAAGGTTCTCGCGATCAGCCGCGAGGATCAGCTCGTGCCAGTGGATGAGGCCTTGGCGTCGATGTTCGTCATCGACGCCCAGCCGCCGTCCGAGGCGGCGATCTCGCTGATTCCCGAGGCGATCGCCGCGCGCAGGGTCATACGGCTGGACTACACCTCCGAGGACGGCCAGACCCATACCACCCGTGACGTGGAGGCGATGGGTCTGCTGCGCGGAGGTGATTCGTGGATGTTCGTGGGATGGTGTCGGCTGCGTGAAGGCATCCGCGGATTTCACCTCGACCGCATCCGGCACCTGGAGATCACCGCAGAGGTGTTTCCCGAACGCGATCCAGCGGTGCTGGACGCGGACCTGTCGCGGTGGCGGACGCGACGGCTCGGGTGATGGTCGTGGTTATCCGTTGTCCCGCCACGCGAGTATCTGCTTGAGAGACGCGATGTCGTAACCGTTGTCGGCCGTGAGTTCGGTCTGGAACAAAGTGACTCCTGCCTCGCGGAAGGCATCGGCGCTGTCAGCGTTCTCCCACAGCGTCGAGCGCTCGATATCGGCGCCGTTGCGCCCGAATGCCGCTGCGAGTTCGTCGACGCGGTCGCTGAGCCTGCGGAACGCGTCCAGCTCCTGGAACGCGTGCCAGATATCGGCGTGCCGGGCCACGGCGGGCAGCGAGCGTTTGGGCCCGGTGCCGCCGATGAGGATGGGGACCTTACGCGTAGGTGGCGGAATCAGTGCAGCGAGCCGGTTCTCGATGCGAATCAGGCTCTCGTCGAACAGATCGAAACGGGAGCCGAAGGTCCCGAACTCGTAACCGTAGGTGGTGTAGTCCTTTTCGTACCAACCCGCGCCGAGGCCCAGGATGAGTCGGCCTCCGCCGATGTGGTCGACGGTTCGGGCCATGTCGGCGAGCAGGTCCGCGTTGCGGTAGCCGACGCCGGTGACGAGGAGTCCGATCTCGGCGTGTGAGGTGATCTCGCCCCACGACGCGAGCGCGGTCCAGCCCTCGAAGTTGGAGACGTCGGGCTGCTCGTCGAACAGGACGGGCTTCCCGTCGACGAGGGCCTTCATCGCCGGGCGGTGGAAGTGGTCGTAGCCGAAGATCACGTCGACACCGAGGTCGTCGGCCGCCAGGACGGCGTCGCGCCATGTGCGGTAGTCGGGCGCGCCGCCGGGCTGGATCTGCACGGCGACGCGAACGGGACGGGTCATGGATGCTCCTGAGTCGGGAGTGGGCGACTCTTGAGCCAAGTCATCGAGTCCGGGGTTTATTCCTGACGCAGTGTCACTCTGAGGGCGCCGTCATGGATATATGTGCGCAACGACGCTGTCAGAGTGACATTGCGACCGACTCAGCCAGGATGGCCCGCGCTGCGCGCTCGGCGATCAACATGACCGGCGCGTTGGTGTTGCCGGACGTGATCGTGGGCATCGCCGAAGCGTCAGCCACTCGAAGGCCGGCGACGCCGTACACGCGGCAGTCGGTGTCTAGCACTGCCTCGGACGACCGCGGAAGGCCCCGTGCGTCAAAGGATCCCATCGCGCAGGTACCCACCGGATGGAAGATGGTCGTGCCGAGTTCACCGGCCGCCGCCTGCAGGTCCTCGTCGCTCACCAGTTGCGGGCCGGGAAGCAATTCTTCTGGGCGATAGCGGGCAAGGGACGGCGCCGCCATGATCTGTCGGGTCATCCGGAGGCCGCATACGGCAGCTTGACGATCGGCGTCGGTGGACAGGTAGTTGCACGAGATCTTGGGGTAGGTCAGCGGATCTGCACTGGCTATGCGGACATGGCCACGCGAGCTGGGGCGCAGATTGCAGACTGAGGGAGTGATCGCTCCGAACGGGTGCAGAGGTTCGCCGAACTTGGCCAACGACAGGGGCTGCACATGCCACTCCAGATCGGGACTGGCAAGCGCGGGTTCGCTTTTGGCGAAAGCTCCCAGCGTGGAAGGCGGCATCGTCATGGGCCCTGAGCGCAGCGCCAAGTACTGAAGTCCCATACCGGCACGGGTGATCCAATTGCGGTACAGCGTGTTGACGGTGCGGGCGCCCCGGACCCGGTAGATCGTCCGAAGCTGGAGATGGTCCTGGAGGTTTTCGCCCACACCCGGCAGGTCGACAGCCACAGGTATTTGATGCTGGGTAAGCAGCCCGGCCGGGCCCAGACCAGATGCCTGCATAAGCTGTGGCGACCCGATAGCTCCGGCGCTCAAGATCACCTCTCGGCGCGCCTGAACGTCGATGATGTGGCCGTCTTTGAGCAGCCGCACGCCGGTCGCGCGGCGCTGAGCTGTGGTCCAGGCACCGCGACGTTGATGGTCGAGGACTCGACCGTCCGTCAGCAGCTTCAAGGCCTGGGTGTGGGTGTAGATGGTGAGATTCGGTCGATGCGCGACGGGATGCAGGAACGCGTCGGCCATCGACCAGCGACGGCCGCGCTTTTGGTTGACGTGAAAATACGCGCTTCCGGAGTTGTCACCGCGGTTGAACTCGTCGATCGGGGAGATGCCCAACTCGGCAGCGGCCGCCTGCCAGGCGTCCAGGATCTTCCAGCGCACCCGGGGCCGCTCGACGCGAATCTCACCACCGGCGCCGTGCCACTCGTCGGAGCCGCCGAAGTAGTCCTCCAGCTCCCGGTAGATCGCCAGCGTCTCGCCAGCACCGTTCGAGCCACCCCAGCGCCAACGGTCGTCACCGGTCGCCCGCGCCCACAGGTCGTAATCAGAGGCTTGGCCGCGCATGTGGATCATCGCGTTGATCGACGAGCTGCCGCCGATCACGCGGCCGCGCGCGTAGTGAATGCTGCGCCCGGCCAACCCCGGGTCGGCCTCCGTCGTGAAGCACCAGTCGGTGCGGGGGTTGGCGATCGTGTACAGGTAGCCCACGGGCACCTTGATCCAGAACCAGTCGTCCGTACCGCCGGCCTCGATCAAGAGCACCCGGTGGTCGGGATCGGCGCTGAGCCGGTTCGCCAGCAGGCAGCCCGCACTGCCTGCTCCCACGATGATGAAATCGAATTCGGCTGGGCTGACGACGGGATTCACCTTCCTCCATGAGTCGATACGGCATTCGACGATCGCACACGGGGGACGACTAAGTCGACAGAGCTGTTGGAATACAGACGCGAAGAGCCCACTTGGAAGGGAGAAGTGATCTCCCTCAACCCGAGAGCAGAAAGGGCGCAAGTGGTAATCAGCCAACTCGCAACGCGGGTCGCCGTCTTCCTCTCCAGTCGGGCAGGTGCCAACCTCACGGGCACCGTCGTTCCCGTCGACGGTGGGATCGCCACGACCGCGTGAACAGTCGATACGAACTCCCGGAGTATTAACTTTGACGTTCTCCAAAGTCGCTGCACCACTGTGCTATTCAGGAGTTTTGCTACGGTCGTCGGTAGGCGTTGAGGGCGCGATTCGCCGAGCGCGAAACCGACGACGGCGTCGCTGGTCGCGCGTTACGGTGAGTGCATGATCGTGGTCCAAGAGGTCGAGTACGACGTCGACGGACTGACGATGATCGCCCACCTGGCTCACCCCGATGGCGAGGGGCCGTGGCCGGCTGTGCTGATCGGTCACGACGGAGTCGGTCTCGAGCACTATCAACGTCGCCGCGCCGACATCCTCGCCGAGCGGGGATACGTCGCGCTCGCGTTGGACTACCACGCCGGCAGAACGTATTTCGGTCAACCGCAGGCGATGTTGGACCGGGTCATGCCGCTGCTGGCCGACCCCGCCCGCATGCACGCGATAGGTCGTGCGGGGCTCGACGCCCTCCTCGCCGTTCCTGGCGTCGACACGACGCGTCTCGCGGCGCTCGGATACGGCGCCGGCGGGCGCATCGTTCTCGAACTCGCCAGAACGGGCACGCCGTTCGTCGCGGTCGCCGTCGTCCACCCGGCCTTGCCGGCCGCCTGCGCCGACGACTGGACCGACGTCGGCGCGACGTTTCTGTTGTGCACGGGTTCCGAGGATCCGCTGTGCACCCCCGAGCAGCTGACGTCATTCGCATCCGCGTTGCAGGAGGCCGGAAGGGACTGGTACGTCCACGTTTATGGTGGCGCTCAACACGCCTTCTGGGCCGATCCGATGTCGTCGGCCGATGAGGGCACCCCGGACCACCCGGTGGCCACGGTCCCAGGAGTAGGGCATCACGCCGCCCATGAGCGACGGGCGTGGCGGGCGGTGCTGGATCTGTTCGATGACGCGATACGCCAACCCGACGGCAGTTGAGTCGGGTCCTGATTGAACCTGTCAATCAGGGGAGCGATCGTCCTGCTCGTTCCGACGGCGCGCCGCGTCGATGATCTCGGGCGGGGCCGGCCGCCGCAACCAGGCACGTATCCGCAACAAGCCGCCGACGATGATGCCGACGGCAAGCACCGCAACAAGAATCCACAGAGCGGTGGACATACGGCTATTGTCCGCCCGCGCCATGGTGCCGCGTTGATGCGACACTCCGCATCGTCCTCGATCTATGAACGTGGGCAGTCTCGCGCCTGAGTTCGGGAATCGTGCCGGGGGACACGGGGTTGGTCAGATCATGTCGAAAATGACCAGCACGGAACGCGAGACTTACCTGGCCGATCTGCACGTTGGTGTCGTTGCCGTCGAACGCCCTGATCGCGCACCGCTGTCTGTACCGATCTGGTATGCCTTCGAGCCCGGCGGCGAGGTTCTCGTCTCCAGCTTGGCGGGGTCGCTCAAAGCTCGACTCATCACCGCTGCCGGCCGCTTCTCCATCACTGCTCAAGATGAGACCTATCCATACCGCTACGTCACTGCCGAAGGGTCAGTGACCTCGATCGAGACAGCCGACGACGCGACCATGAGAGCGATCGCCGTTCGCTATCTCGGCGAGGAGGGGGGCAACGCGTTCACAGAGTCGTTCGCCAGGGAAAATCCTGACGCTGAGTCGCTTTTGTTCCGGATGCGACCCGAGCGCTGGCTCAGCGTCGACTACTCCAAAGAGTCCTAATTGCGGTTTGGCTCGTTTGTGGTGATGGGTTGTCCGGTCTAAATGATGTCGTGAATGTTCACAGAGGTTGTCGGTTGTCCTTTTACGGCCCCTCATACCGGTCGTGTTGCGCTGGACGAAGATAACGCCTGGCACCCACCGTCGCAGAGGCAAATCGCCCTTGGGGGCGAACACATGAACGAGGCACCCCCTGCGTCCCTGATTCATCAGATGAAAACGTCGTAGTTTACTGGTGACCCGCCATATTCGATTCGGCCGTATTCCTGGCCGGCCAAGCACCGAACGCCGCTAAAGGCAATGGGTGGAAGGGTTTTGCAACGCAGCTGAAATGACGAGAAGGCGCGGAGGTCGGCAAGAGGCCGGGCGGATTGCCGCCCGGGTCCAAGTGTCAGCTGCCAGGTGAATGGGACCACTTTAGGGCTGGTTTTGCCATGAGCATGGGACCACCTGTTTGTCATTGATGGGACCACCTGGCTGGCTGGTTTGCCAGTTATGGGACCACCCCGGCGTGGCGTGGGTTCTTCCGGTTGTTGGGCCGCTGTATTGGCCCAATGAGCTACCGGGAGGTATCGGTGATCGAGATTGTGGAGATGCTGCGGCTGTGGCTGCAGGGGTTGGGGTTGCGGGAGGTGGCCCGGCTCTCGGGGACTGACCGCAAAACCGTTCGCAGGTACGTCGACCGTGCACGGGCCTGCGGGCTCGACCGCGACGGCGGAGACGGTCAGCTCACTGATGAGTTGATCGCGGCGGTGATTGCCGGGGTGCGCCCGCACCGGCCGGCCGGCAAGAGCCTGGCATGGGAAACCATCGCCGCCGAGCATGACCAGATCAAGACGTGGCTCAAAGACGGGCTCACGTTGACCAAGATCCACACCTTGTTGGGGCGCCGGGGTGTGGTGGTGTCGTATCGGACGTTGCACCGTTATGCCACAACGGAATTGGATTTCGGTCGGCGCCAGGCCACGGTGCCGGTGGCCGACTGCGAACCGGGCGCGGAGGTGCAGGTCGACTTCGGGCGGCTCGGCATGCTCACCGACATCAGCGATGGCCGCCGTCGGGTGGTGCACGGGTTGATCTTCACCGCGGTGTACTCGCGGCACATGTTCGTCTGGCCCACCTACCGCCAGAATTTGGCTGATGTGATCGCCGGGTTCGAAGCGGCGTGGGCGTTCTTCGGCGGAGTGTTCGCCGTGGTGATCCCCGACAACATGAAAGCCATCGTCACCACCGCGCACGCGACCGAGCCCCGGCTCAACGACTCCTTCCGTGAGTACGCCCAGTCGCGTGGGTTCGCGATCGATCCGGCGCGGGTCCGCAGCCCGAAGGATAAGCCGCGGGTGGAACGCATGGTGTCCTATGTGCGGTCGAATTTCTTTGCCGGAGAGCACTTCCGGGATCTCGATGATTGCCGCAACCGCGCCCAGCTGTGGTGTTCGGACATCGCGGGGATGCGTATTCACGGCACCACCCGGCTGCGCCCGGTGCAGGTGTTTTCCGCCGATGAGTTGCCCGCGCTCAAGCCCGTGCCTGAGACGGTGTTCGACGTTCCGGTCTGGACGCATCCGAAGGTGGCTCCCGACCGCCACGTGCAGATCGCCAAGGCCCTCTACAGCGTGCCCGGGGAGCTGGTCGGCAAGCGCATCGACGCCCGTGCCGATGCGCACTCGGTCAAGCTGTACTGGCGTGGTGAGCTGATCAAGGTGCATCCGGCCGTGGCCCCAGGCCGCCGACACACTGATCCGGCCGACCTTCCCGCCGAGGTGTCGGTCTATGCCATGCGGGATCTAAACGCCCTGCAGCGCAAAGCTGCCGCCCACGGAACCCATGTCGGCGTCTACGCCGCCGCGGTGTTGGAGCATCCGCTGCCGTGGACCAAGATGCGTCAGGTCTACCGGCTGCTGGGGCTGGTGCGCCGCCACGGCGCCGCGCACGTAGACGACGCGTGCCGCCGCGCCCTGGACGCCGAGGTGATCGACGTCGGGCTCATCGAGCGGATCTGCACCCGCGGCGGCGGTGAACAACTACCCCTGATACCCAAACCGCCCGGCGCGGCGTCGCGGTTCGTCCGCGACGGCTCGGATTTCGCGGTGCGCAGGCCCTCATGAGCACCCAACGTCCCGATGCCGCGCCGGCGGTCAAACCGATCGAAGTCTCCGCCGAACTCAAAGCCCTGATGCGCCGCCTCAAACTCGGCCAGCTGCTCGACACGCTGCCCGAGCGGTTGGCGCTGGCCCGCACCAACCGGCTGCCCCACCACGACTTCCTGGAATTGTTGTTCGCCGATGAGGTCACCCGCCGTGACCGCGAATCCGCGGCGCGTCGCGCCAAGGCCGCCCACCTGGACCCGGCGATGCAGTTGCACGCCTGGGACGACTCGGCTGCCGTGGCGTTCGATCAACAGTTGTGGGCCGAGCTGACCTCACTGCGATTCCTCGCCGATGCCTACAACGTCCTCGTCATGGGACCGGTCGGAGTCGGAAAGACGTTCCTGGCCAACGCCTTAGGCCACATCGCGGTACGCAAACACCACAGCGTGCACACCGAACGCGCCGACAAACTGTTCAAACGCCTACGCGGGGCACGCCTGGACGGCAGCTACGAAGACGAGATGCGCAAACTGCACCGCGTCGAACTACTGATCATCGACGACCTCGCACTGCACCGCCTGGAGGCCACCGAGACCACCGACTTCTACGAGATCATCGTCGAACGCCACCGCGCCGCATCAACCGTCATCACCAGCAACCGCGAACCACCCGAGATCCTGACCATGATGGCCGACCCACTGCTGGCCCAATCGGCGATGGACCGACTGCAATCAGCAGCCTACGAACTCGTCGTCGAAGGCGAGTCCTACCGGCAACGCCAGAAACCAGGGACGCGAAAGCCGGCCCCTCCGACTTCGTCGGATTGACCGGCAACCACACCTTCGGCCACTATCAACACACGGCCTACAACCGGAACAACCCGGTCCCATGCTCATGGCAAACCAGAGGTCCCATCACCCTGGCAGGCGACATCCAAGCAAGTTAGCCGCCTAAGCAGGGTCGGCGAGTGCACGCGTGAGTACCGGCCGTGTAGCTTCCACGTAGCACCGGTCTCGGCCGGCATGGTCTCTGCTTGGTCGGCGTTGGAGCGCACATCCCTCCCTAGGGGTGCACTGCGCTACACCAACGGTTGACTCGAGAACAAGGATAGTTTCAATGGATCAGCATTCTGCCCCGGTTCGAACCGACCACGTGTACGCGGCTCTGCCAAGGGCGATGGAACTGGCGACCGAATACCTGGCGGGTCTCCCGCACCGGCCGGTCGATGCGATTACCAGCTACGACGAGGTCATCGATGCCCTGAGCGGGCCGCTGCCCGACCAAGGCACGAATGCGGTGTCGGTAGTCGAGCAGTTAGCCGCCACTCTCGGCCCCGCAACGATTGCGTGCGCCGGCCCCCGCTACTTTGGACTCGTCGTCGGGGGAACGCTACCCGCGGCGCTGGCTGCCGACTGGCTGGTATCGACCTGGGACCAGACCGCGTACAGCCGGATGTCGTCGCCAGCCGGCGCTGCGATCGATGCCGTCACCGAGCGCTGGGTTCTCGAAGCTCTCGGGCTGCCCACACGCGCGGCCGTCGGGTTCGTCACCGGAGCCACGGCGGGAAACGTCGTCGGGTTGCTTTCCGCGCGGCACGTTCTCTTAGCGCGGCGAGGCTGGGACGTCGAGGCCGATGGGCTCGCCGAGGCGCCCCGTGTTCGCGTACTCGTGGGCGACGAGGTCCATCCCTCCGTACTGCAGGCGTTGCAGATGATCGGTTTGGGAGCGCGCCGCGTCGAGCGTGTAGCAGTCGACGCACAAGGAGCCATGAGAGCGGACGCGCTCGCCGACGCGCTCGCCGCTGACTCCGACCCCGCCATCGTGTGCGCGCAGGTCGGCAACGTGAACTCCGGAGCGTGCGACCCAATGTCAGAGATCGTCGCGGCGACCCACGAGCACGGCGGCTGGGTTCACGTCGACGGCGCATTCGGACTGTGGGCTTGCGCATCGCCGCGACTGTCGACACTCGTTCGAGGTGTCGAGCTGGCCGATTCCTGGTCGACCGACGCACACAAGTGGCTCAACGTCCCCTACGACTGCGGCCTAGCCATTGTCGCCGATCCCCAAGCTGCCCGCTCGGCACTAGGCGCCAACACCAGCTATCTGCCCACGAGTGCCGAGCGCGAACCCGGCGTCCTCGTGCCCGAGATGTCCCGGCGTGCACGCGCGATACCCGTCTACGCAGCGTTCGCATCGCTAGGTAGGCAGGGGTTGCGACAACTGATCGAGCGCTGCTGCGAGCATGCCCGCCGCCTGGCCGAGATGATGCAAGCCACGGACGGCTTTTCCGTATGCAACGACGTGGTGCTCAACCAGGTCCTGATCCGTGCCGACGACAGCGACGAGCGCACCTGGCATGTAGCAGAACTCGTGCGATGCAGCGGAGAGGCGTGGGTCGCGGGAACCGAATGGCACGGTCGAGCGGCGGTACGCGTGTCCTTCTCCAACTGGACGACTGCAGACGACGACGTCGACCGCCTCGCTGAAGCGCTGCGCCGATCGCTGGCGGCGGCGCGTAACGCTCAGCAGGAGTAAGACAAGCAAGGTGATCGGCGTCGACTTCGGCGTGGTATTCCTCGAGGACGTGACGTGCTCGACGGCCTTCGATGGCGGCAGTACGTCGTCGAAGGCGTCGTGAATGAGTTGCAGTTCGCGGGTTCCGATGAGGGTGAGCAGTGTGGCGGTGGCCGGTTTGGCGCATCCAGGTGATGATGCTTTCGCGGGTCAGGGGACTGGGCCAGCTCGACGATGAGCCCGTTTGAGGCGCATATCGGGTGCGAATAACCAATCAACCTACAACTTGACATAATGTGGCTTATCGGCACTTTGTCGAGCAGGGAGGTGAGAGGAGCGGAAGCGTTCCACCTACGCATCTGCGGGCGTCTGATCCTCCCGCCCTTTGTTGGTGGCGCTATCACCCTGGTCTCTTTGTTGAGCCGCTCCGGATCTGACAATCGCTGCGGCCATCCGGCCATCCAGCATCGCATCAGGTGTCAGTCGCCGGTTCCGCGGTCGGCCCCGCCCCTTCCTTGCGCACCACCATTACGTCACCGTGACGTAATGGTGGCCCTTGGCCCGGCTTACTCACGCATGAAAGCTGAACCTCCGGGCCGCGCAACGCAAATCGCCACCGGGCGCTGTCGCATCGGTGGAAGTTCAAGGGTGACAACAACCTTCAGGGCATCGTGATCGAAGCCGCCGGCTCATCCGGTCGATCTCGCACGCCGTGTCGGCCCTGCCCCTCCCCAGCGGACCCCGCCGACGGACGGACATAACCGCCACTGTGCACCCGTCGAATACGTCACTGTGATGAAATGCCTTGGGCCGCCGGGCTATTGAGTAGCCATCTACAGTCCGCCTCGGGGCTCATCGTCAGCTGGTTGAGCAGGACTGCGGGGTGCCTCGTCGTTGGACACTTGGTCGGCCAACTCCAAACCCGCGCCGGCATAGACATTGAAGGCGATGTCGACGCCGTGCTCTTTGGCCCACTGGACTTCGTCGTCGTACCGGGCGACCGCGGCGACCCTGCCGTCGAAACCGGACTCGCGCAGACACGCCAGCGCGGTGACGTTGGCCCCGTGGCGCGGCATGGCCAGCACGGCGATGCGCACCGACTCCGAATGCCGTAATTCGTGCCAGAAGTCCAGGTCGGTCGCATCGCCTTCGATGACGTTATGGCCGTCCGCGGCCAGTCGCTGGACTCGAGGCCCGTCGTAGTCGACTCCGATCACCCGCAACCCGTAGTGCTCGGTCATGCGCTGGTAGGCGGCAAACCCGACCCGGCCCATACCGATCACCACGACCTCTGCATCACCGGCGTCGGCGGGTCGATCCTCGGGCACAAGGGTGTTTTCGTCCTGATCAGGTAGCCGCGCGGCGATCTTCTCCACCATGAGGTGTCCGCGACCATTGACCAGTGCCGCGAGTACGAAGCTCATCGCCACCGCAATCGACATCTCCACGAGCCAGGCCTCCGCCAGCAGTCCTGCGGAAACACCGACCGATACGACGATCAACCCGAATTCCGAGTAGTTCATCAGCCCGAGTCCGGCGAGCAGTGCGGTGCGGTACCGCAACCTCATCCGCGATAACAGCAGCACGTACCAGCCGGCCTTGAACGGCAGAAGCAGCACCATCAGCAGTGCGACACCGATGGTCGGCAGATCCGGCAGACCGGTCAGGCCGATCGAGACGAAGAACCCGACCAGTAACAGCTCCTTGATGTGGAACAGCGAACGCGACAGCTCGGAGGACGCCGCGTGCGAGGCCAGCAGCACGCCGATGATCAGGGCGCCGAGGTCGCCCTTCAGCCCCACCGCGGAGAACAGCGCATACCCGGGCACCAACGCCATCACGATCCCGAACAGCGATTGCATTTCGCCGTGGCCCAGCCGGGTCCAGATCCTGCGCGCGACTCGCGTGAGTGGCCACAGCAGCACCAACGTCAGCGCCCAGGGGCTGGGCAGGTGACCGCTGGTGGCGGTCAGGAACACGACAGCGACGATGTCCTGCATGACCAGGATGCCGATGGCGACGCGGCCGTAGAGTGCGTGCGACTCACCGCGCTCCTCGAGGACCTTGACCACGAACACCGTGCTGGAGAAGGACAACGCGAAGGCCAACAGGGCGATCGTCTGCACGCTCTGCCCGGACAGCATCGCGACCCCGGCCACGGCGCCCAGCCACATGGCGACACCCCCGAACACAACGCTGACCAGCATGTGCACCGATGTGGTCAACCACACCTCGCGGCGCAGCAGAATGCGAACGTCGAGCTTGAGGCCGATCGCGAAAAGCAGCAGCGTGACGCCCAAATCCGCCAGCACATCCAGCTGCGGCACGTCCGCCACATTGAGGGCGTTGATAGCGAACCCCGCCCCGAGGAACCCGACCAGGGGCGGCAGACGCAGCGCCATCGCCAGCCCGCCGAGACCGAACGTGATGACGAGATAGATGGCGACTACTGTCACGCGTGGCCCCTTGCTATCGGCGAAGTTGTACAAGTATCCCGGCAAACACCGGATTCTTCTGCTCCAATCGCCACGAGCAGTGTGGAGGCCGGGATCGCTGCCCTGTCTCTCCCCTAATGACACTGCGCCGCAGCTGAATACGTCACAGTGACATAAACCGGACGATCTGTCCAAAGCGCAGACAGTCCTATTGCCGTGCGGCACAGTTGACAGATGGCGAGCAAAGTTCCGGGCCCGAAAGACATCTTGGCGGCCGCGCAGGCGGCGGCGGACAATGCGCAGGCTGCCGCGAGGGAGGCCGCGGAGACGGCGCAGTCCGCCGCAGGCGCCGCGTTGCGCATCCCGCCCGCCTCGATACAGCTCGCCGCTCAGTTGCCCGATCTGATCGAAAACCTCGCGATAGCGACGGAGCGACTCAACCAGGCGATCGACCGTGCCGAGCGCTACCTTGCGCTGGCCGACCCGATGATCCGGACGATGGACGCGGTGCTGCCGCAACTGGAAGCACTCGTCGCGACGGGCAACGAGGTCTATGGCGCCGTGTCGTCACTGCCCGGTGTGGCCACTCTGGGACGACTGGCCAATCGTGGGTCAGCCCCGGCCGCCAAGACGTCGTCGAAGGGCCGCCCGACGCCCAAGAAACCCTGATCCGCTCAGGTGTGGTGCAGCCAATCTCGTGACCGTATGCGCCACGTCGCCTTCGCGTAGTCCAATTCCGAGTGCGGCCACTGTGTGACGATCCGTCCGGTGGGCGATCGGTAGTAGCTGTCGCACTGCGTCCAGATTGTCCGGTCCAGGTCGGCCGAAATCTGATCGTTGTATCGCCTTTCGACGTCTGGCCGCACGTCGAGATAGCCGCCGTGCCCGGCCAACCGGCAGACCGCGCTGGCCACCAAGCGCGCGCCGGCTTCCAGGACGTAGATGATCGAGTTCGCGCCCTGGTTGGTGTTCGGTCCGTACAACATGAAGAAATTGGGAAAACCGCTCACGGCGACGCCGAGATACGCCTGAGGATCCAGACCCCAACGGTCATGCAGGCTTTCGCCGCCGAGCCCGACGATCTCGAGTCCCGCGAGATAACTGCTCGTCTCGAAGCCCGTCGCAAAGACGATGGCGTCGACCTTGACGACGCGGCCGCTCTCGGTGACGACAGCTGACTCAGTGACCCGCCGGATCGGATCTGTCACGAGGTCGACATGCGGGTGTTGCAGTGCCAGATAATACTTCTCGCCGAGCAGGACACGTTTGCACCGAAATGGATACCGCGGGGTCAGAGCGTCACGCATCGCATCGTCTTCGACGTGGCGGCGCAGAAAGTTCTCCGACAACTCCTGAACCACGGCCATTCGTGGATGCTCGGGCGTCAACGCCGTGTTGTCGTGCTGCAGCTTCCACAACCGCCACCGCTCACGCAGAGCGGCCCACGGGAGCCGACGGAAGCGCGCGAGCTCGTCGGGGCCGTAGGGTCGATCCTCCTTCGGCACCATCCACGGTGGCGTGCGCTGGAAGACCGTCAGCTGCCCCGCGATGGCGGCGAGTTCCGGGATGACCTGCACGCCACTGGCCCCGGTGCCGACGACCGCGACCCGTTTTCCGGTCAGGTCGACACCCGCGTCCCATTGCGAGGTGTGCATCAGCTCGCCGGTGAACTCCGCGATGCCCTCCATATCGGGATAGCGTGCGGCGCCGAACAATCCCACCGCGCTGACGACGGCGTCCGCGACGAGGCTCCGGCCGTCTGCGATCTCGATATCCCAGTGCTTGTGCTGCTCACTCCAGACCAGCTTGCGCACGCCGGCCCCCAGCATCAGGTGCCGGCGCAGGTCGAAGCGATCGGCCACCGACTCCAGGTACGAGAGGATCTCGGGCTGGTAGGCGTAGGTGCGGGTCCAGTGGCGGTTCGGCGCGAACGAGAACGAGTACAGGTGGCTCTGGATGTCGCACGCCGCGCCCGGGTAGGTGTTCTGCCGCCAGGTGCCACCGACGCCGTCGGACCGTTCGATGATCACGATGTCGTCGATACCCTTGCGTCGTAACGCAACCGCCGCGGCGATCCCGCCGAAGCCGGCTCCGATGATCGCCACCCGGGGAGAGCTGCCGCGGCGGGTCAACGCTCGAAGACGACCGATGAGGTAACGCCTCCTCATCGATGGATGCCTGTGCGGATCTCGAACCCTTCCGGTGCGCCGTTCGCGCGCGACGCTTCGAGGATGTCGGCGTATTCGGTTGGCGTGCCGTAGAAGAAGCTGCCTTGCCGCGTCTTCGCGTTCGCCTGTCCTTCCCGGTTGTAGTAGCCAGGTGTGCAGGATTTCGCGCGGTCGGCGCTCGCCCCCGAACGTGCGACCACGGTGTCGACCCACGCCGATTCGGCGTCGACTGTCGCCTCCAATTCCGCTGCGCCATTGCTCAACGCCCACGCGATGACCTCTGCGGTGTGGCGCGCTTGCACATCGAGCAGATACGGGAAGTTCACCGTGAACCCGGATTGAGCGATCGACAGGATGAAGCAGTTCGGGAATCCGTTGACCGCGAGGCCGTGCAGTGTCTGCACACCGTCTTGCCATTTGTCGGTGATCGTGACCCCGTCCCGGCCGACGATCTCGAAGCCGGTCCGCCGCGAGTAGTCCGTGCCTACCTCGAAACCCGTTGCGAAGATCAGACAGTCGACGCTGTGTTCCTTGCCGTCGACGACCACACCGTGGCTGGTGATGCGCTCGACGCCCTTACCTTTTGTGTCGACGAGCGTCACGTTGTCCCGGTTGAACGACTGAAGGTAGTCGTCGTGGAAGCAGGGCCGTTTGCAGAAGTAGCCGTACCAGGGTTTGAGCGCCTCTGCTGTCGCGGGATCCGTCACGATCGAATCGACGCGGGCCCGGATCTCTTCCATCTTGGCGAAGTCGGCCAATTCAACTGCGCGCAAGCGGTCTTCGTCGGATATTCCCTCGACACGGGTCTGCCGCATGACGAACAGCTTCTTGACGATGCTCGTCCATGCGTCGTCGACGAGATCCTCGTCGGCTTCACCGCCCGCGGTGAGCAACTGGAAGTTCTCGATGCGACGGCGCTGCCATCCGTCTTGCAAGGACCCCGACCAGTCCGGATCGGTTGGGCGATTACCACGCACGTCGACGGTCGACGGGGTGCGCTGGAAGACGAGCAATTCCTTGACGGCCCTGGCGAGGTGCGGCACACACTGGATGGCGGTCGCGCCGGTCCCGATGATCCCGACCTTCTTGTCCGCCAGATTGGCCAGGTCGGGTTCGGTGTAGTCGTAGTCCCATCGGCTGGTGTGGAACGTGTGCCCGGCGAAATCAGAAATTCCTTCGATGCCAGGCAATTTCGGCTTCTGAAGATATCCGTTGGCCATCGCGACGAAGCGGGCGCGCATGCTGTCGCCGTGATTGGTCGTGATGATCCAACGCTGCCGTTCGGCGTCCCAGCGGATCTGCTGCACCTCGGTCTGCAGGCAGATGTCGCGGTACAGGTCATAGTGTTCGGCGATGCTCTGGCAATGCGCGAAGATCTCAGGGCCCTTCGCATACTTTTCGGTCGGAACGTAGCCCAGCTCCTCGAGCAGCGGCATGTACACGTACGACTCGACGTCGCAGGCGATACCGGGGTACCGGTTCCAGTACCACGTACCTCCGACGTCGGCGGCCTTGTCGATCAACCGGATGCTGCGTACACCGAGTTCGCGCAGGCGAGCCCCGGTGAGCAGCCCGCCGAACCCGGCGCCGATGATCGCGACATCGACCTCATCGGCCAGCGGGTCGCGGGTGAAGTCCCGATCGCTCCAGGGATCAGTCGCGAAGTCGGCGAACACGCCTGAGATCTCGACGTACTGCTCGATGCCGTCGGGGCGCAGTCGGCGGTCCCGCTCCTGGGCATATTTCTGCCGCAGCGCATCTACGTCGAACTCCACGCCCGGCATCTTGCCGCGAATCTCGGTCAGGCGTCGACGTAATCCGCGAGATGTTTGCCGGTCAGCGTGGACCGCTCGGCGACGAGGTCAGCCGGCGTTCCCTCGAAGACCACCCTGCCACCGTCGTGACCGGCCCCGGGACCGAGATCGATGATCCAATCGGCGTGTGCCATGACCGCCTGGTGATGCTCGATCACGAGCACGGACCTACCGGCATCGACCAGGCGGTCCAGCAGCCCCAGCAGCTGTTCGACGTCGGCGAGATGCAGGCCCGAGGTCGGTTCGTCGAGGACGTAGATGTCGCCCTTGTCCCCCATCTGCGAGGCGAGCTTGAGCCGCTGCCGCTCACCACCGGACAGCGTGGTCAGGGGCTGGCCGAGTGAGAGGTAGCCCAGACCGACGTCGGTGAGGCGGTCCAGGATCTTGTGCGCGGCCGGGTTGGCGGCATCGCCGTCACCGAAGAACGCGAGCGCGTCGGCCACCGCCATCGCCAGCACCTCGGCGATATTGCGACCGCCGAACGTGTACTCCAGCACCGACGCTTGAAACCGCTTGCCCTCGCACTCCTCGCACGGCGACTCGACGGTGGCCATGACACCCAACTCCGTGAAGATCACCCCGGCGCCGTTACAGGTCGGGCATGCGCCCTCGGAGTTGGCGCTGAACAGCGCCGGTTTGACGTCGTTGACTTTCGCGAACGCCTTGCGGATCGGGTCCAGCAAGCCGGTGTAGGTCGCGGGATTGCTCCGTCGCGACCCGCGGATCGGCGCCTGGTCGATCACCACAACGCCGTCACGGCCCGCGATCGAGCCACCGATCAGAGAGCTCTTGCCGGAGCCGGCGACGCCGGTGACCACACACAGCACGCCGAGCGGGATGTCGACATCCACCTTCTGCAGATTGTGGGTCGACGCGCCGCGAACCTCCATTGCGCGGGACGACGCGCGCACCGATTTCTTGAGCGATGCGCGGTCGTCGAGATGGCGTCCGGTCACGGTCTTGCTCTTGCGCAATCCGTCGATCGTGCCCTCGTAGACGACCTGGCCGCCGTCGCCACCCGCGCCGGGACCCAGGTCGACGAGGTGATCGGCAATTGCGATCACCTCGGGTTTGTGCTCCACCACCAGGACGGTGTTGCCCTTGTCGCGCAACTGCAGCAAGAGCTCGTTCATGCGCGCGATGTCGTGTGGATGCAGCCCCACCGTCGGTTCGTCGAAGACGTAGGTGACGTCGGTCAACGCCGACCCGAGATGGCGAATCATCTTGACGCGCTGGGCTTCACCGCCGGACAAGGTCCCTGCCGGCCGACCGAGCGACAGATACCCCAGCCCGATCTCGACGAAGGAGTCGACGGTGTGCTGCAGCGACTTCACCAGCGGGGCCACCGACTTGTCGGTGATGCCGCCGATCCATTCGGCCAGATCGCTGATCTGCATCTCGTAGACGTCGGCGATGCTGCGGCCCTTGATCTTCGACGACCGCGCGGTGTCGGATAATCGGGTGCCGCCGCAGTCCGGACACGGCGTGAACGTCACTGCCCGTTCCACGAAGGAGCGAATATGCGGCTGCATCGCCTCGACATCCTTGGCCAGGAAGGATTTCTTGATCTGCGGAATCAACCCGAGGTATGTGAGGTTGACGCCGTCGATCTTGAGCTTGGTCGCGTCCTTGTGCAGCAGGGCGTCCAGTTCCTTCTTGGTGAACTTGTTGATCGGCTTGTTGGGGTCAAAGAAGCCGCAGCCGTTGAAGATTCGACCGTACCAGCCCTCCATGGAGAAACCAGGGATGGTGAGTGCGCCCTCGTTGAGCGACTTGGTGTCGTCGTACAGCGCGGTCAGGTCGATGTCGTTGATCGAACCGCGTCCCTCGCAGCGTGGGCACATACCGCCGATGATGCTGAATTCGCGGCGCTCCTTGACGGTCCGGCCACCCTTGTCCATGGTGACGGCGCCGGCGCCGCTGATCGAGGCGACGTTGAACGAAAAGGCTTGGGGCGAACCGATGTGCGGCTTACCCAGACGGCTGAACAGAATGCGCAACATCGCGCCCGTATCGGTGGCGGTGCCGACGGTGGAGCGCGGATCGGCGCCCATCCGCTGCTGATCGACGATGATCGCCGTCGTCAGACCCTCGAGCACGTCGACCTCGGGCCGTGCCAGCGTCGGCATGAAGCCTTGGACGAAGGCGCTGTAGGTCTCGTTGATCAGCCGCTGCGACTCCGCGGCGATGGTGTCGAAGACCAGGGAGCTCTTCCCCGAACCCGAAACACCGGTGAACACGGTGAGCCTGCGCTTGGGAAGTTCGACGTGAACATTCTTCAGGTTGTTCTCACGTGCGCCGTGCACGCGGATCAGGTCGTGGCTGTCGGCGGCGTGACCCACTCAGCTCAGCTCCTGGATACGGACCATGTTGCCTGCGGGATCACGCAACGCGCAGTCACGCACACCGTAGGGCTGCTCTGTCGGCTCCTGAACGATCTCGGCGTCGCCGGCCTGGACACGCTCGAAGGTCGCGTCGAGGTCTTTGGTTGCCAGGTTGATTTGGGCGTAGGTGCCCTTCGCCATCATTTCGGCGATGAGGCGGCGTTCATCCTCGGTAAGGCCCGGCGTGGCGGTCGGCGGATAGAGGACGACGTTGGTGGCGGGCTGGTTGGGAGGGCCGACCGTGATCCAGCGCATCTTTCCCTGTCCGACGTCGAGACGGACTTCGAAGCCGAGGGTGTCGCGGTAGAACGCCAAGGAGGCATCCGGGTCGTCGTGCGGGAGCATGCTGGAGTTGATGGTGATGTCCATGGCGCTCACGTTATGTGCAGCGATATCGCAGGCGCTTCTCGATTCCTGATCGGTCTGGTGACTTGCTTCTCTACGCAGTGAGGTAGGCCTGCGGACGCACCGGCCGTCTGTACGCGGTAGGTACTGGGCGGTACACCGACCAATTCGGTGAACCGGGTGCTGAAGGTGCCAAGCGACGAGCAGCCGACGGCGAAGCAGACCTCGGTCACGGACATGTCGCCGCGTCGTAGCAGGGCCATCGCCCGCTCGATGCGCCTGGTCATCAGGTAGGAGTATGGCGATTCGCCGTATGCGCTCTTGAACTGGCGCGACAGGTGCCCGGCCGACATGTTCACCCCACGGGCGAGCGCCTCGACGTCCAGGGGCTGGGCGTATTCGCGGTCCATGCGGTCGCGGACTGTGCGCAGCAGTCTGAGGTCGCGCAGGCGCTGTTCGTCGACCGGCCCGCTACTCATGCACGCTATGTTACGTGGCACCCGACGCCTCCACGCGGACCGTTCGGCGTGCTCGATTGAATGTCGTTGTTGTGAAGGGGTTTTCATCCTGCCCATCCCGATTTCGGCTATCCGCAGCTGAGAACGGTAAAGTCGCAGCATGGCCGAGCGCATCGCCCTGTGGGGAAGGGATATCGACGACGATTCGTCGCCCGACCCCGACAACGGGTTCGCAGGCTACGGTCATCACGACCCGGTCACCGAGCCGATCCCGGTGGTCGAGCACGAATATTCCGACTATGACGACTACGTCGAGGCCGAACCCGAGTACGCCGATGACCTCACGGACCTCACGGACTACGCCGACACCCAAGAGGCCGCCAGCGCCTTCTCCTATGCCAAGCCGTTCCTCGACCGCCGCCCCGGCTCCCCTGCAGACTCGCTGACCTTCAAGGCCGCCCCCATGCCGTGGTATCGCACCAAACGCGGCCTGATCGTGCTGCTGGCCGTTATCGCCGTGCTGGTGGTGTTGGCACTCATCCCCCTGCTCCTGCGCAGCCCCGGACCGGAAGCGCCGACGAACACTCCGTCGACGGAGCCGGCGCCCAGCAGCGTGCAACCGACGTCCACCAGCGGTGCACCCGAATTGACCAGTCAGCCCGCCCCACCACCACCACCGCCTCCCCCGCCGCCACCGGCACCGGACGCGCCGGTGTACGGGCCCCAATACCCGTCCTCGGGTGCCGGCTCGGGGTCGCAAGCGCCGAAACCGGAAATCGGCGTCACCCGCACACCGATCAGCGTGGCGCCCAAACCCGTAACACCGCCCACCTCAGCGGAAGTCGGTAAGCGCGGCAGCACAAGCCGCTGGTAAGGCACTCGCAGCTGCTACTCGTAGTTGAGGCCCGTCCTGGGAAATGGCCTGCTGGCGAAATCGATCTGTGCTGCCGGGTTGGCCACGGCTGTCGTCATTGCCGAGCCGAGTGCACCCTCGTGGTCGAACAGGGTTGCCGTTCCGACCGCGATTCCGTCACGAGCCCAATGCGAGTCTCCCTGAATGCAGATCCAATCATCAACCGGCAGTCGGGATAACGCGACTGTCAGGTCGCCGTTGATGTATCCGATCCCCTCCGTGCCCAGGTTGGTGACGAGGCTGGTGGCCTCGGCGACCATCGACGCTCGAACAAACGGCGAGACGTTCTCCCCGGCAACCACATTGATGCCGTCGTTGTAGAAGCGCTTGCGCGAGTCGTTCTGGTGCTCCCCCGGGCTGCGGGTCCAACCTGCAGCGTCGCTGCCGACGAACGGCACCACCTGATCATCGGGAGGCGGAGGTGACGGGTGCGGTATCGGCGCCGTCCACAACACCCCCGGTGGCGCGGACGAGCGCCGGTACTGCACCAGCGTCGCGCGTGCGACCGCCCTCCCGTCCTGAAGCACATCGCATTCCGCACTGCGCACCCGGCGGCCGTCGCGCACGACCCGGACGTCAACCTTCGTCGGCGCCGAGCGGGCCGCCCGGAACAGGTCGACGGTGAGGCGCGTGGGCATGAAGTCCGGCGATCCGCACTGGGCTTCGAGCACCTGCGCTGTCAACCCGACGACGGCGGGTCCGTTGAGATGGTCGTCGCCCCAATGGCTGAGCGCAAAGCGGGTCGGGATGAACCCGCCGTCCTCGGTTCGCGTGAAATGTGCGGATTCCGTTGCCATTCGCGCATCTTCGCACAGGCGGGCGAAGGCCCTCAGCCGGAAGCGGCGTCTTCTTCGTCGCGTGCGTCGTCTTCGGCGGGGTCGGTATCGCTGCGTCGTCGCTCGCGCAACACATAGGCCGCCACGGCCAGCACCAGTACGGCCACGCCAAGAACGGCGACCTCGACGATCGCGCGCGAGAACTGCGGCCCGTCCTTGAGCAGCGTGGCGGCTTCCACCGACAGCACCACAATCTCCTTGATACAGGCCAGGATTCCGACGATGAGGAATGGCTCCGCGACGATCTCGCGCGACCGAAGGCATGAGCGGACCGCGTACAACAGCTCGACGAAGATGAAGATCAGCAGCAGGCCATCGAGCACCTCCAGCATCACGATCTTGGCCGGTGCGCTCCGCAAGCCCAGCATCGTGTTGAACTGGGCGACGAGCAGTGCAATCGACCCGATGACGAGGACGACGGCGATCGCCCAGTAGACGATGTCTTCGAGAAACCCGAGCGCGCGATCGGCGAACTGCTGACGTTCTTCCTCGTCGCCATCGCCCTTCGTCGCTGTGGCCATGCGCACCTCCGAAAGGCCCCGGTTTTACCTGACCGTCAGTTACTACCCCGAGGTGGACTTGACCAATCTCTCATGGCCGGACGGCGATCACGGTCCAAACGCTGCGACGTCCATGCCCGTGTTGGGCGACCGCCACGTCGGTGAACCCCGATGTGCGGCACTGGGCGGCAAATGATTCCGCTTGCTGTTGTGTCCACCCGTGGCTCGCCAGACCTTTCGCATCGGGCTTCACTCGGCGCTCGACGGCGAGCAGCCGGCCGTTCGGCGCCAGCAGCCGTCGTGCCTCACCGAGTCCCATGCCGACGTTTTGCCAGTGATGGACGGTCGCCAACGACCACAGGACCGTCGCTGAACCGTCCGGCAGCGGCACGCTTTCTGCGGTGCCCTCGGCCCACTCGATAGTCGCGTCCCGGGTGAAGGTACGGGCCAACCGCAACATCACCGGAGCGGGATCGATGCCGGTCACCCTTGCCCCGCGTCGAGCCGCTTCCCGGACTGCACCACCGGGCCCGCACCCGATGTCGATGACGCGGTCCCCGGCCGACACCCCGGTGACCTCGACGGCCAGTCGCGCGTTGGCCCGTCCCATCCACAGCAGCAGCAGCCCGACAACCGCCCCGCTCACACCAGAAAAGCCGTGGTGATCGGCGTGATGGTTGACCGGAAGTGATTCTGGACTGGTCATCCCACGAGCTTGCAGGTTCAAGTCGGCTTGAAGTCAAATGAGAAGCGATGGACCTCGTACCGATCGGTGAGGCGGCGGCCCGGCTGGGGCTGTCGACGTCCGCTCTGCGCTACTACGACGAGCGCGGGCTCGCGTGTCCTGCGCACCGACGGGCCGGCAAGCGGATGTACGGGCCCGACGACCTCCGCCGTCTGGCGTTCATAAAAATCTTCCAGGAGCTCGGAGTCTCGCTCGATACCGCGGCTGCTGTGCTCGATGCGCCCGGGCCGCAGTGGCGTGAAATCGTCCGAGAACAGATCTGCGCGTTGGACGAAGTCGTCAGGCAGGCGCGGGGCGCGCAACAGTTCCTCACGCATGCGCTGCAGTGCCCGACCGAGCATCCCGCACACGAATGTCCCACCATGACCGGTGCGCTGGACCGGCTCGTCGACGGTCTGACCGTGGCTCAGCTGGCCGACGAACACGCCGACGACCCGGCCTGACGTCCGCGCCTGCGTTCCCACGGCCACGTCATGGCCGCCCACACGCCAGCCACCAGGACCGCTCCGACCAGGACGTACCACGGCCACGGCCCCATCACATCGAGCAATGACGCGGTGGCGGGTTTCGCGTTGAGAAAGCCGTAGTTGCTGCCCGCGATGCTGTTGAACGTCATCGTGACCGCCACCCACGTCAACGTCACCACCACCACGAACCGATAGCTGCGCCACCCGGGCCGCATACCCCGGCCCCAGGTGAGATAGATCGCCGCCCAGACGACCAGCAGATGAATCGCCCAGAACCCCAGGAATTGGTAGTGCGGGAAGTCGGGACCGGTCAGCACCGGCGAGATCAATGCCTGCACGCTGAGTACCAGGCCCCAGTAGTAGGTCAGTGTGTAAGCCCATTGCCGCTGTGACCACATGGCGTAGGCGGTCACCATCGTCGCCAGATCGGTGAGATGCAGGGGCACCGACCACCGCAGGTCGGGTGGGGACAACGCGTTGACGAACGCGGCGACATAGATAGCCGCGGTGAGCGCACCGACGATCCGTCCGAAGACCCGCGCCTGGCGCTCGGTCTGCCTGCGGCCGAGCCACACGACGGCGACCGCCCCCGCGACGAAGACCGCCAGCGCAGCCCAATGTGACGGGCCGTACACCGAGAACTCGCCGAGTGCGTTGATCTCACAATTCTGACGCAGCTTCACCTGCCCCGCTTTCGGGTAGATAGTGACTGGAAACCACGAGGGGGCCGTTTCAGGTGAGTGAGATGAAATATCTCGAGCTGCACGGGGACCGGGTGGCCTACCAGGACGTAGGCACCGGCCCCCAAACCTTGGTCCTGATTCACGGAATGGCCGGCAGTTCCGGGACGTGGCGGGCGGTGATCCCCCAGCTGTCGCGCAAGTACCGGGTCGTCGCGCCCGACCTGCTCGGTCATGGGCAATCCGCGAAGCCGCGCGGCGACTACTCGCTGGGCGCGTTCGCGGTGTGGTTGCGGGACCTGCTCGATGAGTTGGACGTGTCGCGGGCGACGATCATCGGCCAGTCGTTGGGCGGCGGCGTCGCCATGCAGTTCGTCTACCAGCATCCCGACTTCTGCGAGCGGCTGATACTCATCAGCAGCGGCGGCCTGGGACCCGATGTCGGCTGGACGCTTCGCATGCTCTCCGCCCCCGGAGCCGAGTTGATCCTGCCGGTCATCGCGCCGCGCCCGGTGCTCACCGCAGGCAACAAACTGCGCTCGTGGTTGTCCACCGCCGGGATTCAATCACCTCGTGGCGCCGAGATGTGGAGCGCCTATTCCTCGCTGGCAGATGGCGAGACGCGACAGGCCTTCCTGCGGACTCTGCGCTCGGTCGTCGACCACCGCGGTCAAGCGGTGAGCGCGCTGAACCGGCTACACGTGACCGCTGAGATGCCGATGATGGTGATCTGGGGCGACCAGGACCGCATCATTCCCGTCGAGCATGGCTACGCGCTGCACGAAGCACGCGCGGGAAGCCGGCTGGAGGTACTCGCCGGCGTCGGTCACTTCCCTCACGTCGAACGGCCGGGCGAAGTGGTGGATCTGATCGATGACTTCATCGACACCACCGCTCAGCCGACAGACGCGCCGCGCCTGCGCACCAAGCGGTAGCCGCCGTAAAGGACAGCGGCGACCAACAGATTCACGAAATACGCGATATCCGCACCATGCCATGCATGCGCGATCGGCCCCTGGAACAGCGACGTGTGCATGAACGGGATCGCCGCGGCGTATGCGAGGACAAACACGATCAACGCGGCGACGGCGTTTGGACGGTCGGTCGGTTCCTCTGCGGGGTTGATGCTGGCCCTGCCGCGGATACGCAGCGCCCAGTCGATCACGACGACGGCGACGAACGCGGGAATCCAGTAGCTGACGATCAACAGCACATCCTGGAAGCGCGTCGCGGTCTCAGCGGCGTGCAGCCATAGCACCAGGGCGAACGCCAGGGCGGCGACGATCAGCGCCGAAACCGGCCGGCGCACCCTGACCCCGATGGTCTGCAGCGCCAGCGACCCGCTGTAGTCGTTCATCACCCCGGAGCCGATCGAGGCCAGCGCGATAATCAACAGCGCCAGCACGCCGAGCAATCCGCCGCCCATCACCGAGTGCACGCCTTCGGCGGTGTGCTCGCTGAGCAGGTCGCCGGCCGCGATCCCAATACCTTGAACGAAGATGTACGCCAACACCATCCCGGCGAACGTGAACCCGAATACGCGCACACGCGAGGAACTCACCGGCAGGTAGCGGCTGAAGTCGGCGGCATAGCTCCCCCACGACACTGCGAGGCTGAACGCGATCGTCACCTCGAGTACGAATGCGCCGACGAGGTCCGCCCCGGAAAGGGCTGCAGGTGTGACGATCTGATGCCCACCAACAAGTTTCACTGCAAACACGACGAAAGTGACGAACAGCACCACGGTCAGCACCGCCTGCAGTCGGTGGATCAGTTCATAGCCGATGAATCCGACGGCGCCCTGCACTCCCAGCACAATCAGCACCGCCATCCAGAACGGGATGCCGAGCAGCACGGCCAAGGCCTCGCCCCCGAACAAAGCGACGAGTGCGTCCCAAGCGATCGACGACAACCATTGCAGGACAGCGGGAACCACCACCGTTCCGCCGAAGGCCATCCGCGAGTTCGGCAGCTGGCCGGCACCTGTGCGAGGCCCCCAGGTCGACAAGTAGCCGACGATGAGCGAGCCCAGCACCGTCCCGATCACCATCGCCGCAAGGCCGAGCCAGAACCCCAAGCCGAGGACGATCGCGAGCGTGCCAGTGAACACCCCGGCCATGTTCACCTGCGGTGCGAACCACACCGTGAAGAGCCGGGCAGGTGTTCCGTACCGCTGATCTTGCGCGATCGGCGCAATGCCGTGTGTCTCAACCGACAGGTCACCGGCGTGCGCGGGACGCCGACCGCTGAACGTCGACTCCGTCAAGGGGCTCCAAGCGTCCTGCTGCGGCATGGCGTCATTCGATCACGCCGGGCGACTGTTCGCGCGAATCGGCGTGGGCAGATAATCGGTAGAACGAAGATGTACTAACGATCGGAGCGGTGGGTGGTGGAGACCGAATCGACACGGTCGACCAGCGCCCGCGACGAGCCGCACCGACTGCTGGTCGCCGGGCTCAGCATCGTGGTCCTGACCGTCGCCGTCCTACAGACCGCCGTTGTGCCGGTGCTCGGAATCATCGCCGACCAGCTTCACGCGTCCGATGTCGGCGTCAGCTGGGCGGTCACCGCCAACCTGCTGGCCGCGATCGCCGCGACGCCGTTGATCGGCCGACTCGCCGACCTGCACAGCAAGAAGCTCGTCATGCTGATCGTCCTCGCTGTCGTGTTCCTCGGCTCACTGCTCGCGGCCACGACGACCTCGCTGCCGCTGCTCATCGTCGGTCGCGTCCTCCAGGCCGCTTCCTTCGCCCTTTACCCGGTCAGCATCGCGATCCTGCGTGAGGAATTGCCCCCCGACCGCCTGATGTCGGCGATGGCGGTGCTGTCGGGCACGCTGGGCTTCGGTGGCGGCACCGGTCTCGTGGTGGTGGGACTATTGATGAACGACAACGCCGACTATCACCGAGTGTTCTGGCTGACCACCGCGTTCACCGCCATCGTCGTCGTGATCGCGGTGATCGTGGTCCCCTGGCGGCCACGCAGCGTCACCGGGACGATCGACTGGCTCGGCGCGGTGGGACTCGCGACCGGACTGTCGGCGATCCTGCTGTCGGTCACCCAGGGCCAGTCGTGGGGCTGGACTTCGCCGGCGACGCTCGGCTGTGCCGCGGGCGGTGTGATCGTGCTCGTCGGCTGGTGGAAGTGGGAACGACGTGCCGAACAACCGCTGGTCTCGACCGACATGTTGATGCGGCGCCCGATTCTGCTGACGAACCTCGCCACCATTTTCGTCGGGATGGGCCTGTACTTCGCCTTCCTCGGTCTGACACAGTTCGTCCAAATACCCAGGGAGGCAGCGGGGTACGGATTCGGTGCCACGGTCCTGGAGGCCAGCGTGGTCTTCCTGCTGCCCGGGGCGGTCACGGGCTTCCTCATCGCCTTGTTCAGTGGCAGGTTCATCGACCGCTTCGGCGCTCGCCCCGTACTCCTCGTCGCAGCCGTCGCGGGCATCGCCGGGTTCCTGTTCATCGCATTCGCGCATTCGCAGGCGTGGCAGGTCATCGTCGCGGGCGTCTTGGCCAACGCGTACATCAGTCTCGGCTACGGCGCCCTGCCCGCATTGGTTGTCAGCGAGGTCGACGCCAGCGAGACCGGCGTCGCCACGAGCATGAACGCGATCGCCCGCACGATCGGGAGTTCGACGGCCGCGGCCCTGGTCGCCGTGCTGCTCAGCCGGCTGGTGGCCGGTACGGGTGTGCCGATGGAGAGCAGTTTCTTCGTCATCTTCATCGGCGGCGCCGTGACGGCCGCTCTGGCCATGGTGCTCATCGCGCTGTCGCGTCCGGGAACATCGCCGCCGGAATCGCTCGAGGCGCGCTACGAAACCCGCGCCATGAACCACGAGTGGGGCTGAGAACTACCGCAGTGCCGCCAGGTTCGTCACCGATCGGCGAACGTCGGACTCGAGGACCTTCGCGACCAGATTGCCCACCCTGGTGTTGAGCAGACCGCCGGTGAGGTCGGCGATCACTTGGAACACGGAGCCGGGGACGACATCGTCGGAGGGGCCGGGTACCTCCTTCACGCACAGGCGCAGGGCGATGCACACGGCGGGCTTTCCTCTGCCGACCAGCTCGATGGCCTTCGGCTCGTCGTACCGGGTGACACGCCAGTGGATGACATTGCGGAACCCTTTGACCTTGATCGTCGACGACACCGTTGTGCCGACCTCGACTTGCGTCGGCACCTCGCTCTTCCAGCCGCCGAAAATGGTCAGCCACTCGTCGAACCTGCTCAGATCCGACGCGAGCTCCCACGCCTTCTCCGGGCTGAGATCGGACGACACCGAGACATCCACCGTTGCCATGCCCTCACCACTACCCGGGCAAGCCACCGGGGTAAACGAGTCATCAGATTTCCCCGACCCCGCGGCCACCGACTGCGAAACTGATCATGGGCGCATCCTCGCGACCTCCACAGCCGGCGGCTCAGACCGCCCGGCCGCGCGCCCGCACGCGCGCTTCAGCGGATTCATTCGGTTCCGGGCCCAGTTGACGAAGGATTCCATTGTCGGAATGTAAATTCGTTGCGGAATCGCTTGCGAAGGTCAGCATGATCGGCGATTGTTTATCCACAGCTTTGGGGGTTTTGAGGAGGATCCGCTCTGACCGGCTCACACACCACCGCCGTAGATCAATCGACGGGACAACACGGGGCCGACCGCACCAAGGGCGGTCCGGTCATCGAGATCGACCATGTCACCAAGCGCTTCTCGGACTACGTAGCGGTCGCCGAGGCGGACTTCTCCATCGCCTCGGGTGAGTTCTTCTCGCTGCTCGGCCCCTCGGGCTGCGGAAAGACGACGACGCTGCGGATGATCGCGGGATTCGAGAGCCCCACCGAGGGAGCCATTCGGCTCGAGGGGGTCGACGTCTCGCGGGTGCCACCGCACAAACGCAACGTCAACACGGTTTTTCAGCACTACGCGCTCTTCCCGCACATGTCCGTGTGGGACAACGTGGCGTACGGACCGCGCAGCCGCAAGATTGAAAAGGCCCAAGGAAAAGGCGCAGTGCGCAAGCGTGTCGACGAATTGCTCGAGGTCGTCCGCTTGACCGATTTCGCCGAGCGCAGGCCCGCCCAGCTGTCGGGCGGCCAGCAGCAGCGTGTCGCGCTGGCCCGTGCGCTGGTCAACTACCCGAGCGCACTGCTTCTCGACGAACCGCTGGGCGCGCTCGACCTCAAGCTGCGGCACGCCATGCAGTTCGAGCTCAAGCGCATCCAGCGCGAGGTCGGGATCACGTTCATCTACGTCACCCACGACCAGGAAGAGGCGCTGACGATGAGTGACCGCATCGCGGTCATGAACGCGGGCAACGTCGACCAGATCGGCACGCCGACCGAGATCTACGACCGCCCCTCCACGGTGTTCGTCGCCAGCTTCATCGGACAGGCGAACTTGTGGGCGGGCCGCCAGACCGGCCGCACCAACCGCGACTTCGTCGAAGTCGAAGTGCTCGGGACGACGCTGAAGGCCCGCCCCGGTGACACGGCGATCGAACCAGGCGGCCACGCGACGCTGATGGTGCGGCCGGAACGAGTCCGGGTATCGGTCGACACGCCGACCGGAGATGTCGCGACCGTGGCCGCGACGGTCAAGGATCTGACATTCCAGGGTCCGGTGGTGCGGCTGATGATGGTGGCGCCCGACGATTCGACGATCATCGCTCACGTCGGTCCCGAACAAGACCTGCCGATGCTGCGGCCCGGCGACGAGGTCCACGTGGCATGGGCACCGGACGCCTCGCTGGTGCTGCCTGCGGCGGACATCCCCACGGCCGAAGATCTCGAAGAGATGCTCGACGACTCCTGATCGCCCGTTTTCGTTCGCCCGTCCCCTCTTTCCCATCGACGAAAGGCACAGTCGCCATGCCATCCACGAACATCGACCTCGAACTGGCCGCTCGGCTCGCCGCCAACAGGACCTCCCGTCGGCGGTTCATCGGCGGCGGTGCCGCGGCCGCCGCCGCGCTGGCTCTCGGTCCGTCCTTCCTCGCCGCCTGTAGCTCGGACGGCGGCGGATCGGGCGAGACTTCAGCACAGAACGGTGGCCCGGCCAGCGGCACGTTGCGGGTTTCGAACTGGCCGCTGTACATGGCCGACGGTTTCGTCGCCGCCTTCCAGACCGCGTCCGGCATCACGGTGGACTACAAGGAAGACTTCAACGACAACGAGCAGTGGTTCGCCAAGAACAAGGAACCGTTGTCGCGCAAGCAGGACATCGGTGCTGACCTCGCGGTGCCGACCACGTTCATGGCGGTGCGCCTGCACCAGCTCGGTTGGCTGAATGACATCAGCGATGCCGGGTGGTCCAACAAGAAGAACCTGCGTCCGGATCTGCTCGAGGCGAGCGTCGACCCGGAGCGAAAGTTCAGCGCGCCCTACATGTCCGGCCTCGTCGGTCTCGCCTACAACCGTGCGGCGACCGGTCGGGACATCTCAAAGATCGACGATCTGTGGGACCCGGCGTTCAAGGGCCGTGTCAGCTTGTTCTCGGACGCCCAGGACGGCCTCGGCATGCTGATGCTCTCGCAAGGCAATTCCCCCGAGGACCCCAGCACCGAGGCGGTGCAGAAGGCCGTTGACCTCGTCCGTGAGCAGAAGGACAAGGGACAGATCCGCCGCTTCACGGGCAACGATTACGCCGATGACCTCGCGGCGGGCAACATCGCTGTCGCACAGGCCTATTCGGGTGACGTGGTCCAGCTGCAGGCCGACAACCCCGATCTGCAATTCGTGGTTCCGGAGTCGGGTGCGACGACGTTCGTCGACACCATGGTGATCCCCTACACCACGAAGAACCAAAGCGCTGCCGAGGCGTGGATCAACTACATCTACGACCGCGCGAACTACGCCAAGCTGGTGTCCTTCGTGCAGTACGTCCCCGTCTTGTCGGATATGACCGAGGAACTCGAGAAGGTCGATCCCGCCGCGGCGAGCAACCCGCTGATCAACCCGTCGAAGGAGACCCTGGAGAAGTCGAAGGGCTGGGCCGCGCTGACGGACGAGCAGACCCTCGAGTACAACACGTTGTACGCAGCAGTCACCGGCGGCTGACCGGATGGCGGGTGTAGCCACCAGCGGTCGGCAGCGGAGCAAGATCGCTCCGTATTTGATGGTCCTGCCGGCGCTCGTGTACCTCGGAATTTTCTTCGTGGTGCCGTTTTTCACGCTGGCGCAGACGTCGTTGTCGTCGTCGGGCGGTTCGGTGTACATGCCCACGCTCGAATTCGCGTGGGACTTCAACAACTACTTCGAAGCGTTCAGCCTGTACCGCGACCAGATTCTGCGGTCGTTCGGTTATGCCTTGGCGGCTACCCTGCTGTGTCTGGTGCTGGCCTTTCCGCTGGCCTACGTCATCGCGTTCAAGGCGGGGCGGTTCAAGAACCTGATCCTCGGTCTGGTGATCCTGCCGTTCTTCGTGACGTTCCTGATCCGCACCATCGCATGGAAGACGATCCTGGCTGACGAGGGCTGGCTGGTCCAGACGCTCGGCACCATCGGACTGCTGCCGGAGGAGGGCCGGCTGCTGTCCACCAGCTGGGCGGTGATCGGCGGACTCACCTACAACTGGATCATCTTCATGATCCTGCCGCTCTACGTCAGCCTCGAGAAGATCGATCCGCGGCTGATCGAGGCATCCAAGGATCTTTACTCGTCGAACGTCCGTAGTTTCACGAAAGTCATTCTGCCGCTGTCGATGCCGGGCGTGCTGGCGGGAAGCATGTTGGTCTTCATCCCGTCGGTCGGCGACTTCATCAACGCCGACTACCTGGGGAGTACGCAGACCACGATGATCGGCAACGTCATCCAGAAGCAGTTCCTGGTCGTCAAGGACTACCCTGCCGCGGCGGCGCTGAGCCTGGTGTTGATGCTCATCATTCTGGGTGGAGTGCTGATGTACACGCGGGCGATGGGCACGGAGGATCTCGTATGACGCTCGCCGCGATGGAGTCGGCCACCAGCCCGAGACCGGCGAAGACGGTCAAGGGCAATCCGCGGTGGGGCGACGTCCTGCTCCGGGTGGTCGCCGGATTGGTGCTGCTCTACCTTTTCCTGCCGATCTTCGTGATCATCCTGTTCTCGTTCAACAAACCCGCAGGCAAGTTCAACTACACCTGGCAGGGATTCACGCTGGACAACTGGGCGGACCCGTTCAAGTATCCGCCGCTGACCGAAGCGCTGATCCTGAGTCTCGAGGTCGCGGCCATCTCGACCGCGGTCGCGTTGGTGCTTGGAACCCTGGTGGCGATCGCACTGGTTCGGCAACGGTGGCGCGGGCAAAGGGCCGTCGACACCTTCCTGATCCTTCCGCTGACCGCTCCGGAAGTCGTGATGGGTGCCGCGCTGCTGACGCTGTTCCTTGACTTCGGCTGGGCCGCGGGATACGCGACGATCCTGATTGCACACATCGCCTTCGAGGTCAGCTTCATCGCGATGACCGTGCGAGCGCGGGTCCGTGGCTTTGATTGGACCCTGGAGGACGCGTCGATGGACCTCGGCGCCAGCCCCTTGCGCACGTTCTTCAAAGTGACGTTGCCGCTCATCATTCCGGGCATCGTTGCGGCGGCGATGTTGTCGTTCGCGCTGTCGCTGGACGACTTCATCATCACGTATTTCGTCAGCGGATCCACGGTGACGTATCCGTTGTATGTGAATGCGGCGGTCAAGGCTGCGGTGCCGCCTCAGATCAACGTGCTCGCCACCGCGATCCTGGTGATCAGCCTCATTCTGCTGGCAGCAGGAACACTGCTGCGGCGCAAGAGGTTCGAGGGCTGACTAGAGCTTGACGGCCACCGACACGCGGCCCTTGGCATCGCGGCTGGCGACGGCGTGACCGGTGCGGTCATTTCCGTCGAACTTCACCAGGGTGATGGGGCCACCGTCGCCGAGGAAGTTGCGCCACCACGTCTTGTTGTCCGGTGACATCACGTTGATGACGACCCCGTCGTCAGTGCGTCGATAGCCGATCGGGGTTTCGATGGTCTTGCCGGAGCGTCGTCCGACATAGCGGATGTTGATCATTCCGCGCCGCACCACCGGGCCGATTAGCGGCGCATCGATGAGCGCGACGAACATCTTGTTCATGACGCCGACGATCGGTGAACCGTAAAATCCGCTTGCCATACGACGAGCGTAGCTAGGAGTTCACCTCGGCGGGTACGGGCGACGTTGTGCGCGCCCCAGTGCGGGCGGCGCCGATCCCGGCCGCCACCACGACGGTGATCCCGGCTACCCCTGCGATACCGGGTATCTGGTGCAGCACGATGAGGCCGACGATCATCGCGAACGCGGGCTCGAGTGCCATCAGGGTGCCGAACGCGGCCGTCGTCAATCGGCGCAGGGCCAACAGTTCCAACGCGAACGGCACGACCGGCAGCAGGATCGCGAGGGCGATGCCGATCAGGAGGATTTCGGGCGTCATCCGCTCGAACACCGCGGGTCCGACCGTCGCGGTGGCCACCAGGCCGGCGACGGGCATCGACACGGCCAGTCCGTTGATGCCCGCGACCTGATCGCCGACGCGCTGGGTCAGCAGGATGTAGGTGGCCCAGCACACCGCCGCGCTGAGTGCGAACAGGACGCCGACGGGGTCGATGACGCCTGCCCATGGCTGGGTCAGCAACACCACACCGACGGCGGCGAGGCCCGGCCACACGTAGCGGTGCCTGCCTTTGCCATGAATCACCGCGACGCACAGCGGGCCGAGGAACTCGATGGCGCTGGCCGTGCCCAGCGGAATCCTGTCCAGGGCCGCCATGAACAGCAGCGTGATGGCCGCCGTGACCACACCGAGCACGACGCACATCAGAAAGCTCGACCTTGTGAACGCCGAACGCTTTGGCCGCACAATGAGCAACAGCAGAATTCCGGCCCATGCCAGCCGCAGCCACGCCGCGCCTTCGACTCCGATGTCGTCGATCAGCGTCACCGCGATCGCGAGACCCAACTGGACGCAGAGCATCGAACCCAGCGCCATGAAGGCCCCGGTGCGCGCCTGGTTCGTGGTCACCCATGCATTGAACGGGACACACACCGTTCACGTCCACGTGATTTTTCCGGACATACCGTTCACGATTCATGAACAATTGTGCGATGGACACCCGGCGGCTCCAACTCCTTCTGTCGCTCTCGCGTCTGGGCTCGATGCGGGCGGTAGCCGACGCGTACCACCTCACGACATCGACGGTGTCGCAGCAGATCGCCGCGCTCGCCAGGGAAACGGGGGCACAGCTGATCGAGCCCGACGGCCGTCGGGTGCGGCTGACCCCAGCGGGGCTGCGACTGGCCGACCACGCGGTCACGATCCTCGCGGCGATCGACAGCGCCCGACTCGACCTCGATCCCGACGCCGAACCGTCGGGCACGGTGCGCGTGGGAGGATTTGCCACCGGCATCCGGGTGTCGCTGCTGCCGATCGTCGCCGACCTCGCCGCACAGTATCCGGACGTGAGTTTGGTGATCAGCGAGTACGAACCCATCGAAGCCTTCGCGTTGCTGACCGACGACGATCTCGATCTGGCGCTCACATACGACTACAACTTGGCTCCCGCTTCGCCGAACCAGGTGCTGCAGACCGAGGCGCTCTGGTCGATCACGTGGGGGCTGGCCGTCCCATCGACGTATCCCGACGGACCCGCGGATATTGCGGCGTACGCCGACCAGACGTGGATTGTCAACTCCCGCAACACAGCTGACGAGACAGCCGTTCGCACCCTGGCGTCGCTCGCCGGTTTCGCGCCGCGCATCGCGCACGAGATCGACAGCCTGGACCTTGTCGAAGACCTGATCGAGGCGGGATTCGGGGTCGGTCTGTTGCCGATGGGCCGTCCGACCAGCCGAGGTGTGAAGGTGCTACCGCTGGCGACACCCGAAGCGGTGCTGACCGCGTACGCGGTGACACGCCGTGGCCGAGCCGATTGGCCACCGTTGCGAGCCGTACTGGACCGGATGCGGCCACCGCCGGGACAAGTGCTGCCTCGGCCGCGATGGCCTCGCCCCGAAGCGGGTGCCTAGCGGTCAGGCCGCGCGACGTCGCCGCGCTCGATTCCGCGTGTCGGTCGACCACAGGTAGCCGCAGTCAGAGCATTGCAGGTGGACCTCCGTGCCCTTGTTGCTCAGCAGGTACTGCCAATGGATAGCGCAGTTCTTGCGGTCATGGCAATCCACGCATGTGGCGGGGTGGTCACAACACGGGCAGGGCAGCCAGGCGCGTCGTGACCGGTCGGCGGTGGGATCAATCGGCAGCATTGACCGCTTTCCGATCAGGCAGGACACCAGCGCGAACGAGATCGTCGTAAATCCGTTGCTGCTCGTCGTCGAGATCGGAGTACAACATTTCTTCAGCCCGCTGTTCCTCGGCCATCACAGTCATCGGATCCCACCCGTCACCGATCGCCTCGAGGACTGCACTGCGGCGTCGCGCCTCGTCGAGCGTCAGGTCATAAGCGAATTCGAGGTCGGCCCTCATGGCACCTCCAGCCATTCGTAAGCAAAACGAATGGTTAGGGTCACCTAATTAGAGCTGGTCAAGCAATGACCCACATCACAGTCTCGGGTCCGACTTCGTCACACGATTCGCGAGCCACCGCTGTTGCCGATGCACGAAATCGGCATCCACGACCGCGCCATGACCGGGTACGTAGAGGGCGTGCTGGCCACCGGCTTCGAGCAGTCGATCAAGAGTGCCCGGCCATGCCGTGGCATCGGAGCCGTCGTCGATCGACGGGTCGGCGGACTCTTCGACGAGATCGCCGCAGAAGACAACGCGGCGATCAGCACCCTCGACGACCGCGACCAGGTCGTGGTCGGTGTGGCCGCGACCCAGGTGGCTGATGGAAATCACGCGTTCGCCGAGATCGATGACGTCCGATTCCACCTCGTGCTGGGGCCGCCGCAACGCGGCAACGGCCTCGTCGACGTCGCGCGGTTTCGCGCCGTACAGCAGGGCCTCTGAGCGCAGGCGCTCGGAGTGACCGGTCATGGTCGCCGCGGCCGCGGGCGCGCAGTACACGGCGGCACCGTCGAACGCCGACGAGCCCAGGACATGGTCGAAATGGTGATGAGTCAACACGACGTGACTCACCTCGCGGCCCGTCATCTGCTCGACATCGGCGCGGATCGCCCGTGCTTCGGTCAGGGTGGATCCGGTGTCGATCAGCGCGGCGCCCAGTCGTCCCCAGATCACCCCGACCGTGACGTCGAGGAACGGTAGGCGACATCGAACAACGCTGTCCGCCAACTGTTCCCACGTATAGTTCACTGCCCAAGCGTCAACGGTTGCGCCGCGCGGTACTGATCGAGCACGTGCGGCGTCGGGGCTGCCGTGTATGTTGTCGTGATCCCGAACGACCATGCCGGTGGCGAGTCAGCTTGAGAAAGTGTCCATGCTGCCTGGCGAGCCGCGCCCAGCGCGACGTACTCCGCGGGTGTCGGCACATGTACAGGTGCCCCCAACAGTGCGGACGCGATATGACGCACCGCCCCCGACCGCGCTCCCCCGCCTACCAGGATGATGCGATTGACGTCGACGCCGTGTTCGGTGATCCTGTCGATGCAGTAGGCCATCGAGCTGAGCAGACCTTCCACGGCGGCGCGAGCAATATTGGCGGCGTAGAGGTTTCGGGTGGTCATACCGTGCATCGCACCCGCGGCCGAAGGCAAGTTGGGCGAGCGTTCACCTTCGAAATACGGCACCAGCGTCAACCCGCCGGCACCGGGTTCCGCCGACATCGCCAGCCGATCCAACTCGTCGAAGTCAACGCCGAGCATTGTGGCTACTGCGGCAAGTACCGGGGCGCCGTTGAGCGTGCAGACAAGCGGCAACTGGCGGCCGGTTGCATCGGCGAAGCCCGCCACGATCCCGTCGGGATCGTGCGGCGCCACGTCACCCACCGCGCTCACGACGCCCGACGTGCCCAGTGAGACGACGCAATCACCGGGTTCGGCGCCCAGTCCGAGGGCCGCCCCCGCGTTGTCGCCGGCACCGGGGCCGAGCACTGCGCCGGTCGACGTCCGGCCCGCCTCCTGGGCGGGGCCGAGCACCGCGGGGACATGGGGTCGTCGGCCCCGCATCGCCATTTCGAGCAGGTCGAATCGATAGCTGCCGGACGCCGATGAGAAGTACCCGGTGCCGCTCGCGTCGCTTCGATCGGTGCGCAGATCGGCGATGTCGGTCGAACCGCTCAGCCGCCAGGTCAGCCAGTCGTGCGGCAAGCACACCGCGGCCGTCGCATCGGCATGCGCGGGTTCGTGATCGGCGAGCCAGCGCAATTTCGCCGCCGTGATCGCGGCGACGGGCACCACGCCGATGCGCTCTGCCCACTCCTGGGCGCCGAGCTCGGCCACAAGCTCGTCAGCGGCTGCACTGGACCGGGTGTCGTTCCACAGCAATGCATCTCGTACAACATCACCCGCGCCGTCGAGACACACCATGCCGTGCTGCTGCGCGCCGACCGAAACCGCAGCCACGTCATCGAGCCCGCCGGCGGCGGTGACGGCCGCCTGCAGCGCCGACCACCATTGCTGCGGATCGATCTCGGTGCCGTCCGGATGCGGCGAGCTCGCCGAGCGGACGACCGCGCCGGTGTCCGCGTCGCAAATGACGACTTTGCAGGACTGGGTGGATGAGTCAACGCCCGCAACGAGAGCCACGCAGCCGACGCTACGCCGATGAGTACGCAGTGCGCATCGACCGGCAGTTGTCACACCGTGCGTACTCCCAATCGGTCGTAGGCGCCGGGTTGCGGTGGGACACTGCACCGGTGACAAGCGAACATCCGGACAGCGACGAGGGCCGTCGGGATCGCGACCGCGACGAGACGGAAGCCGAACGGCTGGACCGTAACTGGACGAGTCTGCTGCAGGAGTTGCGAGTTGCCCAGACCGGTGTTCAGCTGCTCACCGGGTTCCTGCTCATCCTGCCGTTTCAGCCGCGCTTCGCCGACCTGGATGTCGTGATGCGCATCGTCTATTTGGTGACGGTCGGTTGTTCGCTCGCTGCGACGGTGCTGCTGGTCGCGCCCGTCAGCATGCATCGCGTGCTGTTCCGGCGACACCGACTCGAGACGCTGGTCGCGGTCTCCCATCGTTACGCCGAAGTCGGCATCATGCTGCTGGGCATGGCGCTATCCGGCGTCGCTGTGGTGATCTTCGACAGCGTGGTCGGCAGAACCGGCGCCTGGATCGCCGGCGGTTGCACCCTGGTGGCCCTGATCGCGTTCTGGTACGCGCTGCCCCTGCGGGACAGGGACCAGCGCGACCCCACCTATTGACGTTTGTGACGCCCCGGCCCGGGGAACACGGTGGCCATGTTGATCCGACGTGTTGCCCGTCCCATGCTGTCGGCGGCGTTCATCGCCCGTGGCGTCGATGCCCTGCGCAGCCCCAAGCCCGCCGCCGATGCGGCCCGTCCCACGCTCGAGGGGCTGAGCAAACTGCCCGACCCCGTCGGTACCAATGTCCCGTCCAACGCGGAGACCGTCGCCCGGGTCAACGCCGCGGTTCAGATCGGCGGTGGCCTCCTGCTCGCCAGCGGCAAGTTGCCCCGGCTGGCATCGGCCGCGCTTGCGCTCAGCGTGGTGCCGGGAAGCCTTGGCGGACACACCTTCTGGAATGAGACGGATCCCCAGCGCAAGGCCGATGAGCGTCGGGCCTTCCTCACCGACATCAGTCTCATCGGCGGGTTGATCATCGCCGCCGTCGACACCGAGGGCAAACCCTCACTGGGATGGCGCGGCCGTCGCGCCGCCCACAAAGTCTCTGACGCCGTCAGCGCCGCGTTGCCGGTCGGTGCGGCGACCGGTGGGGCGCTCGCCGACAGCCCGCTCGCCGAGAAGGTCGGTCACGGACTGCAGGTCGGTGCCGAACGCGGCCGCGAGTTCGCCCACGTCGCTCGCGAGCGGGCGCCTGAGTTCGCGGAGCTGGCGCGCAAGCGCGGTGCCGAGATCGCCGACGTCGCTCGCGAGCGGGCGCCTGAGTTTGCGGAGCTGGCGCGCAAGCGCGGTGCCGAGATCGCCGACGTTGCCCGCGAGCGAGGACCCGAGTTTGCGGAGCTGGCGCGCAGGCGCAGCGCCGAAATCGCCGATGTCGCGCGTGATCGCGGGCTGGAGTTGGCAGAGGTCGCCCGCGACCGTGCGCCGGAGTTGGCTGAGACCGCACGTGATCGCGCAACCGATTTCGCCGACACGGCCCGCAATCAGGGCCGCAGACAGGTCAAGCAGGCGCGTAAGCAGATCAAGCAGGAACGCAAGCGCCTGAATTCATGATCATCGTGCGCTGAACAGGCACGTTCGGCCACATTCGGTTGTACATTGACTCCACCATCCCCGCGGTTGGATTCGCCTTCCGCGCAGCGGACGCGAGGAGTGCGAGATGACAACCCCTGACTACAACCCTCAGCCGGGCCAATACGGTCAGCCGGGCCAATACGGTCAGCAAGGCGGCTACCCGCCCGGGGGTCAGCAGCCCGGCGGATTGCTCTGGCGTTGGCTGGCCCGAGTCATCGACGGCATCCTGGTCGCCATCGTCAGCTATGCCCTGATCTTCCTCACGGACACGTTGTCGAATATCTGGGCGACCGGGCTGTTCACCGGTGCGCTCACCTTCGTGTACTTCGTCGCGTTCGAGGTGTCCATCGGAGCGACACCCGGCAAGAAGCTGCTCGGCCTCAGCGTCCACGGTCCGGCCGGCGCACCCAAGCCGACGCCCGCGCAGTCGGCGATCCGCAACTCGTGGACGCTGCTGCCGATCATTCCTTTCGTCGGCGGTCTGCTGGGAGTCGTCGCGATCATCATCATCGCGGTGACCATCAACGGCAGTCCGACAAAGCAGGGCAAGCACGACGAGCTCGCCGGCGGAACTCAGGTCCTCAAGGGTTGACGCCTCGGGTCAGGTGACGACCCACAGCACCAGAGCAATCGCAAAGGCGGTGACGCCAAGCGTCGTCTCCATCACTGTCCACGTTTTCAGCGTCGTCTTCACGTCCATCCCGAAGAAGCGGCTCACCAGCCAGAAACCCGAATCGTTGACGTGCGAGAGAACGGTGGCTCCTGCAGCGATGGCAACCACCAACAGCGTGAGATGAAAGCTGCTCAAGCTCGCCTCGGCTGCGGCGGCGCCAAGGAGGCCGGCCGTTGTCGTTATCGCGACAGTCGCCGAGCCCTGGGCGACGCGAAGCAATGTGGCGATGATGAAAGCCTGAAGTATCAGGGACATTCCGAGATTCGAGAGTGAGCCGCTCAGCGCATCTCCGATGCCGCTCAGCCGCAGCACGCCACCGAACATGCCGCCGGCGCCGGTGATCAGGATGACGGTACAGATCGGGCCGAGGGCGTTGTCGAAGATGTCGCTGACCCCGGCCATCGACCGGTCGCGCAGTCCCAGCACGAGGGTGGCCACGAGCACCGTGATCAGCAATGCGACAGAGGTGTTCCCGAGCAGCATGAGGTACTCGGCCCAGGTCGCACCTTCTTCTATCACCCCTGCGGTGGTCAGTGTCTTGAGCACGGTGTTGAACGAGATCAAGAAGAACGGCAGCAGCAATATGCCGAGCACTGTCGCGAACGCCGGCGCCTTCCGGGCGGGCGCCTGCGTAACCGTCTGACCTGGACCCGCAGCAACGCCGTCGTTGTCAGGGTCGGCGTCACTATCGGTGGTGACCACCTCGCGACCACCGTTCATCGGACCGAACAGAGCCTCGGGAACGTCGACATGTACACGGCGCCCGATGAATTGGGAGACGAGGTAGGCGCCGATGTACCAGGAGACGACGGCGACGGGCGCGCCGACGAGCAGCGTCAGCCCGATGTTGGCCTCGAGTGCCTCCGCGGCCGCGACTGGACCCGGGTGCGGTGGAACTATCGCGTGCATGGCGGCGAAGGCGCCGGCGGCCGGGAATGCGTACAGCAGGAGCGAACCGCCGAAGCGCCGCGCGACCGTCATGATGATCGGCAGGAAGACCACGAGGCCGGCATCGAAGAATATCGGAAAGCCGAAGATCAGCGCGGCGATGCCAAGTGCCAACGGTGCACGCTTCTCACCGAACCTACCGATCAGGGTGTCGGCCAGAACCTGTGCGCCGCCGGTGATCTCGAGTAGCCGGCCGATCATGACGCCGAAGCCGACCAGAAGGGCCACCGAGCCAAGGGTGTTGGAGAAGCCGAACGACAGCGCGTCGGGCACATCGCCGACGGGGATGCCTGCAGCCAGTGCGGTCAGCACACTCACCAACACGAGCGACACGAACGCGTGCAGCTTCACCTTCATGATCAGGAACAGCAGCACGGCGACTGCCACCGCTGCAATGACTAAGAGCGTGGCGGTGCCGTATGCCGGTTCGATTGCTTCCACTAGAACTCCTGTTCGGTTGTGCGCGTTGCGGTTTGAGAGACGTATGTGTCGATGATGGCGTCGATGTTCTGGTCGACATCGATGGCTAGGCCGCGTTCGTCATCGCCGAGAGGCTCGAGTGTGTCGAACTGCGAGGCCAACAGCGAAGCAGGCATGAAGTGGCCGGGGCGGCTGGACTGGCGTTTGGCGATGACCTCGGGTGTGCCACTCAAATGGAGAAACTCGACGTTTGGGCAGTGGCGGCGGAGCTGGTCGCGGTATTTTCGCTTGAGGGCCGAACAGCTCATCACACCGCCTGAGTCGCAGCGCTCGGCCAGCCACTGTCCGATGGCCTCCAGCCAGGGATACCGGTCATCGTCATTCAGGGGCTCGCCCGCTGTCATCTTTTCGATGTTGGCCGGCGGATGGAAATCGTCGGCATCGGCGAACGGCACCCGAAGGCGCTGCGCCAGCGCCGCTCCAACAGTCGATTTGCCCGAACCTGAGACGCCCATTGCGACGATTGGTGACGCCATCTTCTCCACCTACCCCATTGTGCTTGACGTCACACAGCTTGCCTCAATGATCATATTATTTCAAGCATCCTTCGCAATCATATGTTTTTAATAACCTCAGCAAAGTCTATGACAGGATGTATAGGTGGTGTCTCAACCAATCGTCGGCGCTCTGCACGGGGGTTTGCTCTCCGCGCTGGGCACCGCGATCGTGTCTGGTGAATATCCGGCCGGTCAGGTCATCACCCTCGACGGGGTGAGCGCGCAGCACGGTGTCTCCCGCAGCGTCGTGCGCGAAGCGGTTCGGGTACTCGAGTCCATGGGCATGGTGGAGTCCCGCCGCCGGGTGGGCATCACGATTCAGCCCGCGAGCAAATGGAACGTCTTCGATCCCATTGTGATTCGGTGGCGGCTCGAGTCTGGCGACAAGGCCGCACAACTGCTGTCACTCTCGGAGCTGCGCCGAGGCTTCGAACCCGCCGCGGCGGCGCTCGCCGCGCGGCGAGCCGACCCTCATCAGTGCCGCATCATGGCGGCCGCAGTTTCGGACATGGTTGTCCATGGACGGTCCGGCGACCTCGACGCATACCTGTTGGCCGACAAGATCTTCCACCAGACGATGCTCGAGGCCAGCGGCAACGAGATGTTCCGCGCGCTGAACGGGGTGGTCGCTGAGGTGCTCACCGGCCGGACCCACCACGGCATGATGCCCGACATCCCGAACCCCGCCGCGATCGCGCTGCACGACGAGGTCGCGCGTGCGATCAGACTCCGCGACGAGGCCGCTGCCGAACGCGCCATGCGGGCCATCATCGACGAGGCGGCATCCGCTGTGACCGAAGAGTTTTCGCCCGAGGGCGCGCCCGAGGCCTAATGGTTAACTGTGGTCATGGACAGGGACCCCACACTCGCGCGGCGCTTCTTCGACCGACTCGAACCGGTACACGCCGTGACGTACTTCGCCCCGGAGGCTCGCAACGCTCTGGATGGGCTCGGATATCGAGGTTTCTGGATGGGATACTTCGCCGCCCGCTCGGCGCCGTTCGGTGTGGTGCCTGCCGAGATGGTGACGGCGACCTTCTACAACTTCGCCCCGCAACGCGTGGCGAAGGCGTTGCCCGCGGCGTGGGACATCGCCCCGCCGGCCGACGCCCTGCGGGCGCGCGAACAATCGGCGGTCGACGCGCTGCGCCGTTACGGCGTCGGCACCGACGACGATCTGGCCACGGTCGCCGACCTCGCCGCCAAGGCTGCGCGCACCGCTCCCCTTGACGGCCGCCCGCTGTTCGCAGCCAACCTGGCACTCGACTGGCCCGACGAACCGCTGGCCAAGTTATGGCATGCCGTGACGCTGCTGCGCGAACAGCGCGGTGACGGGCACGTGGCCGTGTTGACGTCCCTCGGCGTATCCGGCCGCGAATGCAACGTCCTGCACGCGGTGGCCGGCCGGGTACCGAAGGAAATGATCATGCGTAGCCGCGACTACGACGACGATCAATGGGCCCAGCATCGCTACAGATTGTTGCGGCGCGGGCTGCTCGACGAGCACGACGAGCTGAGCCCACGGGGTCGCGAACTCAAACAGCGCATCGAGGACACCACCGACGCACTGGCGCTCACGGCACTCGACGCGCTATCCGACGACGAGGTCGAGACACTCTTCCGCGGCCTGACGCCCATCACCCGGAAAGTGGTCGCCGCCGGCGATGTGCCCGCGGCCACGCCGATGGGGCTGAACCGTGACGACCTCAGCGACGGCAGCGCCCACTTGAGCGGCTGACAATCCGCGTGAGTGACCGTGTTTGCACGTCGACACGCCGTGTCGTGCGTACATTTTGCGGTCGCTCGCGACACGCTGATAGACGTGATGGTGCTGAAATCGGTTGCGCTGTTCGTCCTCGCCGCGGTGCTGGAGATCGGCGGTGCGTGGCTGGTGTGGCACGGCGTCAGGGAGCACCGCGGGCTCACCTGGATCGGAGCCGGCGTCATCGCGTTGGGTGCGTACGGGTTCGTCGCAGCGTTTCAGTCCGACCCACATTTCGGCAGGGTGCTTGCCGCATACGGCGGCGTGTTCATCGCGGGGTCGCTGGCATGGGGCATGCTCGCCGACGGCTTCCGGCCCGACCGTTGGGATGTGACAGGTGCCGTCGTGTCGCTGGTCGGGGTCGGGATCGTCATGTACGGCCCGCGCTGAGCGGCTACTCATCGGCCGCGAGCGACCCCAAAATGCCCGCAGTGCACGGCGTGTCGGCGTACAGACACGGCCGCTCGCGGCCGTTTCAGCGGGGCGACTGGTTGCGGTTCCATTCGACCCAGCCGACTCCGGTGCGCCCGTCGGCGGTGGTGACCGTCGCCCACGCACGCGGGAAGTGGCTGATCCGCCCGTCGGGTGACGTCAGTAGGACCGGAGCGTGTCCACGGATGTCGATGGTCGCGACGAGGTCACCCGGCGTGTACGTGATCGTGGTCGTGGCCGGCAGATCGTTGCCCGCGAACGTCGCCTCCGCACGGACGCCCTGCAGTTCGACCAGCGGCTCGCCCCGCCGTTGGGTGTAGCCGATACCGATGGGCGGGGCGCCCGGTATCCGGAGATCGACACCGTGGGCGTGGGTGCCGTCGTCGAAATGCAGTGCGCTCCAGACCCAGTCCATGGACCACCAGTCGCGCACTCCCCAGGAGTGATCGCGTTGGCCCGGCACGGCGTTTAGCGCGTACTCGCGGCCGTCGACGGTCACCGTGCCCGACACCGCGCACGGGATCTCGTATCGCGGGGTGATCCGGTATTGGTACGGCACGCCGACGGTCGTCCAGGTCAACTCCATCGCGGCCTCGACGGGCCTGCCCGGCTGACCATGTAGGAGCGCGGACGGGTCGTCGTACGCCTGCGCCCTACCCCGCACCGTCACCGTGTAGGTCTGCAGCGGTTCGGCCGCCTCCAGGACCAGGTCGATGGCTCCGGTGTTCTCGAAATCCAGCAGCGCGATGGTCGGCATGTCCGGACCGCACAGCAGCGCGTTCACCCAGGTGGTGTTCTCGTTGGGCATCAGCCCCAGCCGCACCCAGCCGCCGATGCCCTGCCGCGGGTCGGCGAAGTCGAAGTACCAGCTCTCGCTCCACAGCGGCTCGTCGCCCGCGGCGTGGGCATGCTCATCTGCGGGATCAGGCGTTAGCGGTTGCGCCGCAGGGGCTTCGGAGGGGTCTGGCAACATGTCCAGCGCCCCGGTGTCGAGGACGTGGTCGCCGTGCCGCGACAACATCGTCATGAACATCTCGTCGCCACGTTCGGTCTGCGCGACGAGCATCGAGCTCACTATCGCCATCATCACGCCGAAGAAACTCTGCCGCCGCACGCCGTCACGTACCTTGTCGAGACTGACTCGGGTGTCGGCACCCAGAGCGTCGTGGTACGCCCGCAGGAGCGCGTCATAGTGTTCGCGGCGGAGATCGCTTGGCAGCGCGCACCCGAGGAAGTAGGCGACGTCCGTCATGGCCGGGCCCCAGGTGACCGTCTGCCAGTCCACGACCGTCAACGGCCGGTCTGCCTCCGGCTGACCGAAGAGCATGTTGTCCAACCGGTAGTCGCCGTGCACCAGGCCCATCAGCCGGTCGGGGGCGCTCTCAGCCGCCAGATATGCGTCGAAGCTGCCGACGAGCCGCTCGCACACCTCACGATGCTCGGGCGCGATCCGATCGCCGTACCGGTCGAGGAAGCCGGCATACAGCGTAGCGATCAAACCCTGGTTCATCGGCGCATCGCGATTGAGCCAGTCGGCCTGCGCCATCGATGCGTCGCCGAACGCCGGTGCGTGCAGCCGGGCCAGCTCGGCTAGTGCGAGCATCGCCTGTTCGGTTGTCGCGCCGCGCAGTTCGTCGCCGACGACGGCGGGCGCGGCATCACCGAGCAACAGGTGGAAGGTACCGGTCTCAGGATCGAAGCCGGCGGAATAGCAGGTCGCCACCGGCCCGCCGCCGAGGTTGGGCGCGATGTCGGTGTAGAAGCGCACCTCGCGCTCGTAGAGCCCGAGTGCCAGGCCGGTCTGCCTGCTCGCGGGGTCGGTTGCCGCCACCTTCAACACGACCGACGACGGCCCGTCGTTCCCGGACGCGCGGGTCAACTCGACGCGATAGCACTCGCTCATCTGCCCGGTGCCGATGCGCTCGAACGTGAAATCCGTGACCGGGGTGGCGAGCGCGTCGCTCAGCCACGCGGCCGTCAGATCGGACGGCCGCTCCATGACGTCAGTGGTGCGCACTGGTCGACGAGGTGTGGCACATGTCGGGCGGTGTTCCCACGACATCAAGGGATGGATTGCGATCGAAGAAGCCGAACGGCTTGAGCCAGAACGACACGATGTCGACGGGCATCACCGGCCAATCCTCAGGCCGGGTGATGTGGTGGATACCGAACACGTACCACATCACGACGTCGGTGTTGTCGATCGAACGGTTGGCCAGCGTCCATTTGGCCAGGCCGGTGTCCGTCGACGACTGATTGACGAATTCGCCAGCAGGCCAACGTTCGTCGGGATGGTTCGGGGTCACCCACAGAGTATGGCCGATGACACTGGCACGTTCGATCACCGGGGAGTCGGGGTCGAACATCGGCGGGATCGCCCCGCCGGGTACGAGCTTGTACGAGGGGTGCGTGCCGATGCCGTTGACGACGTTGGGGTTGACGATCTTCCAGGCGCGCTGGGTCGCGTAGTTGACGTCCTGCTTGCCCTGGCTCTCGGTGCGCAACGGGATATTGCGCGTCACGAGTGAGAGTCCGTACGGGTTGTCCGGTCCCATCGGTTCGGCGTGAGACTCCGTCATGACGACGGTGTTATCGGTGCCGTCGATGTCCATGTCGAGTCGCGCGACCAGGAAGTGCTGGTGGTACGGCGCATAGGTGCGCTCGTCGACGAGCGTGCCGTTGGGGTGCTGCTGACCGGGAGCCACCGGCGTGGTGACCATGATTCCGGTGGCTCGGATTTCGCACTCGATGTTGCCGTCCTGGTAGAGCCTCCAGTAGATCAGGTATTCGTAGTTGGCGACGGTCACATGCGACGACACCGTGAGCCTGCGCATCCGGCGCACCTCGGCGCCGATGGTGTGGTCAACGTGCTTCCACAGCACCGCGTTGTCCTCTTCGTGGATGCAGATGGCGTTGGTGATCGTGTACGGCTCGCCCCTGCTGTTGTGCAGCACCGCGTCCAGATAGCGGATCTCGCCGAGGCAGTCGCAGCCCAGCTCGAGCGATGTGGTCATGAACCCCAGACCCCACTCGCCGATGTCGAAGGCGGTCCGTCGATAGTGGTCCACCGACGAATCGCGGTAGGGCACGATCATCTCGGCAAGCGATATCCGGTGTGCCACAGAGCGTTCCCGGTCGCCGTCGCGGTATCTGACGGTGTGCAGCGTCATCCCCTCTCGGTGATTGAAGCCGACGCGAAGCGACCAGTTCTGCCACTGCAGCAGGTTGCCGTCAAGGGTGAACGACGGGCCCTCGGGTTGCTCGATGTGCAGCGGCTTGAGCGGCTCCCGGCGCGAGGCCGAACGCACCGCATCGGGGATCATGCTCGGCACGTATTCGCCCATCACGTCGGGCTTCTCGACCTCACCGGTGTCCTCGACGCGTAATAGTTCCATTGCGTTGAGGTCGATGACGCAGTGCAGTCCGCTGACGAGATTCGCATAGGGGCTGCCGCCTGCCGAATCTCTCAGCCAGGTGTCCGACCAGCCGATCCGCCGGTCGCGGTACTCCGGGGGCGCGACCGCATTGCCGTAGGTCCAGGTATCGAAGAAGACCAGGTCGATGTCGGTGATACCGCGCTTGTTCAGTGCGGCCGCGACGTCGGGGTGAGTGCGCAGCAGCCGATCGCACTCGGCGAATTCGTCGACAGTGAAGTTGGCCTGCACCCCGGGAATGTGTTCGAACGACTCCACCCGGTCGTCGGTCAGCGACACCGTGCTCTTGTAGGTCGCGTTGGCCGCTCGTTCGAAACAGGTCACCCGCGCGCGGCGGGGCGGGGCCGCTCCCCCGTTGTCGAACTCGCGCAGTGCGGCCTTGCTGGGTTCGATCAGTTCGATGGACGCGTAACGCCAGCCCGGGCCGGACGTCGCGGACCCTTCGGTTCCGGTGCCGACACCGTGTTCGCGTTGCAAGATCGACGCGACCGCCGTGAATTCGTCGCCGCTGAGCGGATCCAGGGGGTGAGCCACGGGATTCACGCAACCACATTCCCGGTTGGATGCGCAGCGATTTCAGGCACTGCTACGGATTCAGCGGCCCGCCAGCGTGAAGCCCTCCCACGCCTGGCGGCGATCGGCATGCGGATCGAATTCGACGCGCGGCCGGCTGTCGAAAACCCACACTGCCCGCTCTGGCTCCGCGTAGGTAGGCCATCCGGTGCCGGGTACCCCGGTCTGGGCGAACGCGCGCCAGCGCTGCTGTATGTCGTCGCTGACGCGCAATGCCGTCTTGCGATCCGCGGCGGCGGTGAGCAGCTTCCCGAAAGCCGTTCGGTACACGTCGAACACCGCGAGCAACTCTGTCGCATGCGTGGCGCCAAGGCCCGACCATCGCAACGTCCGGGGCGCATAGTCGTAGCGGTACAGGTACGTCGGCGCGTGTCTGCTGTGCGCCTCGGCGATCTGCCACGCCGCCGACCCGAACGCGAAATCCCCGCCGAACTGGATACACGCCGCCGAGTCCGGGTAGCCGGGGTAGGCGGACGTAATGCGTTCACGTTCAGCGGGTTCGGTTCCGGAGAGCAGTCGCTCGATCATGGGCTCCGTCATCGGCAACAGCTTGAGGAACCGGCCGAACAGCCGGGCCTCGTCGGCGTTGGTGCCGACGATGAGCGGCACGCTGTGGGCATGCCCTTCGCGCATCGCCTCGACGGGGTCCAGCGGTAGGTACTCGGAGCCGCTGGTGGGGCCTGCCGCGAAGGCGCCGAGCATTTCGCGCTGGCCCGCGACGATGAGCCGTTCGAACGCGGTCACGAGCTCCGTCGGCCGGGCCGCCATCACGGCTGCCGCGCCGTCGGGCTCGTTCGGGTCGACCAGCTCGGCGAATTTTGCCGCGTAGTCCGCTGCGATATCCGGCGTGCGCACCATTCCGGCGGCCGGGCTTTCGGAAATCGCTTGGGCGAAAAGGCCTTTAGCGGCGGGGACGGCCAGCAGCGTGGCCACTGCGTGGGCACCGGCACTCTCGCCGAAGATCGTCACCTTCTCCGGGTCGCCGCCGAAGACCGCGATGTTTTCGCGCACCCAGCTCAAGGCCATCACCAGGTCTCGCAGGTAGAGGTTGTCGTCGAAGGTGTGGCTGCCGTTGGACAACGACGACAGGTCAAGACATCCCAGGGGTCCCAGCCGGTAGTTGACCGATACGTAGATGCAACCCTGGCGTGCCAACGCCGCACCGTCGTAGATCGGCGTCGCCGAGCTGCCCATGAAATAACCGCCGCCGTGGATGAACACCATGACGGGCAACGGGTCTTCCGGCAGCCTCTTCGGCGCCACCACGTTGAGCGTCAGGCAGTCCTCGCTCATCGGCTGGTATTTGCCCGGCGCGAGAAGGGTGTACATGCGCTGCTGGGGTGCGCAGTAGCCGACTCCGTGGCAGTACCGCACGCCCGGCCAGGCCTGGACGGGTTGCGGCGCGCGCAGGCGCAACCGACCGACCGGCGGGCTGGCGTACGGGATCGCACGCCAGCGGTTCACGCCGTCGCGCGTGAAGCCCTCAACGATGCCGGAGGCGATGGTTGCGCGGACCGTGTGTTCGTGCATCACCCGACGTTAGCGAATGCTGTCCGCCGCCGCGCCTGGACGGTGTCGGCGAGTCGGCCCGCTAGCCTGGCCGGTATGCGACTCACTGGGCTGATCGCGATCTTGATACTGGTGGCGGGGTGTTCATCCTCGACAGATGGCGGGGCCGAACGAATCACCCCGATACCGCCCAACACCAGCAGGCCATCGTCGACTACCACCACGACGACCACGGCACCCGTCAAACCGCCGGACCCCGGCGCGCCGGTGGCCGACGTCATCGCCTGGATCGAGGCGGGTGAGACGGCCGACGCCGCGGAGTACCACACTGCGGTACGTGACGGGGCGACCACCGATCTCGGCGCGGACGTCGCGTTCGTCACACCGTCGGGCAAGACCAACTGCATGACCGACTCCAAATACGCCGATGGTGCCCTGGCGTGTTTGGTCGACCTCGTCAACCCGCCGCCGAAGCCGGAGGACGCGTACGGCGAGTGGAAGGGCGGCTGGGTCGACTTCGACGGCCAGAGTGTCGAGGTCGGATCTGTGCGCGGCGACCCCGGCAGGTTCACTGCGGGAACCGGGCCCGAACTGCCCTACGGCCGGGCGCTGGGCTTCGGCGACTACCAGTGCCGCGTCGACACCGTCGGTCTGTACTGCGCCAACCGCGCGCACGACACGGCGGTCAGGTTCAGCGACGCGGGTATCGAACCGTTCGGTTGCCTGCAGCCGGCCACTGCTCCGCCGCAGATCGGCGAGAGGTTCAGCTGTTGACGATCGGCTCGTGAGCCGGATAGGCGTGTACGACCACCGAGCCGATCTTCGGAATGGCATGTGCCAGTTCATGTTCTGCGGCGTGGGCAACTGCGTGCGCGTCGGCCAGGCTCAGTGACGGGTCGACGTCGAGCTCGGTGTCTGCTTCCAGCCGATGCCCGACCCACCGCATCCTGACGCGCCGGACTTCCCGCACGCCCGGCTGCCGCGACAACACCGTGCGCGCGGTGTCCAGATATCCAGGATCGATGCGGTCCAACAACCGGCCGAAAACGTCCCGGGCCGCGATCACCAGCACGACCCCGATCGCGCCTGCGATGACCAAACCGACGATCGGGTCCGCGAGGGGAAAGCCCAGCCACACGCCCACCGCGCCCGCCACCACGGCCAGTGAGGTCAAACCGTCTGCGCGGGCGTGCATTCCGTCCGCACGCAGCGCCGCCGATCCGATCCGGCGGCCCACCCTGATGCGGTACACCGCCACGACCTCGTTGCCGATGAATCCGATGATGCCCGCGGCGACCACCCAGCTCAGATGGTTCAGTGGCACCGGGTCCACGAGCCGACGAACGGCTTGGACGGCGGCAACGAGCGCGGACGCGGCGATGGCCGTCACCACGAACAGGCGCGCCAGATCCTCCACGCGCCCGAATCCGTACGTGAATCGGCGCGTGGCCGGACGTCGGCTCATCGCGAACGCGATCCACAACGGCACGGCGGTCAGCGCATCGGCGAAGTTGTGCACGGTGTCGGCGAACAGGGCGACTGAACCCGATACCGCGACGACGATCAGCTGCGCCGCCGCGGTCGTGCCGAGGATCACCAGACTGATCTTGACCGCGCGGATGCCCGCGGCGCTGTCTCGCAGCGCATCGTCGACGCGATCTGTGTGGTCGTGGGAATGTCCGACCCCCACTACCCAACACCTTTCTCGTGCAGGACGCGCACTTCGCTTTCGTCCAGGTGATGTGCGGGGACCCCGCCCGTCGCGTGCTCGGCGTTGTGCACCGCATCGGTGACGAGTTGTCGGACGTGATCGTTTTCGAGCCGGTAGAACACCTGGGTGCCCTCGCGGCGCGTGCGCACCAAATGCGCCATCCGGAGTTTGGCGAGGTGCTGAGACACCGACGGCGCCGGTTTGGCGACCCGCGACGCGAGGTCGTTGACCGACATCTCACGATCGGCCAATGCCCATAGCAGCTGAACACGGGTGGCATCGGCCAGCATCCGGAATACCTCGACGACGAGGTCGGCCTGGTCATCGGCAAGCCGCCGTCCGCAGACCTGCTTATCTGCATTCATATGCAGATAATAGCGCGGAAGCTCAGTCGCGGGGTTCGGCTTTGGCCCGCGCCCGGTCTGGATAGATCTGGGTCATGCCGATGGCGCCGACGATCACAACCGCCGGGATGACGGCCTTGGTCCAGCTGACCGTGACCGGCGCCGCGACGGCGACGTATCCCAGCACCGCGATGAGCGCGAACACGAGAGCCCACATCAGCGTCAGCACCTGGTTGGTCCTGCGGAACGCCGCTTTCTCCCAGTCGTGTCGCGGCGCTGACGGCGGTGCGTACTGCTGGGTGAAGGGTACGAACGCCAGTGATACGACGGCCATCACCGCAAGAACTCCGCCGGACAACGTGGTCGCGTAGGTGTCCATCCAGTCGCGGTCCTCGGCGCCGACGGCCATGCCGGCGACGGTGACCCCGACGAAGAACACCACCGTCACCACATCGAGCATGCGCGCGCCTCCCCGGCCCGCGGAGATGCCCAGGAACAGCGCCGAGATCACCGCGCAGATCGCCCCGAACATCCACGTGCTCGGACCATCGGCGACGACCCAATAGACAATCCACGGCGCGAAGCCGACGAATGGGCTGCGCTCGAACCATTCGTCCACGAGTCAGGTTTACCTAACTACCGGCGCGGAGGCAAAAGCTCGGCTCGCAGTCGACCCTTATGCGACGCCCTTGTGTTTCAACAGCGGAAGCACGCCCTCGGCGAACCAGTAGGCCTCCTCGAGATGCGGATAGCCGGACAGGATGAACTCATCGAACCCGACCGAGTGGTACTCGTAAATCAGGTTCGCGACCTCTTCATGGCTGCCGACCAGCGCCGTGCCCGCCCCGCCGCGAACCAGGCCGACACCGGCCCACAGGTTGGGGTAGATCTCCAGATTGTCCACCCGGCCACCATGCAGAGCGGTCATCCGGCGTTGACCTTCGGACTCCGACTTGGCGTGCAGCTCAGTCTGTTTGGCGATCTGTTCAGGACTCAGTTCGGCGAGCAGCTCGTCAGCAACCCCCCACGCCGCCGCAGCGGTGTCGCGGCTGATGGTGTGCAAGCGGATGCCGAAGCGCACCTTGCGTCCTCGCGCCTCGGCGAGCTTGCGCACCTGCTCGATCTTGGCCGCCGCAGCCTGTGGCGGCTCACCCCACGTCAGGTACACGTCGACGTACTCGGCGGCGATCGGCAGTGCGGCGGCCGACGAGCCGCCAAAGTAAATCTGCGGCAACGGATCCGGTGCTGCCGATACCCGCGCGTCCTTGATTGTGTAGTGCCTGCCCTCGAAATCGAGTGAGTCCTGACGCCACAACGTGTTGACAATGTGCAGGAACTCCCCCGTGCGGGCATAGCGTTCGTCGTGGCCCAGCCAGTCGCCGAAGCGGCGCTGCTCGACGTCGTCGCCGCCGCTGACGATGTTGAGCAGCACCCGTCCCTCGGAAAACCTTTGAAGGGTCGCGGCCTGCTGCGCTGCCAGCGTCGGGGGAACCAGCCCGGGCCGGAATGCGACCAGGAACTTCAGCCGTTCGGTTTCGGCGAGCAGGGCCGACGCCGTCAACCACGCGTCCTCGCACCAGGTTCCGGTCGGGGTCAGCACACCTTCGAACCCGAGGCGATCCGCGGCGCGGGCCACCTCCGCGAGATACCTGCGTGATGGTGCCCGGTAGTTGGCGGGCACGGTGTGGTGTGACGACGCGTGCGATGCGCCGACGATGGATCTGCTGTCGCCGTTGGTGGGCAGGAACCAGAAGAACTTCGCCGTCGGAGATGGCGATTCGGCTGGGGCCGTCGGAGATGGCGATTCGGCTTGCGCTGTGCCTGTGGGCTGGGCGGTCATATTGCTCCTAATTTCGGTCGAGGTAAAGCGGCGCAAGCGATTCGCTGTATCGGGTATCCACCCAGTTCTTGAATTCCGGTTTGTCGGAGATCTGGTTGGATTCAGCGAACAGATCGGCCAGTTCTTGTTCGGACGCGACGAGCTGGTCAGAGAGATCGGTGGGTAGTCGCAGGCTTCGGCCCTGTGCAGCGGCCGCGACCGCCGGATCCAGGCCGACCGCGGCCGCATAACTCGCCGCCCATTCATCAGGGTTGTCCTGCGCCCATCGCGTTGCCTTGGCGTACCGCACGAGCAAGTCGCTCAGCGCGGTGTTGCGTTTCGGATCGGCAAGTGCGGCATCGGATGCGATCCCGAAACCGGCGCCGTTCGTGACGCCGGCGGCTTCGGCGATGCTGCGTACTGGGATGTCGGCCTCGGCCTGCGCGGTGTAGGGGTCCCAGATCGCCCACGCATCGACCTGCTGTTGCCTGAACGCGCCAAGAGCGTCGGCGGGCTGCAGAAACACGAGCTCGACGTCGGACGGCGAAAGACCGGCACGCTGCAGCTGAGCCAACACGTTGCCGTGAGCCGAGCTGCCCTTGCCCACGGCGATCTTCCTGCCGCGCAGGTCGGATACCGCGCGGATCGGCGAATCGGCGTGGACGAGTAGCTTGTCTCCCCTGCCGCTGCCGTCGTAGGCGGATACGACCTTCACCTTCGCGTTCGACGCCGCACCGAAGATCGGCGGCGTGTTACCGGTGATCGCGAAGTCGATCTTGCCCGCTGTGGCCGCCTCGATCTGAGGTGGGCCAGACGTGAATGTGGAGAACGCGATCTTGTACGGCAAATTGTCCAGCGCCCCTGCGGCACGCAGCAGTGATTCGGTGCCGCCCTTCTGATCGCCGACGTTGAGCGTCAGGTCCGACAGTTCCGAAAGCGCAACCGTTTCAGGCGCTTCGGAGGGGCCGGAGCTGTCCTGGCGAGAGACACATCCCGCGAGGAGCACCGCGAGTAGTGCAGTGACAACAGCGAGTTTTCGCATAGAGATCCCTTTTCGTATCAGCCGCGCACACCGAGCTGATCGAGCAGCTCTGCACGGTAGTGCTCGGAATTCGTCGATTGCCGTGGATCGTCGATCTCGAGGGTGTGGATGACTTCGCCGTCCTCGAGGACCACCACCCGATCGGCGAGCGCGACGGCCTCGTCCACGTCGTGCGTCACGAGAAGCACACCGAACCGGTGCTCGCGCCACAAATCGAGCAGTAGCGCCCGCATGCTCAACCGGGTCAACGCGTCGAGCGCGCCGAAGGGCTCGTCGAGCAGCAGCAGTTCGGGTTCGGCCACCAGTGCCCGCGCCAGCGAAACGCGTTGCGCCTGACCGCCGGACAGTGTCAGGGGCCACGCGTCGGCCCAGTCGCTCAGCCCGACGTCGGCCAGCGCCCGATCGGCGCTGGCCAGTACCTGCGCCCGCGGCAGCCGGCTGCGGGTGAGACCGTACGCCACGTTGGTGCGCACGTCGCGCCACGGAAACAGGCGGGGTTCCTGGAAGGCCAGTGCAGGCGCTCCGACCACAGCGCGATGACCGGTGTGATCGGTCGACAGGCCGGCCAGGACGCGAAGCACCGTCGACTTGCCGGAGCCGCTCCGTCCGATCAGCGCGACGATCTCGCCGCTGTCGACGCGCACCGAAATATCGGTCAGGACATGGTGATCGCCGTACCACTTGTTCACGTCGCGCAGTTCGCCTGCGATGTGGGTTGTTCGTGATGCCGTCATTGTCATGTGCGGTACCTCAATGCTCGTCGTTCCAGTGCCCGGACGATGGCGTCGGTGCCGATGCCCAGCAGTGCGTAGACGATCAGTCCGAAGATGATGATGTCGATCCTCAGAAAGTCGCGAGCGTTGTTGATCAGAAAGCCGATTCCCTTGTCGGCGTTGATCTGTTCAGCCACGATCAGCGTCAACCATGCGATGGCCAGCGACTGCCGCAAGCCGACCAGCACCTGGGGTGCGGCGCTGGGCACGATGATGGTGCGGAACCGTTGCCAGAACGAGAAGCCGAGTACCTGAGCCGTTTCGAAAAGCTTAGGATCCACCTGGCGGATCGCCGAGAAGGTGTTCAGATACAGCGGAAAACTCACCCCGAGCGCCACCAGCAACACCTTGGGAAGCTCGCCGATACCGAACCAGAGAATAAACAGCGGAATCAGGCCGAGGTGTGGCAATGCCCGGACCATCTGCATCGGTGGGTCGACCGTCGCCTCGAACCAGCGGGACAGTCCGACGGCGGTTCCCAACGCAACGCCCAGAATTCCGCCGAGCAGGAGTCCTTCGACTACTCGGATACCGGAAACCCGCAGTGCATCGGTCAGCTGTCCGTTCTGCAGCACCTCGATGCCGGCCTCGGCGATCAACGAAGGTGCGGGCAGCACGTCCTGGGGTATGAGCCCCAGCGCGCTGCCCAGCTGCCACAACGCGATGATCACGATCGGGGAGGCCAGCCGGATCAAGCCCCATTTGCGCAGCTGCCACCGGGCATTCGCGGCGGGGTCGGGCGCTATCGGCGCCGCGAGCTTGGCAGGACTGGTCACGGTACGTCGACGCTACGCACGCCACCTTGGGGCCAGTAGGTTTTGATTCTGGCTGATGCAAAGACATCGGCCCTGCCGATGTGATTGGCACACTGGCAGGGCCGTTGACTGACAACGACTTTGAGATGTCAGCCGAGCCGGAAACTTCCGTTGACCAGGGTCGGCGTCACGTCTTGGCCGTTGATCTTCGAGCTCATCTTGCCGTTGGACAGCCGGGTGATCTGTTGGGCCTGCTGCAGTTGTCGCTTATTGCGCACCTCGGCGCGGAACTGCGCGTCGTTGAGCTGCTGAATCTCCGCTTGCGTGATGTCACCGACGCTGCTGGTGCCGAACTGCACGCCGATCGCCGATCCGTCCTCGCGGACGACCCAGGAGGCCCGGATGCCGTCCAGCTCGGCGGTGTACATGCCCGCTTCACCGGACACCGGGGCAGCCGTGAATTGATACGCCACGCCGTTCATGTTCAGGTCGCCTTCGACGTTGGCACCGTCGAACTTCGCGTTGAGGGTGTCGCGGAACCTCGACTTGATGTCGATCTTGCCGTCGGCCTGGTTGCCGAAGAACCACGCTTCGTCGTCGGTTCCGTTGCAGGCGTAGGCCGCAACCTGGTCTCCGTCGACGGAAATGCCGATAGTCATCGTCTTGCCGTCGGGCGCGGTCATATCCGCGATGTAGCGTCCCGAGGCCGGGAAAGCGGTCGGCGCGGCGGTGGTAGTGGCCGTGGTCGGCGTCTCCGATGAGGAGGTCGCTTGATTGGATGATCCGCCCGAGCAGGCGGAGAGGGTGCCGAGCGCGACGAGTGCGCTGATACCCACGAGCAGTGTGCGAGTGATTTTCTTCATGTGACCAGCATGGATCTCCGCGACCGGCGTTACATGAAGAATGCATGGAGATTGGGTGGAGATCTGTCCGGCAGCTGATTCATCCGGCCAGAAACTCGTCGATCTCGGCCCGGAACACCTGCCACGCCGGCTCGGTTGCGGTCAGCAGGTGGTTGTTGCTCGACAGCGCGACGAGGCGGGAATCCGGAATCAGCGACGCCAGTTCCTCACCGAAGCGCAACGGAACCCGGTGATCGTCACGCGAGTGCATGATCAGCGTCGGGCAGGAGACCTCGCGCGCGAGGTCGCGCACATCGATGCGCGCGAACTCCTCGAGGAACCGCACCGCGTTCTCGGGCGACGTGGTGCGCCGCTGCAATTGATCGAAGGCAGCCCAGTCGGCGCGGGTGCCGTCGGGAATGAACTGAGCGGCAAAGACCTGCCGGAACGCCGGATCGTCACGACCCCAACCGACTCGGGCGAGTTCGAGATCGAGTGCCGCGGCCCGTTTTTCGTCCTCGCCGGACGCGCGAACTGCACGGCCCTGCGCGTAAGCGCTGCACAGCACCAGGCGGCTGACTTTCTCGGGATGACGGGCCGCGTAGGCCACCGCAACTGCACCGCCCTGTGAGACGCCCAGAAGCGGAAAGCGCGTCAGGCCAAGCGCCTCCACGACCGACTCCAAGTCGGTGACCCAGTCATCGAATGTGAAATCTGTTGCATCCCAATCGGATAACCCGCATCCACGCTCGTCGTAGCGAATGAATTGGCGGTTGTTCGACAGATCGCGCACCCAGTGCTTCCATACCGGGCTTTCGATGTCGTACCCGAGGTGGGTCATCCAGTTCGCTGCCCGCACGAGCGGCGGGCCCTCCCCCGCCACCGCATAGGCCAGCCGTATGCCGTCGGCGGCCTTGCAGAACGCGATGTGCTGTCGGGGCGGCGGTGGTTCATCGGGTACCGCGATCTCCTGCGGCGCGGGTGCCGGCGGTTCGTCGGTGGTGAGCGTGCCGACGAACTGATAGCCGCGGCCGCGCACGGTTCGGATGAAACGCTGCGACTCACCGTCGTCACCCAGTGCGCGGCGGACGGCCTTGATGCGGCTCGTCAACGCGGCTTCGGTGACGAAGCGACCGCCCCACACCGCATCGAACAGTTCTTCTTTCGACACGAATCGGTGCGCGTTGCTCACCAATTGGGTCAACACATCGAACACCTGGGGTTCGACGCGGATCAACTGTCCGCCGCATCGCAGTTCATAGCGCTGGGTGTCCAGCACGAATTGGCCGAACCTCCACACGCCGGTCGAGGTGGGCAGAGACGATGAAGACTCAGGTGTTGACAAGGTCACGGCGGGTCCCATCGGGAGGTTTGCAGGTCATCGTAACGACGAGCAGGCCGCCGAGAAGGTTCGAAACTAACGCCAGCCGTCGGCCGCCTTGGCCGCACGCATCAGCGCGTCGCACAGTTGCCGCAACTCGGTGCCGTCCGCACCCTCTGCAACGGCGGTCGATATGTCTTCGGCGGCGCATCTAACCTGGTACACGCGGTCGGCGAGCTCCGCGGCCTCGTCGGCGGTCAGCACCACCGCATCGGGCGCGAGTGAGGTGCCCCTGACGACGGAGCGCTGTTCGTAGGCCCGCTGACGACACGACTGCCTGCAGTACTGCCTGCGTCGGCCCAGCCCGGCATCGGCGACTTCGCGCCCGCACCAGCGACATGGTTGAGAACGTCGGCGGTTTTTCAATGTCCCGGGAACCACGGAGCCGACTGTAAACCGGCCGACGCAGGAATCCCGGTATCATCAAAGGCCGAGTCGGGAACTGCGTGTCGTGCCGCTGCGTTGATTCTCCGGACAACTTGCATTAACTGAGGAGTGTTGACCATGGCTGATCGCGTCTTGAGGGGTAGTCGTCTCGGTGCCGTGAGCTACGAGACCGACCGTAACCACGATCTTGCACCGCGTCAGGTGGCTCGCTACCGCACCGACAACGGCGAGGAGTTCGACGTCCCGTTCGCCGACGACGCCGAAATCCCCCACACCTGGCTGTGCCGCAACGGTATGGAGGGCACCCTCGTCGAGGGCGACGCGCCAGAGCCCAAGAAGGTCAAGCCGCCGCGTACCCACTGGGACATGCTCCTGGAACGCCGCTCGGTCGACGAACTCGAGGAACTGCTCAAGGAGCGCCTCGACATCATCAAGGCTCGTCGCCGGGGCTGATTCGGGCCGGCTAGCTGTACTGCCCAGGCAGGTTGGTCAACCGGGTGATGGGTGGGACCTTGCCGATTGCCGAGTGTTGCCGGTGGTGATTGTAGGTATGTAGCCAGGCCGATAGGGCTGAGCGGCGGGTGCGTTCGTTGGGGTAGTGCCGGGCGAAGGCCCATTCGGCGGCCATGGTGCGGTGGAAGCGCTCTATTTTGCCGTTGGTCTGGGGACGGTAGGCGCGGGTGCGTTTGTGCGCGATGTGCAGGTCCGCGCAGGCGTCGCGCCATGCGTAGGACTTGTAGCAGGCTCCGTTGTCCGACAGCACCTGCTCGACATGGACGCCGCGGGTACCAAACCATCCCACCGCCCGGCGCAGCACCCCGATCGCGGTCTGAGCGGTTTCGTCGTCGTGGATCTCGGCGTAGGCGACCCGGGAATGATCATCGATCACCGTGTGCACGTAGGCATGCCCGAGGATCGGTTGGTAGCGGTGATTGCGCCGGACCTCAGAAGTCCCATGGCGATTGCGTTTGCCGCGTGCTCGACCGACGAACCGCCAACCCCCGCCGTCGGGGATGTTGCCCAGTTTCTTGACATCGACATGCAGCATCGCGCCGGGGTGGCCGTGCTCGTAGCGGCGGATCGGCTCGCCGGTACGGATATCGATGTGAGACAACCGGTTCAGCCGACACCGCACCAGCACCGCGTGCACGGTCGAAGCCGGCATCGACAGCCGCGAAGCGATCGCCATGGGTGAGAGACGATGCCGCCACCGCAACTCCACAATGCGGCGCACCACCGGCGCCGGTGTCCGATTGGGGCAGTGATGCGGCCGGCTGGAGAGATCAGTCATCCCGGCAGCACCCATCGCCGCATAGCGCGATGCCCACCGCTGCGCGGTACGCCATGACACGTGGAAGTGCTCAGCGGCCCGCACGATGGGCCAGCCCTCCTCGACGACACGACGGGCCAGCATTAGACGCCCGCGAGGAGTCAAAACAGCATTAGCGTGGACCACGAAGGCCTCCTGATCGTTGCGGTGAAGTGGTAGCAGCTCCACTCCACGACGGGAGGCCTTCACCTATCAACGACCGCTACAGCGTGTCGTCACAATTCCTCAACCAACCTGCCTGGGCAGTACAGCTAGCGCGTCACGCCACGGCCGCGGGCGCGATCGAGACGCCCGCGGAAACCCCACTCCGCGACCTTGAACAGCGCCTCGCGGATGTTGGAACCGCTCATCTTCGATTGGCCGAACTCGCGTTCGGTGAAGGTGATCGGCACCTCGACGACGACGAACCCGTTGTTGATGGTGCGCCAGGTCAGGTCGATCTGGAAGCAATAGCCCTTCGAGTCGACCGTTGACAGGTCGATTTTCTCCAGCACCTCGCGCCGGTATGCGCGGTACCCGGCGGTGATGTCGTGGATGTCGACACCGAGCAGGATTCGCGAGTAGCCGTTGGCGGTTCGGGACAGAACCAGTCGCTTTCGCGGCCAGTTGCGGACTTCCCCACCCTTGACGTACCGCGAGCCGATCACCAGGTCGGCGCCGCTGTCGATGCGGTCGAGCAGTCGGTGCAGCTGTTCGGGCGGATGGCTGCCGTCGGCATCCATCTCGACCAAAACGCCGTAACCGCGCCCGAGGCCCCACTCGAAGCCGGCGAGATACGCCGCGCCGAGGCCACCCTTGCCGGCACGGTTCATCACATGCACTCGGTCAGGATCGGCGAGCGCGAACTCGTTGGCCAGCTCGCCGGTGCCATCTGGGCTGCCGTCATCGACGACGAGGATGTGCACGTCGGGACACGCGTCCTGTACGCGCTTGACGATCAACGGCAGGTTTTCCCGCTCGTTGTACGTGGGGATGATGACCAGCGTGCGCTGACTTGGGCGATCCCCGGGGCCCGGGCCCGTCGTCATTTAGCTCCTCTACCTTTCGTCGACATTCCTAGCCGACGGACGAAACTCCCATTGTGCAGCATCGCGGCGATCAGAGCCCCAACGCCGATTGCGGCCAGCACGCCCTCGACCAGCGGACCCCACCGGGTCGCCGCTGTGAGCTGGGTCTTCAGCCTGACCTGGGCGTCGAGGTAGGCGGGCTCGAAGAACTCAGTGCGGGCAATTTCACGTCCGTCGGGCGCGATGACCGCGCTGATACCGGTCGTTCCGGCGACAACGACGTAGCGGTCGTGTTCGACGGCGCGCAATCGCGCGAAGGCGAGCTGCTGTCGGCTCATCGCCTCGTCGAAGGTGGCGTTGTTGGTGGGGACGGCGAGGATCTGCGCCCCACTGCGCACCGACTCGCGGGTGGCGCGGTCGAAGATCACCTCCCAGCACGTGGCGACCCCGATGGGTACGCCCGCGGCGTGCACCACACCGTCGCCGCTGCCGGGGATGAAATAGCCGGCTCGGTCGGCGTATGGCGACAGCAGGCGGAAGAAGCTGCGCCAGGGCAGGTATTCGCCGAACGGCTGGACGATCTTTTTGTCGTGACGTTCGTCCGGACCGGTCTCGGGGTTCCACACGATGACCGAATTGTTCGAGACCGGGTTGTCCCGGGTGTAACCCGGCGCCGCCACCACACTTCCGACCAGGATCGGTGCGTCGATGGCGTCCGCCGCCGCCGAGATCTCCGCGTTCGCGTCTGGGTTGGCCAGCGGGTCGATGTCTGAGGAGTTTTCCGGCCAGATGACGAACATCGGCTGTTGCGCCCGGCCCGCGCGCACATCGTCGGCCAGCCGTTCCGTCTCTCGGACGTGGTTGTCCAGGACCGCGCGCCGCTGGGCGTTGAATTCCAGGCCGAGTCTGGGCACGTTCCCCTGAACCGCGGCTACCGTGACCGGCTGTTCGTCATCCGCGCCCATGCCCGAGTGCCGCACTTGCGGCCAGGTGAGCGCGGTCAGTAACAGGACGACGGTGACGCATGCCCCGGGGATCACCACCGCAGGCGGCCTTGCGGTCCTGGTACTGCCTGACCGCCACCACTTCACGATCTCGAGAGTGATTGCGGCCACGCTGAATCCGATCAGCACGACGGCGAACGACAGCAACGGCGCGCCGCCCACCTGTGCGAGTGACACCTGCGGCCCATCGGTCTGGCTGTAGGCCACGACGCCCCACGGGAACCCGCCGAAGGGCACCGTCGACTTGAGCCACTCCTGCGCGGCCCACAGCCCCGCGAACCACAGTGGCCACCCCGGCAGCCGCCGGACAGCGACCGCCAGCGCGCCGAACAGAGCGGGGAAAAGTGCCTCGAGCATGCACAGCGCCAGCCACGGAACCGGACCGACGAACCCGCTGATCCACGGCAGCAACGGCAGGTAGAAGGTCAACCCGAAAAGAAATCCGTAGCCGAATCCACCTGCGACAGTGGTTGTTTCGCGGGTCAGCACCCATGACAGCAACGCGAACGCCACGAAAGCCAGGTACCACCAGCCGAACGGCGGGAAGCTCAGGCACAGCGCCAGACCGCCGACGATCACGACGCCGAGCTGGGGCAGGCGGTCGATCACACCGTGACCGAACCGCTTTGCGCGCGAACGACGCTCGACCGGTTCGTCGGCCACGTCGTCGACATCGTCCTCGAGGGCGGCGGGACGCACGTCGTCAGCCATGGATGACGACACCTCGGTGCACGGTTTGGCGGCAGTGCGGCATTGCGTCGTCGAGTCGAGGCAGCGCGGGTACGCGCGAGCGTGCATCGGTCGACCAGCGCTGCACCGCGTCGGCGGGCGCGCTGACCTCGAGCTCGTCGGCATCCCACACGGCGTAGCTTGCCGGGGCGCCGGGCACCAGAGTGCCGGTCGCGCCGTCCCGCACGCCGGCGGCGCGCCATGCGCCGCGGGTGGCCGCGGCAAACGCGGCTCGCGCCGACAGTGCGCTACCCGGAGTCTGGTGCTGTGTTGCCGCTCGTATCGTCGCCCACGGATTCATGCTGGTGACGGGGCTGTCGGAGCCGAAGGCGAGTGGCACGCCTTGGGATGCTAGCAGCGCAAACGGGTTCAGAGATCTTGACCGCTCGGGCCCGAGGCGCTGGGCGTACATGCCGTGTTCGCCACCCCACAACGCATCGAAATTGGGCTGCATGCTGGCGAGCACGCCCCACACTCCGAGCCGGTGCGCCTGATCCTCGGTCACCATTTCGAGGTGTTCGAGGCGGTGTCCGCAAGCGGCGACCGCGGGTGCGCCGAAGAGTTCCACGACGCGCTCGAACGCATCGACCACGGCGCCGACGGCCGCGTCGCCGATCACGTGGAACCCCGCGGTGATCCGCGCTTCCGTGCAGGCGCGCAGGTGTGCCGCAATCGCGTCGGTATCCAGATACGCGTTGCCGCAGCAGTCTGGCGCGTCGCGGTAGGGGCTGTGCAGCCACGCGGTGCGTGAGCCGAGCGCACCGTCGACGAACAGGTCGCCGGCCAGTCCCTGGGCGCCGGTGCGCGCGATCAGATCTCGCGCTTCGGCGGCACTGCGCACCGCTTCACCCCAGTAGCCGACGACCTCGACACCGTGCTCGATGCCACGCACCTCGTTCCAGTCGTCGAGGCCACCGATTTCCGGGCCCGCGCATTCGTGTACCGCGACGATGCCGAGTGCGGCGGCGGCATCCAGGGCAGCCAGCTGCGCGCGCCGCCGTTGCTCGGTGGTCAGCCCGTCGCGTGCGGCCGCGCGGACCACATGGTGTGCGTCGGCGGTCAGCGGCTGTTCTCGAGAAAAACCGCGCGCGCCGGCCAGACCGGGGGCGAGTCGGCGCAGTGCGGTCGAGGCGGCGGCGGAGTGGACGTCGACCCGGGCCAGGTATGCCGACCTGTCGCCGACCGCTTCATCGATATCGGCGGTGCTCGGCGGGGTTCGCTCGGGCCAGCGGGATTCATCCCAGCCATGCCCCCACACCGCACCTGTCGGGTGGGCGCGGGCGTAGTCACCGAGCAATTGCAGGCAGTGCCCCAGCGAGGTCGCGCGCCGCAGGTCCAGCCCGATCAGGGTCAGTCCGGTCGCGGTGAGGTGGACGTGGCTGTCGACGAACGCCGGCGCGACGAAGGCGCCTTCCAGATCGGCGATCCGCGCGTCGGGATACTGCGCGCGGCCCACGTCGTCACTGCCCAGCCATGCCACGACACCGTCGCGCACCGCCAGTGCGGACGCGTCGGGCATCGCCGGGCTGTGCACCCGGCCGTTGAGGAGGAGGGTCGTCACTTAGTCGGGTTTGCGCTCCACGGCAGCAGGCTCGATGTCGGTGACATCGATGACCTCGCCGTCAATGTAATCACCGCGCGGTGCTCTGTAACCGGCAGCACTCGGAACGGTGATCAGCGGCATGCGACGCGCGGCCATGGCCGACACCATGGGACGGGCGACCGCCCGCGTCGGCGGCAGCAGGAGGAGGGCGCCGATGACGGAGCTGGCCAAACCCGGGATGACGACGAGCACGGTGCCCAGCGCGACCAGCACGCTGTCGGCCGCCGCCCCGTGCATCGATGCCGGGTCGATCCCGGAGCGCAGCCGTCGGAAATGCCGTTTGACCTGGGATCCGGCCAGTGCAATGCCGACCACGAAGGTGCCGAGCAGCAGCAACATCGTCCAGCCGAAGCCGATCGTCGACACCAGCGCGACGATCACCGCCAGCTCGATGACCCAGTACAGAACAAGCAGCCGCATCGCCATGCATTGGACAACGTACGGGACACCGCCCCGGGTTCCGGCCCTAGACGGGCTTCACCTCGATGGCGCTGTGCACCTTGTCGATGCCCCCGCGGACGATCGCCTGCGGGATCCACCACCACGCGTGCCACCAGTACTTCTTGGTGACCATGTCGAAGACGCGTCGATTCTCGGACTTGGGCAGATTCCGCGCCACTGCCTCGACCGGCTCGCCCTTCGGCTTGTTGCCGATTGCGTAGGCCCGCTGAATGGTGACCCGCGGCGTGTTGTTGATGCGCTTGGTCTTCCACGAGCCGTCGTCGGTCGATATGAGCAGTTTGCCGTCGTCGTACACGCCCCATACGGTCGTCGGCTTCGGCCGGCCGTCCTTGGTGTAGGTGGTCAGCAGCATGTACTTCGACCGTGCGATGTCTTCAAAGGTGTCTGCCATGGGGTCCGTTCTTCGATGCCCAAACGATGCACAAGGATACCCACCGGCGGTGCCGTGGAAACGATGCGCCGGCTACGGCGCCTTCAGTTCGATGGTCACGTTGTTCTTCATGCCACCGCGCAGCTTCGAGAAGACGTTGAACGTCTTGCCCAGCAGTCCGTAGCGCTTTGCGATCAAGTCGTAGGTGGTGGCGTTGGCCGATTTGTCGAGGATCCTCGCCACGGCCTCGACCGCTTCACCCTTCGGGTTGCCGCTGCGGTCGCATTCCGCGATCGTCACGCGCGGGGTGTTCCGAATGCGCTTGACCTTCCACGACTTCTCCTGCGTGATGACGAGGAGACGATCGCCGTCCGGGGGCGCCCAGACCGCGGTGGGCTTGGGTCGACCGTCTTTGGTGAACGTGGTCAGCAGGACGTATTCCGATTTCGCAATGTCGGCAAAGGTCGTAGGCATGAGACCAAAGGTAGCCGTCAGCCCTCGAGGTCGCCTTCGGTCTCCAGTAGCACCTGCCGCAGCCCGTCGAGCGTGGCCTGATCCGGCTGCGCCCACATGCCGCGGCCCGCCGCCTCCAGCAGCCGTTCGGCCATGCCGTGTAGGGCCCACGGATTCGACTCCGCCATGAACTTGCGGTTGTCGTCGTCGAGGACGTACTCGGCCGACAGCCGCTCGTACATCCAGTCGGCCATCACGCCGGCGGTCGCGTCGTAGCCGAACAGATAGTCGACGGTCGCAGCCATCTCGAAGGCGCCCTTGTACCCGTGTCGCCGCATCGCGTTGATCCACCGGGGGTTGACGACGCGGGCGCGGAACACGCGGGCGGTCTCCTCCGAAAGGGTCCGGGTGCGAACGGCGTCGGGCCGGGTGTTGTCGCCGATGTAGGCGGCGGGCGCCTTTCCGGTCAACGCGCGGACCGTCGCGACCATGCCACCGTGGTACTGGAAGTAGTCGTCGGAGTCGGCGATGTCGTGCTCGCGGGTGTCGGTGTTCTTGGCTGCGACCGCGATGCGACGGTAGTTCTGGTTCATGTCGTCGGTCGCCGCCTTGCCGTCCAAACCGCGGCCGTAGGCGAAACCGCCCCATGCGGTGTAGACCTCCGCCAGGTCCGCGTCGTCGCGCCAGTTGCGGCTGTCGATCAGTTGCAGCAGACCGGCGCCATAGGTACCCGGCTTGGAGCCGAATATTCTTGTGGTGGAACGTCTCTGGTCGCCATGCTCAGCCAGATCCGCCTGCGAGTGGGCGCGGACGTAGTTGTCCTCGGCGGCCTCGTCGAGACCCGCGACGAGTTGCACCGCGTCGTCGAGCATCGTGACGACATGCGGGAAGGCGTCGCGGAAGAAGCCCGAGATACGCACGGTGACATCGATGCGCGGACGGCCGAGTTCATCCAGCCCGATCGGTTCCAGGTTCACCACGCGCCGCGACGCGTCGTCCCATACCGGCCGGACCCCCAGCAGCGCCAGCACTTCGGCGATGTCGTCGCCCGCAGTGCGCATGGCCGACGTGCCCCACACCGACAACCCGACCGAGCGAGGCCAGTCGCCGTGGTCCTCTCGGTAGCGGGTCAGCAGCGAATCTGCCATAGCCACACCGGTTTCCCACGCCAGCCGCGACGGCACCGCCTTCGGGTCGACCGAGTAGAAGTTGCGGCCGGTGGGCAGCACGTTGACCAGGCCGCGCAGTGGTGAACCCGAAGGACCGGCCGGGGTGAAGCGACCGTCGAGCGCGCGCAGGATCTGCGGGATCTCGGCCTCGGTGCCCGCCAGCCGTGGCACCACCTCGGTGGCCGCGAAGCGCAGGATCGCCGCGACGTCGGCGTTGTCGGTGATGGCGTCAACGGCGCCGGGATTCCATCCCGAGTCCGCAAGTGCCACAACGAGTGCACGGGCCTGCGCCTCGGCGCTGTCGACCGCGGCGCGTTCGTCGTGGCCGTCCTCGGCCAGGCCGAGGGCCTGTCGAAGTCCGGGCACGCTCTGTTCGCCGCCGAACAGCTGGCGCGCGCGCAGGATCGCGAGCACCAGGTCGATTTCAGCCTCACCCGTGGGCTTTTCACCCAGGATGTGCAGTCCGTCGCGGATCTGGACGTCCTTGATCTCGCACAGCCAGCCGTCGACGTGGAGCAGCATGTCGTCGAACGAGTCCTCGTCGGGCCGGTCCTCGAGCCCGAGGTCGTGATCCATCTTGGCGGCCCGCATGAGCGTCCAGATCTGCTGCCGGATGGCGGGCAGCTTGCCGGGGTCGAGCGCCGCGATGTTGGCGTGCTCGTCGAGCAGTTGTTCCAGACGCGCGATGTCGCCATAGGTTTCGGCCCTGGCCATCGGCGGAATCAGGTGGTCCACGAGCGTGGCGTGGGCGCGGCGTTTGGCCTGCGTGCCCTCCCCCGGATCGTTGACCAGGAAGGGGTAGATCAGCGGCAGATCTCCGAGCGCGGCGTCGGTGCCGCATGACGACGACATGCCCAGCGTCTTACCCGGCAGCCATTCGAGGTTGCCGTGCTTGCCGAGGTGCACGACAGCGTCCGCGCCGAACATGACGTCGAGCCAGCGGTAGGCGGCCAGATAGTGGTGACTGGGCGGTAGATCGGGATCGTGGTAGATCGCGACCGGGTTCTCTCCGAAACCCCGTGGCGGCTGGACCATCAGCACCACGTTGCCCGCCTGCATCGCCGCGATCACGATCTCGCCGTCGGGATCGTGACTGCGGTCGACGAACAACTCGCCGGGCGGCGGGCCCCAGTGTTCGACCATCGCGTCGGTGAGTTCGGCGGGCAGCGTGGCAAACCACTCCCGATACTCCTTGGCGGGCAAGCGGATCGGATTGCCGGCGAGCTGACCGTCGGTCAGCCAGTCGGCGTCCTGACCGCCGCGCTCGATCAACGCGTGGATCAAGGCGTCCCCATCGCTCGCGTCCAAGCCGGGAATGTCGTCGATCCGGTAACCGCGTTCGCGCATCGCACGCAATAACGCGATCGCACTGGCCGGCGTGTCGAGGCCGACGGCATTGCCGATGCGCGCGTGTTTGGTGGGATAGGCCGAAAACACCAGTGCCACCTTTTTCTGAGGAGCTGCGATTCCGCGTAGCCGCGCGTGGCGCACCGCAAGACCCGCGACCCGGGCACAGCGTTCCGGGTCGGCGACATAGGAGATGAGGCCCTCGTCGTCAATCTCCTTGAACGAGAACGGGACCGTGATGATGCGGCCGTCGAACTCCGGGACGGCGACCTGGGTCGCGACGTCGAGTGGCGACAAACCGTCGTCGTTGTCCTGCCATTGCGAGCGCGAACTGGTAAGACACAGCCCTTGCAGGATCGGGACGTCGAGCGCGGCCAGATGCGCGACATTCCAGGTGTCGTCGTTGCCACCGGCCGAGACGCTGGCCGGGGTCGACCCGCCGGCGGCCAGCACAGTGGTCACCAATGCGTCGGCGGTGCCGAGCAACTCCAGCAACTCGGTGTCAGCGGTGCGCAATGACGCGCAGAACACGGGCAGTGGCCGTCCGCCTGCGTCGTCGATCGCCCGGCACAGCGCCTCGACATAGCCGGTGTTTCCGGCGAGATGCTGGGCGCGGTAGTACAGCACCGCGACGATGGGGCCCTCGGCACCGTCGGACGGATGCTCGAGGACGCCCCAGTTGGGTGTGGTGACCGGCGGTGCGAAGCCGTACCCGGTCATCAACAGCGTGTCGCAGAGGAACGCATGAAGTTGCCGCATGTTGTCGACACCGCCGTTGGCCAGGTAGACGTGGGACTGCAGCGCGACACCGGCCGGCGTCGTGGAATGGCCCATCAGCTCGGCGTCCGGGGACTGCTCACCGCTGACCACGATCGTCGGCACACCGCTGGCCTCCAGCGTGTCGATGCCGTCCTGCCAGGCGCGGTAGCCGCCCAGAATGCGGACCACCACGATGTCGGCGCCACCGGCGAGTTCGTCGAGTTCGCCGTCGATCAGCCGCGACGGATTGGCCCACCGGTAGCCGGCGCCACAGGCGCGGGCCGTGATGAGGTCGGTGTCAGACGTCGACAACAGCAGGACTTTCGGGGATCGAGCCGGCTGAGTCACCCGTCATTAGTACCCCACGCGGTCGAGCAGGCGCCGACTACCGTGGGCGGGGTGAGCGCGATGTCGGCGGCAGGCGCACCTCATCCGTCGCTGCGCGGCGTCGTGTTGCGCTACGAGGGCTTCGCGGAACGCGGGGGCAGTCCCGCCACGTTCCGCGAGCTGCCGTGCACGTTCGTGCCGATCATCATCGACCTCGACGAGGGCTGGACCGTCGCTCACCGGGAGCATGCACGTACCGCACCGCTTCGGCTCGATTCGTTCGTCGCGGGCATCACCGACGGACCGGTGCTGGTGGGCCACGGCGGGTATGCGCGCTGTCTGCAGATCGACCTGACGCCGCTGGGCGCCCGCCGGCTGATCGCGATGCCGATGAGCGAGTTGGCCAACCGGACCGTGCCCATCGACGATGTCTTCGGCCGGTTCGGGCGAGAACTCGTGCAGCGCGTCGGCGACGCCCCGGACTGGCCGACACGATTCGCATTGATCGATGCGGTCATCCGGGCCCGCCTGGCCGACACCGAACCCGTCGACGCGGGAGTGGCGTGGTCGCTGAGCCGTATCACGGAGAGCTACGGTGCCGCCACGATCTCAGACCTGGCCGCGGAGTTGGGCTGGAGTCACAGGCGATTGATCGCCCGCTACCGTGACTCGGTCGGGCTGCCGCCGAAGCTCGTCGCGAGGATCGTGCGATTCGAGCGGCTCGCGGCCCTCGTAACCTCCGAGCCGGCGGTCGATTGGGCCGGTGTCGCGCTCGAGTGCGGGTACTTCGATCAGGCCCACCTGGCGCGCGAGGTTCGGGAATTTGCCGACATCACGCCGACCGAGCTGCGGGCGCTCAGCGTAAATTTCGTCCAAGACGAGGCGACGGCGTCGGCCTAGCGTCGGCGTCATGACTGAAACCCTGACCACCAACGGCGCCGTGCCGATTGTCCCCTTCCGCGACCCGCGCGCCGGGATCGCTTGGCTCGAACGGACGTTCGGCGCCGTCGCAACCCTCGTGGTTCCGCCCGAATCCGACGAACCGCTCAAGCATGCGGAGCTGAAGGTAGGCAACGGCCTGGTGATGATCGACGACGCGGACCGCACCGACAGCCCATTCGCGCTGCCGGGCCCTGTCGTGCTCTACGTCGTGGTGGATGACCCCGACGTGCTACACGACCGCGCGGTTGCCGGGGGTGCCGAGATCGTCATGGGGCTCACCGACCAGGACTACGGCTCAAGGGAATTCGCCGCACGCGACCCACACGGCAACGTGTGGTGCTTCGGGACCTACCGGCCCGGGCAGGCTTAGCGGCGGTTCCAGCGGTCGTAGGTGCTCTCTGAGTACGGGAGCAGCCCGAGAGCGCCCACCAGCACGAGCATCAGAGCGCCGAAAACGATGAACTCGAACATCGTCGTTCCTTCCTGACATCGCTTACTGCACACGCGTGCAGTTACCTGGAACGTACTGCTCAAGTCGGACAAATAGGGGAGGTTGTGTGGCACGGATCACTAGACCGGCCGGTATGGCGGCCGTCACATTCAGGCGGTTCGGACATCGAAATCGCTGAGCTCGGGCGAAGCCAACAGTTCGCGGTGACGCATCGGCCGCCACGGGAAGAGCTCCGGCAGACCGTCCTTCCCGAGATACCAGCTCTTGCAGCCAGTCACCCAAACCGTCTGCGGCATAACGGCTTTCATCTGCTCGTTGTAATCCTTGGTGGCAACCTCGGTCGGCGCTGCTGTTGCAACGCACCCGGACCGGATCTGATCGATCCACCACATCGCATAATCGGCCTGGCTTTCCGCGATGATCACCAGCGACTGGTTCCCGATCGGCGAATGCGGTCCGATCAGCATGAACAGGTTCGGAAAGCCAGGCACCGCGACCGACCGATAAGCCTGCGGTCCGTCTGCCCACGCCTCCTCGAGCGTGAGTCCGTTCTCTCCGACGACTTCGATCGGATGAACGTATGCGTGGGCGTCGAAACCCGTGGCGAGCACGAGCACATCGAGTTCGTGTAACACGCCGTCCGTGGTCACGACTCCGCCGGCCTCGACGTGATCGATGGCCGCGGTGACCAGCTCGACACCTGGCTTCTGGATCGCCCGGTAGTAGTGCGAGGACATCGCCAGCCGCTTGCACATCGCCTGGTGGTCGGGCGTCAGTCGCCGGCGCATCTGGGGGTCGCGCACCGAAAAGCGCAGATTCCAACGGCACAGCGCGGACACGAAGCGACGCTGCCAACCCGGTGCGACGACCGCAGGGGCCAAGCCGTTCTCAAAGAAGTACTGCCAGAACCGGTAGCTCGCTCGGTTCAGGGCCGGCCAGCGGCGCATCGCCGCGCTGGTGCGCCGCGCGTAGCGCGGGTTCGGCATCGGAAGGACCCATTGGGGCGTGCGCTGGAAGATCGTGAGGCCTCGCACCTTGCCGCCGAGTTCGGCGGTGATCTGTACACCCGTTGATCCCGTGCCGATCAATCCAATTCTCTTGTTGGACAGTGAAACCGAATGATTCCATCGCGCCGAATGGAACGTCTCGCCTGCGAAGCTGTCCAGTCCGGGAATATCCGGATACCGCGGTATGCGCAGCACACCGGTCGCTGTCACGACGACGTCGAACTGCTCCTCGCCGGTGGGAGTACAGACCGTCCACCGGCCGTCGCGGTATCGCGCGGCGGCCACTTCCGTGCCGAACCTGATATGACCGGTGATGCCACGCTCGTCGGCGACCTGTCGGAAGTAGCGGTGAATCTCCGGACCCGGCGACATGAATCGCGACCAATCGGGATTGGGCCGGAAAGAGTACGAGTAGAAACGCGACGGTACATCGCAACTCAACCCGGGATAGGTGTTGTCGCGCCAGGTTCCGCCGACGTCCTCGGCGGACTCGTAGATCACGAAGTCGTCGATGCCGGCGTCCTGCAGCTTGACCCCCATGCAGATGCCGGACATGCCCGCGCCGATTATCGCAACCCTGAGGGCTCGTGGTGTCGACATGATCAACCCCTCCCGCTGCACGGACGGTACGCCCGACGAGCGCAGATATTTCCGAAATCGCGCGTTGGACGGCGGGGACGAAACCTTCCCGGGCGGCCGCCCGGTGCGGCCGGCGAGCGCTTCTACAGCCGGCCCATCTCCCGCGACATCAGCCCGTCCTCCAGATAGGCGAGCCGCCTCGCCCGGTAACGCTGCGCAGGTGGTCGGGAGTCGGGGACCAGCCCGCTCATCGCCTGAGACAGCGACTTCATCGCCACCGACCACCGGCTCGGTCGCACGCTGGGCAGCGTCACCGCCGCCGCTGTGGCGAACAGCACCTGCTGTTCAGTGATCAGCGTCGTTCCCTCGGCCGAGGGGGCCGGGATCGCGACGGGCGTTCGACGGAAGGTCGGACGAATGGTCGTCAAATCGATCATGGCTCTCTCCCACCGTGTGCGCCCGCGCTGCCCGGGCTCCTACCAGGAAAAATTACGAGCGTCGTGCGGGTCGCACATGCGTAGGCGACTACCCCAATGGATGGTCGATCCGCCGGCACTCGGGCGTACCGTGAACTGATGGCCAGAACCCGCGACCAGGATGCCTGCCCGGGGGCGTTGCAGGTTCACCAGGCCGCGGACGGGGCCTTGGCCAGGGTGCGGCTTCCGGGCGGGATGATCACCGCTGCGCAGCTCGAATCCCTGGCACTCGCGGCGACGCAGTGGGCCTCCCCGGCAATGGAACTGACCTCGCGCGGCAACGTCCAGATCCGCGCCGTCAGCGACACCGCCGCTGTCACCGAGGTGTTGGCGGCGTCGGGTCTGCTGCCCTCGGAGACGCACGAGCGGGTGCGCAACATCGTCGCCTCACCGCTGTCCGGGCGCGTCGGCGCGGATGCGGATATCCGCGCCATGGTCGGCGCGCTGGACCGTGCGATCCAGGGGCAGCCGACGCTGGCCGGGCTGCCCGGCAGGTTCCTGTTCGGCATCGACGACGGACGAGGCGACGTGAGCGGACTGGGGGCTGACGCCGGGGTCCAGATCACCGGCGATTCGGCGGCGCTGCTGCTGGCCGGCCGCGATACCGGCGTCCGGGTACCGGCCGGCGACGCGGTCCCGACGCTCGTGGCCGTGGCGGACCGGTTCGCCGTCAGTCGCGGAACGCACTGGCGCATAAGCGAGCTCGACGACACAGAGCAACTGCTGACGGGATTTGCGTTGACCGCCGAACCCGGTGCGACGTGGTCCCGGGTGAGTCGGCCACCGGTCGGCTGGATCGAGCAGAACGACGGCCGCGTCGCGCTGGGCGCCGCTGTTCCGCTGGGCGTCCTCAACGCGCGCGTCGCCGAGTACCTTGCGGCCATCAACGCGCCGATGGTAATCACGCCCTGGCGTTCGGTGCTCGTCTTCGACCTCACCGAAGATGTCGCCGACGTTGCGCTGCGGGTACTGGCGCCCATGGGTCTGGTGTTCGACGAGAACTCACCGTGGTTGTCGGTCAGTGCCTGCACCGGAAGCCCGGGCTGTGAGCGCTCCGCTGCCGACGTCCGGGCCGACGCGGCCGCTGCCGTGGCCGCGTCTGAGCGCGCCGCCGGTCATCGGCACTTCGTCGGATGCGACCGCGCCTGCGGCAGCCCTGCGATAGGTGACGTGCTGGTCGCGACCGGAGACGGATACCGACCGCGAGACACTCACCCGTAGGGTGATCGGGTGCTCGACTACATCCGCGACGCCGCCGAAATCTACCGGCAGTCGTTCGCGACCATCCGCGACGAAGCGGACCTGTCGCGGTTTCCCGATGACGTCGCACGCGTCGTGGTCCGGCTGATCCACACCTGCGGGCAAGTCGACGTCGCCGATCACGTCGCCTACAGCGACCGCGTCGTCGCGAAGACCCACGCCGCACTCGTCGCCGGAGCCCCGGTGCTGTGCGATTCGTCGATGGTGGCCGCCGGCATCACGAAATCTCGGCTGCCGGCCGGTAACGAGGTCGTCTCGCTTGTCTCCGACGAGCGGGCGCCCGAGCTGGCCGAGCGACTCGGGACCACACGGTCCGCCGCGGGCGTCGACCTGTGGGCCGACCGGCTCGGTGGTGCGGTGGTCGCCATCGGCAACGCGCCGACCGCGTTGTTCCGCCTCCTCGAACTCGTCGACGACGGCGCTCCCACGCCCGCCGCGCTGCTCGGCGGACCGGTCGGGTTCGTCGGCTCCGCACAGTCCAAACAGGAGTTGATCGAGCGGCCGCGTGGGATGTCGTATCTGGTGGTCAAGGGCCGCCGCGGCGGCAGCGCGATGGCCGCGGCCGCCGTGAATTCGATTGCGCAAGAACGCGAATGACAGGTCATCGAGGAACCCTCTGGGGCGTCGGGCTCGGTCCCGGCGACCCTGAGCTGGTGACGGTCAAGGCGGCGCGGGTCATCCGTGCGGCCGACGTCGTCGCCTACCACAGCGCCCGGCACGGGAAGAGCATCGCGCGCGGCATCGCCGAGCCTTACCTACGTGCCGGCCAGATCGAAGAGCACCTGGTGTACCCGGTGACCACCGAGACCACGGAACATCCCGGCGGCTATGCCGGAGCAATGGAGGACTTCTACCGCGAGTCCGCCGACCGGATCGCGGTACATCTCGAGGCGGGCCGCGACGTCGCCCTGCTCGCGGAGGGCGATCCGCTGTTCTACAGCTCCTATATGCACATGCACACCCGGCTGACCGAGCGGTTCGACGCGGTGATTGTCCCCGGCGTCACGTCGGTGAGCGCCGCGTCGGCGGCGACCGGCACTCCCCTGGTCCAGGGCGAGGAGGTGCTGACGATCCTGCCGGGGACCCTTCCGGTCGACGAACTCAAACGCAGGCTGGCCGACACCGACGCGGCGGTCGTCCTCAAGCTCGGCCGTTCGTATCCGGCAGTGCGCGAAGCGCTTTCGTCGGCTGGTCGCCTCGATGAGACCTTCTACGTCGAGCGCGCGAGCACACCGGCGCAACGAGTGCTGGCCGCCGCGGACGTCGACGAGACATCAGTGCCTTACTTCTCGCTGGCGATGCTGCCGGGCACCCCCCGGCCCGAGACGCAGCGCGGCAGCGTCGCGGTGGTCGGACTCGGGCCGGGTGATATCGAGTGGATGACCCCGCAGAGCCGACGGGAGCTCGCGTTGGCCACCGACCTCATCGGGTACGGCCCATACCTGGACCGCGTCGGCACTCGCGACGGTCAGCGCCGCCACCCCAGCGACAACACCGATGAACCTGCCCGGGCCCGCTTGGCATGCACGCTGGCCGAACAGGGCCGCGCCGTCGCGGTGGTGTCCTCCGGGGACCCTGGAGTGTTCGCGATGGCGACCGCGGTGCTCGAGGAGGCCAAGGAATGGCCCGGAGTGGAGGTGCGGGTCATCCCCGCGATGACCGCGGCGCAGGCTGTCGCGAGCCGGGTCGGGGCGCCGCTGGGCCACGACTACGCCGTCATCTCGCTGTCCGACCGGCTCAAGCCGTGGGAGGTGATCGCGGCGCGACTGACCGCCGCCGCGACGGCCGACCTGGTGCTGGCCATCTACAATCCCGCATCCAAGAGCAGAACCTGGCAGGTCGGGGCAATGCGCGACGTGTTGCTCGAACACCGCGATCCGGGAACGCCCGTGGTGATCGGCCGCGACGTCTCGGGTCCCGCCGAAGAGGTGCGGGTCGTGCGGCTGGCCGATCTCGATCCGGCCGACGTCGACATGCGCACCCTGCTGATCGTCGGTTCGTCACAGACGCAGTGGTACCTGAGCGACGCCGGGGACACCGTCTTCACGCCCCGGCGCTACCCCACCTAGGATCTGACGACCATGGGCATTCCACACGGACCCGAAGATGTAACGGCGGCATGGCTGGGGTCGGTGCTCGACGCGGACGTGAGCGACGTCGACGTCACCGCGATCGGTACCGGCCAGACAGGTGCGACGTATCGGGTTTCGGCGACGTATGCCACTCCGCGGGCGGGCCTGCCGAACTCGTTTGCGGTCAAGCTGTCCGCGCAAGACGACGCGGTCCGCGAACGCGTGGCGCTCGGATACCGGTCGGAGGTCGAGTTCTACTCGCGGATCGCCGACCGGATGCGAATCCCGGTACCCCAGAGTTTCTACTGCGACATCTCCTCCGACGGCGCCGATGTCGTGTTGCTGCTCGGCGACATGGCGCCTGCGGTGCAGGGCGATCAGATCGCCGGGTGCTCTGTACAGGAGGCCACGCTGGCGGTGAAAGCGCTGGCCGGCCTGCACGGCCCAAGCTGGTGTGATCCGGAGTGGATGGATCTGGCCGCCATCGCCATGCCGAAACCCGGTGACGACGACGCCGCCAAGGGACTCGGCGACATCTCGAAGATGGCCGCCGACATCGTGCTCGACAGGCTCGGCGCGCGCATCAGCCCCGAGGATCAGGAAACCCTGGTCGCTTCAATGGCTTCCGTCACCGCGTGGCTGAGGGCCGAGCCGAAACGATTCGCGCTCATGCATGGCGACTACCGGCTCGACAACATGCTGTTCGACCCGGACCGCACCCGCATCACCGTCGTCGACTGGCAGACCGTCGGAATCGGACTGCCGGGGCGCGACCTCGCCTACTTCACCGGGACGAGCCTGGAACCGGGGTTGCGCGCCGACGTCGAGCGCGGCCTCGTCGAGGCCTACCACCAAGCGCTGCTCGGGTACGGAATCTCGGATTACGACGCCGAAACCTGTTGGCGCGACTACCGCCTCGGCGCCGTACAGGTTCCGCTGCTCGTCGCACTCGGTACCGCCTTCGCGGCCACCACCGACCGCGGCGACGACATGATGCTGGCCATGCTCAGCCGCGGCTGTCAGGCCATCCGCGATCTGGAAACGCTCGAACTGATCAACTCCTACCAGTCGTCCTGACCCACGCGACCGCGTCGTCGACCGTGCTCACCGTGAGGACGTCCGGCGGCAGCGCCGGCCGCTCGACCATGACAACGGGAATGCTCAGCGCGGCCGCGGCGTCGAGCTTGGGTCGGGTCATCGCGCCGCCGCTGTTCTTGGTCACCAACGCGTCGATGCGGTGTGCACGCAACAACTCCAGCTCACCCTCGTAGCGGTAGGGGCCGCGTGACAACAGGATCTGATGGAGCGCCGGCAGGCTCTCGGCATCCGGCGCGGTCACCGCGCGGATCAGAAACCAGGCATCGGAATCTTTGAATGCGGCTGTGCCGGTACGTCCCGTCGTCAGGAGGACCCGCGAAAATCCTTGTTCGGCAACCGCTTCTGCGGCCTGCACGTCGGACATCACCACGATGGCGTCACCGGGGGGCCAGGCGGGCCGGGCCAGGAGCAGATGCGGCACCCCGAGTTCCGCGCAGGCCGCCGCGGCATTGGCCGTGATGGTCGCCGCGAACGGATGGGTGGCGTCGACGACCGCGTCGACAACGTGTTCACCCAACCAGTTCCGCAGACCGCCGACACCGCCGAACCCGCCGATTCGCACCTCACCCACCGGCAGCGCCGGGTCGGGCACCCGGCCGGCCAAGGAACTGATGACCTCGACATCAGGATGCAACCGGGCCGCCAGCGCACGGGCCTCAGACGTACCGCCCAGCAACAGGATCCGCATCAATGCCGTTCCCCGCGGGCCCGACCGGCGGAATAGAGATAACTGTCGGCGAAGCCCTCGTCGGCGAGCACCTCGCCGACGACGATCACTGCGGTCCGGGTGATCTCGGCCGACTGCATCTGCTCGGCGAGATCGGCGAGCGCGCACCGGACGATCTGTTGTTGGGGCCAACTGGCGAACGCCACGACGGCACACGGCGTTTCGGCCCGGTATCCGCCCGCCAGCAACTGCGGAACGATCGCATCGATCTGTGCGGCGGCGAGGTGGAGAACCAGGGTGCCGCCGGTGGCCGACAGCGTCGCCAGATCCTCGCCCGGCGGCATCGCCGTCGACAGTGTCGCCACCCGCGTGAGCGTGACGGTCTGCGCCACTCCCGGCACGGTGAGCTCTCGTCCGAGTGCTGCGGCGGCCGCCGCGAAAGCCGGTACACCGGGCACGATTTCGTAGTCGATGCCAAGCGCGTCGAGGCGGCGGCACTGCTCAGCGACCGCGCTGTAGATCGACGGATCGCCGGAATGCAGCCGGGCCACATCATGGCCCGCGGCGTCGGCGTCGGCGATCTCGGCGATGATCGCGTCCAATGCCAGGTGGCCGGTGTCGATCACCCTCGCCTCGGGTGGGCACAGTGCGAGCAGGTCTTCGGGCATGATCGAGCCGGCATAAAGGCAGACGGGGCAGCGATTGAGCAGCCGTTGGCCGCGCACGGTGATGAGATCAGCCGCGCCCGGGCCTGCCCCGATGAAGTACACGGTCATCGTTTGGTCACCGACCACTGCGTGATGGGCATCGCCGGCCGCCACCCGGTGAACCCGCCCAGCGGCTCGCCCCGTTGATACTCGAATCGGACAAGATCCCCGCCGTATCGCGAATACCAAGCAGCGACAACCGCTTCCGACTCGACGGTCACGGTGTTCACGACCAGGCGTCCGCCCACCGTCAGCCGGTCGTAGCAAGCCTCGAGCAGGCCCGGCTGCGTCAGACCCCCGCCGATGAAGATCGCAGCGGGCGGCGGCACGGAATCGAATGCTCCGGGTGCGTCGAACTGAACCTCGACGCGGGCGCCGAAGGCAATCGCGTTCTCGGTGATGCGCTTGCGTCGCTCTTCGTCGCGTTCGAATGCGACCGCATGGCAACCGGGTCCGCTGCGGCACCACTCGATCGCGATGCTTCCCGACCCGGCCCCGACGTCCCACAGCAGTTCGCCCGGCCTCGGTGCGAGCGCGGCCAGGGTCAACGCGCGCACCGGCTGCTTGGTGATCTGACCGTCGTTGGCGTATACCTCGTCCGGCATGATCGCGAACCGTCGCTCATCGGGCAGGTACCGCACGGCGATCACGTTGAGATCGTCGACATCGCCCGGCGGGCGGGTCGCCCACTCGCGGGCGGTGGCCGAGCGGCGGCGCTCCGCAGGCCCGCCGAGCTGCTCGAGCACCGTGAGCTCCGAGTCGCCGCGCCCGGTGTCGGTGAGCAAGCTTGCCAACGCCGCCGGGCTGGTGGCGTCCCGGGACAGCACGACGGCCTGCCCGCCGCGCCGCACCGCGGTGTGTGGCTCGCTGGTGACGAGGCTGATGATCTCGGTGTCCTGCACCGCCCACCCGACCCGCGAACACGCCAGCGTCACCGACGAGACGTGCGGCAGCACGACGACATTGTCGGCGCCGTGCAACCGGATCAGCGAGCTGCCCACGCCGTGCAGCAGCGGGTCGCCGCTCGCCACCACGTGCACATCGCCGGTGGCCCCGTCGAGGATCGTGCGCAGCGCCGGCAACATCGGTGCCGGCCACGCCCGGCGCACAGCGGTGACACTGTCGTCGAGCAGATCCAGCTGACGTCGTGACCCGTGAACGGCTGTGGCCCGGGCCAATTCGGCCCGCGACGCCTGCGCCAGCCCGGACATGCCGTCGGCGCCGATTCCGACGACGATGATCATCTGGGCATCCTTCGCCACACGAACCGCGGCGTCATTCGGAAGGCGAACGCCAGTACTGCGATCGCCCCGGGAACCCATACCGCGCCGCGGCCCTTGCGCAGTGCCCGCACTACCGCGTCCGCCACCTGCTGCGGGGTGCTCGACAGTGGCGCGGGCTTCATGCCCTCGGTCATCCGTCCGATCACGAACCCTGGCCGCACCACCAGTAGCCGCACCCCGGATCCGTGCAGCGCGTCGGCCAGCCCGCTGCAGAAGCCTTCGAGTCCCGCTTTGGCCGAACCGTAGACGTAGTTGGCCCGCCGCACGCGGGCGCCCGCGATCGACGAGAACGCCACGATGCGGCCAGCACCCACGGCTGACATCGTCGCGGTCAGCACTGTCAAGAGGCTGGCCTGTGCCACGAAGTCGGTGTGCAGGATCGCCGCCGCATGCGCGGGGTCCCGCTCGGCGCGGGCCTGGTCGCCGAGAATCCCGAAGGCGAGCACCGCGGTGTCGATCGGACCGAAGTCGGCGACGATGGAGTCGACGAGCGGGCGGTGCGTTTCCAGCGCGTCGGCATCGAATTCACGCACCGCCACCGCGGCGGCGCCGGCGGCCCGCACGGCCGCAACCTGGTGATCGAGATCGCCGCAGCGGCGCGCCGCCAGCAGCACGGTCGAGCCGGGCGCCAACCGCTTCGCCACCTCCAATCCGATCTCGCTGCGTCCGCCGAAGATCACGACGAAGTCGGTATCGGCCGTGTCATCCACGGTTGCGATTATGGCCTGCGCTAAGTTGGGCCCTGATGGCCCAGTCAAGTCGTCGGGCGACAACCCGACTCACCAACGACGCGATCGCGTTCCTCTCCGAACGCCACTTGGCCATGCTGGCTACGCTCCGGTCGGACAATTCGCCGCACGTGGTGGCCGTGGGCTTCACCTTCGATCCCAAGACGCACATCGCCCGGGTGATCACCTCGGGCGGCTCCCAAAAGGCGGTCAACGCCGAGAAGCAGGGTGTCGCGGTCCTGAGCCAGGTCGACGGCGCGCGGTGGCTGTCCCTGGAAGGCAAGGCGACGGTCAACCCTGACGCGGACGCCGTGCGTGATGCCGAATTGCGGTACGCGCAGCGCTACCGCACGCCACGGCCCAACCCCAAGCGCGTGGTGATCGAGGTCCGAGTCGAGCGTGTGCTGGGGTCCTCGGACCTGCTCGATCGTGCTCCGGACTAGCCGGAGGCGGCCGGGCCCGCGGGAACCACGACCAGGTCGTGGGGGCGGTTGTTGACCGAGAGGGCGCCGTCAGCCGTGACGATCACGATGTCCTCGATCCGCGCACCCCACTGGCCAGGGAAATAGACGCCTGGCTCGACGGAGAACGCCATGCCCTCCTCGAGGGGCAGATCGTTGCCCGCGACGATGTAGGGCTCCTCGTGTACCGACAACCCGATGCCGTGGCCGGTGCGGTGGACGAACGCGTCGGCCAGTCCTTCGGCGGCCAGCAGGTCGCGGGCGGTGGCGTCGACCTGCTCTGCGGTGACGCCGGGCCGCACGGCGTCCACCGCGGCCTGCTGGGCGCGCTGGAGAACGGCGTAGCGCCGGGCGACCTCGGGATGGGGCTCACCGATGCTGTACGTCCGGGTGGAGTCGGAGTTGTAGCCGGGCTCGTACGGGCCGCCGATGTCCACGACGACGATGTCGCCTGCCCGCAGTTCACGGTCAGAGCATTCGTGGTGCGGGTCGGCACCATGCGGCCCGGAGCCGACGATGATGAATGCGACCTCCGAATGCCCCTCGGCGACAATCGCTTCCGCGATATCGACCGCCACGTCGGCCTCGGTGCGGCCGGGCACCAGGAACTCAGGGACGCGAGCGTGCACCCGGTCGATCGCCGCCCCCGCCTTGCGCAGTGCGTCGATCTCGGCGGGATCCTTGATCATTCGCAACCGGCGCAGCACGTCGGTGGCCAGCACGGGCACCACCCCGAGCACCTCGGCCAGCGGAAGGAGGTGCAACGCCGGCATCGCGTCCGTGACCGCGACAGCGACGGCGGTCCGTCCAGACGACTCCGCCGGCGCCCCGCCGAGCGCATCGGCCACCAACGCGTACGGATCGTCGCCGTCGACCCAATCTCTTACCGCCACAGGCAATTCGGTGATCGCCGAGTCTCTCAGCGACGCCAACTCCAGCCGCGGTACCACCACGGTGGCCTCGCCGGACGTGGGCAGCACCAGCGCCGTCAGGCGTTCGAAGGTCTGCGCACGGGAGCCGACCAGATATCGCAGATCGTAGCCCGGCGTGATGACCAGGCCGGCCAGGCCCGCCTCGGCTGCCGCGGCGGCGGCCGCCCGCAGGCGTTGTGCGTATACCTCGGTGTCGAATCGCGCAGTGCTACTGGCGGGCATGAGTTTCAGGCTAATCGACTCGATAGCTGGCGACCTCGATCAGGTTGCCGTCGAGGGCGAAGGCCGTAACCCACGCTACTGTCTTAAACCGTGTCCGCTCCCCTGGTCTTGCTGGACGGCGCCAGCATGTGGTTTCGCTCGTACTTCGGTGTGCCCTCGTCGATCACGGCGCCCGACGGGCGTCCGGTCAATGCGCTGCGCGGCTTCCTGGACGCCGTCGCGACGGTCATCACCCGTGAACGCCCGAGTCGCCTCGTGGTGTGCCGCGACGACGACTGGCGACCCCAGTGGCGGGTCGACCTGATCCCGTCGTACAAGGCGCACCGCGTGGTGGAGGAGAACCCCGGCGACGAGCCTGACGTCGAGGAGGTGCCCGACGACCTGACGCCGCAGGTGGACATGATCATGCAGATGCTGGACGCGTTCGGCATCGCGACCGCGGGCGCACCGGAATGCGAGGCCGACGACATCCTGGGCGCGTTGACCATCCACGAGCGACGCGACCCTGTGGTCGTCGTCAGCGGCGACCGGGACCTCTTGCAGCTCGTCCGCGACGAGCCGGTGCCGGTCCGGGTGCTATACCTGGGCCGTGGCCTGGCGAAGGCGACCAAATGGGGGCCCGACGAAGTGGCCGACACCTACGGGGTGCCGGTGCACCGGGCCGGCGCCGCCTACGCCGAACTCGCATTGCTGCGCGGTGATCCGTCCGACGGCCTGCCCGGTGTGCCGGGTGTCGGGGACAAGACGGCCGCGACGCTACTGGCGCAGCACGGCTCGCTGGAGAACATCCTGGCCGCCGCACACGATCCGAAATTCAAGATGCCCAAGGCGTATCGGACGAAACTGCTGGCGGCTGCCGACTACATCGAGAAGGCGGGGCCCGTGGTGAAGGTTGCGAGCAACCTGGCTCCCGACGCCGAACTCGACTGGTCCACGGCGTCGGACGCGCTGCCGCTGGCCGCCGAACATCCGCGCAAGGTCGCCGAACTCGCCGAGCAGTATGGCGTCACGTCGTCGATCGCCCGGCTGCAGAAAGCTTTGGACGGCCTGCCGAACCGCTAGTTACTTGGGGCGGCCGACCTCGTAGGTGCCGCTGTCGTCCTGGAAGGTCACCGTCACCTGACGCTTGGTGCCGTCGATGCTGACCTCGCAGTCGAAGGTGCCACCCTTCTCGACCGTCGGGTTCTGGCCGTCGTTGCACTTGACGTTGGATACGTTCTTGGCGCCGTAGCCATTGGCCTCATCGGTCAGTACCCGCTGTACGCCGGTCTGCGCTGCATCGATATCGAGCTTGGTGGTGACGAAGAACCCGGGCTTCCAGAAGCCCAACACGAGCACCACGGCCACGATGGCCGCCGCGAGCAGGCCGATCACACCGCCGATGACCGCCAGTGAGCGCTTCGACCCCTCCTCGGTGCCGGGCGCTCCGTACTGCCCGGGCTGCCCGAACTGACCGGGTTGCTGGCCGTACTGCGCGGGCTGGCCGTACTGCGTCGGTTGCTGGCCGTACTGGCCGGGCTGGCCGTACTGCGTCGCGTACTGGCTGGACGGGTCATAGCCGGGCTGCTGGCCGTACTGACCCTGCTGCGGGTAGGCCTGCTGGCCGTACTCGGTGGGCTGCTGGTACTCCTGCGGCGGCTGGTATGCCGGCTGCTGCGGGTACTGGCCGTACTGCTGCTGTTGCGACGGGTCATACGCCGGTTGCGGCTGTTGTTGCGACGGGTCATACGCCGGCGGCTGCCACTGCGGCGCGGCCGTGGTCGGCTCGCTGGCCGCGGGCTGCTGCTGCCACTGGTTGGTCGGATCGCTCGCCGGCTGCTCCGCGGGCTGGTCCGGCTGCTGGCCGCCGGTCCAGTGCTGCGTCGGGTCAGATCCCTGCGGTCCGCTCATCTCACTCCTTGATCACCCGGTGCTGTGCTTGCCACACCCTACCCCGCATCAACAGCTACGACGCCGCGCCGAACGTCGTTGATCGCGCGTTTCGCGGTCGCCCGCAGCGCTGGGTCGGGCGCTGCGTTGCGCACCTGATCGAGTAGGTCCAGAACTTGGCGGCACCAGCGTACGAAATCCCCCGCCGACAGCGGGGACCCGGTGCCGCCGGCGTCCGATGCCGCCAGTGCTCTGGTGAGGTCGCCGGTCGAGGCCCAGCGATGAATGGCGGCGACGAACCCTTCGTCAGGTTCGCGGCTGTGACTGATCCGGTGGCGCTGTTCGTCGGCGCGCAGTTCGGTCCACAGCCGGCGGGTCTGATTCAGCGCGCGCCGCATCTTGCCGGTCGCGACATCGGCGCCACCCGGTGCGGTCGGCGTGTCACCGCGCGACTCGTAGAGCACCGCCGACAGCACAGCCGCCAACTCCGCGGCATCCAGGCCCTCCCAGATGCCGCTGCGCAGGGATTCGGCGACCAGTAGATCGCTCTCGCTGTAGATCCTGGCCAGCAGCCGGCCGTCGTCGGTGACCTTCGGATCGGCCGCACCCGCGCCGGCCTCGATGAAGCCCCGCTCGGTCAGCAGCGTCACGATCTTGTCGAACGTACGCGCCAGTGAATTCGTCGCCGCCGCGACCTTCTGCCGGATCTGTTCGTTGTCCCGCTCGACGCGCAGATACCGCTCGGCAAGCCGCGCCTTTTCCTCTCGATCGGCCAGTTGATGTGCGGGATGGCGACGAACCTGCTCACGCAGCGACGCCAATTCGGGATCGACGTCGCGTTCGGCGGGCTCGCCGCTGCGCTTGCGCTTGCCCGAGGGAGCGTCGAGTCCGGCGGCGGCCGAGCGCAACGCCGACGCGAGGTCGCGTCGGGCTCGGGGGTTACGGTGTTCCACCCGCTTCGGCAGCGTCATGGACCCCAGCGGCGCCGATGCCCCTGAGTAGTCCGCGGAGGAGATCCGTCCGGCCCAGCGGTGTTCGGTCAGCACGAGCGGTCGTGGATCTTCGCTGTCGCGGGCGGGTTCCAAAACCACGGCCAGGCCGCCTCGCCTGCCCTGGGTGATGGTGATGATGTCACCGCGGCGCAGCGACTCGAGTGCGTCGTTGGCAGCTTTGCGCCGTTGCAGCCGTGACGCCCTGGACTGTGCCCGCTCGCGTTCGGAGATCTGCAGCCGCAGCCGCACATAGTTCAGAATCGGAAGCTCTCGACCCTTTATCGGCTCGCCGTCGGCGAGTTCGGCCGCGATCTCCTCGAGCATCTTTTCGCCACGTTCGATGCCGCGCACCAAACCCACGACCGACCGGTCCGCCTGGTACTGCGCAAACGAACTCTCCAGCAGCTTGTGCGCCTGCGCGGGACCCATCTGGTGCACGAGGTTGATGGTCATGTTGTACGACGGCGCGAAGGAACTGCGCAGCGGGAAGGTACGGGTGGACGCGAGACCGGCGACCTCGGCGGGATCGACATCGGGAGTCCACAGCACGACCGCGTGGCCCTCCACGTCGATGCCCCGGCGTCCGGCGCGGCCGGTCAATTGCGTGTACTCCCCCGGCGTCAACGGCATGTGCTGTTCGCCGTTGAACTTCACCAGGCGTTCGAGCACCACTGTCCGCGCTGGCATGTTGATTCCCAAAGCCAGTGTCTCCGTGGCGAAGACAGCCTTCACCAGCCCTGCGACGAACAACTCTTCCACGGTGTGACGGAACACCGGCAGCATGCCGGCGTGGTGGGCCGCGAGGCCGCGCAGCAGCCCCTCGCGCCATTCGTGGTAGTCGAGGATGATCAGGTCGGCTTCGGGCAGGTCAGCGCACCGGCGGTCGATCACCTCGGCAATGCGGGCGCGCTCTTCGTTCGTCGTGAGCCGCAGCGACGAGCGCAGGCACTGCTTGACGGCGGCGTCGCAGCCGGCCCGCGAGAAGATGAACGTGATCGCGGGCAGCAGGTTCTCCCGCTCCAGGGTGCCGATCACGTCGGGCCGGCTCGGGCCCCGGTAGATGCTCGGGCGGTCACGATTACGACCCCGGCCGCGCGGCTGCCAGTCGGCGAGCCGGTCGGCTTCAAGCCGATGTGAGATGTGCCGCAACAACTCCGGATCGACCAGCAACTCGCGCCCAGGCCGCCGCGAAGCATGTTTCGCGCCCGTCGCGCGATAGTCGAACAGGTCGAACACCCGCTTGCCGACCATGACGTGCTGCCACAGCGGGACGGGTCGGTGTTCGTCGACAACCACCGTGGTGTCGCCGCGCACCGTCTGGATCCAGCCGCCGAACTCTTCGGCGTTGCTCACTGTCGCCGACAGACTCACCAGCAGGACGTCGTCGGGCAGGTGGAGGATCACCTCCTCCCAGACCGCACCGCGCATCCGATCTGCCAGGAAGTGGACCTCGTCCATGACGACGTGAGAGAGGCCTTGTAGCGCAGGCGAATTCGCATACAGCATGTTTCGCAGCACTTCGGTCGTCATGACAACGATGTCTGCGTCGCCGTTGATCGACTGATCGCCGGTCAGCAGACCGATCTTCTCGGGGCCGTATCGGCGGGCCAGGTCGTTGTGCTTCTGGTTGCTCAGCGCCTTGATGGGGGTGGTGTAGAAGCACTTCCGGCCCGCTGCCAGCGCCAGGTGGACGGCGAACTCGCCCACCACGGTCTTGCCTGCACCCGTCGGCGCGCAGACCAGCACGCCATGGCCGTTCTCCAGCGCCTCGCACGCGGTCCGCTGGAAGGGGTCGAGACTGAATGCCAGCCCTTCGGTGAAGCCCGCCAGCAGGGGCCCGTCAGGTGGCGTCGTCATCGACCACGAGCCGCGAGGCCGTCGGCACGGCGGTGGGCGCGTCGATCTGCTCGACACCGCCGATCGGCGCCGCCTGTTCGTCGGGAACCTCGTCGAGGGCCTCGCGACGGGCTTTGCGCCTGTCGTGGAGGCGGGCGATCTGGATCGCGAACTCCAGCAGCACTGTCAAGGCCAAGGCCAGTGCCAGCATCGAGAAGGGATCCGAGCCCGGCGTGAAGAACGCCGCGAACACGAACAGGGCGAAGATGAGGCCGCGTCGCCAGGTCTTGAGCTTCGCGTACGGCAGCACCCCGACGAAGTTCAGCATCACGATCAGCAGCGGGAATTCGAAGCTGAAGCCGAACACGAGCAGCAGGTTGATCAGGAATCCGAAGTACTGGTCGCCGGACAGCGCCGTCACCTGGACGTCGTTGCCGACGGTCAGCAGGAAACCGAGGGCGGTGGACAGCACCACGTAGGCCAGCACCGCTCCCGCGATGAACAGGATGGCGCCGATGGCGACGAACGCGACGGCGAAGCGCCGTTCCTTCTTGTACAGGCCAGGGGTGATGAACGCCCATAGGTGATACAGCCAGACGGGACAGGCCATCACGATCCCCGCGGTCAGCGAGACCTTGAGGCGCAGCATGAACTGGTCGAATGGCGCGGTGGCGAGCAGGCGGCACGCCCCGTCGGGTGCGATCGTCGCGCGGTCGGAGGCGGGCAGCGCACAGTAGGGGCCGCGCAGCCAGTCGCCCAGACTGGGCAGTCCGAAGGCGCCGTGGCTGTACCACAGGAACCCGAGGATCGTCGTCAGCACAATCGCGGCGACGGAGAGCAGCAGGCGTGTCCGCAGTTCGTGGAGATGCTCGACAAGCGACATGGTGCCGTCGGGGTTGACCTGCGAACGGCGCCGGCGAGGGTCGAGCTTCTTGAAGATTCCGGGGGTCTGCACGGCGATGCCTATGACGCGGCGTTACGCCGCGTGCGGTGGGTCTGCGTCGGTCAGGCCGGTCGCTGGTCCGGCGGCGCGTTCTCCGGGGCCGGGGCGGCGCTCGAGTCGGCGCGTTCCGAGGCGATCGGGGTCGGCGACGCAACAGGCCGGCCGGCCTCCGATGACGGAGTGTCCGGCTTGGAGTCGGACTGCATCTCCTTGATCTCGGACTTGAAGATCCGCATCGACTTGCCGAGCGATCGCGCCGCGTCCGGGAGCTTCTTGGCACCGAAGAGCAGGACGAATACTGCGATGACGATTACCCAATGCCAGGGTTGTAGACCGCCCAATTTGGTCACCTCCAGACGACGGGGACGAGTCTACCCGGCGACGCCGTAGGCGCTGAGCGCCGTGGCGGCGGATTCCCTGACCCGGTCGGCCAGCGACTGGGGTTCCAGGACCCGTACCGCCGAACCGAAGCCGAGCACGAACCGGGTCATCCAGTCCTCGGAGGCGTAGGTCATCGCCGCCTCCCAGCCGCCGTCGGGCAGCTCACGGATCTCCCGCAGCGGGTAGTAATCGAACATCCACGAGGCCGAACGATCGATGAGCAGAAGTGCGGAGGGCAACGACGGGTCCGCGTCGAACAGCGACGTGTCGGGTCCGGCCTGCACGGCCGGTGGTGGCGGCGCGGAGGGCTCGTCGAGGACATGCGCGTCGACGATGCGGTCGAAGCGGAACAACCGCACGCCCTCAGCCGATCGACACCACGCCTCCAGATAGCTGTGGTCGGCGACCAGCACGACGCGAATCGGGTCGACGACGCGGCTCGAGAGCATGTCGTGCGATGCCGAGTAGTACTCGATCGCCAGGGCTCGCCCGTCGCGCGCGGCTGCCCGTACCGCCGCGGCGGCCTCACTTTCGATCGGCGCGCGCTCGTCGACCGCCGCCGCCGTCGTGCCCTCACCATGTCCGACCACACCCGCGGCCGATTCGATCTTCGCGATGGCGCTGCGGGCGGCCTCCGGATCGACCATGCCCGGCACTTCGGCCAGCGCACGCAACGCCACCAGCACTCCCGTCGCCTCGGGCGATGTCAGCCGCAACGGGTGGTCGATACCCGCGCTGAACGTGACTTCGATTGTGTCACCGGAGAATTCGAAATCAATGAGGTCTCCGGGACCGTAACCGGGCAGCCCGCACATCCACAGCTGGTTGAGGTCGTCACGCAATTGCTTGACGCTCACGCCGAGATCGGATGCCGCTTCGGTGTAGGTGATCCTCGGGTTGGCCTGGAAGTACGGGACCATGTTCAGCAGCCGCACCAGCCGTGTCGATATCGCGGTCATGCCCGCACCTCGTCCGTCTGACGTGCCTGTGCGCGCAGCCGATCCAGCACATCCGCCCGCAGCGCCTCGGGTTCCAACGCGACGGCGTCGGGACCGTAACTCGCGACCTCTCGTGCCAGCCTGTCGATCATCCCGATGTCCAGCTCGATCTCCTCGCCGGCCCGGCCGTTTAAAGTGCGGGGACCGATGACGGTCGCTCGGCGCCGCAGCGCGGTCGCGCGGCCGTCGGCGACCCACACCCTCGCGTGCCCGCTGCTCGGGAACTCGCCAACCGCACGCTCGACGATCTGGCGTAGATCGGTCCCCTCGGGACGTTGCACCGCTCCCGGCGGGCCGATCGTCGTCACCTCGGCTCCGATGCGGGAGAGCCGGAACGTGCGGGTGTCGTCACGGTCGCGATCGTGTCCGACCAGGTACCAGCGTCCCCTGTTGGTGATCACGCCCCACGGCTCGACGGTCCGTGTCACATAGGGCTCGCCGCGCGACGGCCGGTGCGGAAACTGCACTGTCTGTCGAGAATCTATGGCGGACAACAGAATTCCCAGCACTTCCTCCGAACCTCGCATACTCGGCAGCGCCGCGGTCGACGTGATCGCTACATCGGAGTGCGGCGCATCGACGTCGACCCCCGCGGCCCTCAACTTGAGCAGCGCGCCCTGGGTGGCGGTGATGAGCTCGGGAGACTCCCACAGCTGCGTCGCCACGGCGACGGCCGCGGCTTCGTCCGCGGTCAGCTCGACCGCGGGCAGCGCGTACGCCTCGCGATTGATCCGATATCCCTCGGTCGGGTCGAACTGGGAGACACGACCCGTCTCGAGCGGGATGCCCAGGTCACGCAGCTCGTTCTTGTCGCGTTCGAACATGCGGGAGAACGCCTCGTCACTGGCGCTGTCGGAGTAGCCGGACACCGTTTCGCGGATTCGCTCGGCGGTGATGAAGGTGCGCGTCGACAGCAAGGCGATGACGAGGTTCATCAACCGTTCGACTTTGGAAATCGCCACTCCTATGAGCTTAGGGTGAGTTGTGGGCAGTCGTTGGCAGGACACCGACGCACCCCGTGGCGACGCGTACGACGAGCGGTGGCGTCAACTGGCCGCCGCAGGTCAGAGTATCCACGGCGAGGCCGATCTGATCGAGTCGCTGCTCCGCGAGACGGGTGGAAGTCGCGTGCTCGACGCGGGATGCGGGACCGGCCGGGTGGCGATCGAGCTGGCGGCTCGTGGATTCTCGGTGACCGGCATGGACCTCGACGAGGGCATGCTCTCCGCGGCCCGCGCCAAGGCACCTGAACTGCGATGGATTTTGGCGGACCTGAGCGAGGCGAGCGCGCATCTTGACTCGGAGTTCGACGTCGTCGCGTTGGCGGGCAACGTGATGATCTTCGTCGCCCGCGGAACCGAGGCGACGGTCATCTCCCAGCTCGCATCCCTTCTGGCGCCCGGCGGATTGTTCGTCGCGGGATTCCAGCTCACCACGGGCCGGCTGACACTCGACCACTACGACACGGCCTGCGCCGCCGCGGGCCTGGAGTTGGTCGATCGCTGGGCGACCTGGGATCGCGAACCGTTCCACGGCGGCGACTATGCGGTGTCGCTGCACCGCCGCCTCACATAGAGGCGATCAACCGCTTGACGCGTTCGTCGACCGAACGGAACGGGTCCTTGCACAGCACGGTGCGCTGCGCCTGATCGTTCAGCTTGAGGTGGACCCAGTCGACGGTGAAATCGCGACCCGCCTCCTGTGCGGCGTAGATGAACTCGCCGCGCAGCTTGGCCCTGGTGGTCTGGGGCGGGGTGTTCACCGCGGCCTCGATTTCCTCGTCCGTGGTGATCCGCGCGGCCAGCCCCTTGCGCTGCAGCAGGTCGAACACGCCCCTGCCCCGCTTGATGTCGTGATACGCCAGGTCCAGCTGGCTGATCTTCGGATCGGACAGCTCCATTTTGTAGCGGTCCTGGTAGCGCTGGAACAGCTTGCGCTTGATGACCCAGTCGATCTCGGTGTCGACCTTCGCGAAGTCTTGGCTTTCGACCGCATCCAGCTGACGACCCCACAGGTCGACCACCTGCTGGATCTGAGTGTTGGGCTCGCGGCTCTGCAGATACTCGACGGCGCGGGCGTAGTACTCGCGCTGGATGTCCAGCGCGCTGGCCTGCCTGCCACCCGCCAGCCTGACGGGACGCCGTCCGGTGAGGTCGTGGCTGACCTCACGGATCGCCCGGATGGGGTTGTCCAGCGAGAAGTCGCGGAAGGCGACGCCGGCCTCGATCATCTCGAGCACCAACGACGCCGTACCCACCTTGAGCATGGTGGTCGACTCGCACATGTTGGAGTCGCCGACGATGACGTGCAGCCTCCGGTATTTCTCGGCGTCGGCGTGCGGCTCGTCGCGAGTGTTGATGATCGGCCGGGACCGCGTCGTCGCCGAGGAGACGCCTTCCCAGATGTGCTCGGCACGCTGGGACAGGCAGAACGTCGCCGCCTTCGGTGTCTGCAGCACCTTGCCCGCGCCGCAGATCAGCTGGCGGGTCACCAGGAACGGCAACAGCACGTCGGAGATGCGGGAGAACTCGCCGGCACGCACGATGAGGTAGTTCTCGTGGCAGCCGTACGAGTTGCCCGCCGAGTCGGTGTTGTTCTTGAACAGGTAGATGTCGCCACCGATGCCCTCGTCGGCAAGTCGCTGCTCGGCGTCGATCAGCAGGTCTTCCAGCACGCGCTCACCGGCGCGGTCATGGGTGACCAGTTGGACGAGGCTGTCGCATTCGGCGGTGGCGTACTCAGGGTGGGAGCCCACATCGAGATAGAGCCGGGCGCCGTTGCGCAGAAATACGTTGGAGCTGCGGCCCCACGACACCACGCGCCGGAAAAGGTACCGGGCGACTTCGTCGGGGCTGAGCCGACGATGGCCGTGGAACGTGCAGGTGACACCGAACTCGGTCTCGATGCCCATGATTCGTCGCTGCACCTGTTCGAGACTACTGGTTGCTGGTCGGACGCGGAGTGCTGCCGCGCCGAACGACACTGTTGACGGTGTCGCTGGTTTGGGAGGGGCGCCGCGGGTCGCCGCCCCTGTGGATAACTCGAGCGCGCCTTTCGACTGATCTGTCAGCATGAGGCATGGGGGGCCGAACGCGTCCGACTGTGTCCGATGCGCAAGCGTGGCAACCGAACTCGCTGCGTGAGGCCGCAGCCAGCTGGCAGGCCGCGGTGACCGACGTGCACGCCGGTGTCGACGGCGTGATCCAGGGGGTCATCGGCGCGCAGCAGGTGTGGACGGGCTCGGCGGCCGAGGCCGCCCGTGACGAAGCCCTCACGGTCGGGCGGGCCTCCGATGCGCTGGCCCGGGCGATGGTGCTTGCCGCGATCGCCGCCCATGACGCTGCCGAACAGATCGCGATCGCCCGCTCCGCAGTGCTGGCTCTGGTGGGGATCGCCGAGTCCGACGGCTTCGCGGTCTCCGACGACGGCACGGTATCCGTCCACGATGCGCCCTCGTCGTTGCTGATCGCACTGTCGGGCGGGCACGGCGGGGTGGCCGACGAGTTGCTCCTCGTCCGGGCTCAAGAGCTGACCCGGCGGTTGATCGACGCGCTCGACCGGCTCGGAGCCGCGGACGCGGACGCCGCCCGCGACATCGAGGAGGCGCTCGCCACCCCGCTTTCGGTGCCCACCGCGACGATGCCCGCCGGCGCGGCGCCCGGCGACGTCGTGGCCGGCTGGCCCGTGATGGGCCAGGATCGGATCGCTGCCCAGATCGCGGCCATGACACCCGAACAGCGGAGCAAGCTCGTCGCCGAGTTCCCGCGCCAGGTCGGCAACACCGATGGCGTGCCATGGGAGATGCGCATCGCGGCGAATCGCACCAACATCGCCCAGGCGATTCTCGACGAACCCGATCCGCACCGCGCCGCCTTCTACCGCACGCTGCTCGGTGAGGTCGACGATCCGGCAGGTGGCGGGCGTCGGGTCGACCGGCAGATCGTGGCGTTTGACCCGGCGAGAGCCTCGCTCGTCGAGCTCAACGGCGATCTGGCGGCGGCCCGCAGCGTCGCGGTGCTGGTACCGGGCATGAACACGACGATCGAGGGGTCGGCCGCCAACACTGCGACGGCACGCCGGTTTGTCGCTGCCGGCGGTGGCGATGTGGCGGTTCTGACGTACCTGGGTGGACCGTTTCCCCGAGGCAACCTCGTTTCCGGTGTCGTCGAGGCCGCCAGCCCGCGATACGCGCTGGACATGGCACCTCGGCTGGTGGCGTTCAGCGAGGACGTCGACCGCACCGTCGACACACAGGCGGTGGGCCGGGCGCCCGTGCCGGTCACCTACATCGGCCACTCCTACGGCGGTTCGATCCTGGGCACCGCCGAAGCGTTGGGCCTGACCGCCGACCAGACGATGTATGTCGCGGCCGCGGGCGCAGGTGTCGGAGTTCAGGATCCGAGTGAATGGCACAACCGTAATCCCGACGTGGTGCGCTACTCGATCACAGCGCCGGGTGACCTCATTCAGGTCGTGCAGGGCCTGCCGCGGGGTCCGCACGGCGCCGACCCGGATGAGATGCCGGGCGTAATCCATTTGGCGACAGGCTATTACGACGACGGCCGCCTCATGGCCGGATTCGACGCGCACTCCGATGTGTTGAATTCGCCCTCAGACTCCTGGCGCAACATCCTGGCGGTGATCACGGGCGACCGTGAGCGAATCCAGATGACCGGTTAACGGTGGCAAAACCAGCCATTACCGTCGAACGACGGCCAGAATGGGCCGATGTGGTCGCGCAGCGCCCCGGTGGACGGTTTCCGGCTCGCATTTGACCGATTCGGCGTCAGGGGTGCGCCGCCGGTGGTGTTGCTGCACGGCTGGCCCGGCAACCGCCACGACTATCGACGGGTTGCGCCGCTACTGTCCGGGGCCACTGATGTCATCGTCCCCGACCTGCGCGGATTCGGCGGATCCGACAAGCACGCTGTCGCCGTCCGCCACTTCTACAGCGCCACCGCGCAGGCGGCCAGCATCATCGGGCTCATCAGAGAACTCAGGCTTTCCCAGGTGGTGCTCGCGGGGTACGACGTCGGCAGCCGGGTCGCTCAGAGCGTCGCCCGGATGGAACCCGATCTGGTGTCGGCGTTGGTGCTCTCTCCCCCACTGCCCGGTGCCGGTGACCGGGTGCTGACCGCCCGGGCGCAGAGCGAGTTCTGGTATCAGGCGTTCCACCAGCTGCCGCTCGCCGCGCAGCTGATCGATGGCAATCCCGAGGCCGTCCGGGAATACCTTCGGCACTTCTGGTCGCATTGGTCCGCACCGAATTTCGCTGTCCCCGAGGATGATCTGGAACGGTTGGTATCGGATTATGCGCTGCCGGGAGCATTCACCGCGTCGATCGCGTGGTACCGCGCGGGTGCGGGAATGATCGCCCAGTCACTCACCGAATTACCGCCGGATCGCGCCATAAAGATTCATGTGCCCACCGATGTGCTGTGGCCCCAGCATGATCCGCTGTTCCCGCGTGAGTGGTCCGACCGCCTCGACTCCTACTTCAGCGATGTGGAGCTGCACGTCGCGTTCGATGCCGGGCATTTCACGCCACTCGAATGCCCCGAGCAGTTCGCCGAGCTCGTCCTCATCCGGGCGCGCCCGAGCGACGCCGCGTGACGGACTACTTGGCCTCCGGTTCGCCTTTCCCGGCGTCCGCTACGGGCAGCAGCGCCTCCAGCGCCGAGCCGGTGATCCGCCGGAAGGCGCGACGCGGCCGGTTCACGTCCAGGACGGCCACCTCGAGCGTCGCCGCCCCGAGCGTGCGCGGCTCACCGTTGCCGCCGGCCTTCAACGCCTCGATCGCGATCTTCGCGGCGTCCGCCAGCCCGGCGTTCTCGGTGTAAGACTCGTTGAGCTTCTCGGCGATCGGTTCGGTAGTGCCGCCCATGACCACGAAATGCGGTTCGTCGGCAATCGATCCGTCGTACGTGATCCGATACAGCTCAGGAGCTTTCGATTCACCGAAATGTGCCACCTCGGCCACGCAGAGCTCGACTTCGTACGGCTTGGCCTGCTCGGTGAAGATCGTGCCGAGCGTCTGGGCGTATACGTTGGCCAGCTGACGCCCGGTGACATCGCGACGGGCGTACGCGTAGCCCCGAGTGTCGGCGTACTGAATTCCGCCGCGGCGCAGGTTGTCGAACTCGTTGAATCGACCGACGGCCGCGAAGCCGACCCGGTCGTACAGCTCGCTGACCTTCTGCAGCGAGCGCGACGGGTTCTCGGCCACGAACAGGACACCGTCGGCATACGCCAGTACGACGACGCTGCGTCCGCGGGAAATGCCTTTACGCGCGAGCTCCGAACGCTCGCGCATCGCCTGCTCGGGCGAGATGAAATACGGAAAGCTCACGACTCTCCCCGGGCGTCCGTGGATCGATGCGTCGCATCCGGGCCGAATGTGTCTGCCCTGGATCGACTTTCGATGATCTGTCGGGCAAACTGCGCGATGCGTTCCTCCGGAACCTCCTCGGCTCCGTCCGCGCCGATGGCGACCGCGGTCGGGTAGATGCCGCGCACCAGATCCGGCCCGCCTGTCGCGGAGTCGTCGTCGGCGGCGTCATAGAGCGCCTCGACGGCGACCCGAAGTGCGGAGTCGGCGTCGGAGACCTGCGCATAGAGCTTCTTCATCGACGACTTGGCGAAGATCGAACCCGAGCCCACCGACTGGTAACCCTCGTCTTCGAAGTTCCATCCACCCGCCGCGTCGAACGACACGATGCGGCCCGCGGCCACCGGATTGGGGTCGTCGAGGTCGTAGCCGGCGAGCAACGGCAACGCGACGAAGCCCTGAAGGGCCGCACCGAGATTGCCCCGGACCATGGTGGCCAGCCGGTTCACCTTGCCGGCGAACGTCAGTGCGACGCCCTCGAGCTTCTCGTAGTGCTCGAGCTCGACGGCGTACAGCCGGGCGAATTCCACCGCGATGGCCGCGGTGCCTGCGATGCCCGTCGCGGTGTAGTCGTCGGTGATGTAGACCTTCTGCACGTCGCGGCCCGCGATCATGTTGCCCTGCGTCGAGCGGCGGTCACCTGCCATCACCACGCCGCCCGGGTACTTCAGCGCCACGATCGTCGTCCCGTGCGGAACCGCATCCGTGGGCACGGTGCCGTGCTTGTTCACCGGAAGCAATTCAGGTGCCTGGCGCCGCAGCAGTTCAGAGAAGGACGACAGGTCCACGGGAACGGACGGCACGCCTGGGAGTGGAGAGGGAAAGGCCAGCTGTTCGCGGTTCGGCCAGGTCACTGGCCACCCTTCTGGACGTACGCGCGAACGAAGTCCTCAGCGTTCTCTTCCAGCACGTCATCGATCTCGTCAAGCAGGTCGTCCGTCTCTTCGGCGAGCTTCTCGCGACGTTCCTGGCCTGCGCCTGCGCTACCGGTGGGGTCGTCGTCATCGCCGCCGCCGCCACCACGCTTCGTCTGCTCCTGCGCCATCGCCGCCTCCTGCGTATGTCTGCGGCGGGCCTATCGCAGCCCGCCGTGACTCCACCCTACCGGTCAGCGCACAGGATGCCGTGGATAGTGCGCCACCTCGAGGCTCAGTTGGTGAGCTGTTCCACCAGTTCGACGGCGCTGTCCACGGAATCCAGTAGGGCGCCGACGTGGGCCTTGCTGCCGCGTAGCGGCTCGAGGGTGGGAATCCGGACGAGCGAATCTCCACCGAGGTCGAAGATCACCGAGTCCCAGCTGGCCGCGGCGATGTCCGCGCCGAACCGCCGAAGACATTCGCCGCGGAAGTACGCCCGCGTGTCGGTGGGTGGGTTGTCGACGGCGTCGATCACCTGCTGTTCGGTGACCAGTCGCTTCATCGAGCCGCGGGCGACGAGCCGGTTGTACAGGCCTTTGTCCAGCCGAACGTCGGAGTACTGCAGATCGACGAGGTGCAGACGCGGTGCCGACCAGCCGAGGTTCTCCCGGTTACGAAAGCCTTCCAGCAGCCGCAGCTTGGCGGGCCAGTCCAGGATCTCCGCGCACTCCATCGGATCTCGCTCCAATAGGTCGAGCACGTTGGCCCACGTTTCGACGACATGCGCGGCCCGTGGGTCGGGGTCGCGGCTGTCCACCAGTTTGGCCACCCGGTCCAGATAGATCCGTTGCAGCGCAAGGGCAGTCAGCTCACGGCCGTCGGCGAGTGCGACGGTGGCCCGCAGCGACGGGTCGCGACTGACGACGTGCACGGCGTGCACGGGCCGGGCCAAGGCCAGATCGGTGAGGTCCATGCCCTCTTCGATCAGGTCCAGCACCAACGCGGTGGTGCCGAGCTTGAGATAGGTCGACGTCTCGGAAAGGTTGGCGTCGCCGATGATGACGTGGAGCCTGCGGTATTTGTCGGCGTCGGCGTGCGGCTCGTCGCGGGTGTTGATGATGCCGCGCTTGAGCGTCGTCTCGAGCCCGACCTCGACCTCGATGTAGTCCGAGCGCTGTGACAGCTGGAAGCCCGGCTCGTCGCCCGACGGCCCTATTCCGACGCGGCCCGATCCCGTCATCACCTGACGCGACACCAGGAACGGCGTCAACCCGGCAATCACCGCCGAGAACGGTGTCTGGCGGCTCATGAGGTAGTTCTCGTGGGACCCGTAGGAGGCGCCCTTGTTGTCGATGTTGTTCTTGTACAGCTGCAGCTTGGCGGCCCCAGGCACGCTCGCGACGTGGCGCGCTGCGGCCTCCATCACCCGCTCGCCGGCCTTGTCCCAGACCACCGCGTCGAGCGGGTCGGTGCACTCCGGCGCGGAGTACTCCGGATGTGCGTGGTCGACGTACAACCGGGCGCCATTGGTCAGGATCATGTTGGCCGCGCCGACCTCGTCGGCGTCCACCACCGGCGGCGGACCTGCTGACCGGCTCAGATCGAACCCGCGGGCATCGCGAAGGGGCGATTCGACCTCGTAGTCCCAGCGCGTGCGTTTGGCCCGCTGGATGCCCGCGGCCGCCGCGTACGCCAGCACCGCCTGGGTGGAGGTCAATATCGGATTCGCGGTGGGATCGGACGGCGACGAGATGCCGTACTCGACCTCTGTTCCGATAATCCGTTGCATCTGCCCAGCCTAGGGGACGGTCCGAGTAGCCTGCGACCGTGCCGTCTGACTGGGACGCCTCCGCCACTGAGCACTACGCGCCGCGAGTCGGTCCGTGGCGTGCCGCGATCCAATTGACCGACAACCCGCAGCGGCGGGCGCTCCATGATTGACGTTCAACAACGGCGGGCGGCGGACGCCTGGTTCCTCGCCCAAGGGCTTCCCGCGGTGCTGCGCCCAGGACGGCTGGTGCGCCGCCTCTGGCCGCGATCGGCGCCGGCGCTGGCGGCATTCGCGGTGTTCATGGTCAATTCCGCCGTCGTCGTGGAAGTAACCGGTAAGCACACGATCGACATCGAGGGTGGGCCGACCCGCACAGAATGGTTCGTACTGGGTTTGGTTGTCCTCGTACTGCCCCTTGCGTCGCTGGTGGGCTGGCTGGTGTCCAGAATCTCAACCGTGCGGGGCCGCACGGTCGCGGCGACCGCCGCGCTGGTGTTCGGGATCGCGGGCGGCATCATCGGCGGTCCGAGCCCCCGGGTGCTGGCAGATCTGATCTTCGAAGCCGTGGTCATCGCCGCCATCTTGGCGATGACCGCGACCGGCCTCGGCTCCATCCTGTCGTGGACCGCGCGAAAGACCTTCTCCCGCTTGGCCGCGGTGGGCAGGCTGATGATTCGTGCGCTGCCGGTGCTGCTCCTGACGTTTCTGGTGTTCTTCAATTCACCGGTGTGGCTGATGGCGGCCAGCATCTCGCGCAGCCGGTTGTGGCTGGCCCTGATGTTCCTCTCGCTCATCGCCGCGGCCTTCGTCGTGGCCGTCACTATCGACCGTTTCCGCCCGGTGATAGAGGCTCCGGATGCTGCCGTCGATCGTGGCGCCGAACTCGCCGACACTCCGTTTTCGGCGATGCCGGATCCGTCCGGGACGCAGACGCTCAATCGCGCCGAACGGCTCAATGTGATGTTCGTGCTTGCGGTTTCGCAACTCGCCCACATCTTCGTGGTTGCCATCGTCACGGCGTTGATCTTCCTGATTCTCGGTCTGATCTTGCTGTCGCCCGAGGTGCTGTCGGCGTGGACGCGGGGTGAGGGGTCCAGCGATGGAACATTCCTCGGGATGACGATCCCGGTGCCGCAGTCCCTCATCCAGGTCACGTTGTTCCTCGGCGCGCTGACGTTCATGTACGTCAGCGCAAAATCCGCGGGCGACGGCGAATACCGAAAGCAGTTCCTCGACCCGCTGAGCGATGAACTCAGGCTCACCTTGGTGGCCCGCAACCGCTACCGGGCGGCAGTTCCGGCGCGCTGACCGTTACCGGGCCTCGGTTTCCCGCACAATATGCGCGTGTCCGACATGCGGGGCGTCCACGAATGGTTTCTCCATCGCGGGCTGCCACTGGTCTTGACGCGGCGGGTCCGGTCGCGCGCGCTGATTGACCGGTCAGCGCCGATGGTCAGCGGTATTGGTGCGCTCATCGCGCTGACGATGACGCTGACCGAGCTGACCGATGGCGACCCCGACTACGGCTACGCGATCCGCCTCGGCGTACTCACCTTGGCGTTGATCGTCGCCCCGTTTGCGCTCTACCTGCTGCACCGCTCCGGCACCACGCGTGGCGAGGCGGGCCGCCGAACGGCTGCCCTGCTCGTGATGGCGCTGTTCGTGCTCGGACTGCCGTTCGCCGACAACGGCTTCTCCGGGATCGCCATGGCCGAGATCGTCGGATTCGCCGTCGTTGCGGTGCTTGCGATCTGGCTGACCTACCTCGGCATCGGTGCAATTGCGCTGTGGGCATTCAGGTTCGCATGGTTGCAGGTGGGTGCGCTCGGTACGTTGATGAGCCGTGCGCTACCGCTTCTCATGTTGACGGTGGTGGTGTATTTCACCGGTGAGCTGTGGCAGCTGGCGGCCCGGATGTCCCGCGAACGGCTCTGGCAGACCATCGGATTCCTCGCCGTCGTGGCGATCCTGTTCATGGTCGCGACCATTCGCGACGAAGTGAAGGCGCTGCGTGAAGATCGGGCCGGTCAAGGGGACCCGGCCAAACTGCTCGAAGGGACCCCGCTCGACACCCCCGATGGTCAGGCGCCCCCGCGTACCGCGCTGTCGTTCGCCGAACAGGTCAACGTCGTCGCGGTGATGGTGGTGGCACAGGCGATCCAGGTGGTGCTCTTTACCACGGGCCTGTTCGTGTTCTTCGTGGCGCTCGGGATCGTCGCGGTGCCCGACGATGTCGCGGTGTTGTGGTCAGCCGAGGAGTCGTGCCCGATCGGCGAACCGCCCTGCGCGGGAACGTGGTTCGGCGTTCATGTGCCGGTGGCGCAAACCATCGTGCACGTCTCGCTGTTTGTGGCGGTGCTGTCGGGCCTGTACTTCACCGTCAGCACCAGTGTCGACCCGATCTACCGGGAGCGGTTCTTCGACCCGCTGATTTCCGACGTGGCGGTGAGCCTGGCAGGCCGCGACGCCTATCTCGCGATGGACACGAGCTAGGACTGCGCTTGAAGCGAATAACTGTTCGCCAAGTCGTCCTGCGTCACACTGGCGTCGGTGTTCGTGGTGTCGACAAACAGCGTTGACGTGGGTGTGCGCGCTTCGTAGCGCCAGCCGTCCGGCAGGGACAGGCGACCGGCGAGGCCGGGTAGATCGGCGAGCGACAAGTTGGGATCGACAGTCTGGCTGAACGTCTGCATCACCCAACGCCTGCCATCGGGATCGACGAGTTCGTAGATCTCGCGACCTGCGTCGAACGTGAACAGTGCTTTTCGGTTGACCCGGTTCGTTTGATAGGGCGCGGGATTCATCGACGAGAGCTTCACAGTCGCTTGTCGGATCATCTCGAGCCCGCCGAAGCTCTCGTGCTCCAGGTGATCTCGATCGCGCTTGCCAATGCTACTCATCAGCCAATAGCGAGGTCCGTTGAGAAGTGCGGCGACCGCGTCGTTTTCCGCCGCGATGGCGTTGGCGTCCAACTTGTCCCACAATTCGGCCGGACAGTCGTTGAGCGGAAAAGTGTTGTACACGGTGGCCTCGGGTCCCGAATCGGCGTTCCGGACCAGCAGCACCTCGCCATAACGCTTCCCGAATACGTCGCCTATCAGCGTGACACCGTCGTCAGACATACCGCGAAATTACCGAACTGTCGGGCGTCCGCGCAGGTCAACCGTAGCCATGGCAATAAAAGGACGATAACAATGCAATAAATTGACGGTAACGCAGATTTCGCCATAAACTGCGCCGATGCAACGTGCCGAGTGATCGCCTTGATCACACCCGGGCTCGGAAAACGCTGCGCAACAAAAGGGTGGAGGGAATTCGACTATGAAGAAGCTCGTAGTCTCGTCAATCGGAGCGCTGGCACTTGGCCTCGCACTCGCGGCGCCGGCCTATGCGGATGACGCAGCCTTTTTAGACGCAGTACAGGCGGGCGGCATCGAACCCAACGATGCTGCCCTGCAGATGGGCCAGGCGGTATGCAACGAGATCGCAGCGGGCATCCCGGAGGGCACCACGGTTGTCTCGATCTACACGAACACCGGCAACGACATCACCGCCGAGCACGCACAGGTGCTCTACGACGCGGCCGCCGCCAACCTCTGCGAGTAGGCCGAGACGTTCGATCTGGGCCGGTGCAGTTAGAGGTACTGGCCCAGATTCGACTCGGTGTCGATCGCGCGGGAAGCGCTCGACGACTTGCCGGTGACCAGCGTGCGGATGTAAACGATCCGCTCGCCCTTCTTGCCCGAAATCCGTGCCCAGTCATCAGGATTGGTGGTGTTGGGCAGGTCTTCGTTCTCGGCGAATTCGTCGACGATCGAGTCGAGCAGATGCTGTATGCGGAGACCAGGCTGCCCCGTTTCCAGCACGGACTTGATCGCGTTCTTCTTCGCGCGGTCGACAACGTTCTGGATCATGGCGCCGGAGTTGAAGTCCTTGAAGTACATGACTTCCTTGTCGCCGTTGGCGTAGGTGACTTCGAGGAACCGGTTGTCGTCGATCTCGGCGTACATCCGGTCGACGACCTTCTCGATCATCGCCTTCAGGCACGCCGCTCGGTCGCCACCGAACTCGGCGAGGTCGTCGGCGTGCACAGGGAGTTCCTCGACCAGATACTTCGAGAAGATGTCCTGCGCCGCTTCGGCGTCCGGGCGCTCGATCTTGATCTTCACATCCAGACGGCCGGGCCGCAGGATCGCGGGATCGATCATGTCCTCGCGGTTGGAGGCACCGATGACGATCACGTTCTCCAGACCCTCGACACCATCGATCTCCGATAGCAGCTGCGGAACAACGGTGGTCTCCACGTCGGAACTCACACCGGTGCCGCGGGTACGGAAGATCGAGTCCATCTCGTCGAAGAACACGATCACCGGCGTGCCCTCGGACGCCTTCTCCCGAGCCCGCTGGAAGATCAACCGGATATGACGCTCGGTCTCGCCGACGAACTTGTTCAGCAGCTCGGGGCCCTTGATGTTGAGGAAGTACGACTTCGCCTCGCGTGCATCGTCACCGCGAACCTCGGCCATCTTCTTCGCCAGCGAGTTCGCCACCGCTTTGGCGATCAGCGTCTTGCCGCAGCCCGGAGGGCCGTACAGCAGCACACCCTTCGGGGGCCGCAGCGAGTACTCGCGATAGAGCTCCTTGTGCAGAAACGGCAGCTCGACGGCGTCGCGGATCTGTTCGATCTGCCGGCCAAGACCGCCGATGTCGTTGTAGCTCACATCGGGGACCTCTTCGAGGACCAGATCCTCGACCTCGGCCTTGGGTATGCGCTCGAACGCATACCCGGCTTTGGTGTCGACCAGCAGTGAGTCACCAGGCCGCAGCCTGCGCGGACGGTCGTCGTCACCGTCTTCGGCGTCGACCTCGTCGGGCAGGAACTCGGCGGCGACCAGCGGCTCAGCCAACCAGACGATCCGCTCCTCGTCCGCATGTCCCACCACGAGCGCGCGGTGGCCGTCGGCAAGGATCTCGCGCAGGGTGCTGATCTCACCGACGGCTTCGAAGTGGCCGGCCTCGACCACCGTCAGCGCCTCGTTGAGTCGAACCGTCTGACCCTGTTTCAAGGTCTCGATGTCGATGTTCGGCGAGCACGTCAGCCGCATCTTGCGGCCCGAGGTGAACACGTCCACCGTCTCGTCGTCCTGGACCGACAGCAGCACACCGTATCCGCTGGGCGGCTGACCCAGTCGGTCGACTTCCTCGCGGAGCGCGAGCAACTGCTGCCGCGCTTCCTTGAGGGTTTCCATCAGCTTGGCGTTTCGGGCGGCAAGCGAGTCGATCCGGGCCTCGAGTTGGTGCACATCGCGCGCGCTGCGCAGACCGCTTTGCGGTCCTACAGCACTCTCGAGCTGCTCACGCAGCAGGGCGGCCTCGCGGCGCAGCTCTTCGAGTTCGGCTGCCTCATCGCTGGACATGCCGGACTCGTGGGGTGTTCCAAATCCTTCAGAACGCTCGGACTCGCTCATATTGCGCTCCTCCCCGCACCGGATGTTGGTGCAGTAACAACTTCAAAGCTACCGGCGATTCAGCCTTTGTGTGCGCTCTAGCAATCGACACACCATCGCTCCTTGTTAACCTCATTCCTGAGTTGGGCCCATCGAAAGGACAAACGTGACCCTGAAAGCCCTCGTTAGCGGCGCGGCAGCAGCCGCCGTCATCGCCGGTGCCGCGGCAGGTGTGACTTCCATTGCATCCTCGGATGTGATCGCTTCACCACGCGTGGCGCAGGTCGTATGGGACATCCCGCTGCCGCAGCAGCCCGTGCCAGACGTGCAGGGCCCGCTGCTTGCGACGCTTCAGGCGCTCGGGGCGCCCGGTCTCTCCGCATCCAAGGCGCCGTACATCCAGGGCGGCATCGGGCGGATCGAAGGCCGCGTCGCTGACACCAAATTGCGCGAGGCGCAGGCCGAAGGGAAGTTCCCACTTTCATTCAGCCTGGCCAATATCGTCCCGAGCGGTCCCGGCTTCACCGCCGACGTGACGGCAACGGCCGCCAACGGTGGCGTCGCGAGCCAGAACATCACATTCGTTCCCGGACCCAGCCCGACCGGCTGGCAGATGTCCAAGCAGTCGCTCATGGCGTTGATGTCGGCTGTCGGCTAGGCAGTTTGCGCACCGCACGAACGGTGCCGTGATCCTGAGCGCCGCCGCAATTGCGGCGGCGCTCGGGCTTGGCTCATGTAGCGCGGACACCGAGCAGAATCAACCGGAAGCGGCGACCGCGACATCGGCAACCTCGACCCCCGTTCAGGAGCCGCCCGGCCCGCCCGGTGCGCCGCTGCCGCCGCCGGAAGCGCTTTCCGATGTGATGAACCGCATAGCCGATGCCAACATCCAGGGCACGGAAAAGACCGGGCTGGTCGAATCCGGCACGCAGGCTGACGCCGCCGCGATGGACAAATTCGGCCAGGCGCTGACCCAGAACGGCTACGCACCGGCCACGTTCGAGGCGCGGGATCTGCGCTGGGTTCAGGACCCTCCCGGCACCGTGTCGGCTCTCATCAGCCTCAAGACCGACAATCCGCAGGCCGGCGACTTCAGCTTCCCGATGGAGTTCGTCTTCGTCGACAATTCGTGGCGGCTGGCCCGGAAGACCGCCGACGAGCTGCTGCAACCGGGCGAGAGCGAGCCCCAGACACCCAGCGGGCCTGCGCCTCCGTCACCCCCGCGCTAGGAATCGGCGGATGTGGATCGGCTGGCTCGAATTCGACCTCTTACTCGGGGATGTGCACTCGCTCAAGCAGAAGCGGTCGGTCATCCGTCCGCTCATCGCCGAACTGCACCGCCGATTCGCGGTGTCGGCTGCGGAGACCGGCTCGATGGACCTGCATCGCCGGGCAGGCGTGGGCATCGCTATGGTGTCGGCCGATCGCAGCCATATCGTCGAGGTGCTCGACGCCGCCGAGCGACTCGTGGCGGCACGCCCGGAGCTGGAACTGCTCTCGGTGCGGCGGGATCTGCGTCGCAGTACCGACGACTAGACAGGTTGCCGAGCCGATGATCAGATTCCGCCACCGAGTTGGCGCTTGCGTCGCAGCGGCATCGGCGCAATCGCACCCGGCGCCAATTTGCGCACGTTGATCAGGAATGCGGTGTGTCCCCGCATCGTGTGCTGCGGACGCACGGCCAGCCCGACCACGTGCCAGCCGCGCTGCATGCTCTCCCAGGCTCGCGGTTCGGTCCAGCACTTCTGCTCGCGCAGGGCCTCGACCGTTCGCGACAATTGGGTCACCGTTGCGACGTAGATCATCAGGACCCCGCCGGCCATCAGCGCGTTCGCGACGGAGCCGAGCACGTCCCAGGGCGCCAGCATGTCGAGCACGACGCGATCCACTTCAGGCCCGGCGTAGTCGCCGATGTCCGCGGTCACCAGCTCCCAGTTATCGGGACGTCCCCCGAAGAAGGTCGTGACATTGCGCACCGCGTGCTCGGCGTGGTCCTCACGCACCTCGTACGACGTGACCTTTCCCTCGGGGCCGACGGCGCGCAGCAGCGAGCACGTCAGCGCACCCGAGCCCGCGCCCGCTTCCAGCACGCGTGCACCGGGGAAGATGTCCCCCTCGTGCACGATCTGGGCGGCATCCTTGGGGTAGACGACCTGTGCGCCGCGGGGCATCGACATCACATAGTCGACCAGCAGCGGCCGCAACACGAGGAACTGATCACCGTTGGTGGACTTGATCACGCTGCCTTCGGGCAGCCCGATCACGCTGTCGAGGTCGATGATGCCCCGGTGAGTGTGGAACTCCCCGCCGGGAGTCAAGACCATGGTGTAGTGCCTGCCCTTCGCGTCGGTGAGCTGCACTCGATCACCGATTGCGAAGGGTCCGGTCCTGTTCACAGCTGTTCAGCCTGCCAGTCAACGTGCCGTCGCGGGTGCGCGGGTCTACCGAGCTTTGTCGGGGTGTCGCCATACGCTTGACTCATGACCGACGGGCAGGAGCAGACAGCCTTTCGGCGCCCCGCGCTTTCGCCGTCCCGGGCCGCGGACTTCAAGCAGTGCCCCCTGCTCTACCGGTTCCGCGCCATTGACAGGTTGCCCGAGCCGTCGTCCACAGCGCAGGTGCGTGGTTCGGTGGTACACGCCGCGCTGGAACAGTTATACGGACTGCCAGCGGCCGAGAGGGTCCCCGATACGGCGATGACGCTCGTTGACCCGGCGTGGGAGCGCCTGGTCGCCGAGCGACCCAACCTCGCCGACGATTTCGAACCCGGGCTGCGCGCCGAATTGCTCGAGGAGGCACGGGCACTGCTGTCGGGCTACTACCGGCTGGAGGATCCGACGCGCTTCGATCCGCAAAGCTGTGAACAGCGGGTCGAGGTCGAACTCGAGGACGGCACGCTGCTGCGCGGCTTCGTCGACCGCATCGATGTCGCGCCCACCGGCGAGCTACGGGTCGTCGATTACAAGACCGGTAAGGCACCACCAGAGGCCAGGGCGCTGGCCGAATTCAAGGCCATGTTCCAGATGAAGTTCTATGCCGTGGCGCTGCTGCGGTCCCGCGGCATTCTGCCCGCGCGGCTGCGGCTGCTTTATCTGGCCGATGGTCAGGTGCTCGATTACACGCCCGATCTCGACGAGCTATTGCGCTTCGAGAAGACCTTGATGGCTATCTGGCGGGCGATCCAATCTGCGGGTATCACAGGTGATTTCCGTCCCAACCCATCCCGGATGTGTGACTGGTGTGCGCACCACGCACATTGCCCGGTGTTCGGTGGCACGCCACCTCCTTACCCCGGCTGGCCGACGGTCCCCGACGAAGGCGATGATGACACGGTGCTGCACACCCGGGAGTCCGCAGCGTGATTGATTGCCACTACCGTCGGCTCGATGCCGACGGGGACTTCTCGGTGTTCGAATCGACCGACGGCACCCGGAGCAATTGGGATCCCGAAATCCAGCACGGCTCACCGCCTCTCGCGCTGATGACGAAGTTGATCGAGGAGTCGGCGGCCGATACAGGGCTGCGTATCGGACGTCTGACCCTAGACATTCTCGGCGCGATTCCCGTCGCTGCGGTGAAGGTGCGGGCCTGGGTGGAGCGCCCCGGCAAACGGATCTCACTGATGATGGCGGAGATGTCGGCGGCCAGGTCCGACGGCGCTCATCGCGCGGTCGCGCGGGTTACCGCATGGCTGCTGGCCCCAGGCGACACGACCGACGTGGCTACCGACCGCTATCCCCCGCTTGTCGAAGGTGAAGCCGTCGCGGTGCCGCACAGCTGGATCGGCGCGAAGGGCTATCTCGAGACGGTGAGCTGGCGACGCCAGCCCTGGAACGGCGAGACGGGCAACGTGGTGTGGCTCAGTCCCCTTGTGCCGCTGGTGGATTCGGAGTCGACGACGGCACTGCAGCGGCTCGCGATGGTGGTCGACTCGGCGAATGGCGCGGGCGCCGCACTGGACCCGGAGGCGTTCATGTTCATGAATACCGACACGGTCGTCCACCTGCACCGGCTGCCTTCCGGCGAGAACTTCGCGCTTCGGGCCCGCGGTTCGATCGGGCCCGACGCGATCGGCGTCACCACCGCGGAACTCTTCGACCAGCAAGGGTTCATCGGCACCTGCGCGCAGACACTGCTGGTTCAGCGTCGGAGATGACCGCCGAACTGTTGTGGCAGTTCGATCGCACGTATGGCCTGACTCGGTTACATACGCTTGTATCTATATAGATGTAGTGCCATACTTGCCGCATGGACGTCTTCGAAGCTGTCGCCGAGCCGAGCCGTAGGGCGCTCCTCGACGCGCTGACCACGGGTGAGCGCACCGCGGGTGAGCTCGTGGCGAGGCTGCCGAACCTGACCCAACCGACGGTGTCACGCCATCTGCGGGTGCTGCGCGAGGTGGACCTTGTCGAAGTCCGCCCCGACGCGCAGCGCCGCATCTACGCCTTGCGGGCCGACGGGCTGGTCGCGATCGACGAATGGATCGACCGCTACCGCCGCTACTGGGCCGATCACCTCGATGCCCTCGAACAACACCTGCAGGCGACTCATCGGGAGGGGCAGTGACCGACCGTGAAGGACGACTGACGATCGACGGCGATCGGGCAATGTTGACGTTCGAACGCCGCCTGTCGTTTCCCATTGAAGCGGTGTGGGCCGCCATCACCGATCCGGAACACCGAAACCATTGGATGGGCCAGACCACCGTCGACGCACGCGAAGGGGGTGTCATCGAGATGATGCCCGACGGTCCCCCGGCGCCACCTGAACACAAGAAGATGACCGGCCGCATCCGCGTGTGGGACCCGCCGCACGTATTCGAACACGAATGGCGTCAACGGATCATCGAGGACAGCGTGGTGCGTTACGAACTGAGCGTCGACGGCGACGGCACGCTGCTGCGATTCACCCATCGCGGACTCGGCATCCGCAACGCAGAGGGGTTCCGCCCCGGCACACATGCCTACCTGGACCGGCTAGAGGCCCATCTGGCCGGTGATCCCCTGCCCGGCTGGGCGCAGCGCTACCGCGAGGTGGCCGTATCCGTGAAGGAACAATAGCCATGGCACACAACGGTTCTGACATTGCCGCTCCTACGTTGGCGATCGCTTACCACTCCGGATATGGGCACACGGCCACCCTGGCCGTCGCCGTCGCCGGCGGAGCCGCCGAGGCGGGCGCCGACGTCACGGTGATCCCGGTCGACCAGATGAGCGAAACGGACTGGAACATTCTGGACGCATCGGACGGCATCGTCTTCGGCTCGGCGACCTACATGGGCAACGTGTCGGCTGCCTTCCAGACGTTCGCCGAAAAGACCGGGCGCCGCTGCATCGAGGGCACATGGCGGGACAAGGTCGCGGCCGGGTTCACCAACTCAGGCGGCAAGAGCGGCGACAAGCTGAATACGTTGGTGTCGTTGTCCGTATTCGCCGCGCAGCATCACATGCACTGGGTCAACCTGGGTTTGGGGCCTGGCTGGAACAGTTCGGCGGGCAGTGAACACGATCTCAACCGCCTGGCGTTCTTTCTCGGCGCGGGCGCGCAGACCGATGTCGATGCGAACTCCGATCAAGTCCATCCCGCCGATGTGCGCACGTGCCGCCACCTCGGCTGGCGGGTCGCGCACGTCACGCGACAGCTCAATGTCGGCCGTGCCGCTAGTCCAGCGGCTGCAAGTCCTGGAGCATCGTCGGCACCAACTCACTGACGGTGGGATGAATGTGCATCGTGCGCGAGATCGCGGTATAGGGTTTCTTTGCCGTCATGATGTCGAGAATCGAGTGGATGACCTCGTCGCCGCCGACCCCGAAGATGGTGGCGCCGAGGATCTGTTCGGTCTCGGCGTCGACGACGACCTTCATGAATCCCTGTGTCTCGCCCTTCTCGACGGCGCGGCCGACGCGCGTCATGGGCCGCTTGCCCACCAACGCTTTTCGTCCTGACTTACGCACCTCGTCGACCGTCATTCCTGCGCGCCCCAGCGGCGGGTCGATGTAGAGGGCGTAGGTCGTGATCCGGTCGCTCACCCGGCGCGGGTCGTCGTCGAGCAGGTTGGCCGCGACGATCTCGAAATCGTTGTACGAGGTGTGCGTGAAGGCGCCGCGTCCGTTGCAGTCCCCCATGGCCCAGATGTGTTCGACGTTGGTGCGCAGCTGATCGTCGACGACGATATAGCCTCGGCGGTCGGTCTCGACGCCGGCCGCTTCGAGCCCCAGGTCGTCGGTGTTGGGCTGACGCCCGACCGCCATCAGCAGATGGGTGCCTGCGATGGGTTCGGCGCCCTCGCGCGGTGTGACCTCGAAGCCGTTGTCGCGCTTGGTGAACCGAATGTCGCTGGCGTCGACGACGACGTCGATGCCCTCGGCCTCCAAGATCTCCTTGATGGTCGCCGAGACGTCCTCGTCCTCACGGGAAGTGAGTCGCGGCCCCTTCTCGACGACCGTCACGCGGGCACCGAACCGACGGTACATCTGCGCGAATTCCAGGGCGATGTAACTTCCACCGATGACCACCAGATGCTCTGGCACCGTGTCGAGCTCGAGAATTCCGACGTTCGTCATGTAGTCGATGTCGGCGAGCCCGGGCATGTCGGGCGCCACCGCGCGGCCGCCGACGTTGAGGAAGATCCGGTCCGCTGTTAGGACGCGGTCATCCACCCGGATGGTGTGCGGGCCCTCGAACCGGGCATGGCCGCGGATCAACGTCGCCCCCTCCATACCCTCGATCCAGGACTCGACCCCTTCGCGGTCACCGACCACGATCTTGTCCTTGCGCGCCTTGACGGCGGCCATGTCCACGCTGATATCGCCTGTGCCGATGCCGTATTCGGCTCCGCGGCGGGCGATGCGGGCGGCGTACGCGCTGGCCACCAGAGTCTTGGTCGGGATGCAGCCCGAGTTGACGCATGTGCCGCCGACGAGCTTGCGTTCGATGACGGCGACCGTGTAACCCGCTTGGGTCAGCCTGCCTGCCAGCGGTGGTCCGGCCTGGCCCGCGCCGACGATGACCGCGTCGAACTTTTCAGTCATCGGCCCAGTTTCAGACGAGGCTGATGAGGAAGGCGACGAGGAAGCCACCGCCGACGGCCACGACGTCCTCGATGAACGCGCCCGGTCGGTCCTTACCGTTGTTGGCCTCGTAGAGCTTGGTTCTGACCGCGGCACCGCCCAGCGTGCCCAGCACCGCACCGACGATGCCTGCGCCCAAGGCACTGAACGTGTGGAAGAACGCGCTACCGATCACCGCCCCCGCGAAAGCGCCCATGATCAGTCGGGTGGCGAACTGCGGCGCCGTCCTGCGGCTCGGCGTCTTCGGTAGCTGATCGGTGACGAGTTCCACCAGCAGGAAGATCGTCAGGACGGTGACGGTGATCGGATGGGCCACCCACTCCGACCATTTGCCGTCGACGTCGATCCAGCCGAGCATGGCCCCCCAAGCGACCACCGCCGGGGCGGTCATCGCCCGCAATCCGGCGATCACGCCGATCAGCAGCGCGAGCAATATGACGAGGACCTGCGTCATGCCAACCTCCGTACCGGTGAAAACGACACCCGGACGCTAACACGCGTGCAGTGCGATGACCTGTTGAATCAGAAGCGGCAGAACCGTATGTCAGACGCCAGAATCGCCTTCGCACCGATCGCGGCGAGTTTGTCCATGATCGCGTTGACGTCGCGACGCGGCACGAGTGCGCGCACCGCCACCCACGCCGGATCGGCGAGCGGGGCGATCGTGGGCGATTCCAGTCCAGGGGTGACGGCGGCGGCCTCGTCGAGTACCGTACGCGGGCAGTCGTAGTCGAGCATGAGGTACTGCTGCCCGAACACCACACCCTGTACCCGTGCCGCCAGTTGGTCACGGGCCGCGGAGTTCCCGGCTTCGGCGCCCTCGATCAGCACGGCTTCGGAGTCACACAGCGGATCACCGAACGCCACCAGATCGTGTAGCGCGAGCGTCCGTCCGGATCCGACGACATCGGCGATGACGTCGGCAACGCCGAGCTGGACGGAGATCTCGACAGCGCCGTCGAGGCGAATTACGGTTGCCTCGATTCCCTTGGCGGCAAGGTCTTTTCGTACCAGGTTCGGAAAGGATGTCGCGATCCGCTTGCCGGCGAGGTCGGCGGCGGTCCACTCACGGCCGATCGGGCCCGCGTATCGGAACGTCGAATTGCCGAAGCCGAGTGCCAATCGCTCCCGCACCGGCGCGTCGGAGTCGGCGGCCAGGTCACGACCGGTGATCCCGAAGTCCAGCTGACCCGAACCGACGTAGATCGCGATGTCTTTGGGACGCAAGAAGAAGAACTCGACGTTGTTCGCCCGGTCGATGACGGTCAAGTCCTTCTGGTCCCGGCGCCTGCGATAGCCCGCCTCGGACAGGATCTCGGCGGCGGACTCGCTCAAGGCACCCTTGTTGGGCACCGCGACGCGCAACATGTCGCTCATAGCTTGGCGTAGACGTCGTCGAGGGACAGACCCCGGGAGATCATCAGCACCTGCGTCCAATACAGAAGCTGGCTGATCTCGTCGGCGAGCGCTTCGTCGCTTTCGTGCTCGGCGGCCAGCCACACCTCGCCGGCCTCTTCCAGAATCTTCTTGCCGAGCCCGTGTACGCCACCGTCGAGGGCCGCGACCGTGCCGCTACCCGCCGGCCGGGTGCGCGCACGCTCGTTCAGTTCGGCGAACAGGGCGTCGAAGGTCTTCACGGCACGCGATTGTTTCACGTCGCGCACGATGCGGTCACGCGGGTTTGCGGGTTCGGGGTGGGCGGCGCGGCGGATGGCCGACACTCGGACTCATGGCAAGGCGCGACTGGATCTATCTCGGACTGATGGGTTTCATCACCCTCGGTCTGGTTGCCGACGCCCTTCTCTGGGCCACAGGACCACCGGTTACCACGTGGAATGCCGTGATCCAATCTTTCGGAATCATGCTTTTCGTGTACTTCTGGGAGATCGCGGATGCCAATCAATCCGGCGTCCGCCGTAGTTCTGTCGCACGACTCCTCACCTTTTTCCTACCGCCTATTGGGCACGCGATTTATCTGTATCAGGGCCGGCCGTGGCAGCAGGCCACGAAGTTGTTCCTGCTCTTCTGGGCAGGTGTGGTCGGTTTGGCTCTGGTCGGCACGTTCGCACTCGCTGCTGGCGGTGTTCCGAGCGACTACTGAACACTGGCTTGATTACTCAGAACTTCGCGAGACGATCGCTTGCGCATTCGAGCCGGTCTCAGCAGTCACCTCGCTGCCCGTCACACCGCCGCGGCCTGGACCGTCACGTGGACGCCTTTGGCGCGTGCTGATGCAGGATCTCGCCGTGCATGTCCTCCAGCGACACGCCCTTGGTCTCCATCACCCACCGCCACACGAAGAGGCCCGACAGCACAGCGCACAGGCCATAGAACCCATAGGCCAGTCCGAGATGCTCGCGCAGACCCGGGAACGTGACCGTGATGAGCCAGTTGGCCGCCCACTGACCCGCCGCGGCGAGGCCCAGCGCGGCGGCACGGATGCGGTTGGGGAACATCTCGCCGAGCAGTACCCAGACCACCGGGCCCCATGACATGCCGAACGCCACCACGAACAGGTTCGCCGCGATCAACGCGATGACTCCGGAGGCTCCTGGAAGGCTGGGGTTGCCGTCGGGGCCGATGGTCGCGTTGGCGAAGATGACGGCCATCGTGATGAGCGTGACCGCCATACCCGACGACCCGATGAGCAGCAGCGGTTTGCGCCCGATCTTGTCGATCAGCGCGATGGCGATCAACGTGGTCAGGACGTTGATGACCGAGGTGATCACGGTGTAGACCGCCGACTCGTCGGCACTGAACCCGACCGCCTGCCACAGCACGTTCGAGTAATAGAAGATCACGTTGATGCCGACGAACTGCTGGAAGATCGACAGCCCGAGGCCCACCCACACGATGCCGTAGATGCCGCCCGTCGGCTTCTTCAGATCGCGCAACGATGGTTTGTCCTCGCGCTCCAGCGTCTCCCTGATGCGGTCGATCGTGATTTCCAAGTTCTTCTCGCCGAGGAGCATGCTGAGCACCCTGCGGGCTTCCGGAATCTTGTGGCTGGCAACGAGATAGCGCGGCGACTCGGGAATGGTGAACGCCAGCACCCCGTACAGGACCGCAGGGACGGCCATCGCGAGGAACATCCAGCGCCATGCATCCAGACCGAACCACAGCACCTCGTTGGGGCCACCTGCCGCCCACTGCAATAGCCAGTTGACCGCGAAGGACGCAAAGATGCCCAGCACGATGGCCAGCTGCTGCAATGAGCCCAGTCGGCCACGGATCCGTGGCGGCGATGTCTCGGCGATGTAGGCAGGCGCAATGACCGAAGCGACGCCGACGCCGATGCCACCGACGATGCGGAACAGCACGACCGCCCAGACTTCATGCGCGAAGCCCGTTCCGAAGGCGCTGACGAGGAATAGCACCGCGGCGATCTTCATGACCGCGATGCGGCCGATCCGGTCGGCGATCCGCCCGGCGGTCATGGCTCCCGCCGCGGCCCCGAGCAGCGCCGAGGCCACGGCAAAACCGAGTTCGGCGTTGCCGATGCCGAAGTCCTCCTGGATCGAGTCGACCGCACCGTTGATCACTGCGCTGTCGTAGCCGAACAGCAACCCGCCCAACGCGGCGACCGAGGCGATTCGGACGGCGGTGCCGCCCGATGAGAAGTCATCGTCGGCGATCGGTAGTGAGGATTCGTCTCCAGCGGGAGCGTTGGAGCCTGCCATGGGCGTCCCTTTCGCAGCGTGGCGTGATCCGGGTCACGTGAGTACCCCCGTCTTACCACTGGCAAGCGCGCTGCGTGGGGACTTACGCTGAGCGTTCTCCGATGCCGCGGCTGAGAGAGTCATAGACCTGGCGAAGATCGGCGACGCCGACCCCGGTCAGCGAACTCACATGTGCCCGGCGCCTTCCTCCGGGCACCTCGACGTCGTTGGGTACCACCAGCACCGGGCACCCTGCGCTCTCCGCAGCGGCAGTGCCGGTGACCGAGTCCTCGACCGCAAGGCACGCCGCCGGCTCCAGCCCGAGCAGCGTGGCCGCCCGCCGATAGGCGTCCGGCGCCGGCTTGCCCCTCGGCACTTCGTCGCCGCAGACCGACACCGAAAAGTAGTGCTTACCAATGCTGTTGAGGGCGCGCTCGGTCAGCTGTCGCTGGGTGTTGGTGACCAGAGCCATCGGAGTTCGTTCGGCGGCAAGGGCTTCCAGCAACTCCTGCGCACCGTCGCACCACGGCAGCCCCCCGTCGAACAACTCTCCGGTGTAGTCGTGCAACCAGCGGATGGATTCGGCCATCGCGTCCGGATCAAGGGCGAGGCCAAGGTCGGTGTAGACCGTCCGGATGGTGTCCTCCGCCGAGCCCCCCACCAGCGATGCCCGCACCTCGGGCGTCATGAGGCCGCCGTGGCGTTTGTAGAGCGCCGTCAGTGAGATGTCCCAGAGTTTTTCGGAGTCGACGAGGGTTCCATCCATGTCGAACAGCACCGCACGCATGTTCCGAATTCTGTCATGCCCTGAACCGCAATATGTTTCGACCGGTCAGTCCTCCGGGTTGTAGCCCAGGTTGGGAGCCAGCCAACGCTCGGCCTCCCTCAGGGTCCAGTCCTTGCGTTTCGCGTAGTCGGCGACCTGATCCTGAGCCAACCGGCCGACCACGAAATACTGCGACTGCGGGTGCGAGAAATACCAGCCGCTGACGGCGGCACCGGGCCACATCGCCATCGACTCCGTCAGCTCGATGCCCGTCCGTTTCTGCACGTCCATCAGCTCCCACAGCGTCGCCTTCTCGGTGTGTTCCGGGCAGGCGGGATAGCCGGGGGCGGGGCGGATTCCCACGTATTTCTCAGCGATGAGTGCGTCGTTGTCCAGCTGCTCTTCCGGCTGGTACCCCCAGAACTCCTTACGGACGCGCTGGTGCATGCGTTCGGCGAAGGCCTCTGCCAGGCGGTCGGCAAGCGACTCCAGCAGGATCGCGCTGTAGTCGTCGAGGGCCGCCTTGAACTCCGCGATCTTCTCCTGGCCGCCGAGCCCCGAGGTGACGGCGAAGGCACCAATGTAGTCCGCCAGGCCCGTTTCTTTGGGGGCGATGAAGTCCCCCAGCGATTTGTTCGGGACGCCGTCGCGATGCGCGCCCTGCTGGCGAAGGTTGCGCAACGTGGTGCGCACCTCGGTGCGGGTTTCGTCGGTGTACACCTCGATGTCGTCGCCCACGGCGTTCGCCGGAAAGAACCCGATCACCCCGTTGGCGGTCAGCCACTTCTCCTTGATCAGGGTGTCGAGCATCTGCTGGGCGTCGTCGTAGAGCTTGCGGGCGGTCTCGCCCGATGCCGGGTTGTTGAGGATGTCGGGGAACCTGCCCTTCATCTCCCAGGCGTTGAAGAACGGCTGCCAGTCGATCAACTCGCGTAGCTCGGCGAGGTCGTAGTCGCAGAATTCCCGAACGCCGAGGCCCTGAGCGGGCACCGGCGGCGTGTAGCCGTCCCACTCGATCGGCGTCCGGTTTGCCCGGGCCTTCTCCAGCGTCAGCATCGGCCGCTCGTTCTTCTGGGCGTGCCGTTCGCGCAGGGAGGCATAGTCGGCCTCGGTCGCCTCCAGCAGAGCTGGACGCTGCTTGTCGTCAAGGAGGGCAGCGGCGACCGGCACCGAGCGGGACGCGTCCTTGACCCAGACCACCGGGCCGTTGCGACGCGGCGCCACCTTCACCGCCGTATGGGCGCGGGAGGTGGTCGCGCCGCCGATCAGCAGCGGGATCTCCAGCCCCTCGCGTTCCATCTCCACGGCGAAGTTGACCATCTCGTCCAACGACGGGGTGATCAGGCCGGACAACCCGATGATGTCGGCGTCGTGCTCCTTCGCCGCATCCAGGATCTTCTGGGCAGGCACCATCACCCCGAGATCGATCACCTCGAAGTTGTTGCACTGCAGCACGACTCCGACGATGTTCTTGCCAATGTCGTGGACGTCGCCCTTGACGGTCGCCATGATGATCGTCCCGTTGGTGTCCTTCGCGGCAGTGGTACCTGATTCCACCTTCTCCGCCTCGATGAACGGCAATAGGTACGCGACGGCCTTCTTCATCACCCGGGCCGACTTCACGACCTGCGGCAGGAACATCTTGCCCGAGCCGAAAAGGTCACCCACGACGTTCATGCCGTCCATCAGCGGGCCCTCGATCACCTCGATAGGACGGCCACCCGCGGTGGCGATCTCGGCGCGCAACTCCTCGGTGTCGTCGTCGACGTGGGCGTCGATGCCCTTGACCAGAGCGTGCGTGATGCGTTCGCGGACCGGCAGACTGCGCCACTCGGCTGCCACTTTGTCGTCGACTTCGCCCGAGTTCTTCGTGTTGAACCTCTCGGCGATCTCGAGCAGCCGCTCGGCCGCGTCCTCGCGACGGTTCAGGACGACGTCCTCGATACGGTCCCGCAGTTCGGGGTCGATCGAGTCGTAGGGCACCAGCGCGCCCGCGTTGACGATGCCCATGTCCAGGCCGGCCTTGATGGCGTGGAACAGGAACACCGCGTGAATGGCCTCGCGAACGGGGTTGTTGCCCCGAAACGAGAACGACACGTTCGAGATGCCGCCGGAGATGTGCACCCCGGGAAGGTTCTCCTTGATCCAGGCGCAGGCCTCGATGAAGTCGATCCCGTAGGTCGCGTGCTCCTCGATGCCGGTCGCCAGCGCGAAGCAGTTCGGGTCGAAGATGATGTCCTCGGGCGGAAACCCGACCTCCTCGGTCAGGATCCGGTAGGCGCGCCCGCAGATCTCCTTGCGGCGCTCCAGGTTGTCGGCCTGACCCTGCTCGTCGAAGGCCATCACGACGACGGCGGCGCCGTACTTGCGGCACAGCCGTGCCTCGCGGATGAACTTCTCCTCGCCCTCCTTCATGGAGATCGAGTTGACGATCGGCTTGCCCTGCACGTTCTTCAGGCCCGCCTCGATGACCTCCCACTTGGAGGAGTCGATCATCACCGGGACCCGGCTGATGTCCGGCTCGGCCGCAATCAGCTTGGTGAACCGATCCATCGCGGCGACGCCGTCGATCATGCCCTCGTCCATGTTGATGTCGATGACCTGTGCACCGACCTCGACCTGCTGCAGGGCGACCGATAGCGCGGTGTCGTAGTCCTCGGCCTTGATCAAGTTGCGGAACCGGGCGGAGCCGGTGATGTTGGTGCGCTCGCCGATGTTCACGAACAGGGAGTCTTCGGTGATGTTGAGCGGTTCGAGTCCCGAGAGCCGGGTAGCCGCCGGGATCTCGGGCAACTCGCGGGGCGGCTTGCCCTCGACGACCTTGGCGATCTCGGCGATGTGCGGCGGCGCTGTTCCGCAGCAACCACCGACCAGGTTGACAAGACCGGCCTCGGCGAAGTCCGCGATGTAGCCGGCCTGCCGCTCCGGAGACTCGTCGTACTCGCCGAATGCGTTGGGCAGTCCCGCGTTCGGGTAGCAGGAGACGAAGGTGTCCGCGATTCGCGACATCTCGGCGATGTAAGGCCTCATCTCCGGTGCGCCCAGGGCACAGTTGAGGCCGACCGCGATGGGCTTCGCGTGTCTGATCGCGTTCCAGAATGCTTCGGTCACCTGACCGGACAACGTCCGCCCTGACGCGTCGGTGATGGTGCCCGAGATGATCACCGGCCAACGGCGCCCGCGCTCCTCGAACAGCGTCTCGACGGCGAACACCGCCGCCTTGGAATTCAGCGAGTCGAAGATCGTCTCGATGATGAGGATGTCGACACCGCCGTCCACCAGGCCGTTGGCAGCTTCGAGGTAGGCCGCGACCAGCTGGTCGTAGGAGACGTTGCGGGCTCCCGGATCGTTGACGTCCGGTGAGATCGACGCCGTGCGCGTCGTAGGCCCGAGGGCGCCCGCGACATAGCGTGGCTTTTCCGGGGTGCTGAACTCGTCGGCGGCCTTGCGGGCCAGGGCGGCGCCAGCGTAGTTCAGCTCATAGCTCAGGTCGGCCATGTCGTAGTCGGCGAGCGAGATTGCGTTCGCATTGAACGTGTTGGTCTCGAGGATGTCGGCGCCCGCTTCGAGGTACTCGCGGTGAATTCCCTCGATGATCTGCGGCTGCGTCAGGTTGAGCAGGTCGTTGTTGCCCTGAAGAGCAGTCGGCCACTCCGTGAACCGGTCGCCGCGGTAGCCGGCCTCGTCGGGCCGGTCCCGCTGGATCGCCGTCCCCATCGCGCCGTCGATGACCATGATCCGCTGGTGCAGAGCAGCCGTGAGTTCTTCGGTGCAGTCGGGGCGGACGTTCGGCGTCAAGGTCTTCGACTCGGAGACGCTTTCCGGGGCGGCCACAATGCACTCCTTCCGTAACGGAAGGCGTCCTTGACTTCGCCGAGCGTGGCGGAATCCGGCGATGACCGGAGAACCGTTGCAACGCCTCTCGACCAGAAAAGTCTACGCTGTCACCCCGTCGACGTCTGGACGCCCACTCATCGCCATGATCGGCAGCTCCTGGAGCTATGGCGATGGCCTAAGTATCAACATTAACCAGATTGCCGTCCAGGGTATTTCGTCTCGACGGGCCGCCACCGATTCAACCCGTGTGGCGATGCCGCTCCAAGCCACCACACAGGGCTTACGCTGGCCTGGTGACGCCGAACCTGCCCGACTTGAGCGACACGATCGTCGTCGCGGCCTTCGAGGGCTGGAACGATGCCGGGGATGCTGCCAGCGATGCGCTGGAGCACCTGGACGCCATCTGGGAAGCCGAGCCGATCGTGGAGATCGACGACGAGGCGTACTACGACTACCAGGTCAACCGGCCGGTGATTCGGCAGGTCGATGGGGTGACGCGCGAGCTGGTGTGGCCGTCGATGCGAATTTCGCACTGCCGTCCGCCCGGCTCGGATCGCGACATCGTGCTGATGCACGGCGTCGAGCCCAACATGCGGTGGCGCACGTTCTGCGCCGAGTTGTTGGCGATCGCCGACAAGCTCAACGTGCAGACAGTCGTCATCCTCGGCGCGCTGCTTGCCGACACCCCGCACACGCGCCCGGTTCCGGTGTCGGGAGCGGCCTACTCCCCCGACTCGGCGAAGACCTTCGGCCTCGAGGAGACGCGCTATGAGGGGCCGACGGGCATCGCCGGGGTGTTCCAGGACGCCTGTGTGCAGGCCGGCATTCCCGCGGTGACGTTCTGGGCCGCCGTACCGCATTATGTGTCGCAGCCGCCGAACCCCAAGGCCACCGTCGCGTTGTTGCGTCGCGTCGAGGACGTCCTAGACATCGAGGTGCCACTCGCCGACCTGCCGACGCAAGCCGAGGAATGGGAACTGGCGGTGACCGAGATGACCTCCGAGGATGACGACATCGCCGAATACGTGCAGTCGCTGGAAGAACGCGGCGACGCAGAAGTCGATATGCACGAGGCGATCGGCAAGATCGACGGCGATGCCCTGGCCGCCGAGTTCGAGCGCTATCTACGCCGCCGCGGGCCGGGTTTTCGGGGCTGATCGCCCGGCGAGATCAGGTCTTCACCGCTTGTGGCGGTTTCCAGGTTCCGTTCAGCGCATCGGGCTTGGGCCAGTACAGCCGCAGCACCATCTGGAATGGACCCTTTGGCGCGGGCAGCCAGTTGGCCTCCTTCTCGATGCCAGGCGATGCGTTCTGGACATAGATCGTGTAGCCGCCGTCGGGATCTCGTAGGAGGCTGGGCAGCATCGGCGAGTTGATCAGATAGCGCTGCATCGGATTCGCGACCAGCAGACTCTGCGGAAGCTCGTACATGGTCAGTGACCAGAATGCGTTCACCGGCGGCAGCTGACCGGCGGGGAACTTCACGACGTATTTGTCGGCGCCTGTCAGCGGTGCACCCGTGCTGTCGTTGACGATGCCCGGATACAGCGCCTCCGCGGCGGTATTGCCGTAGATGCCAAAGACGGCTCCGGCCATGCGGTACAAGTAGTTGTCCTTGAGATCCTCTGCCGTGCCGAAGAATTGGGCCGAACCCACCTCGCCGGTGTCGACCTTCTCCTTCTTGAACGCGTCGAACTCCGTCCATGCGTCGGTCATCCCGCCCTCGATGGCGGCGCGTATCGGCGGGCTCAGCTCGTCGGCGTCGAAACTGCCGTCGGGTCCGACTCCGATGGTGGCGAATCGGGCGCGCAGATCCTTCTCGGACGGCAGCGTGGGCGCGAACCGCAGCGCGAAACTCAGGATCTCGAAGAATTGGGGCGAGGTTTTCTGCTGATCGCGAGTCAGCGGTGGCACGAAGTCGATCGGCGGGGCGGGCGGCGGCGCCGGCTGGTTCAGATACACCGATAGCGGCGTTGCCTGGTAACCGGCCTGGATCTTCTTGACCTGGTCGATATCGGAGGGACCGAGCAGCTGGGTACGGTAGAGCACCATCGCGAGATCGGTGTCGGACCTGATGACCTCGTTGATGCCCGCTGGCTTCTCGCCCTGCCAATTTGGCCCCGCCAGAAGGTATTTACCGCCTCCATTGCCGGTTGTACGACTTCCCACGTAGGCCATGTTGTAGGTGTAGAGGTCCACGAACTGCAACGAGTAATAGCGGTCCTGCTCGATCGGCGGAACGGTCAGCACAAGCGGCTCTGCACGCAGATCCGCGCCGACGGCGGAATACGGCGTGTCGGAATTCGGCGTCTGGACCGCTTTGTCCTCCGGTGTGTAAACCTGTGCGGTGCTGAGGACTTCGTTCCAACCGCCCTTGTACTCAGGATCTTCTTTGTTGACGAAATACGAGTACATGACCCGGTAGTTGTCGACCATCGGGAAGCCGTAGATGTAGGCCTCTTTGGCGATGGCGCGGGTCTCTTCCGGAGTCACGGCGGCTGGAACCGGGGGCGGTGGCGTCGACACCGCGTCCTCCTCGCCCGTTTGGGTGCTGCAACCCGCGAGCAGTACCAGCGATGTGACGACGATCGCGATGATCCGATGCACTACTTGTTCTCCAACTCCTCGGTGCGGACGCTGACACTTCGGCCGAGTGCCGCGACTTCGGCGTCCATCCTCGGCAGCAACTGGGGCACGTCCTTGCCTGTGAACGATTCGCCGAGCCGGGACGACAGCAGCGGTTTCAACCAGCGCAGCAGACCCACGAAACGTGGGCAGTTGATCTGACGTTTACGGGCTTCGATACCGGCCACGAAGATCTCACCGCATTTTTCGACCGATGTCGTCTTGCCCAACGGCCCGGGGAGCCTGCGCAGCATTTCCCGAAACGCCGCCGAGTCGGCCTTACCCTCGCGGACCATCGGCGTGTCGATCCACAGCATGTGCGCCGACCCGACGGCCACGCCACGATGCGCGAGCTCGAGACGCAGCGAGTTTGCGAAGTGCTCCACACCGGCCTTCGCGGTGTCGTACGGCACCATGCCCGCGGCCGCGGCGTAGGCGGCCGCCGACGACACGATCAGCACGTAGCCCTGGCGCTCTATCACCGACGGCAACGCCGCGCGCACGGTGTGGAACACCCCGTTGACGTTCACATCGATCAGCGTTTTGAACGCAACCGGATCGACGGCGAGGATGGATCCGGTGGTCGCGATGCCGGCGTTGGCCATGACGATGTCGATACCGCCGAACCGCTCGACCGCTTGGTCGACAGCGGCTTGCATGGCTGCCAGGTCGCGGACGTCGGCGACGACCGTCATCACCCGATCGCCGCCCAACCGGGCCGCCACGTCTTCGAGGAGACCTCCGTCCAGATCGGTCAGTACCAGCTTGGCGCCTTTCGCGTGCAGGCGCCGGGCCACTTCCGCGCCGATGCCGTTGGCGCCACCGGTGATGAGGACGACTTTTCCGCTGACTGAACTCATGTCGGTCCAACGTACTCTGCGCGCGGTCCGCCCACGGCAGGCCTACAGCTTGATACCGAGCAACGTGTCGACGGCACCGGCCACGATCTGCGGCGCTTCCGGGTCGTGGCCGCCGTAGGTGAGCGCATCGGTCGTCCAGCCGTCAAGTGCGGCAAGCGCTTTCGGGGTGTCGAGATCGTCAGCCAGATAGCGCCGGACCCGGGCCACCACGTCGGCGGCGTCGGGTCCCGCCGGCTGGGCCACCCCGCGTCGCCAACGCTGTAACCGGTCATTCGCCTCGTCGAGCACCGCAGGGCTCCAGAAGCGATCGGTGCGGTAGTGACCCGCGAACAGCCCAAGCCGGATCGCCCCCGGATCGACACCGTCTGCGCGCAACTCGGACACCAGCACCAGGTTGCCCCGGCTCTTGCTCATCTTGTGCCCATCCCACCCGATCATGCCCGCGTGCACGTAGTGACGGGCGAAACGCCGCTCCCCCGTGACGGATTCGGCGTGCGCGGCGGAGAATTCGTGGTGAGGGAAGATCAGATCGGAGCCGCCACCCTGGATGTCCAGGTCGGTGCCGATGCGGCTGAGCGCGATCGCGGCGCATTCAACGTGCCAGCCTGGCCGCCCGGCTCCGAACGGCGACGGCCAGCTCGGCTCGCCGGGCCGCTGCGCCCGCCACAGCAGTGCGTCCAGCGCATCGCCCTTCCCCGCGCGATCCGGGTCGCCGCCGCGTTCGGCGAACAACCGCATCATGGTGTCGCGGTCGTATCCCGACTCGTAGCCGAACTGCGGCGTGGCGTCGGCGCGGAAGTAGACGTCGGGGTGCTCGGCGTCATCGGCGACGTAGGCCGTGCCCGCGGCCAACAGCTTCTCGACCACTTCGATGACCTCGGCGATCGCTTCCGTGGCGGCCACATAGTCGTGTGGCGGTAGTACTCGCAGGGCCGCCATGTCCTCGCGGAACAGCTCGGTCTCGCGGTCGGCCAGCTCGCGCCAGCCGATGCCGTCGCGGTCGGCCCGCTCGAACAGCGGGTCATCGATGTCGGTGATGTTCTGCACGTAGTGCACCTGATGACCCGAATCCAGCCACACCCGGTGGACGAGGTCGAAAGTCAGATATGTGGCGGCGTGGCCCAGGTGAGTGGCGTCGTACGGGGTGATGCCGCAGACGTACATGGTGGCGACCTCGCCGGCGGTGACGGGGCGCACCTGTCGGTCGGCGCTGTCGTAGAGGCGTAGCTGCGGACCGCGGCCGTCAAGGGCCGGGACGGTCGGCGCGGGCCACGATTTCATAGCGTCGACTTTAGGCATCAGGGAATTGGACACCGCGTGCGGCCGATTCATTCCTGCCTCAGCGGTTCCGGTAGGCCGACAGGATGCCTTCGAGCAGCACATCGGCCAGCTCGGCCCGGCACATCAGCAGGTCAGGCAGGTACGGGTCGGCCCGGTTGTAGATCAGCGGCGAGCCGTCGAGGCGGGTCGCGTGCATGCCGGCCGCCGCCACCACACCGGCGGGGGCCGCCGAATCCCACTCCCACTGACCGCCGGCGTGCAGGTATGCGTCGACGTCGCCGCGGACCACGGCCATGGCCTTGGCGCCCGCCGACCCGATGCGCACCAGCCTGATGTCGAGCCGGTCCCGTAGCCACCACAGCACCGGTGGTGGACGGTTGGCGCTGGCCGTGATGAGGATCGGTCCTTCGGCACGGGGCTGCGGAGGGACAACCGTGTCGGTTCGGTACACCTCGCCGCGGGCCGGCAGGGCCACCGCGGCGTCGGTGATGCCGCCGCCGTTCGGACCGTCGTTGCGTTGCCACAGTGCGATGTGCACCGCCCAGTCGGTTCGGCCGGGCACCGAGAACTCGTGGGTGCCGTCGACGGGGTCGACGATCCAGACGCGATCGGCGTGCACACGGGAAATGTCGTCGGCCGCCTCTTCGGACAGCACCGCGTCGTCGGGACGCTCGGCCCGCAGCCGGTTGAGGATCAGGGTGTTGGCGCGCCTGTCGCCCTCGTCGCCGAGTTCGTAGGGATCGTAAAAGCCGATCTCCTCGCGCACGCCGAGGAGCATCTCACCGGCCTCGCGTGCCACATCGGCGGCCAGCGCCGCATCGGTGAGAGTCATCGAGTCAGTATCGCCTAGAACGCCGGCCACGGTATCGGGCGGCGTCGGTCCGGGGTGGGCATCACCGGATCATCAATCAGTGCAACGGTTCTCGCCTTCAGGGCGGCGATCTCACGCTCGGTTATGTGCGCACAGAGCGTGTCCGCCAAGCCGTTGGCCAGCTGGTCGCGCAGGGCGGCGACGGCTTCCAGGCTCTCCTCGTCCACCGGCTTGCCCGCCCAGCCCCACAGCACCGTTCTGAGCTTGTCCTCGACATGCAGGCTGACGCCGTGGTCGACGCCGTACACATGCCCGTCGACTCCGGACAGGATGTGGCCGCCCTTGCGGTCGGCGTTGTTGATCAGCACGTCGAAGACGGCCATCCGGCGTAGCCGGACATCGTCGGCGTGCACCAGCGTCACCTCGTCGCCTGCGTAGTCGTAGGCCTGCAGGATCGGCAGAAAACCCGGCGGAATCTGCCCGGCGGGCAACAGGTCGACGAGGTCCGGTCCCGCTTCGGGTTCATCACCGACCTCTCCTAGGCTCTCGCCTGGCTGGTCGACCCAAAGCTGCAACATGCCGGGGCCGGCGGGGCCATCCCGAATCATGGTGTACGGCACGATGTTCCACCCCAGCGCGTCCGACACGAGGTACGCACTCAGTTCACGCCCGGCCAGCGTCCCGTCGGGGAAGTCCCACAGGGGCGCCTCGCCCTTGACCGGCTTGTAGACGCAATGCGCTTGCCGCTCACCGAGATGCGCCTCGCACAGGAAGGTGGCGTTGCTTGCGGAGCGGATCCGTCCGATGACGGTCAGCTCACCGCGCCGCAGCACCTCGTTGGCTTCACGAGCGCAGTCCGATCCGCTATTCGACGGCGTCATCGTCGGAACCGGTGATGGCGCCACGCAGATAGCCGTTGGTGCGTACGCAGATGTGGCCCTCGGGATCGAGCGGTTCGTCGCACAGCGGACATGGCGGACGGCCCGCCGAGATGACCCGGTTGGAGCGCGTCGCGAACTGACGCGCGGATTCCGGCGTCAGAAAGACCCGCACCGCGTCGGGGCCGTCTTCCGCGTCGTCGAGCACCACGGACGCGTCGAACTCGGTCTCGGACACCGCGAGCAGTTCGACGACGACGGTCTGCGCCTCGGAGTCCCAGCCGAGCCCCATGGTTCCGACCCGGAACTCGGCGTCCACCGGCGTGATCAGCGGACTCAGGTCGTCCACCTCGCCGGTTTCGGGCGGCACCGGCGTGCCGAATCGCCGGTTGATCTCGAGCAGCAATGCGGCGATACGTTCGGCGAGCACCGCAACCTGCTGCTTCTCCAAGATCACCGACACCACCCGCTTGTCATGAACGGCCTGCAGGTAGAAGGTCCGGTTTCCCGGTTGCCCGACGGTCCCGGCCACGAAGCGGTCGGGTGTTCGGAAGACGTGAATAGCGCGGGCCATGGCATCTCCAAAATACCGGTAACGGCCGCGTCAGCCGCAATCCCGGGGGTTCACCGGTCAGTCGGTCGAGCCACCCACGACCGCGTCTTCGGGTGGCACGCCCCTGTCCTCGGACGCGTCCGCGGACGCATCCTTCGGCGGTTTTGCCAGTAGGCCGGCGGTCAGTTGCTCACCGGTGTGGTTGACGTGGATGACGAACGGCCGCATCGCCGTGTAACGGATCACACTCATCGAGGCGGGGTCCGCGGTGATCCGCTGGAAGCTGTCGAGATGCGTTCCGAGCGCATCGGCGACGACGGCCTTGATCACGTCGCCGTGCGTACAGGCGATCCACAACACGTCACCGTCGTGCTGTTCGGCCAGCCGACGGTCGTGCTCACGCACCGCGCCCACAGCGCGCGCCTGGACCGCGGCGAGCCCTTCCCCGTCTGGGAACACCGCCGCGCTGGGCTGCTGCTGCACAACCGCCCACAGCGGCTCCTTGACCAGTTCGCCGATCTTGCGCCCGGTCCACGCGCCGTAGTCGACCTCGGAGATGCGCTCGTCGACGACGGGATCGAGGCCGAGCGCGGCAGCCAGCGGCGCGACAGTGCGTTCGCACCGCAGCAGCGGTGATCGCACGATCGCGCGGACCGGCAGAGTGCCGATGCGGGCAATCAGCCCCTGAGCCTGTTCCTGGCCCTTGTCGTCCAGGTCGACACCCTCGCTGCGGCCTGCGAGTGTGTGGGCGGTGTTCGACGTCGACCGGCCGTGACGCAGCAGGATGACCGTCATACCGCCGACACCACCCCGGTGCCGAGCAGGATCAGCACCACGGTGCCGAGCAGCACGCGGTATCCGACGAACCAGTACATGCTGTGTCGGATCAGGAAGCGCAGGAACCAGGCGACGGCGGCATAGCCGACGGCCAACGCGATCAGCGTTGCGACCAACAGCTGCGGACCGGTGGCACTCATTCCCTCGCCGACCGGATGAAACGCATCGGGCAGCGAATACAGGCCCGATGCGAACACCGCTGGGATGGCGAGCAGGAAGCCGAAACGCGCGGCTAGCTCACGGTCCATGCCGAGGAACAGGCCGGCGCTGATCGTCGCGCCGGATCTCGACACACCCGGTATCAACGCAAGGCATTGCGCGAGACCGACGATGATGCTGTCCTTCCACGTGAGCTGTTCGACTCGTCTTGCTTGGCGGCCGTAGTACTCGGCCGCGGCGATGACCGCCGAGAACACGATCAACGCAATCGCGATCAACCACAGATTGCGTGCGCCCGTTCGGATTTGATCTTTGAACAATAGACCGAGCACGCTGATCGGGATCGTTCCGATGATGACCCACCAGCCCAGCCAGTAGTCGGCGGTGCGGTGGGCGGTCACGAACAGGCCGTTGAACCAGGCCTTGATGATGCGGGCGATGTCACGCGCGAAGTAGATGAGCACCGCCACCTCGGTGCCGAGCTGGGTGACCGCGGTGAAAGAAGCGCCGGCGTCGTCGGTGAAGAAGACCCGCGACGCGATCGCCAGGTGTCCGGACGACGACACCGGCAGGAACTCCGTCAGACCCTGCAGGATCGCGAGAACGATCACCTGGACCCACGCCATCGCCGCCACGTCCGTCACGACGACGACCGTACCGGGATGCTGCGTCAGCGGATGGGTCGCACCGGGTGCGCGTCGGCGACCGCGTCACGTACCGCCGCGGCCAGGCTCCGCCTGTCGGAGAGGTCGATGTCGATCAGCTTGCGGGTGCCGACCGCGACAATGTCCTCGCTTTGCGGAACCGGCCCGGTCAGCCGTGGGCGGTACACCTCAATCATCAGTGACTGGCGTTCGATGTGAAATGAGAAGCTCCGGCCATCGCCAACTTGGCCAAATCCACTAGCGTGTACACCAGTGGAAATGTCTTCTATAGCAAACTCTTGGCTTCCCAGTTCACGGTCTGCGGCAAGGGTCATGACATCGACCATAACTCGACTCATGCCGCTGAGACAGGCGGGCGCGAGAAGCTGCACGCGATATCTCGGTTCGGGGTCTGCCTAGACTGCAGGTCGAGACAAGATCCAATTCGCACGTCCGAGAGTTACCCCTTGCCGATTCGCGTAAACAGCAGACGTCCGGTTTTTCGCTTTTTGGCCATCGCATTGGCAATCGGCGGCGTTTCGGCGTGCACATCGACCCCTGTCGATGCGCCGCCACCGACGATCACCCCTGCTCAGGCCGCGGTTTCGCCGGCGGCGACGGGAAAACCGGACGGTTCGGTGGAACCGCTGCCCGACCATGCGATCGCCGCGATATTCGACGCGAAAACCGCGTCGTTGGCCGTGCTCAGCCCAAAATCCGCCGAGGAGTCTGTGGTCACAGTCCTCGGCGAGGTCGACGGCTCCCGCGTGATACCCCTACCGGGAAACGCCACCGCGATGACCGGAGACGACGAAGGTCTGCTGTACGCGTCGACGCGCGGAGGCTATTTCCGGGTCGACCTCGTCGAGGACACCGCGACGCTGGTCGATGTCGAGGGGCAGCAGGACACCGACTTCACCGCGATAGCGCGCCGCGAGGACGGCAGGTTGGTGCTCGGCAGCGCCGACGGCACCGTCTTCACGTTGAGCTCCGACACTGCTGTCGGCGCGCAGCTGAAGATCTTCGCCCGAGTGGATGATCTTGTCACACAAGGAAACACCGCCGTGGTGCTGGACCGTGGGCAGACCTCCGTGACCGCACTGTCAGAAGACGGCGCCAAGGGCGAACACGCACTGCGCGCCGGCGAGGGCGCGACCACGATGGCGGCGGACGACGCGGGCAGGGTCTTGGTGGCCGACACTCGCGGCGGCCAGCTGCTGGTGTACGGCGTCGATCCGCTGATCCTTCGCCAGGCATATCCGGTGCGGGACTCGCCGTATGGTCTGGCCGGAACTCCGACGCTGGCCTGGGTGTCGCAAACTGCATCGAACTCCGTGGTTGGCTACGATTTGTCAACCGGCATCCCCGTCGAGAAGGTGCGCTATCGAACCGTGCAACAGCCGAACTCCTTGGTATTCGATGAATCCTCCGGCACCCTCTACGTGGTGTCGGGCTCAGGGGCGGGCGTGCAGTTGATCCCGGGTGCTGCGGTGGGCTCGTGACGACGATGCAGCGCGGTCGGATGCCCGAGGGCTGGGACAACGATCTGTCCGACGATTACGAATGGATTCCGTTGCGGCTGCCGCCCGATCTGACGCGGATCAACGCCTCGACCCGGTTGTCGATCGAGGCGGAATACCGCGGATGGGAGCTGACCCGCGTGCGGCTGTACACCGATGGGTCGCGGCGGGTGCTGCTGCGTCGCAAGAAGTCTGCGGCCCGAGAAACCGTTGTCCCGGAGCAGCCTGCGCTGTGAGCTCATGATGTACCGCGCGCTGCAGCGGATGATGTTTCTGGTTGCGCCCGAACGCATTCACACTTGGATCTTCGCGCTGTTGCGGGCCGTCACCGCCTCGGCGGTGACGCGCCGTCCGCTGGCGCGATGGCTGGCGCCCCGCGACCCGGTATTGGCGAGCACGGTGTTCGGGGTGACGTTCCCGGCCCCGCTTGGCCTGGCCGCCGGATTCGACAAGGATGGCCTGGGGTTGAAGACCTGGGGCGCACTGGGTTTCGGTTACGCCGAAGTCGGCACCGTGACCGCGGTGGCGCAGCCGGGCAACCCGCAGCCGCGGATGTTCCGGCTGCCCGAGGACCGGGCCCTGCTCAACCGGATGGGATTCAACAACCACGGGGCCGGTGAGTTGGCCATTCAGCTCGCACGCCAAAGCCCCGAGGTGCCGATCGGCGTCAACATCGGCAAGACCAAGACCACCCCGGCCGAGTCGGCGGTCGAGGACTACGCCGAAAGTGCCCGCCTGCTCGGGCCGTTGGCGTCGTTCATGGTGGTGAACGTCAGCTCGCCGAACACGCCGGGTCTGCGCAATCTGCAGGCGGTCGAATCGCTGCGGCCCATTCTCGCGGCGGTCCAGGCGGAGACGACGACTCCCGTGCTGGTGAAGATCTCGCCCGATCTGACCGACGAGGAGATCGACGAGATCGCTGATCTTGCAGTCGAATTGGGATTGGCCGGTATCGTCGCCACCAACACCACGGTGTCACGAGCGGGACTGAAGACGCCGGGGGTCGACGAGCTGGGTTCGGGCGGTATCTCCGGAGCACCCCTCGCGCAGCGGTCCGCGGAGGTGCTGCGGCGGCTGTACCGGCGTGTGGGCGGCCGGCTGGTGCTCATCAGCGTCGGCGGCATCGAAACCGCAGAGGATGCCTGGGACCGTATCGTTTCGGGCGCATCACTGCTGCAGGGCTACACCGGCTTCATCTACGGCGGCGGGTTGTGGGCCAAGCGCATTCACGACGGCCTGGCTGACCGCCTGCACGACGGAGGTTTCGCGTCGTTGGCGGATGCGGTGGGCTCGGCCGTTCGCGAGAACTAGTTCTGCTCGTAGGTCCCGGTGATGATGGCGCGCGCGATCGCGTTCCCGAACAGGTTGAAGCCCAGATAAGCCGGGGTGGCCTCCGCTGGAAGGTCGAGCTTCTCCACACCGACGGCGTGTACGGCGACGATGTAGCGGTGGTGACCGTGGCCGGCGGGCGGGGCGGCGCCGATGAACCGCTTCGCGCCGGCGTCGTTGGCCAACGTGAGCGCATCACCGGGCAAACTGCTTCCATCGCCGGCACCGGCGGGCAGATCGGTCACGGTCGCGGGTAGGTTCGCGACGGCCCAATGCCAGAATCCCGACGCCGTCGGCGCATCTGGGTCATAGACGGTGACCGCGAAGCTGCGGGTCTCCTCGGGGAAGCCGGACCATGACAGCTGCGGTGAGATGTCGGATCCGCCGGCCCCCATGATGCCGCTGACCTGGTCGTTGGACCACGGCTGGCCGTCTTCGAACGACTGCGACGTCACCTTGAATGTTGGAAGCTGCGGCAGGAAGTCGTAGGGGTTGTAGTCGAACGCCATTTTCGATCCTTTCGAGTGGTCAGTCGTACGGTTTCAGCAGTTCAGCAGTTCAGCAGGAAATGTTCGAGAACCCGGGTGCCGAACGTCAATGCGTCAACGGGTACCCGTTCGTCCACGCCGTGGAACAGCGCGGCGAAGTCGAGGTCCGGCGGCAGTTTGAGCGGAGCGAAGCCGAAGCAGCGAATACCTAGGCGCGCAAAGTGTTTCGCGTCGGTACCGCCGGACAGCATGTACGGAACTGTGCGGGCGTCGGGATCCGCGGACAGGATCGCGGCGTTCATCGCGTCGAGCAGCTCCCCGTCGAAGCCGGTCTCGTAGGACGGCAGGTTGGTGATCCATTCGCGGGCGACGTCGGGGCCGATGATCTCGTCGACCTCGCGTTCGAAGGCGGCCAGTCGACCGGGCAGTACGCGGCAGTCGACCACCGCCTCGGCCGTGGCCGGGATGACGTTGGCCTTGTATCCCGCCTTGAGCATCGTCGGGTTGGCGGTGTCGCGCAGCGTCGCGCCGACGATGCGGGCGATCGGCCCGAGTTTGGCGATGGCGCCCTCGAGATCGGGTGAGTCGACGTCGAACGTGTAGCCGGTCTCGTCGGCGACGGCGGTCAGGAACTGCTCCACCGACTCGGTGAGGACCACCGGAAACTGGTGCCTGCCGAGCCTTGCGACTGCTTCGGCGACCGCGGTGACGGCGTTGTTGTCGTGAATCATCGACCCGTGGCCGGCACGCCCGCGCGCCGTCAGCCGCATCCACAGCATCGCCTTCTCGGCGGTCTCGATCAGATACAACGTCCGCTCACCGCCGTCACGGCGCGGGATCGTCAGGGAGAAACCGCCGACCTCGCCGATCGCCTCGGTGATGCCCTCGAAGAGGTCGGGACGGTTGTCGACCAGCCATTTGCAGCCGTAGTTGCCGCCCGCCTCCTCGTCGGAGACGAAGGCGAAGACGAGGTCACGTGGGGGGACGGTGCCCGAGCCTTTGAAGTGGCGGGCGACCGCGATCATCATCCCGACCATGTCTTTCATGTCGACCGCACCGCGACCCCAGACGTAGCCGTCCTCGACCGCGCCCGAGAACGGATGGACGCTCCAGTCGGCGGCTTCGGCGGGCACCACGTCGAGGTGCCCGTGCAGCATCAGGGCGCCGCGCCGGCGATCAGCCCCTTCCAGACGCGCGAACACGTTGGCGCGTCCGGGCGCACCGGCCTCGATCGTTTCGGTCTCGTAGCCGACTTCCTGCAGTTGTGCGGCCACCCAGGCGGCGCATTCGGCCTCGCCTTTGGTGGTTTCGGGCTCGCCGGTGTTCGACGTGTCGAAGCGGATGAGCGCGCTGACGAGATCAACGACCTCGGCTTCGGCTGCAGACGGAGGGCTCACAGTCACCATTCGTACCACTCGGCTTTCCCCACGGGCTGCGCCCCGCCCTAAGGTCGTGTCTCCCTTGGTTTGGGTCCGGCCTGGGTGATCCGATAACCTAAGCTGCCTTCGAACTGGTCCGAGTGGCGGAATGGCAGACGCGCTAGCTTGAGGTGCTAGTGCCCTATTAACGGGCGTGGGGGTTCAAGTCCCCCCTCGGACACAAGATGTATATCCCGTCTTTCAACCGGATCGATGACGACGGCGAGATTCGGCGCTTCGTAGCGGCGGCGAGATCGGCCGAGTTCGTCACGGTCGATCCTGACGGGGTTCCTGTCGCCACCCTGCTGCCGATCATGTGGGAGGGCGACGTCGTGTTGGCGCACATGGCGAAGGCCAACCCGCAGTGGAAGTCCATCGCTTCCGGCAGCCCGGCGCTGCTGATTGCTACGGGGGCGCAGGCCTACGTCAGCCCGTCCTGGTACGCCTCCAAGGCCGAGCACGGCCGGGTGGTCCCAACGTGGAACTACAGCGCCGTCCACCTGTCGGGGAGGGTGCGGGTGCACGAGGACAGGGAGTGGCTGCGCGACGTCGTCACCCGATTGACCGGTGTGCACGAGAACGTGCGTAGGGAGCCGTGGCACGTCAGCGACGCACCCGAGCACTACATCGACGGCCAACTCGGCGGAATCGTGGGGCTCGAGATCGCCGTCACCCGCGTCGAGGGCAAGGTGAAGCTGAGCCAGAACCGCTCAGAGGCCGACCGTCGTGGTGTGGTGGCCGGTTTGCTCGCTGAAAGTCGTTACGACGCGGCCGAAGTCGCGGCCGCGATGGAGCCGGATCTCTAGTACACGTCCCGCACGTATCGTTTCGCGGCCACGAGTTCGCGTTTGTAGTCGTGGGCCCGCTCGCGCGACATGCCGCCGTGTCTTTCGATGATCGTCGTCAACGCCGCATCGACGTCGCTGGCCATCCGGGACGCGTCGCCGCACACGTAGAAGTGTCCGCCGTCGTCGAGCCAGCGCCACACATCGGCGCCGCGATCGAGCATCTTGTGCTGGACATAGACCCTCTTGGCCTGGTCCCGGCTGAACGCGACATCGAGGCGGCTGAGGAAGCCGTCGCGGGCCATGTCCTCCAAATCGTCTCGGTAATAGAAGTTTTCGCTGCGATGTTGATCGCCGAAGAACAGCCAGTTGCGGCCTGCGTGGCCGAGCGCGCGACGTTCCTGCAGGAACCCGCGAAACGGCGCGATACCCGTTCCCGGACCCACCATGATCATTGGTGTTCCACTGTCTTCCGGTGGCCGGAAGTGCGGGGATCGTTGCAGGAACACCGGAGCCGTCGTCGCACGGTCGGCGAGGAAGGTCGAGCACACTCCCCCACGCCGGCCGCCGTCGGCGCCCCGGTAACGCACCACCGAGACCGTCAGCTGCACCTCGTGCGGGCTCACCAATGGGCTCGAGGATATCGAGTAGTTGCGCGGGGTCAACCGCACGAGCACCTCGAGCCACTGGTCAGGGTCGGCGTGCACGACGAATTCCTGTACGAGATCGAGTCCGTTGCGGCCGACGAGCCACTTGTCGAGCTTGTCCTTGCGGGCGCGTAGCGCCTTCGCGTCGCGACAGTTCTCCGTGATGAACCGCAGCAGGTCCGGTGTCACGCGGCAGAAGTCGTAACGTGATGTCAGCGCCTCGCGCATCGACTGCTCGGCGCCGTCGACGACGACGGTGTGCTCGCCGTGCATACCGGTGGCGGCCAGCCAGTCATCGACGGAGGCCGGATCGTTCGTCGGGTACACGCCGAGTGAGTCACCCGCCGCGTAGCTGACATCGAACCCGGAGATGTCAAAGCCGAACTGGCGCACCTCTTTTAGCGCCGACGGTGAGCTCAGCAAAATGTTCCTGCACAACGGAGCGACGATCGGATTCGCGCGGGTGAACGGTTCGGCGACGGTGGCGTGCGTCGAGGACACCGAGCGTCCCAGCAGGGCGGCGACCTGATCCACCCATCGGCTCATCGGTTCGTCGTCGTAAGCCTCGCATTCGACACGTTCGAGCAACCGTGCGGCACCCAGCGCGACCAACCGTGTGTCGACGGCCTTGGCGTAGCCGCAGAAGTTGTCGTACGCGCGGTCACCGAGGCCGAGAACCGCGTAGCGCACGCCCGTCAGCGTGGGAGCGTCCGGGGAGTTGAGCCGGGTCCAGAACTCGGCACCGTTGTCGGGCGGTCCGCCGTCGCCGAAAGTGCTGGTGATCATGAGAACGTCGCGCGTGGCGAGGTCGGCGAGGGCAATGTCGTTCATGTTGACCAGGTTCGTCGCGCCGATGGCGGCGGCCACCTTGCCCGCAAACTCCTCGGCGGTGCCGGTCTGCGACGCCCATAGCACGAGCGGTCCCTCGGTCAGTTCCGGAGGCGTCAACGGCTTGGTCTTGCGCAGCGGGGCGGCGAACGGTCGCAGGCTGACGGCGCAGGCCTTGAATTCGGGCTGCAGCGAGTCGGGGTCGACGGCGTCGTTGGTGAGTGCGTTGACCGTCAGATATTCACCGTGCTCATCGTTCCAGTGGAACGGCACGAAACACGTGCCCTGACGTACTCGATCGGTGACGATTGCGGGGAGGACGGCGCGACCGCGCCGCGTGCTGAGTTCGACGGGTTGATCGCCGACGATGTCAAGCGCAACCGCATCCGCTGGGTGGATCTCCACGAACGGTCCGCTGTTCAGTTTGTTGAGGGTGTCGACCTTGCCGGTCTTGGTCATGGTGTGCCACTGATGCTGCAGGCGGCCGGTATTGAGCACCATCGGGAAGTCGTCGTCCGGCAACTCGCGCGGATTCATGTGCGGTCGGGCGTGAAAGACCGCACGTCGCGACGGCGTCGGAAAGGCCAACTGTGGTGCGTGGCCGTTCTCGTCGACGAAGTAGTCCTGGCTGATGCCGTCGTTGAGGTAGCGGATCGGGTGGCGGTCGTTGTCGTCACCGGGTGGGCACGGCCATTGCAACGACGTCTCGCGCAGTCGCGCATAGCTCACACCGCGAAGGTCATAGCCGGTCTTCGGATTCGAGAAGTGGCGGATCTCCTCGAAGATCTGCTCGCTGGACTCGTAGGCAAAATACTCGCCGAATCCCAGATGCGTTGCGACCTGGCAAATCAACTGCCAATCCGGCCGTGCCTCCCCGCGCGGCGGCAGTGACTGCGCCAATAATGTGAAGTTGCGCTCGGAGTTCACCATCACGGCGTCGGACTCGGCCCACAACGAGGCGGGCAGCACGATGTCGGCGTATCGGTTGGTGGCGGTCTCGCGATAGGTGTCCTGCGTGATGACGAGGTCAGCGGCTTCCAGCCCGGCGATCACCGTCGCGCGATTAGCCACAGTGGCAACGGGATTGGTGCAGACGATCCAGCACGCCTTGATGCTGCCGTCGGCGAGCTGGCCGAACATGTCGATAGTGCCGGGTCCGACGTCGGTCCGGATGGTACCCGGCTCCAGTCCCCATTGCCGCTCGACGAAGGCCCGGTCGGCAGCCGAGAGGACAGAACGCTGGCCGGGCAAACCGGGCCCCATGTAACCCATTTCGCGGCCACCCATCGCATTGGGCTGCCCCGTCAGCGACATCGGGCCGCTACCGGGTCGGCAGATCGCGCCGGTGGCCAGGTGCAGGTTGCAGATCGCGTTGGTGTTCCACGTGCCGTGGGTGCTCTGGTTGAGCCCCATCGTCCAGCAGCTCATCCATTCACCTGCCTCGCCGATCATCTTCGCGGCGGTGCGGATGTCGTCTTCGGCGAGGCCGGTGATCTGGGCGACCACCTCGGGTGTGTAGTCGGCAAGGAAGGCGGGCATGGTGTCCCAGCCCTCGGTGTGGTCGGCGATGAAATCGGCGTCGACGTCGTCGTTTTCGACGAGCAGGTTCAGCAGACCGTTGAGCAGTGCGAGGTCGGTGCCGGGTCTGATTTGCAGGAAGAGGTCGGCGCGTTCGGCCGTGGCGGTGCGCCGCGGGTCGACGACGATCAGCTTGGCGCCGGACTTCAGCCGATCCACCATCCGCAGGTACAGGATCGGGTGGCAGTCGGCCATGTTGGAGCCGGTGACGAAGAACAGATCGGCACAGTCGAAGTCGGTGTACGACCCCGGTGGGCCGTCGGCGCCGAGCGACTGCTTGTAACCGGTTCCCGCACTTGCCATGCACAGCCGCGAGTTCGACTCGATGTGCACGGTGCGCAGAAAGCCCTTGGCCAGTTTGGTGGCCAGATACTGCGCTTCGATCGACATCTGGCCCGATACGTAGAGCGCGACCGCGTCGGGTCCGTGCTCGTCGACGATGCCGCGCAGCCGCTGTCCCGCCTCGGCGACCGCGTCGTCGACCGGTACGGGGACTGCCTCCTCGCCTCGAGCGGGCCGCAGCAGCGCCGAGGTCAGCCGGCCGTCGGTCGCGGCCATCATCTCGGCATGCGTCGACCCCTTGGTGCAGAGCCGGCCGAAGTTGGTGGGGTGCAGCTTGTCTCCAGAGACCCGCGCTATCACGGGCCGGCCGGTATCGGAGTCCGTCGTGGTGTGGACTTCGATACCGCAGCCGACTCCGCAATAGGAGCACGCCGTCCGGGTCGTCATGGGCTCAACGCCGACCGTCACCCATCTACACCCCTGCCTGCGCCATCCGGGTGCTCTTCCGAAGATAGAAGTACCAAGTGACCAGGAGCATCACGACAAAGACCGCGACGTAAAACTGGAGGGCCGGCTCGATGGTGCCGAACTGTGACTTCGACCATGCGTAGGCCAGCGGAACGACAAATCCTCCGAATGCGCCGACCGAAGAAATGATTCCCAACGCACCTGCGGCCTGCCGGCGCATCTGAACCATCGTCTCGGGAGCGCCGCCGGCGTCCTCGCCTTTCACCCGGAAGATCTTCGAGATCATCCGGTATGTAGAGCCGTTGCCTACGCCGGTGGCGATGAAGAGAAGCATGAAACTGACGAAGAACATCGGCATGTTCTTCGCCTGTACCGACCACAACCCTGCGGCAGCGCCGACAGCCAATGCCATGAAGGCGACCGCAGTGATCCGAGCGCCTCCCACTCGGTCGGAAAGCCAGCCTCCGAAAGGCCTGGCGACCGAGCCGATTCCAGCACCGAGGAAGGCCCACGCCAAGGCGATGTCACCGCGGTCGAACACCGTCTTCAGCAATGTCGGAAATGCCGCGGAATAGCCGATGAACGATCCGAACGTGCCGACGTACAGAAACGACATCACCCATGTGTCGGTGTGACGCAGCGACTGCCAAACGGGTCGGACATCTGCCTTTGCTTCGGAAAGATTGTCCATGAACAGATATGCGCAGACGGCGGCGGCCACGGCGAAGGGCACGTAGAAGAGACCGGCGTACGAAAGCGCGACTCCACCTCCGACGATGATCACCATCGGAATAACCTTCTGCACCACCGCGACCCCGATGTTTCCGCCCGCGGCGTTAAGTCCCAGTGCCCAGCCTTTCTCCTTCTCGGGGTAGAAGAAAGAGATGTTCGCCATCGATGATGCGAAGTTTCCGCCGCCGAAGCCGGCGGTGGCGGCTATCAACAGCAGGATTGCGAACGAGATGTCAGGGTTCGACACCGCCCACGCGAGTCCCAGACATGGGATCACCAGGAGCAGAGCGGATACCACTGTCCAGTTGCGACCTCCGAACACGGGGACCGCGAAGGTGTACGGAAGCCGTAGAAAGGCGCCGACACCGCTGGGCACGGCGACAAGCCACAAGGCTTCGGTTGCAGTGAGGGCGAATCCGGACGCGGCAGGGCTGCCGTCGCCCCCGGCTGTCATCTGGACCACCACGATGCTCCACAACAGCCACACGGAGAAGCCGATGTGTTCGGCGAAGATCGAAAAGATCAGATTGCGACGCGCGATCGGCTTGCCGGTCGTGTTCCAGAAAGCCGGGTCCTCGGGCCGCCAGTCGTCGATTAAATGCGGCCGCGAAGGGCGTGGCGGCGCGGCAACTGTGCTGGGTTCGGTACCCGTAACAGTCATCAAAACTCCTGTCAGAACGTGAAGGTCAGCGATAGGTATCGCTCATGAACTTCGGTCGCCCTGACCGTATGAATCGCCTGTTACGGGTCTTGTCGGTCGCTGTTACGCCGCGGGAAAGTTGTCCTCATCGGCTCACAGCGAGCAATGTCAGTAGTGAGACTCATGACTGACTTCAGATGGAAATAAACCCGCAACAAGTGCGGTGCAGATCACAGTCCCTCCGGTTTGACCGCCAGCACCGGTTTCGGGCATTCGAGCAGCACGTGCTGCGACACGCTGCCCAGTAGTAGCTTTCCTACCGGACTGCGGTGCCGGATGCCGATGACCAGCAGTTCGGCGTCATCGCGGCGCATGGCTGTAAGCAGTTCCTCGGCGGTGTCCACCCCGACGGGCTGGGTGAGCTCGAATTGGACCCCGCACTCGCTGAGGTGCCGCTCGACGTCGTGCACTTCGTCGGACTGCGCGAATCGAGGGTCGGAGTAAGCCTCCCCCGATGTCGAATTGATGACCAGCAGCGTGGTGCCGCGGAGTTTCGCCTCGGCGATTCCGTGTTCGAGCGCGGCACGGCCGAACGCGTCCGCGCTGTATCCGACGACGATCATGACTGGGCCGCCTTCTCGCGTTGGTCCTTGTCGTCCTCGACGATGAGCAGGGTTTCCTCGCTACGGTGCAAAAGTTTGAGTATCAGTGGCATGAGCAGCAGGATCACCATCAGCACGTACACGACGATCGCGACGGGCTCGGTGAACAGGCTGGTCCAGTCGCCGCCGCCGAGCTGCAGGCTCTGCCGGAGTTGACGTTCGATGCGCGGGCCGAGGATGACGCCGATGATGAGCGGGAGCACCGGTAGCCCGAACCTGCGCATCATCAGGCCGAGGAGTCCGAACACCAACAGCAGCGCGAGATCCAGCGGCTGTACGTTCACCGCGAGTGCACCGAGGCAGGCGAAGAACAGGATGCCGGCGTAGAGGTAGGGCCGCGGTGTGCGTAAGAGCTTGGCCCACAGCGGCGCCAACGGAAGGTTGAGTAGCAGCAGGAGCAGGTTGCCGATGAAGAGACTGGCGATCAGCGTCCAGATCAGCAGCGGCTCCTTCTCGAACAACGTGGGGCCGGGCTGGATTCCGTACGAGACGAACGCCGTCAGAATGACCGCAGCGGTGGCGTTGGTGGGCAGACCGAGCGACAGCATCGGCACGAGAGTGCCTGCGGCCGAGGCATTGTTGGCAGCCTCTGGGCCCGCGACACCCTCGATGGCGCCCTTGCCGAACTCCTCTTTGTGCTTCGAGAGTCTTTTCTCCGTGATGTAGGACAGGAATGTCGGCAGTTCCGCGCCACCGGCGGGCAGCGCGCCGAACGGGAAGCCGTAGGCGGTGCCGCGCAACCACGGTTTCCAGGACCGCTGCCAGTCGCTCTTGCCCATCCAGGGCCTGCCGACGGGGATGACGTCCGCGGGCCGGCGACGCAGATGTGCTGCGACCCATAGAGCTTCGCCGACCGCGAAGATGGCGACCGCGATGATCACGATGTCGATGCCGTCGGACAGCAGCGGGATGCCGAATGTGGCACGCGGCTGCCCGGTGAGGAAGTCGATGCCGACCACGCCGATCGCCAAGCCGAGGAACAGCGAGATGGCGCCGCGCAGCTTAGAGGATCCCAGCACCGCGGTGACGGCGACGAGAGCGAACAGCATTATCGCCAGATACGACGGAGCGCCAAGAGTCACCGCGAAACGGGAGATCGGCGGCGCGAAGGCAGCCAGTAGTGCGGTGCCGATCGTGCCGGCCACGAATGATCCGATGGCGGCGGTGGCCAACGCTTGGGCGGCACGCCCAGCCTTCGCCATCTTGTTGCCCTCGATCGCCGTGATGACCGATGAGGACTCCCCCGGTGTGTTCAACAAGATCGAGGTCGTGGAACCGCCGTACATTCCGCCGTAGAAGATGCCTGCGAACATGATGAAGGCCGCACTCGGGCTGACGTTGTAGGTGATGGGCAACAGCAGCGCGACGGTCATCGCCGGCCCGATGCCGGGCAGGACGCCGACCGCGGTGCCCAGCAGCACACCGATGACGGCGTACAGCAGATTCATCGGGGTCGCGGCCTGCTCGAACCCCTGGATCAGCCAGTCAAGATTGTCCATGTCAGAGGATTCCATCCAGAATGCCTGCGGGCAAAGGGATTCCAAGCCCGGAATAGAACGCGTAGAAACTGCCGACTGAGAGCACCGCGCCGATGACGATGTTGCGGACGTAATGCTTACTGCCCAGGACTGTCGCGGTCCCCGCGAACAGCAGAGCGCCGGTGATCGCCCAGCCCAGCGGCGTCACGAGCAGGATCGTGGCGACGAAGATACCGACGAGCAGGCCCACGGTACGCCAGTCAGCCGGAGCGTCAGGGTCGACGTCCTCACCGGCGTCCGCCTCCCCCACCGACCCGCGCGGGATCGCGATGGCCAACACGATTGCCAGAGCGATCAATACGACGCCGATGACGACGGGGAACATCTTCGGGCCTACAGGGTCGACCTTCGCAAAGCCCGCCTCGAGGGTGAGCGCGTCGTAGATCACGAATGCGCCGACCGCGACGAGCACGGCACAGACGAGGTACTGCGCTTTGTCTGTTCGTTTCTCGGGCGATGCGGTCACTGCATCGTCGGTCGTCGTCATAGCAGCCCCAGCTCGGTCAGGGTCGTGGAGACCCGGTTGTCTTGTTCTACGAGAAACTCTTCGAACGCTTCGCCTGTCATGAACGCGTCGGTCCAGCCGTTCTTCACCAGCGCGTCTTTCCACCCCTGGGTGGCGTGGAGGTCTTCGAGCGCCTTGATCATCGATCTCCTGGCGTCGTCGGAAATGCCCGGCGGCGCAAGGACTCCGCGCCAGTTGGCGAAGGTCATGTCGATGCCCGACTCCTTGAGGGTCGGGGCGTCGATGCCTTCGACCCGCTCATCGCTGGACACGGCGAGCACGCGCAATTGGCCGGCGTCGATCTGATCGATGAGCTCGCCGGGACTCGACGAACCGACCGTGATCTTCTTGCCGAGCAGTGCGGTCAGCAGATCGCCGCCGCCGTCATAGGTGACGAAGTTCACCGATTTCGGGTCGATGCCGACCGTTTTCGCGAGTTCCATGGGGAACAGATGGTCCGGTCCACCCGGCGACGAACCGCCGCCGATCGTGACTTTGGCGGGATCGGCTTTCCAGGCTGCGACGAAGTCCTGCACGGTTTTGAAGGGTGAATCGGCGGGAACGAAAATCGCTCCGGGATCCTCGATCAACTTCGCGAGCGCGGTCGCATCGGACGCCTTGATCTTCGATCCATTGGTGTACGTGGCGCCGACGACACCCAGGCCCATCGTCATCATGAGGTCGTCGTTGCCCTTTTCGTTCATCAGCCGGGCCATCGCCACGGTGCCACCGGCGCCGAGCACATTGAAGACTTCGACCCGACCGGTGATGTCGTCGTCCTGCATGATCTTCACCGCGGTCCGCGCGGTCAGGTCGTAGCCGCCGCCGGGGCTGTTGGGCACCATCATGCGCAGCCGGTGCAGGCCGAGTTCGCCGCTGTCGCGGGTGACGCCGCAGGCTGTCACCAAAAGTGCGGCGATCAGGACGATGACGATCATCGGCCGGGTGTGCTTGGTCTTCACGTCGTTCCCCAGTCTCTTGTGATGCTCAGCAATACTGGACCCCAACAGTGACCTGAGTCACTGATATGGACGCAAAGGACGTTTTGGTCGTTGTGAAACTTCTCCGCTCACCGACGCGAGGCTTCCGCAGCCTGGCGGGCCAGTTCCTGGTCTTTCAATTGCTGGTCGTCGCCATCGTGCTGATCGCGGTGGCGGCGGTGTCGTTGGCGCAGTCGACGCGGGAGTTCCGAGAGGTGCGTGGCGCTCGGATGATCGCTGTCGCCGAGAACATGGCGTCCACGCCGATCGTGCGCGACAGGTATGCCGACCCTGGAGCCGCCACGATGCTGGCGCCGGAGGTAGACCGTGCGGTGGCGCTGTCGGGTGCGGGGCTCGCAGAGATCATCGACCCGGGTGGCACGGTGCGGGTGTCGTCGGATCCGTCGCGCATCGGCACGCAGGTCGACCTGGGGCCGACGAGGGCGGACGAAGGGCGGGCCTGGTTCGGCGATCTGACGATCGACGGGGTGCACAGCCTCGTGGGCGAGGTGCCCATCCTCGCCGACACCGGCGACGTGGTGTCGGTGGCGTCGGTCAGCGAGCGTTATCCGTCGGTGTGGGAGTTGATGGGCGCGTCCGGGGAGCGCGTGCTGTTCTATCTCGGCTTGGGCGCAGCGCTGGGCCTGCTCGCATCGTGGCTGCTGTCGAGGCGGATCAAACGGCACACCCGTGGGTTGGAGATTGCTGAGATCGCCGGGCTTGCGGATCATCGGGAAGCGTTGTTGCACAGCATTCGCGAGGGCGTCGTCGCGGTGAACAACGAGGGCGACATCACGCTGCTCAACGACAGCGCGCAGGATCTGCTGGGGGTGACCGACGATGCGGTGGGGCGTCCGGTGGACAGCGTGGGGCTGGATCCCGCCGTCGTCGACTTCTTGCTGTCGGGTGAGGACGGCCAGTCCGCAGGCGATACTGTGATCGTCACGCGGACAAGGGTGCTGGCGTTGAACCGGAGGGCGGCGACGAGCCAGGGTCAGCAAATCGGCACGGTCACGACGATGCGTGACAGTACCGAGCTCGCGGCTCTGCAGGGGCAGCTGTCGTCGCACAAAAGCGTGACGGACACGTTGCGCGCTCAGACGCACGAATTCGCGAACCAGCTGCACACCATCTCTGGCTTGGTCCAGCTGGGTGAATACGATTCGGTGCGTGATCTGGTGGGCACTTTGACACGACGGCGCGCAGAAATCAGCGATGCAGTGACGCAACGTATTTCCGATCCCGCCGTGGCGGCTTTGTTGATCGCGAAGACGACGCTGGCGGCCGAGAGCGGGGTGTCGCTCGAGATCGGCCCGGAGTCGCATCTGGCGGCGTTGCCGCCCGCGCTGGCGACCGACGTGATCACATTGCTGGGCAATCTCATCGACAATGCGGTCGATGTGTCGGTGGGGTCGAACTCGGCTCGGGTCACGGTCAGCATCGGTGACCGTGCGGGGTTGACGATCTCTGTCGCGGACTCGGGGCCGGGTGTGCCCGAGCATCTTCGGGAGTCGATCTTTGCGCGGGGCGTGACCTCCAAGTCTGAGGTCCCCGGCGGGCGGGGTATCGGGCTGGCACTGGTGCGGATCGTGACGTCGCAGCACGGCGGAACGGTGCAGGTGACCGACGACCCGGTGGGTGGCGCACTTTTCGTAGTGAGGCTGCCGGCGAGCGTCGTTGCCGAGAAGGCCGCCCATGCGTGACGTGCTGATCGTCGACGACGACTTCATGGTGGCCGAGATCCATCGGCGATTTGTCGAACAGGTAGATGGCTTTCGGGCGACCGGGGTAACGCGAACGGGGACGGAAGCGCTGACCGCGGTAAACGACTTGCAGCCCGACCTGGTGCTACTGGACGTGTATCTGCCGGATATGACGGGCCTGGAGGTGCTGCAGCGATTGCGGTCGGATCGAAACCTGGTCGGCGTCATCATGATCACCGCGGCGCGGGAGTTGGACACCGTCAAAGGTGCCTTGGACGGTGGGGCCGCCGATTTCCTGATCAAGCCGTTCGAGTTTCCGCAATTCAGGGCGAAGTTGGAGGCGTTCGCGGCACGGGCGGACACCCTGGAGTCCGCCGGTGGGATCGACCAGTCGCTGGTCGACTCCTTGTTTGGTCGGCCCGGAGGGACGACACAGGCCCTGCCGAAGGGCCTGGGCGCCGAGACGGGCCGGCTGGTGCTGGACGCGGTCCGCAGCGCCGGCGAGGTCTCTGCGGCCGAGTGCGCGGATCTGGTCGGGATTTCGCGAGTTAGCGCGCGGCGCTATCTCGAGCATTATCTGAGCACGGAGGTACTGGAGTTGCGATTGCAGTATGGCGCAGGCAGACCCGAGCGGCGGTATCACTTACGCGGCGTGTAGATCAGCGAGCTCGATGCCGATTCTGACTTCGACTTCGCTCACGGTGACCAATCGAGATCCTGGCAGTGGTGGCGCCGTCGAGCGGTAGTGCGCACCGGTGGGCGTCACGAATTCGGCCGTATGGACTCCGTCTGCCTCACAGGTGTTCACCTCCCAGCCGGGTGACTCCTTGACGTAGTTGCAGTGTGCGCACATGCCCAGGCCATTGAGTGCATGAGTTGGTCCCCCGCGACTCTTGGGCACGGCGTGATCCCGATGCCGAATCGGGGCATCGCAATACGGCGTTCGACAGGTTCGATCTCGCAACGCGATGAATTTCGCCAATCCCTTCGGGAAGCATCGTGACCGCGATTCCATCGCCACCAGCGATCCAGACTTGGGATGGCGGTAGAGCCGTCGCAAGGTGGCCTTCGACCGATCATCGCCGACTGCATCGTCGACCAGCTTGCGAGCGATCTCGGCGGGTATAGGCCCGTAGCCTTCGACCACGGCTGCGCAGTTGTCATCACCGAACAACGCTTGATCCGACATCACGAGGTTGACCGCAACTGGCTCGGGAGTCTCAGCCGATCGACCGGTGACGCGTTCCGTCAGGGTGTCGGCCATGACCTGGCCCCGGGTCCGGTCGTCGAATGTCGTGTCGGCGGCGCGTTTTAGTGCCGCGTAGACACTCACACCCTGCTTGACCGGCAACAGTGCGGTCACCACCGTCATGGCGTCAGGCGCAGGACGGATACTCACGAAGCGGTCCGCCTCCGCTCTGGCTGCCCGGTCCACCACCGCCTGGACGTTCAGCCGGCAGGCGATGTCTTTGGCATCGGCGGTGATGCGAGAGTTGCCTTTCCCGTCGAGATTGCTGATATCTGCGCACATTTCGGCATCCAGCGTCCGACGGTCCTCAATGCTGAGGCATGCGGACTCGCGAACAATCAGCGTCGCGCGCCATTCTGATAGCGCGCCGCATTCCAAGGCGGCCAGCGTGCACGGCATTTCGCCCACCAGAGCTTTGGCGAAGCCAAGATGCCGGTTCCCGCACGACGGGGAATCGCGCCGCGCTAACGCGACTTCGCTGCACAGGCCTCTGCCTCGTTGTTTCGCCGGCACCCCCGCCGCGGCCTCCTCCCCACGACGACGCTTATCCAGTGCAGCAGTTGCGCGGGCCTGACCGGCCGCAGCAGCCGCCTTCAACCGCTCAAAGTCCGCGATCTCAGCGATCAACTCAGCCTCATCCGCGAGCGGATCGACCGAGGTCAACGCAGTGATATCGAACATGTGTTCGACACTACTCGGTCACTGTGACATTGATTCCGTTAAACGGGTTCGGGTGAGGATGGTCTTGCTCGTTCGCCGCCGGTGATGACTCGGCCTCTGACTGGCGCCCTGCTGGGTTGTCTTCCAATTGATTTGTCTCACCGGCGACGTGCGGGCAAGTACCACAACAGCCCTGGTAGGGCGGACATGACTTAATCAGGAGCCTGTCCGCTGCCTCATCAATGTCTTGTCTGCCCGCCCTACCGGGTTGTCACTCGGCCGCACGGTTCATTGCACGGAGAGGACACCACCATCGTGACATCCCCACGCCGCGTCGTCATCGGCGCTGACACCCACCTCGACACCATCCACGTGGCTGCGATCACCGATACCGGCGGACTGCTTGGCGATGCCGAATTCCGTACCAACCCGAGCGGCTACTGGGCCGCGATCTGCTGGGCGCGTAGTTTCGGCGAGGTCGTCGCTGTCGGTGTTGAGGGCACCAGCTCCTACGGTGCAGGCTTGACACAAGCATTGCAGATCAACGACATTCACGTCGTCGAGGTCAACCGTCCCGACCGCTCGGCGCGGCGCCGCCAAGGCAAATCCGACCCTCTCGATGCTTATAGCGCTGCTCGTGCGGTGTTGGCCGGCCACGGCCTTGCCGTGCCAAAGACCCCACACCGGGGCCCTCAAAGCGCTGCTGATCGCTCGTCGCGGCGCGATCAAAGCCCGCACCGCGGCTATCCAGCAGATCAGGACCTGCTCGTGACCGCCCCGGCCGACCTTCGGGAACGCTACCGCCGTTACCCCACCACCCTGCGTCTGGTCGAAGCGCTGGCCGGCTGCCGCCCCAGCGCACACGAGAACCCCACAACGGTGTCGGTGCTGATCGCCTGCAAAGCGCTCGCGCAGCGCATCGGGTACCTCGAGCGCCAAGACCGTGAGCTGACCGCTGAGCTCGACGCCTTGACCGCCGCGCTCAACCCCGCTTTGCGGGCGGCCTACGGAGTGGGCCCCGACACCGCCGCCCAACTGCTCATCACCGCCGGCACCAACAGTCACCGACTACGCAGCGAAGCAGCGTTCGCCATGCTGACTGGGGTCGCACCGATCCCGGCCTCATCGGGAAAAACCAACCGGCATCGGCTTTCCCGCGGCGGAGACCGCGCCGCCAACAACGCCCTGCACCGCATCGCTTTGGTCCGCTGGTCTCACGACCGACGAACCCGCGACTACGTCGCCCGCCAACTGGCCGCCGGGCGCAGCAGAAAGACGTCCTACGTCTACTCAAACGGGCCATCGCTCGCGAGATGTTCCGACACCTCACCCAGCCCTGCCCCATCGACGACTACAGCGACCTACGTCCAGCCCGCCAAGCCCGCAACATCACGTTGACCGCCGCGGCAGCACACTTCAACGTCTGGCCAATCACGATCTCCCGACTCGAACGCGGCCTCAAACGCGACGACACCCTCGCAACCAACTACCGCCAATGGCTAAACACCCTGATCATCGACGCTGCTTGACCCATAACAGAGATAGGAGCATCCATTCGGCCCTTGGGCTGTAACAGTCAGCGGCTGCGACGGAGAATCCGGCGGAGTCGACCGCCGCGCTCTTGGGGCCGGGCGACCGGTGGTGTTGGTTCGGCCTTCGGCCGTACCACTGTGGCCGCAGTATCCGAAACCAGCGAGTCAGACGTCTGTTCGCCAGGATCCTGTTCAGCCTCGGAGCCGTCGGATTCCTCCGCCTCGGCATCGTCGGCTGCTGAATCCTCGGCGGCCACGTCGGCGGCCACTTCTTCGGCCTCATCGGCACTTTCGACCGCGGCGTCGTGGACCTCGGGTGCGGCCTCTTGCGCTTGGACCGCGTCCGCACCCTCGACAGCGCCGACCCCGCCGACGGACTCCGACTCGTCGTCGTCGCTGTCCTCGGCCTCCTCGGGTGATTCGTCGGTCTCGTCCTCGACGTGTTCTGCGGCCTCAGCCAGCTCGACCGCGAGTTCGTCGGCTCCGGCATCTTCAGCTTCAGCGTCGTCGTCCGTGCCGTCAGCTTCTTCGGTCGCCACTGCTTCGGCAACTTCTTCGGCCTCATCGGCACTTTCGACCGCGGCGTCGTGGACCTCGGGTGCGGCCTCTTGCGCTTGGACCGCGTCCTCACCCTCGACAGCGCCGACCCCGCCGACGGACTCCGACTCGTCGTCGGTGCTGTCCTCGGCCTCAGCCGACTCGACCGCGAGTTCGTCGGCATCGGCATCTCCGCCGTCGGCGGCTACCGCTTCGGCGACTTCTTCGGCCTCGTCGGCACTTTCGACCGCGGTCTCATGAACCTCATCCGCGGCCTCCTGCGCCGCGACCGCGTCCTCACCCTCGACAGCACCGACCCCACCGACGGACTCCAACTCGTCGTCGGTGCTGTCCTCGGCCTCCTCGGGTGGTTCGTCGGTCTCGTCCTCGACGTGTTCTGCGGCCTCAGCCAGTTCGACCGCGAGTTCGTCGGCCTCGGCTTCTTCGGCGTCGTCGTCCGTGCCGTCAGCTTCTTCGGCCGCCACCGCTTCGGCGACTTCTTCGGCCTCGTCGGCACTTTCGACCGAAGCCTCCTCACCGGCTGCGGATTCCTCAGCCTCGGCCGCTACCGCCGCCGCAAGCAGTTTGGCTTCGGCGGCAGTCTCTTCATCGACGGAATCGTCAGGCTCGACATCTTCCACATCGAAGTGCTCATCCGCTTCGACCCGAGCATCTTCGTCCTCATCCTGCCCAGCCGCCTTGGCCGCCGCTACCACGCCCGAAGTCGCCGCGACAGCGACCAGTTCGTCGGCCACCTCGCTGACGAGGGACTCATCGTGCGGCTTCCCTTTCAGCGTCGCCGGGTCCTCGCGCCCCTTCGGCGCCACCATGAAGTACACCATCGCACCGATGAACACGAACGTCGACGTGAACGAGTTGACCCTGATATCGGCGATCAGCGTGGCCTGGTCGCTACGCAACAGTTCGATCCAGAAGCGACCCAAGCAGTAGCCCGCGACATACAGCGCGAACAACCGGCCGTGACCGATCTTGAACCGTCGATCGACCCAGATCAACAGCGCGAAAATCAGGACATTCCACAACAATTCGTACAGGAATGTCGGATGTACGACCTCATACAGCTGGCCCGTCGATACACCGTTGGCCAGGTCCGGGCTCACCACGCCGTTGGCGCCCTCGCGCTCGTAGATCTCCAGACCCCACGGCACCGTCGTCGGTCGCCCGTACAACTCCTGGTTGAAGTAATTGCCCAATCGGCCGATCGCCTGCGCCAGAATGATTCCCGGCGCAATCGCATCGCCGAATGCGGACAGCGGAATGCCACGATGCCGGCACGCGATCCATGCTCCGACGCCACCAAGTGCTACCGCACCCCAGATTCCCAGGCCACCGTCCCAGATTCGCAGCGCCCCGAGAATCCCAGGCTTGCCCTCACCGAAGTACTTCGACCAGTCGGTGATGACGTGATAGAGCCGGCCGCCGATCAGACCGAACGGCACCGCCCACAGCGCGATGTCGTAGATGACGCCGCGCTCACCGCCCCTGGCTTCCCACCGCCGGTCGCCGATGACCAACGCCACCACGATCCCGACGATGATGAACAACGCATACGCACGAATCGGAACCGGACCGATATGCCAAACGCCCTGCGACGGACTCGGAATGTAGGCGAGCACAGTCGTCGTCACGCGGTAACCTTCTGCCGTACTCCTTCGGCGAGCTCAGTGGTCAGTGTCCGCACCGCGTCCTCCCCGTCCTGCAAGGCCGACACCAGCGCCGAACCCACGATCACCCCGTCCGCATAGGCACCGATCTCTGCCGCCTGCTCGCGTGACCGCACACCGAGGCCTACGCCGACCGGGATATCCGACACCGCTTTCACGCGGCTAACCAACGCGGGCGCAGCATTGGATACGGCGTCGCGCGCGCCGGTCACACCCATCGTCGATGCGGCATAGACGAATCCGCGTGAAGCCTCGACCGTCGCCGTCAACCGCTCCGGCGTCGACGAAGGCGCCACCAGAAAAATGCGGTCCAGGTGGTGGGCTTCCGATACCTCGATCCACTCCGACGCCTCGTCGGGAATCAGATCGGGCGTGATCATCCCCAGTCCGCCGGCTGCGGCCAGGTCGCGCGCAAACGCGTCGACACCCCAGCGCAGCACCACATTCCAGTACGTCATCACCACGGCCCGACCGCCCGCGTTGCTAATCTGCTCGACGGCTGCCAACGTGTCGCGCACCCGCACACCGCCGCGCAGCGCAACTTCGGTGGCCGCCGCGATCGTCGGCCCGTCCATACCCGGATCCGAATACGCGATGCCCACCTCGACGAGATCGCAGCCGGATTCGACCAGCGCAGTCATCGCCGAGATCGACTTCGGCACATCGGGAAAGCCGGTCGGCAGGTAACCGATCAGCGCGGCGCGGTCTTCGGCCCGGCACGTGTCGAACATAGCGGCCAACCGGCTCACGATTCACCGTCCATCAGGCCAAACCATTTCGCCGCCGTCTCGACATCTTTGTCGCCGCGTCCCGACAGGTTGACCAGGACGATGGCGCCGCTACCCAGCTCCTCGCCCAGCTTCAGCGCTCCCGCGACGGCGTGCGCCGATTCGATGGCCGGGATGATTCCCTCGGTGCGGCACAACAGCGCGAACGCGTCCATCGCCTCGGTGTCGGTGATCGGCCGGTACTCGGCACGGCCGATGTCCTTCAAGAAGGCATGCTCGGGACCTACACCCGGATAGTCCAAACCAGCCGAAATCGAGTGGGATTCGATGGTCTGACCATCTTCGTCCTGAAGCAGGTACGAGAACGAACCCTGGAATGCCCCGGGTGTCCCACCCGCGAATGTCGCTGCGTGACGACCGGTTTCGACGCCGTCGCCCGCCGCTTCGAATCCGACAAGCCGCGTCCCGGGGTCGTCGATGAACGCGTGGAAGATTCCGATCGCATTCGACCCGCCACCCACACACGCCGTCACCGCATCGGGCAGCCGGCCGGCCTGCGACTGGATCTGCGCACGCGCCTCGAGCCCGATCACCCGCTGGAAGTCACGCACCATGGTGGGGAACGGGTGAGGTCCCGCCGCAGTGCCGAAGCAGTAATAGGTGTTGTCGGCGTTGGTGACCCAATCGCGAAAGGCTTCGTTGATCGCATCCTTGAGTGTCTTCGAACCGGCCTCGACGGACACCACTTCCGCGCCGAGCAGGCGCATCCGCGCGACGTTCAGCGCCTGACGTGCCGTGTCGACGGCACCCATGTAGATGATGCACTCCAGACCCAATAGTGCACAGGCGGTAGCGGTCGCCACCCCGTGCTGGCCGGCGCCCGTCTCGGCGATCACCCGCGACTTGCCCATCTGCTTGGCCAGCAGCGCCTGACCGAGCACATTGTTGATCTTGTGAGATCCGGTGTGGTTGAGGTCTTCTCGCTTCAGGAACAGTCGTGCCCCGCCCGCATGTTCAGAGAGCCTGGTCGCCTCGTAGATCGGCGACGGCCTGCCGGTGTAGTGGCGCTGCAGCCGATCCAGTTCGTCGAGGAACGCCTGATCGCCACGAGCCTTCTCGTAGGCCGAGGTCACCTCTTCGATCACCGTCATCAGCGCCTCGGGGACGAATCGTCCACCGTAGACACCGAAATGACCACGCGCATCGGGGTCGTGAACGGTGGGTTCGGCCACCGCTGCGCTGGAACGCGGCAACTCCGGCCCGGCGAGGTCGGCCATCAACGATGCTCTTCGCGCAAGCGGCTCATCGCCGTGTCAGCGTGAGGGTTTCGGGCAGGACGGGTGCGTACCTGCGGTGACCAGATCGGCAACGGCGCCGCGGGGGTCACCACTGGTGACCAGTCCCTCGCCGACGAGTACGGCATCGGCGCCTGCCCCGGCGTATGCGAGTAGATCGGCAGTGCCCCGGACTCCCGACTCGGCGATGCGGATGACCCCGCTCGGCAGGCCAGGGGCGATGCGCGCGAAGCAGTCCCGGTCGACGTTCAGTGTCTTCAGATCGCGTGCGTTGACTCCGATGACCTTCGCGCCGGCCTGCAGGGCTCGATCGGCTTCTTCTTCGGTGTGCACCTCGACAAGCGCTGTCATTCCAAGCGATTCGGTGCGGTCGAGCATGGACTCCAGCGCCTGTTGTTCGAGCGCGGCGACGATCAGCAGCAGCATGTCGGCGCCGTGCGCGCGCGCCTCGTGAATCTGATACGGGCCGACGATGAAGTCCTTGCGCAGCACCGGGATTGACACCGCTGCGCGCACCGCGTCGAGATCGTCCAGCGAGCCGTTGAACCGGCGCTGTTCGGTCAGCACACTGATGATGCGTGCGCCGCCGTCCTCGTATGCGCGAGCGAGCGCCGCAGGATCCGAGATCGACGCCAGCTCTCCACGTGACGGGCTGGCGCGCTTCACTTCCGCGATGACACCGATGCCGGGTTCGCGCAGAGCCGCCAACACGTCCAGCGGAGACGGTGCGGCCTTGGCCGCTTCCTTGATGTCTGCGAATGGCAGAACAGCCTCGCGAGCTGCAACATCAGCGCGAACACCCTCAATGATGGTGTCGAGCACGGTTGCCGAACTCATGGGTGTTGATTCCTCTCGGATGATGCCCACAGATCTCTAACGAAGGGTAACGGTCGCCACACCCTCCGGTGTCACCGCCCCTTGTCCGGGTCGGTCGGGTCACGGCCCTCGTCGAGTGCTTCCCACAGCTGTCGCTCCGACATCGCGTCGTCCGTTTTGTCCGCCGGAACAGCCGTACGGCGTGCGTAGCGAGCCATGCCTGAGTTGTTCCTGGATGCCGAGCGCAGCAGCAGCACTGCGCACACGAGTGTGACGACCGCTGCCAGCGCGGTGATCACTGCACCCCCGTAATGCCGCTGAGTCCCAACCAGGTCGGCAACTGGTGCATCGGCCAGATCCGACGCCCTGACGCCGACGTCACGCATCACCCACAGGCTGATCGCCAGGTACGCCATACCGGCGCTGGCGATCGCTGCGAGTACGGCCAACGCCCGCAAGGGCCAGCCCCGCACCGCCAGCGCGGCGACGGCGGTGGCCAGCAGCAGAACGGCCAGCGGCACCAGTGCGGTCGACCACGCCCCACCAGACAGCGCGATAGTCCTGGGCTGCCCCAGCCCGTCGAACGACGTCACATCGACCCACGCCATCCGCGACGCCCCCCACAGCCCCGCCGCGGCCAGTACCAGCCCCAGTTGCGCGATCCGAATCACGGTTCGGTCAGCGTTTCTGCGGCCGCGATGGCGTTCAGCACCGCGCGGGCCTTGTTCGCCGCCTCGGTGTACTCGTACGGCCCGTTGGAGTCGGCCACGACTCCACCACCGGCCTGCACATACGCCGTGCCCGCGCGCATCAGCGCCGTGCGAATCGCGATCGCGAAATCGGCGTTGCCCGCGAAGTCCAGATAGCCGAGCACGCCGCCGTACAGCCCGCGACGGGTCTTCTCGACCTCCTCGATCAGCTCCATGGCACGCACCTTCGGCGCCCCGGACAGCGTGCCTGCCGGGAAGCACGCCGTGACCGCGTCCAGCGCGGTCTTGTCGTCGGCCAGCTCGCCGTGCACCGTCGACACAATGTGCATGACGTGGCTGTAACGCTCGATGTGGCTGTAGTCCTCGACCCGCACGGTGCCGGGCCGGCAGACCCGACCGAGGTCGTTGCGGCCCAGATCGACCAGCATCAGGTGCTCGGCGCGCTCCTTGTCGTCGTGCAGCAGCTCCTTCTCGAGCAGCAGATCCTCTTCCTCGGTCTGCCCGCGCCACCGCGTGCCGGCGATCGGGTGCGTCGACGCCCGGCCATCCTTGACCGTCACCAGCGCTTCCGGGCTTGATCCAACGATCGAAAAGTCCAGTCCGCCAGCATCGTTGGGCACATTGAGCAGATACATATACGGACTCGGGTTGCTCACCCGCAGCATCCGGTACACGTCGAACGGATCGGCGTCGGTGTCCATCTCGAACCGCTGTGACGGCACCACCTGGAACGCCTCGCCGGCCTCGATGTCGCCGACGAGTTTCTCGACGATCGCCGTGTATTCCTCCACAGTGCGCTGTGCACGGTGCAGCGGCTCGGGCCTGCTGAACGTCGCGACGGTCGACGCCAGCGGCTCACCGAGGGCCGCGGTCATCACATCGAGCCGGCTGACCGCGTCGTCATAGGCCCAGTCCACCCGCTCGTCGGTGCCGTTCCAGTTCACCGCGTTGGCGATCAGCGTGATCGTGCCCTCATGGTGGTCGACGGCGGCAACGTCAGTGGCCAGCAGAAGCAACATGTCCGGCAGTCCCAGATCGTCCACCGCACGCGACGGCAGCCTCTCCAAACGTCGCACCATGTCGTAGGCGAAGAACCCCACCAGACCCGACGAAAGCGGGGGCAGGCCCGTCACCGGCTCGGTCTTCAGCAGCTCCAGCGTCGCGCGCAGGGCCGCGAGCGGCTCACCGCCGGTGGGTGCATCCTGCGGGGTGGTGCCCAGCCAGACGGCCTCGCCGTCACGGACCGTCAGCGCCGACGGCGCACCGGCGCCGATGAACGACCAACGCGACCACGACCGGCCGTTCTCGGCCGACTCGAGCAAGAACGTCCCTGGCCGGTTGGCGGCCAGCTTGCGGTAGGCCGAGAGCGGAGTCTCACTGTCAGCCAGCACCTTGCGAGTCACCGGCACCACTCGATGCTCGGCGGCCAGCGCCCGGAAGTCCTCGCGTGAGGTGGTGAGGGCGAGGTTGGCGGTCGTTTGCACTCATCAATCCTCCCAGACGCGTGCCAGCGGCGACGACGACGCAGGGGTCAGCGGGCTGGTCAGCACGACCGGCCCCTGCGCCATGAACCGCGGGGTGCGGCCGCGGTGCTCGTCGGCGGCATGCACCGTGAACGGGTGAACGAGGAACATGTCGCCGGGTCGTCCCGTGGCGTGCACCACCGGACGGTGCGCACTCACCTCGTCGACCAGCCGACCCATCTCGGCGAACGTAACCGGATCGGGACCCAGCACGCGCGCCAAGTCGCGGTGTGATCCGGCGCGGATGCGAGTGGGTGCGTCGTCCGGACCGACCTCCGAAAGCAGGGTGAGCATCAGCACGGTGTGCGGACGTCCGGTCACCGCCCACGACCCGTCGGGTTGCGGCGTATTGGCATCGATGTGCCAGCCGCGGTCGTCGTTGGGCGGCGCAACGGGGAACCGCACAGGGATGTTGCCCAGCGCGCCTCGCGGCAACCACCCTCCTACACCGCAGACAACGTCCAGCGCCTGCGCAAGCGCCGGACTGCGCACCAACTCACCGAACGGCCCTTGCCCCGTCAGATCGGCCGCCCAGCGAACGGGCTCCGACCAACCGGCGGGATCATCGGGAGATAGCTCCAGCTGCTGCCACAGCACGGCACGCGCCGCATCGGCGACACTGCGGGAAGCCACCTGCTCGATCTTCGCGTAGCCGTTGGACAATAACCCGTCGACATCCAGCATCGGACGTACGCTCTCATGGCCATGGCAACCCGCGCCAACGAATTTCGGTGGGCGTAGCGTGGCGATCATGAAACGTGGCGACCAGGTTGCAGAGTTCGAATTACCGGACCAGACAGGCACTGTGCGAAGCCTTACAGAGTTGCTTGCGAGTGGACCGATCGCGCTGTTCTTCTACCCCGCCGCAATGACGCCGGGATGCACGAAAGAAGCGTGCCATTTCCGCGATCTCGGCGCGGAGTTCGCCGCGGTCGGTGCCAGCCGCGTCGGCATCAGCACCGATGCCGTCGAGAAACAGGCGAAATTCGCCGACAAGCAGAGTTTCGACTATCCCTTGCTGTCGGACACCGGCGGAGCCGTCGCCGCACAGTTCGGGGTGAAGCGCGGGCTGTTGGGCAAGCTGTCGCCGGTCAAGCGGACAACGTTTGTGATCGACACCGATCGCACGGTCCTCGAGGTGATAGCCAGCGAGGTGAACATGGACACCCACGCAGACAAGGCGCTGGAGGTGCTGCGCCAACGTCAGTCGGCGTGACACCGGATCTCGAACTCGCCGACGTGACGTTCCGTCGCGACGGCAAGCAGATCATTGACGGCATCTCACTCACCGTGAACGCCGGTGAGCACTGGGCGTCGCTCGGTCCGAACGGTGCCGGCAAGAGCACACTGCTGGGATTCTGCGCGGCGGTCACGTTTCCGAGCTCGGGCACCGTGCGCATTCTCGGCGAGCAGATGGGGCGCGTGGACCTCGCGCGATTGCGTCACTCCATCGGTCACGTCAATCCCCGTCACCGGCTGCAGTATTCGTTGACGGTGCGCGAGGTGGTGCTGACGGGTATCACGGCGACCATCGACCTCCCGATGCGTTGGACGCCCGATCCCGAGGAACTCGGTCGGGCGAACGCGATGATCGATGCGGTCGGCTTGTCGCACAAGGCGACTGACGTGTGGCCGAACCTCTCGCAGGGGGAACGGGGTCGCACCCTCATCGCCCGCGCGCTGGTGTCCGAACCGCGACTGCTGTTGCTCGACGAGCCGACAACGGGCCTCGACGTCGCCGCACGAGAACAGCTGTTGGAAACCATCGATTCGCTCGACGAGACGCATCCCGAGGTCGCGTCGATCCTGGTCACCCACCATCTCGAAGAGCTGCCGACCACCACGACGCACGCCTTGCTGATCGCCGAAGGGCACACCGTTGCCGTCGGTCCCGCGCGGACAACGGTGACGACCGACAACGTCAGCGCCGCGTTCGACCATCCCGTGGTCGTCGGCTACGACGAAGGCCGATGGACCGCCCGCGCCAAGGTCACCCGCATCATCGACCGGTGACCGTCAAAGGTGGGCTAGTCGCTAGGGCTGCGTGACGACGAGAACCGTTGAGCGGTCCTTCGGGTCGACGCGAACCGGCACCCGCGCACCCACCGCGATGTGCGGTGCCGTCGACAGTTCCAGCGCCACCCGCCGCGTGGCCCGGTAGGGCTCGCCACCTGCAAGCTCGACGTCTAACGAGAGCTCATGCCAGGCACCAACTGTCGTGGCAGCGACGTTCTGTTCGAATCCGACGATTGTGGCAACCTCGGGCAGGCCTTCACGAATCAAGCGATCACGCTCGACGCCCAACGTGTTGAGTTCGTCGAATGCGGACAGTGCCTCGCGCTTGCTCGCACGGGTGACCCGGGCGCCGGCATTGATCCTGACAACCCGATCGAACCAGCCCATCTACCCGTCCGCCAGTAGATGGGTTCGCAGGTGCTCGAGCAGGCTTGCGCGAAACTCCCGCATAGATGGCGCTTTCGACTTGATGCCGTCGGCTCCGTGGTACATCCCCGGGACAGTGACCAACTCGCACGGCACGCCAGCCTCCCGGAGGCGCTCTGCGTAGTCGACGTCCTCATCGTGGAACACATCGAGCTCGCCAACCCCGACCCAGGCGGGTGCGAGCCCCGACACGTCGACTCGGCGTGCGGGAGCAGCATATTCGGGGGCATCCGACATCCGCGGGGCGCGACCGAGATAGGCCGTCCAGCCGAACGTGTTCGATTCCGGCGTCCACGCGAAACGTCCCTGCCTCCCATGGTCGCCACGCAGCGCACATCTGTCGTCCAGCATCGGATACACCAGTACTTGCGCCCGCAAAGCGATGCCTTCGTCGTGGCAACGCTGGGCCACCGCGGCCGCTAGTCCGCCGCCGGCGCTGGCGCCGATCACGGCGACCCGTCCAGCATCGATGCCCAAATCGGTGGCGTGGGAGAGCATCCAGCGCAGTGTCGTCATGCAGTCGTCCAACCCCGCGGGGTAGGGATGCTCGGGCGCCAAACGGTAGTCAGGTGAGACCGCGACCACCCCGAGGTCGCTCACCAGGCGGCCGGTGCCGGCCGCCTCGAACTCTGGCGTGCCGACGACGTAGCCTCCGCCGTGGATCCACAGCACCGCCGGACTCGGTGTATCGCGCTGAAACGGCGTGAAAAGCAAAGCGCGTACAGAGGACTCGCCGACACAGTGCTGCGTGACGGACACCTCGGATCCCGGCTTGGTGCGGAACTTGAAGATCAGCCGAAACGCGCCAAGCTTATTAGCGGTCAGCGGGGTGGCGACGTACGGCAGGATGGGACTGCGTAACTCGGGTGCGACGTGAACCAATGCATCTTGGATTCGAAGGTGGCTGCGCACGATCGCGGCCACGATCGCCAAGCCGAGAACCGCCGCGACTCGCTTCATCCTCCCTCCTCAGCAGTCAGATGCGTTCGCAGATGGTCGAGCATGCCGGCGCGAAACCTCATCATCGACGGCGCATTTCGCGCGATACCGTCCGCGGCGTGGTACATCCCTGGAACGATGATCAACTCGCAATCAACGCCGGCTTCCCGCAACCGTTCTGCGTAAACCACGCTCTCGTCGTGAAGCAGATCGAGGTCGCCGACGCCGATCCAGGCAGGCGCAAGGCCGGTGAGGTCCGACCGGCGTGCGGGTACCGCATATTCGGGGACGCCTGAGGCGCCCGGCCGGCACCCAAGGTACGACGCCCACCCGAAGCGAGTCGATGCGGGCGTCCACATGAAATGTCCACGCGGGCCGTGGTCGGGCACGAGCGCGGTGCGGTCGTCGAGCATCGGATACACGAGTACCTGTGCTGCAAGCGGGATTCCTTCGTCATGGCAGCGCTGCGCCATCGAAGCCGCCAGACCACCACCGGCGCTGGCACCAGCTACGGCGATCCGGTTCGCGTCGACACCGATCGCATCGGCATTCGCGCCCACCCACGAAAGGGCGGCCATGCAGTCGTCCAGCGCGGCGGGAAACGGATGTTCGGGCGCGAGCCGGTACGCCGGCGCGACGACCACGGCACCGATCTCGCGCGCGATCTGACCCGTCACGAACGCTTCGAATTGCGGTGATCCCACCACGAACCCGCCGCTGTGGATCCATAACACCGCGGCACGGCGCTGATCGCTGTTTTTCGGCGCCGTGACGAGCATTCGGACGCCGGGCTCACTGGATCGGTGTTCGGTCACCGTCACGCCATCGCCGGACGGCGTGCGCAACCGAGAGTTGAAGCGAGTCATGGGTAGCATGCCCATGTTGGACGGCGGGGACAGCATCCACAGCAGCGGGCTGCGTAACTCGGGTGCGACGTCGCCCATAGCCGCACGATTGGCCAGATAGCGGCGCGCAGTCAACGCAGCCGCGGTTGCCGCTATGCCGGCGACCAGGCGTCGCTTCACACCGGAAGCTTAGGACTCTTGGGCGAGCAGCACGTCCGCATCGAAGCAACTGTGGTCGCCGGTGTGGCACGCAGCGCCGACCTGGTCGACTTCCAGCAGCACCGTGTCACCATCGCAATCCAGTCGCACCGAGTGCACATACTGGGTGTGTCCCGACGTGGCGCCCTTGACCCACTGTTCATCGCGCGACCGCGAATAGTAGGTCGCCTCACGGGTTTCCAATGTCCGAGCCAACGCGTCGTCGTCCATCCACGCGACCATCAGCACCTGGCCGGTACCCCGCTCCTGCACCACCGCGGCGAACAATCCGCGAGCGTCGCGCTTGAGCCGGGCGGCGACGTCGGAGTCCAGTGCACTCATCTCACGACGATCCCTTCTGCCGCCATGGCCGCCTTGACCTGGTAGATCGTCAGCTCCCGAAAATGGAACACGCTAGCAGCCAGCACCGCGTCAGCACCTGCAACGACCGCGGGTGCGAAATGTTCCGGCGCCCCTGCGCCACCGCTGGCGATCACCGGGACGTTGACCGCCCCGCGCACCGCCGTGATCATCGGCAGGTCGAACCCGGCCTTGGTGCCGTCGAAGTCCATCGAGTTCAACAGGATCTCACCGACACCGAGTTCGGCTCCCCTGGTCGCCCATTCGACGGCGTCGATGCCGGTCCCGCGTCGCCCACCGTGGGTGGTGACCTCCCAGCCCGACGGTGTCGGTTCCTGGTCCTGCGGCACCGTGCGTGCGTCGACCGAAAGCACGATGCACTGCGAACCGAACTGGCGCGACAACTCGGCCAGCAGTTCTGGTCTGGCGATGGCGGCCGTGTTGACCGCGACCTTGTCGGCACCTGCGCGCAACAACATATCGACATCGGCCACCGACCGCACACCACCGCCGACCGTCAGCGGAATGAACACCTGCTCCGCCGTACGCTTGACGACCTCGAGCATGGTCGCCCGTCCGGCCGACGATGCGGTGACGTCCAGGAACGTGAGCTCGTCGGCGCCCTCGGCGTCATATGCGGCAGCCAGTTCTACGGGATCCCCGGCGTCGCGCAGGTTCTCGAAATTCACGCCCTTCACCACCCGGCCATCATCGACATCAAGGCAGGGAATGATGCGAACCGCGAGGTCCATCTAGTAATCCTCCGGTGTGCCGACCGATTGCAACAGTTCGAGTAGTTCCCCGTGCACGCCCGGCGCCCCGACCAACGCTGAGCGCGATTCGGTGGTCCAATCGCTGCCGTCCAGGTTCGTGACGACGCCGCCCGCCGCCCGCACCAGCGCGACACCCGCAGCGTGGTCCCACACGTGCGCGCCGAAACTGATAGCACCGCCGAGGATCCCGGAGGCGGTGTAGGCGAAGTCGACCCCGGTGGCGCCGTGCATCCGCATGCGCGAGCACTTGCGGCTCAGTTCCTCGATCACCGCGAGCCGATAGCGCCCGGGTACCTTGCCGCGCGAATCGACGTTGAAAGTGCTCACCCCGACGATGGATTCGGACAACTTCATCGGCTGCAAGGCCGGCTGCTGAACATCGTTGCTGCGAAACGGTTTACCGACGACGCCGGTGAATCGTTCACCCGTGAACGGAATCCAGGTCAGGCCGGCGACGGGCTCGCCATTGCGCAACAGTCCGAGCAGGATGGCCGCCATCGGAGATCCGGCCGCATAGTTGAACGTCCCGTCGATCGGATCGAGCACCCATACGAGCGGCGAATCGACATCGGCGCCGCCGAACTCCTCGCCGTGCACCTCGATGCCGGTCTCCCGCCGCAGCGCCTCGACCACCTGGCGTTCGATCGCCAGGTCTACTTCGGTGGCGAAGTCGTTACCCTTCTTCTGAACTGCCGAATCGGCGCGGTGACCCTCGACGAACGGCTTGGCCGCATCGTCGAGGATCGTGGTGGCCACGGCGACCAACGCATCGAGGTCCGCCGTATCGAGGGCCATCTACGGTGCCACCGCCGCGAGCGCCTCGGGAAGCGTGAACCGCCCGGCATACAGCGCCTTTCCGACGATCGCGCCTTCTACGCCACGGTCGGTCAAGGTCGCGATCGCCCGCAGATCGTCGAGGCTGGACACCCCGCCCGACGCGATCACCGGTGCGTCGGTGCGATCGGTGACCTTGCCCAGCAGGTCGAGGTTCGGCCCGTTGAGCGTGCCATCCTTGGTCACGTCGGTGACGACGAAGCGCGTACATCCCTCGCGGTCAAGGCGTTCCAGCACGTCCCACAGGTCACCGCCGTCGGTCTCCCACCCGCGACCCCGCAATCGGTGGTCGTCGCCGGAGATCTTCACGTCTAGCCCGACGGCCACCTTGTCGCCGTGCTCGGCGACGACCTTCGCGCACCACTGCGGATTCTCCAGCGCGGCGGTGCCGAGGTTCACACGGGCGCATCCGGTGGCCAGGGCCGCCTCCAGCGAGTCGTCGTCGCGGATCCCCCCCGACAGTTCCACCGCGACGTCGAGCCGTCCGACCACCTCGGCGAGCAGTTCACGGTTGTTGCCCCTGCCGAATGCGGCGTCGAGGTCGACCAGATGGATCCACTCCGCGCCGTCACGCTGCCAGTTCATCGCGGCGTCGAGCGCCGAGCCGTATTCGGTCTCGCTGCCGGCCTTTCCCTGCATGAGGCGAACGGCGCGGCCCTCGACCACGTCAACGGCGGGAAGCAGTATCAATGTCACGGCCGACAACCTAGAGCCCCTCAACCCAATTGCCCAAAAGCAAAGCCCCGGCGTCGCCACTCTTCTCCGGGTGGAACTGTGTCGCAGCGAGCGGTCCGTCCTCAACCGCGGCCAGGAACGGGACGGTGTGGGTGGCCCACGTCAATTTCGCATCCGGGCTGCCCTCCCACTGCTGCGCGGCATAGGAGTGCACGAAGTAGAACCGGGTGTCGGGATCCAGACCCTTGAACAGGCGGGTGCCCGCAGGCGCGTCCACGACGTTCCAGCCCATGTGCGGGATCACCGGCGCATCCAGCCGGATGACCGCACCGGGCCACTGACCGCAGCCGGTGCTCTCCACGCCGAACTCGACCCCGCGCGCGAAAAGGATCTGCATCCCGACGCAGACTCCGAGCACAGGACGTCCCAGGGCCACCCGCTCGGCGATGATCTTCTCCCCACCGATCTGCCGCAGACCGGTCATGCAGGCTTCGAAGGCGCCGACACCCGGCACCACCAGACCGTCGGCGTTCATCGCCGCATCGGCATCGGCGGTCACCTCGACGGCTGCGCCCGTCCGCTCCAGCGCTCGCTGAGCCGATCGGAGGTTGCCGGAGCCGTAGTCGAGGACAACGACTTTAGCTGTCACAGTGCGCCTTTCGTCGACGGCACTCCCGTGACACGCGGATCGAACTCGACGGCCTGACGTAGCGCCCGCGCGACAGCCTTGTACTCCGCCTCGGTGATGTGGTGCGGGTCGCGGCCGTACAGCACCCGCACGTGCAGCGCGATGCGGGCGTTCATCGCGATGGTTTCGAACACGTGCCGGTTGACCACGGTGTGGTACGGCGCCTCGGATCCGGCAATGGTGAAGTGCAGCATGTGATCCGGCTCGCCGGTGTGCACACAGTAGGGCCTGCCGGAGACGTCAACCGCAGCGTGCGCCAGTGATTCGTCCATCGGGATCCAAGCGTCGCCGAAGCGGCGGATTCCCTTTTTGTCGCCCAACGCTTGCCCGAGCGCCTGGCCGAGCACGATCGCGGTGTCCTCGATGGTGTGGTGGCCGTCGATCTCGACATCGCCCTTCGCGCGCACGGTCAGGTCGAAGCTGGCGTGGCTGCCCAGTGCGGTCAGCATGTGGTCGAAGAACGGCACACCGGTTTCAACGCTGACGTTGCCGGTGCCGTCGAGGTCGAGTTCGACCACGATGTCCGATTCCTTGGTCTTGCGTTCGATCTTCGCGATACGGGACGTGGTCACTGTGCTCCTATGGATGCGAGTTCGGTAGCCGCCAGTCGACCGCTGACCTCGAGCAGCGCATCGTTCTCGTCGGCAAGTCCGGTGGTGGCGCGCAGGTAGCCGGCAATGCCGACGTCCCGGATGAGGACCCCGGCAGCCAGATAACGCTGCCAGGTGGCGGAGGCGTCGGCGAATTCACCGAACAACACGAAGTTCGCATCGCTGTCGATGACACGAAAACCCATGCCGCTCAACGCCTCCGCGACCCGATTGCGCTCGGCAATCAGCGTGGCCACACTGCCCAGAGTGTCGTCGGCGTGGCGCAGCGCTGCGCGGGCGGCCGCCTGGGTAACCACCGACAGGTGGTAAGGCAGCCGGACCAGCAGTATTGCATCAATCACCGCGGGGGCGGCGATGAGATAGCCGAGCCGTCCGCCGGCGAACGCGAACGCCTTGCTCATGGTGCGGGTGACGACGAGCCTGCTCGGGTACTCGTCGATCAGGTTGACCGCGCTGGGTTGGCTGGAGAACTCGCCGTAGGCTTCGTCGACGATGAGCATTCCGGTGGACATCGCTTCCAGGAGGTGCCGCAGGTGCTCCAGCGAAACGCTTTGTCCCGAAGGGTTGTTGGGGCTGGCGAGAAAGACGATGTCCGGGGTGTGCTCCTTGATGGCCCCGACCGCGACGTCGACGTCGAGGCTGAAGTCGTCGGCACGGTTCGCGACGAGCCACCTCGTCTGCGTCCCGTCGGAGATGATGGGGTGCATCGAGTACGACGGCACGAACCCGATGGCGCTACGTCCGGGGCCGCCGAACGCCTGTAGAAGCTGCTGCAGGATCTCGTTGGAACCGTTTGCCGCCCAGAGGTTCTCGACATCGAGGGCGACACCGGTCTGCGCACTGAGGTACGCGGCGAGATCGGCGCGCAACGCCACCGCGTCACGATCCGGGTAGCGGTGCAACTCCCCCGCGACTGCCCGGACCGATTCGGTCACGTCGTCGACGAGAGCCTTCGTCGGGGGGTGCGGATTCTCGTTGGTGTTCAGTCGCACCGGCGCCTGCAACTGCGGCGCACCGTACGGCGACTTACCGCGCAGGTCTTCGCGTAAAGGCAGGTCGTCCAGGGTGACCTTCTTGCCAACGGTCACCGTTCGAACCTCCGCCGGACCGCCTCGCCGTGGGACGGCAGGTTCTCGGCCTCGGCGAGCGTGATGACGTGCCCGGACACGTCCTTGAGCGCGGCCTCGTCGTAGTCGACGACGTGGATGCCGCGCAGGAACGTCTGCACGGAGAGCCCACTGGAGTGTCTGGCGCAGCCGGCGGTGGGCAGCACGTGGTTCGATCCCGCGCAGTAGTCGCCGAGGCTCACCGGCGCGTACGCACCGACGAATATCGCACCGGCCGAACGGATTCGGCCCGCCACGTCGCGGGCGTCGACGGTCTGGATCTCCAGGTGCTCCGCCGCGTAGGCGTTGACTGCACGTATGCCCGCCTCGAGGTCGTCGACCAAAACGATCGCAGACTGCTTACCGCTCAGCGCCGCTGCCACCCGCTCGCGGTGGACCGTGGTCTCGAGCTGGTTCGCCAGCTCCCTATCGGTGGCGTCGGCCAGCTCGGTGCTGGTGGTGACCAGCACGCTGGATGCCATCTCGTCGTGCTCGGCCTGGCTGATCAGGTCGGCGGCCACGTGCACGGGGTCCGCTGTGTGGTCGGCGAGGATCGCGATCTCGGTCGGGCCGGCCTCTGCGTCGATTCCGACCTGTGAACGGCAGATTCGTTTGGCCGCGGTGACCCAGATGTTGCCCGGCCCGGTGACCATGTCGACCGGGGCCAGCTCGGCCCCGTCCGTGTCGATGCCACCGAACGCCAGCAGCGCGACGGCCTGCGCGCCGCCGACGGCCCACACCTCGTCGACGCCCAGGAGCCGCGCGGCAGCCAGGATCGTGGGGTGCGGCAGGCCGTGGAAGGGACCCGGCTGTGCCTGCGGCGGGCTGGTGATCACCAACGAATCGACACCGGCCATCTGGGCGGGCACGACGTTCATGACCACGCTGGACGGATAAACGGCGTTGCCGCCCGGGACGTAGAGGCCGACGCGCTCGACCGGCACCCACCGTTCGGTCACGGTGGCGCCGGGAGCGAGCGTCGTCGTGGTGTCGGTACGGCGCTGGTCGGCGTGCACAGCACGGGCGCGGTCGATCGCCACTTCGAGCGCGGCACGGACGTCGGAGGGCAGTTCGTCGAGCGCGCTCTGCAGATGAGCCGCGGGCACCCGAACCTGCGCGGGTCGCACGCCGTCGAACGATTCACCGAATTCGAGGGCAGCTTCAGCGCCGCGCTCGGCGACCGCGCTCACGATGGGCCGAACCTTCGGCAGCACCGCATCGACGTCGACGCCACCGCGCGGCAGGGCCGACCTCAGGCGCGCAGCCGAAAGCTCGGTGCCCCGCAGATCGATGCGGGCGAGCAGGGCTGACGAATCACTCACGTAGCCATTGTCCCAGAACAGGCCAAATCGTTATCGGCTGAGCCACGCAGCGTCGCGCCAGCGCGCTTACTTGCAGAGATCGGCGATCTCGGCGCTGGAAGCGTCGGCTTCCTTCAGCCTCGCTGACTGGGCCGGATCGGAGTTCGGGATGCCCGCGATCGAGTAAGCCCCGATATCCATCAATCGGTTGGCGAACGTGCGGATGGCGTCCGTCAGATCAGGCGACGTATCCGGCGGTAGACGAGCCAGCAGGTACTGACCGCCTTCGACGAGCGACAGACGCGCGTTGGCGGCGACGGCCATCGAGCCGGTGACGTCCTCGGGGCCGCCCGGGGCTTGCAGGTTGGTATTCGTCTGGACGCCCGCCCGAACGATGTTGAACGCCTCGCAGACCATGGCCTTGGGGTTGTCGGCAGTATAGCCGGTGAAGACGGAAGGCGACTCTTCGGACTGAGCTGCCTGGGACGACTTCGAGTCCTTGATCAATACCCAGGCGGCCAGGCCCACCGCGATCAGCGCGACGATGAGGGCCAAGACGGACACGATAGAGCTCTTGGCAGACTCCGCTGTCTCAGACATGCGGCCGACACTAGCTCCACCTTCGGGGCCGTCGATTCGATTCTCATCGTCACGTAGTGTCCAGATTCATGTCCGCCAAGGATCACCCCAACAACGCGCCGGGCGTCCCGATGATCTATCCGCCCGCGTTCGAGCGCCTGCAGATCAAGTACATGAACCCGATGGTCAAGCGGATCGCGCGGTTCATGCCCGGCGTCGCGAAGATCCAGCATCGCGGCCGCAAGTCGGGCAAGAGCTACGAAACCGTCGTCACCCCCTTCCGTAAGGGCAACACCCTCGCGATCACGCTCGGCCATGGGAAGACCGACTGGGTCAAGAATGTGCTCGCCGCCAACGAGGCCGACGTGATCTTCGGCTCGCGCATGGTCCACATCGTCAACCCGCGCATCCTGCCCGCCGGTAGCGGCGGCGCCCAGGACCTGCCGTTCATGGCGCGCACACAAGCGAAGAAGATGGCGATCCTCGTCGCCGATATCGCTTGAGCTAACGCATGAAGACCGTCTTGCCCGTCATCGCGGGCCAGACGTCGGCCGCCGCATCCCACGGCGCCACGCGGTCGACCGCGGGAGTGACATCGCAGCCCGCCTGGAGTAGTTCGATGACCTGGGGAATGAAGGCGCGGGCGTTGACCCGCCCCGTGACCAACCTGACCCCGCGCGTGTACATCGAGAGCAACGGCATCTCAACCGCGCCCTGGTAATAGATGCCGGTGTCGGTACACGCGCCATCGGGCCACGTCACGCGTAGCGTCGCCGCCAGCGCGTCGGGGTCGGCTGAGGTGTGGACGGTGACCGGGTAGCTGCCCAGCGACTTGTCCGGCTTGGGTATGTCATGCACTGTGGCCCCCAGCTTTTCGGCCGCGGCCAGCCGGTGTCGATCGATGTCGACATAGTCGACGCGGTAGCCGAGCGTGACGCCGAGTCCCGCCGCGTACAGGCCGATGGATTGCCTGCCGACGACGAGGACACGTCGATCGACGTCATCGAGCGCGTCGAGTTCGGCCCGGTAGGGTCCGACGCCGCGCCACCCGTCGACGATGTTGTCCGAAAGCGAGGCGATGCCGATGGGATCCACCTCGCGCGGTATGGGCACCAGCATCGCGTCGGCGTACGGCACGTGCACCAGATCGGCCATGAATCCACCACCGTCGAACCCGGCGAGCGGCGCCATTCCGTACATGGCCATCAGCGGCAGCGCGCCGCACGATCCCGTCACTCCCCTGCGGCATTCGCGGCATTGCCCGCAGCTGATCTGGAACGGAATCACCACCTGGTCGCCGGGCACCACACTCTGCACGGCATCCCCCACGGCGACGACCTCACCGATGCCCTCGTGTCCGACGGCGTGTCCGGGCGGCATCGGGAGCCTGCCCTCGGCGACGGCCACGTCGAGGTCGCAACATGCCACCACCGTCGGACGAACTATGGCCTGCTCGGGGGCTTGGATCACGGGCTCGGCGGTTTCACGCCAGGCGTAGGTGCCCATCTCCTCGAATACCAGCTGTTGCATCGGCGTCCCTTCTTTAGCGACCGTTCAAGTATTCTTGAGTGACCTTTCAAGTAAAGTCAAGGGATGCCCCGCCCCGATCGGAGCCGCGCCGCACTCGTCGACGCCGCCGCCCTGCTCTTTCGCAGGCAGGGCTATGCGGCAACCGGTGTGAACCAGATTCTGGAGACCGCTGACGTCAAGGCCGGATCGCTGTACCACCACTTTCCCGACGGCAAACAGCAACTGGCCGCCGCCGTGGTGGACAGCGCAGGAACCGACATCGAGACGCGACTGCGGCAGTTCCTCAGCAGCGGGTTGCCGGTGTCCGACATCGTGGACGGCTGGATCGATCTGATGTCCTCGGGGCTGGCGATCGACCGGCGCGACGGCTGCCCCATCGAACCGATCGCGACCGAATCAGTGAACGCGAGCCCGCTCGTTCGTGAAGCATCGTCTCGGGCATTCCGCGCGTGGCGCATGGCCATCGCGGACCGGCTGCGCGACGACGGGTGGGCCGAGCCCGACGCGAATGAGACGGCGCTCGCCGTCATCGCGCTGCTCGAAGGGGCCCTCATCCTGTCGCGTATCGCGGGTGACAGTGCCGCGCTCGACGCGGCGAAGGTGGGCGCGCGCACGCTGCTCACCAGATAGCTATTTGCACAGCTCTTCGAGGCTGGCGTTCACGTCGTCCGCGTTCTTCAGTCGCTGCGCCTGCGCGGGATCGTCGTTCGTGACGCCGGCCGTCGCGTTGGCGCCGATGTCCATCAGGTTCTCGGCGAACTCGCGGACCTTGGCAGCCAGATCCTCCGGAGTCGCGGGGTCCAGCCGCGCGAGGAGGTACTGGCCGCCGTCGTACAGCGAAACCCGCGCATTGGCAGCCACCGCCTGCGCGCCGGTGACGTCACCCGCCCCGCCCGCCGGCATCAGGTTGGTATTGAGCGAAACCCCCCGTCGCACGATGTCGACGGAAGCGCAGGCCCTGGCCTTGGCATCGGCGACCTGTGCCGCGTCATAGTCCCTGTTAGCGGGGTCCGACCGATACAGCGAAAAGGCGGCCAGTCCGAGCGCGGCGACCGCGACAACCAGACTGATGACGGTCAGCACCACGAGGCGGCGCGAAACGGCGTTCACGATGCGCCATCGTAATGACCTGTGCTGTTTAGAGATCCAGGCCGATGTCGAGCACCGTCACCGAGTGGGTGAGCGCACCGACTGCCAGGTAGTCCACACCCGTTCCGGCGTACTCCGCCGCCGTCTCGAGTGACAGGCCGCCCGAGGACTCCAGCTCGGTTGCAGGCGAGCGCGCATCACGGCGCTGCACCGCAATCTGCGTCTGCCACACCGGAAAATTGTCGAGCAGCACGAGTGCCTGATCCCCCAGGTTCTCGGCGAAAACCTCGTCGAGTTGCTCCAGCGAGTCGACCTCCACCTCGCACGGCAGATCCGGCGCGGCCGCCCGCACGGCACGCAGCGCGGCCACCACCGAGCCGGCGGCCGCGACGTGGTTGTCCTTGATCAGCGTGGCGTCACCCAGCCCCATCCGGTGGTTCACACCGCCTCCGACCCGGACCGCGTACTTCTGCAGAGCCCGCAGTCCGGGCAACGTCTTGCGGGTGTCCCGGATCTTGGCTTCGGTACCCGCAACGGCGGCCACCCAGTCCGCGGTCGTGGTGGCGATACCCGACAGGTGACACACCAGGTTCAGCGTGGTCCGTTCGGCAGTCAGCAAGCCCTGCGTCGGCGCTTCGACGGCCAGCACCACCCCGCCGGCGTCGAGCCGCTCACCGTCGTCGACACGATGCTTGACGACGTACCCGCCGGCACCGATCACCTCGTCGAGTACCAGCAGCGCGATGTCCACACCGGCGATGACGCCGGGTTGCCTGGCGACCATCGACGCGGTCGTCGTGGCATCCGCGCTGACTGTCGCCAGCGTGGTGACATCGGGGCCGTACCGCAGGTCCTCCTCGAGTCCGCGGGCGATCACCCGGCGAGCCTCGGTCAGCTCATCGGCAGTCAGTTCCATCAGACGCACACCACCGCGGGCACCAGGCTGCGGGCCATCGTCGGGTCGGCAGTCGGATAGTCGGCGCGGTGGTGACAACCCCGCGATTCGGTGCGCTCCAACGCGGCCGTCATCACCGCACCCGCCGCGCATGTCAGCGCCACATCTTCGAAATCCCTGCGCGAGTTGAGCTTCCGTGAGGCCGCGGTCTCCAAGACCTGCCCCAGCGAGCGCAGGCCGGCATCGTCTCTGACCACCGCCGCGTACCGCGTCATCGCCCGCTGCAGCTCGGCCCTCGGCAGTGCGCGCCGAGTCGTGGACTCCGGCGCTGCCGCGGTGGCGATTCCGGCATCCGAAGCGTGGGCCGCTGCCGCCGTTCCGGCCCGGCGGCCGACGACGAGGCCTTCGAGCAGGCTGTTGGAGGCCAACCGGTTCGCGCCGTGCATCCCGGTGCGGGCCACCTCCCCCGCCGCGAACAGACCCGCCACTTCGGTGCGCCCATGCACATCCGTCACCACTCCGCCGCAGCTGTAGTGCGCACCCGGGACGACGGGGATGGCTTGACGCGTCGGATCGATACCCGCCTCGCGGCACGCCGCCGTGACGGTGGGAAAGCGCTTCCTGAAGCTCTTGATGCCGCGTGCGTCGAGGTAGACACAGGGATCGCCGGTCTCGGTCATCCGGGCGTCGATGGCGGCAGCGACGATATCGCGCGGCGCGAGGTCGCCCATCGGGTGCACTCCCTCGGTCACCGAACGGCCCTGGGAGTCAACCAGAACCGCACCTTCGCCACGTACCGCCTCGGTGATCAGCGGCCGTCTCCCGCCCGCATGCCCGTCGAACAGCATCGTCGGGTGGAACTGGATGAACTCGAGGTCGGACACCGGCAGGCCGGCCCACATCGCCAGCGCCACGCCGTCACCGGTCGAACCGTCGGGATTCGTGGTCGCCGAGTACAGGTGCCCCAATCCGCCGGTCGCCAAGATCACGGATCGGGTGTGGATGATTCCTGGACCATCGTCGTTGAGCGTCAGGACACCGGTGACCGCGCCGTCGTCGTGCAGGATCTCCAGCGCGACGTGGTTGCGACGGATGTCCAACCGAGCCGCGGCGACGTCGAGGGCACGCTGCACTTCCGCACCGGTCGCATCACCTCCAGCGTGGATGATCCGCCTGCGCGAATGACCACCCTCGCGGGTCAGGGACCACTGTCCGGGTCCCGCTTCGTCGAAGCGCGCACCGTCTTCGACCAGATCACGCACCGCGCGGTAGCCATCGGCGACGATCGAACGCACCGCTTCCGGGTCACACAATCCGGCCCCCGCCGCCAACGTGTCGGCGACATGGGCGTCGACCGAATCGCCTTCTTCCCGAAGGACTTCCGGTAACACGACAGCGATGCCACCCTGCGCGTAGAACGTGGCGGTGTCGCCGGCCTTGCTCAGGACCATCACCTTCTGGCCCCGACGGTGTGCGGCGAGCGCCGCGCACAGACCCGCCACGCCGGTGCCGATGACGACGACGTCGGCACGCAGTTGCCAGTAGCCGGCTAAGCGGCCTGAGCCGCCGCAAGCGGCCTGGCGCGTCACTCGCCGCCGCCGGGTTGTCCGATCTCGATCATCCGCAGCACGCTGGCACGGGCCAGACGGGCGGTCTCGGGATCGACGTCGACTTCGTCCTTGCCTTCCACGAGGCAGCGCAACAGCGCGGCCGGGGTGATCATCTTCATGAATTTGCACGACGCCCGGTCATTGACCGCTTGGAAGTCGACTTCCGGTGCGGCGCGGCGCAACTGGTGCAGCATCCCGACCTCGGTCGCGACCAGCACCTGGCGTGCCCGGGTGTCGCGGGCCGCGTCCAGCATGCCGCCGGTCGACAAGATCTTGACCCTGTCCTCAGGGAACGCGCCCTCCCCGGCCAAGTACAGAGCCGAAGTGGCGCAACCACATTCGGGATGTACGTACAGTTCGGCGTCCGGATGCGCGCGGGCCTGGGCGGCGAGTTCGTCGCCGTTGATCCCTGCGTGCACGTGGCATTCACCAGCCCACACATGCAGGTTCTCGCGGCCGGTGACGCGGCGCACGTGAGCGCCGAGGAACTGGTCCGGGCAGAACAGCACCTCGCGGTCGGCGGGGATCGAGGCAACGACCTCGACCGCGTTCGACGACGTGCAGCAGATGTCGGTCTCGGCTTTCACCGCGGCGGTGGTGTTGACGTAGGACACGACCACAGCACCCGGGTGTTCGGCTTTCCAGGCGCGCAGTTCGTCCGCGGTGATCGAGTCGGCCAGGGAGCATCCCGCCCGCTGATCGGGTATCAGCACCGTCTTGCCCGGAGACAGGATCTTCGCGGTCTCGGCCATGAAGTGCACGCCGCAGAACACGATGGTGTCCTCGGGGACTTCGGCGGCGATGCGCGACAACGCCAGGGAGTCGCCGACGTGGTCTGCGACGTCCTGGATCGCCGGCAGCTGATAGTTGTGCGCCAGCAGCGTCGCACCGCGTAGACCGGCCAGGCGGCGCACCTCGGCGGCCCATTCCTGATCGCCGTCGACGCCAGAATATCCGTTGGGACCTGCGACTATGTGGTCCACCAGATCGTTAGCGGGCATGCGATCCAAAACCGTCATAGCCGCCTCCTTACCTCCGTCGAGGTTTTCGACTTACAATCGAAAACATGTCCCATAGTAGCACCGAGCATGAGGTGCTGGCCGCCGTGTTCCAGGTTCGAGCTGTCGGTTCCCCGAAACCCGCACTTCACGTGCTGTTGTGGCAGCGTGCACTGGAGCCGGAGGCCGGAAAATGGGCTCTGCCGGGCGGCAGCCTGCGTCACGACGAGGATCTGACCAGCTCCGTTCGGCGCCAGCTGGCCGAAAAAGTCGACCTGCGTGAGGTTGCCCACCTCGAACAGCTCGCGGTTTTCTCCGATCCGAGCCGCGTGCCGGCCACCCGCACCATCGCATCGACATTCCTCGGGTTGGTGCCCTCCCCCGCTACCCCGGAATTGCCGCCGGACACTCGATGGCACCCGGTCGACAATCTCCCGCCGATGGCGTTCGACCACGGCCCGATGGTCGAGCACGCCGTTGCGCGCCTGGTCGCCAAGCTGTCGTATACCAACATCGGGTTCGCCTTGGCGCCAACTGAATTCGCCGTGTCGACACTGCGCGACATCTACAGCGCTGCGCTGGGCCACCCAGTAGACGCGACCAATCTGCAACGCGTGCTGGAACGACGCAACGTGATCACCCGCACCGGTACGACGGCTCGATCGGGCCGCAGCGGCGGTCGTCCCGCCGCGCTGTACCGGTTCACCGACTCGCGCTACCGAGTGACCGACGAATTCGCTGCATTACGCCCGCCCGGGTGAGTCGGCTGGCTTCTTAGTGCTCTCTTAAGCAAGAATGGCCGGATGGATCTGGGCAGCGTCGCGCCAGCAGCTGGTGCAGAGTGGATCGGGCACGTCCCCCACGAGGAGCTGGTAGGCGGTGCCCGGCCGCAATTGCCGTCCGATGACCCTTTCTACGAACCGCCCACAGGTTTCCAGCACGCCACTCCGGGCACCGTCCTGCGCAGCAGGGACGTCGAGTTGGCGTTCATGGGCCTGATTCCGCAGCGCGCACGGGCCACCCAGCTGCTGTATCGCACCACTGACATGCACGGCAACGCCGACGCGGCCGCGACCACCGTGATCGTGCCGGCAGAGCGCGCGCCGTCGGCCGTCACGCCGGTGATCTCCTACCAGTGCGCCATCGACGCCGTGACCTCACGCTGCTTCCCGTCGTACGCGCTGCGGCGCCACGCGCACGCCACCGGGGCCGTCGCACAATTCGAGTTCCTCCTGGTCGCCGCCTGCCTCGCTGAGGGCTGGGCGGTGTCGGTGCCGGACCACGAGGGCCGCCTGGGCATGTGGGGCGCCCCGTACGAACCCGGCTATCACGTGCTCGACGGCGTGCGCGCCGCCGTCAGCTCCAAACGGCTGGGGCTGTCAGCCGATGCGCCGATCGGCCTGTGGGGCTACTCCGGCGGCGGACTGGCCACCGCCTGGGCCGCCGAGATGAGCGGCACCTACGCGCCAGACCTGAACGTCGTCGGCGCGGTACTCGGATCGCCGGTCGGCGATCTCGGTCATACGTTCCGCCGACTCAACGGCACATTCGCGTCCGGGCTCCCCGCACTCGTCGTCGCCGCGCTGTCGCACATCTATCCCGATCTCGACCGGCTCATCCAGGAGCACGTCACCGAAGAGGGCAAGGTGCTGCTGGAGCGACTGCACACGATGACGACCGCCGAGGCGATGGTCCGGATGGCCAAAAAGGACATGGCCGACATGCTCGACAGGCCGCTGGAGGAGATCCTCGACAGCCCCGCGGTCCAGCACGTCTTCGCCGACATCAAGCTCGGCGTCGCGGCACCCGCTCCGCCGGTATTGATCGTGCAGGCGGTCCACGATCAGCTGATCTCGGTCGAGAACATCGACGAGCTCGCGGAGATGTACAGATCGGGTGGCGCGTCGGTGACCTACCACCGGGACATGTTCAGTGAGCACATGTTGCTGCACCCCATGTCCGCACCGATGGCATTGCGCTGGCTCATCGATCGGTTCGCCGGAAAGCCGTTGTCCGAGCACATGGTTCGGACGAAGTGGCCGACGCTGCTGAATCCGATGACCTATGTCGGCATGGCGCGACTGGCGAAGATCGTCGCCAAGGTGGTCACGGGTCGGACGGTAGAGCGGTCCCCGCTCTAGCGATCGCATCGTCGATCTCGGGCTCGACAGGCGGCCAGGCGCCCAGATCGTCGCGCGGGATCGACACCGCGATGAGCGCGTAGACCAGCGCCGCCGTGGCCGCGGGAAACAGGATGGTCAGGGCGATCAGCAGAGGTGAGTGCCCGAAGAACACCGGAGGCGCCTCGACCACGTAGTGCACGCGATGGTCGGGCGAAATCGGTGCGCTGGCAACATCGATGGTCCCGTACCGCCAATGCGCCAGGGCCGCACCGACTCCCGATGCCACACCGGCTGCGGCCGCGGATCCGAGACCGAGTGCCGCGACCATCAACGGGCCGCGGTGTGCACGCCATTGCCACACCAGGACGGCCGCCACGACCGCCATCACACACAACATGCCGACCACCAGGAAGGCAGCGACGAAGAAGTGGTCGGCTTCGTTGCCGAGATACGCCCTGACCCGTTCGCCGCTCTTCGTCAACGCCACCACGCCGTGCACAGCCGGGGCCACCGCCGCCCACAACGCACCGATGACGACGCCGGTGAGCGCTAGTCCGGCGACGACGATCAGGGCTGCGCGTCCGCGCGAAACACGCGGCGGGACAAGCTCACTCATCGTGAACCCACGCTCATCGCTGCTCCAGATCCTTCGAGTCCGTCAGGCCGTGCCGCGAACATTTCGCCGACCACCCGTCAGGACGCACCTGCACAATCATCCGGCGGCCGCACTCCGCGCAAAAGCGGGGTGGCTCGAGACCCAGTTGTGCCGCCGCCGGCAGCGGCGTGCCGTCAGGCTCGCCCGTATAGACGTTGAACGCCATCACTGAACGGTCTCAGAGGGTGGCGTTGAGCGCCTTGATGGGCATCTGCAGATCATCGAGCAGCTGCAGGTCGGACTCGGCCGGCCGGCCCAGCGTCGTCAGATAATTGCCGACGATCACGGCGTTGATACCACCGAGAATGCCCTGCTTGGCACCGAGATCACCGAGCGTGATCTCGCGACCGCCGGCGAACCGGAGCATCGTGCGCGGCAACGCCAGCCGGAAGGCCGCCACCGCCTTGAGGGCCTCGGTGGCGGGCAGCACCTCGAGGTCACCGAACGGCGTGCCCGGTCGCGGGTTGAGGAAGTTCAGCGGTACCTCGTGAGGATCGAGTTCGGCGAGGTTGGCGGCGAATTCCGCGCGCTGCTCCAGGGTTTCACCCATGCCGAGGATGCCGCCGCAGCAGACCTCCATGCCCGCCTCGCGGACCATCTGCAGGGTGTCCCACCGCTCTTCCCAGCTGTGGGTGGTCACGACGTTGGTGAAGAACGACCGCGCTGTCTCCAGATTGTGGTTGTAGCGGTGGACGCCCATCTCGGAGAGGCGCTCGACTTGGTCGGCGGTGAGCATGCCGAGCGAGCAGGCGATCTGGATGTCGACCTCGTTGCGGATCGCCTCGATGCCCGCCGCCACCTGCGCCAGCAGTCGCTCATCGGGGCCGCGCACCGCGGCGACGATGCAGAACTCGGTGGCCCCGGTCTTCGCTGTCTGCTTCGCGGCCTCGACCAGGCTCGGGATGTCGAGCCACGCACTGCGCACCGGCGAGGCGAAAAGGCCCGACTGCGAACAGAAGTGGCAGTCTTCGGGGCAGCCACCGGTCTTCAGGCTGATGATGCCCTCGACCTCGACATCGGGTCCGCACCAGCGCATGCGGACCTCGTGGGCCAGTGCGAGCAGGTCGTCGAGGTTCTCGTCGGGCAGGCGCAGCACCTGGAGCGTCTGATCCTGGTCGAGGCCTTCGCCGCGCTCCAAAACCTGGTCGCGTGCCTTCGCCAGAATGTCGCTCACCCGTGAGTCCTCTCGTCTTGAACACGTCGGCGAGCCGACACTTGAACACCGTTCAGGTTAGGCTACCGGGGTGCAGCTCCACAAACGCGACGTGGTCGAGGCGGCGGCGGCCCTACTGGACGAGTACGGCATCGCCGACCTCACGATGCGACGGCTCGCGCGTGAGCTCAGCGTGTCCCCGGGCGCCCTGTATTGGCATTTCGCCAACAAGCAGGAACTCCTCGGCGCCATCGCCGACCGCATTCTGGACGGCGTCCCGTCCGCCCGCGGCGTCGTCGAGGTGTGTAACCGGCTTCGTGACGCGCTGCTGTCGCACACCGATGGCGCCGAGCTGGTGTCGGCCAGCTTCGCGGCGGGCCAGTCGTCGGCGATGAAACAGATTCTGGCCGTCCTGACCGAGGCGGTTGCCGAGGTCGGCGTGGACGCCGCGCATGCCGAGCTGGCCGCCCGCACGGTCGTCTACTACGTGCTCGGGTTCACGGTGGACGAGCAGTCGCGGCTGCAATGGGATGCCGCCGGCGCCGAGCTGCCCGAGTGGCAGTCGGTCCTGGCCGACGACGCCAGCGCCCGATTCGCGTTCGGCCTGCGGCTGTTCGTCGACGGCATCAACGTCTCTCAGAGGTCACCGCTGGCATTCGGGCCGTGATCAGCGTCGACGATGTGCGCAGTATCGCCTCGACGCTGCCGAGGTCGTACGAAGCCGTCGTCCGCGACGAGATCCGGTTCCGCGCGGGACGGCTCGTGTACGCGGCGTTCTCACGCGACGAGACGGTGATGGGCGTCGCCTTTCCCAAGGAGGAGCGTGCGGCGATGGTCGCCGCTGAACCCGACAAGTTCATACTGCCGCGCAAATCGGAGATGCGATACAACTGGATTCTGGTACGGCTCGACGCGATCGAACTCGACGAGCTACGCGAGCTCCTGATCGACGGCTGGCGGATGTGCGTACCGAAAAGTGTTGGTGCAGAAGTCTCTTAGATTGGATTCTCGCGTTTGGCGTTGCCGTCCCAGTGCCTGATGCGGACGATTGTCGCGGACAGGTCGCGTCCCAGACCCGGCACTGTCAGCGCCGCTTGCAGTTGCTCGGCCGGCACCCGGCGCGCCAACGTCACGTGCGGCGTCCACTGGCCGGGATCCGAGTGCGGAAGCGGACCGTTCGGCATGTGCGGCAGACAGGCATCGAGCACCTCGGCGTGCAGGGACAGCAGCTCAGCTGACGGAACGATCAGCCGCACCAGCGTGAAATCCCGTCGACCGAACAGCATGGGCGCGCCGACGGTGCACCGAAGCGGCAACCGCCGCAACAGCGGCCGCAGCGCGTCATGCACCGATCCGTCCATGCTTTCGGCCACCGCCAGGGTGACGTGCGGTCTGTTGCTGGGCGCCGTGTGCGCGGCCTGACTGCGCACACCCGCCGCGGTGAGGTCGTCCCAGCTCCTCCGGATCGCCGCATCGGTGTCCGGGTCGAACAGCATCTCGACGGAATGCACCATCCCTAGAGACTCGCGATCCAGTCGGGATCGAACACCGACGAGCAGACCGCCTCGAACTCGGCGGGACTCGCGGCACCGAGGCCCGCGGGCAGTACCGCACGGAGCGGCGCCAGCCTGCTCAGCGCCTCGCGATTGCCCTGCTCGGCCGTACCCGGGTCAGACGGCCACGCGCCGATCACCAGTCCGGCGCACGAAACCCGTTGGGAAGCAAGAGCTTCCAATGTCAACGCGGTGTGGTTCAACGTGCCAAGACCCGCGGCGACCACGACGAGCACCGGCGCGGCCAGGTCCGCCGCCACGTCACGCAGCGTCACCCCGTCCTGGCCCAGCTCGACGAGCAGACCGCCGGCCCCCTCCAACAACACCAGCTTCGCGTCCGCCTCGCGCACCGACCCGACCAGTTCGCTGCGCGTCGGCAACGCCAGGCCCGCTCGTTGTGCGGCCGCGACCGGGGCGAGCGGCTCCGGGTATCGCCACGAGCCACGCAGATCGGTCACACCGGAAAGCCGCGCGACATCAGCGAGGTCGTCATCAGCGGGGCTGCCGGTCTGTACGGGTTTGCACACCGCGACTTCGATGCCCGCCAGCCGCGCGCAACACGCCAGGGCGGCCGTTGCGATCGTCTTGCCGACGCCGGTATCGGTCCCGGTGACGACGAGAGTGCTCACGCGCCCGCAGAGAGAACGTCGGTGAGAACCTCACGCGCCAGAGCCATCTCGTCACCGGAGAGCGACGCGCGGGCCGTCAGCCGCAGCCGCGAGGTGCCCGGTGCGACGGTGGGCGGCCGGAAGCAGCCCACCCGGACACCGCGGTCCAGACACGCGACAGCGGCGGCCAGCGCCACCTCGGGCTCACCGAGGATCACCGACACCACCGCCGACTCGGGCGGTTCGGCGACACCGCTCACCGCGGCAAGTGCCGCCGCGTGATCCAGTACCGCCTGCGCGCGCCAGGGCTCGGCGATCAGGACGTCTAGCGCCGCCCACGCCGCTCCCACCGCCGCGGGCGCCAACCCGGTGTCGAAGATGAACGGCCGTGCGGCGTCGATCAGGTGGTCGCGCACCGCGGCGGGGCCCAGCACCACGCCGCCCTGACTTCCCAGCGCCTTGGACATCGTCGTCGTCAGCACCACGTCCGGCGCACCGGCCAAACCGATCTCGTGCACCAGACCGCGACCCCCGGTCCCCCGCACCCCCAGTGCGTGGGCCTCGTCGACGACCAGGAGTGCGCCGTGCCGACGGCATACGTCGTGCAGCGCCCGCAAAGGGGCGACCACGCCGTCCGCAGAGAACACCGCATCGGTCACCACGACCGCGCGTTCCTCGTCACGGGCAGCCAGTGCCGCCTCGACGGCCGCGACGTCACGGTGCGGGGTCACCACGACCCGGGCGCGCGACAGCCGGCACGCGTCGACCAGGGACGCGTGCGTCAGGGCGTCCGAGACCAGTAGCGACCCGGCCCCGGACAGTGACACCACGGCGCCCAGGTTCGCGGTGTACCCCGACGAGAACACCAGCGCGGCTTCGGCGCCGACGAATTCGGCGAGCGCCGACTCGAAGCCCTCGTGGATCTGGGTGTTGCCGGTGACCAGGCGTGATCCGGTCGATCCGGCACCCCAGGTCCGCAGCGCGGTCACGCTACCGTCGATGACATCGGGATGCTGTGAAAGGCCGAGGTAGTCGTTGGAGGCCAGGTCCAGTTCGGCTCCGACAGGTGGACGCGTGCGCAGCGATCGGCGCAAACCCGCGGCACGGCGCTGCTGCTCGACCTCGTCGAGCCACGCCAGCGGTGAAAGACCTGTGCGGGTCACTGAAGGGTCTCCTAGAGCCGGCAATTGAACACGCCGGCGGTGCCGGCAATTGAACACCGTTCAGGTTAGTGCACGCGCGACGCCGACCATCGCCGAGGTGATCTGTGCGATCTCCTCGGGCGTACAGATGTAGGGCGGCATCACGTAGACCAGATTGCGGAACGGCCGCAGCCACACCCCGTGGTCCAGCGCGGCCGGTGTCGCGATCCGCAGGTCGACGGTCTGTTCCATCTCGATGACGCCGATGGCGCCCAGCACCCGCACGTCTGCCACTCCCGGCATCGACTCCGCGGCCGACAGGCCGTCGCGCAGGCCGGATTCGATAGCGCGCACCGACGCACGCCAGTCCCCGGCGAGCAACAACTCGACCGAGGCCACCGAGACCGCGCACGCCAGCGCGTTGGCCATGAACGTCGGGCCGTGCATCAACGCGCCCGCGGCGCTGGCGCTGATGGTCTGCGCGATGTCATTCGTGCACAGCGTCGCGGCCAGCGTCAGATAGCCGCCCGTGAGCGCCTTACCCACGCACATGATGTCGGGGGTCACCGCGGCGTGGTCCGCGGCGAAAAGCTCGCCGGTGCGCCCGAATCCGGTTGCGATCTCGTCGAAGATCAGCAGCACCTCATGGCGGGTGCAGATCTCGCGCAGGTCGGCCAGATAGCGCGGATCGTGAAACCGCATTCCGCCGGCACCCTGCACTACCGGTTCCACGATCACCGCGGCGAGCTCGTGCGCGTGCTCGGCCAGTAGTTCTTCGAAGTCCGCAATGTAGGCCGCGTCGTACCCGGTGGGTACCGGCGGTGCGAACACCTGTGGGGCGAGCACGTCGCTCCACAGCTCATGCATGCCGCCATCGGGATCGCACACGCTCATCGGGGTGAACGTGTCGCCGTGATAGCCGCCACGCCACGTCATCAACCGGTGTTTGTCCCAGCGTCCGGTGCTGCGCCAGTACTGCAGCGCCATCTTGACGGCGACCTCCACCGAGACGGACCCGGAGTCGCTGAAGAACACGGCGTCCAGCCCGTCGGGTGTCAGTTGGACCAGCAGCTGCGCAAGCCGCGCCGCGGGCTCGTGGGTCAGACCGCCGAACATGACGTGGTTCATGGTCGCCAACTGCCTGGTGATCGCCGCGTCCAGCGTCGGGTGTCCGTGTCCGTGGATCGCGGTCCACCAGGACGCCATCGCGTCGAGGACCCGCAGCTCCTGCCCGTCGCGGTGCAGGGTCAGCCAGGCCCCGCGGGCACTCACCGCGACCAGCGGGGGCGGCGCCTTCGGATCAGCCGAGGCGCCGATCGTGCTGTACGGATGCCAGACGTGGGCGGCGTCGATCGCGCTGATCTCGGCGGGCGTCAGTGCTGCCACCTTCGGTAGATTATCCGTCGACCATGATGACCCTCGCCCCTGCCCGGCCGGCGCCCGCCACCGACCCGGGACCACCGTCACGCGAAGCCACCGCGACAAGGCCGGCGCGCGCGTCGGAAAGCTACCGGCACGACCTCGACGGCCTCCGCGGCGTCGCGATCCTGCTCGTCGCGGTTTTCCACGTATGGTTCGGCCGCGTCTCCGGTGGTGTCGACGTCTTCCTGGCGCTGTCGGGCTTCTTCTTCGGTGGACGCCTGCTGCGCACCGCCATGACGCCCGGCGCGTCGTTGTGGCCGATGCCCGAAGTCACCCGACTGGTTCGCAGGCTGCTGCCCGCACTCGTGGTTGTCCTTGCTGCCGCCGCGGTCCTGACAATTCTCATTCAGCCCGAAACCCGTTGGGAGACCTTCGCAGACCAGAGTCTGGCAAGCCTGGGTTACTACCAGAACTGGGAATTGGCGAGCACCGCATCGGATTACCTCCGTGCCGGTGAAGCCGTGAGTCCGCTGCAGCACATCTGGTCGATGTCGGTGCAAGGCCAGTTCTACATTGCCTTCCTCGCGCTGATCTTCGGCTGCGCCTTGTTGTTTCGCCGCATCTTCGGCCGCCATATGCGGATCGCGTTCATCGCGTTGCTGAGCGCCTTGACCATCGCGTCGTTCGTGTACGCGATCTTCGCCCACAACGCCGATCAGGCCACCGCGTACTACAACAGCTTCGCCCGCGCGTGGGAGCTGCTGCTGGGCGCATTGGTCGGTGCACTGGTGACGAACCTCCGCTGGCCGATGTGGCTGCGCACGACGGCTGCGGTGATCGCGCTGGCCGCGATCCTCGCGTGCGGCGCCCTGATCGACGGAGTGCACGAGTTCCCCGGTCCCTGGGCGCTCGTGCCGGTCGGCGCGACCATGCTGTTCATCCTGTCCGCGGCGAACCGGGTGGCCGACCCGCACACCGACGGTCGCATGCCCGCCCCCAACCGCCTGCTGGCCACCGCGCCGTTCGTCGCGCTGGGTGCGATGGCGTACTCGCTCTACCTGTGGCACTGGCCGCTGCTGATCTTCTATCTGTCCTACCTCGGACATACGCGCGTCAACTTCGTCGAGGGCGCGGTCATCCTGGTGGTGTCCGGTGTGCTGGCGTGGCTGACGACGAAGTACGTCGAGAACCCGCTGCGCTATCGCGCACCGGCCGCGTCAGCTCCAACGGTCCCGCTGCGCGCCCGGCTGCGGAGGCCGACGATGGCCCTCGGGTCGGTGGTCGTCCTGTTGGCGGTGGCGTTGACCGCGACGTCGTTCACCTGGCGCGAGCACGTCACCATCGAACGCTCGACAGGCAAAGAGCTGACCGGACTTTCGTCGCGCGACTATCCCGGTGCCCGCGCACTCATCAACAACGCCAAGGTCCCGAAGCTGCCGATGCGCCCGACGGTGCTCGAGGCCAGAAACGACCTGCCCCGCACCACCGAGGACGGTTGCATCAGCGACTTCGACAACGTCGGTGTCATCACCTGCAACTACGGCGATGACTCCGCGACCCGCACGATCGCACTTGCGGGCGGTTCCCACGCCGAACACTGGATCACCGCCCTCGACCTGCTCGGTCGGATGCACAATTTCAAGGTTGTCACCTACCTGAAGATGGGCTGCCCGCTGACCACGGAGGAAGTCCCGCTGGTCATGGGAGACAACCGTCCGTACCCCAAGTGTCACCAGTGGAACGAGCGGGTGATGGACAAGATTATCGCCGACCGCCCGGACTACGTGTTCACCACCGCGACGCGACCGTGGAACATCAAACCGGGCGACGTGATGCCTGCCACATACCTTGGAATCTGGCAGACGCTGTCCGACAACAACATTCCGATTCTGGGGATGCGCGATACCCCCTGGCTGGTACGCAACGGCCAGCCGTACTTCCCCGCCGACTGCCTGGCCGACGGCGGTAACGCCATCTCCTGCGGCGTCAAACGGTCCGACGTTCTGTCGCCCCACAACCCCACCCTCGACTTCGTCGCGCGGTTCCCATTGCTCAAGCCGCTGGACATGAGCGACGCCGTGTGCCGTGAGGACATCTGTCGCGCAGTCGAGGGAAATGTGTTGCTGTATCACGATGCCCACCACATCTCGACGACCTACATGCGCACGATGACCACCGAACTCGGACGCCAGATCGCGGCCGCCACCGGTTGGTGGGTCGACTGATGACATCCGGCGCTCCGGCCTCGGTACCAACCGTCTGGCCGGGTACCACGTACCCCCTCGGCGCCACCTACGACGGTGCGGGGACGAACTTCTCGCTGTTCTCGGAAATCGCCGAAAGGGTCGAGTTGTGCCTGATCGGCAAGGACGGCAGTGAGGAGCGCATCGACCTCGAAGAGGTAGACGGCTACGTTTGGCACTGCTACCTGCCCACCGTGACCCCCGGGCAGCGTTACGGGTTCCGGGTGTACGGACCATGGGAGCCGGCGTCGGGGCATCGCTGTGACCCGAGCAAGCTGCTACTCGATCCGTACGGAAAGTCGTTCCACGGTGCCTTCGATTTCAGCCAGGCGCTGTTCTCCTATGACTTGAACGCCGACGACCCGGCGAGCGGCGGGACGCCGCCGATGGTCGACTCGCTGGGCCACACCATGACCAGTGTCGTGATCAACCCCTACTTCGACTGGGCATCCGACCGCGCGCCGCGAACGCCGTACCACCAGACGGTCATCTACGAGGCGCACGTCAAAGGCATGACGCAAACCCATCCCGGCGTCCCCGAGGAGATGCGGGGGACGTACGCGGGACTCGCGCACCCGGTGATCATCGACCACCTCAAGTCGCTCAACGTCACGGCGATCGAACTCATGCCGGTACACCAGTTCATGCACGACCATCGGCTGCTCGACCTCGGACTACGAAATTACTGGGGCTACAACACCTTCGGATTTCTCGCGCCACATTATGAATACGCGGCCAACAAGCACGCCGGTGGTGCCGTTGCAGAGTTCAAGGCGATGGTGCGGACCTTCCACGAGGCCGGCATCGAGGTGATCCTCGACGTCGTCTACAACCACACCGCCGAGGGAAACCACCTCGGGCCGACGGTCAACTTCCGAGGGATCGACAACGCCGCGTACTACCGGCTGATGGACGACGACAAGCGGCTGTACCGCGACTTCACGGGCACCGGTAACAGCCTCAACCCACGGCATCCGCACACCCTGCAGTTGATCATGGACTCGCTGCGGTACTGGGTGCTGGAGATGCACGTCGACGGATTCCGGTTCGACCTGGCATCCGCGCTGGCCCGGGAATTTTTCGAAGTCGACAGGCTGAGTGCGTTCTTCGACATCATCCAGCAGGACCCGGTGATCAGTCAGGTCAAGCTGATCGCCGAACCGTGGGATGTCGGCGAGGGCGGCTACCAGGTCGGCAATTTTCCTGGTTTGTGGACCGAGTGGAATGGGAAGTATCGCGACACTGTGCGCGATTACTGGCGGGGCGAGCCCGCAACCCTCGGCGAATTCGCTTCGCGGCTGACCGGGTCGTCGGACCTCTATGAGGCGACCGGTCGGCGTCCCGGCGCGAGCATCAACTTCGTCACCTGCCACGACGGTTTCCCGCTCGCGGACCTGGTGTCCTATAACGAGAAACACAACGAGGCCAACGGCGAGGACAACCGCGACGGCGAAAGCCACAACAGGTCGTGGAACTGCGGTGTGGAGGGCCCCACCGACGATCCCGAGATCCTCGCGCTGCGGGGTAAGCAGATGCGCAACATCATGGGCACGTTGATGCTGTCGCAGGGCACCCCGATGATCTCCCACGGCGACGAGATCGGACGCACACAGCGAGGCAACAACAACGCCTATTGCCAGGACTCGGAGATCTCGTGGATGGACTGGTCGCTCTGCGAGAAGAACGCCGACCTGCTCACCTTCACCCGCAGGGTGAGCAAGCTGCGCAAGCGGCACCCGGTGTTCCGGCGGCGACGCTTCTTCGAGGGCACGCCGATCCGCAGCGGCGACCAGGTTCGCGACATCGCATGGCTGACTCCGGCGGGCAGCGAGATGACACCGCAGGACTGGGGTTCGGGCCTGGACAAGTGCGTGGCCGTGTTCCTCAACGGTGAAGCGATCACGGCGCCCAGCGAACGGGGCGAACGCGTGGTCGACGACTCGTTCCTGCTCTGCTTCAACGCACACAGCAAGCCGGTGGAGTTCGTCGCGCCCGATCTCGGCTATGCCGCCGAGTGGACCGCGGACATCGACACCGCCGACCCCAAGGGCGACACCGACCTCGTCGTTGCTGCAGGCGAGCGACTGACACTCGCCGCGCGGTCGCTGCTGGTGCTCCGTAAGACCGCGTAGCTCATGCATCCACTCTCTACGTACCGACTCCAAATGCGCGGTGACTGTTTCACATTCGCCGATGCGGAGAATCACCTCGACTACTTCGAGGCGCTCGGCGTTTCCCACCTCTATCTGTCGCCGATCCTCACCGCCGCCGAAGGTTCGACACACGGCTACGACGTCACCGACCCACTGACCGTCTCGGCCGCGCTCGGTGGTGCTGACGGTTTGGCCCGATTGTCGGCGGCGGCACGGTCGCGCGGCATCGGGCTCGTCATCGACATCGTCCCCAATCACGTCGGCGTGGACGATCCGCAGCAGAACCAGTGGTGGCTGGATGTGCTGACGCGCGGCCGTGATTCGCCGTACTCCTCCTACTTCGACATCGACTGGGACCTGGATCCCGAGGGCCGCATCGTGCTGCCGGTGCTGGGCGAGGACGGCGACGACCCGCCGCCGGGCTTCCCCGCCGACAGCACGCACTACCGAGCGATCGGCTGGCGCAACGGCATCTGCGGGTATCGGCGCTTCTTCTCCATCACGTCGCTGGCCGGCCTGCGTCAGGAGGACCGCGCCGTCTTCGACGCGACGCACGCCGAGGTCAAGCGCTGGTTCGACGAAGGGCTTGTCGACGGTATCCGGATCGACCACCCCGACGGATTATCCAATCCCGCAGGTTATCTCGGATGGCTGCGCGAACTCGTCGGACCGCAGGCATGGATCGTCGTCGAGAAGATCCTCGCCGTCGACGAACCGCTGGAACCCACGTTGCCTGTCGACGGCACCACCGGCTACGACGCGCTGCGCGAAATCGGCGGCATATTCGTCGACCCCGCCGGAGCGGGCGCCCTGACCGGTCTCTTCGACTCCGCTGGGCAGGCCTACCGCTCGATCCCCGCACTGGCCGCCGAGCTCAAGGTCCAGGCCGTCACCGACACGCTCAAGAGCGAACTGGCGCGGCTGTGCCGCACGATCACGGCCGCGACCGGCGCCGACCACCCCGATGTACCCATCGCCGTGGCGACGCTGCTCAGTCACATCGAGGTCTACCGCTCCGACTATCGCGGGCTGTCGCTGGTACTGCCGATCGCCTTCGCCGATGCCGCCGCCGAACGGCCCGAGCTTGCACCCGCTTTCGCTATCATCGCGTCCGCCCTGGCCCTCAGCACCGAGACCGACGTGCGGCTGCAGCAACTGTGTGGTGCGGCGACGGCGAAGTCGATGGAGGACTGCCTGTTCTATCGCGACGCGCGGCTGGTCTCGCTGAACGAGGTCGGTGGCGAACCGCAGCGCTTCGGTGTCAGCGTCGCCGAGTTCCATCAGCGTGCCGCGGTGCGCGCGCAGATGTGGCCGCACGCCATGGTCGCCTTGACGACCCACGACACCAAGCGCGGCGAGGATGTGCGCGCGCGCATCGGAGTGCTGTCGCAGGTACCGGCGCTGTGGGCGGAGCTGGCCGGGAAGTGGGCGCTGGCCACCCCACCACCGGATGCCGCGACGGGACTGTTCTTGCTGCAGAACATGTTCGGAGTGTGGCCCGTCGACGGCACCATCGGCGCCGAGTTACGCGAACGGCTGCACGCCTACGCAGAGAAGGCCATCAGGGAGGCCGGGACGCACACCACCTGGAACGAGCCGAACGACGATTTCGAGTCCGCGGTTCACACCTGGATCGACGCCGTACTGGACGGCCCCGTCGGTGCCGAGATGACGTCGCTGGTGGCACGCATTGACCTGCATGCGCGCAGCGACGCCCTTGGCCAGAAGCTGATCGCACTCACCGCGCCCGGCGTTCCGGACATCTATCAGGGCACCGAGTTGTGGGAGGACAGCCTCGTCGACCCCGACAATCGCCGGCCGGTGGACTACACAACGCGTGCGCACGCACTGCAGGTGTTGCGGCATCCGAAGATTCGGGTCGTGGCCGCGGCGTTGCAGCTGCGGCGGCAGCGCGCCGCCAGCTTCAGCGACGGTGGCTACACACCGGTGCGGGCCGACGGCCCAGCAGCCGACCATCTGGTGGGATTTCTTCGCGGCGACGACGTGCTGACCGCCGTCAGCCGGCACACGGTGCAGCTGTCGGAAACCGGTTGGGACGACACCGCATTGGAGTTGCCCGGCGGGCAGTGGACCGATCGCATCTCGGGAGCGCGATTCAGCGGCAGGGTGCTCGCCGTCGAGTTGTTCGCGGAACTGCCCGTTGCCCTGCTGGAGCGCAGCGATGGCTGAATTCACGGTGTGGGCGCCCATTCCCGAGCGGGTTCGGGTCGACGTGGACGGCACCCTGCACGAGATGACCGGATCGGCCGACGGGTGGTGGCGTGCTGACGTCGACGCCGGCACCGGGGCACGCTACGGTTTCGTCCTCGACGACGACCCGACAGTCCTGCCGGATCCGCGGTCCCCACGTCAGCCCGATGGTGTACATGCCCGATCGGCGCTCTGGCAGCCCGACCCCAGCGCATGGACCGACGGTGACTGGGCCGGCGCATCGATCGAAGGCAGGGTGATTTACGAACTCCACATCGGGACGTTCACGCCGGGCGCGACGTTCGATTCGGCGATCGAGAAGCTGGACTATCTGGTGGATCTCGGCGTCGAGTTCGTCGAAGTCATGCCCGTGAACGCCTTCGGCGGAACGCACGGCTGGGGCTACGACGGCGTGCTGTGGTACGCGGTGCACGAACCGTACGGCGGGCCCGACGCGCTGGTTCGCTTCATCGACGCATGCCACGGGCGCGGACTCGGTGTGCTGATCGACGCGGTGTTCAACCACCTCGGGCCGTCGGGGAATTACCTGCCGCGGTTCGGTCCCTACCTTTCCTCAGGCAGCAACCCGTGGGGCGAGTCGATCAACATCAGCGGGCCGGACGCCGACGAAGTGCGGACCTACATCCTGGACTGCGCATTGCGCTGGATGCGCGACTTCCACGCCGACGGTCTGCGCCTCGACGCCGTACACGCCCTCGTCGACACCACGGCCATTCACATTCTCGAGGAGCTGTCCGCCGAAACCGACGCGCTGGCTGAGGAGTTGGGCCGGCCACTGTCACTGATCGCCGAAAGCGACCTCAACGATCCTCGACTGATCACCCCGCGCGACCACGGTGGCTTGGGCATGACCGCACAGTGGGACGACGACATCCACCACGCCATCCACGCCGCCGTCTCGGGCGAACAGCAGGGCTACTACTCGGATTTCGGTTCGGTGGAAACGCTGGCGCAGACGTTGCGGCACGGGTACTTCCACGCAGGCACGTACTCGTCGTTCCGGCACCGGCGACATGGCCGCCCGCTGGATACGGCGACGATTCCGGCGACCCGGCTGCTCGCCTACACGCTGACCCATGATCAGGTGGGTAATCGGGCGTGCGGCGATCGCCCCTCGCAGAACCTCACCTTCGGCCAGCTGGCGGTCAAGGCTGCGCTTGTACTCGGATCTCCCTACACCGGAATGCTTTTCATGGGTGAGGAATGGGGCTCGTCGTCGCCTTTCCAATTCTTCACCTCACACCCCGAGCCGGAATTGGCCAGAGCCACCGCCGAGGGTCGCAAACGCGAGTTCGCCGAGCACGGGTGGGATGCAGATGAGATCCCCGATCCTCAGGACCTCGCCACCTACGAACGTTCCAAGCTGAAGTGGCAAGAGATCGACGAGGGCGAACACGGCCGGCTGCGTCACGTGTACCGGCAGCTGATCTCGTTGCGGCACAACGAACCCGACCTTGCCGATCCGTGGTTGGACAACATGCAGGTCGACTACGACGAGGATCGGCGGTGGATCGTGATGCAGCGCGGGTCGCTGGCCATAGCGTGCAACCTCGGGGCCGAGGCCGTCGAAGTTCCCATCGCCGGCGAGGTGGTGCTGGCGTGGGATGAGCCGGCGGCCGTCGACGCGAATTCGACGTGGTTGCCCGCTCGATCGTTCGCGATCCTTCGTCGTTCCTAGAGCAGGTAGCGATACGCAGGCGAGCCGGGCTCCAACGTTTCGACGTGAATATCGGACGCCTTCATCCGCTCGAGGAGACCGTCGAAGTCGGTGGCCGAACCGAGTTCGATACCCACCAGCGCCTCACCGGTTTCGCGGTTGTTGCGCTTGACGTATTCGAATAGCGTGATGTCGTCGTTGGGGCCGAGCACCGTGTCGAGGAACCGCCGCAACGCACCCGGCTCCTGCGGGAAGTCGACCAGGAAGTAGTGCTTGAGCCCGAGGTGCACCAGCGAGCGTTCCAGCACCTCGCCGTAGCGGGACACGTCGTTGTTGCCTCCCGAGATCACGCACACCACAGTCGATCCGGGCTCCAGCCGCGCCTCGAGCAGGGCGGCCACGGACAGCGCGCCCGCGGGCTCGACGATGATGCCCTCGTTCTGATAGAGGTCGAGCATTGCGGTGCAGATTGCGCCCTCGTCGGCGGTGGTGATCGAAACCATGTCTCCCGCCGCGGCCAGGACCGCGTAGGTCAGCGTGCCCGCCCGGTTCACCGCCGCGCCGTCCACGAACTGGTCGACATGCTCGAGGGTCACCGGCTGCCCGGCGGCCAGGGCGGCGATCATCGACGCCGCACCTGCCGGCTCGACGCCGAGCACCGACGTGTTCCTGGTGCGTTCGGCCAGATAGGTGGTGATGCCGGCGATGCAGCCGCCGCCGCCGACCGGAACGATGACCAGATCCGGTTCGTCGTCGAGCTGGTCGAGAATCTCGGTGGCGATCGTGCCTTGCCCCGCCATCGTGCGCAGATCGTCGTACGGCGGGACCAGCGTTGCTCCGGAGCGCGCGATGTCGTCCAGCGCCGCTGCCGCGGCCTCGTCGTAGGTATGGCCCGTCACGATCAGCTCGATGAACTCGCGCCCGTGATATCGGATGCGATCTCGCTTCTGCTTGGGCGTGTTACCCGGCACATAGACCCGGCCGCGGATACCCATCGAGCGGCAGGCCATCGCGAAGCCCTGCGCGTGGTTGCCCGCCGACGAGCACACGACACCGGCAGCGATCTCCTCGGCCGACAGCTGCATGAGAAGGTTGTGGGCGCCACGCAACTTGTACGACCGCACCGCCTGCTGATCTTCGCGCTTCAGGTAGACGTTCGCGCCGGTGGCCTCCGACAGTCGCTCGCTGAACTGCAGCGGGCTCCGCAGGACCACATCGGAGATGCGCTGAGCGGCCGCATCGATGTCGGCCGCCGAAATCGGATTGATCAGCGGCGTCCTTCGGGAATCCTGACTCAGTTCGGCGGACACCGATCAATGGTGCCACCTACCTAGCCGTTCTCCGAAATGGACCCGTTAGCCAACCGGCGTCAACACGAACACCGGGATCTGCCGGTCGGTCTTGGTTTGGTACTCCGCATAGTCGGGCCACGCCTCGACCGCGCGCTCCCACCAGAGCGCCTTTTCGTCGCCGAAGACCTCGCGAGCCTCGTAATCCCTCGTCACGGCGCCGTCCTGCAGTTCGACGCGTGGGTGCGCCTTGACGTTGAAGTACCAGACCGGGTTCTTCGGCGCACCGCCCAACGATGCGACAACCGCGTACTGGCCATCGTGTTCGACCCGCATGAGCGGGGTTTTCCGGATCTTGCCGGTCTTCGCGCCGACCGTGGTCAGCAGGATGAGGGGCTTGTCCTTCATCTCGATGCCCTCGGTGCTGCCTGTTTGCATGATCTTGTCGGCGTGGTCGCGGACCCAATCCCACGGACTGGCCTCGTATTCTCCGGAAAGTGGCATGTCAGACAGCTTAGGCCGACTAGAAAAAGTGAGTCACCTCATCCGGCGTTTCGGTTGCCCGAAAACTCGCTTACGAGCTATCGTCAAACTATGACCGTGCGCGACCAAGTGAGCATCGCCGGAGTCCCCTGGCCGGTGTACAAGGTGCTCGCCCTGGCTGTGGCGGCAATAGTGCTCGTCATCGTTGCCGTCGCAACGGCAAGCGCTGCACCGGCGGTGCTGGCCGCAGCGGCCGCAGGCACCGTGGTGTGGCTGGGCCTCGGTGCCTTCCAATCGACTGACTGACCTGCTGACAAATCAGGCCCTCCCCGAAGGGAGGGTCTGACTCGTATCTGGATCAGCGGTGATAGCCCGGGACCTTGGCCTCGACGCGCGCCACACCGTGCAGGTGGTGCGCAGGCGCGGGGTGGGCCTTGACGACGGGCGCGTACGAGTAGCCCGGGCCGCTCGGTGCGGTCGAGGTGGCCGCGTTGGCCATCCCCGCCATACCCAGGCCGGCTGCGCCGATGATGCCGGCCGACATGATCGGCAGTGCGATGAATCGGGCGATCCGGGAGTTGATGTTGGTGGTCATTTCCGTGCTCCTGCTTTAGGGCTTCGTGCCGGTTTGCCGGCGTGACTAAAGAATGCCGTGGCCAGGCTGTCCGGTCTGTCCGCCGATCGGCCGCCACACCGGGGGAATTCACGTGTCCCCCGGTCGGGGGAACCGACTACGCCTCAACCAGACTCTTCAGGGTGGCCAGGTCCGCTGCGACCGCGGCGACATCACCTGCGAAGTCTTCATCGGTCATGCCCGGGCGCCGCCGCACAGAGAACACCACCTCACATGCCGCCTCACCCACCCCGGCGGGGACGACCCGAAACGGGTTGTACACCTGCTCCCCCGACGGCATCCGTACCACGTGGTCCAGCACCCCGAACGGATTCGGCGGGGCGAACTCGACTGTCACGGTGCCCATCGGCGAATCGGCGACCCAGCCCTGCGGGCTCTGCCGGAGCTCGCCGGCGGCCAGCCCCGCCGCCCACCGCGGCCAGGTCTGCGGGTCCGCCGCGAATTCGTAGACGGCCTCGGGCCCAACGCCGATCCAAGTACTGACGTGTCGCGATTCCATACCTCCATCGTGGCGCACACACTTGCCTGATGGACACCACCCCCGAACCCCCGAAGCACCAATTCCCATCCTGGTCGGGTCCAACGAACCCCGAAAGCGTGCTGCCCGTCGTCGTCGCAATTCTGACAGCCATGGCACTGCAACTGTGGATTCCGAAGGGCTATACCCTGCTGCCGCGTTGGCCGCTGTTGGTGCTAGAAGTTCTGCTACTGGTCGTGCTCCTGGGCATCAATCCGTTTGTGATGCGCCGTCGGACGCTGCTCGGAAGGTGCTCAGCGTGGATGCTGTTGACGGCGATCGCCATCGACAACACGCTGTCGGCAATTGTGCTCGACATCAGCATCATCACCGGCAGAGTCAGCAACGACGCGGCGGTTCTCCTTGGCAGTGGAGCGGCCATCTTCGTCACGAACATCATCGTGTTCGGCATCCTCTACTGGGAACTCGACCGTGGCGGGCCGTTCGCCCGACACGCCGGTGAGCGCCCCTACCCAGATTTCATGTTCCCGCAGATGGCGAGTCCGGATGTGGCCAAACCGAATTGGCGCCCGACATTCGTCGACTATCTGTACCTGAGCTTCACCAACGTGTTGGCGTTCTCGCCGACTGACACCATGCCATTGGCTCGGTGGGCCAAGCTGCTGATGACCGTGCAGGCGATGGTTGCGTTGTCCGTCGCTGGACTCGTGATCGCACGGGCGGTGAATGTTTTGGGCTGAGTGTTCAGTTCGTGAACAGGCCGTTGAGCTCGTCGAAGCTCGCCGATTCTGCCAGCCCCGCGAACGACCCGTCCTCGGCGATGCGGCGGGCGGCCGAGAGGAACGCGCCCCACGCGACACGCGTCAACGCGGATCCGACGCTGACCCGCCGCACCCCGAGTTCCGCCAGATCGTTCACCGTCAGCCCCGTATCCGATGACATCAGCACGTTGACGGGCGCGGGACGCAGCGCGTCGACGAGGGCGGAGATGTCTTCTCGCGTCCGCACTCCCGGTGCATAGAGCACATCTGCTCCCGCCTCCGAGAAAGCCTGTAACCTCGTGATCGCCTCGCGCAGCGGATCGGGGTGATCGTAGAGAAAGCACTCCGCGCGTGCGGTGAGGAGTACATCGGCGCCGTCGATTGCGGCGTACCCGACGCGTACCCGTTCAACGGCCTCCGGCAACGAATACAGTGGCTCCTCGGCGCCGCCCCGCGTGTCCTCGATGGACAAGCCGGCGACACCGGTTGCCACACATCGCCGGACGTTGGCGGCCAACCCGTCCAGATCATGGGCGTATCCCGCCTGAAAGTCGGCGTTCACCGGCAACTCGACCGCGTCGACGATCTCGGCGATGTTGCGCAGCGCGCCCTCCACACCCAGCGCGGTCGGCGTATCGGGTAACCCACGTGCAAAGCAGGCACCGGCACTCGTCGTGGCCAGCGCGGGAAAGCCCATGGCCGCCAGCGCGATCGCCGTCCCGCGGTCCCACGGATTCGGAATGACGAAGCAGCCGCGTTCGTGCAGTTCGCGAAACGACATCAGCCCAGGCAACCGGGCCCCAGCAGCGCCTTCAGATCACCCATCAACGCCGATGACGCCGTCACCCGCAGGGATGCGTCGAGTTCCAGTGTGGTGATGCGCTCGCCGCTGATCAGCCGCAAGTGCACCTGTGCGGTTCCGGGATGACGGGCCAGCACCTGCTTGAGCGCGGTGACCTTGTCGACCGTGCACTGGCGGGTCGGCAGTGTGACGGCCACTGGACGATTGACCTGCGCACTCGAAAAATCAGGCACGACAAGGTCGTTGGCGATCAGCGAGATCCGGTCGTCACGGATCGCCACCTTGGCCCCCACCAGGACCACCGCGTCGTCGGCGATCTCGGCACCGAACGTCGAGTACGTCTGCGGGAAGAACAACACCTCGATACCGCCGGTGAGGTCTTCCACTTGCGCTGACGCCCAGGGCAACCCGTTCTTGTTGACCCGCCGGTTGACCGACGCCAGAATGCCGCCGATCCGCACCTGAGTGTCGTTGGCGACGTCGCCGTCGAGAATCGCCGGAATCGCCGTGTCGACCTGCGCCGACAGCAGATGGGCGATGCCGTTGAGCGGATGCCCGGATACGTAGAGACCAAGCATTTCGCGCTCCAGCGCCAGCTTGTGCTTGTCCTCCCACTCCTCGTCGGGCACCTTGATGGTGAACACCGCGTCGGTGGCCGTATCCGCACCGCCGAACAGGTCGAACTGACCCATCGCCTCAGCCTTCTTCGTCCCGAGCACCGAATCGACCGCATCGGTATGGATCAGGAACAGCCCCTTACGCGGATGCCCCAGCGAGTCGAACGCGCCGGCCTTGATCAGCGATTCGGTGACCTTCTTGTTGCAGGCGGCGATATCGATCTTGTTGAGGTAGTCCGAGAAGTCGATGAACTTACCCTTATCGGTGCGCGAACCGATAAGCGAGGCAACGACATTCGCGCCGACGTTGCGCACCGCGCCCAGCCCGTACCGGATGTCCTCGCCCACCGAGGCGAAGTTGAGGCTCGACTCGTTGACATCGGGCGGCAGCACGGTGATGCCGAGTCTGCGGCAGTCGGCGAGGTAGACCGCCGCCTTGTCCTTGTCGTCGCCGACCGACGTCAGCAGCCCGGCCATGTACTCGGCCGGGAAATTGGCCTTCAGGTAGGCGGTCCAGTACGACACCAAGCCATAGCCGGCGGCGTGCGATTTGTTGAAGGCGTAGTCGGCGAATGGCAGCACCGTGTCCCACAGCGCCTTGATGGCCGCCGCTGAGAATCCATTCGCCCTCATGCCGTCGGAGAAGCCCTCGAATTCCTTCTCGAGGACTTCGCGCTTCTTCTTGCCCATGGCTTTTCGCAGAATGTCTGCTCGGGCGAGCGAGTAGCCGGCGACCTTCTGCGCGATGCGCATGATCTGCTCTTGGTAGACGATCAGGCCGTAGGTCTCGGCGAGGATCTCGCGCAGCGGTTCTTCCAACTCAGGATGGATGGGCTTGATCGCCTGGCGGTTGTTCTTACGATCGGCGTAGTCGTTGTGGGCGTTCATGCCCATGGGTCCTGGCCGGTACAGCGCGATGACCGCGACGACGTCCTCGAATCCGGTGGGCTGCATGCGGCGCAGCAGATCGCGCATCGGGCCGCCGTCGAGCTGGAACACCCCCAGGGTGTCACCGCGGCCCAGCAGCGCATACGCGGCCGGGTCATCGAGCGGCACACTTTCGAGGTCGAGATCGATTCCGCGGTTTGCGCGGATGTTCTCCAGGCAGTCGCCGATGATCGTGAGGTTCCGCAGGCCGAGGAAGTCCATCTTCAGCAGACCGATGGCCTCGCACGAGGGGTAGTCCCAGCCGGTGATGATGGCGCCGTCCTGCGGCCGCTTCCACAGCGGAATCGCGTCGACCAGCGGCTCGCTGCTCATGATCACCGCGCACGCGTGCACGCCGGCGTTACGGACCAGGCCCTCCAGGCCGCGGGCCGTTTCGTAGATGGTGCGCACGTCGGGGTCGGTGTCGATCAGCCCGCGAACCTCGGCGGCCTCCTTGTACCGCTCGTGGTTCGGGTCGGTGATGCCCGACAGCGGGATGTCCTTGGCCATGATCGGCGGCGGCAGCGCCTTGGTGATCCGGTCGGCGATCGCGAAGCCGGGCTGGCCGTAGTTGACACGGGCCGAATCCTTGAGTGCCGCTTTGGTTTTGATGGTGCCGAAGGTGATGACCTGGGCCACCCGGTCGCTGCCCCACTTGTTGGCCGCGTAGCGCAGCATCTCGCCGCGACGACGGTCGTCGAAGTCGATGTCGATGTCGGGCATCGACACACGTTCGGGGTTCAGGAATCGCTCGAACAGCAGGCCGTACGGGATGGGGTCGATGTTGGTGATACCCAGCGCGTAGGCGACCAGCGATCCCGCGGCCGAACCTCGTCCCGGCCCGACCCGGATCTCGACCGAGCGCGCGTAGTTGATGAGGTCGGCGACGATGAGGAAGTACGACGGGTACCCCTTTTCGCAGATGACCTTGATCTCAAAGGCGGCCCGCTCGATGTACTCGGTGGGTACCGCCGCCCCGGGGAAGCGGCGCTGCAGACCGGCGTCGACCTCATGCTGCAGCCAGCTCGCCTGGTCGTGGCCCTCGGGCACCGGGAAGATCGGCATCCGGTCTTTCGGTGTCCAGACGTCGGCGTAGCTCTGCACCCGTTCGGCGATCAACAGTGTGGAATCGCATGCGCCGGCGACCTCGCCGTCCCACAGCGCGCGCATCTCGGCGGCCGATTTCAGGTAGTAGCCGTCGCCGTCGAACTTGAATCGATTGGGGTCCGACAGCGTTTTGCCGGTCTGCACACAGAGCAGCGCCTCGTGGTTGCGGGAGGCGTCGCGGGTGACGTAATGGCAGTCGTTGGTGGCCAGCGGCAGGATGCCGAGCTTCTGGCCGATCTCCAGCAGGCCCTCGCGGACCCGGCGCTCGATGTCCAGACCGTGGTCCATCAACTCGAGGAAGAAGTTGTCGGGTCCGAAGATCTCCCGCCACCTGGCGGCCGCCTCGAGCGCCTCCCGTTCGTGCCCGAGCCGCAGCCGCGTCTGCACCTCGCCCGACGGGCAGCCGGTGGTCGCGATGATGCCGTCGGCGTGCTCGGCGATGATCTCGGCGTCCATGCGCGACCACTTGCCGAGCTGGCCCTCGAACGACGCCAGCGACGACAGCTTGAACAGGTTGCGCAAACCGGTCGCATTCTCGGCGACCATCGTCATGTGGGTATAGGCGCCGCTGCCCGACACGTCGTCGGACTTCTGCGACGGGTCGCCCCAGAGGACGCGTTTGGTGTCGAAACGTGAACCCGGTGCGATGTAGGCCTCGACGCCGATGATCGGCTTGATGTCCACGTCGGTCGCGGCGTTGTAGAACTCGCTGGCGCCGAACATGTTTCCGTGATCCGTCATGCCGATCGCGGACATTTCGAGCCGTTGCGCCTCGGCCAGCATCGGCGTGACCTTCGCGGCACCGTCCAGCATCGAATACTCGGTGTGGTTATGCAGGTGCACGAAGGACTGCGAGGAGGAACCGCTCATAGGGTGGCCAGTCTATGACCGCGCTACGACAGATCTCGGCGTGTCGCGGTGCGTGTCTTTACCTCGATGTCGCTCAGTGCCGCTCGGCGAAGACCGCCGGCGCCGGCCGACGGGTCCGCAGCTGGCCCGACCGCAGCCGATCCAGCCTGAGCAACCGCTTGACCTCGGCTTTCGGCGGCAGTTGCCAGCCGAGTTGGGCGACGACACCAGCCGCGACAAGGCCTGCAACCATCGCGGTGAACCAGAAGCCGGGCATGCCCCAACGCTAGGGCGCAGGAGGCGCCGAGGAATCGGGTGTTTCCCTATGTTCTGGTTCATGCTCTGGTTCGCGTTCCGGGCTGCGGGGACCCTTCGGCGACGTGGTGCGCGCCCGACACAGCGCGTCGGCGCTGAACACCAACAGGGCGAGCCAGATGAGCGCGAATCCCAGCCAGCGCGCGGGCGGCATCGGTTCGTGGCCGACGAATATGCCCCAGGTCAGTTGCATCGCCGGGGTCAGGTAGAACAGCAACCCCATCGTCACCAGCGGCAGCCGGTGAGCCGCCGCGGCGAACAGCAGCAGCGGCAGCGCCGTCACCGCACCTGAAAGAACGAGAAGGGCGATGTGGCCGGCGCCGAAGTCGGTGAAGGTACCCGCTCCTGTGCCCTCCAGCACGGTGATGTAAGCCAGGGCGAAGGGCGCGGCTACTGCAGCTTCGATGCCGACGCTGACCCGCGGATCGGTCGGTACCACCTTCTTCACCGCGCCGTAGAGTCCGAACGACAGCGCCAGCCCGAGTCCGATGACCGGGGGTGCGCCGACCTCCACGGTGAGCACCACGACGGCGACCACGGCGATCGCCAACGCGCCGAGCTGAGCGCGGTTGAGTTTCTCGCGAAAGATGAACAGCCCCAACGCGACAGTGACCAACGGGTTGATGAAGTAGCCCAGCGCGGCGTCGACGACGTGGCCGTTGTTGACGGCGTAGATGTAGATGCCCCAGTTGATGGAGATGAGCGCCGATGCGCAAATCAGCAGCAGCCAGACCCGAGCGGTGATGGCGCGGAGGTCGCGAAGTCGGCGCGCCGCCGCGATGACGAAGACCATCAGCACGCACGTCCAGACGACGCGGTGCGACAGCACTTCGAGCGCACTCGCCGGTTTCAGAAGCGGAAAGAACGCGGGGAACACACCCCACATCGCGTAGGCGCCGATGCCGTAGAGAAGTCCGGTCGTTCTCACAGTTCGTGGTGTCGCAACACCTCGAGCGCGTGCTGCAGATCAGGTGGATACGGACTCGTGATCTCGACGCGGCGCCCGTCGGCGGGATGCGCGAACGCCAAGGAGCAGGCGTGCAGCCACTGGCGTTCCAGCCCGAGCTTGCGGGCCAGTGTCGGGTCCGCGCCATAGGTGAGGTCGCCGGCGCACGGATGGTGCAGCGCCGCGAAATGTACCCGGATCTGATGGGTGCGGCCGGTTTCCAGCTCGATCTCGAGCAGGCTGGCGGCTTGATGTGCCTCCAGCGTGTCGTAGTGGGTGATGCTGTGCCTGCCGCCTTCGGTGACCGCGAACTTCCAGTCATTCGAGCGGTGGCGCCCGATCGGCGCGTCGATCGTTCCGCTGGACGGATCGGGATGTCCCTGCACCAGTGCGTGATAACGCTTTTCGACGGTGCGCTGTTTGAACGCGCGCTTGAGCACCGTGTAGGCGCGTTCCGACAAGGCCACCACCATCACGCCGGAGGTACCGACATCGAGTCGATGCACAATGCCCTGGCGCTCATGGATTCCAGATGTGCTGATGCGAAACCCCGCCGCGGCCAGGCCGCCGAGCACCGTCGGCCCGCTCCAGCCGACCGTGGCATGCGCCGCGACGCCGGGCGGCTTGTCGACCGCGACGATGTCCGAATCGGAGTACAGGATCGACATGCCTTCGATCTCGACCGGCGTATTCTCCACTGGCGCAGGCGCTTCCGGCAGGCGAACTTCCAGCCAGGCCCCGGCGACCAACTTGTCGGATTTCCCCGCGGGCGCACCGTCGACGTCGACGCCGCCGTCTTCGGCCAGTGCCGCCGCGGCCGTCCGTGACAGCCCGAGAAGCCGCGCCAGACCCGCGTCGACGCGCATGCCTGCCAGCCCTTCCGGGACCGGCATCGAGCGGGTGGTCACTCTGACGAGTCGCCCGTACGGCGCCCGACGGTGTCGAAGTCGAAACCGAACAGCGATAGCGCGACGAGCAGAATCGCCCCGCCGACCACCGACGGGTCGGCGACGTTGAACACCGGCCACCACCCGACGGAGAAGAAGTCGACGACGTGGCCCCGCAGCGGTCCGGGCGACCGGAAGAACCGATCGACCAGGTTGCCCATCGCCCCGCCGAGGATCATCCCGAGGCCAAGTGCCCACCACGGCGAAACCAGGCGACGGCCCATCCAGATGATCCCGATGACGACCGCGGTAGCGATCAGTGTCAGCACCCAGGTGTAGCCGGTGGCCATCGAGAACGCGGCACCCGAATTTCGGACGAGGGTCCACGTGACGGTGTCACCGATGATCGAGACAGGCTGGCCGGGGGTGAGCAGCCTGACGGCGAGCACCTTGGTGACGATGTCGGCGATCAACACGATTCCCGCGACTGTCAGCAGCAGCCGAAGTCGGCGCCGCGGCGCGGGCTGCTCCTCCTGCGTGGGTGCCTCGGGCCCAGTCGTGGCCTCGTCCGACGCCGGGGATTCATCAGTCACTCCCCCATCATTCCAGGGCCGGAATGCGTAAGAATTCCACCCATGGCTCGCCTCGTCGTCATCACCACCGGCGGCACGATCGCCACCAGCGCCGACGACCGCGGCGTGAAGCGCCCGACACGAACCGGCGCCGACCTGACTTCCGGGCTCGACGTGCAGGTCGTCGACCTGATGGCGGTGGACAGCTCGATGCTCACGCTCCCTGACTGGGACCGGATCAGCGCGGCGGTGCGTTCTGCGTCAGACGCCGACGGTGTCGTGATCACCCACGGCACCGACACCATGGAGGAAACCGCGCTGTGGCTGGAGCTGACGTATGACGGGCGGGCACCGGTCGTGCTCACCGGGGCACAGCGCAGTGCCGACGCCCCCGACGCCGACGGTCCGGCCAATCTGCGCGATGCGCTGACGGTCGCCGCGAGCCCATCCGCGCAGGGGCTGGGTGCACTGGTGAGTTTCGCGGGCACGGTGTGGCAACCGCTCGGCCTGCAGAAGGTCGCGACGGCGGGTCTGCGGGGTTTCGCAGGGGTGGCGATCGGCTCGGTGTCGGATGCGACGTTCGCGGTACAGGCCACCAAGGACCGCCCGTTCCTTGCGGCCGCCTCGGCAGCGGCTGCCCCGAGGGTGGACACCATCGCGGTGTATCCGGGCGCCGACGCTGTGGCGATGGACGCGTGCGTCGCCGCGGGGGCGCGGGGTCTGGTACTGGCGGCACTGGGTTCGGGCAATGCGGGCGCCGCCGTGATCGAAGCCGTGCGACGGCACCACCGCGACGGCGTCGCCGTCGCGGTGTCGACGCGCGTGCCCGATGGACGGGTCAGCCCCGGGTACGGCCCGGGCCGTGAACTCGCCGATGCCGGCGCGGTCATGGTGCCGCGGCTGCGTCCGCCTCAGGCCCGCGTCCTGCTGATGGCCGCGCTGGCGGCCGGTTCGCCCGTCGCGGACGTGTTCGCGCGCTGGGGCTGATGTGGATGTATCGCGAGCGTTCCGGTTCGGCTAACTCTGGTGGCGGCTGAGCTCGTCGAGGTAGTCCGCCCAATCCAGGCTGTCGACTGGGTTGGCCCGGGCGATCTCCGGATCGTCCGCGCGCAGCGTGTGCACCGGGCCCGGTCCGGTTCCGCGGGTCTCGAAACGCACCGTCATCACGCCGTGACCGGCGCCCTGGATCCACCCATGCCCGTGGGTGGTGTGCACGACGTCGTCTCCGATCCGCCAGGCCGGCGGCGTGGCTGCGGCTTCAGTCAGTGTCGGGGGCAACTGCGAGCCGGACACCTCCTCCGCCAGCACCTCGAGATCGGGGAACAGCGACTCCTGCTGAACCTCCGACAGTCCTGAAAAGCCAACGCCGACAAGGCGGATGGGCCCCACCTCGATCGGGTCGAGCAGCAACCGTCGAGCGGTCGCAATCAGGGTGGCGGCATCGGTGGTGGCGTACGGCAGCGTGGCCGACCGGGTGAGGACTCCCATGTCGGACTTCTTCAGCTTGACGGTGATCGTGCGAGCACCGCGACCGTCCTTCTGGAGCCGGGTGTGCGCGTGCTCGCCGATGCGCGCCACGGCTTCCCGCAGCTGGTCGAGGGTCGTGAGGTCCTCGGGGAACGTCGATTCGGCGCTGATCTGCTTGGCGGGGGAATTCTCGGCGACGGGCCGGTCGTCGATACCGCGCGCGAGCCGGTGCAGCGCCGCGCCGACGGTGCCGCCGAGAATGTCGGCGACTTCGGCATCGCTCAGCGCGGCGAATGCAGCGATGGTGTCGATCCCGAGTCGGTGCAGCTTTTCCTCGGCGACCGGTCCGATGCCCCACAACCGGCGCACGGGCAACGCGTCGAGCAGCACCCGCTCCTGGCTGCGCGAGACCACCCGGATGCCGTTGGGCTTCGCGAGGTCCGAGGCGATCTTGGCGACCTGCTTGCCCGATCCGGCGCCGACGGACGCGACCAGCCCCGTCTCGTCGAGCACCCTGGACTTCAGCGTCCGGCAGAACGTTTCGACGTCGTCGGCCGAGGCGCCCGCGAGTTCGGCGGGCTCACCGAATGCCTCGTCGAAGGAGAGCTGCTCGAGCACCGGGACGAGGCCGCGCACGGTGTCGAACACGCGCCGGCTGGCGACGCCGTAGACGACACCACGCGGCGGCAGGACCACGGCGGTGGCGCCCACCATTCGCCTGGCCATGTGCATGGGCATGGCGGAGCGGGCGCCGAACACCCGGGACTCGTAGCTCGCGCCGGCGACAACCCCGCGGCCGCCCAGCCCACCAACCAGCACCGGCCTGCCACGCAGGGTGGGTCGGGTCAGCTGCTCGACCGACGCGAAGAACGCATCCATATCGAGATGCAGCACCCACCGACCTTCCACATCCGCCGATGCTATTTCGTTAGCCTGACGTCCATGGCGCAACGTGTCGGTCAGCGGAGCGGCTTCGGCCGGTGGGTCGACCACTTCGAAGCCAACGAAGACGTGCACCGCCGGGTGGACGCCGCGATCGACTTCGACGCCGACTGCACCGTGCCCGAGGCCGTGCGTCGGCCGCTGATCGCCTCGGTACGCCGATTCCAGCTGGGCGAGAGCGGCGACGGCCGGCAGCTCATCCGCAACGCCGAGCGAGCGGGCGACTCCGAATACGTGTGTGCGATAAATCTTTTCGTCGCCGAAGAGCAGCAACACGCCGCGCTGCTATTGCGGCTGCTCGGACACCTCGGTGGCGCCCCGATGAGCAGACACTGGTCAGACGCGATCTTCGTCCGCTTACGCCGTCTGCTGGGCCTGCGCACCGAGTTGATGGTGCTGACCGTCGCCGAGGTCGTCGCCCTGTCCTATTACGGGGGCCTGGCTGCGGCGGGTCCGGATCCGGTGACGCGCGCCGTCGCCGCGCGGATCGTCGACGACGAGAACGCCCACGTGCGGTTTCAGCGCGACCGCCTGCGTGCCGGTTTCGCGGGTTCGCGGGCATGGATGCGCGCACTCGCCCTGGGCCTGTGGTGGGTGGTCGCAATCGGTGCGACGGTGGTCGTCGCGGTAGATCACCGGGACGTGCTCGACGCGATCGGCTATCGACGCACCAAGTTCATCCGCGACGTCCTTGCCGATTTCTCGGGCCTGGCGGCGGCCGTCATGTTCGACCGAAAGTCCTTGACGTGGACGTGATCACATCGCTCCCAGCGAGCGCCGAGCTGAGCGAAGTGGCCGACGAGGCGCAACGCATCGAGGAGATGGGCTTCGACGCCGTCCACGTTTCCGAGACCGTTCGCGATCCATTCGCCGTCTGCACCCTCGCGCTGGAGCACACCACGACGCTGGTGGTCCGGACCAGCATGGTGGTCGCTTTCGCCCGCAGCCCGATGGTCACCGCCTACGCGGCGTGGGAACTGGCCCGCTACTCCGGTGGTCGCTTCGAGCTCGGCGTCGCCACGCAGGTGAGGGGCAACATTGTCGGACGGTTTTCGATGCCGTGGACCGACCCCGCCGCGCAGCTGCGTGACTACGTCGCATCCTTGCGCGCGATTTTCGCCGCCTTCGCGAACGGCCAGGGCGTGGACCACCACGGCAGCCACTACACATTTTCCCGGCTGCAGCCCTACTTCAATCCGGGTCCCATCGAGACGGCTCCCCCGCCGATCTGGACCGGCGGCGTCAACCGCAGGATGTGCCAGCTCGCCGGCGCCGTCGCCGACGGCTTCGTCGCGCACCCCACCAGCTCGCACCCGGCGGTGCTGCGCGAGTACGTCCTGCCCGCGCTCGCCGACGGTGCGGCGAAGGAGGGGCGTACCGACGGCGGACCACGGCTGGTCGTCGTGCCGCGGGTCATCTCGGGACGTGACGACGCGGCGGTCGCCGCCGTGCGTGACGAGCTGCGGACCGAACTCGCCTTCCTGTACTCCACGCCGGCATATCAGCGCACACTCGAGCTGTTCGGACTGAGCGACGTCGCTGCCCGCCTCAGCGAGCACGCCCGTCGCAAGGAATGGTCGGCGCTCGCCGACGTACTCACCGATGACGTTGTGAGTCAACTCGTTCCGCAGGGGACCTACGAGGAGCTGCCCGGTGTTCTCGCGTCCTGGTACGCCGGGGTGTGCGACGGGATCTCGCTTGACGTGCCGGCTGATCCGGCCGATGACGACGAGTTCACCTCGATGCTTGGTCGCGTCAAGGCGATCCCGTCCCGGGTCTCGCCGGTGTGACCGACGTGGACGAGGTGCCGATTCGCGACGAGACGATCCGCTTGGGTCAGTTCCTGAAACTGGCGGGGCTGATCGACAGCGGAGCGGACGCGAAGGCGGTCATCGCCGACGGGCTGGTCATCGTCAACGACACTGTCGAGCGCCGCAGGGGCCGACAGCTGCGGTCGGGTGACACCGTGGAGTTCGACGGCCGTCGCGCCCGGGTCAGTTGACCTTCGCGATCTCCACCCGGACACCGTCACCGATCTCGCTACCGTCCGTGAGGTCACCGAATTCGAAGCTGGTGGCCAGGATTTCACGCGCGATGAGCTCGCTGTGTGTGTGCGCCCAGCTCTGGTGGGCGGCCGGCACCGACATGACCACCGAGATGCGGTCGGACACGTCGAGCCCCGTCGACTTTCGCAGTTCCTGCAGTTCGCGGATGCGGTCCTTGGCCCAACCCTCGGCCTCGAGCTCTTCGGTGACGGTGCCGTCCAGCACCACCAACCCTGCGCCATCGGGCAACGCGGCGGTGTATCCGGGGTCGGCCGCCACCAGCCGCGAGCTGTACTCCTCGGGGAGAAGGACCGCGGGCCCAGCATTCAGGGTGCCATCGGCATTCGCGACGGCTTCGCCGGCCTTGACTGCCTTGATGGCGGCCTGAACGTCACGGCCTAGCCGGGGTCCGGCCACCTTCGCGTTGACGGTCAGCTCGAATCGACCGTAGGTGGCGATGTCGTCGGTGAGCTCGACCTCCTTGACGTTGAGCTCATCGGCGATGAGGTCGCGGAACGCCTCGAGCCGCTGCGGATCGTCGGAGCCTTTCAAGGCCACGGTGAGTTTCGGCAGCGGCAGCCGCACTCGCAGCTTCTTGGCCTTGCGCAGCGACGAGCCGGCCGAGGCGACCACGCGAACGAGGTCCATGTCGGCCACCAGCTGGGGATCCTTGGGCAGCAGGTCGGCTTCCGGCCAGTCGGTTAGGTGCACCGAGCGCTCCCCGGTCACGCCGCGCCAGATCACCTCGGTGACGAGCGGCAGCAGCGGCGCGGCGAGCCTGCCGGTCACTTCCAGCACGGTGTGCAGCGTGTCGATGGCCTCGGGATCCTCTTCCCAGAACCGCGAACGCGACCGTCGGACATACCAGTTCGTCAACGCATCGGTGAATTGGCGCAACTGATCGCAGGCTCCCGAGATGTCGCAGACATCCATGGAATCGGTGAGGTCGTCGCGCAGCACGGCGAGCTTGGCCAGGATGTAGCGGTCCAACACGTTCGCCGAATCGGTCCGCCACGCGCCCTTCTTCGGCGCATAAAGCGTCAGGAAGGTGTAGGCGTTCCACAGTGGCAGCAGCACCTGCCGGACACCCTCGCGGATGCCCTGTTCGGTGACGATCAGGTTGCCGCCGCGCAGGATTGGCGACGCCATCAGGAACCAGCGCATGGCGTCGGAGCCGTCGCGGTCGAAAACCTCGGTGACGTCGGGGTAGTTGCGCAACGACTTGCTCATCTTCTGGCCGTCGTTGCCCAGCACGATGCCGTGCGCCACACACGTCTTGAACGCTGGACGGTCGAATAGCGCAGTGGCCAGTATGTGCATGGTGTAGAACCAGCCGCGAGTCTGGCCGATGTACTCGACGATGAAATCGCCGGGAAAATGAGTGTCGAACCAGTCGGCGTTCTCGAACGGGTAGTGCACCTGACCGTAGGGCATCGACCCCGAGTCGAACCACACGTCGAATACGTCCTCGATGCGGCGCATCGTGGACTTTCCGGTCGGGTCATCGGGATTCGGGCGGGTGAGCTCGTCGATATACGGTCGGTGCAGGTTGTCCGGACGTACGCCGAAGTCGCGCTCGAGATCGTCGAGACTGCCGTACACGTCCAGACGCGGGTACGCCGGATCGTCGGACTTCCACACCGGAATCGGGCTGCCCCAGTATCGGTTTCGCGAGATCGACCAGTCGCGGGCACCCTGCAGCCACTTTCCGAACTGGCCGTCCTTGACGTGCTCGGGGTACCAGGTGATCTCTTGGTTCAGCTCGACCATGCGGTCGCGGAAGTCGGTCACCTTGATGAACCACGACGACACGGCGCGGTAGATCAACGGGTTCCGGCAGCGCCAACAGTGCGGATAAGAGTGGTCGTATGTCTCGTGGCGCAACAGCACCGCGCCGTTGACGCCCGCCGAGCGCGCCTGGTTCTTCAGATCGCGGATGATCTGCGGATTCGCGTCGAACACGTGCTGGCCGGCGTATTCGGGCACCGTGGCGTCGAACCTGCCCTTGGTGTCAACCGGTGTGACGGCGACGATGTCGGCCGCCTGTGCCGTCGCCATGTCGTCCTCGCCGTACGCCGGCGACATGTGGACGATGCCGGTGCCGTCCTCGGTGCTGACGAAGTCCGCAGGCAACACCTGAAAGGCGTTGCGCGCCCCCTCGCTGTCCATGAAGTACGGAAACGGCGGAAGGTACCGCGTGCCGAGCAGCTCGCGTCCGCTGTAGGTGGCCACCACCTCGGGCTCGTCTCCCAGCTCGCGGGCGTAGGCCGTCAGCCGCGCCTGTGCCAGCACGTAGCGGCGGCCATCGGGTGCTTGCACGCAGACGTAGGGGATGTCGGGGCCCACCGCGACCGCCTGGTTCGACGGCAGCGTCCAGGGCGTCGTGGTCCAGATCAGAAGGAAGGCACCGGCTAGCCCCTTGTCATCGCTGTCGACCACCTTGAATCCGACGGTCAGCGCCGGGTCCTGGCGCATTTGATAGACGTCGTCATCCATCCGCAGTTCATGGTTGGACAGCGGCGTCTCGTCGTTCCAGCAGTACGGCAGCACCCGGTTGCCCTCGTAGGCCAGGCCCTTGTCCCACAGCTGCTTGAACGCCCAGATCACCGATTCCATAAAGCCGAGATCCAGCGTTTTGTAGTCGTTGTCGAAGTCGACCCACCGGGCCTGACGGGTGACGTAGGCCTGCCATTCGTCGGTGTACTTGAGCACCGACGCGCGGCACGCTTCGTTGAACTTCTCGATGCCCATCTCTTCGATCTGCGCCTTGTCGGCGATGCCCAGCTGACGCTGCACCTCTAGTTCGGCGGGCAGGCCGTGAGTATCCCAGCCGAAGCGGCGATCCACTTTGTAGCCGCGCATGGTGCGGTAGCGCGGCACGATGTCCTTGACGTAGCCGGTCAGCAGGTGGCCGTAATGGGGAAGACCATTGGCGAACGGCGGACCGTCGTAGAACACATAATCCGGCGATCCGTCCCGGCGCGCGATGCTGGCACGGAACGTGTCGTCGGAGTTCCAGTAGTCCAGGACGTCGCTTTCCAGCGCCGGGAAATTGGGCGCTCCGGCGGCCGGCTTCGGATAGGCGGTCACGTGTCTCCTGTGCCTGATTGGCACGGGGACGACGTCGCGCGGTGCGCGAGCGCCGCGGTACCACCCCGCTTGCGTGCATCACCTTTCGACGATGTACGCCGCTCACTTAGGGCGATGACGGACCCACCCGTTCGGTTCTACTGAGCTGGAATCAGCCGTTCTTCCGAAGGCTCCCCGGTGATGGCCGGATCGACGCCGTTCTCGCCAAGTCTAATGACAAGCGCAAATCATATGCGCCGCACGAAGCGGCTCTCAGACGGCAGGCAGCGCGTCCGTGGTCATCTCGTAGAGCGCGCGGGGGAACTGCTCGGCGAGCTCTTCGATGGTGTACGGCTCGAAATAGCTCGTGTCATACCACCAGTCCACGTGAACCAGACCCTGGGTGCGGTACACCCTCAGCTCCAGCGCGTGGCCCAGCCCCGGAGGCGTCTCCTGCACCGGCACCGGCACCGAGCTCTCGGGCACCTGGCCCAAATAGTTGAAGTACACCTCCGACATCGCGTCGTCGGTGCGCTCCGATGCCGAGGCCAGGGCGTTGTGAACGCCGCGCAGGACGTCGGTGGCGCTGGCCTGTGCAGCCGTCACGCACATCACCGGGACCGCGTCCAGCAGGCTGCCACGTTCGCTGGCCACGTCGATGGGGACGATGCCCTCACCGAGTGTCCTGGCGATCGTGCGAGCGAGCGCCGCGAGGAGGAGTTCGTCGGTTGGCGCACCCAGCCAATCGGAGGCTCCGTCGAGTTCGGCGGTGAGTTCCTCGTTGTCGAGCGTCGACAGCCGCACCATGTCCGCGGCACGAGAAGCGTCCGGGACGTCATGATCCACCACGTGGATCGTTGCTAATGCAATTTCAGTAAAGGAGTTAGAGGCCTCTTTAGCCGTCATTCGCAACTGAGAAGCAACCATGGCCACAACGATAGCCCAAGTGTCCCAAATATGGGATAGGCCTCCCGAAACTGTGACGGCAGTGTCAATTAAGGCAAAGCTTTCCGGTTTGCGGTTCGCGCTGCCCATTTTATGAAGATTGCTTTATTGTAGGAAGGGTGCCACGCACCGACGAGAACGGCAGACAACTAAAAGCCCTGCTTGATTACCTACTTGACGGCGACGTTGACGCCAAAGACATTTACGACGCGCTCGGGATCTCGAGCAGCACGTACTATCGGCGCATCAAGGAAGCCGACTACCCGGACGCCGAGGAATTGCGCCGAGTGTCGGACAGATTCGGCGTCAGCTACCCAGACCTGCAGATCAGGTTCGGCCTGATGAGCGAACAAGAGGTGTGGAGCTACATCGAGTCCGCGCCGTTCGGCAGAACCGCTCTGCGGGAGGCTTTGGACACCCGGACGGCCATCCGAACCAGCGATCGAACCCGCGCACCAAAGCTCTCCGAGCTGAAACCGCGCAGTGACGCGCCCCCGCTATAGCTATACTTTGCTGAGTACACCGCGGCTCGAAAGCGACATGCATGGGTCTGACAACTCTTATTGCGATCACGCTTTGCTGTATCGCGTGGAGTTTGTGGATTCGCCGCGTTACATGGTCGTCCCGTTGGGAGTTCGCCGCAACGCTGAACATCGCTTTGCAGGGCGGCGCGGTACTGCTTATGTCACCGTGGGCGTCGGAAACCCTCGGCGCCTTTCTCTACTCGCTGACAGGTAAGTGGAACCTCGAGGACTACATCGGCCACGATCTGTACATCGTCGCCGCGTCGGCGGTCGTGTACAACGCGCTGGGCCGGCTGCAGCAGGATCACGAACTGCAGCGGTCGTTCAAGCAATACGTGGAATACCCCGCGACGCTGTGCATCCCCCTGCTGCTGGTGGCGTTCACCCTGGGCAACGGCGCGAAGATCTACAAGGCCGACTTCTTCCAGGTGCCGACGGACTTCTGGCTGAACATGTACTGGCTGCTTTTGTGCGGCACGCTCATCTACCTGCTGGGGTACGGCGCCCGGGCGCTGCTCGTCTTGCGCAAGGACCCGCGCTCACGCACGGTCGCCAACATCTACCTCGTGTCGTCGGCCGCCGGCATTGCCGCCTGCCTGGTCCGCCTGGCGACCGCGTTCATCCCCCAGCTGCAGGCGGTCAACGCCGGCACCGCGCTGACGTGGATATTCGCCTGCATGTGCGGCGCGGGTTTCGCGATCACTTCTGCGGAGTCCTGGCGCAAGAAGACCAGGTGGTTCTCGACCGCCGAGCGCTGAGGTCGTTTCGGGTCGGTAGCACTAGCTGTACTGCCCAGGCAGGTTGGTCAACCGGGTGATGGGTGGGACCTTGCCGATTGCCGAGTGTTGCCGGTGGTGATTGTAGGTATGTAGCCAGGCCGATAGGGCTGAGCGGCGGGTGCGTTCGTTGGGGTAGTGCCGGGCGAAGGCCCATTCGGCGGCCATGGTGCGGTGGAAGCGCTCTATTTTGCCGTTGGTCTGGGGACGGTAGGCGCGGGTGCGTTTGTGCGCGATGTGCAGGTCCGCGCAGGCGTCGCGCCATGCGTAGGACTTGTAGCAGGCTCCGTTGTCCGACAGCACCTGCTCGACATGGACGCCGCGGGTACCAAACCATCCCACCGCCCGGCGCAGCACCCCGATCGCGGTCTGAGCGGTTTCGTCGTCGTGGATCTCGGCGTAGGCGACCCGGGAATGATCATCGATCACCGTGTGCACGTAGGCATGCCCGAGGATCGGTTGGTAGCGGTGATTGCGCCGGACCTCAGAAGTCCCATGGCGATTGCGTTTGCCGCGTGCTCGACCGACGAACCGCCAACCCCCGCCGTCGGGGATGTTGCCCAGTTTCTTGACATCGACATGCAGCATCGCGCCGGGGTGGCCGTGCTCGTAGCGGCGGATCGGCTCGCCGGTACGGATATCGATGTGAGACAACCGGTTCAGCCGACACCGCACCAGCACCGCGTGCACGGTCGAAGCCGGCATCGACAGCCGCGAAGCGATCGCCATGGGTGAGAGACGATGCCGCCACCGCAACTCCACAATGCGGCGCACCACCGGCGCCGGTGTCCGATTGGGGCAGTGATGCGGCCGGCTGGATCGATCAGTCATCCCGGCAGCACCCATCGCCGCATAGCGCGATGCCCACCGCTGCGCGGTACGCCATGACACGTGGAAGTGCTCAGCGGCCCGCACGATGGGCCAGCCCTCCTCGACGACACGACGGGCCAGCATTAGACGCCCGCGAGGAGTCAAAACAGCATTAGCGTGGACCACGAAGGCCTCCTGATCGTTGCGGTGAAGTGGTAGCAGCTCCACTCCACGACGGGAGGCCTTCACCTATCAACGACCGCTACAGCGTGTCGTCACAATTCCTCAACCAACCTGCCTGGGCAGTACAACTAGCCCGCGACGGACCGGGTGACCTTCTTGTACGGCGCGCCGAGCGCGGGCATCGTCTCGTATCCACGTTTACGGGCGCGGGCGGCATCCCGGCGGATCAGCGTCTGCAGCCCCGCGAACGTCGCCTGATCGAGCACCATCCGTGTCAGCAGGCGGTTGTGCACGAACCCGAACGACATCCCCGTCTCCGGGTCCGCCCAACCCACCGATCCGGCCAGCCCCGCATGCCCGAAGCCCGGCATCACACCGGGGATCGGCACCGAGTGGTAACCGAGGTGGAACGACAGCGGCACCCAGATGTTGCGGTCCGGCGCGAAGCTCGGCTCGCCGGCAAGGCCCTCGGCACGCTCGCGCGACAGCAGTTGCGTGCCGTCGACACGGCCGCCGTTGGCGATGGCGGCGTACAACTTGGCCAGGGCGCGCGCGGTGGCCACGCCGTTCGCGGCAGGGATCTCGGCGTCCAGGAACGGTGTGTCCCCCTGGACGACGGCCTTCATACCCGGGAAGTACATCGATCCGAACACGCCGGAGACCCCCATGGCGGCGATCCGGGGCGCCACGAAGTTGAACACCGGATTGCTCAAAGTGCCCTGGGGCGCCAGGATTTGCGCGGCACGAGTCGGCGCGGTGGCCGGCGGCCGGCCCAGGTGCAGCCCGTCGGTGTTCAGGGGTTCGGCCAGTTCCTCACGGATCAGGTCCCGCATGCCCTTGCCGGTGATGGCGCGGCCGAGCCCCGACATCAGCCAGCCGTAGGTGAGCGCGTGATACGCCTGATGGCCGTACAGCAGCTTGTTCACCGGCGCGGCGGCGATCCGCCGCTCCATCGCGTGGTGGTCGAGCAGTTCGGCCTTGCTGACCCCGTTGAGATGCGACAAGCCCGCGCGGTGTCGCATGACGTCGCGCACCGTGATGTCGGCCTTGCCGTTCTGGCCGAACTCGGGCCAGTATTCGCTGACGGGCATGTCGTAGTCGATCAGGCCGCGGTCGGCGAGCCGATGGATCACCGTCGACGCCAGACCCTTGGTGACCGAGAAGACCATGGTGCCGGTGTCGGCTGTCCAGTACTCAGTGCCGCGTCGGTCCGAGTAGCCGGTCCACACATCGACCACGGGCTCGCCGTGCAAGTAGACGGAGAGGGCACCACCGCCGAATCGCTTACCGGGGAACAGCTTCGAGAAGGCCCGCAGAGTGCAAGCAAAGTTCGAATCCGCCGCGCCCTGAACCCTGTGCGGAAGCGCTGCGCTGCGCCCCGCGGATTTGACACCCGTCACAATGCATACAATTTACCTGTAGCCCCGGCAAATAAACCGGGTGTTACCGAAAAGTTAGGTTAGCGCACGTCAGACGCGTCCAGGATCTGTTGCGCAGCAAGCGCGGGCGTCAGCTCTCCATCGCGGACCTTGCGCTCGACTTCGGCCCGGATCTCCTTAACCGCGGGATGCGACAGCACACGGTCCAGCACGGCGTCGCGGACCATCGACCACGTCCACTCGACCTGCTGGGTGCGCCTGCGGGCCTCGAACTCACCGGCCGCGGTCAACACCTCGCGGTGCTTCAGCACCGTGTCCCACAGCTCGACCAGGCCGTCGCCGGTCAGTGCGCTCATGGTGAGAACCGGTGGGCGCCATAATGTTTCGCGTGGGTAGATCAGCCTGATCGCACCGGTCAGTTCGCGCGCGGCCGCCTTCGCCTCCAAGGCATGCTCGCCGTCGGCCTTGTTCACCACCACGATGTCGGCGAGCTCCAGCACGCCCTTCTTGATGCCCTGGAGCTGGTCGCCGGTGCGCGCCAAAGTCAGAAACACGAAGGTGTCCACCATGTTGGCGACGGTCACCTCCGACTGCCCGACACCCACCGTCTCCACCAGGATGACGTCGAACCCGGCGGCCTCGAGCAGCACGATCGTTTCGCGGGTGGCCCTGGCGACCCCGCCCAGCGTGCCGGACGTCGGCGAGGGGCGAATGTACGCGTCGGGGTGCACCGCCAATTTCGCCATACGGGTCTTGTCCCCGAGGATGGAGCCACCGGTCCGCGTCGACGACGGGTCGACCGCCAGCACCGCGACGCGGTGCCCCTGCTCGATCAGGTGCATACCGAGCGCTTCGATGGTCGTCGACTTGCCGACACCCGGCACGCCGGTGATCCCGACACGCATGGCATCACCGGACTCGGCCATCAGCTGAAGCAGCAATTGCTGCGCCTGCTCGCGGTGGTCGGTGCGGGTGGACTCGACGAGCGTGATGGCCTTCGGGAGCGCCGCTCGGTCGCGGTTTTTCACTGCAGTGGCCAGGTCCTGGATGGCGTTCATCTACTCAGGGCTATGACAACTCGTAGCCCAGCTGCTCGGCAAGCTTCTGCAGCAGGCCGATCGCGGCGTCAGCGATCACGGTGCCGGGCGGGAAGATCGCGGTCGCTCCCGCCGCGTACAACTCGTCGAAGTCGCCGGGCGGGATCACCCCGCCGACCACGATCATGATGTCCGGCCTCCCCGCCTGGGCGAGCGCCTCGCGCAGGGCGGGCACCAATGTCAGGTGGCCCGCCGCGAGCGACGACACCCCGACCACGTGCACGTCATTGTCGGCCGCCTGACGCGCGACCTCCTCCGGCGTGGAGAACAGGGAGCCGACATCCACGTCGAATCCGATGTCGGCGAACGCCGTCGCGATGACCTTCTGCCCACGGTCGTGGCCGTCCTGGCCCATCTTGGCGATCAGGATCCGTGGCCGACGACCGTCAGCCTCGGCGAACTTCTCCACGAATTCGGTTGCTTTGCCGATTCCAGTCACGTTGCCACTGCTCCCCACCTCGTCACGGTAGACGCCGGCGATGGTGCGGATCTCGGCAACGTGCCTGCCGTACACCTTCTCGAGCGCATCTGAGATCTCGCCGACCGTCGCGTGGGCGCGGGCTGCATTGACGGCCAGCGCCAGCAGGTTGTTGCCCAGGCCGTCCTCCCCTGCTGCCCCGGATTCACCTGCGGCCCTGGTCAATTCGGCCAGCGCGGCCTGAGTTGCCGCCTCGTCTCGCTCGGCGCGCAGCTTCTCCAGTTTCGCGATCTGCTCGGCGCGGACCCGACTGTTCTCGACCTTGAGGACTTCCACCTCCTGGTCCTCGTCGACCTGGTACTTGTTCACGCCGATCACCGTCTGGGCACCGGAGTCGATGCGGGCCTGCGTCCGGGCGGCCGCCTCTTCGATGCGCATCTTCGGGATGCCCTCGCTGATCGCCTGCGCCATTCCGCCGTGGGCGACGACCTCTCCGATGTGCATGCGCGCCGCGGTGGCGAGCTGGTGGGTCAGCCATTCGACGTAGTACGAACCACCCCACGGGTCGATCGGACGGGTCGTTCCGGACTCCTGCTGCAGCAGCAGTTGAGTGTTGCGCGCGATACGAGCCGAGAAGTCGGTCGGTAGCGCCAGCGCCTCGTCGAGCGCATTGGTGTGCAGGGACTGCGTGTGGCCTTGAGTGGCTGCCATCGCCTCGATACAGGTGCGCGCGACGTTGTTGAACGCGTCCTGCGCCGTCAGCGACCATCCCGAGGTCTGCGAATGCGTACGCAGGGACAGCGATTTCGGACTCTTCGGATTGAACTCGGCAACCAACTCGCTCCACAGCAGCCGACCGGCGCGCAGCTTGGCGACCTCCATGAAGAAGTTCATGCCGATGCCCCAGAAGAACGACAGCCGCGGTGCGAACTTGTCGATGTCCAGGCCGGCGTCCAGGCCCGCCTTGATGTACTCGACGCCGTCGGCCAGCGTGTAGGCGAGCTCGAGATCGGCTGTGGCACCCGCCTCTTGAATGTGGTACCCGGAGATCGAGATCGAGTTGAACTTCGGCATCTTCACACTCGTGTAGCCGAAGATGTCAGAGATCACCCGCATCGACGGCTTGGGCGGATAGATGTAGGTGTTGCGGACCATGAACTCTTTGAGGATGTCGTTCTGGATGGTCCCCGCCAGCTTCTCCGGGGGTACGCCCTGTTCCTCGGCGGCCACCACGTAGAGCGCGAGGATCGGCAGCACGGCACCGTTCATCGTCATCGACACCGAGACGGTGGACAGGTCGATGCCGTCGAACAGCTGTCGCATGTCGAGAATGGAATCGATTGCCACCCCGGCCATTCCGACGTCCCCCTGGACACGCGGATGATCGGAGTCGTAGCCGCGGTGGGTGGCCAGATCGAAGGCCACCGACAGCCCCTTCTGCCCGGCCGCGAGATTGCGCCGGTAGAACGCGTTCGACTCGGCAGCGGTCGAGAATCCCGCGTACTGCCGGATGGTCCACGGCTGGTTGACGTACATGGTCGGGTACGGGCCGCGGACGAACGGCGGCGCGCCGGGGAAGGTGTCCAGCGGATATCCGGCATCGACTACGGCGTCACGGTCGGCGGCGATGTAGAACGGCTTGACGTCGATGCCCTCGGGGGTGGCCCAGTCGAGCTGCTCGGCGGTGTAACCGTGCGCGGCGGCGGCCGCGGCGATGTGCTCGGCGACCGCGGCCTCCGTGGCAGGCTCGGCCGTTTTCGCCCCGTGCAGGGGTACGTCGGCGAAGTTGGTGATCGCGCCCGGTTCAACGCCGGGAACCGGCTGGCCGGCGACATTGGACATCGTCATGGTCACGCCCCCAATCGGGTGAGAAGTGCCGACAGCGCGGCGATCGCGTCGATCTTGGCGGTTAGGTATTCATCCGGCTTGTTGGCGGCTTCGGCGACCGCTTTTGCCGGACCGGCAAGGTAGATGTGCGAAACTCCGGCCCCGCGGGCGGCTTCCACCACGCCCGACGCCTCCTGCGCATAGCGGGCGTCGGTGCCGCAGATCACGGCGGCGACCGCTCCACCGGCATCGGAAACCGCTTGTGCGACACCCGCGGCGTCCAGCGGCCCAGGGTTGACGGCCTCGACACCGCCGGATGCCAGCAGATTCGCCGCGAACGTCGTGCGGATGTTGTGTTCGGACAGGGGGCCGATCGGCAGCAGCAACGCGGCGGGCCGCGAACCGTGCTCGGCGAGATAGGCGTCGGATCGATCCCGCAGTGCTTCGAAGCTCGCCGCGTAGCGTTGCACACCGGGAACCGGGTCGGACGGTGGCAACGGCATCTCCGAGAGGTTTGGATACTCGTTGACACCGGTGATCGCCGTACGACGGTGCGCGATGTCGTCGCGGCGTTTCTCGCTCACCTCCGCGATCTGTGCGGCCAGATAATCGACCGAGGCAGTGAAACCGCCGCGGGATTCGATGTCGCGGAAGTGCTTCCACGCCTCCTCGGCGAGCGCGCGGGTGAGATCTTCGACGAACCACGACCCGCCGGCGGGGTCCAGAACACGCCCGATATGCGACTCCTCCAACAGCAACAGCTGGGTGTTGCGGGCCATCCGCCGCGCGAAACTTGCTGCGGTGCCGGGCCATCCACCGGGGATGGCGCTATCGAAGGCATGGACCCGGACAGTGTCGGCTCCCCCGACGCCTGCCGCGAAGGCGGCGACTGTCGTGCGCAACATGTTCACCCACGGATCACGTTGAGCCATCATCGGTTGCGAGGTCACTGCGTGCACGGTCGCCGCGCCGGCGTCGGCCGCGCCGACCACCTCGGCCACCCGGGCCCACAGCTGTCGTGCGGCACGCAGTTTGGCGATCGTCATGAACTGGTCATCGTCGGCGGCGAACCTGAAACTGATCTGGCGCAACGCATCCGGCGCCGAGACTCCGCTCTGGACCAGCAGACGCAGATAGGTGACCCCCGCGGCGATGGCGCCCGTGAGTTCCCACGAAGCGCTGGCACCGAGATCGTGGAATGCCGGACCGTCGATCGTGATGGCCCGGACGCCCCCGCCGTAGGCGATCGTCTTCTCGACGGTGGCAACCACCTCGTCGGTTGACGGCGCCGCACGGCCGCTGAGTGCCGCGGTCAGCGGGTCGGCACCGAGATCGACCGAAAGTCGCGCTCGCCGTTCGTCATCCAGATCGGTCACCAATGCCAGCACCGCATCCGCGGCGGCGGTGAAGTCGGTGCCCGCGTCCAGCACCACGGGAACGAGTTCGAGAAATACGCCCTCGAGGAGCCGGTCGAGCTCATCGGCGCTCACGCCGGTGGGCCCGACATCGAGGATGAGTGCGCTGGTGCCCTCGGTGAGCGCGGCCAGCACCGCGCCGTTTCCGTCGACGACCGAGACCTGGCCCGGCACCGGAAACGCCTCGGCGACCTTCCAACCGGATTTGACGTCACGTAGACCATCGGACCCGCGAATGAAGGGCCAGCTGCCGGGCAGCGGCGCCTCGGGCTGGGAGTCGAGAATCGTGTACAGCGGCCGAATCGAAAAGCCTTCGTAGGTCGGTGAGTCGAGGAGTTGCTCAGGCGCCTCGCCGAGGTCGGCAGGATCGCGGCGGCTGCTCTTGGCAAGCACTCCGGCCACCGCGGCGCGCCATTGCTCGCGATCCGATTCAGACCCCGCAGATGTATCTACCGACACCGGCTTCTCCTGTTGTCGCGACGTGTGACCTCTGTGTCTAACACGACCGCTCACCAGGCTAAATGATCCCGGTCACGCGGTTGACCACCGGTCGGCGGACTCACGGCGTGCTGACCGGTGGCCGCAGGCCATGCAAAGTAGGCTTGGCGGACGTGAATACCGTCGTCAGCACCCTGCGCGCGCTGCGCGCCTCGGTGGTCGCCACGGCGGCCGCGGTGCCGCGGCGACGGGTGTTCGCGATCCTGACCGCGATTGTGATTCTTGTCGCAGTCGCGCTGCTGGTCCCTATGCCGAGCGCCCTTCAGCTGAGAGATTGGGCCAACTCCGTCGGCCCCTGGTTCCCGCTGGCGTTTCTGGGCGCGCACATCGTGGTGACGGTCTTTCCGTTCCCGCGTACGGCGTTCACGCTGGCCGCCGGCCTGTTGTTCGGACCGGTCCTCGGTATCCCGCTCGCGGTGTCGGCGGCTACCGTCAGCGCAGTCATCGCGCTGCTGCTGGTGCGCGCGGCCGGCTGGCAACTCAACAGGCTGGTGCCCCATCCGAAGGTCGACGCGCTGGACGCCCGGTTGCGGGAACGCGGGTGGCCTGCCGTCGTGTCGATGCGGCTGATCCCCGCGGTGCCGTTCTCGGTGCTGAACTATGCGGCGGGGGCGTCGGGGGTTCGGGCCCTCCCTTACGCCTTCGCCACGCTGGCCGGGCTGATACCGGGCACCGCGGCCGTGGTGATCCTCGGTGACGCGCTCACCGGCAGCGTCAACCCACTACTGGTCCTGATCTCGTTCTGCACCGCATGCGTCGGTGTGGCCGGGCTCGCCTACGAGGTCCGCGCGCACCGCCGCGATCGCACTCACGATCAGACCACCCGCCCTCAGACCGAGGTCTCCTACCGGGAGTGAGCGCCGCCGCCGGGGCCCTGCGTCGACACGTTGTATTGCGAGGGCGGTTGCTGCTGCTGCGACAGCGGCGGGTATTGCGGCGGCGGATCGATCGCCCCGGCGACCGGCTTGCGCGCCTCGGCTTCGGCCTTCGCAACGGCCTGCGCGATCTCCGGATCGGTCTGGGTGTTGAACCAGGCGGCCACCTCGGCGGAATCGTCCTCAGGTGCAGGCAGATCCTCCTCGACCGGAGACGGCGTGTAACGGAACACCCCGTCGGAGCCGGGTGCGCCCAGCATCTTCGTGAAGCCCTCCAGCGCCGAGCCGAAGTCGCTAGGAACCAGCCAGACCTTGTTGGCTTCACCCTTGGCCATCTGCGGCAGGGTCTGCAGGTACTGGTAGGCGAGCATCTCCGGGGTCGGACGTCCGCGCTTGATCGCCGCGAACGTCTTCTCGATGGCCTTGGCCTGGCCTTGCGCCTGCAGATACGACGCGGCACGTTCACCCTGGGCACGCAGCATCCGGGACTGCCGGTCGGCCTCGGCGGCCAGGATGGCGGCCTGCTTGGCACCCTCGGCCGCCAGGATCTGGGCCTGTTTCTGACCCTCGGCCTGCTTGATCGACGCTTCGCGGTTGCCCTCTGCGGTCAGGATCATCGCGCGCTTCTCGCGGTCGGCGCGCATCTGCTTTTCCATCGAGTCCTGGATCGATGGCGGCGGATCGATGCTGCGCAGCTCGACACGCGCGACACGCAGCCCCCATCGACCGGTGGCTTCGTCGAGCACGCCGCGCAGCTGGCCGTTGATCGAGTCGCGGGAGGTGAGCGTCTGCTCGAGCGTCATCCCACCGACGACGTTGCGCAGGGTGGTGGTGGTCAGCTGCTCGACGCCGACGATGTAGTTGCTGATCTGGTAGACGGCGGCTTGTGGATTGGTGACCTGAAAGTAGACGACGGTGTCGATGTTCACCGTCAGGTTGTCCTCGGTGATCACCGGCTGGGGCGGGAAAGACACCACTCGCTCACGCAGGTCCACGCGCGCGCGGATCCTGTCGATGAACGGCAGCAGCAGCGTCAGCTGTCCCGACACTGTCTTGCTGTAGCGGCCGAGCCGCTCGATGACCGCGGCCTCTGCCTGCGGGATCAATGCGATGGACTTGGCGACGATGATGGCGGCGAACACCACCAGCACAGCCACCAGAATCAGGCCGGCGACGGCACCATCCATGAAAAATTCCTTCCCTAGTTGTCCAGTGTTCTCTAGACGACTTTCTGGACGACGGCGGTAGCGCCGTCGATTTCGACGACAGTCACGTGGTCGCCGGGTTCGTAGACCTCGTTCTCGTTCAGCGGGCGCGCCGTCCAGATCTCGCCGTCGAGCTTCACCTGTCCCTCGTGGCGGCCGACCCGGTCGAGCACCAGCGCGCTCTTGCCCTCCAATGCCTTCGCGGGCTCGGGCAGCCCCTTGCCCGAATTGAAGTGCCTGCGCAGCGCAGGCCGTACCAGCACCAGGAGCAGCACGGATACGACCGCGAACACCGCGCCGTGGACCCACAGGTCGTCGAAGATGAGGCTGGATCCCGCGGCTGCGAGCGCGCCGCCGCCGAGCATGAGCAGGAACAGGTCGCCGGTCAGCGCCTCGGCCCCGGCGAGGGCCAGCGCGGCGATTAGCCAGATCAACGCAGCAGGCATACAGCCAGCCTAGCGCGTAGCCGACCCGATGAGCGGCTAACAACTACACTGCGGGAATCATGTGGTGTCCCAGTGTTTCGTTGTCGGTGTGGGCGAATGCGTGGCTTGCCGGAGCCGCTGCGCCCGACGATGTCCTGGATGCGCTATCTCAATGGGCGCCAAGACATTCCGTCACCGCCTATGACTCGGTGGCGGCCGGGCGTACCGGCCTGCCCTGGCCGGATCTGACCGACGCGGGCGCGGTCTCACTGTTGCAGACGCTGCGCACCTCGGTGGGCCGAACCAGCGGAACACCGGCGCTGGGTGTTGCCCTGCCGGTCCCCGGCGATGTCCGCGGACTCCCTGCGGGCACGCAATTTCAGCGCGACGCCGTGGCCGCGGGCGAGGCGCTCATCGTGGCGGGTGACCCAGCCCAGGCCATCGGCCTCGTGCCCGACTTCGAATACCCCGATGTCGCCGAAGACGAAGACCAACCCGATCTCGAAGCCGATCCGTCTGCGCTGTCGTGGACGGTGTATTCGGTGCCCGGTGCGGTGCCCCTCGAGGGGAGCGACCTCGGCGAGGCGGAATACACCATGCGCTCCGCGGTCCGCTCCGCAGCCGACGCACTCGGCGCACTGCACGCCGAAGCGGCGGGCGCCGAGATCGAGGACCCGCGCAGTCTCGTTGAGCAGGTCGTGGAATCTGAACGGCGGCACAGTATTCCGGATCATGCACCCACTCGGGCGCTGCGGGTGCTGGAGAACGCGGCATATATCGACGCGATCATCACCGTGAGCTCAGGCTTGATCCCGATCGGGCTCAACAGCTCCGCGGACGTGCAGACGGCCAGCGCAGCGCTGCGACCGCTGAACGGCGTCGTGCGGTCGGCACGCTTGGCTGCCGTCAGCGCGATACTGCACGCCGCCTGGCAACGCTGAGCGCGCCGCACTCACCACCGCCACGGCCACCAGTGCCGGGGGTAGCCGTACCCGAACACCGGACCGCGGTAACCGTCGAATCCGCGGCCGTAACCGGGTCCGCCGTATCCATGTCCGCCGTATCCGTGGCCACCGTGGCCGTAGGCGGCCGGAATCGTCACGGCGGGCGAGGCGGACGCCGGTGCCGCCGCGGCGACGGGGGCGGCCGCGATGGTCAACGCCGCAGCGCCCGCGACGACACCGGCCACCATTCGTGTGCACACTGATCGCATCGCGAAACTCCTTCGAGCATCTATGTTTCTCTTGCTCTTCCAGGGTTGCGCGCCGACCGTCCCGTGTCCTTGCGGGAGACACCCAATACTGGACTCCGGCTACCTGCTAACGCACTGAGGTGTGCAAACCACCCCGTCAATCGAGAAGCCCTGTAGCGGCGGGGATTCCGGATCCGGCACCCGAACGGGATCGCGGTCGTTGCGCAGTTCGTCGAGGAGATCGGCCACCACATGCGCGAGGTGCGCGTTCGGCGTCGAAGCCCTGGCGAACGCGATGCGCGAGTCTTGCGCCTGCAGCCTGAGTTCGTGGTCCAGATCCCACACCACCTCGATGTGATCCGCGACGAAGCCGATCGGGCATACGATCACCGCATCCGTCCCGGCCTCGACGAGCGCGGCGAGGTGATCGCCGATGTCGGGTTCCAGCCAGGGTACCTGTGGTGGCCCCGAGCGCGACTGCCAGACCTGGTCGTAGTCGTCGTATCCCGCCGCGGCCGCGACGAGCTTGGCGGCGTGCGCGACCTGTCGCGCGTAAAGGTCTGTGCCACAACGAGAACTGCTGGCCAGTGGAATGGAATGGGCGGTGAACACCAACCGCGCATGGTCGGGCACCGTCTGCGCAGCGGCGGTGATCGCGTCGCTGAACATCTTCACGAACAGCGGATGGTCGTAATACTGACGCAGTTTCACCAGCCGCGGCGCATTCACACCCGCGGCCTGCCTGGCCCTCGCGATGTCCTCGACGTACTGGGTGCAACCCGAGTAGCCGCCCCAGGCCGAGGTCGCGAAGACGGCGGCGTTGCGCACGCCGTCGGACGCCATCACCGCAACGGCGTCTTCGACGTAGGGCTCCCAGTTCCGGTTGCCGAAGTAGACCGGCAGGTCGATCAGACCGCGCAACTCGTCGATCAGTGCGCGGTTGATGCCGTTGATCGGTGACACGCCACCGAAATGCTGGTAGTGCTCGGCAACGGAAGCCAGCCGCTCGGGTGGTATCCCCCGGCCCCTGGTGACGTTCTCGAGGAACGGCATCACCTGGTCCGGCCCCTCCGGCCCACCGAACGACAGCAGCAGGACGGCGTCGAAACCCGAGTTGTCCATGCCTTACAGCAATTGTGTGCTGGCGCCGCCGTCGGCGTAGACGATCGTGCCGGTGGTCGCGGGCAGCCAGTCCGACAGCAGAGCGCAGACGGTCTTGGCGACGGGGGTCGGATCCTTCATGTTCCACCCGATGGGTGCGCGCTGGTCCCAGCCCTCCTCGAGCAGCTTCATCTGCGCACCGGCTTCCTCACCGAGCGCGCCGCCGACGATGGCGCTCATCGCCAGCGTGCGGATCGGGCCGGCGGCAACGAGATTGGAACGGACGCCGTGCGGGCCGGCCTCGCGTGCGACGAATCGGTTGACGGACTCCAGCGCGCTCTTGGCGACCGTCATCCAGTTGTAGGCGGGCATCGCGCGGGTCGGGTCGAAGTCCATGCCCACGATCGCGCCACCCGGATTCATGATCGGCAGCACCGCTTTCGCCAGCGACGCGTACGAGTAGGCGGAGATGTGAATGCCCTTGGCGACGTCCTCGTACGGCGCGTCGAAGAACGGGTTGATGCCCATGCCGGTCTGCGGCATGTAGCCGATCGAGTGCACGACGCCGTCGAGCTTGTTGCCGTCGCCGAGCGCCTCGGTCACCCGGTCGGCCAAGGTGTCCAGATGCTGCTCGTTCTGCACGTCGAGCTCGAGCAGCGGCGCCTTCGCCGGAAGTCGGTCGGCGATGCGCTGGATCAGCTTCATCCGGTCGAAGCCGGTGAGCACCAGCTCGGCGCCCGCCTCCTGGGCGACCTTGGCGATGTGGAACGCGATCGAAGAGTCGGTGATGATCCCCGTGACGAGGATTCGCTTGCCTTGCAGAAGTGTCATGTGAAGTCCTTTGTCTTCCTAGTGGCCCATGCCCATGCCGCCGTCGACCGGGATCACCGCGCCGGCGATATAGCTCGCGTCCTCGGACGCCAGGAAGCTGACCGCCCCGGCGACCTCCTCGGCCGTCCCGACCCGCTTGGCCGGAATGAAATCGAGCGCGCCCTCCTGGATCCGCTCGTCGAGCGAGCGGGTCATCTCGGTGTCGATGTAGCCGGGGGCCACCACGTTGGCGGTAACGCCGGCTTTCGACAGCTCCCGCGAAATGGAGCGGGCCATGCCGATCAGACCGGCCTTGGCCGCGGCGTAATTGGCCTGGTTGCCGATGCCCCAGCTGCCGGACACCGAGCCGATGAAGATGATCCGTCCGAAGCGTTTGCGCTGCATACTGCGCGACGCCCGTTGCGCAACCCGGAACGCGCCGGTCAGGTTGGCGTTGATGACCTCTTCGAAGCGCTCCTCAGTCATGCGGATGAGGAATGCGTCCTTGGAGATTCCGGCGTTGGACACCAGTACTTCGACCGGACCCTGATGCTCCTCGACCTCCTTGAAGGCGCGGTCGACGGCTTCGTTGTCGGTGACGTCGCACACGACACCGAACAGACCCTCTGGTGCTCCCGATCCGCGGTGCGTGACGGCCACTTTGTGGCCGTCTGCCGCGAGGCGCCGAGCGATCGCGAGACCGATACCGCGGTTCCCTCCGGTCACCAGCACCGAACGCGACACGAAAGGCGGACGGCCACCAGCCGTTTGGCCGGCGGTGTCGGCCGAGTCATCGGTCACAGTCATGCCCGCCAACCTATCGTCTGAACGCCATTTCTAAGAAATCGCCTCAGAGTGGCAGCCTGCGGTTGATCAACAAGCTCGCGACCGCCGCGGCGGCGGCCGCCAGCGCGGCAAGCCGCAGCCAGCCGGTGGTGGCCTCACCGCGGACCGTCTCGTAGCCGATCTGATCCTGCAGCGTCCCGTAGACCTTGTTCAGTTCCTCGATGTTGGCCGCGGTGTAGGACTCACCGCCGGAGAGTTGAGCGATCTTCTTCATCATCTCGTCGTCGACGGGTACCGGAACCTTCTCGTCGTTGACCTCCACCTCGCCGTGCTCGGTGCCGAAGGAGATCGTCGAGATGGGCACACCCTGGTCCTTGGCGGTGCGGGCCGCGGTGAATGCGCCCTTCGGGTTGTCGGGGTTCGACGGCACGGTCTCCTTGCCGTCGGAGAACAGCACGATGCGCGCGGGCGGCGGCGTGTCGCCGCCGCCGATCACGGCGCCCACCGTGGAGATCGACGACAGTGCGGTGAAGATCGCTTCGCCGGTGGCGGTGCGATCGGACACCTGCAGGTTGTCGATGGCGCGCCGGCTGGCGTCGCGGTTCGTGGTCGGCGAAACCAGCACTGTGGCGGTGCCGGCGTACGCGATCACGCCGAGGTTGATGCCCGGAGTGAGCTCGTCGACGAACCGTTTGGACGCCTCTTTGGCGGCAGTCAGCCGGTCGGGCTCGACATCGGTGGCCAGCATCGACTGCGATACGTCGATGGCCAGCATCACGACCGCGCGGTTGCGTGGCAGTCGCTGGTCGAATGTCGGCCCGGCCAGCGCGATCGTGCAGAACAACAACGCGACACCGAGCAGCGCCGCGGGCACGTGACGCCACACGCTCGGCCGTTTGGGCGCCACGCTGTCCAGCAGCTCGGTGTTGGCGAACTGCTGCAGGCGCCTGCGCCTTGCGCGTTGGGCATAGAAGTACAGCCCGGCCAGGCCCAGCACGACGAGAGCGAAGAACAGCAGCCACCAGATGTGGGAAAAGCCTGTGAGGGAAACCGGCCCCAGCAGTGGAACGTTCATATCAGCTCGTCATCCCTAATTCGGCAGACGACGGTTGATGAGCAGCGCCGACAATGCGGCCAGCGCCAGCGCCAGCGCACCCAGACGCAGCCAGCCCACACTCGCATCGCCCTTGATCGTTTCGTAGCCGATCTGCTGCTGCAGGTTCGCGTACACCTGGCGCAGCTGTTCGAGGCTGGACGCGGTGAACGCCTCACCGCCGGACAGATCGGCGATCTCCTTGAGCATGTCGTCGTCCACGGGCACCGGCTGCCGCTGGTCGTTGATCTCGACGTAGCCGTACGGCGTGCCGAACGAAATGGTCGAGATCGGCACGCCCTGGTCCTTGGCGGTGCGGGCCGCGGTGAAGGCGCCCTTGGGGTTGTCCGGGTTCGACGGCACCGTCTCCTTGCCGTCGGAGAACAGCACGATGCGCGCGGGCGGTGGTTCGTCGCCGCCGCCGATCACCGCGCCGACGGTGGCGATCGCCTGCAAAGCGGTGAAGATACCTTCGCCGGTGGCGGTGCGGTCGGCGAACTGCAGCTTGTCGATCGCGGCCTTGGTGGCCTCGCGGCCGGTCGTCGGTGAGACCAGCACGGTCGCCGTGCCGGCGTACGCGATAAGCCCGAGATTGATTCCGGGAGTGAGCTCTTCGGCGAACTGCTTGGACGCCTCCTGCGCGGCCGCCATGCGGTTCGGCGACACGTCGGTGGCGCGCATCGACTGCGATACGTCCATCACCAGCATCACCACCGCGCGGTTGCGCGGAATGCGGACATCGTGTGTGGGGCCGGCCATCGCGACCGTGAGCAAGACGAGGGCGATGACGAGCAGAATCGCGGGCAGGTGCCGCTTACGCGTAGGCCGTTGAGGTGCAACGCTTTCCAGCAATTCCATATTGGCGAACCGCAGCATGCGGCGGTGCCGGGCCAGCTGCACGAAGATGTACAGCGCGACGATGCCCAGCACGACGAGCAGGAAAAGAAAGAACCACGCGTGCTCGAACCCCGAAAGCGTGATCGGTCCAAGTATCGGTAATGTCATGTACGACTTGTCAATTCGACTCTTAGGCGCGGCCTGCCAGGGCCAAGCGGCGGGTTGCGACGAACCGAACCACGTCGGCGATCCAGTCCCGGTCGGTACGCAGCGACAGCAGCGGTGCATCACAGCGTCGCAGCGTGCGCGCCACCTCGGCGCGGTGCGCCGCCGCAGCCTTCGCGAAGTCCTCGCGCAGCTGCTCGTCGATGGTGAACTCGCGGGTCCGGCCGGTCTCGGTGTCCTGCAGGATGACGTCGCCGACGGGCGGCAGTTCCACGTCGCGCGGGTCGAGCACCTCGATGCCGAGCACCTCGTGTCGACCCGCGATGGCCCGCAATGGGCGCATCCAATTGATGGGACCGAGGAAGTCGCTGATGATGACCGCCATGCCGCGCCGGCGTTCGGGCCTGCGCAGCGCGTCGATGGCGGCGGCCAGATCACCGCGGACCCCCGCGGGCGCCTTCGGCATCGTGGCGATGGCGCGCAGCATCTCCTGCTCGTGCATGCGACCCGACAGCGCGGGCACGCGTCGCACGGTGTCGCCGTTGGCGATGATGGCCCCGATCCGGTTGCCGCCACCGCTGTTGAGGAACGTGATCGCGGCGGCCGCGGCGACCGCCAGGTCGCGTTTCTCGCATCCGACGGTGCCGAAGTCCAGGCTCGCCGAGACGTCGACGACCAGCCAGGTCTCTAGCTCGCGGTCGGCGATCATCTGGCGGACGTGCGGATGCGTGGTGCGGGCCGTGACCGACCAGTCCATCCGGCGCACGTCGTCACCGGGTTGGTACAGCCGCGACTCGCCGGGTTCGGAACCCGGCCCGGGCAGCAGGCCGAGGTGATCGCCGTGCAGCACGCCGTCGAGTTTGCGGCGCACGGTCAATTCGAGCTTGCGCAGCGCGGCCGTCAGCGCGGGATCACGGATCTCCCCCCGCTTGAGCGACGGCAGATCGACTCGCCTCGTGGGGCCGCCCGGTGTTGAAGTCACCGACCGCTGGCCGCAGCCGCGGCGGCGGGCATGACGGGCGGCACCGAATGACCTTGCTGCGGAATGGCATTCACCTGCGGCAGGCCGACGGTCTGCAGAATTCGGTTGATCACCGTCTCGGAGGAGATCTCGTCGGCCAGTGCGTCGTACGTCAGCACGAGGCGGTGCCGCAGCACATCCGGGATGACCTCGACGACGTCCTGTGGAACGACGTAGTCACGCCCACGCACCAGCGCGAGCGCGCGGGACGCCGCGATGATGCCGAGCGAGGCACGCGGTGACGCTCCGTAGGCGATCCACGCCTTCGCGTCGGGCATGCCGAACTTCTCCGGCTCGCGGGTCGCGGTGACGACGCGCACCACATAGTCCACGAGGGCGTGATGCACGAAGTTGTTCGCCGCGACATCCTGCAGACGGAGCAGGTCGCCGGGGCCGAGCACCTGCTTGGGCTCCGGCGGCTTCACACCCATCCGGTAGATGATCTCGCGCTCTTCCTCGGGCGTCGGGTAGTCGATGTTGAGCTTGAACAGGAAGCGGTCGCGCTGCGCCTCCGGGAGCGCGTACACGCCCTCCTGCTCGATCGGGTTCTGCGTGGCCATCACCAGGAACGGTGCGGGTAGCGGGAAGGTCTTGCCGCCGATCGAAATCTTGCGCTCGGCCATGACCTCGAGCAACGCGGACTGCACCTTGGCGGGTGCGCGGTTGATCTCGTCGGCGAGCAGGAAGTTGACGACCACCGGGCCGAGCTCGATGTCGAACTCCTCCTTGCCCTGGCGGTAGATGCGAGTACCGACGATGTCGGTGGGCACTAGGTCAGGGGTGAACTGGATGCGTGCGAAGGTGCCGCCCACGACCTTGGCGAAGGTCTCGACTGCCAGCGTCTTCGCGACACCCGGCACGCCTTCGAGCAGTACGTGACCCTTGGCGAGCAGACCGACCAGCATGCGCTCGACGAGCTGGTCCTGGCCCACGATGATCCGCTTGACCTCGAAGATGGCTCGCTCGAGGGTGTGTACCTCTTGTTGGAGGCCCCCGTTGTTGGTCGGCGCCGCGTGCGATCCAGCCTGAGGAGGGGGGTAACCCTGCGCGGGGCCCTGCCCGGCCGGGCCCTGTCCAGGGAACCCTCCAGCGCCCTGCGGCGACCCACTCGGTGACGTCATCAACGGTCCTCCCACATCTGTATTCGCCGGTCTTCCGGCCTCTGCGACACCTTGTCCGCCGCACGCTCGTCGTCAACTATTCCAGGCACTCCGGAATCCGTCGACGTTGCCCGGCCCCGTGCCGCCGACATGACCAGCATTGCTAGCAGGAGCTCAGGGTTTGCTCAGCCCCAGCTCAGCTTTCGATAATTCGCGCGACGTACGGCTGCAGGCCTGCGGTACGCACTTGGCTCACGCCAACCCCGCCCGCGGTGCCCCCGGACTCCAGCATCTTGCCGCCGCCGAGGTAGATCGCGACGTGCTGGCTGCCGCCAGGCCCCCAGAACAGCAGATCGCCGCGCTTGGCCTGGCTCGTGGGGACCTTGCGGCCGGTGTTGTACTGATCGCCCGAATACTTCGGGATGAGCACACCGACGCCGGCGAACGAGAACTGGGTGAAACCCGAGCAGTCGTAGCCGACGATGTTGGCACCGGAGTCGACGCCGGTGCTCGGGCCGGTCGGCTTTCCGCCGCCCCAGGAGTACGGGGTTCCGATCTGCGAGCCGCCGCGCCGGATGACGTACTCGATGGCTTGCGGTCCGCGTACCCGGCCGGGGGCCACGCCCGCCGTGGGCGGCGGGCCGAACCCGAGCGTGGCCAGGAACTTGCGGCCGAGGTCCATCGTGGCCTCGGTGGCCTGGGCGGTCGCCGCCAGCGATGCGTTGGCGATGGACAGCGGATCGCCCGGTGCGCCCGCGCTGAGGATCTTGGGCAGGGTGGGATCCCATTGGCCGTCGTCGGGGGCTGCGGTGGCGGGCATCGCCGCGCCAACGGCCACGGCAAGTGCCGCGACCATCGTCAGAATGCCGCTCAGGAACCGAAAACGCCTGGGGTGCAAAGTAATCCTTCTCGTCACCACTCGATGAGACGGGTTGCGTACGGGGTCATTCCGCTCGTGCGGACCGGCGAGACCTTCACGACCGAGCCGGTGTAGGGCGCCTCGAGCATCTGACCGTCGCCGAGGTAGAGGGCGACGTGTTGGCTGGCGTTGGGGCCCCAGAAGAGCATGTCGCCGCGCCGGGCCTGTGACGACGGGATCTTGCGGCCCGCGTTGTACTGCGAACCCGAGTAGTGATCGAGCTTGATGCCGACGCCGGCGAATGCGTAGAGCATGAGGCCCGAACAGTCGAATCCGACTGTTCCTGCGCCGGAATCGATGCCAAGGCTCTTGCCTGCGGCGTTTCCGCCGCCCCACGAGTAGGGCACCCCGCGCTGTGACATGGCGCGCTGGATCACGTACTCGGTGGCCTGCCGGCCGTACACCCGGGGTATCGCGCCCCCGTTGGTGTAGCCGGTCGGCGTGGGCAGCAGACCCAGCTTCTGCAGGAAGTTCCGCCCCATCTGCTGGGTGACCTGCGCCGAGGTCGACGCATAACCGAGGATCGTGTTGATGATCGCGATCGGATCACCGCTGACGAAAGCGCTGGGAATCGCGGGCAGGGTCGGATCCCACCCCGTGGCCCACTTGCCGGTGGCCGTGTCCGCCTGCTGTGGTGCGCTGTCCCAGTTTCCGGCGGGGTTCGACGACGGCCCCGTCTGCGCGGCAACCGGGCGGGCCGGAGCTTCTGCGGCGGGCGCCGAATACCGGCGCGCCTGTTCGAGCTTGGCTTGCGCGGCGTCGCGTTCGGCCGCCAGCTTGTCGAGCTCGGCCTGCTGGGTCCGGAAGGTCTGCTGGGCTTCGGTGAGTGCGGACACCGCGGTCTGCTGGCTGGCCTCCGCGTCCACGAGCGCCTGATCCGCGTTCTGCTTCGCCAGCCGCGCGGCCGACTCCTTGTTCACCTGCTCTGTGCGCGCGCGCTGCAGATCGCTGATCACCCGCTGAGTGCTCACCGCCAACGTCTCGCCGGTGGTGGCGGTATTGAGGATGTCGCCGGGGTCTTTCGCGGTCAGGTACGAACTCGACGGCCCGTTGACATACGTTGCGACGGCGAAGGTGTCGAAGCGAGCCTGCGCCGCTTCAATCGCGGCGTTGGCGTCCCTGACGCGCTGCGCGCTGGTGTCGAGTTCGACCTTCGCGGCCGCGGCCGCATCACGTGCGGTCTGCACGTCGAGGATCGCCTTGTTGACGCTTTCCTGCTTCTCCTGGATCGCCGCCCCGAGATCCTGCAGCTTCTGGTTGACGTTGGCGACGGCAGCGACGAGCGAGCCCACGCTATCCGGGCCGGCGGGCTGCGAAACGGCCAAACCCGGTGTGACAAGCAGCATCCCGACGGTGAGCGGTATCGCACAGAACCGTGTGCAAAGGCGCGAAGCAGAGGCGCTAGGCGTGCGTCTCATGGACAACGTCTCCTATGGCTTACGCGAACGTGCCGACACATTCGTCGATCACTGATGCGCAGAAGCCACGTGAGTCACATCTGCAACATCAGCTACAGACTGCACCGTACGTCACATCTGACGCCAAAGAAACTTTAGTCACAAACTACAAGTTTGTAATTGCGGATAGCGTTATCCGGCTGTGACATTTTGTCGCGCGGTGTTTCGCAAAACCCCAGCGCCAGGCCGCTTTTCGCGACTACTTACGTGTTCTGGCGTTTGGCGCGATTTTGCAACATTCGCGTTGCCACGACGGCGGCGATCACTGCTAGTACCACCACGATCGTGAATGTCGTCCAAGGGAAATGTTGATTGGTCAGTTCGCTGACGAAATTCTTCGAACCCTGCACCGAACCGCGGCCTTCGGCGACGTCCTGGCCCGCCTCCAGCGTCATCCGGTCGTAGGTCGTGCTGAACGAACCCGACTCCGTCGGGCTGAGCACCAATACCGTCGAACCCGGGTATGCCTCCCCCACCTCGGTGGCGATATCGCGCAACGGCGTGTCGATCGGCGGGTTGCGATCGACCACGACGATCTTGAGGTCGATCCCCTGTTGCTTGGCCTCGGCGACGACGTCGGCCAGGCCTTCGTTCTCCGGCGTCGGCGCGGCGCTCACACCGGTGTCCTTGATGTCGGCGATCACGAGGTTCATACACTCGTCGACGAGCGTGGTCGCGGGATCCTTTCCGACCGGCCCACAGATGTCGGTCGGGATGTAGGCCGGCAACAACGGCAAGACTTGCGGTCCGATCACAGGTGAAACCGTACGTGATGGGTATCCGACCGGGTGGCAGCACGCGCTAGGTGAAGAGAACGTGAAGACAGAATTGAAACCACCATGGGGTGGTTTACAGGACAAGCGTACTGTTAGAATCGACAGCGCCGCCGACACAGCCCGTCGCGGCGATATCTAGCCGGGAGTTGATGTGAGCAGCAAAGATTCGGTCAATTCGTTTGGGGCCCGCGACACGCTGAAGGTCGGAGACCAGAGCTACGAGATCTACCGCCTGGACGCCGTGCCGGGCACCGAGAAACTTCCCTACAGCCTGAAGGTGCTCGCCGAGAATCTGCTGCGCACCGAGGACGGCGCCAACATCACCAAAGACCACATCGAGGCGATCGCGAAGTGGGACCCGTCGGCCGATCCCAGCGTGGAGATCCAGTTCACCCCCGCCCGAGTGATCATGCAGGACTTCACGGGTGTGCCCTGCATCGTCGACCTCGCCACCATGCGCGAGGCCGTCGGCGAACTCGGCGGTGACCCCGACCAGGTCAACCCACTCGCTCCGGCCGACCTGGTGATCGACCACTCCGTGATCGCGGACCTGTTCGGTACCGCCAACGCCTTCGAGCGCAACGTCGAGATCGAGTACCAGCGCAACGGCGAGCGCTACCAGTTCCTGCGCTGGGGTCAAGGCGCGTTCAACGACTTCAAGGTCGTGCCGCCCGGCACCGGCATCGTGCACCAGGTCAACATCGAATACCTGGCCAGCGTCGTGATGGAACGCAACGGGGTTGCCTACCCGGACACCTGCGTGGGCACCGACTCGCACACCACGATGGAGAACGGGCTTGGCGTGCTGGGCTGGGGCGTCGGCGGTATCGAGGCCGAGGCGGCCATGCTCGGCCAACCGGTGTCGATGCTGATCCCGCGCGTCGTCGGCTTCAAGCTCTCCGGTGAGCGCAAGGCCGGCGTCACCGCCACCGACGTCGTGCTCACCGTCACCGAGATGCTGCGCAAGCACGGTGTGGTCGGAAAGTTCGTCGAGTTCTACGGCGAAGGCGTCGCCGAGGTGCCGCTGGCCAACCGCGCGACGCTGGGCAACATGAGCCCCGAATTCGGCTCCACCGCCGCGATTTTCCCGATCGACGAGGTCACGATCGACTACCTGCGGATGACCGGGCGCAGCGAACAGCAGCTGGCGTTGGTCGAGGCGTACGCCAAGGAGCAGGGCATGTGGCACGACCCGTCGCGCGAACCCAAGTTCTCGGAGTACATCGAGCTCGACCTCGGCGATGTGGTCGCGTCGATCGCCGGACCCAAGCGCCCGCAGGACCGTATCGCGCTCACCGACGCAAAGTCCGCCTTCCGCAAGGACATTCACAACTACGTCGAAGGTGAAGCGGAGCAGCCGCACACCAACGTCGACGAGGCGGTCGAGGAATCGTTCCCGGCCAGTGACCCCGTGTCGCTCTCGTTCGCCGACGAAGACGCGGTGGTCCCCTCTGCCGCAAGCGGCTCCAATGGCAGGCCGAGCAATCCCGTCGAGGTCAAGAACTCCGAACGCGGCGACTGCATCATCGACCACGGCGCGGTGGTGATCGCGGCGATCACCTCGTGCACCAACACCTCCAACCCCGAGGTCATGCTCGGCGCCGCGCTGCTGGCCAAGAACGCGGTGGACAAGGGCCTGACGAGCAAGCCGTGGGTGAAGACCACGATGGCGCCGGGTTCACAGGTCGTCACCGACTACTACGACAAGGCCGGCCTGTGGCCGTATCTGGAGAAGCTCGGCTTCTTCCTCGTCGGGTACGGCTGCACGACGTGCATCGGCAACTCCGGACCGCTGCCGGACGACATCAGCAAGGCCATCAACGACGCCGACCTGTCCGTCACGGCAGTCCTGTCCGGGAACCGCAACTTCGAGGGTCGGATCAATCCCGACGTCAAGATGAACTACCTGGCGTCCCCGCCGCTGGTCATCGCGTATGCGCTGGCAGGCACGATGGACTTCGACTTCGAGTCCGAAGCGCTCGGCAAGGACGAGGCCGGCAATGACGTCTTCCTCAAAGACATCTGGCCGTCGCAGAAGGACATCGACGACACGATCGCCAACGCGATCAACACCGAGATGTTCGTTCAGAACTACGCCGACGTGTTCAAAGGTGACGAGCGCTGGCGCAACCTGCCCACGCCGAGCGGCAACACGTTCGAGTGGGATGACAAGTCGACGTACGTGCGCAAACCACCGTACTTCGACGGCATGCCCGCCCAGCCCGAACCGGTCACCGACATCCAAGGCGCCAGAGTGCTGGCACTGCTTGGTGATTCGGTGACGACCGACCATATCTCGCCCGCCGGCAGCATCAAGCCGGGAACGCCTGCGGCGCAGTATCTGGACTCGCACGGCGTCGAGAAGGCGGATTACAACTCCTACGGTTCGCGGCGCGGGAACCACGAGGTGATGATCCGCGGCACCTTCGCCAACATCCGGCTGCGCAATCAGCTGCTCGACGACGTATCCGGCGGATACACCCGCGATTTCACCAATGACGGCGAGCAGGCGTTCATCTATGACGCCGCGCAGAACTATGCCGAGAAGGGCATCCCGCTGGTTGTGCTGGGCGGCAAGGAGTACGGGTCGGGCAGCTCGCGTGACTGGGCCGCCAAGGGCACCAGCCTGCTCGGCGTCCGCGCGGTGATCACCGAATCGTTCGAGCGCATCCACCGCAGCAACCTGATCGGCATGGGCGTCATCCCGCTGCAGTTCCCCGAAGGCGAATCGGCGGCGTCGTTGAAGCTCGACGGCACCGAGACCTTCGACATCACCGGTATCGAGGCACTCAACGACGGCAAGACCCCGAAAACGGTGAAGGTCACGGCCAAGAAAGAGGACGGCAAGACCGTCGAGTTCGACGCGGTGGTGCGCATCGACACCCCCGGCGAGGCGGACTACTACCGCAACGGTGGCATCCTGCAGTACGTGCTGCGCAACATGCTGCGGTCGTAGTCATGCCCCGGGTCACCGATGACCATTTGGCGGCGCGCCGCCGTCAGATACTCGACGGTGCCCGGCGGTGTTTCGCGGAGTACGGATACGACAAGGCGACCGTGCGACGGCTCGAGCAGACGATCGGGCTGTCGCGCGGCGCCATCTTCCATCACTTCCGGGACAAGGACACGTTGTTCTTCGAGTTAGCGCGCGAGGACGCCGAGCGCATGGCCGACGTAGCGTCGCGCGAGGGTCTCGTTCAGGTGATGCGGGACATGCTGGCGGCTCCGGAGCAGTTCGACTGGTTGGCGACGCGGCTGGAGATCGCGCGCAAGCTGCGCAACGACCCGGAGTTTCATCGGGGGTGGATGGAGCGATCCGCCGAGCTTTCGGCGGCCACCACCGCTCGGTTACGCCGGCAGAAACAGGCGGGCAGGCTTCGCGATGACGTCCCGAGCGCAGTGCTGCAGACGTACCTGGATCTGGTGCTCGACGGCCTCGTTGCCCGGCTCGCGTCGGGTGATGATCCCGAAAAGCTCAGTGGCGTACTGGACCTGGTCGAAGCTTCATTGCGCCAGGCTCGGCCGGACGGTCAGCTGTAGTGTTTGCGGCTGCGATGGTTCGGACCGCCGCGGCTGCGCATCGTGGTTCCCGATTCACGCAACATGCTATGTATCGATCCGTACGAGCGACCCGTCGACGCGACCAGCGTCCGGATGCTCGCGCCTCCTTCGTAAGCGCTCTTCAGCTCGGTGAGTAATTCATCTCGGGCCTTGCTCGGTTTCTTCATCGGCACCTCCCCGCGCGTTTGATTCCCCGACGGGTACCCAGCCTAGGAACGGCTTACACCAGCGGGTGAGGTTTCGGCGAAACGGTTTGCCAACGGCTCAGGCGAGCTCGATGAGATCCCGATAGTCGTTCGACCAGAAGTCTTCGGTGCCGTCCGGCAGGAGCACCACGCGTTGCGGATTCAGTGCCTCGGCCGCCCCCGGATCGTGCGTAACCAGTACCACCGCACCGACATAGCTTCGCAAAGCGTCCAGAACCTGCTCACGCGAAGCGGGATCGAGATTGTTGGTCGGCTCGTCAAGCAACAGCACGTTCGCCGTCGACGCGACGAGGCCGGCCAGTGCCAGCCTGGTCTTCTCCCCGCCGGACAGCGTCCCCGCGGGTTGTTCGAGCTGCGGACCGCTGAACATGAACGCGCCCAACAGACCCCGCAGATCCTGCTCGCCGGTGTCGGGGGCGGCGTGGCGGATGTTCTCCCACACCGTGGCGCGGTCGTCGAGCGTGTCGTGTTCCTGGGCGAAGTAGCCGAGCTTCAGTCCATGACCGGGTTCCAGCGTTCCCGCGTCCGCGGTTTCAGCCCCGGCGAGTATCCGCAGCAGCGTGGTCTTGCCCGCGCCGTTGAGTCCGAGCACCACCACGCGCGACCCGCGGTCGATCGCAAGATCCACCCCGGTGAACACCTCGAGCGACCCGTAATTCTTCGTCAGCCCCTTGGCGACCAGGGGCACCCGGCCGCACGACGCCGGCGTCGGGAACTTGATCCGCGCCACCTTGTCGGCCACTCGCTCCTCGTCCAGCGCCGCCATCATCCGGTCGGCTCGACGCAACATATTCTGTGCCGCAACGGCTTTGGTGGCCTTGGCGCCCATCTTCGCGGCCTGCGTCCGCAGCGCACTGGCCTTGCGTTCGGCATTGGCGCGTTCGCGGCGGCGACGCTGCTCGTCGGTGGCGCGCGCGTCGAGGTACTTCTGCCAGCCCATGTTGTAGACGTCGGCCTCACCCCGCACCGCGTCGAGGAACCAGACGCGGTTGACCACGTCGGCAAGCAGATCGACGTTGTGGCTGATGACGATGAGTCCGCCCTTGTGCTGCTGGAGGAATTCCCGCAGCCAGCCCACGGAGTCGGCGTCGAGGTGGTTGGTCGGCTCGTCGAGTAAGAGCGTCGTCGACGAACCGGCACCGGATTCGGATGCGGCGAACAGGATTCGTGCGAGTTCCACTCGCCGGCGCTGGCCCCCGGACAGCGTCCGCAGTGGCTGGGTCAGAACACGTTCCGCCAAGCCGAGACTCGCGCAGATGCGGCCCGCCTCGCTTTCGGCGGCGTAACCGCCGAGCGCGGCGAACCGCTCCTCGAGCTGGCCGTAGCGGCGGACCGCCTTGTCGCGCGCGTCGTCGTCGGCGACCTCGGCCATCAACGCCTGCTGTTTCTCCAGATCCGCGAGCAGCGAATCCAGGCCGCGCGCCGACAGCACGCGATCGCGGGCCAGCACGTCGAGGTCACCCTCCCTGGGATCCTGCGGCAGATAACCGACGTCACCCGCGCGGGTGATCGTGCCCGCGTAGGGCTCGCCCTCCCCTGCCAGAATCCGCATGGTGGTGGTCTTGCCGGCGCCGTTGCGTCCGACCAGACCGATACGGTCTCCGGGCTGCACCCGCAGCGCGGCACCTTCGGCCGAGAGCAGCGTGCGCGCGCCGGCGCGGACCTCCAGGTCCGTTGCGGTGATCACGCTGCACTCTCCTTGGTTCTTATTTGTCGTCGGTGAAGACCGGGGCACGCTTCTCCGCGCGCGCTGCAACCGCTTCTTCGAAATTGGCGGTGAGCAGTCGGACGAAGAGTTGTCCCAGGCCTTCGGCCTGCATGTGTGCCTCCAGGCTACCGGCGTCAAGTCCACTCCAAAGCGTGCGCTTGGTCAACTCGATTCCCGGCCGGGAGAACGACGCGATGCGCTCGCCGATGTCGTAGCAGACGTCAAGCAGCTCCGCGTCGGGTACGGCCTGCGACACGAGTCCGATGCGCTGGGCTTCGTCGGCGTCCACGTCGCGGCCGGTCAGCATCAGCTCGAATGCCCGAGAGGTGCCGATCGCGCGGGGCAGCAGATACGACAGACCGAGCTCGCTTGCCGTCAGCCCGTTGTTGATCCCCGCGGCGCGAAAGTACGCCCCAGCTGCGGCAACACGGATGTCGCAGGCCAGAGCCAGGCACAGTCCACCGCCGATCGCGGCGCCGTTGACCGCGGCGATGACCGGCTGGTGCATCTTTCGTAGCGCCAGGATCACATCGTCGAGCACCTCCATGGACCGCAGCGCGAAGCTGGGACGGGTGAGCCCGTCGATGTGAGGTACGGAGCCCGCCGACTTGTGATCGGCACCCGAGGAGAATCCCCGACCAGCACCTGTGAGCACGATCACCCGCACCGAGTTGTCGTAGGTGAGCTCGTCGAGGACCGCCTTGAGCGGGACCATGACGTCGAACGCCATGGAATTCATTCGCTCAGGACGGTTCAGCGTCACCAACGCCACATGCGGGCGCGGCCGGTCGACGAGGACGAAGTTTTGCTCTGGCTGCTCGGTCACGGACTGCACGCTATCGCGTGCAATCGTTACTCGGGCTGACCGTTCTCCTGAGCGGCCATCGCCGCGTCGACGTCGAAGTCCTTCACCTTCTGAACCAGGTCTTCGAGTGCGGCCGGCGGCAGCGCTCCTGCCTGGTTGAAGACCAGCTTGCCCTTCTTGAACACCATCAGGGTCGGGATCGAGCGGATGTCGGCAGCCGCGGCGAGCTCCTGCTCCGCCTCGGTGTCGACCTTCGCGAAGACGACGTCGGGGTGTTGCTCCGAGGACGCGGCGAAAGTCGGAGCAAATGCCTTACACGGCCCGCACCACGACGCCCAGAAATCGACCAACACGATGTCGTTGTCCGTGATGGTCTCGTTGAATTGTTCGGCGGTGATGTCTTTGGTAGCCACGTTTCTCCTAACGTCAGGCTCAGACAGTCTGTTCCCAGTATGTGGTCAGGGCAACCAGGGGTATGGCTCAGCGGTATTCCGGATTAGCGAAGTCGTAGCGACATCCCGCGTCCCATCCCGCACGGATGTTGCCGTAGGCCGGCACTCCTCCGGCCCGCGCGAGCATGCGAGCCAGGTGCATCAGATTCCACGTCATGAACGTCGTGTTGCGGTTGGTGAAGTCGTTGTCAGGTCCGCCCGATCCGGGATCCAGATACGAAGGACCCGGCCCCGCCTCTCCGATCCACCCCGCGTCGGCCTGGGGCGGAATGGTGTAACCGATGTGCTGCAGTGTGTAGAGCACATTCTGGGCGCAGTGCTTGACGCCATCCTCATTGCCGGTGATCAGACACCCGCCGACCCGTCCGTAATAGAGGTATTGGCCGGCATCGTTGAGCAGATGCGAGCCGCCGTACAACCGCTCGTGCACCCGCTTCATCATCGAACTGTTGTCGCCGAGCCAGATCGGACCCGCGAGCACCAGAATATTGGAGGCCAGCACCTTTTCGAAGATGGCCGGCCAATCGTCGGCGGACCACCCGTGCTCACGCATATCCGGCCACACCCCGGTGGCGATGTCGTGGTCGACGGCACGCACCACGTCTGTTTCCACGCCGTGCTTAGCCATGATCGCCGAACTGATGTCGATCAGTCCCTGGGTATTGCTGACTTCGGGCGATCGCTTGAGCGTGCAGTTGATGAAAAGTGCCCTGATGCCACTGAAATCGAGGTCGATCTCGGTCATGACGCGCTCCTGTCCAATTCACTGCGGCCACGTTCGAAGAAGTCGGCGATGTGGCTCGCGAGGCTGTCGATATGTGCTGCGGGGTCCAGCGGGTAGAGGGCGCCGAACGACGCGTTCCAGAATTCGCCGGTGGGCACCGACTGCGGGCCTACGTACGCGTAGGGCGTCGGATGCTGAGCGTCTCCGGCGGATACGCCGTAGTTGACTTCGTCCTGGGTCACCGCCACGTCGAAGTGTTCGGGCCACAGCACCGGATGACATTCGGGCAGAAACGTCTTCAATGCGTACCCACCCGCATAGTGGCTGCGGTTGACCCATTCGGCGGCATGCGCGTCGAGCCTCAGATCGGCGTCTGGCGGCAGCGCATCGACGATCGTGTAGACGCCCTCGGGTGGGCCGGCGATGATGCCCGCGGCCTCGGCTATCGAACTCATGGGGCCCTCCAACGGGACCGCATGATTCGGCAGGACCAGTTCGGTGCCGTGCACCGCGACCGGAATCGTCACCGCCGAGAATCCGTCCGGGCGCACCGCGAGCCGGATGGTGCCCGCCGATCGGTATTGCGGTCCGGCGATCAGGCTTTCGGCCACGCCGCGCAGCTGGCGCCGCGTCCTGACGTAGTTCGCCTCGAAGCTCACACTGACTTGGGTACCAGATGGGGCTCGGCGTTATAGAGACTTTCGGGCCAATGCCAACTAGGGCGCCGTGTCCAGCAGCACCGTCTTGGTCTCCAGATACGGCAGCAGTCCCTCCCGGCCGCCTTCCCGTCCGATTCCGGACTGCTTGAACCCACCGAATGCGGAGTCGAAATCGATCCTCATGCCGTTGTGTCCGACGGTCCCCGAACGCAGTCGGCCCGCAACCTCCCGCGCCCGCGCCGCGTCGGGCGTGAAGACCGCCGCATTGAGTCCATAAATGGTGTCGTTGGCGATATCGACCGCGTGCTCGTCGTTGTCGGCGGGGATCACACTGAGAACGGGACCGAAGATCTCCTCCTGGGCGATGACGTGCTTGTTGTCTACCCCTGCGAACACCGTTGGCTCGATGTAGTAGCCGCGATCGAGGTGTTTGGGACGGCCTCCCCCGGTTACGAGGGTTGCGCCCTGCTCGATGCCTTTGGCGATGTAGTGCTCCACCCGATCGCGCTGGCGTTCCATCGCAAGCGGCCCCATCTGCGTAGCGGCGTCGAATGGGTCGCCGACCTGTACCGCTGAAAATGCCGCGGCCAACGCGTCGGCGAACTCGTCGTGCCGTTGACGTGGCACCACGATCCGGGTAAGCGAGGCGCATACCTGGCCGGACAGAAAGCATTCCGCGCCGGCCAACGTCATTGCCGCTACGTTGATGTCGGCGTCGTCGAGAATCACCGCGGCCGACTTACCACCCAGCTCGAGCGTAAATCGCGCGATTCGCTCGCCGCAGATCGCCCCGATCTTGCGGCCAGCCGCCGTGGATCCGGTGAACGCGATCTTGTCGACGCGATGGTCTCGCACCATGAGCTCGGACACCTCGCGGTCGGCGGTGATGACGTTCAGCACTCCGCCCGGCAGGCCCACCTCCTCGGCAATCTCGGCGATCAGATACCCCGCACCCGGAGCCTCGGGGGAAACCTTCACGATCACCGTGCAACCGGCCAGCAGCGCGGGTGCCACCTTGTACAGGATCAGCGGCAGCGGCGCGTTCCACGGGATGATGGCACCCACCACCCCGACGGGTTCCCGGACCAGAAGGCCGAAACCTCCACCCGCAAGCGACGTCGCGCTCGGGGAGAACGGTTCCTCGAATGGGTAGTCGTCGGCCAAGCCGGCGTAGTACCGCAGCGTGTCGGCGCTACCCGCCTCGCTGGCCCGGGCATACGCGTGCACCACTCCCGACTCTCGCGGCCACATCGCGCTGTAGTCCGAGGCTCGCGATTGGAGCGCGTCGGCCATGGAGCGCAAATAGCCGGCACGCTCGGCGTGGGTCATCCGCGGCCACGGGCCGGTGTGAAACGCCCGGTGAGCGGCACCGATGGCGAGATCCATGTCAGCGGGTTGCGCCTCCGGAACTCGGTAGTACACCTGCTCGCTCGCCGAGTCGATGACGTCCAACACGGCATCCGAAGTCGGTTTGACCCAATCGCCACCGATGAAAAATTTATCCGTATTGCTCAGCGGGACAACGGGTTCAGCGGTGATACTCATGATCTCGGCGCCCTTCCTTCGCGGACCCTGGCCGCGATATCAGCATAGGCAGCTACGCGATCTCGGGTGGCCGATCGGCAGGGTCCGGCCGGCGCGCTTTGTCCGCAGCTCGATCCGCGTTGTTGAGCAGCCTCTCCTGCCACCTGGGCACCCATAACACCTCGACCGCAAGGGCCGCCAGATAGACGGCCGACGCGATGAGACTGCCCCATGAGCCGTACACGGTGTCCCATACCGCCGTTCCCAACGCGACGACGAGGACTAACACCAGCAACCAGCGCAACCACCGTCCCTTCTCGGCGGCGTCGTGCAACCCGCTGCTGTAGTCGATGACGGGCTGCGACAGTCGAGCGTCCTCGATCGGCTCACCGCGCCGCACCGCTATCGCCACCGCGACCCGCTCTTTACCCGTCAGGTCTTTGGCACCCGGCCAGTAGCGCGCCATGCGGCGGGCCATCCAGGCTCCGTAGAACGTGCCGACGACGACGAGCACGATCACACCAGAAATCCAGAACCCCGAATCGAGCCACGCCAGCACGCCGACACAGAGCCCGACGACGCCGCCGGTCGTCAGCGCGCGAAGCGCGAACCCGCCCCGCCACACCACCGCCGGAATCGTGACCACACGACACAGTCTGACCGATCAGCCGACGGCTCAGAGGTCCAATACGACGCCCAGCGACGGTTTCGCAGAACAGATCAGGACGGTCCCCTGCTCGGGCAACTCCAGCGGCGGCTGCCGGTAGGCGATGGTCCCGTCCACCAACGGCGTGACGCAGATGTGGCACACACCGCTGCGGCAGGAGAAGCGCGTCGGGACATCGCACGCCTCGGCGAGTTCGAGAATGCTGGCGTAGTCGTCCGACCAGTTGACGGTGATTCCGCTGCGCGCGAACGACACCGCCGGCCCGGTGCCTTGCGGGCCGTCGGGTAGGTGTGGTGGCCGCTGTGGTGCGTCGGTGATGCCGGGGTTGATCGGCGGCAGCGCGCCGAAGAGTTCGGAGTGGATGCGGGATTCGTCGATCCCGGCGTCCGCGAGCGCATCCCGCATGTCGGCCATGAACTGTTCCGGCCCACAGAGGTACGCGATCGCGTCGCGGGGCAGACCGAGCGCTTCGACTGCCGCGATCCCCGGCCTGCCGCCCTCGGCGGTGTAGAAGATCCGCTGCCGCGCGTTGGGCAGCGAGCCGATGAGATCGTCGACTTCGCCGCCGAATGTCAGGCTCTGCGCATCACGGGTGATGTGCAGCCACCAGACGTCTCGCTCGCTGCGCTGCGCGGCCAACGCGTGCAGCATCGCGAGCACCGGGGTGACGCCGATACCCGCCGACACGAGCACCACCGGATCGGTCTCGTCGCCCAAATAGAAGTCACCACGGGGAGCGGCCGCCTCGACCACGGCGCCTGGGCTGAGGTTTTCGTGGATCCACGTGCTCACCCGGCCCCGCTCCTCGCGCTTAACGCTGATCCGGTAACGGTGGCCGGTGCTCGACAGCGAATAGCTGCGCAGTGGTGCGGGGACGCCCGCCGGGACACGCAGCGTCAGGAACTGTCCGGGCCGCGCGGTGGGCAACGCCGCGCCATCGGTGGTTTCGAGCTCGATCGAAAGGACGGACGGGCTTTCGCGGCGGGTTTCGGCCACCCGCAGGGCGCGGAATCCGTGCCAGCCGGGTTCGACGCCGATCGTCGGCGACGTTGCGCCGGAAGGACTGTCATGCGCGGCGAGCAGTTCGGCGAAGGACTGCTGCCACCCGGGGCTCAGCGCGGGGATGTCTACCGCCTTGCGGAGCATGTCGACGTCGCGGTCGGGCAGATACAGCAACGCGTCCACGTCGGCGACGCTCAGCGCGTGGCGTCCGCGCCGTGTCCGCACGATCTCGTCGCCTGACGCAACATGACCTTCTTCGATGACGCGGAAGTAGAACCCCGGGCGGTGATGGGCGACAAGAAGATTGGGCATCTCGGGCTCGCCGAGCCGAATGCCGACGCGAAAGCACGTCACACGCGGCTGAGTGACCTCGAACTCGGCCTCCCCGATGCGATACCTGTCCCCGATGCACACCTCGTCGTCGCTGAGGCCGGTGATCGTGAAGTTCTCGCCGAACGTGCCCGGCTCGAGGTGGTCACGGCCGAAATGGCGCTGCCAGTGCTCATACGACTCCGTCTGGTAAACCATGACGGCGCGTTGTTCGCCGCCGTGTCCGTTGAGGTCGCCCTGACCGTCGCCGTCGATATTCAAGCGTCGCACCATCACCGGACCCTGCACCGGCTTCTTGTAGATGCCGGTGTGGACGGTCTTACCCCGCCACGGCACATCGGCGGGCATCCCGATGTTGGGGGATACCAGGGTGGGAACCACGGGCCTGGTCATGCCTCGGCCGCCCGCGCGCGACGGTAGTGCCTGCGGGCTTTCAGCCGGTTGCCGCAGATGGCCATCGAACACCATCTGGCGGTGTTGGGCTTGCTGCGGTCGATGAGGAACAACCGGCATTCGTCGTTAGCGCATGGACGCAGCCGGCCCGGGCTGAAGATTCGCAGCGCGTCCCAGGCCAGGACCGCACGCGCGGCGCCGGAAGCACCGTCGACCCGCCAGTCCAAGCCGTCGTCGCCTGCGACCGGCCGCACGCGGACGTCGTCGACAAAGCGCTTGAGCGCCGTGGGATCGGCCTGGCCGCGCACCACCTTCTGCAGAGTCGAGCGTGCCTGGCGCAGGGTTGCGAGCTCTGCCTTGGTGTACGCGACATCGTGCGCACGCATCCAGACCTTCGCTTCTGCCGAATCAGCGAGACCGTCATGCACGATGCCGTCGATGACAGGCGTTGTGTTGAGCAGATCGAGCAGAAACGCCTCGTCCGGCGGGGCCGCCACCACCAAATCCATATCTAACCTCCAAATTGATATTGACAGGTTACACCAAAGCGAGTAGACATGTGACTAACTGGTAACGAATATAAAAGGAGTTAGTCATGGGAGTTCAGGTACACCACCGCTACGCCACCGTCGATCACCATCGGTTGTTCTACCGCGAAGCGGGCCCGCAGGATGCGCCGACGCTCGTCCTACTGCATGGCTTCCCCACGAGTTCGTTCATGTTTCGCGACCTCATCCCCCGGCTCGCCGACCGCTACCACGTAATCGCACCGGACCACCTCGGCTTCGGACTCTCCGACGCGCCGTCCGTCGACGAATTCGATTACACCTTCGACGCGCTGACCGACCTCACCGAAGGACTTCTTGCCCAACTGGGGGTGAGACGATATGCCATCTACGTCCAGGATTACGGCGCGCCCATCGGATGGCGCCTGGCGCTGCGGCACCCGCAGGCGATCAGCGCGATCGTCACGCAGAACGGCAACGGCTACGACGAGGGCTTCGTCGAGAGTTTCTGGAACACGGTCTGGGACTACCAGCGCGACCAGAACCCCGAGACCGAGGCCGGAGTGCGCAGCGCGCTCAGCATCGAGGGAATCAGATGGCAGTACGTCACCGGTGTCGACGACGAATCCCTCGTGAGTCCCGACACGTGGATCCACGATGCGGCCCTGGTGAGCCGGCCGGGCAACGACCAAATCCAGCTCACGCTGTTCCGCGACTACGCGACCAACGCGCCGATGTATCCGGCGCTGCATGACTACCTGCGCACCAGCAAGGTCCCGGTGCTCGCCGTGTGGGGTCAGGCCGACCCGATCTTCGGGCCTGACGGCGCCCGCGCGTTCGGCAAGGACGCGCACCACGCCGAGATCCACCTCCTCGAGGGCGGCCACTTCCTGCTGGAGACCGCTGCCGAAGATGTCGCCGAACTCATGCGGTCGTTCCTGCAGCGAATCGCCGCGTAGATATCCACAGGTCACGACAATGGGATTGGCATGGCAACCGAAATGACCGAGCGCTTAGCGGTCCTCGTATTCGATGTCAACGAGACGCTGCTCGACATCGAGTCGCTGGCGCCGCACTTCGAGCGGATGTTCGGCGACCGCGGCGTGCTCCGCGAGTGGTTCAACCAACTCGTCATGTATTCGATGGCGGTCACGCTGTCCGGCAACTACGTCGACTTCTTCGCTCTCGGACAAGCGGTGCTGCGGATGATCGGCGGCAGTCGCCAGACGTCGATCACCGAGGGCGACCTCGAGGACCTGGCCTACGGCATGCGCACGATGCCCGCCCACCCGGATGTCGCCGACGGGCTGGCAGCTCTACGTGCACAGGGGTATCGGCTTGTCACGCTGACGAATTCGCCGCCGAAACCTGGTGTGCCGACACCCTTGGCGAGCGCCGGCCTTGCCCAGTTCTTCGAACGGCAGTTCAGTGTCGACACCTGGCGCGTGTTCAAGCCCTCTCCAGGGCTCTACACCGGAGTGGCCGACGAGCTCAATGTGGAGCCATCGGACTGCATGATGGTCGCCGCTCACGTGTGGGACACCGTCGGTGCACAGTCGGCGGGGTTCAGCGGCGCGCTGCTCACCCGCCCCGGTAACGCTCCAGTGCCCATTCCGGAGTTACCTCAGCCCGACATCATCGTCGCGGACGTGCGGGAGCTCGCCCAGCGACTGGGGCCGACTGGATCGGTGGTCAAAGTCTGACGTCGGTCAGACGGTAAAGCCCAACGCGCGCAGCTGTTCGCGGCCATCCTCGGTGATCTTGTCCGGTCCCCACGGCGGATTCCACACCCAGTTGATCTTGATCTCCTTGACCAGACCGCTGCCGACCAGTGCGGTACGCGACTGGTCCTCGATCACGTCGGTCAGCGGGCAGGCCGCCGACGTCAGCGTCATGTCGATCAACGCGACGTCGCCCTGCTCGCCCTTCTCGACGTTCAAGCCGTAGACGAGACCGAGGTCGACGACGTTGATCCCGAGCTCCGGATCGACGACGTCGCGCATCGCCTCTTCCAGGTCGGCAAGCATTTCGTCGCTAGGCACTGCGGTGTCGCTCATCTGAAATCTCCTCACTGGCCTGAACAAGCGCATCCTTGAAGGCCATCCAACCCAGCAGCGCGCATTTCACCCGCGCCGGGTACTTCGAGACACCCGCGAACGCGATGCCGTCTCCGATCACATCCTCGTCGCCCTCGACCGCTCCGCGCGACGAAATCATCTCGGTGAACGCCGCTACCGTCTTCAGCGCCGTACCGATGTCCTGCCCGATCACCTGATCGGTGAGCACCGACGTCGAGGCCTGGCTGATCGAACAACCCTGCCCGTCATACGAGATATCGGAGACCTGCTCACCGTCGTCGGACAACGTCACGCGCAGCGTCACCTCGTCCCCGCATGTCGGGTTCACCTGATAGGACTCCGCGTTGTACGGCTCGCGCAACCCCCGATGATGCGGGTGCTTGTAGTGATCGAGGATCACTTCCTGATACATCTGCTCGAGTCTCACGCGAAGAACTCCACCGCTCGCTTGACGCCGGCGACCAGGCGGTCGACCTCGTCGTGAGTGTTGTAGACGGCGAAGGACGCCCGCGCGGTCGCCGCGATGCCGAACCGGCGATGCAGCGGCCACGCACAGTGGTGCCCGACGCGCACGGCGACACCTTCGTCGTCGAGGACCTGGCCGACATCGTGGGCGTGGACGCCGTCCAGCACGAACGACACCGGCGAACCGCGATGCTCCATGGATGTCGGTCCGATGATGCGCACGCCATCGACGGCCGATAGCCCCTCGAGCGCGGCGGCCACCAAGTCGGCCTCGTGCGCCTCGACGGCGGGCATCCCGATCTCGGTGAGATACCGTGCGGCCGCGGCAAGTCCGACGACCTGGGAGGTCATCGGCGTCCCGGCCTCGAAGCGTTGCGGCGCGGGTGCGTACGTGGTGGTATCCATCGTCACCGTCTCGATCATCGAGCCGCCGGTGATGAACGGGGGCAGCTGGTCGAGCACGTCACGCCTGCCGTAGAGCACGCCGATACCGTTGGGCCCCAGCATCTTGTGACCGGAGAAAGCTGCGAAGTCGACGCCGAGTCCGTGGAAGTCGACCGGCTGGTGCGGCACCGACTGGCAGGCATCCAGCAAGGTCAGCGCGCCGACCGCGTTGGCCCGCGCCACCAGTTCGGCCACCGGGGCGACGGCACCCGTGACGTTCGAATGATGGCTGAACGCTACCAGTTTCACGCGCTCGTCGAGCTCGAGCGAATCGAGGTCGATCCGCCCATCGTCGGTCACGCCGTACCACTTCAGCGTGGCGCCGGTCCGACGCGCCAACTCCTGCCACGGGATGAGGTTTGCGTGGTGTTCCAGCTCGGTGGTGACAATGACATCGCCGGGGCCGATCGCTCGGGGGAATCGATCGTCACCGACCGCATAGGACACCAGGTTGATGGCCTCCGTGGCGTTCTTCGTGAATACCAGCTCGTCGGTGTCGGCCCCGACGAAGGCCGCGACATCGGCACGGCCCTTCTCGTAGGCGTCGGTGGACTCCTCCATCAGCTGGTGCGCCCCGCGGTGGACCGCGCCGTTGGACGTGGTCAAGAAGTCACGCTCGGCGTCGAGGACCTGCAGCGGGCGTTGCGAGGTGGCGCCGGAATCGAGGTACGCCAACTGGTTTCCGCTGCGCATGACGCGAGCAAGAATCGGGAAGTCCGCCCTGATCCGCGTGACATCCAGGTTGAGATCGAAGGGCTGCGCCGACTTCTCGACCGACGTGGTCATGTCAGGCTCCGACCGCCTGGGTAAAGCGCTCGTATCCGTTGGCGTCGAGTTCTTCGGCCAGCTCGGGACCACCGGACTCGACGATGCGGCCGCCCACGAACACATGCACGAACTGCGGCTGGATGTAGCGCAGGATGCGGGTGTAGTGCGTGATGAGCAGCAGCCCTCCGTGGGCCGCTTCGGCGTACCGGTTCACACCTTCGCTGACCACCCGCAGCGCGTCGACGTCCAAACCGGAGTCGGTCTCGTCGAGGATCGCGATCTTGGGCTTGAGCAGTTCCAGCTGCAGGATCTCGTGGCGCTTCTTCTCGCCGCCGGAAAAGCCTTCGTTGACACTGCGTTCGGAGAACGACGGGTCGATGTCGAGGCCCTCCATGGCGCTCTTGACCTCTTTGACCCAGTGCCGCAGCTTGGGTGCCTCACCGCGCACGGCGGTGGCGGCGGTGCGAAGGAAGTTCGACATGGACACGCCGGGCACCTCGACGGGGTACTGCATGGCGAGAAACAGACCGGCGCGGGCGCGTTCGTCGATGCTCATTTCCAGCACATCCTGACCGTCCAGCGTGATCGAGCCGGACGTCACGGTGTACTTCGGATGACCCGCGACGGCGTACGACAGGGTCGACTTGCCGGACCCGTTGGGGCCCATCAGCGCGTGGGTCTCCCCCGAGTTCACGGTGAGCGTGACGCCTTTCAGGATCGGGATGTCGGTCCCGTCTTCCTTGGAGACGACGCTGACGTGCAGGTCCTTGATTTCCAGTGTGGTCATGAGGTGGCTGTCCTCGATTCGGTGATTTCTAGTTCGTGTTCGATGGCCTCGGTGAGGCGTTCTCGCACTGCGGGAACGGCGATCTTCTGAATGAGCTCGCCGAAGAAGCCCCGGACGACAAGGCGCCTGGCCTGGTCCTCGGGGATACCGCGTGCCTGCAGGTAAAACAGTTGCTCGTCGTCGAACCGTCCGGTGGCACTGGCGTGCCCGGCGCCGGCGATCTCGCCGGTCTCGATTTCGAGGTTCGGCACCGAGTCGGCGCGGGCGCCGTCGGTGAGCACGAGGTTGCGGTTGGTCTCGAACGTGTCGGTGCCCGTCGCCGCCGCCCGGATCAGCACGTCGCCGACCCACACGGTGTGCGCATCGGGTTTCGCGGAGTCCGGATCACCTTGCAGCGCACCCTTGTACGTGACATGTGAGCGGCAGTTGGGCTGGGCGTGGTCGACGAGCAGACGCGATTCGAAGTGCTGGCCATCGTCGGCGAAATACAGGCCGAGCAGCTCGGCGTCGCCGCCCGGCGCACAGAACGTGGTCCGCGCAGTGAGTCGCACCAGGTCACCGCCCAGGGTGACCGCGACGTGCCGCAGCACCGCGTCCTTGCCCAGCGCAGCGTGATGGCTGCTGACGTGAACGGCGTCGTCGGCCCAATCGACGATCGACACGACGGTCAGCCGTGCCGCGTCCTCGACGACGAATTCGACGTTGTCGGCGTACGTTCCGCTGCCGCGATGATCGATGACGATCACAGCTTCACCGAGCTCGCCAACGCGCACCTGCAGGTGACCGTAGGCCGTCGCACCCTCGCCCGGGCCGGTGATGCCGATTTCGATGGGCTGTTCGCAGACGACGTTCCTCGGGACGGTCACCAGGGTCGCACTGTTGAACGACGAGAACGCTTGGGCGGCAACTCGATCAGCGGGTACGCCGCCCTGGCCGAGGCGCTCGTCGCCGCGGCGCACCGTTTCCACGCTGACGCTCGCGCATTCGGATACCTCGATGGTCGCGGCGCCGGTGGCTACGGCGGATCCGTCGTGCAGACCGCGCAGGCGTTTGAGCGGGGTGAAGCGCCAGATCTCGTCGCGGCCGCCGGGCACCTCGAAAGCGTCGACGTCGAACGACGTGAACAACTCCCCTTTGTTGGCGCCCTCGACCGCATTGGTGAGGTTCTGAGTCATCTAGCCGACCGCGCCTTCCATCTGCAGCTCGATCAGACGGTTCAGTTCGAGTGCGTATTCCATCGGGAGTTCCTTCGCGATCGGCTCGACGAAGCCGCGCACCACCATCGCCATCGCCTCGTCCTCGGTCATCCCGCGGCTCATCAGATAGAACAGCTGGTCCTCGCTGACCTTCGACACCGTGGCTTCGTGGCCCATAGTGACGTCGTCCTCGCGGATGTCGACGTAGGGATAGGTGTCACTGCGGCTGATGGTGTCGACAAGTAGCGCATCGCATTTCACGCTGGACCGCGAGCCGTGCGCACCCTTGTTGACCTGAACCAGGCCGCGATAGGACGCGCGACCGCCGCCGCGTGCGACAGACTTCGACACGATGTTGCTCGAGGTGTTCGGCGCCAGGTGAAGCATCTTCGCGCCGGTGTCCTGATGCTGACCCTCGCCCGCGAACGCCACCGAAAGCACCTCGCCCTTGGCGTGCTCGCCGGTCATCCACACGGCGGGGTACTTCATCGTGACCTTTGAGCCGATGTTGCCGTCGACCCACTCCATGGTGGCGCCGGCTTCCGCCCGCGCTCTTTTCGTGACGAGGTTGTAGACGTTGTTCGACCAGTTCTGAATCGTCGTGTAACGGCAACGGCCACCAGGCTTCACGATGATCTCGACAACGGCCGAGTGCAACGAGTCGCTCTTGTAGATCGGCGCAGTACACCCCTCGACGTAGTGCACGTAGGCGTCTTCGTCGACGATGATCAGCGTGCGCTCGAACTGGCCCATGTTCTCGGTGTTGATGCGGAAGTACGCCTGCAGCGGGATGTCGACGTGGACACCCTTTGGCACGTAGATGAACGAACCACCCGACCAGACAGCGGTGTTCAGCGCGGAGAACTTGTTGTCACCGGCCGGGATCACCGTGCCGAAGTACTGCTTGAAGAGCTCGGGATGCTCACGTAGCCCGGAGTCGGTGTCCAGGAAGATGACGCCTTGAGCCTCCAGATCCTCGCGGATCGAGTGGTAGACGACCTCCGACTCGTACTGCGCGGCGACACCGGACACCAGGCGCTGCTTCTCCGCCTCGGGGATGCCGAGCTTGTCGTAGGTGTTCCGGATGTCCTCAGGCAGGTCATCCCACGTGGCGGCCTGCTTTTCGCTGGACCGCACGAAGTACTTGATGTTGTCGAAGTAGATGCCCTCGAGGTTGGAACCCCAATTCGGCATCGGCTTCTTGTCGAATGTGCGCAGCGCCTTCAGCCGGGTCTGCAGCATCCATTCGGGCTCGCTCTTCTTGGCGGAGATGTCGCGCACCACTGCCTCAGACAGCCCGCGCTGAGCGCTGGCGCCCGCGACGTCGGAATCCGCCCAGCCATAGCCGTATCGACCCAGCGACTCGATGGTCTGCTCCTGGGTCAGGGCCTCGGGGGTGGTCGTCATGTCGACGCTCCTAGCTTGTGTGTGGTGGTGGCTTCGGCGGGGGCTGTGTGCCGAAGGGTGTTGCTCTCGGTGAGCGGCACGTGCGTCGTACACGCGCAGTTACCGTTGACGATCGTGGCGAGCCTCTGTACATGCGTACCCAGGATCTCGGCGAAGGCCTCTCGCTCGGTCTCGCACAGCTCGGGGAACTCTTCGGCGACGTGCGATACCGGGCAGTGATGCTGGCATAGCTCGATTCCGTGCAACGGGGCGCTCACCTCTGTGGCGGTTGCGGCATACCCGGCCTCGGTCAGTGCTCCTGCTACACGCTCGACGACTGATTCAACGTCATCGGGTCCCTCGGTTACTCCCGAGAGGATGGTGTCGATGCGGCGGCGGGCGAACGTGCGCACGGCGTCGTCGCCACCGATCTCGCGTAGCTGGCGCATGGCCGCGGCCGCGAGGTCGTCATAGGCGTGACCCATCTTGGCGCGTCCGGCCGCGGTCAACCGGTAGCGCTTGGCGGGACGTCCTCGCCCGCTGTGTTGCCAGGCCGCTGCCGCGCTGGACTGTGCATCTCCGGCGTCCATCAGCGCGTCGAGATGCCTGCGCACGCCCGCGGCCGAGATTCCGAGCTGCTCGCCTATCTCACCTGCGGTGACGGGTCCGGACTCCAGCAGGTGCCGGACGATGGCGCCACGGGTGTGGCGATCGGTTCCGTCCGGGCCGAATTTCACAACACCATTGTGACGGAATTCGGAAACCCGGTCTAGCAAGGTCACCCTTACGTGAGCGCCGTCATACGATCGCCGGGTGAGTGAAACGAACCGACGACTCGTCCTGGCCGCCCGTCCCTCCGGACTCGTCGATGAGAGCACCGTGCGTATGGAGCCGGAACCGGCACCCGAACCCGTCGACGGCGTGGCTCTGGTGAAGGTCCGGTATCTGTCCATCGACCCCACGATTCGCACGTGGATGGACGACGTGCCCAGCTATCTGCCGCCGATCCAGATCGGCGAGGTCATCCGCAGCGGCGGCGTCGGTGAGGTCATCGAGAGCCGGACCGACGCGTATCAGCCAGGTCAGCTGCTGTTCGGCATGACCGGGTGGCAGGACTACGTGATCGCGGATGCGGGCGAGAAGGCGATGACCGTGCTGCCGGACGGCGTGCCACCCGGAATCGCCATCGGCATCCTTGGCGTCACCGGCATGACCGCCTACTTCGGCATCACCGACGTCGGTCAGATCAAAGAGGGCGACGTCGTGGTGGTCTCCGGCGCCGCGGGCGCCACCGGCTCGGCGGCCGGCCAGATCGCGAAGATCAAGGGTGCGAAGAAGGTCGTCGGGATCGCGGGCGGGCCCGAGAAGTGCGCCCACATCGTCGACGAACTCGGCTTCGACGAGGCGATCGACTACAAGTCCCAGAACGTCGCCGCACGTCTTCACGACGCCTGCCCCGACGGCATCGACCTGTACTTCGACAACGTCGGCGGGTCGATCCTCAACGACTGTCTCGCGAATCTGGCGCTGCGGGGCCGCGTCGTGCTGTGCGGCGCGATCTCCACCTACAACGACGACGGCCCGCCGGTGGGTCCGAGCAACTACCTGACCCTGCTTGTGCGCCGTGGACGCATGGAAGGCTTCATCATCCTCGACTATCTCGACCGCTTCCCCGAGGCCCAGCTCGAGATGGCGGGCTGGATCGCCGAAGGCAAGATCAAGTCGTCCGAGCACGTCGTCGAGGGCCTCGAGAACGCACCCGACGCATTGAACCTGTTGTTCAGCGGTGGAAACACCGGCAAGGTGATCGTCGCGCTCTAACGATTACGCTGCACTGATGGCCGCGCGCTCCGGCTCCCTCAGCTCGTCGATTGCCAAGTGGCACGCCGACGAGCGCGCCGTCGGCTCACCACTCAACGACACCGAAGTCATCGCGATGCGCAGGACGCGCCTGTTCGGTGCGACGGGCACGGTACTGATGGCGATCGGCGCGCTGGGCGTCGGCGCCCGCCCGGTGGTGCAGGACCCGACGTTCGGCGTTCGGCTGCTGAACCTGCCGTCGCGGATTCAGACGGTCTCGCTGACCATGACGACCACCGGCGCGGTGATGATGGCGCTCGCGTGGTTGATGCTCGGACGCTTCGCCCTCGGCAATCGCCGCATGTCCCGCAGCCAACTGGACCGCACGCTGCTGCTGTGGGTGCTGCCGCTGCTCATCGCGCCGCCGATGTACAGCCGCGACGTCTACTCCTATCTGGCACAGAGCGAGATCGCGGTCAAGGGCCTCGACCCGTATCGGGTCGGCCCCGCACCCGGGCTCGGGTTGGATCACGTCTTCACGCTGTCGGTGCCGAACATGTGGCGCGACACCCCGGCGCCGTACGGGCCGCTATTCCTGTGGATCGGTGAGGGTATATCGCGCATCACCGGGGAGAACATCGTCGCCGCGGTGCTCTGTCATCGCCTGATGGTGCTGCTCGGTGTCGGCCTGATTGTTTGGGCCACACCACGTTTGGCGCGGCGGTGCGGTGTGGCTGAGGTGAGCGCGCTGTGGCTCGGCGCGGCCAACCCGCTGCTGATCATGCATCTGGTCGCCGGCATCCACAACGAGGCGTTGATGCTGGGCCTGATGCTGGCGGGCACCGAGTTCGCGCTGCGGGGCATCGATGCCGCCCGGCCGTTGATCCCGAAACCATTGGCCTGGCCGCAGGGACCGGAGGCCTGGGCGCGGTGGCGACCGTCGCTGATGCTCCTCATCGGCGTCGTGCTCATCACGATGTCTTCTCAGGTCAAGCTGCCATCGCTGCTCGCACTGGGCTTCGTGGCCATGGCCCTTGCGTGCCGTTGGGGTGGCACTTTCAAGGCATTCATTCTCGCCGGCGGATCGCTCACCGCGGTGTCGGTGGCGGTGATGGCGCTGATCGGCTGGGCCAGCGGACTCGGGTTCGGCTGGCTCTTCACCCTGGGCACCGCGAACGTGGTGCGCAGCTGGATGTCCCTGCCTACCCTGGCCGCACTGGGCACCGGACAGGTCGGGATTCTGCTCGGGCTCGGCGATCACACCACGGCGATCCTCGGGCTGACCCGTGCCATCGGTGTCAGCGTCATCGCCGTGCTGGTGACCTGGCTGCTGCTGGCAGTGCTCCGCGGGCGACTGCATCCGGTCGGCGGGCTCGGTGTCGCACTCGGTCTGACCGTGCTGCTGTTCCCGGTGGTTCAGCCCTGGTACGTGCTCTGGGCAGTCATTCCGCTCGCCGCGTGGGCCACCCGCCCGGCGTTCCGCACGACGACAATCGTGGTCACGTTGGTGGTGGGCATCTTCGGCCCGACGGCCAACGGCGACCGCTTCACCTTGTTCCAGATCCTGCTGGCCGTCGTGGCGAGCACGGTGATCGCCCTGCTGCTCATGGCGCTGACCTACAACCATCTGCCGTGGCGAAGGATCCCCGGCGAGAACACCACTGACGACGGCGTGCAGCCCGCCGCCGAGAAGCCCCCGCTACCGCCGACCCCACCGGTGAAGCCCGACGCCTACGCTGAATCCCCGTGACCCACCCAGGATCAGGGGCTTCCTCGGTCCCCGTGCGCCTGCGCGGGGTCAGCAAGCGGTACGGGTCGACGACGGCGGTGGCAGGTCTCGACCTCGACGTCGAGACCGCCGAAGTGCTCGCGCTGCTCGGCCCCAACGGCGCGGGCAAGACCACGACGGTCGAGATGTGTGAGGGCTTCATCAAGCCCGACTCGGGCACGATCGAGATCCTCGGCCTGGATCCGTTCGGCGACAACGCCGCGGTCCGCGAACGGATCGGTGTGATGCTGCAGGGCGGCGGCGCGTACCCCGCGGCGCGGGCGGGCGAAATGCTGGACCTCGTCGCCTCCTACGCCTCGAACCCGCTGGACCCCAAATGGTTGATGGACACGCTGGGCCTGACGGAGTCGGCGCGCACGACCTACCGCAGGCTCTCGGGTGGCCAGCAGCAGCGGTTGGCGCTCGCGTGCGCCGTGGTGGGCAGGCCGGAGCTGGTGTTCCTCGACGAGCCGACCGCGGGTATGGATGCGCATGCCCGAATCGTGGTGTGGGAGTTGATCGATGGACTGCGCCGCGACGGCGTCACCGTGGTGCTGACCACCCATCAGCTGACCGAGGCCGAGGAGCTGGCCGACCGCATCGTCATCATCGATCACGGTGTCGCGGTGGCCAGCGGAACGCCCGCGGAGCTGATGCGCAGCGGTGCCGAGAACCAATTGCGTTTCCGCGCACCGCGAATGCTCGACTTGTCACTGTTGATATCGGCGCTTCCCGAGACCTATCAGGCGACCGAGACGGCGCCCGGCGAATACCTTGTCGAGGGCGACATCGACCCACAGGTGCTGGCGACGGTGACCGCGTGGTGTGCACGGGTCAACGTGCTGGCCACCGATATGCGGGTGGAGCAACGCAGCCTCGAGGACGTGTTCCTCGACTTGACCGGTCGGGAGTTGCGATGACGAATCGCTTTGCGCCAGGGACTTTCACGCCGGACCCGCATTCGGCCACGGTGCAGAAGATGTTGGCCGCGCAGTTCCGCCTCGAGCTGAAGCTCCTGCTGCGCAACGGCGAACAGCTGCTGTTGACCATGTTCATCCCGATCACGTTGCTCGTGGGCCTAACGTTGCTGCCGTTCGGATCGTTCGGCGACAACCGCGCGTCGACGTTCGTTCCCGCGATCATGGCGCTTGCGGTGATCTCGACGGCCTTCACCGGACAGGCCATCGCCGTGGCGTTCGACCGCCGCTATGGCGCCCTGAAACGCCTCGGGGCCACCGCGCTGCCGGTCTGGGGCATCATCGCGGGCAAATCCCTCGCGGTGGTCGCCGTGGTGTTCTTTCAGGCAATTGTGCTGGGCGCCATAGGCTTTGCGCTCGGCTGGCGTCCGCCGATCGCCGGTCTGACCTTGGGTGCGGTGATCATCGCGCTGGGCACGGCGGGTTTCGCCGCGCTCGGCCTGCTGCTGGGCGGGACACTACGCGCCGAGATCGTGTTGGCGGTGGCGAACCTGCTCTGGTTCGTGTTCGCGGGGCTGGGTGCGCTGACTGTCGAGAGCGACATGGTGCCCACCGCGCTGGCGTGGATCGCGAGGCTCACGCCGTCCGGAGCGCTGACCGAGGCGCTGACCCAGGCGATGACGCCGTCAGTTGACTGGTTCGGCCTGGCGGTACTCGCGGTGTGGGGTGCCGTTGCGGCCCTCTGCGCCCTGCGCTGGTTCCGTTTCACCTGACGTCAGTCGCGGCAGCAGGTATTCCAACTGCCCGACTTCTTCGATGTTGTGCCTGACCCAGGCGTGCACCTTGTCGTCGGGAAAACGCCTGCGCACGACGTGATTGACCGCGGCCAGTAGCGCAGAGCGCACACCGAGGTCCATCACCGTGACGTAGTGCGCGCCGTCGCTGCCGGCCGACCACGTGTGCTCAAGTTGAAAGACCGGGATTCCGGCAATCCGCTTGACCAGCCGGATACCGGTCTGGTCGAGTTTCTCGACGCGGGCGATCTCGTCGATCTGGCATTCGGGCTTGCCGCCGAACGCCTCGACCATGCGAAACCGCGCGCCTTCGGCCGCACCCCCACCGGGCGCCCGCCGTGCCAGTTCCCAGTTGATGTGGTCAATCGGATGCCATGCGAGGTAGCGGTCGATGACCACCCCGCCGTAGGAGACCGTGCCGTCGAGATGGGTGAACCAATCGAGCAGCATCGCCGGCGTTACTCCGGTCAGCGGCTGATGATCGATCGTGATGCGGCGCCGGCCATGCGGATGGTCGCTGCATTGCACCGTGGCGGTCTCGACGGATCGCAGCGGATAGAGCACCGGACGAGCCATGATATTCCTCCAAGATACGGTAGCGTTTCTTATGCCGCCAGGTTAGGCTTCAGCGGTAAGATACGCAAGCGTTTCTTTTGGAGGTGCGATGCGGCGACGTCGCGGCGACGAGCTGGACACTGCCATCCGGGGTGCGGTACTGGCGCTGCTCGCTGAGCACGGGCCCACGGGAGTGACCATGGAGGCGGTCGCCGCCGCTGCGCAGACCAGCAAGCCGGTGCTGTACCGGCGGTGGCCGGACCGCGGCGCATTGTTGCGCGACACCTTGCTGCGCATCGCGACCACGGCGATTCCCCATGAGGACACCGGCAGCTACCGCAGCGACATGCTCGCGATCTTGCGTGGATGGGCGGCGCTGTTCACCGGGCCGGAATCCACCGCGCTGCGTGCCGCCGTCGCCGCGGCGGCCCACGATCCAGAGCTGACGGCGGCGTTTCAGCAGGATGTCATCGGCTGGCGTAAGACGGAGATGGCCGCCCTGCTGGCCCGCGGTATAGAACGTGGCGACGTACGGCCCGACGTCCCCGTCGAGATCGCCCGCGAGCTCGGGCAGAGCGTGCTCTGGCATCGCCTGTTGGTCACCGGCGACCCGATCGATGATGACCTCGTCGTGCAGTTGGTCGACGAGGTCCTGGTGCCATTCGTCGCGCCTCGCGGATAAGCAGCCCTACTACATCGTGTAGTTAATCCTGCTCTACCATCGAGGCCGTGCCCGTCGGACGAATCTTCCTGCGACTGGTCGATCTTCTGCCGTTGCCGAGCCTGCGGGTCCAGCGCGCCATCGCCGCCGCCGTCGTCCTGACGCAGGGCGGGATCGCGGTAACCGGCGCGATCGTTCGCGTCACCGCGTCGGGTCTCGGTTGCCCGACCTGGCCGCAGTGCTTCCCCGGTAGCTTCACCCCGATCCCCCACCCTGAAGTCGCGGGAATCCACCAGGCCGTCGAGTTCGGCAACCGGATGATCACGTTCCTGGTGGTGCTCACCGCCGCGCTGGCGGTGCTGGCCGTCACGCGCGCGCGCAGGCGCCGCGAGGTCCTCGTGTACGCATGGCTGATGCCGGTGTCGACCGTGGTTCAGGCCGTGATCGGCGGGATCACGGTGCTCACCGGCCTGCTGTGGTGGACGGTCGCCATCCACCTGCTGGCGTCGATGACGATGGTTTGGGTGTCGGTGCTGCTCTACGTGAAGATCTGCGAACCCGATACCGGCGTCGTGCGGCACCGGGTTCCGAAACCGTTGCGCCAGTTGACCATTCTCAGTGCGATTGCGCTGGCCGCCGTGCTCGTGACCGGAACACTGGTCACCGGCGCGGGTCCGCACGCCGGCGACAAGAGCATCACCCAGCCGGTGCCGCGGCTTGAAGTTGAAATCGTCACCCTGGTGCAGCTGCACGCAACGTTGCTGGTGGTTTACCTGTCGCTGTTGGTGGCGTTGGTGTTCGGGCTGCGCGCGGTCAACGCAGCACGACCGGTCGTCAGGCGACTCGCCGTGCTGCTGGTTCTCGTGGCGGGGCAAGCCCTTGTCGGGCGCGTGCAATACGCCCTCGATGTCCCCGCCGCTCTGGTGGCGCTGCACGTCGCCCTCGCGGCCGCGTGCACGGCGGCCACCGCCGCGCTATGGGCGTCGATGCGAGAGCGGGCCGAGCCCGAGGCGCTCGAGGGTTTCCTCGACCCCGACGGCGAAGTCGCGTTGCCTGCTGCTCCGGGTAGCGGCGTCTAGCTGCCGCCATCCCAGCGACGGTTCGACGAGTTCGAGTTCCAGCAGTTGCGGATCGTCAGGGCCGCCGATCACATCGACCCGTGCGTACAGCAGCTCGGCCGCGTCGATGCCGAGGTGCGCGGCCGCCGCGGACAGTGCAGCATGCCCGACATCCCATAGCTCGAAGTCCGGCTCGGCCGGGGTCAGCGACTCCTCGGCGTACGTGCCCGAGTCGTCGAACGCGGGCTGACCTCCCTGCGACGGCAGGATCGGCCCCTTGGTGAATGCGTGCGACTGGCGGCCGCGCAGGAAGACCAGGGCCGTCTCGCCGTCTTCGACGCGCCGGTCGTAGGGCTGCACCAGCGCCGTCCGGCCGTCGTCGTGCAGCGACGCGACATGGCGTCGGGCCGCTTGACTGTCGTGGAACCGTTGTGCACCAAAGGATCCCGCGCCCACGGCAGGTTTGACGACGATTTCGCCCGCGGGTAGGTGCATTTGCTCGCCCGGGGCTATGAACGTGCTGGGGACAACGGGCACACCGGCCTCGGCGAGGTCGGCCAGATATGCCTTGTCGCTGTTCCACGAGACCACCGCGGGGGCGTTGACGAGGTTACGGACGTTGGTGGTCCACTGGAGGAACTCGTCGAGCCGCTCGATGTAGTCCCACGTTGCCCGCAGAATCACCAGGTCAGCCTTCAGTGTGTCCGGATCGTCCCAGGACAACCAGTGGGCGTGCAGTCCTCGCCGGCGCAGCGCCGCGACGAGTTCGCCATCGTCACCTTCGCCCTCGGGTAACGCCTGGCAGCCGGCCAGCACGACGCGCGGATGGAAGACATCGGGGCGGGCCAGTTTCATACCAAGGCAGGATAGAAGCATGTACGCCATCGAAGTCGCCGAGACCGGCGGACCAGAAGTGCTGACCTACGCCAAGAAGCCACAGCCGACCCCCGGGCCCGGTGAGGTACTGATCAAAGCCGAAGCGATCGGAGTGAACTTCCTCGACACGTACTTCCGTTCTGGGCTGTATCCGCGCGAGCTGCCGTTCATCCTCGGCAACGAGGTGTGCGGCACCGTCGAAGCCGTCGGCGAGGAAGTCGCGGCGCTGGCGGTCGGCGACCGCGTGGTCACCGCCCAGGCCAACGGCGCCTATGCCGAATATTCTTTGGCGACAGCCGATTTCTGCGCCTACGTGCCAGACGGCGTGGGCGCCGACGTGGCCGCGGCTGCTCTGCTCAAGGGGATGACCGCGCACTATCTGATCAAGTCGACGTATCCCGTGCAGCAGGGCGATGCTGTTCTGGTGCACGCCGGCGCGGGAGGCGTGGGGCTGATCCTGACGCAGTGGGCCACCAGCATGGCCGCCCGCGTGATCACCACGGTGTCCACGCCGGAGAAGGCGGAACTGTCGCGGCAGGCGGGCGCCGTCGAGGTTCTCGACTACCCCGAGGATGCCGCGGAGTTCGGCGCCAAGATCAAGGACCTCACCGACGGCGGGGTCGCCGTGGTCTACGACGGCGTCGGCGCCGACACCTTCGATGCCAGCATCGCCAGCCTTGCCATCCGCGGCACGCTGGCGCTGTTCGGGGCGTCCAGCGGGCCGGTGCCACCTTTCGATCCGCAGCGGCTCAACGCGGCCGGCTCGTTGTTCCTGACCCGGCCGACGCTGGTGCACTACACCCGCACACCCGATGAGTTCGCCTGGCGCGCCGGAGAACTGCTCGATGCCATCGCCGGCGGCACCATCAACGTCACGGTCAGTGAGCGATACCGCCTCGAGGACGCCCAGCAGGCGCACCGCGACCTGCAGGGCCGCAAGACGGTCGGCTCAGTCGTGCTGATCCCCTAACCCGTCACCGTCAGGCGGTGAACAGTGTCGGCAGGGCAAGGGCCGAATCGATCGCCAGCGCGAGGAACACCACAGCGAGGTAATTGTTCGACTGCAGGAACAGCCGCAGCGGCTTGACCGGCTCACCGCGGCGCACGCCGCCGTAGAGCTGGTGAGCCATCACCAGGAACCAGGAGCCGGCCAGGATGGCGACGGCCGCGTACAGCCAGCCGGTGGCGAGCGCGAGCGCGAGGGTCGCCGCGACCGTCAGCCAGGTGTAGATCAGGATCTGCTTGGTCACCTGTTGTTCAGTGGCGACCACGGGCAGCATCGGCACGCCGGCCGCCGCGTAGTCCTCCTTGTAGCGCATCGCCAGCGCCCAGGTGTGCGGCGGCGTCCAGAAGAAGATGATCGCGAACATGACCAGCGCGGGCCATTGGATGGTTCCGGTGACCGCCGACCAGCCGATCATCACCGGCATGCAGCCGGCCGCGCCGCCCCAAACCACGTTCTGCGTCGTGCGGCGCTTGAGCAGCAGCGTGTAGACGAGCACGTAGAACGCGATGGTCGCACCGGCGAGGTGGGCCGACAACATGTTCGTCGTCCACCACAGCCAGAAGAACGAGCCGACGGACAGGGCGAGCCCGAAGACGAAGGCATGGCTGCGCGGCACGGTGTCGCGGGCCAGCGGCCTGCGCTCGGTGCGCTTCATCTTCTTGTCGATGTCGGCGTCGGCCACACAGTTCAACGTGTTGGCGCCCGCCGCCGCCAGCAAGCCGCCGACCAGCGTGTTCAGGATCAGCAGCGGATCGACGGTGCCGCGGTCGGCCAGCAGCATGGCCGGGATCGTGGTGACCAGGAGCAGCTCGATGACGCGCGGTTTCGTCAGCGCGAGATAGCCCAACAGCGTGGTGCGCACTCGGCCGTGCGTCCCGACGGGGAGCTGGCTCTCGCGAATGTCCACGCAGTAACTCCTTGAAATGGCTGCAGCGCGCGCGGCGTCTACTACAGAGGATGGTAGACCGCTGCTGAACGGCCGCCTAATCGTCCCCCAAGCGGCCTGCAAGGGATGACGCTCCCGCACTAGGGTGGTTGAAGAGGCAGCTTTGCCGAGCTCACCCGTCGACCAGGAGAGGGCGCCTGTGACCACGCTCGAAGAGATTTCTACCCTTACCCGTCCCCACCATCCCGACGATTGGGCCGACGTGGACTCGGTGGCGGTCGACACCGTTCGGGTGCTGGCCGCCGACGCGGTGCAGAAGGTGGGCAACGGGCACCCCGGAACCGCGATGAGCCTGGCTCCGCTGGCGTACACACTCTTCCAGCGCCAGATGCGCCACGATCCCAGCGACGTGCACTGGCTCGGCCGGGACCGCTTCGTACTGTCCTGCGGGCACTCGAGCCTGACGCTGTACATCCAGCTGTATCTGGGTGGGTTCGGCCTGGAGCTGTCCGACATCGAGTCGCTGCGGACGTGGAAATCCAAGACGCCCGGCCATCCGGAGTTCCGCCACACCAAGGGCGTGGAGATCACGACTGGGCCGCTGGGTCAGGGGCTGGCGTCGGCGGTCGGCATGGCGATGGCATCTCGCTACGAGCGCGGCCTGTTCGACCCCGACCCGGCATGGGGTGAGAGCCCGTTCGACCACTACATCTATGTCATCGCCTCCGATGGTGACATCGAGGAGGGCGTCACCAGCGAGGCGTCCTCGCTGGCGGGCACCCAGCAGCTCGGCAACCTCATCGTGTTCTACGACCACAATCAGATCTCCATCGAGCACGACACGAATATCGCTCTCTCCGAAGATGTTCCGGCTCGCTATCGCGCTTACGGCTGGCATGTTCAGGAGGTCGAGGGCGGCGAGAACGTCACCGGAATCGAAGAAGCTATCGAGGCCGCACGCAAGGTCACCGACAAGCCGTCGTTCATCTCGGTGCGGACGATCATCGGCTACCCCGCGCCTACGAAGATGAACACCGGTGGTGTGCACGGCTCGGCGCTGGGCGACGAGGAGGTCGCGGCGACCAAGAAGGTGCTGGGCTTCGACCCCGACAAAACCTTCGAGGTGCGCCCCGAGGTCATCGAGCACACCCGCAAGCTGGTGGAGCGCGGCAAGGAGGCCCACGAGAAGTGGCAGCCGCAGTTCGATGCCTGGGCCGAGCGCGAGCCCGAGCGCAAGAAGCTACTGGACCGGTTGACCGCCGAGGAGCTGCCCGAGGGCTGGGACTCCGACCTGACCTACTGGGAGCCGGGGAGCAAGGCAGTCGCCACGCGCGCGGCGTTCGGCCAGGTGCTCAACGACGTGGCACCGAAGCTGCCCGAATTATGGGGCGGCTCAGCCGATCTCGCGGGCAGCAACAATACGACGATCAAGGGTGTCAAGTCCTTCGGTCCGCCGTCGATCTCGACCGAGGACTTCACCGCGGACTGGTACGGCCGGGTGCTGCACTTCGGCATTCGCGAGCACGCGATGGGGTCGATCCTGTCGGGCATCGTGCTGCACGGCCCGACCCGCGCATTCGGCGGAACGTTCCTGCAGTTCTCCGACTACATGCGCCCCGCAGTCCGGTTGGCGTCGCTGATGGACATCGACACCATCTACATCTGGACGCATGACTCGATCGGTCTCGGCGAGGACGGGCCGACGCATCAGCCGATCGAGCACCTCGCCGCGCTGCGAGCGATTCCGAACCTCTCGGTCGTGCGGCCAGGTGATCCCAACGAGACCGCGTACGCGTGGCGCAGCATCATCGCTCGCGGTAATGGCAGCGGTCCCGTCGGTTTCATCCTCACCCGTCAGGGCATCCCAGTACTGGAGGGCACCAGCGCCGAGGGTGTGGCGAAGGGTGGTTACGTGCTCGGCGGCGGTAACCCCGCCGACGACGCCGACGTGATCATCATCGGCACCGGCTCGGAGCTGCAGCTCGCAGTGGAAGCCAAGAAACTCTTGGCCGAAAAGGACATCACGGCATACGTCGTGTCGATGCCGTGCGTCGAGTGGTTCGAATCGCAGCCGAAGGAGTACCGCGATTCGGTACTCCCTCCGACGGTTTCGGCGCGAGTGGCGGTCGAGGCGGCCGTCGCGCAGAGCTGGTACAAGCTGGTCGGTGACACCGGCGAGATCGTCTCGATCGAGCACTACGGCGAATCGGCCGACGACAAGACGCTGTTCCGCGAGTTCGGCTTCACCCCCGAGGCCGTCGCGGCAGCCGCAGAGCGATCCATAGACAACTAGACCTCACGAGAAGGGCAACAATCATGACGCAGAACCCGAATCTGGCCGCCCTGAGCGCCGCCGGTGTCTCGGTCTGGCTCGACGATCTATCGCGCGACCGGCTGCAGACCGGCAATCTGCAGGAGCTCATCGATACCAAGAGCGTCGTCGGCGTCACCACCAACCCGTCGATCTTCCAGGCGGCGCTGTCGAAGGGCAACGCCTACGACGACCAGGTCAAAGAGTTGGCCGAGCGTGGCGCCGACGTCGACGCCACCATCCGCACCGTCACCACCGACGACGTGCGCAACGCCTGCGACGTGCTGGCCAAGCAGTACGAGCTGTCCGACGGTGTCGACGGCCGGGTGTCCATCGAGGTGGACCCGCGGCTCGCGCACGACACGGACAAGACGATCCTGCAGGCGATCGAGCTGTGGAAGATCGTCGACCGGCCCAACCTGTTGATCAAGATCCCCGCCACCATGGCTGGGCTGCCCGCGATCACCGCCGTTATCGCCGAAGGCATTTCGGTGAACGTCACGCTGATCTTCTCCGTCGAGCGCCACCGCCTCGTCATGGACGCCTATCTCGCAGGTCTGGAAAAGGCCAAGGAGGCCGGCCACGACATCTCCAAGATCCATTCGGTCGCATCGTTCTTCGTGTCCCGGGTGGATACCGAGATCGACAAGCGTCTCGAGAAGATCGGTTCCGATGAAGCGCTGGGATTGCGCGGCAAGGCCGGCGTCGCCAACGCCCACCTGGCCTACGCGGCCTACGAAGAGATCTTCGTCGGCGGCTCCCGTTACGAGGCGCTCAAGTCCGACGGTGCGCGCGTGCAACGTCCATTGTGGGCATCGACGGGCGTGAAGAATCCCGACTACTCCGACACCCTTTACATCACCGAACTGGTCGCGCCCAACACCGTGAACACCATGCCGGAGAAGACGATGGATGCCGTCGCCGATCACGGTGTGATCACCGGCGACACCGTCACGGGTAAGGGCGCCGAGGCCCAGACGGTGTTCGACAAGCTGGACGCGGTCGGCATCGACCTGCCCGACGTGTTCAAGGTGCTCGAGGACGAGGGCGTCGAGAAGTTCGAGAAGTCCTGGCAGGAACTGCTCGACGCCACGCAGGAACAGCTCGACTCCGCCAAGAAATGAGCCAATGGCGTAATCCGCTGCGCGACAAACGCGACAAGCGGATGCCCCACATCGCGGGGCCGTGCGCCGTTGTCATCTTCGGCGTCACGGGCGACCTGGCGCGCAAGAAGGTGATGCCGGCGATCTACGACCTGGCCAACCGGGGACTACTGCCCGCCAACTTCGCGCTGGTGGGGTTCGCGCGCCGAGATTGGTCGGACGAGGATTTCGCGAAGCTGGTCTTCGACTCCGTCAAAGATCACGCTCGCACGCCGTTTCGCCAGGAGGTCTGGGACCGGCTCGCCGAAGGAATCCGCTTCGTGCAGGGCACCTTTGATGACGATAAGGGCTATGAGCGCTTGGCCGAGTCGCTCGACAAGCTCGATGCCGAGCGCGGGACGGGCGGCAATCACGCGTTCTACCTGTCGATTCCGCCCAACGCATTCCCCGTGGTGTGCGAACAGCTGAAGAAATCGGGGCTCGCGAACAAGCCGGAGGGCTCCTGGAGCCGGGTGGTCATCGAGAAGCCGTTCGGCCATGACCTGCAGAGCGCGCGGGAGCTCAATAGCGTGGTGAACAGCATCTTCCCCGAGGAGTCGGTGTTCCGCATCGACCATTACCTCGGCAAGGAGACGGTGCAGAACATCCTGGCACTGCGCTTCGCCAACGAATTGTACGAACCGATCTGGAACAACAACTACGTCGACAGCGTCCAGATCACGATGGCCGAGGACATCGGTCTCGGTGGCCGTGGCGGTTACTACGACGGTGTCGGCGCGGCCCGCGACGTCATCCAGAATCATCTGCTGCAGCTGATGGCGCTGACGGCCATGGAGGAGCCGGTCAACTTCGGGCCGGGTGACCTCCAGGCGGAGAAGATCAAGGTGCTTTCGGCCACCCAGGTGATGCAGCCGCTGGATCAGACCACCGCACGCGGCCAGTACGTCGCGGGTTGGCAGGGCAGTTCGAAGGTCGTCGGGTTGCTCGAGGAGGAGGGGTTCTCCAAGGACTCGACCACCGAGACCTACGCGGCGATAGCCCTGGAGATCGACACCCGCCGTTGGGCGGGTGTTCCATTCTTTCTGCGCACCGGAAAGCGTTTGGGCCGCAGGGTCACCGAGATCGCATTGATCTTCAAGAGGGCACCCCATCTGCCGTTCGACAAGACGATGACCGAGGAACTCGGCCAGAACGCGTTGGTGATCCGGGTACAGCCCGACGAGGGCATCACCACGCGGTTCGGTTCCAAAGTTCCCGGCAGTGCCATGGAAGTCCGCGACGTGAACATGGACTTCTCCTACGGATCGGCATTTGCCGAGGACTCCCCCGAGGCCTATGAGCGGTTGATCCTCGACGTGCTGCTGGGTGAACCGTCGTTGTTCCCGGTCAACCGCGAGGTCGAATTCTCCTGGGAGATCCTCGATCCCGTGCTGGAGTACTGGGCGTCGCACGGTAAACCGGACTCCTATGAGTCCGGCACCTGGGGGCCGGAGTCGGCCGACGAGATGCTGCATCGCATGGGCCGGGAATGGAGGCGCCCGTAATGATCGTCGACCTGCCCAACACGAACACCAACGACATCAACAAGAAGATCACCGGCCTTCGCGAAGAGGGTGGCGCGATCACGCTGAGCCGGGTGCTCACGCTCGTCATCTCGCTGCACACCGATGAACTGCTCGAGGATTCGATCGAGGCGGCCAACTTCGCTAGCCGTGAGCACCCGTGCCGGGTGATCGTGGTCGTGGCCGGCGATCGGGACGCCACCGAGCCCCGGCTGGATGCACAGCTGCGGGTCGGCGCCGACGCGGGAGCCGGCGAAGTGGTCGCGCTGCATCTGCACGGCGAGATGGCCGGCCACGCCAGCAGTGTGGTGTTGCCGTTCCTGCTGCCCGACACCCCGGTGGTGGCGTGGTGGCCAGCCGGAGGGCCTGACGATCCGTCGCAAGACCCCCTGGGACAGTTGGCGATTCGACGGATCACCAACGCGACGGATTGCGCCGATCCGATGGCGGCGATCAAGGGTCGCCTGGCCGGCTACAGCTCGGGAGACACCGATCTGGCGTGGGCCCGCATCACCTACTGGCGCGCGCTGCTGACGGCGGCGCTCGATCAGCCCCCGTTCGAGCCCGTCACCTCGGCGGTGGTGTCCGGACTTCGCGAGGAACCCTCGCTCGACGTGCTCGCCGGTTGGCTGGCCACCAGGATCGACGGTCCCGTGAAGCGAGAGATCGGCGAATTGAAGGTCGAGCTGATCCGCAGCAGCGAGACCATCACGCTGCGCCGGCCGCAGACCGGTGTGACGGCGACGATCAGCAGGACCGCGAAACCGGACTCGCTGATCCCGTTGGCCCGCAGGGAGGCCAAGGAGTGCCTGGCCGAGGACTTGCGCAGGCTCGACGCCGACGAGATCTACCACGAGGCGCTGAAGGGAATCGAGAAGGTGCAGTACGCATGAGCACTGTCGTCGAGAAGTACCCGGACACAGACGCTTTGGTGGCGGCTGCCGGTGACCGACTGGTGGGTGCGATCACCGATGCGATCAGCCGGCGGGACCGCGCGCTGATCGTGTTGACCGGCGGTGGCACCGGTACCGGGCTGTTGAAGCGGGTTCGCGAACAGGCGGACGGGATCGACTGGTCGAAGGTGCATCTGTTCTGGGGCGACGATCGGTTCGTGCCCGCCGATGACGACGAGCGCAACGAGAAGCAGGCACGGGAGGCGCTGATCGATCACGTCGACATCCCGGCCGCGAATGTGCATGCGATGGCGCCCAGCGGTGCCGCGTTCGGAGACGACCTCGGTGCCGCCGCGTCGGCGTATGAGCAAGTGCTGGCCGACAACGCCGACGAAGGCCAGTCAGAACCCGATTTTGACGTGCACCTGCTGGGGATGGGCCCGGAAGGCCACATCAACTCGCTGTTCCCGGACACCGACGCAGTGCGCGAAACCAAGCGGTTGGTGATCGGCGTGACCGACTCCCCCAAGCCGCCGCCGCGACGAATCACCCTGACGCTGCCCGCTGTTCAGCGTTCTCGTGAGGTGTGGCTGGTGGTATCCGGCGAGGCGAAGGCCGACGCGGTTGCCGCGGCAATTGGGGGCGCGAGTCCTGTCGATGTACCGGCCGCCGGTGCTGTGGGCCGCGACGCGACCGTGTGGCTGCTCGACGAGAGCGCGGCGTCGAAGCTGTAGGTGTCGCCGGCCGCTCGGTATCAATCGTCGGCGTCACTGCCTTACGTCTCGTCGGGTGGGTCGGGGTCGCTGCGGAGGAGTTCTTCGGGGTGGTGGGCGTGGTTGATGCCGGGCGGTCGGGTTCCGTCGGTCCACGCCAGTCGTCCGCTGTCGGTGACCGTTGTCTGCCATCGCCCCTCGCTGACCGCCGTGTGGTCGGGCCCGCAGGCGAAGAACAGCATGTCGGCGTCGGTGGGTCCACCGGCGGCCCAGTCGACAGCGTGATGGACCTCGGAGTGATAGCCCGGTTCTAGGCAGTTGGATCGGGTGCAGCCTCCGTCGCGTGAGTAGCAGATGATGCGTTGGTCGGTTGTCGCTATCCGTTTCTGGCGGCCGAGGTAGAGGGGTCGGTCGCTGTGGTCGTCGAACACCGCGAGGTAGTGGATGGCCTCGGCGGCCATCCGTATCAGGTCGCGCATCGGCAGCGCGGTGTTGCCGCCGGTGCGCGCCGGCGAGGGCATCGGGATGTCGGGATCGGTGACCGCGTGGGCGGCCTGGTTCAGTTCGGCCAGGGTGGTGCGCGCGATCACCGTCACCGGGTGTCCCCGATGCGAGCCCCATGCGCCGGACGCGAGGCCGGCTTTGAGCCCGAGTTTGATGCCGTCATGGCAGCGTTGCGCGGGGCTGCGGTCGTCACGTTGCTCTTCGACGGTGCCGTCGGGCAAGTGACGGCCTGGCCGCACCGCCGCGGTTGCCGCCTCCACGTAGGCACGGGCTTCGGGGTCGAGGTAACCCCGTATCCGGGACATCCCATCACGGCCCTGAGGGCCCATGACCACACCGCGGCGACGCGCTCGGTCGGCCTCATTGAAATCGCCGTCAGGATTGAAGATCTCGTCGATCCGGTTCGCCGCGGCCTTGACGATGTCGGCGTCGCTCTTGGCCGCCTCACGGACCAGGCTGCGCTCGACCTCGACGCGCTCCTCGACCGACACGCACGACGGCAGGTTCCTCATCGCCGCGGTGATCACGCGCAGATGGTCCTCACCAACAGCACCGGCGCCAACAGCGTCGGCCAGCAGCGGTAGATCCGGTGGCAATTGCTCGCCGGTGAGCTGGCGGCGCGAAAGGATACGGGTGGCGACCTTGGTGCGGCGTTTGACCTCCGCGGGCGTCAGCCGTAGCCGTGCCGCCACATTCTGCACCCACCCAGGTGTGCTACCCGCTTCATCAGGCGGATCGGCCAACTGCCCGAACACCCGGTACATCAACCCGCGATTGATGCGCTCCTGGGCTTCCACACGCTCGGCCATCTCCATTCGAAACGCGGTGCCCACCTCATCACAGGGCGTTCCCCGAAGCACCGAATGGGCAGCGTCGACCGCGTCGAGAGCGGCCCAGATACGCTCCCTTGCCACCTCCGCCGTGATGAATTCGCCCATACCACAACGCTAACGACACCAACCACCAAAACCGGCCGCGCCGAGGCTCGGCCCAGAAAACCTGTGGGTCAATCCCCGATTTGGGATAACCCCACCGAGATGTCAGTCGAAGATGCTAGGGCGGCCCCTGCGGCCACCACCCTTCTGATCACTGTCACCGTCCCGAAACCCCGCCTCATACTCGCCGGTCGGGCTCGTCGAATCCGTTGCGACAGTTCTGCGCCACGAACAACCTGGGCATTGGCGGTAAGGCGCATCCCCTCCACGCGTCGTCACACAGGATCAGACGACCGGTCCGCCTCGACGGTTCCCATAGGTGTGGTCAAATGGCCTTCATGGTGGACAAGGGTGGCAGCAAACCAGCGCCACGTACCGGCCGGGAACGTATCCAGAAACTGGCGCAGGCCGCGCTGAACGCCGACGTCACGGTCGAGCAGGTCGACACGATCCTCGAGGGGCTGAGTGAAACCCTCGTCGACCTCAACAACTCGACCGGCAAACTCGATGCCACGCTGGAACGCTTCAACGACACGATCAACCAGATCAACGAGCTTGCCCCGCGCCTCATCGCGGTGGTGGACCGCATGGAGGGCATCGTCGCGCGCGTCGAGCGCATCGTCGGCGTCGGCGAATCCGTCATAGGCCCGCTTGCCGCCACCGAGCAGGCGGTCCGCGGGGCGGTCAACAGGGTGCGCAAGACCACCGGCCTCTAGTGTCGGCCAACCACCCGGTTCCGCAGCCCCCGCTCGCCGAAGGCGTCGGGCTGCCGTGGGACGTGTCGGTCGACGACGCCGTCGCCGCCATAGCCACCGCGCGCGAGCGATACGGCGACACCTTCAGCGTGCGCAGCGGCGACGACAACTACCTGTTCACGTTCTCCCCCACCGGCGTCGAATCTTTCTACGGCCTACCCGAAGACAAGGCCAGCAAGGGTGTCGCCGACTACCTGATGCTGCGCCGCAAGCTTCCCGACGAGATCTTCGACGGACGGCGGTTGCTTCCGACCTCGTTGTTCCGCCGCGACGACGTCGCCTCGTATCTCGCGAACCTCGACTGCGCCCTGACCCAGACCGTGGCTGAGCTCGGAACCGAAGGCACCGTGGAGCTGTTCGGCCTCACCCGTCGCCTCGGACACCGAATGGGCTTGGCCTCATGGGCGGGACCGCGCTCCGCACAGGGGGATTCATTCGAACGGTTGGTCCGCGCCTTTGAGACCCTGGACGGTTCCGACGCGTTCGTTCATCCCGAGGCGATGGCGGCCGTGGCGGCGTCAGGCAAGCGGGCCGAGCGTGCCGCGCTCGACGACGTCGTCGCTGTCATCGGAAACCTCGCGAAGTCAACGGATCCCGACGACAACGACCTCTTCGGCCGCATCGTGCGCGCCTGGTCGGCGGAACCCGACGACGTCCGGCTGCGCGGCATCGCGCTCGACGTGGCCCTCATCCACATCGCCTCCATGTCGAACCTGATGGCCGCACTGGGCTGGGCGCTTGTGGACCTACTCGGACACCCGGCACTGGCTCAGCGCGTCGCCGACGGCGACCAGGATTTCGCGCAGCGCTGCGCGCTGGAGAGCACCCGGCTGGCACAGCGTTCCATCATGTCCCGAGCCGTATTGGTTTCCGTCGACCTCGACACCGGCGACCAGACCTACCGCGTCCCCGCCGGCTGGACCATCGCCACACTGCTGCCGCTGCTCAACACCTCGGCCGCGCACGGGCTGGACACGTGGGACCCCGCGCGCTGGAACCGCTACCGCCTCGTCGACGCGGCGTCGTTGCCATCGCCGATGTTGGTCACCGCCTTCGGACACGGCAAGCACTCGTGCCCCGCCCAGCCGTTTTCACTCGCGGCGATGACGACGGCGATGACCCGTCTATTGAGCACCTACGACATGACGCCATCGTGGACCTGCTACCCACGTCCGGTGCCGGCCCAGATCGGTGGGGTCGCACGATCCGCGGATCCCTGCCCAGTGCGCTACGTCAGCCGCTGATCAGTCGAAATCCGAACCACCGTCGACGTTGACGGTGGCCTCGGTGGGAGTCAGCAGCCCTCGCCGGTGTCAACGATAGGATCGGAGGGATGTTCCGTATAGACGGCATCAACGGCGAGAGCATCGTGGTCGACGGCAATTGGGTCGAGAAGCTGCGGACAAACACATCGCGCGGCCGCAACCCGGCCGACAGGTACGCCGGAACTGACATCAAGGAGATCACCCGCCGCAAGAAGATCTTCGGTGGCGAGAAAGAAGAACTGCTGCAGGTGATCGTCAACGTGGGCACGTTCTACTCACTGACGGTCCCCGCCGAGCGGCGGGCCGAGGTCGACGCGCTGATCGCCGCACTCGAGAAGGCTCGCGCCAGCGCCAGTTCCTAGCCGCTGTTGCGCAGTGCGGTCGCCAGTCCACTCATCGTGAGCAGGATGCCTCGCTGGACCAGTTCGTCGTCGTCGCCAGAACGGTAGCGGCGCAACAGTTCCACCTGAAGGTGGTTCAGCGGCTCGAGGTACGGAAACCGGTTGAACACCGATCGCGCCAAGGCCGGGTTGTCGGCGAGCAGATCGTCCTGACCGGTGATGAGCTTGTGCATCTGAATGGTGCGGGTGTGCTCGGCGACGATCTTGTCGAACACCCGCGACCGCAACTGCTCGTCGGCCACCAACTCGGAGTAACGCGCCGCCAGACCCATGTCAGCCTTCGCAAGCACCTGGGCCATATTGGACAACACCGTCCGGAAGAACGGCCAGCGACGGTACAGGTCCCGCAGGACCTCCAGCCGTCCGTCGCCCTCGTCGATCCATCCCTCGAACGCGGTTCCGGTGCCATACCAGCCCGGCAGCATCACCCGCGATTGACTCCAGGCCAGCACCCACGGAATCGCGCGCAGATCCGAGATGGCCGTGGTGGGCTTGCGTGACGTCGGCCTGCTCCCGATGTTGAGCGCACCGATCTCGCTGACGGGCGTCGACTCCTTGAAGTACTCGACGAATCCCGGTGTGTTGTGCACCAATTCGGAGTATGCCCGCTGCGCGCGGGCGGCCAGTTCGTCGAGCACGTCGTAGGCGGGACCGGCGGCGTCGCCGAGACCCTCGATGTCGAGCAGAGTGGCCTCCAGTGTCGCCGCCAACAGGGTCTCCAAGTTGCGATGCGCAATCTGCGGTTCGGCGTACTTGGCGGCGATCACCTCACCCTGCTCGGTGATCCGCAGCGATCCGTTGACCGCGCCCGGCGGCTGCGCCCGAATGGCGTCGTAGCTGGGTCCGCCGCCACGCCCCACGGTGCCGCCGCGTCCGTGGAACAACCGCAACCGCATTCCGGTCTTGCGTGCGGACTCCACCAGATCGAGCTCGGCGCGATACAGCGCCCAGTTGGCTGCGAGGTATCCGCCGTCCTTGTTCGAGTCCGAATAGCCGAGCATCACTTCCTGGCTGTCACCACGCACCGACACAATCGCGCGGTACACCGGAAGTTCCAACGCCTGTTCGAGAATCGACGAGCCGCGCTGAAGGTCGTCGATGGTCTCGAACAGCGGGACGATCCCGACGGGCGCATAGGCGTCGGGTCCCGAAACATCGAGCAGACCAACCTCTTTGAGCAGGACCGCAGCTTCGAGCATGTCGGACACCGACTGGCACATCGAGATGATGTAGTTCGGCACGGCCTGCGGCCCGAATACCTTGACGGCCCGGGCGGCCGCGGCGACGATGTCGAGTTCCTTCCGAGCCAGCTCGGAGAGCTCGGCACCGTCGCCGATGAGCGGGCGCCGCGTGGCGACCTCGGCCGCGAGCAACTCGACGCGCTCGGGTTCGGGCAGCGAACTGTAGTCGGAGTGAACGCCAGCCCACTCCAGCAGCTCGGCGATGACATCCTCGTGCACGTCGGAGTTCTGTCGCATGTCCAGCCCGGACAGGTGAAACCCGAAGACGTGCGCGGCTTCTCGCAGTCGGGCTAACCGATCGTCGGCCAGCACGGCGCTGCCGTTGTGCCGCAATGACTCGTCGACGATGTCGAGGTCGGCCAAGAGTTCGGCGGGAGTTTCGTAGGGGTCCAACCCGAGGTCGAGCTCGTGTTCGGGCTGACGGTCGAGGATCTCAGTGGCCGTGGACGTCAACCGAGCGTGGATGACCCGCAGCGCCCGGCGATACGGTTCGTCCATCCGGGCGGGCTCATGGCACTTATCGGCGAGTGCCTCGAGCGACTCGCTGATCTTGACCAGCCGCGCCGACATCGACAGTTCCTCTTCGAGCGCGGTGATCTCGGTGAAGTAATGCTCCAGCGCCGTATAGGCGGCACTGCTGGTCGCCAGACGCACGACCTCCGCGGTGACATTCGGGTTGCCGTCACGATCACCGCCGATCCACGATCCGGGACGCAGAAAGGGCTGGCTCAGCATATCGCTATCGGGCCAACGCGACCGCAGCGCATTACGCACTTCGGCGTTGACCTGCGGGACCACCTCGAAGAACGCCGCGGGGTAATACCGCAGCCCGGTTTCTATCTCGTCCTGAATCTTCAACCGGGACAACCGGATCAGCGCCGTCTGCCACAGCGTGAGGATGTTGCGGCGCAACTCACGCTCGATATCGCGGCCGTCGTCGGTGAGCTCATGGCCGTTCAATCGCAGCCGCATCAACTGTGTGATGCGGTGTTGAGTGTCGAAGATCGTGCGTCGACGGGTCTCGGTGGGATGCGCCGTGATCACCGGCGAAACGAGTGCTCCGGCCAGCGCATCGGTGACCGCCGCCGAATCGAGTCCGGCCAGGTCCAGTTTGGCGTACGTCGCCGCCAGGCTGCTGTCCTGCGGCGGTTCTCCGGCGGCGACGTGGATGATGCGCCGACGCTCGCGGTGGATGTCCTCGGCGACGTTGGCCAGCAGCGCGAAGTGGGTGAACGCGCGGATGACGGGAATGGCCTGGTGAATGTCGATGCCGTCGAACATGGAGCTCAGCTCAGCGCGGTCGATCTCCGAGCGCCGCACCCGGAACGACTCGACGCGGGCGCGTTCGACGAGGTCGAAGACGTCCTCACCGTTCTGGTCACGGATGGTCTCACCGAGAAGCGCACCCAACAATCGGATGTCTTCGCGCATCGGCTCGGTGGCCTCCCGGCCCACTTTCGTGCGCTGTACCGCGCCGATCGGTTCAAGTCCGCCGACATCTGCCATTCCACCAGTATCGACGGGGCGCGCGTCAGGTGCAGAACGAGCCGATCGGCTCAGGTGGGTCAGCTGTACTTGATCTGCAAGGCGACGCCGACGATCGACACCACCCAGATGCCGACGACGAAATACGTCAGCCGGTCCAGGTTCTTCTCCACGACCGTCGAGCCGGACAGGCTGGACTGGACGCCGCCGCCGAACAGGGTCGACAGGCCGCCGCCCTTGGCGCGGTGCAGCAACACGAGAAGCACCACGAGCAAGCTGGTGACGATCAGCGTGATCTGCAGAGCTAAAACCATGGCCGACAGCCTACAGGCCGGAAAGGGCCGCTACGGCAAGGGCCCACCAGCGGCGATGGCCGAAAGCGTGGCGAACTGCTCGCCATCGAGGGACGCTCCACCGACCAGCGCACCGTCGACATCCTCCTGTGCGACGATCTCACCGACGTTCTTGGCGTTCACCGATCCGCCGTACAGGATCCGCACACCCGCGGCCAGCTGTGGAGACGCCAGCTTGCCCAGCTCGTCGCGGATGGCCTTGCAGACCTCCTGGGCGTCGGCGGCGCTAGCCACCCGGCCGGTGCCGATCGCCCACACCGGCTCGTAGGCGATGACGGCCTGGCCTATCTGCTCTGATGTGAGACCCGCCACTGAGCCGCGCAGCGATTCGGTGTTGTATTCGACGTGGTTGCCGGCCTCACGGACCTCGAGCTGCTCGCCGATGCAGATGATCGGGGTGATGCCGTGCTTGAACGCGGCGGCTGCCTTGGCAGCGACCAGCGCATCGTCCTCATGGTGATAGGTCCGGCGCTCCGAGTGCCCGACGACGACGTAGGTGCAGCCCAGCTTCGCGAGGAAGGCGCCGCTGATCTCGCCGGTGTAAGCCCCCGAATCGTGCTGGGACAGGTCCTGCGCACCGTACGTGAGGCGCAGCTTGTCGCCGTCGACGAGCGTCTGCACGCTGCGCAAATCGGTGAACGGCGGAATCACCGCGACGTCGACCTTGTCGAAATACTTGTCCGGCAGCGAGAACGCGATCTTCTGCACCAGCGCAATGGCCTCGAAGTGGTTGAGGTTCATCTTCCAGTTGCCGGCGATCAGCGGCGTACGGCTCATGTCTACGGCCTTTCAGTCGTCGAGCACTTCGATACCCGGGAGCGTCTTGCCCTCAAGGTATTCCAGTGACGCCCCGCCCCCGGTCGAAATGTGGGAGAAGCCGTCGTCAGGCAGCCCGAGCTGGCGCACCGCAGCAGCGGAGTCGCCACCGCCCACCACACTGAACGCGCCCTTGCCCGTCGCCCCGACGATCGCCTCGGCGACGCCCTTGGTGCCCGCGGCAAACGCCGGGAACTCGAAGACGCCCATCGGCCCGTTCCAGAAGATGGTCTTGGCGTTCGACAACAACGTGGTGAAGCGCTGTACCGAGCCGGGCCCGATGTCGAGGCCCATCTTTCCGTCCGGAATCTGGTCGGCAGTAACGATCTCCGACGGAGAATCCGCCTTGAACTCGTCGGCCGCGACGATGTCGACCGGCACGTGGATCACGTCGCCGTAGTCCTCGAGCAGCTGGCGGCAGGTTTCGATCATGCCTTCTTCGAGGAGCGACTTACCTACTGAAACACCCTGTGAGGCAAGGAATGTGAAGCACATACCACCGCCGATCACGATGCTGTCCGCTTTGGTCGCCAGGTTCTCGATGACCGCGAGTTTGTCCGACACCTTCGAACCGCCGAGCACCACCGCGTACGGCCGCTCGGTCGAGGTGGTCAGCTGTTCGAGCACCTTGATCTCGGTGGCCACCAGCGTGCCCGCGTAGTGCGGCAGCAGCGTCGCGACGTCGTACACCGAGGCCTGCTTGCGATGCACGACACCGAAACCGTCGGAGACGAACGCACCGGGCGACCCGTCTGCGCCGCTGACGAGTTCGGCGAGCTGCCGTGCGAGCGCAAGCCGCTCGTTGTCGTCCTTGCTGGTCTCGCGTGGGTCGAACCGAATGTTCTCCAGCAACAGGATGTCGCCGTCGGTAAGGCCCTCCGCGCGGGCCAGCGCGTCCGTGCCGACTACATCTCCCGCCAGCTGGACGTGCCTGCCGAGCTGCTCCCCCAGCGCCTTGGCGACGGGTGCGAGCGAGAACTCCGGCGTCGGACCGTCTTTCGGCCTGCCGAGGTGCGCGGTGACGACGACCTTGGCGCCGGCGTCGGCCAGCGCCCGCAGCGTGGGCACCGACGCGGTGATCCGACCCGGGTCGCTGATGTTGCCGTCGTCGTCGAGCGGGACGTTCAGGTCGGAGCGAACGAGAACGCCCCGGCCCGAAACCCCTTCTGCCAGTAGGTCGTCGAGGTTCTTGACGGCCATTGCGTTAGAGCGACTTGCCGACCAGTGCGACCAGGTCGACAAGGCGGTTGGAGTATCCCCACTCGTTGTCGTACCAGGACACGGTCTTGGCCTGATTGTCGATCACCTTGGTCAGGCCGGCGTCGAAGATCGAACTGTGCGGATCCGTGACGATGTCGCTGGACACGATCGGCGCGTCGTAGTACTTCAGGATCCCCTTGAGCGGACCGTCGGCGGCCGCCTTAAACGCCGCATTGATCTGCTCGGCGGTCGCCGACTTGGACAGCTCGGCGGTCAGGTCGGTGCACGAACCCGTGGGGATCGGCACGCGCAGGGCGTAGCCGTCGAGCTTGCCCTTGAGCTCGGGCAGCACCAGACCGATCGCCTTGGCCGCACCGGTCGAGGTGGGCACGATGTTCAGCGCGGCGGCCCGGGCGCGACGCAGATCTTTGTGCGGGCCGTCCTGCAGGTTCTGATCCTGGGTGTAGGCGTGGATCGTGGTCATCAGGCCCTTGACGATGCCGAACTCGTCATTGAGCACCTTGGCCAGCGGCCCCAGGCAGTTCGTCGTGCACGACGCGTTGGAGATGATGTTCTGGCTGCCGTCGTACTTGTCGTCGTTGACTCCGAGCACGATCGTGATGTCCTCATCGCTGGCCGGCGCGGAGATGATGACCTTCTTCGCACCGGCGTCCAGGTGGCCCTGCGCCTTGGCGCGGGCGGTGAAGATTCCGGTTGACTCGACCACGACATCGACACCGAGGTCACCCCAGGGCAGCGCGGCTGGGCCCTCCTTGACCTCGAGGGCCTTGATCTTGTTGTTGCCGATCACGATGGTGTCTTCACCCTCGAGGCTGATCTCCTCGGGATAGCGACCCAGGATCGAGTCGAACTTCAGCAGGTGCGCCAGGCTCGCGTTGTCGGTCAGGTCATTGACCGCGATGATCTCGACGTCGGTGCTCTTACCCTCGGCCTTCTGCGCCGCCAAGGCCCGATAGAAGTTACGCCCGATACGGCCGAACCCGTTAACGCCAACCCGGATGGTCACCTGAATCTCCCTTTTTCGCCTCGACACTCAACGGCCAGCCTAGTGGTGTGACTGGCGCCACGCGCGGCCTGGTCAGATTGGTGACGTCGGGCAACGACCCTGGTGACTTAGGGCCCTGCCGTTCGGCACGGGTCGCCGTGATGATGGCCCTATCGCCTGTACGACGACAGGCCGAAACCGCGCCGAAGGCAGGCACATGACCGCGATCCAGCATGCCGACGCAAGGGTGCGCCAAGCGCACCTGGTCGCCGCCGCGCGGCATCGATGCGCCGCCGAAGCACACGATCAGGCCGTGCGGACACATCGCGCCGCCGCAGCAGAGGGGATCGGCGACGTCGCCACACACCGCCGGGCGGTGCGGGTGTATGAGGCCGCCCGCGACGACCATCTCCGCGCGGCCGAGGTGGCGGAGCGGATGGCGGGGGATCCCTAGCCGGCCGGCATCGTCCTCAATGCACCGCCAGATTCTGGTCGGTGTACGGATTGCCCAGCCATTTGCCGCGAATCCGCTGCAGGGCGCCGTCCTCCTCCAGTTCAGCCTGGGCCACGGTGAGGCGGCCGAGCAGCGCCTGGTCGTCGAGGCCGACGGCGATGGCGATGTTCTCCACGGAGATCCCACGTTGGACGACGTCGACGCCGGGTATCGGCTTGACGAGTTCGTTCAGCACAGGTGCGAGTTTCATGAACGCGTCACAGGCTCCGGTGGTCAGGTCGGTCAGGGCCGAGCGGATGCTGCCGTAGTCGTAGACGCGCACCTCATCCGCCTTGCCATCGGCGACCAGGCGCTCGGCGATCGGTTGGCTGGTGTTGCCCTGCTGGACGCCGATGGTCAGGCCATCGAGGTCGTCGACGGAGTTGACGTGCGGCAGCCGTCGGGTGTCGACGGCGAGAGCCTGTCCGGAGATCAGATAGGGCGGAATGAACCTTGCCTTCCGCTCGCGCTCAGGCGTGACAGTGGTGCCGGCGGCGACGCAGTCGTAGCTGGCGCCGAGTCCGCCGAAGATGCCGTTGAAGTCGGCGCCCTCGTAGGCGATGAATTCGACTGTCGCACCAATCTTCTCAGCAATAGCCGTCATCAGGTCGATGTCGAGCCCGGTGTCGTCCGGCATGCCGTTGAACGGGGGGTCGGGGAAGGCCGCACCGACTCTGAGCGTCTCCATGTGATCACCGTAGTTGGAGTTCGATTCGCGCTTGCGCGAACTGATCGGACGCGCGGCGCGACAGGCTAGGCGTCTTCGAGCAGATCCGGCGTGACGGCCGACTCGGTGTCGGGAATACCGTCCTGCTTGGCCTTACGATCTGCCATCGACAGCAGGCGCCGAATACGGCCCGCCACAGCATCTTTGGTCATCGGCGGATCGGCGAGGCGGCCCAGCTCTTCGAGCGACGCCTGCCGATGCTCGACGCGTAGTTTGCCCGCGGCGGCCAGATGATCCGGCACGGTGTCGGCGAGGATCTCCAGCGCCCGTTCCACGCGCGCGGCCGCGGCGACCGCCGCCCGCGCCGACCGCCGCAAGTTGGCGTCGTCGAAGTTCGCCAGCCGGTTGGCGGTGGCGCGCACCTCGCGGCGCATCCGCCGCTCCTCCCACGTCAACCTGGTGTCCTGGGCACCCATGCGCGTCAGCAATGCGCCGATGGCCTCGCCGTCGCGCACCACCACGCGGTCGGCGCCCCTGACTTCGCGGGCCTTCGCGCTGACCCCCAGCCGGCGCGCCGCGCCAACGAGCGCAAGGGCCGCCTCAGGCCCCGGGCAACTGACCTCGAGCGCCGAGGACCGGCCCGGCTCGGTGAGGGAGCCATGCGCCAAAAACGCGCCGCGCCAAGCAGCTTCGGCATCGGCGACGCTGCCGCCGACGACTTGCGCCGGAAGGCCACGCACCGGCCGTCCACGCAGGTCCAGCAGACCCGTCTGGCGGGCCAGCGCCTCACCGTCCTTGGCGACCCGTAGTACGTACCGGGTGCTCTTGCGGATACCGCTGGCCGACAGCACATGCACCACGGCGTTGTAGCCGTACAGGTCGTAGATGTCCTTGCGCAGGCGCCGGGCGATGATCCCCAGATCGACCTCGGCCTCGACAACCACTCGGCCGGACACGATGTGCAGTCCCCCGGCGAAGCGCAGCAGCGATGCCACCTCGGCGCGGCGCGCACTCACCGAATTGACCTGAAGACGGCTGAGCTCGTCTTTGACCTCGGCTGTCATCGCCACGAGTCGTCACCTCTCGGTCCGTTCGCTGTCGGTGTGGGCACGGTCGGCGTTGGAGACGCGGGCGGCGCCGCACCACGCAACCGCACACCCTCCAGAGCCGCGGCCAACCTCGCCGGGTCATGTAAAGGTGTACCAGGTCTGGACACGTCAGCAAACTCAACTTGGGCATCCAAAATTTTCGCGGTTCGGCGCAATTGCTCACGCTCCCGCTCGGTCGGAACACGGCTGGCGTCGACGATGACCTCGTGCACCGTGAAGCCCGGCGCGTGCTGCGACAACACATGGATGTGACGTTCCGCCGAGAACTCCGCGGTCTCTCCGGGTTCTGCCACCAGGTTCACCACCAGCGCCCGGCGTGCGGCCGTCGCCTGCAGCGCCGCCACCAGCTGCGGAACGAGCACGTGCGGGATGACGCTCGTGAACCACGACCCCGGGCCGAGCACGACCAGGTCGGCGGCCATGATCGCGTCCACCGCCTGCCTGGTGGCCGGCGGGTCGCCCGGTATCAGCCGGACCCTGCGCACCTTCCCGACGGTGGTCGCGATCGCCACCTGCCCCTGGATCACCCGGCTCATCCGCGGATCGGATTCCAGGCCCGCCACGTCGGCCTCGATGCTCAGCCCCATCGGGCACATCGGCAGGACCCGACCGTGGATGCCAAGGACGCGGCCCAGTTCGTCGAGTGCCGCCACCGGATCGGCGAGCACCTCGTTGAGACCCGCGAGCATCAGGTTGCCGATCGGATGCCCCGCGAGCGCACCGTTGCCACCAAACCGATGCTGCAGGATCGTCGCCCAGAGTCGCCCATGCGGTGTGTCGGATGCCAACGCGGCCAAAGCCATTCGCAGATCACCCGGTGGCAAGACATCGAGTTCGCTGCGTAGCCGGCCGGAGGAACCACCGTCGTCGGCGACAGTGACGATCGCGGTGACGTGCGGGGTGAGTCTGCGGGCCGCCGACAGCGTGGCGTAGAGGCCGTGCCCACCCCCGAGGGCAACGATCCGCGGACTCATTCGCGCCCCAAATCCCGGTGCAATACCCGCACCGTGAGGTCGTCACCGCCCTGCAGTCTGGCCGCCAACGCCTCGGCGATCGCAACGCTGCGATGCTTGCCTCCGGTACAGCCAATAGCAACAGTCATGTAGCGCTTACCCTCGCGACGGTATCCGTCGATGACGAAGTCCAGCAGACGATGGTAGGTCTCCAAGAATTCTCCGGCGCCCGGTTGGCCGAGTACGTAGTCGCGGACGGCCGGGTGCTGTCCGCTGTGCGGTCGCAGTTCGTCCACCCAGTGCGGATTAGGCAAAAAGCGCACATCCATCACCGTATCGGCGTCCATGGGGAGGCCGTACTTGTATCCGAAGGACTCGACGGTGACACTGGTGTGAGCGACGGTTTCGCCGCCGAAAGCACGTTCGATGCTTTCCCGCAGTGCGGGAACCGGCAGTGTCGACGTGTCGATGACGAGATCAGCCGCAGCGCGGACGGGCGCCAGCAAGGTGCGCTCGGCCGCAATGCCCTCTGCAAGAGTCTGATTCCCCTGCAGAGGATGGCTGCGCCGATTCTGCTCATACCGGCGGACCAGGATGTCGTCGGAGGCCTCGAGAAACAGCACCCGCGGGGTGATGTTGCGGGTGGCCAGATCGTTGCGGACCCAGTCGAGATCGCCGGTGAACCCGCGGGACCGCACGTCCATGACCACGGCCAGCTGGGTGATGCGCGAGCCCGCCGCCAGTCCGAGCTCCACCATCCGCGCAATCAACTCCGGCGGCAGGTTGTCGGCCACATACCAGCCGAGATCCTCCAGCACCTTGGCCGCCGTGCCCCGGCCTGCGCCGGACAGCCCGGTAACCAGTACGACATCGATGCCGGATCCCCCACGTTCGCCGTTGCCGGCGCCATCCTGCAATTCTTCGTGCATGCCCTGATCTGTCATCCGGATGCTCTGCTCTGATCATTGCCGATAACCGGTTCGGGTGCGCCGGAATCGGGCGGGACGCCGAGAGCGTCCAGAACGGCCTTCGCCGTCGCTGCACCGATGCCGGGCACGGCGGTGATCTCCTCGACGCTGGCCTCCTTCAAGCGCGCGACCGATCCGAAATGGGTGACCAGCGCCTTGCGACGATGCTCGCCGAGCCCACGGATCGAATCCAGAGCCGACGCCGTCATCCGCTTCGACCGCTTGCTGCGGTGATACGTGATCGCAAACCGGTGCGCCTCGTCGCGTACCCGCTGCAGCAGATACAAACCTTCGCTGTTGCGCGGCATGATCAGCGGGTCAGGCTCAGCCGGCACCCACACCTCTTCCAACCGTTTCGCCAGCCCGATGACGGCGACATCGCCGATCCCGAGATCGTCGAGCACCGCTTGCGCGGCGTTGACCTGCGGGGCGCCCCCGTCGACCACAAACAGGTTCGGCGGGTAAGCGAACTTTCGCGGCTTTTCCGGCGGAGCCGCCCCGGCGGCGACATTGTCCTGGGCCGCAAGTCCTTTCGCGCCCTGCAGGTCGTGCAGGTGCCGGTGGAAGCGCCGCCTGGTCACTTCGGCGATCGACGCGACGTCGTCGGAACGCCCCTCGCCCGCCGCGCCCCTGATCGCATAGTGGCGATAGTCGGACTTGCGCGGTAGCCCGTCCTCGAACACCACCAGCGAGGCCACCACATCGGTGCCCTGAACGTGGCTGATGTCGACACATTCGATGCGAAGCGGCGCGTCGGCCAGACCCAGCGATTCCTGAATGCTCTGCAATGCAGCGCTTCTTGCGGTGAAGTCGCCGGCTCGCTTGAGTTTGTGCTGTGTCAGCGCATCCTGCGCGTTGCGTTTGACGGTCTCGGCGAGCGCGCGTTTGTCACCACGTCGAGGGACCCGCACCGACACCCGGGAGCCGCGCAGCTGCGACAACCACGTCTCAATTTCTTCGGCGTTGTCCGGCAGACACGGGACCAGCACCTGCCGGGGCACCGGCGTCAACGACGTATCGGCGGCGCCCTCGAGTTCGGCCTGATCGCCGTAGAACTGGGTCAGGAACTGCTCGACGAGGTGCTCGAGGGCGGATTCGCCAGGCTCACCGGACTTTTCGACGATCCAACCGCGCTGGCCGCGCACCCGGCCGCCCCGCACGTGGAACACCTGCACTGCGGCTTCCAGATCGTCATCGGCGAAGGCCACCACGTCGGCGTCGGTGCCGTCTCCGAACACCACGGCCTGCTTTTCCATCGCCCGTTTCATCGCGGAAATGTTGTCCCGCAACCGGGCCGCCCGTTCGAAGTCCAGCAGCTCGGCGGCTTCGTTCATCTGGTGTTCCATGTCACGGATCAACCGGTCGGTCTTGCCCGCCAGGAAGTCGCAGAAGTTGTCGACGATCTGCCGATGTTCGTCGGCCGTCACCCGCCCGACACACGGTGCCGAGCACTTGTCGATGTACCCGAGCAGGCAGGGCCGGTCGATCTGCCTGTGCCGCTTGAAAACTCCCGCTGAACAGGTGCGCGCGGGAAAGACCCGGGTCAGCAGGTCGAGCGTTTCGCGGATCGCCCAGGCATGCGAGTAGGGCCCGAAATAGCGAACACCCTTGCGGCGCGCGCCGCGATAGACCATCAGCCGCGGGTACTCCTCGTTCAGCGTCACCGCGAGCACCGGGTACGACTTGTCGTCGCGGTAGCGGACGTTGAACCGCGGATCGAACTCCTTGATCCAGTTGTACTCGAGCTGCAGCGCCTCGACTTCGGTGTTGACCACGGTCCACTCGACGCCGGCCGCCGACGTCACCATCTGGCGGGTGCGCGGCGCCAGGCCGGACAAATCGGCGAAGTACGAGTTCAGCCGGCTCCGCAGACTCTTGGCCTTGCCGACGTAGATCACCCGACCGTGCGGATCCCGGAACCGGTAGACACCCGGCTGGATGGGGATCGACCCGGGAGCGGGTCGGTACGTCGCTGGGTCGGGCACGGATTCCAGGTTACTGCCGTCCCCGGACGAGTCCGATGAACTACCGTCGGGTGATGCGGTTTTCGGCGCTGACCAAGGTGATTGCCCCGCTGACCGGCGTCGTCGTGGTGCTTGCCGGATGTGCGGCCGACGAGAACGCGGAGCCCGACGCCGCCGGACCGTGCGCAATCGTCGCCAACGGCACCCCGGCGCCCAAGGCCCCGGCCAGCTCGACCGTCACCACGTCCCGAAATATCTCCACCAATCCCGCAGTCGCGACCGGATACCGAAAGGACATGACCGCCGTCCGGACCAGCACCTACTCCGTGGCCACCGCCAATCCGCTCTCCACCCAAGCCGCATGTGAGGTTCTTCGCGACGGTGGCACGGCCGCCGACGCGCTGGTCGCCGCGCAGGCGGTGCTCGGTCTGGTCGAGCCGCAGTCGTCCGGCCTCGGCGGCGGCGGCTTCCTGCTGTACTACGACGCGGCGGCGGATTCGGTCCAGGCCTACGACGGCCGAGAGGTCGCACCGGCGGCGGCAACGGAGAACTACCTGCGCTGGATCTCCGACACCGACCGCACCGAACCCAAGCCCGATACCCGCGCATCCGGCCGTTCGATCGGGGTGCCTGGCATTGTGCTGCTTATGCAGGAGGTGCACGCCGAGCACGGGAAGACCGGTTGGCGCGACTTGTTCAGCCCTGCGGTCACCCTCGCCGACGACGGCTTCAAGATCAGCACGCGAATGGCGGCCGCCATCGCCGGCGCTGCCTCGCAACTGAAATTGGATCCGCAGGCGGCCGAATACTTCCTGAACCCTGACGGCAGCGCGAAGTCCGAAGGGACAGTCCTGACCAATCCCGCCTACGCAAAGACGTTGGGGGTCATCGCATCTGATCCGCAATCGTTTTACACCGGTGCGATCGCCGGCGATATCGCCGACGCGGTGGCCGACATCTCGGGCGGGCGCACCCCAGGCATGATGACCCGCGAAGACCTTGCCGGATACGCCGTCAAAATGCGCGAGGCGCTGTGTTCGCCATACCGCGGCAAGGTGATCTGCGGCATGCCGCCTCCCTCGTCCGGGGGCATCGCAGTCGCCTCCACGCTGGGCATCCTCGAACACTTCGCCATGGCGGGCCATAAGCCCACGGACATCGACCTCAACGGGGGCAGACCATCCGTGATGGGCGTCCACCTGATCTCCGAGGCGGAGCGGCTGGCCTACGCCGACCGGGACAAGTACGTGGCCGACACCGATTTCGTTCCGCTGCCCGGTGGCACGCCCAATACCTTGATCAACACTGACTACCTCGCGGGCCGCGCGGCACTGATCTCCGAGCAACGTTCGATGGGCACGGCGAAACCGGGAGAATTCGGCCCGCCGACGACCCCGGTGCCGCCGCCCCCGGAGCACGGAACAAGTCAGATCAGCATCATCGACGCGCGCGGAAACGCCGCATCGATGACCACGACGATCGAGTCGTCATTCGGCTCGTTCCACATGGTGGACGGCTTCATCCTCAACAACCAACTCACCGACTTCTCGGCCGAACCCACCGGACCCGACGGCGCTCCGGTCGCCAACCGAATCCAGCCCGGTAAGCGGCCGCGCAGCTCGATGGGACCCACGTTGGTCTTCGACGCGGCAGATCAGCCCGGAACGAGGGGTCCGCTATACGCGACGCTCGGATCGCCGGGCGGCTCGGTCATCATCCAGTTTGTGGTGAAAACCATTGTGGGAATGGTGGATTGGGGCCTGGACCCGCAGCAGGCGGTGTCCATGGTCGACTTCGGCGCGGCCAATACTCCGAAGACCAATGTCGGCGGTGAGCATCCCGTCATCGACACATCCGATAACGGCGACCACGACCCGCTCGTGGTCGGTCTGCGCAAACTCGGACATCAGGTCGACCTGGCCGATCAGACGAGCGGATTGTCCGCGATCATCCGCTACAACGACGGTTTCATTGGTGGCGCTGATCCTCGCCGTGAGGGGCTGGTGATGGGCGACACCAGATGACCGCCAAGGTCATCCGTTTCGCCGAGTCCGATTGGAGGGTCTTCGCCGCGATCCGGTTGCGGGCCCTGACCGACGCGCTCGGAGAGCAGGATCCGCAATACCAAAAGGAAGCCGGGTTCACCGCAGCGCAGTGGCGGCGACGGCTACGCAACCACGCGCAATTCGCGACGCTCGTCGACGGTCGCCCAGTCGGGTTGATCGCCGCACAGCAGGAGAATACGGACTCGGTGTATCTCTATTCGCTGTGGTTGGACCCGATCGTCCGTGGTCGGGGCCTGGCACGCCCGCTGGTGGCCGCAGCGGTGGACTGGGCGCGCAACGAAGGCGTCCAGACCATCACGCTGCGGGTCGCATCCGGCAATCTGGCGGCGCGCGCCGTTTACGAGAGCCTGGGTTTCAGGTTTGTCGCCGCGTCCGACAACGCCACAGCCCGAGACGAAGTCGCGATGACGCTCAGCGTGAGTTGATGCCCTTGTAGCGTGCGAGCAATTTACGAACGGTCTCCATCGCCTCGACTGCGCGTTCTTTGTCGACCGCCTGAATCGCCAGCACCGGAACGTACTCATCGTCTGGCAGATCCACCCGGGCCCAGCGAGCGCCGGGATGGAAGGACACGCCGACGACGTCCGCCCATCCAATCAGTCGATAGGTCAACAGGTTCCGTACCGCAATCCCCTGTGCACCAACCCGGACCCGCGGACGCGCGAACATCAGCACGAGCGCAGCGATGACGACACCGAGCAGAGCGATCGCCACTTGATCGGCAGTCTGGAAGATCACACCGGTCGACGCGATCTTCAGCAGTGCTCCGACGGTGACGTGCGCCGCCAGGATGAGCGCTGCTGCGCCGTACGCGAAATATGGTGTCAGATGAGGCCGTATCTCGACATCCCAGTCGCTCATGATCGCGGCCGCCGCAGGTCACGCAGCGTCATCGCGGTGGATATCGCCGCCGCTGCCGCCTGCGCACCCTTGTCCTCGGCCGAATCGGGCAGCCCGGCGCGATCCAGGGCCTGCTCCTCAGTGTTGGTGGTGAGCACGCCGTTGGCGACGGGGGTCGAAGCATCCAACGACACCCGGGTCAGACCCTGTGTGACTGCGTCGCAGACGTAGTCGAAGTGCGGTGTTTGCCCGCGGATCACGACGCCCAGCGCTACCACGGCATCGTGAGTGGCCGCCAATGCCTGTGCGACGACGGGGATTTCGATGGCACCCAGGACACGTACGACCGTCGGGTCGCTGATTCCGGCATCTGTGGCGATCTTGCGCGCACCGTCGAGCAGTGCGTCGCAAATGGTTCCATGCCACGTGCTGGCGACAATGGCCAGCGTCAGACCCGAGGCGTCGAGCTGAGGCAGATCGGGAACGCCTGCGCCTCCGCTCAATTCAGGACTCCGTTCCGGCTACTCACAGCGCTCCGCCGAGATCGCGCTCGGGTGCGGTGCGGTCACGATCACCCAGCAGGTACACACCCTCTTCGTACGAGTCCATGGTCACGGCCTCGTGGTACTCATCCAAACCGATGAGGTCGTGGCCCATCCGGTCGCGTTTGGTCATCAAATAGCGGATGTTCTCCGCGTTGGCGCGAACCGGCAGCGGAACACGCTCGATGATGTGCAGCCCGTAGCCGTCGAGGCCGACACGCTTGGCCGGGTTGTTGGTCAGCAGCCGCATTGACCGGACCCCGAGATCGACGAGGATCTGAGCACCGATGCCGTAGTCGCGCGCGTCGGCAGGCAGGCCGAGTTTCAGGTTGGCGTCGACGGTGTCCTCGCCGGCGTCCTGCAGCTGGTAGGCCTGCAGCTTGTGCATCAGGCCGATGCCGCGGCCTTCGTGACCGCGCATGTACAGCACGATGCCGCGACCTTCGCGGGCCACCATCGCCAGCGCGGCGTCCAGCTGCGGACCGCAATCGCAGCGTCGGGACCCGAACACGTCACCGGTGAGACATTCCGAGTGCACCCGAACGAGCACATCGTGCCCGTCACCATGCGGTCCCGCGATGTCGCCGCGCACCAGCGCCACGTGCTCGACATCTTCGTAGATGCTGCTGTATCCGACCGCACGGAACTCGCCGTGCCGTGTCGGGATGCGCGCCTCGGCGATGCGCTCGATGTGCTTCTCGTGCTTGCGACGCCACTCGATGAGGTCGGCGATCGAGATGAGCGCCAAGTCGTGCTCGTCGGCGAAGACCCTCAGCTCATCGGTCTGCGCCATGGCACCTTCGTCCTTTTGGCTGACGATCTCGCAGATCGCCCCGGCGGGCTGCAGACCGGCGAGCCTGGCCAGGTCGACCGCGGCCTCGGTGTGACCCGGACGGCGCAGCACGCCACCGTCTTTCGCGCGCAGCGGCACGACGTGGCCGGGGCGGGTGAAGTCGTCGGCGATGCTGGTGGGGTCGGCGAGCAACCGCATGGTGGTCGCGCGGTCCGAAGCCGAAATACCGGTTCCGACACCCTTTTTCGCGTCGACGGTCACGGTGTACGCGGTGCCGTGCTTGTCCTGATTGACCGCGAACATGGGCAGCAGGCCCAGCTTGTCGCAGACCGCGCCGTCGAGCGGGACGCACAAATAGCCGGAGGTGTAGCGCACCATGAAGGCCACCAGCTCGGGAGTCGCCTTCTCGGCGGCGAAAATCAGATCGCCTTCATTCTCGCGATCCTCGTCGTCGATGACCACCACGGCCTTACCCGCGGCGATGTCGGCGACCGCCCGCTCCACGGTGTCAAGCCTCGTCACCACATCAGTATGAACCACCCAGGCCGAAGTCTTATTCTCGCGCCCCTGACCTGGGTTTTCGGTCAATCTCCCGAGCCGTCGATCAGGCCGTCTTTGGCATCCAGCAGCCGCTCGACATACTTGGCGATGATGTCGACCTCCAGGTTGACCGAGGTGCCGACGCCGGCCCGTCCCAACGTCGTCAGCTCGAGCGTGGTGGGAATGAGCGAGATCTCGAACCAGTCGTGTCCGACGGCGGAGACCGTCAGCGACACACCGTCGACGGTGATGGAGCCCTTCTCGACCACATATCTGCTGAGGGCCATCGGCAGCGCGATCCGCACGACCTCCCAATGCTGCGCGGGTGTACGCGCGATGACGTGACCCGTTCCGTCGACGTGGCCCTGCACGATATGACCCCCGAGGCGGCTGTTGACCGCCGCCGCGCGCTCCAGATTCACCCGGCTCCCCACGCCGACACCGCGCAGGCTGGATCTGGCCAGCGTCTCGCCCATGACATCGGCAGTGAACGCACCGTCGGAACGCACCTCGACGACGGTGAGGCACACGCCGTTCACCGCAATCGAGTCGCCGTGCCCGGCGTCCGAGGTCACGATGGGCCCGCGGATGGCGAACCTGGCGAAGTCGCCCAGGTCTTCCTTGCCGACGATTTCGCCCATTTCTTCGACGATTCCGGTGAACACGCCGCCAGACTAATCCCCCGTTGAAGAAAGTCCAGCTCATCGGCCACTTCTGAGCTCCCGCGCGCGCCCGGCCCCCGTCTGCTGGTGAGCCCACCCACTACGATGCACTCATGCCGACCCGCCTCTTGGCGATCTTCGCCGCGCTATTTACTTCCGTCGCTCTGCTCGCAGGGTGCTCAAGCTCCGAGGACAACTCGAACCTGCCCGACGCCGCGACGCTGCTGCAGCAGTCCGCCGAGACCACCAAGAGCCAGACGAGCGCTCATCTTCTACTCACCGTGCAGGGCGAGATCGCGGCCCTCCCGATCGAGTCGCTTGAAGGCGATCTGACCCTCAAGCCCGCCGTCGCCGCGGAGGGCAAGGCCAACCTTTCGTTCCTGGGCACCCGCCTCGAGGGCGTCGGCTTCGTCGTCGTCGACGGCACCTTGTATGCCGCCATCACGGCAGGCACCTACCAGGACTTCGGGCCCGCCGCCGATGTATACGACGTGTCGGCGCTCCTGTCTCCCGAGAAGGGTGTGGGCAACGTCATATCCAATTTCTCCGATCCCAAGGCCGAGGGCCGCGAGACCATCAACGGCGTCAAGACGGTTCGTGTGACCGGAAAGATCAGCGTCGACGCCGTGAACGCGATCGCGCCGCAGCTCGCGGTGACCGAGCCAATCCCCGGCACGGCATGGATCGCCGAAGAAGGCGACCACGAACTGGTTCAGGTCAAAATGGAGCCCGCCCAGGGCCAATCCGTCACGATCACGATCTCTGACTGGGGCAAGCCGGTCACCGTCAACAAGCCGACGGTCTGATGCAGGCCTCGACCGAAACCGCGCAGCCGGTGACCGCCGGTCGGCGCATCGCGATCAGCGCGGGCAGCCTAGCGGTGCTGCTCGGTGCTCTCGACACCTATGTCGTGATCACGATCATTCGCGACATCATGAACGATGTCGGCATCGCGGTGAACCAGATCCAGCGGGTGACACCGATCGTCACCGTGTACCTGCTCGGCTACATCGCGGCGATGCCGCTGCTGGGCCGGGCATCCGACCGGTTCGGTCGAAAGATGTTGTTGCAGGTCAGCCTTGCCGGTTTCGCCGTCGGCTCTGTTGTGACGGCGATGTCGACGGATCTCGACATTCTCGTCATCGGGCGGTTGATCCAGGGCATTGCCAGCGGTGCGCTGCTCCCGGTCACGCTGGCGCTCGCCGCCGACCTGTGGTCGAGCCGCAAACGTGCCGCGGTGCTCGGCGGCGTCGGCGCCGCCCAGGAACTCGGCAGTGTGCTCGGACCCATCTACGGCATCCTGCTGCTCTGGGCGTTCGGCCATTGGCAGTCGGTGTTCTGGGTCAATGTGCCGCTCGCGCTCGTCGCCATGGTGATGATCCACTTCAGCCTGCCTGCTCGTCAGAAACCCGAGAATCCCGAGAAGATCGACGTCGTCGGCGGTCTGCTTCTCGCGTTGACCCTGGGCCTGGCGACCTGGGGCCTCTACAACCCCGCCCCGGACGGCAAAGAGGTATTGCCGCGCAACGGTGTCATTTTGCTCATCGGCGCTCTCATCGCGGCCGTGGCGTTCTTCGTGTGGGAGCGGTTCGCAAAAACCCGGCTGATCGAGCCCGCAGGCGTGCACTTCCGGCCGTTCCTCGCGGCGCTGGGCGCCTCGCTGGTCGCGGGCGCCGCCCTGATGGTGACGCTCGTCAACGTCGAGTTGTTCGGTCAGGGAGTGCTCGACAAGGACCAGATCGAGGCCGCCCTGCTGCTGCTGCGGTTCCTTGTCGCGCTGCCGATCGGGGCTCTGCTCGGCGGCTGGATCGCCACCAAGCTCGGCGACCGGATCGTCGCGTGCGTCGGGCTGTTGATCGCCGCGGGTGGCTACTACCTGGTCTCGGGTTGGCCCGCGGACGTGCTCTCGGCCCGTCATGACCTCGGCTTCATCTCGCTGCCGATGCTGGACACCGATCTCGCGATCGCCGGCCTGGGGTTGGGTCTGGTGATCGGCCCGCTGACGTCGGCGACCCTGCGGGTGGTTCCCGCCGCTCAGCACGGCATCGCCTCGGCGGCCGTCGTGGTTGCCCGGATGATCGGCATGCTCATCGGTGTTGCGGCGCTGTCCGCATGGGGCCTGTACAAGTTCAATCAATACCTGCAGGAGCGCCTCGCGGCGTTGCCGCCCGCGGACGCCGACTCCCCGGGTGGCCTCATCGTCGCCGCGACCGCCCGAGTCAGCGAGGCATCCCGCCAGGCGTACGTCCTGCAGTACGGCGAAATTTTCAAGATCACGTGTCTGGTGTGCATCGTCGGGGCCGCCATCGCCCTGCTGATCAGCGGTCGTGACGAGCACGCTGACGAGCCCGAACCCGTCGAAGACGGTCCGCAGCGGGTGCGGGTCGGTTCACCAGCTGATGACAACCCGACTCAGGCGATCGAGACGCCGACACACCATATTTCGAGGCAGTCTGCGGATGACACGGCCCGCCTGGAACAACCCGGGGGCCATCGCCGACCCGAGTGAATCCGGGTCAACAGCGCTCGAGTCCCCTGCCCATCAGGGTGTGCTCGGGCAGTGAATGGGGCTCATCGCCCGACAGACCCCTGATCGCGTCCCGGATCAACGTCTTGAGGTTTCGGGGATCCATTGGCCGATCACAGAGCCAGTCCTGCAATGCAGTCATGCTCGTCGTCCTTCGCTCGTGCTCACCCGCGCAGCTCGTCGGTGAAAGCGCGATATCCGGCAGAAATCACAGCCGAACCAAATTGGCCGACTCTGGTACGAGTGTACCGACCTGAACGGCCCTGTTTGTTGCTCACCACGCCGGGTATGCGTGAAAAAGCGACGATCAAAGGACAACAATTCATGGCAACTTCACTGAATGGCAAGACTATTGCGTTCCTGGTCGCGCCCGAAGGCGTTGAGCAGGTCGAACTGACCGAACCGTGGAAGGCGGTTGAAGAGGCAGGCGGGACACCTGAACTCGTGTCGACCGAAGTCGGCAAGGTCCAAGGCTTCAACCATTTGACGCCGGCCGACACGTTCGAGGCGGACAAGGCTGCTGGCAGCGTGTCCGCGTCCGACTACGCCGCGCTGGTGCTGCCTGGCGGTGTCGCCAATCCCGACTTTCTACGCACGAACAGCGATGCCGTCGCCTTCGCCAAGGGCTTCTTCGACGAAGGAAAACCCGTCGCGGTCATCTGCCACGGGCCGTGGACGCTGATCGAGGCCGATGTGGTGCGCGGCCGCACGCTCACCTCATGGCCCAGCGTCAAAACGGACCTCGTCAACGCCGGCGCAAATTGGGTCGACGACGAAGTCGTCGAATGCTCGCGCGGCCCAAACACATTGGTTTCGAGTCGCAAACCCGATGACCTGCCCGCCTTCTGCGAGGCGTTGGTCGGGGCTGTTTCAAAGGTCACATCGTAGCCAAACCCGACCCGCGAACGTGCAACCGTCGGTAACGTCGCCAGCATGCTGATGGCCGCGCTGCGCGACATGCAGTGGCGACGACGGCGATTCGTCATCGCGATCCTGTCGACCGCGATCATCTTCGCGATGACACTCGTTCTCACCGGTCTGGCCAACGGGTTCCGCGTGGAGGCCGACAAGACCGTCGATTCTCTCGGCGTCGACCTTTTCATCGTCAAGGCCGGTGCGTCAGGTCCGTTCGTCGGGGCGACGCCGTATGCGCCGGTGGAGCTGCGCAGGATCGCTAACGCGCCCGGCGTGGAGGCAGCCGCACCCCTCGCCTATGCAGGCGGAACTGCCACGCTCGACGGTTCGACGCGAAATGTGGACATCTTCGGGGCGCCGGAGAACGGCCCCGGCATGCCAGCGGTCTCAGCGGGCCGACCGCCGTCGACACGGGACGAAGTGGCGGTTTCTTCCACGCTGGGCAAGGGCGTCGACGACGAGGTCGAAATCGCCTCGCGGAAGCTGCGCATCGTCGGCATCGTCGAGAACTCCACCGCGCTGGCGAATCTGCCTAACGTGTTCCTCACCACCGAGGGCGCCCAGCAACTGGTGTACGCGGGCGAACCCCTCGTCGCATCGATCGGTGTGCGCGGCACACTCGAGGAGGCGCCCCCCGGATACCGCGCAATCGACCGCGAGGGCGCCGTCGAAGATCTGCTTCGGCCGCTGAAGGTGGCCGTCAATTCGATCACGATCGTGGCCGTTCTGCTGTGGGTGGTCGCCGCGCTCGTAGTGGGTTCGGTGATCTATCTGTCGGCACTCGAGCGTCTCCGAGACTTCGCGGTGTTCAAGGCGATTGGGGTGCCCACCAAATCCATCGCGGCCGGGCTCGCGATGCAGGCGGTCATCGTTGCGCTGCTCGCTGCGCTCGTCGGCGCTGGGCTCTCCATGTTGCTAGGACCCTTGTTCCCTATGCAAGTAATCGTGCCCGGCGAGGCATTCGTCGCGTTGCCTGTCATCGCCATAGTCATCGGGTTGATCGCCAGCGCAACAGGTTTGCACCGGGCGGTCGCCGTGGACCCCGCCCTCGCGTTCGGAGGTCCCTGACTCTTGGGCGATCTCAGCATTCAGGACCTGGTGGTCGAATACGCCAGTGGCGCCGACACCGTCCGCCCCATCGACGGCTTCAATCTCGATGTGTCCGCCGGTTCGCTGGTGATTCTGATGGGCCCGAGCGGGTGCGGCAAGACGACGCTCCTGTCGTGTCTCGGCGGCATCTTGAAGCCGACTTCGGGCGCCATCAAGTTTGGCAACGTCGACGTGACATCGCTTGAAGGCCATGAGCTTTCGAATTACCGACGCGAAACCGTAGGCATCGTCTTTCAGGCGTTCAACCTCGTGCCCAGTCTCACCGCGCTCGAGAATGTCATGGTGCCGCTCCTCGCGGCGGGCCAACCGCGCCGGGTGGCCCACAAGCGCGCCGGACAACTGCTTGCGCGCGTCGGCCTGGAGGAGCGGATGTCTCATCGTCCGGGTGATCTCAGCGGGGGCCAACAGCAGCGAGTGGCGGTCGCACGTGCGATAGCTCTCGATCCGCCGCTGATACTGGCTGACGAACCCACCGCACACCTGGACTTCATTCAGGTGGAGGAGGTACTGCGGCTCATCCGCGAACTGGCCAGCGGCGACCGGATGGTCGTCGTCGCGACCCATGACAGCCGGATTCTGCCGCTGGCCGATCGCGTCGTCGAACTCGTTCCGGATTTCGCGTCGACGGACCGCGCCCCCGACACCATCGAGTTGGAGGCCGGCGACGTGCTCTTCGAGCAGGGCACTATGGGCGAACTGATCTACGTCGTCTCCGAGGGTGAGCTCGAGATCGTCCGCGAGTTGGCCAGCGGTGGTGAGGAATTGCAGAAGCTGGCCAAGCGCGGCGACTACCTCGGCGAGATCGGGCCGGTGTTCCACCTGCCCCGCTCGGCGACGGTGCGGGCGCGCACCGACGCGACGGTCATCGGCTATACCGTGCGCGCCTTCCGCGAGCGCCTTGGCCTCGGCGGTGTGCGCGATCTGATCGAGCACCGACCGCTGAACACCGATCCCGATTCCGAACCTGAAGCCGACTAATTCGGCACCAGGCTGAGTAGCACGTCGGGCCCTATCGACTCGACACTGTCGAACCGCCAGCGCTGCGCGTGCGCGATCGACAGCACGCCGACGTCATCGATGGCGGTGATCGGGCCGCCCAAGAGAATGGGGCCGATGTAGGCCAGGATGCGGTTGATCACGCCGGCGCGCAGAAACGCGCCCGCCAAAGTCGGTCCGCCCTCCAGCAGCACATCCGTCCGGTCCGACAGCGCCTTGATGACCTCGTGCGGATCTCGGGTCCTGATCACCATCGTCCGCGAGTCGTCATTCAGAACCCTTGCTTCAGAGGATATTTCGCGTTCCCCCACCACCACGCGTAACGGCTGGCGTTCCGCCAGGGTGCCGTCCGGCAACCGCGCGGTCAGCAGCGGGTCGTCCACGAACACCGTACCGGTGCCGACGAGCACCGCGTCGGCCACAGCGCGTCTGCGGTGCACGTCGGCGCGCGCTGCCTCGCTGGTGATCCACTGACTGGAGCCGTCCGCCGCGGCGCTTCGACCGTCGACACTGGTGGCGAATTTCCATGTCACGTGCGGCTGCCCGGTGCGCTGTTTGTGTAACCACTCCCGCAACGGTCCACCGGCGACGTGATCAGCCAGCACGCCCGCGGTCACGTCGAGTCCGATGTCGGCCAGCCGCGACGCCCCGCCCGCCGCTACCGGGTTCGGATCCGCGACGGCGTATGCCACCGCCGAAACACCGGCCGCGACAAGCGCATCCACGCAGGGCGGAGTGCGGCCATGGTGGTTACACGGTTCCAGCGTCACCACCGCCGTGCCGCCGACGGCGCGCTCCCCCGCCCTGCGCAGCGCGAGCACTTCGGCGTGCGGGCCTCCCGGCGGCTCGGTCGCCCCGACACCGGCGACGTCGTTGTCGCTGTCCAGGATCACCGCGCCCACCGGCGGATTGGGATATGTCGCGCCCTTGACGCGGTTCGATTGTTCGATCGCCAGCCGCATCGCGGCCTCGAGGTTCATAGCTGAAGATGGGTGGATGCGTCTGCCGCCCGGCGGCGCAACGACTCCACAGCGACGGCGGGGTCCGCCGCGCTGTAGACGGCCGAGCCGGCCACGAAGCAGTCCACTCCGGCCAGCGCCGCCTCTTCGATGGTGTCAGCGTTGATGCCGCCGTCGATCTCGACCACGATCGTCAGCTCCCCTGCGTCGACGAGTCGGCGAATGGTGCCGACTTTCGGCAGTACCTCGGGGATGAACTTCTGGCCACCGAATCCCGGCTCGACGGACATGATCAGCACGGTGTCGAACTCCCGCAGGATCTCCAGATACGGCTCGATCGGCGTGCCGGGTTTGACGGATAGCCCGGCCTTCGCGCCCGCGGCGCGAATGTCGCGTGCCACGCCGACCGGGTTGTCAGTCGCCTCGGCGTGAAACGTCACGTTGTAGGCGCCCGCCTCGGCGTACGGCGGCGCCCAGCGCTCGGGATTCTCGATCATCAGATGGCAGTCCATCGGGATGTCGGTCCGCTTCAGTAGGGCTTCGACGACCGGCAACCCGATGGTGAGGTTCGGCACGAAGTGGTTGTCCATCACGTCGACGTGCAGCCAGTCCGCACCGGCCACTGCGGCGGCCTCGTCGCCCAGCTCGGCGAAGTCGGCGGCCAGAATCGACGGCGCGATCAGCGGCTTCGGCATGGCCTCACCCTACTTTGAGCGCCGCCGCGAACATCGCATCGGTGCCGTGCCGGTGCGGCCACAACTGCACGTACGGCCCGGCACCGAGGTCGTCGACCGGCGCGAAGAGCGGCCGGGTGTCCAGCGCTGTCACCGGATGACGACGCAGCGCATCGGCGACGACGCCCACTGTCTCGGCGAGATGCGGCGAGCAGGTCGCATACAGCACCACACCGCCCGGCCGGGTGAGCCGGATCGCCGAGGCCAGCAGCTCGCGCTGCAATTTGGCCAACTGCGGGACGTCGCCGGGCACCCGACGCCAGCGCGCCTCGGGCCTGCGCCGCAGCGCGCCCAGCCCGGTGCAGGGTGCATCGACCAGCACCCGATCGAAGTTGGGATCCAGCCCCGGATCCCGGCCGTCAACGCGAAGCACATCGACCGGCAGCCCCGCGGTGTTCTGCTCGACGAGTTCGGCGCGGCGTTCGGCCGGTTCGACCGCGGTCACCCGGCCACCGTCGGCAAGCGCCGCCAGCAGCGCCGTCTTGCCGCCGGGCCCGGAACACAGGTCCAGCCAGCGTTTGGTGTCCGGGCCGTCCAGCTCGGCACGTGTCAGGGCGCGGGCGACCAGTTGGCTGCCCTCGTCCTGAACGAGCGCGGCACCGTCTCGGATCGCGGCGAGCCGGCCCGGATCGCCGCCCGACAGGTACACCGCATACGGCGAGTAGCGGCCGACGGTACCGTCGACCTGCTCGGCCAGCTGCGCCGCGGTCAGCACCCCCGGGCGTGCGGCCAGATGGACAACAGGCCGTTCGTCGTCGCTGCTCAACAGTGTGTTCAGCTGTCCGGCTTCGGCGCCGAGCGCGTCGGCGAAGGCCTGCGCGATCCAGCGGGGATGCGCGTGCACGAATGCCGCATGACCGATGGGATCGGTGGTGACGTCAGGGGCCAGCTCGCTCACCCAGCTCGCCTCGTCGCGGCCCGCGATCGTGCGCAGCACACCGTTGACGAAACCTGCTCGTGCTGAATCGAATTCGACACCAGCTTGTTCGACCGTGGTCGACACCGCCGCGTGCGGTTCGACGCGGGTTCGCATGAGCTGGTAGGTGCCTAGGCGCAGCAGATCCAGCAACACCGGATCGATATTGTCCGGGGATCGTCCCGCTGCCGCAGCGATGATCGCGTCGAGTAGGCCGCGGGTGCGACAGGTGCCGTACGTGAGCTCGGTCGCGAAGGCGGCGTCCCGCCCCGTGATTCCGCGGTCGCGCAACATAGCGGGGAGCGCAAGGTTTGCGTAGGCATCCTTCTCCGACACCGCGCGAAGAACGTCGAACGCGGCGCGACGGGCCGGGTCGAGCGGCTTACGGCGCGTAGGGCGCTTGTTATGTCGAGGCCTGGTCATTGGGCCCGCGTGTTTTCGTCGAGGCGTGCCCCGCGGACCCAGTCCGCGGCATTCATCGGCTTCTTTCCCGGGGCCTGGACGACACCGAGCGCGACGGGCTGCGAGCCGGTGCCGATGTGCACGCCCTTACGTTCGACTCGGATTGCCCCGGGTGGCAGCGTGTCCGCGGACTGCTCGACGCTGACGGGCCCGACCTTCACTCGCAGATCCCCGATCATGGTCCACGCGCCGGGGTTCGGCGTAACCGCGCGGATACGGCGCTCGACGACGTGCGCGGGCAGGTCCCATCGCACCCGGGCCTCCTCGACGGTGATCTTGGGCGCGATGGTGATGCCGTCGGACGGTTGCGGCACGGCCGTCAGCGATCCGTCGGCGATGCCGTCCAGGGTTGTGGCCAACAACGCCGCACCCGAGATCGACAGCCGTTCAAGCAGTTCCCCCGCAGTGTCGGTGGGTCGGACGGTTTCGGTGACCACGCCGTACACCGGTCCCGAGTCGAGCGCGGGTTCGATCTGAAAGGTGGTGGCGCCCGTCAAGGTGTCGCCGGCGGCGATGGCTGCTTGCACGGGGGCCGCACCGCGCCAGGCCGGCAGCAGCGAGAAATGCAGGTTGATCCAGCCATGCTTGGGCACAGCGAGCAGTCCCTCGCGCAGCAGAGCGCCGTATGCGACCACCGCGCAGCACTCGGGTGCCAGCACGGCCAACTCTTCGACGAACTCCTCGGAGTTGGGCTTGGTCGGCTGCAGCACGGGGATGTCGTGGTCCATGGCGAATCGTGCCACCGGCGACGGTGACGGTTTGCCGCGCCTGCCGGCCGCGGCGTCGGGGCGGGTCAGCACAGCGACGACCTCGTGGCGCGGCGATTCCACGAGCCGCGCCAACGATGGCACGGCGGGCTCGGGGGTGCCTGCGAAGACAAGACGCACCGCGCCAGTCTAGAAGCGCCTACCCGGAAAAAAATCAGCGAGGCGTCTGGTAGTACTCCTGCTCACCAACACCGGTCAGCGGCGCAACGAACATCCAGGGGATGGTGGTGATCAACCCGTTCAGGGTGGCCACCGAATCGTTGTAGTACTGACGCGCGAAGGCCAGCTTGTTCTCGGTGTCGGCCAGGTTGTCCTGCAGGTTCAGGAAGTTGTTCGACGAGTTGAGCTGCGGATAGCTCTGGCCGAGCGCCAGCAGCGGCGCCAGCGCGAAATCCAGATCCTTCTCGGCGGCGCTGCGCTGGGCTACCGACGGGCCGCTCGTCGCCGACGTCAGCGCGGCGCGAGCGTTGGTGACGTGGTCGAGAATGCCCTTTTCGTGGACCGCGAACGTTTGCACCGTGTGCACGAGGCTCGGTATGAGCGACGCCCGCCGGGTCAGCTCGACGTCGATGCCGGAGAGGGCTTCGGCCACCCGTACGTGCGCCGAGCGGATCTTGTTGTAGCCCAACACGAAGATGATCAGTGCCGACAGCGCCAGCACCAGCACGACGACGAGCAGCAACCTCACCATGATCCGCCTCCTCCTCCACCGCCGCCTCCACCGCCGCCACCGGAGCTGAAGCTGCCGCTACTGCTGCCCCCGCTGGAGGACGACGACTGCGACGCAGTGTATGCACCGATCGACGACGACAACGCGGACTCGAAGCTGTCGAAGTCCGGGCCACCGGAGCCTCCGACAAAGCCGGAGCTCCTCTGCGAGGGCGAGTCATACCAATCGGGTTGCGGTGCAACGGTACCCGTCGTCGTCTCGTATTTCCTCGCCCACAACGCCGCGGCGCCGGCGGCCACCGCGAACGGCACGTAGGCCATGTAGAGATCCTTGCGCGCCCCGAAGTCGAACCGCGCCTCGGACGAGTCGGTGGTCAGCATGCGGTGGAATCCGCCTGCGCGCGACCAAAGTTCGCGGCCGGCCTCGGTTCGCCTGGTACCCACACCGTCCTTCCAGGACGCCGAGGAGAACAGGAAGAACGCCGCGAACGGCAGCGCCCACATCGTGGTCGGAAAGCCCCAGCGGAAGAAGGCGCACAGCATGAGAATGAAGGCGATCGCGTTGGCGGTGCGCACCCACAGTTCCTTCTTGCGCTTGACCATCAGCCCGTTGTCGAAGGCCCACTTCTGAACCTCCTCAGCCATGTCCGTCTTGGCCTTGCTGAGCTTCTTGCCCGCTGTGGCGGTCTGCTTGGCCTCGAACTCCCGGCCGGGGCCCTGCACGTTGAGCGCCTTTGCGACCGCGACGCTGACCGGATCGATGCCTGCCCACGCGTCCCAGTCCGCGGCCTTGCTGCGGATGTTCCACTGTTTGTCGTTGACCTGCCGCATGTGGATCAGACCGCGGTCGGCGAGATAGAACAGCGTGGCGGTCAGGCCGCTCTTCGGCACGCTTTCGGTGCGGATGTATTCGGTTTGCACCGGACCCAGTCCGGGCGGCGGCCCATATTGCAGCGGGAACCCGGGCGAGGGCTCAACGGTGGTGCGGTAGTACAGGATTGCGCCGAGTGCGCCCGCGACGGTGAGCGCGAGCACCCACAGCACGCCGCCCACCGACTGGCCGAGGACGCGATCCCAGGCGAAGGACCACGGCACCTCGTTGCGAGGCGGGGTCGGTACGTCGACGCCGGCGCGCAGCGTCACCGGGGTCCGCGGCGCCAGGTTCGACGCCGACAACTCGATCCTGTTGCCGCTGACGGTCAGATCGTCGCAGGCGCGGCCGATGCCGAAGCCGACGGAGCACTGGGCGCGTCCGACGTCGCCGGGCAGGGTCACTGAGATCTCTGCACGATCGATCTCGTTGTTCCACGCCTGCGCGATGACGTTCCAGAAGAACACGGACGGTGACATCGAGTCGTTGCCGGTGGAGTCGGCGAACTTCATGTCGGCGCCGGTTGTCCCCGGATCGAGGACACCGTCGATGTTGTAGCGGATCTCGAAGACATGCGTGCCGTAGCTGAGGTACTCGTCCGGATCGCCGATCTTCGCCACGCGGAACCGCTCGCCGCCTTCCCAGAGCATCTGGTAGGGCGCCGGTTCGCCGTCGACCAGGATCGATGTGATCTCCGGGACCTGCCGCACCCCCGGATCGTTCTGGTTGTCGACCGCCCAGTACTTGAAAAGCCCGTGCCGACCGCCGGGAAATTCGGCGGTGATCGTCTCCACCGCGTCGAGGCGCCCGCCGGCACTGACGATGAGATCCACGTCGTAGTTGCTGAAGACCACCGGGTCGTCGGCGTCAGACGCCTCCGACGACGGGCGGAACACGACCGGCCACAGCACCCCAACGGCGATGAGCGCCAACGGAATAAGCATCAGAAAGAAGCGACGCACGCCAACCTCCTGTCCGCAACACCCCGGGCTGCCCGCATTACCCTATGTGCAAGGGGTCGATTTGCACACGCACCGGTTCGTTCTCGCGCCGCGCACTGAGCACCCCTGCGGCGCGCCGCAGCGCCGCAGCGAGCGGCAGTCCCGCGTCGCGCGGCACCCGCACCAGCATCCGATTGACCGGCTTCTCCGGCGGCGTGCCGGGCGGTCGACGTGCGCCGGGTGGCAGGTCGACGGGCCCGAGCAGGTCGGCGTCGTCGGGCAGTTCCGCGGTGTCGATCATCGCGCGCACAGCGTCGGGCGGCCCGTCGATCGCGGCCATGTGCACCGCGGGTGGCAGCCCGACCTCCGCGCGGGAGGCGAGCTCGGATTCGGCGTGGCCGACGGGATCCCACCGGATCAGCGCCTGCACGGTGGGGATGGCGGATTCGGCGACCACCGCCACGACGCCGCCGTCGGCACGGCTGCGGACGAGGGCGGCGGCGGCCATCCAGCGGCGCAACGCGTCCTCGGAAGCCCGCAGATCCTGCCGTCCGAGCAACGCCCACGTGTCGAGGAGCAGGGCGGCGCCGTAACGGCCCGCGGCCAGCGGTTCCGCGCCGGGTGTCGATACGACCACGGCCGGCTCCGCAGGCACCGCGGCGACCATGGCGTCACCACCGGATGTCACGACGGTGACGCCCGGAAATGCGCGGCCCAGTTCCTCGGCTGTTCGACGGGCGCCGACGACGACGGCCCGCACCGCGTCGGATCCGCAGCGCGTGCAGCGCAGTGCCGGTTCCTCCCGGCCGCACCACTTGCACAACGCGCCCGCGGCGTCGCGTGCGGGTAGCGACAGCGGGCCCGTGCAGTGCCGGCAGCGGGCGATCGTGCGGCAGCGATTGCACGCCAGCGCAGGCACGTAGCCACGGCGGGGTACCTGAACGAGTACGGGCAGCCCGGATGTCAGCGCCGTACGCGCGGCCTGCAGCGCCATTGTCGGCAGGCGCGCCGTCCGTGCCGCCGGATCGCGTTCCTGGGCGAAACCGCTGTCCTCGATCGCTATCACATGCGGCGACCGTGACCGCACCTCCTGCCGGGTGGCCACCAGATCGTGCGCCCAGCCGGTGCGGACCAGCGCCTGCGCCTCGGCGGTACGCGCATAACCTCCGATGAGCGACGCGCAGCGCAGCTGGTGAGCCCGCAGCATCGCTACTTCTCTGGCGTGCGGGTAGGGCGCACGCGGCTCGGCGAGTGTGTCGTCGCCGTCGTCCCACACCATCACCAGCCCTAGATTCGCCGCCGGCGCGAAAACCGCGCTGCGGGTACCGATGACGATGCGCGCCCCACCCCGCAACACCGACAGCCATCGCCGATAGCGTTGTGCGGGGCCAAGACCCGCGGACAGCGCCACCACATGAGCCTCGTCGATGAGGGCGATGGCCGCGGCGTGCATCGCGTCGACGTCGCGCTGGTCGGGCAGGACGATCAGGGCGGCACGGCCGGTGTTCGCGGTCGCCGCGGCCAGTTCGGCAAGACGTTCGGGCCAACTTTCCCCGGGCAGCGCCTGCCACACCGCGCGTGCGGCGCGCCCGTCGTACAGGGCGGCGAGGTACTGCTGGCCGCCGCGGTACGCGGCCCAGGCTGTGGTGTCCACGGGCTCGACGGCCAAAGGCTTCTGCTGCGGTGGGAGCTGCTTTTCGACATTGGCATGTCGCGGTGGGACGGCGAGCCGCAACACGTCGGCCCGGGTGCCCCCATACCGGGCGGCGACGGCGTCGGCGAGCCTGCGCACGTCGGGTGTCAGCACCGGCTCGGCGGAGACCACCCGGTCCAGCCAGCCGAGCTTCCCGACGTGGTCCGTCTCCGAGCGCCTTTCGAGCACGAATGCGTCGACCAGTCGGCCGTGGAAGCGCACCCGCACACGCACCCCGGGTTGCGCATCGTCGGACTGTTCGGCGGCGACCAGATAGTCGAATTCGCGGTCGAGATGCGGTACCGACAGCATCGGGAGCACGCGCGCAATGGGCTCGTGCTCGGCCGGCTGCCGGGTGGCGCCCGGCCGAGCCGGGCTGTTGCGCTCCGTCACCTATGCAGTGGTAGCAGACCGCGCCGACGGCACCGACTCTGCCGCACGACCAAAGAAGAAGCCCGCGGTGATGAGCAGCAGCGAGGTCGCGTACGCCCACCAGATCGGCACAGCGAGGGCCTCGTTACCGAGCACGAACTTGGAGATGCCGATCATGCCGTCGGACACCGCGAAGCACACCGCGCCGAGCGCGGTCCACGGCGTCGGCAGCCGGGCCATCAGCGCCGTGCACACCATGGCGCCGAGCACGGCGATGTACAGCGTCACCGGTACGGCCATCCCCTCGGCGATCAGCCGCGGCCAGAACCACACCAACAAGGCGATGCAGGCGCACACCGTTACGGCCGCGGCCGCCAGCCGCGGAGCCGACCGCGCCGCCAGCGGGAGGAGCGCGGCCAGGAAGCACAGGTGCGCGACGAGGAACGCGCCGAGGCCGAGCACGAACGACGGCTCCCACCACGGCATCGCCAAGAAGAAGTCGCCCGCCGCCGAGAACAGCAGCGCGGCCAGCAGCCATCGGCGTTCGCGAGCGACGGGATGCGTCAGCGCGGCGGCGGCGAGCACCACCGCCGTCGCCGCCTTGACCACGGGCTGCAGCACGAACTGTCCGGTCAGCTCGGCGCCGGCCGGCAATCGAAGCGCCGTCACGATCAGAAACACGCCGTAACCGGCGCCGACGACCGCGGCCGTTACCCACAGAAGCCTGGTTCGCGGGTGTGCGTACCGTGTCCCCATGTCTGTCTCTGAGGACAAACCGGCCGTCGACGCCATCCTGCAGAAGGTAATGGAATCCGTGCCGTTTCAGTTGACAACCGACGGAGGTGTCGAAGAAGCGCGCCAACGTTTCCGCGATATCCCCCGCGCGGAGGTCTACCCGGAGGTGCGCAGCGAGGACCGCGTCATCGTCGGGCCCGCAGGCCCGATCCCGATCCGCATCTACCGGCCGGCCGCCGACAGTGCCACCCCGCTACCGGTGGTGGTGTTCATCCACGGCGGCGGGTGGTCGGTCGGCGACCTGGACACCTACGACGGCTTCGCCCGTCGTCACGTCGTCGGTGCGGACACGATCGTCGTCTCAGTCGACTACCGGCTGGCGCCCGAGCATCCCTACCCCGCCGCCGTCGACGATGCGTGGGCCGCCACCCAGTGGGTCGCCGACAACGCGGCCGCTTTGGGTGGCGATCCCGATCGGCTGGCTGTCGCCGGCGACTCCGCGGGCGGCAACCTGTCCGCGGTGGTCGCTCAGCTGGCGCGCGACGCGGGCGGGCCACGAATTCGGTTTCAGCTGTTGTGGTATCCGGCGACAACCTTCGACACCTCGTTGCCGTCGTTCACCGAGAATGCGAATGCGCCGATCCTCGATGTCGACGGGTGCAAAGGGTCCACGCGTTGGTATCTCGGGGATCTCGACGTCTCCGATATGCCCGCGACGTTGGCGCCCGCGCGCGCGGAGGATCTCTCCGGTCTTCCGCCGGCCTACATCGCCGTCGCGGGCCACGACCCGCTGCGCGACGACGGCACGCGGTATGGCGAACTGCTGGCCGCTGCCGGGGTGCCCGTCGAAGTGCACAATGCGGAGACGCTGGTGCACGGCTACGCCGGGTACGACGGCGTGGTACCCGCCGCCACGGACGCCGTCGAGCGCGCGCTGTGTTCGCTTCGGAGCGCGTTACACGTGGGGTGAGTTCGCGACCGGCTTGCGCTGAATTGCTGGCCGCTGCAGACGTTCCCGTCAAGCACTATCGCGCGGCACTTGCACTCCTCGACGTGGGACCCCACCATGGTTAGAGCGACGCCGCCCAACGACGGGAAGCCATATGACAGTGCCCCGGTACGACACCGTCATCGTCGGCGCCGGTTTCTCCGGCATCGGCACCGCGATCAAACTCGACAAGTCCCGGATGGGCAATTATCTGGTGATCGAAGCGGGTGACGGGCCGGGTGGGACTTGGTACTGGAACACGTATCCCGGTATTGCCGTGGACATTCCATCGTTCTCCTACCAGTTCTCCTTCGAGAAGAGCCCGAACTGGACACGGACCTACGCGCCGGGACGGGAATTGAAGGCCTACGCCGAGCACTGCGTTGACAAATATGGCCTACGCCGCAAGATCCGATTCAACACCAAGGTGCTCGGCGCGACCTTCGACGACCACGACAACCTGTGGCGCGTACATCTCGACACCGGCGAGTCGGTGACCGCCAGATTCCTCGTCAACGCCAGCGGCGTGCTGATCACCCCCAATATGCCCGACATCGACGGTGTCGACTCGTTCGCCGGCGTGACGATGCACACCGCACGCTGGGATCACGAGCAGAACCTCACCGGTAAGCGTGTCGCCATCATCGGGACCGGCGCGTCCGCCGTGCAGGTCATCCCCGAGATCGCGCCAATCGTGGAGCGCCTGACGGTGTTTCAGCGCACCCCGATCTGGTGCCTCCCCAAGCCTGACGTGCCGCTGTCGCCCAGGACCCGGCGTCTGATGCGACTCCCCGGTGGCCCGACGGTGCAGCGTCTGCTCAGCCAGGCGTACGTCGAGCTGACCTTCACGTTGCCCGCGCAGTACTTCACCCTCAACCCGATGGCCAAGAACATGTCGCAGTTCGGGAAGTCGTATCTGCGCAAGCAAGTCCACGACCCGGAGGTGCGTGACAAGCTCACCCCGCGCTACGCCGTCGGCTGCAAGCGCCCGGGCTTTCACAACACGTATCTGTCGACGTTCAACCGGGACAACGTCGAGCTGGTGACCGAGCCGATCGACAAGATCACCGGGTCAGGCGTGGCGACGGTCGACGGTGAGACCCGAGACGTCGACGTGCTGATCCTGGCGACCGGGTTCAAGGTGATGGACGTCGAGGACAATCCGACCTACCCGGTGACCGGGGCCGGCGGCCTCTCGTGGAGCGAGCATTTCAGCGAGCGGCGCCTGCAATCGTATGAAGGCGTCGCCGTGCCCGGTTTCCCGAACTTCTTCACGGTGTTCGGCCCGTACGGGTATGTCGGGAACTCATACTTCTCGCTGATCGAGACCCAGACACACCACATCGTGCGCTGCCTGAAACAGGCTCGCAGAAAGCGCGCCAACCGCGTAGAGGTCAAACACGAGGCCAACGACCGCTACTTCGCCGAGATGATGCGCAAGCGTCACCGGCAGATCTTCTGGCAGGACACGTGCAAGGACGCCAGGAGCTACTACTTCGACAAGAACGGTGATGTGCCGCTGCGATCGGCCAGCACACTCCAGACATATTGGCGCGCTCGCCGCTTCCCGCTCACCGATTACGAGTTCAGCGCTTAGCCGCGCGTCTGGCACGCAGATACTTGTCGATTCTCGGCTGATATGCGCGCAGGCAAACCTACGCTCGAGACATCATTCGATCACCGAGTGGGGGCCAGACATGCAGAGTTTGACGTTCGAAGGCATCCCGGTTGCCGTCAACGGGGAGGGCGTGGACTTTCGCAGCCAACCAGTAGGCGAGATGTCCATCGCGTGGGTGAAGCTCGGCGCCGGTGCGGACCTGCGGCCGGCGCTGGCGGGACTGCCCGGCGACATGTGCCAGTGCCCGCACTGGGGTTACATGCTGAGCGGGCAGCTTCGCATGCACACGAGCAGCGGTGAGCAGACCTACAACGCGGGTGAGGCGTTCTACTGGGCCGCCGGGCACGCGCCGGAGGCCGTCACCGACTGCGAGTACATCGACTTCTCGCCGACCGAAGAACTACAGACGGTCCTGCGCCACGTCACCGGCGGCTAGACGGCCGCCTTCAGCTCGTCGACCTTGTTGACCTGTTCCCAGGGCAGCTCGACGTCGGTGCGGCCGAAGTGGCCGTAGGCGGCGGTCTGCGCATAGATCGGCCGCAGCAGATCCAGATCGCGCACGATCGCGCCAGGCCGCAGGTCGAACACCGAGGTGATCGCCTTCTCGATACGGGCCGGGTCGACCGTCTCACTGCCGAAGGTCTCCACGAACAGTCCCACCGGGGCCGCCTTGCCGATCGCGTAGGCGACCTGCACCTCGACCCGCTCCGCCAACCCGGCTGCGACCACGTTTTTTGCTACCCAGCGCATCGCATACGCCGCGGAGCGGTCCACCTTGGACGGATCCTTGCCGGAAAACGCGCCGCCGCCATGACGGGCCCAGCCGCCGTAGGTGTCGACGATGATCTTGCGGCCGGTCAGGCCTGCATCACCCATCGGACCACCGAGCACGAACTTGCCGGTCGGGTTGACCAGTAGCCGGAAGTCGGAGGTGTCCATCGAGTCGTGGTTGAGGTCGGCCAGCACGGTGTTGACGACCTTCTCGCGGATGTCGGGCGCCAGCGTGGCGTCCAGGTCGATACCGGCGGCATGCTGCGTCGACAGCACCACTGTGTCGAGGCGCACCGGAGTAGTGCCGTCGTATTGCACGGTGACCTGGGTCTTACCGTCGGGGCGGAGGTAATCCAGCACGCCGCTCTTGCGAACCTCGGTCAGCCGGCGCGACAGCCGGTGCGCCAGCGCGATCGGCAGCGGCATCAGCTCGGGGGTGTCCCTGATGGCGTAGCCGAACATCAGACCCTGGTCACCGGCGCCCTGGGCGTCCAGCGGGTCACCTGCGCCTTCGACGCGCGTCTCGTGAGCGGTGTCGACACCCTGCGCGATATCGGGCGACTGCGCGCCGATTCCGATGTTGACGCCGCAGGTCTCGCCGTCGAAACCCTTTTCCGAGGAGTCGTAGCCGATGTCGAGGATGCGCGCCCGGACGGTGTTCGTGATGTCGGCGAACGCTTCCTTGGCCGTCGTCGTGACCTCGCCGACGACGTGTACCTGGCCGGTGGTGACCAACGTTTCGACCGCGACGCGTGATTTGGGATCGTCCGCGAGCAACGCGTCGAGCACCGAGTCGCTGATGGCGTCACAGATCTTGTCGGGGTGGCCCTCGGTCACCGACTCACTGGTAAACAGCCGAGCTTCACTCACGGTGTGATCCTTCCGCTCAAGTCCCCTTGAGGTAGTTAGCTAGTCAAATTATATGCTTGCTCGTTTTGCACCCAAGCGGGTGCGAAGTTCCGCACAACCCTTTCACGGCCCCGGAGTCGTGATTCGCGTTACCCGCTACCGTCCTGCAGCACCGCCACGATCGCGTCCACGATACGGCTGGCCATCAGAGTTTTCGAACCATGCTCCAATGCGGACTCCGTGCCGTCGGCTGCCAGCAGCCATCCGTCGTTGTTGTCCACTTCGAACGCCCGATTCTCGCCGACGGCGTTGACCACCAGCAGATCGCATCCCTTGCGCTGCAATTTGGTTCGGGCGTGGAACAGCACATCGCCGTTCGCATCGCCGGTCTCGGCGGCAAACCCGACGATGGCCCGCATGTTGGGCAGTTGGCCGTCGGTCCGCGCCCGGACGGCGCCCGCGAGCACGTCGTCGGTGCGGGTGAGCTCGATGACCGGTGCCGCCGCATCGGGGTCGGCGGACTTCTTGATCTTGTTGGTCTCCACCTGAGACGGGCGGAAATCGGCGACCGCGGCGGCCATCACCAACACGTGCGCGTCTGGTGCGTGCTTCGAGACGGCGTCCCTGAGCTGGGCAGCCGAGCCGATGTGGACCACCTCCACCCCCGCCGGGTCGATCAGACCCGCGGTATTGCCCGCGACGAGCGTGACGTCGGCCCCGCGCTGTGCCATCACCCGCGCCATTGCATAGCCCTGCTTGCCCGAACTCCGGTTGCCGATGAATCGCACCGGGTCGATCGGTTCGCGCGTGCCGCCCGCGGTGACGAGGACCTTGACGCCGGCCATGTCGTACGGCAGGGCGTCTGCGCGCTCCAGCAGCAGGTGGGCGAGGGTGGAGATCTCCTCGGCCTCCGGCAGTCGGCCCGCGCCGCTGTCGGCGCCGGTGAGCCGCCCGGACGCCGGCTCCAACACCACCGCGCCCCGACGCCGCAGCGTGGCCACGTTGTCCACGGTGGCCGGGTGCAACCACATCTCGGTGTGCATCGCGGGAGCGAAGAGCACCGGACATCGCGCGGTGAGCAGTGTGGCGGTCAGCAGGTCGTCGGCGCGGCCGGCGACGGCTCGCGCCAACAGATCGGCAGTCGCCGGGGCGACCACCACGAGGTCGGCCTCCTGCCCGATCCGGACGTGGGGCACCTCGTGCACGTCGTCCCAGACGCCGGTGTGAACGGGGTTTCCGGAGAGCGCTTCGAACGTCGCCGCACCGATGAAGCGCAGGGCGGACTCGGTAGGAACGACGCGAACGGCGTGGCCCGCCTCGGTCAGCTGCCGCACGACGGTGGCCGCCTTATAGGCGGCGATGCCACCGGCGACACCGACGATGATCCGCTTGCGTTCGGTCACTTCAACCCTTCGCCCAAGGACTCATCGCCGGGCTCCTCCGCTACTCGCCTTCGGTGTGCTCGAGTAGGTCGCCGTGAATCTCGCGCATCGCGATCGACAGCGGCTTCTCCTGCAGGCCGGGCTCGACCAGCGGTCCCACGTATTCGAGGATGCCGTCACCGAGCTGGTTGTAGTAGTCGTTGATCTGACGGGCGCGCTTGGCGGCGTAGATCACCAGCGCATACTTGCTGGACGCGCGGTCGAGCAGCTCGTCGATGGGTGGATTGGTGATACCCAACGGGGTGTCATAGGCGCCGGCGCCGGGCGCGATGTCGTCGGCAGCGGCCAACTGGGCGTCGGCGTGGGGTGTGCTCACGTAGAAGATCTCCAGACGGTTATGCGTGAAATTTGGGTGGCTCACCGCGGGCCACCAGCAAGGATACCAATTCAGAGCAGGCAGACTCCAATTCGCTGTTCACGACGACCACATCGAAGTCATTCTGAGCAGCCAGTTCGTCGCGTGCGGTGGCCAGTCGGCGGGCCATGACTTCGGCGCTTTCGGTGCCGCGCCCGATCAGTCGGCTCTCCAGTGCCTCCCAGCTGGGCGGCGCGAGGAAGACCGTGAGGACTTCCGGCATCGATTCCTTGACGGCTCGAGCGCCCGCCAGATCCACTTCGATCAGCACGGGACGGCCGGCTTCGATGGCCTCGTAAACCGGGGCTGCGGGGGTGCCCGAGCGGTGCAGACCGCCGTGGATCTCGGCCCATTCCAGCAGGGCACCGCTATCGATCAGCTCCTGGAACCGCTCTGCTGTGACAAACGAATAGTCGATGCCGTCGACTTCGCCCGGACGCGGGGCCCGAGTGGTGACGGAGACACTGAAATGCAAGTCGGGAACGCGGTCACGCAGACAGCGGACGACGGACGATTTCCCGACGGCAGAGGGGCCGGACAACACGATTGCCCGCCCGGCCCCCCGGCCGGCGCTCAACTTATGCGCCCGGAATTACTGGTCGAACTTTTCCAGCAGCGCCTTGCGCTGGCGATCGCCCAGGCCACGCAGGCGGCGGGTCGGGGCGATCTCGAGTTCGGTCATGATTTCCTGCGCCTTGACCTTGCCCACCTTGGGCAACGCCTCCAGAAGGGCAGAAACCTTCATCTTGCCCAAGACCTCATCGGTCTCGGCATCCTTGAGCACCTGCTTGAGGTTGGTGCCGCCGCGCTTGAGCCGGTCTTTGAGCTCGGCACGTATGCGTCGTGCGGCAGCAGCCTTCTCCAACGCTGCCGCGCGCTGCTCGTCGGTCAACTGGGGAAGGGCCACGGGGTTCCTCCGTCTCTCACACCATCATTGTTTCTTTATCGGCCGCTATGAAAAATTCCACAACAGCCAGCGACGACGACCGTACCCACGCAACCTGACGAAAGCGAACCCCACCCCCTGGTTCTGACGCCAAAAGCCCAGCGTGTAAGGCAGGGCCGCCGTGCGAGCCGATTCGCCCAAATCAGCCCGAAAACGTCGATACAAGCCGATGAGGGGCCGGATTCGCCTGCGTATCAAGGCCTTTCAGTCCCCCCGGGGTGCCTTACCGACCCGCTCGGCCTGTGGCCTGGACCACACCCCGCCAGCGGGTCACGGCGGGTAAAGAAAATTTTGCCTGGTCACCGCATGTCGGGCGTGTCGCCGCCCCCTGGCGCACCGGTTCGGGCGGCTACGCGAGCGTCAATATTCGGAATGAAAACAAAACCTCGGTCTAACGCGTGGCTGGCGATGCCAGTGAGGCTGATGTTGTCTGCGTTGTCACTGTTGTTCGCTGCCGCCGCCCTCATCCGAGGCCGGCAACGAAATAGGATTCGCCGAGAGGAGGTCGTCGTGGCCGCACGCGTCTGTCGATCCATTGCCATGGTGCTCGTTCTGCTGGCCGGGGCGGCGCTGGGGAACGTCGCGACTCCGGCGTGGGCCTGTGGCTGCGGGGCCTACGTCCCCGACAGTCCCGGCTCCTCGGTGGCCGACGAGCGCGCGCTGATCGCCTGGGACGGCACCACCGAGACAATCGTGATGTCGTTGTCGGTGACCGGTTCGTCGGACCGGGCCGCATGGATCATGCCGGTGCCGTCCGCTGCGCGTATCACCCTCGGCGACACCGAGGTGTTCGAAGCACTCGGCGAGCTCACTGCACCCAGGATCGAGTACCGCGATTCGTGGTGGCCGACCATTCCCTGGCTGGTGTGGGCGGGATCGCCGCCGGACACGGCGGGCGCGCCGTCTGGCGCGGTCAGCGTGCTCGGCCGCCAGCGTCTCGGCCCGTTCGACGTCACCCGGCTAGCGGCAAACGATCCGTCGGCGCTGGCAAAGTGGTTGGGTGACAACGACTTTCCACATCCCGACGGACTGGACGACAACCTGGCACCGTACGTCGCCGACGGTTGGGAGATCGTGGCAGTTCAATTGGTAGCGGCCGAATCGGGCGGTGCCCTGACGGGCCCCCTTCAGCCCCTGCGACTCTCGTTCGAGGCCGACACGGTCGTCTACCCGATGCGGCTGTCCCGGTCGGCGTCGATGTCGCAGTACATCGACCTGTACGTGCTGGCTCAGCATCGGATGGATCCGTCGACGCTTCCCGTTCCCGCCGACAAGCCGACTCTCGAATTCGCGGGTCGGATCGATCGCAGCGCCTCCCCAGCGTTGGCCGACTACGCCGGGGACGCCGCGTTTCTGACGAGGTGGAAGAACACGATCTGGGATCCGTCGGCCATCGAGGATGACTACATCTTCGAGCAGGCGCCCGCAGATACGCCCTTCCAACAGGTCGTCTATCGCACGCGCGACCGCGGCGACCTGACGTACCTGATGTTGCTCGGCGTGCTCGGCGTCGGCGGCGTCGTCGCGATCGTCCTGTTGACGCGGCTCCTGCCGAAAAGGCCGGCGAAGCGTTAGCGCACGAGCGAATCGCTCTGCGCTGGCAGATCACTTGCACTCATGCCAGATACGCAACGGCATCGCGGAACTTCTCGGCCGCGGCGCGCAGCTCGGCGACACCGGGCCCGGCGCGCAGCACCTCCCGCGACACCGCCGGAAGCAGTTGGCCGGCGTGTGCCCCACCGAGTCCGCCCAGCGCGTCCGGTCGTCCGCCCTGCGCGCCGACGCCCGGCACGAGCACCGGACCGCCCAATGCGCTGACATCGGGCGGTTCGGCAAGCGTCGCGCCGACGACGACGCCGACGGATCCGGGGCCCGGCAAGCGTTCGCGGTTGACCGCGGCCGCGGCGTCCACAATCGACTGCGCGACGGTTCGACCGCCGGTCTCGGCGCGCTGCACGGTCGCGCCCTCGGGGTTGGATGTCGCGGCGAGGACGAAGACACCGCGGCCGTTGGTCTCTGCGGTGTCGAGCAGCGGCTGTAATGATCCGAAGCCCAGATACGGCGATGCGGTCACGGCGTCGGCGGCGAGCGGCGAATCACCCGACCACGCATTCGCGTAGGCGGCCATCGTCGAGCCGATGTCCCCGCGTTTGGCGTCGGCCAACACCAGCACACCGGTGTCGCGCAGCGCAGCAATGGTGCGCTCCAGCACGGTGAATCCCGCGGCACCGTGCGCCTCGAAGAATGCCACCTGCGGTTTCACGATCGCGAAGCCGGCGAACGCCTCCACACAGATATCGCAGAACCGGGACAACCCGTCGGCGTCGGCGCTCAGCCCCCAGGCGCCTAGGAGTTCGGGATGCGGATCGATACCGGGACACAACGGGCCGCGGCCAGCGATCGCCTCGGCCAGCCGGACCCCGAAGGCCGTCACGGCCCCAGCACGCTGTGCAGCTCCTGGAGCGACATCACGCCGATGTCTCCGCGGATGCCCGCCTCGATGCCCTGCACCGCAGCCGAGGCGCCCTGCACGGTGGTCACGCACGGGATGTTCATCGACACTGCGGCCGAGCGGATCTCGTAGCCGTCGATGCGCGGACCCGAGTTCCCGTAGGGGGTGTTGATCACCATGTCCACTTCACCGGCTCTGATCAGATCCACCGCCGACGACGCCGGTCTGCCCTCCCCCGGCTGCTCGAAGTGCTTGCGTACCTCGTCGCACGGAATACCGTTGCGGCGCAGCATCTCCGCGGTGCCCGCGGTGGCCAGCACCCGGAATCCCAGATCGGCGAGCCGCTTCACCGGGAACACCAGCGAGCGTTTGTCGCGGTTGGCGACCGAGACGAAAACCGTGCCCTCGGCAGGCAACGATCCGTAGGCCGCGGTCTGGCTCTTGGCGAACGCACTGCCGAAGTCGTGGTCGATACCCATCACCTCGCCCGTCGACTTCATCTCGGGGCCGAGCAGTGAATCGATCTGCGAGCCGTCGGCCTTGCGGAAACGATGGAAGGGCAGCACCGCCTCTTTGACCGCCACCGGAGCGTTACGCGCGGTTGCCGCACCGTCGCCGGTAGCCGCAAGTACACCTTCGTCGCGCAGCTGGGCGATACTGGTGCCCAACATGATTCGTGCACAGGCCTTCGCCAGTGGAATCGCCGTCGCTTTGGACACGAATGGCACCGTCCTGCTGGCGCGCGGATTCGCCTCGAGCACGTAGAGCACGTCGTCCTTGAGCGCGTACTGCACGTTGAGCAGCCCGACGACACCGATGCCGTGGGCGATCGCCTCGGTCGCACGCCGCACGGATTCGATGTCACTGCGGCCCAGGGTCACCGGCGGCAGCGCACAGGCCGAGTCACCGGAGTGGATGCCGGCCTCCTCGATGTGCTCCATGATGCCGCCGATGTACACCTCGGTGCCGTCACACAGTGCGTCGACGTCGATTTCGATGGCGTCCTCGAGAAAGCGGTCCACGAGCACCGGGTGCTCCGGTGAAAGTTCGGTGGCCCGGGTGATGTAGCCCTGCAGGGTCTCCTCGTCGTAGACGATCTCCATGCCCCGGCCGCCCAGGACGTAGGACGGGCGAACCAGCACCGGATAACCGATGTCGGCGGCGATACGGCGGGCCTGCTCGAAACTGGTCGCGGTACCGAACCGAGGCGCGGGCAGTCCGGCGTTGTTGAGCACCTCGCCGAACGCGCCACGGTCTTCGGCGAGGTCGATCGCCTTGGGACTGGTTCCGACGATCGGCACACCAGCCTTCTCCAGACGTTCCGCGAGGCCGAGCGGCGTCTGGCCGCCGAGTTGCACGATGGCCCCGACGACGCCGGGACCTCCTGCGCCGGAAGCAGACTCGGCATGGTAGACCTCGAGCACGTCCTCGAACGTCAGCGGTTCGAAGTACAGCCGATCGGCGGTGTCGTAGTCAGTGGAGACCGTTTCGGGATTGCAGTTGACCATGACGGTCTCGAATCCGGCCTGGCTCAGCGTGGTGGCGGCATGGACGCAGCTGTAGTCGAACTCGATGCCCTGCCCGATGCGGTTGGGCCCGGAGCCCAGGATCAGCACCTTGGGCTTGTCCGTCTGGGGTGCGACCTCACTCTCGGCTGCGGGGTCGAGTTCGTAGCTGCTGTAGTGGTAGGGGGTCTTGGCTTCGAACTCCGCCGCACAGGTATCGACCGTCTTGTACACGGGATGAATGCCCAGCCGGGTGCGCAGGGCCCGCACACCGATTTCGCCGGCCAACTCCGGTCGCAGGGCTGCGATTTGGCGATCCGAGAGGCCATGGTACTTGGCGCGTCGCAGAAGGTGCTCGTCGAGCACCGGGGCGTCGACCAGCTCGGCGCGCAGTGTGACGAGCCCGGCGATCTGTTCGACGAACCACGGATCGACGCCGGAGGCCTCGGCCACCCGCTCGACCGTGGCACCCTTGCGCAGCGCCAGTTCGAGGTCGTACAGGCGACCATCGGTCGGCGTCCTCAGACGTGTGAGCAGGTCATCGACGGAAACGTCGGGGTCGGGCTTCGTCCAGAACCCGGCGCGACTGGTTTCCAACGACCGCATCACCTTGCCGAGCGCTTCGATGAAGTTGCGGCCCAACGACATCGCCTCGCCCACCGATTTCATGGTCGTGGTGAGTGTCGGGTCTGCGCCGGGGAACTTCTCGAACGCGAAGCGAGGCGCCTTGACGACGACATAGTCCAGGGTCGGCTCGAAGCACGCCGGCGTTTCCTTGGTGATGTCGTTGACGATCTCGTCGAGGGTGTAGCCGATCGCCAGTTTCGCGGCGATCTTCGCGATCGGGAAGCCCGTCGCCTTCGACGCCAGCGCACTGGAACGCGAGACGCGGGGGTTCATCTCGATGACGATCAGGCGCCCGTCGGCTGGGTTGACGGCGAACTGGATATTGCACCCGCCGGTGTCTACACCGACCTCGCGCAGAATGTCGATGCCGAGGCTGCGCATCTTCTGGTACTCGCGATCGGTCAGCGTCATCGCCGGCGCCACCGTGACCGAATCGCCGGTGTGCACACCCATCGGGTCGAAGTTCTCGATCGAGCAGACCACCACCACGTTGTCGTGGCCGTCGCGCATCAGCTCGAGCTCGAATTCCTTCCAGCCGAAGATCGATTCCTCGATCAGGACGTTGGCGCTCGGCGATGCCGCCAGCCCTTCGCCGGCCATCCGGTCCACATCCTCCGCTGAGTAGGCCATACCCGAGCCCAGTCCACCCATCGTGAACGAGGGCCGCACGACGACCGGCAGCCCGAGCTCGGCGACCGTCTCACGCACCTCGTCCATCGTGAAACACACACGGGAGCGGGCAGATTCGCCGCCGACCTTGCTGACGATGTCCTTGAACTTCTGCCGGTCCTCGCCCCGCTGGATCGCCTCGAAATCGGCGCCGATGAGCTCGACACCGTAGCGCTCGAGCGCGCCGTTCTCGTAGAGCGCGACCGCGGTGTTCAACGCGGTCTGCCCGCCGAGGGTGGCCAGCAACGCGTCGATCTTGTGGCCGCGCTCGGCCTGTTGGGCGATGACCCGTTCGACGAATGCCGGGGTGATCGGTTCGACATAGGTGTGGTCGGCGTACTCGGGGTCGGTCATGATCGTTGCAGGATTGGAGTTGACCAGGCTCACCTCCAGGCCCTCGGCACGCAGGACACGACAGGCCTGCGTTCCCGAGTAGTCGAACTCACAAGCCTGGCCGATGATGATCGGTCCGGAGCCGATCACGAGCACGTGGTTCAGGTCGCGGCGCTTCGGCATCAGCGGCCCTCCGCCATCAGGTCGACGAACTGGTCGAACAGGTAGTTCGCATCGTGTGGGCCCGCAGCGGCCTCGGGGTGGTACTGCACCGAAAAGGCTCTCCCATCAACCAGTTTGATGCCCTCGACGACGCCGTCGTTGGCGCAGGTGTGACTGACGATCGCGGTACCGAAGTCGGTGTCGAACGTCTCGCCGGCCTCCCCCTCGAGTGCGAACCCGTGGTTCTGCGCGGTCACCGCGACCCGGCCGGTGGCGTGGTCCATGACGGGCACGTTGATGCCGCGGTGACCGAAGACCATCTTGTACGTCGAGCGTCCGAGCGCGCGGCCGAGGATCTGATTGCCGAAGCAGATTCCGAAAAGCGGTATCCCCGCGCCGAGGACTTCCCGTGTCACACCGACGATGTGGTCTGCGGTGGCGGGGTCGCCGGGCCCGTTGGACAGAAAAACGCCATCGGGATTGAGGTCGGCGATCTGGTCGTACGTGACCGTTGACGGCATCACGTGGCTGCGGATGCCGCGGGCGGCAAAGTTGCGCGGTGTGTTGGTCTTGATGCCGAGGTCGATCGCCGCGACGGTGAAGCGTGGAAGTCCTTCGGGTTCCACGACATAGGTGGCGTCGGTGCTGACCTCGCCGGCCAGGTTGGCGCCCAGCATCGACTGCTGATCGCGGACACGGGCGAGTAGTTCGTCGGCGTGCGAAAGCGCGTCGCCCGAGAACACTCCGGCCTTCATCGAGCCGAGGCTGCGCAGGTGCCGTACCACGGCGCGGGTGTCGATTCCCGCAACCCCGACGATGCCCTGACGGACGAGCTCGTCGTCGAGAGTGCCTGTCGCGCGCCAGTTCGACGCCCGTGGGGACGGATCGCGTACGGCGTAGCCGGCCACCCAGATCTTGTCGCCGCGGCTCTCCGCGTCCTCCTGGTTCCACCCGGTGTTGCCGATCTGCGGGGCCGTGGCCACCACGATCTGCCCGTGATAGCTCGGGTCGGTCAACGTTTCCTGGTATCCGGACATGCCGGTGGAGAACACCGCCTCACCAAGCGTCTGGCCGATGGCTCCGAACGCGGTGCCGGTGAAGATGCGTCCGTCCTCGAGCACCAGCACCGCCCTGTTGGTGCTCATGCGGTCTCCAGCCACGGCTCGTACGCCGCACGGTTGTCGGCGCGGAACCCGGTGTCGATCTCGGTGCCCGATGGCAACCGCCACCGGATCGCCAGAATGCCCTCGTGGGTCAGTGCCTTCCCCCGGGTCGCTCCGCTCCTGCCCCCAGGGATGACCCTACCGGCGACTCCCCGTTCAGTGCGGATCGCGGTGATCGACTCTTCGGGTATCCAGATCGGTCCTGCGCCGCTGCGCTGCAACATGATCCCTTCGGGGTAGCGGGTCAGCACCGCCTTGTGGCGGAATGCGAGATCTCCGACGGCGACGCGGTCGTTCCAGTGTGGGACGAGCGTGCTGCCGACGTACAGGCCTTTGGTGGCAGAAACAATCGCCGACCCCACCGTGTCGGGCAGCGGCGGCAGCGTGCCGATCAGTTCGGCCTGCCGCTCAGCGCGGCGACGCCAGCCACGCAGCATCGCCTGGATGATGATCGCGATCAGCACGGCCAGCACCGCGGCCATGATCAGCGACCCGACGAGGGTTCCGGTGTTCATGCCGGGCTCTTTCCGTCGCGCGCGGTGACCTTGCCCCGCAACAGTGTCAACGTCACCGTCGCAGGCAACTCCATCGATTCGTACGGCGTGTTGTCGGAGCGACTCGCCAGCTCTGACCCCTCAACCGTCCACGTCGCGTCGGGATCGACGACGGTCAGGTTGGCGGGCTCGCCTATCTCCAGCGGCCGGCCCTGATCCGGCAATCCGACGATGCGGGCGGGGTTCTCGCTCATCACCCGGGCTACGTCGCGCCAGGTGAGCAGGCCGGGACGCACCATGGTCTCGACGACCACCGACAGCGCGGTCTGCAGGCCGAGCATGCCCGGGCGCGCGTGGGCGAACTCGCACATTTTCTCGTGCTCGGCATGCGGCGCGTGGTCGGTGGCGACGCAGTCGATCACCCCGTCGGCAAGCGCCTGGCGCAGCGCCTCGGCGTCGGTCGCCTCACGAAGCGGTGGATTCACCCGGTTTCGGCCGTCGTAGGAGGCCAGCCGGCCATCGTCGAGCAGAAGATGGTGCGGGGTCACCTCGGCGGTGATTGAAATGCCTTGTTCCTTGGCCCATCTGACGATCTCGACAGTGCCCGCGGTGGAGGCGTGGCAGATGTGCACGCGTGCGCCGGCGTCGCGGGCCAATAACGCGTCGCGCGCGACAATGGACTCTTCGGCCGCGCGCGGCCAACCCGCCAACCCCAGCAGCGCCGCGTTGGGCCCCTCGTGTGCCACGGCACCGACGGTGAGGCGGGGCTCCTCGGCATGCTGGGCGATGAGCACGCCCAGGCCCGTCGCATATTCCAGTGCGCGGCGCATGATCAGCGGATCGTGAACGCAGACGCCGTCATCGGAAAACATCCGCACCTGCCCAGCGCCGTTGGCCATCATGCCCATCTCGGTGAGCTGGGCACCGGCCAGACCCATCGTCACCGCACCGACGGGATGCACGTCGACGAGCCCGACCTGCTGGCCGCGGTGCCACACGTGATCGGTGACGACCGGGCTGTCTGCGACCGGGTTGGTGTTGGCCATCGCGAAAACCGCGGTATAGCCACCCAAAGCCGCTGCGGCCGAGCCGGTTTCGATGTCCTCAGTGTACTCCCGGCCGGGCTCGCGCAGATGTGTGTGCAGGTCGACGAATCCGGGAAGCAGAATCTGACCGGTGGCGTCGGCGACATCGGCATCGTCGGGAACGTCAAGCCCGGCACCGATGTCGGCGATCTGGCCGTCGGAGACGAGCACGTCGATCCGGTCACCCTCGCCGTAGAGCCGCACCCTGCGGATCAGGACGCTCATACGCTCATCGCTTCCACCTCAGCGCCCACCAGGAGGTGGAACAACACCGCCATTCGGATATGCACACCGTTGGAAACCTGCTGCAGGACAGCTGATTGCGGAGAATCGGCGACGGAGAACGCGATCTCCATCCCGCGCACCATCGGACCGGGATGCAGGACTACCGCGTTACCCGGAAGCAGTGCCTGGCGCTTCTCAGAGAGGCCGTACAGCACCGAGTATTCGCGCGCGGATGGGAAGAAGCCGCCGGTCATCCGCTCGGCCTGCACACGCAGCATCAGCACCGCATCTGCGACGGGCAATTCGGCGTCGAGGTCGTGCGACACGGTGACCGGCCAATCTGCGACCCCGACCGGCAGCAGCGTGGGCGGGGCGACGAGCACCACTTCCGCGCCGAGCGTGTCGAGCAGCAGCACGTTGGACCGCGCGACCCGGCTGTGCAGCACGTCGCCGACGATGACGACCCGCTTGCCTTCGATGTCGCCGAGCCGTTGCCGGATGGTGAGCGCGTCGAGCAGTGCCTGCGTCGGGTGTTCGTGAGTGCCGTCGCCGGCGTTGATCACCGACGGGCCACCCTGCTCGGTGAGTGTCCACTCGGCAAGCTGCTGGGCCGCCCCAGAGGCGGGGTGGCGGATGATCAGGGCATCGGCACCGGCGGCACGCAGGGTCAGGGCGGTGTCGCGAAGCGACTCACCTTTGGAGACAGAGGATCCCGACGCGCTCACATTGATGACGTCGGCACTCATCCATTTGCCTGCGACCTCGAATGACACCCGCGTGCGGGTGGAGTTCTCGTAGAACATCGTGATGATGGTGCGGCCGCGAAGCGTCGGCAGTTTCTTGACCTCGCGGCCGAGCAGGGCCTGGCTGAACCGGTCGGCGTTGTCGAGAATCGCGAGCGCTTCAGCCCGCGACAGGTCGCCGGTTGAGAGCAGGTGCTTCATCTTGGGGGCCCTCCCTGCGGTGCGATCCAGATGCCCTCGACGTCATCGTCTTCGGTCAACCGCACCTTGACGTTCTCGGCCCTCGAGGTCGGCACGTTCTTGCCGACGTAGTCGGCCCGAAGCGGCAGCTCCCGGTGCCCGCGGTCGACGAGAACGGCGAGCTGGACGGCGCGGGGACGGCCGATGTCGCGCAGTGCATCCAACGCCGCGCGCACCGAGCGGCCGGTGTAGAGGACGTCGTCGACCAGGATCACGAGCGTGCCGTCGATGCCGCCCTCGGGAATCGAGGTGTCCTCCAGCGGCCGGGGCGGCTTGCTGTCGAGATCGTCGCGGTAGAGCGTGATGTCCAGCGCCCCGCGCGGAACGTCGACGTCGGCGAATTCCTTGATTTTCTCGACAAGCCGCGCGGCCAAGGTGACGCCGCGGGTGGGGATGCCGAGCAGGATGACGTGGGGAGCATCTTTACCGTCGAGCGCGGTCTTCTCGATGATTTGATGGGCCATGCGGGAGATGGTCCGGCTGACGTCCGCTGAAGACATCAGTTCCCGGTCGGTGCCAGGCGCGCCCAAGGTAACCCTGACCTCCTTCTCCGCCTCTCGGGACGGCTCTTTAAAGGATGTCGAAACTGCGGGGAGCTTAGCATCTGCATTTCGGCCCGCCGCACACGACACCATCGGTCAACGGGGCTTCAGTACGCTGACGTCGATGAAGCTCGACGGTAACCAGACATCTATTCAAGAGGCCATCGACGCCGGATTGCTCGCCGGGGCCGTGACGCTGGTGTGCCGCGCGGGCGAAGTGCTGCAAGTCAACGAGCTCGGCTACCGCGACGTCGACGCGGGCCAGCCGATGGAACGGGACACGATCTTCCGTATCGCGTCGATGACCAAACCCGTGACCGTCGCCGCCGCGATGAGCCTGGCCGAAGAGGGCAAGCTGTCGTTGTCCGACCCGGTCTCGACCTGGCTGCCCGAGCTGGCCGATATGCAGGTGCTCGTCGATCCGCGCGGCCCGCTCGACAAGACCACTCCCGCCCGTCGGCAGATCACAATCGACGATCTGATGACCCACCGCAGCGGGCTCGCCTACACGTTCTCCGTGCTCGGCCCGCTGAGCAAGGCATACGGGCGGATGTCCTTCCGCCAGGATCAGGACCGCTGGCTGGCCGAGCTGGCGACGCTGCCCCTGGTGCACCAGCCCGGCGATCGCCTCACCTACAGTCACGCCACCGACGTCCTGGGTATTGCGCTGTCGCGGATCGAGGGCAAGCCACTCTCTGACGTCGTGTCGGAGCGCATCTTTCAACCGCTCGGGATGGTCGACACCGGCTTCTCGGTGGGCACCGCGGGACGCCCACGCGCCGCGACGATGTACAAGCTCGACGCAGACATGGCGCTTCAGCACGACGTGATGGGGCCGGCGCCGATCGTCGATCCGCCGTTCTGCACCGGCGGTGCCGGCCTGTGGTCCACCGCCGACGACTACCTTCGGTTTGCCCGGATGCTGCTCGGCGGCGGCACATTGGACGGTGTTCGGGTGCTGTCGGAGAAATCGGTCGAATTGATGCGCACCGACCGGTTGACCGACGAACAGAAGCGGCAACCGTTTCTGGGGTCGCCGTTTTGGGTCGGCCGCGGCTTCGGGCTCAACCTCTCGGTCGTGACCGACCCCGCCAAATCACGGCAACTCTTCGGCCCCGGCGGCCTCGGCACGTTCAGTTGGCCCGGCGCGTACGGCACGTGGTGGCAAGCCGACCCGAGCGCCGATCTGGTGCTCATCTACTTGATCCAGAATCTCCCGGAAATCAACGCCGACATGGCAGCGGCCGTCGCGGGCAACACCTCGTTGGCGAAGCTGCAAAGCGCACAGCCCAAGTTCGTCCGTCGGACGTATCAAGCGCTCGATCTCTGACGCTACGGTAATGGCATGACCCAGCCCACGGTGGTGATCAGCGGCGCCGGAATCGCGGGGCCCGCACTGGCATTCTGGCTGACCCGCAACGGATATCGGGGCGTCGTCGTGGAGACCGGGCCCGGGATCCGGCCCGGCGGGCAGACGGTGGACCTCCGGGGCGCCGGTGGTGACGTCGTCGAACGGATGGGGCTGATGGACGAGATGGAGCGGCGCTCGCTGTTCCAGCGCGGCATCGCATGGGTGAAGTCCGATGGCAGCCGACGCGCGGAGATGCCCGTGACGGCATTCGACGGCAACGGCCCGGTCTCCAAGCTGGAGATCCTGCGCGGCGATCTGGTGGATGTGCTGTACCAAGCCACGAAGGACACGGCGGAGTACCGCTTCAACACCCGGATCTCCGATCTCGCGCAGGATTCGACCGGGGTCGACGTGACGTTGTCAGACGGCAGCACATCGAGGGTGGACCTCGTAGTCGGTGCCGACGGACCGCATTCCGCGGTGCGGCGCCTGGTGTTCGGACCCGAGGAACAGTTCGTCAAGCCGATCGGCGGCTACAACGCTTGGTTCTCGGCTCCGGACCGCGCCGGCCTGGACAGTTGGTATCTGATGTACCAAGCGCCGGGCGGTCTGAACGCCTCGATGCGGCCTTCACACGATCCGTCGATCGCGAAGGCGGGGTTGGCCTTTCAGTCGAAGCCGATCGTCTACGACCGGCACAACCTCGACGAACAGCGACATATCCTGGTCGAGCGGTTCGCCGGCGCGGGCTGGGAATGCGATGCGCTGCTGGCCGCAGCGCAGGAAGCCGACGACTTCTACTTCGACTCGCTCGCGCAGGTCCACATGCCATCGTGGTCTTCGGGGCGGGTCACACTGGTCGGCGACGCAGGTTACTGCGCCTCACCGCTCAGCGGCATGGGCACCAGCCTGGCGCTGGTCGGCGCCTACGTTCTCGCCGGCGAACTTGGACCGGCGGATTCGCTTGATGCCGAACACCTTCAGTCCGCGCTGAAGCGCTACGGGTCGGTGATGCGGCCCTACGTCGACACCTGCCAGGACCTACCCAACAACATCGACCGGTTCGCACCTATGACGGAGAAAGAGATCGCGGACAACGCGACGGCGATGAAGTGGATGCAGCGCTGGCCATTTCGCCCCATCGCCGCCAGGCTGTGGTTCCGGATCGCCGATTCCATCGACCTTCCGGACTACGCCACCGCATCGCCCGACGAGTAGAGGTACTACTCGATACAGCGCGAGAGCACACGGCCGAACTGGAGCAGACGCTGCATCTGGGCCAGACCGCCGTTGTCGACCGACTTGTAATAGCGGAACGACTCGCAGTAGATGTCGGTCTCGGTCACCGACTTCTGCCGCGACCGAGTGACCAATTGTGTGTACATCCGCAGTCGGACCTCCGAGAGTCTGCGGGTGCCGTCGTCAAGCGCCTCGTACTCGGTGGTGAGCACATGGTCGGTGATGGTCGACAGCAGGATCGTGCGCACGGACGCGTTGAGCACCCGGCGCTCGCGATCGTCGACGATCGACGACTCGTCGTCCGCACGCCAGATGATCAGCCGGTGCCCGTCGGTGAGCACCACCTCCTGCCACAGGGGGTTTTCGTCGGTGTCACCCCACGACCCGTCGTTGAATCCGCGCGACATGATGAACGACTTGATCGCGGGAAGGTCGATGACGGAACGCAATTGGTCCAGCGCCAGTTCGGGATCACGCAGGTATACCTTGGCCGCCTCGTCCATACTCGAGTACGGCGCCCAGTCCTGCGGTGCTCCCATTTATGTCCCTACGCCCGAATCGCCCGTCCCCCGAACAGCTTCTGCGGCCGCCCGGATCTGAGGTGTCACCAACATCACCTGACCCAGCACACCGTTGACGAAACCCGGTGAGTCGTCGGTGGACAACTGCTTGGCCAGTTCGACGGCTTCGTCGACGGCAACCGGTTCGGGAACGTCGTCGGCGTGCAGCAGTTCCCACACCGCCACCCGCAGGATCGCCCGGTCGACGGCAGGCAGCCGGTCCAGCGTCCAGCCCTGCAGATGCGCGGCGATCAGATCGTCGATGTGCGCGGCGTGATCGGTCACCCCACGCGCCACCGTCGCCGTGTACGGATTCAACGGTGAAACGTCGGATTGCGTCTGAGACAGGGCACTACGCGACTCGGCTACCTCCGCGGGCGTGATCCCGCGTGCCTCGGCTTCGAAGAGCAGGTCGACGGCGCGCTTTCTGGCCTGATGGCGGCCACGGTCTCCGCGGCGCTCAGGCATTCACCCTTCCCAGGTAGCTGCCGTCACGCGAATCCACCTTCAGCTTGTCGCCGGTGTTGATGAACAACGGCACCTGGATCTCCGCACCGGTTTCGACGGTGGCGGGTTTGGTGCCTGCGCTGGACCGGTCGCCCTGCAGGCCCGGCTCGGTGTGGGTGACCTCGAGTTCGACGGTGACCGGCAGTTCGAGATACAGCGGCGCGCCGTCGTGGAAGGCGATCTGCACCGGAAGGCTCTCCAGCAGGAACTTGGCGGCATCGCCGACGAGCGACTCCGGCAGCGGGTGCTGCTCGTAGTCCTGGGAGTCCATGAACACGAAGTCCGAGCCATCGCGGTACAGATAGGTGGCGTCGCGGCGGTCGACGGTGGCGGTCTCGACCTTCACACCGGCGTTGTAGGTCTTGTCGACGACTTTGCCCGACAGCACGTTCTTGAGCTTGGTACGCACGAACGCGGGGCCCTTGCCCGGCTTGACGTGCTGGAATTCGATGATCTGCCACAGTTGGCCGTCAATCTGAAGGACGAGCCCGTTCTTGAAGTCGGCGGTCGATGCCACGGTGGATTGTTCTCCTGTTCAGAGGATCGCCAGTTCCTTGGGGAACCGGGTGAGTAAGTCAGGGTTCGGGTGTGAATCACTGCCGACGACAAGCGTGTCCTCGATTCGGACACCGCCGCGGTCTGGCAGATAGACACCGGGTTCCACGGTCACCGCGGAGCCAGCAAGCAGTGTACCGGCGGATGACGCGCTGATTCCCGGCGCTTCGTGAATCTGCAAACCGACCCCGTGCCCCAATCCGTGACCGAAGTTCTCGCCATATCCTGCGTCGGCGATAATCTGTCGCGACGCCGCGTCGACGTCGGAGAGCGCGACCCCCGGCGCCAGCGCCTCGCGGCCGGCCCGCTGCGCGGCCGCCACCAGTTCGTAGAGGTCGAGCTGCCACTGGGCGGCCTGCGACAACACGAACGTCCGCGTCATATCGGAGTGGTAGCCGCACACCAGCGCCCCGAAGTCGATCTTGACCAAGTCCCCCGCGGCCAGCACCGAGTCGGTCGGCCGATGGTGCGGAATCGCGGAGTTGGGACCGGCGGCCACGATGGTTTCGAACGACCTGCCGTCGGCGCCGTGATCCAGCATCAGCGCCTCGAGTTCGCGGCCCACCTCTTTTTCGGTACGGCCCGGCCGCAACCCACCCCGCTCGATGAGATCGTGCAGCGCCGCATCGGCGGCCTCACACGCCAACCGCAACAAGGCGACCTCGCCGGCGTCCTTGACCTCGCGCAACGCCTCCACCGTTCCCGAAGCCCGGACCAGTTCGGTCCTGTCTCCCGCCGCCTTGGCGAGCACACTGAACATATCGACGGTCACCACATGACTTTCGAAGCCGACGCGGGACATTCCGTCGGCCGACGCGCGCGCAACCAGATGCGGCCCGCACGCCCGTTCGATGACGAGTTCGGCGTCGGGCGCCTGCTGCGCGGCCTGGGTGCGGTAGCGCCCGTCGGTGGCCAGCACCGGTGTCGGGTCCTCCGCGCGTATCAGCAGTGCCGCGTTGGACCCGGTGAAGCCGGACAGATATCGGACGTTGACCAGGTCCGATACCAGCATGGCGTCCAGATCTTCGGCGACCAGTCGCTGACGCAGCCGGTCCCGGCGCTGTGAAATAGTCACGGTTGTTGAACCTACTCGCTAAGGTGTGGCCTCATGAGTAAGTGGTTGCTGCGCGGACTGGTGTTCGCGGCCCTGATGGTGATCGTTCGATTGCTACAGGGAGCGATGATCAACGCGTGGGAGACCAGGGCCGGGCTGATCAGTCTCATTCTGGTGGTTCTCTTCGCCGTCGCCGTGTTCGTGTGGGGCCTGGCCGACGGCCGCGCTGACGCCCGCTCCAATCCCGATCCGGACCGCCGCGGCGACCTGTCCATGACGTGGCTGCTGGCCGGCCTGTTCGCGGGCATCGTCAGCGGCGCCGTCGCATGGTTCATCCACCTCTTCTACAAGTCCCTCTACGTCGAGGGGCTGATCAACGAGCTCACCACCTTCGCGGCGTTCACCGCATTGCTGGTGTTCCTGATGGCCCTCCTTGGCGTGACGTTCGGCCGCTGGCTCGTCGACCGCAACGCACCCCCGGTCACCCGGCACCGTTCCGGGGACGACGAGCGCGCTGACACCGACGTGTTCGCCGCCGTCAACCAGCCCGAGGGCGAGCGCACCGAGGAGTACGAGACGGTCGAGACCCGTCGCGACAAGTAGTCCCGGCGTCCTCTGACGACCTGAGCTCCTCAAGTCGATCATGAATCCGGACGAATTCTGCACGTCCGATCAGTGGAGCGTGCTGTCGGCTGCCGCCTCGCACTCCCAGTTCGCCGGCGTGCTCGGCGGCTTCCTGATCACCGCGATCGCTCTGCTGATGGACAAGAAGAGCCGCGAGAGCATTCACACGCTCGCACTGTTCTCCTCCGCGGTGCTGGTTCTGATGCTGTCCAGTTTCCTGTTCAGCTTGATCTCCGGTAACCAGACGCCTGCCGAGGGCGATGCGCGTGGCATCTGCGCGATCGCGTGGACGCAGGGTGCGGTGTCGACGGGGATGCTGGCGGCGGGCGCGACAGCGTTTTTCGGTGGCTTGGGTTGGATGCTTGCCAGCCACGCCGTCAACAGGGTGTCCGAGCATGACCCCGACGATGTCGGCGCGTACTGCTTTCTCGCTGACCTGGGTGGCTGGCTGACGTTCGCCGCGACCATGACGACGACGCTGATCCTGTCCGAAACCGCCGTCGATTACTTGCATTTCATGTACGGCCGCAGGCCCGAGATCTTTGTGACAGGCCTTATCGTCACCGCAGCCGCGCTCGTGATCCTCGCGAATTTCGCGCTCGTGTACGTGCGGACCAAGACTTTGCGCAGGTCGTTGGCCGACAGTGCCGCGCCGACCCGGCTGGCGCTTCGTTCGCTCAAGATCGCCACCATCACCACGGTGGTCCTGGCGATCGGGGCGTCCTGGCTGGCGGTCACCCTCGCCAGACTCCCCAAGGGCTGGTTGACAGAACCGAACGCCGGTCTGGTCACGTTCGTGTTGGTACTTACGTTGGTAGTGCCGACGATCGTGTCGACAGCGATCTGCTACTCAGTGGCCAGCACCGACGAGCGCGCCTCCATCCGTCGAGCTCGGGGTAAAGCAGCGCCGCGATCTTAGTTGAGCGGCAACGACATTCGGTCGGCCAGCGCTTCGACGGTGGATCCGAATGTCTCCAGCACGCGTATGCCGCCGTCATCGCCGGAGTCGATCGCGAAGACCGCGTGATCGGTGTAGACGCGGCTCACACATCTGGTGCCGGTGAGCGGATACGTGCACTGCGGCACCAGCTTCGCGTCGCCGTCCTTGGCGAACAGATCCATCATGACGAACACGCTTTTCGCACCGATGGCCAAATCCATGGCGCCCCCGACCGCCGGAATGGCGTCGGCCGCACCGGTGTGCCAGTTCGCCAGATCACCGTGCTGGCTGACCTGGAATGCACCGAGGACGCATACGTCGAGATGGCCGCCGCGCATCATCGCAAACGAGTCCGCGTGGTGAAAGTACGATGCGCCAGGGGTTTCGGTGACGGGTACCTTGCCCGCGTTCGTCAGATCCGCGTCGATCTCGTCACCGATCGCTTCCCCGCCCATGCCGAGCATGCCGTTCTCGGTGTGCAACACCACACCTGCCTCCGGGGTCAAGTACTCGGCGACCGTCGTCGGTTGTCCGATCCCGAGGTTGACGTATGAACCGGGCGGAATATCACGGGCGATGACCGCCGCCAGTTCGCGGCGGTCGAGCGGGCCGCGATCCAGATGCTCGACGGTGGTGGTGCCACTTGGGACGTGGAGGGTCACGACGCCGCCTCCCTCGTACGTCGGTCGGCCGAAAGGTCGAGGATGCGGTCTACGAAGATCCCGGGTGTGACGACGATTTCAGGATCGATGGATCCCGCGTCGACCACCCGTTCCACCTCGGCGATGGTGAGCGATGCCGCGGTGGCCATCACCGGACCGAAATTGCGAGCAGTCTTGCGGTACAACAAATTCCCCGCCCGATCGCCGATATGGGCGCCGATGAGCGCGACGTCGCCCCGAATCGGGTACTCCAGCACATAGTCTCGACCGTCGATGGTTCGGGTCTCCTTCCCTTCAGCAAGGGGGGTGCCGACACCGGTCGGGCAGAAGAACGCACCGATCCCCGCGCCCGCCGCCCTGATCCGCTCTGCCAGGTTTCCCTGCGGAACCACCTCGAGCGCCACCTTGCCGGCCCGGTACAGCTCGTCGAAGACATACGAATCCGTCTGCCGGGGAAACGAGCAGATGACCTTGGTGACGCGACCGGCGGCGAGCAGCGCGGCCAGGCCGGTGTCGCCATTGCCCGCGTTGTTGCTGACGATGGTGAGATCGGTCGCGCCCTGGTCGATCAGTGCGTCGATCAGTGCGGTCGGCATACCCGCCATGCCGAAGCCGCCGACGAGAACTTTTGATCCGTCATTGATGCCGGCGACGGCGTGCTGCGCGGCCTCACAGATCTCGGTGCGGCTCATGACCTCTCCCCCTCACTGTCGAAGCCCGGTAGTACGTCGGCCGCAATACGGAAGGCGGTGTTGGCATCCGGCACACCGCAGTAAATCGCGGTCTGCATCAGCAGTTCCTTGATCTCGTCGTTGGACAGCCCGTTGCGCCGGGCGGCAAGCAGATGAATCTTGAGTTCCTCGTGGTGTCCGCGCGCCACCAACGCTGTGAGTGTGATCAGCGACCGGCTGCGGCGGTCCAGACCCGGCCGCGTCCAGATTGCGCCCCAGGCGTACTCGGTGATGAACCGCTGAAAGTCGGCGGTGAATTCGGTGGTTGCCGCGATGGCCCGGTCGACGTGCGCGTCCCCGAGGACCTCACGCCGAACCGCAAGCCCACCGGCGTGCACCTCGTCGGTGGTGGCCGGTATCGGCGCGCTCGCCGCACGTGCGTGTTCGGTGATCAGCTGCGCGACTCGGTCCGGCGCCTCGGCGGGCGCGAGATGTCCCACGTTTTCCAATACGACCAGGCGCCCGTCCTTGACTCCGGAGGCTATGCGCTGCAGGTGATCCGGCGGCGTGGCAATGTCGTGACTGCCCGCGACGGCAAGGACCGGTGTGCTGATCTCCTGCAGCCGGTCGGTGACGTCGAATCCACCCAATGCCTCACACACCTGCGCGTAGGAGCCGGAGTCCGCGCTACGAAGCGCATCGAGCAAAGCCGAGCTGGTGACGGAATCGCGCTCCGCGAAGCCGCTGGGGAACCACCGCTGCGTCGCGGCGGCGATCAGCGTTTCGGTTCCGGACGCGCGGACGGTTTCGGCGCGTTCGGTCCACGCGTCCGGGGTGCCGATCACCGCGCCCGTACACAACAGGGTGGCCGATGCAACCCGGTGCGGGGCATCCAACATCAGTTGCAGCCCGACGCAGCCTCCGACCGAATCACCTGCGTAATGGAATGATTCGCGGGTGAACTGGTCGGCAAGCGCAAGGACGCCGGCGGCGAGTTCGGCAAGCGTGAAGGCGTCCGAGGTTTCGCCGCGGCCATGCCCAGGAAGGTCCCAGCCGACGACGCGCCATGTGTCAGTCAATTCGGCTGCGGCCCGGCTCCACAAGGTGGTGGCAGAGGTGCCCAGTGATGGCCCGAGAAGAAGCAGCGGCGCGGCGTCCGGCCCGCCGAACTCGGTGGCGACGATGCGCGGGGTACTCATGGCACGTCCTTGAGGTAGTGACTGGCCCGTTGCAGCGCGGAGTCGACGAGCTGTTCGGCCGCGCCGAGGTATCCCGCTGCCGGAGCACGTCCGGTCAAGTCCGCCATCGTCTGCTGCTCGGCTAGCACGCCGTCGGCGACGGCCAGATTCGCAGTCGCGCGGTCGACGTCGATCTGCAATCCGGTGAGGAGTTCGCTCGTGTGGGCGGCGGCGACGACGGTACGCCGCGCCAACGTCCGCAGGGTCGCCCATTCGGCATGCCATGCGCCGTCGGAACGTTCGTCGACGGACATGGCCGATGCGGTGTGCAGCGTCGCGGCCAGCGACCCTGTCGTCATCGCGGTACGGCGGATCAGCACCGAGCGCACCGGATTGTTCTTGTGGGGCATGGTCGACGACTTGCCCCCGCTCGCCTCGGCCAGCTCACCAATCTCGGGCCGGCTGCCGGTCGCGACGTCACTGGCGATGTATCCCCACGCGTCGCAACAGCCGACCAGCCCGTCGCCGATCCGGGTGATTGCAGATCGCGAGGTGTGCCACGGCGGCGCCGGAGCCAGCCCCAGCGCACGTGCCAGCGAGTCACTCAGTCGGATCGCATCGTCCGCCGATCCGCTCAGCTCGACGGCGGCAGCGAGGGTTCCCGCGGCTCCCCCCGCCTGAACCGGCACCCGCAACTCGGCCAGCGGCTCGGCCGCTTCCAGCACCGCGCACAACCACCGAGCTATCTTGACGCCCGCGGTGCTCGGCAGCGCGGCCTGTGTGAGCGTCCTCGCGAGCATCGGTGTGGCACGGTGCTTCTCGGCGAGGTGCGACAGCGTTCGCAGCTGATCAGCAAGTTCCTCGTGGATGCGGGCGAGCACATCTCGAAGGCAAACCATCAGCGCGGTGTCGACGACGTCCTGGCTCGTCAAACCGCGATGTAGCCACTGCGCGGTTGGCTGGGCCGCACGGGCACGCAACAGCGCCACCAATGCGCCGACCGGGTTGCCGTCGACATCGGCGTCGCACGCGATTGGCTCGAGGTCGCCTTCGGTGACGTACCGATGGAGATCGGTCCGCGCAGACTGCGGCGCGATTTCGGCATCGATGAGCGCATCCAACCACGCTTGTTCGACCGCGACCATCGCGTCCAGGAAGGCGCGATCGCTCATCAGATTTCCGGCGCGGTGGTCGCCGGGCCAGAACAGGTCCGTCACGGCCGATGCCCCGGATAACTGAGGAAGACGGTCTCGCCGTCATCGCCTTGGAGCTTGATGTCGAATTTCAGTCCCGTCTCGTCGCGAGTCGCGATGAGGGTCTGACGGCGATGCGCGGGAAGCGAATTCAGCAGTGGATCTTTCGCGAGCTGATCACCGGGCAGGTATGCGCGGGTGAACAGGCGATTCAGCAGTCCGCGGGCGAACACGGTGACGAGAATAAAGGGAGCCGAGCCCGGAGCCGACGCACCGGGCAGCACGGTGGAGAAGCTGTAGTGGCCCGCATCGTCGGTGGCGGCGCGGCCCCAGCCGGTGAACGTCCAGCCGTCGCGGCGCAGTGAGCCGGTGGCGGAGGGAATCTCGCCGTCGGCGTCGGCCTGCCAGATCTCCAGCAGCGCATCGGGAACCGGGTTGCCGGCCCCGTCGGTTATCAGGCCGTGGAACTGGATGGCGCCGGGCGAGCCGGGCGGCACGAGCTCGTTGCAGCGTTCGAACGGCAGTGCATAGCCGTAGAACGGGCCGACGGTCTGTCCCGGTGTCGCGGTCAGCAGTGTCGACATCAGCGATCGGCTCCCTCGTCGACGGGAGTTTGGCTTGACCCGGTCAGCACGATGTCCCACCGGTAGCCGGTGGCCCACTCATGGGTGGTCACGTCGTGGTCGTAGGTGGCGACCAACCGATCGCGCGCCTTCTGGTCGGTGATGGACTGATAGATGGGGTCGAGGGCGAACAGCGGATCACCGGGGAAGTACATCTGGGTGATCATGCGCTGCGTGAATTCGGTTCCGAACAAGGAGAAGTGGATGTGGGCAGGCCGCCACGCGTTGTGGTGGTTCTTCCACGGATACGGTCCGGGTTTGATGGTGGTGAATCGGTAGTTGCCGTCGTCGTCGGTGAGGCAACGGCCTACGCCGGTGAAGTTCGGGTCGATCGGCGAAGGATGCTGGTCGCGCTTGTGGATATAGCGCCCGCCCGCGTTGGCCTGCCAGATCTCCACCAGCTGGCCGCGCACTGCCCGCCCGTCACCGTCGACGATCCGTCCTGTCACCACGATTCGTTCGCCGATGGGCGCGCCGGTGTGCTGGATCGTCAAATCGGATTCGATCGGATGGACGTCACGCGCACCGAAGCATGGTGTCCACAACTCGACGCCTTCGGGATCGACGTGCTGCAGGTCCTTGGTCGGGTGGCGCAGGACGCTGCTCCGGTACGGCGCGTAGTCGAGTCGCGGCTGCGTCTCCTCGACGCCCGACCGCTGATAGGCCGACTCGATCGCGGCGATCTCGCTGCTCACCTCGGCCTGACTCGCCGAGGCACTGTCCGAGTTGACGGTGGGCGTAGCTGTCATGGTGCGCACACTATCCCTCTCTCATGGAGGTCGTGAAGACTAGAATTTCGCTCAGCGGAAGGATCAAGGAAATGGCAGGCAACACCTCGACACCCGGAGTGACCGTCGCTGCACGTTTGCTGTCGATCATCGCGGCTTTTGACGAGGAACACCGCAGCCTGGCCCTCTCCGAGCTTGCTCAGCGTGCGGGCCTGCCGGCGCCGACCGCGCATCGGCTCGCCGCCGAACTGGTGGCCGGCGGTGCGCTCGAGCGCCGGACCGACGGCCGCTTCGAGGTCGGCAGGATGTTGTGGAGTGCAGGTCTGCTGGCGCCCGTGGAAGGCAGGTTGCGCCAGGTTGCCGAGCCTTTTCTGCACGACGTCTACGCGGCGACCATGGCCACGGTGCACCTGGCGATCCGCGAAGGCACGGAGGTGCTCTACCTCGAGCGGATGATGGGCCGCGCGTCCGTGCCGATCGTCAGCAGCGCCGGGAGCAAGCTGCCCATGCACTGCACCGGGGTCGGCAAGGTCCTGCTCGCGCATGCGCCGAAGGAGATCCAGGATCAAGTGTTTGCCAGCCTTACCCGCGTCACACCATTTACGATCGTCGCCCAGCCCGTCCTCGCGGGGCAGCTCGAGCGCGTCCGCCGAGACGGCGTGGCGACGACGAGCGAAGAAATGTCGCTCGGTGCGTGTTCGCTGGCCGTTCCCGTGGTCCGGGCGTCGGACGGCACCGTGGCGGCGGCGATCGGCGTCGTCGTGCCGAACCTCAAGCGTGATCGGCAAAGACTGCTCGGTGCCCTGCAGGTCGCCGCGCGCGGCATCGGCCGCTTGCTGTGACCGGCAGGGCACCACGTCAGCTATCCCCTCAGTGATCGACGAGTTGCCGCGCCGAATCGGGAACCTTGTTGCCGAGCAGGGCGGTCGGCACATCCTTGGTCTCCCGCGCCGTCAGCGCGGCAGCACTGGCGATGAGGCAGACCACCGCGGTGAAGATGCTCGTCGCCACCCAGCCGCCTTCGCTCACCCCACCGAGTGCGGTGACGATCGCCGGTGCGAAACCCGCCACCAGGAAACCTAATTGAGTGCCGATCGCCAGTCCGGAGAAACGGACCTTCGTCGAGAACATCTCGCCATAGAAGGCCGGCCAGACCGCGTTGGCCGCGGCATAGCCGAACGAGAAGGTGGCGATCGCCAACGCGAACATCAGTACGTCGTTGCCACCGGTCATCGAGAGCAGATAAAGGGGCATCAGCGCCGCGGAGGACAGCGCACCGTAGATGAACACCGGCTTCCGTCCGATCCGGTCGGCAAGCTTTCCGAACAGCGGTTGGGTGCCCAGCGCCACGACGTTCGCGACCACGACCAGCCACAGCGTCTCGTCCGCGTTCAGGCCCATCTTCTTGCCGTAGGCGATGGCGAGGTTGGCGAACACCGTCGAGACGGCGGCGATGAAGGCGCAGAAGATCACTCGCAGAACATCGCGCCAGTGATCCCGCAGCAGCGGCTTCAGCGGCATCCGGGCGATGGTGCCGGCAGTTTTGGCTTCGGTGAATTCCGGCGTCTCGTGCAGACGGCGACGGATGAAGTAGGCGACCACGACCACGACGGCGCTGAGCCAGAACGGGACGCGCCAACCCCACGAGAGCAGGTCATCGTCGGGCAGCGCCACGACGGGGATCACCACAAGTGAGGCCAGAATCAGGCCGCCCTGCGTGCCCGTGAGAGTCCACGAGGTGAAGAACGCCCGCTGGTTATCGGGCGAGTGCTCGAGCGTCAGCGAACTGGCACCGGCCTGTTCGCCCGCGGCCGAGAAGCCTTGGAGCAGGCGGCACGTCACCAGGAGTATGGGTGCGAGCACTCCGACCGACGCGTACGTGGGCAGACAGCCGATCGCGAAGGTCGACGCGCCCATGAGGAGCAGCGTGAACATCAACACGTTCCGGCGTCCGATGCGGTCGCCGAAGTGCCCGATCACGAACGCCCCCACCGGCCGCGCGATGTAGGCGACCCCGAGGGTGGCGAAAGACTGGGCCAGGGCAACCGTCTCGTTGCCCTCGGGAAAGAAGATCTTCGGAAAGACCAGCGCCGCAACGAAACCGAAGACGAAGAAGTCGTAGTACTCGACGGCGCTGCCCATGAAACTGGCCAGCGCGGCCTTTTTCGGCGTGCGTTCAGGCGCACCTGCGGGCACCCCATCGGGTGCGTTGCTGTCGATGACGCTCATGGGTTCCTCCTAGTTTCCTTCCGAAGTGGCGCTGACCGTCGGGAATTCGTCGGCAAGGCTTCGGAGATGTCGCGACATGCGAGCGACGTCCGGGGTGATTCCGGTGATCAGCTCGAATGCGGTAGTGGCCTGGTGCACGGCCATGTGGCCACCATCGAGTGTTCGGCAACCGACCTCACGCGCGGCCGTGAGCAGCGCGGTGTTCAGCGGCCGATAGACGATGTCGGCGACCCACAGCCCGGGGTGCAGCAGCCCCCCATCGAACGGGAGGCCCGGATGGTCGGCCATGCCCGTCGGCGTGCAGTGCACGACACCGTCGCTCACCGGCAGCAGCACCGACAGCTTGTCGAACTCCGAAGCCTCCACGCGTGCACCGGGGTGCCTGCCCGCCAACTCGCGGGCCAGGGCGGTGGCTCGCTCGACGTCGAGATCGACCACGACCAGATGCTCAGTACCGATATCGAGAAGCGCGTGTCCAACCGCGGCACCTGCCCCGCCCGCGCCGACGAGGGTGACGCTGTCCGTGGCGGCGCCGGGCAAACCCTCACCGAACCCGGTGCCGAAGCCAGGAGCGTCGGTGTTGTAGCCGACCGTGCGGTGAGACTCGATCACCACGGTGTTGACCGCTCCAAGCGCGGCGGCGCCGTCGTCGAGTGCGTCGAGGTGTTCGATCACCAACCGCTTACAGGGATGGGTGATGTTGAGCGCGTTGTAGCCGAGCGCGCGTGTCCATTCCAGCACCTCGCCGATGCGTTCGGGCGCGATCCCGGCGGTCGTCAGGTCGATGGTTCGGTACACATAGTCGAGGCCGTTCGCGCGTGCCTCGGCCATGTGCAGCGCCGGTGTCAGCGACGGGCCGACGCCCTGGCCGACGAGGCCGACGAGATATGGGCTGGAACTCACAATGCACCGTCCTGATTAATGTACTAACTAGTACGTACGCTCAGTAGAGCACCGTGGTGCGCGTCTCGTCAAGGGTCAGATGTGAGGCAGCGCGCGGATCAGCGAGCGGTCAGCCAGCCGACGACGACGTCGCCGATCATGCGTCGCAGATGCGCACGCTGCGCGACCTCGGTGAAGTCGACGTCGAAGAGGAACCCGAACGTGTAGCGGTTGGCGACTTGAAAGACGCAATACGCGCTGATGACCAGATGGACGTCGAGGGCGTCCACGTCTTCGCGGAAGACGCCCTGTGCGTGGCCCCTGGCCAGGATCTGGTCAAGCAGGGAGGTGGCCGGCTGCGCGAGCGAGCGCAGCGAATCGAGGCGACTGATGAACTGGCCGCGATGAATGTTCTCGATCGACACCAACCGGATAAACGCCTGGTGATCGAGGTGATGATCGAACGTCAGCTCAGCCAGCCTGCGCATCGCCACGACGGGATCCACGTGGTCGACCTGCAGACGTTGCTCGGCTTCACGAATGCCGCGGTAGGCATTCTCCAGCACCGCCATATAGAGCTGTTCTTTGCCGCCGAAGTAGTAGTAGATCATCCGCTTGGTCGTGCGGGTGCGCTCGGCGATGTCGTCCACGCGGGCCCCCGAGTAGCCGGACTCGGCGAACACCTCCGTCGCGACCGCGAGCAACTCCGCACGCGTGCGCTCGGCATCGCGCTGCAGCTCCGGGCGGGACTCGGCGGTCACCTTCGGCAGCTTACTTGTACTCGCGCGCGATTCACCGGAACCTCTTCCATGGTTATTAACTAATTGGTACATTAGGGTCGAATGGAGGCACGATGAAGACGTCCATCGCCACGGTCTCGATCAGCGGCTCGCTCACCGAGAAATTGCATGCCTGCGCGGAGGCCGGATTCGACGGTGTGGAGATCTTCGAACCCGACCTCATCGCCAGCGATCACAGTCCCGAAGAGATCCGGAGTCTGGCCCGGCGCCTGGGCCTGTCGCTCGATCTCTACCAGCCGCTGCGCGACATCGAGGGCGTCGACGAGACGACGTTCGCCGAGAATCTCCGTCGCGCCGAAGCCACCTTCGTCACGGCGCGACGGTTGGGCATCCAGACGGTCCTGGTGTGCAGCAATGTCGCCACCGCCACCGTCGACTCCGACGAGTGCTCCGCGGGCCAACTTCGCCGATTGGGTGACCTGGCGCAGACATTGGACATCAAGGTCGCGTTCGAGGCGCTGGCATGGGGGCGTTTCATCGACGACTACCGACGTGCCTGGCGGGTCGTCGAACTGGCCGATCACCCGGCGGTCGGACTGTGCCTCGACAGCTTCCACGTCCTGTCCCGCGGTCACGACACCTCGGCGATCGAGACCATCCCCGGCCACAAGATCTTCTATCTGCAGCTTGCCGACGCTCCAGCTTTGTCCATGGACGTGCTGTCCTGGAGCCGGCACCACAGGCTTTTTCCCGGCGAGGGCGACTTCGACCTCACGACCTTCGTATCGCGTGTGCTGGCGGCCGGATACGACGGACCGCTCTCGTTGGAGGTCTTCAACGACACGTTCCGCCAGACCGACCCGGACCGGACCGCGGTGCACGCACTCCGCTCGCTGGTATGGCTGCAGGACAAGCTGGCCACGAAGTTGACTGCGGCGGACCACACGCGATTGCGTTCAGTCACAGATGCCAAGCCGCCCAATGGCTTTGACTTCGTCGAGGTGAAAGCCGAGGACACCACCGAGATCGAAGTGCTCCTCGAGCAACTCGGCTTCACCCCACGTGGCCGCCACCGGACCAAACCGGTGTCCCTCTGGGTCGCAGGCGAGGCGCGCGTCATCCTCAACGAGCAGCAGGCGCGGGATCTGGAACCGCAGGTCGCCGCAATCGGCCTCCAGGTGCCCGATGCCGATGCGACCACGCGGCGGGCCGAGGACCTGATGGCCGCGCCGGCCTATCGCCGCACCTATGCCGCCGAACAACCGATGGGCGGCGCCATCGCGCCGGACGGGTCCGAGATCTTCTGGGTCACCGCGCCGCCGACCGGGCTGCCACCGGCGTGGGTCGACGAGTTCGAGAGCGGCATGCCCCCCGACACCGACACGACGGTGCGCGCCATCGACCACGTGAACTTCTCACAACCCTGGCAGACCGCCGACGAGGCGGTGCTCTTCTTGACGAGCATCTTCGGGCTTACCGCCGAGGTGCCGACCGAGGTGGCCGCACCCACCGGGCTGGTGCGCAGCCAAGTCATGCGCACCGTGGACGGCGCGGTTCGATTGCCCCTCAACGTCGCCCCGCAAGTGCTGGACGCTTCCGGCATGCCTCAGCACATCGCCTTCGCATGCTCGGACGTCTTCGCGGTGGCACGCCGCGCCCGTGCGCGCGGGTTGCCGTTCCTGTCGGTTCCCGACAACTACTACGACTATGTCGCGGGCCGTTTCGGCGTGGCAGCCGACGCGGTCGCAGCGCTGCGTGAACTCGACCTGCTTTACGATCGAAGCCCCGACGGCGAGTTCATCCACTTCTATACGCGCACGGTCGGCTCGGTCTTCTTCGAGTTCGTCGAGCGACGCGGCAACTACGACGGTTACGGCAGCGACAATGCCCCCGTCCGGCTCGCCGCCCAGCGGGCAGGACGCTTCAGCTCGCGGTAGCGATATACCGAAGCGCCATCACGTAACCCTGAACACCCAATCCGACGATCACACCGGTCGCCACAGCGCTGATGTAGGAGTGGTGCCGGAACTCTTCGCGGGTATGCACGTTGGTGATGTGTACTTCGATCAAGGGCCCCCGCAACTCGGCGCAGGCGTCGCGTAGAGCGATCGAGGTGTGCGTCAATGCGCCAGCATTGAGGATGACCGGATCCCCGGCATCGGCCGCCGCGTGGATCAAACTGAGCAGCTCTGACTCGGAGTCGCTCTGCCGGACAACCGCATTCATACCGAGATTCTCGGCTTCGCCTTGAATCAGCGCGACCAACTCATCGTGGGTCGTGCTGCCGTACTTCTCTGGCTCGCGCTTGCCGAGTCGACCCAGATTGGGCCCGTTGAGCACAAGCACGGTCTTCGCCGGCGGCGGCGTCGCCTGTGTTTCGCTCACTGCTGCTCCCCCTTTCCGATCACCGAGTACGCGGCCGCGAGGAGCGACGGATCCGGCCCCTCGAGGCGACCCGGCTTGCCAAGTCCGTCGAGCACGACGAAACGCAACACACCGGCGCGGGTCTTTTTGTCACCTGCCATGTATTCCAGCAGCTGAGGCAGCGCATCGGGGTCATATTCGACGGGTAGACCCAGCGCCGTCAGGACGGTCTTGTGCCGGTCGGCGGTGTCGTCGTCCAGGCGGCCGGCCAGCCGGCCCAGCTCGGCGGCGAACACGAGACCCACCGATACCGCTGCGCCATGGCGCCATTCGTAACGCTCGCGTCGCTCGATGGCGTGGGCGAGCGTATGACCGTAGTTGAGGATCTCGCGCAGCTGCGATTCCTTCTCGTCGGCCGCGACGACCTCGGCCTTGACGGCAACCGCACGCCGGATCAGCTCGGGCAGCACGGTGCCGCTCGGATCGACCGCGGCCTCGGGATCGGCCTCGATCAGATCGAGAATGACCGGGTCCGCAATGAAACCCGCTTTGACGATCTCGGCCATTCCAGCGACGAGTTCGTTGCGCGGCAACGTTTCCAGCGTCGCGATGTCGACGATCACCGCGGCGGGCTGATGGAAGGCACCGACGAGGTTCTTGCCGGCATCGGTGTTGATACCGGTCTTGCCGCCGACCGCGGCGTCGACCATGCCGAGCAGGGTTGTGGGCACGTGCACGATGTCGATGCCGCGTAACCACGTCGCGGCGGCGAAGCCGGCGACGTCGGTGGCCGCTCCCCCACCGAGGCTGACGATTGCGTCCTTGCGGCCGACGCCGATGCGACCCAGCACTTCCCAGATGAACCCGAGAACCGGCAGGTCCTTGCCCTTCTCAGCGTCGGGAATCTCGATCCGATGTGCGTCGATTCCATTGTCCGCCAGAGTTTTTCGGATGACCTCCGCGGTCTGCGCGAGTGTCGGCTGGTGCATGATGGCCACCTTGTGCCGTCCAGCCAGGGTGCGCTCCAGCTCGCCGAGCAGCCCGGTCCCGATGATCACGGGATACGGCGGATCGACGTGCACGTCGACGGTTACCGGTTCACTCATGGGGACCCGCAGCTCTCTTGGCCGCCAGTTCCGCGGGCGACGGGGGCGCCTCGGTTGTCGGGGCCGGTGTCAGCGTCGTGGGACTGCGACGCCATGGTGGACGACGCCGACGCCGGTGCTGGCGCGACGTCTCGGAATTCTCCAGCCGCTCCACGATGTAGCGCACGACCGCGCCCGGGTTGCGACGGTTGGTGTTGACCCGCATGGTGGCGACCCGTCGATAGAGCGGGACGCGCTGCTGCATAAGCGCTTTGAACTTCTCACCACGGTCTCCACCGGCCAACAGCGGCCGCACCGTGGGGCCGTTGGTGCGGCGCACTCCCTCCGCGGCGTTGATCTCCAGATAGATGACCGTATGACCGGCCAGCGCGTCGCGCACCCCGGCGGTGGTGACCGCGCCGCCCCCAAGGGACAGCACGCCGTCGTGGGTTTGCAGTGCCGACCGAATCACGTCCTCTTCGATGCGACGGAACTCGGCCTCGCCGTCGGTGGCGAAGATGTCGGCGATGGTGCGGCCGGTGGTCTCCTCGATGGCGACGTCGGTGTCCAGCAGCGCGAGACCGAGCGCCTTGGCCAGCCGACGGCCGATTGTCGACTTGCCCGACCCCGGCAGCCCGACCAGCACCGCTCTAGGAGCCATCAGCCCGACGCCTGAACCGGCTGCGAGGCAGGCTCCCGCTCGGCGACGGCGCGCAGGTAGCTCTCGACGTTGGTGCGCGTCTCCGACAGCGAGTCGCCACCGAACTTCTCCAGCGTCGCCCGTGCCAACACCAGCGCCACCATCGTCTCGACGACGACACCGGCCGCGGGCACCGCGCACACGTCGGAACGCTGGTGGATGGCGACGGCCTCGTCACCGGTGGCCATGTCGACGGTGGCCAGCGCGCGCGGCACGGTCGAGATCGGCTTCATCGCGGCTCGCACCCGCAGCGGCTGCCCGTTCGTCATCCCGCCTTCGAGGCCGCCGGCCCGATTGGTCGAGCGCATCACCCCGTCAGCGCCGGGGTACATCTCGTCGTGGGCGACACTGCCGCGGCGACGCGCGGTCTCGAAGCCGTCGCCGATCTCCACACCCTTGATTGCCTGGATGCCCATGACCGCGCCGGCCAGCTGGCTGTCGAGGCGGTTGTCACCGCTGGTGAAGGAGCCCAGGCCGACGGGCAGCCCGTGGACGACCACCTCGACGATTCCCCCGAGTGTGTCACCGTCCTTCTTGGCCGCCTCGATCTCGGCGATCATCGACTCCGCAGCCGCTTGGTCGAACGCACGCACGGGGCTCTCGTCGACGGCCGCCAGGTCCGAGAACTGCGGCGGTGGCCCGTCATACGGCTTGGAGGCGCCGATCGAGATGACGTGCGACAGCACCTCGACGCCGACCGTCTCGCGCAGCAGTGCCCTCGCGATCGTGCCGGCGGCCACCCGGGCGGCCGTCTCGCGCGCACTGGCCCGCTCCAGGACAGGCCGGGCGTCGTCGAAGCCGTACTTGAGCATGCCCGCGTAGTCGGCGTGGCCGGGCCGCGGCCGGGTCAGCGGGGCGTTGCGGGCGCTGTCCTGCTGAAGCAAGGACTCGTCGACCGGATCGGCCGCCATCACGGTTTCCCACTTGGGCCATTCGGTGTTGCCGATCTCGACCGCGATCGGACCGCCGAGCGTGACGCCGTGCCGCACCCCGGCGAGCATTGTGACCTGGTCTTTTTCGAACTTCATCCGAGCGCCGCGGCCGTAGCCCAGCCGCCGCCTGGCCAGCTGGCCCGCGATGTCGTCGGAGGTCACGTGGATGCCGGCGATCATGCCTTCGACGACGGCCACCAGAGCGCGGCCGTGGGATTCACCAGCTGTAGTCCATCGCAACACGCGTCCCATCTTCCCATAGCTCGCTACTAGCGATTTCGGTGCGGATACGGTCGCTGAGCGGGCGTATCCGCACCGAAATCGCAACGCGGGTGTCACGGCAGGGAAACAGCGCCGCGCGAATCTACTTTTCATGGATTCAAGATCCGCGTTGACGCTGAGCATCGGGGTGCTCGGCGGGCTGGCGGTGGCCCTGACCGCCGAGGTCATCACCGTCCCGATTTGGGTGGTTTTCCTGACGTGGGCGTCGTTCTTCTTCGTCGGCGGCGGAGTCACCGGATGGGTGCGATCGCTGTCGAGCAACCTCGTCGGGGTGCTGATCGCGTCGGCCAGCCTGTACGCCGCCCACCTGATGGGCGGCGGCCTCTGGATGACCGCGCTTGCCGTCGGCGTCGGCAGCGCGGTGATGGTCCAAGCGTCATGGGTGCCCCTGTTGTCGACGACGCCGGCGGTCGTCGTCGGGTTCGCGAGCACCGTGTCGACGGTCGCGGGAACCGGCAACACGATCACCGTGACATCCATCTCGCATCCGGGGCTGGTCGCGGCCATGGCGTGCCTACTCGGTGCATCGTTCGGGCTGCTGTCCGAATACGTCGCGAATGTCCTCACCCGTGCACCCGCGAAGGAAGGCAGCCCGGCGCAATGAAACTCCAGCACTATCTCGGCGGTCTCGAAGGACTCCCCGAACCGCTGAATCTCGAGAAGCGCGTGTTCGTCGAGGACTGGGAGCAACGGATCTTCGGTATTCACGTCGCGATGATGGGGTTGTCCAATCATCTCGGGGCAGCTTTGCCGCAGTATCCGATCGACGACGTGCCGACTTCGTTCAAAGACGAGTGGACGTGGGCGAGCCTACGTACCGGCGGGGAAGCGATGAACCCGTTCGATTATTTCAAGTTCCGCTATTACGAGAAGTGGCTGGGCGGTATCACCCAGTTCTTCATCGACCAGGGCTACGTCACTGAGGACGAGTTGTCCTCGCGGCAAGCCGAATTGGCGGCCGAACAGGCGCCGTCCGCGCCGGAGCCGGAAGCCGCGATCGACGATCAGGTGGTCGACTATCTGCGCAAGGGCGATAGCCCGCGCCGTGACGTCGCCCATCCCAAGTTCGCCGTCGGTGACCGCGTCCGGATCACCAATGTGCCCGCCGCCGCCCACACCCGCTTACCTGGCTATCTACGGAAACGCGAGGGCACGATCGAGCGGATATTCGAAGGCGACTACGGCTATTTCGTCCACACCGGGGACGGCATCGGTGATCCGATGCCCATCTACATCGTCGCGTTCAGCCCCGACGAACTCTTCGGCGAACGCGCCGAACCCGGAGCGCTGACCATCTACGCGGAGCTGTTCGAGGCATACCTGGAAGGAGTCCAATGAGCGACCAGTTCGCTTACCCCCCAGACCGCGAGGCCGCCAGCGCCGCCAAAGTCGCTGCGCTGGAATCCCTTCTGATCGAGAAGGGCGTGATCACCGGGCAGACCGTCGACAAAGTGCTTTCCTACTTCGAGTCGGAGATGACGCCGCTCAACGGGCGCAAGATCGTGGTGAAGGCCTGGACGGATCCCGACTTCGCCGCCCGCGTCGTCGTCGACACCCCCTCCGCGATCGCCGAACTGGACCTGCCCGAGGGCATGGCGGGCGCCGAGGGTGAGCACTTGCAGGCCGTCGCGAACACTCCCGGAATCCACAACCTCATCATCTGCACACTCTGCTCGTGCTTCCCCTGGCCGGTGCTCGGGCTGCCGCCGTACTGGTACAAGGATCCGGTGTTCCGGTCCCGGGCCGCACGCGAGCCGCGCAAAGTGCTCGGCGAGATCGGCGTCGACCTGCCCGCCGACACCGAGATCAAGGTGTGGGACAGCAGCGGGCACTCACGGTGGTTTGTCATTCCCCAACGCCCCTCGGGCACCGAAGATTTCACCGATGAGATGTTGATGGACCTCGTGACCACGGAATCCATGATGGGCGTGGCGCTGGCGGGCCCGGTGTCATGACGCTGCACGAGACGTGCACGACCGACCAGGCGGCCCCGCAGTTCGAGCACGAGTGGCAGCGGCGCGCCTTCGGGCTGGCGTTGGCGCTCTCGGAGTTCGGTCATTACGATTGGAGTGATTTCCAGCAGAGCCTGATCGAAACGATCGGCCGGTGGGAGAACACACCGGAAAGTGAACGCGGCGACTGGGAGTACTACGACCACTGGGTCACCGCACTGACCAAGGTGGTCGACGACCACCACCTGTTGACCAATCCGATGATCGCGAACGGAGACGACCACTAGGTGATAGCGAGGCTGTCCAGGACGCGACCGATTTCGGCGACGGCCTGACGCTGCGCGGTCTTTTGATCCTCGGCTCGCGCCACGATCATCGCGACCTCACACGTGGCACCGAAGAGGAAGTGGGCGAGTGGGCCCGGCGGTCGCCGTTCGATGCGGCCGGCATCGACGGCACGCGATATCGCGAGCTCCATCAAGTCCAGCAGCGGGGCCTCCAGCCGTCGGATGCCGTCCCAGCCGATCGCCGCGGGCGCATCCAGCAGGACGATGCGCTGTACCGCGGGGTCAAGACACTCCTCGAGGAACGCGGCGCTCGCCGCCCTGAACGCGTCCCACGGATCCTTCTTGCGTGAGTACGCCGCCAAGAGCGGAGCCGTCACGTGTTCGATTTCGCGGCTGAACACGGCTTCGAACAACTGGCGCTTGCCCGCAAAGTGGTGATACACGGCACCTTTCGTCACACCCGCGCGGGCCGCGACCGCGTCAAGGGATATCGCGTCGTAGCCGTCGCGGGCGAACAGTTCGCGGGCGGCGTCGACGAGCGCGGCGGTTGTCGCCTCGGTGCGCTGCGCCTGCGTGCGTCTCGCCGGCCCTCTCGCCACGGGCCGACCATAGTCGAACATCAAGACGGGTCACAGCACCCGATAGATGCGGTAGTCGATGTGGTTGGGAGATAGGACGTTGTATCCCACGGTCACCAGTCCCGACAGCCACCCATAGCGCTCGTCGGCGGTCTCGAACGTCGGCGTGGTTCGCACATACGTCTCGTCGAACCCCAACACGTCACCTGCGGCGAGCCGATCGAGTCCATCCGCGGGCACGTTGATGACTCCGCGCGCCTCGTAGTGGATCAGCACGCCATCATGCGTCTTGAGCGTGGCGCGGACGTCGACGCGTCCGACCCCGTCGCTCCCGACGATCAGCCAGTCTCCCCCGCCTGGCAAGATCTCCCCCCGCAATTTCGGCCCGTCGATGACGCCACCAGTCGTGATGAACGTCATCCTGGTGCCGATATGTGTCGTAATCGGTTGTGCTGGTTGAAGATCAACGTGCATGTCGAAAAGATGCTCAACCGGTAGTGCCTCGATCAACGGCAACTGATCGACCGGCGTCGCGGCGGTCACGGGGCCACCACTTCGAGGGCGGCGTGCAGCTGCGCACCGTCGACGAAGGTGTCCTTGCGCACGACGAGCCCCTCCGGCGACACGTTCACGACGTCGAGGCAGTCGAATCGGACGTCGCCGGATATCAGTGCCCAGTCGAGGATCCAATGGTCCGCGCCGAACAGCACCCGGTAGGTCTCCCACGTGAGATCGGGGAATTGCGCGAAGATTTCGGCGAACGTGCGGCGCACCGCGTCGCGACCGACGACGGGGCCACCACCCATGTGCATCCAGAATTGGGTGTCGGCCGTGTGCAGGGCCACGATCGCATCCGGATCGTGGGCCGCCCACGCGGCGAAGTATCTCTGCGAGATCGCCTCGAGATCGAGCTTCATCATTTGCATACTCGAAGTATGCATTAACCTACCCTGAGTATGCAAGAGCTTTGGGTCACAGCAGGACGAGAGCGGTGGCCGCCGCGGCGGCCGCACACATCGAGGGGCCATGCGGCACAGTCCTTTCCGCGCTCACGATCCGGACGACGACCGCTATACCAGCTGTCAGCAGCGGCGCCGTGACCGCGGCTAGCGACCACACATCGACACCGAATGCACCCGTCAGCGCCCCGATCCCGATCGCTAGCTTGACGTCGCCGGCGCCTATGGCCGCCGGGGCGACCAGATGAATGGCGAGGTAGATCGCGAAAAGCGATACTGCGCCGGCGAGCGCCGGTGCGCCACGCCCTGTTGCCGTAGCCCATATCAGGATCGCGAGGGCGCCGGGTACCGTCAGCCAATTGGGCAGACGTCGCTCGCGAATGTCGAACCAACTGAGCCAGGCAAACCAGGTCAGCACGCAGACGCCAACCGTCCCCGCCCCCATTCATCGAGGCTAGCGTCAGTTCAGGGCGGCCCTCATCGCATCTTTTGGCGCAGGCCGACCGGTGAACTGCTCGACCTGGGCGAACGCCTGATTCAGCAGCATCTGCAGACCGCTGATCACGCGGCCGCCCGCAGCTTCGACTGCAGTGGCCAGCGGTGTGGGCCACGGATCATAGATCGCGTCGAGCAGCACGGGCGCAGGCGCCAGGGTGGGCACATACGGCGCCACCGCGTCCGCGGGCACGGTGTTGACCATGACATCCACGCCGGCCACATGTGCCGCCAGGTCCGCGCCGTCGATCGCGCACCATTGCGCCCCGACACCTGATTTCGTTGCCAGTTCGATGAACGGGGCTGCCCGTTGCTCATTGCGCGCCACCACCGTGATGTGTTGCACACCCAGTGCGGCCAGGCCGACAATCACCGCCGGCGCCGTGCCGCCGGCCCCCAAAACCATCGCCCTGCCCGAAGCCTCACCCAATGCGCCGGTGACACCGTCGATATCGGTGTTGTCGGCGCGCCAGCCGGTAGGTGTCCGCACCAGGGTGTTGGCCGAGCCGACCAAGTCGGCGCGTGCCGTGCGTTCGTCGGCGAATCGGAGGGCGGCGAACTTGCCCGGCATCGTCACCGACACTCCCACCCACTCGGTGCCGAAACCGCCCACCAGGGAGGGTAATTGCTCGGCGGTGCATTCGATCCGCTCGTATGTCCAATCGTGCAGACCCAACGCGCGATACGCGGCGAGATGCAGCTGCGGCGACCGGGAATGCGCAATGGGTGACCCGAGCACCGCGGCCTTACGAGGACCGCTGCCAGCCGACCTCATGTGCGGTCACCGATTGGAGTCAAGGACACCATTGCGCATCGCGAGTTCGATGTTCGCCAGGTGCTGCTGGTAGTCCCGGGTGAACAGGGTGGTGCCCTGCATGTCGATGGTCACGAAGTACAACCAGTCCCCCGGCTCCGGGTTCTCCGCCGCCGCGAGCGCCGGCTGGCCGGGCGAACAGATGGGCGTCGCCGGAAGTCCCGGCCGCACGTAGGTGTTCCACGGCGTCAGCTGGCCGCGGTCGCCGTCGGTGGTGGCCACCTCGATCCTGTCGAGCGGGTAGTTCACCGTGGAGTCGAACTCCAGCGTGCGATTCTCGGCCAGCCGGTTGTAGATGACCCGGGCGACCTTCGCGAAGTCCTCCGGGGTGGCCTCGCGTTGCACCAGCGAGCCGACGGTGAGGATCTGATACGGCGACATGTTCATCGTTTTCGCGGTGTCGAGGATCCCGCCGGCCTCGTACTGCGCCGCGCTCGCGCTGATCAACGTCGACAAGATCTCCTGGGGCTGCGCGGACGGATCGATGTTCCACGAGCCCGGCGCGATCAATCCTTCCAGCCGGCGGTGGTCGGTGCCCATCGCGTTCACCGGGCCGACGGCCCATTCCGGCACCGAAAGCGCCGACGGTTCCGCCGTGCCCGCCATCTCCTCGAGCGCGTCCACGGCGACACAGTTGCGTTGACCGTCGAGGTCGACACACGTCGCCTTGGAGATCAGGCTGAGGATGCCGTCGGTGACGGCGTTGGTCTTGACGTCCCGGACGTCGTCGAGCTGACGCCCTTCCGGGATCACCAGCTTGCCCACCCTGTTCGCCGGATCCGCAAGCCGCTCAACGGCGTTGGCGGCCGGGATCTCGGTACGCACCTTGTAGAAACCGGGCTGGATCGACGAGATCGCGGCATTCCCCTGGGCCGCCTCGACGAAGGTGGCGGAGTTGGCCACCACTTTCTGGTCCTGAAGGGTGTTACCGATCGCAGTCGTGGAATCCCCGTCGTGCACCTGGATCACCACATCGGTGACACCGTCGCCGGTGAAATCGCTACCGGTGCCGAACACGTTGTGCCATAGCTTGGAGCCCAGGAACACCACACCGATGACGACGACGATGAGGATGCCGAGCGCCAATGCACCGGCCAGGCGCCGCTTGCGCCGCCCGCGTGCTTCCCGCAACCGGTCCGCGCGGGTCATTCTGCGCCGTGGCGGGCCAACCGCCATCGGCTCCACCCGTTCCCGGTGCCAGCCGGGCTCGACGCGTTCGCGGCCCCAATCGTCAGACATCTCCGACCTCGTCCCTGATGTCACCGTGTGCCGCCAACGCCGCGCGCCGCTGATCCAGCCAATTCTGCAAAATGCCGACCGCGGCGGCCTGGTCGATCATCTTTCGCTGCCCCTTGGCCCGGACCCCGGCGTCCCGCAATGACCGCTGCGCCGCGACGGTGGTCAGCCGCTCGTCGGCCAGTCGCACCGGCACCGGTGCGATGCGTGCCGCCAGTTGATCTGCGAGGCCGATCGCGTCCTGGGCGGCCGAACCGGACCGGTCGGCGAGGGTGCGCGGCAATCCGACCACCGCTTCGACGGCGTCGAAGTCGTCGACCAACGTCGCCAGCCGTCGCACATGCTTGTCGCTGCCCTTGCGCCTATCCCGTGGCACCGTCTCGACCGGTGTCGCGAGAATCCCGTCCGGATCACTGACCGCCACCCCGATACGGACGCTGCCGGCGTCGATGCCCAGCCGTCGGCCGGGTCCTGGGTCGGGCGGCTGCAGCGTGGGTCCCGGCCGGTCGGGTTGACGGTCGTCGGCGCTCGCCACGCGGTCAGCTCCGGCCCAGTTCGGCGCGCAACGCGGCCAACGCCGCGTCGATCCCCGCCGCACCTTTTCCGGAGCCCTGTGCCAGATCGGCCTTGCCACCCCCGCGACCGTTCACCGGCGCGCCCAACTGCTTCACGAGATCATTGGCGCTCAGTCCCAGGTCCTGCGCCGCCGGATTGACCGCCACCACGTAGGGAACGGAATCACCGTCGCCTTCGGCGATCAGCGCGACGACCGCGGGGTCAGCACCCAGTTTGCCCTTGATGTCGCCGACGAGCGTCCGCAGATCCGCCGCCGACATTCCGCCGGCCATCCGCTGCGCCACGAGGTGGACCTTACCGACCTGTTCGGCACCTGCGGCGGCATTCGCGGCTGCGGCGCGCGCGCTCGCCAGCCGCATCCGGTCGAGTTCCTTCTCGGCGGCCCGTAGCCGTTCGACGAGGTTGGCCACCCGGGCCGGAACCTCGTCCGACGGCACCTTCAGGGATGACGCCAGCCCCGCCATCAGGGCGCGTTCCTTGGCCAGATGGCGGAACGAGTCCAAGCCGACGTAGGCCTCGACGCGGCGCACGCCGGAGCCGACCGAGGATTCGCCGAGGATCGTGACGGGCCCGATCTGTGCCGAACTGTTGACGTGGGTGCCGCCGCAGAGTTCGAGCGAGAAGGGGCCGCCGATCTCGACGACCCGGACCTCGTCGGGATAGGCCTCGCCGAACAGCGCCATCGCACCCATCGACTTGGCCTTCTCGAGATCGGTGGTGAAACTGTGCACCTCGAAGTTGGCTTCAACCGCCTCGTTGGTGACTTCTTCGATCTGGGTCCGCTGGTCCTCGGACAGCGCACCCTGCCAGTTGAAGTCGAACCGCAGGTAGCCTGGGCGGTTCAGCGATCCCGCCTGAACGGCGTTGGGCCCCAATACCTGCCGGAGGGCTGCGTGCACCATGTGGGTCCCGGAATGCCCCTGGGTCGCGCCATGGCGCCACCTCGGGTCAACGGCGGCCACCACAGTGTCGCCCTCCACGAACTCGCCGGACTCGACGTTGACGCGGTGTGCCCAAAGGGTTTTGGCGATCTTCTGGACATCGGTCACCGCAGCTTTCGCCGCCGCGGACGCACCCGCGCCGGTGATCGTGCCCTCGTCGGCGATCTGCCCGCCGGACTCCGCGTAGAAGGGGCTGCGATCGAGAACGAGTTCAACGCGGTCGGCGTCGTGCGCTCCGTGTCCGATGACGGGTACCCGCTTGCCGTCGACGAATATGCCGAGAATCCTTGCTTCGGTGGTCAACTCGTCGAAACCGGTGAACTCGGTGGGAGCCGTGTCGACGAGTTCGCGGTACGCCGACAGGTCCGAGTGCGCCTGCTTGCGTGCCGCCGCGTCGGCCTTGGCGCGCCGGCGCTGCTCGGCCATCAAACCGCGGAAGCCCTCTTCGTCGACGCTCAGGTCGGCTTCAGCGGCCATCTCCAGCGTCAGTTCGAGCGGGAAGCCGTACGTGTCGTGCAGGGTGAATGCATCGGATCCGGAGATCGTTGACTTGCCCGAACGCTTGGTCGTCGCGGCCGCCTCGTCGAACAGCCGGGACCCTGACGCGAGCGTCCGGTTGAACGCGGTCTCCTCCGCGACGGCGATGCGCTGGATGCGCTCGAAGTCGGTAACCAGTTCCGGATACGACGGGCCCATCGCGTCGCGAACCGTGGTCATCAACTCGGCGACGATCGGTTGCTCCACACCCAGCAGCTTCGCCGCGCGGATGATCCGGCGCAGCAACCTGCGCAGGACGTAGCCGCGGCCCTCGTTTCCGGGGCTGACACCGTCGCCGATGATGATCGCGGCGGTACGGCTGTGGTCGGCGATGATGCGGTAGCGGACGTCGTCTCCGTGGTTACCCAGGCCGTACCCCCGCGGGGCGACGGCGGCGACCAGGTCGATCACCGGACGCAGCAGATCGGTCTCGTAGACGTTGTCGACATCCTGCAGCAGGCACGCGACCCTTTCGACGCCCATGCCGGTGTCGATGTTCTTGCGCGGCAGCGGGCCGAGGATCTCGAAGTTCTCCTTCGATGTGCCCTCGCCGCGTTCGTTCTGCATGAACACGAGATTCCAGATCTCGATGTAGCGGTCCTCGTTGGCCTCGGGTCCACCCTCGATGCCGTACTCCGGCCCGCGGTCGTAGTAGATCTCCGATGAGGGCCCGCACGGTCCGGGGATGCCCATCGACCAGTAGTTGTCGGCCATGCCGCGGCGCTGGATGCGCTCCAGGGGCAGGCCGGCGACTTCCTGCCACAGCCGGATCGCTTCGTCGTCATCGAGATACACGGTCGCCCAGATTCTTTCGGGGTCCATGCCGTACCCGCCCTGTTCGACGGGGTTCGTCAGCAGGCTCCATGCGAACTCGATGGCGCCCTTTTTGAAGTAATCGCCGAAGCTGAAATTGCCCGCCATCTGGAAGAAGGTGTTGTGACGGGTGGTGATGCCGACCTCGTCGATGTCCGGGGTGCGGATGCACTTCTGGACGCTCACCGCGCGATCCCATGGCGGTGTGCGCTGCCCGAGGAAGTAGGGCACGAACTGCACCATGCCGGCGTTGACGAACAGCAGGTTGGGGTCGTCGAGGATCACCGAGGCGCTGGGGACCTCGGTATGACCCGCCTTCACGAAGTGATCAAGGAAGCGCTTCCTGATCTCGTGTGTCTGCACGTTCTTTCTGTTCCTTGTTCTATGGGTGGACGTATGGGTGGCTTCCGCAATTACCTGCGACTATTCGACCGCACCACAGTACCGGTCGCAGTTGTGGCGCCTGAAAGGCCAACGAACCGGCACCGCGTCAGGTGCCGGCTAGGCGCCGATAAAGCTCAACCGAACCTTGCGCTGCGGATTGTCGCTGTTCAGATCCACCAGCACGACGCTCTGCCACGTGCCGAGCAGCAGCTTTCCGCCCTGCACGGGCACCGTCACCGATGGCGAGACCAACGCGGGCAGCACATGGTCGGCGCCGTGCCCCGGGGCGCCGTGGGCGTGGCGATAGCGGTCATCGCGAGGCAGCAGGCGTTCCAGCGTGTCCAGCAGGTCGTCATCGGACCCGGCACCGGTCTCGATGATCGCGACACCGGCCGTCGCGTGCGGGACGAAGACATTGCACAGGCCGTCTTGGTGCGCACTGCAGAACGCGCGCACCTCATCGGTGAGGTCGACGATGCGGCGCCTGGCGGTGTCGATATCGAGTACATCCGTGTCCACGTCGTCGAGCCTACGAGCAATCGGTCGGATTGACGCGAGCGTTTATTACGCCGGGGGCAGGGGTATTTCCGTAGCACCACTCGCCTTTGGAGGAAAAATGACAGTCACCGGCATCATCACCGCAATACTCATCGGCATCGTGATTGGCGTATTGGCCAGGCTGCTGCTACCGGGTAAGCAGCCCATTGGGATGCTTGTCACGATCCTGGTCGGCATCGTCGCCGCGTTGATCGGTACTTGGCTTGCCCAGGCGATTGGCATTTCAACCGCAACGCCCGGCGTCGACTGGGGGGAGCTGCTCGTTCAGGTCGTCGTGGCCGTGATCGGAGTCGCGCTGGTGTCGGCGCTCATGGGACGCGGTCGCACCGGCCTGACAGGCCGTCGGCGCTCGGGCTTGATGCGCTGACGCGTACCACCCGAATAGCGATCCCGGCTGGACCCCTGCAGCCGGGATCGCTCCTTCTCAAAGGCTCTTGAGTAGGGCGTCGAGCTTCTCGTAGCCCTCGGTCATTCCGCCTTCCATGCCGGAAGAAAGCAGTGCGTCTCGCGCCTCGGTGTTGGGGCAGATCGATCGGCCCCGCAGCCGGGAACGGCCGTTGCCGAGGTCCTCGAACCACATGTACTCGATGTTCACCATGTCCGGCGCACCCTCGAATTCGAAGGTCTGCAGGATGAACTCGTTGACCCGCACGGTGTGGAACGTGCCGTTGAAGCCGAACGTCCCTTCGTCGTTTGAGTGCGTATAGCGGTACCCGCCATGGCTTTTGAAGTCCCACTCGCTGATCTCCATCTCCAGACCATGCGGGCCGAGCCACTGCTTCATCAGCTCGGGCTCGGCATGCGCCCGGAACAGCGCTTCGACCGGAGCGTCGAACTCGCGCGTGAACTCCATGGCCAGAGTGTCGACCGGGGCGTTGAGGTCCAATGCGTTCGTCATTTGGTGCGTCCTTTCTCCTGGGTGTCGGTCATGCCGGCCAGCAGGGCGTCCAGCCGGCGGTAACTGCGTTCGGCGTCAAGCCGATATCGGTCGATCCATGCGGTCAGGCGCTCCAGCGCGGCGGCGTCTAGGTGAACCGGCCGTCGCTGTGCGTCGCGGGTCCGCGTGACGAGACCCGCATGCTCGAGCACCTGAATGTGCTTGGACACCGCCTGTTTGGTGATGTCGAACGGTGCGGCCAGCTCGTTGACCGTGGCCGGCCCCCTGGACAGTCGCGCGACGATCGCACGTCGAATCGGGTCTGCCAGCGCCAGGAAGGCGCGATCGAGCTGCGCATCCGCATCGCCACCACTCTCCATTATCAACCTTGCATTTGATCAATGTATTAGTTGAATACCAACGTAGAACGGTGCGCAGCCGCTGTCAAGGGGCTCGAGCACGCCGAAATCCGACTTTGGTAGAGGAAGTGCGAGTAATCGCCTACAAAACTCGGATTTCGGCGTGGTCAGTCGCGGGCGACAGATCGACGGGCTAGCTGTACTGCCCAGGCAGGTTGGTTGAGGAATTGTGACGACACGCTGTAGCGGTCGTTGATAGGTGAAGGCCTCCCGTCGTGGAGTGGAGCTGCTACCACTTCACCGCAACGATCAGGAGGCCTTCGTGGTCCACGCTAATGCTGTTTTGACTCCTCGCGGGCGTCTAATGCTGGCCCGTCGTGTCGTCGAGGAGGGCTGGCCCATCGTGCGGGCCGCTGAGCACTTCCACGTGTCATGGCGTACCGCGCAGCGGTGGGCATCGCGCTATGCGGCGATGGGTGCTGCCGGGATGACTGATCGATCCAGCCGGCCGCATCACTGCCCCAATCGGACACCGGCGCCGGTGGTGCGCCGCATTGTGGAGTTGCGGTGGCGGCATCGTCTCTCACCCATGGCGATCGCTTCGCGGCTGTCGATGCCGGCTTCGACCGTGCACGCGGTGCTGGTGCGGTGTCGGCTGAACCGGTTGTCTCACATCGATATCCGTACCGGCGAGCCGATCCGCCGCTACGAGCACGGCCACCCCGGCGCGATGCTGCATGTCGATGTCAAGAAACTGGGCAACATCCCCGACGGCGGGGGTTGGCGGTTCGTCGGTCGAGCACGCGGCAAACGCAATCGCCATGGGACTTCTGAGGTCCGGCGCAATCACCGCTACCAACCGATCCTCGGGCATGCCTACGTGCACACGGTGATCGATGATCATTCCCGGGTCGCCTACGCCGAGATCCACGACGACGAAACCGCTCAGACCGCGATCGGGGTGCTGCGCCGGGCGGTGGGATGGTTTGGTACCCGCGGCGTCCATGTCGAGCAGGTGCTGTCGGACAACGGAGCCTGCTACAAGTCCTACGCATGGCGCGACGCCTGCGCGGACCTGCACATCGCGCACAAACGCACCCGCGCCTACCGTCCCCAGACCAACGGCAAAATAGAGCGCTTCCACCGCACCATGGCCGCCGAATGGGCCTTCGCCCGGCACTACCCCAACGAACGCACCCGCCGCTCAGCCCTATCGGCCTGGCTACATACCTACAATCACCACCGGCAACACTCGGCAATCGGCAAGGTCCCACCCATCACCCGGTTGACCAACCTGCCTGGGCAGTACAGCTAGCGCTTCTTGCGGATGATTGCGCGCAGCTTGTCCAGACGCGTCGCGATCTCACGTTCGGCACCGTGGGTGGTCGGCCGGTAATAGTCGACCCCGACCAGCTCGTCCGGTGGATACTGTTGCGGCACAACACCATCGGGATCGTCGTGCGCGTACTTGTAGCCGATCGCGTTGCCCAGCTTCTCGGCGCCGGAGTAATGGCCGTCGCGCAGATGGGTCGGCACCTGACCGGCCTTGCCGGACCTGATGTCAGCCATCGCGGAGCCCAGGGCGGTGGTGACGGCGTTCGACTTCGGTGCGGTCGCCAGGTGAACGGTCGCGTGGGCCAGCGTGAGCTGCCCCTCCGGCATACCGATCAGTTGCACGGTCTGAGCTGCGGCGACGGCCGTTTGCAGGGCCGTCGGATCGGCCATGCCGATGTCCTCGCTGGCGAGAATCATGAGTCGTCTGGCGATGAACCGTGGGTCCTCCCCCGCGACGAGCATCCGGGACAGGTAGTGCAGGGCCGCGTCGACGTCGGAGCCGCGGACCGATTTGATGAACGCGCTGATGACGTCGTAATGCTGATCGCCGTCGCGGTCGTAGCGCACGGCGGCCTTGTCCAGCGATTGCTCGATGACCTCGACCGTCACGTCTCCCGCCTCGGCCGCGACCTCGAGGGCCGTGAGTGCGCGACGGGCATCGCCTGCGGAGAGCTGCACCAGCAACTCGACGGCATCGTCGGCGACCGTGACTTTGCCGCCGAGGCCACGGTCGTCGTCGATCGCGCGCCGCACGAGTTCGCGCACCGCGTCGGCGCCGAGCGGCTGCAGTTGCAGGATCAGCGACCGCGAAAGCAGCGGTGCGACGACGGAGAACGACGGGTTCTCGGTGGTGGCCGCGACCAGCAGCACCACGCGGTTCTCGACAGCGGACAGCAGCGCGTCCTGTTGCGTCTTGGAGAACCGGTGCACCTCATCGATGAACAGCACGGTCTGCTCACCGTGCGCGGCCGCCCGCCGCGCGGTATCGATGACGGCGCGGACCTCTTTCACTCCGGCCGACAACGCCGAAAGCGCCTCGAAACGGCGGCCGGTCGCCCCCGAGATCAGCGATGCGAGTGTCGTCTTACCGGTGCCCGGCGGACCGTAGAGAATGACCGACGCCGCTCCCGAACCCTCGACCATCCGGCGCAGCGGCGAGCCCGGCTGCAGCAGATGGTCCTGCCCGACGACCTCCTCGAGCGTCGCGGGCCGCATGCGCACCGCCAACGGCGTGGAGGCGCCAACGGGTGCCACCCCCGACGATCGCTCTTCGCCGGGCACGTCAAACAGACCGTCGGCCACGCTCTCTGCTTACCACGAGGCGATGACGCGACGCGTTCACGACTCCGCTGGGTGTGTCACGAAGTCGATCAGCTCCTCGACGCGGCCGATGAGCGCGGGCTCGAGGTCATTCCAGTCGCGCACACCGCCCCGGATCCGCTGCCACGCCCTCGCGATGTCGGCCTGTTGGGCGCACGGCCAGCCCAGCTTGTCGCACACGCCCTTCTTCCAGTCCATCCCCTTGGGGATGACGGGCCACGCCTGGACCCCGATGCGGCTCGGTTTGACCGCCTGCCAGATGTCGATGAAGGGGTGGCCGACCACGAGGGTGTGCGCGCCGCCGGGTCCGCGGCGGACCGCTTCCGCGATCCGCGCTTCCTTCGAGCCGGCGACAAGGTGGTCGACGAGCACACCCAGCCGCCGGCCGGGTGCCGGCCGGAACTCTTCGACGATCGCGGCGAGATCGTCGACGCCTCCCAGGTATTCGACGACGACCCCCTCGACGCGAAGGTCGTCACCCCACACCTGCTCGACGAGCTCCGCGTCATGGCGACCCTCGACGTAGATGCGGCTCGTCAACGCGACCTTCGCGCGCGCGCCGGCCACGGCCACCGACCCCGACGCGGTCCGCGACGCCTGCGGTGCGGCGCGCCTCGGCGGGGTGAGGATGACGGGCCGGCCGTCGACGAGATAACCGGGACCGACCGGAAACGGTCTCTTTCGGCCGTTGCGATCCTCGAGTTCCATCCGGCCGTATTCGACGCGCATCACCGCGCCGACGAAGCCGGTTTGAGCGTCCTCGACGACCATGCCGATCTCGATCGGCAGCTCAGCCGAACGGGGTCGTTTCCGGTGCGGATTGGATGCAAGCACATCAGAGCCATAGCGATCAGCCACCGCGTGATCGTAGGGTCAGCACCGTGCTGCTGAACCGCGACACGGCCGAGGGAATCGCTAACGGCAGCATCACACTTGTGCTCCGCCGCTGGGACGCGCCGAGGGTCAAGCCAGGTGGTACGCAACGCACCATGGCGGGCACGATTCGCATCGACGACGTCGCCGAATTCCCCGCACGCCACCGGGTGACCGCTGCGCAGGCCCGGGCGGCCGGTTATCCGGATGCCGCGACCGCCCAGAAAGACCTGGACCGCAGGGCGGCCCGGCACACCTATGCGATCGCGGTCTCCTTCCTGGCGCCCGACGAGCGGCCCGCGCTTGCCGCGAATGATCGCCTCTCCGCCGACGAAGTCGCCGCGATCACGGCGCGCCTGGACCGCTGGGACGCAGCGACCGAGCCGTGGACGAGGAAGTACCTGCAGTTGATCGCCGACAACGAGGCCGTCCGCGCACCGGATCTGGCTGACCGCGTCGGACTGGACGTCCCGCGGTTCAAACGCCGGGTCCGCCAACTCAAGGGGCTGGGCCTGACGATCAGCCTCGACGTGGGGTACCGCCTATCGGGACGCGGCAGAGCCTTCCTGCGACGGTCCGGGTAAAGATGAACCCGTGACGGAGCTATCGAAGTATGGGCCGTGGGCCGTCGTGGCCGGCGGCTCCGAGGGCGTCGGCGCGGAATTCGCGCGGCAGTTGGCCACCGCGGGAATCAACCTCGTGCTGATCGCCCGAAAGCCCGATCCCCTGGCCGAGACCGCGGAAACGTGTCGTGCCCTGGGCGTCGAAGTACGAACACTCGCTGTGGATTTGGTATCGGCCGATGCGGTGACTCGGATCGCGGATGTCACGTCCGACATCGAGGTCGGTCTGCTCATCTACACCGCGGGTGCGAACACCTGCAGCGAGCACTTCCTGGACAGTGAGCTCACCGAGTTCGGCCGGGTGATCGACCTGAACATCGGCACCATGCTGGCCCTGGTGCAGCACTTCGGCAGGCCGATGCGGGAACGCCGGCGTGGCGGCATCCTGATGGTCGGCTCCATGGCCGGCTACCTCGGCTCGATGCGGCACACGGTGTACGGCGGCGTGAAGGCCTTCGGACGCATCTTCGCCGAGAGTCTCTGGCTGGAACTGCGCGACCATCACGTTGACGTGCTGGAGCTGGTGCTCGGTGTCACCCGCACCCCGGCGATGGAGCGCGTCGGACTGAACTTCGACGTGCCCGGCATGCGTGTTGCCGACCCGGCCGACGTCGCGCGTGAGGGACTCGAGCAACTCCCCCACGGCCCGATTCACATCGCCGGCGGCAACGGCGATGACGTCGCTCGTCGAAACGATCCCGACCGGGTGAAAGTGGTGCTCGGCACCCACAAGTTCATGGAGAAGCTCATGGGATCCGGTTAATTGAAAGGAATTTCGTTGAACGACGAGCGAATTGTCGAACTGGAACGACGGCTCGAACGCATCGAGGAAGAGCGCGCGATCGAGCGGGTGATCGCCTCCTACGGTCCGCTGGTCGACGCTGGTGAAGCCGACGCCGCGGCAGCGCTGTGGGCCACCGACGGGAGCTACGACGTCGAGGGCTGGTCGATGCGCAGCCGCGAGGATGTGGCGGCCATGGTGCGCTCCGACGCCCATCAGGGGCTGATCCACCGGGGCTGCAGTCATTTCCTCGGCCCGGCGGTGGTGACCGTTGACGGCAACTTCGCGGTGGCGGTGTGCGAGTCGGTCCTGCTGGTGCACCGTGGCGAGGGGTTCGTCGTCGCACGCGCGGGAGTCAACCACTTCCGGCTGCAGCTCATCGATGACCGCTGGCAGATCGTCGAACGCACGACGCGGACGCTGGACGGTAAATCGGAGGCGCGCGATCTGCTGGCCTCGGGGATCGCGGGCGCATGAGCGGGCAACTTGACGGCAAGGTCGCGCTGGTGACCGGCGCGGGTGCGGGCATCGGCGAGGGTATCGTCCGACGCTTCGCTGATGAGGGTGCCAAAGTGGTCGTCGCCGAGATCGACTCGGCAGCAGGCGAAGCCGTCGCCCAATCAACCGGCGGAACGTTCGTGTCCACCGATGTGTCCGATCGCGATCAGGTCGAGAACGCGGTGAAAGCCGCGTTGTCGACGTACGGGTCCATCGACATCGTGGTGAACAACGCCTGGGGCGGCGGTGGGATCGGCCGGGTCGAGAAGAAGACCGACGAACAACTGTCGCAGGGCATCGCCGTGGGCTACTACGGTCCCTTCTGGGCAATGCGCGCCGCGTTTCCGTACATGAAGGAGCGCGGCTGGGGCCGGGTCATCAACATGTGCAGTCTCAACGGCGTCAACGCCCATGTGGGCTCGCTGGAGTACAACGCTGCCAAAGAGGCGCTGCGTGCCCTCACTCGTACCGCGGCGCGCGAGTGGGCACCCACGGGCGTCACCGTCAACGCGACCTGCCCGGCGGCCAAGAGCCAGGCCTTCTTTCGCGCGATCGGCGAGTACCCCGAACTGGAGGCGGTGGCCGATGCGGCGAACCCGATGGGCCGCATGGGGGACCCCTATGACGACATCGCACCTGTCGCGGTGTTTCTGGCGGGCGAGGGCGCGCGTTACCTGACGGGCAATACGCTGTTCGTAGATGGCGGCGGTCACATCAACGGCACACCGTGGGCCCCTGATCTCGGCGACTAGCCCGACTGCGTCTGCTGACCCTCCGCCGGAGCGCCGATCTCGGCGAGTTTCACCGGATTCGAGGTGATCTCGTCGATCTTCGTGTGGATGAACCGCATCTTCTCGAGCACCGGGCCCCGGAGTACGAAGGGATAGAGATCGTCCTTGCCCATCGAGCGGTTCACCATATTCAGTGCCCACGACAGCGGCAGCCAAAGGTCGATGATCGTGTCGAAACCGCTGGGCCCCAACGTGCGTCGTTCGAAGGTGGCACCGGCGGGTGCGAACCCGAAGGCGGCGGCGGTGTCCAGGGTGTCGCGGATGTGCAGGTAATGAGCGAAGGTCTCTGCCCAATCCTCGGCCGGATGCATCGTGGCGTAGGACGAGACGTAGTCCTGCTGCCAACCGGTCGGCGCACCTTCGCTGTAGTGGCGATCCAGCGCCTCCTGATAGTCCAGGTCGGGATCGCCGAACAGCTCGTTGAACCGCTGCAGGTAGTCCGACGACGTCCCGATCAGACGGTAGAAGTAGTAGTGCCCGATCTCGTGGCGGAAGTGTCCCAGCAGAGTGCGGTACGGCTCGTCCATCGAGATGCGCAGCTGCTCGCGGTGCACGTCGTCACCCTCGGCGAGGTCCAGCGTGATGACCCCGTTGGCATGACCGGTGAAGACCTTCTCGAATTGACTGGACAGCAGGTCGAACGCGAGCCCGTACTCCGGATCGGCGTCGCGGCCCACGATCGGCAACTTGAGTTCGTACAGCTCGGCGATCATCCGCCGCTTGGCCCGTTCTGCCGTCGCGAACGCGGCCAGCGCGACCGCGTCGGCATCGTTGGGCCGCGTGCGGGTCAGCGCGCACGATGCGCACAGCTTGGCGATCGGCCCCTTCTCCACCAGCCAGTTGCATTCTGCGAGATGCATATTCGCGCACAGCCGGTACTCGCTGGAGTCCACAGCGCCGGCATGCTCGGACTCGGAGCCTGGCGCGATGACCAGCAGCGCCATGTCGTCCAGTGAGAAGCCGATCCTGCTGCGGCAGGACAGGCACACCGAGTTCTCGAATGCCAGCCGCTGGCCGCAATTGGGACAGGTGAAGTCACGCATGAAGCACACCGCCGTCGTAGGGCGCGACGTCGACCGCGACGTCGATCTTGCTGCGTTCGGAGTCGGTGTAGATGATGCCGCGCAGCGGCGGAACGTCGGCATAGTCGCGACCGAAGCCGACGGTGATGTAGCGCTCGTCGACCATCTGGGCGTTGGTGGGATCGAAACCGAGCCACTGGTTTTGCGGCGTCCATACAGACGCCCATGCGTGCGTGGCGTCGATTCCCACCATGCGTTCCTTTCCCGGAGGTGGGTCGGTGGCCAGATAACCGGACACGTAGCTGGCTGCCAACCCGTTGGCACGCAGGCAGGCGATGGCAAGCCGCGCGAAGTCCTGACATACCCCTTCCCGGGCAGTCAAAACCTCGCTCACCCGAGTCGACACCGTCGTCGAGCCGGAACGGTAGGTGAAATCGGCGTAGATTCGCGAATTCAGGTCGCGCAGCACCTCGATGAGCGGCCGCTCCGGCTCGAAACTCGGTGCGGCATAGTCACGTAGCTCTTCGGTTATCTCGGCCGAACGCAGGTCGAGGGTGAACTCCGTGGCCAGTGCGCCGTCCGTTCCGACGGGCCTGGAGATCTCCCACGGCGCGCGCGCCGACCCGCCGTTGTAGAGGTCGGCAGGCGGCGGGTCCACCTCGACCACAGAGCGGCTCGTGATCGACAGGGTCTCGTGCCGTTCGGTGACGTGGAAGTACGAACTGATGTTGCCGTAGGCGTCGCGGCTGGTGGAGCTGTCCGCTGCCGCCGGCTCGATCTCCAGCGCGTGCGAAAGGCACCGCTGCCGCGCGGAGTCGCGCGGGGTCAGGAACCCGCGACTATAGCTACTGGTCACGACATCCGAGTAGCGGTACACCGTGCGGTGCGAGACCTGATAGCACCGGCCTGTCACGGCACCACCCTGCGCTCATCGGGTCCCCACAGCGGCTGCATTTCGCCAGGCAGCGACAAGTGGGTCGCGGTGATTGTGCTCGACAGGTCGCGCAGATCGGCGTGGGTGTCGTTGAGCAACGACGCAAGGTCTGCGCGGCGACCCTCGGGCGTCACCTCGTCGAGGTCGGCAGGCTCGATGCGGCGCAACCGGGCAGTGATGTCCTCGACCAGCCGCTCAGGGCGCGATGAGCCCGACGACCCGGGCAACGCCTTCAGCGCGATACGCAGCCGCTCGAGCTGGAAGACCAGCGAGCGTGGATTCTCGGCGTCCATCAAGACCAGGTCGGCCACGGCGGCAACACTAACCATTCCGGGGTTGCGTCTCCGATAGATGACCGACGACTCACATGCCACCAGCGTGGATTCGGTGATGGTCTGCTCAGCACCCGGGTTGCGGACAGTGATGAGCGTGGCCCGCAGCAGTGCCGTGAGACCCAGCCCACGTTCGATCCGTTTGCCGATGTCCATCATGGTCCAGCCCACGTCGTGCACCATGGACTCGGCGGCGACGCCCGACAGCGCCAGCATGCCCGACAACGTGAGACTGGTAGTCGAGGACAAGAACGCTTCGCCCTCGGCCTTGGACTCCGGTGGCTCGTCGGCGGGCCGTCCGAAAGGCTGAGCCGGGGCGTGCAGCAGCGCGCGCTCGACGGCCGCCAACACCATCCAGGTGTCGTTGGACATCTGGTCGCGGACCGCACGCGCGGCGAGACCAAGGCGTTCGACCGACTGCGCGAGGGAGCCGGGACGATGCCGATCGGCTGTCAGCGACCACAACGTCGTCGGTGCCGTTGCCACTATCTCGGCGTAATCACCGTCACCGATGCTGGTTCCGGTGATCGAGCCGAGCGCGGTGAGCAGCACCGGGACGCACTCGCTGCCGGCCAGCTCCCGGCGGTAACGGAATTCGTGATATCGCTCGCGGGTCACGGTGAGCAGCCGCGCCATGTTCTCCGCGCGCTCGGCGTAGCGGCCCATCCAGAACAAATCGGACAGCACACGCGGCGAGCTGACCGACCGAGTGGGACTGGGCATGATCGCGGGCAGCTCCACCGGCGGTGCGGTCGGGGTCCGCTCGGCGGTCACCCGCGTCGGCGTGCGGACCCAGATATCCTTGGCTGCAATGGTATTCAGTTGATACGCCGCGTGTCCGGGTGCGACGAGATAGCCGAGTCCGCCGACCATCGGCGCGTATCCACTTCGCTGCGAGACCGTGAACAACCGCATGCCCACGTTGGCGGCCGACAGTCCACCGGTGTAGTAGTCGGTGGGAGCCGAGGAAAACTGCGGCAGCTGCTGGCCCACCCATTGCCACGGCGCGGTTTCGATGCGCACGCCGAGTTCCCTCCGCTGCGCGGACGACAGGGCCGGCCCGACAATCGCTTCGCCCCCGGTGACCGGACGGATCAGCAGCGACGCCAGGTTACTCAACAAATGTGAGCGCTCGGTGTTGATGCCGCCCCAGTACATCTCCGCCGTCCGTAACAGCGGCGTCTCCCCCAGCAGGCGTTCGGCGAGTTCAGGTAGAAAGCGAAGCAGTCCAGGACTTTCCAGGATGCCGCTGCCAAGCGAGTTGACAACGCTGACCGCGCCGCGACGCAACACCTCGACCAGGCCGACGACGCCCAGGCGCGAATCCGGCCGTAGGTCAAGCGGATCCGCGTAATCGGCGTCGACGCGGCGCAGCACCACGTCGACGCGCTTCAGCGTGCCCATCGATCGCATCCACAGCTTGCCGTCACGCACCACCAGATCGGCGCTCTCCACCAAGGGGAAGCCGAGCACGCTCGCCAGATAGGCCTGATCAAAGGCTGTCTCGGAGTGGATTCCGGGACTGAGCACCACGACAACAGGTTCTTCGGCGGACTCGGGCGCAACGTCGATCAGTGCGAGGCGCAGCGCTTGCGCCCACGGCGAGGCGGGACGCGGCCCGATGCGCTCGTACAGATCGGGAAATGCGTGAGCCACCACCCGACGGTCGGCCAGCGCGTATCCCGCACCCGACGGCGCCTGCGTCCAGTCCGCGTTGACCAGGAAGTCGCCATCGTGCCCGCGGCTGATATCGCAGCCGTGCATGAAGAGCTGGTGGCGGCCCGGCACCTCGATCCCCCGTGCTGCGCGGATGTAGCCGGGGTGAGCGAAGAGTAACTGCGGGGGCAGCACGCCACTGGTCACCGACTCGCGTGCGCCGTAGAGATCGGTCAGGATCGCGTCGAGCAACCGCGAACGCTGCAGCACACCGGCTTCCAGGATGTCCCAGTCGGATGCCGAGATCACCAACGGCAACGCGTCGAGCTGCCAGGGCCCGGGGTCGGCCGCCCCGTTTCCGTTGGTGACGGCGTCACCGTTGCGGTCGACCTGGACGTAGGTGATGCCGTCGTTGTCGACCAGGCCGCGCACCGTCGACCGAAGCTGGTCGAGGCCGATACGGCCGCGCTCGCCGACGCATTCGGCGACTTCCTGCCAGGCCGGCCGGATATTGCCTGCGGGATCGACGAATTCGTCGTACCCGCCGACCGCACCCCCGCGTACGTCGAACAGCGCCTGCTGCGCTCTCGCACCGCGATAACGCGACAGCAGGTTGTCGATGTCGTGGGGAGTCGTTGCGGGTAGGGCCATCACTGCAGAACGGTACGCACCCGGCGCAGATCCAAGATTCCCGGCGCGCCCAGATCGGTGGATTGGCGCGCCTGCTTCTCCCGGATGTCGGCCATGTCGACCTTGCCGGGGGTGAAGCCGGTGGTCTCGAACCGTCGGCCGCGTCGCGACTCGGCTTCCACGGCGTTGACCGGCGGACGGTCATAAGCCCGGCCGCCGGGATGCGACACGTGATAGGTGCAGCCGCCGCGTGACATGCCGGTCGCGGTGTCCACGAGTTCGAACCGCAACGGCCCGTCCACAGTGATCGTCGGATGCAGCGCGCTCGGCGGCTGCCACGCGCGGAACCTCAACCCACCCACCTGGACATCGGGGTTGTCGGTGGCGAGCAGCGGTACCGGGTAGCCGTTCGCGGTGACGATGTAGCGTTGGCGGTCCGCGCCGATGAGCCGGATCTGGATGCGCTCGATCGATGAGTCGACGTAGCGCGCCGTGCCACCTCCGGCCGACTCCTCCCCCAGCACATTCCACGGTTCGATGGCCCCGCGCAGCTCGATCTCCACACCGTCGAACACGGCCGTGCCGATACGCGGGAACCGGAACTCCGTAAACGGGTCGAGCCAGCTGGTGTCGAAGTTGATGCCATGCGCGCGCAGGTCTGCCGCCACGTCGGCGATGTCGTGAATCAGGAAGTGCGGCAACAGGTATCGGCCGTGCAGGTTGGCGCCGTGTCGGATGAGCGGCGCTCGCAGCGGCTCGTCCCAGAACCATGCGACCAGCGACCGCACCAGCAGGGACTGCACCATCGCCATCTGGTAGTGCGGCGGCATCTCGAACCCACGCAGCTCCAGCAGGCCGAGTCGCCCGCGTGGACCGTCGGGGCTGTACAACTTGTCGATGCAGAACTCGGCGCGGTGGGTATTGCCGGTGATGTCGCTCAGCAGGTGCCGCAACGCCCGGTCGATGATCCACGGCCTTGGTCCGCCCTTACCGGCGGAGAGGCGCGCGATCTCGGCGAACGCGATCTCGAGTTCGTACAGCGACTCCGCGCGCCCTTCGTCCACGCGGGGGGCCTGCGACGTCGTGCCGATGAACCGTCCCGCGAACAGGTAGGACAGCGACGGATGCCGCTGCCAGTACGTCAGCATCGAAACCAGCAGGTCGGGCCGGCGCAACAGCGGTGAGTCCGCGGGGGTGATGCCACCCAGCGTGATGTGGTTGCCCCCGCCGGTGCCGCCGTGGCTGCCGTCGACCTCGAATGACTCGGTCGACAGCCGGGCCAGCCGGGCCTCGCTGTACAGCGTTTGCAGCTGTTCGCGCTGCTCGGCGAAACTGGCGGTGGGTGCCACATTGACCTCGATGACCCCAGGGTCGGGGGTCACGGTCATCGAGGTGATCCGCGGGTCCGGCGGCGGCCCGTAGCCCTCGAGGACGATCGGACAGCCGGCCTTGGCCGCCGCGGCCTCCACCCGGCGAATGAGGTCGACGAAGTGGTCCGCTTCGTCGGTCGGCGGGAGATAGATGTAGAGCAGTCCCTCGCGGATCTCGGCGACGACGGCAGTCGTCGGCGTAGCGTCGATATCCACGACTTCCGCGTCGTCCGAGCGGGATTCGACGGACAACGCCCCGTGGCGCGCCAGCGGATCTGCGGCATAGGTTGGCTGAGGCGGACGCCAGCTGATCGACTTCAGCGGCAGCCGAAGCCCGGCGGGTGAGTCGCCGTCGAGCAGGACGATGCGCCCGCGCCGCAATCGCCAGTCCGCACTGGCCCAGCCGGACCCGTCGTCGGCGCGGTGCAGCGGCAGCACGTAGGCCGCCGGTTCGGTGACCGACTCCTCCAGCCGGGCGACCAGCGCCGCCCGCGCCTCGGCGGTGTCGGCCTCCAGATCGTCTGTCGGATCGACGGGTTCGCCGGCCGGCAAGCGCACCGCGGCGCCCAGTCGGCTCAAGGGATCCTCGTACGCCGGCCGAATCTGGGAGTCAGGCAACCCCAGTCCGGCGGCGAGAGCACCGAGCACGCGTAGTCCGGCGTCGGGCGCCACGTCGATCGTCTCCGGCGTCGACGGCCACGGATCGGCGAGCAACGCCTCATCGCGCCACAACGGCTCGCCGTCGGTGCGCCAGAACAGCCCGATCTGCCAGCGCGGCAACGGTTCTCCCGGATACCACTTGCCCTGGTTTCGGTGGACCAGGCCCTGTGGCGCCCACACTCTCTTCAGCCGCGCGGCGAGGTCGGAGGCCAGTCGGCGTTTGTGCGGCCCGTCAGCTTCGGTCGTCCATTCGGGGTCGACCTGGTTGTCGATCGAGACGAACGTCGGCTCGCCGCCCATCGTCAGACGGACGTCGCCGACGGCCAGGCGCTCGTCGACGCGGCCGCCGAGCTCGCAAATCGCCCCCCAGGCCGCATCGGTGTAAGGGAGCGTGACCCGCGGGTCCTCGTGCACGCGCGTCACGGCGTTGGTGAAGTCCAGCGTCGACTCACACGGTTCGACGGCTCCTGTGATCGGCGCGGCCGAGTCCGGATGCGGTGTCGCGGACAGCGGGATGTGGCCCTCGCCCGCGAACAGCCCCGAGGTCGGGTCCAGCCCGATCCAGCCTGCACCGGGGATGTACACCTCGGCCCAGGCGTGAAGATCGGTGAAGTCGGCGGCCGGTCCGGACGGGCCGTCGAGGGCCTCGACGTCGGAGGTGAGCTGGACGAGGTAACCGGAGACGAACCGGGCGGCCAGGCCGAGCTGACGCAGGATCGACACGAGCAACCAGGCCGAGTCGCGACACGAACCGATGCCGGTGCGCAGCGTGTGGTCTGGCGTCTGCACGCCGGGTTCCATCCGAACGCTGTAACCGACGTCGACGTTGACCGCGCGGTTGAGCGCGACAAGGTAGTCGATGGTGCGGGTATCCGGCGCGACGGAGAAGTTCTTCACCCACGCCTGGACGAGGTCGCCGGGCCCAGTGCCCTCATCGCCCTCGTCGACCGGTCGCAGGTAGGGCTTGAGGTCCTCGGCGAGAGCCTTGGGATAGGTGAACCCGACCTTTTCGGCGTATTCCTCGATGAAGAAGTCGAACGGGTTGATCACCTTCAGGTCGGCGATCAGGCCGACGGTGATCGTGAGGCTGCGAGCGCGGGAGGGAAAAACCAGCCGGGCAAGGAAATTGCCGAATGCGTCCTGCTGCCAGTTGACGAAATGGTCGGCGGGCTCGACGGTCAGCGAGTAGGCCTCGATCGGCGTGCGCGAGTGCGGGGCCGGGCGAAGCCGGACGACGTGGGGATGCACCTGCACGAGTCGGTCGAACGTGTAGCTGGTGCGATGCTCCAGCGCCACCTTGATGCCCATCGCAAGATCCCATCACAAGGTAAGAGGGTGCGCAGTGTGGCGCTCAGGTCTGGGCCACGCGCGGAATGGCTGAACGCGCCGACCTCGCGGCGGAGCACGCCGATGATATCGTCGCGCATCTCCTCGGGCGCTATCACCCGCAAATGCAGCACCGGTGAACCCTAACCGCGCACAATCACCGGCGTGGCCACCTGGAAGGACGTCGGCCGAATCGTCGGCGGGGCGCAGGTTCCGGACGGGGGCGTGAAGTCTGCGGTTGGCGGCGATCGGCGTGCCCGAACTCACCGAACCGGTCACCGAGGCGTGGCTGCCCCAGGCACCCACGACATTGGTGAACGCATATCCCCGCGCGGGAGCGTTAGCTTCTTACGGCCTTGACGACCAGCTCGTCGGGTGACACGAGATGCCCTTTTTCGCAACGGATCTCGACCGTGGCTTCAGCGCCACAGTCGGCGTGGGCCAGGCGCAGCGGGGCTCGGTTGGGCAGGTGGCGCCGCCCCCATTCGAACATCGCCCACACCACAGGCATGAAGTCGATGCCTGCTTCGGTCGGCACGTATTCATCGCGGCTGCGCTGCCCTGGCTCCTGGTACGGCCGGCGCTCGAGTAGGCCGGCGTCGACGAGTTCCGACAGCCGTGCGGCGGCGGCGGCCTTGGTCACGCCGACGCGGCGCCAGAAGTCGTCGAACCGGGTCGTGCCGTAGTACGCCTCGCGCATGATCAGCATCGCGGTCTTGGTGCCCAGCAGCGCCATCGTCTTCTCGACCGGGCATTCGCCCACCGCCGACCAGGCGTTGCGGTCGGCCAGCTTGCCCTGCAGCACTGTCATGGAATTCACCCTCCCTCTGAGTTGTTCTGAGTATACCCAGGTGCTATAGCTGGGTATAGGAAGCATTACTCAGTGACGAGTTCAGGAGGCTGGAAATGGCGAAATTTGCGGGCCGGGATGCGGTCATCGTCGAGGCGGTACGCACCCCGATCGGAAAGGGCAAAGCCAGCGGCGCACTGCATGACGTACTGCCCGTCGATCTGCTGGCGCACAGCCTCACCGCGCTGGTGAACCGCGCGAGCATCGACCCGGCACTGGTCGACGACGTCATCACCGGCGCCGTCTCACAGGTCGGCGATCAGGCCGTCAACATCGGACGCAACGCGCTGCTGGCCGCGGGCTTCCCCGAGACCGTGCCGGGCACCACCGTGGACCGCCAGTGCGGCAGCAGCCAGCAGGCGATCGCGTTCGCGGCGCAGGGTGTGATCGCGGGGGCGTACGACATCGTCGTCGCTGCGGGCGTGGAATCGATGTCGCGGGTACCGATGGGTTCGAGCGTGCTGCCGGGCAGCGACCCGTTCGGCGCCATGGCGCAGCGCTACCCGGAAGGGTTGGTGCCGCAGGGCATCAGCGCCGAACTGATCGCGGCGAAGTGGGGCTTCTCGCGTCAGCAACTCGACGAGTTCTCCGCGGGCAGTCACGAAAAGGCCGCGCAGGCAACGAAAGAGGGTCGCTTCGACAACGAGCTGATCCCGATCGCGGGTCTCACCACTGACGAGATCGTTCGCCCCGGCACCACGGTGGAGACGCTGGCGGGTCTGAAGCCTGCGTTCTACACTCCGGCCTACGAAGCGCGGTTCCCTCAGATCAAGTGGGAGATCACGCCGGGCAACTCGTCGCCGTTGTCCGACGGCAGCGCGGCGGTGCTGATCACCACGAGTGAGACCGCCAAGCGGTTGGGGCTGCGTCCGCTGGCGCGAATCCACACCTCGACCGTGGTGGGATCCGATCCGCTCTACATGTTGACCGGTGTCATCCCCGCGACCGAGAAGGTGTTGCAACGGGCCGGACTGACGCTGTCTGATATCGACCTGTTCGAGGTCAACGAGGCGTTCGCGCCGGTCGTGCTCGCGTGGGCACACGACGTCGGAGCCGACCTGTCGAAGACGAACGTCAACGGCGGTGCCATCGCGATCGGTCACCCGTTGGGCGCATCCGGTGCGCGCATCATGACCACGCTGGTCAATGCGTTGGAGCAGCGCGGCGGGCGCTACGCGTTGCAGACGATGTGTGAGGGCGGCGGCATGGCCAACGCCACGATCATCGAGCGACTCTAGGTGACGGCGATTTCGGTGCCCGCACGTTCGCTCAGCGACTGTTTGCGCACCGAAATCACACCGGTTCGAGCTCGAACAGCGGGATGACCCGGCTGGTCTTCTGCTGGTACTCGCCGAACACCGGCGACTGTTCGACAAGTCTCGGGTAGAGGTCATCGCGCTCCGCGGAGAGCAGCTCGCGGGCGTTCACGTCGTAGGCGGTTGTTCCCACTTCGATGTGCGCCCGCGCGTGCTTTCGCAGGTTGTGCACCCAGGCCGGATCAAGATCGGCCCCCGCATACGAGCCGACGACGATCATCTTCCCGTCGACGGTGAAATACGCGAGCGGCGACAGCCGCGGTTCGCCGGACTTCGCGCCGGTGGTGGTCAGAAGCAGTAGGTCAGCCCCCTCGAACGGCCCACCTACCTTGCCGCCGTTGGCGCGGAACTCGGCGGCGATATCGGCATTGAACGCCTTGATATCAGGTATCTCTGTCATGCCCCAAGACAGCCCGCCGCTGGCCGCATCTATTCCGGGTCCGCATAATTCTCAACCATGCGGGTGATCGTCACGGGCGGCAACAGCGGTGTGGGCGCGGCGACGGCGTCCGCCCTCGCCGCTGCGGGCCACCGCGTCATGATCGCGTGCCGCTCCATCGACAAGGCCCGTCGCGTCGCCGCCGACATGCCCGGTGACGTCGAGGTGGGTTCCCTCGATCTTGCCGACCTCACCAGTGTGCGGGCCTTCGCGGATTCGGTGGAAACGGTCGACGTACTGGTGAACAACGCCGGCGTCATGGGCATGCCGTTGACCCGGACCGCCGACGGTTTCGAGGCGCACATGGGCACGAACCACCTCGGGCACTTCGCGCTGACGTGTCTGCTCGGCAACCGCATCAAAGACCGCGTGGTGTCGGTCGCGAGCGCCACCTACCTGTTCACCCGTCTGGACCTGGACGACCTCAACTGGCACACCCGCAAGTACTCGAAATGGGCCGCCTACGGCCAATCCAAGCTGGCCAACCTGCTCTTCGTGCGCGAACTCGCCGCGCGGGGAATCCGCGCATACGCGTCCGATCCGGGTGCGACCGACACCGACATCACCAGATCGATGGGCCTGGGCGAGCACCGCGGCATGCGTAAGCTGCTGCACACACCGGCCCAAGGTGCGCGGGCCAGCCTGCAAGCGGTGTCGACCGACCTGCCCAGCGGCACCTATCTGGCGCCGCGGTTCAATCAGTTCGGTCCGCCGAAGGTCACCAAACCGCGGCCCAAGGCGCTCGATTCCGTGACGGCCCGGCGGCTATGGGAGTTGTCTGCCGAGCTGACGGGATGCGACTGGCCCTAGTCGGTCTTGGGTTTGGCGTCCGGCTTGAAGTCAAGGCCCGATTCCTTGCGCTGCTGCGCGGTGATCGGCGCGGGCGCATCAGTCAACGGATCGACACCACCGCCGGACTTGGGGAACGCGATCACCTCGCGGATCGAATCGAATCCCCCGAGCAGTGCCGTGATGCGGTCCCACCCGAACGCGATGCCACCGTGCGGCGGAGCGCCGAAAGTAAAGGCGTCCAAAAGGAATCCGAACTTCTCCTGGGCTTCGTCGTGGTCGATGCCCATCATTGCGAACACCCGCTCCTGGACGTCGCGACGGTGGATACGGATCGACCCGCCGCCAATCTCGTTCCCGTTGCACACGATGTCGTAGGCGTTGGCCAGCGCGGTGCCCGGATCGGTGTCGAAGGTGGCCTCCGATTCCGGCTTCGGTGCCGTGAAGGCGTGGTGCACTGCCGTCCACGCACCCGACCCGACCGCGACATCGCCTGCGGCAGTGGCCTCGTCGGCCGCCTCGAACAGCGGCCAGTCCACCACCCAGGTGAACGCCCAGGCGTCGGGGTCGATCATGTCGAGACGCTTGGCGATCTCGATACGGGTCGCCCCGAGCAGCGCACGCGCCGCCTTCGTCGAACCTGCGGAGAAGAAAATGCAGTCGCCGGGCTGCGCCCCGACATGCGCGGCGAGCCCGTCACGTTCGGCATCGGTGAGGTTCTTGGCGACCGGCCCGCCGAGGGTGCCGTCGTCGGCGACGAGAACGTAGGCCAGCCCCTTGTGCCCGCGTTGCTTGGCGAACTCCTGCCAGCCGTCGAGCGTGCGCCGCGGTTGCGAGGCGCCCCCGGGCATCACGACAGCACCGACGTACGGCGCCTGGAACACGCGAAAAGTGGTGTCGGAGAAGTACTCCGTGCACTCGACGAGCTCGACGGCGAACCGAAGGTCGGGTTTGTCCGACCCGAACCGGCGCATCGCGTCCGCGTAGTTGATCCGCGGGAGCGGCGTCGCCAGGTCATAACCGATCAATGCCCACAGTGCCTTGAGAACCTCCTCGGACACCGCGATGACGTCATCGGCGTCGACGAAGCTCATTTCCATGTCGAGCTGGGTGAACTCGGGCTGGCGGTCGGCGCGGAAGTCCTCGTCGCGGTAGCAGCGCGCGATTTGGTAGTAGCGCTCCATACCCGCCACCATGAGCAGCTGCTTGAACAGCTGCGGGCTCTGCGGTAGGGCGTAGAAGCTCCCCGGCTGCAGCCGAGCGGGCACCAGGAAATCGCGCGCCCCCTCGGGCGTGGAACGCGTCAGCGTCGGCGTCTCGATCTCGACGAAGTCGTGGCGGGCTAACACATCGCGGGCCGCCGCATTCACCTTGGACCGCAGGCGAATCGCATTTCCCGGGCCTTCGCGGCGCAGGTCGAGGTAGCGATACTTGAGCCGAGCTTCCTCGCCGGCCTGCTCGTCGAGCTGGAACGGCAGCGGTGCGCTCTCGCTCAGTACCCTCAGCGACGTCGCGTTGATTTCGATGTCACCCGTGGGGATTTCGGGGTTCGCGTTGCCTTCTGGGCGGATTTCGACGATGCCCTCGACGGCGATGCAGTACTCCGCGCGCAGCCGGTGCGCATTGGCGAGCACGTCCGCTTCACGAAACACGACCTGCGACACGCCCGACGAATCGCGAAGGTCGATGAAGATGACACCGCCGTGGTCGCGACGGCGCGCAACCCAGCCGGCCAGCGTCACCCGCTGTCCGGCGTCGGTGGACCGCAACGAACCGGCGGCATGACTGCGCAGCACGAACTCTCCTGTGAATGGCCTGATGGACGACTGCCACAGTGTAGTGGGGCCATATCGGGCGGTAGCTTGGCGTTCATGGGTGACAGCATTGCACTTGTCGGACCGGGCGCGATCGGGTCGACGGTCGCCGCCCTGCTGCACGCCGCAGGTCACCCGATCACCTTGTGCGGGCGTACCGCCCGGGAGTCGATCGAGGTCAGGCCCGACGACAAGGACCCGATCGTGGTGCCGGGTCCGGTGCTGGCCGATCCGGCGGAGATCACCGAGGCCGCCGACATCGTGCTGCTGGCCGTCAAGGACACCCAGAACGAGCAGGCCGGTGCCTGGCTGGCCAGGCTGTGCGACGGCGACACGATCGTGTGCGCTCTGCAGAACGGCGTCGAGCAGGTGGAGCGCGTCGGCCGGTTCTGCCCATCGTCGACAGTGGTGCCCGCGGCCATTTGGATATCGGCCGAACCGGATCCGGGGGGCTGGATACGGCTGCGTACCGGGGTTCGGCTGGTGCTGCCCGCCGGCCCCGACACGAGGGCCGCCGAAAGGCTAGCGAGGTTGTTCGGCGACGCCGGCGTATCCGTCGAGCTCGACCCCGACTTCGTCAGCGCGGCATGGCGCAAGCTGCTGGTGAACGCCGTGGTCGGGTTGATGGTTCTGACCGGTCGGCGCATGGGCATGTTCCGCCGCGACGATGTGGCCTCCCTCGCGCGGCGCTATTTGGCGGAATGCCTTGCGGTGGCGCGCGCGGACGGCGCGACCCTGGGCGACGAGGTGATCGACGAGACCATGAACCTGTTCAGCCAGGTTCCCGCCGACATCACCACGTCGATGCTGACCGATCGAGAGGCGCACCGCCCGCTGGAATGGGACATCCGCAACGGTGTGGTCAGGCGCAAGGCCGCTCAATACGGGCTCGCCGCCCCGATCAGTGACGTGCTAGTGCCGCTTCTGGCGGCGGCCAGCGACGGGCCTGGCTAATCTCAGTTCGGTGTCCGCGCCCTGGCCGCAGTGGTCCTACGTCACCGGCATGTCGTGGACAGGTTCCGGGCCTTTGCGAGTCGGCTCCACCCGCGCCATCGGGACGCGCAGCGGAGGGCGTGTGATCGATGAGATCATCGCGTGGTATCCGGAGGCGCACTTGGCTTTTCGCGAGGGTGCCGGCCGACATCGACGCTCCTGGCCAAGTTGGGCAAGTACACCGAGCGACGGTTCGGCGTTTCGATCTGGAACCCGGCTAGACACTGTCAGTTATCGTGTATGGCCATGCACCCATGTGAGCTGGTTGAGCTGGATTTCATCGACAGCGCGCCGTTTCGGTTCGTCAGCACCGTGGACCTGAAGATCACGCCCGAGCAGCTGTTCGAGGTGCTCGCCGACGCGGAGTCGTGGCCCCGCTGGGCGACGGCGATCACCAAAGTCACCTGGACCAGCCCCCAACCGCGTGGTGTCGGTACGACGCGCACGGTACACATGCGCGGCGGCATCGTCGGTTACGAGGAGTTCCTGGCGTGGGAACCGTTCACCCACATGGCTTTTCGGTTCAACGAAGCATCGAGTAGTTCCATCTCGGCGTTCGCCGAGGACTACCGCGTGGTGCCGACGGCCGAAGGCTGCCACCTGACGTGGGTGATGGCGATGAAGCCCAAGGGTCTATCGGGTCGCATCGGCATGACGCTGGGTAAACCGTTTATGGCCCACACGTTCCAGAAGTTCCTCTACAACCTGCGCGAGTACTCCGACAAGCGTTTCGGGTCGAACTCGAAATGAGGCACCGGCCCGGCGCCATCAGTAGAGCTCGGCCCACGCCTTTCGGCGCTCGGCGTCGGGGTCCTCGGTGATGGTGTCGCGCGCGGTCATGATGATGCGGGTGACGCGGCGCTCGGCGTCGTAGACCGGCCAGTCGTGCCCGTTCGACCACTCGATCTCACCGCTATCCCATCCCTTAGTCGCGAAGTCCAGCCAGGCCCGCTGCATCCGCCTGCCGACCGGCGGCTGCAGCCGCCGCCCCAGCGGATGCAGCTTGCGCCCGATGAACGACGCGTAGCTGTGCTGGACGTGCACGATCTCGCTGCCGTGGGTGGCGCCGAGCCCCAGCACCCGCAGACTCCAGCCGACGTGGTCGAACCGGTACATGTGCGTGGGCGCGACGGCGCTGTAGGCGTCGGCGAACGCCCATGCCGGTCCACCGAACATCACGTCGGAGCCGAACGCGATCAGGGCCCGTCGCCTCGGATAGTCCGGATAGGCGGCCAGCACCGCATCCTTGGCGTCCGGTGCGACGCGGTCGAGGTAGGCGTCGATCGAGGCCGTCGTCGTCGGCAGCATCGGTGGTTTCGTCCACGCGAACATCGACGCCTCATGGCTGTTGGTGCCGATGATCAGCGGCATTCGTTCGAGTGCGCCATCGCGGGCGGCGTCCACCGGATGCCTCGGCAGCAGGTCCACTCCGTAGGTCAATCCGTACGCGAGGTTCGGCGTGCTCGCCGCGCTCTTCAGCTGAAGCATGCCCGCGGCCCGGCGCAGCCGGCGCTGCGGCAGCATCTTGACCTCGGCGACTTCGACGCCCAGCCGCTTGACGAATTCGTGCGCCTGTCGGGCCCGGCTCTCGCGTTCGCCAATCAAGGGCAGCGCCGGACTCTGGGCGATCGCACGGCTGAACAGACCCTTGGACGCGGGGCTTGCCAGCAGTGCCAGCACTGACGTCGCGCCTGCCGACTCGCCGAAGACGGTCACCCGATCGGGGTCACCGCCGAATGCGGCGATGTGATCGCGGATCCAGCGCAGCGCCGCCATCTGGTCACGCAATGCGAGATTGTCATCGAATTCGTTTCCGAGGTCGCTGAGCTCGAACCCGCCGAAGACTCCGATGCGGTAGGTGATGTTGACAACCACCACATTGCCGTTGGCGGCCAGCCTGGACCCGTTGTAGAGCTGAAACTGCCCGGCGCCGTAGACGAATGCGCCGCCGGGAATCCACACCATCACCGGAAGCGACGCGCTGGTGTCCGGCGACCACACCGTCAGCGTCAGGCAGGCCTCGTCGCGCACCTTCGGGTCGTCGCGGCCACCGCCGACGAACGACTTGCTCTGCGGCGGCAACGGTCCGTGTTCGAGTGCGTCGAGCAGCCCAGTCCACGGCTGCAGCGGCCCGGGAGCCAGGAATCGTCGTTCCCCCACCGGTTGCTCGGCGTACGGCACGCCGCGCCAGACACCGACGCCACCTTCGGTCGTTCCGCGAATGTCCCCGAGGTCGGTGTGCGCGACCGGCGAAGGCCCCGAATGTCCGAGAACGACTGCCACGCCCGAATCGTAGTGTGCAAAGGTGAACGCAAACCCGTGCGGCAGCGTGGACATGGACGCGAATGAGGTAGGGCAATGACGTTCAACGAGGGCATGCAGATCGACACGAGCACGACGTCCACCAGTGGCGGCGGTCGTGGTCCCGGCCGAGGCATCGCCGTCGGCGGCGGAGTCGGCGGCCTCCTCATCCTCGTCGTCGCGCTGTTCCTCGGAGTCGATCCCAGTTCCGTCGTGCCGCCGCAGCAGTACGACAGCGGAGGCGTCGAGACACCCGGCTTCGATCTCAGCCAATGCAAGACCGGCGAGGACGCGAACAACATCGTCCAGTGCCGCGTGGTCGCGACGGGCAACTCGGTGGACGCCGTGTGGCAGCAGTTACTCCCCGGCTACGAGCGGCCGCGGATGGAAATCTTCACCAACCAGGTCCAGACCGCCTGCGGACCTGCGACCAGCGACGTCGGCCCCTTCTACTGCCCGGGCGATCGAACGGCGTACTTCGATGTCGGCTTCTTCGACGTGCTGCGCGACCGGTTCGGTTCCAGCGGCGGCCCGCTGGCTCAGGAGTATGTGGTGGCCCATGAGTACGGCCATCATGTCCAGAACCTCGAGGGCTCGCTCGTCCGTGCCCAACAGGATCCGGAGGGCGCCACCGGCGGCGGTGTGCGCACCGAATTACAGGCCGACTGCTATGCCGGCATCTGGGCGCACTACGCGACCATCACGAAGCAGGAAAGCACCGGCGTGCCGTTCCTGGAGCCATTGAGCGACAAAGACATTGCCGACGCGCTGTCGGCCGCGGCATCGGTCGGTGACGATCGCATCCAGCAGGCCGCCACCGGACGCGTCAACCCCGAGGCGTGGACCCACGGATCCTCCGAACAACGCCAGAAGTGGTTCACAGAGGGATATCGGACCGGCGACATCAACAGCTGTGACACGTATTCCGCCAGCGATCTGGGCTAGATTTCGCCGGTAGCTGATCCGGCGCGATCGCCGCGCCCGGCGATCTAGCGTCGATCATATGGACACCGTCACCGTCACACCCGAACTCACCACGCTCGTCGTGCGCGGATGGCAGGTCTACGTGTGGCACGACGGCGATTCGGCCACGCTCATCGACACCGGTGCTCCCGGTTCGAGTGACGAGATCCTGGCAGCAGTGCCGCAGATCGACCGGATCGTGCTGACCCATGGCCATGTCGACCATTGCGGTTCGGCGGCCGAGCTGCAAGACGCCACGGGTGCAACCGTTTTCGCCGGCGCCGGCGACGCCACCGAGATCCGGAGCGGTACCGCCATGCCACCGCCGGTGTTCGAGGACTGGGAAATGCCCCTTCACCAACGTGTTTCAGCCGGCCTGCCCGAGGCGGCACCACCGGTATCCGGCCTGCTCGAACTGCACGAAGGGGATGTGCTGGACTTCGGGGGCGGCGCGGAGATCTTGGCCATTCCCGGCCACACCGCCCATACCCGCATCCGCGACACCGCTGCCACACTGACCGGGTGATGCCTGAGCACGATCCCATCGAGCCCGACACCAAGGACTGGACCTGGGTGCTGTCGCAATCCTGCCCCGACTGCGGCTTTGCCCCGGACGCCGTGCACCACACCGAGGTCGCCGACCGCATCCGCGCCGACGCCGCCCACTGGGTGCCGCGACTTGCCCAGCCCGGCGTCAGGGAGCGGCCGGCACCGACCGTGTGGTCGACGCTGGAGTACGGCTGCCATATCCGCGACGTGCACCGCATCTTCGATCACCGAGTCCGGCTGATGCTCACCGAAGAAGAACCGTTGTTCCCCAATTGGGATCAAGACGAGACGGCGCTGGCCGACAACTACCGCGCGCAGGACCCGGCCACGGTCGCCACCGAGTTGTTCGACGCCGCCAACATCGTCGCCGACACCTACACGGGCGTACCGGCCGACGCGTGGTCGCGGCGGGGGCTGCGTAGCAACGGCAGTGAGTTCACGGTTGCATCAATTGCGATCTACCACTTGCACGACATCGTCCATCACGCGCACGATGTCGGGCATGGCTGAAGACACACCGCTGGCGGGCAAGGTCGCCTACGTCACGGGAGCGGCGCGCGGACAAGGACGTTCACACTGCATTCGACTGGCCCGGGCGGGCGCCGACATCGTCGCGATCGATGCCTGCGGGCCGGTCGCCGAGCACAACGGCTATCCCCCGGCGTCACCCGAGGACCTCGCCGAGACGGTGAGCCTGGTCGAGGGCGAGGGGCGCAAGATCCGCGCGGAAGAGGTTGACGTGCGCGACCTCGAAGGCCAGCAGCGTGTGGTCGCCGACACGATCGAGCAGTTCGGCCGACTCGACATCGTCGTCGCGAACGCCGGTGTGCTGAATTGGGGCCGCTTGTGGGAGATTTCGGCACAACAGTTTCAGGAGGTCGTGGACACCAACCTGACGGGGGTGTGGAACACCATCAAGGCGGTGGTTCCTGCGATGATCGAGGCCGGTAACGGCGGGTCGATCATCAACATCAGCTCGGCGGCCGGCATCAAGGCCGTTCCGGGTTGCGGTCACTACTGCGCGAGCAAGTTCGGTGTAGTCGCGCTGACCAACTCACTCGCGGTGGAGTTGGGCGAGTTCGGAATTCGCGTGAACTCCGTCCATCCTTACGGCACCGACACACCGATGGGAAACGACGCCTCGATGTGGCAGATGTTCGCCGATCACCAGAACTTCATCCACAGCTTCTCGCCCGGCGCACTGCCGACGGATTCCCTCGCCGCACCCGACCTGGTGTCCGACATCGTGCTGTGGTTGGCCAGCGACGCGTCGTCGCTCGTGACCGCCGCCCAGATCCCCGCGGACAAGGGCTATCTCAAGGTTTAGAGCCCAAGCACCGCCACTTTTTTGTTGCGTTTGTTGTCGCAAATCTCGGGTCGCGGCGACAACAAACGCAACAGAAACTAGAGCCGCGACTGCTCCTTGATGCTCGCGTCGGTCGTGCGCAGCGGGCGGATCAAGGCATCCTGGCCGAACGATGCGATGAGCTCACCACTTTCGGTGTGGACGGCCCCGCGTACATAGGACATGCCCGCGCCCACCTGGGTGCTCTCGTGCGTGTAGAGCAGCCAGCCGTCCCACGTAAACGGCTCGTGGAAGCTGACCGTGATCGTCATCGGAGCCGTCGACACGGTCAGATGCGCCTGCGCGGTACCGATGCCTTCATGTGCGCGCATCGTCGTCGAAATGCCAAGGTGTCCGGTGAAATACGCGATCAGCGCCTTGGCGAGGTCGTCGCGGGTGGGGATCGGGTCGTAGTGCAGCCAGGCGTACAGCTCAGGTGGTCCGACCTCGTCGGGGCTGTTCACGTCGACGACGTCGACCAGACGTAGTTGGCGTCCGGTCATCGGCATCTCCGACACGTTCGCGTCTTCAGGACCCGTGACGTCGGGCCGCGGCAGGTGGTGGCGGATGACATCGGGGGTGGGTACGTCGGTCAGCACGGTCGCCGTGATGCACCGCTTGCCGTTCTGCTTGGCCGCGACGATCGCGGTCGCCGTCGACCGGCCTTCGTTGACCACGTCCAGCTCCAGTTCTACCGGACCCGCGCCGACCAGTACCGCGCGGGCGAACACCGCCGACACCGATCGCACGGACTTCTCCGGAAAACGTTTGGCCACAGCGACAATAGCCTGCGCAAGGACCTGCGTACCCTCGACCACCTGGCGGTCGTCCTGGCCTGTTGGGCCCGTTTCGGCGATGAATCTGTTCTCTCCGTCCGGCCGCACGTCGAACAATTCGAGCAGGCTCTCAACGGTCCAGGGCGTCTGCGCCGAGTCTGTGGTCATGGGAGGGAACACTAACCGAGCTCCGGTAAAAGCGGTAACGTCGTTACCGACATTCGCGCGCACAACCGGGGAGGTGTCATGGCGAAGCGTGGCAGTCGGCCGCCGAGCGGAGGCGCCCGCGCGGCGGCGACGGACGACGTCGTGGACCTGGACCCGGAGTCGCGCCCGAAGCGATTCATGAAGTCGGCGTTGGCAATTCTCGGCGAGACCGGCCGCACGGACTTCACGGTGCTGGAGGTCGTCGAACGGTCCAAAACCTCCCTGCGATCCTTCTACCAGCACTTCTCCACCAAAGACGAGTTGTTGCTGGCCCTGGTCGACAAGATCATGTCGGAGTCGACCCGAAAGTGGCGCGAGGACACCGCCGGACTGCCCGCCGCTGACGCCTTACGGATACTCATCGATCGCATCTGCACGCCCGCGGAAACGACCACTCAGGACAAAGTCAACCGCGGCCTGACGTTCTACAACGATCGCTTGGCCGAGGCGCTGCCGAGCGAGTATGCCCGCGTGCTCTCTCCGGTGCACGAGCTGATCAAGGACATCATCCGCAGCGGCATCGACGAGGGCGCCTTCCGTGCCGACATCGACGTCGACGCGACAGCGGCCCTGATCATGCAGTCGGCCCTGGGGGCGATGCGGCTGCGGGTGCTCGGCGCAGAACTCACCGGCGTTCCGGTCGGCGCCGATCACATCTACGACTTCTGCGTCAGCAGCCTCGCCGGACACCGCGACCCCGCCTGACCTGCACCGGTAGCGGTGCCGGCCCGACCCAATAACTCCTCGATCAGGGGTGGTGTTTACGCTGGTCCAGACGTGGTAATGTCATTACCACCACAGCCTAGTCAGTCTGAAGGAGGCGCAACTGTGACCCGCGAACTCCCCTATCCGGTGTTCGACGCCGACAACCACTTCTACGAGCCCAAAGAGGCCCTGACCCAGTTCCTGCCGGACCACCGCAAGGGCGTCATCGACTACATCGACGTGCGCGGACGAACGAAGATCATGGTCCGCAATGTCGTCAGCGACTACATCCCGAACCCGACCTTCGAGGTGGTCGCTCGCCCGGGCGCCCAGGAGGAGTACTTCCGGCACGGCAGTGGCGGCAAGAGCTTCCGCGAGGTCATGGGCAAGCCGATGAAGTCCATTCCGGCGTTCCGCAATCCCGAGGCTCGCCTCGAGGTAATGGACAGCCTCGGCCTGGACTACTCCCTGATGTTTCCGACGCTGGCCAGCCTGGTCGAGGAGCGACTGAAGGACGACCCGGACCTGATTCTCGACATCGTCCATGCGCTGAACCAGTGGATGTACGAGACCTGGCAGTTCAACTACGAGGACCGCATCTTCTCCACGCCGGTGATCAACCTGGGCAACGTGGATCGCGCGATCGAGGAACTCAATTGGTGCCTGGAGCGCGGCGCGAAGACCGTCTTGGTGCGCCCCGCCCCGGTGCCCGGCTATCGCGGCACGCGATCCCTGGGCGTCGAGGAGTTCGACCCGTTCTGGGACGCCTGCGTCAAGGCCGGTATCCCCGTGTCGATGCACGCCTCGGACAGCGGGTACTCCGAGTACCTCAACGACTGGGAACCCGGTGACGAGTTCAAGCCGTTCGCGCCCACCGCATTCCGGATGGTCGCGATGGGCAAGCGTCCCATCGAGGACACCATGGCGGCTCTCGTGTGTCACGGAGCGCTGACCCGTAACCCGGATCTGCGCATCCTGTCGATCGAGAACGGCGCGGACTGGGTCCCCTACCTCTTCAAGCAGTTCAAGAACGTCTACTCGAAGATGCCGCAGGGCTTCCTGGAGGATCCGATCGAGGCGTTCCACCGTTGCGTGTACGTCGCACCGTTCTGGGAGGACGACTTCGCCCAGATGGCCGACCTGCTGGGCATCGACCGCGTGATCTTCGGTTCCGACTGGCCGCACCCCGAGGGCCTGTCGCAGCCGACGCACCTGGTCGACGATCTCCAGGGCCTCGACGCCGAAGGGCAGCGAAAGGTCATGGGTGGCAACATGATCGATCTGTTCAAGGTCCCGAACGAGATCGTCCACAAACCGGGTGTGCCCGCATTGGAATTCGCCTGATTCCAACGGCATCCATCGTGACGTGCGTGTCGGTGCTCCGGCACGCACGTTCACGCGTCAGCGAAAGTGAGTTCGCGCCGTGACCGACGCCGCAAACCCAGAACGGCTGCTGTTCGCCTCGACCACCCAGTCGTTCCTCGAGAAGGGCGCGTCGTTGGGTCGGTTGCGTGAACTGCACGCCGCCGGAAAGTCGTTCGAGATGGACTGGTGGCAGCGCGCCGCCGAACTCGGCTGGACCAGCCTGCTGGTGCCCGAGGAACTCGGCGGCGGCAACGTGTCCGGGGACGGCGTCGCCGACCTCGCCCTGGTCGCGGAATTGTCCGGCCGCAGCGTGGCACCGGGTCCGCTGCATCCCGTCAGCATCGTCCTGGCCGGTTTGGCCGACGCCCCCGAGAACCACGAGCAGACGATCGAATCGCTGATCTCAGGCGAGATCGTCGCCTCGTGGGCGGCCTACGAGCCGGGCAAACAGTGGTCGCCGCTCGATGCTGCGGTGACCGCGACGCGCACCGACACCGGATATCGCATCCACGGTGTGAAGGACCGCGTCGAAGCGGCCGGCGACAGTGCGGCGCTGCTGGTGGTGGCCCGCTGCGACGACGCGGTGCGACAGTTTTTGGTCCCCACCGACGCTGCGGGTGTCACCGTGGAAGCGCAACGGTCGCTCGACATGGTGAAGACCTATGCCCGAGTGCAATTCGACGATGTCGAGGTGGAGGCCACCGCAGTCGTCGGCTCTGCCGAGCAGACGCCGGCACTGATCGAGCGGCAGAGCCAGATCGCGGCGATCCTTCAGTGCGCCGAGATCGTCGGCATCCTGGAGACGGTGCTGGACTTCACCATCCAATGGGGATTCGACCGACATTCGTTCGGTAGGCCGATCGGCTCGTATCAGGCGCTGAAACACAGGTACGCCGACCTGAAGATCTGGTTCGAGTCGTGCCGGGCGACGACGAACGCCGCAGTGGCCGAGGTGGCCGCGCGGTCCCCGGGCGCCGAGATGGCCGTCAGCGTCGCGAAATCCTATGTGGGCGAACATGCTCCGGGCATGCTGCAGGACTGCATTCAGCTGCACGGCGGCATCGGTGTCACCTGGGAGCACGACCTGCACATCTTCCTGCGGCGGGCGACGCTGTACCGCTCGTTGTTCGGTACGCCCGAAGAGCACAATCTGCGCGTGTATGCGCTCACCAAGAATCTGGAAAATGCCTCATGACCGACACCGCATCGGCAACGACCGAAACGACCGAGTCTGTCGACGAGTTCGCCACGCGTGCCCGCACCTGGTTGGCGGAGAACATGCCGGCGATCGATCCGGCCAACCCGCCCGAGCACGACCGGGGTGAAGAAAAACCCTGGCACCGCGCCCGGGAGTTGCAGAAGAAGCTGTACGAGGGCGGGTTCGCCGGCATCTGCTTCCCCCGCGAATACGGCGGCCTCGGATTGCCGATCGCCTACCAGAAGGCGTTCAACAACGAGTCGCGCTGTTACGAGCTTCCGGTCATCCTGAACACCCCGACGTTCACGATATGCGCCGCGACCATCCTGGACACTGGATCAGAAGAGCAAAAGCAGCAACACATCTCGGCCGCGCTGCGGGGCGAAGAGGTCCTCGTGCAGCTGCTGTCGGAGCCTAGCGGCGGGTCCGATCTGGCCGGCGTCATCACCCGCGCCGACCGTAAAGGCGACAATTGGGTGATCAACGGCGCCAAGACCTGGAGCACCAGTGCGTTCGCCGCGGACTACGGGCTGATGCTCGCGCGCACCGACTGGGATGTGCCCAAGCACGAAGGCCTGACGATGTTCCTGGTGCCCATCAACAGCCCCGGGATCACACTGCGGCGCATCAAGCAGGTGAACGGGTCGGTCGAGTTCTGTGAGGAGTTCTTCGACAACCTCGAACTCGGTGACGATGCCGTAGTCGGAGAGGTCAATGGCGGCTGGCACGTGGCGTCCCGGCAGCTGTACCACGAGCGCCGGGCGGTCGGAGGCGGCTCTGAGTTCGCGAGTGGCATTGGTGCCGAAGGCAAGTCGGATGTGCCGATCGATTACGTCGCGCTGCTGGAAGCGACCGGGCAGGCCGACAGTGAGCGGGCACAGGAGGTTGCGGGTCGCGCGCTGGTGCACCGCGCGGTACGCGAACAGCTGATCGATCACGTGTACCACGGTGTTCTCGATGGCTCGCTGCCGCCGGCCGCGGGTTCGATCATCCGGGTGACCCACGCCGAGGTACACCACCTGGAGTTCGACACCGTGCTGTCGCTGACCGGCAGTTCGGGCGTCGTGGATATCGGTGACGACCTGATCCGCTACGGAGAGCGTTACCTGTCGCGGCAGGCGGCGGCGCTCGGCGGCGGTACCACCGAGATCGCCCGCAATATCATCGGCGAACGCGTGCTTGGATTTCCGCGTGAACATGCCGCCGATCGGGGCGTGCCGTTCAATCAGGTCAAGCGCAACAAGGGATAGCGTCCGCCGAGACTAGAACAGCGTCGGCTGCAGGACCTCGGCGCAGTCGGTGGCCGGAGCCGACACCGCCCGAAACGACCGACGATCGGGCGCCAGGCCGTGCTTGGCGATCAGCGGAGTCACCCTGTCGTGCAGCATCTTCCGATAGTCCGACGGCAGATACGCTCCGCGTCTGTACAACTCGCGATACTTTGACACCAGCTCGGGATGCGACCGCGCCAGCCACGCCATGAACCACCCGCGCGTCGAGCCGCGGAGGTGTAGCCCGAACGCCGTCACCCCCGTCGCGCCCGCTTCAGCGATCTGACCCAACAATCCGTCCAGATGCGCCGCGGAGTCGGTCAGGTGTGGCAGCACCGGCGCCACCATGACATGGCAGTCCAGACCCGCTTCGCGGACCGCGGAGATGAGCCCGAGACGCGCCTGCGGTGTCGGCGTCCCCGGTTCGACATCCTTGTGTAGGTCGGGATCGCCGACGGCCAATGAGACCGCCACGCTGACGTCGACACGTCGCGCCGCCTCCGCGATCAACGGCAGGTCTCGCCGCAACAGGGTCCCCTTGGTCAGGATCGAGAACGGCGTTCCGGAATCGGTGAGCGCGCCGATGATTCCCGGCATCAGTGCATAGCGACCCTCGGCACGCTGATACGGATCGGTGTTGGTGCCGAGCGCGACCGTCTCCCGTTGCCACGAACGGCGCGACAGCTCACGCCGCAGCACATCGGCGACATTCGTCTTCACGACGACCTGCGAGTCGAAATCAGTGCCGGGGTCGAATTCGAGATACTCGTGCGTGGGCCGGGCGAAGCAGTAGCGGCAGGCGTGCGAGCAACCGCGATAGCCGTTGACCGTGTAGTTGAAAGGAACTATGGCCGCGTTCGGCACCTTGTTCAGCGCCGACTTGCACAGCACTTCGTGGAACGTGATGCCTTCGAACTGTGGCGTGCGGACGCTGCGGACAAAGCCGATCCGCTGCAGGCCAGGCAGTGCACCGTCGTCGACGCTGACACCCTGGCTATCCCACCGCACCCACGTATTCGAACTTATGTTCGATCGGATGTCAAGGTAATTACGCGCGTGATGCGGCGCCGATGACTACCAGCGACTCAGTTGGCAGAAGGCCGTCGTGGGACCTGTGTTCTGGACGGCGAGTTGCCCGTCGACCCAGATCTCGCAGTGCGCGTTCGGCGGGGCCTCCATGGCATGGCCGGCACGCGCCACGCTGATGTAGGCCCATTGCGGGTCGGCGAGCGTCGCGGTGGTTTCCCAGGGCGCGACGAAGCTACCTCTGGTCGAGTAGGCAGACGCGTCGGCGTTGAAGGCCTTCAGGTCCGCGGGCGAACTGGTCACGTAGTTGATGTCGAAGCTCAGCGGGGCGTCCGCGGTGACAACGTATTTGACGTTTGGTCCCGCCGGAGCGGGATCCTGCCCGGCTGCGGTTGCCTGACTGACCGCAAGTGAGCCTGCTGCAAGCACGAGCGCCGCCCCGACCATCGATGTCGCTTTTCGCATGCTCGTCACATCGCCGCACCGTACCCGACTGTTACAGACACGTCAGATCAGCTACGCGGCGGACCGCCAACGGCAAATAAACAGCAGTCCCCTACAGGTTAATTTGTTCGTCACACACAGACATTTCGCAGAAACACAGCCGCTCTAACGTCCCGATTCGACACCCCAGTGGTGCCAGAAAATTCTGCACTCCAGCCGACGCCCATCCCCCGATGTGCGCTGCTGATATAGGGAAAGGCTGTCAATGCGACTACCACAACGGTCTTCATTGAGAAGGTCTGCGATTGCGACGGGAAGCGTCGTCGCTGTGGCGGGCCTGCTGTTGGCGGGCTGTGGAAGCAAGGCGACCGAGTCGGACTCGGCAAACGCCGAATCGTGTGTGGACACCTCGGGCTCGACCATCAAGGTGGGCTCGCTGAACTCGCTGTCGGGAACGATGGCGATCTCCGAGGTGACAGTTCGCGACGCGATTGCGTTGGCGGTCGAGGAGATCAACGCCGCCGGCGGCGTGATGGGTAAGCAAATTCAGGTCGTGGGTGAGGACGGCGCCTCAGAGCCGACGGTGTTCGCCGAGAAGGCCGAGAAGTTGATCAGCAGCGACTGCGTGGCCGCAGTGTTCGGTGGCTGGACGTCGTCGAGTCGCAAGGCGATGCTGCCGGTCTTCGAGAGCGCGAACTCGCTGCTCTACTACCCAGTGCAGTACGAGGGTCTGGAGTCCTCGAAGAACATCTTCTACACCGGCGCCACCACCAACCAGCAGATCGTGCCCGCCCTGGACTACCTCAAGGAGAAGGGCGTCAAGTCGCTCTATCTGGTCGGCAGTGACTACGTCTTCCCCCAGACGGCGAACCGGATCATCAAGGCCTACGCCGGGGCCAACGGTATCGAGATCAAGGGCGAGGACTACACGCCTCTGGGCTCGACGAACTTCTCGACCATCGTCAACAAGGTCCGCACCGCCGACGCCGACGCGGTGTTCAACACGCTGAACGGCGACTCGAACGTGGCGTTCTTCCGTGAGTACAAGAACGTGGGGCTCACACCGCAGGACATGCCGGTGGTTTCGGTGTCGATCGCCGAGGAAGAGGTCGGCGGCATCGGTGTGCAGAACATCACCGGACAGCTGACGGCGTGGAACTACTACCAGACGATCGACACCCCGGTGAACAAGGCCTTCGTCGAGGCCTACAAGAAGAAGTACGGCGCCAGCAAGCCGACGTCGGATCCGATGGAGGCGGCCTACGTCTCCGTCTACCTGTGGAAGAACACCGTCGAGAAGGCAAAGTCCTTCGAGGTCAGCGCCATCCAGGAGAATGCCGGTGGCGTCACCTTCGACGCACCGGAGGGTCTGGTCACCATCGACGGCGAGAACAATCACATCACCAAGACGGCGCGTATCGGCGAGATCCGCCCCGACGGGCTGATCTACACGATCTGGGAGTCGCCCGGCCCGATCGAGCCGGACCCTTACCTCAAGTCGTACCCGTGGGCCGCCGGCCTCTCCGGCTGAGTACCGGGCGAGCGGAGCGACGGAAGTATGTGTAAGTGGATGTTCTAATCGGGCAGCTGGCAACGGGATTGAGCCTCGGTTCGATCCTGTTGCTGGCTGCGCTCGGACTGTCGCTGACGTTCGGTCAGATGGGCGTCATCAACATGGCGCATGGCGAGTTCATCATGGCCGGCTGCTACACCGCCTACGTGGTACAGCAGATCATCTCCAGTGCCGGTGCGTCCCTGTTCATCTCGCTGGTCGTCGGCTTCGTCGTCGGCGGGGCAATGGGTGCCCTGCTGGAAGTCACCTTGATCCAGCGGATGTACCACCGGCCGCTGGACACGCTGCTGGTGACGTTCGGCGTCGGCCTGATACTGCAGCAGGTCGCCCGCGACATCTTCGGCGCGCCTGCGGTCAACGTCATCGCTCCGGCGTGGCTGTCCGGCGGTGTGGAGATCTTCGGTGCGGTGGTGCCCAAGACCCGGATCTTCATCCTGGTACTGGCGATCGCGTGTGTGGCCGCACTGGCGGCCGCCCTCAAGGTCAGCCCGATGGGCAGACGCATCCGGGCCGTCGTGCAGAACCGCGACCTCGCCGAAACCAGCGGCATCTCCTCGCGCAAGACCGACATCACCACGTTCTTCATCGGTTCGGGCCTCGCGGCCGTCGCCGGTGTCGCGTTGACGATGATCGGGTCGACCAGTCCGACGATCGGGCAAAGCTATCTGATTGACGCGTTCCTGGTCGTCGTGGTCGGCGGGCTGGGTCAGATCAAGGGCACCGTGATCGCGGCGTTCTCACTGGGCTTTTTGAACTCGTTCATCGAGTACAACACCACCGCGTCGCTGGCCAAGGTGATCGTGTTCGTGATCATCGTGATCTTCCTGCAGGCCCGCCCGCAGGGTCTGTTCACCGTTCGCACAAGGAGTTTGGTGTGAGAACCGTTCTCGGCCGTTGGCAGACCTGGGCTGGTTTCGGTATCGCGGCGGTCGTGCTGTTCGGGGTGGCGCCGGTGGTGCTGTCCGACTTCCGGCTGTCGCTGCTCGGCAAGTTCTTGTGCTTCGCGATCGTCGCGGTCGGCATCGGGCTGGCCTGGGGCCGGGGCGGAATGCTGGTGCTCGGCCAAGGCGTCTTCTTCGGCCTCGGCGGCTACATGATGGGCATGCACCTCAAGATCGCCGACGCGCAGATTCGCGGCGACGACGTGCCCGACTTCATGCAGATCGCGGGCGTGCGCGAACTGCCCGGCTACTGGCAACCGTTCGCCTCCCCCGCCTTTACCCTGCTGGCCATAGTGCTCGTGCCGACGGCGATCGCCGCGGCCTTGGGTTTCGGCGTCTTCAAGCGGCGTGTCAAAGGTGCGTACTTCGCGATCCTGTCGCAGGCGCTGGCCGCCGCGCTGGCGATCCTCCTCGTAGGTCAGACCAGCACCGGTGGCAGCAACGGGCTCAACCGGTTTCGCACATTCTTCGGGTTCACGCTGAACGACCCGGCCAACCGCCGGATGCTGTACTTCATCGCCGCGGGGGTGTTGCTGCTGGTGGTCGCCGTGGTCCGGCAGCTCATGCAGAGCCGCTACGGCGAGTTGCTCGTGGCTGTGCGCGACGGCGAGGAGCGGGTGCGCTTCCTGGGCTACGACCCCGCCAACATCAAGGTTGTCGCCTATACCGTCGCCGCGCTGTTCGCCAGCATCGCAGGCGCACTGTTCGCGCCGATCGTCGGATTCATCGCACCCTCACAGGTCGGTATCCTGCCGTCGATCGCATTCCTGATCGGTGTCGCGATCGGCGGGCGCACGACGCTGCTGGGTCCGGTACTGGGTGCGATCGGCGTGGCCTGGGCCCAAACCCTGTTCTCCGAACGCTTTCCGTCGGAGTGGACGTACGCCCAAGGCCTGTTGTTCATCGTCGTCGTCGGCTTCTTCCCCGCGGGCCTGGCCGGGTTGGGTGTGTTCCTGAAGCGCCGCAAAGCCAAGGCCGAACCACCTCCGGAGAAGTCCACTGACTCCGACCCCGACACCGCGAAGGTGGGTGCCAGCTCATGACCGAGGTCGACGCGAGCACGGCAGACAAGGAGCCCATCGAGGGCGGCAACGTCGGTATGGGCACCCAGTACCTCGAAGTACGAGGACTGACAGTCGATTTCGACGGCTTCAAAGCGGTCAGCAATGTCGACCTGACGCTGTTTCAGGGTGACCTCCGGTTCCTCATCGGACCCAACGGCGCGGGTAAGACGACGGTGATCGACGCGATCACCGGGCTGGTGTCGGCGACCGGTTCGGTGAACAAGTCCGGGGTGGAGTTGCTCGGCAAGAAGGTGCATCAGATCGCGCGGAGCGGGGTGGGCCGAACCTTCCAGACCGCCAGCGTGTTCGAGCAGCTGACCGTCCTGCAGAACCTCGACATCGCCGCCGGTGCGACCCGATCCGCGTGGACCTTGTTGCGGCGCCGCAAGGGTGTGCTCCCGGCGATCGAACAGGCGATGCACACCATCGGGTTGACCGACCTGGCCGACAAGCCCGCCGGAGTGCTCGCCCACGGACAGAAGCAGTGGCTGGAGATCGGCATGCTGCTGGTTCAAAACGCCGACGTGCTGCTGCTCGACGAACCGGTGGCCGGCATGAGTGCCGAAGAGCGGGAAGAAACCGGGAACCTGTTGCGCCGCATCGGTGCCGAGCGCACCGTCGTCGTGGTCGAACACGATATGGACTTCATGCGGGCATTCGCCACATCGGTGACCGTGCTCGCACGCGGCCAGGTGATCGCCGAGGGTTCGGTGGCCGAGGTTCAGGCCAACCCGAAGGTGCAGGAGGTCTATCTGGGGACCGCCGCGGCAGGCGCCGACGGCATCGAACTCGTCGAGGAGAACTCCTGATGCTGCAACTGGTCGAGGTGCACGCCGGCTACGGCCGCTCCGAGGTCATCCACGGCGTCGACATCGAGGTGCCGACCGACGGGGTCGCCGCCGTGATGGGGCACAACGGCGCGGGCAAGACGACGCTGCTGCGCGCGGCGGTTGGCCTGCTGAAGTGCAATTCCGGCAAGGTGCTGTTCGACGGTGAAGACCTCACCAGGCTCCGACCGAGCGCCCGCGTCAAGCGGGGCTTGGCGTATGTACCGCAGGGTCAGCAGTCCTTCGGCCAGCTGACGACGGCCGAGAATCTCCAGGTCGTCGCCGACGGCCGTAAGAACGGTAAGCAGCTGATCGACGAGCAGCTCGATTTGTTTCCCGCGTTGAAGGAACTGCTCACGCGACGGGCCGGTCTGCTGTCCGGCGGTCAGCGCCAACAGCTGGCGATCGCGCGCGCACTGATCACCACCCCCAAGTGCCTGATCCTCGACGAGCCGACCGAGGGCATCCAGCCTTCGGTTGTGGCCGAGATCGAAGCGGCGATCACCGCGCTGACGCAGCGCGGCGGTCTCGGGGTGCTGCTGGTCGAACAGCACATCGGCTTCGCATTGGAATCCGCACAGCGCTACTACGTGCTGGAGGCGGGGCGCGTCACGTCCAGCGGTACCGGGGGTTCGGCGTCGGAGGCCGACGTGCGCGCCGCGATGGCTATCTGACCGCTTGTGTTGGGCAGCGTGCTCGCAACCTGCACGCCACGGTGCTTCTGCTCGATCGTCGCGGGTCAGCGCTCGGCCGCTGCCGGGCGACGGGGTTTGTGCTGTCCGGACCCCGGGTAACGCGGCAATGGAGACGCCACCTCGATCGAGGAGGAGGTACTGCCGATCAGTCAATCCGTGACACGCGCGGAAGAGCGAAACAAGAGCGATCGTCGACTGCCATCGATCGTCATGGGGCCCCCGCATGCCGCAACTGACCGCGTCTCATACCGTCAGCCGCTGAACAGGCCCACGAATTGACCGGCGGCGGAACCAAGAAGCTCTCGCTGACCGGTTCGGTCGCCCTAGGCACCGGTGTGATGATCGGTGCCGGGATCTTCGCGCTGGTCGGGCAGGTAGCGGAACTCGCCGGCTCCTGGGTGCCGTGGGCCTTTCTCGCTGCAGCGTTGGTAGTGGCATTCAGCTCGTACTCATACATTCGCTACTCGAGTACTAATCCCTCATCCGGTGGAATCGCGATGCTGCTAAAGGCCGCTTACGGGCCCGGGGTGATCGCCGGGACGTTCTCGTTGTTCATGTACGTGTCTATGGTTCTCGCGGAGAGTCTGCTCGCACGGACGTTCGGCACGTATATTCTGCGGCCTTTCGGGCTGCAGGGCTCGGCGACGTGGGTCGCCGTCCTTGCCGTAGCGGCGATCATGGGCGCCACCGTCGTGAATCTGGTCGGCAACACATTGGTGGAGACCTCGGCGACGGCGACCGCTGCGGTCAAGCTCGTCGGCATCGCCGTGCTCGCCGTCGCCGGGATCGCCGCGACCGGGGTTTCCGCATTCTCTCGGCTGTTCAGCGGCGGCGACCAGACGCCGCCCGACCACGGCTGGCTCGGACTCTTGGCCAGCACCGCGTTGTGCATCCTCGCCTACAAGGGATTCACCACAATCACCAATCAGGGCGACGATGTCCGCGATGCCCGGCGAAACATCGCTCGGTCGATCGTGATCGCCATCGCGTTGTGCACCGTGATCTACCTGTTGCTAGCCGTGGCGGTGGCCGGCAGCCTCTCGGTTCCCGAGATCATCCGTGCCCGTGACTACGCACTCGCAGAAGCCGCCACGCCGCTCTTCGGGACGTGGGGCGTCTGGCTGACCGTGGCGATCGCCGTGATAGCCACTCTGTCCGGTTTGGTCGCCAGCTTGTTCGCCGTTTCCCGGCTCTACGACATGCTTCGGCAGATGGGCCAGGTACCCGGTCTGCCGAGCACGATGAATCGTCAGTCGCTGCTCATCACGGCGGCGCTCGCCATTGCGACCGCCACCGCCTTCGATCTGAGCCAGATCGCCTCCATGGGAGCAATTCTGTATCTGTCGATGGACATCGCCATCCATTGGGGAATCGTCCGCCACCTGAGAGACGAGGTCGAGCTCAAGGTCTGGGTGCCCTCGGTGGCGATTGTGCTCGATCTGCTGGTGCTCGTCCCGTTCGTGGTCTTGAAGTTCCGCAGCGACCTTCTCACCCTGGGCATCACCAGCGTGGTGGCCGTCGTGATCTTCGTGGCCCAGTGGTGGGCCGTCCGTCACCGCGCGACCGCCGACGATTGACCGTCCGCCCGCCGGTAGAGCGTCCGACCGATCACGCCCGTGACACCGAAGGCAACCGTGCTGACTGCCAACACCAGTGACCCGGCGGCGACCACCGTCTCATCTACTCCCAGCCGCTGCGCCTCGAACGTCAGGTAGAACAACGCCGAGACTCCCACCGGTCCAAACCAACCCAGGTACACCGCGTCGGCGGTGCCCAGCCGCAGCGGTCGCTTCATGAGCAGCAGGATGGGAATGCGGCGCAGCGCCAGCACTCCAAGCACCAATACCACGCCCTGCCAGCCGAGTTCGTGCCACTGCTGCCACGGTAATACGGCGCCGAACAATACGAACAAGGGCAGCACTGCGAACCGGTTGATCGCCTCGTCGATGGGTACCTCAGACACACGCTCGCTGCCGGTACCGACGATGTTGAAGACAAGACCGCCGACGAAGACGGCCAGAATTCCGTCTACGCTCAATATTCCGGCCGATCCGAGGATGCCCAGAGCCAGCACGACGGTGAAGAAGAGCACCGGCGCACCCTCGGTCGCACCGTACCGCGAACCCAGCCGAAGCGCGTGACCGCCCAACCATCCCGCTCCGGCGCCGAGAGCGACAGCACCGCCCACTTGCCACGCCGATTCGCCCAATGCTTCGCCCACGCTGTGCGGACCGGCCACCGCGAGCGCAACAAGCACTAGGGGTAACGCCAGGCCGTCGTTGGAGCCCGATTCGAGGGACAACAGCTGACGGTCGCGGGCGGGCAAATCTCGCTCGGCGGCTTCCCCGGTCACCACGCTGGAAGCCAGCACGGGATCGGTCGGGCTGATCGCTGTTCCGAACAATGCCGCAGCAGCGATGGGGAGTCCGAGGATGGCCCACCCCAGAGCGCCCGACACCAAGGCCATCACCGGCAGGACGATCAGCAACAGGATCAACATCGCTCGGCCGTGGCGTCGGACAGCGACAAACGGATAGCGCAACGCCACCGCCATCACCGAGATCGCCAGCAGGATTCTGCTCGCTTCATGGACTAATTCGTGCTCCACGGCCAGGCTGGGAATTGACAACGCGGCGATGACCTGGGGTCCCAACAAAATTCCAGCACTCAGACCCAACAGCGGTTCTGACACCGGCAAGCTGCGCATCTTCGCCGACATCGTCGCCACCACGACCCCGAGTAGGCCGACGACCGCCAACACGATATCCCGTTCCACGCGTTGTGAGTTCCCCTGCTCGGCCACGGCATGCATGGGTCCGCATCGGGATTCGAATCAATACGTATGCCGACCCGCGTCCTGGGTACGTGGTAGCTCGATGGCCGGCACGCAAGGAGACCTGATGAGTGATGTAAACATTCGCATTCGAAGCCGCGGCGGGAAGATGCACATGCCGCGCAGTCGAGGCGCTGCCACCGGCGTGCTCTTGATCGTTCTGGGTCTGTGGGGTGCGTTGATCCCCTTTGTGGGGCCCTACTTCAACTTCGCCTTCACGCCGGACCAGGAGTGGGCATGGACAGCCGCGCGGGGCTGGCTCCAGGTGCTTCCCGGAGTGGTGACGGTCCTCGGTGGCCTGCTGCTCACGCTTTCCGATAACCGTGCCACAGCGATGCTGGGGGCATGGATGAGCGGCCTCGCCGGCGCCTGGTTTGTGGCGGGACGCGCCGTTGCCGCGCCGTTGAACCTCGGTGCAGTGGGCACACCAGTCGCCACGACCGAGACCAAGGCGGCGTGGCTGGAGTTGACGTACTTCAGCGGGTTGGGCGCATTGATCATCTTTCTCGCCGCGGTGTGCATCGGCCGGTTGTCGGTGCGGAGTCTGCGTGACATCAGACGCGCGGACGCGCCGGTGACTTTGGCCGAAGACGATGCCGATCGAGACCCAGTCCCAGCACCGTCCAAATCTGTTGAATCAGTAGAGAAGTCAGAGACTTCTGCCGACAACGATCATGACGACAAGACACCGCGACGCCGCCGCATGGGCGACTTGTTCCGTCGCCGGCACGCTACGTCGGCCCGCTGATGGTCAACGCGGCACCTCGAGGCCGAGCATTCTGTCACCGGGGCGTGGATCGTCCATGGCGTTGACCGGCGGGGGTAATCGCGACACGTCGAGAATTCTCGAATCGATCAGCCAGCGGCGCACAGTGGTCCTCGACGCGCTGCGCACCCGGCTGTGGCCGGTGCCTGCGATCGGCGTGGTGACCGCCGTCGCTGCCGGCGTCGTCCTTCCCGAACTCGACGCCGCCCTCGACGCGCACATTCCCCCGACGTTGTCGGCCTACTTGTTCGGGGGTGGGGCCGACGCCGCTAGGGAGGTCCTCGGCGCCGTCGCGACGTCGCTGATCACCGTGACGTCGTTGACGTTCTCGCTGACCCTGATCACGCTGCAACTCGCCAGCAGCCAGTACACGCCGAGGCTGCTGAGAACATTCGCGGCGGATCGGTTCGTGCAACGCACCCTCGCCCTGTTCCTCGCCACATTCGTTTATGCACTAACGGTTCTGCGCACCGTCCGCAACGACAACGACGCGGGCGCGGAGTTCGTCCCGCAGATCGCGGTTACAGCCGCCTACCTGATGGCGATGGCCAGCGTTCTGGCCCTGGTCCTTTTTCTTGGGCATCTGGTGCGGCAAATTCGGATCGAGTCGATGCTCGATCACGTCTGTGACGACATCAAGGACACCGCTGCGCGACTGCTCGATCGACTCGAAGACACCCCCGACGGTGACGTCGCACCGGCTCCGCCCGTCCATGCGTCGATAGTCACGGCTCAATCGTCGGGATTTCTCGTCGAGGTCGACGAGAAATGCCTGCTCGCCGCGGCAGTCGATGCCGAGGTCGTGATATGGATCGACCGTCCGGTGGGATCCGATGTCGTGGCGGGCATGCCGGTGGCGTTTTGCTGGTCCACCGACCAGCAGGCCAGGTCCCTTGACGAAGAGCGGCTGGAATCGGTGCGCGCGCATGTCACCGGCGCCCTGCGAACCGGCATCGAGCGCACCGCAACCCAAGACATCGGCTACGGGCTCCGGCAGCTGACGGATGTGGTGGTGCGCGCGCTGAGCCCAGGCATCAACGACCCCACCACCGCGGTGCACGGACTCAATTCGTGCAGCGCGGCCCTGTGTGAACTCGCCGGATACCGCTTGGGGCGCCAAACTCTGCGAGATGGCCGCGGTACCCAGCGGGTGGTGGTGGCGCGGCCGGACCTGCCCGAACTGCTCGATGTGGTCTGCAGTCAGCCGCAGCACTACGGTGCAAGCGATTCCGCAGTGCTGGAGAGACTGCTGGCCCTGCTGCGCGAACTTGCCTGGGTTGTCGTCTTGCCCTCGCACCGGGAGGCGATCGCTCATCGACTCGTGAGACTCGAAAGTACAGCTGCAGAGCAAGGTTTCGACGCGGTCGACCGCAGCCGGCTCGAACGATGCGCCCAGCAAGTCCGCGCGGCACTCGAGCAGCGCTGGGCGCCAACCTGAGGAGGCCGTCGACTAGGGCGTGTCTCCTAAATGTCGTAGCCATGCACATATCGCGGCGAGGACGACTGCGGCGCGGTAGGTCAGAGCGAGTTTGTCGTAGCGGGTGGCCAGCCCACGCCAGTTCTTGACGATGTTGAAGGATCGTTCGATCACGTTGCGGCGCTTGTATTTTTGGATGTCGAGGCCGACTGGGCGCCCGCCTCGGCTGCCGCGGCGTCGGCGGTGATCGATCTGGGTGGACGGTTCGGGGATGACCGCGCAGATACCCCGCGCGCGCAGCCGTGCCCGGTGTGCACGCGACGAGTAGGCCTTATCACCCAGCACCGCAGCCGGTCGAGTACGCGGCCGGCCGGGCCCACACGGGGCACACGCAGCTCGCCCATCAGCGGGTCGAACATCGGTGAATCGTGTGCGTGGCCAGGACCGATGAGCACCACCAGCGGCAATCCCTGCCCGTCGCAGAGCTGATGGATCTTCGTCGTCAACCCGCCGCGCGACCGCCCCAGAGCGTGATCGGCGGGTTCATCACACAAATTCGTGTAATTCGATGGTGCCCCCTGTGTCGCGCGCCAGGGTCGCGCCGTGCTGATGGACCCGACACGACGTCGAATCAACCGCCACCGCCGACCAATCAATGACCTCGGCGGCATCGGCCAGGCTCAACAGCGCGGTCAACACCACGTCCCACGTGCCGTCGGCCGCGAACCGGCGATGACGCTTCCACACCGTCTGCCAAGGCCCAAAATCCGCAGGTAGATCACGCCATGGGACCCCACAGCGATACCGGTAGATGATCCCTTCGATCACCTGACGATGATCCCGAAACGGCCGCCCCCGCACACCATCCGAGCACGGCAACAACGGCTCAACGACATTCCACTGCGCATCGGTCAACACCGCATCACGAGTCACACCAAACACACTGACCGACCACCGGCCTCACATTAAGGAGACACGCCCTAATCCCGGAGGTGCTGAGCGGAAGCCGCTGCGGAGGTCTCTGTTCGGACACCTGATAGCTCCCGCGCCGTGTTGATGAGTCCCACCAGGCTGAAGGCCTGCGGGGTGTTACCCAGGTGTCTGCCTGACACCTGGTCGTACTCCTCGCTGAGCATTCCGACATCGTTGCGCAGCGCAAGTAAGCGCACGAAGAGGGACACCGCTTCGCCCGTACGGCCGATGCCGTGCAGAGCGTCAGCGAGCCAGAACGTACACGCCAGGAACGCCCCTTCGCCCCCCGGTAACCCGTCGACACCGTGTTCGGTCTGGTAGCGAAGCAGCAGGCCGTGGTGATCCAACTCGCGCTGCACCGCCTCGACGGTGCCGATGACGCGTGGGTCCTTCCACGGCAGGAAACCCACCCGTGGTATCAACAGCAGCGCCGCGTCCAGCGATTGGGATCCGTAGTACTGGGTGAAGGTATTGCGTTGCGCGTCAAACCCGTTCGCGCAGACATCCGCGTGGATTTCGTCCCGCAGTACCCGCCATTGCTGCGCTGGACCGTGCAGCCCATGGTTGACCACGGAGTGGATCGCTCGATCCACCCCAGCCCACGCCATCACCTTGGAGTGCACAAAATGCCGACGCGGGCCGCGGACTTCCCACAGGCTGTTGTCGGGATCGCGCCAGTGCCCCTCCAGGTAGTCGAGGAGCGCGCGCTGCAGATCCCACGCGGTGTGATCGACTTCCAGGCCCGCTTCTCTGCCCAGATGCAGGCCGTCGAGCACCTCGCCCCACACATCGAGCTGAAACTGTTCGGCTGCGGCGTTGCCGATGCGCACCGGTTGGGAATTCTCGTAGCCGGATAGCCACGACAACTCTTGCTCGGGCAGTCTGCGACTTCCGTCCAGGCCGTACATGATCTTCAGTTCGGCCGGGTCGCCGGCCACCGCGCGCACCAGCCATTCCCGCCATGCGGTGGCCTCGGCGATGTAGCCGGTGCCCAGTAGCGCCTGAAGGGTGAAGGTGGCGTCGCGCAGCCAACAGTAGCGGTAGTCCCAGTTGCGAGAACCGCCGATGTGTTCGGGCAAGGACGTTGTCGCAGCCGCCACGATTCCGCCGGTGGGCGCGTAGGTCAGCGCCTTGAGTAACACCAGCGACCTTCGAACCTCGGCCGCCCAGCGGCCTTCGTAGCGGCATCGTCCGATCCAGTCGTCCCAGAACCGTTCAGTAGCAGCCAAAGCGCGCTCGGGCTGCGCAGGCTCGGGGCGGGGCAGATGCGACGGCGCGTGGGTCAGTACGAATGGAACTCGTTGCCCGGCAGAGACTTCGAACTCAGCGATGGTCGCGAGATCCTCACCGTGAATCGGTGCCCGCGTGTGTAACCACACAGCGTCGGGCCCGGCTACTGCCGCCAGGTACTCGCCGTCACGACGCACCCAGGGCACGATGTGGCCGTAGTCGAAGCGCAGTCGTAGGGCCATGCGCATCGGCACCCGGCCGCTCACCCCCTCGACAATCCGCACCACATCGGCCTGCCCGCCACGCGGCGGCATGAAGTCGATCAGCCGGACAGTGCCGTCAGAGGTATCCCACTCGGTTTCCAAAATCAGGGTGTCCCGGCGGTAACGGCGCCGGGTCGCCACGGCACCTGCGGCGGGTCCCAGTCGCCACTGTCCGGCCGCCTCCCCTCCGAGGAGCGCGGCGAAGCAGGCGGGCGAGTCGAAGTTCGGCAGGCACAGCCAGTCGATGGCCCCGTCGCGGCCGACGAGCGCGGCGGTCTGTAGATCACCGAGCAGGGCGTAATCCTCGATCTTCGCCACCGTCAGGCGCTCCCGATGTCGATGACGACTTTGACGTCACCGTCGCGCGGCTCGAATGCGTCTATCGCCCGGCTCAGCGGAACCCGCCTGGTGATCAACCCCTCCAGCCAATCGATGTCTGCCGCGGCCAACGCGTCCGCTGCCTGTCGATAGTGACGGAGGTTGGCGTTCACCGAGCCCACCACGGCATCGTTCTCCAGCACGATGTCACGGTTGAGAGCGCCGGCGTCGATGTGCACGGTGCGACCGGCAGGCGACACACCCGTCAGGCACACGATGCCGTAGTGGGCGGTGGTCGACATCGCTGAGATGACGACCTGGCTGGCGCCGGTGGCTTCGATGATCACATCAGGGCACAGCCGGGTCGCCACGTCCTCAATGGGTTCGTGGTGATAGGTCGCGCCGAGCGACTCGACCAATCCTGGCTTCGGGCCATCCGTCACACGGTCCAGCACGTGGACGTCCAGTCGTCGCTGCACGCCAAGTAGGGCGGCGAGCAGACCGATGGGCCCGGCCCCGGTTACCAGAACCCGCCGCGGGTCGAACCAGCTCCGCTCGCCGACTCGGTAGACCTGTTCCCACGCCTTGGCCACTACGGTGGTGGGCTCCATCAGCATGCCGACGCGTTTCAACTCAGAATTGACCTTGGTTGCGTAACCTGTTTCCACACACCATTGTTCGCTGCCGTAGCCGTCTAGGTCCTTGATACCTCGCTCCGCGTAGCGGCCATTGCGGCACATGTCGAATTCACCGCGTGCGCAAGCACCACACGGCACCGGATCCGGGCGCCGCACGACGCCGGCGACCAGGTCGCCAACCTCGAAGCCGCTGCCCGGAACGGCCTGTGCGACACGGCCCAGCGATTCGTGCCCGAGCACCAGTCGATCCCGGCCAGGAGGCGGCCAACCGTAATGTCCGCTCGCTATCTCTCTATCGGTGCCGCATACCCCGAGCGACACGCCGTCGACCAGTAACTCGTCGGAACTCGGGACGGGGTCGGGAACCTCCGCCAAGCATAGCGATTCGGCGGTACCAGGTTTGACTGTCAATGCCTGCATCACTCGGAATTCTCCTTTCCTAGAAACGTATTCGGCGTCGGCACCTTCAACGGTCTGACGCGGGAACATTCCCCAGCCCCGCCAACGCTGACCAGTCGCCGACCTTGTCTTTTGCGATGACGCTGAGCGACCCATCGGACTCGAGTACCACTGCGGCGACCTGGCCGACATCACCCCGCCCCGTGGACCGGATGGCTTGGCGAATCTGGTCGACACTGACGCGCTGGCCCCTCAATGCGTCGTCCAGGTAGCGCCCCTGCGAGACAAGGAGAGTGGGTGTCGCGGTGACCACCGCTCGCCCGACGGTGAACCTCGACGAAATGGTCGCCGCGAGGAATTGCAACACGGCCAGCAACGCGAGTGCCGTCACGCCCTCGGCGAATGACACGTCGGAATTGAGCAGAATCGTGGCCAGAGTGGAGCCCACCGCGACAGTGACCACCAAGTCGAATGCGTTGAGCTTGGCCAGCGTGCGCTTCCCCGATATGCGCAGAATCACGATCAGGCTGATGTATGCCGCAGATCCGATCAGCACCACCCTGGCGATATCGCCGACCGCATCAAACCACATGTCAGTCAACTACTTTCGTCGAATCGTTGATTCCGGCCGACAGTTCAGAACACTCACGCGCCGGCGTCGGGACGTCGACACGCATCCGTTGACGGAGCCGGGCCAACGCGCCGTTCAAGAGTCGAGATACCTGCACCTGCGAGACGTTGAGGCGTAGGGCGATTTCCCGTTGCGTCAGGCAGTCGAAGAAACGCATGCCAAGAATCGCTCGTCGCCGGGGATCCAATTCAGCGATGACTTCTCGCAAGACGATGAGGTCCTCGACGGCCTCGAAGCCTGGATCATGCATTCCTACCGATTCGCCGATACTGGTTGCGTGTGCTCCCTGAAGTTCGCCGCGGGGAGCATCGAGCGACAATGGCCGGTAGGCCCAGTGCGCGGACTCGGATGTCGATACGTCGTCAACGTCGACGCCGAGTTCTCCTGCCACTTCTTGATTCGTCGGCGGTCTACTCAACTGCTGAGACAGCACTTCCACGGTGCGCCGCATCCTGAGCTGCGTCTCCTGAACCTTGCGGGGGACTCGCATCGACCAGGTGCTGTCGCGGAAGTGCCGTCGCACCTCTCCCCGGATCGTCGGCACCGCGAACGCCATGAATCGGCCCTTGCCCGGCACGAATCGGTCAACACTCTTGACCAATCCGAGTCGGGCGGCCTGCTTTAAATCCTCAGCCGGCTCGCCACGTCCGACAAATCGGTAGGCAATGTGGTCGGCGATCGGCAAACACTCGGTGATGATCTGTTGCCGCCGGCGTCGGCGCTCATCCCGGTTGGCGCAGTCGGCCATCAGCAGCAACCGTTCCTCGATGTTCGTGTCCCGGCCGCGCGCGGCCGTGGCTTTCGTTTCAGCGCGCTGTGCGACGGTCATGTCGGCCTCCTTCGACGGCGCAGAAGCGACTGATGTCCTCCCACGTACTACCTGTAGAGCGCCTACCCCGAAGAAAACGAGAAACCGGCCTGGGGCTTGATCGTTGCCTAATCGCAATCACGACGCGGAGATAGACCGGCGAAGGTGCCGAAAGCTCATGCGATCTGAATGCTGCCTTCAGGCGCCTCTTAGGTTGCCGAAGTAGTGGTACCGGTGCTGGCATGACACATTCCCGCACAACGAGGTATCAACCGCGCCCCACGGGGAAACCATGCCTTCGACGCGAGGCTGCCTCGTATCCGCGCCAGCGGTCGCCGGCGAGGGATGTGATCAGCGATTCGCGCCGAAAGGAGAAGATCATTTCAGTGCAGTTTCGAGACAGGGCCTCGGCTCTAGCGGGCACGGCGGCCGTAGCCATGTGCGCCGTCGGGTGCGGTGAGGATCCGGTGCTGGGCTCATCCAACCGCGGCGCCGGGTCACACTCACAGAGCACCACCGTCGAGAACGCCTACATCGTGCCGGCCTATGTCCCTGGCCGGTGCGTGATTCAACTGGGTGCCGGTGGCCAGCTTCGTTTCACGGTGACGAACAACCGCACGGTGGAAACCGAGCGACTTCTCGGCTTGTCGACGACTGCGGCGGATCAGGCGCGCCTGATCGAGAGCGTGCCAATCGCGCCCAAATCAACAGTCAGCTTTGGCCAGCCGAACACGCACGACGCAAGCGGGCCGGCCGTGCGGTTGGATCGATTGGATGCGGATCTGCGTCCCGCTACGACGGCCAATGTCACATTCCAATTCGAGCGTGCAGGCGACCTGACGTTGCCGGTGCCGGTAGAGGCGTGCCCCGTTCAAGGGCCGTGACGAATCTCTTGGCGTCACAATGTCATCGGCGGAATCGTGCGAATCCTTCGATCAGTCAGCAGTCGGTTCGAATCTCGAAGGTGGCGGTGGCGGTTTGACCGGGATCGTCGTGATAAAACCCCGTGGCCGTTCCAGTGATGATGAAGGTGCCATCCATGACGTCGGCATCGACGTCGACTGCGGGAGCGGTGACAGAGGCATCCCAGGCACTACCGGTGAATCCGCCGAGGGTGTCGATCCGCACCAGCCGGGCCTGAATGGTGTCGCCGGTGCGCACCTGCGCGGTAAACCCCGGCGTCTGCTCCAGGCTTTCGATGAACCACACCCACTGCGCCTGCTCGCACCTGATCGGCCGCTGATCTGCGATTTCTCTGCCGTTGATCAAGACACGTGCGGTATGGGTGCCGAGCGCTTCGTAGCCACTCGTGCATCCCACGGCGGCGAGTGTCGTGGTCACCGTGGCGACGGCCACCGTGAGGTCCATGCGGTGTCGCAGCGCCCTGGACAGTCCTTCATTACCCATATCGAGGAGTACCCGAGGCCCACCGCGTCATACTGCGCAAATCCATAGCGTCTGCGCCGCACCAGGTATGAGCATTTTTCGGCCGGGTACCGATGTCCAATGATGATGCGACTGATAATTGCGTTCGCTGGTTTCGTGGCTCTGCTGGTGGGGATCGGCGGTCTGGTAGTCCCTGCTTCGGTGTCCCCTGAGCTGGCGGTCGTCGGCTGTGGCAGCGTGATCGATCCTGACCTGTCAGAAGCGCGGTCCCATGACGACGGGCGCCCCGCAAATGTTCCAGGCCCTGGCGGACTTGGCGACACGAACTACACCCGGCTATGTGACATGGAACTAGAGGACCGAAGACTCGGCAGCATCCCCTTGGTGATCGTCGGCGTCCTCGCGATTGGCGTCGTAGTCGTCGTCGGCGCGCTGTCCCGTCGAGAGAAGTCACCGCGTTGACCGCCCGTCACTAAGCGCGAGCGAGCGCGTTTGTACGCAACACGCCGGTGATTTCTGTACAAACGCGGCCGCTCGCGGGCAATTACTGGGCATGCTGTGCAGGATGAATGCACCCGCCGAGACCAAGGTTCTCATCGACACGGGCGGTCTCGTCGTCACTGACGACGGCCGTCGCGTCAACATCTTCGACCGCTGCACGGGCGCGCTCGCGATACTGGCCTTCGTCCTCGGCATACTGACGCTCGTCGTCGGTGGGTTCGGCCTGGTCGCACTCATCACCGCGGTCCCCTCGACGTCGCTCGGCGCGATCTTCGTAGCGGTCGGAGTCGCGTTGGCGGCGGTGCTGTACCGCGTGGTCCTCAAGATTCGCCGGCGACGCAGCCAGCCGCTGCACAGTTGCCGCTCGGTCGCGGTGATCGACCGCAAGCTCGGCCTGTTCAGCTACGGCGGCGGCGCCATCGTCCCGCTGGACCAGGTGCAGTTCGCGCGCAGGATGCAAATCGGTTCCAGCTCGCCCAAACTCGTCGCGCTGACACCCGGTGGGGTTAAAGTTCTCAAGCGCGGCAACCCTTTCGACGGTGGCCTCGGCAACGTCGATGAAGTCCTCAGCACGGTCGTCCGCGGCGGCTGATCCATGCACATCTCGAGGCGCTCCGCGCTGGCACTGATCGCAACGGCGTTCGGCGGAGCGGCGTTCGGGGGGGCGGGGTGCCGCTCGGCCCCGCCTACGTCACCATCGCCGTCCCCGTCGGCGACCCCGGCCGCGCTGCCCGAAAACGCGCTCATCACCCTCGGCGTCCAAGCCGGACCGCCCCCGGTGCCCAACCGGACCGGAATCTCGTCCGCGCTGAAAATCGGTGACGACGTCTACCAGATCGACTGCGGCCTAGGCTCGTTGAACGCGTTCACCGACGCCGGACTGAAGTTCGACCAGCTACGCAGCATCTTCATTACGCACCTACACACCGATCACACGGTCGACTACGGCAGCTTCTTGTTCTCCGGCGGCTACACGGCCTCCAAAGGCAAGAAGCCGGTGACGGTATACGGGCCGGGCCCTGCTGGTGGGCTGCCACCCAGCCAGGTCGGCAATGCCGATCCGGCGACGATCGATCCGGCACATCCGACCCCGGGCCTGGCCGAGATGACGAAGTCGCTGCAGCAAGCGTTCGCCTACACGAACAACATCTTCATCCGCGACATGGGAACCGACGATCTCCAGAAGCTGTTCACCGTCGCAGAGATCGCGGTGCCACCAGAAGCCAACTACCAGAACAGATCACCGAAGACCACCCCGTTCCCGGTGATGTCGGACGACAACGTGACGGTAACCGCGACGCTGGTGTCCCACTACGACGTCTTCCCTGCGTTCGGCTTGCGCTTCGATCTCAAGAAGACCGGCGTGTCCGTCACGTTTTCCGGCGACACCACCAAATCCGACAACCTCATCACGCTGGCAAAGGACACCGACATCCTGGTGCACGAGGCACAGTTCAGCCTCGACGACGCTTACTACAGCAACAGGTTCCCGCCGAACTACCTCAAGAGTTCGCATACCTCGGCCGTGCAGGTCGGTGAGGTGGCTGCGGCGGCCAACGCCGGACACGTCATCCTGAGCCACTACGAGCCCACCGACCTGCCCGACTCCGAATGGAGCGAGGCGATCGGAAAGAATTTCTCTGGTGAACTCACCGTCGCCCGCGACGGCCAGGTCTTCGCCCTCTGACCGTCAGGAGGTCAGTATCGAGGGAAGCCGCGAGCCGAAGAGCTTCACCGCATTCTCGGAGCTGACCTTCCGCCGCGTCGCTTCGTCCATCGGGTACGACGCCAGGAATTCGGCACCGGCCTGGTTGTCGTCCATCGGGTAGTCGACGGAGAACATCACCCGGTCCGCCCCGATCACCTCGAGCGTGCATGCGAACGCGGGCGGGCAGAAGTTGCCGCTTGTCGTGACGTGAAAGTTGTTGCGCAGATACTCCGAGGGCAGATGCTGCAAGTGGTGGCCATCGCCAGTGCCGCCCAGCCCGTAGTAGCGATCGATCCGGTAGGCGGCAAACGGAAGCATCTCGCCGAGGTGCCCGATGATCATCTGCAGTTGTGGGTACTTGTCGAACAAGCCCGAATAAATCAGCCGCAACACATGAGTGCCCGTCTCGGCGGCGAAACCCCACGACGCGAGGTGCAGACCGTCGTCGACGTACGGCGCGAACCACGCGTCCATCACCGCGGGGTGTGGCGTCGTCGGATGCAGGTAGACCGGCGCCCCCAGCGATTGGGCGCGCTCGAACAGCACCTCGTACGCTGGGTCGTCAAGGTAGCGACCCTGGCAGTGCCCATTGATCAGCGCGCCTACCATTCCCAATTCGGTTACCGCGCGCTCGAATTCGACCGCAGCAGCCTCGGGATCCTGCGTCGCCAACGTCGCGAAACCGCCAAAGCGGCTGGGGTTGGCGCGCACCGACTCGGCCAGGTCGTCGTTGGCCCGGCGCGCGAGATCGACGGCTCGCGCGATATCCGTCTCGTCCTGCACTCCAGGATCGAACAGCGACAGGATCTGGAAATCGATCCCCGCGGCGTCCATCTGCTCGATTCGAAGCGGGCCCCGGTCGTACAACCTGTCGTAGGCAACGGGGTTGTTGGTGCGCAGCCACGTGCCCACCACGTTGTCGGCACTGGCCGGATCCCAGGCGAAATGCTCCTCAAGCGCGATCAGCGACATGTGCCCTACTCTTCCGCGTGAGACCGCTCCTGTACATGGAATCGCGGCGTGGCGGTGTCCAAACACGCCCGCTCGGGTCAGAGGCGAAGCAGCCGCGAGAGTATCTCGGTCTGCAATTCATCGACGACGACATCGACCTGCTCGCCGGTCGCGAGGTTCTTCACACCCACGGTGCCCGCCTCGACGTCGCGGTCACCGGCGACCAGAGCTATCGACGCTCCGGAGCGGTCCGCCGCGCGCATCGCACCTTTGATTCCACGGTCACCATAGGCGAGGTCGACACGTACACCCGCGGCGCGCAACCGCGCCGCGAGCACTGCCAACGTCACCTTGGCCTGCTCGCCGAGTGGCACCGCGAACACGTCGACGCGGGCCGTACCGCCGACGGTCTTGCCCTCGGCCTTCAGCGCCAGCATCGTCCGATCGACACCCAGACCAAAACCGATGCCGGACAGATCTTTCCCACCGAGCTGTTGCATCAGACCGTCATACCGTCCGCCGCCACCGATCCCCGACTGCGCGCCGAGCCCGTCGTGCACGAACTCGAAGGTGGTCTTGGTGTAGTAATCCAGCCCCCGGACCATGCGCGGATTGACGACATACGGCACGCCCAGCGCATCGAGATGTACCAGGACGGTGTCGAAGTGCTGCTTCGCGACATCGGATAGGTGATCCAGCATGACGGGGGCGTCCGCGGTCATCTCCCGCACCTTCGGGCGCTTGTCGTCGAGTACCCGCAGCGGGTTGATCTCCGCGCGCCGACGAGTCTCCTCATCGAGGTCGAGCTTGAACAGGAAGTCCTGCAACAGTTCCCGGTACTGCGGACGGCACGTGTCGTCGCCGAGCGAGGTGATCTCCAACCGGAACCCGTCGAGCCCAAGGGACCGGAAGCCGGCGTCGGCGATCGCGATCACTTCGGCGTCCAATGCCGGGTCGTCGACGCCGATCGCCTCGACCCCGACCTGCTGCAGCTGGCGGTACCGGCCGGCCTGCGGCCGCTCGTATCGGAAGAACGGGCCCGCGTAGCAGAGTTTGACCGGCAGCGGGCCCCGGTCCAACCCGTGTTCGATCACCGCGCGCATCACCCCGGCGGTGCCTTCCGGCCGCAGCGTCACCGAGCGGTCGCCGCGATCGGCGAAGGTGTACATCTCCTTCGACACCACGTCGGTGGACTCCCCCACGCCGCGTGCGAACAGCGCGGTGTCCTCGAAGATCGGCAGTTCGACATCGCCGTATCCCGCGCGGCGGGCCGCGTCCAGCAGACCGTCGCGAACACCGACGAACTGTGCCGAGTCCGGCGGCAGGTAATCCGGGACGCCCTTGGGCGCCTGAAAATCACTCACTAGTTCAAGCCTTCGAGGAAAGGGTTGCCACGGCGCTCGAATCCGATCGTGGTCTTCTCGCCGTGTCCAGGTAGTACCACGGTGTCGTCATCGAGCACCAACAGTTTTGTCACGATTGAGCCAAGCAGATCGCGCCCGCTGCCACCGGGCAGGTCCGTGCGCCCGACCGATTGCCGGAACAGCGTATCGCCGGTGAAGACTATCGACCCAGTGCCCGCCCCGATGTCCGGGTCAACCCGGAACACCACCGAGCCGCGCGTATGACCCGGCGTGTGATCCACCGCCACGGTGATGCCGCCGAGTTCCAGCTTGTCGCCGTCCTTGTCCAGCTCAACGACTTGCTTGGGTTCTGAGAACAGCGCCCCGAATGCCAGTTGGGCCAGCTTCGGCCCGAAATCCTTGATCGGATCGGTGAGCATGAACCGGTCATCCGGGTGGATATAGGCCGGGCAGCCGTACATGTCGGCGACCTTCTGGGCCGACCAGATGTGGTCGATGTGACCGTGGGTGAGCAGCACCGCCGCAGGTGTCAGGTGATTTTCGTCCAGAATCCGCCGTAACGGCACCATCGCCCGTTGGCCCGGATCGACGATGATCGCGTCGGCGCCGGGCCGCTGGGCCAGCACGTAGCAGTTGCACGCCAACATGCCCGCCGGGAATCCGGTGACCAACACGGCCTCCAGTTTTCCATCCCTGATGACGTGGGTCGCAACGCCACACTCAGCAACGCCTGGCACACTCGTTGCCGACCGATCGATACGAGGAGGACACGGGCGGTGCCGACCAACGAACAGCGGCGGGCGACAGCGAAGCGCAAACTCGAGCGGCAATTGGAACGCCGGGCGGCCAAGGATCGCCAGCGTCGCATCTTCACGATCGTCGGATCGGTCGTGGGCGTGCTCGTCGTCGCAGGCGGGGTCGCCGCTGCCGTGATCCTCACCAGGGACGATTCGGACAGCGACACCACCGCGGCCACCGGTACGTCGACCACGTCGAGTGCAGAACCGACCGGCCCGGGCACGCTGCCGGCGTTCGCGGCGCCCGCAGGCCTCGGCGACGACTGCCAGTACCCGGCCTCTGGGGAGAAGGCCAGCAAGGATGTCAAGCCACCGCGGACGGGCAAGGTGCCCACCGACCCCGCCCAGGTCAGCGCGAGCATGGAGACCAACCAGGGAAATATCGGCCTGATGCTCGACAACGGCAAGTCCCCGTGCACCGTCAACAGCTTCGCCAGCCTGGCGAACCAGGGCTTCTTCAACGACACCACATGCCATCGGCTGACCACCTCTGACTCGCTGTCGGTGCTGCAATGCGGCGATCCCACCGGGCAGGGCACCGGCGGTCCCGGCTATCAGTTCCCCAACGAGTATCCGACGAACCAATACCAGCCGGACGATCCCAAGCTGGCGGAGCCGGTGCTGTACCCGCGCGGCACGCTCGCCATGGCCAATGCCGGCCCAGGCACGAACGGCAGCCAGTTCTTCCTGGTGTACAAGGACTCGCAGCTGCCGCCCGGCTACACGGTGTTCGGCACCATCGACGAAACGGGGCTCGCGACGCTGGACAAGATCGCCGCGGCGGGCACGGCCGACGGCGCTCCCGACGGTGCGCCGAAGTCCGAGGTCAAGATCACCAAGCTGCAACTGGATCCGTGACCAACACCCCGCCGCCTCCGTACGGCGGATATCCACCGCCCTACGGGGCTCACCCGCCGTCCCCGTATGGCGGCTATCCCCCGGTGTACGCCGGATATCCGCGACCCCAACCGACGAACACGCTGGCCGTCGCATCGCTGGTGTGCGCGTTCGTTTTCGCGCCGCTCGGGATCGCGTTCGGACACATCTCGCTGTCGCAGATCAAGAAAAGCGGTGAAGAAGGCCGCGGACTGGCCGTGGCGGGCCTGATCATCAGCTACGTGTTCACCGCATTCATGGTCCTCGTGCTGGTGTGGGCGGTGATCGTCATCATCGCGGTGGGTCGCAGCCTCGAGGACATGGACGGCATGACGACGAACTACACGGCAACTCCGACGATGCCGATCGACGCGCCGCCACTGCCGGAGTTCAAGCCGCCCGCCACCCTCGGATCCAACTGCCAATACCCCGCCACAACTGAGCCGGCGAGCAATCCGGCCAAGCCGCCGCGCACCGGACGGGTCCCGACCCAGCCCCCACTGGTCAGTGCCAGCATCACCACGAACCGCGGTGGCATCGGCTTGCAGTTGGACAACGCCAAATCCCCCTGCACCGTCAACAACTTCGCCAGCCTCGCTCAGCAGGGCTACTTCGACGACACCCCGTGCCACCGGCTGACCACGACCCCGACGCTCGGCGTGCTGCAATGCGGCGATCCGAGCGGAACAGGACAGGGCGGCCCCGGCTACCGATTCCCGAACGAATACCCGACCAACCAATTCCGGCTGACCGACCCGACGATGCAGCAACCCGTGTTGTACCCGCGCGGCACACTCGCGATGGCCAACTCGGGGCTCGGCACCAACGGCAGCCAGTTTTACCTCATCTACCGCGACTCGATGCTGCCGCCGATCTACACCGTCTTCGGCACCATCGACAAGATCGGGCTGGCCGCGCTGGACAAGATCGCCGCGGCGGGCACGTCAGACGGGAGCGACGACGGCAAGCCCAACCAGGACGTGACCATCGAGATCGCGCGACTCGACTGAGATGCGTCAGGAACTCGGATGGGTCTCGATATAGAACTCGACGTCGTCGCCCTCAACCTTGGTGATCCGCATATCCGCGGTGTACTCCGTGGCCTCGGGCCCGGTGAACTTGCACTCGAACGTGCCGCCGACTTTGGCTTCGACACCTTCGGGACACTTCACGTCCTTGGGCTCGAAACCTGTTTGCTTCTTTACTAAATCAACAACGGATTGCGCGGCGCCGTCGGGCTTGATGGTCGAGCCGCAGCCGGCGATCACCACGGCGAGGGCGACCATCGTCGCCACAAATGCGGTGCGCATCGCCGAATTATGACAGAAATCGACGCTTGATCGAATCTTTGCCGAAAACCGTCACGCCGCGGACGTCACGCGGTAGACGTCGTACACGCCCTCCACGTTGCGGACCACGTTGAGCAGATGACCGAGGTGCTTGGGATCGCCCATCTCGAAGGTGAATCGGCTGATTGCCACGCGATCATCGGAGGTGGTCACCGATGCGGACAGGATGTTGACCTTCTCGTCGGCCAGCACCCGGGTCACATCCGACAGCAACCGGTGCCGGTCCAGCGCTTCCACCTGGATCGCGACCAGGAACACCGACGACGGCGACGGCGCCCACTGCACGTCGATGATGCGCTCCGACTGGTCCTGCAGCGACGACGCGTTGGTGCAGTCGGTGCGGTGCACGCTGACTCCGCCGCCGCGGGTGACGAACCCCATGATGATGTCACCGGGCACGGGTGTGCAGCATTTGGCGAGCTTGGTCAGCACCCCGGGGGCGCCGGGCACGGCCACGCCGACGTCGTCGGTGTGGCGCTGGCGCACCGGCATGGTGGCCGGCGTCGAGCGCTCGGCGATCTCGTCTGCGGCGTCCTCGTCACCACCCAGTTGCGCAACGAGCCGTTGCACGACGTGCCGCGCCGATACATGACCTTCGCCCACCGCGGTATACAGCGCCGACACATCCACATAGCGCAACTCACGCGCCAGGGCCGCGACCTGTTCCGCATTCATCAAACGCTGCAACGGAATTCCGGCGCGGCGGACCTCGCGGGCGATGGCGTCTTTGCCGGTTTCGAGCGCTTCTTCACGCCGCTCCTTGGCGAACCACTGGCGGATCTTCGCCTTCGCCCGCGGCGAGACCACGAACGTCTGCCAGTCGCGAGACGGGCCGGCGTTGGGCGCCTTGGATGTGAAAACCTCGACCTGGTCCCCGTTTTCGAGCTTGCGCTCCAGTGCGACCAGGCGACCGTTGACGCGCGATCCGATACAGCGGTGACCGACCTCGGTGTGCACGGCGTAGGCGAAGTCCACCGGAGTGGAGCCAGTCGGCAGCGTGATCAGATCGCCCTTCGGGGTGAACACGAAGATCTCCTGGACAGCCAGGTCGTAGCGCAACGACTCGAGGAACTCGCCGGGGTCGGCGGCCTCCCGCTGCCAGTCGAGCAGCTGACGCATCCAGGCCATGTCGTCGATCTCTGCGGCGGCGTAAGTCGCCGGAAGTCCGTTGCGGCCCTTGGCTTCTTTGTATCGCCAGTGCGCCGCAATGCCGTACTCCGCGGTCTTGTGCATGTCGACGGTGCGGATCTGCACTTCCAGCGGCTTGCCCTCGGGTCCGACGACGGTGGTGTGCAGCGACTGATACACACCGAACCGTGGCTGGGCGATGTAGTCCTTGAACCGGCCGGCGATCGGCTGCCACAGCGAATGAACCACGCCCACAGCGGCATAGCAGTCACGCACATCGTCGCAGAGGATCCGCACACCCACCAGGTCGTGGATGTCGTCGAAGTCGCGGCCCTTGACGATCATCTTCTGGTAGATCGACCAATAGTGTTTCGGGCGGCCCTCCACCACCGCGTTGATCTTCGACGCGGTGAGCGTCGCGTTGATCTCGGCCCGCACCTTCGCCAGATAGATGTCGCGCGACGGCGCCCGGTCGGCGACCAGTCGCACGATCTCCTCGTACTTCTTCGGATGAAGGATCGCGAACGACAGATCCTCGAGCTCCCACTTGACGCTCGCCATACCGAGTCGATGTGCCAGCGGCGCAATCACTTCCAGCGTCTCGCGGGACTTGGCCGCCTGCTTCTCCGGCGGTAGGAAGCGCATCGTGCGCATGTTGTGCAGCCGGTCGGCGACCTTGATCACCAGCACCCGCGGATCACGGGCCATCGCGAGGATCATCTTGCGGATGGTCTCGCCCTCGGCCGCGGTCCCCAGTGCAACCTTGTCCAGTTTGGTCACGCCGTCGACGAGGTGGCCCACCTCGGTGCCGAACTCCTCGATGAGCTGGTCGAGGGTGTAGCCGGTGTCCTCGACGGTGTCGTGCAGCAGCGCCGCGATCAGCGTCGTGGTGTCCATTTCGAGCTCGGCCAGAATGTTCGCGACGGCCAGCGGATGGGTGATGTAAGGGTCACCGGAGCGGCGCAACTGGTCGGCGTGCCGTTCGTCGGCCACCTCGTACGCGCGTTGCAGCAGTGTCAGGTCGGCCTTGGGATAGAACTGCTTGTGGACCGCGACCAGCGGTTCCAGCACCGGGTTCAGGGTGCTGCGCTGTGCCGTCATCCGCCGCGCCAGCCGAGCCCGCACCCGGCGCGAGGCACTCGTTGCCGCCTTCGCGGAATCCGCCTTGGGAATCTCCAGCGGCTGCGTCTCGGTCATCTGCGCATTCGGGGGCGACTGCACGGCCTGGCCCGGGCCGGGAGCTTCCCCGTTCGAAGCCATGGTCACCTCCCGCCTGCTCGACACGCGCGTTCATCGCGCGTTTTCGAAACGCTCAGACTTCGAGAATACGTCTCAGATCATCAGCAGCGACGTCACAGGCAGCGGTTCGAGCACCTCGCGGCCGCTCAACGCCGAAAGTTCGAGCACAACGGCGGCGGCCGGGACCATCGCCCCGCAGCGCCGTAGCAGCTTTTCCGTCGCAGCCATGGTCCCGCCGGTGGCGAGAACGTCGTCGATGATCACGACCCTGCGCCCGTCGAGTTCGATGCCGTCGGCAGGCAACTCCAGCGTGGCCGAGCCGTACTCGAGCTGGTAGGTCTCGCTGTGCACCGGCGGCGGCAGCTTGCCGCCCTTGCGCACCGCCAGGACCCCGATCCCGAGCCGCAACGCGACCGCGGCGCCCAGCAAGAAGCCGCGCGCGTCGATACCCGCCACCAGGTCAGCACCCTCCGCGGTCTCCGCAAGAGCGTCGGTGACCTTGGCCAGGCCGTGCGCGTCGGCCAGCAGTGGAGTCAGATCCTTGAACTGGATACCCGGCTCGGGAAAATCGGGCACTTCGCGCATCAGCGACGCGACGAGCATCGAGATGTCCCGATCGGTCACCCGCCCAGAGCCCAACGATCCATGTTCCATCCCGCGCCCCATCGAGTCGGACTGCTACTTACCGCGTACATGTCTTTCGACGTGAGTACGGTCCGCTGCTGACGATAGAGCGGAATGGTCGGCATGTCAGTCCACAAGATCGATCCGCCTTCCCCGAGCAGCCGGGACTGTTCCTTGGGGTCCGACGTCACCGCGAGTGCCGCGATGATGCCGTCGACGCGCTCGTTGGAGTAGCGGGACAGATTGTTGCCGTTGGCCGAATGCAGATCGTAGGCGTCCATGGCGTTGGACCCCGAGGATCCGCTGCCCGCCGCGCCGCCCGTGCTGGCGAGCAGGACGTCGATCTCGTTGTTGCGCAAGGTGAGCGGGCCCGTTTCGTTGGTGGCGACATCCTGCACCGTGATGCCTGCGGGCGCGCACGCCTTGGCGATCGTGCCGACCGTTGCGGCGAGCCGGGCGTTGGGGCTCTGGTATCCGATGCGGACGGTCAAGGGCCTGCCATTGACAGCGGCCCGCGCCGCCTCGGGATTGGCGACGGTGAACCGGCCGCCCTCGGCGGCGCTTTCGGCGGCGCTGTACGCATCCTCGGTGACAGGGTTCAGCCGCGCGTTGGCAACGGGAACTTCGGCATTGCGGGCGATGATGTCGCGCGGAGTGCAGTGCGCCAGCGCGCGCCGCTCCGGTGGCTGCGACATCGGGCCCTGAGAGGCGAAGATGAGCTGTTCGATGCCTGCGGACGGGGCGTCGGTCCGGACGTAATCGCCGGGCAGGTTCAGCGTGCCCGACGAACCCTCCGCCACGTCGACGACATCGTAGGCGCCCTGGTTGATGCGGTCCTGGATGTCAGCGCCACGCGGCCACACGGTGATCCTGGAAGTGACCGGCGCGGCGCCCCACCACTTGTCGTTGGCCACGAGGGCGACAGCACCTTCGTCGGTCACCGAGTCGAGCTTGTACGGCCCCGAGGACGGGAACTTCTTGATGTCGATATCCGGCGTCAGGTTCCAGGTGGTGTTCCACGCCTTGGCAATTCGGTCGATGGCCGGCGCGTCGTTGTTCGCGATCGCGGTGGTGACGCCGCCGTCGGGCAGCCCGAGCTCATCGGCAAGCACGTGCGACGGCATCATCGATGTGGCGGCGAACAGCTGGCCGTAGTCGACGAACGCCCGGTCCTGTGCGAAGGACACCCGCGCCTTCTTCTGACCCGGAGCGCAGTCGACGGACGCGATGTCGGTGTACCCGGCACGACTGGCGGCGTCGAACCCGGGAAACCGTCCCGACTGTGACGCCCACGCGAGCACCATGTCGTCACACGTGATCGGCTTGCCGTCGGAATACACCGCGGCGGCGTTGATCTCGTAGTCGAGGATCAACGGCGCGCGGCCGACGACCGAGATCTTGCCGAAGTCGTGATCACCGACGATCTGGCCCTCAGGACCGTGGTAGTTGAAACCCGTCAGAACCCGCGCGAAGGCCTGCGGACCACCGGAGGCAGCACCGGCCACCGTGTTGGTGTTGTAGGTCGTCAGCATGCCGTCCACCGCGAAGTCGACGCTGGCGGCCGGGCCACGCGAACACGCCGACAGGCCCGCCGCACCGACCGCCAATGCGGCCACCAGAGCAGCCACGCGCCGGCTCCATGTGATCATCTGGGCTACCGCCGCCGGGCGTCGCGCTTACCCGACGGTCGTCCGGCCCGGCTGCCCGTCGGCCGAACCGGCCGCGCGCCGGGCGCCGGCTTGTCCGGTGGCGGAGTCGTGCTCGTCGCCTGCGATGGGACGGCCGCCTTCACCGGCGTCGCACCGTCGTCCTCGCCGGAGTCCGAAAGTTTCGCGGCACTTCCCTTGCGGCGGTTCAGCACCCGGCGGGTGTGGTTGCGCACCAGCGTGGTGCGCTCCCGCAGCGTCACGAGCAGCGGCGTGGCGAAATAGATCGACGAATACGTCCCGACGATCACACCGACCAGCTGGACGAGCGCCAGGTCCATCAGCGTGCCGACGCCCAGCAGCCAGACCGCGATCACCATCAGCGCCAGGATCGGCAGCACCGAGATCACGCTGGTGTTGATCGACCGCATGAAGGTCTGGTTGACCGCCAGGTTGGCGTGCTCCGCGAACGTCCGGCGGGTGGTGTGCTCGAATCCGTGGGTGTTCTCCTCGACCTTGTCGAACACGATCACGGTGTCGTAAAGGGAGAAACCGAGGATGGTCAGCAACCCGATGACCGTCGCGGGCGTGACCTCGAAGCCGACGATGGAATAGACACCGGCGGTGACGACCAGGTCGAACACCAGCGTCGCCAACGCGGCGATGGCCATGTAGCGCTCGTATCGCACGGTGATGTAGACGGCGGCCAGCGCGAGGAACACGACGAGGGCGATGAGCGCCTTCTCGGTGATCTGACCGCCCCAGGTCTCCGACACCGCGGAGTCGCTGATGGCGTTCTTGTCGGGCTGGCCGTCGGGTCCGCGGGGCTGGAACGCGTCGAACATCGCCGTGCGCAGCGCTTCGATCTCAACGTTGTCGAGGGTTTCCGAGCGAATCTGCACGGTGGCCGAATCGCCGCTGCCGACGATGACAACGTTGTCGCTGTCTTTGCCCAGCGCCCGGCTGAACACGTCCTCGACCTGCTGGGTGGTGACGGTGCCGCTGGCGGTCTGCGCAGGCATGGACACCTTGGTGCCGCCCTCGAAGTCGATGCCGAACGTGAAGCCGCGAATCAGCATGCTGGCGATGCACACAGCAACGATCAAGCCGCTGATCGTGAACCACAGCTTGCGCTTGCCGACGACCTCGAACGCGCCGGTGCCGGTGTAGAGCCGGGTGAAGAACCCGTGCCGCGGCGTCTCGCTCTCGAGTTCGGGCGCCTCGACGGCTTCGGTCAACACGTCGTCCACGTCTTTGTTGTCCTTATGCCTGGCGGCCATGTCGCTACCCTCGTCCCGTCACGTGTGCGGCCGCGCGTCGCTCGCGGGCGATCTGCTGCACCGCGCCGAGACCGTTCAGCTTGGGCTTCGCCATGGTCGGCGACTTCGACGCGATGTAGACCATCGGCCACGTCACGAGGAACACCACCACCACGTCGAGGATCGTCGTCAGGCCCAAGGTAAACGCGAAGCCCTTCACCTGGCCGACCGCCAGGACATACAGGACGGCGGCGGCCAGGAACGTGACCGCGTTGCCGGACAGAATCGTCTTACGCGCTCTGTTCCAACCACGGGGCACCGCCGAGCGGAACGATCGACCGTCGCGAATCTCATCCTTGATGCGTTCGAAGAACACGACGAAGGAGTCTGCGGTCATACCGATACCGATGATCAAACCGGCAATACCAGCGAGGTCAAGCGTGTAGCCGATGTATCTGCCCAGGAGCACGAGGAGCGCGTAGACCATCGCGCCCGACGCGACGAGCGACAGCGCGATCAGCACGCCCAGAATTCGGTAGTAGAGAAGCGAATAGAGGAGCACCGCGGCCAGACCGACCGCACCCGCGATCAAGCCGGCCCGCAGCGACGTCAAACCCAAGGTCGCCGACACGGTTTCAGCCTCCGACGACTCGAACGACAGCGGCAGCGAACCGTACTTCAGCACGTTGGCGAGCTCACGCGCCGTCTGCTCGGTGAACTGACCGCTGATCTGGGTACGTCCGCCGGGAATCGGCTCGCGAATCTCGGGGGCGCTGACCACCTGGGAGTCCAGCACGAACGCGGTCTGAGTGCCGACGTTGGCCGCGGTGAAATCCGCCCAGGTCTTGGTGGCGTCGCCCTTGAACTGGAGGTCGACGAGGTAGATGCCTTGCTGCTGATCGAAGCCCGAACTCGCGTTCTCGATCTGCTCACCGCTGATGATCGACTTGTCGAGCAGGTAGACCTCGTTGCCGTCTTGCGAGCACGTGACCAGCGGCAGGTTCGGGTCGTCGTTACCGGCCAACACATCGTCCTCGCCGCAGCGGGTCGCCTGGAACTGCAGCGCCAGGATCTGGATCTGCTGATCGGTGCTCTGGCGAAGTTCCTTCTCGTCGGCGATGCGCTGCGAAAGCGGAACGTCACCAGGTGGTGGGCCGGGTGCCTGCGTCCCGGGTGCCGGCTCCTGCCCCGGCGGCGGCGTCGGTTGCGGCGGCGCCGGCGGCTCGGGTGCAGGCTGGGCCGGCGGCTCCACCGGGTACGGACGCGGTTGCGGCGCGGGCGACTGCGCGGGCGGTGCTACCGGCTGCTCGGCCGCGCCCGGCGGAAGCACCTGGGCGCCGGGTTCTCCTGGCGCTGCTGGGGCGCCTGGTAGTCCGGGGATGGCTCCTGGTGCGCCGGGTGCACCCGGAGGGGCTCCCTGTGGTTCCTCGGTGGGCGGCTGTTGTGGCTGTGCTGCGGCGGAAGGCATCGCGTGAATCACCGGTCGGATGTACAGCCGGGCCGTCTGGCCGAGGTTGCGGGCCTCGCTGCTCTCGTTACCCGGAACCGTGATGACGAGGTTGTCGCCGTCGATGATGACTTCGGATCCCGACACACCGAGACCGTTGACGCGATCGTTGATGATCGTCTGTGCCTGGTTGAGTGCGTCACGGGTGGGACGAGAGCCGTCCGGCGTGCGAGCGGTGAGCGTTACCCGGGTTCCGCCCTGCAGATCGATGCCGAGCTTCGGCTCGGCCTGCTTGTCCCCCGTCAGGAAAACCAGCAGGTATGCGCCGACCAGCAGTACCAGATACAGCGCAAGGTAGCGGGCAGGGTGCACCGGCGTAGAAGGCGATGCCACGTTTCTAGGGTCTCCTCGAGATCAGTTCGTCAGCACCGCAAAGGGTACGTGCTCAGCCTGAGTAGTCAGCCCTCAGTCCTTGGTGTTCGGGCTTTCGGTGATTTCGGTCGCCGTCGATGCCTCGTCGTCGACGTCTTCGAAATCCTCGTCGTCGTCGGTGTCCGGTCCGATCTTGTCGCGCACGGCGAGCTTCATCCACGTGGTGACCACGCCGGGCGCGATCTCCAGGTCGATGGTGTCGTCGCCGATGCCAGTGATCGTGCCTTCCAGACCCGACGTGGTGTGGATGCGATCCCCGATCTGCAGCGATTCGTGCAGATCGATGGTGGCCTGCATCGCCTTCTTCTGTCGGCGCGACGCGAAGAACATGAACGCGCCCATGATGATGATGAGCGGCAGGAAGATGACCAGATCCATGGCAGCAACTGTCTTTCGTCTCGGTCTCGGTGTCACAGCGCAGACCGGCAGGTCAGGCGCTTCGTCAGTGACCAGTGTGCCATTGCGGGCGCAGATGACCGAGGCCCCCGTCGCCCCGGCGCAGTGTTAGCGTCCTGTAGTGCTCGGGCACCTCGGCATCAATGTTCCCGATCTGAGTGTGTCCAAGACCTACTACGACACGCTCATGCCGCTGCTGGGATTCGACGAGTTCCTCACGGCGTCCGACGAGTTCGCCTATCGTCCCGCGGGCGGCAAGCCGGGGACATACCTGTTCTTCTATCCGTCGGCCGAGGCCTCGCAGTACTCCAGGCACCGGACCGGCCTTCAGCATCTGGCGTTCATCGTGCGTTCCCGATCCCTCGTGCGCGAGATTCACGAACTCGTCGCCGCGACGTTGATCCCACGATTCGGCGGCGAGGTCCTGCAGCGGCCGCAGGTATTTCCGCAATATCCCCCGCCCTATTTCGCGACGTTCTGGCTCGACCCCTGGGGGCTGATGCTCGAAGCGGTGTGCCATCACGACCGGGATTGAGCGATGGCGACGAAATCCGTTGCCTCAATCTGTGATGACCGACGATTCCGCTGTAACCTCGCAGAGTTTTCAATCGGATCGGTGCGCTCCCGACTAGGCTCGAACCGCGGCGCGTCGTGCGCCGAACCTACGTCAGGAGGCGGATTTGAGCACCGTCGAGCAGAGCCGATATCTCGCCACCGAGATACCCGGCCCGCTTTCACAAGCGCTGATCGACAGGAAGACCGCCGCGGTGTCCCGGGCGGTGGGCAACACCATGCCGGTGTACGCGTCGCGTGCATTCGGCGGCATCGTCGAGGATGTCGACGGCAATCGACTCATCGATCTGGGGTCGGGCATCGCAGTGACCACCATCGGAAACTCGTCGCCGGCCGTCGTGGCGGCGGTGCAGGATCAGGCCGCTAGATTCACCCACACATGTTTCATGATCACGCCCTACGAGGGCTACGTCGCGGTCGCCGAGCAGCTCAACCGGCTCACGCCCGGCAGCGACGACAAAAGGTCGGCACTGTTCAACTCGGGCTCCGAAGCGGTGGAGAACGCGATCAAGGTCGCGCGAACGTACACCCGGAAATCGGCGGTGGTGTCGTTCGACCACGCGTATCACGGCCGGACCAACCTGACCATGGCGTTGACCGCGAAGTCGATGCCCTACAAGCACGGCTTCGGCCCGTTCGCACCGGAGATCTACCGAGCACCGCTGTCGTATCCGTTCCGCGACGCAGAATTCGGCAAGGAGATGGCCACCGACGGTGAGCTGGCGGCCAAGCGTGCCATCGCAGTGATGGACAAGCAGGTCGGTGCCGACAACCTGGCCGCGGTCATCATCGAACCCATCCAGGGTGAGGGCGGCTTCATCGTGCCCGCCGACGGCTTTTTGCCCGCGCTGCTGGACTGGTGCCGCAAGAACAACGTCGTGTTCATCGCCGACGAGGTACAGACCGGGTTCGCCCGCACCGGGGCGATGTTCGCGTGCGAACACGAGGGCATCGAACCCGATTTGATCGTCACCGCCAAGGGCATCGCCGACGGCATGCCGCTGTCCGCGGTGACCGGGCGCGCCGAGATCATGGACGCGCCACATGTCAGCGGGCTCGGCGGTACCTACGGCGGCAATCCGGTCGCGTGCGCGGCGGCGCTGGCGACCATCGAGACGATCCAGGCCGACGGGCTCGTCGAGCGGGCGCAGCAGATCGAAGCTCTGATGAAGGATCGACTCGGACGGCTGCAGGCCGAGGATGACCGGATCGGCGACGTACGCGGCCGCGGCGCCATGATCGCGATGGAGCTGGTGAAGTCCGGCACCACCGAGCCCGATGCCGACCTGACCAAAGCGCTGTGCGGCGGCTGCCACGCCGCGGGCGTGATCGTGTTGTCCTGCGGCACATTTGGCAACGTGCTGCGGTTTTTGCCACCGCTGACCATCAGCGACGACCTTCTCGTCGAAGGTCTCGATGTTCTGGCACTTGTCCTCAAAGACCTTTAAAAGAAAGGAAGTTCACGCTGTGACCAAGGTCCAGAATTTCATTGGCGGCGAACCCGTCGACTCCGTCAGCGGCGCCACGATGCCGCTCGTCGATCCGAGCACCGGCGAGGAGTACGCCACCGCACCCATTTCCAATGAGGCCGACATCGACAACGCGTATGCCGCGGCGTCGAAGGCATTCAAGGACTGGAAGCGCACGACCCCGTCCAACCGTCAGAAGGCACTGCTCGATTTTGCCGACGACGTGGAGCGCAACGCCCAGGCGCTCGTCGAGGCCGAGGGCCGCAACACGGGGAAGCCGAACCATGTCACCACGGCCGAAGAGATTCCGCCGATGGTCGACCAGATTCGCTTCTTCGCCGGTGCGGCAAGGATGTTGGAGGGCAAGTCCGCCGGTGAGTATATGGAGAATCACACATCGTGGATTCGTCGCGAGCCGGTCGGTGTGATCGGCCAGGTATCACCGTGGAACTACCCCATGATGATGGCGATCTGGAAGTTCTGTCCGGCCATCGCCGCGGGCAACACAGTCGTCATCAAGCCCAGCGACACCACGCCCGTCACAACCGTCATGCTCGCCGAGATAGCGGCCAAGCACTTCCCGCCGGGTGTGCTGAACGTCGTGTGCGGCGACCGGAATACCGGCGCTGCGGTGGTCGCGCATCCGACGCCGGAGATGGTGTCGATCACGGGCTCGGTGGCTGCGGGGCGCGCGGTCGCCGTGAGTGCGGGTGGGCACCTGAAGCGCACGCACCTGGAGCTGGGCGGCAAGGCGCCGGTGATCGTGTTCGATGACAGCGACATCGCCAGCGCCGCAGAGGGAATCGCGACGGCCGGATACTTCAACGCGGGTCAGGACTGCACGGCGGCAACCCGTGTGCTGGCGACGTCGAAGGTGGCGTCGGACCTGACCGATGCGCTCGCCGAGCAGGCGCGCGGCGCCACGACGACGTTCGGCAAGGCCTCCGACGACGAGGACGCGTGGGTGCCGCCGGTCAACAACGTCAACCAGATGGAGCGGGTGCTGTCGTTCTTCACCGATGTGCCGTCGCACGCGAATGTGGCTGCAGGTGGAGAACGTCAGGGCGACAAGGGTTTCTACGTGGCGCCAACGGTCATCGGCGGCCTTCGCCAGGACGACCGGCTGGTTCAGCAGGAGATCTTCGGCCCGGTGATCACGGTGCAGTCGTTCTCCGATGAGGACGAGGCGATCGCGTGGGCCAACGGAACCGAATACGGCCTGGCGTCATCGGTGTGGACCAAGGACGTGTCCCGAGCACTGCGGGTTTCCGCGGCACTGGACTTCGGTTGCGTATGGATCAACACGCATATCCCGCTGGTCGCCGAGATGCCGCACGGCGGGTACAAGTCGTCGGGCCACGGCAAGGACCTGTCGATGTACGGCTTCGAGGACTACACGCGCATCAAGCACGTGATGGCCTTCACCGGCTAAGCGGACTTTGCGAAATGGCATTCCAGCAGGTCGCTAGTCGCACTTTCGCTGCTGGAATTCCATTTCGCGGTCGAGAAATTCCGTGATCGATCGCAGGACCAGTTCGCGATCGATCAGCAGTGGCGACATGTGGCCGGTGCCCGCAACCTCCTCGACACGGCAGTTCGGTATGACGGCACAGGTTCGTCGCGCCTCGTCAGGACGCCATCCGGTGACGTCGTCGCGCACGGACATCACCAGCGTCGGCACCTTGATGCTCGGCAGTAGATCCTCGATGCCGGTGCGCTTCAGCATCATCGACCGCATCGCGTGGAACATGGCCTTGCGGTCAGCGTCGCGGAATGATGCCATGATCGTCTCGGCCAGTTCCGGCTGAGCAGCGATCGATTCCCTCCCGAGCAAAGAGTCGAACAGCTGCGTCATGATGAATCCGCTCGGCCCGGTGAACCGGTAGATCTCGACGAGTGGCCATGCCATCGTGAACTTCTCCCGCAAATTGAACCCCTGCACCGGTGTGCCGATGGTGGTCAACGTCCGCAGCCGCGATCCGGTGGCTAGCCGAATTCCGACGTGACCTCCCCACGCATTGCCCACCCAGTCGACGGGTTCGGTCAGTCCGAGGCGGTCGAGGGCCTGTTCGGCGGCGACGACGAGTTCGGCGAACGTGAAATCGCGCCGCACGGCCTCGCTTTTCCCGTGTGACGGCCCGTCAATGCTGTACACCGTGTGGTCCCGGGCCAAGTCATCCGCCAATGAACCCCAGGATCGCGAGTCGACGAAAAGGCTGTGCCACAACACCACCGGCGGGCCCGTCCCGCTGCGTCGGACGTGCAGCCGGCCGAGGTCGGTGCTGACGAGATTCGGACTGAAGGTGTTCATCGCCGTGCCCTCTTTTACTTCGGAAACCGAAACTTCGGTATCCGTAGTATCCTCATCAAACATGGCCGCGTCAAGAGATCCGGCGCCCGATCGTCTGGCGATCGGGCAGCTGCTGGTCAGGTTGTTGCGAGAGTTTCGTAATGACCTCGCCGCGCCACGCGCGGAAGCCGGATACGGCGACGTGCGCGAGACGCATTTTCAGATCTTCGGCAATATCCGAATGGGCGGCATTCGTCTCACCGAACTGGCCGACCGCGCGCAACTCAGCCTCGCGGCCACCTCAGAAATCGTGAACGACCTCGTCGATCTGGGCTATCTGATCCGGCGGCCCGACCCCGCCGACGGTCGCGCGAAGCTCATCGACCTGACCAAGCGGGGGCAGTCGCTGATGGCCGACGCGGGTGGTCGCGTCGCCGACATCGAGAAACGTTGGTCAAAGGTCGTCGGCGAGAAGAACTTCGCGCAGATGACGACCACGATGCAGCGCCTGCTCGACGACCTCGACCCGAAGGACTCGCGGAGCTAGGCGTCGGTGGGCCCGCAGCCTGCCGCCCAGCGCAGGCCGAGACCGGCTGGGTAAGGGACATGTGTGATGCCAAGCTCAGAGCGACAATGTCGGCGACTTCGAACTTAGCTGTAGTAGTTGAGCGACAATTTCGCTCAGAGCTTGGCACAAGGCATATTCGGCTCAGGTCCCTCGCGACGCGGAAAAATAGGGCCCACAAAATGTGAAACCTATTTCGCGCTGGACTAGCGGACGGCGGTGCGCTTGCCGAACGTGTCACGCCAGCTGCGGTGCCGACCGGTGTCGGTCCCCGTCGGCTGAATCTCGGTGACCTCGTCGGTGTCCGAGTACGCGGGCTGCGGCTGCACGTCCGCAGCGGCCGGGGTGTCGACGTACTCGACGTCACGCACGCTGCGAACGGAGATGCGGCCCACCGCCGCCGCGCCGACGAAAACGATCAACGCGCCAAGCCCGTAGAAGTACGCCAACTCCAGCGCCACGGACTTGGTCTCCGTCGCCGCCACGGGCGCTCCGGCGTCCCCGATGGCCAAGAGTCTCGCCGCCGCCCGACCGACGACAAACCATACGCCTGCGATTGCGCCAAGCCAGGCGCCGAGCATCGCCGTCGCGCGGTTACGGGACACCAGCAGCAGCAGACCGCCGACGACGGCGACCGCGCCGGGCAATACCTGTAGCCATCCGCGGGCATCCGTCCACGCCCACGCCGCGTCCGGACTGAAGGCGAAGTCGAAGTACGGGCCGACGAATGGGATGAGCGCACCGAAAGCGCCCAGCAGGATCAGGAGTAATCCGCTCATTGCGCCGCGACTGCGCCGCATATGGAGGCGTCCGCCGCGGGTCCGAACTCGCGTGTCAGTCATGTGGGTCGGGATACCCGAACGGTGGGCCGCGTAACCCGCAGTGTCGTGGCCCCGAAACAGCCCGACGAGCTGTGACGAAAGCCACGACGCGCCGGCGGTCGTTCTACCTGCTGACCGTCGGCCTCACAGCCAACTGCCAGCAGCCTGACGGAATAGCTTTAGCTTTGCTAACGATATTTCTATCAGTGGGCTCGACGCAGCGCCCGACCCAATCATCTGTGTTATCGAAGGGTTCCTCGATGTCCACTGATACTCGTGAAGAGCGCCTCGCGCGACGCATCGCAGACCTCACCGCGACCGACCCCCAGTTCGCCGCGGCCAAACCCGATCCGGCCGTCAGCCGGGCGATCGAAGATCCCGGGCTGTCGCTGGATGCCGTCGTGCGCACCGTGCTTACGGCCTACGCCGACCGTCCCGCCCTCGGGGAGCGCGCCGTCGACTACGTCGAAGACCGTCGAGGTCGCACCTCCGCCACGCTTCTGCCCCACTACAACACCATCACGTATCGCGAACTGGACGACCGCATCGGCTCGTTGACCAGGGCGCTGACCGATGTGCACCCCGGTGACCGCGTGGCGATCCTAGGATTCGGCAGCATCGACTACACGGTCATCGACGTCGCGACCATTCCGTTGGGCGCCGTCGCGGTGCCGCTTCAGACAAGTGCCCCGCTGACGGCACTGCGACCCATCGTCACCGAGACCGAGCCTGCCGTCATCGCGTCGAGCATCGACTACGTCGACGACGCAGCCGAACTCGTCCTGTCCGGCCATGCGCCGTCCACCCTCGTTGTCTTCGACTACGACCCAGCGATCACCGACCACCGCGAGGCGTACGACGCCGTGCGCGCACGGCTCGCCGAAGCCGAGAGCACCGTCGCGGTGGAGACCTTGCAGGATGCGTTGGAGCGCGGAAAAACGTTGCCCGCCAGGCCTGAGGCCCATCGTGACACCGACGATATGGCGCTTCTGATCTACACGTCCGGCAGCACCGGTGCGCCCAAGGGCGCCATCTACACCCGTGAGATGACCGGAAAATTGTGGCGTCCGGCGAGCTGGGGTTGGGCCGACAGCGTCGAACCGTCGATCGTGCTGAGCTTCATGCCGATGAGCCATGTCATGGGTCGATCGGGTCTCTTCGGTGCGCTATCCCACGGCGGCACAGGCTACTTCGCGGCCAAGAGCGACCTGTCGACCTTCCTCGAAGACCTCGCCCTGGTGCGGCCCACGCACCTGTCTTTCGTGCCTCGCGTCTGGGACATGTTGTCCGCCGAGGTGCACAGCCGGGTCGATCGTCGTGCCGCCGAGGCCACCGACACGAAATCGGACGCGGAGTTCATCGACGAAGTGCGGACGCAGATGATCGGCAATCGTTATCTCACCGCGGTTACCGGATCGGCTCCCACGTCGTCGGATCTGAAGATGTGGGTCGAGTCGTTCCTGGACCTCGAACTGCTTGACGGCTACGGCTCGACCGAGGCCGGCGGGGTCTTCCTCGACGGCAAAGTGCAGCGTCCGCCGGTCATCGATTACAAGCTGGTGGATGTGCCGGACCTCGGCTATTTCAGTACCGATCGTCCTTATCCCCGAGGCGAACTGCTGATCAAGACCGTCAACATGTTTCCCGGGTACTACAGGCGTCCCGAAGTCACCGCCGAGGTGTTCGACGAGGAGGGCTTCTACCGGACCGGCGACGTCGTGGCCGAACTCGGGCCTGATCGATTGCAGTACGTCGATCGGCGCAACTTCGTGCTCAAGCTGTCTCAAGGCGAGTTCGTCACCGCCTCCAAGCTGGAAGCGGTCTTCGAAACCAGCCCGCTGGTGCGGCAGATCTACATCTACGGCAACAGCGCCCGGTCCTACTTGTTGGCCGTGATCGTGCCCACGCCCGAGGCGTTGTCCCAGCACGACACGTCCGAACTGCGCGCACTGATCGGCGAGTCGCTGGCTGATGTCGCCAAGGCGGAGGATCTCCAGTCGTTCGAGGTGCCGCGCGACTTCATCTTGGAGACAACGGCGTTCACGCTCGAGAATGGTCTGCTGACCGGCATCCGCAAGCTGGCACGACCCAAGCTGAAGGAGATTTACGGCCCCCAGCTGGAGGGACTGTACGAGGATCTTGCTCAGGGTCAGGCGGCCGAGCTGCGCGAGCTGCGGCAGGGTGGCGCGACTCGCCCGGTGATCGAGACGGTCACCCGGGCGGCCGCCGCGCTGTTGGGTAGCGCGGCGGCGGACTTGTCACCCGATGCGCACTTCACCGATCTGGGCGGGGATTCGTTGTCGGCATTGACGTTTGCGAACCTGCTACATGACATCTTCTTTGTCGAGGTTCCGGTGGGCGTGATCGTCAGCCCCGCCAACGACCTTGGGGCGCTGGCCGAATACATCGAAACAGAACGCTCCGGTAGCACCCGCCCGACGTTCGCGTCCGTCCACGGTCGCGCAGCCACGGAGATCCATGCCCGCGATCTGACGCTGGGCAAGTTCCTCGATGCCCACACGCTGGCGAACGCACCTGCACTGCCCTACCCGAGCCAGGAGGTGCGCACCGTGTTGCTGACGGGCGCGACCGGTTTCCTCGGCCGCTATCTCGCCCTGGACTGGCTGGAACGGATGAGCCTCGTCGGCGGCAAGGTGATCAGCCTGGTGCGCGCCAAGGACGACGCCACGGCGCGGCAGCGCCTGGACGAAACCTTCGACAGCGGCGATCCCGCCCTGCTCGATCACTACCGGCGTTTGGCTGCAGGGCATTTGGAGGTGCTCGCGGGCGACAAAGGCGAACCCGGTCTAGGGCTCGACGAAACGACCTGGCAGCGGCTGGCCGACACCGTCGACCTGATCGTGGATCCGGCCGCACTGGTCAACCACGTCCTGCCCTACGACCAGTTGTTCGGTCCCAACGTCGTCGGCACCGCGGAGCTGATCCGGCTGGCGCTGACCTCGAAGTTGAAGCCGTTCGTCTACCTGTCGACCGTCGGTGTCGGCGATCAGATCGAGCCGTCGGCATTCGTCGAGGACGCCGACGTGCGCCAGATCAGCGCGACGCGCGTGGTCAACGACAGCTACGCCAACGGTTACGGAAACAGCAAGTGGGCGGGTGAGGTGCTGCTGCGCGAAGCTCACGATCTGAGCGGTCTGCCGGTCGAGGTGTTCCGGTGCGACATGATCCTCGCGGAGCCGAAGTACGCCGGCCAGCTCAACGTGCCCGATATGTTCACCCGGCTGATGCTCAGCCTGGTGGCCACCGGGATCGCACCGGGTTCGTTCTACGAGCTGGACGCCGCGGGCCATCGCCAGCGAGCCCACTACGATGGTCTACCAGTCGATTTCATCGCCGATGCGATCTCCACGCTAGGGGCACACCACAGCTACGGGTTCGAGACCTTCCACGTGATGAACCCGCACGACGACGGCCTCGGTCTCGACGAGTTCGTGGACTGGCTGGTCGATGCCGGCTATCCGATCGACCGCGTCGCGGACTACGGAGAATGGCTGCAGCGGTTCGAGATGGGCATGCGGGGTCTACCCGACCGCCGGCGTCAGGCTTCGCTGTTGCCGTTGCTCCACAGCTACGCGCAGCCCGCCAAGCCGCTTCTCGGTTCCTTCGCGACGACCGACCGATTCCGCGCCGCGGTGCAGGACGCGAAAATCGGCCCGGACAAGGACATTCCGCACGTCACGGCCGAGATCATCGTCAAGTACGTCACCGACCTGCAGCTGTTGGGTCTGCTGTAGGTAGTACGGCGGGCTCAAAGCGTCAGCCCGATGCTCAAGAGCACGATCGCGATCAACGGCAGGATGCCTTGCGTGATGGCAGCGCGAGCTTTGTCGGGCGAGGACACCAGCAGCACCAGCGCAGCGGCAAGCATGGAACCGGTGCCTGCAAAGATGAGCGCAAGCCCGACGTAGTTGTGACCGAGTCCGCCGATGACGATGCCCGCTAGCGTGACGATCGCCAAGAACAGGTTGTAGAAACCCTGGTTGAACGCCAGTTCCTTGGTGGCCAACGCCTCCTCCTCGGTGGTGCCGAAGGTGGCCCTGGTCCTGGCCGAGGTCCACGTCAGTGACTCCATCACCCAGATGTAGACGTGCAACAAGGCGGCCAGACCGGCGAAGAAGAGTCCCGCGAATCCCATGTCACTGTCTCCTATTCGAACAGGCCCGGCTGCCCGAAACCGGTCGCTCCGGCCGGGGGTGTCATTCCGAGATGAGTCCAGGCCTGAGCGGTGGCGACGCGGCCGCGCGGCGTACGGGCGATCATGCCGGCACGCACCAAGAACGGCTCGCACACCTCCTCGACCGTAGTGGCCTCCTCCCCCACCGCGACCGCCAGTGTCGACACTCCGACGGGGCCACCACCGAAACTGCGTGTCAGCGCGGACAATACGGCGCGGTCGAGGCGGTCCAACCCCAGCTCGTCGACGTCGTAGACCGCCAGGGCGGACTTCGCGATGTCACGGGTGATGACACCGTCGGCCCGGACCTCGGCGAAGTCGCGAACCCGTCGCAACAATCGGTTGGCAATACGCGGTGTGCCGCGCGAGCGCCGCGCGACCTCGGTGGCTGCGTCGCCCTGCAGCTCGATACCGAGGATGCCGGCCGACCGCGTCAGCACCCGCTCGAGTTCCGCTGGCTCGTAGAAGTCCATGTGCGCGGTGAAGCCGAACCTGTCACGCAGGGGGCCCGTCAGGGCACCCGAGCGGGTGGTGGCGCCGACGAGCGTGAACGGGGCTACCTCGAGCGGAATGGACGTCGCGCCCGGTCCCTTCCCGACCACGACGTCGACGCGGAAGTCTTCCATCGCGAGGTACAGCATTTCTTCGGCGGGCCTGGCGATGCGGTGGATCTCGTCGATGAACAGCACGTCGTGCTCGACGAGGTTCGACAGCATGGCCGCCAGGTCGCCCGCCCGTTCCAGCGCCGGTCCGGAGGTGACCCGCAGCGAGGTGCCGAGCTCGGCGGCGATGATCATCGCCAGCGAAGTCTTGCCCAGCCCCGGCGGGCCCGACAGCAGGATGTGATCCGGTGTGCCACCGCGGTTCTTGGCACCCTCGAGAACCAGCTGCAGTTGCTCGCGGACCCGGGGCTGACCAATGAACTCCCCGAGCGAACGCGGCCGAAGGCTGGCGTCGATATCCCCCTCGCCGACTGTCAGCGCCGGAGTGACCTCGCGGTCGTCCGATTCCTCGTCCTCGAACCGATTCATTTCTTACCCAACATCGACAGGGCCGAGCGCAATGCCGTCGTCTGGGTGGCCTCGGGTTCATTGGCGAGCACCTTGTCGGTGGCCTCCTCGGCCTGCTTGAGCGCAAAGCCAAGGCCGACAAGCGCTTCCACGACAGGTCCGCGCACGGTGTGGCCGTTCATCGCAACGGCCCCCGACGGCGTGACGGCGCCCATCTTGTCGCGCAGGCTCAGCGCCATCAACTCAGCGGTCTTCTTGCCGACCTTCGGGATGCGAGTGAGCGCCGTGATGTCGCCGTCGGCGATGGCGCGCCGCAGCGTGGGCCCGTCGTACATCGCCAGCGCGCCCAACGCGATGCTGGGCCCGATACCGGACACCGCGAGCAGCGTCAGAAACAGGTTGCGGGCGTCGGCGTCCGAAAAGCCGTACAGCGTCATCGAATCCTCGCGCACGATCATCGCGGTGATGAGCCGGGCCTCGTCGCCGCGGTGCAGCGTCGCCAGCGTGGTCGGCGTCGCCATCACTTTGTAGCCGACGCCCGCGGCCTCGATGACAACATGGTCGAGAGCGATGTCGAGGACCTCCCCGCGAACGGATGCAATCATCGTGCCGCCTTTGCCTTCGCCTTGATCGTGGCCTGGTACTTGCGTTTCTGCTCGGCCGCCATGGCCTCGGCCGCGGCCATCCGCGCGATCATCGGAGCCCGCCAGCAATGACAGATCGCCAATGCCAGCGCGTCGGCCGCATCGGCGGGCGTCGGTTTCGCCTGCAGGGCAAGGATTTTGGTGACCATCGTGGTGACCTGCGCTTTGTCGGCCCGACCGTTTCCGGTGACGGCGGCTTTCACCTCGCTGGGTGTGTGGAAATGCACGTCGATGTCACGCCTGGCGGCGGCAAGCGCGATGACACCGCCGGCCTGCGCCGTGCCCATCGCCGTGTTCGCGTTCTGGTTGGCGAATACTCGCTCGATCGCGATGACGTCGGGCCGGTGGGTGTCCATCCAGTACTCGACGGTGTCGCTGATGGTGAGCAACCGACGATGCAGCGGCTCGTCGGACGGAGTGCGGACCACGTCGACGTCCAGCGCGATGACCCGACGACCGGTGCCGCCCTCGATGACGGACAGCCCGCACCGCGTCAACCCAGGGTCGACACCCATCACCCGCACGTGGCAGCTCCTTGCCTGTGAACACCTGTTCGAAGGAGCTTAACTCCGGCAGCGGACACCTCAGGGGCTCGACACGCCCCATCACCGGGCGGACCGCCCGGTGCGGCGGCGAATCGACGCGTTTCTCACGGCTAGATCACCATGTGCCCTGAACGTCCGCCGGAAGCGACCTCGCGTGCGATCTCGTTGACGCGGCGCTTGGATCCGTTCCATCCGCGTACGAGCTCTCGGCCCACCTGATGGCCGTTGCGTTCGACGGTGATCACCCACCTCACACCGCAGAATTTGGCCAGTAGCCAGAAGGGCCACAGCAGCGCGAACACAATGCCGATGACCACCTCGAACAGGCCGAATGAGAGGTCAAGCGCGTCGCCTGGGAACGGCCACAGCCGCCGGTTGATCGACCAGACGGTGCCGTTGGGATCTGTGAGAACTGCCACGAACAGTTATTTTGCGTGGCGGACCGGGCATTCCGCGCGATTGAAGCCGTTTGTCGCGACGCGGCGATGTGACTAGTCCTGCAACCGTCGCTAGCGTCGCGAGAGAACCGTCCCCCAATCCGTGGAGCTGATTTCACACATATGCCCGACGACCAGAAACTGGAGACCGCGACAAATCTCGCCATGACGTTGGCGTGGGCGGCAGGTGCCGTGGCCGCCGTCTACGTGGTCGGGGTGATCCTCACCTGGCTGCTGACGCGGGCCAGCCGTCGCAGCGCCCTTCTCAGAGACATCGAGGTGCTCACTCGTCTCCCGGCGCGCGCCGCGCTCATGGTCCTCGCCGCGGCGATCGCGGTGCGACGCACATCGGACCCCGCCGACTCGTGGCGCGGATGGGTGGACCACACCCTGCTGATCCTATTGATCGTCAGCCTCACCTGGCTGGTCGTCGGCCTGGTGCGGGTCGCAGAACGGCGCATGATCGCCCGTTACGGCGGCGGCGGCGAGGAGATCTCCGACGCCGACCGCCGGTGGCGACGCGTCCGCACCCAGGTGACGGTGCTGCGTCGACTCGCCATCGCCGTCGTCGTGATCCTCGGCGGCGCGGCGATCCTGATGACCTTTCCGTCGTTCTCCAACATCGGCGCCACGGTGTTCGCCTCGGCCGGCCTGCTGTCCGTGGTCGCGGGTCTCGCCGCGCAGACCTCGCTCGGCGCACTCTTTGCGGGGATGCAGATCGCGTTCTCCGGCGCCATCCGCGTCGGCGATGTGGTCCAGCTCGAGAACGGCCAATGGTGGGGCCGCATCGAGGAGATCACCCTCAGCTATGTCGTGGTGCGACTGTGGGATGAACGTCGACTCGTGCTGCCGTCCACCTACTTCACGACCGAGCCGTTCGAGAACTGGACCCGCAGCGACACCGAGATCATGGGCACAGTCGAGTTCGACGTCGACTTCTCCGTACCGTTCAACGACATGCGTGCCGAACTGGACCGCTTGCTCGCCGAGAGCGAGTTGTGGGACGGCCGTCGCGGTGTCCTCCAGGTGACCGATGCCGTCGGCGGCATGGTCCGCGTGCGCATCGTGGTCAGCGCCCCGAACGCCGGTGCACTGTTCGACCTGCGATGTGCGGTGCGCGAGGGCATGGTCGATTGGGTGCAGCACAGGCAGGTGCGGCCGATCCAGCTCATCGAGCCGGCCGCGCCCGCCGAATCCAGGGTGCGCAGCGACGATGAGGAGGGCACGACGCCTCGGGTGGCGTCGGGCATGTTCTCCGGCAGCCCCGAGGCCGAAGCGCGCGCCCGCGCCTTCGACGATCACGCCGACGAGTACGAGGACGACCTAGCGCGGTCCAACGGCCGCGGCTGAGGCCCTGGCCAGCGTCACGCCGCGGTAGTGCGGCGCCAGCGTCCGCCCCGCCGCGAGCAACGGCTCGGTACTGCGCAGCGTGCGCGCCACCACGAAGGCGCCTTCGAGGGCCCCGATGATCGCCAACGTCACGTCGCGGGCCCTCGCGCCATCGAGTCCGCGAGCGGCGAAGTACGCGGCGCCGCCCTCGATCCAGCCGCTGAACACGGACGCCGAGGTCTCGCGCAGCTCCGCCACTGTGTCGGCGACCTCGGCCGCCACGCTCGCGACCGGGCACATATTGGCAAAGCCGGTGCTGGCCATATCCTCGGCGGCTTGTGCAAAGACGCCCTCGATCGCCTGGCCGAGGTCGTTGTACTCGTCGATGAGCGTCGGGATGAGTAGCCCGTACGCCGCTCCCGCGTTGATCAGAGCTTCACGCGCGATCTGAACCTTGCCCCCTCGGAAGTGGTGGTACAGCGAGCCGATCGGCGCACCCGACGCGTGGGCGATGTCTTTCATGCCCACCGCCGCGTACCCGCGGTGCCGCATCAGCTCTGCGGCGGCGGTGAGGATTGCTTCGCGCGTGGATCTTGCCATTGACGTCTCCTGCCGACACACTAGAGCATACGTTCTAGAATCAACGTTCTAATCAGGGGAAAAAGATGGAGCTTGTCGTTTCCGCCGGGAGCATCGAATACCGCGAGGAAGGCGACCCGGACGGCCCGCCGGTGGTGCTGTTGCACGGTCTGCTGATGAACGACACACAGTGGGACCTCGCCCTACCGCACCTGCCGGCCGGCTACCGCTACGTGCTGCCGGTGCTGCCGATCGGCGGGCACCGCATCCCGATGCGCGAGGATGCCGACCTGACGATGCCGGGCATGGTCGACGTCGTCGCTGATTTCCTCGACGCACTGGATCTCACCGACGTCACGCTCGTGGTGTCCGACTGGGGCGGTCCGCTGTTCCTCACCGACGTCGGTCGCGACAAACGCATCGCCCGACTCGTGATCTGCCCGTCAGAGGCCTTCGACAACTTCCCTCCCGGGTTCCCCGGCAAGGTCACCTGGGTCGGCACCCGCACCACCGGGACCGTCAAGATGGCGATGCAGCAGTTGCGCATCGGCTGGCTGCGTCGCCGCTTCTTCCTCTTCGGCATGATGGCCGCCAAACGCATCCCCCAACACATCGTCGAGGCGTGGACGAATGCGGGAATCGCCGACGTGCGGATCCGCCGCGACCTGCTCAAGTACGCACGGACCAGGTTCGACAAGTCCTCGCTCGTGCGCGCGACCAACCGGCTCGCCGACTTCTCGGGCGACGTGCTGGTGCTGTGGAGCCGCAATCGCGTGATGCCCGTCGCGCACGCCGAGGCATTGGCCGAATTGACCGGTGGCACATTGCGTTACGTCGACGACGCCAAGGTGCTCATCATGCTCGATCAGCCCGAGGAAACCGCGCGGGCAATCGGCGAGTTCCTCGAGGGCTATCCCTCGTCGTCGAGTTGAGCCGCGACGTCGTCGGGAATGTCCATGTTGGTGAAGACGTCCTGGACGTCGTCGCTGTCTTCGAGCGCGTCGACGAGCTTGAGCACCTTGCGTGCGCCGTCGAGGTCGACCGGTACCGTCACCGACGGCTGGAAGCTGGCCTCCGCGGATTCGTAGTCGATACCCGCCTCCTGTAGCGCGGTACGGACGGCGACGAGATCGGTTGGTTCGCAGATGATCTCGAAGCTGTCGTCGAGGTCGTTGATCTCCTCGGCGCCCGCTTCGAGCACCGCGGTCAACACGTCATCCTCGGTCTGCCCGTTCTTCTCCAGGGTCACGACGCCCTTGCGAGAGAACAGATACGCCACCGAACCGGGATCGGCCATGTTGCCGCCGTTGCGGGTCATCGCGACGCGCACCTCGCCCGCGGCGCGGTTGCGGTTGTCGGTGAGGCACTCGACCAGCACCGCGACACCGTTGGGGCCGTAGCCCTCGTAGGTGATGTTCTGGTAGTCGGCGCCACCGGCTTCTTCGCCGGCGCCGCGCTTGCGGGCGCGCTCGATGTTGTCGTTCGGGACCGACGATTTCTTCGCCTTCTGGATCGCGTCGTAGAGCGTCGGGTTCCCGGCAGGGTCACCGCCGCCGACTCGCGCGGCCACTTCGACGTTCTTGATCAGTTTTGCGAAGTTCTTGCCGCGGCGTGCGTCGATGACGGCCTTCTTGTGCTTTGTGGTCGCCCACTTGGAATGGCCGCTCATGCGTGTACTACTCACTTCCTGAAGTCGTGCTCAAGCTTCGACCGACGAGTCTACGTGGACATTTGCCCGCTACCGAACCGCGTCGAGCGGCGTCAGCGCGACGATGCGATAGCCGATGCCGGCGGGCCAGCCGATGTTGGCCTGCACCGCCAGCTGAATCCACGTCGGCGTCCCCGAGGGATCGTCGACGAAAGTCGCGGCCGCGTCGACGATGGCGCTCGAGTCACCTCCGGAGGCGCGAAGCGTGACCGAGGCGCTGAGCACCGCGCCGCCGAGCTGGCCGCGGTCGTACGGCAGGCTGTCCGGCACGAAGAACGCCGTCTCGAACGAGGTACGGCGGAAGCCCCGGGGCGCGTTCGGAGATCGCTGCAGCGTCAGCCCCGAAATAATCGGCTTGCCGTCGAACCACGCGGTGCCGACGTACTCGGTGCGGCGCGCGTCGCCGCCAGCGGGCAGGCGCACGATCGTGTCGATCCTGGGCTGCGGCTCGAGTTCGACCATCGTCATGTCAGGCTCCCTCTATGTAGCGCTGCAGGTTCGGCGCGACGGTTGAGACGAGTTCGTCGTCGCTCATCGATGCGACGGGTTCGATCTTCCAAACGAACCGCATCATCGCCAAGCCCATGATCTGCGAGGAGATCAGACCACTTCGCTTGAGACGATCCCGCTCGTCTATGCCCAGCTGCGACACGCCCATCAGGCCACTCTCGACGACTCGGCGCAGCTTTTCGCGCGTCGCCTCGTCGTGGGCGGCGGTGAGCACAATCGCGCGCAGCATCGGGCCGATCTCCTCATCGGCCCACGCACCGAGCATCAGCCTCAGAAGCGCCTCGCCCAGCTGGCCCACCGGCGCGGTCCACGTACGGGCGACACTCTCCAGCCAGCGCTGCGGCGGATTGGTCGACGTGTCGAGCAGCGCCTCTTTGGAACCGAAGTAGTGGTAGACGAGCGCGGGGTCGACGTCTGCGGCCCTCGCCACCGCCCTGATCGTCGTGCCGGCCCAGCCGTGGTGAGCGAATTCCTCGCGGGCGGCCGCGAGGATGCGCGCGGACAGCACTCCCCGTTCGTCACGGGGTCCGGGCGGTGTGTTCTTTGGCACGACCAGCAGCCTACCAAAAGTTTCACGTTGCGTTGAGACTAATTTCAACGTAGCGTGAGACTCATGATCGAACGTCAGCTGAACGGGCCGCAGACCACCGGGCGCGGCTACCGCAATCTCAGCCTGCCGCAGTTCAAGATCCACAGTGACGACAACGTCCGCGTGCCGATGCGCGACGGCGTCACCCTTCTTGCCGACGTCCATCGCCCTGCGGCGGACGGCAAGTATCCGGCGTTGATCGCGGCGTCGCCCTACCCACGTCAGATGCAGGACTTCGGCGCGCCCGCCGGCTTCATCGAGGCCGGCGCCACCGACTTCTGGGTGCCGCGCGGCTACGTCCACGTGATCGCCAATGTCCGCGGAACGGGCGGCTCCGGCGGCACCTTCGGGTTCTTCGACCCGCAGGAACGCCGGGACATGTTCGACCTTGTCGAGTGGGCCGCCGCACAGCCTTGGTGCGACGGCAATGTCGGGATGATCGGCATCAGCTACTTCGCGATGACACAACTCGAGGCGGCCGTGGAGAAACCACCGCATCTGAAGGCGATCTTTCCCGTCGCGGTTACCGCGGACCTGTACGAGGCGGCCGCTCACCACGGCCTGGTGAGCACGTCGTTCATCACACCGTTCCTATCGATGATGGGACTGACGTCCGACCGCAGCGACGCCTTCTGGCGCCGCAACCCCGCTATCGCCCTGGCTCGCAAAGTCCTCAACACGCCGCCCCTGCATCGCAAGTTCGCGACCATGAACGGCGAGGCCGCGGTCACGATGATGCGTGCACTGCTCAAGCTGCCGCACAGCACCCATCCCTGGGACGACCTCTGGCTGGACGCCGTCGTCAAGCATCCGATGCGCGACGACTGGTGGGAGGCGCGAAACCTGTTGCCGCTGCTGAAGAACGTCGACATCCCGGTGTATCTGGGATGCGATTGGGAGAACGTGCCCCTGCATCTGCCGTCGACGTTCGCAGCATGGGAAGCGTTGGCGGACAACCCGAATGTTCGGATGGCACTGCTAGGTCGGTTCGGGCTGACGTGGCCATGGGAGAGCCTGCACCACGAGGCGCTGGCGTGGTACGACCACTGGCTCAAGGGCCAGGACACCGGCATCATGGACGGTCCCCCAATTCGCTATGTGCTGCCGGGCGCCGACGGCTGGCACACCGCCGACCAGTGGCCTCCCGCCGCAACGATTCTCAGAGAATTCGCGCTGCGCGCCGACGGCACGCTCGACGCCGCCGAGGGCACCCCGGGAGGTCGCGAATACCTGACGCTGGGCGCCGGGCTCAACCGCGTGAAGGCCAGCCCCATAGATCCGCCGTCGCTGCTTTCGTGGACCAGCGCGCCGCTGAGCGAACCCATCGAAGTTGTCGGCGATGTGGAGCTGCGCCTCGTCGCATCGGCCACCGCGTCTGATACGGCATGGATCGCGACACTCGAGCATGTCGCCGCGGACGGCACCGTCACCGAGGTGACGGCCGGATGGCTCAGGGCGAGCCTTCGCGAGATCGACGCGGACGCCAGCCGGGACGGCGCGCCCGTCCTGCCGTGCCGCACGTTCGCGCCCGTGCCCATCGGCGAAGACGTCGAGTATCGGATTCCGTTGGTGTCCAACGCCCGCCGATTCGCTCCCGGGGACCGCATTCGGCTCACGCTCACGAGCGACGACCAGGATCCGAAGACACCCGCGATCATGAACTTCCGGCACGCGAGTGTCGGCACCAGCAGCCTGAACACCGTCCGGTCGTCGTCCCGACTGCTACTACCCGTTCAGTGTTAGGTCGAACACACACGTCTTCCGCAGTATCTTACTCCGGAGTAAGATACTGGTATGTCGTTCGACCTCGAACTGTCACCCGACCTCGTCCACATTCGCGACTGGGTCCACGAGTTTGCCACCGACGTGATCCGGCCGGCCGCCGCCGAATGGGATGAGCGCGAAGAGACACCGTGGCCGATCATCCAGGAGGCCGCGAAGGTCGGCGTCTACTCCATGGAGTTCTTCGCCGAGCAGGCGGGCGAACCGTCCGGCCTTGGCATGCTCGTCGCGTTCGAGGAGATGTTCTGGGGCGATGCGGGAATCGCGCTGTCGATCGTCGGCACTGGCCTGGCGGCCGCATCGCTGGCCGGCGGCGGAACGCCCGAGCAGATAGCCGAGTTCTTGCCACAGATGTTCGGCACAGTCGACGACCCCAAGGTCGGTTCCTTCTGTTCGTCGGAGCCGGGCGCCGGCTCGGATGTCGGTGCAATCCTGACGCGCGCACGCTACGACGAGGCCACCGACGAATGGGTGCTCAACGGTACGAAGACGTGGGCGACCAACGGCGGCATCGCCGAGGTGCACATCGTCGTCGCGTCTGTGTATCCCGAGCTGGGCAGCCGCGGTCAGGCGTCGTTCATCATCCCGCCCAACACCCCCGGATTCCGGCAGGGCCAGAAATTTCTCAAGCACGGCATCAGGGCGTCGCATACCGCCGAGGTCGTGCTGGACGACGTCCGCATCCCCGGCCGCCTGATCATCGGTGGCAGGGACAAATTCGAGGAACGGATCGCGAAAGTCCGCGAGGGCAAGAGTTCGAAAGGCCAGGCCGCAATGGCCACCTTCGAGCGGACCCGCCCGACGGTCGGTGCGATGGCGGTCGGCGTGGCCCGTGCGGCGTATGAGTACGCGCTGGACTATGCATTGCAGCGCGAGCAATTCGGCCGCAAGATCGGCGAATTCCAGGCCATCGCATTCAAATTGGCCGACATGAAAGCTCGCATCGACGCGGCGCGCCTGCTCGTGTGGCGGGCGGGCTGGATGGCCCGCAACGGCAAACCGTTTGACAACGCCGAGGGGTCGATGGCCAAGCTCGTAGCGAGCGAAACCGCCGTCTACGTCACCGACGAGGCGATCCAGATTCTCGGTGGCAACGGCTATACGCGTGAATATCCGGTCGAGCGGATGCATCGCGACGCCAAGATCTTCACCATCTTCGAAGGCACCAGCGAGATTCAGCGGCTGGTCATCGGTCGCGCGGTGACGGGTCTGCCCATCCGCTGATTGCGAATTCGGTGCGCATACAGCCGCTGACGGGCGTTGTCAAGCTGCGTGGAGTCGGTCGGGGTCGTTTTCGGGTGGGAGGTTGATGCCCACAGTGGCCTTGGGTGATTCGGTGTGCGGGCGTGCGCGGAATCGTTCGGGGTGGGTGTCGTAGTAGGCCTGGAGGGCGTGGTCGCGTTGGAGCCACCGCTGCGTCCATTGCCCGTCGTGGACCTCGGCGGGGTGAACAGTGCGATCCCGCTGTGGCGGTGGTGCTGGTTGTACCAGGAGACATAGGAGTTTACCCAGGCCCGCGCGGCATCGAGATCATCGAAGATACCGGGATAGTTCGGCCGGTATTTCATCGTGCGGAATTCCGATTCGGAGAACGGGTTGTCATTGCTGACCCGTGGCCGGTTGTGGGTCTGAGCGATGCCGAGATCGGCGAGGAGGTCTTTGAGATCCGTCGAGCGCATCGCCGGCCCAGAATCGGCGTGCACGACTGCGGGCGACCCGTGGGTGGTGATCGCGGTCTGGAACATCTGCGTGGCGAGATCGTCGCTCTCGCGTTGCTCGACGCGCCAGCCCACGATCTTGCGAGAAGATGTCAATTATCGAGTACGCCTTGAACGCCACGCCCCGCCACGGGGTGCGCAGGTCGGTGATGTCCCAACTCCAGATCTGTTGCGGGCCGGTCGCTTTGAGTACTGGTGCCGGCCGCGGAATCTTGTTCGTCGAGCGGGTCGGGCAGATCGGACGAGCGCTTTGATCGACGATCGCGGCCGCGATACGCCACCAGGACCGCCGTGAGGCCAGCATCACCCCGTCATCCCAAGCGGCGGCAAACGAATGGTCCACCGACGTGCCCGCCTGCCAGCCGGTGATGATCTTGTCCTGGATCACCACGCGGTCACCCGCGCAGATGCGCGCGGGGTAGGCCCGATCTTTCTGCGGCACCGGGTTACTCACCCGCGGCCGCGGCTTGCGGCGGTAATGCCACGTCGAACGCGACAACCCGATCATCGTCAGCGCCTGGCGCTGGGATCTGATCGCGGCGCTCAGCTCGGCGACGAGTCCGTTCTCGCGCTCGAGGAATCGTCGAGATCGGTCATCGTCAGGGCTGCATCGGGCTCTTCGGCGTTCATCGCATGCAAGAGCCCGATAGCTTTCCCAGGGCCTCGTTGGCGTGTTCGAGCTCGCGTACCCGCGCCTGTAGTCGAGCCACTTCGGCCTCGTCGCGCTCCTGTTTCGCCGTCTGCGCCATCGCCAGCGCCGATCGTTTCGCCGGGGGAACCGTCACACCACTACCTTCTCGCGGAATAAGCCCCCGGTCGAGATCACCGGCGAACACCGTGGCTTCCCACCGCCTCAACTGGCGCACCGATACCCCCTGAGCAGCACGCCAGGATCCCTTCTGACCATGAGGCAACAAGTGATACTCAATGACGAACTCATGAATCTCGGCAGAGCTGAACCCCGCACTGATCGACACAACCCAACCCCTTCACACTGGCCCAAACCGACTCACAACCAGCGTGGCAAAGAGGGTGAGCGAACGTTTGCGCACCGAAATCGCTACCTAGAGTAAGTCCACGAAGAGTTTGTGGATGCGACGGTCGCCGGTCACCTCCGGGTGAAACGACGTCGCGAGCATCTTGCCCTGACGCACCGCGACGATATGACCGGCGGCCTGCCCCAGCACCTCGACGTCCGGGCCGACGCGCTCGACCCAGGGGGCCCGGATGAACACCGCGTGCACGGGCTTGTCGAGACCCGTGAAGTCGATGTCATCCTCGAACGAATCCACCTGACGACCAAACGCGTTGCGTCGCACCGTCATATCGATCGCCTTCAGCGGCGTTGCGTCGCGCCCGGCGGTGCCGGCGTCCAGGATCTCAGTGGCGAGCAAAATCATGCCCGCGCACGATCCGTAGGCAGGCATACCGTCGGCCAACCGCGCGCGCAGCGGCTCGAGCAGCTCGAACTCCCGCAGCAGATGGCTCATCGTGGTGGACTCACCGCCGGGGATCACAAGCGCGTCAACGGATTCCAGTTCACGCAACCGGCGGACGGTCGACGCCTCGGCGCCCGCGGCACGCAACGCCGCAAGATGTTCGCGTGTGTCGCCTTGAAGCGCCAGCACGCCGACATGCGGGGTGCTCACGGTGTGAAGTCGCGCTTGTAGCGGGTGAGACCCTCCTGCATCACCGCCGCCACCATCTCGCCGTCCTGGTTGAAGATCTTGCCCTGACACAGCGATCGGCCGCCCGACGCCGAGGGCGACGACTGGTCGTACAACAGCCATTCGTCAGCGCGGAACTGACGCATGAACCACATCGCATGATCCAGCGATGCGACCATCAGATGTCCGCGCTCGTCGGCGTGATGCACCTGGGCCGACCCGAGCAGCGTGAGGTCGCTCATGTAGGCCAGCGCGCAGATGTGCAGGACGTAGTCGTCGGGCAGCGGATCGCGGTGGCGGAACCACACCTGCTGCTGTGACGCCTTGCCGGGTAGACGGGTCAGCTTGTCCTGCGGCACGATTCGCACGTCCCACTCTGCGAACTGTTTGAACCCCGCGTCGTCGAATGCCTTGATATCCGACAATGCGGGCAAATCGTCAGGCGGTGCGGCCGACGGCACCGCGTCCTGATGCTCGATGCCGCTCTGATCGGTCTGAAACGACGCCGACATCGAAAAGATGTTCTCGCCGTGCTGGATCGCGTTGACGCGACGCGTCACGAAGGAGCCGCCGTCACGCAACCGCTCGACGATGTACACCGTCGGCGCCGTCGCGTCTCCCGGCCGCAGGAAGTAGCCGTGCAACGAGTGCACCTGGAACTCGGGGTTGACCGTGCGGACGGCGGACACCAGCGATTGGCCGGCGACATGGCCACCGAACGTGCGCTGCAGAAACCCCGACTCCGGGCTCCACATGGTGCCGCGATAGATGTTGACCTCGAGTTGCTCGAGATCAAGGATCTGTTCGATCGACATACGGTTATCGTTGCTGTTCGCGGAAACGGCTCATCGGATGGTTTCTACCAGCCGCGTTCGGCGAGCCGGTGCGGGGCCGCGACGTCCTCCACGTTGATACCGACCATGGCCTCACCGAGCCCGCGCGACACCTTCGCCAGCACGTCGGGGTCGTCATAGAACGTGGTGGCCTTCACGATCGCGGCGGCCCGACCAGCCGGATCCCCGGACTTGAAGATGCCCGAACCGACGAACACCCCCTCGGCACCGAGCTGCATCATCATCGCCGCGTCGGCCGGGGTCGCGATACCGCCCGCGGTGAACAGCGTGACCGGCAACTTGCCGGCCCGCGCCACCTCGACGACAAGGTCGTAGGGCGCCTGCAATTCCTTTGCCGCGACGAACAACTCGTCCTCGGACAGCGACGTGAGGCGACGGATCGCACCGCCGATCGCGCGCATGTGGGTGGTGGCGTTGGACACATCCCCGGTGCCGGCCTCACCCTTGGAGCGGATCATCGCCGCGCCCTCGGTAATCCGGCGCAACGCCTCACCCAGGTTGGTCGCGCCGCACACGAACGGCACGGTGAACTTCCACTTGTCGACATGGTGGGTGTAATCGGCGGGAGTGAGCACCTCGGACTCGTCGATGTAGTCCACCCCCAGGCTCTGCAAGATCTGCGCCTCGACGAAATGCCCGATACGCACCTTGGCCATCACCGGGATGGTCACCGCGTCGATGATCCCCTCGATCAGATCGGGATCGCTCATCCGCGCGACACCACCCTGGGCCCGAATGTCAGCGGGCACGCGCTCGAGCGCCATGACGGCCACCGCGCCGGCTCCCTCGGCGATGCGCGCCTGCTCAGGCGTGACCACGTCCATGATGACGCCACCCTTGAGCATCTCCGCCATCCCGCGCTTGACCCGGGCGGTTCCGGTTTGGGTCACCGACCCGTTAGGTGCGGTATCCACTGCTATCTCCTCCGAATCGCTACTGATCCAGTCTAATGAGGGCCGCAAATACAAAAGAATCCGCAGATCAACGGATCGATTGCAACTGCCTCCGCGCCATTTCAACCGGGTGATCGGCCAAGCTCGTCGCTTCACCGAGGAGCTCACCCAACTGCAACGGATATACGGTCTCGCCCTTGGCGACCAGCTCGGCGATCATTGTCTCATCGCACCACCGGTGACCATGAATCGTGCGCCGCTCGAGGTCGTTGTGACCGCTTGTCGACGGTTCGAAACGGTCGGTCCGGTAGACGAAGAACTTCTCCTCGCTGTGGATGAGCACGCCGTTGAACTCGAAGACCGCGCCCCGGCGCCACACCGGCCCGATCAGATCGGCGGAGCTGACCCGCAGGCCGGTCTCTTCGGCGATCTCCCGCGCGGCGGCGTCGGCGAGCGCCTCCCCCGGCTCGACCGCGCCGCCGACCGTGAACCACCAGATCGGTGCGTCGGCGACGGCGGGATCGGATCCACGAAACAGCAGTACCGCACCGTCGCGATCGAGCAGTACGACGCGGGCCGAGACCCGCTGGTTGGGCGCGGGCGCCATCTCATCGGATGCCGTCGCACGCTCGGCAATCTCGAAATAGCTTGGTAGCGGCGCGGTTCCACCGAGCCGCAGCACTCTGACCGCAGGGCGCTCGCGCAGGGTGAGGGTGTCGCGGACAGCGTCGTTGTGAAAACGGCGAGCCAGCAGGACCCGCGCCTCTGCGTCGGCCAGCTCGGCGACCAGCGCGTGCGGGAGCGAAGACGGCTCGACCATCGCCAACGCCGAGGACAGCTCGTTCTCGGCAGCCTCACGCCGCTGCCGCGGGGCACGCTCGGCCGCATCGGCCAGCGCTGCCAGTCGCTTACCCGCCGGCGCACCCCCGTAGGAGTCGACGGCCACCGCACGAGCCACCACGGACCGCCGCGCCAGCGCACCGTCGAGGGCCTGCCAGGACAGGTCGCAGCGGACGTGCAACCGGTCCAGCCGGTTGGCGGTTTGATACGCCCAGGCGCCCACCAACAGCAGCACCGCGAGAAGCAGCGCCAGCGCGATCACGAGGATCCAGGTGATCACCTCAATCCCCTGGCCTTTCCTCTGGTACTCGCGAGCCCGGTGCCCGCGGCGGTGCTCGCCGTACCTGCCACGCGAACCTTCGCTCCCGCCCCGGCGACCGTCTCGTAGACGCGCATGATCTGGCGCGCCACCACCGACCAGTCGTAGCGGCGTACCACCTCGGCCGCCGTCTCGACGTAGCGTGCCCGGACCTCGTCGTCCTCCAGTACCTCGATCAGTCCAGCCGCCAATCCGGCCGGGTCGTCGACCGGTACCAGCCGGCCCGCGGTCCCGTCCATCAGCACGCGGCGGAACGCGTCGAGGTCGCTGGCCACCACGGCAGTACCCGCGGCCATCGCCTCGACGAGCACAATGCCGAAGCTCTCTCCCCCCGTGTTGGGCGCGCAGTACACATCCGCACTGCGCAGTGCCGAAGCCTTCGCGGCGTCGTCGACTTGGCCCAGGAACCGCAGATGCTTCGCGAGTTTGCCTGCCGAGCGACGCAACTCCTCCTCTTCGCCGCGGCCGACGATCAGGATCTCGATGTCGCCGAACCGCTCGACCAGGTGCGGCAGGGCGCGCAGCAGCACGGCCATGCCCTTGCGGGGCTCGTCGTACCGCCCCAGGAACAGGACTGACTTGCCTACGCGCGGATAGCCGTCCATCGCCGGCGCCGACGCGAACGAATCGACGTCCAGCCCGTTCGGTATCTCGACGGCGTCGCTGCCGAGTGATTCCATCTGCCAGCGTCGCGCCAGGTCCGACACCGCGATGCGGCCGACGATCTTCTCGTGCATCGGCCGCAGAAACGGCTCGAACACACTGAGCGTCAACGACTTCGTGGTCGAGGTGTGAAAGGTGGCGACGATAGGACCCTCGGCGATGTTCAGTGCCAGCATCGACAGACTCGGCGCATTGGGCTCGTGCAGATGCAACACGTCGAATTCGCCCTGCGCGAGCCACTTCTTGACCATGCGGTGGGTCGCCGGGCCGAAACGCAACCGCGCCACCGATCCGTTGTACGGGATCGGCACCGCCTTACCGCCCGACACCACGTAGTCGGGCAGCGAGCCCTGTGCTCGAGACGACGTCGGCGCCAGCACGCTGACCACGTGGCCGCGGTCGTGCATCACCTCGGCCAGCTGCAACACATGCGACTGCACCCCGCCCGGCACGTCGAACGAGTAGGGGCAGACCATGCCGATGCGCATCAGGTCGCCTCGAGTTTGGCGCGCCGCTCGTCGGAGAGGTCGGCCAGCCACTGCGGCTGCATCATGTGCCAGTCGGCCGGATGCGCGGCGATGTTGCGCTCGAACCGATTCGCCAACGCCTGGGTGACGGCGGTGACGTCGTTGGAGGTGGTGTCGAGCGGCTCCTGCAGGTCGATGACGCAGTCGTCACCGTCGTAGTAGACGTGCGCCGGAATCAGGTGGGCGCCGGTGGTGATCGCCAACTTGGCCGGTCCGGCGGGCAGGCGGGTGGCTTCGCCGAAGAACTCGACCTCGACTCCGGACCGGGTGAGGTCGCGGTCGGACATCAGGCAGACGAGCTTGTTATCGCGTAGCCGATCGGCAAGCAGCTCGAACGGTGGGCGCTCGCCGCCGGACGCCGGAAACACTTCAAAGCCAAGGCTTTCCCGGTACTCGATGAAGCGGCGGTACAACGATTCGGGCTTCAACCGCTCGGCGACCGTCGAGAAGGCGCCGTGCTTCTGGACGAGCCAGACGCCCGCCATATCCCAGTTGCCGCTGTGCGGCAGCGCCATGATCCCGCCGCGACCGGCGTCCAACGCCGCTTGAGGCCGGTGCGTTCCGAGGCTCACTTCGTCCAACCGTCGGGCGACCGCGGCCAGCTCCAGCGTGGGCAGCCGGAATGCCTCGCGCCAATACCGGGCATAGGAAGCAAGTGACGCGCGCATGAGCCCGTCGGGCACCCGCTCGGGCGGTACACCGATCACTCGGGCGAGGTTCTTGCGCAGTTGTTCGGGTCCGCCGCCACGTGCGGCGTAGTACGCGCCGGCCCCGAAGGCGTTGCGCGCCACTATTTCCGGCATCGCACGAACGACCTGCCAGCCTGCGGCGTATCCCCAGTCGGCGACTCTTCCGCTCAGCGATTTGCCCGACATCAGCTCCCACAGGGGTGCCGTCATGACTCATCCCCAGGTCCACCGGCCGGCTGGTGTCCCCCCGACGTCTCCGGTTCGTCACCGTCAGCGCTGGCGGGCTTCGTCAGGCGGTCCATCGCTCCAGGTGAGGTACGCACGCTGTGGACGCGCTGACCCAGGGTGACGAGGCTCAGCACCGCGAGCACCCACATCGCCACATGCAGCAGCCACGGAATACCGAACAGCCCCGAAAGCCCGGCGCCGAGCAGCACGATGATCAGCCGTTCCGGCCGCTCGATCATGCCGCCCTCGGCAGACAACCCGCTGGCCTCGGCGCGTGCCTTGATGTACGAGATCACCTGCGAGGTGACGAGACAGATCAACGTAGCCACCACGAGGGACGTGCTCCGCATGCCGAACGCGGCCCACCACAACAGGCCACAGAAGATCGCTCCGTCGCCAATCCGGTCACAGGTGGCGTCGAGGACAGCGCCGAAACGCGTTCCGCCGCCCCGCTGACGCGCCATGGCACCGTCGAGCATGTCGGCGAGCACGAAGATCCAGACGGTGAAAGCACCCCACCACAGCTGGCCGATCGGGAACAGGGTGAGTGCGCCCAACACCGTCCCCGCGGTGCCGAGGATGGTGATGCTGTCGGGGGTGAGCCCCGCGCGCAGCGCGACCTTGGCAACGGGCCGAGAGAGCTTCTCGTATGCCGCACGCGTCATCAGATACAGATTGCTCATTACTGCTTCGCCCACTCCGTCGCCAGCAGTTCACGCGTTTCGCTCAGCAGCTGAGGGACCACCTTCGCGCCGCCGATGATGGTGATGAAGTTCGCGTCGCCGATCCAACGCGGCACGACGTGCATGTGCAGATGCTCGGCCAGCGACCCGCCCGAGACCTTGCCGAGGTTCAGCCCGACATTGAAGCCCATCGGGTTGGACACACTCTTGATGACACGAATCGCCTTCTGGGTGAACGCCATCAGTTCCGCGCTCTCCGCGTCGGTGAGATCTTCGAGCTCAGATACCCGGCGGTACGGGACGACCATGAGATGCCCCGGGTTGTACGGGTACAGGTTCAGTACCACGTAGACGAGCTCGCCGCGTGCCACCATCAGCCCGTCTTCGTCGGCCATCTTCGGGATGTCGGTAAACGGCTCCGACGGATCGGAACTGTTGCGCCGAAACGGGGACTCGGCGATATAGCTCATTCTGTGCGGGGTCCATAGCCGTTGCAGGTGATCCGGCTCGCCGACGCCGTGGTCGACGATTCTGTGCTCGTCGTCCCGCTCTTCGTGCTGACGCTCGTCACGTGTCACGGCTGGGCGCCCACCTTGACCAGTTCGGCTGTCGGAGTAGCGTTTTGCCGGCTTTCGATCCACTTGGCGATGGCCGCCACCGCCTCGTCGCGTGGCACACCGTTGATCTGCGTACGGTCACCGAAGCGGAAGCTCACCGCGTTGGCTTCGATGTCGCGGTCACCGGCCACGAGCATGAACGGCACCTTCTGGTTGGTGTGGTTCACGATCTTCTTGGCCATCCGGTCGTCGCTGGCGTCGACCTCGGCCCTGACACCGGCCATCTTCAACTGGTTCGCAAGGCCATTGAGGTACGGGATGTGATCGTCGGCGACGGGGATGCCGACCACCTGCACGGGGGCCAGCCACGCCGGAAACGCGCCGGCGTAGTGCTCGGTGAGGACACCGAAGAACCGCTCGATCGAGCCGAACAACGCACGGTGAATGAGCACCGGGCGCTTGCGGGTGCCGTCCGCCGCGGTGTACTCCAGCTCGAAGCGGTCGGGCATGTTGAAGTCGAGCTGGATGGTCGACATCTGCCAGCTTCTGCCCAGCGCGTCCTTGACCTGGACGGAGATCTTGGGTCCGTAGAACGCGGCACCGCCGGGGTCGGGCACCAGATGCAGGCCTGAGGCTTCAGCGACCTCACGCAGCGTCTCGGTGGCCTCGCCCCAGTCCTCGTCGGAGCCGACGTACTTCTCCGGGTCCTTCGTGGAGAGCTCCAGATAGAAGTCATTCAGCCCGTAGTCCGCGAGCAGGTCGAGCACGAACCGAAGCAGCGATGCCAGCTCGTCGCGCATCTGCTCACGGGTGGTGTAGATGTGCGCGTCGTCCTGAGTCATGCCACGGACTCGGGTCAGACCGTGCACCACACCGGACTTCTCGTAGCGGTACACCGAGCCGAATTCGAAGAGCCGCAACGGAAGTTCCCGATACGACCGTCCGCGTGATCGGAAGATCAGGTGGTGCATCGGGCAGTTCATCGGCTTGAGGTAGTAGTCCTGGCCCGGCTTGCGCAGCGTGCCGTCCTCGTCGAACTCGGCGTCCATGTGCATGGGGGGATACATGCCGTCGGCGTACCACTCGAGGTGTCCCGAGGTGATGTAGAGCTGTTCCTTGGTGATATGCGGGGTGTTGACGAACTCGTAGCCTGCCTCGATGTGCTTGCGGCGTGAGTATTCCTCGAGCTCGCGGCGAATGATCCCCCCCTTGGGATGGAAAACCGCCAGCCCCGAACCGATTTCGTCGGGGAAGCTGAACAGGTCCAGCTCCGCACCGAGCTTGCGGTGATCGCGGCGCTGCGCCTCCTCGATGAACTCCAGGTGGCGGTCAAGGGCTTCCTGCGACTCCCACGCCGTGCCGTAGATGCGTTGCAAGCTCGCGTTGTTCTGGTTTCCCCGCCAGTAGGCCGCCGAGCTGCGGGTGAGCTTGAACGCCGGAATGTAACGCGTCGTCGGAATGTGCGGGCCGCGGCACAGATCGCCCCACTCCCGTTCGCGGGTGCGGGGATTGAGATTGTCGTACGCGGTCAGCTCGTCGCCGCCGACCTCCATGACGTCGGGGTCACCGGACTTGTCCTCGATGAGCTCGAGCTTGTACGGCTCGTTCGCAAGTTCCTGGCGCGCTTGTTCTTTGGACTCGTAGACCCGGCGTGAGAAGAGCTGTCCTTCCTTGACGATCTGGCGCATACGCTTTTCCAGCGCTTCGAGATCCTCGGGGGTGAAGGCGCGTGGGACGTCGAAGTCGTAGTAGAAGCCGTCGGTGACGGGGGGTCCGATGCCGAGCTTGGCCTCGGGGAAGATCTCCTGCACGGCCTGGGCCAGCACGTGGGCGGCGGAGTGGCGGATGACGCTGCGCCCATCCTCGGTGTCGGCGGCCACTGGCACGACGTCGACATCGGCGTCGGGAGCCCACGACAGGTCGCGTAACCGCCCCTCCGGGTCGCGCACCACCACCACGGCGGCCGGATCACCACGACCCGGCAGGCCCGCGTCTCGCACCGCCGCGCCCGCGGTGGTCCCGGCAGCGACCCGGATAGGGGCTGCTAGGGCGGGGCTGACGGCGGCGCTCATCAGGTTCTCCAAATGGGTCAGGGTGACGTGGTGGACTGTCGAACGCGACCATGCTATCGGTGCGGGTCCTCAATCCCCCAAGCCAATGGGACTGTTCAGCCAGGGCCAATCGCGACCGAAGAGTTCGGCGGTCCAGTCCGCCGCGCCGAGCAGCCACAGGGTGCCGAAGACAAACAGTGCTGTGATGATGCCGCCGAGGACCTGGACAGACCAATGTCGCTCCTGGAACCAGTCCATGACTTTGTCGTAGCGCTCCTTGGCATACGCCAGCAGCCGTCCGGCCCATTCGAATTCGGTCGCAAGGATGCCGAGCCCGATGAAGACGATTGCCCAGCCCGGACCCGGGTACGGGATTGCGACGATGCCGACGGCGAAGACCACCAGACCGACGACCCCGACGGCGATGCGGTAGACGAAATCGACGCGGGGACGCTCGCGCAGCTTGTCGCGCCAGCGCGCCCATCGTCTGGCGCGGCTCGGCCGTTCCTGTTCGTCCTGTTTCACGGCTGGCCCGGTTTCAGCCTCACGAACAGCGCGTGTGATTCCGCGAGTACGTCATCACCGTCGAGTAGCCTGCCCGACACGAAGATCTTGCGGTCCACGATGTCGTCGATGCGGGCATCGACTCCGAAGTCCTTCTCGACGAGCGCGATCTTGCGGTAGTCGACGTGCAGAAACGCGGTGCGCTGGGCTCGGCTACCGCTGAGCGTGAACGCGGTGTATCCCAGTAGCCCGTCGAAAAGCTGCGCAACGGCGCCACCGTGGGCGGCGCCGTTGCGGCCGAGGTGGAAGCGGCGGAACCTCGCCGTGCCCTCGATCCGTCCGTCATCTGTTGTGTGCAGGTCCAGGGGAATCGCGAGCAGGTTGCCACGGTTGGGCAGGTCCATGCGGCGCCCCGAGGGCGAGGCCCACTCGTCGGCGTAATAGGGCGCCAGTAGTTGGGTGACCTTCTCAACGAGGGCAGCGGCCTCGGTGATCACGTCGTCGGGCGCGTCGGCGGCGCGGGCGTGGTCCTGCAGGGTGCGGACGGCATCGACGAACCGGCCGTAATCGGGTCCACCCTTGGTGGTGGGGACCGGCGGATTGAATCCGCCGCCGGGGTGCTCACCCGAGGGATGATCGGTCGTCACACCGACCACCGTATTGCCTGGTTCACGGTCAGGCCGGATTGCCCGGGTCAGGCCGAAGCAGACCCGGCATTGCTGAGCGTCTCGAACTCCTCGCCGGACAGTTCGATACCCGCGGCCGCAACGTTCTCCTCGAGATGGGCGACTTTTGACGTGCCGGGGATGGGCAGCATCACCGGCGACCGCTTGAGCAGCCAGGCCAGGGCGAGTTGCGACGCCGTCGCATCGTGATCGGCCGCGATGCGCTGCAGCGGACCGTCGGCAGCGGCCAGCGGCCCGGCAGCGAGCGGGAACCACGGAATGAAGCCGATGTTCTGGGATTCGCACGCCTCGAGGACGGGTTCGGCGGATCGGACCGTGAGGTTGTACATGTTCTGTACCGACACGATCGTCGCGACCTTCTGGGCGGCTGCGAGCTGGTCGACATTCACCTCGGACAGCCCGATGTGACGGATCTTGCCCTCCTGCTGCAGCTTCACCAATTCGCCGACCTGGTCCTCGGCGGGGAACTTGTCGTCGATGCGGTGCAGCTGGAAGAGGTCGATGGTGTCTACGCCGAGGCGGCGCAGGCTCATCTCGCATTCCTGGCGCAGGTACGCCGGGAAGCCGAGTACAGGCCATTCGTCGGGTCCGGTGCGCAGCAGACCGGCCTTGGTCGCGACGACGAGGCCGTCCGGGTACGGGTGCAGCGCTTCCTTGATCAGCTCCTCGGACACGTACGGACCGTAGGAGTCGGCGGTATCGATGAAGTTCACGCCGAGCTCGACAAGGCGGCGCAGCACGCGGATGCATTCGTCGCGATCATCGGGCGGACCCCACACGCCCTTGCCCGTCAGCCGCATCGCGCCGAATCCCAGACGATTGACGGTGAGGTCGCCGCCAATGGTGAAGGTGGTCATGATTGGCACGGTACGCCGAGATTGTTAATCCCCGGCTCATGCGTGTGCCCACCCGAGCGATAGCGTCTGGCCGCAATGAAGCTGAGCGATCTTTCCGCCCTGCCGTTGACCTATTCAGAGGTCGGTGCCACCGCAGGACCACTGCCGGCCGGATACCACCACGTGCAGAAGACGGCGGTGATCGGCCGGGGCCGCCGGCGGTTCGACGACGCCGCAGCCAACGGGATGCGGTGGGGGATGTTGCGTGGCGCCGGCGTCAGGGTCCAGGCGACGACGGACGTCGCCGCTGTGGGATCGGAGGTGATCGTGGGCCTGGGCCCGGTGCGGGCGCCGTGCCGGGTCGTTTACGTCGTCGACGAACCCGAAGGCCGTGGTTTCGCATACGGCACGCTGCCCGGCCACCCCGAATCCGGCGAGGAGCTGTTCCTCGTGCGCTACGACCCCGCCGGCGAGACGGTGTTCGCCGTGGTCACGGCCTTCTCCCGACACGCCACGTGGTGGAGCCGGCTGGCATCGCCTGTCACGTCGCTGGTGCAGGCGGCCGTCACGACGCGCTATTTGCATGCCCTGTGACAGCCGGCCTGGCGATCGTTGTCACCCGGCGCGTCCACCACGCGTAATCTGGTAAAACCCATCAAGTTTGCGGACGGTGAACGTTGAACAATCCAACCCAGGTAGAAGCGACCCACCTGCGTATTGCTGAGCTCGTCCAGAGCCTGCACGGCCGCTCGGATGCGGACTCAGACACCGTGGTCGCCGAGCTGGCAGAGCACGCCGCCGTGCAGATTCCGGGCGCGCAATACGCCGGCATCACCCTCACGCGCAACGGGAAGCACATCGAAACCCCGGCGGCGACACACATCTATCCGATGTTGTTAGACAAGATCCAGCAGCGGCATCAAGAGGGCCCCTGCCTCACCGCGGCGTGGGAGGAGAAGACCGTCCATGTCGCCAACCTCGAGACCGACGATCGTTTTCCGCTCTACCGGCAGGACGCGCTTGCCGAGACCCCGATCAAGTCGATCATGGCTTTCCAGTTGTTCATCGCCGGCGAGACGATAGGGGCTCTCAACGTTTACAGCGAGGCACCGAACGTCTTCGACAGCGAATCGCGCAACATCGGCTTGGTCTTCGCCGCGCACTCGTCGGTCGCCTGGAACTCGGCGCGCCGCGACGAGCAGTTCAAGAGGGCGTTGTCCAGCCGCGACGTCATCGGTCAGGCGAAGGGCATGATCATGGAGCGTTACGACGTCGACGCGGTGCGGGCGTTCGAGCTGCTGCGCAAGTTATCTCAGGATTCCAATGTGCCGCTGATCAGGGTCGCCACCGAACTCGTCGCCGACAAAACCGCCGCCGAGTAACGTCGCAGTACCGTCTCGGTATCGTCGCGGGAAGGTCTCAGTCGACCGGATCGGCAGCGGTTGATCGAAACCCGTTGTGCGACTTTGCCCATCAATTTCCCTCGTAGTTTGCTCGGTCTGCTCGCCGTTGCGCAAGCGTGACGAACCGGTGACCGAATTGCGAAGGCGGGCCTGAGCTTCGAATTGCCTTGACAGCCCTACGATCACTAATTGACAAGGTTGTAATTTCAACAGGAATCGGAAGCCATGCGTGGGGTTGTTCGGTGTTTTCTTGCCGCAGTCGTGACGACTGCGAGCGTGGTTGCGGGGCCGACCGCGTCGAGCTCGGCGGCCAGCCAGTCGTATCGACCCGCCATCGCGTCGGTGCAGCCCGCAACAGACGCGGTAGTGGGTATCGCCCACCCCGTCGTGGTGACGTTCAAGACGCCGGTTGCCGACCGGCGGGCAGCCGAGCGCACCCTCGACATCAAGTCGACGCCTGCCATGACCGGCAAGTATGAATGGCTGGAAAGCACTGTGGTGCAGTGGGTTCCGGATGGATTCTGGCCGGCGCACAGCACCGTGTCGCTGACGATGCGCGGCGGTCTGGCCACGACGACCTTCAGGACCGGGCCCGCCGTCATCGGCGTCGCCAACATCTCGGACCACACCTTCACCGTCACGATCGACGGCGTCGACGCACCTCAACTTCCATCTCCCCACCACCGGCCCCGCTGGGGAGAACCGGGCGTGTTCCCCGCCTCGATGGGTAGGGAGAAGTATCCGACGCCGGTCGGCACCTTCGCCGTCATGAGCAAGGAACGCGATGTGCAAATGGATTCGAGCAGCGTCGGCATCCCCGTCGACTCCCCCGACGGCTATCTGCTCGACGTGGAATATGCCGTCCGCTTCACCCAGCGCGGCCTCTTCGTGCATTCAGCGCCGTGGGCCGTCAATTCAATGGGCTACGAGAATGTCAGCCACGGCTGTATCGGACTGAGTACCGAGGACGCCGAGTGGTACTTCAACACTGTCAACGTCGGTGATCCGATCATCGTGCGGGAGAACAGCATCGAAGTTCCCCGGACGATATCGGGCTGACGAGTCTGCGCGTTCGAATCGTTGTAGGCGCACCAACACCGGGGGTAACTCCTCGACCACGCGGGCTTGTCGGCGCGTAGTGCTCTGGGCCGCATCACGCTGGACCCGCGAGATGGATTCTGAAGCGTCACATGACAATCGACGACCGCTGCCTTACGTGGATTCATGCACAGCAGCGGTGCACCCATGCATTCAGGTGAGCATGCAAAACAACGACCCGTCCCCACGCGGTGGGGACGGGTCGTCGCGGAAAGCAGAGTCAGTGCCCGGTGGGGCCAGGCGCGATTGGCTGACCGGCCACCGGCGCTCCGGCCGGCGCCGGGCCGGTCGACTCACCCTTACCGCCGGCCGCACCGCCCATAGTGGTCAGCGGCGCAAGTGGAGCACCCGCCGCAATCGGCGCTCCGATCGGAGCGAGCGGCACCGGTGGAACCAACGGCGGAACCAAAGGGGGCACCAGCGGCGGGGGGACAATCGGCGGAACCAGCGGTGGGGGAACTATCGGCGGCGCCAGTGGAGGCCCGGGGAGGGCCATCGGTACCCCCGCCATCTCGGTGACTGGAGCGCACGCGGGCGCCGCGGCAGCTGCGGGAGCTGCAGGAACCGGGCCGGCCTCACCTGCCGACGTCTCGAGGCATTCGTAGCCGCCAGCTGCCGCAATGCCGGGGCTCAATGCAATAGCGACACCACACAACCCCCCGACAGCAATTACTTTGAGGTCGAATCGATCAAAGATCGCCATCGCCCATCGACTCCTTTATTCGCACTCTGACATTCCGCATTCACGTGGTGCGGCACAACCCGTGCCGTACCAGGGCCGTCGTTGGACGACCTCGTCAATTATCTGTACGAAGGACGCCGGCGGGACACGCCGCACCGTGCCGTATCCAAATGGTGACGTACTACTTCCAAACGGTGATGTTCCGCGTCGCTGGGCACCGGAATTACTGCGCCCGTTGAGGTTTCGCCACACATATCGAGATGCAGTGGTGATCAGTCTGTGCCCGAAATGTGTCCTGCCGCCAGCAAGCGATAGGTAGGCGTTTCAAAGCCGCACGCGCGGGCATCTCTGTGGGATCGAGCGAGAAAGGAGCTGAAACCATGACAGTTGAATCCAACCCCGCCACGGAGGCGTCGACTGGCGAGTTGTTGAGTCAGTTGTCGGCGCAGACTTCGCGGTTGGTCCGCGACGAGTTGCGGTTGGCGCAAAAGGAATTCCAAGAGTCAGCAAAGCACGCCGGTATCGGTGCCGGGCTTTTCAGCCTCGCAGGTCTACTCGCCCTTCTGGGCTTCATGACCCTGATCGCCGCGGCTGTGGCCGCGCTGGCGCTGGTTTTGCCGGTGTGGGCCGCAGCGGTCATCGTCGCAGCAGTGCTGTTCGTCGTCGCAGGCGTCGCGGCTCTGGTGGCTCGACGCGAGGCGGGCGAGGTCACCCCGGCAGCGCCGAAGACGGTCGAGACCGTGAAAGCCGACATCGAGGAAGTGAAGGAAGCACGCCATGGCCGCACCTGACCCCAATCGTCCCGAGCCAGGTCCCGACGCGGGCATCGAGGACATCGAGGCTGATGCCGAACAGACACGCAAGGAACTCGGCGAAACCATCGAGGCCCTGGCCGACAAGCTTGACGTCAAGGGGCGTGTCAAAGACAAAGCATCAGAGACCAAGGAACAGGTCGTCGAGAGGGCCGACGCGGTACGGCACACCGTCACCGACGACCCGAAGCGAACGGTGCCGATCGCAGCGGTCGCCTTGATCGGCGTGCTGGCGGTGGGATTCGTGGTCTGGCGGCGGCGCCACTAGGTGCGCTTGTCGGGCAACTCAGGCGCCGGCACCTCGGCCTGCCACCGTGCGCGGCGGTGTTCGTCATCCTGCTCCCACCATGGCGGAGAGCCGCGCTCCCCCAACGCAACTTTCGCGGCCTGCACACCCGCCCGGGCCACCGACTCCTCCGTCGTTCCCTTGGTTCGGCGCACCTCGCGGCGCCACGCCATCAGAATCTGCACCAGCTCGGCCCGCCGCCCTTCCGGTATCAGCGGGTCGGTTGCTCGCCACCGGCGCCCGCCGATGACGATGTAGCGCCCGTCGTCGGTGATCGTCGGTTCGCCCACGTGGCGATCGTATGGTTTCGGGCCCGGTGGCGGTTCGTCACGGCAATGCGCATATTGCTTGTGGTCCCGACTGGGATCGAACCAGGCAGGACCGGCGTTCCGCTCAGGTGCCTGACCAGCAAAAAAGATAGCTTCACGTGCAGATACACAACACGCCCGACATGGACGTGAATGGACGCCAGACCCCCGCTGAGTATGCTGATTTGGCACGTATTTGGCACGAACCCCCGTCCCGACTGGGAGGAAACCATGACAGCAGCGGCAGGACGCGACAAACGTTCGTTCGGCAGCATCCGGCGGCTCCCGTCGAAGCGGTATCAGGTGCGGTTCACGGCCCCGGACGGCAGCTATGTCACGGCCCCGGCGACCTTCGCGGCCCGCATCGACGCCGAAGCGTATTTGGCTGACCGGCGCCGCGAGATTGACGCCAAGCTGTGGAACGCCAGCGCGGCCGCCGTCGCCAAGCCCAACCGCATCACTTTCGGTGCCTATGCCGCGCAATGGCTCGCCGACCGGCAGATCGGCGGTCGCCCGATCAAGGCCCGCACCCGCGCCCACTACCGCGCCATCCTTGATCGTGAACTGCTACCCGCGTTCGGTGACCGGCCACTGTCGGCGATCACACCCGCCGATGTGCGCGCCTGGTACGGCAAGACACTCGTCAACCACCCCACGATGCGCTCACACACCTACAGCCTCTTGAAGACGATCCTCGCGACGGCCATGAACGACGAACTGATCGACGCCAGTCCGTGCCGCATCCCCGGCGCGGGCACCGCGAAACGCGCACACACCATCCGCCCGGCCAGCGTTTCCGAGATTGAAGCGATCACCGCGAAAATGCCCGACCGGCTCGCGCTGGCTGTGACTTGCGCGTCTTGGCTGGCGATGCGACAGGGCGAAATCCTTGAATTGCGCCGCAAAGATGTCGACCTCGACGCCGGTATCGTCCGCATCCGCCGCGCGGTGGTGCGCGTCGGCGGCCGCCTACAGGCCGACACCCCGAAATCGGCCGCCGGGGTTCGCGACGTCGCCATCCCCCCGCACCTGATCGACAGGTTCCGCGACCACCTGGTGATGCACACCAGACCCGGCGACAATGCGCTGCTGTTCCCGTCCGGAGCCGACGCCGCCCGCTACCTACAGGTCAAAGCCCTCTACGTAGATTTCCACCGTGCCCGCGCCGAAGCAGGCCGCCCCGATCTCCGCTGGCACGACATGAGGCACAGCGGCCTCGTGCTCGCGGCGTTGTCTGGCGCGACACTGGCTGAGTTAATGGGCCGCGCAGGGCATTCCACACCGGGCGCGGCGATGCGGTATCAGCATGTGGCGCAGGGGCGTGATGCCGAAGTGGCTGCGGCGCTGTCCAAGCTCGCAGCCGTCGACACGCCAAGACAACGCGTTGAGTGACCCCGGCGGACGGCACGGGTACCCTGACCCCCAGGGTGGACAGGATCGATCCAACCTCCGACAACTGAACACAGCAGCTAGCTCCGAATAGGGCGTCCAGGCGGCGCGAATAGGAGCGAACGGCAGAGTCTCCCAGGCGGAGAACACCGAGCGGCACCCATAGCCCCCTGAGGGGTTGTGAGTTGCGCTGGTGTTCTCCATCTTTCGTTTCCAGGGAGAAATCGCTGTGCCCACGTCCTCTAAAGCGCCGCCCGCCGGAGATGTTGACATCGCCGGTGCCGCTGCGGAACTGAACACGTCTGAGAAGTTCGTCCGGCGTCGTATCGCTGACCTCACGCTGCCCGCCTACAGAATCAAAGGCTCGCGTCTCATCCGGATTCGACGCGCAGACCTTGAAGCGCTCAAGCAGCCAGTCGGCGGCGCGGTGTCATCGTGACCGGCCGCAACGGCGGGGGGCCGCCGCATAGAGAAGGCCCCGGACAGGAAACCGGGGCCACTCCAAAACACCGCGCCAACGGATGCCCCCACGATAACCGATCAGGGCGACAGTTCCCCCCAGTCGGACCGCATCCGACGACCGGCATCATGTTTCTCGGTTCTCTGCTGTGGTCTGAACCTGTCGACGCCGCCGCAGTGCTCGACCTCGTCAACGACGACGACATGGCAACGCCGTCGCTGTCGGCTCTGGTCGGTGCGGTGCGCAGATTGGTCAGTGCCGGTACACCGGCAGGCCCGCAGCTTGTTCTCGACGCGGTACGCCGTGAAGGCACACTCAAGCACTTCGCAGCCAAAGCCCTTGCAGACGCGGCGACGAGTGGTGCTCAGCCGATGGCGGCGCGTGAGTATGCCGCTGCGGTGCTGTCTGAGTCGCTACGACGCCGAATCGAAAGCGCCGGGCGGGCTTTGGTGAGTGCGGCTACCGATGCCGCTGAGGTCGAATTAGCGCCGTTGGTGTCGAAGGTGACCGTCGCGTGCCTCGACTGCGCAGCACGGCTAGACGAGTTGCGGGGGTGAATCGTCGTGGGTGACAACAACTTGTTCGATGACCCGGTGTTCGGCACCGTGACGGAGCCGCCGCCCGGCGTCGATGAGCACCGCAACGGCGTCGAAGTGGTCGACCCGTACGACGGTGTGCCACTACCGCCACTTGACGAGCCGCCCGACGATGAACAGGGGGCCGCGACGATCCCACCGCCACCCGACGACGACGGCCACCCTACAGGCGAACGGAACGGACAGGGCAGGTCCGAAACCTCCGACAAGGCACCCGCATTAGCCGATCTGTTGCTCACCCGGTCCGCGCTTCGAACACTGCCAGACCCCGCACCGTTGATCGGCAATGTGCTCGACCAAGGGACCTGCGCACTTCTCTACGGACACCGTGGCACCCTCAAATCGTTCATCACCTTCGACTGGGCTGCCAGCGTCGCCACAGGCCGACCGTGGCAGGGCAGAACCACCGAGAAGCGCCGGGTCCTGTACGTCGCTGCCGAAGGAGCGTTCGGATTCAAGGGGCGTGTCGACGCCTGGGAACGGGGCTGGCAGACCAGCATCGGCGATGAGGACTTCGATCTTCTGCCGCGTCCGGTCAACCTCATGGACATTCGCGAGGTGAGAAATCTTGGTGCGCTGATCGAATGGGGCGGCTACAGCTTCATCACCATCGACACCCTGGCGCGCTGCACGGTCGGCGGAGATGAAAACTCCGCCAAGGACAGCGGGATCGTGATTGACCGGCTCTATTGGCTCCTCGACAAGACGCCGGGCCGTCGCGGTGTGGTGGGAGGTGTGCATCACACCGGCAAGGATGGCAAGACGCTTCGCGGATCGTCGGCCTACGAAGCCGGGGTCGACACCGTCTATTCCGTGATCCGCGACGGCGGCGTGGTCACCCTCAACCGGGAGAAGCGCAAAGACGGTCCCGAGGCAGACCGTCACGAACTAAAACTCGACCTCATTGACGGCTCCGGGAGCGGCACGATTTCGGCCGTAAAACTCGCCACCTGGGGGGTGGCGAGTACGGAGCGCGCACAGACCCTTCTCGCCACCTTCCTCCAACATTTCGCCACCACCGGAGCGTCGAAAACCGAGCTACGGAAGGTGTCCGATCTGACAGATGGCACCTTCTACCGCGCGGTCGGTGACCTGCTGCGATCCGGCGATCTCATCAACGATGGAACCGATCAGCGACCGTTCTATAAGGCGGTCGTGAAATGAATCTCGCCACCTCTCGCCACTTTCTCGCCACCCCAGGCCACAAACTCGCCACCACCCCCCCTCTCTTAGGGGGTGGCGAGTGGCGAGTGGGCGAAGTGCCCGGAGTCCGCAACGCGTGCTGTTACAGCAGTCCAACAGCAGTCGAGCGGACAGGACACCCAAGCGGGGCAAATGCCACACCTGCGGAGAAGGGAACCACCAACATGACTCAGAAAACCAACGTGCTTGTCCTCACCGACACCCCCGACCGGATCGACTACGCGAAGCTGCAAGCCGGATGGAAGCTGGCCCGTGACACCGGCACTGCCGTGATCCTGCATAACGTCTGCCATGAGTGCCCGTCGATCACTACGGTGCCGCCGGCACCGGCCGGACAGTCCGGCCGCGTCACCTTTGAACACGAGGACTGGTGTCCCGTCCTGGCGCACCATCAAGGCCGACAACTGACACCGGCCGAGCAGCGCCGCCACCGTCGATACATGGACGGCCGCGAATGAGTCGCTTCCCTTGGGGTGATGGTCCCGCCCCACCTCAGTCATGCCACCGCTGCGGTCGCACTATCGGTAAACGCCGCCTCCACGGCCTATTCGAGGGCGGCCTGCTGCTCTGCACAAAGTGCTCGGTCCTCTCGGAGGGCAGCAAGTCGCTTCACACCGAGTACTACCCGGAATGCCCCCACGACTGGCACGACATGTACAGACAGGGCGGCCGTGCCGAATCAGCGTCGGTCATCCCGGCGACCCGTGCGGGCTGCACCGCACAGCCGAACGGAGCGACCGATGACCACGGCTGATCGGATCGACATCGACCGCTTGAACGCCGCGCAGCCGTTCGCAGAAGCCCTCGGCTGCCCCGTCGTGGTGCGCAACGCGTGCCGCGACTGTCCCGCCATCGCGACGGTCCCGCCACCGCCGGGCCGCGTCAAGTTCGAACACGCGATCTGGTGTCCGGTCCTCGCCGCGAGTCAGAGCCGCCGGTTGACACTCGTCCAGCGCAAGCAGGCCGCCCGTTGGAAGACCACGGGCGTCGACACTCTCGACCGTCGCGGACAGAAGCGGTGAAGCGACCGCACGATGCTGCGACCGAGTTGGCGCGCGTCATCAACGGATCGTTGGAGCTCACGGCCGCCGGGATCGCCATCCTGATAGACGTTCACCCGACCGCCGTCCAGAACTGGATGCGGCTCCATCCCGACGCAAAACCGCACGACCTCCCTGCCGGATGGCAACAGTCTGGCCGCCGCCGATCCAACGAGGCCCAGGCCCACACCGGCAGCCTCAACGTCACTGACGCCCTCGCGTATTGGGCCGACCGTGACCTCGGAATGGACGTGGAGCTAGACCCCGAAACCGGAGGCTTGTGGCTGATCAACGAAACACCTGCGGACGGGGGCGGCCCCGCATGACGGGTCCGCCAGTGCCACCGGTGCAGGTGTGGCCGGGCGTCCTGGTCGTGTCGGGTTCAGCACTCGCAGACTTGTATTTTCTGGTGTCGAGTGGTGTCCGCGCTGCGGCGCGGAACGGGAAGGTAGACAGCAGATTTGAAGGTTTACGTCGAGCGATACGAGACGCCGACGTGTCGCCTACGCGCCAACGCGACACCGGTTCGGAGCCCGATTCTGCAAACTGTCCGGGTGATGGAGACATCGCGGAACCCATCGGCACCGGCAAGGCGGCAGCCCTGCTCGGTATCGGAACGCGCACTATGCAGCGGCGAGCCCAGCAGGGCTTCTTTGGTGGTCGCCGGGTCGGTGGCCGGTGGGTGTTCGACAAAGCTCTCGTCGTCGCCGAAGCTGCGCACCGTAAACAAGTTTGAGAGAAGGGTTGACCATCATGGCAATTGACGATTCGTACCCGGAGGCGTGGCGGCCGCGAGGCACAGCGAAACCCGCACCTGAGTCTGAGTCTCCGGCGCGGGCGCTGGTCCTGGCCGTCGAGTCCTACATCGCCGCTCTTACCGATGACCAAGCGGCTGACCTGTGGGCACGTACCCGACCGGAAGGACGATAACCATGGCGATGAATGCTGGCGCGTCCCTACCCGCCGCCCGTCAACTCTGTGAGCAAGTCGCCGCCGCCGGTGGCGTCGTCCCACCCGTGCTCACCCAACTGCTCGACGCGGTGACGCTGCTCGCCGAGCATCCCGCACCCCGCGATCCGGTGAAACCAATCGTCGCCGCAGCGGCCGCCGGTGAACTCACCGATGAGACGCTGACCGAACTGTTGGCCGCAGCCGCTAGGGATGCCGCCGCCGCCGACTACAGAGGTTCGATCCGTGCCCGTGTCGAGACCGCAGTCCTCGACCGCTTCCACCGTGCGCTAGTAGCCGGTGCAGCGGATGAAATTCTCGACAGTCTGCGCGAATCATTCACGGAGGCAGCAACACAACTCACAGACGCCCTCGCGACCGTCGACACGAGCGTAGATCCTCGCCAATTGGCGGATCAGGGCACCGCCGAAGAGTTGGCCGCATACCGTTCGATCCGCCCGGCCGTGCAACGCCTTGATGAGATCGCCTCCCTCGCAGCACTTTTCGGTCCGCGCAGTATCTCGTGGGCGGTGATCGACCAGCCCGACGTGATCGAAATGCGAGGCGTGGTCGATGAGGCGTTGATGACGACCGACAGCGACCTCATGCAGGCCGGGGCGGCGTTCCGAGCGCGGAGAAGCGACATACGGTCAAGCCCCTGGTTGAGGCTGACACCCCGTCTAAACAGCATCTCCCAGGCGAAAGAGCGGCTACGCCAGTTCGCCGAAACCGCTTGGGACGAACTGAACGCGAACCCGCCCGCCACGTTCGATGAGCGGGGTAACACGGTGCCGATACCCCGAACCAACCCGTACGAGGCTGTCGATGCCTGAACAGATCGCGTTCGACTACGACACAGAGGAACAGTGGCGGCCGATACCAGGGTGGGAGGGCTACTACGAGGCGTCCGACATGGGCAGGATTCAGTCAGTCGAGCGCACAGCGCGAATCAGGGGCGGAGGGACACGCACAGTGCCCGCCCAGATTCTCAAACTCCGTACGAGCTTAAGGCGGTGAGTTAGCCATCCCCGCAATTGCCGACGTGTACGTCAATATTCTGCCGTCGACTGAGAGAGTTGCCAGTGGCATACGTTCGGCTCTCCGTTCGGTCGATGATGATATGCGTCGCGCTGGTCAGCGGTGGGGCCGCGAGATTGACCGGGGCATCGGCGACCGCCACAAAATCGACGTAGACGCTGACACTGCACAAGCCCGCCGCAAGGTCGCCGACCTCGACCGCGACATAAACAAGCGGCGGACCGTGGAAATCGACGTAGACGCCTCAAGGGTGGGTCCGGCGATGAGCGCGATGTCTGGGCAAGTCTCCGGGGTCACCGACTCGTTTACCGGGCTTGGGGCCGCGATCAGCGCACTCGGCAAGGTCGGCGGACCTATCGTGATGGTCGGTTTGGCTGGTGCCTTGGTGGAGGTCGCCGGGGTGGCCGCCGCCGCCTCTCAAGCCTTGCTGGTGCTTCCGGCGGCAGCCGGTGCCGCCGGTGCCGCGTTCGGCACGCTCAAGCTGGGGATGATGGGCTTCACCGACGCAATGGAGTCCATTCGCGATCCGGAGAAGTTCGCCGCCGCGCTGCAATCCCTCGCCCCGAACGCGCAGCAGGCAGCGTTGGCGATACAGGCGATTCTGCCAGCGTTCGACCAACTCAAGAACGCCACGCAGGACGCCTTGTTCGCCGGTGTCGGGCCGACCCTGAACAACCTGGCCAACCAATTCCTCCCCCAGATTCAGCAGATGACGACGGGCATCGCCGGGGCGTTCAACACCGCCTTTCAGGGTGTCGCCGCCCAGTTGATGACACCCGAAACGCAGACAGCGATAACCACTTTCATGTCGAACGTGGTGACCGCATTCCAAGCACTGGCCCCGGCGGCGGCCCCGTTCACCCAAGCGATGGCGCAACTCATGTCGGTCGGTTCGACGTTCCTGCCGCAGATCGCAGGCGCGATAACCACTGTCGCCCAACAATTCTCTGCCTGGGTGAGCCAAAAAACGGCGACCGGCGAACTAGCGATGTGGCTCCAACAAGGCTTGGACACGGTAGGCCAGTTGGCCGGTCTGCTGCCGACCTTGGTGTCGGCGTTCTTCAAGCTCGCCCCCATCGGCGCGGCGATACTGCCTGACATCGCGAGACTGCTCGGCCATATTGAGGACATCATGCCGGTGATCGGCGCGGCCGCCGTGGCGTTGGGTCCGGCGTTCGGCGTGTGGGAGGCCGCGACACTGAGTGTCAAGGCTGCCGTGGATCTGGTGTCGGCGGCGTTCGACGTGATCCCCAGAGCGGTTGAGGCCGCAGTGAATTCGGCGATTGGCATACTGAACACGTTCACCGCAGCGATCAACAGGGTGCTGGAACCGATCCGGTCGATTGCCAACCTCGCCGGGATCAGCATCGGCAACATTCCGGCCGTGGCGAACATCAACTTGAACGGCGGCGGCGGCGGTTCGACGCTGCCGACCCCGGCCCCCGGGCAACCCCAGGCGGGCGGCGGCCCGAACGCTCAGCGGGAACGTCGGGGACTGCCGCCCGTGGCCCCCGCAGCGCCTGTCGTCCCGGCCTATCCGGCCTCTGGCTACACGGTGCCGACACCGACACCGGCCGTGACACCGAGCAGCGCAGCCACCGCCACGACAGCGGCACCGGTCTACTCGGCGGCATCGCCGACCACAGGCAGCGGATTCAGCGACGAAGCTCTGCTGTCGATGGTTCCTTCCGGCCAGTATTCGCAGACCGGGTCAGCGGACCTGGCCCAAGGGCTCGGCGACTGCTCAAGCGCCGTCGAAGATCTGATAAACGTGTTGCAGGGCCGCCCCACAGCAGGCCGGTCCATGTCGACCGCCAACGCCGCAGAATGGTTAACCTCACGCGGATTCGTGCAGGGCACCGGCGGCCCCGGCGACTTCCGCGTCGGATTCGACGGCGGACACATGGAAGCGACACTCCCCGGCGGCACCAACTTCAACTGGGGTTCGTCGGAGGCGGCGGCGCGCGGCGGTCGCGGCGGTCGCGGCGCGAACACATTCCCCAACCAGTACTACCTGCCCGTCACGGCCAGCACAAGCAGCGCAAACCCGGCCGCTGCCGCCTACCCGCCCGGCATGCCGCACGGCACCCAAGAGTCACCGGTGGTGGTCACCCCCGCCAAATCGGCAAGCGGCGCACAACAACTGGGCGCTGATTTCATGGGCGGCCTACTCGAAATCTTCGGCCTCGACGGCACCCTGTTCAGCAACCCGGCCGAATTCGGGTTGATGAAATTGCTTCGCGGTGTCATGGGGCTGCGTCCCGCCGACAGTGGCGGCGGCAACGCGGCGGCCGCGATGGACGGCGGCGGCGGCGGGCTCAGCGGCCTGCTGTCCAGCATTCCGCAGCCTTTCGGCGCTCTCGGCGTGGTGCCCGAGCGCAACGCGCCCGGACAGTTCATGCCCGCGATGCCGGAATCGGACCAGGGCGGCGTCATCAGCCGCGCGTTCGCACCAGCCGGAGCACCCGGCCCCGGCAACCAAATCGACAACAGCATCAACATCGTCAACCCTGTCGGCCCGCAACAGTTCCGGGAAGGGTTCGACGCCGCACAGTCCGCCCAGTACCCGCGAATGAGGCAACCTTTGCGGAATTTACCGCGCTAAACGGAAGGCAAACCACATGACCGATTCATTCGACACCTACCCCGATGAGTGGGCGATACAGCTAGCCACCCCACAACAACGCAGCGTCATCCGATCCGCTAGCGGTCAGTGCGAACTCAACTACACCGGCTGCACCGGCCGAGCAGTCACCACATCAGCGACCATCACAACCGACCCCGTCCACCAGCAGCGCGCAGCCTGCCAATCATGCAGCGACAGAAGGCGATGACAATGCGCGTGACCAAGCTCTACCCCGAGTTAAGACGCAGCCTCACTGAGTACGACGTTGAGGAACTAGTCGCGCGGCTGCCCGAACTGCTCGCATACGGCGAACCAATCACCGTCACCGACACCGGTCAGCAGCCCTGGGTGCTTGTGCCAGCCGAGTTCTACGACACCCTGATCGCGGCGTGGGCGGGCCTCAACAGTTGGATTGAAGCACGCCGCCAGCAGTCAGAACCCCTTCCGAAACTATGAGCACATGGGGACAACGAGGCGTACCCCGCCACAAACGCAGACGCATCCTCAACCGCGACCACCACGAATGCCAACTCAGGCTGCCCGGCTGCCTCATCGACGCCACCGAGATAGACGACATCATCCCCGCCGCTGTCTCCGGTGTCTCACGCGCCGATGCACCAGACGACAACCTGCAAGCCGTCTGCCACCAATGCCATGCAGCAAAGAGCGAGCACGAACGACGCACCGCCCACGCCGCCTACTACCAGCGTCGCCGAGAACGCCGCCAACACCTGAAACCACACCCCGGAGACTGAAACGGTGGACGCTGAAACCCGTTGCGACACATGCCCCTGGGACACGACTCCGCCCTCAGGGTCGACATGCCCCTTGTCTCATAGCGGTGCAGACAGTGAGCATCGCAGCGTCAAAACCCACACCCGAAAGGAGGCTCACTCATGGCAGCATCCCGAGTGACTGCCGGTAAGCGCATTGTCCGCGTGCTGAACAAGTCGCTGCGCGACGGCACCGAATGGACCGAAGCTGAAACCCTGACACTGGGCCTGATCGAGGCGGCCGCCGACCGGCTGGCAGTGCTCAAGGAGCTTTTCGCGGCTGAGGTCGCGAAACCGGTGCAGTCCACGCGGAGGATCACAGAGGTGTCAGCGGAGCTGAGGCAGACCGAAGCCAGCGTTCAGAAGTGGATCGCGGCGCTTGACCCCGACATGGCGAGGCAGCCGAAGTCTCGGCGGCATCAGCAGGCGGCTTGGTCGCGGTGGCATGGCACGGGTTAAGGCCCGCAGCGCCGAGGCAGGGTTGCGTGAGTATCTGTTGGAGCGGGCGGTTGCGTTCCGTGATCGGTGCGGGCGGCTCAGTGATGAGGCTTACGCCGAACTCAGTAAGCCGATAGATCAGCTTGTCGGTTGTGAGCCGTACCGGTTGCACGGCTGGGAACTGCCCGAAGGCCATCCCGCGCTGGCCGACTACGGGCTGGGCGCTGATCTGCTGCTGGGCAGCGATGACCAGTTGCGGCTGCATGGGTCCTCTCTCGGATGATTATTTCTCCACGGAGAAGTTCGTAGAGAAACTGCGCTGCACCTAACGCTTCCAATACTTCTTCGTCGGTTAGGTTTTCGCCGTGTTCCGCAAGGGCTGCGGAACACTGTTGAATATCTTTCAAATACTTCGTCATGCTAGGCCGGTCCCGGTCATCCTCGGCGAGTCGCTTCTTCACGGCTTCGAGGCTGCGTACAAACTCGTCGCCTGTTGCCGTAACGGTCGGGGCGTTACGGTTCCGGTAGGCCCGCTGGCGGCAGGCTGACGAGCAGTAGGCGGCGGTGGACCGGGCCGACGAGAACTCGGCACCGCACTCGGTGCAGGTTGCGATACTCATTCCGTTAGCGTAACAGAGTGGTTGTTACGGTAACGGGATCGACCTGGGCTCGCCGACTACGGGCTGAACGCTGATCTGATGCTCACTGCCGATGACGAGTTACTGCCGACCCGGAATCAGATATAGGGGTCGAGGCGGTGACGCCACGCGACTCGCTCGTCATCACGGTCAAGCCATGTGATTTCCAACTCCGGCTGCGTCGTGAGGCCGACGCGATTGAGCCTGATCTGAAAGGATTCACCGTTCGCGACGGACGGCACGCATCGAACGTAGCTCTTGCCGTTGCGGTCGAGCATCGCGCGGAACGCTTTGACTTCAACGTCGCGCGCATCGGCTCCGGTGCGATTCGTCAGACAGAAGAGAATGCCGCTCACATGGTCGAGGGGCCAGAGGTCAATCTCCACGTCCGCGACGCTAACAGGTGAACCCGGCCCGGCCCACGCCTTGTCACGACGTTGTCTCAAGTGTGTTCGGTGTAGATGCCGTCGACAGTTAGCCCGGAGGCCCGCATTTGCAGCAGGCCGTCTACGTGGCGGCGGGCGGCGGTCTCGGTGTAGTGAGACTGCCGCAGTTCGGTCGGTTTCCCGCTCCGCAGTTCGGTCCATTCGGTGCGCCAGAGCACGGTGCCTGGGTGGGACGTGTGGTCGCCGGGGGTGGGCTCGGTGGTCCGGGTCAGTGCTACCCGTGTCACGCGCTTGACGATCACCAGGGCAACGGTAGAAGCACGCACCGACACGGCAAGGGGCGGTGCGCAGGCAATGCGGGCGAATGACGCGTTTGGCATGTATTTGGCACGCGTTGCACGCAGTGTCTTGAAAACATGGTCTGAAATGGGCTGATACTTGTGGTCCCGACTGGGATCGAACCAGTGACCTTCCGCGTGTGAGGCGGACGCTCTCCCCCTGAGCTACGAGACCGGGGAGCTCGACCGAAGGTCGAACGAGGTCGAAGATTAGCACGGTCGCGGCTTTCGGCCCGAATTCCTTTTCGCAATGGGCGTCCCAGCATTTCACCGTTCGTCGCCCCCTCCCGCGTTGCCGGGCTATCGTCGCGCCGTGGCCCCACCTGGCAGACCTCCGACATCCGCAGTTGCCAGTGCGGTCGCCTTGCTCGTCGTTTCCGGGTGCACCAACTCCTCCAGTCCTGAGGCCACAAGCTCCTCGTCGGTGGCGGCACAGGCGTCCGTACCCCAGTCCGCCCCGCCGACGTCGACAGCCAAACCCAAGCCGGTGGACCGAGAGGTTTCCGAGTTCACCGGGTTCATCTCCCCGACCGGCAATGTCGCCTGCATGATCGTCATGGACCTGGCCCGCTGCGACATCATCGACCGGGACTGGTCACCGCCGCCTCGCCCTGCGGATTGCGAGTTCGACTACGGACACGGGATCGAGATCGTCGCCGGCCAACCAGCTTCCTTCGTATGCGCCGGTGACACCGTCTTCGGCGCCGACGAGGTGCTGCCGTACGGCGATGCGATCACCGCGGGCCCGTTGCGGTGCGAAAGCGCGGACTCCGGTATCACGTGTCGCGACGCCGACACCGGACACGGCTTCACGATTGCGCTCGATGCCTACCAGCTGTTTTGACGCAGGCCACGTTCGTTGTGCGGGCGACACCGCGATGACGACGGGTAACCCTTTGGCGTTCGGCGACAAGATCGTTGCGGGTTCAATCGAGTGCTCGAGCGCCCCGTCGGGCATCACCTGCTGGGATTTTCAGTACGGCGGAGAGTTCTCGCTCTCCCGCGAGGCCTACCATCTGGGGTGACACAAACGGTTTCGAAGCAAGGGATTTGTGGTGTCTTGCTCGGGTCGACTATTGTCGTCCTTCGCGACGGGCGGCACGCCGTTCGTGGCGTGCGGATGTAGCGCAGTTGGTAGCGCATCACCTTGCCAAGGTGAGGGTCGCGGGTTCGAATCCCGTCATCCGCTCGAAGGGTGCAGTGGCATCAACCCCCGCGGTGGAGTGGCCGAGTGGTGAGGCAACGGCCTGCAAAGCCGTGCACACGGGTTCGATTCCCGTCTCCACCTCCAACGAGGTTTCCCGGCGCGATTAGCTCAGCGGGAGAGCGCTTCCCTGACACGGAAGAGGTCACTGGTTCAATCCCAGTATCGCGCACCACATAGCCGCTGTTCAGCGGCTATTTTTTCGCCCGTGTGCTGGGCTTTTAGAAACTTCCAAGGTCTACCGTGAAGACTCAGCCCGCTACGGGTGTCAGGCGATACCGGGCTGCAACGAGAGGCACAGCGCTATGAAGGCAACAAAGAGAATCGCGGTCGCAGGCGCCATATCAGGCGTAATGGGTTTGGCCGCAGTCGGATTCGGGTCGGGTGCGGCGTATGCCGACCCCGACATGGATGACATTGCACCCCTCATTCCCGGAGGGCTCAGCGAGGACTGGCAGTCCTATCTGCCGCTGCTCGACAACGTCGCCGACGTCGGCAGCATCGCCGGCCTCGGAGAGCTCGGCAACATCCCGGTCCTCGGCGACATCGGCAACATCATTCCCGCACAGGATCTTCTGGGACTCGCCGCGGGGCTGGGTTAGACAGCCACGCGCAACAGACGCCGGCCCGCTACTACCCCCCGAGTGGCGGGCCGGCCCATGTTCCAAGAAAGATCCAAGGCCGACGACCGATGCTGATGGCAGTCAGTAAGCCAACTCGTCGGGAGCAAGTCATGAGCATCAGGCACGCCGCCGCAGCCACCGCAGCCGTCGCATTCGTCGGGTTCGGCGCATTCGCGTCGGCTCTGACCTCGAGCGAGTCGGCCGCCACCAGTACGACACCTGAGATGGCCAGCGTCCACTCCTGGGGCGAACTTTTCGCGCCTGCCCCGCAGGATGAAATCAACCGCTGAGCACCGCACACTCGCCCAGCCATTCCCGCACCGTTTCCGTGCGCAACGAAAGTTGCGCCGCACGGGGATTTTGGCCGGTCGCCGCCCGTAAAGCTAGGCAATACGGTTTGCCCTGGTGATTAGGCTCGCAGTGTTCGGGCTATCTAATTTAATGGGCCTTCCGCCTTGCATCCAATTCGCACACCCGGCGCAGGTGGCTGGCCCAGCGAAGCCCCCGCGCTGGGGTCGGGGGCTTCGCACCCAAAGGCACCGATTCCTCACCTGGGTGTCGCCAAGCCGCGGTGTGGGTACCTACCAGGCATGGCGAGTGAAGCGTTGTTCGCGACTGCGGGTCTTTTCGGACTGTTTGTCGCCATGTTGTCGGGAGCGTTGTGGGACTCACCTCTGACGACGGCGCCGATCCGCCGTTATCGTTCACAGGGCCGGCACTCGATGCCTCGGTGACCGGCCTCTGACGCGTCCGTCATCGAGGCGAAAGCACTCGTGCATCTCGGGCACCGATTACGCTCTGAATGCCAACCCATCAAGACGACCAAGGGGTGGGAATTGATTCGCGAGTTCATCGCCGCCGCAGCGATCGCCGGCGCTGCCATCAGCGCTGCTCCGCTGGCTGCCGCCGACAACCTGGCCTATCCCGACACCCCTGGGCGCTATCCGTCTGATGTGCCCGGCATGAACTACGACGCGCACCTCACCGCGCCGTGCACCAACCTGGAGCGGTTCACGTTCGGTCGCGGCCCCGGCGGCGAAGTCCTGCAGTGCCGTTGGATCGAGAACCAGTGGCCGCCCATCTACACCGGCTTCTGGGTCGCCACCTATGAGCTGTTCGGCGTGCAGGAAACCGGCGCGCCGTGCCCCAAACCCCAAGCGGCAGCGCAACATCCCGACGGACGTCCGATGCTGTGCCTGGGCGCTCGGGGGTGGCAGCCCGGAATCTTCACCCGCGAGGGCTTTTTCCCGAGGTAAACGAGAGCAGTCAACCGCGCAGCGTCTCGCTCGGCGAGTTGCCGAACCTACGCTTGTACATACTGCTGAACCGCCCCGCATGCCCGAACCCCCACCGGCCCGCGATGGCCATCACGGTGTCGACCGACGGGTCGGCGGCTTGCAATTCGCGGTGCGCCCTATTGAGTCTCAGCCCACGCAGATACTCCAGCGGCGTCGCGCCGACATAGCGCCGGAACGTGTACTGGACGGATCGCGGTGTGACGTTCACTGAAGCCGCGATGTCGCTCAGCGTGATATCGCGATGCGCGTTCTCGTGGATGAATGCCATCGCCTGCCGCAGTAGTACGGGCTTGGTGGTCGTCGGGTCGACTGGTTCAGTGGACATTTCGCTTTCAGTGGACATTTCGCTCGAACTATTACCCGCATACTTAGCCCTAAAACGGGCTCGACACAGATCACACCTGAGACGATCGAGCGATGACCGAACGTATCGAGGTGTCACGCACCATCCCCGCCCCCGCCGCCGACATCTTCGCTGTGTTGTGCGACCCGCAGGGCCACGTCGCAATCGACGCCACCGGGATGCTGCAGGACGCTGACGGCGATCCCGCCCGCGCGGTCGGCGACAGCTTCGTCGTACACATGGATCGCGAGGCGCTCAATGACTATCCGCTCGGCAAGTACGACGTCACCGTCTCCATCACCGAGTTCGAGCAGGACCGGCTGATCGCGTGGACCATCTTCGGTCAACTCAAGCCGGATATCGGGCATGTCTACGGCTACCGCTTGGAGCCGGTCGAGGGCGGAACGTTGGTGACGTCGTTCTACGACTGGTCGAACATCGACCAGCATTGGCGCGATGCCAACATCTTTCCGATTGTTTCGGAGCTCGCGTTGCGCGGCACCCTGGGCATCCTCGATCGCACGGTCAGACGCGGCTACCCCAAGGCGTCAACCAAAGGTTGACGAAAGCCAGCCGTCAACCTAGCGTTGACGCCATGACCGAGCCTTCGAAGATCACCAACCCCGTCCGCCTCGACGACCTCATCCACGTCATCAAGAAGGTGCACGACGAACCGCTCGAGCAACTCACCGACGCAGTACTGGCCGCCGAGTCCCTCGGCGAGATCGCCGACCACCTGATCGGCCACTTCGTCGATCAGGCCCGCCGGTCGGGGGCGTCATGGACCGAGATCGGCAAGTGCATGGGTGTGACCAAGCAGGCCGCCCAGAAGCGGTTTGTCCCCAAGACTCCCAACGACGCCGACGCGCTCGATCCCAATAACGGCTTCAGCCGGTTCACCCCGCGCGCACGCAACGTCATCGTCGAAGCCCAGAACAAGGCCCACGAAGCGCGCAACAGCGAGATCACCCCCGACCACCTGCTGTTGGCGATGTTCGTCGATCCCGACGCACTCGCGGTGAAGCTGCTCGCCGGCCAGGCCGTCGATGCCAGCAAGGTCAGCACGGCGGTGTCGCTGCCCTCGGCCGCCGACGGCGAGTTGCCCGCGCTGACGCCATTCGACGGCGCGGCGAAGAAGGTGCTCGAATTGACGTTCAGGCAGGCACTTCGCCTGGGCCACAACTACGTTGGCACCGAGCACATCGTGCTCGCCCTGCTCGAGGCCGAGGACGATGACGGCCCACTGCACCGCTTGGGCGTTGACCGTGCGCGCTTCGAAAACGACCTGACGACCGCGCTGGAGCCGTTCACCAAAAGCTGATCTCACAACGCGCAGGGTCGCGACGTCTACAGAATGTGAAGGTGCGCCCGTTCGAAGAGGTAGTCGCCGAACACGGCGCGACGGTGCTGCGGGTGTGTCGTGCCGTGGTCGGACCTCTGGACGCCGAGGACGCCTGGTCGGAAACCTTCCTTTCGGCGCTGCGGGCCTACCCGAAGCTCCCCGCCGACGCGAACGTCGAGGCGTGGCTGGTGACCATCGCGCACCGCCGTGCACTCGACGTGGGACGCGCCCGCAGCCGACGGCCGGTGCCCACCGACACCCTGCCCGAGCACCCCACACCGCACGCCGACCCGGCGACCCGAGACCCCGACCTGTGGGCGGCGCTACGACAACTGCCGACCAAGCAACGCCAGGCCGTCGCCTACCACCACATCGCCGGCCTGCCGTTCGCCGAGATCGCCCCACTACTCGACAACTCCCCCGACGCCGCCCGGCGCGCTGCCGCCGACGGCATCAAGACGCTGCGAAAAATCTACTCGAAGGACGAAATACCATGAGCACCAATATCTTCGACGAACTGCATGCCGATGAAGACACGATGTCCCGGTTGCACACCCGGCTAGAACAGGCGGCAGAAGCCGACGGGGCGCTCGACGTCGCCTACCGCACGATCGACACCCCGGTCGGCACGCTCCTGCTGGCCGCGACGTCGGTCGGCCTGGTTCGCGTGGCATACGACATCGAGGGCCACGACGCGGTCCTCAACCGGCTCGCCGACGCCGTGAGCCCCCGGATTCTGCGCTCTCCATTGCGACTCGAGGACGTTGCACGGCAGATCGATGAGTATTTCGCCAAGCGCCGCACCGCTTTCGACGTCCGGGTCGATCTCCGGCTGGCCGACGGCTTCCGGCGCGATGTCGTCGAGCACTTGCGCGACATCGGTTACGGCCGCCGGGAAAGCTATGCGACCGTCGCCGCGGCGATCGGCCGTCCGCGCGCGGTCCGCGCCGTCGGCACAGCCTGCGCCCATAACCCGCTCCCGGTGGTCATCCCCTGTCATCGCGTCGTGCGCTCCGACGGGTCGGCGGGTCTGTACGTCGGCGGGCCTCTGGCCAAATCGACACTGCTCGAACTCGAAGCCGGCTGAGGGAATGAACCGGCACCCTCAGCCGTAGGACATCGCATGAAGCTCAACGACGCCGCCCGCCAGCTCATCGGGGCGGGCACCGACGCGATCTTGGTTACGCTCAACCCCGACGGCAGCCCGCAGGTCTCCACGATCTGGATGGCGCTGGAGTCGACGCCCGACGGCGACGAGCTCGTCTCGGCCCACCTCAACGAATACCGGAAGACCCGCAACGTGCGCCGCGATCCGCGCGTGGCGGTCACGATCCTGGGCCCCGAGCGGCCCGGGCAACTCAGGGATTATCTGGCGGTCACCGGAGTGGCGCGGATCGTCGAAGGCGGCGCTCCGGAACTGCTCAAGCAGCTGGCCAAGGTGATGTTGGGCAGCGACGAGCACTTCCCGCCGCCCAACGCGCCGGCCGGACTGCTCACGCGGGTCCGCATCGAGAAGATCGGCGGCTCGGGGCCGTGGGTGTCCTGAAGCGGCTGTAACACGTTTCAGTCTGTGAAATCATGCGTGCATGCGTCGCTGGTTCGTCCTCCTTGCCGCCATGTTGGTGACCCTCGCCGGCCTCGCGGCCGCGCCCGCCCAGGCTGCGCCCGACGAGGCGGAGTCCGTGCCCTCGCCCATCGGCCGGCTCGGAGAGACGCTGCAGATCAACTTCGAGGGCCTGGTTGCCAACATCACCGTCAACAGCCTGGCTCCCTCACCGATCCCGCCCGGATTCGGCTACCCGCCGCGAGCACCCCGGTATGAGGTGTGGCGCGCTCAGATCACCGTCAACCCCGTCAAGGTGCCTACGCCCTACGCCCAAGCGATCACGTATCAGTTCCGTGGCGTCACCGCGACGGGAGACTCCTACGAGCCGCGCAACACCGACGCACCAGACTCGCTGACACTCGCGCTGATGAACGCTCCGGCCGGTTCTACCGTCAGCGGTGGGGTCTGGTGGGACTGCTATCGCGACCTCATCTCCAACGTCATCCTGCTCGACAAGGTCACCGGGCAACACCTTGCGCAGTGGAATGTGGCCTAGGTATTGCACTTTGACGTGACCCCGGCCGTCGTGGCCGATCTTCCCGAACTCGTCGACGTCGCCGCGCGAACGTTTCCGCTGGCGTGCCCTCCATCGGTGAGCGTCGACAACATCGCCGCGTTCATTGACGAGAACCTGTCCGAGGACCGGTTTCGCGGATACCTCGCCGATCCTGATCGGGCAGTGCTCGTCGTCCGTGAGGAGGCGCGAATGGTCGGCTACGCCATGCTGGTTCGCGCCGACGACGGCATCGAACTCTCGAAGATCTACGTGCTGCCGGGCAGCCACGGCGCGGGCGCCTCTGCGTCGCTGATGGCGGCCGCGTTGAGTACCGCCAAAGAACTGGGCGCCGAGTCGGTGTGGCTCGGTGTCAACCAACAAAACGAACGCGCCCAACGCTTTTACGCCAAACAGGGGTTCACCATCACTGGAACCCGCACGTTTCAGCTCGGCGAGAGCGTCGAAAACGACTACGTGATGGTCCGACCCGTCTGACCCGCTGCCGTCAAGGCAAGCAGTCGTGATGTCGCGCGTAGATACTTCTTACGGAACCCGCCCGCGAGCATCTCCTCGCTGAAGACGGCGTCCATTTTCGACCCGGACGCGACGACCGGAATGCCCGCGTCGTAGAGCCGGTCGGTCAGCGAAACCAGTCGCAATGCAACGTTCTGGTCGTCGATCCCATGCACGCCCGTGATGAACACCTCGGACACACCTTCGATCAGCGTCAGATACCGCGACGGGTGCATGGTGGCCAGATGGGCGCACAGCGCGTCGAAGTCGTCCAGCGTCGCACCCGGGGTGCGTGCCGCACGGGTCGCAACCTCGTTGTCGCTCAACGGTTCCGGAGCAGCAGGCAGATCGCGGTGCCGGTAGTCGGGTCCGTCGATCCGCACCGTCGTGAAAATCGCTGCGAGGGTGTTGATCTCGCGCAGGAAGTCCTGTGCCGCGAACCGTCCCTCCCCCAACTGCTCGGGCAGCGTGTTCGACGTGGCCGCCACCGACACCCCGCGCTCGACGAGTTGTGACAGCAGCCGCGAGATCAGCGTGGTGTTTCCCGGATCGTCGAGTTCGAATTCGTCGATGCACACGACGACGTAACCGGCCAGCAGCTCGATGCATTCGACGAAGCCGAAAACGCTCGCCAACTGCGTCAACTCGCCGAACGTCGCGAATGCCTTGGGTTCAGGCAGCTCGTAGTACGACGACGCCAACAGGTGGGTCTTCCCGACGCCGAAGCCGCCGTCGAGATAAATCCCGACGCCGGGCAGCACCTCACGTCTGCCGAACAACTTCTTCTTGCCGGCCCGTCGCTCGACCGCCTGCGCGCAGAATTGTCGGCAGACCTGCACCGCCGCGGCCTGCGTCGGCTCGGCAGAATCGGGGAGATAGGTGTCGAAGCTGACGTCGGCGAACGTCGGCGGCGGGGTCAGCTGAGCGATCAACCGATCCGGCGTGACCTTGGGATGCCGGTCGATTAAATGACCGACATCGACGGACCCCTGCATGCACGCACCCTATCGACGTGTTGCAATGCTGTTCATGGCCGATACCACCGCCGGCGTGCAATTCACCGCGTTAGGACCCGACGGTCCCGCGATAGACGGCGCCGACGGCCGGCTGTCCGACTTCTACGCGTACCCCGACGATCTGCAAACGTGCTGGGTCCGCGGCAACATGATCGCCAGCCTCGACGGGGGCGCCACCGCCGACGGCAAGGCCGGCGGTCTGGCCGGGGCCGGTGACCGCAGTATGTTCGCCCTCATGCGCCACAGCGCGGACGTCATCCTGGTCGGTGCCGCCACCGTGCGGATCGAGAACTACTCCGGCGCCCAGGTGCCACTCGCCGCGCGCAACGCACGGCAACGCCGCGGACAAAACGAAGTGCCGCCCATCGCTGTCGTCACGCGCACCGGCGTTCTCGACCCCGACGCCCTGTTCTTCACCCGCACCGAGGTGCCACCGCTGATCCTGACGTGCGCCGACTCCGTCGACGACACCCTTCGGCGGCTGGGTACGGTGTCCGAGGTGCTCAACGCGTCCGGACCACGATCCGATGCCGTCGACGGCGCCACCGTCCTGAAGCTCCTCGCCGAACGCAAGCTGTTCCGCGTGCTCACCGAGGGCGGCCCGCTGCTGCTCAGCCAGTTGATCGAGGATGACCTGCTCGACGAACTCTGCCTGACGTTGGCGCCCATCCTGATCGGCGGCTCCGGCAGGCGCATCGCGGCGGGCGCCGGCGAGGTGCACGCCAACATGCGGCCCGCACACCTGCTGTCCGACGACGAGGGCTACCTCTACACCCGCTACGTTCGGGCACGCTGACGCACCAGGAGCCGTTGGGCAACGAGGATCCACCACGGATATCAGTACTGTGGTCGGCATGCAGCGGCGTCGTCCGATACGGGTGTTGGGCACCTCTGCGCTCGTGGTATCGGTTTTTCTTGCTGGTTGCGCCCCTGGTCTGGCGGCCAATCCGCGCTTCGCCACCGATTCCGGTGCACAACCGCAGGGTCAGCCGGAGACCACCAGGGCGCCCGAGGGCCCACCACCGATCGAGCCACCCAAGAACGATCTGTCGTGGCGTGACTGCACCTCGCGGATCTCGTCCGACGCATCGGTCCCCCCGATCGCCGGGGTGAAGTTCGATTGCGCGACCTATGACGCCGAACTCGACCCGATCAAGGGCGCCACGGGCACGATCAGCATCGGTGTGGTCCGCGCGACCACCGACCAAACCCCCGCCGACGCCGGACCGCTGGTGATGACGACGGGTTCGGATCTGCCGACGTCGATGCAACTGCCGGTCTGGCTCACACAGTCGGGTGTCAACGTGCTCAAGACGCGGCCCGTCGTGGCGGTCGACCGGCGCGGCATCGGAATGTCGGGCGCGCTGGACTGCCGCGATCTTTACGAACGCAATGCGATGCTCGATCAGGCCCAGTTCCAGCCGGGCGACGACCCCGTCGCCAATCTCGGCGAGATCACCCAGGCCGCGACGACGAGCTGCACCGACACCATCGCCCCTGGAGACTCGGCCTACGACAACTCGCACGCCGCCGAGGACATCGAGCGACTCCGAAGCACCTGGGACGTACCGACGTTGGCGCTGTACGGCATCGGCAACGGCGCCCAGGTGGCGTTGGCCTACGCGGGCAGCCACCCCAACAAGGTGGCCCGGCTGGTGCTCGATTCCCCACTTCCGCTCGGCATCGCCGCCGAAGCCGCGATGGAACAGCGCGTGAAGGGCGAACAATCCGCACTCGATGCGTGGGCCGCGCAATGCGTGGCGATCAACTGCCCGCTGGGTGCTGACCCCAAGGCTGCCGTGACGGCGGTGCTGAACCAGGTGCGCGGGTACAACTCCAACGACGGATCGGTGGCCACCGTCGCCGACGCGATCGCCACCGCGCTGGCGTACCCACGTGGCGACCGCGTGGCCGCTACCAACAGGCTCGCCTCTGCGGTCGCCGGCGCCCGCTCCGGGGATTGGAGCGCCATGAACGCCCTGGTCACTGAGGCCGAGGCGGTGCGCGGCACCGACGGCCAGTTCGTCAACAGCTGCAGCGACTCACTGAACCGGCCCACCCCCGACCGGGTCCGCGAACTCGTAGTGGCATGGGAGAAGATCTACCCGCAGTTCGGCCAGGTCGGCGCGCTCGATTTGGTGCAATGCCTGAACTGGCCCAGCGGCGCGGCCCCGGAGGAGCCGACGAATCTCAAGACTCCCGTGCTGCTGTTGGGCGGCCAGCACGATCCGATCGTCGGCAACGAGGGCGTGGCCGCCGTCGCGGCGACCGTGATCAACGCCGGCGCGGCCAACAGGCGGGTGATGTGGCAGGGCATCGGCCACGGGGCGGCTGTCTACTCGCCCTGCGCACTGACGCCGGTGACCGGCTATCTGGACAGCGGCAGGCTGCCCGAGACCGACACGTTCTGCCCCGCCTGATCCCTCGGTCCAACGGGGTCGGGTACGGTTCGCTGGTGCGTGATCTTGTCCTGGCCGCCTTCCGGCCCCGCACCTCCCCGCCGAGTCTGGCGACGGTGTTGCGGTCGATCCTGTGGCCGCTGGCCATCCTGTTCATCATTCATCGCAGCTATGTCCTGGCCACCAACGGCTACATCACCGACGACTACGGACCGGTGTACCGAGCCGTCGTGAATTTCAAGATGGGCTGGGACATCTACAACGAGAACTTCAACCACGTCGACCCGCACTATCTCTACCCGCCCGGCGGCACGCTGATCATGGCGCCGTTCGGCTATCTCCCCGTCGACGCGTCGCGATATTGGTTCATCACGTTCAACACCATCGCGATCATCCTCGCCGCGTACTTCTTGATTCGCCTGTTCGGATTCAAATTCGACTCGGTGGCACTGCCCGCTCTGCTGGCGGCGATGTTCATCAGCGAAAGCGTCGTCAACACACTGGTTTTCGGCAATATCAACGGCTGCCTACTTTTGCTCGAGGTGCTGTTCTTCCGATGGCTGCTCGACGGTAATCGCAATCACGAGTGGCTGGCCGGTACGGCTATCGGCTTGACTCTGGTCGTGAAACCGCTGTTGGCACCGCTACTGTTGCTTCCGCTGTTGAACCGCCAGTGGCGGACGTTGATTCCCGCTTTCCTGGTGCCGGTTGCATTCAATGTTGCTGCATGGCCGCTGGTCAAAGATCCGATGAGCTTCGTCACCCGCACCGCCGCGTACATATTCACCACGCGCGATTACTTCAACAGCTCGATCGCCGGAAACGGTCTCTATTACGGGTTGCCGTTCTGGCTGATCATCCTGCTGAGGTTGGCCTTCGTGGTGCTCGCGGTGCTGTCGCTCTGGCTGCTCTACAAGTACTACCGGACGCGCGATCCGCTGTTCTGGATGCTGACCTCGTCCGGCGTCCTGCTGATCACGTCGTTCCTGGTGCTGTCGCTGGGTCAGGGCTACTACTCGATGATGCTGTTCCCTTTCCTGATGACCGTCGTGCTGCGCAACTCGGTGTTGCGCAATTGGCCCGCGTGGGTGGCGATATACGGCTTCATGAGCGCAGACCGGTGGCTCCTCGGACACTGGCCGACCACGGGCCGCTTCCTCGAATACATGAAGTTCACCTACGGCTGGTGCCTGATGCTGATCGTGGTGTTCTGCGTGTTGTATTTCCGCTACCTGGACGCCAAGTCCGAGAACCGGCTGGATGACGGTATCGACCCGGTCTGGATGAAGGATCCGGCGAAAGAGCCGACTCCCGCGCAGAGCGGATGACGTCGCACTATTCGGCGCTCGGGCAGCCAGGAGCCATCGCTTCCAACGTAATGCAGCGAAAGTACGAGTGAACCTCTGCATTTCGGCGAAAGCGAACGCGCTAGCGTGGAGGCATGACGACACCGGCCCCCAAGCTTCAGCTCTCAGACGACGAGTGGCGCAAGAAGCTCAACCCAGAGGAGTTCCACGTCCTCCGCGAGGCCGGCACCGAGCGTCCCTTCGTCGGTGAATACACCGACACCAAGACCGAAGGCGTGTATCAGTGCCGGGCCTGCGGTGCGGAACTGTTCCGCAGCAGCGAGAAGTTCGAATCCCACTGCGGCTGGCCGTCATTCTTCGATCCGGCGAATTCCGACGCGGTGATCCTGCGCTCCGACGACAGCCTGGGCATGCACCGCGTCGAGGTCATCTGCGCCAACTGCCACAGCCACCTCGGCCACGTCTTCGAAGGCGAGGGTTACCCCACGCCGACCGATCAGCGCTACTGCATCAACTCGATCTCACTGCGGCTGGTACCCGCCGAATAGCGCCCTACGCGGGGTAGACCCCGAACTCGGCCGCGTCGGCGGTGTCCGCCACACACTGGAACAGCAACGGCGCCGTCATCGCATTTCCGGAATAACAGGTGAACGGCCCGATCGTCTGAAACTTGTCGCCGTACAGGTCGTACTGAGCGGCAAAGTCCGCCGCGGTGATGCAGTCGATGTCACCGGCGGTGATGACGATGGCCTGCCCGTTGGACGGCGCGCAGTGTTCCCCGCCCGGCGGTTGAGCGACCGCACTAGGTGCCAACACAAGCGCGGCGATCGGCAATGTCGCGGCAACCAGGGCTTTGATGCTCATAGACCCATGATGACGGGCGTGCGCCGAGACTGCTGGCAGATCGCGATTTCGAGGAATTTCGCGATCTGCCCGCAGTCTCGGCCGCAAGAGGGCTATGTCGACGGGTATTCGGGAATCCAGCGCACCTCGTCGATACGCGCCGCCAGTTCCTCGTCGCTACGCTTCGGTGCCACACCATCCGCGACGGCCTGTCGCCCGACCGCGAGCGCAATGCGCACCGCGATGTCGGGAACTTCCGACCACGCGGGCAGCAGCGGCTGACTGGGATCGGCAAGGGCGGGCGACGCGTCACCGAGGCTCGCGGCCGCCGCCCGCATCATGTCGTCGGTCACCCTCGTCGCCTGCGCGGCCGTCACCGCCAATCCCATCGCGGGGAAGATGTACGCGTTGTTGCACTGCGCCACCGGGCGCTCGACGCCATCGCGCACCAACGGTGCAAACGGTGAACCGGTCGCGATCAATGCCCGCCCGTCGGTCCACGCATCCAACTCGGCCGGATGCGCCTCGGCCCGACTGGTGGGGTTGGACAACGGGAAGATGATCGGCCGCTTGGTCTTGGCCGCCAGCTCACGCACGATGTCTTCGGTGAAGGCACCGGCAGCAGTCGAAAGTCCCAGCAGCACACCGCAATCAACGTGGTGCACGACGTCGGCCAGCTGCGCGGGTCCCGACAAACCCCAAGCCGCGACGCTGTCGGCCGGCTGTGCAAATGCGCGCTGCCCTTCGGAAAGATCGGTGCGGTCGTCGGTGAGCAGTCCCACGACGTCGACGACCCAGATCCGCGAGGCCGCTTCCTGCTCGGACAGGCCCTGCGCGACCATCTCCCGCTTGACCATGTTCAGGACGCCGATTCCAGCCGAACCCGCGCCCAGCATCACGACCTGTTGCTGCGACAGCGGGCGGCCCGCGATGTTCGCCGCACCATGCAGCGCTCCGAGTGCGACGGCGGCGGTGCCCTGAATATCGTCGTTGAAGGTCAGCAGCTTGTCGCGGTAGCGCTCCAAGATCGGCTGCGCGTGCGCGGTCGCGAAATCCTCCCACTGCAGCAGCACATCGGGCATCTCCTGGTGCACCGCGGTCACGAATTCGTCGATGAAATCGAAATACTCGTCCTCGCCGATCCTTCGGTGCCGCCAACCCAGATACTGCGGGTCCTCCAGCAACTCGACGTTGTCGGTGCCCACATCGAGGACGATCGGCAGGGTGCGCGCCGGGTCGATGCCGCCGATGAGCGTGTACAGCGACAGCTTGCCGATCGGGATGCCCATACCGCCGATGCCCTGATCGCCGAGTCCAAGGATCCGTTGACCGTCGGTCACCACGATCACGTCGACATCGCGTCGGCCGATCGGCCGGTTCCGAAGTATCTCGCGCAGATATTCGCGGTCCGGATAGGACACGAACAGACCGCGCGGCTTGCGATAGATCTTGCTGAACCGCTGGCATGCCTCGCCGACCGTCGGGGTGTACACGATCGGCATGGTTTCGGCGATGTGGTCGTGCAACAAGCGATAGAACAGCGTTTCGTTACGGTCCTGCAGGGCCCGCAGATAGATGTGCTGGTCCAGACCCTCACGGCGAGTGCTGAATTCGCGCCAGCTGTGCTCGACCTGTTCATCGAGCGTTTTCTCCGCTGTCGGAAGTAGGCCGAGTATTCCGTACTTGCGGCGCTCGGCGTGGGTGAAGGCGGTGCCCTTCGTGGTGAGCGCGTCAAAAAGCCTGTCCTGGCCGGTTTTTGCCTCAGACAACGGGGTCCTTCCGCCGGAGCCGGTTACGGGAGTCTGGTGACCAACTCTTCCACGCTCACCCGCGGACCGGTGAAGAACGGAGTCTCTTCGCGAGTGTGGCGCCGGGCGTCGGTCGCGCGCAATTCACGCATCAGGTCCACGATGCGATACAGCTCGGGCGCCTCGAAGGCCAGGATCCACTCGTAGTCCCCCAGCGCGAAAGCGGGCACCGTGTTCGCGCGAACGTCCTTGTACTCCCGGGCGGCCATCCCGTGCTCGGCCAGCATCTTGCGGCGCTCGTCGTCGGGCAGCAGGTACCACTCCAGCGACCGCACGAACGGATAGACACACACATATGCGCCCGGATCCTCGCCGGCCAGGAATGCCGGAATGTGGCTCTTGTTGAATTCGGCGGGCCGGTGCAACGCGACGCTGCTCCACACGGGATCGCTCGCTCGACCCAGCGTGGTCGTGCGGCGAAAATCCGAGTAGGTGGCCTGCAACGCCTCGACGGTTTCGGCGTGGGTCCAGAACATGAAGTCGGCGTCGGCCCGCATGCCGGCGATGTCATAGATCCCGCGTACCACGACACCCTTGTCTTCCTGCTGTTTCAGGAAGGTCGCCGTCTCGTCGACGATGCCGGCGCGCTCGTCGCCCAATTCGCCCGGCTCCACAGAGAACACCGAGAACATCAGGTAGCGGACGGTGGAGTTGAGCGCGTCGTAGTCGAGCTTGGCCATGAGACCTATCGTGCCACGCGCGGGCTCAGGCGTTATTCGTCGCTCTCGCGACGGTGACCAGCGACGCAGCCGCCCTGGTCGCTGCGGCCACGCACGCAGGCACGCCGATGCCGTCCAGGTAGGCGCCGGCCACGGCCAAGGTCGGCGGCAGGCCGGCCCGCAGCTCGGCGACCAGTGCGCCGTGCCCAGGCCCGTACTGCGGCATCGCGTCGATCCACCGCTGGACGTGACAGTCCTCGGGATCCGTCGTCACCCCGAACACCGTGGCCAGATCCTGCCCCGCCCACGCCAGCAGGTCTTCGTCACCCGCACTTCGGGCCAGATCGTCGCCGAACCTGCCGTACGACAAACGCACCAGCTCGACGTTGCCGCGTCGGCCCCACTTCTGCGTCGACAGGGTAATCGCCTTGGCGCGCAACCGTTCTCCCCCGGCCACCAACACCCCGGACTGTTGCGGCACCGGCGTGCCACCAGGCAGTGCCAACGCCACCAGCGCACTCGACGCCACCCCGATGCGTCGTGCCGCCGCGGCGGTGCGCGGGGCAACGCCTTCGGCAAGGCGGGCGAGCCGCGGTGCGGGTACGGCCAACACCGCCGCGTCGGCGTGGTGGCGCACACCCTCGTCGTCGACGATTTCCCAGCCACGCGAAGATCGGTCGACCCGCTCGACGGTGACCTGAAGCCAGCGGATACCCGCGCGCCGGACCAGCTCGTCGACCAGCACCGCGTAGCCGCCCTCGATCGCCCCGAACACCGAGCCCGACGCCACCGAGGGACCCGAGGCCGCCAGCGCGTCACGCACCGCGTCCGTCAGACTGCGCGCTCCGCGGTCCAGCGCCGCCGTCAGCGCCGGCAGAGCCGAACGGACGCCGATGGTGGCCGACGACCCCGCGTACACACCTGCCAGTAGGGGATCTACCGAGCGGGCTACCACCTGGTCCCCGAAGCGGTCCCCGACCAGCTCGGCGACCGAGGGGTCGGCGCCGGGACGCCAGCGCAGCGGCCGCGCTCGTTCGTCGCGAATCCGGGCCAGCGTCGCGTCGTCCACGAGGCCGGCCAGCGCTCCCGGATGCGCCGGAATGCCCTGCAGTGTGCCCGTCGGCAACGGATGCAGATGTCCCTGGCTGTAGATCAGCGGCCGCGCCCCCGTGGTGCCGATCTGTCTTCCGCTCAGGCCCAGCTCGGCCAACAGTGCCGGCACCTCGGGTCGGCGGGCGACGAACGCCTCCGCGCCGACGTCCATCAGCTGGCCGCCGATCCGCTCGGTCCGCAGCACACCGCCGAGTCGGTCGGCCGGGTCGAACAACGTTATCGACGCGGCGGGCCCCGCCGCCACCCGCAGCCGATAGGCGGCGACAAGGCCTGAAATACCCCCGCCGACAACGCAATACGACATGCTCACAGCGAATGCACCAACGAGACCAGGTCCGTGATCACGCCGGGGTCGGTGGGCGGCAGCACGCCGTGGCCGAGGTTGAAGATGTGGCCGGCGGCGCCGGCGTCGATGGCGCGACGGGCGTCCTCGACGACGGCTCGCGCCGCCCGTTCGACGACCGGCCAGCCCGCCAGCAGCACGACCGGATCCAGGTTTCCCTGCAGTGCCGTGTTGGGCGGAACCCGTGTCGCGGCGTCGGCCAGCGAGGTGCGCCAGTCGACGCCGACGACGGTGGCCCCGGCCTCGCCCATCGCACCGAGCAGTTCGGCGGTGCCCACGCCGAAGTGGGTCATCGGCGCACCGGCGCCCGCGAGTGTCGAGAACACCCGTGAACTGTGCGGCAGCACGTACGTGCGGTAATCGGCCAGCGAGAGCGTGCCGGCCCACGAATCGAACAGCTGGATGGCATCCACACCGGCGCTGACCTGCGTCTGCAGGAAGGCGATGGTCACATCGGTCAGCGCCGTCATCAGCTCGTGCCAAGTGTCGGATTCGCCGAGCATCATCGCCTTGGTGCGCTCGTGGTTGCGGCTCGGGCCGCCCTCCACGAGATAGGACGCCAGCGTGAACGGCGCTCCCGCGAAACCGATGAGCGGGACATCACCAAGCTCGGCGGTCAGCTGCGTGATGGCGTCGGCCACGGGTGCAACCTGCTGCGGCTCAAGCGGTTTGATGGCGTTGACATCGCCGATGGTGCGCACCGGGTGTTCGATCACCGGTCCGACGTCGGGCACGATGTCGAGCTCGATGCCCGCGGCCCGCAGCGGCACGACGATGTCGGAGAACAGGATCGCGGCGTCCACGCCGTGCCTGCGAACCGGCTGCAGGGTGATCTCGGTGATCAGCTCCGCGTCGAAGCAGGCCTGCATCATGGTGTTCTTCGCCCGCAGCGCCCGGTACTCGGGCAGCGAACGTCCGGCCTGCCGCATGAACCACACCGGCACGCGGCTCGGCTTGCGGCCTGAAGCGGCGGCGAGATAGGGCGAGTCGGGCAGGTCGCGGCGGGTAGTCATCGTGTCCAATGCTGCCATGCGCGCCCCGTAACCCCCCAATTCGCGCTGCGGCGACCCCCGCCTTCGCTCTCTGGACAGGTGGGGCCGTGGGTGGGCACAGCAAACAACGCCTGACCACGGGAGATCCCCTCACCGGGCAAAATCGGCGCGCCTGCGCACACGCCTGGCCAAATGGGGCTAGCTTCGAACGGTGACCACCGCCGAACCGGCTCAATTTCGCGAAGCGGTGGCGGCGATGAATGCCACCACCGTCCGGGCGGAGATCGAACTCGGCCCGATTCGCCCGCCTCAGCGGCTGGCGCCGTACAGCTATGCGCTGGGCGCGGAGGTCCGCCATCCCGAGACGGCCATCGTTCCCGAACGCTCCGAGGGCGACGCGTTCGGACGGCTGATCCTGCTGCACGACCCTGAGGGCGCCGAAGCGTGGGATGGCACGATGCGTCTCGTGGCCTATATCCAGGCGGACCTGGACTCCAGTGAAGCCGTCGACCCGCTGCTGCCCGAAGTCGCGTGGAGCTGGCTCGTCGACGCCCTGGAATCGCGGGCCGAGCACGTCACCGCATTGGGTGGCACCGTCACCGCGACCACGTCGGTGCGCTACGGCGACATCTCCGGTCCCCCGCGCGCCCACCAGCTGGAACTGCGGGCGTCGTGGACGGCGACCACCCTAGAGTTGGGACCACATGTCGAAGCGTTCTGCGAGGTGCTCGAGCACGCCGCCGGCCTGCCGCCGTCAGGTGTCACCGACTTGAGCTCCCGCACGCGCGCCTGACGTATGGCCGACCCCCAGGAGGCCGGCCCCGAGTCGGGCTCGGAGGATGAGCCGGAAGCCACACCGCTGCTGGCGCCGCGCGACGGCGTGCCCGACCTGTCGGTCAGCGCACGCGATATCGAAAAGGCCGCCGAGCTGTTGGCGTCCGGCGAAGGACCTTTCGCGGTCGACGCCGAACGCGCCTCAGGCTTCCGCTACTCGAATCGCGCCTACCTGATCCAGATTCGTCGGGCCGGTGCTGGCACGGTGCTGATCGACCCGGTCAACCACGGCGGTGATCCCGTCGCCACGCTGGCTCCGGTCGCGAAGGTGCTGACCACCGACGAGTGGGTGCTGCACGCGGCGGATCAGGACCTGCCCTGCCTTGCCGAGATCGGGATGCGGCCGACGAAGCTCTACGACACCGAACTCGCGGGCCGCCTCGCCGGCTACGACAAGGTGAACCTCGCCACGATGGTGCAGAAGCTCCTCGGTCTGCAGTTGACGAAGGGCCACGGCGCCGCGGACTGGTCGCAGCGGCCGCTGCCGCACGAGTGGTTGAACTACGCGGCGCTGGACGTCGAAGTGCTGCTCGACCTGCGCCACGCGGTCGCCGCTGTTCTCCAGGAGCAGCACAAATCCGACTGGGCCGCAGAGGAATTCGAGTATCTGCGGACGGTCGTGGCCATGCCGACGCGCCGGGACCGCTGGCGGCGCACGTCGGGCATCCACAAAATCCGGGACGGACGCGCACTGGCGGCGGTCCGCGAACTGTGGACGACGCGCGATCACATCGCGCAGCGCCGTGACATCGCGCCCGGACGCATCCTTCCCGACGCGGCGATCGTCAATGCCGCCACCGCCGACCCTGACACGGTCGAAAAGCTCACCGCCCTACCGGTGTTCGGGGGCTCACGGCAACGACGAATGGCTCATGTATGGCTGGAGGCGCTCGCGCGTGCGCGCACCACCGACGACCCGCCGACGTCGCAGGAACCGTCCACCGGTCCCCCACCTGCTTCGCGATGGGCGCGCCGAAAGCCCGAAGCCGCGGTCCGACTGGAGGCGGCACGGTCCGGCATCATCGAACTGTCGCAGCGTATTTCGGTGCCGACCGAGAACATCATCACCCCGGAGATCGTGCGGCGGTTGTGTTGGGATTGGCAGCCGTTGTCATCACGCGAAGCGACGGAGGCGGCGATCGACGGTTTCCTGCGAGAGGCCGGGGCACGGCAGTGGCAGCGCGACCTCGTCGACCCCGTGCTGACCGACGCCCTGTACCCCGACCCCGCCACCTCTGACGGCGAGGCGACTAGCTGACCCGGTCGACGTGGGCCAGGAAGTGCTTCAGCACCGCGTCGGGGGCTTCGATCTGCGGCCAGTGACCTATGTCGTCGGCGAGCATCACCACGTCCGCGTCGGGGATGACCTCGGCATACCGCCGAGCCATATGGGAACCGGAATTGGGGTCGATGGGCCCGTCGATGAGCCGCATCGGCACCGCGGTCTCCCGCATGGCGCGCACCCAACGATTGCGGTGGGTGTACCGGTCGGCCAGGAACCGTCCGACCTTGTGCATCACCCGCTTGCCGTCGTTGTATTCGAGAATCTCGTGGAATCGGTCCATCAACTCGCGTGAGGGCTTGGTGTTGGGGCCGAACATCTCGTTGATCGTCGGCTCCACGATCCGTCGCGACAGCGGGTTGCCCTGCAGGGGACTCATCAGGTCGCCGAGCGGTGTCCCCGACATCAGCTTCTGCATGGTGCGCGGTGTGTAGGTCTCGTTGAACATTCCGCCGTTGAGCCAGGTGATCGACTGGTAGCGCGGCGATCCATACGCGTGCTGACCGAACTCGCTGCGGGCCAACAGCTCTTGGCCGACAGAGTCGCCGAGGTCGTGCGCGAGCAGGTGGCAGACCTCGACGTTCAAATGGTCGAGCAGTGCCTCGTGCACGTCCGCGTGATCAAGCACCGAATAGCCGTAGGCGACGGGTTTGGCCGAGAAGCCCATGCCGATCATGTCGGGTGCGACGACGGTGAACCGCTCGATCAATGCGGGCCAGATCAGCGACCAATCCGACGAGTTGAACGGGTAGCCGTGGATCGCCAGCAGCACGGGTGCCCGGCCGATCGGCGGCCCGTCGACCCGGTAGAAGATATCGAAGCCCAGATAGTCGAAGTACCGGCCGGCAGCCTTCCAGCGTTCGAGTTCAGCATCCATGACCAGACTCTGTCACGAGCCTGTCGTGACTTCAGGACCCGGCCCGCGTGCCCTAATGTCGACTCGGTGAGCTTGCTCCTCGGGCCGACGCTGCGCCACGTCTCGGACACGACCGCCCTGGTGTGGGTACAGACCGAAAACGCGGGCACCGTCGACGTTCTGGGCTCTTCGGCGCCGACGTTCGAGGTGCAGGGCCATCACTTCGCACTCGTCACGGTCACCGGGCTGAAGCCGGACAGCGTGACCGAGTACCAGGTGACGTTCAATGGGGAGACGGTATGGCCGCTCACCGACCCGGCCTTCTCCGAGTTTCCACCCAGCGTCATCCGGACCCGGGGCCCCGATACGGCGCACCGATTGCGCGCGATATTCGGGTCGTGTCGTTACCCCAAAACCGAAGTGAAGAAGATCGAGTCCAAGATCAAGCACGACGCGCTCGATTCGTACGCGTCGCGGATGGCCGTGCGCCCGATCGACCAGTGGCCGGACGCCCTGATCCTGCTCGGTGATCAGCTCTACGCCGACGAACTCCCGCCCGACGAGCAGCGCCGTGTCAACAAGCGCCGCGCCCGGCTCCACCGAAACGGCAATCGTCCGCCCGACGAAGTGGTCAGCTTCGCGGAGTACGAACGGCTGTACCGCCATTCCTGGGGCGACCCGGAGATCAGGTGGCTGATGTCCACCGTGCCCACGGCGATGATCTTCGACGACCACGACATCCGCGACGATTGGAACACCTCGGCGTCCTGGCGCGTCAGTATGGCCAAGGAGCCGTGGTGGCAGGACCGGATCCGCGCCGGACTCGCGTCCTACTGGGTGTACCAACATCTGGGGAACCTGAGCCCGGACGAGCTGGCCGGCAACGAGGACTACCAACGCCTGCTGGCCATAGAAGGCGACACATGGTCGCATCTCGCCGAGCTTGCCGGCCGGGCCGACCGCGAGATCGAGGCGCACAAAGGCATTCGGTTCAGCTACCGATGGGATCTCGGACGGACTCGGCTGATCATGATCGACTCACGGAACGGGCGCATTCTGGAATCCGGTGAACGCATGATGATCGGCGAAGACGAATTCCGGTGGGTCGAGGCCAAGGCCGAGGAGCATCCCGAGCAACTGGACCATCTGATGCTGGCCTCGTCGGTGCCATGGTTGATGCCGCCCGCGATAGGTGATCTGGAGACGCTCAACGAAGAGGCGGCAGACCGACCGGGCAGGCGCGGTAAGATCGGCGAGTTTTTGCGCAGGGCAGGCGATTTCGAACATTGGCCGGCGTTCTACAAGTCCTTGGTGCGGCTGGCGGAGATGATCACGAGGATCGCCAACCATCCTGACCGGCCCGCGACCATCAGCGTGCTGTCGGGCGACGTCCACCACAGCTACGCCGCGCGCGCCCGACTCGATGGCCTGTCGCCGAGCGGGTCGGCGGTACATCAGCTGGTCTGCTCTCCTGTGCACAACTACGTGCCGCTGTTCGTCAAACCCGCGTTCGCGTTGGGCTGGACCCGACCCGCTGCTGCGTTCACGCGATGGTGGGTGCGCCGCCACGGCGTCGAGTCACCACCGTTGACGTGGACGAACGTGTGTGGGCCCTTGTTCGGGAATACGATCGCGACCCTCGAGATCGACGGTCGCAGCGCTGAGGTGTTTTTCGAACAGCCGCGCAGGACAACGTCTTTGGAAGAAGTGGGCCGCGTCTCACTGATAGCGGGCACCTCGCTCCCGAAGAGGCGCTAGTCGAAACGTTCGCTGACTTCGCGGTCGGGTGCCACCGCGGAGCCCTGAGCCGCCACCCAGCCGGTGATCTGGCGCGCGATGTTGCGGTCGGTCAGTCCGACGTCGGCGAGCACCTCACCGCGCGATGCGTGTTCGAAGAACTCCTGAGGCAATCCAGCGTCGCGGCAGGGCACGTCGATCTCTGCCCGGCGCAGCGCCGCCGATACCGCCGATCCGATTCCACCCTGCACGCCGTTGTCCTCGATGGTGACCACCAGCTTGTGCGCGGCCGCGAACTCACCGAGGGCGGCAGGCACCGGAAGGACCCACCGCGGGTCCACGACTGTGACCCCAATGCCCTGGTTGCGAAGCCTTTCCGCGACCGCCAACGCCATCGCCGCGAACGGGCCGACGGCCACGATCAGCACGTCGTCGGACAGGCCGTCGGCCGGGGCCGCGAGCACATCGATGCCGCCACGGCGTTCGACCGCCGGAATATCTTCGCCGACATCGCCTTTCGGGAACCGAATGGCGGTCGGCCCGTCCTTGATGTTGAGCGCTTCGCCGAGTTCCTCACGCAGTCGGGCGCCGTCGCGCGGGGCGGCCACCCGCATGCCCGGGACGATGCCCAGCATGGACAGGTCCCAGATGCCGTTGTGGCTGGCACCGTCAGGACCGGTGACGCCGGAGCGATCAAGAACCATCGTGACGGGCAGCTTGTGCAGCGCGACGTCCATCATGACCTGGTCGAACGCGCGGTTGAGGAACGTCGAGTAGATCGCCACAACCGGGTGCATGCCACCCATCGCCAGACCCGCGGCCGACGTCATCGCATGCTGCTCGGCGATGCCGACGTCGAAGAACCTGTCGGGGAACCGTTTCCGGAAATCGGATAGACCGGTCGGGCCGGGCATCGCAGCGGTGATGGCCACGATGTCGCGCCGCCGGGCGGCATAGCCGATGAGTGCGTCGGAGAACGCCGACGTCCATCCGGGCCCCGGCACCGACGTGGCCAGCCCCGTCTCGGGATCGATGACGCCGCAGGAGTGCATCTGGTCGGCTTCGTCGTTCTCGGCGGGGGCGTACCCCATGCCCTTGCGGGTGACGACGTGCACGATAACGGGCGCATTGAAGCCGCGCGCGTGGCGCAGTGCGCTCTCCACCGCATGCTCGTCATGACCGTCGATCGGGCCGACATACTTGAGGCCGAGGTCGGTGAACATCACCTGCGGCGAGAGCGCGTCTTTGATCCCGGCCTTGATGCTGTGCATGCACTGGTAGCAGATCTCGCCGATGATCGGCACCTTCTGGACGGCCTTGCGGCCCTCCTCGAGCACGCGCTCGTACCCGGGCTGCAGGCGAAGCCCGGCCAGGTGTTCGGCGAAGCCGCCGATCGTGGGCGCGTAGCTGCGGCCGTTGTCGTTGACGATGATTACGACCGGGCGCCGGGACGCGGCGATGTTGTTCAGCGCCTCCCAGCACATGCCGCCGGTGAGGGCGCCGTCCCCGACGACGGCAACCACGTGACGGTTGCGGTGCCCGGACAACTCGAAGGCCTTGGCCAGTCCGTCGGCGTACGACAACGCCGAGCTGGCGTGGCTGGACTCGACCCAGTCGTGCTCGCTCTCGCTGCGCGATGGATAGCCCGACAGGCCGCCCTTCTTGCGCAGTGTGTCGAAATCATGACAGCGACCCGTCAGCATCTTGTGGACGTAGGACTGGTGTCCGGTGTCGAAGATGATCGGATCGTGCGGCGAGTCGAACACCCGATGCAGCGCAAGCGTGAGCTCGACCACACCGAGGTTCGGGCCGAGGTGTCCGCCGGTTGCAGCGACCTTGTGAATCAGGAATTCGCGGATTTCCTGCGCCAGCTCACTCATCTGCGACTGGGTCAAGTGCTGCAGATCAGCGGGGCCGCGGATCTGTTCAAGCATCCCGTCAGTCTACGCACCGGGTTCGGTGCGGTCCTGCCGAGACGCGTAGACATCGGGCACACCGTCAAGATCGTGGTCGGCGGTCTCCATTTCATGAATGCGCCGATACGCCGCGTTGCGGCTCAACAACACCGCGGATGCCAGTACACCTGCGACAACAGACCCGACCAGGACGCCGATCTTGACGTCGTCACCGGCCGGGGTGCCGTGCCCGAACGCCAGCTCGCCGATTAATAACGAAACTGTGAACCCGATCCCGGCCAACAGCGACACGCCGAGGACATCGCGCCAGGCGAGGTCGTCGTCGAGGTTCGCGCGGGTGAACTTGGCCAGCAGGAACGCGGTGCCCCACACGCCCAGCGGCTTGCCGATCACCAGCCCCGCGATGACCCCGTACGTGACGGGATGCGTCAGCGCCGACCCGAAGCCGGACCAGCCACCGACCGTGACACCGGCGGCGAAGAACGCGAACACGGGCACCGCGAAACCTGCGGAGACTGGACGCAGCCGATGCTCGAAGTCCTCGGCGGACGCATGGCGGCCCAGCACCGGCACGGTGAAGCCCAGCACCACGCCGGCGACGGTGGCGTGCACGCCGCTGGCATGCACCAGCGCCCACGTCGCCACCGCGAGCGGGACCAGCAGCCACCAGTGCCGCATCCCGCGCTGGACGGCGAGGGCGAACAATCCGCCCGGCACCAGCGCCAGCGCCAGCGCCCCCGGCGAGAGGTGGTCGGTGTAGAAGAAGGCGATCACGATGATCGCCAACAGGTCGTCGACCACCGCCAAGGTGAGCAGGAAGGTGCGCAGCGCGCTCGGCAGGTGGGTCGACAGCACCGCCAGCACTGCGACCGCGAACGCGATGTCGGTGGCCGTCGGCACCGCCCACCCGACGACGTTCTCCGGGTGTCCGGCCGCCAGGTTGACGCCGATGAAGATCGCGGCGGGCACCGCCATGCCGCCGACGGCGGCGAGGATCGGCAGCGCGGCTCGGCTCGGGTCTCGCAGATCTCCGGCAACGAACTCGCGTTTGAGTTCCAACCCGACGACGAAGAAGAAAATCGCCAGTAATCCGTCGGCCGCCCAGGCGGACAAACTCAGCTGCAGGTGCAGCGATTCGGGCCCGAACGTGAATTCCGAAAGCGCGTCATAGCCCTGCGACCACGGCGAGTTCGCCCACACCAGCGCTGCGCCCGCCGCGAACAGCAGCAGGACACCGCCGACAGTTTCCGTGCGAAGGATTTCGGCGAGCCGCTGAGTTTCGGGCCAGCTGCCCCGAGTCAGCAGACGCCGGCTCAGTCGATTGATCACCCGGTGCCTCCTCCTGGTCGCGGTTCACCGACTGCCGACCAGACTTCCCGGCACACCTTGGGACAACCCTATGCCATGGCCCGATGCCCGGCGCGGCAACCAATCTGGTGTCCATGTGCAGGCGCGAGTACAGTCCTCGCCAGGTGCGCCGGGAAGTCTGGTCGGCTGTCAGTTGACCGACCCTGGAAGGCCCGGTGTATGCCATGTCATCCGCGTCTGCGCGCGCCAAATCCGACGACGCCCTTCGAACCGAGGGACTGACCAAACGTTTCGGTTCAATCGTTGCGGTCGGCGACCTGAGTCTTGCCGTCTTGCCAGGGGAAGTCTTCGGCTTTCTCGGCCCGAACGGTGCAGGCAAATCCACCACGATCCGCCTGCTGCTCGGCCTGATCCGACCCACCGCAGGCACGGTGACGATCTTCGGTCACCCCGCCGACGATGTCCGTATCGCCCATCGGCACTTGGCGTACGTACCCGCCGATGTCGCGCTGTGGCCGACGATGACCGGCGCTGAGATCCTCGAGTTGAGCGCCAACATCGGTCCCGAGATCGACGCGGAGTACCGGGCGGAGCTCGTCCAGCGTTTCGCACTTGACTTGGATCAGAAGGGCAAGACCTACTCCAGCGGCAATCGGCAAAAGGTCGCGATCGTCGCCGCCTTTGCCACCCGGGCGCCGTTGTTGGTGCTTGACGAGCCGACCAGTGGCTTGGACCCGTTGATGGAGCGCGAATTTCGGCGTTGTGTCATCGAGGCCCGCGAGCGGGGCCAGACGGTGTTCCTCAGCTCTCATCAATTGGCCGAAGTCGAGGCACTCTGCGACAGGGTGGCCATTCTGCGGAACGGGCGGCTCGTCGAGATCGACTCGATCGCAGAGTTGCGCCGACTGCGCCGAACATTCATCGAAGTCACCTATCGCGATGCAGAACCGCAGTTGACAGGCGTGCCCAATGTGAGCAACCTCGAGCGACTTGACGGAAAGCGTCTGCGGTTCAATGTGTCAGGGTCACCTGCATTGGCACTCCGCGCGCTTGCCGCGGTCGACATCACGGCCATCGCGATGCACGAACCGACGCTCGAAGAAATCTTCCTGGACTACTACGGGAAGACATCGTGATGACCACGACCCTTGCCGTCCGCCGTGCCCGCATTCACCGCGCGCCGGCCGGCCGAGCGATCATTGGCCTCGCCATCCGACAGGTGCGGCGCGGCACACTGCTGGTGGGCGGTGTCTGCGCGGGAATGTCCGCCGTGGTGGCCATCCAATATCAGACCACGTTTTCGAGCGAGATCAATGAAGGCGCACTGCGCGCGTTGGCGGAAAACCCAGCCATACGAGTGCTTTTCGGAACTCCTCTGGCGCTGGATGATCCGGGAGGGTTCACAGTGTGGCGCACCGGCACACCGGTGCTCATGCTGGCCGGCGTGTGGATCATGCTGACCGCTGTCCGGGTTACGCGGGGCGAGGAGGATACCGGGCGCTGGGATCTGTTGCTGTCCGGGCGAATTCGCAGAGCAGACGTCCTCTTGCGCTACCAACTGGTTCTGGCCGGCGCAGCGTTGACGATCGCCTGCGGAGTCGGCGTCGGAATGGCCGTCGCGGGCACGGACGCCCACGGCGCAATCATCTACGCCGCCGCATTGTTCGGTGCGACGATGACGTTCGCCGGGCTCGGGTTTCTGTCGGGGCAGATGATGCCGAGCAGGTCTTCGGCCGCCGGCCTCGCCGCAGGCCTTCTGGGATCAGCTCTGTTGGTACGGATGCTCGCCGATGGAGTATCGACTCTGGCATGGTCGGCATGGATCAGCCCGCTGGGTCTCATCGCTCGGGCGGCGCCATATGCCGAGAACCGAATCGCTCCGCTGTTGGTGCTGGCGGGCTATGCGGTCGTGCTGATGGTGGGCGCAGTCGCGGCCGCGTGTCACCGCGATCTCGGCGCCGGGCTGGTTACTGTCTCGGCGCAACGTTCGGGGCGCGTGGGCCTACTCGGGTCGTTGACGGGTTTCGCAGCGCGCCGCGCCCTGCGTCCCACGGCCGGGTGGGCCGCGGCGATAGGCACTTACTTCGTGATCGTCGGAGCGTTGATCGCCTCGATGCTCGACTTCTTCGAAGCGAATCCGCGGTTCGCTGAATTAGCCGCGGCGGCGGGTTTCGCGGGCCTGAACACGGCGGAGGGTTTTGTCGCCGCATTGTTCAGCCTGATGACGATCGCGACGGGGTTGTTCGCGGTGGCGCGGCTTGCGGCCTTCGTCAATCACGAGACAGCACGGCTGTGGACCATGTCGTTTGCCTCGCCGTGCTCTCGTGAACGCTTGCTGGGCACTGAGATAGCAGTTACCGCAGTTGGATTGGCGTTGTTGCACCTCGTCGCAGCAGCGGCCGTATGGAGTGGGGCTGCGCTCACCGGCGCCCCACTGCGGATCGGCGATGCACTGGCAGGCGCCCTCAACACCGCCCCCGTTGCGTGGCTGGCACTCGGCGCGGCGGCCCTAGCCGTCGGCTGGCTCCCGTCGGCGGTGGGCGCCGTGGGTGCGCTGCCTGTGGTCGGGGGGTTTCTGCTCAACGTCATCGCCGAAAGCATGCGGGCTCCGGCGTGGGTGCTGAACATCTCGCCGTATGTGCATATCGCGGCGGTGCCGTCGGCTTCACCCGAGGTTCTGGCCACGATCACGTTCCTGGTTGTCGGAGGAGCGCTTACGGCAGTGGGAATCGCGGGCTACCGCCGGCGCGATTTGACCTCCTGAGTTGGCATTCGCATCTCGTCATCAGGTGTTCTTGGCGACGAATCGTCGGAAAAGTGGCCACGCGATGGCCACGTTGTAGATCACGCCGGCCAGCACGTACGGCCACCAGGTTCCATGCGCACTGGCCACCCAGAACGCTTTGGCCGCCCAATACGGCGGGAGCACGCCGAATGCCAGGTTCCACGCAGAGTCGATGAACCACGGCAGACACGGCAATCCGGCGATGAGCATGCCGAGGGCGCGAACCATGGCGATGCCTTGGATCTTGTTGCCCGCGACGGCCACGATCACCAACAGTGTGACGACCGCTGACAATCCGGCGAGCAGGCCGATCGGTATCAGGATTGGGATCAGTCCGGGTTGGAGTATCCCGCTGAGCGACATCGTCGCCACCACGTAGACAGTCGTCACCACCATCACCGTGCCGGCACGGTAGGTGAAGTACGTCGACAGCGGCACCGGCGTCACTCGCAGCGCGCTCATCGTGCCTGCGTCGACCTCATCGAGAACGAGGAATGCCCCGAGTCCCCCGGCGATGATGATGCTTGTCAGCAGTAAGAAGGCGGTGAGAACGAGCGGATAGTACGGAACCAGATCGAAGTCGTACCTAGCCGCGAGCATGTCGGTGAACAACGGGACGAGTATGACGACTCCGACCGTCCAGATGACGGGCGCCAAAACGATCATGACCAGCAGCGGATCACGGTGGGTACCGCGAAAATCGTTGCGGCCGAAGGCTGCCAAAGCTTTGCGGGACGTCGTCATCACTCGCCCCCAGCCTTGGCGATCACGCAGCGGCCGAACAGCGCCTTGGCGCCCACGTACAGCACCGCCACGCTGACGACGGGATACAGCACCGCGTAGGTGAACTGCCACGCCGACAACGTCACCTGATCAAAGGCCTGGCCGAGCAGCAGCAGAGGTCCGAGAGTCGGAATCGCATAGAGCGCCGGGTTCTCCCACACCCCGGAGTAGTACAACGCCGGCAGTCCTGTCATCACTGCGAGTGGAACAGTCGCCGACATGAACCAATCGCTGACCGACGAAAATGGCAGCGAGGTGATGAAACCGACGAGCAGGTTCAGCAGCGTGCCGAGCACCACGCCGGCCAGCAGTGGCAGCGGACGATAGGACAGTCCGTGCGCCACCGTCACAACCACGAACGCGACAAGAACCGAAACAAGCGATAGCACAGCGAGTTTGGCGCTCAGGTACTCCCAAAATCGTAAGGGCGTCGAAATGACGGCTCCGAGTGTGCGCTCCTGCTTCTCGAAGAACACTGAGCCGCCGATGAAGAAAAAACCGATGATCGCGATGTCGCCCAAGAGGACGTACGGCTCGACGATCAGCCGCAGGTCATATGACATAGGCAGCAGCACCGTCAGCCAGATGAGTCCGGAGAAGACCGCCGCATGCAGGAACTTCTGCCTGATCTGAAGTGTGACCTCGAGTCGCAGTGTGCTCAGCAACCGCGTCACGTCAGCTGCCTTCCGGTGGTTTCGACGAACACGTCGTCGAGCGTGGCCTCCTTGCTGTGAATGGTCTCCACCTCGCGCCCGCGTAGCAGGGCATGGAAGGCGGGATCGTCGGCCAGCCGATCCATATCGAAGTCGGCTGCCTCGAACGTGCCGTCGACTCCGCGATAGGTCACCCGCACTTGTCGCTGGCTTCGGGCTACCTTGAGCTCGGTGGGCGTATCGAGAGCGACGATGCGCCCATCGACAATGAAAGCGACTCTGTCGCACAGCTCGTCGGCAGTCGACATGTCGTGAGTGGTGAGAAAAACGGTGCGCCCCCTGGCCTTGAGCGCCAGGATCATGTCCTTGACCTTACGTGCGTTCACGGGGTCCAGGCCCGATGTGGGCTCGTCGAGGAACAACAACTCGGGGTCGTTGAGTAGCGAACGCACAAACGTCAAACGCATCTGCATTCCTTTGGAGTACTTGCCGACTCGGAGTTTCGCGTGTTCTGCCAACCCGACGGCATGCAATAGCTCCAAGGGGTCCAGCGTGTCGACGTCGTACAAGGACGCGAAAAACTTCAAATTCTCGAGCCCGGTGAGCTTCTGATAATGGTTCGGCAGCTCGAAGGACACGCCGATGCGCTGGTAGTAGTCGGGACCCCAGGCCCGCGGTTCCCTGCCCCAGACCGCAGCTTCACCCCCGTGGCCGCCGAGCAGCCCGATCAGAAGTTTTTGTGTCGTGGACTTACCCGCTCCGCTCGGACCCAGGAATCCGAAGATTTCTCCCCGCCCCACCGAGAAGTCGATCCCGCGGACCGCCGGCTCGGCGCTCTTCGGATAGGCGAAGGTCAGTCCGCGGACGCGAATGACCTCAGCTGTGGCACTGCATGCGGCGGTCGGCGGGCTGGTCTGCATCGGGTCGCTCCCTTTCACGCACGGATATGAAACTTCCGACCAGACTTCCCGGAGCGCCGCCATCACTATACTGAAGTTTCAGAAAATTCAGAAGTCTGTAGAGGAGATCCGTGTCCAGCCCCGCTGACCTGCAGAGGGCAGCCGAAGAGCTTGCCCTCGTGTTGACGAATCACGGGCTGCAGCGGATGACGGCGAGGGTTCTTGCGACGCTGCTGTTCACCGAACAACCGAGCTTGACCATGAGTGAACTCGCTGAACAGCTACGCGCGAGCAATGGCGCGATCTCCACCGCGATCAAGATGTTGAGCTCGGTGGGTCTGGTCGAGCGACAACCGGCGCCGGGCAGCCGCCGCGAACATTACCGCCTGCGTGACGACGCATGGACCGTGCTGTACACCAACCAGAACGCCGTACTCGCGGCGATGAGAAGTGCCGCCGAGGCGGGAATCGAGGCGACGGCGGCGGACAGTCTCGCCGGCCGACGCCTGGCCGAGATGCGTGACTTCTACGACTTCTTGCTCGCCGAGATTCCGGCCCTGCTGGAACGGTGGCGTGCAAAGTAGGCGCCCGCGAGGATTTGTCGGATAGCTTTGAGCCTCGTGATCATCGAACGGCAGAACATCGTCGATGCGCCCGTCGAGCGGGTGTGGGCCCGTGTGGTCACACCCGAGGGCATCAATGACGAACTGCGGCCGTGGATGACGATGTCGATGCCGCGCGGCGCGAAAGACCACACCGTGGAGACCGTGCCCATCGGAACCCCGATCGGTCGCTGCTGGATGCGACTGTTCGGCGTGTTGCCATTCGACTACGACAACCTGATGATCGCTGAACTACGGCCGGGCCGCGGATTCGACGAGCAGTCGACGATGCTGTCCATGCGCAGCTGGCGCCACGAACGCACGCTGCATCCCGATGGGGACACGAAAACCGTTGTGCGAGATCGTCTCACCTTCGAGCTGCGCACTCCCCTGCGGGTGCTGACACCTGTAATCGGCGCCGGGATTCGCGCGCTGTTCGGACATCGACAGCGACGGCTGCAGCGGTATTTCGATAGCTGATCGGCTCGCGGCCCGGAGCATGGCAGCGGCGTCAGCGTGTCAGCACGGCGACGCATTCGACGTGGTGAGTCAAGGGGAACGAGTCGAACACCCGCAGATCTTCGACGGCGTATCCGTGGCCGCGGTACAGCCCGATGTCGCGGGCGAACGAGGCGGCCTCACAACCGATGTGAATCACCCTCGGCACCTCGGCGTCGGCCAGCAGGTCGATCACCTCGCGGCCGGCTCCCGTTCTCGGCGGGTCCAGCACCGCGACGTCGGCTCTCCCCCGCTGACCGGTCAACGCCCTTCTCACGGAGTCGGTGACGACGGAGACCCATCCCAGGTCGGCCAACGCCGCGCGCGCCGAGCGTGACGCCCCGCGCGACGTGTCGACGGTCAGGACCCTCCCGGTGTCGCCGACGGCCTGCGCCAGCGTCGCCGCGAAAATCCCTGCCCCGCCGTACAAATCCCATGCCGTCATGCCCGGGCGCAGTTGAGCCCATTCGGTCACCAGCTCGGTGTAGACCCGCGGGGCGTCGCGGTGCGCCTGCCAGAACGCGGTCACCGGTACCCGCCACACGCGGTCCCCGACGCGCTGCACCGCCTCGTACTCGCCTTCGATGGCGTGCGTGGCGGACTTGCGGCCCTCACGCGGACCCGACTGCACGACGTGGCGGTCACCATCGTCGTCGACGGCGACGTGGACATGGGCACCGTGCGGCCAGACCCAGTCGTTGACACCGTCGAGCATGCCCGCCGGCAGCTGCGCACAATCGAGATCGGTGACCAGCTCGGCGCTGTGGTAGCGATGAAATCCCGCCTTGCCCCGCGCAGAGGTGTCCAATCGCACGCGGGTTCGCCAACCGGTGACCCCGCCCTGACCCACCGGCTCGGCCACCGCGACGGCCTCGTCGCGCCATGCATATCCGCCCAGCCGCACCAGCTGATTGGCGACGACCGCACCCTTCAGCCGCCGCGCCGCAGCCGGATCGGCAAAAGCCAGATCGCAACATCCGGCACCGTCCACCCCGGCGATCGGGCAGATCGAGGCGACCCGGTCGGCAGACGGATCGATGACCTCGACAACGTCGGCGTGCCAATATGATCCGCGATCCGAGGCGCCGTCCCTGATCCGGACGCGGACGGTCTCACCGGGCAACGCGTAGCGCACAAACACCACCCGCCCTTCATGGCGCGCGACACAACTGCCGCCGTTGGCAGGCGGCCCCACGGTCAAGGTGAGTTCGGTCGGCGAGCCGGGTGGCCCGCCGACCCTTTCGTCGCCGCTCAATCCAGAAAGCCCCTGCGTGCGTCGCCGGGAGCGGACTGTGGCGCCAGCGTTTTCAGGCGCTCCGACGAACTTAATTGCCACGGAACCGATGTCACCATCACGTTAGGCTCGAACAACAGCCTGCCCTTGAGTCGTAGCGCGCTCTGGTTGTGCAACACCTGCTCCCACCAGTGGCCGACCACGTACTCGGGGATGAACACCGTCACGACGGTGCGCGGTGACTCCTTGCTGACCCGCTTGACGTAGTCGAGCACGGGGCGGGTGATCTCTCGGTACGGCGAGGCGATCACCTTCAACGGCGTGCTGATGTCGCTGCCCTCCCATTTGTGCACCAGCGCACGCGTCTCAGCGTCGTCGACGCTGACCGTGATCGCCTCGAGTACGTCGGGGCGGGTGGCCCTGGCATAGGCCAGTGCCCGCATGGTCGGCAGGTGCAGCTTGGATACCAGCACGATCGCATGGTTGCGACTCGGCAACACCATGCCGTCGGCCTCTTCGGCCTCTTGCGCCTCCAGTTCGCGCGCCACGGTGTTGTAGTGCTTGTGAATGGCTTTCATGATCACGAACAAACCACCCATCGCAAGAATGGCGATCCAGGCACCGACGAGGAACTTCGTCACCACGACGATGATCAGAACCGTTCCCGTGCAGAGCAACCCGATGAAGTTGATGATTCGGGAACGCTTCATCTCGGCACGGGCGGAGGGCTCGGTCTCGGTGCGCAACAGCCGCGTCCAGTGGCGCACCATCCCAATCTGGCTGAGGGTGAAGGATACGAAGACCCCGACGATATACAACTGAATGAGCGCGGTGACCTCGGCCCGGAACGCGACGATGAATGCGATGGCGGCGAGTGCGAGAAACAGGATGCCATTGGAGAACGCCAGCCTGTCGCCGCGGGTATGCAACTGTCGGGGCAGGAAACGATCTTGCGCCAGAATCGATCCCAGAACCGGGAAGCCGTTGAATGCGGTGTTGGCCGCCAGCACCAGGATCAGCGCCGTGACGCCGGCAATCAAGTAGAGCCCGATCGGAAAATTGTGGAAGACCGCGTCGGCGAGCTGAGTGATGAGGGTTTTCTGGTCATAGTCGGGCGGGGCACCGACGAGTTGTTCACCGGGGCGCTCTGCGATCTGCGCACCCGTTGCCTTGGCCAGCATGATGATGCCCATGAACATCGAGATGGCGATCGCGGCCAGCAGCGCCAGCGTCGTTGCCGCGTTACGCGACTTCGGTTTCCGGAACGCCGGCACGCCATTGCTGATCGCCTCCACGCCGGTCAACGCGGCACTCCCGGAGGAGAACGCCCGCGCCACAAGGAAAACCAGCGCGAAACCGAGGATCTCGCCGTGCTCAGAATGCATCTCGAAGCCCGCCGACTCCGCTTGCAGTGGTCGACCGAGCACATAGATCTGAAAGAATCCCCAGCCGAGCATGACGTATATGCCGAACATGAAGGCATAGGTGGGGATCGCGAACGCGGTGCCGGACTCCCGAACGCCACGCAGGTTGATCGACGCCAACAGCAGGATCGCGATGACGGCGAACAACACCTTGTGCTGACCGACGAACGGCACGGCCGACCCGATGTTCGACATTGCCGAGGCCATCGATACCGCCACCGTCAGTACGTAGTCGACCAGCAGCGCGCTCGCGACCGTCAGGCCCGCGGTCGGGCCGAGGTTTGTGGTGACCACCTCGTAGTCGCCACCGCCCGACGGGTAGGCGTGCACGTTCTGCCGATAGCTGGCGATCACGATCACCATCACCACCGCAACCGCTAGTCCGATCCAGGGCGCCATCGAGTAGGCCGCCAGGCCCGCGACCGAGAGCACCAGAAAGATCTCCTCCGGCGCATAGGCGACGGAGGACATGGCGTCGGAGGCGAACACCGGCAGGGCGATCCGCTTGGGCAGCAGGGTGTGCGACAGCTTGTCGCTGCGGAACGGACGGCCCAGAACCAGCCGCCGCGTGACGGTCGAAAGCTTTGACACGAGTGCCAAGGGTAAGCCCAGAGGGGAATGGTTGTAGCGTTCCGAGTGCGCAGGTTCGACCGGAAGGGACCAACAGGTGCGAGTAGTGGTGATGGGATGCGGCCGCGTCGGCGCTTCGCTGTCCGACAGTCTGGCCCGCATAGGCCATGACGTCGCGGTCATCGATCGGGACAGCACCGCGTTTCACCGACTGTCCCCGGAGTTTCCGGGTGAGCGGGTGCTGGGCATGGGATTCGACCGTGACGTGCTGTTGCGGGCGGGTATCGAGGACGCCGGTGCGTTCGCCGCCGTGTCGTCCGGCGACAACTCCAACATCATCTCCGCGCGCGTGGCCCGCGAGACGTTCAGCGTCGAGCGCGTGGTCGCCCGTATCTACGACGCCAAACGCGCCGCCGTGTACGAGCGACTGGGCATTCCCACCGTCGCCACCGTGCCGTGGACGACCGATCGGCTGCTCAACGTGCTGACGCGCGAAACCGAGACCACCAAGTGGCGCGATCCGTCGGGCAACGTCGGCGTGACCGAGCTGGCGCTGCACGAGGAATGGGTGGGGCGACGCCTGACCGACCTCGAAACGGCCACCGGCGGCCGAGTCGCGTTCCTGATCCGCTTCGGCGAGGGCTACCTGCCCGACACCAAGACCGTCGTCCAGGCCGGCGATCAGGTGTTCATGGCCGCCATCGCCGGACACATCGCGGAGGCGCTGGCCATCGCCGCGCTGCCGCCCAGCGAGGACGTCGAGGCGCCATGAGGGTCGCCATAGCGGGGGCGGGCGCGGTCGGACGTTCGATCGCCAGGGAACTCGTCGACAGCCACGAGGTCACCCTGCTCGAACGCAACCCCGACCACATCGACGTCGACGCGATTCCCGCCGCACAGTGGCGCCTCGGCGACGCCTGCGAGCTGACCGTGCTGGAGTCGGTGAGCCTGCACGAATTCGACGTCGTGATCGCCGCCACGGGCGACGACAAGGTCAACGTGGTGGTCAGCCTGCTGGCCAAGACCGAGTTCGCCGTGCCGCGGGTGGTTGCCCGCGTCAACGACCCGCGCAACGAGTGGCTGTTCGACGAGAGCTGGGGCGTCGACGTGGCGGTGTCCACACCGCGAATGTTGGCCTCCCTGGTGGAGGAAGCCGTCGCCGTCGGCGATCTGGTGCGGCTGATGGAGTTCCGCAAGGGTCAGGCGAACCTGGTGGAGATCACGCTGCCCGACGACACGCCGTGGGGCGGTAAACCCGTCAAGCGTCTCGAGCTGCCGCGCGACGCGACTCTGGTGACGATCTTGCGTGGTCCGCGGGTGATCGTGCCCGAGGGCGACGAGCCGCTGGAAGGCGGCGACGAGCTGCTGTTCGTCGCGGTCACCGAGGTCGAGGATCGACTGCAGGAACTCCTGCTCAATCCCGAGGCGCGCTGACCGAGCGCGGCGGGTAGGCAGGCGGCGGGGTCGCCCTGTCGTAACACGGTGCCGTCGACTCCGGCGAGACGCGGCCGAGATCGCCCTGATCATTGCGGATACCCACCGCCGAGATCACCGCGGCGAGCGCAAAGAGTCCCGCCGTCACCAGCATGCCCTGCCGGAAACCAGCGAAATCGACTGCGCCGCCGATGATTACACCGGTGAAGGCGATCGCGACCAGACCCGAGATCCGCGATACCGCGTTGTTGATCGCCGAGCCGATGCCGCTCTGCGCAGGGTCGACAGCGGACAGGATCGCCGCGGTGAGCGGCGACACGGTGATCGTCAACCCAAGGCCGAACACCACCAGCCCGGGCAGCAACTGCGTCCAGAAGTCGAACGGCTCAGCCGCCCGCGACATCAGCAGATAGCCGATCGCGGCGATCAGCGGCCCGATCGCCATGAACAGTCGCGGACCGTGGAGCCCGGCCAGCGTGCCGAACCGGCGCGCGAGCAGAAACGACAGCACCGGGACCGGCAGAGTGGCCAGTCCTGCCTCCGTCGCCGAAAGGCCTGCCGTCTCCTGGAGGAACAGCCCGACGACGAGCATGCCGAGTGAGACGCCGGCGTACAGGAACACCGTGGCAAGGTTTCCGACCGCGAAATTGCGGGCAGCGAAGATGTGCAGCGGCATCATCGGATCGGGTGTTCGCCACTCCCACAACGGGAATGCCATCAGGCAGGCGATTCCGACCGCCAAGGCGACGACGACCGCAGTATGTGAGAAGCCCAAGCGCTGCCCTTCGATCAGGGCGTACACCACGCCCGTCAGTCCGGCCGCGTTCAGCCCCGCTCCGACGACGTCGACGCGCGTCGACCGACTGGATGCGGTGAACTCCCCCGACGGCAACCTGGTCGTGAGATACAGCGTGATTGCCAACGGCACGAGGTTGACTCCGAAGATCCACCGCCAGTTCAGCGCGTCGACCAACACGCCACCGAGCAGTGGGCCGACCACAAAAGCCGTTCCGGTCCAAGCGGTCCAGGTTCCGATCGCGCGGGCCTGCGCCGACCCGGAGAAGCGAGCGTTGATCATCGCGAGCGAACTGGGCACCAGGAACGCCGCGCCGATGCCCTGCAGGCAGCGGGCGGCGACGAGCACCCAGCCGGTGGGCGCCAACGCACACAACACCGAGGAGACCGCGAAAATCATGAGTCCCGCTCGCAACACCGCCAGGCGGCCGTACTGGTCGGAGATGGCTCCCGCGACGAGGATCAGCGCGCCGAGGGTGAGCAGATATCCGTCCACCACCCACTGCTGCAGCGCCAGGCCGGCCAATTCGGTGCGCGCGAAATCACGCGCGATGGCGGGCAGCGCCAGGTTGACCACGGACCCGTCGAGAAACGCGACGAACGACGCCAGCACCGCGACCGCGACGAGCGATCTATCGGTGTCGTCGGTGCGACGCGGGCTCGGATCGTCAGGCTCAGTGGGCATCCGGCTGCGTCACGCCCGGATTCTCGCGCTGCATGTCTTCCGGAAGGACTTCGGCCGCTTCGGCGTCTGGGGCCTCGGCGTGGATCGCGCGTTGTGCCGCCCGAATGGCCAGATAGGTCACCAGCGCCGCCACCGCGGTCAGCGGCCAGCCCATCGAGATGCGGGCGACGCCCAGCCAGCCTGTCTGATCGGCGTCGTATAGGTGGTGCTGCACGACGAAGCGGGACGCGAAGACGAGCACCCACACCATTGTCGCGATGTCGAACGCGCGCACCGCCTTGCGCACGCTGCGCCAATCGCGGTCGTGGTCGTTGACCCAGCCCCACACGTAGCCGACGACGGGACGGCGAATAAGCACCGACAGGGCGAAGACGGACGCCCAGATCAGCGATGACCAAATACCAAGCAGGAAATAGCCTTTGGACTCACCCATGAAGTAGGCGATTCCGGCGCAGACCCCAACGCCGATGAAGCCGGAGATCGCCGGCTGGGTCGACTCGCGCCGCACCAGCCGCCACACCAGGATGACGGCGGCGATGGTCAGGGCCGAGTAGACGGCCGCGGTGAGCCCGAAGAACTGCGACACCGGAACGAATGCCACGACCGGCAGCGAGGAGTAGATCAGGCCGCTGACGCCGCCCATTTGCTCGAGGACGGCGTGTGCCTTGCTGGAACGCTTCCCCGGTTCGGTTCCGGGGTCACTCACTTTTGGATCTCGTAGTGCGGGTTGTAGATCGCCTTGGTGCCGTTGTCCAATTTGCCGACCCGACCGTGGACCTTGAGAGTGCGACCCGATTCGATGCCGGGGATCCGGCGCTGGCCGAGCCAGACCAGCATCACGGTGTCGGTGCCGTCGAACATCTCGGCTTTGACCCCGCCCGCGCATCCCTTGCCGTTGCATTCGACGCTGCGCAGGGTGCCGATCATCGTGACTTCCTGGCCGCGTTGACAGTCGATCGCCTTGGAGGCGCCGGTGTTGGCCGCTTCGTCGGACAACTCTTCAACGTCGAGCTGTTCCGGGGCTTCAGTCAGCCGCCGGGTCAGTCGGCGTAGGTACCCTTCGGCCGTAGCCATGGCCTCTCCTGAACGTTCTGCAGATCTACCGTTGATCTATACCCCGAACAACGCCACGGTAGACCTCTTGGTTCCGATCTGCCACGCAGGGCGGGTCGACGCGCCGATCAGGCAGTTCGAAGGGCACGATCGTGTGATGAGCGTCATTCTCCGCGGCGTCACGACGGTGCTCCTGCCCGGCACCGGATCCGACGACGACTTCGTCTATCGGGCGTTCTCGGATGCCCTGCACGGCGAGGGCGCAGTCGTGGTCACCCCCAAACCTCAGCCGCAGCGATTGGTCGACGGTTACCGCGAGGCATTGGACAACGCGGCGCGCACGGCCCCGATCGCCGTCGGCGGTGTGTCCATCGGCGCCGCGGTCGCCGCTGCGTGGGCGCTTGCTCATCCCGGCCGCGCGGTGGCGGTCCTCGCCGCCCTGCCGGCCTGGACGGGCGCGCCCGACACGGCTCCGGCGGCGATAGCTGCACGCCATTCCGCGAGTGTGCTGCGGCGCGACGGGCTGGCCTCGGCCACCGCTCAGATGCGCGCGGGCAGCCCGCCGTGGCTGGCCGACGAGCTGACCCGCTCGTGGGTCGGCCAGTGGCCGGCGCTGCCCGACGCGATGGACGCCGCGGCAGCCTTTGTCGCGCCGACGTGCAGCGAGTTGGAGAAGCTGGCGGTCCCCATGGGGATTGCCGCGGCGACGGACGATCCAGTGCACCCCGTCGAGGTGGGCGTCGAGTGGATGACGGCGGCTCCGCGCGCTTCGTTGCGCACGGTCACGCTCGACGAGTTGGGCGCCGACCCCGCGGTGCTGGGCGCGGCTTGTGTGTCCGCGCTGCTGGAGGCGTGACTCTCTGCGAATCGGGCGCGCAAACGCACCCCCACGGTCGGCTGGCGCGCCGAATTCGCTAGCCGCCGGTGATGGTCCGCAACTGCTGCATGGCAGAACCCTGTTCGCTGCGACGCGCGGCCGGCGTCGGCGCCTCGGGCGGTTGCCCGCCGGCCTGCTGCGCCTGCTGAGCAGCGGCCCGTTCGGCGGCGGCGCGCAGCTGGTTCGCCATCGGTTCGGGCAACTCGACAGGCAGCGGGGTGCGCACCGGCAGCGGGGTGTCGCCGCGGCGAACCACCGTGTCGGCCAAGGCGTCTCGCGCCTGCTTCGCCAGCGCCTCGGCGTTCTCCTCCGGCCCGTTGACGACGCACCGGATCATCCAGCGATAGCCGTCGATGCCGATGAACCGCACGACACCGGCCCCCTGCGGACCCGATGCCGCACCGACGACCTCGCGGCCCCACCGGCCGTCCTTGATCGACACCTGGGCGGAGTCCTTGCGCAGCGATTCCGCCAATTCACCGGCGACCTCACGCCACAGGCCGGCGGATTTCGGGGCAGCGTAGGCGGCGACGGTGAATCGGCCGTTGGGCGTGACGACCCACACCGCACTGGGCACACCCTGCGGGGTTAGCTCCACCTGCACCTGTCCGGCCTCGGGCAGCGGAATCAGCACCGAGCCCAGGTCCAGACGTCCTTCCGCTGCGACCGCCGGGTCGTCGAAGTCGTCGATGTCGAACGGTCCGTCCGGCTCGACGTCGGTTTCGGTCACCGAGGTGACCTCATCGCCACTGTCACTGCTGTCTTTCTGCCTACCGAATGCCATTTCACAAACTCGCATGTCCGCCGGAGGAACCGTGGCCACCGTCGCCACGGGAGGTGTCTGCCAAACCAGCCTCGTCGAACGACGTCACCTCGACCAGGGCGGGCAGTTCGACTCGCTGGACCAATAGCTGTGCGATCCGGTCTGCGCGGTGTACGACGATGGGTTCGGCAGGGTCGAGATTGATCAGTGACACCTTGATCTCGCCGCGGTATCCGGCGTCGACGGTGCCGGGGCTGTTCACGATCGAAAGTCCAACGCGGGCAGCCAAACCCGAGCGCGGATGGATCAGTCCGACCATTCCGTGCGGGATGGCGACGGCGATGCCGGTCGGCACGAGCGCACGCTGACCGGGAGCCAGTTCGACGTCGATGGCGCTGTACAGATCCACCCCCGCGTCGCCCTCGTGGGCGCGACTCGGCATGGGCAGATCGGGGTCCAGGCGCACGACCGCGAGAGTGGTGGACACGACGTCAGAGATTACTCTTGGCCGCGTGTCCGACACGCGCGCCACGTCCCAAACCGTCCGCTATCGCGAACGGCTGATGGTGCCGTGGTGGTGGTGGCTGCCCGGCCTGGGATTGGCGGCGCTGATCGGACTGGAGGTCAACCAGGGTGTGCCCGCGATTCCCGTTTGGCTGCCCTACGCCGTATTGCTGCCGGTCGCGGCGGTGGCGCTGTTGATGTTGGGCAGCACGCAACTGCGCGTGGTCGCCGGCGAAGGCGAAACCGAGCTGTGGGTCGGTGACGCACATCTACCCGTCGGCGTCATCTCCAGGTCTGCCGAAGTTCCGCGCAGCGCGAAATCGGCGGCATTGGGCCGTCAGCTGGACCCGGCCGCCTACGTCGTGCACAAGGCGTGGATAGGGCCGATGGTTCTGTTGGTTCTCGACGACCCGGATGATCCGACGCCGTATTGGCTGGTGAGCTCGCGCCATCCCGACCGAGTGCTGGCGGCCCTGCGTAGTTCGTGAAGCCGTCAGGCGGCGCAATCGGTGCAGATCATCACGCCGTTCTTCTCGCTGGCGAGCCGACTGCGGTGATGGACCAGGAAACAGCTCGAGCAGGTGAACTCGTCAGCTTGCTTGGGGATGACGCGAACCGACAACTCCTCGCCGGACAGGTCGGCACCGGGCAGTTCGAATGATTCGGCGGATTCGGATTCGTCGACGTCGACAACCGCGGACTGGGCCTCGTTACGCCGCGCCTTGAGCTCCTCCAGCGAATCTTCCGAAACGTCATCGGTTTCGGTACGCCGGGGGGCGTCGTAATCGGTAGCCATTTCCTGTCCCCTCCATCAAACCTTGCAGCAGTGCTTTGTACCAGCGTCGAACGCATCCACCAAACGATTCGTGCCCGGAATGAAACACGTTGCACTGTGATTTACATCACAGTCACTAGGATGCCACCTCAAGGTCGCAGCGACGGGACCTCTAGAGTGCTCTCGTGGTCGCGCAAATCACCGAGGGTACGGCATTCGACAAGCACGGCCGCCCGTTCCGGCGGCGCAATTACCTGCCGGGCATTCTGGCGCTCGTCGCCCTGTCCGTCGTGACGCTGACGATCTGGGTCATCGCCCTGAACCAGCCGGTCGCGGTGGAGGAGACCGCCGCGTGCAATCCCCCGCCGCCGCCGGCCGACGCGAACAACCCGCCGCCGGCGCTCGGCCGGCAGATCACCCGTAGCGAGATGGTCGACGTCACCCCGGCCAAGCTCGCCGACACCAAGATCAGGGTGCTCAACGCCAGCGGGCAGGGCGGCCAGGCCGCCGAGGTGGCCGGCGCACTACGCGATCAGGGCTTCGCCGAGCCGACGGCGGCCAACGACGCCGTGTATGCGAGCGCCCGACTGACATGCCAGGGCCAGATTCGGTTCGGGCCCTCGGGCCGGGCGGCCGCGGCCGCCGTCTGGCTCGTCGCGCCGTGCACCGAACTGTTCGAAGACGAGCGCACCGATGACACCGTCGACCTGGCGATCGGCACCGAGTTCACCGAACTGAGCCACAGCGACGACATCGACGCCGTGCTGGCCAGCCTGCGCCCCGACGCGACGCAGACAGCCGATACGGCTCTGCTTGAAAAGATTCACTCCAGCACCTGCTAGGGCAGGTAACTTCCCGGCGCTCAACGGGTTTGGGTAAAGCTAAACCGCACCCGCCCGGTACAGCACAGCCGCAAGCTCGTCGGAGATGCCTGGTGCGCACGCGATGATCAGGCCGGGTGTGCCGTCGCTGGCCGGCAGCCGCAGCGTCGCCCCCGCCTCTGCGGCGATCAACGCGGCCGCGGCCCAGTCCCACACATGCACGCCGTCTTCGTAGTAGGCATCCAGACTGCCGGCCGCCACCATGCAGAGATCGAGCGCGCACGACCCGAAACGACGGATGTCGCGGACGGCGGGCAGCACCGCGGTGAGGACTTCGGCCTGCCTTGTCCGCTTCTCAGAGGCATACGAAAACCCGGTGCCCACCAACGACATCGACAGTTCGTTGGCGGCGCTGGCCCGAAGCCGCGTCGTCGTTCCCCCGTGTTGCAGGCCGGCGCCGTGACCCACGGCAGCGGAGTACAGCGCGCCGGTGGCGACATTCACGACCGCCCCGGCCACCGATGCTCCGCCGCGTTGGACGCCGACCGAGACCGCGTATGCCTCGAGGCCGTACACGAAGTTCACGGTGCCATCGATCGGGTCGAGCACCCACGTCAACCGTCCGTCGTTCGTTCCGCCCTGCTCCTCACCCATCACGGGTTCCCCCGGACGCAGGACCGCCAGCCTGTCGCGCAGCAGCGCCTCGGTTTCGGTGTCGACAACAGTGACCGGGTCGGTCGGCGTGCTCTTGGCCTGCACCGGTGAACCGGTGCTCTGATCGCCGAAAACCTCGGCGCGGCGCGCACGCACGAACGCGGCCGCCTCGGTGGCCAGTTGCTCGGCTACCGAGCGCAGCAGAACGGGATCGGTCAAGGATTCCCGGCCCGCCGGGGTGTCGTTTTCGACCACCCGCACATCGCAACACAGTCCGGCAACACGCGGGGACCCTGTTCGCTATCCGGTTGCGCGACTGGGCCGGCGCGTTATCAAGGGATCGCCCATGAGTTTTACCAAGCCACTAAGGTGTGTGGCGCATCGCAGTGCCGGGCCGATCCAGAGGAGCGCCGATGACAGCCAACGATTCAGCCGCAGAAGCGGCGGCCACCGGCGCGGGCCAACGGCGCGGGTTCGGCATCGATGTCGGCGGAAGCGGCGTCAAGGGCGGCATCGTCGACCTCGACACCGGTCTGCTGATCGGAGACCGCTTCAAGCTCGAGACCCCGCAACCGGCCACCCCCGAAGCGGTCAGCAAGACCGTCGCCGCCGTAGTCCGCGAGTTCGGTTGGACCGAGAAAGTCGGGGTCACCTATCCGGGTGTCGTGACCGACGGCATCGTGCGCACCGCCGCCAATGTGGACAAGGGCTGGATAGGCAGCAATGCCAGCGAGTTCTACAGCAAGGCACTCGGCGGCCAGCAGGTGACCGTGCTCAACGATGCCGACGCGGCCGGGCTGGCCGAAGAGAGGTTTGGCGCGGGCCGGGACAACACCGGCGTCATCGTGCTGCTCACCTTCGGCACCGGCATCGGCTCGGCCGTGATTCACAACGGCGTACTGCTGCCCAATACGGAGTTCGGTCACCTCGAGGTCGGGGGCAAGGAGGCCGAGCATCGCGCGGCGTCCTCGGTCAAGGAAAAGAAGGATTGGAGCTACGAGCGCTGGACCCAAGAGGTGACAAAGGTCCTGGTAGCGATCGAAAACGCAATCTGGCCGGACCTGTTCATCGCCGGCGGCGGCATCAGCCGGAAAGCCGACAAATGGATTCCGCTGCTGCAGAATCGCACGCCGGTGGTGGCGGCAGCGCTGCAGAACACCGCAGGCATCGTCGGCGCCGCGATGGCCGCTGCGGTCGACGTCACAGCTACCGGCAAGTAGCCACGCCGAAACCATCGAATTTGCCGCTCAAGGCGGCAGTGGCACACACTGTCGTTACAATGGACGACGGCGGCCGTAGCCCGGATAGCGGCGAGATCAAACCGCCGATACTCGACAGCCGACATTTTTCGATGGCGCATGACCCCAGCCTGCGTTGGGATCCGCACTGCCCACCGGAACGAAGTACGACGAAAGGGTGACGTGGCAGCGACTAAGGCAAGCCCGGCAATCGATCAGCCGGTGAAGCGCACCGCTACCAAGACCCCGGCCAAGAAGGCCCCGGCGGCGAAGACCGCCAACGGTTCGGCACCAGCCAAGCGGGCCGCCAAGACTCCGGCCGCGAAGGCGACCAAGGCCACGACCGCCGCCAAGGCGACCACCGCCAAGGCGACCACCGCGACCAAGCCCACCAAGGCTGCGGCCAAGGCCGCGCCCGCCAAGCGGGCCGCCAAAGCCAAGACCGACGGCGCGCCGGCGACCCGCGGCCGGGCCAAGAAGGCCACGTCGCCCGAGGCGGATGCGACGAAGGTCGACGGCGAGGTCGAAGAGCTCGAGACCGACGACGTCGAGGTGGAGCCCGACGGTGACCTCGAAGTAGAGGACGTCGATCTGGAAGACCTAGAAGTCGACGACGACGAGCCCGTCGCGGCTGAGGCCGAGGAAGGCGCGGCCGCCAAGCCTGCACCCAAGGTCGCGGTGGCAGCCCCCGCGACCGACGACGAGGAGATCGCCGAGCCGAGCGAAAAGGACAAGGCGTCGGGCGACTTCGTCTGGGACGAAGAGGAATCCGAGGCTCTGCGGCAGGCCCGCAAGGACGCCGAGCTGACGGCATCTGCGGACTCGGTGCGCGCCTACCTGAAGCAGATCGGCAAGGTGGCACTGCTCAACGCCGAGGAAGAGGTCGAGCTCGCCAAGCGCATCGAGGCCGGCCTGTACGCCACCCAGCTGATGGCTGAACTCGCCGACAAGGGCGAAAAGCTGCCCGCCGCGCAGCGGCGCGACATGGCGTGGATCTGCCGTGACGGCGACCGCGCGAAAAACCATCTGCTGAAAGCGAACCTGCGTCTGGTCGTGTCGCTGGCCAAGCGCTACACCGGTCGCGGTATGGCGTTCCTGGACCTCATCCAGGAGGGCAACCTCGGTCTGATCCGTGCGGTCGAGAAGTTCGACTACACCAAGGGCTACAAATTCTCGACGTACGCGACATGGTGGATCCGGCAGGCGATCACCCGCGCGATGGCCGACCAGGCCCGCACCATCCGCATCCCGGTGCACATGGTCGAGGTGATCAACAAGCTCGGCCGCATCCAGCGAGAGCTGCTTCAGGACCTGGGCCGCGAGCCCACTCCCGAAGAGCTGGCCAAGGAAATGGACATCACGCCGGAGAAGGTGCTGGAGATCCAGCAGTACGCGCGTGAGCCGATCTCGCTGGACCAGACCATCGGTGATGAGGGCGATTCGCAGCTGGGCGACTTCATCGAGGACTCCGAGGCCGTGGTCGCGGTCGACGCGGTGAGCTTCACGCTGCTACAGGATCAGCTGCAGTCGGTGCTGGAGACGCTGTCGGAACGCGAAGCGGGTGTGGTTCGGTTGCGGTTCGGCCTGACCGACGGCCAGCCGCGCACCCTCGACGAGATCGGTCAGGTCTACGGCGTCACGCGTGAGCGCATCCGCCAGATCGAGTCCAAGACGATGTCGAAGTTGCGCCACCCCAGCCGCTCTCAGGTGCTGCGCGACTACCTGGACTAGGCAACACGCCCGTTTCGGGTCTTTACCAGCGAAAACGCGCAGTTCGCCGCTTAGCACACAGCTGCCAGTTAAGGTATTGGGCATGCCAAGTAGCTGCCCCGTACCTGCCCACACCCGCCTGGCGGTGCCCTGTGGCCGCTAAGCGCACTCCCCCGCCGCCACCCGACTTGCAGCCACTGGTGGCCAGCTGGGAGCTGGCACTGCGCAGCGACCGCAAAAGCCGCGAGACCATCAAGAGCTACCTGGCTGGCGTCAACCAGTTCCTCGCCTGGTGTGATGCCGAGGGCCAGGTGCCCGAGCTGACCAAGCCGCTGGTCCGCGCCTTCGTGGCACACCTGTTGGAGCAGGGTGCTGAACCGGCAACGGCGCGAGCGCGGCAGCTCTCACTGCGCCGCTTCTCCGCATGGCTTGAGGAGGAGGGCGAGATCGACAGCGACCCGCTGCTGGGGTTGAAGGCACCCAAGCTGGACACGAAGGTGACGCAGAGCTTGGACGACGAGCAGGTGCGCGCCCTCGTCAAGGCGTGCGCGGGCAAGGAGTTGCGCGACCGGCGCGACGAGGCGCTGGTGCGGCTGATGGTCGAGACGGGCATGCGGGCCGGTGAGGCGGTGGCGCTGCGCCTCGACGACATCGACTTGGTGCGCGGGGTGGCGATGGTGGTGCGCGGCAAGGGCGGCAAGGGTCGCCTGGTGCCCTTCGGCGCACAGACGGCGCGGGCCATCGACCGCTACATGCGACTGCGCCGCGCCCACCTGCGGGCCGACACCGCCGACTTGTGGCTGGGCGAGCGGCAGAAGGGGTTCAGCTACTACGGGTTGCACGCGGCGCTGCGCGACCGGGCGGCCAAGGCGGGCCTGGTGAGCTTCCACCCCCATCTGCTACGCCACACCGCCGCATCGCGGTGGCTGGCCGCCGGTGGCAGCGAGGGCGGTCTGATGGCCGTGGCGGGGTGGACCACCCGCGACATGATCGACCGGTACACCCGCAGCACCGCCGCCGAGCGCGCGGCAGCGGAAGCCCGCAGCCTCGGCCTGGGCGACCTGTAGCCACTCAACACGCGGTGTACCTACCCCCAGTTTTAGCTGGTGCCGCTGCGCTAAGCCGCAGCTGAACCACGCCCAGCGCGCTTGGCATCGCCTGTGGCGCAATGCTTCTCACCAGTCGCCGCCCGCACCGTGTACTAGCCTGTGCCTGCCAGCACAACTACATACCGCCAACCGCCAAGACCGCGTCATGCGCAACGCCAGCCCACAAGGGGCCGTCAACGACACGGGGCCAGCAGGGAGACCTGACTGGCCCTTTGTCTTTGGCCAACCCCTAGGAGGGCCAAGTGTCAACCGGCACACCAGAAATGACGCCGCCAGGCGACCCGCTGGAGGCCAAGACGGGGCTACCCGCCGAACAGCGGCGCGCCCGCGCACAGATCGCAGCGCACTCACGCTGGTCTCGCACCACCAACCGGACGGCGGCCACCGCAGCGGCGCGCGGCGCGCAGCTGCGCAAGCTCGAAAACCAGGTAGACCCCAAGCGGGAGCTGTCGCCTGAGTTGCGCGGCAAGCTGGTGGAGAACGCCCGCCGCGCGCAGATGATCAGCATGGCCTACGCCAGCGCCAAAGCCCGCCGCCAGCGCAAGGCAGGCGGTGCCCGGTGACCGCCGCTGCGGACACCTGGGCCAGGCACTGGCTGAGTGTGGTCGTCGGTGAGCGCCCGCCGCGAAAGCAGCCACCAGCGCACTTGCGCACAGGCGGTGGCGCCGGGTGACACAACCACCTGCCGCCCGGCGGTCCACGGGCTCGCAGCTGCAGCGCAACCCGATACGGCGCCTAGGTGGCAGGCCGACTCGCGGCTGCACCCTGGTGCCCGACGAATTGATCCGACACGGCGTACCCGAGATCAAGGCCGAGGGGCTGGCGGTCATGGTGCTGCTGCTGTCGCACGCCAATGGCTGGGAAACGTCGGCAGTAGAGATGAGCCACCAACTTGGCTGGGGTGAGAACCGGCGCCGCGTCCGCGCCGCCTTGGAGCGCCTGGTGAAGGCGCGCCGCCTGGTGATCCGCGAGCACCGCCGCGACGGCGGCGGTCGGCTGTGCCAGGAGTACATCTTCCACGCGGACGCGCGGCGATTCAGCGAAGAGGAATGGACCATGTGGGCGGCGCCAATTGTGTTGCCCGCCCACTGCAAGGGGTGCACCAATACGGTGCAGGGCGCCTGCACCGAAACGGTTCAGGGTGACGCCCCATGAGTGGCTGCGAAGGCTGCACCGAAGTGGTGCAGGCGGCCTGCACCACTTGGGGTGCAGGGTCATGGGGTGGAGGCCTGCACCAACGGTGGTGCAGCCCCCCTGCACCACCGTTGGTGCAACAAAGGAAACAAACCAAGGTAAGAGACCTACCCAACGCAAACTCCTCCTTCGTCGGAGTTCACGTTGGCCGTAAACCTGGTGGTTGCTTCGTGTGGGTGGTTGACCACAACGCAAGTCGAGCACGCAACCGCCAGACCGCGCGCGCGGAGACACGGTGCGGCCTGCCGCCTGAGCCACGCAGCTGTGAGCTAACGCCATGAGGCGCTGCCGGGACTGCAGCACGCGGCTGCGTCGCGATAACAAGACCACCCGCTGCGCGGAGTGCCGCCTGGTGCGCCGCAACGAGCGGCTGACCACACCGGCCATGGCCGAGCGCCGTGACGCACTGCTGCGGACCGCCGCCATAGCGCGCCGCACGGCCGAACTGGATGCCGAAATCGACGCCGACAGAGAGGGATCACCGATGACCGCACGTGACGACCAGCTGGGCCTGGACACAGAGCAAAATCCTGGCACGGGCAAGTGGCGGTTCCTGTGGACCAGCCCGCACGCTGCCAGCGTGATCGGCCTGTTCTCGCACGACACGGAAGCGGCGGCGCGCCAGGAGGGCCGGGCGTTCGTGCGGCGCCAGCAGCGGGCAGCCCGGCGGGGCAAGCGGTGAGCGTCAACGCTGGCGGCCCAGCGGAGCAGCCCGAGGGTGGCAGCACCGGTCTGGCCGGCGGTCACCGCAGACGGGAAGTGGCAGCAGCACTGCAGGTTGCCTGCCCTGTCCCGACGTGCGGTGCGCAGCCGGGCCAGCCGTGCACCATCCGGCGCCATCATGGCCCCGATGCGCGCCACCGTGCCCGCATCGAGGTGGCCAGGCCCAGGAAGCCGCAGCCCGCACCGTGGCCCGTCGATGGGGCTGGGCTGCTGCTGTTGTGTCAGCAGTGCTGGCAGGAGATTTCGGGAGACGGTTACGCCACCGCCAACCACCGCGCGGCCTTCATGCGCGGCAAGGCCCTGCTGGCGTGGCGGCGGGACAACCCCGGCGTAGACGTACGGCGCGGCCCGGCCCCGGTGCCGTGGCGGCTGGTCCACCGGGCTTGCGACAACGGTCGCCGTGACGACGACTTCCGCATCGACGCGCGGTACCTGCGCAATGCCTGCCAGCTGCTGCACCTGAGCGTACGGCTGACCGGCAAGCAGTGGGTGCCGAACACCGACTGGGCCGCGCTCGTCGCGCACATCATGCGCGCCTCAGCAGCCCCGGAACCAGAAACGGCGGCGGCAGCCCAACGCCGCGCCGAGGCCGCCAAGCGCGCTGTGCCGCAGGAGGATCAGGACGGCTGATGGCCACCAACGACGTTGCGCCGCCACCACCGGAGGACACGCACGACGAATGCGGGTATGCGGCAGCTGCTTCCGGCCCCGTAGCGCTTATCTGCAGCGTCAAACGCAGCTACACCACCCGGTCAGACATCTCGTTCTACGCCACCGAGGCCCAAGCCCGCGCCGCCGCCGCGCACTGCCGCGACGACACCAGCGTCGGCCACACGATCATCGCTACCAGTCCCGGCGGTGGTTATGCGAGCACCACCCTGGCCCAACCCACCAAGGAGAACCATGACTGACGAACCGGTGCCGGGCCTGCAACAGCTGCCCGCCGAGGCGCTGCACCAACTGGCCGCCGAGTTCAGCATGCTGGCCCAGCTGCCCACCGCCCGCACCGCCGCCGCGTGGGCTGACGGCTGGTGCTGGCGCATCGACCGGCCCATGGGCCTGGACGACCGCGCCGACCTACAGCCGCCCGGCCTGGACACGTTGCGGGTCGGCGAGCTAGTCGTGTTGCGTGACCACTTCGGGCAGTCCCGCTGGTGCTGCTCGCCCACGCCCGGCCTGGCCGCCTGGTGCCGCCAGCTGGTCGAGGCTTTGGTGGACGAGTTCGACCGGCGCGTGTGGGTGCGGGCCAACGAGGAAGCGCGCTTCCAGATCATTGCGGCTGAGGAGAACCGGCGGGACCGCGAGGGCAAGGCGCCGCCCGACCTGCGGGGCCTGCCTACCTGGAAGGAGATCAGCAGCCCACCCGATGCGTGAATTGTGAAGCGCGCTGGGCACTTACAGCGACGCGCCGCGCCAACGCCGCTGCTGGACGCTTGTCGGCGGGCGGGCGTACGATCCGACACCAGCAGTTCGCCGTGAGTGGCTCGGCACGGGTAAAGCGGCGGCTGCGACACTTCGCCGCTGAGTGGCTCGGCACGGGTAAAGGCGGCGGCAGCAGGCCCGAGTGGCTCGGCACGGGTAAAGGCAGCCTGCGACCCATCGTCTACATACGTTGCGCGGCAACGTGATTCGGTCGCGCACGCCTTACCCGAAGGAGACAGCCACATGGCTGGATTGCAGGAGCAGCTGGCCCGCTTGGAGCAGCTGCGCGAACAGGCCGCCGCCAAGCGGGAGGCCATCCTCGACAAGGTCGAAGCCGAAGGCCGCGACGAACTCACCGTCGAGGAGACGACCGAGTTCCGGCAGCGCACCGGCCACATCGCCGAACTGGACGGCCTGATCGCTGAGCAGCGCGCCGAACTGGAGCGCAGCGGCAAGCTCGACCCCGACACGCAGCGCGTGCGCCAGGCATCGGGCGCCGATGGCGGCGCTGGCGCAACCGAGGCGCAGGCGTGGGCGCAGCGCGCCGCCCAGGCGGTGCACGCCATGGGCGGTGAGGGCCGCGCGCTCGTCAGCGGTGCGGTCGACGTGCCGCGCCTGGTCGAGCCCAACGTCACGCCGCTCGCCCGGCCCACCCGGCTCATCGACCTGCTGGTCAACCGCAAGCAGCTGGAGGGCAACGCCTTCGAGTACTTCCGGCAGACAGTGCGCATCAACAACGCCGCGCCGGTGCCCGACAACGCACTCAAGCCCACCAGCGTGCTCACCACCGAGGCGGTGCAGGACCGTGCCCGCGTCATCGCCCACCTGTCCGAGCCAGCACCCATCAGGCTGCTGCAGGACGTCGAGGGCCTGCAGGTGTGGCTGGCCAGCGAGATGGCCGAGGGCGTGCTGGACGCGCTGGAGCGCCAGATCATCCGCGGTGACGGCACGGGGGAGAACGTGGCCGGCGTCCTGTCCGTCGCGGGCACCGTGCCGGTCGCCTTCGCCACCGATGCGCCCACCACGCTGCGCAAGGCACTCACCACCATGCAGACAGCAGGCGAGACGCCCAACGCGGTGGTGCTGCACCCCAGCGACGCTGAGGCTGTAGACCTTTCGCGCTGGGGAGCGAACGGCGGCTACCTGCTGCCCAACGCGTTCAGCGGCGCACCCGGCGGCAACGTATTCGGCGGCCCCGAGATCCAGCGCGTCATCAGCCCAAGCATCCCGGCAGGCACGGCGCTGCTGGGCGACTGGCAGCAGGTGCAGCTGTACGTGCGCGAGCAGGTCAACGTGCTGCTCGACATGTCCGGCGACCTGTTCACGCACAACCAGTTCATCGCCCGTGGTGAGGGCCGCTTCGGCATCGGGGTGCTGCGGCCTTCGGCGTTCGCGGTAGTTGACCTGACGGCGTAGCCATGCCCACCGATGACGGCCTGACGGCGGTGCCGACTGGTACCGGCCGGTGGCGCTGGACGTGGCGCGCACCGTGGGGCGCCGTGCACCAGGCGCAGCGCACCAACAAGACGGAGCAGGCCGCCCTGGCTGCCGGGCGTAAGTGGCTGCGGGCACAGCAGTGACGGCCAGCCCGTGGGACGACGACGGCACCGGCGAGTGGCTAACCGTCGAGGACTGCGCCCGGCGCATGCGGGTGAGCCAGGACCAGGTGCTCGACATGGTGCGGCGCCGCGTGCTGCGCACCCGCCACCAGTGGGGCGTGACGCTGGTCCAACCGGCCATCGTCAGCGGTGCTGTCGAGTAATGAGCTTGCCGTGGCGGTAGGACTCGCGATGGCGGACGATGAGACTCATGCGCGTCGAACTGCTGACCTCACCAGGCTGCCCGAACGCCGAGCAGGCCAGGTCGGTTATCGAACACTGCCTCGGCGCGCTCGGCATCCAAGCGCCCATCATCGACCGCGTGGGGCACTACCCGTCACCCACCGTGCTCGTCAACGGCGTCGATGTGATGCGGCCAGACTCTGCCCCGCCCAGCGGGGATGCGTGCCGCTTGGACCTGCCGACCCACGAACGTGTACGGGACGCATTACGGGCCGCCAGCGCACGTCCAACTGGGTAAGCGTGGGAGTGGGTGCAGGGTCCAGGCCGACGGCGCGCATCGCAGCCACCCCGACACCGTGCTGTGCGGCCCACACTGGCCGAACCGTAGGCCCCTACAGTGCCGAGCCAACCGGGCCGCGCAGCACGGCCAACCACACCAGGCAGCACCCGAACGAGCGGCAGCGGTGACCACAGCGACCGCACGACAGCGGCCCGCAGCACCGGCCCCGGGCATAGCCCCCACGAAAGTTCGCCAGCCGCCCAGCGCCCGAGCCTCCCGGATCGGGTTTTCTACCCCCGGCGCAAAGTGAACGCGCGAATGGCGCTGCGGCACGGCGCCACCCGGTTCCAAGCGGGGCCTAGATCAGCTGTGATCTGCGCGAATCGTCGTGGCAACCGGGTCAGTCGTGGCGAGAAGCGTTCACCGCGTAAGTGAACACCCGGCGCGTGGCCGGTTCGGGGTGTGTACGAGGGAGGGCAGGGGTGCCGAGGCTCTACGACGACGCCGCGCGGGCGGCGCGTGATGCGCAGCTGCTGCGGCTGTACCTCGCGGGCCACAGCTACCGCGCAATGGCGGCGCAGCCCGGCCTGGGCCTTTCTCTGCGCGGTGTGGTGAAGGCGGTGCGGCGGCAGCTGGCCGCCGGGGTGGACCCGGCCACCGCGACGGCTGTCTTCGCTGCCGCGTACCGGGCTGCGTGCGATGGTGACCTGTTGGGCGCGCAGGCGCTGCGTCGCGTGACGGCGCTGGCCGGTAGCGGCATGCAGCCAGAGGTTGTCAGCTAACGACGGTGCAGAACCTGGTCCACGACTTCGGCGTCCAGTGGGCTGGTGTTCATCGGCGGCCGGTCGTAGTTGGGGTGCAGGGTGCGCAGTGCCTGCCCCTTGGCGTGCACGGCTTTGACGGTGCGGCCCAGCTGCTGACCCAGACGGGTGCACGTGGCCGTGTCGAGGGGCTGCCAGTCGTGGGCGGCCAGCCACTCGGCCACCACCAGGGTGTCGGCCTTCGCCCACCTCTGGCGCGGTGCTGGCCCCACCATGTCCTTGCAGGTGGGGTCTGGTTGGGTGCGCTTCATCAAGTTGTCCTAACTCGTGGTTGCTGTTTTCTGTCTAGCCGCGCTGCTGCAGCACTTCAATTCCTAGCGCAAAGCGCGCTGGGCAGTTGCGGCGCGGCACCGCCGATTTCGCCCGCTCACGAGGCACGATGATGGTGGCGGTGTAGCGCCAGGTTGGACCGCGCGCCCACGACGGGCGGTACCCACGCGACGAGAGCCAGGCAGATGCCGAAACGCAGCCCCTGGGCGAGCTACCACAAGCGACAGCGGCAGATCGACTCCAAGGTCTTCGACATCGTGCTGTCCGCGAGCCACCCCTGCACCTGCGGCCACGTGCAGGGCTTCCACTGGAACACCGACGACGGCGAGAACACCGGCAAGTGCGTTGACGCCGAGTGCCCGTGCGAGGCGTTCGATGAGGACACGTTCGCGGCGGCGCAACTGTCCGCCGGGGTGCTGCCCACCACCACTGCTGCTGCCGCTGAGCAGGACGACGCCGAGGACGACGCCTTGCGGCGGGCCATGCGCGCCGAGGAGCAGCGGGAGGTCAGCGCCGAGGAGGCATGGGACCGGGCGGTGCACGCGGATCGGCCGCGACCAACCGGCAAGCCTCGGCGCGACACCAAGCAGGACCCGGCGGTGCTCGACGCATTGCGCGAACTCAACGGCAGTCCCGACGATCTCACGGGCTAAAGCACGCCACCCTGGCTACCGAAAACGACGAGAAGCTCTCTTCCTAACATCGCCCTTAACAGATATCATCGTCCAATGACGATCAATCGCGAGGGCAATACCGCCACACCACAGCGCGGCGGTCTGGGCACGGACGCAGCAGTTGCCCTGTTCCACAGCCTCTCTGACGGGGCCCGGCTAGCCATCGTGCGCCGCCTGGCACAGGGCGAAGCGCGCGTTGCGGATATGAACGCCGAACTGGGCCTCGCCCAGTCGACGGTCTCAGCGCATGTCGCGTGCTTGCGGAACTGCGGGTTAGTCACGGGCCGCCCAGAGGGCAGGCAGGTGTTCTACTCCCTGACCCGACCGGAACTGCTCGACCTTCTGGCGTCGGCCGAAACCCTGCTCGCTGCCACTGGCAACGCCGTGGCGTTGTGCCCCAACTACGGAACAGGAACCACCGCCAAATGAGCACCGAGACCCTCCCCGCAGCTGAGGTGGAACGGCTTACCCGCCGGGGCCTGCGGCTTGCGCAGTTCACCGTGGGCTACAACGTCATCGAAGGGGCTGTCGCCATCACTGCCGGACTACTTGCCGGACTGGTGTCGGTTGTGGGCTTCGGCATCGACTCCGGCATCGAGTCAATCGCCGCCGTGCTGGTGGGCATGCGGCTGGCCGCGCGGCTGCGCCACGGGCACGCCGACGAACGCAAGGAGCGCCTGGTGCTCAAGCTGGTTGCCTCCACGTTCTTCCTGCTAGCTGCCTACGTGACCGTCGAGGGCATCCGCAGCTTGGTCAACGGCGAGGAGCCCGAGCGGTCGTTGGTCAGCATTGGCCTGCTGGTTGCGTCGATCATCATCATGCCTATCTTGGCGGCAGCGAAGAAGCGGGTGGGCAACCGGCTGCAGGACAACCTAATTCTTGCGGACGCTGCCCAGACGAGAATATGTGTCTTGCTTAGCATTTCGACGCTTCTGGGCGTCGGGCTGTTCGAACTGACAGGCGCCGCCTGGCTCGATCCGGTGGCCGGGTTCGTCATAGCCGCTTTCGCGATTCATGAGGGCCGCGAGGCCTGGGCTGGCGAGCTGGTGTGCGATGACGACGATTGATGCGGCTGGGTCGAAGGGGCCGCTGCTGCTAGTCCAAGGTATTGGCGTGCACACCGCTCCCCTGTCACCGCTGTTTTCCCAGCCCAAGCACACGGCCCAGTGGGCGCTAGTGCGCGACTACCTCGACTGAAACTCCGTACCACTAGCGAACCGCAGGTTTGTCGGACACGCACAGCGCAGCCAGTGGATGCCTTATGGCCGCTCGTGCACCTAGGCGTCGACGTGGGCGGCGGCGCGCTTCAGCATGAGCACCGCGTCGGCCGCGGTCGTGTGCACGTCATCGTTGAAGGCGTCCAGGTTCGGCCAGTCCATTGCGTTGGCGGAGTTGGCGAGCCGCACCAGTAGTAACTCGAGCCGATCGACCTGCATTTGCGCCGCGTAAGGCTGCCCACTGTGCCAGTAGCCAGCCGCGGTACGTAGCGCCCCTCCTAGGCAGAAGCTGCATGGGGCGGCGACGGGCTCGGTGCGTTCCCGGTAGCCTCCCGCGCCGACGTGCTGGGTGCGCACCCGCACCCAGTCGCCCGGCGAGTCGACTGAGGGGCGCACCTGGTTACCCTCGGCGTCGCGGCAGTAGGTGCCCTGGGTCCACCCACCGTCAGCCTCGATGAGCGCCAGGGCGCCCTCGATTACCTCGCGGTCGGTATTCATGTCAGCCATGCCTTCAAAGTACGTAGTGCCGCCACGCGACAACACGAGGCTGACCTCCAAGTTGATGGGGGTTTACCCCCCTGTAGCCCTACTTCCGGCCGCCGCACGCCGGCGGCGGCACCTCGGGAACATAGGCAACTAGGTCAGGGTTTGGCGAAGCCGGCAGCAGTCAGCGTCGTCTGACCGGCCTCACCCGTGACGGCGTCGATGAACTTGCGGGCCAGTTCCCGGTGTTCGGAGGACTTGAGCGCGGCGATCGGATAGGTGTTCACGGCATCGGCGGATTCTGGAAACGGCACGGCAGTGACCTTGTCCCCCGCGCCCGTCGCGTCGGTGACGTACACCAGACCGGCATCGGCCTGGCCCGTCGTCACCTTGTTGAGCACGTCGCTGACCGACGTTTCCTCGCTCACTGGTGTGATATCTACCCCGGCGGCGTCCTCGACCCGCTGGGCCGCCGAGCCGCACGGCACCTGCGGCGCGCACACCACCACGGCGAGTCCGGGCTTCGTCAGATCCCGAAATGACATGATCCGCTTCGGATTTCCCGGTGCAACCGCGATCGTCAACGTGTTGGATGCGAAGTTAACCGGTTCGCCGTCCAGCAGTCCAGCCTGAGTCGCCTTGCCCATGTTCTGGGTGTCGGCGGACGCGAAGACGTCAGCCTGTGCGCCCTGTGTCAGCTGGGTGACCAGATCCGAGGAGCCCGCGAACGAGAACTCCACCGTCGTCCCCGGATTGTCGGCGTTGAACTGCTCACCGATCTCGGTGAACGCCGACTTCAATGAGGCCGCCGCGAACACCATGATCGTTTGGCTGTCCTCCGGCTCGTCGCCAGATCCGCACGCCGACAACACCAACGCCAAAGTCGCCGCCGATGCAAACACCTTGGACTGCTTCATCATTGGCCCCCAGACGTCTCCACGACCACGGTGGTTGCCTTCACGACCGCAACGGCCACACTGCCCGGCTCGAGCTGCAGTTCCCTTACGGCGTCCGTGCTCATCAACGAGACGATGGTGAACGGTCCGCACTGCATCTCGACCTGAGCCATGACGGTGTCCGTGACGACCTTTGTCACCAGTCCGGCGAAGCGGTTGCGCGCCGAACTCGCGACGCTCAGCGGGTCCTTGGGCGCCACACTCGCCTTCGTCCTGGCGAATGCGGCCAACGCGGCCCCGTCGATCGCTTTGCGACCCGACGCATCGAGGTGAGCGGTCAAGGCGCCGTCATCGATCCAGCGGCGCACGGTGTCGTCGCTGACCCCCAGGAGTTCGGCTGCTTCACGGACGCGAATTTCCGGCACGGCGGAAGCGTACCGAACCTTTTCGAGCCAGTAACCGTATCCACGGAGCTAATCCGCGAATGAATCCGTGCATGCGGCAAAGAATGAAGCGGCACTATCGACCGGTAGTCTTTTGCTCCGTGCCTGAGAAGCCCGCAACAGTCCCACCCGCCCGCGTCGTCCGCATCATCGAGTCCGCCCGCACCACGCTGCAGAAGGTCAACCGCGCGATGGTGCCCGGCTACATCGCGTTGCTCGAGACGGCGCAGGGGGCCTGGGTGTCCCAGGCCCTCTACGTAGCCGCCAAACTCGGCATCGCCGACGAGCTCGCGAACGGCCCCAAGTCGGCCGACGAGGTCGCCGCCAAAGTGGGCGGGCACCCGGACTCGGTGTTCCGCTTGATGCGCATGCTCGCCGGCCGGGATGTGTTCCGCCAACTCTCCGATGGCCGGTTCGAGTTGGCCGCCATGGGCGAAGCATTGCGCGCCGATGCACCCAATTCCCTGCGGTCGATGGTCCTGTTCATCGGATCTCCGGAGCACTGGGCTGAATGGGGCGAGCTGCTGCATTCGGTGCAGACGGGTCGACCCTCACCTGAAAAGCTCTACGGCAAGTCGTATTTCGAGCATCTCAACGAGGCGCCCGAGCAGGCTGCGATCTTCAACGACGCCATGTCAGCAATGGCGAGGTTGGCCAACGAAACTGTGATCCCGGCGTATGACTTCTCCGGCTTCAAGCTCATCGCCGATATCGGCGGAGGTCACGGCAACCTGCTCAGCGCCATTCTGCGCTCGGCCCCGACCGCCCGCGGCGTACTGTTCGATCTCCCGTCGGTCGTGGCCGGCGCGGGGCCGGTGCTCGAGGCCGCCGGCGTCGCGAATCGTTGCGCCGTCGAGGGGGGTTCATTCATGGACCTGGTTCCCGACGGGGCCGATGCCTACGTGATGAAGTCGATCATCCATGACTGGGATGACGAGATCTCCGAGAAGATCCTGCGCAACGTCCGCACCGCGATCGCGTCGAACGGCCGGCTGCTGCTGCTCGAACTCGTGCTGCCAGAGCGTGCGACCTCGAACTGGGGGGCCGTGCTCGACATGGAGATGCTCGTCTCCCCCGGCGGCCGGGAGCGCACGCGCGCAGAGTTCGCGAATCTGTTGGCGCGATGCGGGTTTCGGCTCACCCGTGTCGTCGACACCGCGACGCCGATGATGTCGATCGTGGAGGCCGCTCCGGTCTGATCGCCGTCAGCGCTTCTTCTCGCGCACCTTGTACGTCGAGGGCCACGACTCCCGCGTCTCGTCGCCGACGAGCGGCACGCCCTTGCTGCCGATCCTGATATCGAACGCCTCCTTGCCCGCACCTACCTCACGGTTGGCGTGCTCGGTCGCGAGGTAAATCAACTGGTCGATCTCCGCCTCGGCGAATGCGACGAACGTGGTGTTTCGCACGATCTCCTCGTCGGGCGGAGCCATCCGCTCGGGAAGTAGCCGTGACGCCAGCGCCGCGAGGCCCAGCAGCGAGAACGGGACGACCCAGTAGCAGACGAAGGACAGCGGTGTCTTGGTGTCCAGGATGGTCGCCTCGCCGTACACGATCGGCGGGATGGCCGACGACACTGTCATCCCCGCGAACGCGGCCACCCAGATCCACGTCAGCACCGCCGTGATGCGTTTGAAGACGTCGGTCTCGATGATCTCTTTCGGTTGGCCGACCTCCGCGAATTCACGGACGAACGGCCTGTGCGCGAGGATGCTGCCGAGCGCCACCAGAAAGATGCCTGCGTTGCTCAGCGGCTGCATCCACTGCTGCATGAATTGCTCGCTCAGCGTGAAGGTCAGCACCGTCAGCACTAAAAACGTTGCGATGGCGCCTATCTCGAGCGTGCGGCCCGCCGATCCCTTCACCCGGCCGATCACGAACGACAGCACGGCAATCGCGAACGCGACCAATACCGCGGTATGGAAGGGGACGTTGCCGACCAGGACCCAATAGACGATCCACGGCGCGAAGCCCAGAAGAATGCCCACGGTGGGTCAGTTTAGGTTGTCAGTCAATGGCCCGACTGTAAACCCTTGCCTGAGCCACCGGGGCGACTACTTTGTGTGTGATGACGCGCCGCAATGTCTCCTCCGGCTCCGAGTACGAGGCCACGGTCGGATACTCGCGGGCGGTGCGGACCGGCCCATTCGTCGCCGTCGCGGGCACCACGGGCGCCGGTGACAGTGTCGCGGCGCAAGCACGGGACGCGTTGCGGCGCATAGAAATAGCTTTGCAGGACGCCGGCGCCTCCTTGGCGGACGTGGTGCGCACACGGATGTACGTGACGGACATCTCGCGCTGGCACGACGTCGGCGCAGTCCATGCCGAGGTATTCGGCGACGTCATGCCGGTGGCGACCATGGTCGAGGTGTCGGCTCTGATCGCGCCCGAACACTTCGTGGAGATCGAGGTCGACGCCTACGTGGCTGACTAGGACCTTCCGCCGCCGCGCTCGGCCTCTACTGCTCGAGCGGCGCGAAAACGCCGTCGGCACCCGGCTCGTAACGCGTGACACTGATCACAGCTTCGGTAGGTAGTGGACCGTACAAATGTGGGAACACCATCGCATCGGGATCGCTCGGCACACCGGGTTCCCAGCGGATCGGAGAGGACAGGCGTGCAGGGTCGATGCGCAGCAGTACGAGGTCTGAGCGGCCGGTGTAGAGCCGGTTGGCCGGCAGGTGCACCTGCTCGGGCGTGGACAGATGCACGAAACCGTGTGAGGCCAGCGAGTCGGGCCGTAGCTCACCGCGGTCCTGAGCCGACCGCCAATCCTCGGCGCCGCAAATGTGGACCAGCACAGCCGGCAAGGGTGTCATACCGCGGGTCTGACTCGTGGGCAACTCGGCATAACGGTGAGACACGACACACCCGTAAAGCCCTAGGGAACAAGGCCGAAACCGAAAGCGTCTGAGACAGTAGAGATACGCGAGAACCGATGGAGGTGCCATGACCGCAACGCTCATTAGCCCGGAATTGACCAAGGCTGACCGCTGCGATCGCTGCGGAGCCGCGGCTCGCGTACGGGCGAAGCTCCCGTCGGGCGGCGAACTGCTGTTCTGCCAGCATCACGCCAACGAGCACGAGGCCAAGCTGGTGGAGCTTGCCGCCGTTCTCGAATCGAGCCCGCTCGAGGCATAACCCCGACACGACGGCCCGCCTGGTTAGGCGAGACGGGCCGTCGTCAGGAATGCTGGTCTGGACATGAAAGACCAGTCCCAGCCGTTACCCCTTCCGCCATCACGCCATCACATCAGGCATATCGTCCGGCGCACACTCTCGAAGAGTTGGGACGACTCGATTTTCTCCGAGTCAGCGCAGGCGGCGTTCTGGTGCGCGCTGTCGCTGCCGCCGCTGCTGTTGGGAATGCTGGGGAGTCTGGCGTACATCGCGCCTCTGTTCGGCCCGGAAACGCTGCCTGCCATCCAGGAGCAGCTGGTCGGCACGGCGGAACGGTTCTTCTCCTCCAGTGTCGTGGACGAAATCATCGAGCCCACGGTGCGCGACATCGTCAGGGGCGCCAGGGGTGAAGTGGTGTCGATCGGCTTCGTGATCTCGCTGTGGGCGGGCTCGTCGGCCATCTCGTCGTTCGTCGACTCCATCGTCGAGGCTCACGACCAGACACCACTGCGCCATCCGGTGCGGCAACGGTTCTTCGCGCTGGGCCTGTACGTGGTGATGCTCGTGGCGGCGATTGCGGCCGCGCCGTTCGTCGCACTAGGGCCGCGCAAGATCGCCGAACAGCTGCCCCAAAGCTGGGACAACGCACTGGCCTTCGGCTACTACCCCTTGCTGTTCGTCACGCTGGTGGTGGCGATGAACATCCTCTATCGGGTGTCTCTGCCCGAACCGCTACCGACACATCGGCTTGTCCTGGGGTCGATCCTGGCGACTGTCGTCTTCCTGGGGGCGACATTGGGGCTGCGGGTATACCTTACGTGGATCACCAGCACCGGCTACACCTACGGCGCGCTCGCGACGCCGATCGCGTTCCTGCTGTTCGCCTTCTTCCTCGGCTTCGCGATCATGCTGGGCGCCGAACTGAACGCCGCGATTCAGGAGGAATGGCCCGCGTCCCCAACCCATGCCAAACGGGTTCGGTTGTGGCTCAAGCAGAAGGCCGAGGCGCGCAACGGTCGCGGCGTACCGCCCGCGCGGGACGACGACAAAGCGCCGGCGGCGGACCCGACCCCCGACGCCGCTACTTCTTGAGCTGGTCGTAGATCTTCTTGCACTCGGGGCAGACGGGCGACCCCGGCTTGGCGGCTTTGGTCACCGGGAACACTTCGCCGCACAGCGCCACGACGTGCGTGCCCATCACCGCGCTCTCTGCGATCTTGTCCTTCTTGACGTAATGAAAGAACTTGGGGGCGTCGCCGTCGGTGCCGTCGTCGACGCGTTCGTCGGTGTCGGTGCGCTCGATCGTCTGGGTCTGCATGCCAACCATTTTGCCTGTAAGAATTCCGACACGTCCAAGAGACGACGAGTGTGGAACAGTGGAGGTATGAAACACGGCCCAGAGCTGAGTTTCGATGATGACGGCCGACCGATCCTGATCACCCAGGCCGCACCCTCATACGAAGTCCAGCACCGCGAGCGGGTACGCAAGTACCTGGCGTTGATGTTCTGGCGCATTCCCGCACTCATCGCAGCCGCGGTGGCGTACGGCATTTGGGAGAACGGACTCATCTCCCTGGCGATCCTGGTGGCGTCGATTCCCCTGCCGTGGATCGCAGTACTGATCGCCAACGATCGGCCGCCGCGTCGTGCCGAGGAACCGCGACGCTACGAGTCCGCGCGCCGAATTCCGTTGTTCCCGACAGCGGAGCGGCCGGCACTGGATTATCGCGCGCACTCGACGCGGCAATCGGGTGAAGGTGATCCGCAACGCGATTTCGCGGACTGAGGATTTTCTAGCGCATTTCTCAGCACATTCTCAGGTCAAGATCGAATAACCGCAGATCAGAAGGTGTGAATCACCCGATCCTTGGGAACTCCTACGGGCAGATGGGCGTTATAGCTCATGACAGTTCGACCCGATCAGGAGGCCGTGATGGCAAATGCCACCCTTACCCGCATCGAGGGCGATCTGGACGCCCAGAGTCCAGCCGCCGACCTCGTACGCGTCTACTTGAACGGCATTGGCAAAACGGCCTTGCTCAATGCCGCCGATGAGGTTGAGCTCGCAAAGCGCATTGAGGCAGGCCTTTACGCGCAGCATTTGCTCGCCACGCGTAAGCGCTTGGGCGAGAGCCGCAAACGTGATCTTGGCGCGGTCGTCCGGGACGGCGAAGCCGCCCGTCGCCACCTCCTGGAAGCCAACCTGCGTCTGGTGGTGTCGCTAGCCAAGCGCTACACCGGTCGCGGGATGCCGCTGCTCGACCTGATCCAGGAGGGCAACCTCGGCCTGATCCGTGCGATGGAGAAGTTCGACTACGCCAAGGGGTTCAAGTTCTCGACCTATGCGACGTGGTGGATCCGTCAGGCGATCACCCGCGGCATGGCCGATCAGAGCCGCACGATCCGGCTTCCGGTCCACCTCGTCGAGCAGGTCAACAAGCTAGCCCGGATCAAGCGCGAGATGCACCAGAATCTGGGCCGCGAGGCGACCGACGAGGAGCTCGCCGAAGAGTCGGGCATCCCGGTGGAGAAGATCACCGACCTGCTCGAGCACAGCCGCGATCCGGTGAGCCTGGACATGCCGGTCGGTAGCGACGAGGAAGCGCCGCTGGGCGACTTCATCGAGGACGCCGAGGCGATGTCGGCCGAGAACGCGGTGATCTCCGAATTGCTGCACACCGACATCCGCCATGTGCTGGCCACGCTCGACGAACGTGAGCAACAGGTCATCCGCTTGCGGTTCGGCCTGGACGACGGCCAGCCGCGCACCCTGGACCAGATCGGCAAGCTGTTCGGTCTGTCGCGCGAGCGCGTCCGTCAGATTGAGCGCGAGGTGATGGCCAAGCTCCGCAACGGCGAACGTGCCGATCGGTTGCGGTCTTACGCCAGCTGAGAACGTTTTCGCTGAATGCCCGCCGGTCCGCCGGCGGGCATTCTCAGTCGCACGTGTCGGGGTGCGTAGCGGCGCAGTTCAAGCCCCTCGGCCGGTAGACTCGGCCTTGACGGAGGGTTGTGAAATGAACGATCTGGTCGATACCACCGAGATGTACCTGCGGACCATCTACGACCTCGAGGAAGAGGGCGTGGTGCCGCTGCGTGCGCGTATCGCCGAGCGCCTCGACCAGAGCGGTCCGACCGTGAGCCAGACCGTCTCCAGGATGGAGCGCGACGGGCTGCTCCACGTCGCGGGTGACCGACATCTCCAGCTCACCGACAAGGGCCGCGGCCTGGCCGTCGCGGTGATGCGCAAGCACCGGCTCGCCGAGCGGCTCCTGGTCGACGTGATCGGGCTGCCGTGGGAGGAAGTGCACGCCGAGGCCTGCCGGTGGGAGCACGTGATGAGCGAGGACGTCGAGCGTCGCTTGGTGCGGGTGCTCGACAACCCCACCACGTCCCCGTTCGGCAATCCGATTCCCGGCCTTGCCGAGCTCGGACTGGCCTCGAGCGAGTCGGGCGCCGACCAGATCAACCTGGTGCGGCTCACCGAGCTGCCCGCCGGCATGCCCGTGGCTGTCGTGGTGCGACAACTGACCGAGCACGTGCAGGGTGACGTCGAGCTGATCGGACGGCTCAAGGACGCCGGCGTGGTGCCTAACGCGCGCGTCACGGTCGAAGCCAACGACCATGGTGGCGTCATGATCGTGATCCCAGGCCACGAGCAGGTCGAGCTGCCCCACCACATGGCGCACGCCGTGAAGGTCGAGAAGGTCTAGCCCGCGCGGCGCCCGAACGCGCGCCGGGCCGGCAAGCGCACGCCCAGCCGATCGGCCAACCGGTATCCGGTCGTGGCCAGGTCACGAATCTGCTCCGGTCGCATCCCCGATTGCAGGGCCGTGTCGAGCATGCCCGCCATCCGATGGGTCTCGTCGCACCGTAGCGCCGCATCCAGCGACACTCCTGCCAGCGGCCCATCGCCGCGGGCATATGCCGAGAATGCCAGCAGCACAAGCGCTTCCACCCGCCATGGCTCCGGAAGCGTGCGGGACAACTGCGCCCACAGCGCTTCGGCCTGTCCGGCCGCCTCACCGACCGCCAGCGCGTAGAGCGTGTCACGCACCAGCGGGTCGGTCAGGGCACACGCCAGCCGTGCGGCTGCGTCATCGGACAGCGGCTGACCGTCGGCGATTTTGACCGCTGCGGCCATGGCCATTTCGACATCGCGTCGCACATCGGCGTCCGACCGGTCGGCATCACAGCTACCGATGGACGCCTCGAGCGCGGCGCAGCGGGCCGGATCCGCCACTGCGATGACCTCCTGAAGTTCCGCGCGCCGCGCGTAGAGCCTGCGTCCATCCAGGACCGCGGCGACGGCCAACGGCGATGCGGACGGGTCTTCGACGGTTCCGGCATTCCCGCAGCCGTCGGCACAGTGCCAGTGTCCGCCTGCGGCGACGCGGTCAACGATGTGAGCCGCCAGCAATTCGATACCGTGCTCGGCGAGTGTCGCCGACAGAGCGGCGGCCAGGTGGCGGTAGTCGTCGTTGCACATCCGGCAGTTCGCGCCGTCGTCATCGACGATGACCGCGATCGCCGCGTCTGGTCGAGCACTCGCGGCCACCTCGGCGATGTGCTCCACGGATTCCGTCATCTCACCGGAAAGATCAACGCGCATAACGCATCCCATCTCCCCGTGATCGACAGTCACCAAGACGAGAGACTTCTCGGGCACGAAGCCCAGGACTGCGGGCAGGGCGGCGATCAGTACGCCGGGGCGGTTGAGGCTGAAGTCAGGCGAATGCGGTGTCATGCTCCCACCGTGGTTCCCGGCGGCGACTCTCCCAGCCATCACAACGTCGCACAGGGCGTCCATGTGGATCAAAGTGCGATTGGGGATGAAACGGGCACTAGCCGTCGCGGCGCAGCTTCACCACCGCATCCCGGAACAGCGCGTCCAGCGACGAGGTGTCGGCCTGGTCCACCGCTGGGTCCTGTAGCCAGCTGGCGCTCACCCGCGTGTCGCCGATTTGGGCCGCGAAGGTCAGCACCGTCCGCTCTGATTCCGGAGTCGTCACGGTCTGCTCGACGGCGTAGGCGTCATCGGCGTCGACCGGCGGCGCGGGCAGCACCGTCACGTCCACTGTCGATGCCTGCTCGCCCGCGCCCACGTCGAACGACGGGCATGCACGCAGTTGCTCCAGCCGACTGCTCAAGGGCGGTACCGGCCGCATCACGACGAGGATCAGCCTGCTCGCGGTCGCGCTGTCGACCCCTTCCACACCAACGGTTTCGCTGTGCCACAAGACCGGCGGCGTGCAGGTGGGCGGGGTGACGACCTCGCCCCTCGAAACAGCGTCGATGTCCTGCACCACGCGGTCCAGCCCGCCGTCGTCGAGTTCCGCAGCCGCGTACTGCGGCGGGAAACGGTTGGGTTCGATGAGCAGCTGCGCAACCGGGACCGGGGCCTTTTCCTCTACCCCGGACGCCGGCTCCGAGGCCCCGACGACGACACGGCTGCATGCAGCCAGCGACGCCGCGACCATCAGCAGCGCGCAGCCGCGCAGGCACCGCGACAGCCTGTCACCCATCGGGGTCATCGTCTCACCGCTGCGTCCGCCGACCAGTCAGGCGCGCGTACGGATCCGGGTTTGGTAACGGACGATTAATTTCACGTGGTCTCGACGCCCGTCGGCGTGCAAGATCCGCGCAACCGGCGTAGACCTTGTTGCCATGGGTTCCATGCTCGAATACGACCTCGTCGTCATCGGTTCTGGCCCCGGTGGCCAGAAGGCCGCGATAGCCGCGGCAAAGCTCGGCAAGACGGTCGCCATCATCGAACGCGGACGGATGCTTGGCGGGGTGTGCGTGACCACAGGGACGATCCCGTCGAAAACACTGCGGGAAGCCGTGCTCTACCTCACCGGCATGAACCAGCGCGAGCTCTACGGAGCCAGCTACCGGGTCAAGGAGAAGATAACCCCCGCCGACCTGCTCGCCCGCACGTCTCACGTGATCGGCAAGGAGCAGGACGTCGTCCGTTCGCAGTTGATGCGCAACCGCATCGATCTCGTCCAGGGGCACGGCCGGTTCGTCGACGCGCACACCGTGCTGGTCGAGGAGCCCACCCGGGGCGAGCGCACAACCGTCAGCGGGGATCACGTCGTGATCGCCACCGGTACCAAGCCGGCGCGCCCGGCCGGCGTCGAGTTCGACGAGGACCGCGTCCTGGACTCCGACGGCATCCTCGACCTGAAGTTGCTGCCGACCACCATGGTCGTGGTGGGGGCCGGCGTGATCGGCATCGAATACGCCTCCATGTTCGCCGCGCTCGGCACCAAGGTCACCGTGGTGGAGAAGCGCGACAACATGCTCGACTTCTGCGACCCCGAGATCATCGAGGCACTGAAGTTCCACCTGCGCGACCTCGCGGTGACGTTCCGGTTCGGAGAGGAGGTGACCGCCGTCGACGTCGGCGCCGCTGGCACAGTCACCACCCTGGCCAGCGGCAAGCAGATTCCGGCCGAGACGGTGATGTATTCCGCGGGCAGGCAGGGCCAGACCGAACACCTCGATCTGGCCAACGCCGGCCTGCAGACCGATGCGCGAGGGCGCATCACCGTCGATAGCAACTTCCAGACCCGCGTCGACCACATCTATGCCGTCGGGGACGTGATCGGATTTCCAGCATTGGCGGCCACTTCGATGGAGCAGGGCCGACTGGCCGCCTATCACGCCTTCGGTGAACCGGCCAAGGGCATGACCGACCTCCAGCCGATCGGCATCTACTCCATCCCGGAGGTGTCGTATGTGGGTGCCACCGAGGTAGAACTGACCAAGAAGTGCCTGCCGTATGAAGTCGGCGTCTCGCGCTATCGGGAATTGGCGCGCGGACAGATCGCCGGCGATTCCTACGGAATGCTGAAGCTGCTGGTCTCGACGGACGACCTGAAGCTGCTCGGTGTCCACATCTTCGGCACCAGCGCGACCGAGATGGTCCACATCGGCCAGGCCGTGATGGGCTGCGGCGGAACCATCGAATACCTCGTCGACGCGGTCTTCAACTACCCCACGTTCTCCGAGGCCTACAAGGTCGCCGCGCTGGACGTGATGAACAAACTGCGTGCTCTGAATCAATTTCGCCATTAGCGATTCCCGCTTCGGCGAGCTGCATTAGGCCGGGGTCGTACGTTTGGGTAACGCAACGTGGGCCACACTGGTTGTCACGTTGGGAAAGGCGATCACGCTTTTCACACCGTCGAGGAGGCGCGAAGATGGCGGACGAGGCAGATCAACCCGAGCAGCGTTACCAACCGGACCAGACCGGCATGTACGAGCTGGAGTTTCCGGCCCCGAAGCTGACGTCGGCGGATGGCCGCGGTCCGGTGTTGATCCATGCGCTCGAGGGCTTTTCCGACGCCGGCCACGCCATCAAGCTGGCCGCCCAGCACCTCAGGAACACCCTCGACACCGAGTTGGTGGCCTCCTTCGCGATCGACGAACTGCTGGATTACCGATCGCGGCGCCCCCTGATGACCTTCAAGACCGACCACTTCACCCACTACGAGGAACCCGAACTCAGCCTCTACGCGATGCACGACAGCGTCGGCACGCCGTTTCTGCTGCTTGCCGGCCTGGAGCCGGACCTGCGGTGGGAGCGGTTTCTGACGGCCGTGCGACTGCTGGCCGAGCGGCTCGGGGTGCGCCGGGTGATCGGCCTGGGGGCCATCCCGATGGCCGTCCCGCACACCCGTCCCATCACGCTGACGGCACACTCCAACGACAAGGAACTGATCGCCGAACATCAGCCGTGGGTCGGCGAGGTGCAGGTGCCGGGCAGTGTGTCGAATTTGTTGGAGTTCCGGATGTCCCAGCACGGGTACGAGGTCGTCGGATTCACCGTGCACGTGCCGCATTACCTCGCCCAGACCGACTACCCCGCCGCCGCGGAGGTGCTGCTGGCCGAGGTGGCCAAGACCGGCGGGCTCCAGATCCCGCTACAGGCGCTGGACGCCGCGGGCGCCGAAATACTGCAGAAGATCAACGAGCAGGTCGAGGGCAGCACCGAGGTGGCCCAGGTGGTGACCGCGTTGGAGCGTCAGTACGACGCTTTCGCCGCGGCCCAGGAGAACCGCTCGCTGCTTGCCCACGACGAGGATCTGCCCAGCGGCGAGGAGCTCGGTGCGGAGTTCGAGCGGTTCCTCCGGCAGCAGGACAGGGGCAAAGACGGCGACGCCAAATAGCGCCCGTCCGGAAGGGCAGCTAAGTTGTCGCAATGGCCGCGCGACCGACCAACCTGCGCCCGGTTCGGGAACTCACACCCGAGTTGGAGTTCCGCACTATCCACGGGTACCGGCGCGCGTATCGAGTGGCGGGCTCTGGACCAGCGATCCTGCTGATTCACGGCATCGGCGACAACTCCACCACCTGGAGCACGGTTCAGTCGAAATTGGCCCAGCGATTCACCGTCATCGCGCCAGATCTGCTGGGCCACGGCAAGTCCGATAAGCCCCGCGCCGACTACTCGGTGGCCGCGTACGCCAACGGGATGCGTGACCTGCTGAGCGTGCTCGACGTCGACCGGGTCACTGTCGTCGGCCACTCCCTGGGTGGCGGCGTGGCGATGCAGTTCGCCTACCAGTTCCCCCAGCTCGTCGAGCGGCTGATCCTCGTGGGAGCCGGCGGCGTGACCAAAGACGTCAACATCGCGCTGCGGGTCGCCTCACTGCCGATGGGCAGCGAGGCGTTGGCGTTTCTGCGTCTACCGCTGGTGCTGCCGGCGGTGCACGCCGTCGGACGTGTGGCCGGAGCGATGTTCGGATCGACAGGTCTGGGCCGTGACATTCCCGACGTGCTTCGGATCCTCGCGGATCTGCCGGAGCCGACGGCCTCGTCGGCCTTCGCGCGCACGCTGCGCGCGGTAGTGGACTGGCGCGGCCAAGTTGTCACAATGCTCGATCGATGTTATTTGACGCAATCCGTTCCGGTGCAATTGATTTGGGGAAGTGCCGACTCGGTGATACCGGTCAGTCATGCCCGTCTGGCACATGCGGCGATGCCGGGCTCACTGCTGGAGATCTTCGAGGGTTCCGGGCACTTCCCGTTCCACGACGACCCAGACCGGTTCGTCGAGGTTCTCGAGCAGTTCATTCTTTCCACCGAACCCGCGGTCTACGACCAGGATTATCTGCGCGGATTGCTGCGCACCGGCATCGAAGAGGGTGCGATCTCAGGCTCGGCCGACACCCGGGTCGCCGTACTCGACGCGATGGACCACGACGAGCGCAGCGCCACCTGAAGACGTCGACGCACCTCGGTAGCATCGGTCCATGGCCATCGACGTAACGGTACTGCGGGTATTCACCGACCCCGACGGCAACTTCGGAAATCCGCTAGGCGTTGTCGACAACAGCACCGTCGAGCCCACCGACCGTCAACGGATCGCCACCCAATTGGGTTACAGCGAAACCATTTTCATCGATCTGCCGCAAAGCGGCTCCAGCACGGCGCACGCGCGGATCTTCACCCCGGCCGTCGAATTGCCCTTTGCGGGCCATCCGACCGTGGGTGCCTCGTGGTGGCTGCGCGAGCAGGGTTTCGCCATCAACACCTTGCAGGTGCCCGCGGGCATCGTGCAGGTCACCTACGACGGCGATCTGACGGCCGTGAGTGCGCGTTCGGAATGGGCTCCGGACTTCGCGATCTATGACCTCGCGTCCGTCGACGAACTGATGGCGGCGGATCCGTCCGACTACACCGATGCGGCCGAGCACTATCTGTGGACCTGGCTCGACAAAGCCGCCGGAGTGATCCGCTCAAGGATGTTCGCCGCCGATCTCGGCGTCCCGGAGGACGAGGCCACCGGCGCCGCGGCGGTCCGCATCACCGACTACCTCAGCCAGGACCTGGAGATCGTGCAGGGTAAGGGGTCGAGAATATCCACCGAGTGGAGCCCCGAGGGCTGGGTGCGGGTCGCAGGGCGCGTCGTCAACGACGGTACGAAACAGATCGAGTGAGGGGGCGGGTCAGCTCTGGGCCGGCTGTGGAGATTCGCGATGCTCACGCAGCTCCTTGATCTCGCGCTCGAAATCCTCTGCCGACGTGAATCCGCGGTAGACCGAGGCAAACCGGAGGTAGGCGACTTCGTCGAGGTCACGGAGCGGACCGAGGATGGCCAGGCCCACCTCATTGCTGGGGACCTCAGCCGAACCGGTGGCTCGCACCGCGTCCTCGACCTGCTGAGCAAGCAGATTCAGCGCGTCGTCGTCGACCGCCCGGCCCTGGCAGGCGCGGCGCACGCCTTTGACGACCTTCTCCCGGCTGAACGGCTCCGTGACACCGCTGCGTTTGACGACGGCGAGCACCGCCGTCTCGACCGTCGTGAAGCGACGACCGCATTCCGGGCATGATCTGCGGCGGCGAATCGCCTGGCCTTCGTCGGTTTCCCGGGAGTCGACCACTCGGGAATCGGGATGACGACAGAACGGACAGTGCATCACCGCTCCTTCGCCACACCACCAAACGACCAACCCGAACGCCTCTGAGCGTACCTGCGCGGGAGTTCGCGAGCCCAGGTTCGTGCTGATTGGCACATATCCCATCGTGGTGTTACCGAATACCCTTGCGGGGCTGATGTTTTCACCGCCCACAGCGCACCGTCAACTGATCGGTGCGATCAGTGTCTGGCCGGCATGAATCGCCACCGTGTCGAGTTGGTTGAGTTCGCGGATCCGGTCGACAACGCTTCCCACCGGCGCATCGGGCGCCACTCGGCCCGCCACCTGCTGCAGCGTTTCGCCCGTCTGCACCTGAACCACCGCGAGCCGGTCGGGCACTGGGGCCGATTCGCCGACGACACCGCCGAACTGTGCCACCAGGCCGAGCCACACTGTGATGCCTGCGGCGACCATTGCCAACAGGACCGTCGTGACCGGGGTGATGGGGCGGCGCCGGCGCGGAGCGCGCGACACGAGGACACCGGAGCTGCGGTACCGCACCGGAGCGCCGCCGGGCCGCCGTGACGGCGGCCGCCGCCGTGCACCCGCGGGCCGGACACCCGGCCTGACCACAGGTGTTGCCTGGATTTCCCGCGTCTCGAGAATCGTCATCTTCCTGCCTTCCGGTCCAAGGTCGTTCGCTTGTGTGTTCGAACATACTCGCTCAGGTGTTCGATTAATAGAACATGTGATCGAACTGTTGCCAAACGATAGCGGCACCCACCGACAAGTTCTGATGCCCGAGTCGTCTCCGGGTCGTCAAGGTCTCACCAGCACGTGGCGATCCGACACGCCTCGAACACATGTTTGATTAATCGGCGGCCGCGGGCTAGATTCGCGCCATGGACTCCAGCAGCGATACCCCGGGTGGCGCAGCCGGCACCGGCGGGCGCGGTGGGCTCGACACCGGGCTCACCGAGCGTCAACGCACCATCCTCGATGTGATCCGCGCCTCGGTGACCAGTCGCGGCTATCCCCCGAGCATCAGAGAGATCGGCGACGCGGTCGGGCTGACGTCGACGTCGTCGGTGGCCCACCAGTTGCGCACTCTGGAGCGCAAGGGCTATCTGCGACGCGACCCCAACCGGCCACGCGCCGTGGACGTGCGCGGGGCGGACAGCGGCCCCCCGGTCGTCGCCACCGACGTCGCAGGGTCGGATGCGTTACCGGAGCCGACGTTCGTCCCGGTGTTGGGCCGCATCGCCGCCGGCGGCCCGATCCTGGCCGAAGAGGCCGTCGAGGATGTTTTCCCGCTACCGCGCGAATTGGTCGGCGAGGGCTCGCTGTTCCTGCTGAAGGTGGTCGGCGACTCCATGGTCGACGCGGCGATCTGTGACGGCGACTGGGTGGTCGTGCGTCAACAGAACGTTGCCGACAACGGCGACATCGTCGCCGCGATGATCGACGGTGAGGCGACGGTGAAGACGTTCAAGCGCACGCGCGGTCAGGTATGGCTGATGCCGCACAACCCGGCGTTCGATCCGATTCCCGGTAACGACGCCGCCGTGCTTGGCAAGGTCGTGACGGTGATCCGTAAGATCTAGCGCGCCTCATCGTCGGTGACGAAACCGTTCACGCGCGCGAGTTCCTCACTGGCGAACCAGATTTCGGCGCGGGCGTCGTCATATAACGGACTGCTGGGTGTCCAATACACACCAGTCTTGGTATTCGCCTTGACCGGGTAGCCCTCTGGTGCCTCGTTCGGGTCGTCGAGCGGCACCATGAAAGCAACGCGCTGCGACGGCAGGTCGTCGTCCACCTCGATCCGGGCATGGCGTCCGGTATCGATGAGGGGGTCGCGCTTGACCGCGGCGGCCGCCGCCGCGGCCGCGATCACCGCTTCGCCGGTCTGAATACGAGTCGGGGCCGTATCGACCGCGTCCGGGTCGTCTTCATCGTCGGACTCGCCTTCAGGGGCCGGCGGCTCGTCGTTATCCTTGGCGTCCTCGGCATCCTGCGCGGTCTCCTGAACGCTCGATGCCGACGACGGCGCACCCCAAAGGTCTTCCTCCTCGGGCACGGCCTCCGGTGTCATATCCTCGCCCCGGCGGGGCAGTGAGCCCAATTCCTCGCCTGCGTAGCGATCGCCGAACATCGCCGCGGCGTACTCGTCGTCGCTGGTCACCCGATCCGGAGCGGCCGCGGTGCTGTACGCGGCATCGGCGTCGCCACTGAACCGGACGTCCTGCATCGCAAGAGATTCGTCGGGCGCAAAAGGATCGGTCTTGTTGCGGCGCCGCAGCGCGATCGCGAGCACGACGGCTCCGATCACTGCCACCAACGGCACGAGCGCCAGCAGCCACCACACGTTCGGTTTCCACCACTTGTTGGTGTCGTCCGAATCTGACGCCTGCGGGCTGCCCGGCGTCTCGGGCGCCGACTGCTGACCCGGCACCTCGAGTCCGGCCAATTCGGCGGCCAGATTGGCCGGTTCGGTGCTGAAGGTGTTCTTCGTTCGGTCCCACGAAATGACGCCACCGGTGAAGCGCTGCGTGACGACGTCGCCGGCCTCCGTCTGGTCGGCCATCGGCGCGCCCAGCTCGCCTTTGGCCCCGCCGAGCCGGTCCCAGGCTGCCGCCATGGCACCCCGCACGATCACCGCACCGTGATCCGGCGTCCAGAAGATGACCGGCTTGTCCTCGGCCGCGAAGCTGGACATGCGGCTGGCAGTTGACAGCCCGCCATCGACCTCGCTGGTGAGCGGGAAGCCGAGATCGCCTTCGGGCCCGCCGACGCTCTCGTACTTGGCCAGCACCTGTCCGGTCACGACGTTCGCACCGGTGGCAGGTGTGTAGAAGATCGCGCCGCCGGCGAAGTTCTGCCTCAGTCCGTCCTTGCCGACCGGGAAGGGCGCTCCGTCGGCGGCGCCCAGCGGCCCCAGCGGTCCTCCGGCGGCGCGCCGGGCGGCATTGATCGCCGCGGTCGGATCATCGGGAAACTGCAGGTCGCCCAACTGAGCTGCAAGTTCCGGCGGCACGGTGGTGAAGGACTTCTTGCGAATGTCATACGACAATTCGCCGCCGGTGAACTTCTGCGAGACGGCGTCGCCCTTGTAGACCTCGTCCTCCGCTGGTACGCCGAGTGTGCCCGACGAACCACCGAGCTTGTCCCACGCGGCGTTGATCGGCCCACGGACCACACGTGCGCCGGTCGCAGGTGTGAAGAAGATGACCGGCTTGTCCGTCGCGCTGAACGTGACGTTTCGACTGTCCGGCGCTCGCCCGGGCCCCTCATCGATGGTGGGGAACCCCAGATCACTGTCGGCTGGGCCACCGAGCGACTCGTACTTCTCCAAGATGGCACCCTGTACGAAGTGTGCGCCGGTCGCAGGCGTGAAGAAGATCTTGCCGCCAGCGAAGTTTTGGCCGAAACCGGGGCCGGCCGGGTAGACGCCGCCGTTTTTGGGTCCCAGTGGGCCGCCGTCACCGCCGCTGGCCTCCCACGCCGCGGTTATCGCTGCGTTAGCGTCGGCATCCGGTTGCGCCGCCGTGATCGGTGCCAACAAGACAGCCATCGACAATGTCAGCAAACTGATTCCGAGCCGATAACGCACCATGCGGCGCCGACTCTGCTGCCCGCTCATTGACCCTCCCACAGTCGGCGCAAATTCCATGAAACGTATCGCGCCCGTCAACTGTCCGTCAGAAGACGTTGATAACCAAAGAACACACGCAAACTCTGAGACAGAAAATACCTCGGCTATGTGCAAAATCTTCGGATCTTGCCCAGCGAAGCGCCGAATCGAATTGCCCGGCGACCGGATACAAGAAACTCATATCGGAATGAAATCGGGGTTTATGTGCGCCCGACATCTACGGTGACCATACGCAGCCATCGCTTTTGACTCCCGGCTCGCGAGTTCTGTTGCCGCGGCAGCTATACCGCTATCAACCGACGCCGGACAGCGATGTGACGTCAGCCACCATGGCGCGGAATGGGTTTAGCGAACCGCCTAATCGGGGATCTGATGACCACCTGACCCCTCAGCAAGGAGACAACGAATGTCGGACAAGAACAGCGGACCCGAGGAAGCCATCAAAGGCGTCGTCGAGGGCGTGAAGGGCAAGGTCAAGGAGGTCGCGGGCGCGGTCGCCGGACGTGACGACCTGTACCGCGAAGGCCAGGCTCAGCAGGACAAGGCCGAGGCCCAGCGCAATGCCGCCCAGAAGGAAGCCGAAGCCGAGGCTGCGCGCGGCGCAGCCAAGACCGCCGAGAAGCGCCAGGAAGCCGAGCAGAACTAGCTTTACGAAAAGGTCCCCGAATCCTCATGGGTTCGGGGATCTTTTGGCTTTATCAGGCCAGTGCAGTGAGCAATTCGGCCGCAAGTTCTTTCGGACAGTCGAGAGTCAGAATATGGTTGGCACCGGGGATGAGGTCCGTCCGGACGTCTGGGATCAACCGTTGCGCCCTGGCAATCGCTGCGTGCGGACCGCCGCGGTAGATCACTTCGCGATCCCCTATCAAAACCGTTGTCGGCACGGCGATCCGCTGAAGTGCGTCGTCGGAAAGTACCGTCGGTGGTGTCAACCCGGTGGGGACCGGCTTGTTCGACAGCAGTGCCGTCACGATGAGATCCGCTATGGGGTCGGCCTCCACATTCGGCGTACTCGACAGCCACTGCACGAAGTGGCGGGCCCGCTCCGGTGATCGCGAGAGGCTCGCCGAGAATACCCCCTGATAGAACTTGAGAGTAATAGGTGCGAATGTCGCTGCTGGACAAAGCAATACAAGACGATGTACAAGTTCGGACGCGTGCAGCGCGAGATTGGCCGCGAGCCAGCCGCCGTAGGAGAGGCCGACCACCCTTGCCTGCTTGATATCGAGCGCAGCGAACACCCGGCGCAACCATTCCACGAGTTTGACTTTGCCGAGGATCCGTCTGCTGGCAATACTCTTGTTGCCTTCGATGATCGTGTCCACGCAATAGCACCGATAGGTCGCGCTGAGCGTCTCGATGACCGGACGCCACATGGTCGCGGTGGCCGCCGCCCCGTGCAGGAGAACAAGCGGCGGCGCCGACTCCGGACCACTCACGATCACATGCGTGGCGCCGAATTCGGTAGTGAGGTCGCGCTCTTCGCAATCGACGGGTCAGTCGGCGACGACGGCGTCGTATTTGGCGATGAACTCGTCGCGCGCCCGCGGGTGGCGGAAGGGGTCGAGCCGCGTCATCCGCCGATGGTATCGGCGCCCAACCTAGAACGTTGAGTATTCGCTCAACGTGGCCGCCAACGGAATCGGCACGCGAGCCTTGATCCTCGTGCCGTCGGCGGTGTGCTCGGTCGCATCAATGCGACCGTCGGCATGCACCTTGTTGACCAGATCGCCGCGGTCATAGGGAATCGTCACATCCACCGCCGTGTCCGTCGGAGCGATGAGTTCGGCCATCCGCTGCTGCAGCCGCCCCAGACCGTCACCCGTGTGTGCGGAGACGAACACCGCATCCGGCAGGGCCCGCCGAAGCTGCGCCAGCGCGAGGTCGTCTGCTACGTCGATCTTGTTGACCACCACCAGCTCTGGGACCGGTTTGCCGTCATGATCGGTAACCACCTCGTTGACCACTTGGCGCACCGCGTTGATCTGCGCCAGCGGGCCGACATCGGAGCCGTCGACGACATGCACGAGCAGGTCGGCGTCGACGACCTCCTCCAGAGTAGACCGAAACGCCTCGACCAACTGGGTCGGCAGGTGCCGGACGAACCCCACCGTGTCGGTCAGGACGAAGGGCCGGCCGTCGGCGAATTCCCCACGGCGCGTTGTCGGTTCGAGCGTGGCGAACAATGCGTTCTCCACGAGGACACCGGCGCCGGTCAGTGCGTTGAGAAGACTCGACTTGCCCGCGTTGGTGTAGCCGACGATCGCGATCGACGCCACATCGCTGGCCAGCCGGCGGCTGCGCTGGGTGTCGCGAATCTTCTTCATGTCCTTGATTTCGCGGCGCAGCTTGGACATTCGCTCGCGGATGCGCCTGCGGTCCGTCTCGATCTTCGTCTCGCCCGGCCCGCGGGTACCCACACCGCCACCGGCTCCGCCGGCCCGGCCCCCGGCCTGCCGGGACATCGACTCACCCCAGCCGCGCAGCCTGGGCAGCATGTACTCCATCTGCGCGTACGCCACCTGCGCTTTACCTTCGCGGCTCGTGGCGTGCTGGGCGAAGATGTCAAGGATCAGCGCGGTCCGGTCGATCACCTTGACCTTGACGGCCTTCTCCAGCGCGTTGAGCTGCGCAGGGCTCAGCTCTCCGTCACAGATCACCGTGTCGGCCCCGGTCGCAAGCACCACTTCACGCAGTTCCTGCGCCTTGCCCGAGCCGATGTACGTCGACGGGTCCGGCTTGTCGCGGCGCTGCACGAGACCTTCGAGCACCTGTGAGCCGGCGGTCTCGGCGAGCGCGGCGAGCTCGGCCATGCTGGCGTCGACGTCCGCGGCGCTGCCCTCGGTCCACACGCCGACCAGCACGACGCGTTCCAGCCGAAGCTGGCGGTATTCGACCTCGGAGACGTCGGAGAGTTCGGTCGACAAACCCACCACGCGGCGCAGCGCCGCGCGGTCTTCGAGGGCGAGCTCACCCGCGCTGGGTGTCTCGTTGACTGGGAATTTGGGATACGTCATAAGCGAATACAGACTGGCACGGCCGGTGCTGCCGATGCACATGAATTAACGCTGGGCGGCACGCCACCATTCCTCGGATAGTTCGCCCTCGGCCACCAGGACTGACGGGCCGCGGAGGTAGCTGGACGCGTCGGTGATCGTGACGGTGACGGCGCCGCCGGGGATGTGCACCCGCAGTGTGCCGGTGCCCGCACCTCCGTACGCCAGCGCCGCGACGGCAGCAGCGACGGTTCCGGTGCCACAGGAACGCGTCTCGCCGACACCACGCTCGTGCACCCGCATGGACACGGCCCCGTCCACCGGAGCCGTCAGCACCTCGATGTTGACTCCTTCGGGGAATTGCGCGCGGTCGAACGACACCGGCGCCGCGACGTCCAACGCCGCCAGTTCGCCGAACGTCATGACGGGGTCGACGCACGCCAGATGCGGATTGCCCACATCGATCGCCAGGCCCGCGAACGGTCTGCCGCCAACGATCGCCTCGCCGACACCCAGTTGGTTGGTCTTGCCCATCTCGACGGTGACATCCGCGCGCGTGGCGTCCCAGTCGTGCAGCACGACCGGCCGCGGACCCGCCAGCGATCCGACGACGAACTCGTCGCGGCTCTCCAACCCAGAAACGCGCAGGTAGTGCGCGAATACCCGGACCCCGTTGCCGCACATCTGCGCAATCGACCCGTCGGCGTTGCGGTAGTCCATGTACCAGTCGTCCGGGGCCACGCCCTCGGGAATCCGGTCGAAGACCCCCGCCGAATGCGCCGCGGCCGCCCTGGTGACCCGCAGGACGCCGTCGGCACCGAGACCCTGGCGGCGGTCGCACAGCGCGGCCACCGCGGCGGGGGGCAGCGTCAATTCGCCGTCGGGGTCGGGCAACACCACAAAGTCGTTCTGGGTGCCGTGCCCTTTGGCGAACTTCACCTGCTCAGGATACGTCCCGCCAGATGCGCAGCGTTTCCTCGACGGTGCCGGCCGCTGCCCCGTCGAGCCAACTGATGCGGTGGTCGCGACGAAACCACGACCGCTGCCTGCGCACATAACGCCGGGTTCCGACGAACGTCGGTTCGCGTGCCGCCGTCCCGTCGTTGCCGTCATCGAGGTCGGCGATCACCTGGGCGTACCCGAGTGCCCTGGAGGCTGTCACACCGTTGCGCAGGCCGCGGTCCAGCAGTGCGCGGACCTCCTCCACCAGTCCATCGCGGAACATCTTGTCGGTGCGCTGCGCCAGACGCTCTTCGAGAAGCGTTGTCTCCCAATCGATTCCGATAATCACGGTGTCCCATCGAGGAGCACCGATCGCCGGGAAGGATGCGGCGAACGGCTGGCCCGTCAACTCGACCACCTCCAGCGCGCGCACGATACGGCGTCCGTCGGTGGGCAGGATCGACGCGGCGGCGTCGGCGTCCACCCCTGCCAGCTCCCCGTGCAGGGCGCCGACACCGACCTCGGCGAGGCGTTGCTCGTACTTGGCACGCACGGCCGGGTCTGTCGCGGGGAAGGTCCATTCGTCGAGCAGTGATTGGACGTACATCATCGATCCGCCGACGACGACCGGCACCGCGCCACGGTCGGCGATGGCCTCGACGTCCGCGGCGGCGGCCTGCTGGTAGCGGGCCACGCTCGCCGTTTCGGTCACCTCGAGGACGTCGAGCTGATGATGCGGGATGCCGCGCCGCTCGGCGACCGTCAGTTTCGCGGTCCCGATGTCCATGCCGCGGTAGAGCTGCATGGCATCGGCATTCACGATTTCGCCGCCGAGGCGTTCGGCCACCGCCAGCGCAAGCTCGGACTTTCCTGTGCCGGTCGGGCCGACGATCGCGATCGGACGCGTCATGGACGCCAGACGCCCACGAAGTATCCGACACCATAGGGCGCACCACGGTATAGCTCCTTGACCGACCGCGGCTCGGGCTCGAGTCCGGCCAGCACCTGGTAGGCCACCCGGCCGACGATCGTGGCCGGCAGCCGAGCGAGCGCCGTCGCATCGCCAGTGGCCAGCGCCTCATCGAGGGCGGCCTGTACGGGGATCGAATCCGGGTCGTAGCCGCCGGGCGCGGGCTGGGTCAGGGTGTTCGCGCCGTCGGCGACGACGAGAACCCCGACGGGGTCGGCGGCCGCGTCGATCTCGGCGCGCAGCCGCCGACCGAGGTCCAGCGCCACGCCGGCACCATGGTCGTCGGCGTAGATCCGCACCTCGGTGGTCGCGTCGGGGTTGACCTGCCCGCGCAGCCAGCCGGCCACCAACGCGCACAACGGCAGTTCCGTCGGCGCGCCGGAGTCGTCGGCCGACAACGCAACCCGCACGTCGACGCCGTAGCCGGCGAACGTCCCGGTGTGCGGGGGTGTCACGCCGCCGTCGGTGCGTCCGGCTCCGACGGCGATCCACCGCGCGGGCAGTGCCGCCGCGGCGGTGAACAGCGCCTCACGCAAGCCGGCCAGCTCGGCTGCCCCACCCGAGGCCAGTTCGGGCACCATGACGGGTGCCGACGGGACGATCGCGATGGCGCTCAGCACGTGACCACGCTAATGCCGCGTCGCACGCTGCCCCGCGTCGGCCGCTTCGCCACGGGCGAGCGCACCGGTCGCGACGACCATCACCGCGAAGGCGGCGATCAGGGTGAACCAGCCCGCATCTCCCGGGCGCAGCGACTCGCCGAGGATCACCACGCCAAGGGCCGACGCCACCACCGGCTCGGTGACGGTCATGGTCGGCAGCGACGCGGTGAGCGAGCCCGCTCGGAAGGAAAACTGCTGCCACGCGGTACCCGCGACCGCGACAATGGCCCACGCATAGAGCTCCGGTGTGCTGAGCAGCGCGAGAAGCCCGTCATCGAGCCGATCAACCACGCCCTTTGTCAGTACCGCGAACACGCCCCACAACGCGCCGGACACCACCGCCAACAGCACGGCACTGATCGGACCCTCGAGCATGCTGCCGGCGATCACGCACAGCACCAGCACCGGCCCGAGCACGGCGACCACCGCTCCCCAGGTTTCGAACGAGGCGCGGGAATGGCCCGCGGTCGGGTTGCCGACGGTGACGATGACCGCGACCGAGGCGGCCAGCAGCGCCGCCCACGTCCACTCCCACCTCGTCACCCGGCGGTGTGACAGCCGCGCGTTGATCGGCAGGGCGAACAGCAGCGAGGTCACCAGCACCGCCTGCACCAGCAGCACGGAACCGAGGCCCAGCGCCGCGGCCTGCAACGTGAAGCCGACCGCCGCGACCAGGCTGCCCAGCCACCACCGGCGATCGCGCAACAACTGCAGAAACAGTGCCGCGTGACTGACCTGCTCGTCGGTCACCTCGTGCGCCTGACGTTGGTGCATGACGTCGCCGATCGCGATGAACAGTGCAGCGCCGAGGGCCAGCAGGGCGGCGAAGTCCGCCTTGACCATCGGGCTCCTTTCGTCGTCGTCGTTCAGAGCGTAGGCAGATGCATCGTGAAAGCCGTGCGCAAACGGCGGGGCGACCTGTTTGAATAGCGTGCGGAAGAGACAGCTATTGGGCGCCGCGTCGCGCGGCAGGTGCGCGGAACACCGCGCGGAGGGTACGAGAAACGAACATGACGATCAGCGAGCCGGGAGGCCAGGCCTCCTCCCCCAAACCCGCCCCGAGGCCGGGGCCGCCGCGCCCCACTCCGCGCCCCGGCAAGCCGGCACCGACGATCGCTGTGCCCGCCACCAGCGACCCGCACCGGTTCGGCAGGGTCGACCCCGACGGCACCGTATGGCTGATCACCGGTTCGGGTGAACGCATCATCGGGTCGTGGCAGGCCGGCGACACCGAAGCGGCATTCGCACATTTCGGCAGGCGCTTCGACGATCTGCACACCGAAGTCGCTCTCATGGAGCGCAGGCTCGAGTCTGGTACCGGCGACGCCCGCAAGATCAAGGCGGCAGCGGCCGCGCTGGCCGAGACGCTGGCCGACGCCCACGTGCTGGGCGATGTCGACGCCGTGGCCGCGAGGCTGGCCGCCATCATCGAACATGCCGACGAAACCGCACAGGCCGACAAGGCCAAGCGCGAAGAGCATCGTGCCGCCCAGATCGCACGCAAGGAAGCGTTGGCGGCGGAGGCCGAGGAGCTGGCGGCCAACTCCACCCAATGGAAGGTCGCCGGCGACCGCTTGCGCGACATTCTCGATGAGTGGCGCACGATCACCGGCCTGGACCGCAAATCCGACGACGCGCTGTGGAAGCGTTATTCCACGGCGCGTGAGGCGTTCAACCGCAGGCGCGGCTCGCATTTCGCCGATCTCGACCGCGAACGTGCCGGCGCCCGACAGGCCAAGGAAGCGCTCTGCGAACGCGCCGAGGCGTTGGCCGACTCCACGGATTGGGGTCCGACGGCTGCGGCGTTCCGCGACCTGCTGACCGAGTGGAAAGCCGCAGGGCGGGCGGCCAAGGACGTCGACGACGCGTTGTGGCAACGGCTCAAAGCGGCCCAAGACAAGTTCTTCTCGGCGCGTAACGCCGCCAACGCCGAGCGCGACACCGAGTTCCGCGCCAACGCCGAGGCGAAGGAGAAGCTGCTCGCCGAAGCCGAGAAGATCGACACCAGCGACCTCGAGGCGGCCAGGGCTGCGCTGCGGACGATCGGCGACAAGTGGGACGCCATCGGCAAGGTGCCGCGCGAGCGGGGCGCCGACCTGGAACGCCGACTGCGCGCGATCGAGAAGAAGGTGCGCGACGCTCCTACCGGCGGTGTGGATCCCGAAGCGAAGGCGCGCGCCGATCAATTCCGTGCTCGCGCAGAACAGTACGAGCGTCAGGCCGAGAAGGCTGCGGCTGCCGGGCGGGAGAAGGATGCCGCCGAGGCGCGGGCCAACGCCGAGCAGTGGCGACAGTGGGCCGACGCCGCGGCCGAAGCCCTGGGCAAGCGCTAACGCACTGCGGCCCGCACCACCGCCTGTTGCGGCATCACCCGCCGAAACAGAATTGGTTGTGCTGCAACACCGTTCGACTCGAAGGTGGCCAGTACGAAACGTCGAAACGACGGCCGCAGGATCAGGTGCGGAAGAAATGTCCGGAAGTTCGGCCAGCTCGCGTGATTGATGATGCCGTAATCGTCGCGTTCGCCGGGTAGCGGCTCGAAGACGGTCGAGTCGGGCAACGCGGTCTTGGCGACGAACCATCCCGCCGTGTCCTCCCATACGCGGAGGAGCCGGCGCGGATCGTCGGCGTAGAAGAAGTTGAACAGGAACACCGACGACTGGTCATGGTCGACATCGGCGATTCGCCGGACGTTGCAAGCGGCGAGTTCATAAATCCTGGCCGCCTCCGATTCCAGCCGGTCCTTCAACCGACGGTAAGAGTCACCACCTTTAAGTGTCACCGCGGTTTCAGGGTCGACGGTCTCGATGAGCACCAGCACGTCGAATCGCGCAGGCGTGATCGCACGCGCACGAAGAAGGTCATGGCCCATCCCGGGCGCGACCAATCGCGCGTCGAAGAGGAGCGCCTGCGTCACGCCGTGCACCTGCTCCACCTGGGCGATGTCCTCGGACAGCGCGGACAGCAGCGCGGCCTTGCGTCGGCTGCTCGGCAAGAACGGCAGCCGACTGTCCACGGTCGCCGCCAATATCACGTATCCGTGATCGGTCGGTGGCACCAGCCGGGCCGGCATTGTTTCCGTGCGAACAGGCATTTCGAGTCCCTTCATCAGTTATTCAACGCTGATGAATTGAGGCTAGATCAGCCAGGGCTATAATTCAACCGTGATGAATAAAGGGCCTGTGCGTCGCGGCCCCGGGCGTCGCGCAGGCGGCGCCGACACCAGAGCGCAGATCCTCGACGCCGCCCGGGCGCGCTTCGTCGAGATCGGCTACCGCGCGGCGACGATGCGCATGATCGCCGCCGACGCGGGCGTGGACCCCGCCCTGATCAGTTACTTCTTCGGGTCCAAGCAAGAACTCTTCGGTGCGGCGTTCGCACTTCGGGCCAACCCGGTGACTGTCATCGAAGCGCAGATCGCCGGTCCGGTCACCGATCTGGCGCGTCGGCTGCTGACCGCTCTGGTGCGGACGTGGGACGACCCCGAGAACCGCGCGACTCTGGTGGCCATCGCGCACGCCGGCGGCGGTGGGGAAAGCCCGGCACTCACAAGGGGTTTCGTCGAAGCGGCACTGGATGCGCCGGTCGTGGCGCGGTTGACCGAGGAAGGCATGGCCACCGCCCAGGCACAACGCTGTTCTGCCGTCCTCATCACGCAATTGGTCGGCGTGATCTATGCGCGCTACGTGCTGGAGGTGGCGTCAGTCGCCGCCCTGTCGACAGAGGAGTTCATCGACGCATACTCGCCCGCGGTGTCCGCCGCGCTGGACGGCCACCTGCCGGCACGCGACTGACGCTCGTCCAGGCCAGAGATGCGCCGCTCGGCGGGTCAGTCCTTGGAATCGTCGTCGAGGCCGTCGAGCAGACCTTTGCGCTGCTGTTCGGCGACATAGCGGCGGCGCTCCTCCTCGGCGGCGAGGTGAACGGCCGTGCGCACCCACACCGCGCGCGCCCAGTGGTACGTCACCACGATGACCGCCAGCCAGGCGACGATCAGCCCGATACCGGGACCGGGATAGCTGCTGGGCGCAGTCTGGCGGGACCACACCGCCAACAGGCCGACCAGCGACGCCACCGTCGATCCTGCCAGGGCGATCCACGCCAGCGCCCATCGGCGCGTCAGCAGCGCCAGCATGGAGAACCCGACGCCGAACACCAAGGCCAGCCACGTGAACACCCGCGACGGCAGGGTGATGCCTTCGCGGACCGCCACATCGCTGCTGATGAGCACATCAAGTCCCTTGGCGCCGCCGGTGTGCGGCAGGACGAACGACAGCAGCAGCACGAACACGCCGATGGCGATGACCAACGCCCTTGCGCCGGGATCGATTTCACGCGCCACCCGGCGCTCGGCCGCCTCGATGTCGCCCTTGAAACTGTCGAACTCGCCGTTGTCTGGCTTGCTCACCGGCTGCACCCGGTCGACATCTGCGGCTCGGTCGGGGCTCCGATACCGGGCATTCCGAGGCCGACGCCGGTGCGCGGACTTCCCCACGCAGGCGGGGGGCCCACACCGGCGGCGTGCGCGTCACCCGCCCTGGTGCGCCGATGGGCGGCGATGACGGAGTCGGCGATGAGGTGATGCGGCGCCGCGCCGGTGATCGTCGTCGTGACGACGTCTCCGGGCCGAATCGGCAGACCGTCCGGGTGGAAGTGCACCAGCCGACCGTCGCGGGCCCGCCCTGACATTCGCGCGGTGGCGGCGTCCTTGCGTCCCTCTCCCGTGGCGACCAGCAGCTCGACGGTGCTCCCGATCAATGCGGTGTTCTCCTCGAGTGAGATCCGCTCCTGCAGTTCGATCAATCGCTGATACCGCTCGGCCACAACATGTTTGGGTACCTGTTCGTCGAGTTCGGCCGCCGGTGTGCCGGGCCGCTTGGAGTATTGGAAGGTGAACGCGCTGGCGAACCGTGCCCGCTCGACGACGTCGAGCGTGGCCTGAAAGTCCTCCTCGGTCTCGCCGGGGAAGCCGACGATGAGGTCGGTGGTGATCGCGGCGTGCGGGATGGCGGCGCGCACCCGGTCGATGATGCCGAGGTAGCGCTCGGCGCGATACGAGCGGCGCATCGCCTTCAGTATTCGGTCGGAACCCGACTGCAGCGGCATGTGCAGTGTGGGGCAGACATTCGGCGTCTCGGCCATCGCCTCGATGACGTCGTCGGTGAACTCAGCGGGGTGCGGCGACGTGAACCGCACCCGTTCCAGTCCGTCGATACGCCCGCAGGCGCGCAGCAGTTTGGCGAAGGCTCCCCTGTCGCGCGGCTGATCAGGGTCGGCGAAGGAGACGCCGTAGGCGTTGACGTTCTGGCCGAGCAGGGTGATCTCCAGGACTCCCTGGTCGACGAGTGAGGTCACCTCGGCGAGCACGTCGCCGGGCCTGCGGTCGACCTCCTTGCCGCGCAACGCGGGGACGATGCAGAACGTGCACGTGTTGTTGCAGCCAACGGACACCGACACCCATGCGGCATAGGCGGACTCGCGGGCTGCGGGCAACGCGGACGGGAACTCCTGCAGCGCCTCGACGATTTCGACCTGGGCCACCCTGTTGTGCCGCGCGCGGTCCAGCAAGGCGGGCAGCGATCCGATGTTGTGGGTGCCGAACACGACGTCGACCCACGGCGCCCGCTTGAGCACCGCGTCGCGGTCCTTCTGAGCCAGGCAGCCGCCCACGGCGATCTGCATATCGGGGTCGGCGTTCTTGCGCGGCGCGAGGTGGCTCAGGTTGCCGTACAACTTGTTGTCGGCGTTCTCTCGCACAGCACAGGTGTTGAACACGACGATGTCGGCGTCCGAACCGTCGGCCGCCTTGCGATACCCGGCCGCCTCCAGCAACCCCGCCAGCCGCTCGGAGTCGTGGACGTTCATCTGGCAGCCGTAGGTGCGGACCTGATACGTGCGCGCCGACGAGCCTTCACGCGTAGCGGTGAGCGCGGCCGTCTGGCGAACGGCACTGTCGGCCATCGCCTGTTGCGTCACCGTCGAAGTCACGCGCCCCATGGTACGGACTGGTCAGCATGGCGATCTGAGCGGATTGACGAGTTCTGAGCACGCCCGGCCTTACCTGGGTAAGGTCTGCACCCATGGAAGCCAGCGGGCCGGAGGTGAAAGAGGTCGATCCGGGTCCGAGCAGCGTGCCGATGGTCTCGATGGCGGCCGTCAACAAGCACTTCGGCAGCCTCCATGTGCTCAAGGACATCAACCTCACGGTGGAGCGCGGACAGGTGATCGTCGTGCTGGGACCGTCGGGCTCTGGAAAGTCGACATTGTGTCGCACGATCAACCGGCTCGAGACCATCGACTCCGGAACCATCGCGATCGACGGCGAAGTGCTGCCCGCCGAGGGCAAGAAGCTGGCGCAGCTGCGTTCCGACGTGGGCATGGTATTCCAGTCCTTCAACCTGTTCGCGCACAAGACAATCCTCGAGAACGTCACGTTGGCGCCGATGAAGGTGCGCGGGGCGTCCAAGGCGAAGGCCCGCGAGGCCGCCATGGCGCTGCTGGAGCGCGTCGGAGTGGCCAATCAGGCGGACAAGTACCCGGCGCAGCTGTCGGGCGGTCAACAGCAGCGGGTCGCGATCGCGCGGTCGCTCGCGATGAACCCGAAGGTCATGCTGTTCGACGAGCCGACCAGCGCGCTGGATCCCGAAATGATCAACGAAGTCCTCAACGTCATGACCACCCTGGCCAAAGAAGGGATGACGATGATCGTCGTGACCCACGAGATGGGTTTCGCACGAGGCGCGGCCAACCGCGTCGTGTTCATGGCCGACGGGGCGATCGTCGAAGGGGCCGAGCCGATCGAGTTCTTCACCAACCCGAAGTCCGACCGCGCCAAAGACTTTCTCGGCAAGATCCTCAAGCACTGACTCGAAAGGAACGACGAATGCCAGCCATTTCGAAGCGAATCCTGGGGGCGATCGCGCTCGCTGTCACCATCCCCCTCTCTCTGAGCGCCTGCGGCGGTGGCGATTCCGGCGGCAGCGCCGCATCGGGCGACAAGGAGAAGATCGCCATCGGGATCAAGTTCGATCAGCCGGGTCTTGGTCTGAAGAACCCGGACGGCACCTACAGCGGATTCGACGTCGACGTAGCGACGTTCGTCGCCGAGCAGCTGGGTTACACGCCCGACCAGATCGAGTGGAAGGAAGCGGTCTCAGCCCAGCGCGAGAACCTCATCGACAACAACCAGGTCGACTACATCGTCGCCACCTACTCGATCACCGACGAGCGTAAAAAGCGAGTCGACTTCGCGGGTCCCTACCTCGTCACCGGGCAGAGCCTGCTGGTGCAGGCGAACAACACCGACATCACCGGCAAGGATTCGCTCGCCGGCAAGATCCTCTGCTCCGTGAAGGGCTCGACCCCGGCGCAGAAGATCAAGGATGAGTTCCCCACGGTGCAGCTGCAGGAATATCCGAACTACTCGGCGTGTATCGAGGCGCTCAAGACGGGCAAGGTTGCGGCAGTGACCACCGACGAGGTCATCCTCGCCGGTTACGCCGCGCAGTCCCCCGGCGCGTTCAAGCTGGTCGGCGGCACGTTCTCCGAGGAGAACTACGGCATCGGCCTCAAGAAGGGCGACACCGAACTGCTCAACAAGATCAACGACGCGCTGAAGAAGATGGAGGCCGACGGAGCCTGGGCGGCGGCCTTCGAAAAGAACCTCGGCCCAGCCGGTGTCAAGACGCCGGCGCCGCCGGCCATCGCCGCCACCAACTGACCGGCGGTCTGCCAGCGGAGCGAGTATGGAGGTCTTCAGAGCCGACGCGTTCTTGAACGCGTTCTGGGTCACCATCCAGTTGACGTTGTTCTCGGCGCTGTGGGCGCTGGTCATCGGCACGGCACTGGCGGCGATGCGGTTGTCGCCGGTGCCGGTGTTGCGCTGGCTCGGCACCTCTTACGTCAACATCGTGCGCAACACCCCGTTGACGCTCATCATCCTGTTCACCTCGCTGGGGCTCTACACATCGCTCGGTATCGACTTCGCCAATCGAAACTCGCCGACCTTCCTGGTGGACAACAACTTCCGGCTGGCGGTCCTGGGCTTGTCCGTCTACACGGCGTCGTTCGTCTGCGAGACACTGCGCTCCGGGGTCAACACGATTCCGCTGGGACAGGCCGAGGCCGCCCGGTCGCTGGGACTCACGTTCAGCCAGAACCTGAGATTCATCCTGCTGCCCCAAGCCTTCCGCGCGACGATCATCCCCATGGGGTCGGTGCTCATCGCGCTGACCAAGAACACGACCATCGCCTCGGTGATCGGCGTGGCCGAAGCGTCGCTGCTGATGTCGGAGTGGGTGGAGAAATCGTCGGCGCTCCTGCTGGTGGGCAGCCTGTTCGCCGCCGGATTCGTCGCGCTGACACTGCCATTGGGCTTGCTGTTCGGGTGGATGGGCAAGCGACTGGCGGTGGCCAGATGAGTGGATCATCCGTCCTCTTCGACGCGCCGGGCCCGCGCGCCAAGGTCCGCAACTGGATAGCCACCGGGGTCACCGTGCTGGTCGTCCTTCTCGTGCTCCTCCTTGTCGGTCTCGAGCTCGGGCGCAAAGGCCAACTGGCGTGGGCGATGTGGGAGCCGTTCACCACGTCGGACGTCTGGGAGAACTACCTGCTCCCAGGCATCGAGGGCACGCTCAAGGCCGCCGGGTTATCGATCGTACTGGCGGGAATCCTCGGCGTCGCGTTAGGGGTCGGACGTCTGTCCCCGCACAAGTGGATCAGTTCGCCATGCGCGGTGTTCGTCGAGTTCTTCCGCGCCGTGCCAGTTCTGATCATGATGATCTTCGCGTACTTCTTCTATTCGAGGTACGACGTCTTCCTCTCCGAGTACTTGACCCTGGCCGGAGTCGTCACCGGCTTGACGTTGTACAACGGCGCCGTAATCGCCGAGATCGTCCGAGCAGGAGTGAACGCGCTGCCCCGTGGACAGTCGGAGGCCGCGTGGTCGCTCGGTATGCGGTGGGGCCAGACCATGCGGTCCATACTGTTGCCGCAAGCGATTACGTCCATGCTGCCGGTGCTCATCTCGCAGTTGGTCGTCGTCCTGAAGGACACCGCGTTGGGTGTGGCGATCACGTACCCCGAACTCGTGTCGCGGGGCACGAACGTCGGCGCGGCGTTCACCAACCTCTTGCCGGCCCTCGTCGTCGTCGCGGTCCTGATGATCATTGTCAACTTTGCGTTGTCGTCGCTGGCTGTGTGGCTGGAGGCACGACTGCGTCGGTCCCGCCGCGGCACGACACCACTGGACCCGGAGACGATCGAGCAGGAGGGCGCGCCCGGCGCGACGGTGAAGGTGGCAGAACCCGGCGCCGGCTAGATCAGTTCCGCGCAACGCTCCAACTGCGCCGCGGAGGGTGGCTGATAGAACGACAGCACCGCATGGTCGCACCCGAGACTTTCCAGCTCCGGGAGCCGAGCCAGTTGCTCCTCTAGGTGACCGCTCTTGGCGGGCAGGACGAACAGTTGAATCGAGCGCCTGATCTCGGCCGGATCTCGGCCGACGTCCGCGCACGCCTCATCGAGCAGGGCGCTGGTATTGGCCCAGGCATCCACATCGCCGTGGCTTGGAACGTTCCACTCGTTCGCGTGACGGGCGATGACGCGCAGCATCTTCGGCTTCTCGCCGCCGACGACGATCGGCGGGTGCGGCTGCTGCAGCGGTTTCGGATTGGCCAGCGCGTCGGTCAGCTGATAGTGGCGGCCCTCGAAGGTGACCGAGTCCTCGGTCCACAGTCGTCGGACGATGGTCAGTGCCTCGTCGAGCATCTCCACACGCACGCCCGCACTTGGGAACTCGATCCCGTATCCGCGGTGTTCTTCTTCATGCCACCCCGCGCCGAGGCCGAAATCCATTCTGCCGCCGCTGATGTGGTCAACCGTGACCGCCATCTTCGCCAGCATGGCCGGATTGCGGTAGGTCACACCGGAGACCATGCAGCCGATGCGGGCCCGCGACACCACGCCGGCCATGGCGGCCAGCGACGTCCACCCCTCGTACGTGGGATCCGAGAGATCCGACAGCCCGTAGAAGTGGTCGTAGTTGGCGACCGAGTGGAAGCCCAACTCGTCGGCCCGCGACCAAAACTCCTGGAGCACGGGATAGTCGAACGTCGGAGCGATCTTCGCCGATAACAGCATGTGCGCAACGTACCCGGCGCAGCACACCGCCTTCGACGTCTACACCCGTCGCCGCTCCCGCTCGCCGGCCAACTCGACACTGACCACGTCGAACGCCATCGTCTGGGGGTAACCACGGCGGGCCAGCATCCCGACCAGCCGGCGTGTGAGCTTGGTGTCGTCATCGTCGCCGAACTTTTCGCGACGCAGCTTGTCACGGACCAACTGCTCGGCGCGCTGACGTTCCGCACCCGCGTCGATGTCGGCCAGCGCAGCGGTGATCACCTCGTTGTCCACACCCTTGTTGCGTAACTCGGCGGCCAAGGCGCGCTTGCCTTTTCCGGCATTCACGCGTCGCGAGCGGACCCACTGCTCGGCGAAGTCCACGTCATCGACCAATCCGACTCGGGTCAGCCGGTCCAGCACCGTGGCGCTGACGTCGTCGGGGTAGCCCCGCTTGGTCAGCTGCCCCGCTAGCTCGGCGCGTGTGCGTGCCCTCGCGGTGAGCAGGCGCAGACACAGTGCTCGCGCCTGCTCCTCGCGAGACGCCTCAGAAGTCGACTGGGGCGGGTAGGACGTCATCGATCGAGCCATCGGACAAGTCAGCGGTCACGTCGGCACCGATACCGAGCTTCTCCTTGATCTTCTTCTCGATCTCGTTGGCGACGTCGGGGTTCTCCAGCAGGAAGTTGCGCGCGTTTTCCTTGCCCTGGCCCAGCTGCTCACCCTCATAGGTGAACCAGGAACCGGACTTGCGGACGAAGCCATGCTCGACACCCATGTCGATGAGCGAGCCCTCCTTGGAGATGCCCTTGCCGTAGAGGATGTCGAACTCGGCCTGCTTGAACGGCGGCGACACCTTGTTCTTGACGACCTTCACCCGGGTGCGGTTGCCGACCGCGTCGGTGCCGTCCTTGAGGGTTTCGATCCGCCTGACGTCCAGCCGGACCGAAGCGTAGAACTTCAACGCCTTTCCGCCCGTGGTCGTTTCGGGCGAACCGAACATCACGCCGATCTTTTCTCGGAGCTGGTTGATGAAGATCGCGGTGGTGCCCGAATTGCTCAGGGCGCCGGTGATCTTGCGCAGCGCCTGGCTCATCAGCCGGGCCTGTAGGCCGACGTGGCTGTCCCCCATCTCGCCTTCGATTTCGGCCCGCGGCACCAGCGCCGCCACCGAGTCGATGACCAGGATGTCCAGCGCGCCGGAGCGGATCAGCATGTCGGCGATCTCCAGCGCCTGCTCGCCGGTGTCCGGCTGAGAGACCAGCAGTGAATCGGTGTCCACGCCCAGCTTCTTGGCGTAGTCGGGATCCAGCGCGTGCTCGGCGTCGATGAACGCCGCGATGCCGCCTGCAGCCTGCGCGTTGGCGACCGCGTGCAACGCGACGGTGGTCTTACCCGAGGATTCCGGGCCGTAGATCTCGATGACCCGCCCGCGTGGCAGCCCGCCGATGCCGAGCGCCACATCCAGGGCGATAGAGCCGGTGGGGATGACGGAAATCGGCTGGCGGACCTCCTCGCCGAGCCGCATCACCGAGCCTTTACCGTGGTTCTTCTCAATCTGTGCGAGCGCCAGTTCGAGGGCTTTCTCGCGGTCAGGGGCCTGCGCCATGGGGTTGGTCTCCATCCTCGTCCGTGATCGGTTTTCGATCGGTTGGCCGTGACGCTAGAGGTCCGTACCGACAAGTCGGCGTGACCAGCATCCCGCGCTGCCACCACAGTAGACGAACACCTGTTCGATTCAAGCTGACACGCCGAGTTCTGATCAGTTGTGCCGAGTCGAGGATTCTGCATCTCCTCGCCGGACGGCGCGCGCGCGCCTATGGTGGGGTCATCCCGGCTGAAACGGGGCAATCTTGCACGAAATGGCGATCACCCAGAGCGTCGTCGAGGCGGTGTGCGAGCACGCTGCGGGCCGTCGAGTGCACAGCGTCAAACTCGAGGTCGGTGCGCTGTGCGCCGTCGTCCCCGACGCGATGATGTTCTGCTTCGAACTCGCCACGGAGGGCACCGCCGCCGAAGGCGCCAGCCTCGAGGTCGAGCTGCGTTCAGGCGAGGCACGATGCCGCACCTGCGACACCGGTTTCGCACTGAACGACTTGATCTTGTTGTGCCCCTGCGGAAGTGCCGATGTCGACGTCGTCGCCGGCCGAGACCTGAAGATCCTGTCGATGGAAGTGAGTTGAGCATGTGTGCAACCTGTGGGTGCGGCGACGACGGAGCGACGATCACGCTCCCGGGACACGACCATCCCCATGACCACCCTCACGAGCACGATCACCCGCACACCGAGACCATCACGCTGGAGCAGAAGGTGCTCGCGAAGAACGACGTGCTGGCCGAACACAACCGGCAGTGGCTGGCCGACCGCAGGATCCTGGCGTTCAACATCACCAGTTCACCGGGCGCCGGGAAGACCACCCTGCTCGAGCGCACCATCCGCCGGCTGGGCGAGCAGCATCAGGTCTCGGTGATCGAAGGTGATCAGGAGACGCTGCTGGACGCCGATCGCATCACCGCCGCTGGGGCCCGCGCGGTACAGGTCAACACCGGCGCGGGTTGCCACCTGGACGCCGAGATGATCGACCGAGCGCTTCACACCCTGGAGCCCGACAGCGATTCGTTGCTGTTCATCGAGAACGTCGGAAACCTGGTCTGCCCCGCGCTCTTCGATCTCGGTGAGCACAGCAAGATCGTGGTCATCTCGGTGACCGAAGGAACCGATAAACCGCTGAAGTATCCGCACATGTTCGCCGCAGCGGGACTGGTCCTCATAAACAAGATCGACCTGCTGCCGTACGTCGAATTCGATCTCGATCTTTGTGCGCAGCATGCGCGTTCAGTCAATCCGGACGTCGAGATCTTACCCCTCTCCGCTACCAAAGGAGACGGAATGGACGCCTGGTTCCAGTGGATTGACGCGCGCGCAAATGAACTGCGTATGACCGTCGCTTAGATGTGATTGACAACACACTTTCGCGGGAGTAGACCGAAGTATAGCGACGCGCAAGTGGGCCGAAGGGCGACTCCTGCGCCGCAGGGACCCCAGCCCGGTCCCGGAAAGCCGCAAGCATGCTAAGTGAAGCTGCCAAAAAAGCGGAAGACACATTGATCCATGTGCTGTGGATCAACGCCGGCCTCAGTTGTGACGGCGATTCCGTGGCATTGACAGGCGCCACCCAACCAAGCATCGAGGAGATCGCGCTCGGAGCACTTCCCGGTTTACCCCAAATCGCAGTGCACTGGCCGTTGATCGACTTCGAGTGCGGACCGACGGGTGGCGCGGACGATTTCCTCGAATGGTTCTTCAAGGCCGACCGCGGCGAGTTGGAACCATTCGTACTGGTTGTCGAGGGGTCGATCCCCAACGAGGACCTGCATCAGGAGGGGTATTGGTGCGGCTTCGGCAATGACCCGGCAACCGACCAGCCGATCACCACCAGTGAGTGGCTCGACCGACTAGCGCCCAAGGCGACCGCGATCGTGGCCGTCGGTACGTGCGCGACGTACGGCGGCATTCACGCGATGGCTGGCAACCCGACCGGCGCGATGGGTGTGCCGGACTACCTCGGCTGGGACTGGAAGAGCAAGGCGGGCATACCCATCGTGTGTGTGCCGGGTTGTCCGATTCAGGGTGACAATCTCTCCGAGACGCTGACCTACCTGCTGTACATGGCCACCGGACAGGCGCCGATGATCCCGCTCGACGACGCGCTGCGACCCCAGTGGCTGTTCGGCAACACGGTGCACGAGGGGTGCGACCGCGCTGGCTATTACGAGCAAGGCGATTTCGCGACCGAATACGGCTCGCCGAAATGCATTGTGAAACTTGGCTGTTGGGGACCGGTCGTCAAGTGCAACGTGCCCAAGCGCGGTTGGATCAACGGTGTCGGCGGCTGCCCGAACGTCGGCGGCATATGCATCGGATGCACGATGCCGGGCTTCCCTGACAAGTTCATGCCCTTCATGGACGAGCCCCCTGGCGGAAAGCTCTCGACCACCGCGTCCGGCCTGTACGGCTCGGTCATTCGCAATCTGCGCCACGTCACCGGAAAGACCGTCGACAAAGAACCGAAGTGGCGGCACCGGGGCAAGGAACTGACCACAGGAGCGAAGCGCACCTGGTAGGTGCGCAACGCAGGAAAGGCAAAACTCAATGACAACCACAGTTCCCGGCCCTCAGCACACCAAGAAGGATCCGAGCACGCTCGTCGACATGTCGTGGGATCCGATCACCCGCATCGTCGGCAGCCTCGGCATCTACACCAAGATCGACTTCGAGAATCGCGAGGTCGCCGAGTGTCACAGCACGTCCTCGATCTTCCGCGGCTACTCGATATTCATGAAAGGCAAAGATCCCCGCGACGCGCACTTCATCACGAGCCGCATCTGCGGCATCTGCGGCGACAACCACGCCACCTGTTCGTGCTACACGCAGAACATGGCGTACGGCGTCAAACCGCCCAACCTCGGCGAGTGGATCGTCAACCTCGGCGAAGCCGCGGAATACATGTTCGACCACAACATCTTCCAAGAGAACCTGGTAGGCGTCGACTACTGCGAGAAGATGGTCTCCGAAACCAACCCCGGTGTGTTGGCCAAGGCCGAGAACACGTTGGCGCCGAACTCCGACGCACACGGCTACCGCACGATCGCCGACATCATGCGGGCGCTGAACCCGTTCACGGGCGAGTTCTACCGCGAGGCCCTCGTCGTCAGCCGCTGGACGCGAGAGATGTTCTGCCTCATGGAGGGCAAGCACGTCCATCCCTCCACGCTGTATCCCGGTGGCGTGGGCACCGTGGCCACGATTCAGCTGATGACCGACTACATGACCCGGCTGATGCGCTACGTCGAGTTCATGAAGAAGGTCGTGCCGATGCACGACGATCTGTTCGACTTCTTCTACGAAGCGCTTCCCGGCTACGAGAAGGTCGGCTTGCGTCGCACGCTGCTCGGATGCTGGGGCTCGTTCCAGGATCCGGAGGTCTGCAACTTCGCGTACAAGGACATGGAGCGCTGGGGTAACGCGATGTTCGTCACTCCGGGTGTCGTGGTCGACGGAAAGCTGGTCACCCACTCGCTGGTCGACATCAATCTCGGCATCCGAATCCTTTTGGGCAGCTCGTATTACGACGACTGGACCGATCAGGAGATGTTCGTCCGCAACGATCCGCTGGGCAATCCGGTCGATCGCAGGCACCCGTGGAATCAGCACACCAACCCACGGCCCCAGAAGCGCGACATGGACGACAAGTACAGCTGGGTCATGTCGCCGCGCTGGTTCGACGGCAAGGATCATCTCGCGCTCGACACCGGTGGCGGTCCGCTGGCCCGGTTGTGGAGTACCGCGCTGGCCGGGCTCGTCGACATCGGTTACGTGAAGTCGACCGGCGGCAGCGTGCAGATCAATCTGCCCAAAACGGCGCTCAAGGGCCCCGTTTCGCTGGAGTGGAAGATCCCCGAACACGGGAGCAACACCCTGGAACGCAACCGGGCGCGGACCTACTTCCAGGCCTACGCGGCCGCGTGCGCGTTGCACTTCGCCGAGCAGGCGCTGATCGAGATCAGGGCGGGCCGAACGAAGACGTGGGAGAAGTTCACGGTGCCGGACGAGGCCATCGGCTGCGGCTTCACCGAGGCGGTGCGTGGTGTGCTCAGCCACCACATGGTGATTCGGGACGGCAAGATCGCGAATTACCACCCTTATCCCCCGACGCCGTGGAACGCCAACCCACGCGACAGCTACGGCACCCCTGGACCGTATGAAGACGCCGTTCAAGGGCAGCCGATCTTCGAGGAGAACGATCGGGAGAACTTCAAGGGCATCGACATCATGCGAACGGTGCGCAGCTTCGATCCGTGTCTGCCGTGCGGGGTGCACATGTATCTCGGTGAGGGCAAGACGCTCGAGAAGCTGCATTCACCGACCCAGTCCGTTACTGGGGAGTGATATATGGCCTCGACTGGACACCAGAGCCCGGAGGCACTCGACGACGAAACGCGATGGCGTTCAGCAGGTGATCGGATTCAGACCCTGCTGGACGCCAGTACGGGCAGCGGAACGATCGTGCGGGAGCGGACCGAGCAGCTCGCCGCCGAGCTGACGGACCTCTACGGGGCAGCGCTCCAGCGGATCGTCACCATGGCTTCCGAGTCGGCACCCGAGCTGGTCGAGCGGTTCGCCGCCGACGACCTCGTCGCCAGCCTCATGCTCGTGCACGGACTGCACCCGCACGGCGTCGAGCGCAGGATCGAGGATGCTCTGGACAGTGTTCGACCGTATCTGGGTTCGCACGGCGGCGACGTCGCGCTGCTCGGTGTGGTCGACGGCCGAGACGGGCCGGTGGTTCGCCTGCAGTTCGCGGGCAGCTGCAAGAGCTGCCCGTCATCGGCGGTCACCCTCGAGTTCGCCGTCGAGGACGCCGTGCGTGCCGCCGCCCCCGAGATCGCCTCGATCGAAGTCGTGGCTGCGGCCGAGAGCGCGTCTGGCCTGATCTCGGTGGATTCGTTGATGAGCCGCGTCCACACGAAGGACACCGTGGACGGCGCGGGCGCCGCCTGGCGCCCCCTTCCTGAGATCGCGGATCTCGATCCCGGCGAGGTCGGCGGCTTCCTGGTCGCCGGCGTGCCGATCCTGGCCTGCCGAATCGGCGATGATCTGTTCGCGTACCACGACCGGTGCGGTCGGTGTGAGGACTCGATGGCCGGCGCTGCGCTGCACCGTCCGATGGGCGCACCCATTGGACAGGCGGTCCTGCGCTGTCCGCGCTGTCACGCACATTTCGATGTGGTGCACGCAGGCGCGGGGCTGGATGACACTGCCGAACCGTCCGCTCGAACGCATCTCGATCCGATTCCCCTGCTCCGTCGCGATGGCGTCCTGTCGGTCGCGGTGCTCGCCGAGGCCACCGGGGTGCCGTGATGGCAGATGTGAGCGCTTTCGACGTGCTGACGCGCATCCGGGCCAACAAGCCCTCCACGCAGCCGGCCGGTGAACGATGTGAGATGTGCGCCGAACCGATCGCCGACGAGCACCAGCACGTCGTCAATGTCTCAGCGCGCCAGCTGATGTGCACGTGCCGCGGCTGCTATCTGTTGTTCACCGACCCACACGCCAAACTCCGCTACCGCGCGGTGCCCGATCGATATCTCAGCTTCTCCGATTTCTCGTTGGACCGTCGCGCATGGGAAGCGCTCCAGATTCCCGTCGGCTTGGCGTTCTTCTTCCACAACTCCGACATGGGCAAGACCGTGGCCTTCTACCCGGGCCCGGCCGGAGCCACCGAGTCGGAACTGGACCTCGACGCCTGGAGCGAGATCAGCGGCGCCGACAGCCGACTGGGCTTGCTAGCCGACGATGTCGAAGCGCTGCTGGTTCGGGTGCCCGATCGAGACCACGTGGATCCCGAACTCAATGCCCCCGCCGAGTGCTACCTGGTCCCCATCGACGCCTGCTATGAGTTCGTCGGCAGACTGCGAATGTTGTGGCGGGGCTTCGACGGTGGCCACGAGGTCCGGGAGTTCGTCGACGAGTTCTTCGAGCGGGTCAAGGCGCGCAGCAAGGTGGCGTCCGCGTGAGCAATTTGACGTTCACCGTCGTGGACGTGGTCGCCGAACAGTTCTCGGTCACGCCACGACTGACCGCGCGCATCGGCATCACGGCCGGCGACACCGAGCCGATCCAGGCGATTGCCCTGCGATGCCAGATCCGCATCGAACCGCTTCGCCGGCCCTACTCCGACGAAGAAGCCGCTGGCCTGATCGATCTGTTCGGGCCGCGCGAGCGGTGGGTCAACACTCAACGCACGTTCCTCTGGCAACACAGCACCGCGATGGTTCAAGGCTTCACCGGCGTCACCGAGGTGTCCCTGCCGCTGGAGTGCACCTACGATTTCGAGGTCGCGGCGTCGAAATACCTGCACGCATTGCGCGACGGCGCCATTCCCCTGCTGTTCCTGTTCAGCGGAACGGTGTTCGTGCCGGGCGAACGTGGCTTCTCGGTTCGTCAGGTGTCCTGGGAATGCGAAGCCCAACACGAGATGCCGGTCGCGGTGTGGAACGACCTCGTGCGGATCCACTATCCCAACGCGGGGTGGGTACGACTCGGGCACGACACCGTATCCGCACTGGCGGCCTACAAGTCGGCCCGTGGGATGCTCGACTTCGAGGACGCCGTCACCTCCTTGCTCGCGCAAGCCCCGCAATTGACCCCGCCGACCCCTGCGCCCGAGGAGGTCCGGTGAAACCCACCTGGGATCGAGCGCGTGCCATCGCCGATGCGGTGCTCTACGAGGGGTACCTGCTCTATCCGTACCGAGCGACGTCGTCCAAGAACCAATCCCGCTGGCAGTTCGGCGTGGTCGGACCACCGGGTGCGTCGGACGCGGGCATCGGCGAGGAAGACAGCATGTCGGGGCAATTCCTGGTCGACGGTGACAGCGAATTGACCCTCGTCGTGCGTTTCCTGCAGCTGCAGCACCGCCGCGCCGAACGCAATATCGGCGGCGGAACCTTCGAGCCGGTCGACGAATTGACCAGTGGCTCGCAGACCTGGGTCACCTGGGACGAGGCGGTGGAGCGCGAACTGTCGTTCGGCCCCTTCGATCTGACCGGCCTCGTGCGGCCGCGCACCCTGGCCATCGAGGTCGCCGAGGGCAGTGAGGCCGAGAACGTGGACGGCGGTCGACTGGTCCGCACCAGATCCGCCGTCCGGGCCGATCTGACCGTCGCCGTCGAGCGCGAGGCAACCGACCTCTACCGGGTCAGCGTGACGGTGCACAATGCAGGTGCGGCCGCAAGAAACAAGGAACAAGCCATCGCCACATCGATGATCGGTACCCATATCATTGCCGAAGTGGTTGGCGGAGAGTTCATCTCACTGCTCGAATCGCCGGACTCCGCGGCGGACGCGGTTTCGCGCCTGGTCCAGCACCGCTGCTTTCCAGTGCTCGCCGGACGGCCCGGGGAGCGTGACCTGCTGCTGATTTCGCCCATCATTCTCTACGACCACCCGGAGATCGCCGAACAGAGCGAGGGCGCGCTGTACGACTCGACCGAGATCGACGAAATCCTCACCCTTCGCGTGATGACGATGACCGATGAGGAGAAGGCGCAAGCACGCGCCACCGACCCACTGGCTGCGGCGATAATCGACAGATGCGATTCGATGTCGCCGGAGGCCCTGCAGCAATTGCACGGCATCCTGCGCAATCCGCACGCGCAAGAACCCGGGCTCCCGCCGCGACTCGATGCACTGGATGAGCAGATGAGGTCTGCCGGGCTGATCCCTGAGATCCCAGAGGGCGTCGATTGGTGGGATCCGGTAGCCGACACCGCCGTCCGCCCCGACGTCGATGCCGTCCTGGTGAACGGCGTGCGGGTGTCCGCGGGCAGCAGAGTCCGCCTGCGGCCGTGTCGCCGCGCCGACGCGCAGGACATCTTCTTCGCGGGCAAGAGCGCCCGCGTCACTTCCGTCCACGAGGACGTCGACGGCCAGCAGTACGTCGGCGTCATCGTGGAGGACGATCCAGACGTCGAGATGCCCGACTCGTACGGCCGATACCTGTACTTCACGCCGGACGAGGTCGAACCGATCGACGCAAGAGTAGTCAGTCCAGATAGGAGTTCATGATGGATGTAATTGGTTGGTTGGCAACCGGTGTCGTGGCCGTCGTCGTTGTCGGCGGGGTGGTGATCGGACTCCGCTCCATCCCGGACGTGCGACGGTACATGAAGATACGCAACATGTAGTCAGGAGTTCCTCAACCAGATGACAGCCCGCATCCTGGTCGCCGGAATCGGCAACATCTTCCTCGGAGACGACGGCTTCGGCCCCGAGGTGATGCGTCATGTCGTCGGTCGGGACCTAGGCGCCGATGTGCACCCGGTGGATTATGGAATCAGGGGTATGCACCTCGCCTATGACCTCCTCGAGGAGTGGCACGCGCTCGTCCTCGTCGATGCACTGCCCGATCGCGGAACACCCGGGACACTCCACATATTCGAGGCTGACCACGAAACCCTCTCATCCACCGCCGGTCTCGAAGCGCACAGCATGGACCCGGCGGCCGTGTTCGCCACACTCAGGGCACTGGGCGGGACTGCACCCAAGACAATCGTCATCGGCTGCGAAGTCGAGAACATCGAGGAGGGCATGGGTCTGTCGGACCCGGTCGCCGCGGCGGTGCCGGTGGCGGTCGCGGCCGTCTACGACGTCCTGGCCGACCTTGCCGTCCGCTCGCCGGCACCTGCGGAAGGCTGAAGCGATGTGTCTCGGGATCCCAGGACAGGTGGTCCGGATGCTGGAGGGCTACGGTGATCAGCTGGCCCTGGTGAATGTCGCGGGCGAGAACCGCAAAGTGAACATCGGCATGCTGCCCGAGGAGACATTCGACGCCGGTGACTGGGTGATCATCCACATGGGATTCGTCGTCGAGAAAACCGACAAAGCAGGTGCCGACGCCGCGATGGCCGGACTGGAGATGATGGGCAGGGGCGGCGAACCAGGAGAAACCCCCGGCCAGATCGACAGGGCGTTCCCATGACCGGCCGACGCAGGCTCCGTGTCTGCGTACACGGCGTCGTTCAGGGAGTCGGGTTCCGGCCGTTCGTCTACGCGTGCGCGGCCGCGTTCGGCCTGTCCGGATCCGTACGCAATGACAGTTCCGGTGCCGTGATAGAGATCGAGGGTGGCGCCGACCAGATCGACGACTTCCTCACCCGCCTACGTGACCGACCGCCGCCGCTGGCGGTGATCGAATCGATCGAGACCGCCGATGTCCCGGTTGTCGGCGGAACCGGCTTCACCATCGCGGATACGTCCCGATCAGCCACGGGCCGCACACTGGCCTCCCCCGACGTCGCCATGTGTGCCGAATGCGCCGCCGAGCAGAGTGATCCGACCAACAGGCGTTACCGGCACGCATTCGTCAACTGCACCAACTGCGGCCCGCGATTCACCATCATCGCGTCGCTACCCTACGACCGCGCGTCCACGACCATGGCGCCCTTCATGATGTGCGCCGACTGTGCCGCCGAATACCACGATCCAGCTGATCGGCGATTCCACGCCCAACCCGTGTGCTGTCCGAAATGCGGACCCACGCTGCACTACCGGGCCCGCGACGGTCGGTCGGCCGAATCCGAAGCCGCGCTGCGGCAGGCGCGGCGACTGCTGAGCGACGGCGGTATCGTCGCCGTCAAGGGCATCGGCGGATATCACCTCGCCTGCGATGCCGCCAACGAGCGCGCGGTGAAAGAGCTGCGCATTCGAAAGCGGCGTGGCGACAAACCGTTCGCGCTGATGGTCGCGGACATGACGACCGCACGCACCATCGCCGAGATCGATGACGGATCGGCGCGGCTGCTGGCCGGTGCGCAACGGCCGATCGTGCTGATGCCGCGCCGCGACGATGCCGCGGTCGCCGACGCCGTGGCCCCGCACAATTCGGACCTTGGCGTCATGCTCGCCTACACGCCCTTGCATGCGCTGCTGTTCGGCCTACCTGGTGACGAACCGGGCCCCGTCGCACTCGTGATGACATCGGGCAACCTCGGTGGAGAGCCGATCTGCTACGCAGACGGCGATGCGCTGGAACGACTTTCGCAGCTGGCCGATGCATGGCTGATGCACGACCGGGAGATCCTGGTTCCGTGCGACGACTCCGTCGTGCGGGTCGTCGACCAAGCCGAATTGCCGATCAGGCGCTCCCGCGGATACGCACCGCTGCCCGTCGCGCTGCCGGTTGCGCTGCCGCCCACCCTCGCGGTCGGCGCCGACCTGAAGAACACACTGGCAGTGGCAGACGGGAAGTACGCGTGGCTCAGCCAGCACATCGGCGATATGGACGACCTGTCGACGTTGGCGGCCTTCGACTCGGCACGAGGCCACCTGCAGGCACTCACCGGCGTCGAACCGGAAGTGCTTGTCGCCGATGCCCATCCGCTGTACCGGTCCGCCGCATGGGCGCACCGAAACTCTCGAGGTCGGCCCGTCCGGACGGTCCAGCACCACCACGCTCATATCGCCTCGGTCATGGCCGAACACGGCCTGGACGGCTCGCGACCGGTACTCGGATTCGCATTCGATGGAACCGGCTACGGGCCCGACAATGCCGTGTGGGGCGGCGAGGTGCTCCTTGCCGATTACAAGGGCTACCGGCGGCTTTCACACCTGCGGTATGTGCCGTTGCCCGGGGGGGACGTCAGCGTCCTGCGACCGTACCGGATGGCTCTGGCGCACCTGTGGGCGGCGGGAATGGCCTGGGACGAGGACCTCGCGCCCGTACGGGCATGCCCGACGGATGAGCGGCGCGTACTGGCCCACCAGCTAGAGACCGGCCTGGGTTGCGCGCCGACGTCCAGTATGGGACGGCTCTTCGACACCGTTGCGTCGTTGGTCGACGCGCGGCAGGTTGTCGCATACGAGGCGCAGACGGCCATCGAGCTGGAGGGGATGTCCCGCGACGCGGCCTGTGGCACAGCCACTTACGACTTCTCCATCGACCTCTCCCAATCACCTGCGATGATCGATCCGACACCTGTCATCAAGGCGGTCGTCGACGACGTCCGATCCGGAATGACCGCAGGTGTGGTCGGCGCACGCTTCCACCGAGCCGTAGCGGATTTGATCGTGCGCTTGGCCACCACCGTGGTGACCGATTACCCCACTGTCGCACTGTCGGGGGGCGTGTTCCAAAACGCATTGCTACTACGCCTGGCCCTGCGCGGCCTGCGGGACAGGGGATTCGACGTGATCACTCACCGTTTCGTGCCACCGAACGACGGCGGGATCGCACTGGGCCAACTATTGGTGGGGAATTCCTCATGAGGAAGGGAGGCCGCTGATGTGCTTGGCGGTTCCGGGAAAAATTGTCAGCATCGACGACCGTGATGGCACTTTGATGTCCGTTGTCGATTTCGGCGGGATCAAGAAGGACGTCTGCCTGGAGTACATCCCCGACGCGGAAGTGGGCCAATACGTCGTCGTCCATGTCGGTTTCGCGCTTCAACGCCTCGACGAGGAATCAGCGATGCGGACACTCGCCGAATTCGAGCACCTCGGGGTGCTCAGGGAGGAGTTCACCGATGGTTTCGAACTGGCCGCCCAGCAGGCCGGCCTCGACAACCCCAACTCGACCAACGGAAATACTGAGGTAATGCCATGAAGTACCTGGATGAGTTCAGCGACCCCCAGCTCGCCCGCCGCCTCGTCGACGAGATCAAGGCTGCTACCAGTCAGCGTTGGTCGATCATGGAAGTATGTGGTGGACAGACACATTCGATCATCCGACATGGCATCGACCAACTGCTGCCGGATACCATCGAGATGATCCACGGCCCAGGATGCCCGGTCTGCGTGACGCCGTTGGAGATCATCGACAAGGCGCTGGAGATCGCGTCACGTCCCGATGTGATCTTCTGTTCGTTCGGCGACATGCTGCGCGTGCCCGGCAGCGAAAAGGACCTGTTCCAGGTCAAGAGCCGCGGAGGCGACGTACGGGTGGTCTACTCACCGCTGGACGCGCTGAAGATCGCGAAAGAGAACCCCGCAAAACAGGTGGTGTTCTTCGGAATCGGCTTCGAGACCACAGCGCCGGCCAACGCGATGACGGTCTATCAAGCCAAGCGGCTTGGCATCGAGAACTTCTCACTGCTGGTATCCCACGTTCTCGTGCCCCCGGCGATCTCGGCGATCATGGAGTCGCCGACCTGCCGAGTGCAGGCGTTCCTGGCAGCCGGTCATGTCTGCACGGTGATGGGAACCGAGGAGTATCCGCCGCTGTGCGACAAGTACAACATTCCGATCGTCGTCACAGGGTTCGAGCCGCTGGACATCCTCGAGGGAATTCGGCGCACAGTGTTACAGCTGGAATCGGGTCGCCACGAGCTGGAGAACGCCTACCCGCGTGCCGTTCAATCCGACGGTAATTCCGCGGCCAAAGCCATGCTCCTCGACGTCTTCAAGGTGACCGACAGGGCATGGCGCGGCATCGGCACGATCCCCAGTAGCGGTTGGCGGCTCTCGTCTGCGTATCGCGACTACGACGCGGAGCACCGTTTCTCCGTCACCGATATTCACACTGAGGAATCGCCGGTATGCCGGTCAGGCGAGGTGCTCCAGGGCCTGATCAAGCCGCACGAGTGTGAGGCGTTCGGCACGCTGTGCACTCCGCGTAATCCCCTTGGGGCCACGATGGTCTCGTCGGAGGGGGCGTGCGCCGCCTACTACCTGTACCGGCGGCTGGAGGTGGCGAGTGCCTGATACGCCCGCGGATACCGGCGCCAAGATCGACATGGAATCGTGGGTTTGTCCCGCCCCCCTGCGGAACTCGCCCAACATCGTGATGGGACACGGCGGCGGTGGGGCGATGTCGGCCGAACTCATCGAGCACCTGTTCCTGCCGGCGTTCGGCCCCGCGGCCGATGCGGCAATGGGCGATTCCGCGGTGCTGGAGGTCGGCAATGTGCGGCTGGCATTCTCGACGGATTCTTTCGTCGTCAAACCGCTGGCCTTCCCGGGCGGCACGATCGGTGATCTCGCAGTGAACGGCACGGTCAACGATCTGGCGATGGCTGGAGCACGGCCGATGGTGCTCTCCACTGCGTTCATTCTCGAAGAGGGCACTTCCCTGGATGAGCTCGCACATGTCGCCCAGGCGGTGGGAACCGCGGCGATGGCGGCAGGCGTCAAGTTGGTCACCGGCGATACCAAAGTGGTCGATGCCGGCCACGGGGACGGCGTCTACATCAACACAGCGGGCATCGGTCTGATCGACGAGCGAGCGGACATCCGGCCGCAGCGCGCCACGGCGGGCGACGTCGTGATCGTCAGCGGGGACATCGGAGTACACGGTGTCGCGGTGATGAGCTGTCGAGAAGGATTGGAGTTCGGTACCACCGTCGCGAGCGACACCGCCCCACTGCACGGGCTGGTCGCCGCGATGATCGACACGGGCGCCGACATCCACGTGCTGCGCGATCCGACCAGGGGTGGCGTCGCGGCGACGCTGAACGAGATCGCCAAGACGGCCCGGGTCGGAATCTCGCTGGACGAACGGGCATTCCCGATTCCGGCCGAGGTGCGCGATGCATGCGGTCTGCTGGGTCTCGACCCGCTCTACGTGGCCAACGAAGGCAAGCTGGTCGCGTTCGTGCCACCGGCAGACGCCGATCGAGTGCTCGCCGCCATGCAAACACATCCGCTCGGCGGCCATGCCACGGTGATCGGTCGCTGTGTCGCCGAGCACCCCGGGATGGTGTCCGCCAAGACAGCACTGGGCGGCACCCGCGTCGTCGACCTGCCCATCGGCGAACAACTACCGCGGATCTGCTGAATGAGCGGGCACGAGACCTTTGCCTGCTACGCCTTCCCGCCGAACGAACTGGGCTATTGCGGACCCGCTGATGTTGCTCATACCGAGTTGGCCTCATATGCGCGCGAATTCGACGGTGCGTGGCCGTATCTGCAGGCCATTGCCGATGCCGCGGGGATTGCCGATCCGCTCGATGACGACGTCGTACGCAGCTATTGGATCGGCGGATCCTTGCTGGACAAGGTCGACCCCGCCGAGTTGTTGTCACGTCTGCGTAGCGCCTTCGCCGGCCAGGTCACCGGACTGCTGGGCGATCTAGGAGAGCACGCGCACGCATTGGCGCACCACAGCTTTCACGTGTTCGTCGTCTACCCGTGGATCCGTTTCCTTGATCGCGATCCGGCGACGCCGGTGCGGGTCATGCAGGATTGCCGGATTCGCTGGGGCACCGTCGACTCAGTAACGGGCGAGGAAGCCGAGATAGTCTGTCGCCCCTTGTCATTCGACTCCGGTGAGCTGACGCTGGCAGATCCGCGCGTCGAATCGGTGCGCTGGAGCAAGAACGGCGAATCCTTGGGCCCACCGCCGGCTCCCGGAGACCTGGTATCGGCACACTGGGACTGGGTGTGCGGGGCGCTGAGCGACGCTGATGCGGACGCGTTGGCCGTAGCGACACAGGTGACACTCGACCTGGTCAACGCCGCCAGACGGGCCTGAGGGTCACCACTGGTCGCGCGGGACGTCGAAATCCGCGCACAGCGCGCGCCAGACATCACGCGGGTCGACGCCATCCTCGATGGCCTGCGCGGGCGTGCGCCCGTCGAGACCAGTCAAGACGTGGTCAACGAGCAACGACGCGCCGCGCACCGACCCGAACTGTCCCTCGACGAGTTCGTTGAATTCCGTCAACCGCACGTCGCCCAACCTACGCCGTCGGCCCGACCGCTTCATGGCACACCCGTACCGGATCGTCGACGTCGGCCAGGGTGGCGCCTGCGTCTCGCGCGGCCTCACGATACGACGGTGACGACAGCACCTCACGCACCGCGGCCGACAATCCCTCGGCGGTCAAAGGGCGAACCAGCACCCCACTACCTTGGCGCACAACGCGATTGGCGATCTCCCATTGGTCACCACCGCCGGGCACCGCCACGAGGGGTACACCCGCGAGCAGTGACTTGGACACGATGCCGTGCCCGCCACCGCAGATCACCACGTCGGCGCTCGACAGCAGTACGTCCTGGCGACCCAGCCCGACCGCGGCCCACGGCGGCACCGGCGCAGCGGGGCCGCCCAGCCGCGACACCACGACCCGCGACCCCTCGGGAAGGGCCTCGCCGGGGATCAGGGTGTCCAGGGCAAGTTCGGCCAGACCGTGGGCACCGGTCGCCGCCGTCGACGGCGCGACGACCACCAGCGGGCCGGAGCCGGGCGGAATCGGCAGTTCCGACGACGTGGGTTCGAAGTGCAGGGGCCCGACGATCACCGCCTCGGACGGCCAGTCGGGGCGCGGCATCTCCAGGGCGGGCAGCGTGGCGATCAGCCGTCGCCGCGGGCCCGGGTCGACTGCGGGCAAACCGATTTCAACCCGCGCCGCCTGCCGCTGCCGCAGTCCCTCGCGCCATGACCGGGCGGACATCGCCCGTAACACCGTGTCGCGGACCTTGCCGCGGATGCCGACGCCGGGCGCCAGCCCGCTGCCGATCGGCGGAAGGCCCTTCGACGGTCGATACAGCGGCTGGGGGTTCAGTTCGACCCAGGGCAGGCCAAGAAGGTCGGCGGCGAACGCGCCGGCGACGGTGATGACATCCGACACCACCAGGTCCGGTGCCAGCTCGGTCAGCTGTGGTCCGTTGAGCACCGCCATCCGAGCCGCCCGTTGGTTGATCTTGGCGCCTGCGTCGGCGTCGTCGTCGGCTTCGGTCGCGTCCAGGCCGAGGAGTTCAACCGCGTCCACGCCTGCCGATCTGGCCACGCCCAGCCGCTGTGCGCCGGTCAAAAGTCTCGGTGAATCCCCGTTGGCCAGAAAGCGAAGGCACAGCGCAATGGCCGGAAAGGCGTGCCCGGGATCGGGTCCGGCAACGACCGCGACGCGCATTGGGCCTACCATGCCATAGCGCTGCCCCATAGTCTGAAGGCATGACCGACCAGGCATCTGGAGTACGACCCGACCTCGACAACGTCCGTGTCGTAGAGACGTTCCTCTACGCACTTCAGGACGAGGACTTCGACACCCTCGACCGTTCGCTGGCGGACACCATCGAATGGCAGAACGTCGGATTCCCTACCATCAGGGGCCGCGAACGCATCGTCGGCATGATGAGACGGGGCGAAGGCCGCATGGGCTTCGAGGTGAAGATTCATCGCATCGCCGCCGAAGGCAACGCGGTGCTGACCGAGCGTACCGACGCCGTGGTGTTCGGACCGCTGCGCATTCAGTTCTGGGTGTGCGGAACCTTCGAGGTGCATGCGGGGCGGATTACCCTGTGGCGAGACTATTTCGACACACTGGACTTCCTGAAGGGGACCGTCCGGGGAGTCGCCGCCACGGTGTTCCCGTCCTTGCGCGCGACCATGTAGCCTGCCGCATTGCTATCATTCGGGCTCGATATGAGCACCGAACCCGCGCGCACACGGCCGAACTTCGTCGAATACATCGGCTACTGCTACGGCAGAGCGCTGCCGGCCTCCATGCACGACTGGGTGCGCAACGACCTGGCCGGCAAGGGCGCCACCGTCCGCATGATGATTCGCGTCTTCATTCCGGCATTCGTCATCCTGATCCCGTTCTGGTTCATTCCGACCACGTTGGACGTGCACCTGTCGATGACGCTGCCGATCCTGATCCCATTCGTGTTCTTCTCACACGCACTCAACAAGGTCTGGCGACGACACATGTTGCGAAAGCACGGTCTGGACCCGAACCTCGTCGACGCACTCTCCCGCCAGAAGAACGCCCACGTCCACGAGGCGTATATCGAGCGCTACGGGCCGCGCTCAGGACCGTCGAGCTCGCACGACGTCTAGGCCCGGCGCAGGTGGCCGAGTTCGTCGAAGGCCTGCGCCCATCCGAGCAGCCGATCGGTCGCGTTCGACAACTCGTTGCGGTAGCGCTGTTGGGTCATCGGTGAGCTCGACATCGATCCGGTGTTGGCCGCTGACACCAATTGCGCTGCCGCGGTGACCATTTCGTTGTACTGACGGCTACCCTGCTGCAGTTGAGCGGTGAAGGCCTGAATCGTCGGCGCCAAATGCGCGCGCGCCTGCGGTGCGGAGCTGATCGTGCGCTCCATCGACACCACCTCGTTCGCGGTCGCGGTCATCGTGGCGGCTGTCTGGTTGGCCGCGGCCGTCAGCTCACGAAGCTCGTCGGCGGGCAACAGCCGACCGCGCTCCATCACCCCGAGAAGCGAGAACAGACCGCGTTCTGAGGCGGCCAGCGCGGCCATCGGCTGGCGGGCGGCCGAACCCCACGCGGGCAGCCGTCGAGCGGAACGGGAACGCTGCGGCGGCAACGGTTCACCGCGCAGCCAGCGGTAGCGGAGGAACGACAGCGTCGCCAGGAATGCGGCGCCGACCGCGATGGGAGCCGGGATGAACAGTGCCCAGAACGGGGTTTCCCACGCCGACAGCAGTCCGGTGACACCGATCCAGAACAGCGACGACACCGTGAAGAACACGCCGAGCCGCAGTGCCCAGCGTCGCTTGCGCAACAATTTGGCGCGCGGATCCGCTGCGGCGTTGAGCTTTTCGGCCACCACATCGGACCACTCCGCGGCGGTGTCCACACCGCGCTGCACCAACGAGCGCCACGCCTCCGGTCTACTGGCTCGCGAATTCACACCTGTTCCTCACGGAAGTTACTGCGACAGTGGGTTTTCCGGTGCCGCTTGGGGGTTGACAGCCGGCGCGGCCGGCGCGGCTGCGGCGTTACCGCCCGCCGGCAACTGCTCACCGCGCATGGACGCACGGATCTGCTCGAGCCGCGAGTGTCCGGCCATCTGCACACTGGCCGACTGCACCTCCATCATCCGGCCCTGCACGGAGTTCTGAGCCAGCTCGGCGGACCCGATCGCGTTGGCGTAGCGCCGTTCGATCTTGTCGCGCACCTCGTCGAGGCTCGGCGTGCTACCCGGCGCGGCGAGCTCGCTCATCGACCGCAGCGATGCACTGACCTGTTCCTGCATCTTGGCCTGCTCGAGTTGGCTGAGCAGCTTGGTGCGCTCGGCGATCTTCTGCTGCAGCATCATCGCGTTCTGCTCAACGGCCTTCTTGGCCTGCCCGGCGGCCTGCAGCGCCTGATCGTGCAGGGACTTGAGGTCCTCGACGCTCTGCTCCGAGGTCACCAGCTGCGCGGCAAACGCCTCGGCAGCATTGGTGTACTCGGTGGCTTTGGCGGCATCGCCGGCGGCGGTCGCCTGGTCGGCCAGCGTCAGGGCCTGGCGGACGTTGACTTGAAGCTTCTCGATATCGGCGAGCTGGCGGTTGAGCCGCATCTCCAGCTGACGCTGGTTTCCGATGACCTGGGCGGCCTGCTGAGTCAGCGCCTGGTGCTGGCGCTGGGCCTCCTCGATGGCCTGCTGGATCTGCACCTTCGGATCGGCGTACTCATCGACCTTGGAGCTGAAGAGCGCCATCAGGTACTTCCACGCCTTGGTGAACGGATTGGCCATCGGTTCATTCCGCCTTCGTGTCTGTCGTTGTCTCGGCCCTGGGCCGCCGGCTTCCCGTGCTGCCCAATCTATCGGGTCGATGACTGTTGTCGCACCTACACTGGCTCAGGCGACCGCCATCGACACGACCTGCGGAATGACGACCTTCGTCGAGGCGTCGATGTTGGCCGAACCGATCGACTCGCGCTCGAACGCCGCAAGTTCTTGGCGACCCATCTCGTCACCCGCGTCGGACAGCACCCGCGACAGCGGCACGTCCAGCGCGCTGCAGATGGCGCTGAGCAACTCGCTCGACGCCTCCTTGCGGCCACGCTCGACCTCGGAGAGGTAACCAAGGCTGACCCGGGCGGAGTCGGACACCTCGCGCAGGGTGCGGCCCTGCTCGGTGCGGGCGCGGCGCAGCACGTCGCCGATCACCTCGCGCAGCAATGCCGTCATACGTGCTCCCCTTTCGAGAGGTCCGTCGCTGGGGCTTTGTACTAGGGCAACGCCGCGGGCATGCGGGTGGTTCCCGGATACCGCAAATAGCCGCCGTTCGAGGCGAAACCGCTGTACAACGGACTGAATCAGTTAGCGGCGGGGCGTGCGCGCGAATCGCGAATAGCCGAGACGACATAGTCGATGCCGGTGATCACCGTCAGGATGACGGCCGCCCCCATCACCACCCAGGCCCCGGTGAGCCAGGGGCCCGACAGGGGCAGCACGAACAAGCCGATCGCCACGCCCTGGACGAGGGTTTTCAGCTTCCCGCCCCGGCTGGCCGGAATGACGCCGTGGCGCAGCACCGCGAAGCGCAGAACTGTGATGCCGATCTCGCGCGTCATGATCACGACGGTCACCCACCACGGCATCTCGCCGAGGATCGACAGACCGATCAACGCCGCACCGATGAGGGCTTTGTCGGCGATCGGGTCGATCAGGGTGCCGAATTCGGTGACCATTCCATAGCTGCGGGCCAGTGCACCGTCGAACCGATCCGTGATCACCGCGACGGTGAACACGATGAATGCGGCTATCCGCCAAAACGTTTCGTGGCCGTCGGCGACGAACAGGACGACCAGGAACACCGGGACCAACGCCAGCCGGACACCGGTGAGCACATTGGCGATGTTCGCGACCCGGGCGCGCGGCACCACGGGATCGGTCGTGGGTTCGCCCGGCACCGCAACAGAATATCGGTTGCTGTGACGGATACTCTCCACGTGTGAGCGCAGATCCCGGATCGGTCGCCATCCGGCGGGCCAGAACTTCGGATGTGCCTGCGATCAAGGCTCTGGTCGACATCTACTCCGGCAAGATCCTGCTGGAGAAGAACCTGGTGACGCTCTACGAGGCCGTCCAGGAGTTCTGGGTCGCCGAGCTCGACGGCGAACTGATCGGGTGCGGCGCCCTGCACGTCCTGTGGTCGGACCTCGGCGAAGTGCGCACAGTCGCGGTGCACCCGAAGGTCAGGGGTCAAGGGGTCGGGCACGCGATCGTCGACCGGCTGCTGGACGTGGCCAGGGATCTGCACCTGGAGCGCATCTTCGTTCTGACCTTCGAAGTCGCATTCTTCAGCCGTCACGGCTTCCAGGAGATCGACGGCACGCCGGTCACGGCTGAGGTCTTCGAGGAGATGTGCCGCTCGTATGACACCGGCGTGGCCGAGTTCCTCGATCTGTCCTACGTCAAGCCGAACATCCTCGGCAACACCCGAATGCTGCTCACTCTGTAGCGAGTTTCAGCAATTCGTCGACCGACCATTGGTCGTCGGCATGGATGCCGTACTTGCAGGCGCGGATGGTGCCATCCGGCTCGATCAAGAAATCCGCGGGATTGCCAAGGTGATCCTCCCCCGGGGCGAGGGCACCGAAGACCGAGGTGGAGTGTCTGATTCCACGGACGGCGGCTCTAACCGCACCTAGATGTAACACGGAGCGCAGTGACGACTCGACGCCGAACTCCTTGTACAGCTTGCGTTCCGGATCGGCTACCATCGCGAACGGGACATCAGCAACGTATTGCCGAAGCCGGTCCGCGGCAGAGTGGAACACGACGAGCTCAGTGACCCCGGCGTTCTCGATCTCATCGCGCCGACGTGCTACGTCTCGAAGATGAAGGTTGCAGATCGGGCACCCCGCGAAACGTCGGAATTGCAGGTGAACCAGCCGCTCCGGCGCAGGCACGCTTACGTGAGTGTCTGTGACAGTGCTCAGCGTTCGAGCCTTGACCTTGTCGCCCGCGGTGAACATCCCAACGCTTCCGTTTAGCCGGACTCCATGCTAACCGCGACTCTCACTCCTCGTCGTCGTCACCCGCGTCGCCGCCGCGGATCAACATGAGCGTGCCCGCCAGCTCGTCGGGCTTGACCAACACCTCGCGCGCCTTGGATCCCTCGCTGGGGCCGACGATGTTGCGGGTCTCCATCAGGTCCATCAGCCGGCCCGCCTTGGCGAAGCCCACCCGCAACTTGCGCTGGAGCATCGACGTCGAACCGAACTGACTGGACACGACCAGCTCGACCGCCTGCAGGAACACGTCCATGTCGTCGCCGATGTCCGGGTCGACGTCGGTGCGCTCGCTGGTGGTCTTGGCCGCGGTGACGCCCTCGGTGTATTCCGGCTCGGCCTGGGACTTCGTGGCTTCGACGACGGCGTGGATCTCCTCGTCGGTGATGAACGCGCCCTGCAGACGGATTGGCTTGTTCGCGCCCATCGGCAGGAACAGCCCGTCACCCATGCCGATGAGCTTCTCGGCGCCCTGCTGGTCGAGGATCACGCGGCTGTCGGTCAGCGACGACGTGGCGAACGCCAGGCGCGACGGAACGTTGGTCTTGATGAGCCCGGTGACGACGTCCACCGACGGCCGCTGCGTGGCGAGCACCAGGTGGATGCCCGCGGCGCGGGCCTTCTGCGTGATACGCACGATGGCGTCCTCCACATCACGTGGTGCGGTCATCATCAGGTCCGCGAGCTCGTCGACGATCGCGAGGATGTAGGGGTACGGCTTGTACTCACGCTGGCTGCCCAGCGGCGCGGTGATCTCCCCCGACCGAACCTTTTTGTTGAAGTCGTCGATGTGCCGCACGCGCGACGCCTGCATGTCCTGGTAGCGCTGCTCCATCTCCTCGACCAGCCACGCCAGCGCCGCGGCCGCCTTCTTGGGCTGCGTGATGATGGGGGTGATCAGATGCGGAATACCTTCGTAGGGCGTCAGTTCCACCATCTTCGGGTCGATCAGGATCATCCTGACCTCCTCGGGAGTCGCGCGCGCCAGCAGCGACACGAGCATCGAGTTGACGAAGCTCGACTTGCCCGAGCCGGTCGAGCCGGCCACCAGCAGGTGCGGCATCTTGGCGAGGTTGGCCGAGATGTACTCGCCCTCGATGTCCTTACCGAGGCCGATCACCAATGGGTGGTGGTCACTACGGGTACCCGGGTCGGTCAAAACGTCTGCCAGCCGGACCATCTCCCGATCGGTGTTGGGCACCTCGATGCCCACGGCGGACTTGCCCGGGATCGGCGCGAGCATCCGGACGCTCTCGGTCGCGACGGCGTAGGCGATATTGCGTTGTAGCGCCGTGATCTTCTCGACCTTGACGCCGGGGCCAAGCTCGACCTCGTAGCGGGTGACGGTCGGCCCGCGTGTGCAGCCGGTCACCGTGGCGTTCACCTTGAACTGCTCGAGCACCTCGGTGATCGACTCGATCATCCGGTCGTTGCCGGCGCTGCGCCGCTTCGGCGGATCGCCCGCGATCAACAGGTCGAGCGACGGCAGCGTGTACGGCCCCTCGACGACGCGGTCGACGATCTTGGGCTTGGCCGTCTTCTTCTTGCGTGCGCTGGCGGCGGGCTCGGGAATGGTCGGTGTCTCGTCCTCGATCGGGTAGTTCTCCATCGGCGTGCCGCCGTTGAACGTCGCCGGCCCCCCGGCTCCGGAAGGCCAGGCCGTCGCCTCGTCGTCGCCGTAGCCGGCGGGGTCGTCGTAGTACCCGTCGGAGAAATCGTCGGAGCCGGCGACGACGGTTTCTTCGTCGTAGTACTCGTCATCGTCGTAGTACTCACCGCGGAACGAACGCGTGGACCACATGCTCCGAACCGCTTCGGGCACTTCGCGAATCGTCGTGCCGGTCACCAACAGCAGACCGAACAGTGCACCGATCACCAGCAGCGGCATCGCGATCCACACGGTCAGCCCGTCGGACAACGGGCCGCCGATGGCGAACCCGATGAAGCCGGCGGCGTGCTGTCGGGCGACGGGGTCGGCAGGCGATCCCGCCCACAGATGCCACAGCCCCAGGACGGGCAGCACGATCATCGCCGTGCCGAGCATCAGGCGCGGCCGGGAGTCGGGGTTGGGCTCGGTGCGCATCAGCACGACGGCGGCGGCGGCCAGTGCGATCGGCACCAATGCGACCGAGGAGCCGATCAGCACCCGCAGGAAGGTGTCGATCCACGCGCCGACGGGCCGGGCCGCGTCGAACCATGAGCTCGCAGCGATCACCACGGCGATGCCGAGCAGGGCCAGCGCGATGCCGTCGCGGCGGTGACCCGGCTCGAGCTCGCGGGCCCGGCCGACGGACCGCGCCGTCGACCCGGCTCCCTTGGCCAGCATCAGCCACCCCGCCCGCACCCCACGGCCCACGGTGGCGCCGGCCGCCGACACCGGTGACGGACCCCGCCGCGGCGTCGGCTTGCGCTTCTGGGCGGTCCGCGCGCCGGACTTTGACCTGCTAGAGCGGCTGCCGGAACGCGCGGCGGTCTTACTAGGCATGCTGTAAGACTAGTCGCAATGGCCCCACAATCACCATCAGCCACACGGGTCACAGAAAGGTATCAATCCCTGAGCTGATACGTCGTAGCGTGCCGGGATGACCGAAAAGACGCAGCTAGCGGGACTTCCGACTGCGAGCAAGGTGCTTTGCGCCGTATACGCGCTGACTTCCCTCGTGGCCCTCGTCGCGACCTGGAGCCAGAATCTGGCCTATTGGGACGCCCCGAACTTCATAGCGGCGTTCGCCAACGACACCAAGGTGACCCCGGCCGCCCGGTCACTGACGGTCGATCTGTTTCTGCTCGCCTTCCCCGCGGTGATCCTGATGGTGGCGGAAGCGCGAAAACACCGCGTCAGGTACGTCTGGGCCTACGTCCTGGCCGGCGCCGTCACGGCGATCAGCGTCACCTTCCCGCTGTTTCTGATCGCTCGCGAGTTGCGAATCGCGCAGACCGACCCCACCGTGTTGCGACGCGGCGACACGATTCCACTGGCAATCCTCGGAATCGCCACCGCGGCGATCGTGATCTGGGTCGATGTGGGCTGAGCACCGGGTAGGCGCGATTTAGTTAGGTTCGCTGAGTAGGGTGATCACCGTTCCGGCCAGCACTCACCGAGGAGTTCACCGCCCATGCCCGTCGTCGTCGTCGCAACCATGAAAGCAAAACCCGAGTCGGTGGACACCGTCCGGGACGCATGCAAGCAGGCCATCGAGGCGGTGCATTCCGAACCCGGCTGTGACCTCTACGCACTGCACGAGGCCGACGGCACCTTCGTCTTCGTGGAGCAGTGGGCCGACGCCGATGCCTTGACGGCCCACAGCCAGGCGCCGGCCGTCGCAACACTGTTCGGCACCGTCGGCGAGCTCCTCGACGGCGCACCCGACATCAAGATGTTGCAGCCGGTCGTCGGGGGCGATCCCTCGAAGGGTGCACTGCGTCCGTAATGCGTGCCCTCGACGGCAAGGTCGCGTTCATCACCGGTGCCGCCCGAGGTCAGGGCCGCGCCGAGGCGGTCAGGCTGGCCGCCGACGGCGCAAGCATCATCGCCGTCGACATCTGCGACCAGATCGCATCGGTGCCCTATCCCCTGTCGACGCCAGACGATCTCGCGCTGACGGTGAAGCTCGTCGAGGACACCGGCGCGCGAATCGTGGCGCAGCAGGCCGATGTTCGCGATCGCGCGGCGCTGAATGCCGCCCTTCAGGCCGGGCTCGACGAGTTCGGCCGCCTCGACATCGTCATCGCCAATGCGGGTATCGCGCCGATGGAAACCGGTGACGCCGGCTGGCGCGACGTCGTCGATGTCAATCTGACGGGCACGTACCACACCGCCGAAGTCGCGATCCCCACGCTGATCGAGCAGGGCGACGGCGGCTCGATCGTGCTCATCAGCTCCGTCGCGGGCCTTGTCGGCATGGTCAGCGGGGACCCTGGTGCCATGGGCTACACAGCGGCAAAGCACGGCATCGTCGGACTGATGCGTCAGTACGCGAATATCCTTGCCGAACATAGCATTCGCGTGAATTCGGTACACCCCACCGGAGTGAACACGCCGATGATCGACAACGACTTCGTCAAGGCCTGGCTTCAGCGCATGGGCGTCCGGGCCGGGGGCAACGCACTGCCGGTGCCCGCGGTCGAGCCAGAGGACATCGCCAACGCGGTGGCGTGGCTGGTTTCCGATGCCGCGCGCTATGTGACCGGTGTGACGCTGCCCGTGGACGCGGGCGCGATCGTCAAGCGCTAATGGCAAATCCACCAGCCGCACAAACGGCTTTCGGGCCCATGGTGCTGGCCGCTGTCGAACATAACGAGGCGCCCGAACGCCGGCTCGTCGACGACGACTTGGCTCGCGCGTTCCTGCCCGCCGGCCTGCGCGGTCTCGTGAGTGCGACGCGGCTGGCTCCGCTGCGGCGGCTGATGATCGGCGCCACGGAACGAGCAGGCCAGGGGTTGTGGGCCAATCTGGCGTGTCGCAAGCGATTCATCGACGAGACGCTCGACGACGCGCTGCCCGATATCGATGCGGTGGTAATCCTGGGCGCCGGTATGGACACCATGCCGTATCGCCTCGCCCGGCGGTCCGATGTGCCGGTGTACGAAGTCGACCTGCCGGTGAACATCGAACGCAAGAAGGCGGCCGTCCGCCGAGTGTTGGGTGAGGCGCCTCCCTCGGTTCGGTTGGTGCCAGTGGATTTCGAGCGCGACGATCTGGCCGACGAACTGACCAGGGCGGGCCACCGCAGGGGCGATCGGGCGTTCTTCGTGTGGGAGGGCGTGACGCAGTATCTGACCGCAGATGCGGTGCACGCCACGTTCGAGTACCTGCGCAGCGCCGCGCCGTCGAGCCGGCTGGTGTTCACCTACGTGCGACGGGACTTCATCGACGGCACGAACCTGTACGGCGCGCGGTCGGCGTTTCGCCGGTTCCGTGAGAAGCAGCAGCTGTGGAAGTTCGGGTTGGATACAGACGCCGTCGCGGCGTTCGTCGCGCAGTACGGATGGCGGCTGATCGAGCAGGCGGGGCCGGACCACTTTCTGCACCGCTACGTCGAACCGTCTGGCCGCAAGCTCACGGCGTCGCAACTGGAGTGGACGGCGTACGCCGAGAAGACCTGAGCCCCCTAGATTTCGATGACCGTCGGCACGATCATCGGCTGGCGGCGGTAGCTCTCACCGACCCACTTGCCGACCGCCCGGCGTACCGCCTGGGCTATGCGGTTGATATCGGTCACCCGTTCGGCGGCAAGGGCTTCCAGCGCTTCCTCGACCTTGCGGGTGGCGGGTTCCAGCGACTTGGGGTCCTCCGAGAAGCCACGCGAGTGAAGTTGCGGAGCCGTCGCCAACTTACCGGTGCCGCTGCGCAGCACGACGGTGATACCGATGAAACCCGAAGACAGCGTGAGCCGTTCGCCGATCACCGTCTCGCCGACGTCCCCGAGGACGAGTCCGTCGACGAACATCTTGCCCGTCGACACCGCGCCGGAGACCGATGCCCGGCCCGCCACCAGATCGACGCTCACACCGTTCTCGGCAAGCACGATGTTCTCCTCGGGCACCCCGGTGCGGGTCGCCAGCGCCGCGTTCGCCCGGAGCATCCGCCAGGTTCCGTGCACCGGCATCACGTTGCGCGGCCGCACGCCGTTGTAGAGGAAGAGCAGTTCCCCGGCGTAGGCGTGGCCGGTGACATGCACTCGCACATGGGCATTCGTCACCACGCGAGCGCCGATCTTGGCCAGGGCATCCAGGACGCCGAAGATCGCTTCCTCGTTGCCGGGTATCTGCGATGACGACATGATGATGAGATCCCCGGCCGTCAGCGTGATGCTGCGGTGCTCGCCGCGCGACATCCGCGACAGCGCGGCCATCGTTTCGCCCTGCGTCCCCGTGGTCACGAGCACCACGCGCTCAGGAGGCATCATCTCGGCGGCGCCGATGTCGATGATGTCGTCATCGTTGGCGAGCGTGAGGTAGCCCAGCTCCTTGGCGATTCCCATGTTGCGGACCATCGACCGGCCCACGAACGACACCTTGCGGCCCAACGCGACCGCCGCATCGATGATCTGTTGCACGCGACCGACATTCGACGCGAAGCAGGCCACGATGACGCGCCCCTGTGCCCCACGCATCAGCCGGTGGATGTTCGGGCCGATCTCGCTCTCCGAGGGCCCCACTCCGGGGATCTCGGCGTTGGTGGAGTCGCACAGGAACAGGTCCACTCCGGAATCGCCGAGCCGTGACATGCCAGGTAGATCGGTCGGCTTCCCGTCGGGTGGTGACTGGTCGAGCTTGATGTCACCGGTGTGCAGCACGGTGCCCGCACCGGTGTGGATCGCGATGGCCAGACAGCCCGGGATGGAGTGGTTGACGGCGAAGTACTCGCATTCGAACACGCCGTGCCTCGAACTCTGACCCTCGTCCACCTCCTCGAATACCGGCTTGATGCGGTGCTCGCGGCATTTCTCGTTCACCAGCGCCAGCGTGAACTTCGAGCCGACCACCGGTATGTCGGGGCGCAGCTTGAGCAAGAACGGGATGGCCCCGATGTGGTCCTCGTGCGCATGGGTGAGCACCAGTGCTTCAACGTCGTCCAGGCGATCCTGGATCAGGCGAAGATCGGGCAGGATCAGATCGACCCCGGGCTCGTCGTGCGTCGGGAACAGGACACCGCAGTCGACGATCAGCAGCCGGCCCAGATGCTCGAAAACCGTCATGTTGCGGCCGATTTCGCTGATGCCGCCCAGCGCGGTGACCCGCAGTCCCCCCGGGGCCAGTGGCCCCGGCGGTGCGAGTTCTTCGTTCACTAGCGCAGCACCGTGGCGGCCCGCATATCTGCGGCTAGTTCGTCGATCTGGTCCGGTGTCGCCGGTATCTGCGGCAGCCGCGGGTTGCCGGCCTCGAAACCTTGCAGTCTCAACCCCTCCTTGGCCAGCGTCACACCGCCCAGACGTGCCTGTGCGTCGGCCAGCGGTCCGAGCGTGACGTTGATCTTGCGTGCCGTCGCGACATCGCCGGAGTTGAACGCCGACAACATGTCCCGCAGCTGACTCGCGGCGACGTGGCCCCATACGCTGATGAACCCGACGGCGCCCATCGCCAGCCACGGCAGGTTCAGCGCGTCGTCACCGGAGTAGTAGGCCAGCCCTGTCTCGGCGATGATCTGACCGCCGCCGTGCAGATCTCCCTTGGCATCCTTGATCGCCACGATGTTGGGGTGGGTGGCCAGCGTCCGGATGGTGTCCCATTCGATCGGGATGGCCGACCGCGGCGGAATGTCGTACAGCACTATCGGCAGCGGCGTGGCGTCGGCGACCGCGGTGAAATGCGCGACCAGCCCGGCCTGCGGCGGACGCGAGTAGTACGGCGTCACGACCAGCAGGCCCTGCGCACCCTCGCCGTGGCAGGCTCTGGCGAGCTCGATGCTGTGCTCGGTGTCGTACGTTCCGGCGCCGGCGATGATGCGGGCACGGTCCCCGACCGCCTCGAGTACTGCCCGCAGCAACGTCAGCTTCTCGCCGTCCGTCGTCGTCGGCGACTCACCGGTGGTGCCGGACAGCACCAGGCCATCGCAGCCCGCGTCGATCAAGCGGGTCGCCAGCCGGACCGCGGTGTCGGTGTCCAGGGTGCCGTCGGGCTTGAACGGGGTAGCCATCGCGGTCAGCACGGTGCCCAGCTGGGCTGTCACGTCGAATCCGCCGGTACTCACGAACAGTGAGATTACCCGCTCGGGGTCACGCCTCTGTGGCTAGCGGGCTGGTTGCCACCTCGGTGCCGTCAGCCAGCGCATAGATCTCGAAGTCCGAGAACGCCTGCGGTGCGACCTCGATCAATTGGCGCAGACACTCGATGGCCAGGCGGCGAATCTCGATGTCGGCGTGCTCGCTGGCGCGCATCGCGATGAAATGCCGCCACGCGCGGTAATTGCCGGTGACGACGATGCGGGTCTCGGTGGCGTTGGGCAGCACCGCCCTGGCGGCCTGTCGGGCCTGCTTACGTCGAAGTACGGCGCTCGGCTCGTCCGCGAGCCGAGCCTCCAACCTGCCCAGCAGTTCGGTGTACGTCGCGCGGCTGGCGTCGGCGGCGGCGGTGAGGATCCCTTCGAGTTCGGGATCGTTCTCGATACCGGGTGGCAGGACGACCTGCGCGTCGTGCTCGGGGACGTAGCGCTGCGACAGTTGCGAATAGGAGAAATGGCGGTGCCGAATCAGCTCGTGGGTGCACGACCGCGAGACCCCGGTGATGTAGAAGGACACCGACGCGTGTTCAAGCACCGAGAAGTGGCCGACGTCGATGATGTGCCGCAGATAGGCGGCATTGGTCGCGGTCCGCGGATTGGGCTTTGACCAGCTCTGATAGCACGCACGGCCGGCGAACTCCACCAGCGCAGGCCCGCCCTCGGCGTCTGTGCTCCACGACACGTCAGGCGGCGCCGCGAACTCCGTCTTGGCGATCAGCTGTACGCGCAACGGCGCGATCTCGGCCACGGCTCACCCTAGCGCGAGCGCCTCGTCACGGTTGGGACTGACGTGCGCGTTTGGGGTGCGGATCGGTGGGGAATTATGCGGTCCTCGGTCGGCGTTTAACGCAGCACCGAACTTGGAGGGAGAGTGGCCAATGCCCACTGATTACGACGCGCCCCGCACGCAGAACACGGACGAAGGCGACCAGTCTCTGGAGGAGATCGCCGCGCGCCGGCGCGACGAGGTCGACGTGGCGGTGCTCGATGTCGATGACGGTGATGCCGTCGACGCGATCGACCTGCCCGACATCGATCTGTCGGGTGAAGAGCTCACTGTTCGGGTGATCCCGAAGCAGGCCAACGAATTCACCTGCTCCAGTTGCTTCCTGGTGCAGCACCGCAACAGGCTCGCGCTGCAGTCTGGCGACAGACTGGTGTGCGCGGACTGCGTCTGACCTTCTGGCGCCGCCATCGGCGCTAGTGTGACGCCATGGCAGGGCCGACCGTGGCATCGCGTCTTCTCGATGTGATCGAGCGCGACATCCTGCCGATGACCGAGCGCGGTGTCGCAGCGGGCAACAAAGTGTTCGGCGCCGCGTTGCTCCGTAAATCCGATATGTCGCTGGTGCTGTGCGGCACGAACAGCGAGACCGACAACCCGCTGCTGCACGGCGAGATCAGCACCCTTAACCAGTTCTACGAACTGCCCGACCGCCCGGCCACGCGCGACCTGGTGTTTTTATCCACCCATGAACCCTGCCCCCTGTGCCTGTCGGCCATCACATGGGCGGGGTTCGACAATTTCTACTACTTCTTCACCTATCAGGATTCGCGCGACGCATTCGGCATCCCCCACGACCTGACGATCCTCCAAGAGGTCTTCGGTGTCGAGGACGGCAACTACCGGCACACCAACGCGTTCTGGACCGGCCGTTCGATCCGCGACCTCATCGAGGCCGAACCCGAACCGCTGCGCAGCCGACTGCTCGAGCAGGATCGGTGCATCCGTGATGTCTATGCCGGACTGTCGCAGCAGTATCAAGACTCCAAGGTCGACAACGACATTCCGTTCAACTGACGGATTCGGTGACACGCGCCTCGAGCCATGCCATCACCGGCGGCGCGACCTGAGGTAGCGCCGAGTTCGCGACGATCCAGTGGGGCAGGTCCGGGTGGTGGTGCTGCTGAGCCGAATACCGGCGCGCGATGCGACGTGAGATCCACGTGGCGACGTTTCGATCGGCCCCGCCGCTGACGCACAACACCGGGCAGTGCACAGCGCGCGGATCGACGCGAGTGTCGCGGCTGCCCAAGCTCATCGAGCGGAACACGTGCGCAGAATCGGGGACGAATCCGGCGATGACTTCCTGTTGCTCTGCAGCGGGCAGTCCCGACAGCGGGACCGCGCGAAATGTTTTCTCCGACGGTTTCACCGGCCGGCCCTTGATGAGGCTTCCCATTATCGGGAACAGGTGAGGCAACGAGCGCAGCTGAGGCCACAACACACCCGGAGGCACCGGCGCCAGCAGCACCAACGCCCTGGGCTCGCGGGCCGCTGCCACATGCTGGGCGACCAGACCCCCGATGCTGTGCCCGATGACGATCGGCGTTTCGTCCAACTCGTCGTAGGCCGCGAGAGCGGCAGCGATGTAGTCGGACAACGTGACCCGCGACAGGACCGCCATGTCGACCGGATCGTGGCCGGGATACGCGGGCGCGTGGACTCGGTAGCCGGCTGACTCGAGCAGGCTCACCCAGCCCGCCAACAGCTTCGGGGTGCTGAACATGCCGTGTAGGAGCAGAATCGGTGGGCTGGACATGCCTTCATACTGGCGAGGATTCGGCGTCGAATCGATTACGCGCGAGGTAATGGTTCAGTGGGTGAGGGCTTGCTTCAGGGGCGTCACCAGGTCCCCCCGCTTGCGCACCGTGACGTCGGTCAGCCCCAGCCACGCCGCCATGGTCTGCAATTCCGCGGCCAACGGCGCCGCCAGGCGTGCGGGCTGCTCCCGCTCTTCGGCGAATGCACCGACGACGTTGAGCGTCCCCTCCGCCCGATCGGCCTTCAGGTCGACGCGGCCGACAAGCCTGCCGTCGAGCAGAAACGGCCATACGTAGTACCCGAACTGGCGCTTGGGGGCGGGCGTGTAAATCTCGATGCGGTAATGGAACTGCCACAGCCGCTCCACGCGCGGCCGGAAGAAGATCAACGGGTCGAACGGGCACAGCAGCGCCGTGCCACGGTCGCGCCGGGGCACGATCTGACCCGCACGCAGGTACGCCGGCGCCGCCCAACCGTCGACCTCGACCTGCTCCAGTTCCCCGTCGGCGACGAGCTTGGCGAGCGCCGGTTTGGATAGTTTCGGCGACAGCCGGAAGTAGTCCCGGAGGTCGGCTTCCGTGCCGATGCCGAGCGCTCCGGCGGCCCGCCGCATCAGTTCTCGCAGCGCTTCCTCGTCATCAACCTCCCTTGCCACGACCTCCGGCGGCAACACCCGCTCGGTGAGGTCGTAGTGGCGGGCGAACCCGATGCGGGTGGCGGTGGTCAGCACGCCAGCCGACCACAACGCCTCCGTCACCCACTTCGTGTCGCTGCGGTCCCACCACGGGCCCTTGCGGCCGCGCTGGTCGGCGCCGAGGTGGGCTTCGATCTGACCGGCGGTCGACGGTCCGAGTTCGGCGATGGCGGCGACGATGTCGTCGGCCAGTCGAGCGTTCTTCTTGACGATCTCCCTGCCCCAGCGGCCATGCGTGTACTCGCGCATGCGCCAGCGCATCAGCGGCCAGTCGTCCACCGCCATCAGGGCGGCCTCGTGCGCCCAATATTCCACGAGCAGCCGTGGCGAGCGGGTGCTCTGGCCCCACGCCGCACGATCCAGCACGTCGCGGTCGTAGTGCCCGAGCCTGCTGAACACCGGGGCGTAGTGCGCGCGCACCGCCACCGACACCGAATCCAGTTGCAGCACTTGGATCCGTGAGATCAGCCGACGCAGGTGTGCGCGCGTCACCGCCGCGCTCGGTCGCGGTTCGGCGAAGCCCTGGGCCGCGACGGCGATCCTGCGCGCCTGTGCCGAGGTCAGCGTGCTCATGGGCGAACGTAGCTGAAGAACCGATAGCGCAGACCCGAGGAACTGGTGAGCCACTCCCCTTCGGTGCCTATCCACTGTTCGTCCAGCGTGGGCGCCACCGCATCGCCGTCGTCGCGTGGCAGGTCGATCTCCACCTCGGTGACCTCGCACCGCGTCGCGAGCGGGAGCGCCAGCATGTAGATCTGTTCGCCGCCGATCACCCAGGTCATGTCGTCGGTCAGAGCGTCCTGAAGCAGGGGAACCACGAGCGCACCGTCGGCCATGTAGTCAGCTTGCCGGGTCAGTACGACATTTCTGCGGCCCGGCAGCGGCCGCACCTTCGCGGGCAGCGACTCCCAGGTCAGTCTTCCCATCACGACGGTGCGTCCCATCGTGAGCTCTTTGAAGCGGGCCTGGTCCTCGGGCAGCCGCCACGGAATACCTCCCCGGCGACCGATGACACCAGAAGTCGACTGGGCCCAGATCAGCCCCACCGTCGTCATACAGCCACGGGCGCCTTGATCGCCGGGTGCGGATCGTAATTCTTGATCACGACGTCGTCGTAGGTGTAGTCGAAGATCGAATCACGCGGTGCAAGAACAAGTTCCGGATAAGGCCGCGCCTCGCGGCTCAGCTGTTCGGTGACCTGCTCCACGTGATTGTCGTAAATGTGGCAGTCACCGCCGGTCCAGATGAACTCCCCCACCTCGAGCCCGGCCTGGGCGGCCATCATGTGGGTGAGCAGCGCGTAGCTGGCGATGTTGAAGGGAACGCCGAGGAACAGGTCGGCGCTGCGCTGGTAGAGCTGACAGCTCAGCCGGCGGTCGGCCACGTAGAACTGAAAGAACGCGTGACATGGAGGCAGGGCCATCTGCGGGATCTCGCCGACGTTCCAGGCCGACACGATGTTGCGGCGCGAATCCGGATCCGACTTGAGCAGCTCGAGCGCCGCGCTGATCTGGTCGATGTGGTCACCAGACGGGGTGGGCCACGACCGCCACTGCACCCCGTATACGGGCCCCAGATCGCCTGTCGGAGAGGCCCATTCGTCCCAGATCGTGACGCCGTGCTCCTGTAGCCAGCGCACGTTCGAGTCGCCGCGCAGGAACCACAACAACTCGTAGATGATCGATTTTGTGTGCACTTTCTTGGTGGTGAGCAGCGGGAAGCCCGCCGTCAGGTCGTAGCGCATCTGGTGGCCGAACAGGCTGCGGGTGCCGGTGCCGGTGCGGTCCGATTTCGCTGTCCCCCGCTCGAAAACCAGGCGAAGGAGGTCCTCATACGGCGTGCTTATAGACCCAGTGACCGGCACTCGGTCAGCTTACGTCCAGAGGGCAGGAGTAGAACCGAAGGCATGCCGACAACCACCGACTCCATCACGACCGCCGACGGGACCTGCCCGGTGACGTTGCACACTCCCGAGGGCGACGGACCGTGGCCGGGAATCGTCATGTACCCCGACGCCGGCGGGACGCGCCAGACCTTCCGCGAGATGGGCGACCAGCTGGCCGCCTACGGCTACGCCGTCCTGGTGCCCGATGTGTACTACCGCGACGGCGGCTGGGCCCCGTTCGAGATGGCGTCGGTGTTCAGCGACGAGAACGAGCGCAAGCGGCTGTTCTCGATGATCTCGAAGGTGACGCCGGACATCATGGCCGCCGACGCGGAGGCCTTCTTCGACTACCTGTCCGCACGGCCGGAGGTCACCGGCGAGGCGTATGGCACGACCGGATACTGCATGGGCGGGCGGACGTCGCTGGTGGTCGCGGGTCGTGTGCCGGAGCGTGTCGCCGCGGCGATGTCATTCCACGGCGGCGGTCTGGCGGCCGACGACCCCGGCAGCCCGCACCTGCTCGCCGATCAGATCAAAGCGGCCGTCTACGTCGGCGGTGCGGAGAACGACGCGTCCTTCACCCCGGAAGCAGCTGAAACCCTGGACAAGGCGCTTACCGCCGCAGACGTCGACCACACGATCGAGTGGTACGCGGCCGGGCACGGCTTCGCCGTACCGGACAACGGGCCGTATGACGAGGCGGCGGCCAAACGGCACTGGGACGCCATGGAGTCGTTCTTCGGCACGCACCTGGGCTGACCCCCGTAGCGCCGGTAGGTGCGCGTACGCCACCATTAACGCATGGCCCAGGCGACGGCAGAGCACTCGGATTCCGGCAACGGATCGCGCATCGATCCGGTACTGGCCCGCAGTTGGCTGTTGGTCAACGGCGCGCAGTACGACCGCTTCGCACCCGCGGCGGCGTCGCGCGCCGACATCGTCGTCCTCGACATCGAGGATGCGGTCGCCCCGAAGGACAAGCTCAGCGCCCGGGAGAACGTGATCCGGTGGCTCAGCGAGGGCAACAGTGACTGGGTCCGCGTCAACGGGTTCGGCACGCCGTGGTGGGCCGACGATCTCGACGCGTTGGGCAAGTTGTCGCCCGGCGGGGTGATGCTCGCGATGGTGGAGTCCGTCGACCACGTGACCGAAACCGCCAAGCGACTGCCGAACGTGCCGATCGTGGCGCTGGTGGAGACGGCGCGCGGTCTCGAGCGCATCACCGAGATCGCCGCCACGAAGGGCACATTCCGGCTGGCGTTCGGCATCGGGGATTTTCGACGGGATACCGGCTTCGGGGACAACCCGACGACGCTGGCGTATGCGCGGTCGCGATTCACGATCGCGGCCAAGGCGGCGCATCTCCCGAGCGCGATCGACGGGCCGACGGTCGGTTCCAGTGCGCTCAAGCTCAGTGAGGCGACGGCCGTGTCCGCCGAGTTCGGGATGACGGGCAAGATCTGCCTGACACCCGATCAGTGCCCGACGGTGAACGAGGGACTTTCACCGTCGGCAGAGGAAATCAGTTGGGCCAAGGAGTTTTTCGCCGAATTCGAACGTGACGGCGGCGAGATCCGCAACGGCTCCGACCTGCCGCGTATCGCGCGGGCCAACAAGATCCTGGACCTCGCTCGGTCCTACGGCATTCACGAATCGGACTTCGACGACGTCGACGACCCCGCGCATATCCCCGCGCCGTCGGACACCTACCACTACTGAGCTCTTCCTCGTCTCTGGGCGGCTGTAGTTGTCGGACCGTTCTGTTGTGATGGGGTCATGTCCTCGATCACCGCACCTGATGCGGGGGTCGTGCGTCCTAAAGATCGTCTGGAGGTGTTGCTCGGCGAGTTGGGTGAGCTGATGGGTCAGCGCAACGCCATCGACGGGCGCATCGTGGAGATCGTCGCGGAGATGGATCACGACCGGCTGTGGGGCATCACCGGGTGTCGCTCGCTCTCGGCGTTAGTGGCGTGGAAAACCGGCAGCTCGACGAGAAACGCCGAGAAGATCGCCGCGATCGCGCACCGGGCCACACAGTTTCCGCTGTGCCTGGCCGGCCTGCGCGAAGGCCGGCTGTCGATCGACCAGGTCGGCATCATCGCCGAGAAGGCCGGCGCGGGATCGGATGCGCACTACGTGAGCTTGGCCGAGTCCGCGACCGTCAGCCAGCTCAACACCGCGCTCAAACAAGAACCACCCCTACCACCAGAACCCGACCCCTGGCGCGACACCCAACCCGAACCCCAACCTGAACCCGAACGTCCGCCGTCGCTCACCAAAACCCACAGCGACGACCACTACACCTATTGGAAACTGGGCCTGTCGCACCTGGATGCCGCCACCTTCGACGCCGCCCTACAGTCGCACCTGGATGCCGCGATCGCGCAATAAAAACGCGACCACGACGACGAGGCCCTGCCCGCCGACATTCGGCCACCGTTTCCCACCCACGGCCAGGCGTTCATGAGCCTGATCCAGTCCGGAGCCGACGCCCAGGCCGCACGCCGCCCACACGGCCACCACACGACGATCGTGGCCCACCTCGACGTCAAAGACCAGATCGCCCAGCTGCATCTTGGTCCATTGCTGTCCGACGCCGATCGCCAATACCTGACCTGCGACGCCACCTGTGAGGTGTGGTTCCAACGCGACGGCCAACCTGTGGGCGCCGGGCGCACCACCCGCACCATCAGCCGCCGGCTGCGCCGCGCCCTGGAATACCGCCACCGCACCTGCGCGGTCCCGGGCTGTCACGCCACCCGTGGCCTGCACGCCCACCACATCATCCATTGGGAACACGGCGGCCCCACCGACCTGGACAACCTCGTGCTCGTCTGCCCCTTCCATCACCGGGCCCATCACCGCGGCGCCATCACCATCACCGGACCCGCCGACAACCTCACCGTCACCGACCACCACGGGAACACACTGAACCCGGGATCACTGGCCCGACCACCCAATCGACCCCCACCCGACGTCCCGCCCTACCGCGGACCCACCGGCGAACGCGCCCAATGGAAGTGGTACACACCCTTCCAACCCAAACCACCGAGCAACAACTAACGTGGATCAAACCGGTTGGCGCATCGAGAAATTGATGCAGTAGCTGCTGTTCAGCACGCAATGACCACTGCGACTATTGATACTTCTTGTCGTTTCTGTGTAGATAGCTGCCGATGGCGCGCGCAATCCCCCGGCCCGCATAGATGGCCGCGACCACAGACAAGATGATCATCGCGATGAACATCACGAGCCAGTTCGAACGGCTGTGGCTGACGTTCCACCAGACGATCGTGAACAGGACGGCGCAGATGAACACCACGATGTCGCGCCAATTCCCGCTGTAGGACGCAGCGGCTTCGCGTATCGCCCGCGACCGCTCTGTTCCTTCGATCAGATCGCTGATGCGCTCGGTGATGCTCGTCTTCAAGCGCTCTTTGAGTTCCGGCTGGTCGTCGGGAATCCGCTCCAGCAGGTCCATGTCCTTGGCGATCATGCCGCGGACATCGGGGCCCTTGAAGCTGCCCGCCGCGGCGCCCAGCAGGGCCCCGCCGGCGATCGGCGCTGCACCCAAAGCAAGATCGGCTATCCCTGGCATCGCTCGTCCTCCTCTGATTCCTGCGCCTTCGTGAAAAGTGTTGCAGCGAGCGCTTTCGCCAGCGGCAGGTCCGTGTCGAGGGGCAATAGTAGTTCGCCCCGGCGGCCACCGTACTGTTTCAAGACGCGACCGGGGTCAGGATGATGACCGGTATCTCCCGCGTCGTCCGTTCTTCGTAGTCTGCGAAATACGGGTACATCTCAACCAGTCGACGCCAGAGCTCCGGCCGTGCGTCCGAACTCGCCTCAGTCGCTTCGACTTGCATGGTTGAGTCCATGACCTGCACCTCGGCCCGCGGGTTGGCCCCCAAGTTGAGCCACCATGCGGGGTCGGTGTCACTGCCCGAATAGGCCGCGGCGATCACGAATTTGTCGCCGTCCTTTATGTAGATCACCGGGACGGTCCGTGGCTTACCAGACTTCCGCCCGGTCACGGTCAACAGCATGGTCGGATACTTCGCGTTCTGGGCCCTGCCGGCGGAAGCGCGATACGCCAGGGCGTGCATGGCGCTGAATAATCGGGTGACGGGTCGCATCGACGGCTTGCGCAGGATGTTGCTGACGGCGTTGAAAAACCGCGATATCCCACGAGTCGTCGCCACGGCTGTGCCTCCGGTTCGTAGTGGCCCAAGGGGTCTTGCTCGGCTTGCTTACACGACAACGTATTCGGCGGTCTTCGCCCAGCCCGCCGCTATTGCGCCAGAAATCCACCGTCGACGGGCAACACCGCGCCGGTGACGAACGAAGCTTCGTCGGAGGCCAGAAAGGCGATGGCGTTGGCGACCTCCGCCGGTTCACCTAGTCGGCCCATGGGGTGCATGCGCTGGATGTCATCGAGGTACTCCGCGCCGCCCGGTTCTTCCGGAAGCCGGTTGACCCGCTCGGTTCGAATCGTCCCCGGCGCAACGGCGTTCACCCTGATACCGCGGTCAGCCCACTCGACCGCCAGGTGCTTGGTCAGGCCGGTAGCGACGAACTTGGCCGGTCCGTAGGCCGCCTGACGTTTCTGGCCGGCCAGTCCCGAGATCGAGGAGAGGCACACAATGGCACCTCCACCGTTCGACGCCATCGCTTCGATCGCGAATTTGCAGGTGAGGAACATGCCGCGCCCATCGATCGCCATGACTTCGTCCCACGCGGCGGCCGTCACCTCTGTCGCGTCGCCGAGCGGGATGATGCCGGCGTTGGCGACGAGCACGTCCAGACGCCCAAAGCGATCGATTGCGGCCGCGATCATCCGACGCGCGTCCTCCTCGACGGAGACGTCGCCGACGACCGTCTCGACTTCGACACCGCTACGCCGCAATTCATCGGCTAGCCCAAGCAGCGGTTCGCGTTGAATATCAGTCATGATCAGACGTGCGCCCTCGCGACCAAAGACCTCGGCGGTCGCCCGCCCGATGCCCATCGCCGCCCCGGTGATCACCGCCGACTTGCCGAGGAGACGTCCAGGTCCGTGGTTCACAACTTTCTCCGAATCCGCCGCATGAACGGGTTGGCCACCGGCGGACAACCTCGCGTCAACGTGAACAGTGCCAGTGATCCTGCGCTCTGGCCGTGGCAATCGAGTGATTGGTGTTGAAGGACCGGGACGACAACGTATTCGGCGGCCTTCGTCCAGCCCAGGCCGGTAGTGATCGCGGTGACTCCGTTTTGGGCACCCTCGGTGCCCTCGTTGACGTGGAGGAGCGCGCCGCTGTTGACGTGCGCTCAAACGTCCGCGACGACCGTAGCCGTGCCATCATTTGACAGATGATCGACACGGAGGTGCTCTGGATCTTCGCGCTGGCGATCTCTATGTCGACCACTATCGTGATCGCGCTCGCGTGGCGTGCACGGCCCCGCCACCGTGAATCGGCCGAGGAACAATACCGGCGGGCAGTCACAGACATACGTGAGAAGCTTCCTACGCGCTCGGAAAACCCTTGGCCTGGAATGTTCGGCTCGGGCGGATAGCCCTGTTCATGCGCCCGAATCACGGCCGCTCACAAGCCTGATGAACCATGAGCCGCTCATTCCATCAACTGAGCGGCGACCGTGGCACCGAGGTTCCAGCACGCTTCGACGTCGGCCTTCGTCGGCTTGCCCATCACCACCACGTATTCCGCAGCCTGCACCCAGCCGAGCCCGGTCGTGATGGCCGCGAGACCCCGCTCGGCTCCCTCGGTGCCCTCGTTGCCATGGAGGTAGACACCGAACGGACGCCCGCGCGTCGAGTCGAGGAGCTGGTAGTACGCGCTGTCGAACGCGTGCTTCATGGCACCGCTGAGGTACCCGAGGTTGGCCGGGGTGCCCAGCAAGTAGCCGTCGGCCTCCAGCATCTCGACCGGAGATACCGTGAGCGCCGGTCGCCGCACGACTTCGACGCCCTCGATCTCGGGCGCGGTCGCACCGGCCACGACCGCCTCAAACATCTCCTGGCAGTGCGGGGATGGCGTGTGATGGACGATCAGCAATGTCCTATTCGATGGATTGCTCAACGTTGCTCCTCCATCTCCACCGCCTTCTTCATTGCTTCGCGCGCGCGGCTGCGATCGCCGGCGTAGTCGTAGGCGCGGGCCAGCCGATACCAACGCCGCCAGTTGTCCGGGTCCTGCTCCAACTCGTCGCGCACGGTGGCGAAGAGCGCGTCGGCGGCCTCGCGCTCGATCCGTCCCGAGGCCATCCGCGGCAGTGAGCTCACGTCGAGTTCCATGCCCTCGTCCTTGACGATCCGGCCCAGCCGCTGGTGTGCGAGCCCGGCCCGCAGCGTGCTGACCAGAACCCAGATGCCGATCAGCGGCATGATCATCAGCGCGGCACCGAGCCCGATTGCGGCGGGTTCACCAGAGGTGAGGAACGCCAACGCGATCCGGCCGAGCAGAAAGAAATAGACGATAAGCGCTACGCACATGAAACCGATCAGCAGCTGGATGCGCAGCGCTCGCGATTTCTCACTCATCAGAGGTCGAGCAGCGGCTCAATACCCACGGTGAGGCCGGGACGTTCGGTGACCTTGCGCACCGCGAGTAGCACGCCGGGTACGAAAGACGTGCGGTCGATGCTGTCGTGCCGGATTGTCAACGTCTCACCCTGCGTGCCGAACAGCACTTCCTGGTGCGCAACGAGGCCCGCCAACCGAACCGAGTGCACGGGAATTCCGTCGACGTCGGCACCGCGGGCACCCTCGAGGCCCGTGCTCGTCGCGTCGGGATTGGGCGGAAGGTCTTTGCGCGCCTCGGCGATCAGCCGGGCGGTGCGGGCGGCCGTGCCCGACGGCGCGTCGGCCTTGTGCGGATGGTGCAGTTCGATGACTTCGACGGACTCGAAGAACTTGGCGGCCTGCTGTGCGAAGTGCATCGACAGCACCGCGCCGATCGCGAAGTTCGGCGCGATGAGCACCGCGACATCCGGCTTGCCGGACAGCCACTGCTGGACCTGGCTGATGCGCTCGTCGGTGAAGCCGGTCGTACCGACAACCGCGTGGATTCCGTTGTCGATCACGAATTTCAGGTTGTCCATCACGACGTCGGGATGCGTGAAGTCGATGACGACGTCCGTGCGCGAGTCGACCAGTTCACTCAGCGGATCACCAGCATCGACCCCCGCGGTGAACGTCAGGTCCGCAGCCTCTTCGACTGCCTGCACCATCGTCGCGCCGACTTTGCCCTTTGCCCCCAGCACCGCCACTCGCATGGGCCAACCCTAGTTGGTCGCTCAGAGCGGGGAGGCGCCGCGCAGGTGCTCGAAGATCAACGACGTCTGCGTTCCTGCCACGTCGGTGTCGGCGTTGAGGTTTTCCACCACGAACGACCGCAGGTCGTCGGTGTCACGCGCCGCGACGTGCAGGATGAAGTCCTCAGCACCTGCCAGGAAGTAGACGTCCATCACCTGGGGCTTGCGTCTGATCTGGTCGATGAAACTGTGAATCTTGCCGCGGGCGTTGGATTGCAGGCTCACCGAGATCATCGCCTGCAGGGTCAGACCGATGGCCGCGGGATCGATATCGGTGTAGAAGCCGCGGATCACGCCGAGGTCCTGCAGCCGGCGTAGCCGCGCGTGACAGGTCGACGGGGCGACGCCGACGACGTCGGCAAGGGCGCTGTTGGAAATGCGCGCATCCCCATGGAGCGTGAGCAGCATCCGCCGGTCGACGGCGTCGAGGTCGACGGCCTGAACATCCTTCGGAGAGCGCGGTGGACGCGCCGGTCTGATCGATGTTTCTTCACTCATCTCGGCACTCTAACGAAGAATCACCAGCGTTATTGCCATTCGATCGAATGTTATTCAAACTTTAGGAAGCAAATCAACTATAGGAGCGATCATGCGAGTCGGTATCCCGACCGAGATCAAGAACAACGAATTCCGGGTTGCCATCACCCCGGCCGGTGTCGCCGAGCTGGTGCGGCGGGGCCATGAGGTGCTCATTCAGGCCGGCGCGGGCGAGGGCTCGGCGATCTCTGATGCCGACTTCAAGCGCGTTGGCGCGCAGATGATCCCCAGCGTCGACGAGGTGTGGGCCGAGGCCGAGCTGCTGCTCAAGGTCAAAGAGCCGATCGAGGCCGAGTACTCGCGCCTGCGCGAGGGCCAGACCCTGTTCACCTACCTGCACCTCGCCGCCTCCAAGCCGTGCACCGACGCGCTGCTCGCCTCGGGCACCACGTCCATCGCCTATGAAACCGTCCAGCTGACCGACGGGTCCCTGCCGCTGCTGGCCCCGATGAGCGAGGTCGCGGGACGACTGGCCGCCCAGGTCGGCGCATATCACCTGATGCGAACCCGAGGTGGTCGCGGCGTGCTGATGGGCGGCGTCCCCGGCGTCGCGCCGGCAAAGGTTGTTGTCATCGGCGGTGGCATGGCCGGCGACAACGCCGCCGCCGTCGCCTGGGGCATGGGCGCGCACGTCACCGTGTTCGACCTCAACATCAACATCCTGCGCAAGATCGACGCCGAGTACGGCGGCGCCATCGAGACCCGTTACTCGTCCACACTCGATCTGGAGGATGCGGTCAAGGAGGCCGATCTGGTCATCGGCGCGGTGCTCGTCCCCGGCGCCAAGGCGCCCAAGCTGGTGACGAATTCGACTGTGGCGCACATGAGGTCCGGTGCGGTGCTCGTCGATATCGCGATCGATCAGGGCGGGTGCTTCGAAGATTCGCGGCCCACCACGCACGACGATCCGACCTTCGCGGTCCACGACACCGTGTTCTACTGCGTGGCCAACATGCCGGGCGCGGTTCCGCGCACGTCGACCTACGCGCTGACCAACGCCACGATGCCCTACGTGCTGAAGCTGGCCGACAAGGGTTGGCAGGCCGCATGCGAAGCCGATCCGGCGCTGGCCAAAGGACTGTCGACGCACCAGGGCTCGCTGCTCTCCCAGCAGGTCGCCACTGATCTGGATCTGCCCTTCACCGATCCGGCCGCACTGCTGGCCTGATCACCTGAACAACTCCCCGTCCAGGTAAAACCACCGACGGGCCCGAACGGCGAAGCGGGACCGCTCATGTAGCGTCCCGCTTCGTCTGTTCTGTCGGTAGTGCGCACGGAATTCGACCTCGCCCGAATCATCGCCGGCGCGGCCGGCGACGGTGTCCACGATCTCCAGCCCGGTCCACGTCAGTGCGGGCTCCGGCGTCAGCTCCGAGGGGCGTGTCCTCGGGTGCCACGTCTGCCAGACATAGCCGAGGTTGTCGACGGTAAAGGCGCTATAGCGTGACCGCATCAATTGTTCGGCCGTTTCGGCCTGGCGTTCGCCCAGGTGCAGCGGTAGGCAACAGCGTCCGAACAGCAGTTCCGAACCGCAGGGACACAACGCGGCCGGATCCATGCCCACAGTGTGCCAAGCCGACTTTGCTGCGATATAGGGGTCCCTGAGGGCTGCATCGTAGGGCTTCACCCGATTCCTTCCGCGGGCGGCTTCGATACCGTTGGTCCAGCTTCAGGTGCTCCACACACCCCGCAAGCAGTCGTCTGTCCAGGCACACCCGGACTACCCGGGGGGGACCGGGTGTCCTGGTCAGCGGCGTCTAGGCGAGCAGCGTCGGCAGCACCAGCGCCGTGGTCTCCCCGATGAGCGGGCGCATGTTCGCCGTGTGGGGATCATCGGCTTGCGACCGCGTCATGATCGCGAGCAGGACGCGTTGGCCGTCTGGCCCGTACGCGATACCGACGTCGTTGGTGGTGCCGTAGTCCCCGCTGCCGGTCTTGTCGGCACTGGTCCAGTCCGGCGGCAAACCCGCCCGCATGCTCGACGTCTGATTGGCACGCATCCAGTCCTCGAGCAGGCGGCGTTGAGGTGGCGCGAGGACGTCTCCCTCGAGCATCGCGCGATAACCCCAACCGAGCGCCTCTGGTGTGCTGGTGTCCCGCGGATCCCCCGGCGTCGCAGAGTTCAGCTCTGTCTCCCAGCGGTCCAGACGCGTCTGTCGGTCCCCGATGCTGCGCGCGAACGCGGTGATCGCAGGCGGCCCGCCAATCCTGCTGAGCAGCAGGTTCGCCGCGGCGTTGTCACTCTGCTGCAGCGTGGCCTGGCACAGCTCGGCGAGCGTCATCTCGCTGCCTGCGCGCGGTCCGGTGACGGGTGAATTCGGCAGGATCTGAGCCGGGTCGACGAACATCCTGTCGTCGAGCGAGAGCTCGCCGTGCTGAGCCATCTGCAATACGCGCGCTGAGGCATACCCTTTGAACACCGAACACAGGGCAAATTGATCCTGTGCGCGGTGTGCAACGGTCTTGTTTGACAACAGGTTTGAAGCGAACAGCCCGATAGCGGCGTTGTGGCGTTGCTCTAGACCCTGCAGGGATGCCTCGATGGACGACGGCGGCTGTGCCGTCGCGTTACGTGGCGCGGATGCGGCCACTGCGGCGAGCGTCAACCCACCGAGCAGAACGTTTCGTCTAGACAGTTGCTGGATGTCGGCGCCGGAGCGCCTCAGTCGAGTCATCGACCCCAGCCTAGGCGATCAGCGTGTGATGGCCCGAAGCGGCTGTGGCAGCATCCTTTTCGAAGTTTGCGGACCGAGAACTGCGCCACCGTATTGCCGGGTCAGCAGTTTGCGCGCGACGGTGTTCACCTCGTCTAGCGTCACTGCTTCGATCCTGGATAGGGTGTCGGCGATCGTGCGATGCGCGCCATAGTTCAGCTCGCTTCGGCCGATCCTGTTCATTCGGGAACCCGAATCCTCCAGTCCGAGCACCAGTCCGCCACGCATCGAGCCCTTCGCGATCCGGTACTCGGTCTCGGTGATGCCGTCACGGGCCACGTCCTCGAGCACATCGACGGTCACCCGGACGACTTCTGCGAAGCGCTCGGGAAGGCACGCGGCATAGATCGACAGCGCACCGCTGTCAGCAAACGTGTCCACCGTCGAATAGACCGAGTACGCAAGCCCACGGGTTTCCCGAATCTGTTGGAATAGACGTGAACTCAGGCCACCACCCAAAGCGGTGTTGAGCACCGACAATGCCCACCGATGCTCCCAGTGCCTGCCCGGTGTCCGGACGCCCAGCGACAGGTGGGTCTGCTCGGCGTCTTTGTTGACGATCTCCAACGTCGGCCGGCCCGTGACGCGACCGGTGCCCTTGCGCGGGGCCACCGGCTTGTGGCCGCGCACCAGGCGAGGACCGAAGTGTTCACGCACCAGCGACACGACCTCGTGGTGGTCCACATTTCCCGCGACCGCCATCACCATCCGCTCCGGCGTATAGCGGCGCATGTGGAACGAATGCAGTTGCGTCCTGGTCATGGACGCGATGGACTCCGCGCTGCCGATCACCGGCCGCCCGACAGGATGCGCGCCGAACATCGCCGACAGGAAGACGTCGCCGAGGGTGTCCTCGGGATCGTCGTCGCGCATCGCGATCTCCTCGAGCACGACGGCACGCTCGATCTCGACATCGTCTGCGGCACAACGCCCCCGCAGCACCACGTCGGCCACCAGGTCGACGGCCAATTCGAGGTCGGTGTCGAGCACATGCGCGTAGTAGCACGTGTGCTCACGGGCGGTGAACGCGTTCAGCTCGCCCCCGACAGCGTCCACCGCCTGCGCGATATCGACCGCGGATCGCGTCGGCGTCGACTTGAACAGCAGGTGCTCCAGGAAGTGCGCCGCACCGGCCACGCTGGGTCCCTCGTCACGGGACCCGACGTCGACCCACACCCCCACCGATGCCGAATGCACCGACGGGACGTACTCGGTGACCACGCGCAGGCCACCGGGTAATACGGTGCGCCGCACCTTGGAAAGGTCTCGAGTAGATGATTCCTTGTTGTCTGCGCCGCGACGCAAAGCCCTAGCTCGTGGCTGCTGCGGCATCTGCTGGCGCGGCATCAGGGGATGCTTCAGCTGCTTCGTCTTCGGCGACGAGGACCAGCGAGATCTTTCCACGGTTGTCGATGTCGGCGATCTCGACGCGCAGCTTGTCGCCGACCTTCACCACGTCCTCGACCTTGGCGATCCGCTTGCCGCGGCCCAGCTTGGAGATGTGCACCAAGCCGTCCCGGCCCGGAAGCAGCGATACGAACGCACCGAAATCGGTCGTCTTCACCACCGTTCCGAGGAACCTCTCACCAATCTTGGGCAGCTGCGGGTTGGCGATCGCGTTGATCTTGTCGATGGCAGCCTGTGCCGCTTCGCCGTTGGAGGCGCCGACGAACACGGTGCCGTCGTCCTCGATCGAGATCGACGCACCGGTCTCCTCGGTGATCGAGTTGATCATCTTGCCCTTGGGCCCGATGACCTCGCCGATCTTGTCGACCGGCACCTTGATCGTGGTGATCCGCGGTGCATACGGGCTCATCTCGTCGGGCTCGTCGATGGCCTCGGCCATCACCTCAAGAATCGTCAGGCGCGCGTCCTTGGCCTGCGCCAGCGCGCCGGCCAGCACCTGCGACGGGATGCCGTCGAGCTTGGTGTCCAGCTGCAGCGCGGTGACGAACTCCTTGGTACCGGCGCACTTGAAGTCCATGTCGCCGAACGCATCCTCGGCGCCGAGGATGTCGGTGAGGGTGACGAACCGTCGCTCGATCCCGCCGCCGTCAACTGCGACGTCGTCGGATACGAGACCCATCGCGATACCGGCGACCGGGGCCTTCAGCGGCACACCGGCGTTCAGCAGCGACAGGGTCGACGCACATACCGAACCCATCGACGTCGAGCCGTTGGAGCCCAGTGCCTCCGACACCTGGCGGATCGCGTACGGGAACTCCTCGACGCTGGGCAGCACGGGCATCAGGGCCCGCTCCGCAAGGGCGCCGTGGCCGATCTCGCGACGCTTGGGCGAACCGACGCGACCGGTCTCACCGGTCGAATACGGCGGGAAGTTGTAGTGATGCATGTACCGCTTGCTGGTCTCGGGGCCCAGCGAGTCGATCTGCTGAGCCATCTTGACCATGTCCAGCGTCGTGACACCCATGATCTGGGTCTCGCCGCGCTCGAACAGCGCGCTGCCATGCGCCCGCGGCACGACGGCCACCTCGGCGCTCAGAGCCCGGATATCGGTGATGCCGCGGCCGTCGATGCGGAAGTGGTCTGTCAGGATGCGCTGGCGCACAAGCTTTTTGGTGAGCGATCGGAATGCTGCGCCGATCTCCTTCTCGCGGCCGGCGTACTGGTCGGCCAACCGGTCGAGCACCTCGACCTTGATCTCGTTGGTGCGATCGTCGCGCTCTTCCTTACCCGCGATGGTCAGCGCCTTCGACAGCTCGTCAGTGGCCACCGCCGAGACGCTCTCGAACACGTCGTCCTGGTAGTCGGGGAACACCGGGTAGTCGGCCGTCGGCTTGGCGGCCTTCTCGGCGAGCGCCTCCTGCGCGGTGCACAGCGCAGCGATGAACGGCTTGGCGGCTTCGAGACCCTCGGCGACGACCGCCTCGGTCGGGGCACCCGCGCCACCGGCGACGAGCTCGATGACCTTGTCGGTCGCCTCGGCCTCGACCATCATGATCGCGACGTCATCGGCGGTTTTACGGCCGGCGACCACCATGTCGAACACGGCTCCCTCGAGCTGCTCGATGGTCGGGAACGCGACCCACTGGCCGTCGATCAGCGCGACGCGCACGCCACCGACCGGGCCGGCGAACGGCAGACCGGAGATCTGGGTCGACGCCGACGCGGCGTTGATCGCCAGCACGTCGTACAGATCCTTGGGATCCAGGCTCATCACGGTGACGACGACCTGGATCTCGTTGCGCAGACCCGAAACGAAGGTCGGGCGCAGCGGCCGGTCGATGAGGCGGCAGGTAAGGATCGCGTCCGTCGACGGCCGGCCCTCACGGCGGAAGAACGAACCCGGGATGCGACCCGCGGCATACATCCGCTCCTCGACGTCGATGGTCAAGGGGAAGAAGTCGAAGTGGTCTTTGGGCTGCTTGCTGGCCGTGGTGGCCGACAGCAACATGGTCTCGTCGTCGAGATAGGCGACGACAGAGCCGGCGGCCTGCTTGGCAAGCCGGCCGGTCTCGAAACGGATGGTGCGGGAGCCGAAGCTCCCGTTGTCGATCACGGCGGTGGATTCGTACACGCCGTCTTCAAGTTCAACTACAGACATGGGTGTCCGTATGGCCTCTCTGGTTCACAGTCTTCACTGTTCAACTGTTTTCGCGTTGCCACAGAGGGTGAATCACCGGCCTCGACTGGGCCACGGCCATCGATCGAAGCTGTCGGGTATCGGACCCGGCAACCACTACCGAAGACCGTGCGATCGGGCATGTCGTTGATCCAGCACATCCGATGTGACACGCGGGAACGGCGCTCGCGGAACTGCGATCACCGCACCCGAACATTCGAGCCGAAACCGGCTGTCGAACTCAGCCATCCTACATTGCAGCAGGTACGGCCCGAAATCCGCCGGACCCTCAGGCCACATCCTCCACGCATACGGTGAAGTTGCGCTCGTCGTAGGGATAGCCGACGCCGCTTGCGCACTGGTCGACGTTGGCGACGTTCTCCAGCACCTCGGTGGCGCGTTGCCGGTTGGGCACCGAGGAATCGTCGCAGTCGACCCGCAGCGGATCCTTGTCGTTGTTCGGATCGATGCTCATGCAGTCGCCGACCACCCAGTCGATATCCATGCAGATCGTGGTGCTGGTATCGGAGAACGTGCCCTTCATCGAGTAGTAAGAGTCGACGTCCGCCGGGCAATGATCGCTGTCTTCGGCCGTAGCGGCCACCTTGAAGTTGGACTCCGAGGTTCCGCACTCGACCCTGGTCACTTCCGGCCGCTCCGGGGTGCCACCCGTCTTCAGGCAGTCCCCTACCGCGAGATCCGTCGCGGATGAGGAAGAACACCCCGTCAAACCACCCAAAACGACGATCGCCGCTACGACGATCGCGGGCAGGTTCCGCACCCGCGTCGCGTCAGCGACGCAGCCCAAGGCGCTCGATCAACGAGCGATAGCGCGCCACGTCGACCTGCGCGACGTACTTGAGCAGGCGGCGGCGACGGCCGACCAGCAGCAGCAGACCACGTCGCGAGTGGTGGTCGTGCTTGTGCATCTTCAGATGCTCGGTCAGGTCAGCGATGCGCTTGGTCAGCAGCGCGACCTGAGCCTCCGGCGAGCCGGTGTCGGTGTCATGCAGGCCGTACTCGCCCAGAATGGTCTTTTTCTGTTCGACAGTGAGCGCCACGAAACAACTCCATCTATTTCAGTCCGCGAACATGAGGCCTGGGCCCCCAAATAAGCGCAGCCACCGCGAACTGCAGCACACGCTCGGTCGGCCAGGAGTCTACCGCGCCGGTGGCCGAGCCGCGAAATCGAGCACGTCGCTGAGCTGCGAAATCGCAGGCTAATGCGCCGCCAGGATGGTGCGCGCCCGTTCGGTGTCGGCACCCATCGCGGTGACCAGCTCCTCGACCTTGGCGAATTTCTCCTGCCCGCGGATGCGCGCGACGAAATCGACCGCCACGTGCTGGCCGTACAGATCGGCGGACGTGTCGAGGACGAACGCCTCCACGGTGCGGGTGCGCCCCGAGAATGTGGGGTTGGTGCCGACCGAGACGGCTGCCTGGTAGCGCTCACCCGGGACGACGGCGCCCGCGATGGGGCCGTGGCCGAGCACCGTGAACCATGCCGCGTAGACGCCGTCGGCGGGAATGGCCGAGTACATCGGCGGCGCCACATTGGCCGTCGGAAAGCCCAGGACCCTGCCGCGTCCGTCACCGCGGACCACGACACCCTCGACGCGGTGCGGACGTCCCAGAGCCTCGGTAGCGGCGACCATGTCACCTGCGTCGACGCAGGACCGGATGTAGGTCGACGAGAACGTGACGGTTTCCTCGCTGTTGGTGGCTGCGGCCTCAGATACCAGGGACATGCTCTCGACCGCGAAGCCGAACCGGTCACCCGCTTTGCGCAGCAGGTCGACGTTGCCGGCCGCCTTCTTGCCGAACGTGAAGTTCTCCCCGACCACGACCTCGACGACGTGCAGCCGCTCGACCAGCAGTTCGTGGACATAGCGCTCGGGTGTGAGCTTCATGAAATCCGAGGTGAACGGCATAACCAGGAATACGTCGATGCCCATGTCCTCGACCAACTCGGCGCGCCTGGTGAGTGTCGTGAGCTGGGCGGGATGACTGCCGGGGAAAACGACTTCCATGGGATGTGGGTCGAAGGTCATCAACACCGTCGGCACGCCGCGGGACCGGCCCGCCTTCACCGCGTGGTTGATCAGCTCCTGATGGCCTCGATGAACACCGTCGAACACGCCGATGGTGACGACACATCGGCCCCAGTCCGTCGGGATCTCGTCCTGTCCCCGCCAGCGCTGCACAGCGCAAGCCTACGGCGCACGCGTCGCCACGGCCGCGCTAGATCGCCAGATCAGGTGACAACTGCCTAAACTTCGTAAGCGTGAACGGTGATCCGCGCGACTTGACGATGGTCGCCCAGGATTACCTGAAGGTGATCTGGACTGCCCAGGAGTGGTCGCACGAGAAGGTCAGCACCAAGATGTTGGCCGAGCGGCTCGGCGTATCCGCCAGTACGGCGTCGGAGTCGGTGCGCAAGCTGGCCGACCAGGGCCTGGTCGATCACGAGAAGTACGGCGCCGTGACACTGACCGACGCCGGCCGCGCGGCCGCTCTCGCGATGGTCCGCAGGCACCGGCTCATGGAGACCTTCCTTGTCCGCGAACTCGGATACAGCTGGGACGAGGTGCACGACGAGGCCGAGGTGCTCGAACACGCGGTGTCCGAGCGGATGCTCGAGCGCATCGACGCCAAGCTCGGCTATCCGACGCGCGACCCGCACGGCGATCCGATTCCCGCCTCCGACGGCCGGGTCCCCACCCCGGACGCCCGCCAGCTGTCGGTCTGCCGCGACGGTGACACCGGGACCGTCGCCCGGATTTCGGACTCCGACCCGGAGATGCTGCGGTATTTCGACAGTGTCGGCATCAGCCTGGACTCGCGGCTGCTGGTGCTGGCCCGCCGCGACTTTGCGGGCATGATCTCGGTGGCGGTCAAGTCCGCCGATGCGGGTGAACACGAAAAGGGTACGACCGTGGAGTTGGGAAGCCCTGCGGCAGAAGCTATTTGGGTGGTCGGCTAGATCGGCGCCATCAGTCGGCGTGCCCGCGACCGCTAGAGGGTGGCCGGTCGCAACACGACCACCGACTTGGTGCGGACCGCGTCGTCTCTCAGCAACGCGATGACCTGTCCGTCGGGCGAGGTCGCCGCGTAAACGCCCTCAACACCAGCGACTTTCAACGGCCGGCCATGGCGGGTGTCCTCGGTTTCCTCAGCCGACAGGTCGCGACGCGGGAACGCCAGCAGGCACGCCTCGTCGAGCGTGTACGACAGGCGCGGCCGTTCGGCGAGGTCCTCCAAACCGGCGGCCTGATCCAGCTCGAACGTGCCGACCCTGGTCCGGCGCAGAGCGGTCAGGTGTCCACCGACGCCGAGCGCGGCACCGACATCGCGCGCCAGCGCGCGGATGTAGGTTCCGCTGGAGCAGTCCACTTCGACGTCCATGTCGACGAGATCGCCCTCGTGCCGGACGGATAGCACGTCGAACCGCGCGATACGCACCCTGCGCGGGGCGAGCTCGACGGTTTGTCCCTCGCGGGCCAGCTTGTAGGCCCGCTGTCCAGCGACCTTGATGGCGCTCACTGCCGACGGAATCTGATCGATCTCACCGCGCAACGCAGCCACCGCTGTCTCGATCTGCGCCTCACCAACTCCAGTGGCCGAAACCGTCTGCAGCACTTCGCCTTCGGCATCTTCGGTCGATGTCGTCTGACCCAGCCGGATCGTCGCGGCATACGCCTTGTCGGTCGCCGTCAGCATGCCGAGGATCTTGGTGGCCCGTTCGATGCCGACCACCAGCACCCCCGTGGCCATCGGGTCGAGAGTGCCCGCGTGACCAACCTTTCGGGTGCCGAAGATCCGCCGGCAGCGGCCCACCACGTCGTGGCTGGTCATCCCCGCCGGCTTGTCCACGATGACAAGACCAGCTTCGGTCATAGCACGATCGCCGTGAGCGCGAGACCGTCACGTACCGACCACCGGCCCGCCAGCGTCTGCAACGGTGGCCCCGACGGTGCCGACGGGTCGATGAGGATCCGTGATTCGAATCCGCCCGCCGTGCCGGTGGCGTCGACGTCGAACGTGATGTGTGCGTCCTCGAATCCCAGCCAGCGGTTCGTGACAGGGAACCACGCTTTGTAGGTGGCTTCCTTGGCACAGAACAGGATTCGGTCCCAATGCAGTCCGTATGGCAGTGCCTGTAACTCAGCGCGCTCCCCCGGCAGGCTGATGGCGTCGAGCACGCCTTTGGGGAGGACGTCGTGCGGCTCGGCGTCGATACCGACGGAGCGGATCGCGTCGTGCCGCGCCACGGCCGCGCCTCGGAAGCCCTCACAATGCGTGAGGCTGCCGACGACGCCGTTGGGCCAGCACGGTTCGCCCTTCTCCCCCTTGAGAATCGGTACGGGCGCGATACCGAGCTCGCCAAGCGCTTCCCGTGCGCAGTAACGCACGGTGACGAACTCGTTGCGCCGCTTGGCCACCGACTTCGCGATCAGCGGCTCTTCTTCAGGCAGCGGGGCGAGTTCCGGTGGGTCCGTGTACATCTCCGCCGCGGCCAGCGCATCGCCGTGCTCGGGCAGCACGCCGGAGAGCAGAGTCGCCATGACCGTCATCAGTACCTGGCCTGGATGCGCTGCTGCATCTTCTGGGCGTGCTCGCGCATCTCCTGCGTGATCTCGAAGTGCCCGCCGAATTCGTTGAGATAACCGGGCGCGTACTTCGGGTCGGGAAGTATCTGCCGCAGCCAGCGATATGGCTTGCGGCGCCGCCACTCCCGCGGATAGCCGACCGACACTTCCTCGTGGCGAACACCGTCGTACCACGTGGTGCGCGGGATGTGCAGGTGGCCGTAAACCGAGCACAGCGCGTTGTAGCGGGTGTGCCAATCGGCGGTCGCCGTGGTGCCGCACCACAGCGCGAACTCCGGATAGAACATCGCATCGCACGGTTCGCGGACCAACGGGAAATGGTTCACCAGGATGTTGGGAGTCATCCAGTCGAGGTCCTCGAGCCGCTTGCGGGTCGAGGCGACCCGGTCGCGACACCATGCGTCGCGGGTGGCGTAGGGCTCGGCCGACAACAGGTACTCGTCGGTGCCGACGATGTTGCGCTCGCGGGCAATGGCAAGCCCCTCGGCCTTGGTCGCTGCCCCCTCGGGAAGGAACGTGTAGTCGTAGAGCAGGAACATCGGCACGATCGTCGCCGGACCGCCCTCTTCCGTCCACACCGGGAACGGGTGCTCGGGGGTGATGACGCCCATCTGGTCGCACACGTCGACCAGGTAGTCGTAGCGGGCTTTACCGAAGATCTGCATCGGGTCGCGGTTGGTGGTCCACAACTCGTGATTGCCCGGCACCCAGATCACCTTGGCGAAGCGCTTCCGCAGCAAGTCCAAGGCCCAATAGATCTCGTCGGTGCGTTCACCGACATCTCCGGCCACGATCAGCCAGTCGTCGGGTGTGGACGGGTGCAGCGACTCGGTGATGGGCTTGTTGCCCGTGTGACCGGTGTGAAGGTCGCTGATCGCCCATAGGGTGGGCTGCCTACCGTCGCGTGTCACAGCCCTCCAGCCTACGTGCGGGCGACGAGCGCTCTCGCAACCCAACTAGAACATGTTCTCTTTTCCGCTTCGGACCCTGACTTCGGGCCGCTACACTCCCCGGGCAGGATCCGACCAGAGGCCGGCGGCCCCGCCGCCACGACAGCAGGGGGTGTAATGATCGCCAAGCTGCGCGTTTTCGCAGCGCTGTGTGCGCTCGTCGCAGCGGTGATCGCGGTCGGCCAGTCCCACCCCGGCGAACCCATGCAGGTGCGCGCCTCGGACATTCCGATGACCAACGTCACAACCAGCATCAAATATCCGGTCATCGACATCACCGATCCGGATCCGTTCAACCCGTGCCGTGACCTCCCGCTCGACGTGATGGGGTCCCTCGGTCTGACCTTCACGCCGCCGATCCCCGAGGAAGGGATGCGGTGCAAGTACGACGCGGGCAACTACCAGATGACCGTCGAGGCCTTCGTGTGGAAGACGTTCGAGGAGGCCCTTCCGGCGGATGCCATCCAACTCGACATCGACGGCCACCGTGCCGCGCAGTGGTGGGTCATGAAGCCGACCGACTGGAACAACCGCTGGTGGATCACCTGCGCCATCGGATTCGACACCGATTACGGCTTGATCCAACAGACGATCTTCTTCTCGACGATTTACTCCAACCCGCCACCGGACTGCATGCAGACCAACCTGCAGCGCGCCCACGAGCTGGTGCCGCACTACATCTTCCAGGGCCCCTCTAACGAGTGATCTTGTCCATCGGACTCGAGCGTTCGAGCATTCCGATGGTTTCTTCACCGTCCCAGCGATAGCGCACCCCGGCCTGCTGTAGCGCCGGAAAGGTCCAATTCGCCATCTTCTCGAGCATTTCGGCGGGCACCTCGCTGGGGTCGGTGATGTCATGCGTCGACACCACGGTCTCGCCCTCGATGTGCACGGTGCCGCGCTCGGTTTCCAGCACGACGGAGACGTCCTCGCCCTTGGGCTCCAGACGCGTCAGCCACGGCGCCTGCACGGCGCGCGCCGGGATCAGCTCACCGTCGCCAGCCGAATCACCGAGGTACAGGTAGCCCTCGTTGAACGCGGGCTCACCGTCGGGCCGCTGTGGGTAGGCGATGTAGCCGAAAGCCCGTCCTCCCGGAAAGAGCGCCGACTGCCAGCAGTGGCCCCAGAACCCCTCAAGACGGCGTACGCCCTGGCGACGGATCCGGAGGCCGCTCCCCGCGAACGCGTGCTGTTCGCCGGCCACGTGCACCGAGCCCGTCGCCCGGAATAGCTGCTCGTAGCGGGGTCCTCCCATGAGATCGCCGACGATCGACGTCTTCAACTGCGCATCCGCATCGGCCTGCAGTGCGCCCTGCACCCACGGCGGCACCGCCATGGTCGCCTCGACCTCGAATCGCAGGTCGACTGACGGCCCGTCCTTGCGGCCCGCGATCAGATCGGCCGACGACGTCGCGTCGGCCTTTCCGTCGAACGTCATCGTCCACACGTCGAACGGTTTGACGCACGCGAACGCGAGCGGGCCCGCGCCCAGCACCGACGGCTTGCCGTCCGCGCCGATGGGCGACACGCTCGGGCCCTCGTCACGCAGTCGGTACACGCGCCCGTCGGCGAACGCGACGTTCACCTGGACGCCGTGCGCCTCCCAGTTCGCGGCGACCGCTTCGACACCGATGCGTGGCAACCCCACACTGCCGCGGTCGTCGACGACCCAGAAACTCACCGAATCCCGCATCTCCGGGTTGTCCGGTCGCTGCGCGAACATGTATTCACGCTCGGCGTCGATGCCGCCGGTCAGGTCAATTGCCATGCGAGCCTCCCAGGTAGGCGTCGACGTAGGTGGCGAACAGCGGCCGAATCGCGTCGGCGTCGATACCGAATGCTTTCGGGTCGGCTTTTGGGTGTGGATCGTGGTTGTGGGCGTTCTCGGCCCACCACGCGCGCATGCCGTCCTCGAACTCAGTGGTAACGGGCGCCCCGAGCCAGGCGTACAGTCGGCGCACCTCGCCGATCGGGTCGCCCTGCATGGCCCGAAAGTCGATGTCGAAGAAACGATGATCGGCTCCGCCGGCGCGGAACTTCAGCACGCGGTCGATGCCCGTCGACCACTGTTTGACGTTGAGCTCGCCCAGATACCGGCGGTCGACGTCGTCGCTGAATCCGGAGACGATGTCGGCGTACACATCGGCGACCGAGAGCATCACGTCGGCCGGGTCGCGGTGGGTCATCACGAATCGGGCGTCCGGGAACACCCGGTCGAGGAAGCCGAGGGAGATCACGTGGGCCGGTGACTTCAACCGCCACGGTCGTGTTGGCTCACCCCACTGCAACAGCTTGAGCACGCGACGCTCGTAGTGGTAGGTGGACGTGAAGTCGGCCCGGTCCAGCAGCCAGTCGGAGTACGACGGTATCTGCGCGAACGCCTGGAACATCTGCGATTTGAAGTCGAGCGCCATCAGATCGAGGCATTCCATCGGCCCCGCAACATCGTTGGGCACGTGTTGCCTGCTGCCGACGACAACGGGCCGTGCCTCAAGCGGAATTCTCGGGTCGTCACCCTGCACCGTCGAGGGGGGCGGGCACGGCCGGGTGGACTCCCAACTGCGTAGGTAGCGGATGTGTGGATCGCGGGCCAGCAGGAACGACAGCGCCGTCGACCCGGTGCGGGGCAGGCCGAGTCCGAACAACGGCGCCTCGATCTGCTCGTCGTCGATCTCGGGATGACGGCGATACCAGTCCTCGACCTGTAACCGCTGGCACAGGTGCAGTCCGATGCGGTCGTAGACGAACGCTTCGCCGCGGGGGTTCAGTCGCGATTCGTCGCCCAGGGCGCGCACGAGGATTCCCAGGCCCTCGCGGAAGGAGTCGTCACCGAAATCGTCGAGTCCGGTGCGTTGCACCGCAGCGCCGGTCAGGTCGTCGAGCGATGGCACGGTGCACCTCCCCTTCGGCACGGAGTCGATTTGGTGACAGTACACTGTCACTATTATGAGCGAGTCGTCAATGGCGCGGCGCACCTACGACAACCGGGCGCGTCAGCAGAAGGCGGCCCAGACGCGGGAGCGCATCGTCGCGGCCGGCAGCGAATTGGTGCACGCCTTCGACTCCTGGAACTGGCGAGATCTGACGTTCAAGGCGGTGGCCGAACGCGCGGGCGTCGGCGAGCGGACCGTTTACCGGCACTTCCCCACCGAACGACATCTGCACGACGCGGTCATGCAGCGACTGGAGTGCGAGGCGGGCATCTCCTACGAGGATGTCAACCTGACCAACATCGACGACGTGACGGCCAGGGTCTTCGCGTCCTTGCAACGATTCTCCGTACGGAGATCCGTTGACACGCCGCAGGATCCGACGTTCGTCGGCGTCGACGCCCGGAGGCGCGAAGCGCTCGTACGTGCGGTGTCGGCGTCTGCCCCCGCATGGTCGGCCGCCCAGCAGCAGATGGCAGCGGCCCTGCTCGACGTGCTCTGGAACGTGCCGAGCTATGAGCGGCTGGTGGGGGTATGGGGCATCGACGGGACCGATGCGACGCGCGCGATCGGGTGGGTCATGGCCAAGGTGATCAGTGCTATCGAGGACGACGATGCGCCACCCGCGTAGCGTGCGTGAGATGACCGCGGTCTCCGACAACGCCACCTCCACGTCGTCCCGAGGCAAATTCGGGACATTCCGCGACCGGACCCTGACCCGACTGCTTCGCCTGCCTCCGCAGACGACCGAATATTCGGTGCACACCGTTCGAGTGCCGATGCGCGACGGTGTCGAATTGCTCACCGACCACTACGAGCCCGCGACTCCCCATCCGGCGGGCACGCTGCTGGTGCGCTGCCCTTACGGCCGGGGGTTCCCGTTCTCCTCGATGTACGCCGGCGTGTACGCCGCGCGCGGTTACCACGTGGTGTTCCAAAGCGTGCGTGGCACATTCGGCTCCGGTGGAGACTTCGTGCCCATGGTCCACGAGAAGGCCGACGGCGCGGACACCGTCGCGTGGCTGAGGCTCCAGCCGTGGTTCACCGGTTCGTTCGCCACCATCGGCCTTTCCTATCTCGGCTTCACCCAGTGGGCCTTGCTCGCCGACCCGCCGCCGGAGATGAAGGCCGCCGTCATCACGGTGGGCCTACACGATCCCAGCGGACCGCGTTGGGGTACCGGCTCGTTCGCACTGAACGACTTCCTCGGCTGGAGCGACCTGGTCGCCCGGCAGGAGGGTCCGAAACTGCGTTCGACGGTCCGGCAGTTACGCGCCCGGCGTGCGTTGAGTCGGGCGACGAGCGGGCTCCCGGCCGGAGATGCCGGCCGGACGCTGTTGGGCAAGGGCGCAACGTGGTGGGAGGAATGGCTCAGCCATCCCGAGGCCGACGACCCGTTCTGGGCCGACAGGAGCGCGTGGGATGCGCTGCAGCGCAACGATATTCCGGTATTGCTGATCGGCGGCTGGCAGGACCTGTTTCTGGAGCAGACACTCACGCAATACGACGCGCTGAAACGGCGCGGGGTGGACGTCGCCGCGACCATCGGCTCGTGGACGCACACACAAGTCATGTACAAAGCGGCGGCGACGGTGACGCGCGAATCGCTGGACTGGTTCGACGCACACGTCGGTGGCAAAGGAACAACGCGCAGTCCGGTCCGCATCGAGGTGAACGGCAAGGGCTGGACCGACCTGCCGGAGTGGCCGCCGGCGATGCCCGAGCGAGTGCTCTACCTCCAACCCACCGGCCGCCTCGGCGATGCAGTGCCGCCCGACACCGCATCCCCGACCCGTTTCACGTACAACCCGGTGGATCCGACCCCCACGATCGGCGGCCGCCTGCTCGCACCCGAGGGTGGCTACCGCAAGGACGCGAAACTCGCCGAGCGGCCCGACGTGCTCTGCTTCACCGGCGACCGGCTACCTGCCGATCTGTATGTCGTGGGGACGCCGGTGGTCGAGTTGACGCATTCCTGCGACAACCCGTACCACGACGTGTTCGTCCGCATCAGCGAAGTCGACGCCAAGGGCGTCTCCCGCAACGTGAGCGACGGATACCGCCGCAGCGCAACGGCTTCGGGTGATCCCGGCACCGTCCGCATCGAGCTGGATGCGACCGCCCACCGGTTCCGCGCCGGCTCGCGGATCCGGGTGCTGGTCGCCGGCGGCTCGCATCCGCGGTTCGTGCGCAATCTCGGAACCAACGATCCCCTGGTCAGCGCGCGAGAGCTCATGGTGTCGACGCACACCGTGCACCTCGGCGAGGGTGGGGTGTCCCGGCTCGTGCTGCCCGCAGGCCCAGACGCGCCTTGAGGCCGCTGAGCAAACACAATTGTCGACCGCTGATTGCGGAATGCGCGAAATGCAAGTATTTCATAGGAAACGCATACACTAACTACGACGGCAGGCGAACAGCTATGCGCGATTTCGCCCGCCATCTCGTGTACGGTCAGTCACCCAAAACAAAAAGTGGCGACGAGTGCGAACCCCACACCTTTGGCGGCGAGACCACCGGCGGCGTCGAATAAATCGACACGTGGCCGGGGCGCTGCGTTGTCGTGCTACCGCCGGAATCATGCGTACTCGTCACGCTTGCGCCAGCGGCGCCCGGCGCCGACGCGATGGCGGCGGCAACCGCCCCGGCGCCCAACAGCGTTGCGAAAGTTCGCGGCTTGATGTCCATTTTCTTCTCCCTCATCCATTCCTGTTGTGCCAGACAATCGACGAATTTGTCGATGTTTATTCTGTACAACATTCAATTTAGGGAGCAATCAAGCGCACGTCGCGTACCTCATATCCAATTCAAATAATGGGTGTGTGTCCGCAACTTGCAGCAAAGTGACTCAGCCGACGGCTCGGCGAACCTGCTCGGCAACATCCTCGAGCGCGTCCGCCGGGTGCACCGGCGGTGCCCAGGCCGGATCGACGGGCAGCGGCACCCAGCTCTTACAGCCGGCGTACTCGGGCGTGCGCGGTAGACGCACGGGTTCCCGCAACGGGCTGGCCTGCACCACCAGCACGGTGAGACGGTGTTTGGGGCGGAAGTCCAGCCGATCGGCCCGTACCGATGCGACGGTCCAGATGTGCAGCGCCTCAATTTCGTCGAGGCTTTCGGGCCGGCCGACCTCGATGGCGGCGACAACTTTGGCGCCGGCCCGCAGGACGACCTCGGCCTCGGTGCTGTCGGCGGCCGCGGCGTCGAGCAGGTCGTGGTGTTCGGGCCTTACCCGCTCGCTATGGCTGTGGGCGACCGTGGGAAAGAACAAGAAGCGTGATGCGCTGAGCGCGAACCGCTTCTCGTGGATGCCGCCCTTGCGTAGCAGCACCGTCTGCCTGCCGTCGAGCAGGCCGTGCACCGCCGCGCTCCACTCCTTGAGTGCGGGCTGGGTCAGCGTCTGCGCAGTCACCCGGTGCCGGCGGCTCGGGCCTCGATGCGCGCCCGCACCTCGGGACGCCGCAGCGGTGGAATCGTCTTGGGCGGTTGGCGCCGTGGCGCCAGCCCGGCCAACAGCCGGGTGGTGATCGCGGTGACCTCGGCGACGGCCTCCTCGAAGGCTTCGACGTTCGCCCCGGAGGGCCGCGTGATTCCGCTGACTTTGCGGACGTACTGACGTGAGGCCGCTTCGATTTCCTCCGCGGTGGCTGCCGGCTCCAGTCCGCGTAGCTCGGTGATGTTTCGGCACATGACTCCACGATAGGTTCGAGCCATGACAGACCCCAACAACACCGACATCCTGCTGATCAACACCCAGGATCGGGTGCGGACGCTGACGCTGAACCGCCCGCAGGCGCGCAATGCCCTGTCCTACACGCTGCGCACCGAGTTCTTCCAAGCGCTGCGGGATGCGGAGACCGCCGATGACGTCGACGTCGTCATCTTCACCGGCACCGACCCGGTGTTCTGCGCGGGACTGGACCTCAAGGAACTCGGCGACACCACCGAGCTGCCCGACATCTCGCCGAAGTGGCCCGCGATGACCAAGCCGGTGATCGGCGCGATCAACGGCGCGGCGGTGACGGGCGGATTGGAGCTCGCGCTGTACTGCGACATCCTCATCGCTTCGGAGAACGCCCGGTTCGCCGACACCCACGCCCGGGTCGGGCTGCTTCCGACCTGGGGTTTGTCCGTGCGGCTACCGCAGAAGGTCGGTGTCGGAATGGCGCGCCGGATGAGCATGACCGGTGACTACCTCTCGGCCACCGAGGCTCTGCGCGCCGGTCTGGTCACCGAGGTCGTGCCGCACGACGAGCTGATGCCCGCCGCGCGCAGGGTGGCGGCGTCGATCGTCGGCAACAACCAGAAGGCGGTGCGGGCCCTGCTGGCGTCCTATCACCGCATCGACGATGCCGGTACCGCCGAGGGCCTGGCGCTCGAGGCCGACTCGGCGATCGCGTGGATGCGCTCGGCCAGCGGAGACGACATCGCCGCCAACCGCGCCGCGGTATTCGAACGGGGAAGGGCGCAGGTCCGGTGAACGAGGCCCATGAGCGCTGCGGCAGCGACGAATGGCGTCAGATGATTCGCGAGGTCATCCTGCCGTGGGCGTTAGGCGAAACCGACTTGGGAGACGACGTTTTGGAGGTCGGTCCCGGCTATGGCGCTACCACCGACGTGCTCAGCGAGTCGGTGCCGAAGCTGACGTCGGTGGAGATCGACGAGCAGCTTGCAGCGATGCTGACGGATCGTTTCGCCGACGTGCCCGGTGTCGAAATCGTGCGCGGCGATGCGACGGCGCTGACGTACGAGGACGACCGGTTCACCGGTGCAGCGTGTTTCACGATGCTGCATCACGTGCCGACCATCGAGTTGCAGGACCGGCTGTTCGGCGAAGTCGCCCGCGTCCTCCGGCCAGGCGCGGCGCTGGTCGCCAGCGACAGCCTGGGCAGCGCCGAGCTCGAGGCCCATCACGAAGGCGACACGTACAACCCGGTCGACCCGGTGACACTGCAATCCCGTTTAAAGACAGCGGGTTTCGATCGTATCGAGGTACGCACGAATCCGTACGGGTGGTCGGTGATCGCGCGCGTCGCGGAATAATTCACGGACCGGGGGGAAGGTCGATGTCGACCTTGACGACCTGCTCGATTCCCGGCTGATACGTGACGGGCTCGGACGGGGTGGGGCCGAACGTCGGACTCAACTCACCGCCGGGGCCGGAGAACTGGACGTTGAAGGCCGGCCTCGTCGGCGCGCTCGTGATGTACAGCGCCTCGCAGACGCCGTCGGAGAGTCGAGAGCGGAAGAACTGACCGACGGCCACTTTGGGGCTGTCGGTCGCAATGCCGCCCTCGGAGAGGACCACCGACGATCCTCGGCGAACGGGCCCGAGCGCTGACGTGCCGACGCACTGGTCGTCGCCGTCCACCGGGGCGAACGACTGGCGGATCTGCACGTAGACCGCTGTGCCGACGGTCGGCTCCGCGGCCGCCGACGGCACCGCAACCAGACTTGCCGCGGCGCCGGCGGCAAGGGCGATTGCGAGCCGTGTCATGGCAGTCAGCCTAACCAGTGCCCGGCACCAGCCAGCGTCCGGAGAACGCCCGCCAGCCGACGAACACGAGCCGCAGCACCATGAACGTCGACAGCCCGGCCCAGATACCGAGCAGACCCCAGCCGTAACCCAGCGACAGCCAGATCAACGGCAGGAACCCGACCAGCGCACTGATCAATGTGGCATTGCGCATGAATTTGGCGTCACCGGCGCCCAGCAGCACCCCGTCGAGCGCGAAAACGATTCCGGCGACCGGCAATTGAGCGACCATGAACCACCACGGGACGCCGATCGCGTCGAGCACCGAACGGTCGTCGGTGAAAATGCTCGGGATCACCGAGGCGCCGATGGCGAACACACCTGCCAGCAGCGCGGAGGCGAGGGTGGAGAAAATCGTGACCCGCCACGCAACCGATCTTGCGTGCGCCAGCTGACCCGCGCCCAACGCGGCACCGACCAGCGACTGTGCGGCGATCGCCAGCGAGTCCAGCACCAGGGCGAGGAAATTCCACAGTTGAAGCACCACCTGGTGCGCCGCGACCGCGGCGGCGCCGAACCTGGCGGCGACAGCGCCCGCGGAGACGAAGCACGCCTGGAAGGCCAGGGTGCGCAACAGCAGGTCACGCCCCAGCACGACCTGTGCCCGCAGGATCGCCGGATCGATCCGCAGGGACACCCGCTCGACGTACAGGGCGCGCAAAAAGAGGAGCGCAGCGAGCCACTGGCCGACGAGGTTGGCCAACGCCGAGCCCTCCAGTTCGAGCCTCGGCATCCCCAGCCAGCCGTACACCAGCAGTGGGCACAGCACGGCCGACAACACGAACCCCGTTACGACATAGCGCAGCGGGCGCACGGTGTCCTGCACGCCGCGCATCCACCCGTTGCCCGCCGCCGAGATGAGGATCGCCGGAACGCCGAAAATCGCGATGCGGACCCACGGCAGGGCCTCGTCCGCGATCTCGCCGCCCTCCGACGCCCCAGCCAGCGCTGATACGAGCGGCACGGCGCAGACCTGGACCACGACGACGATCACCATGCCCAGACCCAGTGCCAGCCAGGTCGCCTGCAGGCCTTCACCGACCGCGGCCCGACGATCGCCTGCGCCGAAGAACCGCGCCGAGCGCGCGGTGGTGCCGTAGGACAGGAACGTCATCTGGGAGCTGAGCGTCGCCAGGATCAGCCCGCCGATGGCGAGGCCGGCCAGCGGCAAGGCACCCAGGCGGCCGACGATGGCGATGTCGAACAGCAGATACATCGGCTCTGCGGCCAGCACCCCGAGAGCCGGTAGCGCCAGTCCGGCGATGCGGCGGCCGGTCGTCCCCGGCTGACGCGTGGGCCCAGTCGGGACCGCCGGGCCGTCGGCCGGTTCAGTCAATGTGCCGGCTGATGGAGGCGCGCGCAGACAGAGTCAGCGGAGGGCCTCGCGGAGCGCCCGTACGACGTCGTCGGCGGACCCGATCGCCGAATAGCCGGCCGCCTGTCGATGCCCACCGCCGCCGAACGTGCTGGCGAGCGTCGCCAGGTCGTAGGACTTCGAGCGCATCGACACCGACCAGTGCCCGGGCTCGATCTCCTTGAAGACCGCGGCCACCTCGGCCTGTTGGGTCGTGCGCACGATGTCGACGATGCTCTCGACCTCCTCGGGCCGCGCTTTCTCCCATTCCTGGTGTCCCACAACGGTATACACCAGGCCGCGACCGTCGGCGGCGTCAGGCAGCAGTTGCGCCGACGCCAGCACGCGCGACAGCATCGGCAGCCACGCGAACGGGTGCGTGTCGAGCAGGGTCCGACTGATCGAGGCGTTGTCGACGCCCAACTCGACGAGCCGGGCGGCCAGGCGGTGCGCGCGGGCGCTGGCCCAGCGGAATGAACCGGTGTCGGTGGTGAGCCCGGCGTACAGACAGTGCGCGACTCCGAGATCGATCGGCTTGCCCCAGGCGTCGAGGAGTTCGGCCACCAGCATGGTGGTGGAGTCCGCGGAGGGGTCGACGAAGTTGGCGGTGCCGAACATCAGGTTGGAGGCGTGGTGGTCGATGACCAACACCTCGCGGTCGGGGTCGGGGTCGGCCAGCTCACTCAGTGCACCGAGGCGATTGACGCTGGGGATGTCGACGGTCACCACCAGATCGGCGTCACGGAGCATCGCGTCGGGCTCGACGAGAAGGTGTGCGCCGGGCAGCGTCTGCAGCGATTCGGGCAGCTCGGCCGGTGCGGCGAAGCTGACCTGAACGGTTTTGCCCGAATTGTCGAGCACCAGCGCCAAAGCCAAACCGGCGCCCAACGTATCCGCGTCGGGATACACGTGGCACACGACACTGACACTGTGCGCCGCGGCCAGCAGGTCGGCCGCGCCACGGGCGTCTATCCGGTCGCCCATGGCGGGTGCGTCAGTCGCTTTGTCGATCGCGGTCACCGGTGTCCTCAGCGTCGAACTCGTCGTCTCGGTCCCCCGTGAATGTTTCCGTTCCCAGCGCCCCTTCTACACGGTACGGGTCAGCATCCCCGGCGTGCTGAGCGCCTTCACGAACTCTCGCCAAATCCTCATCCGCGGCGCGCGCGCGAGCCAGCAGCTCCTCCATCCGGTTCGCCGCATCGGGCACGGTGTCCCGCGCGAACGCCAAGGTAGGGGTGAAGCGCACGCCAAGCGCCGCTCCCACCCTCGAGCGCAGGACACCCGTCGCCTTCGACAGCCCGGCCTCCGCGCTGGCGTAATCCGGCTCCTCGTCGAGCGAACTGCCCAGAACGGTGTAGTACAGCGTGGCGTCGTGCAGGTCGTTCGTCACCTTGGCGTCGGTGATCGTCACGCCGGCCAGTCGCGGATCCTTGATCTCGTACTCGATCGCCGTGGCGACGATCTCGGATATGCGCTTGGCCAGCCGGCGTGCCCGTGCCGGATCGGGCATACTCAGACCCTCTGTTCTTGGCCTGAGCGGCTCGTCACGTGCGTTCCTTCTCGACGAGCTCGTACGCCTCGATCACGTCGCCCTCCTTGATGTCGGAGTACGTCAGCGTCAGACCACACTCGTATCCGTCGCGCACCTCGGTGACGTCGTCCTTCTCCCGTCGCAACGACGAGATCGTGACGGTCTCGGCCACCACGACGTTGTCGCGAAGCAGTCGCGCCTTCGCGTTGCGCCGGATGAGACCGGAGGTGACGAGGCAACCGGCGATGTTGCCGACCTTCGACGAACGGAAGATCGCGCGGATCTCGGCGCGGCCGAGCTCCTTCTCCTCGTAGACCGGTTTGAGCATGCCCTTGAGCGCACTCTGGATCTCGTCGATGGCCTGGTAGATCACCGAGTAGTACCGGATGTCGACGCCCTCGCGGTTGGCCAGCTCGGTGGCCTTGCCCTCGGCACGGACGTTGAAGCCGATGATGATCGCATCCGAGGCCGACGCCAGGTTGACGTTGGTCTCGGTGACACCACCGACGCCGCGGTCGATGACCCGCAGCTCGACCTCGTCGTCGATCTCGATACCGAGCAGGGCCTCTTCCAGCGCCTCGACGGTGCCGGAGTTGTCGCCCTTGAGGATCAAGTTGAGCTGCGACGTCTCCTTCAACGCTGCATCGAGATCGTCCAGGCTGATCCGCTTACGCGTGCGCGCGGCCAGCGCGTTGCGCTTGCGCGCGCTGCGCCGGTCGGCGATCTGCCGGGCGATGCGGTCCTCGTCGACGACGAGCAGGTTGTCACCGGCGCCGGGCACCGACGTGAACCCGACAACCTGCACCGGGCGTGACGGCAGCGCCTCTTCGACATCCTCGCCGTGTTCGTCGACCATGCGCCGGACGCGGCCATACGCGTCGCCGGCCACGATCGAGTCACCGACGCGCAACGTGCCGCGCTGGATGAGCACAGTGGCAACCGGTCCGCGACCGCGGTCCAGGTGCGCCTCGATGGCCACACCTTGGGCTTCCATATCGGGGTTGGCTCGAAGGTCGAGTGCGGCATCTGCGGTCAGTAGCACCGCCTCGAGCAGCGCCTGGATGTTGGTGCCCTGCTTGGCCGAGATGTCGACGAACATCGTGTCGCCACCGAAGTCCTCAGCGACCAGGTTGTACTCGGTGAGCTGGGCCCGGATCTTGGACGGGTCGGCCCCCTCTTTGTCGATCTTGTTGACCGCCACCACAATCGGCACGTCGGCCGCCTGTGCGTGGTTGATGGCCTCCACCGTCTGCGGCATGACGCCGTCATCGGCCGCGACCACCAGGATCGCGATGTCGGTGGCCTTCGCTCCGCGCGCACGCATGGCGGTGAACGCCTCGTGGCCCGGGGTGTCGATGAAGGTGATCGGCCGTTCGCTGCCGTCGTGTTCGACGGCAACCTGGTAGGCGCCGATGTGCTGGGTGATGCCGCCGGCCTCGCCCTCACGCACACTGGCGTTACGGATGGTGTCGAGCAGTCGGGTCTTGCCGTGGTCGACGTGACCCATGACGGTGACGACCGGCGGCCGGACCTCCAAGGCGGACTCGTCCCCTGCGTCTTCTCCGTAGGACAGGTCAAAAGACTCCAGCAGTTCGCGGTCCTCGTCCTCCGGGGACACGACCTGCACGACGTAGTTCATCTCGCCGCCGAGCAGTTCGAGGGTCTCGTCACCGACGGACTGGGTGGCGGTCACCATCTCGCCGAGATTGAACAGTGCCTGCACCAGGGCTGCTGGGTTGGCATCGATCTTCTCGGCGAAGTCCACCAGCGATGCGCCGCGGGCCAGCCGGATGACCTCCCCATTGCCGTGCGGCAACCGCACGCCACCGACGACGGGTGCCTGCATGTTCTCGTATTCGGCGCGCTTCGCCCGCTTCGACTTGCGTCCACGCTTGGGCGCACCGCCGGGGCGGCCGAACGCACCCGCAGCGCCACCGCGCTGGCCGGGACGACCGCCACCACCGGGACGACCCCGGAAACCTCCAGCAGCCGCTCCGCCTGCGGCGCCACCACCGCCGGCGCCACCGCCACGGTAATTACCGCCGCCGCCACCGCCGCCGGGACCGCCTGGACGACCACCGCCGCTGCCGCCACCTGGACCACGGCCACCTGGACCGGGACGGGGGCCGCCGGGGCGACCGCCGCCGGCGCCGACACCGGGCCGGGGTCCGGCCGGACGCGGAGGCATGTTGCCCGGCGACATGCCCGGGCGAGGAGCTCCTGGCCGCGGGGCACCCGGACGGGGCGCCTGCGGACGCGGAGCCGGCCGCTCGACAGGCGTCTGGGAAGAGAAAGGATTGTTGCCGACGCGCGGTGCCCGCGCGGCGGGCTTGGGCGCCGGGCCTGGCCGCGGACCGGGCGTCGCACCCGGGGTCGGTCCAGGCTGAGCCGGGGGTGCGGCCGGTGGGGCCGCGGGTTGCGGCGTCGCGGCGGCTGCCGGGGGTGCCGCAGGCTCCTCGGGTGCTGCGGGCGGGGGCGCAGGCGCCGCCGGCTTGGGAGCGCCGGGCTTCGCGGTCGTCGCGGCGGGCTTGGCCGGTGCGCTGGCCGGCGAACCATTGCCACTTGCCGGGGCCTTCTCCGCGGCGGGTTTGCCGCCGCCGAAGGATTCGCGCAACCGGCGCGCAACGGGGGCCTCCACCGTGGAGGACGCGGATTTGACGAATTCGCCCTGATCGCTCAGGCGGGCGAGAACTTCTTTACTGGTGACACCGAGCTCTTTTGCCAACTCGTGTACACGGGCCTTACCTGCCACTACAACTCCTGTCTAGGAGGCGGCAGCGGTGGTCGGCGCCGCGCCTCGGGTTAGCTATGACGCATGGTCATCGAGACTTCACGGTGTGCTCATGTTCTTCGCTACCTGTCCTGTCGCCTTGGTGCGCGGCCACTTCAGCGCCTCGAACTGCGCTCAAGTGCTCTTGCACCGCGGTGGTGTCCGGTGAACCGGTGATCCGTAACGCTCGGACGAATGCTCGCCGTCGGATTGCTACGTCTAGACACTCCGGATCGGGATGCAACCAGGCACCCCGCCCCGGCAGCTTTCTGGCGGTGTCAACGGTCACGGCACATTCGCCATTCCCGCCGTCCGCAGCCACTACACGAAGCAGTTCGACGGCCAGCTCTCGCTTCCGGCAGCCGACGCACGTACGGACCGGTCCTTCTGGTCGTCTATGCGGCGAAGCCGGAGTCTCGCGCTGGATCACGGTTCAGTCTAGCCATACCTGGTCGATGCACCTAAATGGCCGTCCGTGCCGATCGGTCGCGGCACCAACAGCGGGTCATCCAGCCGGTACGGCCTCTGCATCGCTGCGGATGTCGATACGCCACCCCGTCAGCCGGGCAGCGAGCCGGGCGTTTTGCCCTTCCTTGCCGATCGCGAGCGACAGCTGAAAATCCGGCACGACGACGCGAGCGGCGCGAGCGGCCTCGTCGATGACGCTCACCGACACGACCTTGGCCGGTGAGAGCGCGTTGGCCACGAACTTCGCCGGGTCGGGGTCGAAGTCGATGATGTCGATCTTCTCGCCGGACAACTCGCTCATCACGTTGCGTACCCGCTGGCCCATGGGACCGATGCAGGCGCCCTTGGCGTTGAGCCCCGGCACCCGCGACGTCACCGCGATCTTGGACCGGTGGCCGGCCTCGCGGGCGACCGCCACGATCTCGACCGACCCTTCGGCGATCTCGGGGACCTCCAGCGAGAACAGCTTGCGCACCAGGTTGGGGTGGGTGCGCGACAGCGTGATCAACGGTTCGCGTGCGCCGCGGGTGACGCCGACGACGTAGCAACGCAGGCGGTCGCCGTGTTCGTAGCGCTCCCCCGGCACCTGTTCAGCCGACGGGATGACGCCTTCGGATCCCTTGGTCTCACTGCCCATGCGCACGACGACGAGGCCGCGCGCATTGGCTCGGGCATCGCGCTGTATGACACCGGCGACGATGTCACCCTCGCGGGCCGAGAACTCGCCGTAGTTCTTCTCGTTCTCGGCATCGCGCAACCGCTGCAGGATCACCTGACGCGCGGTGGTCGCCGCGATGCGGCCGAAACCCTCTGGCGTGTCGTCCCATTCGGAGATGACGTTGCCGTCCTCGTCGGTTTCTCGCGCGAGCACCTGCACGACGCCCGTCTTGCGGTCGATCTCGATGCGCGCGTCCGCCTCGTGCCCCTCGGTGTGGCGGTACGCCGTCAGCAGCGCCGACTTGATGGTTTCGACAACGACGTCGACCGAAATCCCTTTGTCAGCCTCAATGGCGTGCAATGCCGCCATGTCGATGTTCACCGCGGGCCCCCCTTCCCAGCTTGACCGGTCAGCTCCAACTCATGCTTGTTCGGAGGTGAAAACTCAACCTGCACAACCGCTTTGGCGATGTCCTCCATCGATAGCTCACGGACCGACAGATCGGCACCACGCCCTTTACGTACCACCAATCGCACGGTGCCATCGCTGGTTTCACCTAATCTGCCAGTCAATTCGGCGCCATCGGACAGCGTCAGCTCGACCTTGCGGCCGCGCGCGCGACGGAAGTGCTTCTCGGTGGTCAGCGGGCGGTCCACTCCCGGCGACGTGACCTCGAGGACGTATGGCGTCGCGTCGCCGTCGACACGGTCCAACAGTTCGGATGCGGATCGTGACAGTGCGGCGGCCGAATCCAGATTCAGACCGTCGTCGCTATCGGCCACCACCGTGATGCGGGGCGGACGCGCTGCGGCGTCAATAATGACGTCTTCGATGTCGTAGCCTGCGCGCGCGAATTCACCACCAAGCAGCTCGATGACCTGCTGCTGCGAAGGTAATCCCGCAGACCGCTCCGTCACGGCGAGCTCCTCATCTTGAATTGTTCGGACACAGGTTCGGCGTGTCCTGGCACTTGGACACTGAAACCGCCTTTCAACGATACGCCAGCGCCGCCGCGGCAACCGGCAAAAGCGCGGTGGGCGTCGGCGGTCGCTGCAATGGCAAGATGTTGCACGTGCCGAGCCCGAACCCGACCGTCAGCAGGCGGCGAGTGCTGATCGGTACGGCGGCCTTGGCATTGCTCGGCGCGTCGGCGGCCGCGTGCGGTTCGTCGGAACCGCCTCCCGAGGTCGGCGAGCTGGCCGCCCAACTCGAACGGGCCCGCAGCGACAGCCAATTGGCCACCGACGCGGCGGCCGCCGCGCGGGGCGACATCGTCGAGGCCTTGAACGCCGTCGCGTCCGAGCGAGCGGCGCACGCTCAGGCGCTGACCGACGAACTGGTCAGGATGCGCGGGACGGATGCGCCCACCGCCACCCCGACCAGCACGACGGCGGCGCCGTCCACGGCCCCGATGGTGAAGGACGTCATCTCCGCGCTGACGCAGTCCGCGTCCAGCGCGACCGCGCTGGCGACCAAGATGTCGGGTTACCGAGCCGGCCTGCTGGGCTCGATCGCCGCGGCATGCACCGCGGCCTACACGGTGGCATTGGTTCCGCCGGGGAGCACGCAATGACGTCCCCCGAACCGACACCCTCGACGACGACGTCGTCGAGGGCCGCCGAACCGACCAGCCCGGCGCGGCCGCAGAACGCCGCCGACGCCGCGCTGTTCGACGCGATCGCGACGGCGCAGGCGTCGATCTACGGCTACGGCATCGTGTCGGCTCATTCCGTTCCCGACCTGAACTACCTCGTGTCGTCGTCGATGGCCGCGCACCGCCGACAGCGCGAGGAGGCGTTGGCGATGCTGCAGGCGCGTTCCGTGGACGCCCCGCTGCCCGCGGCAGGGTACGAGTTGCCGATCGAGGTGGACAACCCCACCGACGCGGCCAATCTCGCGGTGCGAATGGAAGAAGACTCCGCGGTCGCGTGGCGGGCCGTCGTGGAACAGGCCACCGACGAGAAGGAGCGCGCGTTCGCGGTGGGCGCGCTGACGGATTGCGCGGTCAGGGCGGCACGATGGACCCGCGCTCTGGGCACGACGCCGATCACGGTCGCCTTCCCAGGCGGCTCTGAGTAGAACCGACCTGGCGCATGTGCCCGGCGCTCAGGTTCTCAGTGCAGTCGAGATGTCAGTGGCCGCGTTTTCGATTGGGATTTCCCGGCTTTCGCCGGTGAACCGGTTGCGCAACTCCACGACGCCGTCGGCCCAGCCCCGGCCGACCACCACGATCCACGGCACACCGAGTAGCTCGGCGTCCTTGAACTTGATTCCGGGTGAGGCTTTCCGGTCATCGAGCAGCAGCTGCAGACCTTGGGCGTCCAACGCGGCGGCCAGCTCCTCGGCGCCGGCGCGGGCGGCGTCGTCCTTGTTGGCGATGACAACGTGAAGGTCGAACGGGGACACCGACGACGGCCAGCGCAGGCCCAGCTCGTCGTGGTGCTGTTCGGCGATCACCGCGACCAGCCGCGACACCCCGATGCCGTAGGACCCCATGGTCAAGCGCACCGGCTTACCGTTCTCGCCGAGCACATCGGCCTCGAACGCATTGGTGTACTTGCGGCCCAACTGGAATATGTGGCCGATCTCGATTCCACGGGCGGAAACCAGGGGTCCTGCTCCGTCGGGTGAGGGATCACCGTCGCGCACCTCGGCTGCCTCGATCGTGCCGTCGGCGACGAAGTCCCGTCCGGCGACCAAGCCCACCACGTGCTTACCCGGTTCGTCGGCGCCGGTGATCCACGACGTGCCGTCGACCACCCTCGGGTCGACCAGGAACCGAACTTTGTTGGCCAGCAACGCTTTCGGGCCGATATAGCCTTTGACCAGGAACGGGTGCTTGGCGAAGTCGGCGTCGTCGAGCAGCGCGTACTCGGCCGGTTCCAGCGCGGCGCCCAACCGCTTGTCATCGACCTCGCGATCGCCGGGCACGCCGACGGCCAGCAGTTCCCAGTCACCACCGGGCACCCGGGTCTTCAGCATCACGTTCTTGAGCGTGTCCGCGGCGGTGACCTCGCGGTCCAGTACCGAGTTGGCCCAAGCGACGAGCGTCGCGATCGTGGGCGTGTCCGGGGTGTCGTACACCGTGGCGTCGGGCTGACCCTCGATCGGCAGCGCGTCCGGGACTGCCGTGGTGACGGCCTCCACGTTGGCGGCATAACCGGATTCATCGCAGCGCACGAACGTGTCCTCGCCGATGTCGCTTTCGGCCAGGAACTCCTCGGACGCACTGCCACCCATGGCGCCGGACACCGCCGAGACGATCACGTACTTCACGCCCAGCGTGTCGAAGATGCGTTGGTAAGCGGCGCGATGCGCCTGATACTGCGCCCGCAGTCCATCGTCGTCGACGTCGAACGAATACGAATCCTTCATGACGAACTCACGCCCCCGCAGGATGCCGGCCCGCGGGCGCGCCTCGTCGCGATACTTCGTCTGGATTTGGAACAGCAGCAGCGGGAAATCCTTGTAGCTGCTGTACTCCCCCTTCACCGTCATAGTGAAGAACTCTTCGTGTGTCGGCCCCAGCATGTAGTCGTTGCGTCTGCGGTCCTGCAGCCGAAAGACGCCATCGCCGTATTCGGTCCAGCGGTTCGTGATCTCGTACGGCGCCTTGGGCAGCAGCGCGGGAAACAGAATCTCCTGCCCGCCGATACGGTTCATCTCGACGCGGACGACCGCCTCGATCTTGCGCAGCACCCGCAGACCCAGCGGCAGCCAGCTGTACAGCCCCGGGCCGATCGGGCGGACATAGCCGGCCCGGATCAACAGCTTGTGGCTGGCAACCTCGGCGTCGGCGGGGTTGTCACGCAGGGTGCGCAGGAACAGCTCGGACATGCGGGTGATCACAGCGGACAACCTTACTGATGGGCTCGACTACAGCTCGCCCGCCTCGACCGCCTCCCGGGTGTGCTGGGCGGCCGCGATCTGGCGTGCCGAGAATCCGATCCAGAACGCCGTGACGCCGACGATCACCGCAACCCCAGCGACCCAGAGCAACGAGTACGTGTAGCCGTAGCCCAGCGCATCAAGCTCCGCGGGAGTCATGTCCTTGACCGGACCCGTTGTACCGCCCAGATAGAGCGTGCGGGAGGTCTGCACGGCCTGGATCACGACCAGCACCACCGGACCGCCGAGGTTCTGCACCATCAGCGTGATCGACGACACCGGGCCGATCTCCTTCGGTCCCACCCCGGCGATCGCACACAACGGCAGGATCACCGCGATCGCGCCGATGCCGAAGCCACCGACGATGACGAGTCCGAACAGGTCCGGAAAGTACGGGACGTCGCGGTCCAGCGTCGAGCCGTACAGCATGGCGGCGAGCACGAACAACCCGCCGCCGAGGATCAGCCAGCGCGGCGCCACATGCGGCGCGAGCTTGGCCGCCACGATGCTGCCGATGCCGAACGCGATCGCAAACGGGATGAAACTCACGCCCGCGCGCAGCGGTGAATAGCCGAGCACATCCTGCACGAGCAGGCCGACCATCACGCTGAGCGTCAACATGACGCCGCCCGCAAGGAACAGCGAGATGAAGGTCATCACCCGGTTGCGGTTGTCGAACACCGAGAACGGCACGATCGGATGGTCGGCCTGGCGCTCGACGATCAGGAACGCGATGAAGAAGATCGCCGAGGCGACGCCTGCGCCGATCACCCACGGGTCGACCCAGCCTCGCGGTGGGCCCTGCGTGAACACCAGCACCGCCGAGGTGCAACCCAGAGTGGCCAGGATGGCGCCGGTGACATCGAGCTTCAGCCGTTCGTGATGCGTCTCGTTGACCTTCAGAACGGCGACGATGATGATCACGATGCCGATCGGAATGTTGATCAGGAACGCCAAGCGCCACGAGATGACGGTCAAGGCGCCGCCGAGCACCAGCCCCAGGACCGAACCGATGCCCTGCATCGCGGCCGACACCGCCATCGCGCGATTACGGGCCTGCCCGACCGCGTACGTCGTGGCAATCAGGGCCAGGCCCGTCGGTGCGGCGATCGCCGCACCGGTGCCCTGCACCGCACGCGCGACGATCAGCGTCACCCCGTCGGTGGACAGCCCGCACACCAACGACGCGATTGTGAACACGCCGACGCCGGACAGGAACGCGCGCTTGTGGCCGATGGCGTCGCCTATGCGCCCTCCGAGCAAAAGCAGCCCACCGAAAGCGAGTACGTATGCGGTGATCACCCAGCTCTTGCCGGGGTCGGAGAGGCCGAGATCGGCCTGCATTCGAGGCAGCGCGACAATGACGATGGTGCCGTCGAGCGTCGACATGAGCTGCATGCCGGTGATCGCGATGATCGCCGGGCCCAGCACCGATGACGACAGCGGTTTGGTGGCCCGGTCCGACCCTGAGGAACCGCCCACCGCAGACATGGGTTGCCAGCCTACCGACCGGAGAATCGGGTGTAGTCAGTTGCGGTGTGCGCGACCAACTACACCGAAGTCACAGCTCGCCCTGGTCGATCGCGTCCTTGACTTCCTGCGCGTGCGCCACCTGCGCGGCGGTATAGCCGATGAACAGGGCGACGGCGCCCACGATCACCGCGACCGCGGCGACCCACAGCAGGCCGTAGGTATAACCCTGATCCAGGGCGTGCAACTGCGCGGCGTCCATGTCCTTTACCGGGCCGTTGGTACCGCCCAGGTAGAGCGTGCGCGACGTGATGACGGCCTGAATGATGGCAAGCACGACCGGGCCACCGAGGTTCTGCAGCATCAGCGCGATCGCCGACACCGGGCCGATCTGGTCGAATCCCACGCCGGCGATCGCCGACAGCATCAGCGGGACCACGATCATCCCGATGCCCAAGCCACCGATCGTGATCGGCAGGACCAGGTTCGGGAAGTACGGGATGTTGGCATCCAGCGTGGAGCCGTAGATCATCGCACCGAGGACCAGAACACCGCCGGCGATCACCAGCCACCGCGGCGGGAACTTCTGCACCAGCTGCGACGACACGCCGAGGCCGATCCCGAGCGCGACCACGAACGGGATGAACCCGACGCCTGCCCGCAGCGGGCTGTAGCCCATGACGTCCTGGACGTACAGGCCGATTAGGACCGTTAGCGTGAACATCACACCGCCGGCCAGGAACACCGCGGCGAACGTCGCAACGCGGTTGCGGTCCTTGAACAGTTCCAGCGGCATCACCGGGTTCTCGGCGGTGCGCTCGACGTAGACGAACGCCAGCAGGAACGCGCAAGCGGCCAGACCGGAGCCGACGGTCAGCGGCGACACCCAGCCCTGCTCGGGCCCCATCGAGAACGCGAACACCGCGGCGGTGCAGCCGAGCGTGGCCAGGATCGCGCCGGTGGCGTCGAGCTTCAGCCGCTCACGGTGCGTTTCGCGCAGCGTCCTGCGGGCCAGGTGGATCATCAGTAGGCCGATGGGGATGTTGATCAGGAATGCCCAGCGCCAGGACACCTCGGTCAGCGCGCCGCCGACGATGAGGCCCATGACAGATCCGATGCCCGTCATGGCGGCGAAGATCGCGGTCGCGGCGTTGCGCGCGGGTCCCTTCGGGAACGTGGTCGCTATCAGCGCCAGAGCGGTCGGCGATGCGATCGCCGCGCCCACACCCTGCAGCAACCGGGCGGTGACCAGGGTCGCCTCGTTCCAGGCGAGACCGCACAGCACCGAGGCGATCGTGAACAGCGTGACGCCGACGATGAAGGTGCGCTTGCGCCCGATGACGTCGCCGAGGCGGCCGCCGAGCAGCATCAGCCCGCCGAACGTCAAAACGTATGCGGTGATAACCCAGCTGCGACCAGCGTCGGAGAGGCTCAGCTCGTCTTGGATCTTAGGAAGCGCGACGATCGCGACGGTGCTGTCCATGGTGGCGAGCAGCTGCATGCCACCGATCGCGATGACCGCGGCGATGAACCGCCGCGAGGGCAGCCAAGCCGGGTACCTGCCGGTTCGCTCCTGGCCGGGGTAGCCCACATTCATAGGTAACGACCGGTTTGCCCCACCTTCGGCGTCGCGAAACATGGCTGCCCGCTCGGCGTCATTGAGAGCCGTCATGCGGGTTACCTTACAGTAATCTTAAGAATCCTTTAACCGCCGAAGGCCGCCACGGGGCCGATCACGATGATCGCCGGGGGACGCACGCCGTCTTCGCGGATGCGTTCGGCGGCGTCGCCGAGGGTGGCTCGCAGGGTCCGCTGCGCTGCGGTGGTGCCGTGTTGTACTACCAGGACCGGCGTTTCTGCAGGTCGCCCACCGTCCAGCAGCGCCTCGGCGAACTGCTCGATGCGCTCGACGGCCATCAGCAGCACGATCGTGCCGGACATCTGGGCCAGCGCATTCCAATTCACTAACGATTCGGGATGCTCAGGCGCAACATGCCCGCTGACCACGACGAACTCATGCGTGACGCCCCGGTGCGTGACGGGAACACCCGCCAGCGCGGGCACCGCTATGGCACTTGTCACACCCGGCACGACTGTGACGGGAATCCCGGCGTCGGCGCACGCGATCACCTCTTCGTAGCCGCGCGCGAACACGAACGGATCGCCGCCCTTTAGACGCACCACGAACTTGCCGGCCCTCGCCCGGTCGACGAGGACCTCGTTGATGGCGTCCTGGGCCATGGCGCGCCCGTACGGGATCTTGGCGGCGTCGATGACCTCGACATGCGGCGAGAGCTCGGCGAGCAGTTCCGGCGGCGCCAGACGGTCTGCGACGACAACGTCGGCCTGGGCCAGCATGCGCCTGCCGCGCACGGTGATCAGTTCAGGATCGCCGGGCCCGCCGCCGACCAACGCCACCCCACCGGGCAGCACACCCGGCGTCTCGCCGGCGATGAGCCCCTGCTGCAGGGCCTCGTGGACAGCCGACCGGATCGCCGCCGACCGGCGGTGGTCTCCACCTGCGAGCACCCCGACGGCCAGGCCCTCGTATTCGAACGAGGCGGGGGTCACCGCCGTGCCCTCGCGCGCGACGTCGGCCCGCACACAGAAGATCCGGTTCCGTTCGGCCTCGGCGACGACCGCGGCGTTTACGGCCGGGTCGTCGGTCGCCGCGATCGCGTACCAGGCACCGTTCAGGTCGCCGTCACGAAACTCTCTGAGTTCCAACGTGATTCCATCCATCGCCTCGACCGCCGGAGTGGCGCTGCGGGAGATGACGTGCACGTCGGCGCCATTGGCCACCAGCAGCGGGAGTCGGCGTTGCGCCACGGTGCCGCCCCCGACGACCACGACCTTCCTGCCACCAAGGCGCAGGCCGACGAGGTAGGCGTTCTCGGTCACCTGCCGAGTTTAGAGGTTGTGGTGGCTGGAGTAGAAACTCGACTCCGCCGCGGCGACGAAGCGCGATATCGCTTGCGGGTGTGCGGCCGGATGGGTATGCAGGTAGCTCGCGTGCACACCGCCGTCTACCGCACCGTCTTCGGTCCGATTGGCCGGGCGGTCGCCGAACACCCACGCTGGTGCATAGCCTTTGGTGAATTCCACTGCGGTGCGATGGAATTCGTGACCGACAGTACGGTCCCCGATTTCATACAGCGGCGATTCGCTCACCGCGACGGCGTTGCGGTAACCCAGCGTCAGTCGGTCGGTGAAGTGTGCCGAGCCAGACAGCACACCACACATCGGCTGCCCGTCGAGATCGTCGACCAGATAAGCCAGCCCGGCACATTCGGCGTGCACCGGTGCGCCGGATGCGGCGAGGCTCTTGATCTGTTGCCGCACAACCTCATTGCCCGACAGTTCGGTACCGAACTGTTCCGGGAAGCCGCCGGGTAGGACGAGTGCGGCGGTCCGCGGCGGCAGCGGTTCGGTCAGCGGGTCGAATTCCACGACGTCGGCGCCGGTGCCCAGTAGCAGTTCGCGATGCTCGGCGTAACCGAAGCTGAAAGCCTTGCCCGCGGCGAGCGCCACCGTCACGTCCTCGGTGACGGGACCGCCGGCCGCGGGATCCCAGGGCTCGTCGGCGACTCGGCTGGCCGCGATCTCGGTGATCGCCGCCAGGTCGACGTGACGTTCGACGCGGCCGATCATCGCCTCCACCGCGGCACGGGCCCGGATGCCGTGCTCGACGGCTGTCACGAGGCCGAGATGTCTTGACGGAACCGATAACTCGTCGACTCTCGGGATCGCGCCGAAGACGGCCAGCCCGGCGTGTTCGCACGCCTGCCGCAGCACCTCCTCGTGGCGCGTTGACCCGACGCGGTTGAGGATGACGCCGGCGACCCGGATCGTCGAGTCGAACGTCGAGAAGCCGTGCAGCAGTGCGGCGGCGCTGTGACTCTGGCCACGTGCGTCGACCACCAGGATCACAGGCGCACCGAGCAGGGCCGCCACGTGCGCAGTGGACCCTTCGGCGAGGCCCGTGAAGCCGTCGGCGATCCGCCCGTCGAACAGGCCCATCACGCCCTCGACGACCGCGATGTCGGCCGCGGCGCTGCCATGCCGATACAGCGGGCCGATGCGATGTTCGCCGAACAGAACCGGGTCCAGGTTGCGGCCAGGGCGCTGTGCGGCCAGTGCGTGGTATCCGGGATCGATGAAGTCCGGCCCGACCTTGAACGGCGCGACGGAGTGGCCCGCTTTCCGTAGGGCACCCATCAAACCCGTTGCCACAGTGGTCTTTCCACCGCCGGATGCCGGGGCGGCGATGACCACGGCGGGGGTACTCACCATTCGATGCCCTTTTGGCCCTTGCGGCCGGCGTCCATGGGGTGTTTGACCTTGGTCATCTCGGTGACGAGGTCGGCGGCGTCGAGCAATTGCTGCGGGGCGTCGCGACCGGTGATGACCACATGCTGGGTGCCGGGCCTGTGCGTCAGCACCTCGATCACCTCGTCGACGTCGATCCAGCCCCACTTCAGCGGATAGGTGAACTCGTCGAGCACATAGAAGTCGTGGCGTTCCTCGGCGAGGCGGCGGGCGATCTCTGCCCAGCCGTCGGACGCGGCGACCGCGTGATCTTCCTCGCTGCCGTGCTTACGCGACCACGACCAGCCCGCACCCATCTTGTGCCATTCGACGGCGCCGCCGACCCCGTGCTCGTCGTGCAGCCGACCCAACTGGCCGAAGGCCGTCTCTTCGCCCACCTTCCATTTGGCGCTCTTGACGAACTGGAACACCGCTACGGAAAAGCCCTGATTCCACGCCCGCAACGCCATGCCGAACGCGGCGGTCGACTTGCCCTTGCCGGCACCGGTGTGCACTGCGAGCAGTGGGGCGTTGCGTCGAGCGCGGGTGGTCAGCCCGTCCTCGGGGACGGTGGCCGGTTGACCCTGAGGCATGGGTACCTCCCTCCCTTACTTCGTGTGGGCCCAAACTCAGGCGGCGGTGCGGACGACGTCGGTGAGGTTATCCGCGCGCAGGTGCGCCAGCCGCACCGCGGGAGCACCCAGGTTGCCGGCCAGTTGCTCGGCCAAACCCAATCGCACATAGGAAGTCTCGCAGTCGACCACCACGGCGGTCGCACCTTCGGCCACCAGCCGGGCGGCCGCCTCCCGTGCGCGTCCCAGCGGATCAGGACCGCCAGTGGCTCGGCCGTCGGTCAGCACCACCACCAGACTGCGGCGTGCCCGGTCCCGAGCCTTCTCCCGGACCACCACGTCGCGCGCGGCCAGCAGTCCTTGCGCCAGTGGAGTTTTGCCGCCGGTGTCGAAACGGGCCAGGCGGCGGCTCGCGATGTGCACCGACGTCGTCGGCGGCAGCAGCAACCGGGCATCGGTCTGGCGGAACGTGATGACGGCGACCTTGTCGCGCCGCTGATACGCGTCGCGCAACAGCGACAGCGCGGCTCCGCTGACCGCCGACATCCGGTCGCGGGCGGCCATCGATCCCGACGCGTCTACGACGAAGATCACCAGATTGCCTTCCCGCCCTTCCCGAACGGCGTGACGCACATCGTCCACCGTCGGCCGCGGACGCCCGGGCACCCGCTGGTGTTCGGCCGCGGCGAGCAGCGTCCCGAATACGTGCAATCCGTGTCCCTCGTTTGCGTGTGTGGTCGACGAGATGACGGTCCCGGTGCGGTTGCGTGCCCGGGATCTGCGTCCAGGCGCCCCGTCGCCCACGCCGGGGACGACGAGCGTCCGGGTGCGGAACACCGTGGACGGCGGTGCGCTGGGTCGAGTGGATGAACGCGAATTTCCCTGTAGCGCAGCCTGATCCGATGACTCAATGGGCGGGGTTTCGCCGCCACCGGGCGGGTCGGGCTCCGGCTCAGGGTCGGCAGACTCCCCCGCCTGTTGCATCGCTTCATCGAGCTGCTCGGGATCAAGACCGGGATCGTCGAACGGGTCGCGACGTCGCCGGTGCGGCAATGCGAGTTCGGCGGCCACCCGGATGTCTTCCTCGGCGACGGTGTCGGCCCCGCGCCACGCGGCGTGCGCGACCGCCGTCCTGGCCACCACCAGATCGGCGCGCATACCGTCGACGTCGAACGCCGCGCAGAGGGTTGCGATCCGCCGTAACTCGCTGTCCGGCAACGTCACCGAGCTCAACCTGTCGCGCGCCGCGGCAATGCGGCCGACCAGTTCGGCGTCGGCCTCGGCATAGCGTTCGGCGAAGCCGACCGGGTCTGTTTCGAAAGCCATCCGTTGCCGGACGACCTCGACCCGCACATCCACATCACGGGAGGCGTGTACGTCGACGGTGAGGCCGAACCGGTCGAGCAGCTGGGGGCGCAGTTCGCCCTCTTCGGGATTCATCGTCCCGACGAGTACGAATCGCGCGTCGTGGCTGTGCGAGACGCCGTCGCGCTCGACGTGCACCCGCCCCATGGCGGCGGCGTCGAGAAGCACGTCGACGAGGTGGTCGTGCAGCAGATTGACCTCGTCGACGTAGAGAACTCCGCCGTGCGCACGGGCCAGCAGCCCGGGCGAGAACGCATGCTCACCGTCGCGCAGCACCTTCTGCAGGTCAATCGAGCCGACGACACGGTCCTCGGTCGCCCCGATGGGCAATTCGACCAGCGCGGCCCCGTCCACCGCGGCCAGCACCTCGGCCAATCCGCGCACGGCGGTCGACTTCGCCGTGCCTTTCTCGCCGCGGATCAGCACGCCACCGATCTCCGGGCGCACCGCACACAGCAGCAGCGCCAGGCGCAGGCGGTCGTGGCCGACGATCGCGCTGAACGGGTAGACCGTCATGACTTGACCATGGGGACGTGCGGGATGCCGTCGTCGAGGAATTCGGCCCCGTCGCGGACGAATCCGTGGTGGGCGTACATCTCTTCGAGGTAGGTCTGCGCGTTGATGCGGCACGGGTAATCGCCGACCTCGGCGAGTGCCGCCTGCAGCAGTCGGGTGGTGTGCCCCTGGCCGCGCGCCTCTCGCTTGGTGCAGAGGCGCCCGATGCGAAAGCCCTTCTGGCCGCCGGGATGTTCTTCCATCAGCCGCAGTGTGCAGATGACCTCGCCGTCGGCTCTTTCGAGCCAGAAGTGGCGGGTCTCGGTGAGCAGATCGCGCCCGTCCAATTCCGGGTACGGGGTGGCCTGTTCGACGACGAAGACCTCGACGCGCAACTTCAGCAGTTCGTAGAGCGTCGCGGCGTCCAGATCCTTGGCCCAGCTTCGGCGTAGCGCGACCGTCATCGGGCGCTCACCGCCCCAACGTGGTCCTCGACTATCGAGTCCACGGCTACCTGAGGGTCAGCCACCCGATCGATCATCCTCCATACTCGGTTTGGTCCTGTCTGGCGGATTTCAGGTTATCCCGCGGCCCTCTCCGGCCGTCGCCCCAGGTGGGCCGCGAGCCACGACTAAGCTCATCTGGGTGACCGAGTGGACGGCGGATGTGCTGGCTGGCTACCGGCAACAGACGTTCGAGTTGGGGCCCGACCCCGACGGAGAAGGACGGCTGGTCGCCACGCTGGTGCGCCGCGGCGACATCAACCCGACGGCCACCCGTGCCGTGCTGGTGGTACACGGTTTCACCGACTACTTCTTCCACACCGAACTGGCGGATCACCTGGCCGATCGCGGGTTTGCGGTCTACGCGCTGGATCTGCACAAATGCGGGCGATCGTGGCGGGAGGGCCAGACACCTCACTTCACCACCGACCTGGCCCGCTACGACCACGAGCTGATCCGCGCGTTGGGCGTGATCAACACCGAGACGTCGGCCGACGTGCTCGTCTACGGGCACTCCGCGGGTGGCCTCATCGTCTCGCTGTTCCTGGACCGCCTCCGCAGTCACGGATCGACGCAGCGGCACCGCGTCAGCGGGTTGGTGCTGAACAGCCCGTGGCTGGATCTGCAGGGTCCGGCGTTCCTGCGCGCGGCTCCCACCGGTGCGGCGATCGCGGCGCTGTCCCGAGTTCGCAAGAAGACCGTGGTGCGCGCACCGGTCCCCGAGGGCGGGTACGGCTCGACGCTGCACCGCGACTACTCGGGCGAATTCGACTACGACCTCAAATGGAAGCCCATCGGCGGATTTCCGGTGACGTTCGGCTGGATCCACGCGATCCGGCGCGGCCACGCCAAACTTCACCGCGGGCTCGACGTCGGTGTGCCCAACCTGATCCTGCGCTCGGATCGCAGCGTGCGTGAGGTGTCCGACCCGAACGTCATCCAGCGCGGGGACGCAGTGCTCGACGTCAATCAGATCGCCCGCTGGGCGGGCTGCATCGGCAACCGGAGCACCGTCGTGCCGATCACCGACGCCAAGCACGACGTGTTCCTGTCCGTTCCCGAAGCGCGCCAAGCCGCCTACGACGAATTGGACCGCTGGCTTGACGCGCATGTCGCGGGCTCGACTACGCAACCCGACCGAGGGGTGACCAGATGACTCACTTCGACATCGCAATCATCGGAACCGGTTCGGGCAACTCGATCCTCGATGAGCGCTACCGCGACAGACGGGTGGCGATCTGCGAACAGGGTGTATTCGGCGGGACGTGCCTCAACGTTGGCTGCATCCCGACCAAGATGTTCGTCTACTCCGCCGGAGTCGCCCAAGAGGTAAGGGAGTCATCGCGTTACGGCATCGACGCCCATCTCGACGGGGTGCGGTGGCCAGACATCGTGTCCCGAGTGTTCGGCCGCATCGATCCGATCGCAGACGGCGGCGAGAACTATCGGCGGTCCTCACCGAACGTCGAGGTTTTCGGCAGCCACGCGCGTTTCGCGAAAACGAAGCCCGACGGCCGCTACGCCCTGCGCACCGACGACGGCGACGAATTCACCGCCGATCAGGTGGTGATCGCGGCGGGCTCCAGAGCCATCGCGCCCGACGCCGTCACGGCATGCGGGGTGAGCTATCACACCAGCGACACCATCATGCGTATCGCGGACGTGCCCGAGCACTTGATCATCATCGGCGGTGGTTTCATCGCCTGCGAGTTCGCCCATATCTTCTCGGCGCTCGGCAGCCACGTGACGCTGATGATCCGCGGCAGCTCCCTGCTGCGCGGCCACGACGACGATATCGCCATGCGGTTCACCGACATCGCGTCGAGGAAATGGGAGATCCGCAATCACCATGAGCTGGCCGACGCGCACGACGTCGGCGACGGTGTCGAGATCACCTGCACGGACGGCTCGAAGGTGCGGGGCGACGCGCTGCTCGTCGCCACTGGGCGCGTCCCCAACGGCGATCGGCTCGACGCGGAATTGGCCGGTGTCAAGGTCAATGCCAATGGACAGGTCGTCGTCGACGAGTTCCAGCGCACCACCGCGCGCAACGTGTTCGCACTCGGCGACGTGTCGTCGGACTATCAGCTCAAGCATGTGGCCAATCATGAGGCGCGCCGCGTGAAACACAATCTCCTGCAGGACTGGGACGACACCGATGCGCTCATGCCGTCCGACCATCGCAATGTGCCCTCGGCTGTCTTCACCGACCCACAGATCGCGAGCGTCGGGCTGACTGAAAACCAAGCACGGGCAAAAGGTTTGAATATCAGGGTCAAGATCCAGGACTACGGCGACGTCGCGTACGGCTGGGCCATGGAGGATACGACGGGGATCGCGAAGATCATCGTCGACGACGACAGCGGCCTGATACTCGGCGCGCACATCATGGGACATCAGGCGTCGTCGCTGATTCAACCGCTGATCCAGGCGATGAACTTCGACCTGGCGGCCCAGGACATGGCGCGCGGCCAGTACTGGATCCACCCCGCGCTGCCCGAAGTGATCGAGAACGCGCTGCTGGCGCTCTGCGGCGAACCGCCCTGGCCGCCGTCCAAGCGCCATTGACCGCCCCCGTGGTGGCGGGCTCGGTGGTGCAGTCGGCGCCGTTGGGCCGGAACATGCAGCGGGTGGTCATCCACGCCCCCGAGCTGAGTCTTCTGCAGCTGCCGCGGTTCGGGGACACCGCGCTCGGAATCTATTTCGGCACAACCGATGGTGACGGTCGGGTGGCCCGGACCTATTCCGTCCGGGAGCACGACCCGTCGGCCTGCTGCGTCACCGTTGACGTCGTCCTGCACGTCGGTGATCGCACCGCCCGCGGGGATGACGCGGCGGGAACGCGGTGGGCCACCGGCGCCGCGCCCGGAGACCGTGTCGAGCTCGCCCACGCCAAATCCTGGTTCCGGCCCCCGCGTGATGCCGATCATCACGTCCTCGTCGCCGACCTTGCCGGATTGCCCGCGCTCGCGCGGCTGATCGAACAGCCCGCGCATAGCCATACAGTCGCGATCGTGGAGGTGCCCCACGAGGACGACCTCGACTACCTGCCCAAGCGCGCCACGGTGCGACTCGTCAGCTCCGTCGGCACCGGAAACGGTGGGACCAACAGCGTTTTGGCGCGCCTGGTCGCGCGCAACTGCTCGGCGACCGGCTTGGGATACTGCTGGTTCGCAGGTGAGGCGTCCGAGGCGCGCAGGGTCCGCAAATTGCTGCGCCACGAGTACGGTTGGGCAGCAGATCAATTGGACGTGGTCGGTTACTGGCGACGTGATGCACAGGCGTGGTCGGCGCGGTTCGCAGCCCATGGACCCCGGATGTACTCGATCTACGAGCGGGCGATCGCTGAAGGTAAGAGCGAGAAGATTGCGCTCGAGGAGTTCGACGATGCCTTGGAGCGGCTAGGGCTTTGAGCCGCGTTCCGTCGCCTCAACGATTTCTGACCGAGAAGCCCCACGGCAGTTCGAGGCGGTGCGAGGCAAGCAATTCCGAATCGGACAGAATGTCGGTGATCGCGCCGTCCGCGACGATGACGCCACCGTCCATCACCACGGCCCGGTCGCACAGCTGTGCCGCATAGGGCAGGTCATGCGTGACGATCAACATGGTGGCGTTCAGCCCCGAGAGCGTCTCGGCCAATTCGCGCCGCGCGACCGGGTCCAGGTTCGCCGAGGGCTCGTCGAGCACGAGGATGTCCGGCTGGCAGGCCAGCACGGTGGCCAATGCCGCCCTGCGCCGCTGACCCGCCGACAGATGGGTGGGACTGCGTTCGGCGTCTTCGGTCAACGACACGACCTCAAGCGCGCTCGCCACCCGGGCGGCGAGTTCCTCACCGCGCAACCCGAAATTCGCCGGACCGAAAGCGACGTCCTGCGCGACCGTCGGCATGAACAACTGGTCGTCGGGGTCCTGGAAGACCAACCCGACGCGCCTACGGATGTCGTGAAGGCTCTTGCGGTTCAGCGGGATTCCGCTGATCTGCACCGACCCGGTCGTCGCGGTCAGGACACCGTTGAGATGCAACATCAACGTCGTCTTTCCCGCCCCGTTGGGTCCGAGCACCGCGATCCGTTCGCCATCGGCCACCTCGAGGTCGACGCCGCCGAGCGCCATATGCCCGTCCGGATAGACGTGGCGCAGCGCCTCGACGCGGATGGCGCTCACAGCGTCACCCAGGCCGTCACCGATACGACGACCGCCGCGGCAGCCGGCAGCATCGCCACCACCCACTGGGACGCCACCGCCCTCGGCGGGGCGCCGATCACCGCGAGATCCGGTGCCCTACCGTCGAATCCACGTGACAACATCGAGGCGTACACCCGCTCGCCGCGTTCGTAGGAGCGCAGGAACAACGCTCCGATGCCAGTCGCGATCGCGCGGGCCTGATGCAGTGCCCGCGGCGAGTCACCGCGCGCGATCCTGGCCATCCGCATACGGCTCACCTCGGCCGCCAGCAGGTCGATGTAACGGATCATCAGAACCAGCACCGATGTCACCACTGCGGGTACGGCCAGCCGGCTCAGCGCGGCGGGTAGCTCGGTTGCGGATGTGGTCGCGGCGAGGGTCAACGCGGCCGCCACACCGAGTGTGCCCTTGACGACGATGCCCCAGGCCGCCCACAGTCCGGCTACCGAAAGCTGCAGTCCCGCTACATCGATGCGCTGCCCGCCCTCGGCGAACGGCAATAGGACGGCGAGCACCAGAAAAGGCGCCTCGATCAACATGCGCGGCAACACCCACCGCAGCGGTATCTGCGCGAGACGCCACGTCGCGACGATGATCACGGCGTATATCGCAAACGGCCAGAACATTTCCCGGGGCGTGGCGACGACGGCGAGAACGAACACCAGCAGACAGACGATCTTCACCTCGGCGGGTGTCCGGTGTACGGCCGACTCGTCGTGGCGATACAGCGGATGCGCGCCAGCACCCATGCGTCAGGACTGCTTGTCGTCGGCAGATCGTCGGCTTCGTGCAATGAGCCAGAATGCCGAGCCTGCGATCACCACGGTGACCACGACGCCGATGATGCCCGCGATCCCGCCGGTGCCGTCCTGTCCGCGAATGGAGTAGTCGGCCAGCGGTGACGTGGACAGGGCGTGCTCGGACGCGTGTTGTGCAATGCAGTCACCGGTGAGTTGTTCACCGTCGACGGTTTCTGTCACCTCACAGCCCTGCAGCGTCGCGGAGTCCAACCCGTCGGGGCTGGAACTCGCGAAGTACGAGACAACCCCGGCGATCAGCAGGGTGGCGGCCGCAAACGCGAGCCAGAACGACCAACGCTTCATGCCGGCACCACCGTCCGGGCGCTGCGCATCAGATAGACGAGGTCAGGGCGCGACCGTGCCACGGCCATCACGGTTACGGCAGTGATCAGTCCTTCCCCGACGCCGATCAGCACGTGCGTGCCGAACATGTAGGCGGCCACTGTGTCGAGCGAGGTGGCGCCGGCGCCGCCGATCGCGTATTCGACGACAAACGCCATTGCCGCGCAGACCGTTCCGATCAGTGCGGCGATGAACGCGATGACGCCGAGCGCGGGGACCGGCAGATCGGCTTTGCGCCGCCGCGCGATCGCGTACAGCGCCACGGCTGTCCCGTACCCCACGGCGACACCGACGACGGCCATGTTGGTGATGTTGGTGCCCAACGCGGTGATCCCGCCGTCGGCGAACAGCAGCGACTGCACGATCAAGACGATCGCGATGCACAGCGCACCGGTGTAGGGGCCGACCAGGATCGCGGCCAGGGCACCGCCGAGCAGGTGCCCGCTGACGCCGGGCAGGATCGGGAAATTGACCATCTGCACGGCGAAGATGAACGCCGCGACGAGACCGGCCAGCGGCACCGTGCGTTCGTCGAGTTCGGTGCGTGCTTTCGCCGCGCACAATCCGATGGCGGCCACGGCGATGACTCCGAAGATCACCGATGTCGGGGCGTTGACGATGCCGTCGCTCATGTGCATGGCGACCGTATTCACAACCACCAGGTGAGCCTAGAACCCACACCGAACACCTGTCTAGCTGAACAGATGTTCATGTGTAGGTGTCGGCCGTCCTAACGCTTGGTGGCGGTGGTCAACAAGTATTCGGCCTCCCAGACGGCGCGCTGATCGTCGCCCCGGTTCCAGCTGGTGAGGAACTCGAGGAAGTCACGATCGAGGGCCTCGATCCGGTCGGGGGCGTCCGCGTTGAACCTGTATGCGGCGATCGTCGGCCCGTAGTTGCTCTTCCAGTACTCCCGGAACTGCGTGGGCTCGGTGCAGTGGTCGAGCATCACGGTCTGCCGCCACATCGTCAGATCGCTGACGCGATCTCCGAACAACTCGCGGACGTGATCCTCCGAACCCCACAACGGGGCGGGGCTGGCTCCGGGCGGAGGCGGCGGGGCATACGGCTTCATCGTCTTGAACAGGTTGCCGATGAACCCTTCGGGCGTCCAGCTGAGCAGGGCGATCGTGCCGCCACGACGGGTGACCCGGACCAACTCGTCGGCGGCCGCCTGGTGGTGCGGCGCGAACATTACCCCGACACACGAGATGACGGCGTCGAAGCTGTTGTCGGCGAACGGAAGAGCCTCCGCATCCGCTTCCACCCATTCCAGCTCGACCCCCCGGCGCGTGGCAATGGCACGCCCGGCGTCGAACAGCTCCGGTGTCAGATCGCTCGCCGTGACGATTGCGCCCGCCTCGGCGGCGGGGATGGCGGCGTTACCCGAGCCCGCGGCCACGTCCAGGACGTGGTCACCCGGCTTCACGCCGCTCGCGCGGACGAGTTCGACCCCCAGCGCGGGAATGAGTTCCGCGGCGACGGCCGCGTAATCTCCCGACGCCCACAGCGCCCGGTGCTTGGCCTTGAGCTGACGATCATTTGTCGCGGTGCTGGTCATGATTCCTTCTTCCTTGGTTGGTTTGTGGCGGAATGGTTGCGAACCAGGCGGGCAGTGGCACCCCGCCTGGCCAACGGCTTACCCCAGGCAATGCCTGTTGTAGTTCGCCTTTGCCTGGCCGGCAAGCGACATCCAGTCGCGATATGCCCTGTCGTCGCCCTGCGCACGCGCCACCCTGGCCGCGCTCATGCTGCTTTCGAACGAATGCAGATATCGATCGCAGTTCGGGCTCTCGATCGGCCTCGCGTTGGCCGTGCCCGTGGCGAGGAGGGCGGTCACCGGCGTCGCGAGGGTCGCCGACAGCAGCGCCGCCGCCATCGCTCGTTTGAACATTCCGCGGTTCTCCATGTTGTGTCTCCTTTGCTTCCGCTCAACGGCTGATTCCGGTGAGCTCGTGACGACAACACCGTCGCGTGCGGAGGTTCGGCAGACATTGGACGATCGTGAAATGTCCTGGTCAAAAGGGCTAGGCCGGATGCGAGGCGTAGCGAACCAGACTCGCGCGGGCCAGCACCACTGCCTCGGATGGGCTCAGGGCGCCCTGCTGTTGCTCGCCGATCGCCCTGGTTTGGTCCTCCTCGAGTGGCGAGAGCCTTTTCGCGCCGACGAGCGCATGATGCAATGCGACGGCATTGTCGTGCGCGCCCATTCGGGCCAGGAAGCGCGTGACGTAGCGGACGTTGAGCCACTGCTGACTCCAATCGCCCACCCGGTCCCAGTGGTCGAGCACCTCGATGAGAGCCTGCGCCGCGATCGACGGGTCGCCGTGCACCGCGCGGGTAGCCGCCGCCTCCATCAGCGCGATCCCGTGCCACCAGAAGTTCTGCACCGAGGCGGCGAGTTCGGCGGCGCTGTCGAACAACACCAGCGCCCGGTCCGGATCGGATTTCTTGAGCACCAGGCCAAGGGCGTAACGCCCCATGGACCGCGCCGTCGGATTCGCGGTTTCCTCGGCCACTCGCAGCGATTCCTCCGCGGCGTCGATGCCGTCATCCGGGGTGCGCATCGCGGCATGGCAGATCGAAACGTAGAACAGCGTCCACACCAATCGAATCGGGTCGTCATCGCGTCGTGCGCGCGCCACCTCACTGTCGTAGTGCGCCAAGGCCGTAGCCGCATCGCCCTGGTAGAGCGCGACGTCGGCCAGTACGTCACCCGGATAAGCGACGCGTCCGTTACCTCGCCCCGGTACTCGTCCGTCCGCGAGCGAGGCCAGCGACACCGCTGAGGTGAAGTCACCGCGGTTCCACGCGCCCCGCGCGGCGAAACCGACGGCTGCGACATACAGAGGGTGGTTGCTGTCGGCCAACTCGACGAGACGTTCCGCCCAGCCGGACGACTCGTAACCTATTCGCAGATGGACGAATTCGGGCAGTGCCGTGACCAGCCGTAGCGCGGTGTCGAGGTCGGATGCCGCCATCAAGTGCTCGAACGCGGTGCGCAGATTGTCGTAGTCGGGCAGCATCCGCTCGACCCACATCTGCTCGTCGCGCCCTTGGGTGCCCGCAGCGGCACGCTCGGCCAGCACCGTGAAGTAGACCGAATGACGCTTCGCGTATTGCGCGTCAAGGTTGCTGTCCCGCAAGCGGTCCCGACCGTATGCACGCAGGGTCTCCAGGATGCCGTACCGCGAAGTTCGCGTGCCTCCCCGTGCGGTGACCATTGACTTGTCGATGAGTCCCGTCAGTAGGTCGAGAGTGTCGTCCTCGTCGGCTCCCTCGTCACTGCAGACGCCGTGTGCGGCTTCGATGTCGAAACCACCCGCAAAGACCGACAGCCGCGCGAACAGGGTCCGCTCGGGCTCTGAGAGAAGGTGATAGGACCAATCGATGGTCGCCGAAAGGCTCTGCTGGCGTGGATGGGTCCCGCGCGCCCCGCCGGCCAGCATTCGCAGACGGTCCAGCCGGCGGGCCACCTCGAGGCTGCTCATCGCGCGCATCCGGGCCGCGGCCAATTCGATTGCCAAGGGCAGGCCATCGAGCCGTCTGCAGATCTCGGCCACCGCCCCGACCGGTTCGCGTTCGAGGTCGAAATCAGACCGCGTCGCCTTCGCCCGATCGGCGAACAGTTCCGTCGCGTCGTCGACGGGTAGTGGTTCCACAGCGATGATGCGCTCCCCGGCAAGACCGAGCGCTTCCCTGCTGGTGGCCAGCACCGTGATCCCGGGGCACTCGCCCGTTATCCGGTCGAGCAGCAGCGCCGCATCTTCCAGAACGTGTTCGCAGTTATCGATGACCAGCAGCATGTTGTGTGCGCGGAGGTACTCGATGACCGTGTCGTCGATACCGAGCCCCTGCTGCTGCTGTAGGCGCAGCGCCGCCGCGACCGCATGTGCCACAGCCGATCCGTCCTCGATCGGCGCCAGTTCGCAGATCGACACACCGTCGGCGAAACGTGCCTGTTCTCGCGCGGCCGCTTCCAGTGCCAATCGCGTCTTCCCCACTCCGCCGACGCCGGTCAATGTCACCAGCGGACTGTCGGCCAGCGCCGCGCAGATGTCCGAGATATCGCGTCCCCGACCGACGAAGCTGGTGGTGCGTCGCGGAAGTCCGGCCAATGGGCGCGTGGCGACGCGCACGGGTAGTGCCGGCTCACCATCGAGGATTTGCTGGTGTACCGATTGCAGCAGCGGGCTGGGATCGACACCGAGTTCGTCAACGAGCTTTTCGCGCGTCTTCCGGTACGTCTCAAGGGCTTCGGCCTGTCTGCCGCTGCGGTATTGCGCGAGCATCAGCTGCCCGGCCAACCGCTCGTCGAGCGGATGAGTCAGCGCGGCGGCCGTCAGCTCGGCGAGCAGTTCGCTATGACGACCGGCACGCAACGCAGCGTCGTTGCGGTCGAGCATCGCCGAAAACCGCTCCAGCAGAAGCGAGTCCCGAACATCGTTCATCCACGGGGTGTCCAGCGCGGTGAAAGGCTCACCACGCCAGAGTTTCAGGGCGGCGTCGAATGCGGTGGCCGATGCGGCAGCATCCGCCAGTGCGCGGGCTGCTTCAACCGACCGCCTGAAGCGATGCAGGTCAACGGACATCGGGTCGGCGTGAAGGGTGTAGCCCCCGGGACTCCGCACGATCGCCACATCTTCGGCGCCCCCGAGGGACTGGCGCAAGCGCGATACATAGGCGGCCAGCGCGTTACGGGACCTGGACGGCGTCTCGCTCGCCCACACGCGGTCGATGAGTTGATCGGCGGTGACCGCGTGGTTGACGTCGACGAGGAGCGCGACGAGAACGCAGCGCTGCCGGGCATGCCCGACGTCGAGGTGCTGCCCGTCGGACCGGACCTCGACGTCGCCGAGTAGCCGGAACTCCACCTTCACGCCTACAGCTTTCCGCTTACTCACTCACCCGTGCCGGGCGCCGATCCAGTGCAACAGATCGTGGACGATCTCGTCCTCGAGGCGGTAGCTCACCGCCCGACCGACCCGGGTGGAGCTCACCCAGCCCTGCTGGCGCAGCACCCGCAGCGCCTGCGACACGGCGTTCTCGGACCGTCCGAGCACCGAGGCAAGGTCACCGACGTTGATGCCGGGTGCGCGGTGTAGGACGAGCAGGATCTCCAGCCGATGCGGGTCGGAGAGCAGGTCGAACCGCTGCGCCCAGCCGCCGGTGTCGACGTCGGCGAGCGCCGACGATGCCCGTCGCACCACCGCATCGACGCCCGCGTGGCCACCTGCTTCCACCATCCGTCAAATCTAACCCCCCTGGCAGCCCGGATGACCGCGATGACGTTCGTGTTCACGCCGGCTAGTCGAGGAACCCGTGCAGCAGAGTGGCCGAGCCTTCGACGTGGGCGAGCATGGCCGATGCCGCACCCTCACTGTCGCCGGCCAGGATCGCGATCACGATCGCCTCGTGTTGCTCGTCGGAGTGCGCGATGTTGCGCGGCAGCAACGGGATCTGGTCCAGCAAGACATTGAGGCGCATTCTGTTCTCGGCCACCAACGGCACCAACGACGGCGATCCGGCGGCCTCGGCGATGGCGAGATGCAGCCTCGAATCCAGTCGGCGGTAGTCGCCGGGCGCGGCGCCGCGGACATCACGCAGACGCGCCCACAGCTCCTCGCGTTCGGGTGCCGTCAGGGTCCGGTTGGCGGCCAGCCGCGCCGCTCCGACCTCGAGTATCTCCCGCAGCCGTAACGCGTCGTCGATCTGGGCGCGTGTCACCGCGTCGGTGTCCTGGGTGTGCCTCGGCAACTCATCGGCGAGGAAGGTGCCGCCGTAGCGGCCTCGCCGCGACACCAGATACCCGGCGTCGGCCAGCGACTTGATGGCCTCCCGCACGGTGTCGCGGCTGACGCCCAGCCGCGATGCCAGCTCGCGCTCGGGCGGCAGCGATTCGCCGGGGGCGAGCACGCCGAGCCGGATGGTCTGCAGGAGCCTCCCGACCGTGTCCTCGAACGCGTTCCCGGGCCGAACCGGGCGCAGCAGAGCCTCGCTCGCCGCTGGGGCGGCGAATCCAGCCTTGGCCAGCGGTACGTCCGGATCCGCAGTCATGATTCCTACCGGCCGCTAGAGAGGGGTCACGTACGCCGAGCTGATGCCGCCGTCGACCAGGAAGGTCGACCCCGTGATGAACGAGGAGTCGTCGCTGGCCAGGAATGCGACGGCCGCGGCCAGCTCCTCCGGCTCTGCGAACCGGCCGACGGGAATGTGGACCAGCCGGCGCGCCGCACGTTCGGGATCCTTTGCGAACAGTTCCTGCAGCAGCGGTGTGTTCACCGGTCCGGGGCACAGCGCGTTCACGCGAATCCCTTGACGCGCGAACTGCACTCCCAGTTCACGGGACATCGCAAGGACGCCGCCCTTGGATGCGGTATAGGAGATCTGCGATGTCGCCGACCCCATCACCGCCACGAACGACGCGGTGTTGATAATCGACCCTTTCTGCTGCGGAACCATGTGGCGCAGTGCGGCTTTGGAACAGAAGAACACCGACTTCAGGTTGATGTCCTGCACCCGTTGCCATGCGTCGATACCCGTGGTCTCGATGAGGTCGTCTTCCGGCGGGCTGATACCCGCGTTGTTGAAGGCGATGTCGACAGAACCGTGCGTCTCGGCGGCCGTATCGAACAGGGCATCCACCGCGGCCTGATCTGAGACATCCACCTGGACGAAGGTTCCGTTGAGGTCGTCCGCAACGGATTTCCCGGTCGTCGGATCGATGTCACCGATGACGACGGTGGCGCCCTCGGCGCGCATCCGCTTGGCGCTCGCCAGCCCGATCCCGCTGGCGCCGCCGGTGATCACGGCGACCTTGCCCGCCAGTCGCTGGGTCAGATCCATCAGGCATCTCCGATCGCGTAGAAGACGTTTTTGGTTTCAGTGAATGACAGTGGCGCATCGGGCCCGAGCTCACGGCCCAGACCCGACTGCTTGAATCCACCGAACGGGGTGTTGTACCGCACCGACGAATGCGAATTGACCGACAGGTTGCCGGCTTCCACCGCGCGCGACACCCGGACGGCACGCGACAGATCGTCCGTCCAGATCGACCCGGACAGGCCGTAGGGAGTGTCGTTGGCCAGCGCAATGGCGTCGGCCTCGTCGTCGAACGGGAGCACCGCAACGACCGGGCCGAAGATCTCCTCACGCACCGTGCGGTCGGAGCGCTCCGGGGTCAGCACGGTCGGCGGGAACCAGTAGCCCGGCCCCGACGGCGCGTCACCGCGGAAGGCGACCGGAGCGTCGCCAGGCACATACGACGCGACGCTCTGCCAATGCGACTTTGACACCAGCGGACCCATCTCAGTGTCCTTGGACGCCGGATCACCGACCGCGACGCCCTTGACCGCGGGTTCGAGCAGCTCCATGAAGCGGTCGTAGACGTTGCGCTGCACCAGGATCCGGCTGCGCGCACAGCAGTCCTGCCCGGCATTGTCGAAAACCCCGTAGGGCGCGGTGGCTGCAGCCTTTTCCAGATCGCAGTCGTCGAACACGATGTTCGCGCTCTTGCCGCCCAGCTCGAGGGTCACCCTCTTGACCTGAGCCGCGGCGCCCGCCATCACGCGGGTGCCGACCTCGGTGGAACCGGTGAAGACGATCTTGCGTACGTCGGGATGGGTGACGAACCGCTCACCGACCACCGACCCCTTTCCCGGCAACACCTGGAACAGGTCGGGGGGCAGGCCCGCCTCGACGGCGAGTTCGCCTATCCGGATCGTGGTCAGCGGCGTCCATTCGGCGGGTTTGACCAGGACCGCGTTCCCAGCGGCAAGGGCCGGTGCGAAACCCCACACCGCGATGGGCATCGGGAAATTCCACGGCGTGATCACCCCGATGACGCCAAGCGGCTCGTTGAAGGTGATGTCCAGGCCGCCGGCCACCGGAATCTGTTTGCCCGACAATCGTTCCGGTGTGGCGGAGTAAAACTGCAGGACGTCGCGGACGTGGCCCGCCTCCCACGTCGCATTGCCGATCGGATGCCCGGAGTTGGCGACCTCCAGCGCGGCCAGTTCGTCGACGTGCGCGTCGACCGCGGCGGCGAACGACCGCAAGGCGGCGGCCCGGTCGCCGGGTGCCAGACGCGCCCAATCGCGTTGCGCAACCTTGGCGCGCGCCACTGCGTCGTCGACACCCGCGATGCTGGTCTGCTCGACCGTGCGCAGCAGTTCCTCCGTCGCGGGGTTGATCAGCTCACTAGCCGTCACGCGGTCACCTTTTCTCTCGAATACGCTGCGGCTGCCTCGACCAGTGCGGCGAACAAACGCAGATCGTCCAGCCGTTCCTCGGGGTGCCACTGCACCGCCAAAAGGAAGTGGTCACCGGGGATCTCGACGGCCTCGATGACGCCGTCGTCGTCCTGCGCGCTGACGATCAGACCTTCACCGAGGCGGTCGAGGGCCTGATGGTGGTAGCACTGTGCGTCCGACGACTCCCCGATCAGCGACGCCAGCCGGGTACCGGGAACGGTGCGCACCGACGACGTCGAGAACACCGCGTTGCCCTGCTGGTGGCGGGTGTGGCCGAGTACGTCAGGCAGATGCTGGTGCAGGGTGCCGCCGAGTGCGACGTTGACCACCTGTGCGCCGCGGCAGATACCGAGGACGGGCAGGCCGCGCCGGATAGCACCGGTGAGGAGCTCGAATTCCCATGCGTCACGCCGGCGGTTGTCTTCGTTGGCCTCATCGGTGGCCGGGTGCCGATCCTGACCGTAGGTGCCAGGGTCGACGTCCCGCCCGCCGGTGATGATCAGCCCATCGAGTCCGTCGAGCACGCTGTCGACGATCTCGTCGTCCACGTGCTGCGGCGGCAGCAGTACCGAAATGCCGCCCGCCAGCCCGACACCCTCGAAATAGATGGCGGGTAGGAAGCTGGCGCGCACGTCCCACACCCCCGTTTGCGCCTGCTGCAGATACGTGGTCAGTCCGACGACCGGGCGGACACTTTCCCCGCGAACAGACGTGAACTCCCCCTTTTCGGCCGCATTTTGGGGGTTTTCGCGTCTGCTCGTCACAGAATCAAAGCCGCTCAAAGCCCCGCATCCTTTCCCAGTCCGTCACGGCGGCGTTGTACGCGGTGAGTTCGACGCGGGCGTTGTTGAGATAGTGCTCCACGACGTCCTCGCCAAACGCCGCACGGGCCACTTCGGACTTCTCGAACAGCGCCGCGGCCTCGGTCAGCGTGGTCGGAAGGCTTTCGGCGCCACTCGTATAGGCGTTGCCCTCGAACGGTTCCGGCAGTTCCAGCTCATGCTCGATACCGTGTAGGCCGCCGGCGATCAGCGCCGATACCGCGAGGTACTGGTTGACGTCGCCGCCGGGCGCGCGGCACTCCACTCGCATGCCCGGACCGTGCCCCACCACGCGCAGCGCGCACGTTCGGTTGTCCATCCCCCACGCGATGGCCGTCGGTGCGAAGCTACCCTCGGCGAATCGCTTGTAGGAGTTGATGTTCGGTGCGTAGAACAGTGTCAGCTCACGCAGCGTCGCCAGCTGGCCGGCGATGAAGCTGCGGAACATCGTCGACATTCCGTCCGATGCGCCGGGGTCGGCGAACACGGGAACCTTCGGCTCGCCGTCCTCGATGCCGCGCAACGAAATGTGGATGTGACAGCTGTTGCCTTCGCGCTCATCGAATTTCGCCATGAACGTCAGGCTCTTGCCGTGCTGATCGGCAATCTCCTTGGCACCGTTTTTGTAGATCGTGTGGTTGTCGCACGTCACCCTCGCGTGGTCGTAGCGGAAGGCGATCTCCTGCTGCCCGAGGTTGCATTCGCCCTTCACGCCCTCGCAGTACATTCCCGCGCCGGTCATGCCGAGCCTGATGTCGCGGAGCAGCGGCTCCATTCGGGTCGACGCGTGCATCGCGTAGTCGACGTTGTAGTCCGAGGCCGCCGTCATGTTCCGGTAGCCCTTCGTCCACGCGTCGCGGTAGGAATCCTCGAACACCATGAACTCGAGCTCGGTCCCCACGTAGGGCACCAGACCGAGCTCGGACAGCCGGTCGATCTGGCGGTTGAGGATGCTGCGTGGCGCCGGGGTCACCGGGTCACCGTCGGTGCGCTCCAGGTCTGCCATCACCAGCGCGGTGCCCGGCAGCCATGGCACGCGTCGCAGCGTCGAGAAGTCGGGCTTCATCACCATGTCGCCGTAGCCGGTCTGCCAACTCGACATCGCGTAGCCGTCGACGGTGTTCATGTCGACGTCGACGGCCAACAGGTAGTTGCAGCACTCCGCGCCATGCTCAGCGACGTCTTCGATGAACAATCGCGCCGACACCCGCTTGCCGGTGAGCCGCCCCTGCATATCGCAGAACGCCAGGATGACGGTGTCGACGTCCCCGTCGGCCACCAGCTTTTCGAGGTCGGCTTGCGACAACATGCCGGGGTTCTGGCTCATGCAGCCCTGCCCTTCATCGTCGGAGATACGGAAGTTTGACTTGCTGTCAACCATTGAAGTTTGCCCGGCCTGGTTGTCACCCTGCGCTTTACATGATTGTCACTCCCAAAGGTAGGACAACCGACCTTTGGCGAGTTTATTCTCCCTATGCCGCATATCCGCAACAAAGGAGCGAAAGCCATGGCCAACGAAAAGGCCCGCGAAAACATGAAGGGCTCGGGCGGCGTCACGTACAGCCAGGCCGGCGAGGGCTATTTCGAGAAGCGACAGCTGAAGCGGACAGCGGGCTTCTGGGGCCTTTGGGGCATTGGTGTCGCCGCCGTCATTTCGGGCGACTTCTCAGGCTGGAACTTCGGCATCGGCGAGGCCGGGTGGGGCGGTCTGGCGATCGCATCGGTCGTGATCATCGTCATGTACTTCGGGATGCTGTTCTCGATCGGCGAGATGTCGGCGGCCATGCCGCACACCGGCGGCGCGTACTCGTTTGCGCGTGCCGCAATGGGGCCGTGGGGCGGCTTCGTCACCGGTTTCGCCGAAACCATCGAGTACGTCTTCACCACCGCGGTGATCGTCTACTTCTCGGCCAGCTACGCCGACGCCGTGACCAGCGAACTGTTCGGACTGTCGATGCCGAGCTGGGTGTGGTGGATCATCCTCTACGCCGTGTTCGTCGGCCTGAACGCGGTGGGCGCGGAAGTGTCGTTCAAGTTCGCGATCACCGTGGCCGTCATCTCGATCGGCATCCTGATGCTGTTCGCAGTGATGGCCGTCGTCAATGGCGCCGTCGACTTCTCCCGGCTCTTCGACATCGCGGCCGACCCGAACGCGGCGGGCTCGAGCACGTTCCTGCCGTTCGGCGTCCTCGGCATCCTCTACGCACTGCCGTTCGCGATCTGGTTCTTCCTCGGCATCGAGGAGCTGCCGCTGGCCGCCGAGGAGTCGCACAACCCGAGCAAGGACATTCCCAGGGCCGGCATCTGGGGCCTGATCACGCTGATCGCCACCGGCTCGATCGTGTTCTTCCTCAACCCCGCGGTGACCGGCGCCGAGGCGCTCGGCGCGTCGGACGAACCCCTGCTCGACGGCTTCCGCGCTTTCCTGCCCGCCGGCTGGGCGGCCGCGCTGTCGGGCTTCGCCCTGATCGGCCTGCTGGCCAGCCTGCAGGGCATCATGTACGCCTACGCCCGCAACATGTACTCGCTGAGCCGGGCCGGCTACTATCCGAAACCCCTGTCACTCACCGGGTCTCGGCAGACACCCTATGTCGCGCTGATCACCGGCGCCGTCATCGGCTTCGTCGCCCTGCTGATCGTCAACTTCAACGAGGGCGCCGGTGACGTCGTGCTCTACATCGCGGTGTGGGGTGCAGTGCTGGCCTACGGCCTGCAGATGATCTCGTTCGTGCTCCTGCGGCGCAAGTTCCCGAACGCGCGCCGCCCGTGGGTCAGCCCGACCGGCAACGCGGGCGCGATCGTGGCCCTGTTCATCGCGGGGCTCGCCTTCGTCGGGGTGCTGTTGAACCCGGACTATCAGATCGCGATCATCGCAATCATCGTCTTCTACGTGATCGGCCTGCTGGTGTTCGGGTTCTACGGTCGTCATCGCCTCGTCCTCTCCCCTGAGGAGGAGTACGCGGTGACAGGAGGCCTGCACGGCTTCGACCCGGAGGCCGAAGGGCTCGGCGGCACCATCGAGGACGAGATCCTGAAGGGCCATACCGACTGACCACGTGTGTCGACTCGAGGGATCCTTGTGAGGATCGTCTCGATCGGCATCGCGGCCACCGAGTTTGACCCTGCCCATCCTGGGTAATTAACGTCCGCGCCGGTCGCCGACGCACGGCCGCAGTCAGCCCGATTGAGGAAGCGCCGATACAGAAGTAGGGTCGAACAGGTGTGTGGAGCCACCGGCGAGGTCCGCCTCGACGGACGTACCCCCGATAGCAGCGCCGTCGCCGCCATGGCCGAGGCCATGACGCCGAGAGGACCCGATGGGGCAGGCGTGTGGTCGCAAGGCAGGGTCGCGCTCGGTCATCGTCGCCTGAAAATCATCGATCTGTCCGAAGCCGGCGCGCAGCCGATGGTCGACTCCGAGCTCGGGCTGGCCATTGCGTGGAACGGCTGCATCTACAACTACAAGCAGTTGCGCCGCGAGCTGAGCGAGCAGCACGGATACCGCTTCTTCTCGCACAGCGACACCGAGGTGTTGCTCAAGGCCTACCACCACTGGGGCGACCGTTTCGTGGACCGCCTCTACGGCATGTTCGCGTTCGCGATCGTCGAACGCGACACCGGACGGGTGCTGCTCGGCCGCGACCGGCTGGGCATCAAGCCGCTGTATCTCACCGAGGACGCATCGCGGATCCGGTTCGCGTCGTCACTGCCCGCACTGCTCGCCGGCGGCGGCGTCGACACCCGCATCGATCCGGTGGCGCTGCATCACTACCTGTCGTTCCACTCCGTCGTCCCGCCGCCGAAGACCATCCTGCGCGGCGTGAGCAAGGTGCCGCCCGCGACCCTGGTCGCGATCGAGCCCGATGGCCGGCGCACGGACACCACGTACTGGGAACCCGACTTCACCCCGCACGCCGATCGCGCCGACTGGTCCGAACGTGACTGGGAGGACGCGGTTCTGGAGTCGCTGCGCGTCGCGGTCGACCGCCGGCTGGTCGCCGATGTGCCCGTCGGCTGCCTGCTCTCCGGCGGGGTCGATTCCAGCCTGATCGTGGGACTGCTCGCCGAGGCGGGCCAGCATGGTCTGGCGACCTTCTCCATCGGTTTCGAGTCGGTGGGCGGCGTGGCTGGCGACGAGTTCACGTATTCCGACATCATCGCCGAGCGATTCGGCACCGACCACCATCAGATCCGCATCGGTACCGACCGGATGCTGCCTGCGCTCGACGGCGCGATCGGCGCCATGAGTGAGCCGATGGTCAGCCACGACTGCGTCGCGTTCTATCTGCTCAGCCAAGAAGTGGCCAAGTACGTCAAGGTGGTCCAGTCCGGGCAGGGCGCCGACGAGGTGTTCGCCGGCTACCACTGGTATCCGCCGATGGCCGACGCCGCCTCGCTGGACAGCGCGGTGGCCAGCTATCGCGGCGCGTTCTTCGACCGCGACCCCGCCGGCGTCGCCGCACTCGTCTCGTCGGACTATCTCGTGGAAAGCGACCCCAGCGGGGAGTTCGTCACCCAGCACTTCGCGCACCGTGGCGCGGCCACCGGCATCGACCGCGCCCTCCGGCTCGACACCACGGTGATGCTGGTGGACGACCCGGTCAAGCGCGTCGACAACATGACGATGGCCTGGGGCCTGGAGGGCCGGGTGCCATTCCTCGATCACGAGCTCGTCGAGTTGGCCGCCACGTGCCCACCCGCGCTGAAGATCGCCCACGACGGCAAGGGCGTGCTCAAACAGGCTGCCCGACGGGTGATCCCCGCCGAAGTCATCGACCGGCCCAAGGGTTACTTCCCGGTGCCGGCGCTGACCCACCTGGAGGGTCCGTACCTCGAGCTGGTGCGCGATGCGCTCTACGCTCCGGTCGCCAAGGAGCGCGGGCTGTTCCGTCCCGACGCGGTAGACCACCTGCTGGCCGACCCGAACGGTCGCCTGACCCCGCTGCGCGGCAACGAACTCTGGCAGCTTGGATTGCTGGAACTGTGGCTGCAGCGCCACGGGATCAACGGGACGGCGGCGTGACCGCCTTGAACCCCGAAAGCACCGAAGCGATCACGCTCGGCCTGCACGACGCGTCGCCCCAGCACTTGGTCGACGCGATGGCCGACGACGTGGCCGTCGAAATGGGCTGGGGCCGGCTGATATTCGGGCAGACGTTCGCGGACCCGGCGAAGCTCGCCGAGGTGTTGCGGCAAGAGGGGCATGGTCGTCGCGACATCTGTATGTACGCCCGCGAGCCACACGTGCTCGTCGCCATGGCTCCCGCCGAGTTGTTCATCGACCCGAGTCACACCTATCGGCTGCGGTTCTCCGACGACGACGCGCAGCGCACGGCGCCCACCGGGTTCACCGTCCGATCGCTGGAGCGTCCCGAGGAGGCCGAGGACATCAACCGGGTCTACGTGCGCTGCGGAATGGTTCCCGCACCCGTCGAGGTGCTGTGGGACAACAGCGAAGGCCGCGATGCGCTCGACTACCTGGTGGCGGTCCGCGACGACGACGGATCGTTGGTCGGCACCGTCACCGGGGTCGACCACAAGCGGCTGTTCGACGACCCCGAGAACGGTTCGAGCCTGTGGACGCTGGCCGTCGATCCGACCACCAGCCTGCCGGGTGTCGGCGCGGCACTCACCCGCGCGCTGGCCGCGCTGTACCGCGACCGTGGCCGGGCCTACATGGACCTGTCGGTGGCGCACGACAACGAGGCCGCCATCGGCCTGTACGAGAAGCTGGGGTTCGAGCGCGTTCCGGTCATGGCCGTCAAACGGAAGAACGCGATCAACGAGCCGCTGTTCACCCATCCCCCGGAGACCGTCGACGATCTGAACCCGTATGCGCGGATCATCGCCGACGAGGCGATGCGCCGCGGGATCTGGGTCGAGGTCCTCGACGCGGGAGCCGGCGAGATGCGCCTGTCCCATGGCGGTCGCAGTGTCATCACGCGGGAGTCGTTGTCGGAGTACACCTCCGCGGTGGCGATGGCACGCTGCGACGACAAGAGGCTGACCCGACGTCTGGTGTCCGAGGCCGGGATCCAGGTGCCCAAGGGACGTCTGGCCACATTCGACGAACACGACCACGCCTTCCTCGAAGAGGTCGGCGACGTCGTCGTCAAACCGACCCGCGGGGAGCAGGGCAAGGGCATCACCGTCGGGGTCAACGACACCGACGAGTTGGACGCGGCCCTGGCACGGGCGCGGCAAGAGCACCCGAACGTGCTGATCGAGCAGCGCGCACCCGGCGACGATCTGCGGTTGGTGGTGATCGACGGCAAGGTGGTGGCCGCTGCACTACGCAAGCCCGCCGAAATCGTCGGCACCGGCCACCACACGATTCGCGAACTCATCGAGGCGCAGAGCCGACGCCGCGCCGCCGCCACCGGCGGCGAATCGCGCATTCCGATGGACGACGTCACCGAGGCCACGGTCGCCGAGGCGGGCTTCTCGTTCGACGACGTGCTGCCCGAAGGCCGCACCCTGCGCGTACGTCGAACGGCGAACCTGCATCAGGGCGGCACGATCCACGATGTGACGGGGAAGGTGAACCCGCATCTGAGCGAGGTCGCCGTGAAGGCCGCCGACGCGATCGGCATTCCGGTGACCGGCATCGACCTGTTGGTTCCCGACGTCACCGCGCCCGACTATGTGTTCATCGAAGCCAACGAGCGTCCCGGGCTGGCCAACCACGAGCCCCAGCCCACCGCAAAGGCTTTCGTCGACTTCCTCTTCCCGGGCAGTCCGGCGTTGCCGCAGGCCTGGACGCCCGACGAGGTGCCCACCAGCTAGACCTACCAGGTGCTCGTGCGCATCACGATCTCGGCGGCGAGCTGCGCAGTGGACTCCTGGGCATTGCGCCTGCCGAGTAGGTCGACCATCCGGTAATCGCCGTACACGTAGCGCTGGCTGGCTTTGGCGACCGCGCGCGCGGCGGGCGTACTGACCAACGCGGTGGTGTTCATTTCCACCGGCGGGCAATGGTCGTCGCGGACCACACCGGAGGGGTCGGCGACGCGCGGGTGGCCGCGGTCGATCACCACCAGCCCGATGAACCGGTCCAGCCGCGTCGCGGCGAGCTCCCATGCCAATTCCCCGCCGACGCGGTCACCGACCAACAACGCCCACTTCACGTCGAGTGCGTCGAGGACCTCGACCACCGTCTTGGCAGTCAGCCGCGGGTCCGGTGCGATGACCACAGTTCGCAGGGACGCGGTGTGCAGCCGTTGACATACCGGTTCGTACGCCGCGGGTGCATGATGGGCGGCACCGAGGACCACGACTACGGACCCTTTTTCGGGGCCGCCCACGTCAACGGACACACCGAACCCGTCGACGGTGACTGTGGTCGGCGGCATTTCGCCACGCTACAGGCGGTCACCTGAGAGCGGGTCGTTTTCGCCTTGAGCAAACACGGTCTTCACGCAGATTGCGCGCGCTCGGCCTGCTTTGCCGTTGTCTCCAGAAACGTTTGCGGCAGCGAACCTTTGACGGGGATCGACGAGTTGGGTGTCGGGAACGCGACTCCGAACACCGCGGTGCTCCCGATGTTCTCGAACGAGAAGTAGACGCTGTTCGTTTGGCCGCTCAACCGCATCGTCTGCTCGTAGACGAGCGCATCGGCGCGCGACGTCTGCAGTCTCGTCGTCGTCATCGGAATGCCCGGCGTCGACGTATCGAAGAACGTCTCGTACTTCGCGCACCGATCGGCGACCGCCGCCAACTTCTCGAGGTCCAGTCGCCACGTCAACACCGTGATGACCATCCGGGCGCCGTCATAGGCGACGAGGTATTCGGCGGCGCTGCCGGGCCCGCGCTCGGCCGAATCGGCGATCGCCCGCGTCAGCCCCTCCGAGCAGCCTTCCGGGCGCGACAGCATTGCAGGCGGCGCGCCCGCGCCGTCGGCCTGGCCGGGGTCGCGGTTGATGCGTTCGAACTGCACGCCCGGCGGGAAGTCCGCGGCTGTGAGCAGCACGTTCTCGAGCCGGGCGCCGGGCCAGGTCGCCGTGCCCGCAACCGGTTGGGCGCAGCCACCCACCAGCAGTGCCGTGGCGAGAAGGACCAGCACATTGCGCCAGGTCATGGAGCCAGCCTAGTGGCGATCGACGGCAGTTTCGGCGGACCGCTGTGCAGTAGGGCGATCACGGCGTCGACGTCGACGTGGCTGGTGATCAGGTCGGCCATCACGTCGAGTTGGGCGTCGCGGCGCGCGCGGACGTCGACGTCGCGTGCGACGACGAATTCGCTTCGCCCCGCGGCGGCCGCGACCTCGTTGAGCCATTGCCGTCGCACATCGTCGTTGTCGAGCAGGCCGTGCCAATGGGTGCCGTATACGGCGCCGTTGCGGATCCCCACGCCCAGCCAGTCCTCTTCGATTGAACGGCTGAGGCGACCGTGGTGAATTTCGTAGCCGTGCAACGGGGCTTCGTGGTGGCGCAACGTCTTCACCGATGCGAACGCGATGTCGGCGTCGAGCAGCGCGAGCCCGTCGACTGTGCCCGCCCCCGACTCCACGGTGTCGTCGATGCGACGGCAGAGCATCTGGAATCCGCCGCACACGCCGAGCACGGGCTTTCCCAGCCGGGCGTGCGCCTCGATGGCGTCCGCCAGGCCGCGCTCCCGTAACCACGTCAGGTCGGCGACGGTGGCCTTGCTACCGGGGATGACGACGACGTCGGCGTCCGCGAGGTCGGCGGGGTCGCCTGCCCAGCGCACCAGCACTCCGGGCTCGCAGGCCAGGGCTTCCACGTCGGTCGAGTTGGAGATGCGCGGCAGCCGGACGGCGGCGATGCGCAGCCAGTCCTGTCCGCGGGGGCGCTGCGGATCGCCGACCACGCGATGGGCGAGCACGGACACGGAATCCTCGGCGTCCAGCCACAGCCCCTCGCTGTACGGGATCACGCCGTAGGTCGGTCGGCCGGTCAGCGCGTGCAGCTGCGCGAGGCCCGGCGCCAGCAGTGCGGGGTCGCCGCGGAACTTGTTGACGAGGAACCCGCAGATGAGTCGCTGGTCGTCGGGCTCGAGCACGGCGACCGTGCCGTACAGATGGGCCAGCAGCCCGCCGCGGTCGATGTCGCCGACGACCACGACCGGCAGCTGCGCGGCACGGGCCAGCCCCATGTTCGCGATGTCGGTCGCGCGCAGGTTGATCTCGGCGGGCGAGCCGGCACCTTCGACGATCACGACGTCGAATTCAGTTCTCAGAGATCGCAATTCGTCGGCAACCACAGTTGCCAGCTGTTCGCGGTGGGTGAAGTAGTCCCCGGCGCCCACCGTGTCCACCGCTCTTCCGCGGACCACCAGTTGCGAGGTGCGATCACTGCCCGGTTTGAGCAGCACCGGGTTGAAACGCACGCTCGGAGCCAAGCCCGCCGCGCGGGCCTGCATGGCCTGGGCGCGGCCGATCTCCCCGCCCTCGACCGTCACCGCAGAATTGTTCGACATGTTCTGCGCCTTGAAGGGCGCGACGCGAATCCCCTTGCGGGCCAACAGGCGACACAGCCCCGCGACGACCATCGACTTACCGGCGTCGGAGGTGGTGCCGGCGACGAGCAGCGCTCCGCTCATGACGCCGGGTGTGAACTCACTGCGACGATTCGGCCGAGAAGGCGCAGTGGTTTCACACTCGCACAGTGTCCAGTCACAACTGGGTCAGGATCTCGGCGCCGTCCTCGGTGACCACCAGTGTGTGCTCGAACTGGGCGGTCCACTTCTTGTCCTTGGTCGCGACGGTCCAGTCGTCGTCCCAGATCTCGTAGTCCAACGCACCGAGGTTGATCATCGGCTCGATCGTGAACGTCATTCCCGGTTCGAGCACCGTCTGCACGGCGGGTTGATCGTAGTGCAGCACCACCAGCCCGTTGTGGAATGTGGTGCCGATGCCGTGGCCGGTGAAGTCACGAACCACGTTGTAGCCGAACCGGTTTGCGTACGACTCGATGACGCGGCCGACGACCGACAGGGCGCGTCCCGGCTTGACGGCCTTGATCGCGCGCATGGTGGCCTCATGGGTGCGCTCGACGAGCAGCCGGTGCTCCTCGGACACGTCCCCCGCCAGGAAGGTGGCGTTGGTGTCGCCGTGCACACCGTCGATGAAGGCGGTGACGTCGATGTTGACGATGTCGCCGTCCTCGATCACGGTCGAGTCGGGGATACCGTGGCAGATGATCTCGTTCAGTGAGGTGCAGCAGGACTTCGGGTAGCCCTTGTAGCCCAGCGTCGACGGGTAGGCGCCGTGGTCGATCATGTACTCGTGCGCAATGCGGTCGAGCTCGTCGGTGGTGACGCCCGGCGCGACGGCCTTACCCGCCTCGGCCAGCGCCGCGGCAGCGATGCGTCCGGCGACGCGCATCTTCTCGATCACCTCGGGGGTTTGCACCCACGGCTCGCTGCCCTCCTGCGCGGTCGCCTTGCCCACGTATTCGGGGCGCACGATCGAGCGGGGCACCGGCAGCGTCGGTGACACCACGCCGGGACGAAGGGCGGTACGAACAGGCATGACGCCAGAATAGTCGGCGGCGGCCACTACATTCGACGGTCATGACCATCGACGAGGTAGACGCGCAGTTCGCCGCCCGATTCGCCGAACAGTTCGCCGCCACGTGGCGCACGCCTGATCTGGCGAAACACGAGGCGCTGTGGAGCGAGAACATCGTGCTGACCCAGCCGATGATGGGCACCCTTCGCGGCAAGCAGGCCTGTCGCGAGGCATTTCAGCGACTGTTCGCCCTGATCCCCGACCTGCATGCCGACGTGCATCGCGTCGGGCATGGCGGTCACGAGGTCTTCATCGAGTTCACGCTCAGCGGCACATATGGCGGCAAGCCCATCGCCTGGGACGCCGTCGACCGATTCACCTTCACCGACGGCCTTGTCGCCGAACGGGTTTCCTATTTCGACTCGACGCCCCTCATCGGCAAGCTCGTCGGCCGCCCGGCGGGGTGGGAGCGGCTGGTGCGCACGGGCACTCAGCTGTTCAAGCGGTGACCTGACTAGGGCGTGTCTCCTTAATGTGAGGCCGGTGGTCGGTCAGTGTGTTTGGTGTGACTCGTGATGCGGTGTTGACCGATGCGCAGTGGAATGTCGTTGAGCCGTTGTTGCCGTGCTCGGATGGTGTGCGGGGGCGGCCGTTTCGGGATCATCGTCAGGTGATCGAAGGGATCATCTACCGGTATCGCTGTGGGGTCCCATGGCGTGATCTACCTGCGGATTTTGGGCCTTGGCAGACGGTGTGGAAGCGTCATCGCCGGTTCGCGGCCGACGGCACGTGGGACGTGGTGTTGACCGCGCTGTTGAGCCTGGCCGATGCCGCCGAGGTCATTGATTGGTCGGCGGTGGCGGTTGATTCGACGTCGTGTCGGGTCCATCAGCACGGCGCGACCCTGGCGCGCGACACAGGGGGCACCATCGAATTACACGAATTTGTGTGATGAACCCGCCGATCACGCTCTGGGGCGGTCGCGCGGCGGGTTGACGACGAAGATCCATCAGCTCTGCGACGGGCAGGGATTGCCGCTGGTGGTGCTCATCGGTCCTGGCCACGCACACGATTCACCGATGTTCGACCCGCTGATGGGCGAGCTGCGTGTGCCCCGTGTGGGCCCCGGCCGGCCGCGTACTCGACCGGCTGCGGTGCTGGGTGATAAGGCCTACTCGTCGCGTGCACACCGGGCACGGCTGCGCGCGCGGGGTATCTGCGCGGTCATCCCCGAACCGTCCACCCAGATCGATCACCGCCGACGCCGCGGCAGCCGAGGCGGGCGCCCAGTCGGCCTCGACATCCAAAAATACAAGCGCCGCAACGTGATCGAACGATCCTTCAACATCGTCAAGAACTGGCGTGGGCTGGCCACCCGCTACGACAAACTCGCTCTGACCTACCGCGCCGCAGTCGTCCTCGCCGCGATATGTGCATGGCTACGACATTTAGGAGACACGCCCTAGTCGACGCGTAGCGCCGACAACGCCGACCGCACGCGGTCAGGCAGCGATCCGCCGTGCAGCAGCCAGTCGTCCAGTGCGATCCGCACCGACGCCATGGCCAATGCACCGATGAGCCTCGGCCGCGGGTCGTCGTCGGTCAGATCACCGATACGCGGGGCCACCAAGTCCGCGATGACGGCCTCGTAGCGCAGATAGATCTGCAGCGTCCACGCGCTGAGCGCGGGCGATGACCGGGTCAACGTGGCCAGATCACGGACCTGGGCGCTGATCGACTCGAAGCCGTCACCCAGGTCGCCGAACCCTGCGATCACCGCGGCGCTCGCCGACAATCCGGCCGGCTGCTTGGCGATGACCGCCGTAATCGCATCCAGCCAACGCGTCGTCATCCCCTCGGCGACGGCGTCCTCCTTCGAGCTGAAATACCGGAAGAACGTCGCGCGCCCGACCTCGGCCGCCGCAGCGATCTGCTCGACCGTCACCCCGGCCAGGCCGTTTTCGGCGACGCGCTGTGCCGCCGCCGTCGCGATGCGGGACCGCGTGGCCCGCTGTCTGCGGACCGTCAGACTTTCCCGCGAATTCTCTGGTGAGACGACGTCCATGATGAGACTATGTCTCACTGTGGACATCGATGGCAACAAGGCCGCGCCGAAAACCCTGGAATCCTGGCAGTTGGTCCAACAGATGCTGGCCGACCTCACCAAGTCGGTGACCGCAGACGCAATCGACGAGCGGGAGCTCATCGAGGGCCTTCAGGTCGTCGCGAAGATCTTCGGACTGTGTTCGGAGCTGTCCGTCCAGGCCGACCCCGAACGTCCGGCATTTTTCGACATGTGCTCCGACACCCGGATGATCGGGGGCCCCAATCCCGACGGCCGCTACCTGTTGGCCATGATCCGCGGCGATCGCGCCTACCGGGTCACGGGCACCCGCGGCACCACCGCCTACCTCGGCTACCAGGTGCTTGCCGGCACCGGCCTGACGCCGCGACGCATGTCGGGATACGTCAGCGACACCGACCTCGTACTCGACTCCGGCAGGTTCGAATTGCTGTTCTCCCCCACCGAGCCGACGGGCGAAGTGCTCGGTTCGGCCCAGTGGGTGTCCATCCCGAAGGACGCCTCGTCGATTGTCGTCCGCGAGTACATCGGCGACTTCGCTACCGAAGAGCTCGCCACCATGCACATCGAATCCCTGGATCCCGATCCGCTGTGCCCGATCACCGATGACGTTGCCGCACAACAGTTCACCGCGATGGCATGGACGATCGTCAAGCTGGCCACGATGCATCGCACGATCAAACCCGAACTGCTCGACCAGCCGAACAAGCTGATGACCGCCGAGGCCGCCGAACTCGGTGGTGCGGACACCACACCCGACAACCTCTACATGATCGGCACCTTTGGGCTCGAGCCCGACGAGTCGCTCGTACTCGAGATCCAGCCACCCGACACGCGGTACTGGAACGTGACGCTGGAGAGCATCTGGCACGAGTGCCTGGAACCGCGGCATCGCCATAGCTCCGTCACCAACAAGGGGGTCGCACCGGGCGACGACGGTACCGTGCGAATCGCTGTCGGGGCCAAAGACTTCGGCCACGGCCACTGGCTGGATACCGGCGGTCGGCGCAGGGGCTTCATCGTGCTGCGGTGGCTCGACAACCCTGCCCCGCCAGACGTCCAGACCAGCGTCCGGCGCGGCGGGTCCGTGTCGTGAGCGGCCAGCGTTTCCAGCCCGATCTGCTCGTCCAGCAGGCGTGCGAGATGGCGGGCAGCGACGACTTCGGCGGCGACGACAGCTGGCGCGAAGGGCTGAACCTGTTGTGCGACGGACTGGCCACCGAGGCACGTCTGAACGATATCGGCGTCGAGATCGCGGTGCTCGACATCATCCGGCCCATGGTCAGCCGTCTGCAGATCACCAAGTGGCGCAAGGAGAATCCCGCCGTCGCCGCACAGCAGATCAGCAGGCCCATATTCATCGTCGGGCAGCCGCGCACCGGCACCACCATCCTGTTCGACCTCCTCGCGCAGGACCCCGAGCTTCGGCCCCCGCTGACCTGGGAGGTGGACACCCCACACCCCCTGCCCCGGTCGGAGACGTATGCCACTGACCCCCGCATCGCCGAAACCCAGGCGAGCATCGAGATGTCAGAGCAGATCGTCCCCGGACTCCTGGCGTTCCATCCGATGGGCGCGCTTCATGGCCAGGAATGTGTACGGATCACCGCGGGACAGTTCTGCAGCATGATCTTCTCCGTGCAGTACCGCCTGCCGACGTACTACCGGTGGCTCCTGTACGACGCCGACCACCGCCCTGCCTATCGCTATCACCGAACGTTCCTGCAGCACTTGCAATCCGGGGTGCCGGGCGGGGCCTGTTCATGGCTGTTGAAATCGCCCGCGCATCTGTGGCAGCTCGACGCACTGGTCGCCGAATATCCCGACGCGCTCATCGTGCAGAACCACCGTGACCCGCTCAACGTGATCTCGTCGATCAGCGCACTGACCCACCACCTGCGCCGTCTCGCGTCCGACGACAGTTCGATCACCGACTGCGCAGGGCAGTCATGCGAAGAGATCGTGGTCGGCCTCGAACGGGGGATGAAACTGCGGGATTCAGAGGCGCTGGCCGGACATCGGATCGTGGACGTACAGTTCGCCGATTTCGTCCGCGACCCGTTCGCCACCATTCGTGCGCTGTATGCCGAACTCGGACGCGAACTTTCGCCCGTCGCCGAGCAGAACATGCGCGCGTTCCTGGCCGCCCACCCCGGCGACGGTGGCGGTGGCCGCTACACGTGGGACGACACGGGGCTTGACGCCGGTGCGGTGCGTGAGCAGGTGCGCGAATATCAGCAGCGGTTCGGGGTCGCCGACGAACCGCTCAAGTGATGCGCCCGAAGCGCAACCCTTTGCGCGGCCCGCGAATGTCGACGGACCCGCAGACCACCTTGCCGGTGAGGATGACGTGCGGATTGCCTTCGGCGGGTGCGTCCTTGCGGTGATCATGAGCGCTGCCGACGACCACCTCGACGTCGTCGATCGACGCGCTGGCGCCGTCGGGCAGCCGAAGGTCGAGCCCACCGAACTTCAGGTCGAGTTCCACCACGACGATCGACCCAGCGAAGCGCGCCTTGGTCAGGTCGAGGTCAACCGAGCCGACCCGCCGATGTAATGCCAACCGCGTCGGCACGATCCACTCCCCCTGGCGCTTGAGCGAGCCGAGTACGCCCCGCAACTCCACGCGGTCGGTGGCCGTCGTGACGATTGCGCCAGGTCCGGGCAGATCACCGACGAGGTTGTCGAGGTCGGTGTGCAGCCGCGCACTCGACACCAGCGCCGAGCGCTCTTCGAATTCGTCGATGTCGATCAGCCCGAGGGCGACGGCGTTGTGCAGCCGGCGCAACGTGCCGTTGCGATCCGCATCGGAGATGCGCATCGCCGCCTGCGCGTCGGAGACGCGCATCCCACGTTGGTCATCGAGCCCTGTCATAACGGTTCAACGGTACCGCCGCGGCCCTTTGGGATCGAACCCGTGCGGGCTCAGGCCAGGTAGCTCGGCGGCAGCGAGTCGAACATCACCTTGAGCATCCGCACCGCGTACTCCGAGGATCCGCCGCCCACGATCAGCGCCGCGAACGCCATATCACCGCGGTACCCGGCGAACCACGAATGCGAGCCACCCGCGAACTCCGCCTCCCCGGTCTTACCCCGCACGTCACCCGCGCCCTGGAGATCCTTGGCGGTGCCGTTGGTGACGACCAACCGCATCATCGGCCGCAAGCCGTCGAGAATCTTCGGACTTATCGGTGTCTGGTCGCCGGTGACCTGGGTCTGGCGGCCTTCGATCAGCTGTGGCACAGGCGTTTTCCCGGCTGCGACCGTCGCTGCGGCCAGCGCCATGCCGAAGGGGCTGACGACGACCTTTCCCTGCCCGAAGCCGTCCTCGGTGCGTTCGGCGAGGTCCACCGTCGGCGGTACCGAGCCGGTGACGGTGGTCATGCCCTCGATCGCGTAATCCGTGCCGATGCCGTATTTCGCGGCTGCCTGCGTCAACCCGCGCGGCGGCATCCGGCTGGCCAGTTCCGCGAAGGTCGTGTTGCACGAACTGGCGAACGCCCGCGACATCGGCACGGTGCCGAGATCGAACCCGCCGTAGTTGGGCACGGTGCGATGGCCGATGTCCATGGTGCCCGGGCAGGGCAGCAGCGTGTTGGGGGTGGCCATGTCACGCTCCATCGCGGCCCCCGCGGTGACCATCTTGAAAGTCGACCCCGGCGGGTACAGGCCCGTGGTGGCCAGCGGCCCCTGCGCGTTGGCCGAGGCGTTCTGCGAGACAGCCAGGATCTCGCCGGTGGACGGCTTGATCGCCACGATCATCGCGGGCTTGCCGGTGAAGTCGACGGCGTTCTGCGCGGCATTCTGCACGGCGCGGTCGAGACTGATCGTGATCGACGGCGCCGGCTCGCCCGCCACCTCGTTGAGCACGTCGACGTCGACGTTGTTCTGATTGACGCTCACCACGCGCCACCCCGCTTGGCCGTCGAGCTCGTCGACCACCGCCTTCTTGACCTCGTTGACGATCGCCGGCGCGAAAGTCTCATCGGTGGGCATCAATTCGGCCTGCGCCGTGATCACCACGCCCGGCAGCTGTCCGATCGCGCCAGCCACCCGGTCATGGTCGGACTGCCGAAGTGTGATCAGGTACATCGGCTTCTTCGACGAACTCGCCTGCTCGGCGAGGCGCTGCGGATCCAGCGTGTTGTCAAACGGCCGCAGCGCATCGACGACCGCGCGCGACGTCGTCATCAGCGAACCGGCCGCGGTCTGCGCGTCGAGGGAGAAGTTGTAGAGGTAGCCGGGCACCAGGACGTCGGTGCCGCCACGTTCGTTGACCGAGGCCCGTCGCGGCGGGTCGGCGCGCAGCGCCAGCGTCTGGTTCTCACCGAGCTTCGGGTGCACCCCGGTGGTACTCCAGCGCACTTCCCAGCGGCCCTCGTTGCGGACCATGTTGAGCTGCCCGTCGTAGGTCCACGTGCGGTCCTTGGGCAGATGCCAGGTGTAGCGGTAGGCGACACTGCCGGTGTCCACGGCGTACTTCGAACTGAGGATCTGCGCGTCGAGGTGGGTGGCCTGCAGGCCGGCCCATGCATTGTTGAGCGCTTGGCGCGCATCCGCGGGTCGGTCGCTCAACTCGGCGGCGGCCCCGGTGTCCCCGGCGATCAACGCGGCGAAGAACTGCTCAGCCGTCGGCTCGGGCCCGTCGGGCTTGGGTGTACAGGCCGGTCCGAAGGCGAGGACCACCGCCGCGACCATCAGGAGGGCGGAAACACGTGATACTGAAGTTGCCATTGAGGCAGATGTTACGAATCCGAGACCTCAAGATCGTGGAGGCGCGCAACGAATTCCACGATTGATTTCGACGCGGGCTACGGACCCGCGGCCGGGGCCCGCACCACCAACGGCACTGCAGGGAAATAGGCGGCCATCTCCGAGCGCGACTTGCGCAGCACCGCGGTGCCGTAGCCCTGCTTGCGGTAGTCCGGGTGGATCCAGATCCGGACGTTGACCTCACCGGCGACAAGATCGCCGAAGACCATGCCGATCTTCTGCGGACCGTGGATCGCGACCAGCCATGCCGCATCCTCGGCGTTGACGCGCTGCAGCCCGGCCTGGATCTCGTCCTCGAGCTCGCCGGCCGGCGCACGCGAACCGTCGCCCGCCTCCTGCACGTCGGCGGTGCGCGCGGCGAAGATGTCGCGATCGGCGTCGGCGGCGAAGGGTCGCAGCACGATGGCATCGACCGGCCTCGCGGGCTCACCCCTGGTGAAGCTCAGCTGATTGTTCAGGTCCTCGAGTTCGGCCGCGATTCGCCGGCGCGAAACCTTGGTGAGCCGATCGAACGACAGCCGCAGCACGGCCTCGGCAGCAGCGGTCGAAGTGCCGAGATGGCTTGCGATTGCCAGGATCGCGGCGTCGTAGTCCTCGGCTTCGACGACGACATCGAGGAGCTCGTGGCGCCGTTCGAGCGCGCGCACCAGCGCATCGGCGATCTCGCGGCGTTCGACTCTTGGATCGTCATCGGTCATTCTCCGAGCGTAGAGGCACGCCGGAATCAGTCGAGCAGAACCGTCGCGAACGTGCCGACCTGTGTGAAGCCGATCCGGTCATACGTGGCGCGGGCGACGGTATTGAAGCTGTTGACGTACAGGCTCGCGGTGCGCCCACCGCGGACCACCGCCGCGGCCAGGGTCGCGGTCCCCGCGGTGCCGATTCCGTGGCCGCGCCAATCGGGATGGACCCAGACGCCCTGGATCTGCCCGACGGACGGCGACTGGGACCCGACCTCCGCCTTGAAGACCACCTGACCTCGTTCGAAGCGGGCCCACGCGCGGCCGGCGGCGATCAACCCCGCGACGCGGCGCCGGTAACCGCGGCCGCCGTCACCGATCCGCGGGTCGATGCCCACCTCGCCGATGAACATGTCGATGGCCGCGACCAGGTATGCATCGAGCTCGTCGGCACGCACCTGGCGGACATTCGGGTCGATCGCGCAGATGGGCGGAGTGCTCAGCGCCATCAGCGGTTGATGCTCGCGCACGTCGCGGGCCGCGCCCCAGGCGTGCTCGAGCCGCTGCCACATCGGGAGCACCATCTCGGCGCGGCCGACCAAAGACGAACAACGCCGAGGAGTGCTCATCGCTTTGTCGGCGAATGCGTACATATCGTCGACGCCGCCGCGCAGCGGTATCAGGTTCGCCCCTGCGTAACAGAGGGATTCGGTAGGGCGCCGACGGGTCCAGAGCTCGCCGCCGATCGCCGCGGGCTCGATGCCGTGCTCGACCACCCGCGAAGCCACCATGCAGCTGCCGACCGGATCCTCGTCCAGGACGCGGTACACCTCACCCGCTTCGCGTACCAATGAAACCCGTCGTTCATCGACGCGGCGAAACAGCGGAGGAGCCGACATGGAGACTCTTTCTAACCGATCCGTGACGGTGCGGTGACCCCGATCCGATGTCGCCGCCGGAGCGGCGCCGTGCTCACCGGGCCATCCCTCAGCTTACGGTCACAACCGGCGAACCGCTGGCGTCTGATCCGGACGCCGGACCCATTTCTTCGGCGATTCGCATCGCCTCTTCGATCAGCGTCTCGACGATCTGGTGCTCGGGCACGGTCTTGATGACCTCACCCTTGACGAAGATCTGGCCCTTACCGTTGCCGGACGCCACGCCGAGGTCGGCCTCGCGCGCCTCACCCGGCCCGTTGACGACGCAGCCCATGACCGCGACGCGCAGCGGAACCTCCATGCCCTCAAGGCCCGCGGTCACCTCGTTGGCCAAGGTGTAGACGTCGACCTGCGCGCGGCCACACGACGGACACGACACGATCTCCAGACCACGCGGCCGCAGATTCAGCGATTCGAGGATCTGGTTACCGACCTTGACCTCTTCGGCGGGCGGCGCGGACAGCGAGACACGGATGGTGTCACCGATGCCCTTGGACAGCAGCGCCCCGAACGCGACCGCTGACTTGATGGTGCCCTGGAACGCCGGCCCGGCCTCGGTCACGCCGAGATGCAGCGGGTAGTCGCTCTTGGATGCCAGCAGTTCGTAGGCCGCGACCATGACGACGGGGTCGTTGTGCTTGACGCTGATCTTGATATCGCCAAATCCGTGCTCCTCGAACAGCGAGGCCTCCCAGAGCGCGGACTCGACGAGCGCCTCCGGCGTGGCCTTGCCGTACTTCTCCATGAATCGCTTGTCCAGGGAGCCGGCGTTGACGCCGATACGGATCGGAATGCCCGCCGCCCCTGCGGCTTTGGCGACTTCCCCGACCCGGCCGTCGAATTCCTTGATGTTGCCGGGATTCACGCGCACCGCCGCACAGCCCGCGTCGATCGCGGCGAAGATGTACTTGGGCTGGAAGTGGATGTCGGCGATGACGGGGATCTTCGACTTCTTCGCGATCGCGGGCAGCGCGTCGGCGTCTTCCTGTCGCGGGCAGGCGACGCGCACGATGTCGCAGCCCGAGGCCGTCAGCTCGGCGATCTGCTGCAGGGTCGCGTTGATGTCGTGTGTCTTCGTCGTGCACATCGACTGCACGGCGATCGGATAGTCACTACCCACGCCGACGTCGCCCACCATGAGCTGACGCGTCTTGCGGCGCGGGGACAGGGTCGGCGCCGGTGGCGCCGGTATCCCCAGACCGATGCTTTGGGTGGAGGTCACGACTTCTTCTCCTACTGGAACAACCTGATCGGGTTGACCAGGTCAGCGGTGACGGTCAGCAGCATGTATCCGACCACTACGAACAAAATGATGTAGGTGGCCGGCATCAGCTTGAGGTAGTTGACGGGTGCCGCGGCCACCTTGCCGCGCGCCGACCGGATCATGTTGCGGATCTTCTCGTACCACGCAACGGCGATGTGCCCGCCGTCGAAGGGCAGCAGCGGCACCAGGTTGATCGCGCCGAGCACGAAGTTGAGCTGGGCCAGGAAGAACCAGAACGCGACCCACAGCCCGGCGTCCACGGTGTCGCCGCCGATGATGCTGGCGCCGACGACGCTGATCGGCGTTTCCGGGTCACGCTCCCCACCGCCGATCGACTGCACCAGCGCACCGATCTTGGTCGGGATCTTGGCCAGTGACTTGCCGAGTTCGACGGCCAGGTCCCCGGTGAACGCGAAGGTGCCCGGGACCGCAGACAACGGGTTGTACTGCGTCGGCCCGAAGTACGCGGCGGCGATGCCGATGGCGCCGACGGTCGAGGGCTGGTCGCCGTCGCCGGTGAACCGCTGCGTGCGGGTGACGTCGACGACCGCGCTGGCGGGCTGTCCGTCGCGCTCGTAGACGACGGTGGTCGGTCCGGAGGCCTTCTGCAGTGCGGTCCTGGCCTCGTCGAAGGTGCTGACGGGCGTGTCGCCGACCTTGACGATCACGTCGCCGGCACGAATACCGGCCTCGGCGGCCGGCCCGGGACCGGTGCAGTCAGCCACCTCGTCCTTGCTGATTTGCGCTGCAACACAACCGGTTTCACCGACGATGGCCTGGGTTGGCGGATGCAGGTTGGGCAGTCCCCAGATCACCGCGATGGCATAGATGAGTACGAGGCCGACGACGAAGTTCATGGCGGGGCCGGCGGCCAACACAGCGGTGCGTTTCCACGTCTTCTGCCTGTACATCGCGTACTGCCGGTCCTCGGGTGCGATTTCGTCGACCGAGGTCATTCCGGCGATGTCGCAGAAGCCGCCCAACGGGATGGCCTTGACTCCGTACTCGGTTTCGCCAAGCTTGTTGGGCCGCCGCGTCGACCACAGCGTCGGGCCGAAGCCGACGAAGTAGCGGCGCACCTTCATCCCGGTGGCGCGCGCCACCCACATGTGCCCGCATTCATGCAGTGCAACCGACAAGAGGATGCACAACGCGAACGCGATGATGCCGAGCACGAACATCATTTGGTGAGTAGTCCTTTTCTTGAAATCTCCCGCTCGACTTCGCGCTTTGCCCAGTCGCGGGCCCAGCGCTGAGCATCGAGTACCTCATCCACGGTAGCGGGTTCGGCGGCCCACTGGTCGGCAGCACGCAGGACCTCGGCGATTGTTCCCACAATGGCCGGAAATCCGATGCTCCCCTCGAGGAAGGCGGCCGCGGCCTCCTCATTCGCTGCGTTGTACACCGCGGTGAGGCAACCACCGCGCTGGCCGGCCTGCCTGGCGAGGTCGACGGCCGGAAACACCTCGTCGTCCAGCGGCAGGAACTCCCAGGTCGAGGCGGTGCGGAAGTCGCACGCCGACGCCGCGGCGGGCACCCGGGCCGGCCAGCCCAGTGCCAGCGCGATCGGCAGCTTCATATCGGGCGGGCTGGCCTGGGCCAGCGTCGAACCGTCGGTGAAGGTGACCATCGAGTGCACGATCGACTGCGGATGCACAACCACCTCGATGCGGGCGTAGTCGATGCCGAACAGCAGATGCGTCTCGATCAGTTCGAGGCCCTTGTTCACCAGGGTGGCCGAGTTGAGCGTGTTCATCGGGCCCATCGACCAGGTCGGGTGCTTGCCCGCCTGCTCGGGGGTGACGGAGTCGAGATCGCCTGCCGACCACCCCAGGAAGGGCCCACCCGACGCGGTGAGCACGATCTTCGCGACCTCGTCTGCGGTGCCTCCGCGCAGGCACTGCGCCATCGCGGAGTGTTCGGAGTCCACGGGGACGATCTGGCCGGGTTTGGCCGCCTTGAGCACCAGCGGCCCGCCCGCGACCAGTGACTCCTTGTTGGCGAGCGCGAGCCTGGCGCCGCTGTTCAAGGCGGCCAGCGTGGGTTTGAGGCCGAGCGCGCCGACGAGTGCGTTGAGCACGACGTCCGCTTCGGTGTTCTCGACGAGGCGGGTGGCGGCGTCCGGTCCCGCATAGGTCACCTCGCCGACCTGCGCGGCCGATGCCTCGTCGGCGATGGCGACGTTCGTCACACCGGTCTCGGCGAGCTGCCGGGCCAGTAGGCGCGGGGTGCCGCCGCGCGCCGCCAGGCCCACGACCTCGAAGCGGTCCGGGTTGGCGGCGATGACCTCCAGCGCCTGGGTGCCGATCGACCCGGTACTGCCGAGGATCAGCACGCGCTGCCTGTTGGTCACCGAACCATTGTGACGCCCCGGGTGTGCCACAGTCCCGTCCGCCGGGGCCGCGACCGATCGACGGCGCCAAATGTGACGCAAATGTGACCACTCGGCAAGGCGGCAATCCGTGCGTCACGTCACATCGAATCCCGTTCGTCAACCAAAGGGCGGCAACACGGTCGTCCGACACAAGGGATGGGAACCCATGAGAACACTCCACCGTAAGACGGTCGCCGCTGCCGGCCTGGGCGCACTCGCAATCTTCGGCGCAGTCTCGTGCTCCAGCGACAGTTCGTCCGAGTCCTCCGAGGCCGCGTCGACCACATCGGCCGCCGCCGAGACGACAACGTCTGCCGCGGCATCACCGACCACGACCGCGATGGCCGATCCCGCCGCGAACCTCGTCGGGACCGGGTGTGCGGCGTACGCCGAGCAGGTGCCGGAAGGCCCGGGATCGGTGACGGGTATGGCCCAGGATCCGGTCGCGGTCGCGGCGTCCAACAACCCGATGCTCAAGACGCTGACGCAGGCGCTGTCGGGTCAGCTCAACCCCAATGTGAACCTGGTCGACACGCTGAACAGCAATCCCGCGCTGACGGTGTTCGCGCCGACCGACGACGCCTTCGCGAAGATCGATGCGGCCACCCTCGAGACGTTGAAGACCGACTCGGATCTGCTGACCAGCATCCTGACCTATCACGTGGTCGAGGGCCAGGCCAGCCCCTCGGCGGTCGCAGGTGAGCACCAGACGCTCGAAGGCGGATCGGTGAACGTCACCGGGGCCGGTCCCGACCTGAAGGTCAATGACGCCGGATTGGTGTGCGGTGGTGTGCAGACCGCCAATGCGACGGTCTACATGATCGACACCGTGCTGATGCCCCCGGCCAACTAGGCCTTTCTTCACCTCTGCTCGCGAGCTGGGCCCACCGACTCGGTGTGGGCCCAGCTCGTCCTATCTAGGAAACGGCCATGTTCACGCTCGCACTCATCGGCTTTCTGGGCGGATTGATCACCGGCATCTCTCCGTGCATCCTTCCCGTCCTTCCGGTGATCTTCTTCTCCGGCACGCAAGGCACACGTGCCGACGAGTCCGGCGGTGCAGGCGCCGTGGCGGTCGCCACCAAGCCCGCTTTATCGGACCGGTTGCGGCCCTACCGTGTGATCGCGGGGCTGGTCTTGAGTTTCAGCGTGGTCACGTTGGCGGGCTCTGCCCTGCTGTCTCTGCTACACCTGCCGCAGGATGCCATCCGGTGGGTCGCGCTGATCGCGTTGGTGATGATCGGCACCGGGTTGATCTTCCCGAAATTCGAGGCGCTGCTGGAGAAGCCGTTCTCCAAACTGCCACAGAAGCAGTTCGGCTCCGGCAGTAGCGGTTTCGGCCTCGGCCTCGCGCTGGGCGTGCTGTACGTACCGTGCGCCGGACCGGTGCTGGCAGCCATCGTCATCGCGGGAGCGACGGGAACGATCGGCCTTCCCACCATCGTCTTGACCCTGGCGTTCGCCGTCGGCGCGGCGCTTCCGCTGCTGTTCTTCGCTCTGGCAGGTCGTCGTGTGGCCGAGCGGGTGGCGGCGTTCCGGCGACGCCAGCGCGAGATCCGTGTCACCGCAGGCATTGTGACCATCCTGCTGGCCGTGGCCCTCGCGTTCAATGTCCCCGCCGCGTTGCAGCGCGCGATCCCGGACTACACCGGCACGCTGCAGGAGCGCGTCGGCGGCGACGAGCAGATTCGCGAGAAGCTCAACCTGGCAGGCCTGGTCAACGATCAGAACAGAGAGCTGGCGAACTGCAGCAACGGCGCCCCTGAGCTGGAAAGCTGCGGCTCCGCACCGGACATCAAGAACATCACCGCCTGGCTGAACACCCCGAACGGCTCGGCGGTGGACCTGAAGTCGTTGCGCGGCAAGGTGGTACTCGTCGACTTCTGGGCGTACTCGTGCATCAACTGCCAGCGCGCCGCCCCACACCTCGTCGACTGGTACGACACCTACCGCGATGTCGGTTTCGAGGTGATCGGCGTGCACACGCCGGAGTATGCCTTCGAACGGGTCGAAGGCAATGTGGCCTCTGGCGCACGAGATCTGGGCATCACCTATCCCGTCGCGTTGGACAACGGCTATTCGACGTGGACGAACTACCGCAACCGCTACTGGCCGGCCAAGTACCTCATCGACGCTTCCGGCACCGTGCGCCATATCAAGTTCGGAGAGGGCGACTACGACGTCACCGAGCGCCTGATACGCCAGCTGATCTCGGAGGCCGACCCTTCGGCGCAGCTACCGCCACCGGTCGACGCCCAAGACATGACTCCGTCCGAGGAGACGACGCCCGAGACATATCTCAGTGTCGGCAAGGTGGTCAACTACGGCGGCACCGGCACGTACGACGAGGGATCTTTCAATTTCAGCTATCCACAACAGCTTCGGAACGACAGCTTTGCGCTGACCGGCGACTGGGCGCTCGACTATCAGGGTGCAACGTCGCGGGGCGACAACTCCGGTATCGCGCTGAACTATCACGCCAAAGACGTCTACATCGTGGCCGGCGGCACCGGTACTTTGACCGTCACCCGCAACGGCGCGAAATCCACCGTGCCTGTCAGCGGTCCGCCGACACTGCATCAGATTGTCGATGACCCGGGGATCGGCGAAGGACGGATCGAGGTCGCGGTACCTGCGGGATTGCAAATCTTTTCGTTTACCTACGGCTGATGACCCATCCGCGCCGCGCACGGCTCCGAATACCTGATGACGTGACAAACGAGGCGGCATAAGCCGTCCCCAACGAAAGGAAGCGAATTACATGTACGCAAAGAAAACCGTGGGGGTCGGCTTCGCCGCGATTGCCGCTCTCGGATTGTCCCTCGGCACGGCGACGAGCGCACAAGCCGAGATGGTCGGGACAGGCTGCTCGGCCTACGCGCAGGAGGTGCCGACGGGTCCCGGCTCCGTTCAGGGCATGGCAATGGACCCGGTAGCCGTGGCCGCGTCGAACAACCCGATGCTGACCACGCTCACCAAAGCTATTTCCGGACAATTGAATCCGCAGGTGAACCTCGTCGACACCCTCAACGGTGGCCAGTTCACGGTGTTTGCTCCCACCGATGATGCGTTCGCGAAGATCGATCCGGCGACCATCGAGAAGCTCAAGACCGACGCTCCCCTGCTCACCAGCATCCTGACCTACCACGTGGTTCCCGGTCAGGCTGGTCCCGCGCAGGTCGCCGGGACCCACAAGACGGTGCAGGGCGCCGACCTGACCGTCACCGGCATGGGTAACGATCTGCAGGTCAACGACGCATCCGTGGTCTGCGGTGGGGTGCAGACGGCCAACGCCACCGTCTACATGATCGACACCGTCCTGATGCCGCCGATGAATTGAGTTGCGGCACAGATTAATCAGGAGAGCAGCCCGGCACCCCCGGCCGGGCTGCTTTCCGTACGTTCAGCGGGGTTGCGCGGCCGAAGGATCCACAGCAGCCTCGATCTTGAGAATTCTGCTGTCCCGCAACGTGAAAACCAGCACGGCGAACAGACGTCGCTCCATAAATGCGAGAACCGCCTCCTGCCCAACCGGTCCGCTGACCAGCGTGGCTCCCCGTCCGACATAGCGCAGGAGATTGACCGCGACCTCCTCCGGACCGTGGTTGATCTGAGGTGGCGGGGCCCCCTTGCCGATTATCGTGCCCACCCCCCACACCGACGGATCCAGGATCGCCGTGAGCCCCTGCAGGTCTCCGTTGGCGCACGCGGTGATGAACTTCTCGGTGACGAGCTGATGTTCGACACCGCCGACCTCGGCCGGCCGCGGCGATGCATCGGAGAACTTCGCCCGAGCTCGTCGGGCCAATTGCCTGCAGGTACCGACGGGCCTGCCGACGGTCTCGGCGATCTCCTCGAACGGCAGTTGGAAGACGTCGTGGAGTACGAATGCGACGCGCTCCCCTGGGCTGAGCCGCCGCAGCACTTCCAGCAGCGCCGCACGAATGTCATCGTCGAGGGTGACCCGGTCGGCCGGATCGAGGTCGGGTGACGTCGCGGTGTCGAGCGCACCGGAGGCATCGGGGTATTCGCGGCGGGCGCGCGCCGAGCGGATCTGGTCGAGGCAGAGTCGTCCGGCAACAACGGTCAGCCAGGCGCGGAGGTCGTCGATCTGTGCGGTATCGGCACGCGCGAGCCGCAGAAACGCCTCCTGCGCGACGTCCTCGGCCCCGCCGACGTCGCTGAGCATCTGATAGGCGAGGTTCACCAGATAGGGACGGTGTTCTCGCCACGCGGCGTCGATCGACGCTGAACCGCTCATGATTCAAGGACGAGACACGACGACGGAAAGTTACGGGCCGCCGACACCACACGGCGTAACTTTTTCGGTGGCCGCCCCGTCCTAGCTGCCATGAACCCAATTCTGGTCACGGGCGCAACCGGCAACGTCGGTCGCCCCCTTGTCACACAACTCGTCAGCGCTGGAGCCGTGGTCCGCGCGGTCACCCGCGATCCGAACGCCGCACACTTTCCGGACGGCGTCCAGGTGGTGTCCTCTGCCACCGCGGGTATCGACGGGGCGTTCGCGGTGTTTCTCAACTCGCGCGCGCTTGGCGACGAACTCGCTTCCGTCGTGCAGGCCACCCGACGGGCAGGCGTCACCCGTCTCGTGGCACTGTCGGCGATCAACGCCGACGACGATTTCTCGCGGCAGCCCTCGCGCTTTCGCGGCGACCGCAACAGGGAGGTCGAGAAGATCCTGGGCCGTCCCGCCGAATCGTTCGCCGATACCGTTTCGGCGAATCAAGATTTGTTCACGAATCATAAAGGGAAAGAACATGTCTGAATTTCGCCCACCGTGGTACCTCAAACCGATGAACCGGTTCGTCAAGGCGATTCAGAAGCTGGGCGTACCGGCAGGGCCGTCGCAGATCCTGACGGTGCCGGGCCGGAAGTCGGGCAAGTTGCGCAGCACGCCGATGACACCGTTCGCCCACAACGGTGGTCTCTACACCGTCGCAGGCTATCCCGGCGCCGACTGGGCGGCCAACGCGCGCGTGGCTGGGGCGGGAACGCTCGCCCGGGGCCGTCGATCCCGACGGGTCAAGATCGTCGAACTGAACGCCGCCGATGCGGCTCCTGTGCTGCGCAGCTTCGCCGTCGAAGTTCCGGTCGGAGTCGGATTCGCGAAGCGGTCGGGACTGGTGCGCGAGGGCACGCCGGACGAATTCGAAGCTCTTGCGGGGAAACTGGCGGTCTTCCGGTTCGATCCGCTGGACTGACCTACCGCGCCTATTCGCCCTGCAGCTGCTGATACAGCCCGTGCATGTCGAGTTGTCCGCGGTGGGTGACGAGCATGTCGCCCTGAAACCGGTCGATGTGGATGCCGGCCACCGACACCGGTTTCCCGGTCGGCGCGATGCCACGAAACGGGCCGGTATGAGTGCCCACGAACCGGCAGCGGGAGACGCCGTGAGAACCGTCCACGAGTACCTCGTCGAGTTCGTGGCGCCCGTCGGGAAAGGCCGTGAAGAATTCGTCGAGGCGGCCGATCCATTCGTGCCATCCGACCGGTCCACCCCCGCCGACCTCCACGACCACCCGCTGCGACACCACGGCCTCGAGCGTCGCCCGGTCATTTCGGTCGATGGCCGCATAGAGGCAGTGCACGAGATCGCGGATCTCGTTGCCTTCAAAACTCATGCGCGATCCGCCTCCGTCTTCTCGCTGGCCCTCATGCTCACCGCACCTTTCCGATGATCTCCTCCGCGAACCGCTCGATGGGCTCGCGGTAGCGCTCGACGCCGTCACCAGGCAGGTCCGCGCCCATCCACGGGGCGCACATCACGGCAGTGATGCCTGCATCCTGGGCCCGTTTGTAGAGATCCGGCGACGGTGGTTCCATCAACGCCAGCATGATGTCGAAAGGCTCACTGGCCCTGCCATATTCATGGCGCAGCTTGGTGATCTTGTTCGCATAGGACACCGCTTCGGCCCATCCGTAGGCGTAGCCCACCCAGCCGTCACACAGTCGGGCCGCACGCCGCAGCGCCGCTTCGGATTCGCCGCCGCAGTGAATGGGGACGGATGTCTCCGGATGAGGCTCGATCATCATCTCGGGCACCTGGTAGTACTCCCCACTCCAGGACACCCATCCGCCACCCCACAGTGCGCGCAATGCCGGGATCATCTCGTTGAGCCGTTTACCGCGGGTCGTGAAATCCTGGCCCAGCACCTCGTACTCCTCGCGCATCCACCCGACACCCACGGCCAGCGACACCCGCCCCTGTGAGAGCACGGCGGCCGTGGCGACCTGTTTGGCCACTTCCAGCAGCGGTCGCGCGGGCGCGACGTACACCGCGTTGGAGAAGCGCAGCCGGCTTGTCACCGCCGCCATCGCGCCGATCTGCACCCAACAGTCCGGCCACGCCGTCTCGGGTTCCCACGGGGGCTTTCCGCTGGGATGGTCCGGGTAGGGCGAGGAGAGGTCACGGGGATAGATGAGGTGGTCGGCGGTCACAATGCCGTCGTAGCCCGCCTCGTCGAGCATGCGTGCCAGCGGCAGGATTTCTGACGTTTTCATGAACGGAGTGCCCGACCAAAACTGCATCCTGTTTCTCTACCGGGAATTTCGGGCAGCATCAATGCCATGCCCACACTGTTGTGGTTCAGGCGCGATCTGAGGCTGCACGACCACCCGGCTCTGCTGGACGCCGCGACCGCCGACGGCGACGTGCTCGCCTGCTACGTGCTGGACCCGCGGCTGAAGGCATCGGCCGGGCAGCGACGGCTGCAGTACCTGTATGACGCGCTTCGCGATCTGCACGACAGCCTCGACGGGCGCCTGCACGTAAGCCGCGGCCGCCCGGAGAAGCGCATTCCGGCCTTGGCGAAAGCGATCGGCGCCTCCTCCGTTCACGTGTCCGGGGACTACACGCCGTTCGGGCGGCGACGCGACGATGCGGTGCGCGACGCCCTTGGTGATGTTTCGCTCGAAGAGTCGGGGTCGCCCTACCTGGTATCGCCGGGACGCGTCACGAAGGACGACGGCACGCCTTACAAGGTGTTCACCCCGTTCTACGCGGCGTGGCGCAAGCACGGTTGGCGGTCACCCGCGTCGTCCGGACCCAAATCCGCGCAGTGGATTGATCCCGGCGATGTGCCCGGCAGGGTTCAGATCCCCGAGGGCGGGGTCGAATTGGAGCTGCCCGCGGGAGAGGGCGCGGCCCGGCGTCAGTGGAAGTCGTTCGTGCGCAAGCACCTTGAGCGATACGACAAAGATCGCAACCGGCCGGACCTACCCGCTACCAGCCGGATGTCGGCGCATCTGAAGTTCGGCGCCATCCACCCGCGCACCATGGCAGCCGACCTCGGCGATGGCGCAGGCGCGCAGGCGTATCTGCGTGAGCTGGCGTTCCGCGACTTCTACGCCGCGGTGCTCAACGAATGGCCGGACAGCGCATGGTGGAACTGGAACAAGGCGTTCGACAAGATTCAGGTCGACGACGACAAGAACGCACGCAAGCTGTTCGACGCCTGGAAAGAAGGCAGGACGGGCTATCCCATCGTCGACGCCGGTATGCGACAGCTCGCCGAAACCGGCTTCATGCACAACCGCGTGCGGATGATCGTGGCGTCGTTTCTGGTGAAGGACCTGCACCTGCCGTGGCAGTGGGGAGCCCGCTGGTTCCTCGACCAACTGGTCGACGGGGACATGGCGAACAACCAGCACGGCTGGCAGTGGGCCGCGGGCTGCGGCACCGACGCGGCACCCTATTTCCGGGTGTTCAACCCGACGACGCAGGGCGAGAAGTTCGATCCCGACGGCGAATACGTGCGGCGGTGGGTTCCCGATATCGACGAGGACTACCCCGATCCGATCGTCGATCACAAGGAGGAACGGGCCGAGGCGCTGCGCCGCTACGGCGAGATCACTTGATGATCTGTCCGCCGTCGACCGGCAGCGCCACCCCGGTGAGGTATCGCCCGGACTCCCCGCACAGGTAGACCATGGTGTCGCTGATGACCTCCGGCTCTACGGGCGGGTGGTCCAGCAGCGGTTGCTGCGACGGGCTGAAATTCGGGTGCTCCACGGACCACTGTGCCATCGCCTCGTTGTAGATCATCGGCGTCGCCACCCCACCGGGATGGACCGTATTGACGCGAATATTCTTCTCGGCCAGCGCTATTGCGAAGTGTCGCATCAATCCGATCACACCGTGCTTCGCGGCGGTGTAACCCGCCGCGCCGTGGCTGGCGGTGCCGAAGTCGACCGTGACCGGCCGGAATCCCGCCGCTGAGCTGGTGATCACGATGGCGCCGCCGTCGCCGTGCTCGAGCATCGCGGGCAGCGCGGCGACGATCGTGAAGTAGACGCCGTTGAGCATGACGTTCACCGCGTCGACGAACGCCCCGATCTCGCTACCCGGGTCACCGGCGGCCGGCAGGATCCCCGCATTGGCGAGCACGAAGTCGATGCGACCGAACTCGGCGACCCCGTTGGCCACGACAGCCTTCAGCGCTTCGAGATCGCGGACGTCCGCGCGCTCGGCCACAATCCGGCGTCCGGTCTTCTCGACCAGCTGGACCGTCTCGTCGAGGTCCTCGGGGGTCGCCATCGGATAGGCGACGCTGTCGATCTGATCGCACAGATCCAGCGCGATGATGTCGGCACCCTCCTCGGCGAACCGCACAGCGTGCGCACGGCCCTGACCCCGAGCCGCGCCGGTGATGAAAGCGACTCGTCCGTCGAACTGGTCTGCCATGACGCATGACCCTACGGGCGCGCGAAACACCCCCGACAACCGCGTATGCCAGAATGTCGGCAGTTGTCCGCCCATCGCGAGGAGCCGCCGTGACCACCACTGAGGTCGAGCGACACACCGGCCGCAATATCGATGTCGAGGAAGTGCCATCCGCTGAGTGGGGCTGGTCGAAGGAGAACCACAAGGCCATCCACCTCGGCGGCATCGTCGCAGCACTCTTCCTGCTGGCGATGATGCGCGGCAACCACGTCGGTCGCGTCGAGGACGCATTCCTCATCGGCTTCGCGCTGCTGATCCTCGCCCTGGTCGGCCGCGACTGGTGGCTGCGCCGCCGCGGCTGGATCCGCTAGACCGAGTGCAGCGGGCGCAGTGCGTTCGCGCTGAGGCTGTACAGCGTCTCGGTTCCTGCGATCTGACTTTTCGACATCGTCGCCGCACCCAGCGCGTGAGCCTTGAACGCCCGGGCGGCCGAACTGAGCTTGTGCTCGACCGGGTCAGGCATACGACTGAACTCGGCGGGCCAGTCCTGACCCCACACCGTCACCTGCGTCAACCCGCGCTTCAAAATCCCGAGCACACCGGCTCGTATCCGCTCGTCGGCGAGCACACCCGCGGACAGTGCCAGCGCTCCGCCGAGCGAGGCCATCTTCATCACGTCGGACAGCGCGGCGTCACCGCCCAGCGGTGACGCACCCAGGATCGCGAGCGGCCGCGTGTCGCTGTCGTCGGTGAGCACCACCCGCACGTCCCACCCGGCTCTGGCCTTGTCACACAGCCATCCGCCGGCCGAGCCGACCAGGTCGGCAGTGCTCGCGGTCACCACGGTCAGCTGATAGCGACGGCTCCCGATGGCGTTCGAATCGTCGAGGGGCAAAGGCACCTACGAAGCGTGACACTTTCCCGAGGATCTGTAAAGGACCATTTTCGGGTCCGCATGACGATTTCAGCGAATCTGTAAACCCAGGACGACGGGCCCTCGCACGTAACCCCTGCTCAACACGCTGCGGCGGCCATCGGCATCGCGGCGCCCACCTCCGTCAGCGCGCCGGTCAGGCCCGCCGCCTCGCGTATCTCGACGAACGCGTCGATCATCGCGTCGGTGGCCTCGTGCGGGTCGGTCAGGGTGACATCGTCGGTGAGCACCGAGATCGCGAGCTGGTCGACATAACTCCACACCGTGATGTTCATGCCGCTGCCGGCGACCACCGGCCCGACGGAGTAGATCTCGGTGACAATGCCGCCTTCGATCACGCCGCGTTCTCGCGGACCGGGCACGTTCGAGACCGTCAGATTGAACACACTCGCCGACTCGACGCGCCGGGCCTGGCGGCGGAATATCGCAGGTGCCATGGCCGGCGGAAGATAGGACATCCACGCGGGCAGCAGCGCCGGCCCTAGCAGTTGGTGATTCTCCTTGGCGATGCCCGTGGACAGCGCGGTAAGCCGCACCCGCTCGAGCGGATCGTCGATGTGGACCGGTAACGACGGGGTGATGTAGGTGAATTCATTGCCGGTCAATCGCTCCCGCGACGGGTTGGTGCTCACCGGAACCCCCGCAATCAGAGGCAGTTCGGCGTGCCCGTCGTAGCGCAGCTGCAGACGGCGTAGGGCCCCCGCGACCGTCGCCAGCACGACGTCGTTGAGGGTGACACCCAGGTGCTTACCGGTTTCCTTGACGTCCGACAGCGCGAGCGGCGCCGTGGCGAACCGTCGCGTGGGTGTCACGAGGTGGTTGACAAAGCTCGGCGGTGGCGCGAAGTTGCGGGCCAGATCCGGATGATCGCCGCGTTCCTTGGACCGCCGCCGAACCTTTGAAATGCCGGTGGCGGTCTCGCTCACCAGTCGGGGCAGCTTCCGGATCAGGCTGACGTGGTCGCGGCCTGCCTCGGCCAACAGGTGCCCCCTGGTGCGAGGCATGTCGTCAAGGGGCGGTACCGCTTGGGTTGCGGAAAGGAGCGGCTCCATCACCTTGGCCATCTGGTTGGCCGATGCGACGCCGTCGGCGAGGACGTGGTGGACCTTGTGAATGATCGCGATGCGGTTCCCGGTCAGTCCCTCGGCGAGGTACATCTCCCAGAGCGGACGGCTGCGATCCAATGGCGTACTGGCGATCTCACCGATCAGCGCGTCGAGTTCACGGCGGCCGCCCGGTGCGGACACGCGTACCTGATGCAGGTGATAGTCGAGGTCGATGTCGTCGTTCTCCACCCACATCGGGTGATGCAACTTCATCGGGATGTCGACGAGCTGATAGCGCAGCGGGCTCAGGGCCATCAATCGCGGATACGCCACCTGGCGAAACAGATCGAAGCTGAAACCGTCGACACCCGACACGTCGAGCACGCCGATCTTCAGCGTGTGCATGTGGATCTCGGGTGTCTCGGTGTACAACATCAAGGCGTCGACGCCGTTCAGTCGCTTCACATTCCCCCTCCGTCGCGGTCACCGTCGTGTTCCCCGCGTGCCCCAATCACACTCCTTCATCGGCGAAGTCACAGGACTTCGCCAAAGAAATGACACTTCGTCGCAGCTTTGTAAGGCTGGGTCCATGAGTCTGGTCACCGGGCATGGACCGTTGAGCACGAATCCCGCCGGATGGTTCACACCGTCCTTGGCGGCCGGCACCGTTTTCGTCGAACCGCACCCACGTCGAATCCGGGCATTGCGCGACGGTCGCGCGGTGATCGACACCGAGCGGGCGCTGTTGGTGCACCGGCCCGACCGGCCCTCGAGCTACGCGTTCCCGGCCGACGAGATCGGCGATCTTCCAAGCGAAGCGGTGCCCGAGGCGCCAGGCTACGTCCGGGTGCCGTGGGACGCGGTCGACGCGTGGCTGGAGGAAGGCCGCCGCCTCGTCCATTACCCGCCGAATCCCTATCACCGCGTCGACTGCCGGCCCACCGACCGCAGGCTGCGGGTCGCCCTCGATGGCGACATCCTGGTGGACACCACCGACACCGTCATCGTCTTCGAAACCGCGCTCGAGCCCCGTCTCTATGTCGCCCCTTCGCTCGTGCGCACCGAACTGTTGCGGCGCTCGGAGACGAGCAGCTACTGCAACTACAAGGGCTACGCGACCTACTGGTCGGCGGTTCGCAGCGGCGAAGTCCTTGACGACGTCGCGTGGAGTTACGCGGATCCGCCACCCGAATCTCTTTCCATCAAAGGGTTTTTCAGCTTCGATCCCGGCAAGTTGGACGTAGCAGCCGACCTGCCCCAACCCTGATCAGACAGCCGGCCGACCGGCTGGTGCCCACGTCCCGCCGTGTCCGGACGTCGTTCCCCTACGGTGGCGTAGGTTACGGTTGCGTACGTTTTCCCTGGTCAGCCACACTTCTATGAGTTTCGCGACGCGAAGGGAAACAGCGGTGGGGCACTACATAGCAAACGTGCGCGATTTCGAGTTCAACCTCTTCGAGGTGCTCGGGCTGGGCACCGTTCTGGACTCCGGCGCCTACGGCGACCTCGACGAAGACACCGCACGCACCATGCTCGACGAAGTGGCCCGGCTCGCCGAAGGGCCCGTCGCGGAATCGTTCGCCGCCGCCGACCGCCACCCGCCGGTATTCGACCCCGCGACACACTCAGTCAGCGTGCCAACAGAATTAGCCAAGTCGGTGCAGGCCATCAAGGATTCGGACTGGTGGCGTATCGGCATCGCCGAGGAGATCGGCGGCGTACCGGCACCCTCCCCATTGGTGTGGGCGGTCAACGAAATGCTGGTGGCCGCCAACCCGTCCGCCGGCTTTTGGTGGGCGCTGGGTCCCACCATGGCCAACGCGCTGTTCATCGAGGGCACCGACGAGCAGAAGCGATGGGCCGCAGAGGGTGTGGCGCGCGGCTGGGCGTCGACCATGGTGCTCACCGAGCCCGATGCCGGTTCCGATGTCGGAGCCGGCCGCACCAAAGCCATCGCGCAGCCCGACGGCACCTGGCACATCGAAGGCGTCAAGCGCTTCATTTCCGGCGGAGACGTCGGCGACACCGCGGAGAACATCGTTCACCTCGTGCTGGCCAGACCCGAGGGCGCCGGCCCGGGAACCAAGGGGTTGAGCCTGTTCTACGTGCCGAAGTTCCTCTTCGATCCCGAGACGTTCGAACTCGGCCCTCGCAACGGGGTTTTCGCGACTGGCCTAGAGCACAAGATGGGACTCAAGTCCTCGCCGACATGCGAACTGACATTCGGCGCGGACGGAATACCGGCGGTCGGCTATCTGGTCGGCGACATCCACAACGGCATCGCGCAGATGTTCACCGTGATCGAGAACGCGCGCATGACCATCGGCGTCAAGTCCGCGGGCGCGCTGTCGGCGGGGTACCTGAACGCGCTGGCCTACGCCAAGGAGCGCCTGCAGGGCGCCGACATGACTCAGATGACCGACAAGACGGCACCGCGCGTGGCGATCATCTCCCATCCCGATGTCCGGCGCAGCCTGATGACGCAGAAGGCATACGCCGAGGGTCTGCGCGCGCTCTACCTGTACGCCGCGGCGCATCAGAACAATGATGTCGCCCAACATGTCTCGGGTGCGGATCCCGATATGGCCCACCGGGTCGACGACCTGCTGCTGCCGGTCGTCAAGGGCGTCGGCTCCGAACGTGCCTACGAGAATTTGACCGAATCGCTGCAGACGCTCGGCGGGTCGGGGTTCTTGCAGGACTATCCGATCGAGCAGTACATCCGCGACGCGAAAATCGACTCGCTGTATGAGGGCACGACGGCGATCCAGGCGCTGGATTTCATCTTCCGCAAGATCTTCCGCGACAACGGCGCGGCGTTGGCCCATGTGGCTACGCAGATCAGCAAGACGATCGACGGCTGTGACGAAGCGCTGAAGTCACAGGCCGATCAGTTGCGGGTCGCGCTGGAGGATGTGCAGGCGATGACGGCGAGCCTGACCGGATACCTGATGGCGGCATCGGAAGAGCCTTCGGAGATCTACAAGATCGGTCTGTCCTCGGTGCCCTACCTGATGGCGGTCGGCGATCTGCTCATCGGGTGGCGGCTGCTGGTAGCCGCGGACGTCGCACAAGCGGCGCTGACGGCTGGACCCGCGCGCGGTGATGAGGCCTTCTATCAGGGCAAGGTCGCGACTGCGACGTTCTTCGCCTCGCAGCGGCTGCCGATCGTCAGCTCGGTGCGCGGAATCGTCGGCACCATGGACGACGAGATCATGCGACTGCCCGAGGCAGCGTTCTAGGCCGCCGAGTCCGGTCCGGTGAGCGCGTCCAGTTCCGACAGCGGACGGCTGCAGATTTCCCGTGCCTCGTCGGCGGGCAGACCGAACAGTCGCAGAATGTCCTCTGTGACAGCGTCGGTGGCCGCGGCGTCGTCACGATCGGGTTGATTGCGCAACAGATTGCCCAACCCCAGCAGTGCGCCACCGGCCATGGCCAAGGCGAGTTCGGGGTCGCTGACGGTGAATCGCCCGACCCGGTTGGCCTCCCGGATGTCACGCAGGGCGCGTGGCGCCAACCCCTTCTCCGACGCGAGCAGCCGCATACCGTGTGCCAGCAGAATCTGGCTCTCCTGCGGACGACGCCGGAACAACCGGCCGGTCAGCCGGTAACTGCGAGCGAATGTTTCGGCGGGGTCCTCGATCGACGAGGTGAGTTCGTCGAGCAGGGCGCCATGGGTGTCGAGCACATCGGTGATCGCCGCCTCGAAAAGCTGCTCTTTGCTCTCGAAGTGGTTGTAGAAGGAGCCCATTCCCACATCGGCCGCCTGGGTGATCTCCAGGACTGGGACGTTGACCTTGCCCGCGGCGATGAAGCTCTGCGCCGCCTTGATCAACGCGGCGCGCGTGCGCTGTTTGCGCCGTTCAAGCCTATTGACCGACGCGTCCGATTGATCGCTCACCCTCCTCACGGTAGCAGAGTCCATCACTTTTGATGATTTCGTCAGGATTACTTGACTGAGCGTCGCGTCGTATGTGACGATTTCGTCAGTCAGTGTCGATACACGAGGGAGGTGCAGCATGGGCGACACCGCCGGCACCCACAGCGACCTGCACAGCGAGCACGGGGCGCGGTCCGGCGAGCATCCGGGGAGGTCGCGAAATCCGGTCATCAAGGTCGGCGATATCGCGTGGCTGGAGTTCGAGAAACCGGACCTCGCGCGCGCCGAGGCGTTCGCGCAGGCCTTCGGGTTCACCACTGCGATGCGCACCCACAACGAGGTGCAACTGCGCGGCACCGACCCGGGCGCACCGTGCGTGATTCTGCGCAGAGGCGCCCGCTCGCGGTTCGTCGGCACCGCGTTCGCGGCTCAGGACGAGGTCGATGTATTGCGCCTCGCCGATGCGAACGGCATCGGCGTCCGCGCACTCCCCGAATCCATCGGAGGCGTGTCGGTCGATCTCGTCGATCCGAGCGGAGTTCCGGTCAAGGTGGTCGCGGGCATGCACCCGCTGCCCGCCCTGCCGCGCCAGCAAGCGCACGTCTTCAACTTCGGCGACCGGGTCGCGCGCGCCAACGCCACCCAACGCCCCACCCGCGCGCCGGCCAGGGTTCAGCGACTCGGGCATGTCGTCATTTCTTCCACCCGGTACACCGAGGCGTTGAACTGGTATCTCGACAACCTCGGGATGATCGTCAGCGACTTCCTCTACTACCCAGGCCAACGTGATCGCGGCCCGGTGATGAGCTTCATGCGCTGCGACCGGGGCACGGCCCCCGCCGACCATCACACCCTGGCGATGACGCTGGGACCGGTCAACCGGTACGTGCACTCGGCCTACCAGGTGTGCGACCTGGACGCGCTCGCCGCCGGCGGCGAATATCTGCGCGAGCGTGGCTATTTCCGCTCATGGGGCATCGGGCGCCACATCCAGGGCAGCCAGCTCTTCGACTACTGGCGCGACCCAGACGGATTCCTCGTGGAGCACTTCGCCGACGGCGACATGTTCGACAACACCCTGGAGCCGGGCTGGGCTCCGTTCACGGCGTCAGGCCTGTCTCAGTGGGGTCCCGCCGTCACCAAGGACTTCCTCGGCATCAACCCCAAAGCGCTTCCTCACGAAGCACGTTCGATCCTCAACGCCCTGCGCGACCAGAACGAATTCACCCTCACCCGCCTGCGCGGCCTGATGAAAGTAGCCAGCTCATGACCACGTCCATATTGCGCACCGCCGACGCCTGGTGGGTCCACACCCCGACCGGTGCCGCGAAGATCTCCACCACCGCGACCACGACCGGTGACCTGCTCCAGGACCGAGCGGCGATCGAGTGGGCAAGCCACAGCACCGAGACCGTGCCGGTGGATTCCCTGACGCTGATCTCCCCCGTGACTCGGCCCTGCCGCGTCGTGGCGCAGATGACGAACTTCGCATCGCACGTCAAAGACGCGGGCATGGACCCCGCCTCGATCCCGCTCACCTTCTTCCGCAAGTCCTCGGCGTCGATCAGCGGTCCATTCGACGACATCGTCAAACCCGAACACGTGAAGCTCCTCGACTACGAGGTCGAAATCGGTCTGGTGATCGGACGGGACATCCCCGTAGGCACCGAGATCGCCGAATCTCAGCTGTCCGACTACATCGCCGGACTCGTTGTCACCAACGATGTTTCGGCCCGCGACATCCAACTCCCCCAGACCCAGTTCTATGAGGGCAAGTCCTATCCGACGTTCACACCGGTCGGGCCCGCGCTGGTGCTGCTCGACGCCGACGAACTCAAGCGTTTCACCGATCTGCGTCTGCAGCTGAGGGTCAACGGCGAGATCCGCCAGGACACGGTCGTCGGGGGCGACATGATCTACCCGCCCGCGCAGGCGCTGAAGTCGCTGGCCCGATTCCAGGACCTGGCCGCGGGTGACCTGGTGATGACCGGTACGCCCGTCGGGACCGCGTTGAGCGCCCCGCCGAAGCCGATCGAGGTGATCGGATCGCTGCTTCCGCCCGCGGTCAAGTGGAAGGTGTTCTTCAAGCGGCAGGCCAAGAACACGAAGTACCTCAAGGACGGCGACACGGTGGAACTCAGCGTCGCGACCGACGACGGTGCCATCGACCTCGGTGTGCAGCGCACCATCGTGAGGCATGTGTGACGCCGGAGGATTCGCCTGCCGTTGTCGTCGTGGGAGCGGGGCCCACCGGCGCGACGGCCGCTACTCTGTTGGCGCAGTATGGTATTCGCTGTCTGATCCTCGAAAGGTGGGGTGCGGTCTATCCACAGCCGCGTGCGGTGCATCTCGACGACGAGATCTGCCGCATTGTCGCGCGTCTCGGAATCGCCGATGAGTTCTCCGCGATCTCACGGCCGGCCCAAGGTCTTCGTCTGCTCGACCCCTCGATGCGGGTGCTCGCCGAGTTCCGCCGCGAGACCGCGTTGTCGGTCAACGGTTTTCCGCAGGCCAACATGTTCGACCAGCCCGACCTCGAGGCGCTGCTGCGCGCCAACCTGAAAAGCTACCCCTGCGTCGAACTGCGAGGCGACGTCGAGGTCGTTGACGTCGCCGAACAACACGACGGCCGCGTCCGGGTCACCTACATCGACCGAACCGATGACTCCACGCATGTCGTCGACACCGGCTATCTGCTGGGTTGCGACGGCGCAAACAGCGTCGTGCGCAACCAGATCGGCAGCTGCATGCACGACATGAAGTTCGACCAGCGCTGGCTCGTCGTCGATGCGGCCACCGACGCCGATCTAGACCAGTGGGACGGCGTGCATCAGGTGTGCGATCCGATGCGGGCCGGTACGTACATGCGGATCGGACCCTCACGGTATCGCTGGGAATTCCGGCTCCTGCCCGGCGAATCGGCCGACGAGTTCCGGAGCATCCAAGCACTGCGCCCGCTGATCGCCCCATGGACGTCGAACGTCACCGACGACGACATCGAGTTGATTCGCGTCACCGAATACACCTTTCGTGCCCGGATCGCCGACCGGTGGCGACGCGGCAACATCTTCCTGTTGGGCGACGCCGCACATCTCACCCCGCCGTTCGTCGGCCAGGGCCTCGGTGCGGGCTTGCGCGACGCGATGAACCTGGCGTGGAAACTCGCCGGCGTCATCACCGGCGAGCTTCCGCCTGCCACTCTCGACAGTTACGAGCAGGAACGCCAACCACACGCGCGGCACATGATTCGGCTCGCGTTGACCGTCGGCTGGGCCATGACGGCGGGCGGGGAATGGGGCAACCTCGCCCGGCGAGTGCTGGTGACCCGTCTGCGGTTCGTTCCCGGTATGCGCGGCAAGATCCTGGATAGCCGCACCCCCGCACTACATCGTTCGGCCTACGTACGATCGAGGCGCGTGCCGGGAAACCTGGCGGGCACACTGTGCCCGAATTCGGTGTGCAGCGACGGCCATCGACTCGACGATGTGCTCGGCGACGGGTTCTCGGTCATCACGTCGGTGACGCCGACCGCCGCGCAGCACTCGACGCTCGACGCCCGTGGCGTCGCGGTCCACATCGCTTCGCCCGGATCGGAACTCGGCCAGTGGCTTCGCCGCGGTCACGCCGCAGCGGCGATCTTGCGGCCGGACCGCACGGTCATGTATGCCGCACGCGACGCGCGCAAGATCTATCGCGTGCTCCCGACCTTCACATGCGGCAAAAGGATCCGATCCCATGCCTAGAACGCGCAGCGGCGTCCCCACCTACGGATCGAACATCTACACCACCGACGCGATTGTCGACCCGTACCCGCACTACGCTGCCCTGCGCAAGCTCGGACCCGTCGTCTGGCTGTCCAGACACCGCGTGTACGCGTTGCCGACGTTCGCCGAATGCAAGGCGGTGCTGCGCGACGATACGACCTTCGCCTCCGAAAAGGGCGTGGCGCTCAACGCGCTGACCAATCGTCTCTCCCGCGGCACGACGCTGGTGAGTGACGGCGCCGAACACGACCAGCGACGCAAGCTGGTCGCGCACCGCCTCCTGCCCCGTGCCCTGCGCGGCATCGACGAAGACGTTCAGGCGCAGGCCGCCAAGGTGGTCGACGTCGCGCTGACACGCGCCGAGGTGGACGGTGTCGAGGACCTCGCGTTCGCATTGCCCATGGCGGTGGTACCCGATCTGATCGGCTGGCCGCGCGAACAGCGCACCCACCTACTATCTTGGGGTGCAGCCACTTTCGACGTCCTCGGCCCGATGAACAGGCGAGCGCTGCGGTCCATACCGGCAAGCCTTCGAATGCTCGGCTATGCCCGACGCGTGGTGCATGACCGCAGCCTGATCGAGGGCAGCGTCGGCCATGAGCTGCTGCTCGCGGCCGACGCCGGCAAGGTGTCCCGCGCCGAGTGCGCCCCGCTGATGATCGACTACATCGCCCCGTCGCTCGATACCACGATCAGCGCGATCTCCAATGCGCTGCACCTGTTCGCCTCGCACCCCGACCAGTGGCAGCTGGTCAGGGAGGACCCCGGGATCATCCCCAACGCGGTCAACGAGATCGTCCGCTTCGAGTCGCCGCTGCGGGCGTTCGGCCGCCGCGTCACCGTCGACACCGACATCGCCGGACACCGGATACCCGCGGGTGCACAGGTCCTGGTCCTGTACTCCTCGGCCAATCGCGACGAACTCGAATGGGATACCCCCGACACGTTCGACATCCGGCGCGACGCCACTCGCCACCTCGGGTTCGGTCACGGCACCCACGCCTGCGCGGGACAAGGGTTGGCGCGGTTGGAGACCCAGGCGATGCTGCGAGCACTGGCCGACCGTGTCGAACGGATCGAGTTGGCGGGACCGCCGACGTGGGCGCTCAACAACATCATCCGCCGACACGAACGGCTTCCCCTCAGGCTGATCGGCGCCTGATCGCCGCTCGGCCCCACTCAACCCGCGGCCTTGATGACCGAGCTGCCGAAACGTTCGATGGTGTCCAACACGTGCGCCAGGTTGTCGCCCGGCAGGCCGACCTGCACCCACGTGACACCCACCGCCGCGAGCTTTTCCAGACCGGTGAGATACGCGTCGGCGTTGAAGTCGTCGCCGCCGGGGCTGCCGCCGTCGGCGTTGGTGAAGGTGATGTCGATGCCGGTGAAGTCCCGGCCCGCGGCGTCGAACCGGCGGCGCAGATCCTCGACACCCTCGGCCAGAACTTCGGCATCCATCACGGCGGTGCGCGCGGTCTGTGCGAGCATCGCAGGCGCCGGGAACGGGCACCAGCCGTCACCGTGCAGGACGACGCGCTTGCGCGCGGCAGCGGTGTTGCCACCGATCCAGATGGGCGGGTGCGGGGTGCTCACCGGCCTCGGGTGCGCGGTGATGCCCTTGGCACTGAAATGTCGCCCCTCATAAGAGAAGTCGTCGGTGGTCCAGATGCCTCGGATCACCTCGAGAGCCTCTTCGAACAAGGCCGCGCGTTCGTCGAAGTCAACGCCCAGCGCGGTGAACTCCCGCTTGAGGTAGCCGACACCGACTCCAAGGGTGAACCGGCCGTCGGACAGCAGATCGAGCGTGGCGCCTGCCTTGGCCACCACGAACGGATTTCGGTACGGCAGCACGACGATGTTCGGGATCAGCCGCAGCGTCGTCGTCCGCGCCGCGGCATAGCCCATCGCCACGAACGGGTCCACCGCATCGTGCCCGCCGGACTCCAGCCATCGGTGCGACGGCGCCGGGTGATCGGTGAACCCGAAACCGTGGAACCCGGCCGCCTCGGCCGCCGCCGCGACGGTGGCGATGCCCGACCCGGTCACCAGCTCCGGGTTGTACGGATGGCTGTGCATCGGGTGGGTGAACGTGAACCGCATATAGTGCTCCGCTTCCGCGCGGCCGAGCCGCGCATTCAATACCAGAACAATCTTCTCGATTTCCGAGAATGTCGTTACCATGCGAATCACGGAAAGTACAGCGTTCACGGCCGCAGAAGGGTCATCGTGCATGAGCGAGACGACGGTTTCCCCGTCCGCCAGCCGCTGCTACTCGGCGAGCGGCTGCAGACGTGGTCGCCGATCCGGGCCTGGTTCGACGCACGGGCGGACGGCACGACGACCATCAGCCACCGACGATTGGAGTTGCGGGCATGAACAAGCCGGAGATCGGGGTGTACCTGCCTCAAATGGGCTTCACCTACGAGCAGGTGCTGCATCGGACGCTGCGGTGCGAACAACTCGGAATCGACTCGATCTGGCTCTACGACCACCTCTACGCACCCGGCATGCCGGAGTACCCGTCGATGGAGGCGTGGACGCTGGCCACCGCGCTGCTCAGCCGCACCGAACGGATCAGGGTCGGACACATGGTGTTATGCAACCAGTTTCGCCATCCCGCGGTGCTGGCCAAGATGGCGACCACGCTGGATCAGATCTCGGTGGGCAGGCTCGCGCTCGGCATCGGCAGCGGATCCATCGAGGATGAGCATTCCCGCCTTGGGTTGCCGTGGGGCACCTTCGCCGAACGGTCCGAACGCCTCGGCGAGACGCTGCAGATCCTGCATCAGGCCTTCGCCGACGAGGTGATCGATTTCAGCGGAGAGCATTTCGTCGTCAAGGACATGCCGATCAAACCCGGCCCGGCGCAACAGCCCGGACCGCCGATCGTCGTCGGCGGTGTCGGCGAAAAGTACACGCTGCCGTTGGTCGCACGCTACGCCGATGTCTGGAACGTCCCGACGTATGCGTTGGGCGAACTCGAGCACAAGATCTCCGTGTTGCGGGCGCTGTGCGACGCGATCGGTCGGGACCCGTCGACGATCGTGATGTCGATCGAGGCGGTGATGGCTTTGGCCGCCGACGACACATCTCTGCCGGGTGTGCGCGGGCTCGCCGAGAAGCGTTTCGGTATACCGGCGTTCGGGCTCGAGGAAGGTGGTCTCGTCGGCACGCCGCCGGCGATCGTCGACCGGTTACACGACCTTCAGGAAATGGGTTTCGGCCAGATCGTGTTGTTCACCCACGACCGCGGATCCGACGAGACACTCGACCTGCTCGCCGCCGAGGTGGTCGCAAACCTCTGACCTCATCTCGCCGAACGTGCGTTACCCGCACGCTTTTTGCGCCCCCATGGGTGCGACCAGCCCACACTCAACGCACGAAAACTAGCGCTTCGCCGGCGGCGCGTACGCGGGACGACCTAGGCCCAGCGCATGTTGGGCGATCATGTTGCGGAACACCTCGAGCGTTCCGGCGTAGATACCGGTCGGCCCCGCCAGTCGGAAGACGTACTCGGCTCCCCCGGCGGCCTGAGCGCCGTGCGCGTCGACAGGCAGCGTCGACACCGTGCCCTGGATGTCCATCAGGTCCAGCGACACGTCACGCATGGTTTGCGCGTTGGCGACCCGGCCGAACATGTCGGGTGTGCTCATCGCCGCCTCCATGCGCGCGATGCCGCGTCCCAGCCGGTACTTCACCGCATCGTCATCACCGACCAACGGCGCGACCTTGTCAATGGCCTCGGCGAGCAAGACCAGGTGCTCGGCCATGGCCGCGATCTTCTGCAGACCGTCTGCTCGGCGTTCGACGGTGCCGTGCTCGTCGTTGAGCGCATCCCGCAGCACGGTCCAGCCGCCGTTGACCTCACCGACGCGGTACCGGTCGTCGACGCGCACATCGCTGTAGTACGTGATGTTCGTGCGGTCGCCATCCACGGTGCGCAGCGGCTGGATCTCTACACCCGGGGAGTCCAATGGGACCAGGAACATGGTGAGGCTCTGATGTTTCGGCGCAGACGGATTGGTGTTCGTGATCAGGAAGACGTATGCGGCGTTCTGCGCATTGGAGGTGAACATCTTCGAACCGTTGATGATCCAGCCGTCATTGTCGCGAACTGCGCGCGTCTTGCAGGTGGCGACGTCGGAACCGCCTTCGGGTTCGGTGTAGCCCAGGCACAGGCGGATCCGGCCCGACAGGGCACGCTCCAGCACTTCCGCCTTGAGCTCGTCGGAGCCGAACTCCCGCACCGCACGCGCGACCATCGCCGTCGTGCCCCAGTGGAACCACGGCGTGTGTGCGCGGCCGATCTCGAGGTTCCAAAGCCGGCGTCGCAGTCGGCTGAAGCCACCGTCGGCTTCATCGTTGAACTCGGCGGCCAGGTAGCCAGCCTCACCGAGCGCGAGATGAACGCCTTCGTCGAAGTTCTCCCCTGTCTCGCGGTCCCGCCGGATCACGTCATCGGTCACGAGAGTCTTCAGCAGCGCCCGGAGCTCGTCCTGGAAGGCCTGGTCGTCGGCAGACAATTCGACGCGGGAGAAGTCCACGTTCCGAGCGTGACACTTTCTGATCGATCTGTAAAGCCGCTGTAGAGTCGCGTCTGATGTCGACAGTTCTGAGCCAGGTCCTGGCACCGGCGATGGTGGTTGCGATATCGCCGTTCTCGATCATCATCGCCATCTTTCTGGTGCTCCACACCGATCGCCCCCGCGCGAACGGCTGGGCGTTCCTGGCGGGCAGGCTACTCGCCCTTGCCGCGGTGACCGCCCTGTTCCTGCAGGCGCCTCGACTGATCGGCGGCCTGAATCGGCCCGTCTCTCCGCGGGTGCTCATCGTGGTCGGCGGCATCGTCATCGTGATCGGGGTATGGGTGTGGTTTCGGCGCGACGGGATGACGGAGGAACCGCCATGGCTCGTCAAGTTCAGTCGGCTCACCCCCGTCGGGGCCGCCGCGATCGGGGCATTGCTCGTCCTGACAAATCCGAAGATGTTGGCCGCCACCGCCGCGGCCGGGCTGTTGATCGGCGCCGCAGGCGTCAGCATCTCCGTGGCAACCGGCGCCACCGTCTATTACTCTGCGATCGCCAGTTCGACGGTCGCGGTCCCGGTGCTCGCGTACATGGCGGTGGGTACGCGGGCCGACGACCAACTCACCCGATTCAAGGAGTGGCTGCACCGACGCAGCGGACTCGTCACGGCCGTCATCCTCTTGGCGGTCGGAATCACCCTGCTGATCGTGGGATTCAGCGACCTGCAAACCGAAGGAGCATGACCCGTGGGCATCGTCACCACAAGTTCGGAGACGGCTTTCAGCCAACCACCCGAGGCGATCTACGACTTCGTCACCGATCCCGCCAACTGGCCCAAGACGTATCCGGGCAGCGCACATATCGAAGGGTTGCCGCAAACCCTCCCACTCAAGGTCGGCGACACGTGGGCGGAGGCCGGGCCCGACGGTGACCGGATCTTCACGTGGCACCTGGCCATCGCCATGCGCCCCACGCTGTGGATGTTCAATTCGGTAGGCCGGCTCGGCCACGACCGCGACGGCAACGGGGGCATGGAGGGCCGGATCACGGTGCAGTACCACTTCACTCGTTTAGACGGTGTCACGCTGTTCGCTCGAACCATGACCATCGAGGCATACAAGCACGCCCCGCTGCCGGACGGCTTCTTCCGCACGGTCAACCCCGCGAACATCGACGCCTACCACGCCGCGGTCGCGCGGGAGCTAGGCGAGTAGGTCACCACAGCGCTTTACGTAGCGCAGCTCCCTGTAGCTCGAACAGGCGCTGGCTGGTCTCCCACTCCGGAAGCAGCGAGTCGAACCCGTGACAGGTGCCGGGAAAGACGTGCAGTTCGGTGGCGACGCCCGCCCACATGAGACGCTGCGCGTAGTCGAGCGCTTCGTCGCGCAACGGGTCCAGTTCCGAGCAGGTGATCAATGCGTCTGCGACACCTGATAACTCACGGATGCGCCCGGGAGCGGCGTCGACGGGGACCGCACCGTCACCGACATAATGGCGCCACATCTGTTCGACGGCAGGTCCGTCGAACCCCGGCGTGGCAGCGAACTCGTCCTTGGACGGCGTCGGCCGATCGTCGAGCACAGGTTGGTGCAGAAGCTGGAATACGACCGGTGGTGCTGCCCCGTCGGCGGCGCACTGCGCTAGCCGAGCGGCCAGTGCCGCGCCTGCGCTGCTGCCCGCGACCGCAAGCCGGTCGACGTTCACACCTAGCTCGGAAGCGTTCTCGGCCACCCAGGTCAGCACCGCCATTGCGTCCTCCAGCGCGGCGGGGTGCGGATGTTCGGGAGCCAGTCGGTAGTCGACGGAGAACACGGTGCAGCTGCCCTGTCTCGCGAACTGGACACACTGCCAGTGGTCGGTGTCCAGATTTCCGAGCACGAAAGCTCCTGAGTGGCAGTAGATCACCGCGGGCGACGCGATGCCCGCTCCGCGATATATGCGTACTGGAATCGAGCCGACCTCGCGCTGCTCGATCTCCACCCCAGCAGTGTTGACCGCTCTCGCGGTCTCGGCGCGGCGCTGGTTCAACGAGTCGCGGACCACGCCGAGGACGCTCGGTGACAGATCGGTGCGGGCCGCCGCCAGATGGCTCAATGCGGGGTCCAGCCGGTGTGCGGGGTCCGCGTCGGCGTTCATCAGGTCGCCGCCGGCGATCCCGCGACCGTCGTGTGTGATCGCACCTCGACAGCGGGCCGGCAGGTCGGCGGTTCGAAGGTGTACTCGGCCGGACGGAACCGCCGCGTCATCTTCCAGAAGACGCGTGCGCTACGCGGCCACTGAGTGACGACACGACCGTTGGGGGCGCGAAAGTAGTTGCTGCACCGGGTGAGCCACACCGTGCCCTGCATCCAGTCGTCGATCCTGGCGATGAAGTCCGACACCGTCGTGCTGCGCACCGCGACGTAGGTCTTCCGCTTGCGCCGCATGTACTTCAGTGCGCGCACGATGTAGTGGGCCTGCGCCTCCAGCATGAAGATGACGCTGTTGGAGCCGACGTTGGTGTTCGGGCCGTAGAGCATGAAGAAGTTCGGAAATCCGGGGACCGACATGCCGAGGTACGCGAACGCCCCGTCGCGCCACGTTTCCCGCAGCGTGATCTGGTCCTCGCCGACGACGTCGATCTGGCCCAGGTAGTCCGCGGCGGCATAGCCGGTCGCGCACAACACCACGTCCACGTCGAGCCGGCGGTGGTCGGCGGTCACCAACGAGCGTGCGCGCAAAGCCCGAGCCGGACTCGAAACCACCTCGACATGGGGTTCGGTCAAGGTCTGCAGATAGTCCGTCGCGAAGACCAGCCGTTTGCATCCGAACGGGTGTTGCGGAGTCAGCCTGCGGCGTAACTCTTCGTCGTGCACCACGGCATCGAGGGTGCGCAGCGCGATGTCCTTGAACTCGTGCGTCTTGTCACTGCCGTTTTCGATCACGCTGATGTTCGACTCACTGCGCAGCCACAACCGCGTCCGGTAGATCTTCTTGGCAAACGGAACATGGGCGAACAGCCACTTTTCGCGATGGGTGTAGGCGCGGTCGGGCTTCGGGAGAATCCACGTCGGCGACCGCTGCACCGAGTAGACCTGCTTGGCCACCTTCGCCACCTCGGGAATAAGTTGCGCCGCTGTCGATCCCGTACCAAGAACCGCGACACTCTTGTCTGTCAGGTCAACGGAGTGGTCCCAGCGCCCGGTGTGCATCAGCGTTCCGGTGAACGGCTCTTCCTCGACGAGGTCGGGCAGCACCGGCTGGGTGAACAGTCCGATCGCCGATACCACCACGTCGAACGTGTGCTCCTCGCCGTTCGCGGTGCTCAACTGCCAGGTCTGGGTGTCGGAATGCCACCGGGCCGAGGTGATCTCGGTGTGCAGTTTCAAGTGCGGCGCGAGGTGGTAGCGCTGCGCGCAGCGTTCGAAGTATTCGACGATCTCGGGCTGGCCGGACCAGAGCCGTGACCAGCGGGCGTTGAGGTCGAACGAATACGAGTAAAGGTGTGACTTCACGTCGCAGGCGAGTCCGGGGTAGGTGTTGATCCGCCAGGTACCGCCGACGCCGTCCTCGCGATCGAAGATCGTGAAGTCGCGAAAACCGTTCTTTTTCAGGAAGATCGCGAGCGCCAGCCCGCCCGGGCCAGCCCCGATGATGCCGACCGAGACAGCTTTGGTCATGGGGTCATCCGATCTGCAGGGTCTGTCCGCCGTCGACGACGAGTTCGGAACCGGTGATGAAGGATGCTTGCTCGGATACCAGGAAAGCGACGGCGTCGGCGATCTCCATCGGGGTGCCGAGCCGCCCCTTCTCCGCGAGCCGGGCCTGCGTCACGGGGTCGAGCATCGACGTCTCGACCGGTCCGGGTAGGACCGCGTTGACACGAATGCCCGAGTCGGCGAGTTCAGCGGCGGCGATCTGGGTGAGGCCGCGCAGCGCCCACTTCGACGAGCCGTAGGCCGCGTGGTTGGGAAACGCTCGAATAGCTCCGGTGCTGCACGTGTTGACGATCGCGGCGCCGTCGGCGCGGCGCAGGTGTTCGAGCGCGGCCCGGATTCCCAGGAAGGGCCCGAGGCAGTTGACGCGCCAGCTCCCCTCGAAGCCTGCGGGTGTCTCCTCGGCGAACGAGGCGCGGTGCAGGACACCCGCGTTGTTGACCAGGGTGGTCAGTGCGCCGAACTCCTCGACGGTCCGCCGCACCGCACTGTCCCACTGCTGCTCGGACGTCACGTCGAGTTCGACGCTGAGCACACCGACGCCCAACGTCTTCGTGCCGGCCTTGAGCTCATCCGTCAGCAGATCGCACGCGGCTACCCGAAAGCCGTCCGCGTGCAGTCGCCTGACGATCGCCGCCCCTTGCCCACGGGCCGCACCGGTGACCAGCGCAACCCGCTCGGTCGACCTCACTGCGCCTCCTCGAGGTGCGCCGCCGCGCCGCGCCGAAGCGCCTGAGACTCCGATGCCAGCGTTATCATCCGAAACCCCAGCTCGGCCATGGCCTTCCCAGGCTTACCCGCGTTGGCGTGGATGCCGGGGACCAGCCCCGCACCGGAGGCGCCGGAATGGATCCGAGAGATCGCGTCGAGCACCACCGGAGAATTGAGCGCGGTGATCGGGTTCTCCCCCAGCGAGATCGCCAGATCGGCCGGGCCGACGTAGACACCGGATAGACCCGGCACGGCGCAAATCTCGTCGAGCGCCGACAGTCCTCGGGAGGTCTCGATCATTGCGAAGACACTCGTGCGGTCTTCGTGTGCAACGGGGTCGATCCCGATGTCGGCACGCAGCGGGCCGAAGCTGCGCACCCCCGCCGGCGGGTACCGGGTGGCGGCTACTGCGGCGGAGGCTGTTTCGGGCGATTCGACCATCGCGACGATCACCGCGTCGGCCCCGGCATCGAGAACTCGACCGATCGGCGCGGGATCCGCCGACGGCAACCGCACTGCCGTCGCAATCGGCACGTGCTCGAGCCGCCGCAGCAGCAGTGCGACATCGGCATCGTCGAGATAGCCGTGCTGGACGTCGAATCCGACGTAGTCATATCCCGCCCTGGCGAACTCTTCGGGCCCGATGATGGTCGGCGCCACCACCCATCCGCCCCACACACACGGCTTCGCGGCGAGCGCCTCCTGAAAACGGCTGCTCATGCGGCGATCGCGATCTTCACCCGATCCGGCACCGGCCGGCAGGCAAGGTCGAACGCCGACTGCACGTCGTCGACACCGAACGTGTGCGTGACGTAGGCGGCCAGCAGCTCCGGATGGTTCTTGGCGAACTCGTTGGCCGCGTCGAGGACTCGCCGCCGGTCGAGCGTCACACCGGACTTGAGGGTGAGGTTCTTCCGCAGCATCGCGCGCATGCTGATCGGATAGCTGTCGTCGTCGGGCACGCCGAAGTACAGCACGGTGCCGCCCGGCGCCGCGGCGTCTATCGCATGGCCGAGCGTGGCAACCTGGTGGCCGACCGCCTCGATGACGACGTCGGGCTGATCGCTGGGCTCCAGATGGCTCACCCATCTGTCGCTGGTGGCGCGGACAATGGTGTCGACACCGAACTCTTTGCCGACACCGTCGCGGTCGACGGGGTCGATACCGGTCACATGACGCGCGCCCAGAGCCTTTGCCGCATAGGAGAACAGCAGCCCGATCGACCCCTGCCCGATGACCGCGACATGTCGGCCCGCGAGCTCCAGCTGCTCGAGCGCGTACAAGACGCAGGCCAACGGCTGCAACGCAACGGCGTGTGAGGCGCTCAAGCCGGGATCGTAGGGTGCCAGGCCGTCGCCGTCGGCGACCACGAACCCCATCAGCCCGTCGAATCCGGACGCCCAGCCCACCACCCGGTCACCCACCCGGTGGTCCTTGTGCTTGCTCGCCACCACTTCGTCGACGACCTCGTGGACCGGGAAGCCCACCATCTCGGCCGCGTTCAGCCCAAGGTCACCTGCGATCTTGCCGCGCACACCGCGGAACGGCGGCAGGTCGCTGCCGCAGATCCCCGCCGCCATGAAGCGCAGCAACACGTGACCGTCGCTCACGTCATCGGCGGTCTTGGGCGGAACATCAAGTCGCTCAAAGCTGTACGGCGCAACGAGTCGGTATGCCCACACCTCACACAACCTCCACACGGACCTCGACAGGAACACTGTTCCAGCCCCACTGGAAGCTGGACGGCGGGCGCGTAGCGCCCTCACTGATGATGCGCCAGTCCGGCACCCGTTTCAGCCATTCAGTCACCATGATCGCGATTTCGAGACGGGCGAGGTGCACACCGAGGCAGAAGTGCTGTCCGCGGCCGAACGCCAGCAGGCGCTCGATCCGGCGATCCCAGATGAACTCGTCGGGCTCGGGGTACTCGCGCTCGTCGCGACCGGCCGATGCGAGCAGCGTGACGACCCGCTGGCCCGGAATCATCGTCGTCCCGTGCATGGTGAACGGCTTGCGCAGGGTCCGGGCGAACCATTGTGCGGGCGCGCAGTAGCGGATCATCTCCTCTCGCGCGACGGGGACGTTTGCGTCGAGATCCGCACGTACGGCGGTCAACTGGTCTGGGCGGCGCCCCAGTTCCCAGAGGCCGTGCGCGACGATCTTCGGTACGGTCTCCGTGCCGCCGATGAAGACGCCGAGCATCTGCACGGCGGCCTCCGTGTCAGACAGCGCCGAACCGTCCGGCAGGCGGTAGCCGATGAGATTGTCGGCGATCGGCAACTCGGGACCGTCGCCGGCACGCCTGCGCTCGATGATCGGCACCAGGTACTCCAGGTAGCCGGGCCGCGCGTTGGCCACCTCCACCCCGCTGCCCGGCTGGGCCAGGCTTCCGGCGTTGACGGTCCCCAACACATCGGCTGCCAGATCGGTGGGGAGGCCGACCAATTCGCAGACCACCGATGCCGCGACGATGCCGCCGTAGTCCTGGGTCAGGTCGAAGGTGCCGCGCGGCAGCAATTCGTCGAGCCGCTCGTTGGCCAGGACGCGGATTCGGTCTGCCAGTGCTGCAACGGATTTTGGCCGGAACGGACCCGATGTGCAGCGGCGGACGGAATCGTAGATCGGCGCGTCGAAGTTCGCGTGGAACGGCAGCGGATGTAGCGGCGGATCGGGCACCGGGCCGTCGTTGCGCGTCGCCAGAACCGTTGCCGCGGGCAACGTTCCCTCCGAGGCGACGAACGTCCCGTCGTCGATCGCCAGCACCTGCCAGATGTCGTCGAAGCGCGACAGCGCGTAGGTGTCCCACTTGTCGACGTAGTACACGGGATACTCGTCGCGCAGGACGCGGTAGTACGGCAGCGGGTCGGCCATCACCGCGGGGTCGAACGGATCGTAGAAGAAGTTTTTCATCGGCTGCATCACTTGGAAATTCATTGCAGCGGCGACGGGGGCAGCGCCTGCAGAATCGAGTCCTCCCAACCGTCGCGCAGCGCGGGCGCGACGCTCATCCACGTGACGATCTCGGCGGGCGGGCTGTCCTTCCACGACGGGTAATGGTTCTCGAAGCAGTCCCAGTCGCCGTCCAACGCCCAGTAGTGGATGACCTCGTTGAATCTGAACGTTGTGATGAACGATCCGAGCCATCGCTTTCCGGTGGCTTCCGACCACGGCACGTAGAGGCGCTCGAGTTCGCGGATGTAGTCGTCCTGCCGTCCCGGCTTGGTCTGCATGATCTCCTGGATCACCAGACCAGCCGAGAATTTCGACTCCGTCAGCGCAGCGAGTGGCCTGTTGAACTTCCCGGCGTACATGATGCGGCCCTCACCGGACGCTCGGATCTCGGACAGGAACGTCCGCCAGGCCGCCGCCGCATCCGCATGGCTGCCGCCGGGCGCCTGCGCTTTACCGATGCGGGCGTAGTCGGCGAACGCGTCGATCTCCCAGATGATGGTCGCCTCGGGCCAATGACCGTTGTACGGCGTGGTCTCCCACATCGCGAAGAGGCGCGCGCCGAGCGCCTCCATCATGGGGTGGTAGACCTCGCTGAAGACCTCGGTGAAATGCTCGCTTCGGCCTTCACCCAGCGCAATCGTCTCGTGCAGATAAAGAAGCGTGTGGCCGTAGAACTTCTTCACACCCGCCACCTAGTTGACAGTCGCACCCTGCGAGCGTGACACTTGTGGCGTGATTTGTAAAGGTGCCGAAACGCTGACGACACTGACCAAAGGTTTCTGTTTCGGCGAGGGTCCCCGGTGGTTCGAGGGATTGCTGTGGTTCTCCGACATGCTGGGCGAGGCGGTGCACACCGTCAACCTGCGTGGCGACCTGACCACCCTCCCGCTGCCCGGCCATCACCCATCCGGATTGGGTTTTCGGCCCGACGGCACGCTGCTGATCGTGTCGGGTGAGCAGCGCCAGCTGCTGCGCTACGACGGGTACACCGTCGAGCCGGTCGCCGAACTGGCCGACCTCGTTCCCGCGGCCCTCGGCGACATGGTGATCGACGACGCGGGTCGCGCGTACGTCGGATCCCAGGCGCGGGAAGGTGGGGTGATCGTCCGGGTCGATCCCGACGGCTCGATCGCCGTTGTCGCCGAGAATCTCGACTTCCCCAACGGGATGGCGATCACGGAAGACCGCACGACGCTGATCGTGGCCGAGTCGACCGGGCGGCGGCTGACCGCGTTCACGATCGCAGCCGACGGATCACTGCGCGCCCGAAGGATATTCGCCGAAGGACTCGACGGCCCGCCGGACGGTATCTGTCTCGATGCCGAGGGCGGGGTGTGGGTGGCGATGACATTGGCCCACGCCTTCGAGCGGATCGAGGAGGGCGGCGCCATCACCGACCGGATTGAGATGGACGAACGCATCGCGATCGCCTGCACACTCGGGGGGCCGGAACGGCGCACACTGTTCCTGTTGTCCAGTACGGATGCCTATCCGCAGCGGCTGGTCGGGACCAAGGAGTCACGCGTCGACGCGGTGACCGTGGACATCCCGGGAGCCGGGCTGCCGTGAGCGATTGCTACTACGAGTTGGTCGATGTCGCCGACCCAGTCGGTGAGAAGTTTGCGGCGACCGATCTGGTCCGCAGCACGTGGACGGCCGAGATACAGCACGGCGCACCGGTTTCAGCGCTGTTGGCCCGCGCTTTGGAGAGATGCGCGGCCCGCGACGACACCCGGCTGAGCCGTGTGATGATCGACCTGCTGGGTGCTGTACCTGCCGAAGGGGATCTGTGGGTGCGATCCCGAATCGAGCGCTCCGGCAAGCAGATCGAGCTGGTCAGTGCCGAGATGCTGGCCCCCGGACGTGACGGCGAGCCTCGCGCGGTCGCACGCGCCAGCGGGTGGCGGCTGAAGACGATCGACACCGCGGACGTCGTTCGCACGTCTGCGCCACCGTTGCGGCCGCTCTCGGAGGCACGCAGCCGCGACATGAAGAAGGACTGGGACCGCAACTATGTGCACAGCCTCGATTGGCGGTGGTTGACCCGGCCGATGAGCGACGGGCCCGGCGAGTCCTGGATCCGCCCGGAGGTCGACCTCGTCAAGGGTGAGTCCATGACTGCGCTGGAGCGCCTGTTCGCCGTCGCCGACGACGCCAATGGCATCGGCACCAAGCTCGACATCCGGAAGTGGACGTTCATGAACACCGACCTGGTCGTGCATATACACCGGATTCCAGAGGGCGAGTGGATCGGAATCCGCGCCGACACCAACTATGGCCCCGACGGCATCGGCACGACGATCGGCACGCTGTTCGACGAGTCCGGGCCCGTCGGCGCGATTCAGGAGTCGGTGCTGGTCCGGCCGATGCCGGGTCGCTAGGTCATGCAGGCACCGGTCGGGATGGGTTCGGGCGACACCGCGTTGACGGCGTGCGGGTAGACCTGCTTGGTGGTGAGCACGAATCCGGTTTCCGGGTCGTCGACGGCGGCGCCGAAGTTCATGCCGAGCACGCGGCCGTCGTGATCGATCAGTGGTCCGCCGGAATCTCCCTGCCCCACTTTGCCTCTGATCGTGTAGACCTCACGCCGAACGGTGGTCGAGTTATAGATGTCCGGGCCGCTGAGCTCGACGACCTCGCGGATCCTTGCGGGGTAGGCGACAAACGGTCCCCCGTCGGGATATCCCAGCACCACGGCGTCTGCGCCCGTCATCGCAATGCCGTGGGCGAAGTCCAGCGGCGGCGCGGACAGGCCCGGCACATCCAGGATCGAGATGTCGGCGTTGGGATCGAAGGCCACGACGCTGGCATCGTGTTCTTGACCGTCGATGGAGACGACGAACTCGTCCGCGCCGGCCACCACGTGCGCATTGCTCATCACGCGGTTGGGCGAGATGACGAAGCCGCTTCCCGCCATGACCTTCTGGCACGCATGCGAGGTGCTCTCGACCTTGACGACGCTGTGCGCCGCGTGCGCGACGGCAGGGTTGCTCGCCAGCGACCCGTCCGGTGGCGAGACGCTGGGCACGGGCATCGGCGGTGATTCCACCGCCCGGCTGATCCTGTCGATCGTCTCGGTGAACGGACCGCATCCGCTCACCCCGATCGCCACGGCGACCAGCGCGACCACGGCGCGTATCGGCCTCACCGACGAAACGATAGACGTATGCGCGCGCGGTGTCCTCAGTCGGTCAGGCGCAGCGCCGCGACGGGGCATTGGGTCACGGCCTGCTGCATCCGGTCCCGGTCGGATTCGGGGCGATCGTTGTCGTGGATCACGACGACGCCGTCATCGGCCACCTCGAACACGTCCTCGGCGATGGATTCGCAGATGCCGTGGCCGGTGCACTTGTCCAGATCGACTTCCACCCGCATGGTGACTCCTAACGAACGAACGCAGGCAGGCGTTTGACGCCGTGGACGAAATTGCTGTAGAGCAGGTCGGGCTCACCGAACTCGACGGTGGTCAACCGGGTCAGCAACTCCCGGAACAGGTTTCGCAGCTCAGCCTTCGCCAGCTGGCTGCCGAGGCAGAAGTGTGGCCCGCCGCCGCCGAAGCCGAGATGCGGGTTGGGTGAACGCGATAGATCGAAAACTCCAGGATCGACGAAGGCCGCTCCGTCCCGGTTTGCCGAGCAGTAGAACAGTCCGACCTTGTCGCCCGCCTGTACCGGCGCTCCGTTGATCTCGGTGTCCTCGGTCACGAAACGGGCGAACTGCAGCACCGGTGAGGACCACCGGACGAATTCTTCGACAGCCGGACCGATCCGGCCGTCGAAGTCCGCCATCAGCCAGTCCCGTTGGGCGGGGTTCTCGGTCAGGGCCAGCATCGCGTGCGTCGTGGCCTGTTTGGTGGTGTCGTTGCCTGCCGACGCCAACAGGATCAGGAAGGCGCCGATCTCTTCGTCGGTCAGCCGGTGGCCGTCGACCTCGGCGTTGACGATTCCGGTCATCAGGTCGTCGCCGGGATTCTTGCGCCGGAACTGCGCCAGCTCGACACCCGTGTTCGACAGCAGAGTGATCTGCGCTATCGGGTCTTCCGCCCGCTCCTCGGCCGTCGCGTACTCGTCGTCGCTCATGCCGAACAGCTTCTCGGCGGCGTAGGCCACCTCCGGCTGGTCGGCGGTCGGCACACCGAGCATGTCCATGATCGTCAGCATCGGCAGCCGCGCAGAACAGGCGGCCACGAAGTCGACGTTCCCGGCGCCGACCAGTTCGTCGACGATCGCGACGGCGTTGCGGTGGATCTGCTCCTCGATCTGTCGGACGTTGCGCGGCGTGAACGCCGAGCTGATGAGCCTGCGGTACACGGTGTGCTGCGGCGGATCCATGCTCAGGAAGAACGAGGCAAAGCGCTGGATCTCGGCGGGCATCGGATTCAGCGCCACCCCCTGTGCCGACGTGAACAGCTCGGGATGCTGACTGACGAAGGCGATATCGGCGCGACGTGTCAACGCCCAGAAACCGGCCTCCTCCTCCATGGGAAACAACGAATCGAAGGGCCGGTGCCAGGTGAGGCCGTCGCCAGCACGAAGCTCGGCGAAAACTTCGTCGCGAGCGTCGAAGGGCCGACTCCAGAAGTCGTGCGAGGTGATGTCGAACCGGCTGTACTCACGAGCCTGCACAGGTGGGGCTGTCACAGATTTAGCGTGACACTTCGCCAAAAATTTGTAAAGCTATGGCGATGCAGGAATCGTGGGTCGAGGTCGACAGCTCGACGCGCCAACGAATTCTCGCCGCCACTGCGGAGGTGCTGGGTCGTAACGGGATGACCAAGCTCAGCCTGTCAGAGGTCGCCTCGCAGGCCGGGGTGTCGCGGCCCACGCTCTACCGATGGTTCGCCTCCAAGAAGGACCTACTCGAGGCGTTTGTGGTGTGGGAACGCCAATTCTACGAAACCGCGGTGGCCGAGGCGACCGCTGATCTGCCCGCGTGCGAGAAGCTCGACGCGGCACTGCAGGTGATCGTCGACTACCAGCAGTCCTACCCGGGCCTGCGCATGATCGACATCGAACCGGCACAGGTCATCAAACGGCTGTCGCGGGTGATACCGCTGATGCGGCAGCGGCTCGAGCGGCTCGCGTCGGGCCCCGATCCCGGCCTGGCCGTGTCGACGGCTGTGCGCGTGGCGATTTCGCACTACGTCGTACACAGCGACGACGACGCCGACTTCCTGAACCAGCTTCGGCATGCCGCCCGCGTCAAGCACCATGCCCCCGAGACCGGGTGAATGACTCTGCGGTCAAGGCCGGCGGTCCGCTAGTTCGGCGAGGATCTCGTCGGTGTGCTGCCCCAGTTGCGGTGCGGGCGAGCGCGGTTCCCACGGTGTGCCGTGGAAATCGGCGGGCGAGGCCACCATCGATATGCCGCCCTCGCCGTCAGGCACGTTCACGATGCCGCCCGAGGCGTGGAACTGCTCGTCGGCCATGACGTCCTCGAGCGAGTTGATCGGCGCCCAGAAGAAGTCCGGTTCGCCCGCAAAGATTTTCGCCCAATCCTCGAGCGGCTTGGTTGCGAAGATCTCATCGAGCTCGGCGATCAGCTGCCGCGAGTTGACGGCGCGGTTCAACGGCGTGTCATAGCGAGGGTCGGTCAGCCAGTCGCCCCGGCCGACGGCCCGGCACAGCGGCGGCCAGTGCCGACCCGCCTGCAGGCCCACGATCCAGAAGCGTCGTCCGTCACCGGCGGCGTAGTTGTTCATGCAGGGATTGCCCATCGACTCACGCTGGCCGATCGCGATGGGATTGCCCGTCATCAAGAACGTGTTGAGGTCGAAGCTGACGGTGTACGCGCCCTGCCGATACAACGACGTGCTGACCAGCTGCCCCCTGCCGGTGCGGCCGCGGGCCACGAGCGCCGCACACACCGCTGCCGCCAAGGTCATCCCCGCGGTGTGGTCCCCCATGCCGCCGCGCTGAAACGGCGGCGTGTCACCGGGCCGCGTCAGCAGATGCGCCAGGCCCGAGCGTGCCCAGAACGCGGCGACGTCGAAGGCGGCACGGTCGGCGTCTGGGCCGCGTTCGCCGTAGCCGGTGATCAGGCCGTACACCAGCGCTGGGTTGGCCGTAGCCACCGCCTCGAAGTCCAGCCCCACCCGCGCCAGCGCGGCCGGTCGGACGTTGGTCAGGAAAACATCTGCGCCGCTTAACAACTCACGTGCGGTCGCACCTCCGTCCTCGGTCGTGACATCGAGCACGATGCTGCGCTTGCCGCGGTTGTCCATTTCGAAGGGCGGACTCGAGCCGTCCTCGACGCCCAGCATTCGGCCGAACATCCGCGCCGGGTCGCCGTCCGGCGGCTCGATCTTGACGACGTCGGCGCCCCAATCCGCCAGGATCCCCCCGGCTGCTGGTCCCGCGACCCACACACCGAGTTCGACGACTCTGACGCCCGCCAACGGTCCGGCCATCGGATTCCTTTCCGGCACAACTTTACAAATCTTGGCAAATTTGTAAACTAGCGAGGTGAAGTCAGTTGCGCCGGTCGTCGGCCTCGCGTCGCATCTCGGGCGCGGTGTACAACGTATCGTCACCGACGCCGCCATCGGCCGTGTTCGGTCGCTCCCCCGCACGGTAGACGATCTCGACGCGGCTTACCTGTCATTTGTGATGGGGCGCAAGGTGACGTCGGTGTCGGTGGTCGGGGGCGACGCGGGGACGTCGTCGCGCGTTCGCATCGCACTCACCGGTGACGACGTCCCGGCTTCGGTGTTCGTCAAGATGGCCGCCGAAACGGCCGCGACCCGCCTCATGGGGGAGGTGGGCCGACTCGGCGAGACCGAGACCCGGTTCTATCGGGAGCTGTCACCGGAACTGAGCGGGCTGCCGAAGTCATACGGATCCGCGTTCGACGCCCTCACCGGACGTTACGTGCTTGTGCTGGAAGACCTCCCCGCGGACGAATGCGAGTTCCCGACCACGCTCGAGCCGGTCAGCACCGATCGTGCAGTCAAAATCGTCGACCTGCTCGCCCGGCTGCACGCGACGTTCTGGGACCGGATCCCCGACTGGGTGTACTCGGCGTCGAACGACAGCTCGTCGCTGATGGTCGGCGCGCTGCTGAAGCGGTCCGCCCGCCGAATCGCCGAGCGCACCGATATCGACGTCGCTCGGGGCCGGTTCATCGACGAGAATTACCGCGCCGTCGCGACCCTCCTGGACGCCACGCCGAACACGGTCATGCACGGCGACGCCCACCCGGGCAACGTCTACTTCCGCAACGGCGAGGCGGGCCTGCTGGACTGGCAGGCCGTGCGTCGCGGCCACCCGGGCCGCGAACTGTCCTACACGCTGATCACGAGCATGACCAGTGCCGACCGGCAGGCCAGCCAGCACGACATCCTCGACGGGTACCGCCATGCGCTGGCCGCCGCAGGCGGACCGGAACTCGACAGCGACGAACTGTGGCAGCGCTATCGGGAGGGTGCGCTGTACGCGTACACCGCCGCCCTCATCACCGCCGGGATGGGTGGCATGCAGGACGAGAACATCGCGTTGGAGGGTTTGCGGCGCGCGGTCACGGCACTCGACGATCTCGACACGGTCGCGGTCCTCGAGAAGTCGCTACACGTGACGAACTAAACTCATGGAACCCAAACGATTGAGGCACCGAAGGTGAACGATCCACTGCGCGATGCATCCGTAGCAGCCGAGGACTCCTCGACCCGACACCGAATCCTCGTCGCGACCGCTGAAGTACTCGCCCGCAGTGGACAAACCAAGCTCAGCCTCTCCGAAGTCGCCCTCCAGGCCGGCGTCTCCCGGCCGACTCTGTATCGCTGGTTCGCCTCCAAGCAGGAACTGCTCGATGCGTTCGGCATTTTCGAACGCGAGATGTTCGACAACGGGATCAGCAAGGCGACGGCGGGCCTGCGAGGCACCGAGAAACTCGATGCGGCGCTGCGATTCATCGTCGAGTACCAGCACTCCTACTCGGGTGTGCGCCTGGTCGACATCGAACCCGAAGTCGTGATCGGACAGCTGGGCCGGATTCTTCCGATCATGCGTACGCGCCTTGAGAAGCTGCTGAGCGGCCCGAACGGAGCGGTCAAGGCGGCCACCGCAATTCGTGTCGCGATCTCGCATTACATCGTGCGCAGCGACGACGACGACCAGTTTTTGGCGCAGCTTCGGCACGCGGCGGGGATCAAGCAGCCCGCCTGACTCGTCGGCGCCAATCCGGGGGTGACACTTCCGCAGAAGTTTGTAATGCTGAGCGTATGACCAGCGTGCAGGACGAAACGGGAGTACTGGCCGGCGACGAGCGGATGCTCATCGACGGCGAACTGCAACACACCAGCAGCGGCGCGACATTCGACGTCATCCATCCGGCCAGCGAAGAGGTCGCCGGCCAGGCAACCGACGGGACCGTCGCCGACATGGAACGCGCGGTCGGGGCGGCGCGGCGGGCCTTCGACCAGACCGACTGGTCGCGCGATCTGGACTTCCGCTATCACTGCCTCACCCAGCTGCACGAGGCATTCGAGCGAAACAAGGAACATCTGCGGCGGGTTCTGATCACCGAGGTCGGCTGTCCGGTGAAGGTGACCGGATCTCAGATCGAGAGTCCGATCGAGGAGGTCAAGCACTGGGCCGAGCACGGCAAGAACTTCGAGTACCTGGCCGACAACGGCGTGCACGAAACCCCGATGGGTCCTGCGCGACGCAAGATCCATTACGAACCCGTCGGAGTGGTCGGAGCGATCACCCCGTGGAACGTTCCGTTCTACCTCAACGTCGCCGAAACCATCCCCGCCCTGATGGCAGGCAACACGGTCGTCCTCAAACCCGCTCAGCTGACACCGTGGTCGGGTAGCGAGTACGGCCGCATCGTGGCCGAGGAGACCGACATCCCCGCGGGTGTGTTCAACGTCGTCGTCTCCAACGCCAACGAGGTGGGCGCCGCGCTCTCCGCCGATCCAAGGGTGGACATGATCACGTTCACCGGCTCCACCGCGACGGGGCGGGCCATCCTGGCCGCGGGTGCGCCGACGGTCAAGAAGACGCTGCTGGAACTCGGCGGCAAGTCTGCCCATATCGTGCTCGACGACGCCGACTTCAACATGGCGCTGCCGATGGCGGCGCTGATGGCGTGCGTGATGTCCGGGCAGAGCTGCATCCTGCCCAGTCGGATCCTGTTGCCGCGCAGTCGCTATGACGAAGGCATCGAGATCATGAAGAACATGATGGAGAATTTTCCGGTCGGCGACCCGTGGGATCCGAACAACATGCAGGGCCCGCAGATCAGCGAGGGGCAGCGCCAGAAGGTACTCGGGTTGATCAAGTCCGGTATCGACTCGGGCGCCCGGCTGGTCACCGGCGGCGGCATCCCAGAGAATCTGCCGACCGGCTATTACGTCCAGCCGACACTGCTGGCCGACGTCGACCCGGATTCCCAAGTGGCGCAGGAGGAGATCTTCGGGCCGGTGTTGTCGGTCATTCCCTATGAGGGTGACGCGGAGGCCATCGCGATCGCCAACAACTCGATCTACGGACTCTCCGGTGAGGTCAGCGGCGGCGATCTGGACCGCGCACTCGAGGTGGCCAAGCGGATGCGGACCGGCAACGTCACCATCAACGGCAAGAGCCACTTCGGCATCAACAGTCCGTTCGGCGGGACCAAACAAAGCGGTCTTGGCTACCGCAACGGCGAAGAGGGATACAAGGAGTATCTGGAGGCCAAGACGATCGGTATGCCCGAATGAGCGTTGAGGGCGACACGGCCGAAATCGCCCGGCTGCTCTACCGTTACGCCCGCGCCGTCGACACCAAGGACTGGGAGCTGTATCGGTCCGTCTTCACCGACGACGCGCATATCGACTACTCGTCGGCGGGTGCGATCGTGGGCAGCCGCGATGACGTGGTGGACTGGTTCGCGGCGAACTTCGGCGTGATCGCGTGGAGCATGCACTACATCACGAACATCGAAAGTGACATCGACGGCGATACCGCGACAGTGCGGGCGATGTTCTACAACCCCATGCAGCTACCCGGCATGGCGGAGATGAGTTCGTGCGGCGGCTATTACCATCACGAGCTGGTGCGGACGTCCGACGGCTGGCGCAGTCGTCAGCTCCGCGAGGAGAACGTCTGGTTCGCCAATGCTCCAGGCGCACCCGGTTCGTGAGACCCGAGTTTTGCAGAAGAAGTTCGAGTGAGCGTCTACAAAACTCGGACCTCGGCGTGAGACAAGGTCAGCCGGATCAGCCTTCGGCGGCCAATTGACCGCAGGCGGCGGCGATTTCGCGGCCGCGGGTGTCGCGCACGGTGCATGACACTCCGCGCGCCCGCACGCGCTTGACGAACTCGCGTTCGGCAGGTTTGGGGCTTGCGTCCCACTCGCTGCCCGGCGTCGGATTCAGCGGAATGAGGTTGACGTGCGCCAACGGTCCCAGCGCACCGTGCAGCAGCTTGCCCAAGAGATCCGCCCGCCATGGCTGGTCGTTGACGTCGCGGATGAGCGCGTACTCGATCGACACCCGCCGACCCGTCGTGTTCGCGTAATACCTTGCCGCATCGAGCACTTCGGCGACCTTCCAGCGATTGTTCACCGGTACCAGCGTGTCGCGCAGCTCGTCGTCGGGCGCGTGCAGCGACAGCGCCAGCGTCACGCCGAGGTGCTCGTCGGCCAGTTTGCGGATCGCCGGCGCGAGCCCGACCGTCGACACCGTGACCGAGCGAGCCGAGATGCCGAAACCATTGGGCGGCGCCGCGGTGATGCGACGTACGGCGGCGAGGACGCGGTTGTAGTTGGCCAGCGGCTCGCCCATCCCCATGAACACGATGTTGGACAGGCGGCCCCCGCGCGCAGCAGGCGCAATCCCCTCGCCGTCGCGGTCACGTAGTTCGACCGCCGCCGCCCGCACCTGCTCCAGGATCTCCGCGGTCGACAGGTTGCGCTGCAACCCGCCTTGGCCCGTCGCGCAGAACGGGCACGCCATGCCGCACCCGGCCTGCGACGAGATGCAGACCGTGTTGCGCTGCGGATAGCGCATCAACACCGACTCGAAGGTCGAGCCGTCGACCGCACGCCACAGCATCTTGCGGGTCTCACCCGCGTCGCATTCGATCTCGCGCACGGCATCGAGCAGCTTCGGGAACAGCGCGTCCGCGATCTGTTCACGAAGCGCCGCGGGCAGATCGGTCATCTGGTGCGGGTCGGCGGTGAGCCGTCCGTAGTAGTGATTGGCCAGCTGTTTACCCCGGAATGCGGGCAGCCCCAGGTCGGCGACGGCGGCCGCGCGGCCGTCGTCGTCGAGGTCGGCGAGGTGACGCGGCGGCATCGCGCGTCGCGGGGGGTCGAAAACGAGAGGTAGGGAAATGGCCATGAGCTCCTGCCAGTATCTCATTGCCGAGCACCCGAAATTAATTCGCGAACTTCTGCGTTGGCCGCAACTATGGGTCATATGCCCACCAGGACCATGCCGCTTGGCCCGGCGTCGGCTCTGACGTTCTTTTACGCATTGGGCTATCCGGTTGGTGCGCTTGCCGTTTCGGTGATGTCGCCGATGGCTGTGCTGGTGTTCCGGTTCAGTCTGGCCGCGGCGATCCTCGCCACCTGGGCCAGATTTGCCCGGGTGAATTGGCCCACAGGACGGACGCTGATACACGTCCTGATCAGTGGTCTGCTCGCCCAGGGCCTCCTGTTCACCTGCCTGTACGTGGCGCTGATGCACGGTGCACCCGCAGTGCTCGGCGCAGTGATCATCTCGATGAACCCGGTGGTGACGGCGGTACTGGCCGCGATGTTCCTCGGCGAGGCGCTCACCCGGACGCGGACAGTGGCGTTGGCGCTGGGGGTTGCGGCCGTGCTCGCGTCCTGCGCGGGGCGGCTGATCGCGGTCGGCGGGGTCGATCCTGCGGTCCTGCTGATCCTCGTCTCGCTGTTCAGCGTGGCAGCCGGCGGCGTCTACCAGCAGAAATTCTGTTCCGACGTGGACTTCCGGGCGACAGCGGCGCTGCAGAACGCCGCCTGCGTCCTGCCCGTCGTCGCCCTGGCCGCGGTGATGCCGTGGACGGCGACCGATCCGTGGAAGGCGGCAGGCGCCGTCGCGGCCGTGGTGCTGCTGAACGCGGTGCTGTCCATGACGCTCTACGTCCGAGGCATCAACGAATACGGCGCGGCCGCGGTGGCGATGCTGTTCGCCGTGATTCCCGCGGTGGCCGGTGTTCTGTCGTGGGTGATGCTCGGTCAGCGTCCCGACATCGGGATCGCCGTCGGCCTTGTCGTCGGTGCGGTCGCCTGTTCCCTCAACGCCAGGGCTCTACGCCAGCAGCGTCAGGACGATCCATCCGGCGACCGCCGAGGGCAGCATCGCGTCGATCCTGTCCATGATTCCCCCGTGGCCGGGCAATAGCTTGCCCATGTCCTTGATGCCGAGATCGCGCTTGACCTGCGACTCGACCAGGTCGCCGAGCACGCCAGTGATGACCAGCAGCAGACCCAGCGGAATCCCGACCCACCACGCTTTGTCGAGCAGGAACACCACCGCCAGGACGGATGCGGTGATGCCGAACACCAACGAGCCGCCCAGCCCCTCCCAGGACTTCTTCGGGCTGATCGCGGGCGCCATCAGATGCTTGCCGAACAACACGCCCGCGGTGTAGCCGCCGATGTCGGCGAACACGACGGTCAGGATCACCACGAACGTCCTGATGCCGCCGTCTTCCTGGAAGATCAGCAACGCACTGAAGCCGGCGAACAGTGGCACCCACGTCGCCAGCAGGATCGTCGCCGACATGTCGCGCAGGTAGTTCTCCGGCTGCTCGTTGAGCCCACGCCCGACCAGCCGCCACACCATGCACACCACGATCGTTCCGGCGTACGCACCCAGCAGCCCGGCGGTCCCTAACGGCCACGTCAGCCAGATCATCGCCAGGCCACCGACGAGCAGCGGGATCGCGGGCAGCGAATAGCCCGCCTCCCCGAGCCGGCGGATGACCTCGTGCATGCCGATCGGGATCGCCACCGACAGCACCGGCAGCCACCCGATGGGCGCGAACAACAAGACGCCGATCGCGATCGCGCCGAGAAGCACACCGACCGCGATGGCGGCAGGCAGGTCGCGGCCGGCCCGGGACTTCTTCTTGGGTGGCCCTTCGACCGGCGTTTCTGCCACGGGAGTCATGTGCTGGTCGGTCACTAGACCTCCAGCAACTCGCCTTCTTTGTGCTTGACCAGTCCGTCGATCTGGTTCGTGTAGGTGTGGGTGACCTTGTCGAGGTCCTTCTCGGCCCGGCTCACCTCGTCCTCGCCCGCCTCGCCGTCCTTCTTGATGCGGTGCAGCTCCTCCATGGCCTTGCGACGGATGTTGCGCACCGAAACCCGGGCGTCCTCCCCCTTGGCCTTGGCCTGCTTGACGAGGTCACGACGACGCTCCTCGGTGAGCTGCGGAATGGACACCCGAATGACATTGCCGTCGTTGGTCGGATTCACACCCAGATCCGAGTTGCGAATCGCGTCCTCGATGTTGCGCAGCTGGTTGGACTCGTACGGCTTGATCACGACGAGACGCGGCTCGGGGACGTTGATGCTCGACAGCTGCGTGATCGGCGTCTGTGAGCCGTAGTAGTCCATGTTGACGCGGGAAAACATGCCGGGATTGGCGCGCCCGGTCCGGATCGACGACAGGTCGTCGCGCGCCACCGCCACCGCCTTCTCCATCTTCTCTTCGGCGTCGAAGAGGGTTTCCTCGATCACGTTGCTCTCCTCATGACGCGCTCCTGGCGGTGCGCGTCCATCATTTAGGTGGTGACCAGTGTTCCGATCTTCTCACCTGCGACGGCACGCGCGATATTGCCGTCGGTGAGCAGGTTGAACACCAGGATCGGCATGCCATTGTCCATGCACAGGCTGAACGCGGTCGCGTCGGCGACCGCCAGACCGCGGTCGATGACTTCGCGGTGGCTGATCGCGGTCAGCAACTCGGCGTCGGGGTGCAATCTCGGGTCGGCGGTGAAGACCCCGTCGACCGCCTTGGCCATCAGCACCACCTCGGCGCCGATCTCCAACGCTCGTTGCGCGGCGGTCGTGTCCGTCGAGAAGTACGGCAGCCCCATGCCGGCCCCGAAGATGACCACGCGGCCCTTCTCCAGGTGCCTGCGGGCGCGCAGCGGAATGTACGGCTCGGCGACCTGACCCATCGTGATCGCGGTCTGAACGCGGGTCTGGATGCCCTGCTTCTCCAGGAAGTCCTGCAGCGCGAGGCTGTTCATCACGGTGCCGAGCATGCCCATGTAGTCGCTACGGGTTCGCTCCATGCCGCGCTGCTGTAGCTGCGCACCACGGAAGAAGTTGCCGCCACCGATGACGACGGCGACCTGCACACCGCTGCGGACGACTTCGGCTATCTGTTGAGCCACCTGCTGGACGACGTCGGGGTCCAGGCCCACTTGACCGCCACCGAACATCTCGCCGCCGAGCTTGAGCAGCACGCGGGAGTACCCCGGCCGCAGCGACTTATCGCCGGAGGAAACAGGGTCGGCACCGTTGGGGCTGGTTGGCTGGCTGGCTGGCTCTGCCATCCGACTCCTTCGGGGTCCTTGCTGAGATTCCCCTAATCCTGCCTCATGGCGGCTCCCGGACCCAGAAGCGGGGTCGCGCGTCGCCGTCAGCCCGGCAAATGCGCACTGAGGAGGAAGGCACGCACCGAATGGCGGCCCTTGGGCTCTTTCCGCACGTCGGTTGCGGGAAAGAACGTCTCGAAGCCCTCGGGGAAGACGCCGTGGATCCGCGCCGGCTTGACCTCGTCAATAGTCCAGTACTTCGACACGACCTCGCGCAGTTCGTCTTCGGTCACGGGGTTGGCCGGGCCGTCGGGCATTCCGGCCCGGTCGAACACCAGCACGAAGTACGACGCGCCCGCCGCCGCGGCCCGCACGATCGACTGCTGGTATCCCTCGCGAAGTTCGACCGGCATCGAGTGGAAGAGCGTCGAGTCGACGATCGTGTCGAAGCGACCGTCGTATCCGCCGAAATCGCTGATGTCGGCGACCTCGAAGCTGGCGTTGGTCAGTCCGCGCTCGGCGGCCTCCGCCTTGGCCATTTCGATGGCGGTCGGCGATTGGTCCAGCCCGACGGTGGTGAAGCCGCGCTCGGCCAGATAGAGCGAGATGGCGGCCTCACCGCAACCGGCATCGAGTACCTCGCCGCGAATTTTGCCCTGCTCGATCAATGTCGCGAGCTCGGGCTGCGGCTCACCGATGCTCCACGGCGGCTTCGCTCCGGCCATCTCGGGCGCCTCGCCCCGGTATGCGGATTCGAACATCTCATTGGTGGGTTGAGTCATGAAAACCGGTATATCAACCTGGTTGATATGTGTCAAGATGCTTGATATGGAGGAGATGCTCGAGGATCAGCCACTGGGATATCTGCTGTCCCGGGTGGCCAACGCGCTGCGCGCGGAAGTCACCGCGGCGGTGCTGGATCCGATGGGACTGGCCTTCCCGCAATACATCTGCCTGCGGATCCTGTCGAAGTACCCGGACCGGACCAATGCCGATCTCGCCCGCTACACGAACGTCACCCCGCAGGCGATGAACATGGTGTTGCGCCGCCTCGAGGAGCGCGGACTGGTCGCCCGGCCGGCGAGCGTGACATCGGGACGGTCGCTGCCCGCCCGGTTGACGCGCGAGGGCGAGGAAGTGCTCAAGCGCACCGACGCCGGAGTTCGTGCCGCGGAGCGCAAGCTGATGTCGGGCCTGACCGCCGAACAGCGTCAGGAGTTCAAGCGGGTCCTGGTGGCGCTCGGTTCCGACTAGGTTCTGCGAGACTGGGGCCGATGAAGATCGTTCTCGCCCCGGACTCGTTCAAAGAGTCGATGACCGCGACCGAAGCGGTAGCGGCCATGAGTGCCGGCGTACGGCAGGTGCTACCCGACGCCGAATGCATCGCGGTTCCCATGGCCGACGGCGGCGAGGGCACCGTCGACGCTGTCGTCGATGCGCTGCACGGCCAGCACATAGAGGCGCAGGTGTCCGGTCCGCTCGGCGCGACGATAACGGCGCGTTACGGCTACATCCCGCTGCGTCAGCTGGCGGTCATCGAGATGGCGGCCGCCTCGGGCCTGGAGCTCGTCCCGCCCGATGAGCGAGACGTGCTGCGCGCCAGCACCTTCGGCGTCGGACAACTCATCTCCTCCGCACTGGACCGCGGGGCCGAGGAGATCTTGATCGGACTTGGCGGATCGGCCACCAACGACGGCGGCGCCGGCATGCTCACCGCGCTGGGCGCCTCGTTCGTCGACGCTGACGGTGCCGCGCTAGAACCCGGCGGCGCCGCGCTGCGTCACCTCGATCGCATCGACGTGTCCGGTCTGGACCCGCGGCTGCGCGACGTCCGCATCAAGGTCGCGACCGACGTCACCGCTCCGCTGCTGGGCCCCACTGGCGCGTCCGCCGTTTTCGGACCTCAGAAGGGAGCGACGCCGGCCGATGTCCAGACGCTCGAATCGGCTTTGACGCAACTGGCGACCGTCACGTCCGCGGCGCTCGGGACGGCGAACCCACAGCGGCCGGGCAACGGCGCGGCGGGTGGCCTGGGTTTCGCGCTCGTCGAGTTCCTCGGTGCGGAAAGCAAGCCGGGCGTCGACGAGATCGCCGCTACCGTCGGCCTCGAACAGGCTGTGCGCGGCGCAGATTGGGTCTTCACCGGCGAGGGCAGCGTCGACGCCCAAACTGTCATGGGGAAAACACCTTTCGGCGTCGCACAGGCCGCGACACGGAACGGTGCGAGGGTGGTCATCTTCGCCGGACGGGTGGCGCCGGATGCTTCCGTGTTGCTGGAGCACGGAGTGGAGCGGCTCGTCGCGATCACCGCGGAGGGCACGCCCATCGAGCAGGCACTGCGCGAAGGTGCCGAATCACTCACTCGCGCAACGGCAGAGGTTTGCCGTCAGCTCACTGGCTCATGAATGGATTTTCGTCCACGGGTGGGCCTCTTCGAGCTCGTATGCCAACTCCAGCAGCCGGGCTTCGCGGCCGCGCGGGCTGGACAGCATCATGCCGACCGGCAGACCCGTGGCAGATTTTGCGAGCGGCAATGAGATTGCGGGATCACCGGTCGCATTCTGCAGCGGGGTGAACGCCGCCCAGTCAACGAGGCGGTTCATCACGGTGTCGAAGTCCTGCATTGGGTCCAGGTGACCGATCGGCGGCGTGACCTCAGCCAGCGTCGGCATGAGCACGGCGTCGTACCGCTCCCCCAGCTTCGCGGTAATGCGGTGTGACGCGGACAGCCGTCGAATGGCCATCGGCACCTTGTGCAGGTTGCGGGCGGCCCTGCGGTCGAGTCCGAGCGTTATGTTGTCCAGACGCGAGCGGTCGAAGCTGGGCCCGAACATCCGGCGTCCGCCCCGGACCACGGCCATCGCCAAAAACGCCCAGTAGACCAGGAAGTCGTCCTTGAAGCGGGCGGGGACGGGGTTGTCGATCTCGGTGACGCGATGGCCCAGTTCCTCCAGCATTGCCGCAGTCTTCAGGGTCAGCTCGCGAATCTCGGGACTGGCGTCGCGCGAAATGGACTGTGTGCACACGGCGATGCGCAGGCGCTGCGCGCTGGGTTGCGTCACGTCCCCGATGGGCGCCAGCTTCGGATTGCGGTAGACGCGCTCGGCTTCGCGCAGGAACGCGGCGGTATCGCGCACCGAGCGTGACACCACGCCGTTGGCGACCAGATGCAGCGGCATCTGCGCGGTCTCCCTATCCAGCGGGATGCGGCCACGCGTCGGCTTCAACCCGACCAAACCGTTGCAGGAAGCCGGAATTCGGATCGAGCCGCCGCCGTCGTTGGCGTGCGCAATCGGGACGACACCGGCGGCGACGAACGCGGCGGAGCCGGACGACGACGCGCCTGCGGTGTGCTCGGAGTTCCACGGGTTGCGGACCGGGCCGATGCGCGGATGCTCGGCGGCGCCGCTGAAGCCGAACTCCGACATCTGCGTCTTGCCCAACGGCACCAGTCCCGTCGCGAGAAAAACCCGCGCGAACGCGCCGTCAGCGGGCATCGGCTGCGGATCCCACGCATCGGTGCCCTGCATCGTGGGCCAACCCCCGACCGCGACGTTGTCTTTGATGAACGACGGCACACCGTCGAAGTAACCACCGAATGGACGTGGCGCCGCCGCACGGGCCCGGGCACGGTCGAACGCCTCGAAAGCGAGGCCGTTGAGCGCCGGGTTGACGGCCTCGGTCCGGGCGATCGCCGCGTCCACGAGTTCACCCGCGGACACGGTGCCCGCCCGCAGGGCCTCGACGAGGCCGACGGCGTCAAGGTCGCCGAGGGCGTCGTCGCCGAAGGCATGGCACCGGCCGTCCGTTCGTCGGCCGAGGGCCTCATCACCACGTTTCATACAGCGACGGTACCAAGTCGTACCGCGTGACCGGTCCGCCAATGCAAAAGGCCCCCAGAAACCTGGGGGCCTTCGCGGTAGAGCGTTGTCAGGTCTGGCCGACCTCGAAGCGCACGAACCGGGTGACGGTCACGCCCGCCTCATCGAGCAGCGCCTTCACGGTCTTCTTGCTATCGGACACCGACGGCTGATCCAGCAGCACGACGTCCTTGTAGAAGCCGGTCACGCGGCCTTCGACGATCTTGGGCAGGGCCTGTTCGGGCTTGCCCTCCTCCTTGGCCGTCTCCTCGGCGATACGTCGCTCGTTGGCGACGATGTCCTCGGGCACGTCCTCACGGGTGAGGTACTTGGCCTTCAGCGCAGCGATCTGCAACGCCGCGGCGTGCGCCGCCTCCTTGTTCGAACCCGTGTACTCGACCAGCACACCGACCGCGGGCGGCAGGTCGGCCGCACGCTTGTGAAGGTACGTCTCAACGGTGCCGTCGAAATAGGCGACGCGACGTAGTTCGAGCTTCTCGCCGATCTTCGCCGACAGGTCGGCGATGGTCTGCTCGACCGTGGTGTCGCCGACCTTGGCGGCTTTGAGCGCATCCACGTCGGCCGCCTTCGCCGCGGCCGCGGCCGCCACGATCTGGTCGGCAACCGACTGGAACTCGGCGTTCTTGGCCACGAAGTCGGTTTCGGAGTTCAGCTCGATCAGCGCGCCGTCCTTCGCGGCTACCAGACCTTCGGCGGTCGCGCGCTCAGCGCGCTTGCCGACGTCCTTGGCGCCCTTGATGCGAAGCAGTTCGACGGCCTTTTCGAAATCGCCCTCCGACTCGACCAGCGCGTTCTTGGAGTCGAGCATGCCGGCGCCGGTGAGGTCGCGAAGTCGCTTCACATCGGCAGCGGTGTAGTTCGCCATATCAGCCTTTCCCTATGACTCTTGAGGGGTTTCAGTGGTGGGGGCGGCGTCGGCCCCACCGGCATCGGTGGACGCCGTGGCGCCGGCGAGCAGTTCTTGCTCCCACTCGGCGAGCGGCTCGGCACCCTCGGCCTCGGCCTTGTCGCCATCGCGGCCTGCACCGGCGCGGGCCTGCAGACCCTCGGCGACCGCAGAGGCCACGACCTTGGTCAGCAGCGCGGCCGAGCGGATCGCGTCGTCGTTGCCCGGGATCGGGTAGTCGACGAGGTCCGGATCGCAGTTGGTGTCGAGGATCGCGATGATCGGGATGTTCAGCTTGCGAGCCTCCGCGACTGCGAGGTGCTCCTTGTTGGTGTCGACGACCCAGATCGCCGACGGCACCTTCTGCATGTCGCGGATGCCGCCGAGGCTGCGCTCGAGCTTGTTCTTCTCGCGGGTCAGCATCAGGATTTCCTTCTTGGTGCGACCCTCGAAGCCACCGGTCTGCTCCATGGCCTCGAGTTCCTTGAGGCGCTGCAGACGCTTGTGCACGGTCGAGAAGTTGGTGAGCATGCCGCCCAGCCAGCGCTGGTTCACGTAGGGCATGCCGACGCGGGTCGCCTCTTCGGCGATCGACTCCTGCGCCTGCTTCTTGGTGCCGACGAACATGATGCTGCCGCCATGGGCGACAGTCTCTTTGACGAACTCGTAGGCCTTGTCGATGTACTTCAGCGTCTGCTGCAGATCGATGATGTAGATGCCGTTGCGGTCGGTGAAGATGAACCGCTTCATCTTGGGATTCCAGCGACGGGTCTGATGCCCGAAGTGGGTGCCGCTGTCCAGCAGCTGTTTCATGGTCACGACGGCCATGGGTGTGCCTCACTCAATATGTCGGTTGTCGCGCAGCGTCGGGTGACGCTGTGCCCTGGTGCCCGCAGGAGTGCCGAACCCGTCCGAGAACGGGACCGACGGCATCCTGATTGACCTTGCTGAAACCGGGTCATGTGCAGACACGCGAAGTCAGCCCGTGCAAGCGAGCTGCGGATAGGAGTTTACACGCTGCCCAGGGGTGCTTTTTCCACAGAGACGCGCTGCTCCACAGATCATGGGGGGCGGCTGGCGTGACCGTGGTCCATCGCGCTGAGCTGGGTATATGCGATGGATCGTGCTATTCGCGGCTGCGATTGCCCTGGCCGCGCCGGCCTCCGCCAATGGCGAGCGACTGGAATGGCCGCTGAGGCCACGGCCGGTTGTGGTGCGCGTCTTCGACGCACCGTCACCCAACTGGAAGCCAGGCCATCGCGGTGTCGATCTCGCCGGAGCCCCTGGTCAGCCTGTATTCGCCGCAGCCGGCGGAACGGTGGTGTTCGCCGGTGAGCTCGCGGGCAGGCCGGTCGTGTCGATCGCGCACCCCGGCGGCCTACGCACCACCTACGAACCCGTCACGGCGTCGGTGCGGACCGGCCGGCGGGTCGACGCCGGGACGATGCTCGGCGAATTGCAGGCCGGCCATGCCGGGTGCCCCGCAGCGGCCTGCCTGCACTGGGGTGCGATGTGGGGTCCGGCGTCGCGGGCCGACTACGTCGATCCGCTCGGCCTCGTCGTCACCACGCCGCTCCGCCTCAAGCCCGTTCGTTAGCGATTTCGGTGCGCTAATAGTCGCTTCAGCGATCGTTTGCGCACCGAAATCGCTACTAGGCGCGAGGGTGGGCTTGGTCGTGAACGGCACGCAGGCGCGCGACCGTGACGTGGGTGTAGAGCTGCGTGGTGGCCAGGCTGGAATGGCCAAGCAGTTCCTGCACGACCCGCAGATCCGCGCCACCTTCGAGCAGATGGGTGGCGGCGCTGTGCCGCAGCCCGTGCGGCCCGATGTCAGGCGCGCCGTCGACCGCAGCCATCGTCTGGTGCACGACCGTGCGGGCCTGCCGCGGGTCGAGCCGCCGTCCACGCGCACCCAGAAGCAGCGCGGGACCGGAGTCTTTGGTGGTCAATGCCGGGCGACCGTCGGACAGCCATGCCGTGAGCGCCGACACTGCGGGCGCGCCGAACGGCACCGTTCGCTGCTTGTTGCCCTTGCCCAGTACGCGCAGCAGGCGTCGGGAAGTGTCGACGTCGTCGATGTCCAGGCCGCATAACTCACTGACCCGGATCCCGCTGGCATACAGCAGCTCGACGATCAAACGGTCGCGCAACGCTAGCGGATCTCCCTGTTGCGCACCGGATTTCGCCGCAGCCATGGCGTCAAGCGCCTGGTCCTGACGCAGCACGGCCGGCAGTGTGCGGCGGGCCTTGGGCATCTGCAGGCGCGCGGCGGGGTCGCTTGCCATCAGACCGCGTCGCACCGCCCACGCCGTGAAGGTCTTGACGGCCGACGTGCGACGGGCCAGCGTCGTCCTGGCTGAACCCGTGGCGGCCAGCGCCGCGAGCCACGAACGCAGCATCGGCAGTGTCAACCCGGAGATCCCCGCGTCGGGTGCGCGTTGGGCGACAAAGTCGAACAGCGACCGCAGATCACCGAGATAGGCGCGACGCGTGTGTTCAGAGCGACCGCGCTCCAGCGCGAGGTACTCGTCGAACTCCTCGAGTATCGCGTCCACGCCTCAACCGTCGCAGACGACGACTGCTCGGCTCAGATGACGCGCCGCAACGCGTCGGGAGTCAGTTCCTTCAGCGAGCGATAGCCGTCGACGGCCATCGTCAGGTCGGCTTCGGCGAGCAGCGACCGCAGCACGTGCACGATGCCGTCCTCTCCGCCAAGCGCGAGGCCATAGGTGTAAGGCCTGCCGATCGCGACCGTCGAGGCGCCGAGCGCGATCGCCTTGACGATGTCGGCGCCGCTGCGGATGCCCGAATCGAACAACACCGGCATTCCGTCGGCGGCCTCCACCACTCCGGGCAGGCAGTCGATGGCCGGTATTCCGCCATTGGCCTGGCGGCCGCCGTGGTTGGAGCAATAGATGGCGTCGACGCCACCGTCTTTCGCGCGGCGCACGTCGTCGGGATGGCAGATGCCCTTGAGGAGCAGCGGCAGCGAGGTGAGCGAGCGCAGCCACGGCAGGTCGTCCCATGTCAGCGGATTCCCGAAGATCGAGATCCACTGCATGATCGCGGCCTGCATGTTCTCTTCCGGCGGCTGCGCCAGGCTGTCGAGGAACACCGGATCGGTGGTGTAGTTCGCCAGACAGTGACCGCGCAGGAACGGGAAGTTCGAAGTCGACAGGTCGCGTGGTCGCCAGCCGGGGATCCAGGTGTCCAGCGTCACGACGATGCCCTTGAAACCGGCGGCCTCGGCGCGGTGCACGAAGCTCGCGGCCACGTCTCGGTCCTTCGGGGTGTAGAGCTGGAAGAAGCCTGGCGTGTCACCCAATTCGGCGGCGACGGCCTCCATCGGATCGGCAGTCATGGTCGAGGCGATCATCGGCACACCGGTACGGGCCGCCGCGCGCGCTGTGGCGAGGTCGCCATGTCCGTCCTGCGCGCACAATCCGATGACGCCGACGGGCGCCATCATCACCGGCGACGGCAGCGAAAGCCCGAGGAAATCGACCGTCAGATCGCGTTCGGCGGCGCCGACGAACATCCGCGGCATGAGGCCCCAGTTCTCGAAGGCGGAGGCGTTGACGCGCTGGGTGCGTTCGTCGCCTGCGCCGCCCGCGACGTAGGACCACATCGACGGTGACATCGCGGCCTGCGCCTTGGCCTCCAACTCCGCGAAAGACATCGGGAGCTTCGGCAGGACGCCGGACAGACCCTGGAAGTAGATCTCGAGCTGGTAATCGCCGTATGCCATGCCGCTAGCGTGCCAGGCGCTCGGTCACGCGTCGGCCTGTTCTGCCTTCGCGAGTTCCGCCTTCCACTGTCTGAACGTCTCCTCGGTGCGGCCGCGGCGCCAGTATCCCGAGATCGACGAGGCCCACTTGGCGTCCACGCCACGCTCCTTGCGGATGTAGGCACGCAGGTTGTGCATGACGGTCTGCGCCTCGCCGTGGATGAAGACCTGCACTTGACCGGGTAACCACCGCGCGCCCTTCACGGCGTCGATGAGTGGCGCGTGGTCACCGGCCTGGTCCTCGGCCACCAGGTCGGCGCGGCCGCCCCGGTAGATCCACGTGATGTCCACACCCGGCGGCGCCTGCATCTCGACCTCGTCGTCGGGCCCGCCCACCTCGATGAAGACCTGACCGATTGCGTTGTCCGGCAATGCTTCCAACGCCGCGCCGATCGCCGGCACAGCGGCCTCATCGCCGGCCAGTAGGTGCCAGTCCGCCGCGGGATCGGGCGCGTAGCCGCCGCTGGGCCCCATCAGGTAGGCCGGTTGACCGGGTTGCGCCGCGACGGCCCACGGACCGGCGACACCGTGCTCGCCGTGCACCACGAAGTCGATGGCGATCTCGCGTCGCTCGGCGTCCACCTTCCGGACCGTGTACGTGCGCACGGACGGTTGTTGCGCGGCGGGCAGGGACTTGAAGCTGTCCAGCGTCAGCGGCTGTTCCAACGCGGCGACGTCGATACCGGGGTGAACGAACACGATCTTGACGTAGGCGTCGGTGGAGTCGTTGGGCGTGAAGGTGTCGAAGCCTCCGCCGCCGAGCACGACCCGCTTGAGATGCGGGGTCAGCTGCTCGGTACGCACCACTTCGAATGTGTGCACCGGACGTCCTGCCACTGATCCTCCTGTTGATCGCTTGCCACGTCGAGGATACGAGCGCCGGCCGGGTGCCGGTCGGTTACCTCATGTCGTGCGAGGTGTCGTCCTTGCCAGCTGCCACCTCCCCTCTCGGCGCACCACCAAACCGGACAGCTCCAGCACCGCCAACGGACCGAGCACCTGCGTCGGCGGCAGACCGGCGGCGACCGCGATCTCGTCGGCGGTGCGGGCGGCGCGGGCCGGCAGCGCGTCGTACACCCTCTTGTCGGCGTCGCTCAGCCCGTCCAATACAGATGCCGGTCGGTGCTCATCCGGGGCGAGTTCGCCCATGCGGCCGATCAATTCGATGACGTCCTCGGCGCGGGTCACCACGTTGGCGCCCGCCTTCAGCAGCGCATGACTGCCGACCGACGCAGACGACGTGACCGGGCCGGGCACCGCGCAGACCGAGCGCCCCAGAGCACGGGCCCACGCCGCGGTGTTCGCCGCGCCGCTGCGCGCGCCCGCCTCGACGACGACGGTCGCACCCGCGAGACCCGCGACCAGTCTGTTGCGCGTCAGAAAGCGGTGCCGCGCGGGCCGTTCGCCAGGTGGATACTCGCTGATCACGAGACCGTGGTCGCGGATCTGCCGCAGCATCGCCGCGTGTGCCGAGGGGTAGGGCACGTCGATGCCGCCTGCGAGCACCGCGACGGTGGCCCCGTCCGCCGCCAACGCGGCGCGGTGTGCGGCGCCGTCGATTCCGAATGCCCCGCCCGAGATCACCGTCGCGTCTCGGGCCGCCAAACCCGCCGCTAGGTCGGCGGCGACGAACTCGCCGTACGCCGTGGCCGCCCGTGTTCCGACAATTGCCGCGGCACGATCGGAAACCTCGTCGAGGCACATCGGACCGACGGCCCACAGCACCATCGGCTCATGTGCCTGCGGCCGGTCGTTGACACCGCGAAACGCGTTGAATGCCAACAGTGGCCACTCGGCATCGTCAGCGGTGATCAGCCGTCCGCCCATACGGTTCAAGACTTCAAGATCTTCTGCTGCACAGTCGATCTCGCGTCTGGCCTCGACGACCCGCCCGACGGTGCCGTCGGCTGCTCCGCTACGCACACGGTCAGCAGCCTCCACCGGGCCGACTCGTCGGGCCAACGCGCGCAGTTCCGGACACGGCGGTTCCGCGACTCGCGACAAATAAGCCCATGCACGTGCGATCTGATCGATCATCGCGCTCCCCCGTCCTGTCGAAAGCTCAACGCGGTGGTCACGTCCTCCAACGCCGGCGACGTTCGTCCCGCCAGGTCGGCGAGTGTCCAGGCGACCCGCTGAACGCGGTCTGCTCCGCGCTGGCTGAGCAGTCCGCGGTCGAGTGCGAAACGAAGCGGCTCGGTAACGGTCTTGGCAAGCCGGAACTTCTTGCGCAGCAGGGATCCACTCACCTCGGCATTGGTGCGGATGCCGTGGGGCCGCCACCGCTCCACCGCGGCCTCACGTGCTTTTGCGACCCGCTCGCGCACTTCGGCGGTCGACTCACCCTCCTGCTGGGCAAAGGCACCGGCGCGCTCCGAATGCATCTCGACGACCAGGTCCACACGGTCGAGCAGGGGGCCGGACAGCTTGCCCAGATAGCGTCGCTTGATCTGCCCCGGACAGATGCAGTCACGCGGATCCGCGGGTGCGCACGGACACGGGTTGGCGGCCAGCACCAACTGGAACCGGGCCGGATAACGTGCGACGCCGTCGCGGCGAGCCAGCCGAATCTCCCCGTCCTCCAGCGGAGTTCGCAACGCTTCCATCACACTGACACCGATCTCCGCGCATTCGTCGAGGAACAGCACTCCGCGGTGCGCGCGACTCACCGCGCCGGGCCGGGCCAATCCGCTGCCGCCGCCGACCATCGCGGCCACGCTCGAGGTGTGATGCGGCGCGACGAATGGCGGCCGCGTGATCAACGGCGTACTGCCCGACAACAGGCCGGCCACCGAATGAATCGCCGTCACCTCGAGGGCCTCACTTTCGCTGAGTTCGGGCAACAAACCCGGAAGTCGCTGTGCCAGCATCGTTTTTCCGACACCCGGCGGCCCGGTCAACATCAGGTGATGCGCACCGGCGGCGGCAACCTCGACGGCGTAACGGGCCTGTGTCTGACCGACCACGTCGGAAAGGTCGGCGACGGACACCGGCGCCGGGTACGGCGTGCCGCCGTTGTCCTCGAGGTGCGCCTTGCCTTCGACCCAGGACTTCAGCTGGCCGAGTGTCCGCACCCCTTTGACGTCGATGCCTTGCACCAGCGCCGCTTCCGGCAGATTCTCGACCGGCACCACCACGAGGGGCCATCCCTCCTTCTTCGCCGCGAGTACCGCGGGTAGCACTCCCTTGACGGGACGCACCCGGCCGTCGAGCGCCAATTCGCCGAGCAGCACCGTCTTCTCCAACCGCGTCCACTCCGCCTTGCTGTGCGCAGACATCACCGCCAACGCGAGCGCGATGTCGTAGACAGAGCCCATCTTCGGCAGCGTCGCGGGCGAGAGCGCCAGCGTCAGCCGCGTCTGCGGCCACTCGTTGCCGCAGTTGGTGATCGCCGCGCGGACCCGGTCCCGCGATTCCTGCAGCGCGGCGTCGGGCAGCCCGACCAGGTGCACACCGGGCAGCCCTGACGCGATGTCGGCCTCGATCTCCACAATGTGCCCGTCGAGGCCGCGCACGGCGACCGAGAATGCTCGCCCCAGCGCCATCAGCCCACTCCCCGCAGATGGGTGATCTCCGGGATCGGGCGGCGACCGATGCGCACGCCGATGACGTCGATCCGCAGCCCGGACCACCGAACGTCCTGCCCGGCCAGCCACAGCCCGGCAAGGCGGCGCAGCCTGCGCACCTTCTGCGGCGTGACGGCCTGTTCGATTCCCCCGTACCGGTCGCTGGTGCGGGTCTTGACCTCGACGAACACGACGACGCGTGTGGCGTCATCAGCCGCGATCACATCGAGTTCGCCATAACGGCAGCGCCAGTTACGGGCGAGGACTCGCAATCCCACCGACTGCAGATGCTCGACGGCCAAACGTTCCCCGAGTGCGCCGATCTCGGCGCGAGTCCACGACGTCTTCGGATGAGTCATGGCCACACGGTGCGACGCGACCCCGACAAGCTGCGGCCGCCGAACGGCACTTGTCCCCAACCGCCACCTCATCCACAGCCTGAATAAGTTTCGCCATCGTCAAAAGGCGGGTACAGGACGACATGGCCAACAAGTCCCTCCACGGCGCGGCTGATCGCGCGACCGACAGCGACGCGTTCGAATACACCGCCCGCGCGGGCTTCGTCGTCAGTGGTGTGCTGCACCTTCTCGTCGGCTACATCGTCCTTCAGATCGCCTTCGGGTCAGGCGGTAATGCGGATCAGTCCGGTGCCCTTGCGACCCTGGCCGCCCAGACCGGCGGCAAGTTGATCCTCTGGGTGGCCGCGATCGGCCTTGTCGCACTTGGTCTGTGGCGTGTCGCCGAGGCAATCGTCGGATCCAAACCGGGTGAAGGGTCCGGAGCCAACCGGGACGACACGCCTGCCTGGAAGCGGGCGAAGTCCGCAGGACTGGCGATCGTGAACTTCGCCATCGCGCTCTCGGCGGCCCGCTTCGCCATGGGCAGCGGTCAGCAGAGTAGTCAGCAGAACAGCGGGATGAGTGCGCAACTGATGCAATCCGGCTGGGGCAAGACGCTTCTCATCGCGGTCGGGCTCGGACTCGTCGGCGTGGGCGGCTACCACGTCTACAAGGGCGTGGTCCAGAAGTTCTTCAAGGACCTGCGCGTCTCGGACGGCACCTGGATCAAAGCCGTCGGGATCAGCGGCTACGTCGCCAAAGGGCTGGTTTTGGCCGGCGCGGGCCTACTGGTGATCGTCGCGACGTTGCAGGCCGACCCCTCGAAGGCGGCCGGCCTCGACGCCGCGGTCAAGACCCTCGGCCAGGCCCCGTTCGGCAAGTTCCTGCTCATCCTCGCCGCGATCGGCATCGCCGCGTTCGGCGTGTACAACTTCGTGCGTGGTCGCTACGGCCGGATGTGACGGGTCAGCCGCCGCTGCCGTAAGCCCGCGCGATGTCCGGGCTGTCCAGCCAGCCCGAGTACGTCGGCCGCGACGGCCAGCCGTCGGGCGAGTCCTGCCATTCCTCCTGCCGGCCGTATGGCAGGAGATCGATCAGCGCGAAAGAGTGACTCAGCTGCTCGGTGCCACGCCCGTTGGTGTGCCAGGTGCGGTAGACGGTGTCGCCGTCGCGAAGGAAGACGTTGACTCCGAACCCCTCGCCCGGCGCGGCGTCGACGTCGGCGCCGAACGATGAACCCGCCGCGGAGTACCACTCCATCCGGTTTCCGACCTTCTCGCGGTAGGCCAGCGCCTCGTCGATCGGCCCGTTCGTGACGATCACGAACCGGGCGTCGTAGTTGTCGAGGAACTCCAGCCGGGTGAATTGCGAGGTGAAACCGGTGCAGCCGCCGCACTGCCACTCGGCGCCGTCTTCCCACATGTGGTGGTAGGTGATGAGCTGCGTCCGCCCGTCGAAGATGTCGACGAGCCGGACGGGACCGTCGGCACCTGCCAGCGTGTAATCGTCCATCTTCACCATCGGCAGCCGTCTGCGCGCAGCGGCGATCGCATCGAGCTCGTGCGTCGCTGCTTTCTCGCGTCGCCGCAGGTCGTCCAGTGCGGCGCGCCACGTCTGATCGTCGACCACCGGGGGCTTGCCCGCTGTCGTCGTTGCCTCAGTACTCATCGGCTCTCCCTTCGATGTTCCGGAAACGGTCAATAGAACGACTTCCGGCGACACCGAAAGTCATCGGCCGATCAGACCTCCATCGCCTCGAACAGTGTCGCGAACTGGGCGGGCGTGATGGCGATGCCGCACTGATTGCGCAGGTCCTTCAGTGGGCTCGCGATGCGCGACAGGTCCAGGAATTCTCCGGGGTTGCCCATGAAGTAACCCCGGACGTTGTTGCGCGCCACGTCAGGTGGCTGCGTGGCGGCCGCGGTGAGGACGTCGTTGGCGCCGGAATGGCCGGCGAGGTAGCCGCCGGCCTCGGCGAGCACACCACCGGCGGTCACGGCGAGGCCGCTGGCGGTGCAGTCTGCGGCATTGGCCATCGGCGCGGCGACGACCGCCGCCGAGACCCCGAGCACACATGCGGTGGCGACTCCGACGACTCGCGAGCGGGTGAATTGGGCTGACTTGTACATGCGGTGTCCTCAAGGTCGGTGCCGACGGATCAATTTCAGGGCTAACCTACCCGGCTCCACGCCGTGAAACTCGCTCTGAGCATGAACAACGGTGGGCACACGGCCCCACAGCCCAGCGGGGCAGAGTATGTTCATTTAGGTAAACCTCAGCTAAAAGCGCCGGGTTGGCGCGGGAAGGACCGCCTGAATGCGCCACCGTTGGAGCCGGATCGCCGCACTCGTGTCGACCGTTGCTGTCGTGCTGGGAGCGACGTCGTGCTCGAGTTCGGACGAGGGTGACGAGTTACTGATCTACAACGCTCAGCACGAGTCGCTGACCAAAGAGTGGATCGACGCGTTCACGAAAGAGACGGGCATCAAGGTCACATATCGCCAGGGCGGCGACACCGAGCTGGGCAACCAGCTGGTGGCCGAAGGCAACGCCTCTTCCGCCGACGTGTTCCTGACGGAGAACTCGCCCGCGATGGCGGCGGTCGAAAAGGCGGGTCTGTTCGCCGATCTCGATCAAGCGACCCTCGATCAGGTTCCCGCGCGGTACCGCCCGGCCACCGGCAAGTGGACGGGTGTCGCGGCGCGCAGCACCGTGTTTGTCTACAACACCTCCAAGCTCACCCCGGATCAGCTGCCGAAGTCGCTGGTAGACCTGCAGAATCCCGAATGGAAAGGCCGATGGGGTGCTCCCCCGACAAAGGCCGACTTCCAGGCCATCGTCGCCGCGCTGCTACAGCTCAAGGGTGAGGCCGAAACCGCAAAGTGGCTCGCGGCGATGAAGTCCGGCGCGACGTTGTACAGCGACAACATCGCCACGCTGAGGGCGGTCAACGCGGGCGAGGTCGACGGTGGCGTGATCTACCACTACTACTGGTACCGCGATCAGTCGAAAACCAAAGAGATGAGTGCGAATACGGCACTGCACTACTTCAAGAACGAGGATCCCGGCGCATTCGTGAGCCTGTCCGGCGGCGGCGTGCTCGAGTCGAGCAAGAAGAAGGACGAGGCCCAGCAGTTCATCCGGTTCATCACCGGCAAGACGGGCCAGGAGGTGTTGGAGAAGGGCACGTCGTTCGAGTATCCCGTCGCCAGCGGGGTGCCCGCCAACGCCGCGCTGCCCCCGTTGGACACGCTGCAGGCACCCGCTGTGGATCCGTCGACGCTGAACTCGGCGCTGGTGACGGATCTGATGACGAAGGCGGGCTTGCTGTAGGTGAGTGCTGCTCCCCCCATTCCGGCGCCCGCAGCGGGCCCCCCGCGGTCCGAGGCGACCGCGAGGCCGGGTCCGCTGATTTCGGTAACCGTCGCGGTCCTGGTTGCCGCCACCTGCATTCCGCTGGGCTATGTGGTGTGGGGAACGGTGTCGGTCGGGTGGACGCGCGCTTACGAGTTGGTGGTCCGGCCTCGGGTCGGTGAACTGCTGTTCAACACCGTCGCGCTGGTGATCGTCACGGTGCCGCTCTGCGTGCTGATAGGCGTCGGCCTCGCGTGGCTGACGGAGCGGACCGACCTTCCCGGCCGGGAGGTTTGGCGCCCGTTGTTCGTTGCACCACTGGCTGTTCCGGCCTTCGTCAACAGCTACGCATGGGTCGGTGTCGTCCCGTCGATCCACGGGTTGTGGGCGGGAGTCCTCATCACCACGCTGTCGTACTTCCCGTTCATGTACCTGCCCGTCGCGGCGACCCTGCGCCGGCTCGACCCTGCTATCGAGGAGTCCGCACGCGCACTCGGATCGGGCTCGACGGGTGTGTTCTTCCGCGTCGTTTTTCCACAATTGCGGTTGGCGATCCTGGGCGGCGGACTGCTCGTGGGCCTGCATCTGCTCTCGGAATTCGGCGCGTTCGCAATGATCCGGTTCGACACGTTCACCGTCGCGATCTTCCAGCAGTTCCAGGCCACTTTCGACGGTGCCGCGGGCAGCATGCTCGCCGGAGTTCTCGTCGTCCTGTGCCTGGTACTCCTCACCGTGGAAGCCGTTGCGCGCGGCAAAGTCCGATTCGCCAGAATCGGATCTGGCGCGCCGCGCGCCGCTACCCCAAACCATCTGGGCCACAGCACAATCCCTGCTCTATTTGCCGCGACCGCTGTGGCAACGTTGTCGCTGGGCGTTCCGATCTGGACGCTGTCGCGGTGGCTACGGATCGGCGGCGCCGACGTGTGGGACTTCACCGAACTCGGCAATTCGCTCGGCCAGACCATCGGGCTGGCGGGCACCGCGTCGATCGTCACCACAGTTCTGGCCTTTCCCGTGGCATGGGTCGCGGTGCGGTCGAGCGGAGTGCTCGCGCGCACAGTCGAGGGCGCCAACTACGTCACCAGCGCTCTGCCGGGTATTGTCACCGCGCTCGCACTAGTCACCGTCGCGATCCACTACGTGCGACCGCTTTATCAAAGCGTCCCGCTGATCGTGTGCGCCTACGTCCTGCTGTTCATGCCACGGGCACTGGTCAACGTGCGGGCCGGTCTCGCCCAGGTTCCGCCGAGCCTGGAGGAAGCGTCCCGGTCGCTTGGCGCGTCGGCGTCGGAAACGTTCGTCCGGGTGACCCTGCGTCTCACCGCACCCGCCGCCGCCGCCGGTGCATGCATGGTATTCGTCGCCGTGGCAACCGAATTGACCGCGACATTGCTGCTGGCGCCGACTGGCACCAGAACGTTGTCGATGATGTTCTGGTCGTGGAGTAGCGAACTCGACTACGCAGCAGCCGCGCCGTATGCAATGGTGCTGGTGCTGTTGGCCATACCCGTGACCGTCCTGCTCTTCCGTCAGTCGATGAAAGTGGCCACACTGTGAGCGAGGCGATGGTCGATATCCGGGGACTCGCGAAGTCCTTCAACGGCCATGTCGTGCTCGACCACATCGACCTCCAGCTCGAGAAGGGCAGCACCACTGCGGTTGTCGGCGCTTCGGGCTGCGGGAAGACGACGCTGCTGCGGCTCATCGCCGGCTTCGAGACTCCCGGCGAGGGAACGATAACGATCGACGGCCGCCAGGTCGCGAGCGCCAAACGCGCGGTGGCACCGCACCGGCGCCGTATCGGATATGTCGCACAAGACGGGGCGCTTTTCCCCCACCTGACCGTAGGCCAGAACATCGCATACGGGATCCGCGGCGCGACCCGCGACAAGGTGCGTAACCGTATCAGCGAACTTCTCGAAACCGTTTCGCTCGACCAGTCATTCGCCGACCGCCGACCGGACCAGCTCTCCGGCGGACAGCAGCAGCGCGTCGCATTGGCCCGGGCACTGGCGCGACAGCCGGTGTTGATGCTGCTCGACGAGCCCTTCAGCGCACTGGACACCGGCCTGCGCGCGTCCACCAGGAAGGTGGTCGCGGGCCTGCTCGCCGATGCGGGCATCACGTCACTGCTGGTGACCCACGACCAGGAGGAGGCGCTGTCGATCGCCGACCAGGTCGCGGTGATGCGCGACGGCCGGTTCACTCAAGTCGGCTCGCCGCAGTCGGTTTACCGGCAACCCGGTGATCGCTTCACGGCCGAGTTCCTCGGTGACAGCATCACGCTGCCGTGCGTCGTCGCGTCCGGGTTCGCCGACTGCGCCATCGGACGGGTCGCCGTGCGCGCGGACGACGGGCCGGGCACGCTGTTGCTGCGGCCCGAACAGCTTGTGGCCAAGGTTGTTTCGGACAGCGGTGAGCTGGACGGCGTCGGCAGGGTGCTGGCCGTCGAGTTCCTCGGCCACGACGTCCTGCTGACCATCGATCCCGCGGGCGACGTAGAGCCGATCATTGTGCGCCAGAACAGCCTCGAGCCCCCATCGATCGACGCGAAGGTGCGTATCGAGGTGGTGGGCAACGGAGTCGTGTTCACGTGAGGTCGCTCATCGAGCATCTGCAGGGCCACGGCGAGCGTGTCGCGGTTCTCACCGATGCCGCACAACTGAGCTACCTCGAACTCGCGGACCGGGTCGCCGAGGCCGCCCAGGCACTCCACGGTCCGCGCCGGCTTGTACTTATCGAAACGCGCAACGACATCTCGACGCTGGTCCACTATCTCGGCGCCCTGGCGGCAAGCCACGTCGTACTACCCGTCGCTGAACGACGCGACCACACCGCGATCGAAGAGACCTACGAGCCCGACATCGTCATCGACGGCAGCGGAATCCGCGTCTATCACCACGACGAACGCCAGATGCACGATGACCTCGCGCTGCTGATGTCGACGTCGGGCAGCACCGGTTCCCCGAAACTCGTGCGACTCTCGCACACGAATCTCGTCGCCAACGCCTCGGTCATCGCCGAGTACCTGGGGATCCGCGAAACCGACAGGTCCGCAACCACACTACCGATGTCATATTGCTATGGACTGTCGGTGATCCACAGCCATCTGCTCATGGGCGCCGGCCTGATACTCACCGACCGCTCCGTGGTCGACGAGGAGTTCTGGCGGCTTTTCCGCCGGTATCGCGGAACGTCACTTGCGGGTGTGCCTTACACGTTCGAGCTGCTCGACAGCATCGGCTTCGACGCCAAGGAGCTACCCGATCTGCGTTACATCACCCAGGCCGGCGGACGAATGCCACCCGAGCGGGTCCGCCAATTCGCGGAACTCGCGCAGGATGCAGGCTTCGAGCTGTTCGTGATGTACGGAGCCACCGAGGCAACGGCCCGGATGTCCTATCTACCATCGGAACTCGCGTTGTCCCGGCCGAATACGATCGGCCGCCCGATCCGCGGTGGATCGTTCTCCATCGAACCACTGGACGGCTGGACCGGCGGCGACGTTGGCGAGCTGATCTACCGCGGCCCGAATGTGATGATGGGTTACGCGCACGGACCCACCGATCTGGAGCTCGGCAAGACGGTCGAGACGCTGCGCACCGGCGATATCGCCCGACTCTGCGCCGACGGGCTGTACGAGGTCGTCGGCCGCAACAGCCGATTCGTGAAAATGTACGGCCTGCGTATCGATCTGGGACAGGTCGAGGCCGCGCTGCGCGCACAGGGAATGCAGTCGTTCTGCGCCAGCGATGACAACACCCTTGTGGTCGCCGTCGCCGGCAAGCACGACGAGCGCGAGGTCCAGCGAGCGGCGGCCGAGGCGGCCGGTGTGCCCCCGGGTGCCGTACGCGCCGTCACCGTCGAAGAACTGCCCCTGTTGCCGTCGGGCAAGCCCGACTACGAGACCGTGCGCGGAATGGCGCGCACGACCGATCAGCCGCAGTCCACTGATCTGCGTGAACTGTTCGCCGATGTGCTACAGGTCGAGGCCGCCACGCTCGACCCGGACGCCAGCTTTGTCGACCTGGGCGGCAACTCGCTGTCTTACGTCACGATGACGGTGCAACTCGAGCGAACGATCGGCCAGCTTCCGTCGAATTGGCAGAGCATGTCGATCCGGCAGCTCGAAAGTATCGCGAAGCCGGCGCGACGCAGCTGGCTGGCGACCCTGGAGACCAGCGTCGCGTTGCGCGCCGCGGCGATCGTGCTGATCGTCGGGTCGCACGCCGAGCTGTTCGAGTTGTGGGGCGGCGCGCACATTCTGCTCGCCGTCGCCGGGTACAACTTCGGCCGCTTCTGCCTCACCCCGGTGCCACGTAACGACCGGGTGCGGCATCTCGGCAACACGATCGCCTGGATCGCGGTGCCGTCGGTGTTGTGGGTGGCGGTCGCGCTGCTGTTGACCGACCATTACACGTGGACAAACCTGTTGCTGGCCAACAAGTTTCTCGGGCCGCACGACAGCATGACCGCGGGCCGACTGTGGTTCGTCGAAGTGCTGGTGTGGATTCTCGTCGGGTTGGCATTGCTGTTCTGGTTGCCGCTGATGGATCGGCTCGAACGGCGTCGACCCTTCACGATCGCCGTCGCATTCTTAGTCATCGGCTTGGCACTGCGATACGACATCCTCGGAATGAACCTCGGGCGCGATGCGTGGTTCACGATGCTGGCGTTCTGGTTCTTCGCGATCGGCTGGGCGACCGCGAAGGCTACGACGACGCTGCAGCGCGTTGCCGTGACCGTCGCGCTGATCGTCGCACTGCACGGATATTTCGACAGTACCCTGCGTGAGGTCATGGTGATGGCCGGTCTCGCCCTGCTCATCTGGGTGCCGACGATCCGGTGTCCGTCCGCGCTGACGGTGGGGATCGGGGTCATTGCGGAGGCGTCGCTGTATACCTATCTGGTGCACTACCAGGTGTACGCGATGTTCGACGGCCACCCTGCGCTCGGCGTCACCGCCTCGCTGGCCGTCGGTGTGCTGCTGACGTTTGTCGTCACGGTGCTGCGCAGGTGGTTCGGTTCGCACCGCTCGGATGTGTCGACCCGAAGCAGCACGGTCAGCCAGACCTGAAATCTCTTCTGTCACTTTAGTTTCAGTTGTCACATGGCGGCCGGATTTGTCGGTCTTCGAATGTATGTTCGAATAATGTTAGCGACTCCGGTTCAGGTGGCGATGGCCGCGCTGCGGTCCGCGCACGAGTCGCTGGCAGCCTGCGATCTGGAGTTATTGACCCACCGTGAACTGCTCGATGTGCTGGACGGGTTGGAGGAGTTGTCGTGTCAGCTGCCCGCGCAGTGGCATCGGGGGTTGGCGCGGTTGCAGGCCGAGACCACCCCCAAGGAGCTGGGCGCCAAAAACTGGAAAGACGTTCTGACGATCCGGTGGCGCATCTCAGCGACGGAGGCCAACCGGCGCTTGACCGAAGCGGCCGACCTGGGGCCACGGCGGGCGTTGACCGGCGAACCGCTCGCGCCGGTGCTGGCGGTGACCGCGGCCGCCCAAGGCGCTGGGTTGATCAACGCCGAGCATGTGGACAAGATCCGCGACGCGATGGGACGAATTCCCGGCTGGGTCGACGCGGCCACCCGTGAGCAGCTCGAAACCGACCTGGTGCGCATCGCAGCAGGGGTAGGGCCCACCGAGTTGAAGAAGGCCGCCGACATCGCCCTGTTTCTGCTCGATCAGGACGGCCCCGAACCTGATGACACCGAACGGCAGCGCAAGCGCGGGGTGGTCGCCGGCCCGCAGGGCCGCGACGGGATGGTCTCCATCAAGGGCGACCTCACCCCTGAAGCGTGGGCGGTCTTGGAACCGATCTTCGCCAAATGGGCGGCACCAGGAATGTGTAACCCCGACGACGACAACCCGTGCGTGAGCGGTACCCCCTCACAGGAACATATCGACACCGATCAGCGCAGCCTGGCCCAACGCCAGCACGACGCGTTGGTCGCGATCGGGCGCAACGCCTTGGAATCGGGCGAACTCGGCCAGCACAACGGGTTGCCGACCTCGATCATCATCCGCACTACCCTGCAAGACCTCGAATCCCGCGCCGGGGTGGGTGTCACCGGCGGCGGCACCCTGTTGCCGATCCACGACGTGATCCGCATGGCCGCCCACGCCCACCACTGGCTGGCCGTCTTCGACAAGGCCACCGGACAAGCGTTGGACCTGTTCCGGGCCCGCCGCACCGCGTCCCCGGCCCAGCGGATCATGCTCATCGCCCGCGACGGCGGCTGCACCAAACCCTGCTGCACGGTGGGCGCCTACGGCAGCCAAGCCCATCACGCCCTGCGCGACTGGGCCGATGACGGCAACACCAACATCAACGAACTCGCCCTGGCCTGCGGACCCGACAACCGCCTGGTCCACAAAACCAACGGCTGGACCACCACCATCAACGAGCGCGGTGACGTCGAATGGCACCCACCACCCGGACTCGACACCGGCCAAACCCGCACCAACTACCACCACCGCCCCGAACTCCTACTCCGACCACCAGACGAACCGAGCGGAAACAGCGAACGCGGGCCATAGGGGTCAATCTCGTTCGGCGATGAGACCTTCCTGTGCCAGCGTCGCCGCGATGACCCCATCGGCGCGGATCAGGCTGCCGGTCACGACGCCGCGTCCCCGCGCGGCGGCTGGCGAGCGTGTCTCCAACAGGTTCCACTCGTCGGCGCGCACCGGTCGGTGAAACCAGATCGACGAGTCGGTGGTACCGCTGCGATGCGTACGGGCCTTCATCGAATGTCCGTGCACCTGCAGTGCCGGATCGATCATGTACACGTCAGTGACGAACACCCCGACCAAGGTATGCACCGCTGGGTCGTCGGGCAGCGCCGCCGTTGTGCGCCACCAGAATCGGCGCACGAAATCTTCACCAGTGCCCTCGTCCGAGATCCTGATGTCGAGTTCATCCAACGGCATCGACGGTGCTGGCCCCGCTGGACCGCTCTGTGCGAGAGAGCCGGGGTCGTGCGGCATCGACGACCGTGTGCCGTGTTCAGGACCGGGCAACTCGACGGCGAAAGACACCGTGGCCGTCGTCAGCAACCGACCGTTCTGTCGGGCATCGACACGACGCGCCGCTGCGGTCCGCCCGTCGAAAACCCTTGTCACGGTGTAGTCGACGGGATCGCCGGCTTCGCCGCCGCGCAGGAATTGCAAATGCATGTTGGTCGGCGACCGGTCCGTGTCGACGGTCCGCCAGGCCGCGGCGAGGCTCTGTGCCATGAACTGGCCGCCGTAGGACCGCTTTCCCTCCGGACCGCTGGCCGGGCCGACCCAGGTGTCGTCGCTGTCGCCCTGCTTCAGATCGAACAACCCCAGCAGCACGCTCACTCCACCGTCCCCGCATCCGTCAGGCGCGTGATGTCGTCCGCGTTCATTCCCAACCACTCCCCGAGCACCGCCGCGGTGTCGTCACCGAGCGCCGGAGCGGCGGCCGCGGCCGGGTAGACACCGCCGATCGCCATCGGCAACCCCGGCGCCAGGTATTCGCCGACGCGAGGCTGGTCGAGCGGGGTGAACATCGGATTCGCGGTCACCCGCTCGCCGCGCGCCGCTTCGTCAAATGTTTGGTACCGGTCCCACAACACGGACGTCGCCGACAGGGTGTCGGCGACCTCCTGCGTGCTGTGCTGAGAAAACCATTCGTTGAAGAGCCCGAACAGCGCGCCGCGGTGTTCGTACCGCTGTCCCTCGTCGCTGAAGTCCGCTCCCAGTGATTCTGCCAGCGCGGCAACGGCTTTCGTCGTCCCGGTCAGCTCGGTCAGATCCCGGAAGTGCCTGCCGGTCAGGGCGACGATCATGAACGACGCGCCGTCGGCGCTCGTGAAGTCCTGACCGTACTGGCCGTACACCGAATTCCCGATCCGCTGGCGCGCGGTGCCGTTGATCATGACTTCGGTGAAAAACCCCAGGTTGCCCGCCGTCGCCAGCGCGACGTTCTCCAGCGGAATGCTGATCCGCTGACCCTGACCGGTCGCGTCGCGGTGACGCAGCGCGGTGACGACGGCCAGTGCGGTGTAAATCCCGCAGGTGACGTCCCACGCCGGCAGGACGTGGTTGACCGGAGTGGCGAGGTCGGCGGGGCCGGTCACCATCGGGAATCCGATCGCGGCATTGACGGTGTAATCGACGCCCGTGCCACCGTCGGCGCGCCCTGACACCTCGACATGGATCAGGTCAGGCCGCAGCCCCGTCAGGGTCTCATAGGAATGCCACTGCCGCCCAGCGACATTGGTGATCAGCACGCCGCTGTCCGCAATCAGCCGTTGCACCAGCTCCTGCCCGTCGGCCGAACGCATATCGGCGGCCACCGAACGCTTGCCCTTGTTGAGCCCCGCCCAGTAGATGCTCTCGCCGTCGTCGGTGAGCGGCCAGCGCCGGTAGTCCGCCGCTCCCCCGATCGGATCGACGCGGATCACCTCGGCGCCCAGTTGGGCCAGCGTCATCCCGGCCAACGGCACCGCGACGAAGCTGGAGATCTCGACAATGCGCACGCCGGCCAGCGGCCGAATGGGGTCCGAACTCACTCGGTCAAGCTATCAAGCATCCAAACACAGCCTCAGGAGCGCGCGAGTTTGATCGCGGCTGCCTCGATGGTGTCCTCCGACAGCAGGACGTGCAGCGCCGCGTCGCCGAGCGGGATGAAACTGTCGTTGCTGGCGACGCGATCGAGCCGGCCCGCGAAACCGTGCTTCACCAACGTGGCCAGCACGCCCTCGCCGACCCCTCCGGTCTCGCGGGTTTCGTCCACGATCAAGACTCGCCCGGTGGCGTCGGCCTCGCGCAACATGTCATCCACAGGCAGCGGCGCCAACCATCTCAGGTCGACGACGCGAGCGTCGATACCGACCGACGCGAGCCTACGCGCAACCCGCAGGCTCATTCGCAGTCCGTTGCCGAAGGTGAGCATCGTCAGATCCCTACCCTCGCCGTACGTCCGTGCCCGACCGACTGCCACGCCGGACTCCGGGTAGCGCGCGAGCCAGCCGTCGTCATTGTCCTCGTGGAGATCTCGCGTGTGGTACAGCGCGATGGGCTCGAGGAACAGGCACACAGCGCCTGCTTGGGCCGCCGCCGCAGCACATGTGTGCAACATCGCCGCGGCGTCATCCGGACGCGCGGGCGACGCGATGACGACACCCGGGATATCACGCATCGCGGCGATCGAGTTGTCGTTGTGAAAGTGCCCGCCGAAACCCTTCTGGTAGCCGTAGGCAGCGATCCGCACGACCATCGGATTGCGGTACTGGCGGTTCGAGAAGAACTGCAAAGTCGCCGCCTCGCCGCGAATTTGATCGGCAGCGTTGTGAAAGTATGCGAGGTACTGGATTTCGGGAATCGGCAGCAGGCCCGAGACGCCGGCCCCGAGCGCGAGACCAAGGATGGCCTGCTCGTCGAGCAGCGTGTCGAATACGCGGGCCGAACTGGTCGCGGCCTGCAGTCCGCGTGTGACGCCGTACACCCCACCCTTCCGGGCGACGTCCTCGCCGAAGATCATCGCCTCCGGGTAGCGGTCCAGAATGTCGTGCAGCGCACGGTTGATCGCCGTCGCCACCGTTATCGGCGCATCCGTCTCGCCGGATTTCACCGAGGCGACCAGCGATGCGGGGACGGCGTCGCGGATGGCCTCGCTCGCGGTGTGCAACGGCTCCATCACCGCCTGCGCACTGTCGAGCTGCGCAAGCTCGCTGATCTGGTCGGCGAGTTCGATGACGTTGGCACGCTTGGCTTCGTAACGGTCGAGCGCCTCCGCAGGTGTCAGCACGCCGGAAGCGATCAACAGTTTCGCGATGCACAGCACCGGATCCCGGGCATACTCCGAGGCGATCTCATCGGGACGCCGATATGCCGGCTCGTAATCCGAGCCGGCGTGACCCATCAACCGCACCGTGCGCAGGTGCAGGAATGCCGGTCGCCGCCGGGTCCGTACCCAGTCTGCGGCCGCGGTCGCCGCATCGAAGGTCGCCGCGAGATCCGAGCCGTCCGCGGCGAAGTACGCCAAGTCGTCACGCCCGCCGTACGACCGCTCGATCCAGCCGCGCGGCGTCTGCACGCTGATGCCGATTCCGTTGTCCTCGCAGACGAACAGCAACGGCATCGGCACACCTTGATACGCGGAGTGCAGTGCCGTGTTGATCGCCCCGACCGCGGTCGAGTGGTTCACCGACGCGTCGCCGAAGCTGCACACCGCAACCGCGTCGTCGGGCCACGCGCACGACACTCCCAGCTTCTTGGCCCGCGCGATCGAGAACGCCACGCCCACCGCCCGCGGTAGGTGCGATGCAATGGTCGACGTCTGCGGAATGATGTGCAGGTCGTAGCGGCCGAACACCTTGTGCCGCCCACCCGCGATCGGCTCATCGGTGGCCGCGACACATCCGAGCAGCACATCGCGCAGCGCCTCACGGCCCTCGACCAGAGCGGCGCGAGCCAGATAGAAAGCGCCGGACCGATAGTGCAGCAGTGCAGGATCGGTTGGCCGAAGCGCGGCCGCCACCGCGCAGTTGCTCTCATGGCCGGATGAACCGATGGTGTAGTAACCCTTGCCCCGCGACCTCAAATAGCGCGCGGCCAAGTCAAGATGGCGGCTGCCCAACGCGACGTCGAACAGCGTCAAACAGACGCGCGCCGACAGCGCCGAATCGGCCCGGACGGGTTCGTCATCCGCGAGTCGCCGCTCGGTCGAGGCCATCGCCGAGATCGTCGCGGTGAAGTAGTCATCGATGGGTTCTGCCACGAAGCTCCTGCGCTAGGGACTCAATGTCGTGCGAGCCAATGCCTTTCGAACGAACTGAACGATCTTCGCCGCGTCGGTTCGGTCGTGGTCCTGATCCGGATCGTAGATCGCCAAACTGGCGCCCACGCAGTGCGCCCGCGACCCGAAGAGCGAAACGACCAGATCGGTGAGCTGATCCCAGGTGAGGCCGCCGGGTTCGTCCGCGACATCGGGTAAACCCTGCGCGGGAAAGTCGACGGGATCGAGCACGTCCAGATCGATGTGCAGCCACCATCTGTCGACGTGGGCGGCGAGTTCGGTCATCGCGGCACGTCCCACACCCGCCGGATCATCAGCCACCTCCGCGAGCGGGGCAAGCCACACGCCGCTGTCCGCGAGGGTGCCGACATTGAATCGCCGCCTCCACGCATCGTCACGGGGGCCGAGCACGATCAGGTGTTCGGGCCGCAGTGCCGGCAGTCGATCGCCCAGATCGCCGGCGAGCAGCCGTCCGGTCAAACCGAGCAACAGGCCGATCTCGGCATTGGCCGCCTCCCCGTCCTCCGATACGTCGAGCGGCATGGTGTCCTCGTGCCCGTCGACGAATACCAGTCCGACTTCGCCGACATGATCACGCAGACCGGTCACGATGCCGAACAGTGATGAACAATCGCCGCCGTAGACGACAGGGAAACGACCGGCCGCGACCGCCTCACCGACACGGATGTTCAGCGCGTCGGTCATGGCGAGCAGCGCGGTTTCGTTGATCAATCCGGTCGACGCACCGCGTCCTCGATCCGGCTCGGGCAACTCAAGATCATGGGTCGTGACGTGGTGATGGTCGAAGGCATCGGCCAGCCCGGCGTTGCGCAGCACCTCGGCGGCCCTCGCCTGGTTCCCGGGACGGCCATAGCCATCGAAGGGCACCCCGATCAATTCGATGTCGGCCATCGCTGTCACCCCTCGGTGATCAGCGCGCTGTCATCGCGACCGCTCAGCAGCAGGCCGCCGTCACCGTCGATGATCACACCCCGAAGATACGGTGAGTTCTACGGAGATCACACCAGTTCGATGGCCTCGGCGATGGACGGCAAGATGCGGCTCGGGCGAAACGGATACCGCTCGATGTCCTCGACCGAGGTCGAGCCCGTCAGCACCAGGATGGTCTCCAGCCCGGCCTCGATTCCTGCCACGACGTCGGTATCCATCCGGTCGCCGACCATCACGGTGTTCTCCGAGTGCGCCTCAATCCGGTTGAGGGCGCTGCGGAACATCATCGGGTTGGGCTTGCCGACGAAGTACGGTTCACGGCCGGTGGCCTTGGTGATCATCGCCGCCACCGAACCCGTGGCAGGAAGCGGACCCTCGGCCGACGGCCCGGTCACGTCAGGATTCGTCGCGATGAAGCGGGCGCCGCCGAGAATCAGTCGGACGGCCTTGGTGATCGCCTCGAACGAATACGTCCGGGTCTCGCCCAGCACGACGAAGTCGGGGTCCACGTCGGTGAGTGTGTAGCCCACGGCGTGCAGCGCCGTGGTCAGACCGGCCTCGCCGATGGTGTACGCCGATCCGCCGGGCAGCTGGTCGGCCAGAAACGTCGCGGTGGCCAGCGCCGACGTCCATATGGACGTCTCGGGGACGGTCAGGCCCGAGCGCAGGAGCCGGGCGGACAGATCCCGTGGCGTGAAGATCGAGTTGTTGGTCAGGACCAGGAACGGGCGCTGCTTGTCGACCAACCGCTGGAGAAACTCGGCGGCGCCCGGCAGCGCGTGTTCCTCGCGAACGAGCACGCCGTCCATGTCGGTGAGCCAGCACTGCGGTTCTGAGCGCACGGGTCCAGTGTGTCAGGCCGCGCGCCGTCCGTTGGGATTCCGGACTAGCCCATCGGCATGTCGGGCATCGGCGCGTTGCACCGATCCCGGAAGTCGGCCGCGGCCTGCCTGACGGCTCGCAACTCGTTGCTCACCTGAGGGTTGGCATCGAAGTACGCCTGGATGTCGGCCGTCATCTGATCGCGGGGCTTGCCCTTGAGGCTTGTGAAGAAGGCGTTCACCTCCGGGTGCGTGAACAGGTAGGACGACGTCCCCGCGGATACGCCCGCCATCACACCCGCAAGGTCGGCGGCGGTGCAGTTCGGCGGATCGGCGGCGGCCGTTGCCACGCTGCCGAAAACCATTGCACCGGCGATCATGCCGGCGCCTAAAACGCTGCGAGAGAACATATGAAGCTCCTTACTCGAATGGACAATCGGATCTTGGTGCTGCTCGGTCACCGTGGGCCTATGCCTGGGCGCCCGCCACCACCACCGCCTCCGGGACCTCCGGGGCGGTTCGGACGGCCGGGATCCCAGATGATGTCGACGCCCCAGTCATCGCTGCAATACCAGGGGTCGGCGCAGTAGCCCGGATAAGCCGGACCCGCTTGGGGGGCAGTCGGGCCCCCGCCGCGCACCGTGCCCTGAGCGCACACGGTGGCGGAGCCCGCATTTGTGCAATCTGCCAAAACCTCGGGTGCGCCGGCGAGGGTGACGGGGATTGACGCCAAAGCCAACCCCAGAACCAGATATCGGTGAAACAGATTCACGGCTCCCCCTTTCCACGAGTGAAAGGATCCGTATGCCCGCAGACTACGGTCACGAGCACGTCTCACCACGAGATTTGCAAAAATTGACCCAACCGCAATGGCCAATCCAGAAGTCGGGCTTCGCTGGTTTCCGCCGCCATACGACAAAGCCCCTGGGCCCAGCTAACTTTGAGCACGCCAGTACCATTCGAGACACCCCGCGGCTAGTACCTGAACCGGTTGCCTGGTACTGCGAAAAGCGCTGTGGACCAAGCCCTGAGTGCTAGTGTCCGCCTATCCGGGTCAAGGCTTGGGGGCCGAAATGTCGCGAGATGAAGTGTGGTCGAAACCCGCCGCGATGGCGATCCCCAAAGAGGGCTACTTCGAGTTGGAGCGAGGCCGCTACGGCCCCACCTACCCCCGCACCCCGGCCTGTTACGGCTTCTCGATCATCGCGAAGGTGAAAGAAGGCCGCGAAGAGACGGTGCGGGCCTACGGCAAGACAATCGAGGAGACGATCGCGGCCAGCCCGGACGCCTTGGCGCCGCTGCGTCTGCACTACCTCCGCTGGGTACTGTTCGACGTCGGGTCCGGGCTGCACTTTCAATACCAGGGCATCTTCGACACCGATTTCGACAAGTACACCGAGGACGCCGTCGCGCTGTTCAGTGCGACCGGTATCACGACCGTATTCACGAATCTCGAAGGCTTCCCAGAGGACTGGAAGGAAAACCCGGAAGCGTTTGTGAAGTTCGTCCGCGAGCACCAATGCCCCAGCTTCCTGGAGTACGGCGAGTACCCATACGTCACCGCCGACGAGATCAAGAAGGCGCTGAGACTGAAGGCCGCCTTCTCGACCATGCTCGACCAGATGCAATGAGATGCTCGAGCTCGACGACATCCAGCACATCCTGCTCACCAGAACGCCGGCCATCACCGGGCGGTACGAGTTCCTGACATTCGATACGCCCACGGGCGGAAGGACGTGGCTTTCGGAGCTTCTACCCACGACCCAGTCGGCCACCGACGCCGTCGCCACGATGGACGAGTCGGATCGTTGGGTAACGTTGGCCTTCACCTGCAACGGTCTTCGTGCGCTGGGGGTGTCCGAAGAATCGCTGGCGACCTTCCCCGAAGAGTTTCGCGAAGGGATGGCTGCGCGCGCCGACATCCTCGGCGACACCGGAACCGCGGCGCCCGAGCACTGGCTCGGCGGTTTGGCGGGCGACGACCTGCACGCGATTGCAATTCTGTTCTCCCGCAACGACGAGCAGTACCACCGTTCCATCGCCGAACACGACAAGTTGCTCGCCCGCACCGACGGTGTGAGGTCACTGTCGTATCTGGACCTCAATGCGACACCGCCGTTCAACTACGCCCACGATCACTTCGGTTTCCGGGACCGCTTATCCCAGCCGGTGATGAAGGGGTCCGGCGAAGAACCGACCCCCGGATCCGGTGCTGCACTCGAACCGGGCGAGTTCATTCTCGGGTATCCCGACGAGAACGGACCGGTGGCGAACCTCCCTGAGCCGCAGGAATTGTCACGTAACGGCAGCTACATGGCTTACCGCCGGCTACAGGAACACGTCGCGCAGTTCCGCGACTACCTGCGTGAGAACGCCGAGACGCCTGACGAGCAGGAACTACTCGCGGCGAAGTTCATGGGCCGCTGGCGCAGTGGCGCACCATTGGTCTTGGCGCCTGACAGGGATGATCCAGAGCTCGGGGCAGATCCGATGCGCAACAACGACTTCAACTTCAAAGAGATGGATCCGTTCGGCTATGCGTGCCCGTTGGGATCTCACGCCAGGCGGCTGAATCCGCGCGACACGGCCCACTACATGAACCGTCGGCGCATGATCCGTCGCGGTGCCACCTATGGGCCGGCGCTACCGGAGGGTGTGCCCGACGACGGCATCGACCGCGGCATCGCGGCCTTCATCATCTGCGCCGACCTTGTCCGGCAATTCGAGTTCGCACAGAACGTCTGGATCAACGACAAGACATTCCACGAGCTCGGCAACGAGCACGATCCCATCTGCGGCACCCAGGACGGCACCCTGGACTTCACCGTCCCAAAGCGCCCGATCCGCAAGGTGCACAAGGGCATCCCAGCCTTCACCACGCTTCGCGGCGGCGCGTACTTCTTCCTGCCCGGGATGAACGCGATGCGCTACCTGGCCTCGCTCGGCGATTAGGAGGAACACCGTGCGCGCTCGCACCTACAACCAGAGTCACATTCCGCGACCGCATTCCGGCGGGCGCCGCGTCAGCATCTACTGGACGTGGAGCTACCCCTGGGAATCGCAGCGGGATCCGGCCGTCATCGAGAACCGCTTCTCCACCATTACCGAAGTGCGCAACGTCGCGTGGCCCGCCTATGAGACGCCGGAGTACGACGCAACGAACTTCTTACAGGGCATCGCCGGAACCCTCGAGCTGTTCCACCGTTCCACACTGGATTTCCAGGCGCTGGCCGAGGAGGCGACCGGCCATCCCGTTGCCGTGTTCCAGCGCATCGATCAGGCGGGATACAAACTGCCGATCGACGAGCGGATCCTGGACGACACCGACACGTTGATGGTGTTCGGCCTCGACCATCTGCTCTCCGAACAGGAGGCCGCCCCGGAGGAGATCGCCGCGATCTCCGAGTGGCTCAAGCGCGAAGGCACCTGCCTGTTGCTGGCACCCCATCACGACGTGGGCTTCACCGACGATTACGTCCAGCGACAGGTCGAGTACGAACACCACGGCGACCGCCTCGTGCCGCGACAGCAACGGTTCGGCCAGTACACGCGCTCATTGATGACGGCGCTCGACGTGCCCGTGCACAACAAGTGGGGACTGCGGCCCGCGGTTGTCGAAGGCACGAAGGAGATCGCGCCGTTGACGGGAAATCTCGATCTCGACGCGGCGCGACTGCTCGACAATGTCACCACGTTCAATTTCCACCCCCATCTGCCGCACTACGAGCTCACCGCGCCGGAGGGAGACAACTTGCGCGTCCTGGGACGCCAGCGCGTCGACCCCGACCGGCCGCATCCCTTTACGGCGGAGGGCAACACCGATTTCAACGCGTTGATCTGGATGCCGCCCACGGGCACACGATCCGGCGACATCGTGCTCATCGACTCCACGCACTTCACCACGCTGTTCGGCGGCACCGACAGCCTGCGCAATCTCTGGCACAACTTGGCCACCATGAAATAGCTCGCATGCCCCAGGCTCATTCTCGGGCCTCGGTTCGACGCAAGACGTTCTCCGCATGCCGCATCAGCGCCGCGTCGACGAGTCGTCCGTCGCGACCTATCGCGCCGATACCGCCGGCTTCGGCACGCCGGTAGTCGGCCACAATGGCGCGGGCTGCCGCGAGTTCCTCGACTGTCGGGGTGAAGATCTCGTTCGCGAGGACCACCTGTGCCGGGTGGATCGCCCACTTGCCGTCGTATCCGAGCAGGCTCGCCCGCTGCGCTTCGCGCCGGTAGCCGTCCTCGTCCCGATAGCCCGGATAGGGCGCGTCGATCGCGTAGACGCCTGCCGCGCGCGCCGCCGCGAGCACCTGTACCCGTACGGCATGCCAGTAGTCGCCCGGATAGTCACCGGCCGGTCCGAAGTTGCCGTCGACTCGTGCCCGCAATGACGCCGACAGATCCCCCGCCCCGAAGATCACCGCTTCCACCCGAGGGCTGGCACGCGCGATCTCCGCCGCATTCAGCAGCCCTTCGGCCTCCTCGATGAGCACCTCCACCGCGATCGGACGCGACAGGCCAAGCTTTGCCTCCAATTGGGTGAGCAGGACGTCGACCCACCAAACATCTCGTGCAGTCAGCGCTTTCGGGAGGATGATGACGTCGAGCGCGTCCCGGGCCCCGGTGACGACCTCGATGATGTCGTCGTGGCACCACTGAGTGTCCAGACCGTTGATCCGCACCGCCCGGACGGTGGTGCCCCAGTCCAGACCGGTCAGCGCCGCGACGGCCGTCGCGCGGGCCGATTCCTTCACGGACGGTGCGCACGCGTCCTCGAGGTCGAGAAACACCAGATCGGCACCGCTGCGCGCGGCCTTCTCGCACATGTGCGCATCGCTCGCCGGCGTCGCCAACTCGCTTCGGCGGGGCATCAGATCGTCCCCGCGGAGCGCAGGTCCGCAAGCCGGTCGCCGTCGAGCCCGAGTAGGTCTCGGTAGACCGCGTCGTTGTCGGCACCCAGCGCCCGGCCGAGATGGTCGATGCGGCCCGGCGTTTCGCTCAACCTGGCGACTGGCGCCTGTACGGTCATCTCCCCCAGATCCGGATCGTCAACCGACACAAAAACTCCCCTTGCCCGTAGATGTTCGTCGGCCAGTAGTTGCGCCGCATCGTAGACCGGCGCCGCCGCAACGTCTTCGGCGAGAAACACCTTCATCGCGTCGGCGAGTGTGCGTTCGCATATCCAGGCGGCGACAAGGGCGTCGATCTCGTCGGCCCTGGCCTGGCGTGGGATCGGGTCGACGTACTCGGGCCGGTTCGCGAGATCGGGGCGGTCGATGGCGCGGTAGAGACGGGCGGCGATGCTGGACGACGCACTCGAAATCGCGATCCACTTGTCGTCCGACGTCCGATACGCGTTGCGGGGCGCGCTCGCATCAGCGCGGTTGCCCGTGCGGCCCTGGATCTGGCCGAGCTGGTCGTAGGCCAGCGTGGCCTGTTCGACGAGGCGGGCCAACGGTTCGACGAGGCTGACGTCGACCAGTTGACCACCGCCACCGTGGACGTCGCGGTGATACAGCGCCGCCAGCACGGCGTAGGTGGCCGACTGCGCTGCGACGCCGTCGGCGAGCATGAAGGGCGGCAGGGTCGGCGGACCGTCGGCCTGCCCGCAGACATGGGCGAATCCGCTCATCGCCTCGGCGAGGGTGCCGAAGCCGGGGCGGTCGCTGGCGGGACCGCCGAGGCCGTAACCCGTCACGTGGAGGACCACCAGGTTCGGGTGCCGTTCGTGCAGCGCCTCGTAGTCCAGCCCCCAGCGGGCCAGAGTGCTGGGCCGGGTGTTGACGACGAAGACGTCGCTTTGTGCCAGCAGCCCGTGCAATAGCTCTCGGCCGTCCTCGGTGCGAAGGTCGAGAGTGACGCATTTCTTGTTGCGGCTCACGCTTTTCCAGACCAGCCCGATGTCGTCGCGCCGCACGCCCCAGGTGCGTAGCGGATCACCGACTCCGGGCTGTTCGACCTTGATGACGTCGGCGCCGAATTCGCCGAGTGCGGTCGCTACCAGCGGGCCCGCCGCGAGTGTCGCGGCGTCGACCACCCGCAAACCCGACAGCGGCAGTGCGCTCGCCGGGGTTCTCATAGCGCCGGTTCGGTGACCATCTCGAAGAAGGCCGCACCGGAGTCGGGGATGCGGTTCTGCTTGAAGATGTTCACCGCATACGACACCAGGATCATCGAGAACAGCATGTTCATCAGGCGCTTGGCCGCAGAGTCGAGGTTGTTGACGTCGAGCCCGTCGAGGTAGGCGATGGCCCGCTCGGCATGCGGGGCAATCCCGTCGTAGAACGCCACCAACTCGTCGTAGGGCCGGTCCAGCCGTGCCGCATAGCGCTCGGCCCGGGTGGGCAGCGACCACGCGTCGACCCATTGCTCCAGCTCCGAAAACCCCTCGGGCAGTTGATGTTCCGTCATGACCTTTGCTCCTCACCGGACTGATAGGCCGCGACGGTGTCGCGGATGACCCTGTGGAACTGCCGGATCAGCAGCTCCTGGTCGGAGAGGTGGAAGGTGGTCTGCGCACGGGTCTTCAGCGCAGAATGGGTGGCCTCGATGGTGTTGACGTCCTGCATCGCGAACTCGATGGTGCTGTCGACCACCACTTCCTGCGCCAGGCGCTCGTGGGCGTTGGCGGGCGGCACGAAATACATGTCGATCTCGTAGATGTGGGTGTCGACTGTCTCGGGCCAGTACGTGTAAGTGATGTAGTAGTTGCGCGCCCAGATCTGGATCGAGATGTTCGGGAACACCCAGAACTGGTCATTGCCCCACGACGCGATCTCACCGCGGTTGAGGAAGCCGGGCAACGGCCCGATATCGGGCACGTCGTCGGGCCCGAAAAGCCCTGCGCGGAAGAGCTTGTACACCCATCGCTGATCCTGGCGCGGCTCACCGGCACTTCCCGGTGCGCGCGGCGGAAGGATCGGCGGGCCTGGCACGGAAGTGAGCATGTGCGGCCGAAACAGGTCGTAATGGTAGGAGTCGACCGGCGGTACCATCTTCTCGGCCTTCGACACGTCCGGGTCGATGAACCGGCCGTGCACGTACGGCGGGTGGTACCACTCGCATACGGAGTCGACGGCCAGTTTCCAGTTGCCCTTGATCTGCGTGGAGAACCCGTAGTGCTGCGTCATGAGGTGAAACGGATACGTCTCCATTCCCAGCAGACCGTCACCGAGGAAGGTGCGCAGCGGCACCGGATCGTCGGCGAGGTTGACGAAGATGAAACCGGCCCACACTTCGCAATGCACGGGCGGCATGCGGAGTTTCGACTTGTCGAGGTCGAAAAACTCTTCTTCGTTGGTGATGTGGTTGACGACGCCGTTGAGCCCGTACCGCCAGCCGTGATACTTGCAGGCGAAGGCGCGGCAAGTGCCCGATGACTCCTCGGCCGGATGTTCCTGCCAGACCACCTTGTTGCCCCGGTGCGCGCAGACGTTGTGGAAGGCGTAGACGTTGTCGTCGAGATCGCGGGTGATGACGATCGATGCCAGTCGGCCGGGCAGCTCGCGAGTGAAATAGGAACCCTTGCGCGGTAGGCGTTCCACGCGTCCGACGCACAACCAGCTGCGCTCGAACACGGCCTTGCGCTCGGCGGCGAAGAACTCCTCGGAAATGGAGTCCTCGTAGTTCACCGGGCCGGTGCCCAGTTCGGGGTACTCCGGGGTGAACTTTCCGCGTCCGGTGGCGAGCTTCTGTTGGATGCCGGTCATGAGGTGACTCCTTGGCTGAGCTGTTTTCCGTTGGACCAGGGCTGCTGGTCCCACGGTCGGTCGAGCGGTTCCATCTCTCCTCCGAATGGGAAAAACACCCGCTGGGCATAGGTTTCGCGGCCCAGGCCGTGGCCGAGCTCGTTGACGAACGCGCGCTTGAGCGGATTGGTGAAGAGCTGACGTGTGTACCGCAGCGTCAGCGGCGGCCGCTTGATGAGTTCCCGGGCGTGCTCCCAGGCGCGGTCGAGCACCTTGTCCTTCGGGAGCACCTCGTTGACCACACCCCACTCCTTGGCCTCCTGCGCGCTGAGCTTCTGCCCCGTCAGCAAGAAATAGCGTGCGCGGTTGTGCCCGGCGAGGACGCTCCAGATCACGTGCTGGCCGTCCCCGGGCACCTGGCCGCGCGGGAAGTGCGACGCATCCTGGAAGTAGGTGTCCTCGGAGGCCAGCACGATGTCACCCATGATCGGCACTTCGGAGTGCATGTTGCAGGGGCCGTTGACGGCGCTGATCATCGGGACGTCTACGTCGAGCACGTTGAAGATGAGATGCCTGGCATACCACGCCTTCTCGTCGAGCTTGTGCGTGCCCCGGTCGCCGGGCATCGCCTGGTACACGGGCTCGTCGGGTGGTTCACCGTTGGGCAGTCGGCCCCAGTTGGCGTTGTAGTTGTCGCCGGTTCCGGTGTGAATGAGCACCTTGATCTCGCGGTCGCCGGCGATGTCGGCGAAGGCATCCGACATTTCGTCGTGGGCTTTCCAGCTCCATACCAGGCTGTCGCCGTCGGTGTGGCACTGCATGAACAGGATGCCGTCGTCGGTCAGTTCGAACTTGTAGTTGGCGTAGCTGTTCTGGTACTCGCTGAATCTCGATCTCTTGGTCATCGTGCTCCTTTCACGACCCCGCTAGCTGTGCGACGACGGGGGCGAATGACTCGGCGTGGGACTGTCGGACGGTGACGTAATTGACGCCGTGGAATTCTCGGCGCCGCAGCAAGGTTTCGACGACGGCGTCGGCGGCGCCGATCAGAACGTTGGGATGGTCGCGCAGGACGTCGGGCGATATCTGCGACTTCTCCGCGATGTGCCGGTAGGTCTCGTCGGCGTCGTCACCAATCGAGACGAAGAAGGGTGAGCTCTCGATGTCGAGGTCACCGACGCGGGGACCTGCTGCGGCACTGACGTATTCGAAGCGGCGCACGGCTTCCTCGTCGGGACTGAGTCCGTCGTCATTGCGCGCGGTGAACGCCACCGTGTTGATGCTGACGATGTCGGCCTCCCGACCGGCGTAGGACAGCACCCGCTTGCCGCCACCGCCGATCATGATCGGCGGGTGGGGTCGCTGAACAGGGCGCGGAGTACCCGCATATCCGGTGACGCTGACGTGTTCGCCGGTGACGTCGAGTTCTTCGCCTGCGCAGTGCGCCTTGATCAGTTCGATGACCTCTTTGAGTTTCGCGATACGGTGCCCAGGGGTCCCGAATGTCAACCCCATCGCCTCGTATTCGATTGCGCTCCAACCCGCCCCGATGCCGAGTTCGAGTCGACCGTCCGAGAGCAGGTCGAGCGTCGCGATCTCCTTCGCGAGCACCGCGGGCACGTGGTAGTCGATGCAGAAGACACGGCAGCCGACGCGCAGCGTCGTCGTGTGGGCGGCCGCGGTGGCGATCGCGGCGATCGGCGCAAGATCCTGGCGCGGCGTCCGCGCGGCACGTTGTGCCGGGCCGGGTCCAAGGTAATGGTCGGCGAGCGTCAGCGTGGAGTAGCCCAATTGCTCGACCTTGCAGACGAATTGGCGCCACTCGCGCGCATCGGCTGCATTGTTCGCCTGGACGGCGAAGCGGAACGGCTTTCCGCGCATGGGAGGAGCAGATTCGCCTTGCGCCACGACGCTCAGAATACTCGCCATTGCGCAATAAGTATACGGTTTTGTATATTTTACCTCGTGAAGACAGCATTGGTTACGGGCGGGGCATCCGGGATCGGCCGGGCCATCGCCGACCGGCTGCGCACCGACGGCAATCACGTCGCCACCATCGACCTGGCGCCGGGCGACACCGACTTCGGTTATGTCGCCGATGTCACGGATCGCGAACAGGTCGACGCGGCACTCGACGCCATCCGCGCCGCGCTCGGGCCGATCACAATCCTGGTGAATTCCGCGGGAATGACCTCGTTCCGGCGATTCACCAACCTCACCTCCGAGGAGTGGTCGAAGGTCATCGACGTCAACCTCAACGGGGTCTTTCATGTGACCCAGGCGGTGCTGCCGGACATGCTGGACGCCGGCTGGGGCCGAATCGTCAACATCTCCTCATCGAGCACTCACTCCGGATCGCCGTACCAGTCGGCGTATGTGGCGGCAAAGTCCGCCGTCAACGGTCTCACGAAAACCCTTGCGCTGGAATATGGCCCAAAGGGAATCACCGCCAATGTGGTGCCACCGGGGTCGATTGACACCCCGATGCTGCGCGATGCCGAGGAGAAAGGCCTGCTCGGCGGATCAGTCGAGGACATCGCCGCGCGGATCCCGGTGCGGCGAATCGGCACACCAGCGGACATCGCTGCAACCTGCGCATTCCTGGTCTCCGAGGAGGCCGGTTACATCACCGGGCAGATCGTCGGCGTGAACGGTGGGCGCTGCACCTAGCTCGCAGCAAGCCGCAGTCAGCGGGGCATGACACCGCGCAGGAACAGCCGCACCGCGTACCGAAGATGTCGCTCCTGCTGTTCTGACGACCGGAACACGCCGAAGTCGGCCATACGCGCGGGCACGGCCTCGACCATCGCCAGAAACGTCTCGGCCGCCAGTTCCAGGTCCTCGACCTTGATGGTGCCGAGTTCCTCGTGGCGGCGCAGCAATTCGGTGACGGCGCGCTGGCGGCCGGCCCACATCATCGACTCCGCAGAGACGTTGAACTCCGGGAACTGTGCGGCCTCGTTGAAGGCGATCCGCTTGAGTCGCACGTTCTCAGGATGTGTGGCGCGCGTCAGCGCTTTGCGTCCGGTCGCCAGAAGCGCGGTCTCCAAATCGTCTTCGCCGATCTCGTCGATGGACCCGTCGTCGCTGTAGCGAGCCAGCGCCCACGGGATGACGTCAGCGAACACCGCCCGCTTGTCCGCATAGCGGGCGTACAGGGAGCGTTTCGTGATGCCTGCGGCCTTGGCGATGGCCTCCATACTGGCTCCGGCATAACCGAATTCGAGAAAAGTAGCGACCGCGGCCTCACGAACCGCGAGGTCGAGCTTTTTCGTCTCCGCCTGGGTAGGCCGTCCACGCCGAATCGCCACCAGGCGAATTGTACTGCTTCAACGGCACTATCTCGGTTGGTTGGGCACGCCGGGGAAGAGCTGCACATCCGGACCAGAAGTCACCAGACCCATCTGCTTGGTCACCAGATGGGGCGCGAAAACGGCGCCGTAGAGCACGTTGCCGAGGACGATGACGGCAATGACGGACACGATCGCCGACTGGACTCGCGTCTTCGACAGCTTGTCCGACCACATCTCGATGACATTGCGCCCCTCCGCATCCCGCCGGCCGAGCAGGTACGTGAAGACCATCATCTGGATGCCCATCGCGATGGCGTCGTAGATCGGGTACTGATGCAGCGTGCCCTCGAACAGTCCGAGACCCGGAATCACATAGGCGTAGTAAAAGACTCCGAGCCGCGCGCCGAGGCCGGCGTTGAAGATCAGGGCCCAGCAGAAGCCAACCACGAGGCCGACGATCAACAAGGTCTGCGGCTGCCGCCAGTTGAACCGTGCGGACAGCCGCCGCCCGATCGCCGCGCCCGTGACCGCAGGTATGCAGAAATACCCGATGTACCCCAGCGGCACCGAGGACGGCAGCCCACCCCAGGTCATGTTCAAAGGCCACCACGAGGGCATCCGGGGCAGCGCGGGCGGGAACTGCGCGTACATCGCCCAGTCATAGGGCGCTTCGATCCACGAGAACGAGATCGCCGAAATGCACAGCAGAAGCAGTGGGTGCAACCGACCCCGCCGGACACTCAGGTAGATGCCGGCGATCACGAACAGGATGCCGCTACCCCAGCCGAACGCGTTGGATGCGATCAGCAGCGGCGTCATCTCGGTGTTCATCGGTCCGCCCCGTCTGCTGTCTGCTCTTCGCGCGGGCCGCGCGCCTCGGGGTCGAAGTAGATCACCGCACCGAATATCACGGCAATCAGCCCGAACAGAGTGCCCAGCATGATGAGTTGGCCCACAAGCGCGTCCCTTCAGCGATCAAGCGATCGGTAATAGTGGACACTATTACTAGGGTTCAGGTCAAGGACAGCTATCGTGGAGTGCCACTAGCCGCGCAGCGCGGGGAGAGTGAGAAGCCGTGCCGCAGCGTGGGTCACCGGGAAAGCAGACCACCTCGACGACGCGCCGCCCGCGCGGAGAGGCACGCAGGCTGCTGCTCGACGCCGCGCGCGATCTGTTCGCACGCCAGGACTACCGCGCCACGACCACGCGTGAGATCGCCGAAGCCGCCGGGGTCACCGAGTACTTGTTGTTCCGCCACTTCGGTTCGAAAGCCGGGTTGTTCCGCGAAGCACTGGTCCTGCCGTTCACGAACTTCGTCGACGACTTCGGCAAGACCTGGCAGGCCGTCGTGCCCGAAGAGACCGACGAAGAGGAATTGTCCCGGCAGTTCGTCGGACGTCTCTACGACGTCCTCGTCGAGCACAAGGGCCTTCTGCTGACCCTCGTCGCCTCCGACGGCCTCAGCGAGGAGGAGATAGAGGGTGCCGGCATCACCGATATCCGCCGAGCGCTGACCCTGCTCGGCGAGATCAGCGGCGAGGGCATGCGCCTGCGCGGACTGCATTCGGGTCACCCTGATCTGCCCGCGCATTCGACGGTCGCGATGATCGTCGGCATGGTCGCGCTACGGTCGACCTTCTTCGGAAACCGCCCGCCGTCTCGTGAGGCGATCGTCGACGAACTCGTCCAGGCGATCCTGCATGGGTTCCTGCATCGCCCGTAGATGTACTGCTTATCACCCAGGTCCGTTGGGCCATTTGAGCAATGAGCCGGCGTCGACCCGGATCTGCTGGCCGGTGATGTAGCGGCTGTCATTGCTGGCCAGGAACACCCCCAGTTTTGCGATGTCCTCGGGTTCGATGTACGGGATCGGCATGGCCTGGAAGATGGTGAACAACGGCTCGGCGTCTTCGCGGGTGGCCTGCTTGCCCTCTTGGGTGAGGTCGGGCCGGAACATGCTGTACATGCCGTCGTTCTGCAGCAGGTGAGTGTTGCAGTTGGTCGGATGGATGCAATTGACTCGGATCATCCTGTCCGCGAGCGCCATCGACATCTCCTCGACGTACTCGATCAACACGCGCTTGCTCCAGCCGTAGCCTCTGCCGCCGGGACCCATGTTCGGGTTGTCGGTGGTGCCACGGATCATTCCGGCGGTCGACCCGGTGATGATCACCGAGGCACCGTTGGGCAGATGCGGGACGGTGACCGCGACGGTGTTCATCACACCGAGCAGGTCGACGTCGCTGGCATCGACGAACGACATCGCGTCGAAGGCTCTACCCATGGCCATCGGCAGGATGCCGGCGTTCGCGACGACGATGTCGATCTTGCCGAGGTCGGCGACCCCCGCCTCGACGGCGTCGCGCAACTCGTGACGCTCCCGGACATCGGCGATGCGGGCGACGACGCGGCGTCCGATCTCCTTGACCGACCGCTCGGTTTCCGCGAGATCGTCGGGAGTCGCCAACGGGTAGGGGTTGGACGGGATGTCGCGGCAGATGTCGACCGCGATGATGTCGGCGCCCTCCTTGGCCATCTCGATCGCGTGTGCCCGACCCTGACCGCGGGCCGCACCGGTGATGAAAGCGACCTTGCCGTCAAGCTTTCCGGTCATCTCGTACTCCTTGAATGCTGGCGAAGCTATGGTTTCGGAGTGTATTCCACATGCAGCGCCGTCAGGCCGCGCATGATGAATGTCGGTTCGTATCCGTACTTTCGATCGTCGGCCGGACCGTGCATCTCCTCGGAGATGCGGATGTCGGCCATCCGGTCGAGGATCCGATTGACCGCGATGCGCGCCTCCGACCGCGCCAACGGCGAGCCGGGGCAGGAATGGGGACCGCGTCCAAAAGCAACATGCTCGCGCACGTTGGGCCGGTCGTGCTTGAACTCATTCGGGTCCTCGAACTTGCGTGGATCGCGGTTGCTCGCGCCGGGCAGCATCATCAGGATCGTCCCGGCGGGCACGTCGTAGTCCCCGATGGTCGTCGACGTCCGGGCCAGCCGGAAGTGGCTCTTGACGGGGCTTTCCATCCGCAGGCACTCCTCGAGGAACGCCGGGATCTGCGAGCGGTCGTCGCGAAGGGACTTCTGAAAGTCCTGCCTCTCGCCGAGCACCCGCATCGCCGTGCTCACCAGTTTCGTCGTCGTATCGGTACCGGCTGCGAACAGGAAAGTCGCGAGCTTGACGACCTCGTCTACCGGCGGCACCGACCCATCCGGGTACGTCGCGGCGGCGAGTTCGGTCAGCACGTCCTGTCGAGGCTCCCGACGCCGGTCGGTGATGTACTCCGTGAACTTCTCATCCAGCCACATCAGCGGGTTGTGCGCGACGGTCTCACCTTGGTTGCCGTCGACCTCGCCGAGGGGCTCGGCGCCCATCATCTGCTTGAACTCCTGATGGTCTTCGGCCGGGACGCCGAGCAGATCGGCGATCACCAACAGCGCCAACGGTTTCGCGAAGTCCTCCATGAACTCGCATGAACCGCGGTCGATGATCTTCTCGAGCTGCTGGTCGACCAGACGCCACATGAACTCTTCGTTCTCGCTGAGCCGCTTCGGCGTGATCAGCCTGCTCAGCAACCCACGTGTCTTCTGATGTTCGGCGGCATCCATGGTGACCACGTGCTCCGCCATCGGAATCGCGTCGCGGTGTTCTTCGATGAGGGCGCTGATGTCGTCCCCTTCCGGGGTGAAAGGCAACGGCGGAAACGGACCTGCCACCGCGACACACGATGACATCGCGGGATCCTTGTACGCGGCGAGCGCTTCTTGATGCCCCGTCACCGCCACTACGCCGTACGGTGTCGCCCGCTGCACAGGACACTTCGAACGCAGCTGGTCGTAATACGTGTAAGGGTCGGGGATCAGCGACATGTCGGTGAAGTAGTCGATCGACTCGAGATCGCTCATCGCGCGTGCTCTCTTCCTGCCGGCTGCGGATCGAACAGCACCGGTACCGACGTTGGTGACCGGAACACCTGCCCCCTGACGTGCGGGTCATCACCGTCGGGATCGAGCCGTAAATTCGGCAGCCGGTCCAGCAGAAGATTGATGGCCGTTCGCATCTCGAGGCGAGCAAGGTGCATACCGAGACATACGTGGACACCGTGGCCCCACGCCAGGTTGCTCTTCTGCTGACGGAAGATGTCGAACTTGTTGGGGTCCGGGAAGCGGTCATCCTGGTGGGTCGCCGACCCGAGCATCGGCATCACCGTCGCGCCTGCGGGAATCGACACCCCACCGAGCACCGTGTCTTTGGTCGCCACACGGGTGATCGTCAGCAACGGCGGTTCCCACCGCACGCCCTCCTCGATCGCCTGCGGAAGCAACGAGCGGTCGGCGCGAATTGCCTCGAGCTGGTCAGGGTTCGACAGCAGCGCGAGAAGCAGGCTGCCCAGCGAGCGGTAGGTCGTCTCGACGCCGGCGGGCAGCAGGAGCCGGAGGAACGAGAAGATCTCCTCGTCATTGAGCTTCTCCCCGTCGATCTCGGCGGCGGCGAGCGCGCTGATCAGATCCTCACGTGGGTGAGCCCGGCGGGCTTCGAGGATCGGCGCGAAGTATTCACACAGCGCAGCCGAGGCTGCAAGTCCCCGTTCGGGATTCATGAGCCAGCTCAACAGCGAGATCGACCACCGTTGGAACTGGGGATAGTCCTCCTCGGGCAGTCCGAGCAGACCGGCGATGATCTGGCTCGGGTAGTCGAAGGTGAACTCCTTGACCAGATCTGCTTTGCCGTTGGGCGCGAACTTGTCGATCAGGCCGTTGGCGACGCGACCGACCAGCTCGTCCTCCCACCGTGCCAACGACTTCTGCGCGAACGCTTTCGAGACGAGGCCGCGAAGCCGACCGTGGATCGGCTCATCCATGCCGAGCATCACACCTTCGCCCAGCACCGGACCGAAGGCCGCGATGACGGCGGACGACGAGAACGTCTCGTTGTCGCGCAGCATCTGCTGAACGTCCTCGTGGCGATACACGATGAACATCGGCAGCGATTCTTCGTGCGGCAGCGCACCGGACGTTTCGAGGCGCTGCACCGGCTCTTCGCGGCGGATCCGCGCCAACTCCGTGTACGGGTCGCGGACGTCGCCGGAGATGGCGTCGTCAAATGCCCCGAAGTCCTCGAGGTCGTCGAATAGATCGGACAAGTGTTGCTCCTCCTACTGGGCTGGGAAGGCCACCGATTTCACTTCGGTGTACTGGCTGAATCCGGCGATGCCGTTCTGACGGCCGACGCCGCTGTCCTTGTATCCGCCGAACGGGGTGTCCGCGCCGTATCCGGCGGTTCCGTTGAGTCCGATGAAGCCGGCTCGCAGACGGCGCGCGACGGAGAGGGATCGGTCAAGCGAACTCGACATCACGTTTCCGGCGAGTCCGTACACGCTGTCGTTGGCGATCCGGATGGCATCTTCTTCATCCTCGTAGGGAATGACGACGAGGACGGGGCCGAAGATCTCCTCCTGGGCGATGGTCATCGAGTTGTCGACATCGGTGAAAAGCGTTGGGTTGACCCAAAATCCCTTGTCGAATTGCTCTGGCGGCTCGGTGCTGCCAACCAGCATGTTCGCACCCTCGTCGACACCCTTGCGGATGTAGCCCAGGATGCGCTGCTGCTGCTTGGCAGAAATCACCGGACCACAGATCGTGCCCGGATCCTGCGGATCACCCGCCTTGATGTTCTCGTAGATGCCGCGAAGAATCGCGACCCCTTCGTCGTAGCGGGACCGCGGCAGCAGCATCCGCGTCGGGGCCGCGCAGCCCTGGCCCGCGTGCATGAGAGGACCGATGCCGATCAGGCAGGCGGTGTTGAAGTCCGCGTCCTCGAGCACGATGGTCGCCGACTTGCCACCGAGTTCGAGGAACAGGCGTTTCATCGTCGCCGCGCCCTTCTCCATGATTCGCTTGCCCACCACGGTGGACCCGGTGAACGAGATCATGTCGACCTTCGGTGACAGGGTGAGTTCCTCACCGACGAAATGATCCGAGGCGGTCACCACACTGACCACACCCGCTGGGATATCTGTCTTCTCGGCGATGAGCCGACCGAGCCGGGTGGCGTTGAACGGTGTGTTCGGCGCGGGTTTGAGTACCACGGTGTTACCCGTCGCCAAGGCCTGACCGAGCTTGTTGATCGTGACCTCGAACGGAAAGTTCCACGGCACAATCGCACCCACCACGCCGACGGGCTCGTGCCACACCTTCCGCCTGGTGTTGACGCCGGTCACCGATACAACCTTGTCGCCGAGATCGGTTTCCCACTCGAAGCTGTCGATCAGCCTGGCGGGATACTTCAGGCCGTCCTCCAGCGGTGCATCCAGGTGCGGACCGTGCGTGACCGCTCGCGGTGCCCCGACCTCGAGAATGAGCTCCTCGCGCAATTCCTCGAGCTCGCTTTCGATCGCCTCGTGCAACTGCAGCAGGCAACGCTTGCGAAGCTCCCGATTGGTCGACCAATCGGTCTCGTCGAAAGACCTTCTCGCAGCGTCGATCGCGCGGTTCATATCGGCCTTCGACGCGTCCGCGACCTCGCCGAGAACGTCTTCGTTGGCAGGGTTGATGTTGGTGAAGGTACCGGCTTCACCTTCGACGAGCTCGCCGTCGATCAGCATCCTCGACTCGAATCGAACCGCAGTGGCTTCAGTCATTGCTCTCACTCCCTTGGTCGGAGACGGCGGCCGCTCGTCGCGCCGCGCGATCAGCCAAACGCTGCATCAGTGGTTGCGGAATGATCTTGGTAGCCAGGACCATTGCCCGTTGCGTGCCCGTCAATGGCCAGGCCCCGTCGCGCATCGTGCCCTGCCGCGGGATTCCCATCACCAGGCGGGACATGTGATGCATACCCGCCGCGGGCAGAATCCTGTTGGACACCAACAGCATCGAGGCATCCGGCCCGACACCGTGGCGCCGGAACGAAGCCGTGTCGCTGAGAGCCTTGAGCAATCCGTCAGCGAACTTTTCCGGTGGCCGCGCAAGCTTCATCGCAAACCGACCGCGGGTGTTCACGGTGTTGTGGATACGCGCGTACGGTCCGCCGAAGTTCCGGTCGTCAGTCGTGCCGGCGTCGGTGATGATGTCGGTGTCGTAGGTCCCGCTGACCAGGATCGTGACACCGAGCCCGAACGGTGCGATCTCACCGGCCATCGACTCACCCCATCGCTCGAGCGCGCCCTTGGCCGCTGAGTACGGGGCGATTCCCGGCTGACCCCTGACGCCACCGGCACTGGATACCAGCACGATTCGGCCTGTGCCCGCGGCGCGCATGGCGGGCAGGAGCGCCTTGGTCAGCTCGACCGGGCCCAACACATGCGTGGACAACATGTTCTGCCACAGCTCCATGCCGGCCTCTTCGACCATGCCCGCAGCCGAGATGCCGGCGTTGTGCACCACCGCATAGGGCGCGCCGACCGCTTCCAATATCGACTTGGCGGCCGCCGCGACCGACGCGCTGTCGGTCACGTCGAGCTGCACGCCGATCAACCTGTCGTCGTCGGCGCCAGCACCAGTCGTCGCACGCAGCAGCGGCATTCCTCGATCAGGAGTCCGCATCGCCGCGACCACGCGCCACCCCTCGCGATAGAGGCGCACGGTCGATGCGAAGCCGAGACCACGTGACGCTCCGGTGATGACGACGCTGCGAGGCTCAGTCATCGGCTGTTCGTCGCGCAAGCGCCATCACCCGTCGGCCGATTCGGTCGCGCATCTCATACTCTTCGATCCCAGCTCCACGTCGGTGTTGCGGGACGGCCCCTGCTGCCAGGTGGACCACTTGCCGACCGAGTACGGTCCTTCGGCTCCGTTCGCCCGGTAATACCCTTGCGGGTCGTACACCTTTGCCTCCGGGTACGGCCACGGGCAAGCGACGGAGGTGGCGAGCCCGCTGGCCTTGATCGCCCAGAACCAGCCGCCGTAGGCGAAGTACGACACGTTGATGATTGCGAACATCACCAGGAATGTGCCGAGCACCGGCTTTTTCGGGAAGAGCCTGGCCTTCGCCGCGAGCTTCTCCGCTACCGACTTTCCCGTGTCGTCGCGGTACACCAGGATGGCTGCCGGGATCATCACGAACGTCACCGACAGCGACTCCCAGAGCAGGGGGAACTGGAAGGTGCTTCCCGGGAACAAGGTTCCGAACGGGATCGCCTGCGAATAGATGTACAGCCCCGTGCGCACCAGGCTGATCTCCAGCATCGCGTCGAAGATGAAACCGATCACCAGCACGAGCCCGCCCAGGCTGAGCAGCGGGTGCCGGCTGACGAACGATTCCGGTCCGCGCTTGGCCTGCATCTTGCGAAGAATCCAGATCGCCGGGAAGTACGGCCCGAAGTAGAACGTGACGTATCCGAACACGATGAACGGCTCGACGGTCGGCGACATCATGATCAGATACCAGTTCTCCGGCCAGTGCATCAGCGCCGGGTTGTACACCGCGTACGGTGACCAGTTCATGATCGGGTCCTGCCACACGATCAACGTCGTGACCAGGACCATCAGCAACACCGGACTGCCCGGATTTCTGCGCCAGCCGATGATGAAGACGATGGTCAGCACCACGACCATGATCAATGCGCCGACCTGCGGGATGATCTGCCAGTGATCGAATCCTGTCAGGAACTCGACCGGCCGGGGCCGTCCCTCGACGTTCGGATTCGCCACCCGCGGGTCGACTGCTGTACGCCCGACGACGAGGAACAATCCGAGGAAGCCGAGCCATGCGAACAGGGCGATGACGCGTCCCCAATTCGGGCCCGTGCCTGCCGGATCCGGTGATTTCGACTCGGTTTCAAGCGGTTTCGACTCAGTGGTCATGTCATTCCTCCCCGAATCGGTCGACCAGATGCGAGTTGACGCCGTCGGCGTCCAAGGTCCGGGCGACGAGGTATCCCGAGCCCATCCATGCGCGTCGCGTCCACTTGCCAAGGGACACCCGCGTTCCCGGTGCTCCGGAGGCGGCGGGCATCATCTTGACCCGCTCCAGGGCCTCCTTCACGCCGCGCGGGCTCAGCGGGTGGGCATCGGTGAAGGCGCGCACCAGCGTTGCGGCGACGTCGCGGTTCACCACTGTGACACAGAATTCGGGACGACTACCGTTGTATTTCTCGGCGTAGCGGTTCAGGAAGTCTTGACCGATGGGGTTTTCCTCGTCGTATTGGTCGACCCCGACCCAGCCCATGAACGCGTTCCACATGATCGGGTTCACCCATGCGTTCTGGAACGCGGTGGTGGTGAACCTTGGCGGATCCCAGCCCACCGCCTCGAGCGCCGGATTGACGAAGACGATGCCGAATCCGAAGCCGAGGTGCACGATCGCTTCGGCTTTCGCCTCATGCAGGGTGCGCACTGCGTCGTTGATGTCCTGCGCAGTCTGGGCAATCGCCGCCTCGGCGACGATCCGAATGCCCTTGCGACGACACGCAGTCCGCAGGTTCTTCAGATAACTCTCTCCGATGAGGCTCTGCTCGACCAGGACGCCGATCTCGTTGAGGCCGCGTTTGGCGACGAGGTCCGCGATGAAGATCGGTTCGTCGGTCATCGACCCCTGGGGGAAGGCGAACGTCCACTCGCCGAGCCAGTCGTCGGTGCCGGTGACGCTGATGGCGGGAACCTTGAAGCGCTCTTCGATCGCCTCACGCATCGGCACGCAGTTGTCGGTGATGTTGGGACCGAAAACGACGAGGCAGCCCTCGTCGACGAGCTCGGCGTATGCGTCGATGACCGCCTTCACCGAACCTTTTGGCAGACCCTCGACCTCGCGGTAGATCATCTGCACCGGCCGATCCATCAGGCCCTGCTCGACGGCTTCCTCGAAGATCAGGTCGAAGCACTGCGTGAACGAGGCCAGCAGTTCCTCCGGGAAGCCCGGCGGCAACGTGAAGTCCATCAGGTAGCCGACCTTGATCGGCTCAGCCGTGCTCTCGTAGGACATCTGACCTCCCTCGGGGTCGACCTAATATTTGTTCAGACCCTAGCCGGGGCGCACAGAGCCGTCAATCAACGGCGGACGCGCCCAGGTAGACGTCGATCATTTCGTTGAGACCGCGGCTGACCGACGCGTCGTCGGTCAGGGGTCCCGCGATCGCAGCCCTGGCTGCATCACGCATGGTCAGACCTTCGACGATGAGCCGGCCCGCGGCAATGAGCACCCGCGTCGACGCGACCTCGCGCAGCCCGCCGGTCTCCAGCCGCCGAATCGCCTGACCGAATTTCACGAGTTCGACGGCGGTCGCATGATCCACACCCGATTCGTGCGCGACGATGCCCTCTTCGACGTCCGGCTCAGGAAATCCGAACTCGATGGCGACCATCCGCTGCCGCGTAGAGTCCTTGAGGTCCTTCAGGACGCTCTGGTAGCCGGGGTTGTACGACACGACCAGGCCGAACCCCGGCGCTGCGTCGAGGGTGATGCCTAGGCGCTCGATCGGCAGTTGTCGCCGGTAGTCGGCGAGCGGGTGCAGGACCACAGTGGTGTCCTGACGGGCTTCGACGACCTCGTCGAGGTAACAGATCGCTCCCTCCCGCACCGCGTGGGTCAACGGCCCGTCAACCCAGACCGTCTCATCGCCGCGAAGCAGGTATCTGCCGACCAGATCGGCGGTGGTGAGGTCGTCGTGGCAGGCCACGGTGATCAACGGTCGACCGAGGTCGTGCGCCATCGCTTCGACGAAGCGGGTCTTGCCGCACCCGGTGGGCCCTTTGAGGACCAGCGAAAGTCCCTGGCGATACGCCGCTTTGAACACGGCCTCCTCGTTACCCACCTGCCGGTAGTAGGGGCGCGACGCGTCGGCCGGTTGCATGGCGCCATTCTGGTACGCAATCCCGGGCTCGGTGCCCATAGCGCCCCTTTCGTCACCCGCGTCCTTGCGGTGGATCAGAGAGTAGCCGGAACAGATGTTTGTTTCAATCACGAGACCCGGCGCCGTACCTCTGCGGAGCGGACGGCCGACCGGAAGAGCGGGCCGACGATGCCCGTCAGTTGTTCCGGTCGGGCGATCGTGGCGTGCGCGGTGCTTCCGAAGACCTTCTTCAACACTTCGACATCGGTACCTGCGCCCACGGTCAGGCACACGCAACCAGTCCCCCGTCGGCGAGCTTCCGTCAACGCGCGTCGTGCATCTGCCGCACCGTAGGCGCGCTCGTAACCATGGTCGTAAGCCAGACCATCGGAGACCACGACCAGCAGCCGCCGTGATGTCCCGCCCCGCGTCTCGAGAACGGCCGAACCGTGCCGGATGGCCGCGCCGAGGCGTGAATACGCTCCCGGCTCGAGGCTGTTCAATCGTCGAATCACCCCGGCATCGAGATGGTCGTCGAATCTCTTGACGGGCAACATGTTCACCGCACCACGCCCCTGTGAGTTGTAGGCGTACAGCGCGACACGATCGCCCAGGTCGTGCAGGGCGACTGTGAGGTCGGTGATCACCGCCCGCTGCTGCTGATGGACCGTTCGCCCCACGGTTCCCGGTTCCGCGGTCGATCCGGAGACGTCGAGTAGCAGTAGCACGGACAGGTCACGCTGGCGCCGCAGGCTGTCGAGGTAGACGTTCTCGTCGGGGACCGACCCGGCTTTCACTTCGACGCGCATCTCGACTGCCGCGTCGATATCGATGTCGTCGCCTTGGGGCTGCCGATGGCGACGATGCAGGCCCATGCCGAGTCGAGCCAGCGGACGCCGCACACCGATGGCACCGTCGATCGCATCGGCCGCCGATGACTTGATCCGTGGCTCGATCTCGCGCACGGTGCACCACTCCGGCCGATAGCTCTTGCGGTCGGCGTCCCACTCCGGGTACGTGTACCCGCTCGCCGCGATGTCGGCGACGTCCTCCCCTGCAGCGTTCGCCGTCGACGACACCGCGAAGGCTCCGCGATTGGCCGAGTCGGTGCGGTGGGTCGGCGAGTCGGCACCCGGCGGACCACCGCCGCTGCCTCCGGTCTTGCGTGCCGACGACAACATCTTCTTCAGCCACTTGCCGATGAACCCGCCCCCGCCGACGGGATTGCTGAACAGGTCGGGATCGTCGCTGTCGTCGACCTCGCCGTCATCGAGTTCTTCGAGCGCCTCCTTGCTGTCGCGCCGTGGAACATGAGCTGCGTGGTCCACCTGTTCGGCGGCCCGATTGCCGGCCGCCAACAACCTCTTGGCACGCACAACACCCCACCGCGCCGGCGGTTCATCGAACGGATCTTTACCCGAAGCCAGGGCCAGCGACGATTCGGGCGAGTCGCTACGGCTCGCGGTTTCAGGATCGGCCAACGCGCACAGCACGCCGGGCAGCACGTCCCGGTTGGCAGCCAGTGCACGATGCCCCTCGATGGTCAGGTATCGCTTGGCCACTCTGGGATGCCGGACCAGTGCACCCATGATGTCGGGGGCCAGGCTGTCGGCCGCGATCAGTGACGCGTGCACGGCCACCGATTCCAGATTCTCGCGGGGACGTGCAGAAGGATCGACGAAAACAGTCTGTCCGTCGGTCCACGAAGGCTCATCCGGATCGACTGCCGCCACCGCGAGGGGCCGCCCGGCGAGCGCGGAGGCCAACATGCCCAGCGCCTGCAACCGGTCGCCGTCGGCGTCGTTCACCCGGACACCTCCCGCCGCCCTCCCGTTGACCAAATATCTGTTCCACCGTAAAGTCCGGTCCTGCTGCAGTCAAACAGCAAGGAGTACAGCGTGATCGACTTCGAGGGCCAAGTCACCGTCGTAACCGGCGCCGGCCGTGGTCTGGGCAGGCTGTACGCCCTCGATCTGGCGCGACGGGGCGCGGCGGTGGTGGTGAATGACGTCGGCGGCACGATGCGTGGCGACGGCGCGGACGCAAGCGTTGCGGATCAGGTGGTCGACGAGATCACGAAAGCGGGCGGACGAGCAGTCGCGTCGCATCAGTCCGTCGACAGCCCCGAGGGTGGCCAGGCCATCGTCGACACCGCTCTCGACACCTTCGGGCGGCTGGACGCCGTCGTCAGCAATGCCGGCATCTTCAACAGCATCCCGTTCGAGGCGCTCTCCCCCGACGACTGGCGGCAGATGTTGGCTGTGCACCTCGACGGCGGCTTCTACCTGAGCCAGCCCGCATACAAGGTGATGGCGAAACAGAAGTACGGTCGGTTCGTCTTCATTTCGTCGTCAGCGGGCAACTTCGGCCAACCGATGGAAGCGCACTACGCGGCAGCCAAGACCGGCCTCGTCGGACTGTCCAATGTGATTGCGATCGAGGGAGCTGCGCACGGAATCCTCTCGAATACCTTGCTGCCCACCGGCTTTTCGCGGATGGTCACCGAGACGGTCGGCGACGAGAAGTTCCTGAGGGAATCGGGCTTCATGCGGGCCATCCGCGCCGAGCCGGTCGTGCCACTCGTGTCGTTCCTGGCCAGCCGCGCATGCGATTCCACCCACCGCAACTACTCGGCATGCGCGGGGCGCTACGCACGCGTATTCACCGGGCTCGGTCAGGGCTGGCTGGCCGACACCGAAACCGAGCCGACCGCCGAGGACATCCTGACACACCTCGACGAGGTGTCGGCCACCGACAAATTCATCGTTCCCGACTCGATCGTCGACGAAGTGCTCGAAGTGTGTGACCGCCTCGGCATCAACGCGATGCCTGACAACGCCGAAGTCGCTTTTCCCGAGCCCACGAAATCGTAGGAAAGGCCGTGCAAATCGAGGAACTGCTCACCAAAACGCGATCGCGGACCTTTACCGCGCGGCCTACCTGGAGAAGGTGGGAGGACAGTTGATCGCCGGCCTCATGTAGCGATTTCAGGTTCACCGCCGCCCCCCGCCGAGCCATCGACGAGGTCGTCGGCATCAATGAATGGGAAGGTAGATGACCGGCGATTCAGAACTACACGAAAGGCTTGCCCGCCTTGAGGATCGCGAGCAGATCCGCGATTGCATGATGCGCTACGCGCGAGGCATGGACCGTCGCGATCGCGCCCTACTGCGGTCCGCCTATCACGATGGGGCCGTCGACGATCACGTCGGATTCATCGGCGAGGTCGACGACTTCATCGACTGGGCCTTCGCCTACCACTCCACACAGACCCGCTACCAGCACTACCTGCTCAACCACACGGTGGAAATCAACGGCGAGGAAGCGCACGCCGAGACCTACTACCTCTTCGTCGGGACCGACCGCGAACCCGCGAACCACATGACTCTGTCGGGCGGGCGCTACGTGGATCGCCTGGAACGACGCGGCGGACGCTGGGCGATCGTCGACCGGGTATGCGTCGTCGAGTGGAACGCGGAGTCGACGTCGTTCATCACCGACGAGGTGATCGCGATGATGGCGGGCTCCATGAAGGTGGCCACGCACGACACGGCGGATCCCTCCTATGACCGCCCGTTGATCGCATCGCGAGCGGACGCACCCTCGTGAACGGAACCCCCGATTGCGGCGTCCCGGCAGTTCGAACGCCGATCGGTAGGATCTGCTTGCAGTTGTCGAAGCCGACGACGCCAGGAAGGGTACGCAAGTAGCGATGGCCGATGCCGACGCCGTGAGGCGGAGTTCGAGAAGCAGCCGGCCTGCGGGCAAGAAGGGTCAGCGCGCCGCGAAACTCAGCGCCGTCACCGATGAAACGGCAGTCGATGCGACGCGGCGCACGGAAATCCTCAAGACGGCGAACTCCGTCATCGCCGCGTCGGGGCTGCGTACCTCGTTGCAGCAGATCGCCGATGCGGCGGGCATCCTCGCGGGCAGCCTCTACCACCACTTCGACTCCAAGGAAGCGATACTGGTCGAGCTGATCAGGCGCTATCACGCAGACCTGGACCGCGTCGGCGAGTTAGCGCTGAAGCGCCTCGACGAACCGGATCCACGTCCGGTGGCCGAGCAGATCACCGAGCTCGGCTGTGAGATCGCCCGCTGCGCGGTAGAGCACCGGGCCGCGCTGCAAATGTCGTTCTACGAAGGCCCGAGCTCAGACCCCGAGCTGATGGAACTCACGCAGCGCCCCCCTTCGACCATCCAAGCCGCGATGTTGCAGACACTTCGAGCCGGCCGCTGGGGCGGATACATCCGATCCGACCTGGATCTCCCCACCCTGGCCGACCGCGTGTGTCAGAGCATGCTGCACGTCGGTCTCGACGTGATCAGGCACAAGGCGTCGACCGACGAACTGGCCACGCTGAAAAGCCATATCGCGCTTGAAGGTCTCGCAGTCGACCTTCCCGCAGATGCGGATCTGGACAAGTCGAAAGCATTCGCCGCCGCTGAAGACGTGATCCAGAGTTGGGTCGACACCGAGGACGACAGCGACCTCAAGGCGGCTCACGTCCGGGCAGTGGCGCGCGCCGAATTCGGCCGCCGCGGGTACGAGATGACGACCATCCGCGACATCGCGTCCGCCGCCGGGCTGGGCACCGGCACGGTCTACCGCGTCATCGGCTCGAAAGACGAGCTGTTGATGTCGATCATGCTGGAGTTCGGGCACAAGGTCGGCGGCGCGTGGACGGACATCGTGCACACAGAGGCCACGACGATCGAAAAGCTTGACGCCTTGAGTTGGCTGAACATCAACGCACTCGACCAGTTCCCGGACGAGTTCCGAATCCAACTGGCCTGGCTGCGTCATACCCCGCCGGATACATCCAATCCCGCGTGGTCGTTCACGACTCGGATTCGCCAGATGAAAGCCCTGCTCTCCGAGGGCATCCGCGCCGGCGAGATACGCAAAGAGAGTCCCGCTGCCGATCTGCTGGCCCGATGCATCATCGGTGAGCAGTGGATTCCTGAGAACATTCTCCAGCAGATCGGCACGCGAAACGCGTTGATCTTGGCCCGAGACACCACTTTGCGGGGCATCAGCGTCCGCGAGGCATGAGGTCTAGGGCCGGGTCCGGTCTTCCCTCAGGGCGCCGAAGCGTGGGATGCCCATCATCACCCGAATCATGTGATGCATCGCCACCGTGGGCATAATCTTGTTGCCCATCATCAACATTCGAGCATCGGGACCGACCGGCCGATGGACGAAGGGTGCGCGGCTGTCGAGCGCCTTGGCCAGACCCGCGGCGAACTTCTCGGGAGCGCGGGCCGCCACCTTCATCGCAAAGCGGCCTCGTTTGTCCATCGTCTTGTGGTGCGGTGCGTAGGGGCCGGCGAGGTCACGGGAGTCGGTGGTGCCCTCATCGGTGATGATCGCGGTGTCGTAGGTGCCCGCCACCAGGATCGTCACGCCGATGCCGAAGGGCGACACCTCGCCGGCCATGGACTCACCCCATCGCTCCAGCGCTCCCTTGACCGCCGAATAGGGTGCGGTGGCAGGCATGCCCCGGACCCCGCTTTCACTCGATACCAGCACAATCCGGCCGCGACCCGCTGCCCGCATCGACGGCAGCAACGCCCGCGTCAGCGCTACCGGTCCGAAAATGTTGGTGGCGAACATCCTCTGCCACAGGTCGATTGGCGTCTCCTCGACCATGCCCGCGGCCGATATCCCGGCGTTGTGGACCAGCCCGTACGGCGCCCCGACGGCGGCCAGAATCGCGGCAGCGGCGTCCTCGACCGACGCCGGGTCCATCAGGTCCAGGCGGACACCGATGAGGCGGTCGTCGTCGTGCGCAGCGCCGGTCGCGCGTCGAAGGTTGCCCAGACCCTCGTCCACCGATCGCATGGCGGCCACCACCGTCCAGCCGTGGCGATAGAGGTGCGACGCAGACGCCAAACCGAGCCCGCGTGATGCGCCGGTGATGACAACGCTTCGCGGTTCAGCCATCGGTCACGCCTCGCCGAACCGGGCCACGAGACGGGAGTTGACACCGTCGGGTTCCAGCTCCCGAGCGACCAGGTAGCCGGAGCCCATCCAACCGCGACGGGTCCAGTTCCCGAACGAAATCCTGGTACCTGGTGCGCCGGAGGCGGCCGGCACTGATTTGACCCGCTCGAGCGCCTCCTTGACGCCGCGCGGGCTCAGCGGGTGCGCGTCGGCGACCGCGTGCAGAATCGCCACGGCGACATCGCGATTCACCACCGGCACGCACCATTCTGGGCGTCTACCGGTTCTGTCCCGGAATTCGTCGAGGAAGCGCTGACCCACCTGGTTACCTTCGTCGTACTGGTCGAGACCGGTCCAGCCCATGAACGCATTCCACATCACCGGGTTGATCCACGCATTCTCGAACGCGGTTCCCGCGAAGCGCGGCGGATCCCAGTCCAGTTCTGCCAGTGCGGGATTGACGAACACGATTCCGAAGCCGAAGCCAGCGTGCACGATCGCCTGCGCCTTTGCGTCGTACAGCGTGCGCACGGCCTTGGTCACATCCTGGGCGGTCTGAGCGATCGTGACCTCGGCGACGATCCTGATGCCGCGCTGCTGACAGGCTTTTCGGAAGTTCGCGATGTAAGCCTCCCCCACCAGCGACTGCTCCATGAGCACCCCCACGTCGGTGTGACCGCCTTTGACCAGCAGATCGGTCCAGAAGATCGGCTCGTCGAAGTGGGATCCCATCGGAAGGGCGAAGAACCACTCTCCCAACGCCTCATCCGATCCCGTCACGCTGATCGCGGGAACCCGGAACTGCTCGTTCAACGCATCCTTGATCGCGACCGCGTTGTCACCGATATGCGGACCGAAGATCACGAGGCAGCCCTCGTCGACCAGCTCCCGATAGGCGTCGATGACCGCTTTCACGCTGCCCTTGGGCAGCCCCTCGACCTCGCGATAGACGATCTCGACGGGCCGGTCGATGACGCCCTTGGCCATCGCGTCCTCGAAGACCATGTCGAAGGGGATGGTGAGGTCGTCACGGTAGTGCTGCGGAAAGTCCTCCGACAACTTGAAGTCCATCAAGTAGCCGATCTTGATCGGCTCAGCTGAGCTCTCGTAAGACATGACGCCCCTGTCGTTGATTCCGAATGAGCTAAGCCGTGATGATGGGCAGGCGACCCCACCCACGGACGCTTGTGGTGTGCGCCATCGCCGCATTGTCCAAGTCGACGTCCCACTCGGGCCACCGTTTCAGCATCTCTTCAAGTGCCACCCGCGCCTGCATTCGCGCCAACGACGAACCCAGGCAGAAGTGCAGGCCCTGGCCGAACGAGAGATGGGATCCTGTGCGGTGGATGTCGAAACTCTCGCCGTTCGGAAACTGTCGCTCGTCCCGGTTGGCTGAGCCGTTGAGCAGCAGCATGATCGAGCCCTCGACGATTGTCTGACCGTGTACCTCGGTGTCCGTTGCGACGTAGCGTGCCTGTACCGGTGACGGCGCCTCGTAACGCAGCACTTCCTCGATCGCGCGCGGGATGAGCGAGAAGTCCTCGACGAGCTCGCGCCGCTGGTCGGGATGTTGGGCCAGCAGTTGGCCGATGAAGCCGATCAGCCGGGTGGTTGTTTCGTTGCCCGCACCGGCGATCATGCTCGTATAGGTCAGTACCTCGATGCGCGTCAGCGGCCGGAGCTCGCCGTTCTCTTCGACCTCCGCGTTGAGCAGCTGCGTCATCAAGTCGTCGGAGGGGTGTTCGGCCCTCCACTCGATGTACTCGGCGAAGAGCTGATATGCATTCTCGAAGGCCTCGGCCGAGACTGACTGAAAGTTGCCGTCTTTCAGTCCGATTGACGCGTCGGTGTTGTCCCGGATCTGCTGCTGACCCTGTTCTGGAATGCCGAGCAGATAGCCGATGGTCCGCATGGGAATCAGCGCCCCGAAATCCGTGATCAAGTCGAACGTCGAGGCGCCAGCCAAGGCGTCGAGCGCGCGGACACAATACTGGCGAACCAGATCTTCGATGGCCTCCATCCGCCGCGGCGTGAACACCTTTGACAACACTCGCCGATGGATGTCGTGAATCGGCGGGTCCTCGAAAAGGATCACCCCGGGGGGCACCTCGACGCCGCTCATGATGATGTCGATCGTCGAACCCCTGCCTGACCGGTAGGTATCCCAATTGTGCAGTTCTCGCGCGACGTCCTCGTAGCGGCTGAGTGCGTAGAAGTTGTACTTCTCGTTGCGATAGAGCGGTGCCTCATCCCTCAGTCGTCTCCAGATCGGATACGGATTGTCATCGATGTCGAAATCGAACGGGTCGTAGTACAGATCGGTGGTGTTCACTTCGGTCATGGGCTGCTCCTCTTGTTGATCATCAGATCTGTTTTCCCCCAAATCAGTCGAATGCGCTATGTGGCAATGTGTTCGGCAGATCCAGCGAGCTCAGTAGGCCTGCGGGTGCGCGGACAACATAGGGAATCGCATTGACCACCCGCATCGCCGTGGCGGCCATCGCCGCGCGGCCCGCGCCGTGACCCTCAGCGGCGCCGACGTTCATCGCGCAGTGAATGTCGGGATCGCCCTCGATGTCGACGCGATACGTCGCGTCGAACTCCGAGGCGAGCCAATCGGGTGCCACGTCGCGCGCCATCCGGATGATGTGTTCGACGACGATCGCTTCCCGGCCGTTGACCACGCCGGCCGCCCTCGTGCTCACCGCGCCGCACGTGCCCGCCTTGATGGTGCCGAACGCCACCTCGATGTCTCTGTCGGTCAGACGGCGGTCGAGCGTCCCGCGCACCTCCTCGACTTCGACGCCCAGGCCGGCAGCTATCAGATATATCGGTGCTCGCCAGGCCATTTCGATGAAGCCAGGTGTCTTCAGAAGGGGTTCGAAGTCCAGCGGATGGCCGAAACCCATGCCATTCATCATCACGTCGGCCACCGGGTAGTGGTCGTTGAGTGCGACCTCGGTCACCTTGAGACAGCGGATCTTCTTCGATTGCGTGGCCAGCATCAGGGCCAGCTGATCTGAGCCGAATCCGGGAAAGATGCCAGATGCGTAGAACGACGCATTTCCCGCCTTGGCCGCGGTTTCCATCTGCTCGCGCCACTCCGGCGAGTAATAGGCGGGTGGATACACCAGGCTGGTTGACGACGTCGAGACGACGTTGATTCCCGAGTCGAGCAGCTTGACGTAGTCGGGCACCGCACCCGCGTCGCGGTCCGGTCCGCTGGCGGCATACACCACGCAGTCGGGTCGCAGCGCGATGAGCGCGTCGGCGTCGTTGGTCGCAGCGATACCGATCGGGTCGATGCCGGCGAGCACTCCGGCGTCCTGGCCGACCTTATCGGGCGAATGCACCCACACGCCGACGAGATCGAGATCCGGTCTGCCCTGAATCGCGTCTATCGCAATTGATCCGACGCCTCCAGTCGACCAGACCACGGTTTTCAGTGTCATGGTTGTCCCTTTCGATCACGCACGTTCGGACGCCATGACGGCGCGTTGCAGGTCGGGCCATGATGTACCCGGCGGCCTCGCAATCGCGGCCGTCGGGATTCGCGGAGCCGGATGATGACCGGCACCAGAGGCGGGCGCGCGCATGTCGAACCGAAGGGTGAACATTCAGCGCCGGATCGGGGACGGGGTGGCCACGCCGACCGACTATAACCTAAGATTTGTTCTGTTCCGCTGTAATAGTGGTTACTATTCTAAAACGGGTCCGGGCGATCTCCACGAGGAGGAAAAGAATGACAGCAGGCAAGCACCGCGTCGTCGTCTGGTCGACGGGTGGCATTGGATCGATCGCGATCCGCGCCATCAACGAACGTCCGAACCTCGATCTCGTCGGGGTGTGGGTCCACTCCCCTGAAAAGGACGGAATGGATGCGGGCGAGCTCGCCAACGGCGAACCGATCGGGCTGGCGGTCACCACCGACGCGGACGCGCTCATCGCGCTCAAGCCCGACTGCGTCATCTACGCCGCGAGTGGGCCCGAACGCGATGCGCTGGCGATCCCCGACTACGTGAAACTGCTCAGCGCCGGAATCAACGTCGTGACGACGAGCACCACGAGGCTGGTCAACCCACATGCCTACGAGCCGGCCGAGTGGCGTGATCAGCTCGCCAGCGCCGCGAAGGCGGGCCAGGTGTCGCTGTATGCATCGGGCATCGAACCCGGCTTCGCCGCCGACTACCTCTCGCTGGTACTGAGTACGCAGTCGTCCCAGATCGAGAAGATCCATGCCTACGAGATCGGTCTCTACGACGACTACGGTGTACCCGACATCATGAGTGACGCAATGGGATTCGGCCGTCCACTCGACTACGAGCCGTGGATCGCCATTCCAGGCGCCATCGAAGGCGAATGGCAAGGGCAGATTCGGATGGTCGCCGATGCACTTGGCGTGGAGGTCCAGGAGATGCGTTCGACATTCGACCGCGCGGTGACGGAACGGACGCTCGAAGTCGCGATGGGCACGGTCGAGGCGGGCACGTGCGGCGCATTGCGGATGCAGGCCATCGGTGTCGTCGATGGACGCGAGGCCATCGTCATCGAACACGTCACCCGGCTGGCTCCTGACGTCGCGCCGGACTGGCCGACACTGCCGAACGCCCTCGGCTATCGCGTGGTCATCACCGGCACGCCGGACATCGACTGCACATTCGACGTGACACTTCGCGATCGCAAGAAAGCCGGGATCGAAAGCATGACGTCCGGAGCGGGTGCGATGGTGGCCACGGCGATGCGCGTGGTCAACGCCGTGCCGTACGTGGTCGATGCACCGCCGGGCCTGATGAGCTCCGTCGACCTCCCTCTCACCATTCCCAAGGGAGCGTTCAGGACCCAGGGCTGACGGCGCTCACTCAGGCAACCGCAGCTCGGGCTTTTCCACCTCTTCGATGTTGACGTCCTTGAAGGTGATGACCCGAACCTGTTTGACGAAGCGCGCCGGACGGTACATGTCCCACACCCAGGCGTCGCCGAGACGGAGCTCGAAATACACCTCGCCCTCCGTGTTGCGGGGCACCAGCTCGACGCTGTTGGCCAGGTAGAAGCGCCGCTCGGTCTCCACGACGTAGCTGAACTGCCCGACGATGTCCTTGTATTCGCGGTAGAGCGAGAGCTCCATCTCGGTTTCGTACTTTTCGAGATCCTCGGCACTCATCTGCTCAGTTCCTTCATAGACGCGTTCATCGCGACTCCAATCCTCCCCTACCCGAATCGGCTCTGCTGTTCGGGTTCGGCGTCGAATTCTGTGTCGAGCCCGATGTCGGGTACCAACACCGGGCCCATCTCACTCTGGACCGTCACCAGCCGTCGCACGTTGATGAACGAATACCGATGCTCGCTGCACGGGCCCAGCTCGGCAAGCGCTGCGCTGTGCGCCGGCGTGCTGTAACCCTTGTGCTCGGCGAAGCCATAGCCCGGATGCTCGGCCTCCATCTTGACCATCAGCCTGTCACGACTCACCTTCGCCAGCACACTGGCCGCCGCGATACACGCCGCGGCCGCGTCACCGCCGACCACTGGCAGCGACGGGACCGACAGACCCGGCACCCGGAAGCCGTCGGACAGCACGTACCCCGGGCGCACCGACAGGCCCGCCACGGCACGTCGCATGCCCTCGATGTTCGCCACATGGACCCCGCGACGATCGACCTCGGCCGTCGGGATGAAGACCACGTGGTAGGCCAACGCGTACCTGCGGATCAGCGGAAACAGCCGCTCACGCTCCCTGGCATTGAGCTTCTTCGAGTCGTCGAGCGCCGCCAGGCTCTCGAGCCGGTTCGGCCCGAGCACACATGCCGCCACCACGAGCGGGCCCGCGCAGGCCCCGCGGCCCACCTCGTCGACACCCGCCACCGGTCCCAGCCCGGTCCGGTACAGCGCGGACTCCAACGTACGCAGGCCAGCGGATTTCCGGATCACCGTCCGTGGAGGCCATGTCGCCGGCAACTGAAACTCCTATTGGGTCTGCGGGTTCACACTTCCCACGCCACCCCATCGCGAGGGCGGCCAGGCGATGAACTGTGCTTTTCCAATCACATTGTCGACCGGCACGGTGCCCGCCTCCGGGTCACCCGTACACAGCAGGCCGCGTTGTGCGTCCTCGGGGGTGTTGGTGCAGTGTGCGCGCGAATCGGCGGAATGCGTGCGGTTGTCACCCATCACCCACACCTTGTCCTCGGGAACCGTCACCGGTCCGAACTCATTGCCGAGGCACGCGGCGTAGGGGTTGGAGGGCGCGACATTCATCGTGGTGTAGTCGAGATACGGCTCGTCGAGGCGCTTGCCGTCCACCGTCAGCCCCGTGTCCGCTCGGCACTCGACGGTCTGCCCTCCCACCGCGATCACGCGCTTCACCAGGTCGTTCTCGTCGGGCGGGACGAAGCCGATGAAGGACAGCGCGTTCTGTACCCAGCGCACCGCGGTGTTGTCGGAACGAATCGACTTGTAGCCGATGTTCCAGTTCGGCGGCCCCTTGAAGACGATGACATCGCCGGGCTCCGGCGAGCCGAACCGGTACGACAGCTTGTCGACCATAATGCGGTCACCTGTGCAGCCGGCGCAGCCGTGCAGGGTGGGCTCCATCGACTCCGAAGGAATGAGGTACGGGCGCGCGACGAACGTCAGCATGACGTAGTAGAGAACCAGCGCGATCGAGATCAGAATCGCGAATTCGCGCAGCGCACCGTGCTTCTTCTTGGGCTCTTCGGCGTCGTTCTCGGACTCGGAGTCCTCGGACACGAGGTCGGTGGGCTCATCGGGGTCGGTGGATCCGCTCACCGCATCAGGGTAGCCACCGCGGCGCTCGTCGCCGCGATCATCGGCTGCCACGCGTCAGAACCGGGCGTGTCGGCCGACTACGCCGGTCAGCGCTTCTCCTTGATCTTCGCCTTCTTGCCACGCAGTTCGCGCAGGTAGTAAAGCTTGGCGCGGCGCACATCGCCACGTGTGACGACGTCGATGTGGTCGATGTTGGGCGAATGCACCGGGAAAGTCCGCTCGACACCCACGCCGTAGCTTTCCTTGCGCACGGTGAAGGTTTCGCGGATACCGCCACCCTGCCGGCGCAGGACGACGCCCTTGAAGACCTGGATACGTTCCTTGGAGCCCTCGATGACCTTGACGTGCACGTTCACGGTGTCGCCGGGGCTGAAGTCCGGGATGTCGTCGCGCAGCGACGCCTGATCGACGAAGTCCAGCGTGTTCATCGGTGACACATCCTTGCTGTCGGCGGCCGCGGGCGTGGTCGCGAAATCAATCGCGTCGCCGAGCCGATCTTTCGGGTTTCGGGGTGTATCTCGCAGCGGACGGAGAGGCTCAAGGTCCCCGACCGGCACAGACAACTGCTCAATTGTGCCAGAAGGGCCCCCGTCAGGAGAAATCCAGTGATGAACCGCTCCCAAACGCGCCCGCGGTCTGACCAAGCGTCAGCTGCCGGAGACGGTTAGGCTGGTTAACAGGGTACGGCGGAGTTGTTGCCCGACACCGATTCCAGGACAGCGTCAAGGAGGGTCATGCGACGCGGGCCGTCGAAGCTCGTCACGTCACTCGCCATCGCCGGCGTTGCGGTGTTGTCCGCCGGCGGGTGCGAAGCCCGGGTGTACGGAACTACCCCGGAATCCGCGCTGACGGTCGTCGTACCGCAGGGCAGGATGGCGCCGCTGCCCGAAGCTCCACCCGACGAACCCGCCGCCACCTTCAACGGACTGGGTGACCGTACCCGCCAAGCCATCGCCAACGCCGCCAAGACCGGTGCCCGGATCTCCGTCGCGGTACTGGATCGCAACACCGACCAACAGGTGTCGGGCGGGGACGGTGCGGCGTTCCCCATCGCATCCGTGGTGAAGCTGTTCATCGCCGACGACCTATTGCTACAGGAATCCAAGGGTGAGACCGAGCTGTCACCAGCCGATCGCAGCGCGCTCGACGTCATGCTCAGATCGTCAGACGACAGTGCGGCCGAGAACTTCTGGAACCGCAGCGGCGGAAGCGACATCGTCAACCGCGTGGTGGCACGGTACGGCCTGGCCAACACCAAGCAGCCGTACAACGGCAAATGGGACCTCACGACAAGCACCGCGGGCGATCTGGTCCGGTACTACGACAAATTGCTGGCGGGCACCGGCGGATTGCCACAGGAACAGGCCAACGTCATCCTGGCCAATCTCGCGCAGTCGACGCCGAGGGGAATCGACGGCTATCCGCAACGGTTCGGCATTCCCGACGGGCTCTATGCCGAGCCTGTCGCCGTCAAACAGGGGTGGTTCTGCTGTTGGAGCGGCGCCAACCAATTACACGTGTCCACCGGCGTCATCGGCCCAGAGCGACGCTACGTCATGGCCATCGGATCGCTGGATCCCACCGGTGACGCGGCCGCACGCGATCACGTCACCCAACTCGTCAAGACGATGTTCCCCGGCGGCCGGATCTAGCTCTGGCCGAGTCGGGCCACACCAGCATGCGTGCAGCAGAGGACGGTCGGTCAGTCCAGCAGGTCGGGCCGGCGCTCACGGGTGCGTTGCAGGCCCTGTTCCTGTCGCCACGCGGCGATCTTGGCGTGGTCGCCGGACAGCAGAATCTCGGGCACGTCGAGCCCGCGCCAGCTCGGCGGCCGAGTGTAGCTCGGTCCTTCCAGAATCCCGTCAGAATGCGAATCATCTTGGTATGAAGCGGGATTGCCAAGCACGTCCGGCAGCAGGCGCGCGACCGCTTCGATCATGACCAACGTCGCGGACTCACCCCCGGGCAGCACGTAGTCGCCGATCGACACTTCTTCGACGCGCATCCGGCGGGCCGCATCGTCGGCGACCCGCTGGTCGATGCCTTCGTACCGTCCACACGCGAACACCAGATGCTTTTCGGTGCTCCACCGCTGGGCGTCGGCCTGGGTGAACAGCCTGCCCGCGGGCGTCGGAACCACCAAAAGGGTTTCCTCGGAACATATTTCGTCGAGCGCCTCACCCCACACTGGGGCCTTCATGACCATCCCCGGCCCACCGCCGTAGGGCGAGTCGTCGACCGAGCGGTGCACATCATGGGTCCAGCGGCGCAGATCATGCACCGCCACCGAGAAGATTCCGGCCTCGATCGCCCTGCCCGGCAACGACTGTCGCAGCGGATCGAGATACGCCGGGAACACGGTCACCACATCGATTTTCAGACCGCTGCTCATCGTCATTCCAGTTCCAGCAGACCCTCGGGCGGGTCTATCTCGATCACCTGATCCGCCAGCGACACTGACGTCACGATCGCGCCGACGAACGGCACGAGCACCTCACGCTCGCCGGTTCGTATCGAAAGCAACTCTCCCGCAGCGGTATGCAGCACCTCCGCGACCGCGCCGACGTCGGCTCCGGCGGTGGTCCGGACCCGCAGCCCCTCCAGTTGATGGTCGTAGAACTCGTCGGGATCGTCGATCGGAGGCAGGTCCGCGGAATCGACGAGGAACAGCGTGCCGCGCAACGCGTCAGCGCTGTCGCGGTCGGAAATTCCTTCGAGCCGGACCAGCAGCCGGCCACTGTGCGGACGCGAAGTATCGACGACGAAGCGGCGGTCGGTTCCGCCTTTGGCGCGAGCGCGCAGGCTGGTCCCCGGCGCGAAGCGGGTTTCGGGGTCGTCGGTACGAACATCGACGACGAGCTCTCCGGTGACCCCGTGCGCCTTGACGACCCGCCCGACAACCAGGTCCATCTCGACCTACTGGTCGGTGTCCACCACGTCGACGCGGATCCCGCGGCCGCCAATGCCCGCCACCAGCGTGCGCAGCGCGGTCGCGGTGCGTCCGCCGCGGCCGATGACCTTGCCGAGGTCGTCCGGATGGACGTGTACCTCGACGGTGCGCCCGCGGCGACTCGTGACCATGTCGACCCGGACATCGTCGGGGTTGTCCACGATTCCGCGAACCAGGTGCTCGACGGCGTCGACGACGACTGAGCTCACAGCCGGGCTCAGCTTTCGGAGGACTCGGGTGCGGCCGCGGCCGGCGTGGCCTCGGCACCCTCGGCGGCGGCCTCGGCGGGCGCCTCATCAGCCGTCTCGGCCTTCTCGGCGGCCTTCTTGGCAGGCGCCTTCTTCTTCTTGGGCTGCGTCGCCTCGCCCGACGGTGCGCCCTCGGCTTCGGCCAGGGCCGCGTTGAAGAGGTCCAGCTTGCTGGGCTTGGGTTCCTTGACCTTCAGTGTGCCCTCGGCACCGGGCAGACCCTTGAACTTCTGCCAGTCGCCGGTGATCTTCAGCAGCTGCAGGACGGGCTCGGTGGGCTGGGCGCCCACGCCCAGCCAGTACTGGGCCCGCTCGGAGTCGATCTCGATGAGGCTCGGATCTTCCTTCGGGTGATACCGGCCGATGACCTCGATCGACCGGCCGTCACGGCGGGTGCGCGCGTCAGCGACGGCGATGCGGTACTGGGGATTGCGGATCTTGCCAAGCCGAGTCAGCTTGATCTTGACAGCCATGGTTGAACGACTTCTCCTGTGATTGCCACGCTGCAATTCAGCGGTGCCGGCCGATTGCCAGCACCCGGTTTTGCTTTACGTGTGTGACCGCCGCGCAGCCGTAGTCGCGCGGCAGACAGCGGCCTATTCTGCCAGAACAGCCCCTACCGGTGGAAATCCGGTCGCTACCCTCTCGGATGTGGACGCCGCCGACACCCTGCTCGAGATCGAAGCCATCAAGCAATTGAAGGCACGCTACTGCCGCTTTCTGGACACGAAGGACTGGCAGGGGTGGCGCGGGGTGTTCGCCGACGACTTTCACAGCGACACGTCGCCCTCGGGCGGCAAGGTGATCGACGGTGCCGACGAGTTCGTCGCATTCGTGCGCAAGACGCTGGAGAAGCAGCCGACCGTGCATCAAGTGCATGCTCCCGAGATCGAGCTGACCTCGGCCACCACCGCGCGAGGGGTGTGGGCGCTCAACGATGTCGTCCGGCTGGCACCGGGTCTGAACCTCGACGGCTACGGCCACTACCACGAGACCTACGAGAAGATCGACGGCCAATGGCGCATCAAAAGCTCGACGTTGACCCGCCTGCGTACCGACTTCTTCAATCCGCTGTTCTCCGTGCGCATTTCGGACCGGCTGACCCGGGCGGCGGCCAAGCTGGCACGCCGCTGAACGCTACAGAAGCTTGTCGAAGCACTTCTCCTCGACGCGCTTGCTCATTCGCCAGCCCTCCGCGGTGCGGACGAACTCGTCGACGTACCAGATGCCGACGAACAGGATCTGCTTCTCCTCGGCGTTGAAAACCATCGGGTTGAAGCAGATCGTGCGCGAGGACGCGGTGTCGCCGTCTATGCGGACATCGAAATTGCCCAGCATGTGGTAGTAGGCCGGGAAGTTCGGAAGCACGTCCTCGAGCCACGCCTTGACCTGCGGAAAACGCCCGTCAATCCCGCCGGTGACGCGGTAGTCGATGTAGGCGTCCGGGGTGAAGACGCGATCAAGGTTGTCGAATTGCTTCTGATCGATCGCGTTCGAGTAGTCGATCATCAACTGCTGTATCTCGAAACGATCCGATATCTCTTCCAGGCTCAACATGAGTCGATTGAACACGATCGCTCCGCATTGTCTCGGCTGGCGATAGGCTCAGCCGTCATGCGGAGGATTCTTGTCTGCATCGCGACCACGCTGTGCCTATTCGCCGGGGGGACCGCGGTGGCCTCAGCCGTGCCGGCCGCCGTCGTCCAGCCATCCGGTTCGGTTCCCGTCCCCGAAGGCCCCGCCCAGGCATGGATCGTCGCCGACATGGACAGCGGCGCCGTGCTGGCGGCCCGTGACGAGTACGGCCAGTTCGCACCCGCAAGCACCATCAAGGTGCTGCTTGCGCTGACGGTGCTCGACGAACTCCCGCTCGACGCGACGATCGTGGCCAGCGAGGCCGACACCAAGGTGGAATGCAACTGCGCAGGCGTGACCCCCGGCATGGTCTACACCACACGCCAGCTGCTCGAGGCGCTGCTGCTGGTGTCGGGCAACGACGCCGCCAACACCCTGGCGAGCATGCTCGGCGGCCAAGACGTCGCTGTGATGAAGATGAACGGCAAGGCGGCGCTGCTCGGCGCGTACGGCACCAATGCGGGCTCACCGTCGGGTCTCGACGGTCCGGGCATCGACATGTGGTCCTCGCCGCACGACCTTGCGGTGATCTTCCGTGCCGCCATGGCCAACCCGGTGTTCGCGCAGATCACCGCCCAGCCGACCGCCGTCTTCCCCACCAAGACCGGTGACAAGGTGCTGGTCAACCAGGACGAGCTGCTCAAGCGCTATCCGGGCACCCTTGGCGGCAAGACGGGCTTCACCGACCTCGCGCAGAAGACGTTCGTCGGCGCAGCGGGCCGCAACGGCCGACGCCTGGTCATCGCGATGATGTTCGGTATGGACAAGCCCGGGCAGCCGACCTACTGGGATCAGGCCGCCAGCCTGCTGGACTGGGGCTTTGCACTTGATCGGAATGCGACGATCGGCAGTCTTTAGCCGATGCAAAGTTGCTGAATCGCAACACGTTCGAGACCGCGAATCCGAACGCGCCGGTTACGCTCGGCGTCCGTGCGAAAGTTGTTGGCCGCCTTGGCGATCACCCTGTGCTCGGCCAATGCGGTAGCGGCTCCCGCCGCGGCGCAGCCCGCCATGGAGCCGTCGGGGGCTGTCGCGTTGCCGGAAGGGCCGGCGCAGGCGTGGCTGCTCGCCGATCTGGACACCGGAGCAATTCTGGCCTCCCGCAACCCAAATGAGCCACACGCGCCCGCGAGCACCATCAAACCGCTGCTGGCGATGGTGGTGCTGGACAATCTGCGGCCGGACAACTTCGCTCGTGCCAACTCGTCACATACCGAGGTCGAGTGCTCGTGCGTGGGTTTGAAGCCGGGGCAGCCCTACACCGTTCAGCAGCTGTTGGCGGCGCTGCTGATGGTGTCGGGTAACGACGCGGCGAACATGCTGGCAGACATGCTCGGCGGACAGGGTGTCGCGGTCCCGGCGATGAATCGCAAGGCCGCCTCCCTCGGCGCCCGGTCCACCAAGGCGTCGTCGCCGTCGGGGCTGGACGGGCCGGGGTGGGAATCCACCACCACACCCCTCGACCTCGCGTTGATCTATCGCGCGGCGCTGCGCTATCCGCTGATCGCACAGATCATGCGATCGCCGTCGGCGCAGTTCCCCGGGAAGGCCCTCACCAACCAGAACGAACTCCTGAGCCGCTACCCCGGCACGTTCGCGGGCAAGACCGGGTTCACCAATCTCGCGCGCCACACCTATGTGGCCGCCGCCCAGCGTGGCAACCGCCGTCTTGTGGTGGTGGAGATGTACGGCACCGGCGATCTGTACGGCCAGGCGATGCGCTTGTTCGACTGGGGTTTCGGCCAGCCTCGCTGACGATTCACCGCTCCCCCACCCCGCGCTAGGGAGGCCACTGCATCGCGGACCTTTCAAGTAAGGTCACCCTAAATTTGCGACCGAGGGGATGCGATCGTGGCTGGCCGCCAGTTCTCACTGATCGTCGGCTATGGCACCGATATGGGCAACGCCGAGGATGCGGCGATGACGTTCACCGAGATGCTCGAAACCGTCGGCATCGAAGCCGAGGCCATCGAGCTCAACCAGATCGATGTCGACGAATTGCAGACGGCCACACACTTCATCGCCGTCACGTCGACCTTCGGCGACGGCGAGTTCCCCGACAACGCCACCCTGTTCTGGGAGGCGATCAGCGGTGAGACCGAGCGACTCGAGCAACTCAATTTCGCGGTGCTGGCACTCGGTGACACCTCCTACGACCTGTTCTGCCACGCGGGCAAGCTGCTGGACGAGCGACTAGAGGCACTCGGTGGCACCCGGATTGCCGATCGCGTCGACATCGACGGTTTCTACGAACAGCCGGCCAGGGCCTGGTCGACCGACGTCGTCAAAATCCTGGCCGCCGAGCGGACCGGCCCCGCTCCGGCCGCCGTCGCGGCCGCACCCGAGACGACCACGGTCGAACGACCGCCGAGCCGGGAGAGCAATCACGCCGTCGACGTCCGGCTGGTGGTCAACCGACTGCTGACCGCCCCGGAATCCGACAAGGAGGTCCGCCACTACGAGCTGGATCTCGCAGAGACCGGAATCGCTTACCAGGCAGGCGATTCGATCGCCGTGCACGCGAACAACGATCCCGTCCTGGTCGAGGCGATACTGACGCAGCTAGGCGTCGGACCCGACTACATCGTCGCCGGTCACGACGAGCCGCTCGGCGTTCTGCTGACGGACAGTTTCGAAATTCGGATGCCGTCGCGCGCGCTGAAGGCATTGGTGGCAACCCGAACCACCGACGAACAGGCCACAGCCGCCCTCAGCAGTGACACGGCAGCCACGCGCGGGTCGTGGCTCTACGGCAAGGACGTCCTCGACCTGATCAGGCTGGGCCGCCTGAGCGCCGACGAAGTGGTCGACACGCTGCGTCCCCTACAGTTCCGCGACTACTCGATTGCGTCGAGCCCGCTCACGCATTCCGATCGTGTGCACCTCACCGTCGCGACCGTGCGCTACAGCGCCGACGACCGCACGCATGGCGGTGTCGCGTCGACGTTCTTGGCCGAGCGCGGCGACACCGTGCGCGTGCACCTGCGTCCGAACAACCACTTCCGACTGCCCGCCGACGACGTACCGATCATCATGATCGGCCCCGGCACCGGCATCGCGCCGTTCCGGGCGTTCCTCCAGGAGCGCCAGGCGAGCCGGGCGCGGGGACAGTCGTGGTTGTTCTTCGGCGACCGCCGCAGGGCCACCGACTTTCTGTACGGTGACGAGTTGCAGGGCTTCGTCGACTCGGGCACGCTTACGCGACTCGACGTCGCATTCTCCCGCGACGGCACCGGGGGCGCCCCGAAAACCTATGTGCAGCAACGCATGCTGAAACACGCCGCGGAGTTCTTCGAGTGGCTGCAGGCCGGCGCGTACGTCTACGTCTGCGGTGATGCGGGCCGGATGGCCAAGGACGTCGACGCGACGTTGCACGACATCGTCGCCCGCAGTGGCGGAATGGATGCGAATGCGGCGCACCAATATGTCAACGACCTCATCAAGTCGCACCGATATCTGCGCGACGTCTACTAGCGGTAGACCCTGCCCCGCAGGATCACCACGTCGGGCGCATTGACGACGGCGGCGCCCTGCCGCGGATCGTTCTGGTAGCAGACGAGATCGGCCGAGGCACCGTGCTCGATGCCAGGGCGGCCCAGCCATTCGCGGGCGGTCCAACAGGCCGCGCCCAGCGCCTCGGTCGCGCTCATCCCGATGCCCTTGAGCGCGTCGATCTCGTCCGAGATGCGGCCGTGAGCCACCATGCTGCCCGCGTCGGTGCCCGCATAGATCGGCACGCCCGCCTCCCGCGCGGCGGCGATACGCGACGGGCACTTCTCGTAAAGATCTCGCATGTGCCGGCCATACGTCGGGAATTTCGTTGCGTTGTCCGCGATTCCGGGAAAGTTCTCGATATTGATCAACGTCGGCACCAGCGCCGTGCCGTGTTCGACCATCAGCTCGATGGTGTCGTCGGTCAGGCCGGTACCGTGCTCGATGCAGTCGATGCCTGCCTTGATGAGACCGGGCAGCGCGTCCTCGCTGAAGACGTGCGCCGTGACGCGGGCGCCGTTGTCGTGGGCCGCATCGATCGCCGCCTTCAGCACGTCGTCGGACCACAGTGGAGCCAGATCGCCGACCTCGCGGTCGATCCAGTCGCCGACAAGCTTGACCCAGCCGTCGCCGAACCGCGCCTGTTCGGCGACGGCGACCGGCAGCTGGGACTGATCGTCCAATTCGATGGCGAACCCGCGCTGGTAGCGCTTGGGCCTGGCGAGGTGGCGGCCGGCCCGGATGATCCTCGGTAGGTCGTCGTGGTCGTCGAGGCTGCGGGTGTCGATGGGCGACCCGGCGTCACGCAGGAGCAAAGCGCCCGCGTCGCGCTCCGTCTCGGCCTGGGTGATGCACTCGTCGATGGTGTCGACAGGGCCGTGCTCACCCAATCCGACGTGGCAGTGCGCATCGACGAGCCCGGGAAGGATCCAGCCGTCAGCTCCGTCAGCACCGAAGACGGTCTCGGCGTCCGGCACCGGTTCGGCACTGAGCGTGCCGTCGACGATCCACCACTCGACAGGTTGCTCATCGGGCAGCCCGCGACCCCGTATGTGCAGTGGTGGTGCAGACATGCCTAGTTCTGGCCCGGGAACTTGAACTTCGACAGATCGATGTTGGCGAGGCCGGGAGGAAGTTCGTCCAGTCCCTTGGGCATGTCGGAAAGGTCCGGGAATCCGGCGGGCATTCCCTGACCCAGCGGATTGCGCACCTTGGGTGGCGTCGGACCGCTTCCCTTTTTCCTACCCTTCTGCCCCTTCTTCTTGTTCTTCGCCGCCTTACGAGATGATCCCTTGCGCCCGAAGGGCATACCCATCTGACCGGCCATCGACGACATCATCTTGCGCGCCTCGAAGAACCGGTCGACCAGCTGGTTGACCTCACCGACTGTGACCCCGGACCCGTTGGCGATGCGCAGCCGACGCGAACCGTTGATGATCTTGGGGTCTGCACGCTCGGCGGGCGTCATGCCACGGATGATCGCCTGCAACCGGTCGAGCGACTTGTCGTCGACGGCTGCCAGCGCGTCCTTCATCTGGCCCGCACCGGGCAGCATGCCCAGCAGGTTGCCGATCGGGCCCATTTTGCGGATCGCCAGCATCTGCTCGAGGAAGTCCTCCAGCGTGAGCTCGCCGCTGCCGATCTTGGCGGCGGCTTCCTCTGCCTGTTGCGCGTCGAAGACCTGTTCGGCCTGCTCGATGAGGGTGAGCACGTCGCCCATGCCGAGAATCCGGCTGGCCATCCGGTCGGGGTGGAAGATGTCGAAATCCTCGAGCTTCTCGCCCGCGGACGCGAAGAGGATCGGCACACCGGTGATCTCACGCACCGACAGCGCGGCACCGCCGCGCGCGTCGCCATCGAGCTTGGTCAGCACCACGCCGGTGAAGCCGACGCCTTCGCGGAACGCCTCGGCGGTGTTGACGGCGTCCTGACCGATCATCGCGTCGAGCACGAAGATCACTTCGTCGGGGTTGACGGCGTCGCGAATGGCGCCGGCCTGCCGCATGAGCTCCTCGTCGATGCCGAGGCGGCCCGCGGTGTCGACGATGACGACGTCGTGGTGCCTGGCCTTGGCCTCGGCGATACCTGCCGATGCCACCGCGACCGGATCGCCGGGCGCCGAATCGTCGGATCCCTCGGCGGTGCCGGGGTGCGGCGCGAAGACGTCGACGCCCGCTCGCTGGCCGACGATCTGGAGCTGGTTGACTGCGCCGGGCCGCTGCAGGTCACACGCCACGAGCAGCGGAGTATTCCCTTGGTCTTTAAGCCATTTGGCAAGCTTGCCGGCCAGCGTGGTCTTACCGGAACCCTGCAGACCCGCCAGCATGATCACTGTCGGCGGGGTCTTCGAGAACGCCAGCCGGCGCGTCTCCCCGCCGAGGATGGCGATGAGTTCCTCGTTGACGATCTTGACGACCTGCTGGGCGGGGTTCAGGGCGCCCGACACCTCGGCGCCCTTGGCGCGCTCCTTGATGCGTGCGACGAAGTCGCGCACCACCGGCAGCGACACGTCCGCTTCGAGCAGGGCCAACCGAATCTCGCGGGTCGTCGCGTCGATGTCGGCGTCGGACAACCGCCCCTTGCCGCGCAGCCCCGCCAGCGCGCCGGTCAATCGGTCGGAAAGCGATTCAAACACGCGGTCCAGCCTAACTTCTCCCAGGCGGCACCAGGGTCAGCCGGGTACGCCCACGTCGTTCATCTGCTCGAAGGTCTTCTTCATGTCACCACGCCCGGGGTATCCAACCTCTCAGGTCAGTACAACTAACTGGCCTCCGAAACCGGTTTCGCGGGCGGCGGGGTGGGCAGGACCGCGTACAGGTCGCGCTCGAGGTCGGCCCGAACGGCATTGCCGTCTCCGACGGCGACGATTCCGAACAGGTCGACCACCGACGATCCGAGGGTGGTGACCTTCGCCCAGGCGATGTCGACGCCGTCCCGTTCGAACACCGCAGTCAGCCTCGCCAACAGGCCGGTGCGGTCGGCGCTGCGGATCTGTACCACCAGCTCGCCCGGGGCAGCACCTTCGGACCACAGGATCCGCGGCGGGGCGACCACATGATTGATCGGGACCGCGTCCGGTACTTCTCCCGCACGCGCCGTTCCGTATTGCGCGGCCTCGCGATCACGCTTGTCCAACGATGCGAGCGCATCGAGGTCGCCGTCGAGGGCCAGGATCCACTGCTGCCGCAACAGTTCGGCCGCCGGCGGAGCACCGAAATGCGGCGACACGACGAAGGTGTTGATCGCCGAACCCGCGTGTCCGTTGACCGATGCCGAATGCACACGCAGCGAGTTGAGCGCCAGCACACCCGCGGCCTTGGACAACAGTCCACGACGGTCCGGCGCGATCATCGTGATGTTGTAGATGTGGGGGCTGTCGGCAGGCGTGATCTCAACGTGCACGCCGACCTCGGCGGCCAGCGAAAGATACCGGGGGTCAATGGGATCAGGCCGCGGCAGTGGGTCACCGGCCATCACCAGCCGGCAGCGGTGCACGAGATCGCCGATGAGCGAGGCCTTCCAATCGCCCCACACTCCGGGTCCGGTGGCCAGTGAGTCCGCCTCGGCAAGCGCATGCAGTAGTTCGAGCACGACGTGGTCGCCGTCGAGCGCGTTGACCACCGCCGCAATGGTGTTGGGGTCCTGCAGATCGCGCCTCGTGGCGGTGTGCGGCAACAGCAGGTGGTGCCGCACCACCTTGGACAGAATCTCCACATCCGACGGCCACAGGCCGAGTCGGGTGCCGATCTGAACCGCCAGCTCGGCACCGATGATGCTGTGGTCGCCGCCGCGGCCCTTTCCGATGTCATGGCACAGCGCACCGAGAACCAGCAGATCCGGCCGCGACACCCTAGTGGTTAGGGCGCTTGCTCGCGAGACGGTTTCGACGAGATGACGGTCAACCGTCCAGATGTGAACGACGTCGCGCGGCGGGAGGTCGCGCACGGCGCCCCATTCCGGAAACAGCCTGCCCCACAGACCTGTTCGATCAAGCGCCTCGATGGTGGCCACAGCCGCGGGGCCCGCGCCCAGCATGACGAGCAGGTCTTTGAGCGCCTGGCGAGGCCACGGGGTACGCAGCTCGGGTGCGGTTTCGGCGAGGCGGGCCAGCGTGGAAGCCGCCATGGGCAGGCCGGTGTTGGCCGAGGCGGCCGCCACGCGCAGGATCAGACCCGGATCACGTTCGGGACGGGCGTCGCGGGCAAGGATGACTTCACCCGCGAACTCGATCACACCTTCGTCGAGGGGTCGGCGCGCAGGCCTGCGGAACGCCGAGAGTCCGCGTCTGGGAAGTGCGTTGCCTGCGGTGCGAATTCCGGCGTCGACGTAGAAGCTGATGGTGCGGGCGGCGTCGGAAAGCATGCGCGCCAACTCGAACCGGTCACCGATCTGCAGCGCGGCGCCGATCTCGTCGGCGTGCTGGGCGAGCAACAACTCCCGGCCGCGCCCAGCCACCCGATGCAATTCGGTACGTACGTTCAGCAGCGTCATGTGCGCCTCACCGAGAGTTTCGGTGGGCGACGCCAGGGATCGGCTGGGATAGACATCGGCGAGCTGGGCGATCGCCAACGCGTTGAGCAGTTGAACATCGCGCAGGCCGCCGCGTCCGCACTTGAGGTCGGGCTCCGCGCGGTGGGCGATCTCGCCGCTGCGCTGCCACCGCGCCCGGGTGTGCTCGACGAGTTCGTCGAAACGCGAAGCGACGCCGGTACGCCACTGCCGCCGCGCTCCCCCGATCAACAGGGCCGACAGATCCGCATCGCCCGCGATGTGCCGCGCTTCGAGCATGGCCAGCCCCGCGGAGATGTCTTCGCTGGCAACCGTCAACGCCTCGGGTACGGTGCGCACACTGTGGTCGATACGAATATTCGCGTCCCACAACGGATACCACATCAGCTCGGCGACCTGGCCGACGACATCATGCGGCATGTTGTCGTGCAGCAGTGTCAGGTCCAGGTCCGAATAGGGCACCAGCTCGCCACGGCCCAACCCACCGGTCGCGACAAGGGCGAAGCCGCTGGTGGGGGTGATGCCGATCTCGGCGGCCTTTGTGGTGAGCCAGAATTCGTGCAAATCGAGCAGCGCGTCGCGTAACGCAGCCGAATCCAGCTGCCGGGGACCGTTGGTCAATAGCTGTTCGGCGGCGGCGGAAAGGTCGGTCGCGGGTCGTAACGAACCCGCCGCCGGGGGTTCCCATCGAGGGGCCCCGGCGGCGGAATCTGGTTTCTGCTCAGTCATTCCGTGTCCTCCCCGGCCCTTACCCTCAAACATTCACGGTGCAACGGCCGGGCGATGACCTCTTATTTCATCAGGCTGGTCAAAGGGCGTCCGTTCCACGTTCGCCGGTGCGCACCCGCACGACCGTGTCAACGGGACTGACCCACACCTTGCCGTCGCCGATCTTTCCGGTGCGCGCGGCCTGGACGATCACGTCCACGACCTTGTCCACGGCGGAATCGTCGACCACGACCTCGACCCGAACCTTGGGAACGAAGTCGACGGAGTACTCCGCGCCGCGATACACCTCGGTGTGGCCCTTCTGGCGACCGTAGCCCTGGACCTCGCTGACGGTCATTCCGAGAATTCCGGTCTGCTCGAGTCCGGTTTTGACGTCTTCGAGTGTGAACGGCTTGATGATCGCAGTAATCAGCTTCATGTAGTCAATCCCTTCCGATGAAATTGTTGCCGATCAGGCGAGCTCATAAGCCGTTTCAGCGTGTTCGGTTTCATCGATACCAGTTTCTTCGTCCTCAGTGGAAACTCGCCAGCCCAACGGCTTCACGATGAACGCGATGATTACGGTCATGATGCCGGTGAAGATGACTGCCACCAAGGCGATTACCGTTTGCACCACCAGCTGCTGGACACCGCCGCCGAGGAACAGACCCGTATCGGTCGCGAAGAAACCGATCGCGACAGTGCCCCAGAGACCCGCGACGAGATGGACACCGACGACGTCGAGCGAGTCGTCGTATCCGAACTTGTACTTCAGTCCGATCGCCAGGGCAGACAAGATGCCCGCGATCGCGCCGAGAACCAGCGACCAGACCGGGGTGAGAGCCCCGCAGGCCGGCGTGATTGCGACGAGACCGGCGACGATGCCCGATGCGGCGCCGACGCTGGTCGCGTGTCCGTCGCGGATGCGCTCCACCAAGAGCCAGGACAGCATCGCAGCGGCGGTGGCCGCCGTGGTGTTGACCCAGACCTGGCCGGCGATCATGTCTGCCGCACCCTCGGAGCCCACGTTGAATCCGAACCACCCGAACCACAGGATCGCGGCACCCAGCATCACGAATGGGATGTTGTGCGGACGATACGGCGTCTTGCCGAACCCGGCCCGCTTGCCCAGCAGCAGCGCCAGCACCAACGCGGCCATACCGGCGTTGATGTGAACGACGGTGCCGCCGGCGAAGTCGATCGGCGCCACATTCGCCAACTCGGCTTCCGCGTCATAACCGAAAAGCCAAGACGCAATGCCGTTCTCGGCACCCGAAAGCATGCCGCCACCCCACACCATATGCGAGAGCGGAAAATACACCAGCGTGGCCCAGATACCACCGAACAGCAGCCACGTTCCGAACTTCATCCGCTCGGCGACCGCGCCACTGATCAGCGCGACGGTGATCACGGCGAAGGTGAGCTGAAAACCCACCCAGACAATCGCGGGCACCGAACCGAAGCCACCGAGGACATACAGCGTGTCCTCGCCGACTTCCTTGGTTTCCAGAAGCTGACTCACCCCGAATAGGGATATCGGATTGTCGAAGATGAGGCCCGGGTCGGCGCCGGTGTGCGCCGAAGCGAACGACATCGAATAGCCCCAGAGGATGTAGATGACGCTGACGACTCCTATTGAGCCGAACGACATCATCATCATGTTGAGCACCGACTTTTGCCGGGATAGTCCACCGTAGAAGAACGCCAGGCCAGGTGTCATGAACAACACCAGAGCCGCGGCGGTCAGCACCCAGGCGGTGTCGCCCGCGCTCAGCCCGTCCGGGCCGAACGGTGCGAATGCATCGTCAGGTAGTACTAGAGGTACGGCTGAAACCACTTTGTGTGAACCTCCTTGCGAAATGCGCCGAGAGATCGGCCTCCCGAAGAGACTCTTTGGTGCGCGTTTCACTGGTGATGCGCTCACGTTTCGAAAATGTGAACGCAACCGCCAACACGGTTACGCTCATGTTTCACCGACGAACTCGCGGGATAATGCACCGACGAAAGCTGCAGCCGCTGACTAACCGAGCAACGCGTCCACGAACGCCGCCGGCTCGAACGGAGCGAGATCGTCCGGGCCCTCGCCCAGACCGACGAGTTTCACGGGCACACCCAACTCCTGCTGCACGCGGAACACGATCCCGCCTTTCGCGGTGCCGTCGAGTTTGGTGAGCACAACGCCGGTGATGTCGACGACTTCGGCAAACACGCGGGCCTGTGGCAGACCGTTCTGGCCGATCGTGGCATCGAGCACCAGCAGCACCTCGTCGACCTCGGCGCGACGGCTCACCACACGCTTGACCTTGCCCAGTTCGTCCATCAGGCCGGTCTTGGTGTGCAGGCGTCCCGCGGTGTCGATGACCACCACGTCGGCACCGGTCTCGACGCCGACGTCGACGGCGTCGAACGCCACCGACGCGGGGTCGGCGCCCTCGGCGCCGCGCACTACCTGCGCGCCGACGCGAGACGCCCAGCTCTGTAACTGGTCCGCTGCGGCCGCGCGGAAGGTGTCGGCGGCACCCAGGACGACGCGGCGTCCGTCGGCCACCAGCACCCGAGCCAGCTTTCCGACGGTCGTCGTCTTGCCGGTGCCGTTGACGCCCACGACCAGCAGCACGGACGGCTTGTCGGCGTGCGGAAGCGCCCTGATGGACCGATCCAGGTCGGGCTGCAACTCGTCGATCAAGACGTGGCGCAGCACGGCGCGGGCGTCCGCCTCGTTACGCACCTGGCTGCTGGCCATCCGCGCACGCAACGCCGCGACGACCGAATCCGTCGCCGCCGGGCCCAGGTCGGCGATCAGGAGGGTGTCCTCGACGTCCTGCCAGGAGTCTTCATCGAGGTCGCCACCGCCGAGCAGGCCGAGCATGCTGCGGCCCAGCGTGCTCTGCGACTTGGCGAGGCGGCCCCGCAGCCTCTCCAGGCGGCCCTCGGCCGGGGCGATCTCGTCGAGCGCGGGCGCTTCAGGCTCGGCGGGGGCTGCAGGCTCGGCAGGCGCTGCCGGCTCGGCGGGCGCTTCAGGCTCTGCGGGGGCTGCCGGTTCGGCTGGGGCCGTCGGCGGCTGTTCGACGACCGGGGGTTCCGGCAGCAGTACGTCGGCGATCACCCGCTTCGGGGCGTCCCGCGGAATGGTGGCATCATCGCCGACGGCGGGTAGCCCGTCGGTATCGATCCGTTCGACCGGCTCAGCGGGCGCTGATTGCGAGAACGTGATGGTGGACGAGGCGGTGTAGCCGCCCGAGCGGTCGAGAGGAGTGGCGGTGTCCTTGGACGACAAACTGACCCGTCGGCGCCGGTACCGCACCAGGCCCACGATTAGCGCGGTCACGAGTAAAACGGCGATGACCGCGATCGCGATCCACAGCTCGACAGTCACCACGTCATTGTCTCAGGAGGGGTAGCCGGTGACTTCCGCGCCCGGGAACTCCGGCGGCATCATGGAAACCCGCAAACGACGTCACATCGACGCGTGCCTCGGCGACGCGGTCGACTTTCAGACGGTGACGACGGGGTTGGAGCGCTATCGGTTGCCGTACAACGCGCTCACCCAGACCGACCTGGGGTCCATCGAGTTGGCGACCGAATTCCTGGGCATCCACTTGCGCGCTCCCGTGCTCATCGGCGCGATGACCGGGGGCGCGGAGTTGTCCGGCACCATCAATCGCAACCTCGCCGGTGCGGCCCAGCAGCTCGGTGTGGGGATGATGCTGGGCTCGCAGCGCATCATGCTCGACAACGGTCCGGCCTCCGCGACGTTCCGGGTCCGCGACATCGCGCCGGACGTATTGCTGATCGGCAACATCGGACTGAGCCAACTGACCGCGCAGACGGTGGGGGCCCTGGTCGAGGCCTTGGATCAGATCGGCGCCAACGCCCTTGCGGTGCATACCAATCCGTTGCAGGAAGCCATGCAGCACAAGGGTGACACCGACTTCTCGGGTTCGATAGGACGCCTTCGCGACATCGCGGCGGCCATCGGATACCCGGTGATGGTCAAGGAGGTCGGCCACGGTATCGGGGCCAGGGCCGCGGCCGAACTTTCGGACTGCCCCATCGCCGCTGTCGACGTCGCAGGCGCGGGCGGTACGTCGTGGGCGCGCGTCGAGCAGTTCGTCCGCTACGGCGAGATCCGGTACCCGGCGCTGGCCGAGTGGGGCATCCCGACCGCACAGGCACTCGTGGAAGTGAGGCGCACACTGCCCGGAGTTCCGCTGGTCGCCTCCGGCGGCATTCGCACCGGGATGGACGCGGCCAAGGCGATCGCATTGGGCGCCGACGTGGTGTCGGTGGCGCGACCGTTGCTGGCGCCTGCGATCGAATCGTCTGCCGCCGTTGTGGATTGGCTGCAGCGCTTCATCGACGAACTGATGATCTGTCTGCACGGCAGCGGCGCGGCCAACCTTGCCGAACTTCGCGAGGGCGGCGTCACCACCCTGTGATTTCGGTGCGCGAACAGCCGCTGGGCGAGCTTCAGCGCACCGAAACCGCTGTCAGTTGGCGGCGCCGACCAGTTCCTGGCCGCGCATGCGCTGACTGATCACCGCCGTGATGCCGTCGTCGCGCATCGTCACGCCGTACAGCGCGTCGGCGATCTCCATCGTCGGCTTCTGGTGCGTGATGATGAGCAGCTGCGACTGGCTGCGCAATTGCTCGAACAGCCCCAACAGGCGGCGCAGGTTCACGTCGTCGAGTGCGGCCTCCACCTCGTCCATCACGTAGAACGGCGACGGCCTCGCGCGGAAGATGGCCACCAGCATCGCGACGGCGGTCAGCGACTTCTCACCACCCGACAGCAGTGACAGGCGCTTGATCTTCTTGCCAGGCGGGCGGGCCTCGACCTCGATGCCGGTGGTGAGCATGTCGTCGGGGTTCGTCAGCAGCAGCCTGCCCTCGCCGCCGGGGAACAACGCCGAGAACACTTGCTGGAACTCACGTTCCACGTCGACGTACGCCTCGGAGAACACCTGGAGGATACGGGCGTCGACATCGTCGATGACGTCGAGCAGATCCTTGCGGGCCGCCTTGACGTCCTCCAATTGCGTGGACAGGAAGTTGTAGCGCTCCTCCAGTGCCGCGAACTCCTCCAGCGCCAGTGGATTCACCCGGCCCAGCTCGTTGAGTTCGCGCTCGGCCTTCTTGGCGCGACGCTCCTGGGTGGGCCTGTCGAACGGCATGGGCGCCGGCGCCATCACCTGCTCGCCGCGCTCGCGCGCCTGCTCGTACTCAGCCATCTCCAGCTCCGACGGAGGGAGCGCGACATCGGGGCCGTACTCGGCGACCAGATCGGCCGCCGCCATTCCGAACGTCTCGAGGACATGCTCCTCGAGCTGTTCGATACGAAGTGCCGCTTGCGCTTTGGCGATCTCGTCGCGGTGCAGGGCGTCGGTGAGAGCGTTGATCTTGGCGCTTAACTCGTTGACTTCCTCGCGCGCCTTCGCCAATGCGGTTGCGCGGTGCTGACGTTCGGCGGCGACGTCGTCACGTGCTTGCGACGCGACGGCCACTGCCGCGCTGAGCCGCTGCGCGACCAGGCGTCCCGACTCCGCCACGGCGGCTGCGACCGCCGCGGCGTGCACGCGTGCCTCCCGGGCACGCTGCGCGCGCAAGCGGGCATCACGTTCGGCGGTAGCCGCCCTGCGCATCGAATCGGCCCGGCCGCGAACGGCATTCGCTCGCTCTTCGGCCGTCCGGACGGCCAGCCGCGCCTCCACCTCGGCGCCGCGGGCAGCCTCGGCGGCCGCCGTCGACTCCTGGCGATCGACCGGTTCGGATTCGAGCGTCGGCTCCTCTTGCGCGTTGTGTAGTCGCTGCTCTAGCTCGGCGAGCTCCTGGACGGTCCGATTGCGGCCGGCCTCGAGTTCGTCGCGCTGCCGGATCAGCCGCTGCCACTCGTCATCGGTCGCGCGGGCGTCCTGGCCGAGCCGCCCAAGCTGTTCGTAGACCGCCGAGATCGCCGCGTCGGACTCGTTGAGCGCGGCCAGCGCCTGTTCGGCGGCGTCTTGGCGGGTAGCCTGCTCGGCCAACGCACCGGCCAGCGCGGCGGACAGTTCTGCGGTCTGCTTCTCGGCGGCTGCGAGCTCTTGGCGGGCCTTTTCGACCTCGGACGCGATCTCCAGCGTGCTGGGCTTGCGATCTGAACCGCCGGTGACCGATCCCGCCCCCACGAGATCCCCGTCCGCGGTGACCGCCTTGAGCTGCGGGCGCGCGACGACCACATCCAGCGCGGCGGACAGGTCGCGAACCACCACAACTCCCGACAGCATCGCGGTCATCGCGCCCTGCAGCCGATGGGGCGCATCGACGAGATCCAACGCCCACAGCGCGCCCTCGGGTGCGGGGCCTTCGTCGGGCGCGGCGTGGTGAGGCCAGTCGCCGAGGACGATGGCCGCGCGGCCCCCGTCGGACTGCTTCAGCGCCGCGACGGCCGACCGCGCGGCACCCGAATTCTCGGCGGCGACGGCATCGGCGGCGGCGCCCAGCACCGCGGCGATCGCCACCTCGTAGCCCGGGCGCACCTTGACCAGATTGGCGATCGAGCCGAAAAGGCCTGACCCGCCGTGGTTTTTCTGCAGCCAAGCCGCTCCGTCTTTGCGTTCGAGGCCGACGGACAACGCCTCGATACGGGCCCGCAGTGACGCCACCTGACGTTCGGCGCCACGCTCGGCACCCTGCAGTTCGGCGACCCGTTCGTCGGCGAGCCGCAGCGCGGTCACCGTGCGATCGTGGTGCTCGTCGAGGCCGACCTCACCCGCATCGAGTTGGCCGACTCGACCCTGCACGGTCTCGAACTCGGCCTGGGTTTGCTGGGCTTTGGCTGCTGCCTCGTCGATCCCGACGGTCAGCCGTGCGACGGTCTCGTCGATCGACTCGACGCGGGTGCGCATCGTGTCGACCTGGCCGGCCAGCCGGGCCAGACCCTCACGGCGGTCGGCCTCGGCGCGGACGGCGGCCAGATGGGCGCGTTCGGCTTCTGCGGCGACACCTTCGCGCGCACTGAGTTCGGCGCGGGCGGCTTCCAGGCGGGTGCGCGATTCGTCCAGCTCCGCAAGTAGTCGGCGCTCCTGGGCGGCGACCTCTTCGGCCTTGGCCTCCAGCTCGTCGGGGTCGGGTCCGGTCGACGCTTCAGGCTCGGTGTCCAGGTGCTGGGCCCGCTCGCTGGCGATGCGCACCGTGGCGCTGACCCGTTCGGCCAACGCCGACAGCGAAAACCAGGTCTGCTGAGCGGATTCCGCGCGCTCGCTGAGGCTGCCGACCGCCGACTCGTGCCCGTTCAGCTCGACGGTACGCGCCTCGAGCCGCGCCACCAGATCGTCATGTTCACGACGCAGCGTCGTCTCGGTCTGGTTGGTGTTCTCGAACTCCGCCCTGCGGACGACGAGGTCGTCGGCCGCCAGCCGCAACCGGGCGTCACGCAGGTCGGCCTGGATGGTCTGGGCGCGGCGAGCCATCTCCGCCTGCCTGCCCAGCGGCTTGAGCTGGCGGCGCAGCTCGGTCGTCAGGTCCGTCAGCCGCGCCAGGTTGGCCGACATCGAGTCGAGCTTGCGGACGGCCTTTTCCTTGCGCTTGCGGTGCTTGAGGACGCCCGCGGCCTCTTCGATGAACGCGCGCCTGTCCTCGGGTCGGGATTCGAGGATCTCGGAGAGCTTGCCCTGCCCGACGATCACGTGCATTTCGCGGCCGATGCCGGAGTCGGACAGCAGCTCCTGCACGTCCATCAAACGGCAACTGGCGCCGTTGATCTCGTACTCGCTGCCGCCGTCACGGAACATCCGGCGGGTGATCGACACTTCGGAGTATTCGATCGGCAGCGAGTTGTCGGAATTGTCGATCGTGACCGTCACCTCGGCGCGGCCGAGCGGCGGGCGTGACGACGTGCCTGCGAAGATGACGTCTTCCATCTTGCCGCCGCGCAGAGTCTTGGCACCCTGTTCGCCCATCACCCACGTGAGCGCGTCGACGACGTTCGACTTGCCGGACCCGTTCGGGCCGACGACACACGTGATGCCTGGCTCGAAGCGCAGAGTCGTCGGCGAAGCAAACGACTTGAAGCCCTTCAGGGTCAGACTCTTGAGGTGCACGACGTGCCACACTACCGTCGCGCAGGCTATCGCTCGGTGAACCCCGATAGCGTTTCGCCGACTTCTGACCAATCGGCGATCACTTTGTCGACATGTCCCGGCGTATGGCCGCCTTGCAGCAGGTCAAGTAACTTTTCGCAGGCCTCTCGCGGACCCTGGGCGACCACTTGAACGCGGCCGTCGGGCCTGTTCGAGGCGTATCCGGTCAACCCGAGTTCCAGCGCGCGCGACCGGGTCCACCACCGGAAGCCGACTCCCTGCACGTGGCCGTGCACCCATGCCGTGAGACGTACCTCAGCTAACTCCTGCATCATTTACCTCAAACGTCACTTTGGTACCGGACTTGAGGGTGCGGCCCACCGTGCAGACCTGATCGATCGCCCGCTCCACGACGGTGAGTACCCGCGCCCGCTCCTCCTCCGGCAGCCCCGACAGGTCGAGTTCCATGCGCTCCTCCAGCAGCGGGTAGCGCTCCTGTTCGCGATCGGCGGGGCCCGACACCCTGATCGTGGTGGAGTAATCCTCGCCGAGACGGCGCTGCAAGGGGGCGTCGCTGGCCATCCCGCTGCAGGCCGCAAGCGCGATCTTCATCAGCTCGCCCGGGGTGAACACGCCCTCGACATCCTCGCTGCCGACGAGTACCTCGGCACCGCGCGCGCTGCGTCCGGTGTAGCGGCGGGCGCCGGTGCGCTCAACCCATAGTTCAGTCATGCAGTATTTCTACAACGCCAGTCCAACCGCCATTCCCACGCCGAAATCCGACTTTTGTAGCGAAAGTGCGAGTAACCCCCTACAAAACTCGGATTTGGGCGCGCTCAGCCACGCCGTACCCGCGGGCGTGGTTGGCATTTTGGGCAATAGAACGACGAGCGGTTCATGAACTTTTCCCGCCGCATCACCGCGCCGCACCGCCGGCACGGCTCACCCTCGCGGCCGTAGGCGTCCAGCGAGCGGTCGAAATAGCCGGACTCGCCGTTGACATTCACATACAGCGAGTCGAAGGACGTGCCTCCCTGCCCGAGCGCCTCGGTCATCACCTCGGCGGCGGCGTCGAGCACCTCGGCCAGCTTCGACCGGGTCAGCGACGACGCCAGTCGCGCACCGTTGACGCGTGCCCGCCACAGCGCCTCGTCGGCGTAGATGTTGCCGATCCCCGAAACGACCGTCTGATCGAGCAGCTGCCGCTTGATCTCGGAATGTTTGCGCCGCAACACCGTAACGACGCCATCGCGATTGAATCCCGGGTCCAGTGGATCGCGGGCGACGTGCGCCACGGGAAAGGGAACATCGGTGCCCTCGACGGTGACGAGGTCGGCCAACATCCATCCGCCGAACGTGCGCTGGTCCACGAAACTCAGCGCTGTGCCATCGTCGAGCAGTGCCGCGATGCGCAGGTGGTCCTCCCGCGGCAGCGGTCCGAGCAGCATCTGCCCACTCATCCCCAGGTGGACCACCAGAGCCGATCCGTCATCGAGCGTCAGCCACAAGTACTTCCCGCGCCGCCCCGTGCCGACAATCCTCGAATCGAGCAGGCGCGCCGTCAGATCGGCGGGCCCAGCCTCGTGACGACGCACAGCGCGTGGATGATGAACCCGCACAGCGGTAATGGTTTTGTCGACGACGTGTGCGTCCAAACCCCGGCGAACGACCTCGACTTCGGGAAGTTCAGGCATCTTCGTCTGCAGCGGACGTCAGCGCGTTCCACGCCGCAGCGGCCGCCTTGAGCTCGGCCTCTTTCTTGGTGCGGCCGAGCCCCCTGCCGTACTCATCGTCGGCGATGATCACCATCGCGGTGAATTCCTTGTCGTGGTCCGGCCCGGTTGATGTCACCGTGTACGAGGGCGCACCCATGCCGCGGGATGCGGTGAGCTCCTGCAGACTGCTCTTCCAGTCCAGCCCCGCACCCAGCGTTGGCGCGGTGTCCAGCAGCGAAGCGAACAGGCGCAGGATCACCTCCCGCGCCGTGACGATGCCGTGCTCCAAATAGATTGCACCGAGCAGGGATTCGACACCGTCGGCAAGGATGCTGGCCTTGCCGGCGCCGCCGGAGTTTTCCTCACCCTTACCCAGCAGCAGATAGGCGCCGAGCCCGTCGTCGGACAGTTCGCGTCCGACGTCGGCCAGCGCATGGGTGTTGACGATGCTTGCCCGCAGCTTGGCCAAATCGCCCTCGCTGCGATCGGGGTGGCGGTGATACAGCTCCTCGGTGATGGTCAGCCCGAGAACAGCGTCGCCGAGGAACTCCAACCGCTCGTTGGTGGGCAATCCGCCGTTCTCGTACGAGTAACTGCGATGGGTGAGTGAAATGGTGAGCAGTTCGTCTGGCAGGTCCACGCCCAGCGCCTTGAGAAGCGGCGTGCGGTCAGTCACGGGTGTCCTCAGTGGGATCGTCGGCTCCGCCGACAGCGTCGAACATGCCCGACAGCTTGGCCCATCGCGGGTCGATCTTTTCGTGCTGATGTCCCGGTTCGGCCGTCGCCAGCGGCACACCACAGTCGGGGCAGAGCCCGATGCAGTCGGGGCCGCACAGCGGGACGAACGGCAACGCCAGGCCGACGGCGTCGATGATCGGCTGCTCCAGGTCGACGGTGTCGTCCACCACGCGGCCGAGCTCGTCGGCCTCGGTGGTCTCATCGGTGGCGCTGTCGGGATAGGCGAACAGTTCGGTGATGTCGATGTCGACGTGCCCGGTGATCGGCGTCAGACAGCGCGCACACTCACCGACCGTAGGGGCGGATACCGTGCCGGTGATCAGGACTCCCTCCGAGACGGCTTCGATCCGCAGATCCAGAGCCAGCGGGGCGCCCTCGTCGATCGCAATCAGGTCCAGTCCGATACGCATGGGGCTGGGCACGGTCTCGGCAACGGTCATCATCGACCCCGGCCTGCGGCCGAGCCTGGAGATGTTTAGCACGAGCGGCGATCGCGAGGCCCGCCGCGCCCCCGACTTCGCATGCGTCGCCATAGGGATCGATCTTACGGCGGCCGTCCCAGGGCCTAGCGAGCTGCGTAGTCGTGCGTCCCCGCCGCGGTCCGCAGCTGATGGCGGCCGCGGCCTACCGACCTCAGCGTGCCGTTGAGGAAGTCCTCGAACTCGGCCAGCTTGCTGTCGACGTAGATGTCGCATTCGCCGCGCAGTCGGTCGGCCTCGGCGTGTGCCGAGTCGATGAGGCGGGTGGCTTCCAGCGTGGCGGTCTGGACGATCTCGGTCTGGGCGACGAGCCGCTGCTGTTCCTTGATGCCTTCCTGCACGGCCTTCTCGTAGGCGAGGTTGCCGTTCTCGATGAGCCGGTCGGCCTCGTTCTTGGCGCGTCCGGTGCTCGCCTCGTACTCCCGCTTGGCGGTGGCGGCCAGACGTGAGGCCTCTTCGCGCGCCTCTGCGACCATGCGCTCGCTGTGCTGACGGGCTTCGCCGACCATGCGGTCAGCCTGCGACTTCGCGTCGGCGAGCAGTCGGTCGGCCTCGGCGCGGGCATGGTTGACCAGGGAATCCGCCTCCGCCGTGGCCGACGACACCATGGACCCGGAGTGCTCCTTGGCCTCGCGCAACAAAGAGTCACGAGCATCGAGTACATCCTGGGCGTCGTCGAGTTCGCCCGGGATCGCGTCCTTGATGTCGTCGATCAACTCCAGGACATCGCCGCGGGGCACGACGCAGCCTGCCGTCATGGGCACGCCGCGCGCTTCTTCCACAATCGCGCCCAACTCGTCGAGCGCTTCAAATACTCGGTACACGGCAACACCCTCCAGGCGTAGTTGACAGTTACCAGTGTGCCTGGTGTTACGTCTGTGACTCAGCTACCGGCCCCGGTGTGTCGCGTCTCGACCGGTTTCACTGCGTCACCGCTCCCAGGCCGCAGGCCCGTCTGCTCTGCTTCGTGCAACATTATGTCAACACGCAGAGTGGGCGCGCGCCCCGAGCGGTCAGCAGCGGCGTGGCTAGCGAAGGGCAGCGGAGATCGCGTCGCGCGCGCGGTCGAGCATCGAGGCGAACGGGCCGACGGCGAAGTTGGCCTTGGCCGACTCGACGCCCGCGTGCGGACGAGTGGGCGCGATGGCCTCTGCCGCCAATACGGCCTTCGCCATGCGACCGAGGTCATCGGCGTCGAGTTCACGCTCCAATCGATTGAACTCCTCGAGTTCTTCGCGCTCGGCATGATCGAGTACCGCGCCGCGGAACAGCGACAACTCGTCGAGAAACTCTTGGGAGCCGACGTCCATCGCTTCGAGCGCGGATAGAGCTTCCTTGGAGTCGTGTTCCTCCACGAGCCGAGCGTCGACGATGATGTCGCCGCCCTCGACCTCGTGGCGCACTCGCGGATGGACCACCATTTCCTCGGCGGTCTCGTGCACCGCCAGCAGTTGCCGCAATTCGGTGAAGGCCTTGCGGCGCGCGTCATCGGAGGACGCCGAGAACACTTCTTCGAACATGTCCTTGATCAAATTGTGCTGGTCTTTCAGGAATCTGACGACGTCATCGGTCGACTGGACGAATGTTTCGACCATGGGGGTAACCACACTTTCTCAAAATCGGGTTGGGGCGCTATGGGCTGTGCGCCACCTTTTCGGTTACCCCTGTGAGTCCAGATCAACCCTTGAGCTTGGCCTGCAGCCGGACGTAAACGGCGTCGGGCAACAATGCGGAGACGTCGCCGCCGAGCGACGCGACCTCTTTCGCGAGCGAGGACGACACGAACGAATACTTCGGCGTCGTGGCGACGAAGAAGGTGTCGACGCCGGCGATGTGCTTGTTCATCTGCGCCATCTGCAGCTCGTATTCGAAATCCGTCCCCGTGCGCAGACCCTTGACGATCGCGGTCAGCCCGCGATTCTTGACGAAGTCGACCACCAGACCCTCTCCGGACTCCGCCCGCAAATTCGGCAGATGGGGCGTCGATTCCTCGATCATCGCAATGCGCTCGTCGAGTGTGAACATCCCCTTCTTGTTCGGGTTGACCAGTACGGCCACCACGACCTCGTCGAACTGGGCCGCTGCGCGCTCGAAGATGTCGACGTGGCCGAGAGTTATCGGGTCGAAGGACCCCGGGCATACGGCGCCGCTCATGGGGAACGACGGTACAGGGCGCTTCAAACCCGCTCCGCGAGTTCCAACCGGGTGTCGCCGTACGTGCGCGACGGCCACACCTCCCATCCGTCGGGCCACGTCAGTGCCGGCCCCGACGCCGGACGTTCGACGACGACCACCGTCCCCGTCGTGGTCCAGCCGCCGTGCGTCAAGGCAGACAACACTCTTTCCACATCACCCGCGTCCACTGTGTAGGGCGGATCGGCCAGCACCAGGTCGGCGGGCTGTGCGGCGCCCGAAGCCAGCACTGATGCGACCGCGCCGCGCCGCACCGTCGCACGGGTCACGCCAAGAGCGGCGATGTTCTTGTCGATGATGCTCGCGGCCCGCTGGTCTGATTCGACGAATACCGCCGATTCGGCTCCGCGGGACAGCGCCTCGAGGCCGAGCGCTCCCGAGCCGGCGTACAGATCGAGAACGGAGCGACCGGAAAGATCCAGCCGCGCCGCCAGCAGATTGAACAGCGATTCCCGGACCCGGTCGGTGGTGGGGCGGGTTCCAGTGCGCGGCACCGTGATTCGCCGTCCACCCAGGGTGCCGGCGATGATGCGGGTCAGCTGACCACCACGAGCAGATCGCCACCCTCGACCTGTGCGGTTGCGGATACGGCGACGCGGTCGACCTGGCCGGCCTTGGGCGCGGTGATCGCCGCTTCCATCTTCATGGCCTCGATCGTCGCGATGGTCTGTCCGGCGTCGACCTTGTCCCCCGCGGACACGCCCACGGTGACGACGCCTGCGAAGGGCGCCGCGACATGGTCCGGGTTGGACCGGTCGGCCTTCTCGGCGGTGGGCACATCGGTGGCGATGCTGTTGTCACGCACCACGACCGGACGCAGCTGACCGTTGAAGATGCACATCACCGTGCGCATGCCGCGTTCGTCGGGATCAGAGATCGCTTCCAGGCCGATCAACAGCTCGACTCCGCGTTCGAGCCTGACCCGATGTTCGTCGCCGTGGCGCAGCCCGTAGAAGAACTGGTTCGCCGACAGGCCAGAGGTGTCTCCGTACAGCTCTCGATGCGCCTCGAATTCCTTTGTCGGGCCGGGGAACAGCAGCCGATTCAAGGTGGCTTGTCGAGCTGTGCCGGGTTGCGCCAGCGCCGCCTCGTCCTCGTCGGAGAGCTCCTCGGTGGGCGGTGCCGGCGCCCGTCCGGCAAGTGCTTTGGTGCGCAACGGTTCGGGCCAGCCGCCCGGCGGGTCGCCGAGTTCCCCACGCAGGAACCCGATCACCGAGTCCGGGATGTCGAACCGCGCTGGGTCCGCGGCGAATTCGTCGGCGCTGATCCCGGCGCCCACCAGTGCCAGCGCCAGGTCTCCGACCACTTTGGACGACGGAGTCACCTTCACCAGTCGTCCCAGGATGCGGTCGGCCGCCGCATAATTCTCTTCGATCTCCTCGAAGCGATCCCCGAAGCCCAACGCGATGGCCTGCTGGCGCAGGTTCGACAGCTGACCACCCGGGATCTCGTGGTGATACACCCGTCCCGTCGGGGATGGAGGGCCCGACGCTGCAACATCGAAGGGCGCGTACACCTTTCGCAACGCCTCGAAGTACGGCTCGAGATCGCACACCGCCGGCAAGGACAACCCGGTGTCGTATTGGGTGTGCGCGGCTGCCGCGACGATCGAGGACAACGCGGGCTGACTCGTCGTTCCCGCCAACGGCGCCGAGGCGCCATCGACGGCGTTGGCGCCGGCCTGCCATGCCGCCACGTACGTCGCCAGCTGCCCACCGGGAGTGTCATGGGTGTGCACGTGCACCGGCAGGTCGAACCGGCCGCGCAGCGCCGACACCAAGGCGGTAGCTGCCTGCGGCCGTAGCAACCCGGCCATGTCCTTGATCGCCAGCACATGCGCACCGGCGTCGACGATCTGCTCGGCCAGCTTGAGGTAGTAGTCCAGGGTGTACAGGTTCTCCCCCGGATCGGAGAGATCGCCGGTGTAGCTCATGGCGACCTCGGCGATCGCCGTGCCGGTCTCACGGACCGCGTCGATGGCCGGGCGCATCGACTCGACGTTGTTGAGCGCGTCGAAGATGCGGTAGATATCAATCCCGGTGCCCGTAGCCTCGGCCACGAACGCCTTGGTGACCGATTCCGGATACGGCGTGTACCCCACGGTGTTTCGGCCGCGCAGTAGCATCTGCAGGCAGATGTTCGGCATCGCCTCACGCAACGCGGCCAAGCGCTCCCACGGGTCTTCCTTCAAGAACCGAAGCGCGACATCGTAAGTCGCGCCACCCCAGCACTCCACCGACAACAGCTGCGGGGTCATCCGCGCGATGTAGGGCGCCACCATGAGCAGGCCGGTGGTCCTCAGCCTGGTCGCTAACAGGGACTGGTGGGCGTCCCGGAACGTGGTGTCGGTGACCCCGACCGCCTTTGATTCGCGCATCCAGCGGGCGAACCCATCGGGCCCCAGTTCGGTCAGCAGCTGTTTGGACCCCGACGGCGGCGGCGACGCCAGATCGACGTCGGGCAGCTTGTCGCGCGGGTACACCGTCGACGGTCGCGGACCGTGCGGTTGATTGACCGTCACGTCTGCCAGGTAGTTGAGGATCTTGGTACCGCGGTCGGCCGGGGTGTGTGCGGTCAGCAGGTAGGGACGGTCGTCGATGAACGATGTGGTAATGCGTCCCGCGCGGAAATCCGGATCGTTGACGACGGCCAGCAGGAACGGGATGTTCGTCGACACCCCACGCACCCGGAACTCCGCCAGCGCACGCCGCGACCGGGCGAGCGCCGCCGCGTAGTCGCGACCGCGACAGGTCAGCTTGACCAGCAGAGAGTCGAAGTGCGCCCCGATCTCCGCGCCCAAATGTGTGGCGCCGTCGAGACGGATCCCCGCACCACCCGGCGACCGGTAACTCGTGATGCGCCCGGTGTCGGGGCGGAACCCGTTGGCGGGATCCTCGGTGGTGATCCGGCACTGCATGGCAAAGCCCCGTGGCGCCGTCAATCCGTCCTGGCTCAGTCCGAGGTCCGCCAGCGTCTCGCCGTCGGCGATCCGCAACTGGCTGGCGACCAGATCGACGTCGGTGATCTCCTCGGTCACCGTGTGCTCGACCTGGATGCGCGGGTTCATCTCGATGAACACGTAATGCCCACGCTCGTCGAGCAGGAACTCCACCGTGCCGGCATACGTGTAGTCGATAGAACGGGCGAAGGCGACGGCATCAGCACACATCTGGTCCCGCAGTTCCGCGGGAAGGTTTGGCGCAGGAGCCAATTCGATGACCTTCTGATGGCGACGCTGCATGCTGCAGTCACGCTCGAACAGATGCATCACACTGCCGTGCTTATCGGCGAGGATCTGCACCTCGATATGGCGCGGGTTCAGCACCGCCTGCTCGAGGTAGACCATCGGATCGCCGAATGCCGACTCGGCCTCACGGCTGGCCGCCTCGATCGCCTCGCGCAGCGCGGAAGGCTCTGTGACGCGCCGCATTCCGCGTCCGCCGCCACCGGACACCGCCTTGACGAACAGCGGGAACTCCATGCTCTCCGACGCAGCTACCAGTTCGTCCACCGACGACGACGGCGCCGACGAGTTCAGCACCGGCAGACCGGCGTCGCGTGCCGCGGCGATCGCGCGCGCCTTGTTCCCCGTCAACTCGAGGATTTCCGCGCCCGGACCGATGAACGTGATCCCGGCATCCGCGCACGCTGCGGCCAATTGCGGGTTCTCCGAGAGGAACCCATACCCGGGATAGACGGCATCGGCGCCCGCCTGCTGCGCGATACGGATGATCTCGTCGACCGATAGGTATGCGCGTACCGGATGCCCGGTCTCACCGATCTGATACGACTCGTCGGCCTTGAGGCGGTGCTGGGAGTTGCGGTCTTCGTGCGCGTACACCGCGATGGTGGTGATGCCCATTTCGTAGGCCGCCCGGAAAGCACGAATCGCGATCTCGCCGCGATTGGCCACCAGAACTTTGGATATCACGCGCTACCGCCCCCGTCGGGTGTCTAGAGAAGGGTCGACCAGTAGTCCCAGAAGCGCACCAGGATCAGCAGGAGAATCCCGGTGAACCACAGCGCCACCAGGGACCAGCGCCACGTATGGAGGACGCGCACAACGCCGTTGGATGCCGCAGCACGGGATGCGATCGACGTCGCCACCACGAACAACGGAATCGTCACGGCCCACACCACCATGCAGTACGGGCACAGTGCGCCGATGCTGTACAGGCTCTCCCATGCCAACCAGTGCACGAATACGACGCCCAGGAAGGAGCCGATCGCCAGGCCGGTCCAATACCAGCGCGGCAGATCGACTTTGGCGAGCGCCAGCACACCGGTCACCAGCACGACGGTGAACCCTACGATGCCGATGAGCGAATTGGGGAACCCGAAGACCGACGCCTGCGGGGTGATCATCACCGAACCGCACGACAGCACCGGATTGATGCTGCAGGACGGCACATAGTCGGGGTTGATCAAGATCTCGATCTTCTCGACGGTGAGCGTTGCCGCGGCGGCCAATCCGAGGACACCGGCGATCAGCACCCAGATCGCGCTGGGTCTGCCGACCGTGACGCCCGTCGACTGCGCCGACGCGGGTTCGCTCGGCTCGACAGTGCTGGGTGTGGCGACAGTCATGGTGCAGGCGCGGGCGCGGGAGGCGGAGGTGCCAACGGTGTGGGCTCGGCGGCCGGGGGCGGTACGCCGGCGTCGAAGGCCGGCAGCTTGCCGACTGTCTCCTCGATCTTGGCGACCAACGCCTCTGGCGTGGTCGGACGGTAGTCCTCACCGTTGATGCGAATCGTCGGTGTCGAATTCACGTCGGTGGCCGCGGCGAGTCCCGACACCATGTCGGCGTTCGTCTCTTTGTTGATGCACTCGGGAACTTGGCCCGCAGCGCCGGCTTGACGCGCGATTTCGGCAAGGCGGGCGTTGTCGGGGAACGGTCCGACACCCTCCTGGGGCTGTTGGGCGTACAGCGCGGCATGGAACCGCCGGAATGCCTCGATCGAATCACCGGCGACGCAGTACGCGGCGTTGGCCGCCCGCGTCGAGTACCCGTCACCCTGGCGATCCAGGATCGAAACCATGTAGTAGTCGGCGGCCACCGCTCCCGAATCGATCAGCTTGTTGATGGTGGGTCCGAACTCCTGCTCGAAGTTGCGGCAGGCCGGGCACAGGAAGTCCTCGTAGAGCCCCAGCACGACCTTGGGCTCGTCAGTGCCGTCCTTCTTGATCAACTCAGCCGACGTCGACGTGACCCGGATCGGATCCGCCTGGCCCGCGGTCGGCTTTTCGTCGGCCGACAACACGATGTACAGCACAAGCGCCACGGCGAAGATCACCACGATCGCGGTCAGGCCGATCTGGACCGCCAGGTTGCGCTTGCGGTCGGAAGCCTTCAGGTCGTATTTCGGTTTCGAAGCCACGCGCTAAGAGTACCGGCGGCCTTTCCCAGGCTTCTCAGATGCGGGCCAGATGGGCCCGCAGCGCGGAGATCGATTCCGCGACGGCCGTCGCGCTGTCGCCCCCAACCGGGAAGAAATTGACAAAGCCGTGGATCAGCGTCCCGAACTCTCGGTGGTCGACCGGGACCCCCGCCGCCCTCAGGGCGTCGGCATATTGCCTGCCTTCGTCGCGCAGAGGGTCGAAGCCGGCAGTCAGCACCAGCGCAGGCGGTAGTCCCGACAGGTCATCTGCCAGCAGGGGCGATACCCGAGGGTCGTCAGCGTCGACATCCGAGCCACCGAGGTACTTCTCGGCGCCGAACCGCAGATCGCCCCCGGTGAGGAAGAAGCCTTCGCCGAACAGCGTTCGCGAGCGCGTCTGCGCGTTCCAAGCGGTGACCGGGTAGTACAACAATTGCACCGCCGGCAACGGAACATCCTGGTCACGGGCCCGCAGCGAGACCAGGGCGGCGAGATTGGCTCCGGCGCTGTCGCCTCCTACCGCCACCCGGCGGGTGTCGGCGCCCAACTCTGCAGCGTGATCGAGCGCCCAGGTGAAGGCGGCGAACGCGTCGTCGACACTCGCCGGCGCCTTGTGCTCCGGCGCCAACCGATAGTCGACCGACAACACATGCACGCCGCCATCCCGGCAGATTTGCCTGCACACGTCGTCATGCGTCTCGAGATCGCCGACCACCATCGCGCCGCCGTGAAAGAAGACCAATAGCGGCGCGTCGTCGCCGTCGACCGGTCGGTAATGGCGCGCAGGGATCGCGCCTTCCGGACCGGGTATGACCATATTCGTCACCGATGCGACGGGAAGGTCCTGCCTGAAGGCGTCTGTCAGCTTCCTCAAGAGCGCACGAGCCGTGGGGACGTCGGGATCCAGGATCAGACTTCCGAGGCCCATCGCGTTCTGGCCGAAGAGCATGAACTGAAGCGTGGTGTCCAGGGTGTTGCCGTCGATGACCACCGAACGACCACCGAGCAGAAGCCGTTTGACCGAGAGCGGAATATGGGGAAGCGCGCGCAGCGTTGTGCCGCCGATCTTCGCCAAGCGGGCTTTACGACCGGTCGGCGTTCGCACAGCCTGGACTGGCAGACTCGAAGTCATGGCCTCTCCTTCGATCACGCTGAATGACGGTAATCCAATCCCTCAGGTCGGACTCGGAGTTTTCCAGACACCCCCCGAGGACACCGAACGCGCGGTGACCACAGCCTTCGAGGCAGGCTACCGGCACGTCGACACGGCAGCGGCGTACCGGAACGAACGCGGTGTCGGGCAGGCGATCGCAAAGTCCGGTTTGCCCCGCGAGGACGTCTACATCACCACCAAGCTGTGGAACTCAGACCAGGGCTACGACTCCACGCTCAAGGCATTCGACCGCAGCATGGACAAATTGGGTATTCCCTACCTCGATCTGTATTTGATCCATTGGCCGTTGCCCGCCAGGAACACGTTCGTCGACACGTTCAAGGCGTTCTCCCGGTTGCGCGACGAAGGCCGCATCAAATCGATCGGCGTCAGCAATTTCGAGCCGGAGCATCTGCGAATCCTGGTCGACGCCACCGGCATCGTCCCCGCCGTCAACCAGGTGGAACTGCACCCGCTTTTTCCCCAGGAGGAGTTGCGTCAGGTGCACGCCCAACTGGGCATCGCCACCGAGGCGTGGGCCCCGTTGGGCCAAGGCGCACTGCTCGACAATCCGAAGGTGACCGAGGTTGCTGAACGGCACGGGAAAACGCCGGCGCAGGTACTGATTAGGTGGCATATCCAACTCGGCAATATAGTCATCCCGAAATCGGTGACCCCCGAGCGAATAGTGAGTAATTTCGACGTGTTCGATCTTGAACTGAGCGAGGAGGACATGGCGTCCATTTCCTCGTTGAGCGATGGAACACGGCTGGGTCCCGATCCAAGGACCTTCGACTTCACAGGTTAGGTGACATGACACCCTCGGCCGCTGCGATCCCCACCGTCACGCTCAACGACGGGAACACCCTTCCGGTGATCGGTCTCGGCGTCGGCGAGCTGTCGGAAGCCGAGACCGAGCAGTCGGTGACCGCCGCACTCGAGGCGGGCTATCGGCTGATCGACACCGCATCTGCCTACGGGAACGAAGCCGCGGTGGGCCGCGCGATCGCTTCGTCGGGGATTCCGCGCGAGGAGGTGTTCGTCACCACCAAGCTTGCCACCCGTGACCAGGGTTTCCAGGCGTCGCAGGATGCGATCAAAGCCAGCCTGGAACGGCTCGGCCTCGACTACGTCGACCTGTACCTGATCCACTGGCCGGCCGGTAACCCCGGCAAGTACGTGGACAGCTGGGGCGGCCTGATGAAGAGGAAGGAAGAGGGCGACACCAAGTCGATCGGTTTGGCGAACTTCCACGCCGAGGACCTCTCCAACGTCATCGATCTGTCGTTCTTCACGCCCGCGGTGAACCAGATCGAGTTGCATCCACTGCTGAACCAGGCTGAGTTGCGCGCGACCAACGCCGAACACGGCATCGTCACCGAGGCCTACGGCCCCTTGGGCGTCGGAAACCTGTTGGACAACCCGACGATCGGTTCCGTCGCGCAGGCGAACGGTAAGACGCCGGCGCAGGTGCTCATTCGGTGGAGCATCCAGCTCGGCAACATCGTCATCCCGCGCTCATCGTCACCGGAGCGGATCAAGTCGAACATCGAGGTCTTCGACTTCGAGCTCAGCGACGACGACATGGCCACCCTCAACGGGCTGAACGACGGTACGCGTTTCCGTCCGGACCCCGAAACCTACACCGGCGCCTAGCCCGTCGGACAGGTCGCAGCAGCATCACGCAACGCCGCCGCCGACGGTGCGTCGATCGGCAGCGCGTAACCACGAATAACGGCGATGAACTGCATGGCGTACTGGCAACGGAACGCGGTGTTCGGTGGCATCCAGGTGGCCGGCTCCTGATCGCCTTTGTCCTGATTCACCGCTCCGGCGACGGCGATGAGATTGGCCGGATCGTTGGCGAACCGCAGCCGCTGGTCGTCGGTCCAGAGCCGGGCGCCGAGATCCCACGCCAACGCCAGCGGCACGATGTGGTCGATCTGCACTGCGGCGCCGGTCTTTTCACCGCGGGTGAAGGCGATCTCCGCATTGGTGTAGGGATCGTGCAGGAGGCCGGTCGCCACGGCGGCGGGACAACGCTTGATTGACACGTAGGTCTTTTCGACGAGGTCCCGGTCGAGGATGTCGTTACGGGTGTCGCAGCCGTTGTAGCCGCCGGGCGCCGGGTTCTCGTCGGTCCAGCTGTCGCCGAACGCATCCCGTCGATAATCCATCCCGCGGATGCGCACCGGTATCTGGGCGATACCCGCGAGGACATCGACCCCGGGCGCCACCGTCGGCGTGTCGGCGCCGGCGATGAACTCTGCCCGATTGATCGAAGAGTTGGTGACCTGAACGGCAACGAACACCGCGATGGAGACGATCGCAAGAAGCCACAGCAGGTGCTTTCGGTTCACGCCTTTTCCAAGTACTCGATGCGGTCGGTGTCGGAGAAGGGTGCGGCCAGGGCCGCCATCCCGGGGTCGTCCGGATTCCTCGAGTAGTGCGCATCGCAGAAGTCGCGCGCGGTGATAATCAGATCGAGATGCTCGAAGAGCGACAGGAACCGCAGCGTGATCGGGCGCCCGGATTGGCTGTAGCCCAACACATCCCCCTCGCGCCGCTCCACGAGATCGAGATCGGCGAGCTTGAACCCGTCAAGCGTCGAGGCGACCGCCCGCAGGCGCTCCCCCGCCTTCGAGCTCTCCGGCAATTTGGTGACGAGCAGGCACAAGCTCGGGTGTTGGCCTCGACCGATGCGACCGCGCAGCTGGTGCAGCTGGCTGATACCGAACCGGTCGCCATCCATCACCAACATCACCGTCGCGTTGGGGACGTCGACACCGACCTCGATCACCGTGGTGCAGATCAGGACGTCGATGTCACCCGCGCGGAACGCGCCCATCACCGCGTCCTTTTCATCGGCTGACAACCGACCGTGCATGAGTCCCAAGCGCAGGCCCGAAAGAGGACCGCTACGCAGCCGCTCGAACAGTTCCACGACCGTCGTCGCCGGTGGACCCGCGTCCTTGACCTGGTTGCCTCCCTTCCCTTTTCCTTTCGCCTGTGTCTTGTCGTCTTCGTCGATGCGCGACGCGACGACGTACGCCTGCCTGCCGGCACCGACCTCCTCGATGATCCGTTGCCAGGCACGGTCGAGCCAGCGCGGATGCTCCTTGAGGAAGATCGTGTTGGTGGTGATCGGTTGACGACCACGCGGCAGTTCACGAAGTATCGACGTCTCGAGGTCGCCGTAGTGGGTCAGTGCGACCGTGCGCGGTATCGGCGTCGCGGTCATCACAAGCAGGTGGGGCGTAACGCCTTCGGGCGCTTTGGCGCGCAGCCGGTCTCGCTGTTCGACTCCGAACCGGTGCTGCTCGTCGACAACGACCATCCCGAGCCGATGAAACTCGACGGTGTCCTGCAGCAGCGCGTGCGTTCCGATCACGATGCCCGCTTCGCCGGAGGCGACTTCGTCGCGCACCTGCTTTTTCTGCTGCGGCGACATCGAGCCCGTCAACAGCGCAATCCGCGTCGCCTTCTCGGCGCCACCGAGCTGGCCGGCCATTGCCAGCGGCCCGAGCACGTCGCGTATCGAACGGGCATGCTGGGCAGCGAGGACTTCCGTCGGAGCCAGCAGCGCACACTGATATCCCGCGTCGACCATCTGCAGCATTGCCAGCACCGACACGATGGTCTTGCCGGATCCGACCTCGCCCTGCAGCATTCGGTTCATCGGTCGGCTCGTCGCCAGTTCGGCGGTCAGCACCTCCAGCACTTCCTTTTGACCTTCGGTCAGTTCGAACGGCATCTGATGGCGCATCGCCGCGACCAGTCCGTCGTCCGTCGTGAGAGCGACGGGCCCAGCCGCGCTCAGCTCGCCGAAGCGCCGCTGCGCCAGCGCCCATTGCAGTCCTAACGCCTCGTCATAGGTCAGACGCGCGATCGCGGCATCGCGTTCCACAACCTTTTCAGCGGTGTGAACGGCCCTCAGTGCTTCGTCCTCGCCGATCAGATCGTGTTCCCGCAGAAAGGATTCCGGAAGCGGCTCGTCGATCGGGTCGAGAACGTCAAGCACCTGGCGCACACACGCGTAGATGTCCCAGCTCTGCACCTTGCTGTCGGCGGGGTAGATCGGGAAGAACTCCCGCTCAAAGGCCTTGAACAAATCGTCATCGGTTGCGCCCGACGCCGAAGCGATGGTCGTGAGCGATTTTGTGCCGATCTGCTTGCCCCCCGGTGCGTTCAAAACAAGAAACGCGGGGTGGGTCAGTTGAAGCGTGCGCCGGAAGTAGCCGACTTCCCCGGAGAGCATCAACCGGGTGCCCTTTTTCAGCTTCTCGATCATCCAGTCTGCATTGAAAAAGGTAGCCGTCACCTCTGGCTTGCGGTCCCCCAACGTCACGCGAAGCCACTTGCGCGACCGGTATTTCTTCGTCTTTTTGTCGAACTGCGGCTTCATGTCGCCGACATGGGTAGCCGAAATCTCGTCGACGAACGTGACGTGCTCGCCCTCTTCGAGTTCTTCGCCTTCTTGGAGCACAGTCAATCCGTCGCTGTACTTGCGCGGGTAGTGCCGCAGCAGATCATTGACGGTGACGATGCCGAAGTGCTCCTCCAGCAGGTCGGCGGACTTCTTACCGATGACGAAGTCGAGCCGGTCGGTCAGCTTGGCCACGGCTACTCGACGCCGATCAGCAGAGCGTCGCCGCGATGGCCCGTGTGGTACGTGACGATCTCGGCGGCCAGGTGTTCGCGGTGGACGTGCTCCGCCAATGCATCGCCGACCCCTGCGTCGACACCCGCACCGGTGAGCACGGTGACGAGTTCACCACCGGCGGCGAGCAGCAGATCGATCAGTCCGGCGCCTGCCGTCGCGACGTCCTTACCCACGATCAGCACCTCGTCGGCCGCAATGCCCAGGCCGTCGCCGGGCTCGCAGGCGCCTGCCCACGTGAGCGCCTCCTCGGTGGCGACACGTACTGATCCGTGCCTGGCGCCCGCGGCGGCCCGCGCCATCGTGTAGCCGTCGTCGACGGCTTGCCGATCGGCGTCGTGCATGGCCAGGGCGGCGAGCCCCTGCACCATCGACGCCGTCGGCACCGGCACCACGTCGATACCCCACCCGCTCGCGGCGGTGCAGCCCGCCACCAGTTCTTCGGCCGCGACGTATCCGTTCGGCAACACCATGATCTGCGCCGCACCTGTATTGACCAGGGCGTGGAGCAGGTGTTTGGCGCTGACGGGTCCACCGGCCTGGAGTTGCAACACGTGTGCGCCCTCGCCCGCGAACAGTTCCTCGGCGCCGGCACCGTCGACCACGGCGAGCACGGCCCGTTCCCTGGCCCATCCGCCGGACGGCCGCGGCCCCACCGCACCGGTGAGCGACGTGATCTGGATACGGCTCAGCGTGCCCAGCGACAGCCCCGCTTCAACTGCGGCACCGGCATCATCGGCGTGCACATGCACGGAGTACTGGCCCGCGTCGGCCGTCGTCGCGATCGCCACTGACTCCCCGAGCCGGTCGAGGCTGCAGCGAAGGGTCTCCACCCCGGCTGCGTCGCATCCGCTGAGCAGGTACATCACCTCGAATTGGGGCGACGTGACCGTCGCGGCAGCGGCGACGGGGGCCTGCGGCGGAGACGGCACGTACTCCTCGCGATGCCGGACGTGGCCGGTCAAAGTGGCGGTCATCGCATCCAGCAGTACCAGCAGGCCCCGCCCGCCGGCATCCACTACGCCGGCCTCGGCCAGCACGTCGAGTTGCCCCGTGGTCTCGTCCAGTGCAAGGGCCGCGGCGTCGGCAGCCGCCGCGACCACCGCGGCGATCCCGGAATCGGCGGCACCCGCATCCTCGGCGGCACCCGCCGCATCCTGGAGCACCGAGACGATCGTGCCGGGAACCGCTTCACCCATCGAGGTGACCACCAGGGCTACCGAATGCCGCAGTGCCGCCCCGAACAGCGCCCCGCCGACGTCGGCGAGGACGCCGCCGCGATCGGCGGCCGCAGAGGCGGTGACATCGGCAAGCCCGCGCAAGATCTGGGACAGGATCACGCCGGAGTTACCACGTGCCCCCTGCAGAGCGCCACGCGCCAGCGCGGCGGCGATATCCACCACGTTGTCGGATGCCGCCAGCGCGTCGGCCTGCGCCCACGCGCCACGCATGGTGAACAGCATGTTCGTGCCGGTGTCGGCGTCGGCGACGGGGAACACGTTGAGCCGGTTGATCTCGTCGGTGTGGGTGATGAGGTCGCCGACGGCGGTGTACGCCCAATCCCTCAATGCGGAGGCGTCGAGCCGCCGATCCGACATGCCCCACCTCCCGCCGCTATGGCGACGCGCCGCTGACTCGAGGCGCCGCCGTCGGCGCTAGCCTAGCCATTCGGCCTGACAGCGCCTTGGTGAACGTCCGCGCTTGTGGAGACCATTTTGGTGATCCTTGGCGTGGCCGGTATCCTGGTCAGGTTGTCGGGTCGACCCGCCGCCGTTAGCGGCGGAAACCCAGGCCCCCAAGTACTGATTCGAGGAGTTCTACATATGGCTGCCGTGTGCGATATCTGCGGGAAGGGCCCCGGCTTCGGCAAGTCGGTGTCGCACTCCCATCGCCGGACCAGCCGTCGGTGGGATCCGAATATCCAGACCGTGCGCGCCGTGACCCACCCCGGTGGCAACAAGAAGCGCGTCAACGTGTGCACGTCATGCATCAAGGCCGGGAAGGTCTCGCGCGGCTGACGCCCTCATCGCCGCGCGCTCGCTGCCGGCGACTACCCCGGCGCGCGTCGGAGCGACTAGGGAAGGCGCCAGTCAATCGGGTCGGCGCCCATCTTTTCGAGTAGTTCGTTCGCACGGCTGAACGGTCGCGAGCCGAAGAAACCCCGCGACGCCGACAGCGGCGACGGGTGCGGCGACTCGATGGCCACGCAGTCGGCGCCCAGCATCGGCTTCAACGTGGATGCGTCGCGGCCCCACAACACCGCGACCAAGGGCTGCCGCCGTGCGACCAGTGCCCGGATCGCACACTCGGTCACCGCTTCCCAACCCTTACCCCGATGCGACGCCGGTGTCCCCGGCCGGACGGTGAGCACCCTGTTCAGCAGCATCACGCCACGTTCGGCCCATGGCGTCAGATCACCCGTCGCGGGTGCCGGATAGCCAAGATCGTCGACGTACTCGGTGAAGATGTTGGCCAGGCTGCGCGGCAACGGCCGTACCTCGGGTGCCACCGAGAAACTCAGCCCGACGGCGTGGCCCGGCGTCGGATACGGATCCTGGCCGACGATGAGAACCCGTACCTGCTCGAACGGGAAGGTGAAGGCACGCAACACATTCTGACCAGCAGGCAGATATCGTTGGCCGGCCGCGATCTCCGCGCGCAGAAACTCCCCCATCTGGGCGACCTGTGCCCGCGCGGGTTCGAGCGCACTCGCCCATCCTTCTTCGACGATTTCATTCAGCGGTCGTGCGGTCACGATGGGTCAACTTAGCGTGCCCGAACGATTGGAGTCGATCAGAACGACTGCCAGCCCGCTTGCCCGTGCCACGGCTGCCCGTCCAGCAGGACCCTCGCCGGACCGTCGAGCACCCGTCCGATCACCCGCCAGTCGGGCGGCGGTGGTCCCGGAAACGTCGCGACCAGCGAATGGTCCTCGCCTCCGCCGAGCACCCAGTCCGACGGATCGACGCCCAGCGCGGTGCCTGCTGCGGCAAGCGGATCGCGGTCCGGGCTCAGCAAATCCGACGACAGATCGATGCCGACCTCGGACGCCCGCGCGATGTGTCCGAGATCGGCCATCAGACCGTCTGATACGTCGGTCATCGACGTCGCACCGGCTTCCGCGGCGACGCGGCCCTGGCCGTACGGCGGCTCCGGTACCAAGTGGCGGCGGCGCAATTCTTCAAAACCGTCAATATCGTTGAGCCACAACGCATAACCGGCGGCAGACCACCCGCTGTCGCCGACGACCGCGATGGTTTCACCGGCTCGTGCACCGTCGAGCCGAACCGCGTCGCGGCCGCCCAGATCGCCAAGTGCCGTCACCGAGATCACCCACTGCGGCGCCGTCACCAGATCGCCACCCACGATGCCGGCGCCGAGGAGCCGCGCCTCGTGCCACAGGCCGTCGGCCAACTCCACCGCTTGTGCTGCGGCGGTTCGGCCCGGCGCCCCGAACGCGACGACGAACGCGATGGGCGTCGCACCCATCGCCTCGATATCGGCCGCGTTCTGCGCGATCGCCTTGCGTCCGACATCGTGCGGCGTCGACCAGTCCAGCCGAAAATGGCTCCCCTCGACGAGCATGTCCGTCGACACGACCGTCGCCCCGCCGCCGGCCCATACGACCGCCGCGTCGTCACCGGGCCCCAGCACCACCGAGTCCGGTTGCTCGCGGTCCGCGACCAACCGGTCGATGACGGCGAACTCGCCCACCCCGGCCAGCGTTTCAGGGGGCTCGTCGCTCATCATGTCGCCTCCCCTGAGCTGCGGTACGTTTGGTCCCTGCGGCGTGGAGTCTATGCAGCAAGAGGGAGGACAGCCCGGTGGCCGAGGCGTTCATGCTGATTCAGACCGAGGTGGGCCGCGCTGAAGTCGTCGCCAAACAGCTCTGCGCCCTGCCCGGTGTGGTGTCGGCCGAATACGTCACCGGTCCGTACGACGTGGTGGTCCGCATCGGCGCGCAGAGTGACGACGAGCTGCAGGCCAGCGTGGTTCCCAGCGTTCAGCAGGTGCCCGGCATCACCCGCACCCTGACCTGCCCGATCGCCGACGGGGCGCGCCCATAGAGTTTGGGCCGTGGACGACACCGAAACCCGCGACGGCCCGCCAAGGGTCCTGATGATCGCGGCGATCGCCGTGGCCGTCGCCGCCATCGGCGCGATCCTCGTCTTCGCGGCGCTTCGGCAGACCCCCCCGACTGAAAAGCCCGTCGCGATCGTCGCTGTGCCGGCACCGTACGCCGACAGCGCGGACTGTCGGACGTTGGTCGACGCACTGCCCGAACGCCTCGGCGACTTTCGGCGCGCCGCAGCTGCCGACCCGGCGCCACCGGCCGCCGCCGCGTGGCGTGCGGCTCCCGACGGCGAGGCCGTGATCCTGCGGTGTGGTGTGGACCGGCCCGCGGAGTTCGTCCTCGGCAGCCCCCTACAGGTGGTCGACAAGGTGTCGTGGTTCCGGGTGGGCGAAGCAGGGGCGGGCGAAGACGCAGGCGCCGACCAAGGGCGCAGCACATGGTTCGCCGTGGATCGTCCGGTGTACGTCGCCTTGACGCTGCCTGCGGGCTCGGGGCCCACGCCGATCCAGGAGATCTCGCGGGTCATCACGAAGTCGTTGCCCGCCAAGGCAGTTGACCCTGCACCAGTGGGTTAGCGGAGCCCGGTGCCGCGCTTGCGTGCTGTTTCGACCATGGTGGCCAACAGCGTCGGGTAGTCGACACCGCTGGCCGCCCACATCCTCGGAAACATCGAGATGGTGGTGAATCCCGGCATCGTGTTGATTTCGTTGATGATCGGGCCGTCGTCGGTCAGGAAGAAATCGACACGGGCCAGACCCTGGCAGTCGATGGCGTGGAACGCGCGAATCGCCAACTGTCGCACCTCATCTGCAATGCTGTCGTCGACCTTGGCGGGGACGTCGAGCTCAGCGGCGTCTTCGAGATACTTCGTCGCGAAGTCGTAGAACGAGTCTTCGCGACCGCGGACACCCGCCACCCGGATCTCACCCACAGTGCTGGCTTCTACGCGGCCGTCGGGGAATTCCAGTACGCCGCACTCCAATTCACGTCCAAAGACTGCCGCCTCGACGATCACTTTGGGGTCGTGGCGCCGCGCCAGCTCGATCGCCGCGGGCAGCTGATCCCACGCCGTCACCCGGCTCACGCCGATCGACGATCCACCGCGCGCGGGCTTCACGAACACAGGCAGTCCGAGCCGTTCGCGTTGCTCCAGGTCCAGCGTCTCCTGCCGCGACCGGAGCACGACCTGATAGCCGATCGGCAGGCCCTCCGCGGCCAACAGCTTCTTGGTGAACTCCTTGTCCATCCCCGACGCGCTGGCGAGCACGCCCGCACCGACGTAGGGCACCCCGGCCAGCTCGAGCAGCCCCTGGATCGTGCCGTCCTCGCCGTACGGGCCGTGCAGCACCGGGAAGACCACGTCGACGGCCTCCAGCACCTCGGGGGCACCGCGGCCGACCGACAACAGTTCACCACGTCGTCCCGGGTCGGCGGCGAGGGCCAGCTCCCTTCCCGACTCGCCGGTGACCTGCGGCAACCGGCCGTCGGCGATGGCCAGGGCGTCGGGCTCCGCGTCGGTGAGCATCCACGCGCCCTCAGGGGTGATGCCGACGGCGACCACTTCGAAGCGTTCCGGATCGAGGTTGCGCAAGATGCTGCCTGCGGAAACGCAGGAGATCGCGTGCTCAGAGCTGCGGCCGCCGTAGACGACGGCGACGCGAACACGCCGGGCCGCGCCCAAGCCCGATGTCGCCGCCGGCGCGGCCCCGTGCTCATCGCTGGCAGTCACAACCTAGAGAGGCTACCGTCCAGCCCCACCGCGGGTCGCTTCAATATCCTGACCTGCGGTTTCAGGATAACGCCTGTTCGAAATCGCTGATCAGGTCGTCGGTGTCCTCGATGCCCAGCGAGATCCGGGCGAATCCGTCGGCGACGGGATCGCTCCAGCGAGCGCGGCGGTCCAGCGAGGTGTGGATGCCGCCGAAGCTCGTCGAGGAGATCAGCAGCGCGCTGCGCTCCACGAGGGAGTGCACGGCCTGCGCGCTGTCCAGTTCGATTGCGACGAGCCCGCCGAACCGCTTCATCTGCAGGGCCGCGATCTGGTGTGACGGATCGTCGGGCAACCCGGGATAGCGGACCGAGCGCACCGCCGGATGAGTGAGCAACATCACCGCGAGCGCTTGTGCGTTGTGGCACTGCCGTTCGAACCGCAGGCCCGCGCTGCCCAGACTTCGCAACACCAGCCACGCCTCGAACGGACCGAGAATTGGACCGGCAAGCAGACGCTCCTGCTCCACGGCGGCCATCAACTCCGGATGGCTGCCCGCGACATATCCCGCAATCAGATCGCTGTGTCCCGACAGTGATTTCGTCGCGCTGGCGACGACGAGGTCGGCGCCGAGGGACAGCGGCTGCTGGCCCAGTGGCGTCGCGGTGGTGTTGTCGACCACGAGCGTCGCCCCCCGGCGCCGGCAGTCCATCGCCAACCGGTGCAAATCGACGACATCGAGCCCGGGATTGACCGGCGTCTCCGCGAGCACCACGTCCGCATCGGCGGTTGCGGCACACATCGCAGCGCATGCCACCTCCACCACCGTGACCCCAAGTGGTGCAAGGTATTCCCTGGCATAGCTGCGAACCTGGTTGTAGCCGTCGGCAGGCACCACGAGTTTGGTGCCGGGCTTGGCCAGCACACGCAACACTGCGGTGATGGCGGCCATCCCGGAACCGAACGTCAACGCGGTGGCGGCTCCTTCGAGTTCTGCGAGCGCCGACTCCAGTTGTCGCCACGTGGGATTCGAATACCGCCCGTACTTGTCAGACGGCTCCGTCTCGTCCGGGGAGAGATGAAACGTCGACGCGAGCACGGGAGGCGATACGACTGGGCTTCCCGAAACCGGTTCCGAGCCAACTGCTTTGACGCTGCGAGTCGAATCGCCGTATAGACCGTCCACGTCCTACTCCGGTTTCGTACTGCGCCCTAGCAGGAGTGCCACCGCCTCATACACCGATGCGCCTCTGTGGCAGACCCGATTCACGGCATCGGTGAGCGGCATCTCGACGTCGTAGCTGGCCGCAAGTGCGAGTATCGACTGGCACGACGTCACACCCTCTGCGACGTGGCCATCCGCGGCGCGCGTCGCAGACTCCATGGTGCCGCCTTTGCCCAGCCGTTCGCCGAACGAGCGGTTGCGGGAGCGCCGTGACGTGCAGGTCGCGACGAGATCGCCGACGCCCGCCAGGCCGGCCAGCGTTGCCGGCTTGGCGCCCAACGCGATTCCGAGTCGCATGATCTCGGCGAGCCCGCGAGTGATGATCGCTGCTGCGGTGTTCTCCCCCAGCCCGACTCCGGCAGCCATGCCGGACGCCAGCGCGATGACGTTCTTGCATGCACCGCCGACCTCGGCGCCGATGACATCGGCATTGGTGTACGGACGGAAGTATCCGGTCGAGAACGCACGCTGCAGCGTCACGGCCCGTCCGGAGTCGCTGCACGCGACGACGGTGGCCGCCGGTTGCTCATCGGCGATTTCGCTGGCGAGGTTGGGCCCGGAGATCACCGCGACGCGCGACGGGTCTGCCCCGGTGACCTGAATGATCACCTGGCTCATCCGCATCAACGTGTCGAGCTCGATGCCTTTGGCCAGGCTTACCAGTGTGGCGTCGCCGCCGATCAGAGGAGCCCACTGCACGAGGTTGGCCCGCAACGACTGAGCGGGCACGGCAAGTAACACCGTGCACGCCCCGGTGAGCGCTTCGGCGGGATCGCTGGTCGCGCGGATCGTCTCCGGCAGCTCCGCGTCATCGAGATAGAACGGGTTGCGATGGGTGCGGTTGATCTCGTCGGCCAACTCGGGCCGACGGGCCCACAACCGCACCTCATTGCCGGCGTCCGCCAGGACCTTGGCGAGTGCCGTTCCCCAAGCTCCGGCCCCCAGCACTGCCGCGTCGACCACGCCTTCACCCTAGCGCGGCACGGTCTGCTGGCAGGATGGCGCTCGTGGGCGGGCAATCGGAAGCCGATATCGGGCTGGTGATCGCGGTCAAACGCCTGGGCGCCGCGAAGACGCGGCTGGCACCGGTCTTCTCCGCGACCACCCGCGAAGCCGTCGTGCTGGCAATGCTGATCGACACCATCACCGCTGCCGCGGCCGTGCCGGCGGTGCAGTCCGTCACCGTGGTGACACCCGACGATGTAGCCGGCGACGCCGCCAGGCAGCTCGGTGCACGAGTGCTCCCCGATCCGACGCCGCAGGGCCATCAGAACCCGCTGAACAACGCCATCGCCGCGGCGGAGGAAAGGGTGCGGCCCGAGACGTCGAACATCGTTGTGCTGCAGGGAGATCTGCCCGCATTGCAACCGCAGGAGCTGGGCGAGGCGATCGCGGCCGGCCGCGCCTACCCCCGCAGCTTCGTCGGCGACCGCCACGGTACGGGCACCTCGGCGTTGATCGCCCTCGGCGTCGCGCTGGATCCGCGGTTCGGCCAGGACTCAGCCGACCGCCATCGCCATTCGGGCGCCATCGAGCTGACCGGCGCGTGGCCCGGGCTGCGCTGTGACATCGACACACCGGATGACCTGTTGGTAGCACGTCGACTCGGTATCGGCCCGACAACTGCGCAGGCCATCGCTGGTGTCAGGTAACAGTTCTTCATCGCGGTGGCCGCGTGACTACTCGATAGGGAATCATTTGAGAGATGACGGAAGCCGATACCGAGATCCTCGAGACCGACACCGGATCGACGACCGGCACCGCGCAGCCGGCGACGTCGACTCGTCCCGGGGCACCCCAGTCGGGAGATTCTGCGCCTGAAGCACCACCGGCTGCGACATCGCAAGCGGTCGACAACGCCCTGCCGGAAGACCGCTACCTCAACCGCGAACTGAGTTGGCTCGACTTCAACGCGCGCGTCCTTGCGCTCGCCGCCGACCCGTCGCTGCCGCTCCTCGAGCGGGCGAAGTTCCTCGCGATCTTCGCGTCCAACCTCGACGAGTTCTACATGGTTCGAGTGGCGGGACTGAAACGACGCGACGAGATGGGGTTGTCGGTGCGGTCGGCGGATGGCCTGTCGCCGCGTGAGCAACTACGCCGGATCAACGAGCGCACTCAGCAGATCTCCAACAGGCACGCCCATGTGTTTCTCGACGCGGTGCGGCCCGCGCTCGCCGACGAGGGCATCGTGATCGTGACGTGGGCCGAAGTGGATGAGGACGAGCGCTCCCGGCTGTCGACCTATTTTCATGAACAGGTGTTCCCGGTCCTGACGCCGCTGGCCGTCGATCCGGCACATCCGTTCCCGTTTGTGAGCGGGCTCAGCCTGAACCTTGCCGTCACCGTGCGGCAACCCGAGGACGGCGGACAGCACTTCGCTCGAATCAAAGTGCCCGACAACGTGGATCGCTTTGTCGAGTTGGCGCGCCGCGAAGGTTCCTCGGATGCGGTGCGGTTCCTTCCGATGGAGGAACTGATCGCCGCGTTCCTGCCGGTGCTGTTCCCGGGTCTGGAGATCGTCGAGCATCATGCTTTCCGCATCACCCGCAACGCCGACTTCGAGGTCGAAGAGGACCGTGACGAAGATCTGTTGCAGGCGCTGGAGCGAGAATTGGCGCGTCGGCGCTTCGGTTCGCCGGTGCGCCTCGAAGTGTCCGACGATATGACCGAGAGCATGCTCGAGTTGCTCTTGCGCGAACTCGACGTCGACACCGGTGATGTCATCGAGGTACCGGGGCTTCTCGACCTGTCGTCGCTGTGGCAGATCTATGACCAGGACCGCCCGGCGCTGAAAGACCGTCCGTTCGTACCTGCGACGCCGCCCGCATTCGGTGAGCGGGAAACACCGAAGAGCATCTTCTCGACGCTGCGTGACGGCGACGTGCTGGTGCACCACCCCTACGATTCGTTTTCCACTTCGGTGCAGCGGTTCATCGAGCAGGCCGCCGCCGATCCCAACGTGTTGGCCATCAAGCAGACGCTGTACCGGACATCGGGCGATTCACCCATCGTCAACGCGCTGATCGACGCGGCGGCGGCAGGCAAACAGGTTGTCGCGCTGGTTGAGATCAAAGCGCGCTTCGACGAACAGGCCAACATCAAATGGGCCCGCGCCCTTGAACGTGCGGGCGTGCATGTGGTTTACGGACTGGTCGGGTTGAAGACGCACTGCAAGACCTGCCTCGTCGTGCGTCGCGAAGGATCCACGATCCGGCGTTACTGCCATATCGGCACCGGAAACTACAACAGCAAGACCGCACGCCTCTATGAAGATGTCGGCCTGTTGACGGCTGCGCCGGACATCGGCGCCGACCTCACAGATCTGTTCAACTCGCTCACCGGGTACTCACGCAAAGAGTCGTACCGCAATCTGTTGGTCGCGCCCTACGGTGTCCGCAAGGGGATCATCGAGCGGATCGAACGCGAGATCGCCGCCAAGCAATCGGGAGCGGATGCCGGTATTCGGCTGAAGGCCAACGCGCTGGTCGACGAGCAGGTGATCGATGCGCTCTATCGAGCATCGCAGGCAGGGGTCCGCGTCGAGGTGGTGGTCCGCGGCATCTGTGCACTGCGTCCCGGCGTGGCCGGATTCTCCGAAAACATCACGGTGCGCTCGATTCTGGGGCGGTTCCTCGAGCACTCGCGAATTATTCATTTCCGCGCCACCGACGAGTTCTGGATCGGGAGCGCGGACATGATGCATCGTAATCTCGACCGGCGAGTCGAGGTGATGGCTCAAGTTAAGGATCCGAGGCTGACTTCACAGCTGAACGACGTCTTCGATTCCGCCCTAGATCCGTCAACCCGGTGCTGGGAGTTGGACATGGATGGTAAGTGGACAGCGTCGCCGCGAGAGGGCGAGACGGTCCGCGACCATCAGGTGTCGTTGATGGAACGCCATCGGCACCCTTGAGATCCGTCGGCTGTGAGCTCTCGAGGCCCCGAATGACCAGCAGGAGTTGACGTGCCGAGGGACAACCCACCCCGCGCGGTTCCGGCGGGCAAGGCCGTATTTGCCGCGGGTGCGGTGCTGTGGCGACCGGGTGATGATGCCGCCTCACCCGAAGTCGCGGTCATTCACCGTCCCCGGTACGACGATTGGTCACTTCCCAAAGGCAAAGTCGACCCCGGCGAGACCGAACCCGTGACCGCCGTCCGCGAGGTCGCCGAGGAGACCGGCTACGCGGCACATCTCGGCCGGCGGTTGGCCGCGGTGACCTATCCCGTCGACCAAAGCACCAAGAAGGTGCGGTACTGGACTGCCCGCGCCATCGGCGGCGAGTTCAGCCCGAACTCGGAAGTCGACGAACTCAAATGGCTTCCCATATCCGAAGCCATCAAGGCGGTCGGCTACCCGCACGACCGAAAGGTCCTACGCCGCTTCAAGAAGCTGCCGGCCGATACGAAGACGGTGTTGATCGTCCGGCACGGCACCGCGGGCAGCAAGTCGCGATACAAAGGTGACGACCGCAACCGACCTTTGGACAAGCACGGCCGCGCGCAGGCCGAGTCTCTCGTCGGACAGTTGCTGTCCTTCGGCGCCGAAACGCTGTACGCCGCCGACCGGACTCGGTGCCATCAGACGATCGCGCCGCTGGCCGAGGAACTCGGTGCCGACATCAGCAGCGAGCCACTGCTGACCGAAGAGGCGTATGCGGAGAATCGCAAAGCCTCGCGTAACCGTTTCTTGGAGATCGCCGCCGCCGACGGCACCCCGGTGATCTGCACTCAGGGCAAGGTGATTCCGGATCTCATCTCATGGTGGTGCGAGCGTGACGGCGTCCGCCCTGACAAATCGCGCAACCGCAAGGGCAGCACCTGGGTCCTGTCGCTCTTCGACGGACGCCTGATCGCCGCCGATCACATCGGCAGTCCGCTCGCCCTCAAGAAATGAACGCTGCGGCCGGCTGAAGCTCGTCAGACACAAACACGCCGTGGGTCACTTTCGCTTTAATTACCGGCTCAGCCGGCGCGACCCACGGCGTGTTCGATGTTGAACTTACCTGCGGCCCTTCTTGGCCGGGGCGCGCTTCACAGCCTTCTTGGCCGGGGAACGCTTCACAGCCTTCTTGGCGGCAGTGCGCTTCACAGCCTTCTTGGCCGGTGACTTCTTCGCCGCCTTCTTGGCCGGTGACTTCTTGGCCGCCTTCTTGACTGCAGCCTTCTTGGCCGGAGCCTTCTTGGCGGCGGTGCGCTTCACTGCCTTCTTGGCCGGAGCCTTCTTGGCGGCGGTGCGCTTGGCTGCCTTCTTGGCGGGAGCCTTCTTGGCCGCCTTCTTGGCCGCCGTCTTCTTAACGGCCTTGCGGGCGCCGCCCGCAGTCACGCCACGCTTCACTGCTGGTCCTTCCGACGGGAGGCGCTGTGCCCCAGAAACAACCGCTTTGAACTGTGCACCGGGACGGAATGCCGGCACGGATGTGGGCTTAACTTTCACGGTCTCGCCGGTGCGCGGGTTACGCGCAACACGAGCAGCACGACGACGTTGTTCGAAAACGCCGAAGCCGGTAATGGTGACACTGTCACCCTTGTGAACCGCACGCACGATTGTGTCGACGACATTCTCGACCGCAGCGGTTGCTGACCGACGATCCGAGCCCATTTTCTCCGTGAGTACGTCGATGAGCTCTGCTTTGTTCATGCAAAACCTCCGAAAACCAGTAGCCCACTTTGGGCCGACTAGTGGACACGGTAAACCCAATGGCCACTGATTTCCAAGAGCCACGCGCAATTTCAGCAGAATCTAGCGAACTTTCTTGCCCCCCTTGAGCTCCTGCCGGGGGTCCCGATAACCGGGTTCAGGGGTGAAGATTCGGCTCAGAAAGCCAATCCGTCACGCTGGCAAGGCGCGCGGTTTCCAGCTCGGACGGCGTGCTTCGTATGAATCGATTTCATCGCATTTCCGCAGCGTAAGACCTATATCGTCGAGTCCTTCGGAGAGTCGCCAGGCGGTGTAATCGTCAATGTTGAACGGCACCATGACTGTTCCCGCGACGACGTTCCGATCTTGAAGATTCACAGTAATTTCCATGCCGGGATGCTCCTCGATGAGCTTCCATAAAAGTTCGACATCATCTTGGGCGACTTCGGCCGCCAAGAGGCCCGCCTTGCCCGCGTTGCCGCGAAAAATGTCGGCGAAGCGAGATGAGATGACGACTCTGAATCCATAGTCCATGAGCGCCCACACGGCGTGCTCTCGCGACGAACCGGTGCCGAAATCGGGACCCGCGACCAACACCGATCCCTTGTCGAACGGGGACATGTTGAGGACGAAAGACGGGTCGGACCGCCACGCCGCGAACAAGCCATCCTCGAAACCTGTTCGGGTTACCCGCTTCAAATACACGGCGGGGATTATTTGGTCGGTGTCGACATTGGACCGGCGAAGCGGAACGCCGATGCCGGTATGAGTGCGGAATGGTTCCATCACAGAGCTCCTATGAGTGAGTCAGATCGGCGGGAGAGGACAACGTGCCGCGCACAGCGGTGGCCGCGGCGACAGCAGGCGACACCAAATGAGTGCGCCCTCCTTTGCCCTGCCGTCCCTCGAAATTTCGGTTCGACGTCGATGCGCAGCGCTGCCCCGGGGACAGTTGATCTGGATTCATTCCAAGACACATCGAGCATCCGGCCTGCCGCCACTCCGCGCCGGCGGCGGCGAAGATCTCACCGAGGCCCTCTGATTCGGCCTGCGCTCGCACCCGCATCGAGCCGGGCACAATGAGCATCCGCACGCCATCGGCGACCTTGCGACCCATGAGCACGTCGGCGACCACCCGCAGATCCTCGATGCGCCCGTTCGTGCACGAGCCCACGAAGACGGTGTCCACGGTGATGTCACGCATCGACGTTCCGGCCCGAAGATCCATATACGCCAACGCTTTTTCGGCCGCTTGGCGCTCGCCGTCGTCAAAGATCAGCTCTGGGTCCGGTACCGACGCCGACAGCGGAACTCCTTGCCCAGGGTTGGTCCCCCACGTGACGAATGGGCTCAGCGTCGCGGCATCGATGTAGACCTCGGTGTCGAATTCCGCGCCTTCGTCGGTGCGCAACTGACTCCACGCCGCTACTGCGGCATCCCAGTCCGCCCCCTTCGGCGCGTGCGGGCGACCGTGCAAGAACTCGAAAGTTGTCTCGTCGGGTGCGACCATTCCGGCGCGCGCCCCGGCCTCGATGCTCATGTTGCAGACCGTCATGCGTCCTTCCATCGACAGCGATTCGATGGCGCTGCCGCGGTATTCGATGACGTATCCCTGTCCCCCGCCGGTGCCGATCTTTGCGATCACCGCGAGGATGATGTCCTTTGCGCTCACGCCCGCAGGCAGCTGCCCGTCGACATTGACCGCCATCGTCTTGAAAGGCCGCAGCGGAAGCGTCTGCGTCGCGAGGACATGCTCGACCTCGGATGTGCCGATGCCCATCGCGAGCGCACCGAACGCACCGTGGGTGGAGGTATGGCTGTCGCCACACACCACCGTCATCCCCGGCTGAGTCAAGCCCAACTGCGGCCCGATGATGTGAACGATGCCTTGTTCGACGTCACCCATCGGGTGCAACCGGATGCCGAACTCTTCACAGTTGCGACGCAGCGTCTCGACCTGAATGCGGGAGACCGGATCGGCGATCGGCTTGTCGATGTCGATCGTCGGCACGTTGTGGTCTTCGGTGGCAATCGTCAGATCCGGTCTGCGGACCGGCCGACCCTTGAGCCTAAGGCCGTCGAACGCCTGCGGGCTGGTGACCTCATGCACAAGGTGTAGGTCGATGTAAATGAGGTCGGGTTCGCGGGCCGCGCCGTCACCCGACCCCTTCGCGACGACGTGGTCGTCCCACACCTTTTCGGCGAGCGTGCGTGGCTTGTCCTGGGCTGCCATCTTGACTTTCTCACATTCTGGGAAGCTAGTATCTCCCTGTGAGACAGGATAGCGGTATCGGGGTGCTGGACAAAGCCATGGGGGTGCTGCACGCGATCGCGGATTCGCCGTGCGGATTGGCAGAGCTGTGCGAGCGCACCGGCCTCCCGCGTGCGACCGCGCACCGCTTGGCCGCGGGTCTGGAAGTGCATCGGCTGTTGATCCGCAACGGAGACGGCCAATGGCGGCTCGGGCCTGCGCTCACCGAGTTGGCGGGACAGGTCAACGACCCCTTGCTGGCCGCCGGCGCCGTGGTGTTGCCGCGCCTGCGTGAGATCACCGGAGAGAGCGTGCAGATCTATCGTCGTGAAGGACACGCGCGCACATGTATCGCCGCCTTGGAACCACCTGCCGGGCTTCGGGATACCGTCCCGGTCGGCGCGCGATTGCCGATGACGGCCGGCTCAGGCGCCAAGGTACTGCTGGCTTATGCCGACGCCGCCACGCAGCAGGCGGTGTTGCCCAGCGCGAAGTTCACCGACCGGACCCTCGCCGAGGTCCGCAAACGTGGCTGGGCGCAGAGCGCCGCGGAACGCGAGCCGGGGGTTGCGAGTGTGTCGGCGCCGGTGCGCGATGCCACCGGTGCGGTGATCGCCGCTGTATCGGTGTCCGGGCCGATCGACCGAATGGGCCGTCGCCCTGGAGCACGATGGGCCGCCGACCTTTTGGCCGCCGCCGATGCGCTCACCCGCAGGCTGTGAATGACTATTTGTACTGCAAGGCTCAATCGCCTCGGCACGAGAGCAAGCTCTCTGCTCTCGGCTCACTCGCTTGGTACCCCCGATGGGATTCGAACCCACGCTACCGCCGTGAGAGGGCGGCGTCCTAGGCCGCTAGACGACGGGGGCCAGAACTATTTCCGGACAGCCAGCATAGCCCAGCGGGTTATGCGGACCTAATCAGCTCGAGGCCCGTGCACTTCGCGCGAGCGCTCATCGCGAATGGCTGGGGTACCAGGACTCGAACCTAGAATGGCTGAACCAGAATCAGCTGTGTTGCCAATTACACCATACCCCATTGGCTACCTGTAACCGCAGGTCACAGGCCCTTTTCGACCCGACCAAGCAATCGGCGGCGCCGCCGCGCATTGTTTCGGGCCGACGTGCAGACTACCAAAGATTTGCAGCCACCTTCTCACGCCGGGTCTGCGACGGTGGCGGCACGATCGCGTCCCGCGCGTAGCCGCTGCAGGCTGCGGTCCCGACCTAGAAGCTCGAGCGATTCGAAGAGCGGCGGGCTGACCGACGCACCCGTGGCCGCAACACGCAGCGGGCCGAACGCCTTGCGCGGCTTGAGCTCCAGATTCTCCAACAACGACACCTTCAGAGCGTTCTCGATCTCCCCCGTACTCCACTCGCCGACTGTTTCGAGCGCGGCGAGCGCGGCCTCCAGCACCGCGACGGCTTCGGGCTTGAGCTCCTTGGCAGCCGACTTCTCATCGAGCGAGAACTCGGCGTCGTTGAGGAACTTCAACAGGTCCCATGCATCGCCGAGCACCACGATTCGGGTCTGCACGAGCCGCGCGGCCTCCGCGAATTGAGCTTCGTCGAGTCCCGTGTCGTAGCCGTGGGCAGCGAAATACGCCGCGAGCCGCGCGGTGAAATCGTCCTCACTCACCATGCGGATGTGCTCGGCGTTGAGAGCGTCCGCCTTCTTCTGATCGAACCGGGCGGGGTTGGAGTTGACGTTGACGACGTCGAAGGCAGCCACCATCTCATCGAGGCTGAACACGTCGTGGTCTTCGGCGATACCCCAGCCCAGCAGCGCCAGATAGTTCAGCAGCCCCTCCGGAATGAAGCCGCGTTCGCGGTGAATGAACAGGTTCGACTGCGGATCGCGCTTCGACAGCTTCTTGTTGCCGTCTCCCAGAACGCTTGGCAAGTGAGCGAACTCGGGCACCCGGTCGGCGACGCCGATACGAATCAATGCCTGGTACAGCGCGATCTGGCGCGGTGTGGACGGGAGCAGGTCCTCGCCACGGAGGACGTGCGTGATCTTCATCAGCGCGTCGTCGACCGGATTGACCAAGGTGTACAACGGATCACCGCTGGCGCGGGTCAGCGCGAAATCGGGAACCACACCCGCCGCGAATGTTGTTTCCCCGCGGACGAGGTCATTCCAGGTGATGTCTTCGGCGGGCATCCGTAGCCGGAGCACTGGCCTGCGACCCTCGTCGAGGAACGCGGAGCGCTGGGCTTCGGTGAGTTCGCGGTCGTAGTTGTCGTAGCCGAGTTTGGGGTTTCGGCCCGCGGCGACGTGCCGGGCTTCGACTTCCTCGGCCGTCGAAAACGCCTCATAGGCGTCACCGGATTCCTGTAGCCGTGTCAGCACGTCCCGATATATCTCGCCGCGTTCCGACTGCCGGTACGGAGCGTACGGTCCACCGATGTCGGGACCTTCGTCGTAGTTGAGCCCCAGCCAGCTCAGGGCGTCCAACAGCGCCAGATAGCTTTCCTCACTGTCTCGTTCGGCGTCGGTGTCCTCCAGGCGGAATACGAAGGCCCCGCCGCAATGTCGCGCGTAGGCCCAATTGAACAGCGCGGTACGGATCAGGCCGACGTGCGGAGTGCCGGTTGGCGACGGGCAGAACCGCACCCGCATATCAGCTGTCATGACTTTCCCTTGCGCACAACCGGATTGGAAAGGCTCCCGATACCTTCGATGGTGACGGTGACGGTGTCGCCGCCTTCAATGGGGCCCACACCGTCCGGCGTCCCGGTCAGGATGACATCGCCGGGCAGCAGTGTCATCACCGCCGAAATCCACTCAACGATGGCCCCGACATCGTGAATCATCAGCGATGTCCGGCTGTCCTGTTTGGTCTCGCCGTTGACCTCGGTGCGCAACGCCAGATCGGACGGATCCAGATCGGTGACGATCCACGGTCCGAGCGGACAGAACGTGTCGTGACCTTTCGCCCGAGTCCACTGGCCGTCCTTCTTCTGCTGATCACGCGCCGACACGTCGTTGGCGATCGTGTAGCCCAGGATGTTCTCCGCGGCGCGCGCGGCGGGAACGTCCTTGCAGACTCGGCCGATGACGACGGCGAGTTCACCCTCGAAGTGCACCGGGTTGGCGTCGGCCGGCAACTGAATCGGCACGTTCGGACCGACGATCGCGGTGTTGGGCTTCATGAACATGACCGGATCAGGGAAATCTCCCCCGCCCATTTCCGCGACGTGCGCCGCATAGTTCTTCCCGATGCATACGACCTTGCTGGCCAGAATCGGCGAGAGTATCCGCACGTCGGCCAGCGGCCACTCCCGTCCGGTGAAGGTCGGAGTGCCGAAGGGATGCTCGGCGATTTCTTTGGCGACTGCCCGGGCCGAGTCGTCGAGAGGACCCTCGATGCTGACGAAGCAGACGCTGTCTGGGCTGGCGATACGTCCAAGGCGCATGCCGTCAGCCTAGTGGCCCCGATCCTCGGTGCTGCGGCCGCTCCCGCCCCGACAGTGTCTCAGATATTGAGATAGAAGTTCAGATATATGAGATGGCCGTGCGACTATGGAGCGATGTCCGCGGACACGATAGGCACCGCGCGACGCTGGTCGCTGCTTGTCATTGCGCTGGCCGCGACGACAAGCGCCAACGTATTCATCAACGGTGTGGCCTTTCTCATTCCAAGCTTGCAGCGCGAGCGCGGACTCGATCTCGGGGCTGCCGGCCTGCTGTCAGCGCTACCCGGTTTCGGCTTGGTCCTCACGCTCATCGCGTGGGGCTACCTCGTCGACCGGTTCGGCGAGCGCATCGTGTTGAGCCTCGGTTCGGTGCTCATCGCCGCGGCGGCGTTCGCAGCCGCTTCCGTCGACTCGCTGTTCGCCATGGGTGCGTTCCTGATGCTCGGCGGAATGGCCGCCGCAAGTAGCAATTCGGCCAGCGGCCGACTGGTGGTCGGCTGGTTCCCACCGGATCGACGCGGCTTGGTCATGGGTATCCGCCAAACCGCGACACCGCTCGGGGTCGGCCTGGGCGCCTTGGTGATTCCGCGCGTGGCCGACGCGTACAGCATCTCTGCGGCACTGTGTTTTCCGGCGATCGTGTGCGCGCTTTCCGCGGTCGTATGCGCGGTGTTCGTGATCGATCCGCCACGTCCACCACGCTCGGAGGCCCCACCCGAGCACCTGGCGAATCCCTATCGCGCATCGTCGGTCTTGACCCGGATACACGCTGTCTCTGTACTACTGGTGGTGCCTCAAGCGGTGCTGTGGACGTTCGCATTGGTGTGGTTGATGACCGACCGAGGATGGTCGGCAGCGTCGGCAGGCGCTCTCGTCACGGTGGCGCAGGTGTTGGGTGCAGGTGGTCGAATCGCCGCAGGCCGTTGGTCGGATGTGACGGGTTCGCGACTGAGGCCGATCCGCACCATTGCCCTGGCGGCCGCCGCCGCGATGGGTCTGCTGGCGGTGACCGACTGGCTCAGTTCGCCGATCAGCGTAGCGATCATGGTGATCGCGTCGGTGATCACCGTCTCGGACAACGGGCTGGCATTCACCGCCATCGCCGAGATCGCCGGACCGTTCTGGAGCGGACGGGCATTGGGCACGCAGAACACCAGTCAACTCTTCGCCTCCGCCGTGTCGGCCCCCGCGTTCGGCGCCTTGATCGGCGCCCTCGGCTACCCGGTGGCGTTCGCGGTTTCCGCGCTCCTGCCGCTGCTGGCCATACCCGTGGTCCCGGTCGAACCAAAGCCGGACTGAACTCACTCGCGCTGCGCGCGGCGCGGAAGCATGACCAGTGCGGCGACCAGGAAGCAGAGGGCGCCGATGAACGTACCCAGGTTCGCCATCCACGCATCGGCGGTGACACCGGATTCGCTGACGAAGGCGCCGAGCGCGGACACCGCGAAAGCGACGCAGCCGATCATGTTGATCCACTCGCCCTGCCAGTCACGTGATTTCAGCTCGATGATGCCGACGACCGCCGTCGATCACGCCGAGGACACCGCTGATCAGAAACGCCAGCGACCCCAGAGCGTCCGGCGCCCAGACGAGTCGGCGCTCCGGTTTGACCGCATGTGCCCATAGGGCAGAGCCGGTACTGATGTTGAAAAGGATCGTCCCGACGAACTGGGTTGCCGCGGAGAGCCATCCGATGCGCTGCGCGGGAGGGGCCAGGACGAGCTGCATCCAGCCCGCGGTGGTGAAGAACCAGGATCCGATGAAGCACAACAGGTTGGCGATCCCTGCACCTGCCGTTGCGGACAACCCCGGGGTCGTGGCGATCGCGAACAGTGTCGAACCGATCGCGAACAGCCAGCACTGCCGGCTCAGTGTCGCCACGCGACTAGAGATTTGACGCGATCCGATCGCCGATCTCGGTGGTGGACCGCGTCTCGTCACCGCGCGTGGCCAGATGATGCTCGACGGCCTTGTCGACGCGAGCGGCCGCTTCGAGTTCGCCCGCGTGCGCAAGCAACAGCGCCACCGACATGATCGCTGCGGTGGGATCGGCGATGCCCTGTCCCGCGATGTCGGGTGCGCTGCCGTGCACCGGCTCGAACATCGACGGGTTGGTTCGGGTCGCGTCGATGTTGCCGCTGGCCGCCAGGCCGATGCCACCGCACACCGCGGCCGCGAGGTCGGTGACGATGTCGCCGAACAGGTTGTCGGTGACAATGACGTCGAAGCGGCCGGGGTCGGTGACGAGGTGGATGGTGGCGGAGTCGACGTGCTGATAGGCGATCTCGACGTCGGGGTACTCGGCGCTGACCTCCTGCACGGTGCGCCACCACAGTGCGCCCGCGTAGGTCAGGACGTTGTTCTTGTGCACCAGGGTCAGGTGTTTGCGTCGCTTCGCCGCGCGGCCGAACGCATCGTGCACGACCCGTCGCACGCCGAACGCGGTGTTGACGCTGACCTCGGTGGCGATTTCATGGGGCGTCCCGACGCGGATTGCTCCACCGGTCCCGGTGTAGGGGCCCTCGGTGCCCTCACGGACCACGACGAAGTCGATGTCCGGGTTCCCGGCCAACGGACTGCTCACCCCCGGGTAGAGCCGGGCGGGACGCAGATTGATGTGGTGGTCGAGTGCGAACCGGATTCGCAGCAGCAGGCCGCGTTCCAGCAGACCGCTGGGAACCGACGGATCGCCGATGGCGCCGAGCAGGATCGCATCGTGCGCGCGCAGCTCGTCGAGCACCGATTCGGGCAGGACGTCTCCGGTGGCGTGGTACCGCCGCGCCCCGAGGTCGTAGCTGGTCTTGTCGACACCCGGCACGACGGCGTCGAGTACCTTGACCGCTTCGTCGATGACCTCCGGGCCGATGCCGTCGCCCGCGATGACCGCCAGTTTCACGTCAGGTCCACCACTTCCAGCAGCTTGGCGCCGACGGCCGCGGTGATCGCCGCCCGGACGTCTTCAGGTACGTCTCGGTCGATGCGCAGCAGGATCGTCGCGCCCGGACCCTCCGCATCCTCGCTGAGCTGGGCGGCGTGAATGTTGATGTCGGCGGTGCCGAGGAGGGTGCCGATCTTGCCCAATGTGCCCGGCTGGTCGATGTAGTTGATGATCAGGTAGACGCCCTCGGCGCGCAGATCGAAGTTGCGGCCGTTGATCTGGACGATCTTCTCGACCAGCTGCGGACCCGACAGCGTGCCGGAAACATTGGCGACCGAACCGTCGGAGTACACCGCGCGCACGTCGACCACACTGCGGTGGTTCGGGCTCTCGGTGGCGGTACTGATGTCGGCCTCGACACCGCGTTCGGCCGCCAGCGCCGGCGCGTTGACGAACGTCACCGGGTCCTCGATGACAGCGCTGAACAATCCGCGTAGCGCTGAAAGGCGCAGTACGTCAACATCTTCGGATGCCAGCTCGCCGCGGACCTGAATCGACAGGGACACCGGAAGTTCGCTGCACAACACGCCGACCAACAGGCCCAGTTTGCGGACCAGGTCCAGCCACGGCGCGACTTCCTCGCCGACGACGCCTCCGCCGACGTTCACCGCGTCGGGGACGAACTCACCTGCCAGCGCAAGCTTCACGCTCTCGGCGACGTCGGTGCCCGCCCGGTCCTGCGCCTCTGCCGTCGACGCGCCGAGGTGGGGTGTCACCACGACCTGGGGTAGTTCGAAGAGCGGGCTGTCCGTGCACGGTTCGGTGGCGAATACGTCGAGGCCGGCGCCGCGCACGTGGCCGCTGGTGATCGCATCCGCGAGCGCCGCTTCGTCGATCAGCCCACCGCGTGCCGCGTTGACGATGATGACGCCGGGCTTGGTCTTGGCCAGCGCGTCCTTTCCGATCAGGCCGGCCGTCTCCTTGGTCTTGGGCAGGTGCACCGAGATGAAGTCGGCGCGGCCCAACAGCTCGTCGAGGGTGAGCAGCTCGATACCCAATTGGGCGGCGCGAGCGGCCGACACGTACGGGTCGTACGCCACGACATGCGTGCCGAAGGCGGCCAGTCGCTGAGCGACCAACTGTCCGATTCGCCCGAGGCCGACGACGCCGACGGTCTTGCCGAAGATCTCGGTGCCGGAGAACGACGAGCGCTTCCACGTGTGCTCACGCAGCGTCGCGTCGGCGGCGGGGATCTGCCGAGCGGCCGACAGCATGAGCGCCAGCGCGTGCTCGGCCGCGCTGTGAATATTGGAGGTCGGCGCGTTGACCACGAGGACGCCGCGCGCGGTTGCCGCGTCTACGTCGACGTTGTCCAGGCCGACGCCGGCGCGGGCGACGATCTTGAGTTTCGTGGCGGCGGCGAGCACCTCGGCATCCACGGTGGTTGCCGAGCGCACCAGCAGTGCGTCGGCCTCGGGCACCGCGGCCAGTAGCTTCTCTCGGTCCGGACCATCGACCCAACGCACTTCCACCTGGTCACCCAGTGCGGCGACGGTCGACTCCGCCAGCTTGTCTGCGATCAATACAACGGGCAGGCTCACGCGGTCAGCCTAATGGGATGTAATTGGGCGGTGGACGTCACCGTGGTCGGCAGCGGACCCAACGGCTTGGCCGCCGCCGTCATCTGCGCGCGCGCCGGTCTGTCAGTGCAGGTGTTCGAGGCACAGCCATCACTGGGTGGCGGCGCACGGACCCTCGCCGACCCCGAGTTCGGCGAGGTCTCCCACGACGTCTGCTCGGCCGTGCACCCGCTCGCGTTGGCCTCACCGTTCCTGGCGGAATTCGATCTGCCCGCCCGCGGCGTGGACTTGAAGGTGCCCGCCGTCTCGTATGCCAATCCGCTTCCCGGTAAACCCACGGCGGTCGGCTATCACGACCTGGACCGCACCTGCGCGGAGCTGGTACACGGGGACTCGTGGCGGCGGCTGCTCGGCCCTCTCACCAAGCGCGACGAGGGCGTCGTCGACTTCCTCCTTGGAGACAAGCGCTCGATCCCGCGCGATCTGATCGCCGCGGCGTACCTTGCGCGAAACATGCTCGAGCAGGGCACGCCGCTGTGGGGCAGGCTCGCCGGTGCCGACGCCCGCGCGTTGTTCACGGGCGTTGCCGCACATGCCATCAACCGGATGCCGTCGTTCGTCACCACCGGTGCCGGACTGATGCTGGCCACACTCGCGCACACCGTGGGCTGGCCCATCCCGGTAGGCGGCAGCCAGGCCATTCCCGACGCCCTCATCGCCGACCTGCGCGCCCACGGCGGCGTCATCACGGTGTGCGACGAGGTCACCGAACCACCGAGCGGTGTAGTGCTTTTCGACACCGCGCCGACGGCGCTGTTGTCCATCTACCGGAATGCAGTCCCCGCGCGATACGCAAAAGCTTTGCAGCACTACCGGTTCGGCCCGGGCGTAGCGAAGGTGGATTTCGTGTTGTCCGACGAGATTCCGTGGGCGGACCCACGCGCGGCCGACGCTCCGACACTGCACATGGGTGGCAGCCGAGAGCAGATGGCGCATGCCGAAAAGGAGATCGCGGCGGGCAGGCATCCCGAATGGCCGATGGTGCTCGCCTCGCTGCCGCACCTGGCTGACCCGAACCGCATCGATGCGCAGGGGCGGCGGCCCCTATGGACCTATGCGCACGTGCCCCACGGCTCACCTGTCGACCAAGCCGAGACGATCACCCAGATCTTCGAGCGTTTCGCACCTGGCTTCCGCGATGTCGTCGTCGCGGTGCGGTCGGTACCGGCCTCCCGGTTGGCCGAGCACAACGCGAACCTCGTCGGCGGTGACATCGGCGTCGGCGGCAACACGCTCCTGCACGCGCTCGCGGGGCCGACACCGCGGCTCAACCCGTGGGCCACTCCGATTCCGAAGGTCTATCTCTGCTCGTCGGCGACTCCCCCCGGCGGTGGTGTGCACGGTATGGCGGGCTTCTACGCAGCACGCACCATGCTGCGCCGCGAATTCGGAATCAAGACGCTCCCCAGACTCTCGCCGTAGCCGGTTTTGCCGGACTTCACCCGGGTATCCCCGCGACATGAGTTCGGAGTTTCACAAGGGCGACAAGGTCCAATGGAGTAGCCACGGAACGACCGTCACCGGGACTGTCGAGGAGAAGATCACCAGCGACCGCGAGACGGCGGGGCGGACGGTGCGTGCGTCACCGGAAGAACCGCAGTACCGGGTGCGCAGCGACAAGAGCGGACGCGACGCCGTGCACAAACCGGACGCTTTGCAGCGGTCGAAGTAGCTGCAATGTCGAAAAGTGGCTCGACACAGCGGAATCCGGGCGGACGCTGAGTCCCGCCCCCATGGCCGGTTCTAGTTGGCAGCGGCGAAGTGGTCGACGGCTTCACGAAGGCTGTTCAGCCGCGACGCGTGAATCCGCTCGATCACCGCATCCCAGCCCGGACCGCCAACACTGACCGAGGCGTGCTCGGCAAGATCGTTGACCGTCTGGAAGTCAGCGGTGTCCTCGGTCTGGGACCACAACAATGTCGCGACCGGTCGTCCTTTGCGCTGAACCGCATCCAGAAGCGCCGCCCGCGGGACGTCCGCGCCGAGCATCAACGCGCCGCGTCCATGTTCTGCAAGGGCCGCGCGCAGCGCTTCCAGTGCGAGAAAGTGCGTTTCGCGCGGCGTGCAGGCAAGAATGATGGACGCCGATTCCTCAGGCGCAGCAATGGGGTAACGCTGCAACGACCGTGTCACGGTCCACGACAGCGCGTGCTCGACGTCGATACAGCCCTCTCCCAGGGCCTGCCGTCGGGCGATATCGTCGAACGCCGGACGTATCAGTTGATCCCACGTGTCGAGCACCCCGAAGTGGCGCAGATGACGATCGAGCAGCAGGCCTGCGGTGAACACATCGAAATCGAAGGCGGAGTCGAGCAGCGCCGCGGAATCGCCGCGAGCCGGTCGTATCGAGTCGATCGCGGTTCGGGCCGCGCTGCGCGGGCTCGCACCCTCGACGATGAGTTCGTACATCCGCTGCGCAACCGCAATGTCGGTCTGGCTGTAGAGGCGATGCCGACCCGGGCTGTGTTCGGACGGACCCACGCCGTACCGCTGGTTCCAGCTGCGCAGCGTCGCGGTGGGCACGCCTAGACGCTCAGCGACGACGCGGACGGTGTACAAGGGCTCGTCCGCGGTGACGTTCTCGGGCTTATTCGACGTGGTCAACCCCGCCAGAATAGAGCTTCGATCTGGGCATATGGGCATTCAATGCACAATCGATGCAGAATTTTGCGCCGAACCGTGTCTCACCGCCCATAACGGGTATCCGTTTCGCCGTGACACAGCCCGAGAATCCCCGGCGACCGGCCGGCCTCGACGATGCGACGGTCGAAGCCTTCGGCACGGTTTCCGAGGCGCTCGAATTCGTGGAGCGCGCCCGCGGCCATCTGTATTCGTTCCATCAGCTGATGGGCCATGCCGATCTTCTGCTCGGCAAAGCGTGCGACCAACTGCGTGAGGCCGGGCACGGCGCAGTGGCCGACCGACTCGAGGACGAAGTCGTGGGCCACAACGTGCTCTACGGACGCTGGACGTTCCAGATCGTCGAGGAGTTCGACGACAACTACTGGTCGATGTTCCGTGACCATGAACAACGCGTGCGTGCGGAGCTGCAACAGGGCGCGCGCCACGTGTTCGAGGCGGACATGAAGGAGCGACGCCGCACACACGGCAAGGCCGGCCACGAACGCCGCCCGTAGCGGCGTTCCCGCGGAATTGCCCGCAAGCGATTACGGTTTTGCCAATGATCGATCGGGAAGAATTGTCGTGGGACCAGTTCGGTGCCGCGACACGGCAACTCGCCTCCGCCGTCGTCGACGACGGTTTCGCACCCGATCTCATACTCGCCGTGGCGCGCGGTGGGTTGTTCGTCGCAGGCGCGCTCGGCTACGCGCTGGATGTCAAAAAGGTGCACATGATGAACGTCGAGTATTACACCGGCGTGGATGAGCGCCTGGATGCGCCGGTACTGCTGCCTCCCCTACCCGACGTCGCCGATCTGGGTGGTGCACGCATGCTGATCGCCGACGACGTCGCGGACACCGGGGCGACACTGCGTTTCGTCCGCGACTTCTGCGCCGAACACGTCGCCGAGGTCCGCTGCGCCGTCGTCTACCAGAAGCCGCAGTCGGAAATCGATTGCGAATACGTCTGGCGCCGGACCGATCTGTGGATCGAGTTTCCGTGGTCGTCCTAGTGGTTTCGGTGCGCTAACCGTCGCTCAGTGGCTGTTGCGAAATGCCGGTTGAGGTGTTTGGTGTTTTGAGGTCGGCACGAAACGATTGAGGTGTGGCTCGTTCGTATCGTCCGGTAGTGCGTGATCAGCAGTTCTTGTTGCCGCCGAATATGGCCGACTGGCTGGCCGATGATCATTTGGTGTGGTTCATCCTCGACTCGATCGAGCAGTTGGACACCTCGGCGTTTCACCAGCATCGGCGCACCGGTGGCGTCGGCCGCGCCGGCTATGACCCGGACATGTTGTTGGCCTTGCTGATCTACGCCTATGCCTCGGGGCAGCGGTCCTCGCGGCGCATCGAACGATTGTGTGCCGATCACGTCGCCTACCGGGTGCTGTGTGCTCAAGATCCGCCGGATCACACCACGATTGCCCGGTTCCGCGCCGACCACGACGACGCCGTGATCGACGTGTTCGCTCAGGTGCTGCGGATGTGTTCGCAGGCCGGGATGGTGCGGGTCGAATCGATCGCCATTGATGGCACCAAGATCGCGGCCAACGCGTCGATGTCGGCCAACCGCTCTCAGAAATGGGTGCGTGAGCAGGCCCGTCGGATCGCCGAGACCGCGGTCGGTGAGGCCGCCGCCGCCGACGCCGCCGAGGACGCCGCTGAAGCCGCGGTCGGTGGGCCGCCGGCCACACCGGCACCGGAGTTGACGACTCGGGCTGGACGGGCCGCGGCGATCAAGAAGGCGATGGCCGAGATCGCCGAACAGGACGCCCGCCATGAGGAGGCCGACGCCGCCGACGCCGAGCGTCAAGAGAAGTATCTGCAGCGTGTCGAGGCCGGCGAAGTCGTGGCCGGACCGCCGCCGGCCGGCGTCGACGAGGTCCGGTTGTGGCGGCCCGGCTGGCCCGTCAACAGCAGCGGCTGGCCCCGCTGATCGGGGTGCGTGGGACTCGAGAAGCCCAGCAGCGCGGCGACATTCGCAAGCTGATACGCAAGGCCGAGGCGCGGCTGGCCGACGCCCAACGGCGTCAGGCAACGGGATTGGTCGATCGGCGTGGTTCAGCGGCGCGTCAACGTGCCTATTTTCAGACCCGCCGCGGCCCCAAGGGCGGACCGGTGGTCAATCTGACCGACCCGCAGGCCCGGTTGATGGTCCAAGGCTCAGGCAGCGGATCGGTGCAGGGCTACAACAGCCAGATCGTGTGCTCCGATGACCACCTCATCATCGGAGTGCACGTATCTCAAGATGCCAACGATCTGCATTGTTGGACACCGGCTTTGGCTGCGGCGATAACCCACACCGAGGCATTGGACAAGACGATCGGACTGGTCCTGGCCGACAACGGCTACTTCACCGAAGACAACCTCACCAGCCCCGGCCCCGACCGGCTCATCGCACCCGGCACCGGGAAAGACGTCCACCACGACGCCAAACACCACCCCACCCAGGGACCCCCACCGCCGAACCTCTCACCCGCAGACGCGATGCGCCACACGCTCAAAGATCCTGCTCAGGCACGACGATACAAACGCCGATCAGCGACCGTAGAACCGGTCATCGGACATCTCAAAGACCGCATCGGCCTACGCCGCTACGCCCGCCGCGGACTGGCAGCTGTCACCGCCGAACTCCACCTGGCCGCCGCAGCGCTCAACCTCACCCGCTTGTACGCAGCCACGGCCGGGTAACCCCCCGGACGGCGCCACCCACTATCACCAGTGCCGGCCATCGTCAGCCATCGGCATTTCGCAACAGCCACTCAGCGATCGTCAGCGCACCGAAATCACACGGTCAGGCGGTTTCTGTGATGGGCCGGTCGACCCAGCTCATCAAGTCGCGCAGCTTCTTGCCGGTCACCTCGATGGGATGCTCGGCGTTCTCCTTGCGCAGCCCCTCGAGCTCCTTGTTGCCGCCCTCGACATTGGCGACGAGCCGCTTCACGAAGGTGCCGTCCTGGATCTCGGCCAGAATCTGCTTCATGCGCTTCTTGGTGTCGGCGTCGATCACTCGCGGCCCGGACAGGTAGCCACCGAACTCCGCGGTGTCGGAGACCGAGTAGTTCATCCGCGCGATGCCGCCCTCGTACATCAGGTCGACGATGAGCTTGAGTTCGTGCAGCACCTCGAAGTAGGCCAACTCGGGCTCGTAGCCCGCCTCGACCATGACGTCGAAGCCGGTCTTGACGAGTTCCTCGGTGCCACCGCACAACACGGCCTGCTCACCGAAGAGGTCGGTCTCGGTCTCGTCCTTGAACGTGGTCTTGATGACGCCCGCGCGGGTGCCACCGATTGCCTTGGCGTACGAGAGTGCGAGCGCCTCGCCCTCGCCCTTGGGATCCTGGTCGACCGCGATCAGACACGGCACACCCTTACCGTCGACGAACTGACGACGCACCAGATGGCCGGGACCCTTCGGGGCAACCATGCCGATGGTGACGTTGGCCGGCGGCTTGATCAGGTCGAAGTGGATGTTCAGTCCGTGACCGAAGAACAGCGCGTTGCCGTCCTCCAGGTTGGGCTCGATGTCGTTCTTGAAGATGTCGGCCTGCGCGGTGTCGGGCGCCAGCAGCATGATCACGTCGGCCCACTTGGCCACCTCGGCGGGCGTGTCCACTTCCAGGCCCTGCTCGGTGACCTTGTCGCGGGACTTCGATCCCTCCTTCAGGCCGACCTTCACCTGCACGCCGGAGTCGCGCAGAGACAGCGAGTGTGCGTGGCCCTGGCTGCCGTAGCCGATGACGCCGACCTTGCGTCCCTGGATGATCGACAGGTCCGCGTCGTCGTCGTAGAACATCTCAACTGGCATTCGTGACTTTCCTTCTCTTCGCTTTTCTACTGATTGGGATCATTTGACGGTGCCGATGCCGCGCGGACCGCGCGACAGCGACACCACACCGGACTGCACGAGCTCGCGGATTCCATACGGCTCCAACACCCGCAGCAGTGCCTCGAGCTTCTCCGGGGTGCCGGTAGCCTCGACGGTCAGCGACTCTGTCGAGACATCAACGACCTTGGCGCGGAAGAGATTCACTGCCTCGATGACCTGGCTGCGCGTGGATGCGTCGGTGCGCACCTTGATGAGCGCCAACTCCCGAGCGACCGCATTGTCCTCGTCTTGTTCGACGATCTTGATCACGTTGACCAGCTTGTTGAGCTGCTTGGTGATCTGCTCGAGCGGTGAGTCCTCGACACTCACCACGATCGTCATCCGGGACATGTCCTTCTGCTCGGTCGCACCGACCGCGAGTGACTGAATGTTGAAGCCACGCCGTGAGAACAGCGATGCGACGCGCGCCAGCACGCCGGGCTTGTCCTCGACGAGCACCGACAGGGTGTGGGTGTTGACGGCCATCAGGCGTGTCCCTCTTCGTTGTCGAACAGCGGGCGGATACCGCGCGCGGCCTGGATCTCGTCATTGCTGGTGCCAGCGGCCACCATCGGCCACACCTGCGCGTCGGCGCCGACGATGAAGTCGATGACAACGGGACGGTCGTTGATCTCCCGTGCCTGCTGGATGACGGACTCGACGTCTTCGGCACGCTCACAACGCAATCCGACACAGCCGAGGGCCTCGGCCAGTTTGACGAAATCCGGGATGCGATGTGAATGCGTGGCGAGATCGGTTTGGCTGTAGCGCTCCTCGTAGAAGAGCGTCTGCCACTGTCGCACCATGCCCAGATTGCCGTTGTTGATGATCGCGACCTTGATGGGCGCGCCCTCGACGGCGCACGTTGCCAGTTCCTGATTGGTCATCTGGAAGCAGCCGTCGCCGTCGACGGCCCACACCTCAGCATCGGGGCGACCGAACTTGGCCCCCATCGCGGCCGGAACCGCGAAGCCCATGGTGCCGAGACCGCCCGAGTTCAGCCAAGTTTTCGGCTTCTCGTACTTGATGAACTGCGCGGCCCACATCTGATGCTGCCCAACGCCTGCGACGTACACCGCGTCCGGGCCCGCGATCTTGCCCAGGGTCTCGATGACGTACTCGGGCGAGAGGCTGCCGTCGCTCTGCGCGCCGTAGCTCAGCGGGTAGGTCGACTGCACGCCGCGCAGATACTCCCACCATTTGTCGGTCTTGATCGAACCGATGCTGCCGTCGCGCCGCAGCACCTCGATCAGGTCGGTGATCACCGCTTTGACGTCACCGACGATCGGCACGTCGGCGTGGCGGTTCTTACCGATCTCGGCCGGGTCGATGTCGGCGTGGATCACCTTGGCTTCCGGCGCAAAGGAATCCAGCTTGCCAGTCACCCGGTCGTCGAAGCGCGTGCCCAACGCGATCAGCAGATCGCTGCGCTGCAGAGCGGCCACCGCGGCCACCGTGCCGTGCATCCCGGGCATGCCCATGTTCTGCGGATGGCTGTCCGGAAACGCGCCGCGGGCCATCAGGGTCGTCACGACCGGAATGCCGGTCAGCTCGGCCAGATTCAGCAGTTCGTCGGTGGCCTCGCCGCGGATCACGCCGCCGCCCACGTACAGCACCGGCCTGCGGGCCGCCGCGATCAGTTTGGCGGCCTCACGAACCTGGCGATTGTGCGGCTTGGTGTTCGGCTTGTAACCAGGCAGATCGATCTGCGGCGGCCAGCTGAACGTGCACTGACCCTGCAGCACGTCCTTCGGGATGTCGACGAGCACCGGACCCGGGCGCCCTGACCGCGCGATGTGGAACGCCTCGGCCATCACCCGTGCGATGTCGTCGCCGTTGCGGACCAGGAAGTTGTGCTTGGTGATGGGCATCGTGATACCGGAGATGTCGGCCTCCTGGAACGCGTCCGTGCCGATCAGCGCGCGCCCGACCTGCCCGGTGACCGCAACGACAGGGATGGAATCCATGTAGGCGTCGGCCAGCGGAGTGACCAGGTTGGTCGCACCCGGACCCGACGTCGCCATACACACACCGACCTTGCCGGTGGCATGCGCATAGCCGCTGGCGGCGTGGCCCGCCCCCTGCTCGTGACGCACCAGGATGTGGCGCAGCTTCTGGGAGTCGAAAAGCGGGTCGTAGACCGGCAACACGGCACCGCCGGGGATGCCGAAGATCGTGTCGACGTCGAGTTCCTCCAGCGACCGGATCACTGCCTGCGCTCCGGTGAGCTGATGCGGCGCAATGCGTTTGGACGGCGCCGAGCTGGGTTTGGGCGCGGCATGTGTCCCGTTCGGCGCGGTCTCCGACTGCTCGGGCGGTCGCGTGGTGGGTGCGCTCACGATGTTCTCTCTCTGTTCCTGGTTGTTTCTAGGATCTCAAATCGGTGGTGGGGCAAGAAAAAACCCCCGTCAGCTGGGCTGCTGTACGAGGGTCGCGCGTCGATGCTGTTGGCTATGCCCGGGCGAGGGCTAGCGCGGCATCAACGCGCTTCCCAATTACTACGAGCATTCCCGGGGCCTGCATAACACCTGACGGTAGCCTCCGCACAGGTCAACGGTCAAATTCCCGGCCCCGCCGGGGTGGTCAAATTCCCGCCACCTCGCCCACAGTGCCAAACTGGCCATGTGAGCGCCGACACCGATCAACAGCCCGTCGTCATCCGGATTTCCCCGATGGCACATTTTGCGGTCGGATTCTTCACACTGGGCCTGCTGGCGGTGATTCTCGCCGGGCCGCACTGGGTTGCGCTCCTGCTCGTCATCCCGATCCTGCTGTCGATCGCGGTGGTCAGGTACCGCACGATCGCCGACGCCACAACGGTGACCGCTCGGACCCTGCTGGACAGCCAGACCGTCGGCTGGGATGACATCGACGGCTTGCGGTTCGGCAGGTCGTCCTGGGCGACCGCGCAGCTCAAAGACGGCGGCGAACTCCGGCTCCCCGCGGTGACCTTCGCGACGTTGCCGCAGCTCACCGAGGTGAGCGCGGGCCGGGTGCCCAACCCCTACGCGTAACGCGCTAACCTAGCGGATTGCCGCCGTTGAGCAGCACCCAGGCCGCCACACCGACGCCGACCGCAAGCAGCAACGCGATGAACGAGCCGACGAACGGACGTCGGGCCCAGCCCCGTCCGGCGTCGAGACCGTACCGGCCGGGACCGGTCAGGATGAGCGCCGCCACTGCGCCCGCCAGGAAAACCTTGTATTCGTGGCCATCGGTGAGGAACAACGCGAGCCTGGCCTCTTCGTGGGCCGCCATCGCCTCGGCGAGCAGGCCGGTCACCAGGTATGCCAGTGCGCCGGCCGCCGCCACCGGGGTGAACAGACCGAGCACCAGCAGCAGGCCTGCGGCGATCTGACCAAAGGTCGTGACGTAGGTCAGGATGTCGGCGTATTTGAAGCCCATCGTGCTCAGTGAATCGCCCCAGCCGTCCAGGCCCGGACCGTCGAACAAACCGAAGGCCTTCTGCAGTCCGTGTGCGATCAGGATCGCGCCGATGCCGAGGCGCAAGAAGAGAAGACCGAGATCCTGGGTGCCGCGGCGGTCGTCGCCCCGGGTGTGAGCGTCGATATCCGGCCCGTACTCGGCGGGTTCTGCTCCGTACGGGGACAGGGAATGCCGACCGCCCGGCTGGACGTACGGCAGCGGTTCGGGCTCGTTGAGCAGCCCGAAGCCGCCGCCGGTTTCGGAAGAAGACCGGCCGGAGTCGTACGGCGGGATCGCCGTCGTTTCGAAGTCGCCGGCGTAATTCGCGGACGGAAGATCGTCCTCGGGGTCGACCAGGCTCGCCGACATGGGGCGTCCGGCCGCGTCCTCGGGCCGCTGCCACGCGCTTGGGTCGTGGGGTTGACTGGTCACGACCCCCAGCGTAAGGGCTATTCGCCTGTGACCCGAGGATTGGCGCGGTGCTTTCTGGCCACCATTTCGCCCGCCATTTCCATGTGCGACGCAAGCACGCGCGTGGCGCGCACCACCGAACGATCCGTAATCTGGCTCGCATGAGACTGCGCCGGCCGATGCGGGCTGCGTTCGCCGTGGTGGTTGCGGCGTTACTGGTGGCGTCGGGCTGCGCGCGATTCGACGACGCGCAATCGCAACCGTTCACGACCGAGCCGGAACTGAAGCCCGGGCCATCCTCGAAGCCGCCGCCACCTCCGCCGCTGCCGCCCAAGCCGTTCCCCAAGGAATGCCCGGCGCCCGGCGTCATGCAGGGGTGCCTGGAAAGCACCAGCGGCCTGATCATGCTGCCCGACAGCCAGTCCGCGCTGGTGGGTGAACGCACGACCGGCGCGGTCAAAGAGGTGTCGGTGCGCGCCGAACCCAAGGTCAAAGTCGTCGTACCCGTCGACGGGTCCGGTGACGGCGGGCTGATGGACATCGTCTTGTCACCGACGTACGTCCAGGACCGGCTGATGTACGCCTATGTCAGCACCCCGACCGACAATCGGGTCATCCGCATCGCCGACGGCGACATACCCAAGCCGATCCTGACCGGCATCCCCAAAGGCCCGACCGGTAACACCGGGTCGCTGATCTTCACCAGCCCGACCACCCTGCTGGTACAGACGGGCGACGCCGGTGACCCCGCTCAGGCCAGTGATCCTCGCTCACTGGCCGGCAAGTTGTTGCGGATCGAGCAGCCGACGACGGTCGACCAGGCGCCGACGACCACGGCGCTGTCCGGTTTGGGCGCCGGCGGCGGGCTGTGCATCGACCCAGCGGACGAGTCGCTGTACGTCACCGATCGCACACCGACTGGTGATCGCCTACAGAAGATCGCCAAGGACTCCACGGTATCGACCGTATGGACGTGGCCCGACCGCCCGGGCGTCGCCGGCTGTGCGGCACTGGACGGCACCGTGCTGGTGAACCTCGTCAACACCAAACAGTCCGTCGCCGTTCGCATGGCACCGGACACGGGCGCGGTGACCGGCGATCCCGAGGTGGTGCGTCAGGACCAGCACGGCCACGCGTGGGCGATGGCGGTCTCACCCGACGGCAACGTCTGGGGCGCGACCATCAACAAAACGGCCGGTGATGCCGAGAAGCTCGACGACGTCGTCTTCCCGCTCTTCCCGCAGGGCGGCGGCTTCCCGCGTAAGAACGAGGATGCTACGTAAACATCGCTGCGGCACTTCGGTTTTCGCTGCAGCCCGAATAGCGTATCGTTGCGCTTCAGGCCTCGACGAGGCGCAGGCCAACGATGCCCACGACGATGATCGACAGAAACAGCACCCGTGCCAGACTGACGGTCTCACAGAACATGACCATGCCTGCCACGGCAACACCGACTGCGCCGATTCCGACCCACACGGCGTAGCCGGTCCCCGCAGGCAACTGCCGAAGCGCCACTGCGAGCAGGGCGAAGCTGAGCACGGCTCCGCCGATACCGATGACACTCGGCCACAGCCGACTGAGGCCGTCGGATTGCTTGAGCGCGGTGGCCCAAACGATTTCGAGCAGGCCCGCGCAGACGAGGATCACCCATGCCATGGTCAGGCGTTCGTGCCGCCGTCGGCGGTGAGCACGGCTCCGGTGATGTATGACGCGGCGGGACTCGCCAAAAACGCGACAGCGTCGGCGATCTCGTGCGCATCGGCGTACCGGCCGAGGGCGGACGCCGCCCGCTGTTCATCGGCCGTGTCACCCTCGACGGGATTCATGTCGGTATCTGTCGAGCCAGGTTGGACGACATTCACCGTGATTCCCCGCTCGCCGACATCACGGGCCAGTCCTTTGGTGAAGCCAATAAGAGCGGACTTGCTCATCGCGTAGAGCGCGATGCCCGGATACGGCACACGCTCGGCGAGATTGCTTCCGATGCTGATGATCCGGCCGCCGGCCGACATGTGTCGCACCGCGGCCTGGCTCGCCAGATACACCGCGCGGACGTGAATGGCGAGGGTGCGGTCGACGTCCTCGGCCGGCACGTCGTCGATGACTCCGAACGGGTAGATGCCCGCATTGTTGACGAGGATGTCCAGCCCACCCAGCTCGTCGGCGGTCTGCTGAACCGCGGTCACCACCTCGTCGGCGGCGGCGCTGTCGGCCTTGACGGCGAACCCTCGACGCCCGTGGGCGCGGATGCGGTCGACAACCTCGTCGGCTCGCTCCTTGGACCGGGCATAGGTGATGGCCACGTCTGAGCCCTGTTCGGCCAGTCGCTCGGCGATCGCCGCCCCAATCCCTCTGCTCCCGCCCGTCACCAGCGCAACGCTCGATTCAGACATCCCATCCTCCTTTTTGTGTCGTTCGATACAAAATTAAACGCGGAGGCTACACTTGTCAATGGATTCTTTGCCGTTCGATACATAAAAGGAGGTACGGCGCATGGCAACGCGTGGGAGACCCCGCGCCTTCGACCGCGACGAGGCCCTGCGACGCGCCATGGAGGCGTTCTGGGAGCACGGCTACGAAGCCACCTCGATGAGCGACCTCACCGCGGCGATGGGCATCAGTTCCCCCAGCCTCTATGCGGCGTTCGGCAGCAAGGAGGAGCTTTTCCGCGAGGCGGTCGCCTATTACAACGACACCTTGGGCGCGACGGCCGCCGCTGAGCTTCGTGAGCGACCGACTGCGCGGGAGGCGATCTCGGCTGTGCTGCGCCACCACGCGGTCGTCTTCTGCGACCCCGACAATCCCCGAGGGTGCATGATCGTGCTCGCGGCGACGACGTCCGGCGACGACACCCGGTCAGTGCACGAGTATCTCGCGCAGTGGCGAATGGCGCTCGAGACCGACTTTCGCGAACGCGTCGAGCGCGGGATCGCCGAGGGCGACGTACCGGCGGGCGCCGACGCCGCAGCGATAGCCGCGTTCTACAACACGGTGAACCACGGGATGGCGATTCAGGCTCGTGACGGCGCCGATGAAAAGAAGTTGTCGTCGATAGCCGAGGGCGCGATCGCGGCGTGGGACGGACTGGTCGGCCAGGCGGCCTAACCGCAGGCGGCCAGCACCAGTTCGCGTACGCGGGCCGCGTCGGCTTGGCCCTTGGTAGCCTTCATCACCGCGCCGACGATGGCGCCGGCGGCCTGCACCTTGCCGCCGCGAATCTTCTCCGCGACATCGGGATTGGCAGCCAGGGCCTCGTCGACGGCGGCTTGGATCAGCGAGTCGTCGCGCACGACGGCGAGTCCCCGATCGGTCATCACCTGTTCGGGCTCACCTTCGCCGGCCAAGACGCCCTCGACGACCTGACGCGCCAGCTTGTTCGATAGCTTGCCCTCGTCGACGAGCTTCACCACCGCGGCGACCTGCGCCGGCGTGATCGGGAGCGCCTCGAGTTCCACTCCGCCTTCATTGGCCTTCTGCACCAGGAAGTTTCCCCACCAAGCGCGGGCGGCGTCACTGGTAGCCCCGTGTTCGACGGTCGCGGCGATGAGGTCGAGAGCTCCGATGTTGACCAGATCGCGCATCACCTCGTCGGAGATGCCCCAGTCCTGCTGAATCCGATTGCGGGTCAACCACGGTAGCTCGGGAATGGTGCCCCGCAGCCGTTCCACGAGTTCTGCGCTCGGCGCGACCGGTTCGAGGTCGGGCTCGGGGAAATACCGGTAGTCCTGTGCGGTTTCCTTGCTTCGACCGGCGGTCGTATAACCGTCTTCGTGGAAGTGGCGAGTCTCCTGGGTGATCTTGCCGCCCGCCTCGAGAACCGCTGCCTGACGCCGCATTTCGTACCGAACGGCGACCTCGACGCTCTTGAGTGAGTTCACGTTCTTGGTCTCGGTGCGTGTGCCGAACTCGGTGGCACCCTTGGGCTTCAGCGACACATTGGAGTCGCAGCGCATCGAGCCCTGGTCCATCCGCACGTCCGAAACTCCCAAGGCGCGCAACAGATCTCGCAGCGCGGTTACATATGCCTTGGCGATCTCCGGTGCGCGTTCGCCGGTGCCCTCGATGGGCTTGGTGACGATCTCGATCAGCGGCACGCCGGCGCGGTTGTAGTCGAGCAGCGACGTGGTCGCACCCTCGATGCGGCCGGTGTCGCTGCCGAGGTGTGTCAGCTTGCCGGTGTCTTCCTCCATGTGCGCGCGTTCGATCTCCACCCGCCAGGTGGTCCCGTCCTCGAGCGGCACGTCGAGGTAGCCGTTGACGGCGATCGGCTCGTCGTACTGGCTGATCTGGTAGTTCTTCGGCTGGTCCGGGTAGAAGTAGTTCTTCCTGGCGAACCGGCCCCAGGGGGCGATATCGCAGTTCAGTGCCAATCCGATCCGGATGGCCGATTCGACCGCGGACTGGTTGAGCACCGGCAACGATCCGGGCAGGCCCAGGCACACGGGGCACACCTGCGTGTTGGGTTCGCCGCCGAATTCGTTGGTGCACCCGCAGAACATCTTGGTGGCGGTGGAGAGCTCGACGTGGACTTCCATGCCCATCACCGGGTCGTAGCGGGCAATGACCTCGTCGTAGTCGAGAAGCTCAGCGGCGGCGACAGTCATGACCCCGATCCTAGTGAGAGGTCTCAGCCGAAGAACTCGGCGGCGTCGTCGTAGCGGCTCTGCGGCACCAGCTTGAGCTGACGCACCGCGTCGGCGAGCGGCACCCGGCCGATCTCCTGTCCGCGCAGCGACACCATCATCCCGTACTCGCCCGCGTGCGCGGCGTCGGCGGCGTTGACCCCGAAACGGGTCGCCAAGATTCGGTCGTACGGGGTCGGGGTGCCGCCGCGCTGGACGTGGCCGAGCACGGTGACCCGCACTTCCTTGTTGATCCGCTTCTCGACCTCGACGGCGAGCTGCTGGGCGATACCGGTGAACTTCTCATGGCCGAACTCGTCGATTCCGCCCTCGCGCAACCGCATTGTGCCCTCAGCCGGTTTGGCCCCTTCGGCCACCACACAGATGAAGTGCGCATCGCCGCGGACGAACCGCTGCTTGATCAGCCGGCACACCTCGTCGACGTCGAAAGGCTGCTCGGGGATCAGTGTCATGTGCGCCCCGGACGCCAGACCCGCGTTCAACGCAATCCAGCCGGCGTGGCGGCCCATCACCTCGACAAGCATCACCCGCTGATGCGACTCCGCCGTGCTGTGCAGCCGGTCGATGGCCTCACTGGCCACACCGAGTGCGGTGTCGTGACCGAACGTCACGTCGGTGCAATCGATGTCGTTGTCGATGGTCTTGGGCACCCCGACCACGGGGACGTTCTCCTCCGACAGCCAGTGCGCGGCGGTCAGCGTGCCCTCCCCACCGATCGGGATGAGCACATCGATCCCGTTGTCGTCGAGCGTCTGCTTGATCTGATCGAGCCCGGCGCGCAGCTTGTCGGGATGCACCCGGGCGGTCCCCAGCATGGTGCCGCCTTTGGCCAGCAGCCGGTCATTGCGATCGTCGTTGGCCAGTTGAATGCGGCGGTCCTCCAGGAGGCCACGCCAGCCGTCCAGAAAGCCGACGACCTTGGAGCCGTAACGCACGTCACAGGTGCGAACCACGGCGCGGATCACCGCGTTCAGGCCGGGACAGTCTCCTCCGCCGGTGAGTACTCCGATGCGCATCTGTCCATCCTGCCCCGTCAGAGCGCCGTTGGCAGCGGACCTCGCGCAACTTCATAGGCCGCTCCGACCCGATACAACCTGTCATCGGCGAGCGCGGGCGCCATGATCTGCAGCCCGACCGGCAGGTTGTCGTCGGCCGACAGGCCCGAAGGCACCGACATTCCGCAGTGACCCGCCAGGTTCAGCGGCAGCGTGCACAGGTCGAACAAATACATCGCCAGCGGATCGTCGACTTTCTCCCCAATCCGAAACGCCGTGGAAGGAGTGGCCGGGGTCACCAACACGTCGACCTTCTGGTAGGCCTCATCAAGGTCACGCGCGATCAGCGTGCGCACCTTCTGCGCCTGGTTGTAATAGGCGTCGTAATAGCCCGCCGACAGTGCATAGGTGCCAATCATGATGCGGCGCTTGACTTCTGGGCCGAACCCGGCCGCCCGCGTCATCGCCATCACTTCCTCGGCGCTGTGTGTACCGTCGTCGCCGATCCGCAGTCCGTACCGCATTGCATCGAACCGCGCCAGATTCGACGACACCTCCGACGGCAAAATCAGGTAGTAGGCGGGCAGTGAATAGTCGAAGTGCGGGCAGTCGACCTCGCTGATCTCGGCGCCCAGCGCGGTCAGCTGTTCGACGGCGGCGTCGAACGACGCCAGCACGCCCTCCTGGTACCCATCGCCGCGCAACTGCTTCACCACACCGATCCGGACGCCCTTGAGGTCGCCGGCCGCACCGGCCTTTGCCGCCGCAACGACATCGGGCACCGCGGCGTCCACCGACGTCGAGTCTTTCGGGTCGTGTCCGGCGATCACCTCGTGCAGCAGCGCGGTGTCCAGCACCGTCCGCGCGCACGGTCCGCCCTGGTCCAGCGACGACGCGCAGGCGATGAGTCCGTAGCGCGACACCGTGCCGTAAGTCGGCTTCACCCCGACCGTCGCGGTCAGCGCCGCAGGCTGACGGATCGATCCGCCGGTGTCCGACCCGATGGCCAGCGGCGCCTGGAACGCCGCAAGGGCTGCGGCGCTGCCGCCGCCCGAACCGCCGGGCACCCGGTCGGTGTTCCAGGGGTTGCGGGTCGGACCGTACGCGGAGTTCTCGGTGGAACTGCCCATCGCGAACTCGTCCATGTTCGTCTTGCCCAGAATCGGGATGCCCGCCGCGCGCAGCCGCGCGGTGACCGTCGCGTCGTACGGCGATGTCCAGCCTTCGAGGATCTTCGACCCGCAGGTCGTAGGCATATCGGTGGTGGTGAAGACGTCCTTGAGCGCCAGCGGCACACCGGCCAGCGGTGACGGCAGCGTCTCGCCGGCCGCGACCAGATCGTCGATCCGCGATGCCTCGGCCAGCGCCTTCTCCTCGGCCACATGCAGGAAAGCGTGGAAGTCGCCGTCGGTGGCGGCGATCTGATCCAGACAGGCGCGCGTCGCCTCGGTGGACGAAACCTCCTTGGCCGCGATCTTGGCGCCGAGCGTGGCGGCGTCGAGCCGAACGATGTCCGAACTCGTGCCGGTCATTCCGCCTCCCCCAGGATCCGCGGGACGGCGAACCGGCCGTCGACCGCCTTGGGCGCCTCGGCCAGCGCTTCGTCCTGGGTCAGGCACGGTTCGACCTCGTCGGGGCGGAACACATTGACGTCCTTGAGCGGATTGCCGGTCGGGTCGACGCCGGCGACATCGACGGCCTGGATCTGGCTGACGTGGCTGAGGATGGCTTCCAGCTGTCCGGCGAAGCTGTCCAGCTCGTCCTCGGCCAGCGCGAGGCGGGCCAGGCGCGCCAGGTGGGCTACCTCGTCTCGAGAGATCTGCGACACGACTCCGAAGCCTAGTCACCGTCTCCGACGCCCAGTACGCCGGAATGCTGACTGGCAGGCGCTGTGCAACAGTGTTGCGCGTGCCTTCGTATCTGCTGCGGGTCCAGCTGGAGGACCGTCCGGGCAGCCTCGGCTCGTTAGCCGTCGCGCTCGGCTCCGTGGGCGCCGACATCCTGTCGCTCGACGTCGTCGAACGCGGGACCGGCTACGCCGTCGACGATTTGGTGGTCGATCTGCCCCCCGGGGCGATGCCCGACATGCTGATCACCGCCGCCGAGCAGATCAAGGGCGTCTACGTCGACACGATCCGGCCACACTTGGGATTGCTGGAGGCGCACCGCGAACTCGAGCTCATCGACCACATCGCCGCTGCGCCCAACAACAAGAAACTGCAGGTGCTCGCCGATGAGGCGCCCCGCGTCCTGCGCGTCGGGTGGTGCACCGTGGTCCGGTCGACCGAGTCCGGACCCAAGCGCGTCGTCGGCAGCCACGGCGCCCCCGAGACACAGGCCGCCGAAATACCCTGGCTGCCAATCGATCGCCCCGAGGCGCTGGATGGCGGTGCCGCGTGGGTGCCGCAGCTGTGGCGCGACATGGACACGACGCTGGCGGCGGCCCCGCTGGGCAACCCCACGACCGCCGTCGTGCTCGGCCGACCCGGCGGCCCGCAGTTCCGCCCGTCAGAGGTCGCGCGCCTCGGTTATCTGGCCGGCATCGTCGCGACGATTCTGCGCTGAGTCAAGCTCCCGCAGGCACCGGGTAACGGTCGTTGACGTCAGCGTTGCTGTCCTTGCGCGCGCAGTGGGCGCAGCAGAAGATGCCGTCGGGCGTCTCAATCCCGTGGCCCAGAATCCGGCACCCGCAGTGAGCGCATTCCGGCGCCAATTGCGCCGCAGCGCACTCGATGCTGTCGAATGTCGCGCTCTTGTCGTCGCCCCAGGTCACGGTGAACGCTTTGTCGTAGTCGTTGCCGCAGGTGTCGCAGATCGCCATCACTAACTCCTTCGCAGTCACCAATCGGGTGCCCGGTGCCGCGCGGCAACAAACGCGTACACCTAGACGCCGTCCGGTCCGTTCTCCAGCAGCCGGGTGAAGCCGTCTTCGTCGAGAACCGGGACACCGAGTTCGACGGCCTTGTCGAATTTCGAGCCGGGTGAATCGCCGGCGACGACGTACGCGGTCTTCTTCGACACCGAGCTGGCGGCCTTTCCGCCGCGCACGACGATGGCCTCCTTCGCGTCGTCGCGGGAGTATCCCGTCAGCGAGCCGGTGACGACGATCGACAGCCCTTCGAGGGTGCGCTCGATGCTGGCGTCGCGTTCGTCGGCCATTCGAACACCGGCCGCGCGCCATTTGTCGACTATCGCGCGGTGCCAGCCGACGGTGAACCATTCGGTGACCGCGGCGGCGATCGTCGGGCCCACCCCCTCGACGACCGACAGCTCCTCCTCCGACGCAGCCATGATCGCGTCCAGGGTGCCGTATTCGGTGGCCAGCGCCCGCGCAGCGGTCGGACCGACGTGCCGAATCGACAGGGCGACCAGGACCCGCCACAGCGGTTTCGCTTTCGCCTCATGCAGATTCACCAGTAATCGTTTGCCGTTGGCCGACAGATTCCCGTCCTTGGTCTTGAATAGGTCCGTCCGCAACAGATCTGAACTGTCGATGGTGAACAGGTCGCCCTCGTCGGTGATGACACCGGCCTGCAGCAGTGCGACGGCCGCCTCATAGCCCAGGCCCTCGATGTCGAATGCGCCGCGTCCCGCGACGTGGAACACGCGTTCCCGCAGCTGCGCAGGACACGATCGCGTGTTGGGGCAACGGATGTCGGCGTCGCCTTCCTTGGCGGGCGCCAGGGTGGTGCCGCATTCGGGACACTCTGTTGGCATGACGAATTCGCGCTCGGAGCCGTCACGCAGATCGACGACCGGTCCCAGCACTTCCGGAATCACGTCGCCGGCCTTGCGGATCACCACGGTGTCGCCGATCAGTACACCCTTGCGGACAACTTCCGACGCGTTGTGCAACGTGGCTTGGCTGACGGTGGAACCCGCAACCTTGACGGGCTCCATGAAGGCGAACGGAGTGACGCGGCCGGTGCGGCCCACGTTGACCTTGATGTCGAGCAGCTTGGTGGTCGCCTCCTCCGGCGGGTACTTGTAGGCAATCGCCCACCGCGGGGCGCGGGAGGTGGAACCGAGCCGCCGCTGCAGCGCGATTTCGTCGACTTTGACCACCACACCGTCGATCTCGTGCTCGACGTCGTGCCGGTGCTCGCCCCAGTGGGCGATGTGCTCGGTGACGGCGTCGATGCCCTTGACCTTCGCGGTGTGGGTGGACACCGGCAGCCCCCAATCCCCGAGCGCGCGATACGCGTCGTGCAGGGTCTCGGGTTTGAAGCCCTCGGCATGACCGAGGCCGTGGCAGATCATCCGCAGCCTGCGGCGCGCGGTGACGGCCGGATTCTTCTGGCGCAGCGAGCCGGCGGCGCTGTTGCGGGGATTGGCGAACGGAGGCTTGCCCTCGGCGACGAGCCCGGCGTTGAGGTCTTCGAAATCGGTGATGCGGAAGAACACCTCGCCGCGCACTTCGAGCACCTTTGGCACCGGGAATTCCTCGGTGCCGGTGAGCTTTTCGGGGATATCATCGATGGTTCGCGCATTGAGAGTGACGTCTTCACCGGTGCGGCCATCGCCGCGGGTGGCCGCCCGGTCCAGGCGTCCGTCGCGATACACCAGCGCCAGGGCAACGCCGTCGATCTTGAGCTCGCAGAGATAATGCGCGGCGTCACCGATTTCGCCCTTGGTGCGTGCTGCCCACGCCGCGAGCTCGTCGGGGGTGAACACATTGTCCAGCGACAGCATCCGTTCCAGATGATCGGCGGAGGTGAAGTCGGTGGCGAAGCCGGCGCCGCCGACCAACTGCGTCGGCGAGTCAGGGGCCCGCAGCTCGGGGTGCTCATCCTCAAGCGTCTGCAGTTCACGCAGCAACTCGTCGAACCGGGCGTCGGAGACGATCGGGGCGTCGCGGACGTAATAGCGGAATTGATGGTCCCGCACCTCGTCGGCCAGCTCCTGCCAGCGGCGTCTCAGATCAGCTTCCGGGGCGTCTTCTGACTGTTCGGCCAGCGCGGTCTTCGGGTCAGGGGTCGCCTTTGGACTCACTCTCGCAGGCTAGCTGAGGGCACAGACATGACCCCAGACACGTCGTACGGGCGGCTACCCTGACCGCATGCCACATCCGGTGATGTTCCGAGACGACGACCCGGCGCTGGCGAAGGTGCGCACGATCGCGCTGGAATTCCCCGAGGCGTACGAAAAAGTGTCGCACGGCCGGCCGTCGTTCTTCGTCACGAAGATGTTCTTGATGTACGGCGGCAGCGTCAAACCGGCGACCAAGGGCGCCGGCTATGTCCAGTACCCGCAGTCGATCATGGTCAAGGTCGACGAGAGCGACCGTCGCGCGCTCGAGGCCGATCATCGGTTCTTCTTCCCCGCTTACCTGGGCCCGGCAGGCTGGTTGGGCCTGAATCTCGCGGCGACGAAGAAGCCCGATTGGCGCGAGGTCACCGAGCTGATCGACGCGTCGTATCGGTTGACCGCACCCAAGAAGCTCGCCGCCCGACTCGACGAAGCTTGACCCGCGACCGGCCGGTCATGGTTCGATCAGGGTCATGAGCTTCGCGAGCCCATTCCCCGAAGTCGATATCCCGTCCTCCAGCGTCTACGACTTCCTGTTCGACCGCATCGCCGAGGAAGACCTCGACCAGATCGCCCTCGTCGACGCGAAGACGGGCCGGGAAACCACCTACCGCGAGATGATCGCGCGTGTCGACGCGTTCGCCGGGGCGCTGACCGGGCGCGGTATCGGCGTCGGGGATGTCGTCGGGCTGCTGTCTCCGAACAGTTCGGCATTCGCAGTCGCGTTCCACGGCATCCTGCGCTCGGGTGCCACCGCCACGACCATCAACGCGTTGTTCACCGCCAAGGACATCGCCAAGCAGCTGACCGATTCGAACGCCAAGATGCTGGTGACGGTCACACCGCTGCTGGCCCAGGCGAAGGAAGCGGCCGCGGCGGTCGGGCTGGCCAACAGCGATCTCGTCGTGCTGGACGGTGAGGGCCATGAGATCGCCGGCCATCCCAACGCCGCCGACCTGATGAAGCCGGGTCTGCCGGCACCCGACGTCAGCTTCGCCCCGTCCTCGCATCTTGCGGTGCTGCCGTACAGCTCCGGCACGACCGGAAACCCCAAGGGGGTGATGCTGACTCACCGCAACCTGGTGGCCAACGTCGCGCAGATCCGACCGCTGCACGGCATGGTCGCCGACGATGTCGTGATCGCCGTGCTCCCCTTCTTCCACATCTACGGAATGACGGTGCTGCTCAACGCCGCCCTGCACGCCCGCGCACGCCTGGTCATCATGCCGAGCTTCGATCTGACCGAATTTCTGGCGAACATCGCGAACCACAAGTGCACGATCGCGTTCATCGCGCCGCCGGTCGCCGTCGCGCTGGCCAAGCATCCGCTGATCGACGATTACGACCTCGGCTCGCTGAAAGTCGTCATGTCGGGCGCCGCCCCGCTGGACGCCGATCTCGGTCAGGCCGTCGCCGACCGGTTGGGATGCCGCGTCGTTCAGGGCTACGGGATGAGCGAGCTGAGCCCCGTCAGCCACATCACCCCGTTCGACGCGGGCGCGCATGACGTCAAGGGCGCCGCGCCGCTGAGCTCGGTCGGGTGGACGGTGTCCAACGCCGCGTCCAAAATCATCAACCCCGAGACCGGCGACGAAATCGGTGTCCCCACAGCAGGTCTCAGTGAGACGGGCGAACTCTGGTTCAAGGGGCCGAACGTGATGGCGGGCTACCTGAACAACGACTCGGCCACCAAGGAGACGATCGATGACAACGGCTGGCTGCACACCGGCGACCTCGCCCAGGTCGACGCCAACGGCTGCGTGTACATCGTCGACCGGCTCAAGGAACTGATCAAGTACAAGGGCTACCAGGTGCCCCCCGCCGAACTCGAGGCAGTGCTGCTCAGCCATCCCGGGATCGCCGACGCGGCGGTCATCGGAGTTGTCGACGCCGAAGGCGAAGAGGTGCCAAAGGCTTTCGTGGTCAAACAGGCCGAGCAGGAGTTGAGCGCGGACGAGGTGATGGAGTTCGTCGCCGGTCAGGTGGCGCCGTACAAGAAGGTCCGTCAGGTGGAGTTCATCGAGGCGATACCGAAATCCGCGTCGGGCAAGATCCTCCGTAAGGATCTACGAACGGCGTAGTCTCTCCGCCGCGTGCGCGGCGCGTGCCTGCCGGTAGCCGAGGACGGCACCCGCGGCCGGGATCAGCAGGAGTCCAGCGACCCCCCACAGCGGGTCCGACCAGTCGACGGGTCGCGGTTCACCCATTTGTTGTGTCAGCACCGGCGCGGCCGGAGTCCGGCCCACCCATGACGGCACGGGTGCCGGCGCGGGGGCCGGCGGCGGAGGTGGCGGCGGCGCCGCAGGTGCCGGTTCGGACACGGGGGCCCGCCATCGCGGTTCCGAATCACGCTGCTGAGTGCCGGGCGTGCGGCCATTGCCGAACGTCACGCGGGGAGGATCGAACCGCGCGCTTGGTCCGCCGGCGCGATCCATACCGGACCCACCGGGTGTGCGGCCCGCGCCGACACCGCCGAACACGCTCGCGCCGCCTTGGGCTGATCGCGATTGTGCGCCGTCGCTGCCTGAGCCCGCGGCCAGACTCGGCGCCAACTGGGCGACGTCCGCAGCGTCTGTACGGCCTGAGCCGAACCGGGCCTCCGGGCTCTCGACACTACCCTTGTCGGCGTCGCCGTCGCCGTCGTCGCCCTTGCGGTCGCGGTCGTCATCGCCGCCGTCCGACCCACCGCGTCCGTTGCCGTAGCCGTTGCCACGGTCAAGACTGTGGTCGCGATCGGATTGCGAGCCGCCCGGGTCCGCGACAGCCACCGTCGCGGTCCCGCCTAACAGGAGAAACGCCGCGAGTACACCGGCACATGCGGTGAGACGTGGGCTGAGTCGGGCCACAGTTTCTCCTGCGAGTGGCAAATATGAATCGACGTTGTCGTCGGTGCATTGTTGCACGCGGCGGGCGTGCTATGCGGATCTGTTCGGCCAACGCGCGAAGTACGTGACGCAGGCCGCTATTTATCCTCGACAAAAGTTCGCAAGCGGTCAATTGCTTTGTCCCATCTTTGCGACAACGCATTCAGGTATTCGCTGGCATCGGCCAAGGGCTTCGGCTCCATCCGCCAGATACGTTCCCTGCCGTGACGCCGACTGCTCACCAGGCCCACGGTCTCCAGGAGCAACAGATGCTTGGTCGCCGCCTGTCGGCTAACAGATACCACCGTGGTGACCTCGGTCGTCGAGCACGGCCCGCCGTCGCACAGGCGGGTGATGATGCGCAGGCGGTTCGGGTCGCCCAAGGCGTCGAACAGCGGCGCCCTGGCGACGACCGACGTACTCATACCTTCTCGCTGAGGGCCAGGTACTTGCGGACCAATTCGGTCTGCGCCGCCCAGCCTTCGCTGTTGCCCTCGAACGCCGACTGCCTGCGCTCGGCAGGGATGGCGTCGAAACCGGATTCGACAATGCGCAGTAGCACTCCGTCGGGGGTGTCTTCGAGCGTGAACTCGACCAGAGTCGTCGGTTCGTCCGCGTAGTCGGCGCCGTCGTCGACCCCGAACGGATGCCAACGGAACACGAGCCGGCGTTGGGGCTCCACCGCGACGATGTGCCAGGCGTCGGCCTTTCCGGCGTGCGGCTGCTGCGCCTTGGCGACGTCCTCGTCGACCGTCGTCGGGGTGATCGTCCCCATCACCGAGGTGCCCGGCACGAACGGTCCGTCGAAGCGCACACCGAACCAGCTGCCGAACTCGTCGGCGTCGCTGATTGCGCGCCAGACTCGGTCCAGCGGGGCTTTCAACAGGACTTCCTTCTCGATCCGATCTGGATTCATATGCAACCTCCTGGTTGCTTGTCACGCTAGCGACGAAGGCGCAGACATGCAACCTCTCAGTTGCTTGTGCTAGACCGCGTCCGGATCCTCGGCGAACACATCGGCCGCCTTCTGCGCGAGTTCGATCGCGATACGAGCCCATTCCGGAGAGGCTCCCGCGAGCCCGCACGCAGGGGTGACACCGATCCGCTCACCCAGCACCGACCGTGGGAAGCCGAGTCGGTCGGTGACGGTGACCGCCGCCTCGGCGACCTCCTGGGACGACGGACGCGCCACGGGCGCGGTCGCCGGAACAACCCCGAGCAGGACGGTGCGCCCGCTTTCGACGAACTCGCCGATGCCGTCGAGATCGGCTGCGGTGAGCGTGGAGACGTCAACCGATAGCGCTTGAATAGAGCTGCGCTGCAACATCTTCCATGGCAGTTCCGCGTTGCAACTGTGTAACGCAACCTCGGCGCCTGTGGTGGCGATGCAGTCGTCGATCAACCCGATCGCGATGGGTTCGTCGACCGGATGCACGGGCGACAGACTGGTCACCCCGGTGAGCCGGCCGAGCAGCGCCGCGGGCAACTGCGGCTCGTCGAACTGCACCACCACCGCCGTGTCCAGCCGCCTGGCGACCTCGGCCCGATGCCGCGCCACACCCTCCCCCAGCGAGGCGGCCAGGTCGCGCACCGCGCCCGCATCGGTGATGGCCCGATGCCCTCCGGACAGCTCCAGCTGCGCCGCCAATGTAATGGGGCCCGGGGATTGAACTTTGACGGTGCGGTTGCCGCCCCGCAGGCCGGCGTTCTCCCACGCCTCCTCCAGGGCGTCGAGGTCCTCGTTGAGCAGGCTGACGGCACGGCGAACCACCGCGCTGCGGCCAGGGGCGATCCGGTAACCGCGCGGCACGGTGTCGATCCCGATATCGACGAGCAGCGCACCGGCCCGGCCGATCATGTCCGCACCGACGCCCCGGCCTGGAAGCTCAACGAGATGCGGCAGGGTGTGCAATTCGCCGACGACGATTTCTGCGGCCTGACGGGGCGAGGTGCCCGGCCACGATCCGATGCCGGTAGCGGCGGCGAAAACACTCACTCGCTGAACAGTATTCGATGGGGCTAGTCTCGATCGGAAAGGGGAGGTAGGTCATGCCCGTGGCGACCAGGTCATTTCTGGCCTGGGGGGTGGCGGCACTCCTTGCCGCGGGCTGCACGCAGTCGGTCGCCGGAACCGCGGTGCGGGCAGTCCCCGGCCTCGACGACGATTCGCGGTCGCCGGTCGACGTCGAGACGGTAGTCCTCGACCAGTCGCAGATGCGGGCGATCACCGGAGCCGGCGAAGACCTCTCGATCATCCCGAGCATGGACGGCAAGATCCCTGTCGACGTCGAATCACTCGTCAAAGGTGCGCCGCCACAATGTGAATGGCTATTTGCAGAATCCCAGACGTTCGGTCCCGACGTGGAGGAGTTCCACAAGACCACGTTCCAAAATCCACCCGCCGGCGCCCTCATCTCCGAAGGCGTGGCGGCCTATCGCGACGCCGAAACCGCCCGGGCGGCGTTCGACAGCCTCGTCAGCCGAGTCGACGATTGCGGCTCAACCGCTTTGGGATCGGCACTGGTCGGCGATTGGACAAGCGGCAGCCAGGCCCTGACGATGCGGCCGGGCGCCTGCGGCCGGGACTACCGCGTCAAATCGGTGGTGATGGTGGAGGTCACCTTCTGTCACTTCCCCGGCTCGGTGCCCGACATCGTGATGACGAACATCCTCGCGAATGTGCCGGAGTGATCGCCGTCAACGCGTGATGGTCGCGCTCCCCAGCACTTCGTCGCCGTCGGGATCGGGGCGGTAGAGGACCATCGTCTGCCCCGCGGCCACGCCTCGAATCGGCGCGCGCAGGTCGACGGCCAGGCGGCCGTCGCGAAGTTCGGCGACACCGTCACCGATCCCGCCGTGCGCACGCACCTGCACCTGGCATTCCGTCGGGCCGGTCGGCGCATCGCCGGATGTGAACACCGGCCGTTCGCCGGTCAGCGACCAAACATCCAGATCCGCGGCGTTGCCGACATGCACCGTGCCGGTTTCGGCGTCGATGCCGGTGACGTATCGCGGTTTCCCGTCGGATCCGGGTCCGGCGATGCCAAGACCCTTGCGCTGGCCGACGGTGAACCCGTGCACGCCGTCGTGCTCGGCGAGCACGGTTCCACCTGAGTCGACAACGGTGCCGCGACGGACCCCGATTCGGGCGCCGAGGAATGCGCGCGTGTCTCCTGAGGGAATGAAACAGATGTCGTGGCTGTCCGGCTTTTCGGCAACGGCGAGTCCCCGGCTCGCCGCCTCCTCACGAATTCGCGGCTTGGGGGTGTCACCAACGGGAAACACCGCGTGGCGCAACTGCTCGGCCGTCAGCACCGCGAGAACGTAGGACTGGTCCTTGTCGGCATCGACGGCGCGACGCAGCCGTCCGCCCGACAGCCGCGCGTAATGACCCGTTGCCACGGCGTCGAACCCCAGCGCGAGCGCACGAGCGGCCAACGCGGAGAACTTGATTCGCTCGTTGCACCGCACGCACGGATTCGGCGTCTCACCACGCGCGTAGGACGACACAAAGTCGTCGACCACGTCTTCTTTGAATCGGTCTGCGAAATCCCAGACGTAAAACGGTATGTCGAGCACGTCGGCGACCCGTCGGGCGTCGCCGGCGTCCTCTTTGGAGCAGCAGCCCCGTGATCCGGTGCGCAGCGTGCCGGGCGCCGACGACAACGCCAGGTGCACGCCCACCACGTCGTGTCCGGCGTCGACCATCCGGGCGGCTGCGACCGAGGAGTCCACGCCGCCGCTCATCGCTACGAGCACCCGCATTAGTCGACGACTCCCAGACTGGCCAATGCCGCGTGCCGCGCGCGCTCGACCGCGGCGGGCAGGACGGCCAACGCGGCCTCGACATCTGATTCGGTGGTGGTGTGGCCCAACGACAATCGCAACGAGCCGCGGGCGCTGGCGGGATCGGCGCCCATCGCGATCAGCACATGTGAGGGCTGCGCGACTCCGGCGGTGCACGCCGAACCTGTCGAGCACTCAACCCCTTTGGCGTCCAGCAGCATCAGCAGCGAGTCGCCCTCGCAGCCGCGGAACGTGAAGTGGGTGTTGCCGGGAAGCCGGTCGCTGCCCGTCGCGCCATTGAGGTGCACATCGTCAATGCTCGACAGCACGCCGTCGATCAGGCGGTCGCGCAGTTCGGTGACGCGTACGCTGCTGGCTTCCAGGCCTTCTACTGCGATCCGTGCTGCGACGGCCATGGCGACTGCACCGGCGACATCCGGTGTACCCGAACGCACATCGCGTTCTTGTCCACCACCGTGCAACAACGGCACACATGCCGTGTCGCGGCGCAACAGCAATGCCCCCACCCCGGTGGGCCCGCCGAATTTGTGCCCGGCGATGCTCATCGCCGACAGTCCGCTATCGGCGAAGTCGACCGGTATCTGACCCACCGCCTGGACGGCGTCGCTATGCATCGGGATGTCGAATTCGGCAGCGATCGCAGCCAGTTTCGCGATCGGCATGATCGTGCCGACTTCGTTGTTTGCCCACATGACCGTCACCAGCGCCACGTCGTCGTGGTCCCGCAACGCATCCCGAAGCGCCGACGGTGATATCGATCCGTCGGTGTCGACGGGCAGCCAGGTCACCTCCGCGCCTTCGTGTTCGACGAGCCACTCGACGGTATCGAGCACGGCGTGGTGCTCAACGCCAGTGGTGATGATGCGTCGGCGGCGCGGGTCGCCGTCTCGCCGTGCCCAGTAGATGCCCTTGACCGCCAGGTTGTCACTCTCGGTTCCACCCGCGGTGAAGATCACCTCGGACGGCCGAGCGCCCAGTAGCTTGGCGAGCGTCTCGCGGGCCTCCTCCATGCGGCGGCGGGCGGTCCGCCCGGCGCCGTGCAGTGACGACGCGTTACCGACGGTCGCCAGGACTGACGTCATCGCCTCGATGGCCCCGGGGTGCATCGGGGTGGTGGCAGCGTGATCCAGATAGACCGGCAGCGCGCCGCTGGGGCGAAGATCATCTGGCGAGGTCATAGCCGTTCCATGGTAGCGGCCTCTGACCGGCCGGCCAGATCCCGTGGTCAGGCCACCAATGCGTGACCGTGTCCGCGGCGTGCCGAACGCGGTGCGTCCCCACGCACGGCCGATTCGCAGCGGTTGGCCAGGTCCCGGCGATCGGTGCCCGGCAACTGCAGGGATTCGACCTGCACCCACACGATGGTGCGCTGCGCGGTGATGAGCCGTTTGATGGATGCCAGCAGCGTGTCTTCACCGACATAAGCGGCGATGGTCGACGGCTGGCCATCACGACCGTGGTAGCTCAGCCGCAGCGGTTGAACCGGCCTGCCCGCATCGACGGCGGCTTGGAACATCGCAGGCCGGAACTGGCCGTACGCCACGCCGCACCACGTCGTGCCCTCGGGAAACGCGACGACCGTCTGTCCGGCCTGCAACCGGGCGGCAATCGTGGAAACGACGTCGGGCAGGCGCCGCAGGTTATCCCGGTCGATCGGGATCACTTTCATCAGCCGAGCCAGGAACCCGAGCCCAGGCCAGTTGATCATCTCGGACTTGGCGACGAACCGGCCCGGTAACACCGAGCCGATCGCGAAGATGTCGACCCACGACACATGGCCGCTGACCACCAGCACCGCCTGCAGGTTTCGAATCGGCCCGCCGGACACCGCGATTCGCACACCCAGACAGCGCAGCATTAGCCGGCAATAGTTTCGCTGCACATGAGAGCGACCCGGCACCGGAATGGCGAGCAGCGGAACGGCGGCCAGAAGCAGGAACGCGAACGTGGCGCGTATCGCGACGCGCCACGCGACGATCACACGCTGGCCGGCGGGCGCCACTGTCGCAGCTACGCAACTGGCGTCGCACGTGGCGCGCGGCAGCCAGGGGCTGTCGGCGCTCATGACGTCATCCCCTCGGCCATCGCGCTCGCCGCACCCACCGATCTCAGGCGCTTGAGATATCGGATGTCGGCCCGGCGTTTGTCCAGCAGCGCCGGGAAGTCGCCGACGCCGAATTCCGGGTCGTGGGCCGGATCGCCGCAGACTTGCGCGCCGAGCCGCAGATAACCGCGCATCAACGGCGGTATGGACACCCGCGCGGGCGGATCGATGTCGTCCAGGCCCTTACCATCGACCGTCACCGGCCGGTAGGGATACACCGTGTATTCGGCGGGAGCGGCATGGCGGTGGCGGACGAAATCGCGCACCCCGCGGATCTGGCTGCCGGGCGCGCTGTCCTCAGCACCGGCGACCGCCACCGACACGCAGCCGGCCACATAGTCGTAGCCACAGCGGTCCAGGTAGGCCAAGATTCCTGCCCACATCAGCAGCACGACGCCGCCGTTGCGGTGATCCTCGCGAACCACGGCGCGGCCCATCTCGACCAGTGAGGGCCGCAGTCTGTCGAGGCCCTGGACGTCGAATTCAGTTGCGGTGTACAGGCCTCCGGCGGCGATGGCGCCGGGCGGCGGCAGCATCCGGTAACAGCCGACGATTTCGCCGGAGTTGTCCTCGCGAACCAGCAGATGGTCGCAGTGCTCGTCGAAGCCATCGGCGTCCAGGCCGGCATGAAATTCCGGGCTGGCGCCGACGAGCGCAAATCCGGGCTCGGACGTGAACACATCGTGACGGAGGCGCTGCGCGGATTCGATGAGCGCGGGGTCGGTGGACAGCAACAAGGTGTAGCGCGGCAGTGCGGACGCGGATGCCGCGCGGGTGTCGATGTCGTCGGGGGCGATGAGTACAGACGCTCTGCTCATGCCTGAACGGTCGCGTGGTTGCATCTCCGGACGGCATCGGGCGCGTGACGTGTCCATGAGCGCTAGGTGACGAGTTGGGCGTATCTGTGTGCGAAAACACACATTTTCTAGGCGGCCCGGGATGGTTCAGCTGTCGAGAAACACGACGTTCTCTCCGACGGGGTTGCGCGGCGTCTGCAGCCGGTTCGCCGGAAAGTCCGGGTCGGCGTAACCCACCGCGAGGCCACACAGGATCTGCAGATCGTCCGGGATGTCCAGTTGCTCTCGCAGTACGTCGGGAAAATGGGCGACCGACACCTGGAGGCACGTTCCCAGGCCGCGTTCGGTGAGGGCGAGCAGAAGTGTCTGCAGGAACATCCCGACGGCGAGGCTGTCGGCGTGCCCCAGATCGCGGTGCATGCAGACCACGCCCGCCACTGGGGCGCGGAAGAACTCCCAGTTGCGCAGCTGCGCAATGCGACGACCCTCGCCGTCGTTTCGCTCGATGCCCATGGATCCGTACACCAGGGCACCGATCTCCCGGCGCAGGCGGGCGAAGCTCTCCGGCAGACCCACCGTCGCGGGATATCCGGTCGACGCCTGCGCCAGCAGAGCTTCGACGAGCCGGTCTCGGCGCGGGCCCGTCGCCAGGAAGAGACGCCAGGGCTGAATGTTGGAGTTCGACGGTGCCCGCACCGCGAGCGCGAGCGCCTCATCGAGCAGTTCGCGCGGGACCGGCTTGTCGCGCAGGAACATCCGGATCGAATGACGTTCCTGCACGATTTTGGCGAACTCGCTGAAGGATTCGGTCACAAGACCAGCCTGGCACCGCCGGCTGTGAGGCGAACCCTTGAAAATCCGTAGTCGAACGCGAACGCAAAAACCCCCGAACGCAGAGCATGTCGGGGGTTTTGCGGAGCTTTATCGAATCAGCCCTTGCGAGCCTTGACCTTCTCGGTTAGCTGCGGCGCGACCTTGAACAGGTCGCCGACGATGCCGAGGTCGGCGATCTCGAAGATCGGGGCCTCTTCGTCCTTGTTCACCGCGATGATCGTCTTCGACGTCTGCATCCCCGCGCGGTGCTGAATCGCTCCCGAGATGCCCAACGCGATGTACAGCTGCGGGGAGACGGTCTTGCCGGTCTGGCCCACCTGGAACTGTCCCGGGTAGTAGCCGGAATCGACCGCGGCACGAGACGCGCCGACCGCGGCGCCGAGCGAGTCGGCCAACTCCTCGACCACATTGAAGTTCTCGGCGCTACCGACACCACGGCCGCCCGACACCACCACGGTGGCCTCGGTGAGCTCTGGGCGATCGCCGGCCACGGCCGGTTCGCGCTTGGTGATCTTTGTGGCATTCTCGGCCTGCGCCGGGACCTCCACGCTGACGACCTCGCCCGCACCGTCGGCAGGCTCGGCGTCAATGGCACCGGGGCGCACGGTGATGACGGCCAGTTCGCCGGTGGACTCGGCCTCGACGGTGTACGCGCCACCGAAGATGGAGTGGATGGCCTTGCCGCCCTCCTGGACCTCCACGACGTCGGTCAGCACACCCGCGCCGATGCGCGCGGCCAGCCGGCCCCCGATCTCCTTGCCGTCCGCGGACGCGGCCAGCACCACACCGGCCGGGCTGGCGGACTCGACGAGCGAGGCCAGCACATCCACGTACGGGGTGATGAGGTAGTTCTCGGCGTCGTCGGATTCGGCGACATAGATCTTGGCCGCACCGGCGGCCTTGAGGGCGTCGGTCAGTCCTTCGGCCGTGCCCGGTTTGCCCACTACGACAGCGGCGGGCTCGCCCAATTTACGTGCGGCGGTGATCAGTTCGGCGGTGACCTTCTTCGGGGCACCTTCAGCGTGCTCGACGAGCACAAGTACTTCAGCCATGGGTCTTCAATGTCTTTCTAGGTCTATTCGGCGAGGAATTCGGAGTGATCTGCTCAGATGATCTTCTGGGCGACGAGGTACTCGGCAACCTTCGCGCCGCCTTCACCTTCGTCGGTGACCTTCTCACCCGCGGTCTTCGGCGGTTTCGGGGTCGACGAATTCACCTTCGTACCGGCGTTGGCAACGCCCACCTCATCGGCCTCGACACCGATCTCAGCCAACGTCAGCGTCGTGACTTCCTTCTTCTTCGCGGCCATGATGCCCTTGAAGGACGGGAAGCGCGGCTCGTTGATCTTCTCGTTGACGCTGACTACGGCGGGCAGCGGCGCCTCGACGGTGAAGACACCGTCGTCGGTTTCGCGCTCGCCGGTGACCTTGCCGCCCTCGACGGCCACCTTGCGCAGGTGGGTGAGCTGCGGCAGGCCCAGGTACTCGGCCACGATCGCGGGCACCGCGCCGCCGACGCCGTCCGTCGCCTCATTACCGGCGATGACCAGTTCCGTGCCTTCGATCGTGCCCAGCGCGCGGGCAAGGGCCCACCCGGTCTGGACCATGTCGGATCCGTGCATGCCCTCGTCGACGAGGTGCACCGCCTTGTCGGCGCCCATCGACAGCGCTTTGCGAATTGCCTCGGTCGCCCGCTCCGGTCCGGCTGTGAGCACTGTCACAGTTCCGCCAGCGTCACCTTCTCGCTCCTTGATCAGCAGCGCCTCCTCGACGGCGCGCTCGTTGATCTCGTCGAGCACGGCGTCGGCCGCTTCACGGTCAAGGGTGAAATCGCCGTCGGACAGCTTGCGCTCCGACCAGGTGTCAGGGACCTGTTTGATCAGGACCACGATGTTCGTCATGAGTCTGGTTCGTCCTCCTCGAAGGGGCCGATGACCGGCCCGCAATACCACGTTTCAAGCAACCACCATCATGTTACTCGCGGGTAACTTTTGGTGGTTCGCAGGAACACCATAGCTGGTCGAAGTTTGTGTTCTAGCAGCACGTAGGCGGTGAACAGTTCGCCAGTGAGCCGTTTCACGTTAGCCTCCCTTCCAATGAGCGCATTCGTCACCGATGGTCCGAACCTGCCCTTGACCGGCGAACGCACGGTTCCGGGCCTCGCGGAGGAGAACTACTGGTTCCGCCGCCATGAGGTCGTCTACGAGCGGCTGGCCAGTCTCTGCGCGGATCGCGACGTCCTCGAAGCCGGCTGCGGCGAGGGCTACGGCGCCGATCTGATCGCCGATGTCGCGAACACCGTCATCGGCCTCGACTACGACGACTCCGCTGTCGCGCACGTCCGCGCCCGGTATCCGCGAATCGACATGCGCCAGGGAAACCTGGCTGAGCTCCCGCTTGCCGACTCAGCGGTGGACGTGGTGGTCAACTTCCAGGTGATCGAACATCTCTGGGATCAAGGACAATTCGTTGCGGAATGCCTGCGCGTGCTGCGCCCCGGCGGAGTGCTGTTGATCTCGACACCGAACCGGATCACCTTCTCCCCCGGCCGCGACACCCCGATCAACCCGTTCCACACCCGGGAACTCAATGCCGCCGAGTTGTCCGAACTGCTCTCCGGCGAGGGCTTTTCGGTGGAGTCGATGCTGGGCGTGTTCCACGGACCGACACTGCTCGAGCTCGACGGCCGCCACGGCGGATCGATCATCGACGCCCAGATCGCGCGTGCGCTCGCGGACGCACGGTGGCCCACCGATCTGCTCGATGACGTGGCATCCGTGACGACGGCGGACTTCGACCTCGTCGACGCCGAGGACGGCGACCGCGATATCGACGACAGCCTCGATCTGGTCGCGATTGCGGTGCGGCCGTGACGACCCCCACAGTTCCGGGGCAGTTCACGCTCGTCCTCCACACCCACCTACCCTGGCTCGCCCATCACGGGCGCTGGCCCGTCGGCGAAGAGTGGCTCTATCAATCGTGGGCGGCGGCCTACATCCCGCTGATGCGTGTCCTGCGCACGCTGGCCGCCGAGGACCGCCGCCACCTGGTGACGCTCGGCATGACGCCGGTCGTCACCGCACAGCTCGACGACCCCTACTGCCTGACCGGGATGAACCACTGGCTGGCGAACTGGGGCTTGCGCGCCCTCGAGGCGACGACGCTCGGTGATCCGCTGCGGCAGTTCGGTGTTCGCGAGCGAGCCGAGGCCGAGCGCGCACTCGAAGACTTCTCGACACTGTGGGCGCACGGCGGCAGCCCGCTGTTGCGCGAGCTCATCGATGCCGAGGCCATCGAACTGCTCGGCGGACCGCTGTCGCATCCGTTCCAGCCGCTGTTGAATCCGCGACTGCGCGAGTTCGCCCTGAGGGAGGGAATCGCCGACGCCCAGCAGCGGTTCGCCCATACGCCCGCCGGAATTTGGGCGCCGGAATGCGCCTATGCGCCGGGAATGGAAATCGACTACGCCGCAGCGGGTATCGGCCATTTCATGGTCGACGGGCCGTCGATGCACGGAGACACCGCATTGGGTCGCCCGGTCGGTTCGTCGAATGTGGTGGCGTTCGGCCGAGACCTGCAGGTCAGCTATCGGGTGTGGTCACCGAAGTCCGGCTATCCCGGCCACGCGGCGTACCGCGACTTTCATACCTACGACCACACGACGGGCCTGAAACCGGCACGCGTCACCGGCCGCAACGTCGACTCCGATGCGAAGGCGCCGTATGACCCGGACCGCGCGGACAGCACTGTCGACGGTCATGTCGCCGACTTCGTCTCGCATGTGCGTCAGCGCCTCGTCAACGAGAGCGAGCGGATCGGCAGGCCCGCACATGTGATCGCGGCTTTCGACACCGAGTTGTTCGGGCATTGGTGGTATGAGGGGCCCGTCTGGCTGGAACGGGTGTTGCGCGCGCTGCCCGAGGCCGGGGTTCGGGTCGGCACCCTGTCTGACGCCATCGCCGGCGGTTTCGTGGGTTCCCCGGTCGAATTACCGCCAAGCTCTTGGGGTTCGGGCAAGGACTGGCAGGTGTGGGCCGGCGAACAGGTGGCCGATATCGTCCAGTTGAACAGCGAAGTCGTCGACACCGCACTGACGACAGTGGATAAGGCGCTCGGTGACACAGACACCCCGCCGGCCCGAAACTTCGTCGCCGACCAGATCCTGCGAGAGACGCTGCTGACGGTCTCCAGCGACTGGCCGTTCATGGTCAGCAAGGACTCGGCGGCGGATTATGCGCGATATCGGGCGCACCTGCACGCCCACGCCACCCGCGAGATCGCCGTCGCAATGGCGTCGGGCCGCGAGGAGCACGCTCAACGACTCGCCAGCGGATGGAACCGCGCGGACGGCCTGTTCGGTGCACTCGACGCACGAAGACTGCCGCGACCGTGAAGATCCTGATGCTGTCGTGGGAGTATCCGCCGGTGGTGATCGGCGGACTCGGCCGGCACGTGCACCACCTCGCAACGGCGCTCGCCGAGGCCGGCCACGAGGTCGTGGTGCTCAGCCGCCGGCAATCTGGCACAGACCCCAGCACGCACCCGTCGACCGACGAGATCGCCGAGGGCGTAAGGGTTGTCGCCGCGGCGCAGGATCCGCACGAGTTCGACTTCGGCACCGACATGATGGCCTGGACGCTCGCGATGGGCCATGCGATGGTTCGGGCTGGATTGGCCATCAAGGGTCCCCGCGCCAAGCCGTGGCGACCCGACGTGGTGCACGCCCACGACTGGCTCGTCGCCCATCCCGCGATCGCGCTGGCCGAATACTTCGACGTCCCCCTCGTTTCCACCATCCACGCCACCGAGGCGGGTAGGCATTCGGGGTGGGTCTCGGGAGCGATCAGCCGACAGGTGCACGCCGTCGAATCGTGGCTGGTACATGAATCTGACTTGCTGATCACGTGTTCGGCATCGATGAGCGACGAGATTACCGAATTGTTCGGACCGGGTCTCGCCGAGACCCGGGTCATCCGGAACGGAATCGACGCCGCGCGTTGGCCGTTCGCGAAACGGCGTCCCATGATTGGGCCGCCGCACCTGGTGTTCGTGGGCCGCCTCGAATACGAGAAGGGTATCCACGACCTGATCGCGGCGATGCCCCGCATCCGGCGCACCCACCCCGGCACGACGTTGACGGTCGCGGGCACCGGCACGCAGCAGACGTGGCTCGTCGACCAGGCACGAAAAAACAAGGTGCTCAAAGCCACAACGTTCGTCGGCCATCTCGATCACGAGCGGCTCGTGCGACTGTTGCAAACCGCCGACGCCGCCGTGCTTCCCAGCCACTACGAACCGTTCGGCATCGTTGCTCTCGAGGCGGCCGCGACGGGCATTCCCTTGGTGACGTCCAACGTCGGCGGCCTGGGTGAAGCGGTGATCGACGGTCAGACCGGAACGTCGTTCGCCCCACGCGATATCGCCGGCCTGGCTGCGGCGGTGCGCAGCGTGCTCGACGACCCCGATCACGCTCAGTGCATGGCGACCGCGGCACGGGAACGCCTCACGTCGGCCTTCGCCTGGCACACCGTTGCAGACGAGACCGCCCAGGTCTACGTGGCCGCCAAACGTGGTGAGCGCCAACCTCATCGGCGCCGCCCCATCGTCGAGCACGCCCTGCCCGATCGCTAGGTCATCGTCGCTGCAATAGCGATGTGCCCTTCGAAGCCGAGGGCATTCGCCATATTCCGGTACCTGTCGGCAAACCCTCGGTAGCCGTCTTCATCGCCGTGCGCTCGCGCCAACAACGCACGCATGCGTAGCAACGGCAATTCGTGCAGGACGAAACCAGGGTCGACGGGGACGGCGGCTAGGCGTTCGACCACCTTGCCCGACTCCCCGAGATCACCTTGTCCTCCGCGGCGCAGCAGCAACTCGACGAGAGTCGCGACGGCCGGACCCCTCGAGGTCATGTCTCCCGAATCGAAGCAGAAGTCGACCGCGCTGCGCGCCATCTGCACCGCGCCGTCGATGTCGCCGATACGGGCCCTCTCCTTGGCGAACTCGGTGCTCGCGAACCGAACCGCGTCCGTCGCATAACCATGCCGGAGGGAAGCCTCTCGATACAGGGTCAGCAGTTCCAGCCCAACCGATCGCTGAGCCGCATCACCGTGTACCAGGGCGATGCCACGAGCCAGTCGCGCCATATCGAGCGCAGAGTCATCACCACATCGCTCGGCGAGCATCAGCGCTTCGGCGGTCTCCGCCGCCGCCGTCGCGCCTGGCAGAGACGCCGCGTTGACCACGGGGTAGCCGTACTTGAGCAAAATGCCAGAGACGTGGGTTGTCACCTCGATCGAAATCGCCATCTGCGCTGCACGGTGAAGATCGTCGCGCCAGCCGTCGATTCCGAGGGCAAGCCGGTTCCCTCCGCGCAACGCCAGCGCCATCGTCAACGGGGAGCCGATTACCACACTGTCCCTCGTAGGATCGCCTTCGGCGAGGTCGATGGCGCGCTGCGCCAATCCGAGCGCTTCGACCACCTCACCGGCCTGCCATTTTGCGTTGCTCGCCGCGACGCACAGTGTGAGCGTCAACGCCGGCTCACTGATCGAGTCCAGCATGGCGCTGCAATCCGACGCGACCTGCGCGGCATCACGCAATCGGTTGTGGAATACCAGGGCCGTCAGCAATCCCCCCATACCGAGCGCCAACGACAGGTTGTCGCCGACCGACGCGCAGAGGGCACGCAGTTCCTCGAACCCGGTGTCCTCGACACTGCCGCTGAACCGGAAAGTACTGGCGCATAGTGCCGTTCGCGGGCCGATCTGCAGGAATGGTTTCTCGGGATCGTCGGGACGCAACCGGTCGGCAACCTCGCGCGCCTGCTGCCAGGCGGTGCGGGCCGCGCGGAAGTCACGAAACTGCGCCCATGCCGCCGCCCGCATATGCCAGTCGAACGCCGCCCGCAGGTCACCCGCCGCCTCGAGATGTTGCGCGATGAGCGCTGCGCTCGGGCCGGGTGCCTCCGGATCGCGCGCTTCGATGACCGCTGCCACCTGCCTGTGCAATTCGGCTCGATCGGCCTTCAACTGTGATTCGTAGGCAACTGTGCGTATCAACGGGTGCCGAAACATGTACTCACTGTCGGCCGTGAATGTCACCTGGTCGATGAGTTCTGCCGCAGTCAGCTCGGCCACGTCGATGTAGTCCACCAGGTGTTCGAGCAGGACGGTGTCGAACTGCGAACCGATGACCGATGCAGCGGCCAAGGTGCGTTTCGCGGCTGGCCGCAAACGATCGATGCGTGCGGCGATGGTGGCTTGCAGCGACGCAGGAACCGAAACTTCGCCGATGTCGCCGTGAAGGACATAGTCTCCGAGTTCGCCGTTCAGCACACCTCTTTCGGCGAGATCGCGGACCATTTCCTCCGCGAAGAACGGGTTGCCGGCGGCGCGTGCAGCGACCTGCGTGATCAACGAGCTCACGGTGCTGTCTGAACCGCACAGTTCGGCAGCCAGCTGCGCCGACTCGGAATCATCGAGTGGCGCAAGAGCTATGCGGTGCGCACCCGGCAACTGGTTGAGCACGCCGACGTACTCGGGGCGATAGGTGAGGAGCAGCATCGCACGCGTCTGTGGGACGACGGCGGCGAACTGCGCGATCATCGCCTCGCTGACGGAGTCGATCCAGTGGGCGTCCTCGACGACGTAGACGGCCGGCGTGCTCCCATCGACCGCCGCGGCATTCAGCAGAGCCGCGAGACGTCGACCGCGTGCATCCGCCTCGATAGCGGGCAAGGGGGTTTCGTCGTCGTGAATTCCGAGCAGGTCGTCGAGCAGGACGAGATCTTCAGAGTCCGCCGCCGGCATGCGCCCACGCACGACGGCGCGCGCTGCGGCCGCGTCTAGGCCGCCTATCGCGAAGACATCGCGCAGCAAGCCGGCGGCCGCGTAAAACGGGATCTCCTTTGCGTGTGATTCGCAGCGAGTCGTAAACACGCGACAAGAGCGGCCCTCCGCAACCGACGCGATCTCCCCCGCCATCCGACTCTTACCGATGCCCGGCGGTCCCACCAGGCCGACGATGCGGCCTTTGCCCTTCATCGACTGGTCGAGCATCGCGTTGACACTGGCTAATTCCCAGCCGCGACCGACGAGTGTCGACAGTTGACGCGCGGGGCGTTGCGTGGTCGGCCCGGTCGCTAGCAGGCGGCGCGCCACGACCGGCGCGTCGGCACCCTTGATCCGCACGTGCTGTGGGTCACCGAGCGTCACAACGTCGCCGACCAGTCTCGCCGTCGACTCGCTGAGCATCACTCCACCTGCGGGTGCCACCGATTCCATCCGCTGTGCCATACCGACCTGTTCGCCGATGGTCGTGTAACTGTTTGGGCCGGAGCCCATTTCGCCGGCGATCACCTCGCCGGAGTTCAGCCCGATGCGAAGCTTCAGCCCGACGCCGTCGCGATGTTCCACGATCACAGCGAGATCATGCACCTCCCGCTGAATGTCAAGTGCTGCAAGGCAAGCGCGAAATGCGTGGTCCTCCAAGGCGATCGGCGCGCCGAACACCGCCATCAGTCCGTCACCGGTGAACTGACTCACGGTGCCGCCATACCGCTGCACGACCGCGGACGCTTCGCGGATCAGGTCCGTCATGATTTCGCGCAGTCTCTCCGCGCCCACAGCGGCGGCAATGTCCATCGAATGGACGACGTCCGCGAACAGCACCGTCACCTGCTTGTACTCAGCCCGTTGGTCCCCGACCAGCGCAGCCCCGCAGGAATCACAGAACCGAGCGCCCGTCCGAGGTTCCGCTCCACACGCGGCGCAGGACGCCCTCGTCGTCACCGGAGAGCGCCCTTCACAACAATATGGTGGCACTGCGAGGTTGGCGGTGCGGCGCAAATGCTCTTAGTACGCTGCCGGTCAAGCACCTAGGCGCAGCCGCTCGGTGCCCAGGGCGTCGACACCGTGGTAGGCGAAGCGACTCCACAGCGCGCGCATCCGCACGGCCAGTTCGTGATCCACCGAGTTTGGGTGTGGGCCAAGCATCGGCGCGCCCGCCCACGCAGAAACCGTACCCAGCAGCAGGGGCAGATCCATACAGTGGCAGGCACCCAGCGGCGCGCGTCGAGGCGACCAGTCGAGCCGGTACACCGCCGCGCGGCCCCCCTCGCTTCGCCACCGACCGGCGAACCGGCCGGCAGGCCCGCTGAAGATCTGACGGGTCATCGTTGCCGAGGCCACGCGTGCGGCGGGTTTCGCGAACGGTCCCAATGCGCGCAACCGCGACGCTCGTGGATTGATTTCGACGAACGGGGCCGCGTCGAGCCTGGTGCAGCCGACGAGCAGGTCCACCTTTCGCGCCACGTGCGCGATCCGGGCGCTCACTTCACCTGCCGGCGGAAGGGGATCGACGCCCAGCATCGGCCCGAACGCCATTCCGCTGACGAGGCCGAACGGTTGCGCCGCCACCAAAGCCGCGACCTGGGCACGATGCAGATCTTCGACGCCGGCCGCGAAAGGGTCTGTGTCGCCGAGCGATTCCGCTGCGGCGGCCCTCATCGCCGCCGTCATCTCGTCTCGGCCCTCACGCATATCCAGCGGCGCGCTCTGGATGATCGCACGCGAGTACAGGCCGTCGGCGGCCTCCGACAGCATCAGCGAGTACACCGAGTCACCGCCTGCGGACTGTCCGAACAATGTGACGCGCGCCGGGTCACCGCCGAATGCGGCGATGTTGTCGTGGATCCACCGCAGCGCCAGCAGCTGGTCACGGAGACCGAGGTTGTCTTCGTCCACGCCAAGTGGGGTGCAGTAGCCGAGGATGCCGAGCCGGTAGCTGACGGTGACCACCACGACGCGGCCCTCGCCGACGAGGTTGTCGGGGTCGTAGTTCGAGGACTCACCGCCTCCTGAGACATAGGCGCCGCCGTGAAACCACACCATCACCGGCAGACCGTCGGCATCGCTGGGGGCGGTGACACTGAGAACTTGGCAGTCCTCGCTGTATTGCAGCCCCTCGGTGACCGGACCTGTCACGAACAACAGCCGCGACGGCAGTTGCGGACACACGGGCCCGCGCACGGTCAGCTCGCGGGGCTCGTCCCAGTTGGTGGGCGACGTCGGCGACACGAACCGGCTTGCGCTGGCGTAAGGCACACCCCGCGCCCGCACAAGCACGCCGTCGTCTTCGATGAGAGCAGGGCCCGTCGACAGATCGACGCGCCGCAACGACAACTGCGAGTTGGTCAGCGCGCCGCTTTCTTGCGTTCGATATCGGCCAGAGCGGCGGCAAGCTCGGCGCGCTGGGCCGCCGAGGTCTCCCAGGAAAGCTTCCGGTTCTTGACGACTTTCGCGGGTGCGCCGACGGCGATCGAGAAGTCCGGGATCTCACCCTTGACCACCGCGTGCGATCCCAGTACGCAGCCGCGGCCGATCATCGTGTTGCGCAGGATCGTCACCTTGGTCGCGACCCAGGTGTCGGGCCCGATGCGCACCGGTCCCTTGATGATGCCCTGGTCCTTGATCGGCAGCTCGACACTGTCCATCCGGTGGTCGAAGTCGCACACATAGACCCAGTCCGCCATCAGCACGGAGTCACCGAGTTCGATGTCGAGATAAGTGTTGATCACGTTGTCTCTGCCGAGGACGACCTTGTCGCCGAATCGCAGCGAGCCTTCGTGGCAGCGGATCGTGTTCTTGTCGCCGATGTGCACCCAGCGACCGATCTCCATCGTCGACAGCTCCGGCGTCGCCTGGATCTCCACGCCCTTGCCGAGGAAGACCATGCCGCGGGTGATGATGTGCGGGTTGGCGAGCTTGAACTTCAGCAGCCGCCAGTAACGCACGAGGTACCACGGCGTGTAGGCCCGATTGGCGATGACCCATTTCAGCGAGGCCATGGTGAGGAACTTGGCCTGGCGCGGGTCGCGCAGCCGCGAACCCCGCCACCGCTTGTGTAGCGGCGCGCCCCACATCGTCGTCATGGCCGGAAAGCCTACGCGAGCCGCCCGGCGCCGAACGGTTACCCTCACTGGGACTTCCAAGGCCTTCTTGAACGAAACCGAAAGGGCGCAGTGTTCCGGCGATCGATCGTGCTGGCGTCAACAGTGCTGATCACGGCCGCATTGGCGGGGTGCGGGAACACCGACAGCTGGGTCGATGCCCATCCTGCGTCGGGCTGGCCCGCCCAGTACGGCGACGCCCGCAACAGCAGCTACGAATCGACCGCGGGCGCCGACGGGTTACGGCTGGAGTGGACGCGCTCGGTCAAGGGTGAACTCGCCGCCTCGGTCGCGCTGGGATCAGGCAGCTACCTGGCCGTGAACGCGCAGACCCCGGCGGGCTGCTCGCTGATGGTGTGGGAGACCGACAATCGTGCCCGGCAGCGCTGGTGCACCCGGTTGGCGCAGGGGCCGGGTACCGAAGGCCCGCTGTCCGGTCCTCTCTTTGATGGCTTCGACAACCTCTACGTCGGCCAGCCCGGTGCAATGCTCTCGTTCCCGCCGACGCAGTGGATCCGCTGGCGTCAACCCGTCATCGGGATGCCGACCACGCCGCGAATCTTGGCTCCGGGCCATCTGCTGGTGGTGACGCACCTGGGCCAGGTGCTCGTGTTCGACGCCCAAAAGGGTGTGGTCGACGGGTCTCCCCTGGATCTCGTCGCCGGTGTCGACCCCAAGGACCCCGAGCGCGGACTCGCCGACTGTCGACCTGCCCGTTCGCGCTGCCCGGTGGCGGCCGCACCGGCCTTCGCGGAACAGACCGGCAGCGTCGTGCTCAGCCTGTGGGAGCCGGAAACCGACGCTCCCGTTCTCGTCGGGTTGCGCTACCGCCCGGGGCAGAACCCGCTGCTCACGCGCGAGTGGACCAGCGACGCTGTCGGTGGCGGTCCGCTCGCCAGCCCGGTGCTGTCCGCGGACGGATCGACCGTGTACGTCAACGGACGCGACGAACACCTGTGGGCGATCAACACCGACAACGGTGAGCCGAAATGGTCGGTGCCACTGGACTATCTGGCGCAGACGCCGCCGTCGGTGTCACCCGACGGGCTGATCGTGGCCGGCGGTGGACCAGGCGCGAAGCTGATGGGCATCAGGGATTCCGGTGACCGGGGCGAGGTGGTGTGGACCCGCGACGACGTCGCACCGCTGACGACATCGAGTCAGTCCGGCGCACATACGGCGTACGCGGTCGCAGGCGACGGGGAAAGCGGTCAGGCGTTGCTCGTGTTCGACCCGGCAGACGGCCGCACCCTCAACCGCTATCCCCTGCCCAACGCGGGCGGCTGGCCCGTTGGTGTCTCCATCGGACATGACCGCCGCGTCGTCACCGCGACGAGCGAAGGCCGCGTGTACGGATTCGCGCCCGCGTAGCGCTGACCGTTCGTCGCGTGAAACCGACCGTCGGTCGCGGCCTAACAACAATGTCACCGCTTCGTAACAGCCCGCGGCCACAGGCATGCCACCATCCCGGACGTCGCATCTTCCAACAGCGCCAGGGAGGCAACCTTGTCCGAATTCCTCACGACGGTGAACGGTTACGTCTGGAGCAATGCGCTGGTCTACCTGTGTCTCGCTGCGGGCCTGTACTTCTCCGTGCGGTCCCGCTTCGTTCAAGTCCGTCAGGTCCCCGAGATGATTCGGCTGATGCTCAAGGGTGAGAAGTCACCGTCGGGGGTGTCCTCGTTCCAGGCTTTGACGATGTCGCTGGCCGGGCGGGTCGGCACCGGCAACATCGCCGGTGTCGCGACGGCGATCGCATTCGGCGGTCCCGGCGCGCTGTTCTGGATGTGGACCGTCGCCTTCCTCGGCGCGTCGACCTCGTTCGTCGAATGCACGCTGGGCCAGATCTACAAGACCCGCGATCCGCTCACCGGCGAGTATCGCGGTGGGCCCGCCTACTACCTCAGTCGAGCCTTCGCGAACACCGCCGCGGCGCCCGCGATGAAGGTGTACGGCTATGTCTTCGCCGCGGTCACCATCTTGGCGATGGGCCTGCTGCTGCCCAGCGTCCAGTCCAACTCGATGGCCTCGGCGATGAACTCCGCCTGGGGCTGGTCCAAGTGGTGGGTGGCCGTCGGCACCGTGATCGTGCTGGCGTTCGTCATCATCGGCGGGGTCAAGCGGATCGCGACTTTCGCGTCGGTGGTGGTGCCGTTCATGGCCGTTGTCTACATCGTCCTCGCAATGATCATCGTGCTGCTCAACGCCGGCGAGATCCCCGGCCTGATCTCGCTGATCTTCTCCAGCGCGTTCGGGCTCGACTCGGCTTTCGGCGCGATCATCGGCTCCGCGGTGATGTGGGGCGTCAAGCGCGGCATCTACTCCAACGAGGCGGGCCAGGGCACCGGTCCGCACGCCGCGGCCGCCGCCGAGGTCTCGCATCCAGCCAAGCAGGGCCTGGTGCAGGCATTCGCCGTGTACATCGACACGCTGTTCATCTGCACGGCCACCGGCTTCCTGATCCTGTCCACCGGGGCCTACCGGGTGTTCGAGGGCGAGAGTGCCGACGGTGCGGTCATTCGCGAAGGCGGTTCGATCCTGCCCGCCGACGCCGAGGTGGGCCCGACGTTCGCGCAAGTTGGTTTCGACACCCTCTGGAACGGCGCAGGATCGAGTTTCATCGCGATATCGCTGGCGTTCTTCTGCATCACCACGATCATCGCCTACTACTACATGGCCGAGACCAACCTTCGATTCCTGCTGGGCAAGGCCAACACCGTCGACGTCCCGTACATCCGGGGCACGGTCGGGTCGAACACGACGATGTTGCTGCAGGCACTGATCCTGGTCTCGGTGACCATCGGCGCGGTGTCCACCGCATCGGATGCGTGGACGCTGGGTGACATCGGCGTCGGCCTGATGGCGTGGCTGAACATCATCGGCATCATCGTCCTGCAGCAACCTGCCTACCGCGCACTCTGGGATTACGAGAAGCAGAAGCGGGCGGGGCTGGATCCGGTGTTCGACCCGCAAGCGCTGGACATCAAGAACGCCACGTTCTGGGAGAACTACGACCCCGTCACCGGCAAGGACCGCGAGACCGCGCGAACATGACCGCAGCCTAGAGCGCCAGCATCGGCGCGAGAGTCGCGCGCGGCACCGACGCCTGGACCGGCCCCGCCGATTCCGCGAGCATCTGGCCCTGGCCGAAGAAGAAGAGCACCTTGTCATCGGTCAGCGCGAAGTTCTGGTAATTGGCCGGATCGAGTCCCACGCTCTGCGGTATCGCGTTCAGCACCCCTTGCGTTTTGAACAGGTCGTCGTTCACCGCGGGGTAGATGACGTCAAGAGGTTTGGCGCCCGGTTTGAACAGCGAGTCGAACATGATGGGCGCCTTGGTGGCGAGGTTCCAGTTGAACGACTCGTAGTAGGTCTGCGGACGCGCGCCACCGACGTTCTGGTACACCTCGAACACCAAGCTCTCAGTGCCGAGCGGGGGCAACCCCGAACGGTAGCCGGTGCCCTTGGCGTCGAGTACATAAGGCAGACCGCGGGAGCCGGGCATCTCCGAGACGTTGACGAAGCCGACGCGCGCCTGCGTCAGGTAGTCGGCCACCGCCCGCTGATCCGGGTACTGCGCCGGGAAGGTGAAATCCAGGAGGTAGGTGTCGTTTTCGGCGTGCACCCGACAGGTTTGGTCCGGGGCAACGGTACCGCCCAACTCGGCGCACGCCGACTGAGCCATCGCTGTCGGAGTGCCGACGGTGCCGGCAACGGCGCACGCCGCCATGACGGCGGCCGCCATTCTGAGAATGCGCATCGTTGGACGTCCTCGCAGCCGGCTCCGGCTCGATCGCCGGTGCATCACTGTCAGGGTACGTGGACTTTGCGCGAACGGTCGAAACCGCAGAAATTCAGCGAGAGGGGCGGCAGATGAATGCCGTTGCCCTGCTTGCGGCCCCAGCGCCGAGGCGGGTGATCACCACCGAGACCGCCTGCGTACCCCGCAGTCTGAGGCGCTGCCGCAGCGCGTCGGGATCGACATCGACACCACGGACCAGGATTTCGGCTGCACCCACGTCGCGGCCCGAAAGCGCCTGACGCAGGCGGCGTTCGCTGTAGCCGAGTTCCTCGAGCACCTCGAAACCACGAACCCCGGTCGGTAACCGGTCACCGGACAGGTAGGCGATTTCGGCGTCGAGTTGCCACAGATCATGTCTGGCGCCGTAGTGGCGCACCAGGCCCGCGCGGACAACCGCGCCGTCGGGATCGACAATCCATCGACCGGCCGGCGCGACTGTGCAGTCGTCGGGGTCGGCGTCGGTGATCTCCTCCCCTGTGTCGAGCATGCTGGCTCGGCGGGTCACGCCGGGCGCCGCCAGTCCCATCGACCACAGACACGCTTCACGCACACCGCCGCTGGCCGACGTCACCTCGATTTCACCGGTGAAACCCAGCTGCTTGATCCCGTCGAAATCGATTCCCGGCGCGCACTTTACGGCGATATCCCGGCCGCCGTACACGTCGAGCAGCGCATCGAGTCCCGGGGTGTAATCCCGCGGATCGAACCGGCGCCGTCCGCCGCTGCGGCGCGCCGGGTCGAGCAGGACGACGCCCGAAGCGGTGATCGGCCGCAGCGCGTCGGCCCGGCACACATCCACGCCCACCACGTTGTTGCGCGCCATCGCCAACCGGACCGGGTCGAGATCACTGCCGATGAGAGCGGCCGCGCAGTTCCGCAGCGCGGCAAGTTCGGTGCCGACGGAACACGTCGCGTCGTGCACCACTGCGCCCGACAAGCGCCGGGCCCGGTGAACGGCGACGCGTTGCGCCGTCGCCTGCTGCAGCGCCTCATCGGTGAACAGCCAGTCTCCGGGATCGTCGAACTTCGCCGCGGCCCTGCGCCGCAAGAGCGTTGTTTCCACCAGAACAGCGGACCTTTCACCGAAACGCCTACGCGCCGTGGCGATATCGGCGACCAATGTGGCATCGGTGAGCCGCAGGTCAGCGACGTTGCGCAGCGCCTGCTTCCCGACGGCGCTGCACAGATACTCGACGTCGTCGAGCGAAAAATCTACGACGGCTTGACCCCGGTGACCATCACGTTGTAGAACCAGCCCTTGGGGACCACCTGCCGCCACAGGTTGTTGTCAACCCAACTCAATGCGATCCAGCTGTTGAAGGCGAACTTCGCGTAGCCCCAACCCAGCCGGCCGGGCGGTACCGCGGCCTCGAGCGTGCGCAACGGCCAGCCGAGCATCGCAGCGGTGAATTCCGTTGTGGCAGTGTCTACCTCGACGGCACCCGCGCTGCGTGCCATGCGCTCCAAGTCGCCGGGCGAAAAGGTGTGCAAGTCGACGATCGCTTCCAGCGCGGCCGCTCGTGAGGACTCGTCGAGCTCCTCCTGCGGGCGGCGCCAGCTAGACAAGCCCGGCAGTTTCGTCAGGTTCGTCACCGCGCGCCACGTCAACGTCGACAACGGCCGCGCGTAGTTCTCACCGGCGTTGCTCGGCTCGCCCGCGAAGATGAACCGGCCGCCGGGCTTGAGCACCCGCACGACCTCACGCAGCGACAACTCGACATCCGGGATGTGATGCAACACGGCGTGGCCGACGACGAGATCGAAGGTGTCGTCGTCGTACGGAATGCCTTCCGCGTCGGCGACCCGGCCGTCAATCTCGAGGCCGAGGTTCTCGCCGTTGCGCAGGGCCACCTTCACCATGCCCGGCGACAGGTCGGTGACCGAACCGCGGCGCGCCACCCCGGCCTGGATCAGGTTGAGGAGGAAAAAGCCGCTACCGCAGCCGAGCTCGAGGGCACGGTCGTAGGGCAAGTTGCGCAGCTCTTCCTCGGGCACGGTGGCGTCGAACAGATCGCGGGCGTAGTCGACGCAGCGCTTGTCGTAGGAGATGGACCATTTGTCGTCGTACGACTCGGCTTCCCAGTCGTGGTACAGCACCTGGGCGAGCTTGGAGTCGTGGCGGGCCGCCTCGACCTGCTCCGCGGTGGCGTGCGGATTGGGGACCGGAGCCGCCTCGGCGGCGACGTCGGAGGCAGTATGGGATTCCTCAAAGCTCATAACAGGGCAGCCTAAAGGTCGAACGTCGCCTTGGCGGCAGCCAGTACCTGAGCTGGGCGTTCGACGAACCGTTGCGCCCACGCCAGGGCCGCGTCGTATACGCCGTCGGGCGCGACCATCTCGTCGATCAGGCCCAGTGCCAGCGCCTCCTTGGCGTCCATGAACCGCCCGCTGAACACCATGTCCTTCGCCTTGGACAGGCCGACCGTGCTGACCAGCCGCGACGTGCCACCCGCGGGCACCAGTCCGGCCAGAATCTCGGTCACCCCGAACCTGACGTTGTCGCCGGCCACCCGCCAGTCCGCAGCCAGCGACAGGTTCAGTCCCCCGCCCAGCGCGTACCCCGTGATCGCGGCGACCGTCGGCCTGGGGATCGCAGCGAGCGCGTCGACCGCGCTCCGGCACACCCGGGCCGCTTCTACGGATTCGGCGCTGTTGAGCAGCGACCGCTCGGGTACATCGTCGCCGGCGGAGAAGATCTCGTGGCCACCGAAGACGATGACGGCGCGGACGTCCTCCCGACGGCCGATATCCGCCGCGGCCGCTTCGAGCTCGCGGTACACCTGCCGGGTGAGCGCGTTGGTCGGCGGCCGGGACAGCAGCAGCGTCGCGATGCCCGGGTACTCATCGCTGGTGTGGACGGATACGAACTCGTTCATGCCAGCGGCGCGTCTTTCGTGTAGCCGTCGGGCGCGCGACGGTTGCGTGCGGCGTTGTACCGGTCGCTGTTGAAGAACTCGATCTCCCAGTTGCCGGTGTCCGCATCGGCCGCAAGATGCGGCTCGACCGGCACGATCTTGCGTTCCACGGCAAGCACTTCGGCGACTGTGCGCCCGTTGAGTGAATCGAGCTGCGTCCACGTGGGCGGAAGCAGGAACGATTTGCCCTCGGCGAACTCGTCGAGACCGGCCTGCGGGGTGCTCCAGAACGCTTTATCGGTTTCAGTGTTCTCACCGTCAGCGCGCTGGCCCTCCGGTAGCGCACCCACGAAGAAGTAGGTGTCGTAGCGGCGGGTGCGCTCCTCCTTGGGCGTCACCCAATTCGCCCACGGGCGAAGCAGATCCGCGCGCAGCACCAACTTCTCGCTACGCAGGAAATCGGCGAAGGACAGCGAGTGATTCGCCAGCGCCGTCCGGGCGTCGCCGTAGATCGACGCGTCACTGACGATTCCGTCGGGATCGTCGGCAGGCCCGGCGAACAACACACCGGACTCTTCGAAGGTCTCCCGCGCCGCGGCGCACACCAGCGCCTCGGCCAGATCGGGCGCGACGCCGAGTCGTTCCGCCCACCAGACGGGTTCGGGCCCGTACCAAGCGATGTCGGCGTTGCGGTCGCGGTCGTCGACGCCACCGCCGGGGAACACCATCACTCCGGCGACGAAGTCCATCGCCGAGTGCCGCCGCATCAGAAAAACTTCAATTTCCCCGGCCATGCCGGGGCGTTTATCGCGGACGAGCATGACCGTCGCGGCCGGTCTGGGGACCAGTGGATCTTCGGTCATGCTCGCCTCCTGTGCGCCGCACGGCTTCTGGCCCGACGCGCGAAGTAGCGTCCGTCGGCGTTCTCGAGAAGGATCGACTGGCCGAACGCGGTGGACAGATTCTCGGCGGTCAGGACGTCGGGAAGCAGGCCGGAGTCGACGACCTTGCCCTCCGACAGGATCAGGCCGTGGGAGAAGCCGCGCGGGATCTCCTCGACGTGGTGGGTGACGAGCACCAGCGCCGGCGAATCCGGGTCGAGAGCCAGGTCCTCCAGTCGCGCAAGGAGGTCTTCGCGACCGCCGAGGTCGAGGCCCGCCGCGGGCTCGTCGAGCAGAAGCAATTCGGGATCGGTCATCATCGACCGCGCGATCAGCACGCGCTTGCGCTCCCCCTCGGAAAGGGTGCCGTAGGCGCGTTCGGCGAGATGCTCGGCGCCGACGCTTTCGAGCATGTCTATCGCCTGCTCGTAGTCGATGTCGTCGTAACGCTCCCGCCACCGGCCCATCACCGAATATCCGGCCGACACGACCAGGTCGCGGACCACCTCATCGTCGGGCACCCGCTGCGAAAGCGCGGAACTGCTCAATCCGACGCGGGACCGCAACTCTGCCATGTCGGTCCTGCCGAGGCGCTCACCGAGGACCAGCGCTGTACCCGTGGACGGATGCTCCATCGCGGCGGCGATTCGCAGTAGTGACGTCTTGCCCGCGCCGTTGGGGCCGATGACCACCCAGCGTTCGTCGAGTTCGACCGACCAGGTGATGGGCCCCACCAGAACCCGGCCGCCTCGGCGCAGCGACACCTTGGCGAAGTCGATCAGCAGGTCGGGGTCGGCTGTATCTCCTTCGACGACTGGCACCTGCCCATCGTAGTGGGGCGATTTGTGCACGATTTGTTGCGCCCAGCGCTCCTATTCGTGCACAAGTCGCCAGCTTGTACGACGTTGGCCCACCCGCTGACGGCAAGAACACGCTTCGGCGTGATGCGCACGAAGAACTGGACAAGCGGACCGATGCCGAACGCGTAGAGCACGGTGCCGACGCCGACCGTGCCGCCGAGCAGCCATCCGATCGCCAGCACGGTCGCCTCGATCGACGTACGGACCAATCGCACCGACAAGCCGGTTCGTACGACCAGTCCAGTCATCAGGCCATCGCGGGGACCCGGACCAAGCCCGGCACCGACGTAGAGCACGGTGCTGAACGCGTTGAGCACGACGGCGCCGACCATCATCGCGATGCGCGCCGGCATCGACGTCGGCGCCTGCATCAGCAGCAGACCGAGGTCGACGGTGACCGCGATGACGATGACGTTGGCGATGGTGCCGATGCCGGGCCGGTTCCGCAGCGGTATCCACGCCAGCAGCACGACGACGCCGACCACCCCGGACGCGATGCCGATCGTCATGCCCGTGTGCACGGCCAACCCCTGATGGAACACATCCCAGGGGTCGAGTCCCAGCTCGGAGCGCACCATCATCGCCATCGACAAGCCGTAACCGGCAAGGCCGACCAGTAGCGCCGTACCGCGCAGCGACCCTCGCGTCAACGCGCCCGTCACGAGTGATGCGGGAAGCGCATGCGGATGAGCTCCACTTCGCGCGCCATGCGCTCGGCATCGCGGTCGAGGAAGTCAACGCATCCGGCCGGCGCCTGCCAGCTGAACATCCTCGCCAATTCGCGGCCCAGTTTTGATATCCAATTCGTTCTCACATATTCGATAATCCGGCCGACTGGCTTGCCCATCAATAGCCAGTTAGCGCATACTGGCTTGCAAATGACAGTGGAAATGGCCGCCAGAGCGCTGGATGTGGACCTCTTGGCCCGCGAACTGGGCAATTGGCGCACGTCCAGTCAAAGTGGACCTGCCTACCAGGGATTGGCCGACGCGATCCGGTTGCTGATCATCGACGGCCGGGTACCGGTCGGCGCACGACTGCCCAGCGAGCGCACGCTCGCCGACGCGCTGCGGGTCTCGCGCACGACGGTCACCGCCGCCTTCACCCAACTTCGCGAGGACGGCTATCTCAACGCTCGTCGAGGGGCCAGAAGCACGACGGCACTGCCGGTCGCGCCCACGGTCAGGAACGACGCCATGCCGACCGCACTGAGTCTGGCCGCGGCAGCCCTGTCCGCTCCCGCGGCCGCCGTCATGGAGGCGTTCGTCGACGCCACCCGCGACGTCACGCCGTACCTGCACGAACCGGGACACGAACTCGTCGGGGTAAGCACGCTGCGTCAGGCGATCGCTGAAAGATATTGCGAGCGTGGCCTTCCCACCGATCCCGAAGAGGTGTTGGTGACGACCGGCGCGCTGCACGCGATCTCGTTGATCCTGACGACGTACGTGCAGCCGGGCGACCGCGTGCTGGTCGAGCAGCCCACCTATCACGGCTCACTGTCCGCCATCACCACCGCAGGGGCGCGACCGGTCCCGGTCGCGATGACCGAGTCCGGCTGGGAGCTCGACGCCGTGCAGGCGGCGGTCCACCAGCTCGCACCGAACCTTGCGTACTTCATCCCGGACAACCAGAACCCCACTGGGCTCACGATGCCGGTGGAGGACCGGAAACGCTTGGCCCGCATCATCGCCGAGACACGTACCCGCACCGTCATCGACGAGACGATCCTCGACATGTGGCTGGACGAGCCGATGCCGACCCCCCTGGCGGCGTTCATGACGACGCGACGTGACCTGGTCATTACCGTCGGCTCGATGTCGAAGTCGTTCTGGGGTGGATTGCGCGTCGGCTGGATCCGCGCCGAGCGCGCCACCATCGCGACGATCGCCGCGCTGCGGCCGTCGATCGACATGGGGACCCCGGTGCTCGAACAGTTCGCCGCGGCAAGGCTGCTCGGCTCCCGCGAGGAGATCCTGCCTGAGCGCCGCGAGATCCTGCGGACCCGTCGCGCCCTGCTGCAGTCGCTGCTGAGTCGTCACCTACCCGACTGGGAACCCGGCACAGGCGTCGGCGGCATGTCGCTCTGGGTGCGCCTGCCCGCGCCGATGAGCACCGCGCTGTCGGCGGCCGCCTCGCGGTTGGGCCTCGAGCTGCCCGCGGGGCCGCGCTTCGGGGTCGACGGAACGCTGGAACGATTCGTGCGCATCCCGTACGCGCTGCCCGAGGAGCAGCTCGCCGAGGCCATCGAATTGCTGGCCCGTGCGTGGCACAGCATCACCGGTTCGGCAGCGCCGGAGCCGACGACCGTCGTCGTCTAGATCGCCCGAGTGACCGTGTTGGTACACGACACGCCGCCAAATGTCGGCATTTTGCGGTCGCTCGCGCTCGCCAACGAGTCAGTCGGGGATGTCGACGCGCCGCATGAGACCGTCGCGTGCGTCGGCGGCCTCGATCTCCCCGCGGGTGATGCCCAGGATGAACAGCACAGTGTCAAGGTACGGGTGGCTGATCGACGCGTCGGCGACTTCGCGCAACGCCGGTTTCGCGTTGAATGCCACCCCCAGGCCGGCGGCGGTGAGCATGTCGATGTCATTGGCGCCGTCACCGACGGCCACCGTCTGCTCCATCGGCACCCCGGCCTGGTGGGCGAAGTCGCGCAGCGCCTTGGCTTTCCCTGGCCGGTCGATGATCTGCCCCACCACCCGACCGGTCAGTTTTCCGTCGACGATCTCGAGCTCGTTGGCCGCGACGAAATCCATCTCGAGCTCATGCGCCAGCGGTTCGATGACCTGGCGGAAGCCGCCGGACACGATTCCGCAGTGAAAGCCCAAGCGCCGCAATGTCCGTAGCGTCGTCCGCGCACCAGGTGTCAGCTCGATCTGCTCGCCGACCTCCTCCAGCACCTTGGCGGGTAGCCCGGCCAACGTGGCGACCCGACGGTTCAACGACTCGGTGAAGTCCAACTCGCCTCGCATGGCCGCCTCGGTGATCTCGGCGACCGCCGCGTGGGCGCCGACCCGGTGGGCGAGCATCTCGATGACCTCTCCCTGGATCAGCGTCGAGTCGACATCAAAGACGATGAGCCGCTTGGCCCGTCGCGAAAGGCTGTAGTCCTCGAGTGCGATGTCCACACCCTCTTTGACCGCCACCCGCGCCATCGCGGCCTGAAGTTGCGCGTATGCATTGCCGGCGGGCACCGATACCCGCAGCTCCAAGCCGGTGACCGGGTAGTCGGAGACCCCTCGGATGAAGTCGATGTTGACGCCCAACGCCGCGACTTCACGAGCTACGACGCCGAAGGCCTCGGCGCTGATCGGACGCCCGAGCACGACGATGGTGTGGGTGGACGGTTCCCGCAGCACGGGTAGGCCATCGCTGGGCTCGATCGTGACATCCAACCCGAATCCCTGGACCGCTAGGCGCACCTCGTCGTGCAGCGCGGCGCCACCGGCGACCTCGTCAGGACCAGCGACCAGTACGCCCAGGGTCAGTCGAGAGCGAATGACAACCTGCTCGACGTTGAGAAGCTCGACGTTGTGCCGTGACAGCACCTCGAAAAGCGCCGACGTCACACCTGGTTGATCCGGACCGGTGACGGTGATCAACACCGATGAGCGCTTGCGCGAAGATCCGATGGGTGGAGCCACCTTTCGCCCATTCACCCCCGGTAGACCTGCAATCCCGTCAGGTGCGAACGTTCTCGTCGTCCAGTCGCGTCACGTCACCGTCCTCCGGCCCGTGTGCGCGACCCACATGCGCCTCGGCGCGCATCCGATCCACCATGTGGGGATAGTGCAGCTCGAAAGCCGGCCGCTCCGAACGGATCCGGGGAAGCTCGGTGAAGTTGTGGCGCGGCGGCGGGCAGCTGGTGGCCCACTCCAATGAGTTGCCGTAACCCCACGGATCATCGACCGTGACCGGCTCGCCGTAACGCCAGCTCTTGAACACGTTCCACACGAACGGAATCGTCGAGATCCCGAGGATGAACGCACCGATCGTGGAGACGACGTTGAGCGCGGTGAAGCCGTCCGACGGCAGGAAGTCGGCGTACCGGCGCGGCATGCCCTCGTCACCCAGCCAGTGCTGGACCAGGAACGTCACGTGGAACCCGATGAAGGTCAACCAGAAGTGCAGCTTGCCCAACCGCTCGTCGAGAAGTCGACCCGTCATCTTCGGGAACCAGAAGTAGATGCCCGCGTAGGTCGCGAACACGATCGTGCCGAAGAGCACGTAGTGGAAGTGTGCGACGACGAAGTAGGAGTCGGTGACGTGGAAGTCCAGCGGCGGGCTGGCCAGCAGCACGCCCGACAGACCACCGAGGAGGAAGGTGACGAGGAAGCCCACCGAGAAGAGCATCGGTGTTTCGAAGGTCAACTGCCCCTTCCACATCGTGCCTATCCAGTTGAAGAATTTGATACCGGTCGGCACGGCGATGAGGAACGTCATGAAGCTGAAGAACGGCAGCAGCACGGCGCCGGTCGCGTACATGTGGTGCGCCCACACCGCCACGGACAGCGCCGCGATCGACAACGTCGCGTAGATCAGGGTGGTGTAACCGAACACCGGTTTGCGGCTGAAGACCGGGAAGATCTCGGTCACGATGCCGAAGAACGGTAGCGCGATGATGTACACCTCGGGATGCCCGAAGAACCAGAACAGGTGCTGCCACAACAACACTCCGCCGTTGGCTGGGTCGTAAATGTGGGCGCCGAGATGGCGGTCGGCGGCGAGGCCGAACAGCGCGGCGGTCAGGATCGGGAACGCGATCAGCACCAGGATCGACGTCACCAGGATGTTCCAGGTGAAGATCGGCATCCGGAACATGGTCATGCCCGGTGCGCGCATGCAGACGACGGTGGTGATCATGTTGACGCCACCGAGGATGGTGCCGAGACCACCGACGGCCAGGCCCATGATCCACAGGTCACCGCCCGCGCCGGGCGAGTGGATCGCGTCGGTCAGCGGCGAGTAGGCGGTCCAGCCGAAGTCGGCGGCGCCGCCGGGGGTGATGAAGCCGGCGATCGCGATCAGCGCGCCGAACAGGAACAGCCAGAACGAGAAGGCGTTCAGGCGCGGGAACGCCACGTCGGGTGCGCCGATCTGCAGCGGCAGCACGAGGTTGGCGAACCCGAACACGATCGGGGTGGCGTAGAACAGCAGCATCACCGTGCCGTGCATGGTGAACAGCTGGTTGTACTGCTCATTGGACAGGAACTGCAGTCCGGGCATCGCCAGCTCGGTGCGCATGAACAGCGCCATCAGCCCGCCGATGAAGAAGAAGATGAAGCAGGCGACGCAGTACATGATGCCGATCAGCTTGTGATCGGTGGTGGTGATCAGCTTGTAGACCAGGTTGCCCTTGGGGCCCATCCGGGCCGGGAACGGACGGCGAGCCTCGAGTTCTCCTATTGGGGGCGCTTCGGCTACCAACAGATCCTCCAAACATCCAGTCGGGAAATCCCGGCGGTCTTCACTGATGAATCCTAGCTCCCGGTGTACCCGGAAGTCGTGGTGGTCCTACAAACTGTCGTAAATGAATCACGACGCGGGCTGACCTGCCACGAGCTGCCCGGATGTTACCGTCGGCGGCGTGCTGATCAGCGGACCCCGCGCCGGCCTGGTGGCGTCCTCGGCGGCGATTGCGACCGCGCTCACCATCACCGTTGTCAGCGGCTGCGGATCGCTGGGCGGAGACGCCGCCCCCACCGCCGGTCAGCAATCCGTCGTCACGAGCACCACGAGGATCGCCGGCGCGGGCGTACTCGGCAATCAGCGCAGGCCAGACGAATCTTGTGCACCCGAGCCCACACCCGTCGACCCCGGACCACCGGACCGCCGGGTCCGCCATGCGGCGGGTGAAACCGAGGTGCGGGCGGATCCGCAGCGCATCGTGGTGCTCTCCGGCGACCAGCTCGACACGTTGTGCGCGCTCGGTCTGCAGACGCGCATCGTGGCCGCCGCGCTTCCCGACGGCTCCAGCAGCCAACCGTCGTATCTGGGCAAGGTCATCCACGACGTGCCCGGGGCGGGAACCCGCAGCGCACCTGACATCGATGCGATCAAGGCCGCGAACCCCGACCTGATCCTCGGCTCGCAGGCGCTGACGCCCGACGATTTCGGTGAGCTGTCGGCGATCGCCCCTACGGTGTTCAGCGGCCCGCCCGGCGGCGCGTGGCAGGACAATATGCGGACCGTCGGCGAAGCCACCGGTCGCCTGGACTCGGTGAACGGGATGATCGACGGCTTCGAACGGGCTGCCGACAAGACCGGTGCCGAGAACGACGCCACCCATTTCCAAGCGTCGGTCGTCCAGTTCACCGAGACGACGGCGCGGGTGTATGGCACGGACAACTTCCCGGGCAGTGTGCTGGGAGCCGTCGGCGTCGATCGTCCTGCGGCACAACGGTTCAAAGACAAACCGTTCATCGAGATCGGTATCACCGACACCGACTTGGACAACTCGCCCGACTTCTCCGCGGCCGACGGCGACATCGTCTACCTCTCGTTCGACTCCCCTGCGGCCAAAGAGCGGGCGCCGCGCGTGATGGAAAGCGATGCGTGGCGGAAGCTGTCGGCCAACCGCGACAACCGGATCTTCGCGGTCAACAACGAGGTGTGGCAGACCGGCGAAGGCATTGTCGCCGCCCGCGGAATCCTCGCGGACCTTCCGTGGATAAACGCTCCGATCAATTAGCGTGGCGCAGATGTTCCACGTCTTGAAGTCCACTTATCTGCAGCCGCCCGACGTCGTCAACGAGACCAGGCCCGCCCATCTGGAATGGCTGAAGGGCGAGGTCGCCGCCGGCCGCATCGTGCTGGCGGGGCGCCTGGAGGACGAGTCCGGGGCAATCTTGATCACGGGCGACCTCAGCGCCGAGGAGGCGCAGTCCGTCGTCGACCACGACCCCTATACGGCCGCCGAGGTGGCCACTTACGAGCGGCTGTCGTTCAACGGGGCCTTCCGGGCGCCAGGACTTTAGGAACTAACTCACAGTTCCGGCGGGGAAGAACCACTCCGGTCCGGTCGTTTGGGTGAGCGTAGGCCGCATTGTCGCGGCGAATTTCTCTTGTGATTACCCAAGGTGGAAGGCCGTTTTCATGACCACAGTTTCCGCATACGCCGCCACGTCGGCCACCGAGCCGCTGACCAAGACCACCATTACGCGTCGCGAGGTCGGACCGCACGACGTGGCATTCGACATCCATTTCGCCGGCATCTGTCACTCAGACATCCACACCGTGAAATCCGAGTGGGGTACCCCGAACTATCCGGTCGTCCCAGGCCACGAGATCGCCGGCGTCGTGACCGAGGTCGGTCCGGAAGTGACGGCGTTCAAGGTGGGCGATCGGGTCGGCGTCGGGTGCTTTGTCGATTCCTGCCGGGAGTGCGCCAGCTGTCGAGCGGGCGAGGAGCAGTACTGCACCAACCCCGGGATGGTGGGTACCTACAACGCGATCGGGCGTGACGGTGAGCCGACGCAGGGCGGGTACAGCGGTGCGATCGTCGTCGACGAGAACTACGTACTGCACATTCCCGACAGCTTGCCGCTGGACGCCGCCGCGCCTCTGCTGTGCGCGGGCATCACGCTGTATTCGCCGTTGCGACACTGGAATGCGGGCCCGGATACCAGCGTGGCCGTCGTCGGCCTTGGCGGCCTCGGCCATATGGGCGTCAAGCTCGCGCATGCGATGGGCGCGAACGTGACGGTGCTGAGCCAGTCGCTGAAGAAGATGGAGGACGGTCTGCGGTTGGGTGCTGGCGAGTACTACGCGACCTCCGACCCGGCGACGTTCGAAACATTGGCCGGCTCGTTCGACCTGATACTCAACACGGTCTCGGCGAACCTCGATCTGGATGCCTATCTGAAGCTGTTGAAGCTCGACGGGACCCTGGTCGAGCTCGGAATGCCCGAGCGTCCCATGACGGTGACTGCCCCGTCGCTGGTCTTCGGTCGGCGCAGCCTGGCCGGATCGTTGATCGGCGGCATCGCCGAGACACAGGAAATGCTGGATTTCTGCGCCGAACACGACGTGCGACCCGAAATCGAGGTCATCACACCGGATTACATCAACGAGGCGTACCAGCGGGTGCTCGCCAGCGATGTGCGCTACCGGTTCGTGATCGATACCGAGACGCTGCGCGGCTAGATACCTGCCGAAACTGTCCCCGGCTTCGCAGGGCCCCAGACAGATCGCGATTTGTTGCACTTGCGATCTGTCCGCAGTTTCGTTCCGAGGACGACGTAACGTACGCCGCCGGTCGCGCGAAAATTATTCATGAAGTCCAGGCCTATAACTGCACGCGTTCTCAACCTCGCGGCCGCTGCTGCGCTCGCCATAACACTCGTGGCTGCCCCGGCAACCATGCCCGTCCCGACGTCGCCGCTCATCCCGTCGGCATCCGCGCAATGCCCTGATGTGGAGGTGGTCTTCGCTCGCGGCCGCCAGGAGCCACCCGGTGTCGGAGCGGTCGGTGACGTCTTCGTCAATGCGCTGCGCTCCAGGACACCAATGTCAATCGGGGTGTATGGGGTCAACTACGTCGCGGACACCGACGCCGCGGCCGGCGCCACAGATATGCGCATGCGCGTTCAATCGATGGCGAAAACCTGCCCGAATACCCGCATGGTGCTCGGTGGCTACTCCCTCGGTGCCACGGCGGCCGATCTCATGACGCGGGCGAACAGACTGTCGTCAAGCGAAAGGCAGCACGTCGCAGCGGTCGTGATGTTCGGCAACGGCGGCAAGCGGCTCGGTCCGGCCCCGGCCTATGCCGATAGGACGATCGACCAGTGCGCGGACGGGGACCCCATCTGCGGGCGCGGTTTCAATTGGGATTCGCACCTACAGCCGTCGTACCTCGGTTCCGGGCTGGTGGAGCAAGCCGCAAGCTACGTCGCGGGCAGGCTTTAGAAGTCCCAGTCCTCGTCTTCGGTGTTGACGGCCTTGCCGATCACGTAGCTCGAGCCTGAACCCGAGAAGAAGTCGTGGTTCTCGTCGGCGTTGGGACTCAACGCCGACAGAATCGCCGGGTTGACGTCGGTCTCGTCGCGCGGGAACAGAGCTTCGTAGCCGAGGTTCATCAGCGCCTTGTTCGCGTTATAGCGCAAGAACTTCTTGACGTCCTCGGTCAGGCCGACCTCGTCGTAGAGATCCTGCGTGTATTCGACCTCGTTGTCATAGAGCTCGAAGAGCAACTCGTAGGTGTAGTCCTTGAGTTCGGCCTGCGTGGCGGCGTCGGTGTTGGCCAGCCCGCGCTGGTACTTGTAGCCGATGTAGTAGCCGTGCACGGCCTCGTCGCGAATGATCAGCCGGATCATGTCGGCGGTGTTGGTCAGCTTGGCCCGGCTCGACCAGTACATGGGCAGGTAGAAGCCCGAGTAGAACAGGAAGCTCTCCAGCAGCGTGGAGGCCACCTTGCGCTTCAGCGGCTCGTCGCCCTTGTAGTACTGCATGACGATCTCGGCCTTGCGCTGCAGGTTGGGGTTCTCCTCCGACCAGCGGAACGCGTCGTCGATCTCGGAGGTCGAGCACAACGTCGAGAAGATGTTGGAGTAGCTGCGCGCGTGCACCGACTCCATGAACGCGATATTCGTGTAGACCGCTTCCTCGTGCGGGGTCAGCGCATCGGGGATCAGGCTTACGGCGCCGACCGTGCCCTGGATGGTGTCCAGCAACGTCAACCCCGTGAACACGCGCATCGTGAGCTGTTTCTCGTGGGCGTTCAACGTTCCCCAAGAGGGGATGTCGTTGGACACCGGCACCTTCTCCGGCAACCAGAAGTTTCCGGTCAGCCGGTCCCAGACCTCGGCGTCCTTCTCGTCTTGCACGCGGTTCCAGTTGATGGCCGAGACACGGTCGATCAGTTTCACGCCATCGCTCACAAGAACCCCGTTTCACCTGGTCTTCTAGGACTTGGCTATAGAGCTGCTATAGCACCCTCAACACTACAACTGGGGTCCGACTTTCGACCGCAACACAACATCTTGTTTTGGCGTGTCGCGCAGCTACACGGCCACGCGGCTGCTCGCGTCGAGGAATTTGTACTCCGACCTGTCGAAACGACGAGTGGCCAGCCAGTACTGCCATGTCATCCCGCTCCACAGCGTGCGGTTGACGCCGTGTTCGTCCATGTACCAGCTGCGGCACCCGCCGGTGTTCCAGACCGTGCCCGCCAGGTCGCGCTGCAACTCGTCGTTGTACGCGTCCTGGGCGGCCCGCGTCGGCGCCAGCGCCTGCGCGCCCTTCTTGTCAACGGCCGCGATCGCATGCGCCGCATACCGGATCTGCGACTCGATCATGAACACCACCGAGTTGTGCCCGAGCGCGGTATTCGGCCCGAGCAGGAAGAACAGATTCGGCATGTCGGCGATCGTGATGCCGCGTAGCGCGGCCATGCCCTCGCGATTCCACCGGTCCACGAGGTCTTCGCCGCGGGGACCCTTGATATCGACGTAGGTGTAAGAGTCGGTGACGTGAAAGCCGGTGGCGGACACCACGACATCGACCTCACGTTCGGTGCCGTCGCTCGCGACGATGCCGGTCTTGGTGAACCGCGCGATGCCGTCGGTGATGACTTCGGTCTTCGGGTTGGCGATGCCCTTGTAGTAGGTGTCGGAATTGAGAATGCGCTTGCAGCCGGCGCGGTAGTTCGGTGTCAACTTCTTGCGCAGCACGGGGTCTTTGATGGAGCGCCGAATGTTGGCCTTCCCCATCAGTTCACCGAGTTTGAGAAGCCGCGGTTGCTTGGTCATCGCGAAGCCGACACCCTCGTGAATCCAGTAGATCCCGGCGCGCATCGCCGCACGCGTGCCCGGCACGTAGGTGAACACCTGCCGCATCCACCGCGGGATCGGATTGTTCGGTCGGGGCATCACCCACGCCGGAGTGCGCTGGTAAAGCTGAAGCTCCGCAACGTCCTTCACGATCTCAGGCACGATCTGGATGGCGCTGGCACCCGTCCCGATCACCGCGACGCGCTTACCGGTCAGATCGACGCTGTGGTCCCATTGCGCGGAGTGGAAGACCGCACCCTCGAACTCGCTGAGCCCCTCGAACTCCGGGATGAGCGGGATGTGCAATCCCCCAGCGCCGGAGATGAGGAACTGTGCAACGAACTCGCGGCCGTCCTTCGTGAAGGCGTGCCAGCGCATCTCCTCGTCGTCCCAGTGCGCCCGGTCTACGTGGGAGTTGAACTGGATGTAGCGCCGCAGCCCGTACTTGTTCGTCACACCTTGCAGGTACTCCTGGATTTCCGGCTGAAACGACCACATGTGCGACCAGTCGGGCTTGGGCTCGAACGAGAACGAGTACATGTGCGACGGAATGTCACAGGCACAGCCGGGATAGGTGTTGTCGCGCCACGTGCCGCCGATATCGTCGGCCTTCTCCAGGATCACGAAGTCCACGTTCTGCTGCTGCAATGCGATGCCCATCCCCAGACCGGAGAACCCCGAGCCGATGATGAGTGCGCGGGTGTGCACCGGCTTTGCCGCCGTCGCCTCTGGCGTGTGCTCGGCAACCGTCATGTCTGACCTTTCCTGGGAACGCCGGTACTGCATACTTTCCAGGCCCAGGGTACATCGTTGATGACAGTGCCGAGCGCTGGTCAGGCGAAGGAAAGGGCTCGCTGGCTGCCGAGATGGCGATCAGGGTCGAATGTCTCGAAGTGACCTGATCCGACCATGCCGATGCCGCGCTGCGGCATCCGGAAGTCGCCGAGGCGGGCCTGGCGCATCAACGGTCCGCTGGGGCCGAGGTCGCGGCCGTGCAACACCGCGCGCCATTCTGTGACGAGCCACACTTGCTTGGGGGCCATCGAGTAACACTGACCGTTGGGTGCGCGGCCGGTCAGCGACACTTCGCCGACGTCGAGGGTTCGCCTCGCCACCCGGCCTAGTCGGCGCAGCATCACCGGGTTGGTCCACCCCGATTCGGACAACCGATCGCTGACCTTGCTCATCAACCGTGTCGCGCGAGTCGACTGCAGATCGACGGCCCACTGCAAACTTCCCGGGATCTCGAAGCGCACCGATTGCGGGCCCGTCCAGGTGACGTCGATATCGCACTGCACGGCCTCATTTGGCGTGGCCGAGCTGAAATACCGTGCGCAGCTTTGTTGTCCGGGTGTGGTGGCGTAGAACGTCCAGTTGCAGGACGGATCACGATGCCACACCGACACATACGGCGGTGCGAACGTCGTCGCCGGGATCTGTCGCATGGCCAGGTAGTGCCCGTTGGCGAAGGGCAGGCCCATGATCCCGAATCCGACGAAGCGCTCGTCGTCTCCAGGGGGCAGGACCGGGTCGGCCAGCACGGCTGCCACGGCATCTCGGGGTGTCAGTTGTTTCGGCATGCGCCAATGATGTTCGGCGACATGGCCTCACGACATGAGGCGTCTGCCTCAAATCAGGCGACGGGTTGCTGTCGACGGACAGCGGTGTGAATCGGCTGGTCGGCGTCGATCTCGATGCCGAGTAGCTCGGCAGTGCCGTTGATGGCGCCGACCATGATCGTGGTCATGTGCGCGATGAACTTGTCGGCCGGCATCCGCCGTGGCTTGTCGTCATCTACGCCAAGCCACCAGTCGGTCGCCGACGCCGCGGTACCGAAGATCGCGAACGCCGCCAGCTCGAACGCCTCCGGTTCGGGCGCAAGATCCTCGAGCTGGGTGCTGATCATGCCGGCGATGGCGAGGGTGATCTCGCTGCCCTTGTTGACCGTCGTCATCGCCGTAGCCGATTGGTCGGCGAACCGTCCCTGCAGCAGGAACCGCACCACATTCGGATGCTGATCGACCAGCTCCACATAGTGCTCGACGCCACGGCCGACGATCTGGCGGGCTGAGTCGGTCTGCACGTTGACCGACGGGATGATCGCCGCCCACAACATGTCGCGCATCCGCTGACCGATCTCGGAGAACATGTCGGCTTTGTCCGCGAAGTGGCGGTAGATCTTGGGCTTCGCGGTGCCCGCCTCTTCGGCGATCTCGCGCACGCTGACGTTGGGTCCGAGGCGGTCGATCGCGCGGAACGCGGCGTCGACGATTTCCGCCCGCACCTTCTTCCGGTGCTCGCGCCAGCGCTCGCTACGGGCGTCCACTTTGACACCCGGCTCAGCGCTGGAACGTGATCTGGACCCTCGTCGCACCCAGCCACTGTACCGCCCGGACAGCGCTGACCTGCTCGGACCATCCCGCGGCAGCGAAAATTACCGATGTATTAGGGCATTTTTCTCGATGAGATGCACCGCGTCAGCTTGGGTACTATCTCTGCGATAGCCGATCGACGAGACGAGATTCATGACGCAGCGATACGACCTGGTCATCGCAGGTGGTGGGCCTTCTGGCTCAGCAGCCGCATGGCAGGCCGCGCAGACCGGCGCCAAGGTAGTGGTCCTGGACAAGGCCGAATTCCCGCGCGCCAAGCCCTGCGGTGACGGGCTCACCGCCCGTGCCGTGAGCTACCTGCAAAAGATGGGTCTGGCCGACGAGGTCGCCACCTACCACCGGGTCAACCGCGTGACGGTGTTCAGCCCAAGCGAGTGGGAGCTGTCGTTCCCCAAGCGTCCCGGCATGCCCGACCACGGGCACACCGTCAGCCGCGAGCACCTCGACACCACGCTGCTCAAGCACGCCGAGTCCGCCGGCGCCGAGGTCCGCCAGGGCGCCGAGGTGGCCGGCCCTGAACTCGATCCCAGCGGCCGCGTGGTGGGTGTGACGCTCAAGAGCGGCGAGAAGGTGTACGGCGACGCAGTCATTGCGGCCGATGGCGCCTACTCTCCCATCAAGCGCGCCCTGAAGATCGACTCGGAGTACAACGGCTACCAGGCCATCGCCATCCGATCGGAGATGCACGCCAATCGGCCCGACTCCGACAGCCTCGACATCTATTTGAAGCTGGCGTTCCAGGGGGACCAGCTTCCCGGCTACGGCTGGGTGTTCCCGATGGGCAACGGTGTGTTCAACATCGGCCTCGGTTACGTCAACAGCTACAAGAACTGGCAGTCGATCAACGCCACCCAGTTCCTCGGCGAGTTCCTGCGCACGCTGCCCGCCGATTGGGAGCTGCCGCCGATCGAGGAGCTGAAGAAGAACAAGAGTGTGCGGGCGTGGCGACTGCCGATGGGCTTCACCGCGTGGCCGCCGTGGCGCCCGGGTGTGCTGTTCGCCGGCGACTCGCTGGGTGCGGGTAAACCGGCGTCCGGCGCGGGCATCTCCAAGGCGCTCGAATCCGGGCTCGCCGCAGGCGAATGCGCGATCGCGGCATTGCAGAACGGCGGCCCCGACGATTTCACCAACTACGCGCAGCGGATGGAAGCGGCGTGGGGTCGCGAGTACCGGCGTGGCCGTTACTTCCACAAGCTGCTGGGCCAACCGCGGCTTGCCAATGCCGGGGTGAAGCTCATCGACAACGCCGCGTTCCGCGACCGGATGCTCAAAGCGCTGTACAAGAAAGCCCAAGGGCCACAGCACACCATCAAGCAGTAGTCGCCGAGCGGGCCACGACCGTGAGCAGCAATACCGAGTCCTCCAGCGCGACGACGTTGTGCCTTTCCTGCGGTATCGAGAGATAGTCGCCCGCGACGCCCTCGACCGTGGCGGCTGAGGTGCCGAGTCGAATCCGGCCGCGCAGCACCAACAGCGTTGCCTCGCCCGGACTTTCGTGCTCGTTGAGGCCATGCCCGCCGGCCAGCGCCAGCACAGTCTGACGCAACGCGTGGCCGCGGCCGCCGTAAACGGTCTGCGCAGAGCGACCCGAAGGTGCAGACCTGGCGGCTGTGATCTGTTCGTCGGCGATAACCGAAAGCGACAGCGTATCCACGGCATTCACCAGCCGCACCGCCTTGGGCTCAGGTCTTGGGGCTCAATATCAACCCGATTTCGCAGGAGCCTGTTCGCGAGTCCGGGGTGACGGCGACGCGATAGGACGCACCGATCGCGTCCGCGTTGAGATCGACGACCTCTTGCATGAGACCCTGTTGAATGCCTCTGACCACCTCGGGTGCGGTCGCTGCAACCTCGGCCAGCGGACAGGTGCACAGCTGAACCGTCACCTCGCCGAAGGAATTCAGCACCGAGCGCACCTGAAATCCCAGCTCGCTCAGCGTAGCTACCACCAGATCGGCGATCGTCGTTTCGTCTCGCTCCCTGGCCACGCGAACCCGATGGGCGAGATCTGCACCGATACGCAGTGCGCGTCGCTCGCGTTCCTCCACCGTCCCGCCGAGGTGAGCGGCGAAGAGTGAGACGATGTCCGCGTAGTCCAGCCTCGGCGCCACTTCGTACGTCAGCCGCGGTCGTCCTGCGCGTGCGACTTTTGCTCCGCCGCCACGCCGGATGTATCCCTGATCCTCGAGCGTCGTCAGGTGGAACCGAGCCGTGGTGATGTGAATCTGCAGCGAGTCGGCGACATGCCGGGCATCGACCGGCCCCGCCGCACTCTGCAGCAGGCCGAGCACCTTCTGCCGTTGTTGACCCGCCGCGCGGTCCGGCCGCGAGTCGATGGCGTGGCGCTGCACTGGCACCCCCTGAGTTTGTCATGACGACGGCACGACGCCGACAGCCGCGACCGCCGTCAGGGCGTGCCGGTACCGGTGAAAGGTCAGGCGCATGCCGATCACCCGCCGCCGCGCGGCGCCGCGGACGATCAGGTTGCCGACGATCCGCAACGCACCCAGCAAACCTTCGTCGGCCAGCACGCGTGCCGGGTTTAGCAGAGCCATTGGTGCGTAGTCAACCTTGATGTCCTCGAAGCCGGCGTCAGACAGCAACTGCGTCCATTCGGCCGCGGTGAGCGGACGCGCATTGACCTTGATCGATCGCGCGAGATCACGCCGGATATCGTCTTTGGTCTCCTGAGGCATTGAGTCAGGTTTCAGCCCCAACTCGTGGATCGCATAGCGGCCGCCGGGGCGCAGGATGCGGAATGCCTCGGCGACGATCGCGCGTTTGGCTTTATCACCCTGCATAGTCAGCATCGCTTCGCCCACAACGACGTCGGCGCTGGCGCCGGGAAGACCCGTGGCCGCGGCATCTGCGACGACCACCGTTCCGTCGACGGGCTTTACGACTTCGCGCACTGCCTCGGTCGCTGCGGCTGTGTCATCGACCCCGACATACGACCGTGGGCGCAACGCGACGATGTCACGTGCGGTGCGGCCCAGCCCGGGGCCGAGTTCCACGACGTCAGCTCCGCCGATTCCGGCGGCAGCGAGCACCCGGGTGGTCAGCTCGAGGCCGCCGGGTCGCAACACCCGCTTGCCCAGCCGTGCCAGTAGCCAGTGCCCCGGCATGTCGGCGTCACATCGCCCAGCCAACGGAAGGGCCTCTCTGCCTGTCATTTTCGGATCGTCCTTTCGGCCACGGCGACCATGAAGATCGCGCTTAACAATGCGCACGCGTAGAGCAGCGCGGCGTCCTTTCCCCACGGAGGGATCAGCACGGTGTCCTGCCCCGTCGCGTACACCGCGTTCAGCAGGGGCATGAAGCGCTGCATCGACGCCCCGCTGGGCAGATACCCGGCGGCCGACTCGGCGACATACGCCCACAGCAAGATCACACCGACAGCACCGAGAGGCGACCGGATCAGCGCACCGACGCCTACACCGGCGCCTGCGGCAGCGAAGGCGAGCACAGGGCCAGTCCAGAGCAGACGGTAACCGACCGGATCGGTGGGCGACACCGATCCGTACACCAGCGGCGAGATGAGCGGTAGCGCCACAAGAACGGCAATCAGCGTGACAACGGTGACGACCGCGCCGACTGACCCGTAGAACAACCAGCGGCCGGCCAGTACCGGCCACGGTTGGGCGAACGCTAGATGCGCGTATTCCCTTGCACGATATCGGCTTTCGGAAGCCTGTCCGTCCGCGGCCGCAACGGCGACCAGCACGACGGTGATAGTGATGACCCAGTATGCGGCATTAGAGGTCGACACTGCCAGTACTGAAAGCTGCCCTGGTATGCGGGCGAACGCCTCTGCCACAGCGGCGATTCCGAAAGTGATGATCATCGGGACGACGCCGGCGGCGGGCACGACGACCGTCCATAGCCGGCTGCGGCCACTGGTGCGGACGCGTTCCGCTTCGAGGCTGCGCGCGATCAGCGCGGGCGCGGCGCTCATGCGTATTCCAGCAGCGCGTTTTCCAACCATTCACGGGTGTCCTCCCCCTCGGGGGCCAGCTGTTGCAGAGCGCCGACGGTTTGGATTTGACCGTCGACGAGCAGTGCGATTCGGTCGGCGGTGAGTGCCACTTCGCCGAGCAGATGGGTGGCGACCACCACCGTGCAGCCTGCTTTCGCCAACCTGCGCAGTAGTGACCTGAACCAGACGATGCCGGGTACATCGAGACCGTTGAGGGGCTCGTCGAACAGCAGCGCTCGCGGCTCTCCCAGCAGCGCCCCTGCAATGGCCAACCGCTGCCGCGCGCCCAGTGACAGTCGGCCGATGCGCACGGACCGCTGGCCGAGTAGCCCTGTCTCGTCGAGGATAGCGTCGACGCGCGCCGAACCGATGCCGGATAGCGCGGCCAGCCAGGCCAGGTGCCGGTGCACGGTGTGTTTCGGGTTCATCGCGTCGGGACCGAGGTGGACGCCGAGTAGTCGAGGGCCGCCGGATCGGGGCTGCCGACACACGGCGACTGTGCCAGCGTCGGGGCGATCGAGGCCCGCGATCAGACGCAACAGGGTGGTCTTGCCCGCGCCGTTGAGACCGAGCAGCGCCGTGACGGAGCCCGCGGGAAATTCGACGGTGACGCCATCGACGGCGCGGCTGCTTCCGAAAGACTTTGTCAATCCAATGGTTTCGATCACGGGGCGAATCACTCGAAGTTGCACGGGATAGGAAGACCGAGCGTCTTGATGCCATTGCACAGTGACTTGCTCGCCACCCTCCATCGGCCGTTGATACGCCGCCATTCAGCGTTGATCGCGATGGTGGGAGCACCTTGCCTGTTGGCGTTGATGACGGCGGTGTGCCGATCGGGCTCGTGCGTCTCAGGTCCGGTGACCAGACTCGATCCGCGGGGCGGGCGGAAGAAGCCGATGCGGTAGACCATCTTCGGCACGATCACGGCACGATTGCCGCCCTCCAGTTGTGCGGCTTTCACCCAATCGGGCGCAGGGGTGCCGACCAACAATCGAATCTGGGCGTCGAGCTCGGCGAGTGTCGGCACTTCGGAGGTGATCGCGAAATTGTCGTCGAACCCCGGCACGGCATTCGCGCCAGGCGCGCCACTGAGCATGGCCGCCGCAACAGCGACCACCATTCCCGCAGCGACTGCGAAGCGCGTGGACATCAACCGGCCCCTCTTTAGAGGAAATGTTTCCGGTTAATTTAGATCCGCAGGGCAAGGAAGGCAAGCCTTACCTCTCGGGACGGAGAATCGCGCAGCTACTGACACGCAGATTCACCTGGCGGGGCGGTGTTCGAGCCGCGCGCCTGGTCGCCATCGGCCCTATCGGGCCGCGTCGCTACTTCTTCTTGTTGCGGTTGTGGTCGCCCACTTGTGGGCCAGGGGCAGGCTTAGCCTTGGTGGTCGGCTCGAACTTGCCGCCCTTCTTAGGGTCATAGGTCTGCTTTTGATCAGCCATGAATCGAGGGTATGCCTGCACCAGCCCCTAGTCGATGGCATGAGCAATTGCGCACGCCGGAGGCGCCTCGGTGCATTTACCCGCGCTGAGCGCGGCTTTCTGCCCCCAAAACCGCGCTACAGCATGCAGCTGACGCAGCCCTCGACCTCGGTGCCCTCCAGCGCCATCTGACGCAGCCGGATGTAGTACAGCGTCTTGATTCCCTTGCGCCAGGCGTAGATCTGCGCCTTGTTGACGTCACGGGTGGTCGCGGTGTCCTTGAAGAACAGCGTCAGGCTCAGCCCCTGGTCCACATGCTGCGTCGCCGCGGCATACGTATCGATGATTTTCTCGTAGCCGATCTCGTACGCGTCCTGGTAGTACTCGAGGTTTTCGTTCGTCAGGTACGGCGCCGGGTAGTAGACGCGGCCGATCTTGCCTTCCTTGCGGATCTCGATCTTGCTCGCCACCGGGTGGATCGAGCTGGTCGAGTTGTTGATGTAGCTGATCGAACCTGTCGGAGGAACGGCCTGCAGGTTCTGGTTGTAGATGCCGTCCTTCTGCACCGACTCCTTGAGCCGCGTCCAGTCCTCCTGCGTCGGGATTCGAATGCCGGCCTTCTCGAACAACTGCTTGACCCGATCGGTCTTCGGCTCCCACACCTGCTCGGTGTACTTGTCGAAGAACTCACCCGACGCGTACTTCGACTTCTCGAAACCCTTGAAGTGCGAGCCGCGTTCGATTGCGATGCGGTTTGACGCCCGCAGCGCGTGGTACAGCACCGTGTAGAAGTAGATGTTGGTGAAGTCCACACCCTCTTCGGAGCCGTAGTGAATTCGCTCCCGCGCCAGGTACCCGTGCAGGTTCATCTGCCCCAGGCCGATCGCGTGAGAGTCGTTGTTGCCCTGCTCGATCGACGGCACCGACCAGATGTGCGTCTGGTCTGACACCGCGGTCAACGCCCGGATGGCCACCTCGATGCTCTGCGCGAAATCCGGCGAATCCATGGTCTTGGCGATGTTCATCGAGCCGAGGTTGCACGAAATGTCCTTGCCCACTTGGGCGTAGGACAGATCGTCGTTGAACACCGACGGCGTCGACACCTGCAGGATCTCCGAGCACAGGTTGCTGTGGGTGATCTTGCCGTCGATCGGGTTGGCCCGGTTCACCGTGTCCTCGTACATGATGTACGGGTAACCGGACTCGAACTGCAGCTCGGCCAGCGTCTGGAAGAACTCACGCGCCTTGATCTTCGTCTTGCGGATCCGTGCGTCGTCGACCATCTCGTAGTACTTCTCGGTGACCGAGATGTCAGCGAACGGCAGCCCGTACACGCGCTCGACGTCGTACGGCGAGAACAGGTACATGTCCTCGTTCTTCTTCGCGAGCTCGAACGTGATGTCCGGAATCACCACACCCAACGAAAGCGTCTTGATGCGGATCTTCTCGTCGGCGTTCTCACGCTTGGTGTCGAGGAAGCGGTAGATGTCGGGATGGTGCGCATGCAGGTACACCGCGCCCGCGCCCTGACGGGCACCCAGCTGGTTGGCGTAGGAGAACGAGTCCTCCAGCAGCTTCATGATGGGGATGACACCCGAGCTCTGGTTCTCGATGTTCTTGATGGGCGCGCCGTGCTCACGAATGTTGGTCAGCAGCAACGCGACACCGCCACCGCGCTTGGACAGCTGCAACGCGGAGTTGATGGACCGCCCGATGGACTCCATGTTGTCCTCGATGCGCAGCAGGAAGCAGCTCACCGGCTCGCCGCGTTGCTTCTTGCCGGAGTTCAGGAACGTCGGCGTGGCCGGCTGGAATCGGCCGTCGATGATCTCGTCGACGAGTTTCTCGGCAAGGATGGTGTCACCCGAGGCGAGCGTCAGCGCCACCATGACGACACGGTCCTCGAAGCGCTCCAGATAGCGCTTGCCGTCAAAGGTTTTCAGCGTGTAGCTGGTGTAGTACTTGAATGCGCCGAGGAACGTCGGGAACCGGAACTTCTTCGCATAGGCGCGACTGATCAGCGACTTGACGAAGTTGCGCGAGTACTGGTCGAGCACTTCACGCTCGTAGTAGTTCTCCTTGATCAGGTAGTCGAGCTTCTCGTCCTGATCGTGGAAGAACACGGTGTTCTGGTTGACGTGCTCCAGGAAATACTGGTGCGCTGCCTCGCGGTCCTTCTCGAACTGGATCTTGCCGTCTGCGTCGTACAGATTCAGCATCGCGTTGAGCGCGTGGTAATCCGTCTCGCCGGCGCCGCCGACGGCGGCCGGGGTGGCGGTTACAGGCTCTGCAGCTGTGACGGTTGGTGGCACGTCTGTTCCTTCCAGAAGTCAGCAAGACCCAGACGGACGGCTTCAACGTCGTCGGGGGTTCCCATCAATTCGAAGCGGTAGAGGTAAGGCACGCGGCACTTGGCGGACACCACATTGCCGGCGTAGGCGAATTCTTCACCGAAGTTATTGTTGCCCGCGGCGATGACCCCGCGGATCAACGACCGGTTGTGCTCGTTGTTCAAAAAGGCGATGACCTGCTTGGGGACGTAGCCCCCACTGTTGATATCGGGTGTTGCCTTGCCGCCACCGTAAGTGGGCAGGACGAGCACGTAAGGCTCGTCGACCTCGATACGGCCGTGCAACGGGATCCGGGTAGCGGGCAAACCCAGCTTCTGGACGAAGCGGTGGGTGTTCTCCGAGACGCTCGAGAAGTAAACGAGGTTGCTCATTCGTTTTCTCCTCTCCGCTGTCCGGATACCCCTAGGCCGTGGCGGCGACGGCGCCGAGCGCCTTGATGCGATCAGGACGGAAGCCCGACCAATGATCGTTGCCGGCAACCACGACCGGGGCCTGCAGGTAGCCGAGCGCCATGACGTAGTCACGCGCCTCGCTGTCGAGGCTGATGTCGACCGTCTCGTAGGCGATGCCCTGCTTGTCCAGCGCCTTGTACGTGGCGTTGCACTGCACGCATGCGGGCTTGGTGTACACGGTGATCGATGGGTGCGACATTCGGTACGGCTCCTCTACAACAGGCCTGTGCTGGGCTGGCTACTTCTCGGGTACTACATCCCACTGAATTTCAGCGGCCCGGAGGCCCTCAAAATTCCTGCGGTCCGAGGCCGCGGTCCGTGGGGTCTGAGAGCCGACACCGGCGGATTTCTGGCCTCCGGCCGACCCGTGGAGATTTGGAAACTGTGGGGGTCTGTCGGTGTTCGAAACACTACACCTAGTGTCCGACAATCCGAACAGATACCAGATGTTCTGAATAACAATTTTGAAATTCCCTGGTCGTAAGCATTCGTCGGCGATCTTCCCCGGCGTGTCGCACATCACATCGTGGGTGTGTCGCGCCTGAGCCCCAGATCTACCACGGGCCACCGACAGGTCGGCCCCCGTCAACTGTCACAGTGACGTAACAGCAAATGCTCCGAAACGGTCACGGAAGGCGTCCGGCATCGTCGGCGTAACGACGGCCGCGAAGGATTCCCTCGATGTTGCGCTCGGCAAGCGCGGTGATCGACATGAACGGATTGCAACCGATGTAGCCCGGGAGCAGCGACGCATCGTTCACATAGAGGTTGTCGTAGCCCCTGACCCGCCCGAAAGCGTCGGTGGCCCGCCCCCGCACCACCCCGCCCAGCGGATGCACCGTGTGGGGTGCGAAGACCTTCCCGTCGAAGATGTCATCGCGGTACTCGACGCCGTTGGCGCCCACGATCCGGTCGAACACGGTCCGGGCCCTGGCCACCTGATGCTCGGTGTGCCCCTCCGGCCAGTCGATGGTGATCGAATCGGTGGCGGTGTCGTACATGATGTCCGCACGGTCGTCGGTCTTGACCATCGCGTAGTAGCCGAGCGCGTGAGTCTCGACCGGAAGCGGGATCGAGAAGACGCTGGCATACACCGGATTGTCCGGGTCGCTGCGGCCGTCGATGTTGATCATGCCCATCAGCGACTGCTCGGTGCCCGTCGGATCGCTGGTCATGTGCGACACCATGACGTCCCCATTGTTGCCGTAGCCACGGCCGATCTCGTCACTGAGATCCGGAAGCGCTCCGGTGTCCCGGGCCCGCAACAGAATATGCGACGTGCCGAGCACCCCGGCGCTCAAGAACAGCCGATCGCAACCTAATTCCTCGCGGGCGACCTCGGTCCCCCACCGGTCGATCTCGCGGATGGCTACCACGTACTCGCCGGAGGGTTCGCGACGGATGCCGGTGACTTCGGTGAGGGCACGTAGTTTCACATAGCCGGTCCCCAGGGCCGCGGCGATGTATGTCTGGTCTACGCTGCCGAACCGCCCGAAGTTGTTGCCGTACTGCTGCTCGAAGTCGAGTGCGGAACGCGGAACCTGCCCCGCCTCCTCCTGTTTCATGTACTCGAATGAATAGGCGCTGGCGCTGTAGTCGACGCCGTAACCCGCGGCCTGTGCGTATTGACGGCCCACCCGCGCGTACTGAAAGTAGGGTGTCTGTTCGAACCAATCCATGTCGCGGCCGTTGATGCGAAGCATCTGGGCGGCGCGCCCGACGTAGGTGCCGAGGAACTCGTCGGCGGTGATGTCAGGGAAGGCGGCGCGAACCTGATCCGCGGTGGGGACGGCGGCGATCGCCGCGTTGATCATCGATCCGCCACCGACCGCCACGCCGCGAAACACGCTGTGCGCGCCGTGCACTGACTTGTCACAGATGCCGGCTTGGACGGGTTGTGCCGACGGGTTGTTCTTGGCCACGTCTTCGACAGAGACACCCATGTACGACGGCACCAGGCTCGGCGGGACGTCGGAGAACCACGCCGCACGCGTGTCGGCGGGCAGCATGCGGGTGAAGCGTCTGCCGTCTTCGTCCGGTGTGTCCCAGTGCCTTCCCTTCTCCAAAATCAATGTCTGAATGCCGGCTTGCCCAAGCCGCAGCGCGGACACCCCGCCGCCGTAACCACTGCCCACCACGATCGCGGGGTAATGACTTCGCGAGGTCTTCGCTGCCGGCGGAATCCGGAACTCGAGGAAACCGGCGCCGAAAGCAGCACCGGCGACCATTCCCGCCGAGGCTCCCAGAAAGCGCCTGCGTGAGACCGTCGGCTCAGCGCGTCGATGTCGCGCAACGGGCGCTCGCTGGACCAGGAACTTGTCGGTCGTCTGCGACTCTAGCGAATTTTTCATTATTTTCTACAGACGTCAATTTCAGGTGAGTCGAGCGTGCTGTCAGTAAGGATCACGAAGTCGAATTTGTCGCGGACGCAACAGTCCGGACAGTTCCAGTCGTCCGGAACTGCTTCCCATGGGGTGCCCCTGGGGAAACCTTCACGTGGATTAGCTGTGCTTTCGCAGTGTCGATAGCCACATTCAGGGCATTGCGCCGTTATCACGAGCGCTCTCCTTCATCCACTGAGCCGATCGTCTCCCGATGCCACATCGCATGGATTTCTGGTTCGAGTTGAATATATTAGCTTTCTTTTGTAGTTTGTGAAAGCAGATCTAGCAATGAACTGGAGTCATGGAGTCAACATCGAGAGCAGAGCATCGCGGGCATACTGAGCCCGGACAAGACATCGCCACGAACAAGGGTTGGCGGGACCGCAAGCGTTACCTCTGGCTGCTAGCGCCGATCGTCCCGTCGCTTGTCGCCGAATCGTGGTTTCTGGTGCAGGTGACCGGTGTGGATCTGTTCTGGTGGTTCGGTCCGATCCTGACCTTCTTCGTCGTGCCGGTGCTCGACCATCTGGTCGGCGCCGATGCCGAGAACCCGCCCGACAGCGCGTTGGCCTGGCTGGAGAACGACCGTTTCTATCGCTGGGTCACCATGCTCTTCCTTCCCTCGCAATATCTTTCGCTGCTCTTCGCGTGCTGGATTTGGGCCGGCGGCGGCTGGGTCCACATGTCAATGGTCGACAAGCTCGGACTGATGTTCACCGTCGGTATCGTTGGCGGGATCGCGATCAGCACCGCGCACGAACTCGGCCACCGGCGGGCCGGACTGGAGCGCAGGCTGAGCAAGCTCGCACTCGCCCAATCGGGCTACGGGCATTTCTTCGTCGAGCACAACCGCGGCCACCACGCCAGGGTCGCCACGCCGGAGGATCCCGCAAGCTCACGACTCGGCGAATCGCTGTACCTGTTCATCGGCCGATCGCTGACGGGCGGTGTGCGATCCGCATGGCGACTCGAGCGAGCACGATTCGCGCGTATCGGGACGACCCACTGGAGCTTGCGCAACGACGTGCTGAACGCCTGGTTGCTCACCCTGGTGTTGTTCGTGATCCTGGTCGTCTGGTTCGGAGTCGTTGTGCTGCCATGGCTTATCGGCCAGGCGATCGTCGGCTTCTGCATGCTCGAAACCGTCAACTATCTCGAGCACTATGGGCTGAGGCGACAAAAACTCGCCGACGGGCGCTACGAACGCGTACGCGCGTGGCACAGCTGGAACAGCAACACCATCGTCGCCAACGTGTGTCTGTTCCACCTCCAGCGGCACTCCGACCATCACGCCCATCCGGTGCGCCGCTATCAGACGCTGCGCCACGCCGAGGAGGCGCCGCAGCTTCCGTCGGGCTACGCCACGATGATGCTGATTGCGATGATCCCGCCGTTATGGCGCCGCATCATGGACTGGCGCGTCATTCAGCACTACGGCGGCCAGCTACACCTGGCGGCGTTGAGTCCGCGCTACGCAGAACACGGCAGACGCGCGGCCCACCGCGACGCGAGCCCGCCGCTGTGATGTCAGCCGACTTCGGCGGCCAGCTTGCCCACGATGTCGCGCAATTGTTCGGCAACCTCGGTGTTCTCACGGGGGTGCTTGCCGTCGAATGCCGTCGATCGCACTGACAGAGTCAGGTCCTCGATGACGCGCGGTCCGGCAATGCCGAACGACTTGCGCGTTTCGTCGTGGGCCCACACCCCGCCGTATTGGCCGAGCGCAGCCCCCACGACCGCCAGCGGCTTACCTTTGAGCGCGCCGTCACCGAACGGCCGCGACAACCAGTCGATCGCGTTCTTCAACACGCCCGGAATGCTCCCGTTGTACTCGGGTGTGACGACCAGAGCGGCGTCAGCGTCGGCAGCGGCCTGCCGTAACGCGACTACCGGCTCTGCGACGTCGGCGTTGTCGATGTCCTCGTTGTAGAACGGCAACTCCCCCAGCCGGTCGAAAGTCTGCAGCCGTACACCGTCTGGAGCCGATTCGATGGCGAGTTCGGCGAGCTGCCGATTGACAGACGCCGCACGCAGGCTGCCTACCAATACGAGCATCTTGATGTCCGACATGTTCAAACCCTTTCGATCGCGGTATGGATCCTCGCATCGTGAAACCGGACCTTGGTCCGAATTCATCCCACTGAATTAAAGTGGTGACATGCCCCCACACGCGCTGCCGATCTCCGACGAGGCGCCGCAAGAACGGGGCGACGCCGCTCGTAATCGCACGTTACTGCTGGAAGCCGCGCGCCGGCTCATCTCCGAACGCGGCGCCGACGCGGTCACCACCGACGACATCGCCGTCGCCGCGGGTGTGGGCAAGGGCACACTGTTCCGCCGCTTCGGCAGCCGTGCGGGGCTGATGATCGTCCTGCTCGACGAGGACGAGAAGGTCCAGCAGCAGGCCTTTCTGTTCGGGCCGCCTCCGCTTGGCCCCGGCGCGCCGCCGCTGGAACGGCTGATCGCGTTCGGCCGCGCCAGGCTGAAGTTCGTCAGAGCCCATCAGGCGCTGCTATCGGACGCCAACAGGGACCCGCAGATGCGCTTCAGCGCCCCGGCCACGCTTCATCAACGGCACATCACGGTGCTGCTTGACGAGGCGGCCACCACCGGGGACCTCGACGCCCAGGCCACTGCCCTGCTCGCGCTGCTGGACGCCGACTACGTGCACCACCAGCTCACCGAAGGCGGTCAGACACTGAGGAGCCTTGGTGACGCGTGGGAAACCTTGGCGCGCAAGGTCTGCGGCACCTGACCCCGATGAGTCCCCGCTGGGTCCTGCACGTCGACCTCGATCAGTTCCAGGCCGCGGTCGAGGTCCGGCGGAACCCTGAGCTCGCCGGGCTGCCGATCATCGTCGGCGGCAACGGTGATCCGAATGAGCCCAGGAAGGTCGTCACCTGCGCGTCGTACCCGGCGCGGGCGTTCGGCGTGCACGCCGGGATGCCGCTTCGCACCGCGGCGCGCAAGTGCCCCGACGCGACGTTCCTGCCGCTGGACACGAACGCGTATGACGAGGCCTCCGAAGAGGTGATGGGCCTGCTGCGCGACCTCGGCCATCCCGTCGAGGTGTGGGGTTGGGACGAGGCGTACATCGGCGCCGACGAGTCGATCGATCCGTTCCAACTCGCCGAACGCATCCGTGAGGTCGTGGCCGCGGGCACGGGGCTGTCGTGTTCGGTCGGCATCAGCGACAACAAGCAGCGCGCCAAGGTCGCGACCGGTTTCGGTAAGCCGTCGGGAATCTTCTCGCTGACCGAGGACAACTGGATGGCGGTGATGGGTGACCGTGAGGTCGAGGCCCTCTGGGGGGTCGGTCCCAAGACAGCGAAAAGGCTTGCCGGCATGGGCGTCAACACCGTCGCAGACCTGGCCGCCACCGACGCGCAACTGTTGACGTCTACCTTCGGTCCGACGACCGGACTCTGGATTCTGTTGCTGGCCAAGGGTGGCGGTGACACCGAGGTCACTGCGCAACCGTGGGTGCCGCGCTCGCGCAGCCACGTGATCACGTTCCCCGAGGACCTGACCGACCCTGCCGAAATCGATTCGGCGGTAGTGAAACTCGCGAAGACAACACTCGCCGAGATCATCGACCAGGGCCGCGTCGTCACCCGGGTGGCGGTGACGGTGCGCACCAAGACGTTCTTCACCCGCACCAAGATTCGCAAGCTGGCGTCGGCGGGCAACAACGAACGGACGATTGTCGCCACGGCGCTGGATCTGCTGCACCAATTCGAACTGGACCGTCCGATCCGCCTGCTCGGCGTGCGACTTGAGCTCGCCGCGCCCGACGGCGGGTACTGACTAGTCACACCACGGCAATACGCTGCCCCCATGCTGAAAACGATCGCGATCCGCGGGTATCGGTCGTTGCGCGATGTGGTGCTGCCGCTGGCCGGGCTTACGGTCGTCACCGGCGCCAACGGTACGGGCAAGTCTTCGCTGTACCGGTCACTTCGGCTACTCGCGGACTGCGGCCGCGGCGAGGTGATCGGCTCCTTGGCGGCCGAGGGTGGTCTGGAGTCGGTGCTGTGGGCGGGTCCCGAACAACTCGGCGGCGCCAAGCGCACCGGACGCGTCGAGGGCACGACGCGAACCCGACCCGTCTCGCTCGAGCTGGGATTCGCATCCGACGACTTCGGCTATCTGGTAGACCTCGGGCTGCCACAGATGGCGGGGCATCGCTCGTTGTTCGCCCGCGACCCCGAGATCAAACGCGAGGCAGTGTTCGTCGGGCCCGTGATGCGGCCCGGTTCGACGCTGGTGCGCCGCACCCGCGAATACGCCGAGGCGAGTTCGGAATCGGGCCGCGGCTTCGACAAGCTCACCCAAGCGCTTCCGGCATACCGCAGCGTCCTCGCCGAGTACGCCCATCCCGGCGCACATCCGGAGCTCGCCGCGGTACGCGACCGGCTACGCAATTGGCGCTTCTACGATGGCTTCCGGGTGGACGCGACGGCGCCGTCGCGGCTGAGGCAGGTGGGTACCAGGACACAGGTGCTCGCCGACGACGGCAGCGATCTGGCGGCCGCCATCCAGACGATCATCGAAGCGGGCTTCGACGATCTGCATCGCGCCGTCGCCGAAGCATTTGACGGCGCCGCCGTGTCGGTCGCCGTGCACGACGGGCTGTTTGACCTTCAACTGCAGCAGCAGGGCATGCTCCGTCCACTGCGCGCCGCTGAATTATCCGACGGCACATTGCGTTTCCTGCTGTGGGCCGCCGCGTTGCTGAGCCCCCAACCACCCTCACTCATGGTCCTAAACGAACCGGAGACGTCGCTGCACCCCGACCTGGTCGGCCCGCTCGCGTCGTTGATCCGCGCAGCGGCGGACGCCACGCAGGTCATCGTCGTCACGCATTCGACGGCACTACTGGACCACCTGGGCGCAGTCGGGAATGCCGACTCCGACGGCGACGCGATCCAGCTCGAGTTGCGCAAGGATCTCGGCGAGACATGTGTCGACGGCCTGACCATGCTCACGGCCCCGGCGTGGGATTGGGGTAAGCGCTAGCGAGATTTGGCCGGCCGCAGCGCACGGGTGAAGAGCACGTTGACCTGACGCATGGCGACGCTGTACGGCCACCACATGGTGCGCTTGAACATATAGAGCGCCCGGATGTCCGGAGACGTGTAGACGAGGAACCTGTTGCGCCGAACGCCGCGCAGGATTCGGTCTGCGACATGTTCCGGTGACACCGCGTGGCCACTGAAGCGGTCCGTCCAACGTTGGACGCTGGGATCCTCGCGGTCCACGCCCGCGATGTGAATCGTCTGCACCAGCGGCGTTTTCACCGCGCCCGGTACCACGACAGATACGCCGATGCGGTGCCGCGCCAGGTCGAATCGCAGCACCTCGGAGAGGCCACGCAGGCCGTACTTGCTCGCGCTGTAGGCGGCGTGCCATGGCAACGCGACCAGACCAGCGGCCGACGACACGTTCACCAGATGGCCACCCCGGCCCGCGGCGACCATCGGCGGGACGAACGACTCGATGATGTGGATCGGACCCATCAGGTTGACGTCGATCATCGACTTCCAGTGCTGGTGTGAAAGCGTGGAGACAGTGCCCCACGCCGACACACCCGCGATGTTCATCACCACATCCATCGCCAGGTGCTCGGCGTGGACGTCGGCGGCGAATTCGTCGACGGCGTCGTAGTCGGAGATGTCAAAAGCACGGTAGGCGCCGACCACGCCACCCAGCGCACGGGCGTCGGCCACGGTCTGCTCCAGACCTTCGGCGTCGCGGTCGGTGAGATAGAGGTGGGCCCCTTCGGCGGCCAGCTTCAGCGCAGTCGCGCGGCCGATGCCGCTGGCGGCACCAGTGAGCAGACAACGCTTACCGGCGAAATCGCTTCTCCCAGACACGCTAGTCGCCATTCCGCTGACCCTACCTAGGCCGATTGACCGTTGCCCCAGAAGGCGGACAGCCATAGCCGCTCGACGATATCTACGGCGCGCGCGGGTTCCTCATTCCGACCGACGAAGGCACTGTCATGCATCAGCGTGAAGGAGGTCACCGCCGCCAGGGTCCGAACCAGGGCGGGCAGGTCGTCAGAGATCGGCCGCGCGTCGGGGTCGTTCTCGAGCAGAGTGATCAGTTTGGCGATGACACCGTCGTAAAAGTCGTCCATGATCTCGCGGATCTCCGCGTCGGTGTTGCGCGCCGCCGCGCATGCCGTCATCACCGGATCCTCGTTCGCGTACACGGCAGCCGCGCTACCCACCATCCGCTTCGCGAAGGCCGCAGGCGCCTCGCCGGGCTCACGGGGCGCGAAATGATGCGTGAGGTCGTCGAGCAGGTCGCCGGCGTCCTTCATGATCGTCGCGAGCACCGCGTACTTCGAGTCGAAGTAGAAGTAGAAACCTGATCGGGCGACCCCGGCTCGTTCGCTGATGGTGCTGACGGACAAATCGGCGAACGAGCGCTCGTGGAGCAGATCGCGCACCGCGGTGACGATGGCGTCACGTTGCCGGTCACCCCTGCTGCGGCGCACCTCGGGGCCGACGGACTCAGCGGTCATGGCAGTAGACCTTCGCATCGCGCCACGCCAGATCCAAACTTGACATGCGTCAAGTCTGCCATCCAGGATAAGGATAGGAGTGACAACGCCCACAGTCAGGCCACAGTCATCTTTTGCTTGAGGAGCCCAGATGCCGACGACCATCAGCACCAAGGACTACCTGCTGGACAAGGCGAAGCGACGGTTGACCCCGTCGATCACCAATTTCCCGGGTATGAGTGTGGTCGAGCGCCGGCTGCTCAACACCGACTTTCCACAGAAGACGATGACGAACCCGCCCCCGGGCAGCGAGCTCAAGGGAGTCGCCGGCGACGCCGGCCTGCCGATTTTGGGCCACATGATCGAGATGTTCCGCGGCGGACCCGACTACCTGCTGCACATCTACCGCAAATACGGCCCGCTCTACTATGCCGACTCTCCCGTCCTGCCCGCCGTCACGGCGCTCGGCCCCGATGCCGCGCAGGCCATCTACTCCAACCGAAACAAGGACTTCAACCAGCAGGGCTGGGTCCCGGTGATCGGCCCCTTCTTCCACCGCGGCCTGATGCTTCTCGACTTCGAGGAGCACATGTTCCACCGGCGGATCATGCAGGAGGCGTTCGTCCGGAGCCGGCTGGTCGGCTATCAGGAGCAGGTCGACAAGGTGGTCTCACAGGTCATCGCGAATGACTGGGTGACCAACGACCCGCGGTTCCTGATGTATCCGGCGATGAAGGAGCTCACGCTCGACATCGCCTCGATGGTGTTCATGGGTCACGAGCCGGGCACCGACCACGAACTCGTCACCAAGGTCAACAACGCGTTCACCACCACCACCCGCGCGGGCAACGCGATCATCCGCAAGCCGGTGCCGCCCTTCACCTGGTGGCGCGGGATGCAGGCCCGCAAGCTTCTCGAGGACTACTTCGAGGAGCGAGTGCGGGAACGTCGCGGCAAGGACGGTTCGGATCTGCTGACCGTGCTGTGTCAAACCGAGGACGAGGACGGCAACAAGTTCTCGGACGACGACATCGTCAACCACATGATCTTCCTGATGATGGCCGCGCACGACACGTCGACATCGACGGCGACCACGATGATCTACCACTTGGCGAAACACCCTGAGTGGCAAGACCGTTGCCGCGACGAGTCCGACCGTCTCGGCGACGGACCGCTCGACATCGATTCGCTCGAGAAGCTGGAATCCCTCGATCTGGTGATGAACGAGTCCATCCGCCTGGTGACCCCGGTGCAGTGGGCGATGCGTCAAACGGTGCGCGACACCGAACTGTTGGGCTACTACCTGCCCAAGGGCACGAACGTCATCGCCTACCCCGGGATGAACCATCGACTCGAGGAGTTCTACCCCGAACCGATGAAGTTCGATCCGCTGCGCTTCACCGAACCGCGGAACGAGCACAAGTCGCACCGGTACGCGTTCAGCCCCTTCGGCGGCGGCGCGCACAAGTGCATAGGCATGACGTTCGGCCAGTTCGAGGTGAAGACAATCCTGCACCGGCTGCTGCGCAAGTACCGGCTCGAGCTCCCACACAAGGGCTATACGACCGAATGGGATTACGGCGGCATGCCGGTGCCCAAGGACGGTATGCACATCGTGCTGCGTCCGCTGCACTGACCATGGCCGACAATCAGCGTTCCGTGGCCGGCCGCGTGCTTGCGGCACTGGCCATCGGGCGAATCGCCGCCGGCGTGCTGGCGTGGCTCAGCCCGAGCCTCACCGCACGGGTTTTCGGGATGGATGCCGACGGCGGCCAGTCGCATTACGCGTGGCGCTTGTTCGGAGTACGCGACGTCGTCATCGGCATGGGCACGCTGCTGTCGTCGGGTGCGCAGCAACGAGCGTTCGTGACCGCCGGGTTGGCGTGTGATGTGGGCGACGGCGCCGCCGGTGCCGTCGCGATATCCCGCGGCGACTTCACGCGCTCGACGGCCGGCGCCCCCGTCACCGTGCCGGTTCTCGCGGTCGCGCTCGGCGCATGGGCCCTGCGCGGCATCGCACGCTAGCCCATCGCCGCGAAATGGAATTCCAGCAGCGAAAGTCCGAGTAGAGGCCTGCTGGAATTCGATTTCGGCGAGATCAAGCCGCCAGCAGCCGGTTGGCGCACGCGATAACCGCACGCAACGCCGACTGCGTCGGGTCGTCGGCGAGGCCCACCGCCCATTCGGAGTGACCTCCGCCGGAACCGCGGATGAACGTCGCGGTGTTGTCTCCGGCCGGCAGTTGGTGGAACGCGGTCATCTCGACCGCGATCCCGCGCTCGTAGAGCATCTCCGTCAGCGCGGCGACCGGTCCGCACGCCTTGGCCGACGACGTGCTGATGCGATCTCCGACGGCCAGCGTCGCCTTATAGGTGCGGGCCTGCGGACCCAGCCGGGTGGCGGGCCGATCAGCATCGGCGCACTCCCACTGGCCCAGTCGCAATGGTCCTGTCGTGGGCGCATATTGATCGAGGAACGTTTCGAAAGACATCGCATCGGCCTCCTGGCGCAGACCGCGGGGCAGGGGTCCATCCACGTGGCTCGCGAACGGTGCTGGGCCCGTTATGGGAGCTGCACTGATTGCGGGTTCGAATGTCATGTGCCGGTCTTCTCAGTTCAGAGGAAGTGACCGACGAAGTAGCGACGACCCACAGCGAGGGGTCGGTCAGGATCAGACCCCGCTGCGGGTTGCTACTACGAGTCGCCTCGGCACGTTGGCGACTCTAGACGCCCCCGCAGGCGGGTGCAAACACATTTCAGGCGGCAACGCGGGTCAGGCGCAAAACCCCGGCCCCAGCGGGCAGCCTGCAACGGTCCGCGAAGTAACGTGAGCGCGCGATGACGTGGTGGGATGCGGCCTTTCTCGCCGCAGCAGGTGTGCTCGGCGGCCTCACCGGGAGCATCGCGGGCTTGGCCTCAGTCGCCACGTATCCCGCACTGTTGCTCGTGGGCCTGCCACCCGTTACGGCCAACGTGACCAACACGGTCGCCGTGGTGTTCAACGGCATCGGGTCGGTGTGGGGCTCGCGTCCTGAACTGAACGGGCAGGGTCCGTGGCTGAAACGTATCGCTCCGGTCGCGGCGGCGGGAGGACTGGTCGGCGCCGTTCTGCTGTTGTCGCTCCCGGCCGAGGGCTTCGAGAAGGTGGTTCCCCTTCTCCTCGCATTCGCCTCGGTGGCCATCCTCATCCCGGCCCGCCAGCGCAAGGATGCGACGGTGGCCAGTCACCGAAGACACACGGTGACGTTGGTACTCGAGTCGGCCGCGATCTTCGTAATTTGTATCTATGGCGGCTATTTCGGTGCAGCCGCGGGTGTTCTCCTGCTCGCGATACTGCTCCGGGCGGGCGGGGCGACGCTCGCGCACGCCAATGCGGGCAAGAACGTCATCCTCGGCATCGCCAACGTCGTCGCGGCGGTCATCTTCGTCTTCGTCGCACCGGTGCAGTGGTCGGCGGTCGTCCCTCTCGGCTTGGGCTGCCTCGTCGGATCACGGCTGGGTCCCGTCGTCGTGCGTCACGCACCTGCCAAGCCGATTCGGCTGGCGATCGGTGCTGCGGGACTGGCGCTGGCCGTCAAACTCGGGTTTGACGCCTTCGGCTAGTTAAGGTCAAACGGGTTGTCGCCCTTCACGACCCGGGTACCGATATCGATCAGGTTCTGGGCATTGGCATGCAGCGCCTCGCCTGCGTCGCGGCTCGCCTTGCCCATCAGGTAGCGCGACCAGGTGCCCTCGATGACCACACCGAGCTTGAAACACGCCATCGCCATGTACCAATCGAGTCTCGGCGTCTCACGTCCGCCGGCGTCCCAGTAGGCCTCGAGAAGTTCGCGCCGGGTGGCCAGCCCACCGAGTGCGCCAAGCGCACCCCCCGCGGTGATCGTGCTGGTGTCCAGCGGCCAGGTGATCAGCATCCAGCCGAGATCGAGCAGCGGGTCACCGACGGTGCACATCTCCCAGTCCACGAACGCTGCCAGCTCCGGTTTGTCGCGCCGCAGCAGAACATTGCTCATATGCGGGTCGCCGTGCATGATTCCCGGCTCGCTCTCCGGCGGGATGTTGGCAAGAAGCCAGTCGGCAAGGTCGGTGACAGCCAGCGATTCGGGCTCGTAGCGCTCGTGCCGATAGCTTTCCAACAGCCGCAGAAACTGCGGAACCTGGCGCTCCACAAAAGACCCCGGCCGTTTCAGCTCCGCGAGCGGCTTACCCTCCCATGCGGCGTTCCCCAGCCGTGCCAAGCTCGCCGCATAGGAGAGGCCGACATCGTGTCGGAAAGACTGGTCGCGGACGTACGCCTCGGCCACTTCGCTGCCGGGGTTGAAACCGTCGATCTCCTCCATCAAATAGAAGACGACCCCGAGCACGTCGAGGTCTTCGCACCCTGCGATGAAACCTGGATGCGGGACGTCGCTACCGGCGAGCGTGCGCAGCGCTGCGATCTCGCGCAGCATCGTCTTGTCGCTCGTCGGCCGCGGATGAAGGGGCGGGCGGCGCAGCACCATTGGCCGACCGTCGATATGGATCCGCACCACGATGTTCTGCGTGCCGCCGGTGAGCGGCTGTACGTCGCTCACCGTCGAGCCAAGGCCCTGCTGTTGCGCCCAGCGCTGCAACGCAGCCTGGTCGTCGTCGCTCAGTGTCGGCAGCTGCTGCGCGTCATCGGGCATGAAGACATGTTGTCAGGTCTTACGCGCCGTCAGCAGCAGGTACTCCCATTCCATCGTCGAGTCGCCGCTGAGGACGCTGTCGCCCACTTGCGCAATGGCCGCGTCGAGCTCGGCCACCCGGTCTGTGTCGTTTTCGATGTTGCGGTAGACCGCGATCGTCGGACCGTAGGTGGCCTTGAAGTAGTCACGGAAGGCGGCTCCGTCTGCGAAGTGGTCGACGGTCAGGGTGCGTCTCTCGGTGACGACGTCGGTGACGCGGTCACCGAGCAGCGCGCGGACGTGGTCCTCGTCTCCCCACAGCGGCGGCGGTTGGGCACCGGTCGGTGGGGGCGGAGCGTAGGGCTTCATCGTCGCCCACAGCTGCCCGATATGGCCTTCAGGTGTCCAACTGATCAGCCCGATCCTGCCGCCGGGTTTACACACGCGGATCAGCTCCCGTGCGGCGAGCTGATGAAACGGCGCGAACATCACGCCGATACACGACATCACCACATCGAATTCGTTGTCATCGAAGGGCAATTCATGGGCGTTGGCCTCACGCCATTCCAGCTCGACGCCTCGGTCGGCGGCCAATCGAGCGCCGGCGTCCAACAGGTCCGGGCACAGGTCACTGGCGACGACCGTCGCGCCTGTTTCGGCGGCCGGTATCGACGCGTTTCCCGTTCCGGCCGCTACGTCCAAGACCCGATCCCCCGGGCCGATGCCGCTAGCTTCAACCAGCACGGGCCCGAGCGGAGAAACGAGTTCGACGGCGAGTTTGGGATAGTCGCCGGACGCCCACATCGCGCGATGTTTGGCAGCGACCTGTTGTACGTCGAGGGTTGCTGGGGGATCAGTCATGGCGAGGCCTCCTCAGTCGAGTACAAACATGGACGTAAGCCGAAATTGACGGTCTGGTAACAGATCTGACTGGCGCCAATCCATGCCGCACCGTTCACTCAACGCCCCGAGGAGCGGGAATATCCGGTAATCGACAAGAATGTTCGCCGTTGTCCGCCCGTACGGCGGTCTCCATGAGGCTGTTGCTATGCAGCGCTTTGATGCCTTCGTCGAACACGCTGCCGTGCGGGTTGGGGTCGATCTTCGATGTGCCAGGTGTGTCTTCCTGCGCGTGTCGTGACCAAGCTCAGTCGAGAATGCGTCGCGCCACATTGGTCGTCGCCAAGTCGAGCAACTCGTCGGCCCGCCCGGCGAGAATCGTCCGGATCGCGTACAGCGAGAAGCCTTTTGCCTGCTCAACTGTGATCGCGGGTGGAATAGACAGCTCCTGCCGCGCGGTCACCACATCGATGATGGCGGGTCCGTCGAAGTCAAATGCCTCGACCAAGGCCGCCTCCAGACCGGACGGCTCTTCGACGCGCCTGCCGAAGATTCCCATCGCCTGAGCAATGGCGGCAAAGTCAGGGTTCACCAGATCGGTTCCGAAGTTGACGATGCCCGCAGCCTTCATCTCCAGTTCGACGAAATTCAACGACGAGTTGTTGAACACGATCACCTTGACCGGCAGCCGATTCTGAATCAGTGTGAGCAACTCACCGAACATCATCGACAGCCCGCCGTCGCCGGCCAGCGCCACGACCTGCCGGTCGCGGTAAGCGGTTTGCGCACCGATTGCCAGTGGCAGCGCGCACGCCATGGTGCCGTGGTTGAACGAGCCGATGAGCCGGCGACGGCCGTTCATCGTGAGGTACCGAGCAGCCCACACCACCGGCGAACCCACGTCGGCGGTGAACACCGCATCATCGGTTGCCAGCCGATTGGCAAGCCCGGCAACGTATTCAGGTCGAATGGGGGTGCGATCGCGATCGTTGACCGCAAGGTCGTCCATCCGCTTGCGGGTCTTGGAGTAATGGCGCAGCGAACGGTCCAGGTGTTCGCGCCGGGTCTTCTGTCTGAGCATCGGTTGCAGCGCGGCGAGGGTGTCCTTGACCGAGCCCACCAGCCCGAGCTCGGTCGGGGTGCGACGGCCGAGGTTGCGGCCGCGGATGTCGACCTGGACGACCTTGGCGTTGTCGGGATAGAACTGCTGATACGGGAAGTCGGTGCCCAGCATCAGCAGCGCGTCGCATTCCTTGATCGCCTTGTATCCCGACGCGAAGCCGAGCAGTCCCGTCATACCGACGTCGTACGGGTTGTCGTACTCGATGAATTCCTTGCCGCGCAGCGCATGCACGATCGGCGCGTTGAGCGTCGCCGCCGCGGCGATCAGGGCGTCGTGTGAACCGGCCACGCCGGCGCCGCCCAGAATCGTCACCGCCTCCGCGTCGTTGAGGATGGTGGCCGCTCGCTGCAGCGACTCGTCGTCGGGGCGTACCACCGACCGCGTCGCCACGACCGGTCGCGCGTTCCACCCGGAGGAGTCGGCGCGCTGCAGAAAGATCTCTCCGGGGACGACGACGACGGCAACCCCGTTGTCCTCGACGGCCGCGCGCATCGCCATCTCGAGGATGCGCGGTGCCATCTCGGGGGTGCTGACGAGTTCGCAGTAGACGCTGCACTCGCGGAACAGCTCCTGCGGGTGCGTCTCCTGGAAGTATTCCGATCCGATCTCGGTGCGCGGGATGTGCGCGGCGATCGCGAGCACGGGAACGCGACTGCGGTGCGCGTCGAACAAGCCGTTGATCAGGTGCAGGTTGCCGGGATCGCAGCTGCCCGCGCACACGGCCAGGCCGCCGGTGAGCGCCGCATCCGCCGCGGCCGCGAATCCGGCGGTCTCCTCGTGACGCACGTGCTCCCAACTGATTTCGCCAGAGCGGCGGATCGCGTCGGTGAAGCCGTTGAGGCTGTCGCCGGGCAGGCCGTAGACGCGGCGTACGCCGCTGATCCGAAGAGCCTCGATGACGTGATCGGCAACAGTCGCCACGCGTCCCACCCTATGCGATTTCGGTGCGCCTACGACCGCTGAGCGGCGGTAAGCGCACCGAAATCACCGGTTTACTTGGGGGCGAAACGCTGGCCGGCGTCAAGGCGCAGGCACTGCCCGTTGAGCATCGGATTCTCGACGATCGCGGCAACCAGCTTCGCGTACTCCTCCGGCTTGCCCAGCCGCTTCGGGAACGCCGCATCCTTGGTGAGCGCCTTGGCGAACTCGTCGGGGATGCCCTCGGTCAGGCCGGTGGCGAACAGGCTCGGGGCGATCGCGAGGGCGCGAATGCCCAGGCTGCCCATGTCGCGAGCCATGGTGAGGCACATGCCTGCGATCGCCGCCTTGGACGCGGTGTAGGCGACCTGTCCGATCTGGCCCTCGAAGGCAGCGATCGACGCGGTGTTGATGATGACGCCGCGCTCCTCCTGCTCGTCGTCGACGAGGTCCTGCTTGCTCATCTGCCAGCCGGCCAGCCGGCTGATGTTGAAGGTGCCGATGAGGTTGAGGTCGACGCACTTGCGGAAGGACTCCAAGCTATGCGGCCCGTCCTTCTTCACGGTGCGTTCGGCGGCGCCGCCGCCGGCGGTCGTGACGATGATGTGCAGGCCGCCCAGCTGGTCGATGGCCTGCTGCAGGACCTTCTCGGTGCCCTCGAAGTCGGTGACGTCGACCTCATAGAAGGTGCCACCGATCTCGTCAGCGACTTCCTTGCCCTTCGACTGCGGGCGGTCCAGCACTGCCACGTTCGCGCCGCGCTTGGCCAGCAATTCAGCGGTGGCCTTACCGAAGCCGGAAGCCCCGCCGACGATGATGGCATTCTTGCCCGAGATCTCCATTTAGTTCCCTTTCCAAAATGAGGTCAGACTGTAAAGCAACTTAGCTGACGTCACTTTTCGTTAAGGCTTTCGGGTCGGCGCGTGGGTAGCTTGGCCTCATGACGGAGCGCGGCGCTAAAGCGATGGCGGGCGTGGCGGCGGCCGCGGTCGCCCTCGGCCTGACCCAACTGCTCGTCGTCTTGTTCGGGCCTGCGGCCGATGCGCGCACCGCTGTCGGATCGGCTGTCATCGATCTCACTCCGGGCCCGCTCAAGGAATGGGCCATCCAGACGTTCGGTACGGCCGACAAACTGTTCCTGTCGATCGCGGTGATTGCCGTCATCGCGGCGATCGCGGCGGTGACGGCGCAATACGAGACGCGACGCGCTCCCATCGGCAGCGCCGCAATCGTCGCCGCCGGGGTCGCGGGGTGTGCGGCCGTGCTGTCGCGTGCGGGAGCGGGCTGGGCCGACATCGTCCCGACGATCATCGGCACCGTCGGCGGTGTCGCGGTGCTTCGGCTGCTGACCTCCGGCCGGTTCGTCGACGAACCGGAACGCGATCCCGCGATGGACTCCCCTGATCGCGGCCGACGGCTTTCGCTCGTCACGCTCGGATTCCTCGGGGCGGGAGCGCTCACCGGGGTCGGGGGTGCTGTGCTGTCGCGGCTGACGACGTCGGTCGCGGGCGACCGCAACGCCTTCGCACTACCGAAGATCGACATCCCCGCACCGGCGGTCCCGCCGACCGTGCAACCGGAAGGCGTGGCGCTGCCCTCCTTTGTCACCGCCAACGAGGACTTCTACCGGATCGATACCGCGCTGTCGGTGCCGCAGCTGAGTAGGGCCGACTGGCAACTGAGGATCCACGGCATGGTCGACCGCGAAATCACCTACCGCTTCGAGGATCTCGAACGGTTCGAGGCCGTCGAGAAGCTGGTGACGCTGACGTGTGTGTCCAACCCCGTCGGAGGAGACCTCATCGGGAACGCGGCATGGACCGGCTATCGAGTTCGGGACCTGTTGGCCGAGGCCGGTATTCACTCCGACGCGGACATGGTGCTGTCGATGTCGATCGACGGATTCACCGCGGGCAGCCCCGTGGAAGCACTTACCGACGACCGCGATTCGCTGCTCGCCGTCGGCATGAACGGAAAGCCGCTGCCCACCGAACACGGCTACCCCGCGCGCCTCGTCGTGCCCGGCCTCTACGGCTATGTGTCGGCCACCAAGTGGGTCGTCGACCTCGAACTCACCCGGTTCGATCGTGCACAGGGGTATTGGACGCCGCTCGGCTGGTCCGCGCGCGGACCGATCAAGACGCAGTCGCGCATCGACGTGCCGCGCAGCGGCCAGGACGTGGCACAGGGGGCGGTGAGGTTCGGCGGGGTGGCGTGGGCTCAGGACCGCGGTGTACGCGCCGTCGAGGTGCGCATCGATGAGGGCGACTGGAAGCAAGCCGAGCTCGGCGCGAGCTACGCCGACGACACTTGGCGGTTGTGGAGCTTTCCGTGGCAGGCCACCGAGCCGGGCCTGCACACGATCTCCGTCCGCGCCACCGACAACACCGGCGCCGTCCAGACGGCCGAGCTGGCCGACCCGATTCCCGACGGCGCGACCGGCTGGCACACCGTCTCCTTCGCGGTCGAATAATGAGCTGCAGTCCCGGCCTCGGACGCCTAGTTTTGCGTGCCGTGACTGCTGCACAGTTCTGGAGAAAGTCCCTGGGCGATGCGCTGCTCGCCGCCCGCAGGGAGCGCGACGTCGCCCGAGTGTCCGCGCTGCGCTCGGCCTTGAGTGCCATCGACAACGCGGAAACCCCCGACGCTGTGGAGATCAATGCGCCCGAGAGTGAAGCCATCGCCGGTGGGGTGGTCGGGCTCGGTGCTGCCGAGGTGGCGCGCCGGGAGTTGTCCGACGACGAGATTCGCGCCCTGGTGCGGACCGAGGTCGACGAGCGGCTGGCCGCTGCCGAGCAGGTGAGCAGCGGCGGGCACACCGAACGCGCCGCCGCCCTGCGCGCAGAAGCCGCGGTACTCACCGGCCTACTCGGAGATGTCTGACACCCGTGCCAGGCTGGGATCGTGCAGCTTCATGACGTCGTCACCGCCTCCGTCGAGGTAGGCGCCTCGTCGGCCCGACTGAAAAAGATCGCCCGGATCGCCGATCTGCTGCGCCGTGCTGGCGAAGAGGGCGATGCCGCGCTGGTCGCGGTGATCGTGTCGTGGCTGTCGGGCGAGCTGCCGCAGCGCCAGATCGGCGTCGGCTGGGCGGCACTTCGATCGTTGCCACCCGCGGCGGCCGAGCCGTCGCTGACCGTCCTCGATGTCGATGCCCGGTTCAGCGAGATCGGGGCGGTCACAGGCAAGGGCTCCCAAGCGCGGCGCGCCGAGTTGGTAGCGGGACTGTTCGGTCAGGCCACCGACGCCGAGCAGACATTTCTGCGCCGCCTGCTCGGCAGCGAACTCCGCCAGGGGGCCTTGGTGGGAGTGATGGCCGACGCGGTCGCGAAGGCGGCCGATGTTCCGCTCGCCGCGGTGCGCCGCGCGGCCATGCTCGGCGGCGATCTTCCCGCCGTCGCGGCCGCCGCGCTGACGGCAGGCGAGGTCGCGCTGCAGGAGTTCAGGCTCAAGGTCGGCCAGCCCGTCGGTCCGATGCTCGCCCAAACCGCCGCCGGTGTCGCCGAGGCACTTGAACGTATCGGTGGCACAGCGGTTTTCGAGGCCAAGCTGGACGGCGCGCGCGTGCAGATTCACCGCAGGGGTGACGAGGTCCGGATCTACACCCGCAGCCTCGACGACGTCACCGCACGGCTGCCCGAGGTGGTGGATGCGACGTTGGCACTGTCGGTCACCGATCTGATCGCCGATGCCGAGGCGATTGCGCTGCGTCCCGACGGTCGTCCCCATCGGTTTCAGGTCACCGCGTCCAGGTTCGGGCGCTCGGTCGACATCGCGGCGGCTCGTACGGCACAACCCCTGTCGGTGTTCGTTTTCGATCTGCTGCACCTCGACGGCACCGACCTCCTGGACCTGCCGACCAGTGAACGCATAGCGGTGCTGGACTCAATCGTGCCGAAGGCCCGGCGCGTCGACCGGTTGATCACCGACGACGCCGAGCAGGCGCAGAATTTCCTCGAGGTCACGCTGGCCGCGGGCCACGAAGGCGTCATGGCGAAATCGCTGTCGACACCGTACGAAGCCGGCCGTCGCGGCGCGGGGTGGCTGAAGGTCAAGCCGGTGCACACACTGGATCTGGTGGTGCTCGGAGTCGAGTGGGGGTCGGGCCGGCGCACCGGCAAACTGTCGAACATCCATCTCGGGGCGCGGGACGCCCAGACTGGCGAATTCGTCATGCTAGGAAAGACTTTCAAGGGTATGACGGATGCGATGCTGGCGTGGCAGACCGCCCGGTTCCTCGAACTCGCCGACGGCCCGACCGACGGCTATGTCGTCAAGGTACGCCCCGAACAGGTCGTCGAGATCGCGCTGGACGGCGTGCAGACGTCGTCGCGGTACCCCGGCGGCATGGCGCTGCGCTTCGCGCGGGTGCTGCGTTACCGCGATGACAAGAGCCCCGCCGAGGCCGACACCATCGACACTGTTCGTGCCCTCTACCAGCGCGGCGACTGATCGTTAGAAAGTCCCACCAAGCAGGGTCTTTCGTCCCTAGTCCCCCACGCCACCGCGGCGAAGTATGAAGCCATGAACGCGTACTTCCCGGATCGCAAGACGGTACATACGGTGTTGTCGTTGGCCATCCGGGCGCCGTCGATTCACAACTCGCAACCGTGGCGGTGGCGGGTGGGCATCGAGAGCCTGCACCTGTACGCCGATCCGCAGCGGCACTTGGCCAACACCGACCCGGACGGCCGCGACCTGCTGCTCAGTTGTGGCGCGTCACTGCATCACGCCGTCGTCGCTTTGGCGGCGCTCGGGTGGCAGTCGATAGTCCACCGCCTACCCAACCCCGCGGACCCCGAACACCTGGCCGCCATCGAGGTGCGCCCCAACCCCGCCAGTGCGCTGGACGTGACCCTGGCGGCGGCGATACCTCGGCGCCGCACCGATCGCCGGTTGTACAACGCATGGTCGGTGCCGGACGCCGACATCGCCTTGATGGGTGCACGCGCCGCGCGCGCGGGTGTGTCGGTGCGACAGGTCGCGTCGCTGCCAAAGCTGGAACAGATTGTGGCCCAGGCCGTTCGCGAGCACGCGGCCGATCACGAATATCTCAGTGAGTTATCCCAGTGGAGCGGACGTTACGCGTCGGTGGCCGGGGTTCCGGCGCGGAACACGCCTGCGCCCGATCTCGCGGCGCCCATCCCCGGACGTTTGTTCGCCGCCCCCGCGTTGGCCCAGCCCGCCGACGTCGCGTCGGAAGACGACGCCGCGGTGGTGCTGGCGCTCGGAACGAATGACGACAGCCCGCTGGCGCGGCTGCGCGCGGGCGAGGCCACGAGCCTGGTGCTGCTCTCGGCGACCTCGTTCGGGCTTGCGAGCTGTCCGGTCACCGAGCCTCTCGAGATCGTCGAGACACGAGAAGCCGTCCGCACCGAAGTGTTTGGCGATAGCGCCGTTCCCCAGATGCTGTTGCGTATCGGCTGGGCGCCGGTGAACGCCGACCCGCTCCCGTCAACTCCGCGCCGTCCGTTCGCCGATGTCGCGCAGTGGCTGGACGCTTCGCCTACGTAAGAGGTGCGGACCACCGCAACCGTGTGCCACCGTCGGCCACTCGCTCAGCGGTGAACGCACCACCGACCTCTTCGGCGCGGCGGCGAAGGTTGGTCAACCCGCTACCGGTGATGTCGTCGGGTATGCCGCGGCCGTTGTCGACGACCTCGATAGACAGGTCATCCTCGACCCTGACGCTTACGCTCAGCGACGTCGCCGCAGCGTGCCGGACCGCGTTGCTGACGCTCTCCCGCACAACGGCTTCGGCATGATCGGCCAGGCCAGCGTCGACAACCGAAAGCGGTCCGACGAACTGCGCCGTCGTCCGCAGGTCCGGGCTGGAGAATTGTGCGATGGCCTGGTCGAGCCGCTGACGCAGCCGAGTCGTCCCCAACGGGGCACTGTGTAGGTCGAAGATCGTCGTGCGGATCTCCTGGATGACTTCTTGCAGATCGTCCACACACGCCGAAATCCGTTGTTGCACTTCGGCTGACTGGGCGCGCGGGATGGTCCCCTGCAGCGCCAACCCGGCGGCGAACAGACGCTGGATGACGTGGTCGTGTAGGTCTCGCGCGATCCGGTCGCGGTCGGTCAGGACGTCGAGTTCGCGCATCTTGCGCTGCGATGTCGCGAGCTGCCAGGCCAGCGCCGCCTGGTCGGTGAACGACGCCATCATCTCGAAATGGTCTGCGTTGAAGGGATATGCACCGTCGCGCCGCAAGGCGATCACCACGCCAGCGATGTCGTCCGGCGTACGGAGCGGAAGTACGAGCGCGGGACCAGGACCGGTGCCCAATCCCAGATCGACGGTGTCAAATTTCCGGGGTGTGCCACCCGAGAACACCTGTCCGATCTCTGTGGTGCGCACCGGAATCGTCGCGTGCTCACCGTCGGCGGCGAGCGAACCGGCTGTTGCCACCACGACCAGGTCGAGGCCGTCGGGCGTGCCGACGACGGACGGCACGGCCACCACCGTGGCGTCCGCGCCGGTCAGCTTCAGCGCTTCGTCGACGACGAGCCGGAACACCGTGGCCGGGTCGGCGCCGGACAGCATCTCGGTGGCGATATCGCGTGTCGCCTCGATCCACGACTGTCGGGCCTGCGACTGCTCGTACAGGCGCGCGTTGTCGATCGCGATTCCGGCGGCCGCGGCGAGCGCTTCGACCAAGACCTCATCGTCTTCACCGAATGGTCGACCGTCGGCCTTGTCGGTCAGGTAGAGGTTGCCGAATACTTCGTCGCGGATTCGCACCGGCACACCCAGAAAGGTTCGCATCGGCGGGTGGTTCGGCGGGAAGCCAACCGAGGCGGCGTGGTGCCGGATGTCCTCCAGCCGAATGGGTTTGGGTTCGTCGATCAGCACTCCGAGGACACCGCGACCTTCGGGCAGATGACCGATCAGCTCTCGGGTCTGTTCGTCGATGCCCTCGTAGATGAACTCAACCAGATCGTGGCCTTGACCGCGCACACCCAGCGCGCCGTATCCGGCGTCGACCAGTTCGATGGCCGTGTGCACGATTGTCCGCAGGGTGGCATCGAGATCGAGGCCGGACGTGATGACGAGCATGGCGTCGACGAGCCCGTCGAGGCGGTCACGACCCTCGACGATTTGCCCGATGCGGTCCTGCACCTCGCCGAGGAGTTCACGCAGCCGCAACTGAGACAGTGTGTCGCGCAAGGGACGTGCACCGGGTCCGGTCATGACTGCCCGGGCCGACGACGTTGTTGCTCCAGTTTGGAGGCGAACACCGCCGCCTGGGTCCTGCGCTCCATGCCGAGTTTGGCCAGCAGGCGGGACACGTAGTTCTTCACCGTCTTCTCCGCGAGGAACATGCGCGCCGCGATCTGCTTGTTTGTCAGTCCCTCGCCGAGCAACCCGAGCAGTGTCCGCTCCTGATCGGTCAGTCCGGAAAGCGGATCAGGGGTTTCGGTCGAGCCGCGAAGCTTGGCCATCAACGCCGCGGCCGCCCGGTTGTCCAGAAGTGACTTGCCCGAGCCGACGTCCTTGATCGCTTGGGCGAGCTCCATTCCCTTGATGTCTTTGACGACGTAGCCGCTGGCGCCGGCCAGGATCGCGTCGAGCATCGCTTCGTCGGAGGTGTACGACGTCAACATCAGACAGCGCAGTTCCGGTAAGTCGGAAAGCAGGTCACGGCATAGTTCGATGCCGTTGCCATCGGGCAGGCGCACGTCGAGGACCGCGACGTCGGGGCGTAGCGCGAGGATCTTTACCATCGCCTCGCCCACGGAACCGGCTTCACCGATCACCTCGAGCTCAGGATCCGATCCGAGCAGGTCGACGAGGCCGCGCCGGACGACCTCGTGATCGTCGACCAGGAACACCGTCACCATTGCGAGTCCTTCACAGGGGTGACGTTAGCTGCCGGCGGCCGCGCGGTACTGCGGTAAGCCCCGTTCCCGAAAGCGGCGTCCCGTGATCTTCTCAGTGCGGATCCGGATGAAGTGGTCACGTGGGCCCTGAACCCACGGCCGCAGGAATGTGCCCGCGACCTCCACGAGGTCGTCGACAGCGGTGATCGGTTGGGCGTGCCCGACGACGGTGACGCTCCATCCGGCGCGTAGGTCCGCATCCAGCTCGTCCGCCTCGAACGCGACGACGAGGTTGTCGCACGCCGCAGCCAGTTTGGCCCCGCCTGCGACGCGGATGACGACGTCGTCGCGCCACATCCGGAAGTTGACCGGCTGAATCGCGGGCAGTGCGTCCTCGGTGAAGACCAGGCGCCCCACCCTGACCCCTTGGAGCAGGTCCAGACACTGTCTGCGGTTGAGGACATCGAGTCCCTGGGTGTTCGGCATGATGTCAACCCCCTTGAACGAGTGACAGCGTCCCCACGGGTGTGGAGCGCCAGTGGCCGGCGCTGACGGACGTCAGACGTTCGACGGCGCGCTCGATTCCGCTCGCCAGCTCATCGACATCCGGGGCCGCGTCGTAGTCGCCGATAACGCCGAATGCGAGGTGGTCGGCGTAGCTCATGATCGCTATTCCGGTTCGCAGTTTCAGTGCCAGCGGAGGGATCGGCAGTAGCCGGACGACTTCGCGGCCCATGACGCGCAAGCGCTTTCGCGGACCCGGCACGTTCGTCGCGAGGGTGACGACGCCTCGCTGAGGCAGTCGTGTCAGCGTCCGGACCGTCCAGGCGGTGAGCGCGAACGGGATCGCTTTCGCGGCGGATACGAAGATGCTCCCGGCCTGGCGCTGTCCGCTGACCTTGGCCCGGGCGAGCCGCTTGTGCACGGCTTGCAGCTGCGCGACGGGATCGGCCTTCTCGACGGGCAGGCACGGCAGCATGATCGAGACGCGGTTGTCGGTCTCGTCGGACGCATCGGCAGAACGCACCGAAACCGGGACGAGCGTCCGAAGTGAGTCGGGCTGTGGCCGCTCGCCGCGACGCAGCAGCATCGTGCGGTAGCTGTCCGTAATCGCCGCCAGTGCAACGTCGTTGATCGTGACGCCAAACCCATTGCAGATGTTCGTCACGTGTTCCATGGATACCTCGACCGAGGCGTAACGCCGCATGCTGGTCAGGGGTCCGGTCAGTGACGACGCCGCCGCGGGCCGCAGCAGGCCGCCCGCGATCTGGGTCACCCCCTGCAGCGCCTGCGCCGCTGCGGTCGTCACGCCGACCGATGTGCGCCACGCTCCGGCGATCCACTCGATCGGATTGAGCGTGAGCGCAGGCAGTCGCAGAACGCGCATCGACTCGTGTGCGGCACGAATGTCAGTGGCGAAGGTATCGCCCGCACCGTCGTCGCAGATTCGGGAAAGCATGTGTGTCGCCGCAATTCCGTCGGCGATGCAGTGGTGGACCTTCATCAGGATCGCCCACCGGTTGTGCGCCAGCCCGTCGACAACCCAGCACTCCCACAGCGGGCGGTCACGGTCGAGCCGCCGCTCCATCACCTCGGCGACCCAACGGGACAGCGCCGCATCGTCTCCGGGACGCGGCAGTGCCGCGAGCCGGATGTGATGGGAGATGTCGAGGTCGGCATCGTCGACCCAGTGCGGCGCACCAAGGTCCAGCGGCTGCGTGTGCAGCACTTGGCAGAACCGCGGCACCGCCAGCACGCGCCCGTTGATGGTCGAAACCAGTGAATCGAAGCTGGGCATCGGTCCAGCCAGCACGGCCACGGCACCGATCGCAAGGCTCACGTGGCGGTCGGAGTCCTCGGCGTGGAGGAATCCCGCATCAAGCGTGTTCAATTGCTCCATACCTCAACTGTCGGCCGTTTCGGACCGCAGCGGGAGGGGCAAAAGTCCCTATTTGGAGGGCCGTCAGTCGGTGCCGGCGGATCCGAATCGAAAGCGACGGCCGCTGATTTCCGAGGGCTCCACGCGTACGTAGCGAGGCTTATGCCCCGCCGTCCACGGCAGCAGTTGTGCGCGCTCGGCTTCCTCGATCTCGCCGTCGGTGTTGAGCACCTGCGCGATGCCCTTGACGATCACGCTCCAGCCTTCCGACACGTCGTGGTCGTCGGCTTCGAACACCACGTGGGCGTTCATCACGACGGTGAACAGCTTGCTGGCGAACTCGGCGGTCCGGAACAGGACCGTCCTGCGCTGGACGACGAAGTTGACGGGAAAGATCTCGGGGTAGCTGTCCACGCATGTGACCAGGCGGCCCAGCGTGCGACTCGACAGCAGGTTCCAGCTCTCGTCTTCCGAAAGCACGTCCATCGGTTCACCGGCCATGACAGCAGTGTAGGGATCGTCGGGTTCAGCTTGACAGCAGCAGAATTCCGCCTGCGAACAGTGCAACGACCTTGATCGCTTCCAGCGCCACGTACACATAGTGGGCATGGGAGCGCGGGCCGTTGGTGCCGGCCAGCACGGCATCGGAGCGACGCGTCAATCGCGGTCGCACACCGACAAGTTGGGCGATCAGGGCGACGAATGCGATCGCAAACGCCGCGATGATGCCGGTGGGCGGATGGCTGAACCACAGTGCGACCGCGATCCCGAAGGCGACCAGCATTTCGGCGCTATTGAGCGCGCGGAACACCAACCGGCCGATGCCCAAACCGATCTGCAGCGTGACGCCGGGTGCCCGGAACTTCAGGGGCGCCTCGAGAAACGAGATGGCCAGCACCATGCCGAGCCAGATGAACGTCAATGCGATCGCGACAGCCGGACCCGTGCTCATGACGCCTCCTTGTCGAGGGTGAGGTGGGCCAGACACAGCCCTGGCTCAACGAAGGGCTCCAGCCGATCCACGGCGACGGGCGCGTGCCACATCGTCATCGCGCCCTGCATCAGACCCAGGTGGACCGGGCAGACGACCGACCGTGCCTCGTCGGCCAGTTCGAGAAACGGGCAATGACGCAGTCCGACTTGAACTTCGCCTCGGACTTCACCTGGTCCGTCGCGCCGCTGTGGTGCGAACCCGAGGTCGTCGAGCAGACCGATCAGCCGATTGACCGATGCGCGAACGCCCGGCTTCGTGCGGGTCGGTCGGGTCATCCGGGCCGCCCACGCTCGTCCGGCAGCGAGCGCCTTGACGCTCGCCTCCGGATCTCCGGCCAGGGCGATGGTGAGGATTTCGGCGAGCATGCGATAACGCCGCGAACCGCCGGGATCCATTCCCGCGACCGCGCGATACATCTGCGGTGGCCGGCCCTGCCGCCCGTGGTCAGGTTCGAGACGCTCGGCCCTACCGTTGGCGACCAGGGCTTCGAGGTGGAAGCGAACGGTATTCGGATGCACCTCCAGCTGTTCCGCGATGTCGACGATCGTCATCGCGCCTGCCGCATCTCGCAGCGCCGCCAGCACGTCTTCGCGACGGCCAGACGGCTGTGACACGGAGCTCACTGTCGGCGCCCTCGACATACGCTAGAGTTTATACAAGTGCTCTTGTAAAAACCAAGAGGGGTCACCATGAGCGATTTGGCCAACCGCGACGACGTCGAAGTGCTGTTGCGGCGCTTCTACGGTCAGGTGTTCGCAGACGACGTTCTTGCCGAACCCTTCAGCGAGTTGCGCGCGCAAGGGCTCGAGTCACACCTTCCGGTAATGTGCGACTTCTGGGAGACCGTGCTGTTCCGTGCTGGGCTCTACCGCGGCAATGCCCTGGTGGTTCACCGCCAACTCGATCTACGGCATCCCTTGTACGCCAAGCATTTCGCACGCTGGCTGACGCTCTGGGAGGCGACTGTCGACGACATGTACGACGGCCCCGCTGCCGACCGCGCAAAGCTTCAGGCAGGCAGAATTGCCAAAGCGATGCACCGCAGGCTCAGAGGTTCCGACGCCCGTGAGCTCGACGCGCTGGCGGCCGGAGCGCCTGCGCCCGCGACATCGGGCCTGGGCTGAGTCACCAGCCACGGCGCGGCGGATGCGACCCGATCAATTCCTTACCGGCCGACACCTCCCGGCTGCGGTACACGATGTAGGGCCGGAACAGATAGCCGATGGGCGCGCTGAACACGTGCACCAGTCGGGTGAACGGCCACATACAGAACAGCACGAGCCCGATCATCACGTGGATGTGAAAGTACAGCGGCGCCTGCACCATGAGATCGCCGCGCGGCTGGAACACCCAGATCGAGCGGAACCACGGTGACACCGTTTCCCGATAGTCGTGCTCCGTCCCTTCAGGAGTGATACCGATTAGCGTGCAGCTGAGCCCGGCGATGATCGCCAGCACCAGCACGAGGTACATCATTTTGTCGTTGACGGTGGTCGCCAAGAATACCGGCCCCTTGGTCCGGCGCCGATAGACAAGCAGCGCGATACCGGTCAGAGTGGCGACCCCGGCGATCCCGCCGAGAATCCCCGCCTGTAGGTGATAGACGTGGTCGCTCATGACCATCCGGGTCCAAGACTCCGGAATCACCAATCCGATGACGTGCCCGACGATGACGACCAGTATGCCGAAGTGGAACAGCGGGCTACCGATGCGCAGCAGCCGCGACTCATAGAGCTGCGACGAGCGGGTGGTCCAGCCGAACTTGTCGTAGCGGTAGCGCCACCAGGTGCCGATGATGACGATCGCGAGCGTCACGTACGGCACGACGTCCCAGAAGATCTCCCAACCTGACATCGTCAACGCCCGCCTTTTGCCAGTCGCGGCGGCACGGTCAGCTGAAAGGGTTGGAGACCAACGGCTTCCGCCGGTGGCCCGGAATTCATCAGTCGTCGGGCATCCTGCTCCCCTGCGGCCGGCAATGTCGCGGTCACGGCCGTGACGACGGGCGCGAACAGCGAGTCGGCATCGAGCAAGGCCTGGCGCAACACGTCGATCGGTACTCGGTGATCGGCAAGCAGGCGTCGGCCCGCCACCGGGTCGACGGCGGCGGCGAATTCCAAGACGACCGGAAGGTGATCCGGGGCTTCACCTTTCGGCGGTTGGACACCGGCGTCCCGATAGGCCTGTGCAAAGACCAGCATCTGTGCGCCGCGGTTGCGGGTGTCCCCCGCGGTCCAGTAGGTCAACAGCATCGTCGAGCGACGCCGCAGATCAAAGGTTTCGACGTAGTCCGCCGCTGCGGCCATCGTGTCCCGTGCGCGCAGTGCCGCAACGGTTCGACCCAGCAGTGCGGCCGCCGGTCCGGTGATGCACTCCAGCAGTCGGTCAACGGTGTCGAGCCTGGGCCCCTGTCCGTCATCGGGGTACGCCAGCAGCAGTGACGCCGCCTGCCACACCAGGCGGTCCTGAAGTGGCTGCTTCTTCCGTCTCATGACTTACCGCCCGGGAACATGTCCGAAGGCACTCCCCTGCCGTCCCAGTTAAGCAGGTTCACCCGCGATGGGCGCTCGGCATTGGCGGCCATCCCCTCGTGGGTCTGGCGTTGTTTCAGCGCGTGAAAAGTTTCCACCGCAACCGGCACCGGGCCGCCACTGGCTTCACCGAACGGGCCCGATTCGTACATTCCCGGCCCACCCTCGAACGACAACGAACAGCCAGCCTCCTCGAGATGTGGTCCCTCGGCGACGTAGGCGGTCGGAATCACATACCGGTCTTCGTATTTCGCCAATGCCAACAAGCGGTACAGCTCATAGATCTGCTCTTCGGTCATCCCGACGGACTCTGGAATGTGCGGCTGGGTCTCACGGCCGAGGTTGATGTCACGCATGTATGAACGCATCGCCGCCAACCGACGCAACACCTTTTCCACAACGGCGGTGTCGCCGGCCGTGAACAGTCCGGCGAGGTATTCCATCGGTATGCGCAACGCGTCCAGCGCACCGAACAGGTTGCCGACGTCCTCCCCGTCGTGCCCGTCGCGGCTGACCGCGTCCACGATCGGCGACAGGGGCGGGATGTACCACACCATCGGCACCGTCCGGAACTCCGGATGCAGCGGCAGCGCAACCTGATACGTCTGGATCAGCGCATAGATCGGAGACCGTTGCGCGGCCTCGATCCACTCGTCTGAGATTCCCTCGGCGCGCGCGCCCGCGATCACCTGGGGATCGGAGGGGTCGAGCAGGATCTGCCGTTGCGCTTCGTACAGATCCTTCTCGTCCTCGACCGACGCGGCCTCCAAGACGCGGTCGACGTCGTAGAGCACCAGACCTAGATAGCGCAGCCGGCCCACACACGTTTCGGAGCACACGGTGGGCAGACCGACCTCGATGCGCGGATAACACAGCGTGCACTTCTCGGCCTTGCCGGTCTTGTGGTTGAAATACACCTTCTTATAGGGGCACCCGGACACGCACATCCGCCAGCCGCGACAGCGGTCCTGGTCGACGAGCACGATGCCGTCCTCGCTGCGCTTGTACATCGCGCCCGACGGGCACGACGCCACACACGACGGGTTCAGGCAGTGCTCACAGATCCGCGGCAGATAAAACATGAACGTCTGTTCCAGCTGCAGCTTTATCTCGTCACTGACCTTCGCGAGAATCGGGTCGCCCGGCACGATTTCGGGTGACCCGGCGAGATCGTCGTCCCAGTTGGCCGACCACGACACCTTCATCGGCTTGCCACTGATGAGGCTGCGCGGCGGCGCGACCGGCATCTGGTCCCCGAGCGGTGCCGAAATTAGGTTGTCGTAGTCGTAGGTCCAGGGCTCGTAGTAGTCGTCGATGGACGGCAGCTTGGGGTTGGCGAAGATCCGGGCCAGCTTGGACAGCCGGCCGCCGTCGCGCAGTCTCAGCCGGCCTCGACGGTCCAGACGCCAGCCCCCGCGCCAGCGCTCCTGATCTTCGTAGGTGCGCGGATAGCCCTGGCCGGGACGGGTTTCGACGTTGTTGAACCACACGTACTCGGTACCCGACCGGTTCGTCCAGGCCTGTTTGCAGGTCACCGAGCAGGTATGGCAACCGATGCATTTGTCGAGGTTCATCACCATCGCCATCTGCGCCATGACTTTCACTGGTAGCTCACCTCCTGGGAGCGACGGCGTACCACCGTCACCTCGTCACGTTGGTTTCCGGTAGGGCCGAGGTAGTTGAACGCGAACGAATGCTGCGCGTAGCCGCCGGCGAGATGGCTCGGTTTGATCAGCAGCCGGGTCAGCGAATTGTGGATGCCGCCGCGGGTTCCGGTGGTCTCGGTCAGCGGCACGTCGATGGTGCGTTCCATCGCGTGATACACGAACACCACACCGTCGGGCATCCGGTGACTGACGGCCACGCGGCACACCACCACGCCGTTACGATTGACGGCCTCGACCCAATCATTGTCGCGAACATGGATTTTCGCAGCGTCGGCCGGACTCATCCACATCACCGGACCGCCCCGGGACAGTGACAGCATGAACAGGTTGTCCTGGTATTCGGAATGGATGGACCACTTCGAATGCGGGGTCAGGTATCGCACCGTCAGCCCGATGCCGTCGCCGGTCCCCACCGCGGGTTCACCGAACAACCGCGACATGTCCAGCGGCGGCCGGTACGTCGGCAGTTGCTCGCCCAATTCCTCGAGCCAGTCATGGTCGACGTAGAAGTGCATGCGGCCGGTCAAGGTGTGGAACGGCTTGAGTTCTTCGATGTTCACCGTGAACGGTGCATAGCGGCGGCCGCCGGTCTCGCTGCCCGACCACTCCGGGCTGGTGATCACCGGCACCGGCCGCGCCTGGGTGTCGGCGTAGGTGATGCGGCGTTCCTCGCTGCCCTCGGCGAGATGCACCAACTTGCGGCCGGTCCGTAGCTCCAGCTGCCGGAAGCCCTCGACCGCGAGCCTTCCGTTGGACGTGCCCGACAACGCGAGGATCACGTCGGCCATCCGCTCCGCTGACGTCATGGCCGGACGCCCCTGGGCCGCACCGGAATCCATTACACCGAACTTGGCGGCGAGCTCACCGACTTCGGTGGCCGGATGGGTGGTGATGCCCTTGGTGGTGACGCCGAGGGTCTCGACGAGCGGACCCAGCGTCACCCATTTCTCGCCGATCGCGGCGTAATCGCGTTCCACCACCGCGATGGGGCCCATGGTCTTGCCGGGTATTGGCGTCTCGCCAGTGACGCGCCAGTCATGTTCCGTGCCACCGGGGTAGGCCATCGCTCCGGGGGTGTCGTGCTGCAACGTGCCGAGAACCACGTCGGTGCGCGTGCCGAGGTGTTTGACAGACAGTGCGCTGAACGTCCTGGCGATCGCACCGAATGCCTCGTAGTCCGAACGCGTTTCCCACGGCGGGTCGATGGCCGGGCTGAAGGCGTGGATGTACGGATGCATGTCGGTGCTGGACAGGTCCGCCTTCTCGTACCAGGTGGCGGCGGGCAACACCACATCGGAAAGCAACGTCGTCGACGTCATCCGGAAGTCGATCGACATCAGCAGGTCGAGCTTTCCTTCCGGGATCTCGTCGGTGTAGACGATGTCCCGCGCACGCACATCGGCCGGCTGGCCCTGCACATTGGAGGTGGTGCCGAGCAGATGGCGCAAAAAGTACTCGTTACCCTTGCTCGACGAGCCGAGCAGATTGGCCCGCCAAACATTGAGCACCCGTGGCCAGTTCGCCGGATTGTCCGGATCGGTGACCGCCAGTTTCAAGGCGCCGCTTGCCAATTGCTCGGCGACGTAGTTCGGGATATCTGAGGCGTCGCGCCCGGCGGCCCGCGCATCGTCGGCGACATCCAGGCTGGACCGGTCGAACTGCGGAAAGAACGGGCTCCATCCCATCGCGGTGGCCGAGGCCAAAACATCCATGGTGTGCTTGCCCGCGAACCGGCCCCGGCCCAGCGGGCTCGCCAACGCATCGGCGCGATATCCGTCGTAGCGCCACTGATCGGTGTGGGCATACCAGTACGACGTGCCGGCCATTTGTCGCGGCGGACGCGACCAGTCCGTGCCCATCGCCAGCGTCGCCCATCCGGTGATCGGCCGGCACTTCTCCTGTCCGACGTAATGCGCCCAGCCGCCTCCGTTTCGGCCGATCGACCCGGTGAGCAGCAGCAGCGCCAGCACCGCACGGTACGTGGCGTCGCCGTGGAACCACTGGCAGATGCCCGCGCCCATGATGATCATCGACCGACCATTGGTGTCCTCGGCGTTGTTGGCTAACTCCTTCGCCACCCGGATGGCCTGGGCGGCAGCGACTCCGGTGATCGATTCCTGCCAGGCCGGCGTGTAGGGATGCTCGGCGTCGTCGTAGCCACTGGGCCAGTCCCCCGGAAGGCCGGGCCGAGCTACCCCGTACTGCGCGAGCATCAGGTCGAACACCGTGCACACCAGGTGATCCCCGACACGGCGCACCGGAACTCCGCGCTCGAGCGTCGCACCGTGACCGTCGACGGTGTCGAAGCTAGGTAACCGGATCGCGGCGACCTCACCGTCCTCGGTCGCCACCGTCAGCGCGGGGACGAGAGCCTCGAGATCGAGGTTCCACTGGCCGACTCCGCCGTCGCCGAAGCGGAAACCCAACGACCCCTGCGGCACCGCGACGGTTCCGGTGGCCCCGTCCAGCAGGGCGGGTTTGAACGCGGAGTTCTCGACATCCTGTCCGAGATCGGCGGCGGTGAGGTTCTTTCCGGGCACCAAGGCGCCGTTTCGCTCCTCCAGCTTGATCAGGAAGGGCAGGTCGGTGAACTTGCGCGCGTAGTCGACGAAGTACGGAACCCGGCGACGGACAAAGCATTCGGTGAGGATCACGTGACCCATCGCCATCGCGAGGGCGCCATCGGTGCCCGCCGCACACGGCATCCACTCGTCGGCGAACTTGGTGTTGTCCGCGTAGTCCGGGCTGACACTGACAACCTTGGTGCCGCGGTAGCGCACCTCGGCCATCCAGTGCGCATCCGGGGTGCGAGTGACGGGGACGTTGGAGCCCCACATCATCAAATAAGCGGCATCCCACCAATCTCCGGACTCCGGTACATCGGTCTGATCGCCGAACACCTGCGGTGACGCCACCGGCAGATCGGCGTACCAGTCGTAGAACGAGGTCATCGCTCCACCGATCAGCTCGACGAACCGAGACCCTGCGGCGTGACTGACCATTGACATGGCAGGAATGGGCGAGAAGCCTGCGACCCGGTCGGGGCCGTAGGTCTTGATCGTGTGAACGTGGGCGGCGGCGATCATCTCCGTCGCTTCGGTCCACGTCACCCGCACCAGCCCGCCCTTCCCGCGGGCCCGCTGATATCGGTGGCGTCGCTCCGGATCGGCTTGAATGTCCGCCCACGCCAGCACCGGATCACCGAGTCGCGCTTTGGCTTCGCGGTACATCTCAACCAGCACGCCACGCGCATAGGGATAGCGCACACGCGTCGGCGAGTAGGTGTACCAGGAGAACGCCGCCCCACGCGGACAGCCGCGAGGTTCATACTCGGGGCGGTCGGACCCCACCGAGGGATAGTCGGTTTCCTGGGTCTCCCAGGTGATGATGCCGTCCTTGACGTAGATCTTCCACGAGCACGAGCCGGTGCAGTTCACGCCGTGTGTGGAGCGCACCACTTTGTCGTGGCTCCAGCGGTCGCGGTAGAAGGCGTCGCCGTCGCGGCCGCCGCGCCGCGTGACGGTGCGCAGATCGTCGGAGAACTCGCCGGGGGTGAAGAACCGGCCGCTGCGTCCGAGCAGTTCCTCGATCGGGCCGCCGGTGCGCGGTGTCGTCGTCATGTACCGCCCTTACTGGGTTGAGCCTGCGGTTCGTGCGCGTGCAGTCGCAGTGCGGTGTAGCCGAGGGCGAACAGTGCGGTGGCCACCAACAGCAGCAGACCGACGGTGTAATCGTTGTCGGACGCGTCGTACGTCGCACCCATCACCAGCGGTGGGAAGTAGCCGCCGAGGCCGCCTGCCGCGGCGACGATTCCGGTGACCGCACCCACCGACTGCGCCGGTGCCCGACGTGCCACCCATGCGAAGACGCCACCGGTGCCGATGCCGAGGAAGATCGCCAGCGTGATGAACGTCGCCGCGGACCACATGTCCGCGGGCGGCTGAAACACCGCGACCAACGCCATCGCCGCAGTCCCCGCAAACGACATCAACACCACGTACTTGGGAGCGACCCGGTCCGCCAACGCTCCACCGATCGGCCGGGCCAGCACAGCCGCCAACGCGAACCCAGCCGTGCGCGCGCCCGCGTCGACCGCCGAGAACCCATAGATCGTCTTGATGTAGGTGGGTAGATAGTTGCTGAATGCGACGAAGCCGCCGAACACCACCGCATAGAGGAACGACATCTCCCACGTGACAGGGAGCTTCGCTGCGGCGACCAGCTTGGGCAGCACAGCTCCGGTGCTTGGCGTGAAACTCGGCGAGTTCCGCATCACCAGGACGCATGCCGCCGCGGTCAGCGCGAGCGCGATCGCGACGATCACGTGGGTGGTGAGAAGACCGAACCACCGTACAAATCGCGGCGTGAAGAACGCCGAAAGCGCGGTGCCAACCATTCCCATCCCGAAGACACCGGTGGCGAAACCGCGTCGCGAGGCCTCGAACCAGCTGTTCGCGAACGGGATACCGACGGCGAATATCGTTCCGGCGATACCCAGAAAGAAGCCGCAGACGAGCAGCAACGGGTAGGACCCCGCCGCCCCGGCGGCGCCCACGGCGAGCACGGGCACGATCGACGCGACGGACACCGCGATGAACATCGTGCGGCCGCCGAACCTATCGGTGAGCGACCCGATGACGATGCGGCCCAGCGACCCGACGAGGATCGGCGTCGCAACGAGCATCGACGCCTCGGTACTGCTCAACGACAGGTCGCCCGCATAGGTGGTGGAAAGGGGCCCGATCATGTTCCAGGCCCAGAAATTGATCGCCGAGACCCAAGTAGCCAGCACCAGATTGACAGTTCTGCCGGTGCCGGTGTCCGGCGTAGCCGCCGTGCTCACATCCCCAGACAACCATCAGACCGCGAATGGAGTGCGGCTTTTGCGGAAACTATTGCGGTAAAAGCGGCGTCATTGATGCAGGTTTCGACCCGCCCATCCGACTTCACTCCGCTGAGTTAGGTAACCCTGACTATTTGCTGAAATGCCGTACTGCTGACCGCTTTAGGGAGTGATGACTGTTTCAGGGTCTGGTTCGGCGCCAGAGTCCAGCGAGGCGTCCTTGGTCTCGTGCATGACCAGAATCGCGACGAAGCTCAGGCACGCCGCGATGAACAGGTACAGCCCAACCCAGCCGACGCCGTAGGACGTCGCCAGCCACGTGGCGATGAACGGCGCCACCGCGGCGCCGAGGATGCTGGCGACGTTGTAGGAGATACCCGAACCCGTATAGCGCACATTCGTCGGGAACAGCTCGGGTAGAACCGCGCTCATTGGGCCGAAGGTGAAGCCCATCAACGTCATTCCGATGATCAAGAAGAGCAGCATCATGGTTTCGGACGTGTTGCCGGATCCGAGCATCGGGGCGAACAGCGCGCCGTACGCCATGATGCCGACTGTGACGACCAGAAGCGAGCGCCTACGGCCGAAGCGGTCGGAGACGAGACCCGACAGCGGCAGCGTCGCGGCGAAGAACAACACGGCGATCAACTGCAGTTGCAGGAAGTCGACGTAGGCGAACCCGAGCCCCTTACCGTCGGGCGGCCGCTTCCCGGTGCCGAAGCTCAATGCCCACGTCGTCACAATGTAGAAGATGGTGTACGTCGCAAGCATCACGAAGGTACCGATGATCAACTGACGCCAGCTCGTCCGAAACACTTCGGTCACTGGCGTTTTCACCTTCTCACCGCGCGCGACAGCGCGGGTGAACACCGGCGTCTCGATCAGGCGCAATCGCACGTACAGACCGATGGCCACCATCACCGCGCTCAGCAGGAACGGCACCCGCCAGCCCCATGTGAGGAACGCACCGTCGGGGTCTGGGTTCAGATTGCTGTGTCCGAGCCACAGCAGCAGGCCGACGAAAAGCCCGTTCGCCAAGAGGAATCCGAAAGGAGCTCCGAGTTGCGGCCACATCGCGGCCCAGCCCCGTCTACCGGGCTCGGCGGTCTCGGTGGCGAGTAGCGCCGCCCCGCTCCATTCACCGCCGAGCGCCAAGCCCTGCGAGAAGCGCATGATCGCCAGCAGTGTCGGAGCGATGACGCCCACCTGCGAATAGGTCGGCAACAATCCGATGACGAACGTTGCGATTCCCATCACCAGCAGCGACGCGACCAAGGTGGCCTTGCGGCCGACTCGGTCGCCGAAATGGCCGAAGAGGACCGAGCCCACGGGGCGGGCCACGAAGGCGAGACCGAAGGTGGCCAGCGACGCCAATAGCGCCGTCGTCGGATCACCCTTGGGGAAGAACAGGTGCGGGAACACCGAAACCGCGGCGGTGGCGTAGATGTAGAAGTCGTAGAACTCGATGGTGGTACCGATCATCGAGGCGATCACGATACGTCGACGCGGAATCCCGCCGACCAGATCGCTGTCCGCGGTGTCTGAGCTCATCTCGCGCCTCTCTGCCGATGATTTGGCAAAGGCACATCATGCCAGCGCCCCACATAGTTTGAGGTTTGTACACGCAAATGGTGGCGGCAGCCTGCTCAGCGCGCTGACCTGCGGCAATTAGCCAGAGGCGACGACACCGTCGGAATCCCACGGCGCCAGAGGCGAATCCGACGCCGTCCGGAACGCGTCCGGCACGTCCTCGGTGACACTCCAAGTCGCCGCCAGTCGACCCATCCCCACCGCATACGCGCAGTGCACACCGAGTTCGACGAGTTCGGATTCGGTGAAGTGCCTGCGCAGGTCGTCGTATACCGCGTCGTCAATCGACAGATGGTCGGTGGCGAACAGATCCGCATAGCGCAGCGCGCTGCGTTCGGCCGGTGTCAGGTGGTCAGCTTCGGCGGGCCGTTCGAGGGAGCACACCAGATCCTCGGTGAGCCCGTCGTCGATCGCGCTCTGATAACGCACGGACATGCAACTGCGGCACTGATTGTGGAAGGCGATTCGCAATCGCACCAGTTCGACGAGCCGCGGCGACAGCGTCCCGGTGGAGACGAGCGCCGCTTTCAACGCGCCGAGCGCGCCCGCGACCTCCGGTCGGTGGCCGAGTATCGATGCCACGCCGAAGTTGATCCGGTCACCCTGACCGAGGTCGTCCACCGGGATCGAAGCGAAAGCCGCAGAAGGGGCAATTCGGGACTTTGCCATTCCCAGTCACCTCACATCGCCGTAGGTTGAGCGCAGAGAACCACCGTAACGCGCGGACCGCGACAGCTAGACTGTTGGCCACACGGTAAGCAACCACATAGGAGCGCCGTGAACAAGGTCGACATGATTCTGATCAGCGTTGATGATCACATCGTCGAACCGCCGGACATGTTCAAGAATCATCTCCAGAAGAGGTATCTGGACGAGGCGCCGAGGTTGGTGCACAACGCTGACGGCAGCGACACCTGGCAGTTTCGCGACGTGGTCATACCGAATGTGGCTTTGAATGCGGTCGCGGGCAGACCAAAAGAGGAGTACGGCCTGGCAGCGGTCGGTTGCGCGCTGGTAGCCGCTGGCATCGGCACCCCCGTGCAGCCTTGGACCCGACGCCCAGTGCGGCCCCGGGGGCCCAGGGCCAGAGCCAGGCGGTGACCGTGGCGGTCCGCCACAGCCCGGCCGCGGCGGACCGCCAGGGCAGCACTCGGCATTCGGCGGCCCCCTGGCGGCAACCGCGGACCCGGCGGCCCCGTCGGGCAAAACTTCCGCACGCCCGACAACCACGACTGGCGACCTCCGTGGAACCCCAGCGACCATTATTGGCGCGGACGGTTCAATGGCGCTCCCTGGGGTGCCGGACTTCCGCAGTGGGGCTGGGGCCCACCGCCACCGCCGGCCTGGGACGGACCGCTCCCCCGAGCCGTGGGGACCACCACCGGCGCCCATCAACTACTGCGGCTTCAATGAGCAGCCGGTGTGGGATGCGAGTTACAACCAGTAGGGCCTTTATTTCTTCGGGATTTGGATTCCCCTCCCGATCTGACATGAATCCGAGGATGGCCGTCCCGACTACCGGGGCGGCCATCTTCAATTCACTTGAGCGAGTACCGGATCGGCAGGTGCTTGGGCCCGCCGACGAAGATCGTCGCGGTATACGCCGGGTCTCCGGTCAGCTCGATCTCGTCCAGCCGGGGGATCAACTCGGAGAAGAAGCTGTTGACCTCCATCCTGGCCAGCGCGGCACCGAGGCAGAAGTGCACGCCGTAGCCGAATGCGTTGTGCTTGTTGGGTTCGCGTCCTACGTCGAATCGGAACGGTTCGTCGAAGACGTCTTCGTCACGATTCGATGAGACATAGGACAGCAGCACCGACTCCCCCGCGGCGATCGGAATTCCGCGGACCTCGGTGTCCTCGTGTGCGGTACGCATGAACTCCTTCACCGGCGTGACCCAGCGGATCATCTCCTCGGTGGCCAACGGCATGAGATCCATGTTGGCGCGTAGGCGCTGCAACTGATGTGGATGGTCGATCAGCGCGTGAAGTCCGCCTGAGATCACGGCGCTGGTGGTGTCGTGTCCCGCGGTCGCGATGATCAGGTAGTAGGACACGGTGTCGATGTCGGACAGTGGTTCACCGTCGATCGTGGCGTTCGCGATCGCCGAGGCCAGATCCTCGGTCGGCGTCGCGCGCCGGGCCGCGGTCAATTCGTTGAAGTAGGCGAACATCTCGAGCAGCACGCCCATGGATTCCTCGATGGACGAACTACGCTGCATCTCCTCGTCGTCGGTTCCGAAAAGCTCCTGTGTGTACTTCAACATCTGCGGAAAGTCGGTTTCGGGAATGCCGAGCATCGACATGATCACGTAGAGCGGATAGTTCACCGCGACTTCTTGGACGAAATCGCATTCCGGTCCCGCCGCCACCATCTGGTCGACGTAGCGTTTGGCGAGCTCGTCGATGCGCACCTTCAGCGCACGCATGGCTTTTGGTCGGAACCAGTCGGCTCCGATGGCCCGGATGGCGCGGTGCTCCGGATCATCGTGATGAATCAGGGTTTTGACCCCGATTGCAGCCTGCTGATCATCGCCGGCAGCGGTGGTCAGCACGGGACGCGGCGAGTTGGTGAACAACGCGTTCGCCCGTTCGATCGCCATGATGTCGGCGTGCTTGGTGATCGCCCAGAACGGCCGGTAGTCCGGTACGTCTACCCATGACACAGGAGCGTTCGCGCGCAGATGCGTCAGTGCGGCGTGCAGCTTGGTCTCGTCGGTGTACGCCCGCGGGGTCGCGAACACCTTCGCGGCTTCATCCATGATCCGGGTGGCCATAGCCGGTTCCTCACTGTGCAGTCGGCGCGCGCAGCTCTGTCAATACCGCCGAGATTGTTGATTCCGAAGTCGTACGGGGAAAGCCCACCATGACGCGGTCGATCAGACCGTCGCAACGGTCGCGAATCTTGGCCGCCAGCTTGTCGATTGGCGCAACGACCGCGAAGGCTTCGAGAATCTCGTCGTCGATCAGGGCACCCATACCGTCCCAGTCGCCCTTCAGCGAAAGGCCGTGCAACTCGTCGTGCAACGCTCCCCAGCCGTGCAGATCGAGCACCTTCTTGTACGCGGGTGTCGAACCGTAGAAAGCTATCTGCTTGCGGGTGCCCAGGGCGGCGGCGCCCAACTCGGATTCGTCGGAACCGGTGACGACGAACAGCGGAGCCGACACCTGGAAGTCGTCGCGCACCCGGCCCGACTTGGCCATCCCCCGCATCAGCGCGGGAATGGTCACCTCCTCGAAATACCGCTTGGTCGTAAAGGCGTGCGCGAGAACCCCGTCGGCGACTTCGCCCGTCATCTCCGTCATCGCCTCACCGACTGCGGCGATAAACACCTTCGGGACGCCGTACTGGTGCGGCTCCGGCACGAACATCGGCGTCATGATCTTGTGTGTGTAGAAGTCGCCCTCGAACCGCAACTTCGAGCCGTCGTGCCAGCACGCCCAGATTTCGTGTAAAGCCAGCACGAACTCCCGCATCCGCGGCACCGGCCGGCTCCACGGCATGGAAAAGCGCTTCTCGATGTGCGGCTGGATCTGCGAGCCGAGACCGAGGTTCAGCCGACCCCCGGAGTACTCCTGCAGATCCCAGCCGACGTTGGCGACGGTCATCGGGTTCCGGGCGAACGCGACAGCGATGCTGGTGCCCAGTTCGATCGTCTCGGTGTGCTCGGCGGCGAGCGTCAGCGGCAGGAACGGATCATGGTTGACCTCGGCGGTCCAGCAGCCGTCATAGCCCCGCCGTTCCAGGGTCACCGCCGCGTCGACCACGGCATGGAGCTGGCTGAACACACCGCCGTCGACCTTGAGGCCGGCGCCGCTACCCATGCCCGCAGACGCTACAGTAAGCAATTCAGTATGGTCAACGTGAACATGCCGGTGCGACGATCGCCTTTCAACGACAGGAAGAGCGCATGACGAACGAGCAGGGTTGGAAGGAGACGCTCGAAGACCTCGATCTTCGGCGTGAGCGGTCGCGCGCGATGGGTGGCCCGGAGCGGCTGGCCAAGCATCACGGCAAGGGCAGGCTGGATGCCCGTGCGCGGCTGAACCACCTCCTCGACAAGGGCAGCTTCCGGGAGTTCGGCACGCTGGTGGGCGGTGAGATCGCGGCCGACGGGATTGTGGCCGGCTCGGGCCTCATCAACGGCTCGCCGGTGATGGTCGGCGCGGAGGACTTCACCACGTTGGCGGGCAGCATCGGTCCCGGCGGTAACGCGAAGCGCTATCGGCTAGCGGAGTTGGCGCTGCGGGACCGGATCCCGTTGGTGATGCTTCTGGAGGGCGCGGGCTTCCGGCCCAGCGGCGAGCACTATGGCCGCACCCCAACCGATCTGCTCGCCCAGGCGCAATGCTCCGGCAAGGTGCCGATGGTCGGAGGGCTGCTCGGCCCGTCGGCGGGCCATGGTGCACTGGTGGCGCCGGTGTGCGATTGGACCATCATGAGCAACCAGGGCGCGATCTTCACCGCCGGCCCGCCGGTCGTGAAAGAGTCGACGGGCGAGGACATTTCGAAAGAAGACCTGGGAGGGCCGTCGGTGGCGCTCGCCAGCGGGGTGATCCACAACCTCGCCGAGGACGATGAGGCGGTCCTCGACGACATCCGTCGTTATCTGTCGTACTTCCCGTCGAGCGCGTGGTCGTATCCGGCGTCACTGCCCGAGGACGAGGCGAGCGAACCGCGCTCGACGCCGGAACTGCTCGACATCGTCCCGCGCGGCAACCGGCGCGTCTACGACATGCGTGCCGTCCTCGACGTGGTGTTCGACGACCGGGGCTGGTTCGAGGTGCAGCCGAAATTCGGGCAGGCGATGATCTGTGCGTTGGCCCATCTCGGCGGTCATCCCGTCGCCGTCGTCGCCAATCAGCCCAAGGTGATCGCCGGATCGATCGACGCCGCCGCCGCCGACAAGGCAGCGCATTTCATCAATGTCGCCGACTCGTTCCATCTACCGATCGTGTTCCTCGCGGACAACCCGGGAATGTTGCCGGGCAGCCGATCCGAGAAGAGCGGCGTGCTGCGCAGCGGTGCCCGGATGTTCGCCGCCCAGACCGCGGCCACCACGCTGAAGCTGCATGTAACCCTGCGCAAGGCCTACGGATTCGGGTCGATGGTGATGTCGCTGCTGGGCTTCGACAACCAGAGCGCCACGTTCGCCTATCCGGGTGCGACGATGGGCGCGATGAGCGCGGCCGCCCTCAGCAAGGCCTCCCACGCCGCCGAGGATGTGGAAGCCAAGCTGCGCAAGGCCGAGGTCGAGGCGTCGTTCCGGTCGGCCGGCCACCTCGGGTTCGACGACCTCATCAGCCCGGAGGATACGCGCAATGCGTTGCTCTCGGCGCTGCAGCGTGGGCTCTACAGCAGGCAGGCCGCGGCAGAACCGGTGAGCCGCACCGTCATCACGCCCTAGCTCTTTGCGCGGTATTCGGCGACGATGGGCTCGAGTTCGTCGGGTGTCGCTCCGTGCATGATCACCGCGTCGGCGCCGTAATCGAACTCTTTCCGTATGCGGTCCACACACTGTGCCGCCGAGCCCGTCGCCGAGGGCTCGAGCCATTCGTCGGGGATGAGCGTGGCGATGTGCTCGATCTGCTCGGCAGTCGCCTTGTGGTCGATGCCGCCGCCGATGGACTGCACCACCTCGTCGTCCCTGAAGCGTTGCAGCACTGAGAGATCCCAGCCGTTGGTGTTGAGCAGCAGCTCGCCGTAGCCCTGTAGGTAGGTCGCCAGCCGCGCCACCGTCTTCTTCAGCCGGAGCTCCTCGGGCAGATGGTCACCGACGGTCGCGAAGCACGACCACACCCTCACGTCGTCGGGGTTGCGGCCCGCCTGCTCCGCGGCGTCTTTGACGGTCTTCACCGCGCGCTGCAGGGTTTCGGGCGTGAAGTAGGTGTGCAGAATGACGTCGTCGAACTCGCGCCCGCCCAGCGCCAACGTCTTGGGGCCGAACGCGACGATCGCCAGCCGGATGTCCTCGTTGAAGTCCGGGTCCAGGAACAGCAACTGATACTTCCCGATCGGCCCGTCATGGTTGAAGATGAGCTCACCGTGCCAGAGCCTCCGCATGACCTGAGCGAAGTCCTCCATCTGCGCGGTCGTGACAGCCGGCACCCCGAAGGCGCCGTACATCGCTGCGATACCGCGGCCGATTCCCAGCGTGAACCGGCCTTTCGACAGCCGGTGCATGGTGGTCGCGTATGAACCGGTGATCAGCGGGTGCCGGGTGTTGTGATTCGTCGCGGCGGTGGCGATCTGCATCCGATTGGTGACCGCAAGCGCGGCACCGGAGAGCGACGACGCTTCCTTGACGTTCCACCGCTCCGAGATGAACCCCGTGCCGAAGCCCAGTTCCTCACCACGGCGCGCTTCGTCCATCAGCCCCGCAGGTCCCTCACCACCCGCACCAGCGAGCAAGTAGTAACCCAGCTCATCGAGCACGCGTTCGCCCGCATCCGGCTGAGCCGGTAATTCAGTCACTGCCAAACTCCTTGCTTGTAGCCGCAATTCCACACCTCGACGATCCGACCGTCGACCACCCGGAATATCTCCATACTGCCGACGTCGGTCTTGGTGCCGTCCTTCAGTTCCATCGGCGACTGGTAGACGATGGCGACATGCTCGCCGTCATCGCCCGCCACCACCAGGTTGAGGTCGAAACGAATCGTCTCGAACATGGCCCAGTGGTCCACGATGCGCGCAACCGCCTGCTCGTGAGTCAGCGTTGTCGACTCTCCGACATCATGGCGAATCACGCTGTCCCCCATGAGTTCCTCAGCGAGGTCGAAGTTGCGCTCGTTCCAGACGACGAGGTTGTACAGCTCCACCACTTCCCGCGCCGTACGAGTCACTTGAACACCTCCAGTGCGTCGATTTCGTCGATGGCGGCGACCGCACGGTCGGCAAGTGTGAGGCAGAGTCGGCGCGACCTTTCCGGCACGATATCCCAGGTCAATAGTGCGACGACGGGCATCAATGTCAGGTACACCGCAGCGGTGCGGTAGTCGCGCCACGCGGCGTCGAATCCGTAGTCGACTCCCCTATCGGCCAGATGGCCCAGATACTCGCGGAGCAGGGTCTCGTCTTGACCGGTACGCTTCTGGATCGGCAATCCCTGGGTGAGCAGGTAGGCCACGTCGGCGACACCGGACCCGCGCGCCGCGAACTGGAAGTCCACCACTTTGAGTGCGTCACCGTCGAAGAACAGATTGTCGGCCCGGATGTCACCATGTATCAGCATGTCGTGTTCGGTCAACGCGGAAAGCGCTTCCGGAGCGCGATCCGAAAAGGTCTCGAAGAATTCGGCGAGCCCTGGCGGCACAGCGTTGTCGCGCTTCTCGAGGTACAACTGCCATCCGTAACCGAAGGCCGGCACCATAGCTTCGCGGATCATCGGATTGTCCATACTCGGAAACTGCTGCAGCACATCTCTGTTGTCCCGGTGCGCGGACCACGCGTGCAACCCCGCCAATGACTCGAGACACGTTCGCGCTCGGTCCATCGACAGCCCTGCCAGATGGTCCGCGTTGTCCCAGCCGGCGAGATCCTCGAGCACCAGCACGAAGTCGACACCATTGTCGGCGATCCGGGCGACGTGCACGTCGGGGGTTTTCATCGGCGCCCGACCGGCGATGTCCCGGTAGAAGGCGACTTCCCTGCGGTAACCACCCATCAGGTCCATCGCACCACGGGCTTCGGAGAGCGCGGGGAGTTTTGCGATCAACGTCGGCGGGACGCTGTCTCCGGTCAGGGTCAGGCGGTAAAGCAGCGACGAGAAACCGCTGTCCATCGCGATCTGTTCGGCCCGAACGCCCGTCACGTCGGAGCCGAGCGCATTGGTCAACCACTGCGGCGTCACGGCGTCGATTCCCAATGGGACGTCGGTCGCACCCGCACTCTTCACTGAGTTCCTCTGTCACTTACTTGACGAGACGCAACTAACATAGTTGTCGATCGTCTAATATGCAATGCGTGCCGTCTCCCACTCGTGGCCTGACACAGCCGGAACGGGTCGAGATCTCCAGTCGGCGGCTGGTCGAGGCAGCCGCCGAGTTGATCGTCGAAAAGGGCTGGGAGGCAACGACCGCCGCCGAAATTGGCCGCCGAGCGGGTTACAGCAGGGCCATGGTCCACGCTAGGTACGGCAGTAAGGACGCGATTCTCGACGCCTTCTTTCTGCACGACTACGTCAAGCAGCTCAGTCCGGACGCCGACCCCAATGCCACGGGGCTGCAGGAGGCGGTCGGCCACTTCGACCGGGTTCGACGACTGTTCTCCGAAGATCAGGCCTTCCTGCGCGCAATGTTTGTTGCCACGTTCGAGGGCGTCAAGAGCACTTCGCCATTGCGCGAGCGCGTCCAGCGTTGGCTCCAGCGTGGAGTCGACAAAGTCGAGGCCGGTTTGCGACGCGGAGTCGACGACGGGTCGGTTCGTGATGACGTCGACATCAACCGTGCGACAGGCGATCTCAGCGCAGCAATCTTCGGCGCCGCGTACCTGTGGACCCTGCTTGGCGACGGTTACGATCTCGATCGCGAGTTGGCGTACGTCCGCGACCGGTTCATTCGCGAGTACGGCTCGACTCACTGACTGCGCGGAGAAACCGCTCCGAGGCCTGCTGCACTCCACCTGCGAACAGATGTCCGACGTGGCTTCCCGGGTGCCAGTACAACTCGCCACCCCATCGCGCGTGCAACTGCTGAGCGGGTTCGCGCATCGCCATCCGGTCGTGCCAGGCGCCCACGATGAGCCTGCGCGACGGGGGCGGAGTCGGCTCGACATCCAGGTCGTCGACGACGGAGGCCGCCGCGGCCACGTTATCGGACTGCAACAGCTCGATCGTGTCGCGCACCGACGGTCCCCACCGGCCGAGATGCTGAGCGATCATCCCGTTGAGCCCGGAGATCGGCGTGTATATCGCCACCCCGTCGACCTTTTCGAGATGTGCGACCAACGCGGCTACTGGACTTCCCATGGACACCCCGGACACCGCGATCGCACTGGATTGGGGGCCCAACCACCGGACCAGCGCGCGGACCTCGGATACCACCCGCATCATGCCCGCGACATTGTTCAGCGGATCCATGTCGGGATAGGTCGGCCACGCGTCACGGCGGGCACCGTGGCCGGGCTGCACCGGGAGCGCGATGTTGAAGCCCAACTTCTCCTGGAGTCGACGCGCGCGCGAGAACAACATGTCGATCGGCTGACCCTGACCCGCACCATGCACCCAGATGAGCCAGGGACGCGTGTCGTCTCCGGTCCGACAAAGATGAACCACAGCGGTAGCGGGACCTCCGAATCCCTCGGATACCAGCGCCGGTGCAAGCTGCGGATTGTGGTCGAACCTCATCTGTTCGTAGATCAGCCGTCCGATTCGGCGCCAGCGAACCGACTTGACCTGCAACGGCTCCGGGTCCGCGTTGGCCTCTGCCACACTGAGGCCGGACAACTCCTGCGCCGCGGCGGCACAGGAGTCGATCGTGCGTTCCAGTTTGGGCGGCGGAGCGGTCAAGGTCATGCCGGACAGCGCGAGTTCGTCCAGCACCACCTCACCGAGTTGACGGGCTCCGCGCTGCGACAACGGCTTCCAGTCCGTCGAGCTCGAAACCGCCGCGTGTGCCCTGGGCACCACGCCGGCGAAATCGCGGCCGATGAGCCGGGCGCGCTCGGATGCCCTCATGCGAGCTTGAAACCCGAGTAGCCCGCATCCGCGATCTCGTCGCACCGCCTCCGGTACTCCGGGATTCCGGCGGTGTAGCCCATGTACATCCGCTTCTTCCCGGGCACGTTGCCGCCGTTGTACCAGGAGTTGCACGACGGATCGACCAGGACCGTCGGCGCCACGAGCGCTGTGGTGTGCTCGATCCATTCACGCTGCGCATCCGGCAATGCCTCGATGGTGCGGTAACCGTTGTCACGCAGGTATCCGATGCAGTCGCCGATCCACTCGACATGCTGCTCGAGTGCTGCGACGAAATTGGTTGCCGCCGAAGGACTTCCGGGTGCCTGCACGATGAACAGGTTCGGGAAACCCGCGACGGCGATACCGAGATAGGTGTACGGCCCCTCGGACGTCCAGAAGTCCGCCAACGACAACCTGTCGCGCCCCCGGACGTCGATCCGGGTGAGCGCTCCCGTCATCGCGTCGAACCCGGTGGCGTAGACGATCACATCGAGGTCGTGGTGTCCCTGCTCGGTGCGGATACCCCTCGGCGTGACCTCGACGATCGGCCCCTTGCGCAGGTCGACCAGCGTCACGTTGTCGCGGTTGAACGTCTCGTAGTAGCCCTGGTCGATGATCGGTCGCTTGCAACCGAAGGGGTGGCTCGGCGTCAGCGAGGCCGCGGTCTCGGGATCCTTGACGATGCGGGCGACCGCCTCGCCGTAGAGCTTCGCGGCCATCCGGTTGGCTTCGATGTCGAAGAAGACGTCGCCCCAACTGAGCGCGCCCATCACGCCGCTTTCCTCGATGGCACGCAGCTGGTCCTGTCGCGAGGCCGACTTCAACGGCGGCTTGGCCATCATGTCGAACAGCACCGAGAACGCGCTCAGCCGAGCTGCACCGACCGCGTGTTTCCTTTGTGCGGCGCGGATCTCGGCGTAGTTCGCCTTCAGCTCGTCGAGCTCTCCGTCGTCGAACGGACGCACTTCCCACGGCAGCGTGTAGGCCGGTGAGCGCTGAAACACCGTGAGGTGTTCGGCCTGCTTGGCGACCACGGGGATCAGCTGAACGCCCGTCGAGCCGGTGCCGATGACACCGACCCGCTTACCCGATAAGTCGAAGCCGTCCTTCGGCCAGTTACCGGTGAACAACGACGACCCGCTGAACGTGTCCATTCCCGGAAAGTCGGGGTCCAGCGGCACCGACAGGATGCCTGATGCGGCGACCACGAACGAGGCGACCAACGATTCACCGGCCTCGGTTTCGACCAGCCATTCGGCCGCGGCCTCGTCGAAGGTCATCGCGACGACCTTGGTGTTGAAGCGGATATCGCGGCGCAGGTCGAGTTTGTCGGCCACGAAGTGGAGGTAGGCCTCGATTTCGGGCTGGGCAGGCAGGGTCTCTGACCAGACCCACTCCTGCTGTATCTCGTCGGAAAAGCTATAGGAATATTCGATGCTCTCGATGTCGCATCGAGCACCGGGATACCGGTTGAACAGCCACGTCCCGCCGACGTCCTCGGCGGCCTCGAGCACACGCGTTCGCACGCCGAGTTCGCGCAACCGGTGCAGTGCATACAAGCCGGAGAATCCGGCGCCGATGACGATCGCATCGAATCGGGATGGGCTGGGATTGGTCACGTGTCGGCACCTCGTGTTCACTCCGACGGGAGATACTGTAACGATTACAGTATCAGGCGCGAGCAGCGTCGGTGACGCAGATTGCTGCCGTCTACCGCAGGAGGTCAGCCGCCGGCAGGCGCTCCTGCACCCGCGAGCCGCTCCTGGCGTCGCCGCTCGTAGTGACTCGCCTTGTCCTCGACGAGATCCAGGAAGGCCGCCATCTCATCTCGCGCACGCGCCCCCTCGCCGTGGACATCGTCGCGTTCGAAAACGCGCCAGAACCGCAAGACGGGCCGGACGACGTCGTCCAGATGTGAACGCAGGTCGTAGATGCCCGCCTTGGCGATCACCAGTGCGTTGTCCGCGAATCCGGGCATTGCGCTGCCGGGCATCTGGAAGTGGATGACCTCGTGGGCGATTGCCTTCATCGTCTCGTTGGGCGCGATGTCGAAGGCGGCGTCGACCAGGTTTCGGTAGAAGACCATGTGCAGGTTCTCATCGGTGGCCACTCGGGTCAGAAGTTGCTCTGCGAGAGGGCAGCCCGAGGCCTTGCCAGTGTTGCGATGGCTGATTCGCGTCGCTAGTTCCTGGAACGACACGTAGGCCAAGGCCTCCAGCATCGACTTGTCACCCGAGTCGTAACCGGCCTTCATATGGATCATGCGGCCTTCTTCGAGCGCCACCGGATCGACGCCGCGGGTGACGATGAGGTAGTCGCGGATCGCGATGCTGTGCCGCGCTTCCTCAGCGGTCCACTGGCCCACCCACTGCCCCCACGCCCCGTCGGGCCCGAAGCGCACCGCGATCTCGCGGTGATACGACGGCAGGTTGTCCTCGGTGAGCAGATTGACGACCATGGCCGCCTTGGCGACGTCGTCGAGGGGTGAATCCTCCGGGACCCAGTCCTCACCGCCCAGAAACGCGAAGTCACGTCCGCGGCTCCACGGCACGTAGTCGTGCGGATTCCATGGCTTCGCCGAGTCCAGGTGGCGGTTCAGGTTGCTCTCCACCACTGGTTCCAGCTCGGTGAGAAGTGCACTTTGGGTTGTCGTCATCGAGACTCTCTAGCTGTCCAGTCCTGCTTACGGCCGCGTAACCTACGCTACCGTAGGTTCACGGGAAATCAAGCCTAAGGCATAGCCCCGAACCTGGAGTTGGATTCGAACGGCAGACAGCTTTTTCCACAGCGGTTGTCGTACGCAATCCGAGGGCACGCCTCTCACCCATCGCTGTCGAAACCTCTACTGTAATATCTTCCGTTGGATACGCTTTGCCGTCAGAGGAGGCGACGTGAAGGTCCCGTTCACCTGGAAGGTCACCGGCTGGTTCATGGTGGGCTGGTCGGCCGAATTCCCGCAGGGCGAGGTCCGTCCCCTCCGATACTTCGGCGAGGATCTTGCCGCGTATCGCGACGACTCCGGCGAACTCCATGTGATGCAGGCGCACTGCAGACACCTCGGCGCGCACATCGGCCACGGCGGCAAGGTCGTCGGCGACTGCGTGGAGTGCCCGTTCCATGGCTGGCGATGGGGTCCCGACGGGACCAACCGCTACATCCCCTATCAACCGGACCGACCCAACCGCGCACTCAAGCTTCGCGTGTACCCCGTCAACGAGCAGCACGGCTGCGTCTTCGTCTGGCATCAACCTCAAGGCAAGGAGCCGCAGTGGGAGATGCCGGACATCTTCGCTTCGTTCCCGCAGTTCGAGACCGACCCGTCGGCGTATTACCGCCCGTACCCGGAGTTTTCACGCCGTGCCGAGAACGAGCCGGTTCACCCGCAGATCGTGGCCGAGAACGGCCCGGACAGCTCGCACTTCCACTATGTCCACGGCGCGACGGTGACACCGGTGAACCTGGAGTGGAAGATCGTCGACGAGCAGTGGCAGTTCCTCACCGGCTGGCCGGATGCCCGCAGCGACGACCCGAACAAGATGGCGCTGCACATCCATAGCCACATGTTCGGGCTCGGAGGCGCGATCAGCGTATTCGAGGGACAGTCGAATCACCGTCTGATCTTTGCGGTCACCCCCGTGGAGGACGGGCTGTCGACGATGTTCTACTCGGTCTGGTGGCCCAAGCTGAACGGTGAAACCTCCGACATCCCGCCCGCCGAGGTGCGTGAGCGCGTCGAGAAGCAGTTCATGGGCACGGTCTGGGAGGACCTGGACATCTGGCGCTACCAGGATTACATCGAGAACCCGCCGCTGGCGAAGATCGACGCGAAACCCTATATGGCGCTGAGGAAGTGGGCACAGCAGTTTTACGAGGTTCCTGCATCTGTATGAGAATCGACCTCGCCGCACCCGCGCGTACGGAGATCGTCACCCAGGAATGCCAGGGCGCGGTCGTCGGACCGAACGCCGGACTGGCCGCCCTCGCACACGAAGCCCGCCGTGCGGCGCTGCCGAACATCGAACGGCTGCCCGCAGCGCGGGACGCCGGCATCTCCACCGACGAACTGATCGAGGTATGGAAGCAGCTGTGACCGACACCGACCACCAGAGCACGGCCTTCCCCGAGATCAAACCCGTCGACACGGGCCCCGAGTTGGGCCGTTTCATGACCGCCATGCGGCGACTGCAGGACATCGTCGTGTCGACCGATCCGGACCAGGATCTGTGGGCCGACGCCGCCGGCCAGATCGAAGAACTGTGCGCGCGCCTGGAAGTCCACCGCGCACCGCAGGGTATCGCCCCCGCCGGCCGCGGGCCCCATCTCCCGGGCCTCGGGCACCCGTTGATGCCGCCGTGGACGATGACCGAGTTCGGACCCGAAGGGGTCGTCATGGAGGGCCACTTCAGCCGCTTCCACGTCGGCGGTAACAACGCCGTGCACGGTGGCGTCATACCGCTGTTCTACGACTGGCATTTCGGGATGATCGTCTCCGCGGCCGCCCGGGCCAACAGTCGCACCGCGTATTTGCACGTCGACTACCGCAAGATCACGCCGATCGACCAACCGCTTGTGTCTCACGGTCGGATAGATTCGATCGATGGGCGGAAGGCCTTCGTCACCGCGACGATGACAGACTCTGATGGCAAAGTCCTCAGCGAAGCCAACGGCCTGATGCTCCGCCTGCTCCCACACCAGCCATGAGAGGCACGATGTCCGACTCCGCACCGCAGTTCACCGTTCCGGCCGCTGCAGATGCCGTCGCCGCGGTGATCGGTGACCGGGAATTCGTCGTCCAGGGCAACCGCCGGTATACCTACTCCCAGATCCTTGAACGGTCCAACCGGCTCGCCAGGTATTTGCACACACGCGGATTGGGAGCCAAGACCGAACGGTCGGAGCTTGCAGGGCATGAGGTGGGACAGGACCTGCTGGGCATCTACGCCTACAACGGTCCCGAGTACGTCGAGGCGATGCTCGGTTCGTGGCGGGCCAGGGTCGCGCCGTTTAATGTGAACTATCGCTACGTGAAGAACGAGCTTCAGTACCTGCTCCAAGATTCCGGTGCGACCGCGCTGATCTACCACGCGACGTTCGCGCCACGCGTCGCTGACGTCAAGCGCGCGCTCCCACGCCTGCGCGTCCTCATCCAGATCGCCGACGACTCGGGCAACGACCTGGTCCACGGTGCGGTCGATTACGAGTCGATCGTCAGGTCGGGCTCGTCGGAGCCGCCGCCGGTCGAGCCGTCCCCCGACGATCTCTACGTCCTCTACACCGGCGGCACGACCGGCATGCCCAAGGGCGTGCTGTGGCGTCAGCACGACATCTTCATGACGTCGTTCGGCGGTCGCAACATGGCCACCGGCGAGCTCACCCAGTCCTACGACGAGATCGCCAAGCGTGTCCAAGAGAACCCGGGCACGAAGATCTTCACGCTCCCACCGCTGATGCACGGCGCCGCACAGTGGAGCGTGATGACCGCTCTGACCACCGGACAGACCGTCGTGTTCTCCGAGAACCCGAGCCGGTTCGACGCCGATGAGGTCGTGCAGACCGTCGAGAAGGAAAAGGTGCTGGCGGTACAGGTGGTTGGCGACGCGATGGCGCGCCCACTTGCCGACGCCCTCGAACGCTCGTCGGCGGATCTGTCGTCGATGGCCGTTGTGGCCAACGGCGGCGCGCTGCTGACACCCACCGCCAAACAACGCCTGATCGACGTCAAACCCGGCCTGATCGTCATGGACGGCGTCGGATCCTCGGAAACCGGCATCCAGATGAGTCACATGTCGGCACCCGGCGCAGTGTCGACGGGCAAGTTCAATGCGGGACCGGACACCTTCGTGGCTTCCGAGGAACTCGACTCGATTCTGGAGCCGGGCCATGAGGGCATCGGTTGGCTGGCCCAGCGCGGCTTTGTGCCGCTGGGTTACAAGGGCGATGAAGCCAAGACCGCCAAGACATTTCCCGTCATCGACGGTGTGCGGTTCTCGATTCCTGGCGATCGCGCACGCCATCTCGCCGACGGTGGAATCGAACTGCTCGGCCGCGAGTCCCAGACCATCAACTCCGGTGGGGAGAAGATCTTCGTCGAAGAGGTCGAGACCGCGCTGCTATCCCACCCGGCGGTGGCCGACGTCGTGGTCTCAGGCCGACCGAGCGAGCGGTGGGGCCAGGAGGTCGTCGCGATCGTGGCCCTGCTTGACGGTGCCAGCGCAGACGCCCAGGAACTGATCGACCACGCGTCGAATTCCATTGCGCGGTACAAGCTGCCCAAGGCGGTGGTGTTCCGGCCCGTCATCGAGCGCAGCCCGGCAGGCAAGGCCGACTACCGCTGGGCGCGCGAGCAGGCGATCAGCGGGAGCGCATGAGCGACGCTTGCGAGCGAATCATCGGCGCCGTAGCCCACGGTTCGTGCGGTGGCGCGCAATCCGCGTGGTAGGCACCCATTCCGCTGCGGGCGACGCCACCGAACGGCGCGGCCGACGGAATCATTTGTGCGGCAAAGTCATTACGGGCCACACCACCGCTTCGGGTACTACGGACGAAACGGCGGAAGTCGTCGTCGTCTGGCCCGTACCAGTCGCGACAAGCGGTGCAGGCCGCTGGTTGATGTAGTCGATGGCGTCTGCCACCTCCGAATACGGCCACACGACGAGCACTGGTCCGAACATCACCTCGTCGGCGGTACGCATCCGCTCGTCGACGTCGCGCGCGATGGTCGGCGCGATCTTGCGGAATCCGCGGTGGGCCCGCAGCCCGAAGAGTCGCGCCACGCATCAGATGTGTTGTCCACATCCATTGCGGTACATGCGATCTGGTGTGCTCGATCACTGAGGTCATGCCGAGGACTTCGGTGAACAGCGTGCCCGCCCTCGGCCGGGTGCCGAAATCGGTTGCCATCGCGTCGACGAAGGTGTCGGCGTTGTCGAGGACCAGCGCCAGCAACCGGTCGATCCTGTTGCGGCGCACGGCGACACTCGGCGGGCCGTCGCCGAGGAACGCCTGCCGCTGACGCGCCAACACTGCGACCATGTTCTCGCGAGCCACCAGGGCGACGCTCGGTGTGCTCGTGCTCATCGCGCCACCCGTTCCGAAGTGATTGTCTAGGCCACCAGAATTGTTTACTGTCGAGCTTACTGTCGGCCATTCGATGGTATGACGGAAGTGCGCGAGGCCGGAAGGGTTGGGCACAGATGAGCAGGATCGTGGTCGTCGGCGCGGCGTCGGGTATCGGTGCGGCCGCGGCGAAACACTTCTACGCCAGCGGCGACCACGTGCTGGCAGTCGACATCCGCGAGCCGCAGTCGCCGGTCTCCGAATACCGGCAATGCGATTTGCGCGACCCAGCCCGCATCGACACGGTTCTCGGCGACATCGGCACCGGCTGGGACATGCTCGCCCACGTGGCGGGGATTCCGGGGACCGCCCCCGCCGCCGATGTGCTGACCGTCAACTACCTCGGCATGCGGTTGATGGCCGAAGGCATGCTGCCGCTGATGAACACGGGCGGTTCGATCGTCACGGTGGCATCGACGGCGGCACTCGGTTGGGATCAGCGGATCGACGTTTTGTCCGAGCTGCTCGAACTCACCGACGGCGATGCAGTCGCACGCTGGCAGGAAGGTCAGGATCCCGCATATCCGGTGTACAGCACGTCCAAGCAGGCGGCGATCCTGTACACCAAGCGCCTTGCCGGACCCGCGTGGGCCAAGTACGGAGTCCGGGTCAACACCGTGAGCCCAGGCCCCGTCGAGACACCGATCCTCTCGGACTTCGAGCACACCATGGGCAAGGAGGTCCTCGATATGTGTCGTGCCACCGTGGGACGCCACGCCACTGTCGACGACGTCGTGCCCGTGATCGCGTTCCTCGGCTCACCGGATGCCCGCTGGATCACCGGCCAGGACATACACGTCGACGGCGGGTTCGTGACCTCGATGACAGCCGGGCCTCCTGTCCAGCTGATATAGTCTACTGTAAGATTTACAGTACCGTTCGCAGGACCAAGCCGGACCCGGAGATGCTGGAGCATTCGTGGAGAGCTCAGTGCACAACATCACGGTCGAGGAGGCGGCTGACCTCGTCCGTGACCCCTATCCCCTGTTCGCGCGGCGGAGGCAAGAGTTCGGTGTCTTCAAGGGCAGCGTCATGGACTGGTCCACGACACCCGAATCGATGCTTCCCGAGAACCTCTACGCCGCGGTCTCTTTCGATGCGGTCAACCGGGTGTTCCGGGACAGCAAGGTCTTCAACTCGCAGATCTATGACAACACCATCGGCCTGTTCATCGGGCCGACGATTCTGGCGATGGAAGGCAAGAAGCACTGGGAGCACCGCAATCTGGTCTCGGCAGCCTTCAAGACGAGATCGCTGTCGCGGTGGGAACCCGAGATCGTTCGCCCGGTCGTCGAGGGGCTGATCGACGAGTTCATCGACGTCGGACACGCCGACCTGGTCAAGCAATTCACCCTCGAGTTCCCCACCCGGGTGATCTCGAAGCTGTTGGGGCTTCCCGAAGAAGACTTGCCCTGGTTCCGCAAGCGCGCCGTCGAGCTGATCAGCTACACCGTCAAGTGGAAGCGGGCCTTCGAAGCGTCGGCAGCACTGAAAGACTATTTCCTGCAACAGATCGAGTTGCGCAGGCGCAAGCCGACGCCCGACATCATCGGCGACCTGGTGACCGCCGAGATCGACGGCGAAAAGCTCACCGATGAAGCCATTTATTCCTTCCTGCGTCTGCTGCTGCCCGCCGGGCTCGAGACCACCTACCGGTCGTCGGGCAATCTGCTGTTCCTTCTGCTGACCCATCCCGAGCAGTTCCGTGCGGTGCAGGCCGACCGCGATCTCATCGGGCCCGCGATCGAAGAGGGGTTGCGGTACGAGACGCCGCTCACCACGGTGCAGCGCTACGCCACCGAGGAGACCGAACTCGAGGGCGTCACCATTCCACACGGCGCAGTGATCGATGTGTGCATCGGGTCGGCGAACCGCGACGAGCAACGCTGGGAACGGTCGGAAAAGTTCGACATCCACCGCAAACGCCTGCCGCACATATCGTTTGCGGCCGGCGAGCACACCTGCATGGGGCTGCATCTGGCCCGCATGGAGACCCGCGTCGCCGTCGAATGCCTACTCGATCGGCTGACCGACATCCAACTCATCACTGACGACAACCCCACCATTCACGGGCAGCCCTTCCGCTCCCCGACCGCCATTCCCGTGACGTTCAACCCTGCCGGTTGAGCTGTGGGCGCCCATGCGAAGGTCGACACCCGCAAGCGACGGGACCGCGGCTCGATCAGTGCCGACGAGATCCTGCAGGGCGCCTTCGACGTAGCCGCACAGGTGTCGATCGACAACCTCAGCATGCCGGTGCTGGCCAAGCATCTGGACGTCGGAGTCACCAGCATCTACTGGTATTTCCGGCGCAAGGACGATCTACTCGACGCGATGACAGATTGCGCGCTGGAGCGGTTCGAGTTCACCGTGCCGACCATCGACGCCTCCAATTGGCGTGCGTCGCTTCGTGACCACGCACATACGATGCGCAAACACTTCCGGGACAATCCGATCCTGTGCGACCTGGTCCTCATTCGCAGTCAGTTCGGCGGCAGCGCCGTACGTGGAGCATTGCAGAAGATCGAGCAGCCCGTCGGGGCGCTGATCGAGGCGGGACTCGATGCGAGCCAGGCCATCGCCGTTTACGGCGCGATCTCCGTGCACACCCGCGGGTCGGCGGTGCTGGAGCGTATCCAGGACAAGGCCGAAGGATTCCCCGCTCCTCGCTCGAACGGCAAGCGCTACATCGGCTTCGCCGACGACATCGACTACGACTACATCCTGGAGAGCATTCTCGACCACGCGCAAACGCTCATCGATCAGTGATCTCGGTGCGCTCGCTATCGCTGAGCGACCGTGCGCGCACCGAAATCACTCATTTTCGGCCGGGGCATCCGGCATCCGATCGTCTTGGTCTCGAGGTACTGCTGGAATCCCTCGATTCCGCACTGCCGCCCCACGCCGCTGTTCTTGTAGCCGCCGAATGGAGCGTCTGCGCCGTAGAACATCCCGCCGTTGACGCCGAACGCGCCGGTGCGGATACGGCGGGCGATATTCATGCCGCGTTCCGTCGATCGCGAAACAACCGCGCCGGCAAGGCCATACGCGCTGTCGTTCGCGATGCGGACAGCGTGGTCGTCGTCGTCGAACGGCATCATGATCAATACCGGGCCGAAAACCTCTTCCCGTGCGATCGCGGCGTTGTTGTCGACACCGACGATCACGGTGGGTTGTACATAGTGACCGGCCGCAAGGTGTTCGGGCAGCCCATCGACCACACCTCCCCCGACGGTGATCTCGGCGCCGCCCGCTCGTGCCCGCTCGACAGCCGTGAGCACGCGGTCCTTCTGCGCGGCGCTGATCACCGGCCCGACAATGGTTTCCGGCCGTACCGGATCGCCGACCGGCACCCCCTGGTACGCGGCGGTGACGGCGGCGACGGTCTCGTCGTACAGGGACCGATGCACCAGCATGCGGGTGGTCGCCGCGCACGCCTGCCCGGCATGCACGCACATGCCGATCGCGGCGCCCAGGATCGCGGCGGGGTTGGCGTCGTCGAGCACGATCGCGACAGACTTGCCGCCGAGCTCCAGGAACATCCGCTTCATCGTGTCGGCGCCCTGCCGCATCAGCAGCTTGCCGACGGCCGTTGATCCGGTGAACGAGATCATGTCCACGCGCGGATCGGTGCCCAGCACGCCCGCAACGTCGTTCGATGGGGTCGTGACGACGTTCAGCACGCCCGGCGGGAACTCGGTGTGCTCGGCGACGAGCCTGCCCAGCCGCGCGGCGTTCCACGGGGTGTTCGGATCCGGCTTCAGCAGCACCGTGTTACCCGCCGCCAGCGCGGGTCCCAGCTTGTTGAGGATGACCTCGATCGGGAAGTTCGACGGGGTGATCGCCGCAACCACGCCGACCGGTTCCTTGACCACGGTGCGCACGTTCCGGTCACCGAACAGGCCGCCGCCGCCGAGCGTGCGCTCCCATTCGAAGTCGTCGATCAAGCCGGCCGGATAGCGCAGCGCTTCGGCAAGCGGCCAATCCAATTGCGCGGACTGCGTTGTCATCGCGGGACAGCCGACCTCGGCGATCAGTTCCTCGCGCAGGTCTTCCTTCTCGGCCTCGATCGCCGACTGCAATTGCGCCAGGCACCGCTTGCGTAGCTCACGGTGGGTCGACCAGTCGGACTCGTCGAAGGCGCGCCGCGCGGCCGCGATCGCTCGGCTCATGTCAACGGCGTCGGCGGCGGCCGTGGCGCCCAACAGTAGGCCGGTCGCGGGGCTGACATTGTCGAAGGTCGCACCCGAGGTCGATTCCACCAGCTCACCGTCGACGAGCATGCGGGATTCGGCGCGCGCTGCCGCCCGCCTGCCGACCTCGACGCTCGTTTCGGTCAGGTCTACCGATTCCTCGGTGGTGCTCACCCTGCAACCTCGTACAATCTGATCAATGCTGGACGCTCAACTGTAACTATTACAGTAGGCGAATACAACGACGTGTGCGCAGGGAGAGGGTCGAGTTGATCAAGGTGATGGAGGGCGTTCGCGTTCTCGAGGTTGCACAGTTCACGTTCGTCCCCGCCGCCGGGGCGATCCTCGCCGACTGGGGCGCGGACGTGATCAAAGTCGAGCACCCGGTGCGCGGTGACACCCAGCGCGGCTTCATCAACATGGGCGGCTTCCAACTCGACCCCAACCGCCACCCGCTGATCGAGCATCCCAACCGCGGCAAGCGCAGCGTCGGTATCGACGTCTCCACCCCCGGTGGTCAGGAAGTCCTGTACGAGATCGCCAAGACCGCGGACGTCTTCCTCACCAATTACATGCCAGCCCAACGGCAGAAGAACAAGTTCGACATCGAGCACATCCGCGCCGTCAATCCGAACATCATCTACGCGCGCGGCAGCGCTTATGGAGACAAGGGGGCCGAGCGCGACACGGGCGGTTTCGACGGCACCGCATTCTGGACGCGCAGCGGTGTCGGCCACGCGCTGACCCCCGAGGAGATCGGCGGGGCACTGCCACAGGGCATTCCGGCGTTCGGCGATTCGATCGGCGGGATGAATATCGCGGGCGGGATCTCCGCGGCGCTGTTCCACCGGGAACGCACAGGCGAAGCCGTGGAACTCGACGTGTCCCTACTGAGCACCGCGTGGTGGGCCGCCGGCGCCAGCGTCACCCAGGGAATGGAGACCGGCGAGACGATGCGTTCGCTGATGCCGGGAACCACCGCGTCGGTCAACCCCTTCATGGCGAACTACCTGACGTCGGACGGCGGCACGATAAACCTGTGCATCGTCAGCCCGACCGGATACATTCGGGACGCGTTCGAGCATCTCGGACTGCCCGAATTGGCGGATGATCCACGATTCTGCGACGTCATGCCACTGATCCAAAACGCCGAAGCGGGCGTACAACTCATCGCCGAGGCGATCCGCAGCAGGCCCTTCGAATACTGGCGTCAGCACCTCAAGACCATGAAGGGCCAGTGGGCGCCGTTCCAGAGCCTCATCGACCTCGCCTCCGACGAGCAGGCGATCGACAACGACATGATCGTCGAGGTGGAAGCCAGCGACGGCGGCGCACCGTTCAAGGTCGTGCGCGGCCCCGTGCAGTTCAACCACGAGCCGCTGGAGACGACGCGTGCCCCGCAGGCCTCGGAGCACACCGAAATCGTGCTGATGGAACTCGGGATGGACTGGGACCGCATCGAGGCGCTCAAGAATGCAGGCGCCATCGCCTAAGCGTCCCAGCTACTGGCTGACCGGATCATTCGCGGTCACCCCGTTCGTCGAGACGTGGGGGGTCCAGCGGGCGCCGTCCCAGTACCGCAATTGGTGACGCCGGTATGGGTCTGGATACCAGTTAGGGGCGGGCGCGCCCTGGGACGGCCCGGCAGCTGGCGATGAGGCGCCCGGCTGCAGCCAAGGTGACGGCTGGTGACGACCGGACTTCAATTCCGTGAGCCATTCTGCGGTCGGTCCACCGCACGTGATGGTGGCGCCCTCCAGCTTCGGCCACCCCAGAGAAATTCGCTTCCTCTCGATGTTCATCGTCGGGTATTCGACGGCACGCAAATCCTGAACGGTTCCGTCCTCGTACCGGCTGAACCAGACCCTGCGGTTGGTTGCCACAAGCAGGCTCACCTTGGCCCTGGCCCCGCTGAATGCCGCGATGGAGTACCCGGTCGCATGCTTCACGTCGATGAGTGCCTCGTCGGCCGCGACTTGCTGCGCGATTGCCCCCATCAACTCACGACTCGCTCGGTATACGGCCGGGGCGGCTTCTTCTCGCGCCATTCGGTCATCTACGTCGCGGTTCGCCTTGTGCGGCGGCTTCAGGTGCCCATCAGTCACCCGACGCGCCACCAGTTCGACTTGCTCAGATGTGATCGCCACTTCGAGCCCTTTCGCCGTTGCCCCTCCGATCGGCTTGGCTTCAACTTACGACGCCATCGACCGCTGTATTGCGGTTTCATGACTACGCCGGGTCCGCGTCAGCGACGCCGTCAATCCGATCACTTGCGCTGGCTCTGCGCTCAGGGCGCCTTTACTCGACTTTTTGCGGCGTGGACGCCGAGTCAATTCGATCGACGCGCACGGGAACGCCTGTGAGCCAGGCCATCCCGGATACGGACTCGACATCGCTGGGCTCACTGGAGGTCAACCGGTTGACGTTCGCGCCGCCCGCGCGGTTGGCCAGCTGCCATCCACCGGTGCCTTTGTGACCCCACCCGTGGGGTATCGCGACCACGCCGACGACGAGGTCCTTCGTGGAGGTGACCGGCACGGCGATCTCGCCGTAGGGCGAGCTGATCCGCACGACATCACCGTCGGCGATCTGCAACTCGGCGGCGTCGTCGACGTGCATCAGCGCGTGATGGCGGCGTTCGCCGCGCATCAACAGCGGCGAGTTGTGCATCCACGAGTTCTCCGAGCGCGGCTCTCGCATGCCGATCATCCGCATCGGGTAGCCCTCGGGATGTCCGCTGTCCGAGAGCTTGTCGACCTCGTCGGAGATATCGGAATGGACCAATCGCACGCGACGGGACAGATAGCCGACCACATCGCGCAGAACTCCGGTTCGGATGTGCGGTTCCAATACGACGCCGTGTGGGTATTGCTCGGTCAAGCGGCGCAACGACAAACCACCGCGGCGAAGGCCGAACCGGTCGCCACCCTGCGACATCCGGACCAGGGCATCAATCATGAGACGCGGGGTGAGACTCTTCCCGAAGGCGCTCAATCCTTTTCGTGCGGCGCCGAACACCGCGAATGCCGGAATCTGCCGTCCTAGTCGCGTTGCGAGGTCGGCGACGATATCCCACTCCGATCGCGATTCACCAGCGGGTGCTACCACAGCCTCGGTGGCCTGACGGAACGGCGTCGCCTGAAATCCCTGAAACGTGTACGGGAAGTCGTCGCGCTCGTACATGGTGGTGACGGGCAGGATGTAGTCGCAGCGCGCGGTCGTCTCGGTGACATAGAAATCCAGCGCCACCGACAAGTCCAGCGTCTCCAGCGCGGCCTCGAGTTCGTCCCCGTTCGGTACCGACAGCACCGGATTTCCCGCCGAGATGAACATCGCCTTGATCTGGCGGTCGCCCGGCGTCGTCATCTCCTTGGCCATCATCGCCGCGGGTTCGGAACCGATCGCACTGCGAATCCCGCTGACACGCGAACGTTTCCGCCGCCGGGACCGCCGCATGACAGCGCCCATCATGGCGTTCTGCCACTTGGCTCCGATGGTGCCCATCGTGCTGAAGACCGAACCCCCCGGGACGTCCAGGTTTCCGGCGACCAGGTTGACCGCATCGATCAGGTATGTGGTGAGCGTGCCGTACCGGCCGACGCACGTACCGAGTCGTCCGTAGATCGCCGCGCGCGGCGTGTTGACGAGATCGCGGGCGAGCGTCCTGACACTTGCCGGGTCGATACCGGTCTGAGCGGCCGTCACCTCCGGCGTGAACGGTGTGCTCAGCGAGCGCAGCCAATCCAGGCCGTCGGCTGCCCGACTCACCCGGTCGACGTCGACGAGGTGTTCGGCGAACATCACCTGGATCAGCGACAGCAGCAGATACGAATCCGAGTCGGGCACGATGCCCAGCCATTCGAATGCGACGGCGGTCTCGGTCCGGCGCGGATCGACGACGACCACGCGTCCGCCGCGCTTGACGATGTCCTGCATTCGGTCTTTGATTCGGGGCGCGGTCAGGAAACTGCCGTGAGACACAACCGGATTGGCGCCCATCAAGACCAGCAGATCGGTACGGGTCAGATCGGGGATCGGCACCGATGTGGGCACACCGTAGAGCAGCTGGCTCGCGATCAGCCTGCTGTTGGTGTCCTGCGACGAGGCGGTGAAGTAATGGCCGTGGCGACCCAGACCCTTTGTGAAGAGCAGCGCCGCGAACGTGTGCGCGTAGCTGAAGGCGCCCGGATTGCCCATGTACCAACCGACGCCACCGGAACCGTGCGCGCGCAGCACGCCCGACAACCGCGCGGCGATATCGGCCATCGCCTCGTCCCACGTGACGGGTTCGAATCCGTTCGGCCCGCGCCGCAGCGGGGTCGTGACGCGGTCGGGATCGTTCTGCACCTCCGCGAACGCGATGCCCTTCTGGCACGCGAACCCGGCGGAGAGCGGATGTTCCTTGTCTGGGCGCAAGGCGACGAGGCGGCCGTCCTCGACGGTCGCGATCATGCCGCACAGCGGCTCACAGATCCGGCAGAACGTGGGCTTGTGTTCGATCACCGGTGCCACGCCGACTACGATACTGTAATAGTTACAGTTGAGATAGTCTGTTGCTCCGAATGGGAGGATCACCCAGCCGGTCTGACCGAAAGGCTTCGAGCTATGACCTACGACGTCGCGATCATCGGTGTCGGGCTGCACCCGTTCGGCCGCTTCGAAGGCAAGTCGGCCATGGAGATGGGGGTGGACGCCATTTTCGCCGCGGTCGCCGACGCCGGTGTCGAGTGGAAGGACATCCAGGCCGCCACAGGTGGCAGCTGGACTGTCGCGAATCCCGACGCCATCGTCAGCATGGTCGGGTTGTCCGGGATCCCGTTCACCAACGTGTTCAACGCGTGCGCCACGGCCGCGAGCGCCGCCAAGGCCTGCGCCGACGGAATCCGATTGGGCGACTATGACATCGGCATCGCGGTCGGACTGGACAAACATCCTCGCGGCGCGTTCACCGAAGATCCGGCGCTGGTGGGCATGCCGAGTTGGTACGCCGAGAACGGCCAGTACCTCACCACGCAGTTCTTCGGGATGAAGGCCAACAAGTATCTGCACGACCACGGCATCTCGCAGGAGACGCTGGCCCGGGTGGCCAACAAGAACTTCCGCAATGGTGCGCTGAACCCGAACGCGTTCCGCCGCAAGCCCATCGCTGTGGAGGACATCCTCAATTCGACGATGCTGAACTACCCGCTGACCCAATACATGTTCTGTGCGCCCGATGAAGGAGCAGCGGCCGTGGTCATGTGTCGCGCCGACGTTGCGCACAAATACAGCACGAAGCCGGTATATCTGAAGGCGGTCGAGGTGAGGACCCGGCGATACGGCGCCTATGAGGTCAACACCACGTTCGCGCCGGTCGCCGAGGATGTGGCCCCCACGGTATACGCGGCCCGGTCCGCATTCGAAAAGGCCGGGGTCGCACCGGAGGACGTCGATGTGATACAGCTGCAGGACACCGACGCAGGCGCTGAGATCATCCACATGGCCGAGTGCGGATTCTGCGCCGACGGCGATCAGGAGAAGCTGCTGGCCGACGGCGCCACCGAGATCGGTGGCACGTTGCCGGTCAACACCGACGGCGGACTGATCGCCAATGGCGAACCCATCGGGGCATCGGGCCTGCGTCAGATCCACGAGTTGGTGCGCCAATTGCGAGGCGAGGCGGGAGACCGGCAGGTGCCCGGCGAGCCGAAGGTCGGCTTCGCCCAACTCTACGGGGCGCCCGGCACCGCCGCGGCGACGATCCTCACGAGGTGACCATGACCCAGTTCACCGGCGCACCGATCTTCGACGCCGACCAGCACATGTACGAGACGTCGGATTCGCTGACGAAGTTCCTGCCCGAGAAGTACTCGCGTGCTGTGCAATTCGCTCAGTTCGGACGACACACGCGGATCGTGATCAACAACCGGGTCAACGACTTCATCCCCAACCCGACATTCGAACGCGTCGCCGCGCCCGGTGCGCATGAGAAGTTCTTCGCCGGCGAGAACACCGAAGGGCTTACTTTGCGCGAAATGCAAGGGCCCGCCATCGATGCGCCCGCTGCGACGCGCAGCCCCGTCGACCGCGTGGCCGAACTCGACCGTCAGGGTGTCGTCGAGGCGTTGAACTATCCCACACTGGCCAGCCTCATCGAGCACGCGACCGCAGATGACCCCGAGCTGTCGCTGGCCGTCATCCATGCGCTGAACCGGTGGATGCTCGAGCAGTGGACGTTCAACTACGAGGACCGCGTGTTCTCAACACCGATCATCAACCTCTCCGAGGTCGACGGGGCCCAGCGTGAGCTGGAGTACCTGCTGGCCAACGACGTCAAAGTCTTGTTGATCAAACCCGGTCCGGTCAAGGGTATCCGGGGCTGGCGGTCACCCGCGCTGCCCGAGTTCGACCCGTTCTGGCGCGATGTCGAGGCCGCCCGCCTGCCCGTCGTCCTGCACGCCAGCTACCCGCCGCTCGACGACTACGTCGCCAAGTGGGAACCGCCGCACACCCAGAACTTCATGGCGCAGAGCGCGTTCCGCTGGATGGTGCTGGGCCACCGGGAGATCTCGGACATGATCGCCGCCCTGATCTGTCACGGCACCCTGACCCGATTCCCGAAGCTGCGGATCGCCAGCGTCGAGAACGGTAGTTCGTGGATCTTCCCGTTGTTCAACGACTTCGAGGATCTGCGCAAGAAGATGCCGCAGAACTTTCCCGAGCATCCACACGACGTGTTCCGCCGCAACATCTGGGTGAGCCCGTTCTGGGAAGGTTGCGTCTCCGATGTCGTGACAACGGTCGGCTGGGACAAAGTGCTGTTCGGGTCCGATTATCCGCACCCGGAGGGACTTGCCGAGCCGAAAGGGTTCTGGAAGTACGCCGAGGGCATGGACGAGCGGCGGACGTACGACTTCATGGGCGACAACGCACGGCGGTTCATGGGACTGCCGATCGCAAACCCTGATCCAGCGGCGCTCGAGCCGCCCGTGCTGTCGAACGCATAGCCGGCGACATCGGCGGTTCGCGGTAGGCTGGCCGGCTCAGCCCCGGCGGGCTACATCCTTGGCATGGTCGACGTGGAACCGTGCCGCCTTGCGAATCGATTCGGCCGCAGGGCTCGGCTTCCAGCCGAGTTCCCGCGTCGCCTTACCGTGGTCCGCTGGCGATGTGGTGTGTAGGAGTCGCACGCCCGTCACATCGATGACGGGATCGCGTCGCAGCAATCGAGATACCACTCCAGTGACGAAGCCCGCGGCGTACATCACTCGCAGCGGGATGCCGAAACGCGGTGGTCGCGCACCGACCTCGTCCGCAGCGGTGGTCAGCAAGTCCCGCATCGACATGTATGACTCGGAGATGATGTAGCGCTCGCCGACCCTTCCGTGCTCGGCCGCGAGCAGGAACGCGTCCGCCACGTCCTCGATACCCACCACCTCGGTGGACACCCCCTTGACGTAAGCCGGAAGTTGGCCGTGAGCAGCCATTTTCACCATCAGCCCTTGACTCGGCTGCCAGTCCAGTGGGCCGTACGGGTTGGACACGTTCAACACGACAGCGGGCAGTCCCCGGTCGCGGGCATAAGCCAGGACCAGTTCCTCCGCCTTGCGGCGCGACTCGATATAGGGTCCGCCTACCCCCGGCCAGTTGAACGCATCGTCTTCCGTCGCCGGCCGGCCATGGCCGAGGGCGATTGTGCCGATGGTGCTGCAGAACACGAATCGATACAGATCGGCTTCATTGGCGATGCCGAGCACTCGCTGCAGGCAGTTGACGTTGGTTTCGAAAAGCGGTGCCGGGTCACGCAAGTGGAATCGCGTGTCCACCACGCAGTAGTACACGACGTCGCGGTCGGCCATCGCAGCCCGCAACGCCTCCTCGTCGTACAGATCGCCGTAGCACCGTTCGATGTCGAGGTCGTCGATACCGAGGGTCTTGCTGGACCTGCGGAGGTACACCCGCACATCGTCGCCGCGCTCGACGAGCCTTCGAGTGACGTGGGAGCCGACGAACCCGCTCGCCCCCATGACGAGAGCCCTACGCGGCGAGGGCATACTACGACGCCTTCGTGGTGACCGGTGCGTATGCCGGTTTACCGAGACCAAGCGCGTACTGCGCAATCATGTTTCGGAATACCTCGAGAGTGCCACCGTAGATGCCGACCAGCGGCGCGAACCGGTAGACGTACTCGGCGGCCCCGTCGTCGGCCGCCCCGTCGGTGCCGATCGGCAGCGACGCCGCCGTGCCGAGGATGTCCATCAGATCCGGTGAGATGTCGCGCATCGTCTGGGCGAGCGCGACACGTCCGAAGATGCTCGGCGCGCTGAGGGCCGCCTCCATCCGAGCGACGCTTCGGCCCAGCCGGTAGGAGACCGCGCCGTCGTCGACCAGGCGACGGCCGTCGGGTGCCGTCTCGGCGACCTTGGCAGCCGCCCTGTCGACCGCGGTCGCCATGAATCCGGCCTGGTGCATCATGATCGACACGTCCTGCAGACCGTCCCGCGCGGCTTCCACCGCGCCGTGCTCGACATTGAGCGGTTCGCGCACCACTGTCCAGCCGTCGTTCACCTCGCCGAGCCGGTATTTGTCGTCGACGCGAACGTCGCTGTAATAAACGATGTTCGTGCGGTCGCCGTCGACGGTCCGCACACCCTGGATCTCGATACCCGGTGAGTCCAGCGGAACGAGGAACATGGTCAGGCTCTTGTGTTTCGGTGCCGTCGGGTCGGTATTGGTGATCAGGAAGACGTACTGACAGTTGTGTGCGCCGGTGGTGAACATCTTCGATCCGTTGATCACCCACCCGTCGCCGTCACGCACCGCGCGGGTCTTGCAAGTTGCGACGTCGGACCCACCCTCGGGTTCGGTGTATCCAAGGCATAGTCGAGCGTAGCCGCTGTAAACCTGCGGCAGCACTTCGGCTTTGAGCTCGGGTGATCCGAACTTCTCCACCGAGCGCGCGATCATGGCGGTGGTGCCCGAGGTAACCCACGGCACGTGGGCGCGGCGCTTCTCCAGTGCCCAGATTCGGGCCCGGAGGCGATCGAAACCGCCCTCCGATTCCGGCTTCCATTCCTTCTCCAGGTAGCCCGCTTCACCCAGCGCCAAGTGCACGCCCTCGTCGAAATTGTCGCCGGTCTCGCGATCACGGCGGATCACCTCGTCTGTGACGTGGGTGCGCAGGAAGGCGCGCGCCTCCTCCAGGAATGCCTGATCGTCATCGGAGAGTTCGACCCGTGAGAAATCCATGTGCGGCCCCTACCTGCCTTCCCGTGCCGACACAATCTCGGCGATGTATTTGGCGGTGACGCCGGGGTCGCCACCGGCCAACGACCACCCCCGTGCCCGCACCAGATAGGCGGTGGCGGCCGCTTCAGCCGAAACACCAAGACCGCCTTGAACATGAACCGCCATCGTCGCCGCCTTCGAGGCTTCTTCGGCCATGAACACGAACGCCGACGGCGCCAGCTCGGGACGCTCGTCGGGCTCGTTGTCGAGGAACCACGCGGCGCGCCGCGCCAGGTTGCGTCCGCCCTGCACCGTGATGGCGATGTTGGCGAGGGGATGCGAGATACCCTGCAGCGTCGAGATCGGGACACCGAGCGTGTAGCGGGATTTGGCGAACTCCGCGGCGATGGTCATCGTCTCCTCGACGAGTCCGACAAGCGCTGCAGCAGTGAGCACCCGCCATTCGTCGAGTGCACGTTGATATTCGCTCAACGCCTTCGGACCGCTGCCCAGGACGGTACGGTCATCGGCCGCACTGGGATCGACCCATGCCATCGGCATCTTGCCGATGTTGTCGACCTTGGCCGGACGTGTTCCGAACGTCAGGCGCACCACTTCGTCGCCGTCGCGGACGATGATGTGATCCGCGATCGAGCCGGTCGGTATCAGGCGGACACCCGACACGTTGTCGTGTCGGGGATCGAGCGCAACGAGCTGCTTACCGTTGACCACGTCGGGTTCCACCGTGCCGAGCCGTGCGTGCAGGCGCGCCGCACAGATGTGGTCGATCCACGGAACCGGCGCCAGCACCCGGCCGAGTTCCTCGGCCACCAGCGTCAGGTCGACGAGGGTGGCGCCGTCTCCTCCGCTGGATTCGGGCAGCGCCATGCTGGTTGCACCCATGGCGCACAGGCGTTCCCACAGACTCTTGTCGAATCCGGATTCCTCGGCGGCGCGGACGGTTTCGATCGGGCAGTGAGTCTTGAAGAACTCCCGATACGCGGACTGTATCGCCTCGTGGTCGTCCGACAGGCTGTAGTCCAGCCTCCGCAGTTCGTAACGGTCCATCGTCACTGCTCCTCTCGGGGCCCGAAGAAGAAATCCTGTGCATTGTTGTAGAGGTAGTTGTCCAGCACCTCGGCAGGCAGGTCCAGCGCCAGCGCCTCGGGCACCACCCGATGCATTCTCAGCACCGGCCAGTCCGAAGCGAAGATCACCTTGTCGGTCCCGCGGGTGCGCATGTAGTGGAGCAGGCTGTCCGGCAGCCGCTTCGGCGACCACGCTGACGTCATCAGTCGCAGGTTCTTGTACTTGATCATGAGTCGGATCGCGACATCCCACCACGGGTCGGCCCCGTGAATCATGCAGAGTTTCAACTCGGGGAACCGCACGCAGACCCGGTCGAGGTGAATCGGGTTCTGCGCCTCCCCCGGGATCGGCGGCCCCGGCAGCCCGGTGTTGACGCACAGCGGCAGCCCCAGCTCAGCGCATTTGGTGTAGAGCGGGTAATACACGGCATCGCTCGGCGGGTATTGACCGTCGCCCCAAAAGCTGGGCCCCACTGCGGTATACGCCACCGGCATCTCCCGCACGAAGGCGGTGAGTTCTCGCAGCGACGGCATGGGCCGCAGCAGGTTCACCCCGCCCACGGCGAGGGCGAATTTGTCAGGCCGCTGATCGACGAACTTCCGGGCGGTCACCGACGGCTTCGTCAGGCTGTCCATCAGGATGGCCTTCTCCACGCCGCGTTCGTCCATTTCCTCGAGCAGCTGCTCGAGCTCGACCTGGTCGTAGAGGGACTGCGGTCCCTTGAAGTAGTCGTCGCGCACCTTGAGCATGAACTCGGGCTGCTTCTCGGTCTCGCCAAAGTGGACGTTGACCAGACAATCAATCGCTCTGTGGCTCATGTCAGCGACGCCTCTCGCACGGCAGTGGCTTTCGCCCAGCGGTAGTCCGGTTTACCGTTTCCGAGCCGACGGACCTGATCGACGATGATGAACTCCTTCGGCGCCTTGAACCGCGCGAGACGCGACGTGCACTGACGATGAAGTTGTTCCGGGGTGACATCGACGGCCTCCTTCAGGGCCACGAGGGCGACGAGTTCTTCACCCCAACGCTCGCTCGGACGCCCGACCACCAACGCGTCGGCCACGCCCGAGTACGCACGCAGCACTTCCTCGACTTCTTCGACGAAGACCTTCTCGCCTCCGGTGTTGACAACAAGGGAATCTCGGCCGAACAACTGCAGCGAGCCATCGGCAGCCAGCGAGCCACGGTCCCCGGAGATCACCACCCTCCGCCCCTCGACGACAGGGAACGTCTTCCGGGTGGCGGTCTCGTCGTCGAAGTACCCGAGTGGGATACGGCCGGCGCGCGCGACGAAGCCCACTTCCTGCTCCCCCGGTTGCAGGAAGCGGCTGTAGTTCTCGGACAGGACCAGCGCGCCCTCCCTGAGCACGAAAGTGTCCTTCTGGTCGCCGTGCTGGCTGCGCCCGAAGCCCACGTTCCCGGTCTCCGACGAGCCGTATCCGTTGATCAGGGTGATCTGCGGCAGCAATTCCAGAAGAGCCTCTTGGTGTTTCGGATTGGTCGCCGCTCCGCCGGTGCCGATCGCATACATCGACGACAGATCGTAGGAACCGGCGCGCAGCTCCTCGACCAGCGGACCCGCGTAGGCGTCACCGACCATCGTCATCATCCCGACCTTCTCACGCTCTGCGGTCTCGAGTACCGCACGCGGGTCGAAGCGTGTCTTGTCGTAGAGGACGATCGGCAACCCGTTGAGGAGTCCCGCGAAAGCCGTCCACATACCGGCCGCATGCATCAGCGGGGACACCGCGAACCACGGCTGACCTTCGAATCCGAGCTTGGCGTGAATCTCGTCGACGGTCTCATGGTCGGCACCGTTCATGGACACCACGTAGGTGTCGCTCTGCCGCCACATGACCCCCTTCGGGCGGCCGGTCGTTCCGCCGGTGCACACCATCATCACGTCGTCCGGTGAAGGCGCCAGATCGTGGTCCGTATCGCCCTGCGCCAGAGCGTCTTCGAAGCTGATGGCCCCGGGCAGGAGCGGGACGGTGCTGTCGTCGTCGACCGCGATCATCACGTCCGCCGCGGCAGGCGGGAGCACGTCGGCGAACTTGGGCCCGAACGAGCGGTGATAGATGACTGCGCGGGGGCGAAGGTAATCGAGGAGTTCGGCAACCTCGCGTGGGGCGTAGTTGTAGTTCACATTGACCGGCACGGTGCGCGCCTTAAGCGAGCCGATGACCGCGTCGGGGTAGAGATCGTTTTGCATGACGAGTGCGACGCGATCCTGTCCGCACTCCCAGTTCTGCAGCTCGTCCCGTTCCCGGTGTGCGCCCAAGCCCTGGGCGGCCAGAAAATTGGCCAGTCGACGGGTCCGGTCCGCCGACTCGCCGAACGTGCTGCGACGGCTGCCACAGACGGTCATCAGTCGGTCGGGTACGGCCTCGGCGATCGCGTCGAGCACCGCCCCGATGGTCCATTCGCCCATGGCTAGGCGGAGGCCGTCACGTTCGCACCAAGCAGCTCGAGTGCGTTGTCGCGCATGACCTTCCGGGTGTCCTCGTAGCTGAACTCGGGGAACTGCGGGATATCGGCGGTGAAGTTCATCGGATCGGCCAGACCCTCGCCGTGCGGCCAGTCCGAGCCGAACAGGATCTTGTCGACACCGATCGTCGCGGCGAGCTCCTTGACGTCGTCCTCGTAGTACGGCGCGATCCAGACGTTGTTCTTCAGCTGTTCGACCGGATCTTCTTTGAAGTGGTACGGAGCCGTGTTGGCGGCCTTCTTGAGCCTTTTGATCAACCGGTAGACGAAATACGAGCCGTTCTCGATGCTCGCGACCTTGAGCTTCGGGTGCCGGGTGAAGACCTGATGCACGATCATCGAGGCCATCGCGTCGTGGATGGCGCGGTCGTCGAGCAGCACCTGGTCCAATGGATCCTTCTTGCCGAATCCCTCGAAAGTGGGCTTACCGCCCCACAATGCCGCGATCGCGAGATAGCCGCTGTCGGACAGGTGGAAGATCACCGGAACGCCGGCCTCGGCCAGCCGGGCCCACACTGGATCGTGCAACGGGTCACCCAGTGAGCGTGGCTTGACCCTTCCCGGGACCGGGGCGGGCCGCACACAGACGTTCTTGGCGCTGCGGGACAGGACGAACTCGACCTCTTCCACAGCCCTGTCCGGATCGGCCAGTGAGATGATCGGCGCCGACAGGAACCGGTGATCGGGGCGATCGAAGCCCCAGTCCTCGTCCAGCCATAGATTGAACGCGTGCACCGTGGCCATGGTCGCGTCGATATCGTGCTTGAGGGCCTCCTCCACGCCGCACGCGAAAGTCGGCAGCATGAATACGGTTTCGAGGTTCTGCTTGTCCAGGACCTTCACCCGGGCGTCGCGATTCTGATATTCGGGATGATCGGGCAACCGGTCGACCTTCATCAGTGATGCCGGATCAACGCCCTCGGGGATCTCCCCGCGGAACAACAGATCCAGGCAGCCCGGTTCGATGATCGGATCAAAGGTCGGATTCGGGATGAAGTGATTGACCACGCCCCCCATGACGGCGAACGTGCGCTTGCCCTCGGTCAGCATCTGCACGCCGCGACGCTTGAACTCCTTGGGCAGGTGGCGAGTGCACGAGTCGATCGTCTCGTAATAGTGGTTGTCGACGTCGATGGCCATGTAGTCCAGGGTTTTCACGATTCCTGTCCTTTCAAAGGTTCACTGGCCGGCACTCGGCCGGCGGCGGGAAGTTGGGCTGGCGCTTCTCGAAGAAGCTCGTGATGCCTTCGATGAAATCGGGGCGCTGCATGGATTCGTGCATCAGCTTCTCGGCTTCGTCGCTGGCGTCGAAAACTTCGCGCATGGTGTCTGCGTACACCTGTTGCTTGATCACCGCCAGCGAGCTGGGCGCGCAATTGGCGGCGATGTCCTTGGCATAGGCGATCGCGCGCGGCAGCAACTCGTCTGGTGCGACGACCTCTTTGACCAGGCCGAGGTGCGCCGCCTCGTCGGCCAGGAAGACGCGGCCGGACAGCAGCAGGTCCAGCGCAACACCCTGACCGACGATGCGCGGGAGGATCCAGGAGATCCCGTACTCCGCGATCAGACCCCGTCGGGCGAAGGACGTGGTGAATTTCGCACCGTCAGCAGCGAACCGCACATCGCACATCAATGCCATCGTCATACCCATGCCTGCGCACGCGCCGTTGATTGCCGCGATGATCGGCTTGCGCATCGTGGTCGTGAAGTGAGGGTGACGTGCACCGACCAACTTGCCGACGTCGGTGTCCGCTGCGGCGTCGACGGTGGCGGCGCTGATCGAGTTGAGATCTCCCATGTCCGCGCCTGCGCAGAAGGCGCGGCCCCGGCCGGTGACGACGACGGCACGAACATCGGGATCGGCCTCGGCGTCGTCGAGACGCAGGTAGAACGTCGTGGCCAGACCGCCACCCCAGCCATTCATTCGTTCGGGCCGGTTGAGCGTCAGTACCGCGACGCCGGTGTCGAGGACCTCGTAAAGCACCGGTTCGCTCTGGTCGGAGACGACGGGGTCAGCCATGCGGTCTCCAACGCTCACCGTCAGCCCTCCTCAGGCGTGTCGAACTGGATGTTCGCACTTACTGTACACCTATCGGTAGCACCTTCCGCAACCGTGCCACGGAAGACCGTCTCAGCCGCCGACCAGCCCAAACCGCTGATACGCCGAGTCGATCCGGGCCTTGACATCCGCTGGCAGAACGGCCTGCGGCGGCCGCGAGTGGGGGTACGCCCCGATGGGCAGGCCGAGCACCGACGCCGCGTACTTGAACGCCCCGCCCCAGTGGGTGAAATAGTCCGGTCGCCCCGGATAGCACGTAAAGCACCCGCCGATGTCGACGGTGAACTGGTCGATACCCGACTTCTCCGCATAGTCGATCGCCTCGGACAGCTTGTCGCTCCACACGAGTTCCCAGTATTCGGAGAACACCCGATGTTGCGGGGTTTCGTAGAGATAACCGGACGTGCCCAGTTGAGCGGGCCCGACGATCCCGGCCCGTAGCCAGCCGGCGCGGTAGACCATCGTCTCGCATTCCCAGATCGTCAGGTCGGGAGCGAGGTTGTGTAGCTGCCGGCTGGCCGTGGGCCGGAAGGCGCCTTCCTTGGTCGCGCACACCGCTGGAATCTCGTCGTAGATCCGCGCACCCTCAGCAGGTGTCAGCACGTATCCAGACGACGGCGAGTTGAACATGCCCAGTGCGATGTCACTGCGGTCGGCAACATACCGGAAGAAGTTCAGCACTCCCTCGCCGCCATGCGCCTCCATCATCGGCGTCTGGATGTAGACGATGTCGGCCCCCGCCTGCTGGGCGTGCAGCGTCAGCTCCAGACAGTCCTTCGCCGATGTGGCAGCGGTGCAGGCCTGCACGACGACGTCGGGATCAGCCGCCCGCCCCTCCTCGATCGCCACCTCCAGCAAGCGTTTTCGCTCATCGGACGTCAACGACCAGAACTCCGCGATACCACTGGTGCACCACATCATCGGGTGGCCCAGCTCGCCGACGCAGTGACGAACCAGTGTTCGGTACGCGTCCCAGTCGATGTCGTCGCCGTCCTCGCCGCAGAACGGCGTGTAAAGCGAGTTGCCGATACCCCGCAGATTGCTGCGGGCCCACTCACGGGCCTCTTTGGCTGTGGCCATGCTGCCTCCTCAGGTGAAGTCGCTGCCTCCGTCGACATTCACGTTGGCACCGGTCATGCAAGAATTTCGCTGCGAAACGAGAAACGCTACGACGGGACCGATTTCGTCGGCTGACCTGCGCGCGGCACGTGCGCCGGATGCCCGAAATGCTCGTCGATGGCCGACATCAATGTATACCGATCGCTGCCGTCGACTCCGGCCGACGACGCCCAATCGACCAACGCCTCGGACGCGATGCTGCCCGGTGAGACGACGTCGACCATTGTCCGCGTCGAGTTCGTCGACCGCGTCGGCCAGGCCCTGGCTGACGGCGAGATTCACCGCATTTCGCGCTTCCGGTCGATTGATCGTGATGACGAGTACGCGTCCCCGGCGCTCCGTCAGGATTTCGTCCGACACCCTTCGCCTTTCGCTGCGACGCTGGAAACACTTACTATAGGGCTTACAGTAAAGAAGCGAAACGGTGGAACGGTACGGTTGACGGCAAGGGCGGAGGGCCGACACACCTGCGTAGACGCAGATCAGAGGGCAATTGCCGGTACATTCAGTCCACCAGTCGAAATGGAGGTGCCCTTCGTGGCAAGGCAGGCGACCGCCGAGAAGCGTCCACGGCGCGAGCGCGGGTCGATCAATCCGGACGACATCATCAAGGGTGCGTTCGAACTCGCCGAGGAAGTGGGCATTGACAACCTGTCCATGCCGCTGCTCGGTAAGCACCTCGGGGTCGGCGTGACCAGCATCTACTGGTACTTCCGCAAGAAGGACGACCTACTCAACGCGATGACCGACCGGGCGCTACGCCAATATGTCTTCGCCACGCCGTACGTCGAGGCGAAGGACTGGCGCGAAACACTGCGTAATCACGCCCGCTCGATGCGAAAGACATTCTTGGGCAACCCGATTCTCAGCGATCTGATCCTCATCCGATCCGCCCTGAGCCCGCGTACTGCACGGCTCGGCGTGCAGGAGGTCGAGAAGGCGATCGCCAGCCTGACGGAGGCGGGCCTGTCGGCCGATGACGCCTTCGATACGTATTCCGCGGTGTCGGTGCACGTCCGCGGTTCGGTGGTGCTGCAGCGCCTGCGCGAGAAGAACCGCGCGGCGGATGACGGTCCCGCCGATATCGACGAGGCCATGGCGATCGACAGCGAATCCACGCCGCTGCTTGCACTGGTCACCGAAAAGGGCCACCACCTCGGCGCAGCCGACGAGAAGAACTTCGAGTTCGGTCTCGAATGCATCCTGGACCACGCCGGTCGGCTGATCGACGAGGCCAAGAAACCCGCGCGCAAACGCTAGCCATTTGTGGAGTTTTAACCGTGCTCAACGCGGCTGCGGCCCCACAAACAGCTAGGTTTAGACCTCGACGATGACCGCGCCGCCCTGGCCGCCGCCTGCGCACATCGCGGCCATACCGATGCCACCGCCACGCCGCTGAAGTTCGTAGACGAGCGTCGTCACCATCCGTGCACCGGAGGCGGCGATGGGATGGCCGAGGCTGCAACCGCTTCCGGAGAAGTTGACCAGCTCCTCGTCGATGCCGTACTCGCGGCATGCGGCGATCGGCACCGAGGCGAACGCCTCGTTGATCTCCCACAGCGTGATGTCCGACGGCTTCAGTCCGGCGCGGCCGAGCACCTTGCCGATCACCTTCACGGCACCCAGCCCGCAGTCGCGAGCGGGGACACCCGCTGCGCCCCAAGCTCTGACGGTGGCCATCACCGACAGGTTGTTGGCCTCGGCATAGCCGCGCTCGACCAGCGCGACGCCAGCGGCGGCATCGTTGGTGCCGCTGCTGTTGCCCGCGGTGATCGAGAAGCCCTCGATCTCCGGGTGCAGCACCTTCAAGCCGGCGAGCTTTTCGACGGTGGTGTCGCGGCGGGGATGCTCGTCGACGCTGAAGTCGACCACCGATCCGTCGAACTGCTGAATTTTCATCGGAATGATCTCGTCACTGAACTTGCCGGCATCCTGCGCGGCGACCGCCCGTTCATGTGACCGGGCCGCCCAGGCGTCCATTTCCTCACGGGTGATACCGACCGACTGCGCGGTGTTCCAACCCACCGTGATGGACATGTCCTTCGCCGGCGCATCGGGTGTCTCGACGTGCGTGGGCGGCATCCACCGTTCTTCGAACTTAAGCTCGGGTCCCGGGATCCGCCAGTTGGTCAGCGGGGTCATCGACAGCGATTGCACGCCGCCTGCGATAAGCACGCGCTCCATGCCCGAGCCGATCTGCGCGGCTGCGTTGCCGATCGCGGTGAGGCTGCCTGCGCAGTGTCGGTTCACCGACTGGCCCGGAACGTGCTGTAACCCAGTCGCGTCGGCGGCGTAGCGCGCCAAATCGCCGCCACCGTAATGCGACTCGGCAAAGATGATGTCGTCGATATCCGCGGGATCCACACCCGACCGGCGGACCACCTCGGGCAGCACGGTGGTGATCAGAGTCTCGGGCGGGGTGTTGACCAGCGTCCCCTTGAAGGAGCGGCCGATTGCCGTCCTGGCTGCACCGACGATGACGGGTGTGGACATGTTTTCAACCTCGGGTTTCGGCGTAGGTAACTTTACAAAAGTAGCAGAGAGTGTTGCTTTCCCAGTAGGTGAGGGTGCTCACTCCGGCTCGGGCACGTGGAAGTGCTCGTCGCGTAGCCGGAACGCCTCCTTGGTGCCGTGCTGCGCACGGGTCTTCACGAAGTTGAACTCACCGGGCGCGAACTGCAGGTTTGTCCCGTAGGCGTGGAACAGATAGCTGGCCACCTCCTCGCCCTGATAGGCCTGGCTCTGTTCGACGAGGCGGAATGCCTCCTTGGCGATGACGACACCGTCGGCGGGCATCTTCGCCGCCTTCTCGGCCCAGTACCGCGCCCGAGCGGTGACCGACGCCGGATCGCAGGTTTCGGTGAACACGCCGAGGTGTTCGACGGCCCCGGCCTCGATGATGTCGCCGGTGAGCAGGAGTCGCCGCGCCAGCACGGGGCCGAGGCGGTGGAAGAACATGTGCAGGCTGCCCAACGCGGGACCGAGGAACCGGGTGGCGGGCATGCCAATTTTGGTGGTGCGACCGATCACGGAGATATCGGTCATCAACGCCATCTCGAATCCGCCACCGAGGGCATAGCCGCTGATCTCTCCCACCGTGACCTTCGGGAAGCCCATCAGATTGTGATAGAAGCCGAACGACTTGCGGTCGACGGTCAGGCGCCGCCGCTGGCTCGGACGGCGCTTGGCTTCGGGCGCATCCTCATCGCCATACCAGCCGTAGGCGTTGTTCATGTCCGCGCCGGTGCTGAACACCCCCTCGGCGCCACGTAACAACACGACGGTGAGATCGTCGTCCTCGGCCACCTGGTCGAGATATCTGCCGACCGTCTCGCGCATCACCGCATCGTAGGAGTTGCGCTGGGTCGGGTTGTTGAACGTGATCGTCGCGATGCGCTTGTCGCGGTCGACGTCGAAGATCACCCGGTCGTCGGTCATCGGAAGTCCTTCACTCTGCATTCGAAATCAATTTGGCCTCAATGGTTTTGTCCGCACCAACCGCGAGCGTGTTGCGCCGGGCGGCGAACAGATGGTCCTGCGCCAGCTTCACTGCGCGCGCCTCGTTTCCGTCGCGGATCGCGTCCAGCAGCCGCTGGTGATCGCGAAGAGCAGCCCGCATGGTCTTGTGCTGCAATGGGTCACCCTCGTCGCTCCACACCGATGACTCGTGGGCCGACCAGATCAGCTCCAACGAGCCGATCAACAGGATCATCGGCTCGTTGCCACATCGCGACACCAGCGCCTCATGGAATCGGCGCGCGTTCGGGACATAGCGCGACAGGTTGTCGAATTGCTCTGTCTGCGTTTTGATCTCCGCCTCCAGATACGGGACGACCTCCGTCATGCGATCTTCACGGGCGGCACACAAACCCGCGCAGATCGGCTCGATATGCATCAATGCGCCGCTCACGTCGGCGGGAGTAGCCGATCGAGTCTGTAACACCATGCTGATCATGTGCGCCGTGCGCTCGGCCGAGGGCGGATGAACGACGGCGCCGCCCATGTTCCCGCGTCGCACGGAGATCAACCCGTCGGTCTCCAGGATGTGAATGGCCTCGCGCAGCGCAGGCGGGCTGACGCCGAACTCCGCGAGCAGAGTGTCCTGCGACGGGAGTACGTCGCCTTCTTTGATACGCCCGGACAGGATCTCGTCACGCAGTCGCGATGCGACGATCTCGGCGACCCGCGGCTGACGAATCCGCTGCACGCTGGTCATCAGTTCGTCGCCCGCCGGTGACCGAAGTCGAAGACGCTCAATTTGTCGGGTGACGACGCCGCCGTGCTGAATTCGCCGGTGCACAGAACCTCGTCGCCGTACCGCAGGCGTGCCGTGCTGGTGACCCGGCCGTCGGCTTCCGCGCGAACGACGTCGAACCCGAGCTCGACGAGGACGGGGGTCGGCCGGCGAAACGTGACCGTCAGCGAGCGTGTCTTGCTGGTGCGCCCAGAAGCGCAACTCTGATGTTGGGTGACACAGTCGAAGAACACCGCCAGGAAGCCGCCGTTGACCAGACCCGGCGGCCCTTCGTAGACCACGGGAAAGGTGACGCGGCCGGATGCGGTGTCGGCGTCCAGGTGATCGAAGCTGTACTCGGGGAAGCACGGGTTGTACGCACCGACGTCGAAAGCGTGATCCAGGTACACCCGTTGATCCGCGGTGCTCTGCGGCCCGATGCGCGGGGTCGGATCGGAGGGTACTGCGGGAGCGAGTTCACGTTCCCACTCGGCGATCTGGGCGACCATGACATCGACGGTGGGGTGCTCGTGTTCCAACGACAGCAGCAGCCCGGTCAGCCGACGCAGCGCCGCGGCGGCCGCCACCGTCTGCGGCAACGGTTGCTCGCCGAACCGTGGGGTGCCCTTGGCCATCAGCCGCCTCTCGATTGCCGCCTGTTCCGTCAGCACACTTTCCTTGCTAACTTGTACAAGATAGCAATACTGTATGCCTAACCGTATAACGAGGGAAGGGCGGAGGCAACGGTGACCGACGACGGGGCGGTGACAAATTCCCGCGTAGACGACGTCCTGCACGTCACGCTCGAGCGCCCGTCTCGGCGCAACTCGTTGAGCCCGCCGATGGTGAACGCGTTCGTCGACGCACTGACCCATGCCGCGACCGATGACTCGCTTCGCGTCATCCACATTCGCGGCGGCGGAACCGATTTCTGCGCAGGGGTCGACTGGATTTCTGCCAACACCGGTCAGCGTCCCCGCACCGGTGACCTCGTGCGCCGCGTCCCACACGGTGCGCATCGCGTGATCGAACTGGTCCACTCCGTCCAACTGCCCGTCGTGTGCAGCGTGCGCGGCTGGGCCGCCGGCCTGGGCTGCAACCTCGCACTGGCCGCCGATTTCACCGTCGCCAGCACAGACGCCGTGTTCTGGGAACCGTTCCTGGAGCGCGGCTTCAGCCCGGATTCTGGGTCGACATGGCTGCTCCCCCGGTTGGTCGGGTTGGCGCGCGCGAAGAGCATGCTGCTGCTCGGTGAGAAGGTCAGCGGAGCAGACGCCGCGGACTGGGGGCTCATTCACCGTTGCGCCGACGATTCCGAACTCGATGACGTCGCCGCGGAACTGCTGGCACGGTTGGCCTCCGGTCCCACCGTCGCGATCGGGCTCGCCAAACAGGCCATCCATTACGGACTGGACGCGACGCTCCCGCAGACGATGAACCAGGAACTCTTCAACCTGGAACTGTCCTGTCGGACCAAGGATTTCAAGGAAGGCCTCGCGGCGTTCCGCGAGAAGCGCACACCGGAGTTCGGTGGCCGGTGACCCAGACGGAAGGAAAAGAAATGTCATCCTCAATTTTCGAGGACATCATCTACGAGGTCGACGGGCACAAAGCCACGATCACCCTGAACCGGCCACAGGCGCTCAACGCACTGAGCCCGCACATGATCACTGAACTGCGCTCCGCGTACGACGAGGCCGAATCAGACGACGACATCTGGATACTCATCGTGACCGGCACCGGCCGGGCATTCTGCACCGGGGCTGACGCGAAGCAGATCCCGGAGGACGGCAAGGTCATCAACGAACGGGCATACCTGTCGACCTACGACCAGTGGGAGGCACCCCAAGAGGGCACACCGCCTTTTCGCCGCATGGCCAAACCCGTCCTGGCTGCGATCAACGGCATCTGCTGCGGCGCAGGTCTGGACTGGGTTACGACGGGCGACATAGTCATCGCCTCGGACACGGCGACATTCTTCGACCCGCACGTCAGCATCGGCCTGGTGGCAGGCCGTGAGATGGTGCGGCTTGCCCGCGTACTGCCCCGAAACATCGCGCTGCGCATGGCGCTGACAGGTAAGCACGAACGGATGGATGCCCAGCGCGCGTACGACCTCGGAATGATCTCCGAGATCGTCGACCACGACCGTCTTCTCGAACGCGCACACGAGATCGCCGACATGGTGAACTCGAATGCCCCGTTGGCTGTGCGGGGCACTCGGTTGGCCATCCACAAGACACTGGACCTGCCACTCAACGAGGCGGAAATTCTCGCGGAAGCCTTTCGAGAGCGCAATCTGCACACAGCGGATTCGCTGGAGGGACCCAGGGCGTTCATGGAGAAACGCGCGCCGATCTGGCAATGCCGATGACCTCGGACAGTTTCGAGACGATCCTGCTCGACGTGGATGCCACCGCGCACGTCGCGACGATCACGCTGAACCGGCCGCACTCGCTCAACGCTTTCAACAGGGTGATGTGCCAGGAAATGGCCGAGGCATGGCGGATCGTCAAGCTCGACGACGCGGTCCATGCCGTTGTGGTGCGTGCGGCGGGCGATCGCGCGTTCTCCGCCGGTCTGGACATCAAGTCCCCTTATGGTCAGCCGGAGAACGTGTGGAATCACGAAGATCCGGGCGAATACCTCAGCCCCAAGTGGCAGAAGATGTGGAAGCCCGTCGTATGCGCGGTGCAAGGCATGTGCACCGCGGGCGCGTTCTATTTCGTCAACGAATCCGACGTCGTCATCTGCAGTGACGACGCGACGTTTTTCGATTCGCACGTCAGCGCGGGTCTGGTGTGCGCTCTGGAACCGATCGGCCTGATGCGCCGCGTCGGCTTGGGTGAAGCACTGCGAATCGCGCTGATGGGCAACGACGAACGCGTAAGCGCCGGCACCGCGCTGCGGATCGGTCTGGTGTCCGAGGTCGTGTCTACCGACCAGCTGTGGGCCCGCGCCCACCAGATCGCGTCCGCGATCGCGGCCAAACCGCCGACGGCAACCCAGGGCACTGTGAAAGCGATTTGGGAATCTCTGGACAAGCCCTATCGCGCGGCCATGGAACAGAACCTGATCTACACCCGGTTGGGAAACCCCCTCGGGCAGGCCGAACTCGCCAACCATTCTCCCGACGACACGTTCACACCGAGGCTGCGCTGATGGCCGCACATCCGCTCAGCCGGCGCATCAGCGATGTAATGGATCTGCGGCCTGAAGGTCCCGCGATCGAGTACGACGCCGAATGGCTGACGTGGGGTGAGGTCGCCACGTTGGCGCGTCACATCGAGGCGCTCGATGACACCGGGTGTCAGGTCGGAATCCTGTTGCGTAACACACCGTCTCACGTCGCCGCGTTCCTCGGCGTGCTGATGGGCGGCGGGACCGTCGTCGTCGTCAACCCCGCGCGCGGCGACGATCGCATCCGAGCTGACGTCGAATCACTGCGCCTCCCATTGATCATCGGTACGGACAAAGATCTGTCGACGCTGGTCGCACCGGCGACGCACACCGCGACCGTGGCGATCGCCGGGCTGATGGACGCCCCTGCCGTGAACGCGGCGGACGAACCAACCGGTGATGCCGGCCGCGCCGGAGTCGCGGTGCGGATGTTGACCAGTGGTACGACGGGTCCGCCCAAGCGCATCGATCTCACCTACGACATGCTGGCCCGCAGCGTGATCGGCACCGACTTCGACGCCGCACCGTCACCGACCGGACCACGGCGTGGCGTGGCTATCGTCAATGCCCCGCTGGTGCACATCGGGGGCGTGTTCCGGGTGCTTCAATGCGTCTGCGAAGCACGGTCATTCGCACTGCTGGATCGCTTCGAGCTCGACCGGTGGGCCGATGCGGTCCGCCGACACCGCCCGCAGGCGGTATCGCTGGTTCCCGCGGCCCTGCGCACCGTGCTTCATTCCAACTTGACCCGCGACGACCTGCACAGTATCCGCGCGGTCACCTCGGGTACCGCCCCGTTGTCGGCAGAGGATGCCGACGCATTCACCGACAAGTTCGGTATTCCGGTCCTGACGTCCTACGCCGCTACGGAGTTCGGCGGAGGGGTCGCCGGGTGGTCACTGCGTGACTACCAGAAGTACTGGGACACCAAGCGTGGCAGTGTCGGCAAGGCCACGCTCGGCGCGCAACTACGTGTCGTCGACGACAACGGCACGCCTGTCACCGCCAACCAGCCAGGGGTGCTCGAGGTGCGGCCCGGTCAACTCGGGCCGGCAGGAGACTGGATGCGGACCACGGACATGGCGCGCATCGACGCGGACGGGTTTCTGTGGATTCTCGGCCGCGCCGATCAGGCGATCATCCGTGGCGGCTTCAAGGTGATGCCCGACGACGTGCGTACCGCGTTGGAAAGTCATCCGGCCGTGCAGGGTGCGGCGGTGGTCGGACGACCCGATCAGCGGCTTGGCGAGACACCCGTGGCGATGGTCGAACTGCGCGAGACTGTCGACGTGGCGACGTTGCTGGACCACCTGCGAACACGGCTGGCACGCTACGAGATTCCCACTGACATCGCGATCGTCGAACAGATCCCCAGAACACCGTCGGGCAAGGCCGACCTGACCGCCGTCCGCGGACACTTCGACGCCGTCGACCATGCCTGACGACACCGTCGCCGCAGTGCTGCGCGAACAAGTGCGCAGCCGGGGCGACCATCCGCTGCTGATATGCGACAGCGACCATCTCAGCTATGCCGAGGCCCAACAACGCTCGACCAAGTTGGCATGCGGGCTGATCACGCTCGGTGCAGGTAAGGGTAGTCACGTCGGAGTGCTGTACCCGAACGGGCCGGACTTCATCGTGGCAATGCTGGCCGCAGCCCGCATAGGCGCCGTCGTGATCCCCTTCTCGACGTTCGCCACCGCTTCCGAGATGGCGACGCAGCTCGCCCACGCCGACGTCGAGATCCTGCTCGCCACTGCTTCCTACCGCGGCCACGACTACCGCGAGAGATTCGCCCAGATCGATCGGGCCGGTATCCCGTTGCTACAGCAGACCTTCTTCGATTCCGCGCCGCCGGTCGCCGTCGATTCGGAACTGCTGGAGGCGATGGAGGACGACGTCGACGCCTCGGACACGCTGGCGATTGTGTACACGTCGGGTTCGACGAGCGCACCGAAGGGCGTCATGCACACACATGCGTCGCTACTCGACCATCAACGGGTGCTCAACGAGATCCGCGGGCTGGGCCCGACAGACAAATTGTTCTGCAACTCACCGTTCTTCTGGATAGGTGGTATCGCATTCTCGATTCTGGCCGTGATGCTCGCCGGCGCCACGCTCGTGTGCTCCAACGCCGTCGACCCGAGCGAAACCCTCGACCTGCTGGAAGCCGAAAAACCCACCATGACCAATGGTTTCGTGGGCGGAATCACCTCGCTGGCCAGTCATCCCAGCCTCCCGACGCGAGATCTGTCCTCCATGCGCCGCGGTAACCTGTACTCGATCATGGCCCCCGATGTGCGGCCGGCGGACCCCGAGCTGCGGCACACGATGCTCGGGATGACCGAGACCGGAAGCGTCATCACTATCAGCGAGGACGAATCCGACCAGCCCGAACATCGGCGTGGGTCGTTCGGCCGGCCGGCACCGGGATTCGACACCAAGGTCGTCGACGACACCGGCGAACGTGTCGACGCGGGGGAGATGGGCGAGTTGTGCGTCCGTGGACCATTTCTGATGCAACGCTATTACAAGCTCAGCCGTGAAGAGTGCTTCGACGCCGACGACTGGTTTCACACCGGCGATCTCGTCCGCACCGATGCCGACGGCTTCGTCTACTTCATCGGCCGACGCGGCGCAATGATCAAGACCGCGGGCGCAAACGTCGCACCCGCCGAGGTGGAGAAGGCGATCGCCAAGGTCGCCGGATTAGCGGCGCACGTCGTCGGGCTACCCGATCCCGAGCGCGGACAGGTCGTGGCCGCGATCGTTGCGCTGGACGAAGGTGCCGAATTCGACGAGGACGCGCTGCGTGAAAGGCTAAAGAGCGAGCTGTCGTCATACAAGATTCCGAGGCGCTTCGCCGCGATGCGCGCCGCAGAGATTCCACTGATGTCCAGCGGAAAAGTCGACATGCCGCGTCTCACAAAGGTCTTCGATGCCTGACACGATTGATCGGCTGGTGCGACTTCGAGCCGCCAACGACGCGGGAAAACCGATGGTCATCGACCCTGATGCCCGGCTCACGTACGCCGAACTCGACGCGACAAGCCGCGACCTGGCCGCCGCGTTCATCGCCACCGGTGTCGCCAAGGGCGTGCGGGTGGGGCTGATCATGCCGAACTGTGCGCAGTGGGTGCAGATCGCTGTGGCGCTCACCCGCATCGGCGCGGTGCTGGTGCCGCTGAGCACGCTGATGCAACCGCCCGAGCTCGCCGCCGCGCTGCGGACGGCCTCCGTCCAGTGCCTGATCACCGTGGAGGAATTCCGCGGCCACCGTTACCTCGACGACCTCGAGCAATATCGGGTGGATCTCCCCGCACTTCGCAAGTTATGGACGGCCGACCGGCTTCCACGCCCCTCCGACAATGCGCCCGTCGATGCGGTCGCCGAAACCGTCACGCCCAGCGACACACTCGCGATCATGTTCACGTCAGGCAGCAGTGGCCCCCCCAAAGGTGTCATCCATTCGCACGGCAACGCGCTGGGCGCGGTGCGATCAGGCCTGGCGGCCCGCTGCATCGATGCCGACACCAGGCTGTATCTCCCGATGCCCTTCTTCTGGGTCGGCGGATTCGGCAGTGGTGTGCTGTCGGCACTGCTCGCCGGCGCCACGCTGGTCACCGAGCAGATCCCCCGGCCCGAGACGACGTTGCGACTGCTCGAGCGCGAACGCGTCACCTTGTTCCGCGGGTGGCCGGATCAAGCGGCGGCGCTGGCACGCGAAACTGATGCAGTGGCAGCCGATCTGTCGTCACTGCGTCCTGGCAGCCTCGAGGCGTTGCTACCCGCCGATCAGCGAGCCGAACCCGGCGCCAGGGCGAGGCTGTTCGGGATGACCGAATCGTTCGGCCCATACTGCGGCTATCCCGCCGATACCGACATGCCGCGGTCCGCGTGGGGCAGCTGCGGAAAACCGTTCGACGGCACGGAGGTTCGGATCGTAGACGCGGACGACGGCACACCCGTCCCCCGCGGCACTGTCGGGATGATCCAGCTCCGCGGACCCAACATGATGCGGGGCATCTGCCGCGTCAGTCACCATGAGCTGTTCACCGCTGACGGCTTCTACCCCACCGGCGATCTCGGCCACCTTGATGACGACGGTTTCATGTTCTACCACGGTCGCTCCGACGACATGTTCAAGGTCAGCGGCGCAACCGTGTACCCCAGCGAGGTCGAGGATGCGCTGCGCACGATCGACGGGGTGGGCGGTGCCTTCGTCACGGAGGTAGACGGCGCCGTCGGCGCCGTTGTGATCTCCCGGCTGGCTGCCGGAGAACTCCGTGACGCAGCGCGCCGGCTGCTGAGCGCCTTCAAGGTTCCGTCGGTGTGGCTGGCCGTCGACTCCGACGACGCGGTTCCCCGCAAGGCGACGGGCAAGGTCGATGTGCCCCGACTGCGCGCGCTACTGCGCGAGGCTACTGGACTACACCGCGCGACGTGAGGTGCTCGATCAACGGCTTGGCCCCGGCCGCCAGATGCTCGGACATCGCCGTGCGAGCGAGGTTCTCGTCGCGCTTCTCCAACGCGGCTAGCAACCGGCGATGGTGCTTGTTCGACTTCTCCGGCCAGCCCGCGATGATCGGGAACACCGATTCGGGTGCATAACGGGTGATCTGTGACATCAGCTGGGCGAGTTTCGGCGAATCCGAGGCGACGTTGATCGCACGATGGAACTCGTGGTTGAGCCGCACGGCGCTTTCGTCGTCATCGGCGGCGTATGCGTCTTCCAGATCGGACTGGATCTGCTGGAGATCACGTAGTTGGTCGTCGGTGATGTTGGTTGCTGCGCGCGCGGCGAGTTCACCTCCGATATAGGCCTGCACGTCGGACACGTCGGTCAGATCCCGACCGGTCACCGGCAGCACCACGAAGCCGCGATGTGGCTGTTGCGCGAGCAGTCCCTCGGCCTTCAGTTCGAACAGCGCCTCGCGCACGGGCGTGACACTGATGCCGAGATCCGCCGCGAGCTGATCCAATCGCACGTAAGTGCCCGCGGCGTACGTGCCGTCGAAGACCCGCTTGCGCACGATGCGCGCGACGTCTTCGGCCAGTTGCGTCCTGGCCAGCGCGTGGGGAAGCTCGGGAACGGACACAGATCAGATCCGATAATCGGCGAGCAGTCGCTTGCTGATGATGTTCTTCTGGATTTCGCTGGTTCCCTCACCGATCAGCAGAAACGGCGCGTCGCGCATCAGGCGCTCGATCTCGTACTCCTTGGAGTAGCCATAGCCGCCGTGGATCCGGAAGCTCTGCTGGGTGACCTCCGAGCAGAACTCGCTCGCAAGGTATTTCGCCATTCCCGCCGCGACGTCGTTGCGTGCGCCGGAATCCTTCAGCCTCGCGGCGTTGACCATCATCAGATGCGCCGCCTCGACCTTGGTCGCCATCTCGGCCAACTGGAACGCAATGGCCTGGTGTTCTGCGATCGGCTTGCCGAACGTCTGCCGCTGCTGCGCGTAGTTCACGGCGAGCTCGAACGCTCGGATCCCCACCCCGCACGCCCTGGCAGACACGTTGACACGACCGACCTCGATGCCGTCCATCATTTGGAAGAAGCCCTGACCGGGGGCTTCACCGAGGATGTCGGCGGCCTGCGCCACGTAACCGTCGAAGATCAGTTCCGTGGTGTCGATGCCCTTGTAGCCCAGCTTGTCGATCTTGCCGGGAATCGTCAGTCCCGGAGCGACTTCGCCGAATCCCGTTGGCTTTTCGACGAGGAATGCGGTGAGATTCCGGTGCGGCTTGTCCGCGCCCTCGTCGGTGCGCACCAGCGCGGCAACCAATGTCGAACTGCCGCCGTTGGTCAGCCACATCTTCTGGCCGTCGATGGTGTAGGTGCCGTCGTCGTTGCGCTTGCCCCTGGTGCGGATCGCCGCGACGTCGGATCCGAGTTCGGGCTCGGACATCGAGAACGCGCCGCGGGTCTCACCGGTGGCCATCCGTGGCAGGTAGTCCTGCTTCTGGGCATCGGTGCCGTGCTGGCGGATCATGTACGCGACGATGAAGTGCGTGTTGATCACCCCGGAGACACTCATCCAGCCGCGGGCAAGCTCCTCGACGCACAACGCGTAAGTCAGCAGCGACTCACCGAGCCCGCCGTACTCCTCGGGAATCATCAACCCGAACAGACCCATCTCCCGCATCTGGTCCACGATGGCCTGCGGGTAGGTGTCTGCGTGCTCGAGTTCCTGCGCGGCGGGGATGATCTCCTTGTCGACGAATTGCCGTACGTTGGCGACGATCTCAGTCTGGAACTCGGTCAGGCCCAGCGTCTGGGCAAGCTTGGTCATTTGCCCACCCTTTCGAAGACGGCGGCCAAGCCCTGCCCGCCGCCGATGCACATCGTCTCCAACCCGTACCGGGCACCGCGGCGGTTCAACTCGCGTGCGAGTGTCGCCAGCATTCGTCCGCCGGTCGCACCGACCGGGTGGCCCAGCGAGATACCCGAACCGTGCACGTTCGTCCGGTCGTGATCGGCGGCGTTGAATTCCCACGCCCGCATCACCGCGAGCGCCTGTGCAGCGAACGCCTCGTTGAGTTCGATCAGGTCGATATCGCTCAGCGACAGTCCCGCCTTGGCGAGCGCCGCTTCGGTCGCAGGTACGGGCCCGATGCCCATGATGTTCGGCGCCACTCCCGCCGATCCCCACGACACCAGCCGAACGAGCGGCGTAAGGCCGAGTTCGGCGGCTTTCTCGGGCGTGGTCACGATGCACATCGATGCCGCGTCGTTCTGTCCGCTGGCATTGCCAGCTGTGACGGTCGCATCGGGATCACTTTTCAGCAGAACAGGTTTCAGCTTCGCCAGCGACTCCACAGTGGTGTCGGCGCGGGGGTGTTCGTCGGTGTCGATCAGTTCCTCGCCCTGACGGGTTGAGACGGTGACGGGGATGATCTCCTCGGCGAGAATCCCGTCCTTCTGCGCGGCGACTGCCCGCTGATGCGACGTCACCGCGAGCTCGTCCTGCTCCTGCCTGGAGATCGAGTACTGCTTGCGCAGGTTCTCCGCGGTCTCCAGCATGCCGCCGGGTACCGGGTAGTGCTTGCCGCCGGCGGTGGTGCGTCCGCGTGCCAGCGCGTCGTGCACCTGGACACCCGACCGGGCGCCGCCCCAACGCATGTCGGTCGAATAGAAGCTGACATTGCTCATGCTCTCGGCACCGCCCGCGACCACGAGGTCGTTGTCGCCGTTGGCAACCTGAAGGCACGCCTGGATCACCGCCTGCAAACCCGAGCCGCATCTGCGGTCGACCTGCATGCCCGGCACCGTCACCGGCAGACCGGCATCGAGCGCGACCACGCGGCCGATCGCGGGCGCCTCGCTGCTCGGATAGCAGTGCCCGAGGATGACGTCTTGCACTGCGGCGGGATCGATCCCGGTGCGTTCGAGCAACCCGGTGAGCGCGGTGACACCGAGGTCCACCGCGGTCAGCGATTTGAACATGCCGCCGTATCGGCCGATCGGCGTGCGAACTGGTTCGCAGATTACAGCGTCTCGACTCATACGTGCCTCCCACCTGTGACCTCGAGGACGGTGCCGGTCATGTACGAGGACAGATCGCTGGCGAGAAACAGCGCGACCTTGGCCACTTCCGCCGGTTCACCAGCGCGACCCATCGGTACCTCCGCCAGCTTCTGGTCCCAAATATGTTGGGGCATAGCCTCGGTCATCGCGGATCTGATGAGCCCCGGCTGGATCGCGTTGACCCGCACTCCGAGATGGGCCAGCTCCTTTGCGGCCGCTTTCGTCATACCGACGATGCCCGCCTTGGCCGCCGAGTAGTTGGTCTGGCCGATCAGGCCGACCTTGCCCGAGATCGACGACATGTTGACGATCGCGCCGCGGTTGTTCTCGCGCATGATCGCCGCCGCCGCCTTGGTGCCGTTCCACGTGCCCTTCAGGTGGACGGCGATCACTTGGTCGAACTGGTCCTCGGTCATCTTGCGGAGCGTCGCATCGCGCGTGATCCCGGCGTTGTTGACCATGACGTCCAGGCCACCGAACCGTTCGGTCGCGGCGGCGACGAGCGCATCCACCTCATCGGCCTTCGTCACATCGCAGCGAACGGCGAGCGCATGTTGCTCTCCCCCGAGTTGTTTCGCCGCCGCCTCGGTTGCGCCGAGGTCCAGATCACCGAGCACGACACGCGCACCCTCGGCGATGAACTGCTCCGCGATCGCGTACCCGAGGCCCTGCGCGCCTCCGGTGACGACCGCGGTCCGACCGCTCAGCAACGACACCTGATCACCCCTCTTGGCTGGTGGAACCCCGCAGGGGCCCCTTCAAGCAGACATCATATTTCATATATGATTTCGGCGGCCGCCGGGGACCCCCTGGCCGAGCAGACGCAAAAGTGCCCTTTTGTGCGTATTTCTAGGCAGTTTTCCGTCTTCTCGCGCGACAACCGGAACAGGAGACTGCCGATGACCACGTCCGAAGTCAGCGACGACGACTTTCAGGAGATCCTGGCGCAGACACGCACCTTCGTCCGCACTGCCGTCGTCCCACGCGAGCAGGAGATCCTGGCCGACGACCGCGTGCCCGACGACTTGCGCGAGCACGCGAAGAAGATGGGATTGTTCGGCTATGCGATTCCGCAGGAGTGGGGCGGGCTCGGCCTGAACCTCGCGCAGGACGTCGAGTTGGCGATGGAGCTGGGCTACACGTCGCTGGCGCTGCGGTCGATGTTCGGCACCAACAACGGCATCGCCGGGCAGGTTCTCGTCGGGTTCGGCACCGATGAACAGAAGGCGCGCTGGCTCGAGCCGATGGCCACCGGCGACGTCGTCGCCTCGTTCGCGCTGACCGAACCGGGCGCCGGGTCGAATCCCTCCGGTCTGCGGACGAAGGCGGTCCGCGATGGCTCAGGAGACGACTGGATCATCAACGGCCAGAAGCGTTTCATCACCAACGCACCGACCGCGAACCTGTTCATCGTGTTTGCGCGTACCCGCCCGGCCGACGACGACGGCGCGGGCATCGCGGTGTTCCTCGTGCCCGCCGACGCGCCCGGCGTGGTCGTCGGCACCAAAGACGCAAAAATGGGCCAGGAAGGCGCATGGACATCGGACGTCAGCTTTGACGACGTTCGCGTGTCCGCCTCCGCGCTCATCGGCGGCAGTGAGGACATCGGATACCGGGCCGCCATGATCTCCTTGGCCCGTGGCCGCGTCCACATCGCCGCGCTGGCCGTGGGCACCGCGCAGCGCGCCCTCGACGAGTCCGTCGCCTACGCGGCGACGGCCACCCAGGGCGGCACACCGATCGGCAACTTCCAGCTCGTGCAGGCAATGATCGCCGATCAACAAACCGGCGTGCTCGCCGGCCGAGCCCTGGTGCGGGAGACCGCACGGGCGTGGGTCAGCGGAGAAGATCGTCGGATCGCGCCGTCCGCGGCGAAGCTGTTCTGCACCGAAATGGTCGGCCAGGTAGCCGATCTCGCGGTCCAGATCCACGGCGGAAGCGGTTACATGCGCGAAGTGCCCGTCGAGCGCATCTACCGCGACGTCCGCCTGCTGCGGCTCTACGAGGGCACCAGCGAGATTCAGCGGCTCATCATCGGGGCGAACCTCGTCAAAGCAGCACAAAGGGATAAGGCATGAACCGAAGACTCGCCGGCAGGGTGGCATTCATCACCGGGGCAGCGCGTGGCCAGGGCCGCGCACATGCGGTCCGAATGGCCAGGGAAGGCGCCGACATCATCGCCGTCGACATCGCCGGCCCGCTGCCCGCGAGTGTGCCCTACCCGTCGGCGACACCGGAGGACCTCAAGGAGACGGTGCGGCTGGCCGAGGCCTCCGGGGGCCGCGTCCTATCGGCCGCGGTCGACACTCGCGACCACGACGGGCTGCGCAAGGTCGTCGACGACGGCGTCGCCGAGTTCGGCAGGCTCGATATCATCGTCGCCAACGCCGGAATCACCGCGCCGCACGCCTGGAACGCCATCACTCACCAGGAGTGGCGCGACGTCATCGACATCAACCTCACCGGCACCTGGAACACCGTGATGGCCGGCGCGCAGCACATCGTCGACGGTGGCCGGGGCGGGTCGATCATCCTGATCAGCTCTGCTGCCGGAGTCAAGTTCCAGCCGTTCATGATTCACTACACCGCCAGCAAGCACGCCGTCACCGGGATGGCCCGGGCGTTCGCCGCCGAACTCGGCACGCATTCGATCCGTGTCAACAGTGTGCACCCGGGCCCCGTCGTCACGGAGATGGGTTCCCCGGAGATGGTCGAGGCGATCGCCAAGGCGGCGGAAGTCGTCGGCAACCACGCGCTGTTGAACGTGCTGACGCCGTTCCTGCCGACCTGGATGGCTCAGCCCGAAGACATCGCCGACGCCGTCTGCTGGTTGGCCAGCGACGAGTCGAAGATGGTGACAGCCCAGGCGATATCGGTCGACCAGGGTTCGACGCAGTTCTGACGCGTGGCGCTCTCGGGCCGACGCGAAGCCCAGGGACTACGCCAGGAAGCGGACGATCGATTCCGCCACGGCGGCGGGCTTGTCCGAGCCCTCGATCTCCACGGTCGTCGTCATCGTCGCCTGCGCTCCCCCGTCGAGCTGATCGACCTTCGTGAGCTCTGCGCGGGCCCGGATCTTGGCGCCCACCTTGACCGGCGTGATGAAGCGAACCTTGTTGTAGCCGTAGTTGATTGCCATCGTGATGTTCTCGACCGTGTACAGCTGGTGGGAGAAGTGCGGAATCAGTGACAGTGTCAGCAATCCATGAGCGATCGTTCCGCCGAACGGGCCGTTGGCCGCGCGTTCGGGGTTGACATGGATCCACTGATGATCATCGGTGGCGTCCGCGAATGTGTTGACGCGGTCCTGCGTGACCTCGAGCCACTCCGTCGGACCGAGCTGGCTGCCTTGCGCCGCGATCAGCTCATCGAGCCCACTGAAGGTTTTCACTGTCGCTCCTTTTGAAAATCCACTGTCTGGTTGCCGTATCGGATGATCCGGTGCTCACAGTGCCACAACACCGGCGGCGAGCAGACGAGGCGTTCCACATTCGATTCGACTTCGTCGAGAAACGCGGTGGGCGACGGGAAGAGCCTGTCAGGCCGATTCTTCGGATTCCCAGGCGCCCCCGGAGGGGCGATCCAGGACGGCCAGCGCGGGGGAAAGGACCTGCTTTACCCGATTCCCGCCTTCACGGCGGGCCTGACGCATCGCCGTGGTGGCGATGCCGAGGAGCTCGTCGAGGACGTCGTACGGAGGGTGCCCCGCCAGGGGGCTCAGCGGAGTGCTCACCACGCCGATGCTGGCGGTCAGTCGGCTGGGCGACGTTGCGATCGTCGCCCGCACCCGCTCCACGAAGGGGGACGGATCATCGCTGGTGAGGATGTCGGCGATGAAGAACTCCGCCTCGGCTACGTGAGCGAGCACAGCGACGCGTCGAACCGTTTCGCGCAACTGCTGGCCGATGGCCACTCGCGCCCGGTTGGCCGCCACGACGCCGGCCATGTCCTGTAGGAGCGAGAAGCTGTCGAGGTTCACCACGGCCACCGCTAGGTAGCGGTCATCGCCGCGGGCTCGCGAACTCATGAGCGTTGCGACCTTCTCGGCGAAGGCATCCCGGGTCAGCAGGCTGGTCAGTGGTTCGACGTCGTCGAACATCGCCTCACTGTTGATCGACCGCAGCAGCGTCCGGCATGCGAACACCACGAAGGCATTCACCAGGGCGACAAGAAGTGCGCCGCAGACCGCCAACGCCGGATTGGTCTCAGCTATCCGCACCGCCAGAACCACGATTGTCGCGCCGCCGACCAACCACATGAACATCAGCAATCGCATCGAATGGAACAGCGCGACGAAGCCGCCGACGATTGCGAACGCTGTCGATCCCAAAAGCCCGACGACAGGATCGCCTTGAATCAGGGTGGCGATTGCCGTGTAGAGGGAGCCGACGACGACACATACTTCCGATGTGATACGAGCGGGCCAACGACTCCGCAGCCAGCATGCGGCCATCGCGAAAGCGGCCACCCCGCCGACCACCGCCACCCATCGGTCCCACGTGCCGGACGCGCCGGGGGAACCAAAGGCCAACGCCAACGGGATGATCCCGCAGAAAGTTATGAACGCCGCGATCGCCCGACACGTGGTCGTTTGAGCTCCTCGCGCCGCGAGAAACGCTGTGAGCCAATAGTAATGATCGCGGCTGCGTTCTTTGCGCCCGCCAGCGGTCATCAGCGCTCACCCCTCATGGATGGCACGCGGACCTCGGCATTGACAAATGTTAACGCCTGGCAAATGGTCGCGGGAGTAGTAGCTGGCGAAGTTAACCGGCATGTCACCTTCCTCCTGACCTGGCACAAAGTCATCTCGTTGCTTGATTGCTTGGGCACCGTGAAAGTGCCAGCCCACCGACCGACAGGGGACCCGCTCAGCCGCTTGCCAAAAGGGCGCTCAGATATGAATTGGTTCATTGTTGATCAATCGTCCGCTCCGCAAGATGATGCCCGTCAGAATCGCGCCGACGAGGAACAGCACGCTCGCGATGTGAAAGGCCACGGTGTACCCGTGGATGGCCCCGGTTGCCGCGACAGCGGGGGTGGGCGGTTGGTGGTGGTGGATATAGCGATCCAGCACCGTGGTGAAGATCGTCGAAAGGGCGGCGGTACCGACCGTTCCGCCGATTTGCTGACTGGTGTTGACCATCGCCGAGGCGACGCCTGCGTCCCGGGTGGCGACACCGCTTGTCGCGGTAGCCACCGCCGGTGAGAACGCCATCCCCATGCCGAGACCGAGCAGGATGATCGGGCCGAGGATGTCGCGGGTGTACGTCGCATCGACCGCGAGCCGGCCGAGCCAGGCCATGCCTGCCGCTGCCACGACCATGCCCGTCGGGATTATCGGGCGCGGCCCGACGCGGCGCATCAACACCGTGTTCGCCAATGCGGCGGCGAGCCCAATGCCGGCAGCCATCGGCAGGAAGGCGACACCGGTAGCGAGTGGGCTGTACATCAGGTCGCGCTGCATGAAGTAGGTGAGGAACAGGAACGCCGCGAACATCGCGCAAAACGTGAGCGCAATCGTCAGGTAGGCGCCACCCCGGTTGCGATCCGCGACGATCTGGAGAGGGAGCAGCGGCGCTTGCACCCGCGTTTCGATGACGACGAAGGCCACGATCAGCAGCGCCGACGCGGTGAGCAGGACGACGGTGAGCGATGCGGTCCAGCCGTCCGACTCAGCCGTTGACAACCCGTACACCAGACAGAAGAGCCCGCCGCTCGCGGATACCGCGCCGGGCCAGTCGAGCCCGGCCCGGCGCGGCCGTGGGGCGGCTCGCACGATGAAGAACGCGCCGGCCGCCGCCGGCAACGCCAACGCCAGATTGATGTAGAGGCACCACCGCCAGGAAAGCAACTCCGTCACCGCACCCCCGAGAAGCAGTCCAACGACGGCGCCGCTGGCCGCGATCGCGGAGAAGACGGCGAACGCTCTTGCGCGGTCTTCGGGTTCGGTGAACGTGATGTTGAGGGTGGATAGTGCCGCCGGGGCAAGGATGGCGGCGAAAACTCCCTGGCCCGCGCGCGCCGCGATCAGCATCGCGAACCCGCCGGCGGCGCCGCCGACAGCAGACGCCCCTGCGAATCCGAGCAGTCCGATGATCAGCGTGCGGCGGACGCCCACCCGGTCGGACAACCGGCCCCCGAGCAACAGCAGGCTGCCGAAGGCCAGCGAGTAAGCCGTGATCACCCACTGCCGGCTCGCGACGTCGAATCCGAGTTCGTCTTGAGCCGACGGCAGAGCGATGTTCACGATGGTGATGTCGAGGACGACCATCAGCTGCGCCGCCCCGATGACGCCCAACACCGACCACCGCCGAGTCGGAGCCGACGCGGGCGCCTGATCTGCCGCACGCCGAGGCGGGCGCCACTCGTCGCGACGGCCGGAAACTCGATGACTCATGTTCTCCCTGTCGGCTGACGGCGCAGGTGCCCAGACATCAACGCCCATCGGGCGACTGAACTCTCCTCCCCAGGATCGGCGGTACACCGAAGCCGGGCAGGCCGCAGACTACGGGCAATCAGGGGGTCCACAATGTTGATTCGGAAACTAATCAGGCAGCCGGTGCGAGCACCACCGCCGAGTTGTGTCCGCCCATGCCCAATGACGTCTTCAGCGTCAGCGCACCGGGTTTCATCCGCGTGGGCCCATCCAGCAGTCGCGGGTGACCGGGAGCCACGGTCGGCGGCGCAGGAACGGTTCCGTGCTCATAGCTGAGTGCGGCCGCGGCGAGCTCGACGGCCGCCGCGGCGCCCTGGCAGTGCCCGACCATCTGCTTGATGGAGTAAATGCCCGGTATGCCGTGCAGTACCTCGTCGACGATTCCGGCCTCTGCGGCGTCGCATTGCTGGGTGCCGGGTCCGTGAGCGTTGAGATAGGAGATCTCGTCGGTCGATGTGTTCGCCGCACTCAGCGCGTTGCGGACACACTGATCGATGTACGTACGGGCGGGGTCGACCGACGTCAGGTGGTGAGCGTCGTGGGACATGTCGCCACCGAGCATTTGTGCGTAAGGCCGCTCGACGCCTTTGGACAGGACGAAGGAAACCGCGGCTTCGCCCGCCGGAAAGCCTCGGCTGCCCTCCTGGAACGGGCGGCACGCGTCGAGCGGTTCGACGTCGACGACGCCGACGCCGAGGCGTACGAAATGTTCTACGTTCTCCGGCGTCAGCGACAGGTCAGTGGATACGAACACCACGTCGTCGACGAAGCCGCTGTCCAGCCACATCTTCGCGGTGATCAACCCGGCGTTGCCCGACGAGCACATCGCCGAGACGTTCATCGCGGGCCCATGGAAGTCGTATTCCTTCATCAGCATCGACACCGGGGTGGACGGCATCAAGGTGAGGTAGTCGCGAATTCTGCGATGGGCCGCGTCCTTGAGGTAGAAGTCGCGCCAACCCTCGACCTCGGAGATCACGACGGCGTGCAGCAGCCCAACCCTGCGGCCGGGCACCCAGCCCCGCTCGAATGCGTCGGTCACGGCTTCGCGAGCGGCCCCGCGCATCGCACGGGAAAACCTGGTGAGCCCGTCGAGCGGATTACCCTCGTCGGCGATCTGAGCCACCCACGCATCCTCATCGCCGCTCGAACCGAACCCCCCGACCAATTTTGCGGCAGGCTTGCCGCTGATCAGGCCGGTCCACAGCGGCTCCGCGCCCCAGCCATACCCCGTTACTGCACCGATCCCGGTGATGGTCATCGGTCCTACCATGATTTATCGCCTTTCTGTTTGCCCGTTGCTGAGAAATTCCCCATTCAATTAACGCCTATTCCGCCGGAGTTGACCAGGCAGAATGTCACACATGGGACAGTGGGTGCAGTGACGACGCACACCGTTGAGCTGCGTGAACCACCAGCTAACTTGGGATCGAGGAGCCGTCGATGACGGCCAGTGACGACGACGCGGCCACGAACGACGCCTCGTCTCAACCGCTCGATCCGGTCGAAGAGCGCTTCAGGCGGCTGTTGGAACACAGCCCCGACCCCATGTGTGTCCACGCCGAAGGGCGTGTAGTTTACGTAAATCCCGCCGGTGTCAGGGGGATCGCCGCCAAGAGCGCAGATGACCTCGTGGGGCGGATGATCACGGATTTCGTCCATCCCGATTCCATCGCACCGATGCTCGGCCGCATTGCCTCTCTGCACGGGGAGGGTGACAGCACGCCGGCCGCGGAAGCGGTGATGCTGCGGCTGGACGGCAGCCCGGTGGACGCCGAAATCGTGTCGGTGCTGACGAGCTGGGACGGCAAACCTGCTTACCAAGTGATCTTCCGCGACCTGACGATCGAGAAGGCCGCCGAGGCCACCCTGCGATATCAGGCCGCACTCGTAACTCACGCCACGGACGCAATCATCGCGACGACGTTAGCTGGCACGATCACCACCTGGAATCCAGCGGCCGAAGCCATTTACGGCAGGTCCGCGGCGGACGCACTGGACCTCCCGATCACCGAGGCGGTCGGCGCCGCCGTCGATCCCGCCGCAATCGTCGCAGACGGCGGCGTCGAGCACTCGATTCACTACTCCGCGGACGGCACGGCGCTCATCGTTCGGGTCGCAGCCGCGGCGATGGACGACGGTTACGTCCTCGTCTGCTCTGACCAGACGGCCCTGCGGCGAGCCGAGCGCAGGTTTCAGATCGTCGTGGACTCACTCGTCGAAGGCGTGGTGGTTCTCGACGCGGACGGCCAGCCGGAGTGGATCAACCCCGCCGCGCGCCGCATCCTCGGCTTGCCGTTCAGCGGCAAGCTGCCCCACTACGCAGACCTCTCGGAGGCATTCCCGCTGTATGACGCCGAAGGCCACGAGCTCGAGGATTGGCATCCGTTCTTCGTGAGGTCACTGACCACCGGTCTCGTGCCTCGGCACGTAGTCGTCGGCTTCGACCGGCCGGACGGCGCGCGTCGCTGGCTTTCCGTCAGCTCCCGCCTGCTCGACCCGGCCGAGACCGGCCAGCAGGCGCTGCTCGCGTCGTTCACCGATGTCACCGACCAGCGTGATGCGCAACTTCAGCTCAAACATCAAGCTCATCACGACTCACTCACCGGGCTCCCGAACCGAGCGTATGCCGAGGCGCAGGCGACCCAGGCGCTGCAGGCCGACCCACCCACGCTGGCGGCGGTCATGTTCATCGATCTCGACAACATCAAGACCGTCAACGATGCGTTCGGCCACTACGCGGGCGACGCCGTGATCAAGACCGCGGCGCAGCGGTTACGAGCCACCCTGCGCTCCGAGGACTTGATCGCCCGCCACGGCGGAGACGAGTTCGTCGCACTGCTTTTCGGAAACCCCGACTACTCCGCGCTGGAAGGCCTTGCCGAGCGACTGCATGCCGCCCTCGCCGCACCGTTGGATGTCGCCGGCATCGCGTGCAGCCTCACCGCGAGTATCGGCGTGACCCAGGTGGTTCCTGAGGATTCGCGTGACGCGGCAGAGATCCTGCGCGACGCCGACGCCGCGATGTACAAGGCCAAGGTTTATCGCGCCACCACGCACTTCATGTCGCCCTGAAGGTACGACCGCCTGTATCCCACTTAACTAACTAGGTTTACTCTGTCCGTAGCGTCCTGCAGACAGGGGATCAACCATGGACCTCACGTGGTCGTCGGCCGATGTGGCTTTTCGCGACGAAGTGCGCGAATTTCTGGACGACAAGCTGACACCGGAACTGCGCCGCGCCGGTCGCCTCATGACGAGCGTCTACGCCGATCACGAAGCGAGCATGAAGTGGCAGAGCATTCTCCACGAACGTGGTTGGGCGGCACCCGCGTGGCCCGTCGAGCACGGCGGCTGCGACTGGACCCTGACCCAGCACTACATCTTCAGTAGAGAATCCCAGCTGGCCGGAGCGCCGTCGCTGTCTCCGATGGGCATCCGCATGGTCGCGCACGCGCTGGTCAAGTTCGGCACGCAGAAGCAAAAGGACTTCTTTTTGCCCCGCATCCTGACCGGCGAGGTGTTCTTCTGCCAGGGGTATTCCGAACCCGAAGCCGGCTCCGACCTGGCGGCGCTGTCGATGGCCGCCGTCGACGATGGCGACCACTTGGTGTGCACGGGAAGCAAGATCTGGACGACCCACGCCCGCGAGGCCAACTGGATGTTCGCGTTGGTGCGGACCTCGAAGGCCCAGAAGAAACAGCAGGGCATCACGTTCGTCCTCATCGACATGACAACGCCGGGCATCCAAATCCGCCCTCTCGTCATGACCTCCGGCGAGGAGGTGCAGAACCAGGTCTTCTTCGACGAGGTTCGGGTGCCGAAGGCCAATGTGCTCGGCAAGATCGACGAGGGCTGGACCGTCGCGAAGTACCTGCTGGAGTTCGAGCGCGGTGGCGGCGCGTCATCGCCGGCGCTGCAGGTGATGGCCGACGAGATCGCCTCCGTCGCCGCCGATCAGCCCGGTCCCGCCGGCGGGCGCCTGCTCGACGACCCCGCCTTCGCGCGAAAGCTGGCTGACGCGCGAATCCGTACCGAAGTTCTGGAGATTCTCGAATACCGGGTGCTCGCCGCCGTCGCCGAGGGCAAGAATCCGGGCGTGGCGTCGTCGATGCTGAAGGTGCTCGCCACCGAGTTGAGTCAGGCGCTGACCGAGCTCGCGATGGAAGCGGCCGGCCCACGCGGACGGGTCTACCAACCACACGCGGCCTGTCCCGGCGGCCCGGTGACCGAATACGAGGCCCCCGCCGACGACTACATCAGCGGCGACGAGTGGCAGGCCGTCGCGCCGCTGCGCTATCTCAACGATCGCGCCGGCTCGATCTACGCGGGCAGCAACGAGATTCAGCGCAACATCCTGGCCAAAGCGGCTCTCGGACTTTGATAGGCGGCATCACATGGACTTCAACCTGAGCAAGGAACAGGAACTGCTGCGCGACGGGCTCGGCAAGTTCCTGGCGACCCGATACGACCTCGAGAAGAGCCGCGCCGCGGCGAAGACGGGCCCTGGCTGGCAGCCCGACATCTGGAGTGGCTTCGCCAATGAACTCGGCATCCTCGGCGCCGCACTGCCCGAGGATGTCGGCGGCATCGGCGGCGGCCCGGTCGAGATCATGGTGATCGCCGAGGCGCTCGGGCACGCGCTGGTGGTCGAGCCCTATGTGGACACTGTGGTGGTCGCGGGCGGATTGCTGCAGCGTGCGGGCGGTCCCGTCGCGACGTCGCTGCTCGAGAAGATCGTGGAAGGCAATGCGGTCGTCGCGCTGGCAGCGGCGGAAGCATCGTCGGGCGAGAACTGGCAGGACGTGTCCACGATCGCAGAGCGTGGCGGCGACGGGTGGGTTCTTCGAGGGTCGAAGATCGTCGCGATGAGCGCCCCGTTGGCGACTCACCTGCTCGTGACTGCCCGCACCGATGACGGCATGTCGTTGTTCGTCGTCGAGCTGGACGGGGCGACCGCTGGTATCAAGACGCACCCGTATCGCACCGTCGATGACCGACGCGCCGCCGACATCGTCTTCGACGGGCTGACGCTGCCGGGCGAAGCACTGCTGGGCGAGGAAGGTCAGGCCTGGCCGTCGATCGCCACATCGCGTGACGAAGGGGCGGCGGCGGTCTGCTCCGAAGCGGTCGGCTGCATGCGAAAGGTGTTGTCCGATACCGTCGAATACGCCAAGCAGCGCCATCAGTTCGGACAGCCGATCGGCAGCTTTCAGGCGCTGCAGCATCGGATGGTCGACATGTACATGGAACTCGAGCAGGCCGTCGCTGCCGTCTACCTCACGGTCCTCAAGCTCGATTCCGAACCCGAAATCCGTGCCCGAGCGGTATCGGCGGCCAAGGCCACAGTCGGGCGCGCCGCGCGCTTCATCGGTCAACAGGCGGTGCAGCTCCACGGCGGTATGGGTATGACGGAGGAACTGGCGATCGGCCACTACTTCAAGCGGTTGACCGCGGCCCAGTTCGAGTTCGGTTCAACGGACTATCACGTCGGCCGGTATGCGGAGCTCACCACGTAGTAGCGAATCGGGCGCGCTGGTCAACCCTCGCGGTCGGTTAACGCGCCGAATTCGCAACGTAGGGTGGCTGCGTGAGCTCGCGCGGATGGATCCTGTTCCTCGCGATGAGCATCATCTGGGGTATCCCCTACCTGCTGATCAAGATTGCGGTCGATGGCGTTTCGGTACCGGTGCTGGTGTTCACCCGCGTCGCCGTCGGCGCCGCGGTCCTGCTCCCGCTGGCCATGTCGCGACGGACGGTGACCATCGTGCGCGACCATTGGAAGGCGTTGCTGGGATTCGCTTTCTTCGAAATCATCGCCGCGTGGTGGCTGCTGTCGGACGCCGAACGTCACCTCAGCAGTTCGATGACCGGTCTTCTCATCGCCGCGGCTCCGATCATCGCCGCGGCGCTGGACCGCCTCACCGGCGGCGAGCGACTCGGCGCCAAACGGATCCTCGGCCTCGCCGTCGGCATCGCGGGTGTCGCGGTTCTCGCAGGCCCGCACATCGGGGGCAGCACGTGGCCGATCATCGAGGTGCTGTTGGTGGCGACGTGTTACGCGATCGCACCGCTGATCGCCGCGCGCCATCTGGCCGACGTGCCTGCACTGCCGATGACTGCAGTGTGTCTCGGCTTCGCGGCACTGGTGTATGCGGTGCCGGCCGCGGTCACCTGGCCATCTGAAATGCCCTCCACTCAAGTGCTTTTGGCACTCGCCGGGCTCGCCGTGATTTGCACGGCGTTGGCGTTCATGGTGTTCTTCGCCCTGATCCGCGAGGTCGGGGCGGCTCGGGCGCTGGTATTCACCTACATCAATCCGGCGGTGGCTCTGGCGGCCGGGGTGATCGTGCTGAACGAACAGCTCACGCCGTGGAACGTCGCTGCCCTGGTGCTCATCCTCGTCGGTTGCGTGCTCGCCACCCACCGCCGCGCGGCAGCGCCGGCCGGTGCCGCGACCGAGCCGACACGGGCCGCACCGCGCTAACCTCTGCGCGCCTCGTCGACGTACGCCGTGATCGCATCGGTCAACGCACGTAGTTCGCGGCTGACGTCGACGGGGTCCGGCACCGCCATGGTGGCCACCATGGTGCCCATCAACGTGGTCCACACGAGATTGCCGACCGCATCTGCGCGCTCGGGCTCGAGTCCCTCGGCGACATAACGACCGAGACCGGTGAGCGTCGCGAACAAATTCAGCAGATGACGTTGGTCGACGTCCGCCCGGCTCGCCCTCGTCGCGATCAGAATCTCCAGTGCCGCAATCGATGTCGGACTCAGAAATGCGTCCGCGACAGTGTTGACGAGAAGTTCGGTCCTCGCACGTCCGATGTGTGAGCCCAGTTTGGGTTCGACCTCTCGCAGTTTCGCCAGCAACTCGCTGAACCCACTGTCGACGACGGCCATCAGCAGACCGTCGCGGTCACCGAAGTGGTACTGAATCACACCCCACGTCACACCGGCGCGCTCGGTGATGTGTTTGGCGCTCGCGGCGCCGAACCCCTCCTCGAGGACGCAGTGCACGGTCTCGTCGATGACCATCGCCCGCGTGCGGTCCGCGCGAACCTGCTTGCCGTTGGCGGGACGACGCGGCGTGACGTTGGAGGTCATGGTTCTCCAGATGTTACGGCGGCCGAATCGAAGGCCGGCGAGACAAAGCGCTGCACAATCTGGCGTTCGACCTCGGCGTCGTCCACGGGCCAGTACATCAGCGCCAGCACGATGCGGACGATCCACTGCGCGGCTTGTGGATCGTCCTCGGTGAGGCCGTTGATGTCACGGGCGAACCGCGCGACCACCGGAGAGTCAGTGAACAACCTGATCTCCTGAGCCTTCACCGAGGACATCATCAAGCGTCCCAGTGGATCGGACCGAATCTCTTTCAGGGCCACCGAGATCGCCGTGACGATACGGCCGGAGCCGGTGAGGTGGTCGACGGACTCGCGGACCGTGGTGATGATCCGGTCAGCGACGCGGATGAGTACGGCCTCACGAATCTCGGCCTTGCCGCCCGCGTGGCGGTAGATCGTCGCGCGCGAGCAGTGCACCCGCGACGCGAGCGTGTCGACATCGAACGCGTCCAGTCCACCGCTGGCGATCATCTCGGTGGCGGCGGCGTAGATGCGCTCAGCGGCCGCCGTTCGCCGGTCGTCGCCCACCAGCCAGTCTGTGCGAGTCATGGAACGGATGATCTCACGTTGAGACAAAATCGTGTATCCATCTCACGGAAATTGCTGCTACAAGCCGTGACGTGAGACAGCCTCTGTCAACTGCCGCGACTTGGCGTTTCAACTTCACGCGCCGCCGTTGACGCGGTGCGCATTGCGCCTCAGCCTTGAGAAATGACGGTGCAAGAGGGTCAGCTCGGACTGGCTTTGTTCGACGATGAGAACATCCAGGATCCGTATCCTCTTTACGAGCGAATGCATGCCAGCGGCCAGGTACATGCGATCGGCGACTCGGGGTTCTACGCCGTCTCCGGTTGGGATGCCATCAATGAGGTCATCGCACGGCCGGAAGATTTCTCATCGAATTTGACCGCAACGATGACCTACGAGAACGGCAAGGTCGGACGTTTCGCGTTCAGTGAGCTCGGCAGCGAGTTGCAAGCGCTGGCGACGGCTGATGACCCCGCCCACGCCGCCCACCGCAAGTTGTTGCTGCCACAACTCGCAGCGAGGCGGATCAAGTCGGTCGAGGAGTATGTCGGCGAGATGGAAGCCCGATTGTGGGACGAGCATGTCCACGACGGACGCATCGAGTGGATGTCGGCGATGGCCAACCGGCTGCCGATGATGATCGTCACCCGCCTCATCGGCGTACCTGATGTCGATACCGAGCAGCTGATGCGGTGGGGCTACGCCGGCACGAAAACGGTCGAGGGCCTGGTCAGCCAGGAGGAAGTCACCGAGGCGGGCGTCGCCGTCATGGAACTCGCCGTCTACATCAACGAGCACTTTCAGCAGGCTGCCGACAACCCGCAGGACAATCTGCTCGGTGATCTTGCGACGGCCCGCGCCGCAGGGGATTTGACCGACGCGACTGCACTCAACATCATGGCGACATTGTTCAGTGCCGGCGGTGAGTCCACCGCGTCGCTGATCGGATCCGCTGCACACGTGCTGGCTTCACAACCCGCCGTCCAGCGGGAGGTCCGTGATGATCCGGATCTGCTGGGGGCCTTTCTAGAAGAAGTGCTGCGGTTCGAGCCGCCCTTCCGGGGGCACTACCGCCACGTCATCAACGACACTGTGCTTTTCGGCGTCGACCTGCCCGCCGAGTCACGTCTGGTGTTGCTGTGGGGGGCGGCAAACCGGGACCCGTCACATTTCCCCTCTGCCAACGATTTCCGCCTTGACCGACCGGGCGGTAAGGGGCACATCACTTTCGGCAAGGGAGCCCACTTCTGTGTCGGCGCAGCGCTCGCGAGGCTGGAAGCGAGAATCGTCATCGGCCGACTCCTCGAGCGCACCTCGTGGATCGAGCCAGTCGACACCGGCAGGTGGCTGCCCAGCCTTCTCGTGCGTCGTCTGGAAAGGCTGAAACTCAGCGTGGCCTGAGACGGTCACAACTTGAAGCGGCCCGCGAACCCACGCAACGGTATATCGGCGCTCGTCACCAGCCCGGGCGGCGCATCGACCACGGACGTGATCGCACTCAAGGCGGGCATTCCGGTCACCGTCATACCGATCGACGCGAAGTTCGCCGGGTCGGACAGGTCGACTCCGGGCTTCGGGAAGATCATGTGCTTGTTGTACACACACGGATCGCCCTTGATCTGTGTGATGTAGCAGCCCTTGATATCCCAGCTCGGATCCGTATGCGGAGTCATCTGCCACTCCAGATGCGTCTCAACTCTGGGCACGCCGTCAACCATGCCCTGATACTTGATGTAGTTGCCGCCGAGCGAACCCTTCGGCAGCACGTACCAGCCCAGATCGACGTCCTTGGTGCACGCCCCGAGTTCGAAGCTGAACTTGACCTCATCGAGTGTCAGACCAAAGCAATCGGCCATCATCAGCACACTGTCCGCGAATACGCGGGTGTACTTCTCCAACTTGCCCGGAATGCTCGGATCGTCGACGGGCAGGCCGTAGCCGACCTCGATCCAGGTGTCCTTCGAGTGGTGACACGACACGTCGACCGACTCGATCGTGGTGACGTTCTCGATCTCGGCGACGTCGGCCGAGCACACGACTCCCAGGATCTGGTTCAGGCCTGGATTCATCCCGGTGCCGTAGAAGGTGGAACCGCCCTTCTCACATGCCTCCCGAAGCAGTTGCGAGACAGGCTTACCCGACGGATGCGGATGGTTGGTGTCGCGGTGCCAGCCGGTGATCCAGTCCGCGGTGGTGACGATGTTGATGCCGGCCTCGAGGATCTTGACGTAGAGGTCCTCGTCCGGGAAGACGCCGTGGAAGGTCAGGACATCGGGCTTGGCGGCGATGATCTCCTCGATCGACCCGGTCGCGACCACCCCGTTGGGCGCCAGCCCGGCGAGCTCGCCGGCGTCCTTCCCCACCTTTTCCGGTGAGTAGCAGTGCACACCGATCAGTTCGAGGTCGGGCCGGTCGGCGATCCGCTTGATCATCTCGCTGCCGACGTTGCCCGTCGCGACCTGGAACACGCGGATCGGCTTACGATTTGCACTCAACTCTTCTGCCCTCTCTTGGAAGCGGATTGCAGGTCGGCGGCGCTACCGCCGAGGCCGTCGGGATAAAACTTCAAGGCCCACTGCCGGATTGCGGTGAACCCATCCTGCTCGGCATTCGCCAACGCGGGCGGATCCGAGTATCGCTGGTGCTGCCAGATGTGGATGTCCTGAGTGAACTGCCGGATGACTTCGTCACCGAACTGGCGGGCCTTCATCTCGGCCCGCTCGTCGTCACGGCCCGGCGTGCGCCCGATGTAGACCATGAACCGAACGTCGGACGTGCGATCGTCGACCGGGGTGACTGCGGAGATAGTCCGATTATCAATCATCCCATAGCTTTTCGTCACAGCGATCCCGAGACCACCGTTGATCGCTTCGACCCTGCTGTCGACGTCTTCGATGCTCTGCTGATCGTCGCCTTCGAAGGTGATCGTGAAATCGACGTATGACACGTCGTTGTCGAAGTCGTGGCGGGTGAAGACCGGCACGATCGGCGTCTGGTGCACGAACTTGAAGTGGGCGAAGTCGACGCCGTTCTCCAGGACGTACTGGGGGTGCAGCTCCAACGTTTCGCGGTAGAGCCGCTGCTGCGGGTAGTAGTCGGCCGCGCTGCTGCCGTCGCCGAAACTCGCGAAGATGTCCGGTGCGTCGAAATACGGTTCGCGGCGCTCGATGTCGTGCCAGATGTAGACGGACTCGTTGCGTTCGACAGTCGGGTAGGTGCGGATACGCCTGCCCCGGTTGGGCCGATCCTGATACGGAATGCACACGTTGCGACCCTCGTGGTTCCACTGCCAGCCGTGGAACGGGCATTGGATGACCTCGCCCTCGACATGACCACCGTGACCGAGGTGCGCGCCGAGGTGCTCGCAGTATGCGTCCATCACGGTGAGCTGGCCGGACTCGGCTCGCCACGCGACCATCTCGGTGCCGAAGTACGTCATCCGGTGCACGTCGCCGATCTTGATCTCGTCAGACCACGCAACTTGGAACCAGCCGGTCGGCTTCATCGACAGGGGTGGCTTGGCCATGCGAAAAATCATAAAGCACTCAATGTAAAAAGGCGACAGCCGGCTGCTTGCCCGCTCAGCGCGGTTAAATGGTCTGTGCCCAATAGAGTGCAAACCCTTCTCGGCGTCGACTATCCCGTCGTTCAAGCCCCCATGACGTACATCGCGCGCGCGGAATTGGCCGCAGCGGTCTCAGAGGCCGGCGGGCTGGGGATGATCGAGACCTTGACCCCAGAGGGCCGTGCGGACCTCATGAGGGTGCGCACGCTGACGGACCTGCCCGTCGCGGCCAACCTGATGATCCAGGGCTGGAAGGGTGACCCCTCGATCGTCGAAATGCTCGCCGCGGCGGGTGTGCGGCACGTGTTCACCTCCGCGGGTGATCCCGCGTTGTTCACGGCAAGACTGCACGACGCCGGCATGACGGTGGTACACGTCGTCGGCTCGTTGCGTGCGGCAGGCAAGGCGGTCGACGCCGGAGTCGACGCCTTGGTCGTCGAGGGTGTCGAGGGCGGCGGCTTCAAATCCGCGCTGGGAGCCTCGACGATGGTGCTGCTCCCCCTGGTCGCGGCCCACGTCGATTTGCCGATCATCGCCGCGGGCGGGATGTGCGACTCGCAGTCCGCCGCGGCGTCCTTGGTTCTGGGCGCGGAGGGCGTTCAAATGGGCACGCGGATGCTGGCGAGCCGCGAGTCGTTGGTGCACATGAACTTCAAGGATGCGATCGTCGCCGGCAATGACGCGGGCACCGTTTTGCTCGACATTCCGGGCAACCCGACGATGCGTGTCCTCCGCACGGGCCTGGCCGCACGCGTCGCGGAGCATGATCCGAACGCCAAGCTGCTCGGCAAGGTGACCGAGCTCTACTTCGGCGGTGATATGGAAGCCAGTGTCGCCAACACCGGTCAGGTGTCTTCGCGCATCGCCGATCTTCTTCCGGTGGCCGACATAGTCCGCCAGACGTGGGTCGAGATCGAAAAGGTGTTGGATGCGGCGCGATCCCGCGTCGGCTAAGCGACGCTCTCGAGGAGGCGCGGTCCCGTCGCCGACTTCCCTTTGACTGCCGGCGTCTTGGCGAACTTCGGGGTCCGGGTGTGCAGCGCGATCAGCGAACCCGACCGAACGACGCCCATTGGACCAGGGCCTGCGAACCGTGCAATTCCCGACGCCCGCAATGCCAGACCGGCCTTCGCCTGCCGATAGCCAACCCGGACACCGGCGGCGCACACGATCAGCAGACCACCGAGACCCGGCACGGCGATGGCGGCGAGCGCCGTCAACGACGCGGGCACCAGAACCGACCTGACCACGTGATCGAGGAACGATGTGGTCGCCGGGCTGACGCCCGAGGGGACCGGGGCCAGACCGGACAGCGACAATTGGTTCTTGAGGCTGGTCGCGGGAGCGCTCCCGGCGGCGGCCGCATAGATGGCTGTACCGAACAGCGGTGCGCCCGCCGTCGCGATCGGGGGTTGCGCCTGCGACACCCCGGGCCCGAGCATGAGGTCAACTGGTGTCCGCACTGTGCTCACGACGGTTCTGCTCGCACCGATCGGCGGCGGCTGGACACTTGCAGGGTTGGCCGCAAGCAAGGTGATCAGGTTTCCGGGCACCCGAGAGACCTCGACGACCGCTCCGATCACGCCGCCGACCATCAACGATAGAGCCTCGATAACGTCGGTGACCGGCGTCGCGGACGTCGGCAGTTGTGCGAGCGTGAAAGCGCCCTGCCCCAGTCCCCGCGCAAGGGTGACGATCGCGTTCGACACGGGCACGATGACGGCGTTGGAAAGCGGATCCGGCCCTCGGCCCGTCAGACCGGTCGCGAAGGTCTTTTCCGCCGGCGCAGCAAGCGGTGCGGGGGCGTAGTCATCGCTTTCGGCCAACTTCGCCGAACCGGCACCGGAGTTCGATCCCGACGGTGGCTGGAACTCGACAGCGGAAGGCGTAACCGCTTGTGTCGGAGACGTTTCCAAGATTGCGCCGGGCATGATGCCGACCTTGTCGAGCTCCGTCACAGCGATGGTGACGAGGTCCGGATCTTCTTCAGTCTTGGTGGATGTGTTCGTCTGCGCTTGGATCGTCGAGGTTGGTCCGTTCCCGATGGTCACGCTCGTGGTCGTCTTTTCCGTGCCGACGGTTGTGACCTTGTCCTCGACCGCATCAGTGTCGGTGGGCTGACTGCCGACAGTGCTGGTTGGACCGGTGGAGGTGTCTGTGGTCGTGGCGTCACCTGTGGTGGTGTCATCGAGGCTGCCGGCGGTAGCACTATCCGCGTCAGTCTGATCGGCGAAGGCGATGGCCCCTCCGCTACTGCAGACGAGGAGACCGATCGAAAGCGCGCAGGCACCCGCCGCATTGCGCAGATGAGTGGTGACGATGATGACCTCCATTCAGCAAAACCACATGCTGATTCCGCAGGACATTGTCGCACAGAAATGCCTATGCGAACTAGAAGTCTGACGCCGCGAAAGTGACCCCATCTCGGCGCATCGCGCCTGCGTACGGGCGCTGTAGCGACGCCCAGCGCCGCGGTCGTCGAGCGTCGCGGCGCCGTCCGAAAAGACGACCCGTCCGACCCAACCCCCCAACCAGCGGTTTTTCGGTTCGACCAGGCAATCGACGGCCGTCAAGATCACAGGTCGGTTCTTCGCCAGACGACGCACGGAAACGCTCGAATGTCGACGGCCCTTCCGTCGAAACTTCGCAAATCGGCTACCTGCGGTATCGGGCGGCAGCCGTGCATACCCAGAGGTGCCGCCCGCCATTCAAGATCGATCGCGATTGCGACTGCGTCGGCGCCATTCACGGCCCACGAATCGCGCCCGGCGAGCAAACTCCTGCACTTGTCAGGTCGTCGCTCGCCCTAGACGATTGTGCGGTGCCGCGAACTTCACGCGTTCTCGTTCTCGGGTCCGGGTTCGCCGGGCTATGGGCCGCCCTCGGAGCGGCTCGACGACTCGACGAGCTCGGCGCTTCGCGGGAAGCGGTCGAAGTCACGGTCGTCAGTTCGCAACCGTTCCACGACATCCGGGTCCGCAACTACGAGGCCGATCTCAGCGCATGCCGAATCCCGTTGCAGGACTTGCTTGATCCGGTCGGCATCGGTTACATCACCGCCGAGGTGACCGGAATCGACCCGGCCCGGGCCACCGTGAGTACCGCAGATGGCACGAAGTTGAGCTACGACCGCCTGGTGTTCGCGCTTGGCAGCAGAGTAGCCAAGCCCGGCTTGCCCGGCCTGGACGAGTTCGGCTACGACGTCGACACCTATGACGGTGCGATGCGGCTACAGGCTCACATCCGTGGTCTCACCGACCGCGCGGCGGACCCCGCGAGCGCCACCGCTGTTGTCGTCGGCGCCGGGCTCACAGGTATCGAGACCGCCTGTGAGCTGCCCGGGATGCTCTCGCATGCGCTGGGCCCCGAGGCCACACCCCGGGTGATCCTCATCGATCACAACCCTCAGGTCGGATCGGACATGGGTGAGTCGGCTCGTCCGGTGATCGAGGACGCGTTGGCCGCCAACCAAGTCGACACTTTGACACAGGTCGGTGTCACCGCCGTCGACGAGCGGAGTGTCACCCTATCGTCCGGAGAGGTGGTCCCCGCGGCGACGGTCGTGTGGTGCGCGGGCATGCGGGCCAATCCCTTGACAGCGCAATTCGGGGTGGAATGCGACCGACTGGGGCGACTTCCGGTCGACGACTACCTGAGGGTGAGGGGTGTCGACGGCGTGTTCGCGGCAGGCGATGTGGCCGCGGCGCGCATGGACGACGAACACATGTCGGTGATGTCGTGTCAGCACGGGCGACCGATGGGACGATACGCAGGTTACAACGTGATCGGCAATCTGCTCGGTGCGCCGATGCTGTCGCTGCGAATCCCCTGGTACGTAACCGTTCTCGACCTCGGTCCGGCCGGCGCGGTGTATACCGAGGGCTGGGATCGCACAGTCGTCAGCACCGGCGCGGAAGCCAAGGCGACCAAGCAGGTGATCAACGGTGAACGCATCTACCCCCCGCTCACCGGCGACCGCGCCGCACTCCTCGCCGCGGCCGCGCCGGCGTTGCAGGCGGCCCCCGCCTACGGCGATTGACGTCCGCTACTTGCCGTTGCGCTCGCGATGTTTGCACCCCGGCCAGCAGCACGGTCTGCGCTGTCCCTCTTCGAGTTCCTCCTGGGTGCGACGAATGCGGCGGTCCCGGGTCTTCTCCTGCTTGGCGTCCTCGACCCAGCAGATGAATTCGTTGCGCGCCAACGGCGTGATGTCCTTCCACGCCGCAAGCGCCGTTTCGTTGACGATCAGCGCCTGGCGCAGATCTGAGGGCAGCTTGTGCACCACACCTCCGGGCACCCGCTGGCTACTCATCGCGCCACGATATCGAAGATCACGCTGAGACAGCGTGATCGCACCAGTACAGTTCTGACGAGTCTTTTCAGGCAGCAGTGCCGTCGCGCGTACCGGGGCAGCACCTACAGCCATGAACGAAAGGTGAAGACCGTGAAGAAATCTGCTGTGGCCCTTGGGATTTCCATGGCTCTGCTGTCCGGATGCTCGTACGCCAGCGTAGGAGCCGGCGAGCAGGCCGTCGTCGTCGACGGATACTGGATGATCCCCACCGACCCGGTGGTGAGGGGATGCATCGAACCAGAGAACTCGCAGAATGAGATCACCAACCACGTCTACCGCTATCCGGCTCGGCAAATCTCCTGGGATGCCACGGGCGATCCCGGTTCTGAGCGCGGCCCCTATGTCGTGGTGTCCAACGCCAAGGCGCCCGCGGATATGAACGTTCCAGTGGTGGTGACGTTCGATCTGACGACGGATTGCGAGAAGCTCAAGCAGTTCCATCGCGACTTCGGAACCAAGTACAACGGCTGGCTGAACGACGACGGCACGGTCAGCGACGGCTGGGTCGAACTGTTGAACTACGTGATCGGACAACCGTTGCAGGACACGCTCAACGGTGTAGCGCAGAAGTACACGTGGCAGCAGATCTGGAACGACGAGCAAGCGCGTACTGAATTCCGCAACGCTCTTCTCACATCCCTGCCGAACGCCAGTAAGGCCCGCACCAACGGGGTCGACTTCTTCACCAACTTTCAAGTGACGGTGCTGAAGCCGACGCCGGTCAATCCGGAGCTCAAGGCAGCCATCGAACGCGAGCAGGCCGCGATTCAGAACGCTCAGGCGACGCAGGCGCAGGGTGTCGCCGAGGCCAATGCAAAAAAGGCCAAGGCGGAGGCGGACTTGCAGGCCGCCGTGGCCGAGACGAAGGTCGCCGAGCAGGAGGCGTTGAAACGCGCCGCGGAGGTCAAGGGCTACCCGTCGGTCGATGACTACCTGCGGGCCGAGGCCATCAAGCAGGGGCTCAACCCGTACCAGCCGACCTACGTCGTTCCCCAGGCAGGCTGACGCCGCGCGTCGCGCAGTGAAATCGCCTCACGGAGTGCCTATCCTCGGCGCATGGTCGACGCATCGGATCGCGGACCGGTGTTCGACGGTCTGAACCTCGGCCGGCCTGCGACCGGCGCCCTGATCGACGCCGGTTACCGCACGGTGGCGGATCTGCCTGCCGATCTCGATGACCTGCTGGCCCTTCATGGCGTCGGACCGAAAGCTGTGCGTCTGCTCCGCCAGGCACGGGCGAGCTGAAATGGGCGACTCGACCGAGTCCATCGACGAGCCGGTGGTGATCCACACCGATGGTGGGTGCCGGCCCAACCCGGGCCCGGGCGGCTGGGGGGCGGTGCTGCGCCACCGTCAGCACGTCCGGGAGATGTGTGGCGGTGAGCCCGGCGTCACGAGCAACAACCGAATGGAACTGACCGCGCCGATCATGGCGCTGGAGGCACTCACCCGATCCGTGGTGGTACACCTCTACACCGACAGCACCTACGTCCGGAACGGGATCACCAAATGGGTCCTCGGCTGGGAACGGAACGGCTGGATGACCGCGGCGAAGGAGCCGGTGAAGAACGTCGATCTCTGGCAACGGCTGCAGACAGCGTGCGCGCGGCACCGCGTCGAGTGGTTCTGGGTGAAGGGGCATGCCGGTATCGCCGACAACGAACTGGCCGACCAGCTGGCCGCTCGGGGGATGCGCGAGGCGATGACCCGCAGCGTCGTCTGCTAATTTCCTGGCGTGATGTCCTCAGCTGCACACACAGTCGCACGGTTGTTTTTGCTGGCGGTTGCCGCCGTTGTCGGCATCGGTCTTCTCGCTGATCCGGTCAGTCAGACCCCGGCGATGCGGCTGGCCAGTGACGCGAACCCACTGGTCGGGGCGCCGTTCTACGTGAACCCGAACTCAGCGGCGATGCGTGCGGCGAACGCGGCCGAACCCCCGAACCCGCAGCTGAGAGCCGTCGCCGACACGCCACAGGCGTACTGGCTCGTCCCGGGCTCGTCGGCGTCGACGGTCGCGAAGTACACCGGTGACGCGGCGGCTGCCGGCGCCATTCCGGTGTTCGCGATTTACGGAATCCCGCACCGCGACTGCGGCAGCTTCGCTGCCGGCGGCATGGGGTCAGGCGATGCCTACCGCGGGTGGATCGACGGGATCGCAGCCCAGATCGGCGGGACGCGGGCGGCTATCGTCCTCGAACCCGATGCGCTTGCGATGGCCGACTGCCTGTCCGACGATCAGCGCCAGGAACGCTACGACTTGATTCGGTATGCGGTCGACTCACTGACGCGCAATCCGGCCGCGGCCGTGTACGTCGACGCCGGCCATTTACGTTGGCACAGCCCGGAAGAGATGGCGTCGCGGCTCGGCCAGGCCGGTGTCGAGCGCGCCCGCGGCTTCAGCCTGAACGTGGCGAACTTCTTCACTACCGAGGAGGAAATTGGTTACGGCGAAGCCATTTCAGGCCTCACGGGAGGCAAGAACTACGTCATCGACACGTCGCGCAACGGCAACGGAGCCGCGCCGGACTCACCGCTGCACTGGTGCAACCCCAGCGGCCGTGCACTCGGTGTGCCGCCCACCACCGCGACCGCCGGTCCGCACGCCGACGCCTACCTGTGGATCAAGCGCCCCGGGGAATCCGACGGCAGCTGCGACAAGGGCGATCCGCCTGCGGGCACTTTCGTGAACTCGTACGTCATCGAGCTAGCCGGTAACGCTGGTCGCTAGGTCTGGGTCACGCGGGGGCGTTGCGCCGGCCGGCGGCCTCTTGCCACGCGCGATGCACCGGGCAGTCGTCGAACCAACATGACGGGCCGCGGCGTGACTCCGCTCCGGACCCGATGGTGACCACCCGGAAGTACACCGGGTGCCCGCGGTCACATTGGTCGCCTGTGTAGTCGTTCCGCCTCGCCACGTCCACCTCCTCAGCACTGCGCCCGCTTGTGTCGGGTCGTGCATCAGACGCAGTACCCGGGCGCGGGGACGGACAAACATTCGTTCCGATCAGTGCGACGCGGGTGTCGTTTCGGCTGCGGTGTCGGGCGTACTGGAAACGAGTAGCCATACGAGAGTGGCCAATCCGGTGAAGATGGCCTGCACCGCGAACAGGAAGGCCACGTACTCGTGCCAGGTGGAGAGCACGTCATCGCAACCTTGGCCGTCCCAGGGCAGCGTCGACAGCGCCCCGATGAGGCCGACGGCCAACACCGTCACCGTGGCCGCGGTCGCCGCGCGCGGTCCGGCGTCGGTCAGCGTCCGGCGGAAGTAGTTGAACTCGATACCGAGGGTCAGAAGGAGCACCGGCAGGACGCCGACGATCTGCTGGAAAAACACCGGACTGATCGCGCCCTCGCACAGCTGAGACAGCACCGCCATCTGTTGCGAGACGTCCATTTCGGCGACGAGTTCTTCGGTCGCGGCATCAAGTGTTCGCATGGTGTCGACGTTGAAGTAATCGACGTACGCGCTCGCGGCGAGGTAGCAGAGGTAGGTACCCAGAACCAATGGGACGATCGCGCGGACCCGCTGCCAATCCGTGGGCAGGGCCACCCGACGCGCCGTGCTGAACAGCGTGAGCGGATCGGAGTTCAGCGAGGCCGCCGTCGTCCAGCCCATGGCTACGGCGTACAGGGTCGCGGTCACCACGTCGACCTGAATCGACTGCAGCGGGAATAGGCGAAACAGATCGACACCCAGCAGCACGACGACGCCAGTCCACCACCAGCCCCAGAGCCGCGACCCGTCGCCGTCGCCTCTGGCGATGACGCGCTTCATCAATCCGACCGAACCCAACACCGCGGCATCGACGGCAATCACCGCGACCCGCCACCCCGTCTGCCCACCGCCGCCGATGACGGGAAACAGCCCCGACACGACCTGCTCGCTGTATGAAAACGCGAACAACATGACGAAGACGACCCCGAACACCGCGCGGTCACCCCGCTGGCGCATAGCGAGCTCAGACACGATTGGCCTCCGACGGGATGCGTTGATCGGGAGCGCTGACCACGAGCAGCCACAGCAGCGTCGCCAACCCCGTAGCGATGCCCTGAACCGCGACGACAAAAGTCAGATACTCGTGCCAGTACCCGAGCACGCCGCCACAGCCACTGCCCGCCCACGGCAGCGTCGACACAGCCAACAGCAGTCCAATCGCCATCACAGCGACCGTCGCCGCCGCGGCTGCGCGCTGGGCGGGCTCATCGAGAGCGCGCCGGAAGAAGTTGAACTCCACGCCAATGGTGAGCAATAGCAAGGGGATGACTGCGACGACCTGCTCGAAGAACGCGGGACTGACGGCGCCCTCACACAGAGTTGCGAACGCTTCAAGCTGCTCGGCCAATGGCATGGCGGCGACTTCGGCCTCCATCTCCACGTCCAGGACACGCACCGTGTCCAGGTCGAAGAAGTCGTCGAATGCCGTGGCTGCGACATAGCCGGCGATGGTCCCGAGCACGAGCGGAACCACGGCGCGTACGCGCGCCCAATCCATCGGCGCCGCAGCACGTCGGCCCGCGCTGAACAGTGTGAGCGGATCTCCGTTGAGCGCCACCATCATGAGCAGTCCCACGACGATCGCCAACACCACCGAAGACGCCAGGTCGATCCACAGCGGGTGTTCGTCGGGCAGCAGGACCAACAACACGTCGATACACACGACGACGGAAAACGCTGTCCACCACCACCGCCGCAAACGCGACGAGTCGCCCTCCGCACGCCCGATGGCACCCTTCAACAGACCTACGAGGCTCAGCACCGCCACATCGAATCCGACCAATCCCACCAGCCAAGCCACGACTTCGTCGCGGCCGGCCGCCTCCAGAACCGCGAAGACGTAGTCCTCGCTATAGGAGAATCCGAACAGCAGCAGAAAGACGACCGCCATCACCGCGCGATCGCGGCGATGCCGCGTCAGGACGTCGAAGTGTTCGGCACCGGGTTCACCGTCCGATTCGGCGTCCAACCGCACCACCCACCAATCACCCTCGGGGAGGGCGGAGACGACCTCCGGTTCAATTCACGCTAGTCCCATCAGTGCGCTCTCCCTGGGGTTTAGACGCATTGGCGGGCATCGCCGATCAGCGATACACGATTAGTGATGTGGACGCCAGCCGGGATGGCAGCGGTGGACCACCGCCATGGAGGTGATCTGCGGTTCCTGTGGCGCGCATTCCGCGGGCAAATTCTGCACCGAGTGCGGAACGCGGGCCTGAACTCGGGCCGAGTGATTGCCGGTGAGATCGGTTCAGGGACAGCGCGATACGCTGCCACAGCTGAGGCCGTGGGTTCGCGCACAGGATGGAGTCGGCGGCGCCTCCTGGCGCGGTGATGCTTTCAGAGGCGACCGCGCGTTTGGTGGACCACGCCGTGATGCCGGCCGACCCGGAATGGGTGGACATCTAAAGCTCCGATGCCCCGGTGCGCGCGGCCGCCGTCTGCTTTCGATAGGCACACGAGATGGCCTGCTTCAGCGTGGCACCGACGGCGACCGGGCCGAAGCGCTCGAGTTGGTCGACTGCTTGGCGAACTTGGCGCCCGCCGGCGGTTCGGTGATGCTGGACCTCATGCTGCTGCGGTTGCGGGCGCTGCAGGCCCGGTCACACGGCGACGGCCCTGCCTACGGTGAGTTGGTATGCAGGTATGGCGCGATGGCGGAATCGCTTGGCTTCGATGGACATGTCGCGTGGGCTGAGGAAATGACTCAACGTCGTCAGTGAACTCGCGCGCTGTAATCGAGACAAAGCAGGCGGCGTGTCCTGAATCACCGTCACGAACTCGCTGCCCGCGGTGTCTTAACTGGTGAAGGCCGTAGGCGATGATGCCCTGGCCCCAATCCGGAGGTTCACCCATGAAAGTCAACGACGAACTCGGCATGCCACCGACAGCGACGGAGATGCGCGTGATCGTGTTGCTGCTGGTCTCGATTTGCCTCAGCACCGCACTCGGATTGGCGATGCTGATCGCGGCGCTCGCACCTGCGTCGGTCGCCGCCCCGTCGATCAATCAGTTCGCACCGTGCGGCATCGCCGCTGTTTCGCTCCAGAATCACTCCGCCGGCGCCGACTGCCCAACCGCGATCCCGTCATCGACGTGCTGCATACGCCGGCCCGTCGGATAACAGACGACACAACCGAATTGGAAGATCAGACCGCGCTGAACTTCTTGCCGTCAGTGAATTCGCGCGCTGCCACCGAGACCGATTTCGAGCACGCTGCCGGTGACGACGCCCGGATCTGTGACCAGATAGAGCAATCCGTGACTCACGTCCTCGGGTTCAATCCACGGCCGAGGTATCGGGTTTGCCCTCATCATCCGTTGAACCAACTCGTCAGGAACATCGTCGGCGCCCGTTGGCTGCACCATCGGCGTGTGCACCGTGGTGGGGCAGATGACATTGACGGTGACCCCTTCTTTCGCGACCTCCAAAGCCAATGACTTCGCGAGCCCGATGACTCCCCACTTGGTGGCGTTGTACGCCCCCAGTTCCGGGATGCCCATTCGGCCACCCATCGACGAGGTGACGACGATCCGGCCGAACCGCTGCCGTCGCATCACCGGAATGGCGGCCCGCAGTGTGTGGAACACGCCCGTCAGGTTGGTGTCCACGAGTTGGTGCCAAATCTCATCGGTCACATCTTGTAGCGGTCCGGTGCTCACGACGCCCGCGTTCGCCACCACGATGTCGAGACTTCCGAAGCTGCCCACGGTTTCTTCGACGGCGGCGCTCACTGCGGCGGGATCCCGCACGTCCATCACGATCGGAAGACAGGCGGAGCCGAGCTCCCCGACCAGTTCGGCCGTGTCACGGAGGTCGTCTTCCGTGCCTAGTGGATAGGTCAAGTTCATCGGCCGGGGCGCATCGGCGATTACGACGTTCGCCCCTTCGGCGGCCAATGCCAATGCATGCGCGCGCCCCTGCCCACGCGCGCCGCCGGTGATCAGCGCAACACGGCCGTCCAACACACCCATACCGTCAGCTCGCCGTCTCGTTGACCGGGTCCACGAAAACTGTTTTCTCTCCGGATATCCCGGCAACATCGTCACCGGTGTGCGCCGTCGTCACGGCCGCTAGGCGACGTGCACCGGTCTGCACGCGAACTCTGACTTCGCTCACACGTCGCAACTTACCCCGACGTCGCGCTGACAACTGTTCGGCGATGACAACTATCCGGGTCGCGCGTCGGGCAAAGTCGATCTAGTGCAGACCTTGCGCTCGAAGATCAGCGAGCATGGCCGTGATCGTCGCGAGGATCTCAGCATCTGGGCTGTGAAAGCGCCGTCCCAGTCGCTGAACACCAGCGTCTATGCGCTGGAGAAGCGCGCGATAGGCGTCACCGGCGGCCTCGGCGTAGCCGGCGGCGGCCTGCGCCTGTGATTGATCGGAGTACCGCGTGGCTAGCGTGGCCAATTCTTGGGTTAGATCCTTGGCCTGCTCTTGCACCTTCCCAGTTAGGTTGCGCGTGAAGTCGAGATCGGGCACGAACGGCGACTCGACGTCCTCAACCAGAACCACCTCCAGCACATGACAGATCTGGTAAAGCATGTCGATCGTGGTTTCGACCGACCAGATCTGGGCACGTAGCTCCGGCGGCGGAACGGGAATCGTCAACAGGTGGGTCGACACTTCGCCCCGCGCCCATCGCTCCATATTCAGCGCGTGGGCCTCCCAACGCGCAACTTCCGCGTCTGCGGCTTGACGCGCAGCGGCGATCTCGGCCTCGGCGGCCTCCCGCGCGGCGGCCACGTCGCCACTCGCTTGCCCACGCGCGGCCGCCACCTCAGCGGCGCTGTCAGAGCGCAACTTTTCCAACTCGCGGCGCACCCGCTGCACGGCTTCTTCGCCCGTCGCCCGCTCGTTTGTCCGCTCGGTGCTCCGTTCGACGGCACGCGCCTCCGCGGCGCCAACCCTCTCTTGGGCCGCCGCCACCGCAGCCGCCGCATCGGCGCGGACCCGTTCGATCTCGGCCTGCAGTTGCTGCACCGCCTGCTCGCCGGCTGCGCGCTCGGTCGTCCGTTCGGCGCTCCGCTCCAGGGCACGCGCCTCGGCCGCCCGAACCCTCTCTTCGGCCGCCGCCACCTCAGCCGCCGCACCAACTCGCACCCGCTCGATCTCGGCCTGCGCCTGCTGCACCGCCTGTTGATCGGCTGCCCGTTCGGCCCTTCTTTCCGCGTCCTTGCGCTCGGCCTCGGCCTCAACCGCGCGGACTCGCTCACCCGCCGCCGCGGCAACGCGTGCTGACTGTTCGGCTTCGGCCCGCGCATGCGAGGCCGCCGCCTCAGCGTCGAGCCTGCCCTGATGCGCCACGCGCGCCTGCTCTTCGGCCACCCGGCGCAGATGGTCAGCCTCGACGAGTTGCATCGCCAGCGATCGGCGTGGCACCGGTGGCCCTTTGCGTTCGCGGTGGTGGGCGAGTTCGCGGTCGCTCATCCCCGCCAATGCGACGGATTCAGCCCGTGGTTGTAACCCCAACCGCTGCGCGGCGGCGACCGACTCTGCCGCCGCGCGTCGTGTCAACGCCGCCCATCTGTCGACATCGAGGTCCTCGATGTGTTGGCGAGTCGTCGTCATCGGCGACGCCGCCCTCCGCTGGTCTCCGCCATTGTGGCGGAGGGCGTTTCGGTGGAAGACTTTTCAGCCGCGACCGTCGGTGCCGGCATGCTTGGTTTCCGGTGCGCCGATGCAGGGTTGTTGTCGCGAGTCTCATCGGGCGGGCGCTTGGCCGTTGCCCCGGCGATGTCGGAAACCGGACCGGCTTGTTGTGCCAGCACCAACGTGAGCTGCTCCTGGTACACCGCCACAGCCTTGGCGAGCGTGTCATCGCCCAGTCGCTCGGCATCACGAATCAACCCACTCAACAACTCGAGGGTCACGGCGGGCCCAAGCCCCAGAGTGGCCCCCTCGCTCGCGGCAGGCTCGATCCCGGCGGTGTCGACCACCCACTGCCAGCGCTCCCACGCCAGCGCGTTCTCCGCGTCGCGGCGAGCCTGTTCCTGACGGCGTTCATCTCGATCACGATGCTGCTCGAACCGCTGACGCGCCCGTCTTGACGCGTAAAGCACCGCGCACGCCGCGATGACCGCTGCCACCAGCGCCGCTAGGCCGGCAAAGCCAGGCGAGACCACGAAGTCCCGCGCAGGTAGATCTCCGAGAATGCCTACTGGAGGTACATGGTCCACAAAGCCAGTCTCGCATCGTGTGGGCACCTGCAATGACGGAACTTCGAAGCAGTGATCATGGCTCGACGGGACACGCGGGTGATGCCCTCGCATCACAATTCATCGGTTGGTCCCCCACGAATGTGATCAACTTTGCTGATCGCGTTTAGCCGGGGCAGGAAGGGGCATGGATTGACTGTCAGCGACGAACCCAAGCACTCACCTTGCCGTACCAAGCGCACCGCACAGGCCAAGAACCGGAGCCACGAGTTGAACGTCCGAAGAAGTCTGTCTTTCGTAGTCACTTGCCTGGCGGCGACACTCCTATTCGCCGCGAGTGCCTCAGCTGAGCCACGGTCGACGACGATCCCCGGAGCCGACGCCGCTATCGCCAGAGCCGAAAGCCTCCTCGGGACAGACGAATTCGGTATCTATGGCTGTGAAGCTCTGGTGGCCTACGCATTCGGCGTGCCGCAGGAGCAATATGGTTGGGACGGCGCTGCCGAGACCATGTACCAAACACTTCTCGAGCAAGGCAGAATCCACAAGGACATGAACCCGCCCCGTGGGGCACTTGTCTTCAGCAGAGGATTCGTCGGCGCCCATATCGACATCGCCCGCGGGGACGGGACCTATGTATCCGGCGGGGTCCAAGGGCTCTCACCGGGATACGGCGACGGGAGCAACATCCAAATCCTGTCCAGTCCCAGTGTGGGCGACGACAACTACACCTACCGCGGCTGGAGTCTGGGCTTCCCAGAGTCCGAGTCGCAGTAACGCGGCGTCTGCCTGTTCGCCAGGAGATCACGAGCCTCGTCCATCACCGCGCAGCTTCATTGGCAACGATCTGGGCGGCAACCTTCGGCGCCGAGTCGGCGGGGTTACTCAGATGCTCATCGGTGATCGTCGCGATACAGCCGCGAACCCATCCGCCAGATGCCGAGGCGCCCGCAACTCCAGGAAGTCTCAAGCTTCGGACACCACAGCCGCTACGATTTAGGCGACCCGATGCGAGATTGCCATGACAGACCCGACTGCCAACGACCCTGCAGAGTTCACTCAGACTCAAGCAGGGACCGACACCGGCCAACTGACAGAAGTTCGCGCCGGCGCATTCGAATCATCGTTTGCTGATATCAGCCCATCCGCGCCGCTCTCTCAGATCGACGTCGGCCAGCGTCTCGACGACTTCGATCTGCTCATCGAGCTCGGCAGCGGCGCATTCGCGCGAGTCTTTTTAGCCAGGCAACTGTCGCTGCAGCGACTGGTGGCGGTCAAGATTTCCGCGAATCGCGGCCACGAACCGCAAACCCTCGCTCAGCTTGATCACGATTACATCGTCCGAGTCTTCGACCAACGCATTCTCCGCGATCGAGACTGGCGGCTTCTGTACATGCAGTATTTGCCCGGCGGGACGCTGCTCGACCTTGGTCGGGTGGTATTCGGTGCGGACCGGCGACCCGACTCCGGTCAGGCGCTGCTCGACGCCGTAGACATCGCACTGGAGTCACGCGGCGAAAGCCGGCCCGCAGAATCCCCAACTCGCGCTGAGCTAGCGACCCTTTCCTGGCCCGAGACTGTCGCATGGCTGGGTAAACGACTGGCTGGAGCGTTGCACTATGCGGATTCAAAAGGCGTCCTGCACCGAGACGTCAAGCTAGCGAACGTACTGCTCGCACCCGATGGGACCCCCAAACTCGCGGACTTCAACATCAGCTTCTCCCGCAACGTATCGGGCGCAAGCCCATTCGAGTATTTCGGCGGCTCACTCTCCTACATGTCTCCCGAGCAGCTGATGGCTTGCCGACCCGGGCACACGTTGGAGGCAGCAAACCTCGATACCCGCAGCGATATTTACTCGCTCGCGGTCGTGCTGTGGGAGATCCTGACCGGCCTGAAGCCATTTGATGATTCCGCGGCGCAAGTCGCTCGGGCGGCCTCGGCCGGATTGGTCGGCGACACCACCGCGCTCGAGCTCATGCTGACCACCCGCTCGGAAGGGCTTTCGTCGGCGGCGCTCGCCAGCCTTCCCGGCGACTGCCCTGCCGCACTGCGTCGAGTTCTACTGAAGGCACTGAGCGCCGACCGTGAACAACGCTGGGCATCAGGCGCCGAACTCGCCGAGCAGCTCCAGCTGTGCCTTGACCCTCAAGCTCGCGATTTGGTAGATCCGCCGGAGAACAGTTGGCGCCTGCGGCTGCGGCCGTTTTTCCTGCCGATCGCTTTGGTGTCTGTCCTAGTACCCAATCTGCTGGCCAGCGCATACAACATTCAGCACAATCACCTGCTGATCGTCAGCCAGCTCTCAGAGCAGGCCCAGCACCGGTTCGTGCTGGTCACCACTCTGTCCAACCTGATCTCCTTCCCGCTCGGCGGTGCGGTATTGCTGTACTGGTGCCGCCGGGTCATCCTGGTTCCGCGGCGTCTACGCCGAGGGCCGGCACCGCCCGCGGAAGTGTTAGCGCAGACACGCCATGACTGTCTCGTCGCGGCTGATCGAGTGGTGATCGTGGTGTCCTGCTTGTGGCTGGTGGCCGCGTTGAATTTCCCACTCACGATGGAGTTCGCCGCGGGTGGGATTCCCGGTAGGTCTGCAATGCACTTCTTCGGGTCGATCACGGTGTGCGGCGCGATCGCGATCGCATACCCGTTCTTCCTCTTGACTTTTTTCATCGTGCGCAGCGTCTATCCAGAATTGGTCGCATACGGCCAGACGAATGTGCAAGAGGCAGAGCAGCTTCGAGCGCTCAGGCGTCGACTGTCACGTTATTTGGCGATCGCTGCTTCCGTGCCGTTGCTCGGCATTGTGGCCGTCAGTTTCCTGACCGCCCCCGAGATCGCCGCAGTCATCGTTCCGATCAGGGTGCTGTGCATTGGTGGAATTGCCGGGTTCTTGCTCGCGTATTGGCTGTCGCGGTTGATCGAATCCGACATTCGCGCGCTCGAGCGGGTGATTCGCCACCGAGCGCCACACTAGCCTTCACATTCGCTGTGTGCGGCGAGTCGCCACGCGGGTGAACCACGACAGTGCCCGGGACCGCTCGGCCTGCTCACAGCCGTCGCGGCTTCCGTTTTTTCGCGATCAGATGCCTCCGGTGGGCCAATATTTGCCGGACTCCCGCCGTCTGGTCGGTCTCGAGGCCTCGGGATGCGCAGTCTGGCTGTGATGTGACGGCCAGTCGCGGCCCTATTGACATGTCGTTCGTATGGTATGTAACTTGGGTTGGTGGCGGAGCGCCGAAATCAGGCCGAGCGCCGTGCAGCAACGCGGTCGCGTGTGCTTGCCGCGACGATTGACTGCTTGGTGGAACGGGGATACGCGAATACGTCGACACGTCATATCGCGGCCCGAGCGGGCGTGACTCTTGGCGCTTTGCAACACCATTTCTCGGGCAAGGCGGATCTGATGGCGGCGGCGGTGAAGACTCTTGGCGATCGCATGGCCGAAGAGTTCATGAGCGAAGCGCAGCTGGTCGGCAATTCCAGTGAACGAATCGGCCGGCTTCTGGATCGGGTGTGGAACGCGCATCGTGGGCCGCTGTTCACCGCCGCACTGGAACTATGGGTGGCCGCGCGCACCGACGCCGCCCTACGGGCGGCGATGAATGATGTCGCCAACGCGCAAGCCGTGAGCATTACTGAGGCGACCGTGGGCGCTTTCCCGGATTTGGCGTCGCGCCCTGGTTTCGCGGAGTGGGTGATGATCGGGTTGGCGACCTTGAGAGGGTTGGCGATGTCGAATTTGGGCGAGAGCCTCGACCCAGACGCGTTGTGGCTAATCGCGAGGCCGCAGCTACTCGAGAGTTTCGATTCCCTGTTTGGTGAGTCGGCGCCGGATACATGAACCAAACGAGTCAGCAAGTAGGCCAGTGCATTTCGGTGGAACTGCTCAAGGAGGATCAGCACAAATAACCAAAATCGCCGTGCAACTGCCCCCATACCGCAACCCAGGGGGCGTTGTACCCGAACGGATCAACGTCAGGGAAGTGCTGTCGTGCTGGCGGACCCTGTTCGAACCAGGGAAGGATCTCGACAGGCTCTACGAGACACTAGTAACGATCTCGACACCTGCCATGGCCCGTGGTTACTACCGAATGCGCGCACATCCCAACGGGCGCAAATTGTTTGAGAACAAACCCAATATCCTGGCGCGCTTGGAAGATGACGACTACCTGGCGTCCCTTCCTGCTGGAACCGTCGGCCATGCGTTCCGGTCGTTCCTGAAGACCAATCGGCTGGACGCCGGCGTCTACACCGAAGCTGTCATTCGTCCCATTGCCGAGAAGAACAACTGGTCCGAGGACTACTACTACAACGTGCTGCGAGGCACGGCGCTCCATGATGTGCTGCACGCGATTACCGGTTACGGCCCGGATGCAGCCGGTGAAGCACTGGCACTCGGCTTTTATTGCGGACAGACCGAGCCGGCTGGTCCGATCCGCTTGGCGGGCCTCATTCTGACGATCATCACGCCGGGAGCATCGCTTGCCCATAAACTGCGCTGTTATCAAGAAGCCACTGAGCGTGGCAGACGCGCCGACAACATCTTCGTAGCACCCTGGGAAGAATTGCTCGGCCAACCTCTCAATGAGGTCCGGGAACTCCTCGGGGTGGCCTCAAAAGCGGCCGCACACCCGAGCGGCACCTGGTACACCGACTGGATGCCCAGTGGCATGACCACACCAACGCACTGGGACTACGACGAACTACGTCTGTAGCTTGAGCCTTCTTCCGATCGCGGCCCTGCGGTTCCGAAAGTGGAGCTAAGGGGACTCGAACCCCTGACCCCCACACTGCCAGTGTGGTGCGCTACCAGCTGCGCCATAGCCCCTTGTGGTGCCCATCGAAGTTACACCACCTGCGGTGAGCCATCAAAATCGCTGGTCAGGGCACTTCGCCGGAACCCTCCGGCCCTAGCGGCCGGGATGGAGTCGGCCTTGCCGCGGGCCGGCTGTAAGTCTCCGGCGCAAAGACCCAACCGATTGCCGCGATTGACAGGACCGCGCCGCTGACGACGAACGCCCAGCCGAACGACAGATGCTGGGCGATCAACCCCACGACCAGCGACCCGCCGATTGATCCGAAGTCGACCATCATCTGGAAGAGGGCGACCGGTCCCCCGCCCCTGGACTTGTTCCCGACGATGTCGGCGACTGCCGCCTGCTGAGGCGAGATGAAGATGCCCGTCGCCGCCCCCGAGATGTACGCGGTCACCAGGAAGATCACGAGCGAGCTCGTCACCCCGAGCAGGCTCGTGGAGATCGCTGCGGCCAGCAGTCCCACGATGAGCAACTTGCGCCGCCCGATCCGGTCGGACAGGTAGCCGCTGGGGATCACGACTGAGACGTTGCCGATGGCGAACGTCGCCAGCGCCAGGCCCGCGACGCCGGTCCCGCGGCCCAGTCCCTCCACGATGAACAGCGGCACCAGTGCGATACGCAGCCCGAACGCCGCCCATCCCGTAGCGAAGTTGGATAGCAATGCGGCGAGGTAGGCACGGTGTCGCAACACCTCTCGCAGGGTGACCGCAGGCTCGTCGGATTCTTCGGGGGCGGTCAGCGTGCTCCCCCGCAGGCTGAAGAACACCACCCCGGCCGCGACGAGCAGCGCGGCCCCGTAGATCGCGAACGGTGCCGCCAGACCCAGCCCGGCCGTGAGGCTACCGAGCACAGGTCCGCCGACCGATCCGATGAGGAACCCTGACGAGAACAGGCCCGCGACGCGACCGCGTGCATCCTGGGGCGAGATCCGAATCATCAAGGCCAGCGACGACACCGAGAACATGGCCGACCCGAGGCCGCCGAGCGACCGGAACAGCAGCAACTGCCAATACGTCTGCGCGAACGCGCACACCGCCGTCGACACGGCGACGATCAGCAGGCCGTTGATGTAGACCCGACGCTCCCCCAGCCGCTGGACCAGCCAGCCGGCCGGCGGAGCGGCCACCAACCGCATCAACGCGAACGCCGTGATGACGAAAGTCGCTGCGCTGATGCTCACACCGAAGTGGCGGGCATACTGCGGAAGAACCGGCGAGACCACTCCGTAGCCGAGCGCGACTACGACGTTTGCCGAAACCAGCAGCCAGACCTCACGCGGGAGCTTCGGCTTGCCACCAGAGCCGGAACTGTCTGTCGAACAGTCGGCCTCCGCGTCAGAACTCACGCAATGACTTTATTCACCACGTCCTTGGCCGCTTCCTGCACCTCGGCAAGATGGTCCGGCCCGCGGAACGACTCGGCGTAGATCTTGTAGACGTCCTCGGTACCCGACGGGCGCGCAGCGAACCACGCGTTCTCCGTCGTCACCTTCAGACCGCCCAGCGGCGCGCCGTTGCCCGGCGCTGTCGTCAGCTTCGCGGTGATCGCCTCGCCCGCCAGCTCGGTGGCGCTGACCTGCTCGGCCGACAGCTTGGCAAGCCGCGCCTTCTGTTCACGGTTGGCAGGCGCGTCGATGCGGGCGTACGTTGGCGCACCGTACTTTTCGGCAAGCGCGTCGTATCGCTGCGACGGCGTCGAACCAGTCTTCGCCAGGATCTCCGACGCTAGCAACGCCAGGATGATGCCGTCCTTATCCGTAGTCCACACCGACCCGTTGCGCCGCAAGAACGACGCCCCGGCGCTCTCCTCGCCACCGAAACCGATAGTGCCGCTGAGCAATCCGTCGACGAACCACTTGAAGCCCACCGGAACCTCGACCAATTTTCGGCCCAGCCCGGCGACGACCCGGTCGATGATCGACGAACTCACCGCGGTCTTACCGACGGCCGTGGACGCCGGCCACTCGGGCCTGTTGGCGCACAGGTAGTCGATCGCCACAGCCAGGAAGTGGTTCGGATTGAGCAACCCACCATCGGGTGTGACGATGCCGTGCCGGTCGGAGTCCGCGTCGTTGCCCGTCGCGATCTGGTAGCTGTCGCGGTTGGCGATCAATGACGCCATCGCGTTGGGCGAACTGCAGTCCATCCGAATCTTGCCGTCGGTGTCGAGCGTCATGAACCGCCACGTCGCATCGACGAGCGGATTGACCACGGTGAGCTTCAGGTTGTGTCGCTCGGCGATGGCGCCCCAGTAATCGACGCTCGCGCCACCCAGGGGGTCGGCGCCGATGCGGATTCCCTCGGCGCTGATCGCATGCAGGTCCACGACGTTGGGCAGGTCGGCGATGTAAGCGTCGAGGTAGTCGTGACGCTCCGCGGTCTTTAGGGCGCCGGCCAGCGGTATCCGCTTCACATCCTTGAGGCCGCCGCGCAGGATCTCGTTGGCCCGCTTGGCAATTGCGCCGGTGGCGTCGGTGTCAGCAGGTCCGCCGTTGGGCGGGTTGTACTTGAAACCGCCGTCACGTGGCGGATTGTGCGACGGCGTGACCACGATCCCGTCGGCCAGATCGCCGTCACGTCCGTCGTTGAAGGTCAGGATGGCATGGCTGACGGCGGGCGTCGGGGTGAAGCGGTCCGCTGAATCGATCATCGCGACGACGTCGTTGGCGGCGAGCACCTCCAGCGCCGACGCCCACGCGGGTTCGGAGAGTGCGTGCGTGTCACGTCCGATGAACAGCGGGCCGGACGTGCCCTGCGCATGCCGGTACTCGACGATGGCCTGGGTCGTCGCGACGATGTGCGCCTCGTTGAACGCCGCATCCAGGCTCGAACCGCGATGGCCCGACGTGCCGAACGCCACCTGCTGATCGACGTTCTCGGGATCGGGTTCGACGGTGTAGTACGCCGTGACAACCTGCGCCACATCAATGAGATCCTCGGGTTGCGCCGGTTGACCGGCGCGGGGATTGGCCGCCATGTGTCCAGTCTGCTCTGTTTCCCCGCCGCGCACCGCCATGGCGCGGCGAATTCACGCCGACGAGTCGGGTACCAGCAGCACCGCTCGGGCGTGTTTGCGAGCCAACTGGTGGGCGACGGACTGTCCGGCGAAGGTGTCGATGAACGAGTGCACTCCGCCCCGTGGTGCGCCGAGGACGATCATCACGGCATCGACCTGCTCGGCAAGCTCGGCGAGCACATCGGGTGGACGGCCGTGCATAGCGTGGTACGTCCAGTTCGCGCCGAGTTCGTCCAGCACCTTCCGTGCGGCGACGGCGTGGGCTTCGACGCTGGCGTGGAACTGCTGTTCGTAATCCCACGCGTCCGGATCGATGGGTAAGTCGGCGACGTCGGCGATGTGCACCACGTGCAGGTGCGCGTCCAGATACCGTGCCAGCCTCACCGCGTAACGCAACGCCGCGGCGCTCGCGGGTTCACGATCCCAGCCGACCACCAACTCCGCAGATGTCCGCGTCGTGGATTCGTCAAGGTCTGCCATCATGGGCCGCCTCCATCGGTCAATGATGTCAGGGGTTCAGAGCGCCCACACCAGAGCCAGTCCGAGTGCGCATGCGGCGACCGATAGCACCAGGGAAACAAGCGCGTTGAGCAGCGCAAGCCCTCGCCGGCCTTGCTGGACCAGTCGCACGGTCTCGAAGCTGGCGGTGCTGAAAGTCGTGTAGCCGCCGCAGAATCCGGTGCCCAGCACGGTCTGCCAGGTGCTTGATTGGTCGTGGAACAGCACCAGTCCGGCGAGCACGCCAAGGAACAGCGATCCCGTGATGTTGATGACGACAGTGGCCAGGGGAAATGGGGACTGCCAGCGCTGTTTCGTCCATGCATCGAGTAGAAACCGCGTGAGGGCGCCCGAGGCGCCCGCGAAGAAGGTGAGGATCGCAATCAATCGGGCGACCTCCTACGGTGCACCGCTGCCGTGATCACGATGCCAAGCCAGGCGGTGAACACACCGCCGACGACGCTGAGCAGGCCGTAACTGATGGCGGTTCCGAAATCGCCGTGTCGGCCCAACAGCACGATCTCCAGTGCGAAGGTGCTGTAGGTGGTGAACGCCCCGCAGAACCCGGTGCCGGCGCAGAGGCGAGCGCGGCGGCGCCATCCCGAATCCTCGCCGAGACGTGCGAGTCCCTCGAGCAATCCGCCCAATAGGAAGGCGCCGCACAGGTTGATCGAAAAGGTCGCCCACGGCCACGATGCGCCGTCGTGTGGTAGGGCCTTCTCCACGTAATAGCGCAGCGCTGTTCCGGCGATACCGCCGAGGAATACCCAGGCCATCGCCGATGGCCGTAGGTGCAGCGGTCGTAGCGGTATTGCCGGGGCGTCGGGATCCGTGAGCAACTCGGCGTGGGAGTCGGCGGCCGTCGGCGACGCTCCTTCGCCAGGTACGTCTCCGTCGTCGTCCGGGTGCTCCACGCCTGACGGGTCTGAGGACATGTGTCAGGAACCTGATCCATCGCAATGACGGCAGGAACTACCAGCCAATTGGCGGTTCGAGCGACGAGCTCGGGCGGGATCCATCACCACTTCGAAGGACTGTACCGCCCTAGCTGCGGATATCGCGATACAAGAGCCGGGCTCCCTCGATCGCAGGAGGTAAGGCTAGCCTCACCTCGGTTTCGCGTGTACCGTCCCACGCCGTGACTTCGTCTAATCCAGAAGCCGTGAGTGCCGCTCTCACCGAGATCCTCCGCGAAGACATGAACGTAGACATTCGCAGGATCACCCGGGAATCCAGGCTGATTGACGACGTCGGACTCGACTCGGTGGCATTCGCAGTCGGAATGGTGGCCATCGAGGACAAACTCGGGGTGGCGCTGTCCGAAGAGGACCTGCTCAGCTGCGACACCGTCGGCGATCTCGAAGCGGCCATCCTCGCGAAGGTGCCCGCGGCCCACTTGAACTCGTGACCGTGCTGGCCGCGGCCCTGTCGGCCGCGATGCGAGGAGCCAAGACCCAGTTGTCGGTTCTCGATAGCGACAGCGATGAGTGGATTCACCATCCCTGGCAGGAGGTCCACGCCCGATCGGAGAACGTCGCCGACCGCATCGTCGACGACGGCTCCACTTCTGTCGGCCTCGTCGGTGAGCCGACCATTGAGTACCTCGCCGCGATACCGGGCACCTTCCTCGCGGGTGCGGGACTGTCGATCCTGCCGGGACCCATTCGGCGCGCCGATCCCGCGCAATGGGCGCAGATGACTTTGAACAGGTGGCGCAGCATCGGAGTGACGAAGGCGTTCAGCCACGGCGCGGAGCTGGAACTGCTGCGCGAGCAGGCCGACGGAGTCGTCGTTCACGATCTCGTCGACGTGGCCCACGCCCGCCGGTCGATCACCTTCGAAGGACCCCAGACAGCCGACGTCGCCATCCTGCAGGGCACTGCGGGTTCCACCGGAACTCCACGTACAGCACAGATTTCGCCTGCCGCCGCCCTGGCCAATCTTCGCGGACTGACCACGCGAATCAAGATCGACGGCGACTCCCGACTGCAGAGCTGGCTACCGATCTACCACGATATGGGCCTTGCGGTCATGCTGGTGTCCACGCTCGGACAGGCAGATCTTTGGCAGGCGTCCACAAAGGCCTTTTCCAGCAATCCATTTGGTTGGTTGAACTGGCTTCACGAGAGCAAGGCCACGATGACCGCGGCGCCCAATATGGCCTTCAACATCATCGGCAGGTACGGCAGCGGCCTCTCCGGTCTCAATCTGAGCAATCTCGGCTACACGCTCAACGGCGGCGAGCCCGTCGACTGTGACGGGTATGCACGCTTCTCCGCAGAGATGGCCCGCTTCGGTTTCAACCCGAATTCGCTTGCCCCGTCCTATGGGCTTGCCGAATCTACCTGTGCAGTGACCATTCCGGAGCCCTTCTCAGGTCTTCGTGTTGACGAGGTCACCGTCACCACCGACGCGAGCGAATCCACCAGGCGCTTTGCTGTTCTCGGCCATCCGATCGACGGCATGGAGATTCGGGTGAACACCGAGCAGCCCCACGCCACCGAGGTAACCGATCGTGAGGTCGGAGAGATCGAGATCCGCGGCACGTCACTCATGAACGGGTATATCGGCGTGGCGCCGATCGATTTTCGCGATTGGCTGCCCACCGGTGATCTCGGATACCTGACCGACGAGGGGCTCGTCGTCTGTGGCCGAGCGAAGGAGCTCATCACGGTGGCGGGACGCAACGTGTTCCCCAACGAGATCGAACGCATTGCCGGCCAAATCGACGGCGTGCGTGACGGTTGCGTGATCGCGATCGGCACGGGTGAGGCAACCGCACGACCGCGACTGATCATCACCGCGGAGTTCAAAGGCGACGACGAGCCCGCAGCGCGCAGTGCCGTGGTTGCTCGCGTCGCATCCGAATGCGGTGTGGTGCCCGCCGATGTGGTGTTCGTAAAACCCGGTGCGCTGCCACGCACGTCCTCGGGCAAGCTGCGCCGGCTGGAGGTCAAGCGCAGCCTCGAAGGAGCCAGCCGATGACCGTCGGCCTCCCTGCGGACGGGGACTACTGCGAGCTGCTCGACCGCGTCTTCGACGACCGGGTGACGAAGTGGACGGCCGAGGCCGAAGTGACCGAGCGCTTTCCCCGCCAGCTCATCGAATACCTTGGTGAATCAAATATTTTCGCTGCCAAGTGGCCAGAGAGCCAGCAGCATTCGGACGTCGCGAAGGTGATCGCGCTGGCGCGCAAGCTCGGAACTCTGGGGTCGGCAGGCATCGGCGTCGGCGTGGGACTGCACGACTCGGCGATCGCGATCCTGCGGCGGTTCGGTAAGTCGGATTACCTGCGCAACATCGCCGAGCAAGCGATTCGCGGCGAGGCAGTGCTGTGCATCGGCGCCTCCGAACAGTCGGGTGGATCCGACCTGCAAATCGTCGGCACCGAGGTTCGGTCGGTCCGGGACGGATTCGAAGTCAAGGGCATCAAGAAGTTCGTGTCATTGTCCCCGGTCGCCGACCACGTCATGGCGGTGGCCCGCCATGTCGACCATGATCCGAACAGCAAGCACGGCAGCGTGGTCGTCATCGCCGTCCCGTTGGCGCAGTGCGAAATTCAGCCGCAGTACCGCAAGGTCGGCGCGGGCCCGCTGGACACCGCAGCCGTGCACATCGACACCTGGGTGCCCGGCGATGCGTTGGTCGCGCGGGCGGGCATCGGCCTGGCCGCGATCTCCTGGGGGCTGGCGCAGGAGCGGATGTCGGTGGCGGGCCTGGTGTCGACGTCGGCCCAGCGCGTCATCGGAATCACGCTGGCGCGCATGATGACTCGCCGGCAGTTCGGCCGTTCCTTGTATGAGCATCAGGCGCTGCGGCTGCGCATGGCCGACCTGCAGGCACGCGTCGACATGCTGCGCTATGCGCTTGACGGTATCGCGGCGACGGGCAAGCTGGACCTCCGCGCCGCTGCGGCGATGAAGGTCAATGCGGCCCGCATGGGCGAAGAGGTGCTCAACGAATGTATGCACATCTTCGGCGGCTCGGGCTATCTGGTGGACGAGACACCGCTGGGCCGGTGGTGGCGCGACATGAAGCTGGCGCGGGTCGGCGGCGGCACCGACGAGGTGCTGTGGGAGTTGGTCGCCGCGGCGATGAAGCCTGACTACGACGGCTATGCCGAGTTCAACCAGCTGCCCTAGGGTCCTGCGCGAGCGGGCGCACGCGAACCTCCCCGCGAGCAGACGTGAAAACCCCCTATTCCGCCCGAAAATGGGGGTTTTCACGTCTGCTCGCGTGGGGTCTACTGCTTGGCGAGGTTCACCAGGAACTCGATCGTGCCAGTCGGCTCGACGGTCACGAACCCGGCGAAATCCGGTGGTGTGACTTTGAAATCGGTCCAGGTGACCGGGACAGAGCCGGCGGCGACGATGGTGTCTCCGGCGCGTTGGACATTTACCTTGGCGGTGACGTCGCGCGCGACGCCCTTGACCGTCAGGCTCACCGGCACGTCCAGCGTCACCGGCGCACCGGTCTCGGGCACTGCGGCGACGTCGACCGGCTGAGTCACGCGCAGCTCGGCGGTCGGGAACTTGCCGGTGTCGAGGATGTCCTCGCCGCGAAACTGGTTGTCTCGCGCGCTTTCCGGGGAGGTGATCGACGCCACGTCGACGGTGAACGTCGCCGACTCCAGCTTCTCCGCGGCCACCACGGCCTCGCCGGTGACCTTCGGGGTCCGGCCGTTGACGGTCAGCGGTGAGCCCCGCAGGATCTCGTCGACGCGATAGCCCGCCTGCGTGCGTTTGGCATCGTCGTCCGGTCCCGGCACCACCGTCCACGTCCCATTGACGTCGGTGGTCGCAGCCTCCGTCTGGCCGGGCAACGTCAGTTCGGCGTCGGCCTCACCGGCGATGCACTCGCGATAGATCCACGGTCCGGCCGTGAACCCGACGATGGCGAGGACGATCAGGATGCCGAGCCCCCACAGGACAGGCTTCTTCATGGCAGGGAACGCTAGCCGATATCGGGTGCGTCCGACGGTGAACGCGGCAGCGCGTACAACGCCATTCGACGATTCGACATGTCGTGCTCGCCGAGGAACACGCCCCCCGCGTACTCGCAAACCGCTCGTGCTCCGGCGTTGCGGTGGTCGGGGTCGAACATGATGCGACGGCAGCGAGGTTCGAGCTCGAAAATGTTGGCGACCAAGCGAGGCAACATGATCGGCGCGATCCCACGATTGACGAAACGCATCTCCGAGATCGCCGCATGCAGACCGATGTCATGAGGATCTGCGTCATAGCGCGGCGCGATCGAGTCCTTCGCCGCTCGGTAGAGCTCGACGTAGACGAACGGCTGGCCGCGAAAACTGCCGATGAAAGGCCGCGAGTATTCGCCGTCGAGTTGGGCCTGCAGGTAGCGTTGCCACCGTTGCGGCGGCCAGTCGTATTCCCACGCCTCCACCAGATGCGGGCGGTTCATCCACTCCGACACCATCCCAGCATCGGCCGTCGCGTCGGCGAGCCGGACACCGTAGGGGTCGCCAAGGGCAGGCGTCGGCGGCGCGCCCACGGCACGAACCTCGTCGGACACCGATGTCAGCTCGCGCGGCAAGACGGGTGAGGGGGCCTCGTCAATGTCGGTCATCGCCCGCCGAGCCTACCCGAGTAACTGAGGGTAGGTTTACCTACCTAGCTCGCTACGCGATCAAATTGGCGCAGAACGCCCAGCGTGCCGCCGTCGCCGACACCCAGTCGGCGACGACCGCCGGGTCGTCGGGCGGCTCGTCGACGATGACGAGTTCGTCGACGCCGAGGTCGGCCAGCGCTGCGGCATCTTCCGTGTGCAGATCGCGCAGGGCTACGGTCACACGCAGCGCACCGCGGTCGCGACCGCTTTCCGCGCACTGGGCGTCCAGGAATGCGATCCGTTCGGCCGCCTCGACAACCCCGTCGAGGTTGAAGCCGTACCAACCGTCACCCCACGCCGCGACCCGACGCAGCGCCGCGTCACTGTTCCCGCCGACGACGATCGGGATGGACCGACCATCGGCGGGTTTTGGGTTCACGCGCACGGAGTCGAACGCGACGAACTCCCCCTGGAACGTGGCGATGTCGTCACTCCACAACGCGCGCATGGCTGCCACATACTCCTTCGTGCGCGCGCCACGCCGTTCGAACGGGATACCAAGTGCCTCGAACTCCTCACGCGACCAACCGATTCCGACCCCCAGAGTCAGCCTGCCCGCGCTCAATTTGTCCAGCGTCGCGGCCTGTTTGGCCACCACCACCGGATTGTGCTCGGGCAGCAGCAAAACCCCGGTCGCGATCCTTATCGACGAGGTCGCAGCGGCCGCGAAGCTCAGTCCGATGAGCGGGTCGATCCAGTCCGCGGTGGACGGGATCGCGATCTGGCCGTCGTCGGAGTACGGATAACGCGATGCTGAATGGTCCACCATCACGACGTGCTCGCCCGACCACAGGGTGGCGAATCCGGCGCGCTCCGCTCCGACCACGACGGCGTCGATGACCGAACGCTCGGCACCGGTTCCGATGCCGAGCGCGTGCAACCCCAGTTCCATGCGGCGATGGTCCCACGCCGGCCGCGGATCACTCGAAGAGTTCGTCGATTGCCTTCTGCTCCAAGTCAATCCATTTGGCGACCCGCTCGCGGACCTGCCCGACCTCGTCTTCCTCGAAGTGCCGGGCCCCATCGGGTGTGATCCGGCAGATGTCCATCGGACCACCGATGCTCGGCGACGACGTGTCCAGTGTGTCGAGTACCCGCAGGGCCGCCACGACGCCGTAGTCGACACTGCGCTTGGACATCTGGAAATGTGCCAGCAGCGCGTAGGCCTGCTGGGCCATCGGCGAGCCACTGCCGACTGCTTGAAAGCCGGTTTCTTCGTGGTGTCCGATCAAGCCGTGCGGATCGATGTCGACGATGAACGGCTTTCCGTCGGAGTAACCCGCGGCCAACATGTACGTCGACGGGGTCGCACCGGGCTTCCCGCCGGGAACCTCGGCGATGAAGCTGCTGTAGTGCTGTTCGAGCACGGGCACCACGCGTTGCTGGAGAGCGTGGCCGACGTCGGGCGCTTCGACGATCGCGTCCGCCTCGGCATCGAAGATTCGCTCGAGGTCGAACAGCACGGCCCGAGACCCGCTCCCACCCCACGCGGCGTGCTTGCCGAGTGCGTGCAGCTTCTGGGCTGGATAGCTCACTGCGCGCACCGGATCGGTGATTTGCGAGTCCGACGCCATCACCAATCCGTCGGCACACCGCAATGCGAGAACGACCGTCACACCTCACCTCTACCCAGATGGTGTTCGTCTCACTCCGCACCGTGGAATCGTGGAGGGATGGATGTGGACCGCGTGGCGGAACTTCAGCGCTGGCAGGACTCCGGGGCGTTGTGGGAGGTGCTCGCCCGAAAGAGCGGCTCCGTCACGGTGGCATTGTTGCGGTGCGACGGCGGTGAGGAGATGGAACGGTTCACCTCCGACGATCCGCGTCTCTTGGCGTTCATCGGCGACCGGCGCAGCAGCGACGAGTAACGAAAGCCAGAGAAGCCCCGCCCAGAGGACGGGGCTTCCGCTGACGTGTCATCAGAACGGCGCGGTTCTGAAACCACCTTCCCACTGCACGCCCCAGGCATTCAGCTCACTGTTCCACTCCACCGGGAGCCACGGCGCCCAGTACGGCGGCGGCGGAGCAGGTGGCGCCCACACCGGCACGAAGCCGCGATGCCCCGGCGGCGGAAGGCCACGCTGTCCGGGCGGCAATGGATTACCCGGACCGCCGACATTCACCCCCGGACCTGGACCAGGCCACGGTGGACCCGGCCACTTCGGATCGGCATTGGCGACACCTGCGCCAACCCCGAATGCACCGGCGGCAAGAGCGCCGGCGCATATCGCCGTGATCACGCTCTTCTTGATACTCATCAGGTCGACTCCCTCGATCGGCGCATCCGCGACCTGCGAATACGCTGCTCAATTGCGACCCCCGACCTCACGAGGCTACCCACCGCCGGCTCCGAACTAAACACCTGCTCGACGCACCAGAGCGACAAACGCCGCAACAGCCGCATCGACGCGGTCGCGGTCGTCGGTGGCGACCAGATCAAGCAACAACCCCCGCGCGACGGCCAGCCCCAGACGCATCATCGCGGGATCGACCGACTGGGCGGCGTCGTCGGTCAGCCAGTCGTCCACTGCGCCGGGCAGCATTGCTGAGAACGGCGCCTCGCCCTGTGCGCCGCGCGCGTAGCACTCGAAGAACAGGCGCTCGAAAGGGCGCAGTTCAGTCCTACGCAGGTTGGCCCACATCGCGCCGATCGCGTCGGCTGGTTCGGTGGGCAGGTGACTCATCATCGACATCTGGCGACGTTCAACCTCCCCGACTATCGCGAGCAGCAGTTCATTGCGGGAGCCGAAGTGGTGTAACAGCATCCGATGGCTCGTCCCGACCGCCGCCGCAACGTCGCGCAAGGACCGGTCACCGATCCCGCGCGCGGCGAATTCCGCGACCACCGCGTCGAGCAGTTCTTGGCGGCGCTCGAGGTCAGGAGGCCGGGCCATCGAGGTGGTACGACTGCTCGCTTCGCGCTTTCAGGCCTGCGGCCTCCAACTCGAGGTATCTCCGCGTCAGTCGGCGCATGAGCAGGCCGACCAGCGCCCCAATCGGTCCGCCCTGGTCGATCTGCTGACGTACTCGGGTACGGCCGTCGGCGAGACCCTCGATGTCATGGCTCGCCTTGGTCAGCCCACCGGGCGAACGTTGGACCCACGTCCATGACTTGCCCGGTTCGACGTCGGCGACCTCCCAGACGAGCTTCGGCATGCGCGGCTGCTTGATCTCGAATCGTTTGCCCACCGAAATGCCGGGCCCATCGAGCGCGACCAGGCTGGTGACCGAGGCCGTCCATTCGGGCCAGCGTTCGACGTCGCTGAAGACATCCCACACGACTGTGGCCGGTGCGTCGATCTCGACGCCATCTTCGGTAATCATGTACCAGAAGGTACATGAATTGGAGCCCGCGCGGAAGTATCCGACTCCCCGCAAACAACCGAAGTGCATGCGGAAACGGCTGGACCGCCACTACCGTCGAGCGAACAGCTGAATCTCCATCAGCTGATGCACGAAAGGCCCTCCATGGCTATGAAGTACTTGGCAACGACGTCAACCGGCTATGGACGTTTCATCGGCAGGGTCGGCGCGCTGGCGGTCGCGCTCGGGATCGGAGCCGCAGTCGCCAACTGCCCGACTGTGGCATGGGCACAGGACGGACCGTCGGGTGCCTCGGACTCGTCCCCCGGCGGCGCGGGAACGACGGACACCGGGTCTGCCGGAGGACAGAACACGGGCACGGCGGGTGCAACGGGTGCAACGGGTGCAACGGGTGCAACGGGTGCAACGGGTGCAACGGGCACGACGGTCGGTGTGAACGCCGGCAACGACGACTCGAACAATGACGACTCGAACAATGACCGAGACGAAGACGAAGAGGGATCACCCAATGACCGCAAAGGATCAGTTGGGTCGAAGAAGAACGAGGGTGACGACTCGAACCGCATCACCCGCAAGCTGAATACGCGTAGCAGCCGCGTCTCGCTTGACGAGCATGTCTACACCGTTCGACAGGCATTCAACGCCCCACGGACAGCAGCCACCACATCAACGGTCACCAACCGACCGGAATCGCGAGACGCCGTGAGCACCGCCGCGGCCGCCGATCCAAGGCCTGCCCCGGTCGAGAAGGTGTTTACCGCGATCGTCCCGCCGTCGCCGAAGGAGTTGCCGCGGGTCACCTCCCCCGCCGCGACGGTGTCCACCGACATCGGCGGCGTGGTCGATACGGTGTTGTCCGCCTTGGGTTTCAGCTCGCAGGCGGCCACCGGACCGACGGCACCGCCACAGCCTCCGATGGCGTGGGCGATGCTGGGCTGGGTGCGCCGAGAGCTCGGAAACTTCGAATCGCGCGTCATCTCTGCCACCAGTGGGCCGGTCGCGGCTTTGGTGACCGAGGACGTGACCGCCGCAGCCACCAGCCCGCTGGCCACACCTCAGCAATTCACCGCCGAGAAGATCGCCGGCCAAACCGCACAATCGTTGCCGGTGACCATCATGAAAATCGTGCTGCGCCAGCAGTTCCTGACCGCAGCCAACAAGCTGTACCCCGACGGTATCGACGCGGAAAACCTGGCGCAGCTTGACCGGGCGGTTGACGAATACGCCAGGGCCGCGTCATTCCAGCAGCTGCTGCTCGACTCCATGAACCCGACGGTGGTCGCCCAGGTCGCCCCGCCGCACGTCTGGGACGGCCGGTACGTGGCCGGGACCCGAATCCTCTACGACAACCCTGACACCGTCTACCGCTTCATCGGAGTCAACGGTGCGTCGTCGTACGTCATCAGAGGTCAGTTCCACGATTGGGACAATGTCGAAGCACGGCCGACCAACGTCACCTTCAGTGTGTTGTCGGGCGCTTCAGGAACGACGACCACGGTCATGACCATCACTCCGGACATGGTCAACGAGGACGGTAGCTTCGAGATCACCGTCGGCCGAGAACCCGCAGACGGACGGCCGAATCACCTTCAGCTGACCAACGAATCGACGATCATCGCGGTGCGCGACACGTTGGGCGACTGGAACGAAGAAATTCCGATGAGCCTCACCGTCGAGCGCGTTGCGGGCCCGCCCCCCAGCTTGTTCGCTCAGCTCGGCGGCTTCACGTTCTTCGGAAGCCGCATCGTCGACAGTCCCATCCTGGTCGACCTGGTGTCGACGGTCCCACCAGCGCCGTACATGCCCCCAGCACTGCGGGGCGCGTTCGCCACGTTCATTCTCATCGTGCGTGGCGCAGCGGAGCAGGAAAAGTACATGGCGCTGGCGACCACCGACCCGGAAACCGGGGAACCCCGCCCAGTCAACACCGTCAGCCAGCCGTCCAGTAATGCGGAGTTCCTCGCGAACCAGCTGCAGAGCAACGGCCACTTCCAACTCGAGGACGACCAGGCCCTCGTGCTCACCATCGATCCCGGCGACGCCGGATACTTCGTCGTGCCGACCTACAACGTGTGGACGATCACGAACGACTACCGGAACGAGCCCGCCAGCCTGAACATGGACCAAGCGAAGCGGAACCCCGATGGCACGTACACCGTGGTGATCTCGCCGACGGATCCGCTTGCGGCGAATTGGATTTCGACGAATGACTTGAATCAGGGCACCCTGGCGATTCGGTTCCAGGACATCGACCCCGACTCGCCGAATCAACCCCGCATCGTCGATCAGCGCGTCATGACACACGACGAGCTCCGCGAGTTCCTGCCTGCAGAGGACTTCATCACCGAACAGGACCGGCTGGATCAGATCGAATCGCGCCAGGACGGCTTCGACAGACGCTGGACGTAATCTCGCCGAATGGACAACTCGTCAGCCGACGCCGTATTCAATCGGCTCAGCCGCCGCGAGGTCGCGCTCGATCTCGTCGAGGCAGTCGAGGACGAGGTCGTCGACTCCGTCGGCACTGTCGCTTTACCGTACGCCGAGCCGGCGCTCCTCCTGCAGAAGATGGAGAACAAACTCGTCCGGCACCATCTCGCCAAACCGGAGGTGTTGAGAGCCGAGGAGCTGCGCAAGCTGCGTTACATCCTCAACTTCGCCCGGCTCGCCGATTTCGAGCCCGGGGCAGCGGGGCCCGGCGGCAGCCGCGGACGCGGCGACGTCTCGGTGGGCGGCGAGGTGGCGCCTTGGCGCGCCAGGGTGGCCGATTCGCTGTACGGCCCGCTGCGCGAGGAACGTGACCCGGCAAGGGCATTGGCGAAGGCGCGCGATGTCCTGGCCGAACTGACCGACGACCAGGACCTGCAACGTCGTCAGCTGATCGGCAATCACGGGAACGACTTCTCCCCCGCCGAACTCGATGCCGAGGTCGGATACAAGAAACTCGTCACCGTACTCGGCGGCGGTGGCGGTGCAGGGTTTGTCTATATCGGCGGCATGCAACGACTGCTCGAGGCGGGTCAGGTACCGGACTACATGATCGGCTCATCATTCGGATCGATCATGGGCAGTGTGGTCGCTCGGGCTCTGCCGGTGCCTATCGAGGAGTACGTCGCGTGGGCCAAGACCGTGTCGTACGGCGCGATCCTTGGCCCCGAACGCCTTCGCCGCAGACACGGGCTGGCCGGTATGTTTTCGTTGCGCTTCGACCAGTTCGCCGATGCGCTGTTCAGACGTGCCGATGGCGAGCGGATGCGGATGTCGGACTTGGCGATTCCATTCGACGTCGTGGTCGCCGGTGTGCGCAGGCAGCCGTATGCAGCTCTGCCGTCGAGGTTTCGCCGCCCGGAACTGGCGGCGTTGCAGATGCGGACGCTGCCCTTCCTCCCCATCGGTATCGGGCCCCAGGTAGCGGCCCGATTGTGGCAGGTGTCTGCATTCATCGACCTGCGGGTCGTCAAGCCGGTCGTCATCGGCGACAACGACCAGACTCGCCAGTTCGACGTCGTTGACGCGGCGTCCTTTTCGTCGGCCATTCCCGGTGTGCTGCACCATGAAACGAGCGATCCGCGAATGGTCCCGTTGCTCGACGCGCTGTGTGAAGACAAGGAGGTCGCCGCGTTGGTCGACGGTGGCGCCGCGAGCAACGTGCCCGTCGAGCTGGCGTGGAAGCGGGTCCGCGACGGCAGGCTCGGCACCCGTAATGCCTGTTATCTGGCATTCGACTGCTTTCACCCGCAATGGGATCCCCGTCACCTGTGGCTGATCCCGATCGCCCAGGCGGTCCAGCTGCAGATGGTGCGCAACGCTCCGTATGCCGACCATCTGGTGCGCTTCGCGCCGACGCTGTCGCCAGCGAATCTCGCACCGTCGGCGGCGTCCATCGACCGCGCCTGCACGTGGGGACGTAAGAGCCTCGACAAGGCCATCCCCGTGACGACCGCGCTACTTCAGCCGACGTGGTGGGAGGGTGACCGGTCTGCAGTCCCGGGCGCCGAGCCCGCCCACCCGGCATCGGTGGCGTCGCCGATGAGCGCGGTGATGGCCGCCACCCACGAGCCCGCGAACCGCTTGGCGCGGTGGCGAAATCGACGCCTGACATGATTCTGACCGCCCTCAGATGACCGAAACCGTCGCGGTGCTCGGCGCCGGGCCCGGCGGGCTCGTCACGGCACGGTGGCTGTGTTCGCAGGGGTTCGAGCCGACGATCTTCGAGGAGCAGCCCCAGCTGGGTGGGCAGTGGACCGGTCTGCGGGGTTTCAGCGGTGTGTGGCCGGCGATGTACACCAACACCAGTCGCGTGTTGACGGCCTTCAGCGACCTGGATCACGACAGCGACCAGACGTTCATGTCCAACCGCGAGGTCCTCGACTATTTGAACCGCTACGCCGACATGTTCGGTCTGCGGCCCCGGATCCGGTTCGGACAACGGGTGGACCACGTCGGTCGCACCGGAACCCGATGGCGGGTGACGCTCAACGGCACCGACGAGGTCTTCGACCGCGTCGTGGTGGCATCCGGCAGGTTCCGCTCCCCGCCATACCCGAAGTGCCGGGTATCGGGACGTTCGCCGGCGCCGCAGGCGCGAGGTCGACGTTCGGCTATCGAGGAGCGAATCCCTATGTGGGTAAGCGTGTTCTGGTGGCCGGCTGCGCGGTCAGCGCGTTGGACATCGCCACGGAACTCGCGCACCTCGGTGCGACGCGGGTGGTCGTCACCCAGCGACGTCAACGCTACGTCCTACCCAAGTTCGCCGCGGGCATCCCGTCCGACCATCGGATCTTCACGCGGTACGGAGCGCTGGCGAACGAAACACTCCCACCGGCCGAGATCGATCGCCAACTCAAAGAGATCGTGATGGAGGCCAACGGCAGCCCCGAACAGTACGGTGCGCCGGCGCCTCATCCTTCACTGTTCGCCGCCGGTGTCACGCTCAATCAGGGCTATCTCCCACTGGTCGCCGAAGGACGAATTTCGGTGCGGCCGTGGATGACGTCGATCGACGGAGCGAAGGTGAGCTTCGACGACGGACACGTCGAGGAGTTCGACGGGATTCTGTTCGGGACGGGGTTCGCATTGGATCTGCCGTTTCTCGGCGACGAAATCCGACACGCTCTCGACGCCGACGCGGCGCACCTGGACACCGACCGCTTCACCTTCCACCCCGACCTGCCGGGCCTGGCGATTGTGGGCATGTGGGATCAGTCCGGCGGATACTTTGTACCACTGGAACTTCAAGCCCGCTGGATCGCCTACACCTGGGGTGGGGTGGTACCGCAGGCCGACGAGAGCGCGCAGAGGGCAGTGATCGCGGGATACCGTGCGAGGCGCGGACTGTCGCAGAAGACCCGGATGAACTTGGTGGCAGTGGCCTTTGCGCGCGCGGCCGGTGTGGAGCCGCATCTGGAGAACTGGCCGAATCTGCGCAGAGCATTGCTGTTTGGTCCGCTGGCGCCGAGTTGTTTCCGGCTCGAAGGCCCCGATGCGCTCCCCGAAGCGCCTGCGCGGTTCACGCGCGACGCCGCTGCGTTTGGCGCCATCACGTCCAACGAGATGACCGAACGGGAAAGCCGCTATTGGTCGCAGGTGGTGGAACGCTAGGCGTAGCGTGCGCTATCGCGCGCGCTCCTCTGTCGAAGCGTGCCCCCATGGCCCTGTGTCGAACGCTCGCCGCGCGGCGGAGATCGCGGTGTCGACGTCCGCCGGCCGTGCGTCCGGAGCCTGGGCGATCACTTCTCCCGTGGCCGGCGAGATGTCCTCGTAGCGGCCCGAATCCGGTTCTGCCCACTGCCCACCGATATACAACGGGTAGGAGTCGATCAACGGGCGCGCGTTGACCATGTCACTTACCCTTCTCAGGATCGACCGTCCACGAGCCGCGGTGCAGCACGCCGGTCACCTGGAGTGCATGGTCGAGCACGACCAAGTCGGCGGCGCCCCCCGATTCGAGTTCCGCGGCGGGAAGTCCGAGCGCGCGCGCCGGGTTCACCGACGCCTGTCGCACTGCCGCCATCAACGCCTCGTCACGATCGACCCCGCTGTGTTGCACGGCGAAGCGGAACTGGTGGTCCATGGTCGCCGTGCTGCCGGCGATCGTCGGTGTTCCCGCCACGCGCGCCACTCCGTCCACGACGTCGACTTCCAGTGGACCGAGCTGATAGGTACCGTCGCTCATGCCTGCCGCCGAGATCGCGTCGGTGATCAGTGACACCCGGTCCGCTCCGGCACTGCGTGAAACGTGGCGGTACAGAGCCGGATCGACGTGCACACCGTCGGCGATCAGCTCGACCGTCGCGCGGGGGTCTTCCAGAAGCGCGATGACCGGTCCGGGTTCGCGGGTGTTGATCGGGCGCATCGCGTTGAACAGGTGCGTCGCCACCGTCGCACCCGCCGCGATCGCCGCGCGGGTCTGGTCGTAGGTCGCGTCGGTGTGCCCCACCGCGGCCACCACGCCCCCGTCGACGATCCGCTGGATCGCGGCGAGTGCCCCTTGGCGTTCCGGTGCGATGGTGATCATGCGTATGGTCCCCGCGCCGGCCTCCAACACCCGGTCGATCTCCGCAGGGTCGGGGTCGCGCATCAGGGCCGGCTGGTGTGCCCCGCACCGCACGGTCGAGAGCCAGGGACCCTCGAGGTGGATCCCGTCGATGAGGCCGTCACGGGCATCACCGGCCAACCCGGTTACCTGATGCAGTAAGTCATCGGGGGCGGCGGTGACCAACGACGCGACCAACGACGTGGTGCCGTGCCTACGGTGGAAGTCGACGGCCGTTGACGTATCGGTGCGCGCGGCCGTAGAGAAGTTCGTCCCTCCCCCACCGTGGACGTGCGTGTCAACGAACCCCGGCACCACAGTCACCCCGCCGAGAGCGCGGTCTGCGACACGAGGCGGGGCTCCGGCACCGACAGAATAGATGCGGTCACCGGATATCTCAATCCATCCGGGCCGCAACAACTCTCGTCCTGTCAACAGGGTGTCGGCCGTCAGTAGCACTCAGATGCCCTGCCATTCGGGTTTGGAACGGTAGGTCTCGCGGTAGTAGTCGACGAGCTGCAGCCGTTGGGCCGCCGCCCCGTCCAACAGCACCGTGACATGCGGGTGGAGTTGCAATATCGTCGCGGGCCACATCGCGCTGACCGGGCCCTCGACGAGCTGATGCACGGCTTCTGCCTTCTGCCGGCCCGTCGCCACCAGAATCAGGTGACTGGCCTCCAATATGGTCGCCAGCCCCTGCGTAAGGCAGTGGGTCGGCACCGCGTCGACGTCACCGCCGAAAAAGCGGGCATTGTCAATCCGTGTCTGTCTGGTCAGCGTCTTGATACGGGTGCGTGATCCCAACGAGGAACCGGGCTCGTTGAAGGCGATGTGCCCATCCGTGCCGATGCCGAGGATCTGCAGATCGACACCCCCGGCGTCGCGGATGGCGGCCTCGTACTCCGCGCATGCGGCCGGGATGTCGGCGGCGAGCCCATTGGGCCCATCGACCGCGCCGGGGGCGAAGTCGACTTTGGAGACGAAGACCTCGTCGATGACATTGCGATAGCGCTGAGGGTGGTTGGCGAGCAGGCCGACGTACTCGTCGAGTGTGAAGCCGCGTGCCTCACGGAAGGAGACCGCGCCGCTGTCGCAGCGACGCGCGAGTTCGTCGTAGATCGCCAGCGGCGATGACCCGGTGGCCAGACCGAGGACTGCGTCCGGTTTTCGATCGAGCAGTGCGACTACCGCGTCGGCGCCGACGGCGCCGATCTCGGCAGCATCCTGCAGGATGATGACTTCCATCTATTCGTTCGCAATGAAAAGTTTTGCGCCGGAGGGAATCTGCGCACCCTCGAGGACCGATTCGGCGGGCACTATATTGTCCGGGGCGCGTTCGTCCATCACGACGACGGGCACGATCGGGTTGAGTCCTTTCGCGACGACCGACGCGACGTCATAGGTGATGACCACCTGGCCGGCGGTGACACTGTCACCTTGGTTCAGATGGGTCGTGAAACCGTCGCCCTTGAGTTGAACGGTATCCAGGCCGAGGTGGACGAGCACGCCGACGTTGCCCGGGGTCACGACGATGTAGGCGTGCGGCATCAGTTTCAGCAGTTTCCCGCTGACCGGCGCGACCGCCTCGATCATCTCGTGCGGAGGGTCGACAGCTGCGCCGTGGCCCACCATGCCTGCCGAGAACACCGGGTCGGGCACCTCGGTGAGCGGAACTGCACGGCCGCCGACCGGCGCGAAGACCTGAGTCGTACCCACGTCGAGACTCCTTCTGCTCGTGCGCACCAACAATACGAGCGTGCCGGAAAGAGAGGCTGGACTTCGGCGTTTCCTCTAAGCTTCCGCTGAGCTTCGGCGGCTTGCGCGATTGGGGCAGAGGAGGTCTGGACTAGATGAGCGAAACATCGAAACCCACTGGTACACAGGCGAAGTCGGGTCTTCGCTTCCCGGGATTTGCGCAATTGCAGCGCCTGGGCAAGAGCCTGATGCTGCCGATCGCTGTCCTGCCCGCGGCAGGCATCCTGCTCCGGCTCGGTCAGCCCGACCTGCTGGGCCGAATCGAAACCCCCGTGATCGGCGATTTCTTCAAGGCGATGAGCGCGGCGGGCGATGCCCTGTTCAGCAACCTGCCGCTGCTGTTCGCCGTGGGTGTGGCGATCGGTTTCGCCAGGAAAGCCGACGGTTCCACCGCACTGTCGGCCGTCGTCGGCTACCTGGTGATGGAGGCGGTCTTCAAGACCATGTCGCCAATCGTCCTGGCAGGTGAGCTGGACAAGGCGGGCGAGCAGGCCCAGATCAACTACAGCGTGTTCGCCGGCATCGTTATCGGTCTGGTGACGGCATGGCTGTTCGACCGCTATCACACCATCCAGCTGCCGTCCTACCTCGGCTTCTTCGGCGGCAGGCGGTTCGTTCCGATCGTGGTGTCGCTGGCGAGCCTGTTCATCGCCTTTGCGATGAGCTACTTCTATCCGATCTTCGACGCTGGACTGACCAGTCTCGGGGAGTTCATCGGCGGTGCGGGCGCCCTCGGCGCCTTTGTGTACGGCTTCGCCAACCGCATGCTGATCCCGTTCGGTCTACACCACATCCCGAACTCGTACATCTGGTTCCTCTACGGCGACTACCAACCGCCTGGCGGTGAAGCCGTCACCGGCGAATTGACCCGGTTCGCCGCGGGTGATCCGACCGCGGGGATCCTCACCTCGGGCTTCTACCCCATCCTGATGTTCGGGCTGCCCGCCGCGGCGCTGGCGATGATCCACGTCGCGAACAAGAAGCAACGCAAGCTCGCGGTCGGAATCCTGGCTGCGGCCGCGCTGACCGCGTTCTTGACCGGCGTGACCGAACCGCTGGAGTTCGCGTTCATGTTCGTGGCGTTCCCGCTCTACATCATTCACGCGGTGCTCACCGGGCTGTCGCTGGTCATCGCCTACCTGCTCGACATACACCTGGGCTTCTCGTTCTCAGCCGGACTGATCGACCTGCTGCTGTACGGCACCGCGCCGGCGGCGAAGAACGTCCCGCTGCTGATCGGCATGGGCGTGGTCTTCTTCGTCGTCTACTACCTGTTGTTTCGGTTCGCGATCACGAAATGGAATCTGCGGACACCGGGCCGCGAACCCGAGAGCGAGTTCGAGGCGGAGGAACAGGCCAACCTTGGTGAGGGCGACGATTCGTCGACTGCGGTGTCGGCCAGCGGTGCCTCCGCCACGCTGGCCGCGCCCGCCCGGACGGACAGCAAGGCCGAGCAGGTGATCGCGGCGTTTGGCGGACGGGAGAACCTCGTCAACGTGGACGCCTGCATCACCCGCTTGCGCGTGGACGTGTCCGACAAGGACAAGGTGGACCAAGCCCGTCTGAAGAGCCTCGGCGCGGCGGGCGTCATCGAGGTCGGCAACAGTGTCCAAGCGGTGTTCGGCACCGACGCCGAGGCGTTGAAGAACGACATCAACGAGATTCTCTAACCTCCGTATTTGTCGATCAGCTGCTGCTTGTAGAGCTTTCCCGCATCTGTGCGCGGAAGTTGCGCCTCGAACGAGATGGACCGGGGACATTTGTAATGCGCCAGCCGATCTCGTAGCCACGTGATCAATTCAGCGGCGAGTAGGTCATTACCGTCGGCGGGGTCGGCTAATTGGACGACGGCCTTTACGGATTGACCCATGATGTCATCCGGTATCCCGAAAACCGCGGCATCGACCACTGCCGGATGGCTGATCAACATGTTCTCCGTCTCCTGTGGATAGATGTTGACGCCACCCGAGATGATCATGTGGTTGCGGCGGTCGGTGAGATAGAGATATCCGTCGGTGTCGACGTAACCGACGTCGCCGACCGTGACCCAGCCCCCAGCAGTGCGTCCCTCCGCCGTCTTCGCAGTGTCGTTGAGATATTCGAACGGATAACCACCCTCGTAATAGATCTCGCCGATCTCACCAGGCGGTAGCTCGTGCCCGTTCACATCGAGAATGTGCGGCAACCCGAGCATCGGCTTACCGACGGATCCCGGCCGTTCGAGCCATTCCTCGGCACGGATGAACGAGATGCCCGCACCTTCCGATGATCCGTAGTATTCGTCGACAATCGGACCCCACCAATCGATCATCTGGCGCTTGATCTCGGGTGGACATGGGGCGGCCGCGTGGACGACGCGCTCGAGGGTCGACACGTCGTAACGTAGCCGCGCTTCCGCTGGCAGGCGCAGCATGCGGACGAACATCGAAGGCACGAACTGCGCATGCGTGACGCCGTAACGCTCAATACTTTTCAACGCCTGCTCGGCATCGAAGCGTTCCATGACCACCGTGGTCGCGCCGACAGCCTGCGCGGCCATTGTCCACATCGCTGGCGCCGTGTGATAAATCGGCGCGGGGCTCAGGTACACCGAATCCACTGTCACACCTAGGGCTTCGAACACCGGCGTCGACAGGGTTGGACGTGCTGAGTTCAGCGGACGCCGAATTCCTTTGGGACGCCCGGTACTGCCCGCCGAGTACTGCAGCAGCAGGCCGTCGCTTTCGTCGGCGATCGGCGTCGCCGGCTCGGCTGCCACACAATCCGGGTAGCGCTGCCAGCCGTCGAGGTCGTCGTCGGCTAGCACAGCAGCGGCAAGCGACTCGATCGACAGGTGCTCGCAGATCTCCTGCATCGCACGGGACGAGATGACGGCCTTTGCCCCGCTGTCGGTCACGATGTACGCGACCTCGGATGCCTTGAGGTGCGTGTTGACCAACGTGTAGTAGAGCCCGCTCCGCCGCGCCGCCCACATCGCAGCGTGAATGTGTTCGTTGTTCTCCATCAGGATCGCGACGGTGTCGCCGGCCCTCAGTCCGGCGCGGCGGAGAAAATGAGCGAGCCGGTTCGCACGCGCCTCCAATTCGGTGAATGTCACCACCGTTCCGGAGGGATGAAGCACAACAGCGGGTTTCGTCGATCCGACATGATCGCGAAGCTGCATGTGTTCGCCTGCCCGATCAGCGCGTGGCGTCGCGGAACGCCTCGACGAGAGAGGACATGACCTCGAGCGCCCGATCGGGGTCGGCCGTCAGCGATGCCGGGAACCGGACGTCGGTGACACCTGCCTCGACGAGGGCGGGAACCGCGGCGGCGGAACCCTCATAGTCAATCGATCCGTCGTCACCCTTCACGACGCGCGCGACTCCCTGCACCTGCAGATCGGTGGGGTCGCCACCGAACTCGACGATCTTGTCCTTGATCGCAGCGATCGCGCCCGGGATGTCCGCATAGGCCGGACCCCATGGGATCCAGCCGCTTCCGAAGCGTGCGATCCGTCGTGCCACCGCGTTGTTGACAGTTCCGCTGATCCACAGCGGAACACCGCCGGGTTGCACAGGTTTGGGCATCTGGTGGATGCCATCGAAGCTGAGCTCGGCTGAATCGTAGGACACCCGCTGTTGCGTCCAGAGGGCCTGGCAGACCTCGAGCGTGTGGTCGAGTAGACGTCCGCGGTCCTCGAAAGATAAACCCGCTGCTTCGTACTCCTCGCGTTGCCAACCGACTCCGACGCCCAGATCCACCCGACCGTCCGACAGCACGTCCAGAGTGGCGAGTTGTTTGGCCAAGACCGCGGGGCGCCGCAATGCGGCCAGCAGGATTGCGGTGCCGAGCCTGATACGGGTCGTCGTGGCCGCGATCGCGGTCAACACGATCAGCGGTTCCAGCCATGCGCCGTCGGGTCCGGTCGGCTGCTTACCACCCGCCTGCCCGCCGAGGGATGGATCTGCATACGCGTCTAGGTTCTCCCCGAAAACAAGATGGTCCGATACCACGAGCCGGTCGACCCCGGCCGTGTCCATCTCCTGAGCAAGTTTCAACGTGGCCCGCCAGTCGTGGTGCGGACCGTTGGTGAAGGTCGCCAGGTACAACGAGAGTTCGGGTTTGCGTGTGGTCATACCTTCTCCTAGAGGCTGGTGAAGTGCCCGCCGTCGATGCCGAACGTCTGCCCGGTCACATATCTGGCATCTCGGCAAAGGAGCATGGCAACCGCGGCACCCACGTCAGTTTCCGGGTCACCGACACGGCCGAGTGGTATGTGACGCGAGAGCCGTTCGCCCATCAGTGGATCGGCTTCGATCGCCGCCGTCATCGCGGTCGAGTACGCGATCGGGGAGACAACGTTTACGGTGATACCCACTGAAGCCCACTCACGGGCCAGGCTTTTCGCGAAGCCCCGCAACGCGCCCTTGACCATAGAGTAGAGCGGCAACGTCGCACTGCCCTTCATTCCCGCGGCAGACGTCATCACCACGAATGTTCCGCCACGGGCACTGAGCGCTTCGAACGAGGTCTGCGCACAGTAATACGCACCACGCAACGATACCGACACATGCTCCTCCCATAGCTGCGCATCGACCATCGCAAGCTCGTGGGGCTGACTGGACGCCGAACTGGTCGCGTTGTGCACGACGGCATCCAATCGGCCGGTGCTCGTCACGGCCGCCGACACCGCGTCTACCACCGACGCACGGTCGGTCACGTCGCAGCTGACCCAGGTCGCCCTATCGCCTCGACGGATGATTTCACCGGTAACCGCCTCTCCGTTGAGGCCGCGGGTCCCGACGAAGACGTGTGCCCCTGCCGCGGCGCATGCCAGCGCGATGCCGCGCCCGACTCCTCCACCTGCGCCCGTGACGAGTACAGAGAGGCCGTGCAGCGTCATGGCACCATCACCGCGCCACCGTCAACCACCAACGTCGATCCGGTGAGTCCTGGCCCCGCGCCAGACAGCAAGAATTTCACGGCGCGAACGACCGCATCTGCCAGATCGGCGTCCTTGCGCGCCGCGCTACCGACGTGCCGGGCGAGCTCACCCACCCCACCTGCGACCAATTCGAGTGGGACAACAATGAGGTTGACGCTGATCTGCTCCGGTGCCCACTGCCTGGCTGCGGACTTGGCCAGCGCGCGAATCGCCTCGATACCGCTGACATAGTGCGACAACTCAGGCCCCCCGACCAGTCCGATGCTCGGCGCGACCACAACGATGTTCCCGCGCCGTGCCAGGGTGACGACGCGTGCCCGTTGGAACACGCGCATCACGCGAAACGCGGCGGTTTCAGCGGTGTCTCGCCATTCGGATTCGGACATGTCTTTGATCGGCCGCGGCGCTGGACCCGGGCTTTCGCCGACCACAACGATGACGCCGTCACACTCGTTCGGCAGCTCATCATCCAAACCGATTGCGCTGGTGTCGAATTCCGCTGCGATGTGCTGGGCTAAACCGCCGGCAGCCCCCAGCACGCACACTGTCACGGGGTGACCCACGACCTATCCCACCGGTCTATCACCGCTGCCGTGGACAATGGTTTGCGGGACACGACGTGGTGCCCCCCAGCCGGCCAGCCGACCGTCAATAGCGTAGCGATCTTCCAGTCATCCGGGATGCCGATAGATGCGCGCAGTTCTTTCTCGCAGTGACCGTGCCATAAGGTGATGGCCGCCCCGAGGCCCTGGGCGCGCGCGGCCAGCAAGAAGTTCTGGACGGCCGGAAAGATCGACCCCGCCTGCTGCATTTCGGTGGTCCCACGTTGGGGCTGCACACAGAACAACACGAGTTCCGGGGCGCCACCGCCGACGTGCATGTGTTCAGCCATGGCTCGGAGAACACGCGACTTCGGGTCATCAGCGTCCTCTGCGACCGCAGGCAACCGATAAAAGTCCTTCATCACCTCCCACGTCTGCCGAGCCGCAGACGTGATCACCTCACGAAGTTCCGGGCTGCGGATCACCACGAATTTCCACGGCTGCCCGTTGCCGCCCGACGGTGCCCAGGACGCCGCCAGCAGGCACTTCTCCAGCACGTCATCGGGGACAGGATCGCTGCGATAACGCCGTACCGCGGTCGCAGACTGCATCACCGTCCAGAGGTCATCGGAGACCCGCGGCACGTCTTGACGGCTCATGCGTTCACCGTCCGCGGCAACACACCCCGCCACGTGCCCCCGCGCACCGGACCGGTGACCAGCGGCAGGTCCAGCGTCGACAGCATGCCGGCCGGTGCGGCGATGACCGCCGGAATGGCGTTGAGTGGGCGCATCACCGTCGCATAGGTCAGGCCGCGCATATTGTTTCCGCGGCCGTGCATCTCGATATCGACGGTGTAAGTCGGCAGGCCGTCCACGATAACCCGGTACCCACCGTGCGGCGACGGATGCCGCGGCCAGTCCGGTGCGGAGACTTCGCCCATGCGAGTGATGTGTTCCAGCACCACCCGCTCTTCGCCGTCCACCATCCCCGCGAGCTTGAATCGCATGCCCCCCATGGTCCCTGGCTCGACCCAGCCGGAAGCCACCTCGTAACGCTCTGTGGCCAGCCACTTCTCGATCGTCGTCTCGACGCGGTCCAGGGGTAACCCCACGCCGTCGGCTACGAGGTGCACCGTCGGCGCCCACAATGCAGCGAGGCGTTCGGGGTCGAACAACGGGGCAGGATGGTCCGGCGGGTGCGCGAAGCCCATGAAGTCGAACATGATGTTGGGCTGGTTGATCGGGCCATAGTCGAGTATCTCGAGCATGGTGATGGTGTCGACGCGACTGGAGAAGCCGGTCATGGTCAACGCGATGACATCGTTGGCCCAGCCGGGATCGACGCCACTGTTGAAGAAGCTGGTGCCGCCCTCCTGGCAGGCCGCCGCAATGAGGTCCACGGTTTCCCGGTCGGCTGCCGGCGGGTAGCACATCGGCACCAGCGAGGTGCAGACGACGTTCTTGCCTGCCCGCAGACAGCGGGCGATGTCTTCGGCCGCTTCGCGATAGCGATAGTCGCCTGACGCGAAATAGGCGACGACGTCGGCGTCAGTCAACAACGCCTCATCGATGTCGCGGGATGCGATGACACCCGTCGGCGGCATTCCGCAAAGGTCCCCCGCATCCTTACCATCCTTGACCTCTGCGTAGACGACGACGCCAGCCAGATCCAGGCCCGGATGGGCGATGATCGCGCGCAGCGCCCCCACGCCGACCTGCCCGGGTCCCCACAGAATCACCCGCGGATTGCGTTGACGTACCGTCATGTGCACCCTTCCCGACTGTGCTGTCCGAGCTGTGAGAACATACCTTCTCATATTTCGGTAACACCATTACCGTACTGCAGAACCTGGAGGAGCCCGGTGACCGACTACAAATTCCTGAAATGGGAGACGTTCGACGACGGCATGATCGTGCGCATCTCGCTAAACCGGCCCGAACAGCGGAACGCCCAGAACCGCGGCATGCTCGTCGAACTCGACGAGGCGTTCGGTCGCGCCGAAGCCGACGACAAGGTTCGCGTGGTGATCCTCGCCGGCGAAGGCAAGATGTTCTCGTCGGGTCACGACATCGGCTCGAAGCAGGCCAGCGCGGAATTTCGGCCAGGCCCCGATCAGCACCCGACCGCGGCGATCAACGGAGGTACCCGGGAGGGCGCCGAGAAGATCATGCTGCAGGAATGGCACTACTTCTTCCAGAACACGCTGCGGTGGCGCAACCTACGCAAGATCACCATCGCTCAGGTCCATGGCGATGTGTTCTCGGCGGGCCTCATGCTGATGTGGGCATGCGACCTCATTGTCGGCAGTGAAGAGGTGCGCTTCGCCGACGTCGTCGGCACCCGACTCGGCATGTGCGGCATGGAGTACTTCGGCCACCCCTGGGAGTTCGGTCCGCGAAAGGCCAAGGAACTCATGCTCACCGGCGACGCCATCGACATTCACGAGGCACATCAGCTCGGGATGGTGAGCAAGGTGTTCACGCGCGACGAATTAGCTGATCGCACAATTGATATGGCCCGTCGTATCGCGGAGGTGCCCACCATGGCGGCGCTGTTGATCAAGGAGTCGGTCAACCAGACCGTCGACAACATGGGCTTCTACAACTCGTTGCAGTCGTGCTTCACGCTGCACCAGCTGAACCATTCCCACTGGGTGGGTGTTCGTGACGACAAACGTGCGACCGCAGGTCCGGAGAACGGCGTGCCGGACTGGCGCACCGCGCCCCCGATCGTCCTGTCGGTCAAGGATCAGGTCAGAGCCGATTCATGACACCACGCCCCATGCAGGTGACCATCCCCGATCACCTCTTCGCGCAGCTGCCGTTCTTCGACGTCATCGACTCGGATGACACGGTGGTCGTAGACCTCGAGAACCGCGCGGATCTGGTGAACATTCGTGGTGCGCTACAGGGCGGATTGGTCGCTACCCTCATCGACGTCGCGGGGGGCAGGCTCGCGATCAAGTACACCGGCGAGGGTGCGGGTGCGAGCACTGCCGACATGACGATCCACTTCCTTGCTCCGATCATGGAAGGTCCGGCCCGCGCCACCGCCACCCTGGTACGGGCGGGTAAGCGCACGATCGTCGTCGCGGTCGACGTGACAGACGTCGGCGCTGACCGACTGGCGGCACGCGCGACGCTGAGCTTCGCTGTCCTGACTCCGAGGCAGCCGGTTCAGCCCGCGGCCGCCCCGTAGCGCGCGTCGGCGACCCGGTCCAGCGCCACGCCCGGCTCGCCGTACACCATCGCCCATCCCCTGGCTCGCCGATAGTACAGCTGGATGTCGCCTTCCATACCGAACCCGTAGCCACCGTGGATGTGCAGACTGCGATGTGTTGCGTCCCGGGCGGTCTCGTATGCGAAGGCGAACGCCATCGCGGACAGCTCGCGGGCACGCTCGGGTTCGTCGGCGAACGCGCATGCCGCCTTGAGCGCCAACAGACGCGCTCCGTCCGCGGCTGTGGCGCTGTCGGCGAGCGGATGGGAGACGGCTTGAAACGTTCCGATCGCGGTGCCGAATGCGTGTCTCTGCTTGGCATAGTCGACGCCCATTTCGACGGCTTTCTTCGCCGCACCCGCGAGCGCGGCAGAAGTCAACGCGAGCCACAAGTCGAGGGCAGCCTCAAACAGGCCCTCGCGTCCTCGCCTTCGGCGAGAACAGCGGCGTCGTCGATCGTGATGTCCGCGAGGGGCAAGGAGCCGAGATTGGTTACAGGACAGCGGTTCTCAGCGACGGGAACCGCGACAACCCGTCCGTCGACGAACGCGACGACCGCGTCCGCGACCGCTCCGGCTGGCACGAGTTTCAGCGAATCGCCATAGCCTCGGCGCGGCGTGAAGCTGATGAGTTTGTCGCCTGCCAGTGCATAGCCGAGCAACTCGGCGCCCGGCTCCCCACATCCGGCGAGTACTCGGGCAGCGACCTGACTCTCGATGACGGGAGCCGATGCGACAGCCCGACCGAATTGTTCCGCGATCAATGCCAGGTCCACCTCGGAAGCGGCCCAGCCGCCTGCGGCTTCATCGACGGCCATTTCAATGACGCCGGTCTCGAGCAGCGCCTTCCACAGTTTGGGATCGAATCCCAATGGCTCCGCGGCCCGCACACGTTCGGATGTGGATTCCCGGGCATACATCGCCGCGAACGAATCGACCAGCTGTCGTTGTTCGCCAGAGAGGCTCAGATCCACCTACTCGGCCCCCTCACATGCGGATACGGTTACTCTCACAAATGAGAGTAGCATTATCGCCTTGCATCGCTATCGGCATGCCCGACGACAGATTGGTTCACACGATGGACTTTCGACTGGCCACCGATGTTGAGGCGTTCCGCGACGACGTCCGCGCCCACCTCCGGGAGGCGTTGACTCCGAAGTTCGAGGAGCGCATATACCGCAGTGGCGTCGCACACGATGACGATTTCGCCAAAGGGCTTGTCGACAAAGGACTTTTCGCACCGAGCTGGCCTGCTGAGTACGGCGGCCGCGACAGCGGCGTCTGGGAGGACCAAGTACTCCGAGAGGAACTTATGCGCGCCGATGCGCCGGCGTACTTGTCGGAGACCACAAGAATGGTCGCGGGGATCATCCGCGAGGTCGGCAATCCCGCTATGCGGGACCGCGTCCTTGCCGGCGCGCTAAGGGGCGATATCACCATCGCGCTTGGGTTCACCGAACCCGAGTGCGGCTCCGACGTAGCTGCCGCAAGTACAAAAGCCGTGCGCGACGGTGACGAATGGGTCATCAACGGCTCCAAGATGTTCACGACCAACGGGCACATCGCCGACTACGTGTTCCTGCTGGCACGCACCAGCCCCGAGAAGCCGAAGCACAAGGGTCTGACGATGTTCCTCGTCCCGCTCGATGTCGACGGATTCGAGGCCCAGGCGGTGTGGACGCTCTCGGGTGAGCGCACCAACATCACCTTCTACAGCGATGTACGGATCAGCGACGAATGGCGCATCGGCGACGTCGACGCAGGATGGCGGGTCTTGAGCTTGTCCCTGCAGGACGAACATGCGTCCGGCTGGGGTCCGCATATCGCGCGCCTCCTCCACCATGCCGAGCAGTGGGCACAAACCACTTGTGCGGACGACGGTTCGCCGCAGATCACCAGAGACGATGTGCGCCGGCGCATCGCACGGGTCGCGATCGAGCACGAGGTTTCCATGCTCCTTCAGCATCGCTGCGTCTGGATGACAGAGGCGGGGCAGACCCCGGTCGCCGAAGGACCGATGTCCAAGGTCTTCAGCACCGAAGCCCTGGCGCGCGCCAGCCAGGACATCTTCGAGATGGTCGGACCCGACGGGATGCGGAGCTACTTCGAGCCGGACGCTCCCGAGCAGGGTCGCTTCGAACACCTGATGCGATTCTCATTGGGCACCACGATCTATGCAGGTACCAGCGAGGTGCAGCGGACCATCATCGCCCAGCGCGGGCTGGGCTTACCCCGTTAGCTTCTTTGGCTTGCGAGCAGTGGTGCGACGGGGCGCCGCTTTGGCCGCAACGCTCCTCGGCTTCGTCTCCGTTGGAGGCGCGAGCGCCTGGAGGCACCACGCCCATAGCTGGTCTTCGTTCAGTTCGGCGCCCTTGACGCCAAGATGGAACACCCCGATCTGTGCCAGCGCGATCAGCGTCGAGTTCAGCAGCGTAGTCAACTGCGCGGGGGTCAGATCCTTGCGCACCAGACCAGCGCGGGAGCACGCGGTGAGAATCTTCGTCAGTAGCTTCTGGTGGGGTTCCCAGATCTTTGCGAAATCGTCAGGACGCTCGATCTCCAGACTCAGGTTGTAGATCGTCATCACGCGACCACCGATCGCCTCGGATGACTCCGCGCGAGACAGAAATCCGCGGCAGAATGCCTCCAGCTGTTCCAGTGGACCGTCCGCCGCCGCAACCTCCTGGCGGATCGCCTCGATGAACTGACTCGTGGCGTTCTCGTAGAGCGCCAACAGCAATTCTTCCTTACCCGCGAAGTGCTGATAGAACGCGCGCAGGCTCAGATTCGACCGATCGATCAGTGTTTGAATCGTGAAGTCGGCCTTTCCCGATTCCTCGACCAACTCCAGCGCCGCTGCCAGGAATCGCGAACTCCGCGCCAGCGCGCGGGCCCGCGCCTGACTGAGTCGACGCTCGATCGTTCGCTCCTGCCAGCTGCCCGACAGCTCGATGTCATTGTCCACGAGTTCCAGTCCGGCGTCTGGGTCCCGGCTGGCACGCTTCTTAGCAGTCATGATGCGTATGAGAATACGCGTTCTGCGATCACATTGCGGGATCTACCTACACGGGTAGGTAGACAGGGCGCGACGCGGCACGCCCATGCGCTACCCTGGAAATCATCATTCTCGCTTGCGGGAATCAAAATTCTGCAAGATGAAGCCGCAGTTCGTCCTCGAAGGAGTGCAGCCTTGACCGCAGATATTCTCATCGTTTCCCCGGACGACCACCTCGTCGAGCCGGCCGATCTGTGGACGTCCCGGCTGCCCGAGCGCTACCGGGACATCGGGCCGAGAATCATTCGACACCGCGGCCGCATGGATCCCAGTGTCACGTCCGACGTCGCGTTCGTCGATGACGAGGACGGTCGCGACGCCGACATCTGGCACTACGAGGATTCGATCATCCCCATTCCGCTCATCAGCGCGGCCGCCGGATACGAGATCGACGAGCTCACCACCGATCCGATCACCTACGAGGAGATGCGACCCGGCTGCTTCCGCCCCAAGGATCGACTCGCCGACATGGACATCGCGGGCATCGAGGCCTCGGCATGCTTTCCCAATACCCTGGTTCGCTTCTGCGGTCAGCGCTTCCTGCACGCCAAAGACAAAGACCTGGCACTGCTCTGCGTCCAGGCGTACAACGACTTCCAGATCGACGAGTGGGGCGGCGACTCCAACGGCAGACTCATCCCGCTGGGCATCATCCCGCTCTGGGACGTCGATCTTGCCGTCAAGGAGGTCGACCGGGTAGCAGCCAAGGGGATGCCGGCCGTGTGCTTCTCCGAGTTGCCCGCGCGCCTCGACCTGCCGTCCATCCACAGCGGCTACTGGGACCCGTTCTTTGCGGCATGCGAGCGCAACGAGGTCGGCATCATGCTGCACATCGGGTCGAGTTCCTCGCTCACCACGTCCTCTCCGGACTCGCCGCACGTTGTCACGAGCGCTTTGATGGCGGTCAACTGCACCATCGCGCTGGTCGACTGGCTGTTCTCGGCCAAGCTGAAACAGTTCCCCAAGCTCAAGATCGCCTTCGCGGAGGCACAGGCGGGCTGGATTCCCTATTACCTGCAGCGCGTCGACGAAGTCTGGGAAGACCGGCGGGCGTGGGGCGGCATCCATCCCCTCCTGACCGAACCGCCGAGCAACCAAGTGCCCGGGCGCGTATGGTTCTCCACCTTCGGTGACCCCGTCGCGTTCCGCATCCTCGACCTCGTCGGCGAGGATCAGCTCATGTTTGAGACCGACTATCCGCACAACGACACCAACTGGCCGAACAGCATGGACGTCGCCAACAAGGCGACCGAAGGCCTCGATGAGGAGACCAAGCGAAAAGTGCTGTCCACCAACGCGAAGAACTTCTTCGGAATGGCCTAGCTGCCGCTCGCGAGCAGACGCCTCACTCCCCAGTTTATCGGCGATTCAGGGGCTTTCACGTCTGCTCGCGCTGACGGACTAGAGCGCCTTCCAGTCTGGCTTGCGCTTCTCGAGGAAGGCTCGCGGTCCCTCGACGGCGTCCTTCGTCAGCGCCACCTTCATGCGGTAGTTCTCGGCGAGCAGTTCGGCCTCGTAGATCGGCAGGTTCATGCCCTTTCGGACCGCCATACGCGAACCACGCACCGCAAGAGGTGCATTCGAATTCACCACTTCCGCGATCTCCCACGCACGATCCATCAGCGATTCGTGTGAGACCACCTCGGTGAAAACGCCCAGATCGTAGGCTCGCTGAGCGTCGAGCCGCTCGTGCTTACCCATGAGAATCAAACGCATGGCCACCGGCAGCGGCAGAATGCGCGCCAACCGTACCCCCTCGCGTCCCGAGGTCACGCCGATACTCACGTGCGGGTCCATCAAAGTCGCATGCTCGGACGCAATCGTGATGTCTGCTGTCGTGACGAGATCCATTCCCGCACCACACGCTATGCCGTTGACCGCGCAGATGATCGGCTTGGTCATCTGCATCCATGGGGGGGTTGCCTCCTGTGGTGCGTCCCACTGCCGCATCGAACTCAGGATCGGCTCGCCCTGGTTGTCGATGCCCGCTGCGTTCTCCATGTCGTGGTCGGCGGCCTTGTTCACGTCAGCGCCCACGCACAGCGCGCGGCCCGCACCGGTGATGATCATCGTCCAGATGTCTTGCGACTTCTCGATCTCCGCGTACGCCACTGCGAGTTCGGCGATCATCTCGTCGTTGATCGCGTTGAGCACTTCAGGCCGGTTCAGCGTCACACAGGCGGTGTGACCCCGCACCTCCACCTCGATCGTGTCGTATTCGCTCACCGGATCAGCCTCTTCTCTCCAAAACCGCTGTGGCGCTGGGTCGGAAACCAAAAACTCCGTGGAACCGCTCACAGTATCGCGGCCACACATCCGGATTCAGCAGCCGAGGCGGCATGCCGCCGGAAAAAATCGTCTGCCACTGCGTTGCGGTGGCGACGGCGATATCGCGCGCCGCCTCAACGGTGATGCCCGCGGTGTGCGGGGTCGCGACCACATTGTCGAGTTGCAGCAGCGGGTTGTCCTCCCGTGGTGGCTCCTCGTGGAACACGTCCAGGCCCGCGCCGGCGATACCTCCGCTGACAAGCGCGTCGTACAGCGCCCTCTCGTCGTGGACGGGCCCGCGCGCTGTCGTGATGAAGAATGCCGTCGGCTTCATGGCCGTGAACTGCGCCTTGCCGATCAGACCCTGCGTCTCCTTCGTCAGTGGACACGTCACCTGTACGAAGTCCGACCGCTCGACGAGCTGGTTCAGCGACACCAGCTGGATTCCGCGATCGCTGGCACTCGCCTCATCGACATACGGATCGAAGACGATGACTTCCATTCCGAACGGCGCGCACAACTCGACCAGGCGGCTTCCGATGGCGCCGAGCCCGATGACGCCGAGCGTCTTGCCGAGCAACTGACTGCCCCGCAGTGCCAGCCGGTCTCCCAGCGGCCCGCTGCGCAGTGCGCGGTCGGCGATGGTGATCTTCTTGGCGAGATCGAGCATGAAGCCGAGTGCGTGCTCGGCGACCGCCTCGGCACCGGGACCGGAGTTGTTACACACTGCGATCCCCGCCCGGGTGCAGGCCTCGACGTCGATGACGTCGTATCCCGCCCCCGCCGAGCACACCGCCAGCAGCTGCGGGCAGCGTTCGACCAGCGCCCGGCCGGCCAGCCATTGCGCGCCATCATCCGCCGACGCCACATCGGTGCGGGTGGCCACCTGGTATCCGTGCGCCGATTCCAGCGCTGCCCAATTGTGTTCAGCGGGCGCGTCCAAGTCGAGCTTGACGATGTCGACATCGGACACCTCGAGGATGTCCCCCGCGGCAGGATCGGTCCAGCGTTCATAGACCAGTCGCGGCCGTACGCTCATTGCCGTCTGTTCTTCGCGCAGGCGCTCATCACTGCTTGGCTTTGGGCTTCGCCTGCGCAGCCTTGAACATGTCCGCCAGCGCAGGATCGACATTCTTGTAGTCGTTGCGCGCGATGGTGCCGTCACGGCCTTCGACGATGTCGTAACCCAACCGGAGGTCTTTGTTCTCCATGTGGAAGTATTCGCGGCCGATCGGCAACCGCCGATCCTCGCGCGGTACCTCCATCCACGCGCGCAGGAAGCAACGGGCCTTCTTCGGATCATTGCTGCTGACGAAGTCCGATCGCGAGTGGCACATGGCGAAGTTGTTGGCGACCGCCGCTTCACCGGATTCGAGCCGGAACTCGACCTGCTGCTCGACGAGGATGTTGCGCAGCAGTTCGATGGCCTCCTCCTGCTTCGGGGTGAATTCGCGGCCGATGGTCTTCATGGCAGGCAAGATGCTGCTGTAGGTGAAGTTGATACAGATGCGCCCATCGATCTGCGAGAACACCGGTACGTCATACGGCGTGACGTCGGGTTGGTCATCGGGTTGTTCGCTGCGGCGGTGGTGCGGGAAGCCCTGGTACAGCACGTCGAGCAGATCCGGGCGTTCGGCGAGGATCCGGTTGTGCGCCGCTGGGCCACTTGCGAACTGGCTTTCGCCGCCCTCGGCCGCCGGATAGACGCACAGCAGAGAGAGGATGTCGGCGGCATCGTTGTGCATCGCCAATTCCGCGCGGGACTTGGTACCGCGGGCGGGTTGAACGCCGTTGGGCAGGATCTCCTCCTGCACACGTACCATGCGATGGCCGAACGAGTTGTTGGACACCAGATAGCCCAGATGCGTGCAGAAGGCCCAGTAGATGCGTTCGAGGTCTTCGATCGAGTGCTGTTCCACGGGAAATCCGCGGACGCATGCCAGTCCCTTGCCGAACATCAGATCCTGGTACAGCCGCGCCAGATCATCGTCGAGGTCGGGGTGACGAGCGTCCTCTGGCGTGATCTCGTCGCGGTCCTTACCGGAGGTCTTGGCCAGAATCGATTCCAGCGCAGCGATATTGCGCGCCGAGAGATCGAAAGCGAAGTCTTCCTTACTGGTGAAATCCGCCCCGGTCCATGCCATCGAGTCGGTCACCTGGTCGGTGTAGATCGCGGTGGGCATCCGTCCTCCTATTCAGTCTCGAGCTCCCGCAAGTCACGTGCGCGGGCCGTAGCCGCCTCGGTCATCATTCCGACGTCCGTACCCGCCGAGATGAAGCGCAATCCCAGTCCGGTGAACCGTTTCAGCAGGTCAACGGACTTGATTCCGGCAACTCCGAGCGCCACGCCGTGCTCACGGCAAGCCGCTGCGACCGAGTCTACTGCATGGTGGAAATGCTCATTCTCATACTGGCCGTGGATGCCCATCTCCGCGGTCAGATCGCTCGGTCCGAGCAGGATCATGTCCACGCCATTCACTGCCGCGATGGCACCGCTCGCCTCCACCGCAGCGGGAGTTTCGATCATCACCGCGACCACTGTGCGGCGTTCTAGCACAGCGGTCAATTCCGCTGCCGGCAGCGAACGGTATCCGCTCACGGGGTTGGGTCCCGATATCGATCGATGACCGAGCGGTGGGAATCGCGCGGCATCGACGACCGCCTCTGCCTCCTCACTCGAATTGACATGCGGGACAATGACTCCTATGGCACCGTTGTCGAGAACCCGTGCGATCACGCTTGGATCGTGCGACGGTACCCGCACCAACCCCGAGATACCCGCCCCCAGCGCGCTTGCGCAGAGCATCGCCGCGGTCTCAAGCGACGTCGAGGTGTGCTCGAGATCGACATAGATTGCGTCGTACCCGCATGCCGCGGCGATGGCGGGAACATCGGGCGTACGCGCGTTCATCAGCGCGAGGCACAGCACCAGGCCGTCGCCGCGAAGTGCGTCTCGCAAAGATCCCTGCACGCACCAACGGTAACCGACTGAGAACGAGGATTCCACCAGGTCGTTAACGCCATTCTCAATGTGGTAACCATTACGTATGCCAGCGAACCGGGTCGCGCTCGTTGGCGCCGCGCTGTCTGATTGCGGGCGGGTGCCCGAGAAGACCGCCATGGGGCTGATGGCCCAGTCCTCCATACGCGCCATCGCCGACGCGGGCCTGACGAAGGACGACATCGACGGACTCGGCGCACACGGGTCCCTGTTGCCGCCGGTCGAGGTGAGCGAGTATCTCGGCCTACGACCCACCTGGGTCGATGCCACCAACGTCGGCGGCTCATCGTGGGAGGTCATGGCCCGCCACGCCGCCGCAGCCATTGCGGCCGGCGAGATCGACGTTGCACTCCTGACATACGGGTCGACAGCCCGCTCGGACGTGAAACGCCGTGTCCGTGCCTCGGCGGCGGCGATGGGCACCGGCGGTGCCTTGCAGTACGAAACACCTTACGGCGCCACACTGATCGCGAAGTATGCGATGGCCGCCAGACGCCACATGATCGAGTACGACACGACGGTCGAGCAGTTGGCCGAGGTCGCCGTCGCCGCCCACGAGTGGGCGGCCATGAACGACAACGCGTTCGAGCGCGATCGCATCACCGTTGCCGATGTCTCGGCTGCGCCGATGCTGGCCGATCCGTTCACATCCAAACATGTGTGCCTGCGCACCGACGGCGGTGGTGCCGTGGTGCTCGCCAGCGAGCGGGTGGCAAAAGATTGCGCTAAGGAGCCGGTGTGGATACTCGGGTCCGCCGATGCGACTTCACATGTCAGCATGAGCGAGTGGGGCGATTTCACCACGTCCGCGGCGGCGGTGTCGGGCCCCCAAGCGTTCGCTCGCGCCGGTGTCTCCCCGCCGATATAGACGTCTGCCAGCTCTATGACTCGTTCACCTCCACCGTGCTGCTGACGGTCGAAGATCTCGGCTTCTGCCCGAAAGGTGAGGGCGGCCCGTTCATAGCGTCGGGTGCGCTGCGTCCGGGCGGTGCGTTGCCGACCAACACCGATGGCGGCGGGCTGGCGTCTTGCCATCCCGGCATGCGCGGGATGTTCTTGCTGGTAGAGGCGGTGCGTCAACTGCGCGGCGAGTGCGGCCCCAGGCAGGTCGACGATGCACGCCTGGCATGCGTACATGCCATGGGCGGCTTCTTCACCCACAGCGCGACGATGATCCTCGGGACACGATGATGGACGTTCCCGTGGGGCCGAACCGCCCGACCGTCGACTCCGACAGCGAGTCGTGGTGGCAGGCTATTCAGGACCGGCGCTTGCTGGTCAATGCGTGCGTGTCGTGCGGACGTAAGTCGTTGTACATGCGGCCCTTCTGTCCGCACTGCTGGAGTACCGAGGTCGCGCCGGCACCGGCGTCCGGACGGGCCACGCTCTATACGTGGAGCGTCGTCCACCAGAACGCAGCGCCCTTCGACGTCCGCACGCCGTATGTTGTGGCGATGGTCGACCTCGTCGAGGGTCCGCGGCTGATGACAGTGGTTGAGGATTGCCCAATCGAAACGCTCACTGCCGGAATGGAACTCACGATCGCCTTTCGTGATGACGACGACGGCTTCACCGTCCCGGTCTTCCGACCGCCGACGGATGTCGAAAGGAAAAGTGATGAATAAAGAAGACATGATCCTGATCAGCGTTGATGATCACATCGTCGAGCCGCCGGATATGTTCAGGAATCATCTGCAGAAGAAATATCTGGATGAGGCGCCGCGGTTGGTGCACAACCCCGATGGTTCTGATACCTGGCAGTTCCGCGACATCGTGATCCCCAATGTTGCGTTGAACGCGGTCGCGGGCAGGCCCAAGGAGGAGTACGGGCTGGAGCCGCAAGGTCTGGACGAGATCCGGCCGGGTTGTTACCAGGTCGACGAACGGGTCAAGGACATGAACGCCGGGGGCATTCTGGGCTCGATGTGTTTCCCGTCGTTCCCGGGGTTCGCGGGCCGGTTGTTCGCCACTGAGGACCACGAGTTCTCCCTGGCGCTGGTGCAGGCCTACAACGACTGGCACGTCGAGGAGTGGTGCGGTGCCTATCCGGCGCGGTTCATCCCGATGACGCTGCCGGTGATCTGGGATGCCGAAGCGTGCGCGGCGGAGATCCGGCGTAACGCCAAGCGTGGGGTGCACTCGCTGACGTTCACCGAGAATCCCTCGGCGATGGGATACCCGAGCTTCCATGACTTCGATTACTGGAAGCCGATGTGGGATGCGCTCGTGGACACCGACACGGTGCTCAACGTGCACATCGGTTCGTCGGGGCGGTTGGCGATCACCGCGCCGGATGCCCCGATGGACGTGATGATCACGCTGCAGCCGATGAACATCGTGCAGGCCGCGGCGGATCTATTGTGGTCCAAGCCCATCAAGGAGTACAAAGACCTCAAGATCGCGCTGAGCGAGGGTGGCACCGGCTGGATTCCGTACTTCCTGGAACGCGCCGATCGCACGTACGAGATGCACTCGACGTGGACCGGACAGGACTTCGGCAAGCAGAAACCTTCTGAAGTGTTCCGCGATCACTTCCTGACGTGCTTCATCTCCGATCACGTCGGCGTGCAGCTGCGTAACGACGTCGGCATCGACAACATCTGCTGGGAAGCCGATTACCCACATTCGGATTCGATGTGGCCCGGGGCTCCCGAGCAGCTCGACGAGGTCCTCAAAGAGCACCACGTGCCCGATGTCGAAATCAACAAGATGACCTACCAGAACGCCATGCGCTGGTATCACTGGGACCCCTTCACCCACATCACCAAGGAACAGGCCACCGTCGGTGCGTTACGCAAAGCCGCCGAAGGCCACGACGTCAGCATCCAGGCCCTGAGCAAGCACGAGCACGGCGGCGGCGGTGCATCGGACTGGCAGTCCCAGATGAGCAAGGTCGCCCAAAACAGCGCAGGCAAGGACTGATCAACACTCGCTGCTTAACGCGGCGATTAGGACGTGGCGGCGAGGCGGTCGGCGAGCGCCCGCGGCCGTCCCGCCGATTTCGCGTCGAGCTTGTTGCGCTCGACTTTGCCGTTGGCGTTGAGAGGCAACGGTTCGTCCCAGAAGACGAGCTCCTCGGGAAGTTTGTACTTGGGCAGACCCGCAGACACGAGCGCATCGGTCACGTCTGCGAGCGACACGGCGCCCGCAGACTCGAGAACCACAGCCATCGCCAACCGCTCGCCGGTGACGCGGTCCGGTACCGAGTAGGCGGCGCAATCAACGACTCCGGCGAGATTGGCGACCGCTTCCTCGACTTCGGCAGCGGGGATCTTGAGACCGTTTCGAATGATGATGTCTTTCAACCGGCCGACGATGCGAACCCGGCCGTTGTCGAGTTCCGCGACATCACCGGTGCGAAACCAATCACCGTCGAAAGCGTCCGCATCGTCGTCCGCGTCCGTGTACCCGAGAAATGTGTGCGGTCCACGGATGCAACATTCGGTGGGATCGCCGCTGGAGCCGATCCGCACCTCCACGTCGGCCAGTGCGACCCCGTCGTCGGCATGGCGCACGTCCCTGGGTTCCCTACGCAGTCCCGATGTGCTGACCGGCACCTCTGACGATCCGTAGGCGCGCATGACGATGATGCGGAATTCGTCCTCGATGCGTTCCACTATGCGTCGGTCCAGCATCGTTCCGCCGAGGTACACCGCTCGCAGCGGGACGATCGCGTTCCGTGCCATCGCCTCGTCGAGTACCCGGTCCAGTAGCCGATCGGGACCGCCGTACCAGGTCGCCCCCGCCGACACGAGCAGCTCGCAGGTCGCCGATGGATCCCAGCGATCCTCCAATATCACCGGGGCGGTGAGCATCGGCCCGATGAACAGGCCCTGCAGCACCCCGGTGACCGACGCCAGTGGACTGATCAGGAAGATTCGATCGTCGTCGGTCAGTCCGGCCGCTGCAATGTAGTTCGTCGAAGCCTTGAGCAGCGTGCTCAGCGAATGAATCACGCCCTTGGGCTTCGATGTGGTCCCCGAGGTGTAGAGCACGAGGCACGGTTCGTCGGCTGCGCGTTCTGAGCGGTATTCCGTGGCCGGTGTGCCGCCGGCGTCCAACGCGATCCAGGTCGCGCGCCCCGACAGCTCTGGTTCTACCGTCGCAGGCCAATTCGGCGCGACGCCGAACTCTGCGCCGGTGCGCTCGATGATGTCGGCGACCTGCGTCGCGCCCGCGCTGCGGGGCACCAGCAGGATCACGGCATCGAGGCGCAACGCCGCGTGGACGGCGATGACCGAATCCACGTCATTGCCGACAACGACGAGGACCGGTGTCGATGCCGCGACCCCGGCCGCAGCCAGACTGCTAACCGCCCCATCGATGCGCTCGTTGAGTTCGGCATAGGTGAGTTCATCACCCCTGGCTATCAGTGCGAGCCGCTCGGGATGTCGTTCTGCGGCTGTGCGCACGACGTCTGCAGGCTGGGCCGACCAGTGGCCCGCCTCACGGTATTGGTCCCGCAATGCCATGGCACGTCGCTGCGCGTGGTCCAACAGCGCAGTCGAGCCCTTCATGCCGTCCTCCTATGCAAATGATGGTTCTCACTAGGGGTAAATGTAACCTCTCATCATGCCGTCACTCGCATTCGACAACCAGGTAGCCATCGTCACCGGTGCGGGCGGAGGTCTCGGCCGCTGCCACGCCCTTGAACTCGCCCGCCGCGGGGCGCGGGTCGTGGTGAACGACCTCGGCAGCGCGGTAGACGGTAGCGGCGCGTCAATATCGGCCGCTCAGGCCGTTGTCGACGAGATCACCGCGGCCGGAGGTACGGCGATCGCCAACGGCGACTCGGTGGCAACCGAAGCGGGCGGAGCCGCGATCGTCGCCGCGGCCGTGGATGCCTTCGGCCAGGTCGACATCTTGGTGAACAACGCAGGCATTCTGCGTGATGCTGCATTCAAGAACATGACTGCCGAACAGTTCGACGCCGTCATCGCGGTGCATCTGGCAGGAACATTCAATGTCACCCGCGCCGTCTGGCCCGTCATGCGCGGGCAGAACTACGGCCGAATCGTCCAAACAAGCTCCGGTACCGGTCTTTTCGGAAACTTCGGCCAGGCCAACTACGGCGCGGCAAAGATGGGACTGATCGGCATGATGCATGTACTTGCCATCGAGGGCGCTCGCAACGGCATCGCCGTCAACGCGATCGCGCCGATCGCCCGCACCCGGATGACGGAGGACATCATGGGCGAGGCGGGTAAGGCGCTGGACCCCGAACTCGTCACTCCGGTCGTCGTTTACCTGTCACATCGCACCTGTGAACGGACGGCGCACATCTACTCGGTGGGCGGCGGAAAGGTCTCGCGGGTGTTCATCGGTCAGACCAAGGGCATCGATGATGCGGACCTCAGCGCGGAATCTGTCGCCGAATCCATTGACCGGATCGATGACAGCTCGTCGTTCACCATCCGCGGAGGGCCCTAACAGCCCCGAAAGCGGGGCTCCCGGCGTTCGGCGAACGACAGCAACCCTTCTTGCAGGTCCGCGGTGTGCGACACGACTTCGGCGGCCCAGGCCTCCTGCTCGAACGCGCGATCGCGGCCGGACTCCGACGACACTGCCAACAGCCGTTTCGTCAGGCTCAGCATCACTGTCGGGCCCGCGGCCAGTCGTCTGACGATCTCCTCTGCGACGGCATCAATGTCCTCCGGCGCCGCCACGCGGTTGACCAGACCGAGCCGCTCACACGTCGGCGCATCGATCCGTTCACCGAGCATGAGCAGCTCACTCGCCTTCCGCAGCCCGACAATTCGCGTCAGCAAGTGGATTGCACCGGAATCCGGCAGTATCCCGCGGTGCACGAACGCCTCGACAAGTGTTGCCTCCGTGGACATGACGACGAGGTCCGAAGCCAGCACAAGACTCGACCCAGCGCCCGCAGCCGTTCCCTTGACCACGGTGACGACGGGCTTGTCGCAGTCCATGATCGAGGTGACCAGCCGCTGCCAACCCTGCTGGAGCATTCGGGCGATATCCCCGGGCCGCTTGTCCTGGACCGGTCCAGCGTCCCCACCATCGCGCCGAGGGGCCAGACCGGCACCCGCACAAAAATGCCGGTTACCGGCGGCGCCCAGCAACACGGCGCGCACATGCGGGTCGCCATCGGCCTGCCGGAAAGCCTCCGAAAGAGCATCACGGGCCAAGGGCGACAACGAATTTCCAACGTCGGGTCGGTTGATGATGATGCGTTGCACCCCGTCGTCACCGACGGTTACATCGATCCCAGAAGCTTGTTCACTCATCGCTGCCATCCCTGCGTTAACGCCGTTTCCGCTTTTCGGGTATCTTAATTTCCACTTCGATCCGACGACGATGCGGGCCACGAGGGGGGAGGCGGCTGATGTCTGATTCCTCGTCTTCCCCGCCCGAAAGCGGGCGGATCACCGATGACGGGTTGGCCAGGTTGCGGGCCACCATCGGTATCGCCGTACCGCACACCCAGCCGCCGCACTACTTCCGCCCCAACGAAGACGCCTTCCGACACGTCGCTGAAAGCTACGGCGATGCGAACCCGTTGTGGGCGGATCCCGACTACGCGGCCAAATCGGTGTGGGGTGAGCCGATCGCCCCACCGGCGCTGGTCGGCGGTGACACGCTGATCGGCGAGGACGAGGTATCGACACTGTCCGACGAGGATCGCGCATTGACCAAGGGCGATCCCCTGCGAGGGGTGCATGCGTTCTACGCCTCGTCGTCGCGGGAGTGGTGGGCGCCGCTTCGTGCGAACCACCGCATCTTTCGACGCAACGCCCTGGTCGCGGCACTCGACAAGAGCAGTGAATTCGCCGACCGCGCCGTTCACGAATGGTCTGCCCAGGTGTTCCGCGATGACGAGGGCGTCATCCTCGGGGGCCAGTACCGAAACATGATCCGCACCGAACGTACGAAGGCCCGCAGTCGCAAGAAGTACGACGCCGTCGAATTGAAGACCTGGACTGCCGACGAGATTGCCGAAATCGACGAGAGGTACGCCCGCGAAGTCGCACGCGGTGCAGAGCCCCGCTGGTGGGAGGACGTCAACGAGGGCGACGACGTCGGTCCGCTGACCAAGGGTCCGCTCACCGTCACGGACATGGTGTGCTGGCACGTCGGTATGGGGACCGGAATGTACGGCGTGCGGCCGCTGCGGTTGGCATGGCGCAACCGACAGCGCATCCCCCGTTTTTATACGCCCAACGAGCACGGCGTACCCGACGTTCAGCAGCGCGTGCACTGGGAACCCGACGCCGCCCGTAATGCCGGCAACCCCACAACGTTCGACTACGGACGGATGCGCGAAACGTGGCTGATCCATCTGTGCACCGACTGGATGGGCGACGACGCCTGGCTGTGGAAGCTGGACTGCGAGTTCCGCCTCTTCAACTATGTGGGTGACCTTCACACGATAACCGGCACAGTCGTACACAAATATCTCGCCGACGGGGAGCGGCCCGCCGTCGACCTCGAACTCGCGGCGACCAATCACCGCGGCGAGGTCACCGCCCCCGGGCACGCCACCATTCTGTTGCCCAGCAGGGAAAGAGGACCCGTGCGCCTTCCGGATCCGCCCGGCGGGGCGAGCAATCTGACCGAGTTGCTCACCGCGGTCTCGGCCCAGTTCGCCGGACGTTGATGCGATGAGTTACGACAGCGTGCCCGGTCTTCGCGCCGAACAGGGTGGTCCGGTCCTTCGTCTGACCCTCGACCGTGCCGACAAGCGAAATGCGGTCAACGACACGATTCTCGACGCGCTCATAGGACACCTCGTCTCAGCCGGAATCGACGAGTCCGTGCGTGTCATCCGCATCGACGCCGCAGGACCGGATTTCTGCGCCGGATCGGATCTCATCTCCAACAACGCACGCTCGGAACGTAAACCGCGCGTGGGAAGTACACAGCGGCGGTTGCCAAACAAGGCCAACAGGCTGATCCCGCTCATGCTCGAAACCCAGGTGCCCATCGTGGCGGTGGTCCGAGGCTGGGCTGCGGGGCTGGGCTTCCACATCGCGTTGGCATCCGACTTCTGTGTCGCGGCCGACGACGCCCGGTTCTGGGAACCGTTCGTGGCTCGTGGCTTCACCCCGGACAGCGGTGCGGCATGGTTGCTGCCCCGCCTCATCGGCATGGTGCGGACGCGCCAGCTGCTGATGCTGGGCGAAGAGATCTCCGGAACCACCGCCGCCGAGTGGGGCATCATCCACGGCGCCCACGCTGACGACCAATTGGGCTCGACTGCAGAGAAACTGGTGGAGAAACTCGCCGGTGCCCCCACTGTGGCACTCGGACTCACCAAGTGGCTGCTGCAGAGCGGCAACGGACTGGATCTGGATCGCCACCTTCAGAACGAGGCCATGGCGCTGGAGTTGTCCAGCCGTAGTGACGATTTCAAGGAGGGGCTCGCTGCCTTCCGGGACCGACGCGACGCGAAGTTCCAGGGACGATGACGACGTTATCGATCACCGAGGCCACCACCGCCGACGACGCTGTCGCGGAGGTCCAGCGGTGGGTCGATACCGAGGTGCCCGCGCGGTGGCTATCGGCGGCCGCCGAGGGGGCGGATGCCCTGAGGGCGGTTCGCAGCAAGGCGGATTACCGCCAGTGGTACCCGACCTTTGCGGCATCGGGTCTCGTCGTGCCGACCTGGGCACCCGAGCACGGCGGTCTTGGTGTCGGCAATGAGGTGGCGCGGGCGATCGACCGGGTCTTGAGGCCGTTGCGACTCACCAGACTGAACCCGTTGGGGCTCAACAACACCGCCGCAGCGCTGTTCAGCCACGGCACCGAGGATCAGCGGCTACGGTTCCTGCCGCCGATCGTCCGCAACGAAGAGAAATGGTGCCAGTTGTTCAGTGAGCCGGGCGCGGGCTCCGACCTCGCCTCACTCGCGACGCGAGCCGTGCGCGACGGCGACGACTGGGTGATCACCGGGCAGAAGGTGTGGACGACGTGGGCCGATGAGGCCGACTTCGCGATCCTGCTCGCACGCACCGACCCTGAAGCGCCGAAGCACAAGGGCATCACCTATTTCCTGCTCGACATGCACCAACCTGGTGTCGAGGTGCGGCCCCTCCGGCAGATCACCGGGGAGGCGGAGTTCAACGAGGTCTTCATCGACAATGCTCGGATCCCCGATGCGCACCGGGTGGGTGAGATCAACGACGGCTGGCGGGTCAGCGCGTCAACGCTGTCGAGCGAACGCCAGATGGTATCTGGGTCAGGCTCCGGTGGTATGGGACGCCTCGGCGGTTCCAGTGCCCACCGACTGATCACCCTCGCCAAGGAAAAAGGCAAGTGGGCTGACCCCTTCGTGCGCAACAAGGTCATGCGGTTGTGGGCTCAGGAGCAGATTCGGGGGTGGACCAATGACCGTGTACGCGCGGCGCTTTCGGCCGGCCAGTCCCCCGGCGCCGCGTCGTCGATCGGAAAAGTCCACCAGGCCACGCTCAATCAGCAGATTCAGGACCTGATGGTCGACCTGCTCGGAACCGACGCGATCGCCTGGTCGGCAACCGAAGATCAAGATGCGCTTCCCCGCGATGTCCAGGGCATGATGCGCAGCCTCGCCAACGGGACCGAGGGTGGCACGACCGATATCAACAAGAACATTCTCGGCGAACGCGTCCTCGGATTACCCAAGGAGCCGGATCCGTGGAAGGGCAAGCCTTGGAAGGAAATTCCGCGCTCGTGAGTACGTATGAGCGCCTCGTCGTCGAGAGATCAGATGGCATTGGCTGGCTGATACTGAACCGGCCGGACGCCGGAAACGCGTTCGATGCCTTGATGCTGGACGAACTGGAAGCTGCGTGGGCGGACCTCGACGCCGACCCCGATGTACGCGTGATCGTGAACACCGCGAACGGGAGGGCTTTCTGCACCGGTATGGACGTGGTGCAGGTCGCGCGTGATAAGTCGGCGATGCGCAAGCACTCCCGCCGGACACGTGATGCCCAACTGAAGATCTCGTCCTGGCACTGCGGGGTCTGGAAGCCGGTGATCGCCGCCGTCAACGGTGTATGCGCGGGCGGTGGTCTGCATCTGGTGGCCGACGCGGACATCGTGATTGCCGCCGAATCGGCGTCGTTCGTCGACCCCCACGTCTCTGTGGGCCAGGCCGTGGCATACGAGGCGATCACGCTGTTGCGCAAATCCCCGATGGAGGCCATTACCCGCATGACCCTCAGCGGTAAGGGTGAGCGCATCTCCGCCCGGCGTGCATACGAGCTCGGTATTGTGTCGGAAATCGTTGCACCGGAAGAACTCACGGCTGCCGCCGGGCGGTTGGCCGGCGCCGTGGCCGCCAATTCACCGAACGCGATGCGCGCCACCAAAAAGGCCTTATGGCGTTCGCTCGAAGTAGGCCTCTCCCAAGCCAAGCGTGAGGCCAGCGACGAGATCTGGCGGTTGCGCAACCACCCTGACCACGCCGAGGGTGTTCGGGCCTGGCGTGAGAAGCGAGCCGCGCACTGGCAGCCGCTGGAGGCGTCATGACGTACGAGCGGCTCATCGTCGAGCGTCGAGGACCGGTGGGCTGGATCATCAACAACCGCCCCGATCGCTTGAACGCCTACGACGTCGTGATGCGCGAGGAGTTCCCGAAGGCCTGGGCGGAATTGGATGCCGACCCCGACGTCCGCGTCATCGTGCACACGGGAAACGGCCGGGCATTCCAGGTCGGTGCCGACGTGGAGGAACTCGACGGCGAGGCCGTACTGCAGTTCCAGGAGACCATGCGCACGCTCGACCTGAAGCTCACAGGATGGCACTGCAATGTCGGCAAGCCGGTCATCACCGCGGTCAACGGTGTGTGCGCGGGCGGCGGGCTGCACTGGGTCGCCGACGCTGATGTCGTCATCGCGTCGTCTGACGCCACGTTCGTCGACCCCCACGTCTCGATCGGTCAGGTCAGTGCTCTGGAGACCATCGCCCTGATGCGAAAGATGCCCGCCGAGGCGGTGCTGCGGATGGCGCTCGTCGGAAGCCACGAACGACTCACGGCACAGCGCGCCTACGAGCTAGGCATGATCAGCCAGGTCGTCGACCCGCCCGAGAAGCTGCGTGAGGTTGCGCAGGAACTGGCCGAGAAGATCGCCAGAAATTCCCCAGCCGCCATGCGTGCCACCAAACGCGCGTTGTGGGGGGCGTTGGAATACGGACTGACCGACGCGTGCCGCGAGGGCGCGAAGCACCTCACATCGATGTGGGGCCACCCCGACCAGAACGAGGGCCCGCTCGCGTTCGCCGACAAGCGGACACCGGATTGGCAACCGCTGGAGCGTGATTCATGAGCCTGACGGATCTGCTTGACGGACTGCCCGAAATCGCCGTCCACACGGTGGCCTCCGATGTCCCGCGCGCCGACCTCGCAGCAAGCGCACACCGGCTAGGTGCTCTGCTCACCGACAGCGGCCTCGAGACCGGCCAGGTCGTGGCGGCGATGCTGCCCAACGAGGCCACGACCATTGCCGCGCTGTTCGGGACATGGCTGGCCGGCGGCGTGTACACCCCGCTTAACCCCAGGGCGGCCGATGCCGAACTCGCCACCCAACTACAGACACTGCGACCTGTTGTGATCATCACGACGCCTGATCTCGCGCATCGCTTTTCGCGCTTCGCTCTTCCGGTTGCCACGGGTGCCGATCTGGCGTGGACACTCGCACCGTCATCGGAGCGACCCGACGAGCCCAGGCAGTACGACTCGGACGTGGCGCTTTTGCAGTTCACGTCGGGCACGACCGGCCCGCCCAAGCCGGTACCGCTTCGGCACGCGACGGTCCTCGACCTGATCGACCGACTGCTGGCCAAGCTGCGCGGCAACAAGCAGCCGTCTGCGAAAGCGAACCGGCCCCCGATGCCGAATCTGGTTCCACTGTCACTGTCGTTGTGGGCGGGCATCTACCAAGTGCTTTTTGCGTTCCGCGCGGGCTCGGGCGTCGTGCTCATGGACCGCTTCTCCCCCAAGGATTTCGCTGCCCTGGTCAAGCAACATCAATTGCGTTCGACGGTGCTTCCCCCTGCCGCGCTCACGATGGTGTTGCACGACGACTCGGTGAGCGACCTGGCACCTTTGAAGATCGTTCGGTCCATCACGGCGCCGCTATCGCCGGTGCAAGCCGCGCGGTTCCGGGACAAGTTCGGCGTGATCGTGCTCAACTCCTACGGTCAGACCGAGCTCGGCGGCGAGGTCGTCGGGTGGTCTGCCGCGGACGCGCGCGAGTGGGGAGAGGCGAAGCTCGGTTCGGTCGGCCGGCCATTGCCCGGGATCGACGTGACGATCGCCGACGACGAGGTCATGGTCCGTACTCCGACGACGGCGGCCCGCAACATCGATGCCGCGTTCCTGGACAGGCTGACCGATGACGGCTGGTTTCACACCGGTGACCTGGGTTGGTTCGACGACGACGGTTTCCTGTGGCTCGACGGCAGGGTCTCGGACATGATCAACCGCGGCGGACTCAAGATCTTTCCCGGCACCGTCGAGGACGTCCTGCTGGCTGCCGACGGTGTCCGGGAAGCCGCGGTCGTGGGTGTGCCCGATGAGCGGCTCGGTGAGGTTCCATGGGCTTTCGTTGTGCGCGATGACGAAGCGGTTTCCGAGGACGGACTGCTGGCGTGGTGCCGCGAGCGGTTGACGCCCTACCGCGTACCCGCTCGAATCGTGTTCATCGAGCAGTTGCCTCGCAATGACGTCGGCAAGGTCGTCAAACGCGACCTCACCGCGGTGACAACGGCCTGAGCTCAATCGGGTCTGGCGCCGGGCCACCGCTGATAGGCCAGACCCCACGGATCGGCGTATATTCCCGGCTGTCCCCGGTAAGGGGTCCGGCGTCTCAGCACGACTCGCGCGATCGGCGAAAGCGCCGTCAAGAGGTATCGCAAGGCACCGATCCTGGTGCGAATCTCTGCAAGCATGTCCGGCCACGAGTGGTGCTGGAAATCGAGGACCTCCTGCGCACGCGCAGTGTCCATCCAATCGCAGACGAACCATGCGGAGTCGTCATTCGGGTTGCCCGCCCTGCCTCGCGGATAGACGTTTCTCAACCCCATCGCTTCCGCCACGGCTGGGCCCATGTCACCCTGCAATTGGCGGTGGGATTCGTCTCCCCCGATCATCAGCACCTCCCTCGACACGTCTGCGCTGACGGCCGCAGCGAAGGCCGCGGCGACATCACGGACGTCGACCGTGTTGATACGACCATCGGAGGGCGAGGACCACTCCAGAAACATCACGTCGGCGCTGACCGGTAAGGAACGCACATCGGTGCTGACGACCGCGCCCAGTCGCAAGATCAGCCAGTCGAGACTCGACTGGCGCACGACGCCCTCGGCCGCCAGCTTCTGAGCACCGTAGGAGTCGACGGGATTCAGCGGTGAATCAGCCGTCAGGATGCGATTGTGGTGCGGATTGCGCGAGCCGTGCACTGCCACGCTGGAGGCATGCACGAATCGCGGGCGCTGCGAAAGCTGCTCTGCCACCTCGACCAGGAGTCTGCTGGCGTCGACGTTGACCTTCCGCGACAGTTTCGCGTTGAGGTACGTGGCGGCGGGTATGACCGCCGCCAGATGGACGATCGCTGCCGGCGCCACATCGGCCAATAAGCTGGCTACCTGGTCCCTCTGGGTGAGATCCGCCCAGCGCACGTCGACTCCCGATGGCAGGCGACGTGCCGCCTTCCGATTGGCGGGAGTGTCGATATCGGTGGGAACTACCGTGTCGCCCTGTTCGTGGAGTCGTGCGACGGTCTGCGTCCCGACGTAACCCAGCGCCCCCGTGACCAGGACCGTGCTCACCTGACGCCTCCCGCCACGGAAATGTTTGTTCTCGATTTCGAGAGCGATGTTATCAATGTGCCGCCGCAGACTCTTCGGCCGGTGATACTTCCAACCATGGCGGACAAAGTCATCGTGATCGGCACAGTCGGGGGTGTGGCGAGCGCACTTGCCGACGGGCTCGGCGCCGCATTGGGCGAACCCGACACTCTGTCCGCGTCCGACGTCAATTCGGTTGTGATCACTGTCGGCACCGAACCGGCGCCGCGCCTTCAGGACACCGCGGCGGTGAGTTCGGCCGAATGGGACATCCGTGTGGGCGAGACCATGTGGAAAGCCCTCGTCACACTGCAATCAGCCCATTCCGCGCTAGCGAGCCGAGGTGGCCGCATCGTCCTCGTCGTGCCGACGGTAGGGATTGCCGGAGCGGCCGGCCTCGTGCCGTACACCACAGCCGTCGAGGGAATCCGCGCCATGGCCAAATCGGCCGCGCGTCAGTGGGGTCGCGACGGCGTCGTGGTGAACCTCATCGCTGCGCCGATACGAGTCTTCGCCGAGGCCCTGTCTGAATCCGAGGGCCACCTGACGAACGCAGCTGTGGCGGACGACCCCACCCTCGTTCATTCGCTCGTCGAGACCGCGAAGTTTCTGCTACGCAGCGATGTCGCGCATGTCGCCGGTGCGACAGTCGTCGTCGACGGAGGGTCGGTGATGTTGCCGTGAGTCTCGACGGTCACACCGTTTTGGTGACCGGGTCAGGCGCAGGGGTGGGACGCGGTATCGCGATGGCCCTGGGGACTGCAGGCGCACACGTGATCGTGGCCTCGCGCTCCGATACCGGTGTCGCAGCCGAGATCGTGTCCATGGGACACCGCGCCACCTGGACCCGCTGCGACGTCACCGCGCCTGACGACGTCGCTGCGGCGGTCGACACAGCGCTGTCATCCAGCGGACGGCTGGATGCGGTGGTGCACAACGCGACGAGCAATAGGTCCAGCCAGCCGCATCAACTGGCCGACGTGGACCGGCAGCTGTTCGACGACCACTACTCCGTGTCGGTCGGCGGGGCACGCCACTGCGCGGCCGCGGCATTCGATGCGCTCAAGGCTCGTGGTGGCACATTCCTGGTGTTCACCTCACCGGCGGGCATCGAAGGCAGCGCGACGCTGCCGCTCTACGCCACCATGAAGGGCGCGCTCCGGGGTTTCGCCAAGAGCCTCGCACGTGAGTGGGCACCCCATGCGATCACCGTCAATGTGGTTTCACCGCTTGCTTATTCACCGGCGATGACGGCCGCGATCGAAGCGGATCCCGCGATGGAGGAGCGTTTGTCCCGCAGAGTCCCGCTCGGCCGGATCGGCGATCCGGAGCGCGATATCGGGTCGGCCATCGCCTTCCTCGTGGGACCCTCCTCGCGATACATCACCGGTCAGACCCTTGGTGTCGACGGTGGGCACTTCATGAATCTCTGACCCAGTATTCAACGGATACCACCGTTTGCTATGTTGAGAATCAACATTCTCAAGCATGTTGGAGGCGCTGGTGACCGAGGGAAGAGCATTCGAGGTCTGGGATGCCGACAATCACATGTACGAGACCATCGACGCGTACACCCGCTACCTGCCGGAGAAGTACTCCGAGGCGCTGAAGTTCATCGACGTCAAGGGTCGTAAAAAGCTGCAGATCCTCGGCACGATCACCGAGACGATCCCCAATCCGACGTACGAGGTGATTCCCACACCTGGGGCATGGGCCGACTACTTCCGGGGCATAAATCCCGAGGGCAAGACGCTGCGCGAGCTGGCCGAGCCCATCCGCTGTCCCGACGAGTTCCGCCGTCCCGACCTGCGCCTGGCGTTGATGGACCGCCAGGGGGTCGACGGCGCCGTGATGTTCCCGACCACGGCGGGCATGCTGGAGGAGCGAATCAAGTCCGACACCGAGCTGACTCACGCCGTCACCCATGCCTTCAACCGGTGGCTGCTCGACGACTGGACCTTCAACTATCACAACCGGATTTTCCCAGTGCCGGCGATCTCGCTGAACGATCCCGCACTCGGCGTGCAGGAGCTCGAATGGTGTCTGGAGAACGGCGCCAGAACGGTTCTGATCCGACCGGCACCCGTCCCGCGAGCGGACGGCACCTCCCGTTCGGCAGCATTGCCCGAATTCGACGACTTCTGGCGGCTGGTCGAGTCGTCGGGCATCTCGGTACAGATGCACAATTCGGACTCCGGCTATGAGCGCTACATCGACGACTGGGAGGACGCTGCGGAGTTCAACGGATTCGCGCTGAGCAAGCTGCGGGGTTTCATCTACGAGGAGAGCCGAAATATCTTCGATACTCTCGCTGCGTTCATCGCTCACGGAGTGTTCGAGCGCTTTCCCGGAGCGCGCATCGGGGTGGTCGAGAACGGTGGCTCATGGGCGCACCGCTTGTTGGACGTCTTCGATCGCGTTTACCGCAAGAGGCCGTACGACTTCAGCGAACATCCCAGTGACGTCTTCCGCAGGCACGTCTGGATCAATCCGTTCCACGAGGAGGACATGTCCCATCTCGTCGAGCTTCTCGGCGCGGACCGCGTGATGTTCGGTTCGGATTACCCACACCCCGAAGGTCTCGCCGAACCCGTCGACTTCGTCAAGGAGCTGAGCGGCCTACCGGCTGACACCACCGCACGGGTGATGGGCGGCAATCTCAAAGAGCTGATCGGGATCTGACTCGTGCGCCGGCACCTGCCCGGGACATGTCTCACGTGCCGACCTCGGAGCGACAATGTCGCTCAACTGCGACCGTCCGTGCCTTGGTAGTTGAGCGACTTAGTCGCTCAGAGGTTGGCACCAAAGGTATATCCGCCTTGGAGACGGTGACGCTTCGAATTGGCGGCTCAATCCCCCGCCCAGGTCATCTATTGCGTATCGGGATGGTCGAGAACGGTGGCAAGTTGCCTACCGACGTGTGGTCCTCGATTGTCTGCTGACGATGGAGGGGCCCGCCAACGGACGCGAGATCAACCCAGCAGGTGCGTCGACGACTTCGGGTATCGCATTCACCGCAGCCAGCGCCGTGACGGCCACGCCCGGGTTGACCCGATCTGAGGCCGACTGCTCCATGTACAGTTCCATGCTCATACTCGGCCGGCCCTCGACACGGAAGACCATGCCGCCTTGGTCCTGTCTCGAAGGCCGTGGCCAGCGTTCCGGCCAGGGTGTCGAACTCACCGTCGCGAAATACTGAACCGCGACCGCCTTCCGCCCATCGACGACACCGGCAAGCTGCCAACGGTGCGCGCAAATCGTCCCCTCCGGGATCACGCCCAGCGCGGTCTTGAGGTCCGTTGGTGCGAGCAATGTTTCCCAGTCCAATTCGACACCGTCGAGTTCCAACCCGAGGATGTCGGCTATATAGCGCACCACGGTTTCCCAATCGTGGTTCACCTTTCCCGATGCGATTCGAGCGGGCACGTGCCCTTCCGGTTTTCCGAACCCCATCGATTCGTGCAGCACATCCCAGATCGGATAAGCCTTATCCAGGTTGATCGCGTATTCGTCCATCCGGTATGAGTCGATGGTGCCGGCACCCGCAAGTAGCGCGGTGGGGATGTTCAGACTGATGAAGCCCGGCTCCGCGCCGGTCGCGTAAAACGTCGATTTGCCCTTCGCCGCTGCGGCTTCCACGGCAGCACGCCATTCGGGTGGCGCAGCCGGCGGATAGACCATCGGTATCGTCGAGATCGTCACGACGTTGATCCCGCCCTGGAGGTAGGCGACGATGTCCGCGATAGCTTCGGCCTCGCGACGGACGGCAGTGGAACAGTACAGAATGCAGTCAGGCTCCAAAGCTAGGATGACATCGAGGTCATCGGTCGCCGCGATTCCAACATCCGCAGTGTCGACGAGTCGACCCGCGTCCACACCAACCTTGTCGGGCGTCGACACCTTGACTCCGACGAGTTCCAGCGCCGGGTCATTGATTGTCGCCCGCAGGGCCTCCCGCCCTGTCAAACCGGTTCCGACATGGACGACCCGATACGGTCGGGACGAACCCGATTCGATTGTCACTGTTCAACTCCCGCTGTGTGTCTCTACTGCCCCTTCGCGTAGGAAGTTGACGGTGTACTGCTGACTCGTCAACCCCTTCGCTTCGAGTCCGACGAGCGAAAGCAACTGCTCCCACTTGTCGGGGTCGACAAACCAGTCCCACCGCGTGACCTGGCCCTCTTCGTTGATCCAGATGTAGTCCCACTCGCGCAGTGTCAACACCGTGCCGTCGGCGAGCGTCCCCGCGTAGGTGTCGCAGGATAGAAAGCCCCAATCGCCGGCTACACATTCGAACGGACTAACCAGACGGTAGTCCGGCATGTGTTTCCACCACATACGCCACTCCGAGGTGAGCATGTCGCCGTCCGGCGCATACTCGGCCATGGCCGCGGCCACTTCATCGGAGAACATCTCCGCCGCCGTCTGGGGCACGCCGTCGTTGAAATGTGGACTCATCATCACGTAATCGGGCGCAAAGACGAACTTCTCACCAAAATTGACGTGGCGGCCACGGTCGATGGGTTTCGCATAACCCTCCCATTTCTGGAAGGCGATCTCTTCGTTCAAGGTCACGCGATCGCTGCTCATGACTTCCTCTCCACTAGACCAGCCCAACGAACGTCTTCAGGTACCGCCACGCGATCTCTGGCGGTATTCCGCCGCACAGCGGATTGATGTTGAACACCTCACCGGCCGCGAGGCGCTTTCGCGCTTCATCGACTGGCAGTATCACGTGGGACGTCGATTCGTACCGCAGTTCATCGACGGTCTTTGCGGTGGTGATATTGGCTGAAACGGTGTTGTCGGGATTCCATTCCGAGTAGGCCATCGCATCATGCAGCAAGTACTTACCGATCTCGTCCCACGCCGCGTCGACATCCTCGGCGACAAAGCAGTTGGTTGCAGCATCACGCTCGGGGATCAGCACGAACCCGGGCTCAAAGCCGTTGTCCCGACATGCTTTGTCATAAGCTTCTTGCATTCCCGGAACGCCTCCGTTGGCCAATAGGCCAAGACCGTTGCGTCCCGCGCGGCGCGCGGCGGCGAGGCTCGCCCCGCCCCAGCTCATCATCGGACCATCTGGTGTGCGCGGCTGCGGCGTCACCTTCATTCGCCGGCCCTCGTGAACGACCTCCTCACCGGCGAGCAGCCGACGCAAGAGCCCGAGCTTCTCATCGGCGAGACGGCCGCGATCGGAGAGGGAGAGACCAAAGTGGGCGTATTCCTCGGCCCGGTAGCCGATTCCGAACACGTAGGTGGCCCGGCCCGCGCTGATGTGGTCCAAGACCGCCATATCCTCTGCCAGACGGGCGGGATCGTAAAAGGGCAGCAGGATCACCAGGTTCAGCATCAGTTGCTCCGTGCGCGCGGCAATCGCCGCGCCCAGGAGCAGCGGCGACGGCAGATAACCGTCGTCAGCGCAATGATGTTCGCACAACACCGCGGCAACGCACCCGCGAGTTTCGGCCCATGCCGACATCTCGCAGGCCGCCCTGTACAGCTCCGTCGGTGGTGCACCGATCGAGGGTGCCCGCATGTCGAAACGAAGGGTGAACATTTGGACGGCTAACTCCCCGGACGTTCGTCGGTACCCATGACTTCGGTGCTCATCTGCATGATCAGTTGGACCACCTCGTTGCGTGACATGGACTTGAAGAGTTCAAAGGCCATGCGGATGTCGTCACCGGTCGCGACAGTCGGTCCGTTGCCAAGATTGGCGAACGCCTCGTCAACGACACTTGCTGCGGTGACCGCACCCTTGGGCACCTCATCGACAGATGCCAGACGCCCGCGCTCGTACTCCAACTTGCGAAGCGCAGGCGTGTCGGTCATGCCGAGGACAAGCCCGAGGACATCCACCCCCTTGTCATGCAGCTCGACCCACAACCCCTCGGTGAATACCATGTCGAAGGCCTTGGTTCCGCCGTAAGCCACCATGTTTCGGCCACCGGCCAACGCAGCCCCCGACGTGAAGTTAACGATGCCGCCGCGACCCCGCTCGACCATGGGACCGGCGAAGTGGTGACACAGCCGCATGAGTACGAGACAGTTGCGTTGCAGCAGGGATTCAGCGGCAGACACCGGGTTGGCAAGGAAGGATTGATAATTCGGATCGCCGCCTGCGCAATAGACCAACATGCCGACGTCGATATCAGCTGTGGCGTCGATGATCGTCTTAGATGCGTCAGCGTCGGTGAGGTCCACGGGCAGCGTCCTGGTCTGAGCCTTGGTGCGCGCGCGGATGCCCTCGGCCACCTCCTCGAGCACATGTTGACGACGAGCGACCAGCACCACGTTGACGCCTTCGGACGCGATTCGCTCCGCGAACAAGGCCCCGACGCCATCGGACGCGCCGACGACGATCGCCCAGGGCCCGTACTTGGTCGCGAAGTCATCGGTCATTGAGCTGACACCCCGACGAGCCGCACCGAGGTGTACGTGCGGCGCGCGATTCGCCAGCCGTCGACGGTGCGCACAGCGTAATCGTCGTAGTAGCCAACGGGATTGGCGCCCGAGCCGTCCTCGGCCAAGATCAAGGCATCGACGTACGTCCGCAGTTCGGCAGCATCACCGTCGATATCGATCGCCTGGTTGGTCATCCGGTGCATGGTGTGGGCAGCCCCGACGTGGACCGCCGCCATGAACTCGGCGACTTGAGCACCGCCGGTCCAATGGCCGACCTCGCCGTAGTCCACCTCGGCATCGGAGGTGAAAACCGTCGACAGCAGGTGGTATTGCTGTCTGTCGATTGCGGTGGCGTAGCGGATCGTCAGATCGACCAGTTCCTCGCGGTCGGTCATGCGACATCTCCGTTCGGATGGATGACGATCCGAGGGGGCCCCTCAGATCTTCGAGCCTGCTCCAGCGCATCGGGCACGTCGTCCAGCCCGATGATCCGACCGATGCTGGGCAACGGGTCGAGCCGCCCTTCGGCCACAGCATCCAGGACGCCGTACCAATCCTGCGGCATCGGTCCGCCTCCGAATTGGAGCGTCAGCCCGTTGCGGGTGGCCTCGGTGATGTCGAGGGTGTCACCGGTGTACCAGCCACCGGCGCAGTAGATCCGCGAAGAGAACTCCGCTTCCTTGACGATCGAATCGATGAGCCCTGATGCACCAACGCATTCAAAGACCACCGCCGAGCCACCCAGATGACGTTCGGCACGCACCTCGCGAAACACATCGAACACCGAGCGCTGTGCGGGGTCGACCATGACATGGGCGCCAAAGCTCGCCGCGGCCAGTTCGCGGCGATCTTCCTGGAAATCGGAGACGATGATCGGCTCGATTCCGCGGGCGGACAGCGCCGCAACCGCGGACAGGCCGATCGCCCCCGCTCCGATCACGATGGGGACTTCGCCGGGTTCGAGTCGGGAGGCGCGGACGTAGAACTCACCGACGGCGAAGGCGTCGACGACTGCGATGGCGTCGATGGACACGGATCCGTCGACGACCTTCGCCGTCGCCTCGGGCACCACGAGAAGCTCACCGAAGCTGCCCTGGGCTTCGGGATGCTGACCGATGATGCGCAGACCTCCGGCGCCTCCGTCGACCAGCCGGATCGGCATCGACGTGACACGCGAACCGATAGGAAACGCATCGCTACACCCGGGTCCGTGACCGATCACCTCACCGACGAACTCGTGCCCCATGACGATGTCGCGCTGCTCGTCGTACAGGGATCGCCCCGTCGGGTCGTCGATCGCGAGTTCTGGATGGTCCATGAAATGCACGTCGGAAGCGCAGATCGCGGTGCTGAGCGTCTTCAGCAGCAACTCACCCTGTCCGGGAACGGGATCGGCGGTTTCACGAACGTGCAGCCGGCCGCCTCTCAACACCACAGCGCGCAAGGCTTCTCGTTTCTCTATTATTCGAGATATTATTCTCGAATTACTGAGATGACGGTAGAAGCCGTCCACCGAGGAGTCAAGGTTGCGCGGAGCGGGTTCGGCACCGACTGAACGGGTTCTCGACGTCATCGAGTTGCTCAGCCACCCGGAGAACCAGCAACTGCGATTTTCGGATGTGGTTCGTGAACTCGAGCTATCCCAGGCCACCGCGCACGCAATCCTCAAGACCCTGGCCGATCGCGGGTGGATCAGTCGAGATCCTGCAGCCAAAACGTTCAGCCTCGGCCCGGCGCTGTCACTGATTGCCGGGCGTCTCGCCACTATGCGACCGGTGACCCATCTGGCGCGCGATGCGGCACGCCGGCTCGCCATCGCGGTGGACGTCCCGGCTTCGGTCATCGAGCGTGCGGGAGATGATCTCGTCATCACGGCGTTCGAGCAGCCGAAGGGCGGCGCGATCCCGGCACCGCACGAACGCATTCCGTATACCGCGCCGTTCGGCGTCGCTTTCGCGGCGTGGGACACCCCAGTCGCGCAGGGCGCGTGGATTCAGCGTGCCGCAACAGATGACGCCGATCTGATCCGGCAACTGCAGGATGTGCTGGCCCAGACCCGCAAGCGCGGCTATGACATCGACTCGATGACACCCGCACTTGCGCAGGCAGCACACGCCATCGGATCGCTGTCCGAACATGCCCTGCCTGTCAATATGCGTTCGATCATTGACCAGCTGCGGCTCGAATTCACCTCAGCGGCACTGACTTCAGATGACGATCCCCGCGCGCCTCGCCCCGTAGCCACCATTTCCGCTCCCGTCCTCGACAAGAACGGCCATATTCAACTGGTGCTCGGAATTCACCCAGTGCGGGCGATGACGATGAAAGAAATCCGTTCCGCGGCAGAGCCTCTGCTTCGCGAGATCGAATTGCTCACGGGCTAGGCGAACCGTGCACGTAGCTCGTTCTTCAGCACCTTACCGGTGAGGTTTCGCGGCAATTCGTCCACCAGCTCGAGACGCTCCGGAGATTTGTGACGGCTCAAGCCCTGTGCTGCACAGTGCTCCGCCAGTGCGCCCACTGTGACGTCACCGCCGGGCGCAGCGACGACAACGGCACAAACGCGTTCTCCCGTAAGAGAATCGGGCACACCGATCACAGCGACGTCTGCGACCGCCGGATGCTTCGCCAGCACTCCCTCGACCTCCAGTGCCGAGATGTTCTCCGCATTGCGAATGATGGCGTCCTTGATCCGGCCCGTCACGACAACGTTGCCGTCGGGGTCGATGCGCCCCCGGTCGCCGCTGCGGAACCACCCGTCGGCGTCGAACGCATCGGCGTTCAGGGTCTCATCGACGTAACCCAGAAAGCACTGCGGCCCCTTGAGTCGCAGCTCGCCTTCCTCTCCCGGGCCGACCTCGCGCTCGTTGTCATCGACGACGCGGACCGTCACCCCGGGGACTGGACGGCCGACCGTGTGGTCGAGCACTTCGGGTGGTCCGTCCGGCGGCGGCGACGTGACGACCGGAAATTCGGTCAGCCCCCACGCATTGGCCACCCCTGCAACCGAAAGCGTCTCCCGCACTTGTCGCCCCAACTCCGCGGTAATCGGCGCGCCGCCCCCGACACAACCGCGCAGATCGGGAAAGAGTGGGTCGGCGCCGTGTTCTCTTTGTGCCGCCATGAAGGCGACGAAGAACGGGGTGGCCGAGCCGAGCATCGTGGGCCGGTGTCCAGCGATCGCCTTGGGTGTGAGCACCGGATCGAACGCGTCGAACAACACCAGCCGCATGCCGGTGAGCAGGCTGGCCGCCAACATCGCCGCACCCCCGATGTGCGACACCGGGAACGCGATCGGATTGACGTCGTTACTGGAGGCACCGATCATCCCCACCACACCAGACGACCCGGCGATCACCGAACGGTCGCAATGCCGCACGCCCTTCGGCGCCGCGGTGGTGCCCGACGAGTAGTAAACCCACCGCGGCAATGTCGCCTCCGTCGGCGGCGCCGGTAGCGACGCCGGATCCCCGGCGGGAAGGCGAAGGCCAGCCGTGACCGGGGCGCCGTGATCGGCCACGATGATTGTCATCGGCTGATCTCGTGCCAGCTCGTCGGCAAGCGCGACGTGATCGAAACCGCGCCACACTCCGGGAACGATGATCACCTCGGTACCGAGTTGTGCTGTCACGAAACGGACTTCGCTCTCCCGCCAGATGGGCAGGATGGGATTCTGCACGGCCCCGAGGCGCGTCAGCGCCACCATGACCACCATCGTCTCGAGCGTGGTCGGTAGTTGCCAGGACACCACCGACCCGTCGACGATTCCGCGTTCGGCGAAAGCAGCTGCGGTACTGGCGGCCGCATCGCGCAGCTGCGCGTTCGTCAAGCTGCGACCGAAGTCATCGACGAGAACGATGCGCTCGGGGTGTGTCGCAGCCGCTTCTTCGACCAGGCTCCAGTACGTTCCGGACATCAGCGCATAGGCAGCAAGAGCCGCCGTTTGGCCAGAATATTGCGCATCATTTCATTGCTTCCGCCGGACACCGTATACGCACGCGACCACAACCAGCATTCTCGCAGACGCTGCTTCGCCTCCTCGACGCTCGGATCGGCTGCCACGGTACAGACCATCGGCGCGAGTTCGGCACCGTATGCCGAAACTCGGTGGTACGTCTCGGCAAAGCTCAGCTTGGCGATGGAGCCATCGCCCGGTTGCTCGGCCCCGACGGTGAGACGTTCGACATGGTCGTCGATGAACGACTTCGCCACCTCGACCTCGACGGCCAATTCGGCCACCTTCTGGCGGATGTCCTCATGCTCGAAGGCCGGCCTCCCGTCCAGCGCGGCGTGGCGCACCACCGTGACGAGATCGTCGATCAGCAGCTCAAGCAGGATCACGTTTCCGCCGATCCCGAAACGTTCGAAGTCCAGTCCCGCCATGATGATCGACCACCCTTGGCCGACTTCACCGATCAGGCTGTCTGCAGGCAGCGTGACACCGTCGAGAAAGACCTCGTTCACCTCGATCGCCTCGTTGATCGTCCGGATCGGACGGACCTCGACGCCGACCGCTGACAACGGGACGACAAATGCGGACAAGCCGTGGTGACGCGTCGATGTAGGGTCAGTCCGGACGAGGGCAAGACCCATATCCGCCCAGTGCCCGTCGGTGATCCACGTCTTCTGGCCGTCGATGACCCACGTTTCGTCGTCCTGCTGCACTCCCCTGGTCCGGACATTGGCGATGTCGCTGCCGGCGTCGGGCTCACTGAGCAACTGACACCACACATGTTCGCTACGCCGGATCGGCGGGAGCAGCGTTCTCTTCTGCTCGTCGGACCCGAAGTGCAGTAGCACATGAGCCGCGAGGTTGACCTGGTCGACCGGACGCGGTGCGCGGGCGCGCAGGATCTCTTCACTGAGGACGCGGTCATGCAGCGGATGGTGGTCGGCGCGTCCACCGTGCTCGACGGGCCAGTCGGCGCCGACGAAGCCGGCGTCGAACAGTGTGGCGAACCATCTGCGCAGTTGTGCTTCCTGCTCGGCATTTTCGGGCGCGCGTCGCCCCTCTCTGGCGTCGAACGGTGGTGCGTGGTCAGCGATGTGCGCCCTGACCCTGTCTCTGAATTCGGCCAGCTGCGCATCGCTTGGCCTGGCGCCTGGGGCACTCACCAGCCGGCCTCGTCGGCGAGCAGTGCGCGACTGGCACGAGCAGTTCCGAGCAGATAGGCGTTGGTGAACACCCGGCGCAGTTCGTGATGCAAGGGGTACTCCCAGGTGAATCCGATGCCGCCCGACAGTTGCATGCACTCGTCGACGGCGGCGGTTGCCTTTGCGGTGACGAAGGCGTGGGCTGCGGTGGACAACGCGACAGCGTCCGCCGCGGCGTCCTCGGAGAGCAATGCTCGGGCGGCTTTCATGATGACTGCTCGCGCTTTGGCTTCGAACACCAGCAGATCGACCAACCGGTGTTGCACCGCTTGGAAACTGGCGATCGGCACTCCGAACGCGATGCGTTCTTTGAGGTAGGAGACGAGTCGCTCGAAGGTGGCCGAGAACGCTCCCAGCGAGTCGGCGCTCAGCAGGATCCTGGCCATCGCGAGCAATTGGTCCGCCCGCTCGGGCCCTCCGATCAGCACGCTGTCCGCCGCGGAGACGTCGACTCGCCATGCTGCACGGTCGATGTCCAACAGCTCGTCGTCGAGACTTCGCGTCATCGCGTCGGATAGCTCGAACAGGTGGACGCCATTGCGCCCCAGCGTGACCAGAATGTCGATCGCGTCGCCGGATGCGACCCTGACGGTGTCACCGGACAGCGCGCAGCCTGCGCTCGCGGTTCCGTCGAGCATGGCGGGCAGCCACCGGTCACGCACATCGTCCGGTGCGGACGCGAACGCCGCCGCAGCCAGCACACAACCGAACCACGTCGATGAGTTCTGCACGCGACCGAGTTCCTCGGCAATCACGGTTGCCTCAACCGGACGCCATCCGCTGCCACCGAGGTTCTCCTCGACGAGCAGACCGGTCCAGTCCATCGCCGCGAGCTCCTTGACGGAGTCCTGCACAACCCTTCCGGTCAGGAATTCATGCGCTGACTCCCGCAACAAATCGAGGTCGACATCCGCCGAGCCCTCGTCAGCCATACCGCGGCTAGCCCCGACTCAGCAGGTGATCGGCGTTGTCGCGCATGATCCGCTTCTTGGCGGCGTCGTCGAGCGGATCGAGCAGCTTGACGAAGTCAGCCGGTTCGGCCAGACCCTCGGCGTGGGGATAATCCGAGCCCATCACGAGACAGTCGTCGTAACCCATGGCTGCGACGATCGCCGGGATGTCGTCCTCGGGATATGGCACCACCCGAACGTGCTCCCGGAAGATCGTCGAGGGACGTTCTGTGAGTTTCCCGCCGATCCACGGACCATTTCGGCCCATGCCCCGACTCTTGTCCATGTGCTTGGTGAAGAACGGCACCCATTCGGCGCCGTGTTCGGCAACAAGCACATTCAGCCCCGGGAAGCGGCCGAACAAGTTGTCGAAGATGAGCGCCGAAAGAGTGTCTTCGATCGGACGCTGGCCGTAAATGTTCATCCACTGCCACGCCGACATGTGCCATGAGGCCGGATCGGCACTGTGCCCCCATGCAGGTGAAATCGCATCGAAGTACCAGAACGGCATGATGTGGAACACCAGAACGCAGCCGGCCTCCTCCAGGCGAGAGTAGATCGGATCGAAGTACGGGTCGCCGGGGGAACGACCGTACGCCGGCCCGGTTGGCAGCAGGACGAACTTCGCACCCTGCGCGATGAGCGCCTCCGTTTCGGCGACAGCGGAGTCCAGGTCGCGGAGCGAAAGCAGCCCTGTGGCGTAGAGCCGATCCTCGTGATTGAAGCCCCACTCCTCGTCGAACCACCGATTGAACGACCTGAGGTTCGCATACAGCGCGGCGGTGTCGTCGACATAGTGCTCCGCGGCAAGTGCCATCCCGCTCGGATAGATGACCATCCGCTCGACGTTCTGCTTCTCCATCACCGCAATGCGTGCCGAGCGCTCGATGTACTCGGGTTGCATGGGCTGCGGTTCATACGATTCCTCGGGATTACCCGATCCCATCTGCTTGAGCATCTCTTTCAGCGATCCCGGACGGTACGCGACGTCGAGCCCCAAACCCCCCTCGCTGTTGAATGTCGCGACGCGACGCCCGGCAAGGATCACCTCGACGCCGTCTGCTCCGCGCACCGTGGTGATCGCCCGATCGTGAAATTCCTTGGGAAGGTGGCGGGTAAACGCATCTCGCGTCTCATAGCAGTGCGTGTCGCAATCGAAGATCCCGTAGTCGAGTCTCGTCGTCATCGCGCTCCTCCTTCGTGCGAGAATGCATATTCTCTCATTTAGAAAAAGATACTATCCTCGTCCGGGAATGCCCATCCCGGGGTCGGAACGGCAGGAGGGTGCGCGTGGCGGCAAGTGAGGCCGACGACCTCCGAGCGGCAGTTCGGGAGTTTCTGCAAGCCAACTCGCCCAGCAGCCGGGTACGCGAGCTCATGGCCACCGACAACGGTTATGACGAGGTCGTATGGCGCAAGATGGCCGAGCAACTCGGACTGCACGGCATCGCAGTCCCCGAGCGCTACGGGGGCGCCGGTGCAGGGCTCCGCGAGCTTGCCGTCGTGTTCGAGGAGATGGGCGCAGCACTGCTGTGCTCTCCGTTCTTCTCCACCGTCGCGATGGCTATCCCGGCGATCGTCGCCAGCGACGACGAGCAAGCATCGAACGAGTTTTTGCCCTCGCTCGTCGACGGCACGCGCACCGCGACGCTCGTTCTCAACGACCGGCTTGAAGCCTGGGATCCGGCGGCTGTGACGCTGACGGCACAACGCGGCGGCGACTGTTTCCGCGTGTCCGGGGACGCCGCTCTGGTGCTCGACGGCCACACCGCAGACCTCCTACTGGTCGCGGCTGCCAGCGGATCCGGGATTTCCTTATTGGCCGTTGCCGGCGACGCCAAAGGGCTGACGCGCCAGCCTTTGGCCACTCTGGACCGCACCCGAAAGCTCGCCAGGATCAGCCTCGACGATGTCGACGCGCGCCTCATCGGCGACGACGGCGCAGCAGCAGGTGTCTTGGCACGCACCTATGACCTCGCCGTCGTCGCGCTGGCCGCTGAGCAGGTCGGCGCGGCGCAACGATGCCTCCACATGGCTGTCGACTATGCCAGGGAACGCATCCAGTTCGGTCGCGCCATCGGTAGCTTTCAGGCCGTCAAACATCGTTGCGCCGACATGCTCATCCTCGTCGAAGGTGCGCGTTCCGCGGCCGTTCATGCAGCCGCTGCTGCCGACGAAGACGATTTACCGATAGCCGCATCGGTGGCGAAAATGGCTTGCTCAGAAGCCTTTATGCAGGTCGCCCTGGACAGTATGCGCACACACGGTGGAATCGGATTCACTTGGGAGCACGACGCGCACCTCTATGTTCGCCGAGCAAAAGCCACCCAGCTGATGCTCGGCAGTCCCGACTTCCACGCCGAGCGACTGGCGCGCCTCGTCACATCATCAAGCCACTGACCCGGAAGGACCACCGTGACCATCTCGTTCTCCCTAGAACTACCCACTCACCGAGTGGACGCGGTATCGGAGTTCGTCTCCGCCGAAGCGATCTCAGAAATCGCCCGTTCCGCCGAGGCGAGCGGCTTCCGCGCGGTACACGTCACCGATCATCCGGCTCCCGATGCGAAATGGCTGGACCACGGCGGTCATCATGCTCTTGACCCGTTCGTCGCCTTGTCGTTCGCCGCCGCGGCCACCACCGAGGTCAAGTTGTTGACCAACGTCTACATCGCGGCCTATCGCAACCCGTTCCTCGGCGCAAAGTCGATTCAGAGTCTCGCCGTACTCTCCGGCGGCAGGCTGATCCTGGGCACCGCCGCGGGCTATCTCAAGCCCGAATTCAAAGCGCTGGGAATCGATTTCGATAGTCGCGGAGCTCTACTCGACGAGGCACTGGACGTCCTCGACAAGTTGCTCACCGGCGATGATGTGGCCTACGAGGGCAGCTCATTCTCTGCGCGAGGAGTGCGGCTCTTCCCCTTACCTGCGGCTCGCCCGCCCATTTGGGTCGGCGGCAACAGCAAGCCCGCAGTCCGTCGTGCAGTCACTCGAGCGCAAGGCTGGGCGCCGTTCAACACTTTCGGTTATGCGGCGGCGTCGCGGACAGCCGAGATCTCGACACTCGACGAGTTGGAATCGGCCATCGCGTGGGCCACAAAGTACGCCGCGGAGGTCGGCCGGACTGAGCCACTGGACATCTGCTTCTCCGCGGGCAACCTGCTCGACGAGACCAAGTCCGCCGATGAGCGACACGCCACGATCGCGAAGCTCGAAGGCATGGGCGTGACGTGGCTGACGATCGCCCCCCAAGCAGACACGCGGGCGGAGGCCGTCGATCACGCACACGCGTTTGCCGAGGAGTTCATCGCATGAGACTGGATGCAGCGAACGCGTCCACGGTTATTCGGCGATGAGCGAACAGCCATCGCCCATCTGTCTCGACGAGAACGTCTCGGTATCGCCCCCAGTGGTCGAGTCCGACGTCGGTGTGGACGGCGAAATAGCTGCTGACCTCCACTCGGTCGGAGGCCACCGATCCGAACCGGATGCTCGAAACGTGATGGCGCACATGCGTCGGCGCCTGCCTGTGCGGATCCGGATTCCTGGCCATCGCCGAGCCAAGGCCCGCTTCGATCGCCGCAGGACCTTTCAGTGGTTCATCGCCACCGGTGAACTCGAGAACACCGTCCGGCGCGAAGCAGCCTGCCAGCGCGTGCAGGTCGAAGCGATCGGTCGCGGCGGTGTAGTCCGATAACGTCTGCCGCACCTGTTCGCGGACGTCGATCTCCCAACCCTGCATCTCGTTCTCCTCTGGAATTGACGCTGCGCCACACGATAACGTCTGTTCTCATGCCGCAACCCAAACTGCTCGACCTGATCGCCCCGGAGACGACCGCCCTCGTCACGCAGGAATGCCAGGGCGGTGTGATCGGTCCGCAGGCCGGCCTTCCCATGCTCGCCGAGGAGGCGCAGCGCGAGGCAGTCCCGAACATCTCCAAGCTTCTCGACGCCGCGCGTGGCGCGGGTGTCGCGGTCGTCCACTGCTTGATTCACCGACGCCCCGACGGTCGCGGTTCCAACACGAACGCCCGGCTGTTCATGGCGGGCAGGTCCTTCGCGGCCGATTTGACGCCCGGCAGCCCCGGAGGGTCGGTGCTTCCCGAACTCAATCAGCAGCCGACCGACATCGAGCTCACGAGGTATCACGGTGTCGGGCCGATGACCGGGACCGATCTCGACTCTGTGCTACGCAATCTCAACATCAAGACCATTGTGGGCGTTGGCGTTTCGGTCAACATCGCAATTCAGAACTTCGTGATGGACGCGGTCAACCGTAGCTATCAATTCGTGCTGCCACGTGACGCGGTGGCCGGGTTCCCCCGGGAGTACGCGGAGTCGGTCATCGACAACACCCTGGCCCTGCTGACCACGGTGACCACGACCGACGCGGTCGTGGCGGCATGGAAGGAGCTCGCCGGATCCTGACCCGATCTGGATGTTGTCGGCCGATGGTGATAACGTCTGTTCTCATCAGGCGTAAACGCTGATATTCGCTGCTCTGAGGAGGGTTCCCTCATGTCTCCGCGGTCCTTGCCGTATCCGGTCTTCGACATCGACAATCACATGTATGAGACCAAGGACGCGTTGCTGAAATACCTGCCCAAAGAGCACAAAGGCAAGGTCGGCTACGTCGAGGTGAACGGACGACCGAAGCTCGTCGTCAAAGACCACATCAGCCATATGATCCCCAACCCGACGTTCGAGCGGGTCGCGCGGCCGGGCAGTGCCGAGGACTACTTCCTCGGCAACAATCCCGAGGGGCTCAACTTCCGCGAGTTCATCGGCGAGGCTATGGATGTGATCCCGGCTTACCAGGAGCCCGGGCCGCGCCTAGAACTGATGGACGAGCTCGGCATCGATCAGTGCGTGATGTACCCCACCCTCGCAAGCCTCATCGAAGAGCGTACGACCGATGACGTCGTGCTGACCCACGCGATCATCCACGCATTGAACGAGTGGATGCACGAGCACTGGACCTTCAATTACAAGGACCGCATCTTCGCCACGCCGGTGATCTGCCTGCCGCTGGTCGACGAGGCGATCAAGGAGTTCCGTTGGTGCCTCGAGCGCGGCATGAAGACCTTCCTGGTGCGCCCGGCACCAGTGCCCAGCCGGTTCGGCGGATCGCGCTCCATGGGCCTGCCCGAGTTCGATCCCTTCTGGCAGGAGGTGGTCGACGCGAACATCCCGGTGACCTTCCACGCCTCGGACAGCGGCTACCAGAAGCACCTGATGGAGTGGGAGGGCGGCGACGAATACCTGTCCTTCAAGACGAGCACCCTGCGCGAGGTGGTGATGGGGTTCCGCGCCATGGAGGACACCCTGGCGGCCCTGATCTGCCACGGTGCGCTGTCGCGGTTCCCCGATCTCAAGGTGCTGGTGGTGGAGAACGGCAGTGGTTGGGTGCGAAACTTGCTGCGGTTGCTCGACAAGGCCTACCGAACCATGCCCAAGGAGTTCGACGAGCATCCGGTCGAGGTCTTCAAACGCAACGTCTACATCCACCCGTTCCTCGAGGACGACGTCAAGGGAATCGTCGAGATCATGGGTGAGGACCACGTGATGTTCGGCTCCGACTTCCCGCACCCCGAGGGCATCGGTGACCCGCTCAGCTTCGTCGACCGGCTGGAAGGCCTGTCCGACACCGCGAAAGCGAAGATCATGGGCGGCAACGCGATCAAGCAGTTGGGACTCGCCAAGGTCTCCGTATGACGCAGGCGCCGCCCGCCCCGAGGATCTACGAGGGCATCGACGGGTTCGAAGCACATGTCGGCGAACATCTCGGTTACAGCGGATGGCGCACAGTCACGCAGACCGAGATCGACTTGTTCGCCGAGGCGACGGGCGACCACCAGTGGATCCACGTCGATCCCGAGAAAGCGGCAGCAGGACCGTACGGCAGAACCATCGCCCACGGCTATCTGACGCTGTCGTTGGTTCCTGTTCTGGTGCAACAGATCTACCAGGTGACCGGCCTGTCGATGCAAGTGAATTACGGCGTCGACAAGCTTCGTTTTCCCGCTCCAGTCCCCGTCGACTCGCGTATCCGTGCCGGTGCAGAACTGATCAAGGTCGAGCGCAACGACAAGGGTGGCCGAGCCACCGTTCGAGTCACCGTCGAGGTGGAGGGCTCAGACCGTCCGGCATGCGTGGTGGACACCATCGCCGCCATGGTCGATGCCTGAGCCCGTTACGAGTTGAGTAGCCGCTCGCCGATGACCTGGTCTTGACGCAACGTCGAGATCTCGTCGTCGGACAGTCCCATTGCCCTGAAGACCTCGTCGTTGTGCTGACCCAATGTGGGTGACGGCGTGTGGTGATGCCGCGACGGTCCCGGTGTGATCCGGAAGGGCCAGCCTGGATACCTCTGACGGCCGGAGAGCGGGTGCTCGAGCTCTTCGTAGAAGCCGCGCGCCTCGAGCTGGTCGACGTCGTACATGCGGTCGCCGGTCAGCAATCGCTCTGCAGGCACACCGCGGCGCCGCAGTTCGTCGGAAGCCTCATCCGGACCCTGCGTGGTCGTCCACTGCCGCAAGACCTCGTCGAACGCATCATGGTTGGCCAGGCGCGCCGCTGCGGTACCGAACCGCGGATCGCCGGCGAGTTCGGGCCTGCCGATCACGTCGAGCGCCGCGGCCCAGTCGGCATCGTCGCGCACCGAGATGGCCACCCACTCGTCGTCGCCGGCCGCCGGGTAGACCCCCTGCGCGTAGCTGCGGTGCCGGTTCCCCTCTCGCTCGGGCACTCGACCGGTCAACGAGTATTCGATGACAGGTTCCGCCGTCACGACGGCGCCGACCTCGATCTGCGCGACCTCGATGAGTTGGCCCTCACCGGTTCTGCGCTTGTGTTCGAGCGCAGCGAGGAGCGCGGCGGTAGCGTGCGTACCGACGACCGGATCGGCGGGACCCTGCAGGTTGCACGGCGGGCCGTCGGGATAGCCGGTGGCGGCCGACATTCCCGACAACTGCTCGAAGTTCAGTGCCCAGCCGACGTAGTCGCGCCATGGACCCTCGAGCCCGAGCCCGGGCATGCGCACCATGATCACATCCGGGTTGACCTTCACCAGCGAGTCGTAGTCCAGTCCGAACTGTTCCACCACGCGTGGTGAGAAGTTCTCGACCACCACGTCGGCCTCAGCGGCGAGCCGCAGCGCCAGTTCGCGGCCGGCCTGCGATGTCAGGTCGAGGGTGATGTCGCGCTTGTTGAGATTGGTGGCCTGCCACATCGGCCCGACTTCGTACCAGTCATCGCTGTTGCGTAGCAGCGAGCCCGAATACCGATGTCCGTCCGGGCGCTGAATCGATTCGACCTTGACAACGTCCGCACCGAACGCACCCAGATACATCGTCAGGTAGGCGCCGGACCAAAAGGTACTCAGGTCAAAGACTTTCAAGCCCGCGAACGGCGCGTCGAGGTCAGCGAGAGCGGCGGATGACGGACCTTCGGCACGGGTATCCCAGTCCGCGGACGAGTCGTCGCCCAGCCGCGGCGCAGGCCCCGGAGCGTCCACCGGCGTCCTGGAGAACCGGAATGGTGCCCCTGGTCGCGAGAACGGTGTGCCCGCAGCGTCACTGTTGATGAAGAACCCGCGGTCGCGATACTGCGGGCAGTCCAGGATCGTCGCGCCGTCGTTGATGGGCGCCGCAGGTATCCGCATCGCCTGACTCAACTCCACCAGGTCTGCCACGTTCATCGAGTCGAGAAACGGCTGCGCCTTGGCGAAGAAGTCGTCGCGTTCAGGGCCACCCAGCATGATGGCGATCTGCTTATCACCGAACTCAGGAAGCCCGACCATCGCGCACACATCCAGCCAATGCTGACCGGTGAGACAGTTGATTCCGATCCAGCCGTCGGCCGCACGCACGATGCCCAGCATCGGTGCCGCTTTCGAATTCGGCGGTAGACCCATGCCTTTCAACTTGGCCGCCATGAGCATCGGATACGGCAGGGTCGACAACAGCGCCTCGAACGTCGACACGTCGACCTCGACCACCCTGTCTGTGACTGCGGCGATCCGCAATGCCGTCAACGCGCCGAGAGCGGCGTAACCGCCTGCGATGTATTCGGGGATGCGCGCCCCGGCCTGCACAGGCGGCCGATCGGGCTCACGAGGGCTCACCCATCCAGACGCCGCCTGGACCGTCAGCGGCGTGGACTGGCGGTCACACCGCGGCCCGTCCTGTCCATAGTCCGAGACACGGACGACGACAAGGTTCGAATTGATCTGTTGCAGGCTGTCGCGGTCGATTCCGAGGTCCCAGCGAAGGGACGAGCCGGGTGTCAGGTTCTCGACCAGCAGATCGGCCTGCGCTATCAGATCGTGAAGCACTTCGCCGCCGGAGTCGAAATCGACTGTCAGTCCGCGCTTTCCGGCGTTCAGATATTCGAACAGCCCACCGGATGCACCCCAGCTTCGCAGGGGATCGCCGGACTCTGGCTCAATCTTGACGACATCAGCACCGAGATCGACGAGTAGCTTCGTGCAATACGGCGCGGTGATATCGGTTCCGAGTTCGACGACTCGCAGCCCTGCCAGCGCTCCGGTCACGTGGGCACCCCGATCGCCTTCGGCTCCATGTATGCTCGCAGCCCCATGACGCCGCCTTCACGCCCGATCCCGCTCTGCTTGAAACCTCCGAACGGGGCGTCGCCGGGAATTGTGCCGTTGATCGAGACCTGCCCGGTCCTGATCCGTCGCGCAATGCCGAGTGCGCGCTCTACGTCGCTTCCCCACACCGCACCGCCGAGGCCGTAGGCCGAATTGTTGGCAATCGCCACCGCTTCGTCGTCGTTGCGGTAGCGCATCACGGTCAGCACCGGACCGAACACCTCCTCCTGCGCGATGTACGACTCGGCGGTGGCATCGGTCAAGACGGTTGGCTCGAAGTAGAAGCCGCGGTCGAGACCCTTCGGACGCCCGCCGCCGGCAACGATCTTCGCGCCGTCGCTCTCGGCTCGTCTGACGAAACCCTCAACCCTCTCGAGATGTTCCCGACTGATCAGCGGTCCCATACCGACTTCCGGATCGGTGGGATCTCCGACGGTGACATTGCCGGCCAATGCGGCCAGGCGTTCGACGACGTCATCGTGCAGCTTGTCCGATACCAAGAGACGGCTGTTGAGGATGCATGCCTGCCCCGCGTGCAAGGTGCAGCCCTCGAAGAGCAATCGTTCGAGCAGCTCATCGGTCAGGTCGACGTCGTCGAGCAGGATACTGGCCGACTTGCCACCGCACTCGAGCAGAATCCGCTTCATAGTCGTTGCCGCACCGGCCATCACATCCCGGCCGACGACCGAACTACCGGTGAAGCTCACCATGTCGACCCGCCGGTCGAGGGTCAATATCCTGCTGGCCTCGACGCTCCTCGGAGTGACGACATTGACGACGCCGGGCGGGATGTCGGTCTCGTCGTCGATCAGTCGCGCAAGTGCCAACCCCGCTAACGGGGTGAGCGGGGACGGCTTGAGCACCAGCGTATTTCCGGCAGCGAGCGCCGCGCCCAGCTTCATCACATTCAGAGTGTGCGGAAAGTTCCACGGAGTCATCGCCGCCACCACACCGAGGGGCTCGTAACGCAACAGAGTGGTACCTGCCGCGCCCCAGGCATCCATCGGCGCCTCGGCCGGCTCCATTGCCAGCTCTGCGGCGTGCCCGACCATGAACGCCGGCCCATCCACATGGATCAGCCGCTCGTTTGCTGTGCAGCCCCATTCGGCCTGTGCCAGCGCGTAGATCTCATCGCCGCGGGACAGCAGCGCATCGCTGAGCTGTTGCAGACACCGCGACCGCTCCGCCGGTTCGGCCGCCGACCACGATTCGAAGGCGCCTCGCGCCGCGCCGATAGCCTGTTGGACCTGAGTGACGCCGGCGTCTGGCGCCGAAGCGATCACCTGCTCGGTCGCCGGGTTCAGGACGTCGTACCGTCCGCCGTCCGCCTCGACCCAACTGCCGTCGATGTACAGGTCGTAGCTGTCGACGAAGCTCGATTCGGCCATCAGTTCACGAGACCTTCCCTGTAGTCCGTCGAAACGCACGGTCCCTCGTCGGGGCGCACGAGCCGTCCGACATATTGTTCCCCTGTGTACACCCATGACGGTGATGGCGTCAACGTTATCTGTGCCTCAACTGCATTAACGATAATTGACATGGTCAGCGCCGGTGCGGTAGACAGATAGCGGTCGGACATTTTTGTAATATCTGTCCGATCAGCCCACGTGTTGAGGAAGGCCCCCTGTGCCCACTGACTCCACCTCCAGACCGACGTCCACGCTCCCCTTGCACTCACCAGACTTCTACGCAGGCGACCCGTACCCGGCGTACCGTGAATTGCGCAGCAGCACGCCCATCGTCTGGAACGACGCCACGAACTTTTGGGCGCTGACGAAGTACGAGGACATCCGCTACGTATCCGGTCATCCGCTCACGTTCACGTCAACCAAGGGCATCACGATTCCGGACCCGAGCCAGCCGGAGCCGGTCCAAGAAGGCAACCTCATCTTCACGGACCCACCCCGGCACCGGCAGCTACGCAAGCTCATCAACTCGGGGTTCACTCGCCGTCAGGTGACGTTGCTGGAGCCGAAAGTGCGCGAGATCGTCAAGGGCATCCTCGATGACGTCGATACGTCCCGGGAATACGAGTTCGCCGAGGAAATCGCCGCACCCCTGCCTACCCGGCTGATTGCCGAGATGCTTGGTGCGCCGCCCGAGGACTGGGAGCAGTTCCGGACTTGGTCGGATGCCGCCGTCGGAGCCGATGATCCTGATATCGAGATGGAACCCATGGCTGCGACGCTGGAGCTCTACGAGTACTTCACCAAACTGATCGAAGCACGGCGTTCCGGTGAGGTCGTCGGTGACGACCTCCTGAGCATTCTGGCTGCCGCGGAGGTCGACGGTGAGCGACTCACCGATGCGGACCTGCTGAACTTCTCCTTCTTACTCCTCGTGGCGGGCAACGAGACCACCCGCAATCTCATCGCGCTCGGAACGCAGGCGCTGCTGGATCATCCGGACCAATTCGCCCTCCTGCGCGCCAACCCGGAGTTGCTGCCGCTGGCCGTCGAGGAGATGCTGCGATTCACCAGCCCCGTGACACACATGGCGCGCGAGGCCACCGAGGACGTCGAAATCCGCGGCCAGCGGATCAGGGCAGGCGAAAAGGTCGTGATGCTGTACGGCGCGGCCAATCGCGACGCAGAGATTTTCGGCCCCACCAGCGAAGAATTCGACATCACCCGAAATCCGAACCCGCACATCGCCTTCGGCGCAGGAGAGCATGCGTGCCTCGGTGCACAACTGGCACGCCTCGAGGCACGGATCATGTTCGAAGTACTGCTTGGCACCTACCCGACGATCGAACTGACCGGCGACGTGACCCGCTTGCGGGCCACGATGGTGCCGGGCGTGAAGAAGATGCCGGTACGTCTGAAAGCGAGTGTCTGATGGATTTCGAGTACACGCCCGAGCAGGAACAGCTCCGCAAGGAATACCGTGAACGCCTCGAGGCCGTGATGACCCCGGAGCGGCGGAAGTCCGTCGCCAAGCTCATGGAGGGTGGCGACGCCATGACCGAGTGCCGGCAGGCCCTCGGCGAGGCTGGCCTGCTGGGCGTCGCCTGGCCCGTCGAGTACGGCGGCAGCGGTCTGACCGCGCTCGAGCAGTACATCTTCGGCGAGGAGGCGCGTCGCGTAAATGCGCCGTTGCCGATGATCACGCTGAACACCGTCGGTCCCACCCTGATTCAGTACGGGACCGAAGAGCAGAAGCAGAAGTTTCTGCCCGCGATCCTCAAGGGCGAGGTCGAATTCGCAATCGGATACTCCGAGCCCGGGGCCGGCAGCGATCTCGCCTCGCTGCGGACCACGGCGGTGCGCGACGGCGACCACTTCGTGATCAACGGATCCAAGATGTTCACCAGTGGTGCGGAGTTCGCCGACTACATCTGGCTGGCCGCCCGCACCGATCCGGAGGCCAAGAAGCACAAGGGCATCACGGTTTTCATGGTGCCCACCGACTCGCCTGGGTTCTCCTGGAAACCGCTGAACACCATGCCCGGCGTGCAGACCTACTACACCTTCTATGACGACGTGCGCGTGCACGAGAGCGCGATCGTCCTCGGTGAGAACGAAGGCTGGAAGCTGATCACCAATCAGCTGAACCTGGAACGCGCTGCGCTGGGCAATCTCGGCGCACTCGAGCCGCTGTTCAACAAAACCCTGGAATGGGCCAAGACCACCGAGCTCGACGACGGCCTGGTGATCGACCAGCCGTGGGTGCAACAAGCACTGGCCCGGGTGGAAGCCCAAGTCTCCGCGTACCGGCTGCTCAACCTGCGAGTGAACAGCAACATGAGTTCCGGTGCGCTCGGCATGGGCGAGGCCTCGGCCGCAAAGGTTTTCGGCACCGAGCTCACCCAGCAGGTGGCGCGCGAGCTTCTCGACGTGGTGGGCCAGGCGGGCCTGCGCAAGGAGGCGTCGGCGCCACTCAAGGGCGAATTGGAAAGCGCGTACCGGCTTGCCGTCATCAACACCTTCGGTGGCGGCGCCAACGAACTGCAACGCGACATCATCGCCATGGCCGGACTCTTGATGCCGCGCGCACCCCGTGACATGCGAGCCTCCTGAAAGGAACAGTGACTGTGACCGAACTCGCCAAGGACGAACTACGGGAGCGCCTCGATGCGCTCATCGGCACGCCGACGGACGGGGTCGGCAAAAAGTCTCATGCCCCCGATCCGGTGAATGCCGCGATGATCCGGCACTGGGCCTATGCGCTCGATGACATGAACCCGGCCTATCTGGATCCGGAGTTCGCCGAGAACTCCCGCTACGGCGGACTCGTGTCCCCGCCCGTGATGCTGCAGAGCTGGACGATGCCACCGCCGAAACTCGCGGGCATTCATGAGCGCGGCGGCGTGCCGATCGAGATCAAGACCAATCCGCTGCAGTTCCTCTCGGATGCGGGCTACACCGGCATCATCGCGACCAACTCCGAGTTCGAGATCGAACGTTATCCCCGCGTCGGAGACCAGATCACCGCAGAGACGGTCTTCGACTCGATCTCGGACGAGAAGAAGACCGCGATGGGCAACGGCTTCTTCGTCACATGGGTCACCACCTATCGCGATCAGAACGACGAAGTCATCGGACGACAGTGGTTCCGCACCCTGCGCTTCAAGACTGGTGGAGCCCCCGCCGGAACGGCCGGGGACTGATGGCCACCAGACTCGCCCCTTCGGTCAGTCCCGACACGGAGTTTTTCTGGTCGGGATTGAAGGAGCACGAGCTTCGCATCCAGCGCTGCACGGACTGCAACACGTTGCGGGTGCCGCCGCGGCCGATGTGCGGCAAATGTCAGTCGCTGAACTGGGATTACGTCGTGTCGACAGGCCGAGGCACGGTGTACAGCTTCGTCATGCCGAAGTATCCGCCGCTGCCGTTCCTCGAATACCCCTATGTCGTCGCACTCATCGAGCTCGACGAAGGCGTTCGCATCGTCTCGAACCTCTGCGGGATCGAACCCGCCGACATCGAGGTTGGAATGCCCGTCGAGGCGTTTTATGAGACCTTCGAGGCCCTCCCGAGCGGCGACGAGTTGACGCTGCACCAGTTCCGGCCCGTCGGCTGACCGAGACGAGAGTTCACAATGGATTTCACATTCACCGAAGAGCAAGAGACGGTCGCCAAAGTCGCCCGTCAGCTGTTCGAGGCGCGCGCCACGCCAGAGCATCTGACCGAACTCGAATCCACCGATGTGCGGTACGACGCCGCGCTGTGGAGCGAACTGGCTGCCTCGGACTTGCTCGGTATCGCCTTGCCTGAGACCGTGGGCGGTAGCGGGAGCGGGTTCCTCGAGCTGGCTGTCCTGCTGAGCGAGGTCGGCTTCAGCGTCGCGCCGGTACCGGTCTACGCGACCCTCGTGTTGGGAGCGGATACGATCGCGCGACACGGAGACTCCGACTTGCAGAAGCGGTTCCTGCCCGGCGTCATCGACGGCAGCACGATCCTCACCGCGGCACTCACCGAGCCGGGGAACTCCGACCCGGCCACGCCGCGCACCACCGCGCGCGCCGATGGCGACTCGTGGCGACTCGACGGCACCAAGGATCTGGTGCCCGCGGCACAGCTGGCTTCCGCGGTCGTCGTGTCCGCGCAGGCCGACGACGGACCCGGCCTGTTCGTCGTCGAGACAGGCTCAGCAGGAGTCACCGTCACCCCGGTCGTCACGACCAACGGCGAACCCCACGCCGACGTCGAACTGTCGGGCGCGGTCGGTCACCGGCTCACCGAGCACGCCGGTGCGGACATCGTTACCGCTTTGTACTCCCGCGCACTGGTGGGACTGTGCGCCATCCAGATCGGCGTTGTGGAACGGGCTTTGAAGCTCGCTGCGTCCTACACCACCGAGCGTGAGCAGTTCGGCAGACCCATCGGATCGTTCCAGGCGGTTCAGCAGCGGCTGGCCGACGCCTTCATCGACGTCGAGGCCATCCGCTGGACCGCGTGGTACGCGGCGTGGTTGATCGCTGAGGGCAGGCCCGTCGAACGCGAAGCCGGTGTAGCCAAGTTCTGGGCCGCCGAGGCTGGTGCGCGCGTCGCGGCCTCGGCCCAGCAGGTGCACGGTGGCATGGGTATCGACGTGACCTACCCGTTGTCGCGGTACTTCCTGTGGGCCAAGCAGATCGAACTCGCCCTCGGGTCGGCGTCACAACAGTTGGCTCGCCTCGGCCGAACCTATTCGGAAGGAACGAAATGACCGCCACCATCGGACGCACCACCACGCTCGCGTTCAACGCCGTCAACGTCGGCGACGAAGTCACGCCGATGGACGTCCCTGTCACGACGACGCTGATCGTCGCGGGGGCCATTGCATCTCGTGACTACATGCCGGTCCACCACGACCGCGACTTCGCCAATTCGCAGGGCTCCAAGGACATCTTCCTCAACATCCTGACCACGAACGGGCTGTGCGTGAAATTCCTGCACGACTGGGCGGGGCCCGAGGCGATGGTCAAGAAGCTGTCGATTCGCCTCGGGGTGCCCGCCTATCCGAACGATCCGATGCGCTTCGAGGGCAGCGTCACTGACAAGTCGTCGTCGGACGGCGAGGGTCTCGTCGAGGTCACCTTCAAGGGCACCAACAGCCTCGGAGATCACGTGAAGGGCACCGCGGTGCTCAGTCTGCTCGACGGAGTCGACGCGTGAGAGACGGGATCGGCGGCAAGGCAGCGCTCGCCGGCATCGGGCAGACCGAATTCTCGAAGGAGTCCGGTCGCACCGAGATGCAATTGGCCTGCGAGGCAGTCAAAGCGGCGATCGACGACGCCGGGCTTCGTGCGAGCGACATCGACGGCATGGTCACCTTCACTGTCGACGAGAACGAGGAAATCGAAGTCGCACGCAACGTCGGCATCGAGAACCTCACGTTCTTCACGAGGGTGCCACACGGCGGTGGAGCCGCCGCCGGCACCGTGATGCAGGCCGCCATGGCGATCGCAACGGGTGCCGCCGAAGCGGTCGTGTGCTACCGCGCATTCAATGAGCGCTCCGGGTTTCGATTCGGCGGCGCGGGCCGCCAACCCGGAGTGACCCCGCTGTGGATGGCGCCGTATGCACCGTTCGGGTTCATGACACCGGCCGCTTGGGTCGCCTTGCACGCTCAGCGGTACATGTCGACCTACGGCGTCACCAATGCCGACTTCGGCAAGATCTCCGTCATCGACCGCAAGCACGCCGCGACGAACCCGGACGCTTGGTTCTACGGGAAGCCGATCACCATTGAGCAACACCAGGAGTCGCGCTGGATCATCGATCCTGTGCTGCGCCTACTCGACTGCTGTCAGGAGAGCGACGGCGGTGTGGCAATGGTGGTGACCAGTCTCGAGCGCGCCCGCGATCTCCCCAAGCCGCCCGCGGTGATCACCGCTGCCGCCCAGGGCGCCGCCTTCGACGGTGAAGTCATGACCAGCTACTACCGCGATGACATCACCGGCCTGCCAGAAATGGGTGTGGTGGGCAACAAACTCTGGGGCAACTCGGGGCTCAAGCCCGACGACATCTCGACGGCGTTTCTCTACGACCACTTCACTCCGTTCGTCTTCACGCAGCTCGAGGAGCTCGGCTTTTGCGGGCGCGGCGAGGCCAAGGATTTCGTATCCGTCGAGGAGCTGTCGATCGGCGGACGGCTGCCGATCAACACGAACGGCGGGCTGCTGGGCGAGGCGTACATCCACGGCATGAATGGCATCACTGAGGGGGTGCGCCAGGTTCGGGGCACCTCGCACAACCAGGTCCACAACGTCGAGCACGTATTGGTCACTTCGGGTACCGGCGTCCCCACCAGCGGACTCATCCTGGCCCCGGACCGCTGAGCAGTTAATGTCGAGCGGTGAGCTCTGAGATGACGCAGGCCCAGTTCGTTCAGGCGACCGATACCCGGGACGCCATCCTCTCGGCTGCGTTCCTCTGCTTCCGCACTCAGGGCCTTCGCAAGACGACCATCGTCGACATCGCGAAGGCAGCCGAGGTCTCCCGCAGCACCTTCTACGAGTACTTCCGGGATAAAGAGACGATCGTCGAGGCGTGTGCGGAGGCCGCGTCCCAGCGGTTCTACCGCAATATGGCCACGGCCATCGACAGGCACGGCGGCAGCACACTGCAGGGGCGACTGGTCCAGGCAGCCGTATTCGTCTCCCAAGCACGCAGAGTCGTCGAACCCGAGGTGTACTTCGACGAAGAAGAAGTCAACCTGATGATGACGAAGAACGCGGCCACTCTGCTGCAGGAGTGCACCGAGTTCCTCGCTCCATATGTGTCTGCGGCCAGATTGACCGGTGAGGTGCGTCGCGACCTCGATGTCCCATCAGCGGCCGAATGGTTCGCGCGGATGCTCTTCTCACTGTTCACCACGCCATCCCCAACTATCGATATGCGCGATGACGACGCGGTGGCGAATTTCGTACGACCTTATGTCGTCGGCGGATTTGTCGAGGACCGGTCCCGGAGGCGCTGACAACCATCTGTAACGGATTCCCGATTCCTGTGCGCTGTGCGATAATGCACATTCTCACAAACGAAAGTGATGATATCCAGTGAGACCGACTGCAGCATCCGCCAAAGACGACCGCCAACCCTCGCAGATCAGCGCTCAGCCATCGGCCCGTGGGCTGGCGACTCCGTGCAGACTGGTTGTCGCGGCGGTCGATACCGCCGAGTGTGTGTCAGCTGCGGGCGGCCTCATCTTCGATTCAGTTCGCGCCGGTTGGAGTGTCGAGATCTACCTCGAATCGCCGGCCGATGAAAGGGCTCTGCATATCCTCGGCGCGAATGGCGTCGGTCTTCCCGAAGTATTCGAGTTCGAGCCTGCATGGCCCGACGCGGTATTCCTATCCGCCGCGCTGCACAATCGCCATCGCGGCGTTCAGCGCCTCGTGGCAACGTCCATCCGCCGACATGTCACCGATATCGGAGTCTGGGGAGGCGGCGTGACAGGTTTCGACGCCGAGGCCGGTCGTGAACACCGTCTGAGCACCGCCGCGCGGGCCTTCAAGTTCCATGCGATGAAGGCTGCCGGGTTGGGAGCCGAGGTCGCGGTCGTCGAGCCGTTTCACGCTCGGTAGCGGCGTCAGACCTTCCGCACCGGTACGTTCGACCAGCCGCAGACATTCGACATCGCAACACGCTGCAGTCCATCGCGGTCGACTTCGTACTCCGGAATGAGATCCAGCAGTGCATCAAGCGCTATGCGACTCTCCATCCGTGCCAGTGCCGCACCCAGGCAGGTGTGTATGCCGTATCCGAATGCGAGATTGAAACCCATCCTTCGCTCACGGTCGATGTCGAGAATGTCGGGATTCTCGAACATGCGCTCATCGCGTGTCGCGGAACCGGTCACGAGGAGCACGGCACTGCCTTCGGGAATGGTCGTTGCGTAGTACGTAACATCTCGTGTCGCGGTGCGGACCTGGTACTGCGACGGCGCCTCGTACCGCAGGAGCTCCTCCACAGCAGCTGGGATCTTGCTTCGGTCCTCACGCAACTTATGCCACTGGTCTGGGAAGTCGGCAAAAGCGACCATCGCATTTCCCACCAGCTTCGTCACGGTCTCCGCGCCCGCTCCCCCCAGCATCGTCGCGAAGCCGGTGATGTCGACGTCGGTCAGCTTCTCCACCACACCGTCGCGCTCGATCTCCGTATCGATGAGGCGACTGATCATGTCGTCTTCGCGCCGCGCACGTCGCTGCTGAACGAGGTCGTAGTAGTAGAGGCCCGTATTCATCGACGCCTCGTATCCGGTCTTGGGGACGGCGATCTCTCCTGTATGACGTTCCAAGAGCAGGTCCAACCAGAGTCTGATCTGATTGCGATCCTCCTTGGGCACGCCGAGCATGGTTGTGATGACCTCGTTGGGAAACAGCGCCGAGAAGTCCGCGACGATGTCGAATCCCGATGGGTCGAGCCCATCGAGGCATTCGTAGATCTTCTCGCGCACCATATCTTCCAGCGCGGCGATGGCGCGCGGGGTGAACACCTTGCTGACGAGCTTGCGCATCTTCTCGTGCTCAGGAGGATCCATCGAGATGATCACCTTGGGCACTGGTATCGCGTCGTCGTGTGAATGGACCATGTCGAGGGTGGCGCCCTTGGCGGACGAAAAGGTTTCGTGGTCCTTGGTTCCCGGTGCCACATCGTCGTAGCGCGTCAGCGCCCAGAAATCCCATTTGGCGCTGTAGTAGACCGGCGCTTCGTCACGCAGTCTCCGATATGTGTCGTACGCCCCATCGAAGAAATCCTGAGAGAACGGGTCGAACTCAATCGGACTGCCGGCAACCTCGGATTTCGTCGCATTCACAGAATCGCTCCGGATTTCTTGTATTCCTCGATCGTGTCCCAGTCGATGCCCGCGTCCATCAACACTTCTTCAGTGTGCTGACCGTGCTCCGGCGCGCCTGGTGGGATTACCTGTCGTTCGTCGAACTGAACAGGGTTGGTCGGCAAGGAGAACGGCACCCCATTGACCGTTTCGGTATGCGCGACATATCCATTCGCGGTGACAGCCGGGTCCTGACACAGTTCAGCCGGCGTCTGGACAATCCCCCAGGCTCCCGAAAGTGGCGCCAACGTCACGCGCCACTCGGCAAGCGTGCGCTTGGCGAACGCATCGTCGAGCAACGCGATCAGCTCAACGCGATTCTCGAATCGCGAAGCGGGATCAGCGAATCGTGGATCGTCCACCAGATCGGGAAGTCCTATCACCCGCATTGCCTCGGCGTAGAACTTGTCGAGTTGAAGCATCATCAACTGCACATAGCGGTTGTCCTTTGTCCGATACGTGCCGACCAGCGGATTGGGTGCATCAGCGTGAGTGAACTTCGGAATCGCACTCCCACCGTGGATTTGGCTGACCGCGACGTCCGGGCTCAGGTTCCAGGCCGCCAGTCCCAGCAACGACACGTCGACGATCGAACCCTTGCCGGTCGTCGCCTTCTTGTACAGCGCACCGGCGATACCGCCCGCGATCGTCATGCCGCCGAGGAGGTCACCGAATGCCGGCCGGGACCTCACCAACTCATCGGCCTCCTCCGTCAGGACCGTGGCAATTCCGCCGCGCGCCCAGTAGGACACGCCGTCGTATCCCGGCTTGTCCGCATCAGGACCTTTGGGCCCGTGACCGGAGCCGCGCACGTACACGATGCTCGGGTTCACCGCACGGATGTCCTCGACATCGATGCCGAACTTCTTGCGTCGCTCGGGAAGGTAACTGGTCAAGAAGACGTCGCAGTTCTTGGCCAACTCGCGGACCACTTCCCGGCCCCCCGGCGTGCTCAGGTCGACACCGATGGACTTCTTTCCGCGGTTGGGAATCTCGATCATGTAGTTGACCGAGCCTCCCCCTTCATCGACGATCCCCATGGTGACGAGGCCGCGCTGCGGGTCACCTCCGTTTCGCGGCTCGACCTTGATGACCTCCGCACCCCACTCCGCCAACACTGCCCCGGCCGAGGGAACGAACGTCCAGGCGGCGACCTCCAGCACGCGCACTCCACTGAGTACCTTGTCGTCGGAAATGACGTTCCTCCCTAGCTGCGATAACGGTGCTTTCCAATAATGAGAATGGCATTTTCGCGCGGCTTTGTAAACTGCAGCTCGAGGTCATGGCAACCTCGACAGCCGTGCCGGCAGATCCGGATCGCCGGCGTCCCAAAAGGCCTTCCACGTCGGCATTCGGTGCGGCATGGCGGTCCGAAGCGTCACGTCCGGCGGCCATCTGACGAAATCGGGCCCCGGCCGCTCGGTCACGTCGACGGAATACCACGGATGTTCGCGCCGCTGCACGAAGCACCATTCGCCGTTACGGCGCGCGTAGACATCGTCGTAACGCATGGTGATCACGTACCAACCGTCGCCGTCCTCGTGCTCGGCACGGCAGTAGACCGATCCGGTCGCATTGTCGTCGTCGACGAAGTCGAACCGGTGCCCGCAGACAAGGTGGATGCTTCGATAGAACCGCCGCAAAACACAGTTGTACCAGCGCTTCAGCGCGTCCCTTCCGACCCCCTCAGCGCCGGCGTCGACGTCAGGTACGAACACCGCCACCAGCGAATCGAGATCGCGCGCATCCAGCGCCATCGCGTAGCGGCTGGGGAGCTGGCTGATCGCCAAACTGGATTCGATCCGGTCCAGTCGCGCCGCTTCAGCCGAGTCGGTGACCGCCATGACTGCAGCATAGTTGGCCCGTATCGATGGTGAGAACCGGTATTCTCGATTTCGGTCAGGGGCAACTATCCTGTTGGAGCCCAACGATCGTCCGAGATGAGGAAGCCAACGTAATGCCCTTCCCGACCATCACCCCCACTATCCCCGCACTGGTGAGGTCATGTGCGGCGCGCTTTGGCGAGAAGGCATTCCTCATTGCGGACGGACAGATGCTCAGCTATGTCGATCTGGACCTGCGCTCAGCGACATTGGCACGGGCGCTGCTCGCCGCGGGCATCGGCAAAGGCGACCACGTAGGAATCCTGATGCCCAACAGCGTCGAGTGGGCGATCGCTTGGTTCGCGACGACGCGCATCGGTGCCGTCGCGGTTCCCATGAACACCTTCTACAAAGCCTCGGAGCTCGCCTGGACGACGCGTCATGCCGATCTGCGAGCGATCTTGGGGTGGTCGTCGTTTCGCAACCATGATTTCGTCGAACGCCTCGAGGAGGCATTGCCCGGATTATCCGATGAATGCGATGCAGGGCAGATCTTCCTGCGCAAGACGCCGTATCTCCGCATGATCGCGGTATGGGGCTCCTGCGACAGACCCTGGGCGACCGCGCTCGGCGACCACGATCCGACCGACATCGACGATGACTTCCTGGTCGCCGTTGAATCATGCGTGACACCGGCGGACGACGCCATGATCATCTACACCTCGGGCAGCACCGGTGATCCCAAGGCACCCGTGCACACCCAAGGCACGCTCGTGCGCCACACCTATAACCTCACGTTCGACTACGGCGTCACCCACGACACGGTCATGTTCACCGCCATGCCGTTCTTCTGGGTCGGCGGCCTGATCACAGGCATACACGCAGTGATCCACCACGGCGCAACCCTTGTCACCCAACCCGCCTTCGATGCCGCGGATGCACTGGAGCTCATCGAGATTCACCGAGCGACCATCGCACTGGGCTGGCCGCAACAGGGCAAGACACTTGCCGAGCATCCGGACTTTCCGCAACGGGACCTGACTTCTGTCCAGCGCACCAGCATGCCGGCGATGGTGCCCCCAGAGCGCCGGCCGCAGGGGCCGAATGCTCTCGGGATGACAGAACTGTGCGGCAACCACATCGGCGTCGATCCGTATCCTGCGCAGCCACTGGACCGCGCCGAGACAGGCGGACGGTCTATCGAAGGCTTGTCACACCTACTCGTCGATCCTGAGTCAGGTAAGCCCGTGCCCGTGGGAACCAATGGGGAGATCTGGGTGCGCGGGTACTCGTTGATGCAGCGGCTGTACAAACGCGAGCGCGAGGACGTGTTCACTGCCGACGGCTACTACCGAACCGGCGACTGCGGCATCGCGTCCGACGATGGCTGGATCAAATTCACCGGCCGTCTCGGCGATCTGATCAAGACCGCGGGCGGAACCAATGTGACCCCGTCCGAGGTCGAACTCGCCCTGACCGCTTGCGACGGCGTCCTCGAGGCGTACGTCGTCGGCGCCGACGACGGCAGCAATGGCACGATCGTGGCCGCCGCGGTGGTTCCACGGGGCGGCTCGGTACTCGATGGCGACGACTTGCGTGCGCAGGTGCGCAGCCGGCTCTCGGCCTACAAGGTGCCGAAGTTCATCTGGATCACAACCAAGGACGCGCTGCCCTTCACCGCCACCGGCAAGGTGAAGAAGTCCGACCTGGCCGTGCAGGTGAGCGAGCTGCTGACCAACCGTCCCTAGAGGTTGGTCTTCAGAAGCGTCAACGGGATTCCATACATCGGTTCCAGTTTCACTTCAGTGACCTCGAATCCGTCTCCCTGGACGTGCTGCCGGAAGTCGGCGTTGACGCCGTGGCCCCGTGCAATGTGCTCAGCGGCATCACAATCTGCGGTTCGTACGACAACGGAGAACAATCCGTCGCCGTTGCGCGCGAGGAACTCGGCAGCGGTTCCCTTATCGGTCGGTGCATCCGCCAGCGGCGATATGAGTTCGAACCCACGGTCCCAATCGAGCCTGATCGCCAGGCGCAACTCCTCGTGGTCGAACGACTGGAATTGAAACCCCAACGCGGTGAGGAACTCCGCCGCGCTGTCCAGGCGCTCCTGCGCGATGGCGAAGACCACGTGGTGCAGTAGCGGCACAGGTTGGCTCATGGAGGCAACTTAGACGGAAGTGAGGTTTCCATTATGCGTAAACTCTCATTCTCAGTCCGGTAGATTCGCCGCGTGGCGCTAGAACAGTTCCAGCTGGACGGACAGGTTGCAATTGTGACGGGCGCCGGGCGCGGCGTCGGTGAGGGTATCGCGAGAGTGCTCGCGGAAGCCGGTGCGACAGTGGTCGGGACAGCACGTACCTCCGCAGAAGTCGAATCGACCATCGAGGACATCAAGGCCGCGGGCGGCAACGGCCTGGCGTTGACGGCCGACGCCCTCAAGCGCGAAGACAGCGAGCGCGTCGTACAGACCGCGGTCGACGAGTTCGGCCGCATCGACATCCTCGTCAACAACGTCGGATTCGCTACATACGGGCCGTTCCTGAGCCTCACCTCGGACAATCTTCGCAGCACATTCGACTACTGCGTGACGTCGGCGTTCGACATGAGTCAGCTCGTCGTCCCGCACATGCTCGAGGTGGGGCGAGGTTCGATCGTCAACATCTCCTCGGGTGCGGGCCGGTTCGGAATTCGCGGACTGCTCCCCTACTCCGTCGCCAAAGGTGGACTGGAGGCACTGACACGCGCCATGGCCCAGGAGCTCGCGCCCAAGATCCGGGTGAACGCGATCGCCCTCGGTGCCTTCCTGACGACAGGACTGCAGTCGAGCTTCGACCTGATGCCGGGCTCCGAGGAGAAGCTGAAGGAGCGGACGCCGTTGCACCGGATCGGCGACGTGGCTGATCTCGGTCGGCTGACCCTCTACTTGTGCACGAAGGACTGCTACGCCACCAACTCGACGTTCATCGTCGACGGGGGTCTGCAGGGACCGAATTCCGAACTGCCCATCCCCGACCTGTAACCAGAAGGAGCAGAGCTCATGAGCAGCGCGCCGTTGAAGGTCGCCGTCATCTCCACAGGCTGGATCAGCAGCCTCGCCATCCGCGCGATCGTCAAGCGCCCTCACCTGGAACTCGTCGGAGTATGGGTACACAGCCCCGAGAAAACCGGACGCGACGCCGGCGAGGTCGTCGGGATCGACCCGATCGGAGTCATCACGACCAACGATCTCGACGACATCATCTCGCTGAGGCCCGATTGCGTCGTCTACGGCGCGGCGAGCGCCGAGATGGACGCCGCCGCAGTGCGAGACTACGTGCGGCTGCTCAACGGTGGACTCAACGTGGTCACCACCAATACCCCGGGAATGATGTTCCCCGACAGGTGGATTCCCGAGCTCGCCAGCCAGGTGCGCGAGGCCGCGCTGGCGGGCGGGGTCACGATCTACACGTCGGGTATCGAACCCGGTTTCGCCGGTGACCAGTTTGCAATACTGCTGACAACACTGTCCAACAGGATCCGGTCCATCCGTGCCCAGGAGATCTTCGACTACTCGGCATACCCCAATCGGGACTTGATGGTCACCGCGATGGGTTTCGGAGAACCCCTGGATTACACGCCCCTCCTCGAACTCGACGGCGCGCAGCAGCTCGCGTGGGGGCCACCGATCGGCCTGGTCGCCAAGGCCCTGAGCGTCGAACTCGACGAGGTCACCGAGTCCTACGAACGCGTGATCACCCCGCGCGACCTCCACGTCGCCTGCGGCACCATTCCGGCCGGGACGGTCGGCGCCGTAAGGGCCGTGACGAGCGGTGTCGTCGACGGTAAGCCGGTGATCACCATCGAGCACATCAACCGAATGGCACCCGATCTGGGACCCGAGTGGGCGACGGCGCCCAACGGCACCTACCGTCTCATCATCGAGGGCGAGCCACACATGCAATGTGACCTTCGGCTCGGCACCGAGGACACCGCGGAGTCGGCCAATGCCAATGCGATGGAGGCGACAGCCATGCGCGTTGTCAACGCCATTCCCTACGTTGTTGATGCGGCTCCGGGGATCGTGACGTCGTTGGACCTGCCGATCACCGCACCGCGCAACGCCATCGACACCGACTAGACCGTGAACATGGGTCCGCGCGGCGCGCCGCGGACCTCGTTGCCGCCATCGATGGCGAAGCTCTGTCCGGTCATCCAACTGGATTCCGGGCCGGCCAGATAGCGCACGCCGGGCGCGATGTCATTGGATACGCCGAGTCTGCCCAGTGGAACCCGTTCCAGGAAGCTGCTCGTCAACTCCTCGAGGTGAATGTATCCCTGCGTGGTAGCCGCCTCGGTCAGGCCGGGACGCACCGCGTTGACACGGATTCCACGCGGTCCCAGTTCGGAAGCGGCGACGCGGATGAGCATCTCGAGCGCGGCCTTGCCTGCCGAATAGTGCCCCAGGCCCTCCATCGGGATCTTCGACGACGTCGACGAGATGAAAACGATCGAACCGCCGTCGGTCATCAGCGGGGCCGCATAGCGTAAGGCAAGGAAATTCGACCGCAGGTTACCCATCACGAAGTCGGTGAAGGTAGCCAGATTCTGCTCGACGAGCGGGCCCGTGCCGCCAGAGGCGACGGTGCCGACGACGATGTTCAGACGGTTGTGCACGTCGTAGGCCGCCTGCGCCGCGGCCTTGACGGTGGCTTCATCCTCCGGATCGCCCTTGTGCAGCACGATTTCGGCCTCGGGGACAGTGTCGAGGATGCCGTCACGGGTCGCTTCCAGTCGGGTAGTCGATCTTCCGAGCAGAAACAACGTGGCACCGTCGGCGGCCAGGAGCTTTGCGCTCGCCTGCGCGATACCCGCCGACGCTCCGAGGATGAAGGCAGTCTGTCCGTCAAGCACACCCATGCCCACGACGCTACCCGTCCGCCAAGCGGTATTCTCGTAATTCAGAAACGCTTATTCTCAGGTGCGGTAGCTTACGCACGTGGCAGACATGACCGACAAGGTCGCGCTCATCACCGGGGCAGCCCGGGGCCAGGGCCGCGCACACGCCGAGCGACTCAGTGCCGACGGTGCCGACGTGATCCTCATCGATATCGCCGGGCCGCTGCCGCCCAGCGTGCCCTACGACTCGGCGACACCAGAGGACCTAGCCGAGACTGCTGAACTTGTCGCGGCGAATGGTCGACGCGCCCTCACGGCGATCGTCGACACCCGGGATCACGACGGTATGTGTGCGGCGGTAGCGAGCGGAGTCGCCGAATTGGGGCGGCTGGACGTCATCGTCGCGAACGCGGGAATCTGCGTCCCGTCGACGTGGGATCGGGTGTCGGCTCGCGATTTCCAGGACACCATCGACATCAACCTCGTCGGTACGTGGAACACAGTGATGGCAGGTGCCCGGCACATCATCGACGGTGGTCGCGGCGGGTCCATCATTCTCATCGGATCTGCCGCCGGTCTGACGATGGAGCCGTTCATGATCGCCTACACCGCCAGTAAACACGCCATCACAGGGTTGGCGCGATCTTTCGCCGCGGAGCTCGGAAAGCACAGGATCCGGGTCAACAGTCTGCACCCCGGTTCCGTGGTGACACCGATGGGCAGCGAGAGGATGGTTGCGGCGATGGCCGATGCGGCCGAATCCAATCCTGTTCTGCGGCCTGGCTTTGTCAAGCAGCTCATTCCCGACTCAATCGCGATGCCTGAAGACATCGCTGCGGCCGTCGCCTGGCTGGCCTCCGACGAGGCCCGCTACGTCACTGGCGCCGCCATACCGGTGGATGTCGGTGTGACCGGCACCTGACGCCCTATAGACCGCTGACGAAGCCTCGTGGTGAGGTCAGACGCAGGTCGTTGTAGGTCGCGATTCCCGGATCCGCCGCGACGACAGCCGGGATGGCGTTGATGGCGGGCATCGCGGTGATGATCATGCCGAGCACCATGAAGTCGCTCATACTCTGGGCTTCGAAGTCGGCCGGTGGCAGAAAGTCGAGGGTGGTTGTCACCGCAGGCTGGCCGGCGATCTCGATGAGATACCCGCCCGGCTTGTGCTGCCAATCCGGCTGCAGCGTCTGGCCTTTACGCCAGCGCATCCGGATCTCGATGACATCGCGGTCGCCGATGAATCCCTGCCAGCGCAGATCGACACCTGCTACGCAGCCCCTCTCGATCACCCAGTCTGCAGGGAGATGAAGATCTTCTGTCGTCTGCGCGTACTCGGCAGTGCACCGGACACCGTCGAGTTCGACGCCGATCGCATCGGCGAGCATCAGGACAGCTTCGCGGAACACAGCTGTCCCTGACGCCGTCATCTCCTGCAGGCCGGGGTGATCGATGGGTTGACCGAAACCGACCGGCTTCTCGGTTTCCGGAGAGTCGTAGAGGGTACTGTCCCCGAACTCGGTGATGCTCACCTTGTCGATGCGGTCACAGATAGTCGCCGAGACGATGGCGAGCAACTGGGCCGCGCCGGGGTTGATCCCCGACCCGAATATCGTTGCCTCGCCTCGTTGGCACGCTTCCTCGACTCGGGCGCGATCCTCGCCGAGGTTGTGGCCAGTGATGAACGCCGCGGTCGTGACGACATTTGCACCGGTGGAAAGAATCTCCACTATTTCGTCGACATCCGGCCACATGGGGTTGTAGACAACGCAGTCAGGCCGCAGCGTGAGGAGTTCGGAGGTGTCATTGGTTGCGGCAACCCCGAGTTCGTCGATGCCGGCCAACGTGCCGGCATCCTCTCCGACCTTGTCCGGCGACCAGGCATAGCAACCAACGAGCTCCAGAAGCGGATTGGTCGCTATGGCACGTACCGAACGACGACCAACATTTCCCGTTGTCCATTGCACTACTCGGATCGACGAATGCTCACCCGCCGCGTGCTGCTTCGCGCTCACTATGAATGCGTACCAGTTCGCGGAAGCCGACGCGAGGATATTCCGGCACCGGCTGAATCCCCCACCGGTCCTGCGCTGTCTGCTGCCCTGCGGCTTCCGGTGCACCACCGAAGGGCGGCCCCGACAGCGGATAGGGCTGAGTGCAGTCGAGGGTGTCGTCGGAATAGCGAACTTTCATCAACTCGCTACAGATTTCTGTGAGCGACAAACTGGGCCAGCCGTACCAGACCGCCAGTGCGGGCACCGTAAGTGCGCCTTCGATGACGAGACCGAACAGGCAGACGTACAGTCCACGCTTCAGCCATTTGTGCATGCGCGCGAACGGCGGTGTGGTGCCGAGGGGCGGTTCCGGCGCGGCGTCGGCCTCGGCGGACTTCTCGCTCATACGGGCGTCCTTCCTGTTTCCACGTGTCTCAGTCCGAGAAGATTTCGCGGTTCACGGTGTGCAGGTAGGGAATTGCCAGGAACGGCGTGATGTAGAAGATGTTGTACAGCCACCACCCGAGAACCGGGAACGCGACACCGGCGTAACGCACGTCGGCGTACATGGTCATGTTGAGGATGTAGCCCATCCACGCGATGAGCCCGAACCAGCAGGTCACGACCATCCATTGATGGCCCCACCGCCTCATCTGCAGAAAGCCGATCGCTGCCGCGATACGCATCGGGAAGACGACGACGATGCATACGATGATCCAGGCTTTCTCACCCGGCGCACCCGCACCACCGATCCACAGTTCGTTGTAATGCCAGAAGTATCCGCCGTCCATCAGATTGCCCCACGCGGTGAAGATCGTGCGGGTGATCAGGGCATGATTGGCGAAAATGTCCAAGCCCCAACCGATGCTGTTGATGGCCGCATCGAGGATGACGACGTAGCCGATCAGCGTGACCATCATCGGTCGTACGGAGAGGCCTGCGGACTGCGCCTTGCGTAACAGATAGATTCCGCGGCAGAAAACCGGGAGGCCGAACGGCCCGAGCACCAGAGTGCCCATGAGGATTGTGCCCACAATAAGCCAGCGGTCGGCGCTTTTTTGCGCTCGGCGACTCTCGTCCTCGTGCAGATCCAATGTCATCGAGTTCATCTGCCGCGCCCTACCAGTCCTTCACAAAGAGCATCTGCAGCTGAATGAGGAACATGGCGATCAGACACCCGTAGACGAAGACCTGGAACACGATCAGTGCTCGGTGCCTACGCCGATCCTGTTCGCTCATCGGGGGTTTCGCGGACATCAAAAGGTTCCGATGTTGGACAGCAGCCAATACCAGAACCAGACGATCGCGCCCATCGCCCCCCACGCAAACGTCAGTCGCACCAACTCTTGGAGCATGCCAACCCCTCCGCCGCCCATACGAGAACGGCTATTCTCAGTGAATATTGTTGACTGTATCCAAAATGTCAAATGGCAAGGACACGCGGGGCCCGCTCCTCGGAGATGGGCGGTTAGACCTGGCGGGACCTCAGCGCCACCACGAGATGCTCGGCGGCCGCCCGCTGCGTCTCGATCTGGTTCTGCGACGCGCGCTTGCCGTCACCTGCGCGGATCAGCGAAATAGTCTTGAGGATACCGAGTTTCGTGGTCTCGACGGCCTCCGGCGAAACTGCCTGGACATCGCTGACCTCGACCAGAACGCGCAGCTTACGTAAGGTGCGGTTCATCCGTTTCGACACGCCGACTTCCATGATGGCGTCGACGTACTTGCCGACGATCCGCCATACGTCGCCATCGGATGTCGCTGTCTCCAGCTCTGCGCCGATGGTCGCCAACGTCGCGTCGAGTTCGTCCGTCAGGCGCTCGGCCGCCTTCCTCGCGACGTGCGCGTAGATCAGGCCGAAGATCTCGGTGTTCTCGAGAACGGAGTCCGGGTCAATGGGGAGGACGAAGGCTCCGCGGTGCAACTCGATCTCGATCCGGCCCTCGTTCTCGAGTATTGCGAGAGCTTCACGCACCGGCACACGACTGACTCCGAGTAGCTCGGCGGTCTCTTCTTGGTTGATCCTGTCACCGGGAGCCAGCCGACCCGCCATGATCTCGTCTCTCAAGAACGCCGCAACCTGTTCCCCGCTGCTGCGTCTTTTCAACCTGGCATCCGGCGAAGCGCTCACCTGTCGCGACTCCTTTCCGATCTCGCGACAATACCGTCACCCCTCTCGATGATCGCGGAGCGCGCCGAAGCGCGGTTGCGCGAGGCCGACCCTGACGAGTTGATGCATGACGGCGGTCGGCGTGAAACGCGCGAACGTCCGGAACATCTTGGCGTCGACGCCTGCTCCGCGGTGCACAATCGGTTCGCGATCTCGCTCGAGCGTCCTGGCAAGCGTTCGCGCGAAGCGAACCGGTGGATTCGCCATTCGCACGGCTAAACTGCCACGTTTCTCCATCTTGAGGTGCATCAACCCGTATGGGCCGTCGATGTCCTGGAAGACGGGCGTTCCGTCGCCGGTGATCTCGGTGTCATACGTTCCGGCCATCAAGATGGTCACGCCGAGACCGAACGGTGCCACCTCCCCCGCAAGCGACTCGGCCCACCGTTCCACGCCGGCCTTCGTGGCCGAGTAGATGGAGGCCAGCGGCATTCCGCGGACAGCCACCGTGCTCGACACCACCACGATGCGGCCATGACCGGCAGCTCGCATCGCGGGCAGGAGGGCATTGGTCAACGCAGCGGGACCGAAGAGATTGGTCGCGAAGAGCCGAGTCCACTCCGAGGAGGGAGTCTCTTCGACAAAGCCCGCGCTCGCGACGGCCGCGTTGTGGACCAAGGCATCCGGGGCACCCACCTTCTCGAGGATGTTGCTGGCAGCAGCCGAAATCGATTCGGGATCAACGAGATCGAGGCCTACTCCCAGGAGGCGGGAATCGTCGCGTCGCGCACCTGCCAACTCACGGATCCGATCGAGCCCAGTCTCGACGGAACGCATGGCCCCCACGACACGCCAGCCGCGGCGATAGAGCTCAGCGGCAGAAGCAAGCCCGAGGCCGCGTGAGGCGCCAGTGACAACTACCGTGCGAACGTCGGCCATCAAATCCTCACTGTCGCCTCGAGGGATGTGGGAATGGTGTATGTAGTCGGCGAATCCCGCAGTTCTGCAATGTTTTTCGCTCGCATGATGCTCGCTACCAGGCACAAGGTGAGCATGACTGAAGCTCCTATTTGAAGAACGGGCCCGGCTTTCCCGCTTCTTCAAGGTGGCCGTATGGGTCATAGACCTTCACGTTCGGGTACGGGTTCTGGTCATAGGCCGGCCGCGACAGGCCCGCTTCGCGCAGTCCAGCAAGCACTGCCAACGGCGTGGCGAACGAAATGAGGCCCACCGCGACCGAGATGAGCAACTGACGGGTCACCGTTACCTTCTGGCGGCCGGCGCGCGCGGGAAGCCATCGCGCGATGCGGTTGATCAGCACCAGGTCACCGTTCTCGTCGCGGACGCACATGACGGCGACCATCCCGAAGATGACCGAGTCGTAGACCGCCATGATCAGCGGGAAATGGACGTGACCGATCTGTAGCACCGGCCCTACGGCTTCGGTGTAAAAGAAGATGCCTGCCCGCATCCAGGTGAACTGGATGAGGCCGTTGATCGGGATGGCGACGATGGTCGCGCCGATGAAGACCGCGACCAGCCGATGACGGACGAACCAACTCGATCGCCGCATCAGTGGGTCGACAAGACGATCGTGCAATTGCAGAAAACCCAGGCCGTTGAGCAGGTAATAGGCCGCATACCCGCCCAGGAACGCCAGCGCGGGCTCGAGGTTGGGCGAGATGTTGACGTAAGGCCACGACAGCGGAAAGTGCAGCATCCGCGGATCGAAGATCGCGAAGGTCGCCCAGTTGGCGAGCGGGTCGAGCGCACCGGTGATGAGCCCCGCGAAGGCGATGATGACCGCCCAGTGCACCTTGCGCTGACGCCACGACAGCCAGCTCAGCGCCGCGATCAGCCCGATCGCCATCGGTATCGAGCTGATGGCGACGGCTAGAGGCCAGTTATCGAACCCGAGAAACGGCGGGTACGGCACCGAACCCGGGTTGGGGTTGGTCCGCTCAGGGTCACCGTGCAGCCCCGACTGGATAGTCGCCACGGTGACCACCGCGAAGACCAGGTAGGCGATGCCGAACATTCCCCACCCGATCCGCGCCGGCCACGGCGAATGGGTGCGCTCGCCGGTACTTGAATCCGCAGTCGAGTCAATGGTATTCGTCATCTCACACCCTCACCGGAAGGGAAGCCCAGCCCCTGACGCTCGTTGTGTGAGCGCGCTTCGCGCGGGTGTAATCCACTTCCCAGTCAGGCCATCGCGAAAGCACCTCTTCCAGTGCGACCTTTGCTTGCACCCGTGCCAGGGCGGCGCCAAGACAGAAGTGAATGCCGTGCCCGAATGACAGGTGCGCGCCTCTGCGGTGGATGTCGAACGTGTCCGCATCGGGGAACTGTCGCTCGTCGCGGTTCGCCGAACCATTGAGCAGAAGCATCACCGAACCTTCGGGAACCGTCTGCCGGTAATGCTCGACATCACGGGCGACATACCGAGCTTGCACCGGGGACGGCGCCTCGAACCGGAGTACCTCCTCGATCGCGTTGGGAATCAGGCCGAAATCGGCTGCGAGCGCACGTCGCTGGTCAGGATGGTCCGACAGCAGCTGGCCGGCGAAACCGATCAGCCGCGTCGTGGTCTCGTTGCCGGCACCGACGACAGTGCTTGTGTACGTCAGAACCTCGCCGCGGGTGAGCCGTCTACGGCTGCCGTCCGGCTCCTCCACCTCCGCGTTGACGAGGTCCGTCATCAGATCGTCGGACGGATGGTCGTAGCGCCAGTCGATGAACTCCTCCAGCATCGACCCCGAACTGGTCAACATGTCTGCTGCGACATCCCCAGGACCGTTGTCGGATAGTTCAAGCAACTTGTCGCTCTTCTGCCGAATGGCGACCTGTTTGTCCTCGGGTATGCCCAACAGGTATCCGATGGTTCGCATCGGCATCCACGCACCGAGATCGGCGATGAAGTCGAATCGATCGGTCTCGGCCAGCGGTTCCAGTGATCGCCGGCAGAACTCCCTGGCCAATGGCTCGATGGCGGCCATGCGCCGCGGAGTGAAAACGCCCGACAACAGGCGTCGGTGCAGGTCATGAATCGGTGGGTCTTCGAACAAGATGATGCCCGGGGGCACCTCGATATTGTTGAGCAGCACCTCGATGACCGTGCCGCGGCCGGATCGATAGTCCTGCCAGTTCACCAACTCCCGGGCGACGTCCGAGTGCCTGCTGAGCGCATAAAAGCCGTACTTCTCGTTGTGGTAGAGCGGCGCTTCCTCGCGCAGGCGCCGCCACACCGGGTACGGATCGTCATCGATCTCGAAGTCGAAAGGGTCGTAGTACGGGTCAACCTTCACCCTGTATGTCACGAGCCGAGAATAAGCGTTATCGGCTGTCGCAACTACGTTTTCTGTTATTCCGCAGGCCGCATGCTGTTGCCTTTGATGACCGGCATGTTCGTCCAGGTGCCCCTGTCATCGCGATACCAGCCCGCAGCGGCCAGGGCGCCACCGTCGGCGTGCACGACGGATCCCGAGACCCACGCGGCCAACGGACTGGCCAGGAAAAGCACGCAGCCCGCGATGTCTTCCGGAGTGCCGAACCGCCCCAGCGGAATCCACCGCGGCATGTGATGCCGTTGCGATGGGTGGATCATCCTGTCGAGAGGAACCTGGGCGCTATCGGTGGTCTCTGGTGCGACCGCGTTGACCCGAATGCCTTCCGGCCCCAATTCCAGGGCCAAGCTCATGGTGAAACCGGTGATCGCGGCCTTGAACGCGCCGTAGACCGCGAACTGTGGGATACCGCGGAAGCCTTCGATCGACGAGATGTTCACAATGCTCGCGCCGCCGCCCGCGGCTCGCAGCAGCGGCAGCATCACCCGTGTGACGGAGAAGATGTGCTTGAGGTTCACCCGGTAGATGTCGTCGATCTGCTCGTCTGTCAGCTTCTCGAACGGCGTCGGACGCGTCATGAAGTGCCCGACGTTGTTGACCAACACATCGAGGCGCCCGAATCGATCAGCGATTGTCGTTGCGAGTTCCGCCACGTCGACGGCGTCGGTCGCATCGCCGTGTATCACTGTGACGTTGGCGCCCGCAGTCCGCAGTTCGTCGGCTCGGGTCTCGTCGATCTCGAGCGCGACGACCGAGGCGCCCTGTTCGGCGAATATCGACACGGTCGCTCGCCCGATTCCTGCGCCGCCACCGGTGACCAGAACAACCTTGTCGGTGAAGTCGATCATGCCTACCTCCACTAGAGAACCAATATTCTCACATGCGAGAATCGTCGATCATGGGCGACACCGCACTCCGCAGCTTCGTCTTTGCGGTTGAGTTCGCGGTCGGCGAACCCGAACGCGTGTGGCCGGTTCTGACGCATCACGAAGAAAACCTGCGAGAGCTCGGCGCGCACTACGCGTTCATTTACGAATCGATCGTCGAGGCAGGACGGGTGCTGGTCGTCATCGGCGTTCGGACCCGGGAGCCGCTGTTGGACTTTCTCCGATCACCGCAGCTCTTCGAATGGTTCGACGCGGTTGGCCTCGACGATCTGCCCGCCGTATTCGCAGGGGAGGCTGTTGCACGATTCGATATCGGCGAGGCGCCCGCACCGGGCACGGAGATCGTCGTCGCCGCGGTCACTCCGGTCGAAGACGTCGACGGGTTCATCGCCCGGGTGCGTGCATCGCTCTTCAAGTTCGGCAGGGCCGGGATTCGCAGGACCCTGGTCTACCGAGCGTTCGACACCCCGCACGAGGTGATGTTCCTGCAGCAACTGGCGGATCCGGACAAGGCACTCGTATGGGTCGAGCACTCGGAGGTGGCTGCGTCCTGGCTGACCGCCGCTGGCGTGGGAGCCTATCCGCCGGTATTTGTCGGACGGTTCGTCAACGCGATGCGCCCGGCCCAGACCAGCGGAACGGACCTGCACTGATGTACGTCTGTCTGTGTCAAGGTGTCACGAACGAAACGGTTTCTGCCGCCGTCGTCGCCGGAGCGAAGACCCCCAAGCAGGTGTCCACGGCGTGCGGGGCAGGATCGGAGTGCGGTAGATGTTGCCGCACCATCCGGTCGATCATCGATTCGCTGGCGACAACGACGAAACCAGGCAGGGGAAGCAGAGTATGACTGATCCGCACTCCGACATCGCGGGGATACGGATGCTCATTGTCGGCGCGTCCTCGGGAATCGGACGGGCGCTGGCACTGGCGGCCCATTCGCGAGGCGCCAAAGTCGCGCTCGCAGCGCGCCGGGTGAACATCCTTTCCAAGCTGGCCGATCAGCTCGGCGGCTCCGCGCACGAGCTCGACGTGTCCGACCCGCAAGCCATCGAGCGCGTCGTCAGCGAGGTTGCGACACTCCTTGGCGGCCTCGACGCCATAGTGTTCACCAGCGCCTCTGCGCCATTCGCGTTGATCGAAGACACCGATGTGACGACATGGATGCACACCTACGCTGTCAACGCGGTCGGCGCCTCCCACTTGTTGCGCGCCGCAGTGCCGCACCTTAGCGACAACGCAGTCGCGCTCGTCGCCTCGAGTCACGACGTCGGGAGACCCCGTGCGGGCGTCGCGGCGTATCACGCGAGCAAGGCCGCCCTCGACGAGATCCTGAGGTCATGGCGTGCCGAGCATCCGGAACTGCCAGTCATCCGGGTGAGCGTCGGCCCGACGGAGGGTACCGAGATCCTGCGCGGTGCTGACCGCGATCTGCTGGCAGACCTCTACCGGACCTGGGCCCAGGAGGGTCAGATTCCCGCCGAGATGTCAGCGGTCGACGATGTCGCGAACGCCCTGCTGTCCTTCATTGCCGTCGCGCGAGCCAACCCGACGGTCGTCAGCGATATCGTGCATCTCGCGCCGCGCGCTCGCGCCAAGAACTGAGGAGTACACACCATGGATCTGGGCTTTGCGGGCGCCAAAGCTGTCGTCACCGGGGGCAGTAAGGGCATGGGACTGGCGATTGCCGAAACCCTTGGCGCCGACGGTGCTTCGGTCGCGATCATGGCGCGGGGACAGCAGGCCCTGGAGTCGGCGGCTGAGTGCGTTCGAAGCGCAGGCGCTCCAGAGGTCCTCGCCCTGAGTGTCGATATGGCCGACGCTGAATCGATCGCGGCCGGGTATGCCGCGGTGAGTGATGCGTGGGGCCAACTCAATGTTCTGGTGCACACGATCGGCCCGAGTGCCGGTTCGTTCGAGGAGCTCGACGACGACGACTGGCACGCGGCATTCGATCTGGGCACGATGTCGGCGGTCCGTTCGGTGCGCGCGGCGCTGCCCATGCTCCGCGCCGCCGAGTGGGCCCGCATCGTCACGCTGTCCGCGCACTCGATCCAGCGCCAGAGCGAACGCCTGGTGGCCTATACCGCGACGAAGGCCGCGCTGTCGAGCTTCACCAAGAATCTCTCGAAGAGCCTCGGTCCCGAAGGCATCCTTGTGAACTGTGTATGTCCAGGCACGATCGTGACCGCCAGTTTCACCGAAATCCTCAAGGACGTGCTCGCCGCCGATGGCCTGGACTCCTCCGATCCTCACGATGTCATGAAGTGGGTGGAGCAGACCTACGGGCATCCCTGCGACATCGGCCGTGCCGGACTACCCGAGGAAATCGCCTCTGCGACAGCGTATCTGGCGTCACGTCGCAACGGCTACGTCACCGGTGCGACCGTGAACGTCGATGGCGGATCGGACTTCATCTGAAGAGACGGCTCAGCCGTTCTTGGACATCTCCCGGTCGGCGGTATCCGTCCACGTCGCCTGGTGGCGATCCATCGTCATCGCCCCGTCCCACCCACCATCGGTCCACAACACGGTACCGCCGACATAGCTGAACCGCGGACTGCCCAGACACACCAGCGGCCAGGCTTGCTCCTCCGGCGTCGAGTAGCGGCCAACCGGGCCGACCGACTGGTCGACGACCGCTTTGGTGGCGAAGTCCTGGAAAGCCGGCATCATCGCGGTCTCGGTGGGACCCGGGTTGATGCAGTTGATCCGGATGTCCTTGGTCGCCAGTTCCGGATACCACCAACTCACCCACGCATCGGTGATGTACTTCGAGTAGGCGTAACCGCTCCACGACCACTTCTTCTCATTCGCGGTGAGCCATTCGACCGCGGCATCGAAGCCGTCGGTCTCCAGAAGCTCCGTGATCACCTTGATATGGTCCTGCCAGCCGATCGCGGCCGACGAGGAGATCACGCTGATCGACGAGCCGTCAGCCATCTTCGGCACCAGCTGCTCGGCCAGATGCCGTGCACCGACGAAGTTCACCAAAATCGTGTCCCACTCGCTGAACGGCGGGCCGGGAAGTCCTGCGCAGCTGAACAAGCCGTCGACCGGACCGTCGATCGATGCGGCGACGGTTTCGATGTTCGCGCGATCGCGCAGGTCGATCGTCAAGGCGCGGTCCACATCAACGGTGGTCGGATTGATGTCGAGCGCAGTCACGCGGGCGCCCAGGTCGACGAGAATCTGCGCCGCCGCCTGACCCATTCCCGACGCCGCTCCTGTCACGACGACCGATTTGCCCTTGTAACCGAGCACGTCTTCCATATCGAGAACCTCACTTCGCGAATAGTGAGAACAAACATTATCACCATCGATACTGTGAAACTCTGCGCCTGGACTGAAGGGAGCGCTGAAGTTGACAAGAACGCGACCGATACGGGTCATTCAGTGGGCCACCGGTGGAGTCGGTACCGAGATGGTGACGACCATCCTCGATCACCGCCCCGACATCCAACTGGTCGGTGCGCGTGTCTACTCCCAAGCGAAGCACGGTGTCGACATCGGCAGGATCGTCGGCCGCGACCAGATCGGCGTCACTGCGACGATCGACACCGCCGAGATCCTCGCGCTCGACGCCGATCTCGTACTCTACGCGCCGTCGTTCACCGATCTCGACGATGTCTGCGCCCTGCTCGCGAGCGGAAAGAATGTGGCGACGCCGTCGTTCCTATTCCACCCGCGGCGCATTCCGGAGGCGGATCGGCGACGTCTGCAGGAAGCCTGCGAGCAGGGTGGCGCCACCATCCACGGCAGCGGCTTGAACCCGGGCAACCTGTCCGGTGTGCTGCCGTTGGCGCTGTCGGGGATGAGCCGCACCATCGACCAGGTCACGCTGCAGGAGCGCGCCGACTGGACGCTGTGGGAAAGCACTGAGATCACCTTCGACGGCATGTGGTTCGGTCGTCCGCCGGACGAGGTGACGCCGTCGGCCAATGGGTACCTCAGTTTCCTGACAAAGCTGTTCGTCGAGCAGACCTGGTTCATCTCCGACACGTTGAACGCCGAAATCGACGACGTGTCGGTGAGTCTCGAATGCGTGCCCGCGACCAAGGACTTCGAGATGTTCGGCCACGTGGTGCGCGCTGGCAGCACGGCCGGGCAACGCTGGAACTTCCGCGGCCATCGCAACGGCAAGACGCTGATCGAGTTCGAGACCCTGTGGACCATTGGCGGCGAGTATCCCGGGCACTGGCCCAAGCCCTTGGACGGCTGGACGCTGACAATCGAAGGTGACCCGTCGATGCGCACACATTTCTTCCCCCTCGCCAGCTTCTCGCGCGACGCCTCGATCGAAAAGCATGTGAAGGCCGGATTGATCACGGTGGCGATGCAGGTCGTCAACGCGATTCCTGCGGTGTGCGACGCACCGGCCGGCTTCGCGACCATGGCGGATCTGCCCTTGATCCGCAGCTATACCGGCTTCGGCAACCGGTGATTTGGGTGCGTATACGTTCGCTTACCGAACGTTCGCGCACCGAAATCACTTGGGCGGTAGGCTCTCCGGCGATGTGACGTAACCCATCTCGTCGTACAGGGTTCGAGGCACGAGAAGACCTGTCGTGTCGAGGATCTCGGGTAGATGCTCGGCCACGTCCTCAGCACTCAGGCTGCCGTCGGGCGACGTCCAACCGCGTGAGATGCCGATCTGAACCGCTGCAACGCGACCCATGAACGCACTGAACACGGTCTGCGTCTGCGTGCAGGCCTCGCTCGCGAGATACGCCACCACGGGGGCCACCTGGTCCTGCCGCAACGTGTCGAGGAAGGCGCTGCCGTCGGGGTCGTCGGCGCCCACCCCCGTGACCGCGTCAGCCATCCGGGTACGAGCCATCGGCATGATCGCATTGGTCGCGATGCCGAAGTCTGCGCCCTCCAGCGACAGCACGTTCATCAACCCGAGCATTCCCGTCTTGGCCGTCGAGTACCCGAGCATGCCGTGCTGACCGAAGATTCCCGCCGCGGACGCCACCAGGACGATTCGACCGTAGCGGGCGCGCTTCATCACCTCGAATCCCGGACGAACAACGTGGAACGCGCCGAGAAGATGATGCCGCAGGAGAGATTCGAAGCGTTCCGTCGGCCAGTCATCGACCGGGGCGTTGAACACGTTGCCCGAGTTGGCGACGATCGCGTCGAGCCTGCCGAATTCACCTTCGGCCAATTCGACGGCCATCTGCCCGCCCTTTTCGGTGCTGACATCCTCGACACACGCCACTGCCCGCCCACCGTCGGCGACGATCTCGGCAACCACATCATTGGCAGGCGTCGGATCGGAACCATTGCCGTCCACGTCGCAGCCGTTGTCGGCCACCACGACCGCGGCGCCGCGCCGGGCGACCTCGCGACAGTACGCCGCACCGAGTCCGCGTCCTCCTCCCGTGACGAGGACGACGCGATCGGCGAATGAGACCGTGGTCATGGTCCGTACAGTCATCTCCCACTCGGATGCGGTAGGTCAAGCGTCAGGACGATACCTGGCGGTCCCGCCCCCACAGCCGTGATGTTGTTCACGACTACCGACGCGACAGCGACCATGCTTGTCTACCGATTGGTCCAGTGCGCGACGAATGGTGAGATCGAGGACACGTCGTACAGGCCGGGTTCGGCGGCGAGCACCGCGGGTATCGCATTGATCGCGTGCATCGCCGTCGCCAGGCATCCCTGCTCGGCGTGATCCTCGTCGTGCGAACCGATCACGAGGTGTACCCGCATGTTCGGCTCCCCCTCGAAGGTGATCTCATAGCCGATTTCCGTCGGCCAGTCCGGCGCCAGATCATCGGCCATCCGGGTGAGATGCTCGACGGACATGGTCGTCTCACCGCAGTCGACGGTTACACCGAAACGCATGGCGCCGACGGTGCCGGCCGGGATCTCGCCCGCGGCGACCGTCAAGGCCCGCGGCGTCGTCGCCACCTCGCGGAAGCCCTCGACCGACTGGATCTGGAGGCCCAGCGATTGCGCGAGCACGGTCGCGCTCCCGATCCACGCGCTGGCCGCATAGTCGGTGTTGGTGAGCAGCGGCGTGGTGTCCTCTGGCGCATGACCGAAGCCCATCGCGTTGAAGATCAGATCGTGGCTGGCATATGTCGAGTAATTGAGCACCTCGCGCACGCTGATGTGGTCCGTCTTCTGCGTCAGGCGGGAGAGCACGGGACCAAGCGACTCTCCGAAGAAGCCGGGATACAAACCTAGACCCAGGAACGAGGAACCACCTGTGCGACAGGCAGTCTCGATCCCATCGGCCAGCGACTCGTGCAGTGAGCGCGGATGGATGAATCGGCTGCCGATGGCCACCACGTTCTTACCGGACGCCAGCAAGTCGCACACATCGGCGAAGCAGCCTTCGGTGTCGGTTTCCACTTTGCCCATGTAGAGGACGATGTCGGCGTCGGACTTGATCAATGCGTCGCGGTCGTCGGTGGTGAGCACACCAACCTCGCCCCCGCCGCCGAGCACCCCGGCGTCGACACCCACCTTGGCGGGGTCGTAGACGCGGGCACCGACAAGCTCGAGGTCGGGCCTGGCCAGGACATGCCGCAGGGACATCATCCCGGTGACGCCGGTTGCCCACTGAATGACGCGTGTCATCTCGATGTCCTCCTCAGTCCCACACCACGTCGAGGCGCGGTGGCGAACGAAACATGGTTCCGGTGACATAGGGCGGTGGGGCGTCGGGATCCAACCGCAGCCCTGGCAGTTCGTCGAACAGCGCGTTGAAGATCTTGGTGGTCTCCAGCCGTGCCAGGTGCATTCCGAGGCAAACATGAGCACCGTGGGCAAATCCGATGTGCGGCTTACGTTCCCGGAAGATGTCGAACTTCTCCGGATCGTCCCAGCGGGTTTCGTCGTGGTTGGCGCTGCCCAGGCTGAGCATCATCGTCGCGCCCTTGGGGACCTGCACGCCACCGATCTCGGTGTCGCAGGTGACCTCACGCATGAAGTTCAGCAAGGGTGTCTCCCACCGAATGCCTTCCTCGATCGCCTGGGGCAACAGGCTGCGGTCTGCACGTACAGCGTCGAACTGGTCGGGGTGTGTCAGCAGTGCCATGGCCAAACTGGCCGTCGAACGCGACGTCGTCTCCGCCCCCGCGGGTAGCAGGTTGCGCATGAAGCCGTAAATCTGCTCGTCTGTCATCTTCACACCGTTGACTTCCGAGGCGGCCAGGATCGACACCATGTCGTCCTGCGGTTCCCTGCGCCGGTCAGCGAGAATGCCGACGAAGTACTCCTTCATCTCCGCCGACGCGCGCATTGCGCAGTCCATGTCCGCGCGGAAACCCAGCAGGTCGATGGCTAGACGGTGAAACCACAGCACGTCGGAGTCGGGTAGTCCGAGCAGGGCGGCAATCACCCGTACCGGGATCGGCATGAAGACCTTGTCGACCAGATCGGCGCGTTTGGCGTCCTTGAACTTCGCGATGGTGCTGTCCACCAGCGGTCCGACAAGCTCAGCGTCCCAACGCTTCATCGACGAACGCGCAAACGCGAACTCGTGCAGCTTGCGATAGATCGCGTGCTCGGGTTCCTGCATCTCCAGGATTGTGGGGCCTTGCAGCGGCCGCACGACGTCCTCATAGCATCGTGTGCTGAACGTGATGTTGTCGGTGAAGACGGCCTTCACGGTGTCGAACGAGTACGCCGTGAATGTCTGCGGACCATCGCCGCTGTTGCCGACCATCCCCATCTCCGGCCAACCGGCGTGTACGGGGCCCTGGGCGCGCAGTTCCTTCAGCGTCGGATATGGCGACGCATCACCGTCGGCGCCCATCCCCTCGTTGAATTTGTCCTGCGCATCCCGGATGCTCTGCTCGAGTTCCTCTTGGCTTGTCCTGGTCGCCGGCTTCGCCATCTGACGGCTCCTCACTGCCACTTGCCATCGAACAACCTACATGTTGTTGGTTGAGAACCTACATGATGTAGGTTGAACGGATCCATCAACCGTGGTAATCGCGAAAATGCAACCAGGAGCGTTCGATTGGCAACTCGAGTGGTGCAGTGGGCAACCGGCGCGGTCGGAACCCCCGCGTTGGCGGAATTGATCGAGAATCCCGATTTCCAGCTCGTTGGTGTGCTGGTGTACGACCCGGCCAAAGCCGGTCAGGATGCTGGGGCCCTATGCGGCCTACCCCCCACCACGGGCGTGCTGGCCACCACAGACAAAGAGGAGATCCTGGCATTGCGGCCCGACGTGGTCATCCACGCGGCGAGCAAGGCACATGCCGTCGAAACCAATGCCGAGGACATCTGCCGACTCCTCGGGTCGGGAATAAATGTCATCACCACGACCTCCTACAACCATCTGCCCACCTACGGAGCCGAGACCGAGTCCGCGTTCGTCGAAGCCTGCCGCACCGGCGGATCCCGTTTCCACGCTGCGGGTGAAAACCCTGGCTTCATGTTCGAGCGCCTCGTCGCGACGGTGACCGCGCTGTCGAAGACGATCGACCGCATCGACCTGTACGAGGCCACCGATGTGTCGGCCGTCGACAGCAGGCCCATGCTCGTAGATCTGATGGGCATGGGCCGTCCGCCCGAGGACGTCAGCGCCGACTCGCCGATCATCAAGAAGCTCGACCTCGCCTACCGGCAGGCGCTCAATGCCACGGCGGACGTTCTGGGTATCACGCTGTCGCATGTCGATGTGTCGGTGGACGCCACGACGCTGCCCCACGACATCGAGGTCCGCGCAGGCACGATCGAAGCGGGAACGGTCGTCGGTCAACGCTTCTCGTGGGTGGGGCACTGGTCAGGCCGGCCACTGCTCGCCATCCACGAGGAATGGGTGCTGACGCGCGACCTGCCGCAATGGGGATTGAAGCCGCTGGCACCGGGCGAGAAGGCGCCGTTGATCCGGGCCGTCATCAAGGGCACACCGAGCTTCGAACTACAGCTGGACGTCGGGTTCGACGAGAAGCCGGCCGACGGCACGCACGCGCAGCCCGGTCATCTCATGATCGCGATGGGCGCGGTACGGGCGATACCCGATGTGCTGGCCGCGCCGCCGGGTGTTGTGGCGGCGCCGGTGTTCGGGGCGATCCAACTGAGATCCGACTAAGTCTCGCGCCCTAACGGGTTGATCGCATGCAGCTGGTGCCGGTAATCAACCCGTAAAGCGCGATTCCGCTCGGGCGAGCCCACTAGGAGCTGCCGACTCCCACCGCGAGTGAGATGTGGTCACTTGGCGCCGAGTGGAACACGTGAGCGCTGCCGTCCGGCAGCACCCTGCGGGCGATCAGGTAATCCGACCCCAGCCAACCCTGCCGGATGAAGCGGCCGAAGCGCAGGAACGTGCCGGGCGCGCCGCTGGCTGACGGCACGAGCTTCACCTGCTCGATACCGTCCTTGACCCCTGAGCCGGTCAGTGGTCGGGCGGCCGCAAGCCCGCGCACGATCACCGTCGCGACGTCGTGAGCGAGTCCGGGCATGGAGTGGCCTGGCCTGCGACCGTAACGGGCCTCGAACCGGTCCAGGAACGCTTGTCCGATGGTGTTGCGCTCGTCGTAGCTGTCGAGTCCGATCCAGCCGCGTAGATGGTGCCTCCACTCGGCGCTGATGTGCGCCATCTCGAAGGCGGTGGTCGTATACCGCGGTGGATCCCAATCGTCGGCGAGCAACGCGTCGGAGAAACCCCACAGCCCGTGGCCGAAGCCCACGTGCACAAGAGCGTCGGGTTCGGCATCCCGGAGCTCTTTCACCGCGACGGCCTTGTCGGCCTCGACCTGCGGAATAGCAACCGTCGTAACGACTTTCAAACCAGCGGCCGCGTAGGCCTTCTCCGCGAATGCGAGGTACTCTTTGCCGATCAACGATGCCTCGTAGGCGATCGCGATCCGGGATCTGCCGTCGCCGAGCATCACCGCCGCCAGCATGACGGGCTCTTCCGGCATCGACCCGTTGTTGAGTGCGAACGTCCATTCAGTCAGTGCGCCTTCGGAGCCTGACAGGATGATGTTGGGGACCTTGGCGATGCGGTTGGCGTGCGCAGCAAGGGGGACCGCGTTGTCGGACACATACGGCCCGAAGATCGCCAGGCACCCTTCGGTCACCAACTCGTCGTAGCCCTGCTCAACCGCCTGGTACGTGCCATTGGGCAGCCCGATCACGTTGCGCTCTATCAGTTCAATCGGCCGGTCGACGAGCCCGGAGGCGACGGCCTCGTCGAACACCAGCCGCAAGCTGTCCACAGTGTCGTTGTCGGTTCCGGCCCGCGTCGGATAGTCGTTGAGCAAGCCGACTTTGAGCGGTGCCACTGAGCCGTACGCGCGAACGTCATCGTCTGCCATAAGGGCAACATACATTATGAAGGTTGTCTCCCAGGAGACGAAAATCGCCGTTTACGGAATCGCATATGACGATTACCAACGCTTGGTAGCGTCGCCGCCATGCCTGTCGACACGACCACCAGAAAGAAGTACCGCGTCATCCAGTGGGGCATGGGCAATGTCGGGACACTCGCATTACGCCATATGGCCCACAATCCGACCTTCGACGTCGTCGGCGTGCTGTGCAATCGTCCCGAGAAGGTCGGCAGGGACGCGGGTGAGCTCGTCGGGGTCGCACCCATCGGTGTCTCGGCCACCACCGACAAGGACGCCCTTGAGGCGCTCGACGCCGACTGCGTCTTCTATGCACCACTGTGGTCGGACGTCGACGAGATCTGCCGGCTACTGCGCGGCGGCAAGAGCGTCGTCGCCTCGGGCGGTGCGTGGTGGCACCGAACCGAGACCAACGGCGCAGACATCGACAAGATCGAAGCCGCCTGCCAAGAAGGACGGACGTCGTTCCACGGCGGCGGCATCCATCCGGGCTACGCCGCAGATCTATTGGTCCTCACGCTTGCCCGCATCGTCGGCAAGACCGACCACATCCACATCTACGAAGCGGTGAATTTCAACAAGGACACCTTGAAATACCTCGACGAAATGGGATTCGGAAAGACACCAGACGAGTTCGCCAAGGGCAATCTCTTCGCGGACGCGTGGTCGCTTTTCGCGCAGTCGCTGACCATGGTCGTGGAAGGTCTCGGCAAGACCGTCGAGAAGTTCACGACGGATGTCGAACTCGGCCTCGCCGTCCGTGACATCCCGTACGAGGGCTCGGCCGACATGGACATGCCCGGCCTGAAAGGGGTGATCAAGCCGGGGACCGTCGCGTCCCAGCATCACATCTGGACGGCTTGGGTAGACGGACGGCCATTCATCACGCTGCATGAGCTGTACTCGTTCACCGACCACGACGCGATCGAGCCCAAGCCCGACTGGGAGCCCTACTACCACTACCGGATCGTGATCGAAGGCGACCCCGGCACCGAGTTGATCCTTCGCGGCGACCAGCACGCTCGCGACACCGCCAAGCCCGGCTACGTCGGTTACGCGTGGACGGCCATGGAGCCGGTCAACTCGATTCCGGCAATCTGCGACGCGCCACCCGGCTTCAAGGCCCACAGCGATCTAGGGCTCATGCCCGTGATCGGGATCGTGCGCTGACGCCTGCAACATTCAGCATGAATGTTGCTACGATGCTCGAATGGCCAAGCGTGGTGGCACCGATGTCGAGCGCCGGGCGCGTGGAGATCAGACCAGAAGCGATCTCGTCGACGCCGGACGCGCATTGTTCGTCGAGAAGGGATATTTCGGGACCAGCATCTCGGATCTGGTGACGAGGTCCGGGGTCGGCACGCGAGGCGCCTTCTACCACCACTTCAAGGACAAGGCGGAACTGTTTCGCGCGGTGTTCGAGGACGTGGAGCGCGACCTGACGCTGCGCTCACTGGCGTCGCCGCCGCCCGGCGCGGATGCGTGGGAACGACTGTCCACCGGCATGCGCGGCTTTCTCGAATCGGCGCTGGAGCCCGAAGTGCAGCGCGTGATGCTACTCGACGGTCCGGTCGTGCTGGGCTGGCAGACACTGCGCGCCATCGAGGAAGGCAACAGCATCGCCCTGATCAACGAAATGGTGGCCGAGGCCATCGCTGACGGCATCATCGATGACCACCCCGTCGGCGAGCTGACTCACCTCTTAGTGGCCGCAGTCGAGGAGGCAGCCCTACTCGTCGCCCATGCCGACAAGCCCGCCAAGGCGCGAGAGAGGGCGACCCAAGTCCTCGACCGCCTGCTGCTGAGTTTCGCCGTCGAACCGCGAAAAGTACTGCGCCGGTAAAGTTCTGCCCAGTCATGAAGCCGGGGCCGCCAAAGTGGAAATGATTGTTTTCGATATGTGAATATCGTGCTTCTGCACCAATGATAATGTTCCTCTCAATGTCCTTTCAAGGAGACCTGATGGCAGACGTACCGCCGCTGAGAGTTGCCGTCGTCGGCGCATCTGCGGGGCTGGGCCGGTGCATCGGCATCGGCCTGGCTGCGAAGGGCGTACGCGTCGCCTTTCTGGCCCGCCGACGTGACCGGCTGGAGAACGCCGCCAAAGAGGCGGGCGAAGGCGCGCTCGCCGTTGCTTGCGATGTCACCGAGGGTGCGGCCTGCCGAAATGCGATCGCAGAGGTCGTTGACGCATTCGGTGGTCTCGATGCACTCGTGTACACAACCGGCGTCGGCGTGCTCTCCCCGCTGGCCGATGTCGACGCCGAACAGTGGGCGAAGTTGTTCGCCACCAACGTCACCGGCGCCTCCCTGATCACCGCTGCCGCCGCACCTCACTTGGCTGCCGCTGCAGGTTCGGCGATATACCTCTCTTCGCTCAGCGCTTCATACTCGGCGCCCTGGCCGATGCTGGGTGCGTATGCAGTCTCGAAAGCTGCACTGGACAAGCTAGTCGAGGCGTGGCGCATCGAGCATCCGAACATCGGCTTCACCCGACTGGCGGTCGGCGATTGTTTCGGCGGCGAAGGCGACTCACAAACCGAATTCAACAAGACCTGGGATGCCGAAGCACTGGAAAAGGCGATCCGGTTGTGGATGGATCGCGGCGAGATGCAGGGCGGCTTGGTCGAGGCTGACCACCTCGTCGATGTCGTGCACTCGGTACTTCGTTGCGGCAATAGCAGCTTCATCCCCTATTTGACCCTGGCTCCTCGGCCGTCCGGTGCCGTGGCCGAACTTCGACAATGGTGAAGGACACTGAGAAGTGACACACGAATCCCGCATGCTCATCGACGGCAAGCTTGTCGAATCTGAAACCGGACGCCAATTCGACAACATCAATCCGGCGACGGAAGAAGTGCTCGGCGGCGCGTCTGATGGCACGCGCGCCGACATGGAACGTGCAGTGGCCGCCGCGCGCCACGCCTTCGACAACACCGACTGGTCGCGCGACGGCGAGGCCCGCGCGGCCGCTCTGCGTCAACTCCAGGCGGCGCTGGAGGCCGAGCGTGAGGAGCTGCGTGGCGAATTGATCGCCGAAGTTGGCTGCCCACTGCTCAGCACGTTCGGACCGCAGCTCGACGTACCGCTCAAAGAGGCGCTGAGCTGGCCCGCCGATATGATCAGCCAGTTCCCGTGGAAACGAACGCTTCCGGACAAGGACGCGTTCGGGATGGGCACACCGGCCGCACGTGAAGTCTGGAAGGAACCGATCGGCGTGGTCGGCGTCGTCACGCCCTGGAACTTCCCGCTCGAGATCATCCTCAACAAGCTCGGTCCCATTCTCGCGATGGGTAACACCGTTGTGCTCAAACCCGCTCCCGATACACCGTGGAATGCCACCCGGATCGGACGGATCATTGCCGAGCAGACGGACATCCCGCCGGGCGTGGTCAACATCGTCACGTCGTCTGATCACCTTGTCGGCGAGGTCCTCTCCACATCGCCGTTGGTCGACATGGTGGCGTTCACCGGATCGACCGCGACCGGTCGACGCATCATGGCTGCCGCTTCGGAAACTGTGAAGCCGACATTCCTCGAACTCGGCGGTAAGTCGGTGTACCTCGTTCTCGACGAGGAAAGCGTCGACACTACCGTCGGTGGTTCAGCGTTCATTTCCATGCACGCCGGCCAAGGCTGTGCGATGCCCACCCGTCTCTTGGTGCCGAATTCCCGGTACGAGGACGCCGTCGAGATCGTCAAAGTCGCGATGGAGAAGAACAAGTACGGCGATCCGACGGATCCCTCGGTGCTACAGGGACCACAGGTGTCCAAGCGGCAGCAGGAGCGGGTGCTCGGATACATCGAGAAGGGCAAGCAGGAGGGCGCGCGACTCGTCACCGGCGGCGGTGTGCCCCAACACCTTTCCAAGGGTTACTTCGTCGAACCGACGGTCTTCGCGGACGTGGACAACGCCATGACGATCGCCCAGGAGGAGATCTTCGGCCCGGTGCTCTCGGTTATCGGTTTCGACGACGACGACGACGCGGTGCGCATTGCCAACGACTCGATCTACGGCCTGTCCGGGGTGGTGTTCGCCGACGACCTGGAACGTGCGAAGGGCGTGGCCAGCCGTATCCGGACCGGCACGCTCGGCATCAACGGCGGCCTGTGGTACGGCGCTGACGCGCCATTTGGTGGCTATAAGCAGTCCGGCATCGGGCGGCAGTGCGGCATCGAAGGTCTGGAGATCTTCACCGAAACCAAGACCGTCGGCTGGCCGGCGTCATAGCCGGATTGAAGGAGACCTCATGAGATCAAAGGCCGCAGTCCTGCGCGGAGTCGGCGTGGACTGGGAAGTCACCGAAGTCGAACTCGACCCCCCGCACGCGGGCGAAGTGCTGGTCAAGATGGCCTATGCCGGTGTCTGCCATTCCGACGAGCACTTCTACACCGGAGACAGCGTGCCGAGCAAGGACATGGAGGAGATGATGCGGGCGGCCGGTGTGCCGGTGCCCGAGTGGTTCCCCATGCTCGGCGGACACGAAGGCTCGGGCGTTGTCGAGGAGGTCGGCGACGGCGTGACGACGCTCAAACCCGGTGACCACGTAGCGATCTCGTTCTTCCCCGCCTGCGGAAGTTGTCGTTTCTGCGTCACGGGTCAGACCTACCTCTGCGATGTCGGCGCCGACATCTACAGCAAGGAGATGACGACCGACCACACGCGTAGGCGTCACCTCGGCGACGAAGATCTCATGGCGATGATGCAGGTCGGCACCTTCTCCGAATATGTCGTCGCCTCCGAACGGTCACTGGTGAAGATCAACGACTGGATTCCACTGGAGGCGGCGTCGCTGGTGTCATGCGGCGTGACAACAGGTTTCGGTTCGGGGTCGGTGGCCGCAGGTACGGAGGTCGGCGACACGGTCGTGGTCGTAGGTGTCGGCGGCATCGGGATGAACGCCGTCCAAGGGGCCAAGGCTGCGGGCGCGAAACACATTGTCGCGGTTGATCCGAACGAGTTCAAACGCGACGTCGCGCCCTCGTTCGGCGCCACACACACCGCTGTCGACGCCGGCGCCGCGGTCGACCTCGTCAAGGAGATCACCTGGGGTGTCATGGCCGATCGCGTCGTGCTCACACCGGGTGTCGTGCCGCCGGATCTCATCCTGGTGGCGATGATGTTGCTGCGCAAAGGGGGCACGTGCGTGCTCACCGGCATGGGCAAGGTGACCGACATGATGGTGCCGCTGGTCATGGGTGACATGGTCAGCTCATGCAAGACGCTCAAGGGCGTGCTTTACGGGTCGATGAACCCGCGCGAAGCAATGCCCCGCCTGCTGTCGATGTACGAAGCTGGCACACTGAAGCTCGATGAACTCGTCACGCAAAAGTACAAACTCGACGACATCAACGAAGCGATGAGAGACCTCCGCGCGGGCAAGAACATCCGGGGTGTGATCGCGTTCGAGGAGTGATCCCTTGGGTGTTCTGACAGCCTCCTGGGTCGCGGTCTCACGACCACCCAGGTGGGGTTTCACGACCGTAGGATCCGCAATATTGCACCGGCCCGTTGACGATAGATGTTGTTGCCGGAAGCGCGTTTTCCCGTTCCCACAGGGTTGGCGCCGGTACTGTTTGACTCATGAATTCACGCTCGGACAGCGAGCGCCGCCGACCGACGCCATGTTCAACCATGCGGTGGCTTATGCGCGCAAGTCCCTCGGATCTCCTGTTGGCCACAAGTGCGGCGGCCGCATCGTTGCCGTTGGTCGGGCGCCATGTGCAACGCGCCGGCTCTTTCGCCGCGATGGGCGTGTGGGGCAGCCGATACGCCGGCGACTTCGCCGTGGCTACGCGCCGACGTCTCGCGCCGGACACCTCCGGCATCCGTAAGCGCGAGCGCAGCATGACAGACGGCGCCGTAGTCGGCGCCCTCAGCGCTTTTGTTCCACGGTCGGATTTCACTGATACGCGGGACAAATCCGACCAGTTGCCGCCTCTGTTGAGAGCGTCCACCCATCGCCGCGCGATCTACCGGAGCACTGTGCAGTACGGTCCGCTGCCTTCACAGGTACTCGACGTGTGGCGTTCGAGGGATCTTCCAGACGAACCTGCCCCCGTCCTTGTGTTCGTGCCCGGTGGCGGATGGATCCACGGCAGTCGGCGGATGCAGGGATATGCGCTGATGTCACACCTCGCCGCGCAGGGTTGGGTGTGTCTGTCCATCGACTATCGGGTGGCACCGAAGAGCCCGTGGCCGGCACATCTGATCGACGTCAAGACCGCCGTGTCCTGGGCGCGAGAACATGCGCAGGAATTCGGTGGTGATCGGAACTTCATCGCGATCGGCGGCGCCTCGGCGGGTGGACATCTCGCGGCGTTAGCCGGATTGACGGCGAACGACGCGCCAGCCGAGGTCGGCCTTCCGGTCGAGGCGAACACCTCGGTCGACGCGGTGGTGTCCCTCTACGGGCGTTACGACTGGGAGGACAGGTCCACCCCAGAACGCGTGCGCTTCATGGACTTTCTGGAGCGTGTAGTGGTAGCGGGCACAGCAGCGCGGTATCCCGACGTGTTCCGCCAGGCATCGCCGATCGCCCTCGTGCACCGCAGCGCTCCACCATTCTTCGTGGTCCACGGCACGGCGGACTGGATCATTCCGGTGGACCAGGCTCAGAGTTTCGTCGAGAGGCTGCGCTCGGTATCGGATTCCGCCGTCTGCTATCTGGAGCTACCAGGCGCCGGTCACGCATTCGATCTCGTCGATGGAACACGCACCGGTCCCGCCGTGGCTGCCGTTGGAATGTTCCTGAATCAGGTGCGGCGCAACAGCCTTCTCACGAAAGCCGTGTGACCTCCGTGTCAACCGATCACGGGAAGGCGGCGTTGGTCCGCCAAGTCGTCCAGCGCTTCCTGCATGACCGACCGTACGTGTGCGTCGACCGCGTCGATATCGGGGTCGTCGCCAAATCGCTCAACCACGTCGATCGGCGGTAGCACCTGAATCACGATTTTCGACGGCATCGGAAGGTTCAGTGGTAACACCGCGGACAGCCCGAAGGGAACTCCGAACGACAACGGAATAATCTTGACCCGCATCAGTTTGTCCAGACGAAGCGCCTTAGCCAGCCAAGTGCCCCGCGATAGAAACAGCTGGGTCTCCTGGCCCCCGATTCCCACGGCAGGAACGATGGGGACTCCGGCGTTGACGGCCGCCTTCACGTACCCTTTGCGGCCCGCGAAGTCGATTGTGTTGGCGCCGCGTGTCGGCCGGTACACATCGTGGTCCCCGCCCGGAAACACCACCACCAGGCCGCCCGAGCGCAACGCTTCCTCGGCGTTGTCGTGGGAGGCACGAATGAACCCGGTCCGCTGCAGCGCCCCTGCCTGCGGACCCGACAGCAGCACGTCGTGACTCAGGGTGTATACCGGTCGGTCGTAGCCGAATCGCTGGTAGTACTCGGACGCAAATATCGGTACATCAATGGCGAAGAGCCCGCCTGAGTGGTTGGACACTATGAGTGCACCACTCTGAGGCAGTGCCTCCAGACCACGGACTTCGATGCGGTGATAAGCCTTCAGCAAGGGGCGAAGCCAGCCCATCACTCGTTTCGTGAACTCGGGATCCCACTTGGTCAGCTCTGAACAGTCCTCGCTGTTGTCAATCACAGGCGCGTGCCCTTTCGAGGTTCATCCCGCAGCCATATCGGGCGCGTTGTCTGTCGGCAACGACACCCTGATGGTTTCTCCGGGTATCGCTTTCAACGATTGAATTTCGCGGAAACTGTCGATCATCGCGTCGGTCATCTCATGGGGATCGTCGACGGTGATGTCGTCGGTCAGCACAGAGATGTTCAGCTGATCGATGTAACTCCAGACGGTGACGTTCATCCCACTCGCCGCCGCCAACGGCCCCACCGAGTAGATCTCGGTGATCTCGGCGCCGTCGACACTGCGGGCTTCGCGCGGACCGGGAACGTTGGAAACGGTCAAATTCATCACCGTGCCTGAGTTGAGGCGCCGGGATTGCCAGCGAAACATAGCGGGCGACAGCGGTGGCGGAAGATACTCCAGCCACGAGGCGAGGAGAGTCGGCCCGCTGAGGCGAAAGTTCTCCTTGGCATTGCCACTTGCCATCGCAGTCAGCGCGAGCCGTTCCGCAGGATCGCAGATGTGGACGGGCAGTGGTGGCAGCATATATCCGAATGCGTTGCCGCTGAGACGTTCTGGCGACTTATCCAGGCTGACGGGGACCCCGGCGATCAGTGGCGTGTCGGCGTTGCCGTCGTACTTGAGCAAGAGCGTCCGCAGGGCACCCGCCGTCATGGCCAATACGGCGTCGTTGATCGTGACGCCAAGGGTTTTGCATGCCGATTTGACCTCCGAGAGCGGCAGCGACGCCGTGTCGAACCGTCGTTGAGGTGTGACGACGTGATTGAGAAAGCACGGCGGTGGGGTGAGCGGTCGAGCAGGTCTCGGTTGCTTCCGCCGTGCGCGGAAGCGCATAGCGACCCGCGAGATACCGCCGGCCGTTTGCCATACAAGTTTGGGTGTCCGTGCCAGCTGCCGTAGGTGGTCGTACATGGCGTCGCGAAGCAACTCGCGGCGGCTGGGAATCACGTCTGGCTGGAGAGTCCGGCCGACCTGCTCCAGCACATCCGGTGACAGAAGCGCCGCTGTGATCAAGTTAGCCGAGGCCACACCGTCCGCTAATGCGTGATGCATTTTCAGAATGACCGCGACCCGGTTACCGGCAAGGCCTTCAGCGACATACAGGTGCCACAGAGGTCGATCGCGAGGGAGCTGGACAGCAGCAATCTGCCCGACGAGATCATCGAGTTGGCGTCGGCCGCCCGGCGGCGCGACCACGACACGGCTGATGTGGTCGTAGGCTTCGGTGGGCGAATTCTCCTGCCACATGGGGTGGTGGAACTTGAACGGGATGTCTACGAGCCGGTAGCGCATCGGGGCCAGCCCAAGCATGCGGGCGGCCATCACCCGCCGGAAGGATTCGAATGTGTAGCCGTCCCTCAGACCGGACACGTCGAAGACGCCGAGCTTGATCGTATGGGTGTGGATCTGCGGAGTTTCGCTGTACAAGAGCATGGCGTCGAGTCCCGTGAGTCGTTTCATCGGCCGCCGCCCGGCATTGAACGCTCGCGTCGCTCCCCGCGAGTTCTGCGCGTCACCAGGCTCATCTCGACCATCCCCTGCCCTTACTTGCTGAGAACATACCCTCTCAGAATCGAGTTCATTCGTTTCCAGGAAAACGGTCTGCAATCAACGTCATCGCGGAGCTCCGCGGCTTCAGCGAATCGCCGACACCTCGGTCATCGGGACGCCGCCATGTGCCGTGCCGCGCGGTGGCTGAACAGCAGCGACGCGCCAATCGGGTTGCCGCCGCCCGGGTAGGTCTCACCGGACACCGCGGCCATCGTGTTGCCCGCCGCATAAAGACCAGGGATCGGCCGGCCCTCGGCGTCAAGCACACGCGCATCGACGTCGGTCCGCAGACCGCCCTTGGTGCCCAGGTCCGAGGTCCCGAACGCCGCCGCCCGGAACGGTGGTGTGTCGATCGGCACCAGCGGTGATGCGCCGCCGGTAAACGCGCGGTCGAAGGATTCCCGGCCGCGGCCGAAGTCCTCATCCTCACCGCGTTGCGCGAGCACATTGAAACGGCAAACGGTTTCGACGAGATTTGCTTCTGGCACATCGATCTTGGTGGCAAGCTCTTCTACGGTGTCGGCCTGCACCCACAGCCCCGCCGACTCGTACTCGCGGGTCGGCGAGAAGGAAACGTTGGTGGCCATCACCGGTGGTTGTTCACCGGCTCGGCTGTCGTAGACCATCCAGTACGGTGTGCCGACGGCGCCGTCGCGCATCGCACTCAAGATCTCGCGGCCCAGCCTGTCGTAGGCGGCCGATTCGTTGACGAACCGGCGGCCGGCCTTGTCGACGAAGATGCCTCCGGTGAAGCACAGCGCGAACGCCGCGCGACCATCGGGATGGATCAGCCCCGGTGACCACCACGCCTGGTCCATGAGGTCGGTACTCGCGCCGACCGCGATCGCAGCCTTATGCGCCAGTCCCGTATTGCCGGGTGCGCCCATCGTGCCGGATGCCGTTCCGGGAACCCCATATTCGGCTCGCATTTCGGCGTTCTGCTCGAATCCGCCCGCCGCCAGCAGGACACCGCGGCACGCCCTGATCGTGCGGCGCTCCCCATCGCATTCGACCACCCCGCCGGTCACTCGGCCGTCTTCGACGATCAGCTCGACGAGGCTGGTGTTCAGATAAGCCGCCACCGCGGGGTTGTCGGCCATCGCGGACAGGAAGCGACCGATCACCGCTCGCCCACCGGTCAGGAAGTCGGGCTGTGGCTCGCCGAGACGTTCGTGGTCCAGCGGACCGCGGACCTTTCCTTGGAATCGCCCGAGGCGGTCGCCGGGCAGTCCCTTGCAGACAGTGTGGCGCATACCGTCGTTGCGCGCACCGGGGACCGAACTGTAGTAGTCAGGCCATGGCAGGATCTTGAACGCGAAATGGTCGTCCTGCTCAAGGTATTCGATCAGTGTGGCGCCACCGCGCACATACGTCTCCTGGAGTTCGGCGGGCGTACGGTCGCCGACGACGCTGCGGTAGTAGCGCAAGGCTTCGTCGATGGTGTCGTCGCTGCCCGCGCGGACCAGCACCGGATTGCAGGGGTACCACATCCCGCCGCCGCCGGAGTAGGCGAATGTACCGCCGAATTGGTCGGTGGCCTCGACGATGGCTACCGAAAGTCCCTCGCGCGCAGCGGTGTACGCACCCGCCAGGGCACCGGCGCTACCGGCCACCAGGACGTCGACAGCTTCGTCGGTATCAGAAGATGTGGTCACAGGTTCCTCGATCTGTTGACGAAGCGGCCTTCTCGCGGCGAGAAAAGCCATCCGCCACCGGCTTTGGTCCCGCCGTCGACGGGAATGTTATGGCCGGTGACGAAAGCCGACTGATCCGATGCCAGAAACAGCGCGACGCGGGCCTGGTCCTCCGGCCACCCGACCCGGCCGACGGGCGCCCACGACGCCCATAGTTCGTCGACGTCCTCGTAGCCGGTCAGGTAGTCGACCTGCGCCGTCTGCGCGAGGTCGGTGCCGATGCCGTTGACGCGGATGCCGTGGCGACCGAGATCCACGGCCAGACAGGTGGTGAAGTGCGCGGCCGCGGCCTTCATCGCCCCGTACACCGGATCCTTTGGATAGCCCCGCATGCCCTCCACAGAATGCACTGTGACGATGTTGCCGCGATGGGCGCTCATCATCGACGGGACGAAAGCCCTTGTGACGGAGAAGACATGGCGCAGGTTGATGTCGTACTGCTGCTGCCACGACTCAGGCGTCGAATGGTGAAACGGCACCAGGGGCCGATAGTCGCCCACGTTGTTCACCAGCACGTCGGCGCGTCCGTGTTCGCCGAGCACGGCGTCGGCGAGCCGGGCGACATCGTCGTCGACGGTGACGTCCACGACATGGCTGCGAATCGATCCGCCGGCGCCGGTCACCTCGTCGCGGATTCGGTTGGCACGTTCCCGGTCGATCTCGGCGACCTCGACGTGCGCACCGTGCTCGGCGAACAGCCGGGCGATGCCGGCGCCGATACCGTCGCCACCACCCGTGACGACCGCGACGCGGCCGTCGAGCAGCCGATTCCAATTGTCGATAGGCGGGGACCGTCGTCCATCGTCACCGGTCATGGCGACGGACAATAGCCGGTCGCTTCTATCCGGCGGGCCGCATCGCGAACCGCGGTCCCAATCTTCCGGATTTCCCTGGCGTTGAGTCCGCGGAACGGCGCCGCGGTGATCGACATCGACACCACCCCATCGGCGTCCTTGACCGGCACCGAGATCGTCGCGACCTGATGGTCGGCGGTGTCATCGAGTTCGGCGGGTAGGTAGTCGACCAGCGCCAGATCGGCGAATGCGCCGGCCAGCCGCGCGGTGATCTCGTCGGGCTCGCCGTTTGCGGCCAGCGCGCGCAGGGCCGTGTAGACGCGGACGTATTCGCGACTGAGGCGTTCGATCACATACCCGCGCTCACGCACCTCGGCGAGCACCGCGGTCAGCCGCCTGCGCAGCTTGGTCGACGGTTCGCCGATCCCGGCAAGCCACTGCTTGATGGCCGCCTCCCCGGCCCAAGCCACATAGTCACGCCCGAACGGCGCCACCAGTGGCATGCGCAGACCGGCCGTGACGCGCGGTGCGGTGAGCGAGTCCCCGACCGAATCGGTCACCACCAGCGTCGCACCCTCACGACGAGCCAGGAAGACCTGTGCGCCAACGGTTTCAGACAGGGTGTCCAGCAGGGAGCGGAATGCGCGGTCGCTGTTCGGTCGGGCCAGCGCACCGATAGCGGGACCACACGAATAGCTCGCTGACGATTCGTGCTTTACGACCCAACGGTGTTGAGCGAGGGTGGCGAGGATGGCGTGACCGGTGGCGCGGCTGATACCCAGATCGCGACAGATGTCGGCGAGCGAGAAATCCCGCTCCGGATCACCGGCGAGCAGATGCATCACCGCGACGACGCGTTCGGTGGGCGGGGAGGGCACTTGACGGCCTTTGCTCCCAACGTCTACGTTCAGCGTCACAATATCGAACGGTATGTCGAATATTCGAATCATGCAATCACGAGGACCGGCGATGGGCAGCACTACCGAGCTCAGCTTCGACGATCTGACTGCGCCGCGACTCACCGACGTCCAGCGCCAGATTTTGGAGCACACCGAAAACCGGCGCGTCGTCCTCGACATCGAGCAGATGGCCGGCGAGGCCGTCTCTGAAGCGGGAGCCGACGATTTCGCCGCCGACGACGAGTTCTGGGACCGGGTCGGAGCCTACGTCGACGCGATCGAGGCCGACGTTGGCCTGACGCAGCTGATCCGCGGGACGCTGCGCCAGCGCATTGTGCGCCTGCTGCGCAACCGGCTGTCGCTGACCGACCTGCTCAAGCGCCACCCGGAAATCGAATCGATCGCGATCGAGAAACCGTTCATCGTGGTGGGGATGCCCCGCTCGGGGACGACACATCTGGTCAACCTGCTGGCCGCCGATCCACGGCGCCGCGCGCTGCCCTACTGGGAAAGTCAAGAGCCGCTGCCGATCCCGGGCCAGGGTCCCGACGTCAACGGCGTCGACCCGCGGTACACCCGCGCGAAGAACGAGCACGACGCGATGATGATCAGCGCTCCCGCCACCGCCGCCATGCATGACCGCTTCCCCGAGGCGATCGAGGAGGAAGTCGAGATCCTCGACCTGGACTTCGCGGGGTATGTCCTGGAATGGCACGCCCGCGTCCCAGGTTGGCGGGACTTCTATCTCAGCCTCGACCAGACCCGGCACTACGGGTACATGAAAAAGGTCCTGCAGGCATTGACGTTCCTGCGCGGTCCCCGTACCTGGGTGCTGAAGTCGCCACAGCACTGCGAGCAACTCGGCCCGCTGATGTCGACGTTCCCCGATGCCACCGTGGCTTTCACCCACCGCGATCCCGTCGCGGTAATCCAGTCCGCTATCACGATGATGGCCTACTCCGACCGCCTCCGCCGTCGCACCATCGAGCCGCAGTGGCTGCTCGATTATTGGGCAGACCGCGTCGAGCGACTGTTGCGCGGCTGTGTGCGGGATCGGGGGCTGGTGCCAGCCGAGCGCAGCGTCGACATCGGCTTTCACCACCTCAACGGCCACGAGTTCGATCTGCTCGACGACCTGTACGCACGCGCGGGCGTCGAACTGACGTCCAGGGTCCGCCGGGCGTTCCAGGCGTATCTGGACAGCAACCCGCGCGGCAAGCACGGCTCGGTGCGCTATGAGCTGCAAAGGCACTTCGGGGTGTCGCCCGACGAACTACGCTCGCAATTCGCCTTCTACTTCGAACGATTCGACGTGCGACCCGAAGGACACTAGTTGAGCCAACAACCGATCTACCGGAGTCGTCCCGGCGCCGATGCGCTCGCCCCGGCAGCGGCGGAGCGAGCCGAGGAAGTCGAGCCCGGCATCTGGTGCTCGCCCGGCCTGTCGAACACCTACCTGCTGACCACCTCCGATGGCCGCGTCGTCGTCAACACCGGAATGGGATTCGAAAGCCAGCTCCACCGAGCGAATTTCGACGCCGTAGACACGTCCCCCATCCGCTACATCATCGTCACGCAAGGCCACTACGACCACGTCGGCGGACTCGATACGATGCGCGACCCGCAGACGCAGGTGGTGGCGCAGGCCAACTGGCGGCACTGGCGCGACGACAACGAGCGTCTCCTGGCCTACCGCGCCAACAACAGCGCCTTCGCGTTCTCCGACAAGCTCGCCAACGGCATTGCCGCGATTCAGCAGCGGTTCGGAAAGCGGCTCCCAGCCCAGGCCGCACACTCCGCCGACATCGAAGTGGACGACTCGCTGGTACTGACCGTCGGCGGCCGCACCATCGAACTGCTGGCAACGCCGGGCGGGGAGACCACCGACTCGATGGTCGTCTGGCTTCCCGAACAACGGGTGTGCCTGTGCGGCAACACCTTCGGGCCGGTCTTCGGACATATCCCGAATTTCGTCACGATGCGCGGCGACCGGTACCGCGACCCACTGACGACCATCGCCTCGATCGAAAGGGTGCGCGAGCTTCGGCCGGAAGTCCTGATCACCGGGCACTTCGAGCCGATCCGCGGCGCCGATCTGATCGACGCCGAATTGACCCGCCTACGCGATGCGATCGCGTACCTTCACGACCGGACGGTGGAGGGCATGAACGCGGGCAAGGACGTCTACACCCTGATGCGGGAGATCACGTTGCCCGCCGAGCTCGAGGTCGGCCAGGGCTACGGCAAGGTGGCCTGGAACGTGCGGGCCATCTGGGAGAACTACTCCGGTTGGTTCCATCACCGTTCGACCACAGAGCTTTACGGCATCGGACCTGATGAGCTCACCGTCGACCTGGTTGACCTCGCCGGCGCCGAGCCCGTCGTGGCGCGGGCCGAAGAGCGGCTCGCGGCGGGCCAGGCGGTGCATGCGATCTATCTCGCCGAGGCCGTCGTCCATGCCGACCCGGCACATATTCGCGCCCGCGCCGTCCTCAAGGCCTCCCATGAGGACCTGCTCGCCGCCAGCACCAACTTCTGGGAATCCGCCTGGCTGACCAAGAAAATCGGAGACTACTCATGACCGCGCGCGCCACGTTCGACTTCACCGGGACGACGGCACTGATCACCGGGGGCACGAGCGGGATCGGCCACGCCACGGCGGCGCTGTTCCGCGACGCCGGCGCCGCGGTGACCATCACCGGCACCAAGACCGGCCCCGGCGACTACGACACCGACCTCACCGGCATGACCTACCGGCAGCTCATCCTCACCGACCCGGCCTCGATCAACGAGTTGGTCTCGGAGACAATCACATTGGATGTGCTCGTCAACAACGCAGGAGCCAATTTTCCGGGTGGACTCAACGAAGCCGAGCCCGACGGCTTCGACGCATCCGTGGCGGTCAACCTCACGGCGCCCTACCGTCTGACCGCGGGGCTGCTTAAGGCGCTGGCAGCGTCGGGCGGTGCGAGCGTCGTCTTCCTGTCGTCGTTGTCGGCGCTGCGGGCGGTGACCATGGTGCCCGGCTACGGCGCGGCCAAGGCCGGCATCGGGAGCCTCACACACAATCTCGCCGTGAAGTGGGCGCCGCGCGGCATCCGGGTCAACGCGGTGGTACCCGGCGTGATCGACACCCCGATGACCGAGCTCGCCCAAACAGTGCCGGAAATCATCGATGCCGAACTCGCCCGAATCCCGCTGGGCCGCTTAGGGACACCAGCCGAGATCGCCGGGACAATCGCCTTTTTGTGCACTGAGCAGAGTTCGTACACCACTGGGGCGCTGCTGGTCGTCGACGGCGGATCGACCAGCCAGTGAACGAGGCTTCTCAATGACGATGGCCATCCTGCGGTTCAATTTCGCCGCGCCTCAAGACGACCCGTCCGCTCGCCGCGATCGGATACGGGCGGCGATGGAACTCAGTTCCTGGTCGGAAACACGCGGTGTGAGCGCCGTCAGCTTCGACGAACACCATCAGAGCGGGCACGGCTGGAGCTGCAATCCCGTCATGACCGCCGCAGTCCTGCTGTCCCGCACCGAACGCGTCGTCGCCAGCGTCGACTGCACGCTGGGCCCCCTGTGGCACCCGGTACGGCTTGCCGAAGACATCGCCATGGCCGACACGATCGGTGGCGGGCGGTTGATCGTCACAATCGGGATGGGATACCGGCCCGTCGAATACGAGTTGTTCGGAATGCCATTCGAAGAGCGCGGCCGCCTGATGGACAACCTCCTCGACACGCTGATGTTCCTGTGGTCGTCACCGGACTTCACTCCAGGCCCGTTGACACGCCCGCACCCCACGGTGTTCGTCGGCGGAAGTGTGCGCGCGACCGCGCGGCGGGCCGCCAGACACGGTCTGCCGCTCAACCTGCCCAGCCACCTTCCCGAACTCGCCGACTACTACCGCCAACTGTGCGCCGAAGCAGGGCACACCCCGATCGTCGTCATGCCACCGTCGCGCAGTCGCGGCATGGTTTTCCTGCACGAGGACCCGGACCGTGCATGGGCCGAACTCGGCGAGCACTATCTATGGGAGGCGCGCGTCTACTCGGGCTGGGGTGGCGGTGAGGTGCATTCGTTCATGCATGGCACGGAGAAGATCGAAACCCTTGAAGACGTCAAGGCCGCCCAACGGTATCGCTTCATGTCGCCCGAGCAATTGGTCGCGGACGTGAAAGAGAATCCGCACGATCACCTGGTGCTTCACCCGCTCGTCGGCGCCATGCCGATCGAGGAGGCGTGGAAGTCGGTCCAACTTCTGACCGACGAGGTACTGCCCGCCCTCAACGGGCGCCGATAGGACGGCAGCGGGCACAATCGCGGTGAGCATGTCCGATATCGAGGAACCACCGCCCGCCTCGCGGCGGCGCCACATCGTGCGCCTTGCCGTTGTGGTGGCGTTCCTGCTCGGGTTGTTCTATCTCGTGGCGATCGCCAGGGTGATCGACGTCGAAGCGGTTCGCGGTGCTGTGGCCGCCACGGGTCCGGCCGCCCCCGTCGCCTATGTCGTGGCGTCCGCTCTGCTCGGCGCCGTGTTCGTACCCGGACCGATCCTGGCGGCGGGCAGCGGCGTGCTGTTCGGACCCGTCCTCGGCCTGTTCGTGACGCTGGGCGCGACCGTGGGGACGGCGATCATCGCGAGCCTGATCGGCCGTCGCGCCGGCCGCGTGAGCGCACGCGAACTGCTCGGCACCGAACGGGCCGATCGGCTGGACAGTCTGATCGAGCGGCGCGGCTTGTGGGCGGTCGTCGGGCAGCGCTTTATCCCGGGGGTGTCCGACGCGCTCGCGTCCTACGCGTTCGGCGCGTTCGGAGTGCCGCTGTGGCAGATGGCCGTTGGCGCGTTCATCGGGTCGGTGCCGCGGGCGTTCGTGTACACGGCACTGGGAGCCTCGATCGGCGATCTGAATTCACCGTTGGCGTACGTCGCGGTGGTGGTCTGGTGCGTGACGGCCGTCGTCGGCGCGTTCGCCACCCACCACGGCTACCGCAAATGGCGGGCACGCTCCACCTCCCATTGACTGTGACAGCAGTCACACTAGAGTCGTGTCATGGACAGGAACCACTCCGATTCACTCGCCGCGGGCGGCCTCAACTGGGACAGCCTTCCCTTGAAGCTGTTCGCCGGCGGCAACGCCAAATTCTGGGACCCGGCCGACATCGACTTCTCCCGCGACCGAGCCGACTGGGAGGCGATGACCGAACTTGAACGCGACTGGGCCACCCGGCTGTGCGCCCAGTTCATCGCGGGCGAAGAAGCGGTTACCCAGGACATCCAGCCGTTCATGGCGGCGATGCGTGCCGAAGGTCGCCTCGGTGACGAGATGTACCTGACGCAGTTCGCGTTCGAAGAAGCCAAACACACGCAGGTGTTCCGCATGTGGCTCGACGCCGTCGGGATGACGGGCGACCTGCAGCACTATCTCGACGATCTGCCTTCGTACCGGCAGATGTTCTACGACGAGCTACCGAAATCACTGGACACCCTGGCGACAGATCCCTCGCCAGCCGCGCAGGTCAGGGCCTCGGCGACGTACAACCACGTCATCGAGGGGATGATGGCGTTAACGGGATACTATGCGTGGCACCGCATTTGCGTCGACAACAACATTCTTCCCGGGATGCAGGAGCTGGTCCGCCGGATCGGGGACGACGAACGCCGCCACATGGCGTGGGGCACCTTCACCTGCCGGCGCCACGTCGCCGCCGATGACGCCAACTGGACGGTCTTTGAGAACCGAATGTCGGAGCTCATCCCGTTGGCGTTGCGCAATACCGACGATGCATTCGCCCTCTACGACGAGATCCCCTTCAACTTCACCATGGACGAGTTCACGGCGTACGCCACCGACAAGGGGATGCGGCGGCTCGGCACCATCGGCAGCGCGCGGGGACGACCGCTCGCCGAGATCGACATCGACTACTCGCCGGTGCAGTTGGAGGACACCTTCGCCGACGAGGACAGGAAGAGCCTGGCCGCCTCGGCCTAGACGCTGCCGCCGACTAACCGTGCCAACGGTGAAGGTCGGCGTTCAGATTCATCCGCAGCTTTCGATAACGCTGGCCGCGAAGGCCGCGCCTTTTCACGCCCAAATCCGAGTTTTGTAGACGATTACTCGCACTTTTCCTACAAAAGTCGCCTTTCGTGGCGGTGACGACGTCGAACGCCTGGTGGCGGCCCGCTAGTCAACCCGCGGAGCGAAAACCGGCATGAACACACTTTCGTCGCCGACGACCTGGTGTTCGAAGCGCACCTCGACCGGAAGACCCACGTAGACCGAGTCCGGTTCACAGTCAACGATATTCGTCGCGATTCGCAGATCGTCCTGCTCCTCCAGCTCGACGATCGCGATCAAATACGGCACGGGCACACCCGGGTTGAAGGGCTGGTAGTTGACGGTGTACGTGAACACCGTCCCCCGACCGGACACCGGGCGATACTCCAGCACGCCGTCGCAATCCGGGCATTCGGCGGCCAGCGGCGTCGCCCACGTGCCGCAGGAAGCACAGAAGGGGATTTTGAGCGCTCCCTCGGCTCCCCCGGTCCAGAACCCCCGGTTGTGGTCGTCGAGCGCGGGCAGAATCCGCGCTGAGGGTGGGGCGTGGTCGGACATAGGAAGCAAAGTACATTCCTATGGGCTGTCATTACAAAAATAGATGGATGGGTGCCGATGAGCTACTTCGAGAAGGACACGATTGTCAGTGGCCTCGGCATTTCGCGCATCGGCCGCAAGACAGGCATCCCCGGGCTGGAACTGACCATGGAAGCGGTACGGGATGCGATCGCCGACGCCGGCCTGACGCCCCAAGACATCGACGGTATCGCGACCTTCGGCGACACGCTGCCGTCTGAAGTCGTTGCGAGCCTTGGCAATGACGCCGCCGACGTCGGCGTTGGGTTCGGTACCGGCGGGGTGCTGACTCCGTTCATGTCAGCGCTGGTCGCGGTGTCCGAGAAACGGGCGCGACATGTGCTGGTCTATCGAACGGTGCAGATGCTCGGCGGGGCGATGACCGGTTCGACCGCCTCACCGCTTCTCGCTCCCCTCGCGGACCCGCCGCTCGAGCCTCGACAGCCGGGGACACGCAGGAGGCTCAAACCGTTCGAGGACATCAACGTGCTGCTGGCGGCGCACGCGTACTCGGCGGCGAACTGGGTCGCCATGCACTGCCGACGTCATATGGAGATGTATGGAACGACACGCGAGCAGCTGGGCTGGCTCGCGATCAACAGCAGGCGCAACGCCGGCCTCAACCCTCGCGCGGCGTTCCGCGATCCGATGAGCATGGACGACTACCTGACCTCACGCCCTATCTCGACACCGTTGGGCCTCTTCGACTGCGACGTTCCGATCGACGGCGCGATTGCGCTGGTGGTGTCGCATTCCGACTATGCGGTGGACTGCCCAAACCCCGCGGTGAAGGTCGAGGCGGTCGGTGGAGCCTACGGCTCGGACGGCTGGTTCCATCGCGACGACTTTCCGAAAATGGCGTCCAGTGAGGCGGCGACGGAGATGTGGTCGCGCACCGATCTCACCCCGTCGGATGTGGACGTGGCCGAAATCTACGACGGCTTCACGTATCTCACGTTCGCGTGGCTGGAAGCCCTGGGCTTTTGCGGTGACGGCGAAGCCGGGCCATTCGTCGAGGGGGCGACGCGGATAGCGCTCGACGGCGAGCTGCCGCTGAACACCTATGGGGGCCAACTGTCCGCCGGACGCATGCACGGCTACTGGCTGTTGCACGAAGCGTGTCTGCAGTTGCGCGGACAGGCCGGCGACCGGCAAGTTGCGCAACGGCCCGAGGTCGCCGTCGCTGCGGCCGGGGGCGGTCCGATCGCCGGCTGCATGGTGCTGACCCGCTGACGTCCGGACAGCCGCGAAACTGCTAGTCGGGAAGTTGCGCACTGCCCGGCGGTGGCACAAGCGCCCATGTATCGCACGCCATCGCCAGCATCGCGTACGTACCGACGACGAAGATGAGCTCCATCGCCTGATGCGTGCCGAGCTGGTCGACGAGCCGTTGCCAAGTCGGCGGTGCTGCGCGACCGTTGGCCAGCAGTTCGTCGGTGGCCTCGAGAATCAACCGGTCGATGCCCGCGAAGCCGTCGTTGCCTGCCGCTAGAAGCGCGATGTCAGACTCCGGCAGACCGCCGGCGGTGGCGACCCTGACGTGCTCCCCCCAGAAGAACACCGAACGACGCGTGTGCGCCAGGCGTAGGATCGCCAGCTCGCGCAGGCGTAGCGGCAGCTCGCCGCGCTGCAGCAGAAAAGCGTTGTAGCTCATGAACTCCCGGGTCATCGCCGGGTGTCGCGCGAGCACACCGAGGATGTCGAAGTTCATCGGGTCCCGTGGGCCCCCCGAACCTGCGCGCGGCACGTCGTCACCCGGTATCCCGAACAGTGCACCGACCGCGGCGTATTCGTCGTCGCCCCACTCATCCTGGGTCAACGGGGGTAGCAGTGTCATGCCGGCGGTCCGTTCAGACCGTGCAGCTCAGCCAACGCATGAAGCTGTTCGAGGTAGTGATCTAACGACTCGTGAGCGAAATAGGCGAACACCGTCGTCGTGCCGGCCGAGGCCATCTTCTCGAGCGTTTCCCTGGCCGCCTCCGGATTTCCCACCGGATCCAGCGGCTTGTCTGCGGGCAGCACGACCTCGAAGCCGTCGGGGACGTCGCGTGTGCTCAGCCATTCGGCAGCGGTGTCGATGGACACGGCAAACGGGCACCAGCCGTCGGCAAGCGTGAGCGCCCGGCGCAACGAGCGTTTCGTTCGTCCGCCCACCCAGATCGGCATATGCGATTGCAGGGCGCAAGGGTCGACGGTGAGGCCACCGAAGGAGTAGAAATCGCCCTCGTACACGGGTTCATTGGTCGGCAGCGCAACCCGCAGGGCCCGCAGGGCGTCGTCACCGCGCACCCCTCGGTCGTCGAACGGCGCGCCGAGCAGGTCGAACTCCTGCTTCAGCGACCCGACCCCGACACCGAGTATGACCCGCCCCTTGCTGACGTGATCGAGCGTTCCGTAACGCTTCACGATCTCGAGCGGATGGTGATACCCGAGCACCAGTGTCATCGTGGCGAGCCGGATCCGCTCGGTGCGAGCCGCGATGTAACCCAAGGTGGCCAGCGGATCCCAGTAGCGCGCACCGCGCCGACCCGCCTCGGAGGCGGGTATGCCGATGTGCTCACTGCAGGTCAGGAAGTGATAGCCGAGCCGGTCCGCCGTCTCGGCTACTCGGCCGATGTCCTCGATCGTCGCATCGCGCTCCCACCCGAGGGCCGCGCCGCCGACGTTGGTGACCACCGGCGTCGCGATGCCGATTTTCACTGCAGAGGCTCTTCACCCGCGAGGATCGTGCGATGCATGAGGCGCCCACTGTCGATGGAATATTCGAGCACCCGGTGCATCGTGCCGGTGTTGTCCCACATCAAGAGATCGCCGGGCTGCCACTGGTGACGGTAGACGTATTGCGGCTGGGTGGCCCAGTCACGCAGACGGGCAAGGAGTCCGCGGCTCTCCTCGACGGGCATGCCGACAACGTAGTCGGCAGTCGCACCGAGCAGCAACGACTTTCGGCCGGACTGATGTGTCCACACGATGGGGCACGTCTTCGTCGGCGACTTCTGCCAGAACGTGATCTCCTCGAAGCTCATTTCGGGGCGGACGTAATACTGCGAGCGTTCCGCGCTGTGGACCACGCGAAGATCCGCGATGAGTTCCTTATCGGACTGCGGCAGGTCGTCGTAGGCCGCGTAGGTATTGCAGAACTCGGTCTCGCCACCGGTTTCTGACAGCGTGATGGCCCGCAGTAGGGTCGCGAGGTTCGGATAGGGCTGCAATGATCCGTCGAAATGCCAGAACATCGAGCCCTTCAGATACTCGGCTCGCTGGTTCACGTTCTTGTCGAGCGAGATCTTGTAGATGCCGCTCTCGCCCTCGTTCGCGGGGATGGCGCCGAGGGTCCTGGCGATCGCGACTTGCTGTTCGTCGGTGATGTCGAGTCCACGGAAGAAAACGACCCCGCGCTGCTCGAGAATTGCGCGGATGTGCTGGGCTTCGGAGCCGCTGAGTAGCGTGTCCAGGTCGGTTCTGATCTCGCTACCGATCCGCGGGGTCAGGTCAACGACCTCGAGCTGTGCAGACGTGAGTCCCATGGCGATCAGCTCACTCTCGTGAGAATGGTGTTGGCCGAATGCTTTACCCGCGGCTGCTTCCACAGTTCGACCGCGAGCGACACGGTGATCAGCGAGTAGAGCAGGTTGCGTAGGTTCGCGACATCGTCGGGCAGCGGTTCGGAGTAGTCGAACTTGTCGACGTAGGTGACGGCTTCTTCGGCATAGGGGAACACCTGGTCATAGAACGCCTGGATCTCCTCCATCGAGGAATTCACCCGCTTCACGTAGCGCTGATGACCGTCCTCGATGGCCCACTCGGCCACGAGATGTTCGAGTTGCGAGAACTCCGGCGGCAGAAGCGCGCTCATCGGGTCGCCGCCTCGCCGGCCGCCACGTAGTCACCGACCACCTTGTGCAGATGACGCAACAGGATCTCCTCGTCGTTCATCGTGAAATGTGTCAGGGCACCGCTGTTCAGCATCGCCTGCAGGCCTTCGGACGGGCTGGCGTCCTCCAGGATGATGTCGTTGAGGAAGGTCATCGTCAGTTCCTGGCCCAACCGTTCCCGATGGCTGGTAGGCGGCTGGTAATACGCCTCGGTTTCGAAGATGTGCGAATGCGGACCCGTCGGCCAATGGGTGTGGACCGTGAAACCGGACGCGCCGAAGATCAACACGAAATTCGGGAAGAACTGGAAAGAATCGAATCCGTACTTCTCGGCGCGCGTCGGATTGATACCCGGCGGCATCGGCCCCCGATTGGGCTTTTTGTTCCACGGACCCGCCGCGCTGGCCTCCATCACGCATTCGATCGGCTTGGAGTAAGGCGTCTTCTGCGACGGTTCGCCGGCGAAGGAAAACATCCGGTGCGGCCCCTTCAGCTGGTAACCCAGCGCATCAGTGAACGGATTCGGTTGATCGAAGGCCTCTCTGGCTTCCGCGGTGAGCGCGCCGAAGGACGAAGCGTGCAGATAGGGGCCGTGGTAGCTTTCCGCGAAGCCATCGACGAAAATCTTCCAGTTGCACTGCAATTCGGCCTTGAATTGATAGACCTGATGCGGCCCGTCGAAGGGATAGCCCTCCAGGCCGTGTGCCAGTTCCCCGAGAAACGACCGCAACGACTCGGTGTTGTGCGGGTTGAGATTGATGAAGATGAACCCTTCCCACACCTCGCACTGAATGGCGGGAACCCGGCAACTCGCGGCGTCGAAGTCGAGCAGCAGATCCTGACGCGTCGCCGAATGCAGCGAGCCGTCCAGCTTGTAGCGCCAACCGTGGAATCGGCAGTACAGCAGCGGCGCGCGGCCCTGGACCTCCTGGAAGGGATCGTCCTCCCAGAGCATCTTGTTGCCGCGGTGCGGGCAGATGTTGTGCATAGCGCGGATCACGCCGTCCTTGCCCCGGACGACGATGACCGACGTGTTGAGAAACCTCAGCTCGCGGGTGAAATAACTGCCCGACTTCGGTACCCGCTCGACCCGGCCCACATAGAGCCACGTCTTTTTGAAGACGTGTTCGCGTTCCTTCTCGTAGAACTCCTCGGAGACGCAGTCTTCGAGTGACACGGGGCCGCGGCCGAGTTCGGGATAGGCGTCGGTCCAGTGTCCGCTTTCGGGTTTGGTCACCAGGCTGTCGTGACTCATGAGGCTCCACCTCCTGGCCGAAAACTACAGCTGCGGAAATAGTCAAAACAGATGCAGTAGCGCAACACCCTGTTGCATATTTGGAACAACCGATGGAACAGAACCTGCCTTTCGACCTCGACGCCCTGCTGGTATTCGGCAAGGTCGTCGAGTGCCGCAGCCTGTCGAGAGCGGCCGCGCTGCTCGGCATGCCCAAGTCCACCGTGAGCCGCAAGCTGACCAAGCTGGAAGCCGACCTCGGCATCAAGCTGCTGCGGAAGAACACGCACCAGCTCACGGTCACGGACCTCGGCGAGCAGGTCTACAGCCACGCCGTGAACATTCTGACCGAGGCCAACGGCGTGCGTGCCCTGGTCGAGAGCAGCAGACAAGAACCGCAGGGCGAGCTGAAGGTTGCGATCCCGATCTTCCTCGGCATCGACTACGCGTCGCGCGTCGGTGCCGCATTCCTGCAGCGCTATCCCCAGTCGCGGTTGGACATCCGACTGGTGGACAACCTCGTCGACCCGATCAAGGACGGATTCGACGTCGTGTTCGGCACTGGGCCACTTCAGGATTCGACGTTGATCGCCCGAAAGGCGTTCAGCCTCGAGCTCTTTCTCTGCGCGACGCCCGACTTCGTGCAGCAGTTGCCCGAACCGATCGCCGACCCGACGCAGTTGGACGCCCTGCCATTCATCGACTTCGGCTTCGGCGGACCGCGAAAATTCACCGTCATCAAACAGAAGCGCCGTTACGAACTGTCACCGCAGGTGCGGGCGCGCGCCAACAACTTTCAGGTGTGTAAGCAGTACATCTTGCAAGGACTCGGCATGGGACCCATGCCCACCCAGATCATCTGCACGACCGAATTGCGCGAGGGCAGCATCGTCCCCGTCCTGCCGGAGTGGCAGCTCGAGGCGATGGACGTGCACATGATCTATCCATTCGAGCTCTCGTTCTCGACTCTCATCAGCGCGTTCTACGAAACTGCGTGCGAGATCATCGTCGAGAATTCCGCTCGAACCTGAGTAGTTCATCGCTTTCAACGTTATGCAGTGAAAGCACTAGTGCCCTCTGCATTTCGTTGATAGCGATGAGGCAGTCGAGCAGACCTACGACGACTGAAGGTCGGACTCCTCGAACACGTCGATGGACGTCACAGGAGTCATCATGATGACCGGGATGTGCCGCGTCGTCGCCCGTTGATAGCTCAGGTACGGCGGATACACATGTGACATGAAGTCCCAGATCCGGTGCCGCTCTTCACCTTCGGGTTCACGCCACGAGGCACGGAACGCCTGGGTGGCGATCTGCAGGTCGACTTCGTCACCGGCACGCAGGTTGTGATACCAGTCCGGGTTTTCGTCGGCGCCCCCCTTGGACGCGACGATCACGACCTCGCCCCCGATGTCGCCGTAGATCAGCGGAACGATCTGCGTCCTACCCGACTTGCGGCCCTTCACCCTGATCAGGCAGTGCGTCGTGAACGCATGTCCCCCGGCCTCGCTGATGTCCATGACGTGGCCTTGCGCGCCACCGGAGCGCAGGTACGTGTCGCGGTGTTTGGCCATCCAGTCGCGGCGTTCCTGTCGAATGGCCGCCGCGGATTCGTTGCTGCTCATTGCGCTTCTTCCTGATGGGCTGGTCTGGACATACATACCATGGTGATCATGACCGATCTGCTGAATGGGATCCCGAGGGTCGACCCCACGGCCGACCCGCCATGGACGCTGCGGATCGTCGCCCGCGTTCTCTCGACGAACCTCGGTTCGGTGGTCCATCGGCGCGTCATGGCGCCTCTCGACGGGCCCCTCGGGCGCCTGACCCGCGGCCGTCTGCATTTCGGTAAGGGCACGATCCCTCTCGTCGTATTGCGGTCGACCGGAGCCAAATCCGGAATCGAGCGTGATGTGCCGCTGGGATACTTCACCGACGGCGACGACGTCATTCTCATCGCCTCGAACTACGGCCAGGCCCACCACCCGAGCTGGTACTACAACTTGCTGAAGAATCCGCACTGCCAGTTGTTCCCGGAAGGCCGTACCGACCGCGGTGGTCATTTCGTGGCCCGCCTGACCGAGGGTGCAGACCGTGACCGCCTGTTCGACCTCGCGGCCGGCTATGCCGCCAACTTCGCGTCGTATGCGGTGAAGACCGACGGCGTCCGCACCATCAACGTGTTCCGCCTGTCCCCGGCGTAGGCGGGTTTAGCAAGCGCGATGCCGGGAGAACCTCTGCGCATGTCGCAGACCAACGATCCGCCGTCGACACCGAAGGACGCCACCAAAGCGACCGACGACCAACGCGAGATCCAGGACCAGCTCGACCACCAGGACGACGACCCTGACGCCCCCGGGGGGCATCAGACCAAGGATCAGGTCGCCGACGAAACCTAGATCAGATCACCTGCCGTGGGTGGCGAAGAACTGGCCGCTCGCGAACGACGCGTCCAGCCAGGTGTGACCACCGCCGTCGATCTGGATGAACGACACCTCGGTGCCGTCGGCGCAACCGGCCGCGGTGAACCGGTGCACCGAGGGCGACGGGGAGTCCTCGACGGGCGCCGGGCACCCGTCAAGCTCACGCCAGCGCTGCGCCATCGCCGGCGCGGACACGATGTCGCTCGCTCCGCCGCGCCCCACCATCGGGCCGCCGTTGAACGGCACGACGTTGTCTGCGGTTCCGTGAATGCTCAGGACGGACACCGGTTGCGATGGATTGCACGGGGACGCCGAGCCGAGCGTGCCCGCGACGGGCGCGACCGCGGAGAAGACGTCCGCGCGCGAGCAGGCCAGCCGGTTGGCCATGAAGGCGCCCGCCGACATTCCGGTGGCGAATACGCGGCCGGGGTCGATTCCGAAGTCCTGCGTCAGCCGGTCGGCGAGCGCGACGAGAAAGCCCACGTCGTCGACGCCCTGACGGTCGGGAACCGACGCGCCCCGTCCATCGGCCCAGCTGAGGTCCACGCCCTCGGGATAGACCACGACGAACCCGTGCTGATCGGCCACGGCGTTGTAGTTCGTCATCGCCGCTTGAGCACCGCCGGTCATTCCGGCCCCGTGCAGGTTGATCACGAGCCCCGTCGGCTGCTCGAGGCCCGGCGGCACGTGGACCAGATAGTTGCGCTGCAGCCCACCGAAGTTCAGGCCGGCGGGGAAGTCCCCGGCCGGAACCGCGGCGGCGTGAGCACCACTGAACATGAGAAGAGCCAGAAGGACGGCGGCCAGCAGTGCCGTCGTGCGCCCGATCAACCGCAATTCAGCTCTCCCTGTCGCGACATGCCACCCGACAGTAGGGACCGCCATTGCGACTGCGCAAATAGCCGACATCCACGTGGCGGTGAGATTCCGTGCTGGAAGGCGCGCAAGCCGCGGTTAACCGACAGCAAACAGCTCGAGCTGGATGTTGTCGGGGTCGCGAAACACCACCGTCGCAAATGGGAACGGCTGGTCCCCGGATCTGATGCCCGAGTGTTCGATGCCGAGTTCGTCCAGCCGCGCCGTCCAAGACTCGAGGTCGTCGCGCGAAGCAACGTTGAGCGCCACATGGTCCAACCCGGTGCGGGCCTCGTCAAAGGCCTGGCCGTCGTTGCCGGTGTTGGTGTGCAGGCCGATCACGACGCCCGAGCGCGGTTCGACGAGAAGTTCACCGTAGCCGGTGTCCTCGCATCCATAGTGTGGAAACTTCATCGGTACCCGGTCGGCTCCGAGCAGGCGCTGGTACCAGGCCAGGCTGGCCTCGAGGTCGGTGACGGTGATGGAGAGGTGGTGGATCCCGGTCACGCCGGGCATTGGTCGTTCACTCGCGTCGGGCTCCATTCGGATGGTCTACCAGGTTGACCCTTCATACCTGGGCCGATGCAGAGAATTCGACGCGGGCGGTTTCGGCAGTCCCGTAATTGGGTACAGCTACCTGCACTAGAGGTTCAGATCCGAGCCGCTTCATCAGCAAGGCAACCGGATAGGGGCAACCTCGCGTGTCCGAAAACAGTACGTCCGAGTACGCCGACCTCACCGACATGTTTCGCCGATTGGCGACTCTCGATGAAGGTTCGGCCGCATACCGCCGTCAGCGCGACGAGATCATCGCGCGTGGACTGCCAATCGCGAATCACATCGCCCGTCGCTTCCGTAATCGGGGCGAGCCGAACGACGACCTCGTACAGGCGGCCCGGGTGGGACTGGTCAACGCCGTCAACCGTTTCGACCCAGAGAACGGCGCGGACTTCCTGGCCTTCGCCGTGCCGACGATGATGGGCGAGGTCCGCCGCCACTTCCGCGACTACGGATGGGCCGTCAAGGTCCCCCGCCGCCTGAAAGACCTCCAGGGCCAAATCGTCAAGGCTCGTGGCGCGCTGTCCCAGGACCTCAATCGGGCGCCGACCGCCACAGAGATTGCGAAATACCTGGAGATCGACCGCGAATCGGTAGTCGAAGCGACGATCGCGAGCAGCAACTACTCCACGCTGTCCACTGACGTGCAGGCAGGCCCGGACACCGACTTCCGGCCGATAGGGGACACGATCGGCGAGGTGGATCCCAACATCGATAAGGTGCTCGCCCTCGCGACCGTACGTCCATTGATCGCTGCCCTGCCTGAACGCGAACAACGGGTGCTGAGCCTTCGGTTCTTCGACAACATGACCCAGACGCAGATCGCCGAGCGGATGGGCTACTCACAGATGCACGTATCGCGGCTCATCTCCAAGGCCCTCGCCACGCTGCGTGACCAGGTTCGCGAAGCTGACGAGGCAATCACGAGCAGGGCCGCAGTACCCGCCTGAGCAGTACACATACCCGGCCGCGGCCCGCCCTTTAGAAACTACCAAGGGCGAAGCCGGACCCTGTCGTCATGAACGAGGTCGGGTTTCGTCCGCTGGTCGCAAAGGTGATGCAGAGTAGTTCAGCGAACGGCGGCGCGCTGACGCGGTTGGCCGCCTTCACCGTGCGCTCCCCCAAGCTGGTTCTCGCAGTCCTCGCGCTCCTGCTCGGTGTCAGCATCGTCATCGGCGGCGGCGTGTCCGACAAGCTCGCTGTGGGCGGCTACAACGCCCCGTCATCAGAGTCGACTCACGCCGCCGAGGTCATGGATCAGAACTTCGGCACCACCGCGAACCTGGTGATCCAGGTGCTTCCGCGGGAAGGCACCGTCGACAGCCCCGAGGTCGCCGACGTAGCCGACCAGGTCAACGACCTCATCAAAGCTGAGCCCGAGGCGAAAGTCCTCCGATCGTTCACCGACCCCGCGGCCACCGATCTGCGCAGCCATGACAATCGCTCCGGCCTCATGCTGGTGCACGTCAGCGGAACCGCGGATGAGGCGGCCGACACCGCCAAGCAACTGGTCGCCGACCTGCCCGCCAACCCGGACGTCGCGGTGCGCGCCGGCGGCACCCTTGGTGTCCAGCAAGAGATCCGAGCCAAAGTCAAGAAGGACCTCCTGGTCAGCGAGAGTATTGCGCTGCCGGTCTCGATGGCCGTGCTCGTCATCGTCTTCGGGGGGCTCATCGCCGCATTCCTGCCGATCGTCGTCGGCATCACGTCGATCGTCACGACGCTGCTCGTGCTCGTACTCATGACGCGCGTCACCGAAGTCTCGACACATGCCCTCACCGTCGCGACGGCCTTCGGTCTCGGGTTGTCCATCGACTTCGGCCTGTTGATGGTGTCGAGATTCCGCGAAGAACGCGACAGCGGTAAGGAACACCAGGCGGCGATCGTCGCCACGGTGGCCACCGCGGGCCGCACGATCATCTTCAGCGCGGCGACGGTCACCCTGGCGATGTTGTCGCTGCTCGTGTTCCCCACGTATTTCCTGCGCTCGGTCGGCATCGCCGCGAGCGCTACCGTCATGCTGTCGGCGTTGAGCGCAATCATCGTGCTGCCCGCGATGCTGTCGCTGCTGGGAAAGCGCATCGACTCGCTGGCCATCATCCGGCGGAAGACGCCCCCGTCCGCGGACTCCGCGTTCTGGCGGCGGTTCGCCGCGGCGGTGATCCGCCGCCCACTCCTCTACGCCTTGCCCGTCGTCGTGGTGCTGATCGGTCTCGGGGTTCCTTTCCTGAAAGTCCAGTTCACCAATCCCGATGAGCGCGCGCTGCCCACCGACTCGAACGCGCGACTGGTGGCCGAGTCGTTACAGCGGGACTATCCGCTGGATCCCTCCCAGGCGATCACCTTGGTGACGCAGAACAACGCCGACGCCCTGGAAACGCTTGCCGCCGATGTCTCCCAGATGCCCGACGTGGTACTCGTCAATGGATCCGTCGGCAAGTTCGAGCGCGGCGCGCAGGTCGGCGAGGCCCCGCCCAGCGAGAGTGATGGCGCGGCCTATGTGTTGGCATATCTTGCGGTGGACTCGGATTCCCAAGCGGCAGAACAGCTCGTGCACGACATCCGCGCGAAGATCACCGACAAGCAGGTCGAGGTGGGCGGACCGTCGGCCACGCTGATCGACAGCCGGTCGGCGATCGCACAGCGGCTGCCGTGGGCGATCGGATTGATCGCGGTCTTCACCTTCATCCTGCTGTTCCTGTTCACCGGCAGCGTCGTCGTTCCGGTGAAGGCGCTGCTACTGAACCTGCTGGTGCTGTCCGGTGTCCTCGGCGTCATGACGTGGATCTTCCAGGACGGGCATCTGTCGTCGCTGCTCGGATTCACTCCTGCGCCGCTGAATTTGTCGATGGTGGTTCTGCTCTGCGCCATCGCGTTCAGCCTCTCCGTCGACTACGAGATCTTCCTACTGAGCCGCATCAAGGAGGCCAGAGACTCGGGTATGTCGAACGACGAGGCCATCGTCGTCGGACTTGGCCGGGTCGGCCGGATCGTCACCAGCGCAGCACTTTTGCTGACCATCACACTGGTCTCGTTCGCCAACGGAATGTCGTTCATGAAGATGTTCGGTATCGGCACGGCGCTGGCCGTCGTGATCGATGCGACGATCATTCGTGGCGTGGTCGTACCGGCGTTCCTACGTCTGGCAGGCGAACTCAACTGGTGGGCACCGAAACCGTTGCGGTGGCTGCATTCCCGCATCGGTATCAGCGAGGCGCTGTCCTTCGCCGTGGAAGAGGCGACGATGGAGGTGCCCAGGCCGGCTGTTCTGTCGCTGAACTCGATGCATGCGGCGCCTCCGGTCCGCACGCCGGCCGAACTCGCCCGCCGGGTCCAGGTCATCTCCGGTCAGCATCTGGTTGCGAACGTGAACGGCATCGTGATCGTGGTGGCCAACCGCAAGTCGCTGGCGCAACAAGCGATGGCCGCCCAGCAGATGTCGCACCTCGTCGAGATCGTCCGGCGGAGCGAGCCCGCGATGTTGTCGTATGCGTTCTCGCAGCTCGCCCAGAGCGGCACGTGGAGTCGCGATCTCGCGGAGGTCGGCATCGTCATGCCCACCGAAACGGGTCTGGAGATCTTCTTGTGCGGCGGTGTCACGGTGGCGCTCGACGACGGTACGGGGGTCACCCTGATCGAGGGGCGCAACCGCTGCCTACACCAAACCGTGCGGACGCCCGGCGTCGCCGCGGTGGTCACGGTCGACGAACTGGGCAAGCGGCCCGCCCTTCCCGCTCCCGACCAAAACGCCGTCTACTCGATGTCCGACGGCGTTGTTCCGGGGCGCGGCGCGGTGGTGTGGACGACGGAGGCCGCCGCGACGACACCACCCGTGCGATGCGTGGTCCTCGATGACAACTCCCGGATCGAGGTCGACCGTGACTGCGTCGTCGGTCGCTATCCGCACGACTCGCACGCGGCGCGGCAGGGTCTTCGTCCGGTGTCTGTCTACGACCGCTCCGGCCTGATGTCCCGGGCGCACATGGAGATTCGAATCATCGACGGCGAGCTGTTCGTCGTGGACCGGAACTCGACGAACGGCGTATTCATCCGTGAGCCTCGACAGGACGGGTGGATGCGGATCGACCCGTGGCGACCCACGGCCTTCCGGGACGGCGCCTCGGTGCGCGTCGGCGGTCGGACATTTCGGGTCCAACCGCAGGCCAAGGTGCAAGAGCAGCGCGAGCAGCCTCGCGTGCCCGCCATGTCGGTCTAGAACGCGACGCGCGTCCTAACCCCGCACTCGGCCCCTCGAGTGCGGGGTTATTGCATGGCGCGGACACCCACCCGCCGGCTGTGGACTCAACACACGCCAAACCGCCTTGGGGTCTAGGGGTCGATGCAACAGTCTCTGATTCGTGTGGAGGCGTGTTGCGTTGTCTGTTTTGACTTTGAGCTCTGTTGTTCGTCAGTTCTGGAGGCATGTCAGTGATGGCCATACTGTCGAGGAGGCAAGCTGGGCTGTCGGCGTGTCGAGGCGCACGGGATTTCGCTGGTTCCGCGACGCTGGCGGGGTGAAACCACGATCGGTAGTGCCCAGCTCATCGGGCCTGAAGCCGCGGATGACGCTGCAGGATCGGATTCAGATCGAAATCGGCGTGGCGACCAATGAGTCGCTGCGTGCGATTGGTAGCCGGCTGTTACCTCCTCGGCCGGCGTCGACAATCAAACGCGAAATCGACAACAACGGCCGACACACCGTCGATCACCCGGACCGCAACTCAGGGTATCGGCGAAAGCATGCCTTCGGGGCACGCCAGAGTACCGCAGCGCCGCGGGGGGCTACTGCGCGCTGACGGCGCAGGCATACTCTGATCGGCGGGCGCGTCGCCCGAAAGCGGGCAAGCTGGCTGTTAGCGAGAGCTGCACGATGAAGTGCAGGCCCGGCTGCTCGACGAGCACAGTCCCAAGCAGATCGCCAAGCGGTTGGTGCTGGATTTTCCCGACGATGTGGAGATGCGGGTGTCGCACGAAACCATCTACACCTCGATTTATGTCCAGGGCAAAGGCAGTCTGCGTCGCGAACTGCATACCTGTCTGCGCACCGGGCGAGCGTTGCGTAAGCCCCAGCGCCGCCCCGATGAACGCCGTGGTCGCATCCGCGACATGGTCAACATCAGTGAGCGTCCACCCGAGGTTGAAGACCGCGCGGTGCCCGGGCATTGGGAGGGCGATCTGATCCTGGGCAGTACTGCCTCGGGTTCAGCGATTGGCACCGTGGTCGAACGGATGACCCGGTTTGTGATGCTGCTGCATCTGCCCGACGATCACACCGCGGTGGCCGTGCAGGAAGCGATCGTGGCGAAAATGGCGCAACTGCCGTTGATCCTGCGCAAAACACTGACCTGGGATCAGGGCAGCGAGATGGCCAACCATGCGGCGATCGCCCAAGCCGCCGAGCTCAATATTTACTTCTGCGATCCGCACTCCCCGTGGCAGCGCGGCACCAATGAGAACACCAACGGCCTACTGCGCCAATACTTTGCCAAAGGCACCGACCTATCGGTCTTTCCGGCCGATTACCTCGACTACGTCGCGACCAAACTCAACCGCCGGCCCCGCGAAACCTTGAGCTGGAAAACACCCGCCGAAGCCCTCGACGAACTACTGTCCAACCCGTCCAAACCACCCGCTGTTGCATCTACCGCTTGAAACCGCCCGCCCCAGGCGTGCCACAACCCCACACTCGACGCCCCAACCAAAGGCAAGCAGTCGCCGGTCATCACATCGACCCACCCACCCGCCGGCTGTGGACTCAACACACACCAAACCGCCCCAGGCGTGCTACAACCCCACACTCGACGCCGCCGGCCCTCACCACGAAGGGTGGCGAGTCCTCGACGCGTCCACGCGCACCAAAGCGCACAGCGGCCGGGGCCTAAGCCGCCCGGCCGCTGTGCAGAGTGAAGAGTGTATGAAGCCCGTCAGTAGTCGGCTGCGGCCTTCTGGACGATGGCCTCGACCTCGTCCGCGAGCAGGAACCGCTCGGCAACAAGCGATTCCGCCGCGGTGCGGGCCGCGACGACGTAGTCCTCGCGGGACGGATACCGTTCGGTGACCGACGGCCGGCCCGGAGGGAACGCCAACTTGCTGCCCACCCGCTCGTAGAGCACATCGGGCAACTCGTCGATGTGACGACGCGGATTCCAGCCCGTGTATGAGGCGAGCGGTGCGGCGACGGCAGGAAGGCGGATGCCCGCGACCTCGTTGCCGTCCGCGTCGACCGCCGACACCAGGTCGACGTACGGCTCGCCCAGCTTGACCGGCCAGCGACCGATCCCGCGATCGGCATCGGGACCGAGGTCGATGTACCGCGCGTGCGGTAGCGCCGACGGGTCCGGGCCGGTGGCGTGGCTGAAGACCGACAGGACCTCCTTGCGCGCGACCGCAGTGCCGTCGCTGGTCCGCGGCACCTTGCTGCGCGGAGGCTCGACACCCTCGCAGACCCAGTCCTCGAGCGCGACGAGCAGCGCCCGGTTGACCGGCGTGACATCCAGGCGGTGCACCGGATTAGCGACCGGCAGCGCCTCCTTGAGCTTGCTGCTGCCGAAATGGTCGGTGCTGGCCAGCAGGTAGGTGCGGACATCGGGATCCTCGGGCAGATCCACGCCGGTGACCGGGTCGACGTGCAGCAGCGCGCCTCCGCTGGTCCAGTATTCGGTTGCACTGTTGGTGAAGATCGTCTTCGGCACTCCACCCAATTCGCGCTGACGCGCCAGCAGTTCGCTAGCCGCGAACGGTGCCATGTTCCCGAAGCCGTTGACCTGTGCAACGGACGGCTGCGCGTACCGGTGGTTGAACTCTCCCGTTGCCGCGCTCGCGGACTCGCTGAATACGCCGTCGAAGACGATCATGCCCGCCTCATCGACATTCAGCCCGTCCGAAATGAACTGACGAAGGAGCCGGCCGGCCTGCGAGACGCCGTATGCGAACGCGTGCTGGATGCCGGCAATCGAGCCGTCCCCCCGCAGGTGCGACACGATGTCGCGGATGGCCAGCAGGCCGGCGCCGGCGACCGGCGCCCGCGACGTCCGGTACACCAGCTCGTACCAGTGGAACGGCTTGAAACCGCCATCGAGCGTCAGATGCGTCTGATCGGTGAATCGCCAACTCTCCCTTGGGATGATGGTCGGCTCGGCATCGGGCGAGGTGCGAACGCTCAGAACGGCGTCGGGGTCCTCGACGTCGACCGTCGGATAATCGGTGAACGTAAACATCGCCTCGGCGCCGGCGGGCAGCGCGTCGATCTCGGGCACGGTGAAGCTGAGTGGATGATCCACGCTCGCACTGTCGGATCGCCATTCCAGACGCATGAATCCCGGCGGCACGTCAGCCTGCGGAGCGGATATTCCGAGGATGCCGGACCCGCGCTGAGTGTCCCACTGCCAGCCGCACGACGCGATGGTGTAGCCGCGATCCAGCAGGAAGCCGTTCTTCAGCCACGGCGCAAGGGTGGGTACGCCGCGGTTGGGTACGACGAAAAGCAGCTTGCCGTTGCCACCGTCGACGGGGCGCAGAAGTTTCAGGTCAGCGTCGAAGCGGACCAGCCCGTCGGCGTCGCGAGGAGCGAGTTCGAGGTCGACGATGCGCTCGTTCGACAACAACTCGGGGTCGACGGCGAAGTCGACGGTCGCCTCCACCCACTCGTAGCGGGTGTCGGAATGGGGGTAAACCGCGTTTACGTGAACGGATTCGACGGCCATTTCCACTCCTTCGGATCGTTGGGCTGTGCACTGTTGTGAACCGTTAGACACCAATGTCCGGGTGGGGGCTTGGAGAGTTCTTAAAGGCTCGGTGTCAGGCCGGGACTGCGTGCAGGGTGCGTCGCGCGGCACGCACGGATGCCGGACGCGACTCCGTCCGGTCGGCGAAATCACTGACGAGGCGCGCGACGAGGTCGGGGCACTGCACCTGAGGCTGATGGCCTACACCGGGTATGACGTGCAGCTCGCTGCCCGGAATCGCCTGATGTACCGAATGTGCGTGCGCGACAGGGATGCAACGGTCCTCGTCACCGAAGATGATCAGCGTCGGCAGGTCTGCCCGCAGCCGATCCAATGCGCAGACCGCCTGGCCGCGGTGATCGACGACCGAGCGCAGCGTGCGGAGAAACGCCGCGCGGCTACGTCGGTCCGACAGCGCGGCCTGACCCTTCAACGTCTCGCTGTATCTGGTGACATCGCGGCCTGACAAGAGCGCGCGCTTGCGAAGCGCCTTGCCGACCTCGACCGCCGGCCGCGACGCGAGCAGCTGCAACGCGATCTCGGCGCCGGGCAGAGACAGCATGCGCAGCAGCCGGCCCAGGTCGGGGCCCAGCCCGCCACTGCTGATCAACACCAGCCGGCGGCAGTACTCCTTGTGCTGATGAGCGAACTGCAGGGCCACGCCACCGCCGAACGAATGTCCCACGACGGTGACCTCACGGATGTGCAGGGCATCGAGGAAGTCACGCAGCCACACCGCGAAGGCACCCAGCGAGTAGTCCCCTCGCGGCTTGTCGGACTGACCGTGACCGAGGAGATCGACGGCGATGACGCGATGCCGCTCGGAGAGCTTGTGCACGACGTTGCGCCAGCAGTCCGAACTGCCGCCGATGCCGTGGATCAGCAACAGCACGTCTCCCGCGCCTTCATCCAGGTACGCCACGCGGTTTCCATGCAAGGTCAGCACGCGGCGGCCCGTCGTGTCGATCGGGGCCATTTCCCGGATTGCAGTCATCGTCTTCCTCCTCACTGTGTTGGGGAGGACTCTGTGGCGATCGCCTTGGAGGTTTCTTAACGGGTGCGTCAGAGCTTCAGAAATTCCACGGCTCGGCAATGACAGGTGTGCGACGCTGCGGCGATGACACGCGTGACGTCGACGCCCTTCCTGCCGGTGAACGGCTCGAGAACGGGCCCGCCGCCTGCGGCTCGACCTACCAGGGTGCCACCACGTGCCGGATCGGTGACCACGCGTTCGTCACCAACGGTTTCCTCGAGTGATCCGTGCCGCACACGCCACGGTTTCCCGATGCCGTCCCGAAAGCCGCGCATCCGCGCTATGAACACAAGATGACCACCGCACCCGAAGCGTTCACCACGGCCGGCGACGGCGGCGTTCGCATCGTCGGCGATCGCATCGGCGATCCCCTTGCCCCGGCGGTGGTGTTCCTGCACGGCGGCGGGCAGACCCGCCGGTCCTGGGGCCGCGCCGCAGGCGCCGTAGCCGAGCGTGGATGGCAGGCGGTGACCCTCGACTTCCGCGGCCATGGCGAGTCCGACTGGTCCAGCGACGGGGACTATCGCGTCGCCTCCTTCGCGCGCGACGTGCTCGAAGTGCTGCGCGATCTTCCGCCGAAGCCGGTGTTGGTGGGCGCGTCGCTCGGGGGCTTCACCTCGATGCTTCTCGAGGGTGAACTCGCGCCGGGGACGGCACGCGCGGTCGTGCTCGTCGACATCGTGCCCGATATGGATCAGTCCGGCGCATCGCGGATCCACAACTTCATGTTCGATCGCATGCAGTCTGGATTCGACTCACTGGACGAAGTCGCCGACATGATCCAGGAATACAACCCGCACCGTCCGCGGCCCACAGATCTGGACGGGCTGCGGGCGAACCTGCGCCAGCGCGACGGCCGTTGGTACTGGCACTGGGATCCGAAATTCATCGACGGCACCTCGGCGCTGCCGCCCACCGAGGTGACCGAGGTCGATCGGATGCACGCCGCTGTCCAAACGATTGTCGACGCGGGTGTGCCCATGCTGCTGGTGCGGGGGCAGATGAGCGACCTCGTCACCCAGGAACGGGCCGACGCGTTCATCGCCAGGTTTCCCGAGGTCGATTTCGTCGACGTTGGCGGCGCCGGCCATATGGTCGCGGGCGACCGCAACGACCTTTTCGCGGATGCCGTCGTGGAGTTCCTCGGCCGGCACGCCGCGCGGTAGGAGCGCCGGTCAGGATCGCACGGCGGCGTCGCGATCGCCGAAGATCTTCTGCATCCTGCGCTTCGACGCGGGCGTCTGCGGAACCTGAGGCCACCAGAACCAGCGCCCCATCAGCGCGGCGATCGACGGCGTCATGAACGACCGCACGATCAAGGTGTCGAACAAGAGCCCCAGCGCGATCGTGCTGCCGACCTGCGCGATGGACAGTAGGTCGCCGAATATGAATGACGCCATGGTCGCGGCGAACACCAGACCGGCCGACGTCACCACCGAACCCGATCCCGCCATGGCCCGGATGATCGCCGTCTTCAACCCGTGGTGCAGTTCCTCCTTGAACCGCGACACCAGGAGCAAGTTGTAATCGGAACCGACTGCCAGCAACAGGATCACCGACATCACCAGAACAATCCAGTGCAGGCGAATGCCCAGCAGATGTTGCCAGACAAGCACCGAAAGCCCGAACGACGTACCGAGCGACAGCAGTACGGTGCCCACAATGACCGCCGATGCCACGACACTTCGCGTGATGAGAAGCATGATGACGAAAATGAGTGCTGCCGCGGACAATCCGGCGATCAGCAGGTCGTAGTTGGCACCGTCCCGCATGTCCTTATAGGTCGCGGCAGTGCCGCCGAGGAAGATCGTCGAACCCTCCAACGGCGTGCCCTTGATGGCTTCCTTGGCCGCCTGCTTGAGCGCGTCGATGCGCGCAATGCCCTCGGGGGTAGCGGGATCGCCGTCATGCTCGATGATGAAGCGCACCGACTTGCCGTCGGGTGAGATGAAGTTCTCGATGCCGCGTTTGAAGTCCTCGTTCTCGAACACTTCCGGCGGCAGGTAGAACGAGTCGTCGTTCATCGAGTCGTCGAAAGCGTCGCCCATCGCGGACGAATTCTCTTGCTGCGCCGCCATCTGATCCTGCATGCCCTTCTGGGTGGCATACATCGTCAACATCATCGCCTTCATCGTTTTCATGGTCTGGATCTGCGCGGGCATCAGCGCGACCAGTTGCGGCATCAGCGTGTCGAGATGCTCCAGATCGGGCAACAACTGCTGAATGTCGGCAGTCATGATGTCGACGCCATCCAGGGTGTCGAAGACCGACCGGATCGACCAACAGACCGGGATGTTGTAGCAGTGCGGTTCCCAATAGAGGTAGTTCCGCATCGGCCGGAAGAAATCGTCGAAATTGGCGATGTTGTCACGTAATTCGGCGATGTCGACGGTCATGTCCCTGGTCTTCGCGACCATGCTGTGGGTGACGGCGGCCATCTGCTCGGTCAGCGCCGACATCTGCGTGAGCGTGTCGATGGTCGTCTGCATCTCGTCGGCCTGAACCAACATGTCGGCCATGCGGTCCTGGTTGTACTTCTGGTTCAGCTGGTTCGTCGTGCCCTGCATGCTGAGCAGGAACGGGATCGTGGTGTGCTCGATCGGTTTTCCGTCGGGACGGGTGATCGTCTGCACCCGCGCGATGCCGGGAACCCGGAAGAGCGCCTTGGCGATCTTGTCGATCACCAGGAAGTCCGCCGAGTTGCGGAGGTCGTGGTCGCTTTCCACCATCATCAACTCGGGGTTCATTCTGGCGCTGTCGAAATGCCGGTCGGCGACGGCGTATCCGATGTTGGCCGGGGTGTCCTCGGGCATGAAGTGCCGCGCGTCGTAATCGGTCTTGTAACCAGGCAGGGCGAGCAGACCGATCAGCGCAAGGGCGCACGTGGCCACGAGGATCGGGCCCGGCCACCGCACCACGACCACACCGATTCGGCGCCAGCCGACGGACTTGATGGCGCGTTTGGGCTCGAACAGACCGAAGCGGCTGCCGATGACGACCACGGCCGGGCCGAGGGTCAGCGCAGCGATGACCGCGACGAGGATGCCGACCGCGCAGGGCACCGCCATGGTCTGAAACCACGGCAGACGGGTGAATTTGAGGCACAGCATCGCACCGGCGATGGTGAGGCCGGACCCGAGCACCACGTGTGCGGTGCCGTGAAACATGGTGTAGTACGCGGCTTCCCGGTCCTCGCCGTCTCCGCGGGCCTCTTGATAGCGCCCGATGAGGAAGATCGCGTAGTCAGTGCCCGCAGCGATGGCGATCAACGTGAGCAGACTCGTCGCGAAGGTCGACAACCCCATGACGCCCGCGTTTCCGAGGAACGCCACGATTCCGCGGGAGGCGCCGAGTTCGATGAACACCATGAGCAGGATGAGGATCGTCGTGGCGAACGAGCGGTAGACGACCAGCAGCATGACGAAGATGACCACCAGCGTCACCAACGTCGCCTTGACCGCGCCCTTGTCGCCGGCGACGCGCTGGTCGGCGCTCAACGCCGCCCCGCCGGTGACATACGCCTTGACGCCCGGCGCTGCGGGTGTCTCCTCGATGATGTCGCGAACGGCGGCGATGGACTCGTTGGACCGCGTCTCGCCCATGTTGCCGCGCAGATACAGCTGAACGTAGGCGGATTTGCCGTCGCTACTCTGCGCACCCGCCGCGGTCAGTGGATCGCTCCAGAAGTCAGCGACGTGCTCGACGTGCTCGGGGTCGGCCTCAAAGGCCTTGATCAACTCGTCGTAATAGTGATGCGCCTCGTCGCCGAGAGGCTTGTCCCCCTCGAGGATGACCATGGCGTTGCTGTCGGAGTCGAACTCCTCGAAATTCGCACCGATGCGCTGCATCGCGATGAACGCCGGCGCATCGTGTGCGTTCATCGACACGGCTTGGGCCTCGCCCACCTTCTCCAGCGAAGGTACGAAGACGGTGGTGACGACCGTCAGGACCATCCAGCCCAGCACGATGGGCACGGCGAGCACGCGAATGGCGTGTGCGATCTTCGATCGCTCCGTGGTACCAGAACTCATAAGTCGGATTACCGGCCCCTCCACCCCGGCCTACAAGAAGCCGTGCGCGTTACACCTTCCGTATCGGTTGGAACACGCCTGCGCATATATGTAGCCAGTCAAACTGTCAGCTGTCAATTGCTGAGCCGCAGGTCTGACAGGGTTTTCACAGCAACTCCACAGGCGCAGCCCCGGTGGCGGACCGTCTTCTTGGGATCGGTAGCCGTACCTGCTCGATGTACTTGCCGCACTGACGACGCCAAACCGGCGCCGCATGACATGAAGGAAACCGCAATGAACATCGTGCCCACCCGTGTTCAGGAACAGATCAGCCAGGTCGACCGCACGTACAGCCTCGTCATCGGTATCAGCGCCGGCATCGCCGCGCTGTGGTCCTTCTATCGGGTGTTCTGGTTGATCTATACCGCCGCGACGTTCTCCAGCGTCGGCTGGTCCCCCGTCTCGCTCGTGTTCCCGCTGGTGCTGTGGAGTGTGTTCGCCCTCGGCGCGGCATTGGTGTCCGCAGCCTTCCTACTGCGGTACGCCAAGAACCCTGAATAGGTGGGGGGAGCCGGGAGGGGCCGCAGACCTCTGCGGCCTCTCTTCGGTCGTTGATCACCGACCGGTGCTGCTATCGAGCTATCACCGAAGTCACGTTGGTGAGACCACTGACCCTGAGGACCGGCATCAGCATCGGGTTGACGATCAGGCGGATGCGATCGGCCTGATCGAACAACGCGCCGATGCCGGCGCTGTCCAAGTACTCGACGCGGGTCAGGTCGATCGTCAAGACACCGCCGTCGTGGGAAGCCGGCACCATCGCGTCGGCGATCGCGGTCGTGAACACGCCGACATTGCTCATATCGATTTCGCCGGCCACGCTCAGCACCGCGGTGCCGTCGACAAGACTGGTACGGACAGAAAGTGGAGTGGCCATCAGGCGATCCCCGTGTGCATGCGAACCGTCGTGCCGCCGTCACTCGGCTCAATGGTCACATCCTGCATCAGTGCGCGCATCAGCATGATGCCCCGACCCCGAAATGACGTCGGGTCTGCCTGCGGTGGGCGCCACGACCCGGTATCGACCACCGTCAGATGCAATCGATCCGCCAAAGCCGTCGCGCGCAAACGGACCGTGCCATCGCGCTGCTCCCGGTGTCCGTGCTCGATCGAATTGGCAACCGCTTCGCCCACCGCGATAAGCACGTCCAACGTCTGCTCGGCATCCACGCCGGCGCGGATCAGCCAGCCGCGCAGCGTAGCGCGAGTCGATGCAAGCTCGCCCACGTCTGCGGCGATGTCGATTTCGAGTGACGCGGGCTGCCGGTACAGCAGAACGGCGACATCGTCCTGGTAACCGTCGCCGGGCGCCAGGCGCGACATGATCTCATCGGCGAGCCCCTCGAGCGCGGTGTCCCGATTGTCTTTGACGAGATCGGTGGCACGGCGAATCCCCAAGTCCAGCGATTCACGACGACGCTCGATCAAACCGTCGGTGTACAACAACAGCGTCGAGCGGGCGGGCATGGTCGCGCGAGCCTCGGGTCGTGAGTGGTCGTACCGCAATCCGAGCGGAGTCGCCGCGGCGCCGTCGAGCAACTGCGTGCTGCGATCGGCCATGACGAGAATCGGCGGTGGGTGACCGGCACTGGAATACACGACTTCCCCAGAATCCGGATTCAGCACCGCGCAGAACGCCGTCGTACACCGCGCACCCTCCAGACGGGCGGCGAACCGGTCGAGAGCCGTCAGCGCCGCGGACGGGCTGGATTGTTCGAGTAGCAGTGCGCGACATGCGCTTCGGAGCTGACCCATCACCGTCGCCGCCGCCAGCCCGTGCCCGACGCAGTCGCCGACGATCAGGGCGACACGGCCGTCGTCCAGATCGACGACGTCGTACCAGTCGCCGCCGACATGCAGGGGCCGGGTCGCGGGCTGGTATCGCACCGCGAATCCACCGGACACATCGGGACCGAGGATCGCGTGCTGCAACGCCAATGCGGTCTCGCGCTGTTGGTCGAGTTGGTGTACCCGCTGCAGGCCCTGTCCGAGGCGCCCGGCCAGCACGGTCAACAGCGTGTGGTCCTCCGATGTGAACGGTCGGCGCTCGTGGAGTTCGACCACGATCACGAGGACACCACCCGGATGCTGCAGCGCGATGCCGGCGATGTCGAGTTCCGTTGTGGAGGAATCGAGTAGGTCACCGCCCCGCAATGCATGGATGACATCGCGGATGCGCGGCTCCAACTGCTCCAACGTCGCGGGCTCGCCTACGCATACGACGTCCGCGGGGTCGGCCTCTGTCTCATCGACCGGGAACGTGACTGCCACCACGAGGCGCGCCGACCAGATGTCGCAAAACTCCTGGGCCGCGGCGCGTACGGCGTCCCCAAGTGAATCGGCTTGTGCGAGCTGCTGATTGAGCGCAGCCAGCGCAGACTCTCGTTGCACGGTGTAGTGCTCGGCGGTGACGTCGCGGAAAGTGCCGACCATGACGCGACGCCCGGTGTCGGGATCGTCGACGTGGCTGAAGGCGGCGGACACCCATACTCGGTGTCCGTCGCGATGGGAGGCGGGAGCTGTCAGCGTGCCCTCCTTTTCGTCCCGGAGGGCCTCGAAAGCCTCCGCCATCTCCCTGTGGGCGTCGGGATCCGTGTCGGCCGACGGCCACCACGGGTGGACGGGTTCGTATGGCAGGCCGTCGACGCCGAACCCGAGGATGTCGGTGAACGCCGTGTTGATTTCGATGACGGCCCCGCGTTCGTCGCACACGAAGAACGCTTCTTGCAGCGAGTCGACGAGCGCGGTGCGCCAGCGGGCGTGATGACTGCGCATCCGAGCCAGCCCGACGTTGGCACGCACCCGCGCAAGCAGTTCCGCGGCCGCGAACGGTTTCGTGAGGTAGTCGTCTGCGCCGGCCTGCAGACCGCCGATCGACGCCTCCTGTCCGGCGCGTGCGGACAACAGCAGCACCGGTATCGCCACCGTCCGCGGATCCGAACGCAGGGCCGCCACCAGCCCCAGCCCGTCGAGCTGCGGCATCATCACGTCGCTGACGACGATGTCGGGCAGGGTGGTACGAACTGCGTCCAGGGCCTGCAGACCGTCGGTGACCGCGTGGACCTCGTAGCCGTCGTTACTCAGCAGGCGCACCAGATAGTCGCGCATATCGGCGTTGTCGTCAGCGATCAGCGCACGGATCGGCTTCCGAGTGCCCGTACCTGACACGTCCTCACCGGTTTTCCCCGACTCCTCGGCCGTATGACCCGTCTCGGCCGGGATCCAGCGCAATGCCTCCTGCACATAGGGTTCGGCAGTTGCCGAAGATGCCCGGCCGGCATCCACCGTCACAACCTGGGCGGTGGGCAGATTCGCGGTGCCGAGCGGTATACGAATGGTGAAGGTGGTCCCGACACCTTCTGTGCTGTCGGCCGCGATGCTGCCGCGGTGGACCTCGACCAACTCCTTGACAAGGGCTAATCCGATACCACTGCCCTCGTTGGATCGGGAGCGTACATTTTCGATGCGGTGGAAGCGCTCGAACAGCCGGGGTATCTCCGCGGCCGCTACGCCGATGCCGGTATCCGCCACAGTCACTACCGCTTCGCCGTTCTCGCCGCGGACGCCTACGGAGATGCTGCCTTCGAAGGTGAACTTCAACGCGTTCGAGAGGAGGTTGAGAATCACCTTCTCCCACATATCGCGATCGATGTAGACGACATCGTCAAGAGGTGGGCAGTCGACGACAAAACCAAGGCCCGCCCGTTCGACGGCGGACCGAAACACGCTCGCCAGCTCTGCGGTGACGGCCGCAACGTCGACCGGCACGAAGTGCGCCTGGGTGCGGCCCGCCTCGAAGCGCGAGAAATCCAGCAACGAGTTGACCAGCTTGGTCAGACGTAACCCGTTGCGCCACACGGTATCCAGCTCCTGGCGGGTCGGTTCGTCGAGTTCGGTGCGACCCCGCAGCTGGTCAACGGGGTCGAGTATCAACGTCAGGGGAGTGCGGAATTCGTGGCTGATGTTCGAGAAGAACGTCGTCTTGGCACGATCCAGTTCCGCCAGCTCCTCCGCCCGGCGTTGCTGGTCCCGGAAGCTTCTCGCACTACCGATACCGGAGGCGATATGCCCCGCAACGAGCGTCACGAAGTCGCGGTAGGCATCATCCAAGGGGCGGTAGCGGTTCAGTGCAGCCACCAGGAACCCGCGAGGAGTGCCGCCCTGCTGCAGCAGCAACGGCACCAGCAGTGCCTCAGTCGGGGGGTCGCGCCAATCCCCCGTCGGCAGATTCGGCAAGCCGTCCAGACCTACCGATAGCGTGTCGCCATGCGCAGCCTCCGCTGCCGGCCACGGCCGATTCTCGCCAGCGGGTATCAGCGCAGGAGCCGCGGGATGCCCAGGGTCGATACCGCTCGAGCCGGTGAGCCGTGCGTCACCGCTGTCATCGAGCAGGTAGGTCAGCGTGAACGGGAGGTCGCGCAAATTTTGTCCGAGCTGGCGACCGGCGAACGCGAGTGACTCTTCCTCGCTGCGCACGACGCTTGGATCGGAGCCAAGATCGCGCAGCGTCGCCATCCGCCGCTCGCCGATCACCTGTTGCGTGTCCTCACTGACCACGCACAGCATGCCGACGATCTGGTTTTCCTCGTCGCGTAGCGGACTATAGGAGAACGTGTGATAGGTCTCCTCCTGATATCCGGAGCGCTCCAAGAAGAGCAACAGCTCGGAGTCCCAGGTGGCTTCTCCGGTGGACAAGACCCCGTCGATTCGCGGTCCGATGTCGTCCCAGATCTCCGCCCACACCTCGCGGGCCGGCCGTCCCAACGCCCACGGGTACTTGCGGCCCAGCGTGTCGCGTCGATACGCGGCATTGCAGAAGAACGTCAAATCCGGTCCCCATGCCATCCACATCGAGAAACGAGTCGACAGCAGGATGCCGACCGCCGTCTGTAGGCTCTGCGGCCACTGATGCGGCGAACCCAGTGGGGTGCCCTCCCAGTCCACCTGGGCAAGGTCGAAGCCGATTTCCGCGTCCGCGCTGAAAACGGTGGCCACGCCATCGCGCTCGCCGGCGGTACCGCTCATGTCAATGTCCATCGAGTGCGGCGGACAGACTCGGATAGACCCGCAGGATCGCGTCGAGCTTGGTGATCTGGATCGGACGCAGCACCTCTGAGTTGGCAGCGGCTACGCGGACGGCGACCCCCAGAACCTGTCCCTGCTCGTGGCATTCGAGGACGGCGTTGAGCCCGGCGCTGCCGAAATGCGTGACCTCCGACAGGTCGATGACCAGAAGCAAGGCCGAATGGTCGAGCGCCCTCTTGAGGGCGGTGTCGAGATGGAACTCCAGGTTGGTGAAACTCGCGGAGTCGACCTCGCCCGCCGCCGATACCACGACAGCTGCGTCGCGAACATCCTGATTCACTTCCAGTAGAGCCACGTCTCTGCACCTGTTGCTAGCCGATGGTTGGATGATCGGTACCCAATTTGCTGCTGGCGCACACGCTCATTCCTCGCCGTCGCGATCGATGCGTTCGTGCGCGGTGAGCAGTAGGTGATCAAACGACCGCCGCAGGTCGCCGGGTTCGAAGTCGACGGTAGCGAGCTCGGCGACTACCTGAGTTGCCAGCGCGCGCAGTTTGGTGTTTGTGTGTTGCGAACGCCAGAGCAACAGCTCGAACGCCGCGTTGGCGTCGATGCGGTAGACCAACATGAGAGCGCCTTTGGCCTGCTCGATCGCCGCGCGTGACTCCACCAGTTCCGGAAGTGAGGCGTCCAGGACTTGGCGTCGCGTCTGGTCGAACGTGTCGGTCAAGTCGACGTAGTAGCCCTCGGTTCCCACGACTGTGCCGTCGTCGTCGAGCATTCGGTCGGCGAGCACGATGACGGTGTGGACCCGGCCACCGGTGTCGATGAAGCGGTGACGGCTCGAGAGCGACGCCCGAGAGAGCAGGGCATGGTCGAGCGCGTCCTGGACGTGCTGACGGTCGTCGGGATGCTTGTGGGAAAGCAGCAACTCGGTGGTGGGCACGACCTCGCCGGGCTGATAGCCATGCATCCGGGCGACCTCGTCGGACCATTCCCATGACTGCCCGACGAACCAGAAGCGGAAGCTGCCGACGTGCAAGTCCGGCGATACCAACGCCGATCGCTCACCGCGGGCCGACACGCGGGGGTCATACATCGTCAGATAATGACATTAGTGAACGCCTCCCGACAGACATATGGCGTCGGGACGCGTTGGGCGAGGCGAAGAGCCTGTACCGGGCCCTTTGCGCCTAAACTCATAGCGTGCGTAATGCATTCCATCAGCAGCTCGACGACCTGATCGTCGGAATCGCCGAGATGTGCGGTTCTGCGGGCAAGGCGATGGAATCCGCGACCCAGGCCCTTCTGCAGGCCGACCTGGTTCTCGCCGAGCAGGTGATCACCGACCACGAGGCCATCCTGCAACACGCCAGGAAGACCGAGGAGCAGGCCTTGACCGTTCTCGCGTTGCAGGCACCGGTCGCCGGTGATCTACGGGCGGTGGTCAGCGCCTTGAAGAACATCGCCGATGTCGAAAGGATGGCCGCGCTGGCCCTGCACGTCGCCAAAATCACCCGTCGACGGCATCCGCAAAAAGTGCTCCCCGAGGAAGTCAACGGCTACTTCACCGAAATGGGCCGCATCGCGGTCGATATGGGAAGCAACGTCAAGCAGGTCGTCCTTTCCATGGATACACACCGCGCAGAACAGCTCGCCGACGACGACGACGATATGGACAACCTCCACCGTCACCTGTTCTCGGTGTTGATGGACAGGGAGTGGAAACACGGCGTGGCCCCTGCTGTCGACGTCACGCTCCTGGGCCGCTACTACGAGCGGTTCGCCGACCATGCGGTCGAGATCGGTCGCCGCGTCATCTTCTCGGCGACCGGAGAATCGGCGGTCTGACCCGCCGGGCGGGCTCAGACTGCAGTCTGGCTCTGTTCGGCCGGGCGGCGCATTCGTTCCCACGGCCAGGTGATCAGCGCCCAAACGACGAGCACAATCGCCACCTCGATGAGCAGATACACCGGCCACGGACCTAGGAAGTCCAGTACCGATGCGGTCGGTGGCTTGCCGTTCAAGTAGCCGTAGTTGGTTCCGACGATCGCGTTGAACGTGAACGTGAATGCTCCCCACACCAGCGTGGCGATGATCGCGAACCGGTAGTCGCGCCAGCTCGGCCGCATCCTGCGCCCCCACGTCAGGTAAATGGCCGCCCACACGACCAGCACGTGCAGCGCGAAGAAGGTGATGAAAAGGTGATGGGGAAAATCCGGCGACCCTTCTTCTGCCGTGCCCACGTCGGGTGTGATCAACGCTTGCGAACTGAGCACGAGGCACCAGTAGTACGTGAGCACGAACGCCCAATGCCGTTGTGTCCAGAGGGCATAGACCGCGACAAGTTCCGCGACATCGCAGAGCTGCAGCGGTATCGACGTGTCAAGGACCGGGCTCATCAGCTTGTACGTCAACGCCACCAAGAACATCGCGAGGATGACGAGCGCGAAACCCCGGCTGAAGAGACGAGCTTGGGCCTCGGTCTGCTTACGTCCACTCCAAACGAGCAATGCCGCGCCTATCGCGAACACCGCGAGCACGATCAGATGCGACGGCCCGTACGCCGTGAATTCCCGCTCCGCTGCCAATAGCTCCATCAGATCCCCTGTTTTGTTACGCCTACATGCGTTCGGGCGGGCGGCGGCCGGACTTACCGGGAATCGACCCCGATACAGGATATCGGTGGAACCGCGAAAGTACCGGACTGCGCGCAACTCAGGGTGTGGCGGCGTCGACGAGTGTTCGAGTCACCCACTCGACCCGGTCTACCGCTTGGTCGAGACTCAGCGCTCCGGTGAGCACGGCTGCCAACGCGCTTGACAGCGCCGCGTTCACTCCGAAGCTGACGTTTGGAATAGATTCCGGCGCAATGCCTTCGAGCAGACGATCGAACAGGTCGGTGTTGGTGCGGGCCATGTGTTCAATGCCCGTTTTGGTTTCAGGGTCCGTGGACGTCATCGCCTGCAGCATCAATGCGGTCATGTTCGGATTGCGATGGAATGCCCGCTGCGCACGTTGCAAGTAGTCGAGTGTCCCAGGCAGCGGGCCGACGCCGGCGGTATCGCTTGCTGCGGCAACGCGCCGCGTCAACCGCTTCTGCCAGTCCTCAAGCGCGGCTGCGAGCAGATGTTCCTTCGAATTGAAGTAGCGATACACGGTCCCCAGTGCCACGCCGGACCGTTGAGCCACATCGCGCATCTGCACGGCGTCGGCGCCAACCTCATTGATCAAGGCGATAACCGCCTCGACGATTTTCGCCCTGCGTACCAACTGCCCGCTGGTCATATCCGCTACCGACAGGACGTCCCCCTCGGCGCGTCCCGCGATCCTGGCTGTCACGATCGGCCTTTCTGTGGCTGGAGGTCAATTAATAAGAACATAGTTCTATCGGTTTCGCGCGACCGTAGCGCATTGAGTCCCCTCATGCTGCGCTTTTGGTCTCCCGTCCGCCCTGCTGCTTGACCTAACTAGAACCATGTTTCAATATTGAAGACGAGCCGTGGCGCTGCTTGCAGCGCACACCCGATCGGAGGAATCAATGTCTGGACCCGTCGGTCTCCCCGTGATCGACACCATGATCGGCTTTCCCCACGAGGGGTCGGCGCAGTACGACTTCATCCGGCGGCAGACCAAAGATCGCGAGTCCAAAGAAGATTTCGACTTCCCGGTTGAGTACATGTTCAAAGACGTTCCCAAGGAACTGCCCACCGACGATCCGGTGTCGCTCGTGTTGCAACAAATGGACCGGTTCAACATCGAGAGGGCAATGATCGGTGTCTCGGAAGAGTACGCAACCCGAGCGCTCAAGACGTTCCCTGACCGTTTCGTCGCGTCAGGCGCGATTCTCGACCCCAACGACGTGATGGGCTCTGTGAACGCGATCCGCCGCGATTACGAGGAGTATGGGATACGGGCGACTTCGGTGTTTCCTGCGGGGACCTTTCCGCAGGTGGCCATCGACGACCCGAAGATGTACCCGATCTACGCCACGTGCGTCGAACTCGGACTCCCGATCTTCGTGTGCGCCGGGATACCCGGCCCGAGGGTGCCCTTTGCTCCACAAGAGGTCTCGCGTATAGACGTCGTGATGTTCGACTTCCCCGATCTGGTGTTCGTCACTCGGCACGGCTGCGAACCCTGGGAGGACCTTGCGGTCAAGCTGATGTTGAAGTGGCCGAATCTGTACTACTCCACGTCTGCGTTCGCCCCCAAGTACTACCCGAAGGCGATCGTCGACTACGCCAACTCCCGCGGCGCCGACAAGGTCCTCTATGCCGGCTACTTCCCGATGGGGCTGTCGCTGGAACGAATATTCAGCGAGTTGCCCAACGTGCCGCTGAAGGAGGAGGTGTGGCCGAAGTTCTTGTACGGCAACGCCGCTCGTATCCTTGGTCTGGCGGACTGATTCATGGCCCTAGCGATCACCGACGAGCAAGAGCAATTGGCGGACGCAGTCACGAGCTTTGCCGCGCGCCATGCACCGGTCGACAAGACGCGAGCATCGTTCGAGTCGATTGCAGCCGGCGAGATGCCGCCGTGGTGGGAAGAGTTCACGGCGTACGGGTTTCACGCGGTGCACCTCCCCCCTACTGCCGGAGGACAGGGCGGCTCCCTCACCGATCTCGGGTGCGTCATCGAAGCCGCTGCTGCGGCCTTACTGCCTGGCCCCTTGCTTGCAACCGCGATCACCGGTGCAGTCGCCGCGCTGGCCGACGCTTCCGGTGCCACCATGATGGCCTACTGCGCTGCCGGAACACCCGCCGCCGTCGTGCTACCGGAGCACTCCAACGTCGTCGCTGTCCGCGACGGTGAGGGATGGCTTCTCGACGGCTCGAGCGCACCGACACTGGGAACTGTAGCCGCACAACGTATTCTGCTTGCCGCGACCAGTGACGACGGCACCGTGCGCTGGTTCGCACTCGATTCGCAATCCGCGGGCCTGTCGGTCGCGCCCCAACGCGGTACCGACCTCAGCACAGACGTCGGCAGCGTCACATTGACCTCCCACTCGGTCGACGCTGGCGCTGAACTCACCGGAATCTCCACCGAGCGCGCACGCTGCACCGTGGTCGCCCTCACCGCGTGCGCGTCCGCGGGCACCGTGCGCCGATGTGCGGAGGACGCGACAAATTACATCCGCACCCGCGAGCAGTTCGGTCAGCCCGTCGGCGCTTTTCAGGCAATGCAACACAAGGCGGCGGCGCTGCTCGTCAACTCCGAATTGTCCTCCGCCGCAGCCTGGGACGCTGTTCGGGCTTCGACGGATTCGACCGAGCAACAACGACTGGCCGCAGGGGCGGCAGCCCTGATGTCCGTTGCGACGGGTCCCGACCTGGTGCTCGACGCACTGCTCATGTACGGCGCCATCGGATACACATGGGAACACGACACCCACCTGTACTGGCGACGCGCCATCGGGCTCGCAGCGTCCATCGGATCAGTCACGCAGTGGGCGCGTGAGTCGGGTGAGCTCCTACTGGAGGAGAAGCGGTCGACCGCCTTGAATCTGGGGGCCATCGAATCGGAGTTCCGCGCATCTGTGGCGGCGACACTCGACCTCGCCCGCAACCGACACAACGAGCACGCGTCTTATGAGGACAGAGCACCTGGACTTGCGTGGGGAGACCAGCGAAATCTGCTGGCCGACCACGGACTGGTCGCGCCGCATCTGCCTGCGCCGTGGGGAGTCGGTGCATCCTCGCTCCAGCAGGTGATCATCGCCGAGGAGTTCGACAAGCGTCCCGATGTTCAACGGCCGTCGCTGGGCATCGCAGAGTGGATACTTCCCACGATCCTCACGCACGGATCCGACTATCAACGACAACGGTTCGCCGATCCGATCCTGCGTGGAACCCAGCGCTGGTGCCAGCTGTTCAGCGAACCGGGTGCAGGTTCTGACCTTGCGTCGCTGAGCACTCGCGCCAACAAAGTCGATGGCGGGTGGCTCATCAACGGCCACAAGATCTGGACATCACTGGCTCACCGTGCCCACTTCGGAGCCTTACTCGCCCGCACCGATCCCGACGCATCCAAGCACCGCGGAATCAGCTACTTCCTCGTCGACATGGCGTCGCCAGGAATCACGATCGAGCCCATAAAGCAGGCCAGCGGGCACCAGGACTTCAACGAAGTTTTCTTCACCGACGTCTTCGTTCCCGACGAGATGCTGGTCGGCAAGCCCGGCGACGGCTGGAACCTTGCGGTAGCGACGATGGCCGTGGAACGCACCGCGATCGGTAATTACGCCAGTATCGACCGGTCGGCGGCACTGCGACACGTTGCCCGCGCCGATGGACCCGACCGGGATAGCGCGCTACAGGCGCTCGGTGACATCGAGGCGTACACCGCGGCGATCAAGTCGATGGTGCTGCGCGAGACGCTTCGGCTCGTCGAGGGTCAACCGGCGGGTCCGACATCCAGCATCGCCAAGTTCGCCATGGTCACCCTGCTCCGCCGCGCGTCCACCGCGACGCTCCGACTGACCGGCGGGCTCGCGATGCTCGAAGAGTCCGATCCGGCGGTCATCTCGCCCTACTTCGAGATGCCGTCGGAACTCATCGGCGGCGGCACGGCCGAGATACAGCTGACGGTGATCGCGTCGATGATCCTCAGTCTCCCGCGAAAGTGACGCTCATCAACCCCGACAATAAGGACAGCCTCGATGACGACGGACCTAGGATTCACCTATTTCGACTGTGACAACCACTATTACGAGGCGCTCGATGCCTTCACCCGGCACATCGAACCCCAGTACAGAAAGCGCGCCATTCAGTGGGCGGAGATCGACGGCAGACAACGACTGATAGTTGGCGGCAAGGTCAACCGATTCATTCCGAATCCAACCTTCGATCCCGTAGGCAAGCCGGGCGCGCTCGACGAGTACTTCCGCGGCCGAAATCCCAAGGGCGCGGATATGAACGCGTTGTTCGGCGAGTTGGAGCCCATCCCACCGGCCTACCGCGACCGCGACGCACGATTGGCATTGATGGACGAGCAAGGCATGCACGGCTGCATCATGCTCCCGACGCTCGGCGTCGGCATGGAGCAAGCGCTACTCCCCGACTTGGACGCCACTGTCGCAACGTTTCGTGCATTCAATCGTTGGATGGACGAGGACTGGGGATTCGCTTATCAGGAGCGGTTGTTCGCAGCGCCTTACATCACGATGTGCAACCCGGACGAAGCGGTGCGCGAACTCGAATGGGCCCTGGAGCGCGACGCCCGGTTCATAGTCATGATCCCCGGACCCATAACGACCGCCGTTGGCACGCGCGCCCCCGGTGACCCGATGTTCGACAACTTCTGGCGCCTGGCGAACGACTCGGGCATCACCGTCTGCTACCACTCCGGCGAAACCTACTACTCCAAGTTCATGCCCGCGTGGGGCGAACCGGATTTCATGATGTCCTTCCAAGCGTTGCTGGGCTTCAGGACCCTGTTCTCGGGCGACCCGATACAAGACACCTTTGCCAACCATCTGCACAATGGGCTGTTCATCAGATTTCCCAACCTGCGTATGGCTTCTATCGAAAGTGGTTCGGCGTGGGTGTTTCACTTGTTTGAAAAACTGACGAAGTCCTACGGGCAGATCCCATTCATCTACCAGGAGGACCCCCGCGAGACGTTCAAGCGCCACGTCTGGGTGTCGCCATTCTACGAGGACGAACTCGCAAGCCTGCTCAGGCTTGTCGGAGTCGAGCGGATCGTCATGGGCTCTGATTTTCCTCATGTCGAGGGTCTCGCTGACCCTGCCGCGTACATCAAAGATCTTCAGAACTTCGACTACACGCAAGAGGAATGCCGAACCATCATGCGCGACAACGGTCTCGAGCTGGCAACCCGTCGGCCGGTCTGACCTCACCGCGTGAAAGTCGAAAAGTCCAGCCTGGTCGCCATGCTGCTGGAGGTAGGGGAAGAGAATGCGGCCGTCTTGCTGGCGCGCTCTCAACTCGGCGACGAGATCGACACCCTGCGCGACCTCGCCACGCTCCAGGAGTTCGGGCTCGACCCGGACCAACTCGAGGAGGTTGCGGGATTGGTGATCGGTGCCATTCAACCCGAGGACGTCAATACCCGACGCCGGAGCGACGACCTCGCGAAGACGATCTCGCGACGCTGGGCCGACCTCGTAGATGAGTGGACCTGACCTCGGGGCGCCTGATTTCTAACAGTTCGTCCTCGCTTTGGTCACGAATGGAGACCGAGGGTCCACTTGGCGCGTCCACAGTGCTTGGATCTCCTGAGCGGCCTGCATTGACGAACGGCCCGGAGGTCACATGGTGCCGCAGGCAATCTTTCTGTTGGTGGCGGTCGCCGCCATTGCCGCCATATGCGGCCATACCGCATCGGCGATCGCGCGGCGGAAGAAGCAGAGGGCGCGTCGGTACCTCACCGTCGGCTTCTTGTGCGGATTCACCGCGGGTGTGATCGTCCGTCGTAACTGGCGCGACATCGCCCACCTAGTCGGACGCGCACTGAGCTCGAGGTCCAGTCGACTGGCCAGGCAACCGCATCGGGCCCTCCGACTTCCGTTGGCGCTGCTGCCTGTTCGACGCTGACCCGACGGACGAATTCGGAACCGACCCGGTGACGATGATGCGGTAGTGCGGCCCTTACTTGTAAGTAAGTTTCCGTGTCGCCGCATCCACTGGAGGCTTAAGCTGAATCGTGGATGTTCACGCCAGGCACAACATCAATATCGTCGGCGCCGATGACGGCCCGACCATCTTGTTCGCGCATGGCTTCGGATGCGATCAAACGCTATGGCGCCACGTAGTCGACGAACTCAGGCCGGACTTTCGTTTGGTACTCATCGATCTCGTCGGCTCGGGATCCTCGGACCGGAGTGCCTGGGACGCGAACAAGTACTCCTCGCTGGCCGGCTATGCCGCCGACATTCTGGAGATCCTTGACGAGCTGGATCTGCGCGAGGTGGTATTCGTCGGCCATTCCGTGTCGGCGATGATCGGCGCTTTGGCCACGATCAGCGACCCGAGTCGATTCGCCAAACTCGTCCTGCTGACGCCCTCGCCGCGCTACCTCGATGACGACGACTACCGCGGCGGTTTCTCGGCTGCGGACATCGACGAACTCCTGACGTCCCTGGAGCAGAACCATCTTGGGTGGTCGCAGGCCATGGCGCCGGTCATCATGGGCACCCCGGACCGCCCCGACCTGCAGGATGACCTTGCGGCAACCTTCTGCCGCACCGACCCGGAGTGCGCCCGCGTGTTCGCCCGCACCACGTTCCTCTCGGACAATCGCGCCGATCTGCCGCTGATATCGCTGCCCACACTGGTGATCGAATGCGCGCAGGACGCGATCGCACCGCGCGAGGTGGGAGCGTACGTGCATGCGCACGTCCCCGGCAGTCACATCGTGACCTTGAACGCAACCGGGCACTGCCCGCACGTCAGCGCCCCGCTTGCCACCGCCGACGCGATTGCTGCTTTCGCCCGCTCGACATGACCGATTACTCCGTCGAGGATTCTTGGCAACACGCTCCGAGCGGACAGATCATCGCTGACACCGACGGACGCATGATCCAAGTGAATGCCACGCTGACGAAGTGGCTCGGACACGATCCGAATACGTTGCGCGGTAAGCTGTTCACCGATCTTCTGAGCGTCAGTGGACGCATCTTGTACGACACTCATTTCGGACCTCTGCTGAATATGGGGGGCGAACTCAACGGTGTAACGGTCGACATGGTGTCTGCCGACGGGACACGGCTCCCGATGTTTCTCACCGCGAACGTGAAGAGTGACGCTTACCGGAAACCGCAATTTCTCCGGATCAGCATTGTGGACGCATCCGATCGCCGTGCCTACGAAGTAGATCTCCTGCAGGCGCGCCAGCAGGCCGAAAGAGAGCAGGGGCGAGTCAGGAAATTCGCAGAAACGTTGCGACGGTCTTTGCTTCCGCCGGTGTTGTCACCGCCTGCCGGCCTGGAAGCGGCCGAGTACTACTACACCGCTTCGGTCGACGAGGTGGGGGGCGACTTCTATGACCTGTTCCCGCTGTCGCGCACGACGTGGGGCTTCTTTCTCGGCGATGTTTCGGGGAAGGGTGTCGAGGCCGCCGTGCTGACCAGTCTGACCAGGTACACGTTGCGCGCCGCGGCGGTTTACGACGACGACCCGGTGGAAGTGCTGCACAACCTCAACATCGTCCTGAGCCAGGAACTCGGTGGCGGACTCAGCCGGTTCTGCACCCTGATCTTCGGGAAGCTGACCAGGAGCGACGACGGCTTCGACGTCCATCTCGGCAGTGGCGGGCACCCGCCGCCCCTGCTGTTCGGCGCCGACGGCAGCGCCTACTACGTCGACACCATCGGCGGCCACGCCGTCGGCATCACAACCGAGCCGCACTTCGTCGCCAGCCAATTCGTCCTCGCACCCGGCGACACGCTCGTGCTCTACACCGATGGGCTGACGGAAGCCAGTACGGGCGTCGGCCGCGAACGATACGACGACGAGGGCGCACTCCTGCGTTTTGCGAAAGCACACTCTCCGACATCCGCATCACACATCGTCGAATCCGTTGCCGGCCTACTCGAGGGTCTCGGTGCAGGCGTCGAGGACGACACAGCCGTATTGGCGCTCGGCGTGCCTCCGCGGCGCTGAGCACCCGGAACGAACTCCTCGCGTCGCCCGATCATGACGAAACGTTTCAGATGACTCTATTAGCGGTACCCCACCGTGGAGGCTCATTAGAGCCGTTGCAAATAAGCGAAGGAAGACGTCATGGGTGCAGGCGACAAGGCAAGCAACAAGATCGACAACGCGGGTGGCAAGGCCAAGGAGGCCCTGGGCAAGGTGAGCGGCGACAGCAGCACCGAAAACGAGGGCAAGGTCGATCAGGCCAAGTCGAGCCTCAAGGACGCCGGCGAGAAGATCAAAGACGCGTTCAAGAATTAATTGACTTCAAAACGCAACTGGCCCGCCGCCCGAACGGACGGCGGGCCAGTTTGCGTAACGATTACGCCGCAAGCAACCGCTGGAAGAACTCGCGATACCGCTGCAGGGCCAAACGCAGATCTTCGGTGGACGCCTGCTCACCTTTCGCCCATCGCGCCTCGAGTCGCGAGCGGGCCTCGGAGAATCCCGCTGTCACCTGCTCTACGACTTCGGCCACCAGGGTGTCGGCCTTTTGCACGCAATCGGCGGGGTCGTCGACGAACACCGCCTGAATGTCGTCCCAGCGCGACCGCAATCCGGAAGTGTCTGCGTTGAAAAGCAACTCGTCGGAGGGCGGCTGAACTTCAGCACTCGCTGGCACCGACTTCGGTTGAGGTGACTCGGCGGGTGCGCTTGATGCCTCTTCATGGGCGACCGATTGCTGGTCGTGTGCGGGCGCAGCTCCGGTCGGGGTGTCGGATACGCCCGTGTCATCCCATACTTCTGGCGAAACATGCTGCGCTGGAACAGGTTCCCTACCGGGCTCCGAGAATTCAGGCTGCGCAGAGCGCATCGCGGCACTTTCGTTCTGCTGGTCGTGGGTAGTCATGCCGTCGCCTCCTTTGGCGTGTCATTCTCGATTGCGCGATCTGCGCCGAGCAATTCCTCGAAGAGCGCGCGATAGTGAACGAAGGCCTGGCGCTGCGCTTCCGTGCCGATGTCGGCCTTCTCCTGCGCCAGATGCAGGGTGTGCGCGGCACGATAATGTTCGACCGTGCCGGGGTGATCGACCGAGATATCCGAGGCGCGCTGGTCGAAATCGCTTATTGGATAACCGCGTTCGCGCATCACCTCGGTCACCAGGCGATCTGCGTAGCCAACTGCGCTCGAAGGGTCGTCAACGAACGAGCGTTGAACCTCTACCCACTGCTCCGAATACCGGCGGTGGGCCTCGGGAGTCAACGCGACGATGTCGAATCTTTTCCTTTTTCGTTCACGCGCCACTAGCTCGTTCTCGGCGGCGCGCCGATCTCCCGCATCCTCTACGGCGTGCTCATACTCCGGACCGAAATGTTGTTTTAATCGCCTCGTTCTCCTGCGACCGGTCGCGGCCAATACCGCGGCGAGCAGCAATGTCAACGCGATCAGCACACCTGCTGCGATGAAGAACCAGCTCCAGACGGGCATCTTCCCACCTCCTGTGGGGCGGATACCCGACCATCGCCGACGGAAACGTCAATTCTTGGGCGCGATCACCGCCACCCAGTCCGGCCTCAGCGCGATGTCGTGACGATGTGGATCTCCGAGGTCAGGGTCTGATGAATCGGGCAGCGTCCGGCGATGAGGAGCAATCGTTGCCGCTGGGCGTCATCGAGATCGCCGATCAACTCAATGCCAAGATCGATATGGTCGAGCATTCCGGTGCGGGTTTCGCAGTCTTCACAGTCTTGTGCGTGAATACGCGAGTGCCGCAAGGAGACTCGGACTTGCTCAAGGGGCCAGTCCTTGCGCTTGGCGTACATCCGCACCGTCATGGAAGTACAGGCACCGAGCGCCCCGAGTAGCAGATCGTAGGGTGTCGGACCCGCATCCTCCCCGATCGGCCGCGGCTCGTCGGCAACCAGTTGGTGCTCCCCCACACTGATCCGCTGGGTGAGTGCTGCCGGGTCCATCCCCTCCACGACGACGGTGGTCTCTGCCGACGCCGGATCCTGGGCCGTCTCGAGTGTTGTCATGCCCGACCCTATCGCCCAGCTCAGGGCCGGGCAGGACCATTCGCGGCCTTCTGAGACGCGCCTGCAACCCGGCGCGGGGCCGGGTCCAGAATGTCCGAATGCGATTCGGAAACTTCATGGCGCCGTTCCATCCCACTGGACAGAATCCGACGCTCGCTCTCGAGCGTGACCTCAAACTGATCCAAGCGATGGACGAGCTCGGATTCCACGAGGCGTGGATCGGCGAGCACCATTCCGCCGGGTTCGAGATCATCGCCTCACCGGAGGTGTTCATCGCCGTCGCCGCCGAGCGAACCAAGCACATCAAGCTCGGGACCGGGGTCAGCTCGCTGCCGTACCACAACCCCCTGATGCTCGCCGATCGCATGGTGCTGCTCGACCATCTCACCCGGGGCCGGGTCATGCTCGGCTGCGGGCCAGGCCAGCTCACCTCCGACGCGCACATGCTCGGCATCCCAGCCGATGAGCAGCGACCCCGTATGGAGCAGTGCCTCGACGCGATCATGCGATTACTGCGCGGCGAAACCGTCACCATGGACACCGACGGATTCACCCTCCAGGACGCGCGGCTGCAGCTGAAGCCCTACAGCGACCCCTGCTTCGACGTCGCTGTCGCAGCGTCCTTCTCCCCCACCGGCCCGCGCGGAGCGGGCAAGCACGGGATCGGCATGCTGTCGATAGCGGCGACCGCGAGGCAAGGCATGAACATGCTCGCCCACCATTGGTCGACGTGGGAGGAGGTCGCCGAAGACCACGGCCATGTAGCCGATCGCTCCAAATGGCGACTCGTCGGCCCGATGCACCTCGCCGAAACTCGCGAGCAGGCCGAACGCGACGTCGAATACGGAATCGCCGAATTCTCGCGCTATTTCAGGCACATCCTTCCAGCCGGGCCCGTACAGGGCGACACCCCGGCGGAGATCATCGCCAACAACCGTGAGTCCGGCTTCGCAGTCATCGGGACACCCGAGGACGCAGTCGCCAAGATCGAGGAACTCGTCGAGGCGAGCGACGGCGGATTCGGTGCATTCCTGTTGTTCGATCACGACTGGGCAGCCCCCGCTGCCAAGCTCAAGAGCTATGACCTCTTCGCGCAGTTTGTGATTCCACATTTCACGGGCCAACTGAAAGGGCCGTCCGCTTCGGCCGACTGGGTGGCCGCCAGCGGAACCGAGTTCGTCGACCGCGCGTCGCATGCGATCGGCAAGGCCATCGAGGACCACGCGGCCGAACGGGCGGCGCGTCCCGCCACCTAGCGGGGTACTCCCCCAGGCGATCGCCGTCAGACTCGACGGCATGACGCGCTGCGCTTTTGACCGTCGTCAAACTCATCGGCTTCGGCGAATGGTGGTAGCCACTCCGAGGGATTTGCTCACTCCGGTCGCCCGCATTTGCAGGAGCATGCACCCGATACGCATTGCTCGATGCTTTGCGTCGCTGGCGGGAGGCCGAACGAAGATCTTCAGCAACCCATTCCAAGCCGAATGGCTGACCGCCCCCCGCAAAGTGATGTGGTTTCCCACACGCTGACGCACGTAGCCCCCTGCGACGTCTGACTCTGGTGTAAATTCGCGCTCTGCTGCTTCGTGATTTTGCAACGACCGTGCTTTAGCTGGGATGTCTTCGCTTTCTGGACATCACTGAAGCGACCGCATCACCCGGAGGCAACCCCTTCTTGGTCAGACGAATCACTTGTTTATAAGGTTAGCCTCAGCTAATCTTCAGCCTGCCATAAGGCAAATTCACAGGCACAACAGGAGACAACGTGCAACTCGCAGTTCATGCCGGCTCGCCGGATTTCGATCTGTCGCCCAGCCACTCGCCGTCGACTCGCCGCAGCACAAAATTCATGGTTGCTGGCGTTGCGATGGCAAGTGCAGGCGTGATCGCGGTCAGCCCGGTAGCCCCGCCGATGCCCACCGTCCAGGACGTCCAAGAGCGCGTTACGCAGGCGGCGGTCCAGCTCACGGCGGCCACCAACCCGCTCATCGCGTGGCAGCAGACCATCGCCAACACGTTCGCAAGCCTCGACACGCTCATCGACGGATCCTCGTTGGCGACGGACAACCTGGTCGGGGCGCTGAGCACCGGCTACATCTTCCAAGAAGTCGCGAACGTCCTGATTCAGAACACCCTCAACCCGGGTCCTCTGCTGGATGAGATCATCAATTTCAATTCCAACTTCGGTCCCGTGATCGATACCGCGATCACCGACACCATCGACCGACTGACGCTTGCCGCCCAGCAGTTCCCGGAGGTGCTCACCAACACGCTCACGTACCTGTCGCAGGGGCAGTTCGTCGAATCGTTCTCCGAGATCAACGGCTGGTTCGTGCTTCGGGTGTTGGGGGGCGTCCGTCCGCTGATTCCGATCCTTGACATCCCCGGTAACTTCGCTGCTGCCCTGCCCGGCGTGGAAAAGCTGGACGACCTACTCAAGGTCGTGTCCGAGTTCGCGCTCACCAAGGCGATCTTCGAGCCGGTCCTTGGCGGGATCCTCCAGTCGGCGGAGCTGTTGGACGCCGCGCGGGCGGCGTTCGGCGAGGGGGACTATGTCGACGCCGTCAGCAATCTGGCGAACATCCCGGTCCTGGGGTTCAACGCCCTGGTCAACGGAATGACGCCGGCCGGCACCACCTCGGAGTGGCAGGGTCTGCTCGACCGCGGTCTGGTTTCCTACCTCGCGGTCACATTTACCAACCTGATCGCGAACGCGATCAAGCCGCCGGTACCCGTCGACACGCTGGCCTTCCGCGCGAACGACACTCTGGAACCGCAGGCCCCGACCGACTACAGCTTCGGTGGTAAGACCTACACCTTCGAGAACAGTGCGGTGGGTCTCGACAACTCGGGCGCGGGTGACGGCGCCGGCGCGGGTGACGGCTCAGGCTCCGGTGCTGGCACGGGCGATGGCGCGGGCGCGGGTGACGGCACGGGCTCCGGTGCTGGCGCGGGTGACGGCACGGGCTCCGGTGCTGGTGACGGCACAGGCGTTGGCGCAGTTGACGACTCCGACGACGGCGAGGATGCCGGCAGCGGTGACGGCGAGGGTGCCGGCAGCGGTGACGGCGAGGGTGCCGGCAACGATGACGGTGACAACGGCTCGGGCAGCGGCGCGGGTGCCGGCTCGGCCAGCGGCGCGGGTGCCGGCTCGGCCAGCGGCGCGGGTGCCGGCTCGGCCAGCGGCGCGGGTGCCGGCTCCGGCTCCGGCTCGGGCAGCGGCTCCGGCTCGGGCAGCGGCTCCGGCTCCGGCTCCGGCTCGGGCAGCGGCTCCGGCTCGGGCAGCGGCTCCGGCTCCGGCTCGGGCTCGGGCTCGGGCTCGGGCAACTAAAATACGCACCACATCGACGGCCCCCTCGGCAACGAGGGGGCCGTCTCTCGCTCATCTCCGGATCAGGGCAGTGTCAACGCATTTGGTACATCGCAACGGGACCACGCATGCGCGAACAGTGTCCGCTTCCGGTGAACGGTGGGTTTTCGTTCGCATTCTGCGACAGAGTGCCCGTATACGGCTGGTCACAGAGCCTGACGACAGGATCGTTTCTTGGGATCGGTAGCCCGTCGGCCTGTCTTTACTCAGTGACGTAGGGGCGCCACGGACGTGGCGCCATGACTTGCAGGTAAAGCGGCACGAAAACGAAAGGAGCCAGCCGTGAACACACATAACGCCATTCACACCGTCGCCCGGGCGACGCCGCGGGGAGCACACGCGGCTGGCCTCTACGCCCTGAAGCCAGGGTTCACGGGTCGCTTGACGCGCGCCGAGGCGGCCTGACATGGCAATCGTCGAGTCGCTCATCGACCGCTACTTGTGGTTCGTTCACCTCGATCGGCGGATGCCGTTCAATCTCGACCTCGGCCCGCTGCACATCCATCTGTACTCCCGCGCCGTGTTTTTCATGTGGGTGACGGCCGCGCTCCTGGTGCTGGCCGGGGTGGCGGTGCTCATCTCGCGCAAGCCCGAGCTGGTCCAGAAATGGCGCACCTGGGTGCTGATCGCCCCCATCGTCGGCTTTCCCATGTGGATCGGCGAAGGCACCACCGCCGCGCTGGCCGCCGTACTGGCCGTCGTCGCCGTGATCGAATATTCGCGGCTGACGCAACTGGCGAAAGCAGACACCTGGGTCCTCGTGGCACTGGCCGTGATGTATCCGCTGGCGGCCTGGCTGCGCCCGTCGCTGCTGCACCTCGCGCCTGTCGTTCTGCTGCTGTGCGCACTGCCGTCGGTCCTCGGTGGCGACGTCGAGAACGGCGCCAAGCGCAGCGCTTTCACCGCTTTCGGTTCGGTATGGATCTGCTGGTCTTTGTCTCATCTGGTGATGGTCTGGCCCGATTCGTTCCTGCTGTGCTTCGCCGTCGCGGCCACAGATGTCGCCGCGTGGTGCGGCGGAAAGGGCTTGCGCCGCATGGCCTGGGCGCGCCGCCCACTGTCCCCGTTGAGCCCCAACAAGACGATCGGCGGTTTGGTCGGCGCCGTCATCGGGGCGTTCATCATCCTCACGCTGCTGGGGACCATTTCGGTCGGCCTGCTGATCGCGGTGGCCATCGGCGGCGTCTTCGGCGACCTCCTCGAGTCCATGTTGAAGCGGCAGGCGAAGGTCAAGGATGCCGGCGACTGGCTGCCGGGCTTCGGCGGTCTGCTCGATCGGATCGATTCGCTGTTGCTCGTCCTCCCGTTGGCGTACTTCCTAGGATGAGCGTTCACATGATGTCTCCTCCAGCGCCCGCGATCACCATCCGCTCCGGCGGTTGGCAACGCACGTTCGCCGCGGGTCACGATGTCGTCGTCGGGCGGGATATTCACGCGGACGTTCGCATCCCGCACCCGGCGATCGCCCGCTCGCATGTGATCCTGCGATACCTCGACGGTCGCTGGGTCGCGTTCGACGACAACAGCTTCAACGGAATGTTCGTCGCGGACCAACGCGTGCAGTCCGTCGAGATCGACGATCAGCGGACCATCCACCTCGGAGGCCCCGACGGACCGCCCCTGACGTTTGAGCTCGGCACCGCGCCACCAGCGGACCAGAGCCCCACGCAGTCTAGGGATTACATCACCATCGGCCGGTCGGCCGACAACGACATCGTCGTACCGGATATGCTGGCGTCCCTTCACCACGCCAAGCTGGTCACCACAGGCGTTGACGTGCAATTGCAAAACACCGATGGCAGCGGCACATTCGTCAACGGCGAGAACGTCACCGCCGCCACACTGGGTGAGCACGACGTCGTGACGATCGGCAACGTCGACTTCGTCTACACGGATGGTTCCCTGGTGCGTCGCACCCAGCCGGCGGCGGCAACAGGCGGACTCGAGGTCCGCGACGTGAGCCTCGCGGTCGGGCGCGATACCCTTCTACTGGAACGCATTTCGCTGGACGCCCGCCCGGGCACGCTGACGGCGGTGATCGGCCCGTCGGGTTCGGGTAAGTCCACGCTCTCCCGGGTGATCGTCGGTGCCGCCCGCCCGACCGGCGGCGCGGTCTCACTCGATGGACGCGACCTGCACGACGGATACGGCTCCCTGCGCAGTCGGATCGGCATGGTGCCCCAGGACGACGTCGTGCACGGACGGCTCACCGTCGCACAGGCGCTGGGATTCGCCGCGGAACTGCGGATGCCCGCCGACACAACCGAGGCCGATCGGCGGCGGGTGATCGACCAGATTCTCGAGGAACTCGAGTTGAGCGCCCACGCCGCTTCCCGCATCGACAAACTGTCCGGCGGGCAACGCAAACGGGTGTCGGTCGCCTTGGAGCTGTTGACCGGCCCGTCGCTCCTGGTTCTCGACGAGCCCACGACAGGTCTGGATCCGGCACTGGACCGGGCCGTGATGACGATGTTGCGCAGGCTCGCCGATGCGGGACGCGTGGTCGTGGTGGTGACGCATTCGCTGACGTTCCTCGAGGACTGTGACCAGGTGCTGCTGTTGGCGCCCGGCGGCAAGACCGCTTTCTGCGGTCCCCCCGCCGAGCTCGCATCGGCGATGGGAACCACCGATTGGGCTGACATCTTCACGATGGTGAGCGCGGATCCCGACGACGCGCAGCGACGGTCCATCGAGCGCTCCGGGCCGACGGTCGAACATCGGGAGGAGGCACCGCCGGCGACGAGCGACACCGTTTCGCAACTCGAGGCAGGCAATGCGGTGCAGGCACCGCAACCGGCACCTACCAGCGCGTGGCGCCAATTCGCGACGATCGCCCGCCGACAGGTGCGGCTCCTGATCGCCGACCGCGGCTACCTCGCGTTCCTCGCGATGTTGCCGTTCGTCATCGGTCTGCTGCCGCTGACGGTTGTCGGCCACGCGGGTTTCGGACATCCACCATCGGATGGCTCCGCGCCGTTTGAGCCCAAACACGTCATCGCGTTGATCAGCTTTGCCGCCATCTTGATGGGAGCGACGCTGACCGTACGAGACCTCGTCGGCGAGCGCGCCATCTTCCGACGAGAACAGTCGGCCGGATTGTCGGCCTCGGCATATCTGCTCGCCAAGATCGCGGTATTCGGTGCGGTCGCGGTCATCCAGTCCGCCCTCCTGGTTCCGGTCGTGACAGCGCCCGGGTTCGGCAAGCCCGGACCGTCCGGAGCGGCGGCACTGGGTGTCCCGGCGCTGGAGTTGTTCATCGATGTCGCGGCGACGTGCGTGGCGGCGGCGGTGCTGGGACTTGCGTTGTCGTCGCTGGCGCGAACCAACGATCAGGTCATCGTGCTCCTGGCGGTGGCACTGGTGACGCAACTGGTGTTCGCGGGCGGATTCATCCCGGTGACGGGGCGACCGCTGTTGGAGACCATCGCGTGGATCATGCCGGGACGATGGGGTTTCGCCGCCACTGCCTCGACAGCGGATCTGAGCAACCTCGTCGTCGGGATCGCGCAGGACTCACACTGGCAGCACTCGGCGGCGGCGTGGCTTTTCGACATGGTCATGCTGGGTGTGCTGACAGCCCTGTGCGCCGGTGTCGCACGGTGGAGGCTGCGGCTCCCGACCGGATGACGACTGATATACAGAACGGCGTAACCCAACGCCGAGGAGCGCCGCCGGAGCATGAACGCCGATGCAGGGACGCCACCGGCTCACCGACTGTTCGAACAGGCGTGGCCCGACGGCGACTTCCGGTTCTTTCAACTGGGCCATGTCGTCGACGATGTACTCGCTGCAGCGTCTAGATGGGCACGCGCGTTCGGTATCGGCCCCTTCCACGTGCTGCCGGTGGTGGAACAGCAAGCCACCTACGAAGACGAAATGCGCTCGCTCCAAATTCAAGTCGCCGTCGCACAGGCCGGACCCATACAGATCGAACTGATCCAGCAGCACTGCAGCACGCCGAGCATCTTCCGGGAATGGAGCAACAACGGCGCCTCGGCCTTCCACCAGATTGCCACCGTCACAGATCATTACGATCGAAAGAAAGCGCACTTCGAGACGCTCGGCTACCACGTCGTCGCTGAAAGCGACGCGGGCAAGTTCCGTGTCGCGTACGTGGACACATCGGCGGACTTCGGGTTCTACACGGAGATAGTCGAAAACCATCTCGGCTTCCTGACGCGGTTACAGGCCATCTCCGACACCTGCGCCGGCTGGAACGGCGTCGACCCGGTCCGGATCCTGACGCGTGACGGCTACCGTGTACCCGTCGAGCAAAGGTCCGGTGACGATGGTCGACACTGACTTGAGAGGACCGCTGCGCGGCACGGGCACCCCGATGGAGAAAGCAGTCCTCGGAGCTCTCGACAATCTCGAACGCGCTCTGTACCTGGAACCTCAGGGCGACAACCGGTTTCGCGTCGGCAACGAGCCCGGTCGGTTCGGTCGGCTCTTCGGCGGCCAGTTGCTCGCACAGGCGGTGCTGGGCGCCGCCGAGACCGTCAGCGACCACGTACCGCAGTCGCTGCACGCGTACTTCGTCCGATCAGGCGTTTCGGATGCCCCACTGGACATTGTGGTCGACCGGGTGCGCGACGGGCGGTCCATGGCGACCCGGCGGGTCGACGTGCTGCAGGACGGACGCAACGTCCTCACCGCGATCGCCTCCTTCCACACCAATGCCGTCGAACCCGAGCTTCCCCAGCCGCCTCTCGACTCGCCGCCGCCCGAAGTTCTACCGCTGCTGCAACACTGGGTTCAATACACGCCGCCGGAGATGCGCGGGAACGCATCGACGTGGATCGATGTGCCACCGCCACTGGAGATGCGGATCGCGGAACCACCGACCTTTCTGGGTGGTGCCCAGACCGCCGGCCCACGATCGCATTGGATGCGGCTCCCGCGCGACATCGGCGACCGGCCGGCCGTTCATCACGCGATGCTGGCCTACGCGAGTGATTATCTGCTCCTCGACATGGCGTTCCGCAACCATCCGCAGCGCGTGGATTACGGATCACTTGTGGCGGTGAGTCTGGACCATGCCATCTGGTTTCACCGTCCCGTCCGGTTCGACGAATGGCATCTGCACACGCAGGAGACGGTGTCGCTGACCGGGCATAGAGCGATGGTCCGCGGAGCCGTTCGCGATGCGGCAGGACGGATGGTCGCCAGCACGGCACAGGAAGTGCTCGTGCGGCCCCATGCCGGGCTGGCCGGCGCCCGTTGACTTCGCTCGTGAGGCAGCGGAATGTGTAGAGGCCGATAAACGAGAGGTGACGATGACGAACACAGTGGGCCGGGTGGCCGGCAAGGTCGCGTTCATCACGGGTGCGGCGCGCGGTCAGGGCCGCGAGCACGCGATCCGGCTGGCCGAGGAAGGCGCCGACATCATTGCCGTCGACGCCTGCGCCGACATCGACGGCGCCCCTTACCCCTTGGCCACCGAAGCCGACCTGGACGAAACAGCGGCGCTGGTCGAGAAGTGGGACCGCCGCATCGTCACCGCGAAGGCCGATGTCAGGGACGTGGAGGCGCTGGGAGCCGCGCTGCAGCAGGGGATCGACGAACTCGGCCGGCCGGACATCGTCATCGCCAACGCCGGAATCAGCGGCAGCCCCGCGCCCGCCGCAATGATCGAGGAAGCCGCCTGGCAGACGATGCTCGACATCAACATCACCGGGGTCTGGCACACGGTCAAGGTGGCGGTTCCGCACATGTCCGACGGGCACGGCGGATCGATCATCCTGGTGAGTTCGATGCTTGGACTTCGCGGCGGCGGCTACATGGCTCACTACGCGTCGGCCAAGCACGCAGTCGTCGGCTTGATGAATTCGCTCGCCAATGAACTTGCTCCACAATGGATTCGGGTGAACTCCATCCATCCGGGGAACGTCCGGACACCGATGATCGACAACGAGCAGTTCCATCGCACTCTGCGGCCTGACCTCGCCGATCCGACCATGGCCGATGCGGGCGAGATCATCGGGACTTTCCACATGCTGCCGGTGCCGTACTTCGAGGCACGTGCGGTCAGCAATGCGGTGCTGTTCCTGGCTTCGGATGAGGCCAAGTACATCACCGGCGCGGCGCTCCCGATAGACGCGGGAGCGACCGCGAAGTTCTGAGGCTCAGCGCGCCCCGCGCACCAGCCGGCCCGGGCGTGCGCCGGTGTCCATGCTGTCGCGGCGGGTGATGACTCCATTGACGATCGTGGCGCTGTATCCGCTGGCGCCCTGAACCAGTCGCTGGCCGCCGGCGGGCAAGTCGTACACCATTTTCGCCGGGTGCAACGTCAGCGCGTTCATGTCGATGACGTTGAGATCGGCCTTCTTGCCCTTCTCAATGACGCCGCGGTCGGTCAGTCCGAACAGCTGGGCGGTGTCGTGAGATTGCTTGCGCACCACGTACTCCAGTGACAGCTTGTCGCCACGACGCCGGTCTCGCGCCCAATGCGTCAGCAGGAACGTGGGATACGACGCGTCGCAGATCATGCCGCAATGCGCGCCGCCATCGGACAGGCCCATCACCCCCGCCGGGTGGGTCATCATTTCGCGAATCGCATCGCAGTTGCCGTAGGAGTAGTTGAACATCGGCAGCATCAGCATCGACGTCGCATCGGACTCGAGCATCAGGTCGTACAGAGTGGCGAGCGGATCCTCGCCCCTCTCGGCCGCGATCTTCTCCACCGTGCGATCGTCGGTCGGCTCGTAGTCGGGCGGGTCTCCGATGTGATAGATGCGACCGAGCGAGTGTTGCACCAGGGCGAACATGCCGTCGAACAGCTTCGTCGGGTCCGGCGCCAAGTCGTCTTCCGCCAGGATGGCCGCCTTCACCGCGGGATCAGCGAGCCGTTGAGCCATCTCCGCGCGGCCGCATTCGGCTTTGAGCTGACGGAACGTCGGACGATGGGTGAATGCGTGATGCCCGGAGAAGCCGAACAGCATGCCGAATGGCCGAGCGGCGACCTGTGGAAACAGTCGACTGCCCGATTCGTAAGCCTCCGCGGAGATGTCCATCAGCTCACGCCACAGGTCTGGAGCGGCATCCACCTGGATCATGGCGAACGACACCGGCCGGTCGATCTCGGCGCTGAGCCGTTTCATCCATTCGAGTTCTTTCTTGGGCGCGACGATGTCCTCCCCCGCGGCGCCTTGAGGCGCGAGCTCGAAGACCGCCTGGCCGCCCGCGGCCATCGCACGACCGAGACCGAACAGTTCGTCTTCCGCGGCGAAGGTCCCTGGGACCGGCTCACCGTCCATCGCGCGGTGACCCAGCGTTCTCGACGTCGAGAGGCCAAGTGCGCCGGCCTCGATCGCTTCTTGCACCAGCCAGGCCATCGCGTCGATGTCCTCAGGGGTAGCCGGCTCGTTTCTGGCGCCGCGCTCGCCCATCGCGTAGGCGCGTATCGCGCCATGGGCGACCTGACTTCCGACGTCGATCGCGAGTTCGTGTTTGCCGATCGTGTCGAGGTATTCGGGGTAGCTCTCCCAGCCCCAGGTCAGCCCCTCGGTGAGGGCGGTACCCGGAATGTCCTCGACGCCTTCCATCAGCTCGATCAGCCATTCTTCGGAGCCTGGGCGTACGGGGGCGAAACCGACGCCGCAGTTCCCCATGACGACAGTCGTCACGCCGTGCCCGCTCGACGGCTCGAGCGAGCTGTCCCAACTCACCTGGCCGTCGTAATGCGTGTGGATGTCGACGAATCCCGGAGCGACGACCTTGCCCGTCGCGTCGATCGTCTCGGTCGCGTTGCCCTCCAGTGGCGCATCACCGGGACCACGGCGATGAATCTCGGTGATCCGACCGTCCTTGATGCCCACATCGGCCTGGAATCGGTCTCCGCCCGTGCCGTCTACCACGGTTCCGCCAGTGATCTTCAGGTCGAACACGATTTACTCCCTCAACGTCCGGGCTGCCGTTATGGTGGCCAATGTAACACCGTTACAGACGGCGGCAGCCGGAATCGGAGGGCAATCGTGACGCGAACGGCACCGGTCGGCCCCACCGTCGGCAACCCGACCCAAAAACCCCGCGAAGACGCCATTGGCACGCCGCCTCAGCGCCCCACGCTCGTGCCCGCTGATCGCTATTACTCGGCCGATTTCGCCCGCCTCGAGGTGGAGCGGATGTGGCCCAAGGTGTGGCAGCTCGCCTGCACCGTCGACCACGTCGCCGAACCGGGCGACTACTTCGAGTACCGCTGCGGGCCCTACTCCGTCCTGATCGTGCACGGCGACGACGGCGAACTGCGCGCCTTTCAGAACGTGTGCCGGCATCGAGGCAATTCGTTGTGCGCCGGATCCGGCTCCGACTTGCGTGAACTGCGATGCGGCTATCACGGGTGGACCTGGGATCTGACCGGCGAACTGAGGCGCGTCCCCCACCGGAAGGGCTTCGGCGCACTCCGTCTGGCCGACTTTCCCCTGCTGCCAGTCCGCGTCGACACCTGGGAGCGGCTCGTCTTTGTCAACCTGGACTCCGATGCGATCCCATTGCGCGACTATCTCGAGGCCATGCCCGACGACATCGGCTGGAACCGACTCGGCGACTTCCGGTGCTACGCCACCATGACCATCGAGGTCGAGGCGAACTGGAAGACGATCGCAGACGGGTTCAGCGAGACTTACCACATTCAGACCCTGCATCCGGAACTCCACAGGTGCATGGACGACGTGTATGCGCCACAAGTCATCTGGGGTCACACCGGCAAGTCCGAACAGCTGTACGGTGTGCCAAGTCCGGCCATCAAGGAGCCGGTGACCGACGCCGAGGTGTGGGACGCCTACGTCACCACGCAGGGCGCGCTCATGGGGGTCGAGGACGGCGCCCCGTTTCCCTCCGATCAGCAGGGCCAGTCCGCGGCCGATGTAATCGCAGCGCAGACAAAGGCTTTCGCGGACGGGCGCGGGGTCGACCTCAGTTGGGCGAGCACCGATCAAGTGTTGCGGCTGCACCAGTACAACGTGTTCCCGAACATGTCGTTGCTGACCAATGCCGACCACCTGACGGTGCTGGTGGCACGCCCCGGACTGGATCCCGATCGCGGTGAACTGGTGATGATCGTGTGGATACGGATGCCGCCGGCCGCGCCACGAATCAAGCCGACCGATGTCCGGATGACGGCCGCCGACGCGCACCCCGGTTTGGTGCTCACACAGGACATCCAGGTGTTGGCGGGCCTGCAGCGCGGCCTGCATCAGCCAGGGCTCACCCACGTCGTGCTGTCCAATGAGGAACGCCGTGTGATCAACATGCACCGCAACCTCGAACGCTATCTGAACTTGCCTGAAGCGGATCGCATCACCGGAGGTGAGACGGTTGACGCAGCCAGGCGGTAAGGGCAGCGACCCGGTCACGGCCGACCAGATACTTCAGACCGCGGCGGAGTTGATCGACGTCGACGGTGTGGACGCTTTCAGCATGCGTCGGCTCGCCGATCAGCTGGGTGTCGCGGTGACCTCCATCTACTGGCACATCGGCGGCCGGGACAAACTCTTCGACGCTTTGGTCGAACGCCTGCTCGGCCAGATGGCCGATCTCCCGAGCGACGGCGACAATCCGGTCGATCACATTGCCTCCCTTGCGCGTTCGCAACGCAAGATGCTCATCGACAAGCAGCACCTGCTGGCGATCGCCCATGAACGCGACCGTACACCGCAGCTGTTCCTGCCGATTCAGCAGCGGCTGGCGACGCAGCTCTCCGAGCTGGGCATCACCGGAAGCGATGCCGCCCTGGTGTTGCGAGCGGTGCAGGTGCACGTGATTTCCTCTGCGGTGATGCAGTTCTCGGCGGTGCGGGGGGCCGAGCACGACGAGGAGGATCCATCCTTGTGGGCGGACGCCTGGCCCGACCGGGCACTCGTCGAAGCGCTGCAATCCCCCACCGATTATGACGCCGTCTTCGAATACGGGCTGAACGCGCTGCTGGCACCGCTGCGCGACGGCATGACCGACTTCCGTGGGTGACATTTCGCCCGCGGCGGTCATCGCCGCAGCGCAGGAAAACACCGGGCTCTCCGACTTCGGGAGTGACGATTGGCGTATTGCCCTCGACACGTTGACCGACGCATTGGCCGCCGAGGCCGCCTTGACGGAGTTCGGACACGTCGTCGCGCAGGGCGACCTCGTCGGATCCCTCACGAGGCGACTGCAGGTCGTCGATTACCGGCGGGCGCACCCCGAGGTTGCCGAAATGCGAATCGAGCAGCCCATTTTCATCGTCGGCCAAGTGCGCACGGGGACCACAATCCTGTACGAACTATTGGCGCAGGATCCCGACGCCCGCGCACCGTTGACGTGGGAAGTCGACGCGCCCTGTCCGCCACCGGAGTTGGCGACGTATGACATCGATCCCCGCATCGAGGACAGTCGTCAGATTCAGGAGATGGTGACGTCGATCGTCCCCGACCTCAAGGCAATGCATCCGATCGGACCACTGCTGGCCCAGGAGTGCGTCCGCATCACGGGGATGGATTACAAGAGCTTCATCTTTCCCACGATGTACCGCGTCCCGTCCTACGCCCAGTGGCTGCTGCGCGCCGACATGGCATCGGCCTACCAATGGCACCGTCGCTTCCTGCAACATCTGCAGTCGCGAATCCCGGTGAACCGCTGGGTGGTCAAGTCCCCCGGACATATCTGGGCCCTGGACGCAATGATGAAGGAGTACCCGGACGCGCGGGTGATACAGACACACCGGGATCCGCTGCGGACCATCGCGTCGGTGTCGTCGCTGGCGCGCACGCTGCGCACGTTTGCCGCCGAACCGACGCCCATCGAGGAGGTCGCCCGCGAGTGGGCCGAGTACGTCATCGACGGCCTCGACAGATCCATCGACGCGCGGGAGTCCGGAATCATCCCGGCTTCCCAGGTGGTCGACGTGCAGTACCAGTCGTTCGCGGCTGACCCGATCGCTGCGGTGGCGGCGGCATATGACCGACTCGGACTACCGTTCAGGGCCGAAGCTGAAAACAGAATGCGCGGGTTCTTGGCTGCCCAACCTGCCCACGAACACGGCGGTCACCACTACACGTTCGCTCAAACGGGGTTGAACGAGAACGAGCTTCGCGAGCGGACGGCGCGCTACCAGGAATACTTCGGTGTCCCCGACGAACAACTAGCATGACCGCGATGGACCCGAGACTGCAGGAAATGCTCGACGAGTTCGCGTTGCGCAAGCTCGTCCATGCGTACTGCCGCGCGGTCGACCGAGGCGATATCGATGCGCTTCGGGACCTCTATCATCACGACGCCGTCGATGATCACGGTGCATTCTCGACTGGGTCGGTCGAGGGATTCTTCGAGCAGCTCGTCGCCTCCCGTCCCTACCTACGGGCAATGCAGCACCACATCACCACGGCGAACTTCGCCATCCGCGGAGACACGGCTGAGGGCGAGAGCTACAACATCGCGGTCCACACACTGGCCGCCAAGGAGCGCGACATCGATCTGGTGATCGGCGGGCGCTACCTCGACAAGTACGAGAAGCGCGACGGCATTTGGAAATTGCTCGAGCGAACCATCGTTACAGATTGGGCGCGCGTGACGGATCCGTCCTCGATGGATACGAGTCACCCGATCACCAAGGACACGCTCAAGGGCGTCCTCGACGAGAGCGATCCGTCCTATCGGTTCTTCTCTTTGATGACCGGCCCGCCGCCGAAGTAAGAACCCCGCGTCAAATCAAGACGAGCAAATTCGACCCAGCGAGGGGAAGAGGCGTTACGCTCGCGTTTATCCGCGCGGTCCAGAAAAGGGCTATGCGCACCGAAGGGTGAATGCGATGTGCGATGGCAACCTCTGAGCGCCCTCCGCATCGGTCTCGGGCGATCGTCGTCTGGGGCCTCGGCACCCTTTTCCTGGGCTTGGGTCTGCTCACCGCGGTGATGATCGGCATCGTCGCCGAGCAGGTCCGGGACCGTCTCGAGGTGTCCGAACACGCCATCGGCATGTTGAGCGCAGTCTTCTACGTCGCGTACTCGATCGCACAGTTCATCGGCGGCATCATGCTCGACCGCCTGAGCCCGCGTTGGATTCTCGGAATTTCGTCGCTGATCGCCGCGGTCGGTTGCGTACTGCTCGCCAACGCATCGACCATGGGTGTGACCGTCGTCGGCAGAGTCGTACTCGGGATCGGTCTGTCGACCAGCTTCCTCGGAGCCATCTATCTCGCCAGGATCTGGTTCCCTCCGCAACGATTCGCGGTCATGTCCTCCATCTCGCAGCTCGCGACCAATGCGATTTTGGCCCTCATGCTGATCGGCCTCTCGGTTACCGAGACAATTCCGCCGCTGCACGCCGCGATGATCGGCATGGCGGTCGGCTACGTGGTACTGGGCGTCGCCATCTTTCTCCTCGTATCGAGACCCGGCCACGCCGCCGCCGCTCCGCCGGGCGACAGCGACGTCGGCATCGGCAGCCAGTTGCGGATGGTGGTCGGAGTGCCGCAATTCTGGTTGGGCACAGCATTTTTCGCGAGTGTATTCGGTGTCCTCATTGCATGGAACGACCTGTGGGGCATCATGAACCAGCGGGCCTACGGGCGCACGCTAGAAATGGCGACGGCATTGACATCCACCGGCGCCATCGCCGCCGGCGTCGGTGGACTCATCCTGGGCTGGATCTCGGACCGACTCGGCATGCGGTCACGAATCACCCAGATCACCATCTGGCTACTGACCCTCACGGTGGCGTTGGTGCTGTTCCTTCCGCGACTGCCGACTGCCGGCGTCTTCGTTCTCCTGTTCGTCTTCGGTTTCCTACTGGGCAGCAACATCCTCGGTTTCGCACAGATCGGACAGCACATCGCCGACAACGCCCAGGCGACCGCGTTCGGACTGATGACGAGCGTCGGATTCCTCACCGGCGCCGGCCTGGACTACGTGATCGGCGTGCTCGTGGGTGAGGCCCCGCCCGCGGGGACGGACATCGCCATCAGCCACTACCGAGGAGCGTTGATACCGCTGCTCGTCGTGCTCGCCATCGGTGCCTTGTGCTCGGTTGCCTTGAAAGACCGCGCGCTACCGCCAGCATCCGCGACGGCAGATCCGCTGCCGATCCAGACCGCAAAGTAAGGAGTCGATTGATGGACGACATGAAGTTTCTCCTGCATGCCGTTGAAGTGTCCAAACGGTCTGTGCGCGAGGGAAATCACCCTTTCGGATCCGTCCTCGTCGACAGCGAGGGCAACGTCTTGCTGGAGCAGACGAACATCGAAGTGACCGACTCGGACTGCACCGGCCACGCCGAAACCACCCTGATGCGCCAGGCGTCGAAGAAGTACGACAAGGACTTCCTGGCCACCTGCACGCTCTACACGACAGCGGAGCCGTGTTCGATGTGCGCGGGGGCGATGTACTGGGCCAACGTCAGACGACTGGTGTACGGCATCACGGAAAAGCAGTTGCTCGCCGAAACCGGTGACGACCCGAGAAATCCGACATTGAGCCTCGATTGCCGAACGGTGTTCGGCGCGGGCCAGAAGGACATCGAGGTCGTCGGCCCGGTACCGGAGGTGGCCGACGCCGTGCTGGAACCGCACAAGAACTACTGGAACCAGCAGAGCTGAGGCCGCTTTCAGCTGCGCTTCACTGCGGCGACCTCGTCGTCGTCGTCCCACAGCAGAAGCTGGCGCACCGCTGGGCGGGAACCGTAGGGCTGCAGCATGGTGCTCGCCGGCCGCGGACGGACTCGTAGCGGCCACCAGAACCATCGTCCGAGAAGCACCGCGATCGACGGCGTCATGAACGAGCGCACGATCAAGGTGTCGAACAACAGACCGAGGGCGATGGTTGTGCCGAGCTGCCCCAGCACAAGTAGATCGCTGTACACGAAGGACGCCATCGTGAAGGCGAACACCAGGCCGGCGGCGGTGACCACGCCACCGGTACCCGCCATGGCCCGGATGATGCCGGTGTTCAGTCCGGCCCCGATCTCTTCTTTGAAGCGAGAAATCAACAGCAAGTTGTAGTCCGAACCCACGGCCAGCAGCAGGATGACCGCGAGCGGAATGATGACCCAGTACAACTGCAGGCCCAGGATGTGCTGCCACACCAGAATCGACAGCCCCAGCGAGGCCCCGAGTGACAGCGCGACGGTGCCCACGATGACGATCGCGGCCACCAGGCTTCGGGTGATGAACATCATGATGAGCAGAATGAGGCAGAGCGAGGCGATGATGACGATCATCAGGTCGTACTTGGCGCCTTCCTGGATGTCCTTGTACGTCGCTGCCGTGCCGCCGATATAGATGTGGGAGCCCGCCAACGGCGTGCCCTTGACGGCCTCCTCCGCCGAGTGCCTGATCGCGTCAATATGCGAAATTCCCTGCGGTGTAGCGGGATCGACGTCGTGGGTGACGATCATCCGCGCGGCTTTGCCGTCGGGAGAGAGAAAGAGCTTCAGACCGCGCTGGAACTCGGCATTCTCGAACACCTCCGGCGGCACGTAGAACGAGTCGTCGGTTTTCGATGCGTCGAATGCTGCTCCCATAGCTGTCGAGTTCTCGAGGGCCGCAGCATTCTGCTCGTAGATTCCCGACAGCGTGGCGTAGTTGGTCATGACCAGGTCACGATTGATCTGCTGACTGGCGAGCTGGGGCGGGATCAGCTCAAGCAGCTTTGGCTGGATCGAATCCAGCTTGTCCAGGCTCGCGGTGACATTCGCCAGCTGGTCGGTGAGCGCGTTTATGCCGTCGAGCGCATCGAAGAGCGACCGAATCGCAAAACAGATCGGGATGTCGTAACAGTGCGGCTCCCAATAGAAATAGTTGCGCAACGGGCGGAACATGTCGTCAAAGTTCGCGATCTTGTCCCGCAGGTCCTTTGCCACCTCGACGGTTTCGTGGAATGCCGCGACTTGTTCGTGCGTGGCATCGTTGGCCTGCTGCTGCAGTGTGGCCTGTTGTCGCAGGATGCCGATCGTCTTGTCGATTTCATCCACCTGCTTGAGCAGGTCCTTGGCCCGGTCCTGCTGATAGCCGAGGTTCTGTATCTGACCGGCGCTCTGCGCACTGATCTGGAATGGAATCGAGGTGTGGTCCAGCGGTGTGCCCAGCGGTCGCGTAATCGATTGCACCTGAGCGATACCCGTCGTGTGAAACACGGCCTTGGCGACGCGCTCCAAGAGAATCATGTCGGTGGGATTGCGCAGGTCATGATCGGCCTCGATCATTAAGAGTTCGGGGTTGAGCCGGGCCTTCGAGAAATGACGCTCGGCAGCGGCATAACCGATATTGGAGGGTGCGCGGTCGGGCAAGTACACGCCGGTGTCGTAGCTCGTCTTGTAACCGGGTAGCGCCAACAGGCCTACGGCGGCCACCGCCATCGTCGCGACCAGGATCGGTCCGGGCCATCGAACGATCGCTGTGCCGATCCGACGCCATCCTCTGGTACGCGCTTTCCGTTTCGGATCCAGCAGCCCGAAGCGGGCGCCGATGACCATCACAGCGGGCGCAAGCGTGAGCGCCGCCGCCAAGGCCACGAAGACGCCGAGCGCGGCGGGTACGCCAAGACTCTCGAAATACGGCAGCCGGGTAAAAGTCAGGCATAGAACTGCGCCTGCGACGGTCAGACCCGACCCCAAAATGACATGGGCCGTGCCCCGATACATGTTGTAGTAAGCGGTTTCTCGGTCAAGTCCCTTGCTGCGATCCTCGTGGTAGCGGCCTAAGAGGAAGATTGCGTAATCCGTGCCGGCCGCGATGACCAGCAGCGTGAGGAGATTAGTCGAGTATGTCGACAGTCCGATGATTCCGGAGTTGCCGAGGAAGGCCACGATGCCACGGGCTGCAGACATTTCGATGAGGACAGTGATCAGCACCAACAGCATGGTGACGATCGAGCGATAGACCAACAGCAGCATCACCGCGATCACCAGCACCGTCAGCACGGTGACCTTCGTGGTGCCTTCGTTGCCCACTTCGAACTGGTCGGTGACTTGAGGCGCCGGTCCGGCGACATACGCCTTGATGCCAGGTGGGGCGGGCGTGCTGTTCACGATGTCGCGGATCGCGTCAACGGACTCGATGGACTCAGGTTCGCCCAGGTTGCCGGTGAGGAACACCTGGACATAAGCAGCCTTGCCGTCGGAGCTCTGAGATCCCGCCGCCGTCAACGGGTCTCCCCAGAAGTCCTGAACGTGCTGGACGTGCTTGTGATCCTGCTCAAAACGGTCGATCAGGGTGTCGTAGTACTGATGCGCTTCGGCTCCGAGCGGCTCGTCGCCTTCCAGCACAACCATGGCCGCACCGTCGGAATCGAACTCTTGAAAAACGGCGCCGATCTTCTTGAACGCCTGCTGCGATGGTGAATCGGGTGAGCTCATTGCCACGTTGTGTGCTTCGCCGACCACCTCCAACTGAGGGACGAGGGCGTTGGTGAGCCCGGCGACAACCAACCAGAACAGCACGATGGGTACCGAAAGCACGCGAATCGACTTCGCGATGCGGTCCGTCAGCGACGTGCGCGATTCTTGATGGGTAGTCATCCCGACTTGTCCAGGCAGAAGGTGTAGGCGTTCATGGTGTCGACCTGTCTCTCGTCCTTGACCACGTCGTCGATGACGATGCGGCAGCCGAGGGAGTCGCTGTTGCCCTGCGCCATGACATTGACGAGCACCGCCGTCTGTGTCGTCGTGATGTCGTACCTCCACGGCAAGGTCACATTTTCGGCGCGCTGGGGTTGGGCGTTGACGTCCAGATAATTGATCGTCGCCACGGTGCCCGGCGGCCCGAAAACCTCGAGGACCACGTGCTTGGGGTTGAACGGGATGATCTCATCTGAGAGGGCTTCGGCTGTCCCGGTGTCGTGGTCTGAGCCGAAGATGCCATGTAGACGGAATACGGCGTAGCCGGCCACTGCCACGACCACGATGGCGACGATGAACATCCAGCCACGACCCAGAAGGCGACTCATCGAAAACCCCTGCACCCGCCAGCCTTTCGATCCCGCGACACGAGGCGTGGACTGAACCCTATCCCAGTCCGGCGACATATCAACCTCGTTGACAGTACGGTACCGGACATCACAAGCCGTACGGCTGGGCCGACTCCGCGGTCCACGGCGGGTCTTACCTGTTCAGGCGAGTGAGACTGGGAATCATCACGTCATCGACGAGGGATTGCACCGTGCGGCGACTCGGCGGCCGCAACGAAAAAATAGATCGGAAGATGAGGTAGCCGGGCATCACGTCCCAGAGGTCCTCGGTGACGGCGGCCGGATCGATTTCACCGCGATCAGCGGCCTGCCCCAGTATCTGCTTGAACAGGGCCTTCCGTTGGTCGAGGAACTGGTGCTGCATGACGTCGTTGAGCGCGGGATTGCGCGATACCTCGACCAGCACCGCGCGCATCGTGCCGGCGTGCGTCCGCGCCTGATCGCAGATCACCTCACCCAACTGGACCAGGTCGCCGCGCAAGCTACCGGTCTCGGGTGCGACGGCGACCTGCCGCACGCCCTCGATGAACGCGGCCAGCACCAACTCCGCCTTGGTCGGCCACCGCCGGTAGACGGTCGCCTTGCTGGCGCGCGCAGTGGCGGCGACCGCGTCCACGGTCAACCCGTCGTAACCCTCTTCCTGCAGGAGCTGCAACGTCACGGCGAGGAGTTCGGCCTCCCGCGGCGACCACGGCGAAGACTCTGCAGCGCGAGCGGCACTCCGGGTCATGGCCCCACCATAGATCGGTCAGACTCTGACGACGATCGACGCCAGGCATTCGGACCACCTCGGTATGACGCGTTTCGGCCGTATTGGAGGTCGGGCCATGCAGAATTCTTGCCACGATGACATTGGCCAAGTGGGTACCCGGCGTCGCGCAGTTTCGGGGATATCAGCGGGGCTGGTTGCGAGGGGACGTCCTGGCGGGCCTGACTGTTGCGGCCTATCTGGTACCGCAGGTGATGGCCTATGCGACTGTCGCCGGCCTTCCACCGGTGGCCGGGCTGTGGGCGGCGATCGCGCCACTTGCCCTCTACGCCGTCCTCGGCTCGTCGCGGCAACTCTCGGTCGGCCCTGAATCCACAACCGCTTTGATGACTGCCGTCGTTCTTGCCCCGATCGTCATCGGCGATCCAGCACGCTACGCGGCTCTCGCCGCGGTCCTCGCGTTGCTCGTCGGCGCGATCTGTCTCTTGGGCGGCATCGCACGGCTGGGCTTTCTCGCCAACCTGCTGTCGCGGCCGGTACTCATCGGATACATGACGGGCATTGCCCTCGTGATGATCGCCAGTCAACTGGGCAAGACCACCGGCGTCGCGGTCCGTGGAGACGAGTTCACCGACCAGATAAGGACTTTCGCTGCCGAAATCGGGCAGGTGCACTGGCCGACGGTGGCGCTGGCCGCTTTGGTGCTGTTGCTGCTGCTATCTCTGGCGCGGTGGCTGCCAAGCGCGCCAGGACCGGTGATCGCTGTCCTGGTGGCCACGGCATCCGTCGGCGCCCTGTCCTTGGATACGCGCGGAATCGCCGTCGTGGGCGATGTTCCTTCCGGCCTGCCGACGCCGGGTGTACCGCCAGTTTCGTTGAGTGATCTGGCAGCACTGGCTGTTCCGGCAGTCGGCATCGCGATCGTCGCGTTCTCCGACAACGTGTTGTCCGCGCGCGCGTTCGCCACTCGTAGAAGCGAGGAGATCGACGCGAACGCGGAACTGCGCGCCGTCGGGATGTGCAACCTCGCCGCCGGGGTGACACACGGTTTTCCGGTCAGCTCGAGCGGCAGCCGGACCGCCGTCGGCGACCTTGTCGGCAGCCGCACGCAACTCTATTCACTGACCGCGCTCGGATGCGTCATCCTCGTGCTCCTCTTCGCAGGCGGGGTGTTGGCGATGTTCCCGACCGCGGCGCTTGGGGCGTTGGTGGTATTCGCCGCACTGCGCTTGATCGACATCGAGGAGTTTCGTCGCCTGGCGCGGTTTCGCCGCAGCGAACTGGTCCTCGCATTGGCCACTACCGCCGCTGTGTTGGCCTTCGGCGTGCTCTACGGCGTTGTCGTCGCCGTCGTTCTTTCGATTCTGGAATTGCTACGACGCCTCGCACACGCACACGACAGCGTCCTCGGCTTCGTGCCGGGCATCGCCGGGATGCACGATGTCGATGATTACCCAGGGGCTACTCGCGTCCCCGGCCTGGTGGTGTACCGCTATGACGCACCGCTGTGCTTCGCCAATGCGGAGGATTTCCGGACGCGCGCACTGGCCGCGGTAGACGACAATCCAGAACCCGTCGAATGGTTTGTGCTCAACGCCGAATCCAATGTCGAGGTCGACTTGACGGCGCTCGACGCCCTGGAGCAGCTGCGCGTCGAATTGACCCGCCGTGGAATCGTTTTCGCTATGGCCCGCGTCAAGCAGGACTTACGCAAGTCGTTGCACGCTGCGGGGATTCTCGACGAGATAGGCGAAGATCACATCTTCATGACGCTGCCCACCGCGGTAGATGAGTTCAAGCGCCGCAACAGGTTTTGAGCGAACCACCTTCACGGCAAGGGCGCGCTCCATGTCAACTTGGTGCCCCCCGTTGGCACCGCTTCGACCGTGAACGACCCGCCGGCCTCGTCGGCGCGTTTGCGCAGATTCGTCAACCCGCTGCCCGTGATATCGCCCTCGATACCGCATCCATTGTCGACGACTTCGATCGTCAAGTCGTCCCCGACCGCGACGCTGATCGCGAGGGAGGCGGCCTTTGCATGACGCACCGCATTGCTCACCGCTTCTCGGACAACGGCTTCAGCGTGGTCGGCCAGCGCCGCGTCGACAACGGAAAGCGGTCCGACGTATTGCACGCTGGTGCGCAGATTCGCATTGGCGAATTGAGCGACCGCCTCGTCGAGGCGCTGGCGCAGCCGGGTCACGCCCGAGGACGAACCGTGCAGGTCGAAGATCGCGGTCCGGATCTCCTGAATCACCTGTTGGAGGTCGTCCACGCAATCGGTCAGCCGCTGCTGCACTTCCGGTACCCGTGCCCTCGGAATCGTTCCCTGCAGCGCGAGACCAACAGCAAACAGGCGCTGAATGACATGATCGTGCAGGTCGCGGGCGATGCGGTCGCGGTCGGTGAGGACGCTGAGCTCCCGCATCTGTCGCTGCGTACTGGCCAGCTGCCACGCCAGCGCGGCCTGATCGGCGAACGCGGTCATCATGTCCAGTTGCTCGAAGCTGAACGGCGGCGTCCCCACCGGTCGGAGCGCCACCAAAACGCCGGCGACCTCGTCGCTGGCGCGCAGCGGGAGCACCAAAGCGGGCCCTGTCGTACCCATCTCGAGTTCGATGTGGTCGAACCGGCCGGGCGAACGCTGCACGAAGGCCTCACCGATCGGCGTCCCCGCAATGGGCATACTGTGCAGCGCCGCAAGGGGACCGTCGCCGGCGGTCGCCGCGACGACGAGCTCAGTGATCTCGCCGACCGGCACGTCCACATCGGCGGGCACGGCCACCAGCGTCATTTCAGCGCCACTGAGATGACGGGACTGGTCGGCGACGAGCCGAAACACGGTGGCCGGATCGGTTCCAGCCAGCAATTCTGTTCCGATATCGCGGGTCGCCTCGATCCAGGACAGCCGCGTCCTGGACTGTTCGTACAGCCGGGCGTTGTCAATGGCGATGCCCGCCGCCGCTGCAAGCGCCTGGACCAGCACCTCGTCGTCCTCGCTGAACGGCTGCCCGCCCGCCTTCTCCGTCAGGTACAAGTTGCCGTAGACCTCGTCACGAATGCGCACCGGCACACCGAGGAAGGTTCGCATCGGCGGATGGTTCGGTGGGAAACCGACCGACGACGCGTGGTGAGAGATGTTGTCCAAGCGAATCGGTTTGGGGTCGTCGATCAGCACACCGAGCACGCCGCGGCCCTCCGGAAGGTGCCCGATGCGCTCACGCATCTCTTCGTCGATGCCCTCATAGATGAACGCGACCAGCTCGTGGTCGTGGCCACGCACGCCGAGCGCCCCATAGCCGGCGTCGACCAAATCGATGGCCGTATGCACGATCGTCTTGAGCGTCTCATCGAGTTCCAGGCCCGAGGTGACCACCAGCATGGCCTCCACCAGACCGTCGAGACGGTCGCGACCCTCGACGATCTGCTCGACCCGGTCCTGCACTTCCAGGAGCAGTTCCCGCAGACGCAGCCCCGAAAGGGTCGCTCGCACGTGTGGTGGACCATTGTTCGACCTGTCCGTCACCGCCCCATCGTCTCACCGAGCCTCCCGAATAGTGACGATTCCGGGACTTAACCGACGAGGCGGACGGATTCCAATCCCGGGGGTCAGCTGCCGGCAGCGATGCCGCCTCGATCGCATCGATGTTGCGTCAAATAGTCCACGACGTCGTCTCGACGTTGGCGCTCCGCACGGTCACGTAGTCCGCGCATCATCTTCTGCTCCATGACGAAATGCACGACATCGAAGGCCGGGTTTCCAATGGCTCCCCCAGTGCCCCGAACCAGCAGACGGGTCCATGCATTTTGTCGCCGAAGGCAGAACGCCCACGCGCCAGAGGCTTTTTCGCCGCACTGCACGCGCTCGAAGTCGGTCGGTGACACCAGTACCAGGTGTGACTCCGACTCGACCGCGGCCACGACTTGGCGGGCGCGTTCGCCGTATCGACGGGCGAGCCAAACGGTGTCGCCGACATGCAGGTCCTGCCACTCGGGGTGGACGGTATTCGCGTTGTGAATCTGTGCGCCAACCATCCGTTCGAACAGCGAGTAGCTGTAAAAGCCGCCGCGGTTCTCGCCAATCTGCACAAGCCATGGCCATACGAAACGACCCGGGGCATCGATGGTCAGCGCGCGGGTCGTCCGCGCCGTTCCGGCCGCAATCAGTTCGTCCCCCGGCAGTGTTGCCGTGATTTCGCCGTCGTCGGCACCCCAGGCATACATCCACGGCCGCAGTTCGCGTCGGTACATGGCGATGACGCCGGCTGCGGCCATCAGTCCGGCCAGCCATGGTCGACGTTTGCCCATACGCCCAACGCTAAAAACAGCGCCGGCACGCGCTAAGGGCCGAAGGTCCTGAGCATCGATGCCAAACGCGCTCTACCGGCCGCACTTACCGAGATCGACGATCACCGGCTCATGCCAGTGTGCGTCGTTCAGTCGGTATGTCGGTGGTCCTGCGCGTAGGCCTTGATGACGGCGTCAGTGTCACCACCGAGTTGCAGGAACTCTTCGTCGAGCAGGCCGACGAGGCTGTCCACCGCGGCTGAGAGCATGGCACCGGCGAGTCGTGTCTGCGGCTGTTCACTCGCCGTAGCCTCCCTAGCGAGATCGGTCGCATATTCCAGCGAGAACGCCAATGACGCGTCTGCTTCGAGGTCGCGAAAATAATAGGTCGCACCGTACTGCGTGAAGTCGTTCCGGGCTTCGACAACCGAGTTGGCCAGTCCAGCGAGAACGTCGGTGGGAACACTATCGACACCGAGGTCGGGATTGGCTCGGCGCCCCTGCCTCAGAGTCGAGAGTTGAAGCGCCAAAACGCGTCTGCGGTGAAGGGCGGGATAGATCTGGAGAACCCACGATACCGCCGCCGTGAGAAGCATGAATCCGAACAGCGCCTCGAGTGGGACGATCACGCGAAGCCACGGCGACGTGGGCACGATGTCGCCGAAACCGAGCGTGCCGATGGTCACCAGCGACACGTACAGCGAGTCGAACACCGTATTGCGTTCAACGGGATTCAGCTCTGAACTGTAGGCGAAACCTTCTGGCATCAGCGCGAAGTACAGCATCGCCCACCCGACGATCGCTATCGCTCCCCAAGTCAACACCACCAGGGCGATCCCGAGTGGGCCCGTCAGTGAAGCGATACGGCGATCCGAGGGGAATAGCCGCAGTAGCCGCCAGACGAACCTCATCACTTGCGGTGCGATACTGCCGTGGCCGATCGGATGAAACAGTGTGTGGAAAACGTCGCGAACCACCACTGCCACGAGTAGGGACCCGACTACCGCGATCACCCAGTCCCTCACGGGTCTCCTCACTAGCAGGCATCCAGAGCTCAGCTCATGAAATCGGACCACCAGCTTATGGCTTAGGGTCGAAGGTCCTCGGCCACGATGCCCAAAGCGCCCTACCCTCTCATCGTCTGGCGCCACATGATCGGTTGATGACACACACGGACTGGCTGGTCAAGGAGCCCACAGCGGGGACTCCCGACGCGCCGTTCCGCGCGCGGTTGGCGGGCGCCGGGCGGCGCCTGCCGACGACGCACCTGGGCACCGATGAGCTGATGTCGACGACACGGCATCGCACGCACATCGACCTGGAACGACTGACCGGCATCAGGGAACGCCGCGTCTCGGTAGGAGATGAAGACTCCTACAGCCTCGCCACGGCGGCGGCAATAGACTGCCTGGACAAGGCCCAGGTCGACCCCGCATCAGTCGACGTGGTGATCAGCTGCAGCATCACGAAGTTCCGGGATGGCCTCACGCAGTGGCTCGAGCCGACAATGAGCGCTGGAGTCGCGCATGCCATCGGGGCGCCCAATGCCATGACGTTCGATCTGTCGAACGCATGCGCAGGAATGCTGAGCGGCGTCACGGTCGCCAACAACTGGATTCGGCAGGGCTCGGTCCAACGGGTGCTGGTGGTCAGCGGCGAATACATTTCGCAGTTGAGCCAGAATGCGGCCAGACACATCCGCACCATCATGAGTAAGGAGCTCGCCTCCCTGACCCTCGGCGACGCGGGTGCCGCGCTGCTACTCGAAAGGGCCGCACCTGGATCCGCGGGTATCGAGCTTGCGGGCTTCACCACCGTCGCCCAATACAGTCGACTCTGTCTGGCGTACCCCAAGGGCGGTGAACCTGCTGCGCGAATGTTCACCGATGCACGCGGAATCCACCAGGCCGCTATGTCGAACACTCCGGTGCTACTACACGAAGTTCTTGAAGCGGTGGGCATCTCGATACACGACATCGATCATGTGATCACCCACCAGACCTCGGCACGCGCTATTCGCAAAGGGATGGCGCGGGTTTCCGCTGCCTTTGGCGACAGCCCTCGACACGATGCGGTGATCACTGTCGACCGCTACGGCAACACGGCATCGACCACCCATACGGTCGCCCTGGTCGAGGAACTCGAGGCGGGAAGCATCCGGCCCGGTGAAACGGTCGCATTGATCGCGCTGGCGTCCGGCCTGGAAATCGGAGTCGTCCTCTTGACGCTGGACGAGAAAATGGTGGAACGCTATGGGCACTGTGATTGATGCCGTCGGCTCCGCCGATGGACGCTGGCGCACACGACACAGCGCCCTTCATCTCGCGGTCGAGTCGGCCGAGGATTGCCTGCGCCATGCCGGACGCGCCGCACGGGAGATCGATCTGTTGATCAATGCCGGGATCTATCGCGATCGCAATCTGGCCGAGCCGGCGCTGGCCGCACTGATACAGCAGGATGTCGGCGCCAACCCCGAAGAACCACACGAAAACGGCCATGGCACATTCTCGTTCGACGTCGCGAACGGATCCTGCGGTCTCCTCACGGCGCTACAAATCGCCGACGGCTTCCTGAAGTCACGCGTGATCAGGTGCGCCATGGTGGTGACCAGCGATGCCGACCCCGGACACGGAATGAGCGAAAGATTCCCGTTCGCGGCGGCCGGCGCATCACTCTTGTGCACGTGGTCGGACGACGACCGCGGACTCGGGCCAACGTACTGGCAGAATCTCCTGGACCAAGGAGAATCTCTCTCCGCCACAGTCGGGCTGGTGGATCACCGAAATGTACTTCGCTTTCACCAATCATCCTCACTGGACCAGAAATTCGCTGACGCTGCATCACGAGCCGTTGACCGGTGCCTTCGCGATGCATCGCTGACGATCGACGACGTCGACGCAATTGTCGCAACTCCGCCCAGGCCGCAGTATCGCGCCGAACTCGCGGTCCACCTCGGTGTGTCACCAGAAAGAATCACGATGGCTGACGACGAAAGACTGCACACCGCCTCCTTGGCGTCTGCGTTCCACCGGGCGGCCACCGCCGTCGGGGCGCCCGGCCTGATTCTCATCGTCGCTGCCGGTGCTGGAGTGACAGCCGGCGCAGCACTGTACCGGATGTGAATGTCATGCCCGGAGACCAAAGTCCCTCAACTCGAAGCAGTTTGAACGAAATTTGTCAATGTCGGACATCTAGACTGTAGGGGTAGTGTCGATGACACAAGCGATACCGAGTTTCGCGGTGATCCAAGACGCCGTACGTTTGGCCTGCCGCGCTCCGTCGCTGCACAATAGCCAGCCATGGCGCTGGGTGGCTGAAACTTCGACACTCCATCTTTTTGCCGATTTCACGCGAGTGATGAACGCCGCTGACCCCGAAGGCCGCGAGATCTACCTCAGTTGTGGCGCCGCACTCGATCATCTGACGGTTGCGATGGCCGCCTTCGGATGGGAAGCGAACGTGCAGCGCTTTCCCGATCCTGACGATCCTCTACACGTGGCGGCGGTCACCTTCGATTCGGCGCCGCCGGGAATGGCCGCAGACAGTCGAGCGCACGCGCTGGCGATCGGCAGGCGCTACACCGACCGGCGACCCTTTGAGGCTCCTGCTGATTGGGCGAGATTCGAAGTGCTGCTTCGTCAGACCGTCATCCCCCACCACGTGATGTTCGACACCGTGCTCGATAATGCGCGGCCCACTTTGGCGACCGTCTCCCGACTTACCGCGACGATCCGGACGAACGACCCCTCCTATCGAGCGGAAATGAATTGGTGGACCTCACCTTTCGCATCTGGGGACGGTGTCCCGCAATCCGCGTTGTTATCAGTCGAAGCAGCAGGACATATCGATGTGGGCCGACGTTTTCCCAGTCCGTACGCCGCTACCCACGCTGAAGACGTCGAAGTTGACCGGTCCAAAATCGTGGTCCTGTCCACCCATCACGAAGATGCGCGGCTGGACGTATTACGTTGCGGAGAGGCGCTATCAGCGGTACTCCTCCAATGCACGGCAAGCGGGCTGGCGACGTGCACGCTCACACATATGACCGAACTGGCTCAAAGCCGGGAGATTGTCCGTGAATTGACGGGTCAACGGGGAATGCCTCAGTTGCTGATCAGGATCGGATATCCCCGGCCCGCGGATGCGGCATTGGCCGCTACACCGCGCAGGCCGCTGGCCGATGTGCTCGAACGACGTGGCTAATTACGCGGTGCGGAGCACAAGCCCGTTCGGCTCTACAGCCCCGTAGGATATGTCTCGGGTGTTTCGCCCGCGGTCCACAGACTTGTGACCTCAAGCGGCTCAAGTGCTCGCGTTCTGTCGATGTGGATGATCGCATCGAACTGCTCACCGGGGCGAACGTGGTAGTAGTGACTCTGTCGTTCCGTCGCGGGCTGATAAATGACGCCGATAGCACGCCCCAGCCGAACGACATCCAGAGGATCGGTCGCGTCGCGGCTGACGGACGACGAGACCAAGAATTCGGAACGCTCCGTCTCATGGAACAGTTCCTCGACACTACCGTTCAGGGCAGGTCTGACGAACCTGCGTTCGGCGATGCCACCCCACTCACTGGCGGCAGTGACGGTGCCCGAGTACGTGGTAAAGCCGATCAACCGGGAGTCGTCCCCGTACCGCTCGCGCACGAGTTGGCCGAGAGTCAGCTGCCCGTCGCCGCCCACTTCGGTGGCTCTGGCATCGCCGACATGCGAATTATGCGCCCACACCACGACGCGGGCGGGCTGCTGGTCGTGGTGCCGACCCAGGTGAGCCACCAGAGCGTTCAGGGTATGGGCCATATGCCGATCCCGAAGATTCCAGGACGTGACTCTGCCGCTGAACATCGCTCGGTAGTAGACCTCTGCGTCCCTCACGGTCTGCGCGTTCTGCTGAGCGTAGAACGCCTCATCCTCGGCTACCAGTCCGTCACGTTGCGCATATTCCAACGCAGCACGCTGCATCTCGACCAGTTGCTCGATCGCTTCGCGCTCGCACGACAGACCGGCGCCGAACGCCGCCGCGAATCCATACGCCTGACCGTCATCCGCCGATGTGTGGTCGAAGCAGGCGTACCTGGCCCTCGCTCGCGCCGCTGCCTGCGGGTCAACAGTGTCTAGGTAGGCGATCACTTCTTGCATAGACCGATGCAGGCTGTAGAGGTCGAGGCCGTAGAAACCCGCCTCCGGTCCACGGAGAGTACGAGCTCTCTGATTGTGATCGTGCAGCCAATCGACGAAGTCGCGCACCACGACATTGCGCCACATCCAAGCAGGGAATCGTTCAAACCCGCGCAACGCGTCGTCGGCGGTTCGGTCTTCGCCCGACCCACGTACGTATCGGTTGACTCTGTACGCGTCCGGCCAGTCCGCCTCCGCCGCAACGGCGCTGAAGCCCTTCTCTTCGATCAACCACTTGGTGATCTCTGCACGCGCCCGGTAGAACTCGTCTGTGCCGTGCGAGCTTTCACCGATCAGTACGATCCGGGCGTCGCCGATGATTTCGTCGAGCACTTCGAACGGCGGAACGCCGCCGGGCGCGTCGATCGCAACGCGGTCGATCACCTCCGCGGCGGTCTCCTCGATGCGTATACCGACAGTAGCGAAACCTGTTGTCGGAGTGGCGAGCAGGTCACGCACCTCTTGGTCGCTCACCTGCCGAAAATCCCAGAACGACTCCCCGACTGCGAGAAATGGTGTCGGCATCGACGCACAGACAACGTCGTCGACGATCGCTGAGAACTCGCGGCAGGTCGATTCGGGGGCCGCCGGAACCGCGATCACGATTTCGGCAGGTTCCATCTCCCGCAGGGCCTGCACTGCGGCCAACATGCTGGCACCGGTCGCAAGACCATCGTCGACGAGAATCACGGTCTTGTTCGCCAGATCCAGCGGAGGCCGACCGCCGCGGTAGGCGGTCTCACGCCGGATGAGCTCTCGGCCCTCGCGTTCGGCGACGTCGCGCAGCTGTTGCGGCGTGACTCGTAGCGCCCGCAGTACGTCGTCATTGACGACGACGCGCCCGCCGCTGGCCAAGGCGCCGACGGCGAACTCCTCATGACCGGGCGCCCCGAGCTTCCGCACGACAAAGGTATCAAGGGGCGCAGCCAAAGCGGCCGCCACTTCCCACGCGACGGGAATGCCGCCGCGAGGCAAGCCGAGCACCACGACACCTTCGCGTCCACGGTATGCGCCGAGCATGCCGGCCAGCACACGACCAGCTTCGCGACGGTCGCGAAAGACGCGTCTGGCTTTGCCCTTCAACACCCCTGAGGCACGAGTCATTTCGGCCCTCCGTCTTCGACAAGTGTCAGTACTGCAATTTCGCCGGTCGATGGGTGACGGACTCGATGTCGTGTGCAGACACCGCCATCAACCGTCTCCCCAGATCTGACAAGGCACGGCCGACGGCAAGTTCGTCACCGATCTCGGCGATATCCCGGTCATCGGGATTGAGCCTCGCCGTGCCGATACCCACCTCTTCTTTTTCGCGCCAACGCAGCCGCGCCTTGGCCCTGGTGAGCCCCATGTGCTCGTCGATCGACACGTCAACTGTCCAGTTCTTCTCCACGACATCCGATCGTTCGCCAGTCATCGCAGTCATCTCCTTCACGTCGTCACTCCCAACATGCATCCGACCACCCACAGCGGCTGCCCGGTAGGGCCCGAAGACCCCGCCGCATCGGGCCGTTCGGAGGCCCCATGCACGTTCATCGGTCGGCGGAGCGACCAGCGGGTCTCGACGGCCGGCGCCGTCGCCACCATGCGAAAAGGCCACGGCGAAACGTCGATCAGATCAGGGACTAGCGACCCTAGCCCGGTGTACCCGGCCAGCGCACTGTTGGTTCATGATCAAGAACGGACTCCGGCTCGCCGGGGCAACGGCGTTGCTGTACGCAGCGCGGCGGTACTACCGCAACTGGGGCACCACAAAGGAAGAGTGCCAGATGTTCCTCGACGGCGATGAGCTCATCGCCGGGCCTGTCGTACGAAGCACCGAAGCGGTGTCAATCGATGGCCCACTCGGCGCGGTCTGGCCATGGCTGGTTCAGATGGGCCAAGATCGCGGCGGCCTGTACACCTTCGAGAAATTGGAGAACTTTGCCGGGTTGCGGTACGTCAACGCAGACCGCACTCATCCTGAGTGGCAACACCTCGCGCCGGGTGACACCGTCAGGCTTGTTCCCAAGGGCTGGATGGGATTACGTGACGGATTCGTGTTCAAGGTGGAGGAAGTCGTCGATCAGCAATCCATCGTGCTCAGCGCTTCAGTTCGCCGGGAATGGAACCGAGAATGGAACGTAGTGTGGTCGTTCCACGTCATTCCTCACTGGGATGATCGCTGCCGGCTTCTCGTTCGCATTCGCACCCCGTTGCGCCGTCCAGGCCAGGTGCTGGTCACCGAGCTCGCGGGACCAGCGACGGCGTTTGTGACGCGGGGGATCTTGCTCGGCATCAAACGCAGGGTCCAACAACAGGTCCAGGCCGAGGCGGCGGCTGCCAAAGCGAGCGACGACCTCCACCGCGTCATCTAGGTCGGCGTCTGGCGGCGACTCACGCGATCGTGAATTCGCGGTCCGGCTCGGACCCGAAGGTGAAGCGCCGACCGCTGATGCTCAACGGGCGGATGCGCACGTAGTGCTGCTTGACCGTGGCCGTCCACGGGAGCAGTTGGGCCCGCTCGGCCTCGTCGATCTCGGCATCGGTACGCATCGACCTCGCAATCCCCTTGACGATGACGCTCCAGCCCTCGACGGCGCTGTGGTCGTCGACTTCGAACAGCACGTTGTTGTTGATGGCCGAGCTGACCAATTTGGTGCCCTCAGCCGTGCGAAACAACACCGTCTTGTGCTGGACTACGAAGTTGACGGGAAAGATGTCCGGTTGACCGTCGACGCTCGTGACGAGCCGTCCCAGCGAGACACTAGACATGAGGCTCCAGCATTCCGTCTCCGACAGGATGGAGATCGGTTGAGTCGGTGTGGTCATGGCCGCAACGCTACCGAACGCCTCTGCCCGGGAATGCGGCCAAAAGTCCCACAAATTCAGGACCCAAAGGACGTGGACATCTGTCAGCCGGACGGCGGCCGATCCACTCTCAGGTCACAAGTCACCCGATGACGGGCAGCCGACGCTTGCGCGCCAATGCGACCAAGGCGTGCTGCATCACCGCGCGCACGTGGGCGTCGACCCTTCGCACATCGGGGTCATCGCCGAACTCTGCGGCGATATCGATCGCCGGCAACACTTGCGTGACGATCTTCGTAGGCAGCGGCATATTGATCGGCAACACCACGCTGACGCCGAACGGGAATCCGATGGTTACCGGAAGGATGTTGGTCCGAAAGAGATTGCGCTCGAGCGCCGTCAGCCGCAACGCGCGCGCCAACCACCGCCCCCTGGTCAGGTAGAACTGGTTCTCCTGGCCGCCGATCGATACCGCGGGAACGATGGGCACGCCGGCCTCGATCGCCGTCGTCACGTACCCGGTCCGCCCGCCGAAATCAATGACGTTCTCCCGCCGGGTGGGCCGGTAGACGTCGTAATCCCCACCGGGGAAGACGAGCACCAGGCCACCGGCCGCGAGGGCCTCGGCGGCGTGCTCGGGGGTGGCTCGGATGACACCGGTGCGCTCGAGAAACCCGGCCACCGGTCCGCGAAACATATTGTCGTGGGCCAGCGCGTAGAGCGGCCGCTCGTATCCGAAGGTCTTGTAGTAGTCGACGGCCAGTACCGACATGTCGACGGTGATCAGCCCGCCCGAGTGGTTCGCCACCATCAGCGCCGGCCCAGGCGGCACGTTCTCCAATCCGAGTACCTGAGAACGGAAGTAGCTCTTCACAATCGGGCGGTGCAGGTCCACAACACGTCGTGTGAGACCCCGATCCCACTTCGCCACTACCGAAGGTTCGTCGGCCATTCGTCCCGCTCCGCCGACGGCGCTGATTTCTGTACCCCGTCCGACGGCTCCCCCGGCGTGGACCGCTCTGGAACAACGCGCAACGCCAGCGCACCGAGTCCGAGCACCGACACCGCAGGAGTGAGGAACAGCAGTATCGCCCAGGCGAGCCCGACACCCACCCCGCTCAGCGCCCTCACCAACGTGAATACCGCGACGAGCCAGCTGATGCCGCCGGCAAGGACCGAGACCACGGCCGCGACGGCCATCGCGCGGCCAAGCCCGTAGAGCCGGTATCCGGTAGCGGCCAACAGAGTCGCCGTGGGAGCCAGAATGACCAGGGCACCCAACCACGGCGCGTCCGCACCGAGGCGCAACCCCGGCACGAGCACGAGCGTCGCGAGGCCGGCGGCGCCCACGGTGCCGGCGACTGCGCTACCTCGACCATCCGTCCTAGGCATGGCCCAAGCCAAGCGCCAACACCTCGTCGAACCCGGCGACGAGGCTGTCCATGAATACGTCGTGGTCGGGAATCGCGCCGGTATCTACGTCGATGCCGAGCGTGCACACGTCCACGTACGTCAGCAACGTGACGTTGACCGCCGCGCCGATCGTCGGGCCGAATGCGTACTGCGTCAACACCTTGGCGCCACCGAGGAACACGGGCACCGGTATCCCCGGCACGTCGCTGCACAGGAAGTCGACATTGCGCAGGATCGAGCCGATGTACCAGCGCGGCATCATGTTCAGAGCACCGGCGATCCACTGCGTGTAAGGCAGCGACTTCTCGTGCCGCACCTTGGCGGTCCTGTCGTGGATCTGGCGGATTCGCTCCTCGGGGTCGGCGGTGCCGACCGGCACGTCGAACCGCATGATGGTGATGCGGTTGCCGCCCATGTCGTCGCCCTCTTCGCGCAGGCTCATCGGCATCGTCAGGTGAAGGTCGCCGACCGTGACGCCGTGCTTTTCGTGGTAGAGGCGCAGCCCACCGGCGACGCCGGCGACGAACGCGTCGTTCAACGCACCGCCGCCCTGGTGCGCGGCGGCCCTCAGCTGTTCGAACGGGACTTCGAGCACGCCGAGCCTGCGGACCAGGCTGCGCTTGTTCATAAGCGACGAGCCGGTCCGGCTGACCGGGCGCATGGTGCGGTAGACCGAGGCGGCCAACTCGGCTGCCGACGAAGCGGTTTTCACCGGGTTCAGAATGCCGTCGGCAATCAGCTTCGGAGCCGTCCTCAGAGCCCCCGTCACCACGTCCGTCACCAAGCCGGCGCCGTATCGCGCGGTGTCGCGGTAGCCGCGTAGCCACGGCGGCGGGGGCTCCTCGGGCAGTGCCGCCACCGAACTGTGTTTGTCGGGCACCTCGGACAGATCGAAGAGGATCATCCCGATCTGGATGCCTCCGACTCCGTCGGTCAGCGCATGATGGAACTTGAGCAGCATTGCCGCGCCGTCGTTTTCGAGTCCGTCGATCAGCGTGGCCTCCCACAGGGGGCGGGCTCGGTCGAAGTCCTCCATGGCCGCGACCCGCGCCATCTCCAGCACCGTGTCGATGGTGCCGGGCGAGGGTGCCGTCACTCGGCGCATGTGGAAGTCGAGGTCGAAGTCGGGGGCGTGCTCCCACCTCGGCGGTGCGGGTGGCGGCGATGGAACGACACGCTGGCGCACCATCGGCACCATGCGCGAAATGATGTCGAAGCGATCGCGCACTTTGTTCCAGTCCGGCGATCGGTCGAGCATGATCACCGTGACCACCGTGGATCGCAACCGAGGATCGCTTTCCATCGCCCAGGTGAAAGCATCACTGCTTCGCATGAATTCGGTCATGTGTGGTCACCGGCCGCTCGTGTCTGTCGTCGCGAGCCGCCGAGCGTCGCCAAGTGTTGTACGGCGTCCTCGATACCCTTGGCGAGCGCGTCGACGTCGGGCGCGTTGTCAAAATCTGCGGTGATGCCGAAGAAGAAGCGGTCGGCGTAGCTGAGCATCGCGATGCCGGTGCGCAGGTGAAGGGCGATCGGCGGCACCGGCAGGATCTCCAACACGTCCCGACCCATCAGCCGCTGCCGGGTGCGGGGCCCCGGCACGTTCGTCGCCAACGCGGATACCGACTTCTGCGGCAGGTGGGTCAGCAGTCGAATCGCCCACGCCGAGAAGGCAAATGGAATGCTGCCCGTCATGGCGAGGACGGCGCTGCCGCCTTCGGATTGACCGCTTCCCTTGGCCTCGGCCAGTCGCTGGTGGACGATCTCCAACTGCTTGACGGGATCGGGTTCATCGACCGGCAAGAGCGGCAACATCGCCGACACCCGGTTGTCAGTCACATCGAAGTCGTCCACCGAACGCATCGAGACGGGGACCAGCGTGCGCAGTGCATGGGGTCCCGGCGTTTCGCCGCGGTCGAGCAAGATCGTCCGGTAACCGCTGGTGATTGCGGCCAGCGCCACGTCGTTGAGCGTGACGTCGAAATCCCGGCACACCTGCTTCATCACGGCCAGGTCAACGCGCGCGGCGCTGTAGCGACGCATCTTGGTGATGGGTCCGTTCAGTGAAGACTCCTGCGCGGTGGTGAGCACACGAGCCGTTAGTTCGGCGGCCCCGACCACGGCGTGTTCGGCGGCGCTGGTCGCAGCGAGCGTCGCTTGCCAAATGCCGCCCATCCAGGTCAGCGGGTTCAGCCTGGGCCGCAGCAGATCGAGGATAGATTCGCCGGACTCCCGCGCTGCGCGGATACTGGTCGCGAAGGTCTCCTGAGCGCCGGCGTCGCTGAGCTTTGCCAGCATCTGCGTGGTGGCGATGCCGTCGGCAATGCAGTGGTGGATCTTCATCAACAGCGCCCACCTGTTGTCGGTGAGTCCCTCGATGATCCAGCACTCCCACAGCGGGCGGTCGCGGTCCAGCCGTTGTTCCATGATGCCGGCGATCGCCCCGAACAGCGCGGAATCGTCTCCGGGATGAGGCAACGCGATGCGGTGGAGGTGGTGCGCGACATCGAAGTTGGGGTCGTGCACCCATTCCGGTGCCCCGAGGTCGAACGGGTGCGTGCGCAGCACCTGGGTGCAGCGCGGGATGGCCTGCGCTCGGTCGGCGAACGCCGACACCAGATCGCCGTAGTCGGGCGGCGGTCCTGCCACGATCGACACGCCGCCGACCGCCAGGCTCACGTGGGAATCGGAATCCTCGGCCTGCAGGAAGCTCGCATCGAGCGTCGTGAGGTGCTCCATGCAATGACCTTGCGCGGTGTGACGGCAGTCGCGGCAGGGTCGCAAGTCCTCAACCCGTAGGGACAACGTCGTTCCGACTCGTCGCACTGCCTGATTGCCACGATGAATCTCCGTTTTGCATTGGACCTTTGGGGGTCGCGTCACGTCGTAGCGTCACCCACTCGAGTGACCTTCGGCCCTGTGTCCACACCTACCGAAGTGGGAGGTTGGGCACGTGGGCGGCAGTGGTGCCGTGCGACGAGAGGACACGTCATGGGTACATCTGAATACGTTCGCTTTTTCGAAGACATGGGCATCGATGATGTGCCGCTCGTCGGCGGCAAGAACGCCTCACTCGGCGAGATGTTCCAGAAGCTCTCCACACAGGGTGTGCGCGTTCCGCACGGATTCGCCATCACCGCTGCCGCCTATCGCCACATGCTGGACGAGGCCGGGGCGTGGGGCCGCCTGCACGCTGAACTCGACGACATCGACCCGGCCGACGTCGCCGCGCTGGCGCGTAAAGCCAAGCGCGCCCGGGAGATCGTCTACGGCGCCGGACTACCCGACGATCTGGCTGCCGCGATCCTTGAGGGATACCGCGCTCTGCAGCGGGAATACGGCGAGGAGGTCAGCCTTGCGGTGCGCAGTTCGGCGACTGCCGAGGACCTACCGACCGCCAGCTTCGCTGGACAGCAGGATTCGTATCTCAACATCAAGGGCGAGCAGAGTCTCCTCGACACCTGCCGACGGTGTTTCGCCAGCCTGTTCACCGACCGGGCGATTCACTACCGAATTGACCAGGGCTTTGACCATTTCAAGGTCTCGCTCTCGATCGGCGTGATGAAGATGGTGCGCTCCGACATCGCGTCATCCGGAGTGATGTTCTCGCTGGACACCGAATCGGGATTCCGCGACACCGTCTTCATCACCGGCGCCTACGGCCTCGGCGAGAACGTGGTGCAGGGCGCCGTCGACCCAGACGAGTTCTACGTCCACAAGCCGACGTATCTCGCCGGCTACCGCACCGTCCTCCGGCGCCTGCGCGGCGACAAGGCCGTGAAGATGATCCTCGTCGATGGCGAGACCAAGAACACCACGAGGAACATCCCGACCCCGAAGGCCGACCGCACCCGGTTCTGCCTCACCGATGCCGACGTGTTGGAGCTGGCCGGCTATGCCTGCTCCATCGAGGCGCACTACGGCAGGCCGATGGACATCGAGTGGGCCAAGGACGGTCTCGACGGAAAGCTCTACATCGTCCAGGCCCGACCTGAAACGGTGGCCTCTCAGCACAGCGTGACCGCACTGGAAACCTACGTGCTCGAGGGCAAGGGCGAGATCATCACCGAGGGCCGCTCGGTGGGCGAAAGGATCGCCTCGGGTGCGGCAAGAAGGGTCGAGAACCTAGCGCAGCTAGCGGCATTCAAGCCCGGCGAGGTGCTGATTGCCGACACCACCACACCCGATTGGGAGCCGGTCATGAAGACCGCCGCGGCGATCGTCACCAACCGCGGCGGCCGCACCTGCCACGCATCGATCATCGCCCGCGAACTCGGCATCCCGGCTGTGGTGGGCACCGGTGACGCGACCACCTCCGTACCCGACGGCCAGATGGTGACGGTGTCCTGCGCCGAGGGCGATACCGGCCGGGTATACGAGGGCGCTGTGGGTTTCCATCTGGACCGCACCGAAGTCGGCGACCTGGCGCGGCCCCGAACGCAGATCATGCTCAATCTCGGCAACCCCGACCTCGCGTTCAAAACGTCGTTCCTACCGAACGACGGCGTGGGACTGGCCCGCATGGAGTTCATCATCAGCGAATACATCCGGGTGCACCCGCTCGCCCTACTGCACCCGGAGAAGGTGGACGACCTAGACGCACGCCAGACCATCGATCAACTCACTCAGGGTTACACCGATGGCAGGGCGTTCTTCGTCGAACGGCTCTCCGAGGGAATCGGCACCATCGCCGCCGCCTTCTGGCCCAAGCCCGTGGTAGTGCGGATGTCGGACTTCAAGTCCAACGAGTACGCCAGCCTCGTCGGCGGGCAGAGCTTCGAGCCGTCCGAAAGCAACCCGATGATCGGCTTCCGCGGCGCCTCCCGCTATGCGCATCCGGCCTACGCCGAGGGCTTTGCACTGGAATGCCGCGCAATGCAACGGGTTCGCGATGACATGGGCTTGACCAATGTCATCATCATGCTCCCGTTTGTCCGCCGCATCGCCGAGGCCGACCTAGTCCTGCAGACGATGGCGGAACTGGGCCTGCGGCGAGGCGAGAACGGGCTCAAGGTGTACGCGATGTGCGAGATCCCGAACAACGTGATCCTGATCGACGAATTCGCCAAGCGCTTCGATGGCTTCTCCATCGGTTCCAACGACCTGACCCAGTTGACGCTCGGCGTCGACCGGGACAGCGAGATGGTCGCCTTCGACTACGACGAACGCGACGACGGCGTCAAGGAGATGATCCGGTTGGCCGTCGAAGGCTGCCGCCGCAACGGGATTCACTCCGGGCTGTGCGGACAGGCCCCGTCGGACTATCCGGACATGGCCGACTTCCTGGTCCGGCTCGGCATCGACTCGATGAGCTTGAATCCCGACACCGTGGTGAAGACCACCCGCCGGGTCCTGGAGTTGGAACGACAGCTGGTCCCCGCGCCGTGAAGCTGCCGATCACCATCGACCCGCGTCGTCACGACGCGGTGCTCTTCGACCTCGACGGAGCCCTGACCACCGACGCGCCGCTCTTCGGGGCGACGGTGGAACTGGCGCGCAAATTGCAGGGCATCGGCATGGCCGCGGCGGCCTATTCGTCGAGCCCGCAATGCCAGCAGGCCCTGAAGGCCGCCGGGATCGACGATCTGTTCGAGGTCTGCATCGACGGCGTCGCAGGCGAACGCGGGACGGCGGAGAACCCCGACCCCACGGTTCTTTTGGAGTCTGCGCGTCGACTCGGTGTGCGACCTCAACGGTGTGTCGTCATCGAGAGTTCCCCCGAAGGCGTGGCCGCAGGACGCGACGGGGGCTTCGGGCTCGTCATCGGTATCCACGGCACCGGACGCGCCGACGAATTGTCCCGCCGCGGCGCCGACGTCGTGCTCGCCGACCTGGACGACGTCGCCGTCCGAACCGGTGACAAGCGGATCTCCGAACTCCCGAATGCGCTGGCGTCCTACGGTCAGTTGATCGGCATCACCAGCGCACGCGAGTCGATGCTGTTCCTGGACTACGACGGCACGCTGTCCCCCATCGTCTCGGATCCCGCGGAGGCCAGGCTCGTCGACGGCGCCGCCGAGGCGTTGGAGCTCGTCGCCAAGGTGTGTCCCGTGGCCATCCTGAGCGGTCGCGACCTCGCGGACGTCCGCAGCCGGGTAGGCGTTCCCGGCGTCTGGTACGCAGGCAGCCACGGCTTCGAGTTGACGTCGCCCGACGGCGCCTACCATTGCAATGAGGCTGCTGCCGAGTTCGTCCCAGTCCTCGAGCGCGCCGCCGCGGAACTGAGCCAGGACCTGGACAAGATTCCGGGAGTACGCGTCGAGCACAAGCGTTTTGCCGTCGCGGTCCACTACCGAGAGGTGGAGCCGGATCGAGTCGGTGAGATCGTTTCTGCCGCACATCAAATCGGGGGCAGGGCGGGCCTGCGGGTGACAGGTGGGCGAATGCTCGTAGAGTTGCGGCCCGACCTCGACTGGGACAAGGGCACCACCTTGGCGTGGATCCGCGACCAGATCGACGCCGCCGGCTCGCTGCTGCCGATCTACATCGGCGATGACCTGACCGACGAGGACGCCTTCGACGCGGTCAAGTTCGACGGCATCGGGATCGTCGTCGGACACGATGAGGACGGCGACCGCAAGACAGCTGCGCACTTCACCCTGCAGAGTCCGGATCAGGTGCGCGAGTTCATGCAGCGCGGGTCGCAGTGGCTGGCCTACAAGCACCAGGTCTCAGGTGAGGCGTGGGATTACGTCTTCGACGGCTACGACCCGACAAACGAAAAGCTCCGTGAGGCCCTGTGCACGTTGGGAAACGGGTACTTCGCCACCCGGGGAGCCGCGCCCGAGTCGAAGGCCGGGCAGGTGCACTACCCGGGCACCTACGCGGCCGGGGTGTTCAACCGGCTCGTCGACAACGTGTCGGGAACCGAGATCGACAACGAAAGCCTGGTCAATCTGCCCAACTGGGTGTCGTTGACCTTCCGCATCGACGGCGGCAGTTGGTTCGACATCGACGCGGTCACCGTGCTGTCGTACCGGCAGAGGCTCGATATTCGCGGGGCGGTGCTGCATCGGGAGGTGCGCTTCCGCGACGACGCAGGCCGGACGAGCTCCCTGAGGCAACGACGGTTCGTGGCGATGCACCTGCCCCACGTCGGCGCCCTCGAGACGACGATCGTCGCCGAGGACTGGTCGGGGACAATCGAATTCCGCTCGACCGTGGACGGCAACGTGACGAACTCCCTCGTCGAGCGATACAGGGACCTGGCCAGCGAGCATCTCGGGTCGCCGGTCACCCGCGAAATCTCGAACAACTCGGTCCTGCTGACCGTCCAGACCAACCAGTCCCACATCCCCGTCGCCATGGCCGCGCGAAACGCCGCGCTGCGCGACGGTGAACCCGTCCCCGCGACATTTCAGCTGTTCACTCTCGACGCCGAGATCGGTCACGACATCGCTGTCCAGCTGTCGGCCGGAGAGTCGGTGACGATCGAGAAGGTCGTGACCGTCTACACCGGCCGGGACGTGGCTACCTCCGAACCCGGTGTCGACGCGCAGCGGTGGGTCGGCAGGCTCGGCGGCTTCGCCGAACTGCTCGACGGGCATCGAACCGCCTGGACGCATCTGTGGGAGAGGTTGTCCATCGAATTCGACGACTTCACCGACGAAGTGCGGATTCTGCGGTTGCATCTGCTGCACCTGCTGCAGACGGTCTCACCGAACACCGCCGACCTCGACGCCGGCGTGCCGGCCCGCGGACTGCATGGTGAGGCGTATCGCGGCCACATCTTCTGGGACGAGTTGTTCATCTTCCCGGTACTCAACCTGCGGATTCCGACGGTCACCCGGTCCCTGCTCGGCTACCGCTACCGGCGCTTGCCGGAAGCCAGGCACGCCGCCCGCGCGGCGGGCCATACCGGGGCGATGTTTCCCTGGCAGTCCGGCAGCGACGGTCGCGAGGAAAGTCAACGGCTGCACCTGAATCCGCGCAGCGGCCACTGGAACCCGGACGCCAGCGCCCGCGCGCACCACATCGGCATCGCGGTCGGCTACAACGCCTGGAAGTTCTATCAGGTCACCGGCGACCTCGCCTACCTGATCGACTACGGCGCGGAACTGCTGGCCGAGATCGCGCGGTTCTTCGTCAGCTTGGCCACCTACGACGACGAGCGCGCACGCTTCAGCATCAAGGGCGTCATCGGCCCCGACGAGTTCCATTCCGGCTATCCCGACGCTCCCTACAACGGCATCGACAACAACGCCTACACCAACGTCATGGCGGTCTGGGTCATCATGCGCGCCATCGACGCACTGAACCTGTTGCCGCTGCCGAACCGCCTGGATCTGATGGAGACTCTGGGCCTCAGCAGTGCCGAGCTCGCGCACTGGAACGACGTCAGCCGACGGATGTTCGTCCCGTTCCACGACGGTGTGATCAGCCAGTTCGAGGGCTATGGCGACTTGGCGGATCTGGATTGGGACCGCCTGCGCAGCCAGTACGGGAACATCCAACGGCTGGACCGCATCCTGGAGGCCGAGCACGACGACGTGAACCGCTATAAAGCGTCCAAGCAAGCCGACGCGCTGATGTTGCTGTACCTGCTGTCGGCAGACGAGCTGCGTGAGCTGCTCACCCGGCTCGGTTACCGCTTCACCCCGGAGCAGGTACCGAAGATGGTGGACTACTACCTGGCCCGCACCTCGCACGGGTCGACGCTCAGTGGTGTCGTACACACCTGGGTGCTGGCCAGAGCCAACCGCGACCGGGCCATGGAGTTCTTCACCCAGGCGCTGAAGGCCGACGTCTCCGACATCCAGGGCGGCACCACATCCGAAGGCATTCATCTGGCGGCCATGGCTGGAACCGTCGACCTCATGCAGCGGTGTTTCACCGGGCTGGAAACCCGGTCCAACCGCATCATCCTCTCGCCACATTGGCCGGAAAGCCTTGGCGTGCTGGCGATACCGATCCTCTACCGCGGCCTGCACCTGCATCTGCGGGTCAGCGGGAAGGGCGTGATCATCAGCGTTGATCCGCGCAACGCCGCCGGGATCGAAGTGGAGTGCCACGGCAAGGTCGTCGAGCTGATGCCCGGCACCACCGTCCGATTCCCCGGCTGATGGCTGATTCCAGATCGAATGACGGTTTCCGCGGCGAGTCGCCGGTCACAACCAATGCTCTCCACGAAGATGGGCTGTCGCACCGTCCAAGTTGCGCTGCGCCGCGGGGGTCAACCCCATTGCGAGTCCAAACTCGTATCCCCTGATCGCGAGGACATACACCTCCGGCAGCCGCTGAAAACACTGCTGGCAGGTCGCCATGATGGCGGGGATCGAGATGGCGTGCGACGTGAAGGTGAAGTCCATTCGGGGCGTTGGGCGGCCCAAGGTGAACGATTCCACCGAAGCCTCTTTGGTGGAATCGACGAACAACACCCGTTTCTTGTTGCTGATCAGTTCGGCGTCCTCCAGCAGAAGCTGATAGCCCCGCTGCATCTCCGAGCTCGAGCAAAGACCCAGCGCCTGAAGCCAATCGACGAACGCCCAGCCCAAGCCGTCATCTTGGCGACCCACGTTGCCGATGCCATAGATCAGACAGGAATCGTTGTCGAAATCGTCGAGTCTCATGAACCTGACCCCGAGCGGACACGTTCGTTGATCACCAATCCCGCCGCATCGCGGACCGTCACGATCAGCGGCATCTGGCCGAAGGCGTGCGTCGCACAACTCAGGCAGGGATCGAAGGCACGGATTCCGACTTCGATCGCATTCATCATCCCTTCGGTGATCTCGCCGCGACCCACCAGGTAGTCCTCGGCCACCGAGCGCACCGTGCGGTTGAGAACCTGATTGTTGTGTGTCGTGGCCACAATGAGATTGGCGAAGGTGATGTCCCCGTCCGGACCGGCGCGGTAGTGATGAAGCAACGTGCCGCGAGGTGCTTCGACGACACCGACGCCCTCGCCGACCCAAGCGCCCGCCGCGGGCGTGACGATGAGATCCTCGTTCTGCAGATCGGGGTCGCGCAGCAATCCTTCGATCACTTCCGCGGCGTGGAGCACCTCGATGGTCCTCGCCCAGTTGGTGTGCAGCGTCATATTGTTGGGGGCGCCGCCGGTGTAGGCGTGGAACCGCTCCAGCGCCTCCTGCGCGCGCGGAGTCGACAGCGTCTTGGTCACATTCATCCGCGCAAGCGGGCCCACCCGGACCGAGCCCTTCTCCCTGCCGAGGTCCTTGAGGAAGGGGAACTTCATGTAGCTCCACTCTTCGACGGCTTCCGAAAAGTGATCGAGGTAGTCGTGATAATCGAATTCACCGACGATGCGCTTGTTCTCGTCGACGATACGCAGGGCGCCGTGGTAGTAGTCCACGTTGCCGTCGGCGTCGACCAGGGACATGTTGAGGGCGGGAACGTTGGCGAACCCGTCCACCGCGCTTCGGTTCTTTTCATGGAAGTCGTAGAACAGTTGAAGCCCGTCCTGCGCGTAGTCGATGATCTCGTCGACCGACGGGAGTCCCTCCTCCCCGTTGAGCAGACGGTCGCATTCGGCGCGGCTCAAGTTCTTGTCGACACCTCCGGGCACCGAGTTGATGCCGTGCATCCTCCTGCCGAAGACGGTCTTGATGACCTCCTGGCCCCACTTGCGCAGCATGATCACTCTTCGCATCAACGCCGGGTCGGCCTCGATGAGACCGAGAAGATTGCGCTGCTCGGGCGCGGCATCCATCCCGAACATCATCTCGGGGACCACCAAGTAGAAGTATGCCGTCGCATGAGACTGCAGCATCTGCGCGTAATGGCCGAGCCGACGGATCTTCTCTGCTGTGCGCGTTATGGCGACTTCTGAGTTCACGCCGGCGCCGATGATGTCGTCGAGCACTTTGGCGCCAGACAGGTGGTGACTGACGAAGCAGATTCCGCAGATGCGCTGCATCAGCATCGGCGCCTCCCAGTACGGGTGGCCCTGAACGAACTTCTCGAAACCGCGGAACTCGACGACATGCAGCCTGGCGTCGACGACGTTGCCGTCGTCGTCGAGGTTCACGGTCACCTTGCCGTGGCCCTCGATGCGGGTAACGGGGTCGATGACGAGCTTTCTGCTCACGCGAAGCCTCCGAGATCAGTCGTAGTGATTGAGCGAGCGGGGCAGCGCAACTGGACGACCATGTATCAGATCCTCGAGCACGGTGAAGATGGCGTCGGCATCCGGTGGACAGCCGGGGATGAAGTAGTCCATCTTGACCACTTCGTGGCAGGGGTGGACCTTGGTGGTGATTCGGGGGATGTCCGGGTGGCAGGGGATGACGGGTTCGGCACCGGGAACGGCGGTCGGCGAGTTGACATACGCCTCAGCCAAGCAATCCTTCAGCTCGAAGACATTGCGCATCGCCGGGACGCCGCCCCAGACCGCGCAGGCTCCGACGGAGATCAGAATGTCGCAGTTGTTCCGGAAATGTCGCAGCGTCTCGATGTTCTCCTCATTCGCGACACCACCTTCGATGAAGCCGATTGCGCAACGCTCGGTGATTCTCTTGATATCGGTGAGCGAGGACCGGTGGATGGTGACCTTCGTCAAGAGCGGAACGATCCGCTCATCCATGTCCAGAAACGACAACGTGCATCCCCAGCAGCCACACAAACCGATCATTGCCACATGGATCTTGCCCTCGCGAGCCGCCGACAACGCCGGATCTGCTGGCGTCGAGGGGAGTTCGTCCGATCTGGTTTCGTCAGTCACGGCGCGTCCGATCCGCCTGCTTGGTCGAGTGCCCGGTCGCGGACAGATTTCACTTCGTACTTGCGTCGGCCGATCGGGACGTCGAATCCGACCCGTTTCTCGAGGATGGCGCCGACCGGACAAATCTCGACGGCATAGCGGACCTGCTCGGCCGGCATCGCGTTGGCACGTTCGGCGTCGACTTCGATCCGGGACTCGGCGCCGCGGTGGCTGATGCTGAAGATCTTCTGGCCGGTTGCTTCGTCGCGGACGAATTCCACGCAGCGCTGGCAGAAGATGCAACGGTCGCGCTCCAGCCAGATCCGTTCCGACGCGTGCTCGCGCTCTCGAACCGGGAACCGGTACGGAAAGCGCGACACCAGCATGTCCAGCTCGTAACCGACCGCCTGCAGCGTGCAGCGGCCGCTCTTCTCACAACTCGGACAGTTGTGGTTGCCTTCGGTGAACAGCAGTTCTACCAACGCCTTTCGCATATCGGCTGTTTCCGGTTCGTCGACCTCGACCGTCATCCCGTCCGAGACGGCGACCGTACACGCCGCGACCACAGCGCCGTTCACCTTCACCGAGCACACCCGGCATGTCCCCAGGCACGGCTTGTCTCTGAGATAGCACAGTGTCGGGATGTACACACCGGCGTCGGCGGCGACATCGACCAGGGTTGCGCCCTCCTCGGTCGACACCGATACTCCATCGATCTCGATTCCGATGGTCATGTCGTCTCACCCGACTGCAGTTCGATCCGCGCCTTCTCGTGCCCGGCCAGCGCGGCATCGAGGTCGAACGATGCCAACAGGGTGTGTTCCCCGGTGCGCAATCTTTGCCGATAGATCTCGGGGAACTTCTCGAGTGTGGTCAGGATGGGATTGGCGGCAGTCGCCCCGAGGCCGCACCGACTGGTCGCGTGCACCAGGGCACCCCACCGGGCCACCTCGTCGAGATCCTTTACTACCGCGTTGCCTGCGATGACGAGTTCGACCTTGCCGTGCAGATCCACGGTGCCCGCCCGGCAGGGCACACAGATGCCGCAGGATTCGTCGGCGAAGAACTTGGAGTAATCCTTGACGCAGTCCAGCAGGTCACGGTTGGAATTGAAGATGGTGACTGCTCCGTTGCACGGGATGTCCTCGTACGCGATGCGGCGTCGGCCATCAGCCGCAACCGACACGCACTCCCCGATGGCCCGCTGATCTGGACCGCGCGGGCGTCGGCCGCACCGACCATGGTCAGTACTTCATCGAGGGTGATGCCCCACTCGACCTCATAAACTCCCGGACGATTGCAGTCTCCGGCGACGCTCAACAGGCGGGCGCCTGCCGAGTCGGGGGTACCCATGCGCCGGAACCATTCGGCGCCTTCTTCCATGACGCGGGTTGCGGCAGCTAAGGTCTCGACGTTGTTGACGCTGGTCGGTTTGCCGAGGTAGCCCTCCCGAACGGGGAAGGGCGGTTTCAGCCGGGGGGTGCCCCGATTGCCTTCACAGGACTCGATCAGCGCAGACTCTTCACCACAGACGTAGGAACCGGCACCCAGCTGGATACGGATGTCGAAGTCGAAACCCGATCGCCCGCCGATACTGCGTCCCAGCAATCCGTCGTCGCGGAGTTGCTGAAGCTGGCCTTCCAAATAGCGCTTCAGATAGACGTATTCAGCACGGAGATAGACGATTCCGTGAGAGCTGCCGATCGCGTAGGCCGCGATGACCATCCCCATGAACACGTCTTTCGGTGATCGGGTCAGGAGCGCACGGTCTTTGAACGTGCCCGGCTCCCCCTCATCCGCGTTGCAGATGACGTACTTCTCGTCGCCAGGCGCGGCCCTGCACAACTGCCACTTCAACCCCGTTCGAAACCCTGCACCGCCGTAGCCCCGCAGCCCGGATTCGCTGACAACGCCGATCGTCTGCTCGGGCGTGCCGGCGAGGCAGTTCTTGAGCAACGTTTGGTAATCCGGCTCGCCGCGGAAGAACACGGGGCCCCGCGTGTGGACATTGGACTCCACCAGAGCCTCGACGTAGGCGATGCCATCGTCGGGCAGCCCCTCAGGGTTGGCGATATCGGCGGCGGTTTTACCCGTTTTCAACTGCGCGATGATGGTCGCGACGCTGTCAGGTGTCAGTCGGGTGAACACCACGCTGTCGACCATCATCGCGGGTTCCTGATCGCTGAGCCCGATACACGGCGTTTCGAAAAGACCGAATATCCCGTCCGCGTCGGTCTCCCCGAAGCGAGCCCCGGTCTGGCGCTCGAGCGCATCGTAGACCGCTTGAAAACCGTTCATCTTGGCAACCACGGTGTTGCTCAAGTAAATCCGGTGGCGTCCGGCTGGCGTGCTGTGGAAGAAGTGATAGAAGGAAGCCGTCTCGACGATGTCCAACGGAGTCCGATTCAACCCAATCGCCATCTGCGGCAGATGCTCGGCGGGGATGTAGCCGTACAGATGTTGGACATCCCACAGGATGTCGATCAGCCGCGTTCCGTCGTAGCGGTAGCGCCGGAGCACAGTGTCGATATCTGCGTTCATCTATCTGCGTTCGCCCGTGCGGATCCGATTGACGCGATCGCCATCTGAAACTCCTCTCGGCTGTCGACCGATGTCCCGGGGCGGACCCGCCGCGTTACGTCAGCCTCCAGCGTGGGTACGCCGAAGAAACAGCGGTGCCGCTGATATCGGCACCAATCCGCTGCCCCGACGGCCGGCGAAGCGTCCCACCATTCACGATAGTGGCCACGGCGCGGAGCGGCGGGCTTGCGAGCGATCTACTGCTTGTCGCCGTCGGACTTTGGTCAGGGCCCGCTCGGGGATGTCGCGCGTTGCGATTCAACTGCCTGGACCATGTAGAACCTCTCATCGTGGAATCGTTACAGCTGTCGACGCTATTGATCGCTGGGGCCGGCCACTACCGACGAAGGTCACCCCGCGAGTGGCGATGGTCCCTTCGTGCTTGTCCGGCACCACGTGCGTTTCCGCCCCTGACGTCGTTGCCTGCTGGTCGGGGACCATAGACCCTAGGTCGGTCCGGCCTGTCCGTCCACGATGAACCTCATGACCACCTCTGATTGCGGCCCGCTTCTCATCGACTCGGCGATGCCCGCCTACGACGCCGTGATTGCCGAGCACATGGTGGTAGCGGCGGGCCCGGCTACGACATTCGCCGCGGCACGCGAACTCGACCTGCTCACCGTGCACTCACCGCTGCTGGACGCGTCGATGTGGATACGAGGGCTGCCGGCCCGACTCACGGGACACGCTGTGACAACCGCGCCCAAGATCGTCATCGCCACGGACATGGGACTGCCGGGCTGGACGTTCCTCGGCGAACGCTCGAACCGCGAGATCGCTTTCGGCGCCATCGGCAGATTCTGGAAGCCCACCATCGAGTGGCTCGATGTGCCGGTCGCTGACTTCCGTGGTTTCGACGAACCTGGTTGGGGAAAGATCGCTGCGAACTTCTCCATGCTGCCCTACGGCGTCTCTGCGACGCTGCTCACTTACGAATGTCGCACGGTGACAACAGATCCCGAGTCTCGTCGCCGGTTTCTGGGTTACTGGCACCTGATCCGGCCGTTCGTCGGCCACATCCTGCGGGCCACCCTTCGACAGATCGCAGCGAACGCCGAAGGGTCCACAGCACGCGACACCTCCGCATCGGGCGTGGAACTTGAGGCTGATGATCAGGGACCAAGGCCTTCTCAGCGCCGTGAGTCATGTCGATAGCCTCGTCACGAGAAGAGTTCGACGCGGACTCGGTGCGCGTTCGAGGTGGCGGCATACGACGAGGGCGCCCACGTGGCGTACATAGATCCCGCGTCGTCGCAGATCGGACACAAGGAGTCGATGAAGGACACCGCCCGCGTGCACGGACGGATGTACGACGCGATCGAGTACCGGGGTGCGGGACAGAAGATCGTCGAGGAGCTGGCGGAGTATGCGGGGGTGCCGGTGTTCAATGGGCTCACCGATGAGTTCCATCCCACCCAGATGCTCGCCGACGTCCTCACGATGACCGAGCACTGCTCAAAACCGTTGACCGACATTGCTTTCGCGTTCGTCGGTGACGGCCGCAACAACGTCGCCAATTCGCTGCTGCTGGTGGCGGCCAAGCTCGGCATAGACGTGCGCATCGGTGCGCCACCGGACCTGTGGCCGAACGATGACCTGGTAGCGCAGTGTCGGGAGTTCGGCGCCGCATCCGGGGCTCGGATCATGGTCACCGACGATCCGTTCAAGGCGGTGAGCGGTGTGGACTTCATCTACACAGATGTGTGGGTGTCCATGGGCGAGCCGGTGGAGACGTGGGGAGATCGGATAGACCTGCTGCTGCCCTCTCAGGTCAACGCGAAATCGATGACTGCGGCAGCTAATCCGCGGGTGATGTTCATGCACTGCCTGCCCGCCTTCCATAACTCCGAGACCGCGGTGGGTGCGCAAATCGCTTCGCAGTATCCGCATCTGTCCGACGGCATCGAGGTCACCGAGGATGTCTTCGAGTCTGCGGCGAACATTGCCTTTGAGCAGGCCGAAAACCGGATGCACACGATCAAGGCGGTCCTCGTGTCCGCGCTGGCCTGAGCGAAGAGGGAGCCGCAGTGCGAATCGTGATCGCCCTGGGTGGCAACGCGTTGCTGCGACGGGGACAGCCGATGACCGCGGAGAATCAGCGCGCCAACATCCGTGTCGCGGCGGAGGCGATCGCCCAAGTGGTGCCTGGAAACGAGATCGTCGTCGCGCATGGCAACGGCCCGCAGGTTGGGTTGTTGGCGCTGCAGGCGGCGGCTTATCACGAGGTCGCGCCGTATCCCCTCGATGTGCTCGGGGCGCAGACCGAGGCGATGATCGGCTATGTCATCGAACAGGAACTCGGCAACCTACTGCCCGCCGACCAGTCGCTCGCCACGCTATTGACGATGATCGAGGTCGACCGCAACGATCCGGCGTTCGCCCATCCCACCAAACCAATCGGCCCGGTCTATGACCGGGAAACCGCGGAGCGCCTCAAGGCCGTCAGCGGCTGGGCCATCGCACCGGACGGCGATAAGTTTCGGCGAGTCGTCGCCAGCCCAAAACCCAAGAAAATATTCGAGATTCGATCGATCCGGAGCCTGGTGGAGCAGGGCGCCATCGTGATCTGCGCGGGCGGGGGTGGAATTCCGACGATGTACGACGAAGCCGGCTTACTGCACGGCGTGGAGGCGGTCATCGACAAGGACCTCGCCTCGGCTCTGCTGGCCGAACAACTCGACGCCGACCTGCTCGTCATCGCCACCGACGTGGACGGTGTCTATACCGATTGGGGCACACCGCGACAGGCGCGCCTCGGGCGAGTAACCCCCGAAGAGCTGGCCGCTCTCGACCTCCCACCGGGATCGATGGGGCCCAAGGCTCACGCTGCGTGCGGCTTCGCGCAATCCACCGGCAATGAGGCGGTCATAGGATCGCTCACTGACATCGCGAAAATAATCGCCGGGGACGCCGGCACCCGCGTGAGGACCTGACCACCGCCACCGCATGATATGACCTTCGACCGTCGACCAGGGTCGTTCGGCCCTCCGATCGGGTACCCCGACGGTGCGATAGTTAGTGGTGCCGGGCAACCGGCGATCTGCCCGAAGGCCGGAAGCCGTGGCTGAGTGGGGGACTCAGGACCGGGCCTCCGCCTTCGGGCAGTTTTTTGTTAGAACGCGGGCTAATTCGCGACTGCGAGCACGTCGTCGAAGCCGGCGACGAGGCTGCGAGAAAGACCGGTATCGGGTCGAGGACTCCGGCGATGGTTTTGGGTGTAGGACAGCGACTACTCGACCAGGGTGAAAGTGTCGGTTTCGGTTAGGAATTCAGCCAGGGCTACGCGGCGACGGTCACTTCGATAGACAGGTATTCAGCGATGGCGTGCGCGGCCGTCCAATTGCCGGTGCGCACCGTGCGGGCAAGGTCGTCGACCAGGGGGCTACGGGTGTCCAATTCCGCTAGCCATGCCGATACCGCGGCGACGATGCCATCAGCCGATACGCGGACGATCCGTCCTGCATGCAGGCGGTCAGTGAGCTGATAGGTTCTCACCCGCTGTGACTTCATGGGTGGCCTCCCCGTTGAGCGGACCATCTGATCACACCACTCGCGAACATCGGCGACGTAGGGGCCAAGGCACGGTGCCCGCAGTGCTTTCGGCCTGGTTTTCGGCGCGCCGGGCGAGGCCCTTTGGCCGAACGGGTAGGGACTAAAGACTCACGCCTGGAACGGCCCGGCTGCCTTAACGTGCCGTATGTCTTCGATTGCTCCGCCGGAAATCGTGGTAGGCGTCGACGGGTCACCCGCGGCCAAGGTTGCGGTCGATTGGGCGGCACGCGACGCCGCACAGCGCGGCGCAACGCTCACCCTGGTCCACGTCGTCAGCAGTGTCCTCGGTTCCTTGTCCCACACGCCCGTGCCTACCGGTATCGGAAAATGGCAACAGCAGAAGGCTCACGAAGCCGTTGACGAGGCGATGGCTGTCGTTGCAGCGGCGCAGCGGGACACCGGCCCGTTGGAGGTCCGCACCGAAATCTATTACTCGTCCGCCGTTCCCACGCTCGTCGACATGTCGAAGGGCGCGGGCATGGTCGTAGTGGGTAGTCGCGGCCACGGCGCCATCGGCAATCTGCTTGGTTCGGTCAGCGCAGGCGTCGTACAGCACGCGCACTGCCCGGTGGCGGTCATTCACGACGAAGATCCGTTGATGCCGCATCCGGCGCAAGCACCGGTCCTGGTCGGGATCGACGGCTCCCCCGCGTCCGAGCTGGCCACCGCGATCGCGTTCGATGAGGCGTCACGCCGAGGCGTTGACCTCATCGCCCTGCACGCATGGACCGAATTCGGGGTGGGCGACTTTCTCGGGATGAACTGGCTGGAGATGAAGTCGTCGGAGGATGCAGCGCTCGCTGAGCGACTGGCCGGATGGCAGGAGAGCTACCCGGACGTGACGGTCCGACGGGTTGTGGTCTGCGATCACCCCGCTCGCACGCTCGTCGAGCACTCGGAACAGGCCCAGCTGGTTGTCGTCGGAAGCCACGGCCGTGGCGGCTTCGCCGGCATGCTCCTCGGCTCGGTCAGCGCCGCGGTGGTTCAGTCAGCGCGCATGCCGGTGATCGTCGCGCGGCAACCGTAGCCTCGCGCGCTTTCCGCTGACCCGAAGATACATGTACTGCCCGCGGGAGCGGATCGGAAAGCTCAGTGCAGCAAGCGATTCAGCCAATCTCTTCGGACGTCCGTGCCCTGTTCTCAAGACAGATTCATCCGCAAACGACAGCGACTTCTACTGGCTCTTCCGCAATTTCGAAAAGTCGCTCGGTGTCGGCGCGCGTGCACGGGGCGGTCCCGGGGGTCATCAGCATCGCCGCGCCGGCGGCCATGCCGAAACGAACCGCCGTGCTCAACGGCCATCCGCGAGTCAGACCCACGGTGATGCCGGCGACCATCGCGTCCCCCGCGCCAACTCCGCTGACCGCACGCATCGGAATGGCGGTGAATCGGCAGCTTTCGGTCCGGGTAGCGAGCAGTGCGCCCTGAGCTCCTAGCGACACCACGACGGCCTCGGCGCGGCCGGAATCGACGAGTTCGTGCGCAGCGTCGAGCTGTTCGGCTTCGGTCGTCAGCTCACGTCCCACGCATTCGCGGAGTTCGCGCTCGCTTGCCTTGAGCACAAACACACCACGAGTGACGTGCTGTAGACCGGCGCCCGAGGTGTCCAAGACGAATCTGACCCCGACCTCACCGCAGACGTCCGCGATTCGCTGGTAGAAGTCCGTGGGCACACCCGGCGGCAAACTCCCGCTGGCGACGACGAATTGTGCCGAGGCCGCCTCAACACGCAGCCGATTCACACACCCGGCCTGTTCGGACGTAGTCAGCCGCGGGCCCGGAAGCACGAACCGGTACTGCAGACCAGTGGAGGTCTCATCGACGGTGAGGCTCTCCCGCGTGGGCTCGGTGATGTCGATCCGTCTAAACGGCACACCCGCCTCAGCGACAAGCTGGCTGACGAGGTCGCCGCTGGCACCTCCAGCAGGGAAAACGGCCGATACCGGCGCGCCGAGGACGTGTGCGATCTTTGCCACGTTGATCCCCCCGCCGCCGGCGTCGTAACGAGCGCGTGAGCAGCGGATCTTGCTGGTGGGACGCACGGCGTCGGCGGCCACGGTGATGTCGAGCGCCGGGTTCATCGTCAGGGTGACGATTGAATCCATGGCACAGCCTCCTCGCTTCATGAGCCGACTTTGATCCGACTACATCGCGGATCACGACGATAGGGACCGAAGTCCCGCGGCGGGGAGGCGTTGGCCCTTGACGCGATGCCAATGCTGATTCCAGATGTGGTCAACCGAGCAACACGGTGACCGCACCGAGATAGATCGCGATCGACAACAGATCCTGGATCACGGTGGCCAGCGGACCGGAACCGAACGCGGGATCTTTGTCCAGCGCCTGGAGCAACCAAGGCAGTATCAACGCCACCATCGTGGCGATCGTGCTCGCCGCCAGCACCGCGATCGCGACCGCCGCCGCGAGCCTCCAGTCGTTCGTCATGAGTGCCACCACCGGCAGCATGAGCAAGCCGAGCAGTATGCCGACGGTCAGCCCCGTCAGGCTTTCCGGAGCCAGGATGCGGCGAATCCCAACACCGACCGACAGACCGCGGATCGCGACCGTTTCCGTTTGCGTGCCAACGGCATCAGCCAGATAGACGATCCCAGGCACGAAGTAGGCAACCGCCAGCACGGCGTTGAGTTGGTCTTCGAAGGCCGCCATCATCCCCGCCGACAACATTGCGCCGATCAACCCGACCACCAGCCATGGCAGGCGGTGCCACAGCCGCCTGGTGACGGTCTCGAGTGTTGTCCTTCTGGTCGACTCGACCGTGTGCAGAAACCCGCCCAATCGCGCCATGTCTTCGTCGTGTTCATGTAACAGGACAGCGAGCAGCTGCTGCGGGGCAATCAGCCCATAGAACCGACCGTGCTCGTCGACAACCGCGAGACCTGGCTCGTTATCCTGCACCACCCGCCAGGCGGCGCGCTCCTGGTCGGTGTCCGGCGTCACCACGGGTGGCGTCCGGTCCATCACATCGCGCAACATCGCATCGCTGTCCGCCGCAAACATCTGCTCAATGGTCGCGACACCCACGAGACGATCCCCGTCAAGAACTGCCACGGCGGCAGCACTGTCGAAGCGCCTGCCCCGCATTCGTTCCAGGGTCGTGCCGACCAGATCGTCCGGCGACGCCTTCGGTATCTCCGTATAGGCGTGTGACAACGCCGTCTCCGGCAGACCGCCGAAATCGGTTGTGACATCAGTGACCATGGCCACTGACGCTACAGACCTGTTCTGGCGACGGCCTGCCCGAGAGCGTGTTGAGGACCAATGTCCAACACTGAGGGACCTAGTGCCCCACCGGTCGGGCGACCGAACTCCATAGCGTCGACAACATCAACTGCAAATAGGAGTGCACGATGACTGAAAGCGACTCCCCCAAGCCGGTTGTCGCCGCGATCGACGGCTCGGGCACGGCGATCAACGCCGCGCTGTGGGCGGTTGACGAAGCGATCAGCCGAAGTGTGCCATTGCGCCTCGTGTGCGTGATGAAGGCCAAGCACCCCTCTGCCGAGGATTACTACGCGGACAAGCACCATGCCGAGGCCTCGATTCGTGCGGCACAGGATGCTGTCGAAGCCACGGGTCGGCCCGTCAAGATCGAGACCGCAATCCTCTCGGGTTTACCGGCTTTCAACCTGATCGAGGAATCACAGGCTGCCGACATGATCTGCGTCGGCTCGGTCGGCATAGGCCGGTCCGCGCGGGCGATACTGGGATCCATCGCGACCGAGCTCGCCGAGAAGGCGCATTGCCCGGTAGCGATCATCCGTCCTCAGGACGAGATACCGCGCGACGAGGTCGACATTCGCTGGATAGTCGTCGCGGCGACCGGTGAGAGCGACAACGAGTCGGTGATCGAGAGTGCGATGGAGGAAGCGCGGCTGCGTCGAACGCCGGTTCTGATGCTCGGTGATCGGGACGGCCTGGACGACATTGTCGAGCAATGGAAGGGACGCTATCCCGACATCCACGTCTACCCCGTATCCGATGGGGCCGATGTGGCCCGGTTCCTCAAGAAGCATGACGAATTAGTCCAACTCGCCGTGATCGGCGGTTCGCGCGCCGGCGCCGATGAGGTCATGCAGATTCTCGGCCCCTGGGGGCACCCTCTGTTTCACCGCAGGGCGGCTTCGATGCTGATCGTGCGGCACTGACGAGCGCAGCGACTACGGAGCTCCGGCCAGCGCCTGGCGTACCAGCTCCTGCGCCGCCAACAGGTGCTCGTCTGCCTGCTCGACGTCGACGGGAAACTCACCGTCATAGCTGTTCGTAGACCTTGCCAACACCGACAGGCACATGTGTGCGGCCGCATGCGCATCCTCGACCGCGGCTTCCAGTTCACTCGTCAGTTGCGGGGTTGGCGCCGGCAGATGCGCCCGAAGGTCGACCGCCGCAGTGTCATGCATCTGCCGACATGCCTCATCCATCGCCGTGCGGTCGACAGTAGCCAGCGCACGCCGCGCATCAGTCAGGGACCGCTGTAGATCGCCGAAGGGTGCACGTGCCTGCGACCACCATTCCAGAATGGTCGCCTTGTCGGCTGATGCGCCAGCTGGAGGACCGGCTTGACCATCGCCACCCGTGGCCATGAAGGCGATGATCGCAGCCGAGAGCGCAATGACTGCTAGAACACTCGCTCCTGCGATCGCCCACTTGGCCCGATACCAGACGTCACGGGAAAGATCCGGCGTCGCCTCGATCGGGCTACCGCATTCTCCGCACAACTGCCACCCGGCCGGGTTGGAGTGACCCTGAGGACATTCCACCACGATGTCAGCTCCTGTCCATTTTCAGTTTGACGAACCTCTTGATGCCGAAGGCCTGGAAGACTCGTCGACGACTCGGCGACAGTTGAGGACCTGCCGTTGCCGCATCGATGATTTCGGGTTCGACGACGTCATAGGTGTGGCCGCCTAGTGAGACGGCGGCCTCCCCGGAGGCCCGCACATTGCGCAACCAGTCGACATCTGTTCCGTATGGCAGAGGCACGATGAATCCATTCGCCACCCGATCGGCCACCACCGGTGTCGCGTAGTGCCGCCCCGACCGACGCCCGGTATGCCGCAGGACTGCCGCGTAGAAATGCTTGCGGCCTGCCAGGTGCATCATCGCTGGATTCAGCACGTGCTTGTTGAAGCGGCGCATTACGCCCCTGATGGGCGGCGTTTCGGTGAGCATGTCCCGATATTCGTCTCCACCTCACCTGGCCAAAAGGGCCGACCGGACCAACAACGCGAGGACTTATGGCATACGCCGCACGCGCGGTGCGGAACCATCCGTCGTCGGTGGCGAAACAGACGCGGCGTTGGTGACTTTCGTCTCTAGTGCCGGGAGGGCGGCTCGAAAAAGATGGGGACGCGAAACATGACCGGAGGATGCACATGACGCCGACCGAGCCCGCTGAACGCACTGCCGAGGATCTCGACGCCGTTGCTTGTCGGTTCCTGCGATCCGAATTCGCGAGTCAGATCTACTCCGACTGGCCGATCGACCGACGGATCGAAGCCTATCTTCGGCACTACGAGGCCTCCGCGTTCCTCACCGACGGCTACTCCTACAACCTCCTGTTGGAACGCGTGATGGCCAACATCGGTCCGGCCGTCCGCGATGGAGTCCTTCCGACACCGGGTTCATCGGACCTGCCGTGACGATCATTCGCAAGACTGCCGAAGACTGGAAAGTCGCCCCGAACTTCGCCGACTACGAGCAGACCCGCGCGACGTTCGATTGGTCGATGGTCTCGGACCCGTGCGCCGGTATGCCCTCCCGCGGTTGCAACATCGCGTATGCGGCGGTGGACCGGCACGCCGAAGGTCCCGAAGCGGATCGCACCGCGCTGCGGTTCATCACCGACACCGGCTCGGATGGCGAGTTGGTCGCCAATGACCTGAGCTACGCGGAACTGGGCCGCCGCACCCGCCGCTTCACCAATGTGCTGCGCGGGCTTGGCGTGGGCAAGGGCGACCGGGTCTTTCTGATCATGGGACGTATCCCCGAGCTGTATGTCGCGATGCTGGGTGCGCTGCGCAACGGCAGTGTGGTGTCGCCGCTGTTCTCGGCGTTCGGTCCCGAACCCATCGCCACCCGCGTCGCCATCGGCGAGGCGACCGTACTGGTGACGACGAAGGCGCTGTACAAGCGCAAGATCGCCAAGGTGCGCGACGAGATGGCGTCGGTACGGCACGTGTTACTCGTCGACGGCGACGAGCCCGGCACGCTGAACCTCGCGCAGCTGATGGCCGAGGCCTCCGAAGACGCTCCGATCGAGGCCACCACGCCTGATGACCCGTCGCTGCTGCACTTCACGAGCGGCACCACCGGCACGCCCAAAGGGGCACGGCACGTGCACGGCGCGGTCACCATGCATTACCTCACCGGCCTCTACGCGTTGGATATACATCCCAACGACATCTACTGGTGTACCGCCGATCCCGGCTGGGTCACCGGCACGTCCTACGGCATCATCGCCCCGCTCCTGCACGGAATCACCTCGATCATCGACGAAGCCGAGTTCGACGCCGAACGCTGGTACCGGATCCTGCAGGACGAAGGCGTCACGGTGTGGTACACCGCTCCCACCGCGATCAGGATGCTGATCAAGGCCGGGCCGGAAGTGGCGCAACGGTACCGCTTTCCGCACCTGCGGTTCATCGCCAGCGTGGGCGAGCCGCTCAACGCCGAGGCGGTCTGGTGGGGAAAACGCGTACTGGGCTTACCGATTCACGACAACTGGTGGCAGACCGAGACGGGCGGCATCATGATCGCCAACACCCCGGCCTTCGACATAAAGCCAGGCTCGATGGGGCGGCCGTTGCCGGGCGTCGACGCATACGTGGTCAGTCACGGCGACGACGGCACTGTCTCGGTGATCGAGGAGCCCGACATTGAGGGCGAGTTGGCACTCAAGCCGGGATGGCCTTCGATGTTCCGCGCCTACCTCAATCAGGAAGAGCGCTACCGCAAGTGCTTTGTCGGTGACCTTTACCTGAGCGGGGATCTGGTCAAGCGCGACGCCGACGGCTACTTCTGGTTCGTCGGCCGCGCCGACGACGTGATCAAGTCAGCCGGACACCTGATCGGGCCGTTCGAGGTGGAGAACGCGCTGACCGATCACCCCGCGGTGGCCGAGGCCGCTGTGATCGGGAAGCCCGACCCGACAGTCGGCGAGCTGGTGAAGGCGTTCGTCACCCTCAAGGACGGGTTCGCCGCAGACGAGACTTTACGGCTCGAAGTGTTAGGCCACGCGCGCAAACGGCTGGGAGCAGCGGTGGCGCCCAAGGAGATTGAGTTCGTCGACGCATTGCCGCATACCCGTAGCGGCAAGATCATGCGACGCCTGCTCAAAGCCCGCGAACTCGGGTTGCCCGAAGGTGACACATCGACCGTCGAAGCACCGGCCGTACAACGTCAGGGGGTGTCACCGTGATCGACCACGACACCGCGACGACGCTGCTGTCGGACATGGTGCGGGTGCGCCTGATGGAAGAGAAGTGCGCTGAGCTCTACAGCGCGGCCAAGATCCGCGGATTCCTGCACCTTTACGTCGGTGAGGAGGCGGTGGCCGCCGGGTCGCTGCGGATGCTGGAAGCCGAGGACGCTGTGGTGGCCACCTACCGCGATCACGCGCACGCCCTGCTTCGGGGTGTCCCGATGACCAGAATCATGGCCGAGATGTTCGGCAAGCAGGAGGGTTGCTCCCGTGGGCGCGGCGGCTCGATGCACCTGTTCGACGCGCGCACCCGCTTCTACGGCGGCAACGCCATCGTCGGCAGCGGCCTCCCGCTGGCGGTAGGTCTCGCGCTGGCCGACAAGCAGCTGGGCAAGCCACGGGTTACCGCCTGCTACTTCGGCGAAGGTGCGGTCGCCGAAGGCGCCTTTCACGAATCGCTGAACCTAGCCGAACTCTGGCAGTTGCCGGTGCTGTTCTGCTGCGAGAACAACTTCTATGCGATGGGGACGGCCCTCGCGGTGGAGCAGTCGCAGACGGACATGACCGCGAAGGCGTCGTCGTACCGGATACCGGCGCTGGCGGTCGACGGCATGGATGTGCTGGCATGCCATACCGCCGCCCAAGAGGGCGTGTACCACGTCCGCAATGGTGGCGGTCCGTTCTTCCTGGAGTTCCGCACCTATCGGTTCCGTCCGCATTCGATGTTCGATCCCGAGTTGTACCGGGGCAAAAGCGAAGTCGAACACTGGAAGGAGCGTGACCCGATCCGCACCTTCACCGAGCGGTGCCTGGCCGACGGCGCGCTCACCGACGACGACATCGCCGCGATCCGCCGCGCCGCCGAAGAGGAACTGGACGAGGCGGTGGCCTACGCCGAGGCCGGCACCTGGGAGCCCGTGGAGGATCTCAGCCGTGACGTGATGACACCTGCGACGGCGGAGGCGCTCCGATGAGCAAAACGGCATACCGCACCGCGGTGCACGATTCCATACGCGACGCGATGGTCGCCGACCCGCGGGTGGTGCTGATGGGCGAGGACGTCGGCGCCTACGGAGGCACCTACGCGGTGTCCAAGGGCCTGTTGGAGGAGTTCGGGCCGGAGCGGGTGCGAGACACCCCGCTGTCGGAGCTCGGCTTCGTGGGTATCGGAATCGGTGCCGCACTGGGCGGATTGCGCCCGATCGTCGAGGTGATGACGGTCAACTTCAGTCTGCTGGCCCTGGATCAAATCGTGAATACCGCTGCGGCGCTGCGGCATATGTCCGGCGGCCAGTTCTCGGTGCCGCTGGTGGTCCGGATGGCGACGGGAGCGGGACGCCAGCTGGCCGCGCAGCACTCCCACAGCCTGGAAGGCTGGTACGCACACATCCCCGGAATCAAGGTGGTAGCCCCGGCGACGGTAGCCGACGCCTACGGGATGCTGCCCACCGCGCTGGCCGAACCGGACCCCGTGATCATCTTCGAGCACGTGCAGTTGTACAACACCTCGATAGACATCGACGCCCTCACGCCGACCGACATCGACCGGGCCGTGGTTCGGCGGGCCGGTAAGGACGTCACGGTGATCGCGTACGGCGGCTGCCTGCCGAAGGCGCTCGACGCCGCCGACGAACTGTCCCTCGCCGGAATCGACTGTGAAGTCATCGATTTGCGGGTTCTGCGCCCGCTCGACGACGACACCATCCTCACCTCGGTACGCGGGACTCACAAAGTCGTCGTGGTCGACGAAGCCTGGCGCACCGGAAGTCTGGCCGGTGAGATCAGCGCACGCATCGTGGAGAACGCCTTCTACGACCTCGACGCGCCGATCACTCGCGTCTGTACCGAGGAAGTGCCCATTCCCTACCCCAAGCATCTCGAAGAAGCAGCGTTGCCGCAGAAGGACAAGATCGTTGCAGCAGTGAAATCTCTGTTCGGCCAGTCCTCATGATCGAGTTCACGATGCCGGCCCTCGGCGCGGACATGGACGAGGGGACTCTCAACGAGTGGCTCGTCAAACCGGGGGACGCCATCACCCGCGGCCAGGTGGTCGCAGTGGTCGAGACCACCAAAGCCGCGGTCGAGGTGGAGTGCTGGCAGGAGGGCACCGTCGCAGAGCTGCTGGTGCCGATCGGCCAAACCGTGCAGGTTGGAACACCGTTGGCGCGGTTGGTGGCCCCTGGCGATTCCGCGGAACAGGCGCCACCCCCTGCCGTGACAACGGTTCCCGAACCAATCACGCCGACAGCGCCCGTCCAACCCGTCCTCGAGCCGGTCGCCCCGGTGCCTTCCGTGCCCTCGCCGGCACCGCCGTTCGAGCATCGGCGCCGCTGGGTCTCGCCCGCGGCCCGTCGCCTCGCGGCATCGCTGGGCGTCGACGTCGATCACGTGACCGGCACCGGCCCGCAAGGGGCCGTCACCATCAACGACGTCGAACACGCCGCAGCCCACATCGAGTCAAGCAGGGCCGAAGTGCCGAGACCCGTCGCGACACCGACCGCAGCACTGTCACCGAAAGAGCTTGCAGCCAAACGCGGCACCGAGATGCGCAGGTCCATCGCGGCGGCGATGAGCCGATCCAAACGGGAGATTCCGCACTACTACCTCGCCGACGAAATCGTGATGGACCCGGCGTTGGACTGGCTGGCCGACCGCAACGCGCAGCGCCCCATCACCGAGCGGGTACTGCCTGCCGTGCTGCAGCTCAAGGCAGTCGCGCTGGCGGCGCAACGGTTCGGCGAATTCAGCGGATTCTGGCGAGATGAGGCTTTCGAATCCGCGCCGAATGTCCATGTCGGTGTGGCGATTTCGCTGCGCGGCGGCGGTCTGGTAGCTCCGGCGATCCACGACGTCGCCGACCGTAAGGTCGACGAGCTGATGGCCGACCTCACAGATCTGGTGTCCCGCGCCAGGACGTTCTCGTTGCGCAGTTCGGAGATGTCCGATCCCACCATCACCGTGACCAACCTGGGCGACCAGGGCGTCGCGGCGGTATTCGGGGTGATCTACCCGCCGCAGGTCGCGCTGGTGGGATTCGGCAAGCCGGCGCAACGGGTGGTCGCGATCGATGGCGGCATCCGCATCGCCACGACCGTGCACGTATCCTTGGCGGCTGACCACCGAGCCAGCGATGGGCACCGCGGGGCGCTGTTCCTCGCCGCGATCAACGAATTACTGCAACAGCCGGAGCTATTGGAGAGGTGAGCACCCATGACTATCGACAATGATGTTCGCGGGGAGATCCTGTCGGTGTTGACGACGATCGCCCCCGAGGTCGAGGCCGACGACATCACGGACGATGCGCTGCTACGCGACCAGGTCGATCTCGACTCGATGGATTGGCTGAACTTCCTTGTCGGCGTGCACAAACGACTGAACGTAGACGTCGCGGAGAGTGACTACGCGTCACTTCGCACCCTGTCAGACGTGGTGCTCTACGTCGAAGCCCGCACGCTTCAGCAGAGCTGAACACGGGCGGATCGCGCAGGCCCTCCGGCACCCGGCAAGGGGACCAACGACTCTGCTGACGCGAACACGCCGGACGTAGCGTCAAGCACTGACACGTCGGAATTATCGAGGAGGGACGCCATGGACTGGCCGACCGCAGTGGTCCTGATCGCCGTCATCATCGCCGTGATGGCGATCGTGACCACGTATATCACCAGCCGCTCCTCCAAGAAGTAGACGGGACTTCAAATGTCACAGGGCAAAGCGAAATACGGGATCTTGGTCGGGGTTGACGGATCACCGGAGTCCGAGGCTGCGATACGCTGGGCCACCGAGGAGGCCGTCCTGCACGACCAACCTCTCACTCTGATGCATGCCATCCCGCCCGTGCGCGTCAGCTGGCCGGTGGGTTATCTGGAGACGAGTTTCGTCGCATCTCAAGAGGCGAGCGCCCGCGAGGTTATTGAGAAGGCGCAGAAGATAGTTCAGGCGAGCGCGCGCGATTCACAGCCACCACCTGTCCGAACCGAGACGAGACATACGGACGCCCCGTCGGCATTGGTCATCGGGTCGCGCAACGCATACATGACCGTCGCCGGCAGCCGGGGTATGGGCGCTCTCGGCCGCGCCTTTTTGGGTTCAGTCAGCAGCGGTCTGGTTCACCACGGGCATGGTCCGGTCGCGATCATCCATGCCGACGACGCCAAGACACCCGACGGTGAGTTGCCTGTCTTGCTCGGCATCGACGGATCACCCAGTTCGGAGGATGCAACGGCACTGGCATTCGACGAGGCATCACGGCGAGGCGTGGATCTTGTGGCGCTGCACGCATGGAGTGATGTGGGCGTGCTCCCCGTCCTCGGAATGGACTGGCACCGGTACGAAGATGAAGGACACGAGATACTGGCCGAACGCCTGGCCGGCTGGCAGGAGCAGTATCCAGACGTCCGTATCCAGCGCCGAATCGTTTGCGATCAACCTGCGCGCTGGCTGGTAGACGAATCGCAGAAGGCTCAGCTCGTCGTGGTCGGTAGCCACGGGCGCGGTGGCTTCAGCGGCATGATGCTGGGCTCCGTCGGCGTAAAGGTGGCCCAGGCCTCCCACGCTCCGGTGATCGTGATCCGGCCCCGGTGACGCCCGAGATGCCCACCGACACAGAGCCCGTCATCGTCGGTGTGGACGGCACGACGGCATCGCGAGGGGCAGCGCGCTGGGCGGCCGCGGTGGCCAAGAGGTTCGGCGCGCCTCTCGAGATCGTCAACGGTCGCCACGCCACGGGCCGGCCACTGACCGACGCCGCGGCAGCGCTGTTGGCAGCGGCGGTCACCGCCCAGCGCGAGTCCGCTGAAACGATGCTCAAATCCGTCGAGGAGGAGATACGCGGCGACTTCGGTTCGCTCAACATCACCACGATTCTTTCCGACGAACCAACAGACGTTCTCCTGACGGAGCGGAGCCGTCACGCGCGGTTTGTAGTTCTCGGGTCCGAAGACGTGACTCCCGCGGCCGCATTGATGATCGGATCGACAACGCTTGCCGTCTCGGCACATTCAACCTGTCCTGTGATCGCGTGGCGCGGGAGCAATGCGGCGCCGACCGACCAGCCCGTCGTGCTCGGCGTCGACTATGAGCACACCGGCGCGAACGCATTCAAGGCCGCCTTCGAGTTCGCAGACCGATTCGGGTTGGCACTCAACGCCGTCCACGCATGGTCCGAATTCCGCCCACCGGTGGACGCCATCACCCCGTACGGTGTGGACTGGGATGCTCTGGAAGCCCTCCGGTGGCAGAGCCTCTTGAACGTGCTCGACCCGTGGACCGAGCTGTATCCGAACGTCGTGGTGACCCTCTTCGTCGAGACCGAGAGTGCCGGTAAGGCCCTCATGCACCACGTGCAGGATGCACAACTCGTCGTGGTTGGCAACCGAGGTCGCAATGCCCTCGCGGGTGCACTCCTTGGCTCCACCAGCCTCAACCTGCTGCACCACTGCCCTGTACCGGTGATGTTGTGCCACAACGCACCCGAGGGACAGTAACATCGTGGCAGGAGTCCGGTTGTGTGCACGTCCGTACCAAAATGTTGTAGCACCAGTCCTTCGCGTCAGCGCTGACGTGCGACCAGGACCGGGGACGGTGCATCCTTCGCCAAGGCGGAGCTGACCGAACCGAGCAGCATCTCGGCGATCGCGCCACGCCCGCGGTTTCCGACCACGACAAGTTGCGCTGTTTCAGACTGCTCCAGCAGACGGCGCGCCGGGTCCTCGAATTCGACCACTACGCGCACGTTGACCTCCGGGTACCGGTATTTCCATGCGGCAATGGATTCGGCGAGAGTCTCCTCAGCCACACGTCGGAGATCCGACCGTTCCATCCTCAATGGTGAAACGTCGGCGTTCCACAGGACGCGCAATGCGACCAGATCCACTGCCCTCCAGGAAGCTTCGTCGAACGCAATCGCCAAGGCCGACTCCGAAGCCTGCGAACCGTCGACCCCCACCAGAACCGGTAATCGCTCCGACGGCGGTGACAACGACGACACCTGGTCGTTGATGACCGCGACGAGACAGTGGGCGTGGTGGATCAACCCAGAACTGACCGACCCGAGCAGGCGCTCGTGTCGTCCGGTAAGTCCGCGGCGGCCGACCACCACCATCTGGGCGTCCTTCGAGAGATCGACGAGAGACGGCACAGGTTTTCCGAAGAGAAGCTCGCTATCGATCTCCGGACGTTCGCCGGGAGCGGCGGCGTGCGCGGCGCAGATTGCTTCGGCGATGACGTTTCGAGCGTCGTTCTCCTGGGCGATATGAACGATCGTCAGGCGGGTGTGGCGCATCGCTGCCTCGCGCGCGGCCCAGCGGACCGCCCCTTGGGAGGACGCAGACCCGTCAGCCCCCACGACCACACCGCGATGCACGGTCCGCGTAGACATTCGTTCTCCTAGCAGTCGACGAACATAGATGACGCTACGAACATCGCGTGCCCCCTGCAGGAGGCGTTGGTCCCGGAGAATCGGCCATTTGGCCCTCGAAGCAGAAATCGGATCCCCATCCCCGTAGACCGGCCGAGTGCGGGCAACGGCCCCGGAGCCGCTAGGGAGTAGCTCCGGGGCCGCCTGATCGTGGGTACGCCGGCGCAGCGAGCAAGCGCTAACCGGCCGGAGTGATCAAGGCGTAATGTCCGTCGCAGCGGAGGTAGAGCACGGCCGCGCGGCCTTGCCGAGCCTCGATGAAGAACAGAAATGGCAGTCCGAGGAGTCCGAGACGCTCGGCGGCCTGCTCGACGGTGATGCACGGAGCCGGATGCGGACTGATCGTCAGAGGCAGCTCGTAAGGGGTCAGGTCGTCTGGTGAGATCGGCGCCACCTGCGCCAGGCGATACCCGGTCGGGCCACCGCGGTAGAGGACACCGGCGATCCCCGAACCCTTCTCGTTGAACAGATGAAAGTCGTAGTCCAGCAGGTCCATTTCAAGGGCCGCCTCGTCTACGGTGCAAGGCGCCATGGCGAATGATTTGCGTCGGATGACACGACGTTCGTCGGCCGGGCGTGGGAAGTGGCTCGGCCGGCGAGTCGGCCTTGAGCCGTGCTGCCATGGATAGGCGGTCGTTGGCCGAATCGCCCCCCGGGTCGCTTTCCAGTGTTCGGCGGCGTGCCCTAATTGGTGACGCAGCCTCGCCGCCAGTCGATCAATTGCTTCGCGCGCGGTGACCCCCTCGGCCTGCGCGCGGACGAGCCGACCCTGCACGTCGAGATTTGCCTGTGCGACAACCGGACGAAAGATCGCAGGATCGCGGTGCCTCGTCAGCTTTACGTGGGCGTGCAACACGGGTTGATGCGCGAACTTGCCCAGCCCTCCGATCTTGCTCCGCGCGTAATCGGCTGCGCCCGGAAGCAGGCCGTGCGTCGTCACGTCGACATCGACAGGTGGCGAATCAACTTTGTGCGTCATGACCTCGTTCATACGCCGCAATCCGGTGCGGATACGAGGGCCTTCAGTCACGTGAAAGGCGACGTTAGTCCCCCTCGGCGGCCGAGTGGCCATGCGCACTCTGGTTGTCACAGAACCCGCTTCCCAAGTGGTGTCGGAGGAACGCCAGCTGGTCGGCCGCCACCTGGTCCCGTACAGCACCGTGGTACATGTCGAAATGCGTCACCGGATATTCACGGATCTCATGGCGCCGGGCCCTCGAAGCCTTCTCCACGACGAAGGCAGTCGAAATGACTTCGTCGTCGCGGGCCACCGTGACCAACAGGGGCGCGGTGATGCGCTCCATTGTGCCGTCCCGGTAACGGGGTGCATGGAAGAAGAACCGCGGCGTGACCTCGTTGCGCCACGACGGTGCGTTCAGTCCGACGTCTCGAAAGAGTGGGGCCAGGGCCGGGTCACTGAAAACCGCTCGCCCGGCGCGTCCATAAACGGCGATGTAGTAGGGCGGCAATCCGACAGCACCGCGGACCTCATCGAGGATGGCTGCCGCCAGCAAGCTTCCTGTCGCCAGCACGATCTGCCACGGGCTCGACCGCGCACCTGGCGGACGATGGCGCCCGCGGAGTCCGGTGAACAGGTCCAAACCCGGCACATTCGCGACGACAGCCGCAATTCCTGAGTCCTCCGCTGCCACCTGAACCACATGACTTCCACCGAGCGAGGTGCCCCACAGGGCGATTCGGTTCGCATCGATGTCCCTGTGTGAGCGCACGAACTCGACGGCGTGACGCAGGTCTTCACGTTGGCGAGCAGCATCGATCCACTGTCGCGGTTCACCTTCGCTCTCACCCAAGCATCGGTAGTCGAAGATCAAGACCGCCAATCTCCCGTCGGCAAACCTGTCGGCGAAATCCGGCACTATCCAGTCCATGGTCCCGGAAAATCCGTGTGCCATCACCACACACGGCCATTTCCCGGTTTCCCCGCCAGGCACGTACAGCACACCGGCAAGGGCTGATCCTTCCGAATCGAATGAGACTCGATGTTTGACATATCTTTTCGTCACTACACACTTCCTCGGCCGAAATTCAGCGCAACGCGGATATGAAGCTACGACCGCGCGACGATCACCGGGATCTGGGCTGCTTGCACCACCGCGGTGCTCACCGACCCCAGAAGCGTGCTGGCGAAACCTCCTGTACCGCGGCTGCCGACCACGATCAACTGGGCGGAGCTCGAGTGGTCGACGAGTCTGTGTGCCGGCTGATCCCGGACGACAACTTGTCGGACAGTTACGTTCGGATAGCGTCCTCGCCATCCCGCCAACTGCTTCGTCACGGATTCCTCCACTTCGGAGCGCAGGTCATCCCAGTCCAGCGAGAATTCGAACGCCCCCGAACCCCACCAGGCGTGCAGTGCCACCAGCTCGACACCACGTCGGGAGGCTTCGTCGAAGGCGAGCGCGGTCGCTGATTCCGTAGCGCGAGAGCCGTCGAATCCCAACAAAACCGGCTGATCGCTGGCGGGTCGCTCTGCGTCGTGGATGACCGCTACGGGGCAGCGCGCGTGATGCACCAACCCCATGCTCACGGAGCCGAGCACGGTTCGCGCGAGCATGCCTTTTCCTCGACTGCCTACGACTACCAGCTGTGCTTCTCGTGACAGCTGGACCAGCGCCGGAACTACCCCAGAGACCAAAACTTCCGTCGATACCGACAGGTCCTCGCCCGCAGCCGCTTTCGCCGTAGCCGTTGCCTCGTCGAGGAGTTGGCGACCGCTCTCATACTCCCACTCCAAGACACCCGGCGGGACCGGTGTGGCGAGCCACGTTCCTACGACAGGCGGCATCGCATGGACGATGGTCAGGTGAACGTCGCGGATAGCGGCATCCTCGGCAGCCCAGCGGATTGCCGCGTCTGCCGTCGGTGACCCGTCGGTGCCGACGACGATCCCGGAATCGGTCACTATTCGCTCTCGGCGTGGCGTTCGATGCCGGCCTGAACCGCCGTGATGCGCCGCTCGGCGCGCTCGTCGGCCGCCCGCTGCTCCGCGGCCGTCACCACCAATGCGTCAGGGCCCGGAAACACAGTCGCCACATGGTCGTTCTCCAGCCAATGCACCACGTAAGGGGGTGAGCCGTCAGCGGAATGCACCTCCGTGATCAGTCCGCGCTGTTCGTGCTGGTCGATGGTGAGGCCTTTCATCACCAACCAATCGCCGACCTCTGCCTTCATCACACCGTCTCCTTTCGTACGTCACCACCAAATCGTGCATCGGCATGCGCTCCATCTGCGTCGCCTCGCCAGTCAGCGCAGAACCAGTACAGAACAATTGGTGTGCCGAAGCGCTTTTCGCGCCTCGGCGCCCACGGCTTCGGATGTCAGTACAGCATCGTTCGCATCCACGATGACCAGTTGGTCGATGTTGGCGCTCTGCGCCAGCACACCTGCGATGTGGTCCGAGATCGGCAGCGCATGAATTTGGACGTCTGCGTCGTCGTCTTCCCTCGCCTCAGCGAGGTACTGGGCGAGCCGCGTACGCACGTCGCGCTTGTCGTCGGGCTCGGTTGTCACTGCCGATCCCCATCGCGTCAGAGCCAACACCGGTGCTTTTCGCAGAGTCGCTTCGTTTATCGCCGTTTGCAGCACCGCGCTGCCGCCCGGTGATTCGTCCACCGCGGCGACAATCCAGAGGGGGTCGGTCAACGGCTTATGGGGATGGCGGCGGCGGACGATCGCTACGGGGGTGAAGGCGACCTGCGCCAGTGCCGCGGCCGTCGATCCGCGCTCATCGTGGGGTGAGTCGTCCGTCCCTCGTGATCCGACGCAGATCAGCTGCCCCAATCGCGATGCCTCCCTGAGTTGTTCGGTGGCATCGCCCTGCAATATCGTTGACTCGAGTTTGACGGGCTGGCCGGTGGCCTCAGCGGCGATCCACGCCTCGTGTATCGCATGCCTGGCATAGGCGTATTCGCGCTCGAGATCCTTGGCTTCTGGGTTGACGACGCAGGCCAGTAGCATCGGTACGTCTCGGTCAATTGCTTCGTCGACTGCCCAAAGTGCCGCGTGGACTGCATGTTTCGAGCCATCAATCCCGACAACCACCGGTAATCTCGCCGCATTGTTCATTCTTGAGCTCTTTCTCTGAATTGATGCTCGAATGAGACGTCACCGCGTGCGCCCATTGATCTGCAGATCATCGTCGGAACTAAGGAGTGGTGGAGCAGGTTGAGCCCTGTCGAACCCAACACCGCACCCGCCAACGGACCGCGCCCACGACTGCCGATGACCACCAGCTGCGCACCGTCAGAGTGATTCAGCAGAGCACGACTCGGCTTGTCCTGGTCGACCACGTACTGCACATCGACTTCCGGGTATTGCAGTGTCCACGGCGCCAATGCGTTCACGAGGTGCTCGCGCTGGTCTGCGTGGACCGCATTCCAGTCGATCATGAAAGGCAGAGTGACATCGCCGACCGATCGGCGCGTCGACCACGCATGGACGGCGATGATGTTCACCGCGAATCGGTCAGCGAGTTCGAAGGCTGACGTGATCGCCACCCGGCTCGGGTCGTCATCGTTGACGCCTACGACGATCGGCTGCCCAGTGGGCGCCGTCGCCTCTCCACGCCAGGCGACCACCGGGCACATCGAGTTCGCCGCCACCGCAACGGTGGTCGAGCCGATCAGGACAGCCTCGGCGACCGAGAGGTCGTCACAGCCCAGGACAACCAACCTCGCATGCTGGCTCAAATCGACAAGCAATCGATCGACAGCTTCAGACACATGTGCGGTGGTGATGCGCAGGTCGGGGTGCTCATCGTGGACGGCTCGGCTGGCAGCGTCGAGAATCGCCGAGGCCCTTTCCTGTTGCGCGGACATTTCGCAGGCCCGCACAGCGGCAATGACATCTGACGGATTATGGCCCGGGTACGGTCTGGCATGCACGATGTGGAGTGGGGTCCCCAGCTTGTGCGCGACGCCCGCCGCCCAACGAGCCGCGCGCATCGCATTGTCCGTGCCGTCGACTCCGACGACCACAGGATTCACAGTGTCTTCCATAGAATTCCCGCCTCTCTCCGGTCAGCGTCGTCAGATCGCGAGACAGCAGATTTGGCGGGCCTCGGCGACCGAATCGGCGAGCGGACGCGAAGTGTCGATGGGATGTCCGTCGCTTGAAGCGCCGGTGGGCTCGGCCATCGCGGTGGCGATCTCCGGCGTTGCATCGGAAGATGTCCCAGACCTGTTCTCGATTCTCTCCGAGGCCTCGTCGAGAGGTACGGTGCAGGTGAGTTCCACGATCGGCGAATGCGTTTGGCCGGCCAATCGGCGGGCCCGGGCACGGTGCGCGGGATCGCGCCAAGTCCCGTCCAAAATCACGGACACGCCATGGCCCAGCAACATCCGCGTCCGCCGAAGAACCTCGTCGTACACGACATTCACGTTTTCGCGTGTGTACAGACCCGAGTCCAGAACACCGATCGCTCCGGCGATGACGCCGGTCTGCTCGAGCTCACGTCGCACATCATCGGTTGAAATGACCTCCGCACCACACTGTTCAGCCAAACCACGCGACAGAGTTGTCTTTCCAGTACCGGGACCTCCCCCAATGACGATGAGTTGAACCGTACCGGCCCGCAGATGATCGAGCGCGATGTCGATATGCCGACGCGCATCGGTAGAAGACTCCGCATGACCCTGCGTAAAGCGAACGCAATCGACTTTGGCGCGGACCAGCGCGCGGTATGCGACATAGACGTGTTTGAGTGCATCCGGGGCGGGGTCGCGAGCAGAGCGACAGTACGCTTCGAGAAAGAACTCGCCGAGGTCACGGCGACCGAGAAATTCGAGGTCCATCGCGAGAAATGCTGCGTCGTCGATGGAATCCACATATCGCAGTTTGTCGTCGAACTCGAGGCAGTCGAGGATGGCCGTTTCCCCTGGTGTGCAGAAGATGTCATCGGCCAATAGATCCGCGTGCCCGTCGACGACTCGGCGGCTGCTGATGCGCTCGGCGAACAGTTCGCCCCGGCCTGCGATGAATTGCGCCGACAACCGTTCGACCTCATCGAGCATCTCGCTGGGAATTATGGTGTCCGCATACCGCTGGAGTTCAACGAGATTCTGCCGCCATCGCGTTGAAACTGCTTCGGCTGTCCCAAAGCTGTCGATCGCGGCGCTTCTCAGCGTCTCGGCGTGGAAACGCGCCAGCTTGTCCGCGATCTCTTCCAAGTGATCGTGGACCGGGCGACCACCTCTGGCCAGCGATGCCAGGCGCGTCGAGTCGGCGTAGCGCCGCATTACGACCACCGGTTCGGCAGGGCCATCGCCCGGGCCGGCAAAGTGCGCAACCCCCAGGTAGCTGCCCGGGGCGAGCCTGCTGTTGAGAGTGACCTCACGCGTGCAGGCGGCCTCCCGCTGTTTCGTAGTGGTGAAGTCGAGGAAGTCGGTGGCGATCGGCTTCTTTGCCTTGTACGCCTTGTCACCAAGAAGGACGACCACACCCGTATGCGTCTCGCGTACCTGGGCGTCCAGGTTGCCCGCGATCGTCCAAGGAGCTTCGACGCCGCTCATTTCGGCCGTCATGCCATCCATACCCAGATGGTTCATCCCGCGGCGTCCAGTCGGCCAGGGTCCTAAGGCCCAGGCTTAAGGACCATTTACCCTGGTTGTGGGTCGGAACCAGATACCAAGCTAGAAACATGCGTGACACCATGGTCGATACCAAAGTGATCAAGGATGCAGTGCAATTGGCGTGCCGCGCACCATCGCTGCACAACAGCCAGCCGTGGCATTGGGTCGCCGCAGGCAAAGCGGTCCATCTGTTCCTCGACCAGGAACGCGTCCTCCACTCGACCGACCACACCGGCCGTGACGCCCTGATCGGCTGTGGCGCCGTACTCGACCATTTTCGCGTCGCCATGGCTGCGGCGGGGTGGGCCTCCCACGTCGACCGATATCCGAATCCCAACAACTCTTTGCATTTGGCGGCGGTCGATTTCAGCCCGATGGAGTTCGTCACCGAGGGGCACATCCGTCGTGCCGACGCGATTCTGCTGCGGCGGAGCGATCGCCTCCCCTACGCTGAGCCGCCAGACTGGGCGACGGCCGAATCACAGTTGCGCCGTAACGTCACCTCCGATGCAGTCCGCCTCGACGTGATCGCCGACGAATTACGTGCCGAACTTGCGAGCGCGGCCAAGCTCACCGAGTCGCTGCGCCTTTACGATTCGTCCTACCACTCGGAATTATCATGGTGGACAGGACCATTCGAGGCGACGGACGGGATACCCCACAGTTCGCTGGTGTCTGCCTCCGAAGGTGACCGTGTCGGTGTCGGGCGTAACTTCCCAGTCACCCACGACACAGATCGGCGCTTCGAGGTCGGGCGGGACCACGCGAAGATTCTTGTGCTATCGACTTACGACACCGACCGCAGTTCTGTCCTGCAGTGCGGCGAAATGCTCTCCGCGGTGTTGCTCGAGGCCACGATGGCGGGCCTCGCCACGTGCACGCTGACGAATATCACCGAGCTCTATCCGGGCCGGGACATCGTCGCATCGTTGATCGACCAGCCGACCACTCCCCAGGTATTGATCCGTGTCGGATCAGCTCCGGAGATCGACGACAAGCCACCGCCGACGCCGCGGCGGCCGATCGACGAGGTCTTCGACGTTCAGGCGAAGGATCTCTGACCTGGCAGCGGCTTTCGTTTCAGAGTTTCCCGCCGTAAGGCCCAGCCCAAGGAGCCACCATGCGAGACCCGACGCATTCGCCGGCCTCAGTCGTGGTCGGTCTGGACGGTACGCACTCAGCGCTCGATGCCGCACTGTGGGCCGTTGACGAAGCCGTTAGCCGCGATATCCCCCTACGCCTCGTCTATGCGATCGACCCCGACCACCCCTCCCCTGAGCTGGGAGATGCGGCGGGCGACCTTGCCACCGCAGAGACCGCGGTTCGCTGCGCGGTCACAGCAGTCGAATCGACCGCGAAGCCCGTCAAGATCGAGATGGAGATCCTGCGAGCCCGGCCGGCCCGGGCACTGATCGATGCGTCCGCATCGGCCGCAATGCTATGCCTGGGAGACACGGGCCCAGAGCAGAGCGCGCAGGGCCGAATCGGTTCCACGGCCGCGGAAGTCACGACCTCCGCCCATTGCCCGGTGGCCATTGTCCGCAACCATGACGCACGCCCCCGGCGCGGCAACTGGGTGGTCGCCGAGATCGAGGGGTCGCCGGTCGGCAACCGCATCCTGCAGCATGCCTCCGAGGAAGCACGACTTCGCGAGACGCCGCTGCGGGTGTTGACCAGCTGGCAGACTCGGTTCACCGACGTCTACAACAATCGCCCCGTGGCCGAGGGCAACAGGAGCGCCAAGGCCCAGCTCGACCGTCAACTGGCGAAGTGGAAGAAGCGCTACCCCGACCTCGACGTCGAGCCCATCGTCGTGCACGGGAACACCCTCAACTACCTGACCGAACATGCCGACTCAGTCCAGTTGCTGGTCGTCGGTCGCGAGCGCGCACGCGGGATAAGGGATCTGGTCGGGCCACCCGGCTACGCGCCATTGCACGAAGCAGGCTGTTCGGTCCTGATCTGTCAACCACACGCCGTATTGTGATTCCTGCGTCGCGGCTGCTATTCCGGAGAGGGGACTTCACATGGTGAAAGTCTTTCTCGTCGATGACCACGAAGTCGTCCGGCGCGGGCTGATCGACCTGTTGAGCGCCGATCCGGAGCTGGAGGTGATCGGCGAGGCCGGATCTGCGGCCCAGGCGCTCGCACGAATTCCCGCCCTCCAGCCTGATGTCGCGGTCCTCGACGTGCGGCTCCCCGATGGCAACGGCATCGAACTGTGCCGCGATCTGCTGTCTCGGCTTCCGGATTTGCGCTGTCTGATGCTCACGTCGTTCACGTCTGACGAGGCGATGCTGGACGCGATATTGGCCGGTGCGAGCGGGTACGTCGTCAAGGACATCAAGGGCATGGAGCTCGCTCAGGCGATCAAAGAGGTCGGGGCCGGCCGTTCACTTCTGGACAACCGGGCTGCGGCAGCGCTGATGGCCAAACTTCGTGGAGCTGCGGAGAAGTCCGATCCCTTGGCGGGCCTCAGCGAGCAGGAGCGCGTTTTGCTCGATTTGCTCGGCGAGGGTCTGACGAACAAGCAGATCGCAGCCCGGATGTTCCTGGCGGAGAAGACGGTCAAGAACTACGTATCACGGCTGTTGGCCAAGCTGGGAATGGAACGGCGCACCCAGGCGGCAGTGTTCGTGTCCAAACTCGATCAATCCCAACGCCGCCCCGAGGAATAAGCCACGGCCTGGGCAATCTCAGGTCGGGCGTACCACCAGAACCGGCATGCGCGCCGACTCCGCGACGGCCAGACTGACAGAACCCAGCAGCATGCCTGCGAACCCACCTCGGCCGTGGCTGCCGACGACGGTCAGCTGCGCCGCGTCGGACGTCTCGAGCAACTGGTGCACGGGACGGTTGAGGGCGACGACGGGCCGCACGTGCACGTCGGGATAACGCTCCTGCCAGCCGGCCAGGCGCTCGGAGAGTGTCTCCTCGGCGCGCCGCTGCAGAGCCGGCAACTCGGTTTCGGGCACGTCGTACAGCGTGAAGTCGCTCCAAACGTGCAAGGCGATGAGGTCGACGCCACGGCGAGAGGCTTCTTCGAATGCGACCGCGGTGGCCGCCTCTGATACCGGCGAACCGTCGATGCCGACAAGGACAGGCGCCTTGGCGGGGTGCGCCATCAGCGGGTCCTCATCGTGAATGACGGCGACTGGGGCATGCGCATGCTGGATGAGACCCCTGCTGACCGACCCGAGCAGTCGCCGGTTGATCGGCCCGGTCCCGCGGCATCCCGCGACGATCATGTCCGCGTCCTTCGAAAGATCAATCAGCGTAGGCAGGACACCGCCCGCGATCAGTTCCGTCTCGATATGGATCTGACGCTTCTCCGCGATCGCCTCGGCCGCGGTTCTGCGTGCGTCACTGAGCAGCTCATGGCCGTCTCTCTCCATGCGCGCGAGGACCTCGGGGGGCATGGGGACCTCGGGCCACATTCGGACAGCGGGTGACTGAATGACGTGGACGATCGACAGCGGAACCCCGCGCATCGCGGCTTCCCGCGCCGCCCAGTCAACGGCCACCTTCGACGGGGCCGAACCGTCAGCGCCGACGACGATGCCGTGATGTGTTGGGGAGGTTGACATTTGCAGACTCCTTCGGTCCACGGCCTGACGTAGTCGGCCACGATATGCGCGACGCTACGTTCGTCGATGGATCCAGTCCGGGGGCAGTGGTCACCAACTCCGTAGGTCAAAGGTCCTCTGTCAATTAGGTTTGGTACTTGAGCGCCTCCAGCTCGCGATCCCACTGGAGGTGTCGGTGGTGACTCATTCGCAACCGGATCAGATACGCGGTACTGGCGGTGATTGCCATCACGGCGAACCAGACGGACAACGCAACGCCCGCGGCATCGGCGACTGCACGACTCGGCTGTGCGGGCGCGTCGACGGGTTCGCCGGTGATGTCGTCGACCCAGATATCGGAATGATCTCCGGCAGTCGCTTCGTCGGCCCACTCGACGACGTCGACGTGGTCGCTACCCGCAGCGGTCCAGGAAGCTCGGACAAGAAAGGAGACATCTGCGGGTCCTGGTCCCACACTTACGGTGCTGTTCTCGAGTGCTGTGGCGGTCACCGCGTGTCGGTGCTTGGCCTCTTCCGCATAGAACCGGACACGGACGTCGTATACGGATGTTCCGATGGCAGCGGCAACAGGCAGTGCCAGAACCGTGACGAGGACGGCGAGAAGGGCACCCCATGCCTGAATTCGCTCGTTGCCCCGTACCAGTGGATTGCGCCCCGCAATCCGGCTGAACCAGTACCTACCCCACGTGATCGTGAACTGTTGCATGACCTCTCCTCAGGCTCACGGCACACTGCTCAGTCGAGTCGTGAGTTGTCCAACCTGGCAACCACTTCTGCCAATTCACGGCGCGGTGTGGCGGGCAACGGATCACTGTTGACCGGAGCCCAGCCGATGCGCAATAGCATCTGCGGATAGCCCTCCTCGCCGAACACGTCCGCCCTGACCGCTTCTCGGGTCTCGGGGATCTCGAGCGGCTCGGTGATCGGGCAGGTGGCGAGGCCCAGCGCAGTCGCCGTGAGGAGTGCCACGCTCGTCGCTTCACCGGCGCGCAACCTGGACAGGTCGTCGTCACTCGACGTGCCTAGGGCGACGACCATGGCGTTGTCCTCGGCTGCATCCAGGTCAGGTGGTTGAGCGAGCACCGCACCAGCGAACCACCGCGCAGGAATCATCGCCGCGGGATCCGGCACCGGCGTGCTCCGAGCAGGAACTCCGGCCTCCGACGCGTACCTGCCGCTCCACGCTGCCAATTCCGCCGCATATGCGAAGTCGGTCGAATGGCGCGAAACAGCCTCGGCCACGATCAGCTTCAGCTGTGAGAGGTCGTCGATTCGGCGCATGGTCACCCCCGCGCGTGCAGCGCGAGCACCTACCAACGAAAGATCGCCTTTCGCAACCGGCCAGTGACTGTAATTTCGGCGGTCGGTGCGTCGGCGTGGGATAGCCGCCGCCAGGGCGATGTCGAGATCGGCCGGCGTCTGTCGACGAAGCTCAATCGAAGCCAGGTGGTCAGCATCGGCCGGGTTGGGGAACCGGTGGATCCTGGCCGCCCACCCCAGTGCAGCGAAGGCTGTCACGCAGTGGTTGAGCGCGGCACCACAACTCAGCAACAGGTCCCGGCCGTCGGGGTCGGTGTTCGGCAGTTGCCGGTCGCGGTCGGCGTAGAGATGCAGACTTCGCTCGCCGATCCCCCAACGCCAGGGCTGCGAGTTGTGCACCGACGGCGCCCGCAGGGCCAGCAGCATCGCCGACCTGATGGTCTCGGCATCTGGAAAATGCGCGCTCATCTCGTCCCCATCTCGATAGGAGAAGTTCTTGTCTTTCCAGAGTGCCGCTGTCTGGGTCAAAATCGAGAGGGTCTAAAGACCCGGACACATATGACTTGCGGAATCGATACCGTCGTCTTAGGACCGGCGTGCCACGATGACCGGGATGCGTGCTGCCTGCGCGACAGCCGAACTCACCGAACCCAGGAGAAGACCGGCGAATCCTCCGTGTCCGTGGCTGCCTACCACCAGGAGTTGTGCACGTTCGGATTCCTTGAGCAGACGATGGACCGGGTTGTCCTGACCGATGACGCGCCGGACGGCGACATCCGGATAACGCTCGCCCCAGCCTGCAAGCCGTTGCGCGAGTTCCTCATCGGCTTGCTCGGCCACACCCTCGGGGGGCACATCGAGGGGGAAATCCGCGTTGTTCATCCAAGTGTGGACCGCCACCAGCTCTACGCCACGCCGCGACGCCTCGTCGAAGGCGATGCCCGTCGCTTCCTCGGAGGCCGGCGACCCGTCGATACCGACGAGCACAGGCGCCGAGACGGAGTAGTCAGTGACCGGCTCCTCGTCGTGGATCACCGCTACCGGACAGTGCGCATGGTGCAGCAGGCCCGAGCTGACCGAGCCCAGCAAAAGCCTCTCCACGCCGCCGAGACCGCGGCGCCCGACCACCACCATCTCCGCGTCTTTCGACATGTCCACGAGTGTCGGCACCGCAGATCCGGAAACTACGCGACGCGCCGTGGCGAGGTCCGGTGTGCCGGAGGTGGCCTCGGCGACCACCAGCATCGCGTCATCAATTATCTGGTCGGCACGTCGGTCGCGCTGGGACCAATAGTCCGCCGATACGGGCATGTCCACCCACGGCCCGACGGACGTCGCCGGAAGGATGTGAACGATCGTCAACGGCACGTTGCGTAATGCCGCGTCCCGAGCGGCCCACTCCGTCGCCACGTCTGAGGCAGGCGAGCCGTCAACACCGACGATGATGCCGTGATATTTCGCCTCTGAAGAACCTGTGGCAGAGTTCATTTCGCGTTCCTTTCATTTGCCGGAAGGATTCTTCCGGTGTTCGCCTCGATCAACATCGGTACAGACGAATGCAGATCCGAAGTCTCTCCTGGCCCGGAGCTCAAAAGGCGTCGACTTCGATTGAGCGTCAACGGGATCAAATGGGCGGTGACAGTCGCTCCGGCGGCCAACTCGGCGTACACCGCCGCCACGACCGCCTCGACCTCGCTTCGCGTGCGGCCGGGGAGTCGAGTGCACAGTGTCGACACGACGCTGTCGAGTTCGTCGCGCACCAACGGTGCCGCGAAAGTGGTCATCGCCAGAGTCTGCGTCGACGAAGGACCAAGCATCTACGGACCAAAGTCCCGAAACCGGCGGCTAGGGTCACTTCGATGCTTGCCCGAATGATGCACGACGAGGTCGCAACGCTTTGCACCACCGGTCAGCGCCTCAGGCAGCGCTGGGAAAATCGATACTGATGTGGAGATTCGAATCCTGCTGATCTCTTGGGACTGGTTTCCACCCCACATATGTCAGATAGAGACCGATCGCCGCAAACCCAAGGTATGCCACCTGCCATACGACGGCCGCTCCGATGACACGATTGGCCGCGGAGGCGAAAGTGTCGGGGAAGGCGAGAAGAAACACTCCGCGCGCCACGAGCAGCCATCCGAGGACGGACACGATGATCGCGGCCGGGCCGCGCCAGAGCTGATGAAACGCAACGATCGCGACGCCGCCCAGGAGGATGAAGGCCCCTGTCACCCAGGGCCACACATCACTGGCGGTGAACTCGGACAGTAGCTGCCGCATGTCCGGCGCGCGCACCGCGACGATGATGACGATGATCGTAAGGAATGGGCCCAGCACGCGGGCGAACATCCGGGTGCGGTGTTGAACTTGCACACTCATGATCTCCTCGATTCGAAGATGATTCACGAGATCTGTCGATCTCGACGCCAATCCCACCCCTCGCGTAATCCACATCCCAGGGCCGAAGGTCCCATGTGGTGCCGGTTTATGTCACTGATTCTCACCGCGGGTCGTCGACGCCGGGTGCGGCACACAAAGCGGGCATGACCTGGGCCGAGGAGACCACGGCGACGACTCCCCGGCGCCGGCGTCACTGCAGGTCATGGCGTCACTCTCGATCGACTCAACTCGAATCGGCTTGGCCGTGCGACCGTACATGTGAAATTCCTATGAGGACGGTGACGGCGGGCTGTGAGACCGCGAGAATGGTCCGGTGACGTCTGCGCCAGTCGGAAAGCGGGAGCCCCGTCGCGCTGTCCTCGGCCAACTGCCCCGGATGTACCGCGCCGACGGGTCAGCTATTCGTGTGCTCTTGGTCGACGATGAACGCGCGCTGACCAACCTGGTGCGGATGGCCCTGCAATACGAGGGCTGGGAGATCGACGTCGCACACAATGCCGCCGAAGCGGTCGACAAGTATCACGCCGACACGCCTGATGTGATCGTCCTCGACATCATGTTGCCGGACATGGACGGCCTGGGTGTGCTGGCGCAAATACGTGACTCCGACACCTACACACCGATCCTGTTCCTGACTGCACGCGATTCGGTCGCCGATCGCGTCAGCGGTTTGACCGCCGGCGGCGACGACTACATGACGAAGCCGTTCTCACTCGAGGAACTCGTCGCGCGGCTGCGTGGATTAGTGCGCCGATCTGCCTATCTCACCCCGACCGATGACGAGACGCTGACGGTGGGCGACCTCAACCTCGATGTGGCCAGCCGCGAAGTGACTCGCGCTGGTATGCCGATCTCCTTGACCTCGACCGAGTTCGAGCTGCTGCGGTTCCTCATGCGAAATCCGCGACGGGCACTGACTCGTCAAGAGATTCTGAGACGAGTGTGGAACTACGACTTCGGTGGGCGATCGAGCATCGTCGATCTGTACGTGTCGTACCTGAGAAAGAAGATCGACGCTGCACACGAACCCATGCTGCACACCGTACGCGGCGTGGGATACATGCTGCGGCAACCGGAATGAAGCAAGCGTGGCGGCAGTGGAGCCTGCTGCGACAACTGGTCATTGGTGTTTCCGCAGTGGTCGTGGTCGTCCTGGTGACCGTGGGAACCATGTCGGTGGTGTCGCTGCGATCCTCGGTCCTGGGCATCATTGACAGCCAACTATCGGGCGCCGCAGACGGTTTCAGCCAATCGGTCACAAAATACCGCGGCACTCCGCTGCAAACAGGCGATGTTCCGCCGCAAGGGGCGATGAAGCCCCTCACGCAACTCATCGGGCAGGCGGAGGGCAATGTCGTCGCATTGATCCAGGATGGCAAGGTTGTCGATTCGGCCTACTTCGTCGACGGCGAGGGACGACCCGCACCGGAGATAGCCATCGGGGCGATCGCCGAGACATCTGCGGCCGGAGTGGGACCACACACCGTCCAACTGCCCGGTCTGGGTTGGTACCGGATGGTCAGCCGCCCCGGTGACGGCGACGAGATCCTGGTTACCGGGGTATCGCGCACGCCGGCGTGGAACGCGATGGTGCGTGAGACCGTGATCGTGTCCGCGATGACCGCACTCGCGTTGCTGGTCACGGCGCTGAGCACGGTGGCGATCGTGCGGTACGCGCTGCGCCCTCTGCGGCGTGTGTCGTCGACGGCAGCCGAGGTGGCGACCCTTCCGCTCGACCGCGACAACTACGCCATCACACCGCGCGTTCCGGCCCGTGACACTGATCCCCGCACCGAGGTCGGGCTCGTCGGCGACACGCTCAACCGTCTGCTCGATCACGTCGAACGCGCCCTCGCCGATGTCGCCGCGTCGGACCGGCGCATGCGTCAGTTCATCACCGACGCCAGTCACGAACTACGCACGCCTCTAGCGGCGATCCACGGCTATGCCGAGTTGACCCGGCAGGACAGTTCGGTATTGCCCGAGACCACTGAGTATTCGCTGGCACGAATCGAGGCCGAAGCGAATCGAATGAGTTCCTTGGTTGCCGACCTGCTGCTGTTGGCACGTCTGGACGAGGGCCACGATCTTGACAACGCCGACGTGGATCTCGCGGAGTTGGTGACTGACGCAGTCAACGATGCGAGGGTCTCGGCACCGACCCACCAGTGGCGGGTCAAGGTCCCCGACGGTGCGGTGTGGGTTCGTGGCGACCGAGCCCGACTGCATCAGATGCTGGCAGTGCTGTTGTCCAACGCGCGGGTGCACACGCCCGAAGGGACGACCGTGATCACCGTCGTCGCGACCGGTCGAGCCGACGACGGCAAGGCCTACGCCGAAGTCGCAGTGTCAGACGACGGGCCGGGGATTGATTCCGAACTCCTCCCCCATCTGGTCGAGCGGTTCGTGCGCGCCGACAAGTCGAGATCCGGGGAAGGCGGCAGCTTCGGATTGGGCCTGTCGATCGCCGCCTCGATCGTCGAGGCACACGGCGGGACGATACAAGCCCAATCCGATTCCGGGACAACCACGTTCATCGTGCGGATGCCGGCCGTGGCGGCCCTGGCTCAGCACGTCACATCGACATAGACCGTATCCGAGATGATCAACGGCTCGATGTCGCTGCCTCGAACGTCAGTCGTCTGGTGGGTGACCCCGGGACGGACTGATGTGACAGAGCACCCCGAGAGCGACGCGGCGCCGGTCCGATTGATGATCACCGTGTAACCACTTGCCTCGAGCGACCGTACGGTCTCGTCGACATCGGACGGACCTGTCGGTGCGGCCGAGGCAGCGCCGACGGCGGCGAGCGCCGAAGTCGCCAGAGCACTGGCTGTGATGCCGATCAAGATGGCGTGCTTCATGGGAGAACCTCCAAAGTTGTTGTTCTGCTTGTTCATCCAATGTAGGTTCACGCCAGACCGCCGCCAGATGCTCATACCGAACACACAAGATTTGAATCGCCTATGAGTGCAGTGACATCGGTGTGCGCATCACGCACGATGAAGTCATGACCTCGACGTCGACCCGCAATAGCAAGGTGAATTCGCGGCAAGCGTCCGCGATCGCCCTCGGGGCTTTCCGAATCTTGTTGGGACTCTTGTTCATGACACACGGGACAGCCAAGCTGTTCGGGTGGCCCGCCGGTTCCCCGGCCGCACTGGGCGCCTGGCCGATGTGGTGGGCAGGCGCGCTCGAGGTCGTGCTCGGGGGACTCATCGCGCTGGGCCTTTTCACCCGGGCCGCAGCTTTCGTCGGATCTGGCATGATGGCGGTTGCCTATTTCTGGATGCACTTCCCGGATGGCTTCTGGCCCATCAGCAACGGCGGTGAGACCGCGGTCCTGTACTGCTTCGTCTTCCTTCTTTTGACGTTCATCGGACCGGGAGCATTCGCGGTCTCACGCCGCTAGCGGCAAACGTACTGTTCACGGCGGCCGTGAGCACAATGCCACTGCCAATGAGGGCCAATCGGCCCTACATGCCAGCGTTGTCGACGCACATTCTGACGGTAATCAATCGTTGAGGAGCGCACGATCATGACAGACAGCATGGAATCGCAAGACGTTGTTGAACCACTGACGGAGTACTGCCGTACCTGTGGCCACGCAAAAGAGAGTCACAATCTGGATTTTCGGGGCGGCCCGGAAGACGCTCACCGACTCTACGGTCAAGGCGAATACGTGTGCCGGCACATGACCGGTCTCAATTCGGCCGTTCACTGCATCTGCGTGGGGTGGAACAGCTGGGTCTAAGGACTTTTCGCGGCTTCGTCGGCCGTCGACCGACGTCGTCTCGGCTCAAATGGTCAGGGAGACCTTGACACAGTCGGCGGTTCGCGCCGCCACTGCGGCATATGCCGCCGGCGCGTCGGACAGCGGCATGGCGTCGGTGAAGATGCCGCTGACGTCCAGACGACCCGACTGGAGCAGCGGAACCAATTCGGGCCAGGTGCGCTGAACGGGCGCGGTCGTCATCCTCAGCGTGATGCTGCGAATGAGGCTGATCGTGGCAGGGAACGGAAACGGATCGAGGTTGTGCACGCCGACGACCGAGACGGTGCCGCCGGCGCGGACCGAGTTGAGCGCGTCTGACATCGATCCGTCACTACCGACGGCGTCGATGACGGCGGCCGCGCCACGTCCGCCGGTTGCCTCCAGCACTGTCTGCAGCGCAGGCGGTTCCAGCGGGGTGGCGCCGAGCCGTTCGGCACGGAGTCGTCGGCCTTCGACCGGGTCGACGGCGAAGACGGTGCCCGCGCCGAGGGTCAGCGCGCTCAGCACCGCGCACAGGCCGACAGCACCGAGTCCGAGGACGACGATCGTTCCGCCGGGCGGAAAGTCGGCGCGCTGTGCGGCCGCCCACCCGGTGGCGAGGTTGTCCGTCAGAAGGAGCGCCTCCTCGGTGTCGATGTCATGGGGCAGGCGCATCAGCTGGAAGTCCGCTGCGGGCACCGCCAAGAGCTCCGATTGAGCCCCGCCGAGTGCGCCGGCGCCGAAGATTCGTGGACCTCCGACGCACGTCACCGGATCACGGGTCTCGCACCCCGCGCAGGATCCGCAGCCGGCGACAGACGAGACGAGCACGTCATCACCGATCGCGAACGTGCGCACATCGGGGCCGATCTCGACGATCGTGCCGACCGCCTCGTGTCCAAGTGCAACCGGATCGCCCAACGGGTAATCGCCTTCGTAGAAATGGAGATCTGAGCCGCAGATGGCAGCAGATCTCACCTCGATGACGGCACCGTCGGGGCCGGGTAGAGCCGGGTCGGGCAGCGTCTCCACGCGCACTTGTCCCGGCGTATCGATCACGACGCTCTTCACCGATGTTCGACCTTTCGGTAGCTTGGCCAGCACCCGTTACAGGCGCAGGGCCCGGGCGGCCAGCGTAGCGAGTTCGCCCTGCAGGTTCGTGAGGGGCGCGCTGCCGCGCAGATGGATCACGTTGGTCAGAAAAACGACGTAGGTGTCTGAGGCCGGATCGATCCACAGTGAGGTTCCGGTGAACCCCACATGACCGAAGCTGCCGATGGGAAACACCATTCCCCGTGGCTTGGAATGGCTGGTATCGATATCCCAGCCGAAACCGCGCAGATTCTGGCCCGGGATCGCCGGATAGTGCGGCGCGAGCAGTGGATGTTCGGTGTTCGGCATTGTCGCGATGGCTTCCTGCGTCGCTGCGTTCGCCGCCTCGAGTTGTTCGGGCGTGTGCCCTGGCTGCTCGGGACTCGTCATCAGTTGCAAAGTCGCCGTTGTGAGCGGGAACTTGCTCGGCCGGCCCGCCAGCCGATCCAGCAGCGCCTGCGCATAGACGCTGACGTCATGCGCCGTCGAGAAAACGCCGGCGCTGCCGGCTACTCCACCCATACGACGCGCGGTCGGATCGTGCACGGTGCCTCGCAGCAAAAAGTCGAGATCGGGGTTGGCGCCCGGATCCGCGCGACCTTCCTCATCGCGTGCGGTCGGCGCTACCCGAGGTAGGACGCCTGCACTCCATTCCCCCGCAGCACACGTCTCCGGCGGTCCAGGAGCCCACGCGATCGCAGATCCCCTGATCTGGTGCGGCCCACACGCTTTGGCCGGCGGCAGATAGCGGGTGTCTAACATGCCGAGCGGCCCGAAGACGTGCTCTTGAACATAATCGTCTTCCGGCTGACGGGTGATTTTCTCCACCATCAACCCGAGCAGAATGAAGTTGACGTCGGAGTAGCGGAAGCTCGCGCCGGGCACCCCCTCCAGCGGCTTGGTGAGTGCACGACGGATGCCCTCCGACTTGTCGGGACCGTCCAGCCCCCACGTATCGCGCAGGTCCAGTTCGCCCACCAAACCCGAAGTGTGCGTGAGCAACATCCGAACCGACACTTGCGCACGCTGAGGATCACGCGCGGGGTTGAAGTCGGGCAGATACTTTTCGACGGCGTCGTCGAACTGGACCTTGCCTTGTTCGTAGAGCTGCATGACGGCGGTCGCCGTGGCGAGCGACTTGGTCAACGACGCCAGATCGAAGATCGTGTCTACGGTCATCGGCTCTTCGGGCGCCGGTGCACCATCCGGCCCCGGTTCGCCGGCGAGCTTGCGCAGGCCGAACGCCTGCTCGAAGACGGTCGTGCCGCCGTGCCCCACCACGACCACGGCCCCCGGCAACTCGTGTGCCGCAATCGCGTCGTTGATGAGCGTGGAGACCGTGTCGAATTCTGTGTCAGGGAGCGGTTTTGGCGACATCGACGACGTGGCGGACGCGGTGGTCTGCGAAGTTTGGGTGCTGTCAGCCACGTCCGGCCTGGATGTTTCGCTGCACGATGTCGTCGCAGTCAGTGCCAGCAGGACAGCAGCGACAGCGCGGGCCGTACGTGAAGCCGTCATCGCCACCTCGTCGTGTCAACCCTCAGCATATGTAGTCAGCACCTTGTTACCATCGCGCCGTGGTCGACTCGAGTGCGCCACCACCCGATCGCGGCGGAGCGCCGACACGTCGCGAGGTACTCAAATATGCCCTCTCGGCATCTGGTCTCCTGGTTGTCGGCTCCGCCGCGGCCTCCACGGCGGCCCCAAGCGCGTCAGCCGCCCCGGCAAAGCTCATCGATTTCACGCACCGGCAGGTCGCGCCAGATTTGATCAAGTCGGCGGGCTTCGACGGCGCCCTCGTTTATGTGTCCGAGTTACGGCCGGGCGCAGACTTCGATTTCAAACCCGTCTCCCGCGAATACGCGGACGGTCTGCAAGCGGCGGGCCTCGAGGTCGTCAGCTGCTACCAGTACGGAAAACCCAACTGGCCGAATGCCCCGTCGGATTACACCCGCGGGTTCGACGGCGGCGTGGCCGACGGACAGACGGCGATGCGGTTACACACCGCGGCCGGCGGACCCGATTCCGCGCCGATCTTCTTCAGCGTCGACGAGGACATCGACCTCGATACCTGGAACAGCGTTGCGGTGCAGTGGTATCGAGGAATCAACTCCGTCCTGGGTGCAGAGCGCACCGGCATGTACGGCCACGCGAACGCGTGTGCATGGGCGATCCAGAATGGCGTCATCGGACCCTCGACCACTCCCGGCCACGCGTGGGCATGGCAGACCAGAGCGTGGTCGTACGGCGAGCGCGAGCCCGCGGCGGTGCTGTATCAGGACGTCATCGTCACACCCACCGATCCGGGCGTCATCCTGGGCGGGACCAGCGTGGACGTGGACCTTGTCCTCGCGCCGGACTTCGGGCAGTGGTCACTGGCGCGGTAGACGTTCTCGCGACGATCCAAGAAACCTCCAAGTCCGCTGCACCACTCTGCTGCCAGCAAGTGCGGGGGCCCCACCCGACGAGGTCCCCGCACTTGCCGTATTCAGCAGGTTTGGGTCAGTAGTTGTTGCAGGTGTTGGCGATCGACGCCATGGCGCCGAAGTACTTCTGTCCCCACGGCGTGGCCTGGTATTCCTGAACGAGCTGCACCCGTTCACCGGGGGGCGCGGACAAGAAATTGCTCAGCATCACGCCCGCAAGCGGGTTCGCGTTGAACTTCTCTGCCAGCGCGGGATTCTCGCTGCTCAGCGCGGCCATGACCTGCGGGTAGCTGCAGGTCGTATCAATGATGGGGTCGGCGGACGCCACCCCGAGTCCAGCGGTCAATGACAGGGCAGCACCACCGACAGCGGTGATCACCAGGGTTTTCAACGGAGATGTGAGCATGATCCGGGGACCTTCCAACTTATGCAGTGGCCCCCGACTGGCCCTGACTTCAACAGTGTCACCATCGTAGCTTGCGTTTTCCGAAGAGTCACTAAGGCGGCTGAACGTTGTCGCTTCACTACAACGCGCGACAGACGCGTTGGCGCGATCGCACGAGCGGAAGGCTGTGTCGCGAACCTAGTTTTGCCGTCATGCCTAGTTTTCATCGCCGAGTAAGAAGCATCGACCTTGCCGGTCAGGTGGTCGTCATAACCGGAGCGGGTAGCGGCATCGGCCGTGAACTGGCACTGCTGTGCGCGCAGCGCGGTGCCCTCCTGGCACTCTGTGACATCAATGGTGTGGGGGTGTCCCGCACCGCCGAGGAGGCCCACGAGCACGGCGCCCAGGTGTTGATGTCGCAAATAGATGTGTCCGACGCGGACGCGATGCGCCGCTTTGCGCAGGCCACGTTCGACCGGTTCGGTCGAGTCGACCTGTTGGTCAACAACGCCGGCGTCGCAGTCGTCGGCGGATTTCTCGAAACCAACCGCAAGGATTGGCAGTGGCTCATCGACATCAACCTGATGGGTGTGGTGCACGGCTGCGAGGCGTTCCTGCCCGCCATGGTCCGGTCCGGCCGCGGTGGTCACATCGTCAACCTGTCCTCGGCCGCGGGACTGCTGGCCAACCCGCAGCTAAGCGCCTACAGTGCAACGAAATTCGCTGTGCTGGGGTTATCTGAGGCGCTGCGCATGGAGATGAAGCCGTATGGAATCGGCGTTACAGCGGTGTGCCCCGGCATCATCGACACCGCGATTACGCAAGACAGCCCCATCCGCAGCGGCGGTGACACCGACGAACGGCGCAAACGCCTCATGTCCGTGTACCGCAAGCGCGGATACACAGCAAATCGCGCCGCGCACAACATCCTTCGCGCAGTTCAGCGCAACCGTGCGGTCGCGCCGGTCGCAGCGGAGGCGCACCTGATGTATGCGCTGTCGCGTGCCACCCCGCCACTGGCTCGTTGGTTGGCCGCGCGTTTAGCCGATCTGTCGAAGTGACATGACGAAATTGAGGTGTTGAGATGCGACTTGAGGGTCGACGCGTATTGGTCACCGGCGCCACCGGAGGGATAGGTGAGGCAATCGCACGCGATCTGGCAGCGCGCGGGTGTGTGCTTACGGTAACGGGTCGCCGAGAACCAGAACTTCAACGATTGGTCGGCGAACTCGGTGTGTCCGCCCGCGGGTTGACCGCCGATCTCACGAAGATCGACGACGTGCACGATCTCATGGTCGAGGCGGCTCCGGTGGACGTACTCGTGGCGAATGCCGGCATCGGAATACCCGAAGATCTCGGGATGCTGACCGATGCGGAGATCGAGCAGGCGATCCGCGTGAACCTACTGGCCCCTATGATGCTGGCACGGGCAGCGTTGGCTCCCATGCAAATTCGCGGCCAGGGTCACATCGTATTGATCTCCTCGGGAGCCGGACTGGTCGCGACGCCGGGAAACGGCACTGTGTACACCGCCACCAAATGGGGCCTGCGCGGCCTCGGGCTGGCACTGCGACAGGAACTGCACGGCACGGGGATCGGTGTCTCGACGATCTTTCCCGGACCCATCCGAAATGCCGGAATGTTGGCAGACACCGGCGTCGCTCTCCCCCGTGCATTCGGTACGAGTTCTCCTGAGGACGTGGCGAAGGCAGTGGCGAGGGCGATCGAGCAGGACCGGCCCGAAACGACGGTCGCATCGGCCGGTCTTCGCATGTTGGTGGGGTTTGGCGCGGTCGCGCCGGTACTGATAGGCGAACTCGCCCGCTTGGCTGGAGCCGGACGCGTCCGCGAGGCGATACTCGACCGCGCCCAGCCCTAGCAGCGACGGGTGTCAGCCGGCACCAAGCAGACCGTTGCCTGTCGCCGTGCCGTTTTCGCGGTCGGCGACTGCCGGCGCCGATGCGCCGGACGCGACGGTGACGAGGTCCGCCAGCGCCAGCGCGGTGCGCAACTCGAGGGTGCGCTTCTCCAGTGGCCTGCCCAGGATTTCCTCGGCCTGACGGATGCGGTAGGCGACGGTGTTCTCGTGAACGTGTAGTCGCTTTGCGGTTCGCCCCCGACTGCAGTTCTCGTCGAGGTAGGCCCGCAACGTCGCGGCGAGACGGCGGGTGGTTTCGTCATCGGAGGACAGCGGCCCTAGTTCGCGTCGCACAAACACGGAAGCCTGCTCGAAATCGACTGTGGCGATGGCGGATAGAGAGACGTTGTGGTAACGGGTGACACTGCCCACGGGACGACCGGCCAGCACGGCGACACGCTGCGCCTCGCGCGCCTCGCAATGGCTCGTGCGAAAGCCGGCGAGGCCGCGCGCCGGTTCGCCGACCGCGACCCGGACGCCGGGCGCACTCGCGGTCCGAAACCTCAACTCGTCGAGCACTTTCGAGGGGACGTCGCTATGGGAGCTGATCCACGCGGCTAACGACAAGATGCCCAACGGCTGAATGAGCGGTTTCTGATTGCCGACCGTAGCGGCGAGGTCCCGGATCGCGGCTTCGAGCATCGCCTGGGTGTCACGCCCTTCTTCGTGGGAGTCGAGCCAGGCGATGGCCGCGACATGGACGCGGCCGACCTCGTGGCGAAGGCGGCGAGTCGCGACATCGGCGTCGACTGGTTGGCCGGCGAGGATGGCACTGATGGTCTCGGCCTGACTGGCCGCGGTGCTGCGTATCCATCGTTCACGCTCAGCGGTGTACACCTCCTCGACGAGGCACAGCGCGGTGTCCACGTACGCGAACATCCACGCCGAGCACAACTCGGTGGCCAGCTTGAGGTCTCCGGCGTTCCGCGCGTGAGAGCCCAGGATCGCATTGACCTGCTCAGACGTCGCCGCGTGGCCGAGCCGGTAACTGCGCAACAATGTGGTGAGCGATATGCCGCGTTGCGCACCATCCTGCGCATAGGCCAGGGTCGGCGAACCGAGCCGAGCCGCCGCGACCGGGTCAGCCCCGGCCAGCAATACTTCGGCGAAGTCGCGAATGCTCGCTTCTGTGCTGGCGCGATTCACTTCGAGTGCCTGGGGGCTGGCGAGCAGTTCGGGCAATCGTTCGCTCGTGTAGGTGTTGACCGCCGCGGCCAACTCGGCGGCGCGCTGCATCATTTCGGCGGCTGCGGGACGCAGTACCGCTGACCACACGCGGCGGTGGTCGTCACTGGCGGCGCCTGCCCAGTCGGGCTCCATGCAGGGCACGCTATCGCCGCGCCGTAGTGGTAGTGCGGATATTGGACAACCGCGCGGAGCGACGTTGGCGGTTTCAGACAAGCGGTGGGCAGACGCGACGCGCGACCATTTCTGGCATGAGACAACTGACCAGCCTCGATGCCCAGTTCCTGGCCATGGAGAACGACCGCGTTCAAGGGCACGTCAGCGTGCTCGGGATCTACGACCCCCAGACCGCCGCGGGCCGACCGCTCGATGCCGCGCGTGTCCGTGAACTGATCAGCGACCGTCTACACCTACTGCCGACCTTCCGGTGGCGCCTCGCCCAGGTGCCGTTCTCACTCGACTACCCCTATTGGGTGGATGACGGCACCTTCGACGTCGAGTACCACGTGCGCGAGCTCGCGTTGCCTTCGCCCGGTGACCAGCGACAACTCGCAGAACAGGTGGCCCGGATCATCGGTCGCCAGCTCGACCGGTCACGCCCGCTATGGGAGGTGTACGTGATCCACGGCCTCGAAGACGGCGGCGTCGCCGTGCTGACGAAGATGCACCACGCCGCCGTCGACGGAGTATCCGGTGCCGAGGTGATGAGCATCCTCCTCGACGACACCACTGGCAGAGACGTGCAACCCGCCCGCACGGTTGCCGCTGAAGCCTTTCCGTCAGAGATGGAAATGTTCGGCCGCGGTCTGGTCGGACTGATGAGCCAGCCGTTGCGGGTGATGCGTGCCGGGCCAACGGCGCTGCCCCATCTCGACGACGTGCCGACGATCAGGCACCTGCCCGGCGTCAAGGCGATCGCACGTAGCAGCCGCCTGATCCGCAGGTCTCTCCGCCACGGTGCGGGCAAAGCCCCGCACGGCACCGACATCTCAGCGCCTCAGACCCGTTTCCAGGCACGCGTCTCGCCACACCGACGCGTCGCATTCGGCTCGTTGTCACTGACCACGGTCAAGGCGATCAAGAACACGTTCGGTTGCACAGTCAACGACGTGGTGATGGCCATCTGCACGGCCGGCCTTCGCACATGGTTGGACGAGCGTGGCGAGCTTCCCGCCGAACCGCTCGCCGGCTTTGTTCCGATGTCTGTCCGTACGCCCGAACAGAAAGGAACGTTCGGTAACCGGGTTTCGGTGATGCTCACCGAGCTGCCGACCGATATCGCCGATCCGGTCGAGCGGCTGCGCCGAATCAACGACGCGATGCGTTCCGCCAAGGAGCGTCAACGCGCGCTGCCGGCGTCGCTGTTGCAGGACGCCAATCACTTCATTCCGCCCGCGCTCTTCGCTCAGGCAGCCCGCGCCACATCCCGGCTGGCGGGCGTGCGCGGCCTGAGGCAGCCCGCCAACGTGATGATCTCGAACGTCCCCGGGCCGGGGACCCCCCTGTATCTCGGCGGGGCGCGTCAACGCGCCCAGTTCCCGGTTTCCGGTGTGCTGGACGGAATCGGCATCAACATCACCGTGATGAGTTACGAGGACTCACTCGAATTCGGGATCGTCGTCGACCGCGAGGTGCTCGACGATCCATGGTCGATCTTCGATGCGATGCGTGCCGGCATGGACGAGCTGCACCGGGCGGCCGACGCCCACGCTTCCGAAACCCCGATTGGCCGCGCGCCCGTGAACCGAAGGAGGACCACGTCATGACGACAAACATGCCCTGCGGAACCAGCATGGACGACTATCAGCTCACTCTGACGAGCATCGTCGAGCGGGCGGAGCGATTCCATGCCGATCAGGAAGTCATCTCGCGGCGGCCGTCGGGAGCGGTCTCCCGCACCACTTTTGGTGCGTGTGCCCGTCGGGCCCGATACCTGGCGAGCGCGCTGGCGGGTCTCGGAATCGGAAAGGGCGATCGGGTCGCCACCCTGCTGTGGAATCAGAGCGAACACCTCGAGGTGTACTTCGCGGTCCCGGCGATGGGTGCGGTTGTCCATACCCTCAACCCGCGACTGTTTCCTGAGGAGCTCGCGTTCATCGTCAGCGATGCCCAAGACAGTGTGATCATTGTCGACGAGTCACTTCTGGAGGTATTCCAAAGCTTCTCCACCGGAAGCGAATTCAGTCACGTCATCGTCGTCGCACACACCGGACTAGTCCCACCCGGCATGCTGGACTACGAGTCCATGGTGACCGACGCGCAACCGCTCGGCTGGCCCGTGCTCGACGAAGATCTCGCCGCGGCGATGTGTTACACATCCGGGACCACCGGGCGACCCAAAGGTGTCGTGTACTCCCACCGGGCGCTCGTGTTGCACTCACTCGTCGCGGCACTGCCCGACCAGCTGGCGGTATCGGCAAGAGACACAGTCCTTCCCGTCGTACCCATGTTCCACGCCAATGCCTGGGGCCTGCCATATGCCGCCGCATTGGCCGGCGCGCGCCTGGTACTGCCCGGCCCGCGCCTGGACCCCGAGAGCGTGCTCGACCTGTGCGCAGATGAGCACGTGACCATGACGGCAGGCGTTCCCACCGTGTGGATGGGCATGCTGGCCGCACTTGATGCCGAACCCGACCGATGGGAACTGTCCGAACTGGATCGGTTGATCGTCGGTGGCGCCGCTGTGCCGCGGTCGATGTTCGAGGGGTTCGACAGGCACGGCCTGACCGTCGTTCAGGCGTGGGGAATGACCGAGACCGCACCGCTGGGCGCAGTCTGCCGTCAGCCCGCACGCCTGGACGATGGCGGCCGCGACGAGCAGTACGGCTACCGCATCAGGCAGGGCGTCGCGAGCCCGTTTTTCGACGTCCGTGCTCGTGATGACAACGGCCAGATCATCGCCTGGGACGACGCCGCGATGGGCGAACTCGAGGTGCGCGGCCCGTGGGTGGCGGCGAGCTACCACGGCGGCCGAGGTGCGGACAGCTTCACTCCGGACGGTTGGTTCAAGACCGGCGATGTGGTCCGTATCGACGCATACGGTTGTATCCGGATCTGTGACCGCTCAAAGGATCTCGTGAAGTCCGGCGGCGAGTGGATTTCTTCTGTTGACCTGGAGAACCAGCTCATGTCCCATCCGGCCGTGGCACAGGCCGCGGTGATCGCCGTCCCCGACGACCGGTGGGGCGAGCGCCCGCTGGCGGTCGTGTCGCTTCGAGAGGGCGCCGCGGCATCGGCGGAAGAACTTCGTGAGCACCTCGCCCAGGATTTCGCCAAGTGGCAGCTGCCCGACCGCTTCGAGTTCATGGGAGCCCTTCCGTGCACGGCCACGGGCAAGTTCAAGAAAGCCGAATTGCGAAACCTCTTCGTACCAGCCTGACCTACAACCCTCTGAAAGGAAACCGAAATGACCCGCTTCGACATCACCCAGACAAACCGCGCCGTGGAACGTCTGATCGAGACGACGGACAACCCGCGCCATCTGTATCTGCTGCACGCCTACAACCGCCATCGCTACCTGGAGATGGCCGGTCGATACGAAGAGATCTTCGCGCCGGACATGACCGTCGAGAAGCCCGTGTACCACTTCAACATGCTCGGCAAGTGCCTCACGGTCGAGGGTGCCCAGGCAGTGAAGTCGCTGTACAGCGCGTGGGCGGACACCGCCCAGTGCATCTTCTACGCCGACGACGAGAAGCTGGCGATCAGCGACACGATGATCGTGTCGACGTCGATCATCTACCAGCAGACCCCGGGGGTCGTGCTGGCGGCCGAGGGAGCACCCGTCGACCCGAACGCCACATATCTGGTGAAGACCGCCGAGCACATGATCTGGCCCTACGACGATCGTGGCCGACTGGTCGGCGAGGACGTCTGGGAGTACGACGAGACGGCGCGCGAGTTCATCGAACTCGATCCCATCGACGTCCTCACGGTCCAACAGTCCGCGAAATTGCTCGACCCGTTGATCAAGCCGTTGCCGGCGGACAATCCGTTCATTCGTTAGTCACCGCCGTCCACCGACGCCGCCTCTACAGTGTCATTACGGGGTAGGGCAACCATGGAAAGGGAAACAATGCATGAGGGCAAAGACAGCGACGTTGTGGCTCGAAAACTCCCCGGTGGAGAAACGCTGCCCTTCGCGCCTACCCCGTCGGCGAGCATCGCAGGGCGCACGCTGCAAGAGTCCACGTACGCGCAACGAGTCGTCCCACGACGGCTAGCGGAAGATGCGCCGAACATCGTCATCGTGCTCATCGACGACGCAGGACCCGGCCTGCCGACGACTTTCGGCGGCGAGGTCCGTACCGACACCATGGACCGGGTGTGCGCTGACGGTATCTCCTACAACAGGTTTCACACCACCGCGATGTGCTCGCCAACGCGCGCGTCGCTGCTGACCGGCCGCAACCACCACGAGATCGGCAACGGTCAGATCGCCGAGCTGGCCAACGACTGGGACGGGTACGCGGGCAAGATCCCGCGCAGCAGCGCGACAGTTGCCGAGGTGCTCAAGCAATACGGGTATGCGACCTCGGCGTTCGGGAAATGGCACAACACACCGGCCGAGGAGACAACCGCGGCCGGACCCTTCGAGAACTGGCCCACCGGACTGGGATTCGAGTACTTTTACGGTTTCTTGGCCGGCGAAGCTTCTCAGTACGAGCCGCATCTCGTGCGCAACACCACAGTCGTCGCGCCGACGAAGACACCCGAAGAGGGTTATCACCTGTCCGAAGATCTGGCCGACGACGCCATCGGCTGGCTGCGGCGGCACAAGGCGTTCAACGCCGACAAGCCGTTCTTCATGTACTGGGCCAGCGGCTGTCTGCACGGCCCGCACCACATCATGAAGGAATGGTCGGATAAGTACGCGGGCAAATTCGACGACGGCTGGGACGCCTACCGCGAGCGAGTCTTCGCGCGGGCCAAGGAGACCGGCTGGATTCCGCAGGACTGCCAGCTCACCGAGCGCGATGAGAAGTTGGCCTCGTGGGACAGTATCCCCGACGACGAGAAGCCGTTCCAGCGGCGACTGATGGAGGTGGCCGCGGGCTACGCCGAACACGTCGACGTCCAGGTAGGGCGCATCGCCGACGAACTCGACGAACTCGGGTACGGCGACAACACCTTGTTCTTCTACATCTGGGGCGACAACGGGTCGTCCGGCGAAGGTCAGAATGGCACGATCGCTGAGCTCTTGGCGCAGAACGGAATTCCCACGACGGTGCGGCAGCACATCGATGCGCTCGATGAGCTCGGCGGCCTGGACGTGCTTGGCTCGCCGCTGGTCGACAACCAATATCACGCGGCATGGGCGTGGGCCGGCAGCACACCGTACAAGGGGATGAAGCTGCTCGCATCGCACCTGGGCGGCACCCGCAACCCGATGGCGATCAAGTGGCCCAAGCAGATTCGGTCCGACGCCGCTCCCCGCGACACTTTCCTGCACTGCAACGACGTCGTTCCGACCATCTACGACGTGATCGGGATCGAGCCGCCGCTCGTCGTCAACGGCACCCCGCAGATTCCGCTCGCCGGTGCGAGTTTCGCACGCACGCTCACCGACCGAGCCGCCGACGGCGGCAAGAAGACCCAATACTTCGAGATCATGGGCAGCCGGGCGATTTACCACGACGGCTGGTTGGCTTCCGCGCGCGGACCGCGGCTGCCCTGGGTGCCCGGCGCGCCCGAGGGCATCGCGACCTGGACACCCGATAACGACCAGTGGGAGCTCTACCACCTGGACGAAGACTGGTCGCAGGCCAACGACCTCGCCGAACACCACCCCGACAAGCTCATGCAGATGCGGGAGATGTTTGCCATCGAAGCCGCACGGAACTCGGTACTGCCCGTCGGCGGCGGCCTGTGGGTGCCTGTCTATCACCCGGAGTTACGCATCGCACCGCCCTACCACGAGTGGGAGTTCTCCGGAGACACCGTCCGTATGCCCGAGTTCTGTGCGCCGGCGCTCGGGAACAAGAACAACACCGTCACGATCGACCTGGACCTACCCGAGAACGCCAACGGCGTGCTCTACGCCCTCGGGGCGGCCGCGGGCGGACTGACGTGCTATCTCGACGACGGCTACCTCTGCTACGAGTACAACCTGTTCATCCTGATGCGCACCAAGATTCGGTCCAAGGAGAAGCTGCCTGCGGGCCACACGCCCATCACGGTGGACACGCGCTACGCCGAGCAGCGTCCGGCAGGACCGCTCGACGTCACGCTCCGCGTCGGGGACGACACCGTCGCCTCGGGTCAGGTGCCGGTCAGCGCTCCGCTGTTGTTCACCGCGAACGACTGCCTGGACATCGGCACGTGTCTGGGCTCTCCGGTGTCTTTGGATTACCGTGAGCGCGCTCCGTTCCCCTTCGAAGGCCACATCAAGCGCGTGCACGTCGCCTATACCTGAGATACTGGACAGGTGTCCAGCCTCGCTGCGGTGACGTGCCCCCTCTGCGAGGCGATGTGCGGTCTGCAGGTCCGCGTCGACGGTGACGCGGTCACCGACATCCGCGGCAACCGCGATGACGTGTGGTCGCGGGGACACATCTGCCCGAAGGGCACCTCGCTCGCCCAGCTGCACACCGACCCCGATCGACTGCGCGAACCTTTGGTGCGGACACCGAGCGGTCATGTCCCGGTGTCATGGGACGACGCCTATGCCGAAGTCGAGCGCGTGCTACGACCGGTGCTCGACCGTCACGGCGCGTCCGCGGTCACCGTCTATGTGGGCAACCCGGTCGCCCACAACCTCGGATTGAGCACCCACATCGGTGCGCTCATCGGTATGGCGCAGGCCGCGGGAATGTCGGCGTATTACTCGCCGGGCACTGTCGACCAGTGGCCGCTGAACCTCGTCAGCGCGCTGCTGTTCGGCCACATGTGGAACGCGCCCATACCCGACGTCGACCGCTCCGATCATCTGATGATGTTCGGCGCGAATCCCGCTGCGTCGCAGGGCTCGATGCTGTCCGCTCCCGATCTGATGGGCCGACTCGCCGCGATCCGCCGTCGGGGCGGCACCGTGACCGTCGTCGATCCTCGCCGCACGCTGACCGCGCAACGCGCCTCGCAGTGGGTGCCGATCCGGCCCGGCACCGATGCGCTGCTCCTGTTCGCGATCCTGCGCACGCTCGAGGAGAACAACTGGGTGCGGCGCCCCGCTCATCTCGACGGCCGTGTCACCGGGCTGGACGAGGTCATCGCATTGGCCAACGACTTCGCGCCGGAGACCGTCGCTGCGGTGTGCGGTATCGAAGTGTCGACCATCCGCCGACTCGTGCACGACCTCGCCCACGCCGAAAGCCCGGTGCTGTACAGCCGGATCGGCGCATGCACTCAGGAGTTCGGCACGTTGGCGACCTGGTTGGTGTTCGTCGTCAACGTCGCGCTCGGCGCACTGGATCGCGCAGGCGGCGCGGTGTTCCCCAAGCCGGCCGTATGGTCCCCGATGTTCATGAAGCCGCCGGACCACACCGGTCCGGGCTGGCAGTTCGGTCGGTTCCGCAGCAGGGTGCGGGGTGCGCCGGAAGTGTTCAGCCAGTTTCCGGTCAGTTGCCTCGCCGAGGAGATCGATACTCCCGGCGAAGGTCAGCTGCACGGATTGATCACCGTCGCGGGGAACCCGGTGGTGTCGGCTCCGGGTGCGCACCGGCTCGACGCGGCGCTGGCGACGCTCGACGCGATGATCTCGGTGGACAACTACCTCAACGAGACGACCCGGCACGCCCACGTCATCCTGCCGGGGCTCTCGCCGCTGGAGCGGCCGCACGCCGACGACCTCTACTGGATCTACGCGGTGTCGTCCTGCCTGAAATGGTCGGACCCGGTGTTCACGCCCCCGTCGGGCCAACCACCGGAGTGGGAGATCCTGCTGCGGCTCGCCGGTGCGATGCTCGGCATGTCCGTGTCCGACGTGGACCTCTCCGCGATGGACGACCTCTATGTGGCCGGCTTGGTCGCCACCGCATGCGCGTCGCCGGGGACGCCGTTGAGTGGACGGGATCCGCAGGAGGCGACGGCGGCGCTGGTCGGACGCGGCCCGGAACGCCTCGTGGACATGGGGATTCGGCTCGGTCCGTGGGGAGACGACCTCGGCGGGCGGCCCGGTGGGCTGACCTTGGCGCAGGTGCGCGAGCACCCCAACGGCCTGCACCTCGAGGACCTGGACGGCGGCCGCCTGGATGACGTGGTGTGCACACCGTCGGGCACCGTCGAGCTGGTCCACCAGCGGTTGGTCGACGACGTGCCCCGGCTGCGCGCGCGACTGCAGCGGGCCGACGGTGAGCTGCTCCTCACCAGCCGTCGACATCTGCGCTCGAACAACTCGTGGATGCACAACGTGCCCGCACTCATGCGCGGCAAGGACCGCTGCACGCTGCTGATCCATCCCGACGATGCGCATCGGGCGGGCCTCAGGTCCGGTGACATTGCCGAGATATCCACCGACGAAGGCGCACTGACGGTGCCCGTCGAAGTGTCCGACGAGATGATGCCCGGCGTGGTGTCGCTGCCGCACGGCTGGGGCCACGGGCTCGACCGCACCCAGTTGCAGGTTGCCAACGACCACCCCGGCGTCAACTCGAATCTGCTGAACCCCGCCCACCTGATCGACGTGCCCAGCAATACTCAGGTGGTCAATGGTGTGCCGTGCCGAGTCCGACCATCCTGAGGAGTACTCATGGCCGCTCCGAATCTGCCTGCCGGTTTCGATTTCACCGATCCCGACATCTACGCCGCCCGCCTGCCGACGGAGGAGCTCGCCGAGGTTCGTCGCGCAGCGCCGATCTGGTGGAACGAACAGGCGCCCGACGCTGGGGGCTACCGCGACGGCGGCTTCTGGGTGGTCAGCAAGCACCGCGACGTCCGCGAGGTGTCGTTGCGCAGCGACGTGTTCTCGGCGGCCGCGAAGACCGTCGTTCCGCATTTCAAGCCGTCGGTCGACGTCGAAGGACAGATTGCGGCATCCAAGCTGTCGATGCTCATGATGGACGACCCGGAGCATGCCCGGCTGCGCAAGATCGTCTCCCGCGGTTTCACGCCGCGCGCCGTCGAGCGGCTGCGAGGGGAACTCAACGAGCGGGCGCAGCGCATCGCCGCCGACGCCGCCTCTCAGTCCTCGGGTGATTTTGTTCTTCAGGTCGCGCGCGAGCTACCGCTGCAGGCGATCGCGGGCCTGCTCGGTGTCCCGCTGGAGGACCGTGAGAAGTTGTTCGACTGGTCCAACCAGATGATCGGCGGAGACGACCCCGAGTTCGAGGAACACAACTCGCTGGCGGCGGTCGTCGAATTGATCGGCTACGCCATGGAACTGGCGAAGCTGAGGGAGAAGGAGCCGGGGGACGACATCGTCAGCACGCTGATCGACTCCGAGGCCGACGGGCAGCTCACCGAGGCGGAGTTCGGGATGTTCGTCGTCACGCTGGCGGTGGCCGGTAACGAGACCAGTCGCAACTCGATCACCCAGGGCATGATGGCGTTCACCGAGTTTCCCGACCAATGGGAGTTGTTCAAACGCGAGCGGCCGAAGACCGCGGCCGACGAGATCATCCGCTGGGCGACGCCCATCACAGCTTTTCAGCGGACCGCGCTCGCCGACACCGAACTGTCGGGCGTACCGATCAAGAAAGGCCAACGGCTGGTGCTGTTCTACCGGTCGGCGAACTTCGACGAGGACGTGTTCGACGAACCGTACACATTCAACATTCTGCGAGACCCCAACCCCCATCAGGGATTCGGCGGCACCGGCGCACACTACTGCGTCGGCGCCAACCTCGCTCGCATGACGATCGATCTGATGTTCAACGCGATCGCCGACTATCTGCCCGATCTGCAGCCGGTGTCGACGCCGGAGCGGCTGCGGTCGAGCTTCATCAACGGCATCAAGCACTGGCAGGTGGATTACTGCCCCGGCCAGCGTGTGATTTGGGTGCGCTAACGTTCGCTCAGTGGCTGTTCGCGCACCGAAATCGCCGAGTAGCGCCAAGCGCGGGCCTCGCGCTCCCACAGCACACCGTCACCGGCGGTGACACCTTCCTGGATCAACGCCCGCTTGAGGATCTTGTTGGTCGCGGTCTGCGGCAGCTCGTCGTTGATCCGCACGTAACGCGGCCACGCCTTCGGTGACAAGTCCTGCTGCGCGCCAAGGAAATCCTCGAAGCGCTGAGGTGTGAGCTCGTGGTTGCAGACGACGGCGGCCATCACCTGGTCACCGACGCGCTCGTCGGGCACGGCGTACACCGCGACCAGGCTGATCTCCGGCATGCGTTGCAGAATCCGCTCGATGGGACCCGCCGCGAGATTCTCACCGTCTACCCGCATCCAGTCCGCGGTGCGGCCCGCCAGAAAGATCCAGCCGTCGGCGTCGCGGTAGGCGAGATCGCCCGACCAGTACATGCCGTGCCGCATCCGCTCATCGGTGGCCGACTGGTCGTTGTAGTAGCCGGTGAACCCACCCGAACCATAGGTGTTCACCAACTCCCCCACGGCGTCGTCGACATTGATCAGCGCGCCGTGCTCGTCGAATTCCGCAGTCGCACATTCAGTCACGGTATCGGCGTGGTAGACGCTGACTCCCGGATACCCCTTGCCGATCGACCCCGGTGGGCACCCGTCCTCGCGCATCACCACGACCGCGAACTCGCTGGACCCGAAGCTGTCCACGACCCGGCATCCGAAACGCCTGGCGAACAACTCGATATCGCGTTCGGTCGCTTCGTTGCCGAACGCCGCCCGCAGTGTGTTGTCGGCGTCGTCGGCGTGCTCCGGCGTCGCCAGTATCAGTGCGAGCGGCTTGCCGACGTAGTTCATGTATGTCGCGCCGTACTGCCTGATGTCGGACAGAAACCGCGACGGCGAGAACTTCGCAGGCACCATCGCCGCCCCACAGGCGATCGCCACCGCCCACCCCGCCGCCACGCCGTTCGAGTGGAACAGCGGCATCGACAGGTAGGCCACGTCGTCGGCGGTCAGCTGGAAGCGGTCCACCAGGCTGGCGCCGCACAGCACCGCCATTGCGTGCGCGAACCGCACCGCCTTCGGGTCACCACTTGTTCCCGAGGTGAAGATCATCAGCGCAGTGTCCTGGCCCGAGACCTCACGATGCGGGACAAGCGGTTTCGCGGCCTGCGTGGCCGCACGGTAGCCGGCACTGTCGACGTCGACAACGGTGGCGCCGCCCAGATCCAGGCCGTCGAGCAGCGGCAAGTGGTCGGCGTCGACGAGCACCAGCCGGCAGTCGGCACGTCGGATGTCCGTCGCCAACCCCCCGCCGCGCCGTGTCGTGTTGATCCCGCACAGCACATAGCCGCCGAGCGCCGCCGCGGCCATCGACCGCAGCATCGCCGGCGTATTCCCCAGCAGCGCACCAACGTGCAGCGGCCCATCCGTCCCGGCCATGTCAATCAGCGAGGCAGCTTCGGCGCACGCCTCGGCGAGGTGCTCGCGCCACGTCCACGTCCGGTCGCCGTGCGCCATTGCGAGGCCCTCGTCGTCCATGCGGGTGCGCAGCAGCTGCTGCATCGTCTCAATCACCGGCGGGCCGATAGCGGAGCAGTGTCATCCCGCCCTCGTCGCAGAACACCGGCAGGACGCGCATGCCGATCCGGATGTCCTCGGGCGCCACGTCGACCAGTTCCGTGCTCACGCGGGGGCCGGCATCCCATTCGACGACGGCCAGCAGCTGTGGCTGCTTCTCGGCCCACGGCGGCCCGGTGGGTCGGTGCGCGACGGTGTAGGTGTACAGCGTTCCCGCGCCGTCGATCTCACGCCATTCGAGATCGTCGAGGAGAGTGCCGGGCGCCAGGGTGCGCGGGTAGAACACGTACCGATCCGAAGACGGTGAGTACTGGATCAGTATTCGGTGTTCACGCAACCCATCCCAATACGGCTGCGACACCGGAGTCGGTTCGGGCACAGGTGCGGTCATGTCAGTCACCGCCCAGGATCAAGGCGACCTGCTCGCTCATGATGCCGCCGGTGCCGCTGACGAACGCCGTGTTGCAGTCGGCAACCTGGGCGCCGGCCGCACGGCCCATCACCTGCCGGGCAGCGTCGACGACGTGGTGCATGCCGCCCGCCATCCCGGGCTGCCCGTAGGACAGTTGCCCGCCCGCGGTGTTGAGCGGAAAGTCGCCGCGGAAGGTCAGATCGCGATCCGCCAGCCACATCATCCCCTCACCCTTGCCGCAGAAGCCCGCGTCCTCGAGCGTCATCAGCACGGTGATCGTGTAGCAGTCGTACACCGACGCCACGTCGATGTCGGACCGCTGCGACCCCGCCATCGCGAAGGCCTGTTCCGCGGAGCGTGCGATCGGCGTGGTGAGCAGATCGTCGGCGTAGGTCGGTGTCTTGAAGCGGATGTGCTCCCCGAAGCCCTTGAGCCACACTGGACGATGGCGGCTCCGTCGTGCCACGTCGACGTTGGCGATCAGCACACCGGCGCCACCCTGTACGCGCATCACGGTCTCGAGCATGTGGATCGGATCGGCGATCACCGGGCTGTCGAGCACGTCGTCGACGGTGATCGGCCGGCCGTGGAAGACCGCCCCTGGGTGGGCGCACGCGTTGGTCCGCTGATCCACCGCGATCTTCGCCAACGCCGCTGCGTCGTAACCGAATTCATGCGCATAACGCGTTGCGACCTGAGCGTAGGGACCATTCTGGCCGACGTTGCCGTATGGAATCTCGTATTCGGCCTGCGGTGAACCGTAGTTGTTACTCGACGCGCCGTACCAGCTGAGCGTGCGCGCGGGCTTGGACTCCGAGCGTGGCACCTCGGTCGACCCCGGCACGACGGCGAGCACGGCATCACACAGACCGAGTTCGACGGCGGCGGCAGCGCGCCACACCATGCCCGCTGCCGTGGCCCCACCGAGGTCGACGCGGTCACCGAAGTTCAGTGGCAGACCCAGGTACTCCGACAGCGTGGCCGGGGCGAACATATCGGACTCCGCGATGCCGTGTGTCGAAAGACCATTCACCACAGCGGGATCCACTCCGGCATCCTCGATCACCATTTTGGCAAGCCGCGCGTACTGGTCCAGGGTGAAGGACGGTGGGGCGCTCTGACGCTTCTCGGCGGGCAACTCCGCGATGCCGACGATCGCCGCCTCGCCCCGCAGACCCGTCACGGCCCGACCTTCGACGGCAGCGCGACGGTCGCGGTTCCCGGCATCAGCACCTCGTCACCACGCTTGCAGTAGATGTCCAGGTCGACAAGTCCACCCTCCCGTTTCCCGGTGATCACCCCGCCGAACGTCAACTGCTGCCCGGGATATGCGATCGCCCGGTTCTGGACCGAGAACGCCACCAGCCGGCCGGCGCCGCCGATCCAGTCCGTCAGCGCCCGCGACAGCAGGGCCGACTGCAGCGGACCTTGGACGAGGACGTTGTCATAGCCTTCGGTGTCCCGAGCCCAGTCCTTGTCGTAGTGGATGCGATGGCCGTTGTATGTCGCGGCGCTGAAGAAGAACATTTGCGTCTCGTCGACGATTACCGTCAGGGCCGGGATCTCGTCTCCGGTCGCGACGTCCTCGTCGAAGATTTGTTCGCGAGCAGACGCAAAACTGCCCTTTTCCACTGCGTTTTGGGCAGGTTTGCGTCTGTTCGCGGGAGCATGGTCCGGAGAATCCCGGCTCATGTGGGACGCGCGATCATCGACGTCGTCGCTTCGGCGAGAAGCTCACGATGCTGGTTGCGGTATTCGGCGCGCCAGGTCACCACAACGAATCTGCCTGACTTGCCTTCCTTCTCGACGATCGACTCGACGGTGCGCGTCATCTCGACCTCGTCACCGTGATACGCAGGCAGATGGAAGGTCGTGCTCTCACCCCCTGCCATTCGTCGCGGGGCCTTCGGGAAGGCCATACTTCCCGTCACCGCGCCTGACGACCCATCGGGCCGTAACTCGCCGAGTGCGGCGACCCCAAGAATCGCGTACTGGAGATACAGCGGCGGACAGGTGATGTCGCGATAGCCGTGCCGACGCGCGTAGTCGGCGTCGAACCACAGCGGGTTGTGATCACCGACCGCGGCCGCCCATCGCTGCCAGTCCCGTCGGTACACCTCGCCGGTGGCGACGGCGACAACGGTGCCGACCTTGGCGGCCGACTCCGAGTCGACGAGACTCACCGCGCACCTGCCCAGGTCGACTTGCCGTCAAGCCATTTCGCCGCGACGTCCGCGCCGCCACCCAAGGTTGAAAGCACTCGAGCGCGTTCGGAGAACAGGTGCAGACCGGTGTCGACGACGTACCCCATTCCACCGTGCAGTTGGTGCGCGTCGAGGGTGATCTTCTTGACGTCGGCGGCCCGCATCCGCGCGATCGCGGTTTCGCGGGTCGCCGTGCTGCCGCGCCCGATCCAGAACGTCGCCGACTGCGCCGCCAGTCGTGCCGCGGACAACGCGATGTGCATATCTGCGACCACGTGTTGCGCGGCCTGAAAGGAGGCGATCGGCCTGCCGAACTGCTCGCGCATCGTCGTGTAGGCGACGGTGCGGTCGATCACCGCGTCGCCTACTCCGGCGAGATCCAGACAGTCCAGCGCCACCATGGCATTGACCGTCCGCCGCAGCGCATCTGCGTCGACCGGTGTGGGTTCGTCGACCAGGACGTCGTTGAACCGGACTGTGAACACTCCGAAGCCGCCCATGATGGGCAGCGGCTCGACCTCGACCCCGTTCGCCGTCGCGTCGACGGCAACGATTCCTGCGTCTGTGCTCGCGACGATCACGTCGGCCCGGTCCGCGTCCGCGACGTAGTCCGCGCTGCCGTTCATCCGCCACGTGTCACCGTCTCGCCGCACATTCAGTCTCGGCGTCACGTCGGAGGCGTCGCGCGGATTGAACAACACATACGTGCCCCGCGCCTCTCCCGACGTCAGCCTGGGCAGCCAGGCGGAGCCGACGCCGAGCCAGTCGACCGCCAGCGCAGCGTACAGCGTGCTCTGAACCGCCCTGGGGCACAACGCTCGCCCCGCTTCGACGCAGAAGACACCGATGTCATTGAGGCTGCCATCGACCACCAAGCCGAGGACTCCCGCCGACGCCAGCGCCTTCCACTTCCCGTCCGGCTCGAGGTCGGCCGCCAGCACGCTGCGGCACATCGCGGCGAGGTCGCGTTCGTCCTGCGAAGGGATCACCCGCATCCCATCACCTCCCGTACGACGGCATCTTGTGACCGCGCTGGGCGATCACGTCGCGAAGGACCTCGTTGGTGCCGCCGCCGAACCGCATGAGAGGCGACACCCGGTAGAGGCGCTCGAAAAAACCGTCCGCGGGTGCGCCCGCACTGCGATGGGCGCGCAGGCCTTCGGGGCCGAGCAGGTCGAGCGCAAGGTCGGCGATCCGCTGCCGCAGCTCGCTGGTGAAGATCTTCTCGACGCTGACCTCTACGGAAGGTATGCGTCCGCTGTCGAGCATCGACGCCGCTTCCAGTCCCATCAACCTGGCAACCTCGATATCGGCCTCGGCCTGCGCCAGCCGCCGGCGAAACACCGGATCGGGATCCCCGGCCAGCGCGGTCAGCTCGTCGAGTGCACGACGTAGGTCGCCCACGTTGATCAGGGCGCCGCGCTCCAGATCCAGCGCGCCGGTGATGTAGGTCCAGCCCATGTTGAGCTCGCCGATCAGGTTGGTGACCGGCACCCGGACATCGCGGAAGAAGGTCTCGTTGGTGCGGTAGCCCGACCACGCGTACAGCGGGTGGATCTCGATTCCGGGCGTGTCGATCGGGACTGCGATCACCGAGATGCCGCGATGCCTCGGCGCGTCCGGGTCGGTGCGCACGCACAGCCACTCGTGGGTGGATCGCTGGGCACCGCTATTCCAGATCTTGGAGCCGTTGATCACCCATTCGTCCCCGTCGCGCACCGCACGGGTGCGCAAGCTCGCGAGGTCGGTGCCGGCGTTGGGTTCGGAGTAGCCGAGCGCGAATACGATCTCGCCCCGGGCGATGCCCGGCAGGAACTCCTTCTTGTTCTGTTCCGTGCCGTGCCGCATGATCATCGGCGCCACCGACGTCACCGTGAGGTCAGGCCCGGGCACGCCGGCGTACTCGAACTCGCTCATCAGCAGGTGCTGATGCATGGCGGTGAGCCCAAGGCCGCCGTACTCCTTCGGCCAATTGAGCCCGAACCAGCCCCTCTCGCCGATCTTGCGCCGGAATGCCGTCAGCTCGCCGCCCTGGTGTTCGAGTCCGTGCTCGGCCATCTCTGCCCGTAGTGCCGCGGTGACGTTCTCGTCGAGGAACTGCCGCACTTCGGCCACCCAGGCTCGCTGCTCGTCGTCGACCTCGAAGTCCACGCAGGCGACACTATCGAGAAAGTGTTCACACGGCGGGCGAACGCGGGAGTGTGGCGCGCTTTGTCCGGTCCGAAAATGCTCGTCATCGGCATAGTTCGTCGCCTGGGCATGCGGGTTTGTAGTCTTCGGGGATGCCGTTCGACAACGGCGAGGTCTTCGCCGGCTACGTGATCCAGCGATTGCTGGGCACCGGTGGCTCGGGAGAGGTCTACCTTGCCCAGCACCCGCGCCTGCCTCGTCAGGACGCACTGAAGGTGCTGTCGCTGGACTCGACGGCCGATGACGAGTTTCGGGCACGGTTCAACCGCGAGGCCGAATTGGCGGCGACGTTGTGGCACCCCCACATCGTCGGTGTGCTCGATCGGGGCGAGTTCAACGGGCGGCTCTGGATCTCGATGGACTACGTGGACGGCACCGACGCGGGCCGATTACTTCGGGAGAACTACGTCGGCGGGATGCCGGAACACGACGTCTTTGAGATCGTGACGGCAGTGGCCGATGCGCTCGACTTCGGCCACGAGCGCCGTCTGCTTCATCGCGACGTCAAACCGGAGAACATCCTCGTGACGGCGTCCGATGGTCACCGGCGACGGGTGCTGCTGACGGACTTCGGGATCGCCCGCAGGATCGACGACGCCAGCAACCTCACCAACACCAACATCGCGTTGGGGACGATCAACTATGTGGCGCCCGAACAACTGCTCGGCAAGCCGCTCGACGGCCGGGCGGATCAGTACGCGTTGGCCGCCACGACCTTTCACCTATTGACCGGCTCACCGGTCTTTGAGGACCCGAATCCCGCCGTCATAATCAGCCACCATCTGGGCACGACGGCGCCGCGAATTTCGGAGCGTCGACCCGATCTCGCGCACTTCGACGATGTGCTCGCGCGGGCGCTGTCCAAGGATCCCAACCAGCGCTATGCGACGTGTATGGAGTTCGCTCGCGCGCTGACTCGGCAAGGTCGTGGCGCCCAAATCGCCCCGCCGGCCAGCGAGACTTCGGATGAGCGTCCCACCACGCAACGTCTCGAGCGTCTCGTCATTCATGGCACCGCGCGAGGGGTGCAGCGCCGCGCGATCGGCGCCCAGGCCGAAATCGGCCTGCTGTCTTTCCACTTGGTGCCATTCGAACCCGTCGCCGGTCGCCAGGCTCCGGTCCCGGTGGAGATACAAACGGCGCTCGTCCCCGATCAGCTCACCGACGGAGACGAGGTCGAGGTCAGCGGAATATGGGATGGCGACGGCCTCGACGCGGACACGATCGTCAACATCTCCGCCGGCCCCAAGCGGCGGCGACCGCAGGTCCCGGCCAAACCAGCCGGCGGCAAAGCGCCGACCAAGGCGCGCAAACGCAGATGGATCCCGATCGCGGCACTTCTTGCAGTGATCGTGGTGGTCGCCGGGGCGGTGCTGTACTTCACCACCGCCAGGTCGAGCGGGCCTGGGCCGATCGTCAAACCGGAGAGCGCGACCGTCTTCGCCCCCGGCGGTTCACCCGACAACCCGCAAGACGCGGGCAAGGCGATCGACGGCAATCCCGACACCGCGTGGACGACGGTCACCTATCGCGACGCCGTACCCTTCCCGACCTTTATCGAGGGTCAGGGTTTGATGCTGCACCTGTCCGAACCGACTGCACTGAGCGCGGTCACCATCGACATCTCCAGCACTGGAACCGAAGTGCAGATCCGCTCGTCGCCGACCGAGCAGCCCGCCGCGTTGTCCGACACCACCGAGCTGACACCCACTACGACTTTGCAGCCGGGACAGAACCGCATCGACGTGCGCGACGAAACGAAGACATCCAATGTGCTGGTGTGGATCTCCAAATTGGGTACGACGGACGGAAAGAGTCGCACGGAAATCTCGGAGGTCACGCTGCAGGCTGCCGGCTGAGTTTCGCCTCGCGGCGGGCTTTCTCCGCCGCCTGGAACAGAAATTTGGCTAAGGTCCATGCCATGGGCATTCGCCTCGGATTACAGATCGGCAACTTCAGTTACGGCACAACGGTAGAACAGCTCTTTCCCACCGTCATAGCCCAAGCGCGGGAGGCTGAATCCGCGGGATTCGACTCAGTGTTTCTAATGGACCACTTCTATCAGCTCCCGCAGGCGGGATCTCCGGACCAGCCGATGTTGGAGGCCTATACGGCCTTGGGTGCCCTGGCTGTCGCAACGGAGCGGGTCCAGTTGGGAACGTTGGTCACCGGAAACAGCTACCGCAATCCGACCTTATTGGCCAAGGCGGTGACGACGCTGGACATCGTTAGCCAAGGCCGCGCAGTCCTGGGAATCGGAACCGGTTGGTTCGAGTATGAGCATCTTTCGCTCGGATTCGACTTCGGCTCCTTTACCGACCGTTTCAACCGACTTGATGAAGCACTGCAGATCGTCTTGCCCATGATCCGGGGCGAGCGACCGACGTTCTCGGGCAAGTGGTACCAAACGGTGGAGGCAATGGCCGAGCCTCGCTTTCGCCCTCATATTCCGTTGTTGATCGGTGGCAGCGGCGAGAAGAAGACCATTCCGTTGGCAGCCCGCGCTTTTGACCATCTCAACATCCTTGCTGGCTTCGATGAGCTGCCACACAAAGTGCAGGTGGTCAGGCAGCGCTGCGAGGAGATCGGACGGGATCCGGCCACGCTGGAAACCAGCGCGCTGGTCCCCGCGTTGATCGGGGACGGACTGTCCCCAGAGATGCTTCCGGCTGAGGTGAGTCAGCAAGCGGTCGCCGGCAACCCGCGGGAAGTCGTTGAGCAGATCAAAACCAATGTACTTGACGCCGGTGTTGACGGCGTAATACTCAGCCCGGCAACGCAACTGGGCTATACCCCGGGACTGATCACGGAGGTCGGTGAACTGCTCAGGCCGCTCGTCAGCGCGTGACCCACGGGTGAACCGTCAACGCGTGGTCGCCTTCTCGCCGTCCGGCCAGTCGCACCCGGTCAGCTCGGTGGACAGTCTCCAGAGTTCCGCCGCGCGAATGGGGTCGCGCGCCTTCGTCAACGGCACGGTGACCCGCGGCTTCCCCCATTGCTTGAACGCAGGGGCGAAATACGTTCCGCTGGGCAAGTCGGTGCTCGTGGCTTGAACTGCGCTGCGGGCGGCCTGCGGCAGACTCTGCGAAGTCCACGTCAACGCGGCAGGCCGACGGTCGACAATCCACTTGACCGCGCCGGTGCTGTAACGCGTGATGTCGGTGGCGGCCTGACCCGGATTGGCCGCATAGGCACGAACCCCGCGGCGAGCCAACTCGTTGATGAACAACATCATCGCGAGTTTGGATTCCGCATATGCCGCCATCGAGGAATAGCGTCGATGATTCCAGTTCAGGTCATCGAGATGAAGACGCCCGAATGCATAGTTGGTACTCACCACCGAGACCACCCGATCCCTGATTCTGTTGCCGAGCAGACATGTCAGAGCGAAGTGACCGAGATGGTTTGTGCCCATGTGGGCCTCAAAGCCATCGACGGTTCGAGTAAGCGGAATCCCGAATACGGCCGCGTTATTGATCAACACGTCCACCGGCTGCATCGAATTGGCGAAAGCCACGACGCTGGACAGGTCGGCGAGATCCAGAAATTTGACGTCTACGTCGCCGGTCATCTCCGTCAACGCCTCTTCGGCTTTCGCGAGAGTCCGACACGCGATGGTCACCTGATGTCCGTCGGCCGCCAGCGATGCAGCGATGCCCTTGCCGATTCCACTGTTGCCGCCCGTCACGATGACCCGCACAAGAGCATTGTCGTCGGCGGCGCGTATACCGGGACCTATTTGAGAACAAATATTCGGTTCGGCACGATGGCCTTGCGTCCCGACGCGCACGTTCGGCGAGATGAACCAGGGCGGGGTTCCGATTTGCGGACGGCCCTCTCATCGAACACATCGACAAATGCGGTCCTTGGGGTGCCCGCCCGCCGACGCACCAGGTAGACAAGAAGCGATGCCGAACAAAGATGTCGACCGCCGCCTGAGCCCGCTGCCGTCTGTCGGCTACGTCTACCGCACGTCGTGGCCCGTCCCGACCGGCGACATCGGCAGTCAGCTGCAGCTCCGCCTGGACGGGGTGGCCCGCTACATCCAGGAAGTCGGTGCGGAGAATCTGCTCGACGCGGGCGAGGCCGAGGAACATCCGCACTGGCTGGTGCAACGCACGGTGATTGATGTCATCGAACCGATCGAATGGCCCAACGAGGTGTCCTTCAGCCGTTGGTGCTCTGCGCTGTCGACTCGGTGGTGCACCATGCGGGTCGACCTTGTTGGAAACGAGGGTGGCCGCATCGAAACCGAGGGCTTCTGGATCGCGATCAACGAGCGCACCCTCACACCGCAGCGGGTCTCCGACAGCCTGATCGAGAAGTTCGCGAGCACCACCACTGAACACCGCCTCAAGTGGCGACCATGGCTCACCAACCCGGACCACTTTGACGTCGTCACGCCATTCGCGTTGCGCCGCACCGACATCGACGTGTTCGAGCACGTCACCAACACCGCCTACTGGCACGCCATCCATGAGGTGATGGCCGAAGCGCCCGACGTGTGCCGCGCTCCGTACCGCGCTGTGGTCGAGTACCGGCGGCCGATCCAGTACGGCGAAGACGTCAGCCTGCGCTGGGCGCGTCGCGATGACGACGTGCACATCGCGATCGGCGTGGACGACGAGGTGCGCGCCGCAGCACTGCTGCGCAGACTCTGAGCCGGGTTACGGCAGCGCGCGTAGCGTCGGCCGTTTCGAGCTCGCACCCTTCAGCGCGACGAGAGTCTCCTCGGAGGGCGGCGCCGCAAGTAGAGCGACGAAGCCGTCGAGAAGCGCACTGACATGCACGGCATACGAGGGCACGGGCAGGCCGACCAGGCGCGCGCGATGGCGATCGGCACAAGCGTGGACGCACATCGAGGACACATCGTGGATGCGATTGTCGCGCAGCGGTTGCGGCACGTGCTCGATCAGTGCGCCGACCCTGTCGACGTAGTTTTGGTGTGAGTTCCGATGCGTATCAGGCAACGACGTCAGCGGATTGACCGAATAGTCGTATCGCAGCAGCTGCTCGAGGAACGGTAGATAGAAACATGTTTCGTCTTCGGCCAGCTCGATCAACGGAAGTTGGTGCGCCTCGACGATGGCCCGCAGATCATCAGATAGCGTACGGGCTTCCAAGAGCTGTCGACGTCGGGTCAGATGCTCGAGTCGGTTGAGCAGAATCGCCTGGACAAGGCCTTCCTTGGACCCGAAGTGATACTGCACGGCCGACTTGTTCGCCATCCCCGCCTCGGTGCCGATCTGGCGGAGCGGAACCCCGTCGAGGCCGCGCTGTGCAAACAACCGCTCCGCGGTGAGCACGAGCTGCTGTTTGGCCGACGGCTCCACCGGCACGGGTTCGGACGTGGACATGGGCCCAGAATTTCACACTGGACGAATTAAGTCCATCGCCTTAGAGTTCAGTCCACAGATTTGCAACAGAGAGTGGTGCACGTGGAGACCTACCAAGACGTCATGGTCGCCGACCCGGTCTTCGGACCGGTGTGGGCGCGGCCCGGTCTGAGCGGGCGCGACCGCCGATTCGTCACGCTGACGTGCGTGTGCGCGTCGGAGAGTGTGGGCGACATGAACGACCACGTATACGCCGCGTTGGCGAGCGGTGACATCACCTATGACGAGCTGCTGGAGTTCGTCCTGCACTTCGCGGTGTACTGCGGATGGCCACGCGGGTCGGAGGCAGAGGGGGCGGTGCGATCGCAGTTCGCCCGTCTCACGGCCGAACGAGGCGAGAACGTCCCACCGCGTTCGGATCTCCCGCTGGAATCCTTGGGACCGAACGATCACGGGCGTCGTCTCGACGAAGGCGAGAAGTGCTTCGTGGACGTGAATCTGCTACCCGCGCCGCCGCGGGATTCGCCGTACTTCCAGGCAGGCATTCTGGCGTTCGTTTTCGGCCACCTCTGGCAGCGCCCCAACCTCGGCCGCCGAGAGCGCCGATTGATCACGGTGGCCGCCGTCGGCGTATCCGGGGCACTCGGTCCGATCTATTCGCATGTGGGATCAGCACTGGAGTCGGGTGACATCAGTCGTTCGGAAATGGACGAGGTGATCCTGCAATTCTCCGCGTACGCGGGGTTCCCCAAAGGCCGTGTTCTGCAGAAGGCTGCCAGCGATTCGTGGCAGCGGATATCAGCGTCCAACCAAGAAGGGCAGTGAACAGTGTCGACATCACTCGAGCAGAAAGTCGCTTTCATCACCGGGGTAGCGCGAGGCCAGGGTCGCAGCCACGCAGTGCGATTGGCGCGTGAGGGCGCGAACATCATTGGCATCGACATCTGCGCAGACATCGCCGCCAACCACTACCCGATGGCATCGCGCGAAGAACTAGACGCGACGGTCGATCTCGTCGAGCAGGCCGGCGGGAAAATGCTTGGGACAGTGGCGGACGTGCGCGATTTCGACGCCGTCAAGGCAGCAGTGGACGCGGGAGTGGAATTCTTCGGACGCCTCGACATCGTGTTGGCCAACGCGGGCATCTCGCCCCTGGCGTTCCGCGAGCTGAGCATCGAAGAAGAACTCGAGCAGTGGCGAGCGGTGACCGCCGTCAACCTGGACGGTTCCTACCACGCTGCGTTCGCATGTATCCCGCACCTCATCGCCGGTAACCGGGGTGGCGTGATCATCTTCACCAGTTCCACCGCCGGACTGAGGGGTTTCGGCGGCGTCCAGGGGGGTGGTCTCGGTTATGCAGCATCCAAGCACGGCATCGTGGGACTCATGCGCACACTCGCGAACGGATTGGCGCCGTTGAGCATTCGTGTGAACACAGTGCATCCGACTGCGGTCAACACGATGATGGCGACAAACCCGGTGATGACCGAGTTCTTGGAGAACTATCCCGGGGGTGGTCCGCACCTGCAGAACCCGATGCCTGTCGAGATGCTCGAGCCAGAAGACATCAGCGCCGCTATCGCGTATCTGGTATCCGACGAAGCCAAATACGTGACCGGCGTGACGTTCCCGGTTGACGCCGGCTTCTGCAACAAGCTCTGACCGTGGCCGGCAATGAAACGGTCGGCCGCGTGGCCGACAAACGGATCGTGGTCACCGGCGCGGCCCGCGGCATGGGCCGCAGCCATGCCATCCGGCTCGCCGAAGAAGGCGCAGACCTCGTACTGGTCGACATCTGCGCTCCCATAGACGAATTGGACTACCCGCTGTCGACCGAAGCCGATTTGGAGGAGACGGCACGCCTGGTTCGTGAACACGGCCGCACGGCGATCACATGCGTGGCGGATGTGCGCGACGAGGACGCGATGAAAGGCGCCGTCGACGCGGCAGCCGAAGAACTGGGCGGTCTGGACGCCGCCGTCGCCAACGCCGGCGTCCTCACGGTAGGCACCTGGGATGTCACGACGGCAGAACAGTGGCGCGTCGTGGTCGACGTGAACCTCATCGGGGTCTGGAACACCTGCGCCGCGGTGATCCCCCATCTGGTCGAACAGGGCGGCGGCAGTCTGGTGAACATCAGCTCGTCTGCGGGCGTCAAGGGCACACCGTTGCATGTCCCCTACACAGCCTCCAAACACGGTATCGTCGGCATGTCACGCGCCTTGGCCAATGAGCTTGCCGCACAAAGTATTCGGGTCAACACAGTTCATCCGACCGGGGTGATGACCGGCATGGCACCGCCATCGATGCACGACCAGATGACCTCACGGACCGACCTTGTCCCCCTCTTTCTCAACGCGCTGCCCGCCGCGCTAATCGAAGCCGTCGATGTCAGCAACGCGGTGCTGTTTCTCATCTCCGATGAGTCTCGCTACGTGACCGGGTTGGAGTTCAAGGTCGACGCAGGCGTGTCAATCAGATAGGTGCCTCGGGCGGCACCTACCAACACGTCTAGCCCGGCACCGGACAGGTGAACTTCAGCACTGAGATAGCCGGGAGCCGGAGATCGAGCTTGCGGTGAGCAGTAGCGTTGAGGCGCAACGGGAATGGGCATCTACTGACGGTCGACAAGCGTCGCGCCACCCTGATGGAGCTGGCCGACACCGTTGTGGCTGCCGCTGCGCTACCAATTGCTCGGCGAGTAGTCCTTGAGGAAGCAGCCATACACGTCTTCACCGAGTTCGCCGCGCACGATGGGGTCGTACACGCGGGCGGCCCCGTCGACGAGGTCGAGCGGGGCGTGGAAACCCTCGTCGGCGAGCCGCAGCTTCGTCGGGTGCGGCCGCTCGTCGGTGATCCAGCCCGTATCAACCGCGGTCATGAGAATGCCGTCACGTTCGAGCATCTCGGCGGCGCTGGTGCGAGTGAGCATGTTCAACGCGGCCTTGGCCATGTTGGTGTGCGGATGGCCGGACCCCTTGTAGGCGCGGCTGAACTGCCCCTCCATCGCCGACACATTCACGACGTATTTGCGCCGGGCCGGCGAGGCGGCCATCGCGGGGCGCAGGCGACTCACCAGAATGAACGGCGCGGTCTGATTGCACAGCTGAACCTCGAGCAATTCCATCGCGTCCACCTCGTGCACACGTTGGGTCCAGCTGTTGATCGATGCGGTGTCGGGCAGCAGACCACCCGCGTCGATGGCGGTGCCCGCGGCGATCCGTTGCGGAGAGGCACTTCGCGCGGTCAGCGCCAATTCGGTCACGGCGTGCGGCTTTTGGTGCTCGGCAAGGCTTCCCGCGAGTGCGGCCGGATGGGCGTCGCTGACGTGATCGAACGTGACGACGTCAACAAGCTGCGGCGGCGGAGTCCGTTCGCCCTCGACGAGGGCCGAGTAGGAACCTGGTGAGCGTCGCACGGTCTGCGCCGCATTGTTGATCAGAATGTCCAGCGGACCGCGCTCGGCCACGGTGTCGGCGAGCGCGACCACCTGAGCGGGATCGCGTAGATCGATGCCGACGATCCGCAACCGGTGCAGCCAGTCGGCACTGTCGGGCATCGACGCGAACCGTCGGACCGCGTCGTTCGGGAACCGGGTGGTGATCGTCGTGTGGGCCCCGTCGCGCAGCAGGCGCAGCGCGATGTACATGCCGATCTTGGCGCGGCCACCGGTGAGCAGGGCGCTCCGTCCCTCGAGATCGGCGCGGGCATCGCGCTTGGCGCGATTGAACGCGGCACACTCCGGGCAGAGCTGGTGGTAGAAGGCGTCGACCACGGTGTAGCGGTTCTTGCACATGTAGCAGGCACGCGGCCGCTGCAACCTGCCCGCCGTGGCGCCCACAGCAGCGGACACCAACGGAAGACCCTGGGTCTCGTCGTCGATGCGGCCGGGTGCGCCGGTCGCGGTAGCGGCGGTGACGGCGTGGTCGGCGGCGGCCACTGCCTCGCGCTTCGCGTCCCGGCGGGCCTTCTTCACCGCCTTGAACACCTTGGCAGTGGCCAGGCGTACCGCCACGGCATCCGGGTGCTCAGGCGGCAAGGACTCGACGTCGGCCAACACCTGGAGGCAGGTGTTGAGCTTGTCTGGGTCGATCGCGTTCACCCAGGAAGAGTATGGCAACGTCCCCCGAATCCCCGAATTCAAAAGGGCCAGGTAACAGGCTCAAATGTTGGACTGATCGGCCGGGGACTCTGGCGCGGTGGCGGGTGCGCCGCGATCGTCGGCGTCAGGCTCGCACGTCACCCCCAGCGTGTAGGCCGTCATCGACAACGATCCGTACGCGAAGCCCTCAACAAGAACGCCGGCCGGCGTGTCCTCCTGGGCGGCCAGACCCGCGAAGTACAGCGACGGGATGTAGTGGTCCGGAGTGGGGACCGCGGCACCGAAATCCCGGTGGCCTGACAACCCAGCGAAATCTTCGGGGGCTTGGGTCATGCTTTCCCGCGCAGCGTCGTCGAAACGCCGCGCCCAGTCGAATCCACCGTCGGCCATTTCCCAGCGAAGCTGCCCGAGATTGTGGACGATGTTGCCGCTCCCGAGGATGAGCACACCGTTTTCGCGCAGGCCCGCAAGTCGGGCACCGAGGTCAAAGTGATAGTCGAAGGGTTTGTCGGCGTTGATCGACAACTGAACCACTGGGATCGAGGCGTCCGGAAACGCATGGGCCAGAACGGACCAGGTGCCGTGGTCGATGCCCCAGCTGTCGATGTCTGCGCCGACCCAGGTCGGCTTGACGAGTTCAGCGACTTCTTCCGCGAGGTCGGGCAAGCCCGGTGCGGGATAGTCGACCGCGAACAACTCGTCGGGGAAACCGAAGAAGTCGTGGATGGTGCGCGGCTTCGACATCGCAGTCACTGCCGTCGCATTGATGTACCAGTGCGCGCTTATCACGAGGATCGCGCGCGGCGTGGGCACGACGGCGCCGAACTCCCGCCACGCCTCGGTGTAGCGGTTTGTCTCGATCGCGTTCATGGGGCTGCCGTGTCCGATGAACGCCGCCGGCATCAGGGTGCCTGTCACCTCATCAGTGTTGCGCATCTCGGACGGGGTGGGATTCGGTCAGCCGATGCACCACGTCCTTGGTCGAGGGATACAGCTCGCGCCAGGTGCCGTAGAGATCGTCATAGAAACTGACCGCGGCCGGATTCGGCACAATCTCGCGCTCGATTCTTGCCCAATCGGTGTCGCCCGGCACCATGCCGATTCCGATCGCCGCGAGCAGTGCATCGCCGTAGCTGGCGCCGATCGCCTGCTCCGGTACCAGCTGGACGCGTCCGGTGATGTCGCTGAGCGTCTGCGCCCACAGCGGGCTGCGTAGACCGCCACCCACCGCGACGGTCCGCGTGCTGCTGCCGGCGTCGTCGAATCGTTCCAAGATCTGCCTGATGCCGAATGAAATCCCTTCGTACGCAGCGTGAATCAGGTGTTCACGGCCATGACGAAGTGTCAAGCCGGCCACCACGCCGCGGGCCTGCGGATCGAACACCGGTGTGCGCTCTCCCGCGAAGTAGGGCAGCATCAGCAGACCTTCGCTGCCCGGTGGGACGGCGCCGGCCTCGGCCATCAACTCGTCGAGTGGGGCGTCGCCGGTGACGGTTTGCAGCCATGCGATCAGGCTTCCGGCGGTAGAGGTACCTGCGGCCAGCGCGAGGGTGCCACGCTCGACACCGGCCGTGGTCCACAACGTGGGGTCGGGGTGGTACTCGTCGATGACCTGGACGAGGAACATCGTCGATCCGTACATGAGCATGAGATCTCCGGGATGCCGTACCCCGGCCGAGAACGCTTCGGCGTACGCGTCGACGGTGCCCGCGACCACCGGTGTGCCCGTCGGTAAGCCGGTGGCATCCGCCGCATCGGGACGCACCGTGCCTATCACCTCGCTGGGCCAGACCAACCTCGGGAGGGGCAAGTGTCTGCAAATGCGCTCGGCCCACTGCAGGTTCCAGTCGAAATCGCGAGTCGCGTAGAGGGGATCACACTGGCTGGCAGTGTGATGATCTATCACGTACTCACCGGTGAGCTTCGCGCTGATATAGGAGTTGGACCCATACCAGCCGGCCGCTTTGGCGAACACCTCCGGCTCGTGCCGGAACACCCACTCCAGCTTGGGGCCCACGGCCTGGCTCGACAAGGTCGTGCCCGCTTGGTCGAGGATGGCGTCGGCACCCAATTCCTCGGTCAGAAGTTCGATTTCGGCAGTGGCACGCGTATCGATGCCGTACAGGATGGCGGGCCGCAATGGGTTCAGATCGGAGTCGCACAGCACCAGGCACGGCCCGACACCGCTGACGCACATCGCGCTGACCCTGGCTCCGCTCGGGACGCGAGCGGTGAGTGCGCGGCTGACTTCGCACACCTCGCGCCACCACAACCTTTCGGCATCCACCTCGGCCCATCCGGGCTGAGGAAGGTTCATGCCATGGGAGACGGTCTCGGTGGCGAGTACCGAGCCGTCGGCGTCGACGAGGACGCCCTTGGTGCTACCTGTGCCCATGTCAATGCCGAGCAGCAGATCCACGTCGCCAACCCTACGTCTCGCGAGATCACCGAATGCGGGCGATCGCTGAGACGTCACCTGTCGAAGTTGATGACCTCTCCCCGATTGATCGACACCCAATCGCGAGCCTCGAGATACGGGCGGAATGTCTCGGTGATCAGCTTTCCGTCTTCAGGGGTCTTCGGCCGCTGGAGCTCATAGAGGTGTGGGAACTCCGTCCAGGCGACGACGGCATCCCAGAGCCTCAGCGCCGCCTCCCCGGTGGGCGGGTCGACGAGAACGGGCCCGAAGAGGCATTGTCCGTCGGGAAAGAACAGCGTCGGCACCCCGTATCCGCCGGCACCAACCACCCGCTGATGCTCGGCCAGCACCTCGTCGCCGGTCGTCGGGTCCGCGATCGCCTGGTCGACCAATTCCGGATCAAGACCGATCTCTGCGAGCAGGTGACGTGCGACGGCCTTCTCGTGCGGCTTGTGCCCGTCGACGTGCAGCGCACGGCCCGCCCGGGCGTACCACGCGTCGAGGTCCGCCATCGACCGTCGCCGCAACTGCGCGCCGATGCGCATCATCGACCAGCCGTAGGACCACTCGCGTTCCCACGGGTGTTTCTTGCCGTCCTGGCGATTGATCTCCTCGAGGCTGAAGAAGCGCCAGTTCACCTCGAGGCCGGTGCGATCTCGTACCTCGCGGATCCACAGCGAGGTCTGGTAGGCGTAGGGGCACATCACGTCGAAATGAAAGTCGACGAAGGCCGGACGACTCGTCACCACTGCACACTAGGTTGCGGGAGCGAGCATCTCAACGGTGGAATCTCCAGACAGGCGATCGTCACGAAAGGAATCCGATGGATCCGGTCATCATCGAATGTGCGATCAACGGTGTCACGTCAAAGGCCACCAACCCACACGTTCCCTTCGAGCCTTTTGAGATCGTCGCTGACGCCCTGGCCTGCATGGATGCCGGCGCGGCGATCATCCACAACCACATCGACCTGTCCGGCGTGAGCGTGGAACGCGCCGTCGAGCGCTATCTCGAGGCGTGGGGGCCGGTGCTCGACGCGCGGCCGGACGCGTTGCTCTATCCGACGATTCACTTCGACACCGACGGCTCGTGTTCCTACGAGCATCTGATACCGCTGGCCGCCGCGGGGATGCGGGTCGGGATCACCGACCCAGGCTCGGTGAACCTGGGCGTCCGTGACGCCGACGGCCTACCGTCGGGCGGCTTCGTGTACCGCAACTCCTTCGACGTGATCGGTCGCGCGTTCGACATCTGCCGTGACGGGCAGCTGGGCCCGAGTCTCGCGATCTACGAACCGGGCTTCCTCCGCGCCACCATGGCGTGGTGGCGCGCCGGCCAGTTGCCCGCCGGTGCGATGATCAAGCTGTACTTCTCGACCGAAAGAGGTTACCTCGGAGCACCTTTCGGGTTGCCTCCGACCGAACGTGCGCTCGACGCGTACCTCGAGGTGCTCGACGGGTGCAGTGTTCCGTGGGCGGTCTCCGTCGTCGGCGGGGACCTGTGCGCGGATCGGATCGCGGGTTTGGCGCTGGAACGCGGCGGCAATCTCCACGTGGGACTGGAGTTCTATGGCGGCGATCGCACGCCGACCAATGTCGACCTGGTGACCGAAGCCGTGGCGCTGTGCCGGCGGTACGGCCGAGCAATCGCGACGCCCGACGAGGCCGCGCAGATCCTCGGATTGCCACGCGGGCCCGGTGGGTGGCGATAACGCCATCGGAATTGTCGGAAACGTCAGATAGGTGGCGCAGTGTTCCTATGCTGCCCGGCATGGCCGAGTTCACGCCGTCACTGCCGCCGCAGCTCGACGACGTCCCTTCCGCGGTGGGCGGTCTCCCCACCTGGGCGGACGTCGCCGGCCGCCCCTACGCGCTGCCGATCGACATTCTCGGCGAGCGACACGGGCCGTTGTTCTACTCCGACCACAACGGCTTCCGCAAGCTCTATGCGTGCTCAGCCGAGCTGGTCGACGAACTGTGCGACGAGAACAGATTCGCCAAGAACCTGTCCCAGTCGCTGGCCCGGGTTCGTCCGCTCGCAGGCGACGGATTGTTCACCGCGTACCACGGGGAACCGAATTGGCAGAAGGCGCACGACGTCCTGCTGCCCGGTTTCAGCTACACCGGCCTGCGCAACTACCACGCGGCGACGCTCGACATCAGCTCGCAGCTCATCGCCCGCTGGGATGCGCGCGTGGGTAATGGACTGGTGGACGCCTCGACCGATCTGCAGAAGCTGGCGATGGACACGGTTGCCCTGGCCGGGTTCGGAGCGCGATTCGACTCGTTCGACCACGATGGTCTCTCACCCGTGCCGGCCAGCTTCACCGCCGCGCTCGGTGAACTCGGTCAGGAAGGCAGGACCCAGCGATTCGACACCGAATTCGCCTATCTGAACGCGTATTTCGATGATCTGATCGCGGCGCACACGACCGGCGAACCCGCCGATGTCGACGACCTGCTCTACGTCATGGTCGGTCACGATTCCGACGGCAATCCCGTGCTCGATCGGCAGAACGTCCGAAACCAGATCATGACGTTCTTGATCGCCGGGCAGCTGACGACCTCGGAGCTCATGCCCAATGTGCTCTACAACCTCATGCATCATCCGGCTGTGCTTCAGCGGGTCGAAGCCGAAGTCGACGGCGTCTTCGGCACTGACAGCGACTATGTGCCGAGCTATGACGACATCGGCAAGCTGAGCTACCTGCGCCAGGTGATCGACGAGACCCTGCGGCTATCCCCGCCGGTTCTCGGATTCGATCGAATGGCCCTGGCGGACACCGTCATCGGTGACAAGTACCCGATCAAGGCCGGTGAGGCAGTCACGGTGCTCACCGGGGCACTTCATCGCCAGCCGGGCTGGGGGGACAACGTCGAGTTCTTCGATCCGGACCGGTTCGGCACCGTTCGCTCCGCCGTGCGTCCCGCGGCGTTGTTCAAACCCTTCGGCACCGGGGCGCGCTCCTGCATCGGGCGCCAGTTCGCCCTGCACGAAGCCACGATGGCGTTGGCCCGGGTGGTGCATCGATATCGGTTGATCGATTCGCAACATTATGTGCTGCAATGGGATAGCGCGCTGAGCCGACGGCCGGTCGGCTTCGTGCTCGATGTCGTGCCACGCACTCTCGATGATCGCCGGTCCGTCGTCGTCGCCGAGGAGTCCGCGCAACCACGCACCGACCACGCGGCGACGATGAAACCGGGGACCACGCTGAGCGTGCTGTTCGGCTCGAATCTGGGGACATGCCGCGCATTGGCGACGCAGCTCGGCGAAGAGGCGACCGATATGGGGTGCACCGTCACCGTCGGGCCGCTGGACGACGCGGTGGGTCGTCTGCCGGACGCCGACTCGATCCTGATCGTCACCTCGTCCTACAACGGGCAGCCCACCGACGACGCGCGAGCGTTTCTGGCCTGGCTGTCGAGCGACCAGGCCGCGCTGCGCGGAACCCCGAACATCGCCGTGCTCGGTGTCGGCGATCGAAACTGGGCTGACACCTACCAAGCGGTGCCCATTCGCATCTACGAACGGCTGACGGGACTGGGCGCCGCTCCGCTGGTTCCCAGGGCCGCCGCCGACACCTCGGGAGATCTCACCGGGGCGCTCGAAGAGTTCTCGGCAGCGTTGTGGACAGCCATGGCTCAGCGCTTCGGCGATCCCGACGCCGCCCCGGTCACCGCCGCCGACGAGCCGCTCTACGACCTCCGTCCGATCGTCGGACCGGTCACCACCGCCATCGATGCGCGATTCATGGTGGTTCCGATGACGGTCGTGGAAAACGACGCACTGGTCAGCGCCGACAACGCGTTGGGCCAGGCCAAACGTCATGTTCGAGTTGCCCTTCCCGATGACGTCACCTACCACACCGGTGATCATCTGACCGTGCTCGCCGACAACCCGCCCGAGCTCGTCGACGCAGTGCTGGAAGGGCTCGGCATCGATGGGGATCAGCGGTTGGCGATCAACCCTCGGCGTAGCAGCCGTCGACTCATCGCGCTGGATCGCGAGGTCAGCGTGCGTGAGTTGCTCACGCACTTCGTGGAATTGAGAAAGCCTGCCACCCCCAGCCAACTGCGTCGGCTCGCGGCGTCGAACGCGTGCAAGCCGGAGCAGCAACAGCTGGAAGCGCTCGCCGAAGCGAGCGGACCGTGTGAGCTCAGCCCGCTCGAGTGTCTGCTGGAGTTTCAGGCGTGCGATGTCACCGGTGCCGAACTGCTCGAATTGCTCGAGCCGATGACGCCGCGTCATTATTCAATCGCGTCGTCCTCGAGGCGCTCTCCCGGCGTGGTGCACCTCATCGTCAGCGTGCTCGACTCGCCCGCCCGGTCTGGTCGCGGCCTCTACAAGGGCGTCGCGTCCAACCATCTGGCGGCGATCAGTCCCGGGGTGGCGATTCGCGCGCGAGTGGACCAGGCGCGGGAGGCTTTCCGGGCCGGCGCCGACCCCGAGAAGAATGTGATCCTGGTCAGCGCGGGTACCGGCGTGGCCCCATTCTGCGGATTCCTGGGCGACCGGTTGGCGGCACAAGAGGCCGACGAACCGTACTCGTCCGCGCTGTGTTTCTTCGGGGTACGCGACCCCGACGTGGACTACATCTTCCGCGACCAGTTCGAGATGGGCGAAAAGCTCGGAATCGTGCGGATGCGACCGGCGTTCTCTCGCGCACCACAGGATGGCGTTCGCTACGTGCAAGACCGGATAGCCGCCGACGCCGACGAGGTGTGGGACCTGCTCGGCGATTCCGCGAAAGATGCACACGTCTATGTGTGCGGCGACGGTGCGAAAATGGCGCCTGCGGTGCGCCGGGCGTTCCTCGACATCTACCGCGCGCGAACCGGATCCGACGAAAGTCAGGCCCGCGACTGGCTCATCGACCTCGTCGAGTCCGACCGCTACGTCGAGGATGTGTGGGCGGGCTAGGTCGAGACCAACGACGGATTTCCCACGCCGACGGTGATTCGCGGAGACGCGGAAGGATCCAGCCAGTTCAGCACGGTACGCATCTCATCGCGACCGATCGCAATACATCCCCACGTGGGACTGCCGTCGGTCACATGGAGAAAAATCCCGGAAACGCGACCGGGTATGCGCTGTGGATTCACCGCGATGTTGACGGCGTAGTCGTAGACGGGGCCCGAGTCGTACAGGTTCTCCGCAATCGACGAGGGACGGTCGGGCCCGCGCACGTGGGTGTTGTACGTCGGCGACTGAGCGTCCTCGTCCCACCAATCCTGGCTGGTGGCTTGGAAGTACGGCATTCTCGTGCCGGGGTTCGGCTGGCGGCCAAACGCCTGATCGAACGCGAAGGTCCCGACGGGAGTGCGATGTACTCCGTCAGCGGGGGCACCGACGCCGAGAGCTCCCACCTTCGCGGGTACAGGCCCCAGGACCACCTTCCATCGCTGCCCGACCCGCTGATAGGCGGTCAAGGTCCCTGTCGTCGCGTCCGCCGCCGGTACACCAACGACGATCCACTGTGCAGTGGCGTCTGCGGTTGCGGGTGCCGCCAGCAGCAGGGTCAGGAATAACACCCCGATGAGCGCCAGCGCGCGCAGCTTCACACGATCGCATCTTTGCCGTCGTACATGTCATCCGCGGCAAGGTCGGATAACGATTCGACGGCAGCCGCCGGTCCTTCGCCTATGAAGCGGACGCAGACGGAGCTGGAACGTCGGTGCGGCGTTCCACCCCGTCAGGTCCGAACCGCGACCCTGACTTCTCCAGGCGACGTCCGAACAGCCGTTGCAGAGGCGTTGCGGCGAACGTAGTGATGATCGTCATGAGCGCCAAAATGGTATAGAGCTTGCCCGAAATCAGTCCCGCCTCGAATCCGATGTTGAGCAGAATCAGTTCCATCAGACCGCGAGCGTTGGCGAGTGCACCCATCGAACCCGCTTCGTACCAGCTCATGCCCTGCCAGCGCGCGGCCAGACCGACCGCGCCGAACTTCGCCACGAACGACACCACCAAAACGATCGCCGCCATGAGCAGGGTTGGCCCATCCAGAATCAAATTCAGCTGCGTATTCAGGCCCGAATAGATGAAAAACGCGGGTAGCAACAGGTAGGCGGTCAGCGGTTCGAATCGTTCACGGATGAGCTCGAGCAGCGAACCTCGCGGCATCATCAAGCCGGCCACGAAAGCGCCGAAGACCGAATAGATTCCGACGATGTCGGTGAACCAGCTGGCGGTCAGCACGACCAAGAGAATGACGCTCAAATGGGCGATCGGTAGGCCGCCGGTGCGTTCGGTGTCAGCACGGCGCGGTGTCCACGTTTCGAGTCGCGCGAGCAGCGGTCGGCCGATGTACATCATGAACATCAGGTAGGCCAGCCCGCCTCCGATCGCCAAGAAGGCACCGAGCAGGCTCCCCTTCGCGGTGGACACAACGGTCGCCAGCAGCACCCACGAGCACGCGTCGTCAACAGCGGCGCATGACAAAGACATCGTTCCCAACCGGGTGTTGAGTAGGCCCGAGTCGCAAACGATCCAGGCCAGCATCGGGAACGCAGTAATCGCCACGGCCGCAGCGATGAACAGGCCGCCCTGCCAATGCGCCACCTTGTCGGTGAAATAGCCGCCGACACTGACCATCCACCATCCGACAACGCTCCCGAGGATCAACGGGACACCGATACCGGCGATCGAGGTGGCTCCGGCTTGCCTGGTGTGGGAGGCCAGGATGTCGAGCTTGAACGACGTTCCCACCAGGAACATGTAGAGCACGAGCCCGAGTTGACCGACGACATAGATCACGGTGAGGTTCGGATGCGTGATCGTCTCGGCGCCGATGGTCAGCTTGGCGGGGAACAGCCATTGCTGTGCCGCCGGCCATATCCAGCCCAATACCGAAGGCCCGAGCAGAAATCCGGCCACCATGATCGCGACCACTTGAACCTGGCCGAGCCGGCGGAACACGGGCCAGAGAAGCCGGTACGTCAGCAGAATGACCGCGATCTGGAAAAAGAAGTGATAGGCGATCCCCAGTAGTGATGGCATCGATCAGCCCCTGTCCGACCATCGAAACACGGCCAAGCAGGCGATCAATCCGCCGATGCTCCAGGCCACCAGCACGAGGAATATGCGTCCATGCTCCCAGCTCCCCGCCGGTTCGAACGCGGCCATCTGTTCCGGCAAGAGAACCGACCGAAATCCTTGAGCCAACCACTTGACGGGGAAGATCGATCCGACGATCAACATCCAGGTCGGTAGCAACATGAGCGGCACGTAGGTGCCCGAGAGAAATTGCAGGCCCACGGCTGGGCCGTTGGTGATGACGGCGGCAGAGACGGCATTGCTTGCGACATTGCTGATCAGGATGCCCAACAGGGAGCAGCTGATGATGCCGAGTACGAAAACCCACGCCAACGTGAACCACCCGTAACTGTCTGTTGGCAGGTGCAGGCCGAAGGCGAAAACGGCTACAAGCAAAAGGATTACGGCCTCTGCCAGGCTGACGATGGCAACCAGCATGATCTTGCCGATGAAGTACGATGACGCGGTCGCCGGTGTTCCGCGGAGTCGCCTCAGCGCCCCTGTATCGCGGTCGGCGGCAATGCTTATGCCCAGGTTGATGAACGAAGTCGACAGAATTCCGTACGCAAGCATGCTTGCCGCGATTACGGCCCCCATACTGATGTTGGTGTTCGGAAGTTCCGCCGTGAAGATCGAACCCAGGAGAAGACAGATCAGGGCCGGCATCGAGAACGTCAAAACCACTTGTTCGGGTCGGCGGTAGAACATCTTCAGCTCGGGTACGACTCTTGAAAAACCGATGCGCACCGACGACGGAATCGGTGTTGCGGCATGTACGGCGCGCTGTCGCACGGGCAGAGGCGTTTCAGTGGGTTTGACAGACATCACGCCATACCGATCAGGTGAAGGTACGCATCTTCGAGTGTCGGCCTGGTGACTGTCAATTGCGCCAGTTCTGCACCGGCGTGGCTCAGCTGCCTGATCAGTTCCGTCGGGAAGTTGGTGCGCTCGACGCGAATCTCGTCGCCCTGCATCCACGTGACGGTCGCGGCCGAGTCGACGTGTTCAACCAATTTCATCGGCGAGTCCACTGCCACTACCCTGCCGCCTGCTATGACCGCGACGCGGTCTGCCAGCGCGGCTGCTTCTTCCAGGTAGTGAGTGGTGAGGAGGATCGTCGTACCGTCAGCTGCCAAAAGCCTGACGAGATCCCAGAACTGCCGTCTGGCTTCGGGATCGAAGCCGGTGGTCGGTTCGTCCAGGAACAGCAGTTCCGGCGTACCGACGATGCCGAGAGCGACGTCGAGTCGCCGGCGTTGTCCGCCTGACAACGTCTTGACCTTGTTCCCGGCAGAGGAGGAGAGACCGACGAGGTCGAGCACGTCCTCCGGCAACCGCGTGGTGCCATAGCAATTGGTGAACATCTGCACGGTTTCGTGCACGGTGAGCATTCCGGCGTCGCTGGCCTCTTGGAGGACGATGCCGATCTTCGCGCGCCAGCTCCGACCAGCAGTGCCCGGATCTTCGCCCAACACCAGCACTTGCCCAGCGTCACGCTTCCGGTTGCCTTCGAGGATCTCTATCGTCGTCGACTTTCCCGCCCCGTTCGGTCCGAGGATGGCGAAGATCTCGCCATAGCCAACGTCCAGATCGAGGTTTTGAACAGCGGGTGTTCGTCCGTAAGCCTTGGACAGCCCGCGCACATGCACCGCGGTCGCTGTCATCAGGGCATCCCACCGGAATTCGGCTCTGCGGTGGACGCATCGAGTTCGGCGAGTAGCTCCCTCATCTCGGCTTCCGACAGCTCGCCCATCAGATGGTCCAAGTCGTCAGCGACGATCGGTTGAGGCTGCACCGGTTGTTCGGTGGTCGCGGGCTCACCGTGGATCGAGCGCAGCTCGGCGAGGATGCGCTCGGACAAGGAATTCACGCTGACGCCCTGAAGTATCTCAAGCACGGGCAGATCGATGGAGAACATCGAGTTGACCCTCACCCTGAAATCCATCGCCATCATGGAGTCCAGGCCGATGTCATCCAGCATGTCGTCGGGGGCGATGTCGGTCACGGCGCAATCGAAGACGGCGGCGACGACGCGCTGGACGTGCTCGGTGATCACGGGGCGTCTGTCGGCTTCCGCGGTGACAGCGAGAATGTCGAGTATCGAAGATTCCGAGCCGAGTTCCTGCACTGAGTTCTCGGCCGCTTCGAGCTCAGCGAACATCGCGGGGAATCGGCCGCCAAGACCGATGTGCCGGGCGCGATTCCAGTCGGCCGTGATGGCGACGACGCTGGACACCTTTTGATTCACCAGACGATCCAGGATTCGTTTCCCCACGGCGGGTGTGATCAGCTCGATGCCACGCTGGGCGTATACCTTTTCCAACTTGAGGTCTTCGACCATCCCCACCGACCACGGTCCCCACCCGATGGTGATAGCTGGAAGCCCCTGTGCCCGACGGTAATGCGCGAAAGCATCGAGGAACGCGTTGGCGGCGGCGTAATTACCCTGCCCCGGCGCAGCGATGGTCGATCCCGCGGAACCGAACATGATGAAGAATTCCAGATCGTGGCTCATGAAGGTGTCATGCAACACGCGAGCACCGATGACTTTCGGCGCAAGCACCTTGGCGAAGTCATCCTCGCTCATGTTGACGAGAAGTTGGTCGGCGACCGATCCCGCGGCATGGACGATGCCGCGGATCGGCCGACCGCCGTCTCGGACATGGCTCCGCAGCCACCCTGCCATCTGATCGGTATCGGTGATATCGACGCTGGCGGTGGTGATCTGGGCGCCGAGGCGTTCGACGGCCCGGATCGCGGTGACGGTGGCGAAGTGGGGATCGTCCTCGGTGAGCGTCGACCACTGGTCTCTTGGCGGGATCGGAGTGCGACCCAACAACGTGATGTGCCGCGCCCCCCGTTCAGCCAGGTAGGTAGCCACCACACGACCGAGTGCTCCCGTGCCGCCGGTGACGACATACGTTGCGTCTGGGGTGAGTTTGGTGGGGAAGGGCTTGGTGAGGCTTCTGCATGGGCGAAGACGCGGGACCAAGGTGGCGCATCCGCGGATCGCGATCTGGTCCTCGGATTCGCTGTCGAGAACCTGGTCGCAGATGCGTATGGCGGTTCGAGTGCGGTCATCTGCTTGGTCGATGTCGATCAGGCCGCCCCAGTGTTCGGCGAACTCCTGGTGGCCGATGACTCGGCCGAGACCCCAGATGGTCGCCTGGTCGGGTTGCGTCGCCTGCGAGGGCGACGCCGGTTGCGCATTGGCTGTGATCAGATGCAGGCGTGGCTTGCTGTTGCCGTGCTCCGCGAGCGCTTTGACGAGACGGAGGACCGTGAACGCACCCACGTGGAGGTTCGTGTCGGTCGCGGCTTCGGACATGTCGACGGGCCAGCAGTCGATGACACCCGCGAAATCTTTTTCCCGGCGGAGGTGAGTGGCGACCAACTCGGTCATCTGCTCGGGGCGACGAGGGTTCACCAGGTATCCCCCCTCGGTGGCGGTGAGCAATTCGACGGATTGCCGGCCGACAGTGTGTACGCGGTGTCCGCGGCGGCGTAGCTCGTCGGTCATGGCTGCGCCGATACCGAAGTCGTCGAGGAGGATCAGCCATGACCCAGCGGACGCCGTGTCCTCACGGGACTGGTCGGGTGTTTTCTCCCAATGCAGTTCGTACAGGCCCTTGTCGATGTGAGCGGGTGACATCCGAGACGACGCGCTCAGCGATTGCACGACGAAGCCGTCGATGACGGCGAGCGTATTTCCCGGTCGATCGGTGATGGTGATGTCGCATTCGACGGCCTCGCTCGTTGCCGACACGACGTCGACGTGAACCCGCATCTGCGCGTCGGGTCGGCTGTAGACGGAGACGCGCCGGATGCGGGTCGGAAGAAATGGCTCGTCGTTCTCTTGTTGCCCGAGAAACGGTGCACCGAAGAGTGTTTGGAAGGCACCGTCGATAAGCGCCGGATGAAAACGGTAGTCGTCGAGTTCGTCGGAGATCGGCGCGGGGATCCCGAGTTCGGCAGCCGCCCAGTCCTCGCCGGCTGTCACGCTTTGCACGGATCGAAAGGCTTCGCCGTATTCGAACCCTATGGCCGCCGTGCGCGCGTAGAAGTCGTCGGCACTGACCGTGGTGACCGGCTCGCAAATCTGCGGTGTGCCGCGACGGGTGGGTGCCGCCGAAAGCATGTTGAGCTCTGCGGTGGCGGTGATCGTCCACTTGAGGTCGCCGTCGGCCGTGGCAGTGAATGCGGCGAATTCCAGGCTCCCGGTGTCCTGGTTGAGGGTCGTCCGGAGGATGGGATCGCACGTGTCGTCGAGCAGGACGGCACGGTGGAGCACGAGGTTGTCCACGCTGTGAATCGACCCGTATGTTTCCTCGGCGGCGGCGAGGGCCATTTCGATGTAGACAGCCCCAGGCACGACGATGCTGTTCTGAATTCGATGGTCAGCGAGGAATGCGTTGAGGACGGCGCTGATCTCGGCTTCCCACGTCGGATGGACGCCGCTGACCGGCTGCCCGAGAAGTGGATGCACCGCACGGTAGAACAGCGACTCCGCCGCTTCCTGCGTCTCCTCCCAGTACCGCTTGCTCTGCCATGGGTACGAGGGCAGCTTGAGAAGACTCCCCCGTCCGCGCGGGTGCACGGCGTTCCACTCGACATCGTGCCCGTGGCAGTGCAGAGCACCGACACAGTTCAGCAGGGTTCGGCTGTCGTCCTGATCACGCCGCTGGGTAGCTACCACCGAAACCCTCTGCGCACCAGCGGTTTCGAATATCGACGCCGCCAGCACGGGATGTGGACCCAGTTCGACGAATTGGGTGTAGCCGTCATCGAGCATTCGGCGCAGTGCCGGCTCGAATAGAACGGTGGCGCGAGTGTTCTGCCACCAGTACGCGGCGCCGGCGTCGTAGCCGTCCAGCAGCTCGCCGGTGACCGTGGAATACAGCGGAAGCGTGGCGGCTTTCGAAGATTGACTCTCCAGGGCGCTGAATAGATCGTCCTTCACCGCGTCCATGTAGTGGGTGTGGTAGGGCACCTTGACTGCCAGCCGGCGATTGAAGACCCCTGCCTGGTCCAGCTGCCCGGCGATGTCCTCGAGGACATCACCGTCTCCTGCGATGGTCACCGCCGACGGGCTGTTGATCGCGGCCACTGAGACCCGCCGACCGAACTCGTCGAGCGCTCTCGCGTCGACCGTTTGCATGAGCGATTCGGCATCGAGGCCGACAGCCAGCATCCGTCCTTGCCCACTCGTCCGTTGCTGGAGACGGCTGCGGTGGTAGATGACGTGAATCGCCTGCTCGAAGGTGAGCAGACCGGCGAGATGATGTGCAGCCACTTCGCCTGCGCTATGGCCGATTACGGCATCCGGGGTGATTCCGAAGTGAGCAAGCTGCTCAGCCAGTGCGACTTGGATGGCGAAGTTCGCGGGCTGCGACACTTCCGTCTCAGTCATACGCGACTGCGGCTCGTCCCATCGGAGTTCGTCCAAGAGCGACCAGTCCGTGTATCGCGACAGCTCTTTGTCGCTGCGTGTGATGCTTTCGGTGAAGACGGGAAAAACGTCGAGCAACCCACGGCACATTTTCCACCACTGGGGGCCCATACCCGTGCAGACGAACGCCAGTCGCGGCGCTGGGGTGCTGACGCGGCCCGTCGAAATCTGCCCGCCGTCGGCGAGGGCTTGAAGTTGTTCCCGCAGATCGCGAATGCTGTCGGCGACCACGACGTGACGGTGGCTGAGGTGGACACGTCTCTGGCCGAGCGTGTAGCCGAGATCCGCTAACGTGAGCTCTGGATGGGTATCCAGGTGTCCGGCCAAACGTCCGGCGGTTGCGACGAGCGCTTCCTCGCTGCGCGCCGAGATCGGCAGAACGGCAAGCGGCAGCGACGTGGAGTTTTCCCGCCCCGGGGCGCTCACTGCGGTCGGCGGCTCGGCGAGCACGACATGGGCGTTGGTGCCGCCGAACCCAAAGGAGTTGACCCCCACGACACGTCGTGCACCGCTGGGGAATGGCTGCCCCGTTCGAGGGATATCGATCTTGAGTTCCGCGAGCGAGACGTGGCGGGTAGGGGTGCGCAAATGGAGGTTGGCGGGAATGTAGCCGTGCTTGACGACCAACGCCGCCTTGATCAGACCTGCTACCCCTGCGCCGGCCTCGAGGTGGCCGATGTTGGTCTTGACCGATCCGATGAGCAGAGGGTGGTTTGATGGTCGGTCGGAAGTCAACGCGCTCGCCAGCGCCCTCATCTCAATCGGATCGCCGACCGGCGTTCCAGTGCCGTGTGCCTCCACGTATCCCACTTCGGCCGCGTGGATACCGGCGCGATTCAGTGCCGTTTTGATCGCTGCCTCTTGAGCTTCCTCGCGGGGCACCGTTATGCCGTCGGTGTGACCGTCCTGCGACACCGCAGTGCCGAGAATCTGTGCGTAGATGTCATCGCCGTCGTCGAGCGCCTGCCGGAGCGGCTTGATGACGACGATTGCGCCCCCTTCCCCGCGTGCGTACCCGTCCGCGGAGTCATCGAAAGCCTTCGAGCGTCCCTCCGGGCTCAGGAACCCGCTCCTCGACTCCGCGATGGCGGTGTTCGGCCCGGCCATGATGTTCACGCCGCCGGCAAGCGCAATCTCGCATTCGTGGTTCCAGATGCTCTGCGCAGCAAGATGTACGGCCACCAGAGAGCTGGAGCAAGCCGTGTCGATCGCCATGCTCGGCCCGCGGAAGTCGAACGCATGAGAGATGCGGTTCGCCAGCATCGTCATCATCATTCCGGTGGCTGAATGGGCCTTGAATCGGTACCGGCTGGTGCGCCCTTGGTTCTGCAGCAGCTGATAATCGAGAGTGAATCCGCCGACGAAGACACCTACGTTGGTGCCCGCCAGTCTGTCGGCGGCAATTCCCCCGTCCTCCAGCGCCTCCCAGGTGGCGTGCAGCAGGAGTCGCTGCTGCGGATCGAGCGAATGTGCCTCGCGGGGTGACATTCCGAAGAACTGTGGGTCGAACTGGTCGATTTCGTTGAGGAATCCACCGCGTCGCGTGGCGATCTTGCCGATCTTCGCGGGGTTCGGATCGTGATACCGAGCGGCATGCCAACGCGTTTCAGGGACGTCGCGGGTAGCGTCGGTTTCGTTGCACAGCAGGTTCCAGAAGTCTTCGGCCGACTCGCCTCCGCCAGGAAAACGGCAGCCGATTCCGACGATCGCCAACGGCTCGCGGGTGTTGTTTTCAGCCAACATGCTCAACTCGATTGAAGTGCCGGCGTGGTGGCGACAATCCAGTCGCCGCTCACCGGATTGCTTGCTTGCTCGCGCCGGTAGACCGATCGCAATTCGCGTAGTAACGAATCCCGTTGCCATTCCTGCACTTGATGCATCGTGTCATCGTCTCCGAACATCGCAGACTTGTCCGCGATGACGGTTTCGACAAGCTGACCGGCCAGCTGACGCAACAGCCGAGCATTGGCTTCGAACTGCTCGGTGAAGTTCGCGGCCTTTCCCATCATTGCGATGTGCAATAGCTCCATGAACTTCAGCGGCGCATACAGGTCGACGAATGCCAACGACGACTCGCCGACCTCCACCGCAGCCCACTCCCGAAAGAACCGTTGAACGCGATTACTGAGCGCGATGAGACCTTCGAGGTGAGGAACGAAATCCGGCTCATCAGCCACCCGCACGAAGCGGTCGTTTGTGTAGAGGAGACCGACGAATCCCCAATAGAACGCGATATCCCAGACGATTTTCGAGGACATCACCGGCGCGGATCCCATCAGCGTGTACTGATCTTGATACACCGCGAGCCACATCTCGGTGAGCGACCGATACAGCGAATCACTGATCTGTGAGCGAGCAAGGACGTCCTCACCGTCGAGGTCGCGAACGACCATATCGGTGATCAGCCCATTTCCGATCGCAACGAGATCCAGTCCGGACGAGTACAAGGGGTCGAGGAATACTCCCGCGTCTCCCGTGAGACACCACCTGTCGTGCCCGTCGAACACCTTGGTCGCACCATGGCTGTATTTCTTCATCACACGGAAGTCCATGATCAGGTCGTCGAGTTCCGCGAGCACTGCGGCGCACTGCGGTTCGTGCGCGCTGAGCCATGCTTTTGCCCTGGCCAGTGTGTTGAAGTCGTCAAACGCGTGGAACGCCGGGTCGGCCACGATACCCACGCTGGTCGCACCGGATGCGAGTCGGATGAGCCAGACCCAGTAACCCTCACCCATGAGGTGATTGGTGGACATCGCACGGTCACCCTCGTGCAGCCGTGCCTGCCAGGACGGTTCATCGCTCCACCGCCCGATGTCGACTTCCGCCGCGACCCGGAACCACACTGCATTGCAGTGATGCTCGTTTTCGCGCTTGAGATCCAGCTGACGGGACAGCGCCCGATTCCTGCCCGAGGCATCGACGACCCACCGCGCAGTCATGTGTGCCACCGCGTCGCCGTTCTGGACCGTGATCGTGTGTGGGCCGTCGTCCTGTCCAAAGTCGACTGAACGAACTCGGCCACAGGCGATCTCGACTCCCTCCGAAAGGCAACGACGTGCGAGCTCGTTCTCCAACCTGCCGCGATCGATTTGATACGTCACCTGAGGGACGAAAGACGAGCTGCCGAGTTCGACGCGCTGCGCAATGTCGGTGTTGAGCTCGTCGGAGAAGAACATCCGGAGCCCCATCTTGCGCAGTTGAGCGGACTGCAAGTGATCACCCAATCCCAGCCGGTCGCGCAGATAGTGCGCGGAGACCTCGACCGTGGACTCACCGACCGTATGGGTGATCTCCGGTACCGGATGAGCGTTGGGTTCGATGACCGCGATTCGTGTCGCCGGACGGGCCCGGCGAATCTCCAGTGCCAGCGTCAGCGCCGCCACGCCTCCGCCGATGATGCCGATGTCGTGATCCGTTGCCGGATGGCCGCCCTGCGTGAGGCGCGACTTGATTCGCAGCGCAAGCGCTTCGCGCGCCTGCGGACTCATCTGCGACACCTGCGCCCGAATATCCACGCGCTACCCCTCTCGACTCGTGCCACCAGCAGGCCCGTCGCTCGACCGACCACCACGGACTAGCCCATGACCTCAATGGGGATCGTCCGGCGTTCGATGCAGAATCGATGCAGGATCCCCGTGTCGAGCGAACCACAAACGCGGCGGGCGAGCATCGCCAAAGTGATTACCTAATCCTGACGGCTCGCTTCGGCGGCACCGTGACGGGTATTGAAAGCCATTCATCCGCATGCGCGAACAGGGAGCACACGTGAGCCAGACGAGTCGGCGCGAGCTCGGCGATTCCAACCGTCCCATCGAAGACGAACTCGAGGACGCCTTCGCCCGAATGATCGATGAGGGTACGCAGCGCCTACACCGAACATGGCGCGAAGTGCTGGCGACGGGCTTTTTCGGCGGTACCGAAGTCGCGATGGGCGTCCTCGCCTATCTGTCGGTCCTGCATGCCACGCATAACTCGCTGCTGGCCGGGCTGGCCTTCTCGATTGGATTTCTCGCCCTACTCCTGGGCCGCAGCGAGCTCTTCACCGAGGGTTTCCTGGTGCCGGTCACGACAGTGGCGGCCAAACGGGCCAGTGTGGGCCAGCTGTTCAAGCTGTGGACCGGCACGCTGGCGGCCAACCTCGCCGGCGGTTGGGTGTTGATGTGGCTGATCATGAAGGCCTACCCGAAGTTGCACGAGCAGACCATCGAGTCAGCCACCCACTTCATCGCCGCACCGATATCGGCGGAAACGGTGGCATTGACCCTGCTCGGCGGAATGGCGATCACCCTGATGACGCGCATGCAGCACGGCACCGACTCGATGTTCGGGAAGATCGCAGCCGCCGTCGCCGGGGCGTTCCTGCTGGCGGGGCTGCAGATGTTCCATTCCATCCTGGACTCGCTGCTGATCTTCGGAGCAATTGCGACCGGTAGCGCTCCGTTCGGGTACCTCAGCTGGCTCAGCTGGTTCGGCTACACCCTCGCCGGCAACATCGTCGGCGGCCTAGGACTCGTCACGCTTCTTCGGTTGGTGCGTACCAAGGACCGCCTCCGAGAGGAGCGCGAGGAAGCTGACGATGAACCGGACGGCAGTGGTGAGGAGGTCGACTGAGGTGAAAAAGGCGACAGACCGACCGGGCCGGTGTCAAGGTAAGACCAATGCATCTGACTCTGGCGGTGCCTTTCTCGGTTGCCGCGGTGGCCATCTGCCTCACGGCACCAGCGGCCGCCGGTGACGAATGCAGCGTCCTCTCGCCCGCGACTGATCGGTTGGAGACGGTGTTGGATTCGGTTTCTCCTTCCGGGACACCGCCATACGTCGCAGGCCAGATTCGTAAGGCGCTGTCACCGCTATACGCCTTGAGAAGCCCCGCCGCCATCGACCTTCGGATCCGGTCGGACATGCTGGCAACTCAGGTGGACAACAGTGACCCATATCGACCGGCAAGCCCAGAGCTACCGGTCAGCGACCTCGTCAAGGCGACGCAACTGCTCGCCGCCGCGCGCGAATACTGCGCGCCTAGGTAAGCGGCTAGCTCCCCGGGCCCCAGACTCGAACCGATAGACGTTCTGCGCCAGGCCAGATGGCGTTCGCAGCCGGTGAGGCGCAGAAGGCTGTCTCGGCTCGGCGGATGGTCATGCCGACCGCATGGAGGCCGTCTTGCTGGTGGGCGCGGCAGATGACGGTCAAGACACGGTGGGTCGCCGGATCGACTTCCTGAGCTTCGATGGTCAACACCACGACGAGCGTGTACCCGGCGCCGGTTGGAAGATAGAAGGTGAGATCCCGGCTGACCAGGCCGCCTCCGTTAACGACGAGGTAGCCGTCTCCGCTGGGATACGCGGATTGCCCGACCATCTGCGTGCGTTCGTAATGGAGGCGGTCACCGGGCGCGCGCCACGTCGTGAAACGGGTGTTTGGGCTGCCGTTGAACAGATTTCGGGCGACCGGGATGATCAGTTCTTCGCGACCGTCGGCGTCGACGTCCTGCAACCCGACGCCCCCGGGACTCGACGGCTCCAACAACTCATCGATCGTTTGCACGACCTCGCCCGCCGCATCTGTCACGGTGACCTTCACCGCCCTCGGCTGCGGCAGCTCGGGCACGGACCAATAGGTGACGGCGAAGTCGAGAGCGCCGGAGCGCAGGGAGCAGTCGACATGCGGCGAAGTGCCCTCCGGGCTGATGACCGGGACCGCTTGCGGGCACGGCGGCAACGCGGTGTCAGCACCGGCCGTGGGCCACACGGTGCCGGCAGCCACCATCGCCACGACCCCGGCCAGTAGTGACAGCCGCCTCATGGCGTGCACCTACCGCGGCGGGGTCGGCTTGGCGGGCGCGGACCCTGCGGGGGGTGGCGGTGTCGGGATCTGTTGCCCTACAGGCGGATTGGCACCTGCCTTGGGGCCGATGTCCGATACCTGCCAGGTATCGCTGACCTTGTGCACGGTGACCTCCAGCAGGATGATCGACACCTTGGGTGTGGGGTTCTGCAAGTTGCGAGTGGTCTGGTGCGCCGCCACCACCACCTGATAGGAACCGTCGGGTTGTGCCACGGGATCGGTGGCCAACACTTCGCCGGTAGAGCTGACCTGGGCCTCCAGCATGACGGCTTTGAGCACCTCGGTGGCGTCGACGTACTTGTCCTTGAGTTGCTGCGATACGCCATCTTCGACCGCACGGAAGAAGGCGTCGGGATCTTCGAAGGTGTAGTTCAGCGACCTCAGGGCATAGTCCTTGGCCAGCTGTGCCGCCGCGTCGCGATCGGCCTGGCTCTGGCGCAGCGCCTCCAGCTGGCTGGTCGCTTGGTGATATTTGACGAACCCGAATACGGCGCCGCCGAGTACCGCGGCCACCAGTACCGCTGCGACCCATAGCCAGCGCTTGGGCAGCAGCCGAGGCGGGTCGTCGTCACGATCTGTCGGCTTGGGCTGGGTTTCGTCGGCTCCGGTGGCGTCGCTGTCGTCCCCGGCGCCGTCGCGTTCGGCGTCGTCGACTTCTTCGTCTCCGTTGTCGGTTGGGTTGGTCATACGAGCTTCTTTCTGTGCCGTCGCGTCATCGCGCACCCTGGTGCCATTCGGGCACGTTGAGTTGGACCCGTACTCCCCCGGTGTCGTTGAACGTTGATTCCCAGAAGTCGAGCCAGTGCCCGGCGTCTATTTTGATGTCGTGTAGCGGTGCGAGCGCAGGCTGCAGGACGGTGGCAAAGCTGCCCAGCGGCCCGGCCAAGAGGTCGAGGTATTCGCCGAGCTTCGCGACCATGACCGTGACCGCATCGTCAGGGCCAATTACCCCCACTCCGGCATGTGAGATCGTCTCGATTTCGTGGATCAGGCCCAGGAATGCCTGAACCGAGGGTGGTAGCTGATCACCGGTCTCGCTGATCACGTAGCCGGCGTTGAGGTCGCCCAGGTTGGTGGTGAGGGTCGAGACGTTGTTAACGAGGGTGGCCAGCAGTGCCTTGTCATCCTGGATCACGTCGGCGGTCAATCCGGCAGTGGTGGCCAGCGAGTCGATGGTGTCGTCGTTGTCGGCGAACACGGCGGACATCTCGTTGACGATGGACCGAATCTGGTCGAGGTTCAGCGCCGTGAACAAGACATTGACCTTGGCGAGCAAGTCACTGGCAGTGACGATCGGCGCAACCTGATCCGCGGGGATCACCGCCCCATCGGTGAAGTACGGCGGCGCAATCAATTCCGGCTTGAAGTCGATGTATTGCTCGCCGACGGCGGAGAGGTTCTCGATGCTGATCGGGCTGGCGGCGGGAACCTGGTGTGCCCGGTCGAGTTCGATCGAGACCGCGAGCCCGAAGTTGGTGGTCTGGATACCTGACACGCGACCGACCTTGATGCCGCGCATCGTCACGTCCGATGTGGGCATCAGCCCGCCGGAAGCGTTGAGCAGAAGGGTGAGTCGGGTGACCTGCTTGGTCGGACTCACGTCCAGCACAGCGAATGTCATATAAGCGGCTCCGAAAAGTGTCATCACCGCGAGGATGACCAGTGTGGTGCGGGCGTTGAATTTCATGGCGGCAGCAGTCCCATCGTTTGCATCGCCTCGACCGCCGCGTCGGCCTTGTCCGCGGGATCCACACCCTCGCGTCCGGTCGGTGGATGAAGTTCGGTGACGGTGAATTTCGGTCCGCCCTTACGGAAGAACCCGAGGAGCTTGTAGCGCAGGAACGCGACAAACTTGTCGGCCAGTACCGGGATGGTGGTGTCGACGGTCGCCATCGTCCCGACCATCGGCGTGAGGTGGGAAAGCATCTGCATCAGATCGCCCGCGATCGGGGTGAGCAGTTCTGCGTTGAGCGTGCCGATATCGCGAGAGCCGTTGACCGTGTTGAGGATTGCCAGTGTGATCTCCGAAAGACCTTCGAGCTTCGCCGGGCCTTCGGCGACCAACCGATTGAACACAGTCGTATTCGCCGCCATCGCGGTGCTGATGTTCTCCATGCTGGAGAGCATGCCGTTGATGGTGTCTTGGTTGACCGCAAGGTCGTTGAGCACTCCGGCGACGGTGTGCTGCATGCGGGTCAGCTCAGCAGGGTCATCCGGGAACGCCTTGTTGGCCTCGACCACGGTGGTTTGCAACGTGCCGATCGCGCCGCCGCCCACCAGATTCGACATGGACCGTAGGAGGTCTTCCACGTTGTCGGCCGGTGCGGTGTTGCGCAACGGGATGGTGTCGCCGTCCCGCAGGGTCGCCGCCGACCGATCCTCCGGTGACAGCAGTGCGATGTAGATGTCACCGAGCGGAGTTGCCTGGCGGAGTTCAGCGCGCGTGTTATCGGAAAGGGTCGTGTCACCGGCTATTTCGACGTAGGCGACCGCCGTGTTGCCTTCGAGCTGAACATGATCGAGGACGCCGACCTGCACACCACCGGAGTCCACCTTGGCTCGGGCCGGCAGGTTGAGAACGCTGGAGAATTCAACCTTGATGTTGTACGCATCATCGTGCGGGTTGAAGGCGCCCGGGACCGGCAGCCGAGTCGGATCCAGCTGGCACGCCGCACTGATGCTGATCACCACTGCGGCCAGCAGTACGCGGACGGTGTACATCGGTCGTCGGGTCATCCGAACGCGGCTCCCAGGACGAGATCGGTGAGACCAAGGGTGATGGGATCGGATGCGTTGCCCGATGCACATGCCGATGCGACACCGGGGATGTTCCGTTGCGTCAGCGCCTGGCAGATCGCGCCCGCTTGTGTGGGGGCGATGGACACCTGGGGTGGAAGGTAGGTGACGTTGTGGGTACCCCACGCCGGCTCGTAGACATCGGCAAACCAGTTGCTGAACTGCGGCCACGACTTGATCATGGCGAGGATCGCGGGGCTGTGGTCGTTCAGCAGGTCCCGCAGCCAAGCGACCTGCGAGCCGGCGGTGTCATACATCCGCGGGCCGAACCGGTTCATGGCATCGACCAGGATCGGCAGCAGGTGCGAGAGATGGGCCAGGCCGGCACCGAAATTCTCCGACAGGCCCTCGATCAATTGGGTGGTCACGGGGAGCGCTCGGATGACCGACGCGAAGCTGTCCCAGTTGTGGAGGAAATCCGAGGTGAGGATCTCGCTGTTCTCGAACAGCTGCCGGTAGTCGGCGTCGGCCTGGTACGGGTCGGCGAGCATGGTGACCAGATTGCGCATCGTCTGGTTGAGACCGGGGCCGGTGCCCTCCAGAGAGCGGCTGGCCGCGCTCAGGCTGTCATTGATGGCTTGCACGCCTGGTGCGTTGAACGGGTCCTGGCCGGGCTCGGATCCGATGATCGCGTCGGCGAGGTTACCTACGGCAGAGAAGGTTTCGCTGATGCTCACCGGGGTCTTGGTGGAATTCAGCTTGATGCACCCAGGCCCGGTGAACTTGGGCCCACCGGTGTAGGCCTTGGTCAGCTCGATATGGCGGTCGGTAACGATCGATTGCGAGTAGGTGACCGCGCCGACGTCGGCGGGCAGATCGAGATCGGCGGGCACAGTGAACTGGACTTCGACGTGGTCGGGTTTGTTGACAATGGAGCTCGTGGAGCCGATTTCGATGCCGAGCAGCGCCACCTTGTTGCCGGGGTAAAGGCCCACCGCGTCGGTGAATTCAGCGCACATGGCCCGAGTGTTGCTGACCGCGGGCGTCACGATCTTGGCGCCCATGACTGCCGCCACCACGACGGCGACCACGACGGCCGTTGCCGTCGCGACACCAGGTGGGGAACGCAACCGCGCGGCTATTGCGGACAGCCCGGCCATGTCAACAGTGCCTCATGATGTTGGGCAGGCACAGGTCCTGCCCGGGAGCCAGCCGCCGGTCGCTCTGGTCGAACACGACTCCGTTGCCACTGAGCATCGGCACGACGATGTTCAGCGTCTGCCCCAGGGCGTCCAGGGCCATGCCCCAACGCTCCGGATGGGCGCTAAGGGTGTCGGTGATGTCCTCCAGCCCCTCGGCGATAGGCGCGACCTCTCGGCCGTAGAACACCGCGATGCGGTCGAGGATACGGGCCAATTCCTTGAGCAGGCCGAAGAACTCGACAATCTCGACGGCTCTCGAGGTGTACATCCGCCCGAGGGTGTCGAACTGCTCGACCAGCGTGATGAGCTGCGCACGGTTGGCGACCATCGCCCGCAGTCCGTTGTTGACGAAGTCTAGACCGCGGTGAAAGTCGACGGTGGACGCGCTCATCGATGTGGTCAATGAACTCGCCGACGAGATGAGGTTGCGCACCGCGTCGGGATAGTTGTTGGCCGCGTTGGCGACCTCCGTGAAGGTATCGTGGATGACTTCGCCGTCGACCTCTCGGATCACCGGTGTCGCCGCCTGAATGATGTCGTTGATCTCGAATGGCAACGTGACGCGGCTTGACGGAATGGCGTTACGCCCCAGCGGAAAAGGCCCCTTCGGGTCGAGCGAAACATAGTGGCCACCGAGCGGGGTGAGCAGTTTGACGTCCAGGGTGGAATCCGAACCGACCGGTACCGAACTCTCGACATCGAATTTCATCTCGACAAGCGCACCGTCGAGGCGCACGCTGGTGACCTTGCCGACCGGAATGCCGGCGATGCGTACCTGATCGTCGACGCGAACCCCGGCCGAGTTCGCCATGTGCGCGGTATAGCTGGTGTGACCCGTCGGGTTGAGATAGGCCATCGCGGTGACGGCGACCGACACCACGATGATAAGCACGCCGATGATGCCGTGCCGGCGACTGCGGACGGCGACCGCGCGCTCATCGAGCACACCGCGCCCGCCCAGCCTCGCGCGCAAGGCGGAGAGTCGGTTGCCGAACGTCATCACCGGCACACCACCAAGTTCTGTTGTGCGAACGACACTTCGCCGATTCCCGGCAAGGCGACTTCTCCGTTCGAGCAGAAGAACGTCGGGTCAGCTGGTCGGGCGTCCACCAGCCAGTCCCGCATTCCCTGGATCAGGGAGGGCGTCAACGACAGCCCCGCGATGATCGTCGGGGTCTGCGGCCACATTCGGCTGACGAGGTCGTAGAGCGGAACCGTCGTCCCATCGAAGGTGCGCTCGGTGTATTGCAGGAGATGGACGGTGCTGCGCAGCCCGGGCAGCTGAGTGTCGAGAGTGGCACGGAATTGCTCACCCACGGACGCGAACCTGGACAGCACGTCGTTGAGCTGGGCGATGAGGTGGAACAGCTGCTGTGATTTGCCGCCCAGGTCTTGGGAGATCGCACTGAGGTTGCGGATCATGACGGTGATGACCGCCTGGCGGTCCACCGCCAACTTGGCGATGACGTCGAGGTGATGGAGAAACGGGCCGATGCCAGATTCGTCACCTTGAATCAACCGCAGCAGATTCTCGCCCAAGAGATTGAACTGAGCGGGATCAAGGGTCTGGAATATCGGCTGAAAGCCGTTGAACAGCTTGGCGACATCGAATGACGGAATCGTCTGTCCCAGCGGAATCGTGCCGCTGTTGGGCAGTTGAGCATCGGGTTGGGCCGGTTGCACGAGCTCCACATAGCGTTGGCCGACCAGAGTCTGATAGCGCACGGCGGCAACGGTGTTGGTGAACAACGGGTGATCAGCCTGTGCGGTGAAATCCACTCTGGCGTTTCGCCCTTCGAGCCGGGTGGCTTCCACCTTGCCCACCTGCACGCCGGAGATACGCACGTGGTCGCCGACGTAAAGTCCTGACACGTCGGAGAACTCGGCACCGTAGCGGGCAATCGCCCCGCTGACCGGGCTGCGTAAGGCGGTCAGCACAACGAGCGTACAAACCACCGAAACCGTCGTGAAGATGGTCAACCACACCACCGACTTGGCGACACTTCTCACCGGCCACCTCCATGCGGCATCGCGTCGGGCGCGGGTAACGGCAAGGCCGCCGCCAATCCGGGCATGGTGTCCAGCGTGACTTCAATTTGCATGCGCACCTTGCCGTCGATGATCGGAAACGCCGCGCTCGTTCGGTCCAGCAGGCCGGACAACCGGTCATAGGCCGGCGCAAAGCTGCCCTGGAAGTACGAGAGCGGTAACGACACGCTCATCATCGCGTCGATGATCGGGACGAGCCACGACATGTTCTTCGCGAGGATCCCGTTGGCAGTGAAGAGCAGTTCTGTGGTCTGGTTCAGGATCATGTTCATCCGCTCGACTCCATCGGGGTGTGCCAAGAACTCCATCCCGTTGAGCAGTTCATATGCCAGTCCGATGAGTGGCACCGAGTCGCTGACACCGTTGATCACCGAGGCGAACACCGAAAGTGACTGCGAGAAGGGAACTTTCTGGGAGTCGGCGAGCATTCGGATCAGATCGAAGTATGACCGGGTCACCGGCTCGGTCAGGTCGGCATGTCGACGCACCACATCGATGATGTGCTCGACGTCGGGCGAATCGATGATGCGGCCGAATTTCTGGCCTTCGCGCAGCAGTCCGGTGATGGAGGCCGACCGCACGCTGGAGTCAACCATCAGCGTCTGGTTCGGGCGCAACCGTGGCCCGGTTCCGCTGCTGACCAATTCGACGGCTGCGAGACCGAACGTGTTGGATGACATGAAGTTCGCGGTCGTGTCTGCCGTCAAGGCGGCCGCTTGGCGTGGCTCGAGCTCCAGCGTGATCTTCTGCTTGTCGTATCCGACGGATTGCAGGCTCTCCACCGATCCGATGGTCAGGCCGCGAAACTTCACCTCGGCACCCGGCGCCAGACCCTCGCCGAGGGTATCGGCCAGCACGGTCAGCTTGAACGTGTCGGCGAGGCCGCCGGTGCTCACGTGGTAGAGCACTGTGCCCGCCACGCCGAGGATCACCGCGGCGATGAGGCCTCGGATCCGCAGCGAGCGCGAACCGAGCGCCCGCACCCCCTGGTCGGATGACACTGGTTGGCTGAAAGAGGGAGGCATGGCTACCCCGATATCCGAATTCCGGCGCTGTTGCCCCAGAACAACAGCGTCAAGACCATGTCGACGGCGACCACGGTGACGATGCTGGCCCGGATGGCTCGACCAGAGGCGCGGCCAACACCTTCGGGACCGCCGGAGGCGTAGTAGCCGTGATACGCGTGGATCACGATGATCAGCGTGACGAAGATGGCCGCCTTGAGCACCGAGAACAGCACGTCGGACGGCTGGATGAACGAGTTGAAGTAGTGGTAGTAGGTGCCCGATGACTGTCCGTGAAGCCCGTTGACGACCAGCGCGCAAGACGCATAGCTCAACAGCAGGGTCACGATGTACAGCGGAACGATGGTCAGCATGCCTGCGAGCACGCGGGTGGTGACCACGAACGGGATCGACCGGATACCAAGGGCTTCCAAGGCGTCGATTTCTTCGTTGATCCGCATCGCACCGATCTCGGCTGTCATCCGGCACCCCGCCTGCGCGGCGAATCCGATGCCCGCGATCATCGGGGCCATCTCACGGGCGTTCGCATAGGCGGAGACGAACCCGGTCAGCGGACCCATGCCCACCATGTCTAGGGCCCCGTACCCTTCTATCCCCACCGCACCGCCGACCGCGGCTCCCATGAGCACCAGGACGCCGACGGTGCCCCCACCAACGATGAGCGATCCGTTGCCCCAGATCACGTCGACCAACAACACGCCGGTTTGGTGACGGTAATGCTTCAGGGTGTGCGGTACCGCGGCGAGCACCTGGGTCAGGAAGGAGAGCTGGTGACCGAGGTGTTGCAGAAGCGAATCACCCTGGCCGACGATCCACCGCGGGCCCCGCAGGGCGCGCGGAAGATATCGTGAGGGTGTCGCCATCGACTCAACCCATCCTCAGGGGCATGGACATCGACACTCCCTGAGTGATGATCAGGTTGAGGATGAAGACGGCGACCACGCCGATGACGACCGACGCGTTCACCGCGTCGGCCACGCCGCGTGCACCGCCCTTGGCCTCCAGACCTCGCTGGCAGGCGACCAGGATCACCACGACACCGAAGAGCCAAGTCTTGAGTGCGGCGACCACGACATCGCCGACGCTGGCAAAGGCCGCGAACGATGCGATGTAACTACCCGGCGTCCCGCCCTGGAAGCCGACGTTGATTGCATAGCCGGCCGCCAGCCCCATGAAGATGATGAAAGAGCAGAGCACCGGTGCGACGAGCACCATCGCGGCCAGCCGTGGGGTGACCAGCCGCTGCACCGGGTCGACGCCCATGACGCGCAGTGCGTCGACCTCTTCGCGAATGGTGCGGGCGCCGAGGTCTGTGGCCACTGCCGATCCGGCCGCACCACCGAGCAGCAGGGCGGCCACCATCGGCGCACCCTGGCGGATCACCCCTAGGCCGCCGGCGGCACCCGAGACCGACGAAGCCCCCACCTGCTGGATGAAGCTGCCGACCTGCACGGCCACGATGACCCCGAACGGGACCGACACCAGCAACGCAGGTATCGCCGTCACGCTGATGATGAACCAGGCCTGGTTGACGGTGTCCCGCCATGGATGGCGCAACCGGAACAAATCGGCGATCAAATAGCCGAACGCATGGGCTCCCAAGCCGAAGAAGCGGCCCAAGGTCTGCAACGAGGAATCGGACTTCCTGAGGATGGACCGCAGTGGTTTGCGCAGCATCGCGCCGATGTGGCGGCCCCTCGACTCCGCCGCGAGGTCTTCGTGTGAGCCGAGCTTCTCGCGATGGGAGGCGTCGATGCCGTCGGTGGTGGTACTCGCGTCGATACCGGGAAGCCGATTGACTTCGATGTCGGTCGCGGCGTCGGCCCCGCTCGCGCTATCAACCCTGACGGTCAAACGCTGGTTCCTCCAGCTCTCGGCGACGACTACTCCCCAGGAAGACGCAAGCCTGGGGTGCCGTGGTTTTACCCGCGGTACCGGAGTACGGGCGTGCTATCACCGGCCATAGGTGTCCGTCCCGGACAGCAATTGAATCTGACGCAGGGGACAATTTCAAGCAAACGCAAAACAGCAGTCTTTGACGCTCGCTTTCCGAACCAGACCAGCGACGGAGTACCGACGCCGATCGCGATCCGTGGCGATGTGGCCCGGTCGAGCTATGTCAGCACTGAGCGCATTCTTTTCGCGGCCGACAGCGACACATGCCCTATGGGACTGTCTCCGGTCATATGGAAAAGATCGCTACCACGAAAGAAGGGCCGCAGATCTGCGGCCCTTCTTGGTGGAGCTGCCGGGAATCGAACCCATCGCAACGGTCGGCTCGTCGTCGGTCGCGCCAGCGGGGCGGGCAAGGAACAGCACCGGCGCGGCTCATTGGCTGGCAGGGCTGACGCGGGTCGCCTGCTTCAGCGGAATGACTCGGCCTCAAGACCTGTGATCGCCGCGATGACCTCAAAGTCTGCATCGCGGTGAATGATGCTGGCGCCGTGGCGAATCGACAAAGCGGCAATCAAACAGTCATTGATACTTCGGATTGTCTGACCGGTGCGTCGGGCCGCCCGGTAGATGGCTGCAGCACTGCGATAGTCGACTGAGTCATCGATTTTCAGCGACGGTAGCCCATTCACAAGCTGCTCGAGCTTGGCGTATTTGTCGTCATCGACTGCGCCGGACAATATCTCCATCGCGATGGGCTCGCACATAACGACCCGATCCGCGTCGGTTGACAGCAGTCGGCGCACCTCGATCGCGGCGGCCGACCCGGTTGCGCGAAGGTATTCGATCCAGGCCGACGTATCGATCAGGATCATCAGAATTCGCTGGGTCGCTCTCGCCGAATGTCGTCAAGGTCGGCGTCCCATCCGACGCCTTCCAGACTTAGCAGAAACTCCCGACTCAACGGGACGCCAACCAGCCGCCGTAGAGCCAGGTCGACGGCCTGCTTCTTGGTGGGAATCCCGTATCTTCGCATCACCTGAGCGACGAGCTCGTCATCAATATCGATATTCGTGCGCGACATACACCTAGCATACACATCACATACACCTCAACTAGGCGAAGATTCCTGTGAGAGCCGGGAAACCAGGGGCAGGATGCGCGGCGGTGTTGGCGAGGAGCACGGCGGCTCAGCACTTTGATGTCTTGATGGAGAAAGGCCCAGGCTCGGGGATTATCCCTGACCTGGGCCTTCTTGGTGGAGCTGCCGGGAATCGAACCCGGGTCCTACGGCATTCCCTCGAGGCTTCTCCGTGCGCAGTTCGCTATGCCTCTACTCGGATCTCCCGATCACGCGAACAAGTCAGGATGACGATCCCAGTCGCTGTTTGATGTCCCCACGGATTCCGCGACCGAACCCGTGGGTGGGTCCCTCTAGCTGATGCCAGGGTCCGGGCCGAGGGCACTCCCGGGCTGACAGACTCACAGTCGCTTAGGCAGCGAGTGCGAAGTCGCGCTGATTGGAATCGGCGCTTAATTGGTTGCAACGACGCTTACGGTGGTCTCTTGCCTGCACCGGCACGCTTCCCTTGATTCGATGCGCGAAGTCGAAACCGTTCAGCCCCTCGCACCCCTGCCGACCATCGGCAGGACATTTCATTCTACCGGCACGCACAACACGCGCCAGCGGACAAATAATCCCAGTTAGATCACCTGACTGAGGTCCCGAGCATCCGACTGGGCTACGACACCAGGCCCTGTTCGATCAGCCAGTCACGCGCCACCAGCGCAGGATCCTCGCCGTCATTGTCGACTTTGGCGTTCAACGCGAGCATCGCGTCGTTCGTGAGTCTCGGATTGAGCTGGGCGAAGATCTCTTCCAGCTCGGGGTGCGCGTCGAGCAGGTCGGTATTTACGACCTCGGTGAGGTTGTAGAGCGGGAAGAACTCTTTGTCATCCTCGAGTACCCGCAGGTTCAGCGCCGGAATGCGGCCGTCGGTCGTGAAAACCTCGCCGAAATTGCAGTCGCCGTTGGCTGTCGCGGTATAGATGACGCCGGTATCGAGTGTCGTGACGCGCCCCAGGTCGGCGCGTGTCAGTCCATAGGTCTGCAGCATCGGCACAAAACCGTCATTGCGATTCGCGAATTCGCTTTCCACGCAGAACGTCAGCTCAGACCGGTCGAGCTTCCTCAGATCGGAGAGCTGGGTGACCCCCAGCCGTTCTGCGGCGTCTTCACGGATCGCAAACGCATACGTGTTGTTCATCGGAGCCGGCGGAAGCCAGGTCAACCCGTTGGTCTGATCGGCCTCGTTGACCGCCTGCCACTGAGCGGTCTCGCCCTTGATCGGCTGCTCGTTGCCCAGGTAATTGATCCACCCCGTTCCGGTGTACTCGGGCGAGATGTTCGCGTCGCCATTGAGCATGGCTTGGCGCACACCGAAGCTGCCGGGTGTATTGGTCAGGTTGGTGACGTCGGCCCCCGCGGTACTCAGGATGGTCGAGAGCATATTGCCCAGAATCAGTTGCTCGGTGAAGTCTTTGGCTGCAACGGTGATCTGCACGCCTTCGAGCGAATCGTAATGTTGAATGATCCCGGGGCGGGCTTCCAGTACCGCCCCGCTGGCCGATCGCAATCCACACCCGCCGACGACAACGATGCAGCCAATGGCGACGACGACCTTGGACCAAGTGCCGACGGGTGTCGCCATACGAATCAGAGTCCCTTTGGCGCCGCGACGATTTCGACGACGCGGGCCAGCCAGTCGATGAACAGCGCCAACGCGGCGACGAGGATGGCACCGACCACCAATGTCACGTTCTGCTGCAACTTGATCCCCGTCGTGATCAGCTGCCCCAAGCCGCCGCCGCCCGTGAACGACGCGAGGGCGGCGGTGCCGACGATGAGTACCAACGCCGTTCGCACGCCGGCCACGATCACGGGCAGCGCCAAGGGCAACTCGACGCGGAGCAGCGTGGAGAACGAAGACATGCCCATGCCATGGGCGGCTTCGACGAGACGGGGATCCACACCATCCAGGCCGGTCACTGTGTTGGCGATGATCGGCAGTGCGCCGTAGACCGTCAATGCGACGACGGCGCCGACCTGCCCGATACCGAAGAGCACCGCCCCAAGCGCGATCAACCCGATCGCCGGCGCGGCCTGCCCGAAACCCGCGACGGTGATGATCGGCTTGGAATAACGGCGCATACCCCCTCGGGTCAGCACGATACCGATCGGGATGGCTATCAGGCACGTGAGTACCGTTGCCGCAAGGCTGATCGTCATGTGCTCGCGCAGCAATGTCACCAGGTTCGAGACACCCAGCGATCGGCGCTCCGAATCGGACACATCGGTGACGTTGACATAGACCAGCGAGCCGACGACGGCGACGACACATGCGAGCGGCTGGATCACCCAGCGCGCGAGACTTCGGCGACGGTCTTTCGCTGTCCGCGAACCACTTTCGGTATCGGTGATCGCCGGGACGACAACCGTCACGATACCGGCTCGGCGGATTCGGCTGCGCTGTGCAACTCCGACATTGCATCCATGATGGTCTCGATCCGGATGACGCCCTGATAGGCATTACGGCGTCCCGTCACGACCACGACGCCGTGCGATGAGGTCAGCATCTCGTCGAGCGCGTCGTTCAGCGTCGACGCCAGGTTCACCGACTCCAGATCTTCGTCACGGTCCACTCGCTCAAGCGAATTCGGCACGCGGAGGTCGGCAAGCGACATCCAGCGCTGCGGGCGATCCTGGGCGTCGAGCACGATGACATGCTCTCGGTTGATCGCTTGCGCCGCTCTGACGGCCTCGGCGGCATCGCCACCGACCCGCGCGACCGCGGCCTCGTGGAGTTGGACATCGCGGACTCTGGTCAACGTGAGTTGTTTGAGCGCCGCACCATGGCCGACGAAGTCGCTGACGAAGCTGTCGGCGGGGTTGGCGAGAATCTGTTCGGGAGTGTCGTACTGCACGACCTTCGACCCGACCTGCAGGATCGCGATCCGGTCGCCCAGCTTGACCGCCTCGTCGAAATCGTGCGTCACGAACACGATGGTTTTGCGCAATTCCTCTTGCAGCCGCAGCAATTCGTCTTGTAGACGCTGCCGCGTAATTGGATCGACCGCACCGAAAGGCTCGTCCATGAGCAATACCGGCGGGTCGGCAGCCAGGGCGCGGGCAACGCCGATGCGCTGTTGCTGACCGCCGGAAAGCTCACGGGGGTACCGATCCCGGTACTTGTCTGGCTCGAGGCCGACGAGATCCAGCAGCTCATCGATGCGGCCGGTCACCCGCTTCTTGTCCCACTTCAGCAGCCGCGGGACGATCGCGATGTTGTCACCGACCGTCAGGTGTGGGAAGAGCCCCGCGCCCTGGATGACGTACCCGATGTGGCGCCGAAGTTGGTCAGGATCGCGATGAGTCACGTCGTCCTCGCCGATCAGGATGCGGCCGGAGGTCGGTTCGATGAGGCGGTTGATCATCTTCATGGTGGTGGTCTTGCCGCAACCCGAAGGCCCGACGAGCATGACGATCTCGCCGGCCGGAATCTCCAGGGTGACGTCGTCCACCGCCGCCGTCGCCTGACCCGGGTAGCGCTTGGTCACACCGTCGAGCAAGATACGGGCACCGCCGACGCCACGTGCCCCGCCGGCTCCCGCAGGTGGCGAATCTTCGACTGTTGAGTCAGACACGGATCCCCCTTGAGGTGGTGAGTCGAGTGATGACGTTGAGCACGGTGTCGAGAATGACCGCGAGGATCAGGATGCCGACGGTGCCAGCCACGATGGAGTTCGTCGCGTTGGCGCCACCTGTCCGCGAGATACCGGAGAAGATGTAGCCACCCAAGCCCGGGCCGAGGGCGAATGCCGCAATCGCCGCGATACCCATCAGCATCTGAGCCGACACCCGGACCCCGGTCATGATGACCGGCCAGGCCAGCGGCAACTCGAGGCGCAACAGCGTCATCAGACGGTTCATGCCCATGCCGCGAGCCGATTCGACCAGCGACTTATCCACCCCGTTCAGGCCCACCACGACATTGCGCAGGATCGGGAAGAACCCGAAGAACACCAGCATGATCACCGACGGAAGTACCCCGATTCCGACGATCCCGACGAGGACACCCAGCAGGGCATACGACGGGATCGTCAGGCCAACCGCGGTGATGGTGTTGCCGACCGTCGAACCCCACGGTGAGCGATAGATCAGCACGCCCACGATGAGGGCGAGCGCGGCCGCGACCAGCAGTGTCTGCAGAACGAGGCTCATATGCTGATAAGCCAGGAATGACAGCACTGACCAGCGTTCACGGACGAAATCGAAAAACGCCAACTCAGCCAACCGATGCCTGTGAAATGCCGAGGCGCAGTTCAGATCCTTGTCCAGGCCGGCTGGTAGGTAGCCCCCGAATGAACTGCTGCATCGCAGTCCAACCTACCCATGCGGGACGGCTCACAGGCAACTTCACCGAAACCGCGGCGTCAGGGCAGGTGAGCGGCGGCCAGATGCCGGCGTGGTGCTCAGGTCAGATGACGTAATTGAGATGCTCGACGACACGCCTGCCGACGGCCTCGTCGCCGCCATACTCGATGGCATCCGCATGCTCGGCCAGCGGCACCCGCCCGCCCGCCAGGCGGGTGAACAGCAGGCCGTCGAGCTGGACCGTCGTCGTCGGATCGTCGTCACCGAAGTCGTCGACCACCTTGGCCCTGCCGTCGACCGCCACATTGATCGTGCGGCCCAGCGGTCCCGTCAGCTCCAGCGAGACCCGCGACCCGTCGGGAGCACCCGCCCGCTTGCCGACCACGAAGCCCATGCTTGTCGCCATCTCATCCAACGCAAGGTCGGACGCGGGCCCGACGAGTTCCGCCGCACTCGCCGGCGCGCCGATCGCGTCGCGGATGTCGTGTTCGTGCATCCAGCAGTCGAAGGTGCGCACCCGCATGAACCGCCCGTAACTGTCCGGCCCGGCCGGGGTGAAGCCGACGTCGTTCCACTGCGTATTCGACAGATCCGACAACGCCTGACGCCGTTGCGCCGTCGTCGAACGGAACGCCTCGAGCATTTCCGCCGCACTGAGGTCGCGCAGCGAGCGCACCCAACGCTCGTTCATGACGCCGATCTCGTTGCGCACGTGCTCGAGGGTCGACACGTCGATGTCGACCTCCGGGGTATCGACGCCCTGCAGCATCGACTCGACGCCGATGACGTGTGCGATCACGTCGTGCACATTCCAGCCGGGTAGCGCCGTCGCCGTCTGCCATTGGCTGTCGCCGAGTTCGGCGACGAGCGCGTCGAGGTCCCTCCAGACCTCGAAAAGGCCGGCGAGGACGGCTGGTTTGTCGAGCACGGTGACGGGGCGCGAGGGGCTACTCACGGAGCCGACGCTAGCCCTCGCGGCCCGCGAGCGTCCGCGAAATGCTCGGCGCGGGCGGCGTGTCGGGGTGCAAACACGCACGCTCGCGCAACGGCAGTGGCTGTCAGACGGCGGTGCCGTCGGCCACCCACGGCACCTTGTCGACGGTGGCGCTGTCCAGCACCATCGCCGCGACCCGGTCCCGGTGTTCCTCCGCGCTGCCCAAGAGCACCGCGTTCGTCGTGGCGCGCTTGTAATAGAGGTGTGCCTGGTGCTCCCAGGTGAACCCGATACCACCGTGCACCTGGATGGTGTCGGTGGCGACGTGACTGAGGGCCGCCGAGCAGACTGCCTGCGCAATGCTCGTCGACAACTCAGCGTCGTCGGATCCGTCGCTCAGCGCCCAGATCGCGTGATACCCCGTCGATCTGGCGTGCTCGACGTCGACGAGCAAATTCGCGAGCCGGTGCTTCACGCCCTGGAACGACCCGATAGGCCGACCGAACTGTAGCCGGGTCTTCGCGTATTCGACCGACAGGTCGAGCAGGTGCTGCGCGGCACCGACCTGTTCGATCGCCAGCAGCGACGCGCCGACCTGCAGTGCGTGGTCGAGGACCCGCTGAGCCGCATCGGGCCCGGCGACCAGCGTGGCCGGCGCATTGGTGAAGGTTACGTTCGCCGCCGAGCGCGTGAGGTCGAGTGTCGCCAGCGGGGTGCGTTCGACGCCGTCCGCCGTGGCGTCGACGGCGTACAGCGCGACCCCGTCGGATCCGCGCGCGGCGACCAACAGCACGTCGGCGAAACCGCCGTCGACAACTTGATTGACTGTGCCCGACACCGCGTCACGTTCAGCGGTCACCGACACGGTCTCAAGGTCGAAGACGCCCACCCGGTCCACGACCGCGACCGCGGCGGTACGGCGGCCCTCGACGAGATCACCGAGCAGCTCATCGCGCGCGGCTCCGGGCTCCGCCGCGACCAATGCGGGAATCGCGAGGTAGACCGTGCCGAAGAACGGGCCGCACGCCAGCCGCGCTCCGAGCTCCTCGATGGCCACCGCCTGATCGACGAGCGTGCCGCCCACTCCCCCGTCGGCCTCGGGCACCGACAGGCCGAGGACGCCCAGCTCGCCGCCGAGCCGCGCCCACACCTTCGGGTCGAACGGCGGGTCGGACTCCATCAGCGCCCGCATCTTGTCCTCGGCGAAATGGTCGACGCTGAACTTGCGCACGGCATCGCGCAGCTGATTCTGCTCGTCGGTGAACTTGAACTCAGCCACGCGGAATCTCCTTCCAGGGCATGCCGGCATCGGCACGCAGGTCGCCGGGCAGTCCGAGAATGCGCTCGCCGAGGATGTTGCGCATGACCTCCGACGTGCCGCCCTCGATGGTGTTGGCACGGCTGCGCAGATACTTCTGCTGAATCGGGCCCTGCCAGTCCCGCTCGCCGGTGGGAGTGCCCTGGTCGTAGCCTCGGTACAGAAGTCCTTCTGGCCCAAGGAAATCCATGCACCACTCGTAGATGTGCTGATTCAGCTCGGCGCCGACCAGCTTGCCGATCGACCCCTCCGGACCCGGGCCGCCGACCGTGGCGGCGGCGCGCGAGCGCTCCGAGGTGAGTCGCTGGGCCTCCGACCGCAACCACAGCTGCGTGAGCCGGTCCCGCAACACCGGCGTATGCCGCTCGGGGCGCGATGCCCACAGCGCGGTGGCGTCGGAGATGGTGCCCGCCCCGCGCCTGCTCCCGCTGCCGCCCAGCGCAGTGCGCTCGTTCATCAGCGTCGTCATCGCGACGTTCCAGCCGTTGCCCACCTCGCCGAGGCGGTGCTTGTCCGGGATGCGCGCGTCGGTGAAGTAGACCTCGTTGAACTCGGCCTGCCCGGTGATCTGACGCAACGGCCGCGTCTCGACGCCCTCGCCGTGCATGTCGATGACGAAGTAGGTCAACCCCTTGTGCTTGGGCACATCCGGGTTGGTGCGGGCCAGCAGCAGACCCCAGCGCGCGCGATGGGCCAGGCTCGTCCACACCTTCTGACCGTTGATCACCCACTCCTCGCCGTCGGGCACCGCGGACGTGGCCAGGCCCGCTAGGTCAGATCCGGCGCCGGGCTCGGAGAACAGCTGACACCACAGATCCTCGGTGGTGGCCAGCGGCCGCAGCCATCGACGCTTCACGTCCTCGGTCTGCGCGTGCTCGCGGATCGTCGGCGCGGCCATGCCGTAGCCCATCGGGTTGAGCCCGAGCGGCACCGGCCCGCCGGCGCCCTGCAGGATGCGATCGGCCACGGCCTGCAGGCCACGGGACACCCCGAGCCCGCCCAGGCCCTGGGGAAAGTGGACCCAGGACAAACCGGCGTCGTAGCAGGCGCCCAGGTACTCCTGGACCGGAGCCGTTTTCGGATCGTGGTCGGTGGCCACTCCCCGTGCCAGGTCGGCGACCTTTTCGGCGTCAGCGTCGTTGCTCATAACCAGTCACGATAGGAACTCGACACCCGTCGAGTTTCACCGGCCCCCGCTAGCGCCGCCGGGAGGGTTTCCGGCGGTCGAAAGCCAAACTCTTCGTTTCGTATTTGTTATTCAGGTTTGTCTCAGTTGTCACACGGGTAACAGGAGTAACAAGGGAGACGTGGCTAGCCACGCTCCATAACAAAGAAAAGAGTGGAATGGATTATCCGAATGCACACTGTCCTGTACTGCAGCCCCAATGGCCTCGTATATGAAACCCGCGCCTACACCAAGGCCGATATCGACAAGCTCGTTCAGACTCAGGGTCTGCACTGCCTGAGTAGTGCGGATCGACAGTTCGACTTCTGGTTCTCCGCGTCGCCGCGCAAGTGCCAGCGCCAACCCAACACCATTGCCACTGAACTACTGATGGCGACGACGAACTTCTCCGCCAGAACGGTTCCGCTGCTGCGTGGCTGCGTGGTCATCGCCACGCATGACTCGGACGGCGACCTCGACGGGCTCAGCTGGCAACAACTCGACCTGCTGGCCGCGAAGAACCGCGCGATCACCAATCGTCAGGCGCGCGTTCTCGCCCGCCGCATCGCGCGGGATGCGCGCAAGCAGCGTCCTGAGGGCGACCGCATCGCGGCCCGCCCCGTTCCCGCCGCACCTGTCCAGTTCGCCTCTGCTCAATAGCCGATACGAGCCGGACCACTTCGGACGATCACGGCGGCGGCGGGGCGAACCCCGACTGCGCCACCGAAACGGATGTACTGCTGCCGATCTGGCCGTCCTCATCAAAAAGAATGGCGGATCCAGTCGCGATTCCGTCCTGCGTGGAGTGACTGTGCGACGCCATACCGATATGCACACCCTCTGGGAGCCGGCTCAGCGTCAGCGTGTAGTCGGCGTTGATGAACTCCAGGCCCTCTGAACTCCAATTCACCAGGGAGGCAGTCACATCCGCCGCCATGGCCGCACGCGTGAAGGGGGTCAGGGGCGCGTCGTCGAACAACGGCTGCGTCAACCGTAGCCACGTGTACTTCTTACCGCCCTCCGGCCAGTCTTCGTCCGGATTCTGAATCGACAGTCCCCAGCCGTAGGCGCGGACGAACAACGGATTGTCGTGCGGCTGCGCAGCCGTTGGAAGCGAGGGCATTTCGACATGGGGCGACCAAATGGTCCCGCTAGGCTGGTCGCCACGACGCAGGAAAAGACCCGTCGCCTGGCCGACGATCTTGCCCTCCTGGCGAACGACGGCCTCCACGAGACGTAACCGCTTGCCGCCGCGAATCTCGCGGGTGTGCACCTCAACAGGTTCAATGGCGGCCGGCCTCGGCAGGTCGACGGTGAGCCGGGCAGGCAGGAACTCCGGATCGTCAACGAACTCTTCGACCGCCCAACCCAACAGCCCGCCGACCACATGTCCGCTGATCAGTGCGCCCCAGCCGCCCCTGGCGAACGCACGAGGGCTGAAGGTGTCGCCACGACGCTCGAAATACGCGGTGCTCGGTGTGATCGTCGACTCGGCCAACGGTGCAGCTCCTACATTTCGGCAATCTAACTAAATTGCCACCAGTATCACCTAGTGCAGTAGGGCTCTGGCGAACCGCTCCCCGATCAGCCGATGCGTCGCCGCGTCGGGATGCAGATTGTCGGGCAACGGATGCGTGTCGGCATCTGCTGGACCGTAAAGGGCCAGACCGTCGAGGTAGCTGATCGCAGGGTCGTCGACCTGCCTGCGGGCGACTATCGCGGCCAATTGAGCGCGGATGTAGGTGAGCGTCAGCCGCCCCAACCCGCCTGGTCGATCAGCCTGTGCCGGGTCACCCGTCGCGACGAAGCGCACCTCGCCGCGGGCCAGCGCACTGACGTCGAAAGCGCCTGGCCCCGGCGTGGTTTCGTGGATCGGGCAGTACAGCGGGCCGACGACCATCAGTGGCGTATCGGAATGTCCCTCGCGGATGGTGTCCAGGAAACCGTGCACGGCGGGACCGAAGGCACGCTGGGACATCAGATCCGCGTTCACGAGGTTGATGCCCAGCTTGACGCTCACGATGTCGGCCGGCTGATCCCGGATGGCACGGGCGACGAACGGGTCGAGCAGCGCGCTTCCGGAGAATCCCAGGTTGACGAGATCTACACCCGCCAAGCCGGCAGCGAGCGCGGGCCACGTCGTCGTCGGACTCGAGGCGTTCGACCCCTGACTGATCGAACTGCCGTGGTGTACCCAGCGCCTTCGCTGCTCCGGTAGCACGCCGATCGGAGCGTCGGCGCGCAGTGACACCAGCTGGATGCGCTCGTAGTGCGGCAGCCAGATCTCGACGTCGTTGTCACCGGCGGGCAGGTCGAATCGGACTGTGGCGACCGGGCCCGGCTCCACCCGGGTGTCCCCGGTGGCCGGGTCGACGCGCACCACGTCACCACCGCTGGTCGCCGCCTGTCGGGCCACGCGGCCGTTGACGACGAGATCGACTGTGCCGTCGGGTCGTTCCGGTACTCCGACCAGGACCACGCGCGTACGGATGATATCGAGCTCGATCGCCCTCGCGGCCGTCCGCAGCGCGAAACGCACTCCGGACGGTTGTGATTCAGCACCGAGCAACTGCGGGTCGTCACACTGCGCGCGGGCTCGAGCAGGCAGTCGGTGCGGCAGCCAGCCTCGCTCGGTGCGCTCGAGCTCAGCGAGTCCGCGCAGCAGGCCAATCTCGATCTGATGCTGGATCAGCTTCTCGCCTCCACTGTTTGGCCGTGCATCCGCTCGTTGGCCTCGTCATCGACGCGCCGCCGATTGGCGCGGCGCACCGCCCAGTACACCACCAGCAGCGCCAGCGCCAGCAGCGGATAGCCCATCGCGATCCGCGCGAACGCCAGCCACCCCGCGGACCCCGCGTCGTACAGCGAATCCTGAACGACGAACCGCGCGGCGAAGACCGCGGCGAACGCCAGCGTCGCCATGTCGAATGCGTGCAGCACAGTCTTGTCGCGCCGCCACGCCGGATCGGGGCCCGCACTGCGCATCAGATTCCAGGCCACTCCTATCAGCGGACGTCGCACGACGAGGGACGCGGTGAACACCGCGGTCATGGCCAGACTGAGCCAAATCCCCGGCAGGAAATAGTTTTCGGCGGAACCGGTGTAGTACGCGATCAGCGCCGCGACAACGACGCCGAGCAGCCCGGACACCGCCGGCTGCAGCGGCTCTTTGCGGAGCAACCTCATGACGATCAGTCCCGCGCCGGCGCCGACGGCCACCACGACCGCCGCTGTCAACCCCGCGATCGCATTCACGATCACGTAGGCGATCGTCGGCACGCTGGCGTACACCAAGCCGGACACACCGCCCATCCGCTCGAGCACCGTCGGGGTGTGGGCGTCGGTCATGCGTCCCTCCGCTTGCCGAGGTGCCTGGCCAGGAACCGGTCGACGGCGTTGAACATGTCGATCACGTTGTCCGGGTTGACGAATCCGTGGCCCTCGTCCTCCTTGACCATGTACTCGACCTCCACCCCGCGGCCACGCAGCGCCTCGACGAGGTTGTCGGATTCGGCCTGCACGACGCGAACATCGTTGGCGCCCTGGACAACAAGCAGCGGCGTGCGGATCTGGTCGACCTTCGTGATCGGGGATCGAGCCAGCATGTCCGCCAACTGCTCAGGATCGTCGGGGTTGCCGACGAACAGATGCCAGTTGTTCGCCAGGTGCGGACGCGCGATCTCGGGCAGCGTTCGCATGAAGTTGGACAGGTCGGAGATGCCGACGTAATCGATCGCGGCGGCGAACACGTCTGGGGTGAACGTGACACCGACCAGCGTCGCGTAGCCGCCGTAGGAGCCACCGAAGATGGCGACCCGCTCCGGGTCCACGTAACCCTGTTCGACGGCCCAGTTGACGCCGTCGATCAGATCGTCGTGCATCTTGTCTGCGAACTGACCGATCGCCGCCTTCTGGAAAGCCTTGCCGTATCCCGCCGAACCGCGGAAGTTGACCTGCAATACCGCGTATCCGCGATTGGCGAGCAGCTGGACGGCGGGTGTGTACATCCATCCGTCGCGCGCCCACGGTCCGCCGTGCACCACGAGGACGAGCGGCAGGTTCTCCGACGGCATTCCGACCGGCAGCGTCAGATACGAAGGCAGGTCGAGCCCGTCGCGCGAGGGAATCGTCACCGGGAGCATCGGCGCCAGCTGCTCCGGATCAAGATGCGGATAGGGACGGTACAGCTCGCGGCTTTCGCCGGTTTCGTGGTCGTAGAGGAAGGTGACGCCGGGTTCGCGGTCGTGATTGAAGCTGACCACCCATTTGCGTCCCTTGATGTCAGAGGACAGCGCGCCGATGTCGCCGTCGGACAGTTTCTCCAGACCCGCGAGCACATCGGCGAAATGCGGGTCGAGTGCCTGAATGACCTGTCGCTCACCGAGATACCGCACGCCCAACAGCTCGCCGGTGGCCCGGCTCTGGATGAGCGGCTCGGGCAGGCCAGGCCACACCTGGGCCCGGGTGTCGACGTCGAACGTCGGGTGGCTGTCGACGGCGTACTGCTTGCCGTCGGCCACGTCGAGCCGCACGAGCCGGGTGCGGTCGGTGCCCTCGTTCGACCCCATCCAGATCCCGGTGCCGTCGGGCGTGACCACCATGGGATACATGCCCATGGTGTAGTCCTTGCCGTCGTAGTGCGCGATGGAGCGCAGCGATTCGGTCTTTCGGTCCCGCTCCAGGATTTCTAGGTCGCCTTCTCGGTTCAGCTTGGTCGCGAACAGATCGCCGCGACGACTCGTCAGCCAGCCGACCACGTCGCCCGGATTCTCGGCGAGCATTGTCAGGTCACCCGAGGCGATGTCGAGTTCGTAGGCGTCCATCTGCGTCGGAGCACGCTTGTTGGAGTGGACAAGCGCCTTTCCCGGCTTGTCGGGCAGCAATTCGAAGGCAGACATGACGCCGGGAAACGGGGTGAGGTTGACGGCGGGGGCGTCCGGGCTGTCGAGGTCAACACGGAAAATGTGCCAGTTCTCGTCGCCGCCGGTGTCCTGCAGGTACAGCAGCCAGCGCGGGTCGTCGGTCCACGAGAAGTGCAGGATGCTGCGGGTCTCGTCGGCGGTGACGCGGCGCGCGTCGGCGCCGAAGTCACCGTCGAGGGCTGCCACCCAGATGTTGAGCCGGTCCCGCCACGGCGCGAGGTAGGCGACGCGAGTGCCGTCCGGGGAGATCGCCGCCCCCGCTCGGACAGGCGACTTGAACAAGTCTTCGACGGATATCAGTTCGGGTTTGTTCATGTCTCCATCGCACACTCGGACGTAGCGGCACAGTCAACTCGCGCTGATCAACCATGATGGAACCCGTGGCGTGGAGCACCCGGGAAGTCGCCGAACTCGCCGGCACCAGCCTGCGGGCGGTGCGGCACTACCACCAGATCGGGCTGCTGCCCGAGCCGGAACGCCGCAGCAACGGCTACAAGCAGTACGGCGTCGCGCACCTCGTCCGGTTGGTGCGGATCAAACGGCTGACCGAACTCGGCTTCTCCCTCCCCCAGATCGCCGCGATGGGCGAATCCGACGATCATCCCGAACAGGCGCTGCGCGAGCTGGACGCCGAACTGGCCGAGACGATCGATCGCCTGCAGCGCGCCCGCGACGAACTGCGCGAGCTCTTGGAGCACGCGGCGCCGACGGATCTGCCACCCGATTTCGTGGCACCTGACACCGCTGCGAAGATGACCGACGCCGACCGCAAGCTCGTCGTCGTGCTGAGCCGCGTGCTGGGACCGCGCGGCAGGCAGACCTACGCGGACATGATGCGCGAGACACCCGAGGATCCCGCGGGGACCGAGTTGGACAACCTGCCCGCCGACGCCGACGAGGCGACGCGTCGCGAACTCGCCGAACGACTCGCCCCCTACATCCGGGCGATCAACGACGCGCACCCCAACCTCGCGGAGTTCCGATCGGATGCACCGCGAGGAGAACGATTCGCAGACGAGGCGATCGGTGCCGCGATGGTCGACCTGTACAACCCGGCGCAGTTGGACGTGCTGCGGCGGGCGGGCGAGATCGTGCGCAATCTCAGTGCGCCAGAGGATCATCCAGGCGAGTGAACACACTCGGCCCGCGACGAGCGGCCCCAAAATGCACGCAGTTGGCGGCGTGTCGCCGGACAAACACGGCCGCTCGCGAAACTGCGTCGTCCGAACTCAGACCCCCCCGACGCGCGCCGGCCGGGCCAGGCTCAGCTCGGATATCGGCACCGGATACCCGTAGAAATGGCCCTGGGCCAGGCGGCCGCCCGCGCGGTACACCGTGTCGGACTGCGCGGCAGACTCGATACCCTCGACGATCACGGTCAATCCGAGCTCGTCGCACAGTCCGATGACCGAGCGATACAGCGTCAGGTCCCGGGCCTGATCGGCGGTGGCCAGGCCGCGGTCCAGCTTGACGATCTGCACCGGAAGGGCGTGCATGTACGTCAGCGAATTGAACCCCGCACCGAAGTCGTCCAGCGCCACCTTCACACCGAGCGCATTGAGCCGCTTGATCTGCGCTGCGGCGTAGGCGAGGTCGACGATCGGCAGCGTCTCGGTGATCTCCACGACCAGTCGGTTCGGCGGAAGGCGATGTCGCGTCAGCGCCAGTCGCACCTGCTGCTCGAAGGTGGGATTGCCCAGCCGACCCGCGCCGATGTTCACGTGGATGACGAGGTCCAGGCCTGCCTGCTGGACGTCCCGGCACGCCATGTTGAGTACCAACGCGTCGAGGTCGGCCGCGAGGCCCGCCGCCTCCGCCGCGCCAACGAACGTCTCGGGTGACATTTCGATTCCGGTCGGCGTGGTCCACCTGGCCAGCGCCTCGACAGCGACCGGTTTGCCGTCGGGCAACCGCACCACCACCTGATAGACGAGCCGGAAGCCGGGCGGGGCCTCGCCGTCGGCATTCCGCAGTGCCGTCGGGAAATCGATGGTCGAACCGGAAGCCGGTTGATAGACCACGGCGGTGTCCTTACCGAGCCGCTTACCGGCGTACATCGAGGCGTCGGCCTGCCGCAGCAGATCGTCCGACGTCTGGGGCACGCCGTCGGCTCCCGGCCTGACCAGACCCATGCTGGCCTTGACCCGCACCGCAGAACCGTGCAGCGCGAAAGGATCCCGCAGCGCGACGCGCAGGCGCTCCGCAGCGTCTTCCAGTTGTTCGGACTCGCCGGCGATCAGAATCGCGAACTCATCTCCGCCGATCCGAGCCAGCGTGTCGGTGTCGCGCACGCAACGTTTGAGCCGTTCCCCCATCGCGCAGAGCAATTCGTCACCCGCTGCGTGGCCGAAGCGGTCGTTCACCTCTTTGAAGTCATCGAGGTCAATCAAGATCAGCATGAAACGGCCGTCGCGCATGGCCTCGTCGAGCCGCTCGGTGAACAGCAGCCGGTTGGGCAGCCCAGTCAACGCGTAGTGGTGCAGCTGATGGGCCAGTCGACGCTGCGCGTCGTAGAGGCGTCTGATCAGCAACCACTGTGCGCGCGTCTCGATGAGCTGCCGGGTAGCGACGAGTGCGACCATCACGACGGCCCCGCAGACGAGGAAGACGTTCAGCCGCTGTCCGATCAAGACGTGGAAAGCGAACAACGTCGCAGTGCCCACGAATCCCACGTACGGCAACAGGAGCCGCAGCCAGTCCAGGGCGTCGCGGTTGACCTCGATCGGCCGTGGCGGTGTCAGCTCCAGCATTCCGTACGCGATCAACAGGAGCCCGAGAACGAATCCGATCCCCACCCACAGGTCGCCGCGTTCGAAGCCCACGGTCCTTAGATAAGCGACCAGCCTGTCTGAACTCACCAGCATGACGGTGCCTGCCGCCAGCAGAAGAAAGTTCGCTCGATAGGGGCGGTCGCGCCCGTACCACGTCGCGATCAGGACCGCCGCCACGACAACCACCAGTTGGATCGCGGAGTACAGGATCACCGCGACGGTGTTGCCGGATCGAGGTAACGACGCTCCTGTCGAAGCACCGACTCCCGCCGCTACCGCCAGAATCGCGAATGCCAGAGCCGCCACCAGACCGTCGATGACTGTGATGATGCGCGTCGTGCGCGCCGGGCCGCTGCGCCAGCCGGTCGGGCCGACACCGGCGGACGCTAGCAGCGCGAGCACCACGAGAGCCAACAACGCGGACAGGAGATATGCAGCGACGGCAGGCCACGGCGCGGTACCGGTCGGTGTTGCGCCATCCGACCACCAGATCGCGTCGCCGACCAGGATGCACACGATCGTTGCAACACCCAGCAGCCGCCACGCCCGCGCGACGCCGGTCACCCGCCGCGACACCGCCACACCGGTGACCACCACCGCAATGCCAGCTATCACCAACAGCGCGAAATGCACCTGCCGCGCTGTGGCCTCGCCCCACAGTGCCAACGCGTTGACACACAGCAGCACCAGGACGCCGGCAAACAGTCCGAGGCGCAACTGGCCGTTCGTCACCGACACCCGGTTCATTTCATCCCGCTATCTCGCGAAACCTGGATGCAATGATGCCCTACCCGAGCAAACCCGCATACATCGGTTAGCCCGCCGCGATCATCGCGACGGCCGCCAGCGCCAACGCCATGCCGACCGCCTGCCAGCGGGTCACCCGCTCGCGCAGCACGACAATCGCCAACAGCACGGTCGCGGCCGGATACAGCGCGATCAGCACGCCGGCCAACGACAGCATCCCGGACTGCAGTGCCAGCAGCGTAGCGACATTGGCGACGGTATCGAGCGCCGCCGCGGTGAGCGCAAGCCGCAACGGCACACCCCTTTCGATGGCCAGGTTCGCGGTGAGCGCCGCTGCCAGCAACACGATCGCTGTCGCCGCGAACCTGCCGAATACCAGGGGCCACAGCTTGGCCTCGACCGGCACCTGGTCGAGCAGGACGAAATTCATTCCGAACGCCACTCCGGAACCCACCGTCAGCCACGCGACCTTCACCGTGAACCTGTGCCGCGTGTCGTCCTCGTCGGTATCTGTCGCTCTTCCCGCAAGCGGCTCATCGGTGGCGTCCCGGCTGACGAGCACCACCGCCGCCAACGCCATGACGACGCCGACGACCGCCAGCGGGCCCGGCCGCTCACCGAGCGCCAGGCCGACGCCGACGGGAATACCCGCGACCAGAATCGCCGTGAGGGGCGACACGACGGAGATCGGGCCCGCGCCCAGCGCGGCGTAGAACCACCAGACACCGAACGCCTGCGCAACACCGGAGGTCACCCCCCACATCACCGCCGGGGCCGAGACCACCCCTCCGACCGGTACGGCGATCACCGTCAGCAGGATCAGCGCCACCGGGTAGGAGATCACCACGACGCGCAGCGCCGCGACCCGGCGCGAGGCGATACCTCCCACGAAATCGCTTACGCCGTAACCGAACGCTGCGATCAGCGCGGTCACGAAGCTGATCAGGTCATGCCCTTGGCCCGGCGGCCGAGTTCCCGGGTGATCTCCCGCTGCGCATCGCGCTTGGCCATGTCCTGCCGTTTGTCGCGGGCTTCCTTACCGCGTGCCAGCGCCAACTCGACCTTGACCTTGCCGTCGGAGAAATAGAGCGACAGCGGCACCAGAGTGAGGTTGCCGTCGCGGATCCGGCCGATCAGATTGTCAATCTGGCTGCGGTGCAACAACAACTTGCGATTGCGCCGCGGCGTGTGGTTGGTCCAACTGCCGTGGTGATACTCCGGGATGTGCAGATTGCGCAGCCACACCTCACCGTCGTCGATGGTGGCGAACGAGTCGGCAAGCGATGCCTGCCCGTCCCGCAGGCTCTTCACCTCGGTACCCACCAACTGCACTCCGGCTTCGAAAGTCTCGAGGACCGAATAGTTGTGCCGCGCTCTACGATTCGTCGCGACGACCTTGTTGTTGGCAGACCGCGTCGGGTCAGCTTTTTTGGCCATGGTTATCTTCGGACGTACAGCCGCAGTGTCACGTACGCGGTGACACCCGACATTGCCAGACCGAGAAACAGCATCCACGGCGCACTGAAATACAGGACGTCCGCATAGTCGACCTTGGCGATCAAATTGGCCCGATAGAACTGGTCGAGAGCGCTTTCCAGGAACAGGGCACGCACCAGTATGAGCCCGACGATGGCGATCACCACACCGACGAAGGCCGCCAGCATCGCTTCGACCAGGAACGGCAGTTGTGTGTACCACCGGCTGGCGCCGACAAGTCGCATGATGCCGATCTCTGTTCGCCGGGTGTAGGCCGCGACTTGAACCATGTTGGCGATCAGGAGAATTGCTCCAATCGCCTGCACGAACGCCACCGCGAACGCCGCGTTGCGGACGCCGTCGAGGACGGCGAACAGCCGGTCGATCAACACCTTCTGGTTGAGAACCTGCTGAACCCCCGGCTGACCGGCCATGGCCTCGTCGAACGCCTGATGCTGTTCCGGGTCGTCGAGTTTGACGATGAACGACGACGGGAACGCGTCCTGCCCGGCGAATTCCTTGAACTCCGGGAACTTCTTCACGGCGTCGGCATACGCCTCTTCACGGTTGAGGAACCGAACCGAACGCACGTCGTCGCGGTCCTCGATCTGCTGTCGCAGCGCCTTGCACGGATCGGCGTCGCAGGTGGGGTCATTCGCGGAGACGTCGTTGGTCAGAAAGACCTGGCTCTCGACACGATCCAGATAGATGTCGCGTGACTGGTCGGCGAGTCGCACCACCAACAGGCCGCCGCCGAACAGGCCGATCGAGATCGCGGTGGTGAGGATCATCGCGATCGTCATCGTCACATTGCGACGAAAACCGGTGAGGACCTCATTGATGAGGAATCCGAAGCGCACTAGCGATCCATTCCGTAGACGCCGCGCTGCTCATCGCGAACCAGCCTGCCCAATTCCAACTCCACGACACGCTGGCGCATCGAGTCGACGATGTGGTGGTCGTGAGTGGCCATCACCACCGTCGTCCCGGTGCGGTTGATGCGCTCGAGTAGGTCCATGATGTCCTTGCTGGTCTCAGGGTCGAGGTTGCCGGTCGGCTCGTCGGCAAGCAGCACCAGCGGCCGATTGACGAACGCCCGGGCGATCGCGACCCGCTGTTGTTCACCACCGGACAGCTCGGTGGGCAGCCGGTTGGCCTTGCCGGACAGGCCGACCATCTCCAAGACATCGGGCACCACACGATTGATCACCTCGGAGCGCTTCCCGATGACCTCCAGCGCGAAGGCGACGTTCTCGAACACCGTTTTCTGCTGCAACAGCCGGAAATCCTGGAAGACGCAGCCCAGCACCTGCCGCAGGCCCGGGATGTGGCGACCGGCCAGCTTGTTGACGTGGAACTTCGACACCCGGATGTCGCCTGAGGAGGGAGTCTCCTCGGCGAGCAGCAACCGCATGAAGGTGGACTTGCCCGAACCCGACGGGCCGATGAGGAAAACGAACTCACCCTTGTCGATCTTGACCGACACATTGTCGAGCGCCGGCCGCGCCGACGACTTATACATCTTCGAGACATGGTCAAGGGTGATCATCACGGCACGCCAGTGTAGCGGGGTATGTCCTCGGGCCTAGCTCTGCGGAGCCGTGGTCGCCGGTCTTGGGCCGGGCGCGGCCGGTGACACCTGTGTCGGCGTCACGATCGTCTGCGTCGTCGGCGGCAGCGGCCCGGATCCGTCGGGATCCACGACGGTGGTCGTCGGCGTGGTCGGGGTGGTCTCTGTCGGTGAGGTCGGCGACGTCGGACCGGTGGTGTCCGTCGGGCTCGTGGTGGTCGGTGTCGTGGTGGTCGTGGTTGCGGTCGTGGACTCGAAAGTCTCCTTGGGCCGCCGCACGTTGGTGCGCGGCACCCAGGTGTAGTTCGGGTCGGGAACGAACCCAGGGGGTACGACCGCAGGCGATGGTGCGGGGGGAGGCGGTTCGGGCTGGAACGTTTGATTCACCCAGAAAAGTGCGACGAAGACGACGAGAAGTACGATCGTCGAGACCCGCATCCGACCGAACCTTGCCTTGAACCAGGAGGTCACGGTTTCTTCTCCGGCGCTCCGCGGGATTCCGCCTCGGCGCCGACGGCACTCGCGGGATGCGCGATCGCTTCGACAGAAGTCGTCTGGGCCTCGGTGTGGGAGACGATGCCGGCCTTCGTGAGGGCGGCAATCACGCGAATGCGGAGGCGGCGGCCGACTTCAAATTGCTTGCCCGGGAGCGTGCGCGCCACTATCCGCACGTTGACGGTGTCTAGCTCGATGCTCTCCACTCCCATCAGGGACGGCTCGTCGAGCAACAACTGATGCAAGGTGACGTCCTGCATCGCATCTCGGCACACGTCGTGCAGCAGCGAGTTGACCTCGTTGAGGTCGGCGCTGATTGGTACCGGGATGTCGATGACAGCCCGTGCCCAGTCCTTCGACAGGTTGGTGGACTTGATGATCAGGCCGTTCGGAATGGTGAAAACCTCGCCCTCGTTGGAGCGCAGTTTGGTCACTCGCAGCGTGACCTCTTCGACCGTGCCCGTGGCGTCGTCCACACCCACCATCGACAACGTCACCAGATCGCCGAATCCATACTGCTTTTCGGTGATGATGAAAAATCCCGCAAGCAGATCTTGAACTATCCGCTGGGCACCGAAACCCAGCGCCGCACCCAAAACCGCGGCTGGCGCCACGAGCGACCCTATCGGGATGGCCAAGGTGTCGCTGACCTCGACGGATACGACGACGAACAACAGTGCGACCGATACCCAGGAGATCACTGAAGCGACGGCCTGGCGATGCTTCGCGCTCTCGGTGCGCACCAGTTGGTCGCTTTCCTGGTACTCGGCGTCGATCCGCCGCACCACGCGGCGCGCGCCCCAGTTGATGAATCGGGCAGCCAGCAGTCCCCCGATGAGCAGCAGGGCGATCGGGACCCCTCGCTCGAGGATCCAGACACCGATATTGCCCTGCCAGAAACCGGTCCACCGGTCTCCCAAGGCGAATGCGATCAAGTTGCTATTCGTCATCTCGTCTATTGCGCCAACGGATTCCGGCCTCGAGGAACCCGTCGATGTCTCCGTCCAGCACTGAAGTCGGATTGCCGACCTCATACTCGGTGCGCAAGTCCTTTACCATTTGATACGGATGCAAAACGTAAGAACGCATCTGATTTCCCCACGAGCTTCCGCCGTCGCCCTTCAGGGCATCCATTTCGGCGCGCTCCTCTAAACGCTTGCGTTCCAACAACTTTGCCTGAAGAACCCGCATTGCCGAGACCTTGTTCTGCAACTGCGACTTCTCGTTCTGGCAGGTGACCACGATACCGGTCGGGATGTGCGTGAGTCGAACCGCTGAGTCGGTGGTGTTCACCGACTGACCGCCCGGTCCACTGGATCGGTAGACGTCGACACGCACGTCAGCCTCGGGAATGTCTATGTGGTCGGTGGTTTCGGTGACGGGCAACACTTCTACTTCGGCGAAAGAGGTCTGGCGCCTGCCCTGGTTGTCGAACGGGCTGATGCGCACCAGCCGGTGGGTGCCCTGCTCCACCGACAATGTGCCGTACGCGTACGGCGCGTGCACCGCGAAGGTCGCGCTCTTGATGCCCGCCTCTTCGGCGTAGGACGTGTCGAACACCTCGACCGGGTAGTCGTGCTGCTCGGCCCAGCGGATGTACATGCGCATCAACATCTCGGCCCAGTCCGCCGCGTCCACCCCGCCCGCGCCGGACCGGATGTTGACCAGCGCCTCACGCGCGTCGTACTCGCCGGACAGCAGCGTGCGGACCTCCATCGCCTCGAGGTCCTCGCGCAGCTTTTTGAGCTCGGCGTCGGCCTCGGCTTCGGCTTCCGCGGCGCCCGCTCCCTCTTCTTCGGAGGCCATCTCGTAGAGCACGGGCAGGTCATCGAGGCGCTGCCGGAGTTCCTCGACGCGGCGCAGTTCGCCCTGGGTGTGGGACAGCTCGCTGGTGACTTTCTGCGCCCGCGACTGGTCGTCCCACAGGTTCGGGTCAGAGGCCTCGTGTTCGAGCTTCTCGATCCGGACACGCAGGCCCTCGACGTCGAGCACCCGCTCCACCGTCGTCAGGGTGGAGTCAAGTGCTGCGATATCGGCTTGCCGGTCGGGATCCACGGGAATTCAGGGTACCTGTGGCAGAAGCCGACACTGTTATCCCTGACTGACGGCAATTCGGAAGCGTTCGGCTTTAGCATCGGAGATGGCAACCGGCCCTGCCGCGACGCGACAGCCCCTTGCGTGCGGCCGGGCAGCGACAACCTTCAACAAAAGGTATTCATGCGTCCCTACCACGTGGCGATCGTCGGCTCCGGCCCCTCGGGCTACTTCGCTGCCGCTTCGCTCCTGAAATTCGCCGACGCCACCGATGACGCGGATGTCCGCGTCGACATGCTGGAGATGCTGCCCACGCCATGGGGGCTGGTGCGCTCGGGCGTCGCACCCGACCACCCCAAGATCAAATCCATCAGCGCCCAGTTCGAGAAAACCGCGCTGGACCCCCGTTTCCGGTTCTTCGGCAACATCGTGGTCGGCGACCACGTGCAGGCTGCTGAGCTGGCCGAACGCTACGACGCGGTGATCTACGCCGTCGGCGCGCAGTCCGATCGATCGTTGGGTATTCCCGGCGAGGATTTGCCCGGCAGCGTGCCCGCCGTCGACTTCGTGGGCTGGTACAACGCCCATCCTCACTTCGAGGAGATGGCGCCGGATCTGTCGACCGGGCGAGCCGTGGTGGTCGGCAACGGCAATGTCGCGCTGGACGTGGCGCGCATCCTGGTGACCGACCCCGATGTGCTGGCCGCAACCGACATCGCCGACCATGCGCTGCAGTCCCTGCACGACCGCGGTGTCGAGGAGGTCCTCATCATCGGCAGGCGCGGTCCGCTGCAGGCCCCGTTCACCACGCTGGAACTGCGGGAACTCGGCCACCTGGAAGGCCTGGGCGACGTCGACGTGATCATCGACCCCGCCGACTTCGCCGATATCTCCGACGAGGATCTGGACGCTGCGGGCAAGACCGTCAAGAACAACATCAAGGTGTTGCGCGGATACGGCGAGCAGACACCGAAGGGCGCCAAGCGCCGCATCGTCTTCCGGTTCCGCACGTCGCCGATCGAGATCAAGGGCACCGACAAGGTCGAGTCCATCGTGCTGGGGCGCAATGAACTGGTCGAAGAGGATGGCCGCGTCGTCGCCAAGGACACCGGCGAACGCGAGGAGGTCCCGGCTCAGTTGGTGGTACGCGCGGTCGGCTATCGCGGGGTGAAGTTGGAAGGTCTGCCGTTCCACGAGCGCAACGGCACGATTCCGCACACGGATGGCCGGATCGAAGGTCGTCGCAACGAGTACGTCGTCGGCTGGATCAAGCGCGGCCCCACCGGAGTCATCGGCAGCAACAAGAGCGACTCGCAGGAAACCGTCGACACGTTGGTCGCCGACCTGTCGTCGGCGTCGCTGTCAGACTTCGGCAGCGATCATGCCGAGCAGCTGGCGGAATGGCTGGTCGAGCGTCAGCCCAAGGTGATCACCGATGACCACTGGAAGCTGATCGACGAACACGAGCGCACCTCCGGCGAGCCGCACGGGCGGCCGCGGGTGAAGCTGACCAGCGTCGCGGAGCTGCTGCGCATCGCCCACGGCTGACGCCGCTAGTAAATCTCGGGCCCCGGCGGGGGTGGCGGCGGCGGGGCTTCGGTCGGTGCGAATCGCCAGTTGTCGGGGTTCTTGGGCGAGTAGACGACGGGAAACAGCGAAGACATCGTCGGCCACTGGTCGACGTCGACCGCCATGCGCTGATAGATCACATGCTCGTTGACCGTCGGGCCGTTGATGACCCCGGTGATCGTCACGAACTGCTCGCCGGTGACGTCCTCCGGCCGCGGACTGACGCCGGTGACCAACAGCTGCCCGTGCACCCAGTCGCTGCCCGCACCGCGCCGTCTCATGATCCAGGGGGCCGCGATGGCGACCAGCACCCCGAGCATGACCAGGACCATCGCGATTTCCCACACACCGACATGGTAGGACGTGAAGCATGACGACCGTTGGCGATGACATCCGCAATGATGTTGCCTTCGCGCTCCAGATGGCCGACGCCGCCGACGCGCAGACGCTGGCTCGTTTCGGCGCGCTGGATCTTCGGGTCGAGACGAAACCGGACCTCACTCCCGTGACGGATGCCGATCGCTCGGTCGAGGAGCTGGTCCGAGAGGCGTTGGCGGCGCAACGGCCCGATGACGTCGTGCTCGGTGAAGAGTTTGGCGGTACAGCGGTTTTCAGCGGCCGCCAGTGGGTCGTCGACCCCATCGACGGAACGAAGAACTTCGTCCGCGGCGTTCCGGTGTGGGCCACGTTGATCGCGTTGCTCGACGACGGCGTGCCCGTGGTGGGCGTCGTCAGCGCTCCCGCGCTGCACCGGCGCTGGTGGGCCGGCGGTGGCGAGGGCGCCTTCACATCGTTCGGCGGGCAGACGCGGCGCATCTCCGTGTCCGGCGTCGACGACATCGCCTCGGCAAGCCTGACGTACTCCGATCTCACCACCGGGTGGGACGGTTTACGCCCACGATTCCTGGAGCTCACCGACGAGGTGTGGCGGGTTCGCGGTTACGGCGACTTCTGGTCCTACTGCTTGGTCGCCGAGGGCGCCGTGGACATCGCCGTCGAACCGGAGGTGAAGCTGTGGGACCTGGCCGCCCTCGACATCCTGGTGCGGGAGGCGGGCGGCACGTTCACGAGCGTCGCGGGGCAGCCGGGCCCTCACGGTGGAAGCGCCGTCGCCACCAACGGGAAGCTGCACGACGCTGTGCTCGCGCGTCTCCGATAGCCCGATATCTGAGTGCGAATGGCGTCATCATGTGATGACGCCGTCGCGTCGAGCAATTCTGCTCAGAGGGGAGCATCCGTGCAGCAGCTGAGCTGGACCGATGACATGATGTTGCGCGCCGAGCGTCCCGAGACTCCGATGCAGATCCAGATGCTGTTGATCTATGACCCGGCGACGGCGCCCGGCGGGCGGGTCACCTTCAAAGGCATCCTCGAAGAGGTCGACAGCCGGCTGCACCTCGCGCCGACATTTCGGCGGCGGCTGACCGAACTCCCCGGCGGCCTGCACAAGCCGTATTGGGTGGACGACCCCAACTTCGATCTCGAATACCACGTCCGCCACATTGCGCTGCCGCAGCCAGGAGACTGGCGTCAGTTGTGCATCCAGATCGCGCGCATCCATGCCCGGCAGATCGACTTGCGCCGTCCGCCGTGGGAGATGACCGTCATCGAGGGACTCAACTCGGTGCCCGGTGTACCGCCGGGATCGTTCGCGGTCGGCCTGAAGCTCCACCACTGCGCGGCCGACGGCATGGAAAGCGTCGAGCTGATGGCCGCGCTGCACGGCCTCGAACCCGACGGTCCACGCCCCGAGGCACCCGAAAAGCCATGGGCGCCAGACGAACCGCCGTCAACAAGCACGCTCGTGTCGAAGACCGCAGTCAACATCGCGTCATATCCATTGCGGGCGAGCGGTGTCGTGGTTCCCAACGCGCTGAAAGCGGTTCGCCAATTGGCGGGTATGCCAACCAAACTCGTCGGTGGCGTCGCTTCGGCGCTGGCGTCGAGACCGGGCCCGCTGTTTGCGCCCAGCACCAGATTCAACAACGCGGCCTCGCCTCACCGGGTGTTCGAGGCGCGCTTCCACGACTTCGCCGACTTTCAGCGCATCAAAGCGAGCGTGCCGGGAGCGACGATCAACGACGTCGCCGTGGCCTACGTGGGCGGAACGCTGAGACGCTATCTCCAGGACCACGACGAGTTGCCCGAGCAGACACTGGTGTCCGCCTGCCCGGCGTCGATCCGGGACTCCAACGAGAAGGGGGCGGGGGGCAACCGGTTGTTCGGCAGATTGCAGTCGCTGCAGACGGATTCGTCCGATCCGCTCGAACGGCTGGCGATGATCTCCGAGCAGTCGGCCGGATTCCGGGATAGCTCCGATACGGCGAACACGAGTCAACTGATGGAACTCGTCGGACTGGTGCCCACCACACTGTTGGGCTTGACCGTCAAGGCGGCGTCGGCGATGCCGTTCAGCGGCCCGACGATCGCCAACACGACGGTGAGCAATGTGCCGGGCCCGACGGTGCCGGTCTATTTCGCCGGCGCACGACTTGTCCGGGTCACCGGTATGGGTCCGTTGATCGCGGGAATGAACCTGTTTCACGTCATCGCAAGCTACAACGGCACCGTCTCGATGGGCGTCACCGCAGACCGTGACGCGCTGCCGGATCCCGCTCACTATGCCGAGTGCATGCAGGCCGCGTTCGACGAACTGTTGGCAGCGGCCGGTTAGCGCGGCCTGCCGTGTTGAGCAGCCGCGGCGAACCTGTGAATTGGACAACAATCGCGACTACCTTACTCAGGAGTCAGTTCACATACCTTACTCTGGAGTCAGTTCCCGAATTGTGAACGTCAATTTCTAAGCGAGGCGGTCGACATGACCAACACCCTGCCGTCGAACGATGGATCCGCACGGCGGCGAAAGCGTAAAGGCAATGAGAGTGCGGTCGGTCTGCGCAAGCACAAGCGCACCGCGACCGACGTGGCCCTGGCACTGGTCACACCGCTGGTCGGCCAACAGTTCCTCGACCGCTACAAACTGCGCGAGCCGCTGAACGGCGGTCTGAAGTACGGCGTGAAGCAGGTGTTCTCAGTCGCCGGCGCGGCCAGCCGTCAGTTCAAGCGTGCCGCCGGCGCCCAGGGCGGGCCCGCCCGGCTGAAGAAGAGCGGCTCGGACTACTTCGATCTCACACCCGACGACGAGCAGAAGATGATCGTCGACACGGTCGGCGAGTTCGCCGAAGAAGTCATGCGTCCGTCGGCTCGCGAGGCCGACGAGACCGCCACCTATCCGCCCGATCTCGTCGCCAAGGCCGCCGAACTGGGCGTCACGGCGATCAATGTCCCCGAAGACTTCGACGGAATCGCCGCCCATCGCGCAGCGGTCACCAACGTGCTGGTCGCCGAGGCGCTGGCCTACGGCGACATGGGACTCGCGCTGCCGATCCTGGCTCCCGCAGGTGTCGCCTCGGCTCTCACCCACTGGGGCAGCGCCGACCAGCAGGCGACCTACCTGAAAGAGTTCGCCGGCGAGAATGTGCCGCAGGCATGCGTGGCGATCTCCGAACCGCGCCCCCTTTTCGATCCGACCGCGCTGAAGACGACGGCGGTTCGCACCCCGAGCGGCTATCGTCTCGACGGCGTCAAGTCACTGGTGCCCGCCGCCGCGAACGCCGAATTATTCATTGTGGCAGCACAACTCAACGGCAAGCCGGCGCTGTTCATCGTCGAATCGTCGTCGCACGGTGTATCCGTCAAAGCGGACCCGAGCATGGGTATCCGGGCCGCGGCGCTCGGACAGGTCGAACTGGAGAACGTCATCGTCCCGCTGTCCGCGCGTCTTGGCGAGGGCGGGGCCAGCGATCAGGACTATTCGGAGGCCATCGCGCTGTCCCGCCTCGGCTGGGCCGCGCTGGCGGTCGGCACGGCGCACGCGGTGCTCGACTACGTGGTGCCATATGTCAAGGAGCGGCACGCATTCGGTGAGCCGATCGCGCACCGGCAGGCAGTCGCGTTCATGTGCGCCAACATCGCGATCGAGTTCGACGGTCTGCGATTGATCACCTGGCGCGGTGCCGCACGCGCCGACCAGGGTCTGCCGTTCGCCCGGGAAGCGGCGCTGGCCAAGCGACTCGGCGCCGACAAGGGCATGCAGATCGGACTCGACGGAGTGCAACTGCTCGGTGGCCACGGCTACACCAAGGAGCACCCGGTCGAACGCTGGTACCGCGATCTGCGGGCGATCGGCGTCGCCGAGGGCGTCGTCGTTATCTAGTCTTCTAACGAAAGTCGAATCATGGCAATCAATCTGGAACTGCCGAAGAAGCTCGAAGCAGTGATCGACATGGCGCACAACGGCGCCGCCGAGATGCTGCGGCCGATCTCACGCAAGTGGGATCTGCGGGAACACGAGTACCCGGTCGAACTCGACACGCTGGCCACCCTCTTCGAGGGTATCTCGGGCGCCAACGCCATCGCCTTCGCGGGCGCCGAGGCGTTCGCCGCCGGGGAGGCCAAGGACACCAACCACAACGGCGCCAACATGTCGGCCGTGCTCAACGTGATGGAAGTCAGTTGGGGTGACGTGGCATTGATGCTGTCCGTGCCCCGCCAGGGTCTCGGCAATGCCGCGATCTCCAGCGTCGCCACCCGCGAACAGCTCGCGAAGCTCGGTAAGGACGTGTGGGCCGCGATGGCGATCACCGAACCGGGCTTCGGCTCCGATTCGGCCGCGGTGACCACCACGGCCAAGCTCGACGGCGACGAGTACGTCATCAACGGTGAGAAGATCTACGTCACCGCCGGATCGCGCGCCACCCACATTGTGGTGTGGGCGACCCTGGACAAGTCGTTGGGCCGTGCGGCGATCAAGTCGTTCATCGTGCCGCGCGAACACCCCGGCGTCACCGTCGAGCGCCTCGAGGACAAGCTCGGCATCAAGGCCTCCGACACGGCCGCCATCCGCTTCGACAACGCGCGCATCCCGAAGGAAAACCTGCTCGGCAGCCCGGACATCGAGGTCGAGAAGGGCTTTGCGGGCGTCATGGAGACGTTCGACAACACCCGGCCTGTCGTCGCCGCGATGGCCGTCGGCATCGCCCGCGCCGCCCTCGAGGAGTTGCGCAAGATCCTCACCGACGCCGGCGTGGAGATCTCCTACGACAAGCCCTCGCACGTGCAGAGCGCGCCCGCGGCGGAGTTCCTGCGGATGGAATCCGATTGGGAGTCCGCGTATCTGCTGATGGTGCGCTCGGCGTGGCAGGCCGACAACAACATCCCGAACTCCAAGGAAGCGTCGATGGGCAAGGCCAAAGCCGGCCGCGTCGCCAGTGACACCACGCTCAAGGCCGTCGAATTGGCAGGTACCGTCGGCTATTCCGAGCAGACCCTGCTGGAAAAGTGGGCCCGCGACAGCAAGATCCTCGACATCTTCGAGGGCACACAGCAGATTCAGCAGCTGGTGGTTGCCCGTCGGCTGCTGGGCCTGTCGTCGTCGGAACTGAAGTAAAACCCGACCCTGCGGGGCGGGCCCAGATCGCGCTCAGAATCCGTCGTGTACGACGACTCGCGTGCGGCCGGTGACGCCGCCGCCGATGATCGTGCGCAACGTGTGCGGCGCTTCGAGCACCGAGACGTCCTTGGTGATGCTGCCCAGGTGACGGGGCTTGAGCTCGCCCGCGAGTTGACGCCACATGTCGCGGCGCGCCCCGATCGGCAGCTGTACCGAGTCGATGCCGTCCAGCGTTACGCCACGCAGAATGAACGGCATCACCGTCGTCGGTAGGTCAGCCGACCGGGCCAGACCTGAAATCGCTGCGATCGCGCCGTAATTCAACGTGCTCAATGCGTAGGCCAGGGTGTCGCCGCCCACGCTGTCGACGACGCCGGCCCACTGCGACTTGCCGAGCGCTCGGACCTTCTCCCCCTCCGCGGGGAGCCGACCGATCACCTGCGTGGCGCCCAGTTCCATCAGCCAGTCGTGGGCTTCGGCCTTGCCGCTGGACGCTACGACCTCGTATCCGAGTCCGGCCAGTAGATCGACACTGACGCTGCCGACCCCGCCCGTCGCACCGGTCACCAGAATCGGGCCGTCGGCCGGCTGTACACCCGCCGCGCGAATTGCATTGACGCTCATGGCCGCAGTGAATCCCGCCGTGCCGATAGCCGCGGCCTCGGCGGTCGTCAACTCGTCGAGCTTCACCACATAGTCGGCGGGGTAGCGCGCGGTGTCCGCGTAGCCGCCGTGGCGACCGGTGCCGATGTCGTAACCGTGGGCGACGACGCGGTCACCCACCGCGAATTCGGTGGACGAGCTCGAGGTGACCGTTCCGGCGACGTCGATGCCGGGAATCAGCGGGTACTCCCGCGCGACTCCGCCCTTCGGCGTGATGGCCAGGGCGTCCTTGTAGTTGATCCCCGAGTATTCGACCGCTATCTGCACATCGCCGTCGGGCAGGAAGGACGCGTCGACGACCTCATGCTGCAGCGTGATGGATCCCTCGGCGTCCTGGTGCGCGACCAACGCGTTGACTTCAGACATGGAATCCATTCTCATCTGGGCCCACACCGATGGGCCCACGCGCAAGCTGGGGAGTAGGGGAACGCGAAAGTCCCCGAGCACCCGGGCAAGCCCGAGTGTCGCGGACCTTTGCGTCGTCGCTACGAGCCCAGGTACGAGATCAAATCAGGCTTCATCTCCTGCAGCTGCTGACCCCAATACTCCCAGCTGTGCGTGCCGTACGGCGGGAAGTTGAACACGGCATTGTTGCCGCCCGCGGCGATGTAGTTGTCGCGGAAGGTCTCGTTGGTCCGGATCGTCAGACCCTCGAGGAACTCGGCGGGCAGGTTCGCCCCACCCAGCTCGTTCGGCTTGCCGTTACCGCAGTAGACCCACAGGCGGGTGTTGTTGGCCACGAGCGCGGGGATCTGCAACATCGGGTCGTTCCGTTTCCACGCGCTGTTCGGATCTTCGGTCCGGCCCCACATGTCGTTGGCGTCATAGCCACCAGCGTCGCCCATCGACAGATTGATCAGAAACGGCCACTGACCCTCGGACGGGTTCAGGAACGCCGACAGCGCGCCGGCGTAGATGAACTGCTGGGGGTGGTAGACGGAGAGGATCATCGCCGAGTTGCCCGACATCGACAGGCCGACGGCGGCGTTGCCCGTCGTGGACACTCCGCGTTCGGCGGCGAGCCAGTTCGGCAGCTCGCTCGTCAGGAACGTCTCCCACTTATAGGTCTGGCAGCCGTTCTTGCCGCAGGCCGGCGCGTACCAGTCGCTGTAGAAGCTGGACTGCCCGCCGACCGGCATGATGAGCGACAACGGGGTTTCGTAATACCACTCGAACGCCTGGGTCTCGAGGTCCCAGCCGTTGAAGTCATCGCGGGCGCGCAGACCGTCGAGCATGTAGACGGCCTTCGACCCGGTGCCCTTCTGGAACTGCACCTTGATATCGCGGCCCATCGACGGCGAGGGGACCATCAGGTACTCCACTGGCAGACCGGGCCGCGAGAACGCCTCAGCGGTCGGAGACTGCCCCGTGAGGCCCACTACGCCTGGCAGCAGGGCCGCCGCTACGGCAGCCATGGTGAGCCGGCGCGCCCAGGGACGTCGAATCTTGTCAATGAAGCTCATACTGCAAACCCATCCATCTTCCGGTTTCCGCTTTTCCCACGATCAAGCAATCGTCATCGACAGCGCAGCGGAATGCTGCGTTGTCGTGCCCGCTCGACTGAGCCCGGTGGCCCATGGAGCGGACCGAGAAAATTTCAGTTGTCGCGTGTGCAGTAAAACATGTGACCAGCGCGAGGAGAAAGTCCGAACGGCGGCGTCGGCGAGATTCCTGTGAACATTCTGTCTGATGTTGATGCCGACATGTCCGGCCATCGGCACCGTAGGCTTCCGGGTATGGCAAAGGCTCGCGCCTCTCGCCTGGCCGTCGATGACTGGATCCAGGCCGGTTATGCGGTCCTTGCCGAAGAAGGCATCAAGTCGCTGAAGGTTGACCGGTTGTGCACCCGCCTCGGCGTGACCAAAGGCAGCTTTTACTGGCATTTCGCCGATATCGCGAGCTACCGCTCCGCACTGGTCGACGCGTGGGGTGCCTCCAGAGACGAGGAACGAAGCCACTTCGGTACGTCGAACGACGTGCCCGCGCGGGAGCGACTCTCGCAAATGATGACGACGCTGGTCGACGCTCGGCATTGGACGCTGGAGCGCGCGATGCGGGAATGGGCGCGCACCGACGAGGGGGTGGCGGCCAGCGTGCGCGCTGCGGACCGGCGTGTCGTGGCCGCTGTCCGACAGGCGTTTCTCGACTACGGGTTCGATACCGAGGAGGCCGACCTGCGCGCGACCGCCACTTTTGCGGTCGGAATCGGCTTCCTGCACCTGTCCGGGGCGAAGCCCAGCGCCCGCGGAGCCGCGCGGCGCGAGCGCTTCCTCGACATCATGCTGACGCGCTGACCAGGCCAGCAGACCGTCTCGGCGATTTGCACGCTGCCCTCCCCGAGCACGCCCAAATCCGAGTTTTGTAGACGATTACTCGCACTTTCTGTACAAAAGTCCGCTTTGGGCGTGGATCATGCTGCCGCGCTGACCAGGCCAGCAGGCCGTGAACGGCACACTTTCCATACTAAATAGTATGGTAGCGTCGCGATCGTGACCGCGGTTTCGGCCACCCCGGCCATCACCCCCGAGTTTGTCGCCCGGCTGGCAGAGCGCGCACCGGAGGCCGAGCGGATACGCCGCTTACCTGCCGATACGGTCGCCGACCTCACCGCTTCGGGCTTTACCGAACTGCTGGTGCCCGCCCGCTTCGGCGGTCAGCAGGCCGAGTGGCCGTCGATCCTCGACCCGGTTCGGCGGATGGCGCACGGCTGCGCGTCGAGCGCGTGGACGCTTGGCTTCTATGCCCTGCACAACTGGATGCTTGCCCTGTTCGACGAGCGCGCCCAGGCGGAGGCGTTCGCCACGCGTCCGTTCCTCGCGCCGGCGCCCCTGGCGCCGACGGGCCGAGGCGTGCCGACCGGCGACGGCATTCGACTGACCGGTCGGTGGTCGTGGGCGACGGGCGTGATGGACGGCAACTGGATCATGGTGGGCGCGATCTGCGGCCCCGAGGAGGATCCGACCGCCATTTATCCGGCATTGGCCCTACTGCCCATCTCCGACGTCCGCATCGAGGACGTCTGGCACACCGACGGCATGCGGGCCACCGGGTCCAATGACGTGGTCATCGCCGATGCGTTCGTCCCCCACCACCGGCTCCTCCGCGTGGCCGACATCTATTCCGGCACCGCACCGGGCGCCGGACTGCACGACGCCGACACCTACCGGTGGCCGATGGTGCCCGCCCTTTCGCTGTTGGCCGCCATGCCGGCGCTGGGCAGCGCCGAGCGCGTCGCGGAGATCTACGCCGAGCGCCTCGGCGAGCGCATCCTCGCGTACGAAGGCGTCGCGCAGAAGGACAAACCGCTGGCACAGGCGCGGCTCGGCGAGCCGCGGGTCCGGCTGCGTGCGCTACGCGGGCTGCTGGCCGACACCGTCGGAGATATCGAAGCCGTTGTCGCGTCGGGTAACCCGGTGCCGCCGCCGGTGCGGGCCGAGGCCCGCCTCGCCGCTGCGCACATCGTGCACGAGTCGCGGTCGGTGATCGCAGATCTGCTGGAGGCGTGCGGCGCCAGCGTTCACTTCGCCGACAATCCGCTGCAGCGCATCAAACGCGACGTCGATGTTCTTGCCGGTCATGTGGTCTTCGACTACGACACCAGTCGCGAACTCGCCGGAGCGCTCACACTGGGCATGAAGGTCTCGCGCACCGCGATGGTCTAACAAAGGGGAATCATGGCCGACGATTTGCGTGATCGAATCACGAAAACCTTCCAGAAGAACGTCGCCAACCGAATGATGCGGTTGATGCCGTTCCAGACGCTGCTGGAAACCACCGGCCGCAAGACCGGAGAGCCCCGCCGCACGCCGCTGGGTGGACGCCGCGAGGGTGACCAGTTCTGGTTCGTCTCGGAATTCGGAGACAAGTCGCAGTACGTCAAGAACATCCAGGCGAATCCGAACGTCCGCGTCCGGATCAACGGCAAGTGGCATCGCGGCACGGCCCACCTGGTGCCCGACGACGACCCGCACGCACGACTGCGCTCGCTGCCTCAGTTCAACAGCTTCGGCGTGCGGACCTTCGGCACCAACCTGCTGACCATCCGGGTGGACCTCAAGAGCTGATCCGGGGTTGACCGGTGCCTAAAAGTAAAACTAACCTCAGTTTTAGTTCGGCTCGCCCATTGTCGATGGAGACACCATGGAATCCTTTGTTCACCTGCGAAAAGGCCGTACTCCCCGACGCCTGCACGCCGATCTGGATGGGCTGAAGGACGACGAACTCGGGCGGGGCGGCTTCACCGGTCGGACGGCGAACATGTACCGCCGCAACGACCCGACGGCGTTCCGCTCGGTCGGCCCGCTGCGGCCCGTCGACGTGCTGTCCTCGGAGCTCAAACCCAGCGACGCCAGCGACGCCGCCGGCGGTCCACTGCTGATGTTCAGCAACGCCGACTGCCGCGTCATGCTGTCGCGGCGTACCGAGCCGATGCCGTTCTTCGTCCGCTATGTCGACGGAGACCTGCTCAGCTTCGTCCACAAGGGTTCGGGACTGCTGGAGACGGAGTTCGGCCCGCTGCGCTACCGCGAAGGCGACTGGGTCTACATCCCGAAGGCGTGCACGTTCCGTCAGGTTCCCGACAGCGAAAACGGCGCGTCCACGCTGCTGATGATCCAGGCCACCGACGAGTTCCGGGTGCCGGCACCGGGGTACCTGGGTCGGCACTTCCCCTTCGATCCATCCCAGGCCGTCATCCCGGAGGCGTCGCCCATCGACGACGATGGGCGTGACGAGTACGAGGTCCGGCTTGTTCACGAAGGTGGCCCGACTTCTCTGTTCTACCAACATCATCCGCTCGACGTGGAAGGCTGGCGCGGCGACAATTTCGCGTTCACCTTCAACATCGAGGACTACAACGTGGTGACGTCGAACAGCGTGCACCTGCCACCCACGGTGCACCTGTTCATGGAGGCCACCGGCGTCTACGTGATGAACTTCCTGCCCAAGCCCGCCGAAGGCGTGCCAGGCACCGAGCGCACGCCCTGGTATCACCGCAACGTCGACTTCGACGAGATCGCGTTCTTCCACGGTGGATCGCTGTACGGGATTCCGATGCCGCCCGGCTTGGTTTCCCATGCGCCGCAAGGGGTTCACCACGGTGCGCCAGAGAAGGCACGCGAGCGGGCCCGCCGCAAGTTCGACGACTACGACAAGGTCGACTGGTCGGTGATCGCCATCGACACGCGACGCAGGCTCATCCCGTCCGCCGAAGTACTGGCCAACGACCTGGGGCAGCATTGATGACCACCGCCGTGAAGCACGAGTACGACCGAATCCCCTATCTGGTTGCCTACGCCAACAATTCGGGCGTCCGCGACGTGTACGGCGGCGTGGCCGAACTGGTGGTGCTCGAAAGCCACCTGCTGCGCCCGAAGGACAAATCCTCGGATACTGTGCTGGTGTTCATGCATCCCATCGGCGGGGGTGCGTACCTGCCGATGATGAACGCCCTGGCCAAGGCGGGACACCACGTCATCTACTGCAACAGCCGCTTCCGCGGCACCGACTCCGCGCTGCTGATGGAGAAGGTGGTCGAGGATCTCGGCGAGTGCATCAAGGACGCCAAGAACCGGCTCGGCTATTCGAAGGTGGTGCTCGCCGGCTGGAGCGGCGGCGGTTCGCTGTCGGTGTTCTATCAGCAGCAAGCGCAGCATCCGACCGTGACGGCCAGCCCCTCCGGTGACGGCCCCGACCTCACCAGGCTCGGCCTGATCCCGGCCGACGGCATCATGCTGCTGGCCGCACACGTCAGCCGCCACGGAACGATGACCGAATGGCTGGACGCGTCGATCCTCGACGAGTCCGACCCGTCCAACCGCGACCCCGAGTTGGACCTGTACAACCCCGACAACCCGAATCAACCGCCCTACACCGCCGAGTTTCTCGAGCGCTACCGGGCCGCCCAGATCGCACGCAATCGCCGAATCACCAAGTGGGTCAAAGACAAACTGGCCGACTTGAAGGCGCAGGGCCGTCCCGAGGACGAGTTCGCGTTCGTCGTGCACGGCACCATGGCTGACCCGCGGTGGCTCGACCCGACGGTCGATCCGAACGAACGCACCCCCGGACAGTGCTATCTGGGCGATCCTCAGGTGGTGAACAACAGTCCCGTCGGATTGGCCCGCTTCTGCACGCTGCGCAGTTGGCTCTCGCAATGGAGTTATGACGACGCCAACGGTGATGCGGTCAAGTGCGGCCCGGACATCGCGGTGCCCACGCTGGTCATCGGAAACATGGCCGATGACGCCTGCACACCCAGCCACACCCAGCGTCTGTTCAGCGCGATCGGGCATCCTGACAAGGAGATGTACGAGATCCCCGGCGCGAACCATTACTACTCCGGACCCGACCAGCGCGGCACGCTGCGCGAGGCCGTCGGCATCTGCACCGACTGGCTACACAGGCACGAGTTCTCGACATGACTGTCACCGGCCCGCTCGACGGCATCCGCGTCATCGAGGTGGGCACGCTCATTTCCGGACCGTTCGCCGGCCGGCTGCTCGGGGACATGGGAGCCGAGGTCATCAAGATCGAGCCGCCGGGGGCCCCCGATCCGTTGCGCACCTGGGGGCAAGCCGAACTCGACGGCCACAATTTCTTCTGGACCGTGCACGCGCGCAACAAGAAGGCCGTCACGCTGAACCTGCGCGAGGATGCCGGCCGCGAACTGTTCCTGGACCTCGTCGAGCGCTCCGACATCATCGTGGAGAATTTCCGGCCCGGCACGCTGGAGAAGTGGAACCTCGGCTATGACGTGCTGCGCGAGCGCAACCAGGGCATCATCCTGGTAAGGGTCTCCGGATACGGGCAGACCGGTCCTGAGGCGCACAAGGCCGGTTACGCGTCGGTCGCCGAGGCGGCCAGTGGCCTGCGGCACATGAACGGGTTCCCCGGCGGTCCGCCCCCGCGACTCGCCCTGTCGCTCGGCGACAGCCTGGCCGGGATGTTCGCCGCCCAGGGCGCACTGGCCGCGCTGTATCGACGCTCGGTCACCGGCAAGGGACAGGTCGTCGACGCTGCTCTCACCGAATCCTGTTTGGCCGTACAGGAATCCACCATTCCGGACTACGACGTGGGCGGCGTGATCCGCGGGCCGTCCGGCACGCGTCTGGAGGGTATCGCCCCGTCGAACATCTACCCGACCGCCGACGGCAGCTGGGTCGTCATCGCCGCCAATCAGGACACCGTGTTCCGTCGGCTGTGCGCCGCGATGGGACAACCGGAACTCGCCACCGACGACCGATTCGTCACTCACGGTGCCCGCGGCCGCAATCAGGATGAGCTTGACAAGATCATCGGCGACTGGGCGGTCACCCGTCAGCCCGCCGACATCATCGCCACCCTCTCAGAAGCCGGGGTGATCAGCGGACCCATCAACACCGTCGCCGAGGTCGTCGAGGATCCACAGCTGCAGGCCCGCGGCATGATCGCCGACCACTGGGACGAACGCATCGAGCGAAACATCAAGGGTCCCGGTGTGATACCGGTGCTCTCGGATACGCCGGGCACGATCCGCAACGCCGGCTCGGCCCGGCCCGGCCAGCACAATGACGAGATCTACGGCGGTCTGCTGGGTCGCAGTCATGCCGAGATCATGAAGCTGGCAGAGGAGGGCGTGATATGAGTGCGCTTCCGGCGCATGTCGACATTCGCGACGTCTCACTGCGCGACGGACTACAGATCGAGGATCCGATTCCGTTGGCGGCCAAGCTCGAACTGCTCGCGGCCGTCGCCGCCACCGGCGTGCGGGAGATGGAGGCGACGGCGTTCGTCTCGCCGTCGAAGGTGCCCGCACTTGCCGACGCGGCCGAACTCGCCGCCGAGCTGCACAACTTTCCCGATATCGAGTTCTCGGCGCTGGTGGCCAGCCCCAATGGCGCCAAGCGCGCGATCGCGGCGGGTTTGCGGTCGATCGAGTACGTGGTGTCGGCCGCCGACGGCCATAGCCAAGCGAACGTAGGTCGCGCCACGGCGGAAGCCACCGCGCAAATTCCCGAGATCGTCGCGATCGCCCACGACAGCGGCGTCACCGTCGAGGTCATCATCGCCACCGCGTGGGACTGCCCCTTCGACGGCCCGACACCCGCGCAACGCGTGTTGGACATCGTGACCGCCGCCCGCGACCACGGCGCCGATCGCCTCGCGATCGCCGACACCATCGGCACCACCACCCCGCGCCGGGTCAGCGCTCTGGTGGCGCAGGTGCGTCCCCTCATCGGTGACATCCCGCTGGGGGCGCATTTCCATAACACTCGCGGCGCCGGACTGGCCAGCGCCTACGCGGCAGTCGAGGCCGGTATCACCCGGTTGGACGCGTCGGTCGGCGGGCTCGGCGGCTGTCCGTTCGCGCCGGGTGCCAGCGGCAACATCGCGTTGGAGGACCTCGTCTATCTGTTGAGGGACAGCGAGATTGGCGTCGACGTCGACCTGGAGGGCGCCATCGCCGCCGCGCGCGTCGCGCAAAAAGTCGTCGGGCACGACCTACCGAGCTCGCTGCTGCGCGCCGGCGACCGGATTCTCGACACCTAGCCGTGCCCGTCGAGACGCTGAGCGCCAAGGGCCGCCAGACCAGGGAGGCCATCGAGCAGGCCGCCCGGAAGCTCTTCGCCGAGCGCGGCTTTCACGGCACCACCCTGGGTGACATCACGTCAGCGGCCGGCAAATCACCCGCGGCGTTCTACCGCTACTTCGCAGATAAGGAAGATCTGCTGGCCGTGCTCGCAGAGTCCTTCCTGCACGAGGTGGTCGCGCCGTCCGGACTGAGCGTCGAGCTGCCGGAATCCCCGGATGACGATGCGTTCTTTCGCACCGTGGTCACCGGCTACTGGAACATGTTCAAGCAGAACATCGGGATCATGATCGCGGTCGCCCAACTCGCGGCCACGCAGCCCCGCTTCGCCGCGGTGCAGAACGAGTTCCGCCGCTTCGGCATCGACATCGTCGCCGCCTCGGTGCGCCGCGCCCAGGAACAGGGCCACGGTGCCGAACTGCATCCCGAGCACACCGCCGCGGCGATCGCGCTGCTGTTCGAGAACTTCACCACCGTATTCGTCGGCACATCCGGTCTCGGGCTGGAGATGAGTGACGAGGACGCAATCGACACGCTGTCGAGGATTTGGAAGAAGACGCTGTACGGGTTCTAGAGACCCAGGACGCTAAGGAGACACAGTGGATTTCGCCCTCCCGGAGCATCTTCCGGGCCTGCTCGCCGAGATGGATGCGTTCATCGAAACCGAGATCAAGCCGCTCGAACGCGAGAACATGCAGTATTTCGACCAGCGCCGGGAGTACGCCCGCACCGACTGGGAGAACGGCGGCATCCCGCGGCGGGAATGGGAGGACCTGCTCGGCGAGATGCGCAGGCGTGCCGATGCGGCCGGTTGGCTGCGCTACGGCCTGCCATCGCAGTTCGGCGGCCGCGACGGCACCAACATCGACATGGCCGTCATCCGGGAACACCTGGCGCACAAGGGACTCGGTCTGCACAACGACCTGCAGGACGAATCGTCGATCGTCGGGAACTTCCCGCAGGTCATCATGATGGACCGGTTCGGCACCGACGCGCAGAAGGCCGAGTGGATCGAGGCCATGTTGACCGGCGAGCGGTCGATGGCGTTCGGGCTGACCGAGCCCAATCATGGGTCGGATGCCACCTGGCTGGAAACCACGGCGATAACCGACGGTGACGAGTGGGTCATCAACGGCGCCAAGCGGTTCAACACCGGTGTGCACCGCGCCACCCACGACCTAGTCTTCGCCCGTACGTCCGGTGAGCCAGGCCAGGCCCGCGGCATCACCGCGTTCCTGGTGCCGACCGATACGCCGGGCTTCACGGTGCCGTACTACTGGTGGACCTTCAACATGCCGACCGACCACGGCGAGGTGGAACTCAAGGATGTTCGATTGCCTATCGATGCGGTGCTCGGAGAGGTGGACCGTGGCCTGGAGGTCGGTCAGACCTTCCTGCACGAGAACAGAATTCGGCAGGCCGCCAGCAGCCTTGGTGCCGCGCAGCACTGTATCGACCGCGCCGTCGCCTACGCGGGCGAACGCAGGGTGTTCGGCAAGCCGCTGTCGGTGAACCAGGCTGTGCAGTGGCCGCTCGTCGAACTGCACACCGAGGCTCAGATGGTGAGGCTGCTGGTGCGGTACGCGGCCTCCGAGTTGGATCGCAACCACCACATGGAGGTCTCCGACAAAGTGTCGATGGCCAACTATCGCGCCAACCGGCTCGTGTGCGATGCGGCCGACCGGGCGATGCAGGTGTTGGGGGGCATCGGCTACAGCCGCCACGAGCCGATGGAGCACATCTACCGTCATCACCGCCGGTACCGAATCACCGAGGGCGCCGAGGAGATCCAGATGCGACGGGTGGCGCAGCGGCTCTTCGGATTCGGGCGCAAGTGAAGGATCAGCTCGAGGCCGTGCTCCGCCCGGAACTGGGCGACGGCGTGGTCGTCGAGAACCTGCGCGCCCTGACCGGCGGGGCGAGCAGGACGACGTGGGCGTTCGACGCCGTCACCGAGGCGCGGCGGCCGTTGATCCTGCGCACCGGGCCGCCCGACGACGTGCACGCAAGCATGGAGCTGGAGGCGGCTGTGCAGCAGCGTGCTGCCGCCGCGGGCGCCCCCGTCCCCCATATCGTGGCGGCCGACAATTCCTCTGCCGCACTGGGTAATCCGTACCTCATCTGCAACGCGATCGCAGGCGAGACGATCGTCAGGCGGATCTACCGAACACTCGACGACGCGGGCCGGGACCGGTTGTTGCAGCAATGCGCACAGGCGCTGGCGGCCGTCCACCGGGCAGACACCGACGTGTCTGGACTCGCCGGGTTCGACGACCTTGCCGAGTGGCGTGACCGGCTCGACGAAATGAAGGACACCACAGCAACGTTCGAGTGGGCGTTCCGATGGCTGGCCGCCAATCGTCCTGCGCCCACCCGGCGGGTGCTCGTGCACGGCGACTTCCGAATGGGCAATCTGATCGTCGACGAGAACGGGTTGGCGGCGGTGCTGGACTGGGAGCTGGTTCATACCGGCGAGGTGTACGAAGACCTGGCATGGTTCTGCATCCGCGCCTGGCGCTTCGGTGCGCCAAAAGACATGGGCGCGGGTGGTCTCGGCAGCGTCGAGAGCTTCCTGTCGGCCTACGAATCGGCCGCGGAAACCGAGCTGGATCGCGACGTATTCCGCTGGTGGCTCACCGTGGCAACCCTGCGCTGGGGTGTCATCTGTCGATTCCAGGCCGAACGGCATCTTTCGGGCCTCAACCGTTCGGTCGAGTTGGCGGCGATCGGTCGCCGCGTCGCCGAAACCGAATGGGACGTGCTGGATCTGCTGACGGGAGGTGGTCCGAGATGAGCGGGCTGTACGGCCGGCCGACCGCGGCCGAACTGGTCGGGGCGGTCGCTGATTTTCTGGACGACGATGTGCGCGGCGCTGTCGGGCCGCCGCTCGACTTCCATGCCCGCGTCGCCGCCAATGTGCTGCGCATCGTCGAGCGCGAACTGCTCGACGGGTTCGCCGATGACGTCGCCGCTGCACTCAACGGGCTGGGCTACGCGGACGAAACCGAGCTCGCGATGGCCATCCGCGCCGGCGACCTCGACGACCGGCCCGACGAACTGCTGGCCGGTCTGCGCACGATCGTGCGACGACGCCTCGACGTCAACCACCCCGGCTATGCGGAATCGTAGCGATCTCGCTATTTCTGTTGCGTTTGCTGCCGCCGTATCTCGCGATACGCGGCAACAAACGCAACAGATTCGGCGGCGGAGGGGCGAGCTAGAGGCGGCGGATACGGGCCAGCCAAGCCGGTTCGTCGACCACGGTCCCGACCGGCCGGCCGATCGCCTCGACATGCGGTTCCTGGACGACGCCGCGATAGGTGGTCTCGTCCAGCGCCTCCAGCGTCCAGCCGTCTCGGAACGCCTCGCGAACCACCGCCTCACTGACCTCGGGGCCGAATCCGCGGCCCTTGTCGGACAGCGCCAGCACATGCACGACCGCTCCCGGCCTGCACACGGCGTGCAGGCCGGCGACGTATCGGGCGCGGTCCGTGTCGTCGAATATGTGGAACAACGCGCTGTCGACGATGGTGTCGTAGCGCGGCTCGTCGCCGAGGTTCATCGCGTCGGCGACCTCGAAGTGCGCGTCGACGCCTTTGGCCGCCGCGTTCTCGCGGGCCTGCTCGATTGCCGTCGGGGCGGCGTCGACGCCGAGCACGTCGTAACCGAGGCGGGTGAGCAGGATCGTGTGCTCACCTGTCCCGCAGCCGGCGTCGAGTACGGCACCTCGGATGAGACGGGCCCGTTCGACGCCGACGATCGCGGGCTGCGGTTCGCCGATCACCCACGGCGCGGTTCGGGTCTTGTAGGCATCGTCGAATCGGGAGAAGGTTGGGGTGGAATCCATGAAGTCCAGGGTTCTACCTCAACCTTGCTTTAGGTCAAGAGAGGTCAGGTAAATGTCCGTTACGCAATCGGGCGTGCTGGTCGACGTCGCCGATCGGCTCTTCGAGGCGATCGCCAACAGCGACATCGTCACGGTGAAAGAGCTGCTCAGCGAGGAGGTGCTGGTCTGGCACTCGGGCGACAGCCGAGACAGCGCGAAAGAGCGGGCGGCGCGGATCATCGACTGGTTCATCAACGCGACGACCTCGCGCCGCTACGAAGTAATCGAGCGCCAATTCTTCGACGGCGGTTTCGTGCAGCAGCACATCCTGCATGCCGACGGCCGCAACGGGACATCGATCCATATGCGTGTCTGCATCGTCATCAAAGTGGGTACCGCCGGGTTGATCACCCGCATCGACGAGTACTTCGATCCGGCGGAGATGGCCCCACTGCTCGATACATCCAACTGACAGGAGACGACATGGCAAGCCTCAGCGAATTTTTCAGCGACCCAGCGTCGGCCGGAACCTGGACCGCCGTCGCAGACCAATCGACCGTCGCGGTGACGAGCAAGTCACTGTGGGGTGTGATGCCGGTGAAGGTACGGTTCACCGAGTTCGACGCCGAGGGCCAAGTCACTGCCCCACAAACGGTTTCCGGGCGCGTCGATATCAAGGCGGCATCGCTACGCAGCGGCATCGGCAAACGCGACGAGCATCTGCGCTCCGCCGACTTCTTTGAAGCCGACAAGTTTCCAGACATCAGCGTGGTCGTCAGCTCGGCGGATTCGGTGACCGCCGACACCGTCGGACTGCGTGCGCAGCTCACCGTCAAGGGCACGACGAAGCCGGTCGAGTTGACGGCGAAGGTGACGCCCGTCGGCGACGGCGCAATGCGGCTGACGACGAAGGCGACCATCAACCGCCAGGACTTCGGAGTCGACGGCAACATGATGGGCATGATCACCGACAACGTGACGATCTCCGGCGACCTCGTGTTCCGACGCGCAACCTAGCCGTACGATCGGGCGCATGGTCGAGCAATCACCACTTCGGGTCCTTGTCTACAGCGACAATCCCAGAACCCGAGAGCAGGTGCAGCTCGCGCTCGGAAAGCGCGTGCACCCGGACCTGCCGGAGCTGACATACGTCGAGATCGCCACCGGTCCGATGGTCATCCGACAGATGGACGAGGGCGGTTTCGATCTGGTGATCCTCGACGGAGAGGCCACTCCGACCGGCGGCATGGGAATTGCCAAGCAGCTCAAGGACGAGATCGCCGACTGCCCGCCCGTCCTCGTCCTCACCGGACGCCCCGACGACGCTTGGCTGGCCAATTGGTCGCGCGCCGAGGCTGCTGTCCCCCACCCGATCGACCCGATCCGACTCGGCGACGCGGTGGTCTCACTGCTGCGCACGCCCGTGCAGTAACCCGAGACGCCAAACTCGCTGTTGCACTTGCCCATTCGCGGCATGACGGCATAGCCGAAGTGTGATCTTAGCCATACTAACCCCAAGGTGTGGCGCTCATCGTCCAGCCCGCTAGGGTGTGGGTAAGCTCACATCGACAGCCCACGAGGGAGCGTTTGCTCGGCATGGATTTGTACACCCCGATACTGGTGCTCGGAGCCGTCGCGGCGGTGTTCGCGGTCGGCTCGGTCGGCATTGCTCTGCTGGTCGGCCCGAGGCGCTACAACCACTCCAAACTCGAGGCCTACGAGTGCGGCATAGAACCGGTCCCAGAACTGGCCAGTGCCCACTCGGCGGGCCAGCGATTCCCGATCAAGTACTACCTGACCGCGATGTTGTTCATCATCTTCGACATCGAGATCGTCTTCCTCTATCCCTGGGCCGTCGCTTTCGACAATCTCGGACTGTTCGCGCTGGTAGAGATGCTTCTCTTCATGGTGGTGGTGTTCGTCGCCTACGCGTACGTCTGGCGGAGAGGTGGCCTGTCATGGGACTAGAAGAGAAACTGCCCGGCGGAATCATGCTGTCGACGGTCGAGAAGGTCGCCGGCTACATCCGGAAGGGCTCGCTGTGGCCGGCGACCTTCGGGCTGGCCTGCTGTGCGATCGAGATGATGGCGACCGCGGGTCCGCGGTTCGACATCTCGCGTTTCGGCATGGAGCGGTTCTCGGCGACGCCGCGGCAGGCCGATCTGATGATCGTCGCAGGTCGGGTGAGCCAGAAGATGGCGCCGGTGCTGCGTCAGATCTACGACCAGATGGCCGAGCCCAAGTGGGTGCTGGCGATGGGCGTGTGTGCCTCCTCGGGCGGGATGTTCAATAACTACGCGATTGTGCAGGGTGTGGACCACGTCGTACCCGTCGACATCTATCTACCGGGCTGCCCGCCGCGCCCGGAGATGCTGCTGCACGCAATCCTCAAGCTGCACGACAAGATTCAGGAGATGCCACTAGGTGTTCACCGCGAGGAGGCGATTCGCGAAGCCGAGAAGGCAGCCCTGTCGGTCACGCCGACCATCGAGCTCAAGGGTTTGCTGAGGTGACAGAACACAGCAATGGCACCGGTCCCGGCCCACAGGCCGACATCGATCCGCCCGAGGTCATCGGGGTGCGCCGTGGCATGTTCGGCGCCCAGGGCTCCGGTGACACGTCCGGGTATGGCCGTCTCGTCCGCTCCGTCGCGCTGCCTGGCAGTTCGCCACGCCCCTACGGCGGGTTTTTCGACGAGGTGGTCGACACACTGGCCGCGGCACTGGGCGAGGACGGTTACGCGGAGTCGATCGAGCGGGTGGTGGTTTATCGCGACGAGCTGACGCTGGAGGTCCGGCGCGAGCAGCTGCCGGCGGTGGCCCAGGCGCTGCGCGACGATCCGGCCCTGCGGTTCGAACTGTGTCTGGGCGTCAGCGGCGTGCACTACCCCGACGACGAAGGACGCGAGCTGCATGCGGTGTATCCGCTGCTGTCGATCACGCACAACCGTCGCATCCGCGTGGAAGTCGCCACTGCCGACGCCGACCCCCACATCCCCTCGCTGTACGAGGTGTATCCGACCGTCGACTGGCACGAACGCGAAACCTACGACTTCTTCGGCATCATCTTCGACGGCCATCCCGCGCTGACGCGCATCGAAATGCCCGACGACTGGGTAGGGCATCCGCAGCGCAAGGACTACCCGCTCGGCGGTATTCCCGTCGAGTACCACGGCGCTGAAATTCCGCCGCCCGATCAGCGGAGGTCCTACAACTGATGAGCACATCCGAATCAGGCGGCGGCGAAACCGTCGTCGTCGTCGGCGGCCAGGACTGGGACCAGGTCGTGGAGGCGGCAAAGCAGAGCGCGGCGTCGCACGCCGGGGAACGCATCGTGGTCAACATGGGACCACAGCATCCCTCCACCCACGGGGTGCTGCGCCTGATCCTGGAGATCGAGGGCGAGACGATCGTCGAGATCCGTTGCGGTATCGGCTATCTGCACACCGGCATCGAGAAGAACCTCGAGTTCCGCACCTGGACCCAAGGTGTCACCTTCGTCACCCGAATGGATTACCTGTCACCGCTTTTCAACGAAACGGTGTACTGCCTAGGTGTGGAGAAGCTCCTCGGCGTCACCGACGACATCCCCGAACGCGCCAGCGTCATCCGCGTGATGATGATGGAACTCAACAGGATCTCCAGCCACCTGGTCGCCCTGGCCACCGGCGGCATGGAGCTGGGATCCATGGGCGCGATGTTCTACGGATTCCGCGAGCGTGAGCAGATCCTGAAGCTGTTCGAGACCATCACCGGCCTGCGGATGAACAACGCCTACATCCGCCCCGGCGGCGTGGCCATGGATCTGCCCGAGGAGGCCATCGGCGAGCTGCGCGACATGCTCACGTTGATGCCCACCAGGCTCAAAGATCTCGAGGACCTGCTCTCGGAGAACTACATCTGGAAAGCGCGCACCCAGGGCATCGGCTATCTCGGTCTGGAAGGGTGCATGGCGCTGGGGATCACCGGCCCCTGCCTGCGCTCCACCGGTCTGCCCCACGACCTCCGCAAATCGCAGCCCTACTGCGGGTATGAGACCTACGACTTCGACGTCATCACCGACGACGCCTGCGACTCTTACGGCCGCTATCTGATCAGGGTCAAAGAGATGCACGAGTCGCTCAAAATCATCACCCAATGCGTCGACCGACTCGACGTGCCCAACCCCGGGCCGGTGATGATCCAGGACAAGAAGCTGGCCTGGCCCGCCGACCTCAAACTCGGCCCCGACGGGCTGGGCAACTCCGAAGAACACATCGCCAAGATCATGGGCCACTCGATGGAGGGGCTGATCCACCACTTCAAGCTCGTCACCGAAGGCATCCGCGTCCCCGCCGGACAGGTCTACGTCGCGGTCGAATCCCCGCGCGGCGAACTGGGTGTCCACATGGTCTCCGACGGCGGCACCCGGCCCTACCGCGTGCACTACCGCGACCCCTCCTTCAACAACCTGCAGGCCGTGGCAGCGATGTGCGAAGGCGGCATGGTCGCCGACGCCATCACCGCGGTGGCATCCATCGACCCGGTGATGGGAGGCGTGGACAGATGACGGTGTTCCTCGAGCTCGGTCAGCGCCCCGATGAGCCGGGCCCGCCGATTCACGGCGCCAAGACATATCCGGCCGAGGTGGCCGCGCGCCTGGCGGCAGACGCCGAGACGGTCATCGCCCGCTATCCGCAGAGCCGTTCGGCGTTGTTGCCGCTGCTGCACCTCGTCCAGTCAGAAGACGGATGTTTGACACCGGCGGGTATCGCGTTCTGCGCCAAGCAGTTGGGGCTGACGGACGCCGAAGTCACCGCGGTGGCCACCTTCTACTCCATGTACCGCCGCACGCCGACCGGTGAATACCTCGTGGGCGTGTGCACCAACACGCTGTGCGCCATCATGGGCGGCGACGCGATTCTCGAGTCGCTCGAAGACCACCTGGGCGTGCACGCCGGCCAGACCACCGAAGACGGCAAGGTCACCCTCGAGCACGTCGAGTGCAACGCCGCATGCGACTACGCACCGGTCGTGATGGTCAACTGGGAGTTCTTCGACAACCAAACGCCGTCATCGGCCCGCGACCTCGTCGACGGCTTACGCGACGGCAAACCGCCCATGCCGACGCGCGGCGCGCCGCTGTGCAAGTTCAAAGAGACTGCGAGAGTCCTTGCAGGCCTGCCCGATCCGCAGGCAGCCGCCGCGCAGACCCCGACCGGGGACGCCACGCTGGCCGGGCTGCGGATCGCCAAGGAACGTGGCATGGAGGCGCCCGCGGCCGACGCGGCGACGGACTCCCACAGCGGGCCCGACGACGAGAAGGTCGCGACCGAGGCGACGAAGAATCAAGCGGCGCCCGCACCGTCCGCCGATGTGCCGGCCCAGCCGAACGAGCCCGAAACCGACCCGGACGCAACGGAATCGAAGACATGACACCACTGACTCCTGTTTTGAGCCGGTTCTGGGACGAGCCGGAACCCTGGTCGATGGAGACCTACCGCCGGCATGACGGCTACCGGGCACTCGACAAAGCGCTCAAGATGGACCCCGACGACCTCATCGCCACCGTGAAGGATTCGGGCCTGCGGGGGCGCGGCGGCGCAGGGTTCCCGACGGGCACCAAATGGTCGTTCATCCCGCAGGACGACACCGGCGCCGGTGCCAAGCCGCACTACCTCGTCGTCAACGCGGACGAGTCCGAACCCGGTACGTGCAAAGACATTCCGCTGATGCTGACCACCCCGCACTTCCTGGTGGAGGGCGTCATCATTGCGTCGTACGCGATCCGCGCGCATCACGCGTTCATCTACGTCCGCGGCGAGGTGGTACCGGTACTTCGGCGACTGCAGGCCGCGGTGGCCGAGGCGTACGAGGCCGGCTATCTGGGAACGAACATCCTCGACTCTGGCTTCGATCTGGAATTGATTGTGCACGCCGGGGCGGGCGCATACATCTGCGGTGAGGAGACAGCGCTGCTGGACTCCCTGGAGGGGCGTCGCGGTCAGCCGCGCCTGCGCCCGCCGTTCCCCGCCGTCGCCGGTCTGTACGCCTCACCGACGGTGGTCAACAATGTCGAATCCATCGCCAGCGTGCCGCCCGTGCTGCTCAACGGAGTGGACTGGTTCCGGTCGATGGGAAGCGAGAAATCCCCAGGCTTCACGCTGTATTCGCTGTCCGGTCACGTCACCACACCCGGCCAGTACGAGGCACCGCTGGGCATCACGATGCGCGAACTGCTCGACTACGCAGGCGGTGTCCGGACCGGCCACAGTCTCAAGTTCTGGACGCCCGGCGGTTCGTCCACACCGCTGCTGACCGACGAACACCTCGACGTGCCACTGGATTACGAAGGCATGGCCGGGGTCGGAACGATGCTGGGCACCAAGGCGCTGCAAGTGTTCGACGAAACGACCTGCGTCGTCCGCGCGGTGCGCCGATGGACCCAGTTCTACGCACACGAATCGTGCGGCAAGTGCACACCGTGCCGGGAGGGCACCTACTGGCTGGCGCAGATCTATGCACGACTCGAGACCGGCACGGGCACCGAAGCCGACATCGAGAAGCTGTTGGACATCGCCGACAACATCAATGGGAAGTCGTTCTGCGCGCTGGGTGACGGCGCGGCAGCGCCCATCCTGTCGTCGATCAAGTTCTTCCGCGACGAGTACTACCAGCATCTGTCCGGCGGCTGCCCGTTCGATCCGCACGCCTCGGCTCTGATGGCAACGGAAGGGGTGGGGGTCTAGATGACCGTGACCGAACCGGCCAACGACGCCCCGCCCGTCGAAATGGTGAACCTCACCATCGACGGTGTGGAGGTCAGTGTCCCCAAGGGCACCTTGGTGATTCGCGCCGCCGAGCTGATCGGCATCCAGATTCCACGGTTCTGCGACCACCCGCTGCTCGACCCCGTCGGCGCGTGCAGGCAGTGTCTGGTCGAGGTCGAAGGCCAGCGCAAGCCCATGGCCTCGTGCACCATCACGTGCACACCCGACATGGTGGTGAAGACCCAGCTGACATCGGAGTCCGCGGACAAGGCGCAGCAAGGCGTCATGGAACTCCTGCTGATCAACCACCCACTCGACTGCCCGGTGTGCGACAAAGGCGGCGAGTGCCCGCTCCAAAACCAGGCGATGTCCAACGGCCGGCCCGAAACCCGCTTCGAGGACGTCAAACGCACCTTCCCGAAGCCGATCAACATCTCGTCGGAAGTGTTGCTCGACCGGGAACGCTGCGTGCTTTGCGCGCGCTGCACCCGATTCTCCGAACAGATCGCCGGCGACCCGTTCATCGATCTGCTCGAACGCGGTGCGCTGCAACAGGTCGGCATCGCCCCCGGCGAGCCGTTCCAGTCGTACTACTCCGGAAACACCGTGCAGATCTGCCCGGTCGGCGCCCTCACCAGCGCGGCCTACCGCTTCCGCGCGCGGCCGTTCGACCTGGTGTCCAGCCCCAGCGTGTGTGAACACTGCGCAGACGGGTGTGCCGAACGAACCGATCACCGTCGCGGAAAGGTCATGCGCCGGTTGGCCGGTGACGACCCGGAAGTGAACGAGGAATGGAACTGCGACAAGGGACGGTGGGCGTTCACCTACGCGACCCTGGGCGATCGCATCACCACGCCCCTGGTTCGCGAGGACGGTGAGCTTCGACCGGCGTCGTGGTCGGAGGCCATCAGCGTGGCATGCGCGGGGCTGGCCGCGGCACGCGGCAACGCCGGCGTGCTGGTCGGCGGGCGACTGACCGTCGAGGACGCCTACGCGTACTCGAAGTTCGCCCGAATGGTGCTTGACACCAACGACATCGACTTCCGGGCCCGCGCGCACAGCGTGGAAGAGGAGGAGTTCCTCGCCGCGCACATCGCAGGCCGGCCGATGACTGTGACCTACGCCGACCTGGAGAACGCACCCGCGGTGCTGCTGGCCGGGTTGGAGCCTGAAGAAGAATCACCGATCGTGTTCCTGCGCCTGCGTAAGGCCGTCCGCAAGCACGGCTTGCAGGTCAAGTCGATCGCGCCGTTCGCCACCCGGTCGCTGGGCAAGCTGCGCGGCGAACTGATCGCCACGGTGCCCGGCGGTGAAGGCGTCGCACTCGACGCGCTTGGCGATGACGCTCAGCTGAAGCTGCCCGGTGCCGTCATCGTGGTCGGTGAGCGGCTCGCCACCTCGCCCGGAGCGCTCTCCGCGGCAGGCAAATTGGCCGCCGCGACCGGTGCTCGGCTGGCGTGGGTACCGCGACGAGCCGGTGAGCGCGGCGCACTGGAGGCGGGTGCGCTGCCCAGCCTGTTGCCCGGTGGCCGACCGGTCAGCGATACCGCGGCCCGCGAGCAAACCGCCGCCGGTTGGCATGTCGGTGAGCTACCGACCACCCCCGGCCGCGACACCGCGGGCATTCTGGACGCCGCCCGCAAGGGCGAGCTGGGCGCCCTGCTGGTCGGCGGCGTCGAGCTTGCCGACCTACCCGACCCGGACGCCGCCCTGGCAGCGATCGACACAGCGCCGTTCGTGGTGAGCCTGGAGCTGCGCGAGAGTGACGTCACCGAACGCGCCGACGTGGTCTTCCCGATCGCGCCCGTCGTCGAGAAGGGTGGAGCGTTCATCAACTGGGAGGGCCGGATTCGCCCGTTCGAACCAGCGCTGCAGACGAACGCCACGCCCGACCGACGGGTCCTGCAGTTTCTCGCCGACGAGCTGGGCGTCGACCTCAACATGCCGACGGCGCTGGCCGCTGGTGAGGAGTTGGCGCAGCTCGGACTGTGGGCGGGTGAGCGGGCGGGCGCACCGACGGTGGCGTCGTCGCAGCCCGAAAAGCCCGGCGAAGGCAAGGCCGTGCTCGCCGGTTGGCGCATGCTGCTCGACGACGGACGCCTGCAGGACGGTGAACTGCATCTCGCAGGCACCGCCCGCCAACCTGTCACTCGCATGTCGGCGGCCACCGCGGCCTCAATCGGTGCTGGGGACGACGATCTGGTGACCGTGCGCACCGAACGCGGCGAAGTCACGCTGCCACTGGTCATCACCGAAATGCCCGACAGCACCGTGTGGCTGCCGATGAACTCACCCCAGTCGGCGGTCTACCGACAGCTCGGCGTGACCACGGGCACCGTCGTCTCGATCGAACGGGCTTCGATATGACCTACCCCGACCCCACGCTCTTCGGGCACGACCCGTGGTGGCTGATCGTCATCAAGGCCGTCGCGATCTTCGCGTTCCTGATGCTGTCCTTGCTGGTGGCGATCCTGATGGAACGCAAGATCCTCGGCTATATGCAGATGCGGCCCGGCCCCAACCGTGTCGGTCCGTGGGGCTTGCTGCAATCGCTGGTCGACGGCGTCAAGCTGGCCCTCAAGGAGGGGCTCATTCCCGCAGGCGTCGACAAGTTCATCTATCTGGCGGCGCCTGTCATCTCGGTGGTCCCCGCGTTCATCGCATTCTCCGTGATTCCAATGGGCGGTGAGGTGTCGATCTTCGGCCATCGGACCGCGCTTCAACTGACCGATATGCCCGTCGCGGTGCTCTTCGTCCTGGCCGCCACGTCGATCGGGGTTTACGGAATCGTGTTGGCGGGCTGGGCCTCCGGCTCCACCTACCCGCTGTTGGGTGGGCTGCGCTCCAGCGCTCAGGTGATCTCCTATGAAATCGCGATGGCCCTGTCCTTCGCGGCGGTCTTCATCTACGCGGGAACGATGTCGACATCAGGCATCGTCGCCGCGCAGGTGGGCCTCTGGTTCATCTTTCCGCTGCTGCCGTCGTTCATCATCTATCTCGTCTCGATGGTCGGCGAAACCAACCGTGCTCCTTTCGATCTGCCCGAAGCGGAGGGGGAGCTCGTCGGCGGATTCCACACCGAGTACTCGTCCATCAAGTTCGCGATGTTCATGCTCGCCGAATACGTCAACATGTTCACGGTGTCGGCGCTGGCAACCACGCTGTTCTTTGGCGGATGGCATGCCCCATGGCCGATCAACATGTGGGACGGCGCCAACACCGGCTGGTGGCCGCTGCTGTGGTTCGTGGCGAAGGTGTGGGGCTTCATGTTCATCTTCTTCTGGCTGCGAGGAACGCTGCCCCGCATGCGCTACGACCAGTTCATGGCGCTGGGCTGGAAGGTCCTGATTCCGGTCTCGCTGGCATGGATCGTGATCGTGTCGTCCGTCCGCACCTTGCGCAACCAGGGCGTCGATCAACTGACCACCTATCTGATCACTGTCGCCGTGGTGGTCGGACTGCTGGTGCTGTTTGCGTTGTGGAGAACAGTGCGCGCCAGAAACATTCGGAAGATCCCTGAGCCGACGATGGAGCCGGGCACGTTCCCGGTACCACCGCTGCCCACCAAGGAGATGGCTTCAAAGGAGAAGACGCATGCCTAAGTTCCTCGACGCGATCGCGGGTTTCGGGGTCACGTTTTCCACGATGTTCAAGAAGCGGATCACCGAGGAGTACCCGGAGAAGCCGGGTCCGGTCGCCAAGCGCTACCACGGGCGGCACCAACTCAACCGCTACGCCGACGGACTGGAGAAATGCATCGGCTGTGAGTTGTGCGCGTGGGCCTGTCCGGCCGACGCGATCTTCGTCGAGGGCGCGGACAACAAAGAGGATGAACGGTTCTCCCCCGGTGAGCGTTACGGGCGCGTGTACCAGATCAACTATCTGCGCTGCATCGGCTGCGGGCTGTGCATCGAGGCGTGCCCGACCCGGGCACTGACCATGACCAACGAGTACGAGATGGCCGACGACAACCGCGCCGACTTGATCTGGGGCAAGGACAAACTCCTCGCCCCGCTCAAGTCCGGCATGCTTCCGCCGCCACATCCGATGGCGCCGGGTAGCACCGACGAGGACTATTACCGCGGCAACATCAAGCCCGTCGCCGAGGATGTGACGTGACACTGGAGTTCCTCGCGTCAGCGACCGCCGACGTCGCCGGTCACACTTCCACCACCGAAGCGGTGCTGTTCTGGGTACTGGGTACCGTTGCGGTCGCCGGAGCGATCGGCGTGGTCGCCGCCCCCAAAGCGGTGTACTCGGCCATGTTCCTCGCCACCACGATGATCGTGCTCGCGGTCTTCTACATCGCGCAGGACGCGCTGTTCCTCGGCGTCGTGCAAGTGGTCGTCTACACCGGCGCGGTGATGATGCTGTTCCTGTTCGTGCTCATGCTCATCGGCGTCGACACGTCGGAGTCGCTGGTCGAAACGATTCGGGGACAACGCATTGCGGCGATCGTCGTCGGTCTGGGCTTCGGCATTCTGCTCATCGCGGGCATCGGCAGCGTCTCGGTGGGCGGCTTCGTCGGTCTGACGCAGGCCAACGCCGGCGGCAACGTCCAGGGCCTGGCCGTCCTCATCTTCACCGAGTACCTGTGGGCGTTCGAGTTGACCGGCGCACTGCTGATCACCGCCGCCCTTGGCGCGATGGTGCTGGCCCACCGCGAACGCTTCGAACGACGCAGGACCCAGCGCGAGCTGGCGCAGGAGCGTCTCCAGCCGGGCGGACACCCGACGACACTGCCGAACCCCGGTGTGTACGCACGCAACAACGCCGTCGACATGGCCGCCCGTCTTCCCGACGGTTCGGCGTCGGAGCTGTCGGTCAGCGCGCTCCTGCAGAGGCGAACGGTGACCAGCGACGGGGGTGACGACAAGTGAACCCCGACAACTACCTATACCTTTCGGCGCTGTTGTTCACGATCGGCGCAGCTGGAGTGCTGTTGCGCCGCAACGCCATCGTCATGTTCATGTGCGTCGAGCTGATGCTCAACGCCTGCAACCTGGCCTTCGTGACGTTCTCACGCATGCACGGGCATCTCGACGGCCAAATGGTCGCCTTCTTCACCATGGTGGTCGCCGCCTGTGAGGTGGTGATCGGGTTGGCCATCATCATGACAATCTTCCGCACCCGCCGTTCGGCCTCGGTCGACGACGCCAGTCTGCTGAAACACTAAGGCGCGATGACGATTCCAGTGTGGCTCACTATCGCCCTGCCGCTGGCAGGCGCGACGATACTTCTGTTGGGCGGGCGGCGCACGAACGGCTGGGGCCACCTGCTGGGCACCGCGGCCTCACTCGGCTCGTTCGTGGTCGGCGCGATGCTCTTCACCGACATGCTCGGCCGCGACGCCGAACATCGCACCGTGCACGAGGCGTTGTTCAGCTGGGTGCCGGTGGCCGGCCTGCAGGTCGATTTCGGCCTGCACCTCGACCAGCTGTCGATGTGCTTCGTGCTGCTGATCACCGGCGTCGGCTCGCTGATCCACATCTACTCGATCGGCTACATGGCCGAAGATCCCGAGCGGCGGCGCTTCTTCGGTTACCTCAACTTGTTCCTGTCGGCGATGCTGCTGCTGGTGCTTGTCGACAACTATTTGGGCCTGTACGTCGGCTGGGAGGGCGTGGGTCTCGCGTCGTATCTGCTGATCGGGTTCTGGCAGCACAAGCCGTCGGCGGCGACCGCGGCGAAGAAGGCGTTCGTCGTCAACCGTGTCGGTGACATCGGCCTGGCGGTCGCGCTGATGGTGATGTTCGCCTACATCGGGTCCATCTCCTTCGACGGCGTCTTCGCCGCCGCGCCGGACGTCAGCGAGGGCGTGCTCACCGCCATCGGCCTGCTGCTCCTGCTGGCCGCCTGCGGCAAGTCCGCCCAGGTGCCCCTGCAGTCCTGGCTCGGGGACGCGATGGAGGGTCCGACGCCGGTGTCGGCACTCATCCACGCCGCGACGATGGTGACCGCGGGCGTCTACCTCATCGTGCGATCCGGCCCGGTCTTCGACCTCGCACCGAACGCGCAACTGGGCGTCGTGATCGTCGGCGCGGTGACGCTGCTGTTCGGCGCGATCATCGGTTGCGCCAAAGACGACATCAAGAAAGCGCTTGCCGCATCGACGATGTCGCAGATCGGCTACATGGTGCTGGCGGCGGGCCTCGGACCGGCCGGCTACGCCTTCGCGATCATGCACCTGCTCACCCACGGCTTCTTCAAGGCGGGCCTGTTCCTCGGTGCAGGGTCGGTGATGCACGGGATGAACGACGAGGTCAACATGCGCCGCTACGGCGGCCTGCGCAAGGCGCTGCCGATCACGTTCGCGACGTTCGGCCTCGGCTACCTGGCGATCATCGGCGTTCCCCCGCTGGCCGGCTTCTTCTCCAAGGACGGCATCATCGAGGCGGCCCTCGGCGCGGGCGGAGTCAAGGGTTACATCCTCGGCGGCGCAGCGATCCTCGGCGCGGGCATCACCGCGTTCTACATGACCCGGGTGATGCTGATGACGTTCTTCGGCGAAAAGCGTTGGGCCCCGGATGCACATCCGCACGAGTCGCCGAAAGTGATGACGTGGCCGATGATCCTGCTGGCTGTCGGCTCCGTGGGTTCGGGCGCCGCATTCGCAATCGGCGGCACGCTGGAGCATTGGCTGGAGCCCGTCGTCGGCACCCATGAGATCCACCACGTCGCGCCGGTCTGGGTGGTCACCACCGTGATCCTGGCCGTCGTGGCTGTCGGCATCGTGATCGCCTACCGGATGTATGGCACGCGCGAGATTCCCGTCGAGATGCCCGCCGGTTCTGCGCTCACCGGTGCGGCACGCAGGGACCTCTACGGCGACGCGCTCAACGAAGAGTTGTTCATGCGGCCGGGTCAGCTGGTCGCCAAGGGGTTGGTCGAAATCGACGATGAGGTAGTGGACGGCGCGGGAACCGGATTGGCGGCGCTCGTGTCCCGCTCATCGTCAGGACTGCGCCACCTGCAGACCGGGTTCGCCCGCTCCTATGCGTTGTCGATGCTGGTCGGGGCCTTACTCGTCGTCGGCGCGATCCTGGCGGTGCAGCTGTGGTGACTTCATTCCCGTGGTTGACGGTTCTCTGGGTGGTGCCGATGGTCGGCGCCGCGATCGTGATCCTGCTGCCCGCATCGCTGCGCGCGGCCTCCAAGTGGCTGGCGCTGGTCGTCTCGGTGGTGGTGCTGGCCATCACGGTGCTGCTCGCGGTCAACTTCGACCCCGCCGGTGACCAGTACCAGTTTGTCGAATCCCACAAGTGGATACCGTCGTTCGGCACCGGCTACATCCTCGGGCTGGACGGCATCGCGCTGGCGATCGTCGCCCTCACGGCGGTGCTGGTGCCGCTGCTGCTGATCGCCGGCTGGAACGACGTCAGCGACCAGGCCGCATGGGGTGGACGCTCCACGCACGCGTACTTCGCGCTCACGCTGGCCGTCGAGGGCATGGTGATCATGTCGCTCGTCTCGCTGGACATCCTGCTGTTCTACGTCTTCTTCGAAGCGATGCTCATCCCGATGTACTTCCTCATCGGCGGGTTCGGCGGTGCGGGTCGGTCCAAAGCGGCGGTGAAGTTCCTGCTGTACAACCTGTTCGGCGGTCTGGTCATGCTGGCCGCGGTGATCGGGCTTTACGTCGTGACCGCGGGCAGCGACGCCTTCGAGGCGGGCACGTTCGACTTCCGCCTGATTGTCGAAGCGGTGTCCAGCGGCGAGTTCGTCGTCAATCCGGCCGTGATGAACCTGCTGTTCCTCGGCTTCATGTTCGCGTTCGCTGTGAAGGCTCCGCTGTGGCCCTTCCACCGCTGGCTGCCCGACGCCGCGGTCGAGGCCACGCCCGCCAGCGCCGTGCTGATGATGGCGATCATGGACAAGGTCGGCACGTTCGGCATGCTGCGGTACTGCCTGCAGTTGTTCCCCGACTCCGCAACGTATTTCCGGCCGATGATCATCACGCTGGCCGTGATCGGCATCGTCTACGGGGCTATTGTCGCGATCGGCCAGACCGATGTGATGCGCCTGATCGCCTACACGTCGATCTCCCACTTCGGCTTCATCATCCTCGGCATCTTCGTGATGACCAGCCAGGGCCAGTCCGGGTCGACGCTGTACATGGTCAACCACGGCCTTTCGACGGCGGCGCTGTTCCTGATTGCGGGATTCCTGGTGTCACGCAAAGGCAGTCGCCTCATCGAGTCGTACGGCGGAGTGCAGAAGGTCGCACCCGTCCTCGCCGGCACCTTCCTGGTGTCGGGGCTGGCGACCCTGTCGCTGCCGGGTCTGGCACCGTTCATCAGCGAATTCCTGGTGCTGGTCGGCACGTTCACCCGCTACCCGGTGTTCGCGGTGTTCGCGTCGACGGCGCTGGTGCTGTCCGCGGTCTACATCCTGTGGATGTACCAGCGGATGATGACTGGACCCGTCAAGGACGGCAACGACAAGATCCGCGATCTCGTCCCACGCGAAATCCTCGTCGTCGCACCGCTTATCGCGCTGCTGATCGTGCTGGGCGTCTATCCCAAACCCGCGCTGGACGTGATCAACCCGGCGGTCACCCACACGTTGACCACCATCGATCAACCTGATCCGGTTCCTCAGTTCGCAGAAGGGCCGACGCGATGAATCTGACTACGCCCGTCGTCGAATACGACCTGCTGTCCCCGATGCTGATCGTGTTCGGCGTGGCCATCCTCGGCGTGCTTGTCGAGGCGTTTCTGCCGCGCCAGCGCAGGTACGCCGCTCAGCTCGTGCTGTGCCTCGGCGGCCTGATCGCCGCGCTGGTCGCCGTCGTGATGCTTGCCCGCGATCTGCACGGCACGATCGGCCACTCAGCGATCATGGGTGCCGTCGTCATCGACAAGCCGGCGTTGTTCCTCCAGGCCACGATCCTGCTCGTCGGGGTGCTCGGCATCCTGTTGATCGCCGAACGCCAGATCGGGACAGACACGGAGGGCGGCAATGGAGCTCGCGGCTTGGACGGGTTCACGCCGCAGGCGTCCGCGATTCCCGGCTCGGTGGCCGAGCAACTCGCCACCAAGGCCGGGGTGATCCAGACCGAGGTGTTCCCGCTGACCATGTTCGCCGTCGGCGGCATGCTGCTGTTCCCCGCAGCCGACGACCTGCTGACGATGTTCATCGCGCTCGAGGTGCTGTCGCTGCCCCTGTATTTGCTGTGCGGTCTAGCCCGTCGACAGCGTCTGCTCTCGCAGGAAGCCGCGCTGAAATACTTTCTGCTCGGCGCCTTTTCGTCGGCATTTTTCCTTTTCGGCGCCGCAATGCTGTACGGCTACTCGGGGACCCTGGACCTACGTGAGATCGCCGCGGTCGTGTCCGCCGGGTCCGGGAAGACGTCGCTGGCCCTGATCGGTACGGCGATGCTGCTGGTGGGCGTGCTGTTCAAGGTCGGCGCCGTGCCGTTCCACTCGTGGATTCCCGACGTGTACCAGGGCGCTCCGACCCCGATCACCGCGTTCATGGCCGCCGCCACCAAGATCGCCGCCTTCGGTGCGATGCTGCGGGTGTTCTACGTCGCGCTACCCGAACTGCGTGACGACTGGCGGCCGGTCCTGTGGGCGATCGCGATCCTCACGATGGTCGTGGGCACCGTCACCGCCATCACGCAGACCGACGTGAAGCGCATGCTGGCCTACTCGGCGGTGGCGCATACGGGGTTCATTCTCACCGGTGTGATCGCCGAGAACGAGTCCGGCCTGTCGTCGACCCTGTTCTATCTGTTCGCCTATGGATTCAGCACCGTCGGTGCCTTCGCCGTGGTGAGCCTGGTCCGCAATTCTGCCGGTGAAGAAGACACCGCGATGGCCCGCTGGGCGGGGCTCGGCAGACGGTATCCCGTCGTGGCGGTGGTGTTCTCGTTGTTCCTGCTGGCGTTCGCGGGTATTCCCTTGACGAGCGGGTTCGTCAGCAAGTTCGCGGTCTTCAAGGCCGCGGGCGAGGGCGGCGCGATACCGCTGGTCATCGTCGGCGTGCTCGCCAGCGCCGTCGCCGCGTACTTCTACGTGCGGGTCATCGTGTTGATGTTCTTCACCGACCCGCCCGACGACGCACCGACCGTCGTGGTGCCCAGCGTGCTCAGCACCGCCGTCGTCACCGTCACCGCCGCCGTCACGTTCGCCCTCGGCGCGCTGCCGCAGCCGCTGCTGGACCTCGCCAACACCGCCAACCAGTTTCTGCGCTAGCGCGTCACGGCAGCAGCCCGACTTGCCGGTAGGCGGATTCGAGGTAGCGCCGCATCTGCCGAGCATTGGGCGGATTGGGCTGCAGCACACGGTAAGTGACGGCGCCCGCGAGCATGTCGACGAGCACGTCGAGGTCGGCGTCAGGTGGAACCGAGCCTTCGCTTTGAGCCCGCTTCAGCATCGCGATCGCCAATGTGCGGCGGGGACCGACGTAGTGGTCCCAGTACGTCTGCATCAACAAGGGATGCGTCACCGCAGAGCCGTAGATCTGCGCGACGAGCGCTCGGAACATCGCGTCGGCGGCGGTGCGCGCGGCGGTATCGATGTTGCGGCGGATCAGCTCCTGTGGCCTGACGGCGTCAATCTCGTCGCGAGACGGCCATTGCACTCCCGTGGCGACAAACGCCTCGATCGCATCCGCGACGAGTTGCTCCTTACTCGACCAGCGACGGTAGACAGTCGGCTTTCCGACGCCCGCGCGCTTGGCGACCTGTTCGATGCTCATCCCTGCGATGCCATGTTCGATGAACGAGTCCAGCGCGGCGGTCATGATCGCCTTGTCCAGTGCGGGGTCGCGCGGCCGGCCACGAGCGGCGGTCGTCATCTGACCGTTCCGTTGCCGAGCGCCGATCGCAGCCAGCGTTCCAACGCCGCAGGATCGTGGCCTCGCCAGGCCAGGTGGCCATCCGGACGCACCAGCCAGTTGTCGTGATCTACCCTGCGCAACAAGGCAATTCGATCTCCAAGGTGTGCACGGGCGGTCTGCAGTAGCGACTCGTCGGCGCTCAGCAGCGCCCACCGTCCACGCAACTCCACATAGAGGCGTGTCGACGCACCGTCAGCGCGGAAGCAGTCCCGGTCGGCAACGCGGTCACCCGGTCCCGGCTTTTCTGTCAGCTTCCCTCTCAAGAGCGAAGTTTCGGCCAGCGGACCCCGTCGGTAGCTCACCCACAGCTGCGAGGCTCGAAAAGTGACCGACCGTTGAAGGGCGGGAATCTTGAAGAGAGGCGCGACGACCCGATCGCGGATGAAGCGTCCGATACGGCTTTGGGCCACATTGATCCGCGTGACCGCGCTGGTGCCGCGTAACACCTCGGTGGCCAGCGGCCGACGCTCTGATTCATAGGTGTCGAGCAACGCCACGTCGGCGCGGCCGTCGACGACGAGAGCGAGCTTCCACGCGAGGTTCTCCACGTCACCGAGCCCGGTGAGCATGCCTTGCCCGCCGAACGGGGCGTGGATATGGCCGGCGTCTCCGGCGATCAGCACCCGGCCACGCCGATATGTGTCAGCCAGCCCCCGGTGCACGGTGAACATCGACAACCAATGGGCGTCGAGAACACGAACGTCACGGCCGGTCCGCTCGGGGAGAATCTGCACGAGTCGAGCAAGGATTTCCGACTCGCTCGGCTTGTCGGCCTGCTGACCAGGATCGTAGGCAAAGACACGCCACAGCCCCCCGGGCATCGGCATCACGCCGATCAATCCGCTCGGATGGATCCAGCCAGTGGTGCCCGAGCGATCCAGATCCCAATTCAATTCGACGTCGGCAAGCAGGAAGCGCTCGCTGATTTTCACCCTGGGAAAGCCGATACCAGCGAGCCCGCGGGTGGTGCTGGCCGCCCCGTCGCAGCCAATCAGCCACGCCGTAGTCGCCTCCTCGTCTCCAACGGTGGCGACCACTCCGGAAGGTGTTTGGCGCAAGTCGGCCAGCGGCGTGCTCCACTCGATCGCGCCGCCGAGTTCGGAAAGCCGGGCCCGCAGTGTTGCCTCGACCTCGGCCTGCGAGATCACCATCGGTGGAGCGGCCGTCTTCATACCTGGGTCGCCGAAGCGGATCCGCCCAATCGGCTTGTCGCCCAAGAAGTTCGTGATCTGCATCGCGCGCACGGACCGCTGCGGCAGATCGCCGAGTGCATCGAGTCGGTCCAACACCTCCGATCCACGCGCATGCAGGAAGTTCGCCCGTGACGTCGTGGCCGGTCCCGCGGCCTTGTCCACGACCCGCACCGCTACACCATGTTGTAGCAGGGCACACGCCAGGGCCAATCCCGCCGGACCGGCTCCGACAACCAATATCTGCGTCATTGACGTCCCTAACATTACGATACGAGTACGTAACTTAATGTACGCCTGTCGAGCGCGCCTCGCGAGAACGCAATCGTTTGACACAGCCCACCCTCGGGCTTAATCTCGATGCAAGCAAGCACTTACATGCACACATATTGGAGGTCGAGGTGCCCCACCAGGACTGGGATGCAACGCAGACTGCGGTACTCGACGCCGTCATTGCGTGTGCCGAAGAAAGTGGGTTCCGCGCGCTGACCACGCGCCGAGTTGCAGATGTTGCCGGCGTCAACGAGGTGACGATATTCCGGCGCTTTGGTTCGAAGGCCAAGCTCATCGCCGCGGCATTCGAGCGCGAGGCCGCCGCCATCGGTGATCAGGTCGGCGAACACAGCGGCGACTTGCGCGCCGATCTCGAACGTATTGCCGCCGCCATCTGGGACGCCGCGGGACGTCGACGGCTCACCCTGCCGGTGATCCTCTCCGAACTATCCACCAACGCGGAACTGCGTGCGGCGGCGGGCCATTCGATGGACGCAGTCGCGCGGGTCGCCGCCACGCTCGAGCGCTACCAGGACGACGGACTGCTGCTCAAGGAGCCACCACTACAGGCTTACGCGTCGCTCGTCGGACCGCTGGTGTACCTCGGCATCATCAGCCGCCTGTTGCCCCAACCGCCGGAAGTCGACATAGCCACCCATGTTCAGCGCTTCCTCGACGGACACGCCGTTCGAGTGAAATCCAACCGAAGGAAGGCGAAATAATGTCCACAGCAACAACTTTGCAAGCGCCGAGTCCGTCCTATTCGGTAGACGATTATCGTCGGTACACGCGCGCGACACAATGGCTCAACACCGCAGGCGCAGTCGTTGCAGTGGCACTTGGCATCTTCATCCTGATTGATCCCGTGCGCCGCACGGATCCGGATTGGGTGTTCTGGTTGATCTGGCCGATGGCCACACTGCACACGATCGAGGAATACGTCTGGCCCGGCGGCTTTTTGCGTTACTTCAACGGCGTCGCATGGGGCAGCGCGGATCCCCATGGACCGCTGACTGCGCGACGAGCTTTCCTGACCGATGCCGTCGCCGGTCTTTTCAATCCCATCGTGGTGCTGGTCATGAGCGTCACGTACCTGCCCGCGGTGTGGTTCTTCATCGCTGTTCTGTTGATCAACGGGTTCTTCCATATTTGCGAGTCCTTGAAGACAGGCCGCTACTTCCCCGGTGCGGTCACCGGGGCAGTTGTCTACATCCCCGGCTTCACCGTCATCACTAACTTCTACGTCGAACGCGGTCTCGTTTCCGGCGTCGATCTAGCAGTGACCTTCGCCTGCGGCCTGGCTTTCACCGGGGCGTTCTTCTTCCAGGTTCGCCGCTGGCAGCGAACCGACGAGAAAGATTGTGTGCCAGCATGACTCCTACACACATCCTCGCCCGAACCGACCACGGCGCGGTCCGAGTACTGACGCTCAACCGCCCTGAAGCCCGAAATGCCCTGGGCCGCGACCTGATCCGCGCGACGTACACTGCGTTGACCGACGCCGACGCCGACGATTCAGTGCGTGCCGTCGTGCTCACCGGCGCCGACCCGGCATTCTGCGCGGGCGTCGACCTCAAGGAGGCGCAGCGCGACGGCACCGAGTATTTCGCGGAGTTCCGGTCGCACAGCTGCATCGAGGCCACCGGGAGAATGCGCACCCCGATCATCGCCGCGATCAACGGGGCGGTGTTCACCGGTGGCCTGGAAATGGCGCTCGGCTGCGACTTTCTCATCGCATCCGAGCGGGCGGTCTTCGCCGACACGCACGCCCGCGTCGGCATCCTGCCCGGCGGCGGAATGACGGCACGCCTGCCCCAGCTCGTCGGCCTCGGGATGGCCAGGCGCCTTTCGATGACCGGCGAAGTCATCGATGCGGCGCGCGCCGAGCGCATCGGCCTGGTGACCGAGGTCGTCCCCCACGAGGGTCTCCTCGACCGGGCGCTGGAGCTGGCGTCGCAGATCGCCGAGGTTGCAGGCTCAACGATGCTGGGGCTCAAGGAGATCTACACGACAGGCGCGGCCGCCGTCATCGATCCGGCATTGGCGGCCGAAGACCGCATCGCGAACGCGCAGAGCCGCGACTTCGACGGCCTCGGCGATCGGTTCCGCGCGGTCACAGAGCGCAACAAGGACCAGATCGAACGCTGACTCTCGTGCGAGTGACCCCGAAATGTACGCGCCGTGTGGCGTGTCGCCGTTCAGACGCGGTCGCTCGCCGTACAGCCACGGACTCCTATGCGACCACACCGTGGACGACGATCGCGGTGGTCTGGTCAACCCATTCGGCCCCGAGAGGTTCATCGGGCCACAACAACATGCGCAGCAGGGTGGCACCGCCGATCACCTCGACGAGCCTGTCCGGGTCGATGTCGGCATGTACCTCGCCGCGCACGACGGCGTCGGCCAATCGGGTACGCACCGCGGCGTACGCACCGGTGAAGCGATCCATGACACGGGCGTTGAGATCGGCGTCGGCGGACATGTCGGAAATCAGTCCGGGCAGCGCGGCGCGTACCAGCGGGCTGGTGAACACCGCTCGGGTGGCGTCGATCATCGCGCGGATGTCGGCGGTGATGTCGCCAGGCGGCGTCTCGATCGCGGTGGGCGCTGCGGGAAAGGCCGCCTCGTGCACCAGCTCCGCCTTACTAGACCATCGCCGGTACAACGCGGTCTTGGTGGTGCCTGCCCGCTCGGCGACGGCGGCCATTGTGAGATTCGAATAGCCAATTTCCACAAGTAGTTCGGCGGTGGCGCGAAGTATGGCAGCGTCAATGCGTGGATCGCGGGGCCGCCCGGCGCCCGGGGTCTTGTCAACGATCGACACGTCTGATTTCATATCGCTACGGATCGTATCGTAATTACCGGCCGAAGGAACAGTTCTGATGCCAAGCGAACCGGCTGTCGAAGACATCAGCCGTCTAGAACACTCAAGCCGCGACCTGACCGCGCTCCCCGAGGTGATGTCGCAATGGCTGTCGACGGTGATGCCCGGCGGGGCCGTTCCCGAGGTCACCGTGGAAAGCGGGGTGGACTCCAACGGCATGTCGTCGGAGACCATCATCCTGACCGGCCGCTGGGACGAAGACGGTGAAAGCCGCGAGCAGAAGTTCGTCGCCCGGGTGGCCCCCGCCAAGCACGACGTTCCGGTGTTCTCGTCCTACCGCATGGACCATCAGTTCGACGTCATCCGCATCGTCGGCGAGAAGACCGACGTGCCGGTGCCCCCGGTGCGCTGGCTGGAAGCCACTGGCTCGGTCCTGGGCACGCAGTTCTTCCTGATGGACTACGTCGACGGACGCGTGCCACCCGATGTGATGCCATATACGTTCGGTGGCAACTGGTTTGCCGATGCCCCCTACGAGAACCAGCGCGAACTGCAGGACAGCACCGTCGAGGTGATCGCCAAGCTGCATGCCATCCCCGAGCCGGAAAAGGTGTTCGACTTTCTCGACGACGGGTCGGAGCCGAATGCATTGCGCCGCAACTTCAACTGGTTGAAATCCTGGTACCAGTTCGCGGTTCCCGACATTGGCACCTCATCGCTGGTGGAGCGCTCGCTCGAGTGGTTGGAGGTCAACTGGCCCGAGGACGTCGCCGCCACCGATCCCGTTCTGGTCTGGGGCGACTCACGCATCGGCAACGTGCTCTACGACGGGTTCAAGCCAACTGCCGTGCTCGACTGGGAGATGGCCACGCTTGGTCCGCGCGAGATGGATGTGGCGTGGATCATCTTCGCTCACATGGTCTTTCAGGAGCTGGCCGGACTGGCCGGCCTACCCGGACTGCCGGACGTCATGCGCGAAGAGGACGTGCGCGCCGTCTACTCCCAGCACAGCGGCGTCGAGCTGGGTGACCTGAAGTGGTTCTACGTGTACTCCGGCGTGATCTGGTGCTGCGTCTTCATGCGGACCACCGCACGTCGGGTCCGCTTCGGCGAGATGGAAGCACCCGAGGACATCGAATCGCTGTTCTACCACGCCTCTGTACTCAAACGACTCATTGGAGATGACGCCTGATGCTCGGCCCCACCGACGAATTTCCGATCCACCAGATCCCGCAACCCATTGCGTGGCCCGGGGCGTCAGATCGCAACTTCTACGACCGGTCCTACTTCAACGCCCACGACCGCACCGGTGACATCTTCTTGATCACCGGCCTCGGCTACTACCCCAACCTCGGCGTCAAGGACGCGTTCTTCCTGGTGCGCCGCGGCGACACCCAGACTGCCGTCCATCTGAGCGACGGCATCGACTCCGACCGACTGAACCAGCACGTGCTGGGCTACCGCGTCGAGGTCATCGAGCCGCTGCACAAGCTTCGGATCATCCTCGAGGAGACCGAAGGCATCGCTGCCGACCTCACCTGGGACGGACTGTTCGATGTCATCCAAGAGCAGCGCCACGTGCTTCGGTCGGGGACGCGCGTGACGCTGGATGCACAACGGTTCGCCCAGGTCGGCAGCTGGGCCGGGACCATCTCGATCGACGGCGAGGAGATCAAGGTCAATCCCGACGTGTGGATCGGCAGCCGCGATCGGTCGTGGGGCATCCGACCGATCGGTGAGGCCGAACCCGCAGGCCGGCCGGCGCATCCGCCGTTCGAGGGCATGTGGTGGCTGTACGTGCCGATGGCGTTCGACGACTTCGCGATCTGCCTGATCATCCAGGAGGAGCCCAACGGGTTCCGCAGCCTCAACGACGTCACCCGGATCTGGCGCGACGGGCGGGTCGAGCAGATGGGGTGGCCGAGAGTCAAAATCCACTACACGTCGGGCACGCGCATCCCGACCGGCGCGACGATCGAGGCCACCGCGCAGGACGGCTCCCCCGTGCGCTTCGACGTCGAGTCCAAGCTGCCCGTGCCCATCCACGTCGGCGGCGGCTACGGCGGCGACTCGGACTGGCTGCACGGCATGTGGAAGGGCGACAAGTTCACCGAACGCCTCACCTACGACATGACCGATCCGGCGATCGTCGGGCGTGCGGGCTTCGGCGTCATCGACCACGTGGGCCGCGCGGTGTGCGTCGAGAACGGCAAGTCCGTCGAGGGTTGGGGCCTGTTCGAGCACGGCGCGCTGGGCCGCCACGACCCGTCGGGCTTCGCCGACTGGCTCACCGTCGCTCCGTAATTCCGGCGACTTCGGTGCGGATACGACCGCTCACCCTCTTTGCCACGCTGGTTGTGAGTCGGTTTGGGCCAGTGTGAAGGGGTTGGGTTGTGTCGATCAGTGCGGGGTTCAGCTCTGCCGAGATTCATGAGTTCGTCATTGAGTATCACTTGTTGCCTCATGGTCAGAAGGGATCCTGGCGTGCTGCTCAGGGGGTATCGGTGCGCCAGTTGAGGCGGTGGGAAGCCACGGTGTTCGCCGGTGATCTCGACCGGGGGCTTATTCCGCGAGAAGGTAGTGGTGTGACGGTTCCCCCGGCGAAACGATCGGCGCTGGCGATGGCGCAGACGGCGAAACAGGAGCGCGACGAGGCCGAAGTGGCTCGACTACAGGCGCGGGTACGCGAGCTCGAACACGCCAACGAGGCCCTGGGAAAAGCTATCGGGCTCTTGCATGCGATGAACGCCGAAGAGCCCGATGCAGCCCTGACGATGACCGATCTCGACGATTCCTCGAGCGCGAGAACGGACTCGTCGCCGAGCTGAGCGCCGCGATCAGATCCCAGCGCCGGCGCTGACGATGATCGGGTTGTCGCGTTCGACGTGGCATTACCGCCGCAAGCCGCGGCCGCGGGTGAGTAACCCGGTGCCGCAGAAAGATCGGGCCTACCCCGCGCGCATCTGCGCGGGTGACCGCGTGGTGATCCAGGACAAGATCATCACCGGCTGGCAGGCGGGCACGTCGGTGGACCATTCGTTTGCCGCCGCTTGGGATGACGGGGTGATGCTGGCCTCACGGCGGTCCTGGTGGCGTATCGCGGCCGCGATCGTCGATCAAAGCGCTCGTCCGATCTGCCCGACCCGCTCGACGAACAAGATTCCGCGGCCGGCACCAGTACTCAAAGCGACCGGCCCGCAACAGATCTGGAGTTGGGACATCACCGACCTGCGCACCCGTGGCGGGGCGTGGCGTTCAAGGCGTACTCGATAATTGACATCTTCTCTCGCAAGATCGTGGGCTGGCGCGTCGAGCAACGCGAGAGCGACGATCTCGCCACGCAGATGTTCCAGACCGCGATCACCACCCACGGGTCGCCCGCAGTCGTGCACGCCGATTCTGGGCCGGCGATGCGCTCGACGGATCTCAAAGACCTCCTCGCCGATCTCGGCATCGCTCAGACCCACAACCGGCCACGGGTCAGCAATGACAACCCGTTCTCCGAATCGGAATTCCGCACGATGAAATACCGGCCGAACTATCCCGGTATCTTCGATGATCTCGATGCCGCGCGGGCCTGGGTAAACTCCTATGTCTCCTGGTACAACCAGCACCACCGCCACAGCGGGATCGCACTGTTCACCCCCGCCGAGGTCCACGACGGGCAATGGACGCAGCGGTGGCTCCAACGCGACCACGCCCTCCAGGCCTACTACGACACCCACCCCGAACGATTCCGCGCACGCCCGCACACCGAATCACCCAAGGCCACTGTGGGCATCAACCTCCCACCCGAAAACGACCCCGACCGACTCCACGCAGCTTGACAACGCCCGTCAGCGAGCGTTAGCGCACCGAAATCACAAAGAGGGCGGCTGCGGCGACGGCTTCGACCAGAAAGTAGAACCAGTTCGGGTAGAACGCCGTTCGTTCGTCGAGCACCGCTGACACCAGGCGGCCGAACGCCATGCCGGCCAGCGCGGCGCCGACGGTGATCAGGATGCCCGTACGAACGGCGCCCTCGGCAACCGCCGCGTATCCGAGCACCCCCGCGATCGCGAGCCCGAACCCGCCGTAGACCGCGCGGACCTCCGAGCGTGCCGCCGCCGACCCGAGGTCGATGCCGAACGGGCGGATGATCGCGTCCGGGACCGCGAGCGCGTAGCAGCCCATGCCCGCGAAGAACACGCCGATTACGGCGATGACCGCGATCGTCACGGTAGCCTCCTGTGCGGTTGACCTAGGAGATCAGCATGACGGCAGGGACGGCGGCGGCGCTTCCACAAACCTGCTGCCCCACGGTCTGGCTGTGGCCGGGCCAAGCGCTGTATGCCGGCCCGAGCCTGAATCTGGAGCCGCATTCGGGCTCGGTGTGGTGCTTTGCCGCCGGTATCGGCGGACCGTTGACGGTGACGACGCCCGACGGCTCCACCCGCGAAGGCACCAGCGTGCTCATTCCGCCGCGGCTGACCCACCAGTTGACATGCCGCGGCAGCGGGCTGGTGTCCTGCTACCTGGAGCCGACGTCTGTTCGCGCCGAGTCCTGCCGGGGCCGGATGATGCAGTGGGCCGGTGACATCGGAGTTACCCACGGTGCCGAGACCGAGCTGACGTTCACTCCGGTCGACGACGAAAGCGCTTGCCGCTGGCTCGACCTGGCAGCACCAGCCGAGCAGCGGGGTGTCGACGCACGCATCGCGGCCGCAGCGCACCGGATCCGTACGGACCCTGCGACGGCAGTCCCGTCGCGCGAACTCGCCGCCGAAGCCGGGCTCTCAGAGTCGCGGTTCCTCCACCTGTTCCGCGACGAGCTGGGAACAAGCCTGCGGCGCTATCGGATCTGGGTGCGGCTCATGCATGCCGGCACCGCGATCGCGGGCGGTGCCAACCTGACCGAGGCCGCGATGAAGTCCGGCTTCGCGAGCCCGTCGCATCTCGCCGACCGCTTCAAGTCGACGTTCGGGCTCTCGGCTAGCCGACTGCTTCAGACTGGGCTGCAGGTGCGGACGCCGTAGTCGCGCGGCCGAACACCATCGATTCCTCGATGTCCTCCAACCGTTTACCGATGGCGTCCCGCAGATAGTTGTGCGTCACCGCCCATGGCCGCTCGACGCCCGACTTCGGCAGCACATTCGGTGCTCGCTGGACGTAGCCCGACGTGAGGTTGAATACCGGCTGCTCGGGCATGTCGACGTCGCCGAGGTGAGGGTAGGCATGCGTGTAGCCGTGGGAGTCCATGTACGCCAACAGCTTCGCGACCGATCGCGCCGTCATGTCGGCGCCCAACGTCCACGACGCGTTCGAGTATCCGAAGCACCAAGCCGCATTCGGCACGTCCTCGAGGAGGTGACGCCGGAACGCGAACCGGTCGTGCGGGTCGATCTTCTCACCGTCGATGCTGACCGTGACGCCACCGAGCGCCTGCAATTGAATGCCGGTCGCGGTGATGATCACGTCGGCATCGATGCGTCGGCCCGATCTCAGCACAATGCCGGAGGCATCCACGTGGTCGATCTGATCGGTCACGACATCGACGTCATCCCTGCCCACAGCCTTGTAGAAATCGCCGTTGAGGATGAAGCACAGCCGCTGATCCCACGGGTTGTAGGGCGGCGTGAAATGGGTGTCGATGTCGTATCCTGCGGGCAGGTACTTCTCCGCGTCCCTTCGCAGCAGACGCTTACTGAATTCGGGCGCCTTTCGCGCGACCAGCCAGAGCACCGAGCCGAACAATGACAAGATCACGCGTGCCACCGCATGGGAAACTCTGCGCGGCAGCACTTTGCGGATGCCGTTGATCACGGGTTGTACTCGCTGGAGGGACATCAGGTATGACGGCGTGCGCTGCAACATGGTGACGTGCGCGGCCCCCTCGGCCAGCGACGGGATCATGCTGATGGCCGTCGCGCCGCTGCCGATGACGACCAATCGCTTGCCCGTGTAGTCGAATCCTTCGGGCCAGTGCTGGGGATGCACGACATCGCCCTTGAAGTCCTCGATACCGGGAAAGGGCGGCGTGTAGGGCTCGTCGTAGTTGTAATAGCCGCTGGCGAAGAACAGGAACCGTCCGCGGTACGTCCTCGGCTCGCCATTCTGTTCCGTCTGAACGGTCCAGGTGTCGCTGTCCGAATCCCAGTCGGCGGAGATGACATGGGTGTTGAAACGGATGTGCTCGTCGATACCGTGCTTGCGTGCCGCGTCGGCCATGTACTGCCAGATGTCGCCGCCGTCGGCGATCATCTCCTTCCGCGTCCACGGCTCCCAGGGAAAGCTCAGTGTGAAGATGTCACTGTCGGATCGAATGCCCGGATACTGGAACAGGTCCCACGTGCCGCCGAGGCGCTCGCGCCGCTCCAGGATCACGTAGCTCAGGTTGGGGTTCTCCTCGCGGATGCGGTAGGCCGCGCCGATGCCGGAGAAACCCGCACCGATGATCAGCACGTCGCTGTAGTCAGTCATGGCTAACCTCCTAGGCGGACTTCACAGCCCGGTCATGCGCACGGCCGAAGACCATCGATTCCTCGATCCGGTCGAACCGGTGGTCGATGGCATCGAGCACATAGTTGTGCCGCACGTTCCACGGCCGGTGAGTGCCCGATTTGGGCAGCACATGTCCAGAACGCTGGACGTAACCGGCGTTGATGTTCCACGCTGGCTTCTCGGGCATCGGCTTGTCACCGAGATGCGGGTACGCATGCGTGTAGCCGTGGGCATCCATGTACGCCAACAGCTTTGCCACCGCTCGCGCCGTCAGATCGACACGCAACGTCCAGGACGCGTTGATGTAGCCGACGCTCCACGCGGCGTTGGGGATGTCCTCGAGCATGTGCTCCTTGTAGACGAACCGGTCCTGTGGCTTGACCTCCGTACCGTCGACACTCAACGCCACACCGCCCAGCGCCTGCAGTTGGATTCCGGTGGCGGAAATGATGATGTCCGCGTCGATTCGCTTTCCCGAGCGCAGCACGATTCCGGTGGCGTCGATGTGGTCGATCGCGTCGGTGACCACATCCAGGCGGCCGTCTGCGATCGTGTCGTAGAAGTCGTTGTCGAGAATGGCGCACAGTCGTTGATCCCACGGGTCGTAGCGTGGCTTGAAATGCGTGTCGACCGGATAGCCCTGCGGCAGATGACGTTTCGCGCTGCTGCGTACGTAGGACCTGCTGAGCCGCGGGAACGTCCTCGCGAAGGCGTAGACGACCACCGTGAAAAAGGTGTTGTAGAGACGGGCCGCAGAATAGCCGAGTCGACCCGGCAGTAGCTTGCGCAGGAATTGCACGATGGGGTTGATGCGGGGCGTCGACAGGATGTACGTCGGTGACCGCTGCAGCATGGTGACGTGGCCGGCCTTCTCCGTCAGCGAGGGAATCATGCTCACCGCGGTCGCGCCGCTACCGATCACCACGAGCTTCTTGCCGGTGTAGTCGAGCGATTCGGGCCAGTGTTGTGGATGGATCACTTCGCCCGAGAACTGTTCGAGGCCAGGGAATTCCGGTCGGTAGGGTTCGTCGTAGTTGTAGTAGCCGGTGCCGAAGAACAGAAAGCGGCAGCGGTAGGTCGTCAAGTCGCCGTCGTGTTCGGTGCGCACGGTCCAGGTGTCGGTGCTCGAGTCCCAATCGGCCGACAGCACTCGGGTGTTGAACCGGATGTGCTGCTCGATGCCGTGCTTGCGGGCCGTCTGGACCAGGTATTCGCGGATGTCCTCACCGTCGGCCACGTTCTCCGGACGCCGCCACGGTTCAAAGGGGTAGCTGAGGGTGAAGATGTCGCTGTCGGACCGGATACCCGGATAGCGATTCAGGTCCCAGGTACCGCCGATGCGGGCGCGGCGTTCCAGCACCGCATAGGTCAGGTTCGGGTTCTTCTCGTGGATTCGATACGCGGCGCCGATACCGGATATTCCCGCGCCGATGATCAAGACATCGAAATAATCGCGCTGCTCCACCCGCAACCTCCTTTGGTTCGGCTGGGTACCACGATATGGGTCAGGACCCGAGCGCGTCCACGATCGACGCCAATGACTCCACCGCGATCGGTCCGGGCTGGTAGAGGCAGATCTGGTCCGCGACGCCGTCGACCCGGCCGCGGATGTGCGCGGCGACCTCGGCGGGACTTCCACAGGCCGCGATGGTGTGCAGGATGTCGTCGTCGATGAGCTTGCCCATCTCCTCCCAGCGACCCTGCTTGGACAGCGTGTTCAACTCCGGTTGCAGGTCACCCCAGCCGTGCACGTCCAGGACGGGGCGGTACGCGGGCGTCGATCCGTAGAAGCCCAGCAGGCGGCGAGCGGCCGTGTGGTCTTCTCCCACCGACACGATGATCTCGGGAACGATCGCGAGGTCCGCGGCGTCGCGCCCGGCCGACGCCAGTCCCTTCCGGACATTGGGCATGGTGACCTCGTCGAGGAAGCGCCTCGACCCGAACGGCATGACCAGCAGGCCATCGGCGACCTCGGCGGTCGCCCGCGTCAGCAACGGACCCAGCGCCCCGAGGTAGATCGGGGGCGGACCGAACGGATTCGGTCCCGGGTTGAAGGTCGGCGTCATCAGGGTGTGCCGGTAGTACTCGCCGCGGAAATCGAGCCGCTCGCCGTCGTTCCACGCGGCGAAGATCGCGCGTAGCGCGCCGACCATCTCCTTCATCCGCGCGACCGGCTTGTCGAAGTCCGTGCCGTAGCGTTTCTCGATCTGGGCGCGCACCTGCGTGCCGAGGCCGAGCGTGAAGCGTCCCTGCGCCAGCAGCTGCATGTCGTTGGCCTCGTGCGCGAGCTGAACAGGGTTGCGCGGGAACGCGATTGCCACGTTCGTCATGAGATCGAGGCCGCCTACGGTGGAAGCGACCGTCAGCGGGGCGAACACGTCGTGCGGCCCTTCGAACGTGAATACGCCACTGGCTCCCGCCTCGCGCAGCGCGTGCGCGCGTTCGATCGCATCCGTCGGGCCGAACAACGCTGTCATGATCTTCACAGCGTGAGAGCCTAGTGGCGTGAACACCCCTGCAAGTGCCGACGTCGTCGTAGTGGGTGCCGGGTTCGCAGGCTTGGCGGCCGCGCGCGAACTGGACAAACGCGGCCGCGACGTCGTGGTGCTCGAGGGCCGCGACCGCGTCGGCGGCCGATCGTCGACGGCGACCATCGCCGGCGTCCCCGTGGACCTCGGCGGCACCTTCGTCGGGCCGACCCAGGACGCGGTCGTCGCGATGGCCGACGAGCTGGGCTGCCTCACGGTGCCGACCCACAGCCGCGGAAAGAACCTCATTCGGTGGCGCGGCAAGGTCCGCGCCTATCGCAGCACGATTCCGAGGCTGTCCATCCTCGAACTCCTCGACGTATCCCGCATCCAGTGGCGGTTCGAGCGGGTGTGCCGGCGGGTGCCGGTGGACGAACCGTGGACGTCGCCGATCGCCGACATCCTCGACTCGAAGACGCTGGACCAGTGGCTGCGATACGTGCACGCTAGCGCCGGGACCAGGGACCTGATGACGATCATGGCCCGGGTGACGTGGGGGTGCGAGCCCGATGCGGTGTCGATGCTGCACGCCGTGCGCTACGTCAAGGCCGCGGGCGGCCTCGGCCGCATGCTCGACGTCGAGGGCGGCGCCCAGCAGGACCGCTTCCCCGGCGGCACGCAGCAGATCGCGATCCGGATGGCCGACGAGCTGGGTCCGCGGGTGGTGCTGGACGCCGCGGTGCGCACGATCGAACGCCACACAGACGGCACGTTGGCAATCATTTCGGACAAGGGAACGGTCACCGCGAAGGCCGTCATCGTGGCCATTCCGCCGGAACATCGCAAGGGCATCGCATTCCTACCGGAGCTGCCACCCGAATACGGCAAGCTCGCACAGCACTGGCCGCAGGGCAATCTGAGCAAGGCGTACGCCGCCTACGAAACGCCGTTCTGGCGTGCCAACGGCTGTTCGGGTGAGGCGTTGTCCGACGAGGGCCCGGTCTTCATCACGTTCGACGTCAGCCCCGGCGACTCCGACGTTCAAGGTCCCGGCGTCCTACTGGGATTCACCGACTCGCGGACGTTCGACCCGCTGCCCCCCGCCGACCGGCGCGACCGCGCGCTGAAAGGGTTCGCGGCGTTGTTCGGTGATGCCGCGCTGGACCCCATCGACTACCTCGATCACTGCTGGAGCGCAGAGGAATTCGCGCCGGGCGGCCCGACCGCAGCGGTGCCGCCGGGTTCGTGGACGACGTACGGGCCGTGGTTGCGTAAGCCGGTCGACGGCATCCACTGGGCCGGAACGGAAACCGCCGATACCTGGACGGGCTTCCTCGACGGTGCGATCCGCTCGGGTCGGCGCGCGGCCGAGGAGGTGGACCGGGAGCTGTCGGCTAGGAGCTGACCCGTCGCTCCTCGGTGACCGAGTCGATGAGCCAGCGCAGGTGCTTGTTGACCTCATCGGGACGCTCGAGGATCGCGCAATGACCGCCCGAGAGCTCGACGAACTGCGCGAGATTCGGCACCTCTTTGGCAATTCGGCGCGACGACACCATCGGCAGCAGCCGATCCTCGTCGCTTCCGATCACCAGGGTCGGCACCGACAGGTTCGTCAACCCGATGTGTTGCGGTCCGAGTTGGTCGACGAGCGTGCGGGCCCAACCGCCTCGTCCGGCGGGCGGGGTCGCGGTGAACAGTTCGTAGATGAACTCCGCGATCGCAGGATCGGCGTCACGGCCCACCGCCAGGGAAGACACGAATCGTCGGCTCGTGCGCGTAGCCACTCGCAGCAGCGGCGCCTCACCGAACGTCTTGAGCAATGTGCCCGCGGTGCGGACGCGGGCGGCGGCCAACGGCGGTGGCACCGGCAGAAAGTTCACATGACGGAGCAGGTCGCCGGTGGTCGTGTTGATCAGGGCGGCTCCATCGACAAGCTCTGACACCCGATCGGGGTAACGATCCGCCCACGACGAGATCGCGATACCGCCCATCGAGTGGCCCGCGATGACGGCGCGCTCCCCCGGCTTCAACGTTGCCTCGAGCACGGCGTCGACGTCGCCGGCCAGGCAGTCAAGGCTGTAGCCGCTGCGCCCGACGGGTATTGCGCTGCGGCCGTGGCCACGGTGATCGAAGGCGATGACGCGGTGATCCTTCGCCAGGTCGGCGATCTGGTAGGCCCACACCCGAAGGGCGCAGGTGATGCCGTGAGCCAGCACCACGGGGTAACCGTCCTCGGGTCCGAAGACCTCGGCGTGCAGGCGGATGCCGTCCTTCGAACGCACGCCGACGCTGCGCCCGCGGCCCAACGCCTCGGCCGCCGCGAATCTTCTCACCCGCGATCGGCCTCTTTGACCTCCCGCCATTGGTACTCCCCTCGCGCTCGGCAACGTTGCCGGATTTATCAGCCTACCGGTCGGTTGGTCGGAGTTCCCGCAGGAGTTAAATGGTGGCGTCGACGAAAGAAAGGCCACAATGCGCGCGATACAGATAGCCAGCCTGGACGGACCGCAAGCGGCGAAGCTCGTCGAGATCGACGAACCGGCGGGCGACGGCGCTGTCCTGGTCGACGTACACGCCGCCGGGGTGGCCTTCCCCGATGCGTTGCAGTCGCGCGGGCTCTACCAGTACAAGCCGGAGATGCCCTACACGCCTGGCGCCGAAATCGCCGGCGTGGTGCGTAGCGCACCCGACGGCGCACACGTCTCGGCGGGCGATCGGGTATGCGGCCTGACAATGCTGTGCGGGGCGATGGCCGAAGTCGTTGCGTTGGCACCGGATCGGGTGTTCAAGCTGCCCGACTCGGTGTCGTTCGAGGCCGGGGCCGGTCTGCTGTTCAACGACCTCACCATGCATCACGCCTTGCTCACCAGGGGCCGTCTTGCCGAGGGTGAGACGGTCCTCGTGCACGGTGCTGCCGGCGGTATCGGGACATCGACGCTGCGGCTGGCACCGGCGTGGGGCGCGTCGCGCACCATCGCCGTTGTCAGCACCGAGGACAAGATCGCGATCGCCAAGGCGGCCGGCGCCTCCGACGTCGTACTGGCCGACGGCTTCAAGGATGCCGTCAAGGAACTGACCGCAGGCCGCGGCGTCGACATCGTCGTCGACCCGGTCGGCGGCGACCGGTTCACCGATTCGCTGCGCTCGCTGGCGCCGGGCGGGCGACTGCTCGTGGTCGGATTCACCGGCGGCTCGATCCCCGAGGTCAAGGTAAACCGGCTGCTGCTCAACAACGTCGACGCCGTCGGTGTCGGTTGGGGCGCCTGGGCGGGCACGCATCCGGGCTATCTGCTCGAACAGTGGGGCGAGCTCGAACCGCTGCTCGCGTCGGGCAAGGTTTCCGCGCCCACCCCCGAGATCTACCCGCTCGAGCGCGCAGCCGATGCGATCGCGTCGCTGGAAGACCGCAGCGCGAAGGGCAAAGTCGTCGTCAAGCTGCGGTGAGGCTGTTTCGGCGGCGACGCCGCGTCACGGTCCGGCGCTTCGATGCGGCGACAGGTGCGTGGGTGGACGTCGATGACGGACGGGCCAGCGACCCCGACGAGTTGACTGTCGCGACATTCAACATCTGGTTCGACGATTACCACGCCCAGCTGCGCTACCAGGCGATCGCCGATCTGCTCGGTGAGCGCACGCCCGATGTCATTGTCCTGCAAGAGGTCACGCCGGTGGCGCTTGACATGTTCCTCGAACAGGCGTGGATACGCGAGGCTTATCTGACCGCGTCGGTGGTCGGCGATGGCACCGGCAACTACGGGATGCTGATGCTGTCGCGGGTGCCCGTCGTGCGTGCCACGTACTCACAGCTGCCGACGCGCCAGACGCGCGGATTCCTCGAAGCGGAGCTGGCCCTCGACGGCGCCCGGCAGATCGTCTGCTGCGTGCACCTGGACAGCGGCAAGTCCTCGGCACGGCTACGCGGTTGGCAGTTGCGCAGGATCTTCCGTGCGCTGCGGACAGTCGAAAATGCCTTGGTGCTCGGGGACTTCAACATGCGGGACACAGAGAACGAACGGATCGCCGCGCCGTTCTGCGACGTGTGGCCCGCGCTGCGGCCGGACGACCCCGGCTACACCGAGAACACCTCGATCAATCTGATGCGCTTCGACGCTCGGAACAAGAAGCGACACGTGCGGTTCGACCGCGTGCTTCTCAAGGGAACCCGCTGGCGTTCAGCCGGCATCGAATTGCTTGGTACACAACCGATCTCCCCTGAGCTGCCGCGGGTGTTTCCCTCCGACCACTTCGGCGTGGAGTGCCGGCTCGTCCGTCAGAGGTAGGGGTCGGCCCAGGCGCTGATGATCTTGGCGGCTCGCGCCGCCTGGTTCTTGCCGGTGAGCAGGTGGTCGGCCCCCTCCAGCGAGACGAAGCTGCGCGGATGCCTGGCCGCGCGGAATATCTCGCTGGCGTTGGCGATGCCGACGGTGTTGTCGGTGGGCGAATGCATGACGATCAGCGCCCTGCGCAGGGTCCGGATCTGCTCGCGGAGATCGGCATTGCGAACGTCTTCGATGAAGTGCCGCTTCAGCGTGAGCGCCTTTCCCCCGGCCAAGAACGGCGCCTCCCCTTCAGCCTCGATCCGTGCGACCAGCGCGTCGTAATTCTTTTCGACGTGTCCGGGCTCGTACGGCGCGCCGACGCTCGCGACCGCCGCCACGGTCGGGCATTCGTGTGCGGCAGCGATTACCGCCGAGCCGCCGAAGGAGTGACCGACGAGCAGCCGAACCTCGCGGCCCGACTCGTTCATGAACTCGACCGCGCGGACGGTGTCGTCGACCTTGTGCGAGAACGAACCGTCGCCCCAGTCCCCCTCGGAATCGCCGAGGCCGAGGTTGTCGAAACGCAGCACACCGATGCCCTCGACGGCGAGCTGCTTGCAGATCCGGCTGGCGGCGGGACTGTCCTTGCCGAGAGTGAAGCCGTGTGCGAAGACAGCCCATCCGCGCAGGTCGCCCTCGGGAAGATCGACGAGGCCCGCCAGGACGGGGCCCGTGGTGCTCGGAAATCTGACACGCTCGGCCACGGGCGTCATCCTGTCATTCCGCGCACCGAGACTGTCTCGGCGGGTTCTAGAACTCGCCGGCCTCGAGACCGCGCTTGACCTCCAGTCTGCGCAGCTTGCCCGACGTCGTCCTCGGCAGCGAGCCGGGGCGTACGAAGACGACATCCGATGGCACAACACCGCACTCGGACGCGACCCGCTGTACGACTTGGGCGCGAAGGTCCGCCTCGTTGGGTCCCCGGAACTCCGCGACGATCATGACGCTCGCACGTATCGACCGCTCACCGACACCGATTGCGACGACGGCGCCCTCGCGCACCCCAGGGACCGTCGCGGCCACCTGCTCCACCTCGGCGGGGAAGATGTTGCGGCCCGCGACGGTGATGAGTTCCTTGGCGCGCCCGCACACCACCAGTCCGCCGGCGACGAGGTAACCCAGATCGCCGGTCGCGAACCATTCATCGGCGCACACTGCGGCGTCCCCGATATAGCCCGACATCATCGACGTGCCGCGAATCATGACCTCGCCGACCTCATGCCCGGCGTCCGGCGTCGTCGCATCGTCGCGCGGTTCGATGCGCACTGACATCCCCGGTATCGGCTCGCCGAGCACCGCGTTGCCCGACTCGTCGGCGACAAGGCCGCGCCCCGGTTCGGGAACCGTTACTGCACAGGTGGATTCGGCCAACCCGTAGGACGGCGCCAGTGCGCCGGCGTCGAAGCCGAAGCGGGCCATCTCGGTGGCGAAGCGCGCGGTGAGTTCGCAGTCGACGGGTTCACCGCCGTTGAGCGCGAACCGCATGGCGCTCAGGTCGACCTCGGTGACGCGGCGCGAATACTTGCCGATCATGCCGTAGGCCATATTCGGCGCTGCCGTGATGGACGCCCCGCTCTCGGTGAGCCAGTTCAGCCATCGGAACGGCGACGCCTGAAATGCAGTCGTCGGCGCCTGCCACACGGCTGTGCCCCCCAACGCCCCGGCGAGCAGGAAGCTCAGGCCCATGTCGTGATACAGCGGCAACCAGGAGCATCCGACGTCGACCGTGGACACCCCGATGCGGGCGTTGAGTCCGCTCAGGTTGGCCAGCACGGCGTCCGGCGAAAGCTTGACCGTCCGCGGGACTCCCGTCGACCCCGCAGTGCCCTGCAGGATCGCCACCGGGGCGAGGCGGTCCGGCGGCACGAATGTGGTAGATCGACCCGCGGGTGCGACGGAGTCGAGTTCCTTGACGACGAGCGGCCCTTCGGAGGCCGACAACCGTTCGAGGTGGGCGCCGTGGCTGAGCACGTGGCTGACACCCATGCCCGCAAATCCGCGGAGCGTCGTGCGTGACCACTGATCGGGGTCGGCGCCGCGGACCGGCCCGTGGGTGATCGAGACCGCCGCGCCGGCCTGGAAGGCGCCCAGAATCGCGGCGATGAACTCGACGGTCGGTTCACCGGTCAGGCCGAGCGCGGCGACGTCGTCGTTCAGCAGCCATTCCGCGACGTTCTGGGACCGCGCGTGCACCTCCGGCCACGGATGACGGGTCCACTGTCCGTCGTCCAGGACGGCCAGAAATTGGCCACTGCTCGACAGCCGGTTGGCCAAAGCCGTTGCCAACGAGTTCATTGCCACCCTCATACATCTGCGCGCCCGGAGAACCAGCAACCTCGATGCGGTTCGGTACTGGCCAAGCTAACCGATGCGCGTTCGCTGAGGCGAACCACCGTTGGCTGCCAACGCTTCTCCGCACGCACCGACCGCGGGCCGGACCACATTGCGTGTGGCAACCTCGCACCCGGTTTGGCTCGACCACGCCGCAAATCCGGGACTTCACGCCCGAGGCTCTCGGCGACCAGAGGGCGACTCATTCCGGCGGCGAAGCTGCGCATTCGGTAAGAGCTTTGCTCGCTTTGACGCCCAAGGTCGATCTTGAAAAATTGCACACCTGATCAAAATCGCGAATCACGCCGCGCAGCGGCGCCGGCCCATTGCGGTCGATACCGCGCTACCAACGGTCTGTACTTCTCTCATATTTAGCAACCACTTCGGCGTCGATCACACGCCCGGAAAGCGCCCGTAGCGGGGCCGTCCGTCGACGGCCTCGCGGTCGGCGACGTGCGGTCCATTGCGGACATCGACGTAGCGGAGACGCCCGCCGGGTCGACGTACGCGAGCGACTCGTCCGAGCCACAGCGAGCAGGCGCGCGAGTCGCAACTGTTGAAGTCCGACAGGATTTTCGCGGCGCGTCCCAGTCGGTACGTGCCCGACGGCGGCGAGCAGGCCCCCACACTCCACCGGATTTCTCTGATGCTCAGCAGCCCTGTAAAACCGCTGCGCTGTAACGCAATCCATAAATTTCAACGGGCTGATGGGTTGCGAAGAGGACGGTTCGGCACCGGGTTCGAGGATCTGCGTGCCCACCGAAACCGCCTGCACTGAAACGCGATACATACGTGCTTATCCCCGAAAGGAGTCGATCACCAGCCCAGGCCGGCGACTAGGTCAGGTGCATGGAAAGCCGATCCCCCCCCCAAGATGATCCTCCGGTGTCGTCCTCGTGAAATCGGCGTTCTCGCCGCAGGTGAAAACCTCCATTCGCGTCGCCGTGGCATGACGCTCCCGGCGACCGACATGTCGACTTGGAGGCCCACTGAATTGACGCCATCGACATTTTCGCGGCAGCGTCCACTAGAACATTTCCGTCGTTTTCGGTGCGATTTCGCAGTTGTGCGCAAGCGCAGGATCGTTTGCTGTGGAAGTGCAATAATGCCGCTACAACCGGACGCAGCTGCTTTGGAAGGCGGTGATTTTGAGCCATACCCACGGTCTCAGCCCTGTGAAAGAACAGCAGGCCAGGCGCTCAGCAAAGGCGGGATTTCGCCCGGACATCGAGGGTCTGCGCGCTGTGGCTGTGGTGGCTGTTGTCCTCTTTCACGCTGACGTGCCCGGGGTGAGCGGTGGATTCATCGGCGTGGACGTCTTCTTCGTCATCTCGGGCTTCCTCATCACCGGATTGCTTTGGCGCGAGGTGAGCACCGCCGGGACAGTCCGGTTGCGACGCTTCTACGGGGCACGCGCGCGCCGACTGTTACCGGCATCGGCCACGGTAGGAGTGGTAACCGCGATCGCCGCGGCCTTCCTGTTGCCCCCGTTGCAGGCCCACAGCGCCTTCGGCGATGGCATCGCCAGCGCGTTGTATGTCAGCAATTACTGGTTCATCCTGCACGGCGTCGACTACCTCGCGCCGGTCATGCCGCCGTCGCCGTTCGAGCACTACTGGTCGTTGGGCGTCGAGGAGCAGTTCTACCTGGTGTGGCCGGCCATGATCATCGGCACTGCGTGGCTGATCCGGCGGACGCGACGGCGGCCCACCGGAGCCCATGCCGCCCCGTCGCGGCGTCCGTACGTGGCGGTTTTGGTGTTCGTCGCTGCCACCTCGTTCGCGCTGTCACTGGTGGTTTCGTATGTGATACCTGCTGTCGCGTTCTTTTCGCTGCCCACCAGGGCCTGGCAGTTGGCCGTCGGCGGCTTGCTGGCCCTCACAGCCAGTCAGTGGAGCCGACTATCGGCACTACCAGCCGCGATCGTAGGGTGGGCAGGGCTGGCCGTGATCGTGCTGGCCTGCACCCTGCTGGACGCGACCACCCTCTATCCCGGTGTCGCCGCACTTCTGCCAGTGCTCGGCGCAGTGCTGGTGATCGGTGCCGGCTGCGCCTCTCCTTCTCAGGGATGTGGCCGTGTGCTGACAACGTCGCCGATGCAGGCCATCGGTCGAGTGTCGTATTCGTGGTATCTGTGGCACTGGCCGGTGCTGCTGTTCGCACCGCTCCTGCTCGGTCACTCGCTCGGGCTGCCCGGCAGGCTGGTGGCGGTACTCGTCTCCGCTGGGCTGGCGGTGCTCACACTTCGTCTGATCGAAAACCCGCTGCGGTTCGCGACGTCCATCCGCCAATCCCCCGCCCGCAGTCTCGCGCTCGGCGGTGCCGCCACCGCGGTGGCGGTCTGCGTATGCGTCGTGTTGATGCTGTTGGTGCCCAACCCCGGCACCGGCCGTGGGGCGCCCACTGATGCGCTGAATGTCAGCGAAACCGCCCCTCCCTTCATGGGCCGCAACATGAACGCGTCTGACGCGGCGGTGCAGCAGGGCTTCGAGCAAGTGCAGGCCGCGGTTGCGGCATCCCTCGCTCCAGGCGCGGTGCCGTCGAACCTGAACCCGCCCCTCACCGTCGCTGGAGCCGAACTCAAGGACCTATTAGCAGGCGGCTGCATGCGCAATGGTGTTCAAGCCGGACAGCCCGAGTGCGCGACGGGTGATACCTCCTCGGCCACGACGGTGGCGCTGGTCGGCGACTCGCATGCCGCAATGTGGCGCCCCGCGCTCGAGCAGGTCGCCCAACAGCAGGGATGGCGGCTGGAGACAATGGCCAAGGCGGCCTGCCCGCTGTTGGACCTGCCCATCACCAACCCGATTCGTCGTCTCGTTTCACGCTGCGGGCAATGGCGTGACGAAATCATCGACCGGCTACGGGCCAAGCCACCGCAACTGGTGGTGGTGAGCATGTGGCGGGGCTACGTTGCCGGGCAGGGTGGCTATGACCCCGGTTTCACGTCGTACGACACAGCGTGGAACGAGAGCCTGACCAGCTTGGTGGAGCGGCTGCGCGGTATTGGTTCGAAGGTGCTGGTGATCGGGCCGATCCCGGCTCCGCGCCAATCGGTGCCGATCTGCCTGTCCGGCCACCTCGATGACGCGGCCGCCTGCGCGGCGCCGAGATCGACGGCGGTCAACGAATCGGGCGTCGCGGCCGAGAGCGCCGCCGTCGTAGCCGGCGGCGGACAATACGTCGACATCACCGACCTGTTCTGCACCTCTGAGCGTTGCCCGGTCATCGTGGGCAACTCGCTGGTCTACTTCGACTGGACTCACGTAACCTCCCAATACGCCCGCCAGTTGGCCCCGGTAGTCGGAGCGCTGGCCGACCGCGCGCTCGCCGGAGGCTGACAGCCAACCGTCGGCGAGCTCACCAGCCCTTTTTGTACGCGACCCATTGAGTAGGGGAAAAATGTCACAGCTGTTCACCGCGCCGCACCGCCACTTCTTTCAGGCGGCACAAAACGGGTTCTACCGCTATCTGACGCGTCGACTCGACGACGACGTGGTGTTCATGAACTGGTGCTATGAGACCGACCCTCCGATGGGAATCGCACTGGATCCCAACGACGAGGCTGACCGGTATCCCATCCAGCTCTACCATGCCACCGCCACGCAATCCGACCTCACGGGGAAGCGGGTGCTAGAGGTCGGGTGCGGGCGCGGCGGCGGCGCCTCCTATCTCACCCGCACACTGAACCCGGCGTCGTACACGGGCCTGGACCTGAACGCGTCCGGGATCGAATTCTGCCGCCGACGGCATCAGGTGCCGGGCCTGGATTTCGTTGTCGGAAACGCCGAGGATCTCCCGTTCCCCGACGAATCCTTCGACGCGGTCATCAACATCGAATCGTCGCACTGCTATCCGCATTTCGATCGATTCCTATCCGAGGTCGCGCGGGTTCTCACGCCGGGCGGTGTGTTCTTGTATGCGGATACGCGCCCGCAGTCGCATTGCGAGCGCTGGGACAGCGACCTGAACGCGTCGGCGCTGTCGGTGAGCGCCCAGCGCGACATCACAGGCGAGGTGATTCGAGGTATGGAGCTGAACTCGGAGCGGTGGGAAGCCGCAGCCGACTCCCTGGTTCCCCGGTTCGCGCGACGGGTAGCCCGCAGAGGAGTGCCGGCCACCGGGTCCAAGATCTGGGAGAACGCGCAGAACGGGCTGATGCCCTACCGCATGTACTTGATGGTCAAGCCCGCTTAGTCGGCCGCTCTATACGGTGCGGGCCAGCCGGTCGGCGAGCAGTCCGGCGAACTTCGCCGGATCCTCTGGCACATCGCCTTCAGCGAGAAGAGCTGTGCCGTAGAGCAATTCGGCGGTTTCGGCGAGCTGCCGCATTTGGCCATCGTCGCCGCCGCTCTTGTGCGCCTGCTGCAAACCCGTGACGAGCGGATGCTTCGGGTTGAGTTCGAGGATCCGTTTACCCACCGGAACCGCCTGGCCCGAAGCGCGATACATGCGCGCGAGGGCCGGCGTGATGCCGAAGGTGTCGGTGATCAGGCAGGCCGGCGATTCGGTCAGCCGCGTGGAAAGCCGCACCTCCTTGACATGCTCGCCCAGAGTTTCCTGCAACCAGGTCAGCAGGTCGGCGAAATCCCGCTCCGCCTCAAGGCGCTCGGCTTCCTGCGCGGCCTTCTCATCTTCTGAGTCGAGGTCCACCTCGCCCTTGGCGACCGATTGCAGCGCCTTGCCGCCGAACTCCTGCACCGATCCCACCCAGATCTCATCGACCGGGTCGGTGAGCAGCAGCACCTCATAGCCTTTGGCCTTGAATGCCTCGAGATGCGGTGACTTTAGGAGCTGCTGACGCGATTGGCCGGTGGCGTAGAAAATCTGCTCCTGACCATCCTTCATTCGCGCGACGTACTCAGCCAGTGTGGTGGATTCCTCCTCGCCCTGGGTCGAGGCGAATGAAGAAATACTCAGCAGAGTCTCCTGATTGTCGAAATCCGACATGAGACCCTCTTTCAGGACCGCACCGAACTGTGTCCACAGGGTGCGGTAGTCCTCCGGTCGTTCCGACTGAAGTGTCTTGATCGTCGACAGAACCTTCTTCGTCAGACGGCGACGGATCGCCGTGACCTGGCGATCTTGCTGGAGGATCTCGCGGGAAACGTTGAGGGACATGTCCGCTGCGTCGACGACACCCTTGACGAACCGCAGATATCCGGGAAGGAGTTGGTCACAATCGGCCATGACGAAGACCCGCTTGACATACAGCTGAACCCCGATCCTGCCGTCCCGGGCGAATAGATCGAATGGCGCATGCGAGGGGATGAACAACAGGGCCTGGTACTCGAAGGTGCCCTCGGCCTTCATCGCAATGATCTCGAGTGGGTCGTCCCACGCGTGCGCGATGTGCTTGTAGAACTCCTTGTACTCCTCCTCGGATACTTCGTCTTTGGACTTGGCCCACAGTGCCTTCATCGAGTTGAGGGTCTGCGTTTCCACGGTGAAGCGCTCTTGGCCGCCCTCCTCGGTAGCGGGGGTGCGTCGCTCGACCTGCATCCGGATGGGCCAGGCGATGAAGTCGGAGTACTTCTTGACCAGTTCTCTGATCTTCCACTCCGACGTGTAGTCGTGCAGGTCGTCCTCGGTGTCTTCGGGTTTGAGGTGCAGTGTGATCGACGTACCCTGCGCAGCACCGTCAACGGATTCGACGGTGTAGGTGCCGTCTCCGCTCGAGACCCACCGGGTGGCGTCACTTTCACCGGCCTTACGGGTGAGCAACTCGACCCTGTCAGCCACCATGAACGTCGAGTAGAACCCGATGCCGAACTGACCGATGAGTTCCTCGGAGGCGGCGGCGTTCTTGGCCGCACGCAGCTTCTCACGCAACTCGGCGGTACCCGATTTCGCGAGTGTGCCGATCAGGTCCACGACCTCTTCGCGTGTCATACCGATGCCGTTGTCGCGAACAATCAGCGTCCGGGCATCCTTGTCCGCCTCGATCTCGATGTGCAGGTCGGAGGTATCGACGCCCAGGTCCTTGTTCCGCAGCGATTCAAGCCGGAGCTTGTCGAGGGCATCGGATGCATTCGAGATCAATTCACGCAGGAACGACTCCTTGGCGGAGTACACCGAGTGGACCATCAAGTCCAGTAGTTGACGCGCCTGCGCCTGAAACTCCAATTGCTCGACGTGTGCGTTCATGCGCTGATGATATGCAGCGGTGGGTGACGGCTACGGCGCGGCCGTGATCCAATTTGCCCATCTCCACGTCGACACCGGTAGGTTTGGCGATGCGCCGAACTCGGCTGCCGGCAACGCGCGGTGCCGTCGACGTTCGGGGTGTCAGCGACAGACATGAGGGGGATCGTGACGACCATTCCCAAGCGGATGCTGGTGCGCGGGCTCGTCGAGCCCGTCCTGCTCGGCGCGGCCCTGTTCCTGGTGGCGGGCACGCTCGACTACTGGCAAGCATGGGTCCTGCTGGCCGTGGCCGCGCTTTCGACAGCGATCCCCACCGCCTACCTGGCGCGGACGAATCCCGTCGCGCTCGAGCGGCGTCAGAGTGCGGGACCGACGGCGGAGACCCGACTGGTTCAGAAGGTCTCCATGGCGGGCTGGTGGTTGTCACTGGCGGGAATGCTGATCGTCGGCGCGCTCGACCGCCGCTTCGACTGGTCGGACGTTCCGGTGGCCGTCTGCCTCATCGGCGATGCGCTGGTCGCCGCGGGGCTCGGTCTGGGAATGCTCGTGCTCATTCAGAACAGCCACGCCGCCGCTACCGTCCGGGTGGAGCAGGGCCAAGAAGTCATCGCCGCCGGCTTCTACGGGTTGGTGCGGCACCCCATGTACACGGGCAATGTGCTCATCATGCTCGGCATCCCGTTGGCGCTCGGCTCCTACTGGGGACTCGTCTTCTTCATTCCCGGCCTGATCGTGCTCGCCTTGCGCATCCGCGACGAGGAGAAGTTGCTTCTGGAAGAACTGGCCGGATACAGCGAGTACGCGCAGAAGGTCCGCTATCGGCTGGTGCCTTATATGTGGTGACCGCGCCCGCCCACCGGAGGCGAGCTGGTTTCCATCAGATGGCTGCCCAGAAACTCGACCATGCTGGAGTAGAAGTCCTGCATGGACGACGCTTTCCTGGCGATGCCGTCGGCCCCGTGATACATCCCTGGAACGGTCACGAGCTTGCACGGGACAGCGGCCGCGGCCAGCCTCTCGGCATACGCGACGTTCTCGTCGTGGAAGACGTCTAGATCGCCGACTCCGATCCACGTCGGCGGCAGTCCGGTCAGATCCGACCGACGGGCCGGCGCGGCATAGTCGGGCGCGTCGGCCAGACGTGGCTCCCGACCCAGGTACGCAGTCCAGGCCCACTTGTTCGATGCGGCCGACCACGTCAGCTCGCCCTTTCCGTGATGGTTGTCGTGCAACGTGGTGCGATCGTCGAGCATGGGATAGATCAGACCCTGCACACGCACCGGAATCCCCTCGTCGTATGCGCGTTGGGCGACGGCCGCGGCGAGCCCGCCGCCCGCGCTGCCGCCGCACACCGCGATGCGATCCGGATCGATACCCAACTCGTCGGAGTGCTCCACCATCCACCGCAGTGTCGCCATGCAGTCATCCAACCCCGCGGGAAAGGGATTCTCCGGGGCCAGGCGGTAATCCGGTGATACTGCGACAGCCCCGAGGGCCGTGACCAGACCACCGGCCAGCGACGCTTCAGACAACGCGCTGCCCGACACCATTCCGCCGCCGTGCAGCCACAGCACGCCCGGTCGAGGCGCCGGATGCTCAGTGGGTTCCTGCACCAGCAGATCGACGCCTGCGGCATCCAGGCGACGTCGGCTCGCCGAGATTCCCGGCCCCGATGCCGGGTCACGTCCCGTGAGAAGTCGAACAGCGGGGACCGCCAACTCGCCGACGCCGGTCATGAAACGGGCCATGGACAGAGTTGCTCTGTTGAGCGGAACAGGCGGCACCACCAACAGGGGTGCGCGCAATTCAGGCGCGGCCGCCGCGAGAGATTTTCGGCGGGCAGCGTAACGACGCATCGGTAAGGTGGCCAGCTCCATGAAGTTTGCCGCAGCGTTGCTCATCCCCACCAAATGTACCTGCTGTCGTGGGCAGGTGACGGTTGCTGGGTGCGTCGCCGTCGGACCGTGTCGGCGATCTGCCTGATCATCGTGCCTGATCCGGGGTGGAAACCTGGTTGGGGGCGTGGATGAGAAATAGACGAGGTAACTAGCCGCTTCCCGCGTCACGAGCCGAAGGCGATTGCGCCGGCGCCGCAAGCCCCGGGGCCTTCGAATCCCGGATCTGCTCACCTAGACCTCTGATCGTTGGCGCCGCGACAAGCGCGGTCACCGCCATGTCGATGCCAAACGCGTCGTTGATCGCGGCGATCGCCCGCATTGCGGCGAGCGAATCTCCACCCAGTTCGAAGAACGACACGTCGACGTCGACGAGATCCACGCCCAACACGTCAGACCAAATGCCTGACAAGATCTGCTCGGTCTCCGGGTCCGGCTCGCGATGACGTTGAGGACCGGTGTCGCCTTGTGCGACTGCGGCTTCGGGCGCGACTGCGGCCTCAGACCTCTCCCGAATGCCCCATGCCAGCGGCTCGCCCACCGGCAACTGCTGTGCGGGGTCCGCGGTCATGGTCGCCAACACCTGCTCGAACCGCTCGATCAGCGCGTCGACGCCGGCGTCGTCGAAGACATCCGTGCGGAACTGCAGGCGAACGTACAGTTCGCGGCCGGGCGCGGCCTGGATCGTGAGCGGGTAGTGGTAGTAGTCGCGGTTCGCGGGCTCAGTGATGACCAGCTCGCCGACGCTGCCCGACGCGTCGGTCTCCGTCGGGTAGTTCTCGTATACGAAAACGGTGTCGAAGAGCGCCTTCAAACCGGTCAGGCGGTGTATGTCGGTAAGCCCCAGATGTTGATGCTCGAGGGTGCGGTTGTGGGCGCTTTGCAGCTGCTTCAGCAGCGTCGCGACGGTGGTGTCCTGCGTGAACTTTGCGCGCACGGGAATCGTGTTGATCAACAGCCCCACCATCGAGTCGGCGCCGACCACCTCTGCCGGCCTGCCGGAGACGACGGTGCCGAAGACGACGTCGTGTTGGCCGGTCAACGAGAACAGCAGCTGCGCGAAGGCGGCTTGCAGCACGGTGTTGACGGTGGTGTGCTGCGAACGCGCGAGCTCACGAAGCGCCTCCGTCATCTCTTCAGACACGTGAATCGATCTCGTGTCGCGCCGCACCGGCCCGTACAGATCCGGCGTCCCGACCAGTGTGGGCGTGTCGAACCCGGCCAACTCTTCGCGCCATACGGTCTCGGCAGCACCTCGATCCCGGTCCGCCAACCACCCGGCGAACTTCCGGTACGACACGGGTGCGGGCAGACGAGCGCCGTAGTAGCCGGCGAAGATCTCCTGCAGGACGATCTGTAACGACCAGCCGTCCATCAAGATGTGATGGTTGGTGAGCACAAGTCGGTGACGATCTGCCCCGGTGCGAACCACCATGACCCGGAATGCCGGCGGGTCAGCGAGATCGCATACCGCGGCGCGCTCGGCGGCGCTCAGCTGCTGGATCTGCTCCTCGACATCGAGGACGCCGGAGCTCAGGTCGACCACCCGCCAGGGCGGCTCGGTTTCGGCGGGGATGATTTGCACCGGCTCGTCGAACCGGCCGAGGAACCGCGCCGCCAGGTTGGGATGACGGTTCATCACCGTGCGCACCGCATCGCGCAGCCGGTGCAGATCCAGCGGACCGGTCAGCGTGAGGTCCAGCTGCACCGCATACACATCGTCGCCGGACCCACGCGCGGCGCTGGCGTGGAAAAGCAATCCCTGCTGCAGCGGTGTCAGGGGTAGGAGGTCGGCGACCCGGTACTGCCGGCACAGTTCGTCGATCTGTTGTTGGCTCAGCCGCGCCGGCGCGATGTCGGAGGGACTCAGCCCGCCCCCGCCGCGGCGCACGTGCGCACAGATGCCCGCCAACGCCTCGAACCACAACCGGCTCAGCGCAGCGACCTGCTCCCGTTCCACCGCCGATTGCGCCCACGCCCAGTTGGCCTGAAGGTGCGGACCCGAGTCGGTGTCAGCTGTGCTGGCGTTGAGCTCGATGGTGTGTGGGAGCGTGACGTCGACAGCCTGGCTGAGGCCGGCGGCCTGCCCACCGTCGGGGCTGATGCGCCAAAAGTCTTCGGAGAGTTCGCCGGCCGCAGCACCCAGCCGACCGAGGTAGTTGAACCCGATCAACGGTTCCGATCCGCCCAAGTCGACTGCGGGGTTCAAGTACCGCAGCACGCCGTAGGTCAACCCGTCCGGCATCGCACGCAGTTGTTCCTTGGCCTCTTTGACCACCGCACCGAGTGCCGCATCGCCGGCCACTACCTGCGTCCACGAGATCCCGCCCACGGCCAACGACACCGGGTACTTGGTGGTGAACCAACCCACCGTGCGCGACAGGTCCACGTCGTCGCCCAATTCCTCTTGGCGTCCATGACCTTCGACGTCGATCGCGACCGGCGCCGCACCGGTGCCGAGGAATTCGGCCACCGCCAAACCGAATGCGATCAACAGAATGTCCTGGACGCCTGCGCGAAACGCTGCAGGCACCTCGCCCAGCAGCATTCGTGACGTCTCGGCATCCAATTCCGCGGACAACAATCCGGCGGTGGCATAGGTGTCCACACCAGGCTCCACCGTCGGCAACACCGCCGGCGCCGCAGCGACCCGCTGCCATACCTCTGCCAGCTCCACCACGTGCGGATCACGAGCGTACTCAGCCAGTCGCGAGGACCATGCGCCGAACGATGTACCCGGCGCCGACAGCACCACCGGCTGACCGCTGCGATGCTGGACCCACGCGACGTTGAGGTCCTCCAACAGGATTCGCCATGACACCCCGTCAACAGCGAGATGGTGGATGATCAGTATCAAACGGCTCGTGGTTGTCACCCACAGCGCAGACAGCATCGCCCCCGCGGCCGGATTGAGCCGCGATCGCGCCTCCAGCACCGCCGCATCGGAAAGCGTCTCGACCGCTTGCAGGTATCCGCCCGCATGTACCGAGCCCGCTTCGGGCACCGTGAGCGACAAGCCTTCGCCGCCACGACGGGCTGAGCGGCTGCTCGTGTTCCCCGTGTCGAGTCGCGCCCGCAGCATGGCATGCCGATCCATCACCGCTTGTAACAGCACTGCGACGTCGGCCTCGGTCACCCCGGCGGGAGCCTGCAGCACGACCGTCTGATTGAACTCACCGACCGCCCCGTCAGTTTCGTACAGCCAGCGCATGATCGGGGTGGCCGCCACCTTCTCCACGCCCTCTTCGAAGTGCCCACCCATGCCGAATGCGGCCTGGATCTGCTGAGCGAAGGGGGCCTGCCGTGAGACCCTGGCCAGTCTCGCCACCGTCTGCTCGACGAAGACATCGCGCGGCCGGCAGACCACGCCGAGCGCTCGGGCCCGGGCCACCACCTGCATCGACAGAATGCTGTCCCCGCCGAGTTCGAAGAAGGATTCGTCGACGCCGACGCGTTGGAGTCCCAGGACCTGGGCGTAGATACCGGCCAGGATTTCCTCGGTCGGATTGCCCGGGGCCCGATAATGGTCAACCTCTTGGTATTCCGGGGCCGGCAACGCCCGAGTATCGAGCTTGCCGTTGACCGTCAACGGCAACGCCTCGATCACCACCACCGCCGCGGGCACCATATACACCGGCAACTTCTCGGCCAACTGCGCGCGCGCCTCACCCGGATCCACCCTGCCGGTGACATACCCCACCAGACGCTTGTCCCCGGGACGATCCTCGCGCGCGATCACCGCCGCCTGCTCGACACCGTTCAGTGCGGCCAGCGCCGCCTGAACCTCACCCAACTCGATGCGATACCCACGGATCTTGACCTGCTCATCGGCACGCCCGACATACTGCAACTGCCCATCAGCACCCCAACGCACCACATCACCGGTGCGATACATCCGCTGCCCCGGCGCGTGCGCACCCCCGAACGGACACGCCACAAACCGCGACGACGTCAAATCCGGGCGGCCCACATACCCACACGCCAACCCCGCACCGGCCACATACAACTCCCCGACCACACCCACCGGCACCGGACGCAACCACTTGTCCAACACAAAAAAACCAAGATCAGCCAACGGCACCCCGATCGGACTGACCGCCCTGTCCACATCACCGGCCACGATCTCGCGGAACGACGCATGCACCGTCGTCTCGGTAATGCCATACATATTGATCATCCGCGGCCGACCCGGATGAGCCTCCAACCACACCGCCAAACGCCCCGGCTCCAACGCCTCCCCGCCGAAAACCACCGTCTCCAACTTGAGCTGCCCACCACGCTCGGGCTGCAACGCATCCGCGGCCTGCAACGCATAAAACGCCGACGGCGTCTGACTCAACACACTGACCTGCTCGCTCACCAACAACGCATGCAAATCCTCCGGCGAACGCACCACCGCATCAGGCACCACCACCAAACGCCCACCACGCAACAACGCCCCAAAGATCTCCCACACCGAGAAATCGAAGGCCAACGAATGACACTGCGTCCACACCTGCCCCGCCGACAGCTCCACCTCAGCGTCAAGAACCTCCAACAACCGGCACACATTGCGATGGTGACCGCCACCCCTGGGCACACCGGTGGTACCCGACGTATAAATCAAATACGCCACACCCTCAGCATCAGGCACCGCCGCACCCGAAACCCCCACCACCCCAACACCATCCACATCGACATCGACATCGACATCGACGATCGGCACCGCCGAACCACCCAACCGCGACCGCAACCCCGCCGTGGTCACCACCACCACCGGCGCCGCATCACCGAGCACAAACCCGATCCGCTCATCCGGATGACCCGGATCCAACGGCACATACGCCGCCGGTCTTCAACACCGCCAAAATCGCCACGACCGCATCCACCGAGCGGTCAAACAACAACGCCACCCGATCACCAGCGCCCACACCCCGACCCACCAACACCGCAGCCAACCGGTCCGAGGCCACATCCAACTCGCCATAGGTCAACGAACGGCCACCACAACACACCGCCACCGCCCCCGGCGCCCGCCCCACCTGCCGGGCAAACAACCCCGGAATCGACACCGCCGAACCCACCGGCCGCATCAACACCGAACGATTACCCCACCCCTGCAACCGATCCCACTCAACCTCATCCACCACACCCACCGACGACAACCGCCGCCCCGGATCAGCAACCATCACCTCCAACACCCGACGCAACCGCCCCACCAACACCTCAACACCGGCCACATCAAACACATCAGTGCGGAATTCCACCCCACCGCTGATCCCCGCGGGCTCACCGGTCTCGCTCCAGTGCTCGGCCACGGCGACCGTCAGATCTGTTCGGGCGGTGTGGGTGTCGACCGGCAGCGGTGCGACCTCCACATCACCCAGACGTAGGCCGTCGGCGGAGTCGTTGTCCTGCCAGTTCTGCCACGACAACATCACCTGAACCAGGGGGTGGTGGGTCAGCGATCGGGTCGGGTTGAGCCGGTCGACAAGCACTTCGAAGGGCACATCTTGGTGTTCATAGGCGGCCAGGCTGCGCTGCCGCACCTGAGCGAGGAGCTCGGCCACTGTGGGGTCACGGGTCAGATCCGACCGCAGCACCAAGGTATTGACGAAGAAGCCCACCAACTCATCCAGCGCGGGGTCCCTGCGTCCGGCGATCGGGAATCCCACCGCCACATCACTGCTGGCGGTGATGTTCGACAACAGAACCGCGAGAGCGGCCTGCATCACCATGAAGCTCGTCGCGTTGTGCTCGCGGGCCACCTCGAGCATCCGCGCCTGCAGCTCGGCCGGCCACTCCAGCTCCACCCGGCCTCCGCGCTGATCCGCGACAGGCGGATAGGGACGATCGGTGGGAAGGTCGAGACGCTCCGGCATACCGGCCAGGGCTTCCTCCCAGTAAGCCAGCTGCTCGCCGATGCGACTCTCGGGATCCTGCAACTCACCGAACTGCGCCCGCTGCCAGAGCGTGTAATCGACGTACTGGACCGGCAACGGATCCCACTCCGGCGCCTGGCCCGCACACCGACTGGCGTAGGCGATACCCATATCCCGCAGCAGCGGAGTGACCGACAAGCCGTCGGCGGCGATATGGTGCACCACCGCCACCAGCACGTACTCGTCCTCAGTGATGCGGAAAAGCCTTGCCCGCAAAGGGATTTCGTTGGCCAGGTTGAACGGTTGGCGCGCCACCTCACCGATGGCCTCACTCAGCCGGCTTTCCGGCCAACCGGTGGCATCGGTGAGTTGCCAACCGAAGTCGGCCTCGTCGGCGGGCACCACCAGCTGCTGAGGTGACCCCTCGACTGCGGGGAACAGTGTGCGCAGGCTCTCGTGGCGGCTCACCACGTCGGCCAGAGCCGCACCGAGCGCGTCCACATCGGGCCGACCACTCAGCCGTAACGCCACCGGGATGTTGTAGACCGGTGAAGGCCCCTGCAGCTGGTCGATGAACCACAACCGGCCCTGGGCGAACGACAACGGAACCACCGCAGGGCGCTCGGCGGCGACCAACGGCTCAAGCGCTCCCCCATCGGCACCGATCCGCACTGCCAACTGAGCCACGGTCGGAGCCTCGAACAGAACGCGTACGGCAAGACCGGCGTTCAGGGTCGTGTTGATCGCGGCGACGACCCGCATCGCTGACAACGAGTCCCCACCCAGGTCGAAGAACGAGGCATCGACTCCGACCCGCTCCAGACCGAGCACCCGGGCATAGATGCCGACGAGGAGCTCCTCGACCGGATTAGCGGGCGCACGATAGCCCTCGTCGTCCTGGTAGTCGGGCGCCGGAAGGGCCCGGGTGTCGAGCTTGCCGTTCGGCGTCAACGGCAGCGCGTCGACCACGACCACCGCCGCCGGCACCATGTAGGCCGGCAGCCGCTCGGCCAGCGCGGCACGAACTCGGGCCGGTTCGGCCGAACCGATGAGATAACCCACGAGACGCTTGTCACCGGGGCGATCCTCGCGGGTCACCACCGCCGCCTGCTCGACCCCATCGAGTGCGATCAGCGCCGCCTGGATCTCACCCAACTCGATGCGATACCCGCGGACCTTGACCTGCTCGTCGGCACGCCCGAGATGCTGCAGCTGCCCATCGGCGCGCCAATACACCAGGTCGCCGGTGCGATACATCCGTTGTCCCGGCGCTCCGAACGGGCATGCCATGAAGCGCGACGCCGTCAGCCCTGCCCGGCCGACGTACCCACAACCCACCCCGGCACCGGCCACGTACAACTCACCGGCCACGCCCGGCGGCACCGGTCGCAACCACTTGTCCAACACGAACAGCGCCGCCTCGGGAACCGGCGCGCCGATCGGCACCATGCCCGACCCGGCAGTCAGCGGCGCGCTGATCGACACCACCATCGTGGTCTCGGTAGGGCCGTAGGCGTTGAGCATCACCCGCCCCGGCGCCCACCGATCCACCACCTCGGGCGGACAGGGCTCGCCGGCCACCACCAACGCCATGGATTCCAGCCCATCCGGCGACAGAGCCCCCACCGCGGACGGAGTACGGGTCAACACGTCGACCCGTTCGGCGAGCAGGAGCGCATGCAGATCTTCTGGCGATCCCGCCACCGATTCCGGCACCACCACCACCCGGCCGCCATGCAGCAGCGGACCCCAGGTCTCCCAGATCGACGAGTCGAATCCGTAGGAATGACACTGCGCCCACGACCCCGCGGTCGGCAGGTACTCGTCAAGTCGTCCCAGCAGCTGGGTGATGTTGCGATGGGTGACAGCGACGCCCTTCGGAACACCCGTCGTGCCCGAGGTGTAGATGAGGTGGGACACCTCGTTCGGCGCAGGCGGCGTCAACGCGGTGCTGGGCTGGGTGTCGATCATCGGGTCGCTTACATCGATGACCGGCAAGTCATGCTCGCGCAGCCGGTCCATCAGCGCGGTGGTGGTGATCGCCGCGATCGGTGCCGCGTCGGCCACCATGAATCCGATGCGCGCGTCTGGGTGGGCGGGGTCGATGGGCAGATAGGCCGCGCCCGTTTTCAGGACCGCCGCAATCGACACGATCGCCTCAGCGGACCGGGAGAACAGCAGCGCCACACACTCGCCCGGACCCGCTCCCCGGTCAATCAGCAAGTGCGCCAATCGATTCGAAGCCTCATCGAGCTCCCGGTAGGTCATCGAGGAACCCTCACAGGTCACTGCTACCGCGTCCGGCACACGCGCCACCTGGGCGGCGAACAACTCTGGTACCGATGCCGCTGTGGTCACCGGCCGGGTCAGCATGGCCCGGTTACCCAGCGCGTCGAGCCTGCCTCGCTCAGTGGCGTCGAGCAGATCGATCGATGACAACCGCCTGGTCGGAGCGGCCGTCACCGCCTCCACCGTGCGCCGCAACCGGTCGATGAGTGCCTCGATGCTGGCGGCGTCGAACACGTCGGTACGAAATTCCACCTCGCCGCCGATTCCGGCGGGCACACCGTCCTCGGTCCATCGCTCGGCCAGTGAAAACGCCAAATCCATTCGGGCAGTGCGCGTTTCCACCGGCACCGACGTGGCGAGCAGACCGCCCAGGCGCAACTCGGCGGGCGGATTGTTCTGCCACGCCAACAACACCTGGACCAGCGGGTGGTGGGCCTGACTTCGCGCGGGGTTCAGCCGCTCGACAAGCACCTCGAAGGGCACATCCTGATGCTCGTAAGCAGCCAGGCTGCGCTGGCGCACCTGCTCGAGCAGCTCGGCGAATGTGGGGTCCCCACTCACCTCGACCCGCAACACCAATGTGTTGATGAACAGCCCAACCAGCTCGTCAAGCGCGGGATCGCGCCGCCCCGCGATCGGAAAGCCCACGGCCACATCGGGACTGGCGCTGATCGTGGACAACAGCAGGGCCAGGGCCGCTTGGACGACCATGAAGGGGGTCGCGTCGTGCTCGCGAGCCACCCTGGCAACCCCCTGCTGCAGTTCGGCCGGCCAGTCGACCACCACGCCGGCGCCGCGCTGATCGGCAACCGCCGGATAGGGCCGATCGGTGGGAAGCTCGAGGCGCTCCGGCATGCCGGCCAGCGCGCCCTCCCAGTAATCCAGCTGCGCGGCGATGGGGCTGCCGTCATCGTCGGGATCACCGAGCTGCTCGCGCTGCCACAACGTGTAATCGACGTATTGCACTGGCAAGGGATCCCAGCTCGGCATCCGTGCCGCGCACCGTCCGGTGTACGCCACCCCGAGGTCACGCACCAGTGGAGTGATCGACCAGCCATCGGCGGCGATATGGTGCACGACGGCGACCAGCACGTGTTCGTTGTCGGCGATCCGGAAAAGCCTTGCCTTCAAGGGGATTTCGGTCGCCAGGTCGAACTGGTGGCGCGCGACCTGCTCGATGGCATCGCTCAGTTGGCTTGGCGGCCAGCCGATGGCGTCGGTGATTTGCCAATCCAAGTCGACCTCATCGGCGGGCACCACCAACTGCTCGGGTACCCCCTCGGTCGCGGGGAACAGTGTGCGCAGGCTCTCGTGGCGGCCCACGACATCAGCCAGTGCCGCCCCGAACGCGTCCCCATCGAGCTGGCCGCTCAGCCGCAACACGACCGGGATGTTGTAAACGGGTGAAGGGCCCTGCAATTGGTCGATGAACCACAAGCGGCTCTGAGCGAACGACAGCGGAACGACCGCCGGGCGCTGGGCCGCCACGAGCGGCGCCAGCCGATCCGCCTCGTCGCCGATTCGCGTCGCCAGCTGGGCGACCGAGGGTGCGTCGAAGACGGCGCGCACCGAAAGACCGGCATCGAAGCTTGCGTTGACCGCGACCACCAACCGCATCGCCGACAATGAATCCCCGCCGAGTTCGAAGAAGGATTCGTCGACGCCGACGCGTTGGAGTCCCAGGACCTGGGCGTAGATACCGGCCAGGATTTCCTCGGTCGGATTGCCCGGAGCCCGATAATGGTCAACCTCTTGGTATTCCGGGGCCGGCAACGCCCGAGTATCGAGCTTGCCGTTGACCGTCAACGGCAACGCCTCGATCACCACCACCGCCGCGGGCACCATATACACCGGCAACTTCTCGCGCGCGCCTCACCCGGATCCACCCTGCCGGTGACATACCCCACCAGACGCTTGTCCCGGACGATCCTCGCGCGCGATCACCGCCGCCTGCTCGACACCGTTCAGTGCGGCCAGCGCCGCCTGAACCTCACCCAACTCGATGCGATACCCACGGATCTTGACCTGCTCATCGGCACGCCCCACATACTGCAACTGCCCATCAGCACCCCAACGCACCACATCACCGGTGCGATACATCCGCTGCCCCGGCGCGTGCGCACCCCCGAACGGACACGCCACAAACCGCGACGACGTCAAATCCGGGCGGCCCACATACCCACACGCCAACCCCGCACCGGCCACATACAACTCCCCGACCACACCCACCGGCACCGGACGCAACCACTTGTCCAACACAAAAAAACCAAGATCAGCCAACGGCACCCCGATCGGACTGACCGCCCTGTCCACATCACCGGCCACGATCTCGCGGAACGACGCATGCACCGTCGTCTCGGTAATGCCATACATATTGATCATCCGCGGCCGACCCGGATGAGCCTCCAACCACACCTGCAAACGCCCCGGCTCCAACGCCTCCCCGCCGAAAACCACCGTCTCCAACTTGAGCTGCCCACCACGCTCGGGCTGCAACGCATCCGCGGCCTGCAACGCATAAAACGCCGACGGCGTCTGACTCAACACACTGACCTGCTCGCTCACCAACAACGCATGCAAATCCTCAGGCGAACGCACCACCGCATCAGGCACCACCACCAAACGCCCACCACGCAACAACGCCCCAAAGATCTCCCACACCGAGAAATCGAAGGCCAACGAATGACACTGCGTCCACACCTGCCCCGCCGACAGCTCCACCTCAGCGTCCAGAACCTCCAACAACCGGCACACATTGCGATGAGTGACCGCCACCCCCTTGGGCACACCGGTGGTACCCGACGTATAAATCAAATACGCCACACCCTCAGCATCAGGCACCGCCGCACCCGAAACCCCCACCACCCCAACACCATCCACATCGACATCGACATCGACATCGACGATCGGCACCGCCGAACCACCCAACCGCGACCGCAACCCCGCCGTGGTCACCACCACCACCGGCGCCGCATCACCGAGCACAAACCCGATCCGCTCATCAGGATGACCCGGATCCAACGGCACATACGCCGCCCCGGTCTTCAACACCGCCAAAATCGCCACGACCGCATCCACCGAGCGGTCAAACAACAACGCCACCCGATCACCAGCGCCCACACCCCGACCCACCAACACCGCAGCCAACCGGTCCGAGGCCACATCCAACTCGCCATAGGTCAACGAACGGCCACCACAACACACCGCCACCGCCCCCGGCGCCCGCCCCACCTGCCGGGCAAACAACCCCGGAATCGACACCGCCGAACCCACCGGCCGCATCAACACCGAACGATTACCCCACCCCTGCAACCGATCCCACTCAACCTCAGCCACCACACCCACCGACGACAACCGCCGCCCCGGATCAGCAACCATCACCTCCAACACCCGACGCAACCGCCCCACCAACACCTCAACACCGGCCACATCAAACACATCAGTGTCGTATTCGACGCGCACCCCCAACTCGGTGCCGGGCAGGGCTTGGACCGTCAGCGGGTAATGGGTGTACTCGCGGCGGGCCACGTCGGTGATGGCCAGTCCATCGGCGCCGCCGAGGGCGCCGCTGTCGATCGGGAAGTTCTCGTAGGCGAATACGGTGTCGAAAAGTTGGTCATGACCTGTGATGCGCTGAATCTCGTTGAGCGCCAGATGTTGATGCTCCAGCGTGTTGGTGAAGGTGCGGTGCAGCTGGTCGAGCAGGTCGGCGACGGTGGTCTCGGCGGTGACGTTCGCCCGCACGGGAACCGTATTGATCATCAGGCCGACCATCGATTCCGAACCGGCCACTTCGGCCGGCCGCCCCGAGACCGCGGTGCCGAAGACGACGTCGTGCTGGCCGGTCAGCATCATCAACACCTGCGCCCACGCCGCCTGCAGCACGGTGCTGATCGTCGTATGGCAGGTCCGCGCCAACTCACCGAGCGCCTGGGTGCTCTCCTCGGGCAACCGGAACAGTTCCACGCCCCGCCGCCCCAGCCCCGCCCGGCCGGGCGGACCGACCAAGGTCGGGGTCTCGAAACCAGCCAGCACGTCGCCCCACGCCAGGCGGGCGGCGTCGATGTCCCGATTGGACAGCCACGCAACGAAATTGCGGTACGACGCCGGTGCAGGCAGCCACTGCCCGAAGTAACTGGCGAAGATCTCTTGCAGCAGGATCGGCAGCGACCAGCCATCCATCACGATGTGGTGGTTGGTGAGCACGAACCGGTGCCGGTCCTCGGCGACACGAATCAACGTGGCCCTGAAGACCGGGCCATCGGTCAGGTCACAGACCGCGGCGCGATCGGCGGCGCAGATTCGCTGGATCTGCTCCTCGATATCGTCGCCGGGTTCGAGGTTGACCTGCCGCCATGGCGCCTCGGGATCGGCGGGAATGATCTGCACCGGCTGCTCGAGCTGTTCGTGAAACCGGGCCACCAGGTTGGGGTGGCGGTTGACCACCGTGCGTACGGCATTGTGCAGCCGGTCGGCATCCAGCGAGCCGGCCACCGAGATCTCCAGCTGCACCGCGTAGATGTCGTCGCCGGAACCCACCGAGGCGCTGGCATGAAACAGCAGGCCTTGTTGCAGTGGGGTCAGCGGCAGTACGTCAGCGATCTGCATATTGCCGCTGGAGCTCGTCGAGCTGCTGCTGGCTGACCCGTGCGGTGATATCCGAAGGGGTCAACCCGCCGCCACCCGACTTGACATGCGTGGAGATACCGGACAGCGCGTCAAACCAGAGCCGGTTGAGTCGCTGCACCTGTGTCTCGTTGAGTGTCGAGGGAGCCCATGTCCAGTTGGCCTGCAGGCGCGGACCGTTGTCGGTGTCGATGGTGCTGGCGTTGACCTCGAGGGTGTGCATCAACGGCATGGGTATCGCCGCGGCGACATCGCCCAGCGAAACCGCCTCGGCGCTGACCCGCCACAGATCCTCGGAAGCCTCGGCTGCGGCGGCACCCAACCGCCCGAGATAGTTGAAACCGATCGTCGGGTCCGCCCCGGCGAGGTCGACGTCGGGGTTCAGGTAGCGCAGCAGGCCGTAGGTCAGGCCCTCCGGCTGGGAGCGCAACTGTTCCTTGGCATCCTTCACCAACTGCCCCACCGCGGCGTCCCCGGCGGTCACCTGCGCCCAGGACAGCCCGCCGACCGTCAGCGCCACCGGGTACTTGGTGGTGAACCACCCCACCGTGCGCGACAAGTCCACGTGCTCGGCCAGTTCCTCGGCGCGGCCATGGCCCTCCACATCGATTCCGACCGGCGCGCTGCCAGTACCCAGGAATTCCGCCAACGCCAACCCGAACGCAATCAACAGAATGTCCTGCACCCCAGCGTGAAACGCCGACGGAACGTCACCCAGCAGCAGCCGCGTTGTCTCCGAATCGAGTGATTCCGACAACGAACCGGCACGGGCACGCGTATCCACCTCGGGGCGCACCGCAGGCAAGACCGTCGGGGTTGCCGCCACGCGCCGCCATGCGTCGGCCAGGCCCACGACCTCCGGGTGGCGCGCGTGCTCAGCGAGCAGCGCCGACCACCGGGCAAAGGACGTGCCACCCGCGGGCAACTCGACCTGCTGCCCACTGTGATGCTGAGCCCAGGCGATGTTCAGGTCTTCCAACAGGATTCGCCACGACACTCCGTCGACAGCCAGATGATGAATCATCAACGCCAGCTGGCCGGTCTCGGTCGCCCACAGCGCGCTGAGCATCATCCCGGAGGCTGGATTCAGTCGCGAACGACCTTCGGCCACCGCCTCATCGGTCAACATCTCGACCGTGCGCAGGCACGCGCCGGCCTCCACCGCCCCGACTTCGGGAACCTGCAGTAGCCAGGCGCCGGTTCCATCGTCACCGACGCGCGCCCGCAACATGGCATGCCGATCCAGCAATGCCTGCACCATCACGGTTACGTCGGCCTCGGTGACGCCGACCGGGGCCTGCAGCACCACTGTCTGGTTGAACTCGTCAACCGGACCCTCGACGCTGTGCAGCCACCGAATGATCGGGGTGGCCACCACCGGACCGATACCCTCGTCGACCTCAGTGGCTTCACCACTGACAACCTGGGCGACGGATGCAAGCCTGGACACGGTCTGCTCGACGAAAACATCGCGCGGTCGGCACACCAGCCCGGCAGCGCGGGCGCGGGCCACCACCTGCATCGACAAGATGCTGTCCCCGCCCATATCGAAGAACGAGTCATCGACCCCGACGCGCTCCACACCCAACACCTGGGCGTAGATACCGGCGAGGATTTCCTCGACCGGGGTGACCGGAGCCCGATAGCGGTCAACGTCTTGGTACTCGGGTGCCGGGAGCGCCCGCTTGTCGAGTTTGCCGTTGACCGTCAGCGGCAACGCATCGATGGCCACCACCGCAGCGGGAACCATATACCCCGGCAGCCGCTCGGCCAGTGCTGCGCGCACCTCGAGGGAATCGGCTGTTCCAGTGATGTAACCGACCAGTCGTTTGTCACCGGGACGGTCCTCGCGGACAATCGCCGCCGCCTGATTCACCCCCGGCAGGTCGGCCAGCGCGGCCTGCACCTCACCGAGCTCGATCCGATAACCACGAATCTTGACCTGATCGTCGGCCCGGCCCAGATACTGCAACTGCCCGTCTTCGCCCCACCGCACCAGATCGCCGGTGCGATACATCCGGGCCCCCGGTCCGCCGAATGGACACGCCACAAACCGCGACGCCGACAAGCCGGCCCGCCCCATGTACCCCACACCGACGCCACGACCGGCGAGATAGAGCTCACCCACCACACCTACCGGCACCGGCCGCAACCACTCATCAAGAACAAACGTCGCGCCATTGGGCACCGCGGAACCGATGGGCACCGAACTCGAACCCGCGACGAGCGGCGCACTGATCGCCGCATAGATTGTCGCCTCGGTCGGACCGTACGCGTTGATCATCACGCGCCCGGCTTTCGCCCACCGACTGACCAGCTCAGTCGAGCAGGCCTCACCGGCCACGACCAACGCCGTGGACTCCAATTGCTCCGGCGACAGCATCCCCGCCGCCGAAGGGGTCTGATACACCACATCGACCTGTTCGGCGACCAGTAGGTCATGCAGGTCGTCCGGGGAGCCTGCTACCGACTCCGGCACGACCACCAATCGACTGCCGTGCAGCAGCGCACCCCAGATCTCCCACACCGACACGTCAAACACCAATGAATGCCACTGCGTCCACGCCCGCCCCGGCCCTGCAGGCAGATCGCGCGGCAAGGAGTGCAGCGTTTGCGTCACGTTGCCGTGCGTGATGCCGACTCCCTTGGGCACACCGGTGGTCCCCGAGGTGTAGATCCGGTACGCGATGTCCTCGCCCGATGGCAGCGGCAACGCAGTATCGTCCTGCATCTCCACCGCCGGATCGCCGACATCGATGACGGCGACACCGGATCCGCTGAGCCGTGAGCCCAGATCCCCCGCCGTCACCGCCGCGACCGGCTTCGCATCGGCCACCATGAACTCCAGCCGCGCCGCGGGCACCGCCGGATCCACCGGCACATACGCCGCACCAGTCTTGAGGATCGCCAGCATGCCCACCAGCGCCTCGGCACTACGGGGGACCATCAACACCACAGACTCACCCGGACCGGCTCCACGCTCAACCAACAGGTTCGCCAACCGATTCGAAGCCTGATCGAGGTCGGCGTAAGTCAACGAACGACCCTCGAACGTCAACGCCACGCCCTGCGGAGCACGCGCCACCTGACCGGCGAACACCTCAGGGATCGACTTCATCACCGACGGCGCCCGCAACAACACCGCGCGATTGGTCAGCCCATCCAACCGGGCGTGCTCACCGGCGTCGAGTAGATCCACCGACGACAACCGCTGAGTGGGATCGGCTGTCATGAACGCCAAGACCCGTTCGAACCGCTCGATCAGCGTTCCGATGCTCGCCGCGTCGAAGGCGGTGGTGTCGAATTCGACACGCAGCCCGAGTTCGTGAGCCGGCAGGGCCATCACCGACAGCGGGTAGTGGTTGGACTCGCGGTTGGTGAACTCGGTGACGGTCAGCTCGTGCGCGCCCGAGAACGCACTGGTGTCTATGGGGTAGCTCTCGTACAGGAACAACGTGTCGAACAGTCGATCGTGACCGGTGGCGCGGTGAATCTCATTGAGCGCCAAGTGTTCGTGCTCGATGGTGTCGTTGTGCGCGCGTTGCAGCTGCGCCAGCAGGTCGGCCACGGTCGTCGTCGCGGTGGTGCGCGCCCGTACCGGAACCGTGTTGATCAACAGGCCCACGATCGTTTCGGAGCCGACCAGTTCCGCCGGCCGACCCGAGACTGCGGTGCCGAAGACGACGTCGGGCTGGCCCGTCAGCATCATCAACATTTGTGCCCACGCGGCCTGCAGCACTGTGCTGACCGTCGTGTGGCACGACCGGGCGAGCTCGCCGAGGGCCTCGGTCGTCTCGGCGGAAAGCCGATACGATTCGACTCCGCGCTGCCCGGCCGGGGCCGACGGGGCCAGCAGGGTCGGGGTGTCGAAACCGTTCAACACCTCACGCCACGCCGCTCGGGCGGCATCGCGATCCTGTTTGGCGATCCAGCTGACGACACTGCGGTACGGCGCAGCAGCGGGCAGCCGCTGCCCGAAGTAACTGGCGAAGATCTCCTGCAGCAGGATCGGTAGCGACCACCCGTCGATCACGATGTGGTGGAACGTGAAAACAGCCCGATGCTCGTTCCCTGCGGTGCGGATGAGCGCGGCCCGGAAGGTCGGCCGGTCGGCCAGGTCGCGTACTGCGACGCGCTCGGCAGCCGACAGCTGCTCGATCTCGTCATTGGGGTTTCGGTCGTGCTCGCGAAGGTCCACATACCGCCACGCCATCACCGGTTCGGCCGGGATGATCTGCACCGGCTCGCCGAACTGGTCGCAGAAGCGGGCCGCCAGGTTGGGGTGACGTGCGACCACGGTATGCACCGCATCGCGCAGCCGATGCTGGTCGAGCAGGCCGGCGATGGTGACGTCCAGCTGCACCGCATAGATGTCGTCCGCGGCGCCATTGGCGACGGTCGAGTGGAACAGCAGTCCCTGCTGCAGCGGGGTCAACGGCAACACATCGGCGATCCGATACTGCTGATCAAGCTCGTCGATCTGCGACTGGCTCAGCCTGGCCGGCGCGATATCCGACGGCGTCAGCCCGCCCCCGCCGCTTCGGACCAGGGCGCACAAGCCGGACAGGGCCTCGAACCACAGCTGGCTCAGCCGCTGCACCTGGGCGCGGTCCAGCGCCGAAGGCGCCCACGTCCAGTTGGCCTGCAGGCGTGGGCCGGTGTCGGTGTCCACGGTGCCCGCGTTCAGGTCGATCGTGTGCATCAACGGCATGGGCACCGCCGCGGCGGCCCCGGTCAACGCCAGATTGTCCTGCCTGAGCCGCCAGAGGTCGTCAGACAGGTCGCCCCCGCCCGCGCCGAGTCGACCCAGATAGTTGAAGCCGATCGTGGGATCCGATCCGGCCAGATCGACATCGGGGTTCAGATAGCGCAGCAGTCCGTAGGTCAACCCGTCCGGCAGGGCGCGCAGTTGCTCCTTGACGTCCTTGATGACATCACCCAGTGCGGCGTCACCCGCGACAACCTGTGTCCAGGGCAATTCGCCCGCTGCCAATGACACCGGGTACTTGGTGGTGAACCACCCGACCGTGCGCGACAGGTCAACGTCGAGCGCCAATTCTTCGTGGCGGCCGTGGCCCTCCACGTCGATACCGATCGGCGCTCCGCGGTGGTCCAGGAACTCGTTCCACGCCAGCCCGAACGCAATCAGCAGAATGTCTTGCACGCCAGCGTGAAACGCCGTGGGAACCTCACCGAGCAGCCGGCGGGTTGTCTTGGCGTCCAACGACACCGAGATCGACTCGGCAGTCGCGTAGGTGTCGGTCGCCGGCTGCACCGCCGGCAATACCGCCGGGATGGCGGTCACCTGTCGCCAGGTGTCAGCCAACGCAACCACTTCCGGCTGCTGCGCGTGTTCGGCCAACAACGACGACCAGCTGGCGAACGACGTTCCCCCCGTCGGCAACTCCACCAACTGCCCGTTGTGAAGCTGAGCCCAGGCGATGTTCAAGTCCTCCAACAGGATTCGCCACGACACCCCGTCAACAGCCAGATGATGGATCATCAACGCCAGCTGGCCTGTGTCGGTCGCCCACAGCGCGCTGACCATCACCCCGGTGGCTGGGTTCAACCGCGAACGCGCTGCCACCAACGCCTCATCGGAGATCTCGTCGACCGTCTTCACCAACTTGCCCGCGTCGACCGAGCCGACGTCGGGCACCGTCAACGACCACCCGCCGCTGGAATCGTCTTCGGCCCGCAGTCTCAAGGTCGCATGCCGATCCAGCAAGGCCTGCAGGAGGACCACCACGTCGTCTTCACTGACATCCGCCGGGGCCTGCACCACTACGGTCTGGTTGAACTGGTCGACGGGACCTTTCACACCGTGCAGCCAGCGCATGATCGGAGTGGCCACCACCGAACCGACACCCTCGTCGACTTCAGCGGCTTCGCCACCAGCGACCACCGCCACGGAAGCGAGCCGGGACACCGTCTGTTCGACGAAGACGTCACGCGGCCGACACAGCACCCCGGCCGCTCGGGCGCGGGCCACCACCTGCATCGACAGGATGCTGTCACCACCCAGGTCGAAGAACGAGTCGTCGATCCCGACCCGCTCCACACCCAGCACCTGCGCGAAAACACTGGCCAGAATCTCTTCGACGGCGGTTGCCGGGGCCCGGTATTCGTCGCCGGTCGTGCGGTATTCGGGTGCGGGCAGGGCCCGGGTATCGAGTTTGCCGTTGACGGTCAGCGGCAGCGAATCGATCATCACCACCGCGGCGGGCACCATGTAGGTGGGCAACTTCTGAGCCAGCTTGGCCCGCGTCGTAGCCGGGTCCGCCGTGCCGGTGATGTAACCGACGAGGCGCTTGTGCCCGGGCCTGTCCTCGCGGGCGATCACCGCTGCCTGATCAACACCCTCGAGTGCGGCCAGAGCGGCTTGCACCTCGCCCAATTCGATGCGGTAGCCGCGGATCTTGACTTGTTCATCAGCGCGACCGAGGTACTGCAGCTGTCCGTCATCGCCCCACCGCACCAGATCTCCGGTGCGATACATCCGCGCGCCCGGCCCCCCGAATGGACATGCCACGAAACGCGAAGACGTGAGCCCGGCTCGGTGAACGTAGCCGACAGCCACCCCACGGCCAGCCAGATACAGCTCCCCGACCACACCCGCCGACACCGGTCGCAGCAACTTGTCCAGCACGAACAACGCCGCACCCGGCACCGGCGAACCGATCGGCACCACGGACGAACCCGCCGTCAGCGGCCCGCTCATCGCCGCATATATCGTGGCCTCGGTCGGGCCGTAGGCGTTGATCATCACCCGACCGTTCGTCGCCCACCGGTCCACCAGCTCACTGGGGCAGGCCTCACCGGCCACGACCAACGTCGTCGACTCCAGCCGCTCCGGCGACAACATCCCCGCCGCCGACGGGGTCTGGCACAACACCGTCACCTTCTCGGTGACCAACACGTCGTGCAAATCATCCGGCGAACTCGCCACCGACTCCGGCACGACCACCAGTCGGCCACCATGCAGCAGTGCGCCCCAGATCTCCCACACGGAGACGTCGAACACCAACGAATGCCACTGCGACCACACTTGTCCCGGCCCGGCGGGCAGGTGAGCGTGGAGCGACTCCACCAACTGGGTCACGTTGCGATGGGTGACCGCCACCGCCTTGGGCACCCCGGTTGTCCCGGAGGTATAGGTCATGTAAGCCAGGTCGTCGACCGCAGGCGCCGCCAAGGGCGCGCTGGACTGATCGTCGATGCGGGGGTCGTCGACATTGAGGACGACCATGTGGGATTCATCAAGCCGCTCACGTAGATCCGCCGTCGTGATCGTCGCGACCGGCGCGGCGTCACCGAGCATGAACCTGATCCGCTCATCCGGATGTGCCTGGTCGATCGGCAGATACGCCGCACCTGTCTTGAGCACCGCCAAAATCGCCACGATCGCCTCAGCGGAACGCGGAATCAACAACGCCACCGACTTGCCGGGTCCAGCACCGAGGCCAACCAGCAAGTGCGCCAACCGATTCGCAGTCTCGTCCAACTGGCGATAGGTCAGCAGGAGTTCCCCGCACACCAACGCCACGGCCTCGGGAGCGCGGGCCACATGTTCGGCGAACAGCTCGGTAATCGACACCGCCGCGGGGTCGGGCTCGGTCAATACCGCCCGGTTACCCCACTCAGCCAGTTCGTCATGGTCGTCGTCGTCGAGCAGATCAAAGGACAGCAACCGCCGTGAAGCGTCGATACTCATGATTCCTCCCGCACATCAGCGGTCATGGCAACCAGCACCCGCCGCAAACGCTCGATCAACTTTGCAATCTTGGCCGCGGTGAACACAGTGGTGTCGTATTCGAAACGCAGGCTTAGTTCGTCGCCGGGCACAGCTTGCACCGCCAGCGGGTAATGAGTGTATTCCCGGGTGGCGATGTCTGATATTTCGAGTCCGTCGACCCCCGACAGTGCGATCGTGTCGACCGGATAGTTCTCGTAGGCGAAAACGGTGTCGAACAGCCGGTCATGACCGGTGGCGCGATGCACGTCGGTGAGCGCCAGGTGCTGGTGCTCGAGGGTGTGGTTGTGGGTGGTCTGCAGCTGCTCCAACAGGCCGGCGATCGTCGTCTCGGCGGTGATTTTCGCTCGCACCGGCACCGTGTTGATCATCAGGCCCACCATCGACTCGGCACCGGCGACGTCGGCAGGCCGACCGGAGACGGCGGTGCCGAACGCCACATCGTGCTGACCGGTCAGCGAGTACAGCAATTGCGCCCACGCCGCCTGGAGCACCGTGCTGACCGTGGTGCGACATGAGCGCGCCAGTTGCCCGAGGGCATCCGTGGTCTCTGCGTTCAGCACGAGCGATTCGTAGCCCCGACGGCCCATTCCCTCGTGGCCGAGTCCGACGAGAGTGGGGGTGTCGAAACCGTCGAATACCTCGCGCCACGCCGCCTGCGCGGCATCTTGATCCTGATCGGCCAACCAGGTGACGAACCTGCGGTAGGACATCGGGGCGGGCAGTCGCTGCCCGTAGTAGGCGGCGAAGATCTCCTGCAGCAGGATCGGCTTTGACCAGCCGTCCAACACAATGTGGTGATTGGTCATCACGAACCGGTGCCGGTCCTCGGCGACACGGATCAGCGCGACCCGGAAGGCCGGTTCGGAGGAGAGGTCGAGAACCGCAGCGCGTTCTGCGGCGCATATCCGCGCAAGCTGCTCCTCGATATCCGCTCCGGCGTCGAGTTCGACGTACTGCCAAGGCGTTTCGGGATCGGCCGGAATGATCTGAATCGGCTGGTCGAGTTGTTCGTAGAATCGGGCCGCCAGGTTGGGATGACGCGCGACCGCGGTGTTCACCGCGCGACGGAGTCGCTCGGCGTCCAGCGGGCCGGTCACAGTGATATCCAGCTGTACCGAATAGACGTCGTCGCCAGAACCCGCCGCGGTACCCGCGTGATACAGCAGACCCTGCTGCAGCGGAGTCAGTGGGAGGACGTCGGCCAACGGATATTGCTGCTGGAGCTCGTCGAGCTGCAGCTGGGTCAGCCGGGCCGGGGCAACATCCGATGGGGTCAACCCGCCCCCGCCGTTCCTGACGCTGGTGCAGATGCCGCCCAGGGCCTCGAACCACAGCTGGTTCAGCCGCCGCACCTGGGTCATATCGAGGGCCGACGGCGCCCATGTCCAGTTGGCCTGCAGTTGCGGGCCGGTCTCGGTGTCCACGGTGCCGGCGTTGAGGTCGAGCGTGTGCATCAACGGAGTCGGCGCAGCGGTGGCAGCGGTCAGGGACCCGCCGACCTCGTTGATCTGCCAGATTTCTTCGGGCAACTGCGTGCCCGCACCCAGGCGGCCGAGGTAGTTGAAACCGATGGTCGGGTCTGCGTCAGCCAACTCGACATCCGAGTTCAGGTAGCGCAGCAAGCCGTAGGTGATTCCGTCCGGCAGGGCGCGGAGCTGTTCCTTGGCACCCTTGATCAGCGCCTCGAGCGAGGCTTCGCCGGCCACGACCTGTTGCCAGTCCAAACCGTTCACCGCCAAGGAGACGGGATACTTGCTGGTGAACCATCCCACCGTGCGCGACAGGTCCACGTCGTCGGCCAGTTCTTCCTGGCGGCCGTGGCCCTCCACGTCGATGGCGATGCGCGCGTCGCTGGTGCCCAGGAACTCCGCCAAGGCCAACCCGTAAGCGATCAGCAGAACGTCCTGTACCCCGGCGCGGAATGCCGCAGGCACCTCACCGAGAAGCAGCCGCGTCGTCTCCGTGTCCAGCGACTCCGACATCGACTCGGCAGTCGCATACGTGTCGGTCGCCGGTTGGATGGCGGGCAAGACCGCCGGAGTCGCCAACACCTGCCGCCAGGTGTCCGCCAGGTCAACGACGTCCGGGCTGTACGCATGTTCGGCCAACAATGACGACCACCGCGCAAACGAGGTACCCGCCGCAGGCAACTTCACCGGCTGCCCGCTGCGGTGCTGGGTCCACGCCAAGTTCAGGTCTTCCAACAGGATTCGCCACGACACCCCGTCAACGGCCAGATGGTGAACGATCAGCACCAGGTGGCTCGACTCCGCTGCCCACACCGCGGCCAACATCGCCCCGTCGGCCGGATTGAGTCGCGATCGCGCCGCCCGCAGTACGTCCTCCGACAAGGCATCGACGGGTTGCACGCAGGCGGCCGCGTCCACCGACCCCGCCTCTGGCACCGTCAACGACCACTCCCCGGCGGCGTCCACAGTGGCACGCGCGCGCAGCATCGCATGTCGATCCAGCAGCCCCTGCAGGACGACGGGTATGTCGTCCTCGGTCACCCCGGCCGGCGCCTGCACCACCACGGTCTGGTTGAACTGGTCGACCGGGCCCTCGACATCGAGCAGCCAGCGCATGATCGGGGTCGCGGTAACCGCACCCGTGCCCTCATCGACCGGGCGGCCCGCCCCGTCGATCACCCTGACCACGGAGGACAACCGCGCCACGGTCTGCTCGACGAAGACATCCCGTGGCCGGCAATGCACTCCGGCGGCCCTGGCGCGCGCCACCACCTGCATCGACAGGATGCTGTCACCACCCAGATCGAAGAACGAATCGTCGACGCTCACCCGTTCCACGCCCAGCACCTGGGCGTAGATGCCGGCCAGGATCTCCTCGATCGCGGTCGCCGGAGCGCGGTAATCGTCGGCACCCTGGTACTCCGGGGCAGGCAGCGCCCTGCGGTCGAGCTTGCCGTTCACCGTCAACGGCAGCACGTCCAACGCCATCACCGCCGCGGGCACCATGTACTCGGGCAGCCGCTCGAACATCGCCGCGCGCAATTTCGCCGGATCGGCGGTCCCGGTGATGTAGCCCACCAGACGTTTGTCGCCGGGGCGGTCCTCTCGGGCGATCACCGCCGCCTGGTCCACCCCATCCAGGTCGGCCAACACCGCCTGTACCTCTCCGAGCTCGATCCGGTACCCGCGGATCTTGACCTGCTCATCGGCGCGGCCCAGATATTGCAGTTGACCGTCGGCACCCCACGACGCGAGATCACCCGTGCGATACATCCGCGCTCCGGGGCCGCCGAACGGGCACGCCACGAAACGCGATGCCGTCAACCCGGCCCGACCCACGTAGCCGTAGCCAACGCCGCTGCCCGCCACATACAGCTCACCGACCACCCCGACAGCGGCCGGGCGCAAGAAATCATCCAGCACGAAGAAGGCCAGATTCGCCAGCGGCACCCCGACCGGACTGCTGGCGCTGTCGGCGTCACGCTCGACGATCTCTCGGAACGACGCATGAACCGTCGTTTCGGTGGTGCCATACATGTTGATCATGCGGGGCAAACCCTGATGGCTGTGCAGCCACGTCCGCAGCCGGTGGGGCTCCAGCGCTTCCCCGGCGAACACCACCGTCTGCAGCTTCAGCTGATTGCCCAGTTCTGGCTGCAGGGCATAGAACGCCGATGGGGTCTGACTCAGCACAGTGACTTGTTCGGCAGCCAACAAGGAGTGGAAATCCTCCGGGGAGCGCGCGACATCCTCCGGCACCACGACCAATCGGCCACCGTGCAACAGGGCACCCCACATCTCCCACACCGAAACGTCGAAGGCCAACGAGTGCCACTGCGTCCACACTTGTCCTGCGAGCTCCAGCTCGGCGCCCGCAGCCTCCAGCAGCTGGATCACGTTGTGGTGGGTGATGGCCACGCCCTTGGGCACTCCCGTGGTTCCCGAGGTGTAGATCAGGTATGCGATGTCGTCGTGTGCCGGCACCGGCAACGCGGTGGTCGGCCGGTCGGCAATGGCGGGATCGTTGAGGTCGATCACGGGCAGCTCGGCCGAGTGCAGCCGGCCGGCCAGCTCGGCGGTGGTGATCGCAGCGATCGGCGCGGCGTCGGCGAGCGTGAACGCGATTCGGTTGTCAGGGTGCGCAGGGTCGATGGGCAGGTATGCCGCACCCGTCTTGAGCACCGCCAAGATCGCCACGATGGCTTCGGCGGACCTGGGCAGCAACAGCGCCACACGTCGACCCGGGCCGGCCCCGTGGCTTGCCAACAGGTTCGCCAACCGGTTGGCGGCCTGATCCAGCTCGCCGTAGGTCATCGAGCGACCTTTGAACGTCAAAGCGGCCGCGTCGGGCGCGCGAACCACCTGCGCGGCGAACAGCGTCGGGATCGATACCCGTGTGGGCACTCGCTGTGTCAACACCGCCCGGTTGCTCCACTGATCCAGCCGGGCGTGCTCACTGCCATCGAGCAGATCGATCGACGACAGTCGGCGGGTGGGATCGATCGTCATGATCTCCAGCACGTGCTGGAGTCTCTCGATCAAGTTCTTGACGCTCGCCGAATCGAAGGCGTCGGTATCGAATTCGACCCGCACTCGCAATTCGTGACCCGGCATGACCACCACCGACAACGGGTAGTGGTTGTACTCGCGGCTGCTGATGTCGGTGACGGCCAGCTCGTGCGCACCGAGCAACGCGTCGGTGTCCATCGGATAGTTCTCGTAGACGAACAGCGTGTCGAACAGCCGGTCGTGGCCGGAGATACGGTGAATCTCGTTGAGCGCCAGGTGTTCATGCTCGAGGACATCGTTGTGGCCGCGCTGTATTTGGTCGAGCAGGTCTTCGACGGTGGCGGTCGCGGCGATGCGGGCGCGAACCGGGACCGTGTTGATCATCAGGCCCACCATCGACTCCGCGCCGGCGAGGTCCACAGGTCGACCCGAAACCGCGGTACCGAACGCGACGTCTCGGTGGCCGGTCAACCGCATCAGCAGCTGCGCCCACGCGGCCTGCAGCACGGTGTTGACGGTGGTGCGCTGAGCGCGCGCCAACTCTGTCAGTTCCCGCGTCAACTCGGCTGGCATCCAGGAGGTCTCGACGCTTCTCTGGCTGCCCTGGACCGGCGGCCCGACGAGGGTGGGCGTGTCGAATCCGGCCAAGACTTCGCGCCAGGCTGCGAGCGCCGCGTCGCGATCCTGGTCGGCCAGCCAACAAACGAAGTTGCGGTAGGGCGCTGCGGCGGGCAGACGTTCTCCGAAGTAGCCCGCGAAGATCTCGTGCATCAGCACCGGCAGTGACCATCCGTCGATCACGATGTGGTGAATCGTCAACACGAACCGGTGCCGATCATCGGACATGCGGATCAATGCGGCGCGGAAGGTCGGTCCGTCCGCAATGTCGCCGACCGCAGCACGTTCGACAGCGCACAGTTGCTCGACCTGCTCATCGACCTCGACGTGGTCGACCGGCTCGACATACCGCCACGCCAGCCCAGGGTCGGCGGGGATGATCTGCACAGGCTCGCTGAATTGGTCGCAGAAGCGGGCCGCCAGGTTGGGGTGTCGGATGACGACGGAATGCACTGCATCGCGCAGGCGTTCGCGGTCGAGCGGACCCGTGACAGTGACACCCAGTTGAACGGCGTAGAGATCTTCGGTGGATTCCTGCGCGTAGCTCGAATGGAACAGCAACCCCTGCTGCACTGGCGTCAGCGGAAGCACGTCGGCAATCCGGTCTCGCTGCTGCAACTCGTCGAGCTGTGACTGGGTCAGCCGGGCCGGCGCGATATCCGACGGCGTCAAACCGCCACCGCCGCCTCGGACGTGCGCGCAGATGCCCTGGAGGGCCTCGAACCACAGTCGGCTCAGCCGCTGCACCTGCGCGCTGTCCAGCGCCGAGGCGGCCCACGTCCAATTGGCCTGCAGTCGCGGGCCGTCGTCTCCATCGGTGGCACTTGCGTTGAGCGCGACGGTGTGCGCCAACGGCATCGGAATCGCCGCGGCCGCACCGGCTACCGACATACTCTGCGGGCTGATCCGCCACAGCCCTTCGGAGAGCGCGTCCGCCCCGCCGCCGATGCGCCCCAGGTAGTTGAAGCCGATCACCGGATCCGTTTCGGGCAGCTGGAGATTCGGGTTCAGGTAACGCAACAAACCGTAGGTCAGACCGTCAGGCAACGCACGGAGCTGTTCTTTGGCGCTCTTGACGATCGGACCAAGCGCTGCCCCACCGGCTTTCACCTGTGCCCAGGGCAACCGCTGGACAGCCAGCGACACCGGATACTTGGCGGTGAACCACCCGACCGTGCGGGACAGATCGACGTCGGCGGCCAGCTCTTCCTGGCGGCCGTGGCCCTCGACGTCGATGCCGATCGGAATACCGGACTTCTCCAGGAACTCCGCGCATGCCAGGCCGAAGGCGATCAGCAGGATGTCCTGCACGCCGGCGTGGAACGCCGCGGGCACTTCGCCGAGCAGCATCCGCGTCGTGTCGGCGTCCAATGACTCCGCCAGCTGTTGTGCGGTCGCATAGGTGTCCTGCTCGGGGTGCGGTGACGGTAGTGCCGGCGCAACGGCCGTGACTTCGCGCCAGGTGTCGGCGAGATCCACCACGGAAGAGCTACGGGCGTGCTCGGTAAGCAACGCCGACCACCTGGCGAACGACGTACCGCTTGCCGGTAACACGATCGGCTGCCCGCTGTGGTGCTGAGCCCACGCGATGTTCAAGTCTTCCAACAGGATTCGCCAAGACACGCCGTCGACTGCCAGATGGTGGATCACCAATGCCAGCTGCCGGGTCCCAGTCACCCACAACGCGCTGAGCATCACACCGTCGGCCGGGTTCAGCCTGGAACGGGCCGCCAGCAGCGCCTCGTCGGACAACGTATCGACCGTCTGCACACACTGCGCGGCGTCGACCGATCCCGGCTCGAGCACCGTCAGCGACCATTCGCCGTCGGTCGTGGTTTCCGTTCGCGCGTCCGCGGCGTCTTGCGCACGAAGCCGCAACGCGCCGTGGTGATCCAGCAGGGCCTGCAGAACGACGACCACGTCGGCTGCTGTCGCTCCGGCCGGCGCCTGCGCCACCACGGTCTGGTTGAATTCGTCGACCGGTCCGTCGATGTCGTGCAGCCACCGCATGATCGGAGTCGCCAGGACCGGACCCGTGCCCGGATCGTCGACGGCGGCTTCGGTGTCGGCGATCTCGACCACGCCCGCCAGCCGGCTCACCGTCTGTTCGACGAAGATGTCGCGCGGCCGGCACTGCACGCCAGCCGCGCGGGCACGGGCCACCACCTGCATCGACAGAATGCTGTCGCCGCCCAGGTCGAAGAACGAGTCGTCGACCCCAACCCGCTCGACGCCGAGCACCTGGGCATAGATGCCGGCGAGGATCTCCTCGACGGCGTTGGCCGGAGGCCGGTATTCGACGCCGGCGCCGCGGTACTCGGGGGCGGGCAGCGCCCGAGTGTCGATTTTGTTGTTGGGCGTCAGTGGCAGCGCGGCCAAGCCGACGACCGCGGCGGGCACCAGGTACGGCGGCAACCGGTCCGCAAGTTGAGCGCGGGCGTCGGCCGGGTCGGCCGTCCCGGTGATGTAGCCGACGAGACGCTTGTCTCCGGGCCGGTCTTCGCGGGCGATCACCACGGCCTGATCCACACCGGCCACCGCGGCCAGCGCGGTCTGCACCTCGCCGAGCTCGATTCGGTAGCCGCGGATCTTGACCTGCTCGTCGGCGCGGCCGAGGTAGATGAGCTGGCCGTCGGCTCCCCACCGCACCAGGTCGCCGGTGCGGTACATGCGGGCACCGGGCGCACCGAAGGGGCACGCGATGAACCGCGACGACGTGAGGGCGGCCCGGCCCAGATAGCCGCACGCCACTCCCTCGCCTGCCACGTACAACTCGCCGACCACGCCGGCGGGCACCGGCCGCAGCCAGGCGTCCAGGACGAACAGCGCCGCCCCCGGCACCGGCGAACCGATCGGCACCACACCCGACCCGACCGTGAGCGGGGCACTGATGGCCACGCACATCGTGGTCTCGGTCGGGCCGTAGGCGTTGATCATCACGCGCCCCGGCGCCCACCGGTCGACCACCTCGGCGGGGCAGGCCTCGCCGACGACCGCGAGCGCCGTCGACTCCAGGCCTTCGCGCGACAGCATGGAGACCGCCGACGGGGTCTGGGTGAGGACGCTGATTTGTTCGGAGACCAGCACGTCGTGGAAGTCCTCCGGCGATCCCACGATCGTCTCGGGCACCACCACCAGCCGTCCGCCGCGCAGCAGCGGTCCCCAGATCTCCCACACCGAGACGTCGAAGGCCAGCGTGTGGCACAGCGGCCACACGCCCGGGTTCGGCAATCCGGCGTCGAGCACCGTGATGAGCTGGGTGACGTTGTGGTGGGTGACGGCCACGCCCTTGGGGGCGCCGGTGGTGCCCGACGTGTAGATGATGTAGGCGACGTCGTCGGCCGCAGGCATCGGCAAGGCAGTGGTGGGCTCGCTGTCGCCGACGGGGGCGTCGATGTCGATGACCGGCACGCCCGACTCGTCGAGCCGCGACCGCAGGTCGGCGGTGGTGATCACGGCGACTGGTGCCGCGTCGGCGAGGATGTAATCCAGTCGCGATGCCGGCACTGCTGGGTCGATCGGAAGATAGGCCGCGCCGGTCTTGAGCACCGCCAGGATCGTGATGACAGCCTGCGCGGAGCGCTCGGTCAACAGAGCCACCCGCTGCCCCGGGCCGACGCCCCTGGCCACCAGCACGTGTGCCAGCCGGTTCGCGGCCTCGTCCAGCTCGGCGTACGTCATGGAGTGACCGTGGGCGGTCAGCGCCACCGACTCGGGCGTGCGTGCCACACGCTCGCCGAACACCGCTGGAATCGACACCGCCGCAAGAGGTTTGCGGGTCAACACCGCGCGGTTGCCCCACCTGTCGATTCGGTCGTACTCGCCATCGTCGAGCAGATCGATCGACGCCAAACGCCGGGACGGGTCGGCGGTCATCGCGGCCAGCACCCGCCGTAACCGCTCGAGCAGCGCCTCGACCGTGGCCGCGTCGAACTGGTCGGTGTCGTAGTGCAGGCGCAGGCTCAATTCGTCGCCCGGCACGGCCTGTACCGCAAGCGGGTAGTGAACGTTCTCGCGGCTTTCGATGGACGTGACGGCCAACTCGCCGTCGACGTCAAGTGCAGCGTTGTCGATCGGATAGTTCTCGTAGGCGAATACGGTGTCGAAGAGCTGGTCGTGACCGGTGGCACGCTGGATCTCGGTGAGCGCTACGTGCTCGTGCTCGAGGGTGTCGCCGTGGGCGGTCTGCAGCTGCTCCAGCAATTCGGTGGTGGTGGTCGTCGCGGTGATGTTGGCGCGCACCGGCACCGTGTTGATCATCAGGCCGACGATCGATTCGGAACCGGGCAGCTCGGCCGGCCTGCCGGACACCGCCGCACCGAACGCAACGTCGGGCTGGCCGGTCAGCTGCATCAGCAGCTGCGCCCACGCGGCCTGCAGCACCGTGCTGACGGTGGTGTGGCAGGACCGCGCCAGCTCGCCGAGCGCGGTGGTGGCCTGCTCGGACAGCAGGCAGGACTGCACGCTTCTACTTCCGAGCGCCACCCGGCCGGCCTGGCCGACCAACGTCGGAGTCTCGAACCCGTCGAGCAGTTCGCCCCAAACCGCTTGGGCGGCGGTGTGATCCTGCTCGGCGAGCCAGGTGACGTACCGGCGGTAGGGCACCGGCGAGGGCAGCTGCTGGCCGAGATAAGCGGCGAAGATCTCTTGCAGCAGGATCGGCAGCGACCAGCCGTCCAGCACGAGGTGATGGATGGTGAGCACGAACCGGTGCCGGCCCTCTGCGGTGCGGATGAGCGCGACGCGGAAGACCGGCTCGTGGGTCGGGTCGCAGACTGCGCTCCGTTCGTCGGCGCACACCTGTTCGATCAGGCTCTGGGCCTGCGCCTCAGAGGCGAAATCGAGGTAGCGCCAGGGTGTTTCAGGATCCGCGGGGATGATCTGTACCGGTTCACCGAACCGGTCGTCGATGCGGGCGGCAAGGTTGGGGTGGCGGGCGATCACGCTGCGCACGGCACTGTGCAAGCGTTGCTGGTCCAGGACGCCGGAGACCGTGAGATCCAGCTGTACCGCGTAGATGTCGTCTCCGGCGCCCTTAGCGACCGCGGTGTGGAACAGCAGACCCTGCTGGACGGGGGTCAACGGCAGCACGTCGGCGAAGTCGTACTGCTGCTGGAGTTCGTCGATCTGGGCCTGACTGAGCCGAGCGGGCGCGATGTCGGAGGGCGTGAACCCGCCGCCACCGTTGCGGACGTGCGCGCAAATGCCTTCGAGCGCCCCGAACCACAGCGCGTTCAGCCGCTCGACCTGAGTTTCGTCGAGGGCGGACGGCGCCCACGTCCAGTCGGCGCGCAGGCGCGGGCCGTCGGCGGTGTCGACCGTGCCCGCGTTGAGGTCCAGCGTGTGCATCAGTGGGGTCGGCACCGCGGCGGCAGCGCCGGCCGTCATGCCGTCGTCGTCGATCCGCCACAGCTCTTCCGAGAGACCAGTGCCGCCGCCGAGTCGGCCGAGGTAGTTGAAGCCGACGGCCGGATCCGAGCCGGCAAGGTCGACGTCGTTGTTGACATATCGGAGCAGGCCGTAGGTCAGGCCGTCGGGGAGCGCGCGGAGCTGCTCCTTGCCCTCTTTGAGCACCGCGCCGAGCGCGGCGTCTCCGCCGGCGACCTGCGTCCAGTCCAGCCCGCCGAGGGCCAGCGCCACCGGGTACTTGGCGGTGAACCAGCCGACGGTGCGCGACAAATCGACATCGGGGGCCAACTCGTCGTCGCGACCGTGGCCCTCCACGTCGATGCCGACGGGCGAGCCGCCGGTCTTCAGAAACTCCGCGAGCGCCAACCCGTAGGCGATCAGCAGGATGTCCTGCACGCCGGCGTGGAACGCCGCGGGAACCTCGCCCAGAAGCAACCGGGTGGTGTCGGTATCCAGCGTCATCGCCACCCGCCCGGCGTTGGCGTAGGTATCGGCGGCCGGCTGCACGGGCGGAAACGCCGCCGGCGCCGCAGCGACCTGCCGCCAGGTGTCGGCGTGCTCGACCACCGCTTCGGCGTATGCGTGCTCGTTCAGCAGCGACGACCACCGCGCGAACGAGGTGCCGCTTCCCGGTAGCGCGATCGGCTGTCCGGTGTGTCGTTGAGCCCAGCCGATGTTCAAGTCTTCCAACAGGATTCGCCAGGACACCCCATCAACCGCCAGGTGGTGGATGATGAGGGCCAGCTGGCCCGTGCGGGGCACCCACAGCGCGCTGACCATTGCACCCGCAACAGGGTTCAGCCGCGACCGAGCCGCAGTCAGCGCATCGTCCGAGAGGGCCTCGGCCGTATGCAGGCAGGCACCGGCTTCAACGGCACCGGCGTCGGGCACCGTCACCGACCATTCGCCGTCCGCGTCCTCGGTGACACGCGCCCGCAACATCGCATGCCGGTCGAGCAGCGCCTGCAGCACCGCCGCCACGTCGGCTTCGCCGACCCCAGCCGGGGCCCGCACCACGACGGTCTGGTTGAACTGGTCGACCGGACCGTCGACGCTGTGCAGCCAGCGCATGATCGGGGTGGCCAGTACCGCCCCGGTGCCCTCGTCCACCGGGGCGTCCTCGATGGCCACCCCGGCCACCCGGGCCAGTCCGGCCACGGTCTGTTCGACGAACACGTCGCGCGGCCGGCACGCCACGCCTGCGGCCCGGGCGCGGGCCACCACCTGCATCGACAGGATGCTGTCCCCGCCGAGCTCGAAGAAGGACTCGTCGACGCCGACTCGCTCGAGGCCGAGGACCTGGGCGTAGATCCCGGCCAGCACCTCCTCGACGGCGGAGGTCGGCGCGCGGTAGGTGTCGCCACCCTGGTACTCGGGGGCACGCAGCGCCCTGCGGTCGAGCTTGCCGTTGACCGTCAACGGGAGCGCGTCGAGCACCACCACCGCCGCGGGAACCATGTACGGCGGCAGCGTCTCGGCCAGCGCAGCGCGGGCGTCGGCCGGGTCGACCGTGCCGGTGGCGTAGCCGACAAGGCGTTTGTCGCCGGGGCGGTCCTCGCGGGCCACGACCACCGCCTGCTTGACGCCGTCGATTGCGGCCAGCGCGGCCTGCACGTCACCGAGCTCGATCCGGTATCCGCGGATCTTGACCTGCTCGTCGGCGCGGCCCAAGTAGACCAGCTGGCCGTCGGTGCCCCAATACACCAGGTCGCCGGTGCGGTACATCCGCGCGCCGGCCTCACCGAAGGGGCAGGCGACGAACCGCGATCCAGTCAGCCCGGCCCGGCCCAGGTATCCGACCGCGACGCCGCGCCCGGCCATGTAGAGCTCGCCGACGACACCCGCCGGAACCGGGCGCAGCCACTTGTCCAGCACGAACGCCGCGGCGTTGGGCACCGGGGCGCCGATCGGCACGGTAGCGCCCGGCGTGAGGGGTGCGCTCACCGCCGCGTAGATCGTGGCCTCGGTCGGGCCGTAAGCGTTGATCATCGTGCGCCCGGACGCCCACCGGTCCACCACCTCGGCCGGGCAGGCCTCCCCGGCCACCACCAGCGCCATCGAGTCCAGCCCCGCCGAGGAGAGCACGCCGACGGCCGACGGAGTCTGGCTCAGCACATTGACCTGCTCGGCAACCAGCAGGTCATGGAAGTCCTCGGGCGACGTCGCCACCGCCTCGGGCACGATCAGCAGCCGCCCACCGCCAAGCAGCGGTCCCCAGATGTCCCACACCGACACGTCGAACGCATAGGAGTGCCATTGGGTCCACACGCCATCGCGCGGCAGGTCGGCGGGCAGCGACTGCAGCAAGCTGGTGGCGTTGCGGTGGGTCACCGCCACGCCCTTGGGCACACCTGTGGTGCCCGAGGTGTAGATCATGTAGGCGATGTCATCGGCGGCGGGAAGCGGCGGCGCCTCGGCGGGTTGGGCCTCGATCCGGGCATCGTGGGCGTCGATGACGGGGAGGTCACAGCCGTCCAGCCGGGCGCGCAGTTCCGCGGTCGTGACCGCCGCGACCGCCGCCGCGTCGTCCACGGTGAACTGCAGCCGCGCATCGGGGACCGCAGGATCGATCGGTACGTAGGCGGCCCCGGTCTTGAGCACCGCGACGATCGCCACGATCGCCTCGGCCGACCGCGGGAACAGCAGCGCCACCGACCGTCCGGGGCCCGCCCCCGCCGAGGCCAGCAGGTGCGCCATCCGGTTGGCGGCCTCGTCCAGTTCCCGGTAGGTCATCGACCGGCCGTCGGCCGTCAGCGCCACGGCGTCGGGAGTGCGGGTGACCTGGGCGGCGAACAACGACGGAAGCGATACCGGTTCGGGCTCCGGCGCAGCCAGCACCCCCCGGTTGCCCCAGTCATCCAGTAGCCGGGTGTACTCGGCGCGGTCCAGCGCATTGATCGACGACAGCGACTGCCCCGGATGGGCGGTCATGGCGACCAGCACTTGACGCAGCCGCTCCGCGAGGTCGGACACCTCGAGGTTCGCCAGTGGGTGGCCGGCGCCCAGCGTCGAGAGGAAGAGCTCGTCGCCCGCGCCGGAGAACACCAGGCCGAAACCGCCGACGAGGCCGGAGTTGGTCATCGTCGCCGATGCGGCGACACCACCAAAGTCCAGAGAGAACGCCGTCGGGAAGAAGTCGAGGATCACCCGCTGCGCGGTCTGGTCTTGGCCGCGCTGGGCCTTACGTTCCAGGGCTTGCACCGGAAATCGCTGATGTTGCAGAGCTTCTCGCATCCGCTCATTAACATGACCGCAAAAATCTGCCACCGTTGATTCCGGCGCAACTCGCAGAACCAGCGGTACGACACCGGCCACCATGCCAGGAAGCGTCTTTGTTTCAGGACGTACTCGCCTGCCGACGGGGAAATCGAGCACCACATCTGAGCCCTCGGCGCTCCACGCGCGCACCAGAAGTGCACAGGCCGCCGTTATGACGGCGGATCGAGGCACATTCCAGACCTCGGAAAGCTCTTGGGCGCGGCGAAGAGCCGCAGGGTCCAATTGGACCGGCGTCGAAAATTGGTTCGGATCACGTTCGCCAGTGGCCGTGGGTAATTGGGGTAGCGGTCCACTTTCCGGGGGGAGGTTACTGATCCAGTAAGCCTCATCGTCGACATAGTCTTGGGACGCTTCGTATTCCAATTCGCAGTCGACCAAGTCCTGCAACGAGCCGAAGAACGCAGGCGGGACGGGTTCGCCGGCGACGAGCGCAGAGTAAACGGCTGCAATGCGGTTGCCGACCAGTGCGATACCAGATGCGTCCGCGACGAGGTGGTGCACGCAGGCGAACAAGAAGAACTGTTCGGCGCCGGTCTGGAACAAGTCGAATCGGAACAGCGGCCCGGTGAACGGCATCGGGGTGCGTTGAATCGAATGCGCAATCTCGTGGACTTCCTGGGCGGGATCGCGCGAACCACTCAGGTCATGGAAGGCCAGCTGGACATCTGGGTAATCGACAGGGGTCTGGAATACCTGGCCATCGATCTCAGCGCAGCTCACCCTGAGGGGTTCGGCCTCTCGAACCACACGGCGGATGGTCCATTCGAGGGCATCACGGTCGACCGTGCCCTCGATCCTGACGAGCAGGCCGATTTGCCACTCAGTAGTCGAATGACCCGTTTCGTCCGCAAGCCATAGGTCCAGCTGTCCGCGCGTCAGCGGAAGTGCGCGGTCATCCAATTCCATCCGGCTCTCCCAGCGACTCCACGGATCCGGACGGTCTACTCGCCAACAGTTCGGCCCGCCAACCTCTCCCGTAGGCTCTTCGGCCGAATGTCTGGCCAGTGCTGCTCGATGTAGTCCAGGCAGTCGGCACGTGGGGCCTCGCCGAAGGCCACCCGCCAGCCGGCGGGCACATCAGCAAAGGTCGGCCACAAGCTGTGTTGTTCCTCGTTATTGACTAAGACGTAAAACGTGCCGTTGTCGTCATCGAAAGGATTGAGGCTCATCGGTTACTCCAGGCCATCGAATTGATATCAGCGGAACTCGTTGCAATCGTACTCAAGCGTGACGCCTCGGGCGGCCGTTTGGCAAATCCCCGGGAAGGGGGAATAATCCTATCGCTAGAGCCGTTCAGCAATTGCGTGCGGGGCCTCGGGCACTCCCGGTTGGGGCATCTCACCCCGTGACCTGCGGCGACGGGTTTGACCATATGACATATCGAAATTGGGCTGGCACGGGGCGCTCAAAGCGACGTGGTTGACAGCAACCTTCAAGATCACAAGTAGATTACAGGCTAACAAACTCTTGCGGTCGTCCTCGCGATGTACATAATGCCGGGGCAATCAGGTAGATGTGACTTAGCCGCTCAACAGCCCGCACGCCGCACAAAACTCTCCAACAAATCGGCGGCCGCCGCAACACTTACCTCCGGCTTTGTCATCCGGGTCGCGATTTCACGTGCCTGAGCGGCATATTCTGGGGCAAGGATCCGACGAAGGTCCTCGGTCAGCGACTTCTGATTGGTCGTCGAGAAGCGGCGGGCAGCGCCCACTTTCAGTCGCTTGACCCGCACTCCCCACAGTGTCTGATCGAGGTCTGTCGACAAGATCAGCGTGGGCACCCCGGCACGCAGGCTCGCGGCTGTGGTGCCCGCGCCGCCGTGGTGCACCACGGCGCGGCAGGCAGGAAAAGTGGCCGCGTAGTTGACGGCGGGCACGACTTTGACGTGGTCTGGAACGGGGACGCGGGTGAAATCAGTCCCGGCGGCGCAGACAACCGCTCGTTCGCCAAGCTCCGCACAGGCATTGCTGATCATGGCAAGGGTGTCGACGGCGGACTCCACTGCCATGCTGCCGAACCCGAAGAAGATCGGGGGCTTACCTGCGGCGATCCAGGACGCCACGTCCTCATCGGCATCCGTGGGCATGTCCAGCGTCAGCGCACCGACAAACGGCCGTTGACCATCGAACTTCGACCATTCCGCTGCGAGCCTGGGGAAACAAACCTCGTCATAGGCTTGAATCTCCAGCGATCCACGCTGGTAGATCCGTCGCGACGAGGGGTGTGTCGCCTTGGGCAGGCCCAATTTGCGGCGCTGTACATCTTCGGTCTTCTTCGTTCCCCGCCACGTCAGCCACTGCTGCGCGGTCATCGCGATACGACCCAACGGAGCGGGCAGGAACGGGAGGAGCTGGCCGTTGGGCCGGAGCGGGAAATAGTGCAGCGTGGCCAGGGGGATGCCGCGGTATTCCGCAACATTTGCCGCGACCTCCTCGAAAACCAAGCCGGTGAACAGGAGGTCGGCGCCGTCCGCGAGCGACGTCAGCGTCGTGGACATCTCATCCCAGCACGCGAGTCTCGGCTCCCAGGCTTCGCGTGACAACCTGGAGACCTCCCGGAACTTCCAGAAGTTGCGAAAGACGAACGTGTAGAAGTTGCGGTGTGCGTCCAGAATCGCTTGCAAGTCCGGCCCGTAGGCGGCCGTAGGAAGCCCCAAAGACTCGATGAAGCCGACAAGATCAGGCGGGACGGCCATCTGCACGTCGTGGCCTCGACGCAACAACTCGCGACCCACGGCGGCAGAGGGCTCGACGTCGCCACGAGTTCCGTAGCACGCCACCACAAATTTCATTGGAAATCCTCGCCTCGACTCAACTCGTCACAACTCATCAGCGTTGTGCGAGCTGAAATGGGGAATTTCGCGCACCGAAATCGCCGTCGGTAGTTTAACCGCATCGTCGACGTGACGTCCGGCCTGGGGACTGAAGCCCGACCGTCCCGCCGGCGTCAGTGGTCGTCCTGTTGCGGTCCCATGGACGCGATACGCGATCACCGAATCAGCAAGGGAGAAGCCCTTTTTGGTGGGCCGCAGAATGCACCGCCGACGACGCGGGTATCACCGCCGGCGGGCATGTTCTTCCACGAGATCTGCGGCCGTCGCAACGCTTTCAGCAGAGCTGGTCATCTTGGCAGCGACCTCGCGGGCCCGGGCGACGCATTGCGGCGCGAGGACGGTTCGCAGATCCGCGACCAGGGACTGCGCAGTAGTGCGCGGGATACGACGGGTGGTACCCGCCTGCAGACGCTTGACTGATGCCCCCCAAAGCGCCTGCTCGACCCATGTCGAAAGGATCAGGGTGGGAACCCCGGCTCGCAGACCAGCGGCCGTGGTGCCGGCGCCACCGTGGTGCACGACCGCACGGCAGGCCGGAAACACGACCGCGTGATTCACCGAGTTCACCACCTTGACATGCTGCAAATGGGCGACGTCACTGAACTCAGTCCAGCCGCTCACTATCAACGCCCGCTCGCCCAGCTCTGCGCATGCCGCGCTGATCATGGCGAGGGTTTCGCCAGGAGAGCCGACCGGGACGCTGCCGAAACCGAAGTAAATCGGCGGTGTTCCCGCGTTGATCCAGTCGATCACCTCGTCGTCGGCATCGGAAGGCAACTCCATCGTCAGCGCGCCGACGAAGGGCCGTTGGACGTTCAACGTCGCCCATTCGGATGCCAGCCCGGGGAAGAACATCTCGTCGTAGGCCTGAATTTCCAGTGATCCGCGCTCGACGATCCGTCGCGGGGCCGGGTGGCTGGCCTTCGGCAGGCCCAGTTCACGCCGTTGCCTGTCCTCGAGCCTTTTCGTCAAACGCCAACCGACCCAATCAGATGCCCTCCCGATGGACCGGCCGAACGCCACAGGCAGGAACGGCAGGGACTGACCGTTGGCCCGCAGCGGGGCGAAATGCAGTGTGGCCAAGGGAATGTCGTAGTATTCCGCGACGTTCGCAGCGGCATCCTCGGCGAGAATCCCGGTCAACAGGAGGTCGGCTTCCTTGGCCATAGAGGTCAACGCCGAGCTCATTTGCCCCCAGCTCTGCTTGAACAGCTTCCAATCCTCACGGATGAGACTGATCAGATCGCGGTCTTTCCAGAGGTGCCGGGAGAAATGCGTCGACAACTCGCGGTGCACGTCCTGCCACGGGCGCGTCGGCAGCCCGTACTCGATCGCGGTGACCCCAGCCGACTCGACGAACCCAACCATGTCCGGCGGGACAGCCATGCACACTTCATGCCCACGGCTCAGCAGCTCGCGGCTCAACGCGACGCAAGGCTCGACATCGCCCCGACTTCCATAGCTTGCCAGCGCGAATTTCATCGACGAGCTCGCGGCGCCTGCAGGTGTCGTGCGCGCACGGCAAGGGCCTCGATGTTGCACGAGCTCACGTTTGCAGTTCCCCGGCGTCCATGGCTTTCTTGACTTCCTGCGCGTGCGCAACCTCCTGCGCGGTGTAGCTGATGAACAGTGCCGCTACGCCGACCAACAGGCTCACCCCGGCCAGCCAAAGCAGACCGTGGGTGTAGCCCTGATCCAGCGCATGCAACTGTTCGGGGTTCAATATCCTCACCGGCCTGTTGGTGCCGCCCAGCGACATCGTGCGGGACGTGATGGCGGCCTGGATGACGGTCATCACGACCGGCCCCCCAAGACTGAACAACATGAGCGAGATCGCTGATACCGGCCCGATCCGGTCTGGACCGACACCGGCGATCAGTGCCAGTCCGAGTGGGACGCTGACCACGCCGATACCGATACCGCCGACGATGAGCGGCATCACCAGATCCGGGAAATACGGGATGCCGCTATCGAAGGTCGAGCTGTACAGCATCGCCCCCACCACCAGGCTGCCGCCCGAGATCACCAGCACACGTGGCGAGAACCGCGTCACCAAGGGCGACGAGGCGACCACCCCGACGCCGACCGCAAGGACGAAGGGAATGAACCCGAGGCCGGCATGCAACGCGCTGTAGCCCAGAACATTCTGTACATACAGGGTGATGATGACGGTCAGGGTGAACAGCACCCCACCGGACAGGAAGATCGTCGCGAACGTGGCGAACCGGCTGCGGTCAAAGAACAAGTCGAACGGCACGATGGGGTTTTCGGCCTTGCGCTCCACGAAGATGAACGCCACAAAAGCGCCCAACGCCAGCACCCCCGAGCCGACCGTGGCGGGCGACAGCCAGCCGATCTCCGGCCCCATCGAGAGAGCGATGACCCCGGCGATAAAGGTAAACGTGGCCAGCCCGGCCCCGGCCACGTCCAGCTTCACCCGCTCTTGATCGGTTTCCTCGAGCGTGGTGAAAGCGAGATAGATCACCAGGAGCCCGATCGGCACGTTCACCGAGAAAATGAGCCGCCACGCCACTTCGGCCAGCGCTCCACCCACCACCAGACTGAGCACCGTGCTGGCGCTGCCCAACGCACCCAACACCGCCATCGCACGGTTGCGTGCCGGCCCCATGGGAAACGTGGTCGCCACCAGCGCCACACTGGTCGGTGCAAACATCGCGGCGGCGACGCCTTGGATCATCCGCGCCACGATGAGGGTGCCACCGCTTTGGGCGATGCTGCACACTCCCGATGCGAGCGTGAACAGCGCCACCCCGATGATGAAGGTGCGCTTGCGCCCGATTGTGTCCCCGAGGCGACCGCCCACCAGCATGAGGCCGCCAAAGGCCAGTACGTAGGCAACGATGACACCGTTTCGCCCGGCGTCAGACAGACCCAGCTCGTCCTGAATCTTGGGCAGCGCGACCGCCGCGATGGTGGCGTTCATCGTTGACATCAGCTGCATGCCGCCGATGGCGACAAGTGCGGCAGCAAATCGGCGAGAAGGCAGCTCAGTCAGCGTGCTCGCGTTCGCAGAGCTGAGCGCGGTGCGCTTGCTCGACCATTCTTTCGGTGCACGGTGTCGAGGTCCGGGACGCTGCCTTGGCATCGAGTAGCTACTCCCCGGCCTTCGGTCGATTAGTGGAGTCGTGCGAACGCTGCATCAGTCGAGCAGGCATAGCGGGCACGCTACAGCAACCTTACGAAGTATTTCCTTATGACTGCAAACCATGACTGCAACCGACCTAAGCGCGTTCACGGCCCGATGCTGAACTCAATACAGAACGCCCGATTGGACGTTTGCGGTGACCCGTTGCACAGCGCGACCAGATGGCAAATCCTTCCTACGTCCCGCGGTGCATCGGTATCCGCGTTCATTGCTAGCCTGACCATGATATGAATCGGGCCAGCCCAACTGGTATCGCGTTGGATGTCAGCGAACGGATCCGGGTCTTGTAGTTTGTCCGACAGCATCCCTCGATAAGGCGCGGTGTGCCAGGGCAAGAGCGGCGATAGGAGCATGGTGGGGGAAAACCTCTCGTTGGGCCAGCGCGCCCAGGCGTTGAGATGGCTGGTCTCGTACGGAGCGCGGCAGCCGATGGAGGCGGCCCGAGCGCAGGTCAGAACATGGCTTCAGAACCGCAGGGGCCACTCGGGCCAGGGCATCACGGCTGCTGATCGGGCTGCCCTCGATGAGACAAACCCTGAACTCCAGTCGCTACGTGAGCGCTATGCCGGGCTGGGCGACATCGTCGGCACGTCGACCGTCTGGATTCCCGGTTTCGTCAGGCCGGAAGATCTGCTGTATTTCCGAGGTGACAACTGCTACGTCTGGCAGAACCAGGACAACAACACACCGGAAAAGTACGTGCTGACGTACCTGTATTTGAAAACCATCGACACGCTCGGCCTTCTCGACGATTTCGCGGAGGACGGCGACTTCGGCGTGTTTACGTATCCCACGGGCGACACGGACAAAAACGGAAACAAGCGATTCGTCAGCCGTGACCTGCTGGACTCCGCTAACGAGCTGTTATTTCTCGATCGGACGCTGCAAATCTCGCAGCTGCCGGAGGTGAAGGTGCTCGATATCGGTGCGGGGTACGGTCGGCTTGCCTACCGCGCCGTCTCCGCGCTTCCCAACATCGAGACGTATTTCTGCATCGACGCCGTTCCCGAGTCGACGTTCATCTCCTCCCATTACCTCTCCAGCAAAGGCGCGGCTCGGGCACGTGTCGTGCCGCTGGACGATCAACAGGACCTCGTTCCCGGGACCATCAAACTAGCGGTCAACATTCTCAGCTTTTCCGAGTGCGCGATCGAGGCGGTCGAATACTGGATTTCTCGGTGCGCCGAGCTGAAGATCGAGCATCTCTTCATTGTTCCCAACATCAGCGACGGGGACGAAGCGATCCGCCTGGTCAACGGCACCGATTACAGTCCGATACTCGCGAATTATGGTTATCACTTGTCGCACGTCGAGCCGAAGTACGCCAACTCAGAGGTGCAGAAATACGGCATCTCCCCCAAGTGGTACTACCTCTTCAGCGCCTCTTAGGTCACCGATCACCCACAGTTGATTTCGCCCTGCCGCACTTGCCTTCTGCGAGGGCGCATTCTATGCCTGTGCGGAGCTCAGCCGTAGGTGAACACGGCGCTAGGTCGTCCAGCCCATGTTGAACAATGGGACTCAGTTGGCTCTGCGGCCAAGCGATCTCAGGCCCAAGTCCCCTTGCGCCGGTTAGCCGTTGCCAGGAACTCCGTGAGGAGCTTGAACGTCCCTGGCCGGATGAACCGGTAGACCTTGTTGAAGCGTTGCAGATTCTCAAATGCCGTACGGAAAGCACGTTCGCTTGCCCCATACGTCTCGAAAACGCGATCCAGCGCAGGCTCGTCACAGGGCTCATCCGTGGCCGCCGCGCACAGCGCATCGTAGACCGTGGACATCCAGTCGGTACCGAAAGGCTCCGCCACTGACCCGCGGTTGCGCTGGTGGCGCAGATCATCTTTGAGGAACTCCTCGATTGCTGCCTCGTCCCGGTTGTTGAGATCGATGGCGAGCGCCGCGGAGATCCGCTTCATTTCCCGGCGCCAGTCCTCGAGGAGATTGTCGTAATGGACGAACACGCGCGGCGTGGTGCGCGTGTCCCTCTCGGCCAGCAGGTTGTATTTCAGCCACAACGCACTCGAGAGCTCCGGCGACGCTCCGCTGCGCACCGCAATCGACTCGATGACCTCCTGCGGGTGGCGCACCGCAATCACGGTGACAACGTCGAATCCGGCCTGACGCGCCGCGTCAAACCACATGTCGGACATCAACGTGAACCTCGGGTCCTTCAGGACCACGAGCGGCGCGGCAGGCAACGTGTCGAGATATGCCCGGATCTCTTTGAGGCAAGCGGCTTTATCTTCGGGCCCGATCGCATCTTCGTCTCGCAACGGCAACGACGGGTCGAACGCGCTGCTTCCGAGGCGGCGCAGGATCCCCTCGTTGAGAACATTGACTTGGCGCGGCTCCCAGTGACCGAGCGGATTGTCCGGCATGGCACCCAACAGCTTGGCCGGGAGCGCCCCACCACATAGTGAAAGAACGCGGGTGAGCGCCGAAGTCCCCGACCGGTTGATGCCCAGCACGAACACGATGACCGGGCGCGGCGCCGTCCCGGCCCCCCCGGTAGAAGTGGTCACAGCCGCGGCTTCCCGCTTGATGCGACCTGCGGCGCAGTTTGCGTTCTGTTGCCGAAGGACCGCGATCCTCCGGAGCGCTTCGCGTCAATGCGCCGGCCCTTGTTCATGGCGACAGATTAGACGACGGCTCAACGCGATTCGCGTTGAATACCAGATGTGGCACAAACGCCCGGCTCGGGCCGGATTCAACTCCAGATGCCGGCCCGGTAGAAAGATGCGCAATTGGCCGCTCGCAGTCTGATACTCAGTAGCTGCCGATCAGCTACTCTCCTTTTCATGAAATGGCATGGCCACCACGAGGGCAGGCTGACAGTGGGAGGCCAGGTACGTCCTTCGCGCGAAGCCGTTGAGAGCGCTATCCATGGGTGAAGCGCGGCCGGACAATCGGCTTGCGTACGTCGACCACGGCTTGTACACGCAGCATCACGCCATCGGACGAAACCTGGTCATTCAGTGCGTGTGGCTCTACGAGCACCCCATCGATTTGGATGCGGTCCGGCGCTTTCACCACAATCTCGGTCGCGGATTGTTGGGACGCCGCATCGAGCGCTCCCCGCTGCCGTTCGCCCGCGCCCACTGGGTGGTGGATCGGGGGCCATCGGACATTGACATCGAGCAATCTGCGCGTCCACGCAGCGAAGTCAGCGACTGGGCTGACGAACGCGCGCAATTGCCGATTGATCCCGAGCAGGGCCCCGGCTGGCATCTCGGCGTCCTCCCCCTCACGGACGGTTCGGCCGCGGTCACCCTGGTGCTGTCCCACTACCTGATCGACGGCCTCGGGCTGGTCCTCGCGCTAGTCGACGGGCTGATGGGCAACACGCACGATCTGGGTTACCCGCCGCCGCATTCACGCACTCGGCGGCGCGCGCTAGCAGCGGATGCCCGACAAACCGCGCGGGACGCACGCGAGGTGGCGCGGGCGCTCCGCGTCGCCACCAGACAGGCTCGCCGTCAGCGCCAAGAGGCTGCCAAATCACCGGCGCCGCGGCCCCCCGTCCGCCTCGACAGCGACCACGATGAGCCCATCGTCGTGCCCGGTGTCACCGTCGGCGTCGACCTGGCCGACTGGGATGCCCGGGCGAGTGCTCTTGGCGGAACGCGAAACACTCTGGGCGCAGGGTTCGCCGCGAAGTTCGGCGAGCTCATTGGCCGCTGCCATGCCGACGGCGCCGTCACCCTGCAACTGCCTGTCAGTGAGCGTTCCGAGGGCGATACGCGTGCGAACGCCATGGGGTTCGCACGCGTCACCGTCGACCCGACCCGGGTGACAAAGGACCTCGGTGAGGCTCGCTCGGCGATCAAGCAGGCGCTGAAGGCACTTCGGGAGACGCCTGACGATTCTTTGCAGGTTGCATGGCTGGCCGCGTTCACGCCGAAGCGGGCGTTGAAACGGATGGACGATGCGATGGTCGCCGACCCGGATAGCCCGGTGTTCTATTCGAATCTCGGCGACGTCGGCACGGTGGTCAACCGTCTCGATGGAACAGACGCCGAGTGGTGCACCGCGCGGGTGACCGCGCAGCACGAGAGGCGAGAGTGGCTGGAGCGGATCGGCGGCCTGATGACGCTTCAGTCGTTGCGCATTCCCGACCGTTTCGTCATCAGCATCAACGCCTACCAACCTGGCGCCGAGAACACAAAGCCCGCCATGCGGGAACTGGCTGCGCAGACGCTGGCGGAGTTCGACCTTATTGGAAGAATCGAGTAGCCACGGTCGACCCTCCACGCGGTACCTGGGTACTGCCTAAGTGTCCACGCGCGCGAACTCACCGTGCTGGTACTGCTCGACACAGGCCGCCCGTCTGACCTTCCCACTTGTCGTGATCGGAATCGAACCGGGTGACACCAGAACCAGATCCGCGACGCCGAGACCGTGCGAATTCGAGATGGCCGAGGTGACCTCGCGCTTGACGACGGACAACTTGTCCATCGCCTCCTCGTCGGAAGCACCCCGCTTCTTGACTTCGGCAATGACGACAAGCTGCTCGCTGCCCTCATGTGGAACGGCTATCGCCGCGACCCGACCACCGGTTATCTCCTGGCTCGTCGCCTCGATGTCGTCGGGAGAGTGGTTGCGCCCGTAGACAATCAAGAGATCCTTGATACGGCCGACGATGAACAGCTCCGAATCGGCGACGAAGCCCAAGTCCCCAGTTCGCAGCCAAGGCCCCTCAGGTGTGCCGGCCGACGGCGCGACAAGCATGCCTCCGAAGGTGCGCTCCGTCTCCTCGTCTTTCTGCCAGTAGCCCATTGCCACGTTTTCGCCGTGCACCCAGATCTCGCCAGTGGTGCTCTCCGGACATTCGGTCCGTGTCTCAGGGTCGACGATGCGTACATCTGGAGATTCGCCCAGCGGATAACTGATAAGCGGTGTGCCGCTTCCGGTTTCGCACCGCTCCGCGCGGCCGTCGGTGAGTTTCGTCGGCTCGAAATCGACGATCTTGGGTGCCTGACCTGCTCTGCTGGTGGCGACGTAGACCGTCGCCTCGGCAAGGCCGTAGGAGGGCCGGACCGCCTTCTCGGACAAATTGAAGCGCGCGAACCGCTCCACAAAGCGTTTGAGGGTCGTGGGATGCACCCGTTCGCTACCGCTGAGGATGGACTCCACGCTGCCTAGGTCGAGGCCGCTCATGTCGTCGTCAGACGTCTTCCGCGCCGCCAATTCGAACGCGAAGTTCGGCGCTGCCGAAAAAGCGTGCGGCTCGGTAGCCAGCAATTGCATCCACCGAGCCGGATGCTGCAGGAAGGACACCGGGCTGGTGAGCACAGCGGGGAGTCCCAGCAGAGGCGGCGCACAGACGCCCAAAACCAGACCCATGTCGTGGTAAAACGGCAGCCACGAAACAATAGACATGTCCTGCGGCGGAACGCCTCCGCTGTCCGGAAAGTAACCGGTCAACAGCTGCTCGAAATTGGTTACCAGGTTTCGATAGGAGATCGTCACTCCAGCCGGAGTCCGAGTCGATCCAGAGGTGTATTGCAGATACGCCGTATCTTCGTGAAGAGCGTCGCGGGATTCAGCTCGAGCCGGTCCGTCCAGATCCAGCAGATCGACCTCGACGATCGCCGGCGCCGGCGCATCCGACAGCAACTGTTTCTGGACGTTGCCTTTGACCGCCGACGTCGTCAGAACAGCAGCGGGCGCCGCGTCACGCAGCACCGAATCCACCCGTTCGTCGCTGACACCGCCCAGCGGGACCGAAAGCGGCACCGCGATGAGCCCGGCCTCGAGTGCACCCAGAAACGCCACGATATAGGGCAGTCCCTGCGGCGCCGATATCACCGCGCGATCGCCGGGGGATCCGCATTGTCTGAGCTCGCGTGCGACGTTCAGCGTTCGCCGATACAACTGAGCCCATGTCAGACTCTCGGCAATGCCGGCCCATTCCTGCTCATAATCGATGAACGTGTATGCGATGTCGTCAGGCTGGAGACTGGCACGCTCGCGCAGCAGGGCCGGCAGAGATGTTTCGACCATCGCATGAGGTTACCGTCATCCGTCCACGGATCGTCAACGTGTTGGACGCCACCACCAGCAAAGTCACGGTTAGGTAACGGTTCGCGGCACTACCCTAAATCTGCAGCACCTGCATATTAAATTCCGCGGGGCCACACAGCCCCGTTGACGTGCCAGAAGGCCCTGATACGGTAAGCATCAAATGATGGAGACGTAGGCACCCCCGGGGGTAGAGATGCGGTGCCGCGGCTTAAGTCAAGCAACGGCAAGCCTGCGTGAGATTTGCTGTGAGGAGACGTAATGGCTTCATTGGGGCCGATCGACGATCGCTCAGACCGCTCGGCCCTGGCCAAGCCTTCGCCCGAGGCGAACGCACCGGAGACTCAGGTCGCTGTCATCGGCGTGGGCTTTCGTCTGCCTGGCGGGATCACCTCTCCGGAGCAGCTGTGGGACGCGCTCCTGCGCGGCGAGGACTTCATCACCGAAATCCCCTCCGAGCGTTGGGACGCCGACGATTACTACGATCCCGAGCCCGGGGTGCCCGGTCGGTCGGTGTCGAAATGGGGCGCTTTCCTCGATGACGTCGCGGGCTTCGATGCCGAGTTCTTCGGGATCAGCGAGCGCGAGGCCGCCTCGCTCGATCCGCAGCACCGGTTGTTGCTGGAAAGCTCCTGGGAAGCCATGGAGCACGCCGGTGTGTCGACCGAGACCATGCGTGAATCTCTCACCGGTGTGTTCATGGGGCTGACGCATTTCGACTACCAGTTGATGACGGCCGATTCCCCCGCCATGGAAGAACCGTACGGCTATCAGGGCAACATCTTGAGTATGGCGTCCGGTCGGATCGCCTACAGCCTGGGCCTGAAGGGTCCCGCGCTGACGGTAGACACCGCGTGTTCTTCGGGTCTGGTCACGGTGCACATGGCTTGTCGTAGCCTGATCGACGGCGAAAGCGATATGGCGTTCGCGGGCGGCGCCTTCGTGATGCTGGAACCGCGCAAGTTCGTCGCGGGGACGGCGCAGGGCCATCTGTCGCCCACCGGACGGTGTCATGCGTTCGACGTCGCGGCAGACGGATACGTGTGTGGCGAAGCTTCTGCCGTCGTGTTGCTCAAGCGATTGCCGGATGCGCTGAGGGATGGTGACCGAATCCTCGCGGTCGTGCGTGGCACGGCCGCCAACCAAGACGGCCACACCGTCAACATCTCGACGCCGTCGCTGGACGCGCAGAAAGCCGTGTATCGGGCAGCTTTGGCCGCTGGGGGGGTCGACGCCCGCAGCGTCGGCATGGTCGAGGCGCACGGCACCGGCACCTCGGTCGGTGATCCCATCGAATACACGAGTTTGGCCGAGATATACGGCGTCGAGAGCGCTTGTGCACTGACGTCGATCAAGACCAACCTCGGACATGCCCAGTCGGCCTCCGGGACGCTCGGGCTGATCAAGGCCGTGCTCGCTCTGCAGCATGGCGTTGTTCCACCGAACCTGCATTTCACCAGGCTGCCCGACAACATCGCCGGCATTGACACCAAACTTTTTGTGCCGCAAGCGATCACAGACTGGCCGACGAGTGGGGACCACCCCCGCCGCGCCGCAGTGTCATCGTATGGGGTGACGGGCACCAACGCCCACGCCATCTTGGAGCAGGCACCCGCGACCGCGGTGATCAATGCAGACCACCACGGCGCAGCCGAAAAAACCGAGGCCGCGTCACTGCTGTTTCCTGTGTCGTCCACCTCGGCCGACGAATTGCGCCGAACCGCAGGCCTGTTGGCTGATTGGGTAGACGGTCACGACGACGTGGCGTTGGCGGATCTGGCTTACACGCTGACGCGTCGGCGCGCGCATCGTCCCGTGCGCACCGCCGTCACTGCGAGCAGCCGGCGGGAACTCACCGCGGCTTTGCGTGAGGTCGCCGACGGCGACACTCCGTATGAGGCCGCCGTCGGGCGCGATGATCGGGGTCCGGTTTGGGTGTTTTCCGGCCAGGGTTCACAGTGGGCCCAGATGGGCTCGCAGCTGTTGGCGACCGAACCGGTATTCGCGGCCACGGTCGCGCAAATCGAGCCGGTGATCGCTCGCGAGTGCGGCTTCTCCGTCACAGATGCGATGTCGTCACCCGAGATCGTGACCGGCATCGACCGCGTTCAGCCGACATTGTTCACCATGCAGGTCGCGCTGGCCGCCACCCTGAAGGCCCACGGGGCACGCCCCGGCGCGGTCATCGGACACTCGCTCGGTGAGGCCGCAGCGGCTGTCGTCGCCGGCGCGCTGTCGCTGGAAGACGGCCTACGCGTCATCTGCCGCCGCTCACGGCTGATGGCCCGCATCGCCGGTTCCGGCGCCATGGCATCGGTCGAATTGCCTGCTAAGCAAGTGATTTCGGAGTTGGCAGTGCGCAGCATCAAGGACGTCGTGGTGGCGGTAGTGGCCTCGCCGGAGTCTACGGTGATCGGCGGAGCCACCGAGACGGTTCGCGAGCTCGTCGCGGCCTGGGAGCAGCGCGACGTGATGGCCCGCGAGATCGCCGTCGACGTCGCTTCGCATTCACCTCAGGTCGCCCCGATCCTCGATGAGTTGAAAGCTGCACTCGCTGAGCTCAATCCGATGACGCCCGCCGTGCCCTTCTACTCGGCAACCCAATTCGACCCTCGCGAACAGCCGGTGTGCGACAGCGGATACTGGGTGAACAACCTGCGCAACATGGTGCGCTTCGCTGCGGCGGTGCGAGCCGCTTTCGAAGACGGCTACCGGGTGTTCGCGGAGTTGGCGCCCCATCCGCTGCTCACGCATGCGATCGAGCAGACCGCCCGCAGTCTCGACATGCCGCTGGCCGCGTTCGCGAGCATGCGCCGTGAACAACCGCTGCCGTCCGGGCTGAGTGGACTTGTGGCAGATCTACACAGTGCGGGTGCCGCGGTGGACTTCTCCGTGTTGTACCCGAACGGGCGACTGGTGGACGCTCCTTTGCCGACGTGGACACACCGTCGGCTTTGGCTGGACACCGACGGCCAGGAAACCCCGACACATGGTGGCTCCACCATCTCAGTGCACCCGCTGTTGGGCCCACATGTGCGCCTTCAGGAAGAACCCGAGCGCCACGTGTGGCAAGGGGAAGTCGGCACCGCCGCCCAACCATGGTTGGGCGACCACCAGATCCGCAACGTGGCAGTGCTGCCGGGAGCGGCGTACTGCGAGATGGCTTTGGGGGCAGCGCATGCCGTGCTGGGCGAAACGGCTGAAGTCCGTGACATCAGTTTCGAGGACGCGCTGCTATTGGACGAACACACCACGATCGGCGCCTCGGCGGTAGTCGTATCACCGGGCATCGTCGAATTCAGTGTGGAAACGAACCACGACAACGAGCAGTCCCGACAGGCCACCGCCGTCCTCCAGGCCGCCCCCGAGGACGACGTCCCACCCGCGTACGACACGTCGGCGCTGCTTGCCCGGCACCCGCGCCGAGAAGATGGCGCCGAGTCACGTAAGCGCCTCGACCAGCGTGGTGTCACGTACGGCCCGGCGTTCGCCGGCCTCGGCGTCGTGCACACCGGCGACGACGAAACCCCCACCGTGCTGGCCGAAGTCGCCCTCCCACGCGAGATCCGCTCTCAGCAGGACGCGTACGGCGTGCATCCCGCACTGTTGGATGCCTGTTTCCAGTCCGTCGCGGCTCATCCGGACGTACAGGCCAAGGGCGGGGACCTATTGGCGTTGCCACTGGGCATCCGTCGCCTGCGTTCGTACGGCGCTGCGCGCAACGCGCACTACTGCTACACCCGGGTGACCAAGTCGGACAGTTCCGGGATCGAGGCGGACCTGGATCTGCTCGACGAGGGCGGGACGGTCCTGCTCGCCGTGCGGGGACTGCATTTGGGCACGGGGGCATCCCAGGAGCACCTCAACGATCGACAGCTCGCCGAGCGGCTGCTGAGCGTCGAATGGCGTCAGGCGCAGTTGCCTGAACTCCCCCACACTGACGCCGGAAGCTGGCTGGTGATCAGAGCCGCCGCCACCGAGGCGGTCGCCGCCACAGTGACGGATGCCTTGAAAGGTCAGGGTGCACAGTGCTCCAGCATGTCATGGTCACCGCACGCCGATGTCGCGGCGGCCGCCCAGGAGCTTCGAAACCACCTGCGTCCCGGTGGATTCAGCGGTGTCGTGATCCTGACGGGACCGCAAGACAGCGACGCAGCGGACCAGTCCCCGCACTCGGGGCGCGAGAGCGTGCAGCATTTGGTGCACATCGCCCGCGAATTGTCAGAGAGCGCGGTGGGATCGCCCCGTCTCTACGTCGTGACACGCAATGCCCAAACCGTGGCGGCGGCCGACGTGGCCAATCTGGAGCAGGCCGGGCTGCGCGGCCTGATGCGAGTGATCGGCGCTGAGCATCCGCACCTGCACGCCACCCAAATCGATCTGGATGATGCGACAGATGCCAAGCAGCTGGCGCAGCAGTTGCTCAGCGAGTCCGAGGAAGACGAGACGGCCTGGCGAAACAACCAGTGGTACACCGCACGGTTGCTCCCCGCTCCCCTGCGGCCCGAGGAGCGGCGCACCACCGTCGCCAACTACGAGCACGACGGCGTGCGTCTACAAATCCGCACTCCCGGTGATCTGGAGTCCATGGAATTTGTTGCCTACGATCGGGTTCCACCGGGGCCGGGACAGATTGAAGTCGCGGTCAGCGCGTCCAGCATCAACTTCGCCGATGTGCTTCTGGCCATGGGCCGCTTCCCCAGCTTCGAGGGGTACCTGCCGCAGCCGGGTATGGACTTCGCCGGCGTGGTGACCGCGGTTGGGCCCGGCGTGACCGATCACCACATCGGTGACCGCGTCGGCGGCGTCGCCGACGGTTGTTGGCGCACGTTCATCACCTGCGACGCCGACTTGGCCGTCAAATTGCCCGCTGGGCTGTCCGACGAACAGGCTGCCGCGGTCACCACCGCACACGCCACCGCCTGGTACGGCCTGCACGACCTGGCCAGGATCGCAGCCGACGACAAGGTGTTGATCCACTCCGCAATGGGGGGCGTGGGTCAGGCAGCCGTCGCGATCGCGCGCGCCGCGGGAGCGGAGATCTTCGCCACCGCCGGCAGCCCGGAGCGGCGTCAGATGTTGCACGACATGGGCATTGAGCATGTTTACGACTCGCGCAGCATTGACTTCGCCGACGAAATCAGGCGCGACACCAGCGGTTACGGCGTCGATATCGTACTCAACTCGGTGACCGGAGCAGCGCAGCGCGCCGGGCTGGAACTGCTGGCCTTCGGTGGACGATTTGTCGAGATCGGTAAACGGGACATCTACGGCGACACCCGGCTGGGACTTTTCCCTTTCCGTCGCAACCTGACGTTCTACGGCCTCGACCTCGCGCTGATGTCTCAGACCCACCCTCGGCAGATTCAGGAACTGCTGCGCACGGTGTATCGGTTGGTCGCAGTGGGCGAATTGCCGATGCCGGCGAGCACGCACTACCCGATCGCCGATGCCGCGACCGCCATCCGGGTGATGGGCGCGGCAGAGCACACGGGCAAGCTCGTGCTCACCATTCCGCGTCAGGGGACGAGCACCGTGCAGATGCCGCCGGATCAGGTTCCGGTGTTCCGCCGCGACGGCGCCTACGTCGTCACCGGCGGGCTGGGGGGCCTGGGGCTGTTCCTCGCCGAGAAGATGGCAGCGGGCGGCTGCGGGCGGATCGTGCTGTCCTCACGCTCGCAGCCGACGCCCGAAGCGTTGCAGTCCATCGAGCGCATCCGTGCGACGGGTGCCGACGTCGTGGTGGACTGCGGGGATATCGCCGAAGCCGGCACCGCACAGCGGTTGGTGGCCGCCGCCACCGCCACCGGGCTACCGGTGCGCGGTGCGCTGCATCTGGCGGCCGTGGTCGAGGACGCCACACTGGTGAATATCACCGACGAGATCATCGACCGTGACTGGACACCAAAGGTTTACGGCGCTTGGAACCTGCACATGGCCACCGCGGATCAGCCGCTGGACTGGTTCTGCTCGTTCTCCTCGGCAGCGGCGCTGGTCGGCTCGCCCGGACAAGGGGCCTACGCCGCGGCCAACAGCTGGCTGGATGCGTTCAGTCTGTGGCGTCGGGCTCAGGGGCTGCCGGCGACTTCGATCGCCTGGGGCGCGTGGGCTGAGGTCGGGCGCGCCACCGCGGTGGCGGCGAGTGCTGATGTCGCGATCACCGCCGACGAGGGCGCGTACGCGTTCGAAGCGCTGCTGCGCCACGACCGTGGCTATACCGGCTACGCGCCGATCACGGGCGCACCGTGGTTGACCGCCTTCGCTGAACGCAGCCCCTTCGCCGAGGCATTCCGTTCCACCGGGGAGAACGCTGCGGGCAACAGCAGATTGAATGCCGAACTCAACGAGTTGCCTCCCGAGGAGTGGCCCGCCCGACTGCGGCGACTACTGTCCGATCAGGTCAGCCTGATCTTGCGTCGCAACATCGACCCCGACCGGCCGCTCGCCGAGTATGGAGTCGACTCGCTGGGAGCCCTCGAACTGCGTACCCGTATTGAGTCCGAAACGGGTGTTCGGCTTACCTCCAGCGGAATCGCGTCCACGTCCATTCGTGATCTCGCGACTCAGCTGTCCGAGAAGCTGGCGCCCGCGGGCGGCACGTGACGCCATCGTGAGACGTGGCCCGTCCGTCGGCTAGATGGAACCGGGCTCCTCAGAGTGGAGACATAAGAATTGGGCGCGAGGTAAGACCTCGCGCCCAATTCCGTCAGAAGTTCGGATCGAACCCGATCAGAAGTTGTTGCAGGTGAGGAACGCCTGCTCGACCGGTCCCATGAACGGCGCAAACGCCGGCGCAGCCAGCACGTTTTGGGCCATCTGCTGCCGTTTGGCGGGATCTGAGGCGAGGAACTGACGCAATCCAGCCTGCAGCATCGGCGACTTGTTGAACTGCGCGCCGGCTTCCGGTCCTTGGGCGTTCAGCGCCGAAACCAGCTGTGGATAACTGCACGTCGTGTTGACGGCGGGGCCGAGGTCAGGAGCTGCGGAGGCGACCCCGGCTCCAGCGGCCAACGACAATGCCAGACCGCCAACCGCGGCGCCGAGTCTGGTCAACGTCACTTTGATCATGTGTGGATCCCTCCCGAACATAGTTGCATCATTCAAAGCTAACCCTTCGAAGCTCTCGCCGCGATTACCCATCATCGGCTCAGCTACCACCATCCCGTCAATCTCAAACTACTGCGGGCGGCACTAGCACTATCGACCGACGTCGCGCCGGTGTTACACCGTCGTGTCCGGGCCAGTCATCTCGGCTGTGTCGGAGTCCAACCCACTACCCCAGAGGCCGCGGGATCACGTCAGTGACCGGGTCCTCGTCGCCGGGGCGCCGCTCTCCAAGCAGGTATCGCCGTGCCGCCCAGCGGGGCCCAATCGGCTCCAGCAGCGCACTGGCCGGCCGGGGGCGAACTCGTTGAGGCCACCAGAACCAGCGCCCGAGCAGCGCAGCGATGGAGGGCGTCATGAACGATCGCACGATCAAGGTGTCGAACAAGAGGCCAAGAGCGATGGTGGTGCCGATCTGCCCGATGATCCGCAGATCGCTGACCACCATGGAGGCCATGGTCGCCGCGAACACGACTCCGGCTGTCGTGACGACTTTGCCGGTGCCGCCCATTGCCCGAATGATGCCCGTGTTGATACCGGCGCCGACTTCCTCTTTCATCCTCGAGACCAGGAGCAGGTTGTAATCGGATCCCACCGCCAACAGGATGATCACCGACATTGCGAGAACCATCCAGTGCAGGTTGATCCCCAGAATGTACTGCCAGACCAATACGGACACGCCAAACGATGCGCCCAGCGAAAGTACAACCGTGCCGACGATGACCAAGGCCGCGATGAAACTACGGGTGATGACGAGCATGATGATGAAGACCAGGCAAATTGCCGCGATTGCTGCAATCCACAGATCGTACTTGGACCCGTCCTTCCAGTCCTTCGCGGTTGACGCAGCGCCCGTCATACTGATCTTGGCGTCGATCAGAGGGGTCCCTTTCAGCGCCTCCTCGGCCGCCAACTTGATCTGATCGATCCGCGCAATGCCCTCCGGCGAAGCCGGGTCGCCGCGATGCGAGATGATGAATCGGATCGCCTTCCCATCGGGGGACAGGAAAGAATCCATTGCTCGCTTGAAGTCCGCGTTCTCGAATACCTCCGGGGGCAAATAAAAGGAGTCATCGCTGCGGCTGTCGTCGAACGCCTGCCCCATAGCGGTGACGTTCTGCGTCGATTCGTCCATCGTCTTGATGAACCCCGACATGGTGCTGTGCATGGTGAGCAGCATGTCCCGCACGCTCGACATGCTGTCGATCAACGGCGGCAATTGGGCGGCGATCTGCGGCATGAGCACATCGAGGTCGTCGAGGTTGGCGACCAGAATATCTAATTCCTGGGTTATCCGGTCGGTGCCATCCGTAGTTTCGAATATTGATCTGAGGGCGAAACAAATGGGAATGTTCTGGCAGTGCGGTTCCCAGTAAAAGTAATTGCGAATCGGGCGGAAGAAATCGTCGAAATCGGCGAGTTTATCCCGCGTGTCTTCCACCGACACCTGCAACTCGCGCGTCAGTTCGATCGTGCGATGAGTGATCGCATTCATCTTCAACATCAAACTGTATTGCTCGCGCATAATGCCGATCATCGTCGAAAGACCGTCGGCTTGTTTGAGCAGATCGTCTATGCGCGCTTCCTGAAACTTCATGGTCTGCGTCAGGTTGGCGTTTTGCATGCTGATGAGAAATGGAATCGAGGTGCGACTGATCGGCGCCCCCTCGGGCCTGGTGATGCCTTGCACGCGAGAAATGCCCTTGATGTTGAAGACTGCTTTGGCCAGCCTGTGCAACACCAGGAAATCGGCTGGATTGCGCATGTCGTGATCCGCTTCGAGCAGCAGAATATCCGGCATCAAACGCGACTGAGAAAAATGACGTTCGGCCGCCGCAAAGCCCTCATTTGCCGGAATGTCGCCGGATACATATTCCCGATCGTTGTAGCTCGGTTCGTAGCCTGGAAGTGTGGCCACACCGAGGAGTGCGAGAGCAAGGGAAGATACCAGGATGGGAGCGGGCCACCGCGCGATTGCCGTGCCGATCCCGCGCCATCGACCCGCCCGCAAACTGCGCTTGGGGTCCAGCAGCCCAAACCTGCCGGCGACGGCGACTCCTGCCGGAACAAGCGTCACCGCGACGGCGACAGCAACGAGCATGCCGATGGCGCACGGGATGGCCATGCTGTGGAAGTACGGTAACCGGGCAAAGCTCAAACAGAAGATCGCGCCTGCGATGGTCAGACCGGACGCCAGGACGACCGGGGCGACGCCGCGATACATGTTGTAGTAGGCCGCTTCGCGGTCCATGCCGGCTTGACGGGCCTCCTGGTACCGACCGAAGAAAAAGATCCCGTAGTCGGTTCCTGCCGCGATAGCGAGGAACACCAGCATGTTCACGGCAAACGTCGAGAGCGTCAATACCTCCAAGTGGCCGAGGAGGGCCACCACTCCGCGGGCCGCCGCCAACTCGACGCCAACCATGATCAGCAGCAAGATCACGGTGACGACCGATCGGTACACGATCAGCAACACCGTGAAGATGATCACGACGGTCACTGCAGTGATCTTCAGAATGGAGTCGTTGCCGCTGCGCTGCATGTCCGACGCGAGCGGTGCGGCTCCGGTGAGGTAAACCTTGACCCCAGGCGGCGGCGACGTCCGATCCACGATGTCACGGACCGCGTCCACCGACTGGTCGCCCGCCGGCGTCCCTTGGTCGCCCACCAGGTTGAGCTGTACGTATGCGGCCTTGCCGTCAGGGCTCTGCACGCTCGATGACGTGAGGCGATCGCCCCATAAGTCCTGCACATGCTCGACATGCGCAGGATCGTTTCTCAAGTCCGTGACCAGCCCGGAGTAGTACTGCTGCGCGTCCTCGCCGAGTGGCTGCTCTCCCTCCAGGACGATCATGGCAGAGCTGTCCGAGCTGGATTCTTCGAACTTTTCGCCCATACGCCTCATAGCCTGGCCGGACGGCGCGTCCTCGGGCATCAAAGAGACCGAATGCCTCTCCGCGACGTGCTCCAGCGAGGGGATCGCCGCGGCCCAGTTCCAGCCGACCGATGCCAGGTTCGAAACCACTATCATCACCAGCCAACCCAGGATGATGAGTAGTGAGAATCTGCGTATCGTCCGCGCGATGAACGGGGGCCGATGGTGCTCGTTTCTCATCAGGCGTTCGTTAGTCCCTCAGCAACAGGGAGCGCACGAGGGGGCGGGGACCTACCGACCTAAGTAGTCCACTCGCCGGCCGAGTTCTCACGAGTTGCGGCCACCAGAACCAGCGTCCCAACAACGCGGCGATCGAGGGCACCATCAACGCTCGGACGACCAATGTGTCGAACAACAGTCCCACGGCGATGGTGGCGCCGAGCTGGCCTAGGCTGAGTAGGTCGCTCACCAGCATGGACGCCATGGTGGCGGCGAATACCAGACCGGCGGCTGTGACGACCCTGCCGCTGCCACCCATGGCCCGGATGATGCCCGTGTTGATTCCCGCGCCCAATTCCTCTTTCATCCGCGACACGAACAGCAGGTTGTAGTCGGACCCGACCGCCAAAAGGACCATCACCGCCATCGCCAGGACCATCCAGTGGATCTGAATCCCGAGCAGATGCTGCCAGATGAGGACCGACAAGCCGAAGGACGCACCCATCGAAAGCGCCACCGTACCGACGATCACCAGGGCAGCGACGAAGCTTCGCGTGATGAGCAGCATGATGATGAAAATGAGGCAGAGTGCTGAGACTGCCGCGATCAGGAGGTCGTAGGTGGATCCTTCCACGATGTCCTTCACGGACGCCGCGCTGCCGGAGAGACTTATTCGGCTGCTTTCCAGTGGGGTGCCTTTGAGGGCCTCCTCAGCTGCATCTCTGATCGGCTCGACCCGCGAGACACCCTCCGGCGTCGACGGATCGCCGCGCTGCGAAATCAGCAGGCGCGCAGCCTTTCCGTCCGGCGAAAGGAAGACGTCCAGGACCCGCTTGAAATCCTCGTTCTCGAATACTTCTGGGGGCAGATAGAAGGAGTCGTCGTTCTTGGCGGCATCGAACGCCTTGCCCATGGCCGTGGCGTTGTCGGAGGCTTCCTCCATCGCGCTGATGGTGCCGCCCATGGTGCTGTGCATGGTGAGCATCATCGAGCGGGTGCTCTCCAACGTCGCAATCATCTGCGGGAAGGACAGGAGTATCTGAGGTAGCAACGCATCTAATTCGTCGAGGTTATTGACCAGCGCTTCCATCGATACGGTGATTCGGTCGATTCCGTCCAGCGCGTCAGATATGGACCTGATGGACCAGCAGAGCGGGATGTTGTAGCAGTGCGGCTCCCAGTACAGGTAATTGAAGAGCGGCCGGAAGAAGTCCTGGAAATTCGCCAGATGATCGCGCAGCTCGTTCGTGATGTCCTGGAGATCGTGCGTGGTCGCCACCATGCGATGAGTCGTGTCGACGAGTTGTTGCATCAGGCTGTACATGCGCTGCAAGATGCCGATCGTCGTTTCCATCTCTTGGGCCTGTACGAGCATGTCCTCCATGCGTTCCTTCTGGAACGGCATGGCCAAGAGCTGGCCGGCGTTCTGGGTACTCATCATGAACGGAATCGTCGTGTGCGCGATCTGAGTTCCCTCAGGACGAGTAATCGACTGCACATTGGCAATGCCCGGCACGGCGAAGACGGCCTTGGCCAACTTGTTCAGCACCAGGAGATCAGCGGAGTTCCGCATGTCGTGATCGGACTCGATCATGAGTAGATCGGGAGCAGTCAGTGCCGATTCGGGAAAATGCCGCGCGGCGGCGGCATAGCCCATGTTGGCGGGGATGTCCTGCGGGAGATACTTCTGATCGTTGTAGCTGGGCTTGTATCCAGGCAGCGTCAACAATCCGATCAGCGAAACCACCACCGTGGCGATGAAAATAGGCGCTGGCCACCGGACGACCATCGTTCCTATGCGTCGCCATCGGTACGTATGAATCTGCCTCTTGGGCTCGAACCGACCGAAGCGGCTGCCCACGGCCAGGGCCGCGGGAACAAGCGTCAGAGCGACCGCGACGGCGACCATGATCCCCAAAGCGCCGGGGATGCCAACGGGTTGGAAGAATGGCAGACGCGTGAAATGCAGGCAGAAGATGGCGCCGGCGATCGTCGAACCAGAGGCCAACACGACTTTGGCGACGCTGCGGTAGGTCGTATAGAAGGCGGCTTCCCGGTCCTCACCGGCAGCGCGCGCCTCTTTATATCGGCCGAAGAAAAAGATCCCGTAGTCGGTGCCCGCCGCAATTCCGAGTGACACCAACAGATTCACGACGAAGGTCGTCAAACCGACGATGTCGTGCAACCCGAGGAACGCGATGATTCCGCGCGCTACCTGCAGTTCGATTCCGACGGTCACCAATATGACGAGCGTGGTGGCGATCGAACGGAACGTCAGCAGCAGCATCACGAAAATAACCGAGAGGCTGACGAGCGTGACCAGGACGACGGTGCGGTTACCACTTTCGCCCATGTCAGCGACGATCGCCGCACCACCTGTGACATGCGCCTGCACGCCTGGCGGTGCGGGGGTGCGCGCAACGATCTCCTGGAGGGCCTTGACCGATTCGTTCCCCGTCGCCTGGCCGGCTTGACCGACCAGGGTCACTTGCACGTATGCGGCCTTGCCGTCGGCGCTCTGCGCCGCACCCTCGGTGAGTGGATCGCCCCAGAAATCCTGAACGTGCTGCACGTGCGCCGTATCGTCGCGGAACTGACGAATGAGCTCGTCGTAGAACTGGTGCGCATCGTCGCCAAGAGGTTCTTGGCCCTCCAGGACGATCACCGCGACCGCCCCGGACGTGGATTCGTTGAAGGCTTCACCTACCCGCTGGGCCGCCCTGAACGACGGCGCATCCACGGCGGTCAGCGGTACAGCTTTCTGTCTTTCGACCACCTCCAGGGGTGGTACGAGCAACGTCAATACGACGGTGATCGCCAACCACCCCACGATGATGAGCCCCGAGAAACGGTGGATGAAGCGCGCAATTCTCGGTCGCTCGGTGCGCTCCTCGAGCATGGTGCCGTTACTCATGCGGCCTTCAGCAGACACGACGTGAAGGCGTTGTGTTGATTGGAGATCTTCTCGGCTTTGACCTCATCGTCGACGAGGATGCGGCACCCAATGCTGTCGCTGTTGCTCTGCGCCAAGACGCTGCCCGCGGCCGACGTTTCGGTGATTTCGAATTCCAGCGTCCAAGGCAGACTCGCGCCCTCGATAAAAGTTGGCTCAGAATTCGCGTCGAAGTAACTGATACTTGCGACCGAACCGGCAGGCCCGAACACCTCATAGGTCAGATGCTTGGGATTGAAGGGTTTGCTGTCCTCGACCTTCGTGTCGGCGTAGGCGGGACGATTCTCAGAGCCGAAGATGCCATGCAGGCGCGACACCGTGAACCCCCCGGCGCAGGCGACCACCAGCACCAGGAGCGGGATCCAAAGCCGCTTCAGAACCCTTAAAATCGTCGAACCCCTTCCCTGTGCTGCGCCCCGGCGTCATGCTAGCCGCTCGGACACGTCAACTCACTCGGTGGTCACTCGTCGGATACGGGTGGCCTCGAACTTAGCTGAGCGTCGGTGAGCGCAACTGCGCCTTGAGTAAAGCATGCCGTTAGCTTCCCATCCGTGCTTGTTCCCAACGTGAGATGGGATCGATGCAAACTGCTTGTGCAAAAGTACGGTACGAACATTCGGCATCGACCGCAAATTACTGAAAGAGCCCAGCTTCAGACATACGGCGATGTAAATTTACGCGTCTCGCAAACCGGTATACCGCTGTTTGCGCAGGCAAGTGTGTGCTATACCGAGTCGACATACATTTGTAATATCTGCGCCGCGACCGCCCTGCCAGATCGACGACGAGGCTCTCGCCGTTCTCTATTGCGAGCAGAATTGGGTCCGGGGCTGGTTTGCTGAAGCCCCGACCGGCCAACAGTTTCGACGGGCGCGGCGCGGGGCTTCGAGATTAGCCGGAGGCCGTAGCCGCACAGGGTCCTGTTTGCTTTGCTCGCAACCGTGCGTCATCGGCTCGCCGTCATCGACCGTTGACCGGCGTGGGCGTCTCACTGGCGTTACGCCGTAACGGACCACACGCTGATGCTGACGCGGCCCGGTAGCGGTCGGCTACGTGAACTGTTGACCCATGAGCGGGTTCTGGCGCCCCGCAGACTTCGTTTGCCCTCGCTGTGCGACATTGGCAAGCGCGCTGAGGAGAGGGTTGTCTTGGACGAGCTGGCGTTGGTCTTCTTCGGACAGCTCATAGAACGTCCACATGCCCCAGGCGGCGGGCCGGACATACAGCGTCACCTTCTGGCGCCGCCCCTTGCTCTTCGCCAGCATCGCCGGGACGGGAACGGCTCGGTCCACGACCACGGCGCTCGAAAGTTCTTATGCGAGCTTGTCGACATCCACTGCGTCCTGGAGTTCGTGTGTCGTCGACTGAGGACCCTGGTGGGTCGACCCCTGCAACTCGATAAACCACGGTCCGCGGAGTGCCACCAATTCCCAGCGACAAGCCGATGATCAGCCGGTGGCGAAGAAGTCCAGCATCGCCGCGTTCACCGCATCGGGCCGTTCGAGAAATCCGAGATGACCGGTGTCGGCGATTTCCAGATATCGGCCGTTGGGTATGGCGGCCGCCACCTCGGCTCCGAGGTGGGGAGGCAATACGAGGTCGTCAGCGAACCCGATCACCAACACCGAAGCGGTGATCGCCTGGTATGCGGGTAGCCGATTGCTGTCCGGGGCGATGCGGAACTGGGCGCGAACTCCGGGAGTGGAGGCGGCGGGCCACATCGTGAAGGTGTCGATCCACTCCGCGACGGCGTCGTCGTCGTTCAATGTCTTTGGCGAAAATCCTTCCATCACACGAAGTTTCGCCGCATAGTTCACCGGCAGCCGGACGCCGGCTTCGATGAGATCCTTTTCGGCTCGCGCGAAGAACTCGCGCGCACGGTCATGCCTGCCGCGGGTGGCCATCAGGACGGCCTGGCTGACCAGGTCGGTGCGAGCCAGCATAAGTTCCTGGGCGATAAAAGAGCCCATCGAGACCGCCACGAGTCGCACCGGGGCCAGGTCGAGCTGCTCGATGAGCGCCGCGGTGTCAGCCACGACCGTCGCGGTGGTGAAGCCGTCGGCATTCGCGGTCGCGCCCACTCCCCTGTTGTCGAACGTGACGACGCGGTAACCGGCGTCGAGGAAAGCCGGCACCTGGTGAATGTCCCAGGTGCGTCCAACACCGCCGTGGCCGGAAATGAACAGCACCGCGTCGCCGCTGCCGCGGTCGTCGTAGGCCAGGTTCACCACGGTGGGACGGTACTACGAGCGTCGCGAGATCCGACCGTCGCCAGCCGCGCCTGCTGAATGTGAAACAAACTAACTCTGAGCTTGGTTAGCCCAGCTAATTTCGCGGTGTTTTCTTGGTTGGTATGCGGCTGAAAGGAACCGGCATGTCCAAGCGAGATCATGGGTTCCGACGGTCCGCGCACGCGGGTTCGTCCACTGCGGCCACCGCGGCCGCATTCGGGGCGCCGGCCTCCTCGGCGGCCCTGCCGCGGCACTATTTTGTTCAGCCCGGGGGGGGCGCAGGCCGTCGCGAGCCGTATCGGACCGGGCGCCGTGCCCATCGGTCTCCTCGCTCCCAACGTGGCGCCGGCCCACGTCTTCGATCCGTTCCCGGCCGCACTCGACCCCTTCCTCGATCTCGCGGGCGCGACACCCCTGGTCAACACCTGGGTCGGCAACGGCGGTACTGGCGGGTGCTGGTAAGTGCGGGTCTTGTCAGCGGGAAGCCATGACTATTCGAAAATCACGACCAGGAATGCTATTTTCGCGGTACGGGGCCAGGCATGAGAACAGCCCTCGGAGACATCTCCGAGGGCTGTTCCATTTAGTAGCGGGGACAGGATTCGAACCTGCGACCTCTGGGTTATGAGCCCAGCGAGCTACCGAGCTGCTCCACCCCGCGACGGGTGAACGCAAGGTTACCCAAGGCGCCGGTGCACCTCCAAATCGAGTGCTCAGCGAGTTGACTGGTACTTCTCCACCGCGTCGTCGAGGCGTTGCAGAGCCTCGCCGTACTCCGCGAAGTTGCCACCCGTCTGGGCGCCCTGCAGGGCTTCCAGCGCCGCGTTGACATCTTGCAGCGCTGCGGCTTTCGCCGCCGACAACTGCACGGGGCCACCGGGCGGCACCGCTGCTGCCGGAACCTGCGCCTCGGGTGGGCGCTGATCCCCCGGCTGCGCGGCCGGCGGCTGCCCTTCGGAAGCCGGCGTGGCCGCCGGCGCTTGTCCGTTCACCGGACCCGTCGGCGCAGGGCCGGTGGCGGTGGCGTCGGCACCTGGCCCGAACAGCTCGGTGAGCGCGTCACGCACGGTCGGGCCGTAACCGACCTTGTCGTTGTACATCATCGCCACCCGGATCAAGCGGGGGTACGACGACGCGGCATCGCTGGTGCCCGGAGACGCGTAAACAGGTGCGACATAAAGCAGACCACCCTGGGCGACCGGCAACGTGAGCAGATTGCCCCACCGGATGCGGTTCTGGTTGTCCCGTCCGATGACACCGAGATCCTGGCTCACCGCGGTGTCGGTGCTGATCGCGTTGAACGCCAGTTTCGGTCCGTTCACCTGGCCGGGAATGGTCAGCACGGTGAGCTTGCCGTATGTATCGGGGTCCGAACTGGCGCTGATATAGGCCGCCAGGAAGTCTCGGCGGAACCTGTTCATCGCGCTCGTCAACTGGAATGATGCCGAATTATCGTTGCTCGCAAGGTTTTTAGCGACGATGTAGTACGGCGGCTGATAGCTGCTGGCAGTGGGGTTCGGATCCAGGGGAACGTCCCAGAAATCCGATGTCGAGAAGAACGTCACGGGATCGTCGACGTGGTACTTGGCCAACAACGCGCGCTGAACCTTGAACAGATCCTCGGGGTAACGCAGGTGCCGTTGCAGTTCGGGGCTGATGTCGCTCTTGGGCTTGACGGTGCCCGGGAACACCTTCATCCAGGCCTGCAGCACCGGATCGTTTTCGTCCTGCGCATACAGCGTCACCGTGCCGTCGTATGCGTCGACCGTCGCCTTCACCGAGTTACGGATGTAAGACACCTGCTTGTCGACCTGCAGGCGGTTGACGGCCACCTCACTGGAGTCCGCCGTGGCGCTCGACAGGGTCGTCAACTGTGAATACGGGTAGTTGTCGAGCGTGGTGTAGCCGTCCACGATCCACACCATCTTCTTGTTCACGATGGCCGGGTACACGGTCGTGTCGGTCGTCAGCCACGGCGCAGCGGCCTCGACGCGATCGGCCGGATCGCGGTTGAACAAGATCTTGCTGTTCTCACCGATCACGTTGGAGAACAAGAAGTTCCGCTCGGCGAACTTCGCGGCGAACACCGAACGCGCCAGCCAACTGCCGACGGGCACACCGCCCGATCCGCCGTAGGTGTAGTTCTTGGTCTCGGTATTGGTCTCGTAGTCGTATTCCCGGTCGACGTCGCCGTTCTTACCGACGATTGCGTAATCGGCTGCGGTGTTCGCGATCACCGGACCGAAGTAGATTCGCGGCTGATCCAGCGGTGCGGGTCCTGGCGAGACGACGCTGCCGTTCGCGCCGACCACACTCGCGAGGAACTCGGGGTATCCACCGTTCTGGTTGGGGTCATTGGCGACTCCACGAACGGTGTTGGCCGGCGAGGCGATGAAGCCGTTGCCGTGCGTATAGACGGTGTGCCGGTTGATCCAGTCGCGCTGGTTGTCGATCAGCCGGTCGGGGTTGAGTTCGCGGGCGGCAACGACGAAGTCACGCAGGTTTCCATCCCGGCCGGTGTAGCGGTCCATCGCCAGATGGTCCGGGAAGTAGTAGAAGTTCTTGCCCTGCTGGAACTGAGTGAACGCCGGGCTGACGATGGTCGGATCGAGCAACCGGATGTTCGACGTCGTCGCACGGTCATTGGCCACCTGCTGAGCCGTCGTCTGCGCATCCCCGCTGTAATCGCGATACGTGACCGTCTCGTCGGTCAGCCCGTACGCCTGTCTGGTCGCGGTGATACTTCGACTGATGTATTCGCTTTCCTTCTGCGCGGCGTTCGGTTTGACGCTGAACTGTTCGACGACCAACGGCCACCCGGCGCCGATCACCAGCGACGACAACAGCAGCAGGACCACGCCGATGGCGGGGATCCGCAAGTCACGCAACACAATCGCCGAAAACACAGCCGCCGCGCAGATGACCGCGATGGCCATCAGGATGAGCTTCGCCGGCAGCACCGCGTTGATGTCGGTGTATCCCGCGCCGGTGAATGGCTTGCCGCTGCGGGTATGGCTCAACAGCTCATACCGGTCCAGCCAGTATGCGGCAGCCTTGAGCAGCATCAAAACGCCGACCAACGTGATCAGCTGAATGCGCGCCGCGCGGGTCAGTGCTCCGCTGCGACCGGACAACCGGATACCGCCGAAGAGATAATGGCCCAAAAGGTTTGCGATGAACGCGAGGAACGTCGCGACGAACAGGAAGCTCAAAACCAGCCGGTAGAACGGCAGCTCGAACGCGTAGAAGCCGAGGTCCATACCGAACTGCGGATCGGCGATCCCGAAGCTGCCGCCGTGTAGGAAAAGCTGGATACGGGTCCAATAACTCTGCGCCACAATGCCCGCCAGAACACCGATGAATGCCGGGATACCGATGCCGACAAGCCGCAGCCGGGACATCACCGCGGTGCGGTAGCGCGCGACCGGGTCGTTGGGGCCGGTGGTCGGGACGAACACCGGCCGGGTGCGATACGCCAGTGCAAGCCCGGCGAACACGATCGCGCCGATCAACACCGCGGCGATCAGAAACACCACAAGGCGGGTGAACAGCTGCGTGGTGAACACGGAGCGGTATCCGAGCTCGCCGAACCACAACCAGTCGACGTACGTATCGATCAGGCGAGGCCCGATCAACAGGATCAAGACGAAGATCGCACCAATCCCGATGAGAACCCGGCTTCGTCGTGTCAGCTTCGGCATTCTTGCCGCTGGCCGCATACCCACTCGTCAACTCCAGTTTCTAACCGTTCCCACACGTCTTGTGACGACGTGCCCCAACTCTACGCATGCGTCGTACAGCGTTCGCTCAGCATGCGGGGCGTTCGCCACCGGCTGAGAGGGTCTTGAGCGCGTCGACGGCCTGATCGAGGTTCTCGACCTTGACCAGTTCCAGTCCGTCCTGATGGGCCGTCTTGGCTTCCTCGCAGTTTTCGGCGGGGACCAGGAAAATGGAGGCCCCCGCGTCCCTGGCGGCCAGCATCTTGTGCGTGATGCCGCCGATCGCGCCCACCTTGCCGTCGCCGGTGATGGTTCCGGTACCCGCGACGAACTTGCCGTCGTTGAGGTCTCCGGTGGTGAGTTTGTCGACGACCGCGAGGCTGAACATCAGCCCGGCGGACGGCCCGCCGATATTGGCCAGGTTGAATTCGACGGTGAATGGCGCCCACGGCGCGTCGAGCACCCCGATCCCGAGGTAACCCTGGTCTTTGTCCGGGTGTTTACCCAGCGTGATGGTCGCAGCGCCGAGGTCACCGTTCTTGCGGCGGTAATCCAAGACCACCTGCTCCCCCGGTTTGGTGTCCTTGATCAGCGCCTGGAACGCGTCGAGGTCGGCCACCGGCTTTCCGTTGACGTAGTCGATCGCATCGCCGTCCTCCAGCTTGCCCGCCGACGGACCGTCCTCGTTGACCGATTCGACCGTCACAGCCATCGGATACTTCAGGTAGAGCAGTGCGGCGTATTCGGCGCTGTCCTCGGACTGACGGAAGTCGGTGTTGTTGGCCTCGTCGACCTCGTCCTTCGACTTGTCCGGCGGGTACACCAGGTCGCGCGGTACCAGTTGTTCTCGGCCCGACATCCACAGCACGAGCGCCTGACCGAGAGTCAACTGGTCGCGCTGAGACACCGTTGTCATGTTCAGGTGTCCCGATGTCGGATGGACCTCGGTGCCCTCGATGTCGACGACCTCCTTGCCGTCGACCTCACCAAGTGTGTCGAACGTCGGCCCAGGCCCCAGCGACACGAACGGCACCGTCACCACCGACAGCACGATTCCGAACGCGATAATCGGGACCAGCGCGACGAGCAACGTCAAAATGCGCCTGTTCACGCCGCCCAATGTAAAGGTTGGCCGGGACTTCGCTCTCGGCGTGACCTGCCGTCTCACATGGCGCGGCACCTGTGAGTACCGTTGGGGGCATGGCTGACCTGCCTTTCGGCTTCTCCCCCGGGGACGACCCCGAGCGAGACAAACGTAAGAAGGACCCGGACTCGGGGTCCGGCGATGCCGGCGGCCCCACGCCCGGCGACCCGTTCGGCATGGGGTTCGCGGGCGGTTCCGAGTTCGACATGTCCCAGCTGGGTCAGATCTTCAGCCGCCTCGGCGAGATGTTCAGCGGCGCCGGCAACGTCACGGCCGACGGCGCCAAGTCGGGCCCCGTGAACTATGACCTGGCCCGCCAGCTGGCGTCGAGCTCGATCGGCTTCGTCGCACCGGTCAGCGAGAACACCAGCTCGGCCATCTCCGACGCCGTCCACCTGGCCGAGACCTGGCTCGACGGCGTGACAGCACTGCCTGCCGGCACCACCAAGACCGTGGCATGGACGCCCACCGACTGGGTCGACAACACGCTCGAGACGTGGAAACGACTCTGCGATCCGGTGGCCGAGCAGATCTCCACGGTGTGGGCGTCATCGCTGCCCGAAGAGGCGAAGTCCATGGCCGGGCCGCTGCTGTCGATGATGACGCAGATGGGCGGCATGGCCTTCGGCTCGCAGCTGGGCCAGGCGCTGGGCACCTTGTCGAAGGAAGTCCTGACGTCCACCGACATCGGATTGCCCTTGGGCCCCAAAGGCGTTGCGGCCCTTATGCCTGCCGCGGTCGAATCGCTCACCGAAGGGCTCGAGCAGCCGCGCAGCGAGATCATCACATTCCTTGCGGCGCGCGAGGCCGCGCATCACCGCCTGTTCAGTCACGTGCCGTGGCTGTCGAGCCAGCTGATGAACGCCGTCGAGGCGTTCGCCAAGGGCATGAAGATCGACATGAGCGGACTCGAGGAGCTCGCGCAGGGGTTCAACCCCGCGGCGCTGACCGACCCGGCGCAGATGGAACAGCTGTTGAGCCAGGGCATGTTCGAACCGAAGGCGACGCCGGAGCAGACCGCCGCCCTCGAACGGCTCGAGACGCTGCTCGCGCTGATCGAGGGATGGGTGCAGACCGTCGTCACCGATGCGCTGGGCGACCGGATCCCCGGCACGTCGGCGCTGTCGGAGACATTGCGTCGACGACGCGCCACCGGTGGGCCGGCCGAACAGACCTTCGCCACCCTCGTCGGCCTGGAACTGCGGCCGCGCAAGATGCGCGAGGCCGCAGCGTTGTGGGAGCGGCTCACCGAAGCCGTCGGCTCCGACGCCCGCGACGGGGTGTGGCAGCATCCAGACCTGCTGCCCAGCGCGCAGGACCTCGACGAGCCGGCCGGCTTCATCGACCGCATGATCGGCGGCGATACCAGCGGCATCGACCAGGCACTGGCCGATCTCGAAAAAGACTCGGGCACAGACGATTCCGAGCGCTGATTCGGCGCCTGTGGATAACTCGGCGGCGTTTGGCCGCCGACGTGCCACACTCCTCGCATGGCGGGATACGTCCTGGACCCCGCGCGACCGGTCCTGTTGCGGCCCGACGGCGTCGTGCAGGTTGGCTGGGATCCGCGGCGAGCGGTCCTGGTTCGTCCACCGACGGGAATGACCGCGCGCACGCTGGCTGATCTGCTGCGCCGGCTGCAGTCCGGCGCGACCCTGGCGCAGCTCGACGAACACGCCGACGGGATCGGGACCCACGTCGTGGCGGAGCTGGTTTCGTCGCTGGTCGACGCCGCGGTCGTGACGAGCACGTCCCGAGGACGCACCCGGGCCGCGTCCATCCGAATCCACGGCCGAGGTCCGCTGTCGGACCTGCTCGCCTCGGCACTGCGTTGCTCGGGCGCCCTCATCACGCAGAGCAGCCGCACGCATGCCGGTGCACCCGCCGACTTGGCGGTGTTGACCGACTTCCTGGTGTCAGACCCGCGGGTGGTGCGTGACCTGCACGCCGACGGGGTCCCCTATCTTCCGGTGCGGGTGCGCGACGGTGCCGGCCTCGTCGGACCGTTGGTGTTACCCGGGGTGACGTCCTGCCTGCAATGTGCGGATCTGCATCGCAGCGAACGGGATTCGGCCTGGCCGGCGGTCGCTGCACAGCTACGCGACACCGTCGGCAGCGCCGACCGGGCGACGGTGCTGGCAACCGCGGCGCTGGCACTCAACCAGGTCGAGCGCGTCGTGCGCGCGGTGCACGACGGCCTCGACATAGCCGACACTGCGGAGCCGCCCCCGACGTTGAACACCACCCTGGAGTTCGACGTGAACGTCGGCACCATTGCTGCGCGCCATTGGCCGAGGCATCCAGGCTGCGGCTGCTGACAACGCGTGTAGGCAAGTCGCTTCGGTGCGCTCAGCATCGTCAGGGATGATGGTCTGGTGAGCGAGATCAAGCGGGGTCGAGCGGCGCGCAACGCCAAGCTGGCGGGACTGGGTGCCGGCATGGCCGGCCGGGCCGCGCTGGGCATCGGTAAACGGCTGACCGGCAAGGATAAAGACGAGGTCAACGCGGAGCTGATGGACAAGGCCGCCCAGCAGCTGTTCACCGTTCTGGGTGAGCTCAAGGGCGGCGCGATGAAGGTCGGCCAGGCGCTGTCCGTCATGGAGGCTGCCATTCCCGAGCAGTACGGCAAGCCCTACCGCGAAGCTCTGACCAAACTGCAGAGGGAGGCCCCGCCGCTGCCCGCAGCCAAGGTGCACCGGGTCCTCGACGGACAACTGGGCACCAAGTGGCGCGATCGGTTGACCTCTTTCGACGACAAGGCCGTCGCGTCGGCCAGCATCGGTCAGGTGCACAAGGCGGTGTGGGCCGACGGCCGCGAGGTCGCGGTGAAGATTCAATACCCCGGCGCCGACGAGGCGCTGCGCGCCGATCTCAAGACCATCCAGCGGCTGGTCGGTGTGTTCAAGCAGCTCTCCCCCGGCGCCGATGTGCAGGGCGTCGTGGACGAGCTCATCGAGCGCACGGAGATGGAACTCGATTATCGGCTGGAGGCCGACAACCAGCGAGCCTTCGCCAAAGCCTATGAGGGACATCCGCATTTCGTGGTTCCGCACATCGTCGCCAGCGCGCCCAAGGTGGTGATCCAGGAATGGATCGAGGGCGTCCCGATGTCGGTGATCATCCGCGAAGGCACCCAGGAACAGCGCGATCTGATGGGCACTCGACTTTTCGAGTTGACCTACGACGCGCCGAAACGTCTCGAGATGATGCATGGCGACGCCCATCCCGGGAACTTCATGCTGCTGGCCGACGGCAGGATGGGCGTCATCGACTTTGGCGCGGTGGCCCCGCTGCCCGGCGGGATTCCGCAAGAGATCGGTCTGGCGACGCGCTACGCGCTGAACGATGACTATGAGAACCTGCAGGCGACCATGCAGGCCATCGGATTCATCCAAAAGGGCGAGCAGGTGTCCAAGCGCGAGATGGACGACATGATGCGTCAGTACGTCGAACCGCTCGAGGTCGAAGTCTTCCACTACCGACGCAAGTGGCTACAGAAGATGATGAACTTCGACATGGACCGGTCGGTGGCCCAGATCAAGGCCGCGCGTCAGATGGATATTCCGGCCCACTTGGCGATTCCGATGCGGGTTATCGCCTCCAACGTCGCCATCGCGTGTCAGCTCGAGGCGCATGTTCCAGCCAGACAGCTTGCGACAGAGCTGATCCCGGGCTTCGCCGACGAAGCGGCCTGATACTGCGGTCCCGGGGCAGCCCGGCAGGGCTCACGCCGCTGCCGGGCTGTCCTCGGTGTTCTTGCGCGGGCGGCCCCTTGGGCGCTTGCGCTCGATGATGATGCCGTGATCGAGGATCTCGCCACCCCAGACGCCCCACGGTTCCGCGCGCTCGAGCGCGGCCGCCAGGCACTCGCGCCGGATCGGGCATTCGGCACACAGCGACTTGGCGCGTTCCAGTTCGACAGGGCTCTCGGCGAACCACAGGTCGGGGTCGTTCAGGTGACAGGGCACCGCCAGCTTCGCCCTTTGTCGGCATGTCTGCGTTTGGACGCTCTTCGCGCGAGCGTTCATCGCAAGTGACATGGCTCGTACCTCAGCTTCCTGGTCGTCGGTTTCGTATCTCATCGGTCTTTTCGATGGATCCTGACCAGGTCTTTCGGTGTCCGACTGACTCCCAAAAGGACTTGGCCACGGATCCGGTGACTGCGGGTCCGTGGCCTTTGGGCGAAATCGTGGCTTACCTAGATGGTGCCCCGATTCACGGACTCTTCAGTCGCGGTGGCGGTGCGGCGCTTGCGCTGCGGGGAAATAGCAGCTGCGGCACCCGCGGCGACGTGCGCCATGGCGGGATGCTCAGCGGCAGCGGGGACACGGAGGGTCCACGAACCGCCGGCGATGCCTACGGCGTCAAATGCATTGATGCTCGACATGTTCTCGGAACCCTCCTTTCACACGACAAATCACACGGCTGGGGTGTGCGATCTTGAGGCTAAGCGTAACAGGGAAAAGTGACAACTGATTTTCTGACCTGCGGCTTTGGCACGATTTTTACGAGGATTGGCGGCCTTTCACCAACGCGAGGACGTCGGCGCCGTACTGCTCGAGCTTGCGCGCACCGATGCCGGGAATCGCCACGAGCGCGGCGTCGTCGCCCGGCAACGTCTCGGCGATCGCGATCAAGGTGTTGTCGGTGAACACCACGTACGCAGGCACGCTCAACTCCTTGCTGGTGCGCAGCCGCCAGTCCTTGAGCTCCGCGAGCAGGTTCTCGTCGATATCGGACGGGCACCCCTCGCAGCGTCGCAGCACAATCGCCGCAGGGGCCGTCAGGGCGGCGTTGCACACACGGCAGCGCGGCGCAGCGCCCTTGGGCCGACGCGGCTTGCTGGGGCTGCTGTCGGCCGACGCCTGCGGCGCGACACCGTTGAGGAACCGCGACGGTTTACGACTCTGTCGCCCACCAGGAGCCCTGGCCAGTGCCCAGCTCAGCGCCAAATGTACTCGCGCCCTTGTGATTCCGACATAGAGCAGCCGGCGTTCCTCTTCGACCGGCTCGCTGTCCGGACCGTGCGCCAAAGCATGGGAGATCGGCAGGGTGCCGTCGGCGAGACCGACGAGGAACACCGCGTCCCACTCCAGACCCTTCGCGGCATGCAGCGACGCGAGCGTGACGCCCTGGACGACGGGCGGGTGCCGGGCGTCGGCGCGCTGCCGAAGCTCGACGAGCAGAGCGCGCAGATCCAGCGACGGGCGCTGCGCGACCTCCTCATCGACGAGTTCGGCGAGCGCGGTCAGCGCCTCCCACCGCTCGCGCGCTTTGGTGCCGGCCGGCGGTTCGGCGGTCAGGCCCAGCGGCTCCAGCACGGCGCGGACGATCTCGGGCAGTGGTCCGTTGCCGTCTTCTTCAGCACCGCGGTCGGCGGCGCGCTGCAACGCCACCATCGATTGGCGGATCTCCTGGCGGCTGAAGAAGCCCTCGCCGCCGCGCACTTGGAACGGGATGCCCGCCTCGGTCAGCGCCTCCTCGTAGACCTCGGACTGCGCGTTGATGCGGTACAGCACCGCGATCTCGGCGGCTTCGGTACCCGATTCGATGAGTCGCTTGATGCTCTTGGCGACGGCGGCGGCCTCAGTGACCTCGTCGCGGTGTTCGGCGAACGTGGGCACCGGGCCGGCGTCACGCTGTCCGACCAGGTGCAGCCTGCTGCCGGCCATCCGACCGCGGGCCGCGGCGGTGACGCGGTTGGCCAGCGACACCACCTGCGGGGTGGAGCGGTAGTCGCGCTCCAGCCGGACCACCGCGGCGTCGGGAAAGCGCCGCGAGAAGTCGAGCAGATACTGCGGTGTGGCGCCGGTGAACGAGTAGATCGTCTGGTTGGCATCGCCGACGACGGTGAGGTCGTCGCGGTCGCCCAGCCATGCGTCGAGCACACGCTGCTGCAGCGGTGTGACGTCCTGGTACTCGTCGACCACGAAACAGCGATACCGATCGCGGAACTCCTGGGCCACGGCCGCGTCGTTCTCGATGGCGGCGGCGGTGTGCAACAGCAGGTCATCGAAGTCCAGTAGTGCCGTCCCGTCGCGGCGGGCCTTGAGCGTCTCGTATCCCGCGTACACCGCCGCGACTTTGGCCGCGTCGAAGGGGATGTCACGTCCTGCCTTCGCGACGGCGGCGGGATAAGTCTCCGGACTGATCAAAGATCCCTTGGCCCATTCGATTTCGCCCGCGAGGTCGCGGACGTCGTCGGTGCCGGCATTGAGCCCGACGCGGTTGGCGGACTGTGCGACGACGGCGAACTTCGTGTCCAGCAGTTCCCATCCGGTGTTGCCGACCACGCGGGGCCAGAAATACGCCAACTGACGGCGGGCCGCGGCGTGAAACGTCATCGCCTGCACCGACGCGGTGCCGACTCCGTCATCGAGGGCACGCAGCCGGGCACGCATCTCACCGGCGGCGCGCTGGGTGAACGTCACCGCCAGCACCTGTCCCGGTGCGACGTGCCCGGCGGATACGAGGTGGCCGATGCGACGGGTGATGGTGCGCGTCTTTCCGGTGCCCGCGCCGGCCAGCACGCAGACCGGACCGCGGGGGGAGAGCACGGCCTCGCGCTGCTCATCGTCGAGGTCGTCGATGATGCGCGAGCATGCGACCTCTAACGGCATGCGGACCATCTTGTCAGGGTGGGCCGACAAAACCGGGGCATGCCGCGGGCATGTTCGGCGCATCGACTACGTTGACTGCTTTATGAGTGCTGAGTTGACCATGTACACCACGTCGTGGTGCGGCTATTGCGTCCGCCTGAAGAAGGTGCTGAAGTCCGAGGGCATCGCGTTCGCCGAGGTCGACATCGAGACCGATCCCGCCGCGGCGCAGTTCGTCGCAACCGCGAACGGCGGCAATCAGACGGTCCCGACGCTGAAGTTCCCCGACGGCTCGACGCTGACCAACCCCAGCGGAGCCGAGGTCAAGAAGAAACTCGGCCGCTAGTCGAGCGCCGCCCAGGACTCGATGATTTCGCGGGCGATCGAGATCGAACCGGGCAGCAGCAGGCGTGACGACGAGTCGCTAGTCCAGTCCCCGTCGGCCAGCGCGGCGCGGACCTCGTCTCTGGTGAACCAGGCCGCCTCCGCGATCTCGCCGTCGTTGAACGAGAACTCCTGCTCCGGATCCCCGATCGCGTGGAAACCGACCATGAGTGATCGCGGAAACGGCCACGGCTGGCTGCCCAGGTACTGGACATCGGTGACGTGCAATCCGATCTCTTCGGCGATCTCGCGCACGACACACGATTCGAACGACTCCCCCGCCTCGACGAACCCGGCCAGCAGCGAGAACAGCCGCTCCGGCCACACCGTCTGACGGGCCAGCACCGCGCGGTCATGCCCGTCATGAACGAGGCAGATCACCGCCGGGTCGATGCGCGGAAACTCCTCGTGGCCGGCGGCGGCGTTGGCCCTGGCCCAGCCACCCCTGATCGGCTTCGTGGGCGCGCCGTCGATGGCACTGAACCGCGCGCTGTCATGCCAATTCAGCAGGGCGGTGGCGGTCGCGACCAGCTGAGCGCTGACATCGTCGAAGATCGGGCCCGCACGACGAAGGTCGAGTACCTCTGTTTCGGTGTGTGGGTCTTCGGGCCCCTCCAGCGCCGCGCGGATCCCCCACACATGCGAACCGTCGGCGAGCCGCCCGAGGAACACGGCGTTCTCGGGAGGCTTGGCACCCAAGTCGGCGGCCTTGCCAAGCACCACGCTGCCGTTGGCGATCAACACCTGATTTCGGTGATCGACCCGCAGCACGCGGGCATCGGCCCAGCCGGCCAGCGCCGCGTCGACGTCGGTGCGCAGCGTGTCGGACCGGTCGGCACCGACGCGGGACAGCAGCGGGACGTTGCGGAGCCGGAACCCGCCGGTCATCGCTCCGCGTCCGCGCTGCGGATGTACAGCAGCCGGTCGCCGTACTCGAGTGAGTCGACCACCTCATCGTCGACACGCATCAGCTTTCCGTCTCGCACGACGCCGAGGACGATGTCGGTGTTGTGTTTCGGCGATCCGCCCACCTCTTTGGGGCCCACCTCGCGTTCGGCGATCGCGAACCCGGCATCGGGGGTGAGAAGGTCCTCCATCATCTCGACAACGCTCGGGGTCTGGACGGCTATGCCCAGCAGCCGTCCCGCTGTCTCCGATGTGACCACCGTCGAGTCGGCGCCGGATTGTTGGAGCAGGTGCTGGTTCTCGGCTTCCCGCACTGCGGCGATGATCTTGGCGTTCGGCGCCAGCTCGCGAGCAGTCAGCGTCACGAGAACGGCGGTGTCGTCGCGATTGGTGGCCACGATGATCGATTTCGCATGCTGCGCGCTGGCCAGCCGCAGCACTTCCGAGTCCGTGGCGCTGCCGCGCACAGTGACCAGACCTGCGCTCTTGGCCCGTTCGAGGGCGACGGGGCTTTCGTCGACGACCACGATGTCGGCGGGAGCGATCTCATCGCCCACCATCGCGGCGACTGCCGTCCGGCCCTTCGTGCCGTATCCGATAACGACGGTGTGGTTGCGCAACTTGTTCCTCCACTGCTGGATCTTGAATGCCTGTCGCGATTCGGTGGTGAGCGTCTCTACCGTCGTACCGATCAACACGATCAGGAATGCGACGCGCAGTGGCGTGATGATCACGATGTTGACCAGCCGCGCGCCCTCCGTGATGGGCGTGATGTCGCCGTACCCGGTCGTCGACAGGGAAACAGTCGCGTAATAGAAGCAATCCAGTAGCGAAAGGCCGTCGGTCTGCGTGTCCTTGTAGCCGTCGCGGTCGATGTAGACGATGAGCACGACAGCACACAGCACGCCCATCGCGATCACGATCCGCTTCGTGATGCGCACCCACGGGCTTGGCACGTCTTCGGGAATCTGGACGCGGTCGACCAGCGAATGGACCGGCCGATCGTCGAGCGACTGATTGATTCTGCTGAGCCGACGGCGCAATCGTCCCCTAGCCATCAGAACCCATCATCGCTGCAAGTCGCCGCACGCCATTATGTAACCATGACCACACCCGCACCCGAACCCGAGCAGATCGCGAATCCCAAACGAGCCCACCTGATGGGCGCCGGACTGCTCGGCATGGGCGTCCTCCACTTCGTGGCGCCCAAGCCGTTCGACACGATCATCCCGGAGGAGCTGCCTGGCAGCGCGCGTTTTTACACCTACGCCTCCGGCGTCGGTGAGTTGGCGGTTGGCGGCCTGCTACTGGCGCCGAAGACGCGTCGCCTCGGCGCACTGGCGGCCATCGCTTTGTTCATCGGCGTGTTTCCCGGGAACGTGAACATGGTCCGGCTGTGGTTCAAAGACCCTGCCAAGACCCTTCCTATGAGGGTGGGGGCGATGGCCCGCCTGCCTTTGCAGATCCCGATGATCACCGAGGCGCTGAAGATTTACCGCTCGACTAAGCCGCAGTAGCCCATCCTAGTAGCGCCAGCAGGCCGGCGGTGCCGGGCAGATCATCGGGGGTGACAGTCAGCCCGCTGCGCACGTAGTGAAACGACGCGCGCACCGATTGGGCCGGGCAGCCCTGCAGCGCAGCCCATGCCAGCCGGTAGACGGCGAGCTGAACGGCCGCTTGCTGCTTGGCTTCCGGCGTGTCCGGCGGGTCACCTGTCTTCCAGTCGACGACAGTCGCCCCACCGTCGTCATCGCCGAACACCGCGTCGATCCGTCCGCGCACCACCCGCCCGCCGAGCACCATGTCGAACGGCACCTCAACGTCGATCGGAGTCCGGGCTGCCCACGGCGATACCGCGAATGCCGCCTGTAGTTCGACGAGTTCGTCGGCGACGGTGGTGGCGTGATCCATGGCGCCGGGCAGATCATCGAGGTCGAAGAGCCGATCGGCGTGGTAGAAACGCTGCACCCAATCGTGAAAAGCGCTGCCCAGTAACGCGTGTGGATCGGGCCGGCTGGGCAGCCTGCGCCGCAGTCGCTGTGCCGCCGCGTCCGGGTCACGGCCGAGCTCCACCAGCGCGCTTACCGACAGCTGCTTAGGCAACGGCGGGACCGCACGTTCGTGGGCCCGATCGCGTTCGGCCAGCAGAGCGTCGACATCGGAAACCCACCCCTCGGTTTCCACGGCCAGCTCGCCGCCCGGTTCACCCGACATGGCCCTGACGACCAGTTCAGCGCCCGTGCGCACGTCGGCGCGGCGGGAGCCGACGGGGTCGGCGGGCCACACCGCCTCAACGACTTTGTCACGCAACGGGTTGGGTTCACCGTCGGCCGGTGCGGGGGTCCACTCCTCGACAACACCGCAGGGGTGGCCCGCTGCATCCGCCTGTTCGATGATCTCCTTGAGCTCTTCGAGAAACGCCGACGGACCACGTGGCTTGGTCTCCGTCGCTCCCCAGTGATGACCCGAGAGCAGCAGCGTGTCCTCCGCACGGGTGATCGCCACGTACAACAGGCGGCGCTCCTCGTCGATGCGGCGCTGCGCCAGGCTGTCCTTGTGATCAGAGATCGTGTCCGACAGCCTCTTTCGATCGCTCACGGCTGAGGTGTCCAGGACCGGCACCCCGTGTTCTGACAGCGTTGCCCGGTCGCCCCGCAACAGCGGCGGCAGATCACCCGCGTCGGTCAGCCAAGTGCGGGCTGACGCGGTGGACGGGAACACCCGGCCGCTGAGGTGTGGCACCGCCACGACCTGCCATTCCAGCCCCTTGGCGGCGTGCACGGTCAGTATTTGAACCCTGTCGTCGGCGACGGAGACTTCCGCCGGCGCCAAGCCGTTCTCGACCTGCTCGGCCGCATCGAGGTAGGCCAGCAAGCCGGGCACCGTCGCACCGGGACGGCTGGCGAAGTCGGCCACCACGTCGGCGAACGCGTCGAGGTGTTCGGTGCCCGCCCAGCCCGCCGACACCCGCCGCGCCGCCCTGACCTCGGTGTCGATCCCGAGCACCCGTCGCACCTCGGCGACCAGCTCAGGCAGCGGGTGTGTGAGATGTCCACGCAGCGCGGTCAGTTCGCGACTCAATTCCACGATGCGGGCGTATCCCGCCGGGGAGTATGCCGCAGCTGATCCGGGATCGCCGACGGCGTCGGTCAGGCAGGCGATGTCGGCGTCGGGTGCGGCTTGCGCGACTACGCGATCCGCCACCGCACCATTCTCGGGCTTGCCGACGTCGTCGAGTTCGACAGCACGCCGCCACAGCGCGGTGATATCGCGGCCACCCAACCGCCAGCGCGGCCCGGTGAGCACGCGCATCGCGGCAGTACCGGCGGTGGGATCGGCCACCATTTGCAGCATCGCCACCACATCGGCGACCTCGGGCACCCCGAGCAGCCCGGCGAGGCCCACGACTTCTACCGGTACGCCGCGAGCGGTGAGCGCATCAGCGATGGGTGCGGCATCGGCGTTGCGCCGCACCAACACCGCGGCCGTCGGCGCCGCGACACCACTACCTCGCGCCTGGTGATAGATCCGCGCCAAATGATCTGCGACCCAATCGCGTTCGGTAACGACGTCGTTCAGCAGGGCGCATCGGACGGTGCCCTCGGCCGCATCCGGCTTGGGCCGAAGCTCGCGAACCGCAACCGAGCGGCGCCGCGCCTCTGCCGACACCGCATTCGCCAGATGCAAAGTGCCCGGTGGATTGCGCCAACTGGTGCGAAGCTCCAGCGTCGGCGCGGGTCTGCCATCGGAATACGGGAAGTCGGTGGTGAAGCGCGGCAGGTTGGTGGCCGATGCGCCGCGCCAACCGTAGATCGACTGGATTGGATCGCCGACGGCGGTCAGGGCAAGCTCGTCGTCCACGCCACCGCCGAACAACGCCGACAGCGCGACCCGCTGGGCGTGACCGGTGTCCTGGTATTCGTCAAGCAGCACAACCCGATACCGATTTCTCAGCTGCTCGCCGACCTGGGGGAACGCCGATGCCAACCGCGCCGCCGACGCCATCTGCATGCCGAAGTCCATCACCTTCAGCTCGCGCATCCGCCGGTGCAGCGCATCGATCAGCCCGATGAAGTGCGTGCGTTCTGTCTGGGTGGCCAGCAAGCGCAGCAGCCATTGGCTTGGTCCGCGGTCTCGCTGATACGGGCCTGCGGGCAGGGTGTGCACGAGCCGTTCGAGTTCGACGTGGGTGTCGTGCAACTGCTCGGTGTCGACGAGGTGCTCGGCCAATTGCCCGGCGAGTCGGAGCACCATCGCGGTTACGGCGGCCGGCGTCTTGTCGGTGTCGAGGTGCTGCGGATGTTCACACACGACCCGGAAAGCCAATTGCCACATCTCGGTTTCGCTCAGCAAGCGGGCGTCCGGTTCGATGGGAAGCAGCAGACCGTGCTCGCGCAGCAGATTTCCCGCGAACGCGTGGTAGGTGCTGACGGTCGCCGGGTCGTCGGTGCTGTCGGACAGTCCGGGGCCAACGGGAACGAGACCCGCGCCCGCGAGCCTGGCCAGCCTGGTGCGGACACGACGCAGCAGCTGTCCCGACGCCTTGCGGGTGAACGTCAGACCTAGCACCTCACCTGGGCTGGCGTAGCCGTTGGCGACCAGCCAGACCACCCGGGCCGCCATCGTCTCCGTCTTGCCCGCACCAGCGCCGGCGATGACAACCAGCGGGCCCGGCGGTGCGGCGATCACGGCTGCCTGCTCGTCGGTCGGGGCGAAGAGCCCAAGCGCTGACGCGAGTTGGGCTGGGCTGTAGCGGGCGTTCACTGCTGACCCCCGATGAGTGTCTGGGCCGGGCACATTTTCTGCACCGGGCAGTGTGCGCAGCCGTCGTTGATCCGCGCGATGTACTGCGGGCCCTGCGTGGCGGCCGCCGCGCCCTGGAGCTTCGCCCGCCATGCCGCGTGCGATTCGGCCGTCAGCGCGTCCTGCTCACGCTCGGCCGCCTTGCCGCCGCTGGTCTTGCCGAGGTATACCAGCTTGCCGCCGCCCGGCTCCGCCCCCTGCGGCAGCAGCCCTTCGGCGATGGCCAGCTGATACATCGCGAGCTGGGCATGCCGCTGAGCGTCGTCCTTGGTGACCGGACTCTTGCCGGTCTTGACGTCGACGACCACCAGGCGGCCCTCGCTGTCGCGCTCCAGCCGGTCCAGCCGACCGCGGACCCGTACTCCGGGACCCTCACCGGTCGGTTCGACGATCTCGCCCGCGACGTCGATCTCGGTGCCGACCTCGGTCAGGTGGTGGCGACTCTGCGCTCGCCACTGCATGAACGTCGACAACATCGTCCGATGACGTTCCAGCTCATTGTCCGAGTGCCACTGCGCATCGAACGGCAGTTTTTCCCAGACCTTTTCCAGTTCGTTGAGCATCTGATTCTCGGTCTTGCCCGGATCGGCGACCAAGACGTGCAGCAGCGAGCCGATCGCGGACCGCACATCGCGTGTGTCGTTGCCGCCGTGGCGTTCGAGAAGCCAGCGCAGCGGGCAGTCCGTGAGCATCTGCAGCGTCGACGGCGACAACGTCACGGTGTGCTCGTCACCGCACCACAGGGGCTGGTCGGTGGAGAGCGGCGTGGTGGCGTACCACTGGCCGGGATCGGCACCGGGTACGCCAGCTTGCGCCAGTCGGGCCAGTTGCGTTGCCGCACAGGCGCGTACACCGTCTTCGACATCGTCGGTAGGGGCGCAGACCACCGCGCGCAGACGCCCGACCAGGGCCGTCGGCGCCAGTACCTTCGGTGCGTGCACCGGAATCGGCGGCTCAGGATCGGGATCGGTGACAAGCGATGTCAATTCGTAGCAGAACGGCGACGGCAGCATCGACTCGTCGCCGCAGTCGCTGTCGACCGCGGTCACCAGCAGCCGGTTGCGGGTGCGGCCGATAGCCGCGATGAGCAGCCTGCGCTCCTCGGCCAGCAGCGGCGCACGCGTTGACACCACCTTGTCATTAGGACCAACTACCCCATCGAGGACGTCCACCAGCTGCTGAGTACCGAGCACGCCACCACGCGGAATGATGTTGGGCCACAGCCCTTCCTGCAGCCCCGCGATGACGACGAACTCCCACTCCCCGCCGAGCGCCTCGTGCGCGCTGAGGACCGGAACGGCATCGGCGGTGGCTCGGTCATCGCGCGAGGCAGACGGCAGACCGAGCGCACTTGCGTGATCGAGGAGTCCGCGCAACGATGCGCCCGCGGTGCGGTTCACATATTGCTCGGCGATGTCGAAGAACGCGGTGACCGCATCGAGATCGCGATCGGCTTGTGCGCCCGCGGCGCCCCCGCGTTCACTGGCCGTCAGCCAACGCCGCTGTAGACCGGACCGGTGCCACGCCTGCCAGAGGGTGTACCGCGGATCCCCGCCCTCCGACGCTGAGCGCTGCGCAGCGGCTAGCACCGCGCCGACCCGGCGCAGTGGGCGGGTGAGTTCGGCGGAGAGTCCTTCTACCTTCGTCTCGGGGTCGCCGGTCAGGACGTCGACGAGCAGGTCGCCGAGGTCGCGGGGCGGCTGCGCACCATCCAAGCGGCGCAGAGCCCGCCGCAGCTGGCGCAGCGACACGGGGTCGACCCGACCGATCGGGCCGGTCAACAGCGAAAGCGCCTGTGCTCCGTCGAGGTCGCCTTCGGTGGCTGCGAGCACTGTCAGCAGGGCTTGTACCGCGGGCTGGTCGGCGAGCGGCGCAGTAGAAGTCGGCAAGTCCACGGGCACGCCGGCGGCGGCAAGGGCGCGTGCGAGAGCCGACCCCAGTCGCGGCACCGACCGCACGATCACCGCCATCTCGGACCAGGGGACCCCGTCGATCAGATGGGCACGTCGCAGGGCATCGGCGATCAGCGCGGATTGGGCGTGCGGCGACGCCGCGATGCGCACCGTCACGGAGCCGCACTCCCCGTCGGCGCCGTCCACGCGTCGCGCGTCATCGACACCCGGAAGCCGTTGGGCGACCCCACTGATGGCGCGCGCGATGGCGGGGGCGCAGCGATGCGATTCGGTGAGGGTGAGCGCAGGCTCGTCGCCGCGCAGCAGTGCAGGATCGGCGCCGCGGTAACCGAATACCGACTGATTCGGGTCGCCGGCGAGGGTGGTGAGCTCGGCACCGCCGGATAGCACACGGACAAGGCGTGCCGCCTGCGGATCCAGATGTTGGGCATCGTCGACGAGCAGCAGTTTGATGCGCGCGCGCTCGGACGCCAGCAGATCATCGTCTATCGCCAGTGCTTCCAGGGCCGCGTCCACCAATTCGGCGGCGCCGAGGGCAGGCACGGTCGCCTGCGGCGCTGCCATTCCGACCGCCGAACGCAGCAGCATGATCTGTTCGTAGGCCTGCGCGAACTGTCCGGCCGCCAGCCATTCGGCTCGGCCGGCGCGCCGTCCGATGCGCTGCAACTCGACAGGATCCACCCCGCGTTCCGTGCAGCGCGCCAACAGGTCACGCAGTTCGGTGGCGAAACCGACGGTGCTCAGTGCGGGTCGAAGCTGTGCGGGCCACGCGACACTGGACCGGTCACCGTCTTCGAGGTCGCCGGCGAGCAGCTCGCGGATGATGCCATCCTGCTCGGCGCTGGTGATCAGGCGCGGCGGCGGATCGCCCTTGCGTTGCGCGGCGAGCCGCAACACCGCGAAGGCGTATGAGTGCACGGTGCGGACCAATGGCTCGCGGACGACCGCCCGGGTGCCCGCCTTCAGCAGCGCGGAGGTGATTGCGGCACGCGCTTGCATGCCGAGGCGTGCCGAACCCGTCAGCAGCAGAACCGATTCCGGGTCGGCGCCCGCCGCGATGTGGGCAGCTGCGGTGTGGATCAGCAGAGTGCTCTTGCCGGTGCCCGCTCCACCCAGCACTCGCACCACGCCGCGCATTCCGGGTTCGGCGAGCGCGGCCGGCGTGAGATCGGTGTGTGGTGCGGACATGCCCCGAATGACACCACGGGGGTCTGACAAGTCGGCGGTGGTCCTAGCATCGACGTTGTGACCGATCTGCACCTGCACCGCTACGGCCCGTCGGGTCCGACACAGGTCCTCGCCATTCACGGCCTGACCGGGCACGGGCAGCGGTGGCAGACCATGGCCACACGGCACCTGGCCGAAATCACGGTTGCCGCACCGGACCTGCTGGGCCACGGACGATCGACGTGGGCCGCACCGTGGACCATCGACGCCAACGTCGCGGCACTGGCCGAGCTACTCGATGCTCCAGCGGTGGTGGCCGGGCATTCGTTCGGCGGCGCCGTGGCACTTGCCCTGGCCGCGTCCCGCCCGGATCTGGTGTCCGCGCTGGTTCTGCTCGACCCCGCGGTGGGCCTGGACGGCGGTTGGATGCGCGACATCGCGGACGACATGCTGGCGTCACCGGACTACACCGACCGCGCCGAGGCGCGCGCGGAGAAGGCCTACGGTTCATGGGCCGACGTGGACGAAGACGAGCTGGATCGTGAGCTGGACGAGCACCTCGTCGATCAGCCGAACGGGCGCGTGGGCTGGCGCATCAGCATCCCGGCGATGATGTCCTACTGGAGTGAGCTGGCCCGACCGATCACGTTGCCGCCCAGCACGATTCCCGTGACCCTGATCCGGGCTAACCGGACCAGCCCGCCGTATGTCACCGATGAGTTGGTCGCGCGGCTCGGCTCCGAGCGGGACTTCACGCTGCTGGAATTCGACTGTGACCACATGGTCGCTCAAGCACTGCCCGTCGAGACGGCGGCGGTGATCGGCAAGGCACTCGGGTAGATGGCGGCGATCACCGACGAACAGGTCGAAGCCGTGCGCGCCCTCGTCGCCGCCATTCCGCGGGGGCGCGTCTCGACATATGGTGACATCGCCGCCGTCGCAGGCCTTTCCAGTCCCCGCATCGTCGGCTGGATCATGCGCACCGATTCGTCGGACCTTCCGTGGCACCGGGTGATCCGGGCCTCCGGCCGCCCAGCGCCGCACCTCACTGCCAAGCAGCTCGAACTGCTGCGAGCCGAAGGTGTGCTGGCCGAGGACGGCCGGATCCCGCTGCGCGAAGTCCGCCACGAATTCTGAGCGTGAATGCACGCTTGTTTACGTAAACGTCGAGTAGAGGCGCCAACAAGCGTGCATCCCCAGCTCCGCGGGGGCCCACGGCGCGAAACGCTAGAGCACCAGCCGCACCAGCGCTGCCGTCCGCGCCAGGCCCGGAAACGCCGCGGCCGTCGACCGCGGATGCAGCGCGTGAACCGCGAGACGGAACATCAACGCGCGCAACAACATCTGCGGCCATTCCGGCAGGGGGCTCCACCGTTCGATGAGCCCGTCGTCGGCCTCGCCCCATGACAACGCGTCGACGACCACCACTCCGGCAGCCCACGATGCCGGCCGCCAATACGGCGTGATGTCGGTGATTCCCGGGGCCGCCGTACCGGCGAAAAGCACTGTGCCGTAGAGGTCTCCGTGGACCAGCTGGCTGGGACTCTTGGTCGGCCTGCGCAGTGTGGCCAACTGACCGATCAGCTCAACGGACTTCTGACCGTCCGCGGACCCGGGCGACACCCGCGCGCCCGGCGGCAGCGAGTGCAGGGGACGCTCTTCCCATGCGGCCCGGTCGGCGGCGATGAACACGTCGACGTCAGCCCACGGCGCCACCGGAGGCTGAGTCAGGAAACGCGGACGCTCGAGCTTGGCCGTCGCCTCGTGCAGCCGCACGGCCGCGGACACCACTTCGTCGTGACGCGGTTCCGGGGTCCCCGCGACGAAGGTGTCGGCGCGCCAGCCCGCCACCACATACCGGCCGTCGGTCGAGCGCACGGGCCTGGCCAGGCGCACACCGTCGACGAAGAGCGTCTCGCGCACCTTTGCCGACCATGCTGCACGCGCGTGGTCGGCGACCATCGACAGCACGACCTCGCCGCAGCGCCAGCCGCCCTCCCAGCTCGACCCGAGCGGCACAGGTTGGACTCCGCTCAACCCGAACCCCGCCAGCACATGATCAGGCGGTTGCTCGACACTCACCGCATCAGCGTAAGCGCAGGTCGGGCAAACGGGCCGTTAGTACATCACCATGTCGGGTTCGAGTTGCTTTCCCCAGGCGACGATGCCGCCCTGCACGTGCTTCGCGTCGGAGAAGCCGGCCTTCTTCACGATGGCCAGCACCTCAGCCGAACGCACGCCGGTCTTGCAGTAGAACACCGGGGTACGGTCCACCTGCAGTTTGGACAGCGCTTCACCGGTTTCGAACGCGCCCTTGGGGATCAGCTCGGCGCCCTCGATACGGTTGATGTCCCACTCAACGGGTTCGCGCACGTCGATCAGCGCCAGCGGTTTGCCCGTGTCCAACAGCTCACGCAGTTCACGCGGGGTGATCGTGGAGTCGGCGGCAGCCTCGGCCGCAGCCTCGGACACCACACCACAGAATCCCTCGTAGTCGATGAGCTCGGTGATCTTCGGGATCTCCGGATCCTTGCGGATCTTGATCGTGCGATACGTCATGTCGAGTGCGTCGTACACCATCAGCCGGCCGAGGAGCGGCTCACCGATGCCCGTGATCAGCTTGATGGCCTCGGTGCCCATCACCGACGCGATGGACGCGCACAGAATGCCCAGCACGCCGCCCTCGGCGCAGGACGGGACCATCCCCGGCGGCGGCGGCTCGGGGTACAGGTCGCGGTAGTTCAGGCCCAACCCGTCGGGCGCGTCCTCCCAGAAGACCGACACCTGACCTTCGAACCGGTAGATCGAACCCCAGACGTACGGCTTGCCCGCCAGTACCGCGGCGTCGTTGACCAGGTAGCGGGTGGCGAAGTTGTCGGTGCCGTCGAGGATCAGGTCGTACTGCTCGAAGAGTTCGACGGCGTTGTCCGGCTCGAGCCGGAACTCGTGCAGATGCACCTCGACCAGCGGATTGACCTCGAGGATGGAGTCGCGCGCGCTCTCGGCCTTCGACCGGCCGATATCGGACTGGCCGTGGATGATCTGACGTTGCAGGTTCGATTCGTCGACCACGTCGAACTCGACGATCCCGATCTTTCCCACCCCCGCGGCGGCCAGGTACAGCAGGGTCGGCGAACCCAGCCCGCCCGCGCCGATGACGAGCACCTTGGCGTTCTTGAGCCGTTTCTGCCCGTCCAGACCGAGGTCCGGAATGATGAGGTGACGGCTGTAGCGCTGCACCTCTTCACGCGTGAGTTCGGCCGCCGGTTCTACCAGCGGCGGCAACGCTGTCGTCACCGAATGCTCCTTGATTGGCTGTGCTGTCCCAACAATAGGCACATCCCACAACAGCGAATGCATCGCGAGGCTTCCCGGGAAGCGCCAGACGATCGATGCTCAGGCGATCGGATAGGGCCAGGGGTTGAACCGGCAGGTCTTGCCGTCCGGGTTGATGGTGCCCGGATCGAAGCGGGCGGCATCGTTGTTGTTGGTCGAGAACGTCTGCTGCATCATGATCGGCGCCAGTTCGCCGTTGGCTTCACACGCCTCGTGTCGCTGATAGCCGATCGCGTGGCCCACCTCGTGGTTGATCAGATACTGCCGATACGAGCCGATGTCCCCCTGGAACGGCACCGCGCCGCGCACCCAGCGCGCCTCGTTGATGAAAACCCGCGGCTGCCCGTCGAGGTAGGACGGGTTGTAGCAGGACGCCTCGAGCTGGATGTCGTAACCGCATCCCTCGCGGACGGTCATCGGTGAGCTGAGCGAGATCCGGAAATCGGGTTCGACTTGAGCGGTCCCGTCGATGCGCTGAAAGGCGAACTGCGGATTGTGGGTCCAACTCTTCGGATTCGCCAGCGTTTCGCTCACCATCCGGGCGAAGCCCTCGTCACCGCCGAATGTCGTGGTGTCGATGCCGTCTTCCACCTCGACCGTGTAGGTGAAGACTTTTGCCGTACCCTCGCCGACCTGGGACGATGCGCCGGGAACGAGGTGCCACGTCTTGGCGCCCGCCTCGGTGAACGGACCGCCTTGGGGCAGGATGCCCGTCGGCAGATTCGCGTCGAACTGCGTCAAACCCCTTGGCGGGGCGCCGATGATCGCCGTGCTCGCGACGCCGATGGTCGGCGGACCTTGCACCGGCCCCTGGGATTCGTCGGTCGCGGGCTCGGTGGCGCCGGCGAAGGTCACGTAGAGGGCAACGGCCGTCCACACGACGAGCAGGGGCAGTGCGTAGGCCCGCCAGCCGTAGGTGTGCACGAAACGGCCCAGCTTGCTCTGCTTTCGGGCGTTTCGGTGCTCTTCGCGGTTGGACCTGGGCCGCCCTGAGTCATTCGACAACGGGTCGCGTTGCGCGCGCAGTGGCTCGCGCCACTCGTTGCGCAGCGCGGGTACGCCTCCCCCGCGACGCTCCGAGTCGTAGGTCACGGAAACAGGATGACACAGGCCAGAGTGCTGATACCTCCGGCGCGCCACCCGGCAGTGGTGGGGCCGCGCCACGCCGCGCCGACCGCGCCGCGACCTCGACTTTGCGTGGTGGCTTTGCCAACGGTAGTAACCTCGTTGCGAAACCACGCAGAAGAAGCCAGATAAAGGACGTAATGAGCGATCTCGCCAACCCCGCTGCCAGGCGGGGTGCGCAGTCGGGCTCCGGTGAAGGAATGAGCCGACGCGGCAACCGGCTGCCCCGTGACGAGCGACGCGGGCAGTTACTCGTCGCCGCTAGTGAGGTTTTCGTCGACCGCGGGTATCACGCCGCCGGTATGGACGAGATCGCCGACCGGGCCGGAGTGAGCAAACCTGTTCTCTATCAACACTTCTCATCGAAGTTGGAGCTGTACCTCGCCGTGCTGCAACGCCACGTCGAGAACCTGGTTTCCGGTGTGCGTCAAGCCTTGCGCACCACCACGGACAACCGGCAGCGGTTGCGCGCCGCGGTCCACGCTTTTTTCGATTTCATCGAGCACGACAGCCAGGGCTACCGGCTGATATTCGAGAACGACTATGTGACGGAACCGCAGGTCGCCGCGCAGGTCAAAGTGGCGACCGAAGCATGTACTGACGCGGTGTTCGACCTGATCAGCCGCGATTCTGGACTGGAGGCGCACCGGGCGAGGATGATCGCCGTCGGCCTGGTGGCGATCAGCGTCGACTCGGCGCGTTACTGGCTGAACACCGACCGGCCGATCACCAAGGACGATGCGGTGGACAGCACGGTGCTATTCGCCTGGGGCGGTCTGTCGCACGTGCCGCTTACGCGTTCTTGACCGCCTCTGAACCGACCACGCCGAAGCCGACACGGCGAACGTCTGCGGCACCGATCTCGACATAGGCGATCTTCGACGTCTGGACCAGGAATCGCCTGCCCTTCTCGTCGGTCAGGGCCAGCACACCTGAGCTCTCGCCGAGCGCATCGGTGATCAGCTTCTCCACCTCGGTGGGCGTTTGCGCACTGTTGAACACGAGTTCGCGCGCGCTGTCCGTGACACCGATCTTGACCTCCACGCTGTGAACCCTTTCCGTCTCTTCCATAACTTTCGTGTTGCTCGAGAAACCCTCGAAGAACCTTGACGTAAGGCTAGTGGACGCGTCCACGCTGGTGCCGCGCCGGTGAGTTCGCGGTCAGCGAAGCGCATTTCGCGCCGGAGTCGGACCGCGTGCAGAACGGCGACCCAACCGAGTCCGGACCGTGACCGTACACACCGGCGCGGAACCTCATCTGTCACTTGAGCATCGATAGCATCGGCCCGATACATGAACGAGACAACATGGGAACCCGATATGAACAGGCCTTATACCGCCCATTCTCCGTATTCGCTGACACCCACCGAGCAGATCCCCGTCTACACCGGCGACGACGCCGGCGAGTTCGAATACAACGGGCTGCTGGAGTATCCCGACGATGACGACTACACCGACGTTGTCGAGTACGACGAGGAGAGCATCGACCGGAAGTGGATGTGGGTCGCCGGCATCGCCGGGTTGATCCTGTTCATCGCCATCGGCACGACGGGCATCATCCTCGGCGGCGGCGACAGCGGTCCGGTATCGGCCACCGGAACCTCGTCGGCCCCGACCCCCACATCGGCCCCGGCCACGTCAGCCCCCGCTGTCGCGGCACCGTCGCTGCCTGCCGAGACCGTCACGACGGTGAGCCCGACCGCGGATGCCACCGTGGCGGCCCCACAGCCCGAGATCGCCGCCCCCGTCGCGCCGCCGCCGGCGGCCGCACCGGCGGTCTCGCCGCGCACGATCACCTACCGCGTGACGGGCAACCGCCCCCTACTGGACCTCGTCACCGTCATCTACACCGATCAGCAGGGCGCATTGCAGACCGAGGTCAACGTCGCGCTGCCGTGGGCGAAGACGGTCGTGCTGGACCCGGGTGTCGAGCTGAAGTCGGTCACGGCGACGAGCGTGGGCGGCCAACTCAACTGCGGCATCTACGACGCGTCGGGCACCCTGGTCGCCGTGCAGAGCAACAACACGATGATCGCCAATTGCACCCAGTAGCGGTCAGGCCAGGCCCAGCTCCTGCATCCGGGACATATGGGTGCGCTGGAGGCGGTCGAAGAACTCGGTCATCTGGGTCAGACCCTCGCCGCTCGTCATGACGAGGTCAACGAGTTCGTCGTGATCCGCCAGCACATACTGAGCCTGGGTGATCGCCTCGCCGAGCAGCCGGCGCGACCACAGGGCCAGCCGGTGGCGCTGCTTCTGGCTCGCTGTCACGGCGGCCTGCACCTCGGCGACCACGAACTGCGAATGGCCGGTCTCCGACAGCACAGCGCGCACCACGTCGGCGACCTCGGTGGGTAGCGACGTCGCGATCTCGAGATAGAAATCGGCGGCCAGCGCGTCGCCCACGTATGTCTTGACGAGCGCTTCCAGCCACGTGCTGGGTGGTAATTCTCAAGGGCCGATGCGTATTTCGTCATCGCGGGCACGACGTCGACGCCTCGGCGCTCCAGCGAGTCGCGCAGTACCTCGTAGTGGTTCATCTCCGCGGCGGCCATGCTCGCCATGTTGATGCGGCCCCGCAGGTTGGGCGCCATCCGCGCTTCGTCGGTCAGTCGGTAGAACGCCGCCACCTCGCCGTATGCCAGCAGCGCGAACAGCTCGTTGACACCGGGATGGTCGGCCGACACACCCGAGCGCACCGAGTCCGTCAACTGCTCGGAGGAGGCCGCAGGTGGTGCCGGAGACTTGGGGGCAGTCATGGCCCAACTCTAATCGCCGGCCGCCAGTCGCTCTCACGGCGAACCCGGCCAGCTATCATGGAGGCAGGCAGCGGCTTGAAATGCTCGAGTCAGGGTCGAAAAGACCACGTCGCTACCTAAGAAATGTGCGTGCACGCAGTCGGCCCGCCTACCTCAGCGCAGGGCCCCGGCAAAGCTTCGTCGAACTCGTGCGCGCGTGGACGCCATGAGGAATCGATAATCGAAAGGCTGAGCCCCCAGCGTATGACACATCTCAATCCAACCTTTGCTGAGCTCGGAGTCCGCGACGAAATCGTGCGCGCACTCTCCGAGGACGGCAAGGAACACCCGTTTGCTATCCAAGAACTCACCATGCCGATGGCGCTGGCAGGCGATGATCTCATCGGCCAAGCCCGCACCGGTATGGGCAAGACGCTCGCGTTCGGGGTCCCGCTGCTGCAGCGGATCACCACCGACCCCGACCGCGAGCTGTCCGGCATCCCGCGCGCACTGGTCGTCGTCCCCACCCGCGAGCTCTGCCTGCAGGTGTTCAGCGACCTCGAAATCGCGGCCAAATATCTCACGGTCGGCGACCGCAAGCTGACCGTCACCTCCATCTACGGCGGCAGGCCCTACGAACCCCAGATCGAGGCCCTGCAGAAGGGCGTCGACGTGGTGGTGGGCACGCCGGGCCGTCTGCTCGACCTCGCGCAGCAGGGTCACCTGCAGCTGGGCGGGCTTTCGATGCTGGTGCTCGATGAGGCCGACGAGATGCTCGACCTGGGCTTCCTGCCCGACATCGAGCGCATCCTGCGTCAGATCCCAAGCGAACGGCAGGCCATGCTGTTCTCGGCGACCATGCCGGATCCGATCATCACGCTGGCGCGCACGTTCATGAACCAGCCAACCCACATCCGGGCCGAGGCCCCGCATTCGGCGGCCACCCACGACACCACCGAGCAGTTCGCCTACCGCGCGCACGCGTTGGACAAGATCGAGATGGTCGCCCGCATTCTGCAGGCCGAAGGCCGCGGCGCCACGATGATCTTCACCAGGACCAAGCGGACCGCCCAGAAGGTGTCCGACGAACTCGCCGAGCGCGGCTTCAAGGTCGGCGCGGTGCACGGTGATCTGGGCCAGGGCGCCCGCGAGAAGTCGCTCAAGGCGTTCCGCACCGGTGACGTCGACGTGCTCGTCGCCACCGATGTCGCCGCCCGCGGTATCGACATCGACGACATCACCCACGTGATCAACTACCAGATCCCCGAGGACGAGCAGGCCTACGTGCACCGCATCGGCCGTACCGGCCGCGCAGGCAAGACGGGTATCGCGGTCACGCTGGTCGACTGGGACGAGTTGCCCCGCTGGACGATGATCGATAAGGCGCTAGGGCTGAACACCCCCGATCCGGCCGAGACGTACTCGAGCTCGCCGCACCTGTACGAAGAGCTGAACATCCCCGCCGAGGCCGCCGGGGCCATCGGCGCACCGCACAGGGATTGTGCTGCCAAGCGTCCGCCCGCCGAGAAGAAGGCCGATCGACCCGTCCGCAACCGCAACCGTCGGCGCACCCGCGGCGGGGAGCCGGTCTCCGCACACTCCCCTGCGACGCCGGCCGACACAGGCTCGCCAGAGGCCGAGGCGGGCAGTGACGGTGCGCCACGGCGCAGGCGTCGTCGGCGTCCCCGCAAGACCGCGGCCAGCACGGGCTAGCAGCCCTCGAGAAGACGTCGAGAAGACACCACCACCGCCCGATGGTCAAACCTGAACGCCGCACGCGCGCCGACGTGGTGGCGGCCATCGCGATCGCGGTAGTCGTCGCCATCACGGTCGGCGTGGTGTGGTGGGTCAGCGATGCGAGGGCGACGATCAACCGCCCCGCCGCCGATCCGGTTCCTACCCTGGGCACCGCCAAGGTGGTGCCCTCGGCGCTGCGCCAGTTGTGGACCGCGCCCAGCCCCAAGACCACGGAACCTCTGGTGGTCGCGGGCAGCGTGGTCACCGGGGAAGGCCACACCGTGCAGGGCCGCGACCCGGCTTCCGGCAGCCCGGTGTGGAGCTATGCGCGAACAAACCTCGAGCTGTGCGGGATCAGTTGGGTATACCAGTACGCCGTTGCGGTCTACCCGGACAGCCGAGGCTGCGGCCAGGTCAGCACCATCGACGCGAAGACGGGCCAACGCGGTCCCACCCGCACCGCCTACGCGGATCCCGAGGTGCGTCTGTCCTCGGATGGCACGGCCGTGCTGTCGGCCGGGGACAGCCGACTGGAGCTGTGGCGCTCGGACATGGTCAGGATGCTGAGCTACGGCTCCCTGGACGCGAAGATCAAACCCGGCACCCCGGCGTCGCCGCTGTGCCGGCTGGTCTCGGCGGCCGCCAGTTCGACGGCAGTCTCGGTGCTCGAGTCCTGCCCCAAGGAGGAGGATCTGCGCCTGACCCTGTTGCGGCCTTCCGACGACGAGGACACCCCCGAACTGAAGTACGTGACCCAGTCCGGGGTGAGCGTGGATTCCGATGCACAAGTGGTCGCTGTCTCCGACACGACAACGGCGGTGTACGTGCCGACGCCGAAGCCGGTCGTGAACATCGTCGACGAAACCGGCGCCACCATCGCGAGCACGCCGCTGCCCAAGCCTGCGACGCCGAACGCGACGATGAACCGCGCGGGCGACCTGTTCACCTGGTGGACCGGTGACAGCGTAATGGTGTTCTCCGCCAAGGGACTTCAGTACAAGTACACCGTCTCGCCCGCGGGTGCCAACGTTCCGCTCGGACCCGCGACGGTGATGGCGGGAAAGCTGCTCGTTCCGGTCACCGGCGGTTACGACGTGTTCGACGCCAATAGCGGAAAGGGCGACCGGCATATCCCGGTGCCCCGCCCGCCGAGTTCGGATCCCGTTGTTCCCGCGGTGGCAGGATCGACGGTGCTCGAGCAGCGCGGCGATGAAGTGGTCGCGCTCGGCTAGGGGCGATTTGGGTGCGAGAACAATCGCTGTGCGACTGTTTCCGCACCGAAATCGCTAGACGTCGGGCGTGTAGGTCGCCAGCGCCTTGCCTTGCTTCCAATGCTTGAGCAACGCGTTGGCCAACTCGCGATAGGCGATGGCACCCTTGTTTTTTCGGCCTGCGAGCACCGACGCTCCCGACGCGGTGGCCTCGGCGAAACGCACGGTTCGAGGTATCGGCGGCGCGAGCACCGGCAGGTCGTATCGATCGGCGACGTCGAGGAGCACGTCGCGGCTGTGGGTGGTGCGCGAGTCGTACAGCGTCGGCAGCGCACCCAGCAGTTGCAGGTCGCTGTTGGTGATCTGCTGGACGTCGTTGATGGTCCGAAGGAACTGGCCGACGCCGCGGTGTGCCAGAGTTTCGCACTGCAGCGGCACGATCACGTCGTCGGCCGCCGTCAGCCCGTTGAGCGTGAGCACGCCCAGAGACGGCGGACAGTCGATGATCACGACGTCGAATTGGTCACTGACCTTCGCCAGCGCACGCTTGAGGGCGTATTCGCGGCCGGCCCGCATCAACAGCATCGCCTCGGCCCCGGCCAGGTCGATGTTGGCCGGTAACAGCGTCATACCCTCCGACGTCTCGACGAGCGCCGCCTCCGTCTCGACCTCACCGAGGAGCACCTCATGGATCGACATCGGCAGCTTGTCTGGGTCCTGGCCCAGCGAGAACGTCAAACACCCTTGGGGATCCAGGTCGACGAGCAACACCCGTCGCCCCTTCTCCACCATCGCCGCACCGAGCGATGCCACTGTCGTTGTTTTGGCGACCCCACCCTTTTGATTGGCGACCGCAAGTACCCGCGTCACCCTTTCATCCTGGCACGCCCGCGAACGCCACGACCCAACGTGGGGCAGAATCGCCAGAGTGTCGGCCCACAGCGAAGCCAGGGGATGGCAGCAGCATCGCCTGCTGCTTCTTCGTCACGGGGAGACGGAATGGTCCCGCACGGGTCGGCACACCGGCCGCACTGAACTCGAGCTCACCGAGACCGGCCGCGTGCAGGCCAAGCTGGCCGCCGACGCGCTGGACGTGCTGAGCCTGGACAACCCGCTGGTGGTGTCCAGCCCACGGCAACGCGCACTCGTCACCGCTGAGCTCGCCGGACTGACTGTCGACAAGGTCTCCCCCGTTCTCGCCGAATGGGATTACGGCGACTACGAGGGCCTGACCACCAAGGAGATTCAACAATCCGTGCCCGACTGGCTGGTGTGGACGCACGGATGTTCGGGTGGTGAATCCACCCAGCAGGTCAGCGATCGCGCCGACCGCGCCATCGAGTTCGCGCTGGAGCAGATGAGGTCGCGTGACGTCCTGTTCGTCGGCCACGGCCATTTCTCCCGGGCGGTCCTGACGCGCTGGGTGCAGCTCGAGATCTCCGAGGGCATCAGGTTCGCGATGGTGGCCGCCTCGATCGCGGTGTGCGGATACGAGCACGGCGTGCGCCAGATCATCGCACTGGGATTGACGGGCCATCGCCACCCGTGCCTGCCCTCATGACGCGCGAACCGTCGTTCGTCCTCGCCTCGGGCGGCAGCGCCGTCATCGCCGACGGCGTGCACACCGCATTTCCGAGAGTCGCGGAGGCACGGGCCGCGCTGGCCTCGCACAGCGCCCCAATCGTTGTGGGCGCCTTACCCTTCGACATGTCGAAGCCGGCGGCGCTGATCCGGCCGCAGGGAGTCCAGTTTCTCGATGCGCTGCCGGAGTGGCCGTTGCGCACGCTGCCATCTGTGCACATCGCCGAGACGCTGCCGGAGCCGGACGAACACCGTTCCCGCATCGCGGCTGCGCTGCAACGCCTGCGCGATCCCGGCAGCGGCCTGCACAAGGTCGTACTGGCCCGCGCGTTGCGCCTGGTTGCCGATGGTCCGTTGGACGCCCGCACGATCCTGCACCGCATCGTCGCCCAGGACTCCGCGGCCAATGCGTTTCTGGCGGACCTGACCGCGGCCGGCGGCGGGTACTCGGGCAGTGCGCTCATCGGTGCGAGTCCGGAGCTGCTGGTGGCACGCAAGGGCGACCGGATGCTGTGCGCACCGTTCGCCGGATCGGCACCACGCCTGGCCGACCCCGAGGCCGACGAAAAGAGCGGGGCCGCGCTGGTGGCCTCGGCGAAGAACCGGCACGAGCACCAGCTCGTCGTCGACGCGGTGCGCACCGCGCTGGAGCCGCTGTGCACCGAATTGGACATCTCGGCTGAACCGAAACTGAACAAGACCGCTGCCGTCTGGCATCTCTACACCCCAATCAGTGGGCGACTGCGCGAGAACTCCACCACAGCACTGGATTTGGCGGTCGCTCTGCACCCAACGCCGGCGGTGGGCGGAGTGCCCACCGATGCGGCCGAGCAGTTGATCAACGAAATCGAAGGTGACCGCGGGTTCTATGCGGGCGCGGTGGGCTGGTGCGATCAGCGCGGCGACGGCCGCTGGGTGGTGTCGATCCGCTGTGCACAACTGTCCGCCGACCGTCGCACCGCCTACGCCTACGCCGGCGGCGGGATCGTCGCCGAATCCGAGCCCGACGACGAAGTCGACGAAACCACAACGAAATTCAAGACGATATTCGCAGCCCTTGGCGTGCAGCCATGAGCGAGCTGATCCGTCTTGCCCGGGCGGGCGACGAGCCCGAACTGACCGCCATGGTCTATGAGCTCGCCGCGTTCGAGCATGCCGAAGACCAGTGCACGCTCACCGAGGAGCGGCTGACGGCGGCGTTGTTCGGTGATGTGCCGACCGCGTGGGCGCACGTCGCGGAGGTCGACGGCAAAGCCGCCGCGTGCGCCATCTGGTACCGCACCTTCTCGACATGGGAGGGCGTGGCCGGCATCTATCTCGAAGATCTGTTCGTGCGCCCCGAATTCCGCAGGCTGGGACTGGCGCGAAAACTGCTCGCCGCACTCGCGCGCCAATGCATCGACATCGACGGCGCCCGGCTGGAGTGGGCCGTGCTGGACTGGAACGTCAACGCGATCGCGCTCTACGACGCCGTCGGCGGCAAGCCGCAGAACGAGTGGATCACCTACCGGGTATCCGGCCCTGACTTGTCGGCGCTCGCCGCGTCGTCGGCGGCGGGCGAGCCCTGAGCCGTCGCCCACTGCAGGGCTGACGGGCTGAACAGCAGGCCCAGCACGGCCAGCACCATGACCGCAACCGCGACGCCGGGCACCCATTGGCCCGATCCGACGCCGACGTACCAGGCCACCCCCAGCAGGATCAGCTGGGCGAACACGGCCAGGCCGCGTCCCCACTGCCGGCCCGTCCACAGCGCCCATCCCGCTGCAAGGACGGCCGACCCCATGACCACGAACCATCCGGCGGTGCCGAACAGGTTCATTCCGGGCTCACGGGTGCCGAGCAGCCCGCTCACCACGTACCAGACCGCAGCACTTACGCCGGCAACGCCTTCCAGCGCTACCACGATGGCTGCCTGACGCACGGATGCCGGGGAGGGAACGGTCACGACCTCGAGGGTAGAGGTTCGGCTTGCCCCTTTAGATAGGGTCGTCCTCTGTGCGCGCCGTGCTGATCGTTAACCCCAATGCGACGTCGACGACCCCGGCCACGCGTGATCTGCTGGCTCACGCCCTCGAGAGCCGGGTGAAGCTCGCCGTCATCCACACCGACCACCGCGGCCACGCGGTGGAGATCGGCCGCGAGGCCGCGGCCGACGGTGTTGAGGTGCTGATCGTGCACGGCGGCGACGGCACCGTGAACGAGGTGGTGAATGGCATTCTCGAGGTCGGGGGGCCGGGTGTGGGGGCGCCGGCCGTCGGCGTCGTGCCGGGCGGCTCGGCGAACGTGTTTGCACGTGCCCTCGGGATCAGCCCGGACCCCATAGAGGCCACGAATCAACTCGTCGACCTGCTGTCCGCCTACCGCCGTCGCAAGACCTGGCGGCGCATCGGCCTGATGGACTGCGGCGAACGCTGGGCGGTGTTCACCGCGGGCATGGGTGTGGATGGTGACGTCGTGGCCGCCGTCGAGGCGCAGCGCGCCAAGGGTCGCAAGGTCACGGCCTCGCGCTACATCCGCGTGGCGATCCGCGAAATGCTCTCCAGCGCCCGCAAGGATCCCTCGCTGACGTTGCACATCCCCGGCCGCGACCCCGTGGAGAACGTGCATTTCGCCTTTGTGTCGAACTCCAGCCCGTGGACGTACGCCAATACGAGGCCCGTGTGGACAAACCCGACGACCTCGTTCGAGACCGGCCTGGGTGTCTTCGCGATTACCAGCATGAACGTATGGGCCAATCTGCGGCTGGTGCGCAAGATGCTGGCGAGACGCCCGCGAATAGACGCAGCGCACTTGATCCGGGATGACGACCTACCAGAGCTGCGAGTGACGAGTGACACACCGGTCGCCTGCCAGATCGACGGCGATTACCTCGGGCTGCGCGACGCGATGACGTTCACGTCGGTGCCAAACGCCCTGGGTGTGGTTGCGCCGCCCGCAAACACCTAGTCTGAGCAGCGATAACTCCGACGGATCGCCCGATCCAGGGCGCAGGTGGAACGAGTGTAGTACAAACGAGTGAGGGCTTGAAATTGCGGGCCTGCTAGTGAGGTTGCCCACTTGTTAACTCATCAGTATTGACATCTGTTCAGCCTGTGAAAAACTCGGATGCAACAGTGCAGAAACATTTCATGCGCGCGCGTTAACAGCCGAGAAAACGTCAGTGCGCTGTGCTGCGCACACGATAAGGAGTTATAGCTATGGATTGGCGCCACAAGGCGGTCTGTCGCGACGAGGATCCGGAACTGTTCTTCCCGGTGGGAAACAGTGGCCCGGCCCTCGCTCAGATCGCTGACGCGAAGCTTGTCTGCAACCGCTGTCCGGTGACTACCGACTGCCTCACCTGGGCGTTGGAGTCTGGACAGGACGCAGGCGTGTGGGGCGGAATGAGCGAAGACGAGCGGCGCGCGCTGAAGCGGCGCAATGCCCGCACCAAGGCCCGCAGCGGGGTCTAAAGCTCCCACCCGCATCAGACACGTATTACGGCCCCGACGAAAGTCGGGGCCGTAATTTTTTGGTAATGAAATTCACCGGAATGGCGTCAGTCGATGTCAATTTGCATCGGTCGACACAAGTTACCTACTGCGCCAGACGGGCACGGCGCCCGATCGGCACCCGCAACACCACATCCGTGCCGCCGGAGTCCACCTCGTGCATGCCGAGCGAACCATCCAACTCCGCCGACACCAGCGTCCGCACGATCTGCAGTCCGAGCCGGTCGGACTTCTCCAGGCTGAAGCCTTCGGGCAACCCGCGGCCGTCGTCATGTACCACCACATCGAGCCAACGAGCCGAACGTTCGGCACGGATCGTCACACACCCCTGTTGAGTGGACCTGTCGAAGGCGTGCTCGATGGCGTTCTGCACCAGTTCGGTGATCACCATGATCAAGGCCGTGGCCCGGTCGGCGTCGAGTACACCCAGTTCGCCGACGCGGCTGATCCGGATCGGGTTGTCCGAATCAACCGGAGCCGCAACGTCGTTCATGATCGGCAGGATTCGGTCGATGACCTCGTCGAGGTTCACCTCTTCGTCCACCGACATCGACAGCGCGTCGTGCACCAACGCGATCGAGGATACTCGGCGCACCGACTCGATCAGCGCCTCGCGACCCTCGGCGTTGTTGGTGCGCCGCGCCTGCAGTCGCAGCAGGGCGGCGACCGTCTGCAGATTGTTCTTCACCCGATGGTGGATTTCGCGGATCGTCGCGTCCTTGGACAGCAGCGCGCGGTCGCGGCGCTTGACCTCGGTCACGTCGCGGATCAGCACGGCGGCCCCAACAGCGTTGCCGTGCACCACAAGTGGCAACGTGCGCAGCAACACCGCGGCGCCTCCTGCGTCGACTTCCATCCGCATGCTCGAACCGCCGGCCAGCGAGTCACGGACGTGGTCGGCCAATTCCTGGGCCTCGAATGGGTCCGAGATCAGCGGCCGGGTCACAGTGACCAGGTTGTGTCCCTCGAGCTCGGCCGCAAGGCCCATCCGGTGGTAGGCCGAAATGGCGTTCGGACTGGCGAACGTGACGATGCCGGTTCCGTTGAGGCGGATGAAGCCGTCTCCGACACGTGGGCTCGAGCGCGACATGGCGACGTCACCGACATTTGGGAAGGTGCCTTCGGACAGCATCAGCAGCAGGTCGTCGGCGCAGTCGAGGTACGCGCTCTCCAGCGGACTCGCTTTGCGCGCCGCCAGTGCGGTCTGATGCGTCAGCACCGCGACCACGTTGTTGTTGTAGCGCACCGGAACCGCCTCCACGTTGAGACTGGGGGGATCCTCCGGCAAATCCTTGAAGCCCGCCGGGTTTTGCCTGCCGATGGCACCCGAATCGAACGCATCGGCCACGACGGGCATCTCATGTGCCTGGTTCAGGGTGCCGACGGCGTCGGCGAGTAGCACTGTCGGCGCGGTGTTCGGTCGGACCTGCGCCACGCACACCAGCGCACCGTCGTCGCGACGCACCCACATCAGGAAATCACCGAATGAGAGGTCGGCCAGCAACTGCCACTCGCCCACCACCGCATGCAGATGATCGACGGCGTTGCCGGGCAGCATGGTGTGCTCGGCGAGTAGGTCACCGAGGGTCGACATCGGGCCTCACTGTTGCGGGCGTCGAACCCGCATCAGCTGATCACTGCGATGAGGTCGCCGGCCTGGATCACGTCGCCGACCGACACACTCACCTTGCTGACGGTGCCTGCGACCTCGGCCAGGACCGGGATCTCCATCTTCATCGACTCCAGCAGCACCAGGGTGTCGCCCTCGCCGATCTGATCGCCCTCGTTCACCACGACCTCGAGCACACTGGCCACGATCTCGGCGCGAACATCCTCGGCCATCTTCACCCCTTCGGAGTCCTATGTCGTCGGCACCCGGCTCCGCGTACCTGACGCTCATATCGAACCACACCACCGGCCCGGCAGAGTTGTCGCCAGGCCGTGAGAGAATGGCTACGAGCACCCGCTGGATGCGGGCTTCACAATCCCCTGTACCGAATGGAGGACGACCATGGCTAAGCGTGGCCGTAAGAAGCGCGACCGCAAGCACTCGAAGGCCAACCACGGAAAGCGGCCCAATGCGGGCTCGAAGGCCGTCAAGTAGCGGCTAACCGCGCCGGATGATGGTGGTGCGGCTGATCTCGATGCGCAGCCGCTCACGCAGGCTGTCAGGGGCTTTCTCCCCGCCGCACTTATTCGCAATCAGCTTCTTCACGCGCTCCTCCACGCCGTAGTGGCGTAGGCACGCGGGGCACTCTTCGAGATGATGGCGCAGCTTGTCGCGGGTTTCGGCGGTGCACTCACCGTCGAGCAGCGTCCACACCTCGGCGATCACCGCGGCACACTCCGGATGCTCCGGGTCTACTGGACCGACCGGCGGCTGCCAGCGCTCTTCGTCGTGGGTCGAGCTCATGACGAAACCTCCTCAGGTGCCTCGACCTGTTCACCGCGAATGAATCCGCGGTCGCGAGCCACATCGGCGAGCAATTCGCGCAGCTGACGCCTGCCTCGGTGTAGCCGGGACATGACGGTGCCGATCGGGGTATCCATGATCTCGGCGATCTCCTTGTACGGGAACCCTTCCACGTCGGCGTAGTACACCGCCATCCGGAACTCCTCGGGCAGCGCCTGCAGCGCGTCCTTGATCTCGCTGTCCGGAAGCGCCTCCAAAGCCTCCACCTCGGCCGAGCGCAGCCCGGTCGACGAATGCTCGGCGTTGGCCGCGAGCTGCCAGTCGGTGATCTCCTCGGTCGGATACTCCGCAGGCTGGCGCTGCTTCTTGCGGTAGCTGTTGATGTAGGTGTTGGTCAGGATCCGGTACAGCCACGCCTTGAGGTTCGTGCCCTCACGGAACGAGCGGAAGCCTGCATAGGCCTTGACCATGGTTTCCTGGAGCAGGTCTTCGGCGTCCGCCGGATTGCGCGTCATGCGCAGCGCGCCGCCGTACAGCTGGTCGAGCAGAGGTATCGCGTCACGCTCGAACCGGGCGGTCAGCTCGGCGTCTGACTCGTCCGATCTTGCGGGCGCCGACCCGTCAACGTCGGTCATCGCGGGAAGCACCGTCCCTTCTGTTGCGGCGCCACCAAACAGGCCCGGCAGGTCCACCGGACGCTCTAAGGCAAGTGCTGGCACCTTGACCCCTCCTTCGATCGTAGAGGTTGAGACGGACATCTTTCCCGGCTGCCGCTGCTGGCAGCCCTGACTGCCGTCAACAACAGCGCCACCGGGTGGGCTTGTTCCCGCACTACGCTCGAGCCCGTGACGCGTGCGGCAACTCCTGCGATCGCGGTCTTGGTGGCAGCCGGGGTGCCCCACCAGGTTCTCCAGTACCACCACGACCCGCGCAATTCGTCGTTCGGTGAGGAGGCCGCGCGGGCGCTGGCGCACACCGAGGGCGTCGAGCCCGAGCAGGTGTTCAAGACGCTGGTGGTGGCAATGCCGGCGGGGCCCCGAGGCCCCGGCCGCGACATCAGGCTCGGCGTCGCCGTGCTGCCGGTGCCCGCCAAGCTCTCGCTCAAGGCGACGGCCACCGCGCTGGGCGTGCCGAAGGTCACGATGGCTGAGCGCGCGGCCGCCGAGCGTTCGACCGGCTACGTGATCGGTGGGATCTCGCCGTTCGGCCAGCGCCGGGCCCTGCCCACAGTTGTCGACGCGTCGGCGCTGACCTGGGATCGCGTGCTGTGCAGCGCGGGCAAGCGAGGCTGGGACGTCGCGGTGCATCCGCGGGATCTGATCGCGCTGACCAACGCGACCACCGCCGCCATCCGCGCCTGACCATCTGCCGAACGTGGGTTACCCGCACGCTTGAGGGCCGGCGGTTTCAAGCGGTAGATGCAACAGCGGGTGGTTTGGACGGGTTGGACAGTAGTTCGTCGAGGGCTTCGGCGGGTGTTTTCCAGCTCAAGGTTTCGCGGGGCCGGCGGTTGAGTTTGGTCGCGACGTAGTCGAGGTAATCGGCCGGAAAGACCGATAGGTCGGTGCCTTTGGCAAAGTATTGGCGCAGTAGGCCGTTGGTGTTCTCATTGGTGCCGCGCTGCCACGGGGAGTGCGGATCGCAGAAGTAAATATTGAGCTCGGCGGCTTGGGCGATCGCCGCATGGTTGGCCATCTCGCTGCCCTGATCCCAGGTCAGTGTTTTGCGCAGGATCAACGGCAGTTGCGCCATTTTCGCCACGATCGCTTCCTGCACGGCCACCGCGGTGTGATCGTCGGGCAGATGCAGCAACATCACAAACCGGGTCATCCGTTCGACCACGGTGCCAATCGCTGAACCCGAGGCAGTACTGCCCAGGATCAGATCGCCCTCCCAATGCCCGGGCACCGCGCGGTCTTCAGCCTCGGGTGGACGCTCACTGATGTTGACCATGTCGCGGATGCGACCACGGCGTTCATCGGGGCGGCGCTGGGGCTTACGCAACGCTCGCCCGGTGCGCAGACAGGTATGCAGTTCGCGACGCAGACTGCCTTTGCCCTGGACATAAATCGAGGTGTAGATGGTTTCGTGCGACACCCGCATCTCCACATCGTCGGGAAAATCCAGCACCAACCGCTTGGCGATCTGCTTGGGACTGTGCTCGTCGAGCAGCCGGGCCTGCACTTCATCGTGCAGCTTCTCGCTAACAGCCAGCTTGCCCGCTTTCGGGCGACGCGCCCGCCGATCAGAGTATGCCTGCGCCGTCAGCGCGCAGTAGCCCCCCGCGGCGCTGCGGCCACTCTGGCGTGCCCCGAAGGCATGCTTTCGCCGATACCCTGAGTTGCGGTCCGGGTGATCGACGGTGTGTCGGCCGTTGTTGTCGATTTCGCGTTTGATTGTCGACGCCGGCCGAGGAGGTAACAGCCGGCTACCAATCGCACGCAGCGACTCATTGGTCGCCACGCCGATTTCGATCTGAATCCGATCCTGCAGCGTCATCCGCGGCTTCAGGCCCGATGAGCTGGGCACTACCGATCGTGGTTTCACCCCGCCAGCGTCGCGGAACCAGCGAAATCCCGTGCGCCTCGACACGCCGACAGCCCAGCTTGCCTCCTCGACAGTATGGCCATCACTGACATGCCTCCAGAACTGACGAACAACAGAGCTCAAAGTCAAAACAGACAACGCAACACGCCTCCACACGAATCAGAGACTGTTGCATCGACCCCTAGACCCCAAGGCCGAAAGGTGTGCCGGTAACCCACGTTCGCGCCGGGGCGCGTCGGCCGGAGTCATAGGGTGAGGCCATGTCGCTCTCAGGGAAGACCATGTTCATCTCCGGAGCCAGCCGCGGTATCGGGCTGGCGATCGCCAAGCGCGCGGCCGTCGACGGCGCGAACATCGCGCTCGTCGCCAAAACCGCCGAACCACACCCCAAGCTCGACGGCACCGTCTACACGGCGGCCAAGGAGATCGAGCAGGCGGGCGGCCAGGCGCTACCGATCGTCGGCGACATCCGCGACGGCGAATCGGTCGCATCGGCGGTGGAGGCGGCGGTCGCACAGTTCGGCGCGATCGACATCTGCGTCAACAACGCCTCGGCGATCAACCTGGGTTCGGTGACCGAGGTCCCGCTCAAGCGGTTCGACCTGATGAACGGGATCCAGGTGCGGGGCACCTATTCCGTGTCGCAGGCGTGCATCCCGCACATGATGGGACGCGAGAATCCGCACATTCTTACCCTGTCGCCGCCGATCCGGTTGGAGCCCAAGTGGCTCAAGCCGACGGCCTACATGATGGCCAAGTACGGGATGACACTGTGCGCCTTGGGAATTGCCGAGGAGATGCGTGATGCGGGCATCGCCTCCAATACGCTGTGGCCCCGCACGATGGTCGCGACGGCGGCAGTGCAGAACTTGCTCGGCGGCGACGAGGCCATGGGCCGGGCCCGCAAGCCGGCGGTGTACTCGGACGCCGCCTACGTGATCCTCAACAAGCCGGCCCGCGAGTACACCGGCAACACCCTGCTGTGCGAGGACGTATTGCTGGAGTCCGGTGTCACCGATCTGGCGGTATACGACTGCGTCCCCGGCGCCGAACTAGGCGTCGATCTATGGGTGGACACGCCGAATCCGCCCGGATACACCGGCCCCTAGACCACCTGCGAGGGCCTTCCGAACCGGGCGTGCACGCCCGGGGAGAACAGCGCCCGCAGGCGTCCGCCCGCGACCTCCACTCCGGCCGCGGTCAGCAGATCGTCCTCGAGGTCGAGGATTTCGGCCTCGTGCAGCGGCCACTCGCCGTGTTCGTTGGGCACCCACCACGTGCGTCCGGCCTTACGGGTGTGCCCGCCCCAGCGCGCGGTGAGCCACACCTCCAGCGGCGTGGACGCCACCGGGTCGCCGATCCGCACTCGCAGCCTGCTGCGCAATCCCCTGGCGGGTACGCGCCGCACGCTGGAATACGTGATCTCACCGTCGCGCTGGATGACGCGCATCTTCGCCCAGGCGTACGGAACTCCCATCAGCGCGCGCGTGAGCCCCACCACGGCCAGTCGCTCGGTTTCCAGCGACCTGAAGAGCACGCCGTGGCGACCGGCGTCGTCGACCGAGTACAGCCGGATGTTGGTCTCGGCGAAGCGTCCAAAGTACGGCAGTCGCAGCGACGTGCCCAACGCGCTGTGGCGCATCACGAACGGCACCAGCGCCACATAGGTGAGGCCGTCGGAGAACACGTCCGGGCGGGTGCCCGGCGGAAACAGGTGCGCGACGCGCTGTGGCTGAACCGGCCAGTGGACGAAGGTGAGGTCGCCCCAGAACTGGTCGAACAGCACGGGCCGCGGCAGCGGCGGCGCGGTGACCTGAAAGCTCACCGCGCCATCGTGGCATGCGCGGAGGCGATGTCTTCGCGCTACGACGATGTCCGTCGACCGAGCATGCCGTGGACGTTGTCCGCGAAGGCCGCGGTGGTGAAGCAGGTCGGCTCGGCGAACTCCTCCGTGGTGAGCGCGTCATTCCAGCTCGCATCGGCGGCGGCGCGCAGCAGCGGCTTCGTCATCGCCATCGCATGCGGGGGCATCTCAGCGATGCGTGAGCACCATTCGTCGGCCGCGTTCAGCAGCTCGCCGTGAGCGACCACCTGCTGCACCAGCCCCAGACGCAGTGCCGTCTCGGCGTCGATGTGCTCGCCGCACAGGTAGAACGCCAACGCCCCCTGATAGCCCAGCCGTCGGGTCAGCGCCCAACTGGTCCCGACCTCGGGGATGAGTCCCAGCCGACCGAAGGCGGGCACGATCACGGCCCGTTCACTGGCGATGACGAGGTCGCACGTCATCGCCCACGCCAAACCGACACCGGCAGCGGGACCGTTGAGCGCGGCGACGAACACGGTGTCCGATCCGGCGATGAGCCGGGCGATGCCGCCGAATTCGCGTCTGATCCAACGCCATACGTCGGCGCCGCCCTCCGGGGCATCGCGGTTCTCGATGGCGGCGCTCATCATCTTCAGGTCACCGCCGGCGCTGAAACCCGGATCGGAACCGGTGATGACGATGGATCGCACGTCGGGGTCGGTATCCAGGACGGTCAGCGCCCGACGCAGTTGTCGGACCAGCGGCGCGGAGAGCACGTTGAGCCGCTGCGGCTCGTCGAGCGTGACGACCGCTCGGTCACCTCGACGGTCCACCCGCACCCGCTCCGGAGCGTCAGTGGCGTCGCCTTCGGCCAGCAACCGCCGGTACAGGGAATCGGTTTCGTTGTTCATCGTGATTCACTCCTCAGTTTTGTTGGCGCGCAACGCCGTCCAGGCGGCATCAGCGAACGTATCCACGGCCCCGCGCGGCAGCTTGGCCGCTGAGCCGGCCACCCAATAGCGTGAGAACTCCTGCGCAGGCCCGAGCCACAGCGCGGCGGTGATCGCGATATCCAGCGGTCCCAGGGCCCCGTAAGCCTGGTGCGGGCGCCACCAGTCCCGGACCGCCGCGAAAAACACGCTGTTGGAATGCCGCAACTCGTCGCTGTCCAGTCGGGAACCCAGCAACAGCGCGGCCTCGCCGCGGTGGGCGGTCACCCATCGCAGGTGATACCTCACACCGCCACGAATACCTCCCTCGGCCGTAGCGTGGTCGCGCAGCATCGTGATGAACCCCGTCTGGTACTCGCTCATCAACTGCGCGTAGACGGCGGTCGCGAGCGACAGCTTGTTGGGAAAGTGGTGATAGAGGGCACCGACGCTCACTTCCGCCTCGCGCCGCACCTCGTCCAAGGTCGCCGAGAGTGCCCCATCGATCGCGAACCGCCGGCGCGCGACGCCCAACAATCTGGCCCGTGCGTCCACGCCTGTCCGAGGCACGAGCAATACTCTATCAATACCGAGAAATTCTCGGTACCTAGAGGCGGCCCTGGTCCGCGCTTTTCACGCCGCGCAGATGTCGGCCCCGAGCATGAGCTGAGGCCACATGGCCGCGGTCTGGACGTACGCAAGGATCTCGGAGCCGGCGGGCAACCGGATGCGGAACGCGGTGTCGAACAGTTGCACCTGCTCGGCGTCGAAGAAGGCCCACACGAACCCGATCAGCAGGTACGGAATCGCAAGCCATAGCGCGAATTCGATCATCGCCGCCACGCTCACCTTCCGGCTCAGCACCCGGCGCAGAAGGCTCACACCAACGCGCGTTCTCGACGAACCCGGCGCCGCACATCTGCCAGCAGGACATAACTGCCGCCCTGACGGACGAACACCGGCAGGAATCGGTTCGTCAAAGCGACTACCAGGAAAAGGCTTTCGAAGAGCCACTGCCGGAAATCACCCCACTGCACACCCATGGCATCACGGAACACCGGCGCCAGGAACCCGATGGTGAGAAACTTGAGCAACGGCCGGAACGGCAGGCCCAGCACGGGGTTGATCATGCGCAGGTTGAGCAGGTCCAATAGATAGCCGCGGACGCGATCATCGATGGTGACCTGAGCGCACGCCGTGGCCCAGTACGCATCGAATTCCGCTCGGGTGGGCGGCCATTGGTCCTCGGTCACCTGCAGCGTCGTGCCCAGGGTCCATGCCGACCGGTAGAACTGCTCGGACTGTTCAGCGGTCATCTCACCACGCAGGAGTTGGTACGTGTCTTCCAGTCCGACGAACAGGCACGCCGCCACCCACATCTGAAGGTCTCGATCGAAAGCGTTGTAACACACCGGGCTGTCCGGAGTGGACTTGACGTGTCGATGCGCGCTGTTGACGGCCTCACGGAATGCTGCGCGGTCCTGCGGCGTTCCAATGATCGCGACCGCCAGGTACTGGAACGTCGTCCTCGCCCGCTTCCACGGATGCTTGAGCAGATTGCCCGAGTCCACCTTGCTTTCGACGACGCCGTAGCCCACCCCAGGACGCGACAGCTGCATGATGACGTTGGCCGCGCCCGCCGCGAACGACCAGAAATCCATTGCATCGGCCGCGGTGACGTGTTCGTCGGCGTCCCACCTGGCGGTGCGCCTGCGGATGGAGATCCGGCTTCGTTCAGCGGTCATATCGTGCACACTGCCGGGACGATCAACACAGGCCACGAGGCGATCGATACGAGAATCGACAGGACCCGCGCGGACCCGTCCCAGCCGACCTGGTCGCCCGCGATGGCCGTCCACGCCATGCCGATGAGCAGATAGGGAATCGCGGGCATCGCTCCGGTACCGATCCACTCGGCGATGGTCATCTCGAAGGCGAGGGCCTTCCTGGCAGCGGCGAGCATGCCGATATGTTAATGGCTATTCTGCCTTGAGCGGTCGTATACGCAGGAATGGTCCGTTACAGCAGGGTCGCCTGTTCGGGTTCGGGCTCGGCCGGCTCGATCAACTCGGGGCCATTGTTGCGGATGCTGTTGACCAGCCGGGACACCTCACGGATCTCGATCCGGTCCAGGTCACCATGACCACGCAGCAGCCCCTCGTCGATCGGCGCATCCGGGTCGAGCCAGCGGTCCCAGTCGCGTTCACTGACGGTCAGCGGCATCCGGTCGTGGATGTCGGCCAGTGGGCCCGCGGCGTCGGTGGTGATGATGGTGCAACTCAACAACGGCGCCGAGTCCTTCGGCGCCTCCCGGGGGCGCCACGTCGACCACAGACCGGCCATGAACAGCGGCTCGCCATCGCCCCCGTACATGTAGAACGGCGTCTTGGGAGCCTTCTTGCCCGTCGCCGTCGCTCCGTTGGGCCGCCATTCGTACCATCCGTCCATCGGTATGAGGCACCGCTTGCTCTTCGCCGAGTTCCGGAAGACGGGTGAGGTGGTCAGTTTTTCCGAACGCGCGTTGATCAACAGCGGTCCCTTGGTGTCCGGTCCGCCGTCTTCGGCGGTCTTGGCCCACGGCGGGACGAGACCCCAGCGCATCGACCGCAGCCGGCGGGTCGACACGTCGTCCGGCTCGCTGTGACGTTTCACCACGGTGTTGATCGTTGTCGTCGGCGCGACGTTGTAGTTGGCGGCCGGCGCGTCCTTTTTTGCCGCCGACACGCTTTCGTCGATCGCCTGGATCTTCTCGGCCAACAACGCCGGATCGGTGGTCACCGCGAATCGTCCACACATATATCCCATGTTGGCACGCCGAACCGACAAGGCAGGATAGAGCCGTGAGCAACTGGCAGGCACCGTCGACCTCGCGTCCCGTGCATGCCACGGTCACCGTGCCGGGGTCGAAATCGCTGACCAACCGCGCGCTGGTGCTTGCGGCGCTGGCGACGGCGAACGGCACGTCGACGATCAGCGGCGCGCTGCGCAGCCGCGACACCGATCTGATGATCGGCGCGGTCGCCGCACTCGGTGTCACGGTCGACGGCGCCGACACCGAACTGACCCTCAGCGGTGCGATCGACCCGCACCCGGGGACCCGCATCGACTGCGGCCTCGCCGGCACCGTCCTGCGGTTCGTGCCGCCGGTGGCGGCGCTGAGCACGACGACCGTGACGTTCGACGGCGACGAGCAGGCGCGGTCCCGGCCCATCGCTCCGCTGCTCGATGCGCTGCGCAGCCTCGGCGTCGACGTCGACGGTGACGCGCTGCCGTTCGCCGTCCACGGGTCCGGGTCGGTCGCGGGCGGGACGGTCGAGATCGACGCATCGTCGTCCTCACAGTTCGTATCGGGTCTGCTGCTCTCCGGTGCGGCCTTCACCGACGGCTTGACCATCGTGCACACGGGCGAGTCGGTGCCCTCGGCTCCGCACATCGCGATGACGATCGCCATGCTTCGCGACGCCGGAGTCGACGTCGACGACACGCTCCCCAACCGGTGGCACGTCTCCCCTGGCCCGATCTCCGCAAGACACTGGATCATTGAACCCGACCTCTCCAACGCGGTACCGTTCCTGGCTGCCGCAGTCGTCACCGGAGGGGTCGTCCGCATCATCGGATGGCCGGCGGCCAGCATGCAGCCCGCCGACGCGATCCTCACGGTCCTCAAGAACCTGGGCTCAGTTGTCCGCCAAGGCGATTCGTATCTCGAGGTGCAGGGACCCGAGTCCTATACGGGCATCGACGTCGATCTTCACGACGTGGGCGAACTGACGCCTGCGGTGGCCGCGCTCGCTGCCATCGCGCCGGAGGGGTCGGTGTCGCAGCTGCGCGGTGTCGCACATCTGCGCGGACACGAAACCGACCGGCTTGCAGCGCTTTCCGCAGAGATCAACGGCCTCGGCGGGCAATGCGAGGAGACGCCCGACGGTCTGCTGATCACCGCGAGTCCGCTGCACGGTGGGCTGTGGCGATCGTATGCCGATCACCGGATGGCCACCGCCGGAGCCATCGTGGGGTTGCGCGTCGACGGCGTCGAGGTCGAGGACATCGGCACCACCGCCAAGACGCTGCCCGACTTCCCGCAGATGTGGGCCGACATGCTGGCGGGCGATTGAGCCCTCGCGAGTACGACGAGTCCGACGTCCGGGTCCGTCCCGGCAGAGGATCGCGGCCGCGCACAAAGAACCGCCCCGATCACGCCGACGCGCACGACGCCATGGTCGTCACCGTTGACCGCGGCCGATGGGGATGCGCGCTCGACCACGACCCCAACCGCCTGGTGACCGCGATGCGAGCACGCGAACTGGGGCGCACGCCTATCGTCGTCGGCGACGACGTCGGCATCGTCGGCGACGTCTCGGGCAAGCAGGACACGCTGGCTCGCATCGTCCGACGCGGCGAGCGGCGAACGGTGTTGCGCCGCACCGCCGATGACACCGATCCAACCGAACGCGTCGTCGTCGCCAACGCCGATCAGCTGCTGATCGTGGTCGCTCTCGCCGACCCGCCGCCGCGCACAGGTCTGGTGCAGCGCGCACTCATCGCCGCATACGCCGGCGGCCTGGAACCCATTCTGTGCCTGACCAAGACCGACCTCGCACCCCCCGAGCCGTTCGCCGCCGAATTCGCCGACCTTGATCTCACAGTCACGACCGCCGGAAGAGACGATCCACTGGACGCCGTGGCCCCGCTGCTCGCCGGCAAGATAACGGTACTCCTCGGACATTCCGGGGTCGGTAAGTCGACGTTGGTGAATCGCCTTGTCCCGGAGGCGGATCGGGCAACAGGCGAGGTGACGGACATGGGCCGGGGCAGGCATACCTCGACGCAATCAGTCGCGCTCCCGCTGAGTGTCGGTGGCTGGGTGGTCGACACTCCCGGGATCCGGTCATTCGGCCTGGCACACATCGAACCCGATGATGTGATGCTCGCTTTCTCCGATCTGGCCGAGGCGATCAACGACTGCCCGAGGGGCTGCGGCCACATGGGCCCGCCTGCCGACCCCGAATGTGCACTCGACACGCTGACCGGTCCCGCCGCCGTTCGGGTCGCCGCCGCGCGCCGACTGCTGGCGGCGCTGCGGGAGGGTCACTGAAAAGAGCGAGGCCCTCTCCTTGCGGAGAGGGCCTCTGAAGGTGTGGGCTCAGCGGTGATAGCCGGGGACCATTTCCTCGACACGGCCCACGCCGTGATGGGTGGTGGGCGCCTGGGGGGCGGGGTGCGCGGTGGTCGTGGGGGCGTACTGGTAGCCGGGGCCGACCGGTTCTTGGGTCTGGGCGCTGGCGATGCCGGCCATGCCCAGCGCGGCGGCGCCGATGGCCAGCGGCAGTGCGATGCGGGCGACGGTCTTGGCGAAGATGTGGTTCTTCATGTCGATACTCCTGTGTGAGTTGGCTTTCGGCCATATCGCCGGGGTGTGCCTGCGATGACTCAAGATTGCCGCCTCCTGGTGTCGGTGTATGTCGGGCGATCAGCCGGTCCACCGGGGGATTCGCGTGTCCCCCGATCGGCGGACACGAAAAAGCCCTCCCCGAAACGGGAAGGGCTTTCTCGGTCGATCAGATCAGGCGGCGAGTTCCCGCCCGCTTTGCAGCCGCTTCTCGCGACGTCGTGCGCGCACTGCGGAGATCGCCGACTTGAGCCCACGTCGCTGCTCGGGCTCGAGTTCGTCGAACATCCGCTCACTGCGGGTCTCCGGTGCATCGTCGCGGGTGGCGCGCAGGTACTTGTCCGGCAGCGACAACTTGGCGATGGTGCGCCACGTCTTGCCGTACTGCACGAGGAAGTTGCCCGTCGTGTACGGCAGGTCGTACTTGTCGCACAACTGGCGCACCCGGATCGAGATCTCCTCGTACCGGTTGCTCGGCAGGTCCGGGTACAGGTGATGCTCGATCTGATGGGACAGGTTGCCGCTCATGAACCGCAGTGCAGGACCCGCTTCGAAGTTGGCACTGCCCAGCATCTGGCGCAGGTACCACTGACCCTTGCTCTCGCCGACCATGTCGGTCTTGGTGAATTTCTCTGCGCCGTCGGGGAAGTGGCCGCAGAAGATCACGGCGTTGGCCCACACATTGCGGATGACGTTGGCAACCGCGTTGGCCTTCAGCGTCGACATGAAAGTCGCACCCGGGGACAGCGACGTCAGCGCCGGCCACACCACGTAATCCTTGGCGACCTGGTGGCCGGCCTTCACGCCGAACTCGCGCACGCGTTTCATCGTTGCGGCACGGTCGTCGCCGCCCTTGGCGATCTTGCCCAGCTCCAGGTGCTGCAGCCCCACACCCCATTCAAAGCCGATGGCCAGCAGGGTGTTGAAGAGCAGGTTGCCGTAAAGGTTGAACGGCTTCCACTTCGCGTCGCGCGTGACCCGAATGACGCCGTAGCCCACGTCGTCGTCCATGCCCAGGATGTTTGTGTACTTGTGATGCATGAAGTTGTGGGTGAAGCGCCAGTGCTTGGACGACCCGCTCATGTCCCACTCCCACGTCGAGGAGTGAATCTCGGGATCGTTCATCCAATCCCACTGGCCGTGCATGACATTGTGGCCGATTTCCATGTTCTCGATGATCTTGGCCACGCCCAGGGTGACGGTGCCCGCCCACCACGCCGAGCGGCGCGAGCTCGCGGCCAGCGTCAATCGACCCGCCAACTCGAGAGCACGCTGGGCGGCGATGGTGCGGCGGATGTAGCGCGAGTCGCGCTCGCCGCGGGAGTCTTCGATGTCCTGGCGGATGGAATCCAGCTCAACAGCCAGACTCTCGATGTCCGCTTCGGACAGATGCGCGAATTCAGGAACGTCAGTGATTGCCATCGTCAAACCTCCTCTCAAGTACCTACGTTATCGTAACCTACGTACCCGTAGGTTACTGGTCGGTAAACCTTATACGTCCAGCACGCAGTCGCCCGAAGCTGCGGAAACACAGGTCTGTATCCGGGTGCCCGGCTCGTGTTCGGCGCCCGTACGCAGGTCACGGACGTGCCCGTCGAGCAGGCCCACGACACAGGATTGGCAGATGCCCATCCGGCAGCCAAATGGCATCCGCACACCGGCACCCTCGCCGGCATCCATCAACGGCGTCGCGGCGTCCACCGTCACGGTCTTACCGCTGCGTGCAAACTCCACGGTGCCGCCCTGACCGTGTGCCGCGGCCTTGGACACCGCGAAACGTTCCAGGTGCAGTTGATCGGCGATGCCCGCGGCCGACCACACGCGCTCAGCGGCGTCGAGCATGCCCTCGGGGCCGCACGCCCAGACGTGGCGCTCGCGCCAGTCGGGCACCTCATGGTCGAGGCGAGACATATCCAGGCGACCCTCGGTTCGGGTGGCACGCAGTCGTAAGCGGTACCCCTCATGACCGCGCTGCAGGTCCGCCAGCTCCGTCGCGAAGAGCACATCGGATTCCGTTGGCGCCGAATGCAAGTGGACGATATCGGTGATCTGATCGCGACGGGTCAGGGTACGCAGCATCGACATCACCGGGGTGATGCCCGAACCGCCAGTGATGAACAGCACCTTCGCCGGAGCCGGGTCGGGCATCACGAAGTTGCCCTGCGGTGCGGCCAGTCGCACGATCGTGCCGGGTGCGACCCCGCCGACGAGGTGGGTCGAAAGGAATCCCTCGGGCATGGCCTTGACCGTGATCGTGATCGTGCGCCTCGACCTGGAAATCACCGGTCCCGTGGCGCCGGCCGTGACCGGGCTCGAGGTCAGCGAGTACGACCGCCAACGCCAGCGTCCGTCGACCAGCAGTCCGATGCCTATGTACTGGCCCGGTTGGTAGTTGAAGGAAAAGCCCCACCCCGGCTTGATGACGAGGGTCGCCGAATCCTCGGTCTCGCGGCGCACTTCCACCACTCGGCCGCGCAGTTCACGCGCCGACCACAGCGGGTTGGCGAGTTTGAGGTAGTCGTCGGGTAGCAGTGGTGTGGTGATCCGCTGAGCGACGGTACGCAGCGCATGCCAGGCCGGGTGCTTCTCACCGACGACACCCGCTCGGGCCGTGTCGGCGACATTAGCCGAGATCTTTATCGAGTTCTTGGCCACGCAACCTACGGTACCGTAACTTACGGTCCCGTACTCAATACAGTTACCGCCGTCACAGCAGCTCGAGCAGGAACGGCAGCTCCTGCGGGGCGTACCAGGCCAAGTCATGGTCTTGGGCATCGCCGACCACGAACTCGGCGTCTTCGTCACCCAGGTCAGCGTCGTCGACGGCCTCGATTGCGGCCACCACCGCGGGCTCGGCATCGGCGTTGTCGACGTACGCCGCGATCACGTCGCTGAATGCGATCGGGCCGGACAGCCGCACCACCGCGTCGTCGAGATCGGGCCGAGGTGTCAGGTCACCGGCCTCGGCCACCACCACCGCCCGGCGCGACGGCATGTCCGATGCGCCCTCCCCTGCGAGCAGTCGCAGCGAGGCGAGTGCCGCCTCACGCAGCGCCACGTCGGCCAATTCGTCGTCGTCGCCCTGGGCATAGGCCTCGCGCAGCGTCGGCGTCACCGCGAACGCCGTTCCGCTGCGGGCGTGCAACATTTGGTCCGCGACGAGCTGCTGCAACATGGCCAGGGTCGCTGGGACGTAGACGCGCACGTCCGAAGGTTAACCGGCTCCGCTCTTGCCGGCTTCGGGATCCTTCTCGACCACGATCACGAAATCGTCGCCGTGCTGTGTGACCCCGCTGACGACGGCGTTGTTGACCGCTTCGGACGCGTACTGCCGCCGCACCACCTTCGGGTCGTTGCGCAGGTCTTTCACCAGCGCGACCGCCAGGCCGACCATGACGAGCAGGAAGGGCAAAGCCGCGATGATGGTGATGGTCTGCAGCCCCTTCAGCGCGTCTTCTCCGCCGACCAGCAGCATCACGGCCGCCACCGCTCCCATCGCGACACCCCAGAAGATAACGGTGCCCCGGCCCGGTTTGATGGTCCCCCGTTCGGATAGCGAACCCATCACGATCGACGCTGCGTCCGCGCCGGAGACGAAGAAGATCGCGACCAGCACCATCACCAAAACGCTCGCGACCGTCGCTATCGGGTATTGGTCGAGCAGACCGAACAGCTGCGCCTCGATGCTGCCCTCGCCCGCGAGGTCGACGCCTTCCTGCTGGAGCTTGATCGCGGCTCCACCGAAGACCGCGAACCACACCAGCGAAACCAGGCTGGGCACCAGCAGCACCCCCGCGACGAACTGCCGGATGGTGCGCCCACGCGAGATCCGTGCGATGAACATGCCGACGAACGGCGTCCAGGACACCCACCATGCCCAGTAGAAGATGGTCCACGCCTGCAGCCAGGTGTTCACCTCGGCGCCCTCGGCCCCGGTGCGCGCGGACATCATCGCGATGTCGCCCAGGTAGCTGGCCATCGCGGTCGGCATCAGGTTGAGGATGAAAACCGTTGGGCCGACGACGAATACGAACAGCGCCAGCGAGACGGCCAGTACCATGTTGATGTTCGACAACCATTGGATGCCGCGGGCGATCCCCGACACCGCGGACAGTACGAACGCGATCGTCAGCACGGTGATGATCACGATCAGGATCGTGTTGCCGGATTCGCCGATTCCGCCGACGATCTGCAGGCCGCTACGGATCTGCAGCGCCCCCAGCCCGAGCGATGCCGCTGATCCGAACAGCGTGGCGAAGATCGCCAACATGTCGATGACCTTGCCCCACGGGCCATTTGCGCGTGCGCCCAGCAGCGGCTCGAACGCCGCGCTGATCAGCTGTAGCCGGCCCTTCCGGTACACGCCGTACGCGATCGCCAGCCCGACGACCGCGTAGATCGCCCAGGGGTGCAGGGTCCAGTGGAACAGCGTGGTCGCCAATGCGTTCTGGACCGCCTCCGGATTACCCGCGTCGCCGGTTCCCGGCGGCGGGGTGGTGAAGTGCGTCAGGGGCTCGGCGACACCGAAGAACATCAGCCCGATCCCCATGCCTGCGGAGAACATCATGGCGATCCAGGACACTCCGTTGAACTCGGGCTCCTCATCGTCGCGGCCCAGCGGGATGGTTCCGTAGCGGCCGAGCGCCAGCCAGAGCACGAAAACCACGAACCCCGAGCCCGTCAGGACGAACAACCAACCGGTGTTGTCCATGACCCAGGTCAGCGCGCTGCCCGACGCGTCGGCCAGCGACGGGGTGCTGACGAAGCCCCAGACCAGAAACCCGACCGCGATGACTGCGGTGACCCCGAAGACGACCCAGTCCACTCCGCGCGACCGTGTGTACGCGGCTTCTTCGACGGGTACATCCAGGACTGGATGCGGAATGACCCGGTCAGTGGGCGACGAGAGGGTCCGCCGGACGGGCGTTTTCGGTTTTGGGTGCTCGGCGTCGATGCTCACCGATGAGCCATTCCCACCGCGGCTGAATTTCAACCAAGATCAGAAATGCGACCGTTCATCGTGCCGCTTCGAGCAATTCATCCAGCGATTCGCGCAACAGGGCCGGCAGCATGTCGACGTCGCTCATCGCGTCGCGGTCGGCGTTGATACCGAAATAGAGCATGCCGTTGTACGACGTCACACCGATGGCAAGGACCTGGTTGTGCAATAGCGGTGGTACCGAATAGGTCTCGAGCAACTTGGCGCCCGCGACGTACATCTGCTTCTGCGCGCCAGGAACATTGGTGATCAGGAGGTTGAACTGTCGCGCCGAGAAGCCCGTTGCCACGCGAATGCCCATGGCGTGCAACGTCGGTGGCGCGAAGCCCGACAACGTGACAATGGTCCTGGCGTCGACCAAACTGGCGGCGGTGGGGTGCGACTCGGTGGTGTGCGCGATCTGCGACAGCCGGACGACCGCATTGCCCTCCCCTACCGGAAGATCCACGAGGAACGGCGATACCTCGCTGATCGCCTGGCCGGGCCCCGTCGTGTCGAGGTCGGCGTCGGGGTAGACCGACATCGGGGCCATCGCGCGCATCGTCGTGGTCGCCGAAACCGGCTCGCCACGGGACAGCAGCCAGTTTCTCAACGCACCCGCCACCACCGCGAGCACCACGTCGTTGACGTCACAGTCGTACCGGGCCCGGACCAGGCGGAAATCCTCCAGGTCGCCGCTGGCCACCGCGAACCGGCGGTTGCGGGACACCGTGGTGTTCAGCGGGCTGTTCGGCGCGGTGCCACGCGCGGCGGTACGGACCACGTCGACGAATCGCCTGCCGACGTCGGCCAGTTGACCGGCATTGGTGACGACACCGGTGACCGCCGAGCGCAGCTCCCCGATTTGTTCGGCGGGACGGGTCACCCATTCGCCGACGGCACCGAACAGCAGTCCGCGGTCACTGGGTTCGCGCGCCGGAATCCAGATGTCCTCACCGAACTCCGGGCGCTTCTGCGTGCGGTCGGCGATGACGTGTCCGATCTCCAGCGCCGTCATCCCGTTCACCAGCGCCTGATGCGACTTCGTGTAGATCGCGATCCGGTTCTTGGCCAGACCCTCGATCAGGTACATCTCCCACAGGGGCCTGGACTTGTCCAACTGCCGGGAGCCCAGCCGTGCGATCAGTTCGTGCAGCTGGTTGTCGCTGCCCGGAGACGGCAGGGCCGAACGGCGAATGTGGTAGGTGATATCGAAGTCGGGGTCGTCCACCCAGACGGGGCGCGCCAGTCCGAGGGTCACTTCGCGAACCTTCTGGCGGTAGCGCGGAATCTGTGGGAGCCGCTGCTCGACGGTTTCGAGCAGGGTTTCGTAGCTCAGTCCATTGCGCGGCTTGCGCAGAATCGACAGCGACCCCACATACATCGGCGTCGACGTGTTCTCCATACGGAAGAACGCCGCGTCGGAGGCCGACAACCTGGTCACCATCGCCGCGACGCCCCCTCGTTGACTACGCGGTTCTCGGCCGCGGTGGTTCTGATTACCAACGTAGCGACCAATCCTGTCGCTGCGCAGCACGGGTGCAGAGAACCCACTGCAAACCGTGCGATCATGAACAGGTCTGCAACTCTCCGGCAGATGCCGTCCCTGCCCCGTCAATCGCCGGAGAGCATTTCATGACCACACCCCCGACCCCTAAGCCGGGTGCACCATTCGTATCGCCGGTAGTCGACTACGAGCCGCAGCCCGTCGGCTTGGCGGCATGCCGATCGAAGCCGGTGCTGCACCGTCGTGCCTCGCGGCCGTCGTCGCCCGCGCGATACGGGGCGGCGGTTCGGGAAGCGGATCCGCCGCGCACCGCCGTCATGTTCGCCGATGCCGCGTTGCGAAGGGTGCTCGAGGTGATCGATCGGCGCAGGCCGGTGGCGCAGCTGCGGCCACTGCTGGCGCCGGCGCTGATCGACACGGTCATCGAGTTGAGCCGGTCATCGCATAGTCGGAACGATCGCACGACAGGGGTGCGCACCGTCGCGAGGCTGCACCGGGTGCGGCTGCGCATCGTCGACGGCACCGACGGCACCGAAGCCGAGGTGTTCGGGACGTTCACCAATGGGCCGCGGGTGCGTGCGCTGGCCGCACGCATCGAGCTTTACCGGGATCGGTGGCGCATCGTCGCTCTGCAGATCGGCTGAGCCGGCGACCCGCCCTAGCCGCGCCGCTTGGTTTCGCGGGCCTGCTGACGCGCGGCCTCCCGCCGTTCCCTGCGTGAGCCGGTGGGTGCGGCATGCTTACCGCCCCCGCCCGTGCGCCTGACCTCGGTTGACCCGTCCTCGGCAGGGCCGCTGTAGGTCATCGGTGGCGGTTCGTTGTCAATTCCCTTGGCTTGTATGCCGGTCGGCGCCGGACGCTCCTTGGTGGCGACTCCACCCTGGGTGCCCTCCTGAGCCTTGGCAGCGGCGGCCTGCGCGAACTCCGCGAGTCCCTGCGGCGCGGCGACCGGCGCCACCGCCGGTGCGGGCGCGGCTTCGACCGACACGTTGAACAGGAAGCCGACCGACTCCTCCTTCATGGCATCGAGCATGCCGATGAACATGTCGTAGCCCTCACGCTGGTACTCGACCAGCGGGTCGCGCTGCGCCATCGCGCGCAGGCCGATGCCCTCCTTGAGGTAGTCCATCTCGTAGAGATGCTCGCGCCACTTGCGGTCGACCACGTTGAGCAACACGTTGCGTTCCAGCTGACGCATCGCGCCCTCGCCGGCGATTTCCTCGAGCTCCTTCTCGCGGACCGCGTACGCGCGCTCCGCGTCCTTGATCAGCGCGTCGAGCAGCTCTTCGCGGGTCAGCTCGCCGGGCTCGCCGACGGCGTCGGAGTCGATGAGGTCGTGATGGTCGATGCCCACGGGGTACAGCTGCTTCAGCGCGGTCCACAGCTGCTCGAGGTCCCAATCCTCGGAGTAGCCCTCGGCGGTCGCACCGTTCACGTAGGCCGTCACCACGTCGATGAGCATCTTGTGAGCCTGGTCGGCGAGGTTCTCGCCCTCCAGGATCCGGCGGCGCTCGTCGTAGATGACCATGCGCTGCTTGTTCATCACTTCGTCGTACTTCAGGACGTTCTTGCGGACCTCGAAGTTCTGCTGCTCGACCTGCGTCTGCGCGCTCTTGATCGCGCGGCTGACCATCTTGGCCTCGATCGGCACATCGTCGGGCAGGTTCAGCCGGGTCAGCAGCGACTCCAGCGTCGCACCGTTGAACCGCCGCATGAGCTCGTCACCGAGCGAGAGATAGAACCGGGACTCGCCCGGATCGCCCTGGCGGCCCGAGCGGCCGCGCAGCTGGTTGTCGATGCGCCGGGACTCATGGCGTTCGGTGCCGAGCACGTAGAGACCGCCGACCTCGATCACTTCTTTGGCTTCGCCGGCTGCTTCCGCCTTCACCTCGGGCAGGAGCTTGTGCCACGCCGCTTCGTAATCCTCTGGGGTCTCGACCGGGTCCAGACCCTGGTCGCGCAGCTTCTTGTCGACCAGGAAGTCGACGTTGCCGCCGAGCACGATGTCGGTGCCGCGGCCGGCCATGTTGGTGGCCACCGTGATCGCTCGCAGGCGCCCGGCCTCGGCGATGATGCTGGCCTCCTGCTCGTGGTACTTGGCGTTGAGCACGTTGTGCGGAATGCGGCGCTTGGTGAACTGGCGAGACAGGTACTCCGAGCGCTCCACACTGGTGGTGCCGATCAGCACCGGCTGGCCCTTCTCATACCGCTCGCTGACGTCGTCGACGACCGCGATGTATTTGGCCTCTTCGGTCTTGTAGATCAGGTCCGATTGGTCTTGGCGGATCATCGACTTGTTGGTCGGGATGCTGACGACACCGAGCTTGTAGATCTCGTGCAGCTCGGACGCCTCGGTCTGGGCGGTGCCCGTCATGCCGGCGAGCTTGTCGTAGAGGCGGAAGTAGTTCTGCAGCGTGATGGTGGCCAGCGTCTGATTCTCGGCCTTGATCTCGACGTGCTCCTTGGCCTCGATCGCCTGGTGCATGCCCTCGTTGTATCGGCGCCCGACCAGCACGCGGCCGGTGAACTCGTCGACGATGATCACCTCACCGTCGCGCACGATGTAGTCCTTGTCGCGCGTGAACAACTCTTTGGCCTTGATCGAGTTGTTGAGGTAGCTGACGAGCGGGGAGTTGGCGGCCTCGTAGAGGTTGTCGATGCCGAGCTGATCCTCGACGAACTCGACGCCGATCTCGTGCACGCCGATGGTCCGCTTGCGGATGTCGACCTCGTAGTGGACGTCCTTCTCCATCAGCGGGGCGAGCCGCGCGAACTCGGTGTACCAGTTCGACGCCCCATCGGCCGGGCCCGAGATGATCAGCGGGGTACGGGCCTCGTCGATGAGGATCGAGTCGACCTCGTCGACGATCGCGAAGTTGTGGCCGCGCTGGACCAGGTCCTCCAGGGAGTGCGCCATGTTGTCGCGCAGATAATCGAAGCCGAATTCGTTGTTGGTGCCGTAGGTGATGTCGGCGCCGTAGGCGACGCGCCGCTCGTCGGGCGTCAGGCCGGACAGGATGACACCGACGTCGAGGCCGAGGAAGCGGTGCACGCGGCCCATCCACTCGGCGTCACGTTTGGCGAGGTAGTCGTTGACCGTGACGACGTGCACGCCCTGGCCGGCCAGTGCGTTGAGATAGGCGGGCAGCACACAGGTGAGCGTCTTGCCCTCGCCGGTCTTCATCTCCGCGACGTTGCCGAAGTGCAGCGCGGCGCCACCCATCACCTGGACGTCGAAATGGCGCTGGTCCAGCACGCGCCAGGCCGCCTCACGAGCGACGGCGAAGGCCTCGGGTAGCAGGTCGTCGAGGCTTTCGCCCCCCTCGTACCGCTTTCTGAACTCGTCCGTCTTGGCCCGCAGCTCGGCGTCGGAGAGCTTCTCCACGGAGTCGGACAGGGTGTTGACGTACTGAGCCACCCCCTTGAGCCGCTTGACCATGCGGCCTTCACCGAGACGGAGCAACTTATCCAGCACGCTATTCCTCAGGCTTTCCAGGTGGGTTGGATCTGATAGAGCTCAACCCATGGTAGCGACGTGGCGCGCCGAGTCCGGCGAGCGTGTCAGGCGAGCCGATCAGCCTTGCGGGTCCGAGAGCCGAATCAGTCCGTAGTCGTAGGCGTGGCGGCGGTACACCACACACGGTTTGTCGCTTTCCTTGTCGTGGAACAGGAAGAAATCGTGGCCCACCAGCTCCATCTGCGACAGGGCGTCGTCGGTGGTCATCGGCGTGGCCGGATGTTCCTTGGTGCGCACGATGCGCCCGGGTTCATGGTCGTCCAGCATCGCCGGGTCGACCTGCGGTGATTCCGATCCGGAACCGTTGAGGGTGTCGGGCATGGGCCCGATCGCGGTGGCCTCGGCCAGCGACACCGGGGTCTTGTCGCCGTAGTGGATCTTGCGACGGTCCTTGCTTCGCCGGAGTCGATTCTCGAGTTTGCAGACCGCGGACTCCAACGCGGCGTAGAAGCTGTCGGCGCAGGCCTCGCCCCGGACTACCGGGCCGCGGCCGCGCGCGGTGATCTCGACGTGCTGACAGTTCTTACGCTGGCGCCGGTTGCGTTCATGGTCCAGTTCGACGTCGAAGAGGTAAATGGTGCGGTCGAGTCGTTCCAGGCGAGTGAGTTTGTCTGAGACGTAGATGCGGAAGTGCTCGGGAATCTCGACGTTGCGGCCCTTGACGACGATCTCGGCTCGCGGTTCGGCTTCGGGCGTCTCGTCGGTGACCAGCGTCGCTTGGTCCGAGTCAATGGAATGGGTTGACATACTTGGCAACTCGTTTCTCTTTCGCGTCCGCACGCGTCAGCGTGCCCGGCTGGATGTGGATACGCGCCGAGGGGACCTGCATGTCTTATGCCTTAGTCGCGGCCCGCCGGTGCAAGGTGTCGTCTACTCACCTCCTACCGCTGGTGGGCGATGCCGGCGCTGGTTGGTGATGCGCCGCCGTGAGGCATTCACGGGTGGTTGATCCCGACGGTAGTCCGTGTTCACCCGGTCGTGCCACAAAATCCACTGAGTTTTCAGGACCTGTTTTCAGTTCTTCACATCCCCTTGATGCCGGAGTAATTACCGGGACCGTCACCACCGGCGGTCAGGCAGCGGCGATAGCCAGCACAGCCGCCACAGCTACGCCGGCCCGCTGCAGGACACGGACAGATTCAGACGCGGTGGCGCCCGTCGTCACGACGTCGTCGACGACCACGACGTCCCCTGCCAAGAGGCCGGCGGGGCGTACCAGCTTCACCCGGCCCGCGATGTTGCGCTGGCGGTCGGCGCTGGAGAGGCCTGCAGAATCGGCGACGAAGGCTCGCGTGCGCAGCGCTGGAACCACGGTGACGTCGGGCTCCCCGGAGGTCGCGGCAAGGGTGATGCGGGTGACCGGGTCCCCGCCGCGGCGCCTGGCCGCCCACCGACGTGTCGGTGCAGGCACCACGGTGAGCGGCGTCTCGACGACGCCCCAGGTCAGCATGTGATCCAGCCCCGCGCCGAGCGCGCCGCCGAGCGGCTCGACGAGGTCGGCGCGGCCATGCTCCTTGACGGCGACGATCGCTTGGCGACGTGCGCCCGCATAGCGGCCGAGCGAGAAGACGGGTATGCCGGGGTCGACGCGAGGGCTGACGAGGTGCGGTTCGTCTGGCTTGACGGCCAGGTCTTTGGCGCAGATGTCGCACCACCGCGTCGAGCGTGCGCCGCAGCCGCCGCACTCCAGCGGCAGCACCAGATCGAGCATGCCCGCAGTGTGGCGGTGATCGGTGACATCTGTTTGGGGGTACTCCTCGTCTCATGCACGAGGAACGTGAATCAGTCATCGTCAACTGCCTCGTCGACGCGTTCTCGGACCTGATGAGGGCCGATCCCGACGCGTTCCGAACGAAGTTCCGCAAGATGGCGGCTGAGCCGTTCGCCTTCTACCGCGGGAGCGCGTGCGTGTTCTACGCCGACGTCGCAGACCGCGAGGACCGGTGGGCGGACGAGCGGACCTCGCGCGTGTGGATCCAGGGTGACCTGCACGCCGAGAACTTCGGCACCTACATGGATGGCGCCGGGGTTCTCATTTTCGACGTCAACGACTTCGACGAGGCGTTCGTCGGCCATTTCACCTGGGACCTGCAGCGGTTCGCTGCCAGCGTCGCGTTGATGTGTTGGCAGAAAGCGCTGTCCGACGAGGTCATTCGCGACCTGATCACGACGTTCGCCTCGTCGTATCTCGATCAGGTGCGCTGGTTCCTTCAGACCGACGACGACGCCACCTTTTCACTGAACCTGGAAACCGCGCGCGGCGCCGTGCTGACGGCGTTGCAGGACGCCCGCTTGTCGACGCGTGACAAGATGCTCGACCGGATGACCCGCCTCGATGAATCGGATCGCCGGTTCCGAGAATCCCACGGCGTACGCCGACTTGACGACGCTGAATACGCGAAAGTGGAGGCCGCGTTCGAGGCCTACCAGGACACCATCCCTAAATCGAAGCGGTTCCGAGAAGTGGCCTACGACGTCAAGGACATTGTCGGCAGAACGGGGTTCGGGATCGGCAGCGCAGGGTTGCCGAGTTACAACGTGCTGATCGAAGGGTTCAACCAGGCTCTCGACAACGACATCGTCCTGTCGATGAAGCAGGGCAACGTCGCGGCGCCGAGCCGTGTTGTCGACGACGAGGCGGTGCACAACTACTTCAAGCATCAAGGCCACCGCACCGCGGTGTCCCAGCGTGCTTTGCAAGCGCATGCCGATCCCCTGCTCGGCTACACCGAAATCGACGGTGTCGGTTTCGTCGTCGCCGAACTGTCGCCCTACGAATCCGACCTGGATTGGTCGGAGCTGACCGAACCCGACGAACTGACCGAGGTGATCGACCAGCTCGGCCGCGCGGTAGCCAAGGTGCACTGCGTCGGCGACGCCGACAGCGACCAGGAGCTCGTGACGTTCCAGACCGAAGAAGCGATCGTCGACGTCATCGCCGACCGCGACGACGAATTCGTCGACGACATGGTTACCTTCGGTCTGGAGTACGCCGCGACGGTCCGCGATGACCATCGCCATTTCGTCGAGGCGTTCAGGGAGGGACGCATTCCCGGAATCACGTCCACGTAGACCCGCATTCGTCGGGCGGTCAGCCCAACACGATCGAATCGCCCTGGACCGTGACGGGCTGTGACGCAAGCGGTTTCGTCGGAGGTCCGGCTGCAACGGAGCCGTCCAGGTTGAACTTGCTGCCGTGGCACGGGCAGTTGATGGTGCCGTCGACCACTTCGTTCACCGTGCACCCGGCGTGTGTGCAGGTCGACGAGAACCCCTTGAAGTCGCCCGCCGCCGCTTGGGTGACGACGACATCGCCGACGATGAGCCCCGACCCGACCGGCACCTCCGACGTCTTGGCGATTGCCTTGTTCTGTTCCGGGGCCGTACCGCCCGTCGTCGGCGCAGCGGTCGTCATCGCGGTGTCACCGGATGCCTCCGGCTTCTTGCCGTAGGTCGTGCAGGCGGCGAGTACCGACGCGAGCAGTCCTACGCCGGCCCCGATCAGCACCTTCTGCCGTGGGATGCGCAAGTCTGTGAATGACATAGAAAGCCTTTCCACTAGAACGTGATTCCGCTGGTCTGGAAGAACCAAAGGGCTGAGGTCAACCAGACGTATACGAGAACGAAGAACAGCAACCCGCCCGCGATCGGGATCACCCAGCCGCGGAGGCCTTTGCGGGTCAGCAACATCATCTTGGTGACAAAGACGCCGTAGAACAAGCATCCGAACAGCGAGTGGAACAGCACCCGACTGTCTGTCTCGGCGAATCCCAGGGCGTACAGGCAATGCACGGCGACGGGAACGCTGGCCAGCACCGCCAGCCGCCCCGACCACACATGCGCGACGCTGATCCACGCGGGTGCCCTGCCGCCGGGAATCAGCCGGTACATCACGAAGGCAGACACGAGCTGGAACAGCGCGAGAACCACCGCGAAGGTCCCCAGCCACGCCTTCACCGCCGTGCCACTGGAGAAACCCGCCACGTTCACCGAAAAGAACTGGGGCTCATGGATTTTACCGAACGCACCGAGTCCGACGGCGACGAGCGAGCCGATCAGAACGGCGGTCAGCACCGCTGCATCGCCCCGCGACGCCGTGATCCGCTCCGTGACGGGCGACTCAGACATCGCTGCTGCCCTCCACCCGTTGCGCGATGACCGTGTTCCCGTCGATGACCGTGTTCGCATAGTCGACGCCGATCGCCAACCCCGGAGCGGGCGCTGTCGATCCGTCGTCTCGCCGCAACACACCGGTCGCCTTGCCCGACGCGTCCACGATCCAGCTGCCGCGGACCCCGTCCTGCTCGTATACGTACAGCCCGGCGGGTGACTGCGCGGGTTGCGCGGTGAAGTCCCACTTCTTGGCGCCGATCCAGAGGGTTCCGACGACCGCCGTGCCGTCCAGGCGTCCCTCGAGTCGGCCGGTCTTGTCCTTGCTCGTCAGGCTGACGGTGCCATTGAGCGCTGGGCCTCGCATCCACGATTCGATCGCGCTGCCGTCACAGGCATAGGCAACGGCCGTGTCGCCCTCGATGGCGATATCCAAGGTGATGACACCCTTGGCGGTCGTGATCTTGCCGACGTAGTCCGCCTTGGCCGGGAACGAGGGCGAGGCGGGCGCAGGCGATGCGGTGATGGCTGTCGTCTGCGGCGGCGCGGCCACCGGAGTGCCGGTCACCACCGGCGCCTGCTCCTGGGAGATGTTGGCGAACATTAGACCGGCACCCAACACCGCGACCGCGCTGAGGGTGACCAGTGGACCACGAAATTTCATCGTCTCTCCTTGGGCTGTCGGCCAACGCTTCTAGCGCCGGTTCGTCAGCACAACGGGAGCCGCGAGGAGATGGTTCAGTGCAATTTCAAACAGATCGTCAGCCAGGTAGCACCGGCTGCGTGCCGGGCACCATCAGCGGCCGCACCTCAGACCACACCGGATCGTTGTCGGCCGCCGCACCCGTCAGCTGCAGCACGCCGCGCTCGTCGGCGACGTAGACCGTCGACGGGTTCGCCGCGACGGTGGTGACCGGCATCAGCAGATTGCGGCTGGGTCCGTCGGAGTTGACGCCGTCGAGGTTCACATAAGAGACCGGATGCTGCGGATCCGTGCGGCTGACGACGATGTCGTCACCGGTGCGCCAGGCCAGTGAGACGACGGTGTTCCCCAGCCCGTACCCGAGTCGGCGCGGATAGGTCAACGCGTATCCCCCGCCGGGTGTCTGCTCCACCCCGGCCAAGATGACCTGACCATCGATGACCATCGCGACGCGGGTGCCGTCCCGCGACAGTTGCAGTTCCCGGATCGCCCCGGGAAAGCGGGACGACACGGGTGTGGAGTCGACGGGTATGCGCGCCGGTTGACCGGATGCGTCCTGGATGACGCGGACCACGTTGTTGCCGTCGACCACGACCCAGATCGCGTCGTCGAGGGACCAACTGGGCCGCGACAGATTGCGACCGTCCAGAACCTGCGAGGCGTTGCCGCCCAACGGACCGACCCACAACGACGACGCCATATCGGGGGCACCGGGGCGCAACGTCACAATCGACGCCACGTTCTGCCCCGTCCGCGATATCGCCGCCGCGGTCTGGTTGGGCGTCGCGCCGAATGCTCCTGGAACACGCGGCGCACGGGTCCCGTCCAAGAACACCAGCGAGCCGCCCATCAATCCGTGCAGGCCTGCCGCTGCACCAGGGAATGCCCCTGGGTCGGTTGCCGCCACATCGGAGGTCTCCCAGCCGTTCGCGAAGCGGTCGTCGAGTGCGGCGCCGTCGGCGGTGATCACGTACGGACCGTTGATACCGGCGCGCGACAGCGTCCAAATGATCTGCGCCGCAAGCAGTTGGCGACTGTGTGGGTCGGTGGTCGACAGGTTTTCGAGGTCGATCCGCGCGCCACCGTAGCCGCGGCCGACGCCCGCCTTGCCGCCGTCGGCGCGGGTCACCGGCCCGCGCAGCTTCAGCGGCGGGCCCAGCAGGTTGCGCACACTCTTGGCCAGTTCCGGACGCGGTCCGGCGATCAGCTTGCTGACCAGTTCCGTGGCCAACTGGTCAGGATCGGACACCGCGACGTAGCGCGGATCGGGGACGACGGTGCTGCCGGTCGGGTCGGCGAAGTAAAGGGTGTTGCGTTTGTAGGTGGCCTGAAACTGTTGCCAGTCAAGGAAAACCCCGTTGGGCAGCTTGTCGATACGCCAACCACCGGACGTCTTCACCAGTTCGATCGGCCCGGGGTCCGGCAACGCCCCCTCATCCGTCTCGAACACACCCAGGTCCGACAGCGACCCCAGAATGTCGGCGCGCATGCGCACCGTCACGCGATCCGGACCCCGCGTTTCGGTGAACACGACGTTGTCGATCAGCAGCGCGCTGCCCGCGTCATCCCATGCGCTGGAACCGGATTCGGTGAGGAACTGACGCGCCGCCAGATGGCGATTGGCGGGGTCTGCGGTGGCCTTGAGGAATTCCCGCAACAGCACGTCGGGGTCCATGCCGGGCGTGGGCTTGGGCAGGCTCGGCGGCGCGGGCCGGTCGACAGTGCCGATCGCCTGTGGTGATGATGAACTGGGTACTCCTGCGCAGCCGGTGACGACGAACCCCAGTAGCGAAAGGACTGCGAGGAAGCGCTTCACACTGCTTCCGTTTCCCGAGTCGATCGCTGCGGAGCCCGTTCAGGCTCAACGGGTTTCAACGGAAGCGGGCTCGTGGTGACCTTGTGGCCGCGCACCAGCGGCAAGGTGAGCCGGAAACAGGCGCCCTTGCCGGGCTCGCCCCACGCCTCCAGCCGCCCCTGGTGCAGCCGGGCGTCCTCGATGCTGATGGCCAGGCCGAGACCGGTGCCGCCGGAGCGGCGCACGCGCGACGGGTCCGAGCGCCAAAACCTGCTGAACACCAGCTTCTCCTCGCCCGGTCGCAACCCGATGCCATAGTCGCGCACCGTGACGGCCACGGTGTCGTCGTCGACACCCATCCTGATGCGCACCGGCTTGTGCTCGGCGTGATCGATGGCGTTGGCGATCAGGTTGCGCAGGATGCGCTCGACCCGGCGCGGGTCGACCTCGGCGATGACGTCCTCGGTGGGCATGTCGACGATCAGCTCGATCTCGGCGTCCGCCGCCAGGTGGCCGACGTTGTCGAGCGCGCTCTGCACCGTCGCGCGCAGATCGACCGCCTCGACGCTCAGCTCGGCGACACCGGCGTCGTGGCGGGAGATTTCCAGCAGGTCGTTGAGCAGCGTCTCGAAGCGGTCGAGTTCGCTGACCATCAACTCTGTCGAACGACGCAGCGCCGGGTCGAGGTCGTCGCTGTGGTCGTGGATCAGGTCCGCGGCCATCCGGACCGTCGTGAGCGGGGTGCGCAGCTCGTGGCTGACGTCGGAGGTGAACCGCCGCTGCAGGTTGCCGAACTCTTCCAGTGAAGTGATCTGCCGGTGCAGGCTTTCGGCCATGTCGTTGAAGGACACGGCCAACCGCGCCATGTCGTCCTCGCCGCGCACCGGCATGCGTTCGGTCAGGTGCCCTTCGGCGAACCGCTCGGCGATCCGCGAGGCCGACCGCACCGGCAGCACGATTTGTCTGGCCACCACGAGCGCGATCACGGCCAGCAGGCCGAGCAGGACGACGCCTCCGGTGGCCATCGTGCCGCGCACCAGCGCGATGGTGGACTCCTCGTTGCTCAGCGGAAAGATCAGGTACAGCTCGAGATTCGCGACCGGCGACGAGGTCGGGCTGCCGATGATCAGTGCCGGGCCGGAGAAACCTTCGGTGTTGACGGCCGCGTACTGGTAGCTGACCTGGCCGGCCTTGACGAACTCGCGCAGCGCGTTGGGCACCTGCTGCACCGGACCCGCCGCGGTGGCGGCTCGGGGTCCGTCACCGGGCACGACGAGCACCGCGTCGAACGCGCCGGCGAGGCCGGGACCCGCGTCGGCGGTGCGGTCGATCAGGGTGTTACGGGCCAGCTGCAGGCTGCTGTCGAGCGAGCGCGTTTCCTCTCCGCCGACGATGCCGCTGACGGTGCCACGTGCCCGGTCGATCTCCTCGGTGGCGGCGCGTACCTTCACTTCGAGGATGCGATCGGTGATCTGGCTGGTCAACACGAAGCCCAGAGCCAGGATGACGGCCAGTGACAGGCCCAGCGTCAAGGTGACGACGCGCAGCTGCAGGGAGCGCCGCCAGGCGAGACCCATCGCTCGACCCAGCGCGCCCAATCCGCGTACAAGTGGTGCCGAACGCCGATGGATGCGCCTTCGCGAGCTCCAGATCACGGAGGTCCGGCCTTATACCCCACTCCTCGAACGGTCAGCACCACCTGCGGATTCTCCGGGTCTTTTTCGACCTTGGCCCGCAAACGCTGGACATGCACGTTCACCAAACGAGTGTCCGCCGGGTGTCGGTACCCCCACACCTGTTCGAGCAGCACATCTCGAGTAAACACCTGCCGCGGTTTGCGCGCCAACGCCACCAAGAGGTCGAACTCCAGCGGCGTCAGGGAGATCTGCTCACCCAGTCGGGTGACCTTGTGAGCAGGCACGTCGATGTCCACGTCGGCGATCGACAGCATCTCGGCGGGCTCATCCTCGTTGCGGCGAAGGCGGGCGCGCACGCGGGCGACGAGTTCCTTCGGTTTGAACGGCTTCATCACGTAGTCGTCGGCGCCGGACTCCAACCCGAGGACGACGTCGACCGTGTCGGTCTTGGCCGTCAGCATGACGATCGGCACCCCGGAGTCCGCGCGCAGAACGCGGCACACGTCGATGCCGTTCATGCCGGGCAACATCAGGTCGAGCAGCACCAGGTCGGGCCGCAGTTCGCGGACTGCGGTCAGCGCTTGGGTGCCGTCACCGATGACCGCGGTGTCGAAGCCCTCCCCGCGCAGCACGATGGTGAGCATCTCGGCGAGCGAAGGGTCGTCATCGACAACCAGAATCCTTTGCCTCATGGTGTCCATGGTGTCACCAAACCGCGATAAAACGCCGGTAGCAGAGGGGCGAGTCGGCTATTGAACCAGCTCTGCGGCTAGCTTCGCCGCGTCGACCTCCGGCGGGGCGACCTTCCACGGTCCACACCAATTCGCGGCGGCCAGCTCGGCGTAGACCTGCCCGGTGCGGCGCTGGAGGCCGTCGTCGCGCTCGTAGGCGTCCTTCGCGCGGTCGGCTTCCTCGCGGGCACGGTGGTCGGCGCGAGCGGCGGCGAGCTCGATCGGCACCGCCAGCAGGATCTGGGCGTCGGGCTTGGGCAGCTGGAGGCGGCCGTACTCGAGGTCGCGCACCCATTCGACGACCTCCCCGTCGGCTCCCTGGTGCAGCCGGGCCGCGCTGTAGGCCGCGTTGGATGCGACGTAGCGGTCGAGGATCACCACGTCGTAGGTGTCGGCGCGTCGAGCGATTTCGGCTTTGGCGCCGGCACGGTCGAGGGCGAACAGCACGGCCATCGCATGCACCGACTCGGCGAGGTCGCCGTGGGCGCCGTGCAGGGCCTCGGCGGCGAGGTCAGCGGTGATGGATTCGTGGTAGCGGGGAAAGGACAGAGTGGTGACGGTCTTTCGTGCCCCCTCGAACGCGGTACGCAGACCGTTGGTCAGTGTGCGCTTGCCGGCGCCGTCGACACCTTCGATCACGATGAGCACGCAGCGAGCGTAACGGTGAGTTTCGCCGGGGCCGGCGGTCTACACCGAAGACCCATCGGAGACGAGGAGAATGACGCGATGACAACGCACGCCGTCGGGACGCGCGAACAGTGGCGGGCCGCATATGAGCGACAGTTGGCCGACGAGAAGGAACTGACGCGTCGCGCGACCGAGCTTGCGCGGACACGGCAAGAACTGCCGTGGGTGCCGGTCGACAAGGAGTACGTGTTCGACACGACGACCGGGGAGCGCACGCTCGCCGAGTTGTTCGACGGCCGGTCGCAGTTGATCGTGCGGCACTTCATGCACGGGCCCAAGACGCCGGAGGGCTGCCCGGGGTGCACGTTCGAAACGGACAACCTGGTCGGCGCCGTGCAGCATCTGGCGCACCGGGATGTGACGTTTCTGCTCGCATCGCGCTCGCCGTTGCCGGTCCTCACCGCATACAAAGAGCGGATGGGCTGGGACGTGGAGTGGGTGTCGTCCGGTGGCAGCGACTTCGACGCGGATTTCTTCGAGCACATGTATGTTCCGACGCCCCGGCGCGATCCCGGCCCGGGTGGCGGCGGCATGCTCGACGTGATGGAGCTGATGGCATTGAGTTGCTTCGCCCTGCAGGACGGCACCGTCTTCCATACGTATTCGACCTACGATCGCGGCACCGAGGCGTTGAACGCCACGTGGCAGCTGCTCGACCGTGCGCCGAAGGGGCGCGGTGACGACTTCTCCCACTGGCCACGCAAGCGCGACGAGTACGACAACTAGCGGACGCTCAGAACTGGCCGCAGTTCGGCGTCGTCGGTAATCCATTGAACCGGTCGGCAATCCACTGCATCGCAGGCTCACCGTCGACCAACATCGGCAAACCGTGGTTGATCATCGCCTTGTTCAGGAACGGCGGTTGCTCGTTGGTGCGCGCCTCGATGTCTGCGCCCTGGGCGCACCAGTCGCGGCCCATTTGCATCGCCGGCGCCCACGGGACAAGCGGGTCGAATCGGTTGGAGTTGATGAGAACTGGCGCATTGGGCTTCATACGGCCCAGCTTCTGCTCGTCGAACAGCGACTTGAACGGCTCCTGCTCGACGAGCGCGAAGATGTCCTGATTGAAGTAGGGCTGCAGGTGCCGGAACATGAACTTCGTCAGCGTCTCCGCCACGCATTGGTCCTGCACCTTGAACAGCATGTCCGCGCCGCGCGGGGTCAGGGTCGCCCGGATGGCGGCCTCGTGCTCCGGGTAAGCCGTGATCACCCCATTGAGCGCATAACCCACTGCTCCTATCAGCATGCTGCCGTCGATGAACGGGAACAACGCCTTCAGGTCGGCGGGCGGCGCGCCGGCGTAGCTACCGACGATGTTGAGTTCTGGCGCGTACGAATCGGCCATCTCCGCGGCGGACGCCGCGGCTCCCCCGCCCTGCGAGTAGCCCCAGAAGGCCAGCGGTCCGTCGCGGGTTAGCGAGGTGCCAGGCAGATTCTTGGCGGCACGGGCCGCGTCGAGCATCGCGTGGCCCTGCGACACCCGATTCGCGTAGGTGTGCAGTCCCGGCGTGCCGAGGCCCTCGTAATCGGTCATCACGATCGCGAACCCTCGCGCCACCATCGTCGCGACGAACAACTCCTCGTAGTTGAACGCCAGATCCAGCCACGGCGACCAGTGGATGCCCTGATTGAACTGCCGCGACGGCGCGCATTGATCGCCCTGCCCCTGGGTGCCGGGGCCGTACACGATGAGCGGACGTAGCCCCTTGCCCGGCCAGGCGTTGTGGGGCTCGAAGTAGGTGCCTGTCACCGCCATCGGATTTCCGCGAGCATCGTTGCTGCGGTACATGATTCGCGTTCCGTTGGCCATGATCATGCCCAGCTCACCCGACGGTTCCAGCACCAACCGCGACGGCTCGGTACGGATCAGGTCGCCCGGCTGTCCGGGCGGTAACGGCACCGGCGGCGTATAAAACGCCTGATACTCGTCTTCGTTGAAGTACGGGTGATGGTCATCGATGGTCGGGTCGTCAGCGTGCGCGTACGGCACGAAAAGCGATGCGAGAGCAATGAGCATGGCGACTACTACGACCCCCCAGCGCACACAGGGACCGTAACAGAATCGGTATGGCCGAAGACAAGTCACGCCAACAAATAAGTTCGGTTATGCCGCGGGCGGGGCAGATGTGCGCCCACTGTCGGTTTCCTGTGCAAGGCCTTGGGAAACCGCGCACCGGCATACGGCAAACCCCAGACTGGTAACAGACAGCCGCACCTCCGTTAGACATGAGGAGTTTCCGATGCTCAACCTTCAGACCGCACGCCGGCTGGTGATTCCCTTGTTCGCCGGCGCGGCCTCGTGTGCCGCACTGCTTGGCGTATCCCCTATCGCGTTGGCGGACAACGGGATGAATCCGCCCACCTGCACCACAGCCGATCTCGAAGGTGTCCGGGCCGGGGTCGATGCGTCGACATCGGCCTATCTGTTCACCCACCCCGACTTGAATGGTTTCATGAGCACGCTTTCTGGCCTGTCACGCGAACAGGTCACCGAGCATGTCACGACCTACATGGAGACTCATCCGCAGGAGAAGTCGGAGATGACCGGCATCCGTCAGCCGTTGATGGACATCAAGAACCACTGCGGCTCGATCGTCAATCCCTGACCGCGCAGAGCAAAAGCCCCTGACACGAACGCGTCAGGGGCTTCGCTTCGGCGGACAGAGATCAGTAGCGGTAGTGCTCCGGCTTGTACGGGCCCTCGACGTCCACGCCGATGTACTCCGCCTGCTCCTTGGTGAGCTTGGTCAGCGTGCCGCCGAGCGCTTCGACGTGGATGCGCGCCACCTTCTCATCGAGGTGCTTGGCCAAGCGGTACACCGCGTTGTCGTACTCGTCGTTCTTGGTCCACAGCTCGATCTGCGCGATCACCTGGTTGGAGAAGCTGTTGCTCATCACGAACGACGGGTGACCGGTCGCGTTACCCAGGTTCAGCAGACGACCCTCGGACAGCACGATGATCGACTTACCGGAATCGCCGAAGACCCACTCGTCGACCTGCGGCTTGATGTTGATCCGCGTGGCGCCCGAGCGCTCCAGGCGCGCCATCTCGATCTCGTCGTCGAAGTGGCCGATGTTGCCCAGTATCGCCTGGTGCTTCATCGCCTTCATGTGCTCGAGGGTGATGATGCCCTGATTGCCGGTCGCCGTGATGACGATGTCCGCCCAGCCGATCGCTTCTTCGACCGACTTGACCTCGAAGCCATCCATCAACGCCTGCAGCGCGTTGATCGGGTCGATCTCGGTGACCGCGACTCGGGCGCCCTGAGCCTTGAGGGCCTCGGCGCAGCCCTTACCGACATCGCCGTAGCCACAGACCAGGGCAGCCTTGCCGCCGATGAGTACGTCGGTGCCGCGGTTGATGCCGTCGATCAGCGAATGCCGGGTGCCGTACTTGTTGTCGAACTTGCTCTTGGTGACCGAGTCGTTGACGTTGATCGCGGGGAACGGAAGATCACCGGCCGCCTCGAACTGGTACAGGCGTAGCACTCCGGTTGTCGTCTCCTCGGTGACACCCTTGACCGCCTCGGCGATCTTCGTCCACTTGTCCTTCTCGGTCTCGAACCGCGTCCGCACCAGGTTCAGGAAGACCTTCCACTCGGCCGAGTCGTCGTCTTCGGCGGGCGGTACGACGCCGGCCTTCTCATACTGCGCACCGCGCAGCACCAGCATGGTCGCGTCGCCGCCGTCGTCGAGGATCATGTTGGCGGGCTCACCCGCCCAGGTGAGCATCTGTTCTGCGGCCCACCAGTACTCCTCGAGCGTCTCGCCCTTCCAGGCGAACACCGGAGTGCCCTTGGGCTCCTCGGGAGTCCCGTTCGGTCCGACGACGACGGCCGCCGCCGCGTGGTCCTGGGTGGAGAAGATGTTGCACGACGCCCACCGCACTTCGGCGCCGAGCGCGACCAGGGTCTCGATCAGCACGGCGGTCTGGACCGTCATGTGCAGCGAGCCCGAGATGCGCGCGCCCTTGAGCGGCTGCACATCGTGGTACTCCCGGCGAAGCGCCATCAGCCCGGGCATCTCGTGCTCGGCCAGCCGAATCTCCTTGCGGCCGAACTCGGCCAGCGACAGGTCAGCAACCTTGTAATCGATGCCGTTGCGGACGTCGACCTTCAACTCAGTCATGGATTTCTAGAGCCCTTCTTCGTTCGTCTTTGCCTCTGGGGGCACAGATGTGCCCAGCCAACCCCTCGGCCTGCGGGCTCGCGGGACAGGCGCTCGTGCATGTGAAACGACGAAGGCGCTCTGACAGCTAAGAGGTATCCCCAACACCGTAGCGTTCGGCGAACGGCGTCATCAAACGGGCCAGGTCAGATGCGACATCGTGATCTGCTTCGGGCGGCATCGACACGTAGCTCATGGCGAGGCGGACGATCGCCCGCGCCAGCACTCCCGCGTCCTCATCGCTGCATCTGACCCAGCTGTCGACGAAGGTCGCAGTCAGCCGCTGAGAGCAGTGCGTGATGATCGGACCGCTGTCGGTGGTGATCAGCTGGAGCAGATCGGGTTTGAAGTCGCCGGTGAGCAGCGAGATCACCAGCGGATCGGCGGCCGATTCGGTGAAGAAGTCCCGAAAGCCCTGGACGAAGGCCGCGTGCACGTCGCCCTCGTTGCCGACGATCGCGTCGTCGATCTGGTCGACGAGCCGGTCGGCCAGGCGCAGCGCATACGCCTGCGCCAGACCTTGGCGCGAGCCGAACTCGTTGTAGATGGTCTGACGGCTGATACCCGCGGCCTTGGCGACGTGCGACAGCGTGATCGCCGACCAGTCGCGGCTGAGCAGTTCCTCGCGCATGCCGTCGAGAATCGAATCGCGCAGCAACACCCTCGACGCTTCGGCGTACGGGATGCGCTGCGCGGTCCGGCGGTCGCGAGAGCTTCTCACCCTCGCGACACTAGTCATTCCCGTCGCTTCGCTCGCCTGGCCACAGTCACGAACGTGCCACCTCCACCATCTCGAAGTCGGACTTCGCGGCCCCGCAGTCCGGGCAGCTCCAGTCGTCGGGGATGTCGTCCCAACGCGTCCCGGGGGCGATGCCGTCCTCCGGCCAACCCTTCGCCTCGTCGTACTCGAATCCACACTGCACGCAGATGAACAGTTTGTAGTCGTTCATTTCATTGCTCCCATCTCTTCGAAATCGACCTTCTCGCGTACTGCGCAGTCGGGGCAGCACCATTCGTCGGGGATGTCGTTCCATGCGGTGCCCGCGGGAAACCCTTCCCGCGGTGCACCTTTCGTCTCGTCGTAGACGTAGTCGCAGCCGGGGCAACGGTAGGCGCTCATGCGGCGGCCTCTGCGGCTCCATACTTGGCCAGCACCTTGTCGCGCACGCGCGGGTGGATGTTGACCCGGGTGATGTCGCCGTCGTAGTGATCGAGCACGCGGTGATCCATCACCTTGCGCCACAGCGGCGGGAAGTACGTCAGCCCCACCATCGAGGCGTAGCCGCTGGGCAGGTTCGGCGCACCCTCCATGCTGCGCAGCGTCTGATAACGACGCGTCGGGTTGGCGTGGTGATCGCTGTGCCGCTGCAGGTGATAGAGGAACAAGTTGGTGACGATGTGATCGGAGTTCCAGCTGTGCACCGGTGCGCACCGCTCGTACCGACCGGTTTCGGTCTTCTGCCGCAGCAGCCCGTAGTGCTCGAGGTAGTTCACCGTCTCGAGCAGCGTGAACCCGAACACCGCGGAGATGAGGATGTAGGGAATGAGGGCCACACCGAACACCGCGATCAGCACGCCGTACAACACGACCGACATCGCCCAGGCATTGAGCACGTCGTTGGACCAGTGCCACTTGCTCTTACCTGCACGCTCGAGCCGCTTGGCCTCCAACTCCCACGAGGACTTCGCGCTCCCCCACACACTGCGCGGCAGGAACTCCCAGAACGTCTCACCGAAGCGAGCCGACGCCGGATCTTCGGGAGTGGCGACGCGAACGTGGTGACCCCGGTTGTGCTCGATGTAGAAGTGGCCGTAAAGCGTCTGGGCCAGAGTGACTTTCGCCAGCCACCGCTCGAGCTCGTCCTTCTTGTGCCCCATCTCGTGCGCGGTGTTGATGCCGACCCCGCCGAGCATCCCGACCGACAGCGCGAGGCCGATCTTGGCCGGCCACGCGAGCCCGCCGTCGAATCCGAGCCAGCTCAGATTCGAGGCCGTGAACAAGTACGCACCGAAGATGACGCTGGCGTACTGAAACGGGATGTAGATGTAGGTGCAGTAGCGGTAGTACTTGTCGTTCTCGAGTCGCTCCATCACCTCGTCGGGCGGGTTCTGACCGTCGGGTCCGAACCGCAGATCCAGGGCGGGCAACAGGATGTACAGCAGGATCGGGCCGATCCAGAACGGGACCTGCGCCGCGCCATGCCAGCCCCACTGGTTGAACGCCCACACCAGCGGCATCACCACGAACAGTGCGGTCGGGGCGATCAGCCCCATCAACCATAGATAGCGCTTCTTGTCGCGCCACTGTTCGATCTCGAGCTCGGACATCTGCATGGTCACTGGGTGCCTCCTCATGTGAGTGCCATCACGACTGAAGTTGACTATAGAGCCGATTTTGTCGTCTGTCTAGACATTGATGTATGTTTTGTAAAGCACTCTCGGTGAATCGGGCGCGGTGGGCGACCGTGGCGGTGCGTCAGCGCGCCGAAATCACAGCTCGAGTGACGGCTACTACCCGATCGGGGTACTCGGTGACGTCCAGCCAGGTGAAACGCAGTACTTGCGATCCGTTGAGAACGATGGCGGTCTGACGCCGACGGTCGATCTGGAACTCCTCGGCGCCACCACGCCGCCGTCAGGCCTCTGGCTGCGGCACCGGTCCCGTAGCCCCACACCGCCCAATCGCCCGACTGCAGCCTGCGCTGGATGACCCGCGCGCTGAGTCCGGCCGCGCGCGCCTGATCAAGAGTGACGACGCCATCGTGGCGTCGCAAATAATCGTTGAGCACGATTGATCAGACGGACGGAGTCCCTCGGCGGTTCGCTATCTTGCGAATCGGGCGCGCAAACGAACCGCCACGGGCGTTGTCAAGCTGCGTGGAGTCGGTCGGGGTCGTTTTCGGGTGGGAGGTTGATGCCCACAGTGGCCTTGGGTGATTCGGTGTGCGGGCGTGCGCGGAATCGTTCGGGGTGGGTGTCGTAGTAGGCCTGGAGGGCGTGGTCGCGTTGGAGCCACCGCTGCGTCCATTGCCCGTCGTGGACCTCGGCGGGGGTGAACAGTGCGATCCCGCTGTGGCGGTGGTGCTGGTTGTACCAGGAGACATAGGAGTTTACCCAGGCCCGCGCGGCATCGAGATCATCGAAGATACCGGGATAGTTCGGCCGGTATTTCATCGTGCGGAATTCCGATTCGGAGAACGGGTTGTCATTGCTGACCCGTGGCCGGTTGTGGGTCTGAGCGATGCCGAGATCGGCGAGGAGGTCTTTGAGATCCGTCGAGCGCATCGCCGGCCCAGAATCGGCGTGCACGACTGCGGGCGACCCGTGGGTGGTGATCGCGGTCTGGAACATCTGCGTGGCGAGATCGTCGCTCTCGCGTTGCTCGACGCGCCAGCCCACGATCTTGCGAGAGAAGATGTCAATTATCGAGTACGCCTTGAACGCCACGCCCCGCCACGGGGTGCGCAGGTCGGTGATGTCCCAACTCCAGATCTGTTGCGGGCCGGTCGCTTTGAGTACTGGTGCCGGCCGCGGAATCTTGTTCGTCGAGCGGGTCGGGCAGATCGGACGAGCGCTTTGATCGACGATCGCGGCCGCGATACGCCACCAGGACCGCCGTGAGGCCAGCATCACCCCGTCATCCCAAGCGGCGGCAAACGAATGGTCCACCGACGTGCCCGCCTGCCAGCCGGTGATGATCTTGTCCTGGATCACCACGCGGTCACCCGCGCAGATGCGCGCGGGGTAGGCCCGATCTTTCTGCGGCACCGGGTTACTCACCCGCGGCCGCGGCTTGCGGCGGTAATGCCACGTCGAACGCGACAACCCGATCATCGTCAGCGCCCGCTGGGATCTGATCGCGGCGCTCAGCTCGGCGACGAGTCCGTTCTCGCGCTCGAGGAATCGTCGAGATCGGTCATCGTCAGGGCTGCATCGGGCTCTTCGGCGTTCATCGCATGCAAGAGCCCGATAGCTTTTCCCAGGGCCTCGTTGGCGTGTTCGAGCTCGCGTACCCGCGCCTGTAGTCGAGCCACTTCGGCCTCGTCGCGCTCCTGTTTCGCCGTCTGCGCCATCGCCAGCGCCGATCGTTTCGCCGGGGGAACCGTCACACCACTACCTTCTCGCGGAATAAGCCCCCGGTCGAGATCACCGGCGAACACCGTGGCTTCCCACCGCCTCAACTGGCGCACCGATACCCCCTGAGCAGCACGCCAGGATCCCTTCTGACCATGAGGCAACAAGTGATACTCAATGACGAACTCATGAATCTCGGCAGAGCTGAACCCCGCACTGATCGACACAACCCAACCCCTTCACACTGGCCCAAACCGACTCACAACCAGCGTGGCAAAGAGGGCCACGGTTGATCAGCGCGCCGAATTCGCAGTCGACTCCCGATGAGCGAGCAGCGAGTGCCTGCGCCCGTAGATGAAATAGATGACGACGCCCAGCGCCATCCAGATGAGGAACCGGATCCAGGTCAGCGCCGTGAGGTTGAGCATCAGCCAGACGCACGCGACGATCGCCGCGATCGGCAGCAACGGCACGCCCGGCGCACGGAAGCCGCGTTCGAGGTCCGGGCGGGTGCGACGCAGGACGATCACCCCGGCGGACACCAGCACGAATGCGAACAGCGTGCCGATGTTGACCATCTCCTCCAGCTTGTCGATCGGAAACACCGTTGCCGTGACCGCCACCAGCGCACCGACGATCAGGGTGATCCGTACCGGCGTGCCGTGCTTTCCGGTCTTGGCCAGCGACCGCGGCAACAGCCCGTCGCGCGACATCGCGAACAGCACCCGGGTCTGTCCAAGCACCAGCACGATCACCACGGTGGTGAGTCCCGCCAGCGCGCCGATCGAGATGACCTTCGCCGCCCAGTCGATGCCGTTGGCGGCGAATGCGGTTGCGAGGTTCGCTTTTTCACCCGCCTCGCGCAACTCGGTGTAGTTCACCATGCCCGAGATCACGATGGCCACCGCGACGTAGAGGACGGTGACGATCGCCAGCGAGGCAAGGATGCCGCGCGACACGTCGCGCTGCGGATTCTTGGTTTCCTCCGCCGTGGTGGCGACGATGTCGAAGCCGATGAACGCGAAGAACACGATGGACGCACCGGCCAGTACGCCGTACCAGCCGTACGTGCTGCCCCCGGCTCCGGTCAGCAGGGAGAACAGCGACTGATCGGTGCCGGAACCACCTTCGCCGCCCTGCGCGGGAGGGACGAACGGGGTGAAGTTCTCCGCCTTGATGTAGAACGCGCCGACGGTCACGACGAGCAGCACGACCGCCACCTTGATCACCGTGATCGCCAAGCTGACTTCCGCGGAGAGCTTGGTGCCCCACGCCAAGATCACCGTCACGAAGGTTATGATCAGGAGCGCGCCCCAATCCACCTGCAACCCAACCAGATCCGCCGTGCCACCACCGAAGCCGAACACGGTGCCCAGATAACTGGACCAGCCCTTGGCCACAACGGCGGCCGCCACGGCGAACTCGAGGATCAGATCCCAGCCGATGATCCACGCGACGAACTCGCCGAACGTCGCATAGGAGAACGTGTAGGCGCTGCCCGCCACCGGCACCGTCGAGGCGAACTCGGCGTAGCACAGCGCGGCCAGACCGCACGCGATCGCGGCGAAGACGAACGAGATCGAAATCGCAGGACCCGTGATGTTTCCCGTCGTCGACGCCGTGATCGTGAAGATGCCGGCGCCGATGACCACGGAGACACCGAAGACGGTGAGGTCCCACCAGTTCAGATCTTTTCGCAGGCGAGTTTCCGGTTCGTCGGTGTCGGCGATCGACTGCTCAACCGACTTCGTTCGCCTCGGCATCGGCGTTCCTCCCGTGGTCCGTCTCGGGAATGTACCGAGTACTGTCCACCCAATGGGGCGGAGTTATAAACACGTAGCCGTCATCGGGGCCAGCCTGGGAGGCCTGTGCGCTGCCCGGGTGCTCTCCGACGTCAGCGAGCGCGTGACGGTCTACGAGCGCGACGAACTGCCCGACGGCCCGGCCAACCGGACGGCCGTCCCGCAGGGCAGGCACGTCCACCTGCTGATGGCGCGAGGAGCTCAGGAATTCGAGAGCCACTTCCCGGGCCTGCTCGACGACATGGTCGCCGACGGCGTGCCGATCCTCGAGAACCGGCCCGACTGCATCCACTTCGGCGCCGCAGGTCACGTGCTGGGGACCGCACACCGACTGCAGGACGAGTTCACCGCATACGTACCGAGCAGGCCGATGCTGGAGTGGCAGATCCGGCGGCGCGTCATGGCGATCGAGAACGTCGACATCGTGCACGCGACGATCACCGAGGCCACGTACGACGCTGCGCGCCGCCGCGTCACCGGCGTACTGCTCACCTCGGGCGAGGTCGTGCCGGCCGACCTCGTCGTCGACGCGACGGGCCGGGGCACCCGTCTGCCTGTGTGGCTGGAAAAGTGGGGCTATCCGCGACCCCGCGAGGAAACCGTCGACGTGGGCATCGCTTACGCGAGCCAACGCGTGCGGGTTCCCGACGGCCTTGTCGCCGAAAAGGTTGTGGTGGCGGGTGCGTCCCATGAGCATCCGGTCGGCGTCGGCGCGCTGTTCTACGAAGACGGCGTCTGGAACGTGACCACCTTCGGTATCGCCAAGGCCGAGCCGCCGCAGAACTTTGCGCAGATGTGCGACCTGGTCGACGAGATCCTGCCCGAACATTTTTCATCCGCGCTACGGCGGGGGACCCCGCTCGGCGAGATGGCGTTTCACAAATACCCGACCAGCCGGTGGCGTCGCTACGACAAACTGCAAAGCTTCCCCGACGGCATCTTCCCGTTCGGCGACGCCGTCGTCAGCTTCAACCCCACATTCGGGCAGGGCATGACCATGACTGCGATCCAGGCGGGCAACCTGCGCAAGACCCTCGAGTCCGGCGTTCCGGACGTCGCGAAGCAACTCGCGAAAGCCACGGCCAAGACGACGTACCCGGTGTGGATGATGACGGTGATCGGCGACCTGGCGCTGCACGACGCCACCACGACCGACAAGGTGCCGTTCTGGTACAAGCCGGTGGGCGGACTATTCGACCAGTTCCTCGGGGCTGCCGAGACGGATCCCGTTCTGGCCGAGTGGTTTCTGCGCCGCTTCAGCCTGCTCGACAGCCTGTACATGGTGCCGTCGGCGCGCCTGGTCGGCCGCACCATTCGGCACAACATGCGGGCGCTCCTTGCCGAGAAGCGTCGGGCCCGCTCAAGGCCCGATCAGGAGCTGGTTGCCCGTCGATAGCTCGGCGTGACGCCGCTAGATTCCGACGGTGGCCCTGAAGAGCTTCGTCGGAGCCTCGGCGGTCAGGCGGATCGGCCCCTCGTCGGCCGCCACCCACGCGGCGGATCCGCGCTGCAATGTGACCTTGCCGCCCTTGGCGTAGACGACCGTCGACCCCTCGGTGCACAACAGGATCTGCGGACCGTCATGACGGCTCGGCGCGTCGATCTCGTGACCGACATGCTCGCCGTCGATGCGCAGCTCAGACACCGCGAACTCCGGAGCCGGTGTGTTGTACACCAATTCCATTCCGTCCCTTGTGGTGGTGGGGCGGATCGAATCCTCGCTGGCAGGTGTGAAGTCGAGCACGCGCAGCAGTTCGGGCACGTCGACGTGCTTCGGGGTGAGTCCACCGCGCAACACGTTGTCCGAGTTGGCCATCACCTCGAGGCCAACGCCGTGCAGATATGCGTGCAGATTGCCGGCGGGCAGATAGATGGCTTCGCCGGCCTGCAGGGTGATGCGGTTGAGCAGCAGGCTGGCCAGCACGCCTGCATCACCCGGGTAACGCTCGCCGAGTTCGAGTACTGTCCTTGCCTCGGCGGCGAATGTCTTGCTACCCGAACGCACATAGTGGATCGCGCCCTCGATCACCTGGGGCACCAACACGTCGAGATCGGGCTGCGGTGCGGTGATCCACGTGGTGAACAGGGCCCGCAATCCGAACTCGTCGGCCTGACCCGCCAGCAGGGCCACATACGGGTCGAGATCGCTCACCGCGAGCGCACGCATCAGCTCGACGGTGCGCTCGGGGGGCCGGAATCCGGCAAGTGCGTCGAATTCGCCTAGAGCGATCAGGATTTCGGGCTTGTGACTGGGGTCGCGGTAGTTGCGATTGGGTGCGTTGACGGGAATTTCCAATCGGTCCTCGCGGGCGAAGCCCTCCGCCGCCTGCCGCGCACTCGGATGCGCCTGCAGCGACAGCGGCTCGTCGGCCGCGAGCACCTTGAGCAGAAACGGAAGCGTGTCACCGAATCTGGCGCGCACACCGGGCCCGAGCTGCCCCTCGGGATCATCGCGCAATGTGTCAAGCAGCGACCGTTCACCCTCTTCGGTATCCAGCCACGCGGGATCGCCCGGGTGAGCCCCGAACCACAGCTCGGCCTCCGGATGCATTGTCGGGCTTGGCCGTCCGGTGAAATCAGCGATCGCGGTCCGTGACCCCCAGGCATAGGTCCGCACCGCTCCACGTAGCAAGTTCACTTGCTCAACCTCGAACCAGCTTCAGGTAGACGGCCGTCATCTCCAGCCGGACAGCCAGCATCGCCAGCTGCTCTTCCAGGCGGCCTGGACTGGTCGGGGCGGCAGGCACGCGCTCGATGTCAGAGGCTTCGAGCGGTTCCGGCACATCTTCGGCGTGGATCACGTCGACGCCGTCCAGCCCGGCGACCCTGGCGGCGACGACGGCTCGTTCGGCATCGGTGGCGAGCACGAAGGTCCGAACCCGTGACGGCAGCGGACCGTCGATCTGCTCGTCATGGAATATCGACTGCTCGCGGTCGGCGCCGGATGTCTCCCCCATTCCGCCGCGCAGCGCCACCATCGCCTCGGCCAGACCCACCGCGGCCACCGCCCGATGAGCGACCCGCAACATGACGGCCGCGACGTGCCGCGCCAACACCAGCGTCGCCGCGTTGTCGCCAGCGATGACGACCTGGGCGCCCGACATACGCTCGGCCAACGCCTTCGCGGGATTCGTGAGCAGCTCCCGAGTAGCGCTGTTGCGCAACGCTTCTGCGTCCAGCTCGTCGGCCAGCGCGGCCAGGTCCACCCGGAGCCCCTGGTCGACCATGTGCAGTGTCGCCAGGCCGGCGGCCAGATAACGGGAGAAGCTGAATTCATCGGGCACCCACACCCGCGGGGCCAGTGCGACGGATCGTCCCGCAGTGGCGTCGCGCAACGGTCCCTCGTAGGGCGCAACGACGACGACGCGGGCGCCGCGACGCACTCCGGTGGCTGCGGCCGCCACCAAAGCGGGATCGCCGGGATCGTCGCCGGCCACGATCAGCACGTCCAGCGCGCCGATCCACGGCGGCACCTCAGGGGCGACGACGATCGGTGCGGCCACCGAACCACCCAGCGCAGCGGCGAGCAGAGACCCTGCCGCTTCGGCATTTCCGCGACCGGCCACCCAGATCACGGTGCGCGGGGGCTCGGTGCTCCACAGCTGATCCAGGTCGCCCTCGTCGAGCGCCGCGGCGGTGGCGCGCACCTGCGCGCCGGCCATCGCGGCCGCGCGCAGCGAGCCGTCGCGGTCGGCGGCCAGCAGTCCTTCCACGTCGTCGAGGTCGACCAGAGAGTGGGTGGCGTTCACTTCGGCACCTCGGATGCCGCCTCAGTTGGCGCGGAGATCCGGGCCCCGATCTGTTCGACGATCGCGTCGACCTCTTCCGTGGTCCGCGCCTCGACGTTGAGCCGCAACAACGGCTCGGTGTTGGACATCCGCAGGTTGAACCAGGATCCGTCGCCCAGATCGACGGTCACCCCGTCGAGGTGGTCGATCGAGTGGACGCGGGCCGCGAAGGAGGACAGCACCCGGTCGATGCACGCTTCGGCGTCGGTGACCGTGAAGTTGACCTCGCCCGACGCTTCGTAGCGTTGGTAGTCGGCCATCAGGTCGGACAGCGGCCGGTCCTGCTCACTGAGCGCGGCCAAGACGTGCAGCGCCGCCAGCATCCCGGAGTCGGCGCCCCAGAAGTCGCGGAAGTAGTAGTGCGCTGAATGCTCGCCCCCGAAGATCGCCCCGGTCTCGGCCATCAGTGCCTTGATGTAGGAGTGTCCGACGCGCGAACGTAACGGGGTGCCGCCCCGTTCAGCCACGAGTTCCGGGACGGCCCGCGAGGTGATCAAGTTGTGAATCACCGTCGCGCCGATCTCTCGACCGAGTTCGCGGGCGGCCACCAACGCGGTCACCGCCGACGGCGAAACCGGCTTACCCAGCTCGTCGACCACGAAGCAGCGGTCAGCGTCGCCGTCGAACGCCAGCCCGATGTCGGCACCGGTGGCCAGCACGTGCGCTTGCAGGTCGACGAGGTTCGCCGGGTCCAGCGGATTGGCTTCGTGGTTCGGGAACGTGCCGTCGAGTTCGAAGAACAACGGCGCGAGCCTGATTCCTGCAATCGAACCCAGCACAGCCGGAGCCGTGTGGCCCGCCATTCCGTTGCCGGCGTCGACGGCGACCTTCAGCGGCCGCAATCCGGCCAGGCTGACCAGTGATCGCAGAAAATCGCCGTAGTCCGTGAGAACATCGCGGTCCGATTTCGAGCCACGCGGCCCGTCGTAGGCCGGTATCCCGGCGATCACGTCCTCGCTGATGGCCAGCAGCCCGGTGTCCTTGCCGACGGGCTTGGCGCCTGCGCGGCACAGCTTGATGCCGTTGTAGGCGGCCGGGTTGTGACTCGCGGTGAACATTGCGCCCGGACAGTCCAGCAGACCTGAGGCGAAGTACAGCTGATCGGTGGACGCCAGGCCGACGCGCACCACATCGAGGCCCTGCGCGACCACACCGTCGGCGAATGCCTCCGCGAGCGACGGCGAGCTGTCTCGCATGTCGTAGCCGATCGCCACCTGGGTGGCGTTCTCACCGCGCATGAGCCGAGCGAACGCGCCGCCGACATCCCGGACGAAATCCTCGTCGATCTCTTCGCCGACCAGGCCGCGCACGTCATACGCCTTGATGACGCGATGGACAGCCGCGGCAGGCCGGGACATACAACTCCTTGTGACGTGGGCTACTGGCGCCAGCCTAACCGTCGAATGAAAGAGGCATGTGCGCTAGCCCTCGCCGAGTGCTCTGCTATTCAGGCGGGTCGGGCAACACCCGCAGGTGGCCCCGTCGGCGGCCGTTGGACTCGGACCTGCGGGCCGGCGGTGCCATCAGCGCGCCGCCCGACACACCGGTCACCGGATCGGAAAACCCTGCGGCCACTCCGTTGATCGGCGGCGCCATGTCGCGTCCTTCGCGCACCGCGTCGGCGAGCGCCACCAGATCGTCCTCGTCGGGGTGCGACGGCAGTGGACCCGCGTGGCGAACGAGCTCCCATCCACGTGGCGCGGTGATCCGGCCGGCGTGCAGGACGCAGAGATCCCACGAGTGGGGCTCGGACACCGTGGCCAGCGGGCCGACGACTGCCGTCGAGTCGGAGTAGACGAATGTCAGCGTCGCGACCGCATAGTGGGGGCACCCGGGCCGGCAGCAGCGACGGGGAACGTTCACAGCGAGAGGTTATCGTGCGCAAACGGCGCAAGCCGCCGGACACGCGCGCCATCGGAGGGTCGATCTCCAACCGTTACGATCGCTCCGTGGCCGAACGCGGACACCACCGATCACGCCGCGGCCGCGACATGCGCGGGCCGCTCCTTCCACCGACCGTGCCGGGCTGGCGCAGCCGGGCCGAACTGTTCGACATGGCGGTGCTCGAGGCCTACGAGCCGATCGAACGCCGGTGGCAGGATCGGGTGTCGACGCTGGACATCGCCGTCGACGAAATACCCCGCATCTCGGCCAAGGATCCCGAAAGCGTGCAATGGCCGCCCGAGGTCATCGCCGACGGCCCGGTCGCCCTGGCCCGGCTGATCCCCGCGGGCGTCGATGTCCGCGGCAACGCCACACGGGCGCGAATAATGTTGTTCCGCAAGCCGATCGAACGACGGGCGAAAGACACCGCCGAACTCTCGGAGCTGTTGCACGAAGTCCTGGTGGCACAAGTCGCCACTTATCTGGGTGTCGAACCCTCCGTTATCGACCCCACTATCGAGGACGAGTGAACAACTCGCCTAGATCACGCCGCGCTTGAGGCGACGGCGCTCACGTTCGGAGAGCCCGCCCCAGATGCCGAAGCGTTCATCGTGGGCCAGGGCGTAGTCGAGGCACGCGTCGCGCACCTCACAGCCCTGGCAGATGCGCTTGGCCTCACGAGTCGAGCCGCCCTTCTCGGGGAAGAACGCCTCGGGGTCGGTTTGTGCGCACAATGCCTTCTCTTGCCAGAGGTCGTCCTCCGGCGTGAGCATTGCCGGCACAGCCGGGATTGCCGGCGGCACATCAATCGGGGCGGGCACCAGACTCAACTGAGGACGCCGAGGCGTCTCGAACGGTGCCGGTCCAATATTGGTGTGCGGCGCGCTGTCCACTGAGCCAAGCAGTCGGTCGTCGAACCGGACCGCATGCTCGAAATCGCTGTACTCAAAAGACATTTTCCGCCTCCTCACCTGATGTCGTAGATCCGTAACTTGAGCCCCACTATTTACTGTGCGGCCATTTCAGATTCGAACATATGATCGAATCTCGGTCTGCGGCACCGAAACCGGCTGGCCAACCGCGAAATGACACTGGTGTGATTACACACGCGCTAGCAGCCGTGGTCAAGCGTTGGAACAGAAATTCATACCATTCCGTGACCGGAATTCGGCGCGTCGGAATATCGGCGTGTCTGTCACACCCTCGGCCACGTGCCCCAGATCGCGCGCGACGGCCTAGTGTCGGTCACTGTGAAAGTCACGGTTCTGGTCGGCGGGGTAGGCGGCGCCCGCTTCCTGCTCGGCGTACAGCACCTGTTGGGGCTGGGCCAATTCCAGGATTCCGGGACGTCGGCACACGAGTTGACCGCCGTGGTCAACGTCGGCGATGACGCGTGGATGTTCGGGGTTCGGATCTGCCCGGACCTCGATACCTGCATGTACACGCTGGGCGGAGGCATCGACCCCGAACGCGGTTGGGGTCATCGCAACGAAACGTGGCATGCCAAGGAAGAACTCGCCGCTTACGGTGTGCAGCCCGACTGGTTCGGCCTCGGCGACCGCGACCTCGCCACCCACCTTGTGCGCAGCCAGATGTTGCGCGCCGGCTATCCGCTGTCACAGGTGACCGAAGCGTTATGTGCCCGTTGGTCGCCCGGTGCACGACTGTTACCCGCGAGCGACGACCGCAGCGAAACCCATGTCGTGATCACCGATCCCGAGGACGGCGAGAAGAGGGCGATCCACTTCCAGGAATGGTGGGTGCGATACCGCGCGCAAGTCCCCACCCATAGTTTCGCGTTCGTCGGTGCCGAGGCGGCGACCGCCGGCCCCGGCGTCGTCGAAGCCATCGAAACCGCCGACGTCGTCCTGATTGCCCCGTCCAATCCGGTGGTGAGCATCGGATCGATCTTGAACATCCCCGGCATTCGCGGCGCGCTGCGCACGACGTCGGCGCGGGTCATCGGCTACTCCCCGATCATCGATGGTAAGCCGTTGCGCGGCATGGCCGACGAATGTCTGTCTGTCATCGGTGTGGACAGCACCTCTGAAGCAGTCGGCAGGCACTACGGGGCGCGCAGCGGCACCGGCATCCTCGACGCCTGGCTGATCCACGAAGGTGACCACGCCGAGATCGACGGTGTCGAGGTGCGCGCCGTACCCCTGTTGATGAAGGATCCGGCGACGACCGCCGACATGGTGCGCACCGGAGTGGAGGTCGCCGGGCTGAAAGTGGATCCACGGCGATGACCGAACACGGATCCGCGGCAGCCGTCGAAATCCTGCCTGTGCCAGGACTGCCCGAGTTTCGCCCGGGTGATGACCTTGCCGAGGCAATCGCCACGGCCGCACCCTGGCTCCGCGACGACGACATCCTCGTGGTCACCAGCAAGGTGATGTCCAAGTGCGAGGGTCGTATCGTCGATGCACCCGTCGACGCCGAACAGCGAGACATCCTGCGACGCAAGCTCATCGACGCCGAAGCGGTGCGGGTACTGGCTCGCAAGGGCAGAACACTGATCACCGAGAACGCGATCGGCCTGGTACAGGCAGCGGCCGGGGTGGACGGTTCCAACGTCGACTCCGCAGAACTCGCCTTGTTGCCAACGGATCCCGATGCCAGCGCTGCGGCGTTGCGAAGCGGTCTGCACAAACGCCTCGGAGTCGCCGTCGGGGTGGTGGTCACCGACACCATGGGACGTGCGTGGCGCAACGGGCAGACCGACGTCGCGATCGGCGCCGCGGGACTGCAGGTGCTGCACGGCTACGAAGGGTCGCGCGACCGGCACGGCAACGAGTTGATTGTCACCGAGATCGCGGTCGCCGACGAGATCGCCGCGGCAGCCGATCTCGTCAAGGGCAAGCTGACCGACATCCCGGTCGCGGTGGTGCGCGGGTTGTCGCTGCCAGATGACGGCTCGAATGCCCGTCGCCTGGTGCGCGCCGGAGAGGATGATCTGTTCTGGCTGGGCACCGAGGAGGCCATTGCGCTCGGTCGCAGTCAGGCGCAGTTGTTGCGTCGGTCGATACGCACTTTCGCCGACGATGACGTGCCACCCGAGCTGATCGAGGCCGCGATCGGCGAAGCGCTCACCGCTCCAGCACCGCACCACACCCGGCCGGTCCGGTTCGTGTGGATGCAGGACCCGGACGCGCGGCTGGCCCTTCTGGATCGAATGAAGGAGAAGTGGCGCGCCGATCTCATCGGCGATGGCCGACCGGCCGATGCCGTCGAGCGCCGCGTCGACCGTGGCCAGATCCTCTACGACGCACCAGAACTCGTCATCCCGTTCATGGTTCCTGACGGTGCGCACAGTTATCCCGACGCCGACCGCACCGCTGCCGAGCACACGATGTTCACCGTCGCGGTCGGGGCCGCCGTGCAGGCCCTGCTGGTAGCGCTGGCGGTGCGCGGTGTGGGCAGCTGCTGGATCGGGTCCACGATCTTCGCCGCCGATCTGGTGCGCGACGAGCTCGACCTGCCAGCCGATTGGGAGCCGTTGGGCGCCATCGCGATCGGTTTCCCGCCCGAGCAGCCGGGTCCACGCGATCCAGTGCCGACCGACGATCTGCTGGTGCGCAAGTGACCCTGCACGCGTCGGCGGTCCAGGCGTTGACCGAATGGCATGCACCGGATCCCGGGCAGGACTCGCTGCGCCATGCCGTGCTGGCGTTCCTGGCCGCGCGACCCGACGGCTGTCTGCGCGCTTGCGAGCCGGGGCACGTGACCGGTTCGGCCCTGGTGCTCGACCACACCGGAACCCAAGCGCTACTCACGCTCCACCCACGGTTCGGCCGTTGGCTGCAACTGGGCGGGCATTGCGAGGAATCCGACGCCGACATCGTCGCCGCCGCGCTGAGGGAGGCCACCGAGGAGTCGGGCATCGACGGCCTGCAGATCGATCCGGTGCTGGCCGCGCTGCACGTACACCCGGTCACTTGTTCGCTGGGCGTGCCGACCCGTCACCTCGATATGCAGTTCATCGTGCGCGCGCCCGCAGGCGCGGAAATCGAGCGTAGCGACGAATCACTGGACCTTCGGTGGTGGCGACTGGACTCATTGCCGGACGACGTCGACTTCGGCCTCACTCAGTTGGCGGCCGCCGCTCGCAACCGGTGATTTCGGTGCGCGAACCATCGCTGAGCGACTGCTAGCGCGCCGAAATCGCTAAATGTCCGTCGAGTAGCGGATGCCGCCGTCGGGGATCGTGACCCCCGGCCACACCCGCGCACCGCGCAACAGCTCGCAGCGCGCACCGATGTCCGCGCCGTCGCCGATCACGCCGTCGCGGATGAGGGCGCGAGGCCCGATGCGTGCCCCGAAGCCGATGATCGACCGCTCGATCACCGCCCCTGCTCCGATCTTGGCGCCGTCGAAGATCACCGCACCGTCCAGACGTGCACCACCGGCGATCTCGGCGCCTCGACCGACGACCGTGCCGCCGATGAGCAGCGCACCTGGCGCGACGCTCGCCCCGTCGTGGACGAGCTCCTCGCCGCGGTGCCCGTGCAGCGCGGGTGACGGCGCGATACCGCGGACCAGATCGGCCGAGCCGCGCACGAAATCCTCGGGTGTCCCCATGTCCCGCCAGTACGTGGAGTCGACGTAGCCGCACACCCGGAGGCCGTCCGCGAGCAGGCCCGGGAACACCTCGCGTTCGACGGACAGCGCGCGTCCCTTCGGGATGCGATCGATGACCTCGCGCTTGAACACGTAACATCCGGCGTTGATCTGATCTGTCGGCGGATCCTGCGTCTTCTCCAGGAACGCGGTGACGACGCCATCGGAATCCGTTGGCACACAACCAAACGCCCTAGGATCGCCGACGCGAACCAGATGCAGGGTGACATCGGCGTCGTTGTTCTCGTGGCTGTCCAGCAGCGCGCGCAGATCAGCGCCGGACAACACGTCGCCGTTGAAGACCAGCGCATTGGAGTGCCGCAGCTTGGACGCCACGTTGGCGATGCCGCCGCCGGTGCCCAGCGGCTCAGTCTCGACGACGTATTCGATCTGCAACCCGAGCTTGGACCCGTCGCCGAACTCCGACTCGAAAACCGCAGCCTTGTACGACGTGCCGAGCACCACGTGCTCGATGCCGGCATCGGCGATCCTCGACAGCAGGTGGGTGAGGAACGGCAAACCCGCGGTCGGCAGCATCGGTTTGGGTGCCGACAGCGTCAGCGGGCGCAATCGAGTACCCAGGCCGCCGACCAATATGACGGCATCTACATCCGCAGGGTTCATCGGACCCGTCCCCCCTTCGCCTGTTTGCGTCGAGAATTACGCACGACCAGGCCAGCGCGCGCAGCTAAAGCGGCCTTGATTGTCCACCGCAGAGGCCCCTGTGACCAGTGCGGATAGCGATCCGCGAGAAAAGTGTAGGTACTGGTGTGGTGGGCGGCCAAGTTGCGGGCTGGGTCCCGCCCCGTCGCGTGGCCCTTGTCGTGCAAAATTTCCGCTGATGGCACGTACACATTCTGCCAGCCCGCGCGTCCCAGACGATCTCCCAGGTCAACGTCCTCCATGTACATGAAATAGCGTTCGTCGAACCCTGCGATCTCTTCGAATGCAGCCCGCCGCAGCAACAAGCAAGACCCCGACAACCATCCAACGGCGCGTTCGCTGGGGGCCTCCCTGGCCTGCCGGTAGGCGGCGGTCCACGGATTGGAGCGCCACAGTGGTCCGACGACCGCGTGCATACCGCCCCGGATCAGGCTGGGCAGATGTCGCGCCGACGGGTACACCGTGCCGTCGGGGTCGCGGATCATTGGCCCCAGTGCACCCGCGCGCGGCCAGCGTGCTGCGGCATCGATGAGGATGTCGATGCTGCGCGGACCCCACTGCACATCGGGGTTGGCAACGATGAAAAGGTCGGAGTCCCCCGAGATCGCTTGGGCCGAATCACCTTTCAGGTACTCGTCGACGGCACGATTCACTGCGCTGCCGTAACCCAGATTGGCTCCCGTACGCAACAAGCGCACGTTGGAATAGTGCGCCAGCGCTTCTTCAGGCGCGCCGTCGGTCGACCCGTTGTCGGCCATGATGACCGTCACCGCACGGTCGGTGGCATGCGACAGCGACGCCAGGAACCGGTTCAGATGCGGCCCCGGCGAGTACGTCACCGTGACCACTACGAGCTCGTCACTCACGTGACGGCTACCAACTCATGCTTCACGGCGTAGAGGTTAATGGGCTGTGGTCGGCGATCGCCGCGGCGAGCGCCTCGCGCCAGGGCCGCAGCGGGGTCAGCCCGGCATCGGCGGACAGCCGGGCCGACAGCGCCGAGTACTGCGGCCGCGGGGCGGGCCGCGGATGGCGGTCGGTGCCGACGGGGCGCACCCGGGCAGGATCGGCTCCCACGGCCTCGAAGACCGCCTGTGCCTGCTCGAAGCGGCTCGCTTCGCCCGCGTTGGCGGCATGCAGCACCGGCTCTCGGATGTTCCCCTCTGCCACCTCGAGCAGGGCGCCCACCAGGTCGGCGGCGTAGGTGGGCGAGCCGATCTGGTCAGCCACCACGTCCACGGTCTGATCTCCGGCGGCAAGACGCCGCATCACAGCCACGAAGTCACCGCCGTCGCCGCCCTCGTAGATCCATGCCGTCCGGACGATGTGCGCATCGGGCATCGCCGCGAGCACCGAGAACTCGCCTGCGAGTTTGGTGCGGCCGTACACGCCCACCGGCGCGGTCTCGTCATCGATCTCGAACGGGGTGCGCTTCGGGCCGGAAAAAACGTAGTCGGTGGAGATGTGGATGAATTCGGCACCCGCGCGGGCGCAGGCGTGCGCGATATTGGCGGGCCCCACGGCGTTGACGGCGTGGGCGCGCTCCTCGTCGGACTCGGCCGCGTCGACCTTGGTGTAGGCGGCACAGTTGATCACCACGTCACCGGATTCGATGAAACGCTCGGCCGCCGGCGCGTCGGTGATATCCCACTCAGAGGAGGTCAGGGCCAGCACTTCGCGGCCCCGACTGCGCGCCTGAGCTGCCAATTCGCGTCCGACCATGCCACCGGCACCGGAGATAACGATTCGGGCAGATTCTTGGAAACCCATGGTGACGAGTCTGGCACGCCGACCCGCGCTACCGGCTCTGCGCCCTCATCGCCAGTAGCCTGGGCTGATGCCCGCTCGTACTCTCCGTGTCATCGCCGTGTCGATGGCATTGGCGATCGTCGTTGGTACCGGCGTCGCCTGGGGCAAGATTCGATCGTTTGAATCAGGCATCAACCACATCTCCCCCATCTCGCTGGGCGGCGGCGGTGAAGACGGTGCGATCGACATCCTGCTGGTCGGCGTCGACAGCCGCACCGATGCGCACGGAAACCCGCTGAGCCAGGAAGAGCTCGCGACGCTGCGGGCAGGCGATGACGAGGCGACCAACACCGACACGATCATCCTGGTGCGTATCCCCAACAACGGTAAGTCCGCCACCGCGATCTCGATCCCGCGCGACTCCTACGTCGAGGCGCCCGGGGTCGGCAAGATGAAGATCAATGGTGTCTACGGCTCGGCCCATTTCGAGAAGCTCGTCGAGCTGGTCGAGCAGGACGGTATGGACAAGGCGCAGGCCGAACCGGAAGCCGTCGAGGCCGGTCGCGAAGCGTTGATCAAGACGGTCGCCAATCTGACCGGCGTCACCGTTGACCACTACGCCGAGATCGGCCTGCTCGGGTTCTCGCTCATCACCGACGCCCTCGGCGGCGTGAACGTGTGCCTGAAGAACCCTGTCTACGAACCGCTTTCGGGTGCCGATTTTCCGGCGGGCTGGCAGAAGCTGAGCGGTCCGCAAGCGCTGAGCTTCGTTCGCCAGCGTCACGATCTGCCCCGCGGCGACCTGGACCGGGTGGTGCGCCAACAGGCGGTAATGGCATCGCTTGCCCACGAAGTCATTTCGAGCAAGACACTGTCCAGCCCGGCGACGCTGAACCGGCTCGAGGAGGCGGTGCAGCGTTCCGTCGTGCTGTCCGACGGTTGGGACGTCATGGAATTCGCCGAACAATTGCAGAAGCTTGCCGCGGGCAACGTCGCCTTCGCCACGATTCCCGTGCTCCAGGAGAACGGTTGGAGTGACGACGGCATGCAGAGCGTGGTGCGAGTCGATGCCGGCGAGGTCAAGGATTGGGTCGACAGCCTGCTGCACGACCAGGACGAGGGCAAGACCGAGGAACTGGCCTACACACCGGAGAAGACGACCGCCGACGTGGTCAACGCCAGCGACGTCAACGGTCTGGCCTCCGCGGTCTCCCAGGTGCTGACGAACAAGGGCTTCACCCCCGGCAGCACGGGAAACCACGAAGGCGCCCCGGTCACGGGCAGCCAGGTGCAGGCAGCCAAAGCCGATGACCTCGGAGCGCAGGCGATTGCGAAGGATCTGGGCGGACTGCCGATCGTGGAGGACGCGTCGGTGGCGCCCGGCTCGGTGCGGGTGGTGCTCGCTGCCGATTACACGGGTCCCGGTTCGGGCCTCGACGGCATCGACCCGACGCTGACCACCGCCGACCCCGTCGCGGCCGGCTCCACGGCGGAAGACCCACTGGCATCGCCGATCATCACCGCCGGCTCGAACGACCCGGAGTGCGTCAACTAGCTGTGAGCACAGTCAGTTCGGCGATTCTCGATCCGCTCATGGCAGCCGATCCTGCCGGTCCGCGGATCACCTACTACGACGACGCGACCGGTGAGCGCATCGAACTGTCCACCGCCACATTGTGGAACTGGGCGGCCAAGACCGGCAACCTGCTGCGTGACGAGTTGGGCGCGGGGCCGTCCAGCAGGGTCGCGGTGCTGTTGCCCGCACACTGGCAGACCGCGGCCGTGCTGTTCGGAATCTGGTGGATCGGCGCCGAAGTCGTCACCGCCGGAGAAGCCGACATCGCGTTGTGTACCGCGGATCGGCTCGATGAGGCCGACGACGCCGTCGGAGTGGGCGAGATCGCCGTGCTGTCGCTGGATCCGTTCGGCAAGCCGGCGCCCGATCTACCCGTTGGCGTGACCGACTACGCCACCGCGGTCCGTGTGCACGGCGACCAGATCATCCCCGAACGCCATCCCGGTAACGCACTGGAGGGCCGCTCGGTGGACGACGTGCTGGCCGGCGCGCAGGCGTCCGCTGCCGCACAGGGTCTCACGGCCGACGACCGCGTGATGTCGACGGCCGATTGGACGAACGCAAACCACCTGACTGAGAATCTGCTGGCGATTTTCGCGGCGGGTGCGTCGCTGGTGCAGGTGGCGAATCAGGATGCCGCGGCGATGGGTCGTCGCAGACAAATGGAGAAGATCACCCGCGGTTGAGTGAACAGTGTCACGCTGAAATCATGATCAGTCGACGGCAGTTCATGGTCGTGGGCGCGATGGGCTTCGCGGGGGTGGCCGCGGCCTGCTCGCAGTCGCAGTCACCGTCAGCCGGACCCGCGAACCTCACTCTGGCGGCCGGTGAGACCGACATCGACCTCGCCGGCGCCACGCTTCGCACCTGGGCCTACAACAATCAGGTGCCCGCCCGTGAAATTCGCCTGCGCAAGGGGGAGCGACTCCGGGCCGAATTGACCAACGCCCTGCCGCAGGGCGTCACGGTGCACTGGCACGGGATCGCGATCGTCAACGATATGGACGGGGTGCCGCCCCTGACGCAGGCGGCGGTGGCCAATGGTCAGACGTTCACCTACGACTTCGTGGTGCCCGATGCCGGAACGTATTGGTTCCATTCGCATGTCGGCACCCAACTGGACCGCGGCCTGTACGGGCCACTCATCATCGAGGACCCCGACGAGAAGGTCGACTACGACGACGAGCTCGTTGTCGTGCTGGACGATTGGATCGACGGCACCGGCACCAACGCCGACCAGGTGTTCGAGAACCTGCGCAAGACGGGGATGAAGCCGATGGAACCCGGCGGCCCTGGCGTGACTCCGGCGACTCCGCTCGGCCAAGACGGCGGCGACGTCACCTACCCCTACTTCATCATCAACGGCCGCGTCGCGAAAGATCCGCAGGTCACGGATTATCGTACGGGCCAACGGATTCGGATGCGGGTGATCAACGCCGGCTCCGACACCGCGTTCCGGGTAGCGGTGCCCGGCACGTCCATGACGGTCATCCAGACCGACGGCTACCCGGTGATGCCGGTGCAGGCGGACTCGGTCATCCTCGGCATGGGCGAGCGGGTCGACGCGATCATCACCGTCACCGAGTCGCTGCCGGTCATCGCCGTGCCCTACGGCAAGCCGGGCCACGCCCAGCTGAACATGCGGGTCGACAATAGGCCCGCCACGGTGAACGTCGACGAGTTCGTTGCGTCGGTACGTACCCAGGTACCGCTGGACACCGCGACGCTGTCACCCGCGCCGGAGGTGACGCTGCCCGCAAAAGAGCCCGATCAGATCATCGACGCCCGCCTGGCCGGACCCGTCGACGGCTACAACTGGCCGATCAACGGAAAGCTGTACGACCCGCCGCGCGATGGGGTGGCAGTGCAGCCGAACCAACGGGTCCGCATCCGCTACATCAACGAGTCGATGATGTTTCACCCGTTCCATCTACACGGCCACACATTCCAGGTGATGAACGGCGACACCAGTAAGGCCCGCAAGGACACCGTGCTGGTGCCGCCGCTGCAAACCGTCGATGTCGACTTCGACACCGATAATCCCGGGAAATGGATCACCCACTGCCACAACACCTATCACCTCGAGGCGGGGATGGCGTTCTTCATCGAGTACGCGGGCTGACGGTCCGACAAACACCATCGACGAAAAGACGCGAAAACCCCCGAATTGGCTGGAATTAGGGGGATTTCGCGTCTTTTCGCAGAGAAAGCTACTTGAGCAGTGCGCGTGACATGACCACACGCTGAATCTGGTTAGTGCCCTCGTAGATCTGCGTGATCTTGGCGTCGCGCATGAACCGCTCGACGGGGAAGTCCACCGTGTAGCCGTAGCCGCCGAACAGCTGCACCGCATCGGTGGTCACCGACATCGCGACGTCGGAGGCGTAGCACTTGGACGCCGAGGAGATGAAACCGAGGTCGGGCTCGCCACGTTCGGCGCGGGCGGCCGCGGTGTACACCATCAATCGGGCCGCCTCGATCTTCATCGCCATATCCGCGAGCATGAACTGCACCGCCTGGAAATCTGCGATGCGCTGACGGAACTGCTTGCGCTCCTTGGTGTATGCGATTGCGGCCTCGAGCGCGCCCTGGGCGATACCGACAGCTTGGGCACCGATCGTCGGGCGGGTGTGGTCGAGAGTGGCCAGCGCGGTCTTGAAGCCGCTGCCCTCGTCGCCGATGATCCGATCGCCGGGGATGCGGCAGTCCTCGAAATACAACTCGGTCGTCGGGGACCCCTTGATGCCCAGCTTGCGTTCCTTGGCGCCGACCGCGAACCCCGGATCGTCCTTGTGCACAACGAAAGCCGAGATGCCGTTGGCGCCCCTGTCCGGATCGGTCACCGCCATCACGGTGTACCAGGTGGAATGCCCGCCGTTGGAGATCCAGCACTTGGCACCGTTGAGCACCCAGTCGTCTCCGTCGCGGCGCGCGCGGGTCCGCATCGACGCCGCATCGCTACCGGCTTCACGCTCCGACAGCGCATAGGACGCCATCGCCTCTCCCGCGCCGATGCTCGGCAGCACCTGCTTCTTGAGCTCTTCGGACCCCCGCAGCAGCAGGCCCATGGTGCCGAGCTTGTTGCAGATCGGGATCAGCGACGACGACGCGCACACCCGCGCGACCTCTTCGATGACGATGCAGGCGGCCACCGAATCGCCGCCCTGGCCGCCGTACTCCTCGGGGATGTGGATCGCGGCCATGCCGGCCGCGGTCAGCGCCGCTTCGGCTTCGTCGGTGTAGCGCGCCTTCTCATCGACGTCCGCGGCGTGGGGAGCGATCTCCTTGTCGCACAGATCGCGCAACACCGCGCGCAACTCAGTGTGCTCGTCAGAAAGCTTGAATGCGTCGAACGACGGGTTTCCGATGCCCATGAAGAACTCCTTGCTACTCGTCGGTAACTTTACCGTCCCGGCCGAACAACCGGTCACGCAGCGCCGCGTCCTTCTGCAGCACCATCTCCGACAGCGCGCTCTGGAAAGCCTCGACGCGCTTGCGCAGTGCGGCATCCGACGAGCCGAGAATCCGCACGGCCAACAGCCCGGCGTTGCGGGCGCCCCCGATCGACACGGTCGCCACGGGCACCCCGGCGGGCATCTGGACGATCGACAGCAGCGAATCGAGGCCGTCGAGCTTGGACAGGGGCACCGGAACGCCGATGACGGGCAGCGGGGTCGCCGAAGCCACCATGCCCGGCAGGTGTGCGGCTCCGCCGGCACCGGCGATGATCACCTCGATGCCGCGCGCTGCGGCCGACTTCGCATAGTCCAGCATCCGATCGGGTGTGCGATGCGCCGACACGATGCCGACCTCGAACGGAATGTCGAACTCGGCCAGCGCAAGTGCCGCGTCCTCCATCACCGACCAGTCGCTGTCGCTGCCCATGATCACGCCGACGCGTGGCGTCGTGCCGTCACTCATGCCCACTCCATCCGTCGCTCCATTCCGCATGCGACAACCAGTGCGCCGCGCGGGTCGCGCGTTCCCGGACCTCCGCGACATACGCCGCGTCGTCCGGGGATCCCCACGCCGCCCCGAGCACGTTGACGTGGCCGATCTTGCGACCGGGACGCTCGCCCTTGCCGTACAGATGCACCTTGGCCTCCGGCATTCGCCCGAACAGGTGATGCACTCGTTCATCCATGCTCATCGTCGGGCTTTCTTGAGCGCCAAGCACATTCGCCATGACGATCACCGGCGCGATCGGCGAGGTGTCCCCCAGCGGGTAATCCAGCACCGCCCGAAGATGCTGCTCGAACTGGCTGGTGCGCGCGCCGTCCATCGACCAGTGCCCCGAATTGTGGGGCCGCATCGCCAACTCGTTCACCAGCAGTCCGCCGTCGGTTGTCTCGAACAGTTCGACCGCCAGCACACCGACCACGCCGAGCTCCTCGGCAAGTCGCAGCGCGAGACCGCCTGCGGCACCGGCGACGTCGTCGGCGAGGTCGGGGGCCGGTGCGATCACCTCCACGCAGATGCCGTCGCGCTGAACGGTCTGCACCACCGGCCACGCCGCACCCTGACCGAACGGTGAACGTGCCACCAGCGCAGCGAGTTCACGCCGCATCTCGACCTTCTCCTCGACCAGGACGTCGGCACCCGACGCCAGATACTCGGCGGCCGCCTCGCGCGCGTGGGCGATATCGCGCGCCAACGTGACCCCGCGCCCGTCGTATCCCCCGCGCACGATCTTGAGCACCAGCGCGGTATCCGAACCCGCCGCGAAATCGTCCACGTCGCCAGGCGACGTCACGGCCGCGAACCGCGGCACCGGCGCACCGAGCGCCTCCAGGCGTCGTCGCATCACCAGCTTGTCCTGGGCGTGGATCAGCGCCGCCGGCGGCGGCGCGACGTTCACCCCCTCCGCGATCAGCTTCTCGAGCATCTCGGTGGGCACGTGCTCGTGGTCGAACGTCAGCGCGTCCGCGCCGACCGCCGCACGGCGCAGCGCATCCAGGTCGTCGTGCGAGCCCAGCACGACATCGGGGGTCACCTGGGCCGCAGGATCCTCGGGTGTGACGGCCAACACACGCAGGGTCTGACCGAGCGCGATGGCCGCCTGATGGGTCATCCTCGCCAGCTGTCCGCCGCCGATCATGGTCACCAGCGGCGGCTTAGTCCAATTGCGCGGCACGTGCCTATGTTGTCATGCGGCGAGCGCCGCGTTTCCCGGCGGTGACCTGCACAGGTACGCGTGAGGTGGTCAATTTCCGTACACTGCCCTGTTGTGTCCTTCACCGATGCCACGATCGCGCGGCTCCCACGCCCGATCCGGCCGTACTTCGAACGGCACCACGAGCTCATCAAGTTCGCGATCGTCGGCGCCACCACCTTCGTCATCGATTCGACGGTCTTCTTCACGCTGAAGCTCACGGTGCTGGAGCCCAAGCCCGTGACAGCGAAGATCATCGCCGGCGTCGTCGCGGTGATCGCGTCGTACATCCTCAACCGCGAATGGAGCTTCCGCGACCGCGGCGGCCGGGAACGGCACCACGAGGCGCTGATGTTCTTCGCGTTCAGCGGCGTCGGCGTGCTGCTGTCGATGGCGCCGCTGTGGTTCTCCAGCTACGTGCTGATGTTGCGTGTGCCCGAAGTCAGCCTGACGGTGGAGAACATCTCCGACTTCGTCGCCGCCTACATCATCGGCAACCTGCTCCAGATGGCCTTCCGATTCTGGGCGTTCCGGCGGTTCGTGTTCCCCGACGAGTTCGGGCGCAACCCGGACAAGGCACTGGAGGCCACGCTCACCGGCGGCGGTATCGCCGAGGCTGTGGAGGATGTGCGCGACCCGGCTCTGCACCCCGACGCCGCGGACGGCAACGTGACACCGCTGCGCAGGCCGACCCGTCGCGCGCGGCGGCTGGCTCAGCTCGGCGATTCCTCCGAGCCCAGGGTGTCGAAGACTTCGTGATACAGCAGCGAGTGGACCTCTTCCACTCGCGGGATGTCCATGAACTCCAGCGGATCCTGAGACGCTGACTCGATGATCAGCGTGCCGGTGCGCAGCATGCGATCGAGCACGCCGTGGCGGAATTCCACGCTGTTGATCCGGGCCAGTGGAATGTCGATGCCTGAGCGGGTCAGCAGCCCGTGCCGGAACATCACCCTGCGGTCGGTGATGACGAAATGCGTCGTCCACCAATTGAGGAATGGCCAGATCGTCAGCCAGATGACGATGACCGCCCACACGACCGCGATCACGATCATCACCACGTTGCGGGCGGTGGGATCCCAGTTGGTGGTGTTGACGTAGCCCGCCGCGAACGTCGCGACCGCAGTGATCACCAACAGGATCAAGATGGGGCCGATCAGACGCTTCCAATGCGGATGGCGGTGCAGCACCACATGCTCGTCTTTGGCGAGCACCTTCTCCGGATATCCCATGAGCGAAGACCCTATTCCGGATCAGGTGCCCGCGGGTCGCAAGTGGACGATGTCACCTGCGGCGACTGTCGTCGTCTGCCCGTCGGTGTCGATCGAGAGCCGGCCCTGGCCGTCGACATCGCGGGCTACCCCGACGATCTCGCGATCACCGGGGAGGGTTGCGCGGACCGGCATCCCGAGGGTCAGGCTGCGGGCCCGGTAGTCGGCGATCAGTTCCGGGTCCGCGCCGCCGGCGCTGCGCCAGGCATCGACGCGACGGCCCAGCTCGCTCAGCAGCCGAACGATGAGTTCGCCACGATCCGGCGCCGTGACGCCGAGCCCGACGAGGGACGTCACACAGTCGACGCCCACCTCGTCACCACGCAGTGACACGTTGAGGCCGATGCCGACGACGACCACCCGTTGCTCGGCGGCGACCTCGGCGAGGATTCCCGCCAGCTTGCCGCCACCGGCGAGCACGTCGTTGGGCCACTTCAATCCGGCGTCGACGCCGACGCCGGTCACGGTGTCGACGATGGCCACGCCCGTCGCCAGCGGAAGCCAGCCCCAGGCTTCCGTCGGCACCGCGGCGGCATCGATCGCCACCGACAGCGTGATCTGGGCGTACCGCGCCGCCGACCAGCTGCGCCCCTGCCTGCCGCGGCCGGCGGTCTGGTGTTCGGCGATCAGCACCGCGCCCGCGATGTCGGCGCCGCTGTTGGCGCGCGCGATCAGGTCGGAGTTGGTGGATCCGGTCTCGGCCGCCACCTCGACCGTCCGCCACACTGGGCCGCCTTCGATGGCGGCACGCAGCGTCGTTTCGTCGAGGGGAGCGCGCTCAGCAGTCATCGGCCAAACGTAAGCGACGCTGCGCGCGCCTGCTTAAGGAGATATTAAGGACGCGCTGTCCGCGTCGTTCACGCCGTTCGTTAGCATCGACGCTCATGACGAGTGTTAGCGATCAGTCGGTCGAGCCCGCAGGCGAGCACGAGATCGACATCCACACCACCGCAGGCAAGCTGGCCGATCTTCGCAGGCGCACCGAAGAGACGCTGCACCCGGTCGGCGAGGCGGCGGTCGAGAAGATCCACGCCAAGGGCAAGTTGACCGCCCGTGAGCGCATCCTGGCACTGCTGGACGAGGGCTCGTTCGTCGAACTCGACGCGCTGGCCCGGCACCGCAGCACGAACTTCGGACTGCAGGACAAGCGCCCGTTCGGCGACGGTGTGGTGACCGGCTACGGCACCATCGACGGGCGCGAGGTCTGCATCTTCAGCCAGGACGTCTCGGTGTTCGGCGGCAGCCTCGGCGAGGTCTACGGCGAGAAGATCGTCAAGGTTCAGGATCTGGCGATCAAGACCGGGCGTCCGCTGATCGGCATCAACGACGGCGCCGGAGCCCGCATCCAAGAGGGTGTGGTGTCACTTGGCCTGTACAGCAACATCTTTCACAACAACATCATGGCCTCCGGCGTCATCCCGCAGATCTCGCTGATCATGGGCGCCGCCGCGGGCGGGCACGTCTACTCCCCCGCGCTGACCGACTTCGTCGTCATGGTCGACCAGACCAGCCAGATGTTCATCACCGGACCGGATGTCATCAAGACCGTCACCGGCGAGGACGTCACCATGGAGGAATTGGGCGGCGCGCACACGCACATGGCCAAGTCGGGCACCGCGCACTACGTGGCGACAGGCGAGCAGGACGCGTTCGACTATGTCCGCGACCTGCTGTCGTACCTGCCCGCCAACAACTACGCCGACCCGCCGCGCTACCCGGCCGCGGTGCCGGAGGGCGCGATCGAGGACAACCTCACCGAAGAAGACCTCGAGCTGGACACGCTGATCCCCGATTCGCCGAACCAGCCCTACGACATGCACGAGGTCATCACGCGGATCCTCGACGACGACGAGTTCCTCGAGGTGCAGCAGGGCTACGCGCAGAACATCATCGTCGGCTTCGGCCGCATCGAAGGCCGACCGGTCGGCATCGTCGCCAACCAGCCGACCCAGTTCGCGGGCTGCCTGGACATCAACGCCTCGGAAAAGGCGGCGCGGTTCATCCGCACCTGCGACTGCTTCAACGTGCCGATCGTGATGCTGGTCGATGTGCCGGGCTTCCTGCCGGGCACCGACCAGGAGTACAACGGCATCATCCGCCGCGGCGCAAAGCTGCTGTACGCCTACGGCGAGGCGACCGTCGCCAAGATCACCGTCATCACCCGCAAGGCCTACGGCGGCGCGTACTGCGTCATGGGCTCGAAGGAGATGGGCGCCGATGTGAACGTCGCGTGGCCGAGCGCGCAGATCGCGGTCATGGGCGCCGCCGGCGCGGTCGGGTTCGTGTACCGCCAGGAGCTGGCCAAGGCGGCCAAGGAGGGTCAGGATGTCGACGCGCTGCGGCTGGAGCTGCAGCAGACGTACGAGGACACCCTGGTCAATCCGTACATCGCCGCCGAACGTGGCTATGTCGACGCGGTGATCCCGCCGTCGCACACCCGCGGCTACGTCGCAACGGCCCTGCGTCTGCTCGAACGCAAGATCACGCAGGTGCCGCCGAAGAAGCACGGGAACATCCCACTGTGAGCGGCGCGAACGATCCGGTCGCTGTGAGCGCGTCTGTGAGCGAGGACGAGACGGTGAGTGAGGAACCACAACACCACGAAGCGCCCATCCAGGTCGTGAAGGGCAAGCCGACCGATGAGGAGATCGGCGCGGTCATCGCCGTGCTCGCCGCCGCTTCCGGCACTCCCGCCGAGCCGCGGGAGCAGGAAGAGAACCTGTGGGGCCATCCGGTCGACCGGCTGCGCTACTCGTTCTTCAGCTGGCAGAAGGTGACCCTTCAGCAACGGACGCACATGCGCCATCGATGACGCGATTCGTTCTCGCGTCAGCATCGCCCGGCCGCCGTAAGGTGTTGCGCCAGGCGGGAATCGACCCACTTGTCATCGTCTCCGGTGTCGACGAGGACGCCGCGATGGCCCGTCTGGAACCGTCGGCCACCCCAGCCGAGGTGACCACCGCGCTGGCCGCCGCGAAGGCGGAAGCCGTCGTCGGGATCCTCGATGCCGACATCGCTTCCGACTGCGTTGTCATCGGCTGCGATTCGATGCTGTACCACGATGGCGCATTGCGCGGTAAGCCGACCACGGCCGACGAGGCGCGCGCCGGCTGGCAGCAGATGGCGGGGACTTCGGGCGAGCTCTATACCGGACACAGCGTTATTCGATTGCAGGACAACGGAATAACGTGGCGCGCCGCCGACGCGACGGTGACCACCGTGCGGTTCGGCCACCCGTCCACGGCGGATCTGGATGCGTATGTCGACAGCGGCGAGCCCGCGGCGGTGGCGGGTGGATTCACGCTCGACGGCCTGGGCGGCTGGTTCGTCGACGGCGTCGACGGCGACCCGTCGTCGGTGATCGGCATCGGACTTCCGCTGATCCGTCGACTGCTCGCCGACGGCGGCCTGTCGATCGCACAACTCTGGTCCGCCAACCCGCTGCGTTGATCCGCCGCGTGGGTAGGCTCGCAGTTGTGCCGCTACCCGCCGATCCCGCCCCCGCCCTGGCCGAGTACGCCCACCCGGAACGCCTGGTCACCCCCGATTGGTTGTCGGGCAACCTAGGCAGGCCCGGGCTGGCCATCGTCGAATCCGACGAGGACGTGCTGCTCTACGACACCGGCCACATCCCCGGCGCGGTGAAGATCGACTGGCACACCGACCTCAACGACCCGACGGTCCGCGACTACATCGACGGCGCCCAGTTCGCCGAGCTGATGAACCGCAAGGGCATCTCCCGCGATGACACCGTCGTCATCTACGGCGACAAGAGCAACTGGTGGGCCGCCTATGCCCTGTGGGTGTTCACGCTGTTCGGCCACCCCGACGTGCGTCTGCTCGATGGCGGGCGCGACCTGTGGATCTCCGACGGCCGCGACACCAACCTGGACGTACCGTCCAAGCAGACCACGGGCTACCCGGTCGTTGAACGCAACGACGCGCCGATCCGCGCATTCAAAGAGGACGTGCTGGAGATCATCGGCTCGCAACCGCTGATCGACGTCCGCTCTCCGCAGGAGTACACCGGAGAGCGCACCCACATGCCCGACTACCCCGAGGAGGGCGCCCTGCGCGGCGGGCACATTCCAACCGCACGGTCGATCCCGTGGGCCAAGGCGGCCAAGGACAACGGCCAGTTCCGCACCCGCGCTGAACTCGACGAGCTGTACGGCTTCCTGTCCGACGACGACAAAACCGTCGTGTACTGCCGCATCGGCGAACGGAGCAGCCACACCTGGTTCGTGCTGACGCATCTGCTGGGCCGCGACGGCGTGCGTAATTACGACGGCTCCTGGACCGAGTGGGGCAACGCGGTGCGGGTGCCCGTGGCCGTCGGGGAAGAGCCTGGCGAAGCGACATGACTTCGGTCGTCCCACCACCGCGCCCAATGCCCACCGCGCTGGCCGAGGTCGTGGCCGACTTCAAGGAGATGCAGGGCCAGGACAAGCTGCAGCTGCTGCTGGAGTTCGCGGGCGAACTGCCGCCGCTGCCCGCCGAACTGGAAGAGGCGGCCATGGAGCCGGTGCCCGAATGTCAGTCGCCGCTGTTCCTCCACGTCGACGCCACCGACCGGGACAACGTCCGGCTGTATTTCAGCGCGCCCGCGGAGGCGCCGACCACACGCGGTTTCGCGGCGATCCTGGCGGCCGGACTCGACTCACAGCCCGCCGCTGACATCCTCGCGGTACCCGACGACTTCTACAGCGAACTCGGCCTGGCCGCGCTGATCAGCCCATTGCGACTGCGTGGCATGTCCGCGATGCTCGCCCGCATCAAGAAGCGGCTGAGATAGCCGGTGAGCCTGCCCACGCCGGTCGGCGATCTGTGCGCGGCGACCAGCAGCGAGTAGCGCAACGACCTTCCGGGTATCACCCTGCAGTGATCGATACGCACGGTCAGCGCTTCAACACTGCGATAGCGGTGCGCCTGGAGAGCCACGTCGACCACGCCGGGACTGACCTCGACCGGCACGGACTCGTCTCACTCGGGGGCGTCATCCCGACCGAGTGGCTCAGCGCGGCACGCACCGAGGTGAACGACTACCTCGCTCGCCACGGATGGCGTGAGCACAGCTTGGTCTACGGGGATTCCTGGGAGTGCCCCACCATCGCGGCGCTGGCCGAGAACCAGCGCGTTGAAGCGTTTTTGCATTCGCTGACGTCGTTCCCCGAATCGGAATCGGATTACGCGGGCTATCAGCAACGAGTTCTTCGCATACTCGACGGTTCGGACGTGGACACCCCGCCATTCGACTGGCATTACGACGCGAATGCGGTGACGATGCTCGTTCCGATCGTCGTGCCCGCCGACGGGGCGGGTCAGGTGGCGATATTCCCCGACCATCGCCCGCACCGCCGTTGGGCCGCGCTGAGCGCGGCCGAGCGACTGCTCGTGCACAAACAGATATACGGGCGCCGGATGCGCCGCCGCTATCAGGGCGACCCGTCCGCGTTCACCATCCCGCTCAGGCCTGGCGATGCGTACCTCTTCAGGGGATACCGTGCGCTTCACGCCGTGCTGCCCTGGGCCAACGACACTCTGCGAGTGACGCTTGTGCTGCAGTACGGCCATCCCTATGGACGGGAGAGCTCGCTCGTTCGAGCGGTCAGAGCGCGGCGCGACGCCAAGCGCAAACGGCGAACAGCGCCGATCGCATGAGGCGCAACCGAGCACTGTGAATGGGGCTACCCGGCAGTAACCGATACCGGCTTGGCGTGGGCGTCGTGCTGCCGCCTAAACTGCCTCCGATACATTCTTAAAGACGTTTCTTAAAAACCATGCCGTCAGGAGGCGCAGTGGCAAGTCACGCCAGCTCAAAGATCTCCAAGGTGCTCGTCGCCAATCGCGGGGAAATCGCGGTCAGGGTGATCCGGGCAGCCAAGGACGCCGGGCTTGCAAGCGTGGCCGTGTACGCCGAACCCGACGCCGACGCACCTCACGTGCGGCTCGCCGACGAAGCCTTCGCGCTCGGCGGCCAGACCTCCGCCGAGTCCTATCTCGTCTTCGAGAAGCTCTTGGAGGCGGCCGAGAAATCCGGCGCGAACGCCATCCATCCTGGCTACGGATTCCTTTCGGAGAACGCCGATTTCGCTCAGGCCGTGCTCGACGCCGGCTTGATCTGGATCGGCCCCAGCCCGCAGTCAATCCGTGATCTCGGCGACAAGGTCACCGCGCGACACATCGCCGCGCGCGCCGAGGCGCCGCTGGTTCCGGGGACCCCCGACCCAGTCAAGGACGCCGACGAGGTTGTTGCGTTCGCCAAGGAGTACGGCGTACCGGTGGCCATCAAGGCCGCGTTCGGCGGCGGCGGCCGCGGCATGAAGGTCGCCCGCACGATCGAAGAGATCCCGGAGTTGTTCGAGTCGGCCACCCGTGAGGCCGTCGCGGCATTCGGCCGCGGTGAGTGCTTCGTCGAGCGCTACCTGGACAAGCCGCGCCACGTCGAGGCTCAGGTCATCGCCGACACGCACGGCAACGTCGTCGTCGCAGGCACCCGCGACTGCTCGCTGCAGCGCCGCTTCCAGAAGCTCGTCGAGGAGGCGCCCGCGCCGTTCCTGACCGACGCGCAGCGCAAGGAGATCCACGAGTCTGCCAAGCGCATCTGCAAGGAGGCCGGCTACTACGGCGCAGGCACCGTCGAATACCTCGTCGGCCAGGACGGGCTGATCTCATTCCTCGAGGTGAACACCCGTCTGCAGGTCGAGCACCCGGTCACCGAGGAGACCGCAGGCATCGACCTGGTCCTGCAGCAGTTCAAGATCGCCAACGGCGAGGCACTGGACATCACCGAGGATCCGACGCCGCGCGGGCACGCGTTCGAGTTCCGCATCAACGGCGAGGACGCGGGCCGCGGCTTCCTGCCCGCGCCCGGCCCGGTCACCCGGTATGACATCCCCACCGGTCCCGGTGTGCGCCTGGACTCCGGCGTCGAGGCCGGTTCGGTGATCGGCGGCCAGTTCGACTCGATGCTGTCGAAGCTGATCGTCTACGGCGCCACCCGCGACGAGGCGCTGGCCCGCTCGCGCCGCGCCCTGGCTGAGTTCCACGTCGAGGGACTGGCGACGGTCATCCCGTTCCACCGCGCCGTGGTGTCCGACCCGGCGTTCATCGGTGACGGCGAGAAGTTCGACGTGCACACCCGGTGGATCGAAACCGAGTGGGACAACACCGTCGAACCGTTCACCGGCGGTGAAGCGATCGAAGAGGAAGACACCATTCCGCGGCAGTCGGTCGTCGTCGAGGTGGGAGGTCGCCGCATCGAGGTGTCGCTGCCCGGCGATCTGGCCATCGGCGGCGGCGGTGGTGCGCCCGCGGGCGGCGGTGTCGTCCGCAAGAAGCCCAAGGCACGCAAGCGCGGTTCGTCCGGCGGCGCGGCGGCATCCGGCGATTCGGTGACGGCACCGATGCAGGGCACCGTGGTCAAGGTGGCTGTCGAAGAGGGTCAGGAGGTTGCTTCGGGCGATCTCGTCGTGGTCCTCGAGGCGATGAAGATGGAGAACCCGGTCACCGCGCACAAGGACGGCGTCATCACCGGCCTCGCGGTCGAGCCCGGTGCGGCCGTCACGCAGGGCACGGTGCTCGCCGAGATCAAGTAGTCCTCACCCGGGAATCGCGCTAGTCGGGCGTGACGAGGCTGTTGCGCTGTAGCGGCGTACCAAAGTAGCCGGCCTCGGGGTCGACCACGACGGTCTTGGTGTCGTCGCCCTGCCGGGCCAACGTGTCGCGGGCCATCTGCTCGAACGGGATCTTCTGCGGTCCACCGATGTTCACGACACCGTTCAGCGGTCCGGCGACGGCGGCGCGCGCGACATCGGAGGCGACCCTGTCCGCGGGAATGGGCTGAATCAGCGCATCGGGAACGCGTACCTCGTCGCCGACGGTCATCGATCCGGTGATGGCGTCGGTGAACTCGGCGAACTGCGTGGCGCGCACGATGGTGTAGGGAATGCCGGATTGACTGAGCAGCCTCTCCTGCGCGACCTTGGCCCGCATGTACCCGCTGAGCGGCAGACCGTCCACACCCACGATCGACAGCACAACATAGTGTCCGACCCCGGCGTTCTTCGCGGCCGCCACCACATTCGTCGTCGCCGTGGTGAAGAACTCCAACACCGGCCCGTCTTCGAACGACGGAGAATTCGTGACATCGACGAGCGCGTCGGCCCCCGCCAGCGCCTCGCCGAGGCCGTCGCCGCTGAGGACATCGACACCAGTTCCCCGCGATGCCGCGACGACCTCGTGCCCGTCGGCCTCGAGTAGGGCCACCACCTTGGTGCCGATCAGGCCGCTCGCACCGATCACTGTGATCCTCATAGGCCATGCCTACCATCGACGGGTGGAGCCCGTGGAAATTAATGCCGGTGCTTGGTATCTGCGCGCATTGCGTGCGGACGAGTTGATGGACGACCGTCCCGCGCTCGCCGCAATGGGCGAGTCCGACCCTGGCTATGTGGCGCGCTGTACGGCGCGATGGGCCTCCGACACCGGATACACGTGGGCGGTCTGCGAACCGACGACCGGTGAGATGTTGGCCGAGGTGAGTATCGATCCGGTGGCCGGCACTCTGCGGACCAGAACGCGTGACGGCCACGACGACGCCGTCGCGGTTGCCGAACAGTCGGTGCGACGCTTCGCGACGGCGATGCTGGGGCTGACGATCCCTGGCCCGATCGGCGGCTGATCACTCGGAATCGATGTCGCGGCCGGTCGCCAGGTCGGCGCAGTCCACCTCGACGACATCTGAGCGTGCCGAGAGAAACGCGCGCGCGCCCTCGTCGCCGCGCAGTCCTCGGAGTAGTTCGGTCCAATGCCGGTTCGCGACGACGACGGGGTGGCCGGGCGTGTCGCCGAAATACGCGCGCGCGAGGCCCGACGTCGATGATCGCGCTGCGGCCAGCACTCGGTCCACCACTTGGGCGCCTACGTCGGGGGTGTCGACGGTGTGCAGCACTGCGAAGTCGGCTTCCACGGCCGACAGACCCGTACGCAACGATGCCGACAACCCGTCTGACCAGTCAGTCGCGATGACGGCGCGGGCAGGAGCAGGCACAGCGACGATCGCCGCGCCCAGCACGACGACCACGTCTTCACAGCCGCCATGATGTAAGGCCGCCACCGCTGATTTCAGCCACCCACCTTGTGCAGCAAGCACTTTCGGCATACCGAACCGCGTGCCCGCCCCGGCGGCAAGCAAAATACCGGCGGCCATGGTCGACATGTCGACAAGTGTGGGTCTACCAGGCGTTTCAGACAACCGGGCAGCGCATCCGACGCTGTGAACTGGACTTATGACGTCCGCGTCATTCACGTTGTCGTTTTCGATCGTGAGGCGTAGGGTTCGAATCAGGTTGAAATCACAGCCAGCTGCAAACGTCATCGACGTGCAGGGCTGTGGCCCTGCAGCCAGGCTTTCAAAAGCGCAGGGCCCAATTTGACGTGAGCCACAGTACGAATCGATGTATTCACCACTGATGGAGTCACAATGTCTACCCCAACACAAGATGCTCCGACGCCACCGCAGTCCCTGATCGTGCGCGCCGAGTCGCATTCAGCGCATTTCGCGACCCGTTCGATACCGCCGAACACCGCTGTGGTCACGGCGCACGGCGAGATCGACGCGGCGAACGCGCAGGCACTCGTCGACTACGCGCTGCGACACGGTGATCGCATCAACCGCTTGGTGCTCGACCTGAGCGGCGTCGATTTCTTTGGCACATCCGGCTTTTCGGCGCTGCACACACTCAACGTCCGCTGCGCCGGCGAATCCATCGCCTGGGCGTCGGTGCCCAGTCCGGCGGTCACGAGGCTGCTGCAGATCTGTGATCCCGATTCGCTCCTGCCGTTCTTCGGCGACGTCGACACCGCACTGTCGGCGGTTCAGGGTGAGCCGCCCCGCCTACTGCAGTTGGTCCCGCAGTCGCGCTAGAGACTTCGCGAGCAACCGGGACACGTGCATCTGCGAGATGCCTACTCGTTCGGCGATCTGGGTCTGCGTGAGCGATTCGAAAAAGCGCAGCAGCAGAACCGTTCGTTCTCGCTCGGGCAACGCTGCGAGCAAGGGCCGCAACGCTTCCCGGTTCTCGATCTGGTCTAGTCCCAGGTCGACGTCGCCGATCGTGTCGGCGATCGCGGGCGCGTCCTCGTTACCTCCACCGCCGCTGTCGATGGACAGCGTGTTGTAGGAGCTGCCTGCGACCAGACCCTCGACGACCTCGTCGCGGTCCATCTCCAGTTCGATCGCCAGTTCCGAGGCGGTGGGTGCGCGGCCGAGTCGCTGAGACAGTTCAGCGGTGGCGGCGCCCAGCCGCAGGTGCAGCTCCTTGAGCCGCCGGGGCACCTTGACCGACCAGCTGTTGTCCCGGAAGTGTCGCCGGACCTCGCCCATGATCGTCGGCACCGCGAACGACACGAAGTCCGATCCGGCGTTCACGTCGAAGCGGATCACCGCGTTCACCAGACCGACACGGGCGACCTGGACGAGATCGTCGCGGGACTCGCCGCGCCCATCGAACCGACGGGCGATGTGGTCGGCCAATGGCAGGCAGCGTTCGACGATGCGGTCTCGCTGTCGCTGGAAGGCCGCGCTGTCTTCGGGTACGCCCTCGAGCTCGCGAAACATGTCCGCGACATCCGCGTACTCAGAGTTCGATCGCGATGACGAACCCTGTGACGTCGAAGGGCTCACTGCAACGAGCTCGCTCGCCTTGTCGTCATCGAGATCCCGAAGACCTGTCCTTCCTCAGGGCCCTGCCCGTCCTGGAAAGTCTGTACGTCGTCGGTCAGCGAGCTCAGCACGTGCCAGCTGAAGCTGCCGGGGGCCAGAATGTCGGGACTCTTGCATGGCGCCGACGCGTGGATGACGACCGCATCTTCGCGCGGATCGACGACGAGCAGCAGTGTGGAATCGGGTACGGCGCAGCGAATGAGGCGCGTACACGCTTCGTCGACCGCCAACCGCAGATCGGCGACGGAGTCGAAGTCCAGATCCTCGTATGTGGCGACCGCCGCCACGAGCGTGCGCAGCACTGCAAGGTTTTCCAGAGTGGCGGCGACCCGAAGCTCGACCGACCCGGCGTTCCGTAGATGCCCGTTCTTCGTGTTGGCAACGTCGGCCATTTGACCTCCCGGCAATATCGAAGCGAGGTTACCCCAGGTCCGCTCCCGGCTAACCACGGGCGTTCCCGCGAGCAGTCGCTACCAAAGTGTGGAGCGCGTTCGAGCCGGGTAAACCCCGGTCATGAAGCACATTGGGTCGCGCAGCCGACTCGACGACGCAGACCAGGGAGGCACCCGGGGACTGCGTCGAGTGATCGTGACTGCCGGACTGGTCCTGTTGGCATTGATCTTGATCTTGGTGGCGATATATGCCGGGGCGTTCCTCATCCTCGCGCCGATGATGCAGTGATGCCGCAGATGAGCTCGTCCAGCGTGGTGCGTGATTCGGCATGGTCCACGTTCCTTACCCTCACGTGGTCGTCACCCAAACATGCGGCTGCGTCGTAGCGAACTCCGTGGTCCCGGACTGCGCCGCGTCCGGCGCGGCCGCGGGTTCTCCTATTACGACGCCGACGGTGCGTCGATCACCGATGCCACGACGCTCGATCGCATCAACGGGCTGGTGATCCCACCGGCCTGGAAGAAGGTGTGGATCTGCCCTCATCCCAACGGTCACATCCAGGCGGTGGGAACAGACGCCGCCGGCCGACGCCAGTACCTCTACCACCAGAAGTGGCAGCAGGACCGGAACGAGGAGAAATTCGACCGGGCCCTGGACATGTCGGCGGCACTACCAGACATGCGGCGCCAGATCGCGTCGGACTTGCGCGGCCGGGGGCTCGCCCGCGACCGGGTGATCGCTCTGGCGCTGCAACTGCTCGACCTGGGCTACTTCCGCTCGGGGTCAGAACAGTACGTCGAGGAGAACAACTCCTTCGGCCTTGCGACGTTGCGCTGTGAACACGTGACGCTGCAGAGCGACGCGGTTGAGTTCGACTATCCGGCCAAAAGCGGGGTTCGCCGCACCCTGCTGATCGAGGACCGTGAGGTCGTCAGATCGGTGCGCGCATTGATGCGCAGACCGCATCGCGGCGAGCGGTTACTGGTGTGCCGCAACGGTTCCGGGTGGACCGACCTGCACGCCGACGATCTCAACAGCCGGTTCAAGGAACTCGTCGGCGACGAGTACACGGTCAAGGATCTACGCACATGGCACGGCACGGTGCTGGCGGCGGCGGCATTCGTCGACGCCGATCCGCCGGAGAACAAGTCCGTGATCAAGCGCGTCGAATCGGCGGTCATGAAAGAGGTCGCCGAGGAACTCGGCAATACCCCCGCCGTGGCGCGCCGCTCATACGTGGATCCCCGCGTCGTCGAGGGGTATGAATCCGGTCTGACTATCGCGGCCGCCGCCAAGCGCGCCGCGAGGACCCGAGCCCCAGCCAAGCGGCAAGAGCTTCTGGACCACAGCACCGCACGTCTGATCCGCAAGGTCGCAAAGAGCTAGCGCCGAGGCCGTACGAGACGAAAAACTCAAGCACCAAAACGTTTTCGGATCCGCGACGGGGTATCCTCGAGCATCATGCGCGACGATCAAGACCTCCCCTACGACATTCCCGACGCCGACGCTGCCGACCAACAACGGCCGGTGAGCGAACCGGGTCTGGATGAAGAAGCAGCTGCCGAGCCCCCCGGCGAGTTGCCCCTCGAGGCCGCCGCCGCCGACTGGCAGGAACAGCTGGAAACAGTTGACATCGACCCCGACGACGATCGCGTTTAGCGTCCACAGCCCCGGGTAACCCTTGAATCGCGGGGCGATCCCTGCGGCCCCACGCTCAAGAAGTGGGCTGGACCAATTCCACTAGCTAGCGGGAAGGCAACATATGACTGAGAAGAACAGTGGCCCTGAAGAAGGCATCAAGGGTGCCGTTGAGGACGTCAAGGGCAAGACGAAGGAAGCCGTCGGCACGGTGACCGGCCGCGACGACATGGTCCGCGAAGGCAAGGCCCAGCAGGACAAGGCCGACGCTCAGCAGGACGCCGCCAAGAAGGAAGCGGAGGCCGAAGCCGCGCGCGGAGGAGCCAAGGCGGCCGAGGAGCGGCAAAAGTCCGAGCAGTAGCCAGTAGTAAGACCTGAGCTAGCGGGCCCAGTCGGAGACATCCGGCTGGGCCGCTTGCTTACGTTAACTACTCGGCCGCTGCCGCAGGGCATCGGGATGCTCTGCGTACCAACGGTCTTCGATTCGCCGCACCCTCAGGTGCTCGATCATCAGCCATCCGCCACCGGCGACGAATCCGACGCCGGCCAGAGAAGCCAGCATCAGTCCGACGTCATGATGCTTGGTGGCGAATGCCGCCAGGCATGAGACGAACAGCACCAGGGCCACTCCTATCAGGATGAGCCCCGGCATGATTTTGTTGTCTTTCATTGATTCCCCGGCATGCGGACGGGTAGTTCGCGCATGGTCGACGGGGTCCTTCGGGCCTTTCATCGGTACTCCTCTCTAGGCATACCTGTGGCCGCCCTAAACGGGCTGATTCAACGGTAGAACTACCCGACTGCGCTGTGGGAGAAACGAACATCACCGGTAGGACGGGTATTGCCGTTCGCTCAGCAAGCTCGCCAAATGAGCAGCGTTACGGGCCGCCGCCGCCGTGGCCGAAGCGATCGCCTCCGGCACTTCGTCGAGGTCGTTGTAGTCCTTGGACTGCATGGCCTCACCGTTCCAATACGTCGAACACTGCGCGGGAATCGAGTATCCGACGTCGTTGAGCCCCTGGAAGCAATCGGCGATGACCTTGTGCGCGCCGTCTTCGTTGCCGACGACCGCGACCACCGCCACCTTGCCGACCATGAGCGGCCGGTCGGCGTCGTCGGTGTTGGACAGTTCGGCGTCCAGGCGTTCCAGTACCCGTTGCGTGACACTCGACGGATTGCCCAGCCACACCGGGGTGGCGAGCACCAGAATGTCGGATCTCAACACCTTTTCGCGAATCTTCGGCCACTCGTCACCGTCACCCATATCGGCCTCGACACCGGGCGAGATCGCGAAATCGACACAGCGCACAACTTCGGTCTTCACGCCTTGCTCGCGCAGCTGTTCGCAGACATGCTCGGCCATCAACTGGCTACTGGATGGTGCCGGGCTGGGCTTGAGGCTGCATACGAGTGCAAGCGCCGTCAGTGGCTGATCGGTCATCCGGCGAACACCGCAGATCCGGCCAGCGGCGACGTGCTCATCATCAGCACCAGCAGCATCATCGTCAGCAGGAACCAGCCGACACCCTGCCATGCCCACCACGTTTCCTGCCTGCGCCATGTCTGGTACGTGCGGAAGAAGGCGCGCAGCCCGCCGATCAGCAGGATGACGGGCGCCCCGAGGGCGAGCAGGGTGCGCTGGGGTACGCCGCAAGCAACCGTGTCCGCCGTCGCGCCGGTGCACGTACTCACCCAGACGGCGGCGGTGAACAGGAACGCGATGCCTGCCACCGCGAAAGCCGCGCCGAAACGCACAGCCTCACGCACGGTGGCGTCGCCTTGTCGCACACGCTCAGGGCTTTGGTACACGGCTGGACTCTCCCGAAAGTCACCGATGGGAACGGGTAGAAGATTCCCTGCGCGTTGGACTGGTAAACCCTAGGTCGAGATGCGCTGATGCGCGGTGAGCAGCAGGCGGTCGTACGCGCTGCGGGGCGGCAGTGCCTCGTCGTACCGCAACTCCAGGAAATCTCTGGTGATCTGTTCGGCCAGCGCCCGCAGTGTGGTATTGGTCTCCTGCGAGCGCCACTTGAGCAGCTCGAACGCCGAGTCGGCGCTGATCCGGTAGACCACCATCAGCATGCCTTTTGCCTGCTCGATGCCGCCTCTGGTCTCCGCGATCTCCGCGACCGCCTCGCTGAGGATCCGGTCGTGACGTTGTTGCATGGAGGGTGTCACGTCGACATAGAAGCCGTGCGTCCCCACCACCGACCCGGCGTCGTCGAACAGCTGGTTACCCACCACGACGACGTGGTGAATCTCCCCGTGGGTGTCGATGATGCGGTGCCGGGTGGAGAAGGCGCCCGACGTCCGGCGGATCTCGTCCAACGTCGCGGCAACTTGACCGTAGTCGTCGGGGTGCTTGTGCGAGAGCACCAGATCGGTGGTCGGTTGCACGTCGCCCGGCTCGTAGCCGTGCATCCGCTGAACCTGGGGTGACCACTCCCAGCGTTCGTCGGCGAAGAAGAACTTGAAAGAACCCACACGCTGCGGATCGCCGCCGGCCAGCGCGTGCTCGATGGGCGTCTGCCCCCCGAGTTCGGCCAGCTCATCGGTCATATTTGCAGATTATCGCGGGATTCTGCGAGTGCGTATTGTGGCTGGTACGACCATTCGTATATCGGACAGTGTGCGGCGTGGCTGGGAATCGATGTCGCCGCACGCCTCTACCATTCGCCGCGTGGCGCTGAAGTGGCAATTGCTCGCCGCGGGCTGCCTCGGCGCGGTCGTCTGGATGCTGGGCATGACGCCGGCGTGGAGCTTGGTGGTTGCCGCGGCGGCTCCGTTGGTCATCGGCGCGGCGCCGCACTTCATCCGCGGCGCAATCCACGGCATCAGTACCCCCCATCGCCGCGAGGATGTGGCCGCGGCGATGTCGGGCACTGAGTTCGAGGACTACGTTGCACGGATCGCGCGGTCCAGCGGGGCACCGGTGATCATGACGTCGACCACCGGCGACTGGGGCGTCGACATCATCGTCGGCAGGCGTCCCAATCGCGTTGCCATTCAATGCAAACGACAGGCGCGACCCGTCGGCGCGGGCGCCATCCAGGAGGTCGTTGCGGGTGCGCCGATGCACGACTGCGCCAATACCATGGTGGTCACGAACCATGAATTCACCCCTGCCGCACGCAAACTGGCGGAGCTGCACGGTTGCGAACTGGTCGGCGGCTCCGATCTGCCCCGCCTGCGGGCGATCATCAAACGCCTGACAGCGCCCACCACACCGACCGAGGTTTAGCGCAGCGCGTCCCGCGCCGCGTCGACGGCGGCATCGATCTCTGGGCGCGATACCGTCAGCGCGGGCCGGAACCTCACGCTGTCCGGTCCGCTGGCGAGCATGATCACGCCGCGGTCCCACAGCTTGGCGATCAGCTCATCGCGCTGTGCCGCACTGGGCAGGCTGAACGCGCACATCAGGCCGCGCCCTCGCACATCGAACACCTGCTCCGGGAACTCCACCGCAAGCTCAGCGAGCCGGTCGAGCAGGTATCGACCCGCATGGGCGGCCCGGATCATCAGCTGGTCGGACTCGACGACCTCCAGGATGCGCCGACAACGCACCATGTCGACGAGGTTGCCGCCCCACGTCGAGTTGATGCGGGAGCTGACGGCGAACACGTTGTCGGGCACCTCGTCGACCCGGCCGCCGGCCATGACGCCACAGACCTGGGTCTTCTTGCCGAATGCGACCACATCGGGCGCAACACCCAATTGCTGGTACGCCCAAGGGGTTCCGGTCATTCCGCAGCCGGTCTGCACCTCGTCGAAGATCAACAAAGCGTCGAATTCGTCGCACAGGTCACGCATCGCTGCGAAGAACTGCGGCCGGAAGTGGCGGTCGCCGCCCTCACCCTGGATGGGCTCGGCGATGAAGCACGCGATGTCGTGCGGGTCGGCTTCGAACGCCGCACGGGCCTGACGGAGCGACTCGGCTTCCACCGCATCCATATCGGCGCCGGGCCTCAGGTACGGCGCGTCGATGCGCGGCCAATCGAACTTCGGGAACCGGGCGACCTTGTTGGGGTCGGTGTTGGTCAACGAGAGCGTGTAGCCGCTGCGGCCGTGGAAGGCGCCGCGCAGATGCAGCACCTTGGTACCGAGGGCGGGGTCGATCCCATTCGCCTCGTTGTGCCTGCTCTTCCAATCGAACGCGACCTTCAACGCGTTCTCGACGGCCAGCGCTCCCCCGTCGACGAAGAACAGGTGAGGCAACGCCGGGTCACCGAGCACGCGCGCGAAGGTCGACACGAAACGCGCCATCGGCACCGAGTAGATGTCGGAGTTACTGGGTTTGTTGACCGCGGCCTGGGCGAGTTCGGCGCGGAAGTCCTCGTCATCCGCGAGCGCCGGATGGTTCATCCCGAGGGCCGACGACGCGAAGAACGTGAACATGTCGAGGTAGCGCTTGCCGGTGCGCGCGTCGACCAGGTACGAGCCCGATGAGCGGTCGACGTCGAGAACGAGGTCCATACCGTCGGCCAGGATGCTGCGGGCCAGCACGTCATGAACGTCGGCCGGACGGACCACCGAGGCCGCGGAGACTTCTTGGGCAGATTGCGTCAGAACAGCGGTCATGAGCCGATATTAGCAGAAATTTTACGGCGAACTGACTATCTGACAGGAAGGCTTACGGCACAGAGTCGCGTCTGTCGTAAAAAGTTTGTAGGATGACCGTGCTTCGTGTGCGGACGTTCGCTGCTGTCCGGATGCGTTGCAGCAAGTCTTCGAGCGCCCGCGCGGTCTCGACACGCACGAGCAGGACGTAGCTCTCCTCGCCGGCCACCGAATGACAGGACTCGATGGCATCGATGTGTTCGAGCCGCGCGGGAGCATCATCGGGTTGAGAGGGATCGAGAGGAGTGATGGCCACGAACGCCGACAGCATGTTCCCGACGGCTTCGGGGTTGATCCTGGCCGAGTACCCGACCACCACACCCCTGGCCTCCAGGCGCCGTACCCGCGACTGCACCGCCGACACCGACAGTCCCGCCACCGCTGCCAGATGCGCCAGCGTCGCGCGTCCGTCGGCGACCAACTCTCGCGCCAGCACACGGTCGATGTCATCGAGCAGTTCGCTCATGGCGGCACTGTATCCGAGCAGAGGCGCAGAATGACGGCCCGCGTTCACACCTGGCAGTTGCGTGCGGAGTTCGCCGCCGCGCTGTCCCGGCTGTACGCCGCCGAGGCGCCGATGTACTCGACACTCGTCGAGGTCAGCGCCGAGGTGAACGGCGGACTGGGCGCTACCGAACGGGTGATCACGGAGCGTCACGGCGCGATCCGGGTCGGCAGCCCGCGCGAACTCGCCGACGTCGCAGACCTGTTCGCCGCCTTCGGCATGTTCGGAGTCGGCTTCTACGATCTACGCGACGCGGACCCCCCCGTGCCGGTGGTGTCGACGGCGTTTCGACCGATCGACTCAGACGAGTTGGAGCACAACCCGTTTCGGGTGTTCACCTCGATGTTGGCCACGGCCGACGAGAGATTCTTCGCCCCTGACCTGCGCGCCCGAGTCGAGCGGTTCCTGGCCGGCAGGCAGCTGTTCGATCCCGCGCTGATCGCCGAGGCGCGGCGCATCGCGTCCGAAGCAGGCACAGATCGCGACAGCGCCGACCGGTTTATCGCCGCCGCCGTCGACGCGTTCGCCCTGTCACGTGAGCCGATCGACCGGGCATGGTACGACGAGTTGGCCCGCGTGTCCGCGGTCGCCGCCGACATCGCCGGGGTGCGCACCACACACATCAATCACCTGACGCCGCGGGTTCTCGACATCGACGAGCTGTACCTGCGGATGTCGCAGCACGGCGTCGAGATGATCGACGCAATTCAAGGACCCCCGCGATGCGACGGGCCCGCCGTGCTGCTGCGGCAGACGTCGTTTCGGGCGCTGTCCGAACCGAGACGTTTCCGCGACGAGGATGGCCAGGTGTCCGAGGGCACGTTGCGCGTCCGCTTCGGGGAGGTCGAGTCGCGCGGCGTCGCATTGACCGCCGAGGGCAGGCGACGCTACGACCGGGCGATGGCCGAAGCCGATCCGGCAGCGATGTGGAGCACGTACTTCCCCACCACCGACGAGGCCATGGCAGCCTCGGGGCTGGCCTATTACCGCGGTGGCGATCCGTCGAAACCGGTTGTCTACGAGGATTTTCTGCCCGCCTCGGCGGCCGGGATCTTCCGCTCCAACCTCGATTCCGATTCGCAAGCCCACGACGAGGCGGACAGTTCGCAGTACAGCCTGCACTGGATGGCCGGACAAGTCGGCCACCACATCCACGATCCCTACGATCTCTACGAGAAAGCCGCATCACAATGACGACCATGCAGAAGTCCCAACTTCCCACCGCCGACGATTTGCGGGCCCAGGCACGCAACGCCCTGGCAGCCGTCGGCTCCGCCGTCGAACTCGGCGAGCCCGGTGCACACGGCGTCCCGGCCAGCACCCCGATCACCGGCGACGTGCTGTTCACCGTCGCAGCGACCAGCCCGCAGCAGGCCGATGCAGCCATTGCCGAAGCGGGGCAGGCATTTACGACATGGCGGACCACCCCCGCGCCGGTCCGCGGCGCGTTGGTCGCCCGCCTTGGCGAGCTGCTGGTCGAGCACAAGGCCGATGTGGCGGCGCTCGTCACCCTCGAGGCGGGCAAGATCACGTCCGAGGCGCTGGGTGAGGTGCAGGAGATGATCGACATCTGCCAGTTCGCCGTCGGACTGTCGCGTCAGCTCTACGGCAAGACCATCGCGTCCGAACGCCCGGGGCACCGGTTGATGGAGACGTGGCATCCGCTGGGCGTGGTCGGGGTCATCACCGCGTTCAACTTCCCGGTCGCGGTCTGGGCCTGGAACACGGCGATCGCGCTGGTCTGTGGTGACACGGTGGTGTGGAAGCCTTCGGAGCTGACGCCGCTGACGGCGCTGGCGTGCCAGGCGCTGATCGAGCGAGCCGCCGACGAAGTGGGCGTCCCGCGGGAGGTCAGCCGGCTGATTCAGGGTGGCCGCGAGGTCGGCGAGCGCCTGGTCGACGATCCCCGGGTGGCCCTGCTGTCCGCCACGGGTTCGGTGCGGATGGGTCAGCAGGTCGGACCGAGGGTGGCTCAGCGATTCGGCAAGGTGCTGCTCGAGCTCGGCGGGAACAACGCCGCGATCGTCACGCCGTCGGCCGATCTGGATCTCGCGGTGCGCGGCATCGTGTTCTCCGCCGCGGGCACTGCCGGACAGCGATGCACGACGATGCGTCGGCTGATCGTGCACTCGTCGGTCGCCGACGAACTCGTCGGCCGGATCGTGGCGGCCTACCGGCAGCTGCCGATCGGTGAGCCGGCGGCCGACGGCACGTTGGTCGGGCCGCTGATCCACGAGACCGCCTACCGCGACATGGTCAGGGCACTCGAGCGGGCACGCGCCGACGGCGGCGAGGTATTCGGGGGCGAGCGCCACGAACTCGGTGACGACAGCGCGTATTACGTCGCGCCGGCCGTCGTCCGCATGCCCGGGCAGACCGACGTAGTGCACGCCGAGACGTTCGCACCGATTCTCTATGTGATGACCTACGACGAGTTGGACGAGGCGATCGCGATGAACAATGCCGTGCCGCAGGGTCTTTCGTCGTCGATCTTCACCATGGATATGCGCGAGGCGGAACGGTTCATGGCCGCCGACGGTTCGGACTGCGGCATCGCCAACGTCAACATCGGCACCTCGGGCGCGGAGATCGGCGGTGCCTTCGGCGGCGAGAAGCAGACCGGCGGCGGGCGTGAGTCGGGTTCGGACTCGTGGAAGGCGTACATGCGCCGGGCCACCAACACCGTCAACTACTCGTCGGAGCTGCCACTCGCCCAGGGTGTGCACTTCGGCTAGCGGCCGCGGCCGCTAGCCGCGCGAACGTGGGTTACCCGCACATGAAAAGCGACATTGGCGTCACACAAGCCCACTCTCGCGATGCCGGGGCTAATGCACTGTTGTACATATGTCAACTAAGATGGTCTGATGGCTGGGCCCCGACGGCGGTTGTCTCCAGACGAGCGCCGCAACGAACTGCTCACCCTCGGCGCCGAGGTGTTCGGGCAGCGACCCTACGACGAGGTCCGCATCGACGAGATCGCCGAGAGAGCCGGCGTATCGCGCGCGCTGATGTACCACTATTTCCCCGACAAGCGGGCATTCTTCGCGGCGGTGGTGAGCGCCGAGAGTGAGCGCCTGTTCCACGCGACCAACGCGCAGCCACGACCCGACCTGAGCCTGTTCGACCAGCTGCGTGAGGGTGTCATCGCCTACCTCCGCTACTACGACGAGAACCCGAACGTCGCGTGGGCGGCCCACGTGGGCCTCGGCCGCACCGATCCGGTCCTGCGCGGCATCGAAGACGTCGACAACGACCGGCAGGCCGAACGCATCGTCGCCGGCCTCGCCGGCGATCAGCTGGACGCCAAGGTCGAACGCGACCTGCGCATCGTCGTCTACGGATGGTTGGCCTTCACCCTCGAGATGTGCAGGCAACGGATGCTGGACCCGTCGACCGACGTCGACGTCGTCGCCGACGCGTGCACGCACGCCCTGCTGGACACGGTCTCGCGGGTTCCCGGGATTCCCGAAGCGCTGGCAGAGACCATCGCGGCCGCACGTCCCTGACAGTTGTCGGTGCCCTGCTGCACGATGGCTAGATGAGCACCGGTCCCCTTGCCCGGTTCAGTGGGCTGACCCGCGACTGGTTCACGGGAACGTTCGCCGAGCCGACCCCTGCGCAGACGCAGGCATGGTCGGCCATTGCCGACGGCGACAACACACTGGTCATCGCGCCCACGGGCTCCGGCAAGACGCTCGCGGCGTTCCTGTGGGCGATCGACCGCCTCGCCGCCTCAGAGCCCAGGCCCGCATCGGCCGGCACGAGGGTTCTCTACGTATCGCCCCTGAAGGCGCTGGCCGTGGACGTCGAGCGCAACCTGCGGACCCCGTTGACGGGCATCGGCCGCCTCGCCGAACGCAGCGGGAGCCCCGCACCCCAGATCAGCGTCGGCGTCCGCTCCGGTGACACCACACCCGCCCAGCGCCGCGAGCTGATCACTCGGCCGCCGGACATCCTGATCACCACGCCGGAGTCGCTGTTCCTGATGCTCACCTCCGCGGCCCGCGAGACGCTCGCCGAGGTGCAGACGGTCATCGTCGACGAAGTGCACGCCGTCGCAGCGACCAAGCGCGGCGCGCATCTGGCGTTGTCGCTGGAGCGGCTCGACCAGCTTCTGGCCCAGCCCGCGCAGCGCATCGGATTGTCCGCCACGGTCCGCCCGCCCGAGGAGGTCGCGCGCTTCCTGTCCGGTCAGGCCCGCACCACCATCGTGGCGCCGCCCGCGACCAAGACCTTCGACCTGTCCGTGACCGTGCCCGTTCCCGATATGGCCAACCTCGAGAACAACACCATCTGGCCTGACGTCGAGGAACGCATCGTCGACCTGATCGAGACGCACAATTCGTCGATCGTCTTCGCCAACTCCCGGCGGCTGGCCGAGCGACTCACCTCGCGGCTCAACGAGATTCACGCCGAACGCACGGGCGACGTGGGGCCCATGGAGCACAACCCGAAGGTCGGTGGCGGCTTCCCGGCACAGCTGATGGCCAGCGGCGCATCGTTGGGCGCCCCGACACTGCTGGCCCGCGCACACCACGGTTCGGTCAGCAAGGAGCAACGCGCACAGGTCGAGGACGATCTGAAGTCCGGCCGACTGAAGGCCGTCGTCGCCACGTCCAGCCTCGAGTTGGGTATCGACATGGGCGCGGTGGATCTGGTGATCCAGGTCGAGGCGCCGCCGTCGGTGGCCAGCGGGCTGCAACGCATCGGACGTGCGGGCCACCAGGTCGGCGAGATCTCCCAGGGTGTGCTGTTTCCCAAACACCGCACGGATCTGATCGGATGTGCGGTCACCGTGAAGCGGATGCTCAGCGGCGACATCGAGACCATGCGGGTACCGACCAATCCGCTCGACGTCCTCGCCCAACACACCGTCGCGGCTTCGGCGCTCGAGCCCTTGGACGCCGACCGATGGTTCGACGCGGTTCGCCGCAGTGCACCCTTTGCGACGTTGCCGCGCAGCGTATTCGAGGCGACCCTGGACTTGCTGTCCGGAAAGTATCCGTCCACCGAGTTCGCCGAACTGCGTCCGCGACTGGTGTATGACCGTGATGCGGGGACGTTGACGGCGCGGCCCGGGGCGCAGCGCCTGGCCGTGACGTCCGGCGGCGCGATCCCCGACCGCGGCCTGTTCACCGTCTATCTGGCCACCGATTCGGAAAAGCCCTCGCGAGTAGGCGAACTCGACGAGGAGATGGTTTACGAGTCCCGGCCCGGCGACGTCATCTCGCTCGGTGCGACGAGCTGGCGCATCACCGAGATCACCCATGACCGGGTGCTGGTCGTTCCCGCGCCCGGGCAACCCGCCCGGCTGCCCTTCTGGCGCGGCGACAGCGTAGGCAGGCCGGCCGAACTCGGCGCGGCCGTCGGCGCGTTCACCGGTGAGCTGGCCCGACTCGGCCGCGACGAATTCGACGAGCGCTGCCAAACAATGGGTTTCGACGAGTACGCCGCCAACAACCTGTGGCAACTGCTCGACGAGCAGCGTCAGGCCACGTCGGTCGTGCCGACGGATACGACGTTCGTGGTGGAGCGGTTCCGCGACGAACTCGGTGACTGGCGCGTCATCCTGCATTCCCCGTACGGATTGCGGGTGCACGGCCCACTCGCTTTGGCCGTCGCCCGGCGGCTGCGCGAACGCTACGGCATCGACGAGAAGCCGACGGCATCCGACGACGGCATCATCGTGCGACTGCCGGACACCGAAGACGCTGCGCCAGGCGCGGACCTGTTCGTGTTCGACGCCGACGAGATCGAACCCATCGTCACCGCCGAAGTCGGCGGCTCGGCACTGTTCGCCTCGCGGTTTCGCGAATGTGCCGCCCGCGCACTGCTTCTCCCCCGCCGCCACCCCGGCAAACGGTCACCTCTGTGGCACCAGCGGCAGCGGGCCGCCCAGCTGCTGGACGTCGCACGCAAGTATCCGGACTTCCCGATCGTGCTGGAGGCGGTGCGCGAATGCCTGCAGGACGTGTACGACGTGCCGGCGCTGACGGAGCTGATGAACCGCGTCGCGCAACGCCGGGTGCGGCTGGTCGAGGTCGAGACAACAAGGCCCTCACCGTTCGCGGCGTCGCTGCTGTTCGGCTATGTCGGCGCATTCATGTACGAGGGCGACAGCCCGCTGGCCGAGCGGCGCGCGGCCGCGCTGTCCTTGGACAGCGTGCTGTTGGCCGAACTGCTCGGCCGGGTAGAGCTGCGCGAGCTGCTCGATCCGCAGGTCATCGCATCGACCGCGCGGCAGTTGCAACACCTCAGCGACGACCGGAAGGCTCGCGATGCCGAAGGGGTCGCCGACCTGCTGCGGGTGTTAGGCCCACTCACGGAGGCCGAAATCGCCGAACGCTGCACCACTTCCGAGGTTGGCGGCTGGCTCGACGGGTTACTGGCCAGCAAGCGCGCGCTGACGGTGACATACGCCGACCGGACGTGGTGGGTGGCCGTCGAAGACATCGGGCTGCTGCGCGACGGGGTCGGGGTAGCCGTCCCGGTCGGGGTGCCGACGGCTTTCACCGAATCGGTCGACGATCCGCTGGGTGAACTGCTCAGCCGGTATGCCCGCACCCGCGGCCCGTTCACCACACATGACGCGGCCGCCCGGTTCGGTCTCGGCCTGCGGGTCACCGCGGATGTGCTGGGCCGTATGGCGATCGACGGCAGGTTGATTCGCGGAGAGTTCACCACGGAGGCCGCCTCGGCGACATCCAACACAGCGAGCGATTCCACCGAATGGTGCGACTCCGACATCCTGAAGATCCTGCGCCGGCGATCGCTGGCCGCGCTGCGGGCGCAGGTCGAGCCGGTCAGTACCGCCGCCTATGGGCGCTTCCTACCCGCGTGGCAGCAGGTCGGATCGACGCACACCAGCGGCGTTGACGGGCTCGCGGCGGTCATCGATCAGTTGGCGGGCGTGCCGATTCCGGCGTCAGCGGTGGAGCCGTTGGTGTTCGGGTTGCGGGTGCGCGACTACCAGCCCGCGATGCTCGACGAGCTGCTGGCGTCCGGTGAGGTCACCTGGTCGGGCGGGGGACAGATCGGGGGCGGCGACGGGTGGATCGCCTTCCACCCGGCAGATTCGGCACCGATGACGCTGGCGGCACCGACGGAGATCGAGTTCACCGACACGCACCGCCAGATCATGGAGACGCTCGGCGGCGGCGGCGCCTACTTCTTCCGCCAGCTCGCCGACAATCCGGGCGACGAACTGAAACAGGCGCTCTGGGAACTGATCTGGGCGGGCTGGGTCAGCGGCGATACGTTCGCGCCGGTGCGGGCGATGCTGACGGGTCCCCGCCGCTCAACTGGCCGGCGCGGGGTACCGGCGCACCGCCAGCGTCAGCGTCCGCCGCGGTTGAGTCGATACAGCGTCGCGCACGCGCAGACGCGCACCTCCGACCCCGTGGTGGCCGGCCGCTGGTCCGCGCTGCCGGCGGCAGAACCGGAATCGACGGTGCGCGCACATTTCCAAGCCGAGTTGCTGCTGGGCCGGCACGGCGTCCTGACCAAGGGCGCCGTCACATCAGAACAGGTGCCTGGCGGCTTCGCCATGCTCTACAAGGTGTTGACGGCATTCGAGGACGCTGGTCGGTGTCAGCGCGGGTACTTCGTCGAGTCACTCGGCGGCGCGCAGTTCGCGGTGGCGTCGACGGTCGACAGGCTGCGGTCCTACCTCGACGGCATCGACCCCGATCACCGCGAATACCACGCGGTCGCGATGGCAGCCGCCGACCCGGCCAATCCGTACGGCGCAGCACTCGCGTGGCCGACTCGCGCCACCTCCGTCGACGACGTCACGCATCGTCCGGGCCGTAAAGCCGGGGCTCTCGTCGCGCTGGTGGACGGTGAACTGGTGTGGTTCCTCGAACGCGGTGGACGTTCGCTGCTGAGCTTCACCGATGACGCCGACGCGCACAACGCGGCCGCGGCCGCGCTGGCGGATCTGGTGACCGCGGGGCGGGTGCAGTCTTTCCTCGTCGAAAAGGTCAACGGCGTGCCGGTGCTCGAACCGGGTGCGGGCGGTCAGCGGGCCGCCGTTCAGGACGCACTGATCGGCGCCGGCTTCTCACGCACGCCGCGAGGACTCAGGTTGCGGTGACCGCCAATGCCTGAGGGTGACACCGTCTTTCGTGCTGCGACCAAGTTACGGGAGGCGCTTGCCGGTAAGACACTCACACGATGCGACGTGCGGGTTCCCAAGTTTGCGACGGTGAATCTGACGGGCTGCGTCGTGGACGAGGTGATCAGCAGGGGTAAGCACCTCTTCATCCGCGTCGGCGATGCGAGTATCCACTCGCACCTGAAAATGGACGGGGCGTGGCTGCTCGGCGGGCAGATCCGCCGCGTGCAGCCCCACAAGATCCGAATCATCCTGGAAACCGACGATTCGCGCACCGCCGGTATCGATCTTGGAGTACTGGAGATTCTCAAACGCGACCATGACATGGACGTCGTCGCACATCTCGGACCTGACCTGCTCGGCGATGACTGGGAACCGCGTATCGCGCGCGACAACCTGGTGGCCGACCCGCAGCGCCCGCTGGCCGAGGCGTTGTTGGATCAGCGGGTGATGGCCGGCGTCGGCAACGTCTACGCCAACGAACTGTGCTTTGTCACCGGGTATCTGCCGACGACACCGGTGGGGGACGTCAAAGACCCGCTGCGCATGGTGCAGCGGGCTCGTGACATGTTGTGGCTCAACCGCTCTCGGATCAATCGGACCACGACCGGCGACACCCGCGCCGGCCGCGACCTGTGGGTCTACGGCCGGGTGGGACGTCCATGCCGGCGCTGCGGCACCCTCATACAGTCGGACACCAGCGGAGACCGTGTCTCCTACTGGTGTCCGAACTGTCAGACGTAGCGGGTCAGCCAGGCAGTGCCAGCTTGAAGATCTTGCGCCAGACCGTGGCGATCTGCCGCGGCAACGGTCCCGTGTTGTAGGGGATGCCGTAACGCTTGCAGATCTCCTGCACCTCGGGCGCGATCTCGGCGTGACGGTGCGCCGGGATGTCAGGGAACAGATGGTGCTCGATCTGGAAAGATAGGTTGCCGCTCAGGATGTGGAAGAGCTTGCCGCCGGCCAGGTTCGCAGATCCCAGGATCTGACGGAAGTACCACTGGCCACGCGTCTCGGCCTTGGTCTCCTCGATGGAGAACTCCTGCACGTCTTCGGGGAAGTGTCCGCAGAAGATGATCACATTGGACCAGACGTTGCGCATCAGGTTCGCCGTCATGTTCCCGGCGAACACCCATGGCGCGAACGGGCCGGCCAGCAGCGGGAACGCCACGTAGTCCTTGAGGGTCTGTTTCTTGGTCTTACGCCAGATGCCCTCGAGGATCTCGCGCTTGTCCGCAATCGAGATCTCGCCGGCGGTGATGCGTTCGGTCTCCAGTTCATGCAACGCGACGCCGTACTGGAACAGCACCATCAGCAGGAATGCCCACACGGGATTGCCGAGGAAGTACGGCTTCCACTTCTGGTCCTCGCTGATCCGCAGGATCCCGTAGCCCACATCGCGGTCCATGCCGACGATGTTGGTGTAGGTGTGGTGCATGTAGTTGTGCGAGTGCCGCCACTGGTCGGCCGGGCAGGCGGTGTCCCATTCGAAGTTCTTGCCCGCCAACGTCGGATCGCCGGTCCAGTCGTACTGGCCGTGCATGATGTTGTGGCCGATCTCCATGTTGTCGAGGATCTTCGACAGGCCGAGCATCGCTGTACCCGCGAGCCAGAACGGCGGGAAGATGCCGCCGAAGAGCATCGCACGGCCGGCGACTTCCAGACCGCGCTGCGCCTTGATGATCCGGCGGATGTAAGTGACGTCGCGCTCGCCGAGGTCGGCGATCACACGGTCCTTCAGCGCGTCGAGCTCGCGGCCGAACGCGTCGGCCTGCTCTGGGGTCATGGTGACGGTCTTGCCGCCGACGGTTTTCGAGATGGTCTTCGGTTGTGCGGTGGTGGCTGTAGTCATGTCGATTCCTTTCTGGTCCGTTCCGGATCTAGAGCGCGAGGTCGACGTCGCCGACGGGGGCGGATACACAGATACGCACGTCTTCTGCTTCGCTACTGGATACAGTTCCGGTGATCAGGTTCTTGACGACGCCGCTGCTCTTGCGGCGGGTACAGCTTCCGCAGATGCCCATCCGGCATCCGCTTTCCGGCGTGAGGCCTGAGGCCTCGGCCTGCTCCAGCAGTGGCCGGCCGTCGTCAATCAGCTCGACACCGCTGTCGGTGAATGCGATTCGGCCGCCGGTCTCGGTGGACGGGGTGAACACAGGTGGGACAAAGCTTTCCGACAATGCATCCGGGGCGTGCGTCCGCACGGCATCCACGAGTGCCTGCGGACCACACACGTAGACCGCCTCGGGCTCAGGCATCGCCGCGGCCAGGTGAACCGCATCGAAATAGCCGGTGAGATCGCCCTGCCCGTCCCGGGTGTAGCCGTGAAGTACCCGGACACCGGACATCGCGCCGAGCTCGTCTGCGTAACACGCTTCCTGCGGGCTTCGTGCGTAGTGGATGAAGGCGATCTCGCGATCGGACCCCTCGTTGCGCATTGTGCGCAACATGGACATCACCGGGGTGATGCCGCTGCCGCCCGACACGAACAGAACGCGACGGGGCCGCTCGGTCGGCAGCACGAAGTCCCCGCCCACGGAGTCAAGTCCGACGACCATTCCCGGGCGGGCGTGGTCGCACAGATAGGTGGAAACGAGTCCGCCCTCGTGGCGGCCGATCGTCAGCTCGATGTACGGGGAGCCTTCGGCACTTGCCGGCGAGTAGGGCCGGGTGCGGCGACGGCCGTTGATCTCGACGGTCAGGTTGATGTGCTGGCCGGCCTGAAAACCAGTGAACGCCTGATTCGGTTCCAGCGTCAGCGTGACGCTGCGGGGGGTCTGCCGACGCACTGCGATCACCTTCGCGCGGGCGTCTGCCCGCGTCCAGGTCGGGTCGACCAGCTCGGTGTATCGATCCACGCCGTGGGGGCCGGTCAGCAGCTCCAGAAGAGGCGACCGTCGCACGCGGCGAGTCAAAGTTTGAGTGAACATGTGTATACCGTGCGCCGTTCACGGGGTGCGCGTCAACCGATTCGCCCAGGTTGTGGTAGGTTTCACAAAGTGAACAATCGTACGCCCAGTTCACGAACGAGCCGTTCGAGCAGGTCAAGCAAGCCCCGGTCCCGCGACACCCTCTCCAGGGAGGAGCGCAAGGAGACGACCAGGCGGGCGATAGTCGCCGCTGCCCTGCGCCTGCTGGAGGAGCGCAGCTTCGCGGCGCTCAGTCTGCGCGAGGTGACTCGCGAGGCGGGCATCGTGCCTGCGGCCTTCTACCGCCACTTCGAGTCGATGGAGGCGCTGGGCCTCGTGCTCATCGACGAGTCCTTCCGCGCCCTTCGCGACATGCTGCGCGGAGCGCGGGCGGGCAAGCTCGATCCGAACCGGGTCATCGAATCGTCGGTGGACATCTTGATCGAGGGCGTCAACGAACGTCGCGAGCACTGGCGTTTCATCGGCCGTGAGCGCTCCAGCGGCGTGACCGTCCTGAGGTACGCCATCCGTACCGAGATCCGTCTGATCACGTCGGAACTGGCGATCGACCTCGCCCGCTTCCCCGGGCTCAACACCTGGAGCGGCGAGGATCTCAACATCTTGGCCAGCCTCTTCGTCAACGCGATGATCTCGATCGCGGAGTCCATCGAGGACGCCACCGACTCGGTCGCGCTCAACGAGATCAGGCGCATTGCGGTCAAGCAGCTAAGGATGATCGTCGTGGGCGTCACCGGCTGGCGCAGTACCATCTGAGGCCATCCGGCACAGGGCTAACGTGTCGCCCATGCCCCATCTCGAATTGACCCACCCCAGGCCCGACATCGCCGTCCTCACGCTGAACCGGCCGGAGAAGCTCAACGCACTGTCCTACGAGTTGGTCGAGGACCTGCACACCACCCTCGACGGGATCCGGGCGAGCAACGACCTGCGGGTCGTGGTGCTCACCGGCGCGGGCCGTGGCTTCTGTTCCGGGCTCGACCTCACCGATCCGAACCCCAACAAGGCGGGCGAAGGAACCGAGTTCCCGAGGGCCGGAATGCGTTGGCAGGAAAGGATCGCCGACCTCACCGCGAAGATTCACCACCTTCGGCAACCGGTGATCGCGGCCGTCAACGGCCCGGCCTACGGCGGCGGTATGGGGATCGCGCTGGCCTGCGACATCCGGATCGCTTCCGAATCCGCGCGGTTCTGCACCCAGTTCATCAAGCTCGGCCTCGGCGGCTGCGACATCGGCGTCAGCTACACCTTGCCGCGCATCGTCGGCGCGGGGCCGGCGTTCGACCTCATTCTGACCGCGCGTGCGGTCGACGCCGAGGAGGCACTGCGGCTCGGATTGGTTTCTCGTATGTCCGCGGACGGCGCAGCGGTCGATGACGCCCTAGCCATCGCCGAAACACTGTGTGGCTACGGCAAATTCGGCGTGGAGTCGACCAAGCAGGTACTGTGGGCCAACCTCGACGCGTCCAGCCTCGAATCGGCGCTGCACCTGGAGAACCGCAGCCAGATCCTCGCGTCGACGGGCGGCGTGATGGCCGACGCTACCGAGGCGTTCCGCCACCGTCGGCGATGATCACCGTCCCCGTCATGTAACTTCCGGCATCAGACGCCAAAAGCAATGCCGCACCGACCATCTCATCCGGTTGGGCAAGACGCTTCATCAGGTTGCTACCGGCCATGCGGGCGATCGCCTCTTGCGGGTTGTTTCGCATCATGTCGGTGTCGACGGGCCCCGGTGCGAGGGCATTCACCCGGATACCGGCCGAGGCGTACTCGGCGGCCATCGACCGGGTGAAGGACATCAACGCCGCCTTGTTCGACGAATAGATGGCTGTTCCCGGCGCGAAGTTGAACGCCCCTGTAGAGATGACGTTCACGACGGAGGCGTGTGAGCTGGCCTTCAGGTGCGGCAGTGCCGCCTGCACGAGAAGCACCGGTCCGCGAAGATTCACCTCGTGCGACTTCGCCAGCGCGTCGGCGGTCATCTCTCCGAGGGGCTGCGCCAGCGCGTTCGCGGCGTTGTTCACCAGGACGTCGATGCCGCCGAACGTGTCGACTGTCTTGTCCACGAGGGCCTCGAGTGCGCCGACGTCTCCGAGGTGGGTGGGGACGCCGATGGCCTCGCCGCCGAGCCCGCGCAGGTGCTGCGCGGCCCGCTCACACGCGTCGGGCTTGCGGCTGGCGACCACCACCCGGGCACCCGCCAGGACGAAGCCCTCGGCCAGGGCCAACCCGATGCCGCGGGTGCCGCCGGTCACGATGGCGGTGCGGTCGGTCAGGTCGAACAAGCGGTCAAACGTTGCGCGGTCCACGAAGTCAGTCAAACAGACGTCGGTCGAGGCTAGATGCAACCGCTGACGCTGATGCGCCGACCAACGCTGGCGCAGACATCGACGTTGGGCGCCACCGGTGCGTAGTAGGGCGGCGGTGGAGGTGGTGGTGGTGGCGGTGGTGGGGGCGGCGGAGGGGGCGGAGGCGCGCCCGGCGGCGGCGGAGGTGGTGGTGGGGGCGGCGGAGGTGGAGGCGGGGGAAGTGCGTCATTGAGATAGGACAACGGGTCGCTGCAGCCGGTCACGTCGACGAACCTGCCACCGACGGATCCGCACAGTGTGGCGTCGGCGGTGGGCGTACCCGCATTCACCAGGCCGCCCGCGAACAACACCGCCGCGGCACAGAGCAATGTTTTGCGCACGTTCGCTCCTCTGAAACGGGCGCCGATAGGACGGCGCGCAAGAAATTGTCGCACCCGCCCGCGCATCACGATGGAAAGAACTGGGCGAGTTGACCAACAACCGGGATCAGCATCGGCCGAAAGCCTCACCCACCCGCCCCCACCTACTTTGCTGTGTGATATTTGTCGCAGCTGTTCACCGGCCTGCATCAGCGCCAGGCGTCTCAGCCGAACCGCATGGCGGTCCGCCGAGAGCCGAAATCCCCCTTGGCGACTTTCGCAAATCGGATAGGCATCAAAAGCAGCGAGTTAGATGGCATTTCGGGCCTATCGTCATACGCCATACGTAGGATCGCCGTCTGCAGCCTGCGCCTAAGTCACATGATTCTTCGGAAATTGCCAGGCTCGCCCACTTCCCTCGGCGGCGACTTCCCGCTACGTTTGCTGCGACGCATCGGTGTGCCGGGGGACCTTGAAGGTAGGCGCCGCCACGTCAGGTCCTGATTCTTTCGATTCCTGGGGGATGTTCATGCCTGCTCGCGCCGCCCGTCGTAACCGTCCGGCACTCATGCAATGACGAAGATTCGACTCGTCCGCGTCACTTTGACTGTGGCGGTACTACTGCTGGGCAGCATCACGATCGTGAATGCGCCTGCCAATGCGGCCGACGTCTGGCAGCCGAAGACTCCGCCGTTGTCGACGAGGTGGACCGCCTTGGTCGGACCGAACAACGCGCTGCCCGAGTATCCGCGCCCACAGCTCGCGCGGAAGAAATGGTTGAACCTCAACGGTTTGTGGGGTTACACCGGCAGGCCCGCCAAGGCCGGCGCGACCGCGCCGCCGCCCGAAAGCGACTACCGCGAGCAGATCCTGGTGCCGTTTCCGACGGAGTCCGCACTGTCGGGGATACAGCGACACGACGATCAAATGTGGTACCGCAAGGTGTTTGAGATTCCTCGGGATTGGGACAACCGGCATGTGATGCTTCACTTCGGCGCCGTCGACCAGATCGCCACTGTCTGGGTGAACAACAAGCAGGTCGCGCGTCACGAGGGTGGCTACACGGAGTTCAGCGCGGACGTGACCAGCGCGCTACGGCCGTCGGGACCGCAGGAACTGACCGTGCGCGTCGAGGACCGCAACGAAAGGGGCGGCTTCGCCGTCGGCAAGCAGCGTTACAACCCCGCAGGCCTGTTCTACACCGGAGCGTCGGGCATCTGGCAGACGGTGTGGATGGAACCGGTGCCGGTCGCCCACATCGAGAAGCTCGATATCACGTCGGATCTGGCCAGTTTCACTGTGACGCCGCGCGTTTCGGGCACAAGCGATCAGCGCACCGAAGTCGTCGTCGCCAAGCCGGGTGGGGAGGTCGTCGCACGTGCGTCGGGGAAGCCGGGTGCGACGCTGCGCCTGCGGGTGCCGTCCCCGCATCTGTGGACGCCAGAAGATCCGTACCTCTACGACCTGACGGCCCGGCTGGTGACCCGATCGGGCAAGGTCGTCGACCAGGTTTCCAGCTATGGTGGCCTGCGCACGATCAGCACGGTGAAGGACGCACAAGGCAGGGCGCGGATCGCGCTGAACGGCAAGATCACGTTCCTGCACGGCCCGCTGGATCAGGGTTACTGGCCGGACGGGATCTACACCGCACCCACCGATGATGCACTCAAGTTCGACCTCGAGCAGATCAAGGCGCTGGGAATGAACTTCGTCCGCAAGCACGCCAAGGTCGAACCCGCCCGGTGGTACTACTGGACCGACAAGCTGGGACTGCTGGTGTGGCAGGACATGCCGTCACTGGACGTGTCGCTCGACGTCCCGACGGGGCCGGCACCGACACCGCGTCGTGATGCCCAGGCGCACTTCGAAAACGAGCTATCCGAGATGGTCCACCAGCTGAGCAGTGTCACCTCGATCGTGGGGTGGGTGCCGTTCAACGAGGGTTGGGGCGAGTACGACACGGCCAGGATCGCCAGGGCGGTGAAGGCCGCGGACCGCACGCGCTTGGTAGTCCCGAACAGCGGGGCCAACTGCTGTAAGTCGCGCGGCGACAGCCGGACCGGCGACATCTTCGACGACCATACCTACGTGGGTCCGGGCCGTCCGGTGGTGCGGGACGGCAGGGTGACCGTCAACGGCGAGTACGGGGGCCTGGGCCTGAACGAAGAGGGCAACCGGTGGCCGGGACCGCCCATGGCCTATGAGATGACCGACAGCAAGGAGCGGCTGACCCAACGCTATGTAGAGGTCAGCCTGGACGTCGAGCGGGTCGTGCAGGAGATCGGCTTGTCAGGCGCGATCTACACGCAGACCACGGACGTCGAGAACGAGGTCAACGGCTATCTGACCTATGACCGGCAGATCATGAAAGTCGACCTGCCGGTGGTGGCAGGGCGCAACCGCGCGGTGATCGCCGCGGGTTCACACTAGTGATCGCCTGCTGACGAACACCCGCCGCTCACCGCAGAGCGGATCGTCGAATTCCAGCCGGTGGGCCAGCAGCTGCAGCGGCCTGGAGAAATCGTCGGGCGCCACGTCGACCACCTCGGGGTACCACGGGTCTCCCGTGATCGGCAGCCCCAGCGAGGCCATGTGCACCCGCAGTTGATGCGTTCGCCCTGTGCGCGGTGTCAACCGGTAAAGGCCGCCACCGAGATGTTCGACCAACGTCTCGGCATTCGACTCCCCTGGCTCCTCCATCGCCTGTAATACACCGCGCCGCTTGATGATCCGGCTCCGCAACGTCAGTGGAAACTCAATCGACGGATCGACATCGGCGCGCGCCAGGTACGTCTTACGCACAAGACCCCGCGCGAACATCGTTTGATACGCACCGCGCACCTCGCGCCGCACCGTGAACAACAGCAAGCCCGCCGTCAGCCGGTCCAGCCGATGCGCCGGCGACAACTCGGGCATGTCCAGTTCGCGCCGCAGCCGCACCAGTGCCGTCTGTGCGACATGTCTGCCGCGCGGCATCGTCGCCAGGAAGTGCGGTTTGTCGACCACGACGATGTCCTCGTCGCGATACAGGATCGGCATGTCGAACGGCACCGGAATCTCTTCGCGCAGTTCGCGATACAGATAGACGAAGGCACCGGGCGGCAGAACCGTTCCCACCCCGACGACGCTGCCGTCAGCGCACACCACCTCGCCCGCAAGCACTTTGGCCGCGGCACCCTCCCCAAACCGAGACGCCAATTCGACGAGCACCGAACCCCCACGCAACCGCACCCGCGCCGGGCCGAGTCCGTCACGCACCGGCAACGGTGCGGGACGCCTCAATTGAGCGGTACCGGTTCGAGAATCTCCGCGCGTGCCTCCGGCGCGGCGGCCCGCAGGGCGTCGGCGGATTCATCGTCGGGTTCCTGCTGGCTGCGCACCTCGGCCTCGACCCGCGCCAGGTAGGTCGTCACCTCGCGGTCGATGTCCTCGTCGCTCCAACCCAGCACAGGCGCAACCACTTCGGCGACTTCGCGCGCGCAGTCCACGCCGCGGTGCGGGTACTCGATCGAGATGCGCATCCGCCGCGCCAGGATGTCCTCCAGATGCAGCGCTCCCTCGGCCGCGGCCGCGTACCACGCCTCCACCTTCAGATACACCGGGGCCTCGGTGATCGGCGTCAGCAGATCGGGGCGGCCCTCAGCCATCTGCAGCACCTCCCCGATCAGCGATCCGTACCGATCCAGCAGATGCCGCACCCGGTACGGATGCAGGCCGTAATGCACTCCGACACTTTCCGTTTGGTTGATCAGCGCGAAGTACCCGTCGGCTCCCATCAGCGGCACCTTCTCGGTGATCGAGGTCGCCACCCGCGCGGGAACGTACTCGGCCGCGGCGTCGATCGCGTCGGCGCCCATCACCCGGTACGTCGTGTACTTGCCGCCTGCGATCGCGACCAGGCCCGGCGCAGGCACCGCCACTGCGTGTTCACGCGACAGCTTGGAGGTCTCCTCGCTCTCCCCCGCCAGCAGTGGTCGCAGGCCGGCGTAGACCCCGTCGATGTCATCGTGCGTCAGTGGCGTCGCGAGCACGGTGTTGACCGTTTCGAGGATGTAGTCGATGTCGGCCTTGGTGGCCGCCGGGTGGGCCAGGTCGAGGTTCCAGTCGGTGTCGGTGGTGCCGATGATCCAGTGCGTACCCCACGGTATGACGAACAGCACCGACTGCTCGGTGCGCAGGATGATCGCCACCTCGCTCACGATGCGGTCGCGAGGAACAACGATGTGCACACCCTTGGACGCCCGCACACGAAAACGCCCGCGCTGCTTCGACAACGCCTGGATCTCGTCGGTCCACACGCCGGTGGCGTTCACCACCACGTGACCCCGCACCTCTGCGACCCGGCCGTCTTCGGAATCACGCACCTCGACGCCGACGACCCGGTCGCCCTCGCGCAGCAACGACACGACCTGCGTCGAAGTCCGCACCACCGCTCCGTAGTGCGCCGCGGTGCGCGCGACGGTCATGGTGTGGCGTGCGTCGTCGACGACGGTGTCGTAGTAACGGATACCGCCGATGAGCGACGACCGCTTCAGCCCGGGCGCCAACCGCAGTGCGCCGGATTTCGTCAGATGCTTTTGCGCCGGAACGGATTTCGCGCCGCCCAACTGGTCGTAGAGGAAGATGCCCGCCGCGACGTAGGGCCGCTCCCACACCCGGTTGGTCAGCGGGAACAGAAACGGCAGGGGCTTGACGAGATGCGGCGCCAGCGTGGTGAGCGAGAGCTCACGTTCGTGCAGCGCCTCGCGAACCAGCCCGAATTCCAGCTGCTCGAGGTAACGCAGGCCGCCGTGGAACATCTTCGACGAGCGGCTCGACGTGCCGGACGCGAAGTCGCGCGCCTCGACCAGGGCCACCTTCAGACCGCGCGTCGCCGCATCCAGGGCGGCACCCACACCGACCACCCCACCACCGACGACGACGACGTCGAACTGCTCGCTGCCGAGGCGCTCCCAGGCCTCTGCGCGCTGCTCCGGACTCAGCAGTGTCTGCCCGTTCGCTGGGATCGGGTCGCTCACTGAAACGGCTCCTAGTTACTGGTCGGTACGTTCGCCCTGACCCAGGTTACGTGGACTCAGTCCAGATCGTCGTGTGCCATCAACCTTCGTGCCGCCTCCACGATCGACCCCGACAGTGACGGGTACACCGACAGCGTCTGGGCCAGGTCGGTGACCGTGAGGTTGTTCTGCACCGCCAGGGCGATGGGCAGGATCAGCTCGGAGGCAATCGGGGCGACGACCACGCCGCCGATGACCACACCGGTCGCGGGACGGCAGAAGATCTTCACGAACCCCAGCCGCAGCAGCGACATCTTGGCTCTGGCGTTGGTGTTGAGCGGCAGCATCAGCGTGCGCGCTGGCACACTGCCGCTGTCGATGGCCGTCTGCGGCACCCCGACCGCGGCGATCTCGGGCCGGGTGAACACCGCCGCGGACACGGTGCGCAGCCGGATCGGCGTCACGCCCTCGCCCAACGCGTGATACATCGCGATGCGCCCCTGCATGGCGGCCACCGAGGCCAGCGGCAGCAGACCGGTGCAGTCGCCCGCCGCATAGATCCCCGACGCCGACGTGCGCGACACCCGGTCGACCTTCAGATAGTTGCCCGAATCCAGCTCGATACCGACGTTCTCCAGCCCCAGTCCCGAGGTGTTGGGCACCGAGCCGACCGTCATCAGCGCATGGCTGCCCTCGACGGTTCTGCCGTCGGCCATGGTGACCAGCACGCCATCGGCGGTTCGGGTCACCGAGTCGGCGCGGGCGTTCTTGACCAGCTTCACGCCGCGATCGGCGAAAGCCTCCTCGAGCACAGCCGCCGCATCGCGGTCCTCGTGCGGCAGGATCTGGTCGCGGCTGGCGACCACGGTCACCTGCACACCGAGTTCGGTGTACGCGTTGCAGAACTCGGCTCCGGTGACACCGGACCCGACGATGATCAGATGCTCGGGCAATTCGGTGAGGTCGTAGAGCTGGCGCCAGTTCAGGATCCGCTCGCCGTCTGGCTTCGCGTTCGGCAGTACCCGCGGGCTGGCCCCCGTCGCGATCAGCACCACGTCGGCCTTGAGGGTGCCGACCCGACCGCCTGCCGTGGTGACCTTGACCCTGTGGTGGGCCATGCCCGAGGTGTCGTCGACCAGCTCGCCGCGTCCGTGGACGACGGTGACGCCCTCGCGCAGCAGCTGATGACCGATGTCGGCGGATTGCGACTTCGCCAGCGTCTTGACGCGGTTGTGGATCTGGTCCAGCGAGATCTTGGCGTCCTCGATCGCGATGTCGAACCCGAGGCCAGACGCGCGACGCAGCTCGGTGCGCACGCCGGTGGAGGCGATGAACGTCTTGGACGGGACACAGTCCCAGAGCACGCACGCGCCGCCGATTCCGTCGGCGTCGACCACGGTGACCTCGGCGACCTCGGGTCCGCGAGCGGCGGCCACCAGTGCGGCCTCGTAGCCGGCGGGGCCGCCGCCGATGATGACGATGCGCGTTGCCACGGGCTCAACGCTAGCCAAGCCGACGGTCGATCGCGCAGCCTGTCGGCGAAGCCGGGTCTGCAAGCCTTAGAGTTTCCTGGTGCCGCTCTACGCCGCCTACGGCTCCAACATGCATCCAGAGCAGATGCAAGAGCGGGCCCCGCATTCACCGATGGCCGGCACCGGGTGGCTGCACGGCTGGCGGCTGACGTTCGGCGGCGAGGACATCGGCTGGGAGGGCGCGCTGGCCACCGTCGTCGAGGATCCCACGTCGAGCGTGTTCGTCGTGCTCTACGACATGACCAAGGACGACGAGCAGAACCTCGACCGCTGGGAGGGCTCGGAGCTCGGCATACACAAGAAAATTCGGTGCCGCGTGCATCGCACCGCGTCGGACACCAGCTTCGAGCCGGTGCTCGCGTGGCTGTACGTGGTCGATGCATGGGAGGGCGGCCTGCCCTCGGCGCGCTACATCGGCGTCATGGCAGATGCCGCTGAAATTGCCGGTGCGCCAGAGGAATACGTGCACAGTCTGCGCACCCGCCCGGCCCGTAACATCGGCCCGGGCACCACTTAGCCGCCGCCGACACGCGAGTGGCCGTGTTTGTACGCCGACACGCCGCAAGCGGCGTACATTTTGCGGTCTCTCACGCGGCCTGAGTGCGCCGCAACTGCGCATCGATACGAGCCACGAACTCCTCGCAGCGATAGCGGACGTCCTCGAAGACGATCGCGATGACCGTCCAACCGACGTCCAGCAGCGCCGCCGTGCGTCTACGATCGCGGCGCATGGCATCGGACCCGCTGTGCCAGTCAAGACCATCGTATTCGACGGCAACTCGATGCTCCGGCCACGCGAAGTCGACGCGTCTGAGCTCGCCGTTTCCGTCAATGATCTCGTATTGCAACTCGGGGATGGGCAGGCCACCGACGATCATCGCCAACCGCGCCTCGCTCTCCATGGGAGACTCCGCGCGCCCGTCAGCCAACGGGATCAGGTCCCGGACGGCCACGATGCCTCGGCGCCCCGCCTGTTCCATCGCTGCTCGCCACATTTCTGGTCGCGCGCACGTACCGCTGCGCAACGCGGCATCCAGCGTCGCCAAGGCACGTGGCCGCCACAGTGAGCGCGCCACTTCGACCGCCGTCCAGGCGGGGGCCGTCGCCGGACGGCCGTCAACCACGGTCAGCGGCGCACCATCACGACGATGCACCACTAGTCCATCGGCCGATCGCAGGTGCGTATTCGGCGGACTGAGCACATGAAGGTCGGCCGGCTCTTCGGTGTCGAAGCCGTACATCGCCGCGGCGGTGCCGAGACAGGTGGCGACCGTGGTTCCGCAGGACAGGTCGAGTCCGCGTAGGCGCAGACCGTCGTCCGGTTCACCGAGACAATAGATGCCCTGCCAAATCCGCTCCAGGACACCGGAATCCACCGCAGACGCGAACGCACGCCTGGTCATGAACGTCAGGATCTGACGGCTCGTCGCTACACCCCGTTGCCTATCGAACAGCTGCTGAAGTTCTGGATCCATGGGTCAACAGCATCGGATAGCGCACGCTCGTCGGGCAGGGCCTGACGAGCATCTGTGGATGGGTCGCGATTTGTGGACGGTGACCGCGGACGAGCGGCCCCGAAATGCACGCGGTTAACGGCGTGTCGGCGTACAGACTCGGCCGCTCGCGGGGAGGGGCACCACCTAGACGGGGAGGGGCGCCACCTAGAACTGCGCGGCTTGGTCGACGATGTTGACCAGGAACCGCACCCCGACCGCCATCGCGCGCTCGTCGAGGTCGAAGGTCGGCTGGTGTAGATCCAGCTGCGGCCCGCGACCCGACCACACCCCCAGCCTCGCCATCGCGCCGGGCACTTCCTCGAGATACCACGAGAAGTCCTCGCCACCACCGGACTGGCGGGTGTCGCACAGCACCTCGGGGCCGATCGCCTCGATCGCATGGGTGACGATGCGTGTCGAGATCTCCTCGTTGACCACCGGCGGCACTCCACGCCGGTACTGCACGGTGTGGTCGATGTTCAACGGCGACAGCAGCGCCGTAATCGCCTCGCGCACAATATCTTCCAGCGTTTCCCAGGTATCCCGGCTGGCCGTGCGAATGGTGCCCGCCAGGGTGCCCGTCTGCGGAATCGCATTGGCCGCGGTGCCCGAATTCACAGCACCCCACACCATCACCGTGCTGTTGCGCGGATCGATGCGCCGGGACAGGATCCCTGGGACACCCGTGATCAGGGTGCCGATTCCGTAGACCAGGTCCCCGGTCAGATGCGGTCGCGACGTGTGCCCGCCGGGTGAGTGCAGCGTCACCTCGAGCTGATCGGCGGCCGAGGTGATCGGACCGGGCCGTACCGCGACCTTGCCGACGGCCAGCCGCGGATCGCAGTGCAGCGCGAAGATGCGCGACACCCCCGACAACGCTCCCGCCGCGATGGCGTCGACCGCGCCGCCCGGCATCAGCTCCTCGGCGGCCTGGAAGATCAGTCGCACACCGACGGGTAGTTCCGGCACCGACGCCAGAGCCAGGGCCGTGCCCAACAGGATCGAGGTGTGCGCGTCGTGTCCGCAGGCGTGGGTGACATTGGGAACCACCGACGCGTAGGGAGCGCCGGTGCGCTCGGCCATCGGCAGCGCGTCCATGTCGGCACGCAACGCAATCCTGGGCCCATGCTCAGGTCCGAAATCACACGTCAAACCCGTGCCGCCGGGCAGCACCTTCGGGTTGAGACCCGCGTCGGCCAGATGCGAGGCGACGAACTGGGTGGTCGCGAACTCCTGACGCCCCAACTCGGGATGGGCATGCATGTGGCGGCGCCATGCGACCAGGTCCGGGTAGTGGGCGTCGAGCCAGAGTTCGGTTGCGTCCTGCAGACTCATGCCGCTCGCCTCGCCTTCAGCTCCAGCACGCGATCCCGTTCGGCCGCTGTCTCGGCGAGCCTGACCACCGTACGAGCCAGCATGATCGCCCCCTCGACCACCGCCGCGTCCGCGGTGGGCCCGGCCGCCGCCGCTGCGAACGCCGGTTGATGCACCGACGCACCACCCGCGTCGATCCCGACGATCGGATGGATACCGGGCATCACCTGGGTGACGTTGCCCATGTCGGTGCTGCCCAGCGGGAAAGCCGCTTCGACCTCGGGCGGCACCGGCGTGCGGCCCACCCGCACCATCTCGTCGCGGAAGGTGTCGGCGAGCCACGAATCGGGGCTCAGCTCGTCGTAGGGCGGCTCGGTCTCCGCCACCGTGTAGTCACAGCCCGTCGCGACGGCACCCGCGAGGAAGCAGTCGGACATCCGCTGCTCGAGTTCACGCAGCGACGCGGCATCGTTGGCCCGCATCGTGTACTGCATCTGGGCGTGGCCCGGAATGATGTTGGTGGCCTGTCCGCCATCGGTGACGATGCCGTGCATCATCTGTCCGGGCGCGAGCTGCTGACGCAGCAGCCCGATCGCGACCTGCGAGACGGTGATCGCGTCGACGGCGTTGATGCCCAGGTACGGCGCCACGGCGGCGTGCGATTCCCGCCCGCGGTAGTCGACGGCGACCTGCGAGAGCGCCAACGAACGCGCGGCCGCGATGTCCAGCGGACCGGGGTGCAGCATCACGGTGGCGACGATGTCGTCGAATGCTCCCGCGTTGAGCAGCAACACTTTCCCACCGCCGGCCTCCTCGGCGGGAGTCCCGAGCAGCACCACCGTCAACCCGAGCTCGTCAGCCACCTCGGCCAACGCCAGCGCCGTACCGACCGCCGATGCGGCAATGATGTTGTGGCCGCAGGCATGTCCGATGCCGGGCAGCGCGTCGTACTCGGCGCAGATCCCGATGACCAACGGGCCACTGCCGTAGTCGGCCCTGAAGGCGGTGTCCAGGCCGCCGAGCCCCTTCGTGACCTCGAAACCGAAGTCGGCGACCAACGCCTGCGTCTTCGCGCAGCTGCGGTGTTCGGCGAACGCGAGTTCGGGCTCGGCATGAATCGAATGCGACAGCCCGACCAGATCACCGCGGCGTCGGTTGACGGCGTCCTCGACGCAACTCGACGCGGTGGCTCTGGGCATCCTCGAAGTATCTCACTGCACCGATGAGTGCCGATTCGACGGTTAAGCTGCCCACCGTGACGACGCCGGATGCGGTGGCCGCCGAGTCGGCGGCACAGATCCGCGCGCGCACCGGCGTCGACCAGCACGACGTCGCGATTGTCTTGGGTTCGGGCTGGGCTCCCGCGGTCGACGAACTCGGCGATCCGGTGGCGGTGGTACCGGTGGTCGAGTTGCCCGGATTCACTCCACCCACGGCCGAGGGACACGGCGGCCAGATGCTGTCGCTGCGCGTCGGCGACCGTCGGGTGCTGGTGTTCGTCGGCAGAATCCACGCCTACGAGGGCCACGATCTGCGCCATGTCGTCCATCCCGTGCGCGCGGCGTGTGCCGCCGGTGCGCGCACGATCGTGCTGACCAATGCGGCGGGCAGCCTGCGCGAGGATTTCGCCGTCGGACAACCGGTGCTGATCAGCGACCACCTCAACCTGACGGGCCGGTCACCGCTGATCGGGGCACATTTCGTCGATATGGTCGACGCCTATTCCCCCAGGCTCCGCGCCGTCGCCCGCGAGATCGACCCGACGCTCGCCGAGGGCGTCTACGCCGGTTTGAACGGACCCCAGTACGAGACGCCGGCCGAGATCCGGATGCTGCGCACGCTCGGGGCGGACCTCGTCGGCATGTCGACGGTGCACGAAACCGTCGCTGCGCGCGCCGCCGGTGCGCAGGTGCTGGCGGTGTCGCTGGTGACCAACCTCGCGGCGGGTATGACGGGCCAGCCGCTGAGCCACGAGGAGGTGTTGGCGGCGGGCCGTCAGTCCGCGACGCTGATGGGTTCCCTGCTCGCCGGGGTCATCGCCCGGCTCTGACGGCTGAGTCGGGAGTTCAGCCACACCATGCTGCGGGCCAGCAGCGGCGCGGCGAACAGCATCAGCAGGATCCGCACCACCTGCGCGGCGATGATGAACGTGACGTTGGATCCCGTCTCGACGGCGGTGGCCAATACGGCGTAGACGCCGCCGGGACTGGTGGCCAGGTAGCCCTCGAGGAGGGTGAGTCCGGTGAAGTGCGCCAACACGACGCCCAGCCCGGCCGTTGCGACGCTGAGCACGACGATGAGGCCGATCGCCGTCGGCAGGAGACGTCCGACCGCGCGCATTGAATCGCGGGTGAACGCCAGCCCGGCCTGCCACCCGATCAACGCATAGGCCAGCTGCACCAGCACCGTCGGCACCGCCAAGCCGAAGTCCAGGCCGGTCACCTCGAGGAGCACCGTCAGCGCCAGCGGCCCCAGCAGACCCGCGCCGGGCAGCCGGATCAGCTTGCCGACGGTGGCGCCGACCAGGACGAGTGCGATGAGCATGCCAATGCTCAAATACCAAGGAGCGGAGTCGGATTGGGTCATTGCCGCGCCGGGATGCGACTTGTCGGCGTGATAGATCAGCGTCACCACCACGGGCATCGACGCCGTCACCAATGCCACCCGCAGGTATTGCACCACCGACACGACGCGGTCGTCACCGCCGAGCTCACGGGCGATCGCGACCAGTCCGGACGCGCCGCCTGCGACGAGCGCCAGTGACCCCGTCAGTGGAGTGACGTCGCGGTGCAACGACAGCAGCGCACCACAGACGACACTGAGCAACAGAGTGGCGACCGCGACGGCGACGACGATCGGCCAGTGCGGACCGAGCGCATGGACGGCGTTCTGGTCGACCATCGTGCCGATGTAGACGCCGAGCACGCCCTGCGCAGCGACGCCGGCCGGACGCGGCACCCGGGTGGGGGCCAGGGCCGATAGCGCCAAGGCGATGCCGACGACAAGCGCGGCGAACAGCGCTGCCGAAGGCACCCCGACCAGGGTCAGCGGGTAGGTGACGGCGACGGTCACCGCTACCAGCAACGACCATCTCAGCACCCGTCTTATCACCATTGATTACAAGTATCCTCTTACTAAGTTATCGATGCAAATTGCGACTACTGTCGTGGACTAGCGACAATTACCAAGGTATAACTTGTATATGGACGAGGCTGAACCCGCGCGCAGATCGGCCGCCACCGAGCTGCGGGAATCGATCGTCGCCGTCAATCAGCAGATGCGCCGACACCGCTCGGATCACGGCCTGACGCTCAGCCAGATGCAACTGCTCGCAGAGGTCAGCCGTGCCGGCGTGACCACCCCGGCCGAGCTCGGCGTCCGGTTGGGCGTCCGGGTGCAATCGCTGACGGACAGCATCAACGCGCTGGAGGGCCGTGAGCTGATCGGGCGCAGACCCGACGAGGTCGATCGGCGGCGCCAGCTCATCGAGATCACCGCCGCAGGCGCCGAACTGCTCGAGGCCGATCGCGCCGAGCGCGACGCGTGGCTCCACGCGACCATGCGCGACAATCTCTCGGAGCTCGAGTTCGACCTGGTGATGCTCGTGGCGCCGGTGCTGCGCAAGCTCGCATATGCCGACTCCAAAGTGGGCACACTGAACGAATGACAGCGCGAGAGTGGACCTCGACCGCCGCGCAGGAGTGGATCGCACACGATCCCGACCCGAGGACCGCAGCCGAACTTCGCGAATGCACCGACGCCGATCTCGACGAGCGGTTCGCACATCCCCTGACGTTCGGAACCGCCGGCTTGCGCGGGCCGTTGCGTGGCGGACCGAACGGGATGAATCTCGCGGTTGTGCTGCGCGCCACCTGGGCCCTCGCCAAGGTGCTGACCGACCGCGGCCTGCGGGGCCACGAAGTCGTGGTCGGCCGCGACGCCAGGCACGGCTCTGACGATTTCGCCCTCGCCGCCGCTGAAGTGCTTGCCGCTCATGGGTTTTCCCCGCAGTTGATGTTCACCGCGGTGCCCACTCCGATCGTCGCGTTCGCCGTCCGGCACGGCGGTGCGGTCGCGGGCATCCAGATCACGGCGTCACACAATCCGCCGACCGACAACGGCTACAAGGTCTACTTCGACGACGGATTCCCCATCGTGCCGCCGGTCGACCGGGAGATCGAGCAGGCTATGGCCGACGCCCCGCACGCCGACCAGATTCGCCGGCAGGCGGTCACCCCCTCGGGCGTCGACGTCGTTCAGCGCTATGTCGAACGCGCGGCCCAGGTGCGACATACCCACGGGTCGGTACGAGTAGCGCTCACGCCGTTGCACGGTGTCGGCGGGGAGTTCGTGCTCGACGCGATGGTTCGTGCCGGCTTCGATGACGTGCACGTCGTCGACAGTCAGTTCGCCCCCGATCCAGACTTCCCCACGGTGGCACTACCCAACCCCGAAGAACCGGGCGCCGTGGACGCTCTGTTGAAACTGGCCGCCGACGTCGATGCCGACATCGCGGTCGCGCTGGATCCCGATGCGGACCGATGCGCAGTCGGCGTACCCACACCCGACGGTTGGCGGATGCTCACCGGCGACGAAACTGGTTGGTTGCTAGGTGATTACATCCTTTCCCAGATCGAACCCGGCCCCGTCATGGGGGCCACTGTGGTGGCGAATTCGGTGGTTTCCTCGCGAATGCTGGCGGCCATCGCCGCCGGGCACGGCGCGTGTCATGTGGAGACGTTGACCGGGTTCAAATGGCTGGCGCGCGCCGACCAGGACCTACCGGCCTGCACGCTGGTCTACGCCTACGAAGAGGCGATCGGGCACTGCGTAGATCCCGCATCCGTACGCGACAAGGACGGCATCAGCGCTGCGGTGCTGATATGTGATCTGGTGGTCGCACTTCGGCATCGCGGTCACACGCTGCTCGATGCCCTCGATGAGTTGGCCCGCCGCCACGGTGTGCACACCACGACCACGGTGTCGCGGCAGGTCGCGAATTCCGGTGAGGCCGAAGCAGTGATGGACCGGCTGCGCACGGCGCCACCGGATGTACTCGCGGGGTTCGACGTGACGCTCACCGATCTGCGGCATGCGAGCGGGCCGCTGTGCACCGACGCGGTGATCCTCTCGGGTGAGGATGGACCGACCACGATCCGGGTGGTCATGCGGCCGTCGGGAACGGAGCCGAAAGTGAAGTGCTACATCGAAGTTCGGCGCGGCGACATCCATGATCTTGGTGAGGCGCGCTCACGCGCCGAAGCGTTGGCCGCGCAGCTGCGGCACGAGGCGCGGCGGTGGTGAACCGCGGCTCAGGTCATGCCAGCTGACTCTGCGGTGCGCAAAGACTCATGCTCTCGGCGGTGGTCAGCAGTTCCAATCGGGCGAACCGACTTGCGGCCCTGCTTACCAGGCTCACCCTGCCATCGCGCAGCACCGACGCCGGGTGCATCGCGAGCAGATCATCGGAGACCGAGTTGCCGGTGCCGAGCAGCACGCCATGGCGGGCCCGCACGTGGCGGACTCCGTCGGGTGTGTCGACCATGGCCCCGACGGGCTGGCCGTCGTTGAAGAGCAGTCGCTGAATCGCGCTGGACCCGTGGACCTTTACTCCGCGTTCCCTGGCCACCTCCCGCAGCCACTGGCGCAAGGTCAGCCCGGACCGTCGAGCCGAAGGAATGTCTGCGACGACGCTGGCCAGGATCGACGTGCCGTCCCGCAGTCGCATCTCGGACATCGCCAACGCCGACAACCTGCTGAACACCAGACCGAACGGCGAGTTCAGGCAGTCGCGCGCCCAGTCAGCCAGCGCATGCCCATAGAACGGTGGCACCGGCGCCCATCGGTCGGTGGCGGCGTCTTCGAAAGATCGCACGGCGGCGGTCGGCAGCTGACCGTTGGCGTGGGTGCGGCGCGCCGGACCGAGCTCGCCCGTCAGCTCTAGGAGGTAGGCGGTTGTGGGCGCATCAAACTCATTCGCGCCCCAATACTTCTGCAGCTGCGCGGCCCAGGGCTCGTCGGAGTCGGCGAGGGACCCGATCTGCGGTGTCCGTCGACGCGGTTCGGCCACGAAAACAGACTGTCCGGCGTCAGCGGCGGCGATGGCGGCCGCCAGGCAGGCGCTGCCCGATCCGATACAGACGATGTCGACGAGTTCGCTGTTGAACATGGTCATGAGCTCCATCTCGGCACTCACGGCGCGACCGCGACACTGTCGATCACGACGCCAGCGCGCTGTGCAAACTCAACGCATATGCGCACTTTCAGCAATGCATTCCCCTACCGATTTAGTCATTAGCTGGCTACGCCGTTACCGCGTCTGGTTTCTGAACAGAAACTGCGAGTCAGACAAATTCATTGCTATGCGCGGAGGCTAACACTTAGCCAGTCTTGTCGCACTGCGCTGTGACGAACTCAACTCGACCGCCTAGCCGCTGGGGTGACACCCTCAGCACTACACGCGCGGACCCAGGTTAGCCCGACGAGCGAATCGATGCAATACTGATGCGCCGAGAAAGCTGCGTGGCAATCTGTTATTTACGTGCAAGAATATTGCCATTGGTTACTGGCAGTTTCGATTTGTCACCGCTAGATCGCGTGCCGCCGCCGCAGCCGATATTAGCCACGGCCTAGCAGTACGGCTGTCACGCAAACATACTTTCATACCGGGTCCAGCATGACGCAGCTACCGTACGTGACGTCATGGTCGGTTTTTAGCAAAGCGAAATGGCATGAATTTCGAGATGCCGCAGGCCCAGGTCAGAATTCCCAAATTTGGGAAATGTTACGACTTTATAGCCAATTGTTTGGTGACCGCCGGTAAAGGCTGTCCGCTAATCCCCACGGTTCGGCGCGCAGCTCGTAAGCGGCTAACGCGGCCCGAACTGTCGGTCTCCCGCGTCGCCGAGGCCGGGAACGATATAGGCGATGTCGTTGAGTCGTTCGTCGATCGTCGCGGTGAACAGACGCAGATCCGGGGCCACGCGTTCCAGCGCCGCGAGGCCCTCGGGTGCGACCACGACGCAGATCGCCGTCACGTCAACAACATTGCGGGCCTGCAGCAGTTTGATCGTGTGGGCCATCGACCCGCCGGTGGCCAACATCGGGTCGAGCACGATGACGGGTTGGGTGCTCAGATCGTCAGGCAGCGACTCCAAATACGGCGTGGGTTGGTGTGTTGTCTCGTCGCGAGCGACGCCGACGAAGCCGACGCGCGCCTCCGGGATCAACGCGTGTGCCTGATCGACCATGCCGAGCCCGGCTCGTAGGACGGGGACGAGCAGCGGCGGATTGGCCAGTCGGTGCCCGGTGGTCTCCGCGAGCGGGGTGCGGACCGGGACGGTTTCGGCGGCGGAGTCACGGGTGGCCTCGTAAACCAACATGAGGGTGAGGTCACGCAGCGCCGCCCGGAACGCCGCGTTGTCGGTATTGGCGTCGCGCAGCGTAGTCAGCCTCGCCGCGGCGAGCGGATGGTCGATGACACGAACGTCCATGCGCGCACATTAGTGGAACCCATCGGGCCCGGAGGCCGTCATAAGCGCATGTTCGCCGATACCGATGCGATACGTGCGCTGGGATCCGCCAACTCGGTTCATGCCGACGACCTCGCCGACGTTGCCGCCACGCTGTCGTCACTGCCGATTGCGGCATCCGGAAGCTCGCTGGGGCCCGTCGGCGCCGGCTTCCTGTCCGCCCTGACCGAGGCCGTGGCCGACGGATCCCGCGCGGCGGCCGCACTCAGCGAGCGGCTGTGGGCGTCGGATGCCGCGGCGTACGCCGTTGCGTCCGCGTACGACTCGGCCGACAGCGCCGCGGGCACCCGCATCGCGGGCGCCTAGCCGTGACCGGCGCACTGGTCGCTGAGCTGACGGCACCACTGCGAGCGGTGCAGTCCATGGTCGGTCCGGGATGGTCCGCAGGCACCGCTGCCGAGCCAGTGGCCGCACTGGCCAGGGCGCGAGACGCGCTTTCCGACATATCGGCGGCGACCAGGCGGTCGTGGCGTCAGACCGAATGGACCGGGGCGGGCGCCGACGGGGCAGCTGCCTTCATGGCGAGGACGCAGGCGGCCATCGACAACCTGGCCGATCGTGCCGACCGGATGAATGCGGTGGCGAGCACCGCCGGGGCCGCGGTGACACGCGCGCATGAGCGGCTGCGCGACATCATCGAGGACTTCGAATCGCACGCCGCAGCTTTGGAGCCGTTCCTGGATTCACGCGAGGTCGTCGCGGCGTTGCGGGCCGAGGCGCAGCGGTCGCTCGCCGAAGCCCTCGCAGTCGTCGAGGAACTTGAGGCCGAGCTGGAGGGGCACGCCTCGGCACTCGCTCGCCCGTCGGCTCCGCCACCGGCATCGACGGCGCCGTCCGGGATCGGCTCGGCAATGCCGTCGATGGGCTCGGGGATGGGCGGAGTTGCGCCGATGAGCCCCATGTCCGGTGGCACGTCGGGTTCGGGTTTCGGTGATCTGGCTTCGCTGTTCAAGCCGGATCCGCCGGCATCGTCACCCGAAGCGGGTGTCTTCGGCGACGGCGTCGCGATCCGGCTCCCCGACGGCAGCACCGCCACGGCGCCGAATGCGATGGCGGCCAGCGCGGTCCGGCATGCCCTGACACAGCTGGGAGTGCCGTACGACTGGGGCGGCACGACGCCGGGGGTCGGTTTGGACTGCAGCGGACTCACCCAGTGGGCGTATTCCGAAGCGGGACTGAGTCTTCCGCGACTTGCACAGGAGCAAGACGTCGGAGCGCCTGTCGCGGCAGGCAATTTGCGGCCGGGCGACCTCGCCGTGTGGGATGGCCATGTCGCGATGATCGTCGGGAACGGGATCATGATCGAGGCGGGCGATCCTGTCCGGCTCTCGCCGATCCGGACCGAGAACGCCGGGCAGGGCTTCCAGGGGTTCTGGCGTCCGACGGCGTGATCAGCCTTCGACGACGACCTTGATGCGTTCGAGTGTGGTCCGCATATCGCGCAGATTCCGTCGCTTTCGGAGAACGAACAGGACCTCCAGCGGCCGCAAGACCGGCGATTCGATGGTCCGGAAAGACTCGGTCACGTCGGTTCCGCGACCGCTGGGGGCGAAGGCGTAGTGCCAGTTGTTCACCGCGCGGTCGCCGGCCAACACGGCAAAACCGAATTCCCTCCCCGGCTCGCACGCCGTCACCCGGCACGTCGACCAGTACACCGGCCCGATCTCATTGCGCTTGACGTGACCACGGAATCGAGCGCCCAGGGCGGGTTCGGTTACTCCGTCGAGCCATTCGGATTCGAACACCTCCGGCGAGAACTTGCCGGTATTGCGAACATCGGCGACCAGCTTCCAGATGTCCAGTGGCGAAGCTTCCATGTGGACTGTCACCGCTCCGTGCATCAGGAGATCGTACGCGCGCGCAGGAAACTCGGATCGGGCCGAACGCGGGTTCCGGCTGGGTTCCTACTGACGGCGAGCGCCTCACGCTCAACCTCGGTGGCTATCCTGTGCGCCATGGCTGCTGACATCGTGCCGATCCGGCTTGGGCTGACCAAGGGCGACCTCTACACGCTATGGGCGCCGCGGTGGCGCGACGAGGGCGACGAGTGGGAGGCGTTCCTCGGCAAAGACGAGGATCTCTATGCCTTTGAAACGGTGGCTGACCTGGTCGCGTTCGTCAGGACCAACAAGGACAACGACCTCGCCGACCATCCCGCCTGGGAAAAGCTCACCCAGGCCAACGCGCACCGGCTGAACCCCACCGACGAGCGGCAGTATGACGTCGTCGGTGTCCCGGAACTGGCCGCGGAGAAGCCCAGCGACGAGACCGTGACCCAATTGCACCGGTCGCTGGCCATCGCATCGTCCATCGGATCGGTGTGCGAGCTGCCGGCGATCAGCAAGTTCTTCAACGGCAACCCAGGCCTCGGGCAGCTGGGCGGCGGAGTCGAGGCGTTCTCGGGGCGCGCCGGACGCAAGCGGTGGGCCGAGATCGAGACCGCGATCGGTCGCAGCTGGGACAACGTCGTCGACGCCATCGACGAGCTCGTCAGCACCCCCGAGGTCGACGCGGCTGCCGTGGAGAAGGCCGCCGCCGAGCTGGCCGAGGACGCTCCCGAAATCGAGGAAGAGGTTGCCGACGAGGTCGACGAAACCGACCAGGACGACGTCGAGGAGACCGACGACCTCGAGGACCATGCCGGCGGCGCGGTGCTCGGCAGCGACGACGACTTCTGGGTCAAGGTCGGCATCGACCCGGTCCGGATCATGACCACCGGCGGTACGTACTACACCCTGCGGTGCTACCTCGACGATCAGCCGGTCTTCCTCGGTCGCAACGGCCGCATCAGCGTGTTCGGATCCGAGCGTGCATTGGCGCGGTATCTGGCCGACGAGCACGACCACGACATTTCGAACCTGGCCACCTACGACGACATCCGCACGGCCGCCAACGACGGGTCGCTGCGCGTGAACGTCGCCGATGAGAACGTGTACGTACTCACGGAGATCGTCGACTATCTCGCCGAAGGACCCGACGCGATCGACCGTGACCAGCTGGACCTGGCCGTCGAATTGCTCAGGGACGTAGGCGACTACGCCGAGGACACCGTGGTCGAAGAGTCCCTGGACGCCGACCAGCCGCTGGGCAAGATCGTCTCGTACGTGCTGGATCCGGAAAATGTCCGGAAACCGACACCCCCGTACGCGAAGGCGGTTGCACAGTGGGAGTCGCTGGAAGCCTTCCTCGAATCGCGACTGCGCGCCGAATGAGGTTGCAGCTCAACCGATCAGGACTGCGAAGCGCGGCTTGATCACGTCGTCGATGATGGATAGGCGCTCGTCGAACGAGATGAAAGCGGACTTCATCGCGTTGATGGTGAACCGCTGAAGGTCGCTCCACCCGTAACCGAACGTCTCGACGAGTCGCAGCATCTCCTGGCTCATCGTCGTGTCGCTGATCAACCGGTTGTCGGTGTTGACGGTGACGCGGAACCGCAGCCGGGCCAGCAGATCGAACGGATGCTCGCCGATGCTGTCGACCGCACCGGTCTGCACGTTGCTGCTGGGACACATCTCGAACGGAATCCTCTTGTCCCGCAACAACGACGCCAGTCTGCCCAACTCCACCGTCCCGTCCGGCCGCTCGGTGATGTCATCGACGATCCGCACCCCGTGACCGAGGCGGTCGGCGCCGCAGAACGCTATCGCCTCGTGGATGGACGGCAGCCCGAACGCCTCTCCAGCGTGAATCGTGAACCGGGCATTGTTGCCCCGCATGTACTCGAACGCGTCCAGGTGCCGCGTCGGCGGATACCCGGCCTCGGCGCCCGCGATGTCGAAGCCCACCACGCCCTTATCGCGGAACCGGATCGCCAACTCGGCGATCTCCAGCGACCGTGCCTGATGCCGCATCGCCGTGACGAGGCATCGCACCACGATGGAGCGGCCCTCCGCGCTGGCCGCCTTCTCACCATCGGCGAAACCGGCCAACACGGCATCGACGACCGCGTCCAGCGACAGGCCGGCGTCGATGTGAAGTTCAGGCGCGAAACGGATCTCGGCGTAGACCACGTTGTCGGCTGCAAGGTCCTCGACGCATTCGAAGGCCACCCGGTGCAGGGCCTCGGGCGTCTGCATCACCCCGACCGTGTGTGCGAACGGCTCCAGATAGCGCACCAGCGACCCGCTGTGCGCCGCCGTGCGGAAGAACGTGGCAAGCCCGTCGACGTCGGTGGCCGGCAGGTCGCTGTAGCCGTTCGCGTCGGCGAGCTCGAGCACGGTGGCCGGCCGCAGCCCGCCGTCGAGGTGGTCGTGCAGCAGCGCCTTGGGCGCCTGCCGGATCGACTCCAACGTCAGTGCAGCCATGTCAACCTCCGCTCGTGATCCGATCGATGATCAGCGGGCGCCGGGGCGGCGCATGGTCCCCGACACGCCAGCCGCCGTCCAGTTCGGCCAGCGCGGCCTCGAACCGCTCCGGCGTCTCGGTGTACAGCGTGAACAGCGGCTCACCGGGTGCTACCGGCTCGCCGGAACGGCGGTGGATGCGCAGACCCGCACCGGACTGCACGCGCTCACCGGGCACAGAGCGACCCGCACCGAGCCGCCACACCGCAAGACCAACTGCCATCGCGTCGATGTCGTCCATGGTGCCACCACGCGGCGCGGTGACGGTCTCGGTATAGGCACCGATGGGCAACGCGTCCGCAGAGAGGGCACCGGGATCGCCGCCCTGCGCGGCGACCAGCTTGCGGAACCGATCCATGGCGGTGCCGTCTTTCAACGTCTGGGCCGGATCGACAGCGTCGATCCCGGCGGCGTCGAGCATCTCCGCAGCCAGCGCCAGCGTCAGCTCCACGACGTCTGACGGGCCTCCGCCGGCCAGCACCTCCAGGGACTCGGCGACCTCGATCGCGTTGCCCACCGTACGGCCCAGCGGCGTCGACATGTCGGTCAGCAGCACCCGGGTCACCAGCCCGGCTTCGGTGCCGAGGTCGGCGAGCGTGTGGGCCAGTTCTCGGCACTCCTCCTCGGTGTTGAGAAACGCGCCCGAGCCCACCTTGCAATCGAGCACCAGCGACGCGGCCCCCTCGGCGATCTTCTTGCTCATCACCGAACTAGCGATCAACGGCAGTGATTCGGTGGTGCCCGTGACGTCGCGCAGTGCATAGATCTTTCGGTCCGCCGGCGCCAGCTCACCGGCGGCGAAGATCGCGGCGCCGATATCGCAAAGTTGTTGACGAATCTGGGCTTTCGGCAACTCGGGCGTGAACCCGGGGATGGACTCCAGCTTGTCGAGGGTGCCGCCGGTATGTCCGAGTCCGCGCCCTGCTGCCTGCGGCACCGCGCCGCCGCACGCCATCACGACCGGCACGAGCGGGATGGTGATCTTGTCGCCCACCCCGCCGGTGGAGTGCTTGTCCACCAACGCCAATGGCTTTCCATCGCGGCGCAGATCTGTAAAGTCCATGCGCTCGCCGGAGGCCACCATCGCCGCCGTCCAGCGAGTGATCTCCGATCGCGTCATACCCCGGAGGAAGATCGCCATCAGCAGCGCCGACATCTGCGCATCGGCCACCCGGCCGTGGGTGTAGGCGTCGATCACCCAGTCGATCGCCGCGTCGGAGAGCACGCCGCCGTCGCGCTTAGTCCTGATGATCGTCGGGGCGTCGAATGTGAACTGCATCACCGGATTACGGTACTTCTTCCTGGGGTCCCTCACGCCGTGCCAGGTCCTGCGGTCCGAACGCGTCGGGCAGCAACTCACCTAGCGGCCGTGGCCCCATCGGATGGTCGATCAGCATCTGCGGCCCGCCATGCTCGAGCAGCACCTGCCGGCACCGCCCGCACGGCATCAGTACCTCTCCCGCACGATCCACACACGACAGCGCGATGAGCCTCCCGCCCCCGCTGGCATGAAGGGCGCAGACCACTGAACACTCAGCACAGAGACCTAGGCCATATGAGACATTCTCCACATTGCAGCCGGACACCATCCGGTGATCGTCGACCAGCGCGGCCGCCCCGACCGAGAAGCCCGAGTACGGGGCGTACGCATGGACGGACGCCTCGGTTGCCTTGTAGCGCAGCATTTTCCAGTCGATTTCGGACGTCATGTCGCTCTCGCCCGTAGCGATTCTGAATGCATTCCGAAGCTCCCGTCCCGCGGTAGGCCAGTGACCAAGGTAACCCTAAATTTTCCCGTTTTACGTGCACCGACGCCTAAACGGTAGTTCGTTAGGGAGTACAAGTGGGTTTAGAGTCGCCCCGAGGTTTGGGCAGCGGTTCGCAGCCACGGCCAGCGTCCGGCCGCCGTGGCGGCTCCGAGCCCAAACGTCCACCGAAGGCGTTGGAGGCCAGATGAGTACTGCAACACCCGCGAGCACGGAGGTGCCTGCTCCGCGATCCGAACGGTCGCGCAGACGCACCCTCTATCGGGGTGACCCCGGGATGTGGTCCTGGGTGCTGCACCGCATCACCGGTGCCACCATCTTCTTCTTCCTGTTCGTCCACGTGCTCGACACCGCGCTTGTGCGGGTCAGCCCGCAGGCCTACAACGAGGTGATCGAGACGTACAAGACGCCGATCATCGGGCTGATGGAGATCGGCCTCGTGGTCGCCGTCCTGTACCACGCCCTCAACGGCATCCGGGTGATCCTCATCGACTTCTGGGCGAAGGGCCCCCGATATCAGAAACAAATGCTGTGGGTCGTCATCGGCATCTTTCTCGCCGTCTTCATTCCGGCCCTCGGCATGATCGGGATGCACATGGCGGAGCGGTTCCTGTGAGCGCGCCGGGCGGGGCGGCGGGCGGAGCCTGGACACCGCATCACAGGGAGGGCCGGATCGCCCCGGTGATGGAGAAGGAGTACGACCGCCCGGCCAGCCTGGACCATCCTCGGGCACCGCGGCGTCCGCGCGGCATCCCCTACTTCGAGAAGTACGCATGGCTGTTCATGCGATTTTCTGGTGTCGCCCTTGTCTTTCTCGCGCTCGGCCACCTGTTCATCATGTTGATCTGGGACGGCGGGGTGTACCGCATCGACTTCAACTTCGTCGCGCAGCGCTGGGCCTCACCGTTCTGGCAGATCTGGGACATGGCCCTGCTGTGGCTGGCGATGATCCACGGCGCCAACGGCATGCGCACGATCATCGGCGATTACGCCCGCAAGAACACCACGAAGTTCTACTTGAACTCGCTGCTCTTGCTGGCGACCGGCTTCACCCTGGTGTTGGGCAGCTACGTGCTCGTCACCTTCGACGCGAGCATCGCATGACCTTTTACGGGGAGCTCACCTCATGATTCAAGAACATCGCTACGACGTCGTGATCGTCGGCGCAGGAGGCGCGGGTATGCGGGCCGCCGTCGAAGCCGGTCCTCGAGCGCGCACGGCAGTGCTGACGAAGCTGTATCCGACCCGCAGCCACACCGGCGCGGCACAGGGCGGCATGTGCGCGGCCCTGGCCAACGTCGAAGAGGACAACTGGGAGTGGCACACCTTCGACACCGTCAAGGGGGGCGACTACCTCGCCGACCAGGACGCCGTCGAGATCATGTGCAAGGAAGCCATCGACGCGGTGCTGGACCTCGAAAAGATGGGCATGCCGTTCAACCGCACCCCCGAAGGGCGCATCGATCAGCGGCGGTTCGGCGGGCACACCCGCGACCACGGCAAGGCACCGGTGCGCCGGGCCTGCTACGCCGCCGACCGCACCGGACACATGATCCTGCAGACGCTGTACCAAAACTGCGTCAAACACGACGTCGAATTCTTCAACGAGTACTACGCACTCGACATCGCGATCACCGAAACGCAGTCGGGTCCCGTCGCCACCGGTGTCATCGCCTACGAGCTGGCCACCGGCGACATCCACGTCTTCCACGCCAAGGCGATCGTGTTCGCGACCGGCGGCTCGGGCCGCATGTACAAGACGACCTCGAACGCGCACACGCTGACCGGAGACGGCCTCGGTATCGTGTTCCGCAAGGGACTTCCCTTGGAGGACATGGAGTTCCACCAATTCCACCCGACAGGTCTCGCCGGCCTGGGCATCCTGATCTCCGAGGCCGTGCGCGGCGAGGGCGGCCGGCTGCTCAACGGCGACGGCGAGCGCTTCATGGAGCGCTACGCGCCGACGATCGTCGACCTGGCCCCGCGCGACATCGTGGCCCGTTCGATGGTGCTCGAGGTGCTCGAAGGCCGTGGCGCCGGTCCCAACAAGGACTACGTGTACATCGACGTCCGGCACCTGGGCGCCGACGTGCTCGAGGCCAAGCTGCCCGACATCACCGAGTTCGCCCGCACCTACCTCGGCGTCGACCCCGTCACCGAACTGGTGCCGGTGTACCCGACGTGCCACTACGTCATGGGCGGTATCCCGACGACGATCAGCGGTCAGGTGCTGCGCGACAACACCACTCCCCTGCCGGGCCTGTACGCCGCAGGCGAGTGCGCATGCGTTTCGGTGCACGGCGCCAACCGGCTGGGGACCAACTCGCTGTTGGACATCAACGTATTCGGCAGGCGTGCGGGGATCGCCGCCGCCAACTACGCGCTCGGCCACGAGTTCGTCGACCTGCCCGCGGACCCGGCGGGCATGGTCGTCAGCTGGGTCGGCGACATCCTCTCCGAGCACGGCAACGAGCGCGTCGCCGACATCCGTGGGGCGTTGCAACAGTCGATGGACAACAACGCCGCGGTGTTCCGCACCGAAGAGACACTCAAACAGGCGCTCACCGACATCCATGCTCTCAAAGAGCGCTATTCCCGAATCACCGTGCACGACAAGGGAAAACGTTACAACAGCGACCTACTCGAAGCGATCGAGCTGGGCTTCCTGCTGGAGTTGGCCGAGGTCACCGTCGTCGGTGCGCTCAACCGCAAAGAGTCCCGCGGTGGTCACGCCCGCGAGGACTACCCCAACCGTGACGACACCAATTACATGCGCCACACCATGGCCTACAAGGAAGGCACTGACCTGTTGAGCGACGTCCGGCTGGACTACAAGCCGGTGGTGCAGACCCGCTACGAGCCGATGGAACGGAAGTACTGACATGACTATCGCTCCCGAGGTCTCGACCAAGGACCCCGAGCTGCCACCGGTGCCGGACGGCGCGGTGATGGTGACGCTGAAGATCGCCCGGTTCAACCCGGAGGATCCCGACACGTTCGCCGATTCAGGGGGCTGGCAGAGCTATCGCGTGCCGTGCCTGCCGTCGGACCGGTTGCTCAACCTGCTGCACTACGTGAAGTGGTATCTGGACGGCACGCTGACGTTCCGGCGCTCGTGCGCACACGGCGTCTGCGGCTCAGATGCCATGCGTATCAATGGCGTCAACCGCCTGGCGTGCAAGGTCCTGATGCGCGACCTGCTTCCGAAAAAGGCGGGCAAGCAGCTGACCATCACCATCGAACCGATTCGCGGCCTGCCCGTGGAGAAGGACCTCGTGGTGAACATGGAGCCGTTCTTCGACGCCTACCGGGCGATCAAGCCGTACCTGATGACGTCGGGCAACGAGCCGACCCGCGAACGCATCCAGAGCCAGACCGACCGTCACCGCTACGACGACACCACCAAGTGCATCCTGTGTGCCTGCTGCACCACCAGCTGCCCGGTGTACTGGAGCGAGGGAAGCTATTTCGGGCCGGCCGCGATCGTCAACGCGCACCGGTTCATCTTCGACAGCCGTGACGAGGGCGCCGCCGAACGGCTCGACATCCTCAACGAGGTCGACGGTGTGTGGCGCTGCCGCACGACGTTCAACTGCACCGAATCCTGCCCGCGCGGCATTCAGGTCACGCAGGCCATCCAGGAAGTCAAGCGCGCGCTGATGTTCGCGCGTTAGGGAGGCGAAGCTTCGCCCGCCCGCTCCTGTACCTGCTCGCCGTAGTAACGGACGACGACCGCCAACGCGGCCGCAACCGGAACCGCGAGAAACGCACCGATGACGCCGAAGGTGGCAGCGCCCAGCATCACCGCGAGCAGGACGATCACTGCATGCAGCTTCATCGACTTCCCTTGCAGCCACGGCTGCAACACGTTGCCCTCGAGCTGCTGCACCGCCACGATGATCGCCAACACGATCAACGCGTCGACCAGTCCGTTGGAGACGAGCGCGATGAGGACGGCCAGACCGCCGGCGACGAACGCGCCGACGATCGGGACGAACCCCCCGATAAAAGTGATGATTGCGAGCGCATACGCCAACGGCACTCCCATGATGACGAGGCCGATCCCGATGAGCACCGCGTCGACGAGGCTGACCAGCGCCTGGGTCCGGATGAAACCCCCCAGGGTTGACCAGATGCGTTCGAGAATCTCCGCAGCGTGCGGCGCCGCAGGACGCCCCAGTACGCCGCGTAACCAGGGGATGAAACGTGGCCCGTCCTTGAGCAGAAAAAATGTCACGACGATCGTGGTGAACAGGGTGACCAGTGCCGACGTCGCTGCACCCACCCCGGTGAACACCCCCGATGCAATCTGCGCACTGCTGGAAGTCAACCGGTCGTTGATCGCGGCGACCGCTGAATCGAGTTGTGCCTCACTGATGTCCAGCGGTGGACCGCCCAGCCAGTCCCGCACCTGCACGACGCCGGCGGAAGCCTGTTCGGCCAACTCCGCGGACTGCTCGACGATCGCAGGCGCCACCGCCGCCACCACACCGGCGACCACCGCCATGGCCACCAGCAGAACCGATATGACCGCAGCGGCGGGGGCCACACCCTTTCGCCGCAGCCAGCGCACGGGTGGCCACAACACGGTGCACACGATCAGCGCGAGTACCAGGGGCAGAACGATCACCCACGTCTTGCCCACCACCCACGCCAACACCCACAACGCGGCGGCCACCGCGACGAACTGCACCGCCACCACCGCGCACGATCGGAGATGGGCGCTGTAGACCGATCCGCGACTGGGCAACGGTGTCGATTCATCACTCACCGGACGTGGTTACCCGCCAACGGCGGATTCAAAGTGTCTGGGCCCTCCAAAGCACCGTGTCACACATCGCCGGCCTGCCTCGTCCAACTCATATGACTCAGAAAACCCGCATCGAGCCCGTATCCCCCAACCACGCACCGATGTTGACCCGACTCATGTACCGGGTCGCCAAGCGCAAGTTCGGCGAGGTGCCCGAACCTTTCGCCGTGGCCGCGCACCACCCGCGGCTGATGTTGGCCAACGTGGTGCACGAGGGCATGCTGGATTCGGCATCCAGGAAGCTGCCCACGAACGTGCGCGAACTCGCCGTGTTCTGGACCGCGCGCACCGTCGGTTGCTCGTGGTGTGTCGACTTCGGTTCGATGCTGCAGCGTCTCGACGGACTCGACGTCGACCGGCTCAAGCACATCGACGACTACGCCGCGTCCCCGCTCTTCAGTGACGACGAGCGCGCGGCCATCGCCTACGCCGACGCCATGACCACGGACCCGCACACCATCACCGACGAGCAGGTCGCCGATCTGAAGCGCCGCTTCGGCGACGACGGCGTGATCGAGCTGACGTATCAGATCGGGGTTGAGAACATGCGGGCACGGATGTACTCAGCGCTGGGCATCACCGAGCAGGGCTTCAGCTCCGGCGACGCGTGCCGGGTCCCGTGGGCCGCGACCGACCTGTCCTGAGCGGCGAGCCGGTGAACTTGTCCGGATTGGCGATATCCCATATGGCGCAGACCTTTCCGTCGCGCACCGTCATCGCCGTCACCCGGGGCATGACCTCCGGATAGCCGTCGTTCGCGGGCGACCCGGCGAGGTAGGTACCCAGCTGGCCGTTGATGTTCGCCATCTGGCTCGACGACAGGAACCCCGGCCCATAGCGTGCGGCCAGCCCGAACAAGAAGCGCGCCACCTTGTCCGGACCGCGGATGACGCGCGCGGCCGTCGGCGCCTTGCGGTTCGAGTCACCGGTGAACGTCACATCCGGATGCAGAAGCGCCACAACGGCTTTCATGTCGCCAGCGGCGAGCGCGAGCATCAGCGCACCGGCCACCTCGGCATGCACATCGTCGGAGACCGCCGGCGGTGCGGCCGCCACCGCACGTCGCGCTCGCGATGCCAGCTGGCGTGCGGCCGCGTCGGTGACACCGAGCACCGAGGCGATCTCACCGAAGGGCACGGCGAACCCGTCGTGCAGCACGAACGCCACCCGCTGATCGGGGTTCAGGCGCTCCAGCACCACCATCGCGGCGAACCGCGCGTCCTCACCGGCTACCACGGCGGCCAGCGGATCGTCGCCGTCCAGCGCGGTCACGACGGGCTCGGGCAGCCATTCGCCGTAATACATCTCGCGTCGATGGGCGGCCGACCGCAGCCGGTCAAGCGCCAGCCTGCTGACGACCGTCGTCAACCACGCCCGCAGATCGGTGATCGCGCCGGAGTCGGCACGATCCCATCGCAGCCACGCATCCTGGACGATGTCTTCTGCGTCTGCGATCGTCCCGGTCAGCCGGTACGCTACCGACAGCAGGTGCGGCCGCAATTCCTCGAATTCATCGATCCGCGTGGTTCCCGAAAGCCGGGTCATGGCCCAAGTCTAGAACCGCTGAGTCGTGCACTGATTCCGTAGCCAAACCGCGCTTATTCCCCGATTCCCGGTTAGAAGCCGCGGGAAAACCGCGCAAACCGTATATTCCGCACATGGCAATCAAGGAACCCGACGCCCCCGCCGTCGGTGGCAAGGGGCTGCAGGCAGGTGCCCTCGGGCTCGTCGGCAACATCGTCATCGGCCTCGCCGCCGTGGCACCCGCGTACAGCCTGGCCGCCACCCTCGGCTACGTCGTCCTCGCGGTCGGCGAGAAGGCACCCTCGATGTTCGTGCTCGCCTTCATCCCGATGCTGCTGGTCGCTTTCGCCTACAAGGAGCTGTCCCAGGACACCCCCGACTGTGGCACCACCTTCACGTGGGGCACCAAGGCATTCGGGCCGTGGATCGGATGGATCGGCGGATGGGGGCTGGCCGTGTCGGCGATCATCGTGCTGGCCAACGTGGCCGAGATCGCCGCGATCTACCTGTTGAAGTTCCTCGGCCTCGACGACCTCGCCGAGAACATTCTTGCCAAGGTGCTGCTGGGCTCCTTCTTCATCATCGCCATGACCCTGATCAGTGCGCGAGGGATCGTGGTGTCCGAGCGGTTCCAGAACGTGTTAATTGCCATCCAGTTCGGTGTCCTGATCATCGTCAGCATCATCGCGCTCGTGCGCGTGTACTCCGGAACCGCTGGAGCCCAGGCGATAACGCCCCAACTGTCCTGGCTGTGGCCGAGCGGTTTGGACATGTCCTCGATCGCTGCAGCGATCATCCTGTGCATCTTCATCTACTGGGGCTGGGATGCATGCCTGGCAGTCGGCGAGGAAACCAAGGACCCCGGCCGCACCCCCGGCATCGCCGCAGTGATCACCACGTTGATCCTGGTGTGCACCTACGTCCTCGTCGCCTATGCGGTGCAGTCGTTCTCCGGGTTCAGCGACGTGGGCATCGGCCTGAACAACCCGATGAACACCGACGATGTGTTGACCGTGCTCGGTAAGCCGGTCGCAGGCACCATCGCGGCGTCGCTGCTGTTGCTCACCGTCTCCGTCTCAGCGCTGTCGTCGACCCAGACGACCATCCTGCCCACCGCACGCGGCACGCTGTCGATGGCGGTGTACGAGGCCATCCCCAAACGGTTCTCGTATGTGCATCCCCGGTACATGACCCCGGCCTTCGGCACCATCGTGATGGGGCTGGCGGCCCTGTTCTTCTACCTTTTGCTGACATTCCTGTCGGAGAACGCACTCGCCGACTCGGTCGCATCGCTTGGGCTCGCGGTCGCGTTCTACTACGGCATCACCGCGTTCGCGTGCGTCTGGTACTTCCGCACGACGTTGTTCACCTCGGCACGAAACCTGTTCTTCCGGGGTGTCTTCCCGCTGATCGGCGGCATCGCGATGGCTGCCGCGTTCGGCATCAGCGCCAAGGACATGATCGCCCCGGACTACGGCTACACCGCCTTCGGACCGATCGGCGGCGTCTTCGTGCTCGGCGTCGGCATGCTCGTGCTCGGCATCCCGCTGATGTTGGCGTGCTTCGCGTTTGGGACCAAGCGGTTCTTCCGCGGCGAGACGCTGAATGCGAACACCGAAGTCAAGGTCCCGGACACCTTCTAAAGAGAGAGTCCTGCAATGCATCTGACAGTCGGTTATCTCGCAACCCCGACCGGGGACGACGGCGTCGCGCTGGCGAGCGCTCTCGCCAAGACCTTCGACGCGCAGGTCGACGTCGTTCTCGTGGTGCGGCAGGAACTTCCCGACGGTCACCCCGGTCGCGTCGAGTACCAGCAGATGCTCGTCGAACGCGGGGAGGACTGGATCTCCCGGGCAATCGACCGGCTCACCGCCAACGGTGTCAGCGCATCGTCCACCGTGATGGTGGGTGAGTCCTTCGCCGAATCTCTCGTCGGATTCGCCGAACGGAAGGAATCGGACCTCATCGTGGTCGGAGGTGCACGCGACGGGTTCTTCGGCGGCCACACCATCGGACCGGTTACGGGTGCGCTGCTGCACTCATCGCCGATTCCGGTGGCGCTGGCCCCGCGCGGATACGCCGACGACCCGGATGAGACGTTCGCGGCCGTGACCGCCGCGGTCCCGACCCGACCGGGCGACGACAACCCGCTGCCGTTCGCGATCACCCTCGCCAGCGCCGGCAACCTCGCTATCCGGATGGTGTCGCTGGTGTCTTCTGAGAACCTGGCCGAGGCCGCCAATGCGCGAGAGGTGCGCCAGCTCCAAAAGGCCGCCGCCGAAGAGAATCTCGCCGTCGCGGCGCGGGCGCTTCCGGACGCACCCGAGATCGAATCGCGCGTCGCCGAGGGTATGACGCTGGAGTCCGCCCTGAAGAAGTTGCGTTGGGACGACGGCGACCTGCTGGTCGTCGGCTCCGCGCGCTTCGCGGCGCCACGGCGGATCTTCCTCGGGTCGACCGCCGCACGCATTCTGGCCGGCGTCGACGTCCCGGTGATCGTGGTCCCGAAGGCCGACTAGCTGGCTGTAGGTCGAGTCCCTGTCAGCGCTTCGTGAATATGGTCCGGTGCCATTCCTTGTCGGCCACCCCGGTGATATCGCTCATGACGTGCTTGATCGTGAGGTACTCCTCGAGCGAGTAGTCGCTCATGTCCTTGCCGAATCCCGACGCGCCGACGCCGCCATGCGGCATCTCGCTGATGATCGGAATGTGGTCGTTGATCCAGACACAACCCGCGTTGATCTCCCGCGACGCCCGCTGCGCGCGGTACACGTCGCGTGTCCAGGCCGAAGCCGCCAAACCGAACGCGGTGTCATTGGCCTGCCGCAGCGCGTCGTCGTCGTCCGTGAACGACCGCACCGTCAGCACCGGGCCGAAGATCTCGTCGCGGTAGATCTCGGAGGCCTCGTCGACATCGGCGACGAGCGTCGGACGGTAGAACGACCCCGGCAGGTCGGGCGCCACGCCGCCGGTGACGACGCGGCCCCCCTGACCGGGTGCCCGCTCGACCATGCCCGCCACCTTGGCGCGGTGCGCCATCGAGATCAACGGGCCCAGGTCGGTGTCGGGGTCCTGCGGATCGCCGACCACCACCTTGCCCATCACCTCGGCGACACCGGCGACGAAGTCGTCGTACAGATCTCGCGCCACGATCGCGCGCGTCGCCGCCGTGCAGTCCTGTCCGGTGTTGATGAGCGCACCGGCGACGGCGCCCTGGATCGCGGCGTCCAGGTCGGCGTCGTCGAACACCACGAACGGCGCCTTGCCACCCAACTCCAGCTGCGTGCGGTGGCCGTGCACCGCGGCCGCCGCCATCACCTTGCGCCCCACCGGGGTCGAGCCCGTGAACGTGACGACGTCGACGTCGGGGTGTCCGGCCAGGGCGGTGCCGACATCGCCGCCTGCACCGGTCACGACGTTGAAAACTCCGTCGGGCAGACCCGCCTCGCTCGCCAGCCGCGCCAATGTCAGGGTCGTCAGCGGTGTGAGCTCGGCGGGTTTGATGACCACGCTGCATCCAGCGGCCAACGCAGGCAACACCTTCCACACCGCCATCTGCAGCGGATAGTTCCACGGCGTGATCGTCGCAACCACGCCGACTGCCTCGCGCCGGATACTCGACGTGTGATCTCCGGAGTACTCGGCGGTGGCCTTGCCCTCGAGATGGCGTGCCGCACCGGAGAAGAACGAGATGTTGTCGATACTGCCCGGCACGTCGAACTCCGTGGCCAACCGCACCGGCTTTCCGGTCTGGCTCACTTCCTCGGCGACGATCGCCTCCGCGTTGGCGTCGACCAGTTCGGCGAGTTTGGCGAGCACCCCGGCGCGGTCGACGGGGGTAGCCGTCGCCCAGCCGCGCAACGCGGCGCGGGCTGAAGCCACGGCGCGGTCCACGTCGGCCGGAGTCGCCAGCGCCATCTCGGCCACCGTCGATCCGTTCGCGGGGTTGACCACCTGATGTACGCCGCCGGCGGTGACCACCGGCGCCCCATCGATCCAGCTGCCGGCCAACGTGGTGGGCACGGTCTTGGGAGAAGACACGGTCATCGTTCAACGCTAACCGACTCCGACCGGCCAAGCTACGCATTCCCGCAGCGCGAAGGGGTCAAAACGCGTGATTTCATGGTCATAGTTGCTTGCTACGACGGATTCCGTGCACAATCTCATGCATGGCTAACCCGGGCGTTGGACCCGTGTCGTTCCGTGTCAACCAGTCCAGACCTGGCGCGGCGTTCCAACTCGACGACCTGTCGAAACAGATCATCGAGAAGCTGCAGCAGGACGGCCGACGTTCCTATGCCGGCATCGGCAAGGCAGTCGGCCTTTCCGAGGCCGCCGTCCGGCAGCGGGTGCAGCGCATGGTCGACGCGGGCGTCATGCAGATCGTCGCGGTGACCGATCCGATGCAACTGGGCTTCGCGCGCCAGGCCATGATCGGCATCAAGTGCACCGGGGACACCACCAAGGTGGCCGAGAAGCTGGCCACCATCGAATCCGTCGACTACGTGGTCCTGACGGCGGGTTCGTTCGACGCGATCGTCGAAGTCGTCTGCGCGGACGACGACGACCTTCTCGATCTCCTCAACACCCAGATCCGCGCATTGCCGGGAGTGATATCAACAGAGACACTTGTCTACCTGAAACTCGTTAAACAGCAATACAATTGGGGTACAAGATGACTTCTACCGATATCGATCTCTCCGCCGAGCTGGGCGCCACCGCCGATCGCCACCTGTGGGGCCACTTCGCTCGCCACGGCGCCGGCATCACACCGCCGATCATCACTCGTGGCGAAGGCGTCACCATCTGGGACAGCAAGGGCAAGAGCTACATCGACGGCCTGTCAGGGCTTTTCGTGGTCCAGGTCGGCCACGGTCGCAAGGAGCTCGCCGAGGCGGCGGCCAAGCAGGCCGAGACGCTGGCATTCTTCCCGCTGTGGTCCTACGCCACGCCGTCGGCGATCGAGCTTGCCGAGCGCATCGCAGGGTACGCACCGGGCGATCTGAACCGCGTGTTCTTCACCACCGGCGGTGGTGAAGCCGTGGAGTCGGCGTGGAAGCTGGCCAAGAACTACTTCAAGCTGACCGGCAAACCCGGTAAGCACAAGGTGATTTCACGTGCGATCGCCTACCACGGCACCCCGCAGGGCGCCCTCGCGATCACCGGACTGCCCGCGTTCAAGGAGCAGTTCGAGCCGCTCACCCCGGGTGGCTTCCGCGCACCCAACACCAACTTCTACCGAGCGCCTGCATTGTACGAGCACGATGCCAAGGCGTTCGGTCGATACTGCGCGGACCGTATCGCCGAGGCGATCGAGTTCGAGGGCCCCGACACCGTCTGCGCGGTCTTCCTCGAGCCGGTGCAGAACGCGGGCGGCTGCTTCCCGCCGCCCCCGGGGTATTTCGAGCGGGTTCGCGAGATCTGCGACGAGTACGACGTGTTGTTGGTGTCCGACGAGGTGATCTGCGCGTATGGCCGGATCGGCTCGATGTTCGCCTGCGACGACTTCGGCTACGTACCCGACATCATCACCTGCGCAAAGGGTTTGACGTCGGGTTACTCGCCGATCGGCGCGATGATCGCCTCCGACCGGCTGTTCGAACCGTTCAACGACGGCAAGACGACGTTCGCGCACGGTTACACATTCGGCGGGCATCCGGTGTCGTCGGCAGTGGCGCTGGCCAACCTCGACATCTTCGAGCGCGAAGGTCTCAACGACCACGTCAAGGAGATGGCACCGGCATTCCGCGCGACGCTCGAGCAGCTCTACGACCTCCCGATCGTCGGTGACGTCCGGGGCGAGGGCTTCTTCTACGGCATCGAGTTGGTGAAGGACAAGAGCACCAAGGAGACCTTCAACGACGAGGAATCCGAGCGGCTGCTGCGCGGGTTTCTTACCCCCGCGATCTTCGAGGCGGGCCTGTACTGCCGTGCCGATGACCGCGGCGACCCGGTGGTGCAGTTGGCGCCGCCGCTGATCAGCGGCCAGAAGGAGTTCGACGCGATTTACGAGATCCTTCGCGGCGTCCTTGAAGAAGCGGGTCGGTTGCTCTAGCGAACCGCGCTAACGTCGGCGGCGTGCCTGCCAAACAGCCCAAGCCGCCGATCGACCCCGTTCGCTGGAATCCGCCGCCGGTCGACCCGTTGCCGGAGTTTCCGTCGGCCGACGTGACGGTGGTACCCGTGCCGGGTGATGCGCCCGAGGATGTGGTGGTCGACGGCGACGGCCACATCTGGGCCGGGCTGATCGACGGCAAGATCGTGCGTATCCCGCCCGATGGCGGTGCGCCGGTGGTCGTCGCCGAGATCGACAACCGGCCGCTGGGCCTACACGTCGCGCGCGACGGTCGGTTGCTCATCTGCAGCAGTCCCGGCGGCCTGCTGGCGCTCGATCCGGCCAGCGGCGCCGTCGAGACGCTGGTCTCCGAGGTCGACGGACGCCCACTACAATTCTGTTCCAACGTCACCGAATTGCCGGACGGCACAATCTATTTCACCGAGTCGACGAGTGCCTTCACCTACGAGCACTTTCTCGGGCCGATCTTCGAGGCCCGCAACCGCGGCAGTGTTTTCCGTCGCGACCCGGACGGCACGGTGCTCACCGTGGTCGCCGGGCTGTACTTCGCCAACGGCATCACTCCCACCGCCGACGGGTCGGCGCTGGTGTTCGCCGAAACCCAGGCGCGGCGACTGTCGAAGTACTGGCTAACCGGCGACATGGCGGGCACGGTGACGCCGCTCGCGGTCAATCTGCCCGGCAGTCCGGACAACTTGTCGACTGGTGCCGACGGACGCATCTGGTGCGCGATGGTGTCGGCTACCAATCCGATCGCGGAGTGGCTGCCGAAGAGCCCGCCGGTTCTGCGCAAGCTGCTGTGGCGACTACCGGACCGGGCACAACCGAAGATCAAGCCGACGGTGTGGGCGGTGGCGTTTGACCCCGACACCGGCAACCCAGTCGCGGGCGTGCGCACTGAGCATCCCGGGTTCGGTTTGGTGACCGGTCTGGTCGAAGCCGGCGGCAGATTATGGATGGGAAGCATCGGTGCGCCGGCCGTCGCGCACGTCGACCTCGCGGCCACGGCCTTGCGCTAGATCGGCGCGATGACCGTACCCGCCAAGTCACATTTGAAACTCCAATCACACCAGTCACAGCGCGCCTCCTGGGAAACCCGCCCGCAACGTCCTAATCTGCGCTCACCATGGCGAACGTACGAACCTCGTCGAAGCGCGCTGCTGCGCTGGTGGCGGCCCTGTTTCTGTTGACCTCCCCCGCGGTGGCCGCCGCTCAGCCGGACGCCGCGCCGGACACCAACGCCTGCCCGTACAAGCAGTCGACACCCCCGGCCGTCGACGCGTCCGAGGTGCCCAAACCCGGCCAGGCCGCACCCGGTCCGCTGCCCGTCCCGGCCAAGCCGATGGGCGGCGATGCGCTCTCGGGTTGCGGCGTCATCACCGCGCCCGGCACCCCACCGCTGCCCAACGACATCTCGGCCGAAGCGTGGCTGGTCGCCGACCTCGACACCGGCGACGTCATCGCCGCCAAGGATCCGCACGGCAGGCACCGGCCCGCCAGCATCATCAAGGTCCTCGTGGCGATGCAGGCCATCAGGGAACTGCCGATCCACAAGGTCGTACCAGGCACCGCCGAGGATTCGGCGCAGGAAGGCACCAAGGTCGGCGTCGGCGAAAACGGCCACTACTCCATCAACGACCTGCTGCACGGTCTGCTGATGTATTCGGGCAACGACGCCGCGCACGCGCTGGCGGCCCAGATGGGCGGCATGGAAACCACGATCGGCAAGCTCAACGTCCTCGCCGACAAGCTCGGCGGGCACGACACGCGAGTCGCGACGCCGTCGGGTCTCGACGGTCCTGGCATGAGCACGTCTGCGTACGACATCGGCCTGTTCTACCGATATGCCTGGCAGAACCCGATTTTCAGCGACATCGTGAGCACGCGCACCTTCGACTTCCCCGGTCGCGGTGATGCCGGCTATCCGATCGAGAACGACAACAAGCTGCTCGCCAACTATCCCGGCGCACTCGGCGGCAAGACCGGCTTCACCGACGACGCGGGCCAGACGTTCGTGGGTGCGGCCAACCGTGACGGCCGCCGACTGGTCGCGGTGCTGCTGCGCGGAACCCGCCAACCGATCGCTCCGTGGGAGCAGGCGGCGCATCTGCTTGACTACGGCTTCGCGACGGCGCCGGGCACCAAGGTCGGCACGCTGATCGAACCCGACCCTTCTCTGCTCGCGCCGAAGCCTGAAGCGGCCGCAGGCGCCGAGGCTCTCAACGCCGCACCGGTACTCGCCGACATCGACGCCACGCCCGTGCGCGTGGGCGTCGGCATCGTCGGCTCGATCATCGTGTTCGGGCTCATCATGGGCGCCCGGTCTCTCAATCGCCGCCCCCAGCACTGACTCCCGGCGGCGACCCCGTCACGGCCCCCAAGCAGGCCGCGGCAGCGCGGCGGGCTTCTTGCCGAGCTTTCCGGACCGGACCTGCGCGGCGAGGCTGTCGAGTATCACCCGCGAGCTCATCAGCGCGGTCTGCTCTGCCCAGTCATAGGGCGGCGAGCACTCCACCACCTCGATACCGGCCAACCCGGGCTCGGACACCATCTTGACCAGGTTCAGCGCTTCGCGCGGCAGCAGTCCACCCGGCTCGGGCCAGCCGGTGCCCGGCACGAAACCGGCGTCGATCACGTCGATGTCGAACGACAGATAGACCGCTTTGGCACCCTTCCAAGCGATTTCCAGCGCCATCTCAGCGATCTTCTCGACGCCGACACGTTCCACGTCGCCGACGGTGATGACGGTCGACTGGCGTTCGCGGCCGACCTTCACGCCCTCGCGTGGGCTCTGCCAGCCGCCGATACCGATCTGCACGAGATTCGTCGCCGGCGCGTTCTTGATGTTGGTCGCGTGGAACCACGGGGTGGTGTGCATCCGCTCGTCGAGGTCGGTCTCCTGGGTGTCGACATGGCGGTCGAAGTGGATGATGCCGATGTTGCCGTCCATGTAGGGCGCCAGCCCGCGAACGGTCGGAAAGCCGATCGAGTGGTCGCCACCGAGAACTATCGGCATGACGCCCTTCTGCGCCACGTGTGCCATCGCCTGACTGATCTGGTCGAACGACTTCTCCAGATTGCCCGGGATCGTGAACACGTCGCCGATGTCAACCATGTTCAGTTGCTCGCGCAGGTCGACGCCGGACTCGTAGTTGTACGTGCCGAACAGGTTTGTGGAACGACGGATCCCCTGAGGCCCGAAACGGGTGCCGGGCCGGTAGGTGGCACCGGCATCAAGCGGCACACCGAAGATCGCCACCTCGGCGTCGTCGACCTCGTTGACGTCCTCGATGAACGGGCACTTCAGAAAGGTGCCCCGCTCGCCGGCGAAGTGCGGCTTCTCGCCACGGACGAACGTCGAGATGGTTCGGTCGTTGATCGTCGGGGCGGCTTCGAGGCCGTAGCTCAGGCCGCGATCGATCTCCTCGCGCAACCGGCGGTCACCGAGCCTGGCCTCGACCTGCTGGGCCCACGCGCCTTCGGCGTTGGGCAGCGACGGATCCGGACGATCGGGATGGCCAGCTGAATCGGACACGAGATTCTCCTCACGCGCCGTCTTGTCGCTGACCGGGTACGACGCACCTCGTCCGGGGCGCCGGATCGCACGGCGCCTGCCGCCATTGTCGGCACGACGGCGTATTCCTGTCCAGCGCTGAATGAAACGCATCGTTAACACCGGTCGCGACCGGTCGTAACGAGCTGCGTCTTTTCTGGCATGGACTCACAGAAGTTGTGGGGCGCGTCTAGGGTTCCGCCGGCATGCCGGGTCTGGTCCGAGAGACGCAGGCGGCCGGCACCGACGCATGACCGTTCCACGGCGGGACAAAAGCCCGGGAGACTTCCGCTCGTGCGGAGGCTCCGCCTCCGCGCATCACCTCGGGAGATCCCACATGATTCTTCTCGGCGTGGCGATCAGCATCGCCGTTGTCGTGGCCGTCGGCTTCTATGTGTCCAAACGCATCGAGGGCGACAGCTCCAATTTCCTTGTCGGCGGCCGAATGTTGCCCTTCTGGCTCGTCGGCGGCGCACTCATGGGCGCGGCCGTCGACACCAACGCGACGCTCGGCAACACCGACCTCGCCTTCGAGTTCGGCTTCTGGGCCGGGGCGGCGCTGCCGCTGGGTTTGGCGCTGTGCCTGACGATCACCGGCATCTTCTTCGCCAAACCGATGAACCGGATGGGGCTGACGTCGTTTCCCGACTACTACCGGCTGCGGTTCGGGCGTTCGGTCGAGGTGGGCGCCTCGGTACTCCTGGCCGTCGCGTTCTGCATGCTGGTGGCGGGCAACCTCGTCGCGGGCGGCTTCCTGTTCAACTACTTCCTCGGCATGCCCTACTGGCTGGGTGTGGTCCTGATCGCGGCGATCGCGGTGGCCTACACCGGAACCGGCGGCCTGATCGCCGACGCCTACACGGCGATCATCCAGATGTCGCTGATCCTGATCGGCGCGATCGGGCTGCTCGTGTGGATGACCACGACGCACGGTCTCGATATCGCCGAGGGCACAGGGCCTTTGGCGCTTGGTCAATTGTCCGACCCCGCGCAGGGCGCGGTCATCAACTGGGCGACGCTGATCGCACTCGGCATCGGTGACATCGTGGCGATCGACTTCATGGCCCGCGTGTTCTCCGCGAAGTCGCCCGAGGCCGCGCGCAAGGCCTGTTTCAGCGCGGCAGTCGGTACCGTCGCCATCTGCGTCCCGTTCGGATTGGTTGTACTGGCGGCACATTCGTTCATGCCCGCGGAACTCGACGGCCCGGTGTTGTTCGTCCTGCTGGACCAGTACGCGCCACTTGGGCTGACGGTCCTGGTGCTGTGCGGGTTGGTCGGTGCGTCGATGTCCACCGCGAACGGCGCGATCCTGGCCATCTCCAATGTCTGCGTGCGCAATCTCGGCGGCGTCCGCCGGGTGCATGAGCCCGGCAAGAAGGATCCGCTACTGAAGGCGACGCGTATCGCGATGGTGCCGATGACGCTGTTCTCGATCCTGTTCGCGGTCTACGTGCAGCAGACCGGAATCCTGCTGACGCTCGCCTTCGACTTGATGCTCGCTTGCCTGGCCGTGCCGTTCATACTCGGGTTGGTGTGGCGCCGAGGGACCACGACGGCCGCGGTCGCCGCGATCGGCGTCGGGTTCGTCGTCCGGATCGTGCTGTTCGTCATGACGCCGACGATGTTCGGAGTCGAGAACACGATCCTCTACATCCCGAACAGCCTCATCACCGCATCGTTCGACGGGTGGCCTACCTTCATCGCCTTCGGGGCCGGCCTGCTGACCTATGTCGTCGTGTCGTTGATGACACCACCGGCAACGCTGCGCGGTCTGGACATTCAGGTCGCGCAGGATGTGGACGATGCCCTGGATTCCACGACAGTGGAGACCGAGACGGAGCCTGTGCTCGCGGGTGAGGCTGCGCCCGTATAGCGCAGCTGGGGCTTACGGGCGGCGGCTCCACCGCGAAATTCCCAGCGCACCAACGGCTCCCAGGGCGGCCGCGGCCAGTGCACCGCGAATCCCCAGGCCCTCTCGGAACTCGACGCGCGGGGTGATCTGTGCCGGGTTGGGCGGATCGACCGGGGCCGTCGCCAGGTTATCCGATGACGTCGCGGCCCACGCCGTGGCGAATAGAATGAGGCGAGAGGTGATGTAGGCGAACACCATCAGGCCCAGCACCGGACCGAACGTCGCTCCCGCCGGGCCGGTCACCACCGAGCGCAGGTAGATCGACGCCACCTGCTTGAAGACTTCGAAGGCCACCGCGGCGATCAATCCGGCCCGCAGCGCGCTTCGGAAGCTGACCGACTCACGGGGTAGCCGCGCGATGACCCAGGTGAACAGCAACCAGGTGATGAGCACCGACACCGCCAGCGACGTAATCCGCAGCGCCAAATTCACACCCGGAACATCTTGCAGCCCAAACCATTCCAGGACCTGCTTCATCGCTCCCGAACTACCCAGCACGGTCAGCCCGATGGTCACGACGAGCGCGAGGAAAAGACCCACCATGGCCGCCAAATCTGACAGCTTGGTGCGGACGAAACCTTTGGGCTCCTGCCGCGCCAGTCCCCACATCTGGCTCAGCGCTTCACGCAGGTTCGCCATCCAGCCCAGCCCGGCCCATGCGGCGGTGGCCAGGCCGATGATGCCGACGGACGTGCGCGACTTGATCGCAGAGTCTGTTAGGTCGACCAGTTGCTGCCCGATGTCACCGGGCACCGTCGACTTGATCCGCTCCTGGACTTCGGCAAGCAGCTCGGGCTGGCTCGCCAGAATGAAGCCGCCGATCGCGAATCCGACCATCAGCACCGGGAACAACGCGAAGATGGTGAAGTACGTGATGCCGGCGGCGTAGAAGTCGCCCTTGCTCTCCTGGTATCGCTCTTGGGCCCGCATCACGTGGTCGAACCAGTGGTATCGCGCGCGAAAGCGATCGAGAATTCCGGGTTTGGACTCGTTCGAATTGCCCGGCTCGACCGGAGGTGTCATTGGAGCCTCCAAGCGAGTTGCGGGCGTTGGCTATTAGGTCCCCCGGGGAAACCCTAAACGGTCATATACCCGCTGCAGAGTGTTTGAAGACACCTCTCTGGCACGCTCGGCCCCGGTGGCCAGCACCGCCTCCAGCTCGGCCTGATCGGCCATCAGATCGTCGACACGCGCCTGGATCGGCGTGACGAACTCGACGACGGCCTCGGCGGTGTCGGCCTTCAGGTCGCCGTAGCCGCGGCCCGCGTAACCTTCGACGAGCTTGTCGACGTCGGTGCCGGTGATCGCCGACTGGATGCTCAACAGGTTGGAGACGCCGGCCTTGGCGGCCGGGTCGTAGCGGATCTCGCGCTCGCTGTCGGTCACCGCCGACCGGATCTTCTTCGCGGTCTTCTTCGGATCGTCGAGCAGGCTGATCAGGCCGGCGTCGGTGGCCGCGGACTTACTCATCTTGGACGTGGGGTCCTGCAGGTCGTAGATCTTGGCGGTGGCCTGCTGGATCAGTACGTCGGGCACCACGAAGGTGTCCGGAAAGCGGACGTTGAACCGTTGCGCGACGTCGCGGGCCAACTCCAGATGCTGGCGCTGGTCCTCCCCGACCGGAACCAGTTCGGTGTCGTAGAGCAGCACGTCGGCGGCCATCAGCACGGGATAGGTGAACAGCCCGACGGTCGTGGCCTCCGCACCTTCCTTCTGCGACTTGTCCTTGAACTGCGTCATCCGCGACGCCTGCCCGAATCCGGTGAAACAGCCCAGCACCCAAGCGAGTTCGGCGTGCTCGGGCACCTGGCTCTGGACGAAGACGGTGGACCGTGACGGGTCGATGCCGAGCGCGAGGTATTGCGCGGCCGTCACCATGGTGCGTCGACGCAACTCCTCGGGATCCTGCGGGATGGTGATCGCGTGCAGGTTGACCACGCAGAAGAAGGCGTCGTAGTCGTCCTGCATGCCCACCCACTGCTTGATGGCGCCCAGGGCGTTGCCCAGGTGCAGGGAGTCAGATGTGGGTTGGACACCGGAAAAGACGCGACGCGCAGTGCTCATGATGCGTCAATCTTGGCATGGTCAGCCAATGGCTTTTTGAGCGCTCTGTTCCCGGGTCTCCTCGATGGCCCTGCGTGCGAAGACCCACCGTTCGGTGATCGCCAGCTGGCTGCGGCCGCGGCCCAGGAAGGTGATGAACCAGGAGTACACGGCGACGATGCGATTTCGGCTGCCCACGAGGTAGTAGAGGTGTAGACCGAGCCACGCGAGCCAGGCCAGGAATCCACCGAACTCGACCTTGCCGATCTGGCACACCGCGCTGAACCGCGAGACGGTGGCCATGCTGCCTTTGTTCAAGTACTTGAACGGCTTTCGTTCGCCTGTCGAAGCCTTGAGTTCGCTCTTGATCTGCTTGGTGGCGTAGACCGCACCCTGAATCGCGCCCTGCGCCATCCCCGGGACGCCGGGAACGCTCATCAGGTCGCCGATGACGAAAACGTTCGGATGGCCCTTGACCGTGAGGTCAGGCTCGACAACCACACGTCCCGCGCGGTCGACCTCGGTGCCGTCGGACTGCTCGGCGATCAGCTTGCCCAGCGGGCTGGCCTGCACGCCGGCCGACCAAACCTTGACGGCGGCTTCGATTCTGGCTTCTTCACCGTCCTGTTTGACGGTCAGGCCCATGTAGTCGACATCGGTGACCATCGTGTTGAGCTTGACCTCGACGCCCATCTTCTCCAGCCGGCGCTGCGCCTTCAGCCCGAGCTTGGGCCCCATCGGGGGCAGCACCGCAGGGGCGGCCTCGACCAGGATCACCCGGGCTTCGGTGGGGTCGATGGTGCGGAACGCCCCGGCCAGGGTTCGATCGGCGAGCTCGGCGATCTGTCCGACGACCTCGACCCCGGTCGGTCCGGCGCCGACGACGACGAATGTCAGCCGACGCTTGCGTTCGGCCTCCGATGTCGTCACCTCGGCCGCCTCGAAGGCGCCGAGGATCCGGCCGCGCAGTTCCAGCGCGTCGTCGACCGTTTTCATGCCAGGAGCGAAGGCCTCGAAATGGTCGTTGCCGAAATAGGACTGCTGTGCGCCTGCGGCCACGATCAGACTGTCGAACGGCGTGACCCGCTCCCAATCGAGCAGTTTCGAGGTGACGGTCTTGTTCTTCAGGTCGATTCCGACCACATCGCCGAGCAAGACTTCGGTGTTCTTGTTCTTACGCAGGATGATTCGCGTCGCCGGCGCGATTTCACCGACCGACAGGATGCCGGTGGCGACTTGATAGAGCAGCGGCTGGAACAGGTGGTGGGTCGTCTTCGCGATGAGGGTGATGTCGACGTCCGCGCGCTTGAGGTGTTTGGCCGCGAACAGCCCGCCGAAGCCGGACCCGATGATGACGACGCGATGACGCCGGGGAGCGATGGTTTCGTCGGTCATTTGCCGACCCTAACGGTCATGCGCCCCGCTCACAGTCCACAGCGGGTGAATATTCGACGGTGCCCTGACCATCGCCGGGGCGGCGGGCTTGCGGTACCGGCGGTACCACCTTTAGTGTCGGGCAGATGATCGAGCGCGCACCCATCCACCTGGGCTCCGGAGAGCCACTGCTTTTGCTACACCCGTTCATGATGTCGCAGAACGTGTGGAAAGGCGTCGCACCGCTGATTGCTGACACCGGGCGGTACGAAGTCCTGGCACCGACCATGCCCGGGCACAACGGCGGTATCAAGGGCAGGTTCTTCCTGGACACCGTCGAGCTGGCCGACGACATGGAACGTCGGATGGACGCGTTGGGCTGGGAAACCGCCCACATCGTCGGAAATTCGCTCGGGGGGTGGGTGGCCTTCGAACTCTCGCGCCGCGGCCGGGCCCGCTCATTGACGGGCATCGCGCCGGCCGGCGGCTGGCATCGTTACACCCCCGCCAAGTTCGAGATCGTGTTCAAGTTCGTGGCCGGCTTGCCCGTCTACCTGGGCGCCAAGTTGCTGGGCGAACGTGCGCTCAAGCTGCCCTACGTCCGTCAGCTCGGCTTCGTGCCGATCAGCGCGACAGCGGACCGCCTCAACGACGACCAGTGGCGCGACATCATCGACGACGTCACCCACTGCCCGGCCTACTACCAGCTGCTGGTCAAGTCGCTGCTGATGCCCGGCCTGATGGAACTCGCCGAGGCCAAGACGCCGACGCACCTGGTCATCTGCGAGAAAGACCGGGTGCTTCCGCATCCGAGGTTCACCCGGCACTTCACCACTCACCTGCCAGAGTCCACACAGATCACGCATCTCGACGACGTTGGGCACATCCCGATGTTCGAGGCGCCGCGCCGGGTCGCCGACCTGATCGTCGAGTTCACCGACCGCCACGCGACGCCTCCGCCGCACGAGGCCATCGGCTAGCCGCGCGCGGACTCCAGGGTCGAGTTCAGCGTCTTGCTCGGCCGCATGATGGCGGTCGTCTTCTCCGGGTCGGGCCAGTAGTAACCACCGATGTCCACCGAATCCCCTTGCACCTCTGCAAGTTCAGACACGATGGTCTCCTCGTTCTCCGCAAGCGATTTCGCGAGCGCCGCGAAGTGGTCGGCGAGCTCCTTGTCCTCGCTCTGTTCGGCGAGTTCCTGTGCCCAATACATGGCGAGGTAGAACTGGCTGCCGCGGTTGTCGAGCTCGCCGGTTTTGCGCGACGGTCCCTTGTCGTTCTCCAGCAGCTTGCCGATCGCGCCGTCGAGCGTCTTGCCCAGCAAGGTGGCGCGCTTGTTGTCCGTCTTGTTGCCCAGATCCTCGAAGCAGGCCCCCAGCGCGAGGAACTCGCCGAGCGAATCCCACCGCAGGTGGTTCTCCTCCACCAGCTGGTGCACGTGCTTTGGCGCCGAACCACCCGCGCCGGTCTCGTACATTCCGCCGCCCGCCATGAGCGGCACGATCGACAGCATCTTGGCGCTGGTGCCCAACTCCAGAATCGGGAACAGGTCGGTGAGGTAGTCACGCAGGATGTTTCCGGTGACGGCGATGGTGTCCTGTCCGCGGGTGACCCGCTCCAGCGTGTACCGCATGGCCCAGACCTGCGGCATGATCTGGATGTGCAGGCCCTCGGTGTCGTGGTCCTGCAGGTACGCCTTGACCTTCTTGCGTAGTTCAGCCTCGTGCGGACGCTCGGTGTCCAGCCAGAACACCGCCGTCATACCCGATGCGCGGGCACGGGTGACGGCCAACTTGACCCAGTCCCGGATCGCCGCGTCCTTGGTGACGGGCATCCGCCAGATGTCGCCCTCCTCGACGTCCCACGACAGCAGCACCTCCCCGGTGTCGACGTCGACGATGTCCGCGACGCCGTCCTCGGGAATCTCGAAGGTCTTGTCGTGTGAGCCGTATTCCTCGGCCTTCTGCGCCATCAGGCCGACGTTCGGCACGGTGCCCATCGTCGTGGGATCGAACTGGCCATTGGTCTTACACCAGTTGATCATCTCCTGATAGATGCGGGAGAACGTCGACTCGGGGTTGACCGCCTTGGTGTCCTTGGTGCGACCGTCGGCGCCGTACATCTTGCCGCCGAGGCGGATCATGGCCGGCATCGACGCGTCGACGATCACGTCGCTCGGCGAGTGGAAGTTCGTGATGCCCTTGGCCGAATCCACCATCGCCAGCTCGGGACGGTGCTCGTGGACGTCGTGGATGTCCTGGATGATCTGCTCACGCTGGAACGACGGCAGCGCCTCGATCTTGTTGTAGAGATCGACCATCCCGTTGTTGACATTCACTCCGAGTTCGTCGAGCACGTCCTGATGCTTGGCGAAGGCTTCCTTGTAGAAGACCTTCACGCAGTGACCGAACACGATGGGGTGGCTGACCTTCATCATCGTCGCCTTGACGTGCAGTGAGAACATCACCCCGGTCTTGTAGGCGTCCTCGATCTGCTGCTCGTAGAACTCGACGAGCGCCTTCTTGCTCATGAACATGGATTCGATGACGTCGCCGTCCTCCAGCGCCGTCTCGGGCTTGAGCACAATCGTCTGTCCGCCCTTGGTTTTCAGCTCCATGCGTACCTTGCGGTCGCGATCCAGCGTCATCGACTTCTCGCCGTGGTAGAAGTCGCCGCCCTTCATGGTCGCCACGTGGGTGCGCGACGCCTGAGAGAACTCGCCCATGCTGTGTGGGTGCTTGCGGGCGTACTCCTTGACGGCGTTGGGAGCGCGCCGGTCTGAATTCCCTTCGCGCAGAACGGGGTTCACCGCACTGCCGAGAATCTTGCCGTACCGCTCCTTGAGCGCCTTCTCCTCGTCGTTCTTCGGCTGGGCCGGATAGTCGGGAACCGCGTAACCCTTCTCCTGCAGCTCCTTGATCGCCGCGTAGAGCTGCGGCACCGACGCGCTGATGTTGGGCAGTTTGATGATGTTGGTGTCCGGGGACTGTGTCAGCTTGCCCAGCTCGCCGAGGTTGTCCGGGACGCGCTGCTCTTCGGACAGGTGATCGCCGAACTCGGCCAGGATGCGGGCCGCCACCGAGATATCGCTGGTTTCGATGTTGATCCCCGCCGGATCGGCGAAGGTCCGAATGATCGGCAGGAAGCCATAGGTCGCAAGCAGCGGCGCCTCGTCGGTCATGGTGTAGATGATGGTCGGCTGCTCTTCGCTCATGTGATGCTCTCCCGGGGGTCTTCTCGGACAGTTCGACAAAGCTCCGCGTTGTGCGCGGCGGCTATAAGTATTGCGTCGAACACGACGCTACGCGTGGGCCACCTGGGTCTCCCGGGCGGACTTCGGCTACTGGCGGGTAGCTTTCGGCGCGCAGGAAACAGGCTGCTGGCACGCAGTCAGGCCTATGCGATAGTCTGTGCTCGGTCATGAGCGCCAGCGTCAAGCCCCGGCTTGCTGGCCGGCAACCCTCCAACCGCGGTGGGGTGCTCCGGGTGAAGACCAGGTTGAGTAGCCGCTAGCGAGCGGTTGCCGGCAAGCGCGGGTCCGTTTGTCGGGCCCCCTGACACAAATGGAGGGCCGTCTCATGAGCGCGCCAGAAGACCCAAGCCAGAATTGGGCGTTCGAAACCAAGCAGGTCCACGCGGGCCAAACCCCCGATAGCGCGACCAACGCACGCGCCCTGCCGATCTACCAGACCACGTCGTACACGTTCAACAGCACCGATCACGCCGCCGCGCTGTTCGGTCTCGCCGAGCCGGGCAACATCTACACCCGGATCATGAACCCGACGCAGGACGTCGTCGAGCAGCGCATTGCGGCGCTGGAGGGCGGCGTCGCGGCGCTGTTCCTGGCGTCCGGTCAGGCCGCCGAGCACTTCGCGATCCTGAACCTGGCCAACGCGGGCGACCACATCGTCTCCAGCCCACGGCTCTACGGCGGCACCTACAACCTGTTTCACTACACCCTACCCAAGATCGGCATCGAGGTCAGCTTCGTCGAAGACGCCGACGACCTGGACTCCTGGCGGGCGGCGGTGCGCCCCAACACCAAGGCGTTCTTCGGCGAGACGATCTCCAACCCTCAAATAGACGTGCTCGACATTCCCTCGGTAGCCGCCGTGGCACACGACAACGGCGTGCCGTTGATCGTCGACAACACGATCGCGACGCCGTACCTGATCCAGCCGCTTGCCCACGGCGCCGACATCGTCGTGCACTCGGCCACCAAGTACCTCGGCGGGCACGGCGCGGCGATCGCCGGCGTGATCGTCGACGGTGGCACATTCGACTGGACCAACGGCAAGTTCCCCGGATTCACCACACCCGACCCGAGCTATCACGGTGTGGTGTTCGCCGAACTCGGCCCTCCCGCATACGCATTGAAGGCGCGCGTGCAGCTACTCCGCGACCTCGGCTCGGCGGCTTCGCCGTTCAACGCGTTCCTGGTCGCCCAGGGCCTGGAGACATTGAGCCTGCGGGTCGAACGGCACGTGCAGAATGCGCAGCGCGTCGCCGAGTACCTCGCCGGGCACGGGGACGTCATCTCGGTGAATTACGCCGGGCTGTCCACCTCACCGTGGTATGAGCTCGGAAAGAAGCTGGCTCCCAAGGGAACCGGTGCGGTACTGGCGTTCGAGCTGGCCGGCGGGATCGACGCGGGCAAGGCGTTCGTCAACGCGCTCACATTGCACAGCCATGTCGCCAACATCGGCGACGTCCGGTCGCTGGTCATCCATCCGGCGTCGACGACGCATGCGCAGTTGTCGCCCGAGGAACAGCTGGCCACCGGCGTCACTCCCGGGCTTGTGCGCCTCGCTGTCGGCATCGAAGGTATCGATGACATCCTGGCCGACCTCGAACAGGGCTTCGCCGCCGCCAAACAGGTCAGAGGGTCGGCCGATCCGAAATCCGCGGCGGCATTCTGATGACGTTGCTCGATAAGGAACTCGACGTGGAACCTGAAACCTTGCCCGCCGAAGGAGAAGTCGGCTACGTCGACATCGGCCCGCTGACGCTGGAGAACGGTGCGGTCATCGATGACGTCACGATCGCCGTGCAGCGTTGGGGTGAGCTTTCGCCCAACCGCGACAACGTGGTGGTCGTCCTGCACGCGCTCACCGGCGACTCCCACGTCACAGGCCCAACCGGTCCGGGCGACGAAACCGAGGGCTGGTGGGAAGGCGTGGCCGGACCCGGCGCGCCCATCGACACCAACCGTTGGTGCGCCATCGCCACCAACGTGCTCGGTGGCTTCCGCGGATCGACCGGACCGAGCTCGCCGCATCCTGACGGTAAGGCGTGGGGCTCCCGGTTTCCGCCGGTTTCGGTGCGCGACCAGGTGGAAGCGGACGTCGCCGCGTTGAGTGCGCTGGGCATCACCGAGGTCGCCGCCGTGGTCGGCGGCTCGATGGGTGGTGCCAGGGCGCTGGAATGGATCGTCGGCTATCCCGACAAGGTGCGCGCCGCGCTGGTGCTGGCCGTCGGGGCCCGCGCCACCGCCGACCAGATCGGCACCCAGAGCACGCAGGTGGCGGCGATCAAATCCGATCCGAATTGGTGCGATGGCGACTACTACGACACCGGCCTCGCACCGAGAACCGGTATGGAGATCGCACGCCGGTTTGCACACCTCACGTATCGCGGCGAGACCGAACTGGACGACCGTTTCGCCAACACCCCACAGGGCGACGAGGATCCCGCGGCCGGCGGCCGCTACTCGGTGCAGAGCTATCTCGAGTATCAGGGGCGCAAACTGTCGGCCCGGTTCGACGCCGGCACCTATGTGGCGCTGACGGATTCCCTGTCCAGCCACGACGTCGGGCGCGGCCGCGGGGGCGTGGAGGCGGCGTTGCGCAGCTGCCCGGTGCCGGTGGTGGTCGGCGGTATCACCTCGGACCGGCTGTACCCCCTGCGACTGCAGCAGGAATTGGCCGAGCTGCTTCCGGGTTGCACCGAACTGAACGTGGTCGACTCGATCTACGGCCACGACGGGTTCCTGGTCGAGACGGAGGCGGTGGGCGAGTTGATTCGCAAGACGCTGGAGTTGGCCGCGCGGTGACGAGCAGCCAGCAGCGCTCGCTGTCGTTCGGTGCGGAAGCCGCGGCATATGAGCGCGGCAGGCCGTCCTATCCCCCGGAGGCGATCGACTGGCTGTTGCCGGACCGGGCGCGCGATGTTCTCGATCTCGGCGCCGGGACGGGAAAGCTGACCACGCGGCTGGTCGAACGCGGACTGGATGTCATCGCCGTCGACCCGATCCCGGAAATGCTTGAGCTACTGAGCAATTCGCTTCCCGATACCCCCGCGCTGCTGGGGACGGCCGAGGAGATCCCGCTGCCCGACGACAGCGTCGACGCGGTGCTGGTGGCCCAGGCCTGGCACTGGTTCGACACCGAGCGCGCCGTCAAGGAGGTGGCGCGCGTACTGCGGCCGGGTGGCCGGCTGGGCCTGGTGTGGAATGCGCGCGACGAGCGGCTTGGCTGGGTGAAGGATCTGGGCGCCATCATCGGCCACGAGGATGCGCACTTCAACGAGAAAACGACGCTGCCAGAGGTGTTCACTGATGTCGCACATCACCGCGTCGACTGGACGAATTACGTGACACCGCAGGCCGTCATCGATTTGGTCGCCTCACGCAGCTACTGCATCACGTCCCCGGAGAAGGTGCGCACCAAGACCCTGGACCGGGTGCGTGAATTACTGGCCACCCATCCCGCACTGGCCAACTCGAACGGCCTTCCACTGCCGTACGTCACGGTGTGCACCCGCGCCGCGCTTTCACGAGAGCACGGATCGGCTCGGCGGCCACGGTCGTGAACGGCGTCTCGACCGGAAAATCGTCGTCCAGAGAGCGGATTTCGACAAGCCGAATGATCGTGGCCAGCGCGAGTGTGGCCTCCAGCATGGCGAAGTGATCGCCGATGCACGACCGTGGCCCCGCGCCGAACGGCAGGTACTGCCAACGGTCGCGGCCCTTGGACTTCTCGGGGCTGAATCGATCGGGATCAAAGGTCAGCGGATCGTCCCACAGCGCAGGATCGCGTTGCACCGACATGATACCGAACAACAGCAGCGTGCCCGCTTCGACTCGGTAACCGTCGATCTCGACATCGCGCATCGCCATCCGCGCCCCGGTGGCGCCGGGTGGGCACAGTCGTAACGCTTCATGTAGCACCTGGATGGTGTAGCTCAGCCGCGACATGTCATCGGGTGTCAGTTCACGATCACCCAGCTCTGCCACTTCCGCGACCACGCGGTCCTGCAATTCCGGTTGACGGCCCAGCGCCCACAGCGCGTAGGCCAGCGTGGTTGCGGTGGTGTCATGGCCGGCGGCCATGAAGACAATCAGCTCGTCACGAATTTCACTGTCAGACAGAGATATTCCGGTGACGGGATCGGTGGCGGCGATCAGTGCCCGAACCAATGGCGCGTCCCTCGCCGGGTCGTCGTGGCATGCCTGCAGGATCTCCTGCGCGAGCTGCCGCATGGTATCGGTGGCCGCCCGCGCGCGGCGGCGCGCGGGCGTGGGCAGCCACCTCGGCAGACGCACCGGACGCAATGCCCGATCCGCGATGTACTTGAGGGCGATCTGCATCGGCTCGGCCAGGGTGTCGGCGCGTTCATCGAGGTCTAATCCGAGCACCGAGCGACCCAACGCACGCATGGTGAGGGAGCGGCACTGCGTGTCGAGGTCCACTTCGCCACCGTCGGGCCAGCGGGCCGCAACCGTCTCCGCGGCCTGGAACATATGGCCGCCGAACTGACGGACATGCTGTTTGGTGAAAACCGGTTGCAGCGCACGTCTTCGAGGCAACCATTCGTCGTGCATGAGGTCGAACAGGTTGCCGCCGAGCAGGTGGCGCATTTCCTGATGGACGACCGTCTTCTCGATGAAATCGTCCTTGCGACCCAGAATGTCGCGAATGCCCTGCGGCGAGGCTGCCAACACCACCGGAGGCATGAGCCACCTCGGACCCAGGCTGAATCGCGTCACCGGGCCGCCGGCATTGCGCAGCTGCTCGACACCGAAGTGCAACGACCTGACAGCACGCACTGTCTGCCAATACGACAGCGGATTCTTCGGGACGGGCGGGAGCGTACTCAGTTCGAGGCTTTCGACCTTCACGACCATGACATCCTCCATCGCAAGCAGAGCCGCGTGGGCTCTAGTCGGCTTGGTGGAGCGTCGCAAGGCGCCAGTGGGGGCGCCAGCGTAGTTGACTACTTCAATTGGAACGAAGGCCTACTGCCCTCAGCGCCGGCGGCGTCGCGCTAGCTGGTGCCCAACGGATCGATGGTCCACGCGATGTAGAGAATCGCCGCGCTGACGCTGGCGGTCGTGGCGACGTCGATGCCGCGACTGCGTACTGCGAGCAAGCCCGCCCGGTCTTCGGGCAGGGTCAGCCTCAGCACCGCGGCGACGGCCACTCCGATGGCAAGGACGAGCGCCCCGCGCCGCCAGTAGCCGGCGACCACGAGCGCGAAGGCCGCCACCACGATCACGCCGGGCAGCAGAATTGGCCACTGCCGGCCGAACACCTTGCGCGCGAACTCCCGCAATGTCACTGAGCCGCCAGCACCTCGGCTCGCTCCACCACGTTGGTGAGCAGGAATGCGCGCGTGAGAGGACCGACTCCGCCGGGGTTTGGTGACACGTGACCGGCCACGTCCCAGACGTCGGGGTGTACGTCGCCCACTAGCTTGCCCGCGTCGTCGCGGCTGACTCCGACGTCGATCACCGCGGCGCCGGGACGGACCATCTCGGCGGTCACCATGTGCGGCACCCCCGCCGCGGCGATGATGATGTCGGCCTCGAGGGTGTGCTGTGGCAGATGCCGAGTCGCGGTGTGGCACAACGTGACCGTCGCGTTCTCGGAGCGACGGGTCAGTAGCAGACCCAGGGGCCTGCCGACTGTCACCCCGCGACCGATCACCACGACCTCGGCGCCTGCGATCTCCACCTCGTAGCGGCGCAACAGGTGCACGATGCCGCGCGGTGTACAGGGCAGCGGCGCAGGCTCGTTGAGAACCAGCCGGCCGAGATTCGTCGGATGCAACCCGTCGGCGTCCTTGCCGGGGTCGACCCGCTCCAGGGCGGCGTTCTCGTTGAGGTGTTTGGGCAGCGGCAATTGCACGATGTAGCCGGTGCACTCGGGGTTGGCGTTCAACTCGTCGATGGTCTCGTCGAGCGTGGCCTGACTGATGTCGGCGGGCAGATCGCGGCGGATGGAGTTGATGCCCACTTTGGCGCAGTCGGCGTGCTTGCCCCGGACATAGGCATGTGAGCCCGGGTCGTCGCCGACCAGCACGGTGCCCAGTCCAGGCGTGTGACCTGCGGAGGTCAACGCCGCCACCCGTTCCTTGAGGTCGACGAAAATCTCGTCCCGTGTGGCCTTACCGTCCAATGTGATCGCACCCACGCAAGATTCTCCCGTCGCTTCGCTCGGCCGCGAAGCCAGTCTGGCATGCTCACTGCGTATGAACACACAGCCCAATGTGTTCACCCCGGCCAAACTCGGCCCGGTGACGCTGCGCAACCGAATCATCAAGGCGGCCACGTTCGAGGCCTCATCGCCGGACGCGCTCGTCACCGACGACCTGATCACCTATCACCGGCTGCCCGCCGCGGGTGGAGTCGGCATGACGACTGTCGCGTATCTGGCGGTGACGAAGGGTGGGCGCACCGAGGGCAACGTCATCTGGTGGCGTCCGGAGGCGATGCCCGGGCTGAAGAAGCTCACGGACTCGATCCATGCCGAGGGCGCGGCGATCAGCGCGCAGATCGGTCACGCCGGGCCGGTGGCCAATGCCCGCGCAACGAAGGCGACGGCATATGCGCCGGTGCGGTTCTTCAATCCGCTCTCGATGCGGTTCGCCAGGAAGGCGACACGCGACGACATCAACGACATCATCGCCGCGCACGCCAACGCCGCCCGGATGGCGATCGAAGCCGGGTTCGACGCCGTCGAAATCCACCTGGGGCACAACTATTTCGCGAGTTCGTTCCTCAGCCCGCTGATCAACCGCCGAGCCGATGAATTCGGTGGATCGCTCGAGAACCGGGCCAAGGTGGCGCGCGGCATGGTGATGGCGGTGCGACGCGCGGTGGAGGCCGAAGGCACTCCGATCGCGGTCACCGCCAAATTGACCATGGCCGACGGCGTGCGCGGGGGCATCTCACTCGAGGAGTCGCTGCAGACGGCGAAGTGGCTGGAGTCCGACGGCGGTCTGGACGCCATCGAGCTCACTGCGGGCAGCTCACTGGTCAATCCGATGTATCTGTTCCGCGGTGACGCACCCGTCAAGGAGTTCGCGGCGGCGTTCAAGCCACCGTTGCGCTGGGGCATCCGGATGACCGGCAAGAAGTTCCTTCGCGCCTACCCCTACCGGGAAGCTTTCCTGCTGCGCGACGCCAAGCAGTTCCGCGCCGAACTGAAGATGCCCCTGATCCTGTTGGGCGGCATCACGAATCGCGAAACCATGGATCTGGCGATGGCCGAGGGTTTCGACTTCGTGGCGATGGGACGAGCGCTGCTCGCCGAGCCCGATCTGATCAACCGCATCCGGGACGACGGGGACGCCCACTCGATCCGGTCGCTGTGCACGCACTGCAACAAGTGCATGGCCACGATCTACAGCCACACGCACTGTGTGGTCACAGGTTCGCCCGGTTAGCGGGGCGGCACCGGCGCGACGTCGCCGCCGGGGCGGCTCAGTGGCATCTCCACCGCGAGCATCGGCTGCGTGCCGAATTGCAGCACCGGTTCGGTGCGCACCCACTCGTCGGTCTTGATGATCAGGTTCTGCGCGGTCACGGTGTAGGTGACGCCGTCCTTTTGGGCGAAGAATTCGCCGGGCACGGTCGGTTCGGCCACCACGGTGAGCACGGCGTCCTTGTTGGCCACCTGCGCTCCCCGGTATTGGTAGCGGCCGGCCTGGTCCACGCAGATCGCCACGATGGATTGCTCGGTGCGGCTGAATGCGACCGCCGACTGGGGCGCGTCGCAACGAATCTGAGAGTCGACGAAACCTCGATCATCGGTGGGGTACGCCGGGTCTGCGGCTGCCGTCGGCGACGTGAGCGCCGCGGCCATTCCAAACACCGCCGCCACGCCCGTGAGCAGGGCTGCAGGCGGCTTGGACACCATGACCAACGACACCACGAACACAGCTTCGACGCCGAACGACTCGCCGGACGAACCGGCATTTATTTGCGTTTTTCAGCCGGCAGGTATGAGGGCCATCGCGCAGTCGGCAACGATGCTGTCCGCGCTCCCGGGGATGGCTTGCCCGGCCAGCAGATGCCGCCGGACGACGGCATAGGGAATGTCGACAACGGCGGCGTTGACTCGATCCGTCGCGGCCGGCACCTCTTTCATGAGGTGCCGCAGTTTGCGGTGCAGACGTCGCCTGGCCGCGGTCAGGTGTTCTGGCCAGTCCGCGGCGGCCAGCGCGTCGGCCCCGGCCAGCAGCACCTGCGCCTCGTTCGGATGATCGCGGCACCACCGCACCGTGAACTGGGCTGCGGCGACACACCGGGTCTGCGGGTCTGCCGGTTCGGATAGCGCCGCGGTGACGCCGGTGTGGAAGCGCGTTTCGGTACGAATCCACAATTCGCCGCACAGTGCGGCCTTCGTCGGAAAGCGGTGATACACCGATCCGCTCGGCGCACCCACCGCGCGCGCGACAGCCGACATGGTGACGGCGGCCGGGCCCTCGTCAGCCAGCAGGGTCGCGGCGGCGTCGAGCAGTTGGTCGACGGTGTATCGCGCGGGCCGCGGCATCGTCCTATCATAATAGAGATCACTCTCTATTATGAAGGTTGGAGGACCCGTGTCCCTTTCCGAATCCGGTCCCGTCACAGTCGCGCAACGCTTCTACGACGCCATCGCCCGGTCCGCAGCCGACGAGCTGTTCGCGCTGCTCACCCATGATTTCGTCGGTACTGTCAGCACGGGTATGCCCCACGATGTCGGCGGCCGGCACAACGGCCCGCACGACATGATCGCCGGGGTCTGGGGCCGCATTGACGCGTTGTACGACGTGACCGTGGACCCCGACGAATTCCTCCCCGTCGACGACGACCGGATCGTCGTGATCGGTCGGTACCGGGGTCCTTCGCGTGACGGCGCGACTGCCGTCGATGCCGCTTTCGCTCACGTCATCACGACGCGAGACGACCGGATCACCGCACTGCACCAGATCACTGACACTGCCCAATGGCGCATTCCGCGCCGATGACTGCGGATTGACGACCCCCAGACCTGCGCCGAGATCGGTGTCATACCGATAGAGTTGGTCGCGATGAGCCGACCAGCCCCACCCGCGCTGACCGTTCGACACGACGGGTCGACCCGAACTTTCGCGCCGGGCAACGACGTAGTCGTCGGCCGCGATCTTCGCGCCGACATCCGAATCGCACATCCGTTGATCTCGCGCGCGCACCTTGTGCTGCGGTTCGACCAGGGGCGGTGGGTCGCCATCGACAACGGCAGCCTCAACGGGATGTACGTCAACAACCGTCGGGTGCCCACCGTTGACTTGCAGGACGGTCAGCATCTCAACATCGGCAATCCCGATGGGCCGCAATTGAGTTTCGAGATCGGGCGGCATCAAGGCGCCGCCGGCCGGACACCGACCCAGTCGGTACCCATCAACGCGGCGCGCGCGGCTGACACGTCGTGGCCCACGCAGACACCGTCACATCCGCCGGCCTCCTCGCCGCAGGTTTCACGGCCGCAGCCGCCACCGGGCACGCAGCGCCCGCCGGCGTACCCGTCCGCGCCGCAACCGCGATACCCGTCCTCGCCACAACAACCGGCCGCCCGCGGCGGGCCGGCGTATTCGTCCAGCCCGTCGAGCCCCGCGCCGCCGCTGCGGCCACCTCCGATTTCACAGCCGATGTCGCAACCGGCGCTCGAGTCGGTCACCGCGATGGGCCCGACCGCAGCGCCGCGTGCGGGCGAGGGCAATCTCGCGACGAGCATGCTGAAGATCCTGCGGCCGAATAGGCCCGCCGCCGCAGCCGGCCCGGGCGCGATCAAGATCGGCCGGGCCACCGACAACGACATCGTCGTACCCGATGTGTTGGCGTCCCGACATCACGCGACACTGCTGCCGACACCGAACGGCACCGAGATCCGGGACAACCGCAGCATCAACGGGACCTTCGTCAACGGCGCCCGTGTCGATTCGGCGCTGCTGCGTGAGGGTGACACCGTCACGATCGGCAACATCGACCTCGTGTTCACCGGCGGCACGCTGGCCCGTCGCACCGAGACCGCAGCGGCCACCCAGACCGGTGGCCTGGAAGTGCACTCGGTGACGTGGACCATCGAGGGCAACAAGACTCTGCTGGACAGCATCTCGATCGCGGCGCGCCCCGGCACCCTGACCGCCGTGATCGGCCCGTCGGGCGCAGGCAAGTCGACCTTCGCGAAGCTGGTGGCCGGCTACACCCATCCGACGAGCGGCACCGTGTCCTTCGAGGGTCACAACATCCACGCCGAGTACGCCTCGCTGCGCTCCCGGATCGGCATGGTCCCCCAGGACGACGTGGTGCACGGCCAGCTGACCGTCCGGCAGGCGCTCATGTTCGCCGCCGAGCTGCGGTTGCCGCCGGACACCACGAAGGCCGACCGCGAGCAGGTCGTCATGCAGGTACTCGAGGAACTCGAGATGACCAAGCACCTGGAGACCCGCGTCGACAAGCTCTCCGGCGGTCAGCGTAAACGCGCCTCCGTCGCCCTCGAGCTACTGACCGGACCGTCGCTGCTGATCCTGGACGAGCCCACCTCGGGTCTGGACCCGGCACTGGACCGTCAGGTGATGACGATGTTGCGCCAGCTCGCCGACGCGGGCCGCGTCGTATTGGTGGTGACGCACTCGCTGACCTATCTCGATGTCTGCGACCAGGTGCTGCTGCTGGCGCCGGGCGGAAAGACCGCGTTCTACGGGCCGCCCAGCGAGATCGGCTCGTCGATGGGAACCACCAACTGGGCCGACATCTTCAGCTCGGTCGCCGGCGACCCCGAAGCGGCCAAGCAGCGCTACCTCGCCCAGCACGGGCCGCCACCGCCGCCCCCGGCGATCGAGAAACCGTCCGATCTCGGCGCACCGACCAAGACGAGTCTGCGCAGGCAGTTCTCGACGATCGCCCGCCGCCAGATGCGACTGATCATCTCGGATCGCGGTTACTTCCTCTTCCTGGCGTTCCTGCCGTTCATCATGGGCGCACTGTCGCTGTCGGTGCCCGGAGACGTCGGCTTCGGGGTTCCCGTTCCGGCGATCAAGGGCGGTGAAGCGCCGAACGAGCCGGGACAGATTCTGGTGCTGCTCAACGTCGGCGCCATCTTCATGGGCACCGCGCTGACGATCCGGGCGCTGATCGGTGAACGGGCGATTTTCCTGCGCGAGCAGGCGGTCGGATTGTCGACGACCGCCTACATGCTCGCGAAAGTCTTCGTATTCTCCTGCTTTGCGTTACTGCAGTCCGGCATCGTTGTCGCCATCAACATCTGGGGCAAAGGATGGGGTCCCGGTGCCGTCGAGAGCGGCGCGGTGATACCCAACCGGTCCCTGGAGTTATACGTCGACGTCGCGGCGTGCTGCGTCGGCGCGGCCATGGTCGGCTTGGCGCTTTCGGCGATTGCCAAGTCGAACGAGCAGATCATGCCGCTGCTGGTGATCGCGATCATGTCGCAGCTGGTGTTCCAGGGCGGCATGATCCCGGTGACCGGTCGCATCGTGCTCGACCAGATGGCGTGGGTCACCCCAGCCCGCTGGGGCTTCGCCTCGACCGCATCGACGATCGATCTGATCAGGCTCGTACCGGGCCCGCTGACACCACAGGACTCGCACTGGAAGCACACCGCGGGCGCCTGGTGGTTCAACATGGCCATGCAGGGGCTGATCTGCGTCGGCTACCTGAGCCTGGTGCGGTGGAAGATCCGGCTCGCCGCTGCCAACTGATTCGATGTTCTGCAGCACCACGCTGGCCGAGCGCATCGAGCGTGCGGAGGCGGGTCTCATTGCCGCCGGTGCCGACGCGGCACGGCGCCGTGGCAGAGAGGGCTTCGAGATCGCGGTGGCCGGCGGTGCGGCGTGCTTCGCCGGTGCGAACTCGCCGTTCAACAAGGTTGTCGGGCTGGGTTTCGGCGGCGTGCCTTCCGACGCCGAATTAGACATGATCGAAGCAGCTTTCGGGTCGCGCGGCTGCCCGACCCAGGTCGAGCTGGCGCACCTGGCCGACCCCGAGATCGCCGCGGCGCTGACAGCCCGCGGCTATCAGCTGGTCTCCTTCGAGAACGTGCTCGGCCGCCCGCTGGCCGACGGGTTGGAGCGGGTCACACCGCCCGGTGTCGATGTTCGACCCGGCGCCGACGAGGATTTCGAGACCTGGCTCGACACGGTCGTCGAAGGCTTCGCCAACCCGGACACCCAAGGCGTCGCGTCGCACGAGGAATTCCCGCGCGACGTCGTTGCCGTCGCGACCCGCGACATGGTGGCCGCCGGGGCGACTCGCTACGTCGCGACGGCCGACGGAGCCGTCGCGGGCGGGGCGAGTGTTCGGTTCGCCCACGGCATTGCGCAACTCACCGGTGCCGCGACCGCTCCCGCACACCGCCGACGCGGGGTACAGACGGCGCTGCTGGCGGCGCGGCTCGTCGACGCGGCCGCGGCGGGGTGCGACATCGCGGTCGTCACGACGGCGCCCGGTTCGAAGTCCCAGGAAAACGTGCAGCGACGCGGTTTCGACCTGCTCTACACGCGCGCGATCCTGGTCAAACCCGCTGCGGTGCAAACCGTTTGAGGGCCAGCCCACCCTCGAACGGCCGGTAGCCGAACGCGGGCGGAGCAACGTAACCGGTATCGCCCAACGGTGTCCCGACCTCCGCGACCCTTGGCCCGATCTTGGCGGCGATGGGCGCAAGGGCGTCCAGATCGAATCGGTACAGGCGACCGGCGTTGCCGCCGAGGATCTTTCGACAGGTGTCCTCGGACTGGTCGTGCAGCGCCCACTGGATCGCCAGTTTGGAATGCGGCGTGAAGCCTTCCTCGTGCGGATAGTCGCTTCCCCACATCATGTGGTCGGCACCCATGTAGTCGATCATCGACTTCTCGTAGGGCGTGAGTTCGGACGCCAGGTAGCAGTTGCGTTTCGCATACTCGCTCGGCACAAGGGTGAGCTCGTCGATCGACGACCCGCCGAACATGCCGTAGGTGCGATTGCCCGCCTCGGTTTTCATGCTGGGCACCATGACGTCGAGCAAGGCCATCTGGTCTTGGAGCCACATCGTGCCCTGCTCGGTCGGCACGAAGCGCAGTGTCGGGTGACGTTCGAACACCCCGGCCAGAATGAGGTGGTTGACCGTACGCTGCGCCCACAGCGCCATCTCGGTCACCAGCACGGCGTTGGACGCCGGTTGATCCATCGGCATCACCGGACTGCCGGCGCCCGCGTGCTGAACCAGGGTCAGGTCGAGTTCCGTGCACAGCGCCCAGATCGGTTCGTAGCGCGTGTGAAACAGCGGCGCGACGTTCGGATCACCTGGCGAAACCGCGGGCAACAGTACCCCACCGAAACACTTCTGCTGCGCGCCCCAGCGAATCTCCTCCAGCGCGAGCTCGATGTCGTTGGGGAAGATCTGGATCAGCCCGCGACGCCTATCCGGTGCCAGCGCACAGAAGTCGATCTGCCATCGGTTGTGGGCCTGAACCCCCGCCCATCGGTGCTCGAACTCCTCGCGGGTGCGCGGCAGGCTGATCGTGATGTTCGGCGAGGTCGGGAAGAAAGGCGGCACGGTGTTGGGCAACAGCACTTCGGCCGCCACCCCGTCGGCGTCCATCTCCGACATGCGCAGCTCGTGGTCCCAGTTGCGTTTGGCGGTCGCGATGATCAGGTCGTCGAATGGGCTGACATAGGTCTTCGCCCATGCGTCGAAGTCATCGTGGAGTCGCGCGGGCAGATACTTCTTGTAGTCGTAGAGATCCGCTCCGGCGTGCGTGTCCGTCGAGATGACGACATAGCGGTCGATCGTGTCCCAGGTGGCTGCCATTGCCCCATCTTTCAGGACAACAGCCAGTCGTCGGGTGAGAATGTCTCGCTCCAGACCCGCGAGATCTGCTGCGCGCGCTCACCAGCGAGCACCCCACACCACCGACTCGACCGTCAGGCTGACGCGACGTCCCGTCCCACCGTCGATGTCGCTTGGCGTCACCCATTCGACGGTGGCGGTGCCCGAGATGTGCAGCGTCGTGCCCGTGTCGAAGTCGATGAACAGCAGCGCGGCACTGGGATCCACCGCGAGATTGCCGAAGCTGTTGAACATGTTGTTGCCCGGATAGTCCGGCCACCATAGGCGGTTGCCCTCGACACGGACGAATCCGGGTGGGCCGCCCCGATGGGAAGCGTCCGCTCCACGACACGGATGGATGGTGCCGAGGAAGAAGGTGTCGGCGCCGGCGATGAGCTGTGCGTGATCAGCGCTGAGCGCAGGGAGGTGTTCGATAGCCGGCGCCGCAGTGTCGGAACGTTCGAGATGGCGTGGATGAATGTACTTGGGGCAGTTGCCGTATGCCTGTTCGACCGCGAGCAGTAGACCGGCGTCGCCGACCTGGGCCAGGGTGCCGTTGACCCGGACCCTGCGACGGGTGGCGAACTCGATGGCGAGCAATCCGACCGGCTGCTCCGCGGCGAGGTCGTGCAACGGGTCACCGGGCGAGGGCAGGGCGTGGACCTTCAGCTCGCGGTCGCCTGCCTGCAGGAACCCGGGCGAGGAGAGCAGCGGCGACGTCCACAACCGGCCGTCGGCGTCACGGGCCGTCAGCACGGCGAAGTCGCGGGCCGCCAGAAAGGCACCCATGCCGCCGTTCAGATCAGGGGTGGCGAGCATCGCCTCCCCGAGGCGCGCCGCCTGCGCGCGGACGCCCGCGCGGTCCTGAACCGCGAGTTCTCCGTCGTGAAACCCCGTCTGCGCAGTCATGATGCTCTCAACCAGACGGTACAGCGGTTATTCCCCATGGATGTTCAGACCGTGAGCCGCGGCGTAGGCCAGCGCCTGGTCGACGTCGATCTTCGCGCCGCGCAGGGCCGCAGTGGTCCAGAACGTCGCGTCGGTGCGCGCTCCCCGAAGATCGGATTCCTCGAGGCGGGTTTTCTGCACGCGAGCGCCGCGAAGGTCAGCGCCGCGTAACACCGCTTTGCGCAGGTCGGTGTCAACGAGGCTGGCTTCCCGCAGCCGACATCCGGACAGGTCGACATTCTTCAGATCACAACCGCCGAGGACCGCGAGCGTGAGGTCGACCTCGACCAGCTCAAGCGGGCGCATCTGACATTCGGTGAACACCGATCCCAGCATGCTGCAGTGCCGAAATATGCTGTGGTGCAGCCTGGCCCGCTCGAATCGGCAGTTCCGGAACGCCGAGCCGACGTGCTCGGACTCGGCCAGATCGACACCGCGGAAGTCGCATTCGTCGAAAACCGCACGTTCGGTGCGCAGTCGGCTGAGATCCTCGTCGCGAAAGTCGTACGCGACGAACTCCCTTTCGACCCAGACCTCTTCGTCCTCGTCCACCGAGTCAGCCGGGCAGCGAGGACAGGGCGTCGAGCGCGTATTCGGTGACCGCGATCAACGCCTCCCGGCACGAGTGTCGGTCTCTGGCGTCGACCGTGACCACCGGGATGTGGTCGGAGAGCGCCAGCGCTTTGCGCAGCGCCTGAGTGGAATATCTTGGTGCACCATCGAACTCGTTGATCGCGATCAGGAACGGCAAGCGGCGGGCTTCGAAGAAGTCGACCGCAGCGAAGCTGTCCTGCAGGCGGCGGACATCGACCAGGATCACCGCGCCGATAGCGCCGCGGATGAGGTCGTCCCACATGAACCAGAACCGGCGCTGACCGGGTGTGCCGAACAGGTACAGCACGAGGTCTTCGCCGAGGGTGATCCGGCCGAAGTCCATCGCCACAGTCGTGGTGGTCTTGGACGGGGTCGCGTCCAGGCCGTCGACCCCTTCGGACGCATTGGTCACCAACGCCTCGGTCCGCAGCGGCATGATCTCGGAGACTGCGCCGACGAACGTCGTCTTGCCCGCGCCGAAGCCGCCGGAGATGACGATCTTCGTCGAAGCGGCGGCCCGCCTCGTCGCCGGGTCCGTCGAGGCATGCCGCCTCTCAGAGTGCCCTGAGGCCACGCAGCGTCCTTCCTATGAGATCTCGTCGTTCGTCATCGGTCTCCGAATCGCCGAGCGTGGTGTGTACCTGCAGATATCCCTGTGTGACGAGGTCATCGATCAGCACCCGTGCGACCCCGAGCGGTAGGGCCAGGCCCGCGGCGATCTCGGCGACCGATGGGACCTCGACGCTCATCGTGAGTATTCGGCCCCGCACATCGTTTCCCGGCCAGCGCGGCGGCTTGGTCGTCGTGAGCTTTCCGATGGGTGCTTCCAACGGCAGATTCAACCGGGCCTCGGTGCGCCCGGCCGTCAGCGTGTAGGGCCGGACCAGACTCGGCTCGTCGTCGACCTCCCGCTCCCAGTTGTCCATCGGCCGTTCACATGTGCTGAGGTGCGCGCCGCCGCGATGACTGCACCACGGCGCCCACCCGTTCCACCAGAATCGCCATCTCGTAACCGATTTGGCCGATATCGCAGTTGCGCGATGCGAGCGTCGCCAGGTTCGAACCGTCGCCGACGCGCATCAACAGCAGATAACCGTTCTCCATCTCGACGATCGACTGCATGACGTAGCCGCCGTCGAACAGCTGCGCGGCACCCGTCGACAGACTGGCCAACCCGGAGGCGACCGCGGCCAACTGGTCGGCACGTTCGACCGGGATGTGCTCACTGGAGGCCATCAAGAGTCCGTCCGCGGACACCAGGACCGCATGGGTCACCCCGGAGACATCGTGCGCGAACTTCGAAACCAGCCAGTCGAGCGAATCGCGCTGCGTCGATCGTGGCGGGTAGGTCGGGGAGTTCACTGGCTATCTGTTCCTCTGGTCTCTCGCGCGTGCGAGCGGCCCGCGTGCACACCGCCGAAATGGCTGCTGATACTCGCACGGACAGCATCGGGATCGCGCTGCGGTACATCACCGTTTGCGAATGATGCGTCCGGCCCCGGGGAGCCGAACTCAGCCGCCGATGCTACCTCGTCGTCGACCTCGGTGTTCCTGTCAGCGCCGCCGTTTCGGTGGTATTCGACGTCGCTAGCTGCGGATTCAGCCGCGCCGGGTACCAGCCGGGCGCCGGGCTCACGCACCGGCAGCCCCTCCTCGGTGTGCTGCTCGACCGGAGCCTCGTCGGCGGCTTCGGCGGCCGACCAGCCGCTGTCCCACACCGATTCCCAATTCAGATCGGCGCTGTTGGCCAGCTCCGTCGGATCGACCAGCCATTCGGAGAGCATCCGCTGATAGATCGCATCGTCCGAGCCCGAGGTGGCTGACGGCTCCGCGGGCTGCGGCGCGGGCCGAGGCGGTTCGGGCTGCGGTGCCGGGCGAACCGGTTCCGCGGCCGGGGCGACCACACTGTCGCTCGCCGCCTGCTGCCGTGCGGCGAAGAAGCCCGACGTGTCAGTCGGGCGCTCGGCGGGCGCAGGAGGTGCACCCCACTCGCCGGTCTGGGCGGGCATCGAGTCCTCGGGCCACTCGTCTTCCGGCCACTCGTCGTCTGCCCATTCGTCCTGCTGCGTGGGCGGTGCGAGCGACGCCGGGACGTCGGAGATCCCACTGGCGCCGGGATCGCGTTGCGGCAACAACGCGACCGGTACCTCGGAATGGCCGTTGCGGTATTGCGGCTCGTCTTCGTAGTCACCCCAGCCGTCCGAATGGTCGTCGTCGAGTGCCAACGCGGTCGCGATGCCCGCGTGCGCATCGGCCGCGTACTCGGGCTCGCCGTATTGATGCGGCGCATCCGCACCGCCGAGCAGTTCGGGAGGGACGTAGACCCCTGCGGTCGTGCCCGAATTCGGCTCGCCCGCAATGGTGCTGCGCAACCTGACCACCAGACCGTGCTGCGCCGCCAGCCGTCCGACCACGAACAGGCCCATGTGCCGCGCGGTGTACGGGGTGACCTCACCGCCGGACTGCAGACGCGTATTGGCCACCCGCAGGTCCGAATCGGTCATGCCGAGACCGATGTCGCTGACCTCGATGACGAGGCCACCCTGGCCGGTGTGCACCGCGGACACCCGCACCTGTGAAATCGGCGGCGAGTAGCGAAGTGCGTTGTCGAGCAGCTCGGCCACGAGGTGCACGAGGTCGCCCGCCACCGAGCCGGCGACCTCGCTGTCGGGCACCGTCGCGGTCACCACGCGGGTGTAGTCCTCGACCTCGGAGGCCGCGGCGTTGATGACGGCCGAGACCGGCACCGGCTCCGCCTGCTCACGCTGGACCTTGGCGCCGGCGAGCACCAGTAGGTTGGCGCCGTTGCGGCGCATCCGGGCCGCGAGGTGATCGAGACGGAACAGGCTCTCCAGCCGCTCGGGATCCTCTTCGTTGCGCTCGAGCCGGTCGATGAGCGACAGCTGCTGATCGACCAGTGAGCGACTGCGCCGCGACAGGGTCTCGAACATGTCGCCGACCTGCAGCTGCAGCCGCGACTGCTCGCCGGCCAACAGCACCGCCTGCTCGTGCAGTTCGTCGACGGCGTGCGCGACCTGGCCCACCTCCTCGGAGGTGTACACCGGGATCGGGTCGATCGGTCCCGGATCGCCGCCGGCACGCACGTATTCGATTTCGCGGGCCAGGTCGTCGTGGGCCACCCGCAGGGCGCTGTCGCGCAGTCGGCGCAGGGGTCGCACCAGCGACAGCGCCACCGCGATGACCACGATCAGGGCCAGCAGCATCGCTCCCCCGACGATGGCCGCATCCCGGATGGTCGCCGTACGCTGCGCGGCCGCTCGCTCGTCCACCGTCGACGTCACCGAATCGGTGGCGTCGGTGATGATCTGGCCCGCGATCTGATCGGTGACCGCTTCGGAGGCGCGCAGGTCCGGGTTGTTGACCAGAACCGCAGCCGGATCCGACATGATCGCCAACCGCTTGACCATCTCGCCCTGCAACTGCTGAGCCTCCGCCGAGCCGACGCCGAGCACCTGGCTCATGCCGAACAGCGTCGAGGGCTCCGTGCCGGCCAACGCGATCATCCTGGTGCGCAGCTCGGGTTCTGGCAGTTCGCCGCCGAGGTTCACCAGCAGCTGCTGCATCATCATCTGACCGCGGGCACCGACCGCGCGGGACAACCCGAGCGTCTCGGCCGTGATGCGTTCGTCGTCGACGCGGACGGACCCGTTGATGGCGTCCTCTGCGGTGAGCAGGATCGGCGCATAGGTAGTGACCCGCTCGAACAGGTTGATGTTGTTGGCCGTGACCCTGTCCATCAGCGCCTGGCCGCCGTCGATCATGCTCGTGACGCCCTTGCGAACGTCGTCGGCGATGTCGGCGTCGGATAGCCGGCGTTGCAATTCCTGCCTGCTGGAATCGAACTCGGTGAGGGCGGACTGGGGATCACCACCGGTGGAACTCGCCAACATTGCGCGGTCGAGCGCCGCCATGTAGTCCACGATCGCAGGCACCATTTCGGTGCGGTCGGCGGCACGACGCAAATCCGTTGCTTCGGTGACGCTGCTGTAGATGCGCAACCCGCCAAATACACCTGCGAGAACCAGTGGCACCAATACGATCGCAAATACTTTCCAGCGGACCGGCCAATTGGAAACCGACCACCGGCTCGGCCTCGTGGGCGGCGGCGCGGCTTTGGCTTCGAAATTGGCAGGCGCGTCGCCCGACGGCTCCACCTGCGAAAAGGCGTTCATCGGCGTTCGCCCGCGTGTCGGCATTTCAGTTTTGGAGCGTGGTTCATATGCTTCCTGATAATTCGCCCGCATCCACGGGCTGGCGGTGTGCGCCTGGCAATTGGTCGAGTATGCCAGCCGTGCCGTGCTGATTCCACAATTCTTACTGAACAGACAGAGTTCATAACTGCACGTCCAAGTCGCTTTGTGATAACAGAGCAAACACGTTTTGGACTGTCGGCCCGCCCGACGCAATGATCTATGAATGTTCCGCGTGCTGTTCTTCTCGCCGCGCATCGCACCCAACACCGGCAATGCGATCCGAATGGTCGCGGCAACGGGCTGCGAATTGCATCTCGTCGAGCCGCTCGGATTCGATTTGTCCGAACCCAAACTGCGGCGCGCCGGCTTGGACTATCACGACCTCGCGTCGGTGACCGTGCACCGCAACCTGGCCGCCGCGTGGGAACACATCGCCCCGCAACGCGTGTACGCGTTCACCGCACATGCCGGCGCACGATTTAACGACGTCAGTTATGAGCCGGGTGACGTTGTGATGTTCGGTCCCGAACCCACCGGCCTAGACGCGGCGACACTGGCCGACCCGCACATCACCGCGCAGTTGCGCATTCCGATGCTCGCGGGTCGGCGGTCGCTGAACCTCTCCAACGCCGCAGCGGTCGTCGTCTACGAAGCGTGGCGGCAGCAGGGATTCAGCGGCGCAGTCTGAGCGTCACCACGAATTCCAGTGGGTCACCTGCTCAGCGGGCAGCCGTTTGGCGGGGCGGAAGTCGGTGCCCTTGGTGTACGCGATGGGGAACAGGCCACCCTGGCGATACTCGTCGAACGGAATCCCGAGGACCTCGGCGGCCAGCTTCTCCCCCTTGCCGACCAGATGCAGCGTCGTCCACGCCGAACGGAGCCCACGCGAGCGCAGGGCCAACATGTAGCTCCAGACGGCGGGTAGCAGCGAGCCCCAGAACCCGGCGCTGCCCGCAACCGCGTCGTCCGGGCTGCCGGCGAGGCAGGGAATCAGCATCACCGGCACCTCGTGAAAGTGCTCGGCGAGGTACTTCGCGGAATCCGTGACGCGCGGCCGCTGCTCGTCGCGCTCATCGCCGTAGGTGGGCTTGGGCATTTCGAGGTACCGCTCGGCGTTGTGGCGGTAGATGTCGGCGAGCGCCTTCTTCTTCTCGGGATCCTCGACGAAGACCCACTGCCAACCCTGCGCGTTGGATCCGGTCGGCGCCTGAAGCGATAGCTCCAGACATTCCATCAACACCTCGCGCGACACCGGCTTCTCGAGGTCCAGCCGCTTGCGCACCGAACGTGTGGTGGTCAGGACTTCATCGACAGACAAGTTCAGTGTCACATTTCGAGACTACATTCGGCGATATGGCAGTCGAATTCACGCACGAGGTCACCGACCGGCTTGCAGCCGATCATTCGGGATGGTTGACGACGGTGGCCAAATCCGGCCAGCCCGTGCCGCGGTTGGTCTGGTTCTACTTCGACGGCAAGGACGTCTTCGTCTATTCGGAACCCAACGCCGCGAAGGTCCGACACATCAGGAACCACCCTCGGGTGAGCCTGAATCTGGATTCCGATGGCGCCGGCTCCGGCGTCGTCGTGGTGGGTGGTGCGGCCACCGTGGACGCCGAGAACGCAGATCCGTTGCAGGACGAGCGATATCGCGCCAAGTACGCCGAGCTGGCGGCCAGCCTTGGCTTCACCGAGGAATTCCTGTCGGCCTACAACCTGCGATTGAAGATCAACGTCGACAAGGTGTGGACCACCCCGACCGAAGGCTAGGCGTTTCGAAGCTGAGCTGACCCCGCCGGACGCAGGGCAACGACGCTTACGCCCACCAGCGCGATCGTCACGAACGCCGCTGCGGCGCCGACAGCATCGATCAGCAGACCGGCCGCAGGTGCACCCAACGCCTGCCCGGCCGCGATGGTGAAGAACGACAGACCGACCCCGGACGAAGTCCGGTCCGGGTACAGCCGCACGCTCCACAACAGGAGCAGTCCCGTCAGACTTATATAGGCAGCACCGAACAGCGCGGCCGCGACGATGACCGCGACAAGGCTGGACGGCACCAGCGCCAACAGCACCGAAGCAGCGGCCATCGTCACCGTCGCTGCGATCCACGCGCGCCGCAATCCGAAGCGGCCGACGGCGTCGCCTGCCAACGCTCCGACGATGCCTGCCGCACCGAGCACGATCCACATGAGCGACGAGCGCGTCGTATCGGCTCCACCGACCGTGGTGATCAGATCGCGACCGAAAGTCCAAACCGCGATGCTGCCGATTCCCATCAACAAGGATGCGGCGATGAGACCGAAGGAACCTGGGCGCCAAAATCGTTCGGCTGCAGCCTTGGCAGGCGGGCCCGACGTGGACGGTATCGCCAGGATCACCGCGATGGTCACGAGGACGGCCAAGATCGCGTATACGGCCCACGCCAGACGCCACTGCGTGAAGAGTGCCAGCGCAATCGGGGCGGACAACACCACGCCGACTCCGGTACCTCCGTTGACGACCGTTTGGGCTCGATCCGCCGCTCCGCTTGGCACGAACTGTGCGACGGCCGCCGCCAGCGGCGGCGAGGCGATCCCGGTGCTGCACCCGGCGACCAGCACCCCCGCGGCCAGAACCCAGGCTGACGTCGCGACGGCGACTATCGAGATACCCACTGTCGCAACGACTCCGGCTGCAACGGCCACCCAACGCGCACCAAGTCGTTCGGTCAGCACCAGGCTGACGATGATCGCGGCGCAGTACCCGACGTAGCTTCCCGCACCTATCACCCCGGTGAGCGTGGGCGTGAGGTCGAAAGCCTCGGTGAACACGGGTGCGAACAATCCGTAGGTGAACCGCGCGAAGCCATAGCAGCATGCGATGAGCGCGGTCCCCGCGGCAACGAGGAAGTACCCGCGACGCGTCACTTCTTCACGGTAGCGCTCAACGAAAATCGCGGGACTTCGAACCCACCCGCATGTCGAGCTTGCCCATGCGGTCGGCGACGACGGTGACCGCGCCGGTGGCGTTCTGCACCTGTCCGCGGATCAGCAGCGCCGACGCCGTCTGCGCCAGCTTGCGATGCCGCGCCCAAACCCCGCGCGAACACAGGACGTTTACCATCCCGGTCTCGTCCTCGAGGTTGATGAACGTGACCCCCTGCGCCGTCGCAGGCCGCTGGCGGTGAGTCACCGCCCCGGCCACCAGCACCCGGGTCCCATCGGGGATTCCCAGCAGTTTGTCGGCCGGAACGACGCCGAGTGCGTCGAGGTTTTCGCGCAGGAACTGGGTGGGATAGCTGTCTGACGAGACGCCCGTCGCCCACACATCGGCGGCGGCGAGTTCCAGTTCGGTCATGCCGGGCAGCGAGGGGATCTGCGATGACGCTCCCACTCCGGGGAGCCGATCGGGACGTTGGGTGGCGGCCGCGCCCGCGGCCCACAGCCCTTCTCGTCGGGTGATTCCGAAGCAACCCAGCGCACCCGCGGTGGCCAGCGCCTCGGTCTGCGGAACGCTGAGCTGAATCCGCTGGGTGAGATCAAGCAGAGAAGTGAACGGCCCGTTGTCATTTCGCTCAGCGACTATGCGTTCGGCCAGCTCGTCACCTATGTGTCGGACGCTGCCGAGCCCCAATCTGACCACCTTCCCTGCGTCTTCCAAGGTGGCGTGCGCGAGGCTGGCGTTGGCGTCCGGTCCGTGGACGGTGACACCGTGCCTGCGGGCGTCTGCCACCAGTGACTGCGGTGAGTAGAAGCCCATCGGTTGTGCCCGCAGCAGCGCAGCACAGAACGCCGCAGGATGGTGCAGCTTGAACCACGACGAGTAGAACACCAGCGAGGCGAAGCTCAGCGAATGGCTTTCCGGGAAACCGAAGTTGGCGAATGCTTCCAGCTTCTCGTAAATCCGGTCGGCCACCTCTCCCGTGATGCCGTGCCGGGCGCGCATGCCGTCGTAGAACCTGCCCCGCAGCCGACGCATGCGTTCGGTGGAGCGTTTGGAGCCCATCGCGCGGCGCAACTGGTCGGCCTCGGCGGCGGAGAAGCCGGCGCAGTCCACCGCGAGCTGCATGAGTTGTTCCTGGAACAGCGGCACACCCAATGTCTTTCGCAGGGCGGATTCCATCGACGGGTGCTCGTAGGTGACGCGTTCTTCCCCGTTGCGCCGTTTGATGTACGGATGCACCGACCCGCCCTGGATGGGGCCCGGACGGATCAGGGCGACCTCGACCACGAGGTCGTAGAACACCCTCGGCTTCAGCCGGGGCAGCGTGGCCATCTGCGCGCGGGACTCCACCTGGAACACCCCGACGGAGTCGGCGCGCTGCAGCATCTCGTACACCCCGGGCTCGGACAGGTCCAGCTTGGCCAGGTCGACGTCGATGCCTTTGTGCTCGCGCACCAGGTCGATGCAGTAGTGCAGCGCAGAGAGCATACCGAGGCCGAGTAGGTCGAACTTCACCAAACCAATTGCTGCACAGTCATCTTTGTCCCACTGCAGCACGCTGCGGTTCTCCATGCGCGCCCATTCCACCGGGCAGACGTCGGCGATGGGACGGTCGCATATCACCATGCCGCCCGAATGGATGCCCATGTGCCTCGGCAGGTTGGAGATCTGCACGGCCAGGTCGATCACCGGTTCGGGGACATCGTCGACATGAGTCGCTTCGGTCAGGTTGCCCCACTGGCCGATCTGTTTGCTCCACGCATCCTGCTGCCCCTGGGAGAAGCCCAGCGCGCGGGCCATGTCGCGCACGGCGCTGCGGCCCCGGTAGGTGATGACGTTGGCCACCTGGGCGGCGTAGTCGCGACCGTAGCGGTTGTAGACGTACTGTATTGCGTCCTCGCGCAGGTCCGATTCGATGTCGATGTCGATGTCCGGAGGTCCGTCGCGCGCCGGAGACAGGAACCGCTCGAACAGCAGCTCGTTGGCGATCGGATCGACATTGGTGACCCCGAGTGCGTAACAGACAGCCGAGTTGGCCGCCGATCCCCTGCCCTGGGCCAGGATGTTGTTCTCTTTGCAGAATCGAGTGATGTCGTGAACCACCAGGAAGTAGCCCGGAAAAGTCAGCTGTTCAATGATTTTCAGTTCGTGTTCGATCTGGGCGTATGCCCGCTGGGCACGCTCGGGTGGTCCGTACCGGTTTCGGGCCCCCGTCATGACGAGATGTCTCAGCCAGCTGTCTTCGGTGTGCCCCTCCGGGACATCGAAGGGCGGCAACTGCGGGGCGATCAGCGCGAGCCCGAACGCACACTGCTCGCCCAGGTCGGCCGCCGCGGTCACCACCTCGGGACGGTGTGCGAAGAGTTGCGCCATCTCCACCCCCGATCGCAGATGCGAACCACCCAGCGGGGCAAGATAACCGGCCGCCTCATCCATTGAATGCCGAGCGCGGATCGCACCCATGGCCATGGCCAGCCTGCCGCGGGCCGGCTCAGCAAAGTGTGCGGCGGTGGTGGCGACGACGCCGAGGCCGAACCTGGGCGCCAGTTCGGCGAGTGCGCCGTTGCGTTCGTCGTCGCAGGGATGCCCGTGGTGAGTGAGCTCGATGCTGACTCGGTCACGGCCGAACCGGTCGACCAGATCGGCGATTGCGGTGGCCGCCGCCTCCGGTCCGCCTTGGGAGAATGCCTGGCGGACATGACCTTTACGGCATCCGGTGAGGATGTGCCAGTGTCCGCCCGCCGCCTCGGTCAACGCGTCGTAGTCGTAGCGCAGCTTGCCCTTCTCACCGCCCGCCAGATGTGCCTTCGCGAGCTCGCGCGACAGTCGCCGGTATCCCTCCGGACCGCGAGCGAGCACCAGCAGATGCGGACCCGGCGGGTCCGGGTCCTCGGTGCGGTCACCCCCGCCGAGTGACAGTTCCGCGCCGAACACCGTCTGCATGTCGAGTTCCTTGGCGGCCTCGGCGAAGCGCACCACCCCATAGAGCCCGTCGTGATCGGTCAACGCGATGGCACGCAGATCGAGCCTGGCGGCCTCCTCGACGAGTTCCTCCGGCGTGCTGGCGCCGTCGAGGAAGCTGTACGCCGAATGCGCATGCAACTCCGCATACGGCACCGACGATCCGGAGCGGTCGATGTCCAGCGGCTCGTAGGACCCGCGCTTGCGCGACCAGGCCGGACTGTCCCCGCCGTCGCCGATCTGCTGGTCGATGGGCCAGCCGGCACGGCGCGGTTTTGCCCCTCCGGCGGCCCGGAGCGACCTGCCTGAGAGCACCCGCTCCATTTCTGTCCAGCTCGGTGGTCCGGTATGCCAGCCCATCCACGCAGTTTATCGAACACATGTTCTAACCGCAGCCGAGCTGTGCCATTACTCGGCGTCGGGTGGGTCGGGGTCGCTGCGGAGGAGTTCTTCGGGGTGGTGGGCATGGTTGACCTCTGGAGGTCGGGTTCCATCGGTCCAGGCCAGTCGTCCGGTGTCGGTGATCGTGGTGTGCCATCGCCGGGTGCTGACTGCTGCGTGGTCGGGCCCGCAGGCGAAGAACAGCATGTCGGCGTCGGTGGCGCCGCCTGCGGCCCAGTCGACTCCGTGGTGGACCTCACTGTGATAGCCGGGTTCAGTGCAATTCGGTCGGGTGCATCCGCCGTCGCGTGAGTAGCAGATGATGCGTTGGTCGGTGGTGGCCACGCGCTTCTGGCGGCCCAGGTAGATGGGGCGTTCACTGTGGTCCTCGAACACTGCCAGGTAGTGGATCCCGTCGGTGGCCATCCGGATCAGGTCCCGCATCGGCAGGGCGGTGTCCCCTCCGGTGCGTGCCGGCGAGGGCATCGGGATGTCGGGATCGTGCACGGCGTGAGCGGCCTGGTTGAGTTCGGCCAGTGTGGTGCGGGCGATGACCGTGACGGCATGGCCGCGATGGGAACCCATCTCGCCGGAGGCGATGCCCAGCTTCAGTCCGAGTTTGATGCCGTCGTGACAGCGCTGGGTAGCGCTGCGGTCATCGTGGACTTCAGACGGTGTCCCGTCGGGCAGATGCCGGCCCGGCCGCACCGCGGCAGTGGCGGCTTCGACATAGCAGCGGGTTTCGGGGTCGATCCACCCCGACAGCCGTGACATCCCGTCGGGGCCCTGCGGACCCAGCACCATGGCGCGCCGACGCTGCCGGTCGGTCTCATCGAAATCGCCGTCCGGGTTGAAGATCTCATCGATGCGACGGCCGGCGGCCCTGACGATCTGCGCGTCGTTTTTGACCGCCTCGCGGACCAGGCTGCGTTCGACCTCCACGCGGTCAGCTGCCGACACACACGACGGCAACCGGTCCATGGCCTTCCTGATCACCCGCAGGTGGTCCTCGCCAATTACGCCGGACTCGACGGCCGCGGCCAGCAGCGGCAGTTGCGGCGGCAGCGCGGGTCCGCTGAGTTGGCGGCGCGGGGAGATTCGAGCGGCCACCTTCATCCGCCGCTTGATCTCGTCGACAGGGATCCGCAGCCGCGCCCACAGACTGTCGACCACACCGCCCACCAAGCCGACTTCATCGGGTGGGTCGGCGATCTGGCCGAACACCCGATACATCAACCCCCGGTTGGTGCGTTCCTGCGTTTCGAGGCGTTCGGCCATCTCCACCCGAAACGCGTTGCCCACCTCGTCGGAAGACAGCTCGCGCATCTGGGTATAGGCATAGTCGACCTGGTCCAGCAGCACGCGAAACCGCTCACGTGCCGCCTCACCGGTGACGAATTCGCCCATACCACAACGCTAACGACACCCACCGCCACAACCGGCCCTCCCCGAGTCCGCTTCAGACAACCTGTGGATGAAGAGACGATTGGGGATAACTTCGACGACTTGTCACCGCAGCGTGCTAGCAGACCGACCATCGCCTGTCCGCGGTTTCGCTCACGGCAGGTCCGCGGCCTCGAACTGGTCCCTCGGAACAACCACCATCGGCACTTCCAGTACCCGCAGCATCTTCGCCGCCGTCGACCCGAGGAAAAGGCGCTTGGGTGCGCTGAGCCGACTCGATCCGACCATGATCACATCACCGTCGCGCCAAACAAGCTTGCTGACCGCTTCCTCGACGGTGCGGCCGTCGACAATCGCCGATGTCACGGGAAAGTCTTCGGGCAGTTGGCTTTTGGCCGTCTCGAGCGTGTGCTCGGCATGAGCGAGCGCACGTGCACGCACCGCGTCGTCGTCGCCGCGAAGCGTCCCGAACATCGGGTCCAGCGCAACCAACGACACCAGCCGCAGCGGAGTCCCCGCCGCTCGGCTGAACCGAACGGCGGTGTCGAGCAGCAGATCCGCGCCCGCACGCTCGCCGATCGCGCACGTCACCTCCCGCACCCGATTCTCTGACCAATGGCGGCTGCCCCGCGGCGCCACCGCCACCGGCACCGGCGCCGAATGCAGGAGCTCGTTGACGACCGATCCCAACGAGTATGGGCCCGCCAGCCCACCACCGGAGCCGCCGACGACGATCAGGTCGGCCTGCACCCGGGCGGCTTCTTTGATCAGACCGTCGGCGTACGAGTCGTCGAAACTGACGTGGGTCCCCGCGACGACGTCGGCGGGTATCGACGCCCGCGCTTCGGCCAACCAGCGCTCGGCCTGTTCGGCGAGATGCTCGTCGTAGCCACCGACCGGCACCAGCGAGGGCACCATCCGGTCCGGCGGCAAAATGATGCTCACCCCGAGTTCGGCGCCGAGCGTGCGGGCGAGCCGCACCCCCAGCGCCAGCGCGTCGGCGCCTCCCGGCGTTGCCAGGTAACCAACGATCAGTTTCATAGCCGTACCACCCTCCATCTCGCACACCGATGTACGGACGTCGTGGGGTGAATCCTGTCAACGCGGAACCCCGGTTACCGCCGTTTGATAGAAATTGGCCGCCGGCTCAGCGTCAGCTGCTGTATTCGGCGGTGCCGTCCTCGAGGACCAGTCGCGCGTTCGAGCCGTCGGGATTGGCGGCCTCGGTGCGGAACACCGCATGCCCCGGATCGGTCCGCCAGATCGACGTCGTGAGAGTTTCGCCGGGAAACACCGGCGACGTGAACCGGGCTGCGACGGCATTGACTTTCGTCGCGTCTCCGCCTCCGAGGTCGGCGACGAGCGCGCGTCCCGCAACACCGTAGCTACACAGGCCGTGCAGGATCGGCTTGGGGAAGCCGGCCAGTTCGCGTGCGAACCACGGATCACTGTGCAGCGGATTGCGGTCACCGGAAAGCCGATAGATCAGCGCCTGGTCCTCGCGGGTGGGCAGGGCGATCGTCGAATCCGGTTCGCGGTCGGGGATTTCCGGTGCCGACGGACGCTGGCCGGGCTGGCCGCCGAATCCGCCCTCACCGCGGATGACCGCCGTGGTGTGTGTTTCGGCGATCACCTCCCCGGAGTCCGGATCGGTGCCCGTCGCCTTGAGCATGACGACGGCGTTCTTGCCCTCACCCTTGTCCTGGATGTCGGCGACTTCGGCGACGACGCTGAGCTTGCCCGCGGGCGGCAACGGTTTGAACAACCGGATCCCCTGGGATCCGTGCAGCAGCATGGCGAAGTTGAAGCTGCCGATCATGGCGGCGGCCGCGAAGGGCAGACACGCGATGACGGCGTACGTCGGCAACACCTGCTGCGGGGTGTCGTGGGTGTTCTCTGTGGTGAACGCGAGATCGTCGAGTCCCGCGCCAACGCCGAGTGCGTAGAGCATCGTGTCGCGGTCGGTCCATTTGAAGATCTGCGGTTCCGTCTTTGCGCCTATGGCATTCGGATCGAGCGGCATCGAGGCTCCCTTCGCTGGTGTGTCGGACCATACACAGCACGCCGGCCGAGCCGGCAGTTCTGCCACCGCCGGCCGAGTCGGTGATCCAGCCATTGACGTTTCCCCCGCCAGGGGTGACCATGGCTCGCATGCGTTATGTCGTTACCGGCGGTACTGGGTTTATTGGCAGACGGGTGGTGTCGCAGATTCTGGCGAGCCGCGATGATGCCGAGGTGTGGGTGCTTGTGCGACGCGAGTCGCTCGAGCGGTTCGAGCGGTTGGCCACCGAGGGTGAGCATCCATGGGGCGAAAGAGCGAAACCACTGGTCGGCGATCTCGTGTCGGCGGATCTCGGGCTGACCGACGAGGCCGTCGCCGGGCTGGGCGCCGTGGACCACATCGTGCACTGCGCGGCAATCTACGACATCACGGCCACCGAGGCCGACCAGCGGGCGGCCAATGTCGACGGCACCCGCGCTGTCAGTACCCTGGCCCTGCGCCTCGGCGCAACCCTGCACCACGTGTCGTCGATCGCGGTGGCCGGCGCCTATCGAGGTGAATTCACCGAGGACGATTTCGACGTTGCGCAGGAGCTTCCGACGCCCTACCACCAGACCAAGTTCGAAGGCGAACTGATGGTGCGTTCGGCGCAGGGGCTGCGGTACCGGATCTACCGACCCGCCGTTGTCGTGGGTGACTCGCGCACCGGCGAGATGGACAAAGTCGACGGGCCCTACTACTTCTTCGGCGTTCTCGCCAAGCTGGCGCGGTTGCCCGGCATCACGCCGATGGTGCTGCCCGACACCGGGCGCACCAACATCGTGCCCGTCGACTTCGTCGCAGAGGCGATCGTCGCGCTGATGCACAAGCCTGACCGTGACGGGCAGACGTTTCATCTCAACGCTCCGAAAACCGTTGGGCTGCGCGGGATCTACCGCGGAGTGGCCAAAGCCGCAGGTCTGCCCCCGCTGGTGGGCTCTCTTCCGCGCAGCGCAGCGACCCCGATCGTGCGGGCCACCGGGCGCGCCAAGGTCCTACGCAATATGGCCGCCACGCAGTTGGGTGTTCCCGCCGAAGTGCTCGATGTCGTCGACCTGTTCCCGACGTTCACCTCCGACAACACCGACGAAGCGTTGCGCGGCACCGGCATCGCGGTACCGGAGTTCGCAACGTATGCACCCAAGTTGTGGCGTTACTGGGCCGAGCACCTGGATCCCGACCGTGCACGCCGCGACGACCCTGCCGGCCCGTTGGTGGGCAAGCACGTCATCATCACGGGCGCGTCCAGTGGGATCGGGCGTGCGTCTGCCGTGGCCGTCGCCGAACGTGGGGGATGCGTATTCGCGTTGGCGCGCAACGCCGAAGCGCTCGATGAGCTCATCGCCGAGATCCGCGTGGCCGGTGGGCAGGCGTACGCATTCACCTGCGACGTCACCGACTCGACATCCGTCGAGGCGACGGTCAAGGACATCCTCGGGCGATTCGGGCACGTCGACTATCTGGTGAACAACGCCGGCCGGTCGATCCGTCGCTCGGTAGCGGCGTCCACCGAACGCCTGCACGATTACGAACGCGTGATGGCGGTCAACTACTTCGGGTCGGTCCGGATGGTGCTCGCTCTGTTACCGCACTGGCGCGAAAGGAAGTTCGGGCACGTGGTCAACGTGTCCAGCGCCGGCGTGCAGGCCGGCAGCCCGAAGTACAGCGCATACGTCCCAAGCAAAGCCGCCTTGGATGCGTTCGCCGAAGTCGTTGGCAGCGAGACCCTTTCCGATCACATCACCTTCACCAGCATCCACATGCCTTTGGTGAAGACGCCGATGATCGCGCCGTCGCGGCGACTCAACCCGTTACCGCCGATCACCGCCGAGCATGCTGCGGCGATGGTGGTGCGCGGGCTCATCGAGAAGCCCGCGCGGATCGACACCCCGGTCGGGACACTGGCCGACGTCGGCCTGTACTTCACCCCTAAGCTGTCGCGGCGCGTGCTGCATCAGATCTACCTGGGGTATCCGGATTCGGCGGCCGCCCGAGGCGAGGTATCCGAATCCACGCCGGAACGTCGCCCGAAGCGACCGGCACGCGCCACGGTGTCCAAGGTCCGCGTCCCGCGGGTGATGGCCCGCCCCGCCAAGCGCGCCCTGCGCCTCGTGCCCGGCGTGCACTGGTGAGCAGGCTGGTCCTATCGTTGGCAGCGTGACGCTGCCTGTCTTCGTCGATGTCGACACGGGGGTCGACGACGCGATGGCATTGGTGTATCTGTTCGCCAGCGACGACGCCGAAGTCGTCGGAATCGCTTCGACCGCCGGAAACGTTCCCGTACAACAGGTCTGCGAGAACAACCTGGGCCTACTGGAGCTGTGCCGGATGAACGTTCCGGTGTCCAAAGGTTCCGACCGACCCCTCGTGGTGCCGTTACGCACCGCTGAAGACACCCACGGACCCAAGGGGATGGGTTACGCGCAGCTGCCGTCGACCGATCGTGGACTCACCGCCTACGACGCCGCCGACGCGTGGATTCGTGCGGCGCGCGCGTATCCCGGCGAGTTGGTCGCGATCGCCGTCGGTCCGTTGACCAATCTGGCACTGGCCATGCGCAGGGAGCCGGCGTTGCCGAGGCTGCTTCGCAGGCTGGTCATCATGGGCGGCGCTTTCGACTACCGCGGCAACACCACACCGGTGGCGGAGTGGAACATCAGCGTCGATCCGGAGGCCGCCGGGGAGGTCTTCGCCGTGTGGGGTGCGGCGTGGGGGTTGAACCCACCCGAACATCTCCCAATTGTGCTCGGCCTGAACCTGACCGAGAACGTCGCGATGACGCCGACGTTGCTGAGCCGACTCGGCGCAGCCGCGGAGTCGTCGTCGATCCCGATGAGCGTGCTGGACAACCGCGGCATGAAATCGGTTGCGTCCAATCCGTTGATCGCGGTGCTCGAGGACGCGATGCGGTTTTACTTCGAGTTCCATTTCGACCAGAACGAGGGCTATATCGCACACCTGCACGACCCGCTGGCCGCGGCGGTGGCGCTGGATCCCGACCTGGTCCGCTGTCGGCGCGTCACGGTCGACGTCGAGCTGACCGGCACCCTCACCAAGGGCATGACGATCGCGGACTGGAGCAACCGCTGGGGCCGGGAACCCAACGCACTCATAGGCGTTGGCGTTGATCCCGACGCGTTCTTCGACCGATTCATCGCGCGAGTGGGTGCGTTCGCGCGCCAGCTGGGATGAGTCCTTGGTAGTGCTTATTCGTAGATGCCCTCGACGTACCACCTCCTCTGCCGGTAGCACAGCAGCAGCGCCCGCCCCGGCTTGATCGTCTGTTCTTCGCGTGAGCGTCCCCGGCCCTTCGGGCGGGGGCCCACATCATGGCCATCGAGCAGCACCTGCGCCCTGGCCGTGCGACCCGATGTGGTGAGCTCAGGGTCCCACCACCGCTCGTCGACCGGCCAGGGCCCGGCCCACCAAACCAGCCGGGAAACGTTCGAATCCGGTGAAACCAGACGCGACGGGTCCGCGGAAAACAGTCCCCGGCCGGTCACCCGCACCGGATTCCCGCCGGCGTCGAACAGTTCAACCGGATCGTCGAGTAGCACCGTCGGTGACGGTTCGGGCAGTTGGCCCGGCCAGGGCTGAGCGGGATCGGCGCGCGGCACGTGCTGGTCGCCTAGCGGCGTGAAGGTGATGCGTTCAGCCGGCCCACGACCACCACTGAGCATCGGCACCTGCACCGCCTCGGGTCCGAGCAGACCTTGTACGCGTACCAGTGCACGGCGCGCGCGCAGCCTGTCCTCTTCTCCAATGCCGCCCCACAGCGGCAGCTGCAGCGCCTCGGCCGAAACCAGCTCCACCGGACGCAGCCGGATGACAGTGACCGGGGCGGTGGGCCGATCACCCGGGTTGCGTCTGTTCAACCAGCCGTCCAGTTGCCAGCGCACTCGGTCGGCGGTGGCGTCCTCGGTCAGGGGTTCGGCACAGCGCCAAACCCGTTCCAGCTCTTCACCGTTGGCGGTGATCGCGTGGATGGCCAGGCGGGTGCATCCCACCCCGGAGGCCTCCAGGCTGCGGTGCAGGGTCCCTGCCAGTGAGCGGCCCGCGAACGCTGCGGCATCCACCCGATCGATCGGCGGGTCGCAGTCCATGACGGCGTCGAGTTCCTGCTCGGGTTCACGACCCGACGGTCCCCTGGCCGGCTCGCCCCGGGCGAACCGGTGCGCGACCACCGCGTCGGCGCCGAAGCGCGAGGCCACGTCGCTGCGAGCCAATGCCGCGAACTGTCCGATCGTGCGGATTCCCATGCGCCACAGCAGGTCTGCCAAGTCATCACGGCCGGACGCGGCCAGGCTCGGCTCGGTGGCCAGCTGCCGGATGGACAGCGCCGACAAAAACAGCGCGTCCTTGCCGGACTCGACAATCCGTCCCGCTCGCGCGGCGAAGACCGCGGTGGGCAGTTGATCGGCGACACCGACCTGACATTCGGCTCCAGCCGCGGCCACCGCGTCGACCAGTCGCTCGGAGGCCGCCTGTTCGGACCCGAAATAGCGGGCCGCCCCGCGCACCGGCAGGACCAGCAGGCCGGGCCGCAGCACTTCGGCCCGTGGCACCAACTCGTCCACCGCGGCCGTCACATCCTCGAAATGGCGGGCATCACGCGCCGGATCGGCCGTGACGACATGCAGATCCGGACACCTGGCCTGCGACTCCCGGCGGCGCAGCCCCCGTCGCACGCCCACCGAACGCGCCGACGCCGAACAGGCGATGACCCGGTTGGCCAACGTCACCGCGACCGGAGCCGTAGGTGTCAAACCAGCCGCCGCCGCGGCGGCGACCGCGGGCCAGTCCATGCACCAGATGGCCAATACGCGCGACAACTGAGATGACACAGCAGCCCGCTCACTGCGCAACCGGGGTCGGTCCGGCCCGGCCGTTCACGACCCGGCCACTGACCGAGTAGGTCAGCTGCACCTTGGCGATTCGGCCGAATCCGGGGCGGGCACGGCCGGTGATCTCATAGCCGCAGACCCTGGCATCCAGGCGGGCGGATGCACCCTGCCAGTCACCGTCGGTGACCAGCAGGGTGCAGCCCTTCTGCCGCGCCCGGGCAACGACCGCCCGCGCGCGGGTGGCAGGCACCGAACGCCCACCCAGCCCGAGCACCACCATGTCCATGCCGTCCATCAGCACGGCGGCCACCTCGACCGGATCGCTTCCGGGATCGGGGACGACCGCGATCCTGCTCAGATCCGCACCCATCTCCACAGCGGCCAGCAGACCGGCATCAGGGTGGCCGACGATCGCGGCATGTCCGCCCTCCCCCGTCACTGCCGCCACCATGCTCAACGCCAGCGATCGAGCACCCGACACCACCGCCACGGTCCCGCGTGGCAACGGCGCAGGCAGAACATTGCCAAGTGTTTCGGGGATCGGCAGCAAACTTTCCGAGACCGGAAGCGGATCGGCGGCCGGTGCCGCTCCACGACGCCCACCACCCACCTTTCCGGACACTGCCGCTATCCTGCGACGCAGGTGTTCTAGCTGTTCAGCGCGGTCGGATCGGCGCTGATCCAGGGGCAAGGCAGCTGTCACAGCAGCACCTCCTGCATCACCAGATTCACTCTGTTTTCGAATGTATGTTCGATATCCCGAGTAAACACCTGCCCACCGACAACCGTCAAGCGGATCCGGGCGCGCTCAGTCTTGCCATCGAATGATGGTGACATTGACAAATGTCATCATTTGGTGTTGTACTCCGTTAGTGCTCAACGGAGAGCCCGCAATGCGCGAGCGTGGTTCACTGCGCTCGCGCAGCGCGGCATCGATCAGCGCCATGACCCTGCGGCAGATCAGCGCCGTGCTCCCGCCGGATCAGGCGTGGGGAGTATGGCTTTCACGTCAGATCGTGGCCCGCATCATGGATACGTTCGGCCCATCGATGATCGGCACACGCGTACAGCGCGTCGATACCAGGACATCCGACGGTCGTCGCGTGATCGGTGAATGGGTTTACGGCCCAGGCGTGCAACGCAACCGCACCGAAGCGATCTACTTCGTCCATGGCAGCGGATTCGTCCTATGCTCACCGCGCACGCACCGCCGACTCACGTCCTGGCTCTCCCAGCTGACCGGGTTACCGGTCTTCTCCATCGACTACCGCCTGGCCCCCAAGCACCGATTCCCCACCGCGGCAGACGATGTCCGCACCGGATGGGATTGGCTGATACACGACCAGGGCATGGCGCCGCAGCGCACCGTCATCGCGGGGGATTCCGCAGGCGGCCATTTGGCCGTCGACCTGTTACTGCAACCCGATGTCACCCACCCCGCGGCACTCGCGTTGCTCTCCCCCGTCCTGGATCTGACGTTCTCGCTGGCGCGCACACGCGAGCGGACTCGCCGTGACCCTGCCATTCGCTCGGCGGACGCCATTCGGTTGATCGAGTTGTACTGCGCCGGAATCGAGTCGACACATCCCCGACTGAAGCTCGACGTCGCCGCGGGCCGTACTCTGCCGGCGACACTGATCCAGGCCGGCGGGGCCGAGATGCTGGCCGCCGACGCCATCGCACTGGCCGAACACATCCGCACGGCGGGTGGAACCTGCGAACTCGAGGTGTGGCCGGATCAGGTGCACGTCTTCCAGGCGCTGCCGCGGCTGACACCTGAGGCGCGACCGGCGATGCACCGGCTCGCATCGTTCCTCTCGGGAGCATTGCGCGACAACATCATCGACCAGGCAGCGGGGTGACAGGATTGGGCCTGTTCGGATCGTCGAAGAAACGCAGCCACGACGCCGCGGCGGTGATCACCGGCGCGGGCAGTGGCATCGGCGCGGCATTCGCAAGGGAACTCGCGAATCGTGGCGGTCGGGTGGTGTGCAGCGACATCGACGAAACCGCGGCCAGCGCCACGGTCGACGCGATCATCGCCAACGGCGGTGCGGCGTTGGCAGCACGGTGCGACGTCTCACAACTCGACGACGTCACGGCGCTGGCCAAAGAGGCACAGTCCTGGTTCGACGGCCCACCGACCGTGGTCGTCAACAACGCCGGTGTCGGTGCGGGTGGCCTGTCCATCGGCGAGATGAGCGTCGACGACTGGCAATGGGTGCTCGACATCAACCTCTGGGGACCGATCCACGGCTGCCATGTCTTCACGCCCATCCTGCGTGAAGCCGGATATGGCGGCATCATCAACGTCGCATCGGCCGCGGCGTTCGGAGCGGCACCCGGGATGGCGGCATACAACGTCAGCAAGGCCGCAACGCTGTCGCTCTCCGAGACGCTGGCCGCCGAGTTGTCAGGAACCGGCGTCAACGTCACCGTGCTGTGCCCGACGTTCGTCAAGACGAACATCGTCGACGCGGGCCGGATCTCTGACAGGTCAACACAACTGGCCGACATGCTGATGCGCTGGACCGGCTTCTCACCAGAACGGGTGGCCCGCACCTGCCTGGACACCCTGGACCGCGGCGGCCTCTACTGCATGCCGCAGCCCGATGCCCGGATCGGCTGGGGTATCAAACGTTTCACCCCGACGGTGTACACCCGTGCCGTCGGCCTCACCACCCGTTTCACCACGCCGTAGGAGGATCAGATGGCCATCAACATGGACGCGATGCTTGACAAGATCAAGGACCGGCAGTGGGCGCTGGCCGACATCGACTGGGACGCACCTGGCGCGGAGCTGATCACCGACGAACAGCGACCCAAGCTCAAGGCATTCATGGCCGACCTGTGCTGGATCGAGAACATCGGTGCCCGCGGCTTTGCAGCGCTGGCCAAGAAGGCGCCCACGCCGACGATCGCCGAGATCTACCGATACTTCCATGCAGAGGAACAGCGCCACGCCAATGCCGAACTCGCACTGATGAAGCGCTGGGGCATGCTCGAAGACGGGGAAGTTCCCGAACCCAACGTCAACATCCGGCTCGCCATCGACTGGCTCGACCGCTGGGCCGACGACATGCCGCTCTCGCTGCTGGGCACCGTAATTCCGATGCTCGAGGTCGCACTCGACGGCGCACTGCTGAAGTTTCTGCTCGACGAAGTCCACGACCCCGTCTGCCACCAGGTGTTCGAGAAGATCAACAACGACGAGTCCCGGCATCTGGTAGTCGATTTCGAGGTGCTCGACATGATCGGCCACGCCAAGATCCGCAGGCTTCTAATCGACTTCGTCGGCCACAACGCCACCCCGGGCCTCATCATCGGCGCGGTCATGGGCGCACCGCTGATCAACAGGATCCGCAACGAGATCACGGCCATGGGCATGGAGCCGGAGCGGCTCTACCGCGCGGTGAAGCGGTTCAAGGAACTCGGCGACCGCGGTCAGCACACCAAGCGGGTACCGACATACCTGTTCCTGCGGCGCTATGCCGGAGTGGTCACCAATCCACGCCACCCGTATCACTTGTTGGCCAACTCGATGGTCTGGCTGTCGGACCGGTATCCACGTCCGCTGTTACCCGCGGTCCCGAGCTGGGTCAAAGAGGTCACTCACGAGCCGGCGGCCTGACCATGAGCCACACCTACGACACCCTGATCGTCGGCGCTGGGTTCACCGGTATAGGCGCGGCGATCAAACTCGGCGAGGCCGGCGTCGACGACCTCGTCATCCTGGAGCGCAGCGACCGCGTCGGCGGCACCTGGCGAGACAACACGTATCCCGGTGCGGCATGCGATGTTCCGTCGCTGTTGTACTCGTATTCGTTCGTGAAGAACTCGTCGTGGTCGCGGGCCTACTCTCCTGCTGGCGAGATCTGCCGGCATATCGAGGACATGACCGAGAAGTTCGACATCGAACGCCGTATTCAGTTCGGCGTGGAGGTCAACGGCCTGCACTTCGACGAGAAGACCGGCATCTGGACCGTGAAGACCGAGGGGCGAGAGAGTTTTCGGGCCCGTACCGTGGTGATGGCCTCCGGCCCACTGCCCGATCACAAATGGCCGGACATCCGCGGCCTCGACACCTACGAGGGGCACAAGATCCACAGCGCCCGGTGGGACCACGATTACGACTTCTCCGGCAAGCGCGTCGCGGTCATCGGCACCGGCGCCAGCGCCGTGCAGATCGTGCCCGAACTGGTCAAGCGGGCGGAGTTCGTGAAGGTCTTCCAACGCACTCCGGGCTGGATGCTACCTCGTCTGGATACCGCCGTCCCTGCCGCAGCACAAGCGTTGTTTGCGAAAGTACCTGCCGTACAAGAGCTTGCGCGGCAGGCGTTGTTCTGGGGCCACGAGCTCACCGCGACGGCGCTGGTGTGGAACACGCCCCTGACCGGACTGGTCGCCAGGCTGGGCAAGGCGCACCTGCACAGGCAGGTCTCCGATCCTTGGCTGCGACGGCAGCTGACGCCGGACTTCACCCCCGGATGCAAACGAATGCTCGTCTCCAGCGACTACTATCCGGCACTGCAAAAGGACAACTGCAAGCTCATCGACTGGCCGATCGCCACGATGAGCCCGGTGGGAATCCGCACCAGCGACGGTGTCGAGCACCATCTGGACTGTGTCGTTTTCGCCACCGGCTACGACGTGCACCTGACCGGACCGCCGTATGAGGTCACCGGCATCGGCGGCCGCTCACTGTCGCAGGAGTGGGCGTCGGGCGCGCAGGCCTACAAGAGCATCAACGCCCATGGCTATCCGAACCTGTTCTTCATGACGGGACCGAACTCCGGACCGGGCCACAATTCGTTGCTGGTCTACGTCGAGGGCCAGCTCGACTACGCGGTCAGCGGCATCACCACGATCCTGCGGGAGAACATGAAGTATCTGGACGTGCGCCAAGACGTCCAGGAGCGCTACAACGACCGCATCCAGCAGCGCCTGACCAAGACGACGTGGATGTCAGGCTGCAGCAGCTGGTATCTGACGGCCGACGGCTTCAACGCCTCCATGTACCCCGGCTTCGCCACGCAGTATCTTCGTCAGATGCGCGATTTCCGCTTCTCCGACTACGTCGCCGTCGAGCACGGCGCGCGCACCGGCAGCGGTGCCCTCTCGAGCGCATGACCAATCCGCCGGAGAAGCCACCGCGCCAGCAGGCGGGGGCGATCTCGGCGATCCTGAAGAGCCTGCGGCGCGCTCCACGGCGCGTGCGGCGCGGCTCCCGCGATGTCATCGAAACCGCGGTATCGCAGTTGTTCGACGCGGCCGTGCTTCATCCGCACCCCGAATCCACGTCCGGTGAGTACCGCATCGACGAGCTCGCGCGCCTGGCCGGCACCACGACCCGCAACATCCGGGTGTACCGCGACCGTGGACTGCTGCATCCGCCGTTGCGGGTCGGGCGGATCGCACTCTTCAACGACACACATCTGACGCGGCTGCGTCTCATCACCTCGATGTTGAATCGCGGCTACAACATCGCTCACGTCCACGAGATGCTGTCGGCCTGGGAGCAGGGCAAGAACCTTGGCGACATGCTGGGCATCGAATCGGCGATCGCGGGTAGCTGGGCGACGGAGAAGCCCGAGCGGATGAGCGTCGCCGACGCGCGGCGGCTGGTCGACGACGACCCGGGATTCGACCGCATGGTGGGACTGGGCGTGATCAAGCTGGAAGACGGTGAGGCGGTCGTGGTGCGCCCCAAGCTGATCGAGGCGTTCAACGAGATCAGGCAATACGGCGTCGCCACCGACAAACTCATCGACCTGCACGAGCAGATCTCACCGCTGCTCGATCAGATCAGCGAACTGCTCGTGCAGGCCGGCATCGAGGAGGTCCTGCACCGGGTCAACCCGGGCGCCCCGCTGCCGCCGGATACCGAAGTGGCCGAACTGATTACCATGCTGGTGCGGTTCCGCACCCAGGCTGTGTCGGCGGTCTCGGCCACGCTGGCCTTCTCCATCGAATCGACCATCGAGTCGACGGTCGGTCAGATCCTCGGCGAGTTCATCGAGAAGGAACCGCCCCCCGACGGGGACGTCTGATCATTCCCACTCGATGGTGCCCGGCGGCTTGCTGGTGATGTCCAGCACGACGCGGTTCACCTCGCGGACCTCGTTGGTGATGCGGGTGGAGATGCGTTCGAGCACTTCGTAGGGCACTCGCGTCCAGTCCGCGGTCATCGCGTCCTCGCTGGACACCGGTCGCAGCACGATCGGGTGACCATAGGTCCGCCCATCGCCCTGCACACCCACGGAACGGACTCCGGCGAGCAGCACCACGGGGCACTGCCAGATCTGGTGGTCCAGGCCTGCGGACGTCAGTTCCTCGCGCGCGATCGAGTCGGCCCGCCGCAGCGTGTCCAGTCGCTGCGCAGTCACCTCACCGACGATCCGGATCCCCAGGCCCGGACCCGGGAAGGGTTGGCGCGCAACGATTTCCTCTGGCAACCCCAGCTCACGGCCAACCGCGCGCACCTCGTCCTTGAACAGCAGCCGCAGCGGCTCGACGAGTTTGAACTTCAGGTCATCGGGCAGCCCACCGACGTTGTGGTGGCTCTTGATGTTCGCCGTTCCCGACCCGCCGCCGGACTCCACCACGTCGGGATACAGCGTGCCCTGCACCAGGTATTCGACCTCAGAACCGGTGTCCCCCACGATGTCTCGGACCGCACCTTCGAAAGCGCGAATGAACTGCCTGCCGATGATCTTGCGCTTGCCCTCGGGATCGGTCACTCCGGACAGTGCTTCGAGGAAACGGTCGGCGACATCGACGGTGACCAGGTTGGCACCGGTGGCGGCGACGAAATCACGCTGTACCTGCGCGCGTTCGCCCGCCCTCAGCAGCCCGTGGTCGACGAATACGCACGTCAACCGGTCGCCGATGGCCCGCTGCACCAACGCGGCGGCCACCGCGGAGTCCACCCCGCCGGACAGACCGCAGATCGCGCGTCCGTCACCGATCTGCTCACGCACCTGCTCGACGAGCGCGTCGGCGATGTTCGCAGGCGTCCACGTCGAGTCGATACCGGCGAATTCGTGCAGGAATCGGCTCAGAATCTGCTGACCGTGCGGGGAGTGCATCACCTCGGGGTGGTACTGCACGCCTGCCAGGCCCTTGGCCCGGTTCTCGAACGCGGCGACGGGCGCTCCGGAGCTGGTGGCGACCACCTCGAAGCCTTCGGGGGCGACGGTCACGGCGTCTCCATGGCTCATCCACACCGGCTGGGTGGTGGGCAGATCGGAATGAAGTTCTCCCCCAGTCACTTCCAGCTCCGTGCGGCCGAACTCACTGGTGCCCGTCCGGGCGACGGTGCCGCCGAGTGCCTGGGCCATCGCCTGAAACCCGTAGCAGATGCCGAACACCGGTACCCCCAGGTCGAACACCTCGGCATTCAGCTGCGGCGCACCGTCTTCGTACACACTCGCCGGACCGCCCGACAGCACGATGGCCTGCGGGTCGCGTGCCTTGATCTCCTCGACGGTCGCGGTATGCGGAATCACCTCGGAATAGACCCGCGCTTCGCGGACGCGACGGGCGATCAACTGCGCATATTGCGCTCCGAAGTCGACGACCAGCACGGGCCGGGGAGAACCTGTTGTCACCCGGACAGTCTAGTCAGCGACTCCACAGCACCGACGAACCTTCTTCGCTGGTGGATATGGCCCGCATCCCAGCGCACGCCCGTCAGATCCATGCCCAAGTATGCCCGCGGTCCATCTTTAAGAATTGAGCACCGTGGGAATGGTGAACTGGAGGCACGCACCCGAGAAGCCAAAGCGAGGTACCAAGTGCTCGGTCTACCCGAACGGATCCGTGCCACACTGTTCGATCTCGATGGCGTGCTGACAGACACCGCCAGCGTGCACAAAAAGGCCTGGAAGTCGATGTTCGACGAGTTTCTCACGGCGCAGGCAGAGCGGGCGGGCACCCAATTCGTGCCGTTCGACGTCGACTCCGATTACCTGAAGTACGTCGACGGCAAGAAGCGCGAGGACGGGGTCCGGTCCTTTCTCGCCAGCAGAGGCATCGAGCTGCCCGACGGTGCGCCGGACGACGCTCCGAACGCCCAGACCGTCTTCGGGCTCGGAAACCGCAAGAACCACGCGTTCCAGCACACCCTGCAGACCGACGGGGTCGACGTCTTCGACGGATCTCGGCGCTACCTCGAGGCCGCCGTGGACGCAGGGTTCAGCACGGCGGTGGTGTCGTCCAGCGCAAACACCCGCGAGGTGCTGGAGCTGACGGGGCTCGACAAATTCGTCCAGCAGCGCGTGGACGGCGTGACGCTGCGGGAGCAGAACATCGCGGGAAAGCCCGCTCCGGACTCGTTTCTGCGCGCGGCAGAACTGCTCGGAGTCACGCCTGGCGAGGCGGCCGTGTTCGAAGATGCGCTCTCCGGCGTAGAGGCGGGCCGGGCGGGCAATTTCGGATACGTCGTCGGTGTCGACCGCGTCGGTCACGCAGAGGCTCTGCGGCGCAACGGTGCTGACGTGGTGGTCGCCGACCTCGCGGAGTTGATGTCGCGATGATCAGCGGCAACAACTTCATCGTCGAGCCATGGCATATTCGTGAAACCGCGCTGGATCTAAGTCTTTTGGACGAATCCGAATCACTGTTCGCACTGTCGAACGGCCACATCGGCATGCGAGGAAACCTCGAGGAGGGTGAACCACACGGCCTTCCCGGTACCTATCTGAACTCGTACTACGAGGTACGCCCGTTGCCCTACGCCGAGGCGGGGTTCGGCTATCCCGAGGCAGGCCAGACAGTCGTCAACGTCACCAACGGCAAGATCGTCCGCCTGCTCGTCGACGACGAACCCTTCGATGTCCGGTACGGCGAATTGCTCGAGCATGAACGCGTTCTGGATTTGCGTGCCGGCACGCTGACCCGCACCGCACATTGGCGCTCCCCGGCGGGCAAGCAGGTCAAGATCGTGTCGACCCGGCTGGTGTCGCTGGCGCAGCGCAGCGTCGCAGCGATCGAGTACACCGTCGAGGCGGTCGACGAGTTCACCCGCGTCACCGTGCAGTCCGAGCTGGTCGCCAACGAGCAGGTGCCCTCGTCCGTAGACGATCCCAGAGTCGCCGCCGTGCTCGACAAACCGTTGGAGGCCGTCGGGCACGAGCACTCCGAACGCGGCGCCATCCTGCTGCACCGCACACGCGCCAGCCAGCTGCTGATGGCCGCCGCCATGTCTCACGACGTCGAGGTCCCCGGGCGGGTCGAAGTGACCACCGGAGCGGGCGAGGACTGGGCGACCACCACCGTGATCTGCGGTCTGCGGCCGGGGCAACGGCTACGCATCGTGAAATACCTCGCCTACGGGTGGTCGAGCCTGAGATCGCGGCCCGCGCTGCGGGATCAGGCCGCCGCGGCAGTCAGCGGTGCGCGGTATACGGGGTGGGAGGGACTGCTCAAGTCGCAGCGCGAGTATCTCGACGACTTCTGGGACTGCGCCGATGTCGAGGTCGAGGGCGACCCCGACAGCCAACAGGCGGTGCGGTTCGGCCTGTTCCACGTTCTGCAGGCCAGCGCCCGCGCCGAACGTCGGGCCATTCCGGGCAAGGGTCTGACGGGCACGGGGTACGACGGCCACGCGTTCTGGGACACGGAGGGATTCGTGCTGCCGCTGCTGACATACACGGCGCCGTATGCGGCCGCGGACGCGTTGAGATGGCGGGCCTCGACGCTGGATCTCGCCAGGGAGCGAGCCGCACAACTCGACCTCACCGGCGCCGCGTTCCCGTGGCGCACCATCCGCGGTGAGGAGTGCTCGGCGTACTGGCCCGCGGGTACTGCCGGCTGGCACGTGAACGCCGACATCGCCATGGCCTTCGAGCGGTATCGCATCGTGACGGGTGACGATTCCCTGGAAGCCGAGTGCGGGCTGGAGGTCCTCGTCGAGACGGCGCGGTTGTGGCTGTCGCTCGGACATCACGACCGGCACGGCGTGTGGCACATCGACGGCGTCACGGGACCCGATGAGTACACGGCGGTCGTGCGGGACAACGTCTTCACCAATCTGATGGCGGCACATAACCTTCGGACCGCAGCCGAGGCCTGCCTTCGCCACCCAGACCGCGCCGAGGAACTGGGTGTCACCGATGCCGAGATGGCCGACTGGCGCACAGCCGCCGACGACGCGTTCATCCCGTTCGACGACGAACTCGGTGTCCATCCGCAATGCGCCGGTTTCACCACGCTGCGGGAGTGGGACTTCACGTCCAACACCGAATATCCCCTGCTGTTGCACGAACCGTATGTACGGCTTTACCCGGCGCAGGTGATCAAACAGGCGGATCTGGTGTTGGCCATGCAGTTGCAGAGCCACGCGTTCACGCCCGAACAGAAGGCCCGCAATGTCGACTACTACGAGCGTCGCACCACGCGCGACTCGTCGCTGTCGGCCTGTACCCAGGCAGTGATGTGCGCCGACGTCGGCCATCTGGAACTCGCACACGACTACGCGTACGAGGCCGCGCTCATCGATCTACGCGACCTGCACCACAACACCCGCGACGGCCTGCACATGGCGTCGCTGGCAGGCGCGTGGACCGCGCTGGTGGCAGGGTTCGGCGGACTGCGTGATGACGACGGTGTGCTGTCGCTCGATCCGCAACTACCGTCCGGAATTTCACGGCTGCGGTTCCGGTTGCGCTGGAGGGACTTTCGGATCAAGGTCGACGCCAACCACAAAGATGTCACGTACACCGTCCGCGACGGGCCGCACTCATTCCTGACGATCCGTCACGCACGCGAGGAGATAAAGCTCGGTACGGACCGTCCGACGACCGTCGCGCTGAGGCCCCGCGAGCCGCTGCTCCCCGAGCCGCAGCAGCCGCCCGGCCGAGAGCCGTTGCGCCGCAGGAAGTTGTAGGGAGTTCAGGCCAGCTTCTTGGCGTCCCCCGGCCTTCGGCCGTGGGCCCAGGGCAGACCGCCGGTTGCCTCGAACACGACGCGCCTGCCGATCTCGACGGCGTGGTCGGCGAATCGCTCGTAATAGCGGCCCAGCAATGCGACATCGACCGCGGAGCAGACCCCGTCGTGCCACTTGTTGTCGATCAGCAGCGTGAACAGGTGACGGTGCTCCGCATCCACCGCATCGTCCAGATCGCGCATCTGCGAAGCCGTTTCCGAATCGCTGGACAGCAGTACTTCACGCGCAATCCCCGCCATCAGGACCGCTCGTCTACCCATCTCCGCGAAGCTGGCCCTCACGTCTTCGGGCAGCGCGCACTCTGGGTGGCGCAACCGCGAGATGCTTGCCACGTGCACCGCAAGCGCACCCATTCTCTCGATATCGGCGCCGACGTGGATGGCGCAGACCACCGTCCGCAAATCGCCGGCCACCGGCTGCTGCAGCGCGAGCAGTCTGAGCGCCGTATCCTCGGCCTGCCGGCCCATGACCGCAATGCGTTCTTGCTCGGCGATGACCTCTTCGGCCAGCGACAGGTCTGCCTCGAGCAGGGCCCGCGTCGCATCGTCCATCGCCTTGGCCGCCAGGCCGCACATGTCGGCCAGCCGCGCGCCCAAGCCCGACAATTGTTCGCGATAGGCGGTTCGCATCGGCACTAGTTACCCGAGACCGCTCAGGTGAAACCTGTCAGCTGGCGTTTTTTCCCGCCGAGCTGACCGGTTCGATCGGCAGATGGCGCAACGCCGCGGGCGCATCGGCGGGAACGACAGGATGTGCCGGCGGGATCGGATCGAGGCGCTTGTAGGGTTCCCCCTGCTTTGGACGCTGATCGATCTCACCCTTGTTGGGCCACAGCGATGCCGCGCGCTCGGCCTGCGCCGTGATCGAAAGCGATGGATTGACACCGAGGTTCGCCGAGATCGCCGCTCCGTCGTGCACCGAGAGCGTCGGATACCCGTACACCCGCTGATACGGATCGATGACTCCGTGGTCGGCGGTGTCGCCGATCGCAGCGCCGCCGAGGTAGTGGGCGGTCAGCGGGATGTTGAACAGTTCACCCCAGGTGCCGCCCGCGACGCCGTCGATCTTTTCGGCTATCCGGCGCGTGACCTCGTTGCCCACCGGGATCCATGTCGGATTGGGTTCGCCGTGACCTTGCCTGCTGTCCAGCCGCCGGAAGCCGAACTTGGTGCGCCGGGTGAACGTCGTGATGGAGTTGTCCAGGTGCTGCATGACGAGCGCGATCATCGTCCGCTCGCTCCACTTACGCGGGTTCAGCAACCGCAGCAGCTTGCGGGGGTTCGACCCCGCCTGCACGAAGAACTGCTTCCACCGTGGCACGTCAGACCCCTGCGGCCCCGCGCCGTCGGTCATCAGGGTCTGCAACAGCCCCATGGCATTGCTGCCCTTGCCGTAGCGCACCGGTTCGATGTGCGTATCGGAGGTCGGGTGAATCGAGGACGTGATGGCCACCCCGTGGGTGAGGTCGAGATCGGGTGAGACCTCGAAACGACCCGCACCGACGATCGATTCCGAGTTGGTCCGCGTGAGCACACCGAGCTTCTCCGACAGCTTCGGCAGCTTGCCCTTGTCGCGCATGTCGAACAACAGCTTCTGCGTGCCGAACGTCCCCGCCGCGAGCACCACATGGTTAGCGGTGTACTTGCGCCGCTTCAGCGGCAACAGACCCGTCCGTTTCGCGCGCACCTCCCACACTCCGTCGGACCGCTGCGAGAAACTCGATACCGTCGTCATCGGAATGATCTCTGCCCCAGCCTTTTCGGCGAGCCCGAGATAGTTCTTCAGCAGGGTGTTCTTGGCGCCGTAGCGGCAACCCGTCATGCAGGAACCGCATTCGATGCAGCCGGTGCGCGCCGGACCGGCACCGCCGAAGTACGGATCCGGCACCGTCTTACCCGGAGCCTTGGTGCCGTCGGGGCCGAAGAACACCCCGACGGGCGTCGCGACGAACGTGTCCTCGACGCCCATGTCGGCGGCGACCTCTTTCATGACGCGGTCGGCGTCGGTGAACGTCGGATTCTGGACCACGCCGAGCATTCGCTGCGCCTGGTCGTAATGCGGGGTCAGCTCGCTACGCCAGTCGGTGATCTGCTTCCACTGCGGGTCCTTGAAGAAGGCGTCCGGCGGGACGTACAGGGTGTTGGCGTAGTTGAGCGACCCTCCGCCGACACCCGCGCCGGCCAGGATCATCACGTTGCGCAACAGATGGATTCGTTGAATGCCGTACATACCGAGTTTCGGCGCCCATAGGAACTTGCGCAGATTCCAGGACGTCTTCGCGAACTCCTCGTCGGCGAACCGGCGACCGGCCTCGAGAACGCCGACGCGATAGCCCTTCTCGGTGAGCCGCAGAGCAGTGACACTGCCACCGAAACCGGAACCGATGATCAGGACGTCGTAGTCAGGCTTCATCGGCCCAGTATCTAACTACCGGCCGGTAACTACCAGCTAGGTCACCCTAACTATCCCAATCTCAGTTACCGACGGTCAGGCCGACCTTCTGGAACTCCTTGAGGTCGCAATAACCAGCCTTGGCCATCGATCGCCGCAGGCCACCGACGAGATTCAGCGATCCGAACGGATCGTCGGACGGCCCGGTCAGCACCTGGCCCAGCGAAGGCCGCTCGCCCAGCGCGACCTGCAGCAGAGCGCCGCGCGGCAACGACGGGTGCGCAGCCGCGGCGGGCCAGAACCAGCCGTCTCCCAGGGCCTCGGCGGCGGTGGCCAACGGGGTGCCGAGCACTACGGCGTCGGCACCGCACGCGATGGCCTTGGCCAGGTCGCCGGACGTGTGGATGTCACCGTCGGCGAGCACGTGCACGTAGCGCCCGCCGGTCTCGTCGAGGTATTCGCGGCGCGCGGCCGCGGCGTCGGCGATCGCGGTCGCCATCGGCACACTGATGCCGAGCACCTCGTCGCTGGTGGTGACGCCGCGGGTCGATCCGTAGCCGACGATGACGCCCGCGGCGCCGGTGCGCATGAGGTGCAATGCGGTGCGGTGGTCGAGGACACCGCCCGCCACCACCGGTATGTCGAGCTCGGAAATGAAGGTCTTGAGGTTCAGCGGTTCGCCGACCCCGTGATCTTGGGCGACCCGCTCCGCGGAGATGATCGTGCCCTGGATGACCAGTAAGTCGACGCCGGCGGCCACCAGCGCCGGCGTCAGCGCCTGCGCATTTTGAGGACTCACTCGGACGGCCGTGGTCACACCGGCATCGCGGATCCGCGCCACTGCGGCACCCAGCAGATCAGGATCCAGCGGCGCGGAGTGCAGTTGCTGCAACAGCCGGATCGCCGCCGCTGGTTCCGGCTCTTTCTCGGCCGCAGCGACGACCTGAGCGATCTTCTCCTCGACGTCGGCGTGCCTGCCGATCAGGCCTTCGCCGTTGAGCACACCGAGGCCGCCGAGACGGCCCATCTCGATGGCGAACTCCGGCGACACCAGCGCGTCGGTCGGGTGTGCAACGACCGGGATCTCGAACCGGTAGGCATCCAGTTGCCAGGCCGTCGAAACATCTTGGGAGGACCTGGTTCTGCGGGACGGGACGATGTTGATCTCGTCGAGTTCGTAAGTGCGGCGGGCGGTTCGGCCCATGCCGATTTCAACTGTGTCACGCACTGCGTCATCTCCCCTTCGAGCACGCTGTCAGCGGGTGTAGTAGTTCGGGGCCTCGACAGTCATCGCGATGTCGTGCGGGTGACTCTCCTTCAATCCCGCTGCGGTGATCTGTACGAACTGCGCCTGCTGCAGGTGCTCGATGGTGGCCGAGCCCGTGTAACCCATCGCGGCGCGCAACCCGCCCGTGAGTTGATGAATCACTGTCGACAGCGGACCGCGGAACGGCACTCGCCCCTCGATGCCCTCGGGCACCAGCTTGTCCTCGGACAGCGCGTCGTCCTGGAAATAGCGGTCCTTGGAGTACGACCGTGCCCCCGCGCGCCCGGCCATCGCGCCGAGTGAGCCCATGCCGCGGTAGCTCTTGAACTGCTTGCCGTTGACGAAGATCAGCTCGCCCGGCGACTCGGCGGTGCCCGCCAGCAGCGAGCCGAGCATGGCCGTGGACGCGCCGGCCGCCAATGCCTTGGCGATGTCTCCGGAGTATTGCAGGCCGCCGTCGGCGATGACGGGAATGCCCTTCGGCGCGCACGCTGCGACCGCCTCGAGGATCGCGGTGATCTGTGGGGCTCCGACGCCTGCCACCACCCGCGTGGTGCAGATCGAGCCGGGACCGACACCGACCTTCACCGCATCGGCGCCCGCGTCGACCAGCGCGGCCGCGGCGGCGCGGGTGGCGACGTTGCCGCCGATCACCTCGACGCGGTCGCCGACCGTCGCCTTCAGTCGATGCACCATGTCCAGCACGCCGCGGTTGTGGGCATGCGCGGTGTCCACGATGAGCACGTCGACTCCGGCATCCACCAGCGTCGTCGCCCGCGTCCACGCGTCGTCGCCGACACCGACCGCGGCGCCGACGAGCAACCGGCCGTCACTGTCCTTGGTGGCGAAGGGGAATTGCTCGGTCTTGACGAAGTCCTTGACGGTGATCAGCCCGGTCAGCTTGCCGTTGCCGTCGACGATCGGCAGCTTCTCGATCTTGTGGCGGCGCAACAGCCCCAGGGCCGCTTCGGCCGAAACACCTTCCTGCGCAGTGATCAACGGAGCCTTGGTCATCACCTCCGACACCGGCTTCGACTGGTCGACCTCGAAGCGCATATCGCGGTTGGTGATGATGCCGACGAGAGAGCCTTGTGAATCCACGACCGGCAGCCCCGAGATGCGGAACCGCGCGCACATCGCGTCGACCTCGGCCAGCGTGTTGTCCGGTGAGCAGGTGACGGGGTCGGTGACCATGCCGGCCTCCGAGCGCTTGACCGTCTCGACCTGGCCGGCCTGTTCGGCGACGGGCAGGTTCCGGTGCAGCACCCCCATACCGCCGGCGCGCGCCATCGCGATAGCCATCCGCGATTCGGTCACGGTATCCATCGCCGAGCTGACGAGCGGGACTCGTAGCCGGATCCGTTTGGTCAGCTGGCTGGAGGTGTCCGCTGTGGCGGGCACCACATCTGAAGCGGCCGGCAGCAGCAGTACGTCGTCGAACGTGAGGCCGAGCATCGCGATCTTCGTCGGATCATCGCCGCCGGTGGGTACCGGAACAGCGAGGGGAAGGCTGCTTTCGGCAATCGACATGGGTGGGGCCTCCCGGGACAGACGAGCTAGATTCCCCATCTTATCGGCATTGATGTCGCCGGTTCGGCCCCACGCTCCCCGTGGCGCCATGCCGAGCGACGGCTGGCGCGAAATGTGGGCGGCTGCGTAATGTGGGAGTCGTGCGCGACCACCTTCCGCCGGGTTTGCCGCCCGATCCGTTCGCCGACGACCCGTGCGACCCGTCGGCCGCGCTCGACGCCCTGGAGCCGGGGCAACCGCTGGACCCCCAGGAGCGGACAGCGGTCGAGGCCGATCTCGCCGACTTGGCTGTGTATGAAGCGTTGTTGGCGCACAAGGGAATTCGCGGTTTGGTCGTGTGCTGCGACGAATGCCAGCAGGATCACTATCACGACTGGGACATGCTGCGGGCGAACCTGCTGCAGCTGCTGGTCGACGGTACGGTCCGCCCGCACGAGCCGGCCTACGATCCCGAACCCGATGCTTACGTCACCTGGGATTACTGCCGCGGTTACGCCGATGCCTCTCTCAACGAGGCCACCACGGACACCGACGGGTATCGCTGACGGCGCAGCCGCTGGTTAGCTGCCGTCGCCGCCGGAGCCAGACTCCGGCTCGGGAACCACGAACGTCGTCGTAACCGGCGCTCGCCGTTGCACCGGCGGTTCCTCGACCGTCGCCGGAGGTGCCTCGACAGTTGCGGGCGGTTCCTCAACGGTCACAGGAGGTGCCTCAACCGTCGCAGGCGGTACTTCGACGGGCGGCGCCTCCTCAGCGGCCTCGGAGACCGTCGATGACGGCGCAGCAGGCTGCTGGGTCCTAGTAGCTGCCACGGTGGTCGTCGTCGTTGCTGCCGTTGTTGGCGGGGCGGTAGTCGCCGGAGGCGGTTCTTCCTCCGGCGTGGCCGATGGAGGCGGCGTGCTGGGCGGCAACGATGTCGGCTCTACCGTTGCAGGCACCGACGACGGGGGCGGGCCCTGCACTGGCGGACTGGTCGGCGGCGCTGTCGGGCTGGTCGGCGCTGTCGGGCTGGTCGGCGCTGTCGGGCTGGTCGGCGACGTCGGACTGGTCGGCGACGTCGGAGACGTGGGCGATGTGGTTTCCGAGGACGGCGAGGTCGGCGACGTGGTCTCCGACGAGGTGCCGTTCGTGGATGTCGGGGTGTCGAGCACGACCACCGGCACATCCGGGAAGACCGGCGGAGGCATGTCGGGCGGCAGCACCGCGGCGGCGTCCTGCGCCTCGACCTTGACCGTCAGTTCTTGCCACTCGGAAACCAGTTCCTGTTTGCGCACATCGTCGTTCACCGTCGCGACCGTGGTGGTCAGCGTCTCCAATTTCTGCTGCGCGGCATCCCACTGCCCTTGGTCGACGAGCTGCTGCACCTCGGCGAGTTGTTGCGAGGCAAGCATCACGGCGTCATCCCGCGGAGCCGGCGCCTCGCCGAAGATCATCGTGCGCAGACCGTAGAGCGAGTCGCCCGGTCCGGCGCCTGCCACAACGCTGGCGAAGCCACCGAGACACAGCACCGCGGCGGCGGTCGATCCGATCAGAGCCAGAGTTCGACGGGACCGCTTGCGCGTGCGCTGGGCGGTGTCGAGTGCGATCACCGCGTCGCGCGGCGTCACGGGCACCGTCATCGGCGCATCACGAATGTCGTCGCGCCAACCGGACAACAGGCTGATCAGCTCGGCGTCTCCGCGATCGCTTGCGTACGCCGGCTGCTCATACGCGAGCGCGTCGAGCAACTGATCAGTGCGGTTGATCTCGTTGAGCGACGGATCGCCCCCGTTGGAAGTCCAGCGTCCGAAGTCAGGCATGGTCATGCCCCGTCGAGATGATCTCTTCCTTCAACCGTGCGAGTGCACGGTGCTGGGCGACCCGGACCGCGCCCGCAGTACTGCCGACCGCCTCGGCGGTCTCTTCGGCGCTCATGCCGACGACCACGCGCAGGATCAGAATCTCGCGTTGCTTCTCCGGCAAAATCGCCAGCAGCTTCTTCATCCGGGCTGACGCCTCGGAATCCAGCGCCATCTGTTCGGGGCCGGCGTCCAGCGACAAGCGTTCCGGCACGACTTCCGTCGGGTCGGAGCGGTTCCTGCCCGCTGCGCGATGAGCGTCAGCGACCTTGTGCGCTGCGATGCCATACACAAAGGCCAGGAACGGTCGTCCCTGATCCTTATAGCGCGGCAGCGCCGTAATGGCGGCCAAGCACACCTCCTGCGCGACGTCATCAGCTGAGAGGCCACTTCGCTCAGTCGACCCCACCCTCGCCCGGACGTACCGGATGACGATGGGACGAATGGTCTCCAGCACCCTCCGGAGTGCGTCCCGATTGCCCGCTACAGCCTCAGCGACGACATCATCGAGACGTTCTCCCGAAATTGTCATCGTGGGCGATCTCTCCAGCGTTACGTAACGGACACTTACCGGTGGGCTTGGCTCAGCTAAACAATAACTTTCAGGATGGAGTGCTCCCGTCTCAGCGGACGGCCCACACGCCGCCCCGTGACCTGACTGTGTCGGCAGAACCGTCGCGAATCGCCCCCACCTCTGCTTCTGAGCGAACCGCGCTACCGATACCGGCCAGCAACGAGGCCAACGCCCAGCGCAGCGGGACCATTCCGTGTTGTTCCGTGTCCTCGAGTGCGGCATCGGCCACCCGCCGGGAGCCGTCGAGGTCACCGACGCAGCACAGCGCCGCGGCCATGACTACCTCGGTTTTGACGGTGTGCCGTACCGAACCGAGCGTGGCGGCGGCCGCCCTGGCCGCCTCCGCATGATGCACCGCGGACGAACCCTGTCCGCGGGCCATCGCCAGCTCCGCGGACACCCAGGCGATCCGCACATGCAGGCGTGCAGGCACCGGGCCGTCGAGAAGGTCGGCGGCGCGGAGCAACGCCCGCTCCGACGCCGCGAACCGTCCCGTGCCCAGCGCGTCGGCGGCCAGCCCGATCAGCGCGTCGCCGCCCGCTTCCCGATCGGCGCCCGCAAGTGCGGACGCTCTGCCGTCCCAGGTGCGGGCCCGGTCGTGCCATCCGAGCTGGCGCAGAAACGACGCGCGGGTGCTGTGGGCCAGCGACACCAGCGAGCCGGGCGGCTGACGTCGCAATGTGGCGAGGTCGGCCAGCGCGCTGCTGTAGCGGCCCTGACCGCCGGCCACCACCGCCCGCAGCCATAGCTGCTGCGGAGTGGTCGCGGCGGGCAGCGGCCAACGTCCCGGATCGTCCCCGAACGCTGCGTTCGCCAGGTCTGCGGTGGAAGTGATCATCAACGCCGCGACGGTACCAACGCCGATCAGTCGGGCAGTGCAATACCCGGTACCCGTGGACTCGTATTTCAAAGGGGTCAAAATCACTTTGGTTAACAGTTGGTGCTGCGAAAGTTAATTCCATGTAAGACGGCGCGGAGTTGTGAAAAATTGCCGAAGTCGCATGCATCCACGCGATCAGGACAAATACGCCTCGCCGGCCTCGGCATCACGTTTGCTTAAACACCGATCTCGACGGTGAAGTATCCCAAGATGAACGTGACGTAAATTCTGGACCTGCTGTTATGTCAATTAGCACATGTTCAGGCTATTGACGGAATTTCGTGAGCCCCCCTAGTTTGTGTGCACGAGTAGTCATCGGCGACTTGCGCTCGGATCGGTTCCGTAACTCACGCACTTGTGTAGTTGGCGAAATGAGTGTGTAGAGAGGGGTTTTCCAATGCCACAGCCGCAACAGCTTCCCGGACCCAACGCAGATATCTGGGATTGGCAGATCGCCGGCCTTTGCCGAGGCGTCGACTCGTCCATGTTCTTTCACCCCGACGGCGAACGCGGCCGGGCCCGCGCTCAGCGTGAGATGCGTGCCAAGGAGATGTGCCGCAGCTGCCCGGTGATCACGCAGTGTCGCTCGCATGCGCTGGCGGTGGGTGAGCCCTACGGTATTTGGGGCGGCCTGTCCGAGTCCGAGCGCGAATTGTTGCTGAAGCGGGGTATCCGCCGCGCTTCATAGTCACGAACCCAATCGAGAAGGTCCCATCCGGCGTCCCGGGTGGGACCTTTTCCATCGGCCGATCGGGCGGGCGTGCGGCTGATTCTCGCTTAACATGAGCCACGACTCAGGGAGCGCCGATGACAGACCCGACGCCGGCATCGATGTGGGCGGCATTGAGCGGCGGGCCGTCACCGACGAAATTCTCGAGTGGCCCCCGGATCTGTTCGCCCTCACCGAAGTGATCCTCGACCACACCCAGGCTTATCGCTTCGTCTTGTCCCCACCAGGTGGCGCGACGTGGCCGCCCGATCGATATGTCAGCTGGGCCGAAGCAGTCGAAGATGCGGGACGAGAGTGGAGCGGCTGGGTCGACAACCGCGGCGGCAGCGCGGTTCCCGAAATACTCGCCCGAGAATGGAAGGTCTTCCGCGACCAGATCCAGATCCCGATCGACGACCTCACCGAGGGTCGTGACTGGCTGATGTGTGAGGCGCTTCTGACACTTCATGCGATTGCCGACGAGGCGTGCGCCGGATTGGGCGCCCCGGTTGCTCGGCCCGACGATCACGGCTACGCCTACCGCGCCCGCGGCCGTGAGCTCTTGGCCCGAACCGGGTCGCTGGCCCGCATTCACCCCAACCTCCTCCGTGTGATCCCGAAAGTTCGCACCTCGCCCAATGCGACTGCCTTGGGCTCGTTTTCGCGGTACGCGTGCGTACATCGGCCAGGCGCTCAGGTCGTATGGTCGAAGGTCCCTGTGCGGCATCGCGGCACCGATCTGCAGGCTGAGTACGCGAACCTACTCCTGCTGCCCTGGCCGCTGCGGATACGTGAGACCGACTTTCGACCTGTCGAAGGTTCGGTGCGCAGGCACACCAGCGAGCCCTTCGGTTATTTCGAATTCGCACCGCCGGAACGCCTTGACTTCGACCTGGTGGACCGCACCATCCTCGCCGCCCTGGACGAGGTCTCCAGTGTTGACGTGGTGGTCTTTCCCGAAAGCGCAATCGACGAAGGCGATCTCGAGGAACTCGAGGCCGTCCTGGACCGCCACGGCGTCAATATCTTGATGGCCGGAGTCCGACAACCGGTACCGGGGAATGGGCGGTTACCGGGCAACTGGGTGCACATCGGGGTGAATTCGCAGCTGGAAAAGGGCGCCAGAAAGAGCGCAACGGCAACAGGTTCCGATCGCCGGCAGTGGTTTCACATTCGCCAGAACAAACATCACCGATGGTCGCTCGACGAAGCTCAGATCTATCAATACCACCTCGGCGGGGCGCTGCATCCACACATCCGGTGGTGGGAGGCGATGGACGTCTCACGCAGGACGGTCCAGTTCATCGAAATGGGAGAGGAACTGACCCTCTGCTGTTTGATCTGCGAGGACCTGTCCCAGCGCGACGATGTCGCCGAGGTCGTTCGATCGGTTGGACCCACGCTGGTCGTGACGCCTCTGCTCGACGGACCTCAGCTGACGTCACGGTGGGCGGGCCGATACGCCAGCATCCTGGCCGACGATCCGGGTTCGGCGGTGGCGACGCTCAGCGCGTACGGAATGGTGCGACGCTCGCAGCCACCAGGTTTCGGCTTCTCCCCCATCGTCGGACTGTGGCGAGACCCGGTCCGGGGTACCCGGGAGGTTCCGTTGGAGGCCGGCGCCCATGGCGTCCTGATGACGATCTGCGGGGATCGCGCATTGCGACGTACGGCGGACAGCCGTAGACCGATCGGGAACGCGGTCCACTACTTCGACGTGTCGGTTCACCAAATCCACGCTGCGGGAACAGGTTCGGACTTCCAACCGGCCTCCAGTCCGCCGTCGCCGCCGGTGCTTGAAGTCGAGGAGCTCACTGTTCTCACCGGGTGGGCCCAGGCGGTCTCAGAAACCCTGACAGTGGCGCCGAAGCGCCTGACCGAGCTGCTGGCCGAGGCACGCCCGGGCTCGCCCTGGCGGACCGAATTCAATGTCGTCGAGCCATCGGACCGTCTCGACCAAGCCGTCGACGTCATCGAACGCATCGTTGCGACGTGCTCGAGCTCGGACGGTCCGCCGACAGTCGATGCCCTGCTCGCCGCGACTACCGAGGACCGGCCGGGAGAACCGGCACTCGATGGTTTGGTCCGTCGTGTCCTGCGATCCACGCTGGAGCAAGGTCGTAGCCGAAATGCGGCGACGGCGATGTGGCCCTAGCAGAAGTTGCCAACTCGGCCGCAACAACTGCTCAGGCGTCCGGTTCGCTGTCGGGCTTCGCGACGTCCGCGTCTGACGCGTCGGCGGACTTGGCCGCGGCCACCGGCTTGGGCTGACGGGCACCAGCCACGCGGATGACGCCGTAGCAGAGAGCGACGACGGCGGCCAACACGAGCAGCCACGGCAGCAGCAAACCGAACAGCAGCACCAGGTTTCCCGCGACGGAAACCAATCCGTCCCAACCTCGTTCGACCTGCCCGAGAAATCCCTGATACTGCTTGGGTGCCGGTCCGCCGATCGTTTCTGCCACGAAAGTGACGTTGACAGTGCTGTATTCGATGCGGTCGCCGAGGGCTTCACGCTGGGCGCGCAGACTATCCAAGTCCGCTTGACGCTGAGAGAGTGCGTCCTCGGCGGCGATGAGTGCTTCGGGGTCGCGGGCATCACGCATGATCGCCAGCAGGCGGTCCACCGAGGTCTGCAGCGCCTTGATACGGGCGTCGAGATCGACCCGCTGCGCCGTCACATCCTCGGAGCTGGTTTCGGCAGTCTGCACGGTGCCCAACGTCTTGAGCTCGCGCACCACACCGTCGAGCTTGTCCACCGGAACGCGCAGCACGACCGACGTGCGCGCCAATCCCGAGTCGGACCCCGCGTCCTCGCTGCGGCTGTCGACGCGGCCGTCGGCGTCCTCGACCATGGCGGCCGCCTTGTCCGCGGCCTCGGAGGTGTTGGCCACCGTGATGGTCATCGATGCGGTCTTGACGACGTCGCGCTGGACGTCGTCCACCGGCATGGGCTCCTGCGGCGGTGGGGCCTCCGGTGCGCCCGCGGCGGCGCCATCGGTGGTGAACTTGGACGCGGGCGCGTCATTATCCTGGCGCGACGGACCCGACCCGGCACACGCCGTCAAAAGCGCCAGAGTCGCGATTCCGGTGATCGCCACCGTCAACCATTTGCGGTACAACCTGCAGGAAGTGCTGCTCATGGCAGCCACCATGCCATTAGCTGTGAAGTTCGACCATTTTCGCTGGTTGGATAGGCGGTCAACGAGGTCAAACGTCAATCACCCTGATGATGGTCTTACCTCGGCCACGACGCGTCGGATCGAACGCGCCAGCGGCGTCGTCGAGGGGTCGTATCGCTGCGACGCGTGGCGCGATCCGCCCGTCCCGCAGCCTGAGCTCCAATTCGGCGAGTGCCGCACGATGGGGCTCGACGACGAAGAATATGGACCGAACATTGTCGGGCGGGCTGCGCGGCGGTTCGGCGATGCTGACGAGTGCACCGTCAGGTCGGACCAACGCAGCCGAGCGGCGGAGGATCTCACCACCGATCACGTCGAACACCATGTCCACTGCGCCGACGTCTTCAAGCCGACCTTCATCCAGGTCCGCGAAAACTTCTGCGCCTAGTCCCAGCGCCACGTCACGATCGGCCGCGCGTCCCGTACCGATGACCCGCGCCCCCGCCTCGAGCGCGAGTTGTACCGCCATCGAACCGACACCGCCGGCAGCGCCGTGAATCAACACCGTCTGCCCGGCGCAGAGCCGCCCGTGAAGGAACAGTCCCTGCCACGCGGTAAGGCCCGAAATCGGCAGTGCCGCAGCCACGGTGTGGTCGACTCCCGACGACAGCGGCGCAAGATTGCGAGCCTCGACTGCCACGAATTCGGCCAGCGTGCCATTTCGGCACCAGTCGGTGATCCCGAAGACTCGTTGGCCGACCGTCAAACCCGTCGTCCCGTAGCCGAGTTCGGCGACGACCCCGGAGACCTCGTGCCCGGGGATGGTCGGTGCCCGGTCACGTCCGGCCCGGTCGGTCCAGGTGCCCGGCCAGTCGAGCTCGCCCGGTGTGAACCCCGCCGCGTGCACTCGGACGACGACATCGTTCTCCGCGGCGTGCGGGTACGGCATCTCCCCCAGCGCTAGGCCGTGCACCCCGGCAGCGCGGTCGCGCGCGATGATCGCTCGCATCAGTTCAGGGTCGAGATATGAAGCTGGGACTAGTCTTTCGACTCGTCAGAGTCCTCGGACTTGTCGTCATCATCCGAGTCGTCATCGCCCAAGCCGTCATCCTCCTCCGAGCCGTCATCAGAGCCGTCCTTGGTGCCGTCGTCGCCCGTGGTGTCTGCACCCGATGCGCTGATGCCGTCGGCATGTTTCGTCAGCAGCCGGGCCAGTTGACGGGCCTCCTCCGGCGCCAACGAGTCGTCGATGAGCCGCTCGCCGTCCTCGGATACCCGCTCGATATAAACCGTGTTCTCTTTCGTGGCGACGTTCCATTGGCCGCCTTCATGCTCCGCCATTGGCGCGGGATACCCCGGCTACCGGGTTGTCACTCACTTTCAGGGCACCCGGGTCCAGGGTTGGCAGTTCCGCGATTCGAACGCCTTCACTTCGGCGTTGATATTCGCGAACATCGGACCGATCGACATATTCGTGGCGACCACGTGGTCTTTGTTGGTGTCGGGCGTGCTGTACGCGAACCACGCACACATCGAGTCCACGGTCGGCACGTCGTTGATCCATACGCCGAACGTCGAGGCTGAACCGGCGGTTTGGTAAAGACCCGGCGTGATATCAGGACCGACGAGAAAAAAGCCGTTGCCCGGGATCGGGTCCAGCGGGGCGGCACTCGCACGCGACACGAACGTGACTGCAGCCAGTGTGGCAACAAGTCCGGCCACCGCGTACAGCCCGATCACCTCGGCAGCGTAACTCTTCAGGTCAGCGCACCGAATACATTCCTGTGACGCCTGAACGGATCGGCGCGGCAATGTCCGTGTTGGCATTGTCTGCCGCCCTGAACATCGCCCCGGCCCACGCTGACCCGCTGCCCGGATTCTGTGTGCCACCGAGCGTCGTCGACAACGTGTGCACCGTGCGGCTGACATCAGTCACGGCCGATGCCGTCAATGGGACGATCACCGGAACACCCGTCGGGGGCGGAACCACGATTACCGTTGCGGGACAAGGAGATGCCTACCTCAAGTCGGCGGGCTTCGGCGACGCCCGGCCGCTCCCGATACAACGCTGGGACGAGACGATCGACAGTGTGAACGGCCTCAGCGTCGATCCGTCCAACCCGAACTGGTACGGCAATGCCAAGGCCCAGGCGTTCCTGCCCAGGACACTGAATGACCTGGCCAGCCAGTTCCCGCCAGATGTCCTGGTGGTCCGCTTCGCAGGGACGACGCCCAGCCGGGTTCGTACCGGCTCGTCTCCGTTCAGCCAAAACACCTGCGTGAACGGCTATCTCAGCCTTCCGTGTAGGTATATGTCGTTGTGGTGCATACGTCTATGCCGGTGCGCACCAGCTCCTCGCCATCCTCGAACACGGCCTTGAAGTCGTATAGGCACGCCCCGCTGCCGTCATCGATGTTGATGTTCACCGACTGGCCTACCGGCAGGACGTCCTCGCCGAGGATGTCCTCCTCCCAGGTGCCGCGGTCGACGTTCGAGGCGAAGAACTGCACGATCGCGTGCTGCGTTTCGTTGATGACTTCGACGTGGCGGTCTTGTGCGTTTGCCGGGGCGGCAGTCAGCCCAATTAGGGCGAGAGCCGCCATCACGATGCTGATCGTGAGTTTTTTCAACATCCTGTTCATCTGTTGTCTCTCTTCTCGAATTGCGAAGCAACCCGAACCCCTACCCCCGGCTCGCCCCGCCACCGACTACGGCTTTGTTCCAGAGGGGCAAACTTAGCTCGTTTCGGCTGGCAATGATGCCGAACTTGCGCATTTACAAGCCAGACGACCTAGGTCGCTGCCCAAGCGTCGCCGACAAGGATTGTCGGTCGGACCCAGCTCGGCTCAGTAACTATCTGGGCGTTGCATAGCAAACACCCCCGGCCCATCAGGACCGGGCGTCGCCGTGACTGACCGCTGGGTCAAGGCCGAACACCACGGTTGGCGCTGACTTGCCCTTCAGAGCGTGTGCCCCTCGGTCAACGAGTCCGGGCGGTCGAGAAACCAGAGCGTCAACGGTTTGTTCAGTGAGCAGGATGGCGTCGCCGGTGGCCTTGGTGAGCTGCTCGACGCGGGCAGCGACGTTGGTCGTGTCGCCGATCAGGCTGAACTCGAGATGAGGTCCGCTGCCAATGGTGCCGGCGATCACCACACCGGTGTTGATCCCGATGCCGATCCGAAGCTCACCCTTGAATCGCTCGGCAACCAAGCGGTGAATCAGCAGGGCGGCGCACACCGCGGCGTCGGCATGATCCGCAAGATCGTTCGGAGCCCCGAAGACAACCATCGCACCGTCGCCGAGAAACCTGTTGATGTGCCCCCCGGCCTCGACGACGACCGGCACCATGATCTCGAACAGCGCGTTGAGCCGGGCGACGGTGTCCTCGGCGGTGTTGGCCTCGGCGAACGGTGTGAAGTCGCGGATGTCGACGAACATCACCGTCACCTCGCGACGCTCGCCGCTGAATACGTCATCGCCCTGCGCAAGTAGCCGCGCAGCGAGGGCAGGATCGACGTACGCACCAAACGCGGCCTGAAGTCGTTGCCGCTCAGCCAATCCCGTCTGCATACGGTTGAACGACGCCGCCAAAGTGCCCAGATCATCGTCCTGGACCACCGGCAGGCGCTGGCTGTAGTCACCGGCGGCAACACGGTCAGTCCCCTCGGCGAGGTCGCGGATCGGCTGCAAATACGGTGAGGTCGTCACGACTGCCAGCTGCCCGGAGACGAGCATCAACGCGCCACCGATCACGACGGAGATGACGGGATCTTCTGGGGCGCGGTCGACCAGCGCGGCCAAGATCGCGCCCGCGGTACCGAATGCGAACGCCACAGCGAGTGTGTACATCTTGGACCACATGGCGAACGTCGGTTGAGAGCGCGGCAGGGAGTCGCCGATTCCCGTGCCGCCGGCGATGGCGGCCCTCGCCGGTCGCAGCGCTCCCTCGACGAAACTGTGCACACTGATCACCGCGATCGCCCCGCCATACGCGGCGCCGACGATCCCGTACTGCACCAGGCGCCATCCGGTGGCCCCCGCCACCGCGCCGACCACAACCCCAAGCAGAGCCGCCCACACGACGTCAGTCGCGATCGCTCGGGCAGTCAGTCTGCGTGTGTACGTGAAGGTGGCGACCAGTGCCGTCATCGGATCGACCGGGTGACCCGCTGACCACCGTTCGAACGGACGCACCCCTTTCGAGCCGGGAAGAACCCACAGGCAAACTCGTATCGCGACGGCGACAGCGGTTATGACGACCGCTTCGACGTAGCGGTCAGATCCCTGGAACGCGACGATGATCATGGTGTAGCTCAGGTAGACCACCAGGCCCGGCGGAAAAACGAGGAAGCAGATCGCCCACGAATACCTGGGTCCGTACCGATCCCACACCCATTGGAAGATCCGGTCCATGGCCGAAACGAAAACACCCCCGGCCGATGGACCGGGGGTGTTTCGTACTACTGCTCAGTGGTGGTGATGGCCATGACCGTGGCCATGACCGTCGTCTTCCTCGTCGGCCGGCTTCTCCACGATGGCCGTCTCGGTCGTCAGCACCATCCGCGCCACCGACGCCGCGTTCTGCACCGCTGACCGGGTGACCTTGACCGGGTCCACGACGCCGTCGGCAGCCAGATCGCCGTATGCGAGCGTGGCCGCGTTGAAGCCCTGCCCGGCGGGCAGTTCGGACACCTTGTTCACCACGACCGAGCCGTCGAGCCCGGCGTTGGTCGCGATCCAGTACAGCGGCGCCGTCAACGCGGAGGCGAATACGCCGACGCCCAGCGCCTCGTCACCGGAGAGCGACTCGCGCAGCGGGCCGAGCACAGAACCGGCCTGGACGAGCGCCGCGCCACCACCGGCGACAATGCCCTCCTCGACGGCCGCCTTGGCTGCCGACACCGCGTCCTCGACCGCTTCCTTGCGCTTCTTCAGGTCGGTCTCGGTGGCCGCGCCGACCCGGATGACGGCGACGCCACCGGACAGCTTGGCCAGACGCTCCTCGAGCTTCTCGCGATCCCAGTCGGAATCCGATGCCTCGATCTCCGAGCGCAGCTGCGCCTTGCGGCCGTCGATGGCTTCCGCCGTGCCACCGCCGTCGACGATGACGGTGCTGTCCTTGTCGACGACGACCCGGCGTGCGCTACCCAGCACCTCCAGTCCGACCTCGCGCAGCGCCAGACCGACGTCGGGGTTGACCACCTGCCCGCCCGTGACGATCGCGAGATCCTCGAGGAACGCCTTGCGGCGGTCTCCGAAGAACGGCGCCTTCACGGCAACGGCCTTCAGGGTCTTGCGAATCGCGTTGACCACCAACGTCGAAAGGGGTTCACCCTCGACGTCCTCGGCCACGATCAGCAGCGGCTTGCCCGACTCGGCGACCTTCTCCAGCAGCGGAAGCAGATCAGGCAGCGAGCTGATCTTCTCGCGGTGCAACAGCACCAACGCGTCCTCGAGCACGGCTTCCTGTGCATCGAAGTCGGTGATGAAGTACGCGGAGATGTAACCCTTGTCGAAGCCGACACCCTCGGTGACCTCGAGCTCGGTGTTCAGCGTCGAGGACTCCTCGACCGTCACCACACCATCGACGCCGACCGTGGTCATGGCCTCGCCCACCAGCTCACCGACCTGCTCATCGCGTGAGGACACGGTGGCGACCTGGGCGATGGCCTTCTTGTCGCTGACCGGCGTCGCCGCGGCAAGCAGCGCCTCGGAGACCGCGTCGGCGGCCTTGCTGATGCCGAGGCCCAGTGCGATCGGGTTGGCACCCGCGGCCACGTTGCGCAGGCCGGCCTTGATGATGGCCTGTGCGAGCACCGTCGCGGTGGTCGTGCCGTCACCTGCCACGTCGTTGGTCTTGGTGGCGACCGACTTGACCAGCTGGGCGCCGAGGTTCTCGAACGGGTCTTCCAGCTCGATCTCACGGGCGATGGTGACGCCGTCGTTGGTCACCACCGGACCGCCGTACGCCTTGGCCAGCACCACGTGGCGACCGCGCGGCCCCAGCGTGATCCGCACGGCGTCGGCGAGCTTGTCGACCCCGGCTTCCATCGCCCGGCGCGCAGTTTCGTTGAACTCGATCTGCTTGCTCATGAATGTCCTTACTGACTGAAACTGACTCGAAACGCTCGAAACGAGTGCCGCCCCGGAACTCACCCGTCGATGCGGGAAGCTCCGGGGCGGGACACGGGTACTTACTTGTTGACGACAGCCAGCACGTCGCGGGCGGAGAGAATCAGGTACTCCTCGCCGTTGTACTTGATCTCGGTGCCGCCGTACTTGCTGTAGATGACGGTGTCGCCTTCGGAAACGTCCAGGGGGATGCGCTTCTCGCCGTCCTCGTCCCAGCGGCCGGGGCCAACTGCGACGACGGTGCCCTCCTGGGGCTTCTCCTTGGCCGTGTCGGGGATGACCAGACCGGAAGCGGTCGTGGTCTCGGCCTCGTTGGCCTGTACGAGGATCTTGTCCTCGAGTGGCTTGATGTTCACGCTCGCCACGATGGAGCCCTCCACTAATTTCGGGTTGTCGACCCCGGGGGATCCCGGGGTCTCAATTACCAGGTGTTCGGCATAGCGTCCGTGCCTCGCTCCGTCGTCGCGGGTGCCGGCGCAGGGTTTGGGCGCGTCTGCCACCTAGCACTCTATACATGAGAGTGCTAGCACTCAAGATCGGCCTATGCCTATCTCGTAAAGCGAACGCGCAGGTCCCCGAAGAAGGCAGTGACCAGCGGATTGAACAGGTCGGCCCGCTCCCACTGCAGGAAATGTCCCGCGCCCGGCAATACCACCGGACCCGTTCGATTCGTGAAGGCAACCTCACAGGTGTGCAGGAAGTCAGGGCCGACGACCTGATCGTCCATCCCGTAGAGGATCAATGTGGGCACGTCGACCTTTCGGTCGACGATCGGCGGCTCGCTCACCGCGCGGCCGTACTGGAGCTGATACGCCGCCCATCCCGCACGTAGCCGTTCCTCGGTGGAAAATGGCTCCGTCATGAAGTCGACGTCCGCGGCGGCGAAGGTGCCGGGCGATGCCCACAGCCGGTGTCCGTACATCCCCGCGACATAGCGCCTGCGCTTGGCGGGGGTGTCGAGTTCGGCTGCCAGGTCGTCGGGGGTTGCCCCCTGCAGCATGCGGTAGTCGCCCGTCGGCCCGTCGCCGATCGAGCGGATGGCCGCGACATCGATCCCCGCGGCGATGAAGTCGTCGAAGACGAACGGCGGCACCGAGTCGAAGAAGACCAGTTTCTCCACGAAACCCGGGTAGCGGTTCAGCAGGTCGACACCGATCAAGGCCCCGAGGTCACCACCGACCACGCCACATCGCTCATGGCCCAGCACATCGTGCACCAGCAGGTACAGGTCCCGGCTCCAGGCCGCCAGGTCGTACACATCCTTCGTCGACAGGTCTGAATCACCGAAGCCACGCAGGTCGGGGACGATCACCTCGTAGCCGGCCTCGGCAAGCGGACCGATATTGCGCCACCAGATGCGCTTCGTCTCGGGGTAGCCGTGCAGGAGGAGCAGCGGGTAGCCACCGGTCCCCTCGTGGACGAAGGCAAGGGACAACCCGTCGCGGCCCTCGCTCGGCGCGACCTCTCGGTGGTGGATGGTGAACGCATCCGGCGCCGGAGTCGGCGGCTGTTCGGGTCGCAGGCGCAGGTCGTAGTGCACGCCCACGGAGTCTGCCGCAGCGATGCTCAGAAGTTGGTCGGATCGACCATCAAGTGATCAGACACATTGCCGAGCATTTGGATCTCCACCTTGCGCTCGGTGAAATGCCATCCGTCGTCGTCACGGCCGAACGTGTCGAAGTACCGCCCCACGACGATCGGCTGGATCGGCACGGACTCGGTGTCTTGGACGACGCAGAACGTGGAACGCGCGGTCGCCGTGTTGTCGGCGAGGTCGATGATCGGATTCAGCACCAGGTGACGTGTCCGCGGCGTGTTGCCATGGTCGGGATAACGCCGGGTGGTGGCCGCGAACAGCTTGGCGATGTTGTCCGCACCGGAGACTCCCTGGGGTCCGGTGCCGCCGAACGAGGCCTTCGACAGCAGCGCGCCGACGCCGTCGAAGTCGCCCGCGTCGATCAACTCGGCGTAGCGGTAGAGCAACTCGGTGATGTCCAACTTGTCGCTCACGCCACCTGTCCCTTCACCACCGGAAGACCGGGATCGCTTGCCGCATCCAACGGCGACGGCGCCGCACCCGCGGCGATCAGATGGGCCGCAAACGATGCGATCATCGCACCGTTGTCGGTGCAGAGCCGTGGCCGCGGGATGCGCAGTGTCAGCCCGTTTTCGGCGCAGCGATGTTCGGCGAGTTCACGCAGCCGCGAATTGGCCGCCACCCCACCGGCAATCAGCAGTGTCGACACGTTCAGCTCTTTCGCCGCCCGCACCGCTTTCCGCGTCAGCACGTCGGCAACGGCTTCTTGGAACCCGGCGGCGACGTCGGCCTGCGACGCGTCGGGATGGCTCTCGACGTACCGGGCGACGGCCGTCTTGAGCCCGGAGAAGCTGAACGCGAACCGATCGTCGCGCGGTCCAGTCATCCCACGGGGGAAGACGATCGCGTCGCGGTCGCCGGTCCTGGCGAGATCGTCGAGCACCTTGCCGCCGGGGTACCCGAGCCCGAGCAGACGCGCCACCTTGTCGTAGGCCTCCCCCGCGGCGTCGTCGACAGTGCTGCCGAGTTCGACGATCGGTTCGCCCAGCGACCGCACATGCAACAGGTGAGTGTGTCCGCCGGACACCAGCAGGCCCACGCTTTCGGGTAGCGGGCCGTGGTCGAAGACGTCGGCGGCCAGATGGCCCCCGAGATGGTTGACGGCGTAGAACGGCACCTGCCATGCGGCCGAATACGCCTTGGCCGCAGCCACTCCCACCAACAATGCACCGGCGAGACCCGGCCCGATGGTCGCCGCAACGATGTCGGGCTTCGCCACGCCGGCCGTTTCCAATGCGCGGCGCATCGTCGGTCCCAGCGCCTCCAGGTGCGCCCGCGACGCGATCTCGGGCACCACCCCGCCGAAGCGGGCGTGCTCGTCGAGGCTGGAGGCCACCTCGTCGGCCAGCAGCGTCACGGCGCCATCCGCGCCCAATTCGGCGACTCCGACGCCGGTTTCGTCACAGGAGCTCTCGATGGCCAGGATGATCGTCATGATGGGCTCTCCTGAGGAAGGCGCTTCATCGTATAGGCGTCCGCACCGCTGGCGCGGTAATAACGCCGACGCAGACCGACGTTGACGAAACCGAAGCTCTCATAAAGTTTGATCGCGGGCACATTGTCGGTGCGTACCTCGAGGAAAACCACGCTGCCGGAGGCCAATTCGAGGATTTCGGTCACCAGGCGCCGGCCGATGCCCTGACCCTGGTACGCCGGATCGACCCCGATGGTGTGAATCTCGTACTCGTAGGGGCGTACTCGGCCCAGCCGCGCGATCCCGGCGTAACCGATCAGCTTGTCTTCCACGCCTTCCTTCGTGCGTGCGGCGACATAGTGGATGTGCTTGGCCTTGAGTTCGGCGAGAAACGCCCGCTCCGGCCACGGGTCGTCCCCCTCGAACAGCAGGGACTCCAGCTCGGCGCACCGCGCGGCATCCGACGGCTTCAGCTTCCCGTAGACGACGGTCATCGGGCCGCCCGCTCGGCCAGCGTCTTCGCGTCGGGGCGACGCAGATACAGCGGCACCAGGGGCGCCGGTGGCGACGTCCAATCGGCGACCGCGCGCACCAGACCCTCGGCGGTGGGATGCCGGGGCGGTTGTGCGAGTGCCTCTTCCGCGCCGGGCACGTCGGCAGGCGCGGCGACGGCAGGCCCCTCGAAGCGCATCCCGTCGCGATAGCGCGCCCAGTACACCTCGCGCCTGCGCGCGTCGGTGACGACCAGCAGATCGCCGCCGGCCATGATGGCGATCGCGTCCAGGCTGCACACGCCGTGTACCGGGACGCCCAGCGCATGCCCAAACGCCGCAGCGGTGGCCATGCCGACCCGCAGGCCGGTGAACGGCCCGGGGCCACAGCCGACGACGACCGCCGCGAGATCCTCGACACCGACCCCGGCGTCGGCGAGCGCGCCGACCGCATTGGGGGTCAGCTGCTCGGCGTGCGCACGGGCGTCGACAGTGACGCGCTGCGCCAGCACCTCGATCGTGTCGCCGTCCCGACGGACCACCCCGGCGGTCACCGCGGGCGTCGCAGTGTCGATCGCCAGGATCAGGCTGCTCACGGAGTGCTCCACTGCCACATCGCTGTGCGCACTTCGGTGTCGGTTCCGCGTTCGAGGCGAATGTCGAGATGGCTCTCGGACAGCCGTTCGGCCAGTCCTTCGCCCCACTCCACGACGACGACCGCATCCTCGAGATCGGTGTCGAGGTCGAGCGAGTCGAGTTCGGCGAGCAGGTCGACCGAGTTGTCGTCGAGCAGCCGGTACAGGTCGACGTGAATCATCGCCGGGGCGCCGTCCCGACGCGCCCGGTGCACGCGGGCCAACACGAACGTCGGTGACACGACCGGACCGTCGACCTCCATCGCCTGCGCAATACCCTTGGCCAACACGGTCTTTCCCGCACCCAACGGACCGGACAGCACCACGACGTCACCGGCGCGCAGTTCACTTCCCAGTCGCGCACCGAGGGCTATGGTGTCGTCGGCGGTCGGCAGCTCCGCCGTCCCCGCGGCGCGGTCAGCCATGGTGGCGAACTGCGTCCCGGACGCGGCGCGTCAAGGCGACGAGCTTGGAGGGGGTGGCACGTTCCACCAGCCGGACGAGCGCGTCGTCGATGATCTCTGGCTGTTCGAGCTCGACAAGATGGCCTGCGCCCTCGACGATCACGAGTTCGGATTTGGGCAGGGCGTCAGCCATGTCCTGCGAGTAGTCCATCGGCGTGAGCAGGTCCTCGTCACCGCACGCGATCAGAGTGGGCACCTTCGCGAGGGTGGCCAGCCCGTCGGTTTCGTCGTGCACTTCGAGCGCGTGCAGGAATTCGACCAGCGTCTCGATCGGGGTGTCGTGCATCATCTTCTCGGAGAATTCGACGACGCTGCGGCTGACCTTCATATCGCCGTACGAGGCCGCGCGCAAGATGGGAGCGATCACCGACTTGGCGGCGCCGCGGGTGCGATGCACGGTCTTGGGCGCGTACCGAACCGCAAAGCGCACCGCCTCCAGGGCGGGGTTCTTCAGAATCTCGCCCAGCGGCGAGCGGGAAACCCCTTCGGCCGCCGATGCGATGAGCGCTGCGCCGACCACGCGGGTGGGGTACCGCTGCGGGAACTGCCGGGCGTGCGACAGGACCGTCATACCTCCCATCGAATGGCCGACGAGCACAACGGGTCCGCGCGGTGCCATCACGGCCAGCACCGTCTCCAGGTCCCTGCCCAATTGCGCCACGTTGTAGGTCTCCGGTTGCGCCTGCCCGGATTGGCCGTGTCCACGCTGGTCGTAGAACACCATCCGGACTTGCGAGCCCCATTCCTCGGTCAAGCGGGCGCGCTGAAAGTGAAAGGCGCCCATGCGGAGACAGAAGCCGTGCGCGAAGACAACCGTCAGCGGAGCGTCGGGATCCCCCACTTCGCGGACAGCCAGGTCGACGCCGTCCGGAGTCGTGACGACGACGCTGCGGTCAGCGTCGAGGAGAGAGAAATCCTCGAATTCGTAGGGATCGTCGCTGCTGACGCGTCGGCGTAGGGACCTGGCGACCGACACTGCGGTGGCGGTGCCGACCGCGGTCACGCCCGCGGCACCCGCCAGCCACCGCGCTCCCTGATCGCTCAACGTCCAGTTCCACGGTAGGAGCGCACGACTCGGCCGCGCGGACTCGTGACGACCTCATAGTTGATGGTGCCGAGCAGGTCGGCCCAGTCCTGCGCGGTGGGCTCCCCTTCGGTGCCGGGCCCGAACAGAATCGCGTCGTCGCCCTCCGACACGTCGCCGTCGACACCGACGTCGACCACGAGTTGGTCCATGCAGACGCGCCCGACGCTGCGGCGCAGCCTGCCGTTGATCAAGACGTCGATGCGTCCGCTCAGGTTGCGGAAGACGCCGTCGGCGTAGCCGATGGGAAGCAACGCCAGCGTCGTGTCACGTTCGGCGATCCACGTGTGTCCGTAGGAGACTCCCTCCCCGGCCTGTACCTTGCGCAGCAGCGCCACAGGGCATTTCAGTGTCATCACGGGGACCAGCCCCATGTCGCCACGCTCGGGAATCGGCGTCTGACCGTATACCGCGATACCGGGCCGCACCATGTCGAACCCAAGATCCGGCCGTGTCAGCGTCGAAGGTGAATTACTCAGGTGCACAACCTCGTACCGCAAACCCGCGCTGCGGGCTTGATCGACCATGTCCTTCAGCCGGCCCGCCTGGATGTCGTTGAGCGGGTGGTCGGGAACGTCACCGCGCACCAGATGCGACATCAGGCCGCGCAACGTGAACGCGTCATCGGTGAGCGCGCGCTTCAGTGCCGGAAGCATCGCCGAGTACTCGTCCGGGCCAGCGCCGTTGCGGTTCAGTCCGGTGTCGACCTTGACGGTGAGCGTGGCGGTATGGCCCGTCCGCTCGGCTGCATCACGCAGCTCGCCGAGTTGGCGCAGCGACGACACGGCGATCTGCACGTCTGCTTCGAGCGCGGGACCGAAGTCGGTTCCCGGCGGGTGCAGCCACGCCAGCACCGGAGCGGTGATGCCGTCGCGACGGAGTCTGATCGCCTCCTCGACGGTGGCGACACCCAGTTCCGCCGCGCCGGCGGCCAGGGCCGCGCGGCCGGTCTGCGTCGCACCGTGGCCGTACCCGTCGGCCTTGACGACGGCCATGACCTGCGCCGCACCCGCACGGTCGCGCAGCACACCAACGTTGTGTGCCACGGCGTCGAGGTCGATGACCGCCTCGGGGGCCACGTGCGTCGTTCTGGTCGTCTGCATGGTCATGTCACCCTGGCCGATTCTCCCAGACAGCGAACGCCGGTTGCCGTACGCGGCCGAATCTCACCCGTTCGGCAGCCAGGCGAGGCGGGCTGACCTAGGGTTTCGTCCGCGACTCGACCCGGGTGTTTTGGCACACACTAGTGGGCGAACGGTTCCAGATTGTCGAAGTGGCCTTGCGGCTTCAAAGCATCGAGGTGCGACAACACCGTCTTGGTGTCGTCCCACAGCGCCCTGGCCAGATCGGCGGAGAACCCCTCACGGACCACGATGCGCAACATGGTGATGTCCTCGGCGCCCTCCGGCATGGTGTACGCCGGCACCTGCCACCCGTAGGAACGCAGGGCATGCGATACGTCGAACTCGGTGTAGCCGAAATCGCCCTTCAACCGAAAGCTGACCACCGGGATCGCCGAGCCGTCGGCGACGACGTCGAAATGATCGCTCTCTTGAAGCTCGTCGCCGAGCCAACGGGCGGTCGTCGACAGGCACTGCATCACGTTGGCGTAGCCGCCGCGGCCGAGCCGTAGGAAGTTGTAGTACTGGCCGACGACCTGATTGCCCGGCCGAGAGAAGTTGAGCGTGAAGGTGGGCATGTCGCCGCCGAGGTAGTTGACCCGGAACACAAGGTCCTCGGGCAGGTACTCCGCGCTGCGCCAGACCACGAATCCGATGCCGGGGTAGGTCAGCCCGTACTTGTGGCCGCTGACGTTGATGGAGACGACGCGAGGGAGCCGGAAGTCCCACTCCAGGTGAGGGTGCAGGAACGGCACGACGAAGCCGCCGCTGGCCGCATCGACATGCACGGGAACGTCGACTCCCCCGTCGGCTGCCACCTTGTCCAGCGCGGCGCAGATCTCGCCGATCGGCTCGAGTTCTCCGGTGTATGTGGTGCCGAGAATGGCCACCACGCCGATGGTGTCCTCGTCGATGTTCTCCAACACCTGCTCGGGGGTGATGATGTAGCGGTCCTCCGACATCGGGAGATACCGCGGTTCGACGTCGAAGTAGCGGCAGAACTTCTCCCACACCACCTGAACGTTGGCGCCCATCACCAGATTCGGGGTCCGGCCCTTCCAGTCCTTCCCCACCTTCTCGCGCCACCGCCACTTCATCGCCAGCCCTGCGAGCATCACGGCCTCGCTGGAGCCGATCGTGGAAACACCGACGGCACTGTTCGGGTCGTCGTCGCGCAGGTTCTCGGCATGGAAAAGGTCGGCCACCATGCATACGCACCGCTGCTCGATAGCGGCCGTCGCGGGGTACTCGTCCTTGTCGATCATGTTCTTGTCGAACGTCTCCGCCATCAGCCGTTCGGCCTGCGGATCCATCCATGTCGTGACGAACGTCGCGAGGTTCAGTCGCGAGCTGCCGTCGAGCATGAGCTCGTCGTGGATGAATCGGTATGCGGCGTCAGGCGCCATCGCTTCGTCCGGTAAGCGCAACGACGGGATGGGCGCCATCTCCATCCGGCAGGTGTAGGCCGGCGTTATTTGTTGCGAATGAGTCCCCTTGCGCTTCATGGCAAGACCTTTCGTTAGAGAGATGCGATGGAAGCCCGGACGTGGGCCAGGATGCGGGATGCTGAAGTCGGGGCTGGATGCGGGCCGGGGTCGGCGGCGGACAGGTTGGCCGCTCGAGCGTGAACGTAGGCCGCCGCGGCGGCGGCCTGGGCCGGCGGCAGACCTGCGGCCAGCAGCGCACCAACGATGCCGGACAGTACGTCGCCGGAACCCGCTGTTGCCGCCCACGATTGGCCCGCCGGGTTCAGATAGACCGGTCCACCGGGTTCCGCGATGACTGTCACGTTGCCCTTCAGCAGCACGGTGACACCGAGGCGGTCGGCGAGCCTGCGGGTAGCGCCCACACGGTCGTCCCCCGGCGGCGAGCCGGCCAGCCTTTCGAACTCGCCCGCATGTGGCGTCAAGACCGTCGGTGCGGCGCGATCGGCAACCAGGTCCGGGTGCGCAGCGAGGATGGTCAGCCCGTCGGCGTCGACGATCACCGGCAGGTCGGTCTCCAGCGCGAACCACAGCGCCGTCGCACCGGTCTCGTCGGTCCCCAACCCGGGTCCGACGGCCCATGCCTGAACTCTTCCTGCGGAGGAGACGTTGGGCGTGGCAATGACTTCCGGCCAATGTGAAAGCACCTGCTGTGCGCCACTTCCCGCATAGCGCACCATGCCTGACGTGGCGGCGACGGCAGCGCCGGTACACAGCACGGCGGCCCCCGGGTAGGTGGCCGAGCCGGCCAGGATTCCGGTGACACCCTGGGTGTACTTGTCATCCTTCGGGCCGGGATAGGGCCACAGCGCCGCGACATCAGCGGCCTCGAGCTGGAGTATGTCGGACTGTGGCAGGTCCAGACCGATGTCGACCAGTTCGACGCGTCCGCAATCACCAAGGGCATGAACCGGTTTGAGCCCGCCGAACGTCACCGTCGATGTGGCGTGCACATGCGGGCCGTCGGCGGTCCCCGTGTGCACGTCGATGCCACTCGGGATGTCGACGGCGACCACGGGGGCGGTCGCACTTGCGAACACGTCGGCCGCGTTCGGCCGCAGAGACCCGGAGCCGGAAATTCCGACCACGCCGTCGATCACCAGATCGGTTGCCTGCGGAATGCTTTCGACGACCCGACCGCCGGCCTTCCGGAACGCGGCCAGCGCAGCGGCGTGCGTGCGTTCCGGATTGAGCAGGACCGCGGCGGCCGATGCGCCGCGACGACGGAGGAAGGTCGCCGCCCAGAGCGCATCGCCACCGTTGTCTCCGGAGCCGACGACCGCGCAGACCCGGCGCCCGGTGACGCCGCCCATTTCGCGTGCGATCGAGGTGGCCAGTCCATAGGCGGCGCGCCGCATCAAGGCACCGTCGGGGAGGCTCGCCAACAGCGGCGCTTCTGCCTCGCGAATTTGGTCGGCGGTGTAATAGTGCCGCATCGACGCCCACGTTACGTGGCATGCGGGGGCATGGTCGGGGTTTCAGGTCTCGCCCGTCCCGAGTTCGTGAGGACTTCAAGATCATTTCGTTGCCAAAATTGACGTGAGTTACAAAAGTCTTCCCGCGTCGACGAGTACCCAACGCCGAGCCGGTCGATGATCCCTGCAGTACCAGCGCATGGAAGGGCAGGTGAGAATCCCACCCGGACCGGCTATTGTGCAGGGGCGGGAACGCCGGTCGCGTATTTGCTGCAGTCGTGGTTGAACAACCGCGGCGCGTGTCAGTGCGGCTGGCAGGGCAAGCGCCGTTGGTTTCGTGGAGCCGCGGTTGTCGACGTGATTGAGCATTGCCAGACGACTAGTCATGTACCGGTCGGTCTGCCGCCCGTCAGCGCGGTCCGCGCAATCGGGGCTTAGACCGCAGCCCGGGAGGCCGGCCGTCTGCGGTGCCAAGACAGCGGATGCACCAGCACGCCGGCATCGCTTAGCTCGTCGGCGACCACGGCATCGTCGACGTCCGAGTCGGGCAGTGTGACGAGCACGTGCAATCCGGCGGCAATGCCCGTTACCGAAGCGCCCGGCAAGGCGTCGACGAGAGATCCGAGAAGCGCGTTGCGGCGAGCCCGATGCCGCGCGCGGACCAACCGGACATGACGGTCGCATTCCCCCCTTTTCCAGCAGTCGCGCCAGCACGAGTTGGGACACGGTCGGGCTGCCCAGATCGCTCGCATGTTTCGCCGCGACGTGGTTGTCGTAACGGGTGCGCGGCGGGATCAGCCATCCGGCCCCCGCGGAAACGATGACGATGTCGTCGGGTCCGGCCCGCAGCCCACGGGTGCGGGGGAGCCAGGGTCCGAGAGCCGAGCGCAAACGTGGGTGCCCGCGCGGGTGCCGTAGCCGAGTTCGTCCGGCGGGGTCTCGGTCAGAACCGCACGCTCGGTGCGCAGCCACAGGTTCCTCGGGAATGCCGACAGGTCGGGCACGCCCGGCGACAGGTCGACGCCCACGCCCATGGGCAGCCGGGGGCGCGGCAGCCGTGGTGGACCGGCGGACGGCGCAGCGGGATGACGACCTGACGGCGGCAGCCGTACAGGTCGGTGCAGCACTGTCGTCCCGCCACCACATCGGGCAATCACCCAGCACGTGGGCACGACAGAAAGACTGAAGCGATCAGGACGCTTCAGCCCAGAAGGTCGCCGCCGTCTCGGCAATCCGTTCGGGGTATTCACCGGTGATCGCATGCGATGCATCAGGCCAGAGTTCGATTCGGCCGTGCAGCAAGAGTTTCCGCGCGGTAGCGGCGGCACGCTCGGCATCATGAATCACGCTGCGGCCCGCGATCAACGCGAGGACCGGGACGTCGAGCGCTCGCAACTGGTCAGCGGCGAACAACGTCGGTGCAGGCTGACGCAGCACGAAATCCCGGGTTCCCGAAGCGATCAGCGCAGCAGTCGGAACAGAATCATCGACCTCTGTCCCGCCGGTGATCCACTTGAGCACCCGGCGGCGCAGCGCCTCGGGCACAACAGCGGCGGGCAGGCCCATGGGCACCATCATCAGCATGGTCCGGACCGGGATCGGCGCGAACGTCATCACTGGGTCAAGCAGGGTCAGCGACGTCACCCGGCCTGGCTTCAGGACCGCGTAATTGGTGGCCGACCATCCGCCGAAGGACACCCCCATGAGATGCGGAGACGTCAACGCCAGGCCGGCGAGCATCTCGTCGAACCACTGCGCCTGGTCCTCGGCACTCCTCAATTCGCGCTCCTGCACCGACAACCCCGGCTCGCCAAGCAGATCGACCGCGAACACGGTGCGATGGGCCAGCAGACCTGGGAGGTTGTCTCCCCACATCGGGGTGGACGCATTGCGACCCGGCAGCAGGACGACCGGACGCCCCTCGGGGCCCGGGAAGCGGTATACCCGGACCGTTCCGAAACTCGTTGGGATGTCGAAGGTCTGGTCGTATGGCGGGAGATCGGCCAGGCACTTCCGGTACGTCGCGAGGAAGCGGGCACGGCCCGCATCGCCGCGGAAGTGCCCAATCCTGGGGTTCGGCACTACTCGACGGTGACGGACTTGGCCAGGTTGCGTGGCTTGTCGACGTCGTAACCGCGGGCCTGCGCGACGCCCGCGGCGAAGATCTGCAACGGAATCGTCGACAGAAGCGGCTGGAAGAGCGTTGGCACCGCAGGAATCTCGATCAGGTGGTCGGCGTGCGGCCGGACGGTTTCGTCGCCCTCTTCGGCGATGACGATGGTGACCGCGCCTCGGGCCTGTATCTCGCGGATGTTCGACAGCAGTTTGGCGTGCAGTGTCGCAGCGTTCTTCGGCGACGGCATGACGACTATGACCGGCAGGTCGTCCTCGATCAACGCGATCGGCCCGTGCTTGAGCTCGCCGGCGGCGAAGCCCTCTGCGTGCATGTACGCCAGTTCCTTGAGCTTCAGCGCGCCTTCGAGCGCGACCGGATAGCCGACGTGGCGGCCGAGGAACAGCACGGTCTGCGACTGCGCGAATCGCCGTGCCAGCTCGAATACCGGATCAATGGTGTCGAGTACCCGCGCAACCAGGTCCGGCATGGCCTCGAGATCGGCGAACTCGCGGGCCACCTCTTCGGGATACTTGGTGCCGCGTGCCTGCGCAAGGGCCAGCCCGACAAGGTAATTGGCCGTGACCTGGGCGAGGAACGTCTTGGTCGACGCCACGCCGATCTCGGGTCCGGCACGGGTGTAGAGGACTGCGTCGCACTCGCGAGGAATCTGACTGCCGTTGGTATTGCAGATGGCCAAAACCTTGGCCTTCTGCTCCTTCGCGTGCCGAACTGCCTCCAGGGTGTCGGCTGTCTCGCCGGACTGGGAGATGGCGACGACAAGCGTATGACGGTCGAGAACCGCGTCGCGGTAACGGAACTCACTCGCCAGCTCTACTTCGACGGGAAGCCGGGTCCAGTGTTCGATCGCGTACTTAGCCAACAGACCGGAGTGGTAAGCCGTGCCGCAGGCGACGATGAACACCTTGTCGATCTCGCGCAGTTCTTGATCGGAAAGGCGCTGTTCGTCGAGCACGATGCGGCCGTCGGCGAAATGGCCCAGCAGCGTGTCGGAGACGGCAGCGGGCTGTTCGGCGATCTCCTTGAGCATGAAGTATTCGTAGCCACCCTTTTCGGCGGCGGAGATGTCCCAGTCAATATGGAATTCGCGGGCGTTCGCGGAGTCGTCGGCGCCGTCGAAGTCTGTGATGCGGTAACCGTCGGCCGTGACAACGACTGCCTGATCCTGTCCCAATTCGACGGCATCGCGCGTGTATTCGATGAAGGCGGCCACATCCGACCCGACGAACATCTCACCGTCGCCGACACCGATCACCAGCGGCGTGGACCGTCGGGCCGCGACGATCGTGCCCGGTTCGTCGGCGTTCGCGAAGACGAGGGTGAAATGGCCTTCGAGTCTGCGCAGCACGGCAAGCACAGAAGCCGGGAAGTCGCCCGCGGTGGGTCCGTGGCGGTACTGCCACGACACCAGATGCACGGCCACCTCGGTGTCGGTGTCGCTGGTGAACTCCACGCCCGTGGCTTCCAGTTCCGCGCGCATGACGGCGTAGTTCTCGATGATGCCGTTGTGGACGACCACGATCTTCCCGGCGGCGTCACGGTGTGGGTGGGCGTTGCGATCGGTTGGTCTGCCGTGGGTCGCCCAGCGGGTATGCCCCAGGCCGGTGCTGCCGACAAGGGTGCCCGCTTCGGATTCGGCAAGCGCAGTCTCGAGGTTGGCGAGCCGTCCGGCCCGGCGCCGTACCGTCAGGCCGCCGTTGCCGTCGAGCAGGGCGACACCCGATGAGTCATATCCGCGGTATTCCATCCTGCGCAGTGCGTCCACGACCACATCGCAGGCAGGACGCTGCCCGACATAGCCGACGATTCCGCACATAGCCTTTCAGGGTAGTGCAAGCGCGCCGGGAGACCCGCCTGCGCTACGGTCGTCTGGTGGCGCGGACAGCGAAGCTCTTCAACGGGTTGAAGCGCCGCGGCCCGCACCGCGTTTTGCGGGGTGACCTGGCGTTTGCCGGTCTGCCCGGCGTGGTCTTCACCCCGGAGTCGGGGATGAATCTCGCCGGTGTGGTATTCGGTCACGACTGGCTGACAAGTGATGACCGTTACCACGGAACGCTCGAGCATCTCGCGTCATGGGGCATCGTCGCCGCGGCGCCCGCGACCGAGACCAGCCTGGCGCCGTCGGTGCTCAATCTGTCTTATGACCTGGGCACGGCCCTCGACATCATTGCCGGGGTGCGGTTGGGACCGGGCAAGATCAGTGTCCATCACACGAAGCTCGGGGTGGCGGGACACGGTTTCGGCGCGTCCGCGGCGGTATTCGCGGCGGCCGGGATGCCGGGCAGGTTGAAGGCTGTGGTGGCGGCCTTTCCGACCGTCACCAAGCCTCGAGCCGAAGAGCCGGCGGCAACGCTGAAAGTGCCCGGGCTGATCCTCGCCGACCCAGGAGACCCGATGTCGTTGCGCTCCAACGCGGTCGAACTCGCACGGGTCTGGAAAAGCGGAACCTTGCGCGACGTGAGCAGCGTCAAGGCCGGTGGGCTCGTCGAGGGCCGGCGGCTGGCCAGAGCGGTTGGACTGCCTGGTGCCGATCGCGGTACGCAAAAGATCGTGCGTGCGCTGATGACCGGATATTTCCTGCACATGCTTACCGGCGACAAGACCTACCGCGATTTCGCCGACCCGGAGATCGCGCTGCCCAAGGCGACGACGATGGACCCTTTCGCCGACGATCCGGTGGCTCTCGAAAACAAAGTCGTCGCGCTCTTGAAGCCCTGAGCGCGGCCAACCAACCGGTTGGGTGTATAAAGCACACATGTCGATGCGCACCGGGATCTTCCTCAACTACGCGGGCGGCTTCCTCGAGGCCGTCGATCAAATCGTCGAACTCGAGAAGGTCGGTGTCGACGTCGCGTTCGTGGCCGAGGCCTACTCCTACGACGCGATCAGCCAGCTGGGCTTTCTGGCGGCGAAGACGACGCGCATGGAGTTGGCCACCGGCGTCGTCCCGATCTACATCCGCACGCCGACGCTGCTCGCGATGACGGCCGCCGGGCTCGACTACGTATCCGACGGCAGGTTCCGGCTGGGCATCGGCACCTCCGGCCCGCAGGTCATGGAGGGCTTTCACGGCGTCCCCTTCGACGCTCCGCTGGGCCGCACCCGCGAGGTGATCGACATCTGCAGACAGGTCTGGCGCCGCGAGCGGGTGACGTACGACGGCAAGCACTATCAGATTCCGCTGCCCGCCGATCGGGGAACCGGCCTGGGCAAACCGCTGCAGTTGATCAATCACCCTGTGCGCGAACGTATTCCGATCAATATCGCCGCACTCGGCCCAAAGAACGTCGAACTCACCGCCGAGATCGCCGAGGGGTGGCAGCCGGTGTTCTTCCTCCCGGAGAAGGCCGACGACGTGTGGGGCGACGCCCTGCGCGCCGGTTTCGCCAAGCGTGATCCCGCGCTGGGCCCGTTGGACGTCACGGTCAGCGCGCCGTTGGCGATCGGCGACGACGTCAACGACCGACTGGCGTGGACGAAACCGCAACTGGCGCTGTACATCGGCGGCATGGGCGCGCGCGGCAAGAACTTCTACCACAACCTGGCGACGCGCTACGGCTACGGCGAGGTCGCCAACGACATCCAGGACTTGTACCTGGCGGGCAAGAAGACCGAAGCCATCGCCGCGGTTCCCGACGAATTGGTGCGCGCCGTATCGCTGGTGGGTCCGCGCGGTTACGTCAAAGAACGTCTGGCCGCCTTCGCGGAAGCCGGTACCACCACACTTCTGCTGCAGCCACTGTCGGGTGACCGCGCCGAGACGCTGCGATTCGTAGAGGAATTGCGCGACCTACTCCCGTAGCGATTAAGCCGAATGGCGCCAAGCCTGTAGACTGATCTCATCGGCATCGTCTGTTCTGCCTTTTGCCGTTTCTCGATCGTCACACCGAGCGCCGCGGATTGATCCGCGCCGGGCAGGACGACCACACTCTACTTTCGGAGCTTTAACTTTGTCTGTTCAAATCACTGACGGCACAACGGTGCCCACATTCGCCGACCTCGGCCTGCCCAAGGCTGTCGTCGACGTCCTCGCCGGTAAAGGCATCGACTCCCCGTTCCCCATCCAGGCCGCAACGCTGCCCGATTCGTTGGCCGGCCGCGACGTACTGGGCCGCGGCCGCACCGGTTCCGGCAAGACGTATGCGTTCTTGTTGCCCATGGTGACGAGACTCACAGCGAGTCAGTCCAAGCGAGCACCGGGCCGTCCTCGTGCGCTCATCCTTGCGCCGACCCGCGAGTTGGTCGCTCAGATCGACGCCGCGCTTGCGCCGTTGGCCGCCGCAACGAACTTGCGGTCCGTCGTCGTATTCGGCGGCGTCGGACACCAGCCACAGATCGACAAGCTGCGTGCCGGCGTCGACATCGTCATCGCCTGCCCCGGGCGTCTGGAAGACCACGTGAACTCGCGCCATGCGGATCTGTCCGCCGTCGAAATCACCGTGCTCGACGAGGCCGACCACATGGCGGACCTCGGCTTCCTTCCTCCGGTGAAGCGACTGATGGACAAGACCCCTCGCAATGGGCAGCGAATGCTGTTCTCCGCCACCTTGGATGGCGGCGTGGATGTTCTGGTCAAGCGGTATCTGACCGATCCCGTCGTGCACAGCGTCGACTCGGAGCAGTCGCCGGTCGCGGCAATGGAGCATCACGTACTGCATGTCGAGAAAGCGGCCCGCATCAACGTGCTCGCCGACCTGGCCGCCTCGCCAGGACGCAAGATCGTCTTCGCCCGCACGAAGCATGGCGCCAAGAACCTTGCCCGTCAGCTGAATTCGCGCGGAGTTCCTGCAGTCGAGTTGCACGGCAACCTGTCTCAGAACGCCCGCACGCGCAACCTGGCGGCATTCTCCGATGGTTCGGCCTGGGTGCTGGTCGCGACGGATATCGCTGCGCGCGGCATCCACGTCGACGACGTCACTCTCGTGGTACACGCGGACCCGCCAGTCGAGCACAAGGCGTATCTGCACCGGTCCGGCAGGACGGCGCGCGCGGGAAACGACGGCACCGTCGTGACGCTGATGCTCGACGAGCAGGTGTCCGATGTGCGGCAACTGACGCGCAGGGCCGGCGTGAAGCCGACGATCACCCGCTTCCGCGGCCCGTCACACCCGGTGCTGCATGAGATCGCCCCGGGCGAGCGTTCCTTCGGTAAGCCAATCGTGCTCGCGGCCCCCACCCGGCCTGAACCTGTCAAGCCAGAGCAGTCCCGTCGGCGCCGCTCGAACAACCGTCGCAGGCGCCCCGCCAACGCCTGAGCGCTCGATCCTGCCTGTGGATAACATCCACCGCGCGTCACAGGGCTGATGTAATGTCGAACACATGTTCGAATCAGAGTTCGCGGGTGTCCATGACGCCGCTGTCGTTGCGGCCATCGCGGACCTGACCCGGGCGGAGGCTGCCGCGGCGGCGCGGCGCTTGGCGGCGATCGCTGAACTGAGACATCGTCGCGTCATTGACGATGATGACCCGCGCACGTTTTGGGCGTGCGATTGGTGGGATTGCGCGGCCGCGGAGGTGGCGGCGGCGATGAACATCAGCTCACGTAGGGCCTCAGGTCAGATGCGCATCGCCGATGCTCTACGCGATCATCTGCCCGCGGTGGCGGAATTGTTCCGCCGTGGCGACATCAGTGCGCGGGTGGTCGGTGCGATCACCTGGCGCACCCAGTTCATCACCGAGGCGCCGGTATGGGCGCAAATCGATCAAGCCATCGCGAAGCGGGCGGGCCGGTGGGGTCCGCTGTCCGAGGACAAACTCCTCTCGGCCGTCGATGCGTTGGTGTTCGAGTTCGACGCGTCGGCGCTGATCCGGGCCAAGTCCGCGCAGCGGACCCGCGACTTCGTGGTCGGTGACATCGAGGACGAGAACGGCGTGACCTCGGTGTGGGGGCGGTTGTCGGCGGCGGATGCGGCGGTGTTGAAGAAGAAGATCGCCGCGATGGTGGCCACGGTGTGCGAGCACGATCCCCGCACGGCAGAAGAGCGTCGCGCGGATGCGTTGGGTGCGTGGAGCCACGGCAACGATCACCTGCCGTGCGCATGTAAATCGCCGAACTGCCCAGCCCGACAGGCCAACCCGGCACCGAGGTCCTCGGTGGTCGTGAACGTCTACACCGACCAAGCGACCGTCGACAACGTGCAGAGATCCGCAGCGCAAGCAGCCCCGCCAGAGTCCTCTGCCCCCTCGACTCCCGTCACGGCGGGCACGGCGTTGTTGTCGGGGACCGAGGTGATGCCGACTCCGTTGTTGGCCGAACTGTTGCGTGATGGCGCCAACCTACGTCCGCTGTGCACGCCGGCCGAGGAACCCGAGCCGGGGTATCGGCCGTCATCGAAACTGGCCCGGTTCATTCGGGCCCGGGATCTGACGTGCCGCTTCCCCGGCTGCACCGCGGCCGCGCAGGTCTGCGATATCGATCATGTGATCCCCTACCCGCTGGGAGCCACGCATCCGTCGAATCTGGTGTGTTTATGCCGAAAACATCACTTGCTCAAAACGTTTTGGACCGGGGATTGGGACCTGACACTGCGGCCCGATGGCGCGGCGGTGTGGACATCGCCGACCGGGCACACCTATACGACATACCCGGGATCACGGGCGTATTTCCCGGACTGGGACACCAACACCGGAGACCTGCCGCCCCCACTGAAGCCGCAGACCTTCGACACCGGCCGGGCCGTGATGATGCCCCGACGAAAACGCACCCGCACCCAAGACCGCGAAGCCCGCATCAAGGCCGAACGCGAACAGAATTCGGATCCTCCACCGTTCTAAAGTCATTCACCCACCTGCGGCAGCTCATCGGCCGCGATCTCGCACGGCGTACCCGCCGCAGACTCAGGCGCGGCGAGGGGTTCAATTGGAGGCGGGACCGGTGTAGGTGGTGGGGCCGGCTCAGCTTCGGCGGCAAGCGGTTCGGCGGACGGTCCTTCAACAATCTCATCTGCGGAGTCGGTTGCGGTGGGTTCCGCCTCGTCGACTTCGGGCTCCTCCGCAGCGGTTTCGTCATTGTCTTGCTCGTCTTCGTCTTCGTCTTCGTCGATCGGATCGAAATCGTCGGGTTTGTCCAGCTCGTCGGACTCGGGCAGATCGGACAGCGCGTCGTGCGACGTGCTCATCAAACCGCCGAGCAATTCGCCGAGTTGACCACCGAATCCAGACAATCCGCTGCCGATATCGGGCATCCCACCACCCATCGACGGCATCGACGGCATCGCGGCGGCGGGTGCGACCGGTGCCGTGGGCGCTACCGGCTCCGCCGGCGGAGGCGGCGCCAGAGCCGGTGCGGGCGGCGCTGCCGCGGGCGAAGCGGGCGACGCAGCCGCGGGCGCACCCGCGGGCGCGGCGGCGCCAATTGGCGGAGCCGCAATAGACCCCGTAACCGAACCCGTGCCCGCAGGCACCGTCACGACCTCGTCGCCCGAGGAAGGTGACCACGACGGGCCGAGCTGACCGGGGACATCGAATGAGATGGCCACATCGGAAATGAGTTCAGCAGCCGCGGCGTCGTAGGCGTCGGTCACGGCAGCCATCGCCGAGCGCATCGCCGTCAACCATTCAGAACGAACGTCGTTGGCAACAAACGGCCTGACCTCTTGATCGACCAATTCACTGGCGCTGGCGCGATCACCCGCGCCGGTCGTGACTGTTTGCGCTGCGGCCTGCCAACCCGGACCCGCGCCACGCCCTTCGGCTGCCATCGTCGCAGCGACTTTCCCGTCGACGCTGTGCCACAACCGATCCCGTAGCGACCCCAATGACTCCGCGGCGGTACGCACCGCAGTCACCACAGCCGTCGAGGTCTCGCCGTGACGACGCAGGAAATCTCCGGACGCCTGCGCACCAACGCCGTCCCACGCAACCGCCATCGACGCGAGCTGCGCCTGCTGACGGACGAGCGCTCCCTCAGCCGCGGCCGCAGCCGCCCGCAGCGCCGCACAATCGGAGTCCAGCGCCTGCAGGTCGATTCCGTCCTCACTGCCGTACCAGTCGTGCACCTGCGATGCGTGCAGCGTCAGGTCCGGGTCCTGGTATCCGAGCAGATGGCAGGCCCACACGTAGTCCTGGATGATGCCCGCGGCGGGCCGTCCGTCGGCCAATCGTGAAGCAGCGTCGAACATCTCAGCCCACCATGTGCCCGGCGCGCGTATCGGCTTCGTCGTATCGATGCGCGGTGGTACGCAATGTCGCCGCGATCTCCGACGACGCCCTCGACCACTCCCGCAGCCGATCGCCTACACCTTCGACGGCGATACGCACCGCCTCACCGCGCGCAACGTGCATCCGGCCCGCGGTGGCGCCGCCGAATTGCAACCCGGCGAGCCGGTTGCGGACGATGACATCGACGGCATCGGCTACCGACTGATATTCGTCGGCGATTCTCAGCAGCGCTGCGACGTCGACACGCGCAACGTCTCGTTCTCCCATGTAGAGCTAGGACGCGGAGGGGGCCTTACGGGTTCCCGCCGATTTCAGCGCTGTTCGCTGACCGATTCCGCGACTCGAACGGCTAGTTGACGTGCGGTGTCCTCGTCGGCGGCCTCCACCATCACGCGGACCACCTGTTCAGTCCCTGAGGGACGCAACAGGATTCGACCGGAATCGCCCAACGCTCGTTCAGCCTCGGCGACCGCGGTGCGCACCGACGGTGCTTCGGCAACCGTCGCCTTGTCCGCGACCGCGACGTTGATCAGGACCTGCGGCATCGTGTGCATCGGCTCGGCGAGTGCGGCCAGGGATGAGCGGGTGTGCGCCATCCGCGCCATCAGGCAAAGTCCAGTAAGGATGCCGTCGCCCGTTGTGCCGAACGCCGGCATGACGATGTGACCCGATTGCTCACCGCCGAGCGAATACTCGCCTGCGCGCAGTTCTTCGAGGACGTAACGGTCGCCGACGCCGGTCGTGCGCACCTCGATAGAGGCCGCGCGCATCGCGAGGTGGAGACCGAGATTGCTCATGACTGTGGCGACCAACGTGTTGGAGGCGAGCTCGCCTGCCTCCTGCATCGCGAGCGCCAGAATCACCATGATTGCGTCACCGTCGACAGTTTGACCATTTGAGTCCACGGCCAGGCAGCGGTCGGCATCCCCGTCGTGTGCGAGGCCTAGATCGGCGCCGTGAGCCACGACCGCGGCCCGCAACGCTTCCATGTGGGTGGAGCCGCAACCGTCGTTGATGTTCAGCCCGTTGGGTTCCGCATTGATGGCGATGACGTTGGCTCCCGCGGCGCGATACGCGCGTGGTGCGGCCGCCGATGCGGCTCCATGCGCGCAGTCGACGACGACGGTGAGCCCTTCGAGGCGCGTCGTTACCGCCTTTCCGATGTGGCGCAGATAGCGGTCCAGCGCATCCTCGGCGTCGACCACGCGCCCGATGCCTGCTCCGGTGGGCCGGTGTCCGGGGCCCTGGTGGACCAGCTCCTCGATGCGATCCTCGGCCGCGTCGTCGAGCTTGTGGCCACCCGGTCCGAAGATCTTGATGCCGTTGTCCGGCATGGGGTTGTGCGATGCGCTGATCATCACGCCGAAGTCGGCGTCATACGCCCCCGCGAGGTAAGCCACCGCCGGGGTCGGCAGCACCCCGACCCGCAGCGCGTCGACACCCTCGCTGGTGATTCCGGCGATCACCGCCGCTTCGAGCATCTCGCCGCTGGCCCTGGGATCGCGACCGACCACAGCCACGCGCCGCGCATGGCCACCGACGCTGCCAAGCCGTCGGGCCGCCGCCGAACCAAGAGCTATCGCCAGCTCAGCGGTCAGATCCCGGTTGGCGACGCCGCGCACCCCGTCGGTGCCGAACAGTCGACCCATGCGGACAAACTTCTCATAAGTGACGTCCAAAGAGCCAACCAGCGCCGTCGAGCCGTGTGCCTCCATCGAATTGGTATCCAAACGCGACTCACCGCCCGCGTCCGGGTGGGCACGGGCGGTGAAGACGCTTGTAGGTCAGCTATCCGTTAAACGGGTCCTGGCCGTGGGCGTTCTAGTTGCCTCCGGCGTTCGAGTTCTCGGAGTTGCCCGCGCCGCCCGACTGGCCGGGCGTGCCGGCGTTCTGAGTGAGATTGATGGGCCCCCCAGTGACGTCGCACACCGTCTCCGTGCCGCCGTCGGCGTCCACCGACTCGGCCAGGACGTTGACCGGTCCGACCTCCAGGCCGCAGATCGCCGCCGCCACGTTGGCCGCGACACCGACATTCACATCCTCGAGGATGGTCACGTCGCCAACCGCGAGGTTGACCAGGCCGTCCTGCAGGTTCAGCGGCTGAGCGCCTGCCATACCCAGGCCCGCGGTGAACAAGAGCGATCCGCCCAATACGGCGCCGGCTGACGCCCTCTTCATGATGTTGTGCATCAGATATTCCTTTCAGTCAGGAAGCAGTGATCCGCCCCGACCCCGTGGCCTCTGTGACCACCCTTGGCAGGAACTGCCTGCCCAGCGCGAAAGGGTTGCGCCTCTGCTCCCCGGGGAGTGACTTCCACCATGGGCAGACAGCTAAACGAGATTTCTGAAAAAAAGCTGTTCCAAGATCTTTTACTAAGTAGTAGCTAATTAACTACGCTTCTTATTAACGTCACCTTCAAAATCCTGATGAGAGCTTTATTTGTCTGTCGGACGACCACCCAAACATCGTTACTGACGGCGGGAAAAATTTTTCGATCCCGACACCCATCGCTCTGCCGCGGGCCAGTCGATAACGTCGCCGCCAACGACGAAAGGACATTCCATGCGCAGTGATTTGTTCTCCCCGCAGATGGCCGAGGCCCAGATGCAACAACCGGGCATGAAGTTGCAGAACAGCAAGATGCTCAAGATCGGGCTCAGCGGCGAGATGATGGTCCGTCAGGGAGCCATGGTCGCCTACCAAGGCAATATCCAGTTCCAGGGCCAGGGTGCGGGCGGCATCGGCAAGTTCGTCAAGCAACAGTTGACCGGCGAGGGGGTGCCCCTGATGAAGTGCACAGGCGCCGGCGACCTCTTCCTCGCCGACCTGGCTTCCGACATCCATCTCCTCGATCTCGAGGGTCCGCACGATGGGCTGACGATCAACGGCAAGAACGTCCTCGCGTTCGAGCCGTCGCTGTCCTACGACATCCGTCGGGTGCAGGGCGCGGGGATGCTGTCGAACGCCGGCCTGTTCAACTGCGTGTTCTCCGGACAGGGCCGCATCGCGATCACCACCAAGGGCACCCCTGTGGTGTTGAGCGTCGACCAGCCGACCTACGCCGATCCGCAGGCCGCCGTGTGCTGGTCCACGTCGCTACAGACCGGCTTTCACAGCGCCGAACAGTTCGGCCTCGGCACGTTCATGGGCCGCACCACCGGTGAGGGCTTCACCATGTCGTTCTCGGGTCAGGGCTTCGTCGTCGTGCAGCCGTCCGAAGAGGCGCCCGGCGCGTTCGTCGGCGGCACCGGTGGAGGGCAGCAGGCAGGCAGCGCCGCCGGCAATATCCTCGGAAACTTCCTGGGCCGATGAACCGAAGAAGACCGCCGGGCACGCGAATGCGTGCCCGGCGGCTCCGAGGGGTCTCGATCAGCGCTTGCTGTACTGCGGCGCCTTGCGGGCCTTCTTGAGGCCGTACTTCTTGCGCTCGATGGCGCGCGGGTCGCGGGTCAGGAAGCCGGCCTTCTTCAGTGCGGGGCGGTCCTCCGGCTGCACGAGGATCAGCGCGCGGGCGATCGCCAGCCGCAGCGCACCGGCCTGCCCGGACGGGCCGCCACCATCGAGGTGGGCGTAGATGTCGAAGGAATCCACCCGGTCCACGGTCACCAGCGGGGCCTTGATGAGCTGCTGGTGCACCTTGTTCGGGAAGTAGGCCTCCAGCGACCGGCCGTCGAGATGGAACTGGCCGGTGCCCGGCACCAAACGAACCCGGACCACAGCCTCCTTGCGGCGGCCGACGGTCTGGATCGGACGGTCGATGATGACCGGCTCGCGCGCGGGAGCCGCGTCAGCAGCGGGCGCCTCCGTCTCGGTCGCGGTCTCCTCGACGGGGGCCTCGGTCACTTCTTCGGTCGTGTCGGTCGTCTCGCTCACTGGGCCACCTGCTTGATCTCATACGGAATGGGCTGCTGTGCGGCGTGCGGATGATCCGGCCCGACGTACACCTTCAGCTTCTTCTGGATCTGATGGCCGAGCTTGGTGTGCGGAATCATGCCGAGGATCGCCTTTTCGACGACGCGGTCGGCGTGCTTCTGCATCTCGTCACCGAGCGCTCGCGCCCGCAGACCGCCGGGAAAACCCGAGTGGCGGTAGGCGAACTTCTTGGTGAGTTTGTCGCCGCTGATGGCGACCTTGTCTGCATTGATGACGATGACGAAATCGCCACCGTCGACATTCGGCGTGAATGTCGGCTTGTGCTTGCCACGCAGCAGATTCGCTGCTGCGACGGCGAGCCTGCCGAGCACCACGTCGGTGGCGTCGATGACGTACCACGAACGTGTGGTGTCACCCGCCTTCGGCGTGTACGTAGACACAGCGCTACCTCTCCATATCTCGGGTTGATCCCGGAGTGATCCGGGGGCCGGTCATGGTGTGCGATCAGGGAATCCTCGGCGACCGACGTAGACCCGAGGCCCCGGCGTACCGCACGCCAACGGAGCAGCTTACCCGTGGACGTCCGCGCAGGTCAAAACGCCTTCGGCGACGGCGGCACACCGCCCGACCTGGGGTGAATCGTCGCGCGGGCTCACACCCTCGAGGTCACAACCCACAAGACATAGGGAAACACCCGATTTCTTCGTCGGCCATGCCGTCGTAGCTTCGTCTGGGTCGGTGCCGAGGCCTTTGCCGAAAACCGACCTTCCCATCAAGATCATAACGGAGTGAACATGTTTCGTACCCTCATCGCCGCTGGGTTGGTTGCCATGGCGGCCGCTCTCGGCGCCGCTTCGGTCGCGAATGCCGACACGTACTACAAGAATTGCACTGCAGCGCGTGACGCCGGCGTGACCCCGATCCTGCAGGGCCAGGATGGCTACGCCGAGCATCTCGACCGAGACGGTGACGGTGTCGCCTGCGAGTAACCGCAGTTCAGACGAGAGTTTGCGCCACCGCAGCCGCCTCTCCTAACGGCCACGGTGGCGCAACCCTTTCACTGGCGAATCCCCCCAGGCTCCCCTCCGAGTGGGACCGCACAGAGTCGAGGGGCTATCCGCCCCAGGCGTTGGCTGCCATCCGGTCGGTGGCTGCCACTTCATCGGAGCCGTCGCGGACCGCGTTGCCCAGCCTGACGAGGATGTCGTTCAGCGCACTTGCTGCCTGCTCCCAGCGGGCCTGCTCGATTCGGTACGCCTCGGCGGCCTGTCGTGTCCAGATTTCCTGCAGCGGCACGATCTGAGCGCGCAGCTCGTCCAGCGCTGCGTTCAGCCGCGCCGAGGTTGTGTGGATCTCCTGCCGGACGGTGTACTCGATGTCACCGAAGTTGTACGAGAGCACGTTCTCCATGTCGGACTCCTCAGAGGTTGGTGGCGACGGCGCTGATCTGGTGGGAGTGGGTGTCTGCGGCTTCACGAAGCGTCTGCTGGTTCAGGCGGATGGTTTCGGCGATCCGCTGAAGTGCGGCGTGAAGCTTCACCGACTCGGCGTTCCACCGATCCACGACGTCGTGAAAGCGAGATGCGGCCACGCCACCCCAGACCGATGGCGGCACACCACCCATGCGGCCGATGAATGACTGCAGCATCGCCCTGATTTCCTCATTGCGCGCATCCGTCTTTCCGGCGATGGCCGCCATCAGGTCGAAGTCGGTGTTGAGTGCGCCACCTGCCGGTGTCGTCATCGATGTCCTTCCGTCGGTCCGTGTTGTTATTGAGTTCGACGCGATCGGCGCCCATTCGGTTCCATCAGATTTGCGGTCATTCTCGAGACACCGCATGCGCGGAGCGAATCGCGCCTTCGCAGGCCTGCTTTACGAGGTGTTCGCGACCCGGCGCGCTCTGGCAGCCGATCGCGATGCGGGTGGCCCCCTCGACCAACACGGTCCACGCCACGTGGCGGTCCGACCGAACCTCTCGATACGTCACCGCATCGCGGTCCGCGCGACGAGCCGACGGGTTGAAGTCGACGAAAGCGCCGTCGGGCGCCTCGGCGAAGGCTGCGTGCAGAGAATCCGCGGTATCCGCGAGGCTGGACGACAGCGGAGCGACGGACTGCGTGATCTGCAGGGCGATCTCCGGCTCCGTCGGTGAAACCACTTGTACCCGAGCCGATCCCGGGCCGGAGGTGATGCGCCGCGCGGTCCACGCAGTGGGCACCATCACACCGACTCTGCCCTCGACGAGCAAGGTCATCGGCACCGCCTCGGACTGCGGCTCCTCGTCATGTATGGCGGCCAACCCACCACACAGCACCACCGTCGATAGCGTGCCGAACAGCACCGCCAGGGCCTTGCGTTCGCGGACTCGGACGGCAGTGGCCGGCTGAGGTGACCGGTGTTCCTTCGCTGCGCGCAGTACCCAACCGTCGTCCGCGATTCTGACGGGCACGCCGATCGTCCGCATGCGCCTTGCGATCAGCGAGGCGAGGACGTCGGCGCCGGGTACCGACGCCGGGGCGTCCACCAGAACGCCCGCGGGCGCAGCGACGGCCGCCGCTACCGCATCGGCATCCGCAGCCGACTCCTGCCGCGGCACGACCGCGACGATCGAGTCTGCGACGGTCACCACCACGACATCCCCGGTGATCTCGACAATCGTCGTCTCAGCCGGAATCCCCTCCCGCAGCATCGCAATTCGCTCCACCATGACGATCTCCGCCGCCACCATGTGCGCGGCCCGTCGCACCGTGTCGATTCGCGTTGGCGACCACCATGCCGGGCAGACGACGACTGCGGTGTCGACGCCTGCTCCAGTGACTGCTCGCATCACGTCTTCCCACACGTCGCGTACCGGCACCGGGCGATCGTCGAGCAACGCGAGCTCGTCATCCACCATGTGGAGAGCAACCGAAACCCATTCCGGCGAAACATCGTTGGGTCCCCGGATCGTCGCCGGTCCCACCTCGATGAGGACTTCGCTCATGGTGGATCTGTCCAGGCGACCTGGACGAGCTGGTTCGCATCACCCCGGGTGATCAACGTTCCCCGACCAGGCGGCAGCGCCGATGGTTTCACCGTTCCGAGCAGTACACCTTCTTCCGCGCTTGCGCTCATCATCAAACCCATGCAGCCGAGCTCGCGCATCCTCGCCAGGACGGGATCGAACATCGCGCGCGCAGCCCCCCCGGAGCGCCGGGCGACGACGACATGAAGCCCGAGATCTAGGGCGTGCGGCAAGAATTCGGCGAGCGGTGCCAGCGGGTTTCCCGTCGCGCCCGCCACCAGGTCATAGTCGTCGATGACCAGGTAGATGTCCGGCCCCGTCCACCAGGAGCGCGTCCGCAACTGCTGCTGGGTGACGTTATCGCCTGGCATGCGCGCCTCGAGTCTGTCGATAATCGCCGGCAGCCGCGACGTCAGCGAAGCCGGTGACATCGCGTAGCCGCTCAGATGTTCGGACTCGACCACGCCCAGCAGAGCCCTACGAAAGTCGATGATCTCGAGTTGAACCTCGTCGGCGGTGCTGCCGCGGATCAACTCAAGACACAGCAGCCGCAGAGTCGCGGTCTTTCCACACGCAACGTCGCCGAGCACGAGCAGATGCGGCTGTTCGGCGAAATCGAGCTCGACGGCGCTCAATTCGCGTTCGCCGACCCCGAGCACCACACCGCCGTCCTCGAGTTCCTCACGAGGCACCTGAGTCGGCAGCAGTCGGACCACCGGTGCAGTGCTCGGTGCCCACCGGTCGCGCAGGCGTCGGGTGTCGGCGGTGATCGCCTCGGCAAGTCCGTTCACGGTCGGTACGCCGTCCCACCGCGGCAATGCGACCGCGAATTCGCGGCCGCTCGGCGTGATACCGCGACCGGGTGGTCGTCCGGAAAGGTCGCGCGCACGCTTGCGATCCATCTCGGATTCGGCGGGGTCACCGAGACGCAGCTCAATGCGAGTCGCGATCTGATCCTTCAGGGCAGGCCGTAGCTCGGCCCACCGCGACGCGGTGATGACCACGTGTACGCCGAACGAAAGGCCCTGGGCAGCAATCGCAGTGATGGTTCCTTCGAGATGGTCGAACTCCTGCCGCAGCGTCGCCCAGCCGTCGATGACCAAAAACACGTCGCCGAACCGATCGGCCTTATGACGGCGATAGGCGGCCATTGAATCGACGGCCAGCCGACGGAACAGCGACTCCCGCGTCCGCATCACCGATGTCACCACCGCGACCGTGCGGCGACACAGGTCGCCGTCCAGACGTCCGGCCATTGATCCCACATGCGGCAGGTCGCGCAGTGACGACAAGGCTCCACCGCCGAAGTCGAGGCAGTAGAACCCGACGTCCGCGGGATCATGGTGCTCCGCGAGCGCCAGCACCATGGTCCGTAACGCCGTCGACTTTCCGGACCGTGGTGCACCGACGATTGCGACGTTGCCTGCCGCGCCGTCCAATTCGACGACGAACGGATCGCGACGCTGTTCGTACGGCTTGTCCACCAGGCCGATTGGCACCGTCAACCGGTGAGGACCGGGCCCCGGCAGCAAGGCATCCAGGGTCGGCGACTGCGTCAGCGGCGGCAACCACACCTGATGCGCGGCCGCACCGCGGCCGGCCACCCGGTCCAGCACCGTGTCCAAAACGGTTCGAGTCGGCGGCCGCGGCTCGATATCGGCCTTTTCGCTGGGAGTATCGACCGTCGCGGCCGTGAACAGTCGAGCAGGTGATGCCGTCGATGTGCGCTCGGTACACGACTCGCGGCCAGCGCCCGAGACGAAGGCGGTCTGGAACCCTACGAGATCTCCCGAGGCGGACTTGAGATAGGCCGATCCAGGCGTGCTGGGCAGATGGTAGGCGTCGGGGACGCCGAGGACCGCTCGAGATTCACCGGCTGAGAAGGTCTTCAGGCAGATCCGATACGACAGATGTGTCTCGAGGCCGCGAAGTCTGCCTTCGTCGAGCCGTTGGCTGGCGAGCAGGAGATGCATGCCCAGTGACCGACCCAGCCGTCCGATCGCCACGAATAGTTCGGCGAAGTCGGGATGCTGGCTGAGCAGTTCGGAGAATTCGTCGACCAAAATGAACAACGCGGGCATCGGCGGCAAGTGGGCGCCATGGGACCGTGCACGCTGATATTCGGCGAGACTGGCGAATCGTCCGGCAGCCCGAAGTACCTCCTGGCGCCGGTTCATCTCGCCCAGAAGCGCGTCGTTCATCCGGCTGACGAGGTGTGCTTCACCGGCCAGGTTGGTGATGACGGCACCGACGTGCCTGGCGCGCTCCATGCCGACGAATGTCGCACCGCCCTTGAAGTCCACGAGGATGAGGTTGAGGGCATCGGGCGGGTGAGACGCGATCATCCCGAGAGCCAATGTGCGCAGCAGTTCAGACTTGCCCGACCCCGTTGCGCCCACGCACAATCCGTGCGGCCCCATGCCACCCCGGGCTGCCTCGTTGATGTCCAGAAGTACGCGGGTTCCGTTGTCCGCGAATCCCATCGGAACCGGCACGATGCGTCCATCACCGGTTGCCCGCCAGAGCTTCTCGGGATCGTTCTCTCCGATACCCATCAGATCCGTCCAGTCGATCCCTCGCTTCTGGCCGTCGTTCGCCGCTGCGGTGGTGAGCCGGTAACGGGCGAGACGACGAGCGCACGCCGTCGCCTGTGCCACCGTCAACAGATCAGGCCTCGCATAGACCTCTTCGTCACCCCGCCCGTGGACGACCAGGACTTCCTCGGTGACGCGCAGCTGCAGCCGCTCTCCAATGGCGACGGCAGCTCGCGATGACTCGATCCGAAGTTCAAGCCCTTCTGCGCGGTCCAGGACTCTCACGATGTCACGCCGGGGTGCACCAGCGCGCGAGTACCGCTGGTGCGGAAGCCATTTCAGCCAATCCCATTCGGGGCGCGGATCAGCGACAATGGCGACGTCGTCAGGGCCGTGAAAGACAGCGAGCTGACATATGGCGGCTCGGAGGAATGCCCGTGCGGCCTCTGCGTCACCGTCGAGGGTGATCGCCGAAAACCTGCGCAGCGCCAGCGTGATCGGCACATCGGTTACAACTGACCGGCAACGAATCAGCCGCCGTACCGCGTTGACCGTGACGGGATCCTGCTCGTCGGTGCCGTCGAGTTCCGGCTCGGTCAACGCGGTGGACAGGGGTTCCTCACCGATCCCCACCCGGATGACACCGTAATCCGGGCCATCCGGTGTTCGCTCCCACATCCGTCCGCTACCCGTCAGGGTCCACAGCGCGCCGGGTTCAGGGTGGTGCCACCGCAGCGACTCGCGTTGCGCATCGGCAACGCCTTCGGCCTCACGGTCGAGGTGGTCGAGGTAGTCGAGGTACTTCTGCCGACCCCGGTTGATCTCAGTGGTGGTGCCGGTTCCCCTGGCGCCGTACACCAGCGACCCGAGCACCGAGGTCAGCATCATCACGGGGAAGAACATGTACATCGGGTTGCGCATCGACTGCCCACCCGATGTGAAATAGACCGCCATCATCCCGACGGCCGCGACGAGCATGGCCAGCGGCAGGAGGCGGGCGAGCGGGTTCTGCGGCGTCGGCGCCGGCAGCAGCGGTGGAGCTTCGACGAGGACAGCGCCGTCGGGCAAGGGCGGGGGCGGCACGCGCGGTTGACGTACGAATTCCATCGAAGAATGGACGCCGTCGCGGTGATTCCGGTTCCATCCCCAGCCGATCGAATTGGCGCGATCGCCTTCCCGCGGAGGCGGTTACGGTTGACGCGGCTGAGTGAAGGGGGACTTGATGCCAGATTCGCTGTGTCGGCTGACCGTGGCGTCCTGCACCGATGACGCACATCGCGCGGTCGATCTGGAGCTGCCGGCAAATGTGGGCGTCGGTGAGCTCGTGCCGCAGATCGTCGATCTTGTTCACCGCGATAGCACGCCGACACCGGGCCTCGACTGGGTGCTGTCGAAGCTGGGCGACCCTCCGCTGACCGAGTCGGAATCCCTGTACGACAACGATGTTCGCGACGGTGATCTGTTGGTCCTGACGACAACCGAGCCCGCGCCTGCCGAACGTTCCTCGTGCGACCCCTGCCACGCCATGGCGGCGGGCCGAACTACCGCGCCGCGGATGCTGCCGGCCATCGCGTGTGAGTTGCTCGGCGGCTGTGGTGCGGCGGTGTTGGCTTGGCCGGCAGCGGGCGTTGCGATCAGTAGCCGCATCGTCGTTGGCGCGTGCCTCGCGGTCGCCGCCGGGGTCGGGGCGGTCATCATTAGGCGGCTACGCGGCGACCCCCTGATATGCGTGACGCTGAGCCTGATCGCGGTGCTCTACGCGGGGGCTACCGGATTTCTGACGGTACGGACAGGCACGGCGGTATCCGGCCTCCTGCTGGCGTCCGCGGCCGTATTCGCTGCAGCGATTCTCCTGCTGCGTATGACGAACTGCGGCAGAACATGTTTGACGGCGCTAGCCGCGGCGGCCGTGCTGGTGTCGGCCACTGCGGCCGCTGCCGTGTCGTGGGGTCTGCAGCTGAGCGCGGGCGGCGCGACGCTCGTCGGTCTGTCCCTCGCGACGCTGGGTGTCACGCCCAGGCTGGCGATGGCTTTCACCGGCATCACACCGGACGCCGCGCCCAACGTCAGGCGTTGTCACCAAACATTGACTGGACTGGTGGCGGGATCGTCGGCGGGCGGCGCGCTCGGTGCGATAGCGGTTGCCGTCGGGGAGGTCCGTGATGCGGGTTCGGCGTTCCGCGGGACGTCCTTCATCGCGATGGTCGCATTGGTGCTCCTGCTGCGCGTGCGCACCCATGTCGATGCGACGCGCCGCGCGAGCCTCGCAGGCGCTGGAGTGCTCTGTCTCCTCGCGGGTTTCGCTGCGGCCGCGGTTGCCGCACCGGGTCACGCGCATGTGATCAGTGTGCTCGCCGCGTCCACGGGTGCCGCCGCACTGGGCAGCATCGTCAGGCAGACGGTGAGTCCGATCGCGCTGCGCACCGTCGAGGTCCTCGAGTGCGTCGCGATCGCGGCAGTCATCCCCATGGCCTGCTGGGTCGGGGGGATCTACGGCTGGGCGCGGGGAATGAACCTCATATGACGGCGGTCGCACGACTGGTCGCCGCCAGCGCGCTTGCGGTCTGGCCGCTGTGGACCGCGCCGGCCTCCGGCGCGGTGACACCACCGGCCGTCGATATGGCGCTACTGCCCAAGCCGGGTTCTCCCGCACCTCCGCAACTCACCGAACAACAGGGGCAATGTGCCGGCGGCACCATTCGCATCGAGAGCCCGGCCGACGGGCCGCTGAGAGCTCTCCGCTTACCGGATGTCTGGCCACTCACGCGCGGCGCGGGCCAAACGATCGCGGTCATCGATACCGGAGTATCGCGACACCGCCTGCTCCCCCGCCTCGTCCCCGGCGGCGACTACGTGTCATCCGGTGACGGCACTGCGGACTGCGACGGCCACGGCACTATTGTCGCCGGCATAATCGGCGCCTCGCCCGATACCGACGGCGCTTTCAGCGGCATCGCACCAGACGCCACGATCATCGGTATCCGTCAGTCCAGCAACAAGTTCCGGGCAGCTGACGATCCGGCCGGCCTAGGGTTCGGCGATGTCGACACCCTCGCGATGGCCGTACGCACCGCTGCCGACATGGGTGCCACAGTGATCAACCTGTCGACCGTCGCCTGCCTGGCTGCCGATGACGTCCTGGATGACCGTGCCCTCGGGGCGGCGCTGGCTTACGCGGTCGACATCAAGAACGCGGTGGTGGTGGCCGCCGCCGGGAACGTGGGGTCGGCCGGCCAGTGCCCCGAACAGAATCCGACGGCCGACCCCCTTAGGCCAGGCAGCCCCGACTGGTCCAACGTGAAAACGGTGGCGACTCCCGGTTGGTATGACGATTACGTGCTCACTGTGGGCTCGGTGGGCCGCGACGGCCCTTCTTCGTTCAGCCTCGCAGGACCGTGGGTCGACGTCGCCGCGATAGCCGAAGACGTCGTGTCACTGGACCCCGACGGCGAGGGATTGATCGACAGACTCGCGACAAGCGGTGATGAGTCACCGATCTCCGGCACGAGTTACGCCGCACCGGTGGTGAGTGGAATCGTCGCGCTGGTGCGGTCGCGATCACCCGAACTGACTGCGCGACAGGTCATGCAACGCATCGAAGACACTGCGCACCGGCCGACTGCGGGCTGGGATCCCATCGTCGGCCACGGGACCGTCGACGCCATGGCCGCGGTGAGCGCAGGCCCGGGTTCCGTACCGGGACGACGCTCGAACGCGTCGCAGATGACGACGATTCCCCCGTCCGGGCCAGCCGAACCGTCCGCAGACTTCGCAACGCGTGCTGCCGCGGTCTGTGTCACCGCGTCCATCGCAGTGGTGGCGATGTCGGCGGTGGCGACTCGGCTACGCCGACGGACCGACGCTGTCCCGCCCGACTGATGCAGCCTCGATGCTGAGTTCGGGGCCGCGCGGTAGTTGAGCAATCAGCGCCCATGGTGCGGGCACCGGGTTGGTCAGCCCCAGGCGGGTGGCCGCATCCGTGTCACGCACGCCGAACACCACTCCGGAGTCGTTGACGAAGAACAGCGCTCCTGTCGTCGCGCTCTCGCCGGACACACTTGTCGCACGCACGAAAGCGCTTCGCCCCGGCGGCATCGAGAAGCGGTCGACACGTGGGCCTGCGTCGTCGCCCTGCGCCAGCGGCACGCCTGCAGCGTCATCGGACGGCAGCGAGTCACCCACGAACACCCCTTCCGATTGCGCACAGAGCACCGGACTCTCGCCAGCGCCACCGCGGTCGGGGAAGGTGGTGACCGGAAGATCCTCGACGATCGGCATCCGGCCGATGAGATCCGGTGCCACGCTGGCGATATCCCGTCGACTCGAATACGTGAATCGGATGAGATCTGCCGCTACCTCGCCGACCCGTTGAACACCGGCCGCGAGGGCGACGTAATACTCCGTGGATCCGGCGCGGGTCAGTCGCATCACGGTGCCGACCGACACCCCGGGGAGCACAGACGGTGAGACGCCATTTCGAGCTATGGCAGGGGCGGTGATCTCGGGCACCTCCGGTAGGACGTCGAGCAGTGCACGCGAAACCGGCCGGGGTGCAACGCCGTCGAGCCTGAGCGCGCGGACGGTCGCGTGGTTCCGCAGGTCCACCCGGGCTCGGCGCCCGTCGTACAGCAGGTAGGTCGTCGCCGCGCTCTCACCTCGTGGGGTGACGAGCGCACTCTTACCCGAATCCAGGTGTGCGGGTGGGCGGCCCACCATGACGGTGGTTCGCGAGTCGGCATCTTCGCAGACCGCCCACGCCGATTCAGTGTCGTCGAGTGGTGCGCCGATCATGTCCGGGGCCCCGGGAATGCCGACCAGAGGCCCTCGCTTGGCTCGGTTCAGCGCCGAGCTGCTGACGAGTTCGGGTTCGTCGGCCACCCCGGTGACCAGCCGTGCGGAGGCGATATTGAAGGTGGGGTGCATGGAGTCGCCGATGCGCACATACAGGGCACCGGATTCGCGGGCCATGACGACCGCCGCGCCGCCGACAATCCCACTTGGCTGCAGGAACGCGAGGATCGCACACACCGCGACCGTGATCGCTGCCAGCACACACCCGGCAGCCAGTGAAAGCGACTGTGCGCGTAGCGGATCGTCGTGCATGCGAAGGTCGCCTCGTACCAGTGCGTGTGCCATCCGGCGCACCAGGAAGCGATATCCGCTGACCTGCAGCCGATTCGTTGATTGTCCAGCCATCCCTCCCCCTCAGTCAGCCTAATGGCCGGTGATGGGCCGCTATGTCACCGATTTCAGCGCCGACAGGATTGTTCTTATCGCAGGCGTATCACAGGGCGACTAACTAACATGAGGCAACTACTGGCGGTTGGGAGGGTCACCAGGTATGTACGCCTTGCGATCCCATTACCGCGCCGTTTCCAGGACGGCGCGTGCGACGGTGTGCCCCCCGCCATGACCGCTCCATTGCTCGACCTCGACGGTCGGATGGTCGACCGACAGCAGGAACTCAGCCAACTCCGATCCGCCATCGATGCGGCCGCCCGCGCAGGGGGCGAATGCGCCCTGCTCAGCGGGGTTTCCGGAGTGGGTAAGTCGACGCTCATGCAAGCCTTCGGCGCCGACGCCGCCCAGCGCAACTGTGTCTTTGCATACGGAAGATGTCGGGATGGTGCACCAGCGCCGTACTCGGCGTTGGCAGACGCGCTCAGCTCGATTGTCGGCACCATGGAGGCCACCGGCCCGGCCGAGCGCGATAACTGGCGGGCCGATCTCCTCGACAAGATGTCGGGGTTTGCCGGCGTCCTCTCCGAGCTCGTGCCCGAACTCGCGCCCCTATTGGGGGAACCCTCCGGCGACGCCGAACTCGATGCAGCGGATGCTCGCCGCCGCTTGCATCGCGCCGCCATCCGGTTGGTGTCGACCACCGCGTCCTACCGCCCTGTGGTGCTGGCGATCGATGACCTCCAGTGGGCCGACCGCGACACTCTGCTGATGCTGTCCGAGCTGTTGACGGTGTCGCTGCGCAACGTTCTGGTCGTCGGCACCCATCGCGCGGGTGAGTTCGATGCCGACGCGGCCGGCATCAAATCGGCACGCCTCAACACCATTGAGCTCGAACCGCTGGCGCTCGCGGACGTCGAGCAGCTCCTCGCCGAAGTATGCGGGCAGAGCGTGGAGTTGGGCGACGTGGCCGCGGAGTTCCACCACCGGACCCGCGGCAACCCGCTGCAAGTTCGTCAGCTGCTGCACCGCGCGCAACGCGAAGGCGCGCTCATCACGCTCGGTCTCGACGGCCATCCGAGATGGGACTTGCGCGTACTCACGTCGATCGAGGTATCCGCCACGACCGCTGAGTTCCTCGGCCGCTACCTCGACCAACTCGGACCAACCGACCGCGAGGTGTTGGGTTCGCTGTCGTGCATTGGTGGAGAGTTCGACCTCGACGACGCCACGGCCGCGGCCGCGAAGCCCCCAGACGTCGTTGCTCACGCACTGTGGGCGTGCCTCGAACTTCGCTTGCTCGAGGCGCTCGACGCCAACGGCCAGCGCATCACCAACGCGATCAGCCGCGACGCCCGCTACCGATTCAGCCACGACCGCGTCACCGAGACGGCGCGCGCGGGGCTATCCGATGCCGAAGCACGCGTCGTTCACCTCCGTTTCGGACGACGGCTCGTCGAGCTCGGCGACGACCGCGTATTCGAGGCGGCCCGCCACGTCGGCATCGGCGGCCTGGAATTGCCCGACGACGTCGAACGCACCACGTTCGTCGAGGTGGTGCGGCGCGCAGCACGAAAGGCCCGGGCCCAGACCTCTTTTCCGTTGGCCCTCGGATACAACCGCAGCGCTCTGGATCTGCTTGGTGAGCACCGGTGGGACTCACACTATGCGTTGACTCGGGAGCTACAGCTCGACGCCGCCGACGCCGCGTTGCTGGTCGGCGACGTGCCTGCGCTCAATGCGCTTCTCGACGAGGCCGAGGGGTACCTCCACGAGCCCGCAGACCGCGCCCGGCTGGCCTACCTTCGACTGAAGGGGCGGGTCGTCGAGAACCGTCTCCGGGAAGCGCTCGAAATCGGGCTCCAAGCGCTCGACGAGCTCGGCGAGCGGGTCGCCATGGACGCGGGAAAGCCGCGCATGGGCAACGCGGTCGTCCGGATGAAGCTGACGATGCGCCGCTGGAGTAACGAACGGCTGTTAGCACTGGCGCACTGCGATGACGAGCGGGTCGTCGCGCTCCACCCGATTCTTGCCGAGCTGTGCAACATGGCGGTTCTCATCCGGCCCAATCTCTTGCCGTTGCTCGTGCGAAAGCAACTCGATCTCACGTTGGCCTACGGCCACACGCCTTCCTCACCGCTGGTGATCACCGGCTACGGGATCGTCCTAGTGCTGACCGGCGACCACGCAGGGAGCCAGCGTTTCGGCGAGGTCGGCATGCAGCTTGCCGAGCGCCCGGAGTTCCGCGAGGCGCGACCGCAGACGGTGTTCATGCACCTGGACTACATCAACCACTGGCGCCACCCGATCCGCGACGGCCTGGGACCTCTGCGTGACGCCGTGGAGGAGGCGCTCGACCAGGGCGACCAGGAGAACGCCGGGCTTCTGACCGCGGTCCTGCTCTCCCAGTCGTTCTGGGTCGGTCGTCCGTTGGCGGAAATCGACGCCCTCGCCAGCTCGCTGATTCCCCACATCCGTTCCCAGCCCGTCTCGAGCTCTCTGTGCCAGGCCATGCAACAGCTATGCCTCAACCTGATGGGCCGCAGCGCCGATCCTTTTCTGCTTGCCGGTGAGAGCGGCTACGACGAGCGGGACGTGCTGCCTGCCGCCCGCCTCGAGGGCGACGAGGTCACCCTGGGCGTTGGCGCGGCGGCGAAGCAGGGAGTGCACTTCTGGTCCGGCGATCACGTCGGCGCGGCCGCCGCCACGCCAGAGGCCATCGAGTATCTCGGCGGTCTGGACGGCACCACGGCGTCGCAGCTCGTCTACCTTGTCGGCGCCCTCAGCATGATCCATAGCGCGCCGCGCGACCGTTCCACGGCCAGCTTCGTGCGACGCGCATTGTCGTTGCATCGTAAGTGGGCCGCGGGCGCCCCGGAGAACTACGCGGCGCCGTACGCCCTGATCCAGGGGGCGTGGGCACGGACGCGAGGGCAATCCGCCAAGGCGGAGCGACACATTCACGAAGCGATCGAGCTCGCCGAGCGAAACCAGCTTCCCGCGATGAGTGCGCGCGCGCACGAGGAGGCCGCCGCCCTCTACGCCGAGAGTGGGCGGACGACGCTCGCCGAGCACATGCTGCGTTCGGCGTACGAGCGCTGGCTGAACCTGGGGTACACAGTCCGCACGGACTTCCTTGCACGAGAACACCCGTGGCTTCTCCGACGCGACCTGGCGACAGATTCGGCCGGAATCGACCCCGTCGGCGCGCATCAGCTACTGCATGCGCTGTCGGGCGCGCGGACCCCCGACAGTTTGGCGAACATCATTCTGGGCACGGTGGCGGATACGACGGGCGCAGGTCGCGTTCTGTTCCTCACCGGTGACGCGGAGAACCTGGCGGTCCGCGCCATCAACGACCACGGCGACATCTCGATTGTGGACGGGCCGTGGACCGAGGTGCCCTATGACAGGGAGGTAGTACGCAGGGTGGTCGACGGCGGCGCGCCGGTCATCGTCGTCGCCGACCATCCGTCAGGTCCGACCGCTAAGCCGTCGATCCTTGTCGTCCCGATAACGGTGCAGGACAGGATGATTGGCGTGATTTATGCCGAGCAGAGCGAGTCAGGCAGGAATTTCGGCGCCCAGCACGAGCAGGCGGTCGCTTTCCTGAGCGCTCAAGCCGCCGCACCCCTGTGGAACCTCCAGCTGGAGGCTCGACTGCGGGCCGCCGACGAGTACCGACAGTCGCTGATGGATGTTCAGTCGAGGTTCGTACCCAACGAATTGCTGCGCATCCTCGACATCGACGACCTGCGCCGGGTCCGGAGCGGATACCGCGTCGAACGCGAGATGACGGTGCTCATCAGCGATATCCGGGGTTACACGACGATGCTCGAGGACATGGACGTCGCCGAGGCCGGCAATTTGGCGATGGGCTTTCTACGCGCAGTCGAGCTCCCGATCATCAGCTACAACGGCATGATTCAGGACGTCCGCGGGGATGAAATTGTCGCCGTCTTCGAGTCCGAGCCCGACGCGGTACGGGCGGGACTGGCCATGCTTCGCTCGATGCGGGAGCACAACCAGGAGCGCAAGGCGCTGGGCTCAATGGAGCTGCGGGCGGGCATCGGCATCAATACCGGCGCGATCGCGGTCGGGCTCGTTGGTGGAGTGAACCGCATGGTGCTGACCATCATTGGCGACGCGGTGAACCTGGCGGCACGCATCGAGAGCACCAACAAGCGCTACGGATCGGCCTTACTCATTTCCGATCGCACGTATAAGCGCCTCGCGCAATCGGAGAATTTCGACGTCCGCCGCATGGAGCGGGTGATGGTGGTCAACCGGCGTCGACCGGTGACGATTTACGAGGTGTACGACGAGGATTCGGCCGCGTTGCGCGCCGCGAAGCGCGCGGCCCAGCCTGCGTTCGACGAAGCGTTCGCCCTGTTCGACGCAGGTGACATCGACGGCGCACGCGCTGCGTTCCAACGGTGCCGGGAGTTGCTGCCCGATGACCCCGTCGCTCCGCTGCACCTGGCGCACTGCGACGCGGTTGCACGCGGAGAGATGACTCCTGGTCAGGACATCGCGCTATCGAACAAGTAGTGCACTACTCCACTTGCAGACATCAGTGGAGTTTCTGCGCAGGTGGTGAGCGTGTCTGCCATGATCTGAGCGGAAGTTCGGGAGCCGTCGAGGGGTGGCAGGCATGTATCTGAGCGCAGAACGGTTGGCCTTGGCCAACCAGGCGGTACTAGAGACGTTCGAGCAGTGCAGCATCGCGTGGCAAGCGATCCCTCAGTGGGATACCGGCGATCCAGGCCAGATCAGAGTCGCGGATGGCAAGTTCGCCCCGCCCGGCTTCATCCTGATGGCATCGCAGGAAGAGATGTTCGACGTATCGCTGGCACAGGCGAATGGGCCAACTCCCGACGCGCTACTCACCGAAGTGATGGCAATCGCCAGGAAGCTAGCGAAGAAGGTTGACGATGACATCCTTCCGGACCTCTACACGGGCGCCGCCACGAGTCTGGCAACCGATGACACCCTCCAAAATCTGCAAGACCAGCTGGTCCTCGCCCGGGCAACGGTAGAGGATGCCGGCTATCGAGCCCCGTCCTGCCTGATCACCAACACGGTCGGTCTTACCAAGCTCACCCAGTTTTCCGGTACGACTCCAATCCTCAAGGAGCTACTCCAAGCAGGGAACATCAATGCCCTGCATCGGACATCGGTCCTCGACCCAGCCGATGCCGACACGCGGTTGGTCGTGATCGGCCGCCGCCGACGGATCGCCCAAGGCGCGGCACCCGAGGCCTCACCAGGAGAAGAGCCAGTGGACGTCGCAGTCAGCCTCCCGCCCAGTCTGGAGATCGACGGTGAGACCGCTGGGGGCAACATACAGTTCACCGCGCGGATCCGATACGCATTGAGGGTCACGGATGCCAACGGCCTCGTTAAGATCAACAAGCCCTAGCCGACGCGGGGGTAGTGCGATCACGACGGCATGCAATCCGCTCGACGAATATCTTGCGCTGTGCAAAGAATCCTGTGACCGCGAGATCGAGCGGCTGTACGGGCCGGGTGCACACGGTACGAACGGTCTACACGACCTCATCCTCGACTACCCCATGCGCGGCGGAAAGGCACTGCGGCCGGCACTGAGCATCGCGACCTGCCTCGGCATCGGCGGCCACCTCGAAGCAGTCCTTCCAACCGCAGCGACGCTCGAGCTGTACCACAACGCGTTCCTGATCCACGACGACATCGAGGACGAATCATGGTGGCGGCGAGGGAAACCCACACTGCACGTCGACCACGGCGTACCGATCGCTGTCAATGTGGGCGATGCGATGCTTTCGCTGTCACTGCAACCGTTGCTGGACAACGTCGAACGGGTAGGACTCGGGCCTGCCCTGCGAATACTGCGGGCCGTGGCGAAGATGACCCGCCTCACCGTCGACGGTCAGGCGCTGGAACTCGAGTGGATCAGGTCCAACACCTGGCGACTGGACGACGCCGACTACCTCAAGATGGTCGAACTCAAGACCAGCTGGTATTCGTTCATCACACCGCTACAGGCCGGCGCAATCGCGGCGGGCGCGACGCCCGAGATGGTGGCCCCGTTGGAGTCTCTCGGACGTCACCTTGGAGCGGCCTTCCAGATCACCGACGACTTACTGAACCTCCGTGGGGACCCGCAGGAATACGGCAAAGAGATCGGCGGTGACCTCTGGGAGGGCAAGCGGACTCTGATGCTCTTGCACGCCCTGCGTAGTGCCGAACCGTCCGACCAGGCACGTGCGGTAACGATCCTCGCCAAACGCCGCCCCGGCTCGGATGGCGAGTTGGAGTTCACGGAGCTGCTGGATCGTCTCACCGCGCACGGACAGTTGTCCGCGTCAGGGCGGGCCGAAATCGAGACGCACCTACAAGGTCAGCGTCGCGCGGAAGCGAAGAGCCTCAACGAGATTCAATGGCTTCACGACTTGATGCACCAGGTCGGCTCGCTCAAACACGCGCGAGATGTCGCAGCCGGACATGCACGGAAAGCATCGACCGCGCTGGCGGGCCTCGACTGGTTGCCGCACAGCCGCCACCGCGACATGCTGGCCGACCTGGTGGATTACGTTCACGGGCGGACCCGATGACCCCTGAGACCTTGCTCGGCATGTTGGCTGAGCTAGAGCGGATCCGAGAACTCACACTCGACGTGATCGACCGTGAGACACCGCAGTTGCGCCCTGCCCCGTCGGAAACCGCCAGCGAAGCCGAGCGAGCCACACTAGATCTGCTTCTCGGCGCGCGCCGAGCAGTCCTCGGCAACCCCGCGACGGCCCGACGACTGCATGACCTCCTCGTTGCCGAGGGTCAGCGCTACGCGGCCACTCCTCGCGGGGTCCGACTGCGCGACGCATTGGTCGCGTCCGAAGCAGTGGAGAACCTGCGACGCGTCTGGGAGATGTTGAGCCTCAACGTCCTCGACGGTCCCGCGGCGCCGAACGCCGCACCCGACGCGTGGGCTGACCTGTTGGCAGACGCCGTCATCGGGCACGGCCTCGATGACTCCGTTCTGGCTCGTATGAGGCCCGAGGGATCAGCATGACGCTCACCGACCCCCGCGAGGCACTCGCGGATCAGAGTAATTTCATCGGCTATCTGGTGGGCCTGGCCGGCATCGCCCGGGTTGTCAATGCACTGGCTGACGGGCACCTCGGATCTGCGCAGTGCCGAGATCCGGATGACTTCGTTTACGCCCTGCTAGGACTTGCCAGTGTCGGTGCCGGAATCGAACGACTCGCCTACCGCTCTGCGCCACAACCGAATCCCGTTGCGGAGACGTCGACACCAGCCACACCGACCACGCGATGGCTACGATGAGCGCGCTGCTCGCACGCAACGACTTCCTCCGCGCCCCGGTACTGACGGCCGCGCGGTCCGCGGATTTCAAAGAATGGCATCATTTCGTCGTTCACGGACGAGATGTGCGTCTGTTGATCAATTTCAGCCTCAACCACGAGGTGCTGGGGGCGGACGAGGCCCGACTTGCGCCACGCGTCATCGTGATCGCCCACGACGACGACTGGACCGGCGCCGTCGAACGCTTCGACGAGCGTGCGCTGCACACCTCGGCGGATCTGGGTGAACTCGCCATCGGCGGGAATCGCATGACGATCATGCCCGACGGTTATCGGGTGACAATCGATCTGCCCAACAGAGGCATTCAGGGCGTCATGCATTTCACCTCCCAAAGTCGACCATTCGTGGTACGCAACCAGCCGCTGGGGGAAGGCCGAATCAGCTGGCTCTTCGTGCCGCGGCTGCGCGCACAGGGCTGGCTCCGCATCGGAAGCAGGGAGCATCGTTTGAACGATGACCTTGCTTATCACGACCACAACTGGGGTCGGTTCCGGTGGGGCGGTGACTTCAGCTGGGTGTGGGGCACGCTGCTGCCCGCCGAACGCGGAAACCCTTGGTCGATGGTCTTTCTGCAGACGACCGACCGGAACCGGCTGCGCTGTCTTTCCAAAGCGCTCTACGTCTGGCACCACGACGAGCCCGCTGCCATCTTCCGGCACGCGGCAGTTCAGACACGTTCGAGTGGAACGCTCGCCCGCATAGCGGACTGCACCCTGCCGCCTCCGATGCGAATGCTGCTGGACGGGGAGGTGCCCGGGGTGCCGGAACAGGTGGATGTCACCGCGAGCAGGGCCGACGATGAAGTGCATGCGAGGTTCTACTCGCACTCTTATGCCCGTCTAGCACAGCCGAGCGAGGTATACCTCGATCGATCAACTGTGCTGTGTGAAACTGGTGGCACGACCCGAGTGAGGGGTGCGATCAACGGCGAGGCCTTCGACTTTGTCGGCACCGGAGTATTCGAGTTCCTCTATGGCTGAACGTATTTCATCGCTCTTGCGACGATCGGTCGAGTACCTGGAGAAGGAGGTGCCCGATAGCTATCGGTTACTGGTCGCCCAGCTCGGCCCGATGGTAGTCGAACTGGAGGTCGACGGCGAGCTGTTCTCGCTCCGAGGCGGTGACAGTCTCGAGGTCTGCGACGGAGCCGCAGAGCCCGGCGGCGTCCGGATTCACACCAGCCGGGCGGTCATCCTCGATCTTGTCGACGCTCGGAAGGGGCTCGCTGATGCCGTGGAGACAGGCGGTGTTTCCGTGAACGGTTCACTCGACGACATCGAGCGCGCACACGAGTCGCTGCGAGCGTACGTCCACGCCGCAGTTCGGGCACCTTCGCAGCCCGCACTGCTGGCCGAACTTCGCGCGGGTGAGCATGACTGAGCACATAACGACCCCGGCGTCGCATGAGCGGCGCCCCACGGTGGCGGTTCTCGGAGCCGGAATCGCGGGACTCACTGCCGCGCACGAACTCGCCGAGCGCGGCTTTGTCGTCACGGTGTACGAATCACGACCCGATGAACGAAACGGATTGGGATCCTCACCGCCAGGGACGTACCCACCGGTCAAACTCGGAGGACTTGCGGCCTCGCAGTATTCGACGGTGGGCACGCGCGACGGGAGCCAAGCCGAATTGCGTCCATTCCCCGGCAGACGTGGGCAGCCATGCGCTCCTCGGAATGTGGTTGCAGGAGAACATGGGTTCCGGTTCTTCCCGGCGTTCTACCTACACATTTGGGACCTGTTTCAGCGGATACCCGTTTATCAGCCGATCCCGACTGCAGGCGGCACGACCTGCTGGACACCGACTTCGCGGACGGTCTATGACAACGTGCGGCGAATCGTCACCAAGGGCATCACGGTTGAGGGTCGGCCTTCCCTCGTGTTTCCCAGCGAGCTCCCTCGAAGCTACGGCGAGTTCCTGGGAACTCTCAAGCAACTCGGGATCTTGGGCTTCAGCGCGAGCGACATCGCGACGTATCTGGGCAGGCTCGTCAGCTACCTGACCACGAGTCCGCTGCGTCGCGAAAGGGAACTGCAGAACCTGTCCGCCTACGACTTCTTGGTCGGATACGACAGCAGGACGGGGGTCAACCGGTTCGCCTACACGCCACAATGCGACACCATGCTTCGCCAGATGCCCAGAATTCTGGTCGCTCTCGATTCGTTCTGGGGCGACGCGCGCACCAACATGAGCACGTATCTACAGCTCTACCTGAACATGGATCGCCGCGACAACAAGGCCGATGGTGTGCTCAACGGTCCCACCACCGAATCATGGTTGGACCACTGGTATCGGTACCTCGTCGTACTCGGCGTCCGTTTCGTTCACGGTGCGGCGACATGTCTCGACTCACCGGCGCACGACCCGACCCTTCCGCCACATTTACGGCCTCGCGCGCAGATCACGTTGGCCGACGGCACCCGCCTGACTCCCGACTACACGGTCGTCGCCGTCGACGCCCCGGGAGCCGAGTACATCACCGCCCAGCTGCGCGCGGCGGGCACCGGCGGCGCCGTCGCGGAGCTCGACGGTTTCACCACGACGCCGCCCCCGCCCGATGGTCCCTTGCAGCCCAACACAACTCGGACCCAGGCACGGCGGGATCCCTACTCGATGGATGAGATGGGAAGGGTGCCGTGGGATCGATTCCAGACGTTGTGCGGCATCCAGTACTACTTCGATACCGAATTTCAGCTGCTCCGCGGCCACCTGTTGCTGACCGACACCGAGTGGGCGCTGTCCTCGATCAACCAGAGCGGACTGTGGGAGACGCAACGGGTTCTCGATCCTGACGGCCACATCTCGGTGCTCTCGGTGGACATCGGGGATTTCAACACCCCGTCGCGTCATCTCATCGACGAGTTCGGCCGGGGGAAAATGGCACGGGACTGCACTGCCGACGAGATCGCTGCCGAGGTGTGGCGCCAGATCGTCTCAGCCCTCACAGGCAGCGCGGGGTCCACCGATGACCAGATCATGCCGTGCCCCGTCTGGTATGCGCTCGATCGCAGCCTGGTCATGGCCGGAGGCCCCGGTCAGGGCCAGGGTCGCGTGGTGCGCAACGAGTCACCGTATCTCGTTCCCATCGTCGGCGACTGGAACAACCGCCCTGGCAGCGAACCATGGAATCCGCACGGATCATCGCTCATCAACGTGCCGGCCGACGACGCGTGGCGCGAAGACCTGGAACTGCGAAACGTGTGGCAGGCCCGCCATGGTGGCTATCAAGTGCACAACAACTCGGTCGTCTTCGCCGGGACATGGACCAAGACGTTCACTCGGGTCACATCAATGGAGTCGGCGTGCGAGTCCGGACGCCACGCCGTCAATGCCATTCTCGACCACTATATTTGGGTCGAGTCGGGTGGTGTCGATCGCCGGGAGCAGCTGAGGCCGCTGGCGTGGGAGTTTCCCTTCGGCTTTGTCGATCAAGGCCTTTCGAGCCCGATCCGGATGCCATCACCGGCCGGCGACTACTGCTACGTGTTTGACATCGAGAACCGCGAACCCGCCGAGACCCGCCCACTGCGCATGCTCGACACCCAACTGACGCTGCAATCGCTGCCCCATGCACTGGACACCTCAGCGGTGCCACTTATCCCTGGAGGTCAACAAATGTTCACACCCACAGCGGATTACCAGCAGCAGATGCTTGCCTATCTCCAAACGTGGCGGCATCTCCTCGACCAGTGGACGGCGATGGCGACCGCACTGCCCTCCACGTTCGCCCAGTATGGGATGCCAGTTGTGCCGCCGCTCACGGCACCGCCGCCGCTCGTGGGACCGCCGTCGCCGCTGGGTCCACCCCCGGCGGCGCCCGCGTCTTCCGCGCCGCCCGACTACACGCAGCAGTTGTTCGCCTCGCTTCAGGCATGGCGGCAGTACCTAGAGCAGGTGACGGCCGGGCAGCCTGGAGTTCCGCCATCGCCGCCGCCACCGACCGCTGGGCCCGCCGCCCAGGGCGGCACCGCCAACCAGAGCGGTCAAGCTCGTCCGGTCTATACGACCAACGCGGCCCCGCCCGCCGTTCACGACGGTTCAAAAGGTGTCTTGTCCGCCGCGGCCTACGGGGCTTCGGACACGTGGCCACCACGGCCAGCAGAAATGAGATACCGCGAAACAGACAGCATGGTCCCCGGGGAGAACGTGCCGGCCCACCCGGGAGTTGCACTCAAAGAACAGCATGGGTACAGGCCCCCGCCGAGAGAAGACTTCCATATGGCCCAGGACCCGGCTCAGATCCTGGAGATGGAGCGGCTTCTCGACGCGAAGGGTTCAGCGGCCACGGCATTTCGCCAAGTGGTCGAACGCCTCGACCCTGATATGACGCCGCGAGTAGAGGCGAAGTCGCTCTACACCATCGCCCAAGCAGCGGCGCCCAAAATCCGAGACGCCGGCCAAACCACTTCGCCCTAACTCAACTCTCTTTCGCGCGCCGCTCCCGATAGGCCGCGACATGTTGACGGTTGCCGCAGTTTCCGGTGTCGCAGAACTTCCCTGAGCGATTTCGCGAAAGGTCCACCAGCACCGCTTCGCAATCGGACGCCGCGCAGATCTTGAGCCGCCGCAGCTCTCCGATACGAATCAGGTCGGCCAGCGCCATGGCCATCTCGGCGCCCATCCGCTGCCAGAGCGGATCGTGCACGGACGCGAGATGCAGATGCCACTCCGGCATCTCCGGATGTCGGGTCAGCCACGGCGACGCCTCGGTGTCACTCAGCAGAGCATTCACCTGAGCAACGGCTTGTTCCTCGTCGCCGGCGACCGCCCAGATCTTGCCGAGCCGTTTCCGTAGGCGATGCACCGAATCGAGTTCGGCATCGTCGCGGTCGCGCCTGCCGGTCCAGCCGAAACCGTCGAGGTAGACATCGAGCTCCGCAAGGCTCCCAAGCTGCTCGCCATCGATCCGATCGCTGTTGATCAGCACACATGCCGCCCGCAGTGTGAGCTCGGTGTCATGACTGAAAAGCATTTGACTCATGACCCCCTTCCGGCTAGCGTCATGACCAAAGTTGATTTTACTCATTACATGCCGGAGGTGCACCCGTGACCGCGATTCAGACCCGCGCGTCGGTCGACCATTTTCGGCTCGGTCTGCTGTTCGCCGTCGGCTCCGCACTCGCATTCGGGTCATCCGGACCTTTCGCCAAGGCGCTGATGGAAGCCGGCTGGAGCCCGACGGCAGCTGTCGTCGCCCGCCTCGCAGGCGGCGCCCTGGTGATGGCTGCCTTCGCGACGTTCGCGCGCCCCGGCTGGGTACGTGAAGCGCTTGGCCACGCAAGGACCGTCGTGCTCTACGGCGCGATCCCGATCGCGGGCGCGCAGCTGTTCTACTACAACGCGGTAGCGCACCTGTCCGTCGGCGTCGCGTTGCTGTTGGAATACACCGCGCCGATCCTCGTCGTCGCCTGGGTCTGGATGACCACGCGTCGCAGGCCGACCAACCTCACGCTTGTCGGCGTCGCCTTGGCGGTGGCAGGAATCATGTTGGTGCTCGGGATTCTTGATACCGGCGGCTTCAGCGGTGCTCATATCAACCTGATCGGCGTCGGCTGGGGGCTGGCCGCCGCGGTGTGCGCCGCGTGCTACTTCGTGATGTCGGCCAACGCGAGCAACGGTTCCGCGGACAGCGACGGCGTCAACCCCATCACGCTGGCCGCAGCCGGTCTGGTGGTCGGTGCCGCCACGGTCACGCTGCTGGGCGTCGTCGGCATCATGCCGCTGGCGTTCACGAGCAACGACACCGTCATCGCCGGATGGACCACCTCATGGGTGGTGCCCGTCGTCGCGCTGGGCGTCGTGGCCACCGCGGTCGCGTACACGCTCGGCATCGTGGGCATCTCGATGCTGAGGCCGCGGTTCGCCTCACTGGTCGGGCTGTCCGAGGTGATGTTCGCCGTCCTGGCCGCCTGGATTCTTCTCGGTGAAGCGATGACGACGATGCAGGCCGTCGGCGGAGCCATCGTCCTGATGGGCCTGGCGCTCGCCCGTCAGGGTGACCGCAGCGAGGAGTCGGGCGACGTGACGCTGCCCGATGCCGTGCCGTCGACGTCTACCGCAGGCCACTGACCTCGATAATTGACGCGAGCGTCGATCCCAAGAGTTTGGCTGCCACCGCCCTAGATATGGAAAAATGGCCGTCGTGAATTTGCTCCGCATGTCGTCACGACTGGCCGCGGCCACTGCGACCGTTGTCTGCGCCGCCTCGACGCTCGTCCTCGCACCGTCGGCGCCGGCCCAGCCCGGCCATCAGCCCGGAGTACCCGGACCAGGACCGGCACCAGGACCGATCGCGGCCAACGCCCCCGGTCCCGTCGCCAGTCAATCGTCGGCATGCCCCGACATCGAGGTCATCTTCGCGCGCGGAACCGACGACACACCGGGTCTCGGAACGCCCGGCTCGGCATTCGTCAGTGCGCTCCGCCCGCTCGTGGGCGGGCAGACCGTCAGCTCTTACGCGGTCAACTATCCGGCGTCGTACGACTTCCTGGCCGCAGCCGACGGCGCCCGTGACGCCGAGAGCCGCATCGCCATGATGTCGCAGCAGTGCCCATCGACGAAGCTGGTGCTCGGCGGATACTCGCAGGGCGCCGCCGTGATGGACATGCTGGCCGGTGTCCCGCCGCTGGGCAACAAGATCGGCGACATCGGTTCGGCGGCCCCGCTGCCCGCAAGCCTGCAATCCAACATCGCCGCGGTAGCCGTGTTCGGCAACCCCGCAACGAAGTTCAGCAATCCGCTCACCAGTTCTGTTTTCGGCGGTAGGGCCATCGACCTCTGCAAGGACGGCGACCCCATCTGCTCGGGCGGCAGGAACCCGTTTGCACACAACGATTACGTGTCTGCCGGCCTGGTTCAGCAGGCCGCGAACTTCGTCGCCGGCCGGGTGTGACCGCAACAGCCGCTACCCTGTTGATCTTGTGACCTTCGATCGACTCCGCAGCGCAATCATCGGCACAGCAGCCGCCATTCCGACCGCCTCCGTCGTGCGCTCATCGCACCTGCCTTGTCCCCCATACCGATTGGCGGCGCCGGGACCGCATCGGCCCAAGGTTGCCACGACATCGAGGTCGTGTTCGCGCGGGGCACGAACGAGGACGCCGGGCTCGGCGTGGTCGGCGGCACCTTCGTCGACCAATTGCGAGGCAAGGTCGGCGGCAGGTCCGTCGGCGCGTACGCGGTCAACTACCCCGCGACCTTCGACTTCCTCAAGGCGGCCGCCGGAGCCAACGACGCGAGCGCCCACATCCAGAACCTAATCAACACCTGCCCCAACTCGCGACTGGTGCTTGGCGGATATTCCCAAGGCGCCGCGGTCATCGACGTCATCAGTGCCGTCCCCGTGCCGGGCGTCGGATTCGACAACCCACTTCCGCCCAACGTTCCCGAGCACGTCGCAGCGATCGCCGTGTTCGGCAACCCGTCCGCCAAACTCGGTCTGCCGCTGACCGCCAGTCCGGTCTGGGGTGCCCGGTCGATCGATCTGTGTAATCCGGGTGATCCGATCTGCCAGACCAACGGTGAGGACGTCGCAGCGCACCGCGCCTACGCGGGCGGACCGACCAATCAGGCGGCCGACTTCGTCGCGGGGCGCCTCTGAACTGGGCTTACGCGCTTATCGACGAGTGCGTTGATTAGTTTCTACTAGGATTCGTGTGGTGATTCGCCGCCACCTCGTCATCGGTCTCGTCGCCGCACTCATCTCCGGCGCCCTGCTCATCGCACCCCAGACCGTCGCGTCGCTGACACCGTCGGCGAATGCTCAATCGTGCCCGCCGGTCGAGGTGATCTTCGCCCGCGGACGACTGGAGTCGGCGGGGGTCGGCAGGCTCGGCAACGCGTTCGTCAGTGCGTTGCGCTCCAAGTCGAACAAGAACATCGGCGTCTATGCGGTGCAGTATCCCGCGGACAACGAGCTCGATGTGGGCGCCAACGATATGAGCGGCCACATCCAGTACATGATGAACACCTGTCCCGATACCCGGTTGGTGCTCGGCGGGTATTCGCTCGGCGCCGCGGTCACCGACGTGGTGCTCGCGCTGCCGTTCAACTTCTTCGGTTTCGATTCCCCGCTACCTCCCGGTGCGGACAGGCACATCGCCGCAGTCGCGTTGTTCGGCAACGGAATCACCTGGGCCGGTCCGATCGGCAATTTCAACCCGGTCTATCGCGACCGGACCATCGACCTGTGCCACGGCGCCGACCCGGTCTGCAACCCGGCCGATCCGAACACGTGGGAAGACAACTGGCCCGCCCACCTCGCCGCCGCGTATATCGACGCGGGCATGGCCAATCAGGCGGCCGACTTCGTCGCGAGTCGTATCTAGTCGATCACCCGAAGCTCGCGGGTGACCTTCGTCCGGGCCTCGAGCTCGTCGTCGGGCGGGTAGTCGACGCCCTCGAGCGTCAGACCCTGCGGCGGCGCCGCCGCGAAATCACTGGACCGGCTCGTGGACTCCAATAGCGCCGCGCACCAGGCGGGTTCGCGGCGATGTTCACCGACGGCCAACAACGCGCCGACCACCGATCGCACCATCGCCCAGCAGAACGCATCCGCGGTGACGTGCGCGGTGACCCGGTCACCCTCGCGTGTCCAATCCAGCCGCTGCAGATCACGGATCGTCGTCGCGCCCTCGCGGTGACGGCAAAACGCGGCAAAGTCGTGCAGCCCAACCAGATCCCGCGATGCCGCCACCATGGCGTCGACATCCAGCGGCCTGGGCCACGGCGTGACGTAGCGGGCCTGCTGCGGTTCGACACCGTACGGCGCCGTCGACAAGCGATACGCATAGTGCCTGCGCAGCGCGGAGAACCGCGCGTCGAAACCCGGTGCCGCGCGGTCGATGTCGAGCACACGCACATCGGCAGGGAGGAACCGTGCGAGCCGCTGCACCAGGGGCAGGAACTCGCGTTGACCGGGGCGGGTGGCCCGGGGATATGCGTTTGGTAGCGCGTCGGCCGGTACATCGACATGGGCGACCTGACCGGCGGCATGGACACCGGTGTCGGTGCGTCCGGCCGCTCGCAACTGCACCCGGGTGCGAAACACCGTCGAAAGAGCGTCGTCCAGCACGCCCGCGACCGTACGTTGGCCGGTCTGCGTGGCCCAGCCCGCGAACTCCGTTCCGTCGTAGGCGATGTCGAGACGAAGACGAACAAGCCCGCCACCGTCGTCGATGGCGGGCTTGTTCATAGCGTCACTACTTGGCGTCGTCGGCCTTTTCGTCGTCGGCCTTCTCCTCGGCCTCAGCCTCGGCGACCTCTTCGGCGGCTTCGGCTTCCTGACCCTCTTCGATGGCGGCGTCCTCAGCCTTGACCTCTTCGACGGTCTCCTCCGGCCCGACCGCAGCCTCCGGCTCGACCGCGGCCTGCGGCGCGGCGGCAGCCGCCACCGGCTGTGCGGCCTTCTTCGAGGCGGCCGACCGGCGAGCGCGGTTGGCCTCGTCGGTCACGGTCTTCTCCCGCACCAGCTCGATGACGGCCATCGGGGCGTTGTCGCCCTTTCGCGCCTCCACCTTGATGATGCGGGTGTAGCCGCCGTTGCGGTCGGAGTAGAACGGACCGATCTCGGCGAACAGCGTGTGCACGACGTCCTTGTCGCGGATCTTCTTCATCACCTCACGCCGGTTGTGCAGCGTGCCCTTCTTGGCGTGGGTGATGAGCTTCTCCGCGTAGGGCCGCAATGCCCGCGCCTTGGGCTCGGTGGTCTTGATCCGGCCGTGCTCGAAGAGCGAGGTGGCCAGGTTGGCCAGCAGCGCCTTCTGGTGTGAGGACGACCCGCCGAGGCGAGGACCCTTGGTGGGCTTGGGCATTGCGACTTCTCCTAAATGGGGCCGGCCCCCGTATCAGGTAGGACCGGGACGGTTACTACTTAGAGCTGTTCGGTTTCGGCGTAGTCCTGGTTGTCGTCCAGGTCGTAGCTCGCATCGCTGTTCCAGGTGCCGGTGGCGACGTCGTAGCCGGCGACCTCGGACGGATCGAACGTGGCCGGGCTGTCCTTCAGCGACAGACCAAGCTGATGCAGCTTGATCTTCACCTCGTCGATGGACTTCTGGCCGAAGTTACGGATGTCCAGCAGATCGGACTCCGTGCGGGCGACGAGCTCGCCCACCGTGTGCACACCCTCGCGCTTGAGGCAGTTGTACGACCGCACCGTGAGGTCTAGATCGTCGATCGGCAGCGCGAAGCTGGCGATGTGATCGGCCTCGGCAGGCGACGGACCGATCTCGATGTGCTCGGAATCGGTGTTGAGTTCCCGTGCCAGACCGAACAGTTCGACCAGCGTCCCGCCCGCAGACGCCAGCGCATCCCGAGCAGTGATCGAGTTCTTGGTCTCGACGTCGATGACCAGCTTGTCGAAGTCGGTGCGCTGCTCGACGCGGGTGGCCTCCACCTTGTAGGTGACCTTGAGGACCGGCGAGTAGATGGAATCGACCGGGATACGGCCGATTTCGGCACCCGACGCCTTGTTCTGCACGGCGGGCACGTAGCCGCGGCCGCGCTCGACGACCAGCTCGACCTCGAGCTTGCCCTTGTCGTTCAGCGTCGCGATGTGCATCTCGGGGTTGTGCACCGTCACGCCGGCCGGCGGGACGATGTCACCCGCTGTGACCGCACCCGGGCCCTGCTTGCGCAGGTACATGGTGACCGGCTCGTCCTCCTCCGAGGACACGACCAGACCCTTGAGGTTCAGGATGATGTCGGTGACGTCTTCCTTCACCCCGGGGACGGTGGTGAACTCGTGCAGCACGCCGTCGATGCGAATGCTGGTGACCGCCGCGCCCGGGATGGACGACAGCAGCGTGCGCCGAAGCGAATTGCCAAGCGTGTAACCGAATCCGGGCTCCAGCGGCTCGATGACGAACTGGGACCGATTCTCCGACTTGACCTCTTCGGACAATGTGGGTCGCTGAGAAATCAGCATTTTTCTTCTTCTCCTTTTGACGCCCGCTATTTGACGTCTTTCGGGGGTGCGGGGGGCTTCGGGATTGAGGCCCCCCGAGTGTTTGCTTACTTCGAGTAGAGCTCGACGATCAGCTGCTCCTGCAGCGGGATGTCGATCTGTGCGCGCTCCGGCAACTGATGCACCAGGATGCGCTGACGCTCGCCGACGACCTGCAGCCAGCCCGGAATCGGGCGATCGCCCGCGGTCTCGCGCGCGACCTCGAACGGCAGCGTGTTCAGCGACTTCTCCTTGATGTCGATGATGTCGTACTGCGACACCCGGTAGCTCGGGATGTCGACCTTGACACCGTTGACGGTGAAGTGGCCGTGGCTGACCAATTGACGCGCCATGCGGCGAGTGCGGGCCAGGCCTGCGCGGTAGATGACGTTGTCCAGCCGGCTCTCGAGGATGCGCAGCAGGTTGTCACCGGTCTTGCCGGGCTGCCGATTGGCCTCTTCGTAGTAGCGGCGGAACTGCTTCTCCATCACGCCGTACGAGAAGCGGGCCTTCTGCTTCTCCTGCAGCTGCTGGCGGTATTCGCTCTCCTTGATCCGCGCGCGGCCATGCTGGCCCGGGGGATAAGGACGCTTTTCGAAGGACTGATCGCCGCCGACCAGGTCGACGCCGAGGCGGCGTGACTTGCGGGTCGCGGGTCCGGTGTAACGAGCCATATCTCCAGTTCCTCCTAGACCCTGCGCCGCTTCGGCGGACGGCACCCGTTGTGCGGCTGGGGCGTGACGTCGGCGATGGCGCCGACCTCGAGGCCGGCGGCCTGCAACGAGCGGATGGCGGTCTCGCGGCCCGAGCCCGGGCCCTTCACGAAGACGTCGACCTTCTTGACGCCGTGCTCCTGCGCCTTGCGGGCCGCGTTCTCGGCGGCCAGCTGTGCGGCGAACGGGGTCGACTTACGCGAACCCTTGAAGCCGACGTGTCCCGAGGACGCCCACGCGATGACGTTGCCCTGCGGGTCGGTGATCGACACGATCGTGTTGTTGAACGTGCTCTTGATGTGCGCGGCGCCGTGCGGAATGTTCTTCTTTTCCCTGCGGCGGGTCTTCTGACCCTTCTTGGGAGCTCCGCCTGCTGCCTTCTTTGCGGGTGGCATTACTTGGCCTTCTTCTTACCGGCGATGGTGCGCTTCGGGCCCTTGCGGGTGCGCGCATTGGTCTTGGTCCGCTGGCCACGCACCGGCAGGCCGCGGCGGTGCCGCAGGCCCTGGTAGCAGCCGATCTCGATCTTGCGGCGAATGTCAGACTGCACCTCGCGGCGCAGGTCGCCCTCCACCTTGAGGTTGCCCTCGATGTAGTCGCGCAGTTGCGTGACCTGATCGTCGGTCAGGTCCTTGGTGCGCAGGTCCCGGTCGATGCCGGTAGCTTCCAGGATCTCCTGGGAGCGGGTACGGCCGACGCCGTAGATGTAGGTCAGCGCGATCTCCATGCGCTTATCGCGCGGGAGGTCGACGCCCACTAGACGTGCCACAGTGGTGTGTTCCTTCTCGTTGCGGAGGTCTGTTCCCAGTCCGTTCCCGACGGTGTCGGGGTCCGGCCTCCGTGCCGGACGCAGATGAGCGGCGTACCCGCTCAGTGGTGCTGGGATTTCGTCATTCAGTTGTAGGCATGCGGAAGACTCAGCTGTGTCGTCTGGTCTTCGCGCAAGCGCTCATCCTTGGCGCTGCTTGTGGCGAGGATCGGAGCAGATCACCATGACCCGCCCATGCCGACGGATCACCCTGCACTTATCACAAATGGGCTTGACGCTCGGGTTCACCTTCACGGCTGTGTCTGATCCTTCTGTGCTTCTGGTTACTTGTACCGGTAAACGATGCGGCCCCGAGTGAGGTCGTATGGAGACAGCTCCACCACGACACGGTCCTCGGGCAGAATGCGGATGTAGTGCTGCCGCATCTTGCCGCTGATATGAGCGAGAACCTTGTGACCGTTCTCCAGCTCAATGCGAAACATCGCATTGGGCAGGGGCTCGACCACGCGACCCTCGACCTCTATGGCGCCGTCTTTCTTGGCCATAATCCTTTTCAGCGATCCTCTGGTTATTCGTACGTTTCGTATCGACGCTTGCGCCTGTTCCGGCGCAGCATCAGCCCCGACTTCCATTAACGTGAACCGAGACCTACTAGTTCCGGAGAACTTCCGAACAGGGCACGCCGAGAGTCGGCGCGGTAGCCGCACCGTCGATCCATGTTACCTGCTCGGGCGTCGTCCCCAAAATCGTCGAACCCGCAGCTCAGCGAAGGCTCGACAGGCCCGGGAGGAACATGGCCGCGCTGTTCATCGTGGTACTGATCGTTGGAATCGTCGAAACGGCCGCGATGCTGGTGATATCCGCACTGTTCCGGCAGGGCGGCCGGGGCGAAATGGGGTTTCGGCTGATCGCCCAGGCCGCCGGCTTCGCCGCCGCCGGAGTCGCCGGGCTTTTCATGACCTGGACGAACACCGGAGCAGCGGGCTTCAGCATCGTCGTTCTCGTCGTCTGGGGTCTGCTACTGGCTTTCATCTACAAGATCGCCATCCCCTACACCCATCGGCGCTGGCCCCTGGCGTCGAAGTCTCACAACGGGGAGTGACCGGCCGTCGGCGGTTTCGCCGGCATGGCCGCCACCAACGGAGTGTCGACGCCGACGCGTCCCAGCTGCAGCGCTCCCCCGGGCACGCCGAGCGGACGGTCCCGCCCGGGCAGGACCGTGGTGAAGAACGCGGCGTTGTCGGCCAGGTGCACCACCTCGTCCTCGGACAGGTCCGTCTCGTACTCGATCGCTTCGACCCGACAGATCAACTTGCATGCACCGCAGTCGACGCATTCGTCGGGGTTGATGTAGAGCGAGCGCGCGCCCTCATAGATGCAGTCCACCGGGCACTCCGCCATACAGGACTTGTCCATCACATCCACACACGCCGAACCAATCACGTAGGTCACGACGAAAACGCTAGGCACCGACGTCGGTCGTTCGCGCTGGGCAAAGGTCCCTTCTGCAGGTGACGTTGGTCCCGTCTGCGCTCGGCCCGACGTTGAACTGAAATCGTTTGGACGACGGGCGCATACTTATAACTGATGAGCGCACCCGCCGAGCAGGCTCGTAAACCCGTCATTCTCACCGTCGACGACGACCCGGCAGTGTCGCGCGCCGTGGCCCGCGATCTGCGTCGCCATTACGGTGAGCGCTACCGCATCGTTCGCGCCGAATCCGGTGCCGACGCCATCGACACCCTCAAGGAACTCAAGCTGCGCGGCGACGCCGTCGCGGTCTTCGTCGCCGACTATCGGATGCCGCAGATGAGCGGCATCGAGTTCCTCGAGAAGGCGATGGACTTCTTCCCGCTGGCACGGCGGGTGTTGTTGACGGCATACGCCGACACCCACGCCGCGATCGACGCGATCAATGTCGTCGACCTCGATCACTACCTGCTCAAGCCGTGGGATCCGCCGGAGGAGAAGTTGTACCCGGTGATCGACGGGCTGCTCGAGGAGTGGCGCTCTGTCGGCGATCGCGCCATGCCGTACACCAAGGTGATCTGGCACCGGTACAGCGACCGGTCGTGGGAGGTGCGCCAGTTCCTGGCCCGCAACGAATACTCGTTCCGCGCGGTGAACTCCGAGGAACCCAAGGGACAACAGCTGCTGGAAGCCAGCCGGTCTCGATGACAGCCGACTGCCGGTCGTCATCACCGAGAAGGGCGAAACCCTCGTTGAGCCGACGGACGTCGAACTGGCCACGCTGCTGGGCCTGTCGACGACCCCGCAACTGGAGATGTACGACCTCGCGGTGATCGGCGGTGGGCCCGCCGGCCTGGCCGCCGCGGTGTACGGCGCCTCGGAGGGCCTCAAGACCGTGCTGATCGAGAAGGCCACCACCGGCGGACAGGCGGGCCGCAGTTCGAAGATCGAGAACTACCTGGGCTTCCCGACCGGTGTGTCGGGAGCCGAACTCACCACGTCGGCACGTCGTCAGGCCGAACGCTTCGGCGCGGAGGTCATCACAACCCAGGAGGCGGGCAGGCTCGAGATCAACGGCGTGGGCGCAGCCCATTCCATTCGCCTCAACGGGGACAACACCATCGGCGCGCGCGCCGTGATTCTCGCGACCGGCGTCGACTATCGCCAGCTCCAGATCACCGGATGCTGGGATGATCCCGACGATCCGAGCTGCAACTACATCGGCCGCGGGGTGTTCTACGGTGCCTCGGTGTCCGACAACAGCGAGTGCGCCGGTGAGGATGTCTACATCGTCGGTGGCGCCAACTCCGCGGGCCAGGCCGCGATGTACATGTCGCAGACGGCCAAATCGGTGACGATGCTGATCCGCGGTCCTTCGCTGGAGGCCGGCATGTCGCAATACCTCGTCGACCGGATCCTGAAAACCCCGAACATCACGGTCCGGACCTGCACCGAAGTGGTGGACACGGCGGCCGACGACGATCACCTGACCGGACTGGTCCTGCTCGACAAGCGGACCGGGGAACGGGAAGAAGTCACCTGTGACCGCATGTGCTGCTTCATCGGCGCGACGCCCCGCACCGATTGGCTCGAGGAAGCGGGAATAGCCCGCGACGATCACGGCTTCATCCTGTCGGGACCCGATCTACGGGACAAGGTCGGCTGGACGCTGGATCGCCCGCCGCACCACCTGGAGACAAGTGTGCCCGGTGTGTTTGTTGCAGGAGATGTGCGCTCGGAGTCCGCGAAGCGGGTTGCGGCCGCTGTCGGCGAAGGGTCGATGGCGGTGATGTTGGTGCACAGGTATCTGGCGGAAGCGTGATAGCCGGCTGATTGCCGACCGAAAGGACAACCGATGGGCGCACAAGGCGAAGAGGAATGCGTGCGTGACGAACTGCGGACCCTGTTCCTGTTCGAGGACCTGTCCGATCCGCAGCTCGACATCCTGTGCGCGGCCGGCCACATCGAGACGTTCCCCGCGGGCCCCATCGTCCAGGAAGGCGAGCCGGCGACCTGTTTTTACGTGATGATCGACGGCGAGCTGATCATGTCGAAGCGGTCCGGCGGCGTCGACATCCAGACCAACCGCACGTCTCAGCGCGGCGTGTACTTCGGCGCGTGGTCGGCCTACATCCCCGGTGAAGAGCAGGCCTATCAGGCCTCGGTACGCCTGACCAGGCCCGCCCGCTGCTTCGTGTTGGACTCCAACAAGTTCGCGGATTTCATGCGAACCCAGTTCCCCATGGCCGTCCATCTGCTCGAGGGACACCTCGTCGGTGGCCGCCGACAGACCCAGATCATCGGCCAGCGCGAGAAGCTGCTGGCGCTGGGCACCATCACCGCGGGCCTGACCCATCAGCTCAACAACCCGGCCGCCGCCACCGCCCGCGCGGTGGCTGACCTACGCGAAGGCGTCGGGCATATGCGGCACAAGCTCGCGATGGTGGCCGAGGCCAAGTTCACGCCGGAGGCCCTGCGGGTTCTGGTGAACATTCAGGACGAGGTCGCCGAGCAGGTCGCCAAGTCCCGAGATCATGAGCTGACCGCGCTGGAAACCTCCGATCGCGAAGACCAGATCGGCGAATGGCTCGAAGACCACGGCATCGTCGGCGCCTGGGATTACGCGCCGACGTTCGTGGAGGCGGGCCTGGACACCGATTGGCTGGAGCGGGTTTCGGCGTTGGTGGACGACGTCGACAACACCGCGTCGCTGCAGGGCGCGATCGGTTGGCTGAAATACACGATCGACAACGAGCTGCGGATGAACGAGATCGCCGAGGCCAGCAAGCGCATCTCCACGCTGCTCGCGGGTGCGAAGCAGTACTCGCAGATGGATCGCGCCTCCTACGGCAGCGCCGACGTCCACGAACTGCTGCGCAGCACACTCATGATGTTCGGCGACAAGATCGGCATGGAAGGCAAGGGCAAGCCCGTCACCCTGGTCAAGCAAATGGACAAGACCCTGCCCGAATTGCAGTGCTACCCAGGGGATCTCAACCAGGTGTGGGAGAACATCATCGACAACGCCATCCAGGCGATGGGCGGCCAGGGCACCTTGACCATCCGCACTTCGCGCGAGAACGACGAGATGATTCGCATCGAAATCTGCGACGACGGGCCAGGCATCCCCGAGGAGATCATCGGCCGCATCTTCACACCCTTCTTCACGACGAAGCCATTCGGTGAGGGCACCGGTCTCGGACTGGATCTCGCCTGGCGGATCATCGTCGAGAAGCACGGCGGAAACATCGCCGTGCAGTCCGAACCGGGCGACACCAGATTCATCGTCTGCCTTCCGTTGGTGGCCCCCGCCCCGATCGCGCCCACGCCGGGCGAACTGTCGGCCGCCGGCACGGAATAGTTCGAATCACTGCGCGCCGAACGGAATACGCTCCCGCGCCTGGACGGTTGGAGCAAGAATGACCACACCTGATCTCGGCAAGTTCGGCGTTTTCGGCCACTACTCGGGGTGGCAGCAGCTGTCCGCGCAGCAGCTCAAGGACATCGAATCCCTCGGCTACGGAGCCATCTGGGCCGGTGGCTCACCACCTGCCGAGCTCGACTGGATCGACCCCATCCTGTCAGCCACCGAGTCGCTGCAACTGGCGACGGGCATCGTCAATATCTGGACTGCCGCGGCCGGTCCTGTCGCCGAATCCTTCCACCGCATCGAGAAGGCCCACCCCGGCCGGTTCTTGCTCGGCATCGGCGTCGGCCATCCCGAAGCACACCAGGAGTACAAGAAGCCCTACGACGCGCTGAACGAGTACCTCGACAAGCTCGACGAGTACGGCGTACCCAAGGACCGCCGGGTGGTGGCCGCGCTCGGTCCGCAGGTGCTCAAGCTGTCGGCGCGCCGCAGCGCCGGGGCGCATCCGTACCTGACCACACCCGAGCACACCGCGCGGGCACGCGAGCTCGTCGGTCCGGACGCCTTCATCGCCCCCGAGCACAAGGTGGTGCTGACCACGGATGCGGACCGCGCCCGCGCGGTCGGCCGTAAGGCGCTGGAGGTCTACCTGAACCTCGCGAACTACCTGAACAACTGGAAGCGGCTGGGCTTCACCGATGCCGACGTCGCGAAGCCGGGCAGCGACGCGCTCGTCGACGCGGTCGTGGCGTACGGCACCACCGACGCCGTCTCCGCACGGCTCACCGAGCACCTGACCGCAGGCGCCAACCATGTTCCGATTCAGGTCTTGACGGGTACTGACAAGCTCGTGCCCGCGCTCACCGAGTTGGCGGGCCCGCTCGGACTTCAGTGAAGGGAAACCCCATGAGTGAGCTCAAACCCGACCTCGGCCGTTTCGGGGTATGGACGTTCGGCACACCCAAGCCCGAACAGGCGACCGAGATCGAGCGGCTGGGCTACGGCGCGATCTGGATCGGCGGCTCACCGGCAGGTGATCTCGAATACGTCGAGCCGCTGCTGGACGCCACCGAGACACTGCAGGTCGCGACCGGCATCATCAACGTCTGGCAGGCACCAGCCGAGCAGGTCGGCGAGGCCTATCACCGCATCGAGGACAAGTACCCGGGACGGTTCCTGCTCGGCGTCGGGATCGGACACCCCGAACACACCGAGGAATACCGCAAGCCCTACGACGTGCTCGTCGAATACCTCGATGTGCTCGACGGCTTGAAGGTGCCGACGAGCCGACGGGTCATCGCCGCGCTAGGGCCCAAGGTGCTCAAGCTGTCGGCCCGGCGCAGCGCGGGCGCCCACCCGTACTTGACCACCCCCCAGCACACCGGAGAGGCCCGAAACCTGTTGGGGCCAACGGTATTTCTGGCCCCTGAGCACAAGGTCGTGCTGGCGCGCGACGCCGAGGCGTCCCGGAAGATCGGGCGCGACACCGTGGACTTCTACCTCAACCTCTCCAACTATCTGAACAACTGGAAGCGGCTGGGGTTCACCGACGACGACATCGCCAAGCCCGGCAGTGACCGGCTGATCGACGCGGTCGTCGCGCACGGCACGCCCGAGGACATCACCAAGCAGCTCACCGAGCACATCGAGGCCGGAGCCGATCACGTGGCGATCCAGGTGCTGGGCGGCTGGGATGCCCTGCTGCCGACGCTGGAGGAACTGGCGGGCCCGCTCGGCCTCAAGAGCTGATTGACCCAATGATATGCATGAGCTTACGATAAGCGTATGCATATTACTTCGGACGCTCTTCCCCTGCACCGCGCCGCAGTGCAGGCTTCTGTGGACGCGGTGAACGCCGTCGTACCTGACGATCTCGCCCGGCCGACGCCGTGTGCCGGCTGGAATCTGTCAGCCCTGCTCGCGCACATGACCGTCCAGCACCACGGCTTCGCCGCAGCGGCCCGCGGCGGCACCGACCCCGAAGTGTGGGAACCCGCGACCGTCGCCGATGCGGTGGCCTCGGATCCCGCCGGCACCTACGCGTCGGCCGCCGACGACGTACTCAGGGCGTTCGAGGCCGACGGCGTGCTCGAGGCGGCCTTCGCGCTCCCCGAATTCGGCTCCGGCGCAACATTTCCCGGAGCGATGGCGATCGGTTTTCACTTCGTCGACTACGTCGTGCACGGCTGGGACGTCGCTCGCACCATCGGCGCGGCATACGAACTGCCGAAGGCGGTCGTCGATGCCGTGCTGCCGATCGCGTTCGCCGTCCCCGATGGTGAGTTCCGCGCCGACGAGGGCAGCCCGTTCCGACGCGCGGTCACCGTCAACGACGGTGCCAGCGACATGGACCGGCTACTCGCCCACCTCGGCCGCTCGCCGGATTGGACTGCCGTTAGGGTTTGACCATGCGGTTGCTGGTCACTGGCGGGGCCGGGTTCATCGGCGCCAATTTCGTCCACGTCGCTGCACGTGAACATGTGGTGACGGTCCTCGACGCGCTGACCTACGCAGGCAGCCGCGAATCGCTGGCGCCGGTCGAAGACAAGATCCGGCTGGTGCAGGGCGACATCACCGACTCCGCGCTGGTCGACAAGTTGGTCGCCGACGCCGACGCCGTCGTGCACTTCGCCGCCGAGACCCACGTCGACAACTCACTGTCCGGGCCGGAGCCCTTCCTGCACGCCAACGTCGTCGGCACGTTCACCATCCTGGAGGCGGTGCGCGCGCATGACGTTCGGCTGCACCATGTTTCGACCGACGAAGTGTACGGCGACCTGGAACTCGGCAGCCCGCAGAGGTTCACCGAGTCGACGCCGTACAACCCGTCGAGCCCGTATTCGTCGACCAAGGCGGCGGCCGACATGCTGGTGCGCGCCTGGGTGCGGTCTTACGGAGTGCGCGCGACACTCTCGAACTGCTCGAACAACTACGGGCCGTATCAGCACGTGGAGAAGTTCATCCCGCGCCAGATCACCAATGTGCTGACCGGGCGGCGCCCCAAGCTCTACGGAACCGGCGCCAACGTCCGCGACTGGATCCACGTGCAAGACCACAACACTGCGGTATGGCGCATCCTGTCCGACGGACAGATCGGCCGCACGTATCTGATCGGCGCCGACGGGGAACGGAACAACGTGACGGTGATGCGGACGATCCTGCGGCTGATGGATCGCGATCCCGACGATTTCGACCACGTCACCGACCGCGTCGGCCACGACCTGCGGTACGCGATCGACGCGTCGCCCCTGCGCGACGAGTTGGGTTGGAGTCCCGCGCACACCGACTTCGAGGACGGCCTCCGCGACACCATCGAGTGGTACCGAGCCAACGAAAAGTGGTGGGCTCCACTGAAAGAGGGCGTCGAAGCCACCTACGCGGGACGCAACCAGTGACGTTCCGCGAGCTCACGGTTCCCGGCGCGTGGGAGATCACCCCGCGCATCCACGGCGATTCACGGGGCGCATTCTTCGAGTGGTTCACCGACGCCGAGTTCACCGCGCTGGCCGGGCACCGGTTCGACCTACGTCAGGCCAACTGCTCGATATCGGCCGCGGGGACGCTGCGCGGGCTGCACTTCGCCCAGCTGCCACCCAGTCAGGCCAAGTACGTCGGATGCCCGCGCGGCAAGGTGCTCGACGTGGTCGTCGACATCAGGGTCGGATCGCCGACGTTCGGACAGTGGGATTCGGTGGTCCTCGACGACACCGACCGGCGATCCATTTACATCTCCGAGGGCCTCGGGCACGCTTTCTTTGCGCTGGAGGACAACTCGACGGTCGTGTACCTGTGCTCCGCGGCCTACAACCCCGAGCGGGAGCACACCGTCAACGTGCTCGATCCCGCGCTGGGTATCACGTGGCCTCACGTCGACGGTGGGCCGATTCTGTCTGACCGGGACCGCGCGGCACCGTCGCTGGCCGACGCCCAGGCCGCCGGACTGCTGCCGACGTGGGAGCAGACACGCGTCTTCGCCGAGGAGTTGCGCCGCCGCTGACTGCGCCGCGCAGGCCCCTTGCGCACCTCATCGGCGCATTACTAGGATATCCAAGTATCTAGCAGCGAGGAACGATCATGACCACACAGATTCCGCATTTCATCAACGGCAAGCGCGCGGCCGGCCAATCCACCCGTCTGGCCGACGTCATGAATCCCAGCACCGGAGAGGTGCAGGCCAAGGTGCCGATGGCCTCGCGGGCCGACGTGGACGAGGCCGTCGCCGGGGCCGCCGCCGCGCAGAAGGAATGGGCCCCATGGAACCCCCAGCGCCGCGCCCGCGTGATGATGAGGTTCATCGACCTCGTCAACCAGAATGTAGAAGAGTTGGCCGAACTCCTCAGTCTGGAACACGGCAAGACCATCGCCGACTCCAAAGGTGACATCCAGCGTGGCATCGAGGTCATCGAGTTCGCGATCGGCATCCCGCACCTCATCAAGGGCGAGTACACCGAGGGCGCGGGCACCGGCATCGACGTGTACTCGCTGCGGCAGCCGCTCGGCGTGGTCGCCGGCATCACCCCGTTCAACTTCCCCGCGATGATCCCGCTGTGGAAGGCCGGTCCCGCGCTCGCATGCGGAAATGCGTTCATCCTCAAGCCCAGTGAGCGTGACCCGTCGGTGCCGGTCCGGCTGGCCGAGCTGTTCCTGCAGGCCGGTCTGCCGCCGGGCGTGTTCCAGGTGGTGCACGGCGACAAGGAAGCCGTCGACGCGATCCTCGAGCACCCCGTGATCCAGGCCGTCGGCTTCGTCGGCAGCTCCGACATCGCGCAGTACATCTACTCCGGTGCCGCCGCCAACGGTAAACGGGCGCAGTGCTTCGGCGGCGCGAAGAACCACATGATCGTGATGCCCGATGCCGATATGGACAACGCCGTCGACGCGCTCATCGGCGCAGGCTACGGCAGCGCGGGCGAACGCTGCATGGCGATCAGCGTCGCGGTGCCTGTCGGTGAGCAGACCGCAGACCGGTTGCGCGCCAGGCTGATCGAGCGGGTCAACGGCCTGCGCGTCGGCCACAGCCTCGACCCGAAAGCCGACTACGGCCCGCTGGTCACCGAGGCCGCGCTGGCCCGCGTCAAGGACTACATCCAGCAGGGTGTGGACGCCGGCGCCGAGGCCGTCGTCGACGGCCGCGAACGCACGAGCGACGAGCTGACTTTCGACGAGGCTGACCTGTCGAAGGGTTACTTCATCGGCCCGACCTTGTTCGACCACGTCACCCCCGACATGTCGATCTATACCGACGAGATCTTCGGACCCGTGCTGTGCATCGTGCGTGCCAACGACTACGAGGAGGCGCTGGCGCTTCCGTCCGAGCATGAATACGGCAACGGAGTCGCGATTTTCACCCGTGACGGCGACACCGCACGGGACTTCGTGTCGCGGGTGCAGGTCGGCATGGTCGGTGTCAACGTGCCGATTCCCGTCCCGGTCGCCTATCACACGTTCGGCGGCTGGAAGCGCTCCGGATTCGGCGATCTCAACCAGCACGGTCCCTCGTCGATCATGTTCTACACGAAGACCAAGACGGTGACGCAGCGCTGGCCCGCGGGCAGCCACGGCGCGGAGTTCGTCATCCCGACCATGAAATAGATGGACTACTTCGGGCTGGACGAAGACGAACGCGTGATCGCCGAGACGGCGGCCGCGTTCGCCGAGAAGCGCCTCGCGCCTTACGCATTGGAATGGGACGAGAGCCACCACTTCCCCACTGACGTGTTGCGGGAGGCCGCCGATCTCGGGATGGCCGCGATCTACTGCCGAGAGGATGTCGGCGGCAGCGAGCTACGGCGCCTGGACGCGGTGCGGATCTTCGAGCAGCTGGCGATGGCCGACCCCACGATCGCGTCGTTTCTGTCGATTCACAACATGTGCGCGTGGATGGTCGACACGTACGGCACCGACGAACAGCGCAAGTCATGGTTACCGCGGCTGGCCTCCATGGAGGCGATCGCCAGTTACTGTCTCACCGAGCCGGGCGCCGGATCGGATGCCGGCGCGTTGAGCACCAGAGCTGTCCGAAGCGGGAACGCCGCCGGATCAGACTGGGTGCTCGATGGTGTCAAACAGTTCATCTCCGGGGCCGGTTCCTCAGATCTGTACGTGGTCATGGCCCGTACCGGCGGTAACGGCCCCCGCGGCATCTCCGCGTTCCTCGTCGAAAAGAACACGCCGGGGCTGAGTTTCGGCGCGCAAGAAGCGAAGATGGGTTGGAACGCCCAACCGACCGCACAGGTGATCTTCGATGGTGTGCGGGTGTCCGCGGACGCGATGCTCGGCGGCGCCGACGGTGAGGGCACCGGCTTCGGCATCGCGATGAATGGGCTCAACGGCGGCCGAATCAACATCGCCGCATGCTCGCTCGGTGGCGCGCAGGCCGCTCACGACAAGGCGCGCAGCTATTTGGCGGACCGGCAGGCGTTCGGCGGTTCACTGCTCGACGAGCCCACCATCCGGTTCGCCCTCGCCGATATGGCGACGGCGCTGCAGGCGTCACGAACGTTGTTGTGGCGCGCGGCGTCCGCCCTCGACGAGAACCATCCGGAGAAGGTCGAGCTGTGCGCGATGGCCAAGCGCTATGTCACAGATTCCTGCTTTGATGTGGCCGATCAGGCGCTGCAGTTGCACGGCGGCTACGGCTATCTACGCGAGTACGGGCTCGAGAAGATCGTCCGCGATCTACGGGTGCATCGAATCCTCGAGGGCACCAACGAAATCATGCGTGTGGTCATCGGCCGGGCCGAAGCGGCCCGGGCCCGCGCGTCTTAATCAGGAGGCGTCAATGTCGACGATCGCGTTCCTCGGGCTGGGCCACATGGGCGGTCCGATGGCGACCAACCTCGTCGCCGCGGGCCACACCGTCCACGGATTCGATCCAGTTGCCGCGTTGAAGGATGCCGCCGCCGAGAACGGTGCACAGGTCTTCGACAGCGTCGCCGCGGCGGCGTCGGGAGTCGACGTGGTGATCACCTCGCTGCCCAACGGCGACATCGTGAAGGCGGTGTACGCCGACGCGCTGTCGGCGGCGCCCGAAGGCACGCTGTTCATCGACACGTCGACCATCTCGGTCGACGATGCACGCACCATCAACAAGCAGGCCGCCGATCACGGGCATGCCCAGCTCGACGCGCCGGTGTCGGGCGGGGTGAAGGGTGCGGTCGCCGGCACGCTGGCCTTCATGGTCGGTGGCGACGAAGCCGCGGTCGAGCGGGCACGGCCAGTACTGGAACCGTTGGCGGGCAAAATCATTCACTGCGGCGGCTCGGGCACCGGGCAGGCCGCCAAACTGTGCAACAACATGGTGCTGGCCGTGCAGCAGATCGCCGCAGGCGAAGCTTTTGTGCTCGCCGAAAAGCTGGGTTTGTCCGCCCAGTCCCTGTTCGACGTGATCACCGGCGCGACAGGCAACTGTTGGGCGATCCACACGAACTGCCCGGTGCCGGGACCGGTTCCGACCTCACCGGCCAACAACGATTTCAAGCCGGGCTTCGCGACCGCGTTGATGCACAAGGACATCGGCCTCGCGATGGACGCGGTCAAGTCGACGGGTTCGACGGCTCCGCTGGGCACTCACGCCGCCGAGATCTACGCTCAGTTCATTGCGACCAACGGTATCAACGCCGACAAGGACTTCAGCGCGGTCATCGAAATGATCCGCAAGGGTCAGGCCTGAGTCCTCTCCCCGAGCACGTCGCGGAACAGCGCTTGCCGCAGCGCCAGTTCCCGCGGGTCGCTGTGGGCGTGATAGCCCAGCTTGTTCAGCACATACCCGTACCCGATGCCGGTGTCCGGATCGGCGAAGCCGAACGAGCCCCCGAGCCCGGGCCATCCGAAAGCCTTTCCGGTGGAACCGAATACGAATTTGGCCGTGGGCTTGCCGAAACCCAGGGAGAACGACATGTCGAGGAACATCACCTTGTCGCGTACACCCCGTGTGGGCGGTACGGCGGGTGCCTCGAGCGCGTCGCGCACCGTCCTGCTCAGGCCCAACCCCGGGCCACCGGTTGCGGCGGCACCGTAGAGTTTGGCGACGGAGTCAGCCGACGCCGTCCCGTTCACCGATGGCATCTCGGGTATCCGCACCTCGTCGCGATTGAAGTCGCCGGCATCCTTCACGCCTGCGGCCACCACAAAGGCTCGGGCGGGCAGACTCTTCGGATTGAACAGGCTCGCGACGAACAGCGGGGGCATCGTGCGGAGATGCAGCAGCATTTCGCGCCTTGTCACCGGTTCGAGCAGCGCCACCCGGCCGCGATCGACCGACGGCGGCAGGCCGATGTGGAGGTCCAATCCGAGTGGATCGGCGATCTCCTCGGCGAAGAACCGCCCAAGCGTGCGGCCTTGCGGGTCCACCTTCCGGATGAGCGCGGACTGATACCAGCCGAGCGTCGCCGCGTGATAGCCGTACCTCGTGCCGGGAGGCCATGCGGGGAGCTGCTCGGCGATTCTGGCCGACATCCTGTCCGGGTCGGCGAGCTCGGCGAGCGTCAGGGGTGGGGTGATCGCGACCAGGCCGGCTTGGTGACTGAGCAACTGTCGCACGGTGATGCCACCTTTGCCACCCTGCGCGAACTCCGGCCAGTAGTCGGCCACCTTGGCGTCGTAGTCGATCAGCCCCCGCGACGCGGCGACCGCCACGGCAAGTGAGGCAACGCCTTTCGTCGTCGAGAAGACGTTGACGATGGTGTCCTGCTGCCACGGCTCCCGGGTGACACCGTTGCGGTGGCCGGCCCACAGATCGACCACCTTGCGCCCGTCGCGATAGACCGCGACAGCGGCACCGGTTTCCTTGCCGGTTTCGAAGTTGCGACGAAACGCGTCGACGACCTTCCCGTAGCCCTCGTCGGCGTCACCACCCATGACCGTTCCCTCGTCTCACCTTTGCGGCCTCGCCCCCAAGACGTCTCGGAACAGCGCCTGCCGCAGCCGAAGTGCGCGCGGATCGCTGATCAGATGGAACCCGAGCTTGTTCATCACGTAGCCGAACCCAACCCCGGTATCCGGATCGGCAAAGCCGACCGAACCGCCGGCACCCGGCGCACCGAACGCCTTGTCCGAGGACCCGATCACGTACTTCGCATTGTTCGGAATGGGCCGACCGAATCCCAGCGAGAAGGACGTGTCGACGTGCAACACCTTGTCGCGCAAACCCTTTGTCGGATACACCGGTGGCGCCGTCAGTGCGGCGAAGACCTCCGGCGTCAAACCGATCTTCGATCCGCCGATGGCGGCGTCGCCGTAGAGCTTGGCCACCGATTCGGCGGTGCCGGTTCCGTTGGCGGCCGGTATCTCGACGACACGGACGTCTTCCCGGTTGAACGTCGAAAGGCCGTTGGCCCCTTCGAATGCGACACCGGCCTGCGCGGTCAACGTCATCGGGATGAACCAGGCGGCCGCCAACTTCGGTGGCAGCACATGCAGATGCAACAACGTGGCGATCTGAGACGGCACGTGCAGATGCGCAACCCGATCGCGATCGATGTGGTCCGGTAGCCCGATGTGGAAGTCCAGGTGCAGCGGTCGGGCGATCTCCTCGGCGAAGTACCGGCCGAGAGTGCGCCGCTCGGGATCGACGTGGCGGATGAGTTCGGACGCATACCACCCGAGCGTGACGCCGTGATAGCCGTGGCGAGTCCCCGGCGGCCAGGCGGGCGGCTGTGCGGCCAAGCGCTCCGAGAGACGCTCCGGCACAGCGATATCGGCAAGGGTCAGCAGCGGCTTGATCACCGGCAGCCCGGCCTGATGGGCCAGCAGTTGCCGCACGGTGACCGATTCCTTGCCGCTCTGGGCGAACGCGGGCCAGTAGTCTGCCACTCGTGCGTCGTAATCGAGGAGCCCACGTGAAACGGCTCGCGCGACGGCCAGCGCGGCAACGCCTTTCGTCGTCGAAAAGGTGTTGACCAGGGTGTCGTTGGTCCACGGCGCGCGAGTGGCCCCGTTGCGGAATCCACCCCAGAGATCGACGACCTTGCGGCCGTCGCGATAGATCGTGAGGGCGGCGCCGATTTCCGCGCCGCTGGTCATGTTCAGTCGAAACGCGTCGGCGACTTTTCCGTAGCCCTCGTCGACATCGCCGCGGACAAGCTCGGATGCGACCCCGGTTTTCTGAGCCATGCCCTAGTTCACCGCCTCGACGGCGGCCTCAGCCAACGACACACCGCCGTGCGCGCGAATTTTATCTGCGTAGACGGTGCCGGACCGGCAATTTCGGTTAAGCGGCGGTCACCTTGTGTTTCGCCCACCAACGGTCGTGCATCCGCTGGCAGTCGGCCACCCGCAGCGGCGCGCTGCCGCCGAAGTCCGGCCGCACCGCGACGGCGGCCGGGATATCGGGCACGCCTTCGCCGGTGATGACGACCGTGGCCAGCCCGGATTTCGTCGCGGCGCGCAGCCCGCAGGCCGAGCCGCTGACCGCGAGCGCGTTCTCGGCGGTGATCCCGAGCTCGGCGAGTGCCAGGCGATGGGCTTCGGAATCGGGCATGGGCTTCGTGACGTCCTCAGCGGTCACCACCGCCTCGACGATTCCCTCGCCGACCAACTGGCGCACCAACGGCTCCGCCCAGCTGCGCTGTCCGCTCGTCACGACGGCGACCTGCACACCCGCCCCGAAGGTTTCGGCGACGAAATCGACAAGGCCGGGGCGTGGCGCGAGATCGCGCTCGAGGATCAGCTCGTCGAACAACATCGTCTTGGTCGTGTAGATGTCGTCGGCCAACAGCCTGGTCAGTACATCGGACTCGGTGGCCACCCCTCGCTTACGCAGTTCGGCCGCGACGCGCTGTCGTTCATCGGTGAGCGCGAGTAGCTGCCGGTACCGCGTCACCGACCACTGAAAATCCAGACCATGCGCCGCGAACGCGGCGTTGTACGCCTCTCGGTGGCCCTCGCATTCGATATCCGTCAGGGCATCGAGGTCGAAGATCACCGCGCGCAGCGGACATCGGGTTCCTGCCGGCGATGCGGAGTCCCACCAGAAGCGGCCCGCGCGCCAAGTCGTCTCGTGCGTTGTCGGCATGCAGCTAGGGTGGCCCACGTCACAGCGTTCCAGCCTCCCCCATTTGGGGGATCGTCGATGCCAACTTCGTTCCCCACAGAAAAGGCCAGGTCATAAGGTGGTGCACATGGCTTCCGAAGAGCTGGGCCCACCGGTCCGTCTGGTGCTGGTCGATGACCACGAGATGGTGATCGAGGGCCTCAAGGCCATGCTCGCGGCGTTTCGGGAACGCGTGGAGGTCGTCGGACAGGCCATCGGCGCTGAGCGTGCGCTCAGCGTCGTTGACGAATTGAACCCCGACATCGTGCTGTCGGATGTGCGCATGCACGGGTCCAGCGGCCTGGACCTCTGCGTGGCGTTGCGCGGGCGCGACCCCAACCGCAAGGTCGTGATGCTCTCCGTCTACGACGACGAGCAATACCTCTTTCAGGCCCTGCGGGTGGGCGCGTCCGGATACCTCCTGAAAAGCATCAGCAGCGACGAGCTCGTCCGTCAGCTCGAGTTCGTGCATCGCGGTGAGACGGCGATCGACCCGAGCATGGCCGCCAGGGCGGTGGACACCGCCGCGCGGATGCAGCGCGACGAATTCTGGCCCGGTGCGCGCCAAGGCTTGACTCAGCGCGAGAGCGAGATCCTCTCGTACGTCGTGAACGGCCTGTCCAACCGCGCGATCGCGTCCAAGCTGGTGATCGGCGACGAGACCGTCAAGACGCACCTGAGCTCGATCTACCGCAAGCTCGGGGTCAGCGACCGCACCGGAGCCGTGGCGACGGCCCTCCGTGAAGGCATCTACCAATGAGCCCGGACGCCAACCCCCCGAACGCGGTCCGCGACCTTGTCGACACCGACCGCGAACTCGCACTGCTGCGCGAACTGATCCAGGCCGCGTCCAAAGGGCCCGGGGTCGAGCCGCTGGCCGCGGCGGCCGCACGGATGATCACCGCTGCCACCGCCAGCGACGTGTGCTTCGTCCACGTCCTCGACGACAGCGACCGGTCACTGACGCTCGCGGGCGCGACACCGCCGTTCGACGCCGAGGTGGGCAAGATCCGATTGCCGTTGGGCCAGGGCATTTCCGGATGGGTCGCGAGCCACCGCGAGCCGGTGGTGATCAGGCAGGACAAGGAAGCCGATCCGCGCTACATGCCGTTCGAGTCCCTGCGCGGGAAGGACTTCACGTCGATGGTGTCGGTGCCGATGGAGACCGACCCGGGCGGGCTGGTCGGCGTGCTAAACGTGCACACCGTCGAGCATCGCGACTTCACCGCGCGCGACGTCGAACTGCTGCTGGTGATCGGCAGGCTGATCGCCGGTGCGCTCCATCAGGCCCGCTTGCACCGCCAGCTGGTCGCTCGCGAACGGGCCCACGAGAACTTCGTCGAGCAGGTCATCGAGGCCCAGGAGCTCGAGCGGCGGCGGCTGGCCGGCGATATCCACGACGGCATCTCGCAGCGACTGATCACCTTGTCGTACCGGCTCGACGCGGCCAGCCGCGCGGTGTCCGACGATCCAGAGGCTGCCTCCGAACAGTTGGAGAAGGCCCGCGAACTCGTCGATCTCACGCTGGGCGAAGCGCGCGCCGCTATCAGCGGACTACGGCCGCCAGTGCTCGACGATCTCGGGCTGGCGGGTGGCCTCGCCAGCCTCGCGCGGTCCATCCCCCAGATCGGCATCGATGTCGAGCTGGTGGAGAACCGCGTGCCCGACCACATCGAGCTCGCGCTGTACCGGATCGCGCAGGAATGCCTGCAAAACGTCGTCAAACATGCGAAGGCCACGTCCGCACGGCTTACCTTTGCCGTCGACGCGGGCGAGACCGGGGACGTCGCCCGGCTCGAAATCGTCGACGACGGAGTCGGTTTCGACACCTTCGAGCATCCCCTGGGCAGCGACGAGATGGGCGGCTACGGCCTGCTGTCGATGGCCGAGCGGGCCGAGATCGTCGGCGGCCGGTTGAACATCCGGTCGCGCCCGGGTTCGGGCACCGCGGTGACCGCGACGATCCCGCTTCCGCGTTCCTAGAAGTCGCCGGAATTGCGGCGCAGCGTCTCGATCGAGGCCGCGAGCGCACGGGACTCGCGGTCGGACATGCCGATGTCGGCGAACACCTCGCTGTTGAGCGTGACGGTGGCGTCCTCGACCGTCGACCGGCCGAGATCGGTGATCCGCACCAGCGTGGTGCGGCCGTCGGTCGGATGGGGTGTGCGCTCCACCAGACCGTCGGCCTCCAGCCGCCGGATCGCGTGCGTGACGCTGGTGACGTGCACCTGCAGCCGGTCCGACGCCTTGGTGATCGGCAGCGCGCCACCGCGGCTGAAGGCCAACAACCGCAGCAACTCGAATCGGGAAAAGCTCAGGTCGTATGGCCGCAGCGCGTTCTCGACCCGGGCCAGCAGTATCTGGTGGGCCCGCATCACCGACGTGACCGCCACCATGCCGTCGGCGACCTCGCCCCAGCCGAAGCGCTCCCAGTTGGCGCGCGCCAACTCGATGGGGTCGCGCTTGCGCGGCCACGACGGTTGCGAGGGCACGCCCCTTCATACCGCACCCGGCAGCCTCGGGTCCGCGCGATGACTCTCGCGTCCTCCACGAGTCTGTCCTTGCGACAAGGAAGGGAATCTATGTCCATCCAGCATGTGCTCGCCGTCGTGCCGGTGTCCGACCTGCAGGTGAGCAGCCGATGGTACGAGGCACTGTTCGGGCGACCCGCCGACAACAACCCCATGCCCACCCTGGCCGAATGGCAGGTTCTACCGGGCGCGTGGGTCCAGGTCTTCGTCGACGCCGCGCGCGCAGGGTCCGGGTTGCTGAACTTCGCCGTCGACGATCTGCAGATCCACATGGCTGAGCTCCGCGGACGCGGACTCGAGCCGGGCGACGTCACCGGCGCCAGCAAGGGGGTTCACCTTTCGGCGATCACCGATCCCGATGGCAACACGATCAGCCTGATCGGCGGATTCAGGGTCCAATACTGATCCACGCCGTCAGTGCAGCGCAGCCCGCACAGCGCCCACCACCGCACGGGTGGACTGACGGCTGCCGACGGTGATTCGTACACCGCCGTCGGCGTAGCCGCGGACCTTCAGGCCGGTGCCGTCGAACACCTCGCGCCACTGCCGGCCCCAGGGTGGCAGGTATACGAAGTTGGCGTGCGCATCCGTGCTGTACACCCCCATCGCCCTCAGCCGCATACGCAGGTAGCGGCGTTCGGCGGTGATCATCCGGATACGTTGTTCCAGCTCACTTTCCGCGTCATACGACGCGGCGACAGCCACCATGCCGGTGATGGCGATACCGAACGGCTGCTGCATGGTCCATAGTTCGCGCGCCAGCTCGGGCGCACAGAATCCGTAGCCGACGCGTAGCCCGGCCAGCCCATATGCCTTCGAGAAGGTACGCACTACAACGACATTCGGATACCGGACGACAAGTTCAGGACCGTCGATGCGATGGTGTGGCGCGAGAAACTCGACATACGCCTCGTCGAGCACGACGACGGTGTCGGCCGGGATGCGCTGGAGAAACCGCTCGATGTCGGCTACCGGCTCAACAGTTCCGGTCGGATTGTGCGGCCGGCACACCACCACGACTCGGGCCTTCGCGGCGGCGTCGGCCATGGCGTCGAGGTCGTGGTGGCCGTGTTCGTCGAGTCCGACGGTGACCGACTCCAGCCGGGCCATATGGGCGAAGATCGGATAGCCGTCGAACGTCGGGGACGTCATCACCATTTTGTCGCCGGGGCGCGTGACAGCGTTGAGCACCTGCAGGATCACGCCGGTGGCACCGACCCCGATGACGACCTGCTCGTCGGGCACCCCGAGGTGACCGGCAATCAATGTACGAAGCCGCTCGGGCAGGAACTCCGGATACCGGTTGCCCGCATCGATGGCGGCGACCAGCGCAGACCGCACCGATGGCAGCGGCGGGAACGGATTCTCGTTGAGCGACAGCGCCATTGGGTTCACCGCACCGGGCAGCGCGCCCACGGCTGCGTCCGTGACATCGCGATTGGGGGTGGACATCAGCCTCTCCCACCCCACCTGACCGCCGCGGCTCCCGCGAAGTCGCCGGCGTGCGCGAACGCCGACATCATGACGACATCGCCCTTTTTCAGCTGGCCGTCGGTGATGGCACGGTCCAGGTTGATCGGAATACCCGCGGCGAACAGGTTCCCGCAGTCATCAAAAGTATCGAGGTGTCTCGATTTATCCAGCTCCATCGCTTCGCGCCAGTTCCGCAGGAATGCGCGATTCGGCTGGTTGGTCACCAGGAGGTCGAGATCCCTTGGCTTCACGCCGATTCGATCGCACACCGCGTAGGAGACCTCGGGCACCTGTCGGTTGCCCCGGGCCAGCACCTTGGTGATCTTGCTTTCGGTGAACCCGATGCAGCCCTCCCCCGGACCGGCCTGCCACCACTTACGGGGCGGGTCGACCGCGAGCGTCATGTCGCCGGCGAACTCACCGTAGGTGCGGCATTCGATGTCGAGGATCGGTGACCGGTCGGACAGCGTCACCAGCCCCACCGCGGCACCATCGCCGGGCACTGACGCCTGCGCCTTGCGCCGAATCGTCGGCTGGTCGAACGCCTGGCCGGCCGCATTCTGAGCGATCGCTATCAGCGCGGTGCGTCCTTCGCCCGACTCGATCAGGTTGCGTGCCACTTTCAGCGCGAGCACGAACGCCGCACATCCGCCGTTGTGCAGATCGAGAACCCAATTCGGTTTCATCCCGAGGCGATGCGCCATCCCGCCGCCTCCGCCGTAGAACGGCATGTCGGGCATCTGGGTGTGGGTGATCAGGATATCGGCGCCCGCGACGGTGTCCTGGCCGTGGCGTTCGATCAGCCCGGCCGCGGCACTTTCGACCATGTCGATGGCCGTCTCGTCCTCGGCCACATGATGGCGGAACTTCGGCGCCCGGAACATCACGTTGTCGCGCAGGTCGTCGGATTCGGCGAACTGGGCGTAATAGTCGGCGCTGATCGGCTTTCCCGGCAGATACGTCGACACATCGATCAGGCTGACAGTCATCACTTCATCCAATCCGGCTTGACGGCGAGGCCGTGGTGGTGGCGGTACTCGGCGATCGCCTTGAGGTTCTTCAGCTCCAGCAGATGACCGTGGCCGAACATGTCCCAGAAGTCCCCGACCCACACCGGGCGCTTCGGCGGTGCGGTCTCCGGATAGGGGTTCTCGTCGTAGAACGGGTGATGGCAGTTGGTCCACAGCACCACCGAGCCGGGCTTGTCGAACACCAACTGCGCGTCGACGATTCGCATCAGATAGATCATCCAAAGGTGCTTGCCCTGATCCCAGGCGCAGTGGTAGTCGATCGTGCGCGCGTCGGGGTTGGCGACGGTTCGGGTGTAGATCGGGCTTCCCGTGTCGCCGCCGAGTTTGTCGTAGGCCACCCAGAGGCCGGGTTCATCGGTCTGCTCGAACCCGCGCAGGCTGTAGGTCCACTCCTCGAGGCAGCGGGTGTCCGCCAGCCATTCGTAGAGCTCGTCGGGCGGACAGTCGACGTAATCGTTGACGGTGCAGTATGTTCCGAAAACCTCGTCGTGGGGATACACCGACCGCATCATCTCCATGATGATCGGTGTCGCCTTCTCCTTCGGAGACGTTTCGACGCGGATCACGCCGTCGAGGGGGTCGGTGGTGCCCCGGTCGACCGCGATGTCCTCAAGTGCGGGCAGCGACATATGGGTGCTCCTCGTTGGTGTTGTCGGGCTTCTTGTCAGCGTCGGCGTCGTTGCCGAGAAATGCTGCGAACGGTGGGATTTCATCTGCGGAACACTCGATGCTCACGACTGACGGGCCATCCACGCCCAGTGCAGTCTCGAGCGCGGCGGGCAGGGCGTCGACATCGTCGACGTCCACCGAACGCAGTTCCGGGAACATCGCGGCCAGGCCGGCGCCCAGCCGGCTCGGCCCGAACCGGTTGTAGCTGTACAGGTCGCCGTAGAACTGCTGTTCGCGCGTGACGCACATCGCGTGCGCGTGGTTGTCGAACAGTAGGAAGGTGACGGGCAACCTGTACTGCAGCGCGGTGTGAATCTCCATGCCGTGCATGAAGAACGAGCCATCGCCGGAGATGACGACGGTGCGGCTGTGCAGGTCGGCGGCGTTGCCGAACGCCACGCCGATACCGGCACCGAAGCTGTACCCCATACCGCCCATACCCAGCGCGACGATGAACCGGCCGTCACGGCGGACCGGCAGGTGATGTATCGCTGCGGCGCCGACGTTGCCCGCGTCGACGACGACGTCCACGCCGTCGGGCAGCATCCGGTCGAGCAACGTCATCGCGTCGCGATACCGAATCCCCGGCCCGCTGTGCGCGGGTGGGTGCAGCTCCGCGCGACGCGCCGTATCGGGGACCCGGAGCCGGGGCGGCCTGCCGCGGCCTGACAGGGCCGTGGTGAGCCTGGACAACGACCCACGGAGGTCGTCGGTGTGCACATGGGTCCACGGCAGAAAGGGAGCCTCGGCGCCGATCGAGTAGACGTTCGTCGACCGCAGCGCGCGGTCCAGACCGGCGCGCGCCGTCACCGACAGCCGGGTGCCGACCACGAGACACAGCGCGCTCTCGGCGATGGCGGTCGCCACGCTGGGATGGCCCATCACGCCGGTCACGCCGAGGGCGGACGACGAGCCCATTCCCGGTGTGCCCGCGACGTCTTTGGCGTCGGGCACGCATGCCACCCGCGCCCGCAGCAGTGCCCGCAGCTGTTCGAGTTCGGCCCGGGCATCGTCTCGGGCCACCTGCTCACCGGCGATGATCGTGACCGGCCCGTCTACCCGCCGAAGTGCGCGCACGATCGGATGCGGATCACCGGTATGTACGGTGCGCTGGATGATCGAGATCTCGGTGCCGTTCACGGACTCGAGTGTTGCCTGCTGAATATCCTTGGGCAGCAACAGGACTGCGGGCCCGCCCGTCTTCGCCGCGGCGATGGCCTCCGGTAGCGCCGCGACGATGTCCTCCGCGGTCGTCACACGCCGGCAATAGACCGACACCGCCGAGAACAACGCCTGCCCGTCGAGTGCACCGTTACGGCCGCTGGTGTCCTGGAACGCCCCTCGACCGTCGAGTGCCGTCGGGGCCTGCCCGATGAGTGCCAGCACCGGCACCCGGCTCGCATAGGCTTCGCCCAGGCCCGGAACCGTGTTGAGGCATCCGCCGCCCGACGTCGCGGCGACCACGCCCAGTCCGGCGCCGCTGCGGCTGTAACCGTCGGCCATTGTGGCAGCGGAGAACTCGTGCTTGGCCAGCACCGCGGTGATGTCAGCGCGGTAGAACGCAGCGTCGTACAGATCCTCGATATTCGCGCCGTCGACGCCGAAGATGTAATCGACCCCCACCGACGCGAGATACGCGACGATGTGGTCGACAACTCGATGCCTTGCCATATAGAGGACACGAACGGCTACGAGATTCGGTTCACCCCGTGGCTGGAATCACAGCTGCTTTTCGAGCAGCACCTGGCCGGAATCGGGTGAAACCAGTTGCACAGCAGCGATTTCGTCGATCGGGAGGGGCGTGTTCGCGCTGGGTAAGGCGGTCGCGCCCGACAGGCCCAGCCACGTCGCGACCTGGCTCTGACTACCGTCGCGGCCGACCACGACCATCCCCAGATTCTGCGGCGGTGCATCGCGCCTGCCCCAGTCGCCGTACGTGCACGCCATGTCGATGCGGGTACCCCAGCCGTAGCCGGTCAGGCTGATGGTCGCGTTGATCGGTGTCTCGGACACCTTCGACATCTCCATCGCGGATCCGGCGATCTGGTCGGTGCCGGTCCCAAAGCCCAGCGCATCAGGTCGTATGGCGATCACCAGTCCAATGGCCAGCACCGCGGCCGCGGCGGCCAGCGCGGCGGTCGTCATCCAGCGGGAGCGCCTGCGGCTCGCGTTGACGCGATGCAACAACGAATCCAGCATCTGCGGTCGCAAATGCGGCTCGGACTGTTCTCCGTCGAGCGACGCAATGTCGGCCTTGTCCAGTTTGGCGAGCAGCGGAGGAATCTCACCCAGTTCGTCGACGGCGGCGCGGCACCGCGGACACATCTGCAGGTGCGCCTCGTACTCCACGCGCTCGTCGGTGGATAAGGCGCCGAGGACGTAAGCGGCGTCCCACGTCGCATAGCGATCGTCGTCCACCTCGTCACCACCCCTCGGCAGTCCGAACAGTGTCATCTCCTCACCCCCATCTCCTGCAGCCGCAGGCGCAGGGCCCGCATCCCGTAGTGCAGCCGCGATTTCACGGTGCCTTCGGCGATCTGCAGATCGGCAGCGATCTGGGCGGTTGAAGCGCCCTGGTAGTACGCGCGGCTGATGACGGCCCGGTGGTCCTCGGACAGCTGGGCCAACGCCTCGCTGAGCAACATGCGGTCCAGCGCCGTCTCCACCTCATCGGGTCCCGCGCGGTCCGCCGCTTGTTCCACGTCGGGGGTCCCCGTTTCGCTGCGGAACCTCGCGCTTCGTCTTTCGTCGATGACGAGGTTACGCGCGACGGTGAACAGCCACGCCCGCGCGGACCTCTCGCTGTCGCCGGTCACCTCGGGATGGCGCCACGCCCGCAGTAGCGTCTCCTGCACGACATCCTCCGCTCGAGCTGCATCCCCGGTGAGCCGCACGACATAGCGCCAAAGGACTGCGGCGTGCTCCTCAAAGAGCACCCGCATGACCTGGCTTTCTGCGGTCCCGGGGTCGTCCAAATTTCAACCTCCGTTGGTAATACGAGGTTGCGGGTCATCCGGTTCAGTGTCGACGGATTCCCGTCCACCGCCCAGTGTGGACTCGTTGCACGCAAAACGGGCCGAATGTGTGCGGGTAACCCGCGTTCGGCGGGAGGTCTAGAGCGACGTGAGGAGCCGCGGCCCGTCGTCGGTGACGGCCACGGTGTGTTCCCAGTGCGCGGCGCGGGATCCGTCGGCCGTGACGACGGTCCACTGGTCTTTGAGCACAACGGTCTTCGTGGTGCCGAGAGTGAGCATCGGTTCGATGGCCAGCACCGAGCCGGCCGCCAGATGCGGGCCCCGTCCGGGTGCCCCTTCGTTGGGCAGGAACGGGTCCATGTGCATCTGCCTGCCGATGCCGTGCCCGCCGTAGCCGGCGACGATCCCGAACTTGCGCCCGTACCGCTTCTCGGCGGCATGCGACTCGACCTCGATCGCGTGTGAGACGTCGGTGAGCCGGTTGCCGGGCACCATCGCGGCGATGCCCGCCTCCATGGCCTCGCGGGTGGCTGCGGACAGCGCTTCGTCGACGGGAATCAACGGACCGATACCGAAGGTGACCGCGGAGTCGCCGTGCCAGCCATCCAGGATCGCCCCGCAATCGATGGACACCAAATCGCCCGACGCGAGGATGTCGTCCGCGGACGGAATGCCATGCACCACACGATCATTGACCGACGAGCAGATGCTGGCCGGAAAGCCGTGGTAGCCGAGAAACGACGGGGTCCCGCCACCGTCGCGGATCACCGCTTCGGCGATCTCGTCGAGCGCGAGCGTGGACACACCGGGGACCGCGGCTTCGCGGACCGCGGCCAACGCGGACGCAACCAGTGCCCCCGCAGCGGCCATCGCGTCGAGTTCGGCGGGGGTGCGCTGCGGCACGACCCGGCGGCTGCGCAGCCCTGGCAGACCCATGACCGAACTACTTGCCGAGCGCTCGTAGCGCCCGGGCGAACACCTCGTCCAGCGGGCCCACGGCATCGACGGTCTGGAGGTTGTTGTGGGAGTAATACTCCAGCAGCGGCTCGGTCTCGTCCCGGTAGACCTGCATCCGGTTGCGGATGACGTCTTCGGTGTCGTCGGCGCGGCCACGGGCCTTGAGCCTCGTGAAGAGCTCGTCCTCTGAGACGGCGAACTCCAGCACGGCGTCGAGCTTGGTGTTGTGGTTCTTCAGCATCTCGTCGAGGGCCTTGGCCTGCTCGACCGAGCGCGGGTAACCGTCGAGGATGAACCCGGCGGCCGCGTCCTCCTGCTCGATCCGGTCCTCGACCAGTGCATTGGTGAGGGTGCTCGGCACCAGGTCGCCGGCGTCGAGGTAACGCTTGGCCTCGACCCCCAGTTCGGTGCCTTCGTTGATGTTCTTGCGGAACAGGTCGCCGGTTGAGATCTGCGGGATTCCGAGCTTCTCAGAGAGCTTCTGTGCCTGGGTGCCTTTACCCGCGCCGGGCGGTCCGAGTAGAACGACTCTCACTTCAGGAACCCTTCGTAGTTGCGTTGCATCAGCTGGCTCTCGATCTGTTTGACCGTATCCAAGCCGACACCGACCATGATCAGAACCGCAGTACCGCCGAAGGGCAGGTTCTGCACTGAGCCGGTGTTGCCGATCTGCAGGAACAGGTTCGGCAACACGGCGATGACGCCCAGATAGATCGAGCCCGGCAGGGTGATCCGATTGAGCACATATCGCAGATAGTCGGCGGTGGGCGCACCTGGACGGATGCCCGGGATGAACCCACCGAACTTCTTCATCTCGTCGGCACGTTCCTCGGGGTTGAACGTGATCGACACATAGAAGTACGTGAAGAAGATGATGAGCCCGAAATAGACCGCGATATAGGCCGGGTCAGCCGGGTTCGTCAGGTATTCGGCAATGAACCTCGAAAAGCCGCTGTTGGCCGCGTTCGGGTCCCCGCTGGTGATCAGCTGCGTGATGAGGTGCGGGATATAGATGAGCGACGACGCGAATATGACCGGGATGACGCCCGCCTGGTTCACCTTCAGCGGCAGATAGGTCGACGTGCCGCCGTACATCCGCCTGCCGACCATGCGCTTGGCGTACTGGACGGGGATGCGTCGCTGTCCCTGCTCGACGAACACCACGCCCACGACGATGCCCAGCGTCGCCAGGCAGACCATGGTGAACACCAGGCCGCCACGGCTGTCCAGAATGGACTTGCCCTCGCCCGGGATCGCCGACGCGATGCTGGCGAAGATCATCAGCGACATGCCGTTGCCGATGCCGCGCTCGGTGACCAGCTCGCCCATCCACATCACCAGCGCGGCGCCCGCGGTCATCACCAGCACCATCACGACGAGCGTGAAGATGTTCAGGCCGTCGCTCTGACCCTGGATGATGTCGAGCGTGCAGCCCTGCAGCAGGCCACCGTTGGCGGCCAGCGCCACGATGCTGGTCGACTGCAGCAGGGCCAGGGCGATCGACAGGTAACGCGTGTACTGCGTCATCTTCGTCTGGCCGGCCTGGCCCTCTTTACGCAGCTGCTCGAAACGCGGGATGACGACGGTCAGCAGCTGAACGATGATGCTGGCGGTGATGTAGGGCATGATGCCGACCGCGAACACCGAGAGCTGCAGGAGCGCGCCGCCGGAAAACAGGTTGATCAGTGAGTAGACCTGGCCCGAATCGCCGCCGCTGACCTCCGCGATGCACTGCTGAACGTTCGGGTAGTTGACGCCGGGCGACGGAATCGAGGCGCCCACGCGGTAAAGGATGACGATGCCGATGGTGAAGAGGATTTTGCGCCGCAGGTCCACTGTCCGCAGTGACGAGATGAAAGCCGAAAGCACTCTTCCTCCTGCGCAGCCGACCTGTGACTAGCGGCATGCAAATGTGGCTGGTCTGACCAGCGGGTTCTTGGTTAAGTCGGGTGCGACGTCCGTCAGGCGCGCAGCCTGCGAAGTCACGCGTCAAACAGTCTACGAGACTAACAGTTGCAGCTCCTTTGCCCTGCATCCTGCTGCCCCGATGTGCACTCACAGTTCCTTCTCAGCCGGGGAACATACCGTGGGACTCGTCTCGTTATATCCACTAAGTAAATGACTTTCGACTAGGGGCTGATCATGGCTAGGACTGACAACGACACCTGGGATCTCGCGTCGAGCGTCGGCGCAACGGCGACGATGGTCGCCGCGGCGCGCGCGATCGCGACCAAGGCCGACGATGCGCTGATCAACGATCCGTTCGCCGAGCCTCTGGTCCGCGCGGTCGGGGTGGACTTCTTCACCAAACTCGCGAGTGGCGAGCTGCGCGCCGAGGATCTCGACGTCGACCACGCATCCGTGGGAATGGCGCGGATGACCGACAACATGGCGGTACGGACCAAGTTCTTCGACGAGTTCTTCACAGGGGCAGCCTCGTCCGGAGTCGGGCAGGCGGTCATCCTGGCGTCGGGCCTCGATTCCCGGGCTTACCGGCTGGCCTGGCCCGCGGGGACGACCGTCTACGAGATCGACCAGCCCGAGGTCATCGAGTTCAAGACCAGAACGCTCGCGGACTTCGGCGCCAAGCCGTCCGCCGACCGCCGGACCGTCGCGGTGGATCTTCGCTTCGACTGGCCCTCGGCGCTGATCGCCGCCGGGTTCGAGCCGAGCAGGCCCACCGCGTGGAGCGCAGAGGGCCTGTTGGGTTATCTGCCGCCGGAGGCGCAGGACCAGCTGCTCGACACCATCACCGAGCTCAGCGCCGTCGGCAGTCGCGTCGCGGTCGAGAGCACGCCGAGCATCGACACGGCAGACCACGAGAAGGCCATCGAGCGGATGCAGGAAGCCGCCCAGCAGTGGCGCGACCACGGCTTCGAACTCGACTTCGCCGACCTCATCTACCTCGGCGACCGCAACGAAGCGTCGGCATACCTGGCCGATCGCGGTTGGCAGATCACCTCCCAAAGCGTCAAGCAACTGCTGAGCGAGAACGGTCTGCCCCCCATCGTCGAGGACGACGACGATGTCGCCCGATTCGGTGACCTGCAGTACGTCACCGGCATACTCGAGTCATGAGCCGGGCGGACAGCCGAACCGACGGAGACAGCTGGGATTTGGCGTCCAGCGTCGGCACCACCGCCACAATGGTTGCCGCCGCACGCGCGGTGGCAAGTCGTGACGCCGACCCGCTGTTCGACGACCCCTATGCCGCGGCGCTGGTGCGCGCCGTCGGCCTGGACTTCTTCACCAAGCTCGCCGACGGGGAGGTCGAATTGCCCGACGACGGCGAGCCCGGCGGTCCGGCGTTCCTCGCCACCTCGATCGCGGTGCGAACGCGATTCTTCGACGACTTCTTCACCGACGCAGGCGCGGCCGGTATACGCCAGGCCGTGATTTTGGCGTCGGGTCTGGATTCGCGCGCCTACCGGCTGTCATGGCCCGAAGGCACCGTCGTCTACGAGATCGACCAGCCCCAGGTGGTCCGGTTCAAGTCCGCGACGATGGAGTCCATCGGCGCGACCCCGGCCGCCGAACAGCGCACGGTCGGCATCGACCTGCGGGAGGACTGGCCGAAGGCTTTGTGCGCCAGCGGTTTCGACCCACACCAGCCGACGGCCTGGGTCGCTGCTGCAACGCGCAGGACCGGCTGTTCGACGACATCACCGCACTCAGCGCGCGAGGCAGCCGGCTGGCCACCGAGTATCACCCCGACGCCGCCGCCAGCATCGGCGCGCGGCTCAAGGACATGAAGACCATGAGCACCGATCGACCTCGACGAAGGTCGACGGTTCGCAACGTGCGAACGCAGCACGGGGAATGGCAGCGCACGCCATGGTTCGACACAACCCAACTGCCGGCCGCCGCCTGCGCAGGCCGTTCATGATCCGTCGCCGCGAGGACGATCCTGGCAACGCGCGCGCGTGATCGGTTGGCGTGGCCCGCGGGGACCACCGTCTATGAGCTGGACCAACCCGAGGTCATCGCGTTCAAGAGCGACACGCTGGCGCAGTTGGGCGCCGAGCCTACCGCGGACCGGCGACAGATCGCGATCGACCTCCGTGAGGAATGGCCGAAAGCGCTGCTGGACAACGGCTTCGATCCCACTCAGCCGACTGCATGGATTGCCGAGGGATTGCTGATCTACCTGCCACCCGAGGCACAGGATCTGTTGTTCGACCGCATCGACGAACTCAGCGCGCCGGGAAGCCGCGTCGCCACCGAGCACATTCCGGACATCAGCGCATTCTCCGACGAGAGGTCCCAGGAGATCGCGGACCGGCTCAAGAAGTACGGCCACAACATCGAGATGTCGGAGCTGATCTATCGCGACGAGCGCAATGACGTCATCGACTACCTCGCCGCGCGAGGTTGGGATGTGACGGCTCAGACGATGCGAGACGCCTACGCCGCCAACGGGTTCGTATTCCCGTAGGACAGTGCGATGGGCTTCTTCGCCGACATGAGCTACCTGTCCGCGATCAAGCGCTAGGTTCACCTGCCAGTTCGAGGAACCTGGCGTACCGGTCTTGTACCGGGTCGGCCCACGCGGGGTCGGGTTCGACGATGCGGCAGACAGAGGCCCACCGCGCGGCGTCGCCGACGGCGGTTTCGAGTCCGGCCGCCATCCGCGCGAAGAACGCCGCACCCAGCGCGGCGCCCTCGGCGACGCCCGACACGCTCACCGGCAGCCCGGTGGCGTCGGCGATGGCCTGCATCCACGGCGCGACGCGCGTGCCGCCGCCCGTCGCGACAATGCGCCTCGCCCGGGCGCCGCTCATCTCGATGATCTGCCGCACAACGAATCCCGACGCCTCATAGGCGGCCCGTCGCACCGCTGCGCCGTCGTGGGTGAGGTCCAGCCCGTCGAGCACGCCGCGGCGATCGGGATCGTGCAGCGGGACGCGTTCACCGCGCAGGTACGGCGACCACACCGGCACCCGCCCGGGGTCGACGTCGCCATTCGGCGTGACGAGACGGTCCACCCAGCCGAGGAACAGACCACCCGCATTACTCGGCCCGCCGATCTGGAGCTTGCCCGCCGCGGTGTGCGGCAGTGTCCAGAGGCCGGGCACCTCACGGAACTCACTCGTTGTCACCCACACGATCAGAGTTGTTCCGCACAACACCAGTACGTCGCCGTCCTCGTCGGCGCCCGCGACGATCTGCTCGCACACCGCATCGACGGCGCCCGCGGCCAACACGGTGTCGGAGCCCCGCAGCCGACCCGCGGCGACGCCCGTCGTCTTTACCTGCGGCATCGCCGCCGGCTCCGTACCGCACTCGGCGCAGACCGATTCGCTCCATCGCTCGCCGTCGAACAACGGGTAAGCGGTGCTGGCGGTGGAATTGTCGATGATTGCCTCCCCCGCGAGCATGTGATTGGCCACCGCCGCCGCGGGCCAGTACCCGTGGGCGTCGGGTGCCTCCCCCACCGTCCAGCGCAGGAACGCTTCTGCTTCACCGGAGAGGAACGTGGTGTCCGGGCCTGCGTCTCGTCGACCGCGGACATCACCATAGAGCAGGCCCGGGGTGAGCGGACGCCCGTCGACGTCGACGGCCGTCAGGGACGGCACCATCGCGGTGACCGCCAACGCCGAGGCATCGGGCCGTCGCAATTCGGCAAGTGCCGCCAGCGGTCCCCGCCGCCACGCCTCGTCGGCGTCGTGTTCCAACTGATTCGGTGCGGGCACCAGCAGTCGATGGGGGATCCGGACCCGCGCGGCCACCCGACCGTCCTCGTCCGCGGCCACCGCCTTCACGGCCGTGGTACCGATGTCGATGCCGATAGTGACCGCTTTGGCTGACACGGGCGCCACCGTACGCCAGCATGTCCATACGTGAGCAGACTTCGCGCGCTCGTGACCGCACCACTGCGCGGTCCCGGCCTCGACAAGCTGAACCGACTGGTCGACGTCGTGTACGACCCGTGGATCGAGCTGCGCCCGCTGCGGATCTACTCGGCCGAACAGCTCGCCGAGCGTGCCACCGCCGAGCGCGCCGACATCCTTGTCGTGGAGGCTGATTCGGTGAGCGGGCCGGTACTCGATCTGCCGTTGCGGGCGGTCGCGTCCACGCGCGGGGACCCCAACAATGTCGACGTCGCCGCGGCGACGGCGGTCAAGGTGCCGGTGCTGAATACGCCCGGCCGCAATGCCGACGCCGTCGCGGAAATGGCGATCGCACTGCTCTTCGCGGCGACCCGTCAGGTGCTGACCGCCGATGCCGACGTCCGCGCCGGAGAGGTGTTTCGCGACGGCACCATCCCCTACCAACGGTTCCGGGCATGGGAGGTCGCGGGGATGACGGCCGGGCTGGTGGGTCTCGGCGCCGTGGCCCGAGCGCTGCGCTGGCGACTGCAGGGGCTCGGCCTGACGGTGATCGCCTACGACCCGTACAACGACGAGGCCACCCACAGCCTCGACGACCTGCTCGCCGAGGCCGACGTCGTCTCGCTGCACGCGCCCGTCACCGACGACACCGTGGGCATGATCGGCGCCGACCAATTCGCGAAGATGCGCGACGGCGCGGTGTTCCTCAATACTGCTCGCGCGCAACTGCACAACACCGATGCACTGGTCGAGGCGCTGCGCGGTGGCAAGCTCGCAGCGGCCGGGCTGGACCACTTCGTCGGCGAATGGCTGCCGGTCGATCATCCGCTCGCGGCGATGTCCAACGTCGTGCTCACACCCCATATCGGCGGCGCCACGTGGAACACTGAGGCGCGGCAGGCGCAGATCGTCGCCGACGGCCTCGAGATGCTGTTGTCCGGACGCACGCCCGCGCACATCGTCAACCCGGAGGTGCTGAAATGGTGAGGTACGTCGCCGACCCCGAGGACGCGGTGCTCAACGCCGCCAAGGACATGCTGCGTCGAGGCCTCGTCGAGGGCACCGCGGGTAATATCTCGGCCAGGCGCGAGGACGGCAACATCGTCATCACGCCGTCGTCGGTGGACTACGCCGACATGGTGCTGGACGACCTCGTCCTCGTCGACCCCGAAGGCGCTGTGCTGACCGCCAAGGACGGTCGCAGCCCGTCGACGGAGATGGCGCTGCACCTGGCGTGCTATCGCGCATTCGACGACATCGGCAGCGTGATCCACAGTCATCCGGTGTGGGCCACGATGTTCGCGGTCGCCCGTCAGTCGATTCCGGCCTGCGTCGACGAGTTCGCCGTGTACTGCGGCGGCGAAATCCGGTGTGCGGAGTACGCGGCGTCGGGAAGTCCCGACGTCGGCGACAACGCAGTGAAAGCGTTGCAGGACAGGGCGGCAGCGCTGATCGCAAACCACGGGCTGGTGGCGGTCGGCCAGCGCCCCGACAAGGTGCTGCATGTCACCGCACTGGTGGAGCGCACCGCGCAGATCGCCTGGGGCGCAAGGGCTCTTGGCGGGCCGATACCCATTCCCGACGAGGTGAACAACAACTTCGCCATGGTTTACGGCTACCTACGCTCCAACTGAGGTCCACACGCGGGGACCGCGCTCGCTCAGAAGCGATACTCGCCCGACCAGAGCGCACTGATGCCGGTCAGTGACCGCTCGGTGGCCGAGCACCCCGGCCACCGAGCGGCCGACGAGGACGGCCAAGGCCTCGGGCACCGACGCGGCCGCTGGCTGCGAAGACGGCTTCGGCCTCAGCATGTCCATCAGCGACGAGCCGGGGTAATTGACCAGGCGGACGTCGTCGTCGGGATGAAGGCCGGCCAGCACCTTGGCGCGGTTGACGGCGGTGCGGAACCCGCCAAGTTCGTCGACGAGGCCGTGCTCCAACGCGTCGGCCCCGGTCCACACGCGACCGCGGGCAACGGCATCGACCGCGTCGACGGTCATCTTGCGACCCTCGGCGACGCGCTCGACGAAGTCGGAATAGGACAGATCCGCCTCCGCCTCCACTAGCGCGTGCTGCGCGTCGGTGAAGGGCTGGTTGATCGACCAGGCGTCGGCATTGGGGTTGGTGCGCACCGACTCCGAGCCGACGCCGAGGCGTTCTTTGAGTTCCCGTGCGACCAGCTTGCCGGTCACGACACCGATCGAGCCGGTGATGGTTCCCGGGTTGGCGACGATCGCATCAGCGGCCATCGACACGTAATAGCCACCTGATGCCGCGACCGCACCCATCGACGCGACGACGGGTTTGCCGCTGTCCCGCGCCTTGATCACCTCGCGCCAGACGGTTTCCGACGCGGTGGCCATTCCGCCACGACTGTCCACGCGCAGGACGATCGCGGAAACGGAATCGTCGACCGCCGCCTCGCGCAAGGCCGCGGCGATGGTGTCACCGCCGGCGCTCGAATCGCCGAACGGCAGCACCTGTGGTCCACCCCGGCCGCTGACGATCAGACCGTGCAGGGTGACGACGGCGATAGCCGGCTTACGTTTGCGACCCGGCACCGGCGGCACCGGCGAGGGCCGCGAAGCGGTGGCTTTCGCGTACCGCGACAGGTACAGCCGGGGCGGCGCATCGTCAGACGCGCCAACGAGTTCGGCGATTCGGTCATACGCCTCGTCGCGGAATCCGATTCGATCGACCAAGCGACCGGTGACCGCGTCGTCGCGTAACAGTGGTGCTCTGTCCGCGAGCGCGTCGACTTCGGCTGCTTCGATACCGCGCGACGCGGAGACCGCCTGCCGCACTTGGGCAAGCAGGCTTTCGATCATTCTGGTGTCAGCCTCACGGTGGGCATCGGTATAGCTGTTCTGGGTGAAACGGTTTGGGGCCGACTTGTATTCGCCACGCGCGATGTACTGAGGCTCGATGCCCGCCTTGTCGAGCGCATCGCGCAGAAACGTCGCACCGGTTGCGAAACCGACCAACCCGACCGTGCCTGAGGGCTGCATCCACACCTCGCGGAACGCCGAAGCGAGGTAGTACGACAGCGTGCCCGGATAGGTCTCGGCCCACGCGAGCGACGGCTTCGCGTCACTGAACGTCGAGATCGCGTCGCGCAACTCCTGCACCGGACCCGGCGCGGCCGCGCTGAGCTGGACGCGCGCGATCAGCCCGGCCACGCGCGAATCGTCGGCGGCGCGGTGGATGGCGGCGACGGCATCGCGCAGCACCATCGGCCGGTTGCCGACGGTGATCATGGCCAGCGGGTCGAATCCACCGGTTTCCGGTGGCGCTGCCATCAGGTCGAGCTCGAGCACGCACCCGCCGGGTACGCCGTGATGGCGGGCCGTGTCCACCCGCCTGCCGAGCGCACGTACGTCGTCGATTCCAGGGATGCCGGGCAGAAATGCGAACATCCTGTGAGCCTACCGACGCGAAATCGGGGCCGGCCTTCTGCGATCAGCGGCCCAGGTACCGGGAGAACTGCGGGCAGTAGATGTTCACCGAGGCCCGCATGAAGCCCACGGCCTGTTCCTTGGTGAGATTGCTGTTGACCAAGGACTGGAGGATGCCTCGGACCAACGGAGGCGGGTTGGGATTGCGCGCCATTTCCCGGGTCATCGTGTCGCAGACCTGTCGGCCCTGCGCCGGGATATCTGTTTCGGGGCCGACGGTGATACCCAGGGAGCTCACGGCCTTCTCGAACTGCTCGTCGGCGTCCTGCGCGTGCGCGGACGCGGCGCTGCCGAAGACCGCGAGGCCGGCGCTGACCATCGCGACAGCGATGGCACGACGGACAGTGGTCATGTCTGCTCCTGAACTTTCGGCACGCGCAATGTAGATCGCACCCGTGATCCGATGCGTTACCGAATCCGATGAAACGCAAGAGCCCCCACCGTAACGGCAGGGGCTCTTGTCGACAACTGGACCTACAGCTCGGCGGCGGGCCGCCAATCAGACTTCGGTCGCGGATCCACCCGCAGAGGTGATCTTCTCGCGTGCGCTGCCGCTGAACTTGTGAGCGGTGACGTTGACCTTCACGGTCAGCTTGCCGTCACCGAGCACCTTGACCAACGTGTTCTTGCGCACCGCACCGGAAGCCACCAGTTCGTCGACACCCACATCGCCGCCCTTGGGGAACAGCTTGTTGATGTCGCCGACGTTGACGACCTCGTATTCGGTCCGGAACCGGTTGCGGAAGCCCTTGAGCTTCGGCAGCCGCATGTGGATGGGCATCTGGCCACCCTCGAACATCGCCGGGACGTTCTTACGTGCCTTGGTGCCCTTGGTGCCACGACCGGCGGTCTTGCCCTTGGAGCCCTCACCGCGACCCACGCGGGTCTTGGCGGTCTTCGACCCCGGCGCCGGGCGCAGATCGTGCAGTTTGATAGTCATTGCTAAACCTCTTCTACCTCAACGAGGTGGTGGACGGTCTTGATGAGTCCACGGGTCTGGTCGTTGTCCTCACGCACCACGGACTGCCGGATCTTGCGCAGTCCGAGGGTCCGCAGGCTCTCGCGTTGCTTCCAGCGCGCACCGATGGTGCTGCGCACCTGGGTGATCTTGAGCTCTGCCATGGTTACGCCGTTCCCTCACGCGCGGCCGATGCGGCCAGCGCCTCGGCTTCACGCCGCGCCCGCAGCATGCCTGCCGGCGCCACCTCCTCGATGGTCAGGCCACGCCGGGCCGCCACCTCTTCCGGACGCTGCAGCAGCTTGAGCGCGGCAACGGTGGCGTGTACCACGTTGATCGCGTTGTCGCTGCCCAGCGACTTGGCCAGGATGTCGTGCACGCCGGCGCACTCCAGCACCGCGCGAGCCGCACCACCGGCGATCACACCGGTACCAGGGCTGGCCGGGCGCAGCATCACGACGCCCGCCGCCGCCTCGCCCTGCACTGGGTGCGTGATCGTGCCGCCGATCAGCGGCACGCGGAAGAAGCCCTTACGCGCTTCCTCGACACCCTTGGCGATGGCGGCCGGGACCTCTTTGGCCTTGCCGTAGCCGACACCGACCATGCCCTTGCCGTCGCCGACGATGACCAGCGCGGTGAAGCTGAACCGCCGGCCACCCTTGACCACCTTGGAGACGCGGTTGATCGTCACGACGCGTTCGATGTAGTTGCTCTTCTCGCCGCCGTCGCGACCGCCACGGCCGCCGCCGCGGTCGTCGCGACGACCACGGCCGTCGCGGTCACCACGACCGCCTCCGCGGTTGTCCTGCGCCGGAGCGGCGCCAGCCTGCTCGGCCATCATGCAGTCCTTCCGTAATCAGTCATTAGAACTTCAGCCCGCCTTCGCGCGCTGCGTCAGCCAGTGCCGCGATGCGCCCGCCGTAGGTGTAACCACCTCGGTCGAACACCACCGCCTCGATACCCGCAGCCTTCGCGCGCTCGGCGATCAGCTGACCGACCCGCACGCTGTGGGCCTTCTTGTCACCCTCGACCGCACGCACGTCCGCCTCGATCGACGACGCGGCGGCCACTGTGGTGCCGTCGAGGTCGTTGATCAGCTGCACGTGAATGTGCCGCGACGAGCGGTTGACCATCAGGCGCGGCACCTCGGCCGTGCCCTCGATCTTCTTGCGCAGTCGGGCGTGCCGACGCAGCCGCGAGACACGCCGGGCCTCGGACACGCTCTGCCCCACCGGCTTACGCGACGACGCCTCAGTCTTAGAAGAAGCCATTTCTACTTACCTGTCTTTCCGACCTTGCGGCGGATCTGCTCACCCTCGTAGCGAATGCCCTTGCCCTTATAGGGATCGCTCTTGCGCAGGCGGCGGATGTTCGCCGCGATCTGGCCGACCTTCTGCTTGTCGATGCCGGAGATCGAGAACTTCGTCGGTGTTTCCACCGCGAACGACACGCCTTCGGGGGCGTTGATCAGCACCGGATGGCTGTAACCCAGGGCGAACTCGAGGTTGCTGCCCTTGGCCACCACGCGGTAGCCGACGCCGAAGATCTCCATCTTGGTGGTGTAGCCCTCGGTCACACCCGTGACCAGGTTGGCGATCAGCGTGCGCGACAACCCGTGCAGCGAGCGGTTTTCGCGCTCGTCGTTCGGACGGGTCACCACGATGGCGCCATCGTCGTCGCGCGCGACCCGGATCGGTTCGGCCACCGCCAGCTCAAGAGTTCCCTTGGGACCCTTGACCGACACGTTCTGGCCGTTGATCGTGACATCGACTCCGGCGGGAACCGGAACCGGTTGCTTTCCAATTCGTGACATGGTCTTTAGGCTCCTATCCCCACTACCACACGTACGCGAGGACTTCGCCGCCGACGCCCTCTCGGGCGGCCTGACGGTCGGTTCGCAGACCCGACGACGTGGAGATGATCGCCACGCCCAGACCGCCGAGCACGCGCGGCAGATTGGTGGACTTCGCGTAGACGCGCAGACCGGGCTTGCTCACCCGGCGCAGTCCCGCGATGCTGCGTTCACGGCTCGGGCCGTATTTCAGTTGCACCACAAGCGACTTGCCCACCCGGGCATCCTCGGTGTGGTAATCGGAGATGTAGCCCTCGCTCTTGAGGATCTCGGCGATGTTGGCCTTGATCTTCGAGTGTGGCAGCGACACCTCGTCGTGGTACGCCGAATTGGCGTTGCGCAGACGTGTCAAGAAGTCTGCGATCGGATCCGTCATGGTCATGACAGCCGGTTCACCTTCCTCGCGGCGGTTCCCCCCGAAAGCTCTTGGGGCCTACCGCAACCTTTTTGATGTGGTTTGTAGTTGTGGGCCGTTACCAGCTGGACTTCTGCACGCCGGGCAGTTCGCCGGCATGCGCCATCTCGCGCAGGCAGATCCGGCAGAGCCCGAACTTGCGGTAGACCGCGTGCGGGCGACCGCACCTGTTGCACCTGGTGTAGGCGCGGACCTTGAACTTGGGCTTCTTGTTGGCCTTGTTGACCAGAGCCTTCTTTGCCATTTGCTCAGTTCTCCTTGAACGGGAAGCCAAGTGCACGCAGCAGCGCGCGGCCTTCGTCGTCGTTCGTCGCCGACGTGACGACGGTGATGTCCATACCCCGGGGGCGATCGATGTCGTCGATGTTGATCTCGTGGAACATCGACTGCTCGTTGAGCCCGAAGGTGTAGTTGCCGGTGCCGTCGAACTGCTTGGGGCTGAGTCCGCGGAAGTCGCGGATACGCGGCAGCGCGATCGAGGTCAACCGGTCGAGAAACTCCCACATCCGGTCGCCGCGCAGCGTCACCCGCGCACCGATCGGCATGCCTTCACGCAGCTTGAACTGTGCGATGGACTTGCGGGCCTTGCGAATCTCGGGCTTCTGGCCGGTGATCAGCGCCAGGTCGTTGACCGCACCGTTGATCAACTTCGCGTCGCGGGCGGCGTCACCGACACCCATGTTCACGACGACCTTGACCACGCCGGGGATCTGCATGACGTTGGCGTAGCCGAATTCCTTGAGCAGCGCGTCCTTGATCTCCTCGCGGTAACGCTGCTTGAGGCGGGGAACGGTCTTCTCTTCAGTGGAGGTCATCTCAGATGTCCTTGCCGTTGGTCTTGGCGATACGGACCTTCTTGCCGGTCTCTTCGTCCGTGCGGTATCCGATGCGGGTGGGCTTGCCGTCGGAGTCGACGACCATCACGTTCGAGACGTGAATGGCGGCCTCCTGCGTGACGATGCCGCCCGACTGCGCGCCGCGCTCGTTGCGCGAGATCGCGGTGTGCTTCTTGATCCGGTTGACGCCCTCGACGAGGATCTTGTCCCGGTCCGGGTACGCCTGCAGCACCTTGCCTTTGGCGCCCTTGTCTTTGCCGGAGACGACCAGAACGGTGTCGCCCTTGTGGACCTTCATCTACAGCACCTCCGGGGCAAGCGAGACGATCTTCATGAAGCGCTTTTCGCGCAGTTCACGGCCGACGGGGCCGAAGATGCGCGTGCCGCGCGGGTCGTTGTCGGCTTTGATGATGACGGCGGCGTTCTCGTCGAACTTGATGTAGCTGCCGTCGGCGCGACGACGCTCTTTCACGGTGCGCACGATGACGGCTTTGACGACCTCGCCGCGTTTGACGTTGCCGCCCGGGATGGCGTCCTTGACGGTCGCCACGATGATGTCGCCGATGCCGGCGTAACGCCGCCCCGATCCGCCGAGCACGCGGATGCACAAGATCTCCTTGGCACCCGTGTTGTCGGCGACCTTCAGCCGCGATTCCTGCTGAATCACTAGATCTCCTCGACCTGGGTTGTATGCACGCCAGATACCGACCTGACGTACGCGGTCTTGCTGTCACCGAAGAGCACGCGGGGATTTCCCGTCAAGGAGATCCGAGGTCTGCCCAAGGCAACCCGTTGATTCTAGGTGACGACCTGCGAGGAACCAAATCGCCGCTGGTCGCCGACGCAATGTCACGCTGAGAGCGTCGTCGCAGCTATATGTGCACGGCATCGCTCTCAGGCTGACATTGTGATCGCCCGGCAGAGCATCAAGGCATTTCGATGGCGAAATCGTCCATCATCGGCGAGGTGAACGGGTCGAAACCCGCACCGGATGGTCCCTGTACATGCACCGCCACCAGGTAGTCGCCTGAGTTGGTCCACACGTGCGCGATGCGATCGCCGAATTCCACGGCCTGCTCAGGAGTTTCCGCCCACGAGCCGAGCAACTTCTGACCGCTGTATCCGCACAGGTCCGCGGGGAGCACGCTGAGGCTGCTGACCGCCGAAGCCGCCATCGCATCGTCTGCGTACTGCTTGAAGGCCGCCGCGGGGTCCAGCGTCGTCCTGGCGATCGTGACCGTGGCCCACGTCCCGTCGGGGCCGGTCAGCTTCGCTCCGACGTCGCCGTCGGCCTGCTCCGTCGACCAACCCTGCGGCAGCACGACCGTGATCCTGGGCGCCCCGGGATCCGCGACGGCTGCTGTCACCCCCTCCTGCGCAGGATCGGGCCCTTGGCAGGTGACCGTGTTCGGCGCGACCGAGGTGCGGGTGGTGGGCACGACGCCGGGTTCGGTGAGGTCGGCCTCCGGCGTGGGGATGGCCCGCGTGGTCTGCGTCGACGTCATCGTGACCGACGCCGCCGTTTCGGCGACGGTCTCCCCGCCCTCGGCGACAGGCTCACCTTCACTGGTCTTACCGCAGGCCGATACCACCAGGACTGCCGTGCACAGCGCGGCGAGTACCGCCGATCGGGTTCTCATCGGTTTCGTCAGTCCTTCGCGAAAGCGCGGGCGAACTCGCGCTCCAAATCCACATAGGGCTGACCGGACACGTCAACGTTCACCTGGGCGATGGTGCCACCTGTGAACGCGAACGGAGCCCGGTAAGCCCGCGACACCGGTGATCCGGTGTTGCGACCGACGCTCAGGGTGGCCCCGGCGAGACCGAAGGTGCCGGGGTGTACCCGCACGCCCGTCCTCGACGCCACTTCGGTGTCGTCGATGTACAGCGCGGCGTCGCCGAGCGGGGTGTGGCTGCCCTCGACCGTTCCGGTGCGCGTGTACGCAGCCCCGAACGTGTGCGTCCCCTGCGGAACCGGCCCGGGCGACGACAACACCTGCTCCTCCTCGCCGAGGAAGTTGTAGATGTAGTGCAGCCGCCCGTCCTGGATGAACAGAACGTGGCCGCCGTGCGCGCCGCCGTGCTTGAACAACACGCCCTCCGCGCCTGTCGTGTCGATCGTCACCTCGGCGATGACCGCGAAAGTCCGACCCTGGATCTCCGCGGCCGCTCCCATCCCGACGTCGGCGGTGCCCGGATAGTAGAAGTACGACTCTCTGGTGCCGGTCAGGTAGGGCCGCCACCGTCCCAGCGTCTCGATGATGTTCAGATCCGAGAGCGGCAGCCCGTTGTACTTCTGCGCCTGGCTGAACCACAGCGCCTTGAGTTCCTCGAGCTTGTCCGGGTGCTCGGCGGCCAGGTCGTGGCATTGGCTGCGGTCGGCCTCGATGTGGAACAGTTCCCACCGGTCCTTGTCGAAGTGCGACCAGCCGGCAGGCGAGGCGGCGTGCACGGCGTTGGCGAACCAGCCGTCGTGCCAGATCCCGCGCGTGCCCAGCATCGCGTAGAACTGCGACTCCTTACCCGTCGGCGCATCCGGATCATCAAGGGCCACTTTGAAACTCACACCGTCCAGTGGCTTCTGGTTGATGCCCTTGACCACCAGAGGAGGATCGATCCCGAGCAGGTCGTACACCGTCGGGGTGATGTCGCAGACGTTGACGTAGTTGTCGCGAACCTCACCGTGTGCGGCAATGCCCTTCGGCCAGGAGATGATGGCCGTGTCGGCGATGCCGCCCTCGTGCGACGCGTACCGCTTGTACAACTTGTACGGCGTGTTGAACGCCATAGCCCAGCCGATCGGATAGTGGTTATAGGTCTCCGGCCCGCCCAGGTCGTCCATGAGCCGCAGACCTTCTTCCACGGTGTCGACATAGCCGTTGAAGAACTTGACCTCGTTCACCGATCCGTTCGGTCCGCCCTCACCGCTGGCACCGTTATCGGAGATGACCACGATGATGGTGTTGTCGAGTTGGCCGGACTCCTCCAAATAGTCCAGGATCCGCCCGATTTGGTCGTCGGTGTAGCTCAGGAATCCGGCGAACACCTCGGCCATGCGACAGAACAGCCGCTTGTCGTCGTCCCCCAGTGAATCCCACGGCCGCACGGTGTCTCCAGCGGGCCACGGTTCGCCGTTGGGCCCCTTGACATCCGAGTAGGGATTGATCGGCGACAGTTCGGTATCGGGCGGAACGATCCCCAGACGCTTCTGGTTCTCCAGCACGATCTCGCGGTAGCGCTCGTAACCCATGTCGAAGGTGCCCGCGTAACGGTCGGACCACTCTCTGAAGACGTGGTGCGGCGCGTGGCCGGCGCCGGGACAGACATAGGAGAACCACGGCTTGTCGGGCGCGATCACCTTGGCATCGCGGATGAATTCGATTGTCCTGTCGGCGATGTCCTTCGACAGGTGGTAGCCGTCCTCCGGCAGTCCCGGCGGCGCGACGGGGTGGTTGTCGTATACGAGTTCGGGATACCACTGGTCGGTTTCGCCGCCCATAAAGCCGTAGAACCGTTCGAATCCCCGCGACAGCGGCCAATGTCGTTTGGTGGAGGCGAGATTGGACTCCTCCAGCGGCGTCAGGTGCCACTTACCGATGCAATAGGTGTTGTAGCCCTTCTCGGCGAGAACTTCCGACAGCAGCGCGGTGTCGTTCGGGATGCGCCCGTTGCAGCCGGGGAAGCCGTCGGTGAACTCCTCGATGGTCGCCATGCCGACAGTGGTGGCGTGACGTCCCGTCAGCAGCGAGGCCCGCGTCGGCGAACACAGCGCGGTGGTGTGAAACTGCGAAAGCCGGACTCCGCGCTCGGCGATGCGGCTCATCGTCGGCATCTGGACCAGACCGCCGAAGCAGTCCCACGTCGCGATGCCGGTGTCGTCCCACACAAGGTAGAGAACGTTGGGCGCATCCTCGGGCGCCGTCGGCGCGGCGTAGGGGCCCCAGTCGGGTTCCGAATCCCGGATGTCGAGTTCGATTCTGCCGTTGAATTCGGTCGCCATGGCCGGGGAGATTACCCCGGTGATGCGAGCTCAGACTGAGAAACCGGCGACGACGGCCCGTGCGGTTTCCGCGTGAGCCACCATTGGACGGTGGCCAGCGGGATAGTCCAGCCCAGCCAAGCGCCAAGCCCGGCCACGAACCACAGATAGTGCTCCTCGTTGCCTTTAAAGACACTGTCCCGCAAGGGCTGCAGGGAGATGAAGAGCACCGGTGTCCAGATCCGGTTGGTGATCGTCGAGAGCGCGACAGTGGCGCTGCGCACCATATGCCTGCGATGGTCGGCGAATCGCCGCTGTCGTGCCGCCGCAAACCCGTTGATGGTGAACCACAGCCACACCGCGCCCAGCAGCACATTGCTGCCCGCCAGCAACGGGCCGAACGGCGTGGCGGCGCCGATCACCATCGCGAATACCGCTGCGGGGATGGCCGCACCGACGTACACGCGCCCGGTCCGACGGTGCAGCACCGGGTGGCGGCTGCGCAGCCGCGGCCAGATCTGCGCGACGGCGGTGATCATCGCGACGCTGCCGAACATCACGTGAGCCACCAGCAGCGGATAGTGCAGACCGAAGGTCGAAGGCACCCTGGTGCCGCCGGCGAAGTAGGGCGGCAGCGAGAACAGCAGAAATGCCGCGACGATCGCGGCGAGAACCGGGGTCAGCCTTCCCGTCCGGGACCGGGATGCGTATGTCATACGCATAAAGCGTACGGCACACGCAATGCGGTGCGCAATCGTTTATGGTGGCAACAAATGAGCGATCCCCTACCCCGCGCTCTGGAGATCTTGTGGCATGAGCCGAGCCCATCCGCGCGATCGCGCGGGCTGAGCCGCGAGCGCATCGTCGAGGCGGCCGTCGCGCTGGCCGACGCCGACGGCCTCGCCGCGCTGTCGATGGCCCGATTGGCCGAACGGCTCGGCTGCGGCACGATGTCGCTGTACCGGCACGTCGCCAACAAGGACGAGTTGGTGACCTTCATGCTCTCGACGGCGTCGGGTCCGCCACCTATCGTCGACGCGGCGGATTGGCGTGGCGCCCTGACGGATTGGGCCACGGGCCTGTGGGACATTTACCACCGGCACCCGTGGGTGCTATCGGCTGCGGCGGCCGGCCCGCCTGCCGACCCCGGCCAGTTGGCGTGGCTGAACGCCGGGCTGGCGGCACTCGGCCCGACCGGCCTGTCCGAACGCGACAAGCTCGCCGCGGTGATGGCCGTGCTGCACTATGTGCGCGGCGCGGCGGCGCTGCACATCGAGGCGGCACACGTCGAGGGCCCGCGCTACCCCGATCTGCTCCGCCGGTTCGTCGATGCGGAGCGGTTCCCGGCACTCGCCGCCGCCGTGGCGGCCGGTGTGTTCGATGCAGCCGACGAGGATCACCTCGCTGATTTCCACTCGGGCCTACGGCAGCTGCTCGACGGCGTGGCAGCCAGGATAGGGGCGGACGGTTGACGTCTGCCGTCCGGTTTGTGACGTCGGGGTATCGGCAACACCGGTAGCCATGCGGGAAAGTTGCCCCGGTGAGAGTATGCCGAGAGTGGCGACAAGCAAACCGCAGACCATTTCTTATCCCCATCCCGGCTCGCGTCCCGGCCGGCACGACGACTATGCCGTCGACCCGCACGTGGTGGTCCTGTTCGGCGCCACCGGCGATCTGGCCAGACGCAAGCTGATTCCCGGCCTGGCGTATCTGGATCAATCCGAGCTGGCACCTCACATCGAGATCGTCGCCACGTCGCTCGAAGACATCTCCACCGAGGATTTCCTCGAGCTGGCCAAGAATGCCATCGACGAGTTCGGCACCCACAAACTCTCGGACGAACAGTGGACCCGATTCACCGAAACCGTCACCTATGTGGCACAGGGCGCGGGGCCCGAAGCTCTGGCCGCCGCGGTCGGGGCCGCTGAAGAAAAACTCGGCCCCGACGTCCGGCGACTGCACTATCTGTCGGTGCCACCGAAGGCGGCACGCGCGGTGATCACGATGCTGAAGGACGCCAACCTGGTTGACCGTTCGCGGGTCGTGATGGAAAAGCCGTTCGGTACCGATCTGGCCAGCGCCGTCGAACTGAACGGCTTCGTCCACGAGACGTTCGACGAAAGTCAGATCTTCCGGATCGACCATTTCCTCGGTAAAGAGGCGGCACAGAACATTCTTGCGTTCCGCTTCGCCAACGGTCTGTTCGAACCGATCTGGAACCGCAACTTCATCGATCACATACAGATCGACATCCCCGAGGCACTCGGCCTGGATGAGCGTGCCAACTTCTACGAGAGCACCGGCGCGTTCAAGGACATGGTGGTTACCCATCTGCTGCAGGTGATGGCGTTCGTCGTGATGGAACCACCGACGGCACTGGAACCGCGCGCGATCAGCGAAGAGAAGAACAAGGTGTTCCGGTCGATGCTGCCGATCAACTGCGCCGACGTGGTGCGAGGTCAATTCGCCGGGTATCGCGATTTGGAAGGCATCGCAAAGGATTCCGATACGGAAACCTTCATCGCGATGAAGGTGGGAATCGACAATTGGCGGTGGGCCGGCGTCCCCGTCTACCTGCGGACGGGCAAGCGGATGGCCGAAGGCATCCGCATCATCTCGATCGCGTTCAAGGAGGCGCCGCGGTCGATGTTCCCGGCGGGATCCGGCGTCGGCGCGCAGGGCCCCGACCATCTGACCTTCGACCTGGCCGATAACTCCAAGGTGTCATTGTCGTTCTACGGTAAGCGACCCGGGCCCGGCATGAAGCTCGACAAGCTATCGATGCAGTTCTCGACCCAGGAGATCGACACTGTCGGCGACGTGCTCGAGGCTTACGAGCGCCTCATCCTCGACGCCATGCGCGGCGATCACACACTCTTCACCACTGCCGAGGGCATCGAATCACTGTGGGAGCGCTCGGAGCCGCTCCTCAACGACCCGCCGTCGGTGAAGTCATACCCGCAGGGCACGTGGGGCCCCAACCCGATCCATCAGCTGATCGCGCCCAACGCGTGGCGGTTGCCGTTCGAGCGGGCTTGGCGCGAGAACAAGAACGGTGACGACGACTGACAGACGAGGATCTCAGGGTGGAGTGCGATCACATTTGGCGCGCAACGCATTTGGGATCAGAACGGGGCGTGATGACGCCGGCACAGGGCAACGGAGCCATCGATCTGCTTTTCGATGTCCGCCACATCGACCAGAGCGGTATCGGAACCTACATCGGCGTGTACATCCCCCGGCTCGAGGAGGCTTTTGCCCGGCAGGGCCGCACCCTCGCCGTGTTGGCGGATCGCGACAACGTTCCTCCCGTTGCCGAAAGCACCACAGTCGTCATCTCAGAGCCGTCGGGCGCGCCGATGTACTCGGTCGCCGAGCAACGCGCATGGCATCGCGCGGTGCGGGAGGCTCGGCCGAAGGCCATGTGGGTGCCCCACTATCCGTTTCCGTTCACGCTCTTCCGCCCTGCCAACCGTCGAATCGATTTCTTCAGCACGGTGCACGACGACAGCCACCTGTTGCCGGAGAGCATCAGCGGCAACGGCCGCGCGCGGCGAATGTACGCACGCACGATGCTGACGATCGTCGCCCGAAGGTCAGCGGCAATCTTCACGCCGTCGCGGGCGGCCGCCGACGCCCTGGCGAAGTACGTTCCCGCCGCCCGGTTTGTCGTGACGCCGATTCCGGTGAGTGCGTCATGGTTCGAACCCGTCGATCCTCGATTGTCACCGGTGCGGGACCGCTTCATCCTGTATCTCGGCAACGTCAAACGGCACAAGAATCTTTCCGCGCTGCTCACCGCGTATACCCAAGTGCACCAGGCGATTCCGCAGAAGCTCGTGATCGCGGGCAGCGGTGCGTCGGTCAAGGTACTCGACGAGCGCATCCATGCGCAGGCCGCTGCCCTCGGAGACCGTGTGGAGATGATCGGACGACTGGAATTCGACGAACTGCGCTCGCTCGTCGCGGCCGCGGACCTGCTGGTGATGCCGTCTCTCAACGAGGGCGCCGGACTCCCCCCGCTCGAGGCGATGGCGTCGCATACCGCCGTCCTCAGCTCGAGCATCCCGGCACTGCGGGAAACCTGCGGCGACGGCGCCGAGTTCTTCGATCCGAATGATCACACCGAGCTGGCCGGTTTGATCCGCGCGTATTGCCTCGACGACCGGGCCAGAGCCGACCTGGCGTCGAGGGGCTGGGCGCACGTGACACAGCGCCAAGCGGATATCTCGACCGGTGCCGCGGCCGACACGATCCTGGCCAAGCTCGACCATCTCGGATCGACCAATTGATCTTGACCTGCAGAAGTCGCCGTCGCGAACCGCGAAATTAGCCAAGGCCCGAATGGCAGACTGAAACCAGCACCGACGGCATAGGGGGCTCGATGCGATTCGCGTTTCTCACCGAGCTGTACCCTCCCCATGTCGGGGGGCAAGAGGTGTTCTTCAAAGAGCTTGCTGAAGCCATGGTGCTGCGTGGCCATTCGGTGGACGTGTACTGCATCGGTCACGACACCGGCCTCGATCGCGATGTGATGGTCAACGGAGTGCACGTCCGCCGCAATCCCTGCACCAACCGTTACATCAACCCGCCCATACCCGCCCTGCGGCGGAACTGGCCTGCCATCATCAAGTACAGCGCCTGGGTGCGGCGCCACGTGGTAGCGCAACATTACGACTTCCACCTCTTGAATCAGTGGCCGCTGCTGCATGTACCCGCATTGCCCCGAGATGTCCGCGCACGTACCGGGATTCACTGGTGTGAGATTCGCGAAGATCGAATAGTGGGAACGGCGCAGAAGCGGTTACCGCGATTGGCCGCCGCGAACTTTGCGATCAGCCAGGCGGTGGCCACGGCAATCACCGAACAGTCGGGGCGTCCGTGTTCTGTGTTGCCGAGCGGCATAGTGGTCACCCAGTACCGAGCCGCCGACCGCGGCGAACGCTCGGGCGCGCTGTACGTCGGACGGCTGTTCCCCCACAAGAACCTGCCACTGCTCATCGATGCTTTCGAACTCGCCACCGCACGCGGATTCGCCGGCGACCTGGTGATCGCGGGCGACGGAGCGGCGCGTGCGGACATCGAGGAACACGCGCGGCGGTCGTCCGTCGGTTCGCGGGTGCGGGTGCTGGGCTCGGTCTCCGAGGAGCAGAAGATCGATCTGCTCTCCCGCGCCGCAGTGTTGGGCATGCCCAGCCAGCGCGAGGGCTTTCCGCGAGTGATCGCCGAGGCCATGGCGAGTGGCCTGCCCGTCGTCACGGCGAAGTTCCCCGAGAACGGCGCCAAAGAAATCGTGGCTCAGTATGGCGCGGGCGTGGTGTGCGGCACCGATCCCGCAGATTTCGCCGACGCGCTACTCACCGCACAGGCGCAGTGGGACACGTTCTCCCAAGCGGGACTCGCCGGTGCGCGATCATTGGACTGGTCGGGCGTCGCGCGCGAGCTCGAGACCAGGGCCGAAGAGGTCATTGGAACAAGCCGGTGACATGGCGGAGAGAGCGGGGGAACGCACGTGCGGATCATGGTGACAGGTGGTGCCGGCTTCGTCGGCAGGGAACTCGTTCCGATGCTGAGCGCGAAAGCCGAGGTTCTGGTCGCGGATCTGCTGCGCTACGGCACACCCGACTGGCTGACGCGTGACGACGCGGCCTGGGCATTTCAGCGCGTCGATATCCGTGACGCGAATGCCACGCGCGCGGTCGTCGAGGACTTCCAGCCCGACGTCATCGTGCATTTGGCGGCGATCCACTACATCCCCGAATGCGATGGGGACCCGTCGAACGCCGTGGCGACCAACGTCACCGGCACCGTCAATCTGCTGACGAGCTGCCGACCAGGTACGCGGTTCGTCTTTGCGAGCAGTGGTGCCGTCTACCAACCGGACGAGGCCGATCACCGCGAGTTCGAGTCAGCGCTGGGCCCAGCAGATATCTACGGCATCACGAAGCTGCACGGCGAACAGTATGTGCAGATCTTCGCCGCCGAGCGCGGCATCAAGGCCGCCATCGTGCGGCTCTTCAATGTGATCGGCCCCGGCGAGACCAATCCGCACCTGCTACCGGCGATCGTCGCCCAGCTGCGCGAAGGAACGGAGTCGATCAACCTCGGAAACACCTGGCCCAAGCGCGATTATATCGACGTCCTGGACGCTGCCGGTGGTTTCGCTGCGGCTGCGCTCGGCACCAACAGCGACGGCGCCGACTGCGAGATCGTCAATCTCGGGAGCGGGCGCCAGTATTCGGTGGACGAGATCCTCGACCGGATGCGATCGGTCCTGGGCCTGAGTTTCGAGGTCCGCCAGGATCCGTCGCGCATGCGAGCCGTCGACCGTCCGTTCCTCGGCGCCGACATCTCGCACATCGGCGAGGTGTTCAACTGGCAACCGGCACACCAGCTGGACGAAACCTTGCAGCGGACATGGGCGAATCCGGAATTCCTGCCTGCCCTTGACGGACGGTTGACGTAGGGTGTCGAGCCCGTCCCGTGTGCGAATCGGCGTCGCCATCACCACGGTGGGCCGATGGGACGAGCTGCGAAACCTACTCGGCGACTTGGCCGCACAAACGCGCCGGCCGGCCGCGGTGGCGATTGCCCACCACGACCATGCGGGTTCCGCGGACTTGGACGCGCTGATAGGTTCCTTTGCCGACACCCTTGACATCAAAACCGTTGTGAGTGACCGCGGTATCTCGAACGGGCGAAACGCCGCCGCCGCAGCGCTCGGCGATGAGGTCGAGTGGCTCTGGTTTCCCAATGACACGAACCGGGTCGACGCCGACTTCTTGGAACGCATTGCGCATCACTGCGTGGCTCCGACCACGGCATGCGCGGTCCAGATGATCGATCGTGAAGGCCCACGACATCCACTGCCGGCACCCGGAACGAAATTCACCAAGCGCACCGTCTGGGGAGCCATGGAGCCCGCGACCATCCTCCGACGTGACCAGTTCGTCGCGGCCGGCGGGTTCAACCCGTCTCTTGGTTCGGGTGCGGATTCTCCGTGGCAGTCAGGGGAAGGCCCAGACCTGCTGCTACGGATGTCAGCTCTTGACGGCTTTTCGGTCGAGTGGGTACCCGACATCTACGTCCATGCCCAAACCGAATTCGCCCACCTACCGCCGCCGGAGCGCCGCCGCAAGCAACGGAACTACGGACGCGGCCACGGTTATGTGCTCCGCACATGGCACTACCCGCTTTGGTACAGGGGCGCTCACCTGGTGGCTGCCGCCCTGATGCCGGTGCGAAACCCCAAGAAATTCGGTTTGCGTGACTCCTTCGCCCTGCTTGTCGGCCGCACCGAGGGGGTGCTGGGCAGACCGTTCACCCGCAACTCCGACAATCAAGCGATCCTGCGATGACCGGACGACGCGTCCGGGTGGCGCGTCTCCTGTCGCTGGTCCTGATCGCGTGTATCCCGCTGTCCTGCCAAGCGTCGGTACCACCCGTCGAGATCGGGATGACGATGCATTCGAGGGGCGCCGATGCGGCCGCCATCAAGCGGCAGTTTGATCTGATGTCCGCTATGAACGTGGCCTGGGTCAGAGTGGACTTCGACTGGTCGGTAGCGGAAAGTCAACGCGACCAATTCAATTGGGAATACCCTGACACGATCGTGGCCGAGGCCGCCGCCCATGGCATGAAAGTTCTTGGCGTGCTCGCGTACACCCCGGAGTGGGCCCGTCCGACGACCAAGGGCGATCCGGCGACCGCACACCACACCCGGCCCGAGCAAATGTCGGATTGGGCGGATTTCGCGCGCCTGGTCACCGCACGGTACGCGGCCCGCGGCGTACACACCTGGGAGATATGGAACGAGCCCAACACACAGAAGTTCTGGCCGCCCCGGCCCGATGTCAACGAGTACGGCACGCTGTTCTGGGTGGCCGCAGAAGCGATACGCGAAGTCGATGAGCGGGCCACGATCCTCATCGGCGGCCTCGCCCCGAAGTTTCATGTTCCAGACTCCGAGGTTGCGCCGACGGAGTATCTCGAGCAGCTGTACGCGAACGGCGCGATACGCCTCGCCGACGGCATCGCGGTGCATCCCTACACGTATCCGGCGCTTCCGATGGACACACCCCAGCGGGCAGTCGGCGGGTTCAAGGACCTGCCCGCATTACGAGCCGTCATGGAGCGCCACGGGGACGGCCAGAAGAAGATCTGGATCACGGAGTTCGGTGCGCCGACCGGAACCGGCCCGTACGCGGTGTCCGACGGCGCGCAAGCCACGACGTTGCTTCAGGCACGTCGGCAGGTCCAACAATGGGATTGGGGCGGACCCCTCATCTACTACGAATTGGTCGATGGCGGAACCGATCCCACGGACGCCGAGCAGAACTTCGGCGTACTCCGCCACGATCTGACCCTCAAACCGTCCGCGGATGCGCTGGTGGATCTGGCGTCACACTGAGCAACGTCAGAAGATTCGGGATATCACCGGCCGCATCCGCTGAGGCGCCTTGGCGATGAGCCGATCTCGCAGTCCCGGGTCCACGATCCTTGTCACCGCCAGAATGCGCAAAGCGATCAGATAGATGATCATCGCAGCCGGTATGGCCATCAGCAGCGCTGCCAGGCCGCCGAACTCAAGGCAGAGGACATAGGCCACGGCGGCTTGTGCTGCCGAGGCGAGAGCTATGGCGCCCAACGCCCGATAGGGTGGAGAGATTCCTAATTTCCTTGTCACATAACAGGTTTCAATGAGGACGACCGATACCTGGACCAGGCCTCGGGACCAGGCAGCTCCAATCAGTCCGAAGTGAGGCACCAGGACGAACCCGAGCACAATGGTGCCGATCAGACCCACTCCGTTCGACATCAGTAGGAACCCGGTCTTGCCGATGCTCTGGAGCAGATACAGGGTCGTGACGCCCAGGCTGCTGACGGCCGCCGCGATGAGCAGCACCGAGGCAACGGGAGCCGCTCCTCGGAACTCATCACCGAACAGCAGTGGCACCAGCACCGGAGCTATTGCAGCAAGTCCTGCGCAAAGCGGGACGATCAGCATTGCGATGAGTGCCGTCATGGTGCGGTACAGGCGCTGCATGTCGTCCTGGGCGCCAAGGCCGTGCTGTTCGCTGAATCGAGGTAGCAGCGCCGAAAGCAGAAGGGGCGGAAGCTGAACCGCCATTTCGGCCACCGTCACCGCCGCCGTGAACAAGCCCACGGCACCGATGCCGGTGAAGTGCTCGAGGAACAGGATTTCCGTTCGCCCGAATACGAAGCCGCCGATCACCGCGGTCACCCAGCTCGTGAAGGCAAACCGTGTCACTTCACGCCTCAGGTCTTGACGGACCATGGGCTTGAATCGCCGCAGTCGGCCGATTCGGGCAGCTGGCAATAGATTTCCGGCAATGTAGCCGGCCAGGGCGCCAGGAATGCCGAACAGCCACGCGCCCAGCGCAATCACCGCCAATTTGATGACCGCCGAGATAGCCGAAAGACGCGCTAGTTCACCGAACTGCTGTTCACCCCTCAGATAGAACTGGTAGACCTCTGCCATTCGCCAGCAGAGAAACCAGATAAGCGCGACGGCGATCACCACGTTTCGCGATGTCTCCGAAAGCTTGTCGGTGACACCTCTACCGGGCCAGTACAGATAGGCGAACAGCAGAATGCCGCCGACGATCGCGGCCACCATCGACCATCGTGTGGTGGCGCCGATCAGGCCGTCGGCTTCGTCATTCCTCCCCTCGGCCCGCAGGTTGGGGATGTAACGCTGCTGAACGATGCCGATGCCCAGGCCCGCGACCATCGAAGCGATCGTGACACAAAAGACGACGTACGCGAGGATGCCCAGATTGTCGGGACCGAGCAGTCGGGCGGTGATCGCGTTGCCGATGAAACCGGCGAGCGCCACGGCGGCGCCGGAGGAGAAGCCGAGGATTGTGTTTCGCAGAAATGATGGCGACATCAGTGCTGGTCGCTCATGGCCGTGTGGCCGAACCGCGCACCGCGTTCTTCATTCGCCCAGCCATCAGCTTCGCCATCGACTTCGCGATGCTGGCCCATGCCAGAGGACCCGGTCGCCCGAACCGCACTCCGGCCGAAAGCGACGCGGTGACACCGCTGAACGAGCCCGTCGACAGTGCGGAACCGACCGGAGACGTCAGCATGTAGTCCCCGCGCGTGCGAGGTGATTCATCGGCGAGTTCGCGAATACCCCACTCGATCAGGGCCTTGCTCCGGTCGGCCTGCGGTCGAGATATGGAGACCGGCGACCAGTTGATGTCGACGAGCGGCTCGGGGACTTGAATGATCGGAAGGTTCGGGAACGCACGCCGAACTTCCATCAGCCATTTCGGATCATCGTGGATGGACCCGGCCGCCACCGACATCGGGACCGCCTGCGCCAGGGCACGCGGAAAGATCATGGTCGGCGTCGGCACCATGTTGAAAGCTCTTGGCACGCGGATCTCGAACAGGTATGCGGCGATCGCCTCGTCGCGGCGGATCAAGGTGCGCGGCCCGATGATCGGCTCGCTCCCCGGCGCGTGAATGTAGAAGCGGGAGGAGACTATCCACTCGTCTCCCGGCGGCGCCGCGGCCAACTGAACCTCGAGTTTGTTGTCGCGCCAGGAGTCGTCGTCATCGAGCAGCGCGATGATGTCACCGCCTGCGGATTCGATACCAAGGTGCTTGGCGGCGCTCGGTCCGACTCCCCCGGAGGTTTTCAGCACCCGAACGGCGGGCGACGGCGGCAGATCGGGTTCGCAATCGGCGTCCAGCACGACGATCACCTCCATCGGAGGTGGCGATTGACGTAACGCCGACTCCACCGCCGTGCGCAGGCTGGCCCGGCCGATGGTCGGGATGACGACACTTATCGTTCTTTCAGTTGCCACGACGGTCCTTCCACGGTCGGGTCGTCATACCTATTCACGATCAGCACAGCGAAAACCAGGCCGCTGATCGGAAACAGTTGCAGATTCGGAAGCAACGCCCAACTGGCCTCTGTTGTCGCGCCCAGGAAGAACGCCATCAGAAATCCGAAACAGGCAACCTGCTGACTGGTCACAGGCAGCGCCCAGGTCGCGGCCACCGCGGCAACGAAAAGCGGCAGCAGTACGACGATCCCGAGGAGACCGGATCGCACCAGGGTGTCCACCACCACGTTGTGCCCGGTCCCCACGAACGCCCATTTGGCGACGTTGCCCATTGCCTGTGCGTCGTCCAGGAACCAGTTGACGCCCATGCCGACCACAGGAGATTGCTGCCAAACGCCCACACTCTCCGCCCACACGAGAGCACGCCCGGTGAACGCGCGCGGGTCCCAATGCACGAACGGAAACACGAACATTGCGGTTGCGGTGACGCTGACGAGGACCGTCCCCGCAAGCCGGACCGATTTGAACGATTTGAACCAGCAGATCACCCACCACAACACGACCAGACCGGCGGCGATCAGCGCGGTTCGCGACGCTGCGGCCACCATCGTCACGAACAGAATCGATCCGACGAGAAGGCGCCATCTCCGGTCGACGATGAGGGGTGTGAGCGCAAAGGCGAGTACGCAATACACTCCGAGCACGTTCGCATGGCCGAAAGGACCCGCCAGCTCCCAGCCGGGGATGATTGCCTTTTCGGAGTTGGGGTTGTACATCGCGTATTCCGGAATGAGCAGTCCTCCGATGAGCGAGTAGCCCGCGATCACCGCGACGGTCATCGGAAGCCATTTCAGCCACGCGACGGGCGCCCCCACTTTCCATAGCGCCAGGATGAAGACGTTGGCAAGAATGATCTTTGGAAAGTCAACTACTGGAGGAAGTTTCGGGCTCACGAGATAGGGCAGATTCACCGCGAGCAGCAGCAGGAGGACACCGGTGATATCGCGGTTCGGGTGGCCGCGCATGAAGACGACAGCGGTGCTCACCGCAAGCAGGAGCGCCGACCCACCCAGACTGGCAAGTTGCGCGATCGGAAGATCCGCTGAGGTGGTGGCCTCTCCCGGCGGCAGGATCGGTTCGTGCTCGACGGTCAGATACGTGATCAAGTCGGGGACGACGACCAGCCCGATGGCCAAGACGATCAGTAACGCAAACGCGTACTCATGACGGCGGAAATCCGTTGTCACCGTCTGGAACACGCGCGGAAGCGCCGCAACGAACGTGCCGAACGACCGCACCGGCGGCGTCGTGGCGGCGCTCGCGTGTCTCGGAACCGAGGCTACGAACGTGGCTGGGGTTCCGTCGCGCGGTGGTCGGTCCATGATGGTGCTGGCCCATTCACTTCTGGTGGGTGCCGCGGCGCTTTTGCCCGCCCTGGCCGCCGTCGGCAGTGCGGTAGTAGTCGTCACCCTTCGACCGCTTTTTGGCACGTGTCATCGACAGCACGGAGCCGAGCAATGGGGCACCGGCTCGTCTGAGCGTGTGAATCGCATCGCCCAGTTGCTTGCGAGTGGTCTGGCCCGACCGCGCGACGATCAGCACTCCCTGAGCGTTTGTCGCCAGAATCGCGGCATCCTTGACGAGGAGGGACGGCGAGTCGACGACCACATAGTCGAATTCCCCACCCAGTTGTCCCAAGACGTCCGCGGTCGCTGCAGACTCCAGCAGGTCGGTCGGATCACCCGGGACGGCTCCGGACGTGAGCGCGGTCAGATGGGCGAAGCCGGTCTGCTGCAACGAATCCCGCAGGGGGGCCGCCCCGCTGAGTACGTCGCTCAGACCGGCGTCTCCGGCAAGGTCGAAGCACGCTGCCACCCCGGGCCGCCGCAGGTCACCGTCGACGATCACGACGTTGTGGCCGGCGTCCGCCAATGCGAGCGACAGATTGACCGCCGTCATCGTCGTACCCTGGGCAGGAACGCAGCTCGTGATGACGAGCACGCGGGGTCCCTCGGCGATCTGCAGGAATCGCAGATTGATCCGCAGCTCACGAAAGGCGTTGGCGAATGCCGAGCGATCGCTCTCGAACACGATCAGCGGTTTGGTTCTGCGCTGACCATCGAACGGAATGTCGGCGAGCAGGCCGACGCCGGTGGCCCGTTCCAGCGCGTCTGAACTCTTGACCGAATCATCCATCCGGTCACGTATGACAGCGAGGACGACACCCAGCAGCGCACCCATCACGGCGGCGATCGCCAGAATTCGTTTCGTCTTCGAATTCACCGGGCTGCTTGGTAACTCGGCACGCTGCTGCACGACGACTCGCGCGTTGGGCGGCTGCCCCAGTTCGGGGGTCTCCAATCGGGCCGCCATGACGACGAACTCATCGGCCAACGCGTTGGCGATGTCGCGGGCTCGCGCCGGCGAGGAATCGGTCACCGTCACGTCGATCAAGACGGTTTCGGCCGGCACGACGGCTTCGACTTTCTCTTGGAGTTGGGCCGGGGTCATGTCGAGGCCGAGCTTGTCGATGGTGCGCTGAGCCGCGATGTCGCCGGTCAACAACTCGGTGTACGAGAGCACGCGGCGTTCCGCGAAGAGACCGCCGTCGTATGTCTGAGTGTTCGTTCCGTCGGACGGCGTGGAGACAAAGAGTCGCACCGAGGCCTGGTATTGCGGAATGGCCAGTAGCGAGTAACCGACCGCAGCCAATACAACGACGGCAATTGTGCCGCAGATTAACTTCCACCGGGCACGCAGAATCTTGGCGAACTCTTGAACCGTCAAATGCGACCCTTCACCGGCTGCCACCCTCCCGTTCGCCGCTCCCGCGCGGGCTCATCAGGCGCGCGCAAGTCGTAACACGCTATCCCAGAATGAATCGCCTTGACGGTGATAATCGTAGAACGTGGCTAACTCTCCAGATGGCTTCTCCGGCCCTCCAATAACGCATCCGCCTGCGATGTCCGCCGGTATAGTCCAACCCCTGTTGGGATTACGAAGCTCGAACAATATGGGGGTAGAGCCGTGGGCCCGGTCGCCGCTGTTGTTGGTCGCAGCTGCGGGGCGCGTGCGCTGATTTCGGCATTGCTCATTCTGTCCTCGATGCTCGCGATTTCAGCGGCCGGCACAGCAGTGGCGCAACCCGCCGACAATGCCGATCCACCGGCCCCGGCGACGGTCAGGTTGGACTGGCCCTCGCTTGGATTGAAACCGGAGGTATATCTCAGCGCCGACAGCCCAACTAGTTTCGCCGTCCCGGTGCCCCCTGGGCTTTCTCCGACCCGAGTGCAGGGCGTCATCCACGCTCCGATGAACATCGATGCGGGGTTCCTCGAGATCAGCGACGGAGACGGAAAGTTTTTGGGGACTGTCGGCCTGCCACCCGAGGCCGCTGCCCAGGCAGTGACGCCGTTCGATGTCGACATCTCGGGGGCCCGGGTCCGATCATCGACCGTCGACCTTTCGTTCACGGTGCGCCCGCTGGACAATGCCGCCGGATTCTGCGGTCCCCTGCAGCAGCTGTCGGTCAGTGAACTGGCGACCGTGTTCACCGGCACCGAGTCCCCGGCCACCACGATCGCGAATTTCTTCCCGCCTGTGCTCGAAAGGGTCACCGTCTATGCGCCCGCCAACGCCGACACCGCGGAACAGCAGTCGGCGCTGACGCTGGTCACCACGCTCGCGCGCCTGTACAACATCCAGCCGATGGCGATCACGGTCGTCCCCCAACCACGCGGCACCTCCCCGCCGCCCGCGGCCCAGCTCACGCGCGCTGTCCTCGTCGAGGCGGGCGGTCCCGCAGGCCTGACCGTCGAAAGGGCCGGAAGCCCGGACGCATACCTGCGGATCTCCGGCAGCGGTGACGAGCTGTCGGCCCAGGTCTCGCTGCTCGTCAATCAGCTCCAGTCGCTGGCGCAGACACGCGCGTCCCGAATCGACCAGGCGGGATCGGAAACGCCGCTGAGCGGCGACACCTTGACGTTCAGCCAGTTGAAATTGAGCGGCAAGACCGACATTCTCCGAACCGGCAGCCTCACGATCGGGGTCGACCGCTCGGCGTTGGGCGCGGGCCGAGTCGACAGCGTGCAGGTTCATTTGCTCGCCGACTACACCCCGGTGCCCAAGGATGACGCCGCGAGTGTCGTCATCCGGTCCAACGGAATCGTCGTCTACCGGACCGCGCTGGACAACACCGGAGTTCTCGATGCGACCTTTGACCTGGAGCGCCAGGCGTTCGGTCAGGGGGTCAACCTCGACTTCGCGTTCACCTACTCGCCACACGAAGCGTGTGGACCGTTGACGGCGCCCATCAGCTTTCAGGTCGATCCGCGATCGACGTTGACCATGCAGCGGGGAGGGCCTCCGCTCAACGGGTTTGGCGCCTTTCCATCGGAGTTCAGCCCCCGCTTCATGGTCGCGCTCGACGGCAGTGGCCCCGATCAGCTGTCGTACGCCGCGCGGGTGGTCGGCGCGATCGCTCGTCTCACCAGCACGCAGCTGACGCCAGAGGTTGTCGATCTCAAGACTGCCGCCGATTCCGACACCGGCGCGCTGATAGTGGCCAACTCGGAAGCGATCGAGCAGACGACGCTGAATCCACCCGTAGGCGGCGACGGCACCGCCATCGATGTCGCACTGCCCACCGAGCTTCGCGCCGACATCGAGGACGGTCTCGGATCCATCCAGGCCTTCGCCGACCAGCCCCGCAACCGGTCGGTGGTCCTTGTCACGTCGACCGCTTCATGGTCGCTGGTGGACCCGCTCTTCGATTACATCGACGGCCTGGACGGTGGCTGGTCAGCGCTCACCGGAGACGTTCTCGCCGCTGGCGAGGCGCGCGTCCCGACCAACGTCGCCATTCGGGACAGCGGCAACATTTTCGAACCGGCGCCGACGCAGGCACTGCCGAAGTCGCTGGACCAATGGATCCCCGTCGCCGTCGGGATCGCTGTGCTCGCGGCGGTCGCTGTGGTCGCGGCAATCCTGTGGTCACGCAGACGACGAACCGCCGGGAATCCGCCGGATGACGAGCCGCCGGCCGAACCGGAACAACGATTCTGACGATGTTCGAATATTTGCTCGGACATGCGCGTTCGAGTTCTTTTCAGCTAACGTTAATTTCGTGACCAACTCGGTGCCGGGGTTCGATGACTGGCTCAACCGCTCGCTCGAAGAGGCTGCGCGCGAGGCGGGCGAGGACGTCAACACCTACGTCATGCGAGCCGTAGCCGCTCAGATGGTCGCCGACCAGGTTCGCGCCGAGAAGCCTTCTACGAAGGAACTACTGGAACATCTCTCCGAGACCGGGGTACTCGACAGCGATTTGATGCCAGACGTCTCGGCGGTCGTCGCCGACCCCGATCGGCTGGCCGCACTGCGCGCGACCGGGCTGCTCGATTCTCCCGTGGAAGCGGTCTACGACCGGATCACGCGGGCGGCGGCCGACGCCCTGGACGCCCCGTTTGCGGCGGTGTCCCTGATCGATGCCGACCGGCAATTCTTCAAGAGCACCGCAGGAATGGGCGATATGTCTGCGCCCGAAAACCGCGAGGTGACACTCGACCAGTCGATTTGTCAGTACGCGGTGGCGGACCGTGCTCCGTTGGTACTCGAAGACGCGCGAGCCGATGCGGTGTTCAAGAACCATCCGGTGGTCCGCAGCGGCGCGATCGGGGCGTACCTCGGCATACCTCTGGTCGATCACGAAGGCCATGCGATCGGCACACTTTGTGTGTTCGACGACAAGCCGCGTCTCTGGGGAACCGGCCACGTTCAGGTACTCACGGATCTGGCGGCGCTCGCGATGGAGCGCATTTTCGGCTTCAAGCCGCGCTGAAGCAGCAAATCAGGCTAGCCAAAACTGACGTGCGCGTAACCGTCGTTATTGCGCGCAAATTGCTTTCTTATTGAGTGGCCCGCTCATTTCACCGCGTGGGGTGGTGCAGCGCACCTAAAATCGGTTGCCAACGGTACGTCGGGGGGATGACTGATGCAGCTAGGTGTCATGGGGTGACGACCCACACACCTAGCACCAGACCCACGACGCCACGATTGCCGGCCGCGTCGGCGCCGATTCAAAGGATGGCAGGGACGGGGCCGCCGCGCTTTGTCGAACGCATTCGCTCTGACCCGTGGTATTCGGTTATCACCCTCGCGATCGACGCCGCCTACGCCGCCATCTCGGTACTTTTGGCCCACTGGTGGGTCGGCGATCTGGTCCACGAGCGCGGCATCGCTCTCTGTTCGTGGCTGTTCGTACCGATCGTGATCGTCATCCTTTCAACTCGCCGGTTGTACCGACAGAAGTTAGGTCAGGGGTTTCTCGACGAGTTCGAACCGGTGGAGACGTCCATCGCCGTGGCGGCGCTGGCGACCTTGACCATCATGATGTTGCTCGTCCCCCGGCTCGAGGTGGGCGGCGTCGTCGTGCCCTACGTGCGGCCAAGCGAAGTGATTCTGCGGATCTGGGTGTGTGCGGCGATCCTCATCCCCGCGGTGCGCCTGCTCAGGTCGGTCATGAACCGCTGGCTGCGGCGGAGATTTCACGTGGGGGCTCCGGCACTGGTCGTGGGCTCGGGACCAGTGGCCCATCAGCTCATCTCGCGGATGCAGCAGGTGCCGGAATACGGTCTGTGGCCGGAAGGTCTGCTCGACGATGCCCGGCCGAACGAAGCGGAGATGACCGGGATGCTGGGGGTGCCGTATCTGGGAACCGCAGACAATCTCGAAAGCGCCCAGCGTGCTACTCGCGCCGAAGATCTCATCATCGCGCCGTCGTCATTGCCCGACGAGAAGCTGGGCCGGATCGCCCATCGCGCGCAGGAACTCGGAATGCGGGTCCGCGTGGTGCCCCGATTGATGGATGCCGTCGGCAGCAACACCAGGATCGAGCACATGGGTGGCGTCCCGCTGATGGTGCTGACGCGCGTGAATCCGAAGGGGTGGCAGTTCGCGGTCAAGCACGCGGTGGACCGATCCGCTGCACTGCTCGGCCTCGTGCTCATCTCCCCGGTGTTCATCGCCCTGATGATCGCGGTCAAGCTCAGTTCGCCGGGGCCGATCTTCTTCAGTCAGGAACGAATCGGGCGCGACGGCAAGGTCTTCGGCTGTCTGAAGTTTCGCAGCATGCGTCCCGCGGATCCGGCCGGTGCGAACTTCGAACTGCAGGAGGGCGCGGCGCCCGGCGGCGTGGAGGGTGAAGATCGGCGCACCCGAATCGGTAAGTTCATGCGCAAGACATCCCTGGATGAGCTGCCCCAGCTGATCAACGTGCTGCGCGGTGACATGAGCATGGTCGGTCCACGTCCTGAGCGGCCGGAGTTCGTCGAACTGTTCGAGATGCACATCCGGCGCTATGGCGAGCGACACCGGGTGAAGGCCGGCATCACGGGCTGGGCCCAGGTGCACGGACTTCGAGGGCAGACCTCGATCGCCGATCGAGCCGAATGGGACAACTACTACATCCAGAACTGGTCGCTGCTGCTGGACTTCAAGATCTTGCTCCTCACGGTGCTGGCGGTGCTGCGCCCCACCGAGGATTGACCTCCGCTTCCGCGTTTGGACGCGGGTGCCATTGTGTATCCCTTTGCTACGGAGCTGGAAATGGCGTTTTGCCATTTGTTGAGGCAACGAATCGAGTTTGGGCTACATTTCGCATTCGGGGGCATTGGCTGTTTGGGGGATATCCGGTGAGTCGCGTACCAGAACATGTAGGCCTGATTCCGGACGGTTTGCGGCGTTGGGCGAACATCAACGACACCACTTTGTTCGACGCCTACCGCCGCGGCGCGGAAAAAGTGACCGACATTCTGTTGGCGCTGCAGCGGCACGGTGTGCAGACCGTGACGGTGTACAACCTCAGTCGCGGAAACCTCGCGCGCGCCTCCTCCGAGCTGGAGTCGGTGTACGCGGCGTCGATATATTTTTTCTCCACATTGCTTCCCGCTCATTTCGATCGCACCAAATGCAGTTTTCGGCTGCATGGCGATCGGAGTGCGCTGCCGCACGAATACGTCACTGCCGCAGAAGATCTCGAACGCGCGATGAAAGGCAGCGATTTCCGCATCAATATCCTCGCTGCATACGACGCCTACGACGAGTTACGCACCGCGCACCATCGGGCTGAGCGCGAAGGCTGCGAACTGAATACCGCCCTCGACATAGACGACGTCGACTTGATCATCCGGACCACCCCCGAACCGCTGCTCAGTGGCTTTCTGCCACTGCAGAGCCAGTACGCCCAGCTGGTCTTCTTATCGACCCCCCTCAACGAGCTGACCGAACAGGACGTCGTCGATCTCATCGCTGCCTATCGGCGTCTTCCGCAGCTGCGGGGCCTGTAGTAACCCGATGGAGTCCAAACGGAACCCGTTGATCATCGGCGCCGGGCCTGCGGGCCTCACCGCCGCTCTCGAACTGGTGAAGAGAAGGGTGACACCTCGCATCTTCGAGGCGTCGGCACACGTCGGCGGCCTGGCGCGCACGCCCACCGAAGGCGATTGGCGCGTCGACCCGGGCGGTCATCGGTTCTTCACCAGAAGCGAAGAGATCGCCGACCTGTGGCGTTCTTTGCTTCCCGAGGATCAGTGGCTCTCGGTCCGTCGCCGTTCCGCCATGCTTGTCGACGGACGGTATGTGCGGTACCCACTCGTCGGCCGTGACCTGATCTCGCAGTTGGGGTTTCGGAGCGGTATGCGCGGCCTCGCAAACTTCATGTGGTCCAGGCTGCGAAGCCGGATACGTCCGACGGACGAATTGCCGAGTTTCCGGGATTGGGGCACACAACAATTCGGCCGTCACTGGTACGAGATCTTTTTCGATGGCTACGTCCGCAAGACGTGGCTCGCCGACCCCGGCACCCTCGCGAGCGACTGGGCGAATCAGAGAATCAAGCCGATCTCCTGGCGCACACCGAGTGAACAGGGATCCAGCGCTGAGGCTGTTTTCCGATACCCCAAATATGGGCCCGGCCAGGTCTGGGAAGCCGTTGCGGCCTCTTTGGCGGGGTTCGGCGTGGTCCCCTCGCTCAACTCCTACGTCGCAAGCATCCGACACGTCGGCGGAACCTGGACGATCGAGCTACAGAACGGCGAGACCGCGTCCGGAGATACGGTGTTCTCGAGCATGCCGTTGCGATTGCTCATCGAGAACCTTAAACCCACACCGCCAAAGCATATTCGGGAGATCGCCGCATCGCTCAAACACCGCTCGGTGATCACCGTTGCCGTCGCTCTGAATGGACATTACGACATTCCCTACAACTGGGTATACACGCCCGGTGAAGAGTTTCGCGTGGGTCGGATCCAGAACTACGGACGGTGGTCGAGCGCGCTGGCTCCAGAGAACTGGAACGGCACCTACCTTGGCCTCGAGTACTACACGCTGCCCACCGACGATCTGTGGGTGGTGAGCGACGAAAGCCTTGGCGAAATCGTCGAACAGGACCTCCGAACGCTGGGCGCCGGCGATTCCGCCATCGACCATTGCATGTTCGTCCGCTCACAGTTCGCCTATCCCATCAACGATCCGGCACGCGAACAAAGCGTTGCCACCATCCGTGACTACCTGCGTCGCAATCATCCCTCTCTACACCCAATGGGGCGAAATGGCATGCACCATTACGACAATCAGGACCATGCCATGCTCAGCGCCCTGCGCAGCGTGGCTCAGTACTTCGGTGCGAATGTCGACCCATGGCAGGTGAACACCGATCGTGACTATCTCGAGTCCGGCTTGATCACGGGTTGAGTCGGCCTCAGCCGCGCCGCCTGCGGAGCATCGCCATCGCGACACCGCCCCCGCCGATTGCCAATCCCGCACACGCGGCGATCCACCAGTACACGCTGGTGCCACTGTCTTCGGAAGCGACCGGTGGCGCCGCCGCATCGGTGTCGACGGTCACCGGCTCGCGGTCGGGAAGTGAGATGGCGGCGGTCCCGTTCAGTCCGGCCCACCGACGCGTATCGCCATCCAGCCAGTCGAGTAGCGAATCCAGTTGCTCCGGCGCGCCGTCCGACGTCGCGAACAGTACGGTCCGGTCGCCGTCGCGGCCGACTTGAAGAGATGCGAATGGTGTCGACGGATCAAGTTTCAGGGTCGCCGGGTCTCCCCCGCCGACGCGTTGAACTTCAAGTGTCCCATCCGTCGAACTGCTCACCGGCGGAAGGACTTTGTCGTTGTCCCAGCCGTCCGCGGAGATCAGGATCGCCGGTGACCGGCTGTCGATCGCGTTGTCCAATGACACCACCTCGCTGTCGAGGCGTGGCCCGCTGAGTCGCTGCAACCCTTCCATGATCGAGACGGCACGCGCGGTGTCCTCAAACGACTCCGGTTCGACGCCCACCTGAACCTTGGGCATCAGCGCTTGCGGGATCGACTGGAATCCGCCGGGTTCGGGGGGATCCGCGGGCGTGCTCTCGATGGTGGTGTCGTCGTCGACCTTCAACGTCACGGGTTGGAAGTCACCGCACCGTCCGACATCGCCTGCGATGTCGACAGCGACCGAAAGCTTCGTGTCGCGCCGCAGTTCGGACTGCGGAATGCTGATCGAGCGGTCGATCGTACCGGTGGAGTCGGCCGCCCATTGATCGATCGGTTCACCGTCGATTGACACCAGCACCTGCCCACCCACCGTGGACGGCAGTGGTGTGTACGACCCCTTCAACTGCACGCGCAGGTCATGTACGGCCTGCCCGAAACGGGTCTGGTCGAGGCCGACCACTACCTGCGGTTTGAATGCCGTCGCGCTCACCCCGGACTGGCCGAGGTCCCTCATCGCTTTGGGGCCGGCAGGCAGCTCATGTGCCGAGTTGAGCGGTCCGGTAACCACTTTCGCCGACAGCGCCAGCTCGGAGAGGTCACTGCTCAGCAGCCGGACCTGGTTCGCCAGATCCGCCGCCTTCCCGGTGATCTGCAGAGCGGGCACACCTCCGTCCCCGGTCTGCATGGAAACAGCCGGGTCCGATCCCTCGCCAATGACGACGTTGCGTTCCAGCGGATCCGACGGCGGCACCGCCTCGTCGTCGCCCAGCGGCGCTACGTCGATTTCGGTGTTCTGTGTGCCGTATCGATCGACCACGGCCGTCGTCATCTGAACAGCCGCATCGGATTCCGCGGCCGTCGGCTGCTGCGGGACGAAGATCGTCATCTTTTCCAGCACGGTCGGCAGGAAGTCCGCGACCATGGTCGGCGCCGTCTCCTTGCCGGTGTAGTCGATCGCCGCATCGGAAAGCTGCAGCGGAATCGACGAGTCATAAAGGCAGTCGCCCTCTTCGGGCAGCATCCGGCTGCGCACGGTGAACGTCACGGTGTCATCGACGACGCGTGCTCCCGTCAACGGAATCGACAGCGGCGTGTTTTCCGCGGCCAACAGTTCGATGCGTGAGAGCGTGCGGCGATCCTGGGTGACGATCAGGGTCCCACCCCGAACGTACGGCGGCAACTCGACGTCTGCGGTCAACGCTCCGGGCGTCAGGCCTTTCGGCACCGGCACGGTGATGGTCTGTGTTCCCTGCAGGCCGTACAGCGCGATGTCGGTATCAGCGCCCAGCGTCGTCAAGCTCAACGTCGGCGCATCTGCCACCTGTCCGGCATCGCCGGGTGCGGCGTGTGCGACGGGTGTGCCCATATTGATCGCTTGGAAAGCGACGGCGGTCACACCGATGGCTATGGCGCGCTTGAAGAATTCAGTTCCGAGCCTCATCCGGGGGCAGTCTAGCCAAACCGCCGCACTCTTCAAACGCACCGCTGTTGAGCTTGGAGTTCGCTCAGGTCCGGATACCAAAAGGCCCCCGGCACCACAGGGGCGCGGGGACCTTTCGCGTTGGGCTACTTCGCCTTCTCGAGGACCTCGACGAGCCGCCAGCGCTTGGTCGCCGACAGCGGGCGCGTCTCCATCAGCGAAACGCGGTCGCCGATGCCGGCGTCGCCGTTCTCGTCGTGTGCCTTGACCTTGGTGGTGGTCCGGATGATCTTGCCGTAGAGCGGATGGCTCTTGCGAGATTCCAGTTCGACCACGATGGTCTTCTGCATCTTGTCGCTCACGACGTAGCCGATGACCGTCTTGCGGCGGCCGCGATTCTCCTCGGCACGAGGAGTGTGCTTGGGACCCTTGCCCTTTGCCTGATCTTTAGTCTCAGCCATTACGCTTCCTCACCTACAGGCCCGGATGCCAGGCCCAACTCACGTTCACGCAGCACGGTGTACACGCGCGCGATTTCCTGGCGCACCGTGCGAAGGCGACGGTTGTTGGCCAGCTGTCCGGTCGCCATCTGGAAGCGCAGGTTGAACAGCTCTTCCTTTGACTCGCGCAGCTTTTCCTTCAACTCATCGTCGGTCAGTTCGCGAAGTTCGCCCGGCGTCACTCCCACAGCCATCAGAAGTGCTCCTCTCGGGTAACGATGCGTGCCTTGATCGGCAGCTTGTGGATCGCGCGGGTCAGCGCCTCGCGCGCGGTCTTCTCGTCCGGGTAGCTCAGCTCGAAGAGCACGCGACCCGGCTTGACGTTGGCCACCCACCACTCCGGCGAACCCTTACCCGAACCCATGCGGGTTTCGGCGGGCTTCTTGGTCAGTGGACGGTCGGGGAAGATGTTGATCCACACCTTGCCGCCACGCTTGATGTGCCGGTTGATGGCGATACGAGCGGACTCGATCTGCCGGTTGGTGATGTATGCGTGTTCCAGCGCCTGGATGCCGTAGTCACCGAAGCTCACCGAGGTGCCGCCGCTGGCGATGCCGCGCTGCCTGGGGTGATGTTGCTTGCGGTGCTTGACTTTACGGGGAATCAACATGACTAGCTCTCCGTGGTTTCCGTGGGCCGAGAGGATGCTGCCTCGCCGGCAGCGGCCTCGGTGCCTGCCGTCGCCTCCGCGGCGGCGGGTGCCTCTTCGGTACCCGATGCGGCGCGACCGGCCTCAGTGCTCGTCGCGGTGGTACCCGATGCGCCGCTGCGGCGCGGACGGGTGCCCGACGGACGCTCGCGACGCGGACGATCCGCGCCTGCCGGAGCCGCGGCGGTGAGCTCGCGCTTGCCGCCGACGATGTCGCCCTTGTAGATCCAGACCTTCACGCCGATACGACCGAAAGTCGTCTTGGCTTCGTAGAGCCCATAATCGATGTCGGCACGCAGCGTGTGCAGCGGCACCCGGCCTTCGCGGTAGAACTCCGAGCGGCTCATCTCGGCGCCGCCGAGACGTCCCGAACACTGCACCCGAATGCCCTTGACGTTCGGCTGGCGCATCGCGGACTGGATTGCCTTGCGCATGGCGCGACGGAACGCGACGCGGTTGCTCAACTGCTCGGCGACACCCTGAGCCACCAGCTGAGCCTGCGACTCGGGATTCTTCACCTCGAGAATGTTCAGCTGGACCTGCTTGCCGGTCAGCTTCTCTAGGTCGGCACGGATGCGGTCAGCCTCGGTGCCGCGGCGGCCGATGACGATGCCGGGACGCGCGGTGTGGATATCGACGCGGACCCGGTCGCGGGTTCGCTCGATCTCCACGTCGGCGATTCCGGCGCGCTCCAGACCGGTGGCAAGCAGACGACGGATCGCCACGTCTTCCTTGACGTAGTCCTTGTACTGCTTGTCGGCGTACCACCGGGACTTCCAGTCGGTGGTGATACCGAGCCGGAAGCCGTGGGGATTGATTTTCTGGCCCACTACTCCGAGCCCTCCTTCGCTTCGTCAGAAGCTTCTGTGGTCTTTTCTTCGCCGTCCGTTTTCGCCACGGCCTTTTCGGCGTCCGCCTTCTTGGCGGCGGCCTTCTTGGCCGGAGCCTTCTTTGCGGCGGCCTTCTTGGCAGGCGCCGTCTCCACAGTCACTGTCTCGGTGGTCGTCTCGGCTGAGTCCGATGTCGCCGCCGGGGCGGCTCCAGAAGCCTTCGTGGCCGGCGTCTTCTTCGCCGCAGCGGCCTTACTGCCCTGCGCACGACGCGAGCGTGCTGCGCTGGCGGACTGTGCGGAAGCACCGCCCCGTTCACTGTCGCGGCTGGGCCTGCTCTCGACAATCACCGTGATGTGGCTGGTGCGCTTGCGAATCCGGAACGCACGGCCCTGTGCGCGCGGGCGGATGCGCTTGGCGGTCGGGCCCTCGTCCGCATAGACGGTGGCGACCACCAGGGTGGTCGGATCCAGACCTTCGTTGTTCTGCGCGTTGGCCGCAGCACTCGCGATGACCTTGGCAACCGGCTCGCTGGCGGACTGCGGCGCCCACCGCAAGATGTCCAGCGCTTCGGTCACCGACTTACCGCGCACCAGGTCGATCACCCGGCGCGCCTTGGTCGGCGAGATGCGCACGAAGCGCGCCTTCGCGACCGCAGACGGGTATTCAGTCGTCGTACTCATTACCGGCGCTTAGCCTTCCGGTCGTCCTTGATGTGACCCTTGAATGTGCGGGTCGGTGCGAACTCGCCGAGCTTGTGCCCGACCATCGCCTCGGTGACGAACACCGGGACGTGCTTGCGGCCGTCGTGCACCGCGAAGGTGTGCCCGATGAAGTCGGGGATGATCGTCGATCGACGCGACCAGGTCTTGATGACCTGCTTGGTGTTCTTCTCGTTCTGTACGTCGACCTTCTTGAGCAGATGGCCGTCGACGAACGGGCCCTTCTTGAGGCTGCGTGGCATCGTTTACTCCTACCGGTGCTTCTTGCCGGTGCGTCGGCGACGAACGATCAGCTTGTCGCTCGGCTTGTGGGACTTGCGGGTACGGCCTTCGGGCTTACCCCACGGGCTGACCGGGTGACGGCCGCCGGAGGTCTTACCCTCACCGCCGCCGTGCGGGTGGTCGACCGGGTTCATCACGACACCACGGACGGTCGGGCGCTTGCCCTTCCACCGCATACGGCCGGCCTTACCCCAGTTGATGTTCGCCTGCTCGGCATTGCCGACCTCGCCGACGGTCGCGCGGCAGCGCACGTCGACGCGACGAATCTCACCGGATGGCATACGCAGCGAGGCGTAGGTGCCTTCCTTACCCAGCAGCTGGATGCTCGCACCGGCCGAGCGCGCCAACTTGGCTCCGCCACCGGGCCGCAGCTCCACCGCGTGGATGAGCGTGCCCGCCGGGATGTTGCGCAGCGGCAGATTGTTGCCCGGCTTGATGTCGGCGTTGGCGCCGGACTCCACGACGTCGCCCTGCGAGAGTCCCTGCGGCGCAATGATGTAGCGCTTCTCGCCGTCCAGGAAATGAAGCAGTGCGATGTTGGCGGTGCGATTCGGGTCGTACTCGATGTGTGCGACCTTGGCGTTGACACCGTCCTTGTCGTTGCGACGGAAGTCGATCACGCGGTAGGCGCGCTTGTGCCCGCCGCCCTTGTGACGCGTGGTGATCCGACCGTGTGCGTTGCGGCCGCCCTTGCCGTGCAACGGGCGCACCAGCGACTTCTCCGGATGGTCGCGAGTGATCTCGGCGAAATCGGAGACGCTGGCACCGCGACGACCCGGGGTCGTCGGCTTGTACTTGCGAATTCCCATGTTTCTAAAAGTCTCTCTGCTATCCGCCGGCTAGGCCGGTGCTCCGAACAGGTCGATCGGCTTGCTTCCAGCGGCCAGCGTGACGATGGCGCGCTTGGTGTCCTTGCGCTTGCCGTAACCGGCGCGGGTGCGCTTGCGCTTGCCCTGCCGGTTGAGGGTGTTGACCGAGTCGACCTTGACTTTGAAGATCTTCTCGATCGCGATCTTGATCTGGGTCTTGTTCGAGTCGGGGTGCACGACGAACGTGTACACGTTCTCTTCGATGAGCCCGTAAGACTTCTCCGAGATCACCGGAGCCAAGATGATGTCGCGGGGATCGGTGACGGTAGCCATCAGGCCGACACCTCCTCGTCCTTGTTCGTGTGAGCGGCGATGTAGGCGTCCAGCGCCTCCACGCTGAACACCACGTCGTCTGCCTTCAGCACGTCGTAGGTGTTCAACTGATCCGGCGAAAGCACGTGCACGCCGGGCAGATTGCGAACGCTCTTGGCGCCGGTCTCATCGGTACGGCCGATCACGATCAGCACCTTGCTGTTCTGGGCCGTGTTCTCGGTGAGAAGCGTCGCCAGGAACGTCTTGGCCGCCTTCGTCGACGGAGCCTGCCCCTCGACGAGCTCGGTCACCGCATGGATGCGGCCGTTGCGTGCCCGGTCCGAGAGCGCCCCGCGCAGCGCGGCGGCGATCATCTTCTTCGGGGTCCGCTGGCTGTAGTCGCGCGGCTGCGGTCCATGTACGACACCGCCGCCGGTGAACTGCGGGGCGCGCGTCGAACCCTGGCGTGCGCGACCGGTGCCTTTCTGCCGGTACGGCTTCTTGCCACCACCGCGCACCTCGCCACGAGTCTTGGTCGAGTGCGTGCCCTGACGCTTGGCCGCCAGCTGCGCCTCGACGACCTGATGCATCAGCGCGATGTTGGCCTCGGCGTCGAACAGTGCGGCGGGCAGCTCGACAGAGCCGTCCTTCTTACCTGCCGGGGTGTGGACGTCGATCTTCAAAGTCTTCTCGGCCATTACTTGTCGCCTCGCTTGATTGCACTGCGCACCATCACGAGTCCGCCGTTGCGGCCGGGGATAGCGCCCTTGATCAGCAGCACGCCGTTTTCGGCATCGACCTTGTGCACCAACAGGTTCTGCGTCGTCACGCGGTCGCTACCCATGCGGCCCGACATGCGGGTGCCCTTGAAAACGCGGCCCGGAGTGGCACATCCGCCGATGGAGCCGGGGCGGCGGTGCACTGCCTGGGCGCCGTGGCTGGCGCCCTGGCCCTTGAAACCGTGACGCTTCATGGTGCCGGCGAAGCCCTTACCCTTCGAGGTCCCCGTCACGTCGACATACGCTCCGTCGGCGAAGATCTCGGCGGTCAGTTCCTGACCGAGCTCGTACTCGGCGGCAGCGGCCTCGTCGTCGAGCCGGAATTCAGCGATGTGGCGGCGCGGATTCACACCCGCAGCCGAGTACTGCCCTGTCACAGGCTTGTTCACCTTGCGCGGGCTGATCTCGCCGTATGCGAGCTGCACCGCGCTGTAGCCGTCGCGCTCCGGAGTGCGGATCATCGTCACGACGTTGGGGCCGGCCTTGACGACCGTCACCGGCACGACCCGGTTGTTCTCGTCGAACACCTGCGTCATGCCCAGCTTGGTGCCCAGAATGCTCTTTCTAGCCATTTCTCTTGGGTCTCCTACTGGATGTTGACGTCGACGCTGGCCGGCAGATCGATGCGCATGAGGGCGTCAACGGTCTTCGGCGTTGGGTCGAGGATGTCGATCAGCCGCTTGTGGGTGCGCATCTCGAAGTGCTCCCGCGAGTCCTTGTACTTATGCGGGGACCGGATGACGCAATACACGTTCTTCTCGGTCGGCAGCGGCACCGGGCCGACCACACTGGCGCCCGTACGTGTGACCGTCTCAACGATCTTGCGCGCCGAGGCGTCAATTGCCTCGTGGTCGTAGGCCTTGAGCCTGATGCGGATCTTCTGTCCCGCCACGCTTCTCCTACCTCACTACTAACGGGCCCATGCTCGGGCCTGGGTCTGCTGCCACACGCCGAGGAATCCCGGTCGCGCGGCTATGCCGCCGCTGTTTACCTGTCTGTGGTCCACCGACCCCCGCGCTCGGGTGTGTCGCCCTAGCGCACGCTCGCCCGCGTCGGAAATCCGTCGCGATCGAGGTTGGGACCGGACGCGCCCCTGGGGGCGCAGGTCGTATGCCCTGTGCCAGGCAGTCCCGAAAAAGGTCCGTCCCGGCTCAAGGCAACCCGAACAGTATGCCCCAGATCTGGGCCTGCTCCAAATCCCTGGCCATGGGAAACCCGCTGGCGCGGCTGGTCCACCGGGGAAGATATCTTACTCCGAAGTAAGATAGCCCGGTATGGCAGACCCTTGCCTGTCATCGTGACTTGCGCCGGCCGCATCGAAATCAACGATGTGCAGGGAAAGTGCGAGTAAAGATCTGCGTTTCGTCGATTTCGATGCCCGGCGCCGCGGCATGCGCCCTGGGCAGTGCTCCCTGTGCCTCAACCCTTGAGCCCCGCCCAAAACGGGCACTTGTGCACCTGGCCGAAATCGCTGATGAGGCGATTGCCTCCGGGCTGCAGCGACATTCGCTCACCTACGGGTCCATCCAGCGCCGGCCACCCGGGCCCGGGCGAACCCGTGGCTACGAATTCACTCCAGTAGCCGATCATCTCGTCGGACAACCGCTGTTGTTCGGGATTGAGCGCCGGCGCTCCGCCCACGTCGAAGAGGTACCGCAATTCCAGCGAATGCCCGGCGCCGACGGGGAACGGCGCCGCCCGCAACGGCTCCGGTGCCGGCGCACCAGGGTCGTCGAATTCGGAGAAGTACACCGGCTCTTCTGATGACAACGAGTCCGCGAGACGGTCCGCGACACAGGCGAAGGTGCCGTCGGTCACTGCGGCCGAATATGCCAGCGGCACACTGCCGCCGAACGCCTCCGGCGGATACTGCTGCGCGACGACCCCGGCATTGGCATCGCCGTATGCCTCCGAAAGCAGCCCGAGATAATCGATCACGCCGAACGCGCGCCCGCGGATGTACTGCAAGGCGGTGAACAGGGTGTACTCGTCGGCTGTCGTCCCGATCATCACCGGCACCTCGGCCGCCCGCCCCTGCGCTGCACCGTTCATCGGATCGACCGGCAGAACCTTGGTTCCCGTCACAGGCCCGCTCAAGCGTTCGCTGCCGATTCGTCCGTAGAGCACTGGCCGCTGCAGCCGCTCGGGCGGTAGCGCACGAAGACAGGCCGCCGCGGCGACCCTGTCGCCGCAACCCACCTCCGCGGCGTACTGCTCGCTGGTCCGCTCCGCGGCAGACAGGTCGTATTGCGCCTGACACGGCCCACTTTGGATGATCGCGGCACTGAAAAGTCCTGCCGAGGCGGGTGCAACGAGGTGGTCGCACACCGACATCGCCCCGGCCGACTCCCCCGCTATCGTCACCCTGTCCGGATCGCCTCCGAACCCGGCGATGTTGTCGCGCACCCAGCGCAGCGCGGCCTGCTGGTCGGCCAGGCCGTAGTTGCCGACATCGCCGGCCGGGCCGAGTGCCGGGTGCGCGAGGAAGCCGAGAGTGCCCAACCGGTAGTTGATCGTGACGACGACGACGTCACCGCGGCTCGCCAGCCGGCGGGAGTCGTAGACGTCGCCGCTGCCATTGACGAAGCTGCCGCCGTGAATCCACACCATCACCGGCCGCTTCTCCCCTGACGGCGGTGGCGTCCACACATTGAGAGTCAGGCAGTCTTCGCTGGTTTCGCGTTGGTCGACGTCATTGCTGACGTCCTGAATGCATCGCGGGCCGGGTCGGGTGGCATCAAGGAACCCGGTCCACCGGGCCGCCGGCGCGGGCGGTTGCCACCGCAATGCCCCGACCGGTGGTGCGGCATAAGGAATTCCGGCGAAAAGGCGGTGGTCCTCGGAAACCAGTCCGCGCAACGCACCTGACTGCGTCTGCACCACTCCCGGATCGTCCGGTACGTCGATCGTGGCCGACTGGCCGCGTGAGCACCCCGCGAGCGCCGCCACGACCATCAGCACCGCCGCGATGACGAGGCCTCGACGGCGGAGCGTTGCAACAGACATCGGTCCCGACACTACTGAGGGACCCCTCTTCCCTTACGTGTCCTCGGTCACATAGACTCCGAACTTGACACCCGTCAAGTTGTGTCAGCCCCGGAAATGAGGAGCCCGTATGAGCACGCCGACGATGGATGATGCCGCGCAAGTTTTCGCCGACCCGACGGCGTATGCCGACGACGCTCGGCTGCACGCGGCACTGACCCATCTGCGGGCCAACAACCCGGTGGCATGGGTCGACAAAGCTCCCTACCGGCCGTTCTGGGCGATCACCAAGCACGCCGACATCATGGCCATCGAGCGGGACAACAACCTGTTCCTGTCCGAACCGCGGCCGCTGCTGGCCACCGCCGCGGCCGACGATCTGGGCAAGCAACAGCTCGAAGCGGGAACGGGGCTGCGCACCCTCATCCACATGGACGATCCGCACCACCGCAAGGTCCGTGCGATCGGCGCGGACTGGTTCCGCCCCAAGGCAATGCGCGATCTGAAGGTGAACGTCGACGCGCTGGCGAAGCGCTACGTCGACAAGATGCGCGACATCGGCCCGGAATGCGACTTCGTCACCGAGATCGCGGTCAACTTTCCGCTGTACGTCATCATGTCGCTGCTCGGCCTGCCCGAGGAAGACTTCCCGCGCATGCACCAGCTCACCCAGGAGCTGTTCGGCGGCGACGACGAGGAATACAACCAGCGCGGTAAGACCCCGGAAGAGCAGCTCGCGATCCTGGTCGACTTCTTCACGTACTTCGCGCAGCTGACCGCGTCGCGTCGTGAGAGTCCGACCGACGACCTGGCATCGGCGATCGCCAACGGACGCATCGACGGTGAACCGCTCTCCGAGGTCGATACCGCCTCCTACTACGTGATCGTCGCGAGTGCGGGCCACGACACCACCAAGGACGCGATTTCCGGCGGGCTGCTCGCGTTGATCGAAAACCCCGACCAGCTGGAACGTCTGCGCCAGGATCCCGGACTGATGGGCACCGCGGTCGAGGAGATGATCCGCTGGACGACGCCGGTCAAAGAGTTCATGCGCACCGCCGCCGAGGACACCGAGATCCGCGGCGTCCCCATCGCCAAGGGCGAATCCGTCTACCTGGCCTATGTTTCCGGCAACCGGGACGAGGAGGTCTTCGAGGAGCCCTTCAGATTCGACGTCGGCCGCGACCCGAACAAGCACGTCGCATTCGGATACGGCGTGCATTTCTGCCTTGGGGCCGCGCTGGCACGCATGGAGATGAACAGCCTGTTCACCGAATTGATCCCGCGGCTGGAATCCATCGAACTCGCGGGCGAGCCCGAGTTGGCGGCGACCACTTTCGTCGGCGGGCTCAAGCACCTGCCCATCCGGTACTCGCTGCGCTGACGGCGGTTCCCCGGCCTCGCGTGGGCTCTACTTCTTGGCGTGAGTGGCGAGAAATCCGTCGACAGCGGCCTCGGCACACGCGCGATAGTCGAAATCGGCGACAGTGCTGAGCCTTCCGAGAATCAGCGGACCGATCAGCAGCGCGATCGCCTGAATGCGGTCGGGCACCTCGATCTCAGCGGCTGCCTGCGGGCCGTCGAAGATGGCGTCGAATGGTGCGGCGTACAGCGCGATGATGCGGGCCCGCAACGGGCCTACGGGATCCGAATCCGCTTGGCGCACATCGGAGTAGTCGCCTGCATCGGGTCCTGAAGCCAGCCATGTCAAGGCGGTGAGCATGGCGGGCACCTCGACGATCGCTTCGATCCAGCCCTCCACTACCACGAGCAATTGCTCGCGCACTCCGCCTTCGGTCGGCGGCATCGGCGCCGGCTCCAACAGGCTCATGAAGGCCGCGCCCACCAGATCGTTGGCGCTGGGGAAATGGCGATAGAGCGTGGCCCTGGCCACGTTGGCGCTACGGGTGACCGCGTCGATCGTCACAGCACTCGGACCGCCGGTACGCAGCAGGGCGGCCGCCGCCTCGAGCAATCGAGCCCGAGAGCGGGCCGGCCGCGGGTCCGTGTTCGGTCGGTCGTCGCGCGAGGGAACCGTCACCGTTTACACCACCTCCTCCCGGGGAACAAGACTATTGGTCTTGCTACGAGACTGTTAGTCTCAAAAATCTCCGCGGAAGGGAGCGCGATCCATGGTCGACACCCTCACCCCGCCTGACCAGAATATCGACGCGAACCTGGCGAGCCTGTCCAAATTCGGGCGCATTTGGTTGCTCACCGTCGCCGCCCTCGGCGTGCTGCTGGTCATTTCCTCGATGGTCGCGCTCAACGCGGCGCTGCCCGACATCGCGGTGGACACCGCGGCGACCCAGACCCAGCTCACCTGGATCGTGGACGGCTACACAGTCGTGCTGGCCTGCCTGCTGCTGCCCGCGGGCGCAATCGGTGACCGGTACGGGCGGCGGGGTGCACTGGTGGCCGGATTGGCGATCTTCGCGGTGGCCTCGATCGCACCGGCGTTTTTCGACAGTCCGGTTCAGATAATCCTGTCCCGGGTGCTGGCCGGGGTCGGGGCGGCGTTCATCATGCCCGCGACGCTGTCCCTGTTGACCGCGGCATTCCCAAAAGCCGAGCGCAACAAGGCTGTTGGTATCTGGGCCGGTGTCGCCAGTTCGGGCGCGATCGTCGGATTCATGGGCACCGGGCTGCTTCTGCAGTTCTTCCCGTGGCAATCGATCTTCTATGCGTTCACCGCGTCGGCTCTCGCGCTGATCGTCTGCACGTTCACCATTCGATCGTCGCGCGACGACACCGCCACCCCGATCGACGGCGTCGGTGCGGCGCTGATCGGTTCGGCCGTAGCGGTTTTCGTCTTCGGTGTCGTGGAAGCACCGGTACGTGGGTGGAGCCATCCGGTGGTGTGGGGCTGCATGATCGCCGGAGTCGCGCTGGCCGTCGCGTTCGCGGTGGTCGAACTTCGACGCCGTCACCCCCTGCTCGACGTCCGCCTGTTCGGCAGACCCGACTTCACCACCGGATCGATCGGCATCACCATCCTCTTCTTCGCCAACTTCGGGTTCTTTTTCATCCTGATGCAATACCTCCAACTGGTGCTCGGCTACAGCCCACTGCAGACGGCGTTCGCCCTTGCGCCGCTGGCGGTGCCGATCATGATTCTCGGCGCGACGATGCATCTGTACCTGCCGAAGGTCGGGCTGCGCATCGCCGTCGCGCTGGGCTTGTCCCTCATCGGGGTGGGGCTGTTCCTGATGCGCTATTTCGACGCCGGGTCGTCCTATCTCGATCTCGTCTGGCCGATGCTGGTCACGAGTGCGGGAATCGGCTTGTGCGTGGCGCCGACCACCTCGGCGATCATGAACGCCGTCCCCACCGAGAAACAGGGTGTCGCATCGGCGGTCAACGACACCACGCGTGAGGTCGGTGCTGCGGTGGGAATCGCGGTCGCCGGCTCGGTCCTGGCGGCGCAGTACGGCGCCGTACTGTCTCCGACGCTGACCGGCTTCCCCGAGCAGATACGCACGGGAGCGCTGGATTCCCTTGCCAATGCGCTGGCGATTGCCGAGCAGATGGGGCCGCAGGGCACACGGCTGGCGGACATCGCGACGGCTGCCTTCATCGACTCGATGAGCCTGGCGCTGCTTGTGCTTGCCATCGTGTCGGCGCTTGCCGCGGCGTTCGTCGCGATCTGGGCCCCGGGTCGAGACGGCAAACAGTCACGCCTCGCTCGAGGGATCACCGCGCGCCGGTCGGCCTCAGACGCGGGCGCCGGTGCCGGCAATTCAGCGGACGAACTCGGCGGCCCGGTGGCCGAGCATGACGGTGGTGGCGTGCGGGCCTCGGCTGGTGATGCGGGGAAGCACCGAGCCGTCGACCACCCATAGCGCGTCGATGCCGCGCACCCGGCACCGCGCGTCGACCACCGCCGTGCTGTCGTCCTCGCGTCCCATCCGCGCGGTGCCGCACAGATGTTGCGACGTCGACCACGATGTCTTCTCGGATTGCGCATGCGCACCGGCGAGTTCGCGTGCCAACTCGGCGCCGGCACGCAGCGCCGCGACGTCTGCGGGTTCACTGTCGTACCGGTGCTCGATGACGGGGCCCACGTCAGGGTCCGCCGACACCAGCCGGACCCTGCCGCGCGATCGAGGCTGCATGAGGGCGACCCCGATGTGCGGGTGGTCGGCCGGGTCGTCGCGCCGACCGCTCACCATCGCGCCGAAACCCGCGGTGTACGGCCTGATTTCGAGCCCGTCATCGGTGGTCAGCACCGCCTCCAGGGGTGGCAGACCGTGCGTCTCGGTCCAGTCCACCGGAAGCACCCACTCCGGATGGTCCGCGGTTACGGCACCCACCGGGAGGTCGGCGACCACGGGTACTCCCGCGGCGCTCAGCATCCGTTGCGGGCCGATGCCCGACAGCATCAGCAGATGCGCGGATCCGATCGCACCGGCCGACAATACGATTCGGTCGGCGGTCACATCGACAGGTCCGTCGGGCCCGACGCATTGCACGCTCACCGCGCGACCGTCGACGATCCGGATGCGCGTCGCCCTGGTATCGGTCAGCACGGTGAGACCGGCGCGAGCCATGGCGGGCTTGAGGAAGGCGCCACCGGGACCGACCCGCGTACCACCGTTGATGTTCAACGGCACCGGGCCGACTCCCGAAGGGAGCGGGGCATCCGGCGCGGAGCCGTTCAGATCATCCACCCGCCGATACCCTGCCGCTTCCGCGGCGTTGACGAAAGTCGCGGTACAGCCGTCGAATTCGGTAACCCGCTGCACCTGAATAGGACCGTCGCGACCATGCAGAGGACCGCCGAAGTCGAGGTCGGTCTCGATGGCCAGGAAATGCGGCAGCACGTCGGACCACGCCCAACCGGCCAGCCCCCAGCCGTCGAAGTCCGACGGCAGTCCACGGCAGAAATAGCCGCCGTTGACCGCACCCGATCCGCCGACGACTGCACCCCTCATGATCTGTGCGTGCCGCTCGGGGTCGTCGGTCAGGGTCGTCGGATAGCGCCGCACCACCGAGCTGGCGGCGCCGATCGGCAACCGCAAGCCGTCGGTGATCTGTGTCAGAACGGATGGATCGGAGGGGGCCGGGCCGGCTTCGATGACGGTGACGCGGCAACTTGAGTCGGCCGAAAGTCGTTCCGCTAATACTGATCCGGCGCTTCCGGCGCCGACGATCAACACATCGCAGTGCAAGGCGGGGCTTCAGGTCCGAATCTGCGGCTTGAGCGCGCCGACGTGACGTTCACGCACGACGCCGGTCCACAGCCCCGCACCATACGCCATGTCGTCGAGCCGCTTGAGCAGGATGTAGGTGAGCAGACCGACCGGTTTGGTGTCGTCCTCACTGTTGCCGTTGCGGGTGATCCAGTCCACCACTCCGTCGACGATGGCCGCCACCAACACCACTTGACGGCATCGTCGGGAAAGCAGTGCCGCGACCAACGCGACGGGCCAGTAGTGGCGGCAGATGGCCGACGCCAGCTGCAGCGCCGCGGACCACAATCCGTGGGCTGCCACCACGGCCACTTCCCTGGGTTCGGTCTCCACGGTGGACAGCGACCGTGCGATACGGCGCCCAGTGATCGTGGCGACCACCATCGACGCCAGGTAGCCGATTCCCGAACCCATCGCCATCAGCATCCACGCGACCAGCGTCCAGCCCGAGATGACGAGCGGTGCCGTCTTCCCGGGGTGCCGGACCGACAGCGGTGCGGCGGACTCTCCGTAGAAAGACTTGCGCGACAGCCACTCTCGCAGTTGCGTGCGATGATCGTGAGCGACCAGAGCGACGGGTTCGTAGCGCAGCCGAGCTCCTGCCTCGATCAACCTCCAGCACAGGTCGACGTCTTCGCCGGACCGCAGCGTCTCGTCGAAACCGCCCAATTCCTTGAGCACGGCACTTCGACAGATGATCGCGGCGCTTGGCACATAGGCGACGGTCCCGAACGGCACGACGGGCGCTTCGCGCATACCGAGGTCGAGGGAGGACCTGACGGCCTCGTAGCGGGCCACCAGGTTTTCCGGCTCACGCAGGCCGATGATCCGCGGTGCTACGAGTGCCACCGCGGGATCGCAGAAATGCCCGAGCAGCGCCTCGAGCCACCCGCGGCGCGGCACCACGTCGGAGTCGAGGAACGCGATGTAGTCGGTGTGGCACGCGGCCATGCCGGTGTTGCGGGCGGCCGCGGGCCCCTTGCTGCGATCGTGTCGCAGGATCTGGACATCGCTGTACATCTGGGCGAAGTCGGCCTGCTGTACCGGGGTGGCCGACCCGTCGTCGACCACGACGATTCGCATGCCACGAAGGGCCGCGACCAGGCGGCGGAGGCCAGAGATGTTGTCCCGCACAGGAATAACGACTGTGACATCGCGATGCGAGGGTCCGGTCGCGGGCCGCGGATGCGCCACTGTCGCGTCGAGCAGCGTGCGCGCGAGCTGTGCGCTGACCGCGTCGTGCACCTCGAGCCGGCCGCCGGTGAGCATCGTCTGCGCCGCGGGCGCCAATCGCAGCAACCGGGTTGGCGATCCGCCGAGCAATGCGGACCCCTCGCCGAGGACCTTCACCCGGCGATCCACCTGGACGGCGAACCCGTCGGGCAGCCGCGGTCCGGTCATGTCAGCATTCCGTTCCGGTCAGGCGTCCAACGAGTCACACGCCGCAAACATCCGTCGACCATCTCGGCGAAGATGCGCGCGCCTTCCTCTGCGGTAGCGGTGGTGGGGTCACCGAGGATACCCACTTCACTGACCGCGGCGATCCCTCCTTGACGCATCGCGGGCATCAACTGTCCCAGCGGGGCGCTGTTGCCGGGAACCCACTCGTTGATCCAGACGTCGGCAGGCGAAATATGTAGCAATACAGAGGTTTCGGTATGACCGGCATGCGCGTCGGCGTTCTCCGCACTGCAGGAACACCAGCCCACGTCGCGGCCCTCGTATCGCAGCAATGCCGCGGCAGTGGCCAGCGCTTCCACGTTGCCTCCGTGTCCGTTGACGAAGACGAGGCGCGACGCCCAGCGCGACGCGGACCGGCCGAACTCCACCAGCAGCAGGCGCAGGGCGGACGTGCCGATCGACACGGTGCCGCTGAACTCTTCATGCTCGCCGCTGGCGCCGTACTCGATCGCCGGAGCGACCATCCATTTCGATTCATTCGCCGGCACGAGCCGGTCGGCCAGGGCACGCGCCACGGCGGTCGCAATGCGCGTGTCGGTGTCGAGTGGCAGGTGGGGCCCGTGCTGTTCGGTGGAACCGACGGGAATGATCAATGCTGGTGACGTGCTCTGCAGCTGCCGCGACGTTGCGTTCGCGAGCTCGCTTCCATAGGGCACAGGCCGATGGTAGGCCGAATTCACCTGGTGTGCGCCAATTGTTGGCGCATGCGCAGCAATTGATTTCCAAAAATTTGCGCTTGCGACAACGAGGCATTCACGTCAGCCCCCTGAGCCACGCCTGTACCAGGAAAAGCTGGGTGAAGGCGACAGCCCGCTCAGGCGGTGGGGGTGCCCGGTATCCCGAGAGCCCGAGCGAACCCTTCGGGCACCAGTACGTCGTCGGGGCGGAGGTCGTGCACCGACGCATGGCCGAGTCCCATCAACGCCGAGTCGATGCCGCCCCGCAGAACGTCGAGCACGTTCTCGACACCCGCCTGCCCATTGGCGGCCAGGCCCCAGAGATACGCCCGCCCGATCATGACCGCGCGCGCGCCGAGAGCGACGGCCTTCACCACGTCACTGCCACGTCGGATGCCGCCATCGAGCAGCACCTCGACGTCGTCTCCGACGGCGGCGGCGATCGCCGGCAACGCCCGAATCGACGCAGGCGTGCCGTCGAGGTTGTTACCGCCATGGTTGGACACCGAGATAGCCGAAACACCCGCGTCCACAGCACGTTTGGCGTCGTCGACCCGCATCACGCCCTTGAGCATGAACGGCCCGCCCCACAGCTCGCGCAGCCAGGCGATGTCCTCCCAGGTCGGCGGCGGGGTACCCATCCATTCGCCGTACGCCGCGAAGAACGGCGGACCGGCCTCGCCGCGCGCAGCCTGATTGGGCACCCGCAGGTTCGGCGGCCGGAAGGTCTTACCCCATTGCCACAGCCAGCCGGGCCTGCTCAGCCCCGTCGGCAGCATCCGCACCGTGGTGCGCAGGTTCATCTCCTCGGGGATCTTGGGGCTCCCCCAGTCCCGGCCGTGCGAGAAGCTCCAGTCGGTGGTGACGATGAGACCGACGGCACCCGCCTGGCGCGCGCGCTCGACCCGCGCCGCGATCGCGTCCCGGCCCCCGAGCCAGTACACCTGGAAGAAGAGTTTGGGATTGGCGACGATCACCTCTTCGATCGGCTTGCTCGCAAACGACGACAGACCCATCGCGGTTCCTCGGGCGGCCGCGGCCCGCGCGACGGCGGTCTCACCGTCTGGGTGGACGGCCTGCACACCGGTCGGTGATATCACCACCGGCATCGAAATATCCTGGCCCATAACGGTTGTCGCGAGGTCGCGCTTCTCGGTAGCGCCGATGACGTGCGGCGCGAAGCCCAGCTCGGCGAATGCGTCGACGTTGTCGGCGACGGTGACGCCGCGCTCGCTGGCCGCGAGCAGCGCCGAGTACACCGGCTTGGGTAGCCGTCGCTTGGCCCGCTCCTGGGCGGCCGCGACAGTCTCGAACCAGATGTCGGCCATGAGTTACACCGGGCTTTCGTTACAGAGTCGGGCAGGAGGCTTGGTCAGCAGTTTCAGCATGACCGGCTGACTACGCGAGTGGTCAACGCTGGACTTGGGCTTGACACGGTCGGCGGCCAACGCCGGTGCCCCGTAGCCCTGCACACATTCGGGGTCCGGGCCGTCCATCGGCAATCCGGTGAAGAACTTCGCGGCCATGCATCCGCCGCGGCAGCTGTCGTAGTGACCGCAGCTGCCGCACGCTCCTGCCGACTGCGGCTCACGCAGCTCGCGGAACAGCGGAGCGTTCTTCCACACGTTGTCAAAACCGTTATCTGTGAGGATGTTTCCGGCAAGAAAGCGGTCGTGGATAGCGAACGGGCAGGCGTACACGTCGCCGACCGGGTCGATGAGGCACACCACCCGACCCGCCCCGCACAGGTTCAGGCCCGCCAGCGCGCCGGGCTCGCCCAGACCCGACAGGTGGAAGAACGAGTCACCGGTGAGGACACCGTCCCCCTTGGCCACCAGCCAGTCGTAGAGCTGCACCTGCTGCTCCGCGGTGGGGTGCAGTTCATCCCACACGTCGGCCCCGCGGCCGGACGGCCGCAGCCGGGTGATCCGCAGCGTGGCACCGTAACGCGCTGCCAAGGCGGCGAAATCGTCGAGCTGGTCGACGTTCTCGCGGGTCACCACGACGGAGATCTTCGCGTCCTTGAAGCCCGCGGCGGCGAGGTTCTCCAACGCCCGGATGGCCATCGCGAACGAGCCCGCTCCCCGGATGGCGTCGTTGACCTCGGCCGTCGCACCGTCCAGCGAGATCTGCACGTCGACGTAGTCACTGGCCGCGAGCCGCGCTGCCACCTCGGGTGTGATGCGCACGCCGTTGGTGGAGAACTTCACCCCGACGTGGTGTTCGGTGGCGTAGTCGACGAGCTCCCAAAAGTCCGACCGCACAGTCGGTTCCCCGCCACCGATGTTCACGTAGAACACCTGCATACGTTCCAGTTCGTCGATGATGTCCTTGCACTGCTGGGTGGTCAACTCGCGCGGATCACGCTTGCCCGAGGACGACAGGCAGTGCACGCAGGCCAGATTGCAGGCGTAGGTGAGTTCCCACGTCAGGCAGATCGGCGCATCCAGTCCATGCTCGAACTGCTCGATGAGCCGTGGAACGGGCTGGGCGGCAGGCGATTCCATTGTTGTCATTGCGGCACCAACATCTTCGATTGAGCGAGTACGCGAAGGGCGTGAAGGTAGGGGGCCTGCTGCGCATCGTCGACGCCGGCGGCGCGGCAGGCGGACCGGACGTCGGGGTGGTCGGCCAATGTGTTGACCACCTCGACGATCGTCCGGTTCTTCAAGAACGACAGCTTGCGCGTACCGAAGTGATACAGCAGCGCACCGAACGGCTCGGGCCGTACGGCCACCTGGGGGTGGAGCCGCCAACTGAGGTCGGGATCGAACGCGATGTCGGTCCCGGTCTCAGCTGCTGACGAGGCCACGGTCAGTAGACCCCGCACATCCCGTCGATCGACACCTCTTCGACCAAGGTCTCGGTGACGAGCTCGTCGCCCGAGGTTTCCGCTGTCTGATTCGGCTCCACTATCCGCACCTTTCCTTGACAGGATCTCGACAAACTGTGATCGAGATCGCAATAATATGGCATCGAGTGCCAGAATGAAAGCCGACCCCCCGGAAAAGGAGCTGACGTGCAACCGGAATCCCAGCACCGCGTCGGCCGCCGGCGGTCGACGAGCTGGGAACACATCAGCAATGTGGCGATCGATCTGTTCGCCGCCCGCGGGTTCGACGAGGTCAGCGTCGACGACGTCGCCGAGGCTGCCGGCATCGCGCGGCGCACGCTGTTCCGCTACTACCCGTCCAAGAACGCGCTGCCCTGGGGTGACTTCGAGGCACATCTGGCGCGGATGCGGGACCTGCTGTCAGATCTCGACCCCGACGTGGGGATCGACGCCGCGTTACGCACTGCGCTGTTGGCATTCAACACATTTGACGACGCGGAGACCGCACGGCACCGGCAGCGCATGCGGGTGATCCTGCAGACCGCCGAGCTTCAGGCGTACTCGATGACCATGTACGCGGGCTGGCGCGCAGTCGTCGTCGCCTTCGTCGCGCGCCGGCTGGGCATGAAGGAAGCCGACGTCGTGCCGCAGACGGTGGCCTGGACCATGCTCGGCGCGGCGCTGTCGGCGTATCAACACTGGTTGGACGACGAGTCTGTCTCGCTTGCGCAGGCGCTCGGCGACGCCTTCGACACCGTCAGCGCCGGACTGAAGGCGCTGGACGATCCCGGCCGCTGAAAAGATTTCCGATTCGGGCGTCGGAGTTCGGGCCTCCGCGGCGACGATAAGGGTGTGAGCGCCGAACCGGATGGCAACGACGCTCCGCGGCAGCTACTGGCGATGTACGACGAATCGATGCCGGTCGTGTACGGGTATTTCGTCCGGCGCTGCAGCGACCGCGGAACGGCCGAAGACCTGACGTCGGACACGTTCCTGGCGGCGATGGATGCCGCTCGCAAGGACGTGCCCCCGCCGATGACGTTGCCGTGGCTGCTCGGAGTGGCGCGCCACAAGCTGGCGGATCACTACCGCCGTCGCCACGACCGGTTCAACATCCCGGTCGCCGAACTGCCCGAGACTGTCGACCCGGGCGACGACTGGGATGCCGAGCTCGACCGCATCGTCGCGGAGGCCGTCATGGCCAAACTGCCCGAGCACCATCGCACCGTGCTGGCGTTGCGCTACATGGATGACTGTTCCGTGCCCGAGTGCGCGGAGTTGATCGGACGGACCGTCCACGCCACCGAGGCGTTGCTGGTGCGGGCGCGACGAGCCTTCAGAGCCCACTATCCGGAGCCGGAAGGAGGGAAGTCGTGAACGACGGCATCAACAACAGCCACGATCCGCTGACCGTGCTGCACGGTGATGAGCTTGTCGCCCAACCAGATCCGGCGTTCGCGGCGCGGCTGCGCGCACGCCTGGAAAGCGCGCTGAACCTGCCCAATCGAACCCGAGGAGTTGACATGAGCGGCACCGATACCGCGATAGCCGAACTGGCCGAACCCACCACGTCCTCCGCCGTGCCCCGATCGGCGGCGCTGCCATATCTCTCAGTGGCCAACGCTCGCGAAGCCATCGACTGGTACGTCGACGTGCTGGGCGCCACCGTGGTCGGCGAACCCGTCGTGATGGATGACGGCCGCATCGGTCATGCCGAGCTAACACTTGGCGGCGGCATGTTCTATCTCGCCGACGAGTATCCGGAGATCGGCATGAAAGCCCCGGCTCCGCAGGCTGTTTCAGTCATGCTCGTGATCGCTGTCGCCGACACCGACATCGCGGTGGAGCGGGCCCGCGACCGCGGTGCCACCGTACGTCAGGAAACCCGCGAGGCTCACGGTTCGCGCAACGCCGCGATCATCGACCCGTTCGGGCATTGCTGGTCGCTCAATGGCCCGACGACCGGCGCGGCGGTCACCATCCAGCACGGTGATGTCGGTTACGTCTCGGTGTGGGCGCCGGACGCCGAGCGGGCGGCGGCCTTCTACGGTCATGTGCTGGGCTGGGAATTCGACCGCGCCACCGGTCAGGTCACCAACACCAAGCAGCGCATCGGCATCTACAGCGTCGACAGCCGACAAGGCATGCTGTGCAGCTATGCCGTAAACGATCTCGAAGCAGCACGACAAGCGATCGTGGCCGCCGGCGGGACAGCCGGTGACGTGCGCGACTTCGACTTCGGCTCAGTGCTGGACGCCACCGACCCGTCAGGCGCGGCGTTCGCGGTGTTCGAGCCTGCACCGGGAATCGCGCGGCCGGAGCTGAATGGCTCTGGGCCAGGCGAGCTTTCGTATATCACCTACGAGGCGCCGGACTCGCGCGCGTTCCGGGCGTTCTACAGCGGGCTGCTGTTCTGGTCGTTCGAGCCGGGTCGCATCGACGACGGCTGGCAGATTCAGCACACCCACCCGATGGCCGGCGTCGCCGGCGGCAGCACGCAGTCGGTCACGGTGCCGATGTGGACCGTCGCCGACGTCCACGCGGCCGTGGCGAGGGTCCGCGAGGCCGGGGGCACCGTGATCGAGGAGCCGTCGACGCAGGCGTACGGCCAATCGGCACAGTGCACCGACGACCAGGGCACGCGGTTCTATCTCGGCCAGTTCTGACAGATTGCGATTTCGGTGCGCATACAGTCGCTCAGTGAACGTTTGCGCACCGAAATCGCTGATTAACCGAGGACGTCGGCGATGGGTGCGCCCGCCGCGATCTTGGAGCGGGCCTTCATGACCTTTCCCGGCATGCCGCCGCCCACCACTCCGGCGACGATGCCGTCGCGCTCGTAATACGCCAGGAACTTGCGGCCGTCGTCCTCGACGACGTGCACGACGTCGTCGGCCTCGGGCTCGCCGAGGCACTGGATCTTGACGTCGTACTGGTCGCTCCAGAAGTACGGCACCGACACCGTCGACGGCGCGTCCTGGCCCAGCATCGCGGGCACCAGCACTCGTGCCTGGTCGGCGACGTTGCTCCAATGTTCCACGCGCACTTGGTGGCCAAGGGTGTGGCGCCACGACGCGACGTCGCCGATCGCCCACACATGAGGTGCGCTCGACCGGCCACGGTCATCGCAGACGATCCCGTTGTCGATCTCAAGGCCGCTGCCGTCGAGCCACCCGGTGGCCGGATGCGAACCGATACCGACCACGACGAGATCAGCCTCGAGTTCGGTGCCGTCGCCCAGGACCACCCTCTCGACCCGCTCGGATCCGCTGACCTCCGACACCCCGACGCCGCATCGCACGTCGACGCCCTCGGCGCGGTGCAGCCGGGCGACCAACTCGCCGATCTGTCCGCCGAGTACCGATGCCAGCGGCGACGGCTGCGGCTCCACCAGGACGACGTCGACACCCATGCCGCGCAGGCTCGCCGCGACCTCGCACCCGATGAAACCCGCACCGACCACGACGGCTCGTGTCGCCGAGCCCGCCTCCGCGCGCAACGCAAGGCTTTCGTCGAAGTTGCGGAGGACGTGGATCCCCTTGAGATCCGGGAACGACGGGATGCGCTTGGGCACCAGACCGGTGGCGATGATCAGCTCGTCGTAGGGCAACTCGGTGCCGTCGGCGAGCGTCAGCGTCTTGGCCGCGGTGTCGACCGACCGGGCTCCGCTGCCGAGCAACACGGTGATGTCGTTCTCTTCGTAGAACTCGGCGGGCTTGAGCGTGACATCGTCGGTCTCGGCGCGCAGCACTTCTTTCGACAGTGGCGGCCGGTCGTACGGCAGATGATCCTCGTCGCTGACGATGGTGACCGGTCCGGCGTACTCGGAACGTCGGAGCTGTTCAGCGGTGCGGGCGGCGGCCAGACCGCCGCCGACGATGACTACTCCCCCAGTGGTGGACATGCGCAGATTTTGCACGATGGCTCCCGCGAATTGTCCGCCACCCCGTCAGCTGCGGTCCCTATCGATGATGTTGGTCAGCACGACGATGCTTTCGCTGCGTTCGACGTCGGCGGCCGAGCGAATGCGCTCCAGCGCTTCTTCCAGATGCCGCATGTCTCGTGCGAGCACGTGCAGGATCGCGTCGGCCGTCCCGGTGACGGTGGCCGCGCCGATCACCTCGGGGATGTCAATCCAGGCCGCGCGCAACCGTTCTGGCGTAATCGTGCCGTGGCGGAACACCTGCACGTACGCCTCGGTGTTCCAACCGAGCGCGCTGCGGTCCACCACCGTGGTGAAGCCCCGAATGACGCCGTTGTCGAGCAGTCGATCGACCCTGCGTTTCACGGCAGGCGCCGACAGGCTCACCCGTTCGCCGATCTCGGCGTACGTGGCACGCGCATCGTTGGCGAGCTCGGCCAGAATGCGCTCGTCTGTCTGGTCCAGACGGTCCATCATCACCTCCACGCAACAAATCACCGATATCCTAGCTTCTGCACAATGAATCATGCGTTAATACGCAAGAGACGGTGATTGATTGCAAAAATTCTGGGCCATATCGTTGATTTATGACGATTGCAGATGTCGCCGCCGCCCCACGCAGGCGCCCCGGCGCCGACGTACCGCCAGAACGTGTGCCCTCGATACGGCGCTACGCCATGACGGCGCCGACGTTCTTCACCGTCGAGTACGCGATCAACCCGTGGATGGACACCTCGGTGGCTGTGGACACCCACCTCGCGTTCAACCAGTGGGAAACCCTGCGGCAGACGTACAAGGAACTCGGCCACGCTGTCGAGTTGATCGAACCCATCGTCGGGCTTCCCGACATGGTCTACGCCGCCAACGGCGGAATGATGGTGAACGGCAAGGCCGTCACCGCTCGATTCACCTATCCGCAGCGCGCCGGCGAGTCCGCCGCGTATGCCGAATGGATGACCCGCCACGGCTATCGCCCCGCCGACACCCGGCACACGAACGAAGGCCAGGGAGACCTGCTGGTCGTCGGTTCGATCGTGTTGGCGGGTTACGGCTTTCGCACGCAACGGCAGGCACATGACGAAATAGCGGCCATCCTGCAGATGCCTGTCGTCAGCCTCGAACTCGTCGATCCGCGCTTCTATCACCTCGACACCGCGCTCGCCGTGCTCGACGCCACCACGATCGCGTACTACCCACCCGCATTCAGCGACCCGTCCAGGACCAAACTGCTCGAGCTCTTCCCCGACGCCATCGAGGTGGGCAGTGCCGATGCCTACGTCCTTGGCCTCAACGCGGTGTCCGACGGTCTCAACGTGGTGTTGCCCGCCGCGGCGACCGGCTTCACCGAACAATTGCGCACCGCCGGCTTCCGGCCCATCGGCATCGATCTGTCAGAGCTGCTCAAGGGCGGCGGATCCGTCAAATGCTGCACATTGGAGGTGCATCCGTGACCGTTGTCGACATCATGAGCAGCACCGAAGCGGCGATCGCGGTGGACGGCCGCTACGTCGCGCACAACTACTCGCCGCTGCCGGTGGTCGCCACCAGTGCCGACGGCGTCTGGGTGACCGATGTCGAGGGTCGTCGCTATCTCGATTGTCTGGCGGCGTACTCCGCCGTCAACTTCGGTCATCGCAATCCGGAGATCACCGCGGTGGCCCACGCACAGCTGGACAGCCTGACTCTGGTGAGCCGCGCGTTCCACTCCGACCGGCTCGGCCCGTTCTGCCAGTCGCTCGCCGAACTCTGCGGCAAGGAGATGGTCCTGCCGATGAACAGCGGCGCGGAAGCGGTGGAGAGCGGTATCAAGGTGGCGCGGAAGTGGGGCACCGACGTCAAAGGCGTGCCCGCGGGTCAGAGCAACATCGTGGTGGCGCACAACAACTTCCACGGCCGGACCACCACGATCATCAGTTTCTCCGACGACGAAACGGCTCGACGGGGTTTCGGGCCGTACACCCCCGGGTTCCGCTCGGTGGCGTTCGGTGACGCCGATGCACTGGCGGCCGCGATCGACGAGAACACCGTTGCCGTGCTGCTCGAGCCGATCCAAGGTGAGGCCGGGATCGTCGTTCCGCCCCGCGATTTTCTGCCCCGGGTCCGGGCACTGTGCACCGAACGCAACGTGCTCATGATCGCCGACGAGATTCAGTCGGGGCTGGCGCGCACCGGTCGCACATTCGCATGCGACCACTTCGGGGTGGTGCCCGACATCTATTTGCTCGGCAAAGCCCTGGGCGGCGGTGTGGTTCCGTTGTCCGCCGTGGTCGCCGACCGCGATGTGCTCGGGGTGCTGCACCCCGGCGAGCACGGCTCCACGTTCGGCGGCAATCCGCTTGCCGCGGCCATCGGGACGACGGTCGTGGCAATGTTGCGGCGAGGTGAATTCCAGTCGCGCTCAGCAGAACTCGGAGAGCATCTGCATGCGCGGCTGCGCGCGCTCATCGGGTCCGGTGTGGTCGCGGTGCGTGGAATGGGGCTGTGGGCCGGCGTGGACATCGATCCGGCGCTCGGCACGGGAAAGCAGATCACCGTCAGGCTGGCCGAACGTGGTGTGCTGGTTAAGGACACGCACGGTTCGACGTTGCGCTTCGCACCACCGCTGGTGATCACCGCGGCGGAGATCGACTGGGCGATTGACCAATTCGCCGACGTTTTGGCCGACTCGGGTTCACACTTGTCCGGTACTGCGTTATAGCTCATAGGAGGCACTATGACCGCCCCATCGCCAAGCCTCTCCGCCCAGATGTTGCGGCGCCGACCGGTGATTGGTGCGCCGGTTGCACATGGCGCCTCCGACCACCTCAAACGAAGTATCGGCGTTTTTCAGCTGACGATGTTCGGCGTCGGCGCGACCGTCGGCACCGGAATCTTCATCGTGCTCCAGGAGGCGGTGCCAAAGGCCGGTCCCGCGGTGCTGATCTCGTTCGTGATCGCGGGCATCGCCGCGGGCCTATCGGCTATCTGCTACGCGGAGATGGCGTCCGCCGTGCCGGTTTCCGGATCAACCTATTCGTACGCCTACACGACGATGGGCGAATTCGTCGCGATGGGCGTGGCCGCATGCCTGCTTCTCGAATACGGCGTCTCGATGTCGGCGACGGCTGTCGGATGGAGCGGTTATCTGAACAAGCTGCTGGACAACTTGTTCGGATTCACTCTGCCGCAGTCGCTGAGCGCTTCGCCGTTCGCTGAGACACCGGGCATCGTCAACCTTCCCGCCATGCTCTTGATCGTCATGTGTGCGCTGCTGCTGATCCGCGGTGCCAGCGAGTCCGCCACGGTCAACACCGTCATGGTGATCATCAAGTTGGGTGTGCTGGCGCTGTTCGTCGCAGTCGCTTTCACCGCGTTCACCACCGACCACTTCGCCGGATTCTGGAAGGCCGGCTTTGCCGGAATTACCGCGGGTGCGGCCACCATCTTCTTCACCTTCATCGGACTCGATGCGGTTTCCACTGCCGGCGATGAGGTCAAGAATCCACAGAAGACCATGCCGCGCGCGATCATCGCCGCGTTGATCGCGGTCACCACCATTTACATCCTGGTGGCGTTCGCCGGCTTGGGCACTCAGGACGCCGAAGCATTCGGATCCGAAGAACAGTCCGAGGCAGGGCTTTCGGTCATCCTCGAGAATGTTCTCGGGGGCGCGACCTGGGCCAGCACGATCCTCGCCCTCGGTGCGGTGATCTCGATCTTCTCGGTGACACTCGTGGTGATGTACGGGCAGACCCGCATCCTGTTCGCCATGGGCCGCGACGGGTTGCTTCCATCGATGTTCGCCAAGGTCAACCCTAAAAGCATGACACCGGTGAACAACACCATCGTCGTGGCCGTCATCACGGGGCTGCTGGCGGGCTTCGTCCCCATCGACTACCTGTGGGACCTGGTGTCGATCGGCACCCTCGTCGCCTTCATCACGGTCTCGGTCGGCGTGATCATCCTGCGACGCCGCGAACCGGACCTGCCGCGTGGCTTCAAGGTTCCCGGCTATCCCGTTACGCCCATCCTGTCCATCGCCGCCTGCGTATGGATCCTGTACGGCCTGCCCCCGAACACCTGGCTGTGGTTCGGCGCCTGGGTGGCAGCGGTTCTGGGCTTCTACTTCCTGTGGAGTCGCCGTCACAGCGCGCTGAACGACGGCGGTGACGGTCTCATCCCCGCCGCCGCGGCGCAGGAGGACGAGGTGTTACTTCCGCCGAAGGATCCTCAGTGAGCGTCGCAGTCGGCTATCTGGCCGGCAAGAGCGGCCGGTCGCCGCTCTACCTTGCGACGGAAGCCGCGAGGACGCTGCGGACGTCGCTGACCGTGGTGACCGTGGTACCACGGCCGTGGATGACGCCCTCGATAGCCCGCATCGATGCCGAATACGCCCAGTACGCCGACCAGCTTGCCGCCGACTCGGCGAAAGAGGCGCAGGAGTGCCTGACGTCGATCGGCACCGGCATCAAGGTGGACTTCCACAAGGTCGCACACCGGTCGGCTTCCGGTGGGCTACTCGAAGCCGTCGACGAGCTCAAATCCGAAGCGCTGGTGCTGGGTTCGGCGGCCGACGGAAAGCTCGGGCAGGTCGTCATCGGTTCGACTGCGGATCGGTTGCTGCACTCGTCATCGGTGCCGCTGTCCATCAGCCCGCGAGGCTACCGCGGCACGAAGGCCGGCGGATTGACCCGCATCACGTGCGCCTATCCGGGCACACCGGAGTGTGTGTTCGTGGTCGAACGCGTTGCGGCGCTTGCTCAACGACTGGGCGTCCCGATGCGGGTCATCACCTTCGCCGTCAGGGGTCGCACCATGTACCCGCCCGAGGTGGGGTTGCACGCCGAGGACTCGTTACTCGAAGCATGGGCAGCTCAGGCCCGAGAAACGTTGGCCGAGTTGAAATCCAAGGGCGTGGTCGGCGATGACGTCGAGCTGCAAGTCGCCACCGGCAACGGCTGGGATCAGGCGATCGACGCCGTCGATTGGCAAGACGGCGACCTGCTCGCCATCGGCACGAAACCGTCGGGCGGAATCGCCCGGGTGTTTCTCGGCTCCCGTGGGTCAAAGATCCTGCGGCACAGCCCGGTACCGGTCCTGGTACTGCCGGGCTAGCACTTACCTACTCGGCGAGCAGACGCGAAACTGCCCTAAATCATCCAAAAAAGGACGCTTTTGCGTCTGCTCGCGGGAGAAAAAACTAGTACTTCATCGTGCCGCGGTCGACGTTGATCTGGCTGCCCGAGATCGTCATCGACCCGTCGCCGGCCAACCACGCCACCACGTCGGAAACCTCTTCAGCAGTCATGAAGTCCTGCAGACTCGACGCGCCTTCCTGACTCACCGGGCGGTACGGGAAGGGCTTGAAGCTGTGGATGAAGCTCGGGAACTTTCCGAAGAGCTCCATCATCGCTTCCTTCTCCACCATCGGCGTGTCGATGGAGTACGGATGGATCGAGTTCACCCGAATCCCATACTCGCCCACCTCCAGCGCCAGCGAGTTGGTCAAGGAGGTCAGGCCGTGCTTGGACGCCGCGTAGTGGCCGTTGCCCGGAGTGGCCTTCAGTCCCGCCGACGAGCTCACGATGATGATCGAGCCGCCGTTGCCCGCCTCGATCATCGCCGGAACGGCGGCGCGGATCGTCTTCCACGTGCCGTTCAAGTTCACGTCGATGACGGCGTTCCACTGTTCCTCGGACATCTCGAAGAGGCGGCCCCAGCTCAGCACGCCCGCGTTGGCCACCAGGATGTCCAGCCGACCGAACTGCTCGATCCCGTCGGCGACCATCTGCTGCAGTGCGGCCAGATCACGCACGTCGACCTCACGCGACAGCACCTTGCGGCCCGTGGCTTCCACCGCCCGTACGGTCTCGGCGAGTTCCTCCGAGCTACCCAGCGGGTAGGTGATCGTGTCGGAGATGGGTCTGCAGACATCGATGGCGATGATGTCGGCGCCCTCGCCGGCCAACCGGATCGCGTGCGCCCGACCCTGGCCGCGCGCGGCCCCCGTTACGAATGCCACTCGCCCTTCCAGGGGCGCGTCAGTCGCCGTCACCGCTGCTCCTTTCGTGAAGCTGCGGACCAGGCTAACAGCCGAACTGGAACGTGTTCTAGTGCCCGGTCAGTCGAGGCCGTCGCGGATGATCGGACAGGTCATACAGTGCCCGCCGCCGCGGCCGCGGCCCAGCTCGGCGCCGACGATGGTGATCACCTCGATACCCGCCCTGCGCAGCAGGGTGTTGGTGTGGGTGTTGCGGTCGTAGGCGAACACCACGCCCGGCTCGACGGCTACCAGGTTGTTGCCACTGTCCCACTGCTGGCGTTCCGAGTCATACTTGGTGCCACCGGTTTCCACGACCCGCAGGGCGTCCAGTCCCAGCGCGGCGGCCACCACTTCGACGAAGGGTTTCGTCGCCTCCTCCACCTCCACACCCGGGTCGGCATCGCTGGGATGCAAGATGAACGTCTGGATCGAATCGACGATGTCGGGATACAGGGTCACGACATCGCGGTCGGCGAAAGTGAACACCGTGTCCAGGTGCATGGCCGCGCGTAGCTTCGGCATTCCGGCGACGATCACCTTGGTCGCCGCCTTCTCGGCGAACAGCTTGGCGGCCACCTGCGTGATCGCCTGACGTGAGGTGCGTTCGCTCATCCCGATGATGACGACACCGTTGCCGGGCACCAGGACGTCGCCACCCTCGATCGTCGACATCCCCCACGACTCCTCCGGATCGCCCCACCACACCGTCGAGCCGACGAAGTCGGGATGGAACTCGTAAATGGCCTTCATCAACAATGTTTCGTCGTGTCGCGCGGGCCAGAAGAGCGGATTGAGCGTCAGGCCGTGATAGATCCAGCAGGTCGTGTCGCGGGTGTAGAGCGTGTTCGGCAGTGGCGGCATCAGGTACTCGGTGACGCCGGTCGCCTCACGGGCCAGGGAACGGTACCCGGACTGGATCTCAGACGGCAGGTCTCGGGTCGACATGCCGCCGATCAACAACTCCGTCAGTCGCTGGGGTATCAGCGAATTCAGGAAGCCACGCGTGTCGTCGACGAGCCCCAGGCCGACTTCGTTCGGCACGATCTTGCGGTCCAGCAGCCAGTCTTTGGCTTCGGGGATTTCCATCGTCTCGGCCAGGAGGTCGTGCAGTTCGACCACCTCGACATCGCGGTCGCGCATTTTGTCGATGAAGTCGAAGTGGTCGCGACGAGCGTTCTGCACCCACAGCACGTCGTCGAACAGCAAGTCATCGCAGTTGGTCGGCGTGAGTCGCTCGTGAGCCAGACCCGGCGAGCACACCAGCACCTTGCGCAGCTTGCCGACCTCGGAGTGAACGCCGTAGTTCGCAGAAGGATTCGTCACTTCAGTTCCTCTCAAACGTCTGCCCGCTAGATTTCGATCGCTCCAGTTGCCAAGGACACCACAGCTGCGATGGCGCCGAGGAGAATCACCCCGAACAGGACCGCCTCGGCAGGCCGGAAAACGCGAAGACCGCGTTCGCGTCGTGCTTTGAAGTAGAGCGCCGCCGCCGGCGCGTACAGGATGCATGACAGCAGGAGCTTGTCGACGCCTGCCGCATAGACCAGGAACAGGGTGTAGACCGTCGCCAGGCCGGCGATCACCATGTCCGGCACCAGCGATTTGCCGTCCCCGTACGTCTCACGGGTGGCCGTCAGCTTCAGCGCGTAGGCCGCCGCGAGTAGGTAGGGAATCAGGGATAGCGCGGCAGTCAGATCCAGCATGAAATCGAGTGCGTCGGCGGCGAATAGCAGTGCCACCAGAAGCAGGGAGATCAATCCGGCGGCCATGATCAGTGCGGTGACGGGTGCGCCGTGGCTGTTGGTGCGCGCCAGGAACTTCGGCATGTCCTCGGACTTGGCGGGAATGTAGAGGACTTCCGCAGCCATCAATGTCCACGCCAGATACGCGCCCAGTACCGAGATGATCACACCGACGCGGATGAAGATTGATCCCCAGTGTCCGACAACCGATTCCAGCACTGCGGCCATGGACGGCTGAGTCACACCGGCGAGCTCGTCCTGGGGCATCACACCGTAGGAGACCAGCGTGACCAAGGCGAAAACGCTCAGCACACCGAGGAAGCCGACGACCGTGGCGCGGCCCACATCCTCGCGTTTGCGCGCCATCCGCGAATAGACGCTTGCGCCCTCGATTCCCAGGAACACGAACACGGTGATCAGCATGGTCCCGGTGGCTTGGTCCCAGATCGCCGAGAACGAATATCCTTCTGCACCACCCCAGAAATTGTCGGCGAACACATCAGCCTGAAACGCGATACCCACGATCACGATGAACATCAGGATCGGCACCACCTTGGCGATGGTCACGATGTAGTTGATGACGGCCGCATCCTTGACTCCGCGCATCACCAAGGCCGCGAACAGCCAGACACAGATCGCGGACACCACGACGGCGAGCACCGTGTCCCCCGCGCCGAACGCGGGTACCAACGCGCTCAACGTCGCCGTGATCAGCACCCAGTACGACGTGTTGCCCGCGCAGGCCGATGCCCAGTAGCCAATGGCCGAGTTGAATCCGACGTAGTCGCCGAAACCTGCCTTGGCGTAGGCGAAGATGCCTGCATCGAGGTCCGGCTTGCGCATCGCGAGGCGCTGAAACACGAACGCCAGCATCAGCATTCCGAAGCCGGCGATCGTCCACGCGATGAGGGCCCCGAGCACTCCGGTCTCGGTGCCGAACCGGCGTGGCAGCAGGAAGACCCCGGCCCCGATCATCGAGCCGACCACCATCGCGGTCAGCGTCGGGAGGCTGACCTTCGGATCTCTTTTCGGTGTGGCCGTCTCGATATCGGTCATCGCGATCCACTCCTGAGCGTTGACTACAAGTCAGCTAAGATCTGTTGACGCATGGCCGTGTATTCGTCGTCTGAGATCGCACCGGTGGCGCGCAGGGTCTCCAGCTCCTGCAGACGCTGCGCAGTCGACGGTTCGGCTGGCGCGGACGCGAACTGGGCCGCCGAGGGCGCTGCCGCCTGCGCCGGAGCGGCGGGCGCTTGTGCTGCCGCAGCCCGCCGCACGACTGCCTGCACCTGTTGGCGGGCGGCCGGATTGGCACGCAGATCGATCATGTTGTTCAGGCCGATGTTGTTGGCCTTGAGGATTTGCAGGATCTCCATCAGCGGCCCGACCTGTCCGGACAGATCGTAGGTCCTGTTGTCCTCGGCGATGGTGAAGGTCGCAGGCATCATGCCGCTTACCAAACTGCTTCTTTCCCAGTCGATTTGATATTCGTTCGTGGTGGGGTCGACCAGTGCGACGAGCTTGCGGCTGGTGATCATCGGCAGTCGCGAAATCGACGCGATCACCCGATCCTGGCTGGCGAACGGCGCGATACCTGGCCCGGAGATCTGCAGATCGATCTTCACGAGGGGCTGCTCGTTGATCCGCGTCCCGGTTTCGTGAATCCCGACGACCTGCGCCAGCGCCAGCACACCGGCCTGTTCCAGGGCCTGCGTCTTGGCGGCCCTGTTGGCGCCCATGCTGGTGATACCCAGGGCGATCAGCACGTCGAGGACGGTGATCGCCAGACCCGCCCAGAACATCCATTTCATGATCGGTTGCGCCCCAGACGCGAAGTAGATCGCCAGGAAGATGGGGCCGACGATGCCGCACAACAGCACAAACGCCTGAATCTTGACGTACCGCCAGAAAGTGGACATAAGGCCAAGCTCCTATGGAAAGTGGTCGTCGCCTCGCGTGTCAGATTAGCCCGAATTCTGCAGTTATGAGTCGTATCGTCGGGCGGTGGTCGCGGGGTCAGAGTCGACGAAACCTGTGAAGGCCCGGTGGGTCCTGGCGGCCGTCTCGATGGCATTGTTCTGCGTGCAAATCGACTACTTCGCGGCCAATCTCGCGCTGCCGCGGATGGCATCCGATCTCAACAGCACACCGTCGGACCTGCAATGGGTGATCAGCGTCTACATGCTCACGTTGGGCGCCTTCATGGTTCCGGCGGGGCGGATCGGTGACATCTTCGGGCGCCGCAAGGCCTTGATGGCCGGCATCGCTTTGTTCGGTCTGGCGTCGGCCCTGTGCGCGGTCGCCCCGTCCGTGCCGCTGATCGTGGCCTTCCGCGCGCTGCAGGGACTCGGTGCCGCGCTGATCTTCCCGGTTTCGGTGAGCGTGCTCACGAATGCCTTTCCCGCGGTCAAGGCCAGCCATGCCATCGGGTTGGCTTACGGCATAGCGGGTTTGGGCAACGCCGCGGGCCCGCTGATCGGCGGCCTGCTGACCGACACCGCTGGCTGGCGGTGGATCTTCTGGCTCAACGTTCCACTGACGTTGGTCTCACTCGCGCTCGGCGCGTGGAGCATCGGCGAGTCCTCGGATGAGACTGCCCCGCATCGTCTCGACATCATGGGGCTGGCGCTGATCACCGCCGGAATCGGCTTGTTCACGTTGACATTTGACCGAGCGCCGCACTGGGGGTGGGTCTCGGTGCCCACCGTCGTCGCATTTGCGGGGTCGCTGGCCGCGCTCTCGCTCTTCGTCGTCGTCGAGAACCGGGTGCCGTGGCCGTTGGTCAATCTGTCGCTGATGCGCAACGCCCGCTTCGCGGTGCTCGTGATCGCCGGCGCCACCGCGAACATCGCCTACGCGGTGGCGATCTTCCTGTCGACGCTGAACCTGCAGCAGATACGGGCGCTGGACCCCCTGATGGCAGGTCTCGTCTTCCTCGGCCCTTCGGCCGGCGCCGCGCTGGGCGGCGTGCTGTCGGGACGCCTCGCCGCCAACCGGCCGCCATTGCTCGTGATGGGGGTGACCAGTGGAGGGGCGGCAATCTCGCTGGCCGCCCTGGCGGCGTCGGGCGAATGGATCGTCTATCTGCCCGCGTTGTCGGCGTGCGGGTTCACGTTGGGTTTGGTGTACGCGTTCACCACCATCGCCACCCAGGCCGTCGTACGCCCCGAACGGGCCGGCGAGGCGGCGGGCGTGACGCTGACGGTGTTGGTGACACTCGCCGGAGTCGGTGTCGCGGTGTCGGGAACGGTGCTGGAGATGCTCGAGCGCGGCGGTCAGTCGACGGCGAGCGCGATCGACACGATCCTCGGGGTGCTGGCGGCACTGCTGGTGATCGCCAGTGCGCTGGTCCTGTGGATCGCGCGCACGCCTACCGGGTCGGTGCGCTCGCGCTGAGCGGGACGATCGGCTGGGCCTCGGGCGCCTGGGCGTCGGGACCGCCGAGCAGGAAGTACAGCGGCGCCGTCCAGTCCAGGCCCGTCGTCGAGGCGTAACTGGTGTGAATCGCCACGCCCCGTGCGTATGACACCGAGGATTCTTCATCGTCGGGGTTGTAATCGCAGACGGCATCGCCGAGATCACAAACACTGATCGTGCGCGCGCCGATGGCCGGCGACATCGGGCCGGGTGCATGCGCCAGGATCGGCCAATCCTGCGCGGCCCCCTTGCCGCGCTCGGGAATGCCACTGGCCGTCCCCAGGTTCAGGGTCGGATCCTCGGGCAGGCGGTCACCGTCGGCGACCAGCAGCACCGCGGCGAGATTAGGGCTGGCTTCGAGCGCCTGCAGATTGCGGTGCACGACCATCGCGCCCTGCGAATAACCGGCGAGCACCACCTTGGTTGCCGGACAGCGCTGGACAAACCCCTCGTATTGCTTTCCCAGCGCCGCCGCTCCGGCATCCACACTTCCGATGAAACCCAGCCACTCACCGACACCGCCGTCTTCACCCGGCGCCTCGACGGCGGGGTACTCGACTGCTTCGGCGGTCATGGTGCGACCGTCCTCCTGCACCTGGGCGGACAACTCCTGCAGGGACTGGTAGACCACGCGGCCCATTCCGTCGTTCTGCGCCACCTCGGCGGGCGTGCGCTCGCCGGAGCCTGCGGCGCCGATCCAGTGCACATCGGGGCAGGCGCTCTGCGCTGCCGCGGTACCTGAGGACAGACCGACGAGTGCGGCACCGGCGAAGGCGGCACACGCGAGTGTGGCGACGCGACGGAACATGAAATCCATACCCTTCTTGAGCCCCGACCAGGGCATACGCGAAGTACATCGGCCCCGCGGCCGCGCGTGTTACACCCGGGGTCCGAGTGGCATACCTCACAGCGCCGGATTAATGTCGCCGAGGTGGCCACGATGAAGATCGCCCGCATCCCCGCGGCGAATGCGAAGTTCGAAATCACCGACGTCGACATCCCAGAACCAGGTCCGCGGCAAGTCCGAGTAAAGGTCCATGCCTGCGGCGTCTGCCACTCCGACGTCCTGACCGTGATCGGCATGATGGGCAATTCGTTCCCGCGCGCGCCCGGCCACGAGGTCGCAGGCGTCGTCGATGCGGTCGGGGACGGCGTCACGTCCTGGGCGGTCGGAGACCGCGTCGGCGTCGGCTGGTTCGGCGGTTGCGATTTCACCTGCGAGGCCTGTCGGCGCGGCGACTTCATCTCGTGCGAGAACGCGGAGATCCCCGGCATCTCATACGACGGCGGTTACGCCGAGTACATGGTGGCGCCCGCCGAAGCCCTGGCCCGCGTCCCCGACGACCTTGCCGACGTGGATGCCGCGCCGCTGCTGTGCGCCGGTATCACGACGTTCAACGCGCTGCGCGAATCGGTGGCGCGGCCGGGCGACCTCGTCGCGGTGCTCGGCGTCGGCGGTCTCGGGCACCTCGGTATCCAGTTCGCGGCGAAGATGGGCTTCGAAGTGGCTGCCATTGCGCGCGGCACCGACAAGGAGCCGCTGGCGAAAGAGCTTGGCGCGCATCATTACATCGACTCGAAGGCCGTCGATGTCGCCGAGGAACTGAACAAGCTCGGTGGCGCGCAGGTCATCCTCGCCACGGTCACCGTGGCCGACGCGATGGCGGCGACGATCGACGGCCTCAAGGCCCGCGGTCAGCTCGTCGTCGTCGGTGCACCGTCCGAACCGATGGAGACACCGTTGGCGCCGTTGATCTTCAAATCCGCGGCAGTGCAGGGCCATGCCTCGGGGACATCGCAGGATTCGGAAGACACGCTGCGCTTTTCGGCGATCACCGGCGTGCGACCGATGATCGAGACGATGCCGCTGTCGCAGGCTCAGGCTGCCTTCGACAAGATGATGAGCGGCGACGCCCGGTTCCGCATGGTGCTGACGATGACCTAGTGTCCTCGACGACAAGACGCGAAAACCCCCTAAATCTCTCGATTTAGGGGGTTTCTGCGTCTGCTCGGACTACTTGACGATCTTGGTGACCCGGCCTGCGCCGACGGTACGGCCACCCTCGCGGATCGCGAAGCGGAGGCCCTCGTCCATGGCGACGGGCTGGATCAGCTTGACGGAGATGTCGGTGTTGTCACCGGGCATCACCATCTCGGTGCCCTCAGGGAGGGTCACAACGCCGGTCACGTCCGTGGTGCGGAAGTAGAACTGCGGACGGTAGTTGTTGAAGAACGGCGTGTGCCGGCCACCCTCGTCCTTGGACAGGATGTAGACGCTGCCCTCGAACTCGGTGTGCGGCGTGGTGGTGCCGGGCTTCACGACGACCTGGCCGCGCTCGACGTCCTCACGCTTGATGCCGCGAAGCAGCAGACCGACGTTGTCACCGGCCTGGCCCTGATCGAGCAGCTTGCGGAACATCTCGACGCCGGTGACCGTGGTCTTGGTGGTCTCCGGACGGATGCCGACGATCTCGACCTCCTCGTTCACGTTGACGATGCCGCGCTCGACACGACCGGTGACCACGGTGCCGCGGCCGGTGATCGTGAAGACGTCCTCGACGGGCATCAGGAACGGCTTGTCGGTCTCACGGACCGGGTCCGGGATCGACTCGTCGACGGCGTCCATCAGATCCTCGACGGACTTGACCCACTCCGGGTCACCCTCGAGGGCCTTGAGCGCCGACACCTTGATGACGGGAGCGTCCTCGTCGAACTCCTGGGCGCTCAGCAGCTCGCGGACCTCCATCTCGACGAGCTCGATGAGCTCCTCGTCGTCGACCATGTCGGCCTTGTTGAGGGCAACGAGGATGTAGGGCACGCCGACCTGACGGGCGAGCAGCACGTGCTCACGCGTCTGGGGCATGGGGCCATCGGTCGCGGCGACCACCAGGATCGCGCCGTCCATCTGGGCGGCACCGGTGATCATGTTCTTGATGTAGTCCGCGTGGCCAGGGGCGTCGACGTGCGCGTAGTGGCGCTTGTCGGTCTGGTACTCCACGTGGGAGATGTTGATCGTGATGCCGCGCTGACGCTCCTCAGGCGCATTGTCGATCTGGTCGAATGCGCGCGACTCGTTCAACTCGGGATACTTGTCGTGCAGAACCTTGGTGATTGCTGCGGTCAGCGTGGTCTTGCCGTGGTCAACGTGACCAATGGTCCCGATGTTGACGTGCGGCTTCGTCCGCTCGAACTTCGCCTTCGCCACTTCTGTGTCCTCCTGGACTTGTTGGTGCTTCTACTGACTGATGTGAAGCAATGCTTGATCTTTGCAGTTGTGGTTCCTCGCGAACCAACCGGGCTACTGTCCGGTCGCCTTCGCGATGATCTCCTTCGACACGTTCGCCGGAACTTCAGCGTACGAGTCGAAAACCATGGAGTAGTTCGCCCGGCCCTGGGTCTTCGACCGAAGGTCTCCGACGTAACCGAACATCTCCGACAGCGGCACGTGCGCCTTGACGACGCGTGCACCTGCCCGCTCCTCCATGGCCTGAATCTGACCACGGCGGGAGTTCAGGTCGCCGATCACTTCACCCATGTAGTCCTCGGGTGTGGTGACCTCGACGGCCATGATCGGCTCGAGGATCACCGGTTGTGCTTGGCCTGCAGCCTTTTTCAGCACCTGCGATCCTGCGACCTTGAACGCCATTTCCGACGAGTCGACCTCGTGGTAGGCGCCGTCGAGCAGGGTGACCTTCACGTTCACCAGCGGGTAGCCGGCCAGCACGCCGTACTGCATGGCGTCCTGCGCTCCGGCATCCACCGACGGAATGTACTCGCGGGGGATGCGGCCACCGGTGACCTTGTTCTCGAACTCGTAGGTCGCCCCGTCCTCGCCGCTGAACGGCTCCAGGTCGATGAGCACCTTCGCGAACTGGCCCGAGCCACCCGTCTGCTTCTTGTGGGTGAACTCGACCTTCTCCACCTTGCGGCGGATGGTCTCCTTGTAGGCGACCTGCGGCTTGCCGACGTTGGCCTCGACCTTGAACTCGCGCTTCATCCGGTCCACCAGGATGTCCAGGTGCAGCTCGCCCATACCGCCGATGACGGTCTGGCCGGTCTCCTGGTCCAGGTGCACCTTGAAGGTGGGATCCTCTTCGGCCAGCTTCTGGATCGCCGTGCCGAGCTTCTCCTGGTCGCTCTTGGTCTTGGGCTCGATGGCCACCTCGATCACCGGATCGGGGAACGTCATCGACTCCAGCACGACCTGCTGGTTGGGATCCGACAGCGTGTCACCGGTGGTGGTGTCCTTGAGTCCGATGACGGCGTAGATGTGCCCCGCGGAGGCCCGTTCGACCGGGTTCTCCTTGTTGGAGTGCATCTGGAACAGCTTGCCCAGGCGCTCCTTCTTGCCCTTGGTGGCGTTGATGACCTGGCTGCCGGACTCGACAGTGCCCGAGTACACGCGGACGTAGGTCAGCTTGCCGAAGAACGGGTGCGTGGCGACCTTGAACGCCAGCGCCGAGAACGGCTCGTCGGTCGACGGCTTGCGGCTGATCAGCTCGTCTTCCTTGCCGGGCACGTGGCCTTCGGCCGGCGGCACGTCCAGCGGCGAAGGCAGGTAGTCGATCACCGCGTCGAGCATGGGCTGCACACCCTTGTTCTTGAACGCGCTGCCGCACAGCACCAAGTAGGCCTCGGAATTGATGGTGAGCTTGCGCAGCGCACCCTTGATCTCCTCGACCGACAGCTCTTCGCCGCCGAAGTACTTCTCCAGCAGCGACTCGTCGGTCTCGGCGACCGCCTCGAGCAGCTTGGTGCGGTACTCGTCGGCCTTCTCAGCCAAATCGGCTGGGATGTCGACGGTTTCGTAGGTCTCACCGAGCTTGGTCTCGCCGCGCCAGACCTTGGCCTTCATCTCGACCAGGTCGATGATGCCCTCGAAGTCGCCCTCGGAGCCGACCGGTAGCTGGATCGGGATGACATTGGCGCCGAGGCGCTCTTCCATGGTGCGCACCGAGAAGTAGAAGTCCGCGCCGATCTTGTCCATCTTGTTGACGAAGCAGATGCGGGGAACGTCGTACTTGTCGGCCTGGCGCCAAACCTGCTCGGACTGCGGCTCGACACCTTCCTTGCCGTCGAACACGGCAACGGCACCATCGAGAACGCGCAGGCTGCGCTCCACCTCGACGGTGAAGTCGACGTGCCCGGGAGTGTCGATGATGTTGATCTGGTTGTCGTTCCAGAAGCAGGTGGTGGCGGCGGAGGTGATGGTGATACCCCGCTCCTGCTCCTGCTCCATCCAGTCCATGGTGGCGGCGCCGTCGTGCACCTCACCGATCTTGTAGCTGATGCCGGTGTAGTAGAGGATGCGCTCGGTCGTCGTCGTCTTACCGGCATCGATGTGGGCCATGATGCCGATGTTGCGGACCTTGGTCAGGTCGGTCAGCACGTCCTTCTGTGCCACAGGATTCCCTCCGGGAACTAATACGGTCTAAAGACTGTCTTGTTATGCCTTGCCGCTGCGCTGCGGCGTCAAAGCGAAGCTTTGGCGCTCACCAGCGGTAGTGCGCGAAGGCTCGGTTCGCCTCAGCCATCTTGTGGGTGTCCTCACGTCGCTTGACGGCGGCACCCAGGCCATTGCTGGCGTCGAGGATCTCGTTCGCCAGGCGCTCGATCATGGTCTTTTCGCGGCGGGCCTTGGAGAAGCTGACCAGCCAGCGCAGTGCCAAGGTGACCGAACGATCCGGTCGGACCTCGACGGGAACCTGGTAGGTGGCGCCACCGACGCGTCGGCTGCGGACCTCGAGGGCCGGCTTGACGTTGTCGAGAGCCCGCTTCAGGGTGACCACCGGATCGGTGCCCGTCTTGTCGCGGGCCTGCTCGAGCGCACCATAAACAATGCGTTCGGCCAGCGATTTCTTCCCGTCCAGCAGAACTTTGTTGACCAACTGGGTGACCAGCTGCGACCCGTAGACCGGGTCGTTGACCAACGGACGCTTGGGTGCAGGCCCCTTGCGCGGCATCAGCTCTTCTCCTTCTTGGCGCCGTAGCGGCTGCGCGCTTGCTTGCGGTTCTTCACACCCTGGGTGTCGAGCGAACCGCGGATGATCTTGTAGCGCACACCCGGCAGGTCCTTCACACGACCGCCACGCACGAGCACCATCGAGTGCTCCTGCAGGTTGTGGCCTTCACCGGGGATGTACGCGGTGACCTCAACCGCGCTCGTCAGCTTGACGCGCGCCACCTTCCGAAGCGCCGAGTTCGGCTTCTTCGGGGTGGTGGTGTACACGCGGGTGCACACGCCGCGGCGCTGCGGGCTGCCCTTGAGGGCCGCGGTCTTGACCTTGGCGATCTTGTCGCGGCGACCCTTGCGGACCAGCTGCTGAATGGTTGGCATCTACCGGCTTTCTGTGTTGCTTGTCTATCTCTGGGTCTTGCTCAAAGTCTCTGTACTGCAGTTATGTCCCGCTCACGTACCCCGCGATCGGGTGTGTCGCATGCGCCCGCCGCGAGGATTTCCTCTAGGCTTCGTGGACACGCGAATTGGCCCGGCGTGCAGGCATGCTTGCTGACATTTCCCGAAGGCCCGATCCGCAATGCGCCTTATCTGCCAGGCACGATCGTCCACAATACCAGGGTGGCGCGCCCCGTCCAAACCTGCGCCCAACCGCCTAACCGCAGGTCAGCGCTAGCGGTCGCGCACATGCGGTCAGCGCCGCTCCATTCCGGACGCCAGGCGCACGACCATGTCGCTGTAGACCGCGTCGGCGTCGATGCCGTTCATCGCCCCCGTCATCTCCAGCAGCACGAAACCGTGCATGGCCGACCAGAATTCCAGCGCGGCGTAGAACGCGTTCTCACCGTCGAGCCCGTAGGAGCCCAGGACCGAGATCACCGGCGCGGCAGCGGCGCGGGTCGCCTCGGTGAACTCCGGGTCGTCGCCGCCGAGCGGCATCCGCGTGAACGCCGAATACCGCCCCGGATGATGGTGGGCATAGCTGCGGTAGGCCGACGCCATGGCCGTCACCGCGTCGTCTCGGGTGCGCCCCTGGCCGACGGTGTTGAGCATCCCGATGATGTCCGCCACCACCCGCATTCGCACTGTTCGGCGTAGGTCTTCCAGGCTGTGCACATGGTTGTAGAGCGACGGACCCTTGGTGCCGAGCTGGGTCGCCAACGCGTTGATCGTGAGTGCGTCCCAGCCCTCGCGGTCCAGGAACGTCAGGGCGGCGTTGACGATGGAGTCGCGACTCAACCTCGCCGGGCGCCGGCCGGAGGTACTCGTCGGCTGAGCTGCCATGTGCGTCGCCTCCTCCGGTGTGGATTTTCGCGCTTCGGACCGGGCAAAACTAACACCTCTAGTTTGTCCTGGTCGGTTCCCTGCCCGGGGAGCCCGTTGACGTCAGTTGATCCGATCCTGACTCAGCTGAGCGAGCTGCTCGGTGACGGCACACAGATCGGGCAGCATCGCTGGGTTCAACGTCTGGATCGACCAGGTGATGACATCGCCGCCTTTGGCCACGTAGATGCTGCAGGCGTTGCCGTCGTAGGCCTTGAAACCCTTGTTGCCGTCCAGCGACAGTTCGGTCAGCGTGCGTCCGGCGGTTTGTTCCAGCGACCGCTCGGTGTCCATATCGCTGCCGCGATACCACCACGTCGAGATCCCCATGCCCGCGCCGACGGTGCCGAAGACCGAATTCTCCTGCCAGAAGCAGCCGGCGTCGCTGACGACGGATTTCGTGAACTTGCCCTGCCCGACGGCGGCGGTGATGTCCGCGTCGGTGACGCCGTTGCAGTCGCCGCTGCGAAAGCCCGCGCCGGCCGCGCCCGCTGCCGGGGCCGGCGGCGCCGAACTCTGCTCCGACGAGTCCGACGGGCCGCAGCCGGAAAGCGCCGTCGCCACCGCGATCGTCGTCACCGCCCACCGAACCGCTTGCCGCGCAGTCATCTACATGTCCGATCGCAGCGTCGCCGAAAGCAACTTCTCGGCATCCGGGCACGGATCGGCCCCACCGGCGTCGCGGCGGAACTGCACCCACCAGCTCAACACGCCGGTGCCTGCCGCGGCCGTGGCCGAGCAGGCCGCACCCGTGGTGTTGCGCGTGGCCAGGAAGGCCTCGTGCCGTTCGATGTCGGCATCGGTGATCGTCGCGCCGCGTTCGGTGGCCAGCTCCCGCTCACGCTCGAGGCTGCCGGATTCGAACCAGGAGAACGTCACGTCGATCGTCATGTCGCCGCGCGCCAGCACGTACTGACACACCGCACCGCTGTAGGGACGCACCACATTATCCGCGCCCAGCGTTTCTTGAACGGTGCCGTCGAGCAGCAGTCCGCAGCGATCCTCGGCATAGCCGTAGCTACGGGTGGGATCGGGTACGGCGGGATGCGCCCGTAGCGCGGTACCGCCGACGGTCGAAGAACATCCTGCAACGATCGCCGCCACTGTGACCGCCGTGACAGCAACCTGATTGACACGCCAACGCATCGCACCTGACACGCTACCCAGCGCCGTCGCGGTTGGCGACTTGGACGAACCTCGCCTGGACCTGGACTCCAGCCCGTACTCTCTCCCCATGATCTGGAGTCTTGTGGTCCGGGCCGTGCCGGCATGTCTCATTGCCCTGCCCGTAGCGATGACTGTCGGAGTTCCCGGCGCGAATGCGCAACCGCCCGGGGTCTGCAATCCGTATCTGCGTCAGTGCGCCGGCAACGTCGTCGTCGGTGACGACGTCCAGGGCGACACCCACATCACCGGTAGCGGCATCAAACAGACGATCGACTGCAACAACCGCACCCTGCTGGTGAACGGCGGCGGCAACGAGATCACCGCGCTGGGCACCTGCTGGGCGGTGACCGTGCAGGGCAACGGCAACCTCGTCGTCGCCGACAACATCATCAACGACGTGACGGTCTACGGCTGGGATCAAACCGTTCTGTACAAGAACGGTGCACCGAAAATCTGGGATCGCGGCCGCGAACTGGGCATGACGAACAACGTGCACAGGTTGGTCGGATGAGGCGCGCATCGGCCCTGGCCGTCGCCGTCGCTGCGGCCGCCTTGGTGCTCGCGGGCTGCGGGTCGGAGAGCTCGGACACCACGACACCGTCCGCGACCGCAGGCACGTCCGGTGCACAGGTCGAGGTCGGCAACACCATCAACTACGGGTCGTTCGGCACCACCGCCGACATCGACTGCGCAGATGGCAAGTCGCTCAACATCGGTGGTTCCAACAACACGTTGACCGTCAAGGGCACCTGCGCCAACGTCAACATCGGCGGCGCCGACAACAAGGTCACCTTCGACCGCATCGACAAAGAGATCAGCGTCGTCGGCCTGAACAACACCGTGACCTACAAGGACGGCGATCCGAAGATCAACGACACCGGCTCGAACAACAAGATCGGCAAGGCCTGATCCTTCGACAGGCGGCCTAGGCGCTCGCGCCGTGCCGTCCTGCTCCCGCGGCGAATCGCGCGGCGCCCTCGAGCGATTCGGCGGCCACCTTCGACATGCTGCCGAACTCGAAGTCCATCGCGTCGGCTTCCGCCTCCCCCCACTGATGGAGCATCGACAGGCGATCTGCGCGCATGCACTGCTGAGGTAGTGCGGCGAGCTCGGCTGCGAGCTCCTCGGCCCGTTGGCGCGCTTCACCTTTCGGCACGACACGATTCGCCAGGCCGATGGCGAACGCCTCGTCGGCGGCGACCGCGCGTCCGGTGAGTATGAGATCCATGGCCCGACTGTGGCCGACGATCCGCGGCAGTCGCACGGTGCCGCCGTCGATCAGTGGCACACCCCAGCGGCGGCAGAAGACACCCATGATGGCGTCCTGTTCGACCACTCGCATGTCGCACCACAGCGCCAGTTCCAGACCGCCCGCGACGGCGTAGCCACTGACCGCGGCGATCACCGGCTTCGAAAGCACCATCCGGCTCGGACCCATCGGCCCGGGGCCGCTGCGGTGCACGGGGTTGGCGTCCGGGGTTCCGAAGGCCTTGAGATCGGCTCCCGCACAGAATGTTCCATTGTCTCCCCACAGCACGGCGACAGCCGCCGAGTCGTCCCTGTCGAACTCGTCGAACGCCGCGTACAGTTCGGTGGCCGCCGGGCCGTTGACCGCGTTACGCGCCTTCGGTCGATCCATGATCACCGTCGTCACCGGACCGTTCTTCTCGACCCGCACGCCACCCAATCCCCCGGTCGCTTCGCTCCTGCCCGCCGGACCGCTCACGTCGCCTCCATCAGCTCGTTGTCACGCCGCGAAATCAGCTCCGCGGCGAATTCGTGGTACGCCTCACGCAATGCCTCGCCCGGCCACCCACCAGGCAGCAGCTCGGGCGGCAGCACCGGATCGGTCAGCAGGTGCCGCACCGTGGCCGCCGCGACGACGAAGCGGCCGGGAACATCAGCGGCCGAATCCATTTCGCCGAGCAATTCGTGGCCAACCCGTGCCCATCCGGGCAGATCCCATAGCTGGGCGGCGAGTTCGACGGGGTCGTCGTCGCGGCAGCGCAGCTCCCTACCCTTTTGCAGGACCTCGGCCGGAAGCACGGTGTCGAGGTTGTCGGGCCGCAACCACACTCCCTCGCGAAGCTCACCGAACCTGTTGTTCTGCAGGGTGGTTCGCAGCGCGGCCCGCGTCCGGGCGTCGGTGCCGACACTGGTGATCACCAGGGTCGTCCAGGTGCCGTCCCACGCTCGCAGCGCCGGGTTGATCGCGTCGTCTTGGCGACGTTGCCTGACCAGCAGCCGGTCGGACAGCCGGTACCCGTCTTCCGATCGCACCAGGTCGCCGGCGCTCACCATCCTCGTCAGCGCCACCCGAACGGTCGGCTCTTTGATGTCGAAATCGGCGGTGAGCCTGATGAGTTCACTCGCGGTGGCCCACGCCGGATGCGCCCCGAGGAGGACGCTCAGCACGACCGAGCGGGCCGTCATCCGCGAGGGCAGTGGCATGGTCAGACCCCGGACGCCTTCCGACCATGATCGCCGAACGGCTCGTCACGCTGGCGCACCGCCTCCCGGAACCCGTGTTCGCGGGACTGGGCGACGAACGCATGCCCTTCCGGGGTGTGCCGCGCGATACCGTCGAAGACGGTCGACACCATCGCGCTGTTCGCTGTGCCCTGGTTGAGCAACGCGGAGTTCATCGCGAGCTTCACCATGATCAGCTGGTTGATCGGGACAGCGGCGATGCGTTCGACCAGCCGTTCCGTGCGCTCGTCGAGATCCTCCGGTGCGGGTGCCTCGATCGCGAGTCCCCACTCGGCGGCTTGGGCCCCGGTGATCGAATCACCGGTCAGCAGAAGGCGTTTGGCGCGCTGGTCGCCGAGGCGGTGCGCCCACATCCCGGCGGCGGGCACACCCCAGACCCGGGTGGGCGGATAACCGATCTTGGCATCCGCAGCGGCGATCACCTGATCGGCGTGCAGCGCGATGTCGGTGCCGCCCGCGACGCAGTAGCCGTGGATTTTGGCGACCGTCGGCTTGTCCGCGTGCAGCAGGCTGGAGAAGCCGCGAACGAAGCGGCTCATCATCTGGTAGTCGATCATCGGATCCCACGGCTGATCGGGCAGATGATTGACGGCCTGCGTCTTACCCGACAGCACGGTGTCTTTGTAGGGACTGCCGCCGCCCGCCGACGAGGAGCCCTCGGCGTAAGCGGACAGATCGAAGCCCGCGCAAAACCCTTCGCCGCGACCGGAAACCAGGATCACGTGCACGTTGGGGTCGAGGTCAGCGCGCTCGACGAGCGCCGACAACTCCAACGGTGTGTCCGCGACAATCGCGTTGCCCTTCTCGGGGCGGTTGAACGTGATGCGGGCAACCCGATCGGTGACCTCATAGGTCATCGTCTTCAGGTTGTCGAAGTCCACCGGCCTGATCGCGTGCGTCATCCCTTTACTAGAGCACGCTCGAGGATCGGCGCGAGATCCAGCCCGGTGGGCAACGTTCCGAAGGCGCCGCCCCACTGCCCGCCCAGCCGCGTCGCGAGGAACGCCTCGGCGACAGCGGGGTGACCGTGGCGCACCAGCAGTGACCCCTGCAGCGCCAGGCTGATGTCCTCGGCGACCTTGCGGGCGCGGTACTGGATGGTCTCGAGATCCCCCAGCTCGGGCCGCAGCCGGTCGACGTGGGCATCAAGGCGCGGGTCCTGCCCTGCGGTGCGGGACAGCTCGTCGAACAGGACGTCGACGCACTCCGGCCGGGTTGCCATGGCGCGCAACGTGTCCAGCGCGCTGACGTTGCCCGATCCCTCCCAGATGCCCATCAGCGGGGCTTCGCGGTACAGCCTGGGCATCCCGGACTCCTCGACGTAGCCGTTGCCGCCAAGGCATTCCATCGCTTCGGCGGCGTGCGGAGTGGCCCGCTTGCACACCCAGTACTTGCCCGCCGCCAGCCCGATTCGGCGCAGCAGCGTCTCGCGCTCGTCTCCGCGCACCGCGGCATCGGTGGCACCGGCCATGCGCATCGCAAGGATGGTCGCCGCCTCGGCCTCGACGGCAAGGTCGGCCAGCACGTTGCGCATCAGCGGCTGGTCGATCAGGTACTCGCCGAACGCCTTTCGGTGCTGCGCGTGGTGGATCGCGCGGGCCAGGCCACCGCGCATACTCGTCGCGCTGCCCAGTGTGCAGTCCAGCCGGGTGAGGTTGACCATCTCGATGATGGTGGGCACGCCGCGTCCTTCCTCGCCGACCAGCCACGCGGTCGCACCGTCGTATTCGACTTCACTGGAGGCGTTCGCGTGGTTGCCGAGCTTGTCCTTGAGCCGCTGCAGGAACATCCGGTTGCGGCTGCCGTCGGGCAAAATCCGCGGCAGGAAGAAGCAGGACAGACCCTTCGGCGCTTGCGCCAGAACGAGAAAGATGTCGCACATCGGTGCCGAGGTGAACCACTTGTGGCCGGTCAGGCTGTAACTTCCGTCGGCGTTCGGTGTTGCCTGCGTTGTGCCCGCGCGCACATCGGAACCACCCTGCTTCTCGGTCATCGACATGCCTGCGGTGATACCGGCTTTCGTCGCGGGCACCTTCAGTTCGGGGTCGTACGCGCGACTGGTCAGCAGCGGCTCGTAGACCTTGGCGAGTTCGGTGTTGTGGCGCAGCGCGGGAACGACGGCGTACGTCATCGAGATCGGGCAGATGTGGCCGGGTTCGGGCGTCCACACCGACGTCTTGGCCGCGCGCACGACGTGGGCACCGGGACGGTCGTCGGCCCAGGGTGCGCCGTGCAGACCGTGGCCGATCGCCGTCGTCATCAGCTCGTGGTAGGCGGGGTCGTATTCGACCTCGTCGACCCGGTGGCCGTACCGGTCGTGTGTGCGCAGAATCGGCTGGTTGCGGTCGGCGAGCTCACCCCAGCGCTGCGCCTGCTTCGAACCCGAGAGCGCACCGAGATCGGTCACCTCGTCAAGGCCCCACTCGCCGCCTTCACGGATCAGCGCCTCGGTGAGCACCGGGGAGGTGGCTGGGTTGTAGTCCTCCAGCGGCGGAACCTGATTGGTGACGACGTGCGTGTCTGACATGCCGCTGATATTACACTTTTCCGACAGCCGAACAAGAGTCGTAATATCTGCCGTTCAGCGCTGGAGGCGCGAAGCGATGACCTCGAGCACCTGTTCGGCGGACGAGAAGAAGGAACCGATGTGACCGTGGCCGGCGAGCACGTCGACGGTTGCATGAAGAGCCACTGCGTCGGCGCGCACGTGCGGCACGATCCAGTCCTCGGAACCCACGTAATACGTGGCGGGGCAGCCAACCGTCGCGGGGTCGATGTATCGCGTGGGACGCAGAGACCCCTCGATCGCGGCGGCCACCGCATACGGGTCATTGCCCGTCTCGAACATCTTCTGTAAGCCGAGGTCGGTCACACCGAGCGCCCGCCACAAGGCAGACCAATCGCCGCGCCGCAAGAAATTCGCCAGCGGTCGCAGCAGCCTGTCGGCTTCCTCTTCGTGGGCGTGCATCGCGTAGGCGCCGACCACCACGTGGCTCACCCGTTCGGGATGGCGGCTGGCGAGGTTGCAGGCCAGCCATCCGCCGCGCGAATACCCCCATGCGGTGACGCGGTCGATCCCCTCGGCATCGAGAACCGCGACCAGGTCGCTCGTCACCCCTGCGGCTACGTAGGCGCCCGCGTCGTGCGGGGCGTCGCTGGCCCCATGCCCGAGGGGATCGACATTGATGACGCGCCAATCCCGGACAAGAGCCTCTGTGTATCCGAAGTCGCGCCAGTGCCGTGCCGCGCACAGGGTCCCCGCGATCAGCAGCAGCGGCGGTCCGGCGCCCTCCACCGTGTAGTGGATTCGGTAGCCGCGCGACTCAACAGCCACGCGCGGATCCGGTCACCGATCGGGCACCGGGCTCGGCAGACTCTCCACGGACAGCCTTCGTCGCGCACGTCGCGCCTCGTGACGGTTGAGCAGAAGGATCACCACCACTGCGAGCACCCAACCCAGCAGGATGTCGATGACGTAGTGCTCGGCGGTGTACACCAGCGTGAACGCCATGATCAGCGGATAGATCACCAGCACCGGCCGCCACCCGCGGTGCACCCGGTTCCACAGGAACATCGCCACCGCGGCAGTCATACCGGCATGCAGCGATGGAATGGCCGCGACGAGGTTGACGCTCGCCTGACCCTGGTCCAGCAGCGCCGTCGCCGATTGCAGATTCAGATTGCCCCAACCCCGGCCGACGATCCGTTCGATCCAGTTGTTCGCGCCGTCCTGCGTGGACTGCATTGCCCCGAGCACACCGCCGTCGGGCACACCGCGCGCTGATCTGAACATGCATCGCGGGTTCGCGGGGCCACCGGCGACGTCCGCCGAGGTGCAGCGGGCGGCTGCCCACGGCGGTGCGGCAGGCAGCGTCGCATAGATCGACAGCCCCACGATATTGAGACCGACGAACAGCTTGACGAATGACTTCCATTCCTCGCGATCACGCAGCCACAGCACCGCCGCGACCACGTAGGGAAGGATGAAGAACGACATGTAGACGCTGCTGATGACCACTTCCCACCAGGGCGGCTCGGGAAGCTTCAGCTGCTCCTGCAGCCATACCGTCGGCATCGTGCCCGCGAACAGCCAGCGGTCGACGTCGGCGGGCCACTCCCACAGCGTCGGCCGGCCGATCATGTCGGCCGCTCCCCTGCTCAGGTCGTAGGCGATGAGCACCAGGGCGAACGGCAGCCAGTCCCGGATGATGTAGAGCATCCGGCGGCCCTGGCCGATGCTGGCCGCCGCCAGGCCCGTGCACACGTAGAGCAGCACCAGTTCGCGGTTGAACGCGAAGCCGTCGGTTGCGGTGCGATAGATGACGGCCGCCGCCCAGATGGCGACAGCGACCCGGCGCGTGATCCGCAGCCATCGGGATCGATCCGGCCCGGGAGTGGGCTCGACCGTGTCCAACGCGCGCGGCGGCGCAATTGACGACTCGTCAATGGCGGACACAAACAGCCCCTCGCATGCCGGTCGGCGATCAGTACCGCCTGTTTCGTCGAGAGCCTAGTTAACGAGCCGTCCACCCGAAATTTGAATCACGTTTTCGTTATGCCACCGTGCCGTCCGGACCACCCCCGCCGGGTCTCGCGGCGCTGGTCAGCCCAGGTGTTCGCGCAGGAACGCGATGTCGTCCTTGCGTCCCGCGTCGGCAGTCTCACAGATGACCGGGGCGTCGGCGGCGCCGACCACCGCGACAAGCAACTGGGGGTCGATCTGACCGGTGCCGAAATTGGCGTGCCGGTCGGCGCCCGACCCTGCGGCATCACGGGAGTCGTTGCAGTGCACCAGGTCGATGCGGCCGGTGAGCGCCTTGATGCGGGCGACGGCGTCGATCAGCTCCTCCCCCGCCGCCCAGGCGTGGCAGGTGTCCAAACAGAACCCGATGCCGGTGTCGCCGATGCGGTCCCACAGCCGCCCGATGACGTCGAAGTGCCGGGCCATCGCGTGCTCACCGCCTGCGGTGTTTTCCAGGTAGACCGGCACCTCGGTCTCGAGGTAGTCCAGCGCCTTGACCCAGCGTTCGAAGCCCGCCTCATAGTCTTTGTCGTCGGCGTGGCCACCGTGCACGATCACCGCCGTCGCATTGATCTCCGATGCGGCATCGCACGTGTCCTGCAGAATCTTGCGCGACGGGATGCGCACCCGGTTGTTGGCCGAAGCCACGTTGATCAAGTACGGCGCGTGGACGTACAGCGGCATGCCGGCCGCCTTGAGTACGTCGGCGTCCTCACGGGGCTTGGGCTTCTTCCAGCTCTGCGGATTGCCGAGGAAGAACTGCACCACGTCGGCACCGTCGGCCGCCGCGTCGGCCAGGGGGTCGTCTCCGTGAACATGCGAACCAATGAGCACGCCACGAGTTTAGGCGCGTGCGCCGACACCGTGACTCACCCCCACGTCTGGCGGATCGCTTGCCGGTGGACCGCCTGCCCCAACCGCCTGAGCCGCTCGCGCGCACCCCACCAATTGATCAACAGCCAGATCGCCAGCAGCTCGCACAGCGACGCGATCACCCAGTGATAGCCATTTCGGCCTGCCACGATCGCCGCGATCCCGACCACGACGAAGAAGGCGGCGAGTACCGCCCTGACCCAGTTCTCCCTGCGTGAACTCGCCAGCCGGCTGCGCCACAATCCGGGCTCGATGGTTGCCGGCAGCTCGCTGCTCCTCAGCGTCCGGTGGTATTCGACGTATTGGTCGTACGACGCGAAATTGCGGCGCAGGTCGCGGTCCTCACCGAGCAGCGCCCAGGCCAGGCCCACCAGCGCCGCCACACCGGCGGCGACCGGAAGCGGCATGATCCACGGCCCGCCGAAGACCAGGGTCCCGAGGTCGACGACCAGCAGCACCAGAAACGCGCCGGCGAACCACATGAGGAAGCCCGAGGCCAGTCGGCCCGCCGGCGAGGAATCGAACACGCCCTTCGTCATCAGCGTCCTGGGGGCGGAGGCGGCCGGTGGGGTGGTCGGCCGGCCGCGGCGTTCGATGGCGGCGTTCAGTTGTTTGATCCCCGCGCCCCTGCGCGCCACCACGACGACGCCCCATCCCAGGAGCAAGGCGAACACCGCGACGGGAAGCCACCGGTACGGCGACTCGCTGCCGACGCTGGTGAACAAGCCGAGCACCACGAATGGCAGGACGCACAGCGCCGCCGCGCCGTTGGCCATCGCGCTGCCGTGCAGCCAGCGCGCCCACTCGTGGACGTCGGCGGCCTCGGGGAGCTTGCCGGTGCGAAGTGCGCGGCGGTACTCCGCCAGGCATTCGACGGTGCCGAACTTGCTGTGGATGCGGTGATCCGCCACCGCGGTGACGACCGATCCCAAGATGCACGCCACACCGACGGGCACGGTTATCCGAACTGCGCTGTCAGCCGGCAGGAGACGCAGGATCAGGCCGAAGTAGGCGAGCCAGCCGATGCCGATGGTCGCGGCGCGCGCAATCAGCGGCAGCCGGAACCATGTCGTCATGCGTCGAGTGTGGCCGATGAGTTCCGTGGGTGCCTGTGGTCTACCCGGTTATGCGCAATGACGTCTGGCCGCTGGTGCATGCCGAACGTGCGGCGATGATCGACGATCTCGCTCGCCTTGACGACACCGCGTGGGAGCAGCCCTCCCTCTGCGCCGGATGGACGGTGCACGACGTGGTGGCCCATCTGGTCGACGTCGCGCGCTCGACCCGACTCGGCTTCGCCATCGACATGGTCCGCGCGGGGTTCGACTTCGACCGGCAGAACACCCGTGGCATCCAGCGCGCACGCGGCGGCACGCCCGCGGCGACATTGCAGCGGCTGCGCGAAGCGGCAACACGGACGTCGACCCCGATCGCGCCGCTGGACACCCGGCTCGTCGAAGAGGTCGTGCACGGCGAGGACATCCGTCGGCCGCTGGGCATCACCCACACCTATGCGCAGGACGCGGTTGTCCGGTCGCTGCGCCAACAGGTCCGTACCTCAACGGCTTTCGGCGGTGCCATGGAGTTGGTCGCCGGCGTGCGGCTGGTCGCAACAGATGCGGATGTCATCATCGGCGACGGCCCCGAGGTGGCCGGACCCGCGCTGGCGTTGCTGCTGACGATCTCCGGGCGAACGGTGGCTATCGGCGAGCTCGAAGGGCCCGGTCTCGCGACACTGGCCTAGTTCCCGCGACCAGACGCGTACACCCCCATTTCTGCCCAAAATTGGGGGTGTACGCGACTGCTCACCCTGCAAGGGGTGCCCGCTCGAGGTGGCCGAAGATCCGTCGCACCAACTCGTTTGGATACTTGCGGACATCGTCGACCACCATCGGGATGGTCGTCCACCCGCACTCGGCCAATCTGGCGGATTTCATGCGGTCGTGCTTCCACCCGTCGGGGTTGGCGTGCCATTCCACGCTGTCGTACTCGGCGACAACTTTGGCGGCTGGCCACGCGAAGTCCACTCGCCAGACTCGGCCGTGCCGGTCGACGATTGTGTACTGCAATTCGGGCGACGGCAGACCGCCATCGATGAACACCAGGCGCGCTTCGCTTTCCATCGGCGATTCGGCGCGTGCGTCGGCAAGTCGGACAAGTTCGCGGATCTGGACGATGCCGCGTCTGCCCTTCTGCTGGTCGACTGCCGCAACCAACTCGAGCCGCGTGCAGGATTCCGAATGCAGCGCGGCGTCGAGGACAGCAAGCGCACGTGGTCGACGCAGGGTCCTTGCGATTTCTACCGCTGTCCACGCGGGAGCCGTCACCAGCCGACCACGCACATCTTTCAACGGCGCACCAAGTCGTTGGTGGACCATCACCTCCCGGGAAGGCCGCACGCGGGTACCTGGGTCGAGAATGTGCAGTCGATGGTCTGGTTCGGTATCGAACCCGTACATTTCAGCAGCGGTCTGCATGCAGGCAACGACTCGCACGTCACACGCGAGATCAAGCGCGGCGAGCCTGACGGACGCATCTGGTGGCGTCAACGAGTAGACACCGCGTCGAACGCGGATCAACGTACCGGTTCGGACGGCATATTCCAGTGTCTTCGGGGACAAGACGGCGAGGAGCTGCCTCGTGGTCGCCACACCTCCATTCGCAGCGAAGATGCTTTCGACAGCCTCATGTGCCATGCGAAGGATGCTGACCTGCAACCGCTCCAGACGGAAGCCGGCGCCCCACCTGCCTGTGGACAACCAGACGAAAAGACGCGAAAACCCCCAAAATCGCATGATTTTGGGGGTTTCCGCGTCTGCTCGCGCAGAGTGTGGTTACCGGTAGTCGCTGTAGCCGTAGTCGTCCAACGGCACTGCGGCACCGGTCGCCTGACCGAAGTCCGGGCTGTAGTACTGATCCTCGTAGGACGGGATCGTGTACGCGGCGGCCCGAGCTTCCTCGGTCGGCTGCACCTGGATGTTGCGGTACCGGTTGATGCCGGTGCCGGCCGGGATCAGCTTGCCGATGATCACGTTCTCCTTCAGACCCTGCAGCTTGTCGCTGCGGCAGTTGATCGCCGCATCGGTGAGCACGCGTGTGGTCTCCTGGAACGACGCCGCCGACAGCCACGAATCCGTGGCCAGCGATGCCTTCGTGATACCCATCAGCACCGGACGACCCGCCGCGGGCTCGCCGCCCTCGGCGACGACCCGACGGTTCTCGGTCTCGAACTCGCCACGCTCGGTCAGCGAGCCGGGCAGGAACTCCGTCGCACCCGAATCGATGATCGTGACGCGACGCAGCATCTGCCGGACGATGACCTCGATGTGCTTGTCGTGGATCGACACGCCCTGAGCGCGGTAGACCTCCTGGACCTCCTTGACGAGGTGGATCTGCACCTCGCGGGGGCCCTGGACTCGAAGCACCTCGTGCGGGTCAGCGGAGCCTTCCATCAGCTGCTGGCCCACCTCGACGTGGTCGCCGTCGGACAGCAACCGCTCGGTGCCGTCGTCGTGCTTGAAGACCTTTAGCCGCTGACGACGAGACAGCTTGTCGTACACCACTTCCTCGCCACCGTCATCCGGGATGATGGTGATCTTGTAGAAGCGCTCGCCCTCCTCGAGTTGCACGCGCCCGGTGACGTCGGCGATCGGCGCCTTGTCACGCGGGATGCGGGCCTCGAACAGCTCCTGGACACGAGGCAGACCACCGACGATGTCGCTGCCGCCGGAGACGCCGCCCTGGTGGAACGTACGCATGGTCAGCTGCGTGCCGGGCTCACCGATGGACTGCGCGGCCACGATGCCGACCGCCTCGCCGATGTCGACCAGCTTGCCCGTCGCCATCGAGCGGCCGTAGCACATCGCACACACGCCGGTGCCCGTCGCGCAGGTCAGCACGGAGCGGACCTTCACCTCGGTGACACCCGCGGCCAGCAGCGCCTCGATCGCCGGGTCGCCCAGGTCGTGACCGCGCTCGACGATCACGTTGCCCTTGGCGTCGACGGCGTCGGTGGCCAGCGTCCGCGCGTAGGCGGACGTCTCGATGTGCTGATCGCGAACCAGCGTCTTGTCCTGCATCTCGGCCAGCGTGATGTTGACGCCACGCTCGGTCTCGCAGTCCGTCTCGCGAACGATGACGTCCTGCGACACGTCGACAAGACGACGGGTCAGGTAACCCGAGTCGGCGGTACGAAGAGCGGTGTCCGCCAGACCCTTTCGGGCACCGTGGGTGTTGATGAAGTACTCCAGCACCGTCAGGCCCTCACGGAAGGAGGACTTGATCGGCCGCGGGATGAACTCACCCTTCGGGTTGGTCACCAGACCCTTCATGCCCGCAAGCGTGCGGGTCTGGGTCAGGTTGCCCGTGGCGCCGGACTTCACGATCGTGATGATCGGATTGTCCTCGGGGTAGTAGGCCTCCAGAGCCTTACCGACCTCTTCGGTGGCGTCCTGCCAGATCTTGACCAACGCTTCGTTGCGCTCGTCGTGGTTGAGCGCGCCGCGCTGGTACTGCTTCTCGATCCGGTCGGCCTCGTGCTCGTGACGCTCCAGGATCTCCTGCTTCTGCGGCGGCACCAGCACGTCGGCCATCGAGACGGTGACACCCGAACGGGTGGCCCAGTAGAAGCCGGCGTCCTTGAGCTTGTCCACCGTCTGCGCGACGACGATCATCGGGTAGCGCTCGGCCAGATCGTTGACGATCCGCGCCTGCACCTTCTTGTGCATCTGCTCGTTGACGAACGGATACGCAGTCGGGAGCAACTCGTTGAACAGCACCCGGCCCAGCGTGGTGTCGGCCGTCCAGGCGTCGCCCGGCTTCCAACCGTCCTCGAAGAGTTCGGCTTCGATGTCGGCCGGCGGACGCAGCTGGGTCAGCCGCACGCGGATGTTGGCGCGAACGCTCAGCGAACCGCGGTCCATCGCCATGATCGCCTCGGCGGGTGAGCTGTACACACCCGACTCCGGCTTGTCCTTGGCGGCGGCCACGTACTCGCCGGTGTCACCCTCGATCATGGTGGTCAGGAAGTACAGACCCGTCACCATGTCCAGACGCGGCATGGCCAGGGGGCGGCCCGACGCCGGCGACAGGATGTTGTTCGACGACAGCATCAGGATGCGCGCCTCGGCCTGCGCCTCCGCGGACAGCGGAAGGTGCACGGCCATCTGGTCACCGTCGAAGTCGGCGTTGAACGCCTCACACACCAGCGGGTGCAGCTGAATTGCCTTGCCCTCCACCAGCTGCGGCTCAAAAGCCTGGATGCCGAGGCGGTGCAGCGTCGGTGCGCGGTTCAGCAGCACCGGGTGCTCACCGATGACCTCTTCGAGGACATCCCACACCTGGGGACGCTGACGCTCGACCATGCGCTTGGCGCTCTTGATGTTCTGCGCGTGGTTCAGGTCGACGAGACGCTTCATCACGAACGGCTTGAACAGCTCGAGTGCCATCAGCTTCGGCAGACCACACTGATGCAGCTTCAGCTGCGGGCCCACCACGATGACCGAACGGCCCGAGTAGTCGACGCGCTTGCCGAGCAGGTTCTGACGGAACCGGCCCTGCTTGCCCTTGAGCAGATCGGACAGCGATTTGAGCGGACGGTTGCCCGGCCCGGTGACCGGACGGCCGCGGCGGCCGTTGTCGAACAGCGCGTCCACCGACTCCTGAAGCATGCGCTTCTCGTTGTTGACGATGATCTCGGGGGCACCGAGGTCGATGAGTCGCTTCAACCGGTTGTTGCGGTTGATGACGCGGCGGTACAGGTCGTTGAGGTCCGACGTGGCGAAGCGGCCACCGTCGAGCTGCACCATGGGGCGCAGCTCCGGCGGGATCACCGGAACCGCGTCGAGCACCATGCCCAACGGCGAGTTGCTGTTGGACTGGAACGCCGCGACGACCTTGAGACGCTTCAGCGCGCGAAGCTTCTTCTGGCCCTTGCCACTACGGATGACCTCGCGCAGCTCCTCGGCCTCGGCGTCGATGTCGAAGGTCTCGATGAGCTTCTTGATCGCCTCCGCGCCCATGGCGCCGGTGAAGTACTCGCCGTAGCGATCGATGAGCTCGCGATAGAGCACCTCGTCGACGATGAGCTGCTTGGGAGCCAGCTTGGTGAAGGTGGTCCAGATCTCGTCGAGCCGGTCCAGCTCACGCTGGGCCCGGTCGCGGAGCTGACGCATCTCGCGCTCGCCACCGTCACGAACCTTGCGCTTGACGTCGGACTTGGCGCCCTCGTCCTCGAGCTCCTTCATGTCGGCTTCGAGCTTCTGGGCCCGGGCCTCCAGGTCGGCGTCGCGCTGATCCTCGACGGCCTTCTTCTCGACGACCATCTCGGCCTCGAGCGTGGACAGCTCGTTGTGCCGCATCTCGTCGTCGACCGCCGTGATCACGTAGGCCGCGAAGTAGATGATCTTCTCGAGATCCTTCGGCGCCAGGTCGAGCAGGTAGCCCAGCCGGCTCGGCACACCCTTGAAGTACCAGATGTGCGTGACGGGCGCGGCCAGCTCGATGTGGCCCATCCGCTCACGGCGCACCTTGGCGCGAGTGACCTCGACGCCGCAGCGCTCGCAGATGATGCCCTTGAAGCGGACGCGCTTGTACTTGCCGCAGTAGCACTCCCAGTCGCGAGTCGGTCCGAAGATCTTCTCGCAGAACAGCCCGTCCTTCTCTGGCTTGAGCGTGCGGTAGTTGATGGTCTCCGGCTTCTTGACCTCGCCGAAGGACCAGTTGCGGATGTCGTCCGCGGTGGCAAGACCGATGCGGAGTTCATCGAAGAAGTTGACGTCTAGCACGTAACTCCCTTTCCCCTTGCGGGATTTGTAGCCAATAACACTTAGGCGAGATCTTCGACGGACGCAGATTCATTGCGCGACAGGTTGATTCCCAGGTTCGCCGCAGCGCGCTCCAGGTCCTCGTCGTCTCCGTCACGCATCTCGATCGCAGCGCCGTCACTCGACAGCACCTCGACGTTGAGGCACAGCGACTGAAGCTCCTTGAGCAGCACCTTGAACGACTCTGGGATGCCCGGCTCGGGGATGTTCTCGCCCTTGACGATCGCCTCGTAGACCTTGACGCGGCCGACGGTGTCGTCGGACTTGATCGTCAAGAGCTCCTGCAGCGTGTACGCCGCGCCGTAGGCCTGCATGGCCCAGCACTCCATCTCGCCGAACCGCTGACCACCGAACTGCGCCTTACCGCCCAGCGGCTGCTGGGTGATCATCGAGTACGGACCGGTGGAGCGGGCGTGGATCTTGTCGTCCACCAAGTGGTGCAGCTTCAGGATGTACATGTAGCCGACCGTCACCGGGTACGGGAACGGTTCACCACTGCGGCCGTCGAACAGCTCAGCCTTGCCGTCGGAGTCGACGAGCGTGGCGCCGTCGCGGTTGGGCAGCGTCGAGCTCAGCAGACCCTGCAGCTCGTCCTCCCGCGCGCCGTCGAAGACCGGTGTCGAGACAATGCTTCCCGGCTCGGCCTCCAGCATCTCCTCCGGCAGGTTGGTCGCCCAGTCCGGCGACCCGTCGATCTTCCAGCCGGCCTTGGCCACCCACCCCAGGTGGGTTTCCAGGATCTGGCCGATGTTCATCCGTCGCGGCACACCGTGCGTGTTGAGGATGATGTCGACGGGCGTGCCGTCGGGCAGGAAGGGCATGTCCTCGACGGGGAGGATCTTGCCGATGACGCCCTTGTTGCCGTGGCGTCCGGCCAGCTTGTCACCGTCGGAGATCTTGCGCTTCTGCGCGACGTAGACGCGGACCAGTTCGTTGACACCGGCGGGCAGCTCGTCGTCATCCTCGCGCGAGAACACGCGGATGCCGATGACCTTGCCGGACTCACCGTGCGGCACCTTGAGCGACGTGTCGCGGACCTCGCGAGCCTTCTCACCGAAGATCGCGCGCAGCAGTCGTTCTTCCGGGGTCAGCTCGGTCTCACCCTTCGGGGTGACCTTGCCGACCAGGATGTCGCCGTCGCGGACCTCGGCGCCGATGCGGACGATGCCGCGCTCGTCGAGATCTGCCAGCACCTCATCGGAGACGTTCGGGATGTCCCGGGTGATCTCCTCGGCGCCCAGCTTGGTGTCGCGGGCATCGATCTCGTGTTCCTCGATGTGGATCGAGGTGAGCACGTCCTCCTCAACCAGGCGGTTGGAGAGGATGATCGCGTCCTCGTAGTTGTGGCCTTCCCACGGCATGATCGCCACGAGCAGGTTCTTGCCGAGCGCCATTTCGCCGTTCTCGGTGCACGGGCCGTCGGCGATCACCTGGCCGGCTTCGACCCGGTCGCCGGCGTCGACGATCGGGCGCTGGTTGGCGCAGGTGCCGTGGTTGGAGCGGGCGAACTTGCGCATCCGGTAGGTGTGCCGGGTGCCGTCGTCGGCCATCACGGTGATGTAGTCGGCGGAGACCTCTTCGACCACGCCTGCCTTGTCCGAGACGACGACGTCACCGGCGTCGATCGCGGCACGCAGCTCCATACCCGTGCCGACCAACGGTGCCTCGCTGCGCACCAGCGGAACCGCCTGGCGCTGCATGTTGGCACCCATCAGGGCGCGGTTGGCGTCGTCGTGCTCGAGGAACGGGATCATGGCCGTCGCGACCGACACCATCTGGCGCGGTGAGACATCCATGTAGTCGACCTCGGTCGCCGACACGAACTCGACCTCGCCGCCCTTCCGGCGAACCAGGATGCGGTCCTCGACGAACCGCCCCTTGTCGTCGATGGACGAGTTGGCCTGCGCCACGACGTGGCGGTCCTCCTCGTCGGCGGTCAGGTACTCGATGTCATCGGAGACGACACCATCGTTGACCTTGCGGTACGGCGTCTCGATGAAGCCGAACGGGTTCACCCGCGCATACACCGACAGCGAGCCGATCAGACCGATGTTCGGTCCTTCCGGCGTCTCGATCGGACACATGCGGCCGTAGTGGCTCGAGTGCACGTCGCGGACCTCGAGGCCGGCGCGCTCACGGGACAGACCGCCGGGGCCCAGCGCCGACAGGCGGCGCTTGTGGGTCAGGCCGGAAAGCGGGTTGTTCTGGTCCATGAACTGGGAGAGCTGGCTGGTGCCGAAGAACTCCTTGATCGCCGCCACGACGGGACGGATGTTGATCAGGGTCTGCGGCGTGATCGCCTCGACGTCCTGAGTCGTCATCCGCTCGCGGACCACGCGCTCCATGCGGGACAGGCCCACCCGGATCTGGTTCTGGATCAGCTCGCCGACGGTACGCAGGCGACGGTTGCCGAAGTGGTCGATGTCGTCGACCTCCACGGGCACCTCGGAGCCGCCGGGCGCCGTCATCGTCTGGTCGCCTTGATGCAGGCGGACCAGGTACTCGATGGTGGCGACGACGTCCTCTTCGGTCAGCGTCGAGCTGGTGATCGGCTGGCCGACGTTGAGGCCCAGCTTCTTGTTCACCTTGTAGCGGCCGACGCGGGCAAGGTCGTAGCGCTTCTCCTTGAAGAACAGGTTCTCCAGCAGGGTCTGCGCGGACTCCTTGGTCGGCGGCTCGCCCGGGCGCAGCTTGCGGTAGATGTCCAACAGCGCCTCATCGGTGCCTGCGGTGTTGTCCTTCTCCAGCGTGCCCATCATGATCTCGGAGAAGCCGAAGCGCTCCACGATCTGCTCGTTGGTCCAGCCGAGCGCCTTCAGCAGCACGGTGACCGGCTGACGGCGCTTGCGGTCGATGCGCACACCGACGGTGTCGCGCTTGTCGACATCGAACTCGAGCCAGGCGCCACGGCCCGGGATCACCTTCACGCTGTGCAGCGTCTTCTCGGTGGACTTGTCGATGCTCTCGTCGAAGTACACACCCGGCGACCGGACGAGCTGGGACACCACGACACGCTCGGTGCCGTTGATGATGAAGGTGCCCTTCTCGGTCATCATCGGGAAGTCACCCATGAAGACCGTCTGGCTCTTGATCTCACCGGTGTTGTTGTTGATGAACTCGGCCGTGACGAACAGCGGCGCCGCGTACGTCATGTCCTTGTCTTTGCACTCGTCGACCGGCGCCTTGACTTCGTCGAAGCGCGGGTCCGAGAAGGACAGCGACATGGAGCCCGAGAAGTCCTCGATCGGCGACAGCTCGGTGAGTACCTCTTCGAGGCCACCGACGGGGTCGACGGCGTCGCCGCGAGCCTTGGCGTTTTCCTTCCAACGCTCCGAGCCGATCAGCCACTCGAAGGAATCGGTCTGTACGTCAAGTAGCCCCGGAACCTCGAGCGGTTCACGGAGCTTTGCAAAGGAAATTCGGTTTGGTGCTCCTGGTACGGAGTTGTTGGTAACTGCTGACTTGGATTGGCGAGACCCTGCCAAGATGCATCCTTCCAGCACCTCATGCGACAGTCCGGACGGCCTCAAACGGACTTGAGCGCCGCTTCCTTCGTGATCGCGATATCTGCGTCGGTTCGGCTGGCTTTCTCAAGCCCAAAGCCCCCGGACGCAGGACACACGACTAGATCACTGAGCGGACTCAGGCTAGGACATCGGCGTCATGGGCGGGTTTGGAGGGCAGGATGCAGCCAGCGCAACGTCCAACAGTACCGCAGGACGGCGTATTCCTCAACATCCGCATGCAAAAGTCACTGGGCGCTGGCTGGCGTCCTGAACCCTCACACACATTCTGCCCAACAGATTGACCCCTCGGAGCGTTTCCGTCAAGAGATAACGCGGTGTTTGGTGTGGAGTTTTACGTTGGGACTCAGTTTGCGGCGCATCGATATCGACGTCAGGCGGCCACGGATCCCGCGCAGCTGGCGGCCGTTCCGGTCGGCTCGCGCAGACAACCCGGCTGGAGAGTGAAGAGGCCAACGCCCGCCGCCATCAGCGGTTCCAGGAAGTTGAGCAGGTAGGGCCTGCGCAGCGAATTCGGCAGGTCGACGAGGGTGGCTTGCCCCGCCGGCGTGTCGATCGTGCGCGTCTCACCGCTGTCGAGGTAGATGCCTTCGGACTGATCGCCGTCGAACATGTCGTTCACCCACCCGACCATCACAATCTCGGCCGCCGCGACGTTCTGCGGCTTGGAGAAGCCGGCCACGAGTTGCTGCGAGAATTGGATAAGGAAGTTGCCGCCCCGCATCGTGTCCACGTGCGAGCCTCCGGCCAGCGTCACACCGTAGAAGGGGGCGTCGGGTCGAGCCTCGATCAGCTCGTCAGTACCGCTGCCGAACATGTTCCACACGTACTTCGGCGCGGCCAGCTGGTAGACCGGGATCTCGTCAGGAACCATCGAGAGGTCTTCGGCCATCTTGCCGCCCATACCGACGCCGTCGAGCAGCACCACGCCCGCCAGCCGACCAGCGTCTCCGTTCTCGGTCATGTAGCGGGCGATGCCCGAGACGGCGCCGCCGCCGGCTGAGTGGCCCATCAACACCACCTGCTCCCACCCGAGCTCCCCTTCATAAGGGGTCGCGCCGAGGCTGTCGGCCAGCGCTGTGTTGTCGGGATCGAACAGCTCGGCCATCGCCTGGTGCATGGGCGCCCCGCCGAGCCAGCACTGGTCGTACGCCAGGAAGTTCGACGTGATCGACGGTGCGACGACGATGCTGTTCGTCTGTTCCGCCAGCGCCGCGGCGGTGTAGCTGTACCACGGACCGGCCGCCAGGAACCCGTGCTGCAGGTAGATGATTCGGTCCGGATCGGGATTCTCCGGGATGTACCAGTCGACGGGGACTTCTTCTCCCTCGCCGGGTGCGCATCCGCAGTCGATCCGCAGCCTCGAGCTGTACACCGTCACAGTGCTGTTGGGCGGAAGAACCGGCGGGCCGCCGATCAACCGAGTGACGAACCCGTACAGACCGAAGACGATCGTGCCGATCACGTCCAGCACGATGTTCAACGGTCGTGCGGTGGCGAGGGAGTTGATCTCCGCGGCGGCAGGGGCCGAGAACGCGACCGGGGCGAACTCGGGGGCCTCCGTCTGCTTGGTCAGTTCTTCGAATTCGGTTGTCAACGGGACGAGTGCGCGTTCCTCGCCCGGCTGGGAGTTGGTGCCGAAGAGGGCGTTCCTCCCGACATCGCCGAGTTCGGAGTTCAACGAAACATCAAGATCGTCGACCAACGTCTGGTCGAGGCTCGGCGATTGTGTTTCGTCCTGACCTTCGTTCGAACGCCCGGCGTCGCCGAGATCAGGCTGCTCGATGGTGTCGACGATTTCGCCGGCGTTTCCGTCTGTGTCGGTGATGTTCTCGTCGATCAGGTCATCGCCGATCGTCTCGTCCGTGACTTCCTCGTCCTTGAGCTCGTCCTCGAGCTCGTCCGTGAGTTCGTCGTCCTTGAGCTCGTCCTTGATGTCGCCGACGTTGGGTTGATGGCCTGCGGGATCGTCGCCGGTCTTGTCCCCGTCGTCCTTCAGACCGCTGCCCGGGGTCACTCCCGTGCCCGGGTCGTTCTTGCTTCCGTCGGGATCCGCCGATTCTGAAGTCTTCGTGCCGCCGCCGTCTCCGGAGTCGCCATCCGTTGCGGTCGCGACTCCCGCCCCGGCCAGCAGCGCCGCTGAAATACCTGCGGTGACGACACCCGTGCCCAACCACACCCAGAACCGGTCGACCATGACTTCTCCTGTTCGCTGATCGCGTGAAAGATAGCGCGCATTGTCAGCGTGCACGGTCGTTTCCACGATCCCGTCAATATATAGGAGTTTGCTCCGCCGCTGGCTGTCGGCTACGAGGAGGCCCGCTCGACTCGGATCGGCACGCCGGTGAGGCGCGCCATTCCGGCCAACGCCTCGATGTCCTCGGGGTTGCTGGACATCAGCGCGTTGACGTTCGCCCCGCCGGCACGGTTGGCCAGTCGCCAACCGGCGGTGCCCTTGTGTCCCCATCCGTGCGGCACCGCCACGACCCCGGCGACGATGTCCTTGGTGACGATGACGGGCACCTCGATCTCGCCGTGCTGCGACGCGATGCGCACCACGTCGCCGTCGGCGATGTCGGCTGCCGCCGCGTCGTCGACGTGAATCCGGGCGTGCTGGATGCGTTCGCCGCGCATCAGCAGCGGCGCGTTGTGCAGCCACGAGTTCTCCGAGCGCGCCTCGCGCATTCCGATCAGCCGCATCGGATAACCCTCAGGGGCTTTGCGCCGCCCGAGCTTGGCGACCTCGGCGGCGATCTCCTCGTGCCGCAGCCTGACCCGCCTGCCGTGGTACGCGACGGTGTCCCCGAGCACGCCCTCGCGCAGGTTCGGCGCGAGCACGAAGCCGTGGGGATGTTCTGCGGTCAGCCGGGCGAACGACAATCCCCCGCGTCGCAGCCCGAACCGGTCGCCGGCCTCCCCCAGCCGGATGATGACATCGACCAGCGCGCGCGGCGTCAGTCGAACACCGAACAGCGACAACATCTTTCGAGCGCCGGCCAGCGCCGCGAACCCGGGCGTTCGGCGCCCCAGCCGCGAAGAGAGATCATCGATGATCTCCCACTCTGGGCGCGCCTGTCCGACCGGGGCGATCACGGGCTCGGTGGCCTGACGGAAAGGTGTCGGCTGCAACGTCTGGAACGGCAGCGGAAAGTCGTCGCGCTCGTACATCGACGCGGCGGGCAGCACGTAGTCACAGTGCGCAAGCGTCTCGTTGACGTACAGATCGATGCCGACCATCAGGTCCAAGGACTCCAGCGCCGCTTCCAACTCGTCGCCGTTGGGGACCGATAGCACCGGGTTGCCCGCGCTGACGAGCAACGCCTTCACCTGACCCCGTCCCGGCGTGGCAATCTCCTTCGCCATCACCCCGGCGGGCTCGGATCCGAGCACCGACGGGAACCCGCCGATGCGCGAGCGCCTGCGGGCGTAGACCGTGCGCAACAGCGCACCGCCCGCCATGCCCAGCCAGCGTTCGCCGGGCAGCCCGATGCGGCCGAACATGCTACCGCCCGCGACGTCGAGGTTGCCCGCCGCCAAGTTGACCGCATCGAGCAAATATGTTGTGAGCGTGCCGTTTTCGCCGATACTGGTGCCGACGCGTCCGTACACCGCAGCGCGCTCGGTGCGAACCAGGTCGCGGGCCAGGGTCCGCACGGTGTCCGGGTCGATGCCGGTGCGCGCCGCGGTGGCCTCCGGGCTGAACGGGCGGGCGAGCTGCTCGAGCCAGACGCCGCCGTCGGCTTGGCGGGCGAGCCGGGTCCGGTCGACGAGGTTCTCACCGAACATCACCTGCAGCAGCGACAGCAGCAGGTGGGCGTCGCCGTCGGGAACGATGCCCAGCCATTCGAACTGGGCCGCGGTTTCGGTCTTGCGTGGGTCGACGACGAGGACGCGGCCGCCGCGCTTGACGATGTCGTGCATGCGGTCCTTGATCCGCGGCACAGTGAGCACACTGCCGTGGGACACAACGGGATTGGCGCCGATCACCACGAGAAGATCGGTGCGAAGGACATCGGGCACCGGCAGCGCCAGCGGCGAGCCGTACAACAGTTGACTGGCGACGAACCGGTTGTTGACGTCCTGGCTGCCGGCGGTGAACACGTGCATTTTCGGTCCGAAGCCGAGCATGAGGCTCATCAGGCTCAGCGTGTGACTGTAGCTGAACGCGCCCGGGTTGCCGTAATACCAGCCGATGGCGCCGGATCCGTGCCTGCGATGGATGTCCGTCAGCCGGGCAGCGATGTCGGACATCGCCTCGTCCCAGCTGACGGGTTCCCATCCGCCGCTGCCCGTGCGACGCAGCGGTTCGGTGACTCGGTCGGGATCGTTGACGATCTCGGTGAACGCGACGCCCTTCTGGCACGCGAAACCCGCCGAAAGCGGATGGTCCTTATCGGGACGCAACGCGGTGAGGCGGCCATCCTCGACGGTCGCGATCATGCCGCACAGCGGCTCGCAGATCCGGCAGAACGTGGTTTTCTGAACGCCGGCCTTCAGCTCGACGTTCACCATGGACTACCTCTCGACGGTCCTGGTCTCGACCGTCGGGCTGTCGACGGTCGGGATGACCCCCGTCGGAGCGTCGTCATCATGGCGACCCCGCGTCGAGGCTTCCTGAGTCGCGAACTCATGGGCCTGGTACTTGTGGGTGCCTTCGAGGTCGTCGCGGATGGCCTCCTGCGCCGCCGGGGGCAGCGTGTGCAGGATTTCGCGGACGCGGGCCTGGCGACGGGCAACGGCCTGGCGTTCCGGCATACCCGGGGTCGCTTGGATCTGCGGCGGCACACCCTCGATCTCCTCGACACCACCGTCGTGATGGCCGGCGTCGAACATGGCCTGCTCCTCGGCCATCGTCGACTCGTCCTTCTCCTCCGACATACCGATCGGCCCGATACGGCGGCCGTTGAGGAACTGCCGCACCACCGGCTCGTCGGAGGTCAGCAGCACCTCGCGGGGACCGAACATCACCAGGTGCTTACGGAAGAGCATGCCCATGTTGTCGGGCACGGTCCGCGCGATGTTGATGTTGTGCGTCACGATCAGGATCGTGCAGTCGATCTGCGCGTTGATGTCGATCAGCAGCTGGGACAGGTACGCGGTACGAACGGGGTCCAGACCGGAGTCCGGCTCGTCGCAGAGGATGATCTGCGGATCCAGCACCAGCGAGCGGGCCAGGCCGGCACGCTTGCGCATACCACCGGAGATCTCACCGGGGAACTTGTCCTCGTCACCGCCCAGACCGACGAGGTCGAGCTTCTCCATGACGATGTTGCGGATTTCGCTTTCCTTCTTCTTGGTGTGCTCACGCAAGGGGAAAGCGGTGTTGTCGTACAGGCTCATCGAGCCGAACAGGGCGCCGTCCTGGAACATGACACCGAACAGCGTGCGGATCTCGTAGAGCTCCTTGGCCGTGCACTCGATGATGTTCGTGCCGTCGACGATGATCTTGCCGCGCTCGGGGCGCAGCAGCCCGATCAGCGACTTCAGGAACACCGACTTGCCGGTACCGGAGGGGCCCAGCAGAACGCTGACCTCGCCCGCCGGAACCTCCAGCGTGACGTCTTCCCAGATTCGCTGGGGCCCGAAGGACTTGGTGAGTCCCTCGACCTGAATTCCAATGCCCACGCGGGGATCCTTCCGCCAATGTCGCAGGCCACAGGGCTCCCGCCTGTGGCTTGAGTCACTGTAGCGCACGCCGTTACCGAGCACTGGCGATGTGTCACGTCCGATACCACCGATGCTCCGGATTGGAATTCACTTCGGCGTCGTTCTCTCGGCGTCGAAGGCCGGGAAGGCGGGGCGCAAAGCGCCCGCCGGCGCCTCGTGGGAGCGTTTGCGCAATCAGCGCCACAACCCTTCTCTCCTGGGGTCATGTGCGTGAAGAGCGATAGCTTGTCGCCAGGCTGTTCCGCTAGTCGATGATCCGCCAGTTGTCCTTTCCGACTTCGATCGCCGTCACCTCGACGGTTTTTTCGACGGAATTCCTGTCGACCGCCGTGCAGGTGAAACTGTCGCCGATTGGGACGATTTTCACACCGCTACCGCATTGCACCGTGACCGGGAATCCCATGTTCGATTCGATCTCGTCGCCCAGCAGCCGCCCAGTGCGGGCCATGTCGTAGACCACGTCCAGCGTAGTGAAGTTGACGTTGCCGTCGTCGTCGGCAACCTTGACCTCGACCCGGACCGGTTCCCCTTCGACGTCTGCGGTGCAGATGAAGGTGTCACCCTTCTCGGGGTCCGGCTGGTCTCGCGGGCATGTCACCGTCGGAGCATTCGGAGTGATCTCCGAGTAGGTGCCTTTGAGCTCGTCGGAGATGGACTTTTCCAGCTTGTCGTAATCGGGACCGCCCGCGGAAAATGAGAAGCTGCACGCGGTCAGGGACAACATCGGTACCGCGATGGCGGCAACCGCGGTACGCGACAGGGCGACAATCACGGATTCACGATAAGTGCAATTGACGCTTGCGGCAGTGGTACTACGACAAACCGCCCGGGATCGTGCTGATCCCGGGCGGTTCGTACGCTGTGAATTACTTGACGGTGACCGTCGCGCCGGCAGCCTCGAGCTTGGTCTTGGCTTCCTCGGCGGCCTCCTTGGCGACCTTCTCGAGCAGCGGCTTGGGAGCGCTGTCGACGAGGTCCTTGGCCTCCTTGAGGCCCAGGCCGGAGACGATCTCGCGGACGACCTTGATGACGCCGATCTTCTTGTCGCCGGCACCCTCGAGGATGACGTCGAATTCCGACTGCTCCTCGGCGGCCTCGGCCGGTGCACCACCGGCGGCGGGGCCGGCGGCCGCGACGGCGACCGGAGCGGCGGCGGTGACGTCGAAGGTCTCCTCGAACTTCTTGACGAACTCAGAGAGCTCGAGCAGCGTCAGTTCCTTGAACGCGTCGAGCAGGTCGTCGGTGGACAGCTTGGCCATGATGGTCCCTTTCTTACTTACCTAGGTACTGGATTGGTGTGGGTTATTCGGCGGGTGCCTCGGCGGGCGCCTCGGCGGCCTTCTTCTCTTGCAGCACCGCGAACAACCGGGCTGCCTGCGACTGCTGTGCGGTGAACAGGCCGGCGGCCTTGGACAGATTCGCCTTCATCGCGCCGGCCAGCTTGGCCAGCAGAACCTCGCGCGATTCCAGGTCGGCGATCTGTTCGACCTCGGAAACGCTCAGGGCGCGGCCATCCATGTAGCCGCCCTTGATGACGAGCGCCTTGTTGTCCTTGGCGAACTTCTTGATCGCCTTGGCGGCGTCGACGGCTTCGCCCTTGACGAACGCGATCGCGGTGGGCCCGACGAAAAGCTCGTCGAGGCCCTCGATGCCCGCCTCCGCCGCGGCACGCTTGACCAGCGTGTTCTTGGCGACTGTGTAGGTGGCGGATTCACCGAGCGAACGGCGCAGGTCTTTGAGGTTGGCAACCGTCAGCCCGCGGTACTCGGTGACGAGCGTCGCCGTCGAGTCCTTGAACTGCTCAGCGATGTCGGCAACCGCGGTGGCCTTTTCAGGCTTGGCCATGCATGCCTCCTCGTAGATGGGGACCGCGGCAGCCGAGAAAGGGATCACGTCCGGAAATGACGAACGCCCCGACGCAGACAGGTCGGGGCGTGTGCGCATACTCGCGCAAGAGCTTCAGCCTCGTCCTCCTGCGTGGGCCGCCGGGCAAAGCCGGACCTTCAACCGATTTCTCGGTGACCAACGGTCTTCGGTAGAACGCCGCCAAGAATAGCCGACAGCTCGCCGATCAGCCAAAACGGCCAACCCTTTTCCGGCGAGCGCCCGTGTCTGCACACCGACACGCCGCATTTTGCGTACATTTTGCGGTCGCTCGCCGGCTACGAGCGCGAAGGAATCACCTCGGCGATGGCCGCCAGGGTGGCCAGGTGGTCGTCGACGGTCGCCAGGCCGTGGCCCATCGTGCTGACGGCCACGTGGGTCGCGCCGGCATCGCCCCAGGCGGCCAGTTCGGCAGCCACCGCGCCCGGCTCGATCGAACTCCTCACCTGGCCCTGCAGCCCCAGCGCAGCGGGATCGCGTCCCGCGGCGACTGCCGCGTCCCGAACCGCCGCGCGGGCCTCGTCGAGCTGTCGCCCCGGACCCGTCATCGGGAACCACCCGTCGGACAGGCGTCCGATCCGGTCGTAGCCCTTCGCCGACGCGGCGCCGATCCATACGGGGATCGGCCGCTGCACCGGAAGCGGTGACAGGCCGGCGCCGGTGACCGTGTCGAATCTGCCCTCGAACGTGACGCTGCGCTCGGTCCACAGCCGTCGCATGAGTTCGATCTGCTCCTCCGAGCGCGCACCGCGGACGGTGAAGTCCTCACCCAGTGCGTCGTATTCGACGGCGTTCCAGCCGATTCCGACGCCGAGCCGGAACCGGCCCTGAGACAGCAGGTCGACTTCGGCGGCCTGCTTGGCGACCAGCGCGGTCTGGCGCTGCGGGAGAATGATGACGCCGGTGACGAATTCGAGAGTCGTGGTGGCCGCCGCGAGGTATCCGAACATCACGAACGGCTCGTGGAATGTGGTGTCGACGTCGTAGTACCCGCTCCACCCTTTGTGCACGGCCGGGTCGGCCCCTACGACGTGGTCGTATGCGAGCAGATGGTCGTACCCCAGCGCTTCGACTCCCTGCCCGAACGCGCGCACCGCACCGACGTCGCCGCCCAGCTCGGTCTGGGGGAACACCACTCCGACACGCATACCCATATGACACCACCCCGGTGAGTTCGGTGCGCTGGCAGTCGGTCAGTGGCTGTTGCGAAATGCCGATGGCTGACGATGGCCGGCACTGGTGATAGTGGGTGGCGCCGTCCGGGGGGTTACCCGGCCGTGGCTGCGTACAAGCGGGTGAGGTTGAGCGCTGCGGCGGCCAGGTGGAGTTCGGCGGTGACAGCTGCCAGTCCGCGGCGGGCGTAGCGGCGTAGGCCGATGCGGTCTTTGAGATGTCCGATGACCGGTTCTACGGTCGCTGATCGGCGTTTGTATCGTCGTGCCTGAGCAGGATCTTTGAGCGTGTGGCGCATCGCGTCTGCGGGTGAGAGGTTCGGCGGTGGGGGTCCCTGGGTGGGGTGGTGTTTGGCGTCGTGGTGGACGTCTTTCCCGGTGCCGGGTGCGATGAGCCGGTCGGGGCCGGGGCTGGTGAGGTTGTCTTCGGTGAAGTAGCCGTTGTCGGCCAGGACCAGTCCGATCGTCTTGTCCAATGCCTCGGTGTGGGTTATCGCCGCAGCCAAAGCCGGTGTCCAACAATGCAGATCGTTGGCATCTTGAGATACGTGCACTCCGATGATGAGGTGGTCATCGGAGCACACGATCTGGCTGTTGTAGCCCTGCACCGATCCGCTGCCTGAGCCTTGGACCATCAACCGGGCCTGCGGGTCGGTCAGATTGACCACCGGTCCGCCCTTGGGGCCGCGGCGGGTCTGAAAATAGGCACGTTGACGCGCCGCTGAACCACGCCGATCGACCAATCCCGTTGCCTGACGCCGTTGGGCGTCGGCCAGCCGCGCCTCGGCCTTGCGTATCAGCTTGCGAATGTCGCCGCGCTGCTGGGCTTCTCGAGTCCCACGCACCCCGATCAGCGGGGCCAGCCGCTGCTGTTGACGGGCCAGCCGGGCCCGCCACAACCGGACCTCGTCGACGCCGGCCGGCGGCGGTCCGGCCACGACTTCGCCGGCCTCGACACGCTGCAGATACTTCTCTTGACGCTCGGCGTCGGCGGCGTCGGCCTCCTCATGGCGGGCGTCCTGTTCGGCGATCTCGGCCATCGCCTTCTTGATCGCCGCGGCCCGTCCAGCCCGAGTCGTCAACTCCGGTGCCGGTGTGGCCGGCGGCCCACCGACCGCGGCTTCAGCGGCGTCCTCGGCGGCGTCGGCGGCGGCGGCCTCACCGACCGCGGTCTCGGCGATCCGACGGGCCTGCTCACGCACCCATTTCTGAGAGCGGTTGGCCGACATCGACGCGTTGGCCGCGATCTTGGTGCCATCAATGGCGATCGATTCGACCCGCACCATCCCGGCCTGCGAACACATCCGCAGCACCTGAGCGAACACGTCGATCACGGCGTCGTCGTGGTCGGCGCGGAACCGGGCAATCGTGGTGTGATCCGGCGGATCTTGAGCACACAGCACCCGGTAGGCGACGTGATCGGCACACAATCGTTCGATGCGCCGCGAGGACCGCTGCCCCGAGGCATAGGCGTAGATCAGCAAGGCCAACAACATGTCCGGGTCATAGCCGGCGCGGCCGACGCCACCGGTGCGCCGATGCTGGTGAAACGCCGAGGTGTCCAACTGCTCGATCGAGTCGAGGATGAACCACACCAAATGATCATCGGCCAGCCAGTCGGCCATATTCGGCGGCAACAAGAACTGCTGATCACGCACTACCGGACGATACGAACGAGCCACACCTCAATCGTTTCGTGCCGACCTCAAAACACCAAACACCTCAACCGGCATTTCGCAACAGCCACTCAGCGATCGTTAGCGCGCCGAAATCACCAGTGCCGCGGCGCCGACCAGCCCGGCGTCGCCGCCGAGTTCGGCGGGCACCACACGTAGATCGCGGATGAACTCCAGCCCCGCGTAGGTGTCGAGGGCCACGCGCAAGGGGTCGAACAGCAGTGGGCCGGCTTTGGCGACGCCACCGCCGACGACGACGAGGTCGAGGTCGCAGACCGCGCCGACGGACGCGATCATCGCGGCGACGGCAGTCGCACCCCGGGTGAACGCGCGCAACGCCACGGCATCCCCCGCGGCCGCGGCGTCGGCCAGTTCCTTGGCGTCGGCATCGGCGGGCGCATTCCACCCCTGCTCTCTGGCCCACTGCGCCATCCGTGGGCCGCCGGCGATCGTCTCGACGCACCCGCGACCGCCGCACGTGCACGGCCGACCTTCGGGGTCGACGACGACATGGCCGACGTGTCCGGCGTTGCCGGTGCGACCGTCGTAGGGCACGCCGTCGAGTACCAACCCGCCGCCGACCCCGGTGGACACCACCATGCCGAGCAAGAACTCGACGCCGCGGCCCGCGCCGCGCCAGCGTTCCCCCATCGCCATGCACAGCCCGTCGCCACCCAGTCGCACGGGCGCGTCGACCATCGCCGCCACCCGGTCGACGATCGGAAAGTGTTGCCACTCGGTGATGTTGATCGGGCTGACAGTGCCGGCGGGCACATCGATCGGGCCGGCGGATGCGATGCCGACACCACGCACCGCGCCGCCAGCCGTCGACAGTGCCTCGGCGACAAGCGATTCCACCACCGCCCAGATCGCCTCGGGATCGCCGTCGGGCGTCGGGCGCTTCGCATGGTGGACCAGAGTGCCGTCGTCGTCGACCAGACCGGCGGCGATCTTCGTGCCGCCGATGTCGATTGCCAGTGTCGGTTGGGCCATCAGTGCCGGTGGGTGTTGTCGGGCTGGCGGGGATCGCCGGGATGTTCGTAGCCCGGCGCCAACTCGACGAGTTCACCGCACCGGGCATCCAGCCACAGCCGGAACGCGCGACGCCGAGCCGCCGCGCGCAGGTGTTCGGCGACGTGTGCGGTGTCGGGAAAACGTGCCGGGTTCCGCGCTTCGTATGCCGCGACGGCCTCGCCGGTCACGTCGACGGATTCGGTCACGCTCACGAACAGCGCGCGCGCCAGCGGGTCGCCGAGGACAGACGCCGCCACGCTGCCGATCTCGAGTCGCGCGGTCATGTCCGGCAGCAGATCGTCCTCGGTCGGCGCACCGCCGGCGCCGAGCCCCCGAGCGTCGGCCTCGGCGGCCACCACGCGTTCGGTCACGAGAAGCTGTGTCAGCCAACGTCTCAGCTGCCGTCCCTCGCTGGTGCCGGGCCGCGGCAGCGACGATGCCGTACGCGACGAACGCAGCTGCGCCTCGCGTGCGTCCACGTCATGCACCGGCACGGGCACCCCACCGACGATCGCGGCGGTCATCGGACCCTCACCTGCACCGCGGGCGTGTACAGCAGCTGACCGGCAGACGCGACCCGGATCAGCGCCCACCATTCGCCGGGTTCCACCCACACCGGTGGCGTCACGTCGAAGCTGAGTTCGACCGTGCCACGGGCCGCCACTTCGACCCCCGTCGCGCCGGGGCCGATCCACCCCCACGTTCCCCACGGGCTGATCAGGTGCGCTTCGACGGCGAGGTCTGCATACGAGTCGGTGGCGACGCCGACGGTCAGCGTGGCGCGTTCGCCGGCCTTGATGTCGACGGGCTGCGGGTCGGCCACGATCCGCAGCAGTCGGTCCTCGGTTGGTGCGGCCACGGATACAACGCAGACGTCCTCGACCATCTGGCGCCACGACGGCGGCATCGATACGTGGTTGCCGGTGAGTGCGAGTTCCGCCCTGATCGGATACAGCCCGGGTGGCACGGCGGGCGGCGCGCTCACGACCACATCGGTCGCGAGGTGCTCACCCGGCGGCAGCATGAACGGCAGCAGGTGTGGATCGGTCGTCCAGCCGTCCGGGCACAGCAGCCGCACGTGGCCGTGCAGCACCGTGTCGCTGCAGTCGCTGGCGATCGTAAGTCGCAGCTGCCCATCGGAATTCGGCTCGACAGCGATGTGCTGCGGGTGCAGGTGCGCGACGGCGGGCAGGCCGCCGAGCGGCGCGGGCCCACGGTTGTGCAGCCAGTACCGTGCGTACAGCGGTTGCGCGGCCTCGGCGTCGGGCCCCAGCACCGTGTGGTCTGCGTCCAGGACCTTCGGCAGGTTCAGCCGGGTCAGGATGGTGGCGATCTCGAATCCGTGCAGGGCGAGTTCCTCCGAAGAGAGCTGCTGGACCCTGGGCTGTTCGAGAAGGTCGACGCGGGCGGACGCCGAGACTCGGCGCAGGCCCGAACGCACTTCGACCTGGGTTGCGGCACCGGAGGTTTCGACCAGACGCACCGCGACTCCGTCGGCGGGATGGACCTGCCCGCCGCTGCCCGCTGCCACCGGGTTGCCCGCCGCCTTCAATGCTCCGAGCTGCACGATGCCCGCGGGTTCGATCTCCAACAGCGAGCCCCACGACGGCAAACCGCCTGCGGCGCTGGTGCTCTCGGTTACCACCAGCGGTGGACGGGAGAACTCCGCGCTGCGGGCCGGGATCGCGGCGTCGCGCCAGTCACCGTCGCCGGAGACCACCGCGTACTCGAACGTGTGCGTCCAGTGCTGGAGCTGGAAGTTGGACCCGTCGGGTGCGGTGCGCCGCGGCGGGTCGATCCAGGTTCCCGACGGCCAACCGGAACACGAGCGCATCAGCGACGTGTGCAGTGTGCCGTCCGAATCGACGGCGAATCCGGGCATTCCGCGGTTGAGCACCGCGACGGTACGCGCCTCGAACGGTTGCAGGCCGGCGGGCGCGTTCTGGTCGACGGCGATCTCGAAGTCGGCGAGGTCCTCGACGACCGACTCCACGGCGACCTCGAGTTCCGACCCGGCGACGACGAGCACCGGCAGCGCCCGCACCGGACGCAGATCCGCGCCCGGCACCCAGTGGTCGGCAAGCGGCGCGGTGGCGGGCACCCATACTCTGGCCCGGCCGTTCGCCTGCAACTGGCGCTCCAGCTCTTCGCGGTAGACCGCGTCGGCATCGGCCAAAACCGCTGCAGTGAAGGCATTCTCGTCGGGTCCGCCGAGCGCGATGCGGGCATCCGGCAGGTTGGAGTCCACGCCGAGGTCGCCGTAGCGCGGGCGGTCGGCGCCGCTGCATGTCGCGGTGACACCGGCGCGTGCGAGCGCGACCATCAACGGGCGGGCCAGCGATGAGGACGCCGACTCCGTCGGGCACACGACCTCGGCCACCGATATCGCGCGCACACCGTCACCGACCCGGATCCGCACGGCGGACGACAGGCCGAACCAGCCGTACGCCGGGTTGTCCAGAGTCCACGGATGTACAGCGGCGTCGACGGCCGATTCCTCGCCCCTGTCGTGCAGCAGGCCGAACCCGCGCCCGATGACCGCATCTCCGACCTCGCTGACCGGCAGCGCGCCCGGCACCGGACAGGGCCAGCGCAGCCGCAGCAGGCGGTCTTCGCCGGTGAAGTCGTCGACGGTGGTGCTGCACTCGACCCGCGCGACATCGCGCCACAACGTCACTGTCTGCTTGTAGCGCAGCAGGTCTCCGATGCGGCCGGTGACGATCAGCCGCTCACCGAGAGGGCCGCGGTATGCCTGGACCTCGGCTCGGCCCGCCGACGAGCAGACGACGGGTCCCTTCGGCAACAGATGCCATGGGCCTTCGCCGGCCTCCGGATGCGCGGGGTATTCGTCGTAGACGGCCAGTTCGTTGCCGACCTTCCCGTCGGCGATCAACTCGCGGCCGGAGGCGGCCTCGACCAGCGAGATCACCCCACCGCCGCGGTCGGGATCGACGCGAAGGCGATAGTGGCCGTTGCTGATCTCGTTGCCGTCCAACGGATTCCATTCATCGGAGGCCGATCCCGGTGTCACCCGGTAGGACTGCCAGCCTAGCGACGGCACGTCGCGCGCGAGCCAACGGACGACCCGTCCCCCGTGTTCGACGTGGACGGGCAGCTCGCCGCCGTCGGAGTCGAGCACCTGAACACCGGGACCGACGGGCTCGTCGAACCGGGCCGTCACGATGTCACTGCGTTTGTGCGCCAGCGCGTTCCAGACGACCACGCTTCCGTCAACGGCGCGGGACAGCAGGGCCAGCGCATTGTCGCGGATCGTCGTACCGAGGTCCCACGCGTCGCGCCACCCCGTCAGCAGGTCGAGATAGACCTGGTCGGATTCCGAGCCGGTGATCGCATCGTGGTGGGCGCCGTAGACGAGCTGCACCCACGCCTTGGCCAGGGTTGCGTCCGGGTACGTCGCACCGCCGAGCAGACCGGCGAACACCGCGAACTTCTCGGCGTCGAGCACCGCCTCCTCGGTCGCCCGGTTGGCCTGTTTGGTGTCGATGTAGGAGACATGGCAGCCGGTGTAGATCGGGTTCATGTCGCGCGTCTGCGGTGACGCGTCGACCCCGCGCTCCGTGAGCTCGTCGCGCACCGCGGCGAAGAACTCGTTGGGCAACGCGCACATGAACTTCGGCCACGTGTAGCGCGCATTCCAGTCCCGGTGGATCTCGGTGACCCACTTGTTCGGCGGCGTGTAGTCGGTGCCGACGGGCAGCAGCACGTTGCGCGTGAGCGCCACCTTCTTCAGACCCGTGAACAGCTCGTACGTTGCGGCCTCAGCCTCGTCGAGCGTCGCCGCCGAATCCATCCACCACCCCGCGGCGTAGTGCGCGGGCATGTAGTGGGTGAGCAGTCCGCGCCCCGACGGAGCGATCCACTCGAACTCGCTGTTGAACTGCATGCGCTCGGGGTCGCCGCCGCCTGCCATCGGACCCCACTGGTGATGCGGCCCGCGAGCCCACGAACTGGAGGTCAGCCCCGCGTCGGCGGCCATGCCCGGAAACTGGGGGTCGTGTCCGAACGCGTCGAGCTGCCACGCGGTGGCCGGGTCGGCGCCGAGGATGTCGCGCTGAAAACCGATGCCGTGCACGAAGTTCCGGATGGTCGTCTCGGGACTGGTCAGATTCGTGTTGGGTTCGTTGTAGGTGCCGCCCATGATCTCGACCCGGCCGTCCGCGATGAACCTGCGCAGGTCGGCACGCTCCTCGGGGTGGGTGTCCCAGAACGGCTTGAGGTAGTCGACCTCGGCGAGCACGAATTTGTATTCGGGTTCGCGGCGTGCCATCTCGAGATGTGCTCGTACGAGGTCGAAACCGTTGGTCTGCCGGCAGCGCCCGGGCGGGTCTTCGGTCCACACGCTGGTATAGGCCGCCTGGGTGTTCCACCACACCGGGTCGTAGTGGAAGTGGCTGATCATGTGCATCGTCCAGCCGGGCTCGGCGACGGTGAACACGAACCCGGTGATGCTGTCCCCGGCGATCACCCGCGCGTCGCGCTGCTCGCCGATGGTCGGATTGGTCACCACGACGGGAACCTCGCTGATGCCTTCGCCGGGACCGGCCTGCGCGCGTCCGGTCAAACCGTCGCCTTCGATGCGTACGTTCCCGCCGCCATCGCTGTAGGCGACCCGCACCAGTTGCTGCGGCGCATGCGACGGCCCTGTGAAGAGCTCCGTCGACTCCGCGGAGATCACGTGCACCCCAAAACCCTACGGCGTCAGTGCCTCGATATGTCGATGACGAGCGCACGGTGATCCGAGATTGACAGCCTTGGCGCAACGCAGCGCTCGACGCGCAGCCCGTCGTCGTCGGTCAGGATGTGGTCGAGTTGTGTTTCGGGCGCGTCGGCCGGGAACGTCGGTGCTTCGCCGAGCGCGCGCAGCTGGCTCAACCGCGCGACTTTCGCCGGCACCATGTTCAGATCGCCCATCAGCACGTGTGGGCCCGGGAAGCCGTGCAGGTCGCGCATGAGTAGGCGCAGCTGCCGTCGATTCCAGCCGGGGACGAACGACAGATGGGTGTTAGCGACGGTGAGCGGGCCGACGGGGGTGTCGAGCCGGGCGAGGACCGCCGCCCTGGGCTCCTCTTTGACCACCTGAACGCGGTTGGGTCCCCGCAGGTACATCGGGAACTTCATCGGGATCCGCGGCAACCGAACCACTTGCCAGGCGTCGGCGGGATAGCGCGACAGCAGCGCGATGCCGTAGGCGGCGGTGCCGGGCTGCTCGCGACCCGTCGCGGCCATCCACGTTGCGCCGGGCGTACCCGCGATCGCGGCGACGAAGCGATGGCTCGTCGCCTCCATGGCCATGGCGGCGACGGCCGTCAGATCGGCCATTCCGGAACGGGGCTGGTCGAGGTCGACCTCCTGGAGGGCGAGGATGTCGGGATCGATTTCCCGGATCGCGTCGACGAGCCGATCGCGGTGCACCAGCCCATCGTGAACGCTGCGGCCGTGCAGGATGTTGAAGGTGGCCATCCGCATGGGTACTCCATACCCGAAATGGTCCCCTGCCGATCAGGAGAGACGTGCCCGCACGAAATGACGACCTGCGCGACGCACTGAAACGTGCCGCATCGGCCCTGCGCGCCCAGGGCCCCGATTTCGCGCTGGCAGGCAGCTATGCGCTGTGGGTGTTCGGCGGTCCCGAACCCGTGCACGACGTGGACTTCGTCGTCGCCGAGCTGGACACCGAGAAGGCGGCCGCGACGCTGAAGGACGCCGGTTTCAACATCGAGCGAACGCCTGAGGACTGGCTGTTCAAGGCGTGCGTCGGCGACGATTTCGTCATCGACGTGCTGCACCGTCTCAACGGTGTGCCGGTCGAGCCGCGAGCGATCGAGGATGCGGAGGAGCACGACGTGTTGGCGGTCAGGATGCGGGTGCTCGCGCCGACCAACGTCCTCACCGAGAAACTCAACGCCCTGAACGAGCACAATTGCGATTTCGCGGCGCTGATACCTGGCGTGCGCGCGGTCCGCGAACAGCTCGACTGGGACCGTCTGCGCATCGCGACGAAGGACAACGACTTCGCATCGGCCTTCCTGTTTCTTGCCGATCGCCTCGAACTCACGTCTTGACGGTGGCCCAGGCTAAGTTCACTCACATGCGCTCCGGCCTGACCATCGGGGACTTCGCCACGTTGACGCGCTTGTCCGTGCGGACGTTGCGGCGCTACCACGCGGCCGGACTCCTGGAGCCGGACACCGTCGACCCGTCGACCGGCTACCGGTATTACACGCCCGAGCAGATCCCGACCGCGCAGGTGATCTACCAGCTTCGGCAGCTCGACGTGCCCCTGGCCGAGGTCGAGTCCATCCTTTCCGCAGGCGATCCGCAGCAGCGCGCCGAGGTGATCGCGGCTCATCTGCGCCGCCTCGAAGCCGAGCTGGACCGCACCCAGGCGGCCGTGGTGTCGCTGCGCCGGTTGCTGCGCCCCGATGCCGACGAATTCGATGTCGAGCTGAAATCTGCCCCGGCGCGCACCGTCGTTGCCATCAACGGTCATGTGCAGCTTGATGATTCGTTGGAATGGTACGACGCCGCGATGGCCGAATTGGATGCGGAGTTTTCGTCCGCGGAGCGGACGGGACCGCCCGGCGGGTATTACGCCAACGAACTGTTCACCGACGGCGCCGGAGAGATGACCGTGTACCGGCCGGTTCGAGCACCCCGTCCATCCGGCCGGATCGGGGTCGTCGAGCTGCCCGCCGCCGAACTCGCTGTCACGGTTCATCCGGGTCCACACGACGACATCAATGTCACCTACGGTCGCCTCGGGACCTGGGTGGTCACGCACGCGCTGGCGGTGGACGGCCCCATTCACGAGGTCTACACGGTGGCGCCACGTGACACTGCGGACCCGGCACAGTGGCGTACCGAGATCGGGTGGCCGGTATTTCGTCTCGCCCAGAGCTAGCGGGGGAAATCGGCTCCGCGCGAGAGTGTTTCGCTCGACCGGATGTCGGCCAGATTCTGCTCCAGCGCGGCCACCACACCGTCGAACGCTTCGCTGCCGAGCACCAGCCGCCGGGGCGGCTCGTCCTGGGCCATCGCGGCGATCACCGCACGTGCTCCCCGCATCGGGTCGCCGGGCTGCGCGCCGTCCTGGTCGATGAACTCTTGGCGTACCTGCTCCAACATGGGCCGGTACTCGGCGATGGTTTCGGTGATCGGTTCGTCGACGAAGCCGGCATAGGCCCGCGTGCGAAACCCCCCGGGCTCGACGGCCATCACGTTAATGCCCTGCGGCGCAACCTCTTCTCGAAGCACTTCGGTGACAGCTTCGACGGCGAATTTGGTGGCGCTGTAGTAGCCGAACCCGATCGCCCCAAGCAGGCCCGCCACCGACGATATGTTGACGATCCACCCGCTGCCGCGGGCACGCATACCCGGCAGCACCGCTCGGATGACCGAAAGCATGCCGAAGAGGTTCAGGTCGAACATCGCCCGCACTGCGGCCTCGTCCATACCCTCGATTGATCCGTACCAGCCGCGGCCGGCGTTGTTGACCAGCACGTCGATGCCGCCGAAGTGTGACTCGGCCGCGCGCACTGCCTCCCGGACCTGCCCGGCGTCGGTCACGTCGAGGGGCACGACGAATGCGCGTTCGGTGTACTTCTCGGTCCACGAACGCAATTCGTCAGGCCGACGTGCGGTGAGCACGACGTTGTCGCCGATCTCGAGCGCAGCTTCGGCGAAGGCCATGCCGAACCCGCCCGGGGTGCCGCCGGTGATGAACCATGTCTTCGACATCAGGGCTCGATCACCAGTCGGCTGATCAGTGCACGGTCCGTGGTGAACCGGATTTCGTCGATGCCGCGGTAGGTCTGGCCCTCGTCGGTCACGACCGCGTCAGCGGTGAAGGTGCTGATGGCCGTGGTCACGTCCCGCGCCTCGTGCGCGGTCAGGTAGGTGGTGATGGTCGCAGATAACTCGTCCCACGACGTCGGTGTCTGTTGCTTGTCGGTTGTCATGCCTCCACGGTGGGGTCTCCCGCGGGGAGAGAGTCAAGCCGGCCGAGGCTTCGTCAACCGGCGATCAGACAATGCCCGTCAGTCCAGGAACCGGTACTCGACGTCGAGTGAGCGATAAGTGCGCTCAGCCCTACGGTCACGGGTGAGTAGTGCCCGGTGATTCGTGGCGGCGGCGTGTCCAACGAGGGCGTCGTAGACCGATCCCCCGACGATGTCGAGCCGTGCAAGCCGCTCGCGCAGGTCGCGCGTCCCGATGGTGTCGAGCCAACACTCGTCCGGAAACGCCATGGCCAATACCGATTCCGCTTGGCCAGCGCTCAGGCGCAGTGGCACGGGTAATCGGGTCAGCACCGAATACGTCTCGAACACAGCATGCCCTGCGAGCGCGGGACGCAGCTCAACTAGGGCGCGACGACAAACTAGATGCGCTTCGTGGTTCGGATCGAGTGCGGCGATGGCGACGCTGGTGTCGCAGGCCCAACGATCAGCGTTGGATGTCATCGCGAAGTCGGCGGATCTCGTCATCAGTCAGCACGACGCCCTCGACGCTGCCGAGTATCGGCAGCCCGTCGCTGGTAGCGATCGCGCGTTGATGCCGACGGACGGGCTCGATCCGCAGACCGGACCCGTCTGGAATGAGTTCGAGCTCTGTGTCCGGTGTGATTCCCAGCGCAACGCGCAGAGCTTTCGGAATCACCACCCGCCCCACTCGGTCCACTGTCACACGCATGGCACCAAATTACCACCGAATTGGGACTTTCTGCCCAGTGCAATACCAATCTAGAACGATTGCCCCGCGGCGCGGCGCAGTCGTTGCGCGACGACATCGACCGCGCGGACCACCTCGGGCGGTTCGAGGACTTCGAAGTCGTGGCCGACGGTGGCGAAGTAGAAGATCATCCGTTCGGGGTCGTCGGCGCCGGTGGTGACGATGCAAGCGTCGGGGCCGTCGGTTTCGATGCTCACCGAGGCAGGTGAAAAGTGTTGCGCCAGTGCTTCTTCTGGTGCGTGGAAGCGAACCCGCGCCACGTAGCGGTACGGCGAGCTGCTGATCGACTTCTGAACATACGACGCCGCATCCGGTGCGTCGCGGGCGAGGAACGTGCTGCCGAGCGCGCGGACGTCGGCCATCCGGTCCAGTCGCAGGCTGCGCCAGTCCTGCTTGTCGCGGTCGTAGGCCAGCAGGTACCAGCGCCTGCCGGTCGTCACCAGCTGGTACGGCTCCAGTCGTCGTTGGGTCGCATTGCCGCGAATGTCGACGTAGCCGCAGCTCACGTGCTCTCGATCGCGGCAGGCCCGCGCCAGCGTCATCAGGACGTCGGGTTCGACGGCCTCGGTGGATGATGGCGAGGTCAGCGTGACGGTGGCGTCGTGCACCGCGGCCACCTGAGACCGCAGCCGCGACGGCATCACCTGATCGAGCTTGCTCAGCGCCCGCAGGGCGGACTCGCCGACGCCGGCAACCGTGCCGCCCGCCGCGAGCCGCAGGCATACGGCCATCGCGACGGCCTCGTCGGGATCGAGCAGCAACGGAGGCAATGCGGCGCCCGCGCCCAGCTGATAGCCCCCGCCGTGGCCCTTGCTGGCGTGCACCGGATAGCCCAGGTCACGCAGTCGGTCGACGTCGCGGCGGACGCTGCGGGTCGTCACGCCGAGTCGCTCGGCGAGTTCTTCGCCTGTCCATACCCGCCGCGACTGCAGCAGCCCGAGAAGCTGCAGCACCCTGCTGGTCGTTTCCGCCATGTCGTCGACTCTGTCGTATTTATAGGACCGAAACTGTCCTATATGCGATTCAGGGTAATCGTATGACCATGACGACGAACATGACCGAGGAGTTGGCGTTTCAGCTCGACTTCCACTGGACGCAAGCACTGCGTCCGCGGTTGGAGGGGCTGACCGATGACGAGTACTTCTGGCAGCCGGTGCCGGACTGCTGGACCGTGCACCCGGATGGCGGCGTGGACTTCGCGTATCCCGCACCCGAGCCGGCGCCGTTCACGACGATCGCCTGGCGGCTCGCGCACGTGATCGTCGGCGTCTTCGCCGTGCGCAATCACAGCCACTTCGGCGCGCCCGAGGCGAGCTACGAGACCTGGTCGTACGCCACCGACGCCGCAGCGGCGCTCGGTCAGCTCGACGAGCAGTATCGAGTGTGGACCGAAGGTGTGCGGGGGCTGTCCGAGGATGACCTGTGGCGGCCGTGTGGTCCCGCGGAAGGGCCGTACGCCGACTATCCGATGGCCACGCTTATTCTGCACATCAACCGCGAGGTCATTCACCACGGCGCCGAAATTGCTTGCATCCGAGACCTTTACGTCCACACGACCGAGAAGGGAAAGTAGCCATGCCGGGAATGCCCCCACCAGCCGCCGACGAACGACAGACTTTGATCGAGTTCTTGCGTTTCAACCAGGACGCGTTCTTCTCGACGGCCTACGGCTTGACCGATGAGCAGGCGCGATCGACGCCGTCGGTCAGCGCGCTTTCGATCGGCGGACTGATCAAGCACGCCGCGAACGTTCAGAAGGGTTGGGTAGATCGAGCGTCCGCGGCGCCCGAGATGCCACCGCGCGACGATCGCCCAATCGAAGAACTCATGGCGGAGTATGCCGATCAGTACGTGATGCGCGAAGACGAAACTCTGGCCGACCTGCTCGGCGAGCTGGCCACGCAGAACGCCGAAACGCTACGCGTCTTCGGCCAAGTCGACCTCGACACGCCGGTGCCCGTCCCGCACGAAGTGCCGTGGTTTCCGCACGACATCGACAACTGGACGGTGCGCTGGGTGGCTATGCATCTCATCGAGGAGCTGGCGCGCCACGCTGGGCATGCCGACATCATTCGCGAAAGCATCGACAACGCAACGATGTACGAGCTGATGGCAGCCAACGAGGGGTGGCCGGAGACCGACTTCATCAAGCGGTGGCGACCTCGGCAGGACGCTGCAACATAGTCTCGAGTAATGCAAACGCGCAGTGGGACGGCGGTCTGCGGGGAAGTCGAGCTCTATTACGAGGATCTCGGCGACTCCGCGGCTCCGCCTGTTCTGCTGATCATGGGCGTGGGCGCGCAGCTGCCGATGTGGCCGGACGGCTTCTGCGAGCAGTTGGTCCGGCGCGGCTATCGGGTCATCCGGTACGACCACCGCGACATCGGGTTGTCCACCAAGATGACCGGCCACCGCGCCGAGGGATCGGTGTATCGGCGAGTGGCCCGTTATGCGATGGGTCGGGGTAGCGCGGTCCCGTACACGCTGGTCGATATGGCCGACGACGCGAAGGCGCTACTGGACTTTCTGCAGATCGAGCGCGCTCACGTGGTCGGGGCGTCGATGGGCGGGATGATCGCGCAGGTTCTCGCGGGCAATCACCCCGACCGGGTGGGCTCGCTGGGCATCGTCATGTCGAGTTCGGGCAAGGCGTTCTCGGCGCTGCCGCGGTGGCGGGTGATCAAGCTGGCGTTCGGCGGACCGGGCAAGGACGCGCCGTGGGAGGACAGGCTGGCGTCGGAGGTACGCAACATTTCGATCATCAACGGCCCGAATTTCCTTCCGCCCGTTGAACAACTGCGGCGACGGGTCGAGGATCTGCGGGCGCGCAGCGATTACCCGCAGGGCATGCTGCGGCAGTTCGACGCGATCCTGGGCACGGGGAGCCTGCTTCGGTACACGCGCAGCATCGTGGCGCCGACGGTGGTGATCCACGGCTCGGAAGATCCGATGGTTCGGCCTCGCAATGGGCGCCACCTGGCGCGCATCATCGACGGTGCTCGCTATGTCGTCGTCGACGGCATGGGACACGATCTGCCAGAGCCGGTTTGGCGTCCGGTCGCCGAAGCGTTGACGGAAAACTTCGCGGCTGGGGCGCCTTAGGAATAGTCGGGCGCAGCGGCCCAGAAGGCGTCGTCGTCACGACCCATGCTTCGATCGGCCTCGTCACGGAGCGCGGCCGCTCGTTTGTGGATGTGGTGCTCGGTGGAGCGCGGCATCAGCCCGGGTCCGTAGACGCCGCGCCGGAGCCGACGGACCCGGCCGCGGCGCATTTCCCATCGCAGGGCGTCCGACACTGATTTCGATGCCCGTCCAGGGATCGCAAATCCCTGGTACTCGAGAAGCTCGATCATTTCGAAGATCGACGCCGGACCGTGTATGTCGAGGTTCACCGTGAGCATGTGGCGAAGCTCGATGCCCTGCAGCACTTTTCGGCGTCGCGAATACTGAGCATCCACGAGACTATTGAGGCAGCCAATTCGGACATCTGCGGCGTAGCGGCAGGCACGCAGGGGCCGTCTGTGGATCGACTACTCATTGGGGATACCGCCGCTTCGGCACCTGGTCTCCCGGACCAATATGCCTTGGCGCCAACCTCACAGCGACTTTGTCGCTCAACTACTACCGCCACCACCAGCGTCAGCGACTTAGTCGCTCAGAGCTTGGCACCACGACATACTCCCCCGGAGGGATCTCACCTTCCCCCAGAATCTCAGCGCGGTGGAGTGCGAGGGCGGCCGCCGCCAGACCACTGGTCTCCCGCCGCCCTCCCTCCGGACCAATATGCCTGTGTGCCAACCTCACAGCGACTTTGTCGCTCAACTACTACAGCCACCACCAACGTCAGCGACTTAGTCGCTCAGAGCTTGGCACCACGACATACTCCCCCGGAGGGATCTCACCTTCCCCCAGAGGGGCCTCACTCCAGCTCGGCGAGAGCCTTGCGGGCGGCTTCCAGTTCGGCTTCGAGGGCGGCGACCTTGGCTGCCTGCTGGGTGCGTGCCTCCTCGATCAGTTCGTCGATCGGGGCCGAGAGATCCTCGTGCAATTCTTTCGCGGCGCGTGAGACGGCTGCGGCCGCGACCGCGAGATTCCGTGCTCGATAGGTCGTCCCCTGCTTCAGCTCGGCCCGCCATTCTCCATCGGCGGTACCGGTGACCGTCAACGTCAGCTCCAGCGTCTTCGGCTTCTTCGCAGCGGGCTTCTTCGCCGGGGCCTTCTTCGGCATCTCCTCGACGGCCTCTTCGGCGGCGGGAGCCGGCGTGTCGAAATAGTTGGACTGCGTTTCGGGTGCCAGAGTATCTAGGGACATGGCCCCATTAGAACATATGTTCGACGTTCAGCGCAGGACCGTCTGCACCGCGTACTCGACCACCGAGTCGAGATCGTCGCCGAGGTTGCCGGCCAGCCACTGCTGGGCAAGCTCGGCCATCGCTCCGGTGTACAACGCCGCACCTACTTGCGCCGCAACGGGATCCGAGCCCGGATTCAACCGCCAACCCTCGGTCAGCACGCCCTCGCGAAGCAGATCCTGGGTCGCCGTCCGCCGCGCGGCGAGCACCGGATTGGCGCGCGCGTCGGTGAACAGAATCCGTCCGCGCCGCGGGTCGGCCGAGCTGAACCCGAGCACCGCGGCGATCCCTGCCCGCGTGCGGTCCCGAAGCGAATCGCCCGACCCCGCGATCGCCGCCTCCACCACCCCCCCGAGCTGCGCACTCACCTGGTCGTAGACCGCGCCGAGCAGATCGTCGGTGTCCGCGAAACTCTCGTAGAAATAGCGCGTGTTCAGCCCGCACTCGCGACACACCGAGCGCACGGCGATCGCGGCCTCACCCCCGTCGCCGAACAGACGGAACGCCGCGTCGATCAACTGGGCTCGGCGTTCGGCGCGCCGGTCGGTCAGCGGAACGCCGGCCCATCGGGTCGGACTGGACACCAACACAGGGTAGGCCGAACCCGCCAACTCTGGTCACATCCGTGTCCAAATAGTATTCTGGCTACAGCTGTGACCAGAACTTCGAAGGGAACCACCGTGTACCTGCCGCACCAGATGGTCGGGCAGTTCGTCAACCAGCGCTTCGACGAGGGCGTGCGCAAGCATTTCTTCCGCGGCATGGAGTTCGCCGCACCCGTCGCCGATCCGGGCTGGTTCGGGCCCAGCAGCGCCGTCTGGCACGTGCATTCACACATGCACGCGCTCATCTTCGGTCTGCAGTGCGCGGCGTACCTCGAGCGACTGGACCCGTCGATCTATTGGATGGGCATGCACCATTCGCGACTGGTCAAACGCGACGAGAACGGAACGGCCGTCCCCGAGATCGATCCCAAAGGCGCCTCGGTGCGACTTGGTCATTCCGTGGCGTTCTTCATCGGGACGGCGTACGGCTCGAGCGAGACCGCCGAACGGCTGGCCAAATCGGTGCGCTCGATGCACCACACCATCAAGGGCACCCGACCCGACGGTGCCACCTACGACGCCGACGATCCCGAATGGCTGCGCTGGAACTATGCGACGGTCGTCTGGGGCCTGGCCACCGCACACGAGCTGTATCACCCGAACCCGCTGCGCGGCAAGAAGATCGACGACTACTACGGCGAGTTCGTTCGCGTCGGGCATGCACTCGGCGGCACGGACCTGCCCACCACCAAGGCCGACACCCTGGAGTGCCTGAAGTCGTATCTGCCCCGGCTTGCGGTCACCCACGGCATGGCGATGTCCACCGGGTCCAATCTCCCGATGCCGCACAGTGCGATCGACTGGGCCATCCGCGACACCATGCCGAAGTGGGCCAAGCAGCTGATCCAACATCGCGATCCCAACATCGTCGAGCGCACGGCCAGGCGCGCCGTCGTGTGGAGCATCATCAACGGCCTGCACGTCGCGGCCGGCCCGGCACCGGAGTTCCGGCAGGCCCAGGCCAGGGTCAAATCCGGGACGACGGTCAAGCACACGCTGCCGGAATACACGCTCGGCGACGATCCGGTGCTCTCCCGCGCAGAGGTGGAGCACAGCTTCGCGTAACGACTGTGACCCGTTCCACACGTTTTCGCGGCTCATCGCCGATTTTGAGACACTGGCGGCTATGAGTACCTCGAAACCCCGCGAGGTGGCGAAGCTGGACCGCGTACCGCTGCCGATCGAGGCAGCCCGCGTCGGCGCGACCGGCTGGCAGATCACCCGCACAGGCGCGCGAGTCCTCAGCACGCTCACCGGTAAGGGCTCGCTACAGCAGAAGATCATCCACCAGATTCCGCAGACGTTCGCCGACCTCGGCCCCACCTACGTCAAGTTCGGCCAGATCATCGCCTCCAGCCCGGGCGCGTTCGGCGAGCAGATGAGCCGTGAGTTCCGCAGTCTGCTCGACGCGGTCCCGCCCGCCGACGAAGACGAAGTGCACAAGCTGTTCCAGGAGGAGCTCGGCGACGAGCCGACCAACCTGTTCGCGAAGTTCGACGAGAAACCGTTCGCGTCGGCATCGATCGCCCAGGTGCACTATGCGACGTTGCACAGCGGCGAAGAAGTCGTCGTCAAGATCCAGCGGCCCGGCATCCGTCGCCGCGTCGCCGCCGACCTGCAGATCCTCAAACGTGGTGCGCGTCTTGTGGAGCTCGCCAAGCTCGGGCAGCGGCTGTCGGCTCAGGACGTCGTCGCCGACTTCGCCGACAATCTCGCCGAGGAGCTGGATTTCCGGCTCGAGGCTCAGTCGATGGACGCGTGGGTGTCGCACATGCACGCCTCGACGCTGGGCAAGAACATTCGTGTGCCGCAGGTCTATTGGGATCTGACGAGCGCGCGGGTGCTCACCATGGAGCGCGTCGCAGGTGTCCGTATCGACGACGTCGCGGCGATTCGTAAGGCTGGTTTCGACGGCACCGAACTCGTGAAGGCGTTGCTGTTCAGCGTCTTCGAGGGTGGGCTGCGGCACGGTCTGTTCCACGGCGACCTGCACGCGGGCAACTTGTTCGTCGACCCCGACGGCAAGATCGTGTTCCTCGACTTCGGCATCATGGGCCGCATCGACCCTCGCACGCGATGGCTCCTCAGAGAGCTCGTGTACGCGCTGCTGGTGAAGAAGGACCACGCCGCGGCGGGCAAGATCGTCGTCCTGATGGGTGCGGTCGGCACCATGAAGCCCGAAGCCCAGGCCGCCAAGGATCTGGAGAAGTTCGCGACACCGCTGACCATGTCGTCGCTGGGCGATATGAGTTATGCCGAGATCGGGAAACAACTTTCGACGCTTGCCGACGCGTACGACGTGAAGCTGCCGCGCGAGCTGGTGCTGATCGGCAAGCAGTTCCTCTACGTCGAGCGCTACATGAAGCTGCTCGCACCCAAGTGGCAGATGATGACCGACCCGCAGTTGACGGGGTACTTCGCCAACTTCATGGTCGAGGTCAGTAGAGAGCACACCGAAGAAGTCGAGGCGTAATTGGACGTCCGCGCTGGCACGGCCAAGTCTGGCGAGCTCGACATCTACTACGAGGACATGGGCGACCCTAACGACCCGGCGGTGCTGCTCATCATGGGCCTCGGTGCGCAATTGTTGTTGTGGCGCACCGAGTTCTGCGAGATGCTCGTCAATCAGGGTTTGCGCGTCATCCGCTACGACAACCGCGATGTCGGGCTGTCGTCCAAGGTGACGGGGCAGCACTCCGGCGCGGCGCTGGCGCCACGGATGGTGCGGTCCTTCCTCGGGCTCAAAAGCCCGGCGGTGTACACGCTCGAGGATGTCGCTGATGACGCCGCCGCCCTGCTCGACCACCTGAAGATCGACGCGGCCCACATCGTCGGCGCATCGATGGGCGGGATGATCGCGCAGGTCTTCGCCGCCCGGCACAAGGTGCGCACGAAGACGCTGGCCGTCATCTTCTCGAGTAACAACCAGGCGGTGCTGCCGCCGCCGGGCCCCAAACAACTGCTGGCCATTCTGCAGCGACCCAAGGGCACGTCCCGCGAGGCGATCATCGAGAACGCGATCCGCGTCAGCAAGATCATCGGCAGTCCCGGCTATCCCGCGCCTCACGAACGTGTCCGCGCCGAGGCGATCGAGGGATATGACCGCGCCTACTACCCGGCGGGCATCGGTCGCCAGTTCGCGGCGATCATGGGCAGCGGCAGCCTGCTGCACTACGACCGCCAGATCACCGCGCCCACCGTCGTCCTCCACGGCAAGGCCGACAGGCTGATGCGCCCGTTCGGCGGCCGTGCGGTGGCCCGCGCGATCAAGGGTGCGCGGCTGGTGCTCTTCGACGGCATGGGACACGAGCTGCCGCGCGAACTGTGGGACGACATCGTCGGTGAACTGAAGACGAATTTTTCGGCGGCGTAGCGGTTTCCAGCTGTGTAAGCGGTGTGATCTTTCACTCGCGATTAGTGACCGAGAACGATCGGGTCTAGATTCGACGTCGAGTGCTTCAGGGCTTTGCGTGCTGTCAACGGCGATGACGGTAGGGCTGCTGATACGCCCCAGAAAGGCACCGAACCGATGGCTGTTGCCCGCAAGTTGGAACCGCATTTCGACGACGTACAGGCGCATTACGACCTGTCCGACGAGTTTTTCCGGCTGTGGCTGGATCCCAGCCAGACCTACAGCTGCGCCTATTTCGAGCGTGACGACATGACGCTCGAAGAAGCCCAGCTCGCCAAGATCGACCTTGCCCTGGGCAAGTTGGGTCTGCGACCCGGCATGACGTTGCTCGACGTCGGTTGCGGGTGGGGTTCGACGATGCTGCGCGCGCTCGAGCGCTACGACGTCAACGTGGTCGGGCTGACCTTGAGCGAGAACCAAAAGGCCCATGTCGAAAAGGTTTTCGCGAACTCGGACAGTCCACGCGAAAAGCGGGTGTTGCTGCAGGGTTGGGAGCAGTTCGACGAGCCCGTCGACCGCATTGTGAGTATCGGAGCGTTCGAGCACTTCGGGTTCGACCGCTACGACGATTTCTTCGCGATGGCCTATCGGGCTCTTCCCGACGACGGCGTGATGCTGCTGCACACGATCACTGCGTTGACGCTGCCGCAGATGGCGGAGCGCAAGATTCCGCTGACCTTCGAGGTGGCGCGGTTCGTTAAATTCATTCTCACCGAGATCTTCCCCGGCGGGCGGCTGCCGTCGATCGAGAAGGTCTCCGAGCACGCGACCCCGGCCGGATTCACGCTGACCCGCCGCCAATCGCTGCAGCTGCACTATGCGCGCACGCTGGACACCTGGTCCGCCGCGCTGGAGGCGCACCGGGACGACGCGATCGCTGTGCAGTCTGAAGAGGTCTACGACCGCTATATGCACTACCTAACGGGCTGCGCCAGGGGCTTCCGGATGGGCTATATCGACGTCAACCAATTCACGCTCGCCAAACAGGCGTCGAATTAGGGCCTGAACGGCGGCAAACGCTAGGGTGTACGACCAGATCACAGTGACGAATCCGTAGACGTCACCAGGAAGGCCAACTAGCGAACTATGTCTGACAACTCCACCGGCACCAAGGATATGACTCCTCACTTCGAGGACATCCAGCATCACTACGACCTGTCGGACGACTTCTTCGGCGTGTTCCAGGACCCGACGCGCAAGTACAGCTGCGCGTTCTTCACCAGCCCCAACGTGACGCTGTCCGAGGCGCAGATCGCCAACGTCGACCAGCACCTCGACGCGCTGGATCTCAAGCCCGGCATGACCCTGCTCGAGGTCGGCTGCGGCTGGGGCCTGACCCTGCAGCGGGCGATGGAGAAGTACGACGTCAACGTCATCGGACTGACGCTTTCGAAGAACCAGAAGGCCTACTGCGACCAGCTGCTGGCCAAGCTCGACACCGAGCGGACTTTCGATGTGCGGTTGGAGGGTTGGGAGCAGTTCCACTCCCCCGTCGACCGGATCGTCTCGATCGAGGCCTTTGAGCACTTCGGCTTCGAGCGGTACGACGACTATTTCAAAACCTGCTTCGACATCCTGCCTGATGACGGCCGCATGACCGTCCAGAGCAGCGTCGGTTACCACCCCTACGACTTGGCCGAGCGCGGCAAGAAGCTGACGTTCGAATTGGCCCGGTTCGTCAAATTCATCATCACCGAGATCTTCCCGGGCGGTCGCTTGCCGACCACGCAGATGATGGTCGAGCACGGCGAGAAGGCCGGCTTCGTGGTTCCCGAACCGAAGTCGCTGCGCAACCACTACATCAAGACCCTCGGCATCTGGGCCGACCGGCTGGAGCGCAACAAAGAAGAGGCGATCGCCGCCACCGACGAGGAGAACTACCACCGCTATATGCGGTATCTCCTGGGCGCGCAGTACTACTTCATCGACGAGTCGATCGATGTCAGCCTGGTCACCTACCTGAAGCCGGGCGCCGCAGCCGCCTGATCTTTAGCGCGAGCAGACACGGAAACCCCCGACTTCATCCGAAATTGGGGGTTTTCGCGTCTTCTCGTGGTTAAGCCGCGGCGTCTCCGGCCTCGGCGGCGTCCGCAGGCTCGGGCTCAACGTCGGTGCCGGCGTCGTCGCCCTTGCCTTCGAGTGTGGCCTTTGTCGCTTCCAACCTGTCCTTCAGGTCCTGCATCGCGGCTTCCCGCGCCGCCTTGGCCGCCTCCCACTTGGCCTCACGCTCAGCCTTGGCCGCCTCCCGCTTGGCCTCACGCTCAGCCTTGGCGGCCTCCCACTTAGCCTTAGCGGCCTCCACAGGATTGACTGTGGACTGATCCGCCGTTGTCTTGTCGTCGCCGCCGGCCGGCTGCTGCTCGACGTCGGTGTTGTCTTGCACCACCGACAGCCTGGCCACCGATGAGTCCTCGTTTTCGTTGAGGGTTGTCGCCTGCTTTTCATTGAGCGTTGCCGCCTGCTCGAGGTCTTCGGTTTGCTCGTCCTGTTGCTCGGCCACGGGCGGCGCCGGCGTGATCGGGACTACGGGCGACAGCGGGATCTCCGTCGCCAATCCGAAGTTGGCGAGGAAATTGTTGAGGCCCAGGAAGATCGCCGGGACCAATTTGACCCCTAGCGTGATCGGGTTGAAGATCGGGATCAGCTGCAGTTCCGTGGGCTGTCCGAACGGAATGTCGCGGTTGTAACCGGTCTCCTCGATGATCACGCGCAGGGCGGGCTCGATGAGGTCCGCAATCGGCTTGCCGACGATCGGAATGGCGTGCAGCGGCCGCACGATCGGCAAATACTTGGGCGTGATCGTGTAGTAGGTGGTGTCTCCGTAGACCTGGATATCAACGATGTCGGGATAGAGCTCCGGGTTCGAGGTGATCGCCTCCCACTCCTCGACCGTGTACCCGGCGGGAGTTTCCCCGGGATCGCTGCCCCCGTTGATCGCCAGATAGGTGCCGTGGTCGTAATAGAAGCCGAGCAGCGAATTGACGACCGCCAACGGGTTGAACAGATACTGCGGGAAGTCCGCGATGCCCTCCCAGCGGATCGCCCAGTCTTCGGTTTCGAACTCGGTGTCGGTGGGCGTGGGCTCGCCGGTGGTCACGTCGATGATCGGAATCGTGCCGAGGAAGCCGAGCCGCGACAGCAGGCCGCCGTTGGGGCGGTTGGGGTTGCCGATGTAGACGAACTTCACCTCGCCGCCCTCGCTCTCGATCTGTTCGAGCAACTCGTCCCACTCCCCGTTGGCGAACTGCATCTTCGAGATGGTGACGACCCGGGCGCCCTGCGAGTAGCCGGCGATGATGATGTCACCCGTGTAGCCGAGTTCCTGCAGAGTCGTCAGCGCGTCGCCGAGGTTGTCGACACCGTCGTCGACGGAGTCGTCGAACTTCTCGCAGCGGCCTGGGTCACACCAGCCCGGCAGGGGTATCGGCCAGAACGAGGCATAGTAGTTGACGCCTTCCAAGTCTTCGTCTGCGCAGCCACCGCCTTCCTCGCATGGTGTCTGCATGTAGTAGTCGCGGAAGTTCTCCAGGTAGTTCTCGACTTCGTTTGCGTCGGGCGTGCCTGTGCCGGGCACGATCAACGCCGTGGCGGCCAGGCTCACGGCCGCCACCACAGCGGCCATGGCACCGAGGACCGCGGTGCTGAACAAGCTCAAGATGAAGAGAAGTAGGACTCGACCGGCCTTAAACATGGGTAGACAATCACATATTGCGCGCCTTCGGATCGGTGGAATCGAAAATTTGCCAGCCGGTTTTTGGGCGGTGGGTGTCGGATTCGCGTCGCGTCGTTCGTCTACCAGGTAGAGAGTGGAACGCAGGGTTCTACTCGCAACCGAAAGGTGATTCCATGCACTACTTCGCCCTGTTGCTAGGTCCCGAGACCGCCGAGGAGCCGGACGCCTCGACGCAGGCCCAGGTCATGTCGGCCTACGAGGACTTCCACGCCAAGTTCGGCTCTGCGATTCGTGCCGGGGACGCGCTCGTCCCGTCGGCGACGGGAGCCCGGATCACCGGTGGGCCAGACGCGCCGGTCGTCACCGACGGCCCGTTTGCCGAGGCGGCCGAAGTGGCCGGCGGCTACTACGTCTTCGAGGCGGAGAATCTTGACGACGCATTGACCATCGCGGCGGCGATCCCCGCCTGTCACAACGGAGCAGTCGAGGTGTGGCCGATGTTGGAGTACATGCCGCCGACTGAACCGCTCGACAACAACTGGATCGCCCTGCTGCTCGAGCCCGCCGACTCCGTCCTCGCGCCGGGCACCCCGGAGTGGAACGAGATCGCCGCACAACACGGAAAGTTCGCCGCACAGGTGGGAGCTCGCGCCAACGGAGGTGCGCCTCTGCATGTGCCGTCGACGGCGACGACGGTGCGGGTGCGCGACGGCGAGGTGCTGCTCACCGACGGGCCCTACATCGAAGGCGCCGAGGTGGCCAACGGCTACCACATCCTCAACGTCGCCGACCGAGACGAGGCCATCAAGGTCGCGTCGATGATTCCGGCGACGACCATCGAGCTCCGCCAGCTCATGGGTATCTCCGCCCTCTAGCAGCCGCCGAATGACCGACCTGGACGGCGTCTTTCGACGCGAATGGGGACCGGCCGTCGCCGCGCTGGCGCGATGGTCCGGCGACCTCACCGTCGCCGAGGACGCCGTCCAGGAGGCCTTCGCCGATGCGATACGGACCTGGCCACGCGACGGCGTTCCCGCCAACGTCGGCGGATGGATCGTGACGGCCGCGCGCAATCGTGCGCTGGATCGGCTGCGCCGCGAATCGGTCAGGCCAGGAAAGGAGCTTGCCGCGGTGCTCGACGACATAACCGCCCGCACCGACCGCCAGGGCGTGCCGCACCGGATTCGCGATGACGAACTGCGGATGATGTTCACCTGCGCGCACCCGGCACTGGACCCGCACTCACAGTTGGCCCTGACGCTGCGGCTGATTTCCGGGCTCACAGTCGCCGAGATAGCCCGCGCCCTGCTGCAGTCCGAGGCTGCGGTCGGTCAACGAATCACCCGGGCCAAGAACAAGATTCGGCACGCCAACATACCGCTGAGGGTGCCGCCGCGAGAACTACTTCCTGAGCGCACTCCGCACGTCCTCGCCTGCATCTACTCCGTCTTCACCGAGGGCTACTGGTCGACGGCCGGACCGTCGGCGATCCGCGACGAGTTGTGCGACGAGGCCATCCGGCTTGCGGGCGAGGTGTGTTCGTTGATGCCCGATGCGCGCGACGGGTACGCATTGGCCGCGCTCGTGCTTCTGCATGATTCCCGACGGCAGACGCGCATCGACGCCGACGGTGCACTCGTACCGCTCGACGAGCAGGACCGCGGCCGGTGGGACCGTGTGCGCATCACTCGCGGGCTGGATCGCCTTCGTAACGCAGCCGGAGCGACGGGACCGTACCTGCCACAGGCGGTGATCGCGGCGCTGCACGCGACGGCCGCGCGGTGGGAGGACACGGACTGGGATGGGATCTGTCGCGCGTATGACCGGCTGATCGCGATCACGGATTCGCCCGTCGCCAAGGCGAATCGGGCGCTCGCGGTTGGCTTTCGCGACGGATTCGATGCGGGCCTGGCAGCGCTGGACGAGGTCGCGAAGGATCCGCGGATGGCTCGCTCGAACACCGTCGCGACGATTCGCGCCGACCTGCTTCGGCGCTCAGGCCGCCACGTTGAGGCACAGCAGTGGTACCTCCAGGCGGTGGAGCGGGCGGGTTCAGATCCAGCGCGACAGTTCCTACGTCGGCGACTCGTCGAATGCGACAGCCGCTTCGGTTGAGCAGGTCATCGGTCGTCACCGGCCAATGGGGCCGATGCCGACCACCGAGGTCCGCCGCTGAACTCGACACCAGGGATCAACAGCACAATCGTGGGCGTAACGCCCCTGCTCGCCGCCAGCGCCACCTTTGCAGTCCTCTTGTCGTGGACGGGACGGCTGAGTGATGCCGCTGAGCGGATGGCGGCAGTGCGTCAACGATGCATTGACCGCGGCGCTGAAACCGATCTGGTTTACGTCGCGTATTTCATCACGCTCATGGAGGTCTGGCGGGGCAGATACTTTGATGCGGAGTTCGGCGCGGACGAAAAGCGTTGAGCGAGTATAGCAATTGGGTGGCGATCACCTCCAAGTCGTCGGGTGGACTGCGCAAGCAATTGTGATGGCCTATACCGCGCGCGAATCCGAAACCCGCACTGCTGCAAAGGCCGCCATCGAACTCGGGCATCGCTGCGGCTCGCCTCGATTGGCCGATTGGTCATCCATCAGCCTTGGATTCCTCGAAGTCTCGGTCGGTGATTACACCGAGGCGATCGCGGCGTTCGAGCCGCTGATGGCGAGATTCGGTCAGGTGCCTGGTCCGCCAGAAGGAGGCTGCGGGGGAAGCAATCGTAAAAGCGCTGACAATTCTTGAGGAAGGTGCGCATAAAGACTCCCCCCATTTGCGATGCAGACTCACCGTGGACTGCAGTGCAAATAGCCGGGTATCGACGCATGAGGAAACAGCGTGTCCAAACGCGTCGTCTCAGCGAATCGTCAGGGATCGTGTGCTAGCCGGCGATCAACAACCGCGACCCGACCCACTGCCCGCCTGCTAGTGCCCAACCAACGCCAAAGCCCCTGAAAGCTGTGACCTTCAGGGGCTTCGACGTACCTAAGACTTACGCCTCGGTGAAGTTGCGGGTGACCGCCGGGTCCACGGGGATACCGGGACCGGTCGTCGTCGACACGACAACCTTCTTCAGGTAACGACCCTTCGACGACGACGGCTTGGCCCGCAGGACCTCGTCGAGCGCGGCGCCGTAGTTCTCGGCCAGCTTCGTCTCATCGAAGGAGGCCTTGCCGATCACGAAGTGCAGGTTGGCCTGCTTGTCGACACGGAAGTTGATCTTGCCGCCCTTGATATCCGAAACCGCCTTGGCGACATCGGGAGTCACGGTGCCGGTCTTCGGGTTCGGCATCAGGCCACGCGGACCCAGCACGCGGGCGATCTTGCCGACCTTGGCCATCTGGTCCGGCGTCGCGATCGCGGCGTCGAAGTCCAGGAAGCCGCCCTGAATCTTCTCGATCAGGTCGTCGCTGCCCACCTCGTCGGCGCCTGCGGCCAGCGCCGCCTCGGCCTTGTCGCCCACGGCGAACACCACGACGCGCGCGGTCTTACCGGTGCCGTTGGGCAGGTTGACGGTGCCGCGCACCATCTGGTCGGCCTTACGTGGGTCGACACCCAGCCGGATCGCCACCTCTACGGTCGCGTCCTGCTTCTTCGACGACGTCTCCTTGGCGAGGCGCACAGCCTCGATCGGGGAGTACAGGTTGTCCTTGTCGATCTTTTCCGCGGCTTCGCGATATGCCTTGCTGTTCTTGCTCATTGGTATCTCCTTGTGTTTCAGAGGTGTGGTTGGCGAGCCGATGCCAGCTCTCCCACGGGATCGGCCGAACTATTCGACCGTGATCCCCATCGACCGGGCGGTGCCGGCGATGATCTTGGACGCCGCGTCGATGTCGTTGGCGTTCAGGTCTTCCTTCTTGGTCTCGGCGATCTCGCGCACCTGATCCCAGGTCACCTTGGCGACCTTGGTGGTGTGCGGGGTGCCGGAACCCTTCTGCACGCCTGCGGCCTTCAGCAGCAGCTTGGCGGCGGGCGGGGTCTTCAGCGCGAACGTGAAGCTGCGGTCCTCGTAGACGGTGATCTCCACGGGGATGACGTTGCCGCGCTGGCTTTCCGTCGCGGCGTTGTACGCCTTGCAGAACTCCATGATGTTGACGCCGTGCTGGCCGAGCGCCGGACCCACTGGCGGGGCGGGGTTGGCCGCTCCGGCCTGGATCTGCAGCTTGATCAGCCCAGTGACCTTCTTCTTCGGGGCCATGAGTGTTCGGTTCCTTTTCTTTCTTACTTGTCTTTAGATCTTGGCGACCTGAGTAAAGGTCAGTTCGACAGGTGTCTCGCGACCGAAGATCGACACCAGCACCTTGAGCTTCTGCTGCTCGGCGTTGACCTCGCTGATGGATGCGGGCAGCGTCGCGAACGGGCCGTCCATGACCGTGACCGACTCGCCGACCTCGAAGTCGACGAGGATCTCCGGACGCTCCAACGAGGCCTCGGAGGACGCAGCGGCGCCCGCCGTGCTCTTGGCCGGCTTCTTCGCCGACGCCGGCGGAAGCAGGAACTTCACCACGTCGTCGAGGCTGAGCGGCGACGGCCGCGACGTCGCCCCCACGAAGCCCGTCACGCCGGGCGTGTTGCGCACCGCGCCCCACGACTCGTCGTTGAGTTCCATGCGGACCAGGATGTAACCGGGTAGCACCTTGCGGTTGACCTGCTTGCGCTGGCCGTTCTTGATCTCGGTGACCTCTTCGGTGGGCACCTCGACCTGGAAGATGTAGTCGCCGACATCGAGGTTCTGCACGCGGGTCTCGAGGTTGGCCTTCACCTTGTTCTCGTAGCCGGCGTAGCTGTGGATGACGTACCAGTCACCGGGCCGCAGGCGCAGATCCTTCTTCAGCGCGACCGCAGGGTCCTCGTCTTCGTCTTCTTCCGGAGCCGCCTCGGGGGCGGCCTCGGGCTCGGCAACCTCAACTGGTGCCGCGTCTTCGACGGCTTCGGCCGCCGTGCTGTCTTCCAGACGCTCGGCCGCCTCGTCTGCGATCACGGTCGCCGGATCTGCCGCTTCGGCGATTGCCTCGGAAACGGCCGAAGGCGTATCGCCCTCGAAGCTAGTCACTTGTCAGTCCTCTCAGTACTTCCACGTCAGCCGAACACCCACATGACGATCTTGCCGACGCCCAAATCGACTCCGCCGATCAGCGCCACCATGAACGCCAGGAAGACCAGCACCACGATGGTGTAGCTGACCATCTGCTTGCGGTTCGGCCAGATGACCTTGCGCAGCTCGGCGACGACCTGCTTCAGGTAGTTCCAGACATACAGGAACGGGTTGCTCGAGGAGCCGTCGCCGCGCTTCTTGGCCGTCTTCTTCGCCGTGCCCGAGCCGTTCTTGGTCGGCGACGCCTCGGTGCCGGTTTCCAGGTCGACGGCGCTGCTGACGTTCTCGCCGCTGGCTACGCGGCGCGACCGCTTGCCGCTGGGCCGAGTAGGCCGGGTTACGACCGCGCCGCTGCCGCCGGTGTCGTCGGACCCTGCGGAGCCGTCACGATCACGCTCGTCGCTCACCGCATGCCTTCCTTGTTCTGGTCGTCTAGTTGTGTGGACACCTTCCAGTGTCCACGCCGTGTCGAGTATTCAGTTGAGCAGGGGCGACAGGACTTGAACCTGCAACCTGCGGTTTTGGAGACCGCTGCTCTGCCAGTTGAGCTACGCCCCTTTACCTTGACACCGCTGGCGCTGCGATATCACCGGTTTCCGGGGCTCACACAAACCGCGCGCTCCCCGTTCGGTCGATCTGAAACCGACGGACAGCGCGCTGGACTGGGGAAACCCCGAGTTGCGAGTGTAGCGCGCCACCCACGTCAGTTACTAATCCGCGTCCTGGCCATTCTGGATGGCGGCGGTGCGGATGACCTGCCCCGACTCGGGATCCCATTTCACCGAGATCGAGTTGTCGCCCTCGTGGCCCATCAACGTGGTGAACGCCTCCATAACGACCGTGCCGTCCAGCTCAGCGCAGACGTTGCGTGTGAGGACAATGTCGGCGCCGAACCGCTCGTCGACCGATTCGACGTGCATGGTCCCGGTCAGCTCGTCACCGACCTTGATCGGCCGGTGGAAGTGGAACTTCTGGTCGACCTGGACGATCTGCATGGTCTCCAGGCCGACGTCCACGTGCTGGAAGAAATGGTTCTGGATCATCACCGCGAAGATCGAGGCGAAAGTGAGCGGCGCGATAAGGGCGTCATGCCCGAGTTCGGCGGCCGCGGCCTCGTCGACAGTGGCCGGCGCGGCCGACTTCACGGCCTTGGCGTACTGGCGGACCTGTTCGCGGCCCACCACGAACGTGTCGGGGTACTTCCAGATCATCCCCCGGATGTCTGTCTTAAGCGCCATCGGTCATGCCAGCTTCGCGGTGGCGACAGCGCGACCGAAGATCTTCTTACCGCCAGCGGTGGCGGTTAACGCGATCGTTACCGACTTCGTTTCGGGCTCAACGGATTTCACCCTTCCATTGAACACGATTTCAGCGCCGACGCCGTCGTTGGGAACCGGCACCACCGCGGTGAAACGCACGTTGTATTCGGTGACCGCCGCCGGGTCGCCGACCCAGGAGGTGACATATCCGCCGCCCAGTCCCATGGTGAGCATGCCGTGCGCGATCGCGGTGTCCAGACCGACCTGCTTGGCGATCTCGTCGTCCCAGTGGATGGGGTTCAGATCGCCGGACACTCCGGCGTAATTCACCAGGTCACCTCGGGTCAGGGGGATCGTCTTTTCGGGAAGCAGGTCGCCCACCTTCACCGAATCGAACTCACGCAGTGCCATCGCTGAAACCCTCTTCTCCTTCTTCCCCGGTTCGCCCCGCCAGGGTCGTATACGACTCCTGGACGATTTCGCCTTTGTCGTCGGTGACGACGTTCTTGGTCACGATGATGTCGGCGCCGTGCGCCTGCCGGACGGAGTCCACGTAGACGTCGCAGAAGAGCGTGTCACCGGCATGAATCGGCTTGCGGAACTTCAACGTCTGGTCGACCTGCACGATCTTCATGTCGCTGATGCCGATGTTGGCGTTTTCGAAGAATGCCAACTGCGCCATGTAGCCGAACACCGAGATGAACGTCAACGGCGCCGGAATCGCGGAGTGGCCAAGCTGCGCAGCGACGTCTTCGTCGTGATGCGCGGGGTGCTCGTTCTTCACCGCGACGGCGTACTCACGCAGCTTCTCTCGCCCGACGACGTAGTGGTCGGGATAGCGGTAGTGCATCCCGACGATCTGCTCTGACAGCGCCACAGTGGACCTATCCGTCACCCGGGGGCAACCGCCCGCGGATTAGGGATCGCTAGCGCGATTCCTTGTGCGCCTGGTGCTTGCCGCAGTTCGGGCAGAACTTCTTGATCTCGAGCCGGTCGGGATCGTTGCGACGGTTCTTCTTCGTGATGTAGTTGCGGTGCTTGCACACCTCGCACGCCAAGGTGATCTTGGGCCGTACGTCGGTACTGGAGGCCACTTCTTGTCCTTCGTCTTGCGGTTCTAACGTCTTGTAGCGGTGGGGGGACTCGATCCCCCGACCTCACGATTATGAGTCGTGCGCTCTAACCAGCTGAGCTACACCGCCCCGATAGTCCGGTCCGGCGAACCGGTCCGGCCACCGAGCCCCCTAACGGAATCGAACCGTTGACCTTTTCCTTACCATGGAAACGCTCTACCGACTGAGCTAAGGGGGCCTGCCCTGACAGTCTCGTCGTGGGCCTTAAAGAGGGTACATTCAACCCGTTTGCCACGCCAAACCGCTGGTGGTGATAGGACGGACAAGTGACCGAACCCGGCGCTCCGCGCGTGGCCGTCTATCTTGATTTCGACAACATCGTCATCTCCCGATACGACCAGATACACGGTCGAAGCTCATTCCAGAAGGACAAAGCCGCCGGTTTTCACACCAAACCCGGCCGGCTCACCGAGGCGACCGTCGACGTCAGCGCGATCATCGACTTCGCGTCCTCGTTCGGCACGCTGGTGTTGACGCGCGCCTACGCGGACTGGTCGGCCGACGTCAACGCCGAATACCAGGGCCAGCTCGTCGGCCGCGCCGTCGACCTGGTCCAGCTGTTTCCCGCTGCCGCCTACGCCAAGAACGGCGCCGACATCCGGCTGGCGGTCGACGCGGTCGAGGACATGTTCCGGCTGCCCGACCTCACCCACGTCGTCATCGTGGCCGGGGACTCCGACTACATCCCGTTGGCCCAACGCTGCAAGCGGCTGGGCCGCTACGTCGTCGGCATCGGGATCACCGGATCGATCAGCAAATCGCTGACGGCCGCCTGCGACGAGTTCGTCACCTACGACGCGCTGCCGGGTGTGCCGGTGACCGAGCCGCCCAAGAAGAAGCCGCGCAAGAAGGCGGCCGACGGCGACCAGGAGCCCGAGTCCCCCGATCCGCAGGCCGCCGCGACCGCTCTGCTCGAACGGGCGCTGCGGATCGGCCACGAGAAGGACGACGCCGACTGGCTGCACAACTCCGCGGTCAAGGCGCAGATGAAGCGGATGGATCCGTCGTTCTCGGAGAAGTCGCTGGGATTCCGCTCGTTCAGCGATTTCCTGCGCTCACGCGCCGAGGTGGCCGAGCTCGACGAGAGCAGCACCACCCGCATGGTGCGGCTGCGTGGCAACGACTGAATAGTCTTACGGCATGACCGACCGCCTGTACTTCCGCCAACTGCTGTCCGGCAGGGATTTCGCCGCCGGCGACATGATCGCCGAGCAGATGCGCAACTTCGCCTACCTGATCGGCGACCGCGAGACCGGCGACTGCGTCGTCGTCGATCCGGCGTATGCGGCTGGTGATCTGGTCGACGCGCTGGAGGCCGACGGCATGCACCTGTCCGGCGTGCTGGTCAGCCATCACCACCCCGACCACGTCGGCGGCTCGATGATGGGTTTCGAACTCAAGGGCCTCGCCGAGCTGCTGGAGCGGGTCAGCGTCCCCGTCCACGTCAATAGTGTTGAGGCTGAATGGGTTTCACGTGTCACCGGCATCGCCCGCAGCGAGCTGACGGACCATCAGCACGGCGACGTGGTCAAGGTCGGAGACATCGACATCGAGCTTCTGCATACTCCCGGCCACACCCCCGGCAGCCAGTGCTTCCTGCTCGACGGCCGACTCGTCGCGGGCGACACACTGTTCCTGGAGGGCTGCGGGCGCACCGACTTCCCCGGCGGCGACGTCGACGAGATGTTCCGCAGTCTGCAGGCGCTGGCACAGCTTTCTGGCGATCCGACAGTCTTTCCTGGCCACTGGTACTCGCAGGAGCCCAGCGCGGCGCTGTCGGAGGTCAAGCGCACGAATTATGTATACCGGGCTAGCAATCTGGACCAGTGGCGCATGTTGATGGGCGGCTAACCTCGTCTGACGTCGGAGTTTGCCTCAGCAAAACTCGCCGGGTAGCGCCGAACCTGCGTTATTCTCCGCCTCAGCGCCTACGGTGCGCGGGAGGGGGCCCCGACGCGATGCCGACGCCGCCGACCGAACCCGACCTCCCCCCGAAGACGCCGCGGCGGCTTGAAGCCGTCCCGGACCCGCCCGCCGTCGACGCACCCGCGACACCGCCGGACGGTAACCGCAGTCTCGTCCTCCGATTCGGCACTGCATGCGCGGCCCTGCTGGTGGTCCTCGTCGGCTTGGCCGTCTACGGGTTCCTGATCAAAGACGATGCGGACGTACAACTTTCGTTACCGGGCAGCGACGGCGACCCGTCCGAGACGCCGGCCGCAGCACCGACGACGAACGCGCCACCCATGCCTGGCCCCACCGCGGGCGCCATCGACGGTCCCCTGTCGTTCACCGTCGACGGCGTCGAGATCGGGCCGAAGGTCGTCATGTCGGACGCGCCGCTGGAGAAGACCGCGGACGGTGTGTTCGTCGTCGTACACATGACCGTGGCGAACATCGGCACCGAGCCCGCGTCGTTCGTCGGCACGTTCCAGAAACTCCAGGCCAGCGGCGCCATCTATCCCTTGGCCGACGAGGCGACGGCCTACCTCGGGGGCACGGCCGTGCCACTCGATCCGGCAGCGACGACGGTCGTCTCCATCGCGTTCGACGTGCCGCCGGGCTCGGTGCCCGAATTCCTCGAGCTGCACGGCGAGCCGGGCGGTCCGGGCATCCAGGTTCCGTTGCCGTAGCTGGCAAGGTAGCCGCACGCCTCTATAAGCACTCCCGTCTCTGCTTACCCACCTTCCTGGGATTTTCCAGCAAATGACGTTGGTGCAAATTTTCTGATGCGGTAGCGGCGCTCGGACCGTGGTATACACCGGGACGTGGAAACCGACCTCCGGGCACTACGCGTGACCGACGTCTCGGCCCACGGGTGGATTGCACTGGCCGCCTGGGTGGCCGTCATGGTGCTCGTCGCGGCGTTGATCTACGCGTGGCGGGCCTACCAGCGGGCCAGAGCACACGCCGAAGAGCTCATGCAGCCGAACGTCGCGATGTTCATGGAGCCCGCCGCCCACGACTGGCACCTCGTCGAACTCGTCGTCAGGAACTTCGGTCAGACGCCGGCGTACGGCATCCGATTCGAGTGGGCCCACCCTCCCACCGTGGGCAAGTACGAGAACGTCTACGAGGATCGCTACGTCGACATCGTCCCGCTCAATCTGCCCGCGGAGATCCCGTATCTGGCACCGTCGCAGGAATTTCGCATCGTGTGGGATTCGGCGCTGGACCGCCGCGAGCTCGGAGAAACCATTGCGTCGCGGTTCGACGGTGCCGTCACCTACTCCGATCAGCCCACGACCAAGGGATCCAAGCGCGCCGGTCGCCAGTTCCGGTCCGCAGCCGTATTGGACTGGGCCACACTGCATCCCGTCGAACGCCTGGAGCTGCTGACGACGCATGATCTCGCGCGACAGGAGAAGCAGAAGCTCGAGCTGCTGCGAAACCTGTTGACCTACTACCACTACGCCGCCAGCGAGAGTCGCGAAGAGGTGCTGCGCAGCGAGATCAACAGGGTCCGCACCGCGGCCGACAAGATGCGCGAGCGCCTCACGACCGCCAAGGCGAAAACGTCCGCTGAGAAACCGGCGCCGCAGCCGCCGCGCCCCGCGCCGCCGCGTGAAATCCCGTTCAACGGGCCGCCGCGTCAGGTGCCGTTCAGCACCGGTCCGCACGAGGTGCCGTTCATCACGCCACCGCGTGAAGCGCAGTTCAATGGGCCGTCACCCCAGGACGTCGTCCACAACGACGACACGGACTATGACGACGATGAAGCGCACACCCAGGTGATCAACGGACGGCCGAGGCACCGGCGCGATCTCGGCTAGCGCGGTCCTGTGCGGTCGAAGTTCTAGGAGCCCGGCACCGCCCCCTACGCTGCCGGGCTGAAACAAACCTACGACGGCGGCCGACCGGCGTCGTGCGTAATCGACTACCCCACTCGCCGGCGCCGGGGGTTGGCTTTCGTAACACTGTTACGTAACATCGATCCAAATTCCTGACGTGCCCAAAGGAGAGGCGATGACCAGCCCGGTTGGCTACGAACTCAATGATTCAGTCGCGACGATCACGATGGACGACGGCAAGGTCAACGTCCTGGGTCCGGATATGCAGGCCGCGATCAACGAGGCGCTGGACCGCGCGGAGAAAGACGCCGCGAAGGCCATCGTACTCGCAGGCAACGATCGTGTGTTCAGCGGCGGCTTCGACCTCGCGGTGTTCCAGTCCGGCGACGCGAAGGCCGCGCATGACATGCTCGCCGGCGGCTTCGAATTGTCGGTGCGGTGCCTGACGTTCCCCGCGCCGGTGATCATGGCCGCGACGGGTTCGGCCATCGCGATGGGCTCGTTCCTGCTGCTGTCGGGCGACCATCGCGTCGGGCAGCCGAAGACGAAGTGTCAGGCGATCGAGGTGGCGATCGGAATGACGATCCCGATCTCCGCGATCGAGATCATGCGGATGCGGTTGACGCCGGCGGCGTTCCATCGCGGCGCGGCGCTGGCGTCGATCTACGTCGGCGACGAGACGATCACGGCGGGCTGGCTGGACGAGATCGTCGAGAAGGACCAGGTTCTCGCCAAGGCGCAGGAAGCCGCCGCTGCGGCGGCGCAGTTGCACACCGGCTCCCACGTGGCGACCAAACTGAAGGCGCGAGAATCGGCGTTACAGGCGATCCGGGCCGGAATCGACGGATTGGCAACGGAATTCAGTCTCGGCTAGGCCGCTGAGATGCCGAGGGCCAAGCAACGCACGCCGGAGCTTCGCGAGCATCTGCTCGAGGTCGCGATCGCGACGCTCGCCGAGGACGGCTTCACCGGCTTCACTACGCGGCGGGTCGCCGAGCGGGCCGGGACGTCGGTCCCCGCGGTCTACGAGCTGTTCATCGACAAGGCCGGCCTGGTGCGGGCGATGTTCTTCGAGGGGTTCCGCCTGCTCGGCGCCGAGCTGGCCAAGGTCCCGGTCAGCGACGACCCGTTGGCCGACCTGGAACGGCTGGTGCCGGTGTTCCGGCTCTTCTGCCGGGCGTACCCGCGGCTGGCGCAGGTGATGTTCTCGCGACCGTTCATGGACTTCGAACCCGGGCCCGACGAGCTGGCAGCAGGCGCGTCGGTGCGCGAGGTGTTCATCGGCCGGATCCAGCGGTGCGTCGACGCCGGGCTGCTGTCGGGAGATGTCACCGACATCGCGCACGTACTGCTCGCGCTGGCGCAGGGTTTGGCGGTGCAGGAGCTGGGCCGCTGGCTGGGGCCGACGGGTCCGACGGTCGAGCGCCGCTGGAAGTTGGGTGTCGGGGCGGTGCTGGCGGGCTTCCGCGGTTAGCGGGTCCGTGAACCGCCGCGAGGGGCCCCAAAATGCACGCAGTAATCGGCGTGTCGGCGTACAGACACGGCCGCTCGCCGGCTTGCGCGTGAGCCCTCGGCGGCCGAACTTGGGGCAATTGCCCCATGCGGCCTCCCCGGTCACCAACACATGATCACAGGCATGACCACGACACCCGAAGCGGCCGCGACCGCCTCCAAGACCATGCCCCTGCCCGAGGGAGACGACGAACGCGTCGTCGGCTTCGGCGTCATGGGCCTGCCCTTCGCCAACGGGCACTATCTCGCCTTCCGCGACTTCCCCGAGACGTCCTTCTCCCCCGCCTACCAGTCGGTGTGGCATCGCACCCCGGACGGCGTGTGGACGTTCTACGCGACCACACCCGGCCCGCAGAGCTGCTCGCGCTACTTCAGCTCGGCGACCCCGGTCGATCCGGTCGTCTGCGACATCACGTCGCGCTGGGTCACCCCGTGGTCGCTGGCGATTTCCATTGACGGAGTGCTGGATTGGCGCGTCGACATCACGACCACGCCCGCGACGCGACTGATGAGCGTCGTCGGCTCGAAGCTGCCCGCGACGATGTCGCGCAACCGCAGAGTGCTCGCCGCGATGAGCCCGATCGTCGGCCCGCTGCTGGGCATCGGCCGCATGAAGCTCACCGGCCACCTGCCCAACGGCCAGGAATTCCGCATCGCTCCGCGACGGGTGTGGGCGGTCGCCGACTCCAGCGCCGTCGTCAAGGGCGAGGACCTGGGAGCCGTCGGGCCCCACCCCGTCCAGGGCAGCCTGGCCGACTTCCAATTGCCCCAACGCGGCATCTGCGTCGTCGCGCAGGGCCGTTTCGAGGCGTTCGACGTCGCCCGCCATCGCGACGGCGACCGTCTTGACCTTTCCAGCTGACCAAGCGATGACGACGGCGCAGAATCGGCACATGCCCCCTCGGCAGTCGCCGCCAGCTCTTCCGACCCGCGCGGAAGTGCTGGCGGCGCTGTCGGTGGCCATCGACCTCGGGCTGGGACAACCCGCCGAGCACATGCTGCGGTCGGCGCTGATCGCGACGCGGATCGCCGACCGGCTTGGACTCACTGCCGCCCAGCGCGATTGCATCTACTACGCGACGCTGATCATGTGGATCGGCTGTCACGCCGACTCGCACGAGTATGCGCGGTGGTTCGGCGACGACATCGCGGTGCGCCGCGGCTCGTATCTGGTCGACTGGTCGGGCCTGCCGTATCAACGATTCCTGCTCACCAACATCGGGCGTGGTGAATCCCTGCTGTCACGACTGAAGACCGCCGCGACGCTGTACGCCAATGCGCGGGGCCACATTTCGCAACTCATCCACTCACATTGCACCTCGGCGGCGCTGCTGGCCCAACGGATCGGGCTGGCCGACGACGTGCAGACTGCACTGCGGTTCACCTTCGAGCGCTTCGACGGTGGCGGCCTGCCGACCGGCGCTGCAGGCGAAGCCATCCCGATCGAAATGCGTGTCGCCCAGCTCGCCGACATGGTCGAGGTGCATCAACGCGAATACGGCACCGAGGGTGCGGTCGCGATGGCACGCAGCCGTCGAGGTGGGCAGTTCGATCCCGCGGTCGTCGACGCGTTCGTCGCCGACCCGTCGGGGGTGCTCGCCGTACCGTCGACGGGCGACGTATGGGCCACCGCGCTGCAGCATGCGCCTGACCGCCACACCCGCCTCGACGGGCCCTCGCTGGACTCGCTGCTGATGGCGCTCGGCGATTTCGTCGACCTCAAATGCCCGTTCACCCTCGGGCATTCACGCGCGGTCGCACAACTCGCCGCCGAGGCCGCCGTCACCGCGGGGTTGGACGAGGACGCCGTGACGTTGACCCGGCGCGCGTCATGGGTGCACGACGTCGGCCGCATCGGCGTGTCGAATCAGATCTGGTCCAAGTCAAGCGATTTGACCACGGCTGAGTTCGAGCGCATGCGGCTGCACCCCTACCTGTCCGAGCGCATCCTGTCCCGGGTGCCGGGCCTGAACGACGTCGCGGCCGTGGCCACCAACCATCACGAATGCCTCGACGGCTCCGGGTATCCGCGTGGGCTGGCCGCGCGGCAGTTGACGATGCCCGACCGGTTGTTGGCGTGTGCGGTGAGCTATCAGAGCGCACTGGAACCGCGGCCCTACCGCGAGGCGCTCGGGCCCGCCGGTGCGGCACGCCGGTTGCGTGAACGGGTCCGCGACGGGGAACTGGACTCGGTGGCCGCCGACGCCGTGCTGTACGCCTCCGGTCACGCGCCGGCCAAGCCCAAAGCGCGCCCGCACGGGCTCACGGCGCGAGAGGTCGAGGTGCTGAGGCTCGTCGCGCAAGGAGTCAGCAACAGGGAGATCGCGGCCAAACTGGTCCTCAGCGAGAAGACGGTCCGCAATCACGTGGAACGCACGTACACCAAGATCGGCGTCTCGAACCGGATCGGCGCCAGCATGTATGCCCTCGAGCACGGTCTGGTCGCTGAAAGTTGAGGCATCCGCCTCACGCGCCCGCGCACCGCTGTGGCGAAAAGTCGAACCATGAAACGAACCATCGCCGTCGTCTACGGCACACTCTGCTACACCCTGTTTCTCGTCGTCTTCCTGTACCTGATCGGCTTCGTCGGCGGCCTCGCCGTGCCACGCAGTGTCGACAACGCCCTCGTCGCCGCGGCCGGCTGGGCGGTGCCGATCGACGTCGTCCTCGTGACGCTGTTCGCAGTGCAGCACAGCGTGATGGCCCGTCCGGCGTTCAAGCGATGGTGGACGCGCATCGTGCCGGCGTCCATCGAGCGAAGCACCTACGTGCTGGTCGCGAGTCTCGTTCTCGTCCTGATGTTTTGGCAGTGGCGAGAGCTGCCTGCGGTCGTCTGGGACGTGACGTGGCAGCCCGCGCGTCTGGCGGTGTGGACGATGTTCTGGCTGGGCTGGGCGATGGTGCTGGCGTCGACCTTCATGATCAACCACTTCGAGCTGTTCGGGCTGAAGCAGGTGTTCGCCGCTTGGCGGGCGCGGCCAACGGCGGAGACCGGATTCCGGGTGACGCTGTTGTACCGGGTGGTGCGCCATCCGCTGATGCTGGGCTTCCTCATCGCGTTCTGGGCGGCCCCGACGATGTCTGCGGGTCGTCTGCTGTTCGCTGCGATGATGACGGCATACATCCTGCTCGCCCTGCAGCTCGAAGAGCATGACCTGACCGCGGCGCTGGGGGCACGCTACGCCGAGTACCGGCAGCGAGTTCCCATGCTGATCCCCGGCCTACGCAGGCGACACACTGACATCATGGTTGGGTGACCGACGTTCGAGGCCGGGTGTGGCGCCACGGCAAGCCGCAGGACGACTTCGAGTTCGCCTCCATCTCGGACTATCTCGCCGAGGACGAAACCCTGGTCTGGTGCGACATCTACGACCCCGACCACGCGATCCTCAAAGACTTGGCCACGGAACTCGATCTGGACAGTTGGGCGGTCGAGGACGCGATCGCCGAGGCCGAACGCACGAAAGCCGCCGTCTACCGCTCGCACACCTTCTTCACCGTGTACGGCGTGGACGTCAAGGATCCGCCGCCCGAGGACGACTCCGAGTCGAGCCTGGAGATTCACCGGATCTCGGGGTTCGTGCTCCCGCGCGGACTGATCACGGTGCGGTTGTCGCCGAACTTCGACATCGACGCCATATCGCAGCGGTTCGACGAGCTCGGCGGCCAGGAGTACGGCGTCGGATCGCTGGTGCACGGTCTGCTCGACGTCGTCGTGGACAGCCACTTCGACGCCGTGCAGTCCCTCGACGACGGTATCGAAGCTGTCGAGGACGATCTTTTCGAGCAGAATGCACGAAAAGGACTGCAGCGAAAGACGTTCCGGCTACGCAAGGATCTCGTCGAGCTGCGGCGGGTGGTGCTGCCGATGCGGGAGGTCGTCAACTCGATTCAGCACCGCAGGCTGGACGCCAAGACGTCGCCCGAGCTCGACCCGCTGTACGCCGACCTGTACGACCACGTGCTGCGGGCATCGGAGTGGACAGAGTCGTTGCGGGACATGATCACCACGGTCTTCGAGACCAATCTGTCGCTGCAGGACGCGCGGCTGAACACGGTGATGAAGAAGCTCACCGGCTGGGCCGCGATCATCGCGGTGCCGACGGCGATCACCGGCTTCTACGGCCAGAACGTGATATATCCAGGCATCGAGACCGTGGGCGGGTTCGTCACCAGCACGGCGATCATCGTGGCGATTTCGCTCATCCTGTACTGGATGTTCAAGCGGCGGGATTGGCTGTAATCGCTACGCGCGCAGCAGTTCTTCCGCGTGCCGGAGGTCCTCGTCGGCGTTGAGCGTCAGCGCCCCGACGACCTCGCCGTCGGACTCGTACCAGACCGTGAACCCGTCCTGGTGATCGACGAGTCGACACGTCTCGTAGCTGCCCCAGCCGCGGTACTTGAACACCGAATCGCCGATGGTGGACGAAAACCCGGGAACTTGATCCCAGGCGGCGGAGAAGCCGGCGGCCGTGAGTCCGGCGACCAGCCCCTCCTGCGCGGCATCGCGCCAGTGCTCGGCGCGGATGCGGCGCCCGGCGGTGACATTGTGGGCGAGTGCGACGTCGCCCGCGGCGTAGACGTTGCGCGCCGACGCGTGCATGTGCTCGTCGACCACGATCCGCCCGTCTCGGGTTTCCAATCCGGCGGATTCGGCGAGCCGGATGTCGGGCCGCACACCATTGGCGGAGACGACGAGGTCGGCTTGGACAGCCGTGCCGTCGTCGAGCACCACGCCCGAGCCGTCGATTTCGACGACTGTGGTCTCACCGACGAAGCCGACCCCGTTGTCGGCGAGAATCTTCACCACGCGCTCGCCGACCTCGACACCGAATCGTCGTTGCAGCGGAAGGGTTTCCGGGACCGCCAACGCGGTTTTCACACCCCCGGCCGCCAGCGCCGCGGCGGCTTCACAGCCGATCAGGCCGCCGCCGATGACGACTGCCGAGTCTGCGTAACGGGCTGCCATCTTCAGCGCGACCGCATCGCTGAACGACCGCAGCGTGAGCGCGGACTCGGCGCCGGGGATGGTCAGCTTGATGGGGGTCGCGCCCGACGCGACGACGAGATGCCAGTAGGGGTAACGCTGCCCGCCCGCAGTGACCACCTCCTGGCCGTCGGTGTCGATGTGGTCGACGGTGACCCCGCGAATGAGGTCGACGTTGTTGCGGTCGAACCAGCCGGCGCTGTGCAACTCGCGCCGGCCCTCACGGCCGCACAGATAGCCCTTGCTCAGCGGCGGCTTGGCGTAGGGAAGCGCAGGATCGACGGTCAGGATGCGCACCGGAATGCCGGGGTGCTTGCTGCGGAACGTCTCCGCCGCGCTCACCCCCGCGGGACCGCTCCCGATGGCGATGAAACCTGGTGTCGCCACATTTCCTGCGTACCACCTCGCGGCGCCTGTGACGTGCTTCGTCAGCCTTTTGTCACTTTTGCTGATCGGTGCTCCCCCGCGAGCCCTCAGCTTGCCGATCATTACTGCGGAGTTGCCGTTCTCGCGACACGGCAAACGAAAGTCAGCCCCCGCAGTTCGGCGTCGAACTCTTCGAGGCCGCCACCCGCGTCGCGGCCTCGTTGACGCGGTCCATGCTCAGCTGACCCGAATTGACCGCCTGTTCAAGCGAATCCAATACCGCGGGCACCTCGTCGGTGGTGATCCACAGCGCGACGTCGGCGCCGGCCTGCAGGGCGCGCAACACCGCCTCCGGCACGCTGTACTGCTCGTTGATCGCGGCCATGCTGGACAGGTCATCGGTGTACACCAGGCCGGTGAAGGGCGGGCCGCCGTAGCCGCCGGACCGCAGCAGGTCGTATGCCGGCTTGGACAGGCTGGCCTGATCGGTGCCCGTCAGGCCTGGCACCTGGACGTGGCCGAGCATCACGGCGACCGGATGCTGCGTCGTCAGCGTCCGGTACGGGATCAGGTCGTCGGTCTGCAGTTGCTCGAGCGGCGGGACAGTCACCCCGCCGGTGTGCGAATCACCTGAGCCGTGGCCGTGCCCGGGGAAATGCTTGAGCACCGGGAGCACTCCGGCGTCACGCAGTCCGCGCGCGTACGCACCGGCGTAGGTGGTGACGGTTTCGGCGTCGGAGCCGAAGGAGCGGTCCCCGATGACGGTGTCGTCGGGGGCATCCGTCACGTCGACCACCGGGGCGAAATCGACTGTGATGCCGAGCTGTTTCATCGCGGTGCCCCGCTCGAAGGCGATGGCGTACACCTCGTCGGGCGACGTGGTGGCGGCCAGGACGCGGGGCGACGGCTGCTCGCCGATGATGGTCGCCAGCCGTGACACGCGGCCACCTTCCTCGTCCACGCTGACGGCCAGCGGCAGCGGGCCCGTGGACGCGGCGATCGCGGGCAGGGATCCGTCCTGCAGCATCGACAGGTCGGTCCAGCTTCCGATCATGATGCCGCCGATGCGGTGGTCGGCGGCGACGGCGCGGGCGTCCTCGGCGTCGGTCACCCCGACCATCAGGAGCTGGGCGAGCTTGTCGCGGGTGGACATGGAGTTGACCAAGCCTTCGGCCTCGCCGCAGGGCGGCGCCACCGGCGAGGTGGGCGCCGGCGAGCTGGGCGCCGAGGCCTCGGTGGACGGCGCTGACGACGTTCCCGACAGCCGGGGCTTGATGACGAGGACCACCGCGGCGCCGAGCAGCGCCACCGCGAGCACGGCGAACGCGATCGTGATCCACCTCGATGCCTGCATACGTTCCTTGAGGCTCGGCGACATGGGAATGAAGTTACCCGGCGTGGTTGCTTCGCCGCCCGCACGTCATCCCGATATGTCAGGATCTGCGCATGACCTCCCCGGACGACCCCGAGGAACGCATTCGGCAGCTCGAGCAGTCAGCGGCCGCATACGGGGCACGGGAGCTGGGCACCGACCAGCCCCCATACGGCGACGGGGTGAACCCGTCGTCGCCGCTGCCGCCCCCGGTCTACCCCGCGCCGCCGCCGGCCTACGGAAGCCCACCGTCCTATGGTCAGCAGCCCTACGGCGATCCCTACCAGCCGCCGTTCGGCACGCACTACACACCGATCCAGAAGAAGTCCGGCGTTCCGACCGGAGTGGTGATCGGACTCATCGCGCTCGTGTTCGTCATCCTCGCCGGTATCGGCGTAGTGGTGTCGTTCATGTCGTCGACGATCGACGAGTCGCTCGACAACCCGGACAACACGCGGACGTTCGTCCCGCCGACGATCACCTTCCCGAGCTTCCCGGACATCACCGGTCTGCCGAGCGACGACACCGAACAGACCGCGACGGCCGACGCCCCGGCGAGTGTCGCGGGTGTCGACGAGACGAAAACGGTCGTCTGCGAAAACGGCGACGTCAACATCAGCGGCGTCAACAACACGGTCACGCTGACCGGAAACTGCGGCACCGTCTCCGTGTCCGGTGTCGAGAACAAGATCACCGTAGACAGCGCCAACGCGATCAGCGCCTCGGGCTTCGACAACGAAATCGTCTATCTCTCGGGCGATCCGCAGATCAACACCACCGATTCCAACAAGGTCACCCGCGGCTGAGGGGCGTCGCCGTTGAGCGACTTTGTCGCTCCGAGCTTGGCACCAAGGGCATATCACCCCCGGGGTTATGGTCGGGATGTCGGAGAGGAGACGACGTGAGTGAACAGACCTCGACACCCAAGCTGACCGGCCAGTTCTCCAAGGCGCTCGTGTACGCCGAGCTGAAGCATCACAACCAGGTCCGCAAGGGGGGCAACATCCCCTACTTCGGACACCTGCTGTCGGTGGCTGGTCTGGTGATCAACGACAACGGCTCCGAAGAGCAGGCGATCGCGGCGCTGCTGCACGACTGTGTCGAGGACGCCGGCGGTCCGCCGACGCTGGACGAGATCCGGAAAAACTTCGGTGAGGGCGTCGCCACTATCGTCAAAGAGTGCAGCGACACCGACGTCGAGCCGAAACCGCCGTGGCGCGAACGCAAGACGGCCTACATCGAGCACCTCGCGCGGGTCGGCGCGGACACGCTGCTGGTTTCGGTGGCCGACAAGCTCGACAACGCCCGGTCGATGCTGCGGGACTATCACGAACACGGCCCCAAGCTGTGGGAGCGCTTCACCGTGAAGGACCCGCGCGATCACCTCTGGTACTACGGCGGACTGCTCGACGCGTACCGCAAGCGCAGCCTGGACAGCTGGATGGTCGACGAGCTCGGGCGCGTCGTCGACGAGTTGAAGCGCCTGGTCGAAGGCGGCGACCGAATCGTGCTCGTCTGACGGCCCCCTGTCTATCCCCAACCTCACCACTTCCCGCGGCCTGTGCAACGCCGCCGCCATAGGATGCAGTGATGGCCACGATGGAAGATCTGGAGGCGCGAGTTGCGGCTCTCGAGGCCTCGCAGGCCGATTACCGCGCGGTGCTGTCGGCGGTCAACGCCCTTGGCGCCAATCAGCGGGAGCATTCGCAGCGAATGATCGGAGTCGAGACACGACTTACCGCGGTCGAGTCCGGGCTCGCCGACCTTCGACAGGAAACTCGCGCCGGCTTCCGCACGGTCGAAGAACACATCGCCGAACTCAAGGATCTGATCATCGGGCGCAACAGCACCTGAGGGCGTCCGGAGCCTCCTAGAGTGGACGCTGATGGCACTGCATCTGCACCGTGCTGAGCGCACCGATCTGCTGGCCGACGGTCTCGGCGCCCTGCTCTCGAACCCCCTGCCCGACCCGTTCGCCGAGGAAGTCGTCATCGTCCCCGCCAAGGGCGTCGAACGCTGGCTGAGCCAGCGGCTCTCGCACGTCCTCGGTCGCGGCACCGGCGCCGACGGCGTATGCGCAGGCATCGCGTTCCGCAACCCCTACTCGTTGATCGCCGAGATCAGCGGCACCGACCGCGACGATCCGTGGAGGCCCGACGCGATGGTCTGGCCGCTGTTGGACGTCATCGACGAAAGCTGCGATCAGCCCTGGTGCAAGACCCTGTCGACCCACCTGGGCCACTTCGAAGCTGGTGACGAACGCGAACTTCGGCAGGGCAGGCGCTACTCGGTCGCGCGACGGCTCGCCGGACTGTTCGCGTCCTACGCCCGCCAACGTCCGCACCTGCTCATCGACTGGGAGAACGGTGCCGACGGCGGCATCGACGACGACCTGCTGTGGCAGCCGCCCCTCTGGCGCGCCCTGGTGAACCGCATCGACGCCGACCCGCCACATGTCCATCACGCCAAAACCCTTGCCGCACTGCGGGAATCCCCCACCAACCTGCCGCAGCGCCTATCGCTGTTCGGCCATACGCGGTTGCCGAGCACCGAGATCGAACTGCTCGAAGCGCTGGCCACCCACCACGACCTGCACCTGTGGCTGCCGCACCCCAGCGACGACCTGTGGACATCGCTCGCCGGCGACCACGGAGCCATCCGCCGCCGCGAGGACACCACCCACCGCAGGGTCCAGCACCCGCTGCTGGCGACGCTCGGACGCGATCTGCGCGAGCTGCAACGGAGCCTGCCCGCCGACCCGCAGACCGACGAATATCTGGGCGGGACAACCCATTCCGAAACACTGCTCGGTTGGCTGCAATCCGACATCACCGCCAACGCCGTTCGCCCGCAGGGCCGCACACTGAAGTCCGACGACCTCTCCGTGCAGGTACACAGCTGCCACGGTCCGGCCCGCCAGATCGATGTCCTGCGCGAAGTGCTGCTCGGCCTGCTCGCCGACGACGAGACCCTCGAACCACGCGACATCCTCGTCATGTGCCCGGACATCGAGACGTACGCGCCGCTGATCGTCGCGGGCTTCGGCCTCGGCGACATGATCAAGGGCGTACATCCCGCCCACCAACTGCGGGTGCGACTGGCCGACCGGTCGCTTGTGCAGACCAACCCACTGCTCGGCGTCGCGTCACAGTTGCTCACCCTCGCCGGGGGGCGGGCGACCGCGAGCGAAGTACTCAACCTCGCCCAGTCCGCGCCGGTGCGTGCCCGCTTCGGGTTCACCGACGACAACCTCGAGGACATCACTCGCTGGGTCCGCCAGGCGAACATCCGCTGGGGCTTCGACACCGACCACCGCAAGCCCTACGGTGTCGACTTCATCCAGAACACCTGGCGCTTCGGCATCGACCGCGTCCTCGCCGGTGTCGCGATGTCCGACGACTCACACGCCTGGATCGACACCACGCTGCCGCTCGACGACGTCAGCAGCAACCGCGTGGAGCTCGCCGGACAGCTCGCCGAGTACGTCGACCGGCTGCAGCACGCTGTCGAATCGCTCACCGGCGCAAGGCCACTCAGTGACTGGCTGTCGTCACTGGCCGACAGCATCGATCTGCTCGCCGAGGTCGGCGACGATGACGCCTGGCAGACCAGCCAGCTGCAACGCGAGTTCGGCGACGTGCTCTCCACCGCCGGCGCCCGCGCCGACAGCCTCATGCGACTCCCCGACATCAAGGCGCTGCTCGACCGCCACCTGGCCGGCAGGCCGACGCGCGCGAACTTCCGCACCGGCACGCTGACGGTGTGCACGATGGTGCCGATGCGGTCCGTACCGCACCGGGTGGTGTGCCTGGTCGGGCTCGACGACGGGGTGTTCCCCAGGCTCGGGGTGGTCGACGGCGACGACGTCCTGGCCCGCGCTCCGATGACCGGCGAGCGCGATATCCGTTCCGAGGACAGGCAATTGCTGCTCGACGCCATCGGCGCCGCGACCGAATCGCTCGTGATCACCTATACCGGCGCCAACGAATACTCCGGCCAGGAGCGTCCGCCCGCGGTCCCGCTCGCCGAACTGCTCGACACCCTCGACCTGACCACCGAGACCAAGGAACGCAAGGTTGTCGTCAAACATCCGCTGCAGCCGTTCGACACTCGAAATGTCATCCCCGGCAAGCTGATACCCGGCGAGCCCTTCACCTTCGACTCCACCGTGAAACGTGCCGCACTGGCCCGCGCAGGCGAGCGCGCCGAACGGCCGTTGTTCATCTCCGGTCTGCTGCCCGCTCCCCCGGCCGACGATGTCGTCCTCGCCGACCTCGTTGCGTTCTTCCGCGATCCGGTCAAGGGGTTCTTCCGCGCGCTGGACTACACGCTGCCCTGGGAGGTCGACGGCGTCGAGGACGCGATGCCCGTCGACATCAACGCCCTCGAGGAGTGGACGGTGGGCGACCGCATGCTGCAGGACATGTTGCGCGGCCAAGAGCCTGGCCGGGCACTGGATGCGGAATGGCGGCGCGGCACCCTGCCGCCGGGTCAGCTGGGGTGGCGCAAGGCCAAGGAGGTTCGCGACCGGGCTGTCCGACTGGCCGCCGAAGCCCGCGGGTACCGCACGGCTGAGGCCAACGCCATCGACGTCGACATCGATCTCGGATCCGGACGGCGGTTGGTCGGTACGGTCTCGCCCGTCTTCGGGGAACGCCTGGTGTCGGTGACGTACTCCAGGCTGGGCGGTAACCACCTGATGCAGTCGTGGATTCCGTTGCTGGCATTGATCTCCCACGATTCCAAGCGCGACTGGGCGGCCGTCTGCATCGGCCGGCCCAAGCGGGGGGACAGTCCACGGACGGAGTTGCTGCGCAGGCCTGCGGACGCCGCCGATGAACTGCTGGCCGATCTGGTCGCGATGTACGACGAGGGCCGTCGCGCACCGCTGCCGTTGCCCGTCAAGACCTCGTTCGCGTGGGCGGATGCCGTTCACGGTCAGACTGATCCGCATCAGGCTGCGCTGTACCGGTGGAAAACCAACAACTATCCGGGCGAGGATCAGGAACCGGCGCACATCCAGGCCTGGGGCAGGAACACGTGGCTCGAGGACCTCATCGACAAGGGTCTCGACGGTGCTTCGCGCAGACTGTGGCTGCCGATGCTGAAGGCGATGGACGCGTGATGCAGGACTTCGACCTACTCGGCCCGCTGCCGGCGGCGAATTCCACGACGGTACTGGAGGCAAGCGCGGGCACGGGCAAGACGTTCGCGTTGGCGGGTCTGGTCACCCGGTACATCGCGGAGGGTATCGCGACGCTGGACCAGATGTTGCTGATCACGTTCGGGCGGGCGGCCACGCAGGAGTTGCGTGACCGTGTGCGTCGCCAGATCTTCGCCGCTGTAGCAGCTTTCGACGACGAGTCGTTGGTCGGCGACAACCAGGTGATCGCCCATCTGCTGTCCGGCAGCGACGACGAGAAGCGTCTGCGTCGAGAGCGTCTTCGCGACGCCTTGGCATCCTTCGATGCCGCGACCATCGCCACCACACATCAGTTCTGCCAGATGGTGCTTCGCTCGCTCGGGGTGGCCGGCGACACCGACGCCGGGGTCACGCTGGTCGAGAGTCTCGACGAGCTGGTCGCCGAGATCGTCGACGATCTCTATTTGCGCCACTTCGGCCTCGAACGCGAGGATCCGCTGCTCACCCACGCCGACGCGCTGCGTCTGGCCCGGGAGGTGGTCAACCATCCCGCGACCGAGCTGCGACCGTCCGATCCAGCGCCCGATTCGCGTTCGGCGATCTGCCTGAGCTTCGCCAAAGACGTTCTCGCCGAACTGGAAACCCGTAAACGGCGTCGGGGCATTCTCGGCTACGACGATCTGCTGAGCCGGCTGGCCGATGCGCTGGACGCCGAGGACTCGCCGGCCCAGTTGCGAATGCACCGCCGGTGGCCGATCGTGATGGTCGACGAGTTCCAGGACACCGACCCCGTGCAATGGAAGGTCATCCACCGCGCGTTCACCGGCCGCTCCACGATCATCCTGATCGGCGATCCCAAGCAGGCCATCTACGCGTTCCGCGGCGGCGACATCGTCACCTATCTCAAAGCGTCGGAGACGGCAGGGAAGCGGATGACGCTCGGCACCAACTGGCGCAGCGATGCCGATCTGGTCGACCGCCTGCGGGTGCTGCTCGGCGGTGCCGAACTCGGCGACCGACGCATCATCGTGCACGACGTAGACGCGCATCATGTCGGTTCACGGTTGGTCGGTGCCGGTGATCCGTTCCGGCTGCGCGTGGTGCGACGAGAGACGTTCAAACGCAGGGGTGTACAGAACGTGCCCATCGACACGTTCCGAGCGCACATCGCCGCCGATCTCGCCGCCGACATCGGCGGACTGCTGACGAACGGCGCCACCTTCGACGGTGAGCCTGTCGGGGCGGGCGACGTCGCGGTGATCGTCGAAACGCACAAGGATGCGCGCTACTGCTTCGAAGCGCTGTGCGAGGCCAGCATCCCCGCCGTGTACACGGGTGACTCGGACATCTTCAACTCCCCGGCCGCCGACGACTGGCTGTGCCTGCTGGAGGCGTTCGACCAGCCGCACCGCCCCGGCATCGTCCGAGCCGCCGCGGCGACGATGTTCTTCGGCGAAACGGCCGAATCGCTCGTCGAGGGCGGCGACCGCTTGACCGACCGCATCGCGGAGACGTTGCGGGAGTGGGCAAGTCATGCGCGTGAACGCGGCGTTTCGGCGATCTTCGAAGCCGCCCAGCTCAACGGTATGGACGACCGGGTGTTGTCGTGGCAGAACGGCGACAGGATGATGACCGATCTCGCACACATGACGCAGCTGTTGCAGGAAGCCGCCCATCGCGAGCACTTCGCGCTCCCGGCCCTACGGGACTGGTTGCGCGCGCAGCGGGAGGATCGCACCGGTGCGGCCGAACGCGCCCGCCGACTGGACAACGACGCCGCGGCGGTGCAGATCATGACGGTGTGGGTGGCCAAGGGTCTGCAGTTTCCAGTGGTCTACTTGCCGTTCTCGTTCAATCGGTACCTGAGGAAGCCCGAGATCGTCCTGTTTCACGACGGCGATGTGCGCTGCCTACACATCGGAGGAAGCGACAGTCCAGATTTCAACGCCGCTTCCCGAGCGGGCGTCAAGGAAGACGCCAGCGACGACAGTCGACTGACCTATGTGGCAATGACACGGGCGCAGGCTCAGGTGGTCGCGTGGTGGGCGCCGTCGCGCGACGAACCCAACGGAGGATTGTCCCGGATGCTTCGGGATCGTCGACCGGGTGAGGCTTTGGTGCCGGACAGGTGTACTCCTGAGAAGATCTCCGACGACGACGCCATGGCCCGCTTCGCGGAATGGGAAGCGGCGGGCGGACTCGTGATCGAGGAGTCGGTGGTGCGATCAGCGCCCACGTTGCCCGGCGACCAGCCACGAGATGACCTCGACGCCCGGCACTTTCACCGGACGATCGACACCGCGTGGCGGCGCACCTCCTACTCCGGCCTGATCCGGGCGAGCGAGTCGACGCCGGTGAGTAGTGAACCCGAGGTGGTCGAGCTGGACGACGAGGCCGCCGAGATCCCCCTGGTGACCGCCGCGGTGGGGACGGATGTGCCGTCGCCGATGGCTGACCTGCCGAGCGGCGCGAAGTTCGGCACCCTGGTGCACGCCGTGCTGGAGACCGCGGATCCGTTCGCGCCCGATCTCGCCGCGGAGTTGGAGGCGCAGATCCGCGAACACGCGCTCTGGTGGCCGGTCGACGTCGCGGCGGCCGACCTGGCCGCCGCGATGCTGCCCATGCACGACACTCCGCTGGGTCCGCTCGCCGCCGGCCAGACGCTGCGACAGATCGGTCTGCACGACCGGATGCGGGAGATGGACTTCGAGTTCCCGCTTGCCGGAGGGGATCTGCGGGGATCCGCACCGGAGATCCGGCTCGCCGACGTCGGCGAGCTCGTGGGGCGACACCTCGCCACCGACGATCCACTCGCGCCGTACGCGGGCCGGCTGACGGGGGCGACACTGGGCGGGCAGTCCCTCAAGGGCTATCTGTCGGGTTCGGTCGACGCGGTGCTACGGATCGGTGAGCGGTACATCGTCGTCGACTACAAGACCAACTGGCTGGGCGACCGGAATCAGCATCCGCTCACCGCCGCGGACTACTCGCGCCCCAGGCTGACCGAGGCGATGCTGCATTCCGATTACCCGTTGCAGGCCCTGCTGTACAGCGTTGTGCTGCACAGGTTCTTGCGATGGCGGTTGCCGGGGTACCTGCCGGACACACATCTGGGCGGGGTGCTGTATCTGTTCCTGCGCGGCATGTGCGGACCGGGCACCCCGGTGGTCGACGGACACCCGGCGGGGGTGTTCAGCTGGCAACCGCCCACGTCACTCATCACCGCGATGTCCGACCTCCTCGACGCGGGCAGGGTGGTCGCATGACGAGCCTCGAGTGGCGACGGGCGGTCAGCGCGACCGGACTCTTGCAGACCTTCTCCGATGCCGAGATCATCGATGCATCGGATGTGCATGTGGCACAACGCCTCAGCGCGATGGCGTCCGAGACCGACGACGTGGTGACCCTTGCCGTGGCGCTGGTGGTGCGCGCGCTGCGGAACGGATCGGTGTGCCTCGATGTGCGTTCGGTCGAGGAGCAGGTCGGCGTCGAGGGACTGCCGTGGCCTGCTGTCGACGCGTGGCTGGCGGCGATCCGGGAGAGTCCGCTGAGCGGGCAGCCACCGGTGCTCCGGGTCGAAGGCGACCTGCTTTACCTCGACCGGTACTGGCTCGAAGAGCAGCAGGTATGCGACGACATCCTCACCCTGATCGCCACCAAACCGGCGAAGGCCACCACCGACATCGACCGCCTCTTCCCGAAGGGTTTCGAGGAGCAGCGCGCCGCCGCGGAAGTGGCTCTGGCACAGGGGTTGACGGTGCTCACCGGCGGCCCGGGCACAGGCAAGACGACGACGGTGGCGCGACTGCTCGCGCTGCTGGCCAGCGGGACACAGTTGCGGATCGCGCTGGCGGCACCGACTGGCAAGGCGGCGGCCCGACTGCAGGAAGCGGTTCAACTGCAGGTCGACAAGCTGGAGGATGCCGCGGACCGGGAGGCGCTGTCGGGTCTGCATTCGACGACGTTGCATCGCCTGCTCGGCAGCAAGCCGGACACCTCGGCGAGGTTCCGGCACAACCGCGCCAACCGGTTGCCTCATGACGTGATCGTTGTCGACGAGACGTCCATGGTGTCGATGACGATGATGGCGCGGTTGCTCGAGGCGGTCCGTCCCGACGCGCGTTTGATCCTGGTCGGCGATCCGGACCAGTTGGCGTCGGTGGAGGCGGGTGCGGTGCTCGCGGATCTCGTCGACGGACTCGGCGGTGCTCGCATCGCCGAGTTGACGACATCGCACCGGTTCGGCGAATCGATCGGCAAGTTGGCGTCGGCCATCCGGACCGGCGAGGCCGATCAGGTCATCGCGGTGCTGCGCGCGGGTGGCGAGCACATCGAGTGGATCGACACCGAAGAACCCGCCAACCATCTGCGCAGAGTCGTTCTGCCGCAGGCGAATGCGCTGCGTCAGGCAGCCGTGCTCGACAATCGGAAAGCAGCCTTGGCATCACTCGACGAGCATCGGCTGTTGTGCGCGCATCGCCGGGGCCCTTATGGCGTGCGGTACTGGAACCACCAGATCGAGCGATGGCTGGCGGAGATCACCGGCGACCCGATCTGGTCGGAGTGGTATCCGGGACGTCCGGTACTGGTGACGGCCAACGACTACGGACTGGGCCTCTACAACGGTGACGCCGGCGTGACGCTGCTGCGCGACGGCGCGATGCGGGTGGCCATCGCGGGCTCCGATGAGGTGGAGTTCGCGACCAGCCGGCTCTCCGATGTCGAGACCATGCACGCCATGACGATCCACAAGTCGCAGGGCAGCCAGGCCGACGAGGTGACCGTGCTGATGCCGCCCGAGGATTCGCGGCTGCTGACCCGCGAGCTGTTCTACACGGCGGTGACACGGGCCAAGGAGAAGATCCGCGTCATCGGTTCGGAGGATTCGGTGCGCGCCGCGGTGCAGCGGCGCGCGGTCCGAGCGTCCGGTCTGGCACAGCGACTCCGCGCCTGACGAGAACTAGTTGTCGCGCACCAGCTCGAAGACGGGGATCACGCGGTCGGTCCGCTTTTCGTACTCGGCGAACCCCGGCGCCCGCTCCACGACGGTCTGGTAGATGCGGTCGCGGTCCTCCCGCGTCAGCTCTCGGGCGACGACCGGGCGTTTGGGTTCCGCGCCGATCTCGACCTGGACGTGCGGGTGGGCGCGCAGGTTGAACACCCAGGCCGGACTCTCCTCGCGGCCCGCCGCGGAACCGACGACGTAGATCTTGTCGTCGATGTCGAAGTAGGCGATGAGATTGACCCGCTCAGCGCCGCTCTTGGCACCCGAGGAGGTCAGAATCAGCAGCGGAAAGCCTTCGAACTGCCCGCCGACCTTTCCACCGTTGCGGCGGAACTCGTCGATGTTGCGCTTGTTGAATTCGCGTTCTTCGGCCATTGCGTCGTCGGACATGCTCCCATCGTGGCACTTGCGCGGACCGGGCGAGCCGAAACGCGTAGCGTGGGGCGGTGGCCCGGATCGACCGCTCGCGCACCATCGCAGCTGCCCCGCAGGACGTCTGGGACCTTCTTGCGAATTTCGGCGCGCTGAGTACGTGGGTCGACCGCGTCGACCATTCCTGCATCCTGGTGCACGGCGCAGACGGTCCCATCGGCACGACGCGACGGGTTCAGCTGGGCCGTCAGACCCTTGTCGAGCGCATCGTCGAGTTCGACCCGCCTCACGCGCTCGCCTACGACATCGAGGGCCTGCCCAAGCAGCTCGAGCGGGTCAACAACCGCTGGACGCTGCGGCCGTCGGGGCAATCGACCGTCGTCACCCTGACAAGCACCGTCGAGATCGGTTCCGGCCGAATACGGGAGCTCGCCGAACGCGCCATGTGCCGTCTGATGACCCGAGAGTCCGACGGCCTGCTCGATGGGCTTACCAAGCGATTGGAGAACACTCGTGTCTGAGCTGTCTGAGCGTCCCGACATCGTCATCCTGATGACCGACGAGGAACGCGCGATACCGCCCTACGAGTCACCCGAGGTGCTCGCCTGGCGTGACCACACGTTGGCCGGCCGCAAGTGGTTCGACGAGCACGGGGTCAGCTTCGGCCGCCACTACACCGGCTCGCTGGCCTGCGTGCCAAGTCGCCCAACGATTTTCACCGGCCAGTACCCCGACCTGCACGGCGTCACGCAGACCGACGGCATCGGCAAGGTGTACAACGACTCCCGCATGCGCTGGCTACGTCAGGGCGAGGTGCCCACGCTCGGAAATTGGTTTCGCGCCGCCGGATACGACACCCATTACGACGGCAAATGGCACATCACCCACGCGGATCTCACCGATCCGGCCACCGGCAAGCCGCTGGCGACCAACGACGACGACGGTGTGGTCGACCACGACGCGGTGCAGGCCTACCTCGACGCCGATCCCCTTGCACCGTTCGGGTTTTCGGGCTGGGTGGGCCCCGAACCGCACGGCGCGCTGCTGGCGAACGCCGGAGTTCGGCGCGACGGGTTGATCGCCGACCGCGTCGTCGCCTGGCTCGACGACCGGTATGCGCGGCGCCGCGCTGGTGACGCGGACGCGCTGACACCGTTCCTACTGGTGGCCAGCTTCGTGAATCCCCATGACATCGTTCTGTTCCCGGCGTGGTCGCGCAGGAGTCCGCTGCGGCCGTCGCCGCTGGATCCGCCGCACGTGCCCGCCGCTCCGACCGCGGACGAGGACCTGTCGACCAAGCCGGCCGCCCAGATCGCGTTCCGCGAGGCGTACTACACCGGCTACGGCGTGGCGCCCGCGGTGGACCGGACGTACAACCGCAACGGCCAGCGCTATCGCGACCTCTACTACCGATTGCATGCCGAGGTCGACGGGCCTATCGACCGGGTGCGTCGAATGGTCACCGACGGCTCGGCCAACGCGGTGCTGGTGCGCACCTCCGACCACGGTGATCTGCTGGGTGCACACGGCGGCCTGCATCAGAAATGGTTCAACCTGTACGACGAGGCCACCCGAGTTCCGTTCGTCGTCGCGCGCACCGGAGCGGCCGCGACGTCCGCCCGCACGGTGACGGCGCCGACGTCGCACGTCGATCTGGTGCCGACGCTGTTGGGTGCGGCGGGTATCGACATCGCGGCGGTGGCGGCGGCGCTGCGTGATTCGTTCTCCGAGGTGCACGACCTGCCGGGCCGCGATCTGATGCCTGTCGTCGACGGTGCGCCTGCCGACGAGTCACGTCCGGTGTACTTGATGACGCGCGACAACATGCTCGAGGGCGACACCGGCGCGTCGGGTGTGGCGCGTCAATTGAAGCTTACGGTCAATCCCCCTATGCCATTACGCATTCAGATACCAGCGCATGTCGGATCCAACTTCGAAGGACTGGTCGTGCGAGTCGACGAACACCTGTGGAAGCTGGTGCGCACGTTCGACGATCCGGCGACCTGGACAGAGCCCGGGGTACGACACCTCGCCGCCAACGGGCTTGGCGGAGAGGCGTATCGGACGTCACCGCTGGATGATCAGTGGGAGCTCTACGACCTGACCGTCGACCCGACCGAGGCCGTCAACCGGTGGGACGACCCCGATCTCGACGACCTGCGCCGCCACCTTCGCACGCAACTCAAGGAAACCCGGACCGCCGCCGTGCCGGAGCGCAACAACCCGTGGCCGTACGTGTCCCGCCGGCCACCGGCGGCCAAGCCGTCGATACTCGCCCGGGTGACTAGACGAGGTCGGCCCAGCAGAGCTGACCAGTGACACGGTAAAGTGTGAGCCGGTTGATACCCCAGCCACACGGAAACGTCTCGGCGGCGACTTCGCCTCCCCGCCAATCGGGTCCCTGACCCCGACGTCAGCCAAATTTTCACGGGTACGCATTCTCGGGCTGGGGGGCTCTTTTGCCCGCAGGTACAAAGTTGATAACGACTTGGGGCGGTGTCGGCGCGCAAGGGTGTCCGGCAACGGTCGAGTCTGTACAGTCAGTGCGTCCGACATGGACTACACGCCGCTCCGACCGGGGCGGTGACCCATCTGGGGTGAACACAGAGGAGACACGCACCTCCACAGTCATCGTCGGCCCGGCACCGGGCTGGACGACGGCCGAACCCCAGCGGCTTCCACATCACCTGGCGCATCAGCAATTTCGCGCCAGGTCTACCAATACAGCCAATTCGCGGCGTCGTTGCGCGCCAAGGCCAAAGGGATTGTCGTGAGCCGATTCACCGAGACGATGTACAGCAACGCGCAGACCAGTCGCAAGGGCATGGTCACCGGGGAGCCCAGCGCGCCTGTGCGCCATACCTGGGCTCAGGTGCACGAACGGGCCCGCCGAGTGGCAGGTGGCCTGGCGAAAGCGGGCATCGGGCCTGGTGACGCCGTCGCCGTTCTCGCCGGCGCCCCGGTCGAGATCGCGCCGACCGCTCAGGGCATCTGGATGCGCGGTGCCAGCGCGACCATGGTTCACCAGCCCACTCCCCGCACCGACCTGGTGCGATGGGCCGAGGAGACCACCGCCGTGATCGAGATGATCTCCGCGAAGGCCGTCGTCATCTCCGACCCGTTCATGGCCGCGGCGCCGGTGCTCGAGGGACTCGGAATGACGGTGGTGACGATCGAATCGCTGCTGGCCAACGATCCCATCGAGCCGTTGGAGACCTTCGACCACGATGTGGCCCTGATGCAGCTGACGTCGGGCTCGACGGGCTCGCCGAAGGCCGTCCAGATCACCCACGCCAACATCGTCGCCAATGCCGAGGCGATGGTCGTGGGCTGCGACTTCGATCTCGACACGGATGTGATCGTGAGCTGGCTGCCGTGCTTCCACGACATGGGCATGACGGGGTACCTGACGGTGCCGATGTACATCGGAGCCGAGCTGGTAAAGGTGACGCCGATGGACTTTCTCAGCGATACGTTGTTGTGGGCCAAGCTCATTGACAAGTACAAGGGCACGATGACCGCCGCACCGAACTTCGCCTACAACCTGTTCGCCAAGCGGTTGCGCAGGCAGGCCACGCCCGGCGAATTCGATCTGTCCTCGCTGCGCTGGGCGCTGTCCGGCGCCGAGCAGGTCGACCCACTCGACGTCGAGGATCTGTGCGATGCGGGCGCACCGTTCGGGCTCAAGCCCGAGGCCATCATCCCCGCGTACGGGATGGCCGAGACCACGGTGGCCGTCTCCTTCTCCGAGTGCGGCGGCGGCATGGTCGTCGACGAGATCGACGCGGATCTGCTCTCGGTCCTGCACCGCGCTGTCCCGGCGACCAGGGGGAACACCCGACGGCTGGTATCGCTCGGCAAGCCGCTGGAGGGCCTGGAGGTCCGCATCGTCGACGAAGACGGCAGCGTGCTGGCGCCACGTGGCGTCGGTGTCATCGAGGTCCGCGGCGAGCCGGTGACCAGGGGTTACACCACGGTGGCCGGATTCATCCCGGCCCAGGACGAGCGCGGCTGGTACGACACCGGCGATCTGGGTTATCTCACCGAGACCGGTGAGGTAGTCGTGTGTGGGCGCATCAAGGACGTGATCATCATGGCCGGGCGCAACATCTATCCGACCGACATCGAGCGTGCGGCCAGCCGCGTCAACGGCGTGCGGCCCGGCTGCGCCGTCGCGGTCCGCCTCGACGCGGGGCTGTCGCGCGAGACCTTCGCCGTCGCGGTGGAGTGCAAGGATTTCGGCGATCCCAAGCAGGTGCGCCGGGTCGAGCGACAGGTCGCCCACGAGGTGTTCGCCGAGGTAGATGTACGCCCACGGAACGTCGTGGTACTCGAACCCGGGATGATTCCGAAGACGCCGTCGGGCAAGTTGCGTCGCGCACACGCGCTGTCACTCGTGGACTGACGGGATGGGTTAAATACCCCCGCGGCGGCGCGTACATTCGTTAACCACATGGCTGATTACGATGCCCAGCCCGGCCGATCCTCGGCTCCGGAGCCTGATCTGTCTGCCGCCCAGCGCGAAGCGGACGACGTGGACCTGTCTGCCGGCCTGCGCGGCGTGGCGGGACTGGTGGCCGGGGGGCGCGGGGTCACCGACCTCCTGCGTGACGTGGCAGAGTTCGCAGCTCGTGCCATTCCCGGTGTCGACGGCGCAGGCGTCACCCTGATCGATATCTGCGGGGAGACCACGTCCGTCAGAGAGTGGGCGGTCACCGTGCCGTTCGTCGAAGACATCGACAGGCTGCAGTACGCCGAAATCAAGGAGGGGCCGTGCGTCACGTGTATGCACACACGCCGGCCCACGGTCAGCGGGTCGCTGGGAAGTGACAGCCGGTGGCCGCATTTCGGCGGACGCGTGGCGCGGATGGGTGTGCATTCCGCGCTCGCGTTGCCGATGATGGTCGGCGATCAACTGGTCGGCGCGATCAACACCTATGCCCGAAGCCGCGATGCCTTCGGCGACCACGCCGTGGAGTTGGGTTCGCAGTTCGCCGGACCGGCGGCGGTGTCGGTCCACAATGCCCAGCTGCTCGACCACGCCCAGGCCCGCACCAGGCAGTTGCAGAGCGCGCTGGGCACCCGCGCGACGATCGACCAGGCGATCGGAATCATCCGCGCCCGCTCGGGGGTCGGCCCCCAGGTGGCGTTCGATCGGCTCGTGCGGATGAGCCAGACCGAAAACGTGAAGCTCCACGTCGTGGCGGAGCGGCTGGTCGAAGAAGCGGTACGACGCGCCAAGGCCCGCCAGCGCGAGTGAATCAGTTTGGCGGCGTTGCGAATTCGGCTATGGCGGAGACCAGAACCAGACGCGCGTTCCGGTCGGCCATCAGTCTCCTGGCGACCTCGGTCATGTGCTCGCCGTTGGCGCGGGAGTAGGACCGCAGCAGGATGAAAGCGTCTTCGATGGAGACGTCAAGGCTTTCGCGCAGCAGCCCCTTGGCCTGTTCGACGATGACTCGGCTGGCCAGCGCCGAGCGCAACTGCGGCATGACGGTGGCAGGAGTCGGCGCATGCTCCTGCAGGATCGCGACGCAGGCGATATGCGCGAGCGTCTGCGCGACGAGCCGGTCCGCGTCGTTGAGTTCGCCGGGGGCGGCGCCGAAAAGCCCGAGTGCGCCGAGCACGATGCCGGCCGCACGCATCGGGACGGCATGCACGGAGGCGAAGCCGGCATCGAGCGCGGCCGGGACGAACCGGGGCCAGCGCTCGGCCGTGACGGTCAGATCGGCGACCGACACGGGTCGGCCGCTGGCATAGCACTCGACGCACGGCCCCTCGTCGGCCTGCAGTTGGAACAGTTCCAGTTCGCGGGCTTGCTCGGTGGTGGCGGCCAGCAGTCGCAGTTGGTTGAGCGGGTCGGCGAGCAGGAAGCCGGCGGCCTCGACGTCGAGCAGCTGGGCGCTGCGCTCGGTCAGCTCGGTCAGCAGATCTACCACGTCGAAATCCTCCAGGAGGGTGTCGACGAGGGATACGACCGCGTCCAGGACACGGGTCTCGCGGGAGGATTCGGTCATGCCACAGTCCTTTCCTCGGTATGCATCAGTCGGCCTCGAGGCGCAGTCGACGTTCCAGGATGTCCCGGGCGACCTCGGTCGAGGTGCGCCCCGTGGCGTAGGCGTGCGCGCGCAGGCGGACCAGCGCCTCGGCAGGCTCGACGTCGAGCTGGGCGACCAGCATGCCGGTCGCCTGACTGACTTCGGCGCGCGAGAGTGAGTTCAGTTCCGCCCAGGCGTTGCTGAGCGGGTCGGAAGCGGCCGCGGAAAGGTCTCCGTCCAGGAGGTCCAGCACGGGAGCGCCTGCCAATTCTGCGGCGACGACGGCACCCGACAATTGCTCGCGGTCCAGCTGGCCGGGCTGAATGCGGAACAGGTCGAGCGCGCCGACGTATTCGCCCGCGACCAAGACGGGCATCGCGAATACCCCGCGGATCTGAAGATCGAGCATCGCGGGGCCGTACAGCGGCCAGCGTCCTTCGTCGGGATCCGCGAGGTCGATCACCAGGACGGGCGCGCGAAGCGTGACCGAGTCGAGGCAGGGACCCTCGCCGACGAGGAACTGGAGCTCGTCATACGTGCGCGCGGGCTCACCGCTGCAGCCGAGGGTTCCATTGTTGGCGCCGTCGAACACCAGCGAGATCGCCGCCGCATCCACGTCGAAGAGCACTACGCACGCCTCGCACAGCCGGTCGGCGGCGTCGGTCCCGCGGCGACCGTCGATCGCGGCGAGCAACTGATCCTGGATCGCCACATCTAGCCGAACAGCGGCGGGGCGACAGGGTGGCCCGCGGGTCGTGGCGAGGTCGTCATCCCTTCGGCGTCCTCTCCACTGGAAGTCGTGAATACAGCGGGGTCAGGAAGCGCCAGCGTGTGAATCGTGCGCAGCACCTGAAAATACTGGCGCGCAAGGGATCCGGTGGTGTAGGGCAAATCGTACTTTTGGCACAGTCCCTGCACGCGCACCGAGATCTGTGCAAGGCGGTTACTGGGCAGGTCGGGGAACAGATGGTGCTCGATCTGGTAACACAGATTCCCGCTCGAGAAGGCAAGCAGCGGCCCGGCCCTGAAATTCGCGGCACCCAGCATCTGCCGCAGGTACCACTCGCCTCTGGTTTCCTCGTTCAGTACGTCGGCGGTGAATTTCTGTGCGCCATCCGGAAAGTGGCCGCAGAAGATCACCACGTACGCCCACAGGTTACGCAGCAGATTGGCCACCGTGTTGGCGGCAAGGGTCCTGCGCCAGCGGGACCGGCTCAACGCCGGGAAGAACACGTAGTCCTTGAGTGATTGGCGGGCGATCTTGCCGACGAACGCGCGTCTGGCCGCACCGACCTTGTCGACATCCGGGGCCAGCCGATCGCGCTCAGAATGAATTCCGTGGAGACCGATCCCCCACTCGAAGATGCTGGCCAACAACAGATTACGAAGTGGCTGCACGAGATGTTCGCGTTTCCAAGGCTGGTCTCGGGTCATCCGTATCACGCCGAAGCCGAGGTCGTCGTCCACCCCGACGACGTTGCTGAACACGTGGTGGCGGTAGTTGTGTGAGTACCTCCACTGCGACGACACGCCGACCATGTCCCACTCCCACGTGTTCGAGTGGATCTCCGGGTCGTTCATCCAATCCCATTGACCATGGCCGACGTTGTGGGCGATCTCCATGTTCTCGACGCTCTTCGCGAAGGCCAGCGATGCAGTGCCCAGCAGCCAGCCCGCCCTCGACCGCGAGCACGCGATGATCAGGCGAGCGGCGACGTCCAGCGTCCGTTGGAATTTGATGGTGCGCCGGATGTAGGCCGCGTCGCGCTCGCCAAGGGACTCCTCGACGTCGCTGCGGATGGCGTCGAGCTCGCGACCGAGCGCCTCGACATCCGCGTCGCTCAGGTGCGCGAACGCGGCAACATCGGCAATGGCCATTAGAAAGTCCCCGTGGAGCCGGCGGTGAGTCAGGTCTGGGCTCCTGAGCGAACCCGAAGATAAAGCGGACGAGCGGTCGTGACGGAAAAGGACGACGGTTGCGCGTCGGCTACTGACAGCCTACCCGTCGAGAGGCCGGGTAATCGCGCCGTTCAAGGGGTAGGGTCAGGGAGATCGGGACCATTCAGGCCCCCACGATCAAGGGGCCATCGATGTCTGATAAATCTCCTCGACAAGCCATGACGAAGAAGTCCGGAAAGTCGCTGAAGGAGAAACGCGCGGCGAAGCACCAGAAGGCGGCGGCCAAGGCCACGTCTGCCGAGGCCCTGTTCCATGACAAGAAGCGCTGAAGGCCAACCGCTTTCGCTTGGCATTTTCGCTCGCTCGCGTAAACCGAACGAGCGCCGATTGCCGATACACCCGGCACATTTCGACCGGATAGATCGCCCGCTGGCGCAGCGCATCTTTCTCGAAGATGGCTATGGCTCCGATTTCGGTGCCACGGACGACGACCTGGGCGCTCTCGTCGGCGGGATGGCACCCCGCGAGCAACTGATCGCCGATTGCGACGTCATTCTGCTGCCCAAAGTTCAGGCACAAGACCTCGCCGAATTCCGTACGGACCAAGTTGTTTGGGGCTGGCCGCACTGTGTGCAGGACGCCGAGCTGACTCAGATCGCCATCGATTCGCGGTTGACGCTGATCGCCTTCGAGGCGATGAATCACTGGCAATCCGACGGCGGCTTCGGGCTGCACGTCTTCCACAAGAACAACGAGCTGGCGGGCTACTGTTCGGTCCTGCACGCGATGCAATCCGTAGGGGTCACCGGCATTTACGGCCGACGGCTGCGCGCGACCGTCATCGGATTCGGCGCCACCGCCCGCGGCGCCGTCACCGCGCTGAACTCCCACGGTGTCGACGACGTGCGCGTGCTGACCAACCGCGACGTCGCCGCCGTCGGATCGCCGATCCACTCCACCCAGATCATCCAGATGGTCCCCGATCCGGACGCACCCGCAAAGATTCTGGCGGACACGCCGGAAGGGGTCATTCCGGTGGTCGAACTGCTCGCCGACAACGACATCGTCGTCAACTGTGTCCTCCAGGACCCCGGGGCCCCGCTCGTCTTTGTCACCGAGGAGGACCTGGCTTCCTTCACTGCGGGCAGTCTGATCGTCGACGTCTCGTGCGATGTGGGCATGGGCTTCAGCTGGGCACAGCCCACGTCGTTCACCGAGCCGATGATCGAGGTGGCGAACCGCGTCCACTATTACGCCGTCGACCACAGCCCGTCATATCTGTGGAACTCGGCGACCTGGGAGATCAGCGAGGCGTTGTTGCCTCACCTCGACGCGCTGCTGGCAGGGCCGGCGGCGTGGGAGGAGTCTGCGACGATCGCTCGCGCGATCGAAATCCGCGACGGTGTCGTCCTCAACCCCGCGATTCTGTCGTTCCAGCATCGCGACGACGCCTATCCGCACGCGATGCGCGAGGCCCGCGCCGCAACGTGATGGACGGTCAGGCCAACACGGGTGTTCCGGCGGTGAGTCGTAGCGCCAATTTCAGGTAGGCGGCGGCGACCACCGGCCACGCCACCTCCGGCGCCCGTTGCCGAACCTCGGCCGCCATGGCACCGGCGAGCCGCGGCTGCGTGATGATCTGTCGCAGCGCCGCCGCGAGTGCCACGCCGTCGTTGTGGTCCACGACGATGCCCGCCCCGCTGCTCAGCAGCTCGATCGCATGCGGAAATGCCGTCGCCACAATGGGTCTGCCATTCGCGACCGCGTCGACCAGCACGCCCGAGCTCACCTGTTCCGTGGAGTCGTAGGGCAACGCGACCACCGAGGCCTGCTGAATCAGTTCGGCCAGGCTCGACTTGTCGTAATAGCGCGGGTCGAACGACACCGAATCGGCCACACCCAGCCGCCTGGCCTGCTCGATGCGCGCGGCCCGGTATGCCTCGGCTTCGGTCTGCGGGATGCCGGGATCCATGGGGCCGACGATGACATAACGCGGCCGGCCGGGGACATCGCTCAGCGAAGGCATGGCGTCGATGACCCTTTCGATGCCCTTACCCGGACCCAGGAGTCCCCACGTCAGGATGGTGGGTCTACTCGGGCGCTTGACCCGGGGGGCGGTCGGCAAGGTGGCGCCGTGCGGGATCATGCTGACCTTTTGGCGATCGACGGCATATATGAGACTGAGCCGCTGTCGCGCCGCTTCGGACATCACGACCACGTGGTCCGCGGCGGCGGTGATCGCCTCGAGCACCGAACGTTGCTGCGAAGTAGGGGCTTTCGGAACCGTGTGGATGACGACGATCGAGGGGACGCGCAGGGCGTCGACGATGTCGACCACCTCGTGAGTCGCGCCGTCTTGGTATTGCAGGATCGCGACGTCGACCTGACCCTGCAGCGAGCCGTCAGCCACCCGGCTGGCGCTGGATCCATCGATGCTCAAGGCGGCGGTTAGACCGGCGGCGAACCGCGCAAGGCCGCACGGTGGGGATGTGTGGGTGTCGAAGATTCCGAATCGGACGGTGCGCGAGATCTGTTGCGGCGCAGCATAAGGAGGGATCGGCTCGTAGTCGGGTAGAGCAGTCAAGGGCAGTCCAGACTTTGCGGTCAGTACCGGCATGTCCGGCGTGAGCGGTCTGCTCGGCGGATCAGCGAGGATCGGCTGAAACATTCCCGGACTGGCTGGGCTCCCAACACCTCGACGCTACACCCTGACCGGCGGCGACCGTTGCGTACCCGGCATGTTTAAGGTGCGCGGTTTACAGGAACTCCCCCTGTCACGAGTGTGGTGTAGAACACAGCTGCAGCGATGGAGCCGCCCCATGACCACGGACAGCCCGGCCAAACAGACCGATGTCGACAAAGCGCTCCTCGGTAGCGCAACGTATCGAAGCCTCGGTGAGCAGAAGCTCTCCCCCAAGGAGGAACGGTTCGAGAAGGGTCGACGGACCGTCGGCCTTTTTCTCGCTCCGCTGCTGACGGTCGGTTTTCTGGTCCTTCCCATCGATATCCCGCGCGAGCAGCAGGTCCTCGGGGCTGTGTTGCTCGGTGTCATCGCGCTGTGGATCAGCGAAGCCATCCCCATTCCCGTCGGCGGTCTGCTCGGCGTCGCCGTCGCCGTGTTCCTCGGCGTCGCCCCGGTCGACGACGTCCTTGGTCCGTTCGGGTCGTCGACGATCTTCACCTTCATCGGCGCGTTCATCCTGGCGCAGGCGATGCTCAAACACGGTCTCGCCCGGCGGTTCGCGTTCCGGATACTGTCGCTGCCGGGCGTCGGTCGCTCCACGACCGGCGTGATCCTCGCGTTCGGCGCGATCACCTGCCTGCTGTCGGCGTTCGTGTCCAACACCGCGACCGTGGCCATGTTGCTGCCGACGGCGATAGGCATCCTCTCGGTCATCGCCAAACTCCTGCAGAAGCGCGGTGACGTCGAACCCGACTTCGATCCGCAACGGCTGCGGGTCGGCGCGGCGATCATGCTGATGCTCGCCTACGGCGCCAGTGTCGGCGGTTTGTTGACCCCGGTAGGCAGCCCGCCCAACCTGATCGGGCGCGGCCTGATCGAGGAAGCCACTGGGGAGCGGATCAGCTTCGGGCAGTGGATGGTGATGGCCGTGCCGATCTGCCTGATCATGTTTGCGCTGCTGGCGCTGATCTTGTTGCGGCTGAACAAGCCCGAGATCAAGCAGATCGACGGCGTGGCCGAGTACGTCGCCGAGCAACGCGAGAAGCTGGGTTCGATCTCGCGCGCGGAGAAGAACACACTGATCGCGTTCGGCGTCACCGTCACGCTGTGGATCCTGCCCGGCATTTTCGCGCTGATCACCGGCACCGACTCCAGTACCTACGAGTTCGTCAGCGATCGTCTTGACGAGGGTGTGGTCGCCGTGTTCGGTGCGGCGCTGCTGTTCCTGCTGCCGACCGACTGGAAGGACCGCGAGTTCACGCTGCGTTGGAGCGATGCCGCCGAAATCGACTGGGGCACCATCATTCTCTTCGGCTGCGGCATCATCTTCGGGTCGCTGATCAGCTCGACCGGACTGGCCGAGACCATCGGGAACTCGGTCAACGACGCGCTGGGCCTGTCCAGCATCGTCCCGATCACGATCTTCGCGGTGATCCTGGCGATCATCGTGTCCGAGACGACGAGTAACACGGCGTCGGCGGCGGTGGTGGTGCCGATCATCATCCCGGTGGCGGTCGCCGCGGGCGTCAACCCGTTCGTGCCTGCGTTGGCGGCGACGTTCGCGGCGTCGTTCGGGTTCATGTTGCCGGTGTCGACGCCGCAGAACGCGATCGTCTACGGTTCCGGCGTCGTGAAGATCACCACGATGATCAGATCCGGCATCACGTTCGATATCGCCGGCGCGATCCTCATCATCATCCTGTTGCCGATCATGGTCGGCCTGCTAGGACTCGGCGGATGACCTCGCCGGCCGAGCCGGCCATGCACACCGTCGCCGTGATCCCGGGCGACGGGATCGGACCCGAGGTCATCACGTCGGCCCGCGCGGTGCTCGACGTGGCCGGCGCCAAGCACGGAATCAAGTTGTCCTACAAGGATTTCGACTGGTCATGTGAGCGCTACACCCAGACCGGGGCGATGATGCCCGCGGACGCCATCGACACGCTACACGGCTTCGACGCGATCCTGCTCGGTGCGGTCGGCTGGCCGGGAGTACCGGACCACGTGTCGCTGTGGGGACTGCTGATCCCGATCCGGCGGGCGTTCCGCCAGTACGTCAACCTACGCCCGATCAAGGTGTTCGACGGCGTCGAAAGTCCGCTGCGGGCACCGGGTGACGTGGACTTCGTGGTGGTGCGGGAGAACGTCGAGGGCGAATACAGCGAGATCGGCGGACGGCTCAACCGCGGATTCCCGGAGGAAATGGCCGTCCAGGAGTCGGTTTTCACGCGCGTCGGGGTCAGCCGGATCGCCGACTATGCTTTCGAGTTGGCGCGGTCGCGGCGCGGCTACGTCACGTCGGCGACGAAGTCGAACGGGATCGTGCACACGCTGCCGTTCTGGGACGAGGTGGTCGCCGAGCGGGCGGCGCAGTTCCCGGATGTTCGGATGGACAGCGAGCACATCGACGCCTTGGCCGCGAAGTTCGTGTTGCAGCCGCAACGCTTCGACGTCGTGGTGGGGTCGAACCTGTTCGGCGACATCCTGTCTGACCTCGCCGCAGCCGTCGCGGGGTCGATCGGGATCGCCCCGTCGGGCAATCTGGATCCGACCAGGCAGTACCCGTCGATGTTCGAACCGGTGCACGGTTCGGCGCCCGACATCGCGGGCCGTGGGATCGCCAACCCCGTCGGCGCGGTGTGGTCGGCGGCGTTGATGCTGGAGCACTTGGGGCATTTGGACGCGGCCGCCGAAGTGATGGCGGCGATCGAGGCGACGCTGGCGAAGCCGGAGACCCGAACCGGAGATCTGGGCGGCAGCGCGTCGACGGTCGAGGTGACCGAGGCACTCGTCGCGCAACTGCGGTGACTCAACCGGTCAGCGGGATCGTCACGTGCAACGTCGTCCCCGCCCCCGCGGCACTGACGATCTCCAATCGGCCCGACACCGCCTCGACCCGGTCCTTGAGCCCGATCAACCCCGACCCGCCGCCGGTCGTCGCTCCTCCGACGCCGTCGTCACTGATCGTCATCCGAAGCTCGACATCGTCAGACGATGCGCGTAGCTGAACCTCCGACGCCTGCGCGTGCTTCGCGGTGTTCGTCAGCGCTTCGGCGACAACGTAGTACGCCGCCACCTCTATCGACTCGGGCAGTCGGCGGTCCACGTCGGCGTCCAGCACGACGGGCACCGCAGATCGTCGGGCCAACGTCTTGATCGCCGGCCCCAGCCCGCCTCGCGACAGGATCGCCGGATGGATGCCGCGCGAGATCTCCTGCAGATGTTCGTGTACCTCCATCAGGTCCGCGACTGCCCTGTCGATGCCCTCGCGCGTCGACCCGTGCTCGGAAGCCTCCAACGCCCGCAATTGCAGGCCGAGGGACACGATCCGCTGCTGCGCTCCGTCGTGCAGATCGCGCTCGAAGCCTCGGCGCGCCTCATCGGCTGCGGCGACGACGCGGGCGCGTGAGGCCTTGAGAGCGGCGCGGTTCTCCGCGTTGTAGATCGCCGTCGCGATCAGATCAGCGAAGTCGGAAACCCGGTCTTCGGTTCCCGTCGGTAATGGTTGCGCGACAATCGAACCCACCATCAGCGCAGCGCGAACCTCGCCGTCGACCAAGACGGGAGCACCGACACCGGAGCACACGTTCAGTCCGCGCATCCGGTCGGCGATAGGACCTTCCGCGGTGCTGTAGTCGTCGATGCGCGCCGGTGCGCCGGTGTCGACGATCTGCGCACTCAGGCTGTGCCCGTCGAGCGGAAACCGTTCGCCCACAGTCATTGCCGCGCGGTCCGGGCTGTCGCGGGTGGCGAGCACGATGCCGACGCCGTCCTCGTCGTAGCCCACGAGTGTCACGTGCTCGACGCCGAGACCGCGCGCCAGCTCGGCGACGGCGACCCGGTACACCTCGGACGGCTCGGCGCCGCGGGCCACCAGCGTCGCGACGGCACGCAGCGCGGCTTGCTGGGTGGCCAGTGCGGTCACCTCGCCGGTGATCTCCTGGCGGTCACGGGTGGCCGCCATCAACGCCTCGAGCGACGGGACCATCCGTTCGACACGCCGCCGTGCCGCGGCGGGCAAGTTTGACGGCACCACCAACGTCCCCACCACGTCGCCGCCGTCGCGCAGCGCGATGGCCGCGCGTTCGTCGTCGCCGGGTATGTCTGACGGATCCAGTACGGCGAACGGCAGGTCGAGTGCGTCGGCGATGCGGCGGCCTGCCGCGTCGAGTGCGGCATTGAGATCCTCGGCGCGCAGCGTCGATCGCGCGAGTTCGGCCGAGAGGTCGGCCTCCAGCCGGCGCTGCTCGGCCTCGAGTGCACGCAGTCGGGCCTGCCCCACCAACACGTTGGCCAGCAGCGCCAAGCTGAGGAACACGAGGACTGCCGGGACGAAGCTGTCGGCCCCCTCGCTGTGGATGTAGACGTAGACCGCGGCACTGGCCAGCGACGTCGCGACGGCAAGGCCGAAGCCCCAGCCGGCGGACACCACCAGCACGCCGAGCAGGAAGACGGCGCCGAAGGCGTTCTCCGGCGCGACTCGTTTCAGCTGGACGACGAGCACCCATTCGACGGCGATGAACCCAGCCCCCACGAGCACGCCGAGCCAGAGCGGCGGCGCGGTCGGCCGTACCACCAGCGCCAGGAACCGGCGGTAGAGCATTTGCCATCGGGTGGCCGTTGCGGCGCCCAGCCGGCCGATCGTAATTCCTGCTAGCCGGTACCGCGGCGGTGCGGTGAATCCTCAGCTACCACAGCACGGCGATGGCGGCCGCGACGAAGGACAACACTCCGACGGTGACGAACAGCGCACGCGGCACGGCCACTCCGGTGCGCTTCTGCCGGGCACTGCCCATGCCGAGCACGCCGCCGATCGCGATGAGGATGACGAGCTTGATGCCGATCTTCGGATAGTTCAGTTCGATGCCCGCGGGCCACGGCGCGGCCAACGCCAAGCCGGTGAGCAACGACAGCAGCAGCCCGTAGTCCATGACGCGGGTGAAGCTGAACCGCTTGGCGACTGCCTCGCTGACCCACGCGCCGAAGGTGACGGCGAAGCCGACGATGTGCAGCAGTACAACTACGTCACGTAGTAGCTCCATCGACTCAGCGTACGACAAGCCGGGCGTACCGTGCCCCTGTGGATGTCGACGCGATGATCACGCCGCAGCCGTTGAAGACGATCGGGACGCTCGCGGCCCGGACAGCAGCGGCGGGATTCTCCGGGCTGTTGTTCACCGAGACCGGCCGGACCGCGTATCTGAATGCGGCCGTCGCTTCGCAGGCCGCGCCGGGCCTCGACCTGTCGACGGGTGTGGCGGTGGCGTTCCCGCGTAGCCCGTTCGTCACGGCGGCGGCGGCGTGGGAACTGCAGGAGGCGACGGACGGCAGGTTCCGCCTCGGCCTCGGCACGCAGGTGCGCACGCATGTGGTGCGGCGCTACGGCGTCGACTTCGAGCGCCCGGGCCCGCGGCTGCGCGATTACGTACGGGCCGTCAAGGCGTGCTTCAGAGCATTCCGGACGGGCAGGCTGGACCACCACGGCGACTTCTACGACATGGACTTCATCACCCCGCAGTGGAGCGCGGGCCCGATCGACGCGCCGGATCCGAAAGTGGACATCGCGGCGGTCAATCCGTGGATGCTGCGCATGGCCGGCGAGGTGGCCGACGGGGTGCACGTGCATCCGCTGGGCGAGCCGGGCTACATCACACGGCACGTGGTGCCGAATATCGCTGAGGGAGCGACGAAGTCGGGCCGGACGGCATCGGATGTGGCGGTGATCGTGCCGGTCATGACGATCGTCGGGGACAGCGACGAGGAACGGGATCGCGAGCGCGAACTGGTCCGCACGAGCATGAGCTTCTATGGGAGCACACCGAATTACGCGTTCATCTGGGACGAGGCCGGGTTCGAGGGCACGACGGCGCGGATCCGCGAGAAGCAGAAGGCCGGCGATTACAGGGGCATGGCCGCGCAGATCACCGACGAGCACATCGCTCAGTTCGCGACGGAGTCGACGTGGGAGGGGCTGGCCGACGCCCTAATCTCGAAGTACGGAGAGCTCGCGACGCGCATCGTGTTGTACAACGCGTTGGCCGACCCCGCGCGTATCGAGCGCTATGGCGAAGTGTCACGACGGATCTCATCCCGATAACAGACTGATCACTGCCGAGCGCGGGAGCGCAAGAGTATGCAGTGGTGTTGTTAGTTTCGCGCCGTGGTGGAGGGATTCGCGCGTCGTGTCGGCAGGCTGGTCGTCTGCGCCCTGATGATGGCTGCGGCTGTGATGGTTGTTCCGTCGCCGCAGGCCTCGGCCTACTCGCGGGATGGCCTGCCGGTCGAGACGCTGATGGTGCCGTCGCCGTCGATGGGCCGCGACATCAAGGTCCAGTTCCAGGGCGGTGGGCCGCATTCGGTGTATCTGCTCGACGGCCTTCGCGCGCAGGAAGACTTCAACGGCTGGGACATCAACACCGCGGCGTTCGAGTGGTTCTACGAATCCGGTGTGTCGGTCGTGATGCCCGTCGGCGGGCAGTCGAGTTTCTACAGCGACTGGTACGCGCCGGCGCGAGGCTTCAACGGAACGGTCACCTACAAATGGGAGACGTTCCTGACCAATGAGCTGCCGAGCTGGCTGATGGCCAACAAAGGACAGGATCCGCGCGGCAATGCCGTTGTGGGACTCTCGATGTCGGGTGGAGCGGCGCTGACGCTGGCGGCGTGGCATCCGCAGCAGTTCTTCTTCGCCGCGTCGCTGTCGGGATACCTCAACCCGTCGAAAGGTATGTGGCCGACGCTGATTGGCTTCGCGATGATGGACGCCGGCGGCTTCAAGGCTGCCGACATGTGGGGGCCGCCGAACAACCCGGCGTGGCAGCGAAATGACCCGATGCTCAACATCAATCGACTGGTGGCCAACCGCACGGCGATTTGGGTGTACTGCGGCAACGGCACATCGTCCGACCTCGACGCAGGCGGTGGTGGTTTCGGAACGCAGTTCAGCGCGTCGTACCTGGAGAACATCACGCTGAGCACGAACAAGGAGTTCCAGGAGAAGTACCAGGCCGCCGGCGGCCGCAATGCGGTGTTCAACTTCCCGCCGAATGGCACGCACAGCTGGGGCTATTGGGGTGCGCAGCTGCAGCAGATGAAGCCGGACATCCTGCGCATCATCAACCCCCCGCCTCCCCCGCCGCCCGCGCCGTTGCCTGCGGCGCCGGGCCCGCCCGGGGCGCCGGCCCGGTAATTACTGCACTACGCAACTTCTAGCTCGACTTCGCATCAAACGCCTTGTCAGCGACCTCTTTGCGGGTATTGACGCCATGTCTAATTAGGCGTATGTCTAATAAGCATGGATGTTGACTACTGCGTGGTGGGTGCCGGGTTCGGCGGACTGACCGCGGCGTTGCGCTTGAAGCAGGCGGGGCATTCGGTCGCGCTACTGGAGGCGCGCGACCGGGTGGGCGGTCGCACGTGGACCGAGACCCGGGACGACGGGTTGTGGATCGATCGGGGCGGCGCGTGGATCGGGCCCGGCCAGGACGCCATCTATGCGCTGATGAAGGAGTTCGGCATCCCGAGCTACAAGCAGTACACCGACGGCGAGGCGATGATGTTCGTCGACGGGAAGGCGTACAAGTACAAGGGCACGATCCCGTTGTCGATGAGTCCGTGGGCGGTGGCGAACATCGGCAAGGTCTTCCTCGAGCTGACGTCGATGTGCAAGTCGATTCCGCCGGAGGCTCCGTGGGATGCGCCGAAGGCGAAGAAGTGGGACCAGATCACGTGGGCGGAGTGGCTGGATCGCAATACGCTGTCCAAGCCCGCTCACCAATTGCTCGACTACTCCATATCCGGGCTGTATACCTCTGCGGCATCGGAGATTTCGCTGCTGTTCGTGCTGTATCAGATGGCCTCGGCCGGCGGGCCGAGCTTTGTGCTCGGCGTCAAGGATGCGGCCGAGGACGAGCGCCCGGTCGGCGGGATGGGCGCGATCCATCGCGCGATCACTGCCGAACTGGGTGACGTCATCCATCTGTCGCAGCCGGTGCGCAGTGTCACCCAGGACGACGGCGGCGTCACGGTCCGGTCCGACGACATGGTGGTCCGGGCACGCCGTGCGATCGTGGCCGTGCCGGTGAGCATCGTGTCCCAAATCATCTTCGAGCCAATGCTTCCCGTGGATCGAGCGTTCCTGCAGCAGCGGGTGCCGTCGGGCGCGGTGTACAAGATCGCGTTGATCTACGACGAACCGTTCTGGCGGGCCGACGGCCTGTCGGGTCAGTCGTTCGCGCCCGGGTCGATGGCCAACCTGACGATCGACTCGTGCACGGACAAGGGGACGCCCGGCAGCCTGACGGTCATCACCGAAGGGCCCGTCGCACGCGAGATGACGAAACTCAGCGAGGCAGAACGCCGGGAAAGGGTGCTCGCGGCGGTGGCCGAGCGGTTCGGCGACAAGGCGCTGACGCCGATCGACTACGTCGAGCAGAACTGGACGCTCGAGCGGTATTCGGGCGGCGGCATGATCGCGCACACTCCGCCGGGGGTGCTGACGGAGTTCGGGCCGGCGCTTCGGGAGCCGTGCGGGCGGATCCACTGGGCGGGCACGGAGAGCTCGGCGCTCATGTTCGGGTTCATCGATGGTGCGGTGCGCTCGGGTGAGCGTGCAGCCGTCGAGGTGATGGAGCACGACAAGGCGATGACGACCGCCTGACTCTTGTGTCGAGGACTTCGCGGTTCAGCGGGACCATATGTGGTTGGTGCCAAGCTCTCAGCGACAAAGTCGCTGACATTGGTGTTGCGGTAGTAGTTGAGCGACAAAGTCGCTGTGAGGTTGGCACACAGTCATATTGGTCAGTGAGACCGAGAAACCACCGTCACTGGCAAAGTCGCCGCCGCTCAACCAAACTCGTGAGGCCCGATCGGAATGACGATCACGGTGATGTTGTCGTGACCGCCGGCACGCAATGCATGATCGACCAGCGCGCGAGCGGCCTCGTCCGGTGCGATTCCGGTGCAGAACCGAGCGATGTCGGCGGCCTCGGGCAGGTAGTTGTGCAGTCCGTCCGAGCACAACACCAGGACGCCTCGGTCGGCGGTGGTCATCGTATGGACGCTTGATTCGTCCCACTCCCGATCGGCATCGCGACCGAACCACCGGGTCAGAGTGTGCTCCCCTCGCAGTACGGCCGGCGAGTCCGCCGGTATGCCCGCGGAGATCAGTTGCTGCGCAACGGTGTCGTCGACGGTCAGCCGTTGCGGCTGCGCGGGCGGCTCGGGCAGCCAGTACACCCTGCTGTCCCCCACGTTGGCGACCGCGATCTGCACCTGTCCGCCCTCGGCCGGAACGACGACCGCAGCTGTGTAGGTGCACGACGCAGCGCTGAATCCTTCGGGCGACGTGGATTCCGCGGCCGCCTTTGCCCCATCAGCGAGTCCGGCCACCATCACCGACGGGATGTCGCGGGATGCGGCCAGTGCCTTCAGCATTGCGTCGACGCCTGCCGCCGACGCGGCCCTCGACGCTTTCTGTGCGTCGGCGGAGGTGGAGACGCCGTCGCAGACCACGGCGACGATCGCACGCGGCCGGTCCCCCGCGCTGTTGACCACGATTCCCGCTGCGCCGGCGTCTTCGTTGCGCGCGTGCTCGATACCGCGGTCGGTGATCAGCACGATCGCGCCGATCTGATTTTCATCGCGATCCGGCTCCTGGCCATCGGGGCCCGGAGCTGACCTGGGCACCGCGAGCTGTCGGATCGCCGTCAACGCGGCACCGCAGTTCTCACAGACTCCCTCCGCGGGACCTGCATGCGTTCCACACTCCGTACACGTCGACACTGCACCACTCACGATGAACAGCTTTGCACTCGTGTGAGCACGCTGGGCCGGAAGAGGTCGAACAGCCGTCGCTCCCATGCCGCTGTGATCCGACCGGTGCGGGAACGTTCGGCGATGTGCGCACCGACGATCGCGTCGATCAAGGTCGCGCCGTCGACATCGGCGCGAAAGGACCCGTCGCCTTTGGCGTCGTCGATCACTGACTCCAGTTTCGCTCGCTGGCGGGCGAGGATACGGCGGAAGAGCTTCGTGAAGTCGGGGTCGTCATCGGTGAGCAGCGATGCCAGGCCACCGAAGCCGATTCCGTCGTCGATCGCCTTGACGGCTTCCCGGATGACCCACCGCAACCGATCGGGCGCCGTCGCGTCGTCTGCGAGCGGTTCCGGATTGGCGATTCCCGTCAACGCGGCGGAGAGCATGGCGCGGCGGTCGCGGTGCCGTCGATAGATCGTCGTCTTGGCTATGCCCGAGCGCGCCGCCACCGCTTCGACCGTCACCGCGCCGGCGCCTTTGGTGCGCAGCAACGCCAGGGTGGCGTCGGCGATGCGTTCGTCGGTGGTTGGCCGTTGCGCCATCGACTCCCCCTTCTTCTCACCGGGAATACCCGGAGCCGACCAAACGCTACACTAGGCGTAGCGCTACGATACGCGTAGCGTTTTGGTAGACGGTAGAGGTGAAAGGGATGAGAAAGATACTGGGACGAATTTCTCCGACGAATGTGGCGTATGTGTTGTTCCTATTGACGTTCGTCGCACTCGGGACGTTCGTCTACTCGCTGGCGGCCAAGAGTCCGCTGGCCGGGATCATCGGCGCCGGATTGGTCGTCTTGATGGTCGCGACGGTCGCAGGGTTCCGCGTCGGTGCCCGCAAGCGCGCCGCGTCCAACGACAGCGGCATCGAGATCGAGGGGTCGAACATCTGGGCGCGGCCACTGCGGCGTGAGCAGATCGACCGGTATCTCCAGAGCTATCGCGCGACACGAGAAAGCCAAGAGCAACTGCTCACATCCGCGAGTAGCGCGCCAACGCAAAGCTGTACAAGCCATATGCCGCGAAACCCGTTGCGGCAGCGATCAAGATCGCCGTTCCGAACTGTGCGTGCCCCAGCGATTTGACCGCTGCGTCCAGACCGGTCGCCTTGGCCGGATCGCTCATGTATGTCGCCGCGATGACGGACAGGCCCGCCGAGAACAGCACGAACCCCTCCCCGACATGACCGCAGATGCCGAGCACCGTGATCAGCCGGCCGCCCGGAACCGTCAGGTCGTTGAGGAATTTCCGGGTCGCTCCTTTGTGCACGTAATAGGCGCCGATTGCGGCGACGACGAATCCGACGATGACCAGTACGGTCTTGCCGCCGCCGGACTGCATCAACCGTGCGCTCAGTCCTTCGGTCGCGTCCTTGCCCCAGCGCGACACGTTCAGCGCGAACTGGATGGCGGTGAATGCGACGGCGCAGTAGAGGAGACCCAGTCCGGAGGCCCTGAGCCGGTCGCTGATCGGCGAATCGCGGTGGTGGGCGTGGGCGCTTTCACCAGGATGCAGGCCCAGCACCGCTTCCGCGAACCGCCACATCGCCAGTGCGATGAGTCCGGCGGCCACGATCCACAGCGGCAGCGCGCCGCCACCACGGTTGGCTAGCGTCGCCAGCGCGCCGGTCTGGTCGGCGTCACCGCCGAAACCCAGCGCGACCCGGACGATCAGGTAGGCGATGAGCAGATGCAGTACCCCGCTGACCGGATAGCCGGCCCGCGCGATCCATTCGACGACGCGCGTCTGGGTGGCTTCGTTGACCGCACCTTTGACGCTCGCCATGCCGGCACTTCTTACCCTCGGCGTGGACTGCTGAAACGAATTCGGCGCGCTGACGCACCGTAAACGGTGGGTTTGCGCGCCCGATTCGCCACTTGCCGATGAGTTTTGGGGGGCCGGGTGGTCTCCTTGGGCATGACGCGAACCAACCTCTCGATGTCGATGTCGGCGGACGGCTACGTCGCCGGACCCGACCAAAGTGAGGAGAATCCCCTCGGCGTGGGTGGGATCAATGTTCACCAGTGGCATATCGGGCCGGCCAGTGAGCATCCGGTCAACCAGCAGGTGATATCGGAGATGCTCGACGGAATGGGCGCAACCATCATGGGCCGCAACATGTTCGGCCCCATCCGCGGCGAATGGGCCGATTCGGACTGGAAAGGCTGGTGGGGCGACACCCCGCCGTATCACTGCCCGGTGTTCGTCCTCACGCACTACGCGCACGAGCCCATCGAGATGGAGGGGGGAACCACCTTCCATTTCGTGACCGACGGCATCGAAGCCGCCTACGCACAAGCCCGGGCCGCCGCCGGCGACCGCGACATCTCCATCGCCGGCGGTGCTTCATGCGCGCGGCAGGCGATCAAGGCCGGCCTCGTCGACGAGATCGACCTTCAGGTGTCGCCGGTGATCCTCGGCTCGGGCGAGCGCTTGTTCGACGGCTTCGAGGCCGGCGTCCCCGTGCTGGAACTCGTCCGCGTCCTGCATGCGCCGGGTGTGGCGCACCTGCGCTATGCGGTGAAGCGCTAGCGCCCCGGAGGGAGTTCCCGGGGGCCGCGACGCCCGCGCAGTTCACGCGTGCTGCTGCCGGCGAGTTCGGCCCGATCGTCGCCCCTCGACGTTGTGGGTGACACAGGCTCGGTAGCTTGCCCAGCCTCCTCGGCCTCCTCGATGTGAGAACTCACCCTGTGGGTGCGTCGCATCGAGATGTGGATCTCCTCGGTCTCCTCGAAGATCTGCCGCATGCCCCGCAGCGGCTTGGTGGTGGTGTCGATCGCGTTGGCGAGGATCGGCGGCACCAGGGGGCGAATCCAGCGCGCGGCGGCCCGAGTGACGTCCGGAATGGCCGGGATCAGCGGACGTCCGGACCGCTCCACCGAGCGGCCGTCGTCCTCCGATGCGTCGTCGACCACCGCGGGCGCCAACTCGGCCGGTAAGAGGCTGGCCGCTTCGGCCTCGGCGGCGATCGGCAGGTACACGTCCTCGATTGCGGTCTGGGGTATGCGCTCCGATCGTGCGGTCACCGCCGGCTCGGTCGCCTCGATCACCCGGCGGCGTTGCTCCTCGCGATCGATCTCGAGCTGGGCCTCGACGGCCATGCGGGCACTGGCCAACTGCTGTTCGGCCCACATGGTGTCGATGGCTGCGCGCACCTCGGCCCGCTTCACCGCGATCGCGGTGTCGGCATGGAGTTCCGCTCGATCCCGCTCGACATCGGCGGCGACAACGCGGTCCTGCGACGTCTCGCCGCGCCACAGCTTGAGGATCAGCGGCAGCAAGCTCAGCAGGACGAAGAATCCGTCGACGAGCAGCCGCATGACGAAAGCACCCGAATCAGCCAACGTGTGATCGTTCATCGCGACCCACCGAGCGCCCAGCCCGCGATCCGCGTCGGCCACCGCCTCCTGCCGGGCCTGCGCCACCGCACGCTCGCCATCGGCGATCTGGGAATCGAGCACGGCAGCCTGGCGGTCCCGCTCGGCCAACGCGGCGTCGAGCGTCCGCTGGGCGTCGGCGAGAAAATCGTTCGCCGTGCGGGTTTCCGGGCCGGCACCGGGCACACCGGTGATCGCGATTTGCGGGCAGTCGGGCCGAGGGTTGAACTCACAACGGGCTACCACCAGGGCCTCCTGACGGCGTTGCACGGCCTGCTCCACAGCCCCGTCGAGCCCGTCGCGCGCCGTACGACTCCGGTCGAGGTCGGCCGCGGCTTGCGATGCGGCCGGGGTGGACTCGGCGGTGTGCGCCGCCTGCTCGCCGAGCAGCCGATCGATCGATCCGGAGAACACGACGACGGCGGCGAGTTCGCCGACCACGAGCCCGATGGCAATCAGGACGGCAGCCCGTCCCGCGACACCGGCGCCGCGACGAATCGCACCGGAGGCGATCGCGCGGCTCACCGCACCAACCAGCAGCCCGAACCCTGCCGTCACGGCGACGACGGCCGCTATCGGCCACGTTGTCGACTCGGTCAGGGCTACGGCCGACACCAGCCACGCCAGCATCGCGGCGATCAGCACCACAATCGGGGCAGGATCGCGCTCCGAAAACCTATGGGTGGACATGGAACTCCAAACATCTACGGGCTTTTGCAGACGTGACAGATGCGCCCACCGACAACCCTGTCGAGGGTGTGGAACCAGGCGGAACCCCCCGCGCATCGCATCATCACGCCGATACGAATGCGTTGAATCTTCCCACAGCGGCCGGGGCCGCGCGGCGCCCAGTGCTCAGGACACCGCGGCGCGGAGCTCGGCGTAGACGGTGGCCTCGAAGCCGAGGGCGGTCTCGACCATCTTGGCGTCGAAGAACGGCAGCAGTTGCGTCGCGATGACGGCGCCGATCCCTGCCTTGCGGTCGACCCAGAAGTAGGTGTTGAACAGGCCCGACCAGTCGCCGGAGCCGGCGCTGCGCATGCCGGGCAGATCGATCGAGTACACGTGGAACCCCAGGCCCCACCCCTGCGGCACATCGAGCAGCTCGACCGGGTTGGCCAGCTCGGGGACAGTCGGCTCCAGCTTCTTCGGCAGCGGTGCCCCGTCGAGGTGGTCCCGCAGCGCGAGCTCCACCGTCGCCTCGTTGAGGATGCGCCTGCCGTCGAGTTCGCCGCCGTTGACCCACGCGCGGACAAACCGCCCGTAGTCGCGAATCGTCCCGTAGGACCCGTGGCCGCCTGAATGCCATTCCTGCTCGACATCGAGGTCGATCTCGGTCGGCACCAGGCTGCCGTCCGCCGCCCTCGTCAGGACGGGCAGGAAGCGCGCGCGCTGCTCGTCGGTCGGGGTGAACGTCGAGTCCGTCATGCCGAGCGGGCCGTAGACATTCTCGGCGACGTAGTCGCCCAGCGCCTGGCCGCTCACGGCCTCGACGACCTGGCCGACCCAGTCGGTGCTGACTCCGTACTCCCAGACCGTGCCGGGATCGTGGACCAGCGGCGAGCTGATGCTCTGTTTGAGCCCGGTGAGCACGTGGGGGAATCCGTGGTCCATGCAGTACTTGTGGAGCTTCTCGTTGAGGAAGAAGTAGCCGCAGCCGGACGTGTGGTTCATCAGCTGGCGGACGGTGGCCTGGGTCTTGGGCGCGCGAAGGACCGGTTGCCCGTCCTCGAACCCGTCGAGCACCTGGAGCTCGCCGAACTCGGGGACAATCGAGGCCACCGTTGCGTCGAGGTCGAGGCGGCCCTCCTCGACGAGTTGCAGCGCGGCGGTGGTGGCGACGGCCTTGGTCATCGATGCATTGCGGAAGATGGTGTCGGGCCGGGCGTCTCCGGCCGCGCCTTCGTAGAGGACGCCGTCGCGGCCGACGACGGTGGCGGCGATGCCGTGCAGGGACCCGTTGGCCGTTACGGCGTTGAGTAGGTCGTCGATTCGTTCGAACCCCATCGGAATCTCCTTCGCGTATCGCGTGCGGGCATCATCCCACGGAGGGTGGACACGCCGCGGGCAGAACGAGAGGCGGGGTTTACGCCCCGTCAGCGCGGAAACACTGCCCACATGGGCAGAGCTGTTCGCACACTCGCGGCGGCGGCCGCCTCGACGGTGGGGGCTGTCGTCGCGCGCGACCTGTTCCAGCGCAAGCACGCGCTGCTGCGCAACTATCCGCTGCTCGGACACGCTCGCTATCTGATCGAAGCGATCGGCCCCGAGCTTCGGCAGTACATCGTGGCGGCCAACGACGAGGAGCGCCCGTTCACTCGCGATCAGCGTCGCTGGGTGTACGCCTCGGCGAAGAAGGAGAACAACTACTTCGGCTTCGGCACCGACAACGATCTCGAGTACACCGCCGGCTATCCGGTGATCAAGCACCGCACGTTCAGCAGAGCCGACCCGCCGTCGGCGCCGAAGGCCGGGCACGAACTCGAGGTGCCCTGCGCCAAAGTGATAGGCGCAGCGCGCAACCGCCCCAAGGCATTCCGGCCCAAGTCAATCGTCAACATTTCGGCAATGAGTTTCGGCTCGCTGTCAGGCAACGCCGTCGAGGCACTGAACCGCGGCGCCGCGCTGGCCGACTGTCTACACAACACCGGCGAGGGCGGCATTTCGCGATATCACCGGCATGGCGGCGAGCTCGTCTTCCAGATCGGCACAGCGTATTTCGGCTGCCGGGACGAGGAGGGTCGTTTCGATCTCGACAAGCTCAAGGCCGTGGTGGCCGGCGCTCCGGTGCGTGCTCTCGAGATCAAGCTCAGTCAGGGTGCCAAGCCGAGCCTCGGTGGGCTGCTGCCCGCGCCGAAGGTGTCGGCCGAGATCGCCGAGGCGCGCGGGGTGCCGGAGGGCCGCGACTGCATCAGTCCGTCGCGACATGCGGAGTTCAGCGACACCGACAGCTTGCTGGACTGGGTGGAACTGCTCGCCGCGGAGACGGGTTTGCCGGTCGGGATCAAGTCGGCCGTCGGTGATCTCGAATTCTGGTGCGAGCTAACCGATCTCATGCGCGAGACCGGGCGCGGGGTCGACTTCGTGACCATCGATGGCGGCGAGGGCGGCACGGGCGCGGCGCCGATGATCTTCACCGACACCGTTTCGCTGCCCTTCCAACTCGGGTTCGCTCAGGTGTACCAAATCTTCGCCGAGCGGGATCTGCACGAGCAGGTCGTCTTCATCGGTGGCGGCAAGCTCGGCCTGCCCGACAACGCGATCATCGGCTTCGCGCTCGGCTGCGACATGGTCAATGTCGCACGGGAGGCCATGCTCGCCATCGGCTGCATTCAGGCGCAGAAGTGCCACACCGACACGTGTCCCACCGGCGTCGCCACTCAGAACGCGTGGCTGGCCCGCGGCGTGGTGCCGGAAGTCAAGGCCGAGCGGATGGCGAACTACGTCAAGACGCTGCGCCGCGATTTGGTCAAGGTGGCCGAGGCCTGCGGCGTGGAGCATCCCGGTTTGATCAGGACGGAGTCGGTGGACATTCTTCAGGGCCGCACTGGCTCGACCCCGCTGCATGAGGTCTACGGGTATGCGCGCGGGATGGGCCTTCCCTCGGCGGCCGACCGCGACGCGATCGCCGCGTTGATGACGGACCGCGAGCCGGAGGGTGGTTCGGCCCCGCCGTCGGCGTCCGCCGTCGGCTGACCCTGGTGATTGCAGTGACCGGTGATGTCGAGTGAGGCATGCTCCATACATGACGAAGCGGCACCTGGTGATTGCGGTCGCGGTGATCCTCACCGTGGCGGCGTGCGACAGCTCCACCGAACCGGCGCCGTCGGAGGCCGTCACGACGCCGCCGACAACCTCGACGTCCGGGACGGCCACCACGTCCGCGGCGCCGACCGCCACGGCTGCGGGGTCCTCCGCGTGCACCGAGCTCGAGGGAACGGTCGGTGCTGCCGGCCTCTGCACGGTCCACACCGAGACGCCCGACTACACGATCGACATGAGCTTCCCCGTCGACTATCCCGACCAAGGCGCGGTGGAGGACGTCCTGACCGATCAACGCGACGAGTTCATCGACTTGGTCGAGGATTCTCCGGCCCGCGATGTGCCCAAGGCGCTCGACATCAAGTCGCAGACATTCCGATCGGGTGCGCCGGGCTCGGGCACCGAAAGCCTGGTCTTCGAGGAGTACGTCAACTTCGGTGGCGCTCACCCGGTGACGAACTACGACGCCCTCAATTACGACCTCGGCAAGAAGGCGCCGATCACCTTCGACGAGTTGTTCAAACCGGACGCCGATCCCGTCGCGATGCTGGACCGTCTGGTGGCGGCCGATTTGGAGAAGCAATTGCCGAGCGTGACCGTCGGCGACAACCCCATCGGCGCGCGGATGTACAAGAACTTCGCACTCACCGATGACGCGGTGCTGTTCTTCCTCAGCCAGGGGCAGTGGACCATCTCGGCGGCCGGCCCGCGGACGGTCTCGATCCCCCGCGCAGAACTCGCATCGATCCTGGCTTGACCTGGCTCGATTAACGGTTTGCACTCCGGGGCCAATACCATCGCGGGTGCTATGACCGAAAACGCCCTGGCCGCCGCGCCGCCCGCCGGCCGCATCTCTGCTGAGGCCGGCCGTCGAAGGACGTTCGCCGTCATCAGCCATCCCGACGCCGGCAAGTCCACGCTGACCGAGGCGCTGGCGCTGCACGCCCGGGCGATCACCGAAGCCGGCGCGGTGCACGGTAAGGCGGGCCGCCGCTCGACGGTGTCGGACTGGATGGACATGGAGAAGGCCAGGGGCATCTCGATCACCTCGACGGCGCTGCAGTTCCCGTATCGCGAGTGCGTGATCAATCTGCTCGACACCCCGGGCCACGCGGATTTCTCCGAGGACACCTACCGGGTGCTGACGGCGGTGGACTGCGCGGTGATGCTCATCGACGCGGCGAAGGGTCTCGAGCCGCAGACGTTGAAGTTGTTCCAGGTGTGTAAGCACCGCGGAATCCCGATCATCACGGTGATCAACAAGTGGGACCGTCCGGGTCGCCACGCGCTGGAATTGATCGACGAGATCCACTCGCGGATTGGGTTGCGGCCCACTCCCCTGACGTGGCCGGTCGGCATCGCCGGAGATTTCAAGGGAGTGCTGGACCGCCGTACTGGTCGTTTTATTCGGTTCACCCGTACCGCCGGTGGCGCGACCGCGGCGCCGGAAGAGCACATCGAGGCGGCGGATGCTTTCGCTGCTGCGGGCGTCGACTGGGAGACCGCGGTCGAGGAGTCCGAACTGCTGTCGATGGACGGCTCCGATTACGACCGTTCGGCGTTTCTGGGCGGAGAGTCGACTCCGACGCTGTTCACGTCGGCGGCGTTGAACTTCGGGGTGAATCAGTTGCTCGATGTGCTCGCCGAGCTGGCGCCGGCGCCGAGCGGGGCAGCTTCGGTCGACGGGGCGCTTCGCGAGGTCGAATCTCCCTTCAGCGCTTTCGTTTTCAAGGTGCAGGCCGGGATGGATTCCGCGCACCGGGATCGGATCGCGTACGCGCGGGTGGTGTCGGGGACGTTCGAGCGTGGGGACGTGCTGACCCATGCCGCGACGGGTAAGCCGTTCGTGACGAAGTACGCGCAGTCGGTGTTCGGGCAGCAGCGCGCGACGCTGGACACGGCGTGGCCCGGTGATGTGATCGGGTTGGCGAACGCGGCTGCGTTGCGGCCAGGTGACACGCTGTATGTCGATGTGCCCGTGCAGTATCCGCCGATACCGAGCTTCTCGCCCGAGCATTTCGCGGTGGCGCGCGGCGCAGATCCCAGTAAGCACAAGCAGTTTCGCCGCGGAATCGAGCAGCTGGAGCAGGAGGGTGTCGTTCAGGTGCTGCGCTCGGACCGTCGCGGGGAGCAGGCACCGGTGCTGGCCGCGGTCGGACCGATGCAGTTCGAGGTGGCGACCCACCGGATGGCCACGGAGATCGGTGCGCCGATTTCGTTGGAGTCGCTGCCGTATCAGGTTGCGCGGGTGGTGGATCCAGCGGACGCCGAGTTCATGAACCGGCAGGTGTCAGCGGAGGTGCTGACGCGCACGGACGGCGTGATGCTGGTGCTGTTCTCGACACCATGGAGGCTTGAGGGGTTCCAACGGGACAACCCCGACGTGAAGTTGGGGTCGCTGGTCGCTGCGGAGGGTTAGGGCGCGTTCTGCGGATAGCGCAGCTGCACCGTCACCGCACTCTCCTCGTGTGTTATTTGCGCGCTGTGCTCGACCCGTTATGAAAAGCACTGTTCATCGTGACCATGAAACACCGTTCACCTCGCTCAGGCCTCATCGGTGCTGCTGCATCATTTCCTCAGTGCGCGTTATAGGGGGATGACACGCGACGAATCGGTTGCGCACGCCTTGACGGGAGGGAACATATGCGCCGACCCACGGCCGCACTGGCGGTTGCAGTCATCTCCGTTCTGATCACCGGCTGCGTCAGCAATGTCGGCAACGCCGAGTCGGTGACCACCACCCGAACGATGAGTCCGCGTCCGCTCGTCGAGCGTGAGTTGGTCAAGTTGCTGCTGCACCCCGAACAGGTGAACGTCGCGATGGGCACAGTCGGGATGACGGTCACTAACACCCAGACCTCGATGTCCGACAACAGCGCCACCATGGCGCCTGCGGAATGCCTGGCCGTCGACGGCGCGGCGGAGGCGCCGGTGTATGCCGAGAGCGGCTTTCGGGCCGAGCGCGATCAGAGCCTTAACAACGGCGATGACTTCACGCACTATCTCAAGCAAGCGGTGGTGTTGTTTCCCACGGTGGAGATGGCCCGTGCGTTCTTGGATGCCTCCGCCCAGCAGTGGCCGGCCTGCAGCGAGTACATCCATACGCAGAGCGGGTCGCAGTGGTCGGTCGGGCACATCTCCGTTGCGGACGACACGCTGAGAACCATTGCGGCGCAACGGGACGCTGGTGCTCCCGGCTGGGCGTGCGGGCGCGCACTGGCATTGCGCAACAACGTCATCATCGACATCAACACGTGCAGCGCCAACCCTGGCGACTCGGCGGTGAGGATCGCCGACCAGATCGCCGCCAATGTCAGCGCACAATGGTAGGCGGAATCAGACGTGGACTATTGCGAGACCCGCGACACCTTCCAGGACGTCGAAGTCCCCATCCTGCGTGACGACGGGCAGCTGTTTAGCGGCTGCGATTGCCGCGATCCACAGGTCATTGACTCGGACCCGTCGCCCCGCCTCAGCGAGGTGGACGCGTAGCAGCGCCCACATTTGAGCCGCGTCTTCGTCGACCGGTAACGCCGTCATGTCGGCGACGGCATCCAAGGTGCGAAGCCGACGCGCTCGGATCTCGGAGGTCTTCGCCGCGAGCACGCCCGCGTTCAGTTCGGCCAGGGTCACCACAGTCGTGGCGAGTTCCTCTGGAAGCAGCGATGTCTCGAGTTGGCGCCCGCTCTCGTTGGCGATGAAGACCGAGGTGTCGAGGATGCCGGCGGCGGGCTGATCGGTCGTCACAACTCGTCGAGTTCCTCGGTGGTTTCACCGGCGAGCTCCGCGAGGTCATCGCGCAAACCGAAATCCGCCTGGCTGGTCTCGAGCCGCTTGACCAATTCACCCTTCGACACCCACCGCCGACGCCTGGGCTGCACCGCGGTGATCATCGCGACGGCTCGCCCATTCACCGTAATCGTCACCTCTTCGCCGGCTTGGACCCGACGAAGCACGCCCGCCGTGTCGTTTCGCAGTTCGCGGGAGGCGACCGTTGACATGCTACGACTGTAGCATTTATGTAGCACATGGGCGGCGCCAGGAGTTATGCCGCTGCTTGTCGGTCGTAGTGACCGTCGAGCAACGCCGACACGTTTCGCGACTGCCACGCCCGGCCGTCAGGGGAGCGTTGACCCGACGAGTTCAGCACCCTCGCGGCCGCCGCACGAGTCACACCGCAACCGTCTACCAGCCAGCGCACATAGCCTAGGACGGCCTGGCTACGCTGGGCCCACTGCAAGCCCGCCTGCGGAAGCACTGGTGGCCAATCATTTTCGTGAGCGGCAGCCAGTGAAGCGTTGGCTGCCTGTTCGACGACCCTCTCAAGACTGTCCACCCCGGCAGCGGCCAGGGCCGCGCGATCAAGGTCGTCGACGGTCTGCACCTCACGGCGTAACGCGTAGTCAATTTCGTTCATACCGCCCGTGTCCGGCATCGGCCAGAGATCGTGGCCCACGAGCAGGTCGAGTCCATGCCGCTGCAGCACCAGACTCAGCCGGCGATAGTGCTGCTCGCGCCTCAGGTCCGCCATCGGCTCTGGCATCCATATCGGCAGCCGGAGCGAGATCGCCCGGGCCAGTGCGGCGACGACTCCTTCGACCTCGGTCAAGTCGTCGTGCGAGGCAGGCGCGCCCGCCGGGAATGCGAACATCGCGACGACGGTCGTCGATCGCAGCGCGGCGCGAGCCGTCAATTGTTCACAGCGGCGGACGGTTTCGTCGTCGCCGAGCACGATGACCACGGTTTCGGTGGCGTTGTGGGGTCGAATCATGACGAGCTCCCCTCAGCAGGTGAGATGCCGGGCCAGGCTGAGGCTGCGGCATCTGTTGACTTGATTCGACGCTATCGGCACCTACTGACAACTCAGGCCGTCGACGGCAGTCACCGCTCGGGAGACGCCGGACCCAGCCCGGCGCAGACCGCGGAAAACTTCTGCGCAGAGCTACAGCGCAGCTGAGTTAGTCTCGGCTGCGGCGTGTGAGGCCGATGGGAGGTTGACGTGGGGAACGAACTGGAAGTTGATTCGGGCGATCTTCGGGCGGCAGCTGCCGGCAGTGACGCCGCGGCCGGGACGTTGGCGGGCGCGGCCGTGGGCGGCCCGACTGGCGCACAGCCCAGCGCCGCGGGCGTTTCGGCCCTGGATGCCGCGATGAGTGCGACGCGTGCCCGCCAGTCCGCGCGGGTGTCGGGCCAAGCCGGCGACCTGACGGTGGCTGCTGCTCGCTATGACAACACCGACGGCGGTAGCGCGGAAGACATTTCGGCGACGGTGTGAGTCCTGTCGGCGCGGCACTCGGGGTGCCGTCACGTTCGGAGATCGAGGAATGGTCGACCCGCGACCTCGATGCGGCGGCGGGACGGTGGCGCGCGTCCGCGACCCAGTCCGACGAAGCTTTCGCCCAGCATCGCGCGAACATCGTCAACACCGCCTGGGCGGGCGATGCCAAAGACGCCGCGCTGAACCGGGTGACCACCGATGCCGTCGTGGTCGCCAGCCAGACCGCCGTGCAACGTGCGGGCGCTCAGATCGCCGAGGACGGGAGCCGCGACATTCAGGCGGCCAAGCGGGAAGCTCTGGGTGCTATCGCCGCGGCCGAGGCAGACGGGTTCGAGGTCGGCGAAGATCTGTCGGTTACCGATACCCGCGAGGTAGATGAGACCGAGATCGCTGCGCGGACGATGGCGGCGCGCGAGCACGCCGAGGACATCCGCTGGTTCGCCGAGCGACTTTCGCAAACGGATGAGTTCGTCGGTAAGCGTCTGCAGGACAAAGCTGTTGAGCTGGAGGGTATTCGGTTCGACGGTGAACGCGATGACCGGTCTGACAGCTCAGTCCAGCTGGTGGACAACAAGACCGGAACCGATACCGAGGCCAACCCAGAAGGCACGAAGGAGGAGCAATCCGGCGACCGCACCTGGCAAGACATGCTGCTGCCACCAGAAGAACCAGACGGCCCCGACGCCGAGAGATCGGAGGGCGGGCCGGACGCGGCCGCAGGTGAGGACGCCGAACCGGCCGACGACGGGCCGCCAAACCCTCTGGACGCGTTGGCCGGAGAGGGATCGAGCGCCGACCCTGACACACCCGCCAACGTGGATGAGGCACTGTTCGGGCCCGGCGCCGCCACGCCGCCGAGCGTGCTGGATCGGCTGGCCGCCCAAGCACGCGGGGAAAAGACTCCCACCGACGCGCCCTACATGCGGTCCCCGTTGGAAGGCCCGATCGCTGCGGCGGACCCGGCGATCGTGGATCAACAGCTGGCGCGGGTGGAGACCGCCCAGCAAGCGGTGGCCGCCGCCCAGGCCGATCTGGATGCCGCCGCCGCACAGACAGTCATACAGGGGCCCGGCGCTGGTCCCGGTCGCGACGTCACCGAGCCGTTGACACAGGCGCTGTTTGACGCTCGCGCTGACCTGACCACGCAGACCGAGATCCTCGAAAACCTCAATCAGGCCGCAGCCGAAACAGGAGGCCGGCGGGTCGATGTGCCTGCGCTTCCGCCCAACGCCGACGTGCAAGCGTTCCCCGCACCGCCCAGCGTGGCCGAGCAAGCCGCTGAAGGGCTCACAGAGTTCAGCCACGACATCAGCGAAAAGACATTCGGAATCGTGCCGGATGTCGCTGAGATCGCCGATGTGTACGCGAACTGGGGTGAGCACTCCGGAGCCGAGCAGCTCGGAGCCGTGCTCGACACTGCCGGCTCATTACCGCTACCCGGTGCCAAACCGATCGGCGAAGCGCTGCAACACGGGCTCGATGCGTTTACCGCGGGCCGCCACGCCGATGACGTTGTGGAGCCGGGCATTCCGCATGACGGCGTCGAATCCAGCCGCGGCCACAGCGGTGATGCGCCCAGCGTAGACACACCGACCGGCGGCCACAGCCATGTCGACGACGGGGCCACCGCGCAGTTCGGGGTTGAGGAAACCGCCGCACTCCTTACCCACAGCGAATCCAGCGGTGGGCACCTCATCGAACGCCACGTCGCCCAGACCCCGGCCGACCTCGCCGCACGCCTGGAGGCAACCAATGTTCAAACGGTCTCGACATTTGCAACAGCTGACGAAGCAGCCTCAGCAGTGAGCACTGCACTACAACACAATCAGGAACTCCTTAACGACTGGGTCGCAAATGGAGCATCACGCAAACTCGAACTCGACGCGCCCTTCACCGGCGGGACGGTACTGGAGCGGGGCGCAGCTGACGCGGCGACGGGAACCAGCGTTAGAGTGGTACTCAAAGGTGACGGAAACGGTGGATGGTACGTGCTGACAGGGTTCCCCAAGCCATGAACGACGGCTCGATCTCTGCTGACTTGTACCAATTCCTTGCCACAAACTTCCATCAGGACTGGGACCTCGAAGCTGATGACTGGCAAGGAATCGTCGACAACTATGTCAACGAGGACCCCGCAGTCGGGCCCCTGAGACAACTAGCCCAGGAAATCGATGACTTGCGCGACACCCGCCCAGAGCCGGAACTGAAACAGTTCTTGGTGTACACCGTCGGCGTTGACTACGGCCCTCAGCCGCTGATGTATAAGGAATGGTTGTCCCTGATCGCAGACCGGTTACGCAAGCAGGCCAGCGCGATCGAGGATGGCAGCGCGTAACAGCTCAGTTCATGGAAGCTCGATTCCCCGCCCTGCCCTGTTCGGGGACGCCGGTTTCTCGGCGCACGGCTAGACCGATCCGCGGAACTCGTTGATTGCGTGGATACTCACACTCAGCACCTAGCGTTTGGGACTACTTCGCGAACTACTCCCCTGACGCTCCGGCGTCGCATCAAGCTCGACGACGCTTTCGTGAACGGGGGTGCGACAGTTAAATCACAGGCGGCGCCGTGGTTTCACCAACCTGTTGGTGAAATGCAATACCGAATCATCGCACCAGACGGAGACGAGCCTTCGGTTGATGCACTGGTCGAGTGGGGCTTCTTGAGAAGGGGCAGTAAGTGATGGTGGATTTCTCCCGCTTGTCCGCAAATTGGTTTGAATGGACAAGTCGCGCCCGAATCGGCGGTGTCGCAGTCTCCGAGGATTGCGAAGACTGCCAGGTCGCCTTTACATCGGACAACGAATCGTTCCACCTGCGGCAAGAGAACGATTGGTGGGTCGTCGACAAGATCGATGACCGCAACCAGCGGCGGAATGACTTGGCTAGATTTTCTACATTTGACCTCGTCGAAAAGTACCTCATCTGGCGATGGTCGTCGATAACGCGTAGCGCTATTGGTGCGAAATCCCTTGGCGCACAGCTTCAAAGGTTGGGGATGGCGCCAGGGGTTGAATCTGCGGCGACAGATCGGGAAGGTGCCGTTGAGCTGAGGACGTCCGACGGTTCCGCCGTCGTACCCAGGTCAATTGAGAACATTTTCAGTCATCTGATGTCGAAGCCTATGAACGAGATCGAGCAGCTCGTCCACGAAGGCTTGCGCTAGCCGACGACCCATGACCTATGTGCCAGAAGCGCCAGGCGTGGCGACAGATCTCAACACCGCCTTCGTGAACGGGCAGCCGACAGCCGATCTCACGCGCCACCTGACTGACCTGTCGGCGCACCACTTCGGTGATGCAAACCGCCTGGTTCGCGGCAAGTGGGACGGGCAAGACGCTGGGTACATCGGTGAAGCGAGAAACAACGGAGGGATCTTCTTCTACACCGGAGATGACACCTGGAATGCGATGGAGCAGGGGCTGGATAGCCAGCAGGCAGCGGGTTTAACCTGGCGGCTCAACGAGAGTTTCCTTGCAACACAAATGGAAGATGGTTTAGCTCGCATCGACTGTGTTGTAGATTTCAAGAGATTCTCGTCACTTGAAGATGTACTCCGGTTGGATTCGGACTCGTTCTCTGCGAAAGAGATCCGGTACTTATTTGAAAACGCAGGCGCGCATGGGTACGAGCGGGTCGGAAACTCGTGGGTGCGGATAAAAGGAGGATGAGCGTGACTGAGACGTTTTCCGCTGAAGTTCAATCGGTCGTAGGACCTATGTTGTCCGAGTTGGGATTTGAGCTCGATGCGGTCGATGACAACGTCGACGAAGGCGGTCGGCGAGCTTCCGTCGTCTACTACCGCGCCGACGATTGCAAGATTCAAATCTATCAGTCGGCCCGGGAGGGCAACATCAACTGCATGATCGGGCCGGTCGACGCGCCAAACGAGATCGGCCTTCATGATCGCTCCGGCAGGTGGCAATACCTCCCCAGATTTTCCCCGCAGCCCGACGTACCGCTCGAAGAATTGGTGAAGTCAGTGACGTTCGCGGCGAGAAGCGATGCGGAGCAATTGGAACGAGTTAAGACGACCATCTCGGAGAATTTCGAGACAGCGCGTTCGGGGATTCTCGAGATGTTCAAACATCAATGACAGGCGCCCCCAACTCGCACCGCGCGAGCGCATAGACACAGACGAGACGAGGAAAGCCATGGTTGTCAATGTGGGTATAGGTGGTCGCGCGAGTAGACAGGCCATCAGGCCGCTTTACCGTTTACAACGACAGCGAGTGAATCGCTCCGCCGGTTGTGCGTCTACCCGCCACACTTATCTGGTCGCAATGTGGCCGGTCAGTTGAGCCAGTGCAAGATGACGAATGGCTTTCGCTCCGCATTAAGAACTGACGCAAGCCTGTTCAGTCGACGCAGGCCTCCCCGAGTGCTTCCAGTAGTAGACAGGAGTTCCGAACCGTGGATCCGATGGCCCGTGCCCGCGAACTCTTCTTCAAATACGACGGCTCCCGTTTCTATATGTCTCGCGACGACGTCGAATGGGAATTCCGGAGCTATGAAATACCCGAGCAGCTTCGGAAGCAATGGCTTGAGGAGCTCACCGCAACCAAGCTGGACAAGCTGGAGGCTGGCGACAACTGGTCGGTGGTCTATTTTCTGCTCCATCACCGCGATACTCGTCACCTCGAGCGCATCTTGCGGGCAACGCCCCGGGGATCATATGGGCAGCGATGCGCGTTCCTCGAAGATGTGCTCGAGTACGTGAAGATGTGCGCCCAGGCGCAGGTCGTCGGCGGTACCCAGATTCGGGAAGCCGCCCAATACGTACTCAACCAAGCCAGGGCCATCGACCCGGATGTCGAACAGAATGTTTCGCCCGAGCGCGTCGTCCACATCATCGCATCGGCAACCGAACTGCGTTCGCTGTCAGAAGGATTCCCCAAGCCATGAACGACGGCTCGATCTCTACCGCCTTGTACCACTTTCTAGCCGCGAACTTCCATCAGGACTGGGATCTCGAAGCTGATGACTGGCAAGGAATCGTCGACAACTATGCCAACCAGGATCCCACCGCTGGGCCCCTGCGGACGCTGGCCCAGGAGATCGACGACCTGCGCGGGGCCCGTGCGGAACCGGACTTGGAACATTATTTGGTGCGCACAGTCGGTGTTTACTACGGTCCCCAGCCGCTGACCTACAAAGAGTGGCTGGGTCAGGTCGCGGATCGCCTGCGCCAGCAGGCCGCCGCGTTCGAAGACGGCAGCAGTGACTGACGAAATGCCCGATTACGCTTCACAAGTGAAGCGGTGGACCGAGGTGACCAAGCTGGTCGCTGCAGGCTCATGGGAGGGTATCCGCTGCCCGCAGAACGGCGATGCCGACTTGGTGATCGACAAGCGTTTATGGGTCGCGGCGGGGGATGTTGCCGACAGGAGGCACGAGTACTGGATCCATTGCCCTGGATGCGGTGCTGAGATCATCTTCCACAGCAGGGACGACTACGAACCACAACTGCCCGAAAGCAACTGACTGCCATCTGAGCTAATCGCTGGGGCACCAGCGGAGAGTGAACACCCACGCGCTGCAATACATCCCCCGCAGTCTCGACGGTTCGCTCCAACCTCCGCCTACAAAACCTTCGACAGAAACTCCTGCAGCCGTGGATGTTTGGGGTTGTCGAAGAGTTCAGCCGGTGGGGCATCCTCGACGATGTTGCCGCCGTCCATGAACAGCACCCGTGAGGCGACTTCCCGCGCGAAACCCATCTCGTGGGTGACGACGACCATCGTCATACCACCGGCAGCGAGTTCACGCAGCACCTCGAGCACGTCACCCACCATCTCGGGATCCAGGGCGCTGGTGGCCTCGTCGAACAGCATGATCGACGGGTTCATCGCCAACGCTCTGGCGATCGCGACGCGCTGCTTCTGACCGCCCGACAACGTCGAGGGCTTCACGTGCGCCTTCTCCTTGAGCCCCACCTGCTCGAGAAGTTCGAGCGCCTTCTTCTCCGCTGCGGCCTTGTCCATCTTCTTCGTCAGCAGTGGCGCCATCGTCACGTTGTCGATCACCGTCATATGCGGGAAGAGGTTGAAGTGCTGGAACACCATGCCGATGCGCTGGCGGACCTTATCGAGGTCGACCTTCTTGTCGGTCAGGTCGTACTCGTCGACCGTGACCGTGCCCTCGGTGATGTCCTCCAGCTTATTCAGGCACCGCAGGAACGTCGACTTACCCGACCCCGACGGGCCGATGACGCAGACCACCTCGCCCTTCCTGATCGTCGTGTCGATGCCGTTGAGCACCTCCAGATCGCCGAAGGACTTCTTTAGTCCCTCGATGCGGACCTTCACGGCCCCTTCGGGTTCGGCGGTAGCGGCCTCCGGGACTAGCTGGTTCATTTGTTGATCCTTTTCTCGACGCGATCCGAGAGTTTGGTCAGCGCCATGATGACGATGAAGTAGACGATGCCGATGATCAGCCACATCTGGAACGACTGGAAGTTGCGGGCGATGATGATCCGCCCCGTCTGGGTCAGCTCGGCGATGCCGATGACCGACAGGATCGAGGTGTCCTTCAAGGTGATGACGAATTGGTTGATGTAGGACGGGATCATCGTGCGGACCGCCTGCGGCAGAATCACTTTGCGCATCGTCGGCAGATATCCGACACCCAGACTGCGGGAGGCCTCCATCTGACCCTTGTCGACGGACAGGATGCCGCCGCGCACGATCTCGGTCATGTACGCACCCGCGTTCAGCGAGAGCGTGATGATGCCCGCGGTGAAGGCTGACATCTCGAAGCCCAGCGCGGCGGGGATACCGAAGTAGATGAAGAACGCCTGCACGAGAAGCGGTGTGCCGCGGAAGATGTCGACGAATGTGGTGCCGATGGCACGCAGCCAGATCGAGCGGGATACCCGCATCAGTCCGAAGATCACGCCGAGCACCAACGCGCACGCGATGGAGATGATCGTCAGGATGACGGTCATCTTCAGGCCTTCCATCAACAGCGGGAAGGTGCTCTTGAGCAGGCCGAAGAACGAGTTGTCCGCAGCGACAGCGTCTTCGCCGAGGTAGGTGTCGAGTACTTCCTGGTAACGGCCGGACTCTTTGAGGTTCTTCAGGCCGGCGTTGAACTTGGCCAGGAGTTCGGCGTTTTGGCCCTTATTGACCGCGAACCCGTAGCTGGCGCCCTTCTCCTTGGGCGTCACGGTCTTCAGGCCGTTGCCCTGGGTGATGCCGTAGGCGAGGACGGGGTAGTCGTCGAAGACGGCGACGGAGTTGCCGGTCTTCACCTCGTCGTACATCGACGAGGAGTCGGCGAAGTAGACGGTCTCGAAGCCGTACTTGCCCTTGATCGACTCAGCGAACGTCGCGCCTTCGGTGCCGTTCTTCACGGCCACGCGCTGGCCGCGAAGGTCTTCGTAGTCCTTGATGTCGTTGTTGGTGTCCAGCACGGCCATTTGGACGCCGGACTCGAAGTACGGGTCGGAGAAGTCGAAGACCTTCTTGCGTTCGTCGGTGATCGACATGCCCGCGATGACGCCGTCGACCTGGTTGGCTTGCACCGCTTGCAGTGCGGCGTCGAAGCCCAACGGCTTGATGTCGACCTGGAAGCCCTGGTCCTTGGCGATGTCGCGCAGAAGGTCCATGTCGATGCCGACGAATTCGCCGTCCTCGTCTTGGAATTCGAACGGCGCGAAAGTGGTATCGGTGGCGATGACGTAAGAGTCGTCGTCTTGTGCGTGTGCGGGCGCAGGGCTGAGCAGCCCGATGCCCAGGAACGCTATGAGGATCGCGGCGAACATTGCCGCCAGTCGATGTGGGCCACTTCGGTCGGGCACGTACTCGGCTTGCATCGTTGCCTCCCAGCGTCAGCTGTTACGGAGAATTCACGCTAGTAGTCCTGCGCTGTTCGCGCGGCGATATCGGGTGGGATTTGTTTCCAGACGCAAGCGATTCCTCCGGCATCGGTGCCGGCGGGTTGGGCGGCAAAGTGAGGATTCTGGCTACTCGTCCGACGCTGGCGATACTCCAATCCGTCACAGCCGACGGGGTGTTCTCAAGCAGTAGGAGGGGTAGGACCACCCTCAATCGCAGCGGAGTGCTGGCGTAGCCGCGCGGCGACCTGCCCGAGCCACGCCTTATAGGTGAATTCAGGTAGTGGGTAGTAGTTGGCACCCATCGTGCGCGTCACAAGTCGTTCGGCGTCGGGTTCGGTGCACTCGCCAGCCAGGTCATCGATTTCCTGGGACAACGTGCGAAGCAAGTCCGCAGAGGGTTGTTCGTCCTGAACGTAACTGTCGACAACCCCTTGCCAGTCAGCGGCCTCCAGAACCCAGTCCTCGTGGAAGTATGCCCCGAAGAAATGGCGTATTGGATCTGATATCGAATGCGCGTTCATGGATTGACCATTCCTGTTAGTACGTACCATCCTCCGGATCCATCGGATTTGATCATCTTGACGCTTGACCCCGGTACCGGGGCGTCGGATCCCCGCGCTAAAACCGATCCGCCGTCAAACGGTGCAACCAACTCGAGCTTTCCGTTCGCTCCGTTGGCAATCTCGCGCTCCTGCCGCAGTAGCCAAAGCGGTGAATGCCAGGGGCGCCCTTGGCGCTATCGTTGATCTCATCGGAACTGACCTCTTCCGCAGGGAAGGCATCGTGGTTATCCGCGCCGAATTCGCGCCAGAGTTCATGCTTGGCGATGATTGGTGCTCCTTGCTATGGACGGCGCCGGCGTGGTCGTGTTCAGCGCGGCGATGGAGGATGCGGCGAAGCACAAGACATCGCAGCTGGAGAATGGCGGCATCACGCATGAATTCTCAATCCGAGACGGAGAGTCCGGAGTCGAGCTGAATGGCGATCGCGTGATCTGGCGACTGGACCTTGCCAAGGCAGAAGAAGTCATCACGTATCTGCACGCGCTGAAGAGCAACGACCGCCCTGGACACCAGTACGTCGATATCTCCAAGCCGACCGACACGCTGGTCCTTTCGAGGGAGGAGTATGTCTGACATCTACGTGTGTGCCGTAGTCGGTCCGCGTAGCGAATGATCAGGACGGCCCAGACCGCCTCGTCGAGATCCCAGCACTGAGCGTCCTAAAATCCGCCACAGCGAAATATTTCGCCTCCTTCCATTTACTGCTGTGGACGCGCGGCCCGGAAAGCCTGACTAGGACGCTCCCGACCGGTCACGTCCACCTCGACGGCTTGCACGGCTTCACTTGGTCGCGCGTTGCGAGATTGAACGATCCACTCCCGATCACGTACAACACGTGATACTTCGGCCTCCACTCAGCAATACCACCAACGTAGAAGGCCGAACGCAGGCGATGGGGATTGTGGTGCCAGAGCGTCAGTTCGAGGTCGTCGCCTTCGATGTCGATATAGCCATCATCATTGACCGCAACCACTTTCACGCGGATGACCGGTTGACCATCCTCAAGTGACTTCTTCCCGTGGATCCAATGCATCCCGTGGCCGGGCATATAGGACCCGCAAGTGCGATTGGACATTGGCAGCACTTCCGAACTTCGGGCCTCCGCTGACGGAGGCGCTCTTGCCGACACCGGTCGGTGTTGGCCGCTTCGTCATCCGAGCCACCCACGAGCGTGGGGTTGGCGTGCCGTCCAGTCGGAGCTTGGCGACGACATCTCATGAAGCAACGCCAGTTTACGTCGACGGTCGGACAGAGACTTAGCGACCCACGCGACGGCGGATGCGACTACCCGCTCCGTCGGAACAGCTCTGCTGGGCGCCCTCGCCCTCGGATCGTTGTGGAACCCGTCGCATCGAGATGCGGTTCCATCGTGCGCCGAAACGTGTCGCGCTGAAGGGCCTTTCCCGCGATGGCCTCGTGCACCAGCCGGAGATCGCGGAGCGTGAAATGGTCACCGAGGAGGCCGGCGGGGTCCGGCTTGTCGAGGTAGTCGGCGCGGACGTGATCGACCGCCCGCTCGATGATGCCTCTATGGCCCCACGGCAGGCGCCCGGGAGCATCGACCGGAACGAGCCTCGTCGCGTCGGCTAACCGCGACTCCAGTTGTTCGAGACGCACCACGTCGACATGTGCCACCGATAGCACCCATCCGCGTTCATCGCGATGCGGGTCGTCGAAGACATGCAACTGGCGCGGATGCAGTCCCCGCACGTTGGCCTTCAGCCGCAACGACCGGTCGACAGCGTCGGCCAGCGTTTCCCCTTCGTGCAAAAAGGTTCCCGGCAGAACCCACCCGGTGGACGTCGGCCTGCGTACTTCCAGCACAACCAACCTGTGATGGGCGTCCACCGTGAGCACGGCAGTGTCCACTGCGACGGACGGTCGCGGATAGTCGGCGAGGGTCCGCCCGCTGGAGTCTTTGTAGGGTCGCTGGCTCATGTCGGTGCCCTAGCGTACAGTGAAAGTTAATTAGCGCAAGCGCGCTCAAATTAGCTCGAGGGAGGGAATGCCGCAATGACTTCATACAACGATCGGGTGGAAGGTGTCTTGCTGGCGACCGCGGCCGGGGATGCGCTCGGTGCGCCGTACGAGTTCAAGCCGCCGCGCGGCCCAGAACTAGAGGTGGCGATGGTCGGCGGTGGTCCATGGGCGGCCGGTGAGTGGACAGATGATACGTCGATGGCCATCGCGATTGCGGAAGTGGCCGCGACCGGCGGCGACCTGCGTGGCGAAGACGCCCAGGATCTCATCGTGCAGAGGTGGCGCGAGTGGTCACTCACCGCCAAGGACGTGGGGATTCAAACCAGTTCCGTGTTGTCGGCAGCGGCGCGCGGCGGCGTCATCACTGCGGCGCGCGCCCGCGCCCTGTCGGCCGACCTTCATGAGCGCACCGGCCGCACGGCCGGCAACGGGTCGCTGATGCGCACGGCGCCGCTGGCCCTCGCCTACCTCGACGATGAGGGCGCGTTGGTCGAGGCTGCGCGCGCGATCAGCGAGCTCACGCACTTCGACCCCGACGCGGCGGATGCGTGCGTGTTGTGGTGCTGCGCGATCCGGCATGCCGTGCGTACGGGAAAGCTCGATGTGCGAATCGGACTGCGTCACATCGCATCCGACCGCCGCGATCTGTGGTCGACGCGACTGGGTGAGGCCGAGTCCGCTCCCCCGGCGTCGTTCCCGAACAACGGCTGGGTGGTGACTGCCCTGCAGGCGGCGGTGTCGGCGATCGCCACCACGCCGGTACCCGCCGACGATCCGAGAGCCGAAACCTTCCGCGCCGATCATCTTCGGCTGGCGTTGGACGCCGCCGTGCGGGCCGGCTACGACACCGATACGGTCGCGGCGATCGCGGGAGGACTACTCGGTGCCGTCTACGGGGCATCGGCGGTCCCGGGAGAATGGCGGCGACTGCTGCACGGGTGGCCCGGCATGACCGCGCACGACCTGGTGGGGCTCGCAACGGCGATCGAGCGCAACGGCAAACCGGACGATTTCGACTTTTCGTATCCGGGTTCGCCGATCGACACGTTCGCCCGTCACCCGTATGACGACCGAGTCCTGCTCGGCGGCATCGGCGTCCTTCGCGAACTGCCGGAGGAGGTCGGCGCGGTCGTGTCACTCTGCCGGTTGGCGGACGACGACATACGCGACGACATACCGCATGTGGAGGTGCGGCTGATCGATCGGCCCGAGCGCGACGAGAATCCGCATCTGGACTTCGTGCTGAGAGACACGGTTCGCCTGGTGGAGCAGTTGCGACGGGAGGGTCGCACGGTGTTGGTCCACTGCGTGGGGGCGTACAGCCGCACGCCGACGGTCGGGGCGCTGTACGGGGCACGCCTGCGCGGCATCGACGTCGACGAGGCAATGCGCGACATCAAGGCCGTGTTGCCGGACTCATATCCGAACCGGTCGTTCCGAGACGCGCTGCGACGCTTGCAGTCTCGCGGCCTCGAATCGCCAAGGAGGTGCTCGTAATGTCGAGAGATGACGCGTCGCCGAGCGACCAACCCTTCGCGTGGCGCGGCGCGCTCGATCCTGGGCTGGTGCACGATCACGTCGTTGCCGCGTCACACCGTTTTGCCGATGCCGCCAAGACAGGTGAGTGGTCAACCGTGCTGACAATGCTCAACGATCCGACGTTGCAGCTTGACATCAATTGGTGGCGGCCGGGAGGTACCGCGTGGTTCACGGTGCTGCACCAGGCGGCCTGGCACGGCGCACCGGCCAATGTGGTTGCCACGTTAATCCGTCGAGGCGCGCTGTTGACGCTGACGGAATCGAGGGGCCGAACCGCACACGACGTATTCATAGACCGGGCGCGCAAGATCCACTGGGGCAAGGGCGTCGGCGTTGCCGAAGAGTCGCGAACCCTGCTTGAACAGCAGCTGATGCCGCCGCCATCACCGCTCTCATCGGACGAAATCCGTTCGCTTGATAGTCATCTCACTGAAGTCATCGACGGACGCATCCGCTGCCTGTTCGACGGCCGCAATCCGCGAGACGTCCTGCGGTACCCACTTGTCGGAATACTGCACGAAGTGCCGAATCAACACGTGTGGTTTCCGGTGCCGGGGATGTATGGCGGCTTCGACATCCGCCAGCAGGAGAACTTCCTCGATGTGAAGAGTTGGTGCCGCGTGGTCGGCGGGTCCGGCCAACAGCATCTGATCACGAGCGCGGGCGCGATCCTCGTCGACGAGGGATTCGTGTGATGACGAAACGTGCATACCGTTGGCACCGACTGCGCGCGGGCGCGCACACGATGACGTCATGGATCGGCGATGCTCAATGCACGTATGTAGCGGTTCGTGACGAGACGGGTTGGGTGCTGACGCGACATGTTGCCGGCGCCAGCCGAACTGTCAGCTGGGACCCGACGCCGACACTGCGCGCGGCGAAGGGTTTGGCGGAACGTGATGTAGACCGTGGAGTGCTGTGAGCCCTCGAGTGAATGTGAAGGACAGGGTGTTCCACCGAAACGTTCACCATCGATATGCACACGCCGTGCAGGTCCACGTTTCGGGCTTCACGCAGCAGCCGCGCGCATCGCGCCATGGCGGAATGTGCATGGCGGGCATGCCGTAGAGCGCGCGCTGGGTGCGTCCCGCTCCGCAGTTCGGGCACTTCGGGTGCTGCGAGAAGCGGAAATCGAGCAGAGTGGCGTGCCCGTCTTCGTCCATGCGCGTGGCGCACCGCGGACACAGGACGCCAGGCCAATCGGACGGAAGCTCGGGAAGCAACCAACTCTTCGGATCGAACGGTCCGTCGACATAGCTGGCCTCGCCCCTCTTGTCCTGGATCAGCACCTCCGACGGATCGCGCAGAGGCGCGTCGACAGTACGGATATGCGCATGGTCGCGCGCGTCCCACCACGTCAGGTCGATGCCCGAGTCGCAGCCGGTGCAGCGGCCCTCGGAATGCAACAGGATGCGTGCGGCGACCGCGCTTGAGTGCCCTAATCGCATCGACTGATCGTTCCGCCACTCTGTCTCCCTCAGCGCGAGTTCGAGCCGAACCGCAGCGTCACCGCGACGCATCCATACATTTCGCGGATCTTGATCGTGGGGAAAGTCGACCACCGCCGTCAACGTGGCAAGGTCCAGGAGAGCGGGACCGGGATAGGGCCACTCGACCACGGCTCGATCAGACCGGCCATCGATGCCGATGCGTCCGAGCGTGGTCATGATCGAGGGCGGATCCGTGTTGAGGACGATCGCGACCGGGTCGCCTTCGTGCATCTCGCCGAAGCCGTACCGCCAGGGTCGATAGGGACAGCGAGACTCCATGAGGGCGATCGCCGCGTCTTTCCAATCGGTTCCCTCGACGATGTGCACGCGCTCGGTTTTTGTTTGCTTCACATATCCATTATGCCAATGGAGTATGACAATTCAGTCACGCGCGGATTTGCTATGGACTACCCCGAGGAGCGGCAGACGCACGCGACACCGTTCAGACCAGACGGTTTGTTGCCTGCTCGTCAGATACTCGTCGAACGGCCCGACTGAGCGCGTTCTCGTCACGCCGAGCGGTAATGCTGAGCCGCTGCACGTGGTCCCGGTAACCGGCGAACGAATAGACGCGGGCGGCCAAGAGAGTGAGCGCGCCTCCTTGCGGAGCTTCTTGTCCTCGGCGATCGTGCGCTTCATGTCCTCGTGGTCCCGGAGTCTGCTCTTCTGAAGCGATTCGGTGGCGCGACGGTCGTCGGCGATCTGTCGTGCACTTTCGCCGACGTCGGTCAGCTCGTCCCATAGGTCGATCATTGTGAGGTCTATCGCGGTAACCCCCAATTCGGATCCTGCTCGATTTCCGACGCGATCGACCTCGTAGTCCTTGAGATGGTCGGTGACGCGCTGGCCGGGAATGACGCGGTCGTTGGGCTGCAACTGATCGAGGAGCACCTGATAGACCCTGCGTTCGGCGGCGCTGGCAAGTCGCGGAGTCTCATTCCGCGTGATGGTCATCGGATGTGGCACTCACCCATGCCCCCGATTCAACAACAGCAGCGCGACAACGTGGGCAGTATCTGCGATCGCGTATGTGTCGGACGCCGCGTCTACAGTCGGCGGCGACGCGCGAATCTAGGGGGATCATGCGCGGCCGTGGGGCTATTTCAGACGTGCTCGCGGTGTGCGGGGGCGGTGGCGATGTCGAGCCGGGCTCGAGCCGATCAGTACGACTTCATCGCACAGCTCGACAACAGGGGCGTGTACTACGAGTCGATGATCGATATCGGCAACCAGCTCTGCGCGCATTGGTCTTCGTCCTGCCAGCTGCTGAGGCTGGAGTCGATCCGATTCTGCGGATCGATGATTGCGCTGGTGCTCGACAACCCACGCCCCTTCGTCGGGTCAGCAATGCACATGGTCGCCCATGCTCCGCGATTGGAATCATCATCGGGTCGGTGAACTTCGCTTGCGTCGGACAAGTCTCCCCGCCTTGTCGACGACGACACCTCGATGGCATTCGGTCGCAGATGTCTTCAACTTCACTGTTACGCAGCGTTGTTCGCGACGTCGGGTGTGAACACAATACGCAATCGGTTTGCCACATAGGCGGCAGATGGCACGAATGCATTCGGCGACGGTGTACGCGGACTGTCGCTACGCTCTAGCGCATGGACGGCCATCTCTTCATCATCAACGGTGACTTGACGAAGATCGCGTGCGACGCGGTACTGATCCCGACGGACGACTCGTTCAGAATTGAGCCCCATTGGGATGGTCTAATCCAGGATTATAGAGACGAAATTCCCGTCTCTTGGAACGGCCGAAATGTCATTTCACTCACTAAACGGCACCATAGGCCACGCGTGTGGCTGGGGAATGTTGGGCAGTTTGGTGATCAATCGGATTTCTCCGTTTTCGCTCCAGTCGTCGAAAAGTTCGTAGCACATGAGGCCGCCGAACCGCAGGATGATCCGATGCGGAAACGCATTTACAACTGGCCGCTGCGCCGCTTGGCAGTCAACATGGTCGGCTCAGGAAAAGGCGGTGGTAGGGGCACAAAGGGCCACCTGGCGTCGGGGCTCGTCGAGACCTTGAGCCGGTTGGCCAAGAGGCACGTGATCGACATCATCCTCGTCACGTACGGGAACACTCCCTATGCTGCCGCCCAATGGGCACGCCGCAACTACCTTGTCCGCGCCAACACGTCCGACACCTGGCCACTTCGCGATGACCTGATAACAAAGGCTGAGGAATTGGCCCAAGACGCCATCGAGCACCAGTTGGTGCTCTTCATCGGCGCCGGTGTGAGCGCTGGCGCCGGCGTCGATACTTGGAAGGGCTTGCTGGAAGGTATGGCCGAAAAGGCCAATTTCACCGACAAGGAGCGTGAACTCCTGGCGAAGAAGGACCTGCGGGACCAAGCGACGCTAATCGAGTCGGCATTGCGCGACTCAAGCGACAGTTTCAAGAAGCGCGTCGCCAACCGCATTGCCGAAAGAAAGCTCTACTCGCTTGTTCACGGCTTACTCGCATCCTTACCAAGTAAAGAAGCAGTGACTACCAACTTCGACAAGTTGTTCGAGGATGCCGCCGCAGTATCCGGCAGCGGTATAGCTGTCCTGCCCCGTGACCCTCGCAAGACAGACGGACGGTTGCTACTTAAACTCCACGGCAGCGTCGATGACCATCAAGGCATGATCCTGACCCGGTCCGACTATCTCAGGATGCCGCGCCAGTACGGCGCACTCATGGGTCTGGTCCAAGGTTTGCTCATGATGCGCAAGATGGTTTTTGTGGGCTATTCACTGAGTGACGAGGATTTTCACGAACTTCTTGATGAGGTGCGGGCGGCACGCGGCGACAGCGACGATGGCGTTGGGCGTGGAACCGTCCTCACGTTGCATGACGACCCGCTCGAACGGAAGCTCTGGCAACAGGACCTGGACACCGTGCCAATGGTGATAGGTGAAAATGCCAGTAGCGATCTCCCCTGGGCAGCAAGGCAACTCGAGTTATTCCTTGACCTTGTCGGTTACCTGGCTACCACGTCGGCGGCCTTCTTCCTCGATCGGTCCTATGCTGAGCTCACCAAGTGCGAGTCTGATTTGCTAAAACCGCTTAATGAACTGGTCCGAAGAACCGCGGACAGTGCGCCACGCACGGTCGGAAGCCAGGTGAAGGAATTCTTGACCAGGTTGGGTGCCAATTACGACTCGAAGCCAATCGACCAGTCAGCTGTCGACTGACCAGTTGCGCCGCAGGTTTCGACATCCCCGCCAGTTCCCGACCGCGTCTCCATGAACTTCTCGCAGAGCCTCTGCCTAACCAGCGCCTCCGGTGAGTCAGGCGGCCGCAGCCGCAGGCGGGCGCGTGGTGACGTGGTGACGCGGTCGATATTCTTATTCATACCGTCACAGCGCCGGCAATTGGCGATCTCGTTATCGAGAGCGAGCGTGAGCAACCGCCGAGAGACGCCGATCCGATGGCGCCACCTTCAAGCTAACCCGGTGAAGGGCGGACAAATGACAGCTTCGGTTGAATATTGAGAACTCTGCTCCGGTTCAAAAGTTAGCGCGTCTACGCTGGAATGCGGCGGCTGTCTACGCCTTCAGCCTCCACGTACCTCAAAGACTCCGTGCGCTCTCGTCGAGGGCCGCGCAGGTGGATCGAACTCGTCTTGCGATTCGAGAATGTTCCCGCTCTTGTCTTCGACCCACCAACGCACCAGTTTCTGGTTGTTTCTCTTGAGAGGGCCTCTGGCGAGCGGCAGAACGTGGTCGCGGGATTCTTGGACGGCTGCGCGAGGCGAGTTATCGACGTATGCGATCACCGTCGTATCCCGTATCTCCTTGTCCGTCTGAACGAAGCGCAGGGGACTCGAGCTTTCTCGACCCTCTCCTCCGTTTCCGTTCTGCTAAACAACTGTTTGATTCCGCCGAACATCACTGCTCCTCCAGGTACCGCGCCACGCCGACGAGATGTCGAATCTCAGCGACGGAAGGCTGTAGTTCGTAAGCATGGCGGTGCACCGCAAGACTCAATCCGTGCCACGCGCGCTTGGCCTGTTCGCCTAACGCGGTGCCTTTAAGCGCTCCCAGAGCAACAAGTTTCGATCTGGTCGTCGGATACGGGTATGTCTGCTTCACCCATGAGGCGTTCTGTTCGTCGAGCCAGTCCTCAAGCACCGAACGCGCGAGCAACGCAGCGATACGAGGCCCGCGCGCGCCTAGTCCATATTCACCGTCCAGCAGCCGATCAGCGTGGTCGAGTAGAGCGGCACGGGCGGTCATGAGGCCAGCCGTCCAAGATCATCCACAGCCAGGCGGGCCTGCTTGACGGCTTCGAGGTAGTCCTTCACCCCGGCATGAGCACCTTTGGTGGCCACCATCATCGTGGCGCGGCGGGCAGACCCGCCGTCCAACCATTTGTCGATCGCGGTGCTGTTGGTCGGATCGACGGCCAACCCGACGCGCTGCCGCGTCGTCGTAGCGCCGTTCCATATGTCTTCGAGTTCGGCACGAGAGCTGCCCGCGACGAACTGCCGCGACGAGAAGACGTCCCACGCGGTAACCTCCAACGCTTCTCGGCACAACAGCGGAACGGCCTTCTTCTTGATGTCGTCAGGAACGGCGTCGTCAGCCGCGATCGCAAACGCGTCCTCAAGCAGTCGGTCAGCGGGCCGCGTCGACTCCATCACGGTGACAACGGAATTCGCGCCGCGGACGAGCTCCACGATCCTGGCCGGTGATCGTGACAACCGAATAGCCGACGGCAGGCGGTCGTCATGGGTGAAAACGATGACTTGACGGTGCTCCGCTAGTCGGTTGAGCACCTGGAGAAAACCGTCGATCTTCGACGGGTCCATCGCCTGGATCGGATCGTCGAGTACGAGGAACCGGAACGGACTCGCCGGCGAGGTGGCGCGCGGGATGAAGATCGCCAGCGACAGCGCCTGCAACTCGCCCTGACTCATCACCCCGAACGCGTCAGTATCCGAGCCGTCAACGTCCGCCTTCAAAACGACACGGCGCGTAGTCTTTTGGCCTTCGAGCCGAATCTCGCCGAGGTCAACGTTGCTCTCTTGCCGCAGCGCCGCCCAAATACCCTTCGCCTGGTCGGCCAACGGGGCGATGCGTTCATTGCGCAGCACCCCGGCGTTTTTCTGCAACCATTTGAGCGCCTCATCGGCGACAGCGAGCCGAGGTTCGGCTTCGGCGACCTTCTCGGCCTTGCCGACCCACTCGGCAAGGTCCAACGCCACGGGTTGCCATGCGTCAGCGCGGGATTGGATCAAGGTGACGGCCTGTTGACGCAGGTTCGCATACGCCTGGCGCAGTGCCTCGAATGTGTCGGTCGCATGGTCGGCGAGAGCGGCGTCGCCGTCCGGCAGTTTGACGAATGCGTCGTAGGCGACGCGGGCGGCGTCGAGAGTCGTAAGGTCGGGGTCGGTCGTCGGCGGAGCCGGCACCTCTCGCACCGCGGCCATCACCGCGGATCGGGCTTGGTCGGTCGCGGCTCGCGCGGCGGTCAGATCCTGCGCCGCCTGCTGCTCCTGTTCCAGGGCGGCGCGAGCGGCGACGGCCCAGTTCGCGTCGAGCGTTCCATGACCGCAGACCGGGCACTTCTGGTCGCCGAAGTGCTCATGGAAGTCGAGCCCCATTTCGAGCAGCTGGGCGCGGTCAGCGGCGAGCGCGTCGGAGCGCTCCGTCTCCTGGCGCTGACTGTCGGCGGCGGATCGCAGCGCGCCACATTTGAGCGCGATGTCCTCGGACTCTGGAAGGGTGAGACGCTCAGCGCGCAACCAGGCCTGCGGGACAGCAGCAGTGGTGCCCTCGGTGATCAACGGTCGCACGATGTCGAGGTTCGGCTTGCTTTTGCGGATCTGCGCCAAAGCGGTTGCAGCGCGGGGATCTTCGTGCGACTCCAAGATGGGCTTCAGCGCGTCGCGTACCTTTCGCAGTTCGCCCGCGGGTTGACGCAATTGCTTGACCTCGGCGTCGAGACGTGCCACCGCCTCGGTGAGCTGTTCGAGGCCGAGCAGCTTGAAGAGCTGGTCGTAGAAGGCGCTGGGGCTGCCTTCGAGGATGCCGCTCAACTCGTCGTAGCTCATCAGCGGGCGATACATCTCGAGCGCGCTGTCCCAGCCGAGCACCGAGAAGTCCTCTTGCTTCTTGCCTTTGCGTTGCACCCACCGCTTGGCGTCGTCGACGTCGATGTCGTCGCCGGGCGGCCAGTCGACGCCGATGGCCGTGGTTCCGGCGCCTTCCTCGGCGAGGCCGACCCGGATTTCCGACTTGGCGCCGGCGTGGAGGTTGCGCCAGTCCTGGGACCAGATGCTGGGCTTGTTCCTCCAGCGCGAATTGGTGCCGGTGAGGGCGAGCTCCAGGCCCTCGGCGAGGGTCGACTTGCCGGAGCCGTTGCGCCCGGCGACGACGGTCAATCCTGGTCCGGGCTTCAACGGCAATGCGACTCTGGGGCCGATGCCACGGAAGCCCTCGACGGTGATCTCGGTGAGGTAGGCGCCGGTCGGCTCGGTGGGCTCGTCGACAGGCGCGGTCAGAAGGTCGACGAGTTCGCGGCGGGTGGTGCCACCGCCGAGGACTTCGGAGAGATCGTCGGAGGATTCCAGTGCGGCGAGAATGACGACGCGGGCTTGTTCGCTGAGCTCCGCATCTTCGTCGGCGCGGGCCAGGACGTAGTTCTTCAGCCGCTCGTCGTACACCCAGTCACCTCCCCGTGTGGAGCGGGTCGACGTCGTCCAGGCAGAGTCGCCGATCGAAGCCGCCCCGCTCGTTGCGCTTTGCTCGTGCGATGTCGCCGATGGTAGCGAGATCGGCACCGTGCTCGACGGCGATCGCGGTGAGGACTCCCAGGACGTCGGCCGCCTCCTCGACTAGCGACTCGGTCGTCGGCGCCGCGGCAAGCTCGGCTACCTCTTCACGCAGCTTGTCGATCAGCGCGCGACGATAGGTGTCAGGGCGCATGATCGTCACATGTGGGGTACGGCCGGACGCGCGGATGATGTCCGGGATCCGGTCCCGTACGAGTTTGCCCACGGCGGTGCTCCCCCCTCGCAATAATGATGTGGTGCTGTTGTACCCCCTGCCGGTGACATCGAGGGCGAAACGTGTCCGATGACGTGGTAGATCCGTTGCTGCTCGGGCAGCGGGTAGTCGCGATTCTCGAGACGGGTTTGCGGACGGCGACGTACAAGCTGGCGACGTTGATGGCGCTGGTCGAACACTGCATCGAGAACCTGCCGGAGCAGCCGCACGACACCCTGCGGGTGCCGCTGCCGGAGTTGGCGCATCGCGTGTTGTCGCTCTACTGGCAGCAGGTGCGACCGTTTGACGGACGCGAGTTACGGCAGTCGACGCAGCCGCGAGCACGGATCCTGATCGCCGTAAACGACTTGCACGCAGCGGCGGGCCGCTTCAGCGGGTCGGTTGATATCGCGGCGATGCGTGCTCCCGAGGCTCACGCCCGGGCGATCAGCGACATCGTGCTCTGCTTGGCACAGCAACCTCTGCATCGGCTTCAGAAACTGCCTGGCTCTCCGACGAGCGACCCGTTCCTCTACGACGATTCCTTCCTGCATGATCAGATCTCGCGCTCGACGCTGCGCGCTCACGGCGATGCGATCGAACTGAAGCCGGGTGTGGGATCCGGGCTGGCGCGGCTTGCGGGTCTGCTCAAGCCAGCGTTGGAGATCATGTGGGTCGAGGACGTACGCCGGATGAACAAGTTTCTCGACGCCGAGGTGCCGGATGTGGCCGGGCACCTGTTCGGGCGGGAGCGCGCGGCACTGGTAGCGGTGCGCGAACCGTTCAAGGATGCGTTCGGCCCGCATTGCTTCTACTGCGGCACCCACCTGCCGCCAAACAACCCAATTGATCACGTGCTGCCATGGTCACTGGTGGGAATCGACGGGCTGTCCAATCTCGTGCTCGCGTGCGCCCGGTGCAACGGCGACAAGAGTGGCGCGCTACCTGCGGTGGGACTCGTTGATCAAGTGCTGCGACGTGACCAGGCGATCTTGAATGAGATCGCTGCAAGCCTGCAATGGCCCACGCAGCATGAACGAGTTGTCGCCGCAGCGCGCGGTATCTATCGCGGCCAACCTAGCGGTGTACCGACGTGGTCGGGCTATAAGCAGACGGAGCGGCTTGACGTGAGCTTCCCGCCGACATGGTTCTAGGTCGTGATGGCTCGGCTCACTTCTCTGAGCCCTCGGCGCGCGGGCCTCGTCACCACGCCGTGCAAATGGGGTGGCGGGCCGAGCTCCGGCACCGTGTTCCGTTATTTGCGACGCGTTCGACGTTAACTGCCTCGGTGGTGGATCGATCCCGCTGGCCTGCATGCGCCCGGGGCGGCCCCGTCGAAGAGGAAAGCACGTGTTGATCAAGGTGCACATGTCGATGCGGTCATCAAGCACCTTCAGATCCAGCGACTCTTCGCGCAATAGACCGGGTACCTATGGCGTACACCGCAACTCAAGCAGCCGGTCGTTCGCAACACAGAATATAGAGTGTCGACAGGATTCACTCAGTCGGGCATCGTTGGAAGTGATGTCGGACGTCTATAACCTCGGCCGTTTCGTCGTCGCGCAAAACTATCCTGGAAGCGCCGACAATTATGAGGCGGCGGTACGGGAACTGCGCGCCGGCCGCAAGAAGTCGCATTGGATGTGGTTCGTGTTCCCTCAACTCGACGGGACGCTGGGCACCACGGTGGCATCGTTACCTCGAACGCTCAACGATGTCGTCCGTAGCCGCCTCGGCAGCCTCGACCCCGATGTGCACGAAGCGCTGCTCGCGGCGTCGTGCATGGCCACGCCCACGGTCGAGATGGTGGCGATGGCGACGATCGGCGACGGTGACCAGCTGGTCGACCTTCTCGAGATCGCCGAGGACAAAGGCATCATCTCCATCGACGGCAACCGGATCCATTTCACGCACCCGCTGCTGGCAAGGGGCGTCTACACCGAAGCGCGTCCCGCGGCGCGCCGAGCGATGCACCGTCGGCTCGCCGAGCTCGTCGACGAGACCGAGCTGCGCGCAAGGCATCTCGCGCTGGCCGCTACCAGAGGCGACGATGTGACGCTGCGCGCGCTCGACAAGGCTGCCGACTCGGCGCGGGCGCGCGGGGCACCCGAGGCCGCCGCCGAACTCACGGACCTGGCCATCGGCCTCGGCGGTGATGCCCCGGAACGCCGGCTCCGCTCGGCGCTGAACCACTTCGACGCCGGCGACCATGAGCGGGCGACGACGATGCTCCAGGAGACCGTAAGTCGGCTGCCGCCGGGAGATCTGCGGGCAGAGGCGTTGTGCCGCTTGGCCGTTGTACGCCTGTACACCGAGGGCTTTTTCGAGGCGACGACCGTGCTGCAACAGGCACTCGACGATGCGGATGACGACAGTCCGCTGCGCGTGCAGGTGCTGATCACGCTGGCCTACTCGCTCATGCACGCCAACCAGGTTCGCGAGGGCAAGGATGTCGCACGGCAGGCGGTCGAAGACGCCGAGCGACTCGGCCAGCCGCACCTGCTCAGCCTGGCGCTGGGCATGCGGGTCATGTTGGACTTCGTGGCCGGCGAAGGTTTCGACGACGCAAGCCTGCAACGCGCGCTCGAACTCGAGGACGAGGACGCCTTCACGCCGCTGGTGTTCCGGCCGAGAATGCAGCACGCACTATTGCTGGAGTGGACCGGCGAACTGGCGACGGCGCGGCAGAAACTCGAAGCGATCCGGCTGCGCTGCATGGAGAAGGGTGAGGAAGGCGAATACGTCTTCATCGCACAGCACGTCGTGATGAGCTCGGTATGGGCTGGCGACTTCATCAACGCCAACCTGGTGGCCGAAGACGCCATGGAACGCGCCCGTCAGCTCAGCGGCGGCACGCCACTGTTCTTGGCGCACAGCATGCGCGCACCCTTGGCCGTGTTCGCCGGCCAGGAGGCCGAAGCGCGTCGCACTATCGCAGCAGGACTCGAGATCGGCAGGCAGACAGGAACTTTCCGACTCGGAGAGCGGCTGCTTGCCACCCTCGCATTCCTCGAGGTATCGCTGGGCAACTACCCCGAAGCGCTCGCCGCGGTCGCTCCGCTGCTGTCGGGCTTCGATCCCGCGTCCACGCCGACCGAACTGCCCGGTGCCGCGTTCCTGCCCGATGCCATCGAGTCCCTGGTGCAGTTGGGCAGGCTCGCCGAAGCCGCGCCGCTCATCGAGGCACTGGAACGCAACGGCCGTACCTTCGACCGGGCCTGGATGTTGGCCGTCGGGGGGCGTGGCCGTGCGATGATGCTCGCGGCGACGGGTGACCTCGCCGGCGCTCACGTCGCAGCGCAGCAGGCGATGACCGAACACGAGCGGGTGGACATGCCGTTCGATCGGGCACGGACCCTGCTGCTGCTCGGCCAGCTCGAACGTCGAATGCGCAAGAAGGAGGCGGCGTCGAGAAGCCTGCAGCTGGCGCTCGAGGTATTCGAGCGCCACAACCTGCCGCTCTGGGCCAACCGCACGCGCGCCGAGCTGGCGCGGGCCAACGTCGGCCCGCAGGGATCCAACCTATTGACCCCGTCTGAGCAGCGCGTCGCCGAGCTCGCCGCGTCGGGCATGAAGAACCGTGATGTCGCCAATGCGCTGTTCATCAGTCCCAAGACCGTCGAGGCGAACCTGGCCCGGATCTACCGCAAGCTCGGCATCCGGTCGCGTGCGGAGCTGGGCCGCCACATAGGTGGGGTCCAGACGACTCGACGATAGGGAAACACCCTATTCCCCAGCGCCGTCCGACGAATTAGCGTCAAGTCGCCGGACAGAACAGGCTTCCCAGGAGGACTAGGTGAGCGTTGACCAAGCTGCCTCGATTCCGACTCCCGCGGTCTCCGAGAGCACCGCTCTGGTGACGACGGCGACCAGTACCCCGGCACTGTGCACAGGCTTTGCGGTGCTGGGGTTGGTGTCGCTGCTCGATCTGCCGAGGGCGGACCGGGCGGACCGAGTCGTGGCGTTGAGCGGTGCGGCGGCCGCAGGCTGGTTCCTGGTCCGGGGCCGCCGCCGCGCCTAGTCGATCAGGGCAGCGCGCCCGGACTGATTTCCTCGAGCATCTCGGTGACGAGAGCCGCGATCGGGGAACGCTCGCTGCGAAGCAGGGTGATGTGGGCGAATAGCGGGTGACCCTTTAGCTTTTCGATCACTGCGGCCACACCGTCGTGACGGCCTACGCGCAGATTGTCGCGTTGCGCGACGTCGTGGGTGAGCACCACCCGAGATCCCGCACCCAACCGCGACAGCACCGTCAGCAGCACGTTGCGTTCCAACGACTGCGCCTCGTCGACGATGACGAACGAGTCGTGCAGGGACCGACCGCGAATGTGTGTCAGCGGAAGCACTTCGAGCATGCCGCGCGACAGCACCTCCTCCAGCACCGCGGGGCTGGCCAGCCCCTCGAGCGTGTCGAAGACCGCCTGCGCCCAGGGGCCCATCTTCTCGCTCTCGCTGCCGGGTAGGTAACCGAGATCCTGTCCGCCGACCGCATACAACGGCCGGAACACCACGACCTTTCGTTGGGTCCGGCGCTCGAGCACCGCCTCCAGCCCTGCACATAACGCGAGCGCGGACTTGCCGGTGCCCGCCTTGCCGCCCAGCGACACGATGCCCACCGATTCGTCGAGCAGGAGATCCAGTGCCACGCGTTGCTCGGCCGACCTTCCCCGGAGGCCGAACACTTCGCGGTCACCACGAACCAACTGCACCCGCTTTTCGGCGTTCACCCGTCCCAGCGCGGACGAGCTACCACCGAGGAGCCGGATTCCGGTGTGGCACGGCATGTTCCGTGCCGACTCGAGGTCGATTTCACCATCGGCGAAGAGCGTGTCGATCTCGTCGGGTGTGACGTCGACCTCGTCCATCCCGGTCCAGCCCGACGTGACGACGTCCTGCGCGTGGTACTCGTCGGCAGTCAGGCCGACCGCGCCCGCCTTCACCCGCAGGGGGATGTCCTTGCTGACAAGTGTGACCAGTTTGCCCTCCGCGGCGAGGTTGGCCGCGACGGTCAGGATGCGCGCATCGTTGCTGTCGTTGCGGAATCCCGCAGGCAATACCGTCGGATCGCTGTGGTTGAGCTCGACATGCAGCGTTCCACCTTGCGTCCCAACGGGTATCGGCTGATCCAGCCGGCCGTGTTCGAGTCGCAGATCGTCGAACATCCGCAGTGCCTGCCGCGCGAACCAGCCAAGCTCATGATGATGCCGCTTGGCTTCAAGTTCGCTGATGACCACGAGCGGGACCACGACGTCATGCTCGGCGAACCGGGTGCAAGCCCACGGATCCGAAAGCAGGACTGAGGTGTCGAGAACATAGGTCCGCAAGGGCGAATCAGTCACGTAGCGCTCCTCGAGCCCGCGCGGCCCCACGCGAACCGTTCGGCGGACGCTGCGGTACTAGGACCGGGGCCGGTCCTCTCGTGATCAAACGATCGGTACCGCCCGGATAGCAGAGCATGTCGCTAGCCATCGAAAACGACGCTACTCCCGTGGCGCCATATGCGCCGCGCAGGCGCGCCGTGGCTACGGGTTAGCGCTGTGTGAACTGCTGGAGCGCGGGCTCGTCGGCCACACCCCACGCGGTGAGGCGATCGGCGATGACCTGGCGCAGTTGGTCGGGCCCGAAGATGCCGGCCTTGGCCATGTGCTGCACCTTGTCGGCGTAGGCGTCGATGTCGCCACCCACGACGTCGAGCTCGGCGGCGCGCTTGGCGATGGCGTCCATGGTCTCGTCGCGATTGGTCGTCAGCAGGTGCGCGACGAGGTTGGCGAAGAACTCCTCGTGGCGCTCCTCGTCCTTGGCGATGCGGCCGACGAGAGCCTTCAGCGTGGGCTCGGTGATCTGGGCTTCGAGGTTGCGGCAGAAAACCGCGTGCTCGCGCTCGAAGAACGCCATGAACACCAGGCGCTCGACCTGGCTGTACGTGTCGGCGCGATAGCCCTTCATCACGTGTTCGACGCGGACATCCTCGTTGGCGGCCGGATCGATCTCACGGGTGACGACCAGATAGTTGCGCAGCGCGATCGCGTGCAGATGCTCCTCGGCGGTCCACCGGCCGATCCAGCGCCCGAACTTCTCTTCGAGGATGAAGCTGAAGACGAGCTCGCGGTGATAGCCGGCGAGATTGTCCTTGTTGATCAGCAGGATCTCCAGCGCATCGGTGACCACATTGGGCAGCGTCACCTGAGACGGATCCCAGTCCTTCCCGCCGAGGAAGGCGAAGTTCTCACCCTGCTCGAACGGGACGTAGTCGTGGGCGTACCACAGGTCTTCCGAGTCGATATGACGACGCAGCTCCCGCTGCACGACCGGCTCGAGTTCGAGGATCAGCGCATTAGCGACAGGTCTCTGTGCCATGAAAGTAACTGTAACCCGAATTCACAGGTTTCCAAAAATCGCGCGGGGCGTGTCTTACAGCGTGAGCCCCGGATACAGCGGGTTGGCCGCCAGCAGTTCGCCGGCGGCGGCGTGCACGCGGTCGGCGGTGCCGTCGGCCAGCTTGTATTTGGCCTTTGACGTGCCCTCAGCCTCGGTGTTGGACAGCACCTCGACGATCAGCTCGGCGACGCGATCGAAGTCGTCGGCGCCGAATCCCCTGGTGGTCAGCGCGGGTGTGCCCAGCCGGACGCCGCTGGTGTACCAGGCGCCATTCGGGTCGGCCGGAATCGCATTGCGGTTGGTCACGATCCCGGAGTCAAGCAGCGCGGACTCCGCCTGCCGTCCGGTCAGCCCGAAGGACGTCACATCGAGCAGCACGAGGTGGTTGTCGGTGCCGCCGGTGACCAGCGCCGCGTCGCGTTTGGTGAATCCGTCGGCCAGCGCCTGCGCGTTGTCGGCGATGGACTGCGCATACGTCTGGAACGCCGGCTGGCGCGCCTCGGCCAGCGCAACGGCCTTGGCGGCCATCACATGCGACAGCGGTCCGCCGAGCACCATCGGGCAGCCCTTGTCGACTGCGGGGGCGTACTCCTCGGTGGCCAGGATCAGTCCGCCGCGCGGTCCGCGCAGCGACTTGTGCGTGGTCGTGGTGGTGATGTGGGCGTGCGGGATCGGATCCTCGTCGCCGGTGAACACCTTGCCCGCAACCAGGCCGGCGAAGTGCGCCATGTCGACCATCAGCGTCGCCCCGACCTCGTCGGCGATCTCGCGCATCTTGGCGAAGTTGACCCGCCGCGGATAGGCGGAGTAGCCGGCGACGAGTACCAACGGCTTGAACTCGCGGGCGAGAGCGGCGACGGCGTCGTAGTCGATGAAACCCGTCTCTGGGTTGGTGCCGTACTGGCGCTGGTGGAACATCTTGCCGGAGATGTTGGGCCGGAAGCCGTGGGTCAGGTGGCCGCCGGTGTCCAGCGACATGCCCAGCAGCCGCTGGTTGCCGAGTTTGCCGCGCAGGGTCTCCCAGTCGGCTTCGGAGAGGTCGTTGACGTGCTTGGCGCCGAGTTCGGCCAGACCCGGAGCCTCGACCCGAGTGGCCAGGATCGCCCAGTAGGCCACCAGGTTGGCGTCGATACCCGAGTGCGGTTGGGCGTAGGCGTACGGCGCGCCGAACAGTTCGCGTGCGTGCTCGGCGGCCAGCGCCTCCACGGTGTCGACGTTCTGGCAGGCGGCGTAGAACCGGTGCCCGATGGTGCCTTCGGCGTACTTGTCGGAGAACCAGGTGCCCATCGTCAGCAGCACCGCGGGCGAGGCGTAGTTCTCGCTGGCGATCAGCTTGAGCGAATCCCGTTGATCGGCAAGCTCTTTGCGGGTGGCATCGGCGATTCGAGGCTCGACGGACTCGATCACCCGCAGGGCGGCGCGGTAGGCCTCGCTGGCGGTGTCGGCGTACTCGGCTCCCAGACCATTGGACTCTGCAGTCATGCAGCTCAGCCTAGTCGGGCGAGATTTCAAGCGGTCCGCAGCGTCGACGGGATCAGTGGCTCGTCGAGCAGCCGGCCGAACCGCTGGGTCAGCGAAACATCCGCAGGTCGCGCCTCCAGCCATGCCCGCAGCAGCCGATAGCCCTCCACGTAGGTGCTGGTGTAGGCCCGCCACAGCGGCGACGACAGAAACCGCAGCATCTGGCGGGCGCGCTCGTCGTTGACCAGCAGCCAGCGCTTGAGGAACTGGACGACGTCGTCGACGTCACGGTGCTCGTCGTGCAGCATCAGCGCGGCATCCTGGCGCACGTCGGCCAGCGTTGCCGCCGCCTCGGAGACGGCCTGCGCGCGATCGCCGTCGAAACTCAGGCCCAGATCGGCGTAGATCTCGGCGGCCCAGGACCCCCAGTTCGGGCCTATCGCCGCGTACAGCGCCAAGTCGGCCAGCCCCTCGGCCATCAGGCATTGCGGGGTGTTGACGAGGAAGATCGTCTGCTCGGCCTGCCCCTTACCCTCGACCAGTCCGAATTCCTTGCGGCAGTGCTCGGTGTGGTGGCCGGGATAGGACTCGTGCGCCACCAGTCGCGGCAGATTGGACATCTGCTGCTTGAGGTCGGCGTTCACAGCCACCGTCGAGGTGTAGTTGCCCAGGTAGTAGTTGAAGCCCGACCAGGGCTTGTCGGTGACCACCTCGTAGGTGATGGTCTCGGCGTCCGGCAGCGGATACTCGGCGCGCACCCTGTCACGAAGTGCGCTGGAGAACGCGTGGATGCATTCCTCCAGGCGTTCGGGCGGCACCTCCTCACCGGCCCGGTAGGCGGTCATCCGCTCGGCGAGCGACCCGGTGCCGCTCAGTGCCTCATCGAGCTTGGCGTGCGCCTGCCGGTACTGCTCCGGGTCGCCCTTGGCGATGCGCACGTCGAAATACGCGTCGACCTCGTCGACGAAACCGACGTGCTGGCCCGAGAACTTGCGGCCGGCGCAGGCCAGCGCCCGCAGGTGGGCGGCGATGAACTCGGCGCGGCTCTGCTCCAGGTCGGTGCCCGCGTCCAGTTCGGCCAGCAGACGTTCGGCCTGAAGGGTGAGATCGGCGGGCTCCGGGGGCGGTTCGTTGGCGACGATGCGGCGCAACTCCGGATCCCCGGTGAAGGAGTCGACGTAACCATCCTCGACCCGATCGAAGCGCAGTCCGAGCATCAGATATTCACGGATCAAAGTGGTGTTCGACAAGCCCGAGTTCATGCGTCCAACGCTAACTGCAAGACTGGGCGTATGCCGCGGCTGAGCGAGCCGAGCCCCTACGTGGAGTTCGACCGGACCGAGTGGCGTGCGTTGCGTATGTCGACCCCGCTGAAATTGAGCGAGGACGAGCTGCAACGACTCCGTGGTCTCGGCGAGAAGCTCGACCTGCTCGAGGTCGAAGAGGTCTACCTGCCGCTGGCCCGACTGATACACCTCCAGGTCGCCGCCCGCCAGGCGCTGTTTGCGACAACCGCGCAGTTCCTGGGCGAGCCGCAGCAGAATCCGGACCGCCCGGTGCCGTTCATCATCGGCGTGGCGGGCAGCGTCGCCGTCGGTAAGTCCACCACCGCGCGTGTGCTGCAGGCGCTGTTGGCGCGCTGGGAGCACCACCCCCGCGTCGACCTGGTCACCACCGACGGCTTCCTGTACCCCAACGCCGAGTTGGCACGGCGAAACCTGATGCATCGCAAAGGCTTTCCGGAGAGCTACGACCGCAGGGCGCTGATGCGGTTCGTCACGACGGTGAAGTCGGGCTCGGACGCGACCTGCGCGCCGGTGTATTCGCACCTGCTATACGACATCGTGCCCGGCGAGAAGCAGATGATCCGCCATCCGGACATCCTCATCCTCGAGGGCCTCAACGTCTTGCAAACCGGTCCGGCCCTGATGGTTTCGGACCTGTTCGACTTCTCGGTCTACGTCGACGCCCGCATCGAGGACATCGAGCAGTGGTACATCTCGCGGTTCCTGTCGATGCGGGCCGGCGCCTTCGCCGACCCGGCCTCACACTTCCACCACTACTCGACCCTGACCGACGATCAGGCCGTGTTCGCCGCGCGCGACATCTGGCATTCGATCAACCGGCCCAACCTGATCGAGAACATTCTGCCGACCCGTCCGCGGGCCACGCTGGTGCTGCGCAAGGATGCCGATCACGCGATCAACCGGCTGCGACTGCGGAAGCTTTAGACGCGAGAAGACGCGAAAACCCCCAAAATCGCGCCATTTCGGGGGTTTTCACGTCAGCTCGGCTGGTGTGCGTCTTGTCGTCCCGCTACCTGTTGATGCGGCGCACGCCCTGATACTGCAGCTCGGCCATGACCAGGGTGTAGACGCCGGTGGCCAGCGTCGCCACCACACCGAAGGTGGTCAGCGGGAACACGTCGGCAAGGACGAACACCACGCTCAGGACGGTGTAGAACGCGTTGCCGGCAGCGATCACGATTCCGGTCAGTTTCACCGAAGGCCGGGCGGCGAAAACGAAAACGCCGGTCGCGAAGGCGATGAAGAAGGCACCGACCCCGTACTCGAAGGCGGTTGTCGTGCCCGATATCTCGGCGATCCAGCCGGCAAGCGCGATGCCGACGATCCCCATGACGGCGCTGCAGGTCGCGTCGAGTCGCAGCGCGAAGCGCAGAAACGAGTCGTTGGAGGCCCGCAGTTTGGGTGTGGTGGTGGCGGTCATGCGATTTCCTTTCTCGGGGTGGGTGATGGACCGTTCCGGAGCCGACGACGCAACCTCTTACGGCGGCGGCTCCGGACCAGTCATGTGGGGGTCACGCCAATCGGCGCACCCCGAGGTACTGCACGTAGGCGAAGGCCAAGGTGACGACGGTGAAGGCGATGGTCGCGGCGACACCGAATTCGGTCAGGGGCAGCCAACCCGCCACGAGGACGACGGTCACGACGATCGCGAATGCGACGTTTCCGGCCAGCACACCGGAACCGACGCGACGGACGTCGGGCAGGCCGGCGAGCAGGAACAGCGTCGCTCCGTAGACGACGAGCGCCGCACCCGCGATCCACTCGGACGTGGACGACAGACCCGACAGCCGTGACAGCGGATCGGCGGCCATGGCGATCAGCAGACCGAGGCCGGCGCACAGGGTCGCGTCGGCGCGCAGGGCGAACCGCAACAGTGAGTCATCGGATCGGGCTTCCCGGACGGGCCGGGTGGTGATGGCGGTCATGGCTTCGATGCTGCGCAGATGCCACTGCCAGATCGACGCCAGCCGCTGCCAGCTACTGCCAGCCGCAGGTCAGAGGTCTTGTGCCGCCACCAGGTTTCCGCGCAGATCGGCGGCGATCACGCGGGCCGCCGAGTTCTGCCAGTTGTGCAGCGACCGTTGCGGCACCTCGGTCACGAACCACTGCCAGGCCTGACGCGCGACGGGATCGAGCCCTGCGGCGGTCGCGTTCTGCGCGTATGCCCGCACCCCGACGACATAGGGGAAGTACAGCGAGTTGTAGTAGCGCCATTCTTCCGTCGTGCCGAACTCGCCACCGTCACGCGGCTTGAGTCGGGCGATGCGGTCGGCGAGCAGAGCCTTGAGCTCGTTAGCCCGTTCCAGCGGCTGGTCGGGGGCGCCGCGTGCGGCGAGCCGCTCGTCGATCACCGGCAGTGCGGTGAGCGGGCTGGCGACCAGCTTGGACAAGTCGCCGTAGTGGCCGAGGGCTCGGCGGGTGAGCCGGACGAAGGTGTCGTCGTCGATGTGGTCGAGCGGGCCGGCCTTTCGCAACGGCAACGCCGCACCGGTGCTTCGCAGCGCGGCACGGTCGGCGCGCAACCCGGGTGAGCGGAAAAACGCCAACCGGTCCAGCAGGTCGGCCAGTGGATCGGCCAGCACGTTGATCGAGATCGCGATGGCCAGGCTGGTGAACAGCATCACCGTCAACGCGGTTTGCGGGCCGGTGACCGACAGGCCGATCAGCGCCTGCCCGCCGAACAGCACCACGACGACGCCCGTTGCGACGAAGGAACGCAACATGTCGGCCCGCAGAGCCTGACCTTCATCGAAGGCGTCCCACATCGCGACCGCCACACCGAGCAGCACGACGTCGAATCCCGTCGACGCCAACGCCAACCAGCTCGGGACCAGCCCGAGCGGGATGACGATGATCGCGTTGCCGAGTGCGAAGAACAGCGTTGCGACGATGATGTAGGGCACCACCGGCCTGGGTTGCCACGATCCGAACACCGCGCGCAGCATCGCACCGAGCGAGGACAGCGAGATGACGCCGAACATCACCCAGTGACCGAGACGCACCGGGCCGTCGACGTTGCCCGCCATCGCCGCACCCATGAAGGCGCCCACCGCGACCGCGGTCACCGCCACCAGTTCGGTCGCCCTGCTTCGCCACGTGTCGCGGGGCCGCGACAGCTCGAGAAGTACGGCGAACCAGGCGATGCCCGGCACGGTGACGAGGTAGACCTCGACGCTGCTCAGCACCGTCGAGCCACTCTGGGTACGAACGGCGTCCAGCGCCACGACGGTGGCGAAGCTCGTCAGGCCGACAGCGGCCAACACCAGGACGGGCTTACGCGGGTCACGAGCCAGCAGATATAGCCCCAGCCACCAGCTGAGTGAGAAGACGAGCGCCGACAGCGCAGCCATAGACCTAGTGTCGCACTAGATGCCGTAGCGGCGATGACGCGCGGTGTAGTCGCGGAGCGCCCGCAGGAAGTCCACCCGCCGGAACTCGGGCCAGTACGCCTCGGTGAACCACATCTCCGAGTAGGCGCTCTGCCACAACAGAAAACCTGACAGTCGCTGCTCCCCCGAGGTGCGGATCACCAGGTCGGGGTCGGGCTGCCCCGAGGTGTAGAGGTTCTCGGAGATCGCATCCTCGGTGACGGCCTCGATCAGCTGCTCGCCGGTACGACCGTTCGCAAGTTCCTTGGCGAGCAGCTGCCGCACCGCGTCGACGATCTCCTGGCGGCCCCCGTAGCCGACGGCGACGTTGACGTGGAAGGACCCGGCGCCGGCTTGCGATCGCGTCGACTCAACGGCGTCGCGCAAACGCTTGGCCGGCTCCTCGCCGATCAGTTCCAGGTCGCCGACGGTGCGCACGCTCCACCGGTTGGCGGGCGCACAGATCTCTTCGACGACGTCGGTGATGATTTCGATCAGCGTCGCCAACTCAGCGGGTTCGCGCTGCAGGTTCTCGGTGGACAGCAGGTACACCGTGGCCATCTCGACGCCGGCTTCCTGGCACCAGCGCAGCATCTCGGCGATCTTGTGAGCACCCATCCGGTACCCGTAGCTGACGTCGTCGTGACCAGCGTCACGAGCCCACCGCCGGTTTCCGTCACACAGCACCGCGATGTGGCGTGGGAGCTCGGATTTCGAGGAAGCCAGGCCTTGGCGCAACCGCATCTCGTAGAGGCGGTACATCGGTTCCTTGAGTCGCGAAGGAATGATGGCCACCGAATCAGACTACTGTGGCAGTCGAATCCCCCACGGCGTAAGCGGAGGTGAACATGGTGCAGGTAGATGCCGACGAGGCTCAGCAGCCACCGGTGCGCGTCTACGCGGAGGATTTGCCCGAAGCGGTTGTCGATGGTGTCGCCAACTTCTTCCACAAGCCGCGGTTGCGCGGCTGGATCCACGTCTACGCCGCGGTCGTCGCGTTCATCGCCGGCGCGGCATTGGTGTCGGTGTCGTGGTCAGCGGTGTCCACCCGCGCCGGCCTCGCCACCCTGGTTTACACGCTGACGATCGTCGCGATGTTCGCTGTGAGCGGCGCGTACCACCGGATCGAGTGGAAGTCGGCGACGGCCCGAAAATGGATGAAGCGCCTCGATCACTCGATGATCTTCATCTTCATCGCCGGCAGCTACACGCCGTTCGCGGTGCTGGCACTGCCGGAGTCCGACGGCCTGGTCCTGTTGGCGATCGTCTGGGCCGGCGCCATCGCCGGGGTACTGCTCAAGATGTTCTGGCCGTCGGCCCCGCGCTGGGTCGGGGTGCCGCTGTACCTGTTACTGGGCTGGGTGGCGGCGTGGTTCGTCGGGCCGATCATGCACGGCGCGGGCGTCGCCGCGCTGGTTCTGCTGATCGTCGGTGGCGCGCTCTACAGCATCGGCGGCGTGCTCTACGGCCTCAAGTGGCCGAACCCGTGGCCCACTACGTTCGGCCACCACGAGTTCTTCCATGCGTGCACAGCGGTCGCCGCGATCTGCCACTACATCGCGATGTGGTTCGCCGTCTTCTGATCGCCGATCAGAGCTGGGTCATGTTCTCCGGGGTCCAATAGGCCTTCATCGACGCGATCTTGCCGTCGGAGTTGAAGGTCATGACGCTGATGATGTCGATACTCATCTTGGCGTCGCCCATGCTGATGGTCAGCAACCAGTGGAACGCCACCTCGTTACCGAGGGCGCGGAGGGTGAGAACTTCGGTCCCGTTGTCGCCCTGGGGAATGGCCGAGTAGAAGCCCCGGATCGCCTGGCTCCCGATGTGCACCTCGCTGCCGACAGGATCCTCGACGGTGGCATCGTCAGCGTAGAGCTCGACGATGTCGTCGATCTTTCCCGCCGCGGCGTATTCGAGGTAGCGGTTGACGGTCGCGGCGTTGTCCTCAGGCGATGGCATGCGCCGAAGGCTACACGGACACACCGAGCGCGACGGCGAGATCCCCGGCGGAGGTGACCGGCAGGTCACAGGTCCTGCCACGGCATACATACGCGGCGTCGGCGCCGGCCACCCGGTCGCGGTCGGCCAGCAGTTCCGAGGAGTCCACTTCACCGCCCACGACGATCGCCCCACCGGGGGCCAGCGTGCGCGCGGCGGCCAGCAGCTCCGAGCCGACGGGATCGCAGGCGACGGCGATTTGAATGGGCCCGCGCACAGCCGCTTCGGCGACGGCCAGCCAGTGGCCGCCAGAGCGTGCCAGGCGCGCCAGGATGTGTGCGGCACCCGTCAGCGTCGACTCGGCCGCCGATGCATAAACGTCAGCGCGGTGCGCGGGAGCCAGATGTGCCGCCAACTGCAACGACTCGGCGATCAGGGACGCACCGGACGGCGTCGCACCGTCCAACGGATCGGCGGGCCGAACCATAAGGGTTTCAGCGTCATCCGCCGTGTCGTACCAGCGCCCGGCGGTCTCCGAATCGGCGAAATGCCGCAGGGCGATGTCGATCAACAGCATCGCCGAACTCAGCCACGACGTCTCGCCGGTCAGCTGATACAGCGTCAGCAGGCCGGTGGCCAGCGCGGCGTGGTCCTCCAGAATGGCGGCACTGTCGCCGACACGGCCGCCGAGGCTGGCCCGGCGCAGTCTGCCGTCCACGATGTGCAGCCCGACGATCCCGCTCGCGCATTGCGTTGCGGCGTTCAGGAATTCGGGGTCATCGAGCGCCACCGACGCCTCGGCGAGCGCGGTGATCGCCAGTCCGTTCCACCCGGTGACGACCTTGTCGTCGCGGCCGGGCTGGGGGCGCGTCGACCTGGCGGCCAGCAGCGCCGTGCGTACCCGATCGAACCGATCGGCATCGTCGGGGTCACCCGGCAATTGCAGCACCGAGCTGCCGTGTTCAAAGGTGCCGGCTTCGGTGACACCGAAAACCTCTGCGGCCCAACAGCCGTCATCCGGCCCCAACAACTCGGTCAGTTGGGCCGGCGTCCACACGTACGTCAAGCCCTCGTGTCCGTCGGCGTCGGCATCCAGCGACGAGGTGAACATGCCGTCGGCGCCGAGATCGTCGATGAGGAACCGCGCCGTTTCACCGGCCACTCTGCGCGCCAGCGGGTCTGACGTGCGGCGGGCCCAGTGCGCGTATGCGCGCAAGAGCAGAGCGTTGTCGTACAGCATCTTCTCGAAGTGCGGCACCACCCACGCGGCGTCGACGCTGTATCGCGCGAACCCTCCGGCCAGCTGGTCGTAAATGCCGCCGCGCGCCATCGCCGTACAGGTTCGCTCGACCGCCTCGAGGGGCATCAGGTCACCCGTGCGTTCGTGGCTGCGCAGCAGCGCTTCCAGCATCGCTGACGGCGGAAACTTGGGCGCCCCAGTCTGATTGGTGATGAAACCCCCATTGACGGGATCCTCGTGCGCAAGCACGTCGGCGACGGCATGATCACACAGCGACGGCTGAATCGGCGGTCCGCCCCGAGGTAGATCCGACACCATCGACCGCAACTCGCCGCTGATGTGGTCGGAGGTCTCCTCGACGTCGGCACGGCGGGTCCGCCACGTGTCGGAGACGGCGGCGAGCAGTTGCAGGAAGTTGGCCTTGGGGTAATACGTACCGCAGAAGAACGGGCGGCCATCCGGCGTCAGGAAGCACGTCATGGGCCAGCCGCCCTGACCGGTCAGCGCGAATGTGGCGTTCATGTACACCGCGTCGATGTCAGGCCGTTCCTCGCGATCGACCTTGATGCAGACGAACCCCTCGTTCATCGCGGCCGCGACCTGCTCGTCCTCGAACGACTCGTGGGCCATCACATGACACCAGTGGCAGGCCGCGTATCCGACCGACAGCAGGATCGGCACGTCCCGTGCCGCCGCCTCCGCTAACGCCTGCGGTGACCACTCGAGCCAGTGCACCGGGTTGTCGGCGTGCTGGCGCAGGTAGGGACTCGTGGCCCCGCCCAAGGTGTTTCGGCCGGCGAACTCAGCCGGACTCACGCTTGCTCTCGCCGTCGTCAGCAGGCCCGTCGGACCCCCCGCCGGCCTGTTCGTCGGGCTCGTCGAAGGACTTCGGCAGCTTTCGCAGATGACGGTTCATGGACCACACCAAGCCGAACGTGGCGATCAACAACAGCACGAGGACCAGGAGGCCGAACGGGCTGGCCTTGCCGAAGTCCGGACCGGTCTGGCGGGGTGGATCCTGTGCCAGCAGGGTGACGATGGCCAATGCGATGTCGTTCATTCGTCGATCTCGATCCCTGCGAACAAGTCCGTCTCGGGCAGCGACACCGGTACGCGTGACCGTGCCAACTCGAATTCCTCTGTCGGCCAGAGCCGTTGCTGCCATTCGATCGGCGCGCGGAAGAAGTCGCCGTTGGGGTCGATCTGGGTGGCGTGCGCACGAAGCGCGTCGTCTCGCTGGGCGAAGTACTTCGCGCACTCGACCCTGGTGGTCACCCGGCTCTCGAAGATGTCGTGATCGGCTTCCCAGTGCTTGAGCCATTTTTCGAAGGGGCCCACCTCGCCGTGCTTGGCGAACTCGTCCTGAATCAGCTGCATGCGCTTTCGCAGGAAGCCGTGGTTGTAGTACAGCTTCAGCACGTTCCAGGGCTCCCCCGCATCGGGGAACAGCATATGATCGCCCGCGGCTTCATACGCGGCGACCGACACCTGGTGGCACCGGATGTGATCGGGATGCGGATAGCCGCCGTTCTCGTCATACGTCGTCATCACGTGGGGCCGGAACTTGCGGATGACGCGCACCAGCGATTCGGTGGGCTCCTCGAGGGGCACCAGGGCGAAGCAACCGTCGGGCAGCGGTGGCGGCGGGTCGCCCTCGGGCAGGCCCGAGTCGACGAAACCGAGCCAGTGGTGCTCGACGCCCAGGATCTCGGCCGCCTTGGCCATCTCGTCGCGCCGGATCTCGGTCATCCGGCCGTGCACCTCGGGCAGGTCCATGGCCGGGTTGAGGATGTCGCCGCGCTCGCCCCCGGTCAGCGTCGCCACCATGACGCGCACGCCCTCGTCCGCGTACCGTGCCGTGGCGGCCGCACCCTTGCTGGACTCGTCGTCCGGGTGGGCGTGTACCGCCATCAACCGCAGTTCACTCAACCTGTTCTGCCTCATCTATGTCCCGAAGATGTCGCCACTCGGCCCTTACCGATCACGTCGCTCGATTTCAACCATTCCGAGTAGCCCTATAGTTCCAGTTCTGTAGATCCATCCGACCGACGGGCATGAAAACTAGATGATCGAGCGTCCCTCCGCGCGTTATGGGCGCCAGCGTCTGACCCGGCGCCAGCGGCGGTTGATCGCCGGTGGGCTGACCGCGCTGGTCCTGGTGGTCGGGGTGACGATCGCGGTAATCGCGTCGGGGCGGTTCAGCAATGCGGTCAAGGGTGAACTGGGCGGTTACCGCCTGGTCGACGACGAAACCGTCGACGTCACGATCAGCGTGACGCGGGAGGATCCGTCCCAGCCGGTGGTGTGCATCATCCGGGCCCGCGCGATCGACGGTAGCGAAACAGGTCGCCGCGAGGTTCTGGTCCCGCCGGCCGCCCAGCAGACCGTGCAGGTGACAGCCGTCGTCAAGTCCAACAAGCCGCCGGTCGTCGGCGACGTCTACGGCTGCGGCGCCGACGTGCCGTCCTACCTGGTGGCCCCGTAGACACCCGCACGAGACGACGCAACAAACGCCGAACTGCGAATACGTGAAAATCTGCTGTCCCCGCGGTGCTACGATGGATCGATACACGGTTCCCCGTTGGGACCGTGTATTGCTGCATTTAGTGCGCTGATTAGGCGTCGACGACGGTGGCAATACACGAAGAGCTCCCGGCGGCGCGACAAGAAACCTACTTACGCGAAGAGCGCGAGAGCAACGAACGACGGGAGCGCGACATCATGACCGACACGCAGGTCACGTGGCTGACTGAGGAAGCACACGATCGGCTGAAGGCCGAGCTCGATCAGCTGATCGCCAACCGACCGGTCATCGCCGCCGAGATCAACGATCGACGCGAAGAGGGCGACCTGCGCGAGAACGGTGGCTACCACGCCGCACGCGAGCAGCAGGGCCAGGAAGAGGCCCGCATTCGCCAGCTGCAGGAGCTGCTGAACAACGCCAAGGTCGGCGAGGCTCCCAAGCAGTCCGGCGTGGCGCTGCCCGGTTCGGTGGTCAAGGTGCAGTACGGCGACGACAAGAGCGATACCGAGACGTTCCTGATCGCCACCCGCCAGGAGGGTGTCAGCGACGGGAAGCTCGAGGTCTATTCGCCGAAGTCGCCGCTCGGCGAGGCGCTCATCGACGCGAAGGTCGGCGACGTCAAGACCTACACGATCCCCAACGGCAACACCGTCAAGGTGACACTCCTCAGCGCTGAGCCCTATCACTCCTGAGGCAGCCGCCTCGGCGGCCCCGCGCTACAGTCCGCACCATGGCGCAGATCGCCGAGGATCTCCTTCTGCTTCTGCTCGACAACGCGTCGGCGCAGCCGGGACTCGAGCGTCAACGGCGTGAGCGGGTGCTCGCGGCCGCGGTACTGCTGGATCTCGCGTACGCCTGCAGGATCCGGCCTGCGATGGCCGAAGACGCAGTCGAACCCGGTCGGCTGATCGCGCTGTCCGCCCCGGGCGTGATGGATCCGATTGCCGAGTCGGCGTTCCAGTTGCTGCAGCGGCGGCCGCTGCGGCCGGCGGCTGCCGTGAAAAAGCTGTCAAAGCGCACCGCGGACGATCTCACCCACCATCTCGAGCAGACCGGCCAGATTCGGCGTATTCGGTTGCAGTCCAACCGATTGACCCATCCTTACGCGTGGCCGCTGACGGATCGGCAGCGGGTGGATCAGGCGCGTTCGGCGATGTTGGCCGCGCTGTTCGACCGGCGGCCACCGGCACCGGCGACAGCGGCGATCATCACGCTGCTGCACGCTGTCGACGGGCTGGGCGCAATTCTGTCGCTCAACGATCGCGGATGGCGGTGGGTGCACGCCCGGGCTGGCGAAATCGCAAGCGGCAGTTGGATCGACGAGTACCCGACGTCGATACGCGAACTGAATCTCGTAGTCACCGCGTCGGCGTTGCGGCCCGAGCTAACCTAGCGCCTGCTCTAGATCGGCGATCAGGTCCGCCGAGTCCTCGATGCCGACCGACAGACGCACGAGGTCGTCGGGCACCTCCAGTTGGGATCCCGCCGTCGAGGCGTGCGTCATCGCACCGGGGTGCTCGATCAGCGATTCCACCCCGCCCAGCGACTCGGCGAGGATGAAGATCTCCGTACTCGCGCACAGCTGGCGGGCGGCGTCGGCACCGCCCCGCATACGCACCGAGACCATGCCGCCGAAGCCGCTCATCTGCTTTGCGGCGACCTCGTGGCCCGGGTGACTCGGCAATCCCGGATACAGCACCGTCCCGATCGCCGGGTGATCGGCCAGGAACTCGGCGACCAGCGTCGCATTTTCGCAGTGCTGACGCATGCGCAGCACCAGGGTCTTGAGTCCGCGCATCGTGAGGTAGGCGTCGAACGGGCCCGCGACAGCGCCCGCGCCGTTCTGGAGGAACGCGAACGCGGTGTCGAGTTCTTCATCGCTGGTCAGCAACGCGCCGCCCACCACGTCCGAGTGCCCACCGATGTACTTCGTCGTCGAATGTAGGACGATGTCCGCCCCCAGTGTCAGGGGCTGCTGCAGCGCAGGCGAAGCAAACGTGTTGTCCACCAACACTTTCACCTTCGACGACGCCGCGATACCGGCGATGCCTGCGATATCGGCAATCGACAGTAGCGGATTGGTCGGCGTCTCCACCCAGATCAACTTGGTCTGCGGTGTGACCGCGGCACGAACGGCGTCGAGGTCGGATAGTGACACCGCGGTGTAGTCGATACCCCACTGCGTGAACACCTTGTCGATCAAACGAAAGGTGCCGCCGTAGGCGTCGTCGGGCATGACGACGTGGTCGCCGGGCCGCAAGACCGCACGCAGCGCGCAATCGGTGGCCGCCATCCCCGACGCGAACGCGCGCCCGTACTGGGCCTCCTCGACGGCGGCAAGCGATGCTTCCAGTGCGGTACGGGTCGGATTGCCGGTACGGGCGTACTCGTATCCGCCGCGCAGGCCGCCGACTCCGTCCTGGGCAAAGGTCGAGCTCGCATAGATCGGGGCGTTGACGGCGCCGGTCGCCGGATCGGGTCGAAAGCCTGCGTGGATGGCCTTGGTGGCAAGCCCCCTCGACCTGTGCTGTTCATTCATCATCGATCAGGGTAGCGACGGGTCCGAAGGTTCGATCCACTGCGGGGGTGGCGGCAGCCCAGCACCCAGCCGATCTACAGCGGTACGCAAACGGTCTTGAGGAGCTTGTCGGCGATCGTCTGCCGTTTGGGATCCCACAGTGGGAACAAGAAACCGATGTAGCAGATGAGAGCGTCGAGACCGTGGGCGATCTGGCGCAGAAACGACTTGCCGACTCCGATCGGCTGCTGCGTCTGCTCGCCGACGACCTTGAAGTCCATTATCTGCTTACCGATGCTAGAGCCGGTATTACCCTGCCGTACAACGAAATTCCACAACGTGAACGCGACGGCGACCAACACACAGAGCGAGAAGATGATCCACGCCGTCGTCGACGGTCCGTTTCTTCCGGTAGCGCAGAACGCCTCGGCCACACACAATGTTTCGGTCGGCTGGAAGATGTAGAGGACGACGCCACCGATGGCGGTGAGCAGGTACACCGGGATGCTGTCGATCACGTAGGCGAGCACGCGGGTGAACCACGGCGTGTAGTTACCTCCAGTGACCACGGGCGCAATCGAGGGAACACCCTGGGCGAAGTCACCCGCGGGTGGCGGTGGCGGCTGACTGGTCACGTTCGCCCTCACTGTCAATCCATCGCGACTGGTGGCAGCTTACAAATCTGACCGCGATGGCGCAGAGAGACGCGAAGACCCGGTCTGCAAATATGCGCGCAGACCGGGTCGTTCACGATTACGGCGTCAGCGGAGCGATCTGGCCGTTGGTGAGCTTGCGGTAGGTATACACCAGGAACAGCGCGGCGACCGGGATGGCAACGATCAGCCCGATCAAGCAGGCCAACGTCCCGACGATCGTGATGGCGTAGATGACGAGCAGTGCGAGGATCACCGGAACGAAGTTGTTCTTGGTGATCTCGAAGCTCTGTTTGATCGCGTCAATGGGAGAGGCATTGCGTTCGACGATGATCACCGTCGCGAAGAGTGTGAACAGCGACACCGCAATCCCACCGATGAAGCAGAAGGACAGGATTCCCGCCGCTATCCCGATGATCAGGGTCGCGACGATCACACTGCCTACGTTTCTCGGCTTGAAGAACGACCCGATCGTAACCGGTTGTCCGTTCGCGATGTCCAATAGACCACCCAGATAGGCCGATTGCATCGCCGCGGCGACCACCATCAGGATGAGGTATCCGACGATCAGCGCCAGGAAGCTCGCGAAGCCGAAGCTCGCTTCGTAGCTGTAACTGGTGCCGTAGGACTCGTAGGTCTGCGTCGGCGCAAGAGCGAACGCCAGGCCGTACACGGCACCGACGAGAATGCCGACGATGACCGAGTACACGAGTGCCGGGACGATCAGCGCGGCAGCGTTCTTGCTGAACTTGTTCCACGCCCAAGAGAACGCCTCGCCGACGTTAAGCTCTTGTGCGCCAGGGAAACCCGGGCCCGGAGCCGGTGGATAACCGCCCGGCGCGCCCATTTGCGGGTAGCCCCCCTGCGGGCCGTAGCCGCCCGGTCCGCTTGGCGGCGGCGGTGCGTAACCACCACCGGGAGGCGGGGGTGGTGCGTAACCGCCACCTGGCGGCGGCGGGTAGTTGCCCCCCGGCGGGGGCGGAGGATAGTTACCCCCCGGCGGGGGCGGAGGATAGTTACCACCCGGCGGGGGCGGAGGATAGTTACCCCCCGGCGGGGGCGGAGGAGGCGGTTGATCGCTCATGGTTTGCCGTTCCTTTCAATGACTTCCATGATTGCCGGATTCACGATCCGGTCTGAATCCAAATCCCCACTGGCACCGTCGAAGTGGCAACCGCGGCCCAGAGCGACGACGCGGAGCAATAGCTCCGTGAACGCTAGGAGTAACTGGTTGTCGCGCCGATGCCGACGACGACGTTGATGATGATGACGATCACGAAGACGATGACGCCGGCGATCGCGCCCCACACCGCGTACTTCTTCGCGTCGTCAGCCGCCTGCTGCGCTTCTGCTGCGCGCCCCTGTGCCCACAGACCGGAGACCTGAGTGGACTTTACGATCGACACGATTCCGAGTGGTAGACAGCACAACACCGTCACCAAGATGCCCCAGATCAGGTTGTTGTTCGGCTGCGCTGCGGGAGCAGGAGGCGGCATGCCGCCGCTCGGTGGTGGCGGCGGAGGATAGTTCCCGGGGGGCGGTGGGGGCTGTTCGGTCATGGGGCCTTCCAGTCATTGTCTTAGCTGGTACAAGCGTGCTTACCCTACCTGAGAAGTGGGTTGCCGCAGAGGTTTCTGTGCGGAAGTTGATCATGTGGCGAAGCAGCGAAACCCGCCGGTAACGGCCGGATCGGAGCCCGCGACCCCAATCGTTTGCCAGTCTTTGTAAATCCGACTAGCGGACTCGACGGCTGCTTCCGTCGGACAGGAAGCCCAATAGGTCATGACGGGTCAGGACGCCCACCGGCTTACCCTCTTCCACGACCATCACGGCGTCGCACTCGCGCAGTGTCTTCGCCGCGGTGCTGACGAGCTCGCCCGCACCGATCAGCGGCAGTGGCGGACTCATGTGCTGGGACACCGCATCTGCCAGATTGGCCCGGCCCTCGAACACCGCGGACAGCAGTTCGCGCTCCGCGACGCTGCCCGCCACCTCACCCGCCATCACCGGCGGCTCGGCACCCACCACCGGCATCTGGGAGACGCCGTACTCGCGCAGGATGCCGATCGCGTCGCGCACGGTCTCCGACGGGTGGGTGTGCACCAGGTCGGGCAGCGCACCCGACTTGCCGCGCAGCACCTCTCCGACGGTCGTCTCCTCGACAGAACCGTCGAGCCGGCTCCGCAGAAATCCGTAGGACGACATCCATCCGTCATTGAAAACCTTTGACAGATAACCTCTTCCGCCATCCGGTAGGAGGACGACCACAACCGAATCCGGGCCCGCTTTCTCGGCGACCTTGATGGCGGCGACGACGGCCATGCCGCACGAACCACCGACGAGGAGGGCCTCTTCGCGGGCCAGCCTGCGCGTCATCTCGAATGAGTCCGCATCGGACACGGCGATGATCTCGTCCGGCACGGTCGGGTCGTAGGCCGACGGCCAGAAGTCCTCGCCCACGCCTTCGACCAAGTACGGCCTGCCGGTGCCGCCGGAGTACACCGACCCCTCGGGGTCGACGCCGATGATCCTGACCGGGCCTTCTGGACGCCGTGCAGAAACCTCCTTGAGATACCGCCCGGCCCCGGTGATCGTGCCGCCGGTGCCGACGCCTGCGACGAAATGGGTGACCTTGCCGTCGGTGTCCGCCCACACCTCGGGGCCAGTGGTCTCGTAGTGGCTGGCGGGCCCCATGGGGTTGGAGTACTGATCGGGCTTCCACGCGCCGTCGATCTCCTCGACGAGCCGATTCGAGACGCTGTAATAGCTGTCCGGATTGTCCGGCGCCACGGCCGTCGGGCAGACCACGACATCAGCGCCGTACGCGCGCAACACGTTCTGTTTGTCCTCGCTGACTTTGTCGGGGCAGACGAAGATGCATTTGTAGCCGCGCTGCTGCGCCACGAGCGCCAGGCCCACACCGGTGTTGCCGGAGGTCGGCTCGACGATGGTGCCGCCGGGCTTGAGTTCGCCGCTGGCTTCGGCCGCGTCGATCATCTTGATCGCGATGCGGTCCTTGGAGCTACCGCCGGGATTCAGGTACTCGATCTTGGCGGCGACGGTGCCCGCGCCGTCAGGGACGACGGAGTTCAGCTGTACCAGAGGGGTATTGCCGATGAGCTCACTGATGTGCCGTGCGATCCGCATGACTCCATCGTGTCAGGCGGGGCAGCGGGGTACCAGCTCAGGGTTTACCAGGTGGCTTCGCGGATGTAGTCGCCGATCTGGCGCAGCGATCGCTTGGCCTCGGGAACAGCGGGCGATGCCAGCTGGAACACGTGCATTTGACCCGGCCAGACGCGGACCTCGACGGGTATACCAGCGGCCGCGAGCCGCCGGGCCGCCTTGCGCGCGTCGCTCACCAGAACTTCAGACCCCGACACATGGATCAGCGTGCGCGGCAGCCCCGGCTCGATGTGGTCGAGCGGCTCGTAGACCTCTTCTGGCTTTCCGTCGACCATGTGCCGGCCCGCCGCCTCCTTGACCAAGTCCACCAACGCATGGAACGCGCGCGGCGGAAACATCGCATCGCTGTGGATGTTCGGGTGGTTGGCGCGGCCTTCGTTGTCGATCTCGAACAGCGGCGACATCGTCACCATCGCCGCGGGGATTTCGCCTTCCAAGCCCTCGCGCTGCAGTTTCTCGGCGAGCGCCAGGGCCAGGTACCCGCCGGCGGAGTCACCCGCCAGCACGATCTGATTCGGCTCATAACCCTTGAGTCGCAACCACTTATAGGCGTCGTAACAGTCGTCGAGCGCTTGACCGACGGAGTGCTTGGGGATCATCCGGTAGTTGACGACCAGCACCGGGCAGTCGGCGTACCCCGAGAGGGCGGTCACCAGCCGGCCGTGGGAGTTCACACCACACGTCAAGAACGCCCCGCCGTGCATGTACAGAATCACGCCGCGCTTGCCGTCCGCAGGCAGCACGCCGCCCGCCCGCACGAGCTGTGCGGTGCATTTCGGCAAAGAAATCGTCGCGCGCACCGTGCCGGGGGCGGGACGCATGACCCGCGACGCAAAATCCACCAAACCCCATGGCCAGGGCAGACGCGGAGCGTAGCTTCCGATAGCTAGTGTCGGTCGAATTGTTAGCAGAGCCGCAAGAGAAGTGAGCCGTCCCGCGAGGCTTGGGCCGTCCTCGACGACCTCTACGGGTGCGCCGTCACTAACTGGGAACTTGCGCGGTTTATGTGCTCTAGCAGGCATTTTGCCAACACGAGACGTCCTGGCCACTTTACTGGGTGCCGTCATCGCCACCACTCCCTACGACTTTGTAGAGCCCCGGGCCGCCGTTTGCTTCAGCGCTACCGATACCTTAGCTTGACAGGCTCCGTTCATTTCAACAATCAACGAGTCGATTTCGATACCGGACTTGATACCGCACTGTGATCCGTTGGCGTTGGTCGCCACGCGGATATCCCAGAAAATCCCACCTAAACTTGTCGCGTGGGCATACGTGTTCCGCGCAGGACAACGACCGTCGCCGTCGCGGCCGCGGCCACGCTCGCGTCGACGGGCTCCGCATATGTGGGAGCCCGCAATCTGCTGAGCGGCCAGGCAGACAGGGCTCGCCGCGTCATACCGAAGGCGTGGGACGTGCCACCACGCGCCGACGGCGTCTACGCGCATGGCGGTGGACCCGTCGAGAAATGGCACCGCGGCGTCCCATTTGACCTGCACCTGATGGTCTTCGGCGACTCCACGGCCACCGGTTATGGCTGTGATGACGCCGAGGAGGTGCCCGGCGTGCTCATAGCGCGCGGCCTCGCCGAGGTGTCGCGCGAACGAATCAGGCTCAGCACAAAAGCCATCATGGGCGCGACGTCGAAGGGGCTGTCCGGGCAGATCGACGCGATGTTCGTCGCCGGCCCGCCACCGGATGCCGCGGTGATCATGATCGGCGCGAACGACATCACCCGGCCCAACGGCATCGGTCCGTCGGCGCGACGGCTGGGCAGGGCGGTGCGGCGGTTACGGGCCAGCGGCGCCGTCGTGGTGGTGGGAACCTGCCCGGACTTCGGCGTGATCACCGCGATCCCCCAGCCGCTGAGGTGGGTGGCACGCAGTCGCGGGTTGCGCCTGGCGCGTGCCCAGGCGTCGGCCGTGCGCGCCGCAGGCGGTGTGCCCGTGCCGTTCTCCGATCTGCTCACACCCGAGTTCCGCAAGGCGCCCGAAGAGCTATTCAGCCAGGACATGTTCCACCCGTCAGGCGCCGGTTACGCACTGGCGGCGCAGCAATTACTCCCCGCTCTGTGTAATGCGTTGGGCGAGTGCATCGACGGAGATCAGCCCGAAGACGCGCTGGAGCCGCGAAACGCCGAGGGCAGCTCGCTGCTGGCCCGGGTGGGCAACATCAGCCGGTTGTGGCGTCGCTCAACTGGGGTCCCCGCGCCCATCGTGGTGCCCGCAAGTTAGGTTTCCTCTATCCGTAGATAGAGGAGAATCTCATGGCTGAAGCCGTCATCGTCGCCACTGCACGCTCGCCGATCGGCCGCGCCGTCAAGGGGTCGCTCGCCACGATGCGCCCCGACGACCTCGCGGCGCAGATGGTTCGGGCCGTGTTGGACAAGGTCCCGTCGCTGGACCCGAAGGACATCGACGACCTGATGATGGGCTGCGCGCAGCCCGCCGGTGAGGCCGGCTACAACATCGCCAGGGCGGTGGCCGTCGAACTCGGCTACGACTTCCTGCCTGGCACCACGGTCAACCGGTACTGCTCGTCGTCGCTGCAGACCACGCGGATGGCTTTCCACGCCATCAAGGCCGGTGAAGGCGACGTGTTCATCTCCGCGGGTGTCGAGACGGTGTCCCGGTTCGGGGTGGGTGCGGCCGATGGTGCACCGAACTCGAAGAACACCATCTTCGACGAGGCCCAGGCCCGCACGGCCAAGCAGGCCGAGGGCGCCGACGAATGGCACGACCCGCGCGCGGACGGCCTGGTGCCCGATGTGTACATCGCGATGGGCCAGACCGCTGAGAACGTCTCGCTGCACACCGGCATCAGCCGCGAGGACCAGGATCACTGGGGCGTGCGTTCGCAGAACCGCGCCGAGGATGCGATCAAGAGCGGCTTCTTCGAGCGCGAGATCGTGCCCGTCAAGCTGCCCGACGGCACGACCGTGACGACGGACGACGGCCCGCGTGCGGGCACCACCTACGAGGCTGTTTCGCAGCTGAAGCCCGTGTTCCGGCCCAATGGCACCATCACCGCGGGCAACGCATGTCCGCTGAACGACGGTGCGGCCGCGGTCGTCATCATGAGCGATACGAAGGCCAAGGAGTTGGGCCTGACGCCGTTGGCGCGCATCGTGTCGACGGGTGTGTCGGGGCTCTCGCCGGAGATCATGGGCCTTGGCCCGATCGAGGCGATCAAGAAGGCGCTTGCCAAGGCGGGCAAGACGATCTCCGATATCGACCTGGTCGAGATCAACGAGGCGTTCGCGGTGCAGGTGCTCGGGTCGGCGCGCGAACTCGGCATCGACGAGGACAAGCTGAACGTGTCGGGCGGCGCGATCGCGCTGGGTCATCCGTTCGGTATGACCGGCGCGCGTATCACCGCCACGCTGCTGAACAACCTTGCAACGCACGACAAGACGTTCGGCATCGAGTCGATGTGCGTGGGTGGCGGCCAGGGCATGGCGATGGTGGTGGAACGCCTCAGCTGAGGTTCGTTGACTCGAGACTGCAGACAGATCGCGACTTTACGATATTCCGCGATCTGTGCGCAGTCTCGATCGCCACATGCGGTCAAGACGCCGCAGCACTTCGCCTGATGTGTTCGCCTTGACAACACGGAGACGCTTCCAGCCGACTTCGGCGATGTCTTCAGATCGCTGAATGTCGTTGGCGTAGATATGCGGATCGTTGCGGTGTTGCTCGCCGTCGTACTCCACCGCCAGCATGAGGTCTTCCCAACCCATATCGAGGTAGTACTGCCGACGGCCATCGAGGCTGCGTACCGGTATCTGTGTTCGTGGACGCCGGTATCCTGCGCGAATCACCAGGAGTCGCAGCCAAGTTTCTCTGGGCGATTCGGCTCCAGGATCGTGCAGATCGAGGGCAGCCGCGAGTTGACGGAGGTTGCGAGCCCCGGGGTGGGCTCGCGCCACCGCAAGCACCGCTTCGGCCGAGATGCCGGTGGCGTTGGCAAGCGCATCCAGCCGTGTGACAGCAAGATCAAGTCGGCCGCGGCGTCCGATGTCGAATGCGGTGCGCTCCGGACTGGTGACGGGAAGGCCCTGGTATAACCCGTACTCGCCGTGCCGCAGCCTCATGTCGTAGGTGTGCAAACCTCGCGGACGGCGCGCGTTTTGCGACACCAACTCGATGCGGTCTGTTGCGTCAACCCATTTCGCGCCGTGCAACGCCGATGCCGTCAACCCCGCGATCACACCCTCGCGGTGTGACCAGAGCCAGGCCGCGACGGCCCGCTGATGCAGCGTCAGCACGGCATCCTTCGGTACGTACACATCGGGAAACTCCGCGCGGAAGCCAGCCCGCAGTTCGTGCTTCCTGAGGAGGCCGTTGGTGATGGCTTCGCTGCCGACGAACGGCCAGTTGAATGTCGTCATGTTTCGACTCTCGCTGCTCCACGCGGTCGAAACTGCTGGCAGATCGCAAAATGTGGACAAATCGCGATCTGCCAGCAGTTTCGGCGTGTGCGCAGAGTCAACGGAAGAGGCACGAAAAAAGCCCGGCACATTTCGTGCCGGGCCTTTCGCGGTGACTGCTAGTCGCTGTTGAAGTACGACAGCAGTCGCAGGATCTCGAGGTACAGCCAGACCAGCGTGACGGTCAGGCCGAGGGCGACGCCCCACGCGGCCTTCTCCGGCGCACCGGCGCGAATCAGCTGGTCGGCCTGGTCGAAGTCGATCAGGAACATGAAGGCCGCCAGACCGATGCAGACCAGCGAGAAGATGATCGCCAGTGGACCACCGCTGCGCAGGCCGAAGCCCTCGCCGCCGCCGACACCGAAGATCGCGAGCACAAAGTTGAGCAGCGCGATGGCGACGACACCGAACAGGGCCGCGACCATCATCCGCGTGAACTTCGGCGTCACCCGAATGGCGCCGGTCTTGTAGACGACGAGCATGCCGACGAATACGCCAACCGTTCCGAAGATCGCCTGCGCGATCATTCCCGGTCCACCGGTGGAGACGAGGTTCGCGAACAAGAACGACGCGGCACCGAGGAACAGGCCCTCGAGCGCGGCGTAGCTCAGCACGATGCCGGGGTTGTCCTGCTTGCGCCCGAAGGTCGCGATCAGGACCATCACCAAGCCGCCGAGCGCGCCGATGAGCACGAACGGCATCATCAGCGCAAGGTTCTGCGACACCAGGAAGTAGGACGCGACGCCGACCGCGGTCACCACCGCAAGGGTGATGCCCGTCTTGGTGACGACATCGTCGATGGTCAGCGGCCGGGAGACACCCGTCTGCCGCTGGTCGGGGTACTGCGTGACATATGGCTCGGCCTGTACCGCCTGCGCACCGTAGCCGGCGGCTCCGGTACCAAACTGCGCATAGCCACCCTGGCCCTTGGGCAGGGAACGAAATACCGGGTTGCTGGACTCCCGCACCGTCGGTTCCTCTCTGATGCTTGGTTCGACTCGTTGACGAACACTCGATCAACGATTGGCGATCCCGGACGGTTCCCGAAAGAACCTCCCAGGGTCTTCACAGGAAACCCTACCCGGCGAAGCTCCATGCAGGTTGACGATCTAGATTGCATTCCGTGGACGAAAACGAGGATGTCCTAGTAAACGTGCGTCAGGGCGTCGGCCTGATCACCCTCAATCGGCCCAAGGCCATCAATTCGCTTACCCACCCAATGGTCAACGCGATCTCACCCATGCTGACCGAGTGGGCGGACGACGGCGATGTTAATACGGTCGTCATCGACGGTGCAGGTGAACGCGGCCTGTGCGCAGGCGGGGACATCGTCGCGATCTACCACAGCGCCAAGGCCGGCGGGTCGGAGGCGCGGCAGTTCTGGTACGACGAATATCGGCTGAACGCCCAGATCGCCCGACTTGGCAAGCCCTACGTCGCGCTGATGGACGGCATCGTGATGGGCGGCGGCGTCGGAGTCGCCGTGCACGGCAGCGTCCGCGTCGTCACCGACACCACCCAGATGGCGATGCCGGAGGTCGGCATCGGCTTCATTCCCGACGTGGGCGGCACACTCATTCTGTCGCGGGCGCCGGGACTGCTCGGGACACACGCCGCCCTCACCGGTGCGACGTTCGGTGCGGGCGACGCGATCGCCATGGGTTTCGCCGACCACTTCATGCCGCACGATGCGATCGCCGCGTTCAAAGAGACCGTCATCGCCGACGGCGTCGACGCCGCACTGGCCGCCCATTCCGCCGAGCCGCCCGCGAGTCAGTTTCTGTCGCAGCGGGAATGGATCGACCGGTGCTATGCCGAGGCGACGGCCGCCGAGATCGTCGACGCCCTGCGCGGTGACGACGCGACCGCCGCGCACGACGCCGCCGACCTCATCGAGACCCGCTCACCCGTCTCAGTCTCCGTCGCGCTGGAAGCCGTACGGCGCGCCACCAAGCTCGACACACTGGAAGACGTGCTGCGCCAGGAATACCGAACGTCATGCGGATCGTTGCGCAGCCACGATCTCGTGGAGGGCATCCGCGCTCAGGTTATCGACAAGGACCGCAATCCCAAATGGTCGCCCGCCTCACTGGCGGCCGTCACCACCGCCGACGTCGAGGCCTACTTCGCGCCGGCCGACCGCGAACTGGAGTTCTCATGAGCTACGAGACCATTTTGGTCACGCGCGACGACCGCGTCGGCACCATCACGCTGAACCGCCCGAAGGCGCTCAACGCGCTCAACAGCCAGGTGATGAACGAAGTCGTCGCGGTCGCAGCGGAATTCGACAACGATCCGGGTATCGGCGCGATCATCGTCACCGGCAGCGGCGAGAAGGCCTTCGCCGCCGGCGCCGACATCAAGGAGATGGCCGAACTGTCGTTCGCCGACGTGTTCTCCTCCGACTTCTTCGCGGCGTGGGGCAAGTTCGCCGCGACACGGACGCCGACCATCGCCGCGGTGAACGGCTACGCGCTCGGAGGCGGTTGTGAGCTCGCGATGATGTGCGATCTGCTGATCGCCGCCGACACCGCGAAATTCGGTCAGCCCGAGATCAAGCTCGGCGTCCTCCCCGGCATGGGCGGCTCGCAGCGGTTGACCCGCGCCATCGGCAAGGCCAAGGCGATGGACCTGATCCTCACCGGACGCAACATGGACGCCGAGGAAGCCGAGCGCGCCGGCCTGGTGTCCCGCGTCGTGCCCGCGGACACGCTGCTCGACGAGGCCAACAAGGTCGCCAAGACCATCGCCGGGATGTCGCTGTCGGCGTCGCGGATGGCCAAAGAGGCCGTCAACCGCGCCTTCGAGTCGACGCTGGCCGAGGGTCTGCTCTACGAGCGCAGGCTCTTCCACTCCGCGTTCGCCACCGACGACCAGACCGAGGGCATGAACGCGTTCACGGAGAAGCGCCCACCGAACTTCCGCCACCGTTAATCTGCGTGGGTGACAGACACCGCTGAGGCTGTTGACGACGCATCGCCGCAGGAGGAGTCGCCCCCCAAGCCGGATTGGTGGGTGCGCCGTTACACGTTCTTCGGAACGGCCCTCGGGCTTGTCTTCATCTGGTTCTCCTTGACGCCGTCGCTGCTGCCGCGCGGGCCCCTTTTCCAAGGCATCGTCAGCGGAGCCGCGGGTGCGATCGGATACGGCCTCGGGGTGTTCGGGGTTTGGCTGGTGCGCTACATGGCATCGAGGGACGCCAGCCCACCGGCGCCGCGGTGGGCCTGGCTCACACTCGTGGGCATCGGGGTCGTTGGCCAGATCCTGATGATCTTCTACTTCCATCGGTGGCAGGACGAGGTCCGCGACCTCAACGGCGTACCACGCCTGGAATTCTGGGACTACCCCTGGTGCGCATTCCTGTCCATCGTGGTGTTGTTCATCTTCGTCGAAATCGGCCAGCTCATCGGCAAGTTGGTGCGCTTCTTGGTCCGCCAGCTGGAACGCGTTGCGCCGCCACGTGTTTCGGCCGTGGTGGTGGTGGCTCTGCTGCTCGCGCTGAGTATCGCACTGCTCAATGGCATCGTCGTGCGGTTCGGTATGAGCGCCTTGAACAAGACGTTCGCGGCGGCCAACGACGAGACCGATCCCGAATTCGCGGCGCCGACGTCCCCGTTGCGTTCAGGCGGTCCCGGCTCGGCAATGTCGTGGGAATCGTTGGGCCACCAGGGACGGGTGTTCGTCTCGGCGGGACCCACCGTCGACGACCTCGCCGAGTTCAACGGCCGGCCCGCCATCGAACCGATCCGCGCCTATGCCGGACTGCATTCGGCGGACGGCATCAAGGCGACGGCGGCGCTGGCCGCCGAGGAGTTGCAGCGCAAGGGCGGACTCGATCGTGCGGTGGTCGCCGTCGCGACGACGACCGGTACCGGCTGGATCAACGAGGCCGAGGCCTCGGCGCTCGAGTACATGTACAACGGCGACACGGCGATCGTGTCCATGCAGTACTCGTTCCTGCCGAGCTGGCTGTCGTTCCTCGTCGACAAGGAGAATGCGCGACAGGCCGGGCAGGCGCTGTTCGAGGCCGTCGACGCGCTGGTTCGCGAGATGCCGGAGGCTCAGCGGCCACGGCTGGTGGTGTTCGGTGAGAGCCTTGGCTCGTTCGGCGGCGAGGCACCGTTCCTGGCGCTGAACAATCTCATCGCCCGCACCGACGGTGCGCTGTTCTCCGGCCCGACGTTCAACAACACCATCTGGACTCAACTCACCCGTGATCGCGACGCGGGTTCGCCGGAGTGGCTGCCCATCTTCGACAGGGGCGAGAACGTCCGCTTCGCCGCGCGCTCGGACAATCTGAACCGGCCGGAAGGGGCCGAGTGGGGCAATCCCCGAGTGGTGTACCTACAGCACGCGTCGGACCCGATCGCCTGGTGGAATCCGGATCTGTTGTTCGCCGAACCGGATTGGCTCAGAGAGCCGCGTGGCTACGACGTGTCGGGGCGCATGCAGTGGATACCGATCGTCACCTTCCTACAGGTATCCGCGGATATGGCGGTGGCAGTCGACGTGCCCGACGGTCACGGCCACGTCTACGTCAAAGACGTCGCCAACGCCTGGGCGGCGATTCTGGAGCCGCCGGGCTGGACGCCGCAAAAGACGGAGAAGTTGCGCCCGCTACTGTCCAATGACGAAAATGCTTAGGCGAGAACACCTTCGGCCCTCAGCGCGTGGTAGCCGCCGATGACGTCGGTGGAGCGGTGCAGCCCAAGGTCGAGCAGGGCCGCAGCGGCCAGGCTCGACGTGTAACCCTCCGAGCACAGCACCACCCATTCGACGTCGTCGGTGGCCTGCGGAAGACGGGCGTCACTGGTGGGGTCGCATCGCCATTCGAGCACGTTGCGTTCGACGACCAGCGCCGCCGGAACGTCGCCCTCACGGTCGCGCTGGGCCTGAGGCCGGATGTCGACCAGCACCGCGCCACGGGCCAGCGCCGCGGGCACGTCCTGCGCGCTCATCCTGGTCAACCTGCTGCGGGCGTCGTCAAGCACACGGTCGATGCGGCTACCCAAGATCGATGTCATCCTTCCGGCTCATCCGTGAGTTCGGTGCGCTTGCGGCGCAGCGCATTCCGGTGCGTGACCTCGTAGTACGACATCACGGTCAACGGTGGCGAGTATGCGTGAACACTCAGCGTCGGCACAACCTGAGCGATCGGTGCGGCGGTGTGGCGATCGGGCGCCCACACCACGTCGTGCACCCAGCCCAGCGGAAAGGCGGCCTGATCCCCCGCCGTCAGCCGCCGGCGCTTGAAGGCCCGACCGTTCCAGCGGGTTTCCTTCAGCGCGCCGGACACCACCGTCAGCGCTCCGAGCGAGCGGCCGTGGTCGTGCAGCTCGGTCGAGCGGTCCGGGACCCAGCTGATCAACCAGACGTCGAGTGCTTCGTCGCCGTGCAGACGGGTGAACCAGCGGTCGTTCGCCGGCAGGCCGCCGGCAGGCAACAGACCGTCGTAGCGGCCGGACAACACGTCGTCGGCGTACCGGTCAGAGATGTACAGCAGCTCGGGTGGGCGCAGCCGAGTGGGCGACGACAGGGTGGAAACCATCAAGACTCCAGCAGTGACGAACGGAAAGGGATCGGGGCACGCGCGTCAGGCGCGACAGTCCCCGTCGCACATCAGCAGGTATCCGGTCGTCACAGCGGCAAGTCTGGCATGTCGAACCGACCAGGACGGCTCCGCTGAATTCCTGTCGCGTCAACACCGCGGTCAACAACCTGGTCAGGCGGCCATGTGCACGGCGGCGCGCAAGATTCACGGTGAACCGAAGTAGACGGGTGCCGATCGCGGCAACGCGGCCATTGCATAGATTGGCTGTATGCGCAGGCATTTCCGTCGGGCCGCCCACGCGGTGGCACTCGTGATCGTCGGCACCGCAATAGCCACCGGGTGCTCGACCGGAGATGACAGTGAACCGGCCACCTCGACCCCAGAGACGACGTCTGCCACGGAACCCTCCGACACCCCCACCGCAGCACCCGGCGACGTCGCGGTCTCCCCCGGCGGTGTCACAACGGCCGTCGGGGCACCTGCGGACTCCACCGAAGACGAGTACTTCAAGGCGTGTCAGGCGGCGCGCGACTGGATGGGTCGGCAGGGCGGAGACCCCAAGTCCCAACTCGAGCCCTACCTGAAGAGCGTGCAAAGTGCCGACGCCGCTCCCGGCCCGGGAACGTTCGGCATGCCGTGGTCTGCGCTCCCACCGGAGCGGCAGGCCGCGGTGATCGTGGCTGCCCAGGCCGCCGCAGACGCCCTGTGCGGATGAGCGCAGAATGACCTCATGGCCGGCAAGCGAGTTGCCCTCGCCCTCGGCAGCGGAGGAGCGCGCGGTTACGCCCACATCGGGGTGATCGACGAGCTGCAAGAACGTGGCTTCGAGATCGTCGGCATCGCGGGGTCGTCGATGGGTGCCCTCGTGGGTGGGCTGCAGGCCGCCGGCAAGCTCGACGATTTCGCCGAATGGGCCAGGGCGCTCACCCAGCGGGCGATCCTGCGCCTACTCGACCCGAAGATCACCGCCGCCGGGGTCCTGCGCGCCGAGAAGATCCTCGACGCGGTCCGCGACATCCTCGGTGAAGTGACGATCGAAGAGCTGCCGATCCCGTACACGGCGGTCAGCACCGATCTGCTGTCGGGAAAGTCGGTGTGGCTGCAACGCGGGCCCGTCGATGCCGCGATCCGGGCGTCGATCGCCATTCCGGGAGTGATCGTGCCGCACGTGCTCGACGGCCGGCTGCTGGCCGACGGCGGCATCCTCGATCCGCTGCCCATGGCGCCGATATCGGCCGTCAACGCCGATCTGACGATCGCGGTGAGCCTGGCCGGCAGCGAGGCGGGCGGCGACGAGCCCCAGGGCGACGGGCCAAGGGCGACGACGGAGTGGCTGGGCCGGATGTGGCGGAGCACGACGGCGCTGTTCGACACCGGCCAAGCCGAAGAGGGCGATGACAAGCTCGTCGACGCCTCCAAAGAGGTAACCGCCAAAGACATATCGGTTCCCCGGCTCGGCAGCTTCGAGGTGATGAACCGGACGATCGACATCGCGCAGGCCGCACTGGCGCGCCACACGTTGGCGGCCTATCCCCCCGACGTGTTGATCGAGGTGCCGCGAACCGCATGCCGCAGCCTCGAATTCCACCGTGCCGCAGAGGTAATCGCCATCGGCCGCGAACTCACCGCCGCGGTGCTTGATGGGCTGGAGAAACCCGAAACCGTTTCCGCCGAAGCCTGATTCAGCGGTCCAGGAAGGCTGCGACCTCGGCCGCCACCCGCCTGCCCTGCTCACGTCCCGCCTCGGCGGACGGTGCGCGACAGGCCGGATCCAGCGGATTGGGGCCGAAGGCTGTCAGCGACTCGTCGTCGGCGAACACGGCGAACACCGAGCCGGGAAAGTTGTCGACCTCCTCGACCGCTCCGGTGCCGAACGGTGATGGGGACGTCCGGCCTTGTGGCAGTAGCGCCACCACGACATCGCAGTCGGCGGCGAGTTCGAGGTTGACGGTGCTGCCGACACCGCCGTCCATGAATCGTCGACCGCCTATCGTGACCGGCGGCCAGACGCCGGGCACCGCACAGCTGGCGGCCACAGCGTCAACCAGATTCACCCCGGAGTCGCGATCGAGGGTCACCAATTCACCTGTCGCGGTGTCGATTGCGCTGATACGCAGTACCTGTTCCGGCCACTCGTGCTCGGGTAACCGGTGTTCGATCACCTGACGCCGGACTATCTCCGGCACGGTCTTGGTAGACAAGGCGACGCCGCCGATCCTCTGCAGCTTCTCCTCTTTGGAGCCGGGTTGTGTCACTGCCGCGAGGAACAGTTCGGTGATCTCCTCGATGCCGACGTCAGGGTTGCGCTCGGTCGTCGCTGTCGCCAGTTGCCGTTCGAACAGCGCGTCGAGACCGAGGCCACTGATCAGCTGGGCGGCCACCGTCGACCCCGCGGACGTGCCGACCAACACGTCGCTGTTGAGCAGGGCCTCGGCCGTCTCCGGCGCTTCGTCGGCGATGCCCCGCAGGATGCCCGTCTCCCACGCGATTCCCGCCAGACCACCACCTGCCAGCACCAGTGCCCGTTTCGTCACGGGAACTGAGTCTGCCAGGCTGCCGAAAAGATGCGGCGGCTAAGGTCTGCCCAAACCTCTTTACGCATCCCCTGGGAGTGACATGGCCGACACGATGAGGGCGCAACGCTTCTACGCGGACACCAAAAAGTTTGCGGTAGAGGCTGTTCCGATACCCGAGCCCGGACCGGGAGAGGTGTTGGTCAAGGTCGCGTTCTGCGGCATCTGCCATTCCGACCTCAGCCTGATCAACGGCACGTTCCCGGCCATGCGCCCGGTGGTCACCCAAGGCCACGAGGCGGCGGGAACGATCGCCAAGATGGGCCCGGACGTCACCGGTTGGGCCGAAGGCGACCGGGTGGTCGTGGCCGCGGGCAAGCCGTGCACCCAATGCGCGAACTGCCGCCGCGGCGACGTCACGAACTGTCTGGCCATCCAGCTGATGGCGTTCGCCTACGACGGGGCGTGGGCTGAGTACACCGTCGCGCAGGCCGCCGGCCTGACCCGGGTGCCCGACAACGTCCCGCTGGAGCAGGCCGCGATCCTGGCCGACGCGGTGTCGACGCCGTTCGGCGCCGTCGTGCGCACCGGCAAGGTCGGCATCGGCGAATCGGTCGGCGTATGGGGTGTCGGCGGGGTAGGAACCCACATTGTGCAGCTGGCAAGGCTGGTCGGTGCCGCCCCGGTGATCGCCGTCGACGTCAAGGCAGCGGTGCTCGAGCGCGCCGTCGAACTCGGTGCGGACCATGCGTTCGACGCCCGCGACGAACGACTCTCGGAGAAGATCGGCGAGCTCACCGGCGGGCGCAAGCTCGACGTCGCGTTCGACGCGGTGGGCCTCACGTCGACGTTCGAGCAGGCGCTCGACAACCTGACGGTCGGCGGCCGTCTCGTCGCGGTCGGAATGAGCGCCGAGCCCGCGTGCGTCGGTCCCACCAGCATGTTCGCACTCACGCAAAAGCAAGTCCTGGGCCACCTGGGCTACCAGAACGTCGACATCGAAACGCTCGCCACGCTGGTTTCCCGTGGCCGCCTGGACATCTCGCGTTCGATCAGCGAGGTGGTCTCCCTCGAGGACATCGCGATCGGCATCGAAAGGCTGGATCGCCAGGAAGGCAACCCGATCCGAATTCTGGTTCAGCCGTGACAGGTGACCTGCGTGGCCGGGTCGCGCTGCTGACCGGCGCGTCGGGCGGTATCGGCAAGGCGATCGCGCGACGGCTCGCCGACGAGGGCGCTGACCTGTGCCTGTCCTACGGCAGACACGCCGACGATGCCGAAGAGGCCGCGGCCTACGCGCGAGACCAGGGGCGGCGGGTCGCCGTCGCTGCCGCCGATCTCTCCGATCCCGAGGCGCCGGCCGCTCTCGTCGCGCATGCGGTCCACGAACTCGGCCCGGTCGACCTGCTCGTCCCCAATGCGGGCACGGCCGACATCAAGGGGTGGCAGAAGACCGACCTGGCGTCGTGGAACGCGACGATTGCGGTCAACCTGACCGCGCCGTGGTTGTTGGCGCAACAGGTTCTGCCCGCGATGATCGAGCGGAGGTACGGCCGCATCCTGTTCATCTCGTCGGTCGCCGCCCTCACCGGCGGCGTGGTCGGAGCCCACTACGCGGCCAGCAAGGCGGGACTGCACGGCCTCATGCACCACCTCGCACCGCGCGTCGCGGCCGACGGAGTGACGGTCAACAGCCTGGCCCCCGCGTTGGTGGGTGAGACGAAGATGTTTCCGGCAGACCTCGAGACCGGCACTCCCCCGATCCCGATCCCCGTCGGCCGCATCGGCCGGCCCGACGAGGTGGCCGACATGGCAATCGCCATGCTGCGCAACGGTTATCTGACCAACAAGGTCGTCACGCTCGACGGCGGTATCCTGCCGCGCGACTAACTCAGCCGGGGCGCCGCCTTGCCGCTGATGAGTGGCAGATCGAGATAGGTGGCGATGCCCGGTTCGGCGGCACACACCGCGGGCACCGAGTTCACGCAGTGCGCGGCGGTGCCGACGATCCCGTACTCCGGACCCTCGCCGCCCACCGCCGACTGGAACCCCTTCACCGAGATCGAGATGTCGGGATTACCACGAACCTCCATCTCGTACCGCTGTCCTTCGGGGCCGAATGTCCATGGGGGATCGAGCTTTTCCTCGCCCATGAGCCAGTTCACGGTGACGCGCACGACGACCTCGTCGCCGACCAGCGCCTCCCAGTGGAACTTTCGGCCGGCGACCTCTCCGGGCTCGATCACGCCGATCGGCGACTCGATGGGTGCTGTGGCGACGGCGATCTCCTGCGTAGAACGCACCTTCGGGTCCGCGTTGAAGCCCGCCTTGTCGACGATCATCCGCACCGCCTGGATGAAGCCGCCGTCGAGCAGCTTCTGCATGGGTCCGCTCAGGGCCTTGTCGGGCACCTCTCCGAACCCCATCACGTGGCGGACGACGTCGGGTGCCTCGTAGGTGCGCAAGTCGGAATACTCCTCGGCGCGAACGAAAGTCACGCCCGTGGAGAACGCCGAGAACAGCAGCGGGAACTTCTCGCTGATGCCGCCGGGCGCCATGCCGGTGCCGTGCAGCGTCGAGTTGCCCTCGATCGCGGCCTCGCGCAGGGCCGCCGACTGCCGCTCGCTCGGATACACCCAGCCGACCGGAGTGACCACGTTCTTCCCTGACCGCAGCAGGGCGGCGACCTCATCGGGATTGGGCAGCAGCGGCGAATAGATGACGGCGTCGGCGTCGAGCGCCAGGATCTCGTCGACGTTGTCGGTCGCGGTGACGCCCAGAGGCTCTTGCCCGATGAGTTCGCCGACGTCCTTGCCTGCTTTGGCGGCCGAGTGCACCCAGCAGCCGGCGAGCTCGAGCTCGGGATGCTCCAGCACGCCCTTGATGGCGGCGACTCCGACGCCGCCCGTCGCCCACTGCACGACCTTCAGCGCCATACCGCCTCCTGGTAACTAGAACACGTTCTACTTAGGTCTACACGACGGAGACATCGTGCGCGGCGATCTGCTCGAGGAAGGGCGCGAGCGGTGCCGGGCCCCCGATTTCGCGTCATGAGTGCGTGTCGCGCCGGTTCGCGATAGAACTTCGGTAATGGGTGCGATCAAGATCGGCTTTGGCGTGCTGGGGCCACTCCAGATGACGGTCAACGCTGCGCCGGTGACGCTGGGCACGCCGAAGCTGCGTGCCGTGCTCGCGTTGCTCGTCATGAATCGAAACCGCCCGGTGTCCACCGATTCCCTGATCACCGCCGCGTGGGAAGAGGGGCCGCCAGCGGAGGCCAGGGCCAGCCTGCACTCCTACATCTCGAATTTGCGCAAGCTCGTCAGCACCGCGGGGGCGGACCCGAAGCAGGTGTTGGTCAACGCGCCGCCGGGCTACCGGTTGAACGCCGCCGACGCGGACTGCGACATCGGCCGATTCGTGGTCGAGAAGGCGGCCGGGGTGCACGCCGCGGCCGCCGGCCGTTTCGAGGAGGCCAGCAGGCACCTGACCGATGCCCTGGCCGAATGGCGCGGACCCGTCCTCGACGACCTGCGCACCTTCCAGTTCGTCGACGTGTTCGCGACCGCGCTGACCGAGGACAAGGTCGAGGCGCACACCGCGCGGGCTGGAGCCGAAATCGCTTGCGGGCGTGCCTATACCGTCATCTCCGAGCTGGAGAGCCTCACGGTCGAGTATCCGTACCGCGAACCGCTGTGGGCGCAGCTGATCACCGCCTTCTACGCGGCCGAACGCCAGTCCGAGGCGCTGGACGCCTACCAGCGGCTGAAAACCACCCTGGCCGAAGACCTGGGTATCGACCCAGGGCCGACGGTGCGTGCGCTGCACGAGAAGATCCTCCGTCAGGAGCCGCTGGACGTGAAGCAGGCCGCGAAGACGACGGCCGTACACCAGGTCAACGACATCGACATGCGGACGGCGGTCAACGCGACAGCGGCGCTGGCGACCCTGCGTTCGGCGACCGGGCGCGCGTATCGCCTGACGGCGACGGCGACCAGGATCGGGCGGCTATCGGACAACGACATCGTGCTCGACGACAACAATGTCAGCCGCCACCACGCGGTGATCATCGACACAGGAACCAGCTTCGTGATCACCGATATGCGCTCGGCCAACGGTATCGACGTGCGGGGAGAGCGAATCCGGGGCACCGCGACCCTGGGCGACGGCGACACGATCCGCATCTGCGATCACGAGTTCACGTTCGAGATCGACCCGCGCTCGGGCTAGCGAGGAATTAGGGTGTCTTTGCTGCCAATTGATTTCTGAGGAGAAGACCGATGAGCGATTCCGAGCAGGGGTCACGCGTTGGTTCCCAGATCGGCCCGTACAAATTGCGCCGACTGCTGGGCAAGGGCGGCATGGGGGAGGTCTACGAGGCCGAGGACACGGTCAAGGACCGCATCGTCGCGCTGAAGCTGTTGCCGGAATCGGCGTCGACCGACCCGGTGTTCCGCAAGCGGCTGCAGCGGGAGGCGCACGCCGCGGGCCGGCTGCAGGAGCCGCATGTCGTGCCTATCCACGATTACGGTGAGGTCGACGGCTTCCTGTTCGTCGACATGCGCATGATCGACGGCACCGACCTGCGCAAGGTGTTGAAGGGGTACGGACCCATGACACCGGCCCGGTCAGTGGCGATCGTGAAGCAGATCGCCTCGGCGCTCGACGCCGCCCACGAAGCGGGAATCACCCACCGCGACGTGAAACCCGAGAACATCATCCTCAACCGGGAGGACTTCGCCTATCTGGTCGATTTCGGCATCGCCAACGCCGTCACCGACGAAAAGTTGACGCAGTTGGGCACTGCCGTCGGGACCTACGCGTACATGGCGCCGGAGCGCTTCACCAACGACGACGTCACCTACCGCGCCGACGTGTACGCGCTCGCGTGTGTGCTGCACGAATGCCTTACGGGGGCGCAGCCGTACTCCGGTGACAGCGTCGGCACGATCATCACCGCGCACCTGATGAACCCGACACCGCGCCCGAGCGTGCAGCGACCGGGCATTCCACCGAAGTTCGACGAGGTGATCGGCCGCGGGATGGCGAAGAAACCCGAAGATCGCTACGCCAGCGCGGGCGATCTCGCGACGGCGGCGACCGACGCGCTCACTCATCGGGAACAGGATCAGGCCGCGACGATTCTGCAGCGCAGTGAGGCGGCCACCCGGCCGGTGCCTCCGCCGCCACCGCCGTCGCAACCGCGGATGTACTCGTCGCAACCGCCGCAACCACCGCCACCCCCCTACGCGACGCAGGGCCCGCCGCCGCCGAGCGGCCCACAACCTGCGGCATTCCATGCCGGTCCCCCGCCGACGGGCGGCCCGCCGAGCGGCCCGATGTGGTCGACGTCGCCGCCACCACCACCGTCCGGTCCGCTTCAGCAGACGCCCGGGCAGCCGCCGTCGGGCGGCTCAAAGATTCCGTGGATTCCGATTGCGGCCGCAGGCGCGGTGTTGGTGCTGATCCTCGGGGCAGTGGGCATCTACTTGGGCACTCGAGAAGACGACAAGCCGATCGCCACAGACGACACGACGACGACCACGGCCGAAACCTCCGAGCGGACCAGGACGTCGCGGACACCGACGCCGACGCAGGATCCCGACTCCTTCGAATCGAAGCTCATGGCGGTCTTGCCGCGGGGCTACGACGCGGGCGTGTGCGAGGCGGTGAGCCCGCCTGCGACGGGCGCGCTGGCGACGGTGGACTGCGGAAAGGCCTCCCCGCAGGGTGGCCCCGAAAACGCCCGATATTCGCTGTTCGCCGACCAGGCGGCCCTCGACCGGGCTTTCGACGGTTCGGTGGCGGCGAACTCGGAACTGATGCCGTGCCCGAACGCCAATGCCGATTCGCCGACGACGTGGCATTTCACCGAAACGCCCGACAAGGTCGAGGGCCGGATCGCCTGCGGCATCTTCAACGGAAACCAGGACATCACCTGGACCTTCAACTCGAACATGCTCATCGGTGATGTGCAGGGCTCGGACATGAATGCGCTGCACGACTGGTGGCTGAAGTTCGCCTGACCCGCTGATTCGCGAGGGATTCTTCGCGCTCCAAGAATCTGGCAAGAATCCGTCAAGGCGGCTGTCCGACTCTGATGTCGACCCGGAAACAACCGGAACGAATCGACATCAGGAGTCCCCATGTTCAGTCGCAACGGAGTCACCAAGTTCGCAGGCACCGCGATCGTCGCGGGTGCGTTGGGGCTGGCCGCATTCGCCTCCGCGGGCACCGCCGCCGCGTTGAGTTCGGCCGACGACAACTTCCTGGCGGATATCACCGCCGAGGGCATCGCGTACGACACCCCGCGGGGCGCGATCGCCGCCGGACACGAGGTCTGCGTCGCGTTCGACGACGGCGCCGACCCGGTCGACCTCGGCATGGAGATCATGGGCGCAACTGACCTGACCACCGATCAGGTCGCGACCTTCGTCGTCTCCGCCGTCGACAACTACTGCCCCGAGTACGGCGGCCTCTTCGCCTAGAAGTGCCACGCGTCTTCCGATAGGCGGGCTAGACAGTTTCCCCGGCGTATGTTTCTGTCGTCGCATGCCAAACAAAGTTTTCGTCGTCGGCGTCGGAATGACGAAGTTCGAAAAGCCAGGTCGTCGCGAAGGCTGGGACTACCCGGACATGGCCCGCGAGTCGGGCACCAAGGCGCTCGAAGACGCCGGCATCGACTTCACCGAGGTGCAGCAAGGATTCGTCGGCTACTGCTCGGGCGACTCGACGTCGGGAAACCGCGCCCTCTACGAACTCGGCATGACGGGCATCCCGATCGTCAACGTGAACAACAACTGTTCGACGGGTTCGACCGCGCTGTTCCTTGCCGCGCAGACGATTCGCGGTGGTCTCGCGGACTGCACGATCGCGCTGGGCTTCGAGAAGATGCAGCCCGGCGCGCTGCAGGGCGGCGCCGAGGATCGCGAGTCACCGCTCGGCCGTCACATCAAGGCGCTTGCCGAGATCGACGAGTTCGCGTTCCCGGTCGCGCCGTGGATGTTCGCGGCCGCGGGCCGTGAGCACATGCGCCAATACGGCACCACCGCAGAGCATTTCGCGAAGATCGGCTACAAGAATCACAAGCACTCGGTCAACAACCCCTACGCGCAGTTCCAGGAGGAGTACACGCTCGACGACATCCTGGCCGCGAAGATGATCTCCGATCCGGTGACCAAGCTGCAGTGCTCGCCGACCTCCGACGGCTCGGGTGCGGCGATCCTCGCCAGCGAGGCGTTCGTCGACAAGCACGGGCTGGGTTCGCAAGCCGTGGAGATCGTCGGCCAGGCCATGACCACCGACTTCGACTCCACGTTCGATGGCAGCGCCCGCAACGTCATCGGTTACGACATGAATGTGCAGGCCGCACGGCAGGTTTACGACCAGTCCGGGCTCGGCGCCGAAGACTTCCAGGTGATCGAGCTGCACGACTGCTTCTCGGCCAACGAGCTGCTGCTGTATGAGGCGCTGGGACTGTGCGGTGAGGGCGAGGCGCCCAAGCTGATCGACAACAACGACACCACCTACGGCGGGCGCTGGGTCGTCAACCCGTCGGGTGGCCTGATCTCCAAGGGGCATCCGCTCGGTGCGACGGGTCTGGCACAGTGCGCCGAGCTCACGTGGCAGCTGCGCGGTACCGCCGACAAGCGGCAGGTAGACAACGTCACCGCCGCTCTGCAGCACAACATCGGCCTGGGCGGTGCGGCGGTTGTGACCGCATACCAGCGCGCCGAGCGCTGATGACGGATACTTGGCGGGTGCGGACTACATTGACGCTCGCCGCGGGTGCCCTCGGAGTGTGCGCGCTGGCCGCAGCCGGCATCGCGTCGGCCGATGAGGGCAAATCAGCGCAGGAGACGATCCAGGACCTGCAGGACAAGGGCTACAACGTGACGATCGACAAGATCGGGACGGCCCCGCTGTCGGATTGTGTGGTCACGAGCGTCCGCAATCCCCAACAGTTCACCCAGTTGGTGCCGCTCCTCGGCGGCAACACCGACGGCGTGCTGTTCCCGCAGGTGATCAGCCAGCCGATCTCGGTATCGCTGGACTGCTCGCGCTGAGGCGATTTCGGTGCGCGAACATTCGCTGAGCGAACGTCCGCGCACCGAAGTCACTAGTCAGCGCCGCGAGCAATCGGCGGTGACGGTGATGTTGCGTTCGGCGACCACCTCGATCAGGTCATCGCCCCGGCGCACCAATTCGGTTCGATTCCTTGCATTTCGGATGTCGGTCACGACGCACTGGTTGAGCGGTGCGCTGCCGATTCGGTTGATCTTCACGTCGAATCCCTGCGCCTCGAGATTCGCGATCGTGAGCTGAGCCGACTCCTGAGCCGACGAGATGGCTGCGGGCGCGAGGATGATTCCGCATGCCGCCGCGGCGATTCCGGTCATTATCAATAGTGTTGAGCGCATGTCTGCGTCTCCCTTCGTCGTTGTGTAGGCCCGGTGGCCTTCACGCGGTACGACGGGACACCCGCGAATGAGGTTCAAAGCAATCTCGAAAAAGTTTCGGCGACAGCGAAAGACCCGGCCGCGAGGATTCGGCCGGGTCTTTCAATCAGGTACTAAGCGGGGACGGGGACGCGCTCCTCGCGGGTGGAGTGGTCGTCGTCGACCATCGTCAACTCGTCGAACGGATCCTCGCCACGCAGGACCGAATTCACCCGATCCTTGTCGATGGTCTTGGTCCACGAGCCGACGAGAACCGTCGCGACGGCGTTGCCGGAGAAGTTGGTCACCGCGCGGGCCTCGGACATGAACCGGTCGATGCCGACGATCAGACCGACGCCGTCGAGCAGGTCGGGGCGGTGGCTCTGCAGCCCGCCGGCGAGGGCGGCCAGGCCGGCACCGGTGACACCGGCGGCGCCCTTGGACGCGACGATCATGAACACCAGCAGACCGATCTGTTCGGGCAGCGACAGCGGGTCGCCGAGCGCACCCGCGATGAACAGCGACGCCATCGTCAGGTAGATCGCGGTGCCGTCCAAATTGAACGAGTAGCCGGTGGGTACGACGACGCCGACGGTGCTGCGGTCGACGCCCAGGTGCTCCATCTTGGCGATGAGGCGCGGCAATGCGGATTCCGACGACGAGGTCGACACGATCAGCAGGTATTCACGGGCCAGGTAGCGCACCAGCTTGAAGATCGACACTCCGGAGACGACCCGCAGGATCGTGCCGAGCACACCGAAGACGAACACCAGGCACGTCACGTAGAAGCCGAGCATCAGGCCGAGCAGTTGGGTCACCGCAGTCCACCCGGTCTGGCCGACGACGTTGGCGATCGCGCCGAACGCGCCGATCGGCGCGAGCCACAGGATCATCACGAGAACCTTGAACACCAGCTTCTGCAGCGATTCGATGCCCCGCAGGATCGGCTCACCGGTCGTACCCATGGCCTGCAGCGCGAAACCGACGAGCAATGCGACGAACAGCGCCTGCAGGACGCTGCCCGCGGTCAGCGACGAGAACAGCGTCTCCGGGATGATGCCCTTGACGAAGTCCATGAGACCGCCTGCCTCGTGGGCGGTTTCGGCGAGCTCGGCGCCCTTGCCCGAGGCACCTTCGGTGAGGTTCATGCCGGTGCCGGGATGCAGGAGATTGCCGACCACCAGGCCGATGGCGAGTGCGAAGGTGGACATGACGAGGAAGTAGATGAACGCCAGACCGCCGACCTTGCCGACGGTCGCGGCCTTGCGCACCGAGCCGATGCCCAACACGATCGTGCAGAAGATGACCGGCGCGATCATCATTTTGATGAGGTCGACGAACATGGTCCCCAAGACGCCGACGCTTTTGCCTACGCCTGGCGCCAGGATGCCGACGGCGACGCCGGCGAACACCGCGACGATGACGGCGATGTACAACCAGTGGGTCCGGTCGCGGCGTGGTTTGTCCGGCGGTTCGGCTGCCGGTGACGGACGGTCAAGGATGGCCATTGGTACCTCCAAGTCGCTGAATGTGATCTGCAGTCAGAGTCGAGGACGACGTGAGCCGGGTCACGCTTTAGTTCATTTAGTTCGGTATGTTCACGAACGTGGCCGACGAAACCGCTGCTCACGTCACGACCGCGGACGGTCGTCGGCTCACATATCTCGAAGTCGGTGAGCCCGCTGGACCACTCGTCATTCATAACCACGGCGGACCCAGCAGCCGGCTCGAGGTCCTGATGCTCGCGGAGTCGGCAACCAAGAACCGGATCCGGTTGGTGGGTGTCGATCGGCCAGGCCAAGGTCAGTCCAGCCGCCAGAAGACCCGCACCTACTCCGGTTGGGCCGACGACTTGGTCACCGTTGCCGACGCGTTGGGATACCGGGAATTCGGCGTGACCGGCTGGTCGGAGGGCGGACCGTGGGCACTCGCCGCGGCCGCCTACATCGACCCCGACCGGCTACTGCACGTCAGCAGCATCGCGCCCGGGAGCTACGGTGCATTCGGCGACAACTCAGCGGCGCAATACCTTTCGAAGATCGATGCGCTCGGCGGAACACTGGCCCTGCGCTTCACGCCCGGCTTCCGGCTGATGTACGCCGCACTGGGTTTCACCGCCAAACGCTTCCCGTCCTCATTCGTCAAACAGGTCCGCGGCGCCCTCAACGACTACGACCAACAGCTCCTCCTCCGTCCCGATGTCGGCAAGGCCTTCGGCGAAACCTGTGCGGAATGCTTCGCGCACGGCTCTGACGGACTCGTCCGCGACGCCGAACTGCTCTACCGCCATTGGGCTTTCGATGTCGCCGCGATCGAACGCCCCGTCCACATCTGGCAGGGGCTCGATGACATGCTGGTTCCCGATCCCATCAACAGGGCGGTCGCCGATGCGATGCCGGGTTCGGTCTGGCATCCCGTCGACGGCGCCGGACACTTCATCGCCGTCGGTGAGGGCGACGACATACTCGCGGTTGCGGCAGAGGAACTCGGCGCTTGACCCGCCCGTGGCCCCGCTCGCTGGCCGGTCAGGCGATCGCATTGCAGATCATCGTGGTCGCGGTGGTGGTACTCGCAGGGAGCGCGCTGGCGGTGCTCGACGCCCGCAATGACGCGGACGAAGCCGCCCGCCAGCAGGTCCTCGGTATCGCCACCTCCCTCGCGGACTCCCCGTCGACGGCGGCTGCCATCGAATCCGGCAGGGCCACTGAGATTCTCCAGCCGGTCACCGAAGCCGTCCGCAGGCACACCGACATCGCATTCATCACGATCATGTCGCCGGATCGCATCCGGTTCACCCACACCGACCCGACCCAGATCGGTGGCGAGTACATCGGCACCATCGAACCCGCGCTGCGCGGCGAAACGCTCAGCGAGGTGCACACCGGCACATTGGGTCCTTCGATTCGCGCCGTCGCACCGGTGCGCAACCAATCGGGCGAGATCGTCGGCCTGGTCTCCGCGGGGATCCTACAGACGAGTCTGGCCGATCGATGGCGCTCCACGTGGCCGACCATCGCGGCGGTGAGCTTTGCCGCACTGGCTATTTCACTGGCGGGCGTCTGGTTCATCCGGCGACGGTTGTTGCGGCAGACCCACGGCCTGCGACCTGACGAACTGCGGTTGATGTACGAGCATCATGACGCGATCCTGCATTCGGTCTCGGAGGGACTGATCGTGATGGATCGCAGCGGCGTCTTGCTGGTCAACGACGAGGCGCGCCGCCTCCTCGCGCTTCCACCGGGGCGCGTCGACCGCACCGAGCTGCCGGAATTTCTGCGGACGTACAACCCGGGAGCCCGCGACGAGGTGCAAGTCACCGACGACCGCGTCCTTGTCGTGAACCGCTCCCCCGTCGACGACGCCCACACCTCGGAGGTCGTCACGATCCGCGACCGCACCGAATTGCAGGGCGCGCTTGGCGAACTCGGTTCGCTGAAGATACTCACCGACAGCCTCCGGTCCCAAGCGCACGAAGCCGCCAACAAGCTGCACACCATTGTCACGATGGTCGAGATGGGCCGGCCCGAAGACGCGGTACAGTTCGCCACCGAGGAGCTCGCGCTCTCCCAACAGCTCGTCGACAAATTGTCCAGTGCCGTCGGCGAACCCGCGCTGGTGGCCCTGCTCCTGGGCAAGGCCGCACAGGCTGACGAGCGCGGTATCGAGCTGACGATCACCGAAGACACTCACTTGCCGTCGAATTCGGACGAAGTGCCGTTGACTGGCCAGGAGATGGTCACCGTCGTCGGCAACCTCATCGACAACGCGATGGACGCCTGCGACCGCGACGATCCGTGGGTCGAAGTCACCGTGCTCATGGCGGATGACACGCTCACGCTGCGTGTCGCCGACAGCGGACCGGGGATGGATCCGGCTACCTTCGAAAAGGCCATGCAGCGCGGATATTCCACGAAGGGCGACTCCGGCCATCAAGGCCTTGGCCTGGCTCTGGTCAGTCAGATCGTCAAGCGCCACAACGGCAAGCTCAGTACCGACATCACCTACGGGTCGGTCGTGACGGTGACGGTCTCATGATCAGCGTGCTGATCGTCGAGGACGAACCGCTGATCGCCGAGGCCCACCAGACGTACCTCGGCCGACTCGAGGGGTTCGCGGTGGCCGGTGTCGCGCACACCGCACGCGATGCGATGCGCATGGCTTCAGAGGCGTCGGCCACCGACTCACCGATCGACCTGGTGTTGTTGGACCTCGGCCTGCCCGACGCCAGCGGGATCGCCCTGGCATCGGGATTGTCCGGGCTGCGGCCGATCCCCGACATCATCGCGATCACCTCGGAGCGCGACCTGGAGATGGTTCGCGCGGCGGTAGGCCAGGGCGCTCTCGCGTACCTGTTGAAGCCGTTCACGTTCGCCGCGTTTCGCGACCGGCTGGATCGCTACCGCCGCTACCGCGAGGCCCTGCCCGCCGGCACCGATGCCGCCAGCCAGGCCGAGGTCGACCGCGCACTCGCAGAGCTACGGGTGAGCGATCGAGCAGTGTCGCCGAAGGGCGCCGCCCCGGGGACCAACGACGACATCGCCCGTGCCGTCAGGGATTCCGCCGACGGCATCACCGCGGATGCAGTGGCCAAGCAGGTCGGTGTGTCGCGGGTGACCGCCTGGCGTTACCTCGAGAGGTTGGCGGACGAAGGCACCGTCACCCGGCAAACCGATTACGGCAAGGCCGGTCGCCCCAAGACCCGCTACCAGTGGCGCTAGTCCCCGGCTTCGCGTGGGCCCAGCCACGACCTCAGGCGGTAACCGGCTCCAGCTCAACAGCCTGAGGCACGTAGATGGGATCGGTCGCCACGAACTGTGAGTACAGCAGCGGCGTCGCCGCCTCGACGGACAACCCGGTCACTGCGCCCGCATAGTCGGCCACGTACAGCAGGCCCGCGTCGGAATCCACTGCGACACAGGATGGCCGAGCATCGAGCTGCACCCTGTTGACGATCTTGAGCGTGAGGGTGCACAGCACCGTGATGTTGTCGTAGTCGACGATGTAGGCACGGGTCTTGTCCGCGCTGACGGTCATCTGCGTCGGAGCACCGATGCCCAGTTCGGCAGCGCCGGTGATGCGGCCGTTGGACAGGTCGACCACCTTGACCGTCCCGCCACTGATGCGGTCGGAGGTCAGGACGTAGGCGACACGGTCGGCGATGGCGATGTCGCGGATCGGTGAACCGATCAACACCGTGCGTCGAACCCGCGCGGTTTCGGCATCCACGACGACGAGCGCGCTGCCGCGATCATCGGTGGTGGCGACGTACAGGCGCTTACCGTCCGGATCGACCTGAAGGGCGTCGATGCCGATACCCGCGCCGGCCGCGATGTCGATGGTGCTTACTCGCTCGGCGGTCGTGTCGACGACCACGACGTCCGCGGCGCCGTCACCGGTACGGGCCGCGTACACGCGCTTGCCGTCCGGGCTGGCGGCGAGAGCCGTGACGCTGAAGGCCATCGGGTACGTGGCGACCACGGTTCGCGTGACGGTGTCGACCACCGAGATCGCGTCGCAGCTCGACGACGAGGTGCTGACGTAGGCCCGACCGTCGGCGACGACGACCGCGAATGGCTCACCGGGGACCTCGACGACGCCGGCCACGGCCAAGGTGCCCGCCCGCAGCAGCGACACCGTGTCGTCGGCGTGGTGGGTGACCACGACGGTGCCGTCGTCCGTGGCGGCGATGTCAGCGATGGCGCCACGCTGCACGTCGACCGCACCGACCCGGGTGACGTCCGCGTTCAGGTGCGTCCCGTCAGCCACATCTGCCACAGGAGCATTCTTGGGCATCAAAAAGTTAGCCATATTTATCGGTACCTCCACCGGTTTGACGAGCACCGGCTGTCGTTTCACGTCTTCATACGCCCCGCTGGGGCGCGATCTGTGTTGAGTCTAGCGACCAAAATCAATGCTTCGGAGCGGCGCAAATAGCGGTTGATGACAATCCCCCGAAACCTCTCAGACACCGCTTATAAAACTATTCGTTATCCACTCGTTATATCACCTCAGCAATCACTTTATCGGCTTTAACCTGCAACAATAGTCGTCCAGCAACTTCGATCTGCCGACCTGGATAGTTTGCACAGGTAACGACTTCTTAGTTTTCAGACGGAAATTGAGCGGTAAATCACAACAGGACACGACAGCAAACTCGGCCCAGATCGGGTCAGCAGCCCCACCGGTCACGGAATGACACTCTGTTGCGGTGCGGAAAGCCCGTAGACAGTGTTCGCTGGACCAGCGCTTTCAAGCCTGCGCGTAGACCTGCGGAGCGACGCTTGCGGCGCAATCGCTGAACTGCATGTGCACGTGGGTGCCGTCCGGCATCGGGGAAATCGTGGTTTGGTCGGACAGGGCGCGCATCAGCGGGATGCCGCGACCCCTGGTGTTCGGCTGGCTTTCGGGATCCACGTGCCGCCAAGTCCCGCGATCCGAGATGTCAACGAGCAATGTGCCCCGGGCGCCGTCGTAGCGGACCCGCAGGGTCATCGTGCCCTGCTGCCCTCGGTACGCGAATTCGGCCGCGTTGGTCAACGCCTCGTTCACCGCAAGCAGGACATCGTTGAGCCGGTCTGGGTCCAGCGTGAGGTGAGCCCGCAGCCACTGCGACAACTCGCGCCGCATCCTGGCCACGGTGAGCGCATCGGCGTTGTCGACTCGGACGAACTTAGCGTCCGCCGCGCTCGTAGCAAGAATCTGATCGGACATGATGCCGAACGAATACCCAACGGGACGCTAAGTCACTCAGTGAGGTTCTCCACAGCGTCGTCCAGTGACGAGAACAGATCGATCAGGTCGGCGATACCGGTGATTTTCAGCGGTCGACTCGTCGCCGACCCGTCGGCGACCACAGCGAACCGCGTCTCCGTTCCGCCCGTCTGGTTGTGCGCCTCCATCAGCACCTGCATGCCCGCCGAGCCGAGGAAGTCGACGTTGGTGAGGTCGACGATCAATCCTGCGGGGTTCTGCGCCAGCGCGGATTGGACAGCGTCCCTCAGCTGGGGTGCCGTGAGCATGTCGAGTTCTCCCGAGGCCGCGACAATCGCCACCCGGTCGACCCACTTCTCAGTGCAAAGCTGCTCTTCCAAGCCTCACCTCTTGTTACGCGACCGGCAGATGCGGTCGGAGCTTATCTCGCGAGGCTGCAGTCTGAACCCGCGCCGCAGGCTAGCGAGTAAATCACACCGAAGCATCGGCGGACATTGCCTGTCCTGGTCAGGGCACAGGATATAGGACGTGGGGTCGGGACCTGCAACTTGCCTGCTCTCGAGGGGCATCGACTACGCGGACGACCAGAAATTGACCGGCTCGTCGATTCAGGGTTGCGAGCGCGGCGCGCCGGACACGCGGCGGTCGCCGCCGTTGCGGTGTTGCCAGAGCCGGTAGACGTCGACGGCATCCTCCCGCGGTTCGTAGCGCATCGGAAGTCGACGCTGCTCCCACGGCTTGGCGAACTCCGGATAGAACGTGTCGAGCTCGAAGTATTTGCGGTCGTCGACGTAGTGCGGTTCGTAGGCATCGCGGGTGGTCAGAAAGACGACTTCGTCGGGCGAGCAGTAATACAACGCGCCGAGGCACATCGGGCACGGATGCGCCAGGACGTAGATGGTGGCTCCGACCAAGTGCTCAGTGCCGAGACGTACGCATGCCTCACGGATGGCGAGAATCTCGGCATGGGCGGTGGGGTCATGGCTCTGCGCGACGAGATTCGGGCTTTCGGCGAGGATCTCGCCATCCCTGACGATCACCGTGGCAAACGGTCTGCCGCCGGCGATGACGTTGTTTCGAGCGATGTCGATCGTGCGCTGAACGTAGTCGGCCACGGTGTCCGAATATAGCCCTCTGATCGGCCGGCTCAGCGGCGCAAATCGGGCGACATCCGCTCTCGCAGCGAGTCGTATATCGGTGGCGATTTCGTCAGCTCCGCGACGAGCACCGCGGCGGCGGTGGCCGCCAGCATCGGGATGCCCACAGCCGTCGTCGCCGTCATTTCCATGACGAGCACGACGCCCGTGACCGGGGCGCGCACCGTCGCGCCGAAAAACGCGGCCATGCCGACCAGCGCCATCGGGACGGCCAGGCCGCTCGCGTCCCCGGGCCACACGGCGCCGAAGACGCCGACGAACAGCAGTCCCCACAGCGCACCGACCGCCAGCAGCGGCGCGAACAGGCCGCCCGGCACGGCTGCCGAATACGACAGCGGGCCCGCGACGAAACGCACCAGCAGCAGTCCGAGTACCACCGGGAAGACGAAGCTCTGCCCGCTCAGAATCAACTGCGTCAGACTGTCACCGCCACCCACCGACTCTGGATAGATGAACATCGCCAGCCCGATGACGGCGCCGATCAGGGCAGCCTTGGCGACCACCGGAATGCGCCGGATCCCCCCGACGCGATCGAGGAACCACAGCAACAGCCGGTTGTACACGGCGCCCAGACATCCCGTGAGCAGACCGAAAATCACGAACAGCGGCAGCCACGCCAGCGCCGGTGCCGCGAGCGCCTCGACATGGAAGTCCGGCTCGTTCCCCAACATCAGGCGCATGCATCCGACTGCTGAGGCGGCCGCGAACAAGGTGGCCAGCACCGTCTGCAGGCGGAACGATTTCGTGACCTCTTCGAGCGCGAACATCGTGCCTCCGATGGGCGCGTTGAATGCGACCGCGAGGCCGGCACCGCCCACGGCGGTCTGCATCATCCGGACATCGGCGTCCGAAAGCCGTGCCCGCCGCGCCGATTCCGCTCCGATCGCCGCCCCCATATGGACTGTCGGACCTTCGCGGCCCAGCACCAGGCCGGCCCCCATCGACAGCACGCCGCCGATGAACTTTGCGGGAAGTAGCAGAATCAGCGGCGGGTCGGCCTCACCCCGATAGACGGCTTCCACATGTTGAATCCCGCTGCCGGCGGCCAGGGGCACCCACCGCACGATCAGCGCGGCGAGCGTTGCACCGAGCGCCGCGAACGCGATGGGCACCAGCCATCCAGGACCCGGCAGCCCATGGGCCCAATCGACGAGTTCGACGCGTGACCGGTCCGCGGTCTCCAAGCACCAGCGGAAGGCTCCGCCGATGAAACCGATGGCCACACCCGCCACGACGGCGGTCAGACAGACGAGGATCGATCCGCGCCTTTGCACGCCCGTGCATCCCCCTTCTGCGAACAAACCCGTCGATGGAAGGTCAGTTTCGCAGATCGGGACGCGCATCGTTGCGACGCCGCGGAGGTCGAGTGCGACCTATGGTGATGCTCGGCCGACGCGAATTTCGACGGATGGGACCAAGGAATGGCGGCAAGGGTGTTTCGACGGTGCGGTGTTCTCGCGTTGACTGCCGCGCTGATGTTCGTCTCCGGATGTGGCAACGACTCGGCATCGCAGGACGGGGCGACCACCGAGACGCCGGGTGCACCCGACGCCAAGCAGGTGGACGCCGCTGTGGCACAGCGGCTCGATGACGCCATCACCAAGGCAATGGACCAGACCGGGGTGCCGGGCTCGATCGTCGGAATTTGGGGCCCCGAAGGTGAGTACGTCCGCGCGTTCGGCGTCGCCGACCAGGCCGGCGGCGCACCGATGCAGACTGGCTTCTATCACCGAATCGGTAGCCAAACAAAGACATTCACCGTCACCGGCGTCCTACAGCTGGCCGATCAAGGCAAGCTCGGGCTCGATGATCCCATCGCCGAGTTCGTCGACGGCGTGCCCGAGGGCGACAAGATCACGCTGCGACAACTGGCGCGGATGCAGAGCGGCCTGGCGAACTTCTCCGATTCAGTCGACTTCCAGCAGGCGCTGTTCGCCGACCCGTACCGGAACTTCACACCGCAGGAACTTCTCGACTACGCGTTCGCCGAACCCGTGAAATTCGCACCCGGCGAGGGTTTTCTGTACTGCAACACCAACACCGTCCTGTTGGGCCTGGTCGTGGAGAAGGTCAGCGGACAGACTCTGCCGGACTACATCCGCGACCACATCACGACCCCATTGGGCATGAGTCACACCAGCTTTCCAACGACCAACGCGTTTCCTGATCCGCACGCGCAGGGTTACACCACTGCGGACCCCGACAATTCGGTAGTGGTGGCCACCGACTGGAACCCGTCCTGGGCGTGGGCCGCGGGCGCGATGATCTCGACCCTCGAGGACATGCACATCTGGGCGCCCGCACTGGCGACCGGAAAGCTGTTGACGCCGGAGATGCAGGCGCAGCGGTTACAGACCGTCACCACCCCTGGGATGCCCGCTCAAGACGGGTACGGCGTCGGGCTTTTCAAGCTGGGCGGCTGGATCGGCCACAACGGCAGCCTGCCCGGCTATCAGACCGTTTCGGTCTACCTGCCGGAAAAGCAGACGTCGTTGGTGATCTTCACCAACACCGATATCGCGTCGAACGGACAGGAGCCGAGCACGGTGGTGGCCAAAGCCATCACCGAGATCATCAGCCCAGGGAACGCCTACACGATGGGCGACGCGGTGCAGCCTCCCGACATCACCTCGCCGCCGGCCCCGCCGGCACCGACGACCAGCAAACCTCGGTAGTCCGGAGCCTCCAAGAAACTTCCAAGAACCGGCCCGCAATCTTTCATCAGCAAGTGCGGGGACCTAACCCGACGAGGCCCCCGCACTTGCCACATCCGCCGGCATCGGCGCGGTGAGCGCCGCAGCCAGCATGGCGACGATCTCCTCGGGACTGCCCGCTTCGGCTCCGGCCTCAGCCAACCTCTCACGCTCCGCCAGCAGCGCGAACATCGTGGTCGCGATCGCCGAGACCCGGCGGCTGCGGGCATGCCGATCGTCCGTCGGAATGGCGAGCGCCAGCCGTTCGAGGACCTTCGGCCACACCCGCCCCTGCGACTCGTCGACGTCGGCGTGCAGGTGCATCGATGCCGCCTGCAGAAACCTGGCGTAGTACGGGCTGCCCACGCCGGCGAACGGAAGCACCATGATTCGCAACCACGCCCGGACGTCATCGGGAGCGTCACCCTCCAACTCATCGACCATCTGCGCGCGCTCCCGCTCCATCGGCTCGAGCCGGCGCCGAACGATCGCATCGATGAGGTCCTGGCGATTTCGGAAGTGATAGTTGACCGCGGAGTTGTTTCGCTGACCAGCCGCCACCGCGATGTCCCGCAACGGCACCTGGATGCCGCGCTCGGCGATCAGCCGTTCGGCCGCGTCGAGGATGTCTGCCCTGGCGCGTTCACCACGGTTCATACGAACGATGATAAGAACTGGACCACGATTAAGCGAATATGCTTAAATTGGTGCCGGCCGACAGTTCCGGAGAGGTGACTCCATGACCCCGACGCACGAGATTCGTGAGATCGACGCGGGCACGCCCATGCAGCGGTTCGCCCGCGGCTGGCACTGCGTTGGGTTGGCCGAGGACTTCCGCGACGGAAAACCTCACGGCATCAACGCATTCGGCACTCGGCTCGTCGTATTCGCCGACTCGCAAGGTGACCTCAAGGTGCTCGATGGCTACTGCAGGCACATGGGCGGCGACCTGTCGCAGGGAACCGTCAAGGGCGATGAGGTGGCATGCCCGTTCCACGACTGGCGCTGGGGCGGCGACGGAAAATGCAAGCTGGTGCCGTACGCGAAACGAACGCCCCGGCTGGCCCGGACCAGGCGCTGGCTGACGGGCGAGGTCAACGGCCAGCTGCTGGTCTGGCATGACCCCGAAGGTTCGACGCCGCCGGCGGAGCTCTTTCCGCCCACGATCGACGGCTACGACGACGGATTGTGGTCGCCGTGGTCGTGGAATTCGATTCACATCGAAGGGTCGCACTGCCGCGAGATCGTCGACAACAACGTCGACATGGCGCACTTCTTCTACATTCACCACGCCTACCCCACATACTTCAAGAACGTCATCGAGGGGCACACGGCGTCGCAGTTCATGGAATCCAAAGCTCGCCCGGACTACACCAAGAACTACGAGAACCTCTGGGACGGGACCAAACTCCGTTCCGAGGCGACGTACTTCGGCCCGGCGTACATGATCAACTGGTTACACAACGACGTCGCGCCGGACTTCACCATCGAGGTGGCATTGATCAACTGCCACTATCCGGTGACACACAACTCGTTCGTGCTGCAGTGGGGTGTCGCCGTGCAGGCGGTGCCGGGTCTTCCCGCCGACAAAGCGACCAAACTGGCTGCGGCGATGAGCCGTTCGTTCGGTGAGGGGTTTCTCGAAGATGTCGAAATCTGGAAGCACAAGACGCGCATCGAGAACCCGCTGCTCACCGAAGAGGACGGCGCCGTGTACCAGCACCGGCGGTGGTACGAGCAGTTCTATGTCGACGCGGCCGACGTGACGCCCGACATGACCGACCGCTTCGAGATCGAGGTGGACACCGCGCACGCCAACGAAATTTGGCAAAGCGAGGTTGCTCAGAACCTCACCGCTTTGACGCCGAGCTGATCACTCGACGACGAAAACCGGGATCTGCCGCGACGTCTTGGTCTGGTATTCGGCGTACGGCGGGTAGGCCTCCACCGCCAACTTCCACCAATGCTCGCGTTCGGCGCCCTCGACCTCGCGGGCGGTCATGGTGGAAACCCTGTCGCCATCTTGGACCGTCACCTCGGGGTGCGCCTTGACGTTGAAGTACCAGAACGGGTGTTTCGGATCGCCACCCTTCGACGCGACCATGGCGTACTTGCCACCCTCTTCGACACGCATCAGCGGCACATAGCGCTTGGCGCCGGTTTTCGCGCCGGTCGTGGTGAACAGAACGACCGGGCGGTCGAGGATTTCGACGCCATCGGTGGTGCCCTGCTCCAGAATGCGTTCGGTCTGTTCGCGGACCCAGTCGGTGGGGCTCAGCTTCGCTTCCTCTGTCACGAGGCGTTCAACGTCGTAACGGCTTCGATATTCCCTCCCGACACGCAACGGACCTGCCCAGTAATCGAAACTGTCGAGTTGATGCGCGGTAATGTCGTGATCAGGCATGAGTTCACAAAACCACTGAAAGCGGGGAGAACCATGGGGGCCACCCACCGATTCACGCGACGACTGACCATTTCAGGCGGCCTCGCGGCAGTGGCGGCGGCACCGCTGGTCGCGGCGGTTCTCGTCGCACCCGCCAGCCAATCCACGTACCTCGGCCAGTGCTCGAGCGGCGAGGAGGGTGACGCCTATACGGGCCATTGCGTTCCGTATCTCGTCCCCAACTCCCCAGGCGGCAATCCTGCCGCCGCCCCTGCCGGCAACGCGGCTCCAAGCGCTTGCCCGGCCGGAGTGAGCGGCTCAGAGTGCGCGATCCAGGCCCCGGCGAATTCAGGACCCAACATGCCCGCCAACCCTCCACCACAGCAGCCTGAGCAGGAGCTCGCTGACGTGGTCACGCCTGACTACTGATTCGCCAACCCCGCACATCGCACGAGCCACGGCCCGTGCGCCGACAGTCAGTGCCAACGCAGGGGTCGTTGTGTGCCGCCGGACGGCGTCCTGGCGTTCGTCGCGGCGGGTGCACCGTAACGATTTGATAACAAGCCGACTTTGCCTTGTGGACCACGTAGCCGTCGTCGGCGCAGGTCATTCCGTCGTCTGACGAAACTCGCCACCCCCGGGAGAACTTGATTCAAGATCTTTGCCGTCATAACGTCCCCCTCGCCGATGACGTAACTGACGAAACTCGATGACCTAGTTCGGTGGTGACACCTACGTGAATACCCGCGCGCCGCGCGAAGGCGCTTCTGCCTTGCGCCCGTGGATCAAGAGCTCGAAATCAATTGCACAGCAACACAATTCGTGGAGGCACTATCTGCGGCAACCCCATGCCAGGGATGCAATCTCGATGCAGCGACTTGTGGCAGCGACCGAGGTGCTCGATCGGAACTCCACCTACACGTACCTCCTCATGGCGACGGACTTTGCCAGCACGTCGATCGTGGCGGACGTGCGCGGCGAGATCCGCGGTTTGATCACGGGCTACCACCCACCCGTGCGACCCGAGGTGCTGTTCGTCTGGCAGGTCGCCGTGGCGCGAACCGCGCAGGGCACGGGCCTTGGCGGGACGATGCTCGACAGCCTTGTACAACGCGTTCAAGAAGAACGGCACGGCCACCCAATCACCGTGGAAGCCACAGTGGCACCGAGCAACTCGGTCTCACGGGCACTTTTCTGTGCATTCGCCAGGAGACACGGAGTACCTGTGACGGAGCAACGCCACTTCACCGCGGCACAGCTGGCCGCCGATCAATCGCACGAAGACGAGCCGATTCTGCGCATCGGCCCCATCACCGCATCACCAAACGACTGACATACCGGAAAGGACTCATGTCTTCCTCAGCCGTACTCGCCCGTCCCGAGGATCCCGATCTACCCGAGGTGTACACCACCGTCGAATCCGAGGTGCGAAGCTACTGCCGCAGCTGGCCGACCACCATGGCGACGGCCGAGGGGTCATGGATCACCGACACGTCCGGCAACCGGTATCTCGATTTCTTCGCCGGTGCCGGGGCGTTGAACTACGGACACAACAATCCCAACCTCAAGACGGCGTTGATCGATTATCTGGCCGGCAACATGATCGTGCACTCGCTCGACATGGCGACGGTGGCCAAGACCGCCTTCCTACAGACGTTCGAGCAGTTGATTCTTCGACCGCGCGGCCTCGACTACAAAGTGCAGTTCCCCGGCCCAACCGGCGCCAACGCAGTCGAGGCTGCGCTCAAATTGGCCAGGAAGGTCACCGGACGTGAGTCGATCATCAACTTCACCAATGCCTTTCACGGAATGACGCTTGGCGCGCTCTCAGTGACTGGCAACTCGATGAAACGTGCCGGCGCCGGCATTCCACTGGTCCACGCGACTCCGATGCCCTACGACAACTACTTTGGCGGCATCACCGAGGACTTCCACTGGTTCGAGCGGGTCCTGGACGATTCGGGTGGTGGTCTCAACCATCCCGCCGCGGTGATCGTCGAGACCGTGCAGGGGGAGGGCGGTCTCAACGTGGCTCGGATCGCGTGGTTGCAGGCCCTTGCCGAACTGTGCCGTCGCCGCGACATCCTGCTCATCGTGGATGATGTCCAAATGGGTTGCGGCCGTACCGGCCCCTTCTTCAGCTTTGAAGAGGCTGGCATCGTTCCAGACATCGTGACACTGTCGAAATCGATCAGCGGTTACGGCCTGCCGATGGCACTGACGTTATTCCGGCATGACCTGGACGTCTGGTCGCCTGGTGAGCACAACGGCACATTCCGTGGTCATAACCCAGCTTTCGTTACCGCGACGCGCGCACTCGAAACCTACTGGCAAAATCCAACTTTCGCCGAAGAAACAGTGACCAAGGGGCGCCATATCCGCGAGCGTCTGGAGAAGATCGCCGCCGCCACACCCGGTGTCAGCGCACGGGGACGGGGAATGGCCCAAGGCTTGAAATTCGAGGAAACGTCGAAGGCGGCGGCGATATGCCGAGTGGCCTTCGAGCGCGGTCTGCTGATGGAGACGAGCGGCCCCTCCGACGAGGTGGTCAAGCTGCTTCCACCGCTGACCACGTCAGAGGACGACCTCGATGCCGGCTTGGGCATCCTCGCCGAATCGGTGGCTGCTGCTCATATCTGAACTCTTACGGAGAACGAAGGGAAGCAAGAACGTTGATCGTGCGTACCACCGACGAGATCACCGGAACCGACCGCGACGTCGCAGCCGGCGACTGGAGATCCAAACGCATCATCCTTGCCGGTGACGGAGTGGGTTTCTCGTTTCACGAGACCACCATCAAGGCGAAGTCCGTAAGCGAGTTCCACTATCGCCACCATGTGGAAGCAGTGTGGGTGGTTGAGGGCACGGGCACACTCACCAACCACGAAACCGGCGAGGTGCATCCACTGCGGCCCGGAACGATGTACCTGCTCGACGGCAACGAACGTCACCGCGTGACTTGTGAAACGCAATTGCGGATGCTGTGCGTTTTCAATCCCCCGGTCACGGGACGGGAGGTGCACGACGAGACTGGCACCTATCCCCCGGCGGTGCAAGCGAGTTGAGTACTCAGCAATTCGACACGCGGATCGACCGATACCCAACGAGGCTGGAACAGCGCAGCGAGCCGATTCCTCGCCAGGAACCGACCGTGTGGGGCGCAGCCTCCAATGGTCCGCTGGACGACAGTGAACTGGAAACCCACAGCACCAACGGGTATCTGGTCCGGCCAGGGACGGTCGGGGGGGATTGGCTTTCGGTGCTCCGTGACGAACTCAGTTGTCTGGATGCCGACGCCGACCCGAGCGACCCGCGAATAATCCGCGAACCGGGAGGGACGATCCGCTCCGTTTTCGAGCCGCACCGATTCAGCGAAGTGATCGGCGAAGTGATCACCCTCGACACTGTGCTGCCGGTGGCCCGTCAGTTACTGGGCAGTGACGTCTATATCCACCAGGCGCGGGTCAACATGATGCCTGGCTTCACCGGCACCGGCTTCTACTGGCACTCCGACTTCGAGACCTGGCATGCCGAGGACGGTATGCCAGCGATGCGCGCGGTGTCATGCTCGATAGCGCTGACCGAGAACTTCCCCTACAACGGCTCGCTTATGGTGATGCCCGGTTCGCACCGGACGTTTTACCCTTGCATCGGGGCCACTCCGCAGAACAACCACGCCTCGTCGCTGATCAAGCAGGAGATCGGGGTACCGGACCAAGCAACGCTCACGGAGGCGGCGGCTCGCTACGGCATCAACCAGGTCACCGGACCGGCCGGCACCGCACTTTGGTTCGACTCGAACGTGATGCACGGCTCTGGCTCGAACATCACGCCGTTCCCGCGGTCGAACATCTTCCTCGTGTTCAACTCGGTGGACAACCAGCTCGTGGCGCCATACCGGGCCCAAGCGCCTCGGCCGTCGTACCTGGCTACCAGGAACTCTGAGTTGAACAGCTTTCCCACGTTGACGACGTAGGTCCGCAACCCACCCGTCACGCCAGCGACTCCGCCCACACCCCGCAACAAGTCTTAATGCGTTTTACGGCGCCAAATGGGACTGGTCCGGTGATACCGATACCGCCGGAGCGGGTCCGGGCAGCGGTCCGATGGGCCCAGGCGTTGAGACTGCGGCATGAGCCGGCGGCGTTTCATCTGCGTTGGCCGCCGACAGCTGCTCGGGCGATTCGGGCTCATCCGGATCAGCGGTAGCCGCCGCTTCTGTCGCGGCATCGGCCGCCCAAAGCGCCTGGAGTTTGTTGGCGACCAACGTCGCTCCCTCAGTGGCCATACCCACGTCGGCGTAGCGGCTGTGGATGCCGAAGCTCTTGCCGTCGGGGTCGCACACCAGGTCATCCTCGACGCACAGGTCGATGGTCTTGTCCACGTAGCTTGGACCGATGACGATCTGCGGGTCGTTGATCGCCCGCATGAAGCGCGCCGAGGGCTTTCCGAACAGCGCGACCGCGGCGACATGGTCGGCCACGTCGAGCGGCATCGGCGTAGGCACGGTCTCGGCCGAAACACCGTCGGGCACAACGTTCGCGGTGACAAAACCCATCACGGCCGCCCCTTGGGAGAAGCCGCCGAGCACCATTTCGGTGTCCGGACACGTCGCGGCCGTGGCGAGAATGTTTGCGCGGGCATCGCTGATGCCGTCGACAGCAGTTCGAAAGTCAGTCGTGGCCGGGTAATTCACCGGATACACCTCGACCGACTTTCCGGCGACTTGGGATTGCAAGGAGTTCACGAATGCATTCCCGGTCGGGCCGACGCCGGGCTGCTCCGTGGTGCCGCGGGCGAATATCACCTTCGCGTCGGGACATGCGGCCGCCTGCGCGAACGGTAGCGGAGCGCTGTGCAGCAATGCCGCCGCCGCCGCCACCGCACCAATTACCCCAACTGTCTCAACTGCCCCCATAGGTTAATGCTGACACGGGGCACAGCAATTGACACCTCAAGCAAACAAATACACAGATAATCGCCAATATTTAATTGGCTGCTAAGAAATGCATACCGTGCGATACTCGCCGGGCAGCTAACAAGTAGCGGGCTACGCCACCTCAACTCAGTGGAGAAACCGTGCTCCAAGCCACGTCCGAGCAACTGGCTTCGCTGTCACGCATGGAGCGCTTCGCCTTCCGCTTCGCGGACATCTTCAACCGTCGATTCGGACTGTTCGCGCGCTTCTGGAACCGAACGTTCATGGTGGTGGTGCTGCGAATCACGGCGGCGCGTCGTATCCGCGCGTACGGCCTCGAGCGCATCGAGGGCCTCACCGGTTCCGATCGAGTCGTGATGGTGGCGAACCACCGGTCTTTCTTCGACTACTTCACCGTCATGCACGTCATCTTCCAGTCGACTCAGCTGTCCAGCCGCATCCTGTTCCCGGTCCGATCGGCGTTCTTCTACGACAACCCCGCCGGCGTCGCCGTCAACTTCCTGATGAGTGGCATGGCGATGTTTCCGCCTGTCCTGCGCGATCCCGCGAAACGCACGTTCAACCAGTACGCCGTGGCGCGCATCATCTCAGAGCTCCAGGTGCCCGGCCGACTGGTCGGCTTTCATCCCGAGGGCACGAGGCAGCGCGGGGGCGATCCGTACCAGTTCCTGCCCGTGCGCCCCGGCGTCGGCGAGGTCATCCAGCGCGCGGGGCCGGGAGTGAAGGTGTTGCCGATCTTCGTCCTCGGCATCGACAACGATCTGCTGCGAGAGACATACCGGAATTGGTTCCGCCGCGACGAATACCCCGTCGATGTGGTGTTCGGCGATCCCGTGGATGCTGCCGACCTACGCTGGGAGACAGACGATCCCGAGGCACACCTCGCGATCGCGACCCGGTGCGCGGACATGGTCGCGGCGCTGGGCGAGTACCAGCGCACACACGGTCGAGCGGTCTATCGCCCGGACTGACCAGCGCGAGGCACGGCGATCAACACACTGACTCCCGGCGCTTGTGCACGCAGAGGTGTTCTACTCCTCGTCGGGCAAGGGGTGGCGGGTGCGGTCGTCGCGCGCCGGCACTCCGTTCCGTCCGCCCTCCTCTTGGGCGTACAGACCTATGACACGGGCGATGACGCCGCCACTGAGAGCCAGAGCGTCGCGGTTGATGTTCGCGATCGTGTCATTGGCGGTGTGATAGTTGGGGTCGCACTGCTGATCCGCGGTACCGCCCCATAACGCGACTTGCTCCGGCGTCTTGACCGTGTCGGAGCCGGTGTCGAAGTTGCCGGCCGGGATGCCCGCGCTGGCGAAGCCGTCGTAATCGCTGCGGCCGTCGAACGGCATATCCTGCGGCGTCTTGCCCGCGCTCTCGATGGTTTCGACCAAGCTGCGCTCGATCCCGGCTGCGCCTTCGGGAATCAGCACGTCGAAGTCGAGCTCGAAGTCCGGCGGTAAGGACTGGTTGGCGTCAGAGGTGAAGTAGCACGCGTTGGGCGAGCCCATCATGTCGAAGTTCAGATACAGCGCAATGTCTTTCAGTGCCTCGAGGTCCAGCGACCCGACGTAGTCATACGACCCGAACAGGCCCTGCTCCTCGCCTCCCCAAAACCCGAATCGCACCGCATTAGCAACCTGTGGCGAGGGGCCCATCTGCAGCGCCGTCTCTAGCACCGTCGCCACACCCGAGCCGTTGTCGTTGATGCCCGGGCCCGCTTTGACGCTGTCGAGGTGTGCGCCGACCATGACGACGTCGTCCGCGGACCCCGTCTTGGTCTGGGCAATCACGTTGCGTGTCGTTATCTGCTCGACCTTGACGTCCGCGACGACGGTCGCCGTCCCGGTTTCTGGGCGGAGTCTGTCGCCCTCGGCCTTGGACACGCTGAGCACAGGAATCTTGATCGCGTCGCTGTCGTCCATGCCGCCGCTGAACTCCTCCTCCTCGACGTCGTTCGCGACCACGAGCGCAACGGCGCCGCGTTCGGTGGCCGCCAGGGCCTTGTCGGCCAGATCGCAGTCACCCCTGTCCACCATCACCACCGCACCCGCGACCTCCAGTTCGCCGTAGTCCTTTTCGGCACATCCCAGGTGCCCGTCCCCACCGACCACCACAAACCTGCCCGTCGCCCCCTTGGCGGGACCGGCGCCGCTGTATTCGATGGCGTGCGCTTCGAACGGTTTGCCGTTGACGCTCAACGATTCTCTGTCGACGGAGAAGATCCCCATCGTGAACTCGGGAGTATCGACATCGAACCCCTTGTCGCGCAGCGTCTTAGCTACATATTCGACGCTGGCGTCATAGCCGGGAGATCCTGCGACACGGGTTCCCCCATTGGCATCGGCGATATTCTGGAGTTCCTGCAGATGCGCCATCGTGGCATCCAGGGTGACCTTCGACTGGAGATCTTGGGCGTACTCGGCCGCGTTGTTCGCCGGCGCCACTTCCCCTTGACCGCGCCCGCAGCCACCGGCGCCAACCAGTGACACGATTGCCGCCCCCGCCACGATCGCGCGCCGACCCGTGTTGACCATGCTCGAACAGTAGGGCGAGAGGTCACCCACCGCAGTCGCTTTGACACCTCGGGTCAGTCCTCGTTTGCCGGGGGTTGGATCCGCCCCACCCCGAGCAACGCGACAGCGGCACCGAGGTACCACACCGTCGTGGCGAACCCGGGCAACCAAATGACAACGCTGCTCGCGACCGAGAGCGCACCGTCGGGAACGAAGACACAAAGCGTCCCAACGAAATTCATCACCGCCGCGACGATCGCCAGCCAGGCGGTCCACCGCGGAAGGCCGGCGCCGCGGAACACACAAAGCCCGTATGCCAACGCCGCGGACGCAACGATGAACCCGCATAACAAGTATTGGGCGCGGACGAAGTCGAATCCGACCACGCGCACGGCCTCGGGCGTCAACCGCCATGCGGCCTTCGCGATGACGATCTGTATCGACATTGCCACCAGTGACAGTCCCGCGGCCACCGCGGTGCCTACGAAGAACACATCGCCGAGCTTCCTGCCGCCTGGGGCAGCGCGCAGAACGCTTCGCAACGTGACCGCGAACCACAGCAGGAGGGCAGCGCCAAGGGCGATCAACCACCCCTGTGCTGTCAGCGAGGCGTGCTTCTCGACGAAGAACTCCCGAACTTCCTCGGAACTGGCTGCGGGTGGCGGGTGGAATCCCGTGAGAACAATGGCGATAGCTGCGGCCACGACGTACCCGATGCCGGCGATGCCGCCGAGCTGATACCACCGGCCAGTCGTCATCGATTACCCCCCACGGTAATGATTCGATTCCCGCACACTACGACGCAATCTTGGCGCCGTGGCGCAGTTCCGCAGAAAGGCAGCAGCGGGCCTTCCGCAAGGGCGAGGTCAGGCCTCGGTATCCATCTCGACCAACACCCTGCGCAGCAGCTTTCCGGTGGCATTCCGGGGAAGCTCGTCGATGAAGACCACATCGCGGGGCACCTTGTGCCGCGCAAGGTTGTCCTTCACGTACTGCTTGACCTCTGCGCCGTCCAGCTCGGCGCCGGGCTCGGAAACAATGAAGGCGCGCAACCGCTTTCCGAACTCGACGTCATCGACCCCGACCACGGCCACCTCGGCGATGTCGTCGCGCTCTTCCAGCAGATTCTCGACTTCCTGCGGGAAGACGTTCTCACCACCGGACACGATCATGTCGTCGTCGCGGCCGTCGACGAACAGCAGTCCGCTGTCGGTGAAATGGCCCATGTCGCCGCTCGACATGTAGCCTTCGAGGATCTGCTTGTTGCGACCGTCGGTGTAACCGGAGAACGGCGCACCGTTGCGGATGAAGATCCGCCCGCGGCGATTTGCACCCTCGACCCGTTGGTCGTGCTCGTCGTACAGCACCACCTCGCAGGTCACCGGAGCGCGGCCCGCGGTGCCGGGGGCCGCGCGCAGCTCGGCAGGGGTCGCGACCGTGGCGATGGCACATTCGGTGGAGCCGTACATGTTGTACAGCACGTCGCCAAAAGTGTCCTGGACGCGGTTGGACAGGTCGGGGCTCAGCGCCGACCCGGCGATCAGGATCACCTTCAACGACGACGTGTCGTACTTGGCGATGACGTCGGGCAAGAGCTCCACCATCCGGTGCAGCATCGTCGGGACCGCGACGAGCATGTCGGCCCGGTGGTCGGCGATGAGCTTCAACGTGTTCTCGGCCTTGAAGCGTCGGGCTGTCACGACTTTGTTGCCTAGGGCTGCGCCGACGGTGTAGGTGGCCCACCCGGTGCTGTGGAAGATGGGTGACACGATGACCATGGTCCCCCTGCGCGGGAACGGAATTCGGTCGACGATCTGCGCGGTGGCGAGCGGGGAAACCGCCTCACGGGGCGCACCCTTGGGAAGGCCGGTCGTCCCGCTGGTGAGGATCACCGACCCGCCAGCCTGACTCGGCGGGGGCAGCGGGGCCGTGGAGTTGGCCGCGATGATGTCGTCGAGGATCTGCGCCCCGGCAGGCACGTCTGCACCGTCGTCCACCCACGTCAGCACACGCGGCAGATCGGGGGGCAGCGCGTCGAGCAGACCGAGGAACTCACTGTCGTGCAGCACGACCGTCACGTGCTCGCGTTCGCACACCTCGGCGAATTGGGGCTTGGCGAAACCGGTGTTCATCAACACCATCCGAGCACCGACCTTGCCGCACGCGGCCATGGTGATGACGAGTCCTCGGTGGTCGCGACACAGCACGCCGACGACCGAGCCGGCGGACACGCCCAGTTTCTGCAACCCGTGCGCCAGGGCCCAGGACTGATCGTCGACCTGCTTATAGGTGAGGGTTCCGCGTTCGTCGACGACCGCCGGCAGGTCCGCGTACTTGCGTCCACCCTGGATCGCCATCGTGGCCTGCGGGCCATAGACGCGGGCGAGCTTGGCGGTCTCGGCGCCGCCGCGAAGGTCCTTGAGGTCGATGATTCCGGTGTCGATGAGCCGTTTGGCCGCCCGTCCCGCTTCCGACGCGTGCCGCAACCTCTGCCGAATGCCGCTCAGCACATCAGCCATCGGGCCTCCTCACCATGTGTTTTGCGAGCACAGTAGCAGTCACAAGTTAATGTCGAATCTGTACCTGCACCGCGGACGCCAGGCGCCGAGTCAGAGGTGGGGCACACTCTCGCGCCCGGCGACCAGGCCCATCGACTCCGCGTTGGCGATGAGGCGCTCCCAACCGATGACGGCCGCGCCGATGACGGCGACCGCCGTCGCGACCGCGGCTATTGAAGCCACCGAATGCACCATCTCGTTGCTGATGAGGAGGACGCCGGTCAATATGGCGCCGAAAGCTGCGGCGAGTGCCGTGCGCCGCAATGCCATCGAGTCGGTCAAAAACCCACTGTGCGTGCGCCGCCTGAGGAAATCCGAAGCGTTTTCTAGGGAAATGCTCTGAAACTTTCCAGGTTGAACACAAGTACTGCCCTCGACGCCGACCGCACAGTGACCGACACCGCCGCGCGAATATGAGCTAACTGCGGCCGCACGAAACCGACCCATCAGCGCGGTTTCTGGCAAATGCGGTTCAGCAGTGTGATTGGCTGGCCGTTGCTATGGTTGGCCAATCCCGCAACCTGGGGGTTTACGTGGAGCGACCGAGAGTTCGGCTGATCGCGTGGATCGGCGCGATTTACCTTCTCGGTTACGCGTCGTGGCTAATGTTCGGCTGGGGCGGCCCTGACGTGGTCACCGCTGTCAGCGATCTGGGCTCGCTGGTGGCCGAGGCCTTGGCCGTCGCCTGCGTCGTGCTGGCCATCGCGTCCACCTCGGGTCGGCAGCGCATCGCATGGGTAGCCCTGGCAGCTGCGCTGGCCAGCTGGTTTGTCGGCGACGCGATCTGGACGATCTACGAGTTGGGTCTCGATGCGGAGGTGCCGTTCCCGTCGCTGGCTGACGTGGCCTATCTGTCGTTTTACGTCTGCACGCTCTTCGTGCTGGTGGTGTTGCCGACAGGCAACGCCCGCGTCACCGTCGCCCGGTTGTTCCTCGACGGGCTCCTGATGGCGGTGTCGCTGTTCGCGTTGGCATGGGTGTCGGGTCTGGACGACGTCGTAGCGGCCGGCGGACCCGATCCGTTGTCGTTCGCGCTGTCGTTGTTCTACCCGCTGGCTGACGTGGCGTTGTTCACGATGGCGGCGCTCATGCTCGCGCGTGCCGGCCCCGACCAGCGGGTCACGATCAGCCTGCTGGCGACTGGCATCGCGGCGGTGGCCATTGCCGACAGCGTGTACCTGTACCTCGCCATCAACGGCACGTATCTGAGCGGCAACTACATCGACATCCTGTGGGCGGGTGGGGTGCTGCTGATGGCCGGTGCCGCGCTGGTGGCGGCCCGGGCGCGGTGGCACGTCGTCGATTCACACGACACCACGCGAGTGGCGGTCTGGGTGCCGTACGTGCCGCTGCTGGTCGCGGTGATCCCCAGCGTGTGGTACCTGTTCGGCGCTAAGAACACCGGCCCGGTATTTGCCGCGTTGCTGCTGTTGATGGCGACAGTGTTGGTGCGGCAGGTGCTGTTCGTCGCCGAAAGTCGGCGGCTGTTGGACACAGTCACCGATCAGGCACTGCGCGACCCACTGACGTCGTTGGCGAACCGGGTGCTGTTCGGAGACCGACTGGCGCACGCGGTGGCCATGCACGCCCGCGACGGTCGCGACATCGCCGTGCTGGCACTGGACCTGGACGACTTCAAACTCATCAACGACAGTCTGGGTCATCCCGTAGGCGACGCAGTGTTGATCGAGTCCGCGGAGCGTCTGCAGCGCAGCGTGCGTACCGGCGACACGGTGGCGCGGCTCGGCGGCGACCAGTTCGCGGTACTGCTTGAAGGAGGCGTTGAGCCGGCCGTGACTGCGGCCGAACGCATCCTGGAGGCGTTCGACACCGAATTCTCGGTCGGTGAACAGTCGATCGACGTGCGGCCGAGCGCCGGACTGGCGGAGCTGAACGGGAGCGTCACGACAGGCTTGACGTCAGAGGAGCTGCTCAAGCGGGCCAATGTGGCGCTGTATTCGGCCAAGCGCACCCGCTCGGGTGGAATCGCGACGTTCAGCGAGGACATGAAGCTGGTCGACACCGAAGAGGTTGAACCGTCGTGCAGCTCCGGCGCTCAAGACGCACGGGTGGGCGGCATGCGGCTGTTGAGCGAATTGCGCACTGCCATAAGCGATGGCGAGCTGTCTGCCGTGTACCAGCCGAAGTACCACATGGCCACCGGGCGGATCATCGGCGTGGAGGCTTTGGTGCGCTGGCCGCATCCACGGTTGGGCACGCTGCTGCCGGACCAGTTCCTCCCTATCGCACGACAGAACGGGTTGATGGGAGCACTGACCGAGCTGATACTGCACCGAGCGGCCGACGACGCCGTCGAATGGCACGCGATGGGGTTCCTAATTCCGTTCGCCATCAACCTTTTTCCGCCGTCGCTGAACGACCTCAGCCTGGCGTCGACGGTCGCCGGGGTGATGGCCGACCACCATCTTCCGTTCGATCACGTGACCGTGGAGATCACCGAGGACCTTGTGCTGAGCGATCCCGAGCGTGCGCGTGAGGTCCTGATTCGGTTACACGAATTCGGTATTCGAGTCGCCCTCGATGACTTCGGGAGTGGCTATTCGGCTTTGAACTACCTGATCCAGTTGCCCATCGACGAGCTCAAACTCGACAAGAACCTGGTCGCACCGATCGCGGTGGATCCGCCCGCGGCGATCATCGTGCGCAAAGTCATCGAGTTGACAAGGGAACTGGGCATGGTGTGCGTGGCCGAGCATATCGAGAACTCGGCAACCGCGGACCTCCTCATCAGCTACGGCTGCGAGGTTGCACAGGGCTACTACTACAGCCCGCCCGTGACGGCAGACGCGTTGCAACGCATGTTGTCGGCGCAGCGCACGCCGATAGCCGCGCGGACACCAACTCTGGCCGTGCCCGCGCAGTGCGACGAGCCTTCGATACAGCCGTGATTGCTCCGGTTGCCTAGTTGGCCACGGGTGCGTGGGACCTGTCGGGGATCTCCAGCGACGTCATCCGTGGATAGAGGATCGCTGGGCCGAGCCACCGCGCAACAAAGCGGCGTAGTGCGTCTCCGTCGCGCTGCCGCTGCCCGGGATCGGTCAAAAGGGACTGCACGGTGCGCAAGGTCATCTCGGCAAGATCACGGAGCGCGACAGTGTCGAAGCCGTGCAGGGTCCAGTCGACGTCGAGGCGTTGAAACACGGACAGGCAGAACGCGATTGCGGTGTCGGAGGTCAGCGAAGTGACGGCTTCGCCCTCATGTCGCCGGGTCAGCAGGTTTTCCAACTGGGGATCGCCGGAGAGGTTCTCGACTCCGAATGAGATGGCCTCGACCACTGCAGTGACCGGATCGTTGACGCCGCTGACATGGTCTGCGACTTGGTCGATGAATCCGTTGACGGCACGCATGGCGCTGGCGATGAGCAGCGCGTCGGCGTTGGGAAAATAGCGGTACACCGTCTGGCGGGTGACTCCCAGCCTCCGGGCGACGTCGGCAAGGCGTATCGCCGCTCCGTGTTCGGCGACCACTTCGTCTACCGCACTCAGAATGCGCGAAATCGCTTCCTCGTCCGAGGAGGGCGTCGCACCAGCCCAGCCACGACTACGCATCCGCCGTCACCAGCCTTTCGGCCTCGAACTCGATCGGAAGAGTTGTCGGACCGGTCATGCCGAGCAGGGATTTCCACGGGGCCGGGCCTGCGCGATGGGGCGCAGGGAGGCGGCGGGCGAGGACTACGAGTGCTTCCGCCAGTTCGCGGCGTGCGAGGTTCGCCCCCAGGCAGTAGTGCGCGCCTCCGCCGAACGTCAGAATCGGGGGAACGTCCTTGCGGGCGATGTCGAAGCGGTCGGCATCGTGATAGATCGCTGGATCTCGGTTGGCGGCAAAGGTGTTCGCGAAGACGAAGGTTCCTGCCGGGAACAGGTAACCACCGAACTCGATATCGTCGACGGCGGCTCGCGGCACGATGCAGGCGGCCGGTGAGTGGCGCATGCTCTCCTCGACCGCTTGCATCGCAAGTTCCGGGTGTTCGCGCAGCTTCATCCATTGGTCCGGGTGCTCGCAGAGAACCTGAATCGACGCCGCCAGTTGATTTCGCGTCGTATCCGTTCCCGCCATCAAGAAGCCGGCCACCAGCATGCGAAGTTCGTCGAGATTCAGTCGGTCACCGTCACTTTCGGCGCGAATGAGCTCCGAGAGCAGGTCGTCGGTCAGATGGTCTCGGCGGTCTGCGACCATGCCGTCGACATAGGCGTCGAGTTCGCTCCACGCGCGCATGATCGCGGCCTCGTCGAAGTTGGCATCTGGCTGGAAGTTGAGGGCTTTGAAGACCTCTTCGGTCCAGTCCGCGAACAACTGCCAGTCCTCGCGAGGCGCACCGAGCAGGGCACACATGATCGGGGTGGGGTAAGGACGCGCGATGTCGGTGACGACGTCGCACCGCCCGGCGTCTGCTACCTGGTCGATCAGCCCGTTCACCACCTCTTGGATGGTGTCTTGGAGACGCGACGTCGCGCGGGGCGTGAAGGCCCTGGAAACCAGCTTGCGCAACCGCACATGCGGCGCACCGTCGAGGCCCAGCAGACTGGTCGCCATCTTGTCGTACAGCGGACCAGACGTGATTCCCTGCGCCGCCAAGGTGATTCCGGGCGGCAAGCGGAATCTGTTGTCGCGCAATATCTCGCGAGCCAGGTCGTAGGACAGGATTTCCGGGCCGAGGGGGCCGATGGCGATAGGCGCCTGCGATTGCGCCGCTCGGACATCGTCGAGGATGTCGTGCGGAGTGGCGGTGAGGCCGTAGTCGAACGTGGGGAGACCAGCCTCGAAGACGTTGGGTGCGGCGCTGTGCACGTTCATCGATTTCTCAACTTCCGATGGTGGCTGGGCAGACGATGGATACGGACATTTACGCCAAAAGTGTATGACCAAAAACCCGTGCTGGTCAAGACATGGCGTTATAGGTCCAGTTAAGACGACGAATAGATAGCTCTGGTCATACGTTTTGATCGATAACGTCTGCAACGGCTGTCTAGCGTATTGAAGGTCGGCGAGCACCAGCAGAGCCCCGGTTACCCAGACACCTTGCTTCCGGTCCTTCGTTCGGCGGACGTGCATAACACGCACGGATACACCAGGGCGGGTGGTGATGACGAGGTCGCCGACTTCGAGTCCTGCGACTTCTGCCGCGCGCAGGCCGGTTATATGCCATGAACTCGACGAGCAGCGCGTACACCGGGTAGGCCGGGCAGGTTTCCGGTGACTGCGGCGGACAACCGGCCGACCTGTTCAGCGGACGGCGGGTAGTGCTCGAAGCTGCTGCGGTCTCCGCTTGCGCGGGCGGTCGAGAAGTCGACGCGCTCGCAGGGGTTCGACACGATTGCGCCGTGTTGCATTGCGTAGCGGAACACTCGCCGGAGCACCATCCAACCGTGCTTCAAGTGCCCGGCGTGAGGGCGTTGTCGAGCAGGCCGTGTGCGGATTGTCGGGACTGCTGCCGGACCAACGCGGTCAGTAACCGCTCGCAGTGCGCCGGGGTTATGGAGGCGATCGCGAGCGGTCCGAAGTCGTCGAGCAGATAGCGGCTCAGCACGCCCGCGTAACCGTCCAGAGTCGACCGCTTTAGTTTTCCCATTCGCCACCTTCACCTGTTGCGCGTCGACCCACGCCTTCGCGAACTGCCCAGCCGATCCGATCGCTGCATCCCGTGGCGGTCGGTGAATGTCGCACCTTCGCGTGACCGAGAACCTGCGCCACATGCAGATGGTGCAACGGGTCTACCTGTCGGCCTGCACTGCCACTCATGGCACCGCCGTGTTGTAGTCCACGACGCCAGCACCACGGCTTGAGATAGCGGCGCCACTCCGTGAACGTCACCCTGCCTGTCGGTGCGCTGAACTAACCTCCCCCGTAGTCAGACCCGACCGTCATGATGTATTTGGCGTGGTGTGCGAAAGCGGGAGACAAGGTGATTGACCGGCTCGAAAGCAGGCCTATTCGTGTTGAACTCTCGAATGGCGAAATCCGATATGAAGTTCGAGCTTCGGTTTCCATCAACGGTAAGAGGAAACGGTTGAGACGACGCTTCAAGACTACCGTTGCGGCCGAGGCATTCTTGGCTCAAACGCCCGAATCAAATCGCCTGAGACGCTACAAGATCCGCGATGAGCAGTATCGGGAGGCGGTGAGGCAGTCCGTTTCCATTGCCGGCGCGCTCAGGCTGCTGGGTGTCGTGCCGGAAGGCGGCAACTACCGTGTCCTCCGCCGAGCCATCGACCGACTCGGTCTCGATACATCCCACTTCGCCGGGCAGTCCTGGGCGAAAGGCAAGAGGGCCTCGCATCGCCTGCGACCGATCGAGGACTTCCTATCGAACACGTATCCGATTCAGTCTGATCGGTTGCGCCGGCGCCTCATCAACGAAGGCGTTTTCGAGCGTAGGTGCTCCGGCTGCAAGCTCGATAGCTGGATGAGCCAGCCGATTCCTCTGGAGTTGGACCACATAGACGGCAACCATCAGAACTGTCAACGGTCATGTAGTTCTCCCCACTGACGGTCAGGAGATCTCCTCGCTGGTGGCCATGAAAACTCCTCACGGACGGACACGGGATCTCCCCGGTTTGTTCAGCTGGGCAGTGGCGCCACCCCCTTGCCGGTGGTGGCTTGAGCGAGCCGGAACGATTGACCTTCGGTGACGCAGACGTGGGCGTGGTGCAGCAGCCGGTCGACGGTGGCGGTGGCCAGGGTCTTGGGCATCAGTTCGTCGAATCCGGCGGGATGCAGGTTCGATGAGACTGCCAGCGAACGCGTTTCGTAGCAGGCATCGACGAGGCGGTAGAACCCTTCGGCGGCGTCCTCGCCGACGGGCAGCATGCCGATGTCGTCGACGATGATCAGATCGACGCGGGTGATGCGGCGCATGGCTTTGGTGATCGAGTCGTCGGCGCGGTGACGGCGCACCAGGGCGCCGAGTTCGTCGATGGAAAACCAGGCCACGGTGCGGCCGGTGTCGATGGCCAACTGCCCCAACGCTTCGCAGAAGTGGCTCTTGCCGGTCCCGCTGGGCCCGCACACGCACAGGTTCTCACGCCGGTCGACCCACTCCATGCCACGTAGGGCTTGTTGGGTGGGTGCGGGAATGGAGCAGCGGTTCTCGTCCCAGACGGCGAAGGTCTTGCCCGCCGGGAAGTTCGCGCGTGCGCGTCGTATCCGCAGGGTGGCTTCGTCGCGGCCGGTGATCTCCTCGGCCAGCAGCACGCGCAGCACCTCGGCGGGATCCCAGCGTTGGGCACGGGCGGTCGGGACCACATCGAGGGCGGCTTTGCGCAGATAGGGCATCCGCAGCCGGCGGGTCAACGCGATCACCTCCTCGAGGGTCTGGGCCGAGGGCCCGGCGACGCCAGATCCGACCGACACCGCCGGCTTGTTGGTCGCGGTCACTTGTCACCGTCCGGGCTCACCGCACCGAACCCGGCCCAGCCGGCGGTACCCGGTTGCAGGCTGTGGGTGTCGCTGACGCGGATCGGCGCGGCGGCCGGCCCGTGCTGCTGATGGGTCAAGATCGCGGCCAGGTCGGCATCGGCGAAGCGGCCGGCCAGCGCCGCGGTACCCAACGCCTGATCGACGGCGGCCGCGCCGTGCAGTTTGGCGAACGCCACCGCTTCGGCCATCTTGGAACGCACCCGCGACGCGCCGGCCGCAGCGGCCTCGACCAGCCACGCGGCCGCGCCGTCGCCGATGGCCAGAAACGCCGCCTCGGCCGGGTTGGCCGCCCGTGGGGTGCGGTCCCCGGGCAGCGCGCGGCGCCCGGGATGATCACTGGGGTAATGCTCGTCGCGGATCTGCGGTCGCCCGCGCTGCCCACGGGCGTGGCGGGCGATCTCGACCGGGCCGCCGTCGGCGATGACGGTGACCACCAACTCCTCGCCACACCAGCGCACCCAGACCCGCTCATCAATATGGTGGTGCGGCACCGAATAACGCACCCCCTCAACGCTGATCGTGGAGTCCCACCCCACCCGACGGGTCAGCCCAAACGCCAGGGCCACCGGCTGGGCGGGCAGCACATGCAGCCGCGGGAGTTCCTCGACCAACAGCTCGGCAGGCACCCGACCGGTGGCACGATGCGGGCGGGCATTGACCTGCTCGCAGAAGTCCCGGCACGCCTGCTGGAGTTCAGCGAAAGTGGCGTAGGCGTCCAGCAGATTAGCCTCGGTGGGCACCAGATCGGCCTTGGCGATGCGCACCGTGGCCTCCGAACCACCCTTGGTTTGTGGATCAGCCGGCACACAGGTGCGGATCGTCATCCCGTAATGACGGCCTGCGGCGACCACATCGGGATGCCGAATCGGCACCCGCGCAACATGTTCGACGGTCACTGTTTTCTCGTTGTCGGTCAACGCATACGTCGGTGCCCCGCCGATCACCCGCAGCGTGGTGTCCAGACAGCCCAGCAAGCTCGGCAGGGTGCGATCCCAGGTGGGCAGCACCACCCGAAACCGCGACCAGGCCAGCCACGCGCAAAACAACAATGTCTGCCGGCCCGCGACGGTGGGTCCTTGGCCCCAGTCGAACTGCAGCCACAACCCCGGCTCGGCCACCCACGGCCGAAACACCCGGCGATGACCCGACCGCCAGCTCTTCTTGACCGCCGCGACCGCGCGTCGGGTGGTGCGCTCCGAGCCGTCGAAGCCCATCGCGACCAGCTTGTCGTGGGCGACGTCGGCGCGGATCAACCCGTTGGAGCGGTCCACCCACTCCTCGACCTTGTCCAGGAATGGATCAATGGCCATCTCTCGCCGCGGCCGCTCATCCGGGCTGAGCCCGGCGTCGCGCAACGCCACGTAGTGGGCCACCGTCTTGTGATCACAACCGGCCAGCGCGGCCGCGGCGCGGTACCCACCGGTCAAGTCGAACGCCTCCAAAATCTCCATGATCTCCTCACTGCTTTTCACTTACTGGCCTTCCGCCCTCGACACACTTGGTCGACAAACAGCCAGCCCGACACCGCCGCCGATCACCGGCAACGACACGACCGCAACGGGGAAATCGCTGGGCCGTCAGTGGGGAGATCTCGTGACCGCCAGCGGGGAGATCAGCTGGCCGCCAATGGGGATTTTTACGCGTCCGCTGTCAAGAACAACGCGCTGCAAAACCTTCGGCTGCTGTGCCCCAACTGTCATGCGCTTACGTCGACCTTCAGGGGCAAGAACAAGAGCTGTGCCTCCGCACTAGACTCGATCGCCTAGAGGGGACGTAGCCTAATTGGCATCGGCGGGGCGCTTAAAACGCCTGACATTTGTGGGTTCGAGTCCCACCGTCCCCACCGTCTCGGCGGGTCCTGTTCGACCGACGAATGCCGACCGCAGCTTGGCGCTGAACCCGCCATGGCTATTAATCTCATGAACCCCGAGGGTCGGCCGAAGGTCGGGAGCGTCTCGCAGGTCTCGGTCGCGACCGGCTCCAAGCGGTTCTGGCCGCGGTTGGCCAGCACGGCCAACCGAAGACGAGACTCGTCAAGGATCCGCCGCGAACCCTGAGTTCGCCGGAACGAAACCGATGGGCAGCGCGAGGCGCACCTGATGATCCGCTCCAGATCAAACGGCATCGTGGGTTGGCACGACGCCTAGGAATGACGACTGTCCCCATCTGAAGGGTGCCCACCGCCCACCAGACGGCGGCGCTCGGTCTCCGAGAAACTCCAAGTCACCCGCCCCATTCTCGCTGTCAACACCACCAAACCAAGGGAGAGAACAACCATGAACCGCAACATCGTCAAGCTCGCTCTCGTCAGCGCGGCCTTCGGCGCCATGGCCGTTGCCGGTGCCGGCACCGCGCTTGCCGACCCCCCGCGTCGACACCGCACCCGCCTTTTTCCCCTTCGTCGACTTCGAGGACGTCGTCGAGCAGCCGTTCGAGAACTTCGGCGATCGAACCGAGCACCAGTTTGAGAACTTCGGCAACAACGTGGAACGCCAGTTCGAGGTTTTCGACTGAGTCCCGCGCCATGACGCCCGCTGCCCTCGGACAGCGAGCGTTCTCGCGTCAGCCGGGTATTCGCATGACCAGCGCAACTGGTCGCCGCTTTTCGCCAGGGAGATACCTTCGATGAGAACGTTCTCATCTGAGGTGCCTGAGAGCCGCCCCCGATCGGGACCATCTCATAGCGTTGTCAACTATGTTCGCTATGTGGAGCCACCCCACACCTACATACGGGAGGCATCCGCTTCGGTGGCACACCACGCGGACTACCTCGACCGGCGCGACAATCACGCGCTCTGCGGAGCGGCGATCAACGATGTGACCACGCTGACCGACCCCGATGCGGTCTGTCCGGAATGCGAACAAAAGCTGATTCAGTACCACCTCGCATGGTGGCGGGAGAAGGCGCTGGCGGCCACGGCCGAGGTCGAGGCATTGCGCGCCAAGTACGGCGAGGCGGCGGAAAGTGACGCCACGACCGCCGAACCGGAGGAGAAGGAGCCAACGACCCTCCTGGACCACGCGCGACGAGAACTCACGAAACTCTGCCGGGAGTTCGACGACGCGGTCCCCTACTTCCGCCTGAAGAATGCGATGCAAGCGTTCAGCGACGGGTTGGAAAACGACCAACGGGTTCTCCTGGCCCAAGAGATCGGCGGCGACGGCACGCTGATTCGTTGGTCGACAATGGAAGTCGAGACCCTCGGTTGGCATGTCAGCAACAGCCCCGTCCAGGGGGACTCCGGAGCGAACTGGGACGCCTGGGTTCAGGATTCCTACCAGTCGCCGAAGAAGTCGAAGCGGCGCTTCGGACGCGCCCGCTAGTCCTCGCGCGCTCGGCGAGTGTGGGGTTGACGCACGCCCGAGGCCATCAAAGCGTACGGGTAACCCACGTTCGTCGCTGGAATCCGTAAAGGAACGCAGCGCTACCGTCAAGAAACCGTTAAGGCCGGTATTGACCTCCTGAGCTGTGGCGATCCTGCTATGGGTCGCCGAAATCCGGCGGCCTGTAAACGTCGGAGAGTGTCATGTCCGTCCTGGTGTACATCGCGTTGACGGTGGCGGTTTTCGCCGTCTTCGGTCTGATTCAGAAGTGGGCCGAGGGACTGTGATCGAAAACGTCATCGGACTCGTGCTGGCGGTTCTCATCGCGGTGTTCCTCTTCGCCGCCCTGCTCTTCCCCGAGCGGTTCTAAGTGAGCACCACCACCGCGGGGATCCTCTTCCTCGTCTCGCTCATCATCGGCCTCGCGGTCGTCCACGTGCCGCTGGGCGACTACATGTATCGGGTCTACTCCTCGGAACGCCACCTGCGCGGTGAGCGCGTCATCTACCGATTGATCGGCGCCGACCCGAAGGCGGAACAGACCTGGGGTTCCTATGCCCGCAGCGTGCTCGCGTTCTCGGCGATCAGCCTGCTGTTCCTGTTCATTCTCCAGTTGGTGCAGGGCAAGCTGCCATTGCATCTCAACGACCCGGGCACTGAGATGACCCCGGCGCTGGCGTGGAACACCGCGGTCAGTTTTGTCACCAACACCAATTGGCAGGCCTATGCGGGCGAGTCGACCCAGGGTCACCTGGTCCAGATGGCCGGTCTAGCCGTGCAGAACTTCGTCTCCGCAGCGGTGGGTATGGCCGTGGCGATGGCGTTCGTGCGCGCCTTGGCCCGTCGCGGCACCACCGAGCTGGGCAACTTCTGGGTCGACCTCGTCCGCGGAGTCATTCGGATCCTGTTGCCGCTCTGCATCATCGGCGCGATCATCCTCATCGCTGGCGGTGTGGTGCAGAACTTCGGCCTGCACACGCAGATTGCCTCGACGCTGGCCGGCGGTCAGCAGACCATTCCCGGCGGCCCGGTCGCCAGCCAGGAGGTCATCAAGGAGCTCGGCACCAACGGGGGCGGGTTCTTCAACGTCAACTCCGCGCATCCGTTCGAAAACCCCACCACGTGGACGAACTGGTTCGAAATATTCTTGTTGCTGGTCATTCCATTCTCGTTGCCCAGGACATTCGGCAGAATGGTCGACAGCAAGAAGCAGGGCTACGCCATCGTCGCCGTGATGGGCGTCATCGCGACCATCAGCTGGAGCTCGATGTTGCTGTTCCAGCTGCAGGCCCACGGCACGGTCCCCACCGCGGTCGGCGCCGCGATGGAAGGCGTGGAACAGCGCTTCGGCGTTGCGAATTCGGCCATATTTGCGGCATCGACCACGTTGACGTCCACCGGTGCCGTCGACTCGTTCCACGACTCCTACACCAGCCTCGGTGGCATGGTGTTGTTGTTCAACATGCAGCTCGGCGAGGTCGCACCCGGCGGCGTGGGCTCGGGCCTGTACGGCATGCTCGTATTGGCGATCATCACGGTGTTCGTCGCGGGCCTCATGGTCGGCCGCACCCCGGAATACCTCGGCAAGAAGATCACGCCGCGGGAGATCAAGCTTGCGGCAACGTACTTCCTCATCACCCCGCTCATCGTGCTGACCGGCACGGCGGTCGCGATGGCGATGCCCGGACAAAGGGCGAGCATGCTCAACACCGGCCCACACGGCCTCTCGGAAGCGTTGTACGCCTTCACCTCTGCGGGCAACAACAACGGATCGGCGTTCGCCGGCATCTCGGTCAACACCGAGTGGTACAACACCGCACTCGGACTGGCCATGTTGTTCGGCCGGTTTCTGCCGATCATCGTCGTGCTGGCGCTGGCCGGATCGCTGGCCAGGCAGGGCAAGACGCCGGACTCCGTCGGCACGCTGCCCACCCATCGTCCTCAGTTCGTCGGCATGGTCGCGGGCGTGGCGTTGATCCTGGTCGCCTTGACCTTCCTTCCCATGCTCGCGCTGGGACCTCTTGCTGAAGGAATTCACTGACATGTCCGCGCCCACCATCGGTTCCACTGTGCCCGCACCGCCGAAACAGCACGCGCCCAAGCGTGTTCAGGGCGGCTTGCTTGACCCGAGGATGCTGTGGAAGTCAATGCCCGACGCGCTGCGCAAGCTCGATCCACGCACCCTGTGGCGCAATCCCGTCATGTTCATCGTCGAGATCGGCGCCGTCTGGAGCACGGTGCTCGCCGTGATGGAGCCGTCCTGGTTCGCGTGGCTGATCGTGGTGTGGCTCTGGCTCACTGTGCTCTTCGCCAACCTCGCCGAGGCCGTCGCCGAAGGACGCGGTAAGGCTCAGGCCGACTCTCTGCGTAAGACCAAGACGGCCACGATGGCGCGGCGCCTCGTCGGCTGGACACCGGGTACACCCGGCCGTGAGGAAGAGGTCGCCGCACCCCTGTTGCAGCAGGGCGACGTCGTGGTGGTCGAGGCCGGTCAGCCCATCCCTGGCGACGGCGACGTTGTCGAAGGCATTGCCTCGGTGGACGAATCCGCGATCACCGGTGAGTCCGCACCCGTCATCCGCGAGTCTGGCGGCGACCGCTCGGCCGTGACAGGCGGCACGACCGTGCTGTCGGACCGCATCGTCGTGAAGATCACCCAGAAGCAGGGTGAGAGCTTCATCGACCGCATGATCGCGCTCGTCGAGGGTGCCGACCGGCAGAAGACGCCCAACGAGATCGCGCTCAACATCCTGCTGGCCTCGCTGACGATCATCTTCGTGTTCGCCGTCGCGACGCTGCAACCGCTGGCCATCTACTCGAAGGCCAACAATCCGGGAGTCGCGGACTCGTTGGCGCTCAACGGCAACGGTGTCAGCGGCATCGTAATGGTGGCGCTGCTGGTGTGCCTCATCCCAACCACCATCGGTGCCCTGTTGTCGGCGATCGGCATCGCCGGAATGGACCGCCTGGTGCAGCGAAACGTGCTCGCCATGTCCGGACGCGCCGTGGAGGCGGCCGGTGACGTGAACACCCTGCTGCTCGACAAGACAGGAACCATCACGCTCGGCAATCGGCAGGCCGCGGCCTTCGTCCCGCTCGACGGGGTGACAGCCGAAGCGCTCGCTGACGCCGCGCAGTTGTCCAGCCTCGCCGACGAAACGCCGGAAGGACGGTCGATTGTCGTGTTCGCGAAGCGGGAGTACGGTCTGCGGGCCCGCACACAGGGCGAATTGGCGCACGCGACCTGGATCGAGTTCAGCGCGACGACACGGATGTCCGGCGTCGACCTGGACGACCACAAGCTCCGCAAGGGCGCGGCGAGCACGGTCGCCGAATGGGTGCGCTCCGAAGGAGGCACCGTGCCGACCCAGCTCGGCGACGTCGTCGACGGCATCTCCGCTGACGGCGGCACCCCTCTGGTGGTCGGTGAGGTACGCGACGGCAACGCATCGGTGCTCGGCGTCATCCACCTCAAGGACGTCGTCAAGCACGGCATGCGGGAACGCTTCGACGAGATGCGCCGCATGGGCATCCGCACCGTGATGATCACCGGCGACAACCCCTTGACCGCCAAGGCCATTGCCGACGAGGCCGGTGTCGACGACTTCCTCGCCGAGGCCACGCCGGAAGACAAGATGGCGCTGATCAAGAAGGAGCAGGCCGGCGGCAAGCTCGTCGCGATGACCGGTGACGGCACCAACGACGCGCCCGCGCTCGCGCAGGCCGATGTCGGCGTCGCGATGAACACGGGCACGTCGGCGGCCAAAGAGGCCGGCAACATGGTCGACCTGGACTCCGATCCGACGAAGCTCATCGAGATCGTCGAGATCGGCAAGCAGTTGCTCATCACGCGTGGTGCGCTGACGACGTTCTCGATCTCCAACGACATCGCCAAGTACTTCGCGATCATCCCCGCGCTTTTCGTGGCGCTGTTCCCAGGCTTGGACCTGCTGAACATCATGCGGCTGCACAGCCCGCAGTCGGCGATCCTGTCGGCGGTGATCTTCAACGCCTTGGTCATCATCGCGTTGATCCCGTTATCACTGCGCGGCGTGCGGTACACACCGGCCAGCGCGTCAAAGCTGTTGAGCCGCAACCTCTACATCTACGGACTCGGCGGCGTCATCGCCCCGTTCATCGGCATCAAGGTCATCGACCTCGTCGTACAACTCTTCCCGGGACTTTGACATGAATTTCTCCAATCTCGTTCGCCAACACTGGGCGGCGTTGCGTGCGCTGCTGGTGCTCACCGTCATCCTCGGCATCGCCTACCCGCTGCTCATCTGGCTCGTGGCCCAGTTGCCCGGCCTGAACGACAAAGCCAATGGGTCGCTTATCGAGGTCGACGGGAAACTGTTGGGCAGCAGCCTGATCGGACAGTCTTTCACCGATGCCGACGGCAACGTGCTGCCTCAGTACTTCCAGAGCCGGCCGTCCGTGGCCGGCGACGGATACGACACGTTGGCCACCAGCGCAAGCAACCTCGGCCCCGAGAGCATCGTCGATACACCCGACAAGCCCAGCCTGCTCACCCTGGTCTGCGAGCGCAGCACCATCGTCGGTGAGACCGAAGGTGTAGACGGCACACGGCCGTTCTGCACCGGTGACGGTGTCGGCGCCGTGCTGTCGGTGATCGGCCCGCGCGACGCCCGGGGCAACGTCGTGAAGCCGACGCGGGTGGTCAGCGTCAACGAACCCTGTGCCACCACCCAGACGCCGTTCCTCGACACGTACGAAGGTGTGCGCGTCGAGTGCGCGACACCCGACGGGGACTACAGCATCGGCCAGCTCGTGCCCATCCGCGGCAGCGCGCCGGCCGATCCCGCGGTGCCCGCCGACGCGGTGACCGCAAGCGGAAGCGGCCTGGACCCGCACATCTCGATCCCGTACGCCGACCTTCAGGTGAGCCGAGTCGCCACGGCGCGCGGTATCACTACCGAACAGGTTGATGAGGTGGTGGCCGCCCACACCGACGGCAGGTTCCTCGGCTTCGTCGGCGAGCCCACCGTCAACGTGCTGCAGCTCAACCTGGCCCTCGACCAGAAGTATCCGGCAAGAAGCTGAGGCCGCCCATGGATGATGGAGGGGTGAGAGTTCTTGGCCGCAAACGTGGTGATTTGCGCGTCTACCTGGGCGCGGCCCCAGGCGTGGGAAAGACGTTCTCGATGCTTGCCGAGGCGCACAGACGGATGGAACGCGGAACCGACGTGGTCGCCGCGGTGGTGGAAACCCACGGACGCCGAAAGACAAGCCAGCTGCTCGCCGGCATCGAGGTGATCCCGCCCAAAACCATCGAGTATCGAGGCAACAGCTATCCGGAACTCGACGTCGAAGCGGTACTGGCCCGTCGGCCCCAGGTCGTGCTCATCGACGAACTCGCCCACACCAATATCCCGGGCAGTAGGAACGGCAAGCGCTGGCAGGATGTCGACGAGCTTCTCAACGCCGGCATCACAGTGATCACCACGGTTAACGTGCAGCATCTGGAGAGCCTCAACGACGTCGTCACCCAGATCACCGGTATCGAACAGAAAGAGCGGATTCCCGACGAGATCGTGCGTTCCGCCGATCAGATCGAGCTGGTGGACATCACGCCGGAGGCCCTGCGGCGTAGGCTTGCTCACGGAAACGTGTACGCGCCGGAGCGTGTAGATGCCGCGCTGTCCAATTACTTCCGTCCTGGAAACCTCACTGCGCTAAGACAATTGGCACTGCTCTGGCTTGCCGATCAGGTTGACGCGGCGCTGGCCAAATACCGCGCCGACAAGAACATCACTGACACGTGGGAGGCCCGTGAGCGGGTGGTCGTGGGCGTCACCGGAGGCGACGAGTCGGAAACTCTGGTCCGCAGGGCGTCGCGGATCGCTTCGAGGTCCGGGGCCGAACTCAAAGTCGTCCACGTCATTCAAGGTGATGGGCTGACCAGCATCTCGTCACAACAGAAGAACGCGGTGCGCACGCTCGCCGCCAGTCTCGGTGCCACGATGCACACCGTCGTCGGCGATGACGTGGCCACCACGTTGCTCGATTTCGCCCGTGACGCCAACGCCACGCAACTCGTCCTCGGCACCTCACGACGGTCACGGTGGGCGCGGATCTTCGACGACGGCATCGGGGCGAATGTCGTACAACAGTCCGGCTCGATCGATGTGCACTTGGTGACACATCCCGAGGCGCACAGCGGCATGTCACTGTCACGGTTATCACGTGGTCGTCGTCGCGTGCTGTCCTGGCTGGCTGCCATCGCTATTCCGTTGGCGATTCTCGCGGTGACGTTGTCCCTGCCAGACGGAGTGTTGAGCATCGGCGGTCAGAGCGCCTTGTTCTTCACCGGAGTACTGGTCGTCGCACTACTCGGCGGCATCGCGCCGGCAGTGTTGTCCGCGGTGCTGTCTGGGCTGCTGCTCAACTACTTCCTGGTGACGCCGCTGCATACGTTGACAATCGACGATCCGGACAGCGCGATCACCATCGTCGTACTGCTGCTGGTCGCGGTCGCCGTGGCCGCGCTGGTCGACCGCGTCGCCAACCGCGGCGCAGAGGCTCGCCGGTCATCTCAGGAAGCCGAACTGCTTGCTCTTTTTGCCGATTCCGTATTACGCGATGCCGACCTCGACATGCTCCTCGAGCGGATTCGTGAAGCGTATTCCCAACGCGCCGTGAGCATGTTGGCGGTGCGAAGCGACGAACGGGACAGCGAGGTCGTTGCATCCGTTGGCAAGGACCCCTGCACCACCGTCGAGGATGCGGACACCGCTATCGACGTCGGTGACGATGAGTTCTGGATGCTGTTGGCGGGCAGGACGTTGACCGCCCGAGACAGACGCGTGCTGAGCGCTGTAGCCAAACAAGCGGTGAGCATGCTCAAACAGCGGCAGCTCACCGAGGAGGCAAGCAAGGCCGAGGCGGTCAGCCAGGCAGACGGGCTGCGCCGGTCTCTGTTGTCGGCCGTCAGCCACGACCTGCGGACGCCCCTGGCTGCCGCCAAGGCGGCGGTGTCGAGCATGCGTTCCAGTGATGTCGGGTTCTCTGCCGACGACACAGCGGAACTGTTGGCCACAGTTGAAGAGTCGGTCGATCAGCTCACCGGATTGGTGAGCAACCTGCTGGACTCGTCGCGTCTGGCCGCCGGTGCGGTGCGCCCGGATTTGCAGCGTGTTTACCTCGAAGAGACTGTCCAACGGGCCCTGCTCAGCGTTGCCAAGGGCAACAGCCGCTTTTATCCACGCGGGATCGAGCGGGTCAAGATCGCGGTTGACGGCGCGGTAGTCGAGGCCGACGCCGGCCTGCTGGAGCGGGTGCTCGCGAACTTGATCGACAACGCGCTGCGCTACGCCCCGGACAGCCCGGTGCGCGTGACCGCAGGGCAGGTCGGCAACCGAGTGCTGATCGCCGTCGTCGACGAAGGTCCCGGCATCCCGCGCGGCACCGAGGATCAACTGTTCGCCCCGTTCCAGCGCCTCGGCGACCACGACACCAGCATCGGTGTCGGCCTTGGCCTTTCGGTCGCCCGCGGCTTCGTAGAGGCCATGGGGGGCACGATCTCGGCAAACGATACCCCCGGCGGTGGACTCACGGTCGAAATCGATTTGGCGGCGGTATGACGACCAAAACCCGGGTCCTTGTCATCGACGATGAGCCGCAGATCCTGCGGGCGTTACGCATCAACCTGTCGGTGCGCGGCTATGAGGTGTTCACCGCCGCCAGCGGCACAGAGGCGCTGAAGCAGGCCGCCGATCACAAACCCGACGTCATCGTGCTGGACCTCGGACTGCCCGACATGTCGGGCATCGACGTGCTCGGCGGGCTGCGCGGCTGGCTGACCGCGCCGGTGATCGTGCTGTCGGCCAGGACCGACTCATCGGACAAAGTCGAGGCGCTGGACGCAGGCGCCGACGACTACGTCACCAAACCCTTTGGCATGGACGAGTTCCTGGCCCGGCTTCGCGCGGCCGTCCGGCGAGCCACGGCATCCTCGGAAATCGACGAACCCGTGCTCGAGACGTCGTCGTTCACGGTCGACCTGGCCGCCAAAAAGGTGACCAAGAACGACACGGAGGTGCATCTCACCCCGACCGAGTGGGGCATGCTCGAGATGCTGGTGCGCAATCGCGGCAAACTCGTCGGCCGCGAAGAACTGCTCAAGGAAGTGTGGGGTCCGGCCTACGCGAAGGAAACCCATTATCTGCGTGTGTATTTGGCGGCGCTACGGCGCAAGCTCGAGGACGATCCGTCGCATCCCGTGCACCTGCTGACCGAAGCCGGGATGGGCTACCGCTTCCAGCAATGACTACGAGGCTGACAGGCGTGGCCGCAGGCGGTCGACGTCGATGTCGACGTCGTGCGCAAGATCGTCGATCAGGGCTCGTGCGTGCATGCCGAGCGCGTCGACGTCCACGCCGTGCGGAGCCGGGTGGTCGACCTCGTCGAGGTGGTCGGCGGCCCTGCGCAAGACGCCCGCCGCTCCGGCCGTGTTGCCGCGCTGTATGTGGGTGATGCCCACAGCGAGCTGAGCCAGCCCCTGCCACATCCCCCGTTCGTCGTCGGGTCCGCTTTTCCATGCCGCCTCGAGCACCTCGTGGGCGTGAAACGCCATTCCCTGATCCAGCAGGTCCTGGGCGTAGGTCAGCGACTCGGCCGGGGAAAGATCCAGATCGTCGGGTATCCGCGCGACGCCCCGGCTGCCGTGCGGTAGCGGACGGCCGAGCGCGTCACGCGGTCGGCTGTTGCGGGCCTTGCCGTATTCGTCTCGGTCGCGGTCCACCACGAACCCATCCTGACAGCCGGGCGCTCAATCCGGTTGCGTGCGGCGCTCTGCATGGGCCGCCAACCGCCATGTGCATTCGCGATTGCGGGGAAACGCCGCCGCCAACGCAAGCCGACGCGGAACAAAATTCAGCGGGCCGCCTACGGGCACCTCGGCCATCTCGATGCGGCATCCGTCGGGGGTGTCGTGGAGGCGCAGCGTGATCCGCGCCATTCCGAACGGCCGGGTGCGGGCCAGCAGCACGAGTTCCTCCAGCGGCGTGCAGGATTCGACCTCGGTCTCGTCGTTGATGGTCAACGGCCATATTCCAATGGTGTGATGGATCTTGCTGCCGACCGCTGGCCAGTTCTGGTCGACGGCACGCATGCGGCTGTTGCCGACCACCCATTGCGAGTAGGTCCAGCCGTCGGCGATCACGTCCCATACCTGCTGGCGGGTGGCGGTGGTGTCGCGTTTGACTGTCAGCGAGCTGTCGACTGCGGCGGGTCCGGTCATGGTGACGGGCTACCCGGCCACGGCGACGTCAAACGCCAGCCGTCTCCTCCGCCAGGGCGATCAGCTTCTTGCGGACCAGGTCGGGACGCTCGTCGACGACGAAGTGGGTGGCATCGACCGTCTCCAGCGTGTAGTCGTCGGCATTGGCGGTTTCCGGCGACACCATGGACGAGGTGACCGCACGATCGCGAGTTCCGAACAGCACACGGATCGGCACCGTCGCCCGGCGGGTCTCGGGATTCCTTGCACTGTGCGGTATTTCACGGGTCAGGAACGTGCGGTAGGTGTCTCTGCCCGCCCGCGCGCACACGGGGTCACGGAACCGATCGGCGAACAGTCGCTTCGTCTCGGGATCCATATCGGACCCGATGGCGAGGATCACCTTCTCCACGTATTTCGTGCGTTGTTGCACGAAGACGCCGAAGGTCGCCAGCGGTATCTGGTAGTCGAACCGCCAGATGTGCGGCAGCACCGTCTTCGGCGATTGCCAGGGATGGGCCATATTCATCGCCAGATATCCGTCGAAGCGATCGGGTTCCCGCAGGATCATGCGGTAACCGACATATGCCCCCCAGTCGTGACCGACGAGCAGGACGCGGGGCAAACGCAGCGCGTCGAGCAGGGCAAGCACGTCGGTGGCCACGTCCTCCTTGGCCCAGCGGTGCGGCGGCGGACCGGACCAGCCGTATCCGGGCAGGTCGGGCGCGATGATCCGCAGGCCGGGCGGCGGATCGGCCAGCAGGTCGCGCCATTCGTAGTGGTGCTGCGGCCATCCGTGCAACGCGACGACGGGACGGCCGTCCGGCGGACCAGCCTCGGTGACGTGAAAGTTCACTCCGTTTGCGTCGACGAACGACCGGCGCACACCTTCGATCCTCGGCGGTTCGGCAGTCATGAATCCGACTCTAGAGAACCCGTCGCGCGCTACGGTGCGGGATATGGCCGGGTATCGCGAACTCTTCGAAGCCAGCATCTCCGATCCTGCGACTTTCTGGGCGGACGCCGCTAGAGCCGTCACCTGGACCCGCGAGCCGCAGCAGATTCTCGACGACTCGAATCCGCCGTTCTACCGGTGGTTTCCCGATGCCGAGATGAATACATGCGCCAACGCGTTGGACCGTCACGCCGGGAGCGGCCGCGCCGACCAGCCGGCGCTGATCTACGACTCCCCAGTGACAGGGTCGAAGCGCACTTACACCTACGGCGAGCTACTCGACAAGACCGCGCGATTCGCCGGTGCGCTGCGAGCACTCGGGGTGGGCAAGGGCGACCGCGTCGTGATCTACATGCCGATGATCCCCGAAGCGGTGATCGCGATGCTGGCGTGCGCTCGCCTTGGCGCGGTGCACTCGGTGGTGTTCGGCGGGTTCGCGGCCCACGAGTTGGCTACCCGCATCGACGATGCGCAACCGACCGTCGTCGTGTCCGCGTCCTGCGGCATCGAACCGACCCGGACAGTCGAGTACAAACCCATGCTCGATGCCGCACTTGAGATGTCTGAGCACCCACCCCGCAACTGCGTGATCGTGCAGCGCGACGGTCACCGCTGCGAGCTGACACCGGACCGCGACATCGATTGGCAGGACCTCACCGGCGCAGATCCTGTCGATCCGGTGCCGGTCGCCGCCACCGATCCGCTGTACGTGCTTTATACGTCGGGTACGACCGGCAAGCCCAAGGGCATCGTCCGTGACAACGGCGGACACGCGGTGGCCCTGTTGTGGAGCATGCGCAATATCTACGACATCGCGCCGGGGGAGGTCTTCTGGGCGGCGTCCGACGTCGGCTGGGTGGTGGGCCACTCCTACATCGTGTACGGGCCGCTCATGCTCGGTGCGACGACCGTCCTCTACGAGGGCAAGCCGATCGGCACGCCCGACCCGGGCGCGTTCTGGCGGGTTGCGTCGGAACACGGTGTGAAGGCGCTGTTTTCGGCGCCGACCGCGCTACGGGCCATCCGCAAGGAGGATCCCGACGGCGCACACATCGACCGCTACGACCTGTCCGGTATGAAATATCTGTTCCAGGCCGGCGAGCGTCTCGATCCCGATACCTATGCGTGGGCATCGGAGAAGCTGGGCATGCCCGTCGTCGACCACTGGTGGCAGACCGAAACCGGGTGGGCGATCGCCGCCAACCCGATGGGTCTGGAATCCATGCCGATCAAGCCAGGCTCGCCGACAGTTCCGATGCCGGGCTACAACGTGCGCATCCTTCACGTCGACGGCTCCGCTTGTGACCCCGGCGAGGAGGGCGCGATCTGCATCCGATTACCGCTACCGCCGGGCACCCTGCCGACACTGTGGGGCGACGACGACCGCTACGAAGCGTCCTATCTCTGCGAGCACCCCGGCTACTACCTCACCGGCGACGGCGGCTATCTCGACGAGGATGGCTATCTGTTTGTGATGGGGCGCATCGACGATGTGATCAACGTTGCCGGACACCGCTTGTCGACGGGTTCGATCGAAGCCGTGCTGGCCACGCACCCTGCGGTCGCCGAGTGCGCGGTGATCGGCGTCGCCGACGAGATCAAGGGCCAGGTGCCCCGCGGATTCGTCGTTCTCAAGGCCGGTGCGTCGGCCGACCGGGTTGCCGAGGAGCTGATCGATGCGGTGCGTGAAAACATCGGCGCGGTCGCCTGTTTCAAGCTCGTCGATGTCGTCACGGCGCTGCCCAAGACCCGCTCCGGCAAGATACTTCGCAAGACGATGCGCGGTATCGCCGACGGCCGCGACGAGCCGGTGCCGTCGACCATCGAGGATCCCGCGGTGCTAGAGGCGTTGAAACCCGTTCTGAAGGAGTGACTCAGCGCGGTGTGGCCGACAGTTCCATCAGTTGCGGTGCGGCCCGCCGATGGATGGGGCCGGCAAACGCCCAGATGACCCGCGCCAGCGGTTGCCGGTAGCGCACGAACGTCGTCAACCTCATGGTGACCGGATCGGCCCGGCGCATCACCATGGTGCCCGCCATCACCGGCCCGTCGGCCTCGAGGCGGCACTGGTCCGGCTCCGACGTCACCACGCGCCAGCCCATCACGTGATCGGCAGCCGACGGGGGCCCCAGCCGGAACCCCAGTAAATGCCGGTGCGCCATGAGTAGAGCCGAGAACCGTGACGGTGCAACTCTCGACAGCCCGGTGCGCATGACCTCCTCGGCGGTGCGGGTGTCGGCCTCGTCGACGGTAACCTCGAAGGCGTCGGCGTAATCCGACAGCGGAGCCGGCGATTCAGTCACCTCACATCGGCGGGCACTGAGCCGGTCGGTTTGGAGTGTCATGGTGGAACCTCCTCGCAGGCACTGTAACATACATACATGTCTGTTTCTAGATCGCCGGGGAAGAGCAGCAGCCGCCGCACCCAGGCCGAGCGTCGCGCCGCCACCCGCTCCGCGCTCATCGAGTCTGCGGCACAGGGAATTTCGCGCTACGGGTACGGCAACCTGGTTCTCGAACAGGTGGCCGGCGACGCCGGATATACGCGCGGCGCGCTGTATCACCTGTTCAACGGCAAGGAGGACCTCGCGATGGCGGTCGTCGAGTGGGTGGCGGCGGCCTGGGAGGAGCAGGTGTGGCAGCCGGCCGCCGACCGTGGTGGACCCGTCGACGTCCTGATCGCGCTTGCCCGCGGGCACATCGTCTTCTGCCGCCAGGACATTCCCCGCGTGATGATGGCGCTGCGCGTCGAGTTCGCGGGCCGCGACCATCCGGTCGGCAAGGCCGTCTCCGAGATCGGTAAGGATCTGGTGCGACGATTCGGCGCACTGATCACCGCGGGGCGTCGCAACGGCGCCATACCGGACGGGCCGCCGGCCCGAACGCTGGCTGCCGGACTGATCGCCGCACTCGAGGGTCTTGCGATCGGCGTGGCCGGAATGCCGGGCGACGAGGTCATCGCCGAGCGGATGGTGCGGGGCGTCCTGGGAGTGTAGGCCGTGCCTACGCCGTGGGCCCTGCCCGCATTAGTTGGCGTTTGAACACCTCGTCGAACTGGCGGTATGTGCTGCGCAATTCGTGGCCCGGCCAGTCCTTGGCCTCCAATTCGGCGGGCAGCAGCGGGTCGAGTTGCAGATGCCGGACGACGGTGATCGACAGCGCGAACTGATAGATGAAGTCGTCGGTTTGGAGCGCTTCGACATCGAGCTCGTCGCGCATGGCCACCGTCAGCCGTCGGGCATCTGACGTCCAATCATCAAGATTGAAAAGGGATCTCACGGTCGCGGCCGGGATGTCGGTGGCAGCACCGTGAAAGTGCACGCATTGGCGGTCCAGCACAGCGCGCAGCGTCGGCAACCGCTTGGGATCCAGGTTGTCCGGGCGGATCCAGACACCTTCGCGCAACTCGGCGAGGTGCAGCCCCGCCGCGGCCTTGCGCAGCGCGAGCCGATCACCCGCAGAACGACGGTCCAGCGAGACCACCGCCAACTCCCAGGTGCCGTCCCACGGTGACGCGCTGTCGTCGTAGCGGGCGGCTTCGTCGACCCGTTGCCGACGCTCGAGCAACGGCCCGGCCAGCGCATAGATCCCGTCGTCGCCGGTCAGCTCACCGTTGGACACCATGCGCCACAGGCAGGTACGGGTGGCGCCGTCACTGATACCGAACAGCGAAGCGATCCCGACGAGCTCGCCAACCGTGAGGTGCGGTTCGTCGGCGCCGAGGAGCGCCGTCGCCAGGACGGACCTGGCGCTCAGGGTGCGGTCGCCGATCAGGTCGACGACTCGTGCGCGAGAGGCTGTCCGCACCTAGGACTCCAGCCAGGGCTCGCGCCAACTGGGGTATCCGGCAACGAGTTTGGACACCGACGGCGGCCCCCACGATCCGACTACGTAGGTCTGCAGTTCGGGGGGCGATTCGATCAGCGGCTGGACGATGCGCCAGGTCTCCTCGACACCGTCTTCACGGGCGAATTGGGCGGAGTCGCCGCGCATGGCGTCGGACAGCAGCCGCTCGTAGGGTTCGGGCGCCTCACCGAGTTCCTTGGCGAACGTCAACGACAGATCGACGCATCGGGTGGTGTTCGCACCGGGCTCCTTGGCCTGGATGATCAGGTCGGTACCCGGGTTGGGATCGATCCGCAGCACCAGCTGGTTGGGATCGGGCCGTTCCGGCATGACGGCAAGCTTGGGCGGACGCTTGAAGAACACCCGAATCTCGGTGGCCCGCACCGGAAGTGCCTTTCCGGCGCGGATGAAGAACGGCACCCCGGCCCATCGCCAGTTGTCGATCTCGAGCTTGAGCGCGGCGAACGTCTCGGTTTGGGAGTCCGGTCGCACCCCCTTGATCGACCGGTATCCGTCGTACTGGCCCCGGATGTAGTGCGCCGGATCGATCGACGGGATCGCACGAAAAACCTCCGCTCGCTTATCGCGCAGCCCGTCGGCACCCGCGCAACTCGGCGGCTCGGAGGCGAACAGTCCGATCAGCTGAAGCAGGTGGTTCTGCACCACGTCACGCAGGGCGCCGACCGGATCGTAGAAGCTGCCACGATCCTCCACGCCGAAGTTCTCGGCCATGGTGATCTGCACGCATTGGATGCGGTCGCGATTCCACAGCGGCTCGAACACCGAATTGGCGAACCGCAGGAACATGATGTCCATCGCCGGTTCCTTGCCGAGGAAGTGATCGATGCGAAAGATCTGCCACTCCTCGAGCACGCTGCGAAGTTGGGCGTTCAGGGCACGGGCCGACTCCAGGTCGTGGCCGAACGGCTTCTCCACCACAACTCGGGCCCGATCCGTGAGGTTGGCGTGCGCCAGGCCTTCGACGACCATGCCGAACAGCGACGGCGGGATCTCGAGATAGAACACCGGCGTGTGCTTGCCCTTGATGGCCCGGGCCACCTTTTCATAGGTGTTCGCGTCGGCGAAGTCGCCCGACACCATCGAAAGGCGTTGCGCGAAACGGGTGAAAACCTCCTCGTCGATGGTTTCGCCCGCGGTCTCGATCGAACTTCGCGCATGATCGCGCAGCGTCGCCTCGGACCATTCGTCCAGCGCGACACCGACGATCGGGCAGTCCAACAACTTGCGCCGTTCGAGCCGGTACAGCGACCGGAAGGTCATCTTTCTGGCGAGGTCTCCGGTGATGCCGAAGATCACCAGTACGTCCGCGGGGGTGGTCACGGGTGACGTCATGATGTCTAGTTCTTCTTCTCGGCGTGGCCGCCGAATTCACTGCGCATGGCCGACAGGAGCTTGTCGGTGAACTCGCCGAGGTCACGCGAGGAGAACCGTTCGAACAGCGACGTGGTGATCACCGGGGCGGGGACCCCCTCGTCCACCGCGGCCAGCACCGTCCAGCGGCCCTCGCCGGAATCCGAAACCCGGCCGGTGAAGTCGTCGAGTTGGGGTGAACGAGCGAGCGCATCAGCGGTGAGATCGACCAGCCACGAGCCGACCACCGATCCGCGACGCCAGACTTCGGCGACCTCACCGACGTCGATCGAGTACTGGTAGGCCCACGGATCACGCAGTGGGGTGGTTTCCGCGTCGACCGCGCGGTCGACCTTGCCCGCGTCGGCGTGCTTGATGATGCTCAGGCCCTCGGCGATGGCGGCCATCATCCCGTACTCCACCCCGTTGTGCACCATCTTCACGAAATGCCCTGCGCCGCTTGGCCCGCAATGCAGATAGCCGTTTTGCGCTGTGCCGTCGGTGCGGGTACGGCTGGGAGTCGGCTCGGCGCTGCCCTCCCCCGGCGCGATGGTCTTGAAGATCGGATCGAGCCGCGACACCACTTCCTTCTCGCCGCCGATCATCAGGCTGTAGCCACGCTCGAGACCCCACACCCCGCCGCTGGTTCCGCAGTCGACGTAATGGATGTTCTTGGTCAGCAGGCTCTTGGCGCGGGTGATGTCGTCGCGGTAATAGGAGTTGCCGCCGTCGATCACCGCGTCGCCGGGTTCCAAGAGATCCACCAGCTGCTCCAGGGTGGCGTCCACCACCGCGGCGGGCAACATCAGCCACACCGCGCGCGGGGTCTCGAGCTTCTGGACGAAATCGCTCAGCGAGTCCGCACCCGTGGCGCCCTCACCGGCAAGCTGGGACACCGCGTCGGCGTTCATGTCGTAGACCACGCACCGGTGCCCGTCGCGCATGAGCCGTCGCACCAAATTGGCACCCATCCGGCCGAGCCCGACCATTCCCAGTTGCATTGGCGAATCCGTGGCCATGTTTCTCCTAGTGATCGTGGTCTCCCACGATGTTAACGCTATCTCACGATCTGATTGACACGTAGCACTATGAGTGTGATACTCCCGTGGTATGGCCACTCCGACACGGGCGTCGGTCGCCGACGATGTCACCGTCGTCCGCCGCATCCTGGCGCATATCGACGCGGGCACGACCGACGAAGGTGACGCCTGGCGCGAGCCCGTCGAAAATTATGTGAACCCAACCAGATTCGCCGAAGAACTCGAGATGCTGCGCTCCTACCCGAGCGTCTATCTGCCCTCGGCAGCGCTACCCAAACCGGGCGACCATGTCGCACGCGTCAGCTTCGGTGTACCGCTGTTCGCGGTGCGCGGCCGCGACGGCACGGCGCGGGTGTTCCGCAACTCGTGTCGGCACCGGGGCATGGCGCTCGTCGAAGGGCCTGGCTGTGGGCAGGCACTGATATGCCGCTATCACGGCTGGACCTACCGTCTCGATGGCGCGCTGTCGCACGTGCCCCACGCCGATGCCTTTCCCGGCCTGGATGTGTCCGCCCGCGGACTGGTCGAGGTCGAGAGCCGAGAGGTCGACGGATTGATCGTGATCGGCCCGCTGGGGACACCGCACCCACAGGCGGACACCGCGATGGCGGCCTTGGCCGACGGCAGCCCGTGGCGGGACAAGTTGGTGCACTCGACGCGGCTCGTCGCGGTGCGGCCGGCGTTGCGCGCGATGAACTGGAAGGTCCTCGTCGAGCAGTTCCTCGAGGGCTACCACATTCGCACCACCCACAAGGACACCTTCTACCCGATCCAGTACGACGACCTCAACGTCGTCGAATCGTTCGGGCCGAACACCCGAGTCACGTTCCCCTACAAGAACATCGAACGCCTGCGTGACCGTCCCGAGTCGGCGTGGGAGGTCGGGCATCGGGTGACGTACGTATACCACCTGTTCCCCAACGTCATGGTGGCGACGTTCCCGAACCAGGTGCTGGTGATCACGATCGACCCGATCGACATCGACCACACCACAGTCACGATCTACGCCATGGTCACCCCGGAAGTGATGCAGCGGGCCTCGAAGGACCCCGTGGCCTCCCAGGACGCGCGAAACCTGCTGAACGAAGGCGGCATCGAGGACAACGACATGTCGGAAGGCGTACAACTGGGCCTGCACGCCGGGGCCAACACGTTCGTCGAGTTCGGCACCCACGAAAGCGCGATCGGCCTCTTCCACGCCACGCTCGACGACCGGTTGGCGAAAATGCGATGACCACCTACGAGCACCTGCTCTACGAACAACGCGGTCCGGTCACCGTCATCACCATCAACCGGCCGGAGCGCATGAATGCCATTGGCCCCCAGACTCATCGCGAGCTCGTCGACGCGTGGGAGCGCTTCCGCACAGACGACGACGCCCTCGTCGGCGTCCTCACCGGCGCGGGCGACACCGCGTTCTGCGCGGGCGGTGACCTCAAGGCCGCACAGGCCGGCGAGCTGCCGGTCGACGCGAGCCCCGACGACGGGGTCCTCGGCCCGTCGCGCTGGACCCACATCTACAAACCCACGATCGCCGCGGTCAACGGCGTCGCCTATGCCGGCGGTCTGGAGTGGGCGTGCTGGTCTGTTCTATAGCCAGGCCAACTGTTGTGGTTCAATGATCCAAACCACGATGGGAGCGGCGCATGACTGCTGGTGGTTGGTGCGTGCATCGGTTCGACTTGCAGCGGTCATGGGATGCGCTTCTCGACGGGGTGGTAGAGCACGAGTCTGACGTGGGCGCATGGACACGACGGCTGGGTGTGCGGCATGGTCAGCGGTTCTTATTGAACCCCAAGGGGTTTCCCGATATTCGGGTGAATTCCTTTCTGGCGTCAGCGAGGATGCGGAACTTGGCCGAGACTACGCAGCGTGATTATGCGCATTCGTTGGCGTTGTGGTTGAACTTCTTGGAGACCCGCGGCACGCCGTGGTGGGATGCTTCGATCGAGGACGCTGAGGAGTTCCAGTTTTGGCGACTGACCGACCCGGCCAACGCGAAAACGGTCGGGACGTCGGCGTTTTCTAAAGATGTGGCGGCCTGCAAGAAGTTCTACCGGTGGTCCTCGGCGCGGTTTGAGGCGGTGGTGGATGTGTTCGATCAGGTGGCCTTTCCGAGCGCCAAACGGGAAGCGGGCGTGAAATGGTTAGACCTGGCTGCGATCACCCGCTGGCGCGATGTGGGTGTGCGGGGCAGGACCCTTACGGGTCGTCGTGATCGGACGTGGAAGGGCCGAAATGAGCAGCGCGACAGCGCTTTTGTCGACGGCCTTTACGGTACCGGGCTGCGGCTGAGCGAGTGGGCCAGTGTCGTGCTGCCCGAGCTGGGAGTACTTCAGTCCGGCCGCAGCTTCTATACATGCCATCTTGCCGACGCTTGCGCAAAGGGCGGCTACGGCCACCCGTATTGGATGCCGCGGGTCGCGTTGAGTTCGGTGTGGGCCTACGTGGAAGGTGCGCGGGCTCGGGCGGTGCGCGCGGCGCAGGCTGTCGGCCGTTATGACGATGTGGTGGGACTGACTGTCGTTGGTGAGGACGTCGACGGCTTGTCGGTGTGGCTACCCGATGAGACTGGTGACAGGGTGCGCCGACGGTGGAACGTGCTCGGTCCCGGGATGCGGCGCAGGCTCTTTCGGCGCACCGCGTCGGGTGTGGAGCCATTGATGTTGTGGCTGAACGAGGATGGCATGCCGCGCCAGGCGCATGCCTGGCATCACACCTTCGACGCCGGCAACCGGCGCATCGCCGCACTGGGTTTACGTGACTTCAGCTGCACACCTCACATGTGCCGGCATTCCTTTGCGTTGAAATGGTTTTCGATCGCCAAACTGGTGAACTCGGCACGTATGGGCCACTTGAGTGCGCAGGAAGCTCAGGACTTTCGCGCCCAGTTCGGCGATACCTGGCATCTGGTGCAGACCATGCTGGGACATGCGCGGGTGGAGACGACGAAAAACGTGTACTTGGAGCCGTTCCGCCAACTCGACGTCGAAACCCTGCTGGCCCACGCGGAGGGATTCCCGGTCGCGGAGTTCATGGCCCAAGCCTTCGCCGGGCACCCCAAGGTGGTCAGTGACCCGGCAGCGGTCCGGTGAGCCGGCGGGGACGGTCCGCGGCGTTACCCAAGACCGGGGCCCCGACGGATCGCGGACTGCTCCCGGGAACGCTGATCGTTCGCTGCTTTGCCCAAAAGGGCAGCGCGGTACACGATTTCGACTTCTCTCAATTGGCGGCCGCTCCTGATATTCAACGCGGGCTGGCGATCGCGTTCGCGCACCGCACCGCCCCCGGCGCCGGGTTGAATGCGCTGGAGTCGATGCGGTCCAGTTTTCGCGTGGCCCGGCAGTTCACGCAGTACCTCGCGACCGTGTCGTGCCCCCCGGTGACGTTGAGCGACGTCACCGGCGACCACATCGACGGGTTCCAGGCCTACCGCAAGCACGCCCCCCATATGCCGATGGAGCTGGGCACCCTCAAGACTCTGTTGCTGCGTGCCGCGGACTTGCCCGAGGCGTTGACAGCCAAGCTTCACGAAGCCAATCCGCGCTATGTTTCCGGCGCTGACCCGAAGACGAGTTACAGCCGCGCGGAGTTCAAACGCATCAGCGATGCCGCTCGGGCGGATCTGCGCACCGCCGCTGCACGGATTCGCGCCAACCGCGCATTACTGGGGCGCTACCGCGCCGGCGAGGTGGCCGATCCGGATCGGCGGTTGGAACTGCTGGACTTCGTCGACCGCCACGGCGATGTCCCGCGCAATGACTCCAAGTCAAATCCAGGAACCCACAACATCGAGTCCTGGGTGCAACGCGGCCGATTCGGCGGGGTTATGGAGATCGTCAGTTGGCTGCATCTGACCAGTCTGGAGGCGACCGCGGCGGCGACCCTATTGGCGGTGATGACCGGTGAAAATATCAGTGTCATCCTTGATGCGCCAGCAGCGCATCACCGCGCCGACGGACACGCTGGCGGGGCGGCCACAGCGATCCTGGACACCTGCAAACCGCGCCGGGGCAAGCGCGCCTACATGAATCTTGCGCTGACCGAGGTGCCCGACTGGATTAGCATTCCCGAACGCCCCGAGCAGCTCTCATTTCGAGACGAGCTGCACACGCCCTTCGGTGCCTACGCCCTGATACACGAGTTGACCGCTGGCTCGCGCGAGGTCACCGGCAGCGATCGGCTGCTGATCGGGTATCACCCGGCCGGCGGGCACCGTGGGTGGCCCCGCGGGCTGCGAATTCCACGGGGACCCTACTGTTTTCGCGCCTGGGCCGCCCTACATAACCTTCCGTCAGACCAGGTTGACGCGTCGGGGTCGCGGCGGTTGGATGTGCTGCCGGGCCGGATCAGGCTCACCTACCTGGAGCTGCACCAAAAACCGGTCGCGCACACCGAAACCACGCTGGTGAACGACTACCTGGGACGCAACCGGGGCAATTTCGCCGCCTACCGCGAGGTGGTCGCCGCTGCCCTGGGCGAGCAGGTCGATAAGGCCCGCGCCCGCGGTGTTATGGACGTGGTGTCGAAGGCTGAGGTCGAGCGGGCTTCCACCGACGCGGAGGCGATCGCCGCGAAGCATCAGGTAGATGCCGCGACCCTGCAACGCATGCTGGACGGCGAGCTCGATACCGTCATGAACGCCTGCGTCGACAACGGCAACAGTCCGCATGGACCGGCCGGTCAACCGTGTCGGGCCTCGTTTATGACGTGTTTGGACTGCCCGTGCGCGCGGGCGTTGCCCCACCACCTGCCCATTCAGGTGCTGGTGCATGACCGGTTGGAGGCTGGCAAGGCGCAGATGTCCCCGGTGACCTGGGCGCACCGCTTCGCCCTGCCGCACGCCCAACTGACCGATCTGCTGTCGCGACATGATCCGATCGATGTGGCCGATGCCCGCGCAGTCGCCACGGATACCGACCGGGCGTTGGTGACGCGGTTTGTCAATCGTGAACTGGATCTGCGGTGAGCGCTGTTGCGTCGGCCGACTATTGGCCGGAAGGCCCACCGGCGGGGGTGGAATGGCCGGAGTCCGACACGCTGGTGTTGCTACGCCGTGAGCTGGCGCCGGGAGCCGAAGCGGCCACGCTGTGCTTTTTTGGTCAGGATCGCTGGGGGCTGAGTGAGGCGGTCTTCGAGCAACACGAAACTGCGGTCAGTGTGAACTTCACGGCGATCCCCGAACCGCTGCGGATGGCGGCCAAACACTATGTGTGGCAACTGATTAACCACGACGCTCCGACGCCGCTGTATCGGGTGACCACCGAGAGGGCCGCAATCAGGACCATCCTGACGGGGTGGCCGGCGTTCAAAGAGTTCCTGCTCTGGCTGCACGGCCACCAGGTCACGCAGTTCTCGCAGGTTACCCACGAACTTCTGGATGACTACCTCAGTCACGTTGGCGCCCGAGACATCACACTGGAGGCGAAGTTCCGCCGAGCCGTCGAGGTGCGGCGGCTGTGGTGTTATCGCAGCATCCTTCCCGAGCCGATGCGGCTGCCGGTGTTGCCGCCGTGGGGCGGGGATCCGGCCGGAGAGCTGTTCGGCCGCGTCCGGGGGCAACGCGAAAACCGCACGCCACGTATCGGCGAGGCGACGATGCAGGCGCTGCTGTCATGGTCGCTGCGGTTCGTGGAGCACTTCGCAGAGGACATTTTGGCCGCCCACACCGAATACCTCTGGTTGAAAAGCCGCACGCCGGAAGGGCGGCGACGGCGGGGACCGGTCCCCCATCGCCCCCCGCACGGGACTGTCGAGCAGGAGGTCTGTTCCTACCTCACACATCTGCGCCACAGCGGTGGTTCACTGCCTGGCAAGCGCGGCGCCGACGGGCACATCCAGGTGGATTGGCGCCACGTTGGCAAGATCCTGGACCGCGCGTTTACGCCCAAGACAGCCGATCTCGCCGTGGGGCGGTTGCTGCTGGCGTCAGGGCTGCCGATCGCCGATGACGCCTATCTCGACACCCCGATCACCGCGGACCTCGATGGCCGCCCATGGCACGATGGGCCGATTCCCTATCAGCAAGCCAGTTTCCTTGCCCGGCAGCTGAGCACTGCGTGCGTGGTGGTCATCGCCTATTTGTCGGGGGCCCGGCCCGGTGAGGTGCTGAACCTACGTCGGGGATGCATTGAGCACGACATCGACACGGATATGTGGCTCATGTCGGGGGTTTACTTCAAGAATGCGGTGGATGGGAACGGAAACAAAATCCCGGCCGGTGCGCGACGCCGTGACCCGTGGATTGTCGTGAAACCGGTGGCCGACGCCGTGACGGTGCTGGAGAGGTTGCATGCTCAAGAGTTGTTGTTTCCGGCCAAGATTGAACCGTATCGGCATCGGCCCGGACGTGTCACACGGAGTGGGCAGGCCCGAACCGACACCGGTGATGATCTGGGCGTGTTCGTCGGCTGGGTCAACGACTACTGCGCACGGCGTGGACTGCCTACGATCCCACCAGATCCTCGTGGCCGGCTGAACATTTCGCGGTTCCGGCGCACCCTGGCGTGGTTCATTCGGCGCCGCCCGCGCGGTTTGGTCGCCGGCGCGATCCAATACGGCCACGTGCATACTCGGCTGATTCAGGGCTACGCCGGCGACTACAATTCGGGGTTCCCCGACGAATACGCCTTCGAAGACTTCCTGGCGCGGCTGGATGAGCTGGCCGCTGACGAGCGCGCCTTGGCCGCCGGCGAGCATGTGTCGGGCCCAGCCGCGGATACGTACCGCAGTCGGATAGGTGCAGCCACGGCGCAGTTCGCCGGCCATGTGCTGACCACCGGCAAGCAAGCTCGCGACCTGCTGGGCAACCCTCTTCTGCAGATCTTTCACGGCGAGGGTATGACATGCGTCTTTGAACCCGCCCGGGCGCTATGCCAAATCCGGGGCAGCGCCAGTGATCCGATGGTCACTCCCGACATCGACGACTGCCGACCACGTTGCCGCAACATCGCGCACACCGACCGCGACGTCGTCACGATCCGCGCCCGCCGCGATGATCTCAAGGAGATCGTCAACGACACACTGGCGCCGCCGATCAGGCGCCACCGCGAGCAACAGGAACTAAACCGGCTCAACATCATCTTGGAGAAGCATCAGTGAAAAACCCTGCTGCACAGGATGACCCGATCCGGAACCAGATAGCCGCCGCCATGGACCGGTTGCTCGCCGGTGAGCCGCTGCGCTCCACGGGACGCCTGAGCATTTCACAACTAGCTATCGAGGCCGGCGTGGCCCGCTGGCACCTCACCCACCAGCACACCGACCTCAAGGAGCTGTTCCAAGCGAAAGTCAGCAACGCCGACGGCGCACCAGCGGCCTTCGCACGCCGACTCAACGAGTACGAGAAACTCAAAGCCGATCACACAAAACTACTGGCGCACTGCGCCGAAATCGAAGAACGCCTGCAGATGTATGCCAGCGTGATCAACCTGCTCGCACTAGAAAAGCGCGCCGATTCAGGCAGGGCCGTGGTCACCGACATCAGAACACGTCGCGTGCCTACGATTCCCGGGGAATGAACCCTGGCGGAGCAGGCCGTGGTCAACTGTGATGTTCAGAACACTCGACCGCTGGTCCCGTCCAGCCTTCCCATCCCAGGGGTTCCGTCGTACTGGCGCCCGGTTGACCCTGGTTCCGATGAAAGACCCGGCACTCTTAACAGTCGTGTCGGTTTCCGGGCTCGATACGTTCCTGTAGGACGTCGACGTAGTCGGAGCGGATGGCCTTCCGGTGTCGCGGACGCTTGCCAGCGTTGATGTCACGGGCGTACTTCGCCAGCTGGTCGGGGTTCTTGCCGGCCCATCCGTGGGCGAGTGCCCATCCCTGCATCGCCTCGCCGTCCAAGGAGATTCCAGCGGACTTCAACGCCAGCAGGACGCTCACGACTTCGTCCTTCTCGTCACCCGCGGCGATTGTGTTGTTGTGATTGATCATCGACGTCAGGTCGGTGAGCGCTTCGACGAGGACCGGGTCGAGGCCGGGGGTGCGGATCTCCCACGCCGAGCCATCACCGAGAATGATTGGACTCACCGCCGTGACCCACGGCCGGATAGCGTCCTCGTTCCACGCGATGACACAGAGAGCGCGGATCCCGTGGCCGAACCGTACGAGTTCGCCGATGGCGTCCATGCCCGCCCACGCCATCAGGACGGGGCCGCTGCCTGCCGGCCCATGGCTTCCGCGACCGGTGATGTGCGCGACGTCGCTTTGGCGCTGAACGAGATCCGCAAGCTGCGCGCAGTTCCGCAAATTCGACTTGAGCGAGGTCCACACCGACAGGGTGTCGCCCTTCTGCATGTGTTCCACGCACCAGTCGATCGCGGCGGTGACGCCGTCGTCGTCATAGCTGGCCACGGCGGTCGGGTAGTTGACGTCTCGATCGAACATGCTTCCCCCTGGGTGTACTGATCGATGCCTCACGCTAGCGGTCGCAACCGACATACAGGCGCGAGGTCGCTTACGCGTCATAGCCAGATCAACCCAGCGGCCTTCCCGCCAGCCGAACGCTTCCTGGGTGTGGTCCCATCTCGGAGGAAGCGGTAGCCGCTTGCAAGTCGATCAGCGTCAGCTTGTCGGAGCACCCATTTACGATCGCGTCATGGCCAGACTTGGTGGATTCCCGGAGGCCCAGCCGTTTGATCCAGATGCCTTTTACGAATCCGTGACGAGCTCCGGGCCCGGTGTAGTTCGGAGATCATTGCCGCCGGGACCCGAGCGTGACGCGCTCCTGACCGAGATTCTGCAGGCGGTCCAAGCGGATGCCGAGGACCTATCCACGTTGATCGAAGAGCTCCGCGACCTGATGACCGGTCGGGATCTCACCCAGCTGATCAACTCGGTGGTGGTGCCCGCCACGACGGTCGCATACGCCGACGGAGAGAGCCTCGCCGACGGACACTCGACATCGTCTTGGGCGGCGAAGATCGAGTATCTGGTGGGTGTCGCGCTGTCGGTGGATCCCGACGGGGACGCCGACACCCCACCCCAGGTCACGGAACGCGTGAGGCAACTGATCACCGACATCTTCGAAGCCGACCAGGTGCGCATGATCACTGACGGTCTCGCGCGCGCCGACGCCAACGACGCCGACCGTGAGCTACTGCTGCAGCAGCTGCAGTTGGAGTACCAGGTTGACCGGATGCCCGGCTACGCGGTGCATCTCGAACACGTCGACGCCGAGGTGTTCGGACGGCACAGGGATTACTACGTGAAGGGACTCGGTTTCGACCCCGCGGATGTCATCCGGGTCACTCGGCTGCGTGCCCGCTGGGTGAACCAGACATTCAAGTCGGCTCTTGACGCACTAACCGACGCACTAAACAGCGGCGCTCCGGATCCCGCAGCCGGAAAGGTCATACGCAAGGGGTTTGCCGCACCCACGCTGTGGGATCCCAACGACGTGGCGGCCTGCACCGACATCCCGGTAGAGCAGATCACCGCGATGTTGGACTTCTTCTCGACGGTGTTCGGCTGCCAGCCGGAATTCCGGGCACCTGGTGATGCGAACCGGGCACGCACCCATCCGTGCATCAAGCTCGACGACGGGACGTTCCTGGTCCCGGACTCGTGGTCGTTGTCGGCCGTCCTCCACCAGCGCCTCGCGGTGGAACCAAAACGCAGCGGCTACGACGCGCAGAAGTATTACAAGCACCGCCAAGAAGCACACGAGCGGCTGGTCGCGAGCACCTTAGAGAAAGTGTTCGGAACGTCGAACGTCCACTCGTCACAGCACTACACGCTGGGCTCCGGAGGCAAGGGCGAGATCGACGCGCTCGTGTGCACTGAGTGGCCCCTGGTCGTCGAAGCCAAGGCGATCGCACTGACCGAGTCCGGGCGGCGCGGCGCCCCAGGGCGCGTAGACAAGAAACTTGAGGAGATCCTCGGCAAGGCACTCGACCAGATCGATCGCGCCCTGATTTACATACTCGATGAAGGCGGACGGTCGTTCGCGCCCACAGAGAGCGGGCGGCAGATCTCGCTGCTTCCCGACGACATTGCCGGTGGGACCGCGATCATCGTCACGTTCGAGCGGATCGACCCGTTCGCTTCCGGCGGGCTGGCGGCGGCCGGCGACGTCAACCGGCCAACCTGGGTCGTATCCCTGACGGACCTGCTGATGGTCGCCGACATCCTGTCGGATCCGGCAGCATTCCATCACTACGCGCAGACGCGTGCGGGTATGCACTCGGCCGAGGCGTCGGCTGCGGCAGAGGCCGATGCGCTCGGCGCCTACCTGCTCGATCGCCTCCGCATCGTGGACCAGTCGACCACCGAGGAAGCGGCGCGCATCTTCATCGGATATTCCTGCGAGTCACTCAACGACTTCTACACGCGGCAAGAAATGGGTCTGGAGGCGACCAAGCCCACCGCGGGCGTGCCAACAGAGATCACTGGCGCGTTGACGAATGCGCTCGGGGAGCCGGGATGGGTGGAGTGTCTCGACGCGGTGATGATGGCGGACTCGTCTCTCTGGAAGAAGTGGAAGCGGTTCCGGGCCAAGCACCGCCGCGGTGGAACCTTCGTCCTCAACGACCGGGTGTCCCTCGTCGCTTTGCCGGATGGGGAATCATCGTTCGAACGTGTCGACGGCGCGATCAGGCTTAATATTCCGTCTCGCCGGTGAAAGCGTCCGCTTTCCAAGCATCTTCGCGGTTGCGCGATCGAATCCAACCGTGTTATCTGGGGTCTGAATGGACTGTGTACGACTGTAACCGAGTAGCTTCGCATCAATGGTCTGGCCGTGAGAGGGAACGGAGCCTTGCCAGTGTGTTCCCCGTTACGAGTGGATTCGGCCGTGCAGTTTCGAAGGAGCGTCCCTATCGGGGTACGGACACCGTGAGTGTCGGCACGCTGACACCTTGGCTTCGGCCTAGTCTCCCCTCGTGATTGGCTGATGCGATGCCAAAGATTGAAGCCGGTGATGTTGTCACCGCGCGTGAGCTCGCCGACATCCACGACAAGCTGGTACGCGTTCCCGACCAGGATCGTCTCGTACATTTGCAGTTCCGCCGTTTCGCCGGCTGCCCGATTTGTAACCTGCACTTGCGGTCGATCAGCGGGCGACACGACGAGATTATTGCCGCGGGAGTCCGCGAGGTTGTGGTGTTTCATTCGAGCGCCGAGGCGATGCGTGAGTTTCAGTCGGAGCTGCCGTTTACGACGATCGCCGACCCCGGTAAGCATCTCTACCGCGAGTTCGGTGTTGAGTCTTCGCCGATGGCCTTGCTGAGCCCGCGCGCCATGTTGTCGGCCGCGCGCGGCATGAAAGGGCACCCGATGCGCGGCGCGGCCGGGCGCGGCGAGGACCACCTCGGTTTGCCCGCAGACTTCCTCATCGGTCCCGATGGTCGCGTTTTGGCAACCAAGTACGGCCGTCACGCCGACGATCAGTGGTCGGTAGACGAGCTGTTGGAGCACGTCAGCACGGCCACCCGATAGGTCGAGCTGCGTGATATCAGCAGCTGACCCGGAGGCAGACCGCGGGAGACTCGCCCGTGGCGGCGGACGAGTGGTTCGGTCCAACCGAGCTGACCGTGCATTCGTCTAGTGGAGTGTTGCCGGCCTGTTTCAGGACGACGGTGTAGCCGCTAGCCAGCAGTGAATTCACTGTTTCTTGCGCCGTGCCGACGCCGGACGGCGCCGTGATCGCTGGAGACGCTGATCCCACGGCCGCAGCCGCCGCCAGACCGCTGGTCGCAATCATTGCGAATGCCAATCTTCTCATCGCCGTGCCTCTCGTTCGACGGCAGGGGTCGCGGGTTATTCCCGCGGTTGGAGCCGAATGTCACTGTGCGCCAGTTCATTCAGTGTCCGATCGCGACAGAGTCGCCGGGCAAGATGTCAGCACGCAGCGTCGAGGTAGATGGTGCGTCCGGTGATGGTGGTGTGGACGCCGCCGCGGTCTGGGCCTCCGATGACCTGGCCGGTGGTGCGGGTGTAGGTCTGGCCGTCTCGCACCGCGCTGATGCTGCATTGGCTGAGTGAAGCGTTACCGACCTTGTTTACGATCACCGTATAGCCTTGGGCCTGCAGCCGATTGATGGTGTCTTGCGCCGTGCCGACCTGAGTCGGCGCCGCCGACGCTGGTGATGCCAGTGCGAATGTCGCAGCGGCCAAACCGGCGGTTGCAATCGTCGCGAAAGTGACCTTCCTCATGTTCGTGCCTTCTGCTTTGTGCAGATGAAGCATGTCTGTCCGAGGTCTCGGGGCATGTTCATCCATGAACCACAGTGACCGAAAGCCAACCGATTTCGCTGTTGAATTGTCTTTCCGCTGACACATCTCACGCAGGTCAGGAGTGCTTTTCTCGCGGTCCCCGAGCCCTCTGGTTGCCCGGCGTACAGCACGCCCAGCAGGGTGTCAGCACGGTGACATTCCGCTCGCGCCGGTGGGTCGACGAATGCACTGTTGGTAGACAACTATTGAGGAGATCGCTGATGATTCGTGCAGTGTGGAACGGAACAGTCGTCGCCGAAACGCCGAGGACGGTGCGGGTCGAGGGAAACCACTACTTCCCTCCCGACTCCGTTCGTCGCGACTTTTTCCTGGACAGCGCCACCAAGTCGGTATGCCCGTGGAAGGGACTGGCCCACTACTACACCCTGACGGTCAACGGCGACGTCAACCCTGACGCGGCGTGGGACTACCCGAAGCCGAGCCCGCTTGCCCGCCGCATCAAGAACCATGTGGCGTTTTGGAACGGCGTTGAGATCCAAGGTGAACCGGAAGGCCCGCGCCGCGGATTGGCCGACCGGCTGCCGGCCTGGCTGGGCGGTAGGCAGTGACTCGACGCGCCGATGGTGTTGTTGGGCAAGGCCAATCCGTAAACCAATCGGCGGTCGACGCCGCCAGTGACCGGCTTCCGGTGTGGCGGATCGGCATCACCGGCGGCGTCGTCGGACTCCTGTGCTGCGTCGGTCCGACGGTTCTGGGCATGCTGGGGATTATCAGCGCCGCAACAGCATTCGCCTGGGCCAACAACCTGTACGACAACTACGCCTGGTGGTTCCGGTTGGGCGGACTGGCGGTGCTCGCGGCGCTGGTCTGGTTATCACTGCGCCGTCAACGCCAGTGCAGCGTCGACGGAATCCGCCGCCGCCGAAAGCGACTGATTGCGGTGTTCGCGATCGCTATCGGCACCTACGCGGCGTTGTATGCCGTCACAACCTGGCTGGGCACCTTCGTGTGAACGCTCAATGGGGTGGTTACGCTGCTTTGGCCCGGAGGCGGTCGACGTCGAGGATGTCGATTCCGGCGTAGTGGATGGCGATGAGTTGGTCTCGTTCGAGTTCTTTGAGAATCTTGTTCAACGACGGCCGCTGCACACCCAGCATGGCGGCAAGGGTCCGCTGCGCGAGTTGGACTGAGCCATCGACGGATTCGTCGAGCAGCAGCTGTGCGACCTGAGCCGGCAGCGGCCGACCCAGCATGGCGACCAGCCGGCCCTGGCCGGCCGAAACGCGTTGAGCGACCGACGACAACCAACGACGCGCAATGTTCGGGTGAGTGGCAACGAGCGTTTCGAATGCGTTTCGGTCCAGGCATAGGCACGTGCTGTCATGAAGTGCACGCGCGGTGTAGGCATTGGGCATTTCCAGCAGCAGCGCGATGTCGCCGTCGACGTCGCCGGCGCGCATGATATCGACCACGACGCGTCGACGGCCCGATCCGACCGCGAGTTCGATCTGCCCCTGACGAACGATCCAGACTCCGGTTGGTGCTTGCCCAGCGGCGAATAGCACTGTGCCGGTGGAAAATTCCCTGGAGACAAGCGTTCCGGCCAGCGCGGTGACGTCTCCTGGCGACAACGGTGCGGCGGCACCGCGACCGACACAGCGGGCCACCCAGGCGGCATGGCGGATCTGAGCGTCCTCGGGGCTCTCTCCGCCAGCGAGCGCGCGTATGGCGTGTCGGATCGGGTGTTCGGGCATCGTCCTCTCCAGTGGATCCGCCTATGGTGTCATCCTGCCGACAATCGCAAGCAACGACTGTCATATTCCTGACAATCTGGCGGTAGAGGCGGTGGGTTTCGCGGTTTCCTTCCAGGCAGACACGTACAACCCAACGGAAGGAACACACATGTCTTCGGCTGCGTCAAACAGCACGCCTGCCGTAGCGAAGGCGGGCGGCCGGACGCTCGTAACCGCCGCGGTCTGGGGTGCCATGGCCGGTGTTGGTGCGTCGCTGGTGATGGCGATGTACGCGATGATCGCTGCGTGGACGTATCAGCACACCGGATTCTTCACGCCCCTGTACCACATCGCGGCGACGTTCGCCGCACCCGACACGATGATGACGTCGATGGAAGCGGCGATGGCCGGTAACTCGTTCACATTCGTGTTCGGTCCGGCGCTGCTCGGTGCGATGATCCACATGATGGTGGGCGCGATGTACGGTGCGGCGTTCGCCGTCGTAGCGCACCTCCTGCGGTGGCACGGAGTGGCGCTGGTAGGAGCGGCGATGGTCTGGGGCCTGATCGTTTTCGCAATCAGCGCCTGGATCGGATTGCCCGTCGCGGCCGCACTGTTCGGCGGCGGTGACCCGATTCGCAACATGGCCAGCATGGTCGGGTATCCGACATTCATCGTTGAGCATCTGATGTTCGGTGCCGCACTGGGGATTCTTCTCCTCGGCGCAGCGCGCAACAGTGCGGCGCGGACCGGGAGCGCACCACGCGGATAACCGATGACGCGGGATGGCGCAGGCCGGCCGAGGCGGTCGGCCTGTTCCTGCGTGGCCACACGCTGCGCACCGCCATACCGACGGCACTGATCGTGGGAAGTGTTCTGTGCGCAGTCAATCAGGGCGCGACGCTGCTCGCAGACCAGGCGACGGCGGGCACCTGGGTACGCATGGCGATCAACTACATGGTGCCGTTCCTCGTCGCCAGCATCGGTTATCTCGGGGCCCACCACATCCGACGTCGCGAACTTCAATCTCCACAGCGCCGTCGTAAACCTGAGCAATAGGTAGGCCAAACCGGCCCTCACGGTTGACATACGGGACCCAACTGAAAATCGGCGTTGTCGCGTTCCGCGCGATGTGGAATGACCCACGTGCGGTTAAAGCAGCGTTGCGCAGGCTGCTCGTCGGTCGGGACGCCGGGGCTAGCCCCGCTAAGCTGACCCCCGCCACCGGCGCAGTTCACGGGTGATCGACCGGAGCCCGTCGCGTGCGGCTACGGCATCGCCCGCCCTCGACGCGGCAAGGGCGCCGAATAGTGCCGCCTGGATCAGCCGGGCGCGGTCCGCCGCGGACCCCACTTCGATGTCTCCGTTATCAGCCGCCACATCGAGTGCGGACTTAAGGGCGCGTTCGATCCTTCGCCGATACGTTGCTGTCCGCCGCTGCACCTCGGGGACACCATCGCCGACCTCCACCATGGTGTTGACCATGAAGCACCCCGACGGCGAGGCAGGGTCATCGATCACGGCCCGAACCCGACCGACGAATCGTTCGACGTCGGGCAGACCGCGAGTTGCCGACTCGAGCTCGCTGAGCATCCCACTCATCTCGCACTCATAGCGCGCCAACGCCGCGTCAAGGACGCCTTGCTTGCTTCCGAACGCAGCGTAAAGGCTCGACAGGCTCAAGCCGGCATCCGCTGCGAGCTCTTCAACATTCGTCGACCGAAAGCCACGGCTCCACAACGCACGCTCGAGCGCGGCGGTCGCGGCGTCGAGGTCGAACTCGCGCGGGCGGCCGCGCTTTCGCGGGGAGGCAGGACTCATTGACATTTCGGAATGAATACTACACAATTATGAATATTGGAGCAGATACTCCGTAAATAAGAGAAGGTGAAGCGACATGCCCCATTCCGAACGCGCCCTCACACTGCCGCCCCGCGACGTCGGCGACGCTGATCCGGCGATCGTGGCGATTCTCACCAAGGCCCGATCCAAGCTCGGCTTTGTGCCGAATATGTACCGGAACATGGCCAACGCGCCGGGGCTGCTCGAGACGTACATGGTTGGATATGACGCCTTTCGAGGCGATTCGGGACTGAGCCCGGCCGAACAGGAAACGGTGCTTCTGGCAATCAGCCGCACGAATGGCTGTGAGTATTGCGTCGCCGCGCACAGTACGATCGCGGATCGGTCGGGCGTACCGGCCGAAGTCACCGATGCGCTCCGGGAAGGTCATACGATCCCCGACGCTAGGTTGGACGCACTCGCCGCCTTCACCACGACGATGGTCCAGTCTCGTGGACTGCCGGCCGCCGCCGAGCTCGACGCCTTCTTCGCAGCAGGGTTCACCGAGTCCGACGTGCTGCAGGTACTGCTTGCGATCGCCATCAAGACGATCAGCAATTACACCAATCACCTGTTCCACACCGAGGTCGACGGCGCGTTCGCGAGTCGGCTCTGGGAGGCGCGATCATGAGCGTGACACGCGCCGACAACGACTACCGCTTCACACATCCCACGACGGCGATGGTGCTGCGCGACATGCGGATCCCCCGCACCGACCCTGGTCCCGGCGACCTCATTCCCGACTTCAGCGTGACGACGACTGACGGAACCGACATCGACAACGCCAGTCTTCGCCGCGACGGCAGACCGACCTTGATCGTGTTCGGCTCGATGACCTGCCCGGTCACCGAGAGCGCCGGCGACGGCCTGCGCGAGCTGCATACGCGTTACGGAGACCGGGTTCGCTTCGTGCTGATCAACGTCCGCGAGGCACATCCGGGCGCATCCACACCGCAGCCACAGACCGAACGCCAGAAGGCCGAACACGCGTCACTGTTGAAGCAGCATCACCGCTTGCCGTTCGAGGTCGCAACGGACGATCTCGACGGCACGCTGCATCGCGCGTTCGGGCCACGGCCGAGTTCGGCGTACATGGTCACCCCGTCCGGCGAGATCACCTTCCGCGCCCACTGGTCCAACGTCACGCCCGCCATCGAAGAGGCGGTGGCAGCCGCGGCAGCAGGTCGTCGCCCGCCACGTACCGAGGTCAACCAGACGGTGCAAGCGATGGCGCGCATGACCGGTTACGCGGGGTCGCAACAGCCGGCAGGGGTGCCGTCTTCGACACATGGAAGGCGGCACCGCCGTTCGGCGTGATGATCGCTATTTCGAAACTGTTCGGCTTTCTCCGGCCCGTCCATAGGGGCATCGCAGTCATGATCACGATCGCATTGGTGATGGTGGTTGTGGCAATGGCACTCATCGTGTTCGTCTGACCAGAGCAGCGGCTTCATGGGCTGCATGTCAGTGCGCTGACATACCTTTGACAATGCCCCGCACGCTCGCGCTATTCTCGGCCAGCACGCCGACACGCCACAGGAGGTCCTGCAACGCCAACCTTAGGCAACACTGTAAGCGTCGCGGAGGTTGAATTGGGTTTGCATGAGGTTCGCTTACCCGCGAATGGTCAGCTACCTGACAAAACTTGTTGCAAGCAGGCAAGATTGGAGATCTCGTAGTCGGATACGTTGCACGTGTGTATTCGCAGCTTGAGGAGATGCAATGACCGAGTCGCACGCCGCGGACCCGATCGTCGAGGTGTACTGGCGGCCCGGCTGTCCATACTGCCGCATGCTGCTGCGCCCCTTGCGACGCAGCGGTCTGCGGTTGCGCGAGATCAACATTTGGGAAGATCCAGTGGCCTCCGCGCGCGTACGCTCGGTCGCCAACGGAAACGAGACCGTTCCAACGGTTTTCATCGGGGACCACGCCATTGTCAATCCGACCCTGCGGCAGGTGCTTGCGGCGGCGCGGGGCGAGCCGGAGCCCACTCGATGGTGGTCCCAGTGGAGGCGCTAACCGCGCCCGTCACCACGTTGCACCCAAGTGACGTCCCCCAGACTGTCAGCACGCTGACTACAGCGGCGACCACGCCGCCGCCCGCGCATAAGGTGCTCAAGCGTCGCTGACCACGGGCGCATGGGGAGGATTCGATGGCACGACGGCTCGACGAATCCAATTGGCGGCCAATGCACACGCGCATCGCGGCCGCCCTGGGCATCGGCTGGATGCTCGACGCGTTCGAGGTGCAGATCATCGGCTCGGTCATCCCGGGAATTCAGGCCGAGTTCAACCTGGACGGATGGCAGGCGGTACTGATCAACATCGTCTGGTTTGTGGGGATCGCCTTTGGTGCACTGGGATTCGGTTATCTCGCCGATCGGGTGGGGCGGCGCAGGCTGTTCGTGGCCACCCTGATCCTGTATTCGCTTGCCGCGATCGCGACCGCGACGGCCCCCTCTTACGAGATCTTCGTGCTGTTCCGCTTCATCACCGCGCTCGGGGTGGGCGGCGAATACTCGGCGGTCACCTCCGCGATCGCCGAGTTCACCCCAGCGCGCACCCGCGGCCGCAGCAACGGGGTCGTGATGAGCTTCTGGGCAGTCGGCGGGATCCTCGCGAGCCTGGTGTCCATCCTTGTCATCTCCACCTTCGGCTTGAGCTGGCGCTACACCATGCTCTTCGGGGTGATCAGCGCGGGTTATGGGGTCATCGCCCGTCGGTTGATTCCCGAGTCCCCGCGGTGGCTGGCCGCCCAAGGGCGGTTGGACGAGGCCGACCGGGTGGTCACCGCGATCACCGGCATCAAGAGCGCCGACGGTTATATCCTGGCCGGGCCGCCGCGCGGGACCCGCTCGGCACTGGGCGAGTTGTGGGCCAACCACCGACCCAAGCTGTTCTTCGGGATGGCCCTGGACTTCTCCGAGGCGGCGGGCTACTACGGCCTGTTCACCGCGATGAGCATCTATGTGTTCTCCTCGGCTACCGGCGCGGTGCCGATCAGCGACAGCGCGCTGCCGTATTACTTCCTGACTGCCAATATCGGCGCCTTCTTCGGCGGCCTGCTGGTTTCGTGGGCGCTGGACGCCGCCGGACGGCGACCCACGGTGACGATTTCCTACAGTGCGGCCGCCGCCAGCATGTTGGGATGCGCGGCCGCCGCAGCAACCGGCTCCAAAACCCTTGTGCTGGTGGCCTTCACCGTCGCGGCGTTCTTCGCCACCTGCGCGTGGGTATCCGCATACCCCACCTTTTCCGAGATCTTTCCCACCGACCTGCGGGCCACCGGTATCGGCGCATCCGTCGGCGTCGGGCGGATGGGCGCCGTCGTCGGGCAGATCCTGCTGGCCGAGGTCGCGGAGTTTTTCAACCTGACCACTGTGTTCGTCGTGCTCGGGCTGTTCTGGTTGATCGGCGCGGCCGCCGGGGCGCTGTGGTGGCTCAAAGGTGTCGAGGCGCGCGGCGTCTCGGTGGACGCCCTGGGCGCGCGGACCGCCGACATTAACGCCGGCCTCGCGAAATAGACACCCGCCGACAATGTCATCACGCTGACATTCATCAGGCATGCAATGCCGGTGACCCGATTCGGTGGAGCCAGGCGCGGAACCGCCGAACGCCTCATGGGAGTCGCGAGGGAAGGTGAGACTGGAGGCATGACTACGGCGAGCCCTGCTCGGGCGCTCGACCTCATATTCTCGCCGACCCCACCATCGGCAAGGGCGGGGGGCGTCTCCCTTGCAGTACTGCGGATCGTGGCTGGCCTGTTGTGGTTGGCGCACGTGTGGTGGAAGGTGCCACCGGACTTCGGCGAACACCGCCGCACCGGGTTGTGGTTCTGGACGCATCTGGCCGTCGATCATCCGGTGTTTCCGCCGTATAGCTGGCTGGTCGAACATCTTGTGCTGCCGAACTTCACACCGTTCGGGTGGCTGGTGCTGGTGCTGGAAACGCTGCTACCGGTGCTGCTGTTGACGGGAACCGCCGTCCGGCTGGCCGCGCTGATTGGCATCGGTCAGTCGGTGGCGATCGGGCTGTCAGTGGCGCAGGCGCCCAACGAGTGGCCGTGGGCGTACGCGATGATGATCGGCATTCATCTCGTGCTGCTGCTCGCACCAAGCGCGCAGTACGCCGCGGTCGACGCGGTCCGGGCGGCCCGGGCCGGCGGCGACGCCGCACCGATCGCCAGGCGCCTGCTCGCCGGATGGGGTGTAGTGCTCGCACTCATCGGGATCGTCGCCGCGGTCAAATCGCTCGGCGACAACTTTGTTGCGCCTCGCGGCCGGGGCGTCGGCTATCCACCCCTTCAGCTGTTTCTCGGCGACTACAACATGCTCGCCGCCGTGCTGCTGCTTGCCGTCGCGGTTCTCATGCTCGCGGCGGCGGTCGTGCGGGCCCGGCCATTGGCCATGATCGCGGCCACCATCGCTGCGGCGGCCGCGCTGTCGATCTACTTGCAGCTCGGTCGCACGGAGGTCTGGCTGGGCGGAAACCCCAGCACCGCAGCCGTTTTCATCTGCGCAACGGTAATCGCCCTCGGTGCGCGCCCGCTGCGCGTATCGTCGTGAAACATGCTTACGACGGACGCGGTGAAGCAGGTCGTTGACGTAGCCGCCGGGAACGCCGAACAGGTCGACGCCGACGGCGCCTTCCCCGCAGCAGCGATCGACGCGCTGCGCGGTAGCGGGTTGCTAGGACTGATCCTTCCCGAGGCAGTCGGTGGTCTCGGGGCGGGTCCGCTGGAGTTTATCGAGGTGGTCCGCGAATTGGCCACCGCGTGCGGGTCCACCGCGATGGTTTATCTGATGCACGCTGCCGCCGCGGTCACCGTCGCCGCCGCGCCGCCGGCCGGTATGCCGGAATTGCTGTCTGCCATGGCCTCTGGAAAGGCGTTGGGGACACTGGCGTTCAGCGAGAGAGGATCACGTTCGCACTTTTGGGCGCCGGTGTCGACGGCCGCGTTGTCCGATAATGGGGAATCGGTGAAGCTGCGGGCCGACAAGAGCTGGGTCACCTCCGCAGGCCACGCCGACGTCTATGTCGTTTCCGCCGGGAGCGCCTCGGGCATCGCCGGTGAAGTCGACCTCTTCGCGGTGCCAAGTTCGGATTCTGGCCTTTCAGTCGTCGCACCGTTCGCGGGAATGGGCCTGCGCGGCAACGCATCATCGCCGATGACACTCGACACCACGATCCCCGTCACATCACGCCTGGGTGAACAAGCCGCCGGGTTCGCCTTGATGATGCAGACAGTGCTGCCGTGGTTCAACCTCGGCAACGCCGCCGTCTCACTCGGACTTGCCGGCGCGGCCTATGCCGCGACGATCGCGCACGCTGGCAGTGCGCGACTGGAACATCTCGGCGAGTCGTTGTCGGGCCTTCCGACCATTCGCGCGCAGATCGCAAGAATGGGAACGACTCTCACGGCCCAGCGGGCGTATTTGAAACTCGCCGCCGACAGCGTCAGCGCGCCCGACGACGACACACTCATCCACGTTCTCGGTGTGAAGGCGGCGGCCAACGACGCCGCACTGGCCATCACCGAGTCAGCGATGCGGGTCTGTGGCGGCGCGGCGTTCTCCAAGCACCTACCCATCGAACGAGCATTCCGCGACACGCGCGCGGGCGCGGTCATGGCGCCGACCGCCGACGTGCTCTACGACTTCTACGGCAAAGCCGTCACCGGTATACCACTCTTCTAACGCGGGGGGACTGAACTGATGACCGAACCACTGATCGTCGGCGCCGTGGCCTACACACCGAACGTGGTGCCGATCTGGGAGGGCATCCGCGAGTATTTCAACGATTCCGGCGAGTCCGCCGCAGCCATGGATTTCGTTCTGTACTCCAACTACGGGCGACTCGTCACCTCACTGATAGCCGGGCACATCGACATTGCCTGGAACACCAACCTGGCCTACGTGCGGACGGTGATGCAGACCAACGGCCACTGCACCGCGTTGGCCCAGCGCGACACCGATGTCGGGTTCACGACGGTGTTCATCGCCCGATCAGGCAGCGGCCTGACCGGCCCGGTGGCAATCGCCGGCAAGCGGCTTGCGCTCGGTTCGGCTGACTCCGCGCATGCGGCGATCCTGCCCCTGTATTACCTCGCGCGCGCGGGTGTGCCCGAGACGGACATGCACGTCATCCGGTTCGACACCGACATCGGCAAACACGGCGACACCGGCCGCAGTGAGCTCGACGCGGTCGAAGCGGTGTTGGCCGGTGAAGCCGACGTAGCCGCGATCGGCAGCAGCACCTGGGAGGCGATGGGACGCGACGAGCTGATGCCAAACACCCTCGAGGAGGTATGGCGCACCGAGGGATATTGCCACTGCATGTTCACCGCGCTCGACACCCTGCCGGCCGAACGGTATACGCCGTGGGTGGACAAACTGCTGGCGATGGACTGGGACGATCCCGAGCACCGCAAAATTCTCGAACTCGAAGGATTGCGCCACTGGGTCGGCCCGCACCTGGACGGCTACAAGCCGCTGTTCGCCGCCGTGGAAGAGCAGGGGGTCGACCCTCGGTGGTGATCCTCGACCTGATGAGGTTGATGGGCACGTTGGCCGACGGCGCGACCGGTGAGGTCAGCGTGCGATCAGCCGCGGAGAGGGAACTCGCCGAAAAGTGGTGCGCGCGAAGCGGAAACACGGTGCTCGACGCCGACACCGACGCTTCGGGGGCCGGCACGCTGACGGTGCGACGAGGCCGTCCACCCGACCCCGCGGCGGTTCTCGGTCCAGACCGGATGCCCGGCGCGCGGCTGTGGATGTACACCAACTTCCACTGCAACCTTGCCTGCGACTACTGCTGCGTCGCGTCGTCGCCACAGGCGCCGCGCCGGGAGCTCGGCGCCGACCGGATCGCTCGACTGGCTCGGGAGGCGGCGGACTGGGGGGTTCGCGAAATCTATCTCACCGGCGGCGAGCCGTTCCTGCTGCCCGACATCGGAACCATCGTGCGCGGCTGCGCCGCACTGCTGCGGACAACGGTGCTCACGAACGCAATGGTATTCCGGGGCAGGGGTTTACAGGAGCTCGAGTCGATCCCACGCGACAACGTCGCGCTGCAGATCAGCCTCGACTCGGCCACGCCACAACTGCACGATGCGCACCGCGGCCAGGGCAGCTGGGCCAAAGCTGTCAACGGAATACGACTGGCTCTCGATAGGGGTTTTCGCGTGCGGGTAGCCGCCACCGTCGCTGCACCAGGGCCCGGCGAACTGGGGTCCTTCCACCGATTCCTCGATGATCTCGGGATCGCGCCCGACGATCAAATTGTGCGGCCAATCGCCCACGAGGGTCTGGCAACCGAAGGCGTGGTGATCACCCGCGCATCGCTGGTACCCGAAATCACCGTCACCGCAGACGGCGTCTACTGGCATCCGGTGGCCGCCACCGATGAGCAGGCGTTGGTCACCCACCAGGTTGAACCGCTCACTCCCGCTCTCGACGAGATCTCACGGGCCTTCGCCGAGCAGTGGGCCCGCGCCGCGACCGCCGCGCAATTGTTCCCGTGCGCGTGACACCCTCGCCGTCAACGAGTCATTGTCGAATCGTCGGCGTCGCGACGAGTCCGATTGCGGCGGGTGAAGCGGCGCCATCCCACCGCCGCCACGGCCAGCACCGCGAGCGCGGCGAGAAGCGGCCACACCCCCAGCGTGTCGACTTGGCGGGCCAGCCAACCCTGCACCGAGGCGGCCGCTTCGATGATCGGATCGTCGGGTCCGGCGTCGGTAAAGAACAACCGGATCTCGTAGTAGCCGTAGTACGTCACGTACAGCCCGGTCAACAGCACGATGACACCCGCGATGCGGCCGACGTGCGGCAGGATCCGACGGATGGCGCCCGCGGCAGAAGAACCGGCCAGCGCCACCGCCAGCGCGGCCACTCCGACCGTGATCGCCATCCCGGCGGCGTAGGCGATGAAGGCCAGGACGCCGGTGAGAATGGATCCCTGCTTGAATGTCGTGCTGATGACCGCGAGAAACGGTGCGACCGTACACGATAGCGATGCCACCGCATAGCCCACGCCATAGCCATACATGGAGCGCAATCGAGCTGTCGGCGCCGAGCCGGACAGCTTCGGCACCATGACGGCGAGCTCCTTGCCCGCCAACAGCCAGACCGCCAGCGCGACGAGTAGGACACCGATGACCACGGTGGCGAACGGCAGATACTTCTGCACCGATGCGATCAACGGCGAGGCCACCAGACCGAAAAGGCCGAACACCGTGACGAATCCGGCGGACATGGCGATGGTCGCGGCACCGGCGCGGGCTAGTGCTGCTGGCCGAGACGGGGCCTGGCTGCTCCCGGCGATCACCAGACCGAGATAGCCTGGCAGGAAGGCGAACCCACACGGATTGAGCGCGGCCACCACCCCGGCACCGAGCGCGAAACCGAGTGCCGCGGTGTCCATCACTGGTTGGTGAGCGCCGTAATCCGCTCGGTCAGCTCGGGTTCTGGAAGCGTTCCCCTGACGACGTCGATGTTGCCGTCGGCGCGGACGAACGCAAGCGCCGGCTGCTGTGTGATGCCGAACTTGGCCCACACCGCCCCGTCCGTGTCGGCCAAGTGACTGAACCCCTTCACCGGGTACTGGTCGACGAACTGCTGCATCGCTGGCAGTTGGTCCAACGCGGCCACGCCGACGAACGTTACGTCGGGGTGCGTATCGGCGAGCTTGCCCACCATCGGCGCCTCCCGCTGACACGTCGGGCACCACGGTGCCCAGAACCAGAACACCGCGGGCTTGCCCAGCACGCTTTCGCCCTTGAACTCCTGGCCCTCCAGCGTGGTGGCGGTGAACTGGAGCTGGGCCGGCACGTCGGTGCTGGTTTGGGTGTGGTCGCCCGCGGCGACCGAGGTGGTTGGCGGGGCGGGCGATGCTTCGGATCCGGTATCCGAACCACATGCGGAGACCAGGATGGTCGTCGCGGCAAGCGTGGCGAACAGGCTGCGTGTCAGCATGATTCCTTTCAACTGAGTGGCCATCGCCCGCACGATACGGCCCGATGGAGGACAAGTCGCCGCCGTTAGTCGGCCAGCTGACAGTCTCGGGTGGCGACAGAGTCAGCCCAATAGACGGCGTGGCCGGCCCAGTCCTGTCAGCGTGCTGACAAACTCGCCGTGCTGCGGTGTGTCGGCCACCAAGGTATGCGGTCTGGGTCGCGAGAAGGAAGGGGTCGTCAAGACGATGGTCGATGCACCTCAGGGCTTGGATGAAGTGTTCGTCGAGTACACCAAGTCGATCTGCCCGGTCTGCAAGGTCGTCGTCGACGCCGAGGTCAACATCCGCGACGACAAGGTGTATCTGCGCAAGGTCTGCCGCACACACGGCCAGTTCGAGGCGCTGGTCTACGGCGATGCACAGATGTATATGGACAGCACGCGATTCAACAAGCCCGGGTTGCTGCCGCTGCAGTTTCAGACCGACGTCGTTGACGGCTGCCCGTCCGACTGCGGGCTGTGCCCGCAACACAAGCAGCACGCGTGCCTGGGCATGATCGAGGTCAATACCCATTGCAACCTGGACTGCCCGATCTGCTTCGCCGATTCCGGGCATCACCGCGACGGCTACTCCATCACGTTGGAGCAGTGCGAGCGGATGCTGGATGCGTTTGTCGCCGCCGAGGGCGAGCCCGAAGTACTGATGTTCTCCGGCGGCGAACCCACCATCCACAAGCAGATCACGGACTTCGTCGACGCCGCGCAGGCGCGTCCGATCAAGGCGGTCATCCTCAACACCAACGGAATCCGGCTGGCCAGCGACCGGCAGTTCGTCGCCGACCTGGCCGCCCGCATCCGACCCGGCCACCACATCGGCATCTATCTGCAGTTCGACGGGTTCGACGAACGCACCCACCGCGAAATCCGCGGCAAGGACCTGCGCGAGATCAAGCGCCGCGCGCTGGACAACTGCGCGGAGGCCGGATTGACGGTAACGCTGGTGGCCGCGGTCGAGCGCGGACTCAATGACCACGAGCTCGGTGCGATCATCCGGCACGGAATCGCGCATCCGGCGGTGCGGTCCGTGGCGTTTCAACCCGTCACCCATGCGGGGCGGCACGTGCAGTTCGACCCGCTGACCCGGCTGACCAATTCCGACATCGTGCATGCCATCGCCGCCCAGCTTCCCGAGTGGTTCCGCGCAGATGACTTCTTTCCGGTGCCGTGTTGCTTTCCGACCTGTCGGTCGGTCACCTATCTGCTTACCGACGGGGACAGTGTGCTGCCGATCCCGCGGCTGCTCGCCGTCGAGGACTACCTGGATTACGTCACCAACCGCGTGATCCCCGATATCGCGATCCGCGAAGCGCTCGAAAAGCTCTGGAGCGCATCGGCTTTCATGGGCACCGAAACTACCGTCGAACGGTTGGCCCAGGTGGCCAACGCGCTCGACTGCGCCAACGTGCGCGGCATCAACCTACCCGAGGCGCTGGCCCGACTCACCGATACCGCGTTCGCGATCGTCATTCAAGACTTCCAGGATCCCTACACCCTCAACGTCAAGCAGCTGATGAAGTGCTGCGTGGAAGAGATCACCCCCGATGGCCGGCTGATCCCGTTCTGCGCGTATAACTCCGTTGGCTACCGCGAGCAGGTGCGCGCCCAAATGACCGGCATGCCGGTGGCCGACGTCGTGCCCAACGCCACACCGCTGCACCCGATTCTGACGAACTCCCCACACGGATCGAAAATCGCCGGGGACGGGGTCGCGCCGACCACGGCGATGGGTGCGGATACCACGAATGTCGGCACCAAGGCGGTTCGTCGATGAGCACACCCGAGAACGTCAAGTCGTGCTGTGCGGCGATGTACTCCTCCGACGTCGTGGCGTTGGTGCTCGGCGAGTCCTATCACCCGGGCGGCGCGGCGTTGACCCGCAGGCTGGCCAACCTGTTGGGCCTGCGGGTCGGCCAACGGGTGCTTGACGTTGCGGCCGGCCGCGGCGCCACAGCGCGACTGCTGGCCACCGAGTTCGGCGTGACCGTCGACGGTGTCGACCTCGCGGCCCCAGTCGTCTCGAACGCGCAGCGCGCGGCGGATTCCGCCGGGCTCGGCAACGCCATCCAATTCCAGACCGGTGATGCTGAGCAACTTCCGTTCCGCGACAAGGCATTTGACGCGGTGGTGACCGAGTGCTCGTTCTGTACCTTCCCAAGCAAGGATGTCGCCGCCGCCGAATTCGCCCGGGTCCTGCGCCCCGGCGGACGCCTCGGAATGACCGACGTGACTGTCGCCCGGGACGGTCTGCCGGGCGAACTCACCACCTTGGCAGCGTGGGTGGCGTGTATCGCCGATGCCCGCCCGCTCGACGAATACAGCGACATCCTGGCTCGCGCTGGCTTGCGGACCCGCCACAGTCAAACGCACGATGACGCGCTACTGCGGATGATCGACCAGATCGAGGCCCGGGTACACCTCGCGCGAATGACGCACGCGCCGGTTCTGGAAGCCGCCGGTGTCGACGCCGACGCCGTGTTCCGCTACATCGACCTAGCCCGCAGCGCCGTCACCGACGGCCTCCTCGGCTACTCACTGCTCATCGCAGAAAAACGCTGACACCCCGACGACGGTCAACACCGGTCCGGCATCTTTCCGCGGCCGCTTCGGCCGACGCGCCGCGCCCGCGGGGTCAGAACCCCGGAGATGTGGTGGAGCGACGTTCGAGCTGATGACGTGGGGTACCACGACGGTGCGGGTCGCGCTTCATCGACGGTGATCCTATGTCAGTTCCCTTCGTTGCGATCAACTCAGACACGCATGGGAACGGCTACAGGCATGAACGCACCCCCGTCTACCCGGTGGGTCAGCTTTGCGGTAGCTGCAAAGCGGGGCAACGTCAGGAACCGTCGACGAGTTGTCAGTTGAGGAGGACGATTGTCGATCCTGTTGTGCGACCGTGCTTCTGAGAATCTTGAATTCGTTGTCGCTAGCAGCCAGCTGGACCCTCAAGACAGCGACGATGCTGGTCTCGTGTCCATGCACGACCAGTCCCGGCTCGACTTCTTCCCGCTCGCGGAATCGCAGCGTCGAATCCGACGTCAACACCCTGTCCGTCCACTGCGAAACTGTAGGTCCAGCGGAACGTCGCAGTTGCCGAACCAGATCGCGATTTCGAACGTGTCGATGCACTGTTGTTACCAACTGCGAACAAATTGCCGCCACCAACCTGGAAAAATGGGCGACCGTGGCGCGAAGAATGCAACAGTTCAAATGAGCGACAGAAGGACGGACCTCGCGATCGCTGACGAGCACGCCACCTTCGGAGTCACTTGCCGCCGCTGGAACATCGGGCTGGCCGACGGCGGCACCCAGCGCCTCACCCGCATCCTGGGCTACCGACGCGCGATCGACCTCATCATCACCGGCCGCGTCGTCGACGCGATCGAGGCCGAACGCATCGGCCTCGTCAACCGGGTCGTGCCGAGCGGCACCTGCGTGCAGCACGCCCTCGAACTCGCCGACACGATCGCGGCGCTCCCCCAACCCGCGCTGCGTACCGACCTCGAGGCCGCCCGCACCGGACAGGGCCGACCGTTGGACGACGGTTTGCGCATCGAAGCGGAATGCTTCGGCCGGTCCATCTACGCCGCCGAAACCCTCGAAGGGTTGCGACGGTTCAACGAGCGCGACCATCCCGACCTCGCGCCGTCCCGATAAGAACGAGCCAGCTGACCGCCGCGACTTCGGTCACTTATTTGCCCGGGAAGTCGGCCAGCGGACCTAACCTCGGTTACGGTTTTGACGTGGCTACTCCGACTGTGCCTTTCGACTACGCCGAGAAGCAGGCGTCCGATTCGCTACAGGCGAGGTACTTCCGCGGCGCGCTGGTCGATCAGCGGGCGCTGATCGCCGCTGAACTCGTGCGACAGACCCGGAAACTGAATGGCATGTCCACCCGGTCGGATGCGTTGGCCATCAGCCGGCTGCGTCGAGACATCCGCGCCAACGAAACCGAAGTCCGCGATCTGGACCGCATGATCGCCGCCCTCGACCACCGCTTCGCCGCGATCTGGGCTGACCGTTAGCGCCGATCCGATTGACGAGTGCCTAAGGTCAGCGTCGGTGTTCATCGGCCAGTAACCCGCGGCCGATAGCGTGCGTTCATGTCGTTACATGAGACCGGTCTCTGGGCCCGTAACGACCCGACCGACCGCGAACTGGTCCGTCTGCTTGCGCAGCTCGACGACCTGCTCGAAAGCCTTGAGGCGGCCGAACAGGAGTGGTCGGAGTGGCTGCCCACTGTGGCACCAGAGTTTCGCGTCAGTGCGCGAAACATTCTGCACTACTGGGCGATTCGGCAACACGACCTGCGCGACTTGCAGGCCCGGCTTGGCTCTTTCGGCTTGTCCACGTTGGGCCGCAGCGAGCCACACGTCGAGGCCACGCTGCGGCTTGTCCGATCTGCGGTCGTCGCGATACTAGAAGACACCTGGCGTCCCCCCGAACCAGCCGCGGTCAGCGCAGAACACGGTCGCGAGCTGTTGCGGCGACGCGCGGTCGAGCTGCTCGGGCCGGCCCCAGCCGGTCGTGAGGCCCGCATCATGGTCACACTGCCGTCGGAGGCAGCGACGGACCCCGACCTCGTGCGCAGGCTGGTCGAGTGCGGCATGAACGTCGCCCGCATCAACTGCGCCCACGAGGATGCCGATGCCTGGCGGGCCATGGCCCGCAATGTGCGACACGCCAGCACGGTGACCGGCCGATGCTGCCTGGTCGCCATGGACCTCGCCGGCCCGAAACTGCGCACCGGACCGATCCAGCCCGGGCCTGGTGTCGTGAAGCTCCGGCCCCACCGCGACGTCCTCGGCCACGTCATCGCACCGGCGCGCGCCTGGCTGACCGCCGCCGACAACCCGACCACCCCACCCGAACCCGGCATGCACATTCTGCCTGTACCCGCACCGTGGCTGGGCCGCAGAGGCGACGGTGACGTCCTCGCCCTCTACGACACCCGCGGCGCGAAACGGCACCTGGTGCTCTCGAGATCCGATGACAATGCCGCGGGACTCGTTGCCACGACCTCCAAAACCACGTACCTGACCTCCCACACCCTCCTGCACGTCCAGCACGCTGACGACCCGGTCGAGCTGGCGCTCTTACCCGCCCGGGAGCAATACCTGCAGTTGCGCCAGGGCGACACTCTGCACTTGACCCGCGACTGCTCGCCGGCGCCCGTCGACACCGGGGGCGTACCGAGAATCGGCTGCACGCTTCCCGAGGTTTTCGACAACGCTCAGGTCGGCGAGAAGATCCATTTCGACGACGGCCGCATCGGCGGCGAGATCGTGTCCGTCGACCGCGACGTGCTGGGGGTACGCATCGATCACGCCGCGCCCGAAGGTTCCCGGTTACGCGCGGCCAAGGGCATCAATGTGCCGGACACCCGGCTGCCGATCTCGGCTTTGACCGACAAGGACATCGCCGACCTGGCCACGGTGGTGGATATCGCCGATGTCGTCGACCTGTCGTTCGTGCAGGATGTATCCGACGTTGTCCAGCTGCACGACGCGCTGCGCCGGTTCGGCGGCGACCACCTCGGTATCGTGCTCAAAATCGAGACACGGCAAGCGTTCGAGCGCCTGCCGCAATTGCTGCTGACTGCGATGCGCCGGCCGCGCGTCGGGGTGATGATCGCGCGCGGCGACCTCGCGGTCGAGGTGGGCTACGAACGGCTGGCCGAATTGCAGGAGGAAAACCTGTGGCTGTGTGAAGCCGCGCACCTGCCGGTGATCTGGGCAACGCAGGTGCTCGAACAACTCGCGAAGAGCGGACTGCCCTCCCGCGCCGAAATCAGCGATGCCGCGATGGGTGAACGCGCCGAATGCGTCATGCTCAACAAGGGCACACACATCGACGACGCCGTTGTTGTGCTCGACGACATCCTCGGCAGGATGGCCGAGCACCACTACAAGAAGAACGCGTTGCTGCGACAGCTGCATTCCTGGCACCCGCAGCTGGTGCCGTAACCGCATCTGCGAAAACGCCTGCACCGCACTCAATTAGGCCAGGCACCCCAATGTCTTCGCATTCCTGAGCGTAGCAACCGTCCTCAAAGAGCTTCAGCCGCTTGGGTCTTGAGGGCTAGGCGATCGACAGCGCGATGCCATCGAGAATGTCGTGCTCGCTGACCACCAGCTCGTCGATGCCGGACCGCTGACCCAGTGCATACGCGAGCTCCTCGACGATGATCGCGCCACCGCCGATGACGTCCACCCTGCCCTCGTGCATCGGACCCAACGCGGCGCGTTGCGCCCGTGTCATCGTGATCAACTCGTCGCACACGGGCATCAAGTCGTTGAAACCGACGCGGGACAAGTGAATCGCCTCGGAATCGTAGGTCGCCAGCTTGTGCGCCAGCGCCGACACGGTCGTCATGGTGCCGGCCACCCCGACCCATGTGCGCGCGCGTTCGACGGGCACCACGCCGAACGCCTGCCCCAAGCCGTCGCGGACGACCTCCCGTGCCGCGGCGACCTCCGGAGGGGTCGGCGGGTCGGAATGCAGGCACCGCTCGGTGAGCCGCACACAGCCGATGTCGGCGGAGAAGCCTGCCTCCACATCGCGCACTCCGAGCACCACTTCGGTGGATCCGCCGCCGAGGTCGACGACGACGAAAGGTCCGTCGGCCGTGTCCAATTCGTTGACCGCACCGCGGAACGACAGCTCGGCCTCCTCGGTCCCGGTGATCACCTCGGCGACAGCACCCGGCGCCACAGCGCCGAGAACCTCCGCGGTCATCGCGAAGAACACGTCGCGGTTCGACGCATCGCGAGTCGCGGAGGTGGCGACCATCCGCACCGTCGTCACGTCATGCGTACGCAGCAGCTCGGCGTAGTCCGTGAGCGCTGCCCTGGTGCGGTCCAGTGCCTCAGCAGCGAATTGCCCTGTGGCGTCGACCCCTTGGCCCAACCTGACGATCCGCATCTCTCGATGCACATCCACCAGCTTGCCGTCGTCGGTGTCGGCGATCAGCAGCCGAATCGAATTCGTGCCGCAGTCAATGGCGCCGACCCTAGTCATACGCTCCACGTCTCCCGTTCCAGAATTCCCGCCATCGCCGGTTCGCCGGCCAGCACCGCCAACGCCTCGTCGCCGAACGGGTTGACCCCCGGCCCCTTGGCCAGCGAGTGGGCGATCACCACGTGTAGGCACTTCACCCGATCAGGCATGCCGCCGCCGGAAAACGTTGTGCCCAAGGGTTCTATCGCATCGCGCTCGGCAAGGTACGACTCGTGCGCCTTGCGATAGGCGGCGGCGAGTTCCGGGTCCTCCTGCAGACGCTCGGTCATCTCGCGCATCAGACCCGAGGATTCGAGCCGGCTGGCCGCGGCGGTCAGCGCCGGGTGGGTCAGATAGTAGAGCGTCGGAAAGGGTGTGCCGTCGGGCAGCTTCGGCGCCGTCTTGACGACGCCGGGCTCGCCATTGGGGCACCGGTAGACGATCTCGAGGACACCGCGGGGTTCCCGACCCAGCTGCGCCGCGACCGCCTCCAGATCCGCCGGGTCAACCACCGGAAGGGGGCGCATTGTTCGGGGGTGCGGGCGCAGGAGGCCCGGGCGTCGGTGCCGGCGCGACACCGTAGGGTTTCTCGGCGATGGTGCTCCACAGCGCGGTGTACCAGGGCTGGTCGGGGTTGACGGTGGCCGGTTCCACGCCGGGCATCGTCGGCACCGCACTGCCTGGCGGAAGCTGCACCTGGTACGGAATCTCGCCGGGCATCACGAATCCGAGGCGTTCACGCGCCTGCGCGGCGACGAACACCGGGTCGGCCAGCTTGACCTTCTGCTGTTCCAGGTCGGCGATCTGTGCGCGAAGTTGTTCCTCGGTCGCTTTCAGTTGTTTCATCTCGGTGCGCTGCCCGAAATAGGTGCGTACCGGCCCCGCGATGGTCAGCGTCAGCACGCAGATCACCGCCGCTAGGATGGCCGCACGCCGCGCCGCGGACCCGAACCGTTGCTCGGACTGCTGCTCCGCGGCCACCACGATGGATTTACGGATCGAGTCGGCGGCGTCCTTCGGTTCGGCGGCTTGCGCCTCCGGCACCGGCCGCGGCTCGGTGATTCGCTGCTCGCGACGTACGGGCGACGTGCTCCGCGGACGGCCCCGCGATGCCTCGGACTTACCCGACTTCCCAGGTCGAGAAGTCGGGGATCGCCGCTTGGGGTCGGGCCGCTTCGCTTCTGGCACGGGCTATTTGGTCTCCACCGAATAGCGAGGGAACGCCAGATCGCCCGCATATCGGGCGGCGTCGCCCAGGGTCTCCTCGATGCGCAGCAGCTGGTTGTACTTGGCGACGCGCTCGCTGCGCGCCGGGGCGCCGGTCTTGATCTGACCACTGCCCACCGCGACCGCGAGGTCGGCGATCGTGGTGTCCTCGGTTTCGCCGCTGCGGTGACTCATCATCGTGCGGTAGCCACTGTTGTGTGCGAGCGCGACGGCATCCAGCGTCTCGGTGAGCGTGCCGATCTGGTTGACCTTCACCAGAAGTGCGTTGGCCGCACCCCGTTCGATGCCGTCCTCCAGCCGCTCGGGGTTGGTGACGAACAGATCGTCGCCGACGAGCTGGATGCGGTCACCGATCGCGGCGGTCAGCGCCACCCAGCCGTCCCAGTCGTCCTCCGACAGCGGGTCCTCGATCGACACCAGCGGATACGAATCGAGCAGCCCGGCATAGAACTCGATCATCTGCATGTCGGTCCGGGTTTCTTTCTCGAACTTGTAACCCGTTCCCTCGGTGAAGAATTCGGTTGCGGCGACGTCGAGCGCCAGCGCCACGTCGGATCCGGCCTTATAGCCCGCGCCCTCGATGGCCGTCAAGATCAGGTCCAGCGCGGCCTTGGTCCCCGCGACGTCCGGAGCGAACCCGCCCTCGTCGCCGAGGCCGGTGGACAGACCCTGCTTCTTGAGCACCGACTTCAGCGAGTGGTACACCTCGGTGCCCCACCGCAGCGCTTCCTTGAAGCTGGCGGCGCCGATCGGGGCCACCATGAACTCCTGGACGTCGACGCCGGTATCGGCATGCGCGCCGCCGTTGAGAATGTTCATCATCGGCACCGGCAGGATGTGGGCGTTCGGGCCGCCCAGGTACCGAAAAAGGGGTAGAGCGGCACTGTCCGCCGCGGCCTTCGACACGGCCAGCGACACGCCGAGGATCGCGTTGGCGCCGAGGCGGGACTTGTCGGGGGTGCCATCCAGATCCAGCAGGGCCTGGTCGACGAGCCGCTGATCGTCGGCGCTGAGCCCGATGACGGCGGGAGCGATCTCGTCCAGCACCGCCTCGACGGCCTTTTCGACGCCCTTGCCGCCGTAGCGGGAGCCACCGTCGCGCAGCTCGACTGCCTCGTGTTCACCGGTGGAGGCACCCGACGGCACCGCCGCCCTCGCGAAGGTCCCGTCCAGCAGGGCCACCTCGACCTCGACCGTCGGGTTGCCGCGGGAGTCGAGGATCTCGCGGGCTCCGACCTGCTCGATGATGGGCACTTGCGCCTCCGTGGTCTTGAGAATGGGTTCCTGACGTGGATGAGCCTAGAGGTTGCGCCGAGAACCGGCGTGTTTAGAGGGGGTGTCCGTTGGCGTAGGCCGTCGCCCAGTCGCGCACGGTGCGCGCGTACTGGTCGGAATGGTTGTAGGCCCGCAGGGCATCCATCCAGCCCCGGGGTGTGGCCAGGTCCTTGCCCCGCCAGCACAGGTAACCGGCCGCCGACAGCGCGGCGTCGTCGAAGTTGTCCGGGCTGATGACCCCGTCGTTGTTGGCGTCGACGCCGTAGAGCTTCCAGGTGTCGGGAATGAACTGCATCGGGCCCATCGCGCGCGCGTGGACGGACTCCGCGTCCTGTTGCTCGTCGTGGCTGACGCCCTCGCTGTCGAAGATCTCGAGGTTGCCGTTGGTGCCGTCCAGGCGGACACCACGGATCGGCGGGGTGACGTCACCGTTCTCGGCGATCGTCGCGCCGCGGAACGTGCCGTGGTGGCTTTCCACCTCCCCGATACCTGCCAGCGTCGTCCACTCCAGGTGGCAGTCGGGGTTCTCCACCTCGGCGACCCTGGCCGCATAGGCGTAGGCCTCCAGCGCCGCAATGGGCATCCCCAGCGCAGGGGCACGCTCGGCCGCCCATTGGCGCAGCTGATCGGCGGGACGCCCGTCGGCGTGGGTGTCGATTTTGGGCACAGCGTCGCCTGCCGGCGGTGGCACCCCCTCCGGAATCGGGGTGCCCACCTGCCATGAACAGCTCGAAGCCATGATCAGCGCTGTCGCTCCCAATACCGCGACCGCTCGCAGCCAACGCACGCGCGACACCAAACTCCCTCAAACCAACCTCGGTCATGCCATCGTCCCACGCGCTCAGGGCATGGTGGGAAGGCGCGGCCGACGCCCCTTACGCCGAATCCCGGTCCAGCGGGATCATCACTTGATCTTGCAGTTCACCGTCATTCTCGCCACCGGCGTCGTCGTCCGAGACGCCGGCGAGCGCCGGCACGGGCTCTTCGGCCGGTTCAGGCTCAGGGTCTGCGGCGCGCCAGTGTGCTCGCCACTCCTGCTCGGTGACGTCGCCGAGCGACGCGACGTCGAGTTCTTCGGGCACGTCGGCCCCGCGCCGGTCGGCGGCGACCGCGAGTTCGGTCGTGCGGACCGTGTCCATGAACTCCAGCACCGACGAACGCAACGCGCTCTCGGTGTCGACGTGTGGGGCCACGCTGACCGATGTCATGGATTTCGGAATCAGGTCGGCGGGCACACCGGCCGCGGTCGCCCGCTCGAGCACCTTCTGCGCCAAGGCCAGTGCGGGTTGCCCGGTCGGCACGTCGTCCATCGCGGAGCGAACGCCCTTTTTCGACCGCTCCAGGGCTTTGCGCTCTTCCCACTGCGCGAGCTGATCCTCCAGCGAGATCTCCTCACCGGCGAGCACCGCAGGCACGCGATTGACGAGCTTTCGGATCAGCGAGTCCGCCACGTCGTCGATCGAGAACGGGCGCTCAGGTGCGTCCTCGGCAATGCGGGCGTGAAAAAGCACCTGCAGCAACACATCTCCGAGTTCGTCGCGCAACTCTTCGGCGTTGCCGCTGCGCACCGCGTCGAAGACCTCGTAGGTCTCCTCCAGTAGGTACCGGCGCAGCGAATCGTGGGTCTGCTGCGATTCCCAGGGGCCCGACGTGCGCAGCTTGTCCATCATGGCCACGGCGTCCACCAACCGCTCACCAGCCGAGGCGCCGGGCGCCTCGATGAGTCGGTCACCGGCCGCCAGTCGCGCCTTGACCGCGGGGTGGTCGGGGTCTGACGACAGCAGCACCGGCGCATCCTCGCCGCCGTACGCGGGCCTGGCCGCGGGCAGCGACCACGGCACCCGAACCGGCATCTCCTCGGTGTACTGGACGTCTCCGGCAAGCAAATCGATCGCCTCGACCGGCACCAATGAGGGGCGGCGCGGATCGACCAATACGACGGTCATCGGCTCGACCCCCTCACGCGTTCTGTGAGACCGCTGATCTCGGTTATACCAACATTGCCAGACCCGACCCGCCTGGTGAGAACCGGCAGCGCTGCACTCTGCGGTTCTGATGCGGGGATGGCCGCCCCGCCCGGAGGCGGAGCGGCCATCGTGTCACGTCGAGCGACGCAGAACTTCGTCTGGATCAGGCCGGGATCACCCAGTGGCCCGGCGCCTCATCGAAGAACGGGTTGACGATCCCGTTCACCGTCGGCAGCTTCTTCAGCTGGCCGGGCGGGATGTTGAAGAACGGGTTCGGCACGCCGTTGATGAACGCCGCATTCTTCAGTTGCCCGGGCGGGATGTGTCCGACCGGCAGCCGGAAGTAGTTGTCCACCTCGGGGAACTGCACACTCGGCACGTTCACATCGGGAACGTTGACCGCGGGCACGTTCACATCGGGAACGTTGACCGCGGGCACGTTCACATCGGGAACGTTGACCGCCGGCACATTCACATCAGGAACGTTGACCGCAGGCACATTCACATCAGGAACGTTGACCGCAGGCACGTTCACATCGGGAACGTGCGGAATACCCGGGACGGGAATCGGCGGCTGCGGCACAGCCTGCGCGAGCCCTGCGCCAAGGCCGAGCGCGCCGAGTCCGAGTGCACCGGTCATCGTGGTGGTTATTGTCATCTTCTTGAAGTTCATGTCGACTCCTTCGCCTTGCGATCACACGACCCCACCAACCAGCTCGGTGGTGATCGCGTGATGTATCGGTTTAGGAAATTGCGCGACCGCCTCTGTCTAGCGATCTCGCCGCCCTCGGTATAGACGACAATGCAACACCTTGACCCCCCGACTTGTGTGTCGGATCGGCGCCGCCGTGCGTTAACAGTGCCTGCCGATCCAAAGCCGCTGTGCAGCAACGAAACGCCGCGGCGACCAGGGGTTTAGACCGTCGAAACGAAGCCAGAAATCATGTCGACGCTCCCCTGCGGCTTTCCGTCCAAGGCCAGGAGCAGGTCGGCGACCATCTGTACCAGTTCGAGGTCGCGGATCCGCGGTGCGGCGACACCATCACCCGCACGGGGTATGGGTACCTGCACCGTCGACGTCGTCGCGCGGTACGCCGCACTCGGGTAGAGCCGCTTGAGCCGCAGCTGCTGCGAATCCACCAACTGCAACGGCGACAGCTTCAGCGTGGCTTCCGACACCGTGCTCATCTCTGTCACGCCATAGTGCTTACAGAGCAATCGCAGCCGCGCCACCGCGACCAACCGACGCGCGGGTTCGGGCAGCGGGCCGTACCGGTCGACGAGCTCGTCTATCACCGCGGCGACCGCGGCATCGTCGGCCGCCGCCGCCAGCCTGCGGTAGGCCTCCAACCGCAATCGGTCGCTGCCGATGTAGTCCGGCGGCAGATGCGCGTCGACCGGCAGATCGATGCGCACATCCTTCGGTTCTTCAGGCGCCAGAACCGTTTTCCCGTCCGCTGCGGCGCGATAGGCCTCGACGGCCTCACCGACCAGCCGCACGTACAGGTCGAAACCGACGCCGGCGACGTGACCGGACTGCTCAGCACCGAGAACGTTTCCGGCGCCGCGGATTTCGAGGTCCTTCAGCGCCACCGCCATTCCGGCGCCGAGTTCGTTGTTCTGCGCGATCGTGGCCAGCCGGTCGTACGCGGTCTCGGTGAGCGGAACCTCCGGCGGATAGAGGAAATACGCGTAACCGCGTTCGCGGCTGCGGCCCACCCGTCCTCGCAGCTGATGCAGTTGCGACAGGCCGAATGTGTCGGCCCGCTCGACGATCAGTGTGTTGGCGTTGGAGATGTCCAGGCCGGTCTCGACGATCGTGGTGCACACGAGGATGTCGAACTCGCGGTTCCAGAAGCCCTCGACGGTCCTCTCCAGCTGCTCCTCGGGCATTTGGCCGTGCGCGACGGCGACGCGGGCCTCGGGGACCAGCGCGCGCACCTTCGCCGCGGCCTGGTCGATCGAGCGCACCCGGTTGTGGATGTAGAAAGCCTGCCCGTCGCGCAGCATCTCGCGGCGCAGCGCCGCGGCGACCTGCTTGTCGTCCTGCGGGCCGACGTACGTCAGCACCGGATAGCGCTCCTCGGGCGGGGTGAGGATCGTCGACATCTCCCTGATGCCGGCCAGGCTCATCTCCAGCGTGCGCGGAATCGGGGTGGCGCTCATGGTCAGCACGTCGACGTGGGTGCGCATCGACTTGATGTGTTCCTTGTGCTCGACACCGAACCGCTGTTCTTCGTCGACGACGACCAGGCCCAGGTCCTTCCACATGACACCGGTCTGTAACAGCCGGTGGGTGCCGATCACGATGTCGACCGAGCCGTCCTTCATGCCTTCGAGTACCGCGCGGGACTCGGCGGGGTGGGTGAACCGGGACAGACCCTTCACCGTGACGGGAAAGCCGGCCATGCGCTGGGTGAACGTCTGCAGATGTTGGTCGGCGAGCAGCGTCGTCGGCACCAGCACCGCGACCTGCTTGCCGTCCTGGACTGCCTTGAACGCCGCCCGCACCGCGATCTCGGTCTTGCCGTAGCCAACGTCGCCACAGATCACGCGGTCCATCGGGACGGGCTTCTCCATATCGCCCTTGACCTCGGTGATGGCCGTGAGCTGGTCGACGGTCTCGGTGAACCCGAACGCGTCCTCCATCTCGGCCTGCCACGGGGTATCGGGCCCGAAGGCGTGTCCGGGCGAAGCCTGCCGCCTGGCGTACAGCGAGACCAGCTCGGCCGCGATCTCGCGGACCGCCCGGCGGGCCTTCGTCTTGGTGTTCGTCCAGTCGCTGCCGCCGAGCTTGCTCAGCGTCGGTGATTCACCGCCCACGTAGCGCGACAGCTGATCCAGCGAGTCCATCGGCACGTACAGCCGGTCCGAACCACCGCCCCTTTTCGCTGACGCGTACTCGAGCACCAGGTACTCGCGTCGGGCGCCGCCGACCACCCGCTCGGTCATCTCGACGAACCGGCCGATGCCGTGCTGGTCGTGCACCACCAGATCGCCCGCGGTCAACGCCAGCGGATCGACGACGTTGCGCCGCTTGGCAGCCAACCGCTTGCCCTCGGTGGCGGCGATCCGGTTGCCCGTCAGATCGGTCTCGGTGATCACCACCAGATTGGCGCCCGGGATCACGACACCGTCGTGCAACGGCCCCTTGAGCACGTTGACGATTCCGTCCTTCAGATCCTCGCCCGGCTCCAAACAGACTGCCGCAGTGTCGGATTCGCGCAACTGTTCGACTATTCGGTGCGCGGTGCCGGTGCCGGGCGCGACGACGGCGGCATGCCCGCCGGTGAGGACGTGGGCGCGCAGCATCGCGAAAATCTCTATGACATTGCTCTGCTGACCCCGCGCCGACGGCGCCGGGCGGATGTCGATCTCGAGTGCGGACTCGTCGGACAGCTGGCTCAGCGTCCACCACGGGTGGCCGCCGTCGCGGGCCGCGGAGCGCGCGTCATCCAAATCGATGAAGCCCGACGCGCCCATCGCCTCGAGGTCGATCGGTGCATCACCGCCGACCGCCGCCGTCGACCAGGAAGCCTCCAGGAACTCACGGCCCGTCTTGATCAGGTCGGCCGCGCGGGTGCGGACCTTCTCCGGGTCGCAGATCAGCACCGGCGTGCCCGACGGCAGATGCGCGGTCAGCGTCGCCAGGTCGGTGGGACGCAGCAGCGGCAGCAGCGCCTCCATTCCGTCGACGGGGATGCCCTCGGACAGCTTGGCGAGCATGTCGGGCACGCTGCCGGTCACGGTGTTGTCGATCACCGGGTGCTCGGCAGCCAGGTCGGAGGCGCGGGCGCGGACGTCGTCGGTCAACAGCACCTCGCGGCATGGCACGGCGATGAGCACGTCGACGTCGATCTCGGGGATGGAGCGCTGATCGGCGACGGAGAACATCCGCATCTCCGACACCTCGTCACCCCAGAACTCGATGCGCACGGGGTGCTCAGCGGTCGGCGGGAACACGTCGAGGATGCCGCCACGCACCGCGAACTCACCGCGCTTGCCGACCATGTCAACGCGGGTGTAGGCCAGGTCGACCAGCCGGGCGATCACTTTGTCGAATGTCGCGTCCTCGCCGACGGTCAGGGTCACCGGCTCGATCTCGGCCAGGTCGGGGGCCATCGGCTGCAACAGCGACCGGGTGGTCGTGACGATCACGCGCAGCGGCGGGCCGAGGCGTTCGTCGTCCGGGTGTGCCAATCGGCGCAGCAGCATCAGCCGTGCACCGACGGTGTCGACGCCCGGGGACAGCCGCTCGTGCGGCAGCGTTTCCCAGGATGGGAACAGTGCGACGGCGTCGCCGAATACGCCGTGCAGTTCGGCGGTCAGGTCGTCGGCCTCGCGCCCGGTCGCGGTGACGACGAGCAGCGGGCTCGAAGAGGCAAGTGCGCTCGCCACATACACCCGCGCGCTGGCGGGTCCGACCATGGTGAGATCGGCGGGTTTGTCGGCGGCGCGGTCGGCGACCTTCTGAAGCGAAGGATCCCGTAGCGCCAGGTCGACAACTCCGGCGATCGGGGTCTGGACATGGTTGATCCCCGATGCGGTCATGATGCCTCCATCGTAGGTCGGCGGAGGCGCGCGCCGAATCCGCTACTCGTCGAGCAGGGGCGGGTCCTTCTCGAGATGCATCAACCCGTTCCAGCAGAGGTTGACCAGATGCGCGGCCACGACCTCTTTCTTGGGCTCTCGCACATCCAGCCACCATTGCGCCGTCATCGAAACGGAGCCGACCAGGGCCTGCGCGTACAGCGGCGCCATCTCGGCGTCCAGGCCGCGGCGGGAGAAGTCACCCGCCAAAATCGAGGACACCTGGTTGACGGCCTCGTTGAGCAGCGTCGAGTAGGTGCTGCCCGACGTGATCGACGCCGGGGAGTCGCGAATGAGGATGCGGAATCCGTCGGTGCGCTCGTCCACATAGGTCAGCAGGGCCAGCGCCACCCGCTCGATGCGCAGCCGGGACCGGTTGTTGGTCATCTTCGTGAGGGACGACGTGATGCGGTCCAGCAGCGCGGACATCTCGCGGTCGACCACCACCGCGTACAGCCCCTCCTTGCCGCCGAAGTGCTCGTAGACGACCGGTTTGGAGACGTTGGCGCGCTGCGCGATCTCTTCGATCGAGGTCCCCTCATACCCGCGCTCGGCGAACAACGATCTCGCGATGTCGATGAGCTGATGCCGCCGCTCCGCACCGGTCATCCTGGCGCGGGGCGTGCGCATGTTGCTATCGGGGCCGTCGGGCTTAGCGGGCACTGCCACGGCTTTCAGGGTATGCCCTTCGACTAACATCACGGGTTGATCGATCCGTCGTGGTGTAATCGGCAGCACCTCTGATTTTGGTTCAGATAGTTCAGGTTCGAGTCCTGGCGACGGAGCACTTTGCGCGGCGACTGTGCATCCAGCGACAGATTTCGCGCTTGATCGTCGTGAGATTCACAGTCGAGGCCGTCACCATCGCAACCCCCGCTCCAGCAGGGCCTTCTCCACGCGCATCGTGTACGTGGTCCGCCGGTACCGGAGCTGATCGCTGCTCACCCGGATGACGATCCACCCCAACCGGTTGAGCTCGTACATCTTGTCGATGTCGGCCTGCCTAACCGCAGGATCGGCCCAGTGCTGTTCGCCGTCGTACTCGATGGCGACCTTGACCTCCTCGTAGGCCATATCGACGCGGGCAATGAACTGCCCGAACTCGTCGAAAATCTCGACTTGAGTCGTCGGCCGCGGGAGATTGGCGCGGATCAGCGCCAGCCGGGCGACCGTTTCCTGCGGCGACTCGGCACCGCCGTCGACCAACGACAGCACCGCCCGTAGTCGCGGCAGGCCCCGCACACGGTGATGTTCCTCAGCGACGGCGCGGATGGCCTCGACGTCGAGCGACGTCCGGTTCATCAACGCGTCGACACGCATGACCGCCACTGTCTCGTTGACGGTGTGACGGCCGATGTCGAAGGCGGTGCGAGCCGCCGTGGTGACCGCGATACCCCTGACGCGGGCGACCTCACCGGCGGCGAGAACGTCGGCACGAACGGTAAGCAACCGCGGGGGTCTGCGATTGTCGTGGATCAGCTCGGCGGGCAGCCTCCCGCTGATCCACTTGGTGCCGAGCATCGATGCGGCCGACAGACCTGCAACCACCCCGCGTCGTTTCGACCACAACCATGCCGCTTCCGCACGGACGCGCGCCGTGGGTTCGACGTCGTGTGGGAGATACACGCCGGGATAGAGCGGTTGATATTGCCTGCGCAGCGCACGCTCTGGAATCGCGCGGCCCGCGAGCGCCTCGGCACCGATGAACGGCCAGCGCAATTGAGTCATCAGCTCGGTCATGGGCAGAATGCTGCGGACGCTGCCTGACACAATGACGGCAGCCATGCCTAGTTATCCACAGGCGAACACTGTGAATCTGACGACGAAATCCGCCGAGAATCGTCGTGGGATGCACAGTCGAGCCGAGGAGAATGGACTCGCAATGACCGATCGTGATTCGGCCGTCGTCGTCTTGGCGGCAGGCGCAGGCACCCGGATGCGTTCCGCAACCCCCAAGATGCTGCATGAAATCGCAGGCCGCAGCATGCTCTCGCACGCTCTGCACGCCGTGGCCGACGCGACGCCGCAGCACCTCGTCGTCGTCGTCGGCAAGGACCGCGACCAGGTGGTGCCCGCAGTCGACCAGCTCGCAGCCGACCTCGGCCGCGGCATCGGCATCGCGGTGCAGGAGGAGCAGCTGGGCACCGGGCACGCCGTCGCCTGCGGCCTGACCGCCCTGCCCGCCGGCTTCACCGGCACTGTCGTCGTCACCTTGAGCGACGTACCGCTGCTGGACGCCGGCACGCTCGCCGACCTGATCGCCGTGCACAGTGCCGAATCCGCCGCCGCGACGGTCGTGACGACGACACTGCCGGATCCGAAGGGCTACGGCCGCATCCTGCGCACCCAGGACGGCGAGGTCATCGGCATCGTCGAACAGGCCGACGCCACCCCGTCGCAGCTGGCCATCACCGAGGTCAACGCCGGCGTCTACGCCTTCGACACCACCGCGCTGCGGTCGGCACTCGGCCGTCTGCGGTCGGACAACGCGCAGCATGAGCAGTACCTGACCGACGTCATCTCGATCCTGCGGTCCGACGGCCACGTGGTGCGGGCCAAGCACGTCGACGACTCAATGCTGGTCGCCGGCGTCAACGACCGGGTGCAGTTGGCCACGCTGGGCGCCGAACTGAACCGGCGCATCGTGACCGCACACCAGCGCGCCGGGGTGACGATCACCGATCCGGGCACGACGTGGATCGACGTCGACGTGACCATCGGACCCGACACCGTTGTCTACCCCGGCAGTCAACTGCTGGGGGCAACCCACATCGGCGCGAACTGCCAGATCGGCCCGGACACCACGCTGACCGACGTCACCGTCGGCGACGAGGCGATGGTGGTCCGCACCCACGGCAGTCAATCGGCGGTCGGCGACGGGGCAGCCGTCGGCCCGTTCGCGTACCTGCGGCCCGGCACGGTATTGGGCGCCGAGGGCAAGCTCGGCGCGTTCGTCGAGACGAAGAACTCCACGATCGGGGCGGGTACCAAGGTGCCGCACCTGACCTACGTCGGCGACGCCGACATCGGCGAGCACAGCAATATCGGCGCATCCAGCGTGTTCGTCAACTACGACGGCGAGAACAAGAGCCGCACGACGATCGGCTCCCACGTGCGCACCGGATCCGACACGATGTTCGTCGCGCCGGTCACCATCGGCGACGGCGCTTACACCGGCGCGGGCACCGTGGTGCGCGAGGACGTGCCGCCGGGCGCGCTGGCGGTGTCGGCGGGGCCGCAGCGAAACGTGGAGGGCTGGGTGGCACGTAAGCGACCCGGATCGGCAGCCGATATGGCCGCACGTAGGGCATCTGGCGAACAGCCCGGCCCAGACGACGCCGCCAAGCCGTGAGCCGGTTGCCAGGTGTTCGGGATTTGGCAACCCGTACGATTGAGCCGATATCGTCCCCGAGCAATGAGGGCACTGTGGGCACCGAGTGGACCGACAACCGCAAAAATCTGATGCTGTTCTCGGGTCGCGCGCACCCCGAACTGGCTGAACAGGTCGCTAAAGAGCTCGACGTTCACGTGACGGCGCAGACCGCCCGCGATTTCGCGAACGGCGAGATCTTCGTCCGCTTCGACGAGTCGGTTCGCGGCTGCGACGCCTTCGTATTGCAGTCGCACCCCGCGCCGCTGAACCAATGGCTGATGGAACAGCTGCTGATGATCGACGCGCTCAAGCGGGGCAGCGCCAAGCGCATCACCGCGATCCTGCCGTTCTACCCCTACGCCCGCCAGGACAAGAAGCATCGCGGCCGCGAGCCGATCTCCGCACGGTTGGTCGCCGACCTGCTCAAGACCGCGGGTGCGAACCGGATCTTGACGGTCGACCTGCACACCGATCAGATCCAGGGCTTCTTCGACGGCCCCGTCGACCACATGCGGGCGCAGAAGCTGCTGACCGGCTACATCGCCGAGAACTACTCCGACCACGACATGGTCGTGGTCTCCCCCGACTCGGGCCGCGTGCGCGTCGCCGAGAAGTGGGCCGACTCACTGGGCGGCGTCCCGCTGGCGTTCATTCACAAGACCCGCGACCCGCTGGTTCCCAACCAGGTGAAGTCCAACCGCGTCGTCGGCGATGTGAAGGGCAAGACCTGCATCCTCACCGACGACATGATCGACACCGGTGGCACCATCGCCGGCGCGGTGAACCTGCTGCGCGCCGACGGTGCCAGCGATGTCATCATCGCCGCTACGCACGGCGTGCTGAGCGATCCCGCCGCGCAACGGCTCGCGGACTGCGGTGCACGCGAGGTCATCGTCACCAACACGCTGCCGATCGAGGAGCAGAAGCGCTTTCCGCAGCTGACCGTGCTGTCGATCGCACCGCTGCTGGCCAACACCATTCGCGCGGTGTTCGACAACGGTTCCGTCACCAGCCTTTTCGACGGGTCTGCGTAGTGCCAGAGGGAACCATCTATCACAACCCGAAGTGCAGCACGTCGCGTAAGACGCTGGAGTTGTTGCGCGACAACGGCATCGAGCCGACGGTGGTGCAATACCTCAAGACCCCACCGACGCGCGCCGAGCTCGCGAAGATGATCAAGGATGCCGGCATCGACGTGCGCACCGCGGTGCGTAAACGTGAATCCCTTTACGGCGAGCTGAATCTCGCCGACGCCGGTGACGACGAACTACTCGACGCGATGGCCGAGCACCCGATCCTCATCGAGCGGCCGTTCGTCGTCACCGCGAAGGGAACCCGACTCGCCCGGCCAATCGACGCGGTGCGCGAGATTCTGTGAGGGTTCGCCACCGCGTGGTAGCCGCCGCGCTGGCGGTTCTCGCCGCGTCGGGTTGCGCACCGGAACCGCCTGACTACCAGTCGCTTTTGTCGACGACCCCGACGACGACCGCGACCAGTTCGTCGGGCGACGAGGCGCAGGTGCCCATCGCGACCTACCTGGAGCAGAAGGGCGTCGTCGGTGAGCCCATTCCGGCGGACAAGCTCACCGATCTGACGGTGACGTATCCGACGCCGCCGGGCTGGAAGCCGTTCGTCAACTCGAACCTGTCGCCGGGCACACGGATGATCGCCAAGGGCACCACCTATCCGACGGCAATGGTGATCGTGTTCAAACTCAACGGTGACTTCGATGTCAACGAGGCCATTGGGCACGGCTACGTCGACGCCGAGATGTCGGAGAACTTCAAGCGTCTCAACGCATCCATGGACGACTTCAAGGGTTTCCCGTCGGCCATGATCGAGGGCAGCTACGACCTCAACGGCGCCCGGATGCACACCTACAACCGAATCGTCATCGCGACTGGGGCGCCGCCGGCCAACAATCGGTACCTCATCCAGTTCACGGTGACGGGCTACGCGGACAAGGCCGTCGAAGAGGCACCCGATATCGAGGCGATCATCCGGGGTTTCAACGTCGCAGTGCCGAAGTAGGTTGCGCCGAGTTTGAGAAGGCTCACTAGGGTGGGCGCCATGAGTCAATGGACCGCGGCCGATCTCCCGTCCTTCGCCGGACGGACCGTCATCGTGACCGGGGCCAACAGCGGCCTGGGCCTGATCACCGCGCGCGAACTGGCCCGCGTCGGGGCCAAGACGATCCTCGCCGTGCGCAATACGGCCAAGGGCGACGATGCCGCGAAATCCATCACCGGCGACGTCGAGGTGCGCAAGCTCGACCTGCAGGATCTCGCTTCGGTGCGCGCCTTCGCCGAGGAAGTCGACAGCGTCGACGTGCTCGTGAACAACGCGGGCATCATGGCGGTCCCCTACGCGCTGACCGTCGACGGGTTCGAGAGCCAGATCGGTACCAACCACCTCGGCCACTTCGCCCTGACGAACCTGTTGCTGCCCAAGATCACCGACCGCGTGGTGACCGTGTCCTCCGGCATGCATCTGATCGGCCAGATCAACCTCACGGACCTGAACTGGAAGGCGCGGCCCTACTCGCCGTGGCGGGCCTACGGCCAGTCCAAGCTGGCCAATCTCCTGTTCACCAGCGAGTTGCAGAAGCGACTCGACACCGCGGGGTCGACGCTGAAAGCGCACGCCGCCCACCCCGGTTATTCGGCGACCAATCTGCAGGGCCACACCGGTCGCAAGCTGGGCGACGCATTGATGACGTTCGGCAACAAGCTGGCCACCGACGCCGACTTCGGTGCCCGCCAGACGCTGTACGCGGTGGCGCAAGACCTGCCGGGCAATACGTTCGTCGGGCCGCGGTTCGCGATGTGGGGTCCGACCGGCCCTACCCCGCTGCGCAGCCCGCTGGCCCGCGACGCCGAGAAGGCTGCCGGCCTGTGGGACCTGTCCGAGCAGCTCACGGACACCAAGTTCGGGCTCTGATTTGGGGTTGAGCTGCAGCTGCGGCTACCCTGGCTGCTAATCACGGCGAGGGTGGGCAGCCACCGTTATCGACGCGAACCATCTCAGAGGTTCCCTGGCCGTGCTCGACACGACACAGGAGTTGAACCCGAATGGCCAGAAACGCGCCGAACAACATCGCAGCAGCGGTCCGCACCGAGACCGGCAAAGGTGCCTCGCGGCGCGCCCGCCGCAACGGCAAGGTACCCACCGTCCTCTACGGCCACGGCAGCGATCCGCAGCACCTCGAGCTGGATGCTCATGACTTCTCGGCCGTGCTGCGTCACGCCGGCACCAACGCGGTCCTTACCCTCGACATCGAGGGTAAGGAGCAGCTGGCGCTCACCAAGTCACTCGTCATCCATCCGATCCGCCGCAACATCACCCACGCCGACCTGCTGGTCGTGCGTCGCGGCGAGAAGGTCACCGTCGAGGTCAACGTCATCGTCGAGGGCGAAGCGGCTCCCGGCACGCTGGTCACCCAGGACAGCAACAGCATCGAGATCGAGGCCGACGTGCAGTCGATCCCGGAAAACCTCACCGTCTCGGTCGAGGGCGCCGAGATCGGCACCCAGTTCACCGCGAGCGCGATTCCGTTGCCGGACGGTGTTTCGCTGATCTCCGATCCCGAGCTGCTCGTCGTCAACGTCGTCGCGGCCCCGACCGAGCAAGACCTCGAGGCCGAGGGTGCCGGCGAGGCCGGCGCTGAAGAGGCCGAAGGCGAAGCCGCCGAAGGCGAAGCAGCCGAGGGCGAGGGCGAGGGCGAAGCCGGCGAGGCACCCGCCGCGGAATCCGAGTAGTGCGCGATGGCCGAACCCCAACTCGTGGTCGGCCTCGGCAACCCCGGTCCGCAGTACGCCACCACGCGGCACAACGTCGGCTTCCTCGTCGCCGACATCCTGGCCGATCGCATCGGCTCGGGTTTCAAGGTGCACAAGAAATCGGGGGCCGAGGTGGTCACCGGTCAGCTTGCCGGCCGCCCGGTGGTGCTCGCCAAGCCGCGCTGCTACATGAACGAGTCCGGGCGTCAGGTGGCGCCGCTGGCCAAGTTCTACTCGGTGGCGCCCGCCGACATCATCGTCATCCACGACGAGCTCGACATCGACTTCGGCCGCATCCGGCTGAAGTTCGGTGGCGGGGTCGCCGGGCACAATGGCTTGCGATCGGTGGGATCGTCTTTGGGCTCCAACGACTTTCAGCGGGTTCGCATCGGAATCGGTCGCCCGCCCGGCCGGATGGAGGGCGCGGCGTTCGTGCTCGGCACGTTCACCTCGGCGGAGTGGAAAGAGGTGCCAACGATCTGCGAGCAGGCCGCCGACGCCACCGAACTGCTGATCTCCCAGGGGTTGGAGGCGGCTCAGAACACCGTGCACGCCTGGGGCTAGCGTCAGCCGTGCGTCTGACCCGCCAGCGTCGTGATCGGCGCCTCGGAGGTGAGTCGGCTGGCCACGAATTGTGCTGCCTGCGTCATCAATCCGGCCTGCACGTACAGGCTGTGCGCGGGCCTGTCGTCACCACCGGAGCACACCGGATCGGCCCCGTTGCACAGGTCGATGGCCTTGTATCCGTACTGCGGGCTCAGCGACGTCAGCGGACCGCCGAGCAACCGGATGGACGGGTTGCCGAACACCGCGACCGCGGCCACGTGATCGGCGGCGGCCGGCGGCAACAGGTTGGTGAAGCCGAGCGTCGGCTGGTTGGCGATCGCCAGCGCATCGATGACCGCGGCACCCTGCGAAAAGCCGCCGAGCACGATTTTGGTGTCGGGGCAGGTCGCGACCGTGTTCTGAACGAATGCGCTGGCGTCATTGGCGCCGTCGGCGGCGCGGAGGAAGTCGTATGAGGCCGGGTAGTTGACCGCGTACACGTCCACCGACTGCCCCGGCACCAGCGGTCGCAGCGCGTCGACGAACGCGTCTCCGACGCGTCCAATGCCCGCCGGCTCGCCGGTGCCGCGTGCGAACACGACCTGGACGTCGGCGCACTCGGCGGGCTGCGCCGAGGCGACACCCGTCGGGCCCGACGGAAGCAATGCCGGTGCGACGAGCGTCACACCCGAAACCATCAGTGCAGCAACACCCATCAGCAAACCGCGCGCGACCCCTCGGCTGATCTTCATACCGGGCCAAACGCCGCCGAGCGGCGAATCTATTCCGTCTGGCGAAATCAGAGCCCGTTGATGCCGCTGTCGACCACCTTGATCTGCTTGTGCGGAAACCGCCGCTCGGCGTACTCCTTTGCCGCCGAGTTCGGCAGGACGTAGAGGGTCTCCTTCTTCTCCTGCAGCGGCTTGAGGACCAGATCCATGAAGCCCTTACGGTCGTCGAGGTACGGCTCGATGACGTCCTCTCCGGCCGGACACACCGCCAGGCAGTAGGCCGCCTTGTAGTTGGCCTTGAAGGACAGGCTCTGCCACATCGAGGCGTTCTCGGAATCGCTGACTCGCGAACGGAAATCGGCCGCATCTTCACTTTCGGCGATGGTCTGCACCCAGTCGGTGAATCCGCCCATGAACTCGCGGTAGTTGTGGGTGGAGCAGGCGAATAAGTCGAACTCCCCATCCTTCTTGATGGCACCTACCGGGCAGGCCGCTACACACAGCTTGCATTCCAGGCACGGCGAATAGTCAAGCGGCCTACCGTAACTGCTGATCGGCGCGGCCACGAGCACGGTGCCGAGAAGGATGAAGTTGCCGAACTTCGGGTGAATCACGTTGCGGTGAATGCCCATCACTCCGAGGCCGGAGGCGACCGCAACAGGTTTGTGCGCCACCACCCAGATCCGGCCGGGGAACCGGTCCATCTCCATGGGAAACGACATCGACGGATTGATCGCGCGGTATCCGGCATCCTCCAGCGCGCGGGTGATCCGGTGCGCGGCCTCGTTCATGATCTCGCCGCTGCGGTGGAACTCCTGATTGGCGACGCTGCGCGCGGTGGAGCGGACGTTGTCGCGGTTCATCTTGACGATCAGGGAGATGTAACTTGCGACGCCGGGCAGGGCCTCGTCGACGTGCTCGCGTTCGGCGGCGAGGTCGGGGTTGTCGACACTGGCGAACGCGACGTCGTCGACGCCGGCGTCGAGACAGACCTGACGCAGCCAGTCGGCGTCGATGACGCCGGGTTTCTCGGTTTTGCGTGCCCGCACCTTGCGCACTGTCGGGTGGTCGGCGAGCCGAGCGGGGACTCTGTCGGTCATGCTAGGTATAGTACACAATACCCAGATGTTCAGCAGCCGGCCGATGTCCGCGCCGGACGCGCATCACAAGAATGAGTTCTCCGCGGTGAGTCCGCGTTCGGGGAAGGCTCCCAGCGCGAAAGTCTCGGCGTTGCCCAGCCCGACTCCACCCCCGACGGGGTCCTCGACGTGGACCAGCAGATCGCGCAGCTGATGGAGTTCGCGAGCCTTCTCGGGTTTGTCACAGTCGGTGACGTGGTTGCCCTCGACTTTGAGATCGCCGACCCATTGGCCGTTCACCCAGTCGTCCCAGCCGTAATAACCAGCAGTGCCGAGGTGGAAGCCGCCCGGCCCGGCCTTGGTGATGGTCAACGGCCGCTTGGAGCCGTCGGCATCGATGAGGGTAACCGTGCCGTGAGTGAAGCGGCGATTGTCGTCCTGGAAGTGCATGTCCTGCTCGACGGACACGAACCGGTGTGATGTCCCGTCGTCGTTCTGTTGCTCTGCCTGACCACGGATCTCGAGATAGCCGTCGCCGCGCTCCTCCTGATACATGACAAACAGCGAGTACGTCGACCCGTCCTGCCGAGTCATCGTCATCGGCATCCACGTCATGAACATCTGCTTGATCTTGCGGCCTCCCCTGGGCAGCCCCGGTATCGGCTTGCCGACCCCGGGCCGCAGTCCCCACGAATGGTCGCGGATCGAAATCCACTTGTCCGCTTCTATTTCGGTGCGCTCGCCGTCGAGCTCCACCCATCCGGTTGCGACTCCGATCTGGTGGTAGCGCAATACATTGTGCGTGACGCGGTAGCCGTCCGGGCTGCGGTCCGGCCACGGGTCCTCCAGCGCAGCGTCGAAACTTCCTCGCAGTTCGACGTCGAACGCGATGGGCGCGTGCTCTGTTCTCTCCAGACTCATCCGGACGGCGCGTAACGGCTCCACGACGCGGTAGGAGATCGGCCCCACCTGGGTGCCCGCCGGGTCCGACGACAACCTACGCCCGGCCCGCACCGTCCACTGCTCGGTGCCGCGGCACACGCCGGCCGCCCCGTCGAAGACGCCGCGGTTGGTGTACTTACCGACACCGAGGACGACCTGCAATGAGTTGTCGCGGGCGTGGGCGATCGTCCAGATCTTCTCGGTCCACGACGGGTCCGACTGGCTGACCGTGGCGAAGGTATCGACGATCTGATGGGTGAGAAGTTCGTCTTCGGGTACCAAGGCGCCGTAGTTCGTCGTCAGCAAGATGACTGCCTTCCAATGGTTTTGGTGGAACGGGAGGAACCGAAGAACTCCGTCATATCGACCGCCACCTCCCCCGGATGGGACGTAAACATTGGCACCCGCGGTGTCTCGGGTCGTGGAGCCCGCATCTGCGCCCGGATTGGCGCTAGTGTGACATTTGGACCCTTAGATGTAAAGGATGCGATCGTGGTTTCTCGACCCACCGCCGACGCGGATCCATCGACGCGGCGACGGATCCTCGCCGCCACCTTCGTCGTGCTCGCCAGGGCCGGCAGACGCAAGTTGCAGCTCTCCGACGTGGCGGCGGAGGCCAAGGTGTCGCGCCCGACGCTGTATCGCTACTTCGGCAGCAAGGAAGGACTGCTCGAGGCGTTCGCCCTTTACGAACAGGACAACTTCGACGCAGGCATCGCCACCGCGATCGCCGGCCTCGATGGGCCCGACCGCCTCGATGCGGCATTGCGGTTCATCGTCGAGTTCCAGAGTACGTACTCGCTGGGCTCCCTCGCCGACGTCGAGCCAGAGCATGTGCTGCATCAGATGAAGAGGGCCCTGCCGATCATGCACGAGCGCATCGCCCGCCTGATCCCCGGACAGGACAACGACGTCGCGGCGGCCGCTGTCGTTCGAATCGCGGTCTGCCACTATGTCATCGGGGGTGGCACGCCCCAGCAGTTCCTCGCCGAGTTGCGTCACGCGGCGGGCATCGGCCCGTCACGACGCCGGCTGTCTCAGGTGGTCAACGGCTAGTCGTCCAGCCCGTCGGCGATCTTCGTCGCAATCGCCGTCGGTTGCTTCGAGATGCAGGAGCGCGGCCGAAGGCGGCACGGTCGGTGGACACCACGCCGTAACCGGCGCTCACATGGATGAGCACCGCGAGCGGCTCGGCGGTGTCGGTAAGGGGTGGGGAGCGAGGCGTGAATTCTTTACATCTACAACCTGCTATGTAAATCTGTTCCGCATGGCTGGCATCACGCTCGTCCGACGAGACCTCGCTGCCGCCCGGTCGCAACTGCAGAAGTGGTTCGAGCGCAAGTTCTCAAGTGACGCCGCCGTATCGGAACTCGTTGCGGCGAACCGGGCCGGCGGATTCTCCAGCGAGAGCCTGATGTTCTCCGCGACGGTCGACGGCGAGGCGAATGACTACATCATCAGGATTCCGCCCGCAGGCGGTGGCATCTTCCGCGAGTACGACCTGGGCGCCCAAACCCTGACGCAGGAACTGCTCCACGAATACGACGTCCCGACCCCTTCGCCGATTTACTACGAGCCCGACCGGACCTGGATCGGCTCGAAGTTCATGGTGATGCCCCGCATCGTCGGACACACGCCGTCGGATTTCACCTATGCCGTCAAGGGGTGGCTGCGGGATGCCGGGCCCGACGTCCAGCGTCGCGTGCACGATTCGTTTCTCGACACATTGGTGCGGCTGACGACGGTGCCGGTCAGCGAGGCGTCGTGGTTGTCGCGGCCCGCAGGTGTCGGCATCTCCGCCGAAATCGGTTGGTGGCTGGAATATGTGCGGTGGGGCACCGACAATCAAGTCCCCGACCTGATGACCGAGGCGTTCAACTGGCTGCGCCGCGGACAGCCCGAGGACGGTGGCGAACTGAGCGTCTGCTGGGGTGACGCGCGACCGTCGAACGGCATCTTCGACGATTCGGGCCAGATCGTCGGCGCATTGGACTGGGAGCAGGCCTGCCTGTGTCCGGTCGAGACGGACGTGGGGTGGTGGCTGGCCTCGCGCAAGCAGATGCTGGAGGCCAACGGGCTCGACGCCGACCCGGAACTGCCGGGCTTTGACAGCCGCGCCGCGGTCGTGGGCAGGTTCGAGGAGATGATCGGCCGTAGGCTCGAGCACCTGGGCTGGCACGAGGTGTTCGCGATGGTGCGCATGGGCTGCTGCATCGTGCGCATGCAGTCGCTGCTGCGCCGCAACGGACAGGCCGACCATTTCCTCACGCGTGCAGCGATTTTGCCGGCGTGGACGGTCGACGCGATCCGCTCCTAGTCGCCCGTGCGGCGCGCGTACGCCCGCAACGCGAACGGCGCGATCACCGCGGTGATCGCGAGCGACCACAGGATCGTCGCCAGTATCGGGTGATGAAGTGGAAGTTGCGCCTCCGGCGGGGCGGGCGGGCCGTTGCCCCAAAGCTCTCGCACCGCCTGGGTCAGCGACGACACCGGATTCCACTCGGCGATCACCCGGAGCCAGCGCGGCATGGGCTCGGTCGGCGCGAAAGTGTTGGCCAGGAACGTGATCGGAAAAAGCACGGTGAACATCACGCCGTTGACCGCTTCGACCGAGCGCATCAGCGATCCGATCAGGATGCCGAACCAGATCATCCCGAAGCCGAACACGAGGATCAGCACGAAGGCGAGCACCGCGTCGACGAAGCCGCCGCGGATCCGCCATCCGATGCACAATCCCGTCACCGCCATCACCACGACGCCGATCGACGAGTGCAGCAGGCTGGCGATGCTCCGTCCGATCAACACCGCCGACCGTCGGATCGGCAGCGACCGGAACCGGTCGATGATGCCCTTCTCGACATCGGCGGTGATACCGGTGGACACCACGAACGCGGTGAACACGATGGTCTGCGCCTGGATGCCGGGAAGCAGGAACTCGCGGTAGGACGCGCTGCCCGCGGTGGCGATCGACGCACCGAACACGAACGCGAACAGCAGCACGAACATGATGGGCTGGACCGTGACGTCGCTCAACATCTCGGGCATCCGCTTGGTGTGGATCATGTTGCGCTTGACCATGATCCACGACTGCTCGGCGATGTTCGTCTGGCGGATCCGGGGCCGCGCCAACGTGTCGCGCTTCTCGCTCTCGGTGGTGGTCATGCGCTGACCTCCTCGGCCTCGTCGCCCTCGACGCGATGGCCGGTCAAGGACAGGAACACGTCGTCCAGGCTGGGCCGGGACAGGCCGATGTCGTCGACCTCGATCGCGCGATCCTGCAGCCAGCCGGCGACACGGGTCAGGTCGGCGATGCCGTCGGCGGCCGCGGTGAGTTGCCGGGCACCGACGTCGAGATGCACCTCGGCGCCGGTACGCGCGATCAGCTCCCGCGCCACGGGCAGGTCGGTGGCGTGCGAGACGGTGACGACCAGGCTGGCGTTGCCTGCCTGCTGTTTGAGTTGAAGCGGTGTGCCCTGCGCGATGATCCGGCCGTGATTGACGACGACTATGTCGTCGGCGAGTTGGTCGGCCTCCTCGAGGTACTGCGTGGTGAGCAGCAGTGTCGTGCCCTCGGCGACGAGGCCGCGCAGCATCTCCCACAGCTCGCTGCGGCTACGCGGATCCAGACCGGTGGTCGGCTCGTCGAGGAACAGCACCGGCGGTGACGCGATCAGGCTGACCGCGAGATCGAGCCGTCGTCGCATGCCGCCGGAGTAGCCGCGGACCGGGCGGTCCGCCGCGTCGGTGATCGAAAACTGTTCCAACAGTTGATTCCCCAGGCGTTTGAGGTCGCGACGACCGATGCCGTAGAGACCGCCGATCATCCTGATGTTCTCGCGACCGGTCAGCAGCTCGTCGACGGTGGCGACCTGTCCGGTGAGGCCCATGTTGCGGCGCACCATGTCCGGTTGCTCGCGGACGTCGTATCCCGCCACCCGCGCGGTGCCGCTGGTGGGGACCGTCAGCGTCGTCATCATCCGGACCGTGGTGGTCTTACCCGCACCGTTGGGACCGAGCAGGCCCAGCACCGTGCCGGGCGGCACCACGAAGCTGACCCCGTCGACAGCTGGTCGTTCGGAGGCGTTGTCACCGAATGTCTTGACGAGGTCGATCGCCTCGATGGCCGGGGAGGTCATTGGCCAACCGTAGCGACGGGGTCCGACGACGAGCCACTCGATTTAGCTCGCGAGCAGACGCAAAACTGCCTGTTTACTGCGCGAAATGGGCAATTTTGCGTCTGCTCGCGGGAAAAAAACTTAGGTGACCAGTGAGACCGAGTTGGAGCGACGCAGCTTGCCCGACGGGGTCTTCGGGATGCTTCCCGGCCCCAGCACGACGACGTTGCGCGGCCGCACGTCGACCTCGGCCACCACCTCATGGGCGACCTGATGCTCGATGCGACGCACCTCGACCGGGTCCTGCCATGCGTTGGACTCCACGGCGACGGCGAACGTCTCCCGCGAATGACCGGCGTCGAGTCGCACCGCGACGGCGCAGCCCGGCCGAACGCCCTCGACACGGCCGGCGGCACGCTCGATGTCGGTCGGGTAGATGTTGCGGCCCGCCATGATGATGACGTCCTTCACACGGCCGCACACGATGATGTTGCCGTCTTCGGTGATGTAGCCGAGGTCACCGGTGTCGTACCAGCCGTGCTCGTCCTGGGCCGGGATGAAGCCGCCCATCGTGATGTAGCCGGGGGTCAGGCACTCGCCGCGCAGCTCGATGACGCCGACACCACGGGCGGGCATGACGTTGCCGTGCTCGTCGATGACGCGGGCCTCGAGGTCCGTCAGCAGCGGACCGAGCGAGGCCAGCCGCCGGGTATTGCCCTTGGTGGCGGGCACGGCGCGGCGCAACGCCGCGAGCAGGTCGGCGTCGACCTCGTCGACAACCAGGCCCGCGCCGCACGGTGAGAACGACACCGCCAAGGTGGTCTCGGCCATGCCGTAGGCGGGCAGGATCGCGTCGGGCTTCAGACCGAACGGCTTACCCGCGTCAAGCAGGTCCTCGACGTCGGCGGGCTCGACGGGTTCGGCGCCCGAGAGCGCGAACCGCAGCGTCGACAGGTCGAACTCGCCGGGTTTTGCCTGGCGGCGCAGCCGCTTGGCGAACAACGCGTACGCGAAGTTCGGCGCCGCGGTCATGGTGCCCTTGTACTTGTCGATGAGCTTGGCCCACAGCAGGGTGTCGCGCAGGAAGTCCATCGGCGTGACCTTGACCAGTTCCGCGCCGAAGTACATCGGGATGGTGAGGAAGCCGACCATGCCCATGTCGTGGAAGCAGGGCAGCCAGCTGACCATGACGTCCTTGTCGACGTCGTACTCGGCGCCGATGAACATGGCCTCGGCGTTGGAGTGGATGTTGCGGTGCGTGATCTGCACCGCCTTGGGAGACCCAGTCGATCCGGACGTCAGCTGCATCAGCGCCAAGTCGTCCTCGCCGACCTCAATGGGGTCGATCGGGTCCGACGCCAGCAGGTCGGCGACGGTCAGAACCGTGATGCCCTTCTCCTCGAGAACCGGGATCGCGACCAGGAACGGTTCGGAGACGATAACCGCCTTCGCCTCGATCATGCCGATGACGTTCATGGTGTCCTCGGCCCAGATCACGAGGTCGGTCCGGGGCGTGGGCTGGTGCAGCATGGTCAGGCAGGCGCCGCGCATCCACAGGCCCTGCGCCACCGGCGCGATCTCCACGGGGAAGCCTGCGAGCACGCCTACCGAGTCGCCGAGTCCGATTCCGGCCTCCGCCAGACCTCCGGCGACGGCGCGGGCCCGCTCGTGAACCTCGCCCCAGGTATGGCGAACTGGCTCGTGCGGTTCACCGGTGACCATGCCCGTTGTCACGGTGCGGGCGTTTCGGTACATCTTCTCGGTGAAACGGCTCACGACAACCTCCTCGGTTTCCGAACAGGAAATGTCCGGATGTAATGCTCCGCCTGATCAGAGGCGCTTTCCAGGAGGCGCGCACACAATTGGGGAGCGGTTGAGTCTCGAATTGGTGATGCCTCTGGTGAGCGGTCGGCTATGACAAGTCGCCCACCGATGTTGTCGGCGGGCGCGATTGCCGCGTCCAATTCATGACCGCTAGTTTTCACCGTCGATCATCTTAAACATTTCTTAAGGACCTGCCAAAATCTGGCGGGCATTGCGGCCTGGGTCACACGGTGCGCGGTCAGACCGAGGCCGACGGCGCGGGCACCACCCGTGCTCCCTGCACGGGTCCACTGGCGACGCGCACGGTCCTGCAGACACCGGCACCGGCCATCTCGGTGGCGACGTCGACGGCCGAGGACGCCGACGAGCAGAGGAAGGCACACGTCGGTCCCGAGCCGGAGACGATGCCCGCCAGCGCCCCGGCCTCGGTTCCCGCGCGCAGGGTGCGACGCAGCTCGGGATCCAAAGACAGCGCAGCCGCCTGCAGATCGTTGCCGAGAAGCGGCGCCAGCTGCACCGGATCGCCGGACGCCAGGGCGGCCAGCAGCGGCTCGGGATCGTCGAGGCGGGGCGCATCGCGCTCGGTCTCACGCAGGCGGTCGATCTCGGCGAACACCGACGGAGTCGACAGCCCGCCCTTGGCGAAGGCCAGCACCCAGTGAAAAGTGTTGCGGGTCAGTACCGTTGCCAGTTCCTCGCCGCGGCCGGTACCCAGCGCGGTGCCGCCGTGCAGCGCAAAGGGGACGTCGCTGCCCAGTTGCGCGGCGAGCACGTGGAGGTCGCGCCGCGGCACTCCCAGCTCCCACAGCGTATTCATCGCGACGAGCACGGCCGCGGCATTGGCACTGCCACCTGCCATGCCGCCGGCGACGGGGATCGACTTCTCGACGGTGATCGCCACGTCGGGTGCGCGCCCGACATGTTCGGCGAGCAGTTCGGCGGCACGCCACGCGAGGTTGCGTTCGTCGGTCGGCAGCGTGTCCGCGCCTTCGCCAGCCAAATCCAGCGACAGCACGTCGGCGTTGCGGACGGTGATCTCGTCGAGCAGCGAAACCGCGTGAAACACAGTGGTCAGCTCGTGATAGCCGTCGTCGCGGCGATCTCCGACCTCGAGGTACAGATTGACCTTGCCCGGCACCCGCACCGTCACCGATCCGGTCGGGACCCATTCGGATGCGGTGTTGCCGTTGGACACCAGACGACACTATCGGAGGACACCGCACCGAGGAGCCGTCTGAGCAGGTCGATCTCGCCGATCAAACCCCTAGTCTGAGGGGCGTGCTCTCCGCTGGCGAAGAGTTTGAAGGTCATATCGTCGACGAGGTGCTGGGCCGCGGCGGCTATGCGACGGTGTACCGGGCGCGCGCCCGGAATCGGGACGTGGCGCTGAAAGTCCTCGACCAGGATCACCGCGATCTCGCCCATATCGCGCGACTGCGCCGCGAATTCGAATTCGCCCGTCGCCTAGCCCATCCCCACATCGTGACGGTGTACGAACGCGGCACCGGGTGGCTGTCGATGGAACTCGTCACCGGCGGCGGGATCGTCGCTGTCGGCACCATGACCAATCGTCTGGCCGCACTGGAACAGATCGCCGACGCGCTGGACTACACCCACAACCGCGCGATCGTGCACTGCGACGTGAAGCCCGCGAACATCCTTGTCCGCCAGGATCTTTCCAGTGCTGTCCTGATCGACTTCGGAGTCGCATATGCGATCACCGACGATATCGGCCACCGGTCCTCGCAGATCGAGGCATCGCTCCCCTATGCGGCGCCGGAGTTGATCACCGGCCACCCGCCGACGGGAGCCACCGACGAATACGCGCTGGCATGCACCGCAGTAGAATTGATCACCGGATCGCCACCGTTCACTGCCTCGTCGAGACTCAGTCTCATCGACGCACATCTGCACACGCCGCCACCACGTTGGTCACATGAAATCGCCTGGCTGCCACGCGTATTCGACGCAATCGTGGCGAAAGCCCTGGCGAAGACACCGGAGGACCGCTACGCGTCCTGCCGTGAATTCGTCGCGCTGATCATCCGGGCGCTGCAGTAGGCGACCGGATCAGACGTGCAGGGAACCGTCGCGCGGATGCCGATGGTGAACGACGGGCTTCGGCTCGACCGGTACCGACTCCTGACTTTCCTCCGACCGTTGCAGCAGTCGGACGAAGTCCGCTATCGAGAGCGTCTCACCTCGCCGGGACGGGTCGATGCTCGCCGCCAGCAACCGGCTGGCCGATTCGTTGCCAGAGCCCGCCCATTCGGCGAAGGCGTTGCGCGAGGTCTTACGCCGCTGCCCGAACGCGATGTCGATCAGGTTGAAAACGCGTTCGCGGAAGCCTTCGTCGGTAGGCCACGGCGACTTCTCATACCGGTCGATGCGCACGAGGCCGGAATAGACGCGCGGGATCGGCCAGAACACCGTCGGCGAGACCATGCCGTAGCGCCGGACGTTGCCGAAGTACCGGACCTTCACGCTCGGCACGCCGTAGTCCTTGCCGCCGGGTTCGGCCGCGAGACGTTCGGCGACCTCGGCCTGCACCATCACCATCACGGTGCGGATCGACGGGAACTCGGCCAGCAGGTGCAGCAGCGCGGGCACTGCGACGTTGTACGGAAGGTTGGCAACCAAAGCCGTGGGCTCATCGGCGATTTCGGCTCGACGCAGGTTCAGGATGTCGCGATTGAGCACCGTCAGCCGGTTGATCTCGCTGTGCGAATGATCGGCGACAGTGATGGGCAGCTGTCGGGCCAGCACCGGATCGATCTCCACCGCCGTCACCCGGGCCCCCCGGTCCAGCAGGGCCAGCGTCAGTGAGCCCAGGCCTGGGCCGACCTCGAGAACGTGATCGTGCCGATTGACGCTGGACGCCGAGACTATTCGACGAACGGTATTGGCGTCATGGACGAAGTTCTGGCCAAACGATTTGCGTGGCCGGAAATCAATCTCTCTCGCCAGGTGTCGTATCTCGGTCCGCCCGAGTAATCGAATGGTCAGCGCGCACCAATCCTCCCGCTACACGTCGGCCACGCACCCCACCCTTGTCGTGCCCGAGTGACCTCAGCAATCGCGATCTGCTCTTCTCTCGTTGCCAAATCGGCCCTGTGAGCATACCTCAGACCACCGTTGCGCTCCCAGGTGTTCTGGTCGAATTGAACGCCACCGTAATATCCGTTGCCGGTGTTGATGGCCCAATTACCTCCTGCTTCGCACCGAGCAAGCGCGTCCCAGGTAGATCCGTTGCTCACTTCAGGGACCTCGGTACCGGGCTTGGCGCCGACTCGAAGGACACCGTCGCGGGCCGGAACAACGACGACATTGGCTACTGGCATCCTGCCTGTTTCGACGCCATTAACCTTTGCGATGGCAAACGTCACGTCTTGCGTTCCCGGCGTACCGGGATCCTCCACGATCTGACGGCTCATGTTGAGTTCAGGGTCTTCGATGCGGTGATTCACCGGTGGCAGCGGCGCGCGTTCGGTGACCTTTTCGATCCGAATCCGCTTCACCTCGATCTGCATTCCGTCGACGATCGGCGAGGACGCAGCAGGCACCACCTCGTCGCTTTGCAGCAGCGGCGCGCCGGCCGCCTCGAGCAGGGCGGCGACGTTCGGCGCGGCCAGATGCACCGTGCGGACGACGCCGGCATCGGACAATTGAACGGTCTTGGGGCTCACCACAGGTAGCGACATGCCTGCTAGCGGCACTCGGCTGCCGCGCGACGCCGCCGCGGGCGCCTTGTCGGTCATTTGCAGCTGGCTCAGCGCCTCATCGACTGTCGACGCGGTCGTCCACACCTCACGACTGTCCCGACCGTCCGTGGAGATCTGCAGCGGGCGGCTACGGCGCAACACGATCGTGTCGGACTGATGCACCGGCTGATCGGCCGCCGGGTAAAGGTCGTCACGTTCGCCGACGTCGAATCCGTTCTCCGTGACGACGTCGATGACGCGCGACTTCATGGTGCTCACGGTGACGGACGACCCGTCCACGGCCAGGGTTACTGTTTTATGCGTAGCAACTGCGAATCCACCGGCGAACGTCAGCGCAAGCAACGTCACCCCGACCACGAGGCGCAATAACGGCGACCGCTCCTGGTGGATCCTATTGAAGATGTTCAAAACGTCGTCTACCCCGACTATCGGTCGATGGGCCTACCTGCGGAAGCCCACCGAGTTTGATCACAAGACGGTAACGAAAACGCTCACGCGCAGCAACTCGCCAGCCCGTAGGCACGGGCAGCCGTCGAAGTGGTTTCCTGCGCAACGTCCTCAGCGGCTCTGCTGAGGAGTTCGGCGAGCGCACGAACAGTGTAGGGCAGGCAGTAGGGCTCATTCGGCGCACCTCGGTACGGGTGCGGAGTCAGGAACGGCGCGTCGGTCTCGACGAGGAGTTGCTTGGAGGGGATCAGCGACGCCGCTTCCCGCAGGGCAGTGGCATTGCGGAAGCTCACCGTTCCGGACAGGCTGAGCAGCCAGCCGTTGGCCACACACGTCCTGGCCATCGCGGCGTCCGACGAGAAACAGTGGAAGATCACGGTCTCGGGAGCACCCTCGGCGGCCAGGACGTCCAGGACGTCGGCATCGGCGTCACGGTTGTGGATCATCAGCGGCTTGCCGATGCGCTTGGCGAGGTCGATGTGCCAGGCGAACGCGTCGCGCTGGGTCGCGGGGTCGGCGCAGCCCTCGAGCTTGCCCGGCCAGTACATGTCCACGCCGGTCTCGCCGACCGCGACGACGCGCGGATGCCCGGCCAGCCCCTCGATGACGGCCTTGGCCTCGTCGGTGAGCGCGTTGGCGCGGGTGGGGTGCAGCGCCACCGCACCGTAGACCCGCGGGTCGGCGTCGACGGCCCCGGTGACCCAGCGCGCGGAGTCCAGATCGTCGGCGATCGTCACGACGGCCTGCACGCCGACGGCTTCGGCCCGGTCGACGATCGTGCGGATGCTCTCGGCATCGGTCGCACCGCAGGCATCGAGGTGGGTGTGCGCGTCGATCAGGGGTGCCAGCCGTTCCGGGGGCGGGGGCTTCTCCCGTCTGGCTGAACGCTTGTCACTCACCGCCACACAATAAGCTGACCCCCAAATGAGTGAGCCTTACTACATCACTACGGCCATCGCCTATCCCAACGGCGACCCGCACATCGGGCATGCGTACGAGTACATCGCGACCGATTCGATCGCGCGGTTCAAGCGTCTGGACGGCTACGACGTGCGCTACCTGACCGGCACCGACGTCCATGGCCAGAAGATGGCGGAGACGGCGACCGCCCTTGGGATTCCGACCGCGGAGTTGGCGCGACGCAACTCCGATGTCTTCCAGCGGATGCAGGAGAAGCTCAACATCTCGTTCGACCGGTTCATCCGGACGTCGGACGCCGACCACTATGCGGCGTCGGTCGAGATCTGGAAGCGGATGAACGAGGCGGGCGACATTTACCTCGACACATACTCGGGGTGGTACTCGGTACGCGACGAAGGCTTCGTCACCGAGGGTGAAACCAGCGTCAACGCCGACGGTGTGCGGATCGCCACCGAGACCGGCGCCCCGGTGACGTGGACCGAAGAGCAGACGTACTTCTTCCGACTGTCGGCCTATGCCGAGAAGCTGCTGGCGCACTACGACGCGCACCCGGAGTTCATCGAGCCCGGCGTGCGGCGCAACGAGGTGGTCAGCTTCGTCTCGGGTGGGCTGCGCGATCTTTCGATCTCCCGCACGACGTTCGACTGGGGCGTACCGGTTCCCGACCATCCCGACCATGTGATGTACGTGTGGGTCGACGCGCTGACGAACTATCTGACGGGCGTCGGATTCCCCGACACCTCGTCGGAGATGTTCCAGCGGTTCTGGCCGGCCGATCTGCACATGATCGGCAAGGACATCATCCGGTTCCACACCGTCTACTGGCCCGCCTTTCTGATGTCGGCGGGAATCGAGTTGCCGCGCAAGGTGTTTGTGCACGGCTTCGTTCTCAACCGCGGCGAGAAGATGAGCAAGTCGGTCGGTAACGTCGTCGATCCGAACGCGTTGGTGGACGCCTTCGGTGTGGACCAGGTGCGGTACTTCTTCCTGCGGGAGGTGCCGTTCGGCCAGGACGGCAGCTACAGCGAGGAGGCGATCATCGGCCGCATCAACGCCGACCTAGCCAACGAGCTTGGCAACCTGGCGCAGCGTTCGCTGTCGATGGTGGCCAAGAACCTCGACGGAATCGTGCCTGAGCCTGGCGAATTCACCGCCGAGGATCAACAGCTTCTGGATGCCGCCGACGGGTTGCTCGAGCGGGTGCGCACGCATTTCGACGCCACCGCAATGCATCTGGCGCTGGAGGCCATCTGGTCGGTGCTCGGAGCGGCGAACAGGTACTTCTCCGCGCAGGAGCCGTGGGTCCTGCGCAAGTCCGACGAGGCGAGATTCCGCACCGTGCTTTACACCACGCTCGAGACCGTGCGGATCGCGGCGCTGCTGAGTCAGCCGGTGATGCCCGAGTCGATGACCAAAATGCTCGACCTGCTGGGCCAGCCCGACGATCAGCGGACGTTCGCGTCGGTCGGCACGCGGATCGCGCCCGGGGCCCAACTGCCGGCCCCGGTCGGCGTGTTCCCGCGCTATCAGAGGGAGTGACGCGACGGGAGTGACGCACGTCACTTTTTGTCACGCTCGGCGGGTGGGAGGTGTCTTGAGGGCATGACCCGACACATCACCACATCTGATTCGCCCAAGGTCGTCGTCATCGGCGGCGGCTACTCAGGAACGCTGGCAGCCAACCATCTGCGGATGCGTGGCAACTGGCAGATGCCAGACATCACGCTGGTCAACCCGCGCCCGAAGTTCGTCGAGCGGATCCGGTTGCACCAGCACGCGGCGGGCAATTACGACGCGGCAGTCGACTACGGCACATTGCTCGGCCAGGGCATAGATCTCGTCGTCGACACTGCGACGCGCATCGACGCCGCCAACCGCACCGTTGAACTGGCCTCGGGCCGTGCACTGCGCTACGACTACCTCATCTACGCAGTCGGCAGCACCGGCGCAGTGCCCGCATCGGTACCCGGCGCCGCTGAATTCGCTTATCCGATAGCGGAATTCGAGCAGGCGCAACGTCTGCGCACCGCCATTGCCACCGTGCATCCGGATGCGCCGGTCACGGTCGTCGGCGCCGGGTTGACCGGCGTCGAGACCGCCGCCGAGCTGGCCGAGCGGGGCCGCAGGGTCACGCTGGTCTGCGGTGGCCGACTGGCGCCGTCGCTGTCGGAGCCGGGGCGGAGGTCAACCGCCAAGGTGCTGCGCAAGCTGGGTGTGACGGTGCTCGAGTCCGACATCGTGACGCAGGTCCGGCCCGACGCGGTCGTCTTCGCCGACGGGGCCGTGCGCCCGAGCGCGCTGACGATCTGGACGGCGGGCTTCGGTGTGCCGGAACTGGCCGCGGTGAGCGGCCTCCACACCGATGAGCTGGGCCGGCTGCTCACCGATGAGACGCTGACCAGCATCGACGACGATCGCATCGTGGCCGCCGGTGACTGCGCCTCCCCGTCGGGGGTGCCGCTGCGGATGTGCTGCGCATCTGCCTCGCAGCTGGGCCCCCAGGCGGCCAATACCGTGCTGAACCGCATCGCCGGCATCTCCCCGGCACCGCTCGCCTACGGCATCCCGGGGTCGTGCACCAGCCTGGGTAGGCGCGCCGGGATCCTTCAACTGGGTCGCCAGGACGACACGCCGGTGAATCTCTTCATCGGTGGGCGCGTGGGCGCTCGACTCAAAGAGGCGATCTGCAAGGGCACGCTATGGGGCCTGCGTCGCGAGGGCCGCAAGCCCGGCTCCACATTCTGGTTCAAGGGCGGTCCGCGTCCCGAGCGACCGGTGTTCGCCGGAGAGGTGGTCAAGGAAGCGTGACCACCTCCCCAGGTCCGGCTGCCGGCCCGGCCGGCGCCGAACACGCCGAGCGGTTCACCCTCCTGCGTCCGCTGCTGTTCACCATCGCCTACGAAATCCTCGGCTCGGCAACCGAAGCCGACGATGTGCTGCAGGACAGCTATTTGCGGTGGGCCGACGTGGACCTTGCGACCGTGCGGGACACCAAGTCGTATCTGGCACAACTGGTGACCCGACAGGCGCTCAACGCGTTACGGGAGGGCGCCCGCCGCCGGGAGGATTACGTCGGGCCGTGGCTACCCGAGCCGCTGCTGGTGGACACGGGCGATGCCTCCTCCGATGTCGTTCTCGCCGAATCGGTTTCGATGGCGATGCTGGTGCTGCTCGAAACGCTCACGCCCGACGAGCGGGCGGTGTTCGTGCTGCGCGAGGTGTTCGGCTTCGAGTACGAGGAAATCGCAGGGGCCGTTGACAAATCCGCGGGGACGGTGCGCCAGATGGCGCACCGCGCCCGCGAACACGTGCATGCACGACGGAAGCGGTTCGGACCTGTCGACGCCAAGCGGACCACCCAGATCACCGAGCAGTTCCTGACCGCGGCGGCCACCGGCGACATGGAGGGGTTGCTGATGCTGCTGGCGCCGCGGGCGACCTGGACCGCCGACCACGGCGGCAAGGTGACCGGGCTTCGCCGGCCGGTTTCGGGCGCGCGAAGGGTGGCCGCGCTCATGGCCGAACTGTTTCGCGTGGCCAAGACCATGCCGGACCTTCGGTTCCAGTCGGCGGTGTACAACGGCGCGCCGGCGACGGTGATCTACGACGGTGACCACTTAGAGGGCGTCTTCGTGTTCGAAATCGTCGACGACAGGATCACGAATCTCTACGCGATGCGTAATCCCGACAAGTTGACCGGGGTCACGACCCCACGGGTGATCAGTCGATAGTGACGTCGGCCACATCGGGCGCGGACTGTCACACTCCGAATTGCCGCGGTGTCTAGAGGACAGACCAGCTCAAAGCTGAACGGCCACATTCGGGGCCGGCGGAGAGCGAGGATGATCCCGAGGAGATTGACATGACCGAACAGAACCACCGCGTCATCGTGATCGGCGGCGGATACGCCGGTGTGCTCGCGGCCAACCACCTGCGGCTCAACGAGGACGTCGACATCACGCTGGTCAACCCGCGGCCGACGTTCGTCGAGCGGATCCGGCTGCATCAGTTGGTGACCGGCACCGATGATGCGGTGGTCGACTACCCGGAGATCCTCGGTGAGGGGATCCAGCTGGTCGTCGACTCTGTGACACGCATCGACGCGCCGCAACGGCGGATCGAGCTCTCAGCCGGTGGCGAGTTGGACTATGACTATCTGATCTACGCCATCGGTAGTCACGGGGCGCCCCCGGTCGTTCCCGGAGCCGCTGAATATGCCTATCCCATCTCGGAACTCGAGCACGCCGAGCAGTTGAAGACGGCATATCACGCTGCCGGTGACGACGCGCCGATCACGGTGATCGGCGCGGGTCCGACGGGCCTCGAGGTGGCCGCCGAGTTCGCCGAGGAAGGCCGACGGGTGACGTTGGTGTGCGGCGGAGTTCTCGGCCCTTACCTGCACGCCCGTGGTCGCCGTGCGGCCGCCAAGCGGCTGAACCGCCTCGGCGTCACCATCATCGACGGCCCCGGATCCACCGCGACCGAGGTGCGCCCCGACTCGGTGATCCTGGCCGACGGACGCACGATCGCCAGTGCGGTCACGATCTGGACCGCCGGTTTCGGCGTGCCCGATCTGGCCACGCGCAGCGGCCTGAGCACCGATGCGGCCGGTCGCCTTCTCACCGACGAGACCCTCACCAGCGTTGACGATCCCCGCATCATCGCCGCGGGCGATGCGGCCGCGCCGTCGAACCTACCGTTGCGGATGAGCTGCCAGGCCGCGATCCCGCTGGGCGCACAAGCCGCGAACACGGTGCTCAGCCGCATCGCGGGCACCGAGCCCAAACGGCTGAACCAGGCCTTCACCGGCCAGTGCATCAGCCTCGGACGCAAAGGCGGTCTGGTCCAGCTCGCCCACCTGGACGACACCGTAATGCCGCTGCATATCGGCGGCCGCACCGCAGCCACGATCAAGGAGGCCGTCTGCAAGGGCACGGTCAGCTTCCTGCAGCGGGAGGCGCGCAAACCGGGGAGCTACTTCTGGCTCAAGGGCGGTAAGCGGCAGCAGCAGTTGGAGTCAGCAGGTCAGCCGGTGCGACCGTGAGCGAGGAACACGCCGAACGATTCACTCAACTGCGACCGCTGCTGTTCACCATCGCCTACGAGATTCTCGGCCGGACAACTGAATCCGACGACGTGTTGCAGGAGAGCTACCTGCGCTGGGCCGAGGTGGACCTGTCGACGGTGCAGGACACCAAGGCCTACCTCGCCCAGCTCGTCACCCGGCAATCCCTCAATGCGCTGCGGACACAGTCTCGCCGGCGGGAGGACTATGTCGGCCCGTGGTTACCGGAGCCGCTGCTGCTGGAGACCGCCAGCGACACAGACGCGTCGTCCGACGTGATCCTTGCCGAATCGGTGTCGATGGCCATGCTGGTCGTGCTCGAGACACTGAGCCCTGACGAACGCGCCGTGTTCGTGCTGCGCGAGGTCTTCGGCTTCAGCCACGACGAGATCGCCGCCACGATCGGCAAATCCGCGGCCGCGGTCCGTCAAATGGCCCACCGCGCGCGCGAGCATGTTCAGTCGCGCCGCAAGCGATTCGAGCCCGTCGACCCCAAACTCTCCATGGAGATCACCGCGCGCTTCTTCACCGCCGCCTCGACCGGCGATGTCGACGGGCTCATCGAGATGCTCTCGAGCGACGTCGTGTGGACAGCCGACAGCGACGGCAAGGTCAGCGCGGCACGCCGACCCGTCACGGGCGCCGAGCGGGTGGCCAAGCTGATCATCGGTCTCATCCGCGTGGCCGGGGAGTCCGGCCGGGTCGAGCCCGCGATGTACAACAACGCTCCCGCGCTGAAGCTCTACATGGGCGACAGCTTCGAAGGCATCATCACCGTCGAGATCACCGACGGCCGGATCAGCCACTTCTACGCGATGCGCAACCCGGACAAACTGACCGGCGTCGACATCCCGCGGGAGATCAGCCGGTAGCTTCTGACACGCTTGAGGTGTGCGGATCGATCGACTCGGCGAGCTGGGCAGTGCCCCTGCGGTGCTGCGCGCGCTGGCCGACGGAACTCGACGGCGCGATCTGCCGCCGCCGGCCGCCCTGATCGGGGAGTGGTTCGGTTCCGGCGCGGTCATCGCGCCGTCGGTGGAGGTGACGCCCGTCGGCGTATCCGAAGTGTTCGACGTATCCCCCGGCACGTCCGGCGATGCCGTCGGCGGAGGATGGTTCGGCTACCTGTCATACCCCGACGCAGGCGCCGACGGGCGAGGGCCACGCATACCCGAGGCCGCGGGCGGCTGGTCGGATTGCGTGCTGCGCCAGGACGACGAAGGGCAGTGGTGGCACGAAAACCTATCCGGTGCCGAGCTTCCCGGCTGGGTGTCCGAAGCGCTGCGCGAACCCGTGGCGCCGGCCTCGAGCGCGATCACCTGGGGCGCGGCCGATCGTGAGGCGCACCGGCGCGGCGTGTTGTCGTGCCTCGAGGCGATCGCGGCCGGCGAGGTTTACCAGGCGTGTGTGTGCACGCAGTTCGCAGGCCGAATCGCCGCCCGAACGACATCGGACGCAGCCGCAATCGATTTCTTCGCCGACGCCGTCGCGCGAACCTCGCCGGCACGCGCCGCCTTTGTGGGCGGCGGCTGGGGCGCGGTTGCGTCGCTGTCGCCTGAACTGTTTCTGCGCAGGCACGGCGAGGCGGTGGCGTCGAGTCCGATCAAGGGCACGCTGCCGCGGCACGCTGATCCGGCGGAACTGCGAGCGTCGGTCAAGGACGTCGCCGAGAACATCATGATCGTCGACCTGGTCCGCAACGATCTCGGTCGGGTCGCGGTGACCGGTAGTGTGTCCGTTCCCGAGCTGCTGGCCGTACGTCCGGCGCCGGGCGTGTGGCACCTGGTATCCACGGTGACGGCGCGCGTCGACGTCGACATGCCGATGGAGGCGGTGCTCGACGCCACCTTCCCGCCCGCTTCGGTCACGGGTACGCCTAAGCTGCGCGCCCGCCAGCTGCTCACCGGCTGGGAGCAGAATCGCCGCGGAATCTACTGCGGCACAGTCGGCTTGGCCTCACCGATCGCCGGGTGCGAGCTGAACGTCGCGATCCGCACCGTCGAGTTCGACGCCGACGGTAACGCGGTACTCGGCGTCGGCGGCGGCATCACCGCGGATTCCGATCCCGACCGGGAGTGGGATGAGTGCCTGCACAAGGCAGCGCCGTTCATCGAGATCGACGCTCAGCGGCGGATTCCCGCGCACAGCTGATCCGAGGCGTTGCCGGAGCTCAGCCGGGACTTGGAACGCAGCGCCGACGGCTACATCCGCTGGCCGGGTACCAACGTCTCGAGTGCCGCGATCCAGTCGGCGATGCCTGCGAATACGTAGAAACCGATCTCACCCGCGGATGTCTGGACGATCAGATGCGCCTGCCCGCCGACGACCGAACCACTGAAGACCGCGGCCTCTCGCACTCCGGTGATCGACTCGACCGGAACTTCGATCAGATGACCGGTGAGAGTTCGAAAGACCAGCCGCCGCTGGGTCAGCGCAATCAGCCCGGTGTTCTTCACCGCGGGGAATCCCGGAGCCGTCGACCCGCGGTAGGAGCCTTTCTCCGGCGCGCGCAGAACCGATTCGCCTTCGATCTCCGCGCTCAGCTGCTCGGCAGTGGCGCCGCTGCGACGGCGCAACCACACCATGATCGGAATCCAGATCAGCACCAACAGGGCCACAATGCCGACTACCAAGAGGACTACGAACAGCACTGTGTTCACCTCTCGACTCCTTCACTCACGCGAGCGCAGAACCGCATCGTAGAGTTCGCGTCGCGACGGTGAGCCGGGATTCGTGGCGATCACCTGCGCGCACGCATCCTTGACCCGCATGCCCTGCTCGATGAGGTCCTGCACCTGCGACACCAGCGACTCCACATCCGCCTTCACCGTCGCGCCCGCGAGCACGACGGTGACCTCGCCGAGGACACCCTCCTTCGCCCACTCGGCCAGCTCTGCCAGCGAGCCGCGGATGATCTCCTCATGCGTCTTCGTCAGCTCGCGGCACACGACGACTTCGCGGTCTGGACCCAGCGCCTCGACGGCGTCCTTGAGCGTCTCGGCCAGCCGCCGGGGCGACTCGAAGAAGACACACGTGCGCGGCTCGACGGCCAGTGTGGCGAGCCACGTCATCCGCGCCGAGTGCCTGCGTGGCGCGAAACCCTCGAAGCAGAACCGCTCCGACGGGAGCCCCGACACCGCCAGCGCCGTCGTCACCGCCGAAGGGCCCGGCAGGCACGAGATCGGTAGCCCACTATCGATACAGGCGGACACCAACCGGTATCCGGGATCGCTGATCAGGGGCATGCCGGCGTCACTGACCAGCAGAACCGTCGCGCCGGCCGCGATCTCGGCGACCAGCGCCGGAACCCGCGCCGCCTCGTTCTGGTCGTACAGGCTGACAATCTTGCCCGCGGGTTTGACCTCGAGCGCCTGTGCCAGGGTCCGGATCCGTCGGGTGTCCTCGGCGGCGACCACGTCGGCCCTGGCCAGGGCGCTGACCAGCCGCGCAGACGCATCCGAGGGCTGACCCAGCGGCGTGGCGCCGATAAGCAGTCGGCCGGGGTTCATGCCGGACAGCCTACGATCGCTTGCGTGACCGCCCCCGCAACCGAAGCCTCGCGCGCGGTCCCTGTCATCAGCCCCGCGCCGCTGGTCCCGGTCGCCGACTTCGGCCCGGTGGACCGTCTGCAGGGCTGGGCGATGACCGCCGTCGTCACCGCGCTGGCGGCGGTGACCCGCTTCTTGAACCTCGGCTCGCCGACCGACGCGGGAACGCCGATCTTCGACGAGAAGCACTACGCGCCGCAGGCGTGGCAGGTGCTGAACAACAACGGCCTCGAGGACAACCCCGGCTACGGCTTGGTGGTGCATCCGCCGGTGGGCAAGCAGCTGATCGCGCTCGGCGAATGGTTGTTCGGTTACAACGGCCTGGGGTGGCGTTTCTCCGGAGCCGTCTGCGGGGTCATCACCGTGCTGCTCGTCGTGCGTATCGCGCGGCGGATCAGCCGGTCCACCGTCGTCGGCGGAATCGCGGGGCTGCTGCTGATCGCCGACGGGGTCAGCTTCGTCGCCGCGCGCACCGCGCTGCTCGACGGATTCCTGGTCTTCTTCGTCGTGGCAGCGTTCGGTTGTCTGATGGTCGACCGCGACCAGGTCCGTGAGCGCATGCATGTGGCGCTGCTCGAGGGCCGCATCGGTGAAACACCATGGGGGCCGCGACTCGGCGTGCGGTGGTGGCGGTTCGGCGCCGGTGTGTTGCTCGGATTGGCTTGTGCGACAAAGTGGTCCGGGCTGTACTTTGTGGCGTTCTTCGGGGTGATGACGCTGGCGTTCGACATCGCCGCGCGCAAGCAGTATCGCGTCCCGCGGCCGTGGCTCGGTGCGTTCCGGCGCGATCTGGGCCCGTCGCTGTATGCACTGGTACTGATTCCGTTCGGGGTCTACCTGGCGTCCTATACGCCGTGGTTCGCGTCGGAGACCGGCGTGGACCGGCACGCGGTCGGCAGAGACATCGGAGAGGACAGCATCCTGCCGCTGCCCGACGCGGTTCGCTCGCTGTGGCATTACACCTACGGGGCGTACAAGTTCCATTCCGGCCTGACCAATGCCGACGGTAATCACCACCCGTGGGAGTCCAAGCCGTGGACGTGGCCGATGTCGCTGCGGCCGGTGCTCTACGCGATCGACAACCAGAACGTGCCGGGCTGCGGGGATCAGTCGTGCGTGAAGGCCGTGATGCTGGTCGGCACGCCCGCGATGTGGTTCATCGCGGTGCCGGTGCTGGCGTGGGCGGTGTGGCGGACCTTCGTGAAGCGCGACTGGCGCTTCGCGGCGGTCCTGGTGGGCTACAGCGCCGGGTTCTTGCCGTGGTTCGCCGACATCGATCGGCAGATGTACTTCTTCTACGCGGCGACGATGGCGCCGTTCCTCGTGCTGATGATCGCGTTGATTCTCGGCGACATTCTGTACAAACCGAATCAGAACTCCGAGCGAAGAACGCTCGGGCTGATAGTGGTGAGCTGCTACATCGCGCTCGTGTTGACGAACTTCGCGTGGATGTACCCGATCCTGACGGGCATCCCGATTTCGCAGGCCACCTGGAACATGCAGATCTGGCTGCCGTCCTGGAGTTAGTGCCCGTCCGCGCCGAAATCCGACTTTGGTAGACGACTACTCGCACTTTCTCTACAAAACTCCGATTTCGGCGTGAAGGAAGCTAGAGCGGGTCTCGCGCTGCGGGACACGACATACAGCGCGGGCCGCCGCGGCCGGTGCCCAGCTCCGACGCCTCGATCGACAACACCTCGATACCCGAATCAGCCAGCCGCGCATTGGTTTCGGCGTTGCGTTCGTATGCGATCACCACTCCCGGCGCCACCGCCAGCGTGTTGTTTCCGTCGTCCCACTGTTCGCGCTCCGCGGTGACGGGATCCAACCCGGTCGCGATGACTCGCAGCTTCTCGATGCCCATCGCCTCGGCCGCGGCGACCAGAAACGGTCGTGCGTCGTCGATCCGTACACCACCGGCACCGTCGCGGTGAATCGTGAATGCCGACAACGACTCCACGATGTTCGGGTACATCACCACCGCGTCGATGTCGACCATCGTGCACACCGTGTCAAGGTGCATCTGCGCCCGCTCCTGGGCGATCGGCACGGCGAGGACGGTATGTGCCAGGTCATCGTCGAACAGGCTGCGCGCCAGCGCCTCTGCCCCCGCAGGCGTAGTCCGCTCCCCCACCCCCACCGCGACCACTCCCGGCGCCAGCAGCAACACGTCGCCGCCCTCGACCGGCGCGGAGCGCGACTCGTACGCCCGCCGTACACCCAGGAATCGCGGGTGGTGCGCGTAGATCACATCAGTCAGCGACGTCTCGCGAACGCGCGCGGGCAGGGCCAACGACGTGATCGCCACCCGCGGACCGATCCAGAATGACGAGTCCCTCGTGAAAAGAAGATTCGGCAGCGGATCGATGACGAAATCTCCGCCGTGATGCATTCGCCGCACCAACGACAGGTCACCGCCGCTGAACGGCAACTCGTTGAACGTCATCCCGGCCATCAGCACCGACGCCAGCGGCGCAGCGTCCAGCGTGCGCAGGTAGGTCGAAAGCTCCTGCGCCAACGGCAGTCCCAACCGTCGCGGATCGACAGCCGCCGCGATGCCATGCATCCGTGCCGCACCACTCTTCGCCAGCGCCTCGGTCAGCAGATCGGCAAGCAACAGCACCTCGACACCACGCGAAGCCAGCAGGGCGGCGAACGCATCGTGTTCGCGCTGCGCCTTGGCCACCCATGGCAGCCCGTCGAAAAGGAGCTTGTCGTTGTTGCGCGGAGTCAGCCGCTGCAGTTCGGCACCGGGCCGGTGCAGGATTACCGCCCGTAGCCTGCCGACCTCGGAGTCACAGCCCAGCGTCGTCACATCTAGCACCGTATCGCGCATGGCGCGCGCGGCTACCTCAACTAGGGTTGAGGTCATGGAGGTGGTACACGAACTCACGCCCTCGGACATGTCCGTTCGAAGTGGCGTCGCCATCTCGGCGCTGCACTTCTACGAACGCGAAGGGCTCATCACCAGCAAGCGAACCGGCGGCAATCAACGGCGCTATGCCCGTGAAACCCTGCGTCGTGTCGCGTTCATCCGAATGAGCCAGCGCCTCGGCATTCCACTCGCCCGCATCCGGGAGGCACTGGCCACCCTGCCCACCGACCGCGTCCCGACGAGCAAGGACTGGGCCAAGCTGTCCGCCGGCTGGCGCCAGGACCTCGACGACCGCATCCTGCACCTGCAGCGGCTACGCGACAATCTCACCGGCTGCATCGGCTGCGGTTGCCTGAGCCTGAAGACCTGCGCGCTGTCCAATCCGGGCGATGTCCTGGCCGGTGAGGGACCGGGAGCCGTGCGCCTCTAAAATTTCGAACGCTTGTGCGATAAACTCGCGGGCATGGAGCTGGCTCTACAGAGCTCGCTGTTCGAGCACGCCGAACGGCGCCATCTCGGCGACGGCGCGTGGATCGACTATCGGTCCGGGTGGCTGGAGGAGGCCGACTCGCTGTTCACCGAGCTGCATGACGTCATCCCGTGGCGCGCCGAGCGACGGCAGATGTACGACCGCGTGCTCGATGTGCCCCGGCTCGTCAGCTTCTGGGATTTTGCCGAGCAGGACGCCGCGCCGGTTCCGCACCCGCGGCTGAAACAAATGCGGCGCCGTCTCAACGATGCCTACGCGGGCGAACTCGGCGAACCGTTCACCACCGCCGGGTTGTGCCTGTACCGCGACGGTGACGACAGCGTGGCCTGGCACGGGGACACGATCGGCCGCAGCAGCACCGAGGACACCATGGTCGCCATCGTCAGCCTCGGCGCCACAAGGGTTTTCGCGCTGCGGCCGCGCGGGGGCGGCAAGTCGCTGCGCCTCAGACACTGCCACGGCGACCTGCTGGTGATGGGTGGCTCCTGCCAGCGCACCTGGGAACACGCGATCCCGAAGACGTCTCGACCGACCGGCCCACGGATCAGCATCCAGTTCCGCCCGCACGACGTCCGCTAACCCTTGACCGCCCCCACGGCCGACACGAGGAGGTCACGGGCGCGCTGCGTGTCGACGGGCGCGACGGGCTTGTCCGGCAGCACCAACGGGTTCGCGGTGACGATGACGAGGAATGTTCCGAAGCTCGCGATGTAGTTGTAGATCTCCCCGGCGCCCGGCTTGCCGTTGACGATCGTCTGCAGCACGCGATGGGTCGCCATCGTCTCGGCCCCCTCTATCTGCGGCGAATCTACGACCTCGACCAGACCACGCATGCCGCCACCGGCGAAACCCACCCGCTTGCAGTTGTCGGCGGGACGGTTGACCGGAACGGGTTCGGAGGTTTCCACCGCGATGACGATGAACCGGTTACCGTCGCCCTCTGCGGTGGTGGCTGCCATGTTGCCCTTCACGCCATCGGGCAGCACCTGTGCGGTGGCGAAGGACCCGCAGTCGGCTGGATCGAACTTCATCCCCTGGGGCAGCGTCGGCCGTCCGAGCAGTCGCGGGTCGATCCCCGTCGGCGCCACCTCGGTCACCTTGAACTGCGGACCGAAGCTCGAGCGCACGTCCTTGACGCGGGCGATGTCGGCGCTGGAGAGATCCGCCGACTCCGACGATCCACATGCAGCCAGTAGCCCCACGCAAACCAGGGCCAACTGGCTGCCGAGCCTTGCGCTCTTGAACATCGCCGACAGGGTACCCCTTCGGTACCGCGCCGCCACAAGCGTCAACCCCGCAATGCCGCCGCCGTTTTCACCATCAGTCCATTCGCGAAAGCGGCGTCGAGTTGCGGATGCGGCGATCCGGGATCGGTCACCACGGAGACGAACGCCACGTGACCGTCCAGGTAGGCGGTGACGGTATCGGCGTGCGAGTGAGTTTCGGTGCCGCCCTCGACGACGGTCGTTGTCACGGTCGCCATTGCGACGGTCTCGGCGTTCTCGATCGCCGGCGCGGCGGTCATGGTGACGGTGCCGTTCGCCTGCCCGGCCGAGAGGGTCCACTGCCCGCATGACTCCGCGACCCCTGGGGCCAGACCTGCCGTCGACTCCGCGACGACGACGTAGACGATGCCACCTGTTCCCGACCCCGACCACCCTTTGGCCGAGGCGGCGTCGACGGCGGGATCGGCGAGCTGACCGCATTGCGGCGGTTCTGCCGACCACTGCGTACCGAACCCCCATAACGCCGGCGGCCGCGCCGGGCCCGTCAGTGTGGCGACCTCATATCCGTCGGGCAGATCATGGCGAACCCGATCGATCCTGGCCGGGTTGATCCGCGGCGTTGCGCCCGGCGACATGGCTACTTCCGGCTGCGGATGCTCGCCCGAGCCACAGGCCGCCGCGAGCAGAGCCGCCGTCGCACCCATGGCCCACACCGGGCGCCAATACCTCAGAGAACCCTTACAGCTATCCATGCAACGAAATATGTCCGTTCGCCGATGCATAAGTACCAGGCAAATTAAGAACGGAGGCCCTCATGCGCAAATGGGGTCTAGTAGCAACGATAGCGTTGATAGGAGTCGTCATCGCCCCCGCGAGCGTGGCGGCGGCGGAGCCCAACAGGGGCGGCAACGCGTACCAGACGATCGGCGAGTTGGAGTCCGTCGGATACAACGTCGTGATCGATCGGGTGGGCAGCGCGCCGTTGGGCGAGTGCTTCGTCACCAACGTGCGCAACCCGCAGGAGGTCACCCAGACGATCTCCGTCGGCAAGGGTGAGGACCGCGAGTACATCACCGTCGTCGTCAGCCGGTCGATCACCGTTTCGCTCAACTGCGACGTCTGATTCGTCCGTCAGGCGGCCGCCGGGTTTGCCGTATCGGCCGGGGTGGAAGCCGGTGCGTTGGGCGCGGTGTCGTCATCGCCGGGCGTTGCGGGTGAAGTAGGTCTGGCGTCGCGCTGCGAGTCGAACCTGATCGGGCCTCTGATCTTCGACAAGCGGATCGAGTCCAAAGTGCTGCGGATGTGCGCGCCGACTCTGGTCACCGGCCTGGGCCCGACGCGGGGCGTGGTCGCGTCGAGGTTGTCGGCGCCTTCTCCCTCTGGCGCGCCCGCTTCGATGACCTCTCCCTCGACGACCTGCTCCTCAGCGTTCTCCCCTTCGAGGGCGTCCTGTCCGGGGTCGTCACCCAGTCGTGAATTCTCGTCGCCGTCGGCCGATGGTGGATCGGGCAGCTCGGGACCGCCCACCCCGAACGGGCTGGTCAATGGATCGGTTCCGAGGGGCCGATTGTTTTCGTCTCCGGATGCTTCGGCGATCGCGTCGTCGATACCCACCGGGATCGCTTTGACGATGTTCACGATGGCCTGGACGGGATCCCGGAACGGAAGCAGCCCCACCTTGGTGGCCACGCCCGGATTGACGTCGCGCGCATAGCCGGCTTCGATCGCCGCTTTCAATGGAGCCTCGAGCAGCGTGAGGATCGGCGACGGCACGAAGGCCTCGAACGGCATCAGGATGGGCAGGCGTTGGGCGCGAACGAGATAGTAGTCGGTGTCGCCGTGCGAGCCTTGGTACTCGGCGTCCTCGAGGCTCGCGTTCTGCATGTCACCGTGGAAGTAGTAGTACCCGGCTACGGCGTTCGCGATGGCCAACAGGTTGGTGAGGCTGGCCGGTGCGTCGCCGCCGAGAATGTCGTATTGCGCTGCGGCGTCGACGGTCTCGTAGCACTCACCAGACGCATTACAGCTGTCGGTCGGAGTGGCTCCGTGGAAGGTGATTCCGATGATCGGGATCGTCAGGCCCTCGGGTCCCCTGGCCAGGACGCCGCCGTTGGGACGCATCGGATTGGACAACAGAATGAAGGACACGTCGCCCGGCTCGAGATCGGGATAGGCGTCCGGATTATCGATGATGTCCTTCTTGAGAAGTGAGGCGACCACCGCGCTCTGCGAGTAGCCGAAGACGGCGAATTCGTCCGTGGCGTCGGGTGTGCCGGCGGGGGCGCCCGGGACCGCGGGGTTGTAGGAGCAGTCGGTCGACCCACGGATACACCTGCTGACGTTCGCGAGGCCCGCGGTCACGGAGGCATCGAACGTCATCGATCCGGACACCGGGAAGAACTGCTCGGGGGTGACGACGGCGTAGCGGTCGTCACCGGGTCCGACCTCGTCGATCGGGGTGCCCCCCGGGCCGGTCGACGCGAAGGCGGGGTTGATGAACCCGTCGATCGCATTGGACATATACGGGTTGATGTAACCCACCGGATCATCCGGCGGCGAGCTGAGCGAATGACCGGTACCGCCCATGATGAGCGCGGTTGCCGTCAGCTGGACGACTGTCGCCGCGGTCCATGCCACTACCAGACCGACGACGCTCAGCAACGCTAGACCCACCACGCCCAGCGAACGAATCAACCCCCGCATGCGGAAACCCTCCTCAGCAGGACACAGCCGCCGATCAAAGAACACATCTGGATCCGGCCTGAGGAATTCACAGCGGGCCAGCAAACTTTCCGCGAGTCTAGAGCAACACTGGGCATGGCGCTAGCGGTAGGCCGACCGTAGGCTACGGCGAGACTTTGAAAGGAAACCGAATGAGCAAGTCAGTGAGGGCCGGCGTCATCGCCATCGCGACCGTCGCACTCGGATTGAGCCTGGCCGGTTGCGGCTCGGACACCAAGACCGACGAATCCGCGACGGAAAGTGCGTCTTCCAGCGAAGCGGCCACGACGACCAGCGCGGCGGCCGCGCCCACCAGCGAGGGCCAGGCCGCGGGACCGAACAAGACGATCGTCGACTACATCCGTGAGAACGGCATCACCGAAACTCCGGTCAAGCGCGGGGATCCCGGCTCGCCCACCATCAACCTGCCCATGCCGGAGGGCTGGGAGGATGCCGGTCCGCGCACCCCCGATTGGGCTTACGGCGCAATCCTTTCCTCTGATCCGGCCTTCAGCAGCGATCCGCCGTCCATCATGGCGCTGGTCTCCAAGCTGACCGGTAACGTCGATCCGGCGAAGATCCTCGAGTTCGCCCCCGGAGAGATAAACAACCTGCCCGGTTTCGAGGGCTCGAACACCGGAACCCCAGGCAAACTGAGCGGTTTCGACGCCATGCAGGTCGGCGGCACCTATGAGAAGAACGGCGTCACCCGCGCCATCGCGCAGAAAACCGTCGTGATCCCGGGCCAGGACGGGCTTTACGTCCTGCAGCTCAACGCCGATGGTCGCGAGGATCAGATCGACGTCCTGGGTCCTGCCACCGTCACCATCGACGAGCAGACCACGATCACTCCCTGAGACCGGGCACATCCCTCGCCGTATTGCTCGGTGCCGCTAGGCACGTGACACCGCCGAGGCCGCCGCGATCTGTTCGGCGGTCGGCCGCACCCCGGTATACCGTTCGAACTGTTCCGCGGCCTGTAGCGCGATCACTTCGGCACCGGTGATGACGGCGATGTCCGCGGCGCGAGCCGCGGTGATCAGCGGGGTCTCGGACGGCAACGCCACCACATCGAATACGGTGTGCGCGGCGTCGATAGTCGTCGCGTCGAAGGCGAGGTCGTGCTCCTCGGGGCCGCCCGCCATCCCCACCGGCGTGATGTTGACGATGACGTCGGCGGTGCGGTCGCCCACTTCGGCCACGTACTCGTAGTCGAGCCGCTCGGCCAGTGCCCGCCCGGTGTCGGGGTTGCGGGCGACGACCGTGCCCCGGTGAAAGCCGTTGTCCCGGAAGGCCGCCGCGACGGCGCTCGCCATTCCGCCGCTGCCCCGGAACAGCACCGACTGCGACGGCTGCAGACTGTGTTCGGCGATGAGCCGCGCCACAGCCAGGTAGTCGGTGTTGGACGCGGTCAGCTGGCCGCCGGGGACCGACGTGTCGTTGACGATCGTGTTGACAGCGTTGATGGACGTCGCGGACTGTTCGACCTCGTCGACGAGTTCGATGACATCCTGCTTGAACGGCATCGATACCGAGCACCCGCGGATTCCCAGCGCACGAACACCGCCGATCGCCGCGGCGATGTCCGTCGTCGTGAACGCCTTGTAGATGAAGTCGAGGCCGAGCAGGTCGTACAGGTAGTTGTGGAACCTGGTACCGATGTTGCTCGGCCGCGCCGCCAGCGAGATACACAGTCGGGTGTCCTTATTCAGCGCGGGCTTCACCTCACCCGACCGCCTTGATCACCTGGGACGTCACGCCTCGGATCTTCTTGACCAACGATGCGGGCAGCTGTAGCGAGCCCGGGTTCGGGACGTCGACGACGGTGGTGACGACCCCGAGGTCGTCGCGGTGCCAGCTGGCGCCGAAGCGGTCCATGATCGCCCGCATGGGATGGTTGTCGCTGAGCACCCGTGCGGTAAAGCGTTCGACCCCAACGTAATCCGCGGTGACGACGAGCGCGCCCATCAGGAACGTACCGATGCCGCGGCCCTGGTAGTCGTCGCCGACGATGAACGCCACCTCCGCGACCGCCAGGTCGTCCTCGTCACGGACGAACCGCGCGTCGGCAACCACGGGCCCCTCGGCGCCCTCGGTCATCACCCAGACGAAGTGGTGCACGTAGTCGACCTCGAACAGGTATGTCATCAAAGACTTCGTCGGCGTGCGCGGCGACTGGAACCGCCGGTACAGCGTCTCGCTCGAGAACTCGACCGGCCCGTTCGTCGTGCGTTCGCTGTCTCCCGGCAGAACCGGGCGCAGATAGAAGACGGACCCGTCGCGCAGTTTCACCGGGATCGGGGTGATGAACGCGGCGAGCCGCTGCCGCGCCGTTCGCACCAGCTTCTCGACCATGCCCGGGATCTCGAGCATGGTCGCGAACGCTTCCCGGTCACCGACCCATCCCGAGAGTTGATCGAGCGCCACCACCGTGGCACTGCGCGGCGTGTCGCGCAGCAACGCGATCTCGCCGACGACGAGGCCGGGCTGAAGTTCGGCCACGGTGTCGTGCCCGTCATCGCCGGCATGGGTGACTTCGGCGCGGCCGGATCCGATCAGCAAAAAAGACACCGCGAGCTCGCCCTGCTGCATGAGCACCTGTCCGGGAGTTGCATTCAGCGGCTGCAACTGCGCCGCGAGCGGCGCCAGAGCTGCGGTCGAACAGCCGGCGAAAACTTCTAGTTCGACGAGTTCGTCGGCTCGGACGACGGTCGGGCCGGCCACCTCACGAGGCTACGGGGTGCTCGACTCGACGAGCAAGGAACGCTGCGCGCGGCCGATAGGGCACTATTCGAGGATGACCGACGCCCAGTTCAGCACTCATGCCCAGCTCTTCGATCTGAGCGGAAAGCGCGCCCTGGTCACGGGCGGATCGCGAGGTATCGGCCTGATGATGGCCCGCGGCCTCGTGCAGGCCGGCGCCCGTGTGGTGATCAGCTCGCGCAAGGCCGACGCCTGCGAAGCGGCCCGCGAGCACTTGTCGGACCTCGGCGACGTCCAGGCGATCCCGGCCGATCTGTCCCGGCACGAGGAGTGCCTGCGGCTGGCCGAAGAGGTCACCGCGGGCGGCGAGCAGCTGGACATCCTGGTCAACAACGCGGGCGCCACGTGGGGTGAGCCATTGGAGAGCTTCCCCGATTCGGCCTGGGACAAAGTTCTCGATCTCAACGTCAAGTCGCCGTTCTGGATGGTGCAGGCGCTGGTCCCCGCGCTTCGCGAGGCCGGAACGGCAGAAGATCCCGCGCGAGTCATCAACGTCGGCAGCATCGACGGCATTCGCCCAAGCCGGCTCCCGGTGTATTCCTACGTCAGCAGCAAGGCGGCGCTGCACAACCTGACCCGCATGCTGGCGTATGACCTGGGACCGCAGCACATCACCGTGAATGCCGTGGCTCCCGGGCCCTTCCCGTCCAAGATGATGGCCGCGACGCTCGAGTCGTTCGGCGACTCGATCGCGGCGTCGGCGCCGCTGCGCCGGATCGGGCGCGACGACGACATGGCGGGCATCGCGGTGTTTCTCGCCAGCCGTGCCGGGGCCTATCTCACCGGAGCGGTGATCCCCGTCGACGGCGGACTCGCGACGACCGCCGCCGGGTGACGTGGCCGCCAAGGAACATCGCGACGGCGTCGAGCTCTCCAATCTCGACGAGGCGCTGACCCCCGATGCCGGGGCCACCAAACGCGACCTCGTCGACTATCTGGCGGCGGTCGCCGGTCGGATGCTGCCGGGACTCGTCGACCGGCCGCTGACCGTTTTGCGGGTCCTACGCGGGCGCGAACCGTTCATGCAGAAGAACGTGCCCAAGTACACCCCCGACTGGGTGCGGACGGTGACGATGTGGGCGGAGGCCTCGCACCGCGAGGTTCGCTACGCGCTGTGCAACGACTGGCGCACCCTGCTGTGGCTGGCCAACCAGCGGGCGGTGGAGTACCACCCGACGCTCGGGCTGGCGGACAACATCTATCGCCCAACACATCTCGTGCTCGACCTCGACCCGCCCGACGACGACTTCACGAAGGTGGTGGCCGTCGCGCATCTGGTGCATCAGGCACTGGCCGACACCGGTCTCGACGGCGCGGTCAAGACCAGCGGGGCCAAGGGGGTGCACGTCTTCGTCCCGATCGACGACTCGGCACCGGTCGACGACGTCGCCGCGGCGACCCGCGCGCTCGCGGCCCGCGCGGAAGCTCTCGATCCGGACATCGCAACGACGGCGTTCATCGTCGAAGACCGCGGCGGCAAGGTGTTCGTCGACGCCACCCGCGCGGGCGGAGCCACCGTCGCGGCGGCGTACAGCCCGCGGCTGCGCCCCAACACGCCGGTGTCGTTTCCGCTCCAATGGTCCGAACTCGACTCGGTCTCCCCCGCCGACTTCACCGTCCATACCGCGATCGACGCGCTCGACGGCCGGCCATCGTGGCTGGAGTCGATGCCGGCACCGCAGCGGCTGCCCACCGACCTGATCGCACAGGGCCGCACCATTCCCGTCGCACGAGTGGCGGCGATGCACGAAGGCAAGCGGCGGGCGAGAGCGCGCCGAGAACGTGGCGAGGATACCGACACACGTTGAACAAGAACATGATTCCGCGCCGACCGGCCGACATCGATGTGACGACGTTTCGGGCGCTGGCGGCACGCGACGATGTGACCGCCGTGCATGTCCACAACGTCGACCATGGGACGGCCACGCGGGCCCGACTGGATATCACCGGTGATGCGCAACTGCCGAGCACGGCGTTCGTTAAGCTGGCCCCTACCCGGCCCGCCGAGCGCCTCTTCAATCGGTTCATGGCGCTGGCGCACAACGAAGCCGAGGTATACCGACGACTGCACGCCGACCTGTCCGAGGTGATGCCTGCACTATACGGCGCGGCATCCAACGGCCGTGGCCGCGCGGTGGTCATCCTCGAGGATCTCGCGGTGCGCGGTGCGGCTTTCCCGCCGCTGGCGACCGGGGCCAGCGCCCAGCAGGCGCTCGCCGTCGCCGGCGCGCTCGCGGCTGTGCACCAAAAGTTCTGGCAGTCATCGCGTTTCGATGGCGATCTCGCGTTTCTCGGTCCGGCACGATCGCGTAACACCCGGCTCGGTCCGCACTCGTGGCATCTGCTGCACACGATCCCCAAGGACTTCGACGACATCGTGCCGCCGCAGTTCCGTGACGACGCCAGGATGCTCATCAAGCGCCGTTGGGAAATCGCGGCGCTGATGCGCACCTACCCGAACTCGCTCCTGCACGGTGACACCCACCTGGGCAACATCGGCTTCGTCGGCGACCGGCCTGTCCTGTTCGACTGGCAGGTCAGCTCGTGCGGACCGGCGATCAAGGACCTGGCATATTTCGCAGCCACGTCGGTCGAATCCGACATCCGGCGCGCCATCGACACCGAGCTCGTGCGCACCTACGTCGACACGTTGAACGCCGACGGCACCACCCGGCTCAGTTACGGCGCCGCATGGGACTCGTATCGACTGTTCGCCTTTACCGGCTACATCGCCGCCGGTGTCACGGCGGCCTTCGGCCGGCGCCTGCAGGGCGAAGCGACCACGCGGGCGGGCCTCGACCGGGCGGTACAAGCGGTCCGCGACTTCGGGTCGCTGGACCTGCTACGCGCAGCACTCGATGGGACGCGCTGACGGCCGGGAATCGTCATGGGTAGGCTCGACCCGCGTCGTCGCACTCCGCGATGGCCAGCCATCCGGCTCGGCGAACCTGGGAGAGGCGTTGGACGCGCTAATCGACGATGAACACCACCTGACGCGCGGTCGACGAGATCCGTTGGCATCTGCCCAGGTCAGCGGGCCGCGCGCTCCGGTCGTTGACGACCTTCCCCAGGGCCTGGCCGACACGGTCGCAGACCTCATCGGACGGCCACGTGCCCGCGGCTGGATCCATCTGTGCTCCGCGATCACCGCCACTGCGGGCGGCCTGGCGCTCGTTTCCGTAGCCGTCATCGAGTCGTTGCCGAGGGCGATTCTCGCGACGCTGATCTACACCGTCACCGTCGTCGCGATGTTCAGCATCAGCGCCGTTTATCACCGCAATCACTGGCACAACCCGGCAGCTCTGAGATGGATGAAGCGCCTCGACCATTCGGCGATCTTCATCTTCATCGCCGGTAGCTATACGCCGTTCGCCCTCTTGGCGATGCCGCCGAGCACCGGCAACCTCGTGCTGACCATCGTGTGGACCGGCGCCGCCGCCGGCGTGGCACTCAAGATGTGGTGGCCATCGGCACCGCGGTGGGTGGGAGTGCCGCTCTACCTTCTGCTCGGCTGGGTCGCTATCTGGTTCGCAGGCAGCCTGCTCGACGGTGGTGGTCCGATCGTCGTCGGGCTGCTCGTCCTCGGCGGAGTCCTCTACAACGTGGGAGCCATCCTGTACGCCATTCGTTGGCCGAACCCGTGGCCGCACACGTTCGGCTATCACGAGTTCTTTCACGCCTTCACTGCGGCCGCAGCCGTAAGTCATTATGCCGCAGTCTGGTTCGTCGTCCTCTAGTTCGTGGGGTGCGCCGCTAGGCGGGGTCGGCGAACACCGGCCGCTCCCCTGACATGCCCGCCATCACCGCGGCGATCTGATTGGGCCTGCCGATCAGGTCAGACTGCAGCTCGGATTCGCGCCCGAGCGCCGCCGCGACGTCGTTGCTGACCCACGTCTCGTTGTAAAGCCTCTTCGCCGCGCGCACCGCATCGGGAGACTTCTGCGCAATCTCGTCGGCGAGCGCCAGCGCCGCCGCCAAGGGATCGTCGGCGGTCCTGGTGACCAATCCGATTGCGGCGGCATCGGCACCGGCCAGGATGCGGCCGGTGAAGGTCAGCTCCTTGGCGACATCGATCGGCAGCAGCCTCGGCAGCGTCTGCGTGATTCCCATGTCGGGCACCAGGCCCCACTTGATCTCCATGATCGACAGTCGTGCGTCCGGCGCGGCGATCCGGATGTCGGCGCCGAGCGCGATCTGCAGACCACCGCCGAAGCAGTTGCCGTGGATCGCGGCGATGACCGGCGCCGGGACCAACGACCAGTCGTAGGTGACGCGCTGGGCGAAGTTGGCCACCCGATCGGCGTCGCGCGCCAGTAGACCGCCGGTGCCGTTGCCGCCTCCTGACATGAAGCTGGCGACGTCCAGGCCCGAACAGAAGCTCTTGCCGTCGCCGTGCAGGACCACCGCACGAATCGATGAGTCGCCCGCCACCTGCTCGGCCGCCCGGATCAGGGCATCGAACATGGCTTGATCGAGCGCATTGTGCTTGTCGGCGCGCACCATCGTCACCGTTGCCACACCCTCGGCCGCCGTCCGCACCAGCACTCTGTCTTCGCCCATGCGTGCAATCTACCGACCGGTTGGGTCGGAGAATCTGCCAACCGCCGCGACGACCGAAATGCTTCAGACGTGTATTGCACGGTGCGTCCCCGCGCTAGTCTTTGCCGATGATCGCAGGCGACAAGGCGCCTGACTTCACGCTGCTGGATCACACGGGCCGAGCACGGACGCTGTCCGGACTCCTTTCCGAAGGGCCGGTCGTGCTGTTCTTCTACCCCTTGGCGTCCTCCCCGATGTGTACGGCCCAGGCGTGTCATTTTCGGGACCTGAGCAACGAATTCGCCGCGGTGGGGGCCCATCGTGTGGGCATCAGCACCGACACCGTCGACAAGCAGGCCCACTTCGCCCAGCAGCGCTCGTTCGACTATCCGCTGCTGTCCGACGTGGACGGCGTGGTGTCGGAAATGTTCGGGGTGCGCCGCGGCAGGCTCGCCAAGCTGCAGAAGTCCTTGTGGACACGCGAGGCGCCCCGACGCGGCAGGCACACTCGGCGCCGTGGCCTGCTGGCCGGGCTGCTGCCGGTCAGGCGGACGACGTTCGTCATCGGCACCGATCGCACCGTGCTCAAGGTCGTCTCCACCGAGCTGCGCGCATCGGTGCACGCCGACCAGGCCTTGTGGTTCCTGCAGAACCTGCACCTGCCGCATGCCAGAGGCACGCACTCCGCCGCGCAACAGCCGCCGCCGGAAGCCAGACCGATCGGCGATCTTTTCATCGCACCGGAGGCCGCCGCGCGCGAGCCGAGTCTGGTCCGGCCATACGCACTGACGGCTGGCCGCACCGATACCGATGTCGAGGTGCCCCTCGAGGCTCCGGTCCAAGCGGTCGCCACGACGACAAAGCCGCCGCGCTGGCCGAAAAATGATGTGCGAGGCCAGATCCTGACATACTGCGCGCGCAGCCGCTCGGTCGCCGAGATCGCCGCTGCGCTCTCGTTACCGCTCGGGGCGACGCGGTTCCTGGTCGGCGATCTGGTGACACAGGGCTATTTGCGGGTGAACGCCACCCCCGGCGACTCGATGACGATCGAGGAACGACGCGAACTGTTGACGAGGACGCTGCGCGGCCTACGCGCACTCTGAGCGGGTCGATGCGTTCAATCCGGTGAGCCGCTATGGATGTGTCAGGCCTGGCAAGCAATTGATGAACGGTATGCCCGGTGGAGGCGGTGGCGCCGGCGGGCCGGGCGGTTGCCCCTGGATGATCACCGGTTCGGTCAGCGGCGCCGCGGGGTCGAAGTAGAAGGTGTGGCAGACGTTCATATCCCAGTTCGGTATTGGGTCCATGCCCGAGCCTGGACACCACAGCTGACCACAGACGCCGTTCGCGTCGCAGGTGCCCGGCGGCCCCTCGGGCGGCGCACACGGCGGAGTGTTCGCGTTCGACGGTGAACAGAACGGTACTGCGTTGGCCGCAGGCGCGAGCACGGCTGCGACGTTCATACCGACGGAGGCAAACGTGGCCGTCGCACACACTGCGATGAGGGCTTTGTGCATATGGCCAGTGAACCGCGCCGAGTTGCCTACCGATCCCAATATCGGCATCCGGCGCATGAGTACTAACGTCGATGCCACCGACGATGGAGGTGCGCGTGGCCGGACGGATTCCCTTGGTCGACTACCTGGTGCTGGACGGCGACGAGCCGCATCTGGTCGCGCAGCAATGCGCGAACTGCGGCGCCCGGTTCTTCGACCGGCGCAACGCGTGCGCCGGCTGTTTCGGCACCGACTTCACAACGGTGCCGATCCCGACCGAGGGCGTGGTGCGGGCATTCACGATCGTCGCCTTCGCCGCACCGGGTATCCCCGTTCCGTTCGTCGCCGCGGTCGTCGATTGCGGGGGGACGCAGGTGCGCGCCAACCTCATCAACGTCGAGCCCGACGCCCAACACGTCCGCGACGGCATGAAGGTGCGACTCGCCACCCATTCGATCGGCACCGATTCCGAGGGCACCGAGGCCATCGGCTTCGGCTTCGAGCCCGTCGACTGACCCGACCCCCATCCATCTGGCGAAGGAGTTTCAACGATGAGCGCAAGCGACGAGGTGTGGATCGTCGGCATTCAGATGACCAAGTTCGGCAAGCACCCCGACCTGGACACCGTCGACCTGGCGGCCGAGGCGGCGACGGGAGCACTCGCCGACGCAGGGGTCACGATGGCTGACATCGGCGTGATAGCCGCGGGCAACCTGATGAATGCGAGTGCCGGTATCGGACAACAACTTCAGAAGCAGATCGGTCAGACCGGCATCCCCGTCTACAACGTCGCCAACGCGTGCGCGACCGGCGCGACGGCGCTGCGGACCGCCATCATGGCGGTGAAGGCAGGCGAAGTCGACTACGGTCTAGCAGTCGGCGTCGAAAAGCTTTCCGGCGCAGGTCTGCTCGGCGGGGGCGGTTCGAAGAAGAAGGACGCCGACACCTGGACGCCTGCCGGCCGGTACGGCGCGGTCGCGCCGATTGACGGCCGGATCGGCACCGAGACCATGCCCGGCGTTTTCGCGCAGATCGGCATGGAGTACGGCCACAAGTACGGCGGCACCAGCTTCGAGTTGTTCGCCAAGATCAGCGAGAAGAATCACGCGCACTCGACACTGAATCCGCTTGCGTCCTACCAGAAGAGGTTCACGCTGGAACAGATCATGAACGACGTCATGATCGCGTACCCCAACACCCGTCCGATGTGCTCGGCCAACTGTGACGGCGCGGCCGCCGCGGTCGTGTGCAACGGCGAGACGCTGGCTTCGCTGTCGCTCGAACAGCGGCGCCGAGCGGTGAAGGTGGCATCCTCGGTGCTGACCACCGACCCCTATGAAGAGGGGTGCCAGGTGCTGCCCAACGTGAACACGTTGACGCGCAAGGCCGCCGCCATCGCCTACGAGCAGGCCGGCGTCGGACCGAACGATCTCGATCTGGTCGAGCTACACGACTGCTTCGCCACTGCGGAACTGGTGCACTACGACAACCTGATGCTCTGTGAAGAGGGCGGGGCCGCTGACTTCTTCAATTCCGGCGCAACATGGCGCGACGGCTCGACCCCGGTGAACGTGTCCGGTGGGCTGGAATCGAAGGGCCACCCCATTGCCGCGACCGGCATCGCCAACGTCTGGGAGATCTGCCATCATCTGCGCGGCGAGGCCGGCGACCGGCAGATCGAGAACGCAAAAGTGGGCCTGGCCCACGTGATCGGACTGGGTTCGGCCTGCGGCGTCCACATTCTGGAGAAATCGGCTGCGTAAGCCAGCTGCTGATCAATCGTGGTGGAGCTAAGGGGATTCGAACCCCTGACCTTCTCGATGCGAACGAGACGAACTGGGCGTTTGTCGCGCGAAACTGTGTTGGCTAAGGATGAAACCGCAGCTAACGGCCGTTGGCTCCGTTGGTTGGAAAAAGTTCCGACTAGATCTGTTGCGGACTGAGTGCGGACTGGCGAAGTAGTTCCATATCGACCACGCTCGAGAATGCGGGCTTCCGGCCACCTGGGCGACGGCCCAGCCAGAGTGGAGACCGTGGACAATAAGGGTTCGGCGATCAAGACATACTGGCTCGCCGAGGTCGCAGACATGGTTCTTCCGGACATGACGAGGGGTGTGCGTTGGCGTTCGCAGCGCCTGAACCGCAGCGAGCTGCCGGGATATCGTGTCGGCCGGTCCTGGCGGATGACGCATGGAGATGTCGAAGACCTGATTGAGCGCTATCGCAACAGTCCTTCACCTAGCGACGATCAACCGGCGGAGCGAGCCGAGTTTCCTTCCGGTTTGACGCCGACCTCACGTCGGCGAGTAGGGCATAGCGATCCCTGACCCATACGCGAATGGTTGATGGGAAGTTGATGCAGCGCTCGGCCGAGGGTGCCAAATGAGCGGCTGACACGCATCTCTAACCGGAGGAGCTGCCGGGAATCGAACCCGCTCCAAAAATCCTGTTGAACTGCAAGAATGCCGAATCAGGTACGCGAGACGACATGAAAGCGCGCGAGATGACCTGGAAAAACGGGCCAGGTGTTGATGGCATCAACACGAGCGCAGCCCATTTAAGGTCGCCCTGACCTGCTCGATGCGAACTGGCATAGCTCTTCGGCCATGCGTCTCCACCGGCCCGCATGGTGGCTTTCGCCACCGTTGTGTCAGCTGCCAGGTGAATGGGACCACTTTAGGGCTGGTTTTGCCATGAGCATGGGACCACCTGTTTGTCATTGATGGGACCACCTGGCTGGCTGGTTTGCCAGTTATGGGACCACCCCGGCGTGGCGTGGGTTCTTCCGGTTGTTGGGCCGCTGTATTGGCCCAATGAGCTACCGGGAGGTATCGGTGATCGAGATTGTGGAGATGCTGCGGCTGTGGCTGCAGGGGTTGGGGTTGCGGGAGGTGGCCCGGCTCTCGGGGACTGACCGCAAAACCGTTCGCAGGTACGTCGACCGTGCACGGGCCTGCGGGCTCGACCGCGACGGCGGAGACGGTCAGCTCACTGATGAGTTGATCGCGGCGGTGATTGCCGGGTGCGCCCGCACCGGCCGGCCGGCAAGAGTCTGGCATGGGAAACCATCGCCGCCGAGCATGACCAGATCAAGACGTGGCTCAAAGACGGGCTCACGTTGACCAAGATCCACACCTTGTTGGGGCGCCGGGGTGTGGTGGTGTCGTATCGGACGTTGCACCGTTATGCCACAACGGAATTGGATTTCGGTCGGCGCCAGGCCACGGTGCCGGTGGCCGACTGCGAACCGGGCGCGGAGGTGCAGGTCGACTTCGGGCGGCTCGGCATGCTCACCGACATCAGCGATGGCCGCCGTCGGGTGGTGCACGGGTTGATCTTCACCGCGGTGTACTCGCGGCACATGTTCGTCTGGCCCACCTACCGCCAGAATTTGGCTGATGTGATCGCCGGGTTCGAAGCGGCGTGGGCGTTCTTCGGCGGAGTGTTCGCCGTGGTGATCCCCGACAACATGAAAGCCATCGTCACCACCGCGCACGCGACCGAGCCCCGGCTCAACGACTCCTTCCGTGAGTACGCCCAGTCGCGTGGGTTCGCGATCGATCCGGCGCGGGTCCGCAGCCCGAAGGATAAGCCGCGGGTGGAACGCATGGTGTCCTATGTGCGGTCGAATTTCTTTGCCGGAGAGCACTTCCGGGATCTCGATGATTGCCGCAACCGCGCCCAGCTGTGGTGTTCGGACATCGCGGGGATGCGTATTCACGGCACCACCCGGCTGCGCCCGGTGCAGGTGTTTTCCGCCGATGAGTTGCCCGCGCTCAAGCCCGTGCCTGAGACGGTGTTCGACGTTCCGGTCTGGACGCATCCGAAGGTGGCTCCCGACCGCCACGTGCAGATCGCCAAGGCCCTCTACAGCGTGCCCGGGGAGCTGGTCGGCAAGCGCATCGACGCCCGTGCCGATGCGCACTCGGTCAAGCTGTACTGGCGTGGTGAGCTGATCAAGGTGCATCCGGCCGTGGCCCCAGGCCGCCGACACACTGATCCGGCCGACCTTCCCGCCGAGGTGTCGGTCTATGCCATGCGGGATCTAAACGCCCTGCAGCGCAAAGCTGCCGCCCACGGAACCCATGTCGGCGTCTACGCCGCCGCGGTGTTGGAGCATCCGCTGCCGTGGACCAAGATGCGTCAGGTCTACCGGCTGCTGGGGCTGGTGCGCCGCCACGGCGCCGCGCACGTAGACGACGCGTGCCGCCGCGCCCTGGACGCCGAGGTGATCGACGTCGGGCTCATCGAGCGGATCTGCACCCGCGGCGGCGGTGAACAACTACCCCTGATACCCAAACCGCCCGGCGCGGCGTCGCGGTTCGTCCGCGACGGCTCGGATTTCGCGGTGCGCAGGCCCTCATGAGCACCCAACGTCCCGATGCCGCGCCGGCGGTCAAACCGATCGAAGTCTCCGCCGAACTCAAAGCCCTGATGCGCCGCCTCAAACTCGGCCAGCTGCTCGACACGCTGCCCGAGCGGTTGGCGCTGGCCCGCACCAACCGGCTGCCCCACCACGACTTCCTGGAATTGTTGTTCGCCGATGAGGTCACCCGCCGTGACCGCGAATCCGCGGCGCGTCGCGCCAAGGCCGCCCACCTGGACCCGGCGATGCAGTTGCACGCCTGGGACGACTCGGCTGCCGTGGCGTTCGATCAACAGTTGTGGGCCGAGCTGACCTCACTGCGATTCCTCGCCGATGCCTACAACGTCCTCGTCATGGGACCGGTCGGAGTCGGAAAGACGTTCCTGGCCAACGCCTTAGGCCACATCGCGGTACGCAAACACCACAGCGTGCACACCGAACGCGCCGACAAACTGTTCAAACGCCTACGCGGGGCACGCCTGGACGGCAGCTACGAAGACGAGATGCGCAAACTGCACCGCGTCGAACTACTGATCATCGACGACCTCGCACTGCACCGCCTGGAGGCCACCGAGACCACCGACTTCTACGAGATCATCGTCGAACGCCACCGCGCCGCATCAACCGTCATCACCAGCAACCGCGAACCACCCGAGATCCTGACCATGATGGCCGACCCACTGCTGGCCCAATCGGCGATGGACCGACTGCAATCAGCAGCCTACGAACTCGTCGTCGAAGGCGAGTCCTACCGGCAACGCCAGAAACCAGGGACGCGAAAGCCGGCCCCTCCGACTTCGTCGGATTGACCGGCAACCACACCTTCGGCCACTATCAACACACGGCCTACAACCGGAACAACCCGGTCCCATGCTCATGGCAAACCAGAGGTCCCATCACCCTGGCAGGCGACACCGTTGTGCCCACCACGCGGAGGATGTTGAACGGATTACCGCACGAGTATCGCGGTGGCCTCCACTGGCGTGTTCTGAATGCCTTCAATGTCATTGAAAGTTGGTGGAACCCTCTTCGACGGTACTCACACAGCTTGTCAGACAAGTCTCCCGCGGTCGGCGGCGTAACCCACGGTGTCTCGAGTTGCACGGTGGCCGTCCACATCGCCAAGGCCCTCGCTCGGCGGCCGAGATTTGGCGGTACGCCCGGTGGGTTTCATCAGTGCGGTGAGCACACTCATTCCGATTCCGAATACGGCAGAAAATTGGCGCCGGCGGGAGGCAAAGGAACCTACCGGGGTGAGCGGATCCTCCGGCGGTGCATTGGCGCGAGAAGGTCGGCCCGGCACCGCTCCACGGTAAAGAGCTCGTGCAGGTGGGTAGACAGTTCAGGGTCGTCACCCATGTCCCAGCGTAGCGAGTAGCTTCAGCAAGTCACGCCGGTCCTGTTCGGCGAATTCGGCGAGAACGCGGCGTTCGGCCGCACGCACACCAGAGTTGGTGCGCTTGAGGAACTCGGCGCCCTCAAACGATAACTCCATTGGAAGTGATCGCCCAGACGGCACCACGGTGGCCCGCACCACTAAGCTGCGCTTCTGCAGTTTCTGCACCACCCTGTTCATCGCCTGTGGGGAAACGTTGATAGCGCGCCCCAATTGCGCATTGGACATGCCGGGCGATTGGGACAACAAGCGCATGCATAGGTAATGAGCGAAGGACAAACCCAACGGCGCGAGCACCCTCGCCGTCACCTCGCGACGCAGCGCCGAAGCTAAGCGGTGCAGAAGGTAGCCCAGCGGCTGGGTCTCAACCCGCTCCATGGATCAGGTCAGGGTGGGAACGACTATGTCGTCGAGAATCTGAACGGTGCGGTCGTGGGTTGGCCAGCCGACGACGATTGAGCGCAAGACTACATAACCGGTGCAGATTCCCGTGGCCGAGTTTCGACGGGGTGTGCACGCATTCCCTTGCGCCCCAGCGAGACGATAACCTCGCAGCGTTCCGGTGTCGATCAGGTCCGCGCCGTGGCGGACGCTTACCGTTATTGCTGCGAACACCAGCGATGCCGTCCTGGTCCAGGGCGGGTAGACAGTGGCCTTGCTGGCAGCGCCGGTGGCAGCAACCGCGTCGACCGTCAGCCCGCCACATTCCATCTGTTGCGGCTGCAACGCGACCTCACGCAGCTCAGTCTCGCGCGTCGACCAGGGCGAGAAGACATCAGCATCTGCGATTTGGCGCATAGTGAAAGGCTAGGCCAACCCGCCACCGTACGGAGGCCATATAGTTCAGACACATGAATTTCAATTATGGGTAATATTAGGCAAACCTCCTATCCGTGACAACGGAGAAGTCCCCGGGCCGACCTTACTTATGCGGCACAACAGGATTCGGTCGCGGCAAACAGCCCTATTTATGACTGACACTGACTGGCTGCCACGAGAACTCCACCGGACGAAACCAATCACTCCCTCCGTTCCGTTGCCGGCGAACCGCGAAATTGCATCGCGGGTCACCTCGCCATGCTCGAAGCTGCCGTCTGCCGCCACATTGCCGGTTGTTCGAAATCCGCCTCCGGAAATGCGAAATGAACACCAGAACGTCCTTCACCTTGGTTGGCGAAGCCGTCAAAAGATGCCCCTAGCCGAGGTTTTCGGGGTTTGTTCCTTCGCCCGGCGAGGTCGGCGCGCGAGCGGATGTGCGGAGCTCTAATATCCGTTGAGCAGCCAATCGCTACTTCTCGCCGAAGGCGTCGGCGAAGCTACTGTTACCCATGCTTTCCCTCTGGGTGGCATCCAGCGCAGCCAGTAGGCGGGAATTCTCGATGACGATCATCTCCACGTCACGCCCCTCATCGGCATAGTGGCGATGCCAGATCCACGGCGGCGTATACACGAAGTCGCCTGCGCTCCACCGGACGCGTTGATCGCCAATCTCCGACCAACCCGAGCCATGTCGCACGAAGTGAACCGACTCATGTACGTGTCGATGAAGGTCACTGCCCTCGCCCCCGGGAATTTTCTGCAGAAAAAACTCTACCGAGCGAGCAGGTATTCGTAGGAGCAGCCCAATCTGAGATGGGCTTCCAGTCTGGATCCAGTGCGCGTCGTCGGAGCTAACGACAAGGTGCTCCTCCCCCACGTGCTGGCTGTCGCGGCCTGCTGCTCGATCCATACTCTTCGAGAATTCATCTATCTCGTCACGGGATAGCGTCATTGAACGGCTCCTTCGTGTATTCCTTCGTTGAGTCCACAGAATTTGTTGGCTTGCTGGAAAGATGGACACCCGGTGGAACAATGCGGCGCCAATGGGATTCGTCGTTCGATAACCACAGAAACGTGTAAATGGCCTTGAAGGGGAATGCACCCGTCAGCATTCGTCGGCGCGGCTTAAGGTTTGGCTGGATCAGCTCTGGTTCTGCTGAGTGCGTTATCGCCGTCACAATTGCCGACGGCGGAGCCTCGTATGAAATAACGCTGGTTAGAGACATAGATGCCGCCATCGGAGTGAAGGTGCGCTTCGCGGCCTCGCGGCCTCATGCACTAGGAACCACTTTGCGCGGCTTGTCAGGAGGTGTTGAACAGGACGCACAGTCTGGGCGGTGACTTGCTTCTTGACTCATTGGGGCTTGCCGTACACCGTAACTACAACTGTGCGGTCGACGGAATTCTCCGACCACACCCCGATCCGGGTGTTTGCACAGTCAGATATGACCGCAAAATCGACCGGGTCGTAATACCACTGGTTAATCAGCTCCATACCGCTCAACGCAAGTGCCGGATTTATCGCAACGGTTTCAGACACCACGCCGCTGAATCCCGCGGCTTCCGCCCGCACCTGGGGCGTGGAACCATCCGATCCAATGTCGCCGTCGACCTTGCGGTTGGCCAGCGCATCGCGAGCGTGCCACTGGGCAGCGAGCTGGAGGGTCGAACTAATGATGATGTCGTTCGGGCAGCCCGCCTGGCGTTGAATGGTGTAGACATTGGCTACCACGCCGTCATTGAGTCGCTTGTTGTCGCCGTGCGCGGCGGGCGGTATCAGTAGTACTTGCACGCCAAGTACTGCAACGATGCCTAGCGTCAAACGGTGCAGGAGACCGGACGCCGATCCCTCTTTGACCGTCTTCACCCTGCGTGGAGTGGGTTCCAAGGCGTCGAATTTGTCACGGCAGGAGCGCTTTTCGTGCATCGAGTTACTCATGAGGAATTTCATGAATGCGGCAGTCTGTCGGCGGGCCGGCCGCAGCCTCGTCCCCCTGATCGAAAATGGACGGGATCCCACCAACAGCGGCCGACGGCGCAGCGAGGATCAAGCTCACCACGGCTCTTCGATCGATGCGCAAGGCCTGCCACTGAGAATTAGGTGTCACACGAACCAAGACTGAAATGGATGTGACGTGCTGAGCCCAATCACGCCGGCGAGCGGACTCGATCGCGGTCTCCGCGCTGATCGCCTGCTGACTCGCCAAGGCGCCGTCGGGATTGCTGTCGACCAACGCTGTCACGGCGCCTACGGTACCGACGACTTCGAGACTGGCGAACCGAAGAATTCCACTCAGCGGAAGGGGGCCCGAAATTGGCAGGCATGTTTCGACGCGCAGAACCACTGTCGACTCGCTGATTTGCAACGAATCGGTGCATCTCCAACAAGGTCGAAGTGCCACAGGTTGGGCGCGAATCGGAGTCTCCGCAGCGCTTACGGGATAGACGTCCACGGTTCTCCCCGGCAATGTTCGGCAGAGAGCCAACGCGCTCCGTCAGTTTCGAACATTAAGCGGAGGAGTAGGCGATTCGGTCCGCCTCAAACCCTCAAACTGCCGAACTACTGCCGAAGGAACCGCATACAAGATGACCATCACGACACCGCTCGGATCCGATGCTAGGGCGTGGGCCACAGAGAACCTTCGAGGCTTCTATATGTGTCCTGTCACGCCCCTCACCGACGATTTCGAGCTGGACGAGGACGGTCTGCGGCAGAACATCGACGCGTTTGTGGAGATGGGTTGCACTGGCCTCGTCGTCGGCGGCTTTTTCGCTGAGGGATGGAACATGACACTGGCCGAATGGCAGCGCTACCACGAGGTAGTCGCTGACGCCACTTCCGGCCGCCTTCCCTTGTTTACGATCATTCTGGACTCGTCGGCGTACCAGGCGGTCGAAAGATTACGCTTCGTGGCGTCTCTGGGCTTCACCGGCGCCGAGATAATGAACCCATCGGTGCAGCTCAAGACCGACGACGACGTCGTAGACTACTTCAACTTCGTGGCGCCTGCCACCGGGCTGGCGCTAGTGCTCTACCGGACGCCGGTATCCAGTTTCGTGTACAGCCACGACGCCGTCGCTCGCATCGCCGAGCACTCCAACGTCATCGGGATCAAGAATGGCACTTTGAGTTGGACCGACAGCATCGCATTACGCCGCCGCTTCGGGGACCGCCTTGTCATCAGCGAGCCGAATGAGCGCTATTGGGCGCATGATGCTGCGCTCTTCGGGGGTCGGGTGCTTTATGGGGAGCTCTCCCTGATCCTGTACGGGAAACGGCGGCAGGAACTGCACCACTACACCGACCTTGCCTTCGCTGGTGAACTGGCGGGGGCACTGCCTGTGTCGGCGAAGCTGGACGCAATCCGCCAGGTGTACGAAGAGGTGCTCATCGGCCGCATCGCGGCAACGGGTTCCTACGTCGCGGCGATGCCTTATCTGAAGGCGTGGTTCGAGCTGTTGGGGCTTCGTGCCGGCCCAGTACGGCCGCCCGTCAAAGCCCGGCTATCTGCTCCGGAGCGGGAAGTTCTGCAGGAGAAACTGACGGCCGCGGAGGCCATTTGATGCGCGTCTTGATCCTCGGCGCGGGCGGGCTCGGTTCGGTCCTGGGCGGCTATTTGGCGAACACTGGCGTGGATGTCACCCTGGTCGGTAGGCCGGCGCACACCGAGGCGATCACCCGCGACGGCCTCCGAATCACGGGCCGTCGGGGCGACCTGCTGATCACCGACAACTTGACAGCGGTCGACCAGACCGCCAAGGCCACTGGACACTTCGATTACCTACTGTTGGCGGTGAAAGGCAAAGATACGGCTCAAGCGCTGGCAGAGGCTGACGGGCTGCGAGATGTCGTGGGCAGCGCGTTGTCGGTGCAGAACACCGTCGAGAAAGATGCGACTCTCGCCGGGTGGCTTGGGCCGGACCGGGTGATCGGAGCCTCCACGATCGAGGGCGGCACCTTGCTCGAACCGGGCCTCGTACGCAATCACCTAACAGCTGAGGTGACTGCTTACTTTGGCGAACTTGACGGATCATGTAGTGCGCGCGTCGACGATCTGACGGCTGCCTTCACCAACGCCGGCCTTCCTGCAATGGCGGTGGGCAACATTGAGCAGGTCGAGTGGGAAAAGCTAGCTCAGATCGCGCTGGCGGCCGCGTGGTCGGTCACCGCGCTGGGCGCAATCCCTGGCGCCTCGGTCTTCGAGGGCATGGAGGTGCCTGAGGGAGCGATGTACTTCGTCGCGCTGGCGAAGGACCTTCTCGCGGTCTACCGCGCGAAGGGTTACGAGCCGATGAACTTCTTTGCGCCTCTATCCCGTCTCAAGGAACTCGACGCCCTTCCGACGGACGAGGCGATCAAGTTTGTCATCGGACAGGGCAAAGTAATGCGCGAGAAGGGAAGCACGGGCCACCCCTCGATGTACGAGGATGTTCTGCGACGACGTAAGACAGAGGTCGACTTCATGCTGGGCCCTTACGTCGCCGCCGCTGAAGAACTGGGCATGGATGTGCCCACGCTGCGAGTCGCCTACCAGATCATCAAGACCGTCGACGGATTCCTGGCCTAGCCGCTGACGCCGTTCGATGGCGCTGCGCCAAGGCGAATTCAGCTCGCGCGCAAAGTATGTTGGGGAGTGACGCCGAACTTGCGCCGATAGTCCGCGCTGAAGCGACCCAAATGACCAAAGCCCCACTTCATCGCTACGCGAGCAACAGTGACGGCACCCTCGGACGACGCCGCCAGTTCTGCGTGCGCACGGATTAGCCGGACTTCGCGCAGATACGTGAGCGGGGGAACCCCGACGTGCCGCCTGAAGCTCTCTTGAAGAGCGCGGACACCGATACCAACCTCGCGCGCAAGATCGGTTGTCGTCCAACTCCGTTCGGGATGCTCCTCAATCAGATCGAGTGCTGTCCTCAGCACTTTGGGCGGCGGCGCCGCTTGTTGGTCGGCGGCGGCGAGCGCCATGGCCTGGTAATGGGGTTGGGCGAGTAGAAACCCATGCATAAGCAAGTGTTCGAAATGTCGCCCGGTCATCGGATGTTGCACGATGCTCTCAGGGCGAGAGACCTCTCGGTACAATATCGATAGCAGCGCAAGCCAGGCCCGGCTGCTGTCCGCCGTCAGGTTCATGCTATGCGTGATATTCAACGGTCTAATCGCAGGTCTTCCAAGCAAGCCTTCGAGTTCGAGTTCCAGATCCGCGCGGCTGAACTTCACGCATAGCTGGCCACAGTCGGCGGCCCACTTGATGCCAGCAGGACGGCCTGGGAGGAAAACCGCCGCCTGGGTGGGCGTCGCTTGAGCAGTGGCTGAGCCGCACCACGAATCGGCGTGGCTCGTGAGGGGAACGTTGATGTGGTAATCATCGAGCGCAGTCGAATTGACGAGTTCGACATCTGCACCGTACCGAAGATAACCGATGGTCACAGCACCGATGCGGGCGGCGCTGAGCCGGGCATTCAACCGCTGGCCGCGCCCGGAGAAGCGGAGACGGTGCGGCGTGAAAATTTCCGAAGCGAGGTGCTCGGCCGCGCTCAACTGTTCAGTGCATACGGTCTCCCGTCGGCTGAAGTACGATTCCCCGATCTTCGCCGTCGCCGCCATTGGCAACACCTCACTTTCTCGCTGCGGAAAACGCAGCTCGCCGACAGAGTCTGTCGCTCCGCCGAACACCAACGCCGAAGGTCTGGCCCCCTGACCCAGGGTCGTGCGTCACCGCATGCACACAACCATTCTAGTAGAAGAGGGCTCTGTTAAGCAGAGAGGTTTGGAGCGGACACCCGGCGGTGTGGCTGCGGTGATCATGACCGGCACCAGGTTGGACGTGAGGCGTCGTAATGGCACCAGCTTTCATAGCTCCTCGACCTCGCCGTCGGACCAGACAACCTTGGTTCCGTAATCAGGGTGCGCGTAGATGTGCACCTTATACAGATGGTCTAGGTCATCCCACCAAACGCCAGAGCCAGCGCCCACCATCCAGCGCTGCGCGACACGGCCATCAGAGAAAACGCATAGCTCGAATTGCACTTCATCAGGCGCGTTGTAGTTGTCCTTTGCGAAGTCATCTTTCGCGGCTGTTGCAAGCCGACGATAGACGACAGCCGTTCTCATAGCTCAACCTCTAACAATCCCATCACGTCGTCGAGGAGCTATCGGCCTTCTTCTGATGTGAGCCGTTAGCGGCGCTATCGCTGGCGGTCGGCATCGCGTATGGTGATCGCCGCCGACGGGCACTCGTGCGATGCCGCACGGGCCGCGACTACTAGACCAACCGGAATGTCGCCCACCAATGTTTTCGCCTTCCCAGCGGCGTTGATCGCGAAGACGTCTGGCGCGACGTCAACGCACAAACGGTAGCCGCAGCACCGACGTGGATCGATGTCCGCATGGACCATTTGTCCACTCCTCACTAAGTGCGCCCCTCACCGACATGGCTCAAGCGGTCCCAGGCCGAGGCGCCTGCAGTTGTCTTGCAGACGTCCTGCCGACCATCTGTGAATGGGTGAATGAGAAACGATCCGCTACTGCGTTCTCGCGCCACCTCAATCGCGGGGACCGTAGGGGTCCTGAAGAAACCGAGAAAGGCTCTCCTTGGTTTGCCACGACAGACTCTCAAGTTCCAGTGGGTCGAGCTGAATACGGAACCCAAGGCGGGGACTGGCGATCTCCAACCGCTCACCGTTGCGGGTATAGATTTTGTCCACAGTGACGAACGCGAACTCGTTCGCGATGGTCGTTTCCGTGCTGGCATCGCCTGTCACGACTGCACCTTCCTAGGCATTAAGTGATGCAACCTCAACGTCACCCGTTAAAAGAAGTTAGCCAGGTTGTGGGTGCCGACAACGGCGTGATCAAGCACTACCCGTCGGCTCGCTAACCGCAGGCCCACCTCACTGCGGCGGATGACATCGTGGCGCTCCGCAGAGATGAGGTCGTGCTGCGGGCTGTCCCCCCTATTTCGGAACACGAGGAGATTGGAGCGGACATCGTATTCGTCCGTCCCTGTCCCGGGCTGTACCCGCACATTCGACACGTGGTGTCGGATCCGTGAGGGCGGATCTTCTGCCCATGCGTATTCGGTGTCCAGACGTAGCACCCGTAGCTGCAAGCCTGCGTAGTCGTCGTCCCAGTGGGTCATTGTCGTCGAATTTCCGTCGCCGTTGGCGCGTTCTCTGCTCATGCGCACCGGGATGATGTACCGGATATCTTCGGCACACAATTCCAGCCAATCGTGAAACCGGCCGTCGTTTAACAGTTCCGCCTCTTGGAACAGAAAGTTTTCCATCTCACTGCGGAGAAGAATCTGTTGTTCGACCGTCGCTACCATGGAACACCATCCTTTATGACTCGCTTGAACCCGATTGCGCGACCAGCAGATACCCGATGCGTCATCAGGCGACCTCGTCCGCACCGGTCAGAGGCTGCGCGCGCAGTTGGGGCCCAGTTTCGCTGGCGTCGTCGCCCGTGTCGGTGAGTAACTCCAGCACGCGACCCCAGAATTCGCGTTGGTTACGCTCCGCGTACCCGCTGGACAGGGGACGACCGGGCCCCTTCCAAGTGTCGTCGCTCGTCAGGACACCCATGCCCATTTCGAAGTTGAGCATCTGGCTGCCTGCGAGAAGGCCTTGCGTTCCCGCAGTGATGGAGCGCCAGGTCTCGGCGTCGTCCTGTTCGAACACCCCGGAAATGCCGAAGGTTCGCACGTAGGTTTCATACGACTGCTGTTTGAACTCTTCGTCGGCGTCCTTCTCGACGAGGAACCACGACCAAACTTCCATCGCGTCGTGTGACAGTGGCCGCCACAGCCGAAACGTCAACATCGGCACCGGCATTGACTTGTTGTCCTTACCGATGAGGACGTTGAGGAATGAGAGGTTCGGAAAGATCGTGCCGTGAATGAAGGCCGTACCTTGCAGCATGTCTGCGTGGTCCTGGTCGCCATAAGCCTCGGCGAGCCCGTCGACGACCTCTCGTGGATAGTTCATAAAGGGCGGCATCGGTTGGCCGGGTGGCACCCCGAGGACGCCGAGGCCGTGACCGTTGGAGAGACTGATATGGGCGGGTTGCGATGCAAATTTTGGATCGGGCGGAGCCAGACCGAGTTCCACCGCCGATCGGTGCGTCATCAACGTGTGGTAGGCGTCCCCGACGAAGTTGTCTGCGCCGAGCTTCCAGTTGGAGTCGATGATCCAACGCTGCGGCTCGCCACGCACCTCCAGTCCACCCTGGGTCTTCTTCGTGATGAGGTCCAGATACCACGCCATATCGCCCAGGTAGTCGACGAGAGGTGCTGCCTTCTCGTCTAGGCAACCGAAGATCAATCCGCCATAGTTCTCGAGGCGCGGAACCTGGGTCAAACTCCACTCGTTTTTGTCCATCTCGACCCCATAGACCTCTTTTTGTGCGGGTACACCCGCCAGAGTTCCGGTATTGCGGTAGGTCCAGCCGTGATAGGGGCAGCGGAAGTGCGAAGTGTTGCCCATCTCCGTGCGGCACAGCATTGTTCCGCGGTGCCGACACGAGTTCGCCATGGCGCGCACTTCGCCGTCTTCGCCGCGGACAACGATGATCGAACCGCCACCCAGATATCGGACCACGTAGTCCCCTGCCTGGGGGATCTCCGTCTCGTGGGCCAGGAATTGCCAGCACCGGCCGAAGACTCGCTGAGCTTCGAGCTTGTGGAGTTCTGCGTTGGCGACCAATCCAGCGGGCAGACGACCCTTTGCAAGGCTTTCTTGACCCGCTGCGATCAGCTGCTGGATGTCGTTCTTATCTCCGACAATGGACATGTCATCTCCTACGTTTCTTGGGCTGGCTGGATAAAAATTCTGTTTTAACTCGAATCCGAAAAAGATTGCTATTGATAATCCAATTCAATCCGCTTTCGGTTCGCATAGCCGATCCTGGGGTCTACCCGATGGTGATGATTCATCGAGCTCCCCTTTCCGTGCGCTGGTGATTGAGCTTTGACAGATGGTTTTCTGAATACGGCGTTCATGTTGTTGCGGCTTCGAGTGCGCCTGGCGGTGTTTGGGCGACCATCTGGTGGCCCCACACACTGGGTCGGTCGTACTGAGCGACTGTCCAGGTTTCCTCGTCGACGGTGACCGCATCCCAGCCGTACTCGATGTCAAACCCGCTCGGTGTGCGCACGTAAAACGACACCATCCGATCGTTGACATGGCGCCCCAACGTCATGCTCAGCGGAATGTTGCGCGACATGCACAGGTCATAAGCCATCCCCACGTCATCCAAACTTTGCACCTCGACCATCACGTGGTGCAGTCCCCGCACACCCGGCATCGGAGTCAACGCGATGCTGTGATGGCGCGGGTTGCAGTGGTAGAACCACAGATCCATGAAGGTGTAAATCTCATCGCTCTTCTTAAACCCCAACACCCCCCGCAAAAACCGGTCGGCCTGCGCAAGGTCCGGCGTCGCCAGCACCACATGACCCAACCCCTGCGCACCGGTGACGAACCCCGATATCGCACGACCGGGCCGGAAGGAACCCGGCACCACCTTCTGACCGTAAAACAACTCATGACGCAACCCCGAAGGATCCGACAGCGTCACAAAGCCCAACACACCGCGGGCCGCGCAGTCCTCCTCGGTTCCCACCTCAAACCCAATACCCTGCCGATGCAACAACTCCCCGGCAGCCTCAACCGCCTCCTCGCTGCCCACATCCCAACCCGCATACAACATCCGGTTGCGGTCCCCGTGATGAACGGCGATCCGGTGATCCGCGTCGTCGATCCGCAACAGAACCGACCCACTGGCCGCCTCCACCGCCTCCATCCCCAAAACCTCCGGACCGAACTCCAACCACTCCTTCGCATCCGGAGACTCCACACCCACATAACCCAACGCCTTCACCAACATGTGTAAAACCTCCTATGTTGACCCGACGTCGATGCGCATCGCGCCGGTGGCAAGTTCCAGCCCTCCGGACGGCTGGTTGAGGCCCCGCACGCCCAAGCCGCCGTCGCTGTTGATGACGACGCCGGTCACCGCTCGCGAGTTGTCTGCAGACGCGAGTAGCAGATACAGGCCGGCGTGATCGGCGGGCTGCTGCGCGTACTGCAATGGGTTTGTAGTACTCATAATGTCGGCGATGCCGGGCACCGATGACAACACGTTCTGACCCTGGCCGAGGTCCTCGATTCCACGCAGGCCCGTTACCGTGCCGCCTGGAGCGACGCCATTCACCCTGATCTTCGGCGCCAACTCGTAGGCCAGTTCACGCACTACGCCAACGACTGCGTGCTTGGAAGCGGTGTACAGCGGGCCGCCACTGGAGGCATAGAAGCCAGAGTTGGAGACGGTGAAGATCATGCTCGGGCCATCGCTTTTGAGGAGTTCAGGAACGGCGGCCCTGGCACCAAGGAGGTAGCCCTTTACATTGACCGCGAAGATCTCATCGAAGGCGCTGCTGAGGTCGGCTCCGTCGAAACCCACCAAAGGGGCAAAGTAATCGAAGATCCCAGCGTTGCCGACGAAGACGTCGAGCTTTCCGAACGCATCGACCGTTTCGCGCACCGCCATGACGTTGTCTGCATACGACGTCACGTCACCTGTTACCGCGATGAGCCTGCCGTCGGCGTTGCCGATGGTAGCCAGGTCGCCTTCCGAGCGATCCAGGACGCCCACGCATGCGCCCTCGGCCAAGAAACGCTCGACCACGGCCAAACCGATACCGGCTGCCCCGCCGGTCACCAGGGCGACTTGCCCGGTCAACCAACTCAAAACTATCGTCCCTCCGGTGATGCGCAATGCTCTTGTTGCTCTGCATCTGCCCACCAGTGTCCTCGCCGCTGAATGGGGGGTCTATCCGCGCAGCGCTGTCGAAGCTCCGATTCACGCGGGTCTCGATGCTCGGGCGAGGAGAGTGCGGGGGATGTCTACGCCAATGGTCCGATGGGATCGGAAGCCGCGTCCCAGACCACCCGCGGCAATGGACATGAGCGCGTGCCCGGATGTGCCTATGAGGACCTTTTCTCCGATGGGTGACACGACAAACCATGGGTTTCGAGGCGCGCCAACTCGTGACGCCACGCGATGGTCTCGTTGAAAGCGTTACCGAGATCAGGCAGCTCTGCTGCATCAGCGTCGGGCAAATCAGCCAGAGTGCCACCCGCAGAAGCGATCTGGAGCGACAAACGCGAGATCGTGTCGACGCTGATGGCCTGTAGTACGGCCCGCTCGACGGTGTCCGCAGCACTGGTGAGGCCGTGGGCCCGGAGAACGACCACCGGCCGGTCTGCCATAGCAGCAACCATTTCCTGGGCTAGTTGCCGATTGCGCACCAATACGCCTCGCCGATAGACCGGCACGCCAGCCGCGGCGAGCCGAAAACCGGGTATGTCAAACGCTCCGACGATCGGTCGGACAGCCAGACCGGCGAGATCGGCGGCGACTACCGCCTCGGGGTGCGCATGAACCACAGCATTGACATCGCGGCGGGTGCGGAGCACTTCGGTGTGCAGTGGCAACTCGTTCGGCGGCTGGTAACCATCGTCGAGTTCTCCTTTGCCGCCCGCTGTACCGTCCAACGTGACCATCCGGATGTCCTCTGCGCTGGTGAACGCGAGCCCTCGCTCGCGCGGACCACGACATCGGATCAGCAGTCGATCTCGGTCGACGCGCAGGCTGATGTGGCCGAGGATGCCTGGCGCCAAGTCGCGCGCCGCCAGGACGCGACAGGCCAGCGCGATGGCGTGTCGTTCAGTGTCTAGCCCTGCACCCGAAGGGGTGGAGCTCATCGCCAACTCGGGGTTTCGGTGTCGACGCCGTCCTTGACGACGACAGCGAAGTCCGCGGATGCCTTACCCAAACTGCGATGGGCGGTGCTGGCAGCGCAGATGGCCATCCGGTTCGCCTCCTTAACCGTTCCTATAGGGCTTGGGCTGTTGAGGCCCCGAAGCAGAAGGCATCGTTAACCACGAGCCATCACTTCCACGCAGTTAGGCGCTACACCCAATAGCCTTACTGTATAACAGAGATCTACTCTGTAAAACAGAGACTCTGGTTTCGGTGTGGGCCTATTGTCGCCGACAGTCCGCGCAGGCGGCGCAACAACGACATTGAGACACATACCCTTTCGCGAGCGGCGTCTCGGCGGCCCACGGTTCTGCCGGTTGACTGGGCCAGAGGGTGGGCAGACATGCCCTCGTCCCAGGGTCACGGCCGACGACATCTTCCTTCGACCGTGGGGGTTCTCAGTGCAAACGTCGAGTAGATCTGCGGATAACCCACACACCCGCCGAATCAAATTTCGCGTGCCTCACCTTCGACGCGCTAAACAGTGACTTCGCAGTTCGTCCAGGCGACGGCCATTCCCATCAGGGCGCGGGGAATGGGCTCATAGACGCTGGCCCATGGCGTGTTGCCGCCGACTGCGCCGACAGCACATATCCACGATCTCAGCTCGATGTTGCCAGAGTTGAGCAGGTCTTCGCTGGTCAGTTTGCTCAGCTCGTAGCCGTTTCCGGTAGCGAGGCACTTCAGGGTGCGGCGATCGAATTCGTCGTCGATTGAACCGTGAACGCGCGGCCCATCGTAGGCAGCCCACGGAAAGCCGGCAGTGAAGTGTGAAAGTCCACCGGACGCGTAAAGACCTATCCTCTCGTCTGCAGGGCGGCGTGACCGCACGGCGTCGGCAATCGCGCGGCCGAGCGCGAAGCACCGTTTAGGCGACAACGACGGCACGTGAACGGCATTGAGGAATACCAACACCACTGGGATTTGGTGGTCTCCAAGGATATTGGCCACAATCTCGCCATGGGCGTGTGAGTGCAAGGTGGTCTCACGGAAATCGACAACGGTGGCGACGTCGAACCCCGCCTCGACGGTGTGCTCACTCAAGTCCTTACTGAGCTCGGGCGAACTTTTCCAAAACCGCGCCTCTGGCAAGAAGCGGTCAGACACTGTGAACCCATCTCCTGTGTGGATGGCTATCTGGGGCAGTGCCGAACCGTCGAAGTTTTCGTTCTGGTCATCACCGACGATGATCAGGCAATCCAGTCGGTCTTGTCTGATGCTGTCACGCAGCCTTTGAAGCCCGTTCTCGATGTGCGCGTAACGCGCCGCAGCGTCGTCGAATGGTTCTTCGTCTTTCCTCAGGCGAGGTGGGGTCTTACCACGTCGCAATGTGTAGCTTTGCCTGTTCTTTATGCGGAAGCCTTCCCACCTGGGAGGCGGGATGAAAGTGAAGGCATGGGACGACGCGTAACCCGCTACAATCTCACCCACGATTTCTCCTCATCTGAAGTCACAGCGATACCTGGTGGGAGAGAACGACTTCGCGATCTTCGTAGGCCGACTGCAGGATGGCGAAACATACTTCTAGCGTCGCGCGCCCCCAGCGACCGTCGTGCTGAACAGGGCGGTCCTCAGTGATCGCCCGGTGTAGTTCAGCCAACTCTGCGGCCCTGCCCCGCATGGTGCGCGCGACCGGTATTTCCTGCAATCCGTTTTGCCCGTACACCACCAGCCCGTCGGGCGACTGCCTGATCGCGCCGCGTTCGCAGGACACCAACGTCAGGCCGAAGTAGGGGTGGTGGATGATCTCTCCGGGGGCGGAGTAACCCCACAGCTCCTGTGACTCTTCGGTCGTCGTCGCAGCACCGTAGCGGCCCTGTTCCTTCTGAGCTTCCAGTGCGACTTCAAGTTGGTCAGGGTTCTGACTGAGCGCAGCGAAGTTATTGGCTACTCGCTGGTTGGCTTGGGGGCTGCGGCGGCCGCCGTCTTCTGCCACCCACGAGTGCAACTCCGCGACGTCGAAGAAAGCTCGCGCGTCATAGACGAGCGTGGCGGAAGCTCCTGATTTGAATCCGAGATGACAGGTGTATCCCCCGACGCATTCCCGGACGTCGTCCCATATTGTCGACGCACGCACTGTTCTGGCCAAACCGCCGACTATTTGCCGCACGATATCGACCTGGTGGGGCCCCTGGTTGAGAACTGGCCCGCTGGTCGAGCGCAATTCCGAAGTCGGCCACGGTCGCCGGTTGAAGTCGTTGAAATTCCAGGTGTTGACCATGAGCAACTCGCCGAGTTCGCCACTGGCTACAAGTTCGGCCATCGCTCGCACCGGCGCATCAAAGCTGTGTGTGTGGCCGGCCATCAGCTGCACGCCCGCTGCCTGGGCCGCCTCGACCATTGCAGTGCAATCGTCGATCGACATGGCCAACGGCTTTTCGACGATCATGTGTTTTCCGTGACGTGCGGCCATTAGCGCATGCTCCCGATGCAGCTCGGGAGGGGTGGCGATGTAGACGACGTCCACGCTTGGATCGGCACACAGTTGCTCTGCGTTCGTGTAGGTCTGGCCGGAGAACTCGGTGGCGAAGCGGGCGAGCGAGTGTGATCGGGTATCGGCTGCCGCCACAACCCGATACGGCAGCGTCGACATGTCTGGGTACTGCTGGAAGATTCGGGCGACTGCCTGACCGATTCCGAGAAATCCTAGGCCGAGCTCGCGTGACGCGACATCTGTCATGTGCGACCTATCTGAGAGCTAGTGAACGACTGGGCATTAGAAGAAGATCGAAATCGCTCGTGGAAGAACGCTATGAGCCAGGGTGATGTCCCGGGCGGCCAGCAGCAGGCCCGAGTCTTCGTCTCGGCGTAGAACGTCTTGTCGTTTGCCGATGAAGAAGCTCTCGTGGCGTTCGTGGCGTACGAGAAACACCATGACGCTGGATCGGACGCTCAGCTCTTGATCGGATACATCGGTGACCAGGATGTCGCTGACTAAGCGCTGAGTGATCGTGCGTGGAGTTTCCCCGGGGGCGAGCCCAGTAGCCAGCCGGGCAATTCTCAGCTTCAGCGATTCGTAGTCGTCGTTGAACAACAGAAACGGCGGTAGGCCGTCATCATCGTCGACCGGATGCGTGCTGGACTCTGGGAATGGCATCGTGTATCTGACATCCGGCGCCAATAAGCCCAGCCACTCGTCCAGCCGCCCATCATCGAGAAGCATGGTCTCCCGCGCATAGAATTCGTTTATTCGCAGCCGCAGTTCCACGTCCAACTGGCTGGTCTCCATGGCTAGGCCGGCTCCGTCATAGTTCGGTGCCAGTGCCGATAGAACTCGCGCTGGTAGGCTTCGCTGATCTGCGGCCTGACATTGCCGGGTAACTCCGCAACCAGCGACTCCATTGGTTCGACGTCCTCGCCGAGTGAGTAGTTGAACGGCACATCCCGGGCGACTCCGGTGTCAAGGGCATCAGACAATCGTTCGAAGTTTTCGTGATCATCGGGCGTCACGAGACCGGCCGCCGATTGCCGCTGACTCAAGACGAAGACCATGCGTTCCTTGACAGCACGGGGCGCGGAGCTTTCCACCAAACACCACTCCCAAACCTCGGTCAACCGCGGTCCCCGAGGCTGCCACATGATGAATCCCCGACCGTAAAAAGCCGTGCCCATGCCAATCATGCTGAAGTTTGGGAAGATATTGGCTACGTGAAAGCTGTAGGGCTGCACGGGGGATGTCGCCAACCGCTCGTCTTGCAGGCGCTGCCGCTCGGTTAGCCAGTCGACTGCTTCGGTACCCAGCGTTTCGGCTTGGGCGAGATCGTCCTGATAGAAATTCTTACCGACTGCCAGTTGCAGCAACCCATGGGGCGCGCAGCCGTCGAGAACCACGCTGTAGTGCTGCCCCTCGTCTATCGAAAAGTTGATGCGGGCAGTCTGCCCAGCTTTCGACAGTGCGGAAACCGATCCGTGAGTGGCAGCGAAGTGATACTGGTCGCCGCCGAAGTTCTCGGCCAACAACTTCCAGTTGACGGGCATGAGGTAGCGGTGCAGGCCGGGAACGACCTGCAGGCCGTTGGGGTCACAGTCGAGTAGAAAGTTGTCGAGGTACCACAGCAGGCCCTCCCCCAGATATTCTTCCAGCGGCGGCGCCGACTGATCCCAGCAAGCAAAGATAAGTCCTTTGTAGGTAGCTACCCGGGGGGAGACGAGGCCCATGCTGGCCTTATCGAACTGCGGCCCGTAGGCGCTCCCGGCTAGCGGAACACTGCGCAGCCGTCCGGCAGTGTCGTAACTCCAGCCGTGATAGCTGCAGTGAAAGATGTTCGCGTTGCCCTTGTCGAACTGACAGACTTTATTGCCTCGGTGCCGACATTTGTTCAGCAGCACACGAACACGAGATTCCTTGTCCCGGCATACGATCACGGCGTCGTCGGCCATATAGGTTGTGCGGAAGTCACCGGGCTTGGGGATCATGGACTCGTGGCCGACGAATAGCCACGACCGCTTGAAGATGGAGTCGAGTTCCCGCTGGTACACCGCCTCGTCGTAGAAGGCCGAGGAGTCTATCGGCAGCGCCGAGCCGGTTTTGGAACCGATTGTCTCCATCAACGTTGCCCTCGGGACTCGCGATCACCTTGAAGATAATTGGTGAGGATTTGGTTGAACTCTTCCGGCCGTTCCCACTGCGGCCAATGGCCACAATCCTCCATCAATGCGAATTCAGCGCCGGGAATTAGCTCGGCTGCCCGCCGTCCGAATTCCACCGTCGCCGAGGGATTGTGACTCGTCCACAGCACGAGCGTGGGCCTGGTCAAGCTGGTCAATCGCTCAGCCGTGAGATTGTCCTCAGCAGTCGCCGCTGAGGGCGGCGCCGTCGCGTTCGTCAGTGCCGACCGCGATTCTTCGCTCTGGTAAAGTGCCCACCGCAGCGCCACCAGTTCATCGGTCAGGTCGCGGTCAGGGTGGTGGAAAAGCCAGGCCATCCTCTCCCGCACATTCGCCGGACTCGGGTCAGCCAGGAATTGCCGGGTGACCCGGGCAAGCTCTGCGCGCCCGGCAGCGGTGCGAGCCTCGGCATCGGCGCCGACCTCTAGCGTCAACCGCGCGCCGCACACGTAGATCAACCGGTCGACACGGTCGGGATGTTCCAACGCAGTCCACGCCGCGATCCAACCTCCTAACGACTCGCCCACCAGGTGGGCTCGGTCGATGCCTTCCTGGTCCATGTATCCGAGTAGGTGACTGACATAGTCCTTACGCTTCGGGGCGACCTCACAACCACTGGTGAGACCGTGACCCAACAGGTCCAGCGCATGCACTCGGAAATGACGCGACAGCGCCGTCACGTTGCGGGCGAAGGCTTCGGCGTGACCGCCTCCCCCGTGCATGAGAATGAGGTCCGGACCTTCCCCTGCCTGAATTGTCCTGGTTCGGACGCCGTCGACATCTACGAAGCGTGTTTCCGCTCCAAGCAAGCTCACACAAATTGAAGCGTCTTTGAGCAACCTTCGACGTCCCCTCAGCCAGTACAGTACCCAGTTTTTATCATACTTCCCGAATATCTGCAAGGTAGAAATTTAGGCTTCTGTGTAAATGGGACTCTCGAAGGGGAGACGATGCCCACGTCAAGCGGGCGCAGCGGTGCGGCTGCCGACGCAAGCTGTCGACCATCACATCGACACAGTTCTTCACTGCGGTCGTGCAGCGTCGTATCAATAATTCTTCTGTGCCGCAATGTCATTCGCACCTCGCGACAAACCCTGAGCGCCACGCGGACTGCCGCGTTTCACCAAGGTCGGACGCAACCTAGCCGACGAGCGAACGTTCTTCTCGGGAGTACTCACTACCTGAGTGCACCCGATAGACCCCTCAGTTGGAGCCGTGGATGCCAAGCGAGGACCGGTGAGTGGACGTCAGCACCGTAGCGGCGTCGACCGTCCTATACCCGGGGACCGATCAGGAGGTGCGCTGGCCGCTCGGGTAGTTCTCCAAGCAATCTATTAGTTCGTTCAGTCGTGCAAGCAGCTGCTGCCTGTGTCGCGGGTTGATACCGGCAAAGAGTCTCTGCAGAAAGTCGTAATGACCGGGCAGAAACTCGGTCATGAACTGATCGCCCTTCTTCGATATCGCGACCACAACCGAGCGCCGATCGCGGGGATTCACCTTGCGTGTGACAAAACCTGCCTTGGTCAGCGTGTCCACCACGCTCGTCAGGCTGGCTTGGCGTACGGAAATAGAATCGGCCAGTGCGCCCATCGTCATCGGCCCGTCGGCGCGCTTCAGGACGGTCAGAACGTTGAACTGGCTCATCGAGAGGTCTACCGGCGTCAACTCATCGACGGCTACCCGACCGAAGGCGGTCACAGCACGGTAGAGCGCAAGCGGGAGCGCCAACGAAGAGGGGTCGTGATCGGGTCCGGCTTCGCGGGTCTTGGCCGCGACCTGTTCGGCCATCGTCAACTTCTCGGTACTCATGAAGTCCCTTGCAACGTTGATCAGCGGTTCGGCAGACATCTCCACCGGGTGGTGATCATACCGGCAAATGGTCGGTGGTCTTTCTTTCCGCTCACCGATATTCGGCCCGTTTACAATTCAGTTAGCTATACAGCGTGACGGGGGTCGCACTCAAGACGTAGGGGTTCACCTCGGAGGCATCGACCGGATTCGTTGAAGAAGTTCTGTGCTTTCGGGGTAGGCACGGTCGCGAAACTCCGAGGCCGCAACACTTTGGAAGAAGTCCACGACGGGCTCAAGCGTCCTGCTGCGGATACCGGCGTTCGTCGCCATTCGTTCCGCGAGCGCGGAGTCTTTCGTAATGGTGCTAGCGGGGGCGCGGTTTCTAACTGACTCGGTGTCGTGGCGGAAGTACGCCGCCGCCGTGGTGAGACCCGAGTCCCCCCCGCTGCACTCCGCGATCGCGTCGGCTACCTCGCCGGCATTCAATCCCATCGCCTCAGCGATTAAGAGGGCTTCCGCCGAAGCGAGGTACCAGCTGTACTTGATGTGCTGGTTGAGAAGCTTGGTGGCATATCCCGCACCTCGATGGCCGCAGTACACCAAGGTGCGCGAGACGGCGGCGAGGACATCGGCATCAGGGCCGAGCACCCCGCTTGGGCCTCCGACCAGAACGGTCATGTTCGGCGCCTTTCGGCTGACGGGGCAATCGACAAAACGCCTCCCAGCCGCGTCGTAGGCCTGACCGATGATTGCTGCGACCTCGGGATTACAGGTCGACATATCCAGCAGGGCGGCCCCGTCGGCAAGGCCGGCCAGGACACCTCGCTCCGACCCGAGCGCCACCTCCAGCACCTGACTCGGCCCCGGGAGGAACGTCAAAACGACATCACATGCGCCGGCCAACTCACGCGCGTCCGCAGCAGCCTCGGCGCCTAGCTCGACAATTGGGCGTAATACGTCGGGCCGAATGTCGAAACAGACTACGTAATGGTCCGTCGCAAGAAGTGACGCCGCCAGCGCGGAACCCATGCCGCCCAAGCCGATCACGCCGACCCGCCTCATGACACCGACCACCGAATGTCAGGCCGTAAACCGACTACCGACACCGTCGGCGAATGCCGGCATCTGCGGCCCTGTGGCTCAACAGACGGCTATCCCAGCGCCGGATCGGCGAATCGGACACTGTTTCGCTTGGCCGCCTCAATGAGGGCCTTCACGTCACCCGGACCGTTCGACGTTTCGTCCACGTCTGAAAAGAAATCCAGCGCGCCGCCCGGGCAAGACGAAGTCGTGATCCACCGGGCGCCGTCAGAGAGAACGCGATAGGCGTGCACGACGCCAGCCGGCACTCGAATCGCCTCACCCACCTGCAGGGTCGCTTCTTCGCCGCCGCGGCTTACCCACAGTTCGCCCTCCAGCACGACATAGCTTTCATCCCAGGGATGCTGGTGCGGCGGTGGGCCCGATGATTGCGGAGCGCGCACATCGAACATCTGGTACCCGTCGCCGACGAGAAGCGGGCGCATTTCCTCTGTCATCACACGCAGAGCGGTCACGTCATCGGCACGCCGCTTCGGTTGGAGCGAAGTAGACAATCCAGCTGCCCCCTCATCGGTCGCGGCCCATCAAATATGTTTAGAGAAGAATATATTTTGCCGTGCTGAAGGTCAAGGGTTCAAGGACATGGTCCGGCTTCATAGAATGATCGACAGGTTCTTAGCGAGTAAGACCGTTTGGTCGAGGAGTAGCCGGCGACGGCACAGTTGCCAGTCACCGGCGACGCGGCGCAACCGGTCCTTGCGCCGGCCGACCAGCAAATCAGTCTCATCGGCGACCCGGTTTCGATACACCAGGAACCGGCAACTCACATCGACTTCCGCGCCGTTTACTCCTTCAATACGCACGTTGGTAACCAGGTGTGACACTCGCGAGACGGGTTCTTCGGCCCAGTGCAGGCCAGTCATCAGCTGCTCCACCCGCAAAGCGACGGTCTCCTTTTTCTCGTCGAACCAGCAGATGTCGTGACCTTCCTGAGTCTGCTCCAGCTGCGCGAGGTCGTCGTAGGCGACGTTCGCCCGCAGTGGAACGGAGTACTCGTAGTCGTCGGTGAGCAGACCGAGCCATTCGGAGTAACGTCGTTCGTCGAGCAGGTCGGCTTCCCGATAGAGGAAATCGGCGATTTCGGCCTGAAGCAGCAACTTCTCTACCGCATCCTGCCTCGTGGAAATTTCACCGCCCGTTGCACTCACGACCGTGCGGCTCTCTCGTCGGATTTGGCAAGTTCGATGAGTTGAGGCCACGAGAGGTTGTCGGTGAACTCGGCCCATCGCCGGTAAAAGGCGCGTGCATTCACCTCGCCTGCGATGGGGTGGTGAGAATGCACAGCCTGGTCGAGCGCACTGGGAGTTTCCATATCGAGACCCTGCTGATAGTTGTAGGGATAGCGCCGGGCTATCACGCCCTGGCTGGCCTGCGTCGCGTAATTCCAGTTCTCCATATCGTCTTGCTCCGTCATCCCTCCAGGACCCGAGTAGCGCATGTAATAGCGGCGCAGCCAGTCACGTACATCATCGGGTGCGTTCTTGTCGATGAGGTACCACCGCCACACTTCGGTTTCGGTGGGGCTGATCGGGTGTGACACCAGGATCGTCCGCGGAAAACCGGCGGAGAACGACATATTGGGGAACATCGTCGCTGGGCCACGACCACCGAGCTGTCTGCCCTGCGCCTCTAACCGCTCTTTACGGAGTGCCCAGGCCTGGGAGAAGTACTCACTCAAGGCCGGTTCTTCGGCGAACTCAGGATAGGCGATCTCATACGCCAGGTTGTCCGATGCACCGTGGCCCGTACGAAACGACGTCTTCACTCGGCCCTTCGAAAAACCACCCTGATCCTGTCGTTCACCGTGACGCCGGGAGTTTCTGCCGCCCGGGCCGATACCCACCTGTTCAACTGAGGCGTGAGTCGTCGCCCCGTGATAGGTATCGCCCAGAAAGTTTTCTGAAACGAACTTCCAATTCGATCTGATGCGCCACTTCTGCACTCCACGGAACACCTCGGTCGCGCCCTCGGTGCCATCGAAAGCATCAGCCAGGTTGTCCAGCCAATAGTGAAAGTCGCCGACATACTCGTCGAAATCCGGGGCGGCGGGGTCCCAGCACGCGAAGATCAGGCCTTTGAAGTTGTGCACCTTGGCAGCCCTGACAAGTCCCCAACTCGCTTTGTCAAGGCCATTGCCGTAGGCCATGCCCTGCTGCGGCACACCGTGCAAATCCCCTGGAGTGGACACCAGCGAACCGTCCATCGAGTACGACCAGCCATGGTAGGGGCAGGTGAACTGCAGCGTACGGCCCTCGTCATAGCGACACACCGCCATACCCCGATGTCGGCACGAATTGAGGAGGACATTCACATCACCTTGAGCGTCACGGGTCAACAGCACCGGATCCGAACCCATCCTCGACGAGAAGAACTGGCCCGGCGCAGACACCTGCGAGGCATGGCCCACAAACAACCAGGCTCGCGGAAACAAATACTCCAACTCACGGTTGAAAATCGAAGCATCGATGAAGATTTCGCGACTGATCTCCCCGCGATCGACATCGACGAGACTACGAGCGGTTTGATCTGAACCGCCTGAAGTAATCATTCTTAACGTCATCGCTACCTTTCCTTTGCTGTAATGCCCGAACCACCCCCGAGACAGCCGTAACTCAGATCACCACAAACCGTCACCGCGTCTGCCAGGCGTCGATCTCACGTCGTACCTCGTCGAGTGGAGCCAGACCCCGGTCGGCCTGCAAGCAGCAGAACTCGTGCCGGTTGAAACGCAAGCACATTCGGGAACCAACTCGTCTCAACCATGGTCGACGCACTCACCCGCTGGTACTTGCACGTTCACGGCCGTCTCACTCAAATCGTTGCGAGACGTAAAGCCGAGACGGGACAACTGCGAATTGCCGTGACGATCCTTGCCTCAGCGCTCTCGGTTACCGTGTCATCAAGAATGACAACGGTTCCCGCATCACCGATGTCGAAGACGTCGGCCGCTGCAACGACACAGTTCGCGTAGCCTTGGCAGACCTCCACGTCCGCCTTGATGACACTCATGGGAACCCCTCTTGTCCTACAAACTTCTGATCAGCTTTGCTCTTTGCCATCGAGGGCGATGGCGGCAATCCCTTGCACCGCTTGCCGATCCCCGGCGAAGACACCGAAATCGAGATCTACGGTTTCTGCGCCAGCCTGGGCATGCTTGCCAGTCACCGTCCATCGCGCCTGCACGACGTCGCCCGGGTGAACTGAGGCACTCATCTTGAACGGACCCAGATGCACCAACCTGCCGCGAAGGCCCATCCAGCGACGAAGCCCGGTCTCGAAAAGAGTTTCCAGGCCACGAGTATTGAAGATGATGTCGGCAAGCCCCGCGGCATGAGCGGCCGCGGCGCTATGGTGTATCCCGGAAAACATGCGATCCGCGGCAATGTTCATCACAATGCGCTGGTAGGTCAGGGCCAGAGCCGGTCCGCGCACTTGCGCACCGACCGTAACGTCGTCGAACTGAAGTGGCGTGTTCCAGTCGACACTGGTATCGGCATCATCCACTGAGCGCGTGCGGGGACCTCGGTCGCCCTGCTGGGCGCGGGCCGAAGTGCCGGGCTCAGGCCTGGAGGCGTCGTCTGGGTCGTAGTTGAAGACGGTATTTCGGTTGAGCGCCACCAGTTCTCCCGAAAACTTCACGTACTCCGACTCGTATTGCAGGAAGACTCCGGTACCCACCCGGGTGCGCTTCTGCTCTACCGAGATGATCGTCGTAGTCCCCTGCAACCTGTCCCCCAAGTACAGCGGTGTGTGGTATTGCCACTCGCTGCTGACGTTGACCGATCGGCTGAACGGCAGAGCCAGCGTGTCGGTGATGTTGCCCGTCATCTCCTGCCCGTCGACCAGATAGGGACTGGGCTGTCCGGGTGCCCAATACGGCGGCAGCCCCCACAGCGGGGTCATCGTCACCGGGGCCACGACGCCGAGGTAGCCGTGCGCCTTCGCTGCCGCCTCGTCGTCATGCAGTGGGCAGGAAAAGGTGAAAACCTCCAGTTTGCGGCGGATGTCGTTCTGCGTCACCGAGTCGGCTCCTCGAAAGTGGATCTTCTCACCGACACGATCGCGTAACTCGTCAGCGGCGGCCATTGCCCCGCACTTCCGCAGCGGACAGCCGAAATGCCGGCAGCACAACATCATCGGCGACGTGCACGTAGACAACCTCGACGGCCGCATCAACCAGCATCGCCGTCCGGTCGGCAACTAGGTCCACTATCCGTGCCACCATCCGCACACCCTCATCCATTTCGACAACGGCGCACACGAACGGGACGGCCTCGTCGAACCCGGGATGCAGCGCGCGGTGAATAACCGTGTAGCTGAATACCACTCCCCTGCCCGACGACCTCTGCCAAGACCAGGAGTTACTGCCGCAGCCAGCACACGTCAGGCGAGGAACGTGACGCCAACGGCCGCACCTTGAACACCGCTGAAACGACAGCTCCTGACGTCGGCAATGCTCATAGAACTCCGCCGTGAGACCTTCCAGGGATGGCAACAGCGGTGCTGCGACATCCGTTTCCGTTCGCCTCACATCGGGCCCCTTGTGAAGCGGCCAGTCACAACGCCGTCACCGACGCAATATGGCGAGAGCACCTGAACCCCATCCGCCGCCCATACCGGTCACTACGGCCAACTCCGCGTCGTGGACCTGGCGCTCCGCTAAGCCCCCGCGCAGTTGCCGCACCGCCTCGACCAGATTGTTCATCCCTTGCACGTGCGCTTCGGAGAGCAAACCGCCATTGAGATTCGTCGGCAACAGGCCGTCCGCGGCGATACACCCGTCGAGTACAAAATCCGCTGCTTCGCCCGGCTTGCAGAATCCGGCCGCTTCGATCTGCCGCAACACGTTGACAGTGAAACTGTCGTAAACCTCGAGCAGATCGATATCAGACGGGGCGACACCGGCGTCGGCAAACGCGCGCGGCGCCGCCTCGGCGAGCCCGATCTCCAATGGATCGGCCCTGTTGGCGAATTCGTCGACGGGAAATGGGCGACCTTCCGCCACGCTCATCACAAACACCGGCCGGTGCGGGCCGTCAGCCGCACATTCGGCCCCTGATACCACCACCGCTGCTGCGCCGTCGGTCTCCAAACTGCAATCGAACAAACACAACGGCGAACTGATCGGTGGAGCGTCGAGGTAGTCCTGCATCGTCAACTCACGGCCGCACATCACCGCATTCGAGTTGAGCTGCGCGTTAGCACGAAACGCAACTGCCACCGCCCCCATCGCTTCAGGCGGCACGTCATACTTGCGGACGTAGCGGTCGGCCACGAGCGCATACTGGTGCACCGCCGACACCGCGCCCTGTGGCGCGTAATAATCCCGGACAACCTTGCCTATCGCCATGTCCGCGCTCGATGCCATCCCGCGGGCACGCGGACCTGAGTATCCACACCAGCCCGCGGGAATGAGGACATGGCGAGCGACGCCCGACCAAACCGCCATCGCCGCAGTTGCCAGACCCGCCACACTTGCCGCGCCTCCGGTATGGGAAGTCACCGCGTAACGAACATTCGTCAGGCCAAGATTCGCGATGAAATCTTCGGCCGTGCCACCGTTGATCGGGCAGATGAGGCCATCGATCTCGCCAACCGACAGCCCGGCATCCACGATCGCGGCATGGGCCGCTTCAAGCTGCAGGCCAAGGTCCGTTGCCGACTCAGTGGCATCACGACGGTAGACCGTATGACCAACGCCGACGATGCAAGCCCTGTCCCGCAGCGAATTCAATGCCCGGGAACCTCTCCGTCAACGTCGACCGCCCCGACGACGCCACTCGATACCAGCGCCTCGTACTCCGAGTCGGCCAAGCCGAGCCACTCAGTCAGCACCTCTTGGCCGTGGATCCCGAGACGGGGCCCGGTGCTGCGCACGGATCCGGGAAAGTTCGTCAACCTCGGCACCACCCCGGTGACGCGGACCGGACCCAATTCCTGGTCAGCGACCTCGACCAGGCTCTCGCGAGCCGCGAACGTGGGACTGGAGAACATCTCTGCCGGCGTGAAGATCCGCGCAGCCACGACACCCGCGCTCGCGCAGGCCTTTTCGACAATATCGGAGTTGTTTTCGGCGAACCACTGGCGAACCATCTCGCCGAGCTCCTCGCGGTGCAACATCTGCAGTTCCTGTGTCGCGTACTTCGGATCGTTGCGCAGAGTCGTGCCGCCCAGCAGTTCGAGCAGGCTCTGTACTGACCGGACGGTGCCGGTCGCCACGGTGTACCACACCCCATCGCAACTGAGATAAGTATCTGACACCGGTGACGGGCTGACCGGAAACTGGTTGCCCTGACGCTCGGCAACATAGTTCAACTGGTCGTAGAGGATTACCTGCCAGTCGATTCCACGAAACAGTGACTCGTAGAGAGCCAGGTCGATACATTCCCCATCGAAGCGATTCCCGATCGCTTCACGTTTGAAGAGTGCTCCGGCAACAGCGAACGCACCCATGATTCCTGTCGTGACATCGCCCAGGGAGAAACCGAAATGCGTCGGTGGTCGGTCAGGGTGCCCGGTGATGTGTACCGCTCCGCTCATGGCCTCGCCGACCCGTCCGTATCCCGGCTTTGCGCTCTCCGGGCCGATCTGGCCATACCCAGAAATCCGCAACATGATCAGCCGCGGGTTCGCTGCGTGCAGTTCCTCCCATCCCAGTCCCCAACGCTCGAGCGTTCCCGGGCGGAAGTTTTCGATCACCACGTCGGCGCGTTCGACCATTTTGCGCACCAGCGCTTGCCCCTCGGGGAGACGCAGATCGATAGCGACGCTTGACTTGTTCCGCGCCGCGGACTTCCACCAAAGGTGCACTCCGTCTTTCCTCGGACCGGACCCGCGCAACATGTCGCCTGAGCCGGGGTCTTCGATCTTGATGACCTGTGCTCCGAAGTCGCCGATCAGCGACGCAGCGAAAGGCGCCGCGATCACGTGCCCCAGCTCGAGGACGGTCAGACCGTCGAACAGGCTCTCCATATTGGCAGACACTTAACTCCTTTGGTGCGGCGGCGTGACATCTACTGCGTGCGATACCGGTCGCAGCTATGCCGATGGGTCGATCAGTATCTTTACGTGTGCATCGCGGTTGACGCGCAATTCCTCGAAGCCCTGACTGATCACGGCATCCAACGGGATCTCGTCGGTGATGAGTTCACCGAGGCTGATCGCCCCCGTAGCTAGTAAGTCAAGAATCGCCGGGACCTGCCTTTGCGCTTCGTAACAAAATGAGAAGCCAATATCTGCTTCGCGCATGATGCTTCGATTGATGTCGATACCAGCCGGAGCCTCCCAAATCGCCACGACCATCAATCGACCGCGGGGGCGCAGCACGCCCAACGCCGCATCAAGCGCGGGTTGTACGCCGGCAGCGTCGAAGGAGATGTCGACGCCGTTTCCGTTCGTCAACGTCCGAACCACCTCAACTGCATCCTCAGCCAGAGGATCGATTACGCGCGTAGCCCCGACCCGGTGAGCGGCAACGCGGCGCGTCGCCGAAACCTCACTGACGATGACCTGAGTCGCACCTTTGGCAAGTGAGAACTGCACCAGGGCGAGGCCGATCGGGCCAGCGCCGGCGATGAAGACGGTCCCACCCGCTGCCAACCCGCTACGGCGGACAGCGTGGTACGCCGACGCGATCGGTTCAACGACGGCAGCCTCGGCGAGACTGATCTCATCCGGGATGCGAAACAACGCCTTCGTCGGCAACGACGCGTAGCGGGCAAGTGCTCCGTTGACAGCGAAGCCGATGAAACCGACTGTTCCGCAGAGTGCTTCAGCCCCCTGTTTGCAGAAGCCGCATTCACCGCAGCCGAAAACGCCGACGCCGCAGACTCGGTCACCTTCGGTGAACTCGCGCACGCCGGGCCCGACGCCGACCACCGTCCCGGAATATTCGTGGCCAATGACGACCCCTGGCGCAGCATGCATCGGACCGGCGATGTACTCATGCAGGTCTGTGCCGCAGATCCCCGCTCGGGCCACCTCGATGACCACTTCGCCCGCACGTGGACTCGGGTCGGGAAGCTCTTCAATCCGCACGTCTTCGCGGCCGTGATAAATAGCTGCGCGCACCTACCGGCCTACCTTAAGGACAGACCCAAATTCGCTCGGCCACAACGTTCGTGGGCCGGAGTTTCGGCGGAGGCGCCGCCGTAATGATGTCAAGCTCACCGGCACCTTAGATCCAGAATGACAGGTTGTGCGTGGGCAATGTGGTGTGATCCAGCAGGATCTCGCGCTGGACCAGTTTCAAACCCGTCTCGTCGCGACGAATAATGTCTCGGCGCTCGGCAGCGACTGTCTCCGCCTTAGGCTCGTCCGCGCGCGTGCGCACCAGCAACGCATTCGACGTCACACGGTACTCATCGCTGTCCTCACCAGACCTGACCCTGACATTGGTGATGTAGTGCCGGATCCGCGACGGAGGATCCTCAGCCCAATCCGACGACGTTCGGTGCCGCTGAATACGCATCTTCAGACTCGTGTAGTTATCACTCAGGTGCATAGAGCGCTCAGAGAACCCCGGGCCACCTGCTCTGCGAAGCGTCTGACGGACGCGCGCGAAATAGTGCACATTCGGTGCCAGCAATTCCAGCCACTCTTCGAACTCATCGCGATCCAACAGATCGGCCTCGTCGAAAAGGAAGTCTTCGATTTCCTCGCGCACGTCGCGCGAAACCCTCGCAGCCTTAGGTGGATCCTGCGGCACCGTTGTCGTCATACGTTCTCATCCCTTCTCGGTGTGGCCAGATAGTCGAAGTACTGCTTCCAGTACTCGCGCTGATTCTGTTCGGCGTAGCCACTGGCCAACGGTCGTCCCGGGCCCAGCCACGTTGGATCAGGAGCCAGATTGTCCAGTCCCATCTCCAGGTTCAGCTCCACACCACCAGCCAACTCGCCGCGTGTTCCCTTGGTAATAGCCTGGAATATCTCGGCGTCATCCTGCTCGAAGACACCCCCGACCCCGAACGTCCGAACATAAGTCTCAAACGACTGCTGCTTGAACTCTTCGGGCGCGTTGCGCTCCACGAAGAACCACGACCACACCTCCATACGAGCTGCGTCCAAGGGACGCCATTGCCGCAAGGTCAGAATGGGCACCGGCATAGACTGCCCGTCCTTGGCGATGAAGGCGTTCAAGAAGGACAAGTTCGGGAACACATTGCCATGAATGAACATCGTCCGTTTCAGCATCTCGCCATGGACGTCATCGCCGTAACCCTCGCTGAGACCGGAGACGATTTCCTCCGGATAGCCCATGTACGGCGGTGCGGGTATGCCGGGTGGTGCGCCTAGAACGCCCGCCCCGTGCCCGCCCGATAGGCTGACGTGGGCCGGCGAAACGGCCACATTATCGGGCGGTAACAACCCCAGCTCACACATCGAACGGTGCGTCATGACCGTGTGATAGCCGTCCCCAACAAAGTTGTCGGCGCCGGTCTTCCAGTTCGCGTCAATCACCCAACGCTGCGGGGCACCCCACGCCTCAAGGCCGGTCGGGCTCTTCTTCATCATCAAGTCGAGATACCAGCGCATGTCCCCGAGGTACTCATCCAGTCCCGGCGCCTCATCCGACACACACCCGAAGACAAGGCCCGCGTACGAGTCCAGCATCGGCAGAGCGCGCAACCCTAGCCGACTCTTGTCGAACGCAGCACCGTACACTGCCTGCTGCGCAGGTATCGCGATGAGATCACCGTTGTTTCGATAGGTCCAACCGTGGTACGGACACTGGAACGCCGACTCATTCCCAGACTCGGTTCGGCAAAGCAGCGTGCCGCGGTGCCGACACGAGTTCGACATCGCCCGAATCGTCATATCCTGCTGCCGCGCGACAATAATTGAGTTATCAGCGATGTAGCGCACTACATAGTCACCCGCATTGGGGATCTCGTCTTCGTGGCAGAGAAACTGCCAGGTCCTACCAAATACTCGCTTCAATTCAAGCTCGTAAAGCGCTGCATTAGCGATGAGAGACGCAGGGAGGCGACCCTTTAGGATGGAGCCGCGCGCATTCTCTAATGTTCGCATTGTCGTCGCATCAGGCGCCATCGAATCCACCGGGCGCACCTTCCTATCGATTTGTGCCCGTAGAACGTGAGCACTCATGTGGGCTACACCACACGGAAGCTTACATAGGATGATAACTGTTTGCAAGCTATTATTTAGGCCACCGCGGTAACGGCGGTATCAGCCGGCATCCCCTCGCAGACCGACGTCTGCCACCCAGGACTCCAACCGAACAGGGTTCTTCTCGACACTCGCGGCCCTTGGTCCACCAATCCCGCCATCTGACCCGACTTCTGCAGACCCACAGCGACCCTGGCATGTTGCAGGTTCGCTAGGCCGGACTGAGAGTCGTTCGTTGAGCGATCCGGCCGCGGCTTTCATTCAGTGTTTGGCGGCGGCGCTGACTCTTGCTATCGCATCGCGCAGCGCCCTCAGTTCATTACCCTCAAGTGCCGCAAGCGCTTCGGGAGCCGGGTCGTCGACCGCATTGATGGTGGCCACCATCGACCAGCCGGCGTCGGTCAGTGATACCACTTTGTACCGCCGGTTGGTGGGAATAGTCTGACGCATGACTAGGCCGCGGTCCTCCAGATCGTTGACGGCCACCGTGGCCGCCGGGGGATCGATTGTCACGGCGTGCGCGACCTCTTTGACGGTCATCGAACCGCGGGACAGCCGGAGCAGGATCCGGATGCGACTGAAAGGTAGGCCCGTCTGGTCGACGGTCGCTCGCCTCCAACTGTCGCGGTTGTCGGTGACCAGTGCGGTCATCGCGCGCCAGACCTCGTCCGCTTCCGGATTACGCGACATCGGCAGCCTCCCGTCGCGGATCGGTTCCTGCGATCAGCGGCGCCAGATGCTCTGCTGAGCGCAGCGCGCGCTTCGACGTCGAGTAGACACCGAGCGTGAAGATCAGCACACCAACTCCAGCGAACACTAGCCATAGGGGCTGGGCGGAGACCGCGAAATCGACGTTGGTGTCGCCCAATGCCGCACCAGCGACCGGGCCACATATGGCCACACCGATGGCGACGCCCACCTGTCGGCTCGTGGATGTGATAGCCGCCGCCGCACCGGCGCGGTCGGTCGGCATACCGCTGACGGCCGCGGTTGTGACCGGTGCGTTCACCATCGAAGTACCGACGCCGAAAACCGCAAAGGCGACCAGCATTCGCCATTGCGGGGTAGCGTCGCTCATCTGCGCGAACATGAGAGTCGCGGCGACGATCAATGCGCCGGCGATCATCAGCGACGGTCTGGCACCAAATCGCCCCACCAGCCGGCCAGACAAGGGCGAGAAGATGAATGCGCCGACGGCCACGGGCAGAAACATCAGCCCGGTATTCACCGCTGAAAGCCCGCGCTCCCCTTGCAAATAGATTGACATCATGAACAGGAACGCGCCCCATGCAGCGAATGCGCACACCGCGATGGCCGTCGCCGAAGCAAACGGGATGCTGCGGAAGAATCGGAGCTCGACGAACGGGTCGAGGCGGCGTGACTCGTAGCGCAGGAATGTCGCGAAGGCCAGCGCTGCGAGGCAACAGCTAACGACGACGCGGGTGTCGGTCCAGCCCATCCCTGGCCCTTCGATGAGCACGAACACCAGTCCGAACAGGAAGGCCATGCCCAGGACCAAGCCGATCAGGTCGACGTCGCGCATGGTGACCGACTTGGATTCGGGAACGAAGATCGCGGTCAACAGCACCGCAAGCGCGCAGATCGGCACGTTGATCCAGAACACTGCTCGCCAGTCAACATACTCGAGAAGTATTCCGCCCATGATCGGACCCAAGGCCATCGAGATGCCTACGACGCCCCCCCATATGCCGATGACGCGCGCGCGCTCCACTCTGCCGGTGAACACCTGCGTGACGATCGACAACCCAGCAGGAGTGAGCATCGAACCGCCGATCGCCTGCAGGAAGCGGGCGCCGATCAGCGTTTCGACGTTGGGAGCCACGCTGCACAGTAGGGAGGCCGACGCAAAGATTGTCAACCCGATCTGCAACGTACGCCGCCGACCGAATCGGTCGGCCATGGCACCCGAGAGCAGCAATAGCGAGGCCACCATCAAGGTGTAGATGTCAATGACCCACTGCATTTGCGAAGGCGACGCCGAAAGGTCGGCGCGGATGCTCGGGATTGCAACGTTGGCGATGGTCACGTCGATCGACACAATGAGCACGCTCAGGCAGCAGGACGCCAGGACGAAGGCCTTGTGCCGGCGGCTCAGTCGTTCGACAACAGTTTCATTCACACAACTATTTTGAAACTACAACTGATGCTAGCGCAAGTCGGCGTGTACCAGTCGATTGCGTGCTGCCCGACCCGACGCCGGACATAGCCGCCGCCGCGGGCATCGGAGGGGTTCCGGGGGAAACAGCCGCGTGTCACATACCCGCAACGGCGCGATGCCGTGTCCCGAGTCGATTTTCTAATCGGTCGCTTATCGTCTGGGGCGCCGATGCACGGCCGACTGACGCCCTACGTCAAATAGCAGTTCTCCCACAGGATTTCGACTGCGAGAAAGGTCACCGTCCGCAGTCGACGCCTTCCAGCGCATCGACGCAGTTCAGTCCAAGGTGACGGTTACGGTTACTGCCTTGACTTGGGTGTAGGACAACAGTTCCTCCGTGGACTCTTCGGATCCAACACCTGACGATTTCCAACCGCCGAAGGGCAACCCCCAGTAATGGCGTGCACTGCCGTTTATCCAGACGTAGCCGGCATCAAGTCCCGCAGCCATGCGGTGGGCTTGGCTTACGTCGTTGGTCCACACCGCGGCGGTCAACCCGAACTCGACGCTGTTGGCAACTTCGACAGCCTCGGCTTCGTCACGGACGGTCAGCACCGAAAGAACGGGCCCGAAGATCTCGTCGCGGGCGACATCGGCTTGTGGTGCCACTCCAGCCAATACGGTCGGGGCGACATACCAGCCTTTGCTACCAACACCCTGCGCGCGTCCTCCACCGGTAAGTACGCTGGCGCCGCCCGCCCGTCCTGACTCGATGGCCCGCAACGACTTTGAGTATTGCGCTTGGTCGATGACGGGTCCCATGTCCGTGCCGTCAACGAGCGGGTCGCCTACCTTGATGGCAGCGACCTGATCGACGACCAGATCAATCACCTCGTCAGCGATCGCTTCGTGCAGCAGCAGTCTGCTTGTTGATCCGCATGATTGGCCCGCGGTGGTGGTGAAGTTCATCCCTACCACGGCGCTTTTGGCAGCCGCCTCGAGGTCGGCGTCGGGCATGACGATCATCGGGTTCTTGCCGCCGAGTTCCAGCGTGACGTATTTGACGCCGTGCTCGGCCGCCAAGCGCTGGATATGTCGGCCCGTGCCCGGGGAGCCGATGAAGCCGATTCGCCGGACTAGTGGATGGGCAACCAACGCGGCGCCGGCAGTTGCCCCGTGCCCGGTTACCACCCCGAATAGGCCTTCGGGCAGGACCTCCCTGGCGAGCTCGGCGAGCCGGATGGCCGACAACGGTGTTTGATCGGGAGCTTTGAGCACCACGGCGTTCCCCGCCATCAGCGGAGCGGCGATCTTGGATCCTGCAAATAGGACGGGATGATTGAAGGGGACGATTCGAGCGACTACGCCGTAGGGCTGCTGCAGCGTGTAGTGCAGGTTCGCCGAGAGCGGGATAGTCCGTCCGCCGAGGTCGAGCGCGTCGTCTGCCATCAGCTCGAGCACGTCGGCCGCCCACGTGACGTCGTCGCGCATCGCAGGCAGTGGAAAGCCGCCGTCAATTGCGTCGAGCAGCGCGAGCTCTTCAGAGTGATCGCGCATGAGTGTCGCCAAAGCCCGCAGCGCGGTGCCGCGCTGGCGAGGCGTCCGCAGCGCCCAATCGCGTTGAGCGGCATGTGCAGTCGCCACCACCCTGTCGACATCCTCACTGCTGCAGTCGGGCACCTGGGTCAGCACGTCGCCGGTACACGGATCCTCCACGTCGTAGACGCTTTGGCCCTGCAAAGTTGCGTCACCTAGCGGGAGCGTCCACGTTCTCATGACTGCACTCCGTGGGTCGTCTACCACTCATCGCCTCCTTGATAGTTGACACGTGCTTGTCAGCGGGCATCCTCTTGCTAGCAGATAATATCTCCGCAATACAGAAAGTTTAGCTCATCGAAAGCGTGCTCCCAAAGCTTCGTTGCCTGCCGGCTGGCCGCATCACCGCACGGATTCGAAGAATGCGCGGATGTCGTCGACGAAGAGCCTCGGTTGTTCCAGAGCGGCGAAGTGCCCGCCGCGCGGCATGGTCGTCCAATGGGTGATGTTGTAGATCGGTTCGCACCAACTTCGCGGTGCGCGCAGGACCTCCTTGGGGAAGGCAGCAATACCAGTGGGCAATTCCACACGAGTTGTCGCGTCCAGGGTCTTGAAGCTCTCCCAGTACAACCGGGCCGAGGAGGAGCCACTATTGGTAGCCCAGTACATCATGACGTTGTCGAGGAGCTCATCGCGGCTGAGCACGTTCTCGGGATGGCCGTCGCAGTCCATCCACGCTGCGAATTTCTCGACGATCCAGGCCATCTGGCCGACCGGCGAATCGGCCAGTCCGTAGCCGACGGTCTGAGGCCGGGTGGACTGCTGCTCGGAATAGCCTGTCTCCCAACGCTGATAAGTCGTCAGGGCGGCCAGGGCCAGCTGTTCTTCCTCGGTCGGATCGGTGATGCCGCCCGCTGGAGGGTAAGCGATCGGCATATTCAGATGGATGGCGGCGCAGTGGCCGCGGTTGCGGCCCATTTGTGTGGTGATCGCTGCGCCCCAGTCGCCGCCCTGGGCGCCGTAGCGCTGGTAGCCAAGGCGCAGCATGAGCGTCTCCCAGGCCTGCGCGATCTTCCCGACACCCCAGCCGGCGTTGGTGGGCTTGCCGGAGAAACCGTAGCCCGGAAGCGCCGGGCACACCACGTGGAAGGCGTCCTCGGCCCGTCCCCCGTGGGCAGTCGGGTTGGTCAGCGGCTCGATCACGTTGTGAAACTCCACGATCGAGCCGGGCCAGCCGTGGGTGATCACCAGCGGAAAAGCCTCTTGGTGCGGAGATCGCTGGTGGATGAAATGGATGTCCACGCCGTGGATTTCGACGACGAACTGATCGAATCGGTTGAGGGCGGCTTCACGGGACCGCCAGTCGTATCCGTCGGCCCAATAGGCGGCCAGTTCGCGGGTGTACCCGAGCGGGATGCCCTGGGTCCAGTCCGGTACACATTCGGCTTCCGGCCAACGGGTCCGCGAAAGACGCGTTCGTAGATCGTCGAGAACGTCATCGGCGACGTGGATGCTAAATGGTCTCACTGCGCGCACGGCACTCAAGGTCACTCCTCACACGCTGCTATCGGCGGACTTGGGGGCCACCAGCCGACCTTGAAGTTTGGATGGTGCTCATTTCGGCTCGAAACCCGATATCAACCAGTGGGATTCGACCTTGTCGAGGCTGACCTGGACTACGGAGTCGGTCTCTGTCGGCGCGTCTTTGCCCACAGTGGTGGTTTGGTCGACGAACACCATGACGATGGCACGGTTCTTGCTTACGGAGACGGAGGCGGCGGCTGACACCCTGGCGGTGGCTGAGATTCGTTGCTGCTGTGCCCCAGGAATGACGACATCCTCAGTCAACGATGTATATGAACCGCGAAATGGTCCCGTCAGTCGATCGCGCGCGGCCTTGAGTTTCTCGGCTGCCGTTTCGGGTGTGTAGGACAGCATCGCGACCGTCGCTTCGGTGGCGACCTGAACGGTTTCAACGCGGGCGCGATCCTCGTCACTGGCGGTTCCTTCTTGATACTTGAAGTAGGCCGCGCCCAGCGCCAGCAACAACGCGATTGAGGGCAAGAGCCAGAATCCGAGCATCCGCACGAAAGTGCCGCGACGGTCGGCTATCGAGGCCACATCGTCGCGGTCCAGGCATTCTGGCGCTACGGCGGCCTCGCATCCCGACGCGCTCTTCGATGTTTTCTCGGGTGATGGTGGTTGGGCGTCGGCTCCGGCGGAGTGGGCGGCGTCGCCGTCATCGGGCTCGACTTTCGCTGGTGAATTCCTCATACCACGAACTCCACGTCGGCGACCTTCGCATCGTTGCCGACTTTCTGCACCGTGACGCGCATTCGCCATGACCGGGGTTCCTGTTCTGGCCCATCGCCGACCGTGGTCTTCACGCTGACCGCGACCAGCACCTGGGCCGTGTCACGGGAATGCGATTCCAAGCCGGCCTCGGTAATGGTGCCCACCGATTTGGACTTCACCTTGTTGACCACGTCGATGAACGGCTGTGACCGCTGGGAGAACTCGTCGTAGAACGTGCCGGTAGCCGAGTCGAGAATGCGCTTTACATCGACGTCGGCGTGCTGCCAGTCGATCGTGGTCAGATTCAGTGCGCCTTGCCGTCCGACCTGCACGAATAGCTGACGTTGTTCGGCGGCCTGATGCGCTTGGTAGGTCTGGAAGCCGAGCCAACTGGTCAGAGCGGCCATCGTCACGGCCGCCAGCAACCCCATCACAAGCGCTAGTCGCTGCGGCGGCATCGGGGTTCGCGAGGGGGGCGCGGTGTCCCCATGTTGTTTTTCGTTGGCGACTTCGGGGTCCCCGCCGTCGGCGCCTTCGGCCGAACCGACATCGACGGTGTCATCAGGGGCCGTCCCACTCGCTGTGGGATCGTCGGCCGGGTCGTCGGCGGTGTGGATGGTCACCGTTCACCGTCCTTTGGCGGAAGCAGCATGTCCTGCCAGGTCTGATCCCCGGCAGCATTCCGGCCCAAATCCGCCTGCCTGTACTGTTTTCCATCCGGTCCGATGTAGCTGCCTGTGCTCGGGTCGTACTCGGCGACCGGAATCGGGGCGGTCGCCGGCACCGGGGTGGGCGGTGGCGTTCCTGGCGGCAGCTGCGGAACCGCCTGACCGGACAGCGTCGCATTCGGATCGCCTTTCCAGTTGGTGCCGTCGTTGAGTGGTACGTAGTTTTCGTCGCTTTCGCACATCTTCACCGTGGGCGCACGCTTTCCCGGCCGAGTCACACAGGGCAGGTTGCGCGCTCCGCGGACGTTCGTGAGGCCGGATTCCTGCGGTATCCGGCAGTAGAAGTCACCGGCGGGCTTCGGTGGGTAATCCACTTCAGACGGTACGCGTTGCTGTTGGGCGGGTAGGTATCCCGTTCTGCACGGCGGGGGCACATTGAGGTTCAGGTTGAAGGACAAGAACACACCTTTGTAGTCCTGTTTGGTGTTTCGGTTGGCCAGTGCGGCACCTTGGAGGCCGGCGATCTCAATCGGGTAGAGGGCGAGGATCTGCTCGAGATTAGGTTGATAGGTCAGGGCCACTTGCCCGAGGCTGACCATATTGGCCAGCAGGATGGGCAGAGTGGGCCGTACGCGGTCAAACAGCTGACGTACCTGGTCAGCGGCGGGGGGTCCGTTGACCAGTAGGCCTTTCACCGATTCGTCGTGCAGCTGCAACTGATTGGTGATTTGAGCGAGATTGGCTGCCCAGGTCTGGATGGAGTCGGAGGTTTCGGTCTGGGTATCAAGGACGGGCTTGGATTCGTCGATCAGGGTGGTCAGTGCAGGCAGGTTGTTGCGCGCATCGATCGCGAGCGTGGTGGCACCCCGGGTCAGCCGGGAAAGTTCAGGCCCCAGACCACCGAAAGCCGTGTAGGACTCGTCGATCACCGTTTTGAGGTTGTTGCGCGGGATCGCTTGGACACCGGTGTTGACACCCCGCAGCAGTGCGTTGATGTCGGCAGGGACCGAGGTGCGGTCGGCCGATATCACGTCGCCGTTCTCCAACGGCGCGCCGTCACCGCTTCGCGGGACGAGGTCGACGAACAATTCGCCTACCGCGGTCTGGCTGCCCACGTGAGCGTCGAGGTCGGCCGGGATCTTGATGTCTGACTGCAGCGACAGCACGGCGTCGACGCCCGTGTCACTGAGGCGGACATCTGAGACCCGGCCTACCGTCGCGCCGCGGTAGGTCACGTTGGCGTTGTCGTACAGGCTTGCTGAGTCCTGAAGCTTCATGGTGACCTGATAGCGGCCGACACCGAAGAGCAGGCTCGGCAGCCGAAGGTAGTAGAAGCCCATGGTTCCACCGGCCAACAGCGTCACCGCTCCGAACACGGCCAGCTGCACCCGAACTCGTTTACTCAGGTACATTACGGTCCTTGGTCCAACCGGTAGGGGACAATTAGCGGATTTCGCGCGGTGTAGGGGCTTGGCAGTTGCCCGATCGTGCGGCCCCACTGCAATTCGAGTTCGGTGAGGTTGCCTTCGAACCGGGTACCGGTGAATAGCGCCGCGTCGATGCGACTTAATGTCAAGTCGACGATGGTGGTGATATTGGCGTAATCACCCCGCCACCACTTGGTCAGGTTGTCTTTCACAAACGGAATCGTGGTGAACAGGTTCAGTGAACGGGTCAACGCGGGACCGGCGTTCGCCAGTGATTCCAGTACCGGTCCCAGGTCGTTCAAGATCTGGATCAATGACTCCTGCGACTGGTTGACTGTGTCGGCGGCCAGTGCGCCGAATTTGCCGAGCTGGTCGACCGCCTCCACGAGCTGGTCGCGTTCGGCGTTAATCACCGCCAGCGCGTCGGGAATCGTTTCTAGCGCCTTGTCGATGACCGGTTTTTGTGCGGCGAACTGGGCGGCCAGATTGTTGAGGCTCTCGGTGGCCGCGATGATGTCGTCGATTTGACCGTTGACGTTGGCGGTGAAGGTGTCCAGTTGTGTGAGCAGGCTGCGGAATTCGTTTTCGCGGCCTCCCAGCGCGGACGTGAGTGCTGTGGTGATGTCCTGTACCTGCCCCACTCCGCCGCCGTTGAGCAGGAGGGAGACCGACGCCAGGGTCTGTTCGGTGGACGGGTAGGCCCCAGCCGAGGACAACGGAATCAGCGAACCGGCCCGGAGTTTTCCCGCCGGGCGAACATCGGTGGGGGGCGCCAACTCGATGTGTAGCGAGCCCAGCAGGCTGGTTTGACCCAGCGACACGGTCGAGTTGGCGGGAAGGTCGACGCCACCATCGAGTGCGAGGGTAAGCAGCGCATGCCACCCTCGACGCTCGATCTTCGTGACCGTACCCACATTGACGTCACCCACTCGGACACGCGAGTTCGGCTGAAGGTTTTCGACATCGGGCATTTCGGCTTGGATCGTGTAAGAGCCCTGCCCGTGGCCTTGCGTCCCGGGCAGCCGAAAGGAGTTCAAGCCGCGAAAACCGCATCCCGGCAGCGCGGCGATGGTCAGCGCGATCACGAGCACCGCGGCGGCACGAAAGCAGCGCTTCCCCGTCATGAGCCGCCCCCGGGTGGAATCATCATGCCGGGCAGCCCGGCGGCCGGATCGGTGGGCTGACCCGACGGGCCAGAAACCGGCACCGGGGCTTCAGCAGGCAGCGCTGGCCCGGCAAGCGGTGGCGGCGCATTCGGGTCGGAGGCGGTTGCATCGGGTGGCGAAATCGGTTGCGGCGGAACGTAGTCCGGCCGCATCCAGTCCTCACTGTACGTCACTTCATTCGGCCGGGCGCTGGCCTGGACGAACGGGTTCACCCCGATCGGGGGGAAGTTATATTGGCGGTTCTTGATGATCGGCGCCAAGTACTGCACGCATAATTTCGCCGATTGTTCGCTGTTCAGTCGCGAGGCGGCCTGTACTGCGCCGCACAAAAAAGTAATTGGATCCGAAAAGTTGGCGACGTTGAGCACTCCGGTGAGTGTGCCCTGGGCGGGCTTGTAGAGGTTGGCGGCGTTTGACAACGTCGTCGGCGCGATATGCAGCAGCTGTTTGATGTCGTCGATGCTGCCCGTCAGTGCATCGGAGACCGACGTCAACTTGTCCGACGTGGCGCCGATCGTCTCGCGGTTTGCGGCGACGAAGGCCGTCAGGTCGCCCACCACGTCATTGAGGTTCTTCACAGCGTCCCCGACTTCGGTCGGGTTGTTGGTCAGGAGCCCGGTTACCGCCGCCAGGTTCTGATTCAGCTGACGTACCAGCACAGTGCTGTCCTGCAGCGCAGACACGAGTGTCGAAAGATTCTTGACGCTGCTAAAGATGTCCGGGCTGTGATCGGCTAGCGCGGACACCGACTGTGACAACTTGATGATGGCGTCGCGTATTGCCGGGCCTTGGCCACGCAAGTTGTCGGCGGCGGTGTTTACCAGGGCGCCCAGCGTGCTGACTCCGCCGGGCTCGGTTGGCTGCAGCAGTGTCGTCAACCGTTCGAGCTGTTGCCGGAACTCGTCGAACTCCACTGGAACAGCGGTGCGTTCTCTGGGGATGACGGCGTTGTCCTGCAGCATCGGGCCACCGGTGTAGCCGGGGGTCAATTGGATGGCGCGAGAGGTCACCAGCGTCGGCGACAGGATCACCGCTTTGGCCTCGGCGGGCACCGTGTATTTGGCGTCGAACCAGAACGCGATTTTGACTAGTGTGGGCTGCGGTTCGATGGCCTCGATCCCGCCTACGCGAACGCCCTTTATACGCACATCATCGCCGACGAACACTCCGTTGCTGTTGTCGAAGTAGGCGACGACGTGCACACGATCGACCTGGTGTGCCGCACGCGTCACCGCAATCGCGCCGCCCACAATGAGGCTGACCAAAACGATTGCCAATGCGAGTTTGGTCCGAGAGTTTGTCATGGTCTGCCTTGGGGGATCGAGGAGTCTGTTGGTCCGGGCGCGACTTCGTCGGGCGCCGGCACGAAGACCGGGCTTGGCGTCGGCGGCTGTGGGAACTGCTGATCGGGTGGCGGGGGTGCCGGCGGACCTGGCGGCGGGCCGCCTGGCGGCGGGGCCGGTACGGGTTCGCGGTACGGGTAGCGGGGATCGCCCGGGTTTCCAGTGATCGCATCCGGCAGAGTCAATTTGGGGTCGCCGCCCTGGCCGGTCCTCGGATATGGAATCGGTAGCGCCGGGGTGCCGGGCTGGCCCACCTGGGGGTCGGTGCGCTCGGAGGGCAGCAGCACGTTGGGATCCAGACCGAGATCGGAGAATGCCGCATCGACGAACGGTTGAATGAACTGTCCAGGCACTAGGTTGGCGAGGTAAGCGTTGAAGAAGGGACCGGCAGCGACGGTCTCGCCGAACTGCATTGCATAGGCCGCCAGTCCTTTGATGGACTCTTGGATCTGAACTTTCCGGTTGTCGAGGATCGCGAGAACCTCGTTGAGTTTGTCGAGTGCAGGTTTGAGCGTCGTCTTGTTTTCCGCAATGAACCCGGCGATCTGCCGACTGAGCTGAGTGATGTTCGTCGAGATCTCATCCAGCGCAGCGCTTTGCGAACGCAGCTGCGCCAGCAACGCATTGGTGTCGGAGATCAGACGCACTATGTCGGTAGTGCGTTCGCCCAGGACGGTGGTCGCCTTGGCGGCGTTCGCGAGCAGTTCGCGCAGCCGGGCATCGCGCTGGTTGAGAGTTTCCGAGAAACGTGCGACACCTGCGACGGCGAGGCGCAGGTCATCGGGGGTGTCTTGGAGCGTCTGGGACAGCACTGTTAACGACGTTGACAGCTGCTCGGTGTCGAGCCCGCTGATGGTAGTCGTAAGGTCTCCGAGGGCGTCCGGCAATTGATACGGTGAGGTCGTCCGCTCGACAGGGATGGCGCCGGAGAGTGTCCCCGCGCCGCGGGTGGTGAGATCAAGGACCTTATTGCCAAGCACACTGGTCGTCTTGATCGACGCCTCGCTGCGGTCCCCCAGCCGGATACCGTCGGCCACCGTGAACTTGACCAGTACCCACTGCCCGTCGAGCGTGATGCTCTCGACTTGGCCGGCGGGAGCGCCCGACACCCGCACCGGGGCTCCGGTGGTCAGTCCACCAGCCTCGTCGAAATATGCCGAATAGGTCTTGCCGGAGGAGACGAACGGCAGCTTGCTGTAGTTGAGCGCGCCGACTACGAGCACGGCGGTGGCCAATACACCGATGGTTCCCATGAGAACGAAGTTGCGCTCCGCGAACGGCTTCATTGGGGTGTGCACCTGCCGCTACTTTGTCCGACCAGCTTGATGTACACGGGTTGTCCGCCCTTTCCATTCACTTTCAGCAGCAGATCGCACAGGTAAAAGGCGAAGTAGTTGCCGTAGAGCCCTTGCCGCAGCAGTACTCGGTAGGCGTCGGGCAATGTATTGAGGAGGTTGTCGAAGTAGTCACGATCTGCGAGCACAGCGGTCGCGGTGCGATCGGTCTCGTGCACAGTTTTCTGCAGCGGTGGTCGGGCTTGTGCGAGAAGGTCGGCGATCGAGCGGGCAGCCTCGTTGGCGTAGGCCACTCCGTTGCTGATGTCCTGCTTGCGGGCTTGCAGCCCGTGTACGAGCTCCGACAGCGAGTCGATAGCCTTGCCGAATTGCTCGCTGTGCTCGCCCAGCGATCCCAGCACCGCGTTCAAGTTGACGATGGTCTGCCCGATCAGCTCGTCTCGGTCGGCCAGAGTGTTCGTCAGCGCTGCGGTCTGAGCCAGTATGGAACCGATTGTGGCGCCTTGACCCTGAAAAGCTGCGATGAGTTGGCTGGTGAGAGTGTTGACCTGTGTGGGGTCCAGGGCGCGGAACAGCGGCCGGAACCCACCGATCACCGCGTCCAGATCCAGTGCGGGCGCGGTGCGATTCAACGGAATTGTGTCGCCGGGCCGCAGTTTCTTGGTCCCGCCCGCGCCTTCCTCGATCGCCAGGTAGCGGTCTCCGATCAGGTTGTCGTATTTGATGACAGCGCGGCTGCCGTCGGTGAGTACCACCGAGTCGTCGGCCCCGAACTCGACCTGGACCGTGGAGTCATCGCGGACTGTGATTGTTTGGACCTTGCCGACCTCCACACCGGCGATGCGGACGAAATCCTCGCTCTCCAGTCCGCTGACGTTGGTGAAGACAGCGGTATAGGTCTGTTCGCGCTCGAAGCGCAGCTGCGCGAAGACGGCAAAGAGGGCAAATGCACCCAGAGCGCACACGAGCACGAAGATGCCGAGGCGCCACAAGACAGCCGACACTCTATTGGTCACGGCTATGCTCCCCTCCGACATTTGCGGGTATGTTTCGAACCATTTGCGTGGCGGGCGGTCACGGTGGTGTGGGTCCCCGTGACGGCGGTGGCGGGACCCCGGGATATAGGGGCGTTCCGTCGGGGCCGTACTGGGGTGCGCCGTAGGGCGGCGCACCGGGGTAGGGCATGGGACCGGGCGCCGGGCCGCCCGGGTAGCGGATACTCGGCGGTTCGGGGACCGCCCGAGTCACCGGGAAGTAGTTGGCGTACCCGGGGAATCCGATGCCGGGATTGGGCCGCCAATCCAATCCGGTGCCGAAGCCGGTGTTGGCGATCAGCTGTCTCACCGGGAAGTTCTGGGCGACGTCGGGGAGCGAGCCGCACCCGGGCTTGCCTCCTTCCCCGCCCTTAGCAGCGTTGATGGGCAAGTTTTTCGGATACCGGTACGGGTCGTATCCCGGCAACAGCTCAGCGTCCATGATGAGAGACTTGCCGTTTCCGCCAAGCATGTCGGCATAGCCGGAGTCCAGAGTGGTCTTGGCGCCGACGATCAAGCAGGTGAGCTCGGGGTTGTACTTCATAAGCAAGTTCGTCGTGGGTTCCAGCAGGTTGACCGCAGTCACCAGGTTGTCTTTGCTGGCCCCTAGCAGGTCCACTCCGCTGCGCGACAGCCCCACTACGTTGAGCAGCAGCGCATCGAGTTGCTGGGCATGGCTGGTGACTGTCGCGCTGGTGGTGGTCGCGGCGGCCAGGGTGTCGATGATGTTCTTTGCCGCGGCGCTGTAGGTGTCGCTGACACCTTTAAGCGCGCGGAAGTCCTCGCGCAGAGTGTCTGTGCGCGGATTCAGCTGCAGCAGAACCTGATTGCTCGCGGTGATCGCTTCGCCGATCCTGTCGCCCTGTCCTCTCACGCCCTCGGCAAGCGCGCTGAGTACAGCATTCAGCTTGAACGGGTCGATCGCCTTGATCAGCTGCACCGCGTTTTGAAACACGGTGTTGACCTCGGTGGCGACGTTCAATGATCTCAGCACCGCTCCCGCGGACAGCCGCTGTGGGCTTGGGTTGGGTGGGTAGACGAGGTCGACGTACTTCGCCCCGAACAGGGATATCGATTGGATTCGCGCCTCGACGTTGGCCGGGATGTATTGAATCTGGGCAGGGTCAATGTCCAGCTGGATGCGGGTCGAGTCTCCGCCGCCGACAGAACTGACGCGGCCGACCTGCACCCCGCGCATCTTCACGCGGGAGTTGGGCTCCAGCACCAGACCGGAGCGGTCCGCTGTCAGAGTCACCGTCACGCTTGGGGTGAACGTCCTGTTGAACATGGTCAGACTTAGCACCACCGCCGCGACGATGCCCACGACGAGCAACATCGCCCACCATTCAGGGGAGATCCGACGAGCGCCCATACCGTCTGCCATATGCGTCACCCCGCGTAGTTGAAGTTGCCGGTCTGGCCGTAGAGAGCCAGGGTGACTAACAGAATCACCATTTGAGACGCGATCAGTGAGGTCCGGGTCGCGCGCCCGACCGCTTCGCCCACGCCCGCGGGCCCGCCGGTGGCGTTAAGTCCGTAGTACGTGTGGATCAACATGATCACCAGCACTTCGGCGACCGTGACGGCGAAGGAGAAGAACACAGCCTGCGGACTGAGAAAGGTGTCGAAGTAGTGGTCGAATACTCCGGGCCCTTGCCCGTAAAAAGCGGTGGTGATGACCCGTACCGAGAAGAACGACATCAACAAGGCCACGCAATACAGTGGAATGACCACGATCATGCCGGCGAGCAAACGGGTGGAGGCCAGATAGGCGATGGGCCGGATGCCCATCACCGCTAGCGCGTCGACCTCCTCGTTGATTTTCATTGCGCCCAGCTGCGCGGTGGTACCAGCACCGATCGTCGCGGCGAACGCGAAGGCGGAGCTGGCCGGGGTTACCAGCCGAACGTTGACGAAGGCAGAGGTGAAGCCCGCCAACGCTTCCACGCCGACTTGAGACATCTGGTTGTAGGCCTGACTTGCGAGGGCGCCGCTGGTCGATATGTTCAAGAAGGCAACGACCGCCACGGTGCCACCAACCACCGCTAAGGATCCCGCTCCGAGACCGATCGCGGCGATCTGGCGCAGCAATTCAGCCCGATAAATACCCACCGCCTGCACTATCGAGGCGACCGACTGCCCGTAGAAGTGAGCCTGATCGCCGAGATCTCTCCACTTGGCCCGCCACCGACTCAACGAGCGGGCGGTGCCGGGAAACCGCTGCCGAAAGACAACGCCGGCGCTCATTTCGTGACCTCGAACCCGACCGCAGTGACGATGGCATTGACGACGAACAGCAACAAGAAGGCAATGACAACGGTTTCGTTGACCGCGTTACCCACACCGGCCGCGCCTTTTTGCACCCGCAAGCCTTGGTAGCAGGCGATCAGACCTGCCACGAAACCGAACAGCGTGGCCTTGACGAGAGACACGAGGACATCGCTGAGACCGGTGAGCAGCGTCATACTGGCAACGAATGACCCGGGAGTCACGTGCTGGAAGTACACCGAGAACAAGAAAGCGCCCAAGAGACCAGTCACGGTCACGACAGATGACAGGAGCACCGCGACCGTCGTCGTCGCCAGCACCCTGGGGACGACAAGGGAATGGATCGGGTCAAGCCCCAGGACCCGCATCGCATCGACTTCCTCGCGGATGGTGCGCGACCCGAGATCGGCGCACATCGCCGAAGCGCCCGCACCCGCCACGACGAGAACGGTGACGAAGGGGCCGATCTGGTTGACCGCGCCCAAGGCTGCGCCGGTTCCTGAGAAGTCGGCGGCGCCGAATTCGCTGAGCAACGTGTTGAAGGTGAATGACGTGAGGACAACGAGGGGAATCGACAACGTCAGCGCGGGAACCACAGAAACCCGCGCCACGAACCATGTTTGGAAGAGGAACTCGCGCCATTGGAACGGTGGCTTGACCATCGCGACGAGCATGTCCAGCGTCATCGCGTAGAGCCCGCCAATAATGCTGAGTGGTTTCAGCGCTTTGACGTCAGCCGCTGTCGGGAAGGCTGCGACCGTGTTACGGAGGGAAAAGCGCTTCACTCGAAGACCCCATTACCGTGCTGAGGTGCGCCTCCGGGACCGTCGGCGTCGCCGCGGCCACGCCGACGCCAACAGCATCGCCAGAATGCGTCCATGACAGCCGGTACGGCGAGGCCGCATCGCCCCAAAACGTTCACGTCACTGCTCCCTGGCGCGACTCATCAGAGGTTTCAGCCGTCACGCAAATTGCTGGCCGCAGTGTGATGTCGAAACGAAGTCCGATGTCGTCGCGGGTCGTGATAAGGGCTTGCCGCTGCTCGGCGGGCAAGCGGCGCAGCAGGGAGTCTTTGGCGAGATGGCACCCCGGAAGGTAGGCGCGGGTGATCAGCCGATCGAGACCCCCCCGGGCTTCTACTGATACCGCTATGAACGGTGCTGATCCGTGCTCAGGTGCTTGAGGCGGCACCATTTTCACGCTGTATCGACCCTGCTGGTCGGTGATGACGCACGTCGGTCGAGCATTAATCCAGCCGTCGCTCCGAAGCAGTCCGGTCTTTTCCACCGCGTTGTTGTCGTCGCCCGCGGAAAGCCAGGTCTCGATCAAGGCGTCAGGAACTGGTCGACCATCTTCACCGGTGATCACCCCGTGAAACTGAATGGCCCCGGAGGCGCCGGCCCTCCGGTCCCAACGCCACCGCGAAGCAGCTGCCATCCTCAGTCTCCCCAGACGAGTCCGTCGACCTGACCTAGGAGGCGGAGTCCGGCGCCGAGCACCGCCATGTTCGCCATCGCCACCTTGACCGGGCCCACGAATTTGATCTTGCGCGTCGCGATGGCGTTCGCTACGCCGAGCTCGCCGTCCGCGACCCGGTGCCAGACGCTCGCGGTTGCAGTCAGAACGAAGTCAGGCTTTCGCCCTTCGATCTGCACCCCGCCGTAGACGGCCTCACCTTCGGTGATCGCCAACTGTGAGACCTGGTCGTTGGCGTCCTGAACTCGCCATTCGATGAGCATGCTCAACTCTTTGGCGCCCTGCCGGATCTCGGCCGAGTCGTTCCACAGGTCGCGGTACGCGCGTGCCCACTCGGGCGACATCAACGCAACGGCACTCATTATCTAATCCACTCCTTCGGTCGACGAGTCAAACGGGGTACACCAGATAGCGCGGCGGAGTGTTGTCCACCACCACGAATTTCTGCTGAAACAGCGCGGTTTCACCGTCGAAGACGACGACGTCTTCGCTGTAGCCGCTGACCAAGATCCCGGGCTCGCCGGAGGCGCCGGTGTAGGTGACGAGGACGTTGGACCGTACGTCCCAGCGGTCTTCGCCGAGCTCACGCATCGCCACACGCTGCTGAAAGTGGCGGGTGTCGTAGGGTTCAACCGTGCCCGCCCAGACCTCCTGGATCATCTTCACGCGGTCGGCCAGCCGTTCTCGGCAATCGTCCATCATGTACGCCAGCGGCAGCCCCTCACGGACGTTCTCCATCGCGCGCACCTCGTAGGCACATTCCGGCGCGAACAGGGCAAGCCACGCGGTGAAGTCTTGATCGTCGACTGCGCGGGCGTAGGCTGCCAGCAGTTCGTCCACCAGGTACGCGGCACGTGCCCGCCGATCTTCGACGCTCGATGTCAGCAAAACTCCATCACCTCCTGGTAGTGCGCCCACCAGCCGGTATTGGCGACCTCGTCGTTCTGCGACGACTCCGACAATGGTCGGCCGACGCCGGCGACAAAGCGCTGATAGCCGCCGTCACGCGCGGTCGCCTGCACGCGGTTGTAGACGGCGGCGTCCTCGATACTGATGAAGCCGCTCGGCCCCAGCAGGTTTGACGACTGGCGGACTCGGTGGCGTGCGAAGTCCTCGGTGTCACTGGCATGGCCGAAGAACGTGTATCGCACCTCGGTTCGATCAACCCCCAGCGGGCGGGCGTACCGGATGTTGATTGTGTCGACGTGACGCACGATCCCGGTAACCGGCCGTAACGCAATCACGCGGGCTCGGCTGTCATCCCCCATCCGCGTGACCACACTCGGGTCAGCCAGGAAACCGTTGTCCACGTAGGGTTGCGCATCGTACAGAATCGACATGTGCCCATAGGGCTTGCTGACCAAGACGTTTCCGCTGCCGCCCTGCCAGTTGAGCAGTTTGAATGCGCTGTGCAGCAGCGGCGCGTGATAGGGATCGTTGTCGATGTAGGTTTTCCAATTACTCTGAAACACCACCGTCTGGTAGCCCAGCAACGTCAAGTTCCCGTCATCGACCATGCAGTCGCGCAACGGATCCGCGCTATCGCCGAGATAATCGTCGAACGGCGGCGGCTGCTCAGCCATGCTGACGAAGATCAAACCCCACGCCTCGACTGCGTGCAGCTCCCGGAGGCCGTAGTCCTCCTCGCGAAAGTCCGGGCGAAACTGCATGCGGCGGGGCGCGCCGGCGAAACGGCCGTCATTGTTGAAGAGCCACCGGTGATACGGACACTCGAATCGCTCCGCCACCCCGCACCGGCGCTGTTCCAGTAGCGTTCCCCGATGGGCGCAGGAGTTGACGAACACGCGGATGCGGTCATCGCCGTCTCGCACCATCAGCAGCGGCACGTCGGCCAGCCATCTCGTCCGGAAGGCGTTGCGCTCGGCCAGCTCGGCCCGGTGCGCGATCGGATGCCAGTAGGGGCCATAGAAGATGCGGGTGAGCTCTTCCCGGTAGACGTCGGGGTCGCTGAACACCTCTTTGGGGATGTCCGCGGCAGAGGTGAACCGTTTCCGGATCGCCGGCTGTATGTGGTCGAACTCCAGCGTCGGTCCAAGCTTCACTGCGCTGTTCCCTTCTTCGGCGTCGCGATGTGGGTGATCGCGCCCAGGCCGTCGGCCAGGCACTTCCAGGTGTGGCCCTCGTCTTCCGACACGTAAAGCCCACCCGCCGTGGTGCCGTGGTACAGCAGCAGCTCGCCGCCTTCAGTGAGCTCGCCTTCCAGCGCCCAGACCATGTCGAACAGGCCGCGGTCGTCCTCGCTATCCAGCCGTACCCAGGAGGCGCCACCGTCGTTGCTGCGGAAGAATCCCACGTCGGCGCCGCGGCGTCGGCGCAGTTTGGACGGCGACAAGAAATAGACGTTGCCGTTGATCACGCCCATCACCAGCCGGCGCACTGCAGCCCACTTCGGTGGGATGCCGTCGGCGGCGGCGAGGAACACCACGTCGGGGTCGGCGGGATGCACCACGATCGCGTCTTCGGTGTAGTTGCGCTCGCCAAGTCCGTTGTTGGACTGCACCCAGCTCGATCCGCGGTCGGTGCTGCGGTAAATGCCCTTGCCGCCGCGGTAAGGCTTGGTGTCTTGGCCGGTGGTGACGATGAGCCGGTCGGGAGCTTCCGGGTGCAGGACCACGCGGTGGATGTCGTGACCGAGGCCATCGATCTCCTCCCACGTCTGTCCCCGGTCCCGGGTGATCAGGAGGGATCCAACTTCAATGCCGACGTAGACGACGTCAGCTTCTAGTGGGTGCACGGCGATGGTACGGACGTGCGCGATTCCCGGGCGGATGGGGAAGCTCCACCTTTTCGCTTCGGGTACGCCGAGGACGTTTCCACACTCGGCCCAGATCCCGTCTTGCCACCGCAGCAAGTGCGCTGGTTCTGTTCCGGCGTAGAGCGCGTTGGGCGTGTGCGGATCGAACGCCAGCGCGCGCACGTCGCGGTGGGCGAGGCCATCGCCGAGGTCAGTCCAGTGGTCTGCGCCCGCGGTGGCCAGAAACACGCCGTGCTTGTGGACGGCGACGGCGACGCGCTCGTCCTGGACAGCCATGGCCATGACCTGCCCCGGCAACTCGGGCCAGGCCCGGGCCTTGCCGTCGCCGGACACGGTGAATACACCGCGGCTTGTCGCGGCGACGACCATCAAGCCTCCCTCACTCACGGCTTCACCAGCACCTTGACCAGACCCTCCCGGCCCTCCAATAGCCCGCCCAATCCCTCCTTGACGGCGCGGTCCAGCGGGACTCGAGCGGTGATTTGCGGCGCGAGCGCGAGTTTTCCGTCGGCGATCAGGGCGAGAACGGCCGGGAAATCGTCGAACATGTCGTAACCGAAAACCATCCGGAGCTGAATCTCCTTGAGCAGATGGCGGTTGACATCGAGCGAGGCCGCGCCGGCCCACGACGACATCTCCATGAAACGGCCCTGTTTGCGGAGGCAGTCCAGGCCCTGTGTGAACGCCTCCGCGCTGCCCGCCACATGGAAGACCACGTCCACCCCTACGCCGCGGGTCTCCTCCAGGATGCACGCGGTGGTCCCGGGGTCATGCGGATCGAGCACCAACGTGGCGCCGAGGTCGCGCGCCAGGCTGGCCCGCACGCCGCTTGGCTCTGTGACGTAGATTCGCGCAGCTCCGGCTGCGCGTGCGCACTGGATCACGGTGAGCCCGAGTGCCCCGGCGCCGAGGACCATCACCGTTTCGCCGAGGAGCAGTTTCGCTCGCCGCACCGCGTGGAACGCCACCGCCGTCGGCTCGGTCAGCGCCGCCACCTCGAGGTCCACCACGTCCGGCACTCGGACCGCGAGCCGAGATGGCACTGCGACGTAGTTCGCCAAGCCCCCGTTTCGGGTGAAGCCGATCCACCCTGGGCGCTGGCACAAGTGATAGAGCGCCCGGTGGCAATAGTGGCAGCTCCCGCAGAAGTCCATCGGAATCACCGCGGCGCCCTCGCCAATGCGGGATTGGTCGATGCCCGCTCCAACCTCAACGATCCGGCCCGAGATTTCGTGGCCGAGCACCACTGGCGGCTGCGAGAAGGTAGGCCCCGCGACAAACTCGTGGAGGTCAGTTCCACACAGTCCGGTCGCCGCCACCTCGATGATGACCTCACCGGCCTGCGGCGCCGGGTCTGGCACCGATGTCAGCCCGACGTCGTTGTTGCCGTTCAGAACGATCGCTTCCATCTCAGCCCGCGGCGCTTTCGTGGGTCCGGCGACGATTCCAATGGTTAGGGACCATGCTCATACCGCCTCGAACGCCCGGAAAGTGACGCCGGCGGTCATGCCTCCGTCGACCGGCAGCACGGCACCAGTGATGTAGGACGCCTCGGGCGAGGCAAGAAACACAGCCGGTGCAGCGATCTCGTCTGGTCCTGCGAAACGCTGCATCGCGCAGAGGTCAACCATCATCGAGGCGTGTTCGGGGTGCTCGGCCAGGAACCGTTCGATCCTCGGCGTACGGGTGCCCCCAGGGGCGATCGCGTTCACGCGGATGTTGTCGCGAGCGAAGTCGAGGGCCATGTTTTTCGTGAGCAGCACGACCCCGCCTTTGCTCGCGCTGTAGGCGGAGCACCTGTTCTCGGCCAGAATCCCGGCCGTCGATGCGACGTTAACGATCGATCCGCCGCCACGCTGGCGTAGCAAGGGGATTACGGGTTTGGACATCTGAAAGACACTGCCGAGGTTCATGTCGATCTGGCTGCGCCACTGCTCCTCGCTGATCTCCTCAACATTGCGGGCCAGGCTCCCGCCGACGACGTTGAACAGTGAGTCGAGCCGCCCGAACTCGGTCATTGTCCGTTCGACGACACCGTTGGCGACCTCGCGGAGGCAAACGTCGCCGGCGACGCCGCAAACTGCCGCGCCGGACTCGGCCAATTCGGCCACGGCGGCATCGAGACCCTCGCCGTCGGTGTCGGCCATGACACAGCACCCACCTTCGCGGCACCACCGCATGGCGATCGCCTTACCGATCCCCGCCGCGGCGGCGGTGACGATCGCGACCCGGCGGTCCCCCGCCGTCACGGCACTCACGCGGCGCCGATCGTTGGACGGGCGCATTTCGCGCACAGCCTGGGTAACAGGTTCATCAAGCACGCCCACCGAATGCGGCAGGTTGGCCCATGTATTCCAGCCATCTCCCCCAAAACCGCCGCTGGTTCTGCTCTGCGTACCCGCTCGGGAGAGCCTCTCCCGGCCCTGGCCAGTCGGTGAGCGGAGTCAAGTCCATGCCCATCTCGTAGTTCAGCAGGCCTGCACCGGCGAACGGACCCTGGACAGATTCGGTGATGGCCTTCCATGCCTCGGCGTCGTCCTGTTCGAAAACACCGCCCGGGCCGAAGTTGTTGACGTAGGACGCCTGGGACGCATCGCGCAGCCATTCCGGAGCGTCGCGTTCGACCAGGAACCAGGAGAGGATCTCCATCCGATCATGAGAGAGCGGATGCCACACCCGGAACGTGATGAAGGGGGTTGGGGGCGACATATGGTCCGGCGCGATGGTCACGTTGATGAACGACAAATTCGGGAACACGGTGCCGTGAATAAAGGCCGAGCGTCGCATCATGTCCTTGTGTGCCGGCGACGGATAGGACGCCGCCATCTGGTCGACGACTTCGTCGGGGTATCCCTCGTACTCGGGAAAATCGGCGAGCGTGGGCGGAAAGCCGAGTACGCCGACGCCGTGGCCGTTCTGCAGCGAGATCTCCGCTGGTGCGCTCGCGAAGTTCGGGTCACCGGGCGCCATTCCCAGCTCGACCATGGAGCGGTGAGCAAAGAGGGTGTGGTAGGAGTCGCCGACAAAATTGTCGGCGGCTGTCTTCCAGTTCGCCGACATCACCCATCGATGCGGTGCCCCTATCACCTCCAAACCGCCCGCCGTCTTCTTCGCAATGAGGTCGAGGTAGAACGTCGTGTCGCCGAGGTAGTCGGTCAGACTGGGCGCTTTAGGATCGACGCTGCCGAAGATGAATCCGGCGTACGAGTCGACATGGGGGATGTGACGTAATCCCCACTGCGACTTGTCGAAGCCGCCGGGATAGGCCTCCCTCATCGCCGGCACACCGACGAGCTCGCCGGTGTTGCTGTACACCCAGCCGTGGTACGGGCACTGGAAATGCGCGGTGTTTCCCATCTCCGCCCGGCACACGAGCGCACCACGGTGTCGACAAGAATTGGACAGCGCCTGGATCCGGCCGGAGCTGTCCCGGCAAACGATCACCGAATCGGCCCCGATGTGCCGCACGACGAAGTCGCCGGACTTGGTCAACTCCGACTCATGTCCGAGGAACACCCACGCTCGTCCGAAGATCCGCTCCATCTCGATCGTGTGCAGCGCAGGATCGCTGACGACGCGGGCCGGTAAGCGCCCGACCTTGAGCCCGTCCGCTACGTCGCGCAACGCGAGCCGCAGGTAGGGATCGGTCGCGTCAGCTGTTCCGGTTGTTTCGGTGGTCATATGGTCGGGCCCTTTCTGGAATTGGCGATATCCACGAGGAGGTGGTGAGGGGAGCTGGCCCTACAGGAATACCGACAGGTTGTCGATGGGCAACGTCGAGTGGTCGAGCAACACCTCGCGCCGAGCCAGCCGCAGCGAATCGTCGGTCCGGCGCAACACGTCGACGCGTTCGGCCGAGAGCAACTCCCAGCGGCCGCTATCTCCGCGGCTGCGAAAGAACAACAGGTTCGAGCGCACGGTCAACTCATCAGTCCCCGGTCCGGCAGTCGTGCGGATGTTGGACACGAAGTGCCGGGTCCGCGACCGAGGTGACTCGGCCCACGAGAAGTCCGTCTCGCCGCGAAGAACCCGCATCTCCAAACCCGTGTAGTCGTCGTTCCAGTGCGCGATCGCGCCCACCCAACCCGCGGAGTCCTCCCTCGTGGTGCGCACCGGAACCACATACCGGATGTCGGGGTCGAGCAGACCCAACCATTCCCGGAACTGCCCCCCATCGAGTAGCTCCGCCTCCCGGAACATGAACGCCTCGACAGCCTCACGGGTATCCCGATCGACCCCGACCGCATTCATCACACCGAACTCCTCGATCAACCCGTCAACACTCACTCTCTATTCTGCTGAACAGATGCGTCCTCCGCTGTAGAGAATGCTAGATACGTCACACCGGCCCGTCAAGACGCCATGTCGGAATGAACCACGACCAAAACGGCTCCCACAGCAAGCCCCACGGCGCTCCCCGAACCAGCCCCACGGCACACGTCATTGACGGCCAGCGAACCTGCAGACGACAACCGGATGTATCGCCCGGTCGTCGCCTTGCCCGGCGGCTTGACAGCGGCGGCGGCCCTTGCAATGTGCGCACTGTCGGTGAGAGCGCTGCCGGCGTTTTCCTCGTCAACGCGCGGCAGCACACGCACGTCTATTGGCCGGTCCCTACGTTATGAGGGTCGAATCGCCGCGATTAGAGGGCTGGAATGGATCATTAATGGCGGCAGCCTGCTAAAGCACGCGCCGCTCATGCCTCCGCACCTTCGGCGGAGTTATCCCTATGCATCGATACCGCCGCGTCGTCGTCGCGGATCTACGCCCGTGACGTTTATGTGTCGGTCAGGCTCCCGGCCGGACTCAGGACAGCGGAGGGCCTGGCGGCCCGATGCGACGGCTGATTGTTTGTAATTCGGTGTAGGAATCCAGGCTGGCTGGAGAGAATTCGCGTCCCAAGCCGCTTGCTTTCGCCCCACCGAAGGGTGCGCGGGGGTCGAGGGAGGTGAAGGTGTGGCTGTTGATGAAGACGGAGCCGGTGTCGAACCGACGGCCAAGCAGGAACGCCCGCTCTTCATCTGACGTCCAGATCGAGGCGGCAAGCCCGTATTGCGATTGATTCACGAGCCGGATCACGTCGTCCAGTTCGTCGTATTTCAGCACGGGCACTACCGGGCCGAACTGTTCCTCTTCGACGATTGCGAGGCGGGGATCAGCCGCAGTGACCACGCTGGGCATCATGAAGTGGCCGTGGTCCCAGGCCGCCGAATCGAGCCGCTGCCCGAGGGTGGTGACGGTCGCGCCGCTCGAGCGCGCGTCGTCCACGATCTTCTCGACGAGGTTCTTCTGCTGAGCGTTGTTCAGCGGCCCCATGGTGACTCGGGGGTCGTCGCCGGGCCCGACGACGATTTCATCCACGGCGGCTGAGAACGCTTCCACGAAGCGGTCGTGGATGCGGGTCGGCACGTAGATACGTTTGAGACCGAAGCACACCTGGCCGGTGGTCGCGAACGCGCCTTTTACGATCTGCCGCATAGTCTCGGGCGAGAGGTCGACGTCGTCGAGGAGGATCGCAGGGTCGTTTCCGCCCAGCTCGAGCGTCACCCGCTTGATGTCGCGCGCGGCCGCGGCCATAACTTTGCGCCCGGTATCGATGCCGCCGGTGAAACCAATCTTGCGAATTCTCGGGTGAGCGACGAGTGCTTCTCCGACCGCGTCGCCTCCGGTGACCATGTTGAGCACGCCCGGAGGAAAGTGCTGTTGAAGGGCTCGGATGACTTCAGCGAGAACCAACGGGGAGTTTGCCGCCGGCTTTAACACGACTGTGTTGCCGGCGACGAGCGCGGGCGCCAGCTTCATGAATGCCAGGACCACCGGGAAGTTCCACGGCGTGATGGCGGCCACCGGCCCGATTGGGCGGCGGCGGATGAGGGTCGTGCCCCCGGTGTCGCGAATCTGTTGGTCTGCCAGGATTTCAGCCGAAATGCCTGCGGTGTAGCCGCAAATGCCCGACGCGAATTCGAGGTCGACGTGCGACTCTTCGAGGATCTTTCCGTTCTCCCGGCTCAGGATCGGCGCATATTCCTCGATCATGTCGTGGATCGTGCCTGCGGCGGCAAGTAGTGCTCCCTGGCGTTCTTCCAGGGGCCGCGACGACCATTCTGGGAACGCCATTGAGGCCGCTGCAACCGCTTCGTCGACCTGCCCGGGTGCGGCGTCTGGGACCGAACCGAGCAGTACTCGGATATCAGCCGGGCTGACGACGTCGATCGTCCGGTCGGATGTTTCCTCACGTCCGTTGATGATGAGGTTTGCGTTGATCATGCCGAAGTCCTAACTTTCCTGCGGGGAACGGTTGATTTGTGGGAGCCATGTCTGGGTCATCGGAGGATCGCCCGGCGACCGCCAGATAAGTGCCGAATCCGGCGCCGGCCGCATCGGGCGACCATCATCGCCTGACCCCGCAGCCTGGACCTTGCCGAAGCCGAACACGTCCCGGCTTGCGCTACTCCGAAGGACATCAAGTTTTATTTTCGTCGGGCGGAGAGTCGCCGCTGCCGTCGAGGGGCTCTACGCCCGGGAGGAAGGGGTCCGGGATCACTAGTGCGTGGCTGACAACGATCGCGTCCACGTGGCAATCGATTGCGCACAACCGACAGGAATGACAGTCGTTGGGGTAGATGATCTTGGCTCGCCACTTGGTCGTGGCCCACGGTTCGTCGCCCTCCACCAGCCGGATCACCCCGGTTGGGCAGCTGTCGATGCAGACGTTGCACCCGTCGCACGTTGTCTCGTCGATGCTTTCGATCACTGAACCGCCGCCTCCTCGCGGTAGCCTTGCGGCACGGTATATGGACTTGGATGGCGGCCGGGCGGGGCCTGCACCGGCCACGACTATTCGCCGGACTGCGCGGCGTATCGCGCGCTGCGACTTTCGGCGCGCGCGCGCCCGCCGCCGCAGTGCCGCGAATCCCGTGCCTACCCGAATGCCGGATCACACACAGGCCGGACCTGGCATCGGAGCGATCTCCGCCTGCCCCAGACACTCCGCGACCCCGCAGTCGAGAACTGACGCGCTACACGCCGTGCCATACCCGGCCGCGTACAGGCCGGGCACTGTGGTGGCTCCGTCCAAGTCGATCGTGGGACCGCTGGTGCTGCTCGTGCCGAGCACGATGAACGGGGTCACCTCCAGCAGGTCAGTGGAGGGATCGACCTCAAACTCGGTAAAGGCGCGCCGCACCGTCGGAGACACTTCATACAGCACCTCTAGATCCGCCTGTGGTACGTGACGCAAGTCGAGATAGCACGGCCCTCGGCCCTCCACCATCTCGGTCATGATCGCGCGCGCGATGGTGAACAGCCCGCCCTTATCCCCCCAGATCGGGTCATAGCGGTCCATGAAGTACTCGCCCGCCACGTTGCAGAACTTGCCACCGATCCCCTGAATCTTGGCTTGACCCGGTGTGAAGAATGAACGATTGAAGTAACTCCAGGCGGCGAACTGGCCGAACTCCATGCCGGCGAACTCGGCACCCACTCGCCACGCCGCCACATGCCCCTCGCCGCTGCAATGGTCGGCGAACGCGTAATGCAGCTTGGGATACCAGGGGCCGGTGTTGAGGATGACGCTGCCCGCCGTAAAGACATGACACTGGCCAGTGACAACGTTTACCCCCACCGCACCACACACCGCACCAGCGGTGGGCCGGCACCCGTCGGTGGTCAGCAGATCGATCACATCGACTCGCTCGAACAGACGCACCCCCGCCGCCTTCATCCTCTCCTTGAGGATTTCCATACACACGCGACCATCCACACCCAGCGTGGTGCCAAGGTTATGGCCGCGGACCGTCACATACTTCAGCGACCCATCCTTATGGGTGGAATAGGGCACACCCCACCCGATCTGCTCGTTAACCCTGTCATAGGCCTCGGCTATGTACTGCTGCACCCAATCCTGATCGGCCAAATAATTGCTGCCCACTACGAACTCGCGCGCCCACTCTGTCATCTCCTCACCCTGCACCCGGTGATCAGGGGCGTATTGGCTGTGGACATACGTCATCGGCCCTGCCCGAGACACCACCGCCTTCTCCACCAGAATCACCGACGACCCCAACTCGGCGGCCCGTAGTGCTGCCCGCACTCCGCCAATTCCCCCACCCACCACCAAGACGTCGCATTCTTGGACCGACACATCCAGGTCACTGCCCATAACGTCAGTCACGCCTTCACCAACATCTCGATCACGTCCGTCTCGGTTGTTTCGGTGGTCATATGGTCGGGCCCTTTCTGGAATTGGCGATATCCACGAGGAGGTGGTGAGGGGAGCTGGCCCTACAGGAATACCGACAGGTTGTCGATGGGCAACGTCGAGTGGTCGAGCAACACCTCGCGCCGAGCCAGCCGCAGCGAATCGTCGGTCCGGCGCAACACGTCGACGCGTTCGGCCGAGAGCAACTCCCAGCGGCCGCTATCTCCGCGGCTGCGAAAGAACAACAGGTTCGAGCGCACGGTCAACTCATCAGTCCCCGGTCCGGCAGTCGTGCGGATGTTGGACACGAAGTGCCGGGTCCGCGACCGAGGTGACTCGGCCCACGAGAAGTCCGTCTCGCCGCGAAGAACCCGCATCTCCAAACCCGTGTAGTCGTCGTTCCAGTGCGCGATCGCGCCCACCCAACCCGCGGAGTCCTCCCTCGTGGTGCGCACCGGAACCACATACCGGATGTCGGGGTCGAGCAGACCCAACCATTCCCGGAACTGCCCCCCATCGAGTAGCTCCGCCTCCCGGAACATGAACGCCTCGACAGCCTCACGGGTATCCCGATCGACCCCGACCGCATTCATCACACCGAACTCCTCGATCAACCCGTCAACACTCACTCTCTATTCTGCTGAACAGATGCGTCCTCCGCTGTAGAGAATGCTAGATACGTCACACCGGCCCGTCAAGACGCCATGTCGGAATGAACCACGACCAAAACGGCGCGGAGCTAACGACGATGCTGCACAACCGATCTGGACGCGAGCTCACGTGGCGGCTCCAGCCGATGCGCGATACCCGGGCGCCTGACGCGTCACCTTATGTCGGCGAGATCACGCTAAATCCTGACGAATCAGGCATTTACGACGCGCTCGGCAGGCTGCGGCAGTTCAAGCAAGATCGAGACCGGGACGTGTTGATCTCGTTGACCGACTTGCCTTTGCGCCGGGGCCGCCAGCCGGTCACGGCGGAGGTTTTGGCGATGTCGTCGTGCTGCCGGTGCCCTGCTGGGAGCTTTCGGCCGCGGGGCTCGGGAACAGAAAGCGCTCGCGGCGGTCGCTGCCGCTACTGTCCGCGGCGAAGCCGACAAACACCCCGGTTGCGGGCGTTAGCCGGCTTCTCTCCCCGGATCGCCCGGGTCGGCAGGCGATGATGATTGTCGCACCTATGGGTTCGGACATCTCCGAGTGATCGCCGGCGTGGTCCCTGGCAGACCGCCCGTGGCGCTTGTGACTTGTGACATGCTCGCTGCGGCCACGGCGGCGAAAACGCTTGTTACGCCGAACATCTGGGTGCTCGGCGACGCGTTGGGTCGGGTGCGACTTCCTATCCTGACGCTGCTCTCGATCACAATCCTGACTGGCTGACCCATCATCGTGCACGGGCTCTGGAGAAGCCCACCAGGTCGGTGGCCGCGAGCAGGCGGCATTGTTCAACCTCGCCACCGTCGCAGTGCTCGGCTTGGCAGTCCTTCCCGAAGTTCAGCCGGTGCTGAGTGGGCTGGCGACGTTGGCTACAGACCTAGACGCCTAGGTGGCGGGCGTGGTCAGCAGGTCGCCCTGAAGGTTCTTTCCCGGCGTCGACGACGAGGCGGGGGTGCCGTTCGCCGCGGCAGGCGGCAGCCCAGCGGCTTCCCTTGACCGGTGGTAGCGCTCCGCAAGTCCTGCCCAGCGTTCACCGTAGCGGTGCGCGGAGTCGACGACGGTCTGCGGTATGTGAACGAAGGGCGGCCGAGCAGCCCCAGCACGCCCATAGCCCGCAGTGTCGATTGCGATCTTCCACCAGGCGGACTGCATGGCTTGGAATTCCTCCATAGTCAAGCCCAGCGTTCGAAATGGCGCCTGCATCTGGTCGGCGATGGTCGCGGCCTCTGCCCAGTCGCCACGCTGGCATGCATCGCGCAGCGAAAGCGCGGGCCAGGGACCCATGCATACGTCGATGCTCCACGCTCCGGCAGCACCGAACATCATTGCGGGGTACATCAATTGGTCCAAGACGAGGACCGACATCTTGTCCTTGACCGCTTTGATGGCGCCGATCACATTGAAGATGTCCATCGAGGTCTGCTTGAGCGCAACGATATTGCGAATCTGGGCCAGCTCCCTGAATGCACCGGGCGGCAATGTGATGCGGAACGCGTGCGGGTTCTGGTAGATCATGATCGCCAGCTCCGGAACGGCCTCGGCGAGGTCTTTGTAGTACTGGACCGCGTTCTCGGCAGTCTGCGGCAAATACATCGGCGGTCCGCTCATGATGCCGTCCGCCCCGAGGTCGGCGATGACGCGGGCGCGTCGGATCGAGTCGCGCGTGTTGAGCGTGCTGGCACCAACGAACACCGGAACCCGGGCGTTTACCGTCTCCACGACCGCGGTGATGAGCGTGCGGTATTCGTCGTCGGAAAGGGTGTGCGACTCGCCGGCGCTGCCGGTCGTGACGATGCCGTCGACACCATCACGCACCAGTCGATCCACCAGAGACGCGAGCGCATCGGTGTCGATCGTGTCGACCGCGTTGACATCGGCGGCGTCCGGCGTCGAGCAGGCTGGCACGAATCCCCACAGCCCCTTCATGTCGCTGGGAACGAGTTCGCTGCTACGTGTTGTCATGAGCCGTGTCCAATCTGGTTTGAGGATCTTCGGAATGGGTTTTATTGGCGGTATGGTCGCGCGAGACCGCCCAGGGTGGGACTTGAGTCGATGGTCGGTGCCGATGCATACCCGTTCGTGGAATCCCGTCCCTCGGGCGAAGTCAACTTAGGCGCCGCGATCCGTGCTAGTAGTCGATGTCTAAGCCGCTCTCGAGTTCAGCGAGCCGATCCTGGGCTTTTCCGATCGACATCATCTTCATCATGTTGCCGACAGCTTTCATCTGCCCGGTCATGGCCGCAGTCTGGCCGTTGAGCGCTCCCCGAGACAGCTCGACGTTCGTTTCGTAGCTGAGCTCGGCCTCAACGTCGGGCGTGCGCGGTGGCGACCCGATACCCACGATGAGTGACCCGTCAGAGAAATGCATGTAGTAGTCATCGCTGGCCGGGCTCTGCGACACGGATACGCGCAGCACCACGTCATGTCCCGTCGCTGCAATGCGGAACTTCTCGTCAGAATTCGCAGCGTCGGTCACCGCAGTCGCCCAGTCGTCGGTCAGGAACTGGATCGCCATTTCACCTCCATATGATCGTTTTTCGCCGTCTCGTCTGTCGAGCCGTTCATGTTGTTGCGGCTTCGAGTGCTCCTGGTGGTGTTTGGGCGACCATCTGGTGGCCCCACACACTGGGTCGGTCGTACTGGGCGACGGTCCAGGTTTCCTCGTCGACGGTGGCCCCATCCCAGCCGTACTCGAGATCAAAACCGCTCGGTGTTCGGACGTAGAACGACACCATCCGATCGTTGACATGGCGCCCCAACGTCATGCTCAGCGGAATGTTGCGCGACATGCACAGGTCATAAGCCATCCCCACATCATCAAAACTTTGCACCTCGACCATCACGTGATGCAGCCCCCGCACACCAGGCATCGGAGTCAACGCGATGCTGTGATGGCGCGGGTTGCAGTGGTAGAACCACAGATCGATGAAGGTGTAAATCTCATCACTCTTCTTAAACCCCAACACCCCCCGCAAAAACCGGTCGGCCTGCGCGAGGTCCGGCGTCGCCAGCACCACATGACCCAACCCCTGCGCCCCGGTGACGAACCCCGATATCGCACGACCGGGCCGGAAGGAACCCGGCACCACCTTCTGACCGTAAAACAACTCATGACGCAACCCCGAAGGATCCGACAGCGTCAAAAAGCCCAACACACCGCGGGCCGCGCAGTCCTCCTCGGTTCCCACCTCAAACCCGATGCCCTGCCGATGCAACAACTCCCCAGCAGCCTCAACCGCCTCCTCGCTGCCCACATCCCACCCCGCATACAACATCCGGTTGCGCTCCCCGTGATGCACAGCCAACCGGTGGTCCGCGTCATCGATCCGCAACAGAACCGACCCACAGGCCGCCTCCACCGCCTCCATCCCCAAAACCTCCGGACCGAACTCCAACCACTCCTTCGCATCCGGAGACTCCACACCCACATAACCCAACGCCTTCACCAACATGTGCTGTCCTCGGGCGATTCAGTGGTTCGAGACGGTAAGTGACGCATAGCGCTGCTGGAGTGCGGCCCAGTTCTTGCCGGCCTCGCGCCCTCCAGCCAAGTAGGACTCCGGCACTTCGGTGTACGGCGGCCGGGTGGGCCCGGTGCGCATAAAACCGGCTGCTTGGAATTGGGCGTTGTCGATCTGGATGCTGTATTTGAGGAATTCGGCGAAGTTGCCGCCCGGGTAGAGCGTCTCGAGAGCGGCCTCGAGTTCGTCGGTGAGCGTTTGACAGTCGTCCCAGCGGCGGGCTCGGATTAAGTCGCGCAAGTGGGTTACCGGCGCAGGGCCGCAGGCCACATTGCCCGACCAACAGGCGGTGACCTCCTCTGGGAATAGCCGGGCAAAGTAGTACCAGTCGGTCTCAAGCGGCAGTAGCCGCACACGACCGCCGACGGCGCGGAGGTCGGAGAGGAAGGCGGAGCCACTGAGCAGTCCGAGATGCTTGGCAGCGACAACCTGCGGTATCTGGCTAAGCGCCTCGTATGCGGGGGTCCCGATCTTTCCCTTGAAGGCGCCTGGGTTGTCGTAGACAACCATTGCCAGGTTCGGCAATGCCTCGGCCACATCGCGATAGAAACGCACAATCCCGGCGTCGTCGAGGGGCAGCCACATCGGACGACCGACGAACAAACCGTCGGCACCGAGCTCGCCGAGCCGACGACCTCGAGTGATCGTATCGCGGGTGTTGAGCGTCGTCGCTCCAGCGAAAACCGGGATTCGCCCCGCGACGGCATCGACGACGGTGGCGACGAAGCTTTGCAACTCGTCCCATGTCAGCGAAGCACACTCGCCGAAGGTGCCTGTGGTCATAAGCACGTCGACCCCGCCGCGGACCATCGAGTCGGCAAGCGTCGCCGCCTCGTCGAGGTCCACGGAGAATGTTGTGTCGGGCTGGTCGGCCGTCGGGATGGAGGGCGTAGGAATGATGCCGACGACCCCGGTGATGTCATCAACGGTCAACTTCGTGTCAGGCACAGGCATTGCCTTTCTGGTGAAACGTCAGCGGGCTCGGAGGTTGGCGGGTACTGGGGGAAACGGGTGCGCCCCCAATGACAGCTCGGGCTCTTCGTAGTAGAGATTGAGCGCCTTGAGTGTGGGGATGTCGTTGACCGAGAACAGCACGGCATCTTCTGTCGACCGGTTGACGAAGTGATGGGTGCTCCAGTTAGGCACCGCGAAACTGTCGTGGGGCCCCCAGTCAAGCTCCACGTCGTCGACGACCGTCGTCCCTTCGCCACGCACGACGAAATACACGGCACTCGACGTGTGGCGATGGGCGTCGGTCCGCTGGCCGGGCCGCAGCAATTGCACCCAGCAATCGAGCGTTGGCATGGTCGATCCGCCTGTGACGGGGTTGGCATACCGCAGGACGACGCCGTCGTAGGGACTGCCCGCAAGGCCCGCCATCCGCTGGAGCTGCCGCTCGACGTCGCGCCAGGGATAGCGGAATGGAAAGTTCGCCGTCTTGACCTGCTCCCACGCAGGGCGGAGTAGGCCCCCGCGGTCGGCGAGATGCTCTCCAGGCTCTTCGCGTTGAGGTTGGCGCTTCTCGCCGTAGGACTCATAGAAGGGAACATTGAGCCCGAGCACCAATCCGATATCGAGCACGTCGAGCCAAACGACGTTCTCCGAAGTGGCATTCTCGTGGTCGTGCCACGTCCAGCGAGGGGTTAAGACGAGGTCGTAGTCCTCCATTTGGCACGGCTCGCCGTCCACCACAGTAATCAGGCCGGGGCCGCCTTGAATAGCGAACCGCAGCGCTGCCATGGTGTGGCGGTGCGCATAGGCAATCTCGCCGGGCTTGAGCATCTGCATGCCCATGTTCATGGTGTGCGTGGTTCCCCGGGCATCCGGATTGATGAACGAGAGATTGCGTCGCGCCGTCAAACTTTCGGGCATCACGTCGCACGACTTCAGAAGCTTCGCGTGAACATCGTGCCATCGCCACAGAAAGGGAACACCGGCGGGCTTGGGGCCGCCGACGACGCTTTCCAGCATTTCGTCGTATATCCATTGCCCACGTAAGTTGGCAGCCTCGAGCTCGACGTCGAATTCGCGGAGCTCTGAACTCTCGGCGGTGGACATTGGCTACCTTCTCTGGTTGGCAGAATGACACTCTGTCAATTAGAGATTATCGGCACCCGCCGGTCGCGTCAATAGCGCACGGGCAGCACTGAGCTGACCTCTTGGGTCAGTACCCCTAACGGGGCGAAAGGTCGAGTTATGCAGCACGCTAGACGAATTCGACTCCGCCGCCATCCAGGTCATCCGGTGCCGCAATTCGTGGTGTCGCGGGTGCTCCCGGATGGACTTGCGAGCGTGTTCGTTGAGCTGCTCGCGCGCCGATCTGCGGAAAGACTATCTATCTTCAGCCAACACGTCGGCGGCCCCCCGTGCCGACTCGCGCCAGCTCCGCTAGTCATCTCGGATCGGCGCACAACACAATGACGACACTGTTGCCGCTGGGGAGCAACTCGAGATCGGGTGAGGCGAGATAACGGCAAGGCGTTGATCTTGAGGGCCGTTTTCCCCGCTGGTGAGACGTTGTCGAATTAAGATTGCGACGCCGCTGCGAGCGTCTTCGGTGCACGTACAGTGCCACGTCCAATGGGGCGGGCAACCACGTGTGGCCGCACTATGGTGATCGCGTCGCGGCAGTGTCGGGTGGGTTCGTCAACAGTTCGAGCCTCCCCCGCACAGTTTCGAGATCGCTGCCGGCCTTCAGTGCACGCCTGCACTCGATCAGTGCTCGAGGCCAGTTCACGATCGCGGCGCCGCTCAAACGTTGCTCGCCATCGGGGTAGAGCGCTGTGAATCGATTGTCGGACAATCGATCTCCGACGACGAGTGGCTCACTTAGGTGAGTTGTTTGGCCGCAAAACTGGATCTTCCAGTCGTACTGGTCGCTCCATACGTACTCGACGGGCTCGTAGCAGCGCAGATGGTCGGGGTGCGAGATATTGTGCGCGACGCAAGACGCCTGGTCGACCGCGTTTGTCCAGTGTTCGATGCGCATCATCACGCCGCGGGCGCGATGAAACCAACGCGACACGTCGCCGACTGCGTAGACGTTTTCTGACGTGACGGCACGACAGAACTCGTCGCAGACCAGGCCGTCATCGACGACCAGTCCGGACGGCATCAGCCAGCCGTCGTTCGGCACGGCGCCGATGCCCACCACCACCGTGTCGGCTTCCACGACGGTCCCGTCCGTGAGGCCGACCTCCAAGTTGCCGCGCTCCCCCTCAATATTCTCGACACCGACGCCGAATCGCGTGTGCACTCCGTGGTCTCGGTGCAAATCGACGAACCACCCACCGATCTCTTCGGTAAGCACCCGGCTCATCGGCACCGGCACCGGGTCGACAACCGTCACTTGCAGCCCCAGTGACCGCGCGGTTGACGCGACCTCGGCCCCAATAAATCCTGCCCCGATCACCACGAGGCGGGCACCGGCAACGAGGTCGGCCCTTAGCCGCAGACAGTCCTCTAGGGTGCGTAGCACATGAACGCCCGGTCCCTGGCCCCACGGGGATGGTCGCGCGCTCGCTCCGGTGGCCACCACCAGGTGGTCGTAGTGCAGGGGCTCATCATCGGCGAACTCAACCTCGCACGCTGCGACATCCACTCCGATCGCGCGGCGGCCGAGGCGAAGCTCGATGGCGTCGGCGGCGGCAGCGTCTCTGGTGAGTAACGTCGCAGCCGCGATGTCACTCGTACCCGCAAGCAACGCTTTGGATAGCGGCGGTTTGTCGTAGGGCAGTGCAGTTTCCTCGCCCACGAGGACGATGTCGCCGTCGTAGCCTTCCGATCGCAGCGCCTGGGCCGTGCGGACCCCGCCGACAGAACTGCCGACGATGACGACCCGTGACGTCATTCGTCTACGACTTCCAACGCTGCCACCGGACAGCTGCGCGCAGCCTCCTCGACCCGGGTCCTGTCCGCGGAAGGGACCTCCGTCTTCCGGACCAACACGAGTCCCCGGTCGTCGATGTCGAAGTAGTCCTCGGCGGCTACGACACAGTTCGCGTATCCCTGACATACCGCGTGGTTAGCCTTTATGACTCCGTCCATGTGCTTTCCTTCCCTATGTTCGTCGGGTTCAATTGCGCTGGGGTGCAGGTCCGAGGCCGAAACCGCCGTCGGGGCGGATCGTTTCGCCGGTAAGCCCGCGGGAGCGGTGCGAAGCGAGAAAGACGTAACTCCACGCGTGGTCGTGACCCGATAGGGCCACGTTGAGCGGTGTGCGAGCAGCCAATTCGCGGGCCCGGTCGGGTGCAGCATCCAGACGGCGGGCGCCAAGGTCGAGACTGTCGAGTCCGCGCAGGTCGGTGTTCAACGTTCCCCCTGGGGCAACACCGTTCACACGGATCCTCGGCGCGAGTTCGTGAGCCAGTGCGGTGACGAGGCCACGCACCGCGAACTTCGACGCGACATACAGCAGGCCGCCACGTCCTGGATAAAATGATGAAGCGGACTCGGTGAGGATGATCGAGGCGCCGTCCTGGCCCATCAATGCCGGCACTGCAGCCTTGACTGAGTGGATATGACTCAGGACGTTGATACGAAACATCTCGTCGAACGCCTTGTCGATTCGCTCGGGGGGGATGTCCTGAAGACGACGGTAGAAATCGAAGATCCCCACGCAGTTCACCAATGTGTCGAGTCCGCCGAACGCGTCGGCAGCGACCTGCACAGCTTCGTCGTTGGCGGTGTGGGTGGTCCCATCACCCTCGATTACCGGGATGTCGGGCAGCTGATGGCGCAGCGCCGAGCACTTATCGCTGTCGTACTCGAGCACGGCGACCTGGGCATCCTCGTTCAGGAACGCGTCGACGGTGGCCCGACCGATACCCGAACCTCCGCCGACGATCAATGCGCGTTTGCCCGCCAGCCAGCCAGTCATACCTCGTCGCCCAGAATCAAGGGAGTCCCTGCGTTCCCCACCATGGCCGCTAAGGTGGCTGGGTTCTGCCAGGTCAACGCCTCGATCTCCAAGGCATCCAGCGACACCCACTGCGCCGATTTTGGCGCCTGAATCAACAGCCGAGCTCCGTTGCGAGTGGTCACTCGGCGCACGACGACCTCTGCGAACTCGTTGGCGATGTTAAGTGCATCGCCGGTCGCCCCGGCCAGCAGCGTAGCCAGTTCCTCGCACGCCGATTGTGGTGGTGACTGCGCGCCCTCGCCGGGTCGATTCGAGCTCATAGGAATACCGCCAGATTCTGCATTCGAAGCACTGATTCATCGACGGCGATTGTGCGCCGGGCGAGTTTGAGGGCGTTGCCATCGCGACGTAGGAGATCCTCACGACCGCATGAAAGGAGCGTGGACTCATTGACGTCGCCGCGGCTGCGGAACAACAACTCAGCGCTGTCGACCGCGAGGTAGTCGGCGTCGTCGGTGAGGAATGTGCGCACGTTGGTGATGAAGTGACGCAGGCGCGACGGCGGATCCTCAGTCCAGGCGTGCTCGGTGGCGAATCGCGCAACCCGACGACTGAGTGAGTATTTGTTCTCGTCGAAATGCGCCATTCCTGCTGAGCTATCGAATCCGGCGCCGGCGGCGGTGGTGATCCGCACCGGCATGTAATAGTGAATGTCCTCGGTAAGAACACCCAGCCACCTGTCGTAGTCTTGGGCATCGAGAAGGTACGCCTCGTTGATGAGGAAGCGATGCGCCTCCAGATGGCGAGAATCGTCGAACGGCAAGGCTTCCCCCACACGTTGGGCGCGGGCTGCGTGCGCACCAAGTACCGATGGGGCCATGGGTCGACCAGTGCGCTGATCCTCGACGGTCACAGCATCACCGACGTCGGAGCCGACTCCGAGTCGATACCGGCAACGGCCCGGCCATTGGTCTGCACCATTGGCTCAATACCTTGCGGGTTGTCGGTGAGCACAGTAGCCGGGTCGACTCGCAGCGGCGGCATGTCGAGGTAGTCAGCCCAGAGCCTCAATAATTGCCGTTGATTGTTCTCGTTGTAACCGAGCTGAGCGTATCCAGGCCCGTGAAACTGAGCGCTGCTTAGGGTGTCGACCACCCGGGCATCGTCTGCGAGCAGCCCCATCCGGCTGTTCAGCCGCAGTCGGCGGGCCATCGAACCCCCCGCGGTGTTGGTCAGCGACACCCAATTCTCGACATCGTCTTGTTCGAACATTCCCGTCGAGCCGAAACACATCAAATAAGCCTTGTATGAGGCCGCCTTAAACGCTTCCGGGGCATCAGAATCCACCGCAAACCAGGACAGCACTTCAGTCTCGTTCTCGCTAATGGGCTGCCATACTCGAATCGAAATGAACGGCAAGACGTGCTCGCCGTCCTCGACTTTCGGCCAGTTGTGCACGAAGCTGATGTTCGGAAAGCACGTCGCCGCCGAGATCATGAACCCATCGGCGCCCACCACCTGTCGCTGCTGCTCGGTCCAGGTCGCCTTGGCACGACTGATCATTTCCGCCGGGTAGCCGACATAGCTCATCCGGTCTTCGAAACTCCCCTCAGGCAGCTTGTATGTGGTCCCCCCACCTCTGCCCGCCCAATAGGTTGCGCCGTCTTTGCGCTTGTGAGCCTTCGGCTCTCGGAACAGGCCGATCTCGACCACCGACGTGTGCGTCTGCGGCGTGTGGTACATGTCCCCGGCGAAATTCTCAGCTGCGATCTTCCAGTTCGCTTTTACCCGCCAACGCTGGGGACCCTGCACCTCGAGACCGTTGGGGCCCTGCTTGGTGTAGAAATCGAGATAGAACCTGAAATCACCCAGGTAATCTTCAAGCGATTCTGCGTCAGGATCCATCGACAGGAAGATCAACCCGTTGTAACTGGCCACACTCGGCGCTGGCAACAGGGTCTGACCCGCCTTGTTGAACCCCGCCTCCCCTCCGTAGGCCTCTTGGTGAAAAGGCAGTCCGATAATGCGGCCGTCGTTGCGGTAAGACCACCCGTGGTAAGGGCATCTGAAATTCGACGCGTTCCCCATCTCCGCCCGACAAATCTGCATACCGCGATGGAGGCACATATTGAACATCACCCGGACCTCGCCTGCAGAATCACGAGCGACGATGAACGAATCCTGTAGCACTTGCCTGACCACGTAGTCGCCCGGCTGCGGAATTTCGGACTCGTGCGCGACGAACAACCACGCCCGACTGAACAGCCGCTCCTTTTCGAGCGAGAAAATCTGCTTGTCGTTGTACACGTGCGCCGGAATCATGCCAGTGCGTACTGCCGCCAACACCTCACCGTGATCCTGCATCTTCAACTCCATGACTCAGCGACGGGACCCAATCCTCGACTGAGGCGCCTTCACTGTTATGTAGAACACGACTCTGTCTAGCAGAGAGTATGCCGTCAATTTGCCGGTGTAGTCAACCGGCCTCGCTGAGCTGTCGAACTGTCGCGCAGCCCGCTTCGTTGCCTTCGACGAAACGTCCACAACGGCATTCACCGCCCGAGGCAGTATGTCTTCCTTGCCCACGCGATTTGCGACGAGTGGGCACAGGGCCCGTAACGAAAACGACCGGCCCGGTACTGCTGCGCACGGGCAGGCATGCGTGGGATGCCAGCAGCTGTCAGCGGTACTGGCCGAGCAGATTTCGTCGGAGATTTTGCGCCGCCTACGGATTGGACTGGTCACCGACGACGACGCCGCGGGAAGCAAGTCTGCGGACCGCCCGGGCCGACGGCGGTGCCAGATGTTGTGCGGTGAGGCGACATTACGCCGCCGATGCCTGAGCGTCGCGATTCTTCGAGCTGCATTCGGCTTTCACCGCGGTAAGGTCTCTGTCATGCAGAAACCTCCTGTCGCGGGCATGGAGCATGACAGCACCGGAAAGCTCCCGCAATATCCGATCGAGTCTGTCGACAATGCTCTTCGCCTAATCCTCCTCCTCGGAGACCGCTCTGAGATCCGGCTCACTGACGCCAGCGAGTACCTGCAGGTCGCTTCGTCGACCGCGCATCGCCTGTTATCCATGCTTCAGTACCGCGGTTTTGTCCGCCAAGATCCGATCAGCAGGGCATACCAGCCCGGACCGTCCTTGACGAACGTGGCGTTCGCTGTGCACTCCAGGATGGACATACCGCGCACCGCCGCGCCGATTCTGCGCCACCTCGCGGAGACGTTGCAAGAAACCGTGCACGTAGGAACGTTGGACGGCAGACTCGTTCGCTTCATCGCGGCACTCGAAAGCCCTTCTGCTGTTCGAGTGATTTCGCGTTTGGGTACTACACGTGCTGCCCATTGCACGTCGACAGGTAAAGTCCTACTCGCCGGACTATCCGATGACGAGCTTGACCAGTTGTATCCCGACCCACATTTGGAGCCACTCACCGAGCATTCCGTGCGTACCCTCACCGAACTGCGCGCTCAATTGGCAGAGGTCAGAAAGAGTGGGTTTGCGACCAGCAACCAGGAAAGTGAGGAAGGCGTCGCGTCTGTTGCCGTGGCCGTACCCGTAGGAGGTTCCCAGATGAGGCTGGCACTCAATGCGTCAGCGCCCAGTTATCGATTCGGGCCCTCAGATATCCGCAAAGCTCGCACTGCCCTAACAGACGCCGCCGCCGAGCTAGCCCGCAATCTCGGCTGATGACGTCCAAAAAAGTGGAAGCCGACAGTGAAATGCTCAGCGGCGCCCCAGATTTGCCTGGCTTCATTGCCACCCTCGACGCGTTCCTAAGCATGGAGAAGCAACGGAATGCCGAACCGATGTTCGCGGCGGTCCTCACCGACGACTTTCAGATCGGTTTTCGTGGTGGTTACCAGTGGAAAGGCCGCGATGGTCTGCAGACGTACCTTGACCAACGGGCCGGGATCTTCGACGAACGCCTGGAACTGCGCCACGTACTTTCCTACATCCCGGCGAAGGAGGGTGTGGTCGAGCTGACGACCCATCTTGAGTTCTACTTTCGACGCTGGAAAGCACCCTCGTTGGTCAGCGAAGAATTCACCGGGTCGGCCTTTCGCACGTGGCTGATTCGCATAGCTGACAACGAGATGCGCGTGAAGCAGGTGATTATCGATGGATTTGCCAATCTCAACGAAAACGCACGGGCGGTGTTTGCCATCCCAGGTGAAGGGTTCGACGAATAAGCGCTACAGCGACGAAGGCGGTAGACGTCCACCGACGCCGAGGCGCACGATCAAACCTCGCTTCTCCATAGCACGATGTCGATCTCGTCGAAATGAGACATCGCAATCAGGCCCTGTAGGCCCTCACGGGTTATTGGAAACCGACCTCTCCCCCTTGGACGCCGGCTAGCGGGATCTATGCCCACCATCCCGGCGACGTCCAGTACCGCGGTAATGCGCAGATGTTCTGCAGTAGGTCGGTGCCAGGTTCCCCGAACCGATGATGGCGACTTTCGTCATTGCCATCATGCCTCTGAGAACGTGGCGGAAACCGATCCCAAAGGCTCGATCTCCGCTTCGACATGAACTCCGGGCCTGACCGCGGCCATGGGTCCAAGCGCTCCTGAAAGAACGATCTGGCCAGCGCGAAGTGGCTGCCCGTACGCAGCAGCTGTCCTGGCCAACCACATCAATGCAAGGATCGGGTCACCCAGACAGGCCGCTCCAGAGCCGGCTGATACCGGAACGCCATCGGCCGACATTCGCATGACGACGTCCCGGGGCTCGAATTCGTCGATTTCGAGCCGGTTCTTCCCCAGAACGAACAGCCCGCTGGAGGCGTTGTCCGCCACGGTGTCAGCGATACTCAAGTCCCAATTCGCTATGCGGCTGTCCACGATCTCCAGTGCCGCAACGGCGTAGCGAATCGATCCTCGAATTTGATCTTCGCTTGACACATCTCTGTCGATATCTTCCGCGAGTACGAAGGCGACTTCGGCTTCGACCTTGGGCTGCAACAACTTTCGATAAGGAACGGGCGTCTCGCCGGATGCGTCCATGTCCGCAAATAGGACACCGAAATCCGGTTGGTCGACGCCGAGTTGTTGCTGTACTGAAGGAGCAGTCAGGCCGATCTTTCGACCGATTACCACTCCGCCCGCCGCCACCCGGCGAGCGTTGAGCTCCTGCTGAACCGCATACGCCGAATCAATGTCCTCCGCGCCGATCAGCGTGCGCACCGGAAGTGCTGGTTGCCCTGTCACGAAAGCGGTTTGGATACGGTCGACGGCAGCTCGGATGATGCTGATGTCGCGAACTGTGGTTGTCATATGTGACCTTCCTTTTTGGGCGGCAACGTCATCGACGTTATGGACAGGGTTAATGGGGTTCGCGCAAGTGTTGCCAGGCAAAGCCTTCTTACTGCCGAGCGCTTTTCGCATGCCGGTCGACGTCGGCCACCCCGGCAATGGACTTGAGTCGAAGATGGGAGGAGATCTCGAGCGAGCCGCCGACTCCGCTGTCTTTGTATCCCTCGGCTGGGTCGGAGACACCGTGGCTCCGCGCGTTAATCGAGATGCGCCCGGTATGCATTTTGCGCGCCACCGCCGTCGCACGCTCGACGTCACGACTGAACACCGCACCGCCAAGCCCATATGACGAATCATTGGCCATTCGTGTCGCGTCCTCATCTCCGTCATGAGGAACCACGACCAGCACGGGCCCAAATATCTCTTCGCGGAACACGCGCATCGTACGGTCGACGTCGACGATCACCGTGGGCTCGACGTAGAAGCCGGTCGCAATGGACGGACGGCCACCTCCGAGGGTCACCCGAGCTCCTTCGGCACGAGCCGAGTCGATGTAGTCCTCGACACGTGCACGCTGCGCCGCGCTGACAAGCGGACCGAAGACTGTCCCTGGATCCAGCGGGTCACCCACCTGAGCACTGGCCAAGCATGATGTGACGACCTCGAGTACATCGCTGAAGCGTGCGCGAGGCGCGATGACACGCGTGCACGAGTAGCAGACCTGCCCCGTATTCGGCAGGCAGGTGGTGACCAAGTTGTCGGAGAAGAGCTCGAGGTCCGCATCGTCGAGCAACACGGCCGCCGACTTCCCACCCAGCTCCGCTACGACCGGCTTCAACAAATGCCCTGCACGCGAGGCGATTACGCGACCGGCATCCGTGGAACCCGTGAAGGACACCATGTCTATGTTCGGATCGTCAACCACCGCGGACCCTGTCGTGCGGCCACCGGTGACGACGTTGATCACACCGGGAGGGAATCCGACTGCCGCAGCGAGCTCCCCGATGAGCAATGAGTCCAAAGGTGTTTCCTGCGCAGGTTTCACGACGACCGTGCACCCTGCGGCGAGAGCCGGAGCCAGCTTGTGGGCTAATAGTGACTGGGGCGCATTCCACGGGATGATGATCCCGACGACGCCCACCGGTTCACGTCTGACGATGTTCTTCCCGTCGGCACTAGCAACTTCGGGCTCGAACGATTCGGCTTCCTCGGCATAGTGACGGTAGAGAGCTATGGGACGAGTGCCATTGGTACGACGTGACCTCGAGATGACGGCTCCATTCTGGGCCGTCACGAGGTGCGCGATCTCCTCGCGTCGTTCATCGAAACGGTCGGCCAGCGCGGCGATCAGGGCTGCACGATCTTTGGATGGCGCTTCGGCCCACCCCCGCAGCGCGGCGTGCGCCGCCATCGCCGCTGACGCTACATCGGCGGGGCTCCCGTCTGGAACGCTCCCGACCCAGTCCTCGGTGGCCGGATCGGTGAGGTCGATGAAGGCATCGGAATCGGACTCTTGCCAGACACCATCGACATAGATATGGCTGTGGCGACTGCCGATCACGCCGATTCTCCGGAAAGTACTGGATTCTTGACCACAGCGGGCGTGAAAGTCGCAGGGACACTATGGAATCCACGCAACACGTTGTTGAGCTTGCGGATGGGCTCGCCAATCGTGATCGTCTCGACGCGCTCGATCATCGATTCTAATACCGCTTGGAGCTCGATCCGGGCCAACACCTGACCCGCGCAGGCATGAAGACCGGTTCCAAAGGTCAAATGACCCGCGGCGTTTCGGTGAATGTCGAATTTGTCTGGCTCCGGATACTGGCGCTCATCGCGATTGCCGCTTCCATAGATGACAGCAACCCGCTCACCCGCGGCGATCTCAATTCCGCTTACCTCGGCGTCCACCGCTGCGACACGGGAGAAGAGCTGCGCAGGTGCTTCGATCCTCAACACCTCATTCACGACGGCGTTGACCCGGTGCGGTAACCCGCGGAGTTCGTGCCACTGCTCAGGATGCGTCCCGAGCAGCCACACCATCGCCCCAAGCGCATTGACGGTCGTGTCCATCCCCGCCGTAAGGTACGCCGAAAGTAGGTGCAGGCAGTACTCCTCGGGGATGATCCCAGCGTCGGCCGCTTCGTATACCGCGGCACCCATGCTGCCCGGCGCCAGTTGGTCCCTCGTTGCGACGGTGCGGATGTACTCGAACTGCTCGGCGATGTCGGCCAGGCCTGCGGAGGTGCGATCACTTGGCGGCCCAAAGGCGTTGAACGCACCGCTGGCCCAGCGCAGCAACTCCGAGCGAGCATCAACGGGGAGGCCGATCAGCTCTCCGACGACCTCTACGGGAAAGACCTGACTGAAGTCGGTCACCGCATCGAAGGAGCCTCTTCTGGTCATCTCGTCGACAAGCGATTGAGCTCTGGGCCGAATGATCTGCTCCACATTGCGAATTGAGCGAGGCCCCAAACGATCCTGGAGAACACCGCGCAGCATCTCGTGGCGTGGCGGGTCGGACGCGATGACGCTATGTCTACGGACCTCGTTGAACTGATTGTTGAAGCCGACACCTTTGCCGGATATGAATCGCGTGTGGTCAATGAGAACTGCCCGCACTTCGGCATACCGCGCCACCGCGAGCACGCCATTAGCGGTCAGGCGGACGACCGGCCCCAGCTCACGCATGCGGGCGTACGTGGGAAACGGATCACGCAACACCTCGTCGGAGAAGATATCGACGTCGAACTCTGGGATCGTGCTCACCGACTCTCGGCTCCTTCTGTTGTATTGGGTTGCCCCCCGGTTGCCGTGCGAGACGTATCCTTGTCGCCCGTCACCTCATCCGAAGCGGACGTCGACTGCGGCGGATCCGTTGCCGGCGAGATCTTTACTGGCCAAATGCCGGTCCAGCCGGGGATACACTCGGCGCGCGTTACCCTCCACCACTGCGTGGTGTTCTTCCTCACTCAAATCGAGTTCGTTGATGTAGACCAGCGTGTCGTCCCATGCGACTCCGGTGTCCGGGTCAACTCCTCGAACCGCGCCGAGCATTTCGGAAGCGAAGAGCAGGTTAGCCGGGCCGATCACCCGGTGCAGCAGATCGATTCCAGCCTGGTGATAGACGCAAGTGTCGAAGTACATATTTCCCAGGAGTTCGCTTGGGTCTGGTCGGCCCAGCCGAGCCGCCAAGCCGCGGTAACGGCCCCAGTGGTACGGGACGGCGCCACCTCCGTGCGGGATCACAAAGGTCAGCTTCGGATATCGCTGGAACAAGTCCGACTGCACGAACTGCATGAAAACGCTCGTGTCAGCGTTGAGGTAGTGCGCGCCGAGCGTGTGGAAGTTTGGATTACACGAGATCGAAACATGCACCATCGCAGGCACTTCCAACTCGATCATGGCCTCGTACAGCGGGTACCAGTATTCGTCCGTCATCGGGGGCGACGTCCAGTACCCGGCCGTCGGGTCCGGGTTGACGTTGCACCCGACGAAACCGAGTTCATCCACGCAACGTCGTAGCTCGTCGACCACCGGACGCAGGTCTCCACAAGGTGTCTGTGGCAACTGAGCCACTGGCGCGAAAGCGTCGGGATAAAGTTGCGCCACACGGTGGACCAGGTCGTTGGACGCACGGGCCCACGCGGTGGCGGTGGCCTGGTCCGCTATGTGGTGCTCCATCCCGGAAGCTTTCGGCGAGAACAGCATCAGATCACCACCTCGCTCGCGAAGCACGCGCAGCTGATTGTTCTCGACGCTCTCTCGGAGCTCGTCTTCACCGATCCTCGGCGCTGCCGGTGCCGGCACGCTGGGATTTTCCAACGCCGCGAGCTGTTGGTCACGAAACGCCTGATGCGCCGGCGGTGCCGTGGTGTAGTGACCGTGGATGTCAATGATCACCGCACGGCGTCCTCGTAGTCGACATAGCGCAACCCCGCGCGGGCAAGGTCGCCACGCATGTTGTTGACGTCGAGGCTGAGTTCACCACGCATGTAACGCTTCCGGTTCGCGGCTTCCTTGGTCTCGCGCAGCTTGGATGCCGCTGCGACGGCAGCGGCCTCCGTGCGGGGGACTACTACGACACCGTCGTCGTCGCCGACCACGACGTCACCCGGTTCGACCCATGCGCCGGCGCACGTGATCCCAATATTGACCGAACCAAGGCGTTTTTTAACCGTCCCCTGTGCTGAGACACATTTTGACCAGACCGGGAACTTCATGGCGGCGAGTTCAGCGACGTCCCGGCATCCGGCGTCGATCATCAGACCACCGACACCCCGGGCCGCGAGTGCCGTGGCCAGCAGTTCACCGAAATACCCATACTCCGAGGGCTCTTCGGGAGCGATCACCAAGACATCGCCTGCCTGACACTGCTCCACCGCCACATGGACCATCCAGTTGTCATCTGACGGGACACTGACAGTCACCGCCGATCCGCAGACCCGTGCACCGGTGTAGATCGGCCTCATGTACGCAGCGAGCAGCCCGGTGCGGCCCTGTGCTTCATGAATGGTCGCAACTCCGAACTGGGCGAGTTCATCCCGCACCGCGGGATGGGCGCGAGGCGGATTGCGGATGACGACAGACACCGTCAAGACTCCCTTCCCAGCCAAGGCATCAGCGAAATGTGGATCACGTCGGCGTCCTCTGTGTCACCAGCCAGCGCTCGGATAGCCCTGTCGACCTGATCGAGCGGGAATTTGTGCGTCGACAGCCGCTCCAGCGGAAACCTGTGCGATGCAAGCTGTTTGAGTGCAAGCTCACACGCGCGGTAACTATGGCCACGTGCGCTTCTGATCGTGATGGCCTTCTCCGTGAGCTTTTTCACCGGGAAATCAGGGAACGCGGCAAGTTCCCCCTGGATGAGCATTGTGCCCTCACGGCGTTTCAAGGCGTCGATACCGAGCAACACCGGTTCCACACCAGCCCGCGAGGTGCAGTCGAGCACGAAGTCGACGCCGCGCCCGTTGGTCAGATCCATGATCCGGTCGTAGGGAGCTTCTGCGTCGATGTCGATGACCTCGTCTGCACCGAGCTCCAACGCGAGGTCCAGGCGAGCTTTGTCCCGAGAAGCGCCCGTAACGATGATTTGGGACGCGCCGGCTTGCTTGCAAGCCACGACTTGCGACAGTCCCTGCTGGCCCGGCCCTTGAATCAGAACAGTGTCGGCGTAACCGACACCCGCGGCGATCAGTGCCCACTCGATGCCGTTCGACAAGGGAGTAACGAGACCGGCCAGTTCAGCATCGACACTTTCGGGCACCTTGTGTACCACGGCATTCCACGGCAAGTACATGTATTCGGAGAAGCCACCCCACAGCGTTCCGGCGTTGTTGGCTGAGGTGTAACCGTATCTGCGCGCATCGGCGTTCGTTCGCCAGTCCGTTGCCTCGCAGTGGCGGTACTCGCCGATTCGGCACCATTCGCACTGATAGCAACCAACGTAATGCTCGACGAAGATTCGGTCGCCTTCGCCCACACCGTGCAACCGCGTGAACTTCTTTCCCGCCGCGGCGATGATGCCGACGTTCTCGTGGCCCATGATCACCGGCTCGTCGAATGGCGGTTTGGAATACATCTTGACATCCGTGCCGCATATCCCGGCGACCTCCACCTTCAGCAGCGCGGAATCATCGGACAGTTCCGGCAGGGGCAAGTCCCGCAACTCGGTGGTGTTCGGCGCCGTACGTACAGCAGCCAAAACGCGCTCGACCAATTCATCCTCGCAATCGCTTTTTGGCATTATGGTCATGCCAATTTACCATCTGCGGCATCGGCCACCATTGCCGGTAACTGCCCGTTTTCCAAGGGTTGCCAACGCCGCCAGCCCTTCGACCCTCGGGAATGATGGTTTCGGCAACACACTCCGCGACACGATCCGGATACGGTGCTCTCAGCATCAGCGCGATGTGCTCAAAGCCGGCGCCTAAAACTGCCGCGCTCGCCGCAGGGCGATCCGCAAATCGCCTGTTGTGCCGCGGTGATGACTCCGGATGATGGCATGACTTGCCACGGCCCCGCAGCGACCGTGACACAATGGCCATGCCAATTTACCAATATGCTATCCAAGCCGCCAGTGCCCGGAGACTGATGCCTGAAAACCGCCGCGTGCTGACCACGCTGACGCGCTCTCAAGGAGCCAACCAAGCCGTCAAGGACGGCTCGGTAGCTCCTGCAGGATTTCAGCTGAAGTTCGAGGAAATACCCGTGTTGGTCAAGGGGTTCCGCCGAATGGTTCGGCACCTGGAGTTCGACGTCAGCGAGATGGCGCTCACGACCTACCTGACCGCACGTGAACACGGTGTCGCCTTCACCGCCTTACCAGTCTTTCTCGTGCGGGGGTTTCACCACGGGGCCATCCTGTACAACCGGCACTCGACGATCCGACACCCGAAAGACCTCGAAGGCCGGCGGGTCGGCGTCAACCGCGGGTATACCGTCACCACGGGTGTGTGGGCGCGCGGCATTCTCGCCTCGGAACACGACGTCGACCTCGACCGAGTGACTTGGCTGCTTTCCGGCGACGAACACGTCGAGTCGTACGTCCCTCCGTCCAACGTGGTCTCCGCCGGCCCCGACGCAGACTTGGCCGATATGTTGATCGCAGGCGAAATCGATGCGGTCATCGGCGTCGACGTCGACCATCCTGATATCGCGCCGTTGATCGCCGACCCCCACGGTGCCGCAATCAGCGCCTTGCGTGATCGTTCGTTCTACCCCATCAACCACCTCATCGTCCTCAAGGACGAGGTGCTGCAGCACTACCCGGACGCTGCGGCTGCAGTGTACGCAGCATTCAGTAAAGCTAAGGAGCGCTATGTCGCTCGGCTCTCCGACGGACGGGTGACCAGCCCAACCGATCGGATGTACGCCGAGGTGATGAAGACGACGGGCGCAGACCCGCTGCCCTATGGTGTTGAGCTCAACCGGCCAATGCTCGAGCAATTGTTGGAGTTCGCACTGGCGCAACACATTTTGAGCCGACCGATCAAGATCGAGGATGTATTCGTCTAGCATCCGCGGGTGCGGGACGGATCAGCTCGCGAAGCGAAACCGAGACATCGCGGGCATCCTGGGCCCGGATTGTGGATCCTTGGGTGAGCGCCTTTTGTACTGCCATGTAGTCACCTGGCGCGTTGACGGAGTCAACCGCCATCAAAGCGTCGTCGTGGTAATAGAGCACGGAGAATGACTCACGTTCGGGAGCGCCGCGAACCAAGTAGTAGTCGTGTCCCCTCGACAGGCCGGCGATGCGAAGCTTGAGATCGAACTGTTCGGACCAGAACCGCGGCACCGGCAGGTCTGACTCCACCCTGCCCGCCAATGTCGCGGCAGCCGCATTGGCCTGAATTATGGCGTTTTGAACCGACTCCAAGCGTACTTTGCCGCTGCCGGTACGCCAATCGGGTTGAACAGTGCAATCGCCCGCCGCTACGACGTTCGGATTGCTGGTACGCGCGAAGCGGTCGACAACAATGCCACCGTCACAAACGAGATCCAGTTGGTCCGCGAGTTCGGTCCGTGGCACGACTCCGATACCGATGATTACAAGATCTGCGGGAAGGCTGCTGCCGTCTGACAGTTCCACCGATTGCACGCGGGCATCCCGCCCGGTCAGCGACACTACTTCCGCGTTCAGACGTATGGTGACACCGCGGCGCGCGTGCGCATCGAGGTAGAAGCCGGAGACCACGGGTGCCACGGCTCGCCCCATCAACCGATCGGCGGCCTCAACCACGGTCACCGTTTTACCTTGGGCACGCGCAACCGCCGCGGCTTCGAGTCCGATGAACCCGCCGCCGACCACGACGACGGATTCTGCTTCGCCCTGGAGCTGGCGCAGCTTCGCGGCGTCATTCGCTGTCCGGAGGTACATCACCCCGTCGAGATCGGCGCCCGACACGGCCAGTCGCCGTGGACTGGCGCCAACGGTCAACGCCAACTTATCGAACCACAGCGTTTCTCCTGACGCTGTAAGCGCGACTCCTGACGGCCCCTCCCCCTCTAGTTCAACCCAATTGACAAGCTCACCCGTGAGTACCGAAATGTCCTGGCCCGCCAAATACTCCGGGGCACGGAGTAGCAGCTGTTCGAAGCCGATGTCACCCTGCAAGTAGGACTTCGACAATGGGGGCCGTTGGTACGGCGCATGCGGCTCGTCGCCAACTAGTGTTATTGGTCCGCCTTCTCCTGCATCACGAAGCGAAAGAGCCAGTTGGATTCCTGCTTGACTGGCGCCGACGATTAACGTCCCTGCGCTCACCCTCACTGCTCCTCTGGAATGTGAACGATCAGGCCGTCGAGCGACTCGATCATCGTGATCTGACAAGACAATCGGCTCGACTCACGCCGTTCGGCGGCAGCACCGAGTTCGAGTAGGTCCTCTTCCATTCCCTGAGGCCCACCAACGTCAACTGCAAACTCTTCATCGACATAGATGTGGCAGGTGGCACAGCTGCAGTTTCCGCCACACTCGCCTACGATGCCGGGAACGCCGTTGCGTACGGCGGCGGACATGACCGGCTCGCCGAGATGCGCATCCACCACGCGCTGCGAACCGTCCGGAGCGATGAAGACAACCTTTGGCATGTGGTACTCCAGTCAAGAGATTAAGGCCTGACCATAATACCTTGAGGTTGGGGACCTACGGGGATACGGGACGAGGAAGGATGCGCATCGACGCGAACGGCTGTGAATCGCACGCATTCGTGGCGAGCTGGCACGGGGATTTCCGCCGCTGCTCGCGGCGGATCGACTGATGACGCGGGTTCTCCTCTAGCCGACGTGCGAGCACGGGTTCTGCCCTATTGGACTTCCGCGATAGCAGTCGATTGGCGAACCAGCCAGTCACATTAGTTGTGGCACATGGAAATCCACTGCGAATGATTCGTATGATTGTGGAACAGATGATGCCCGCGCAGGTACGTGCCCTGGACATACCGACCGGAGCGGCGCTGCGTTACGACAAAGGCGATAAGCTAATGCCACTTGTTACGAGGAGGCGTCTACCTCTAAGCGGCCACGCCACGCCGGCGCTCAAGTGGCGGACGACCGCCAGGGCGATCGCCTTATCATTGGGCCATGCCTGCATCCGAGAGTCCCTCGACGACCCCGGCTGATTCGATGTTCAGCCCGGTCAGTCCGGGCCGGGCCTCGGCGATGATTGTCGACCAGATACGTGTGTTGATTCGGGAAGGTCAGCTGCGGCCGGGCGACCGCCTGCCTGCCGAACGTGAACTCGGTGACAAGTTCGGGGTGAGCCGGGTTACGGTGCGCGAAGCATTGCGCGGCCTCGAGGCGAACGGCATGGTGCGCATCAAGGTCGGCGCCCACGGCGGCGCGTTTGTGACGGCACCAACGAGCCAGCGTATCGGTGAAGGCATCGAGGATCTGCTCAGCTTGTCGGGCCTGACCGACAAAGATGTGACCGAAGCGCGGCAGGTTTTCGAGATCGGAATCATCCCGCTCGTGTGCGAGCGTGCGACTGAACAGGACATCGAAGAACTGACAGAGATCTGCGACCGGGGGGACGCGGCTTTGAAAGAAGGTTTCTATCCGATGGAACTGTCAGCGGAGTTCCATGCACGCGTCGCCCAGGCCAGCCATAACAAGGCAATCGCGATGCTGGCTGAATCTTTTCACGGACCCACTCTGCTCTCGATGCGCCACGTCCAGCAGTCACACCCGGAGATGGGTATCCGAGGCATTCGGGAGCACCGCCAGTTTGTGGCGGCGATCAAGAAGCGCGATGTCGACAAAGCGACGTCCGTGATGCGTACCCACATCGGCCGAACGGCAAAGCACGTCTCAAAGGGCAACTGACCCCAAAAAACGGATCACCCGCGCAGGCGCAGTTTCGGCGGTCTGCGCCGCGACCGGAACGTCCCAATACTCGTTGATGGGAAGGCACTCCTGTAGGTAACGCGCCGCCGAGGGTGCATGCGACGCATCTTCACCCGGCACGATGAGCGCGGGCACGTCCGACACCAGTAGGTCATCAGCTTCAGGGCCAGGCACGGTGTCACGGTCGAACAACAGAGTCGCCATCGCCGCGACAGTGATCTGGTATTGACGGCTGCCGAGATCACGGTATTGCGCGGCGAAATCAGGGTCGGAGCGCAACACGCTGACCCAAGGACCCAGTCTGGCGTCTGAGGAGAAGTTGCCTTCGGTCGTTGCCGCCAGGTCGACAACACCGGCCAGCCCGTGCTCCGCGGCGTAGGCGAGGTGGGCTCGGAACCGTTCGAGCTGCTTTCGCCGGTACCGTACGCCGCCGGCCGGCGAATACAGCACCATCCCCCCAACCCGCCCGCGATGAGCGCTCGCCATGCACGCCGCGATCGAACACCCAATGCAGGCACCCATGATATGCACTCGGCCCAGCCGGAGATGGTCCAACAGGCCGACACCCTGTCTCACGTAATCAGCCCATGAGACACGCTCGACGCGCCCGCCAGACTCGCCGGCCTCACGCTTGTCGAACGTGATGCATTGGAACCGCTCCTGCAACTGTGACAGCATCCGCGTTCGACGATAGAGGCCGTGCTTCTCCCACGCGTCCATGGATGCGGCGAAGCCGCCGGGCGAGAACATCAGCAGCGGCGGGCCCGAACCTGCTACCGCGTAACGCGTTTCAATGCCATCGATCCTCGCCGAAGCCACGTTCAACGTCGAAGACCTCCCCTGATCTGGCGAGCAGCCCGCACGTCATCTGCATACGCCGTGATGGCGTCCAGCGCGATCTGGGCGACGTTGGCATAAGTATCCGGTGGGCTGTCGAGCCCATCGGCGCTGTAACCAATTGCGGCCGTGGCCATCCGGATCCGGCCGTCCAGCCACGGGCCGCCACCGAATCCACCGAGCACCGGGATGGGCACCGCCTCGGCCACTGCCGCCCCAACGACGGGTCCCGAATTCGTGAAGTTCAGCAGCACTGCGCCCGCATCAGCGAGACGACGGGCCTCACAAACCATCTCATTGAGAAGTTCGTCTGAAACCGCATCCTCGGCGCTCGGTGTGGCGCTATACGTCACACCGTATTTGAGGGAAGTCTGCGGGGTGATACCGAACTGAGCGAACACGGGAATCCCTGCACGCGTCACCGCGGTCACGGCATCTAGATGATCGGATGCCCCGTCTAGTTTCACCATGTCGATGCCGGCTTCCTTGGCGAGACGAATTGCCGCCCGCACAGCACTCTTTCGCCCGTCCTGCAGCGGACCGAACGGGAAATCACAGGACAGCAAGGCGCGCCGGACACCGCGGCGCACTGCCTGACACACCACGACCATCTGATCCATGGTGATTTCAAGCTGATTCGGCTGACCCCACAGGTTGATTCCCACAGTGTCACCAACCGACACCAAGTCGACGCCGGCACGATCGACTATCCGTGCCATCTGGTAGTCCCACGCCACCACACCGACGATCTTCTGCTCACGCAGTTTCATGTCCTGCAGGTCAGCGAGTTTCACCTTCGTGCCCACGACGGGTCCCTTCAGGCTCGCAGCGCTGAGAGCAGATCGGACACGTCTTCTTCGTGACCGCTGACGACGAGTACGCGCGCAAGCGGCCGCAACACAGCCACGGTCTGACTCGCCGCCGCGCCTGCGCCGACGACGACGCCAGCGGTCATGATCGCGCGAACCGTGCTCGCCGCACCGATGATGCTTGCTGCAGCGGCATCCCCACCGGTGGTGGCAACCATGACGACCACATCGGCGTCGGCAAGCTCCACCGCAAGAGTGGAGACGGCGCCGTCGGTGTCGAGCAGCGAAACCCAACCCTGCTCCTCCGTATTCCTTCTCGGTTCGGCTACCGACAGGAAGCGTGCATGTCCCCACGGCTGAGATGAAAGCCGCTCGATGACCGCTCGTGCACCACCGTCGAGCGCAATGACGCGCACGCCCCTCCGCCCGGCGATCGGGCGGTTGATCCGGTATCGCATCTCGGCAGCAGATGTCGCACGCGCGCAACTACTCCCGAGACTCGGCTGAAGTGGACTGGTCATACCGATGTCTGCCGCACGCCTTCGCGCACCCTGAGATCTTCTCCGCACGCCTCGCTGAACGATGCGTCACGCGGAAGGACGACGGCCGCAGACCGGACTCGATGATGTTCAGGGTCAACACCTGGAGGAGTCGTACCCTTGTCGCGCAACGCCTCAGCCGCCCGCTTCAACTTTTGACGCGCTTTGATGATGCCACTGTCGGCAGACACCAACCGCTCCTTGGTCCGATCGACGATCGGTCCCATACTCTCCTGCAGCGACGAGTCTTGGATCGCGATACCCCGCACGCCCGAGTATGTGTGGCCACGCTTCTGCGCCGCACGATCCATCAGATAGTCGTTGTCCTTATTCGCCTGCGGTCGGTACGTGCCAGGGATGTTGGCACTGTGCACCCCGTGCCCGACCTTCATCGCCTGAACTTCCTGCGAAGTCAACGGTCTCACGGGGTGATAGTCAAACGAGTACGCCCAACAGTTCTCATCGTCGATGGGAATCCAAAAGTGGCCGTGAACAGGATGATCCCCTCGTGGCGGCACCATCGTGAAGCACGGCATCACCCACGGCGTGATGCGCCAGTAGTAGTTGTCGGCGTCAGCGTTGCGGCGGGCACCAACGAACAAACCACCCTCGGAGTCCGCGACCTCGAAGAACGGCTTGAGGTCCGCCATGTTGTACTCGTTAGCCTTGCTGCCTTTGAACAGCGGGTCCGACTTCAGGCCCCCGGAATGCAGGAACGACACATGACTGGAATCGATGCCACCCTCGAAGGCTTGCAGCCAATTGCATTCCTGCCATCGTTTGGACGTGAAGGTCTGATCGGCCGGCACGAGAGCAAATTCGAATTCCGGTAACGGCGGCTGCTTCGCGGGGTCGCCCATGTAGGTCCACAGCACGTCCCCGATCTTGACCAGCGGGTAGGACGTCAGTTTGACGTGCGCACAAAAGGTGGACCCCACAGGTTCGGACGGCACCTCGACGGCTTGTCCCGTGACGTCGTACTTCCAGCCATGGTAGGGACATCGAAGACCGCCCTCTTCGTTGCGGCCAAACCACAGTGAGGCGCCACGGTGCGCGCAGAACTCGTCGATCAGGCCGAAGTTGCCGTGACTGTCACGAAAAGCGATCATTCGCTCGTTCAGCAGCTTCACGCGTACCGGTGGGCAATCATCCTCCGGCAGCTCCTCGGCGAGCAAGGCTGGAATCCAGTATTGGCGGAACAACTCCCCCATCGGCGTCCCCGGCCCGGTCCTGGTCAAAAGCTCGTTAACCTCTGCGCGTAGCACCTCTACCTCAGCTTCTCTCTTTCTCTCCCACCATCGGCCGTTCACGCCCGATCAAATTGCCCTAATAGTAATACCATTAGGTATTCAGGACCAACCAGCCGCCTCGCTCGACGTCGTGGGCATTGGTCGACGGCCCGCACCGATGTTGCGCGGCCCGTCAAGGACACCGGGACCGGACTCTGCCGTAAGCGGTGTGGGCGAGCGCAGACTTGCACCGCGGAGGGGATTATGGACGGCGACTTTCTTTGTCAGACCTCACGGTAGGTCGAGACTTAGACAAATACTCCCCCGCCATCGACGATCAGGACTTGACCGGTGATGAACGCGCTGCCGCCGCTGCATAGAAATCGCACCACGGACGCGACATCCGCGGGGAATAGCGTCCGCTTGATTGACCGGCGGTTGACCGCCTGGGCGACGTAGTTGGGATCGTTGAGTTCGTTTGTGGCCTCGTCGTCCACGAGCCCTGGGGCGACTGCGTTGACGGTGATTCCACGCGCGCCCAGCTCTCGGGCCGCAGCGCGGGTGAGGCCCTCGACTGCAGCCTTGGAGGCGATGTAGTGCGGAAAACCGAGCGTTCCCGTCCGCGCGGTCGACGAGGAAACGTTCACAACGCGACCGCCCCGCGCTGGCACCGCTGGCAGAATGGCTTTCATCGCTTGCCACGTACCCCGCACATTGATGCGTAGGACGTCGTCCCATTCTTGGATGGTCAATTCTTCCAAGGACTTCTTGGAGCCGAGCGCCTTATACATCGCAGCGCAATTGACCAAGCCGTCTATCTGACCGAAGCGCTCCACGGTGTCTTTGACGAGTCCAGCCAGCGCGTCTTCGTCGGTGACGTCGAGACGGTGATAGATCACCGTCGGCCGCCAGGGCGGTGGCGCGAGGTCGGCAACCACCACGTTGGCGCCAGCGTCCACGAGATCTGCAACCACTTCATCGCCTATGCCACTAGCGCCGCCGGTTACCACGATGACGGTGCCGGCCACGTCGAACGGGTCCCGGTCAGCCACGGCAGCGGATCAATGGCGAACGACGGGAGGGGTCGGCATCAGTGAGGTCCGCCGAGCTAGATGCGTAGCGTCCGTTACCGAGGACAACCGCATCTGCGAACAGGGCCCTGTCTTCATTGCCACTCATGCCCTGCTGCGCGCAGGTCGCATATTTCATCAGTTTCTCTGTCTGCGCGGTGTTTTCGAGACGTGCTAGTGGTCGGCCCCGGACATCTGCTCGAGTGCGAAGCGCTGCAACCGGATAGCTGCGCGCGGACTCATCGACATGCTCACGCTCGGAGCTCTCGATCTCATCGCGTAGCAACATGACGATGCCATCATCGTCCAAATCAAACACATCCGGCGCAGCGACAAAGTCTCCCTCGCGCCGTTCCTGGTCTGCATGGATCTTGATCACGGGAATCCTGGTTCAAATATCTGACGGGCTGTTTCTGCTAAACAGAGCTTTGTTCTGTAAAATAGCAGTGGATATTACCTGGGTCAATCGACAACGACTGGTCGAGGAGCCATTAAGTCCTTGTGCGGCAATTTGTTCGGCTATATTCGCGCCCTTGCGCCTCTTGGAACAGCTGGGTGGGCGCGAGCGTTTCACTTGTGTTGCGGAGGCGGGACGTTGGAGGCGAGTCAATGGCGTCGGTGACAGCGTACGAGACCAAGGCCGGCCGAAGGTGGCGCGTGCGTTACCGGACACCGGACCGACGGCAGACCGATAAGCGCGGGTTTGCGACTAAGCGAGACGCCCGGGCGTTCGCCGCAACTATCGAAGTACGAAAAGCGATGGGCACGTTCGTATCCCCGGCAGCCGGACGTGTGACTGTGGACGAACTTGCGGCAGCGTGGCTGGAAAAAAAGAAGCACTCCGCGGCCTCGTCTCACTACCGCACGCTGGAGTCATCCTGGCGGACCCATGTTCACCCGGTCTGGGCGACGCGGTCCATCGTCGAGATCACCACGATCGAGGTCGAGGGCTGGGTCACCGCGATGGCACGTCGAGGACATGGGACGACCACAGTGCGTCGCGCGCACGCCGTGCTGTCAGGAATTTTGAGCGATGCGGTGAAGTCCCACCGGCTGGCCGTCAATCCAGCTCGCGGTGTGGAGAACCTGCCGCGCCGGGTCGCGCGCCGACACCGCTACCTGACTGCGTCTGAGGTTCACGCCTTGGCTGTCGAGGCGGGAGAGCACCGAGTGTTGGTGCTGCTGTTGGCGTTTTGTGGTCTGCGATGGGGGGAGGCCATTGCACTACGGGTCGGCGACGTGGAATTCCTTCGGCACCGAATCCTGGTCTCGACCAATGCGGTGCAACTAGGAGGAGGCCATCAGATTGGGCCCACAAAGGAACGCCGTTCGCGATCGGTGCCAATTCCGCAATTCGTTCTCGACGAGCTCTCACGCCTTTGCGTGGGCAAGGCACGCGACGCCCTGATCTTCCCGGGCCCTAATTGCGGCTACCTCCCCCGTCCGCGCTCCTCTACTGGGTGGTTCGCCGCGGCGTTGCGACGAGCCGGGTTGCCGTCGATCACTCCGCACGATTTGCGACACACCTGTGCTTCGTTGGCGGTATCGGCCGGAGCCAACGTGCTCGCGCTACAGCGCATGCTTGGGCACCGCAGCGCAAAAGTGACACTCGATGTATATGCCGACTTGTTCGATTCCGATCTCGACGATGTGGCGTCGAACTTGGACGACGCATACGCGCAGAAAAATGTGGGCATTCCGTGGGCACGACGCGCGGGAGCCGATGCGAGTCCCCTCGCAAAAAGCCCATTGATCAGCAGGGATCCCAACGGCATTCCGCCCTCGGCGGAGGTAGGGTAAGACACACGAGCGTCGCTCCGTGCCCTTCCCCGCCGTGTTGTCCACGGAGCTGGCCGCGCTGATGGTCGGCAAGGACCGTGATGCGCTGGTGTTCACCGATCAGCGGGGTTGCGTCCTTCGCAATTCCAACTGGCGCGCTCGGGTGTTCCAGCCTGCCGTGGAAAAGTGCCAGAAGATCGATGACTCGTTCCCCACCGTCACTCCGCACGACTTGCGCCACACTGCGGCCAGTCTCGCGGTGAGCGCAGGGGCGAATGTCAAAGCTGTCCAGCGGATGCTGGGGCACGCGAAGGCGTCGATGACATTAGACGTGTACGCGGATCTTTTCGATGAGGACCTGGACGGCGTAGCCGACCGTCTTGACATCACGATCCGATCTGTTGCGGACCAACTGCGGACTAGTATGCCAGGGACACAGTAATCAGCTAATCGAGTGGAGCCGCTTATCTGCGTGAATCGTTGTGGAGCTAAGGGGATTCGAACCCCTGACCTTCTCGATGCGAACGAGACGCGCTACCAACTGCGCCATAGCCCCTGATACCGGTAGCACACGCTACCAGCCGCAGCCCGCGGGTCGAAAACCGCAGGGCTACTGTCCCGCGGCGCGCGGAAGGTCGAAGTGACGTGCGAACGGGGCGTAGTCGAGGTGCTCGAAGGCCGGGTCTTCGTCGTCGATCTCCAGCACCACCGCACCCGGCCGCCGCAGCCGTGACGGCACGACGTCGAACTCCCTGTCGTCGGTGTTCTCCACCCCGAGCCGCGACCGGGCCATGCGCTGTGCGCGGCGGCGCCGCAGCCGCTCCTCGATCCGCGTCTGGCGTCGCAGATAGCCCAGGTAGAACAGGGTCACCGCGCTGACGGCGGCACTCACCCACCACATCGTCGACGAGACGGTGTACGCCGACACCACCGCCGCGATCACCAGCACCGCCATGACGGTCAGCATCCGCTTGCGGAACTTGTATTTGCGCGCGCTCACCGCGGCAGCTGTCTTCGATTCGTAGCGCCGCTTCCGTGCAGCACTCAGCGAGTCGGCCAGCTCGAGCTCGTTGTCCGACGGTGCCTCCAGGCCGGCGGAATCGGCGACGTACTCGTATTCGTCGTCGGTGCCGTCGGCTTCGGGTCCACCTTCGGGTTCGCGCTCGGCCTGCGGTTCGCCGGCCTCTTCGGCAACGGGCTCCGCTTCGGCGACATCATCGAAATCCAGTGTCAGCTCGTCGGTTTCAGCCCGCGCGGACTCGCCGGCCGGTAGCGCGGTGGCGTCCTCGTCGATCACGTCGACATCGAGGTAGCCGGGATCCTCGTCCTTCTCATCGACGGCGGCGACCCGCACGACCGTCCGACGGGCCGGGGCCTCTTCTGCCTCGTCGTCGCGGTCTTCATCGAGGTCGTCATCGAGGTCTTCCTCGGACGGCCGCCAGTCCGGATCGCTGGCATGGCCGGCCGCGGGCGCCTTGCGCCGGAGGAGCCGAGCGCGGCTGTCGTTGAGAACCCGCGTCGCCAGCGCGACGTCGCTGGTGCGGCGCACTGCGTCTCGCTTGCTGATCAGCATCGGGACGAGCACGAACAGCCAGAGGACGACGAGAGAGATCCACAGGAGGGATTGGGGGATGCTTGGCATGTCGCCGGCTCCTTTCCCCGTTAAGGCTAGGTCTTCTGACCTGCGCATCCGTGGATGGCGCGCCGAGACAATTACACACCTGTAATTCGCTGGTGACAAGCACCAACAGTCACATGTGTCACTTTTGCAACAGATTGGCTCTCAACCGAGACCTTCCGCAATTGCGGTTTTCCCAGAAATTCACGTCCAGCTCGCATGGCCCTGGCGCACCAGAGCCGACGCCGCCGACCCGTTGAGCTCCTCGATGGTGATCGCCACCAACAGATGGTCCCGCCATGCGCCGTCCACCTCGAGATAACGGCGCAGCAGACCCTCCTCGCGAAAGCCGACCTTTGCCAGGACCGCGCGGCTCGCGGCGTTCTCGGGGCGCACCGTCGCCTCCACACGGTGCAACCGCACCGCATTGAAACAATGGTCCAGCCCCAGCGCCAGCGCGGCCGTCGCGACCCCACCGCCCGTCGACGAGCTGGCCACCCAGTACCCGATCCACGCCGAACGCAGCGCCCCATGCGTCACGTTTCCGATCGTCAATTGGCCGGCGAAGTCCCCATCCAGTTCGATCACAAACGCCAGCATCCGACCCTTACGCGCCTCTGACCGCAGCCCCGAGCACACCGAAGGCCATGCCGTAATGGCGTGCCGCACTTCCCAATCCTGACCGGTGGTCGGCTCCCACGGCTCGAGATGAGCCCGGTCGGCCAACCGGATACGGCTCCACTGCGGACCGTCGCGCAGCCGTACCGGACGCAGTCTCACCACGCCGCCGGGCACCCGCAGCGGGCCGGCCGGCTGCGGCCACCCCGGATGTATTGAACTGGAACGCCACAGGTTCATGACGGTGTGCCCGGCGTCGATCAGCCGCGCTGGGCCAAGAACGCGACGTCGACGATCTCGCCCGTGCGGATCTGTTCGGCCTCACTGGGAACGACGACCAGACAGTTTGCCTCGGCGAGCGTCGCGAGCAGATGCGACGGTGCGCCCGGCACGCCGCCGAGCGCCTGCACCAGGTACTCGCCGGTGTCCTGATCGCGCATCAACTGTCCACGCAGGTAACCCTTGCGACCGGCCACCGAGGCGATCGGCGACAGGGTGCGCGCCTGCACGATCCGCCGATGCGCCTGGCGCTTACCCAGCGACAGCCGGATCAGCGGGCGCACCATGACCTCGAAGACAACGAGCGCGCTGACGGGGTTGGCGGGCAACAGGAACACCGGCACGCCGTCGCGTCCGAGCTGACCGAAGCCCTGCACCGAGCCCGGATGCATGGCGATACGCACGACTTCCATCTCGCCGAGTTCCGCGAGGACCGCCCGCACCCCTTCGGCGGCGGCCCCGCCGACCGCGCCCGCGATCACCACCACCTCGGCCCGGTTGATCTGACCCTCGATGACATCGCGCAGAGCCTTGGGGTCGGTGTCGACGATGCCGACGCGGTTCACCTCGGCGCCCGCGTCGCGTCCCGCAGCGGCCAGCGCGTAGGAGTTGACGTCGTAGACCTGCCCGTTGCCCGGCGTGCGGGAGATGTCGACGAGTTCGCCTCCCACACACAGCACCGACAGTCGCGGCTTCGGATGCACGAGCACGCGGTCCCGCCCGACCGCGGCCAACAATCCCACCTGCGCCGGTCCGATGATCGCTCCGGCGCGCACGGCCACGTCACCAGGCTGAACGTCGTCTCCCGTCCTGCGGACGTAGGCGCCGGAGCGCACACCGCGCAGCACGGTCACCCGCGAGTCGCCGCCGTCGGTCCACCGCAGCGGGAGCACCGCGTCGGCGAGTGTCGGCATCGGCGCACCCGTTTGGACCCGGGCGGCCTGGCGCGGCTGCAGGCGGCTGGGGGTGCGCGCCCCGGCCTCGATCGAACCGATGACCGGCAGGCTCACCTCACCGTCGGAGCCAGTCCGCGCGTCATCGCCGTCTTCCTCGTCCCCAGTCCCGACGCCGAGCACGTCGACGCTTCGGACCGCGTAGCCGTCGATGGCGGCCTGATCGAAACCCGGCAGCGGACGCTCGGTGACCACCTCTTCGGCGCACATCAGACCCTGCGCTTCGGCAATCGCCACCCTGACCGGTCTGGGGGCCACCGCGGCGGCGGCCACTCGGGCCTGCTGCTCCTCAACCGACCGCACAACACGCCTTTCTAGGTGTCAGGGCGATCGCCGCGGGTCAGCAATCGATCAGCCCCAAGCGCTCCACCAACCACCGCCGTAGCTCGGGCCCGTAGTCGTCGCGCTCCAACGCAAAGTCAACCGCAGCCTTGAGGTAGCCGCCGGGATTTCCGAGGTCGTGTCGAGAACCGCGATGCACGACGACGTGCACGGGATGTCCTTCGTTGATCAGCAGGGCAATCGCGTCGGTCAGCTGGATCTCACCGCCGGCGCCACGGGGCACCCGCTTGAGCGCACCGAAGATCGCCCGGTCCAGCACGTAGCGGCCGGCGGCGGCATACGGCGACGGTGCGTCCTCGGGCTTGGGCTTCTCGAACATGCCCTTGACCCGCATCACGTTCGGGTTGTTGGTGTCGCTGACGGGTTCGACGTCGAAGACGCCGTAGGCGCTGATCTCGTCGCCGGGCACCTCGATCGCACACAACACCGAACCGCCGCGCTTGGCACGGACCTTCGACATCGTCTCCAGCACACCGGTGGGCAGCACGAGGTCGTCGGGCAGCAACACGGCGATCGCGTCGTCGTCGTCGGTCAGGACACTCTCCACACAGCCCACGGCGTGGCCGAGACCCAACGGTTGGGCCTGGACCACCGATTCGACCTTGATGAGTGCCGCGGCACGACGCACCTTCTCGAGCATCACGTGCTTGCCGCGCGCTTCCAGCGTGCCCTCGAGCACGAGGTCCTGCACGAAGTGGGCCACCACTCCGTCCTTGCCCTCGGAGGTGACGATGACGAGCCGTTCGGCACCGGCCTCGGCGGCTTCCGCGGCGACCAGTTCGATGCCTGGTGTGTCCACGACAGGCAACAACTCTTTCGGCACCGTCTTCGTCGCCGGCAGGAATCGTGTCCCCAGGCCTGCAGCCGGAACGACCGCGGTGCGCGGAATCGGTACCTCGGGCCGTGTCATCGTTCACACACTAGTGTCCATACCGCAGTTGAACCCCCCAAGTCCCGAGGTTTGGAGGCGGCGCGTGCGGACGAAAGCTGAACTGCGCACGGCGATCTTGATGGCTCGCCGCGCAGTAACGCCGCGCGAGCACGCCGTCGAGGCGCAGGCCCTCGCTCGCCATCTGGCGGCACTCATCACGGACGCCGCGACTGTGTGCGCCTACGTGCCGGTCGGCTCCGAGCCAGGATCCATGGACCTGGTCGACACACTGGACGACCTCGGTGTGCGGGTGCTGCTGCCGGTCGCGCGCGGCGATATCGCGGGGTTGCAGTGGGGCGAGTACCGTCCCGGCAAGCTCGTCGAGGCACCGTTCGGACTGCGCGAACCCGCTGCACCGTGGCAGGGGGCCGACGCGATCGCGCAGGCATCGGTGATCCTGGTGCCCGCGCTGGCGGTCGATCGCAGCGGTGTGCGGCTGGGCCGCGGCGCGGGGTGCTACGACCGCGCTCTGCCGCTGGCCGATCCCGCCGCGCGCCGGATCGCCGTCGTGCGCGACGACGAACTCGTCGAGGCCCTGCCCGCCGAACCCCACGATGTGCGCATGACCCACGCACTGACCCCGATCCGCGGACTGGTGACGCTCGGCTAGCAGGTACTGGGAATGCCGACGGGCACGTAGCGGTTCTAGCACTTGAGCCGGTAGAGTGCTAAGAAGTTTGACGATCTCGGAGGTTTTCGTGCCCACGTATTCCTATGCGTGCACCGAATGCGGCAATCGCTTCGATGAGGTGCAGGCCTTCAGCGACGATGCCCTGACCACCTGCCCCCAGTGCAGCGGCCGCCTGCGCAAGCTGTTCGGCAATGTGGGAGTGGTGTTCAAGGGCAGCGGCTTCTACCGCAACGACAGCCGCGAGACGGCCAAGAGCACGTCCTCGTCGTCTTCGGCGCCGTCCTCGAACGGTTCGTCCGGTGGTTCGGAGTCCTCGTCAGCGGACAAGTCCACCTCGAAGTCGTCCGGCGACTCGAGCTCCAGCTCGTCGAGTTCCAGCTCCTCGAGTTCGGCACCCGCCGCGGCGGCGTCGAGCTAGTTATCCACAGGCGCGTGGTCACACCGCGCCGTCACCCTCCTCGGCTGCCTAGTTTGGCGGTATGGGGGAATCACTCAATCCGACGGCGCTGAGCCGACTCGTCGATCGTCTGCGCCCCGACTGGTCACGCACCGCGACGGCCCGGCGCGTCGCCGCCGGCGCTCTCGTGATCCTGGCTGCCGTCGCGGCACTTCGGCCCGACCCGGCGCACGAGCGCACCGATATCGTCGTTGCCGCCCGGGATCTGGCGCCGGGCATCGAACTCAGCGCGGACGATGTCCGCGTCGAAACCCGTTTGGCGACAACGGTCCCCGATGGATCCCAGACGGATCTCACGGTCGTGGTCGGCGCGACGCTGGCCGGCCCGGCGCGCCGCGGCGAGGCGCTCACAGACGTGCGGTTGCTGGGACCGCGGCTGGCCGAATCGGCGGCGGGCCCCAATGCGCGCATCGTTCCGCTCCACCTTGACGACACAGCACTACTCGACCTGATCCGGCCGGGAGACGTGGTTGATGTACTCGGCGCCGGAGCCGATGCGGGCGTCGGCGCCGACGCCGAGCCTGCGGTCGTGGCGACCGACGCGGTCGTCGTCCTCGTATCCCCGAAACCGACCGGCGCGGGCGGCGGAGGTGATCGTGTGGTGCTTGTCGCCCTGCCGGCTCACGACGCGAACAAGGCTGCGGGCGCGGCGCTGGTTCAGACCGTCACGCTCACCTTCCACTGAGCCCGTCAGGTTTGCGGTGCCGGCGTGGTACTCGCGGCCACGTCCTGCTCGATCGCATCCAGTACCATGTCGGCCGGCTCCTCGGTGCTCGACGAGCCGGGTTGCGTCGGCGGCGGCGGGGGCGGAACCGGTTGCGCGTTGGCCGGGCTCGTCGCGATCGCCGAGATGCCGATCAGCATTCCTGCTACCACCGCGAACAGCCACCGCATGGCACGCCCTCCCAAACTTGTCTGTCACACAGCCGAACTGGCATCACCACGCAAGCTAGCATCGGACCCCGCGTGCCGCAGGACCATCGGGACTAACGTCGAGTGTCTGTCATATAGCCGGGCTCATAGGAAGGAAATCGCGCGCATGTTAAAGGGCTTCAAGGAGTTTCTCGCCCGAGGCAACATCGTCGACCTATCCGTCGCGGTGGTCATCGGCACCGCGTTCACGGCGCTGGTCACCAAGTTCACCGACAGCATCATCCAGCCACTCATCAACCGGATCGGCGCGGGCGGAGACTCCGACTACGGCATCCTGAGAATCAGCATCGGCGGTGACCAGACCATCGACCTGAACGTTCTGCTGTCGGCGGCCATCAACTTCATCCTCGTCGCTGCCGTCGTGTACTTCCTGGTCGTGTTGCCCTACAACAGGTTGCGGAAGAAGGGCGAAGTCGAACAGGCTCAGGACACCGAACTTTCGCTGCTCACCGAGATCCGCAACCTCTTGGCCGACACCCCCGGGCGCGGCACCGACACCGCAGAGACCACGAGCAACGACAAGACCTGAGCGACATACGAAAACAGCCCCCCGGATGATCCGGGGGGCTGTTTCTCGTTAACGCCTGGGAGAGGTTAGTTCATGTTCCAGGGCTCGCCGTAGGTGGTGACGCTGTCACCGGACGACGAGATGAGCCGAGCGAACGGACGCAGCAGCACACCACCGGCAGCACCGGTCACCGTGCCGTGCGCGTTGGACACCGCCACACCACCGGACGCACCGGCGACATCCACCGAGAAGGTGGCGACTTCCTGGATACCGGGGCCGTTGCCGAGGTCGGCGCTGATCGACACACCGGGGAACAGGTTCGGCGTGGTGAACGCCGGGCCAGTCGGGTCCGCCGGCGAGAACTGGTCGAGCAGGACGTTGGGCGTGGTGTAGCTGAAGTTGATGCCCACACCCAGCGACCACGGGAAGCCGATCTGGTAACCCAGCTCCAAGGTGCCCTCGAACTCATCGGCTCCGGCGCCGGCGACGATGTACTTCGCGCGACCGCTGTGGAACCACTCGCGGGTCAGCCGGTTGCGGTCCAACGGGAACACACCGTTGAGGAAGGTGTCCCACTGCTGGACGGTCAGCGTCCGGTCTTGGCCGTCAACGAGGCTCAGCTCGTTGTCCAGCCCGGCGTGAGAGGTGCCAGTGCTCACGAACAAAGACGCGATGGCTCCGGCTATTGCCAAAACCAAAGCCATCAGCACCCGACTGAATACCTTCATGTTCTCCCTAGCTATGTCGACAGCGACCCCCGAATGGACCACTGTGTTTTGTTGTTCGTGCCTGGCCCTCAAATGAGAAGCCTCACAGGCGGTTCTTACGTCTTACTCATCGTTGACACGAGGAACATAACGGTCGGGCACCACCCTCGCAACGCGAGGAAGAAATTGGTCTTGCCGGCCTGACCGGTTCAGACACTGGCAAGACCGGGGTCATGAAAAAAGGGGTCCCCCGGAGTTCTCCGGGGGACCCCTTCTTGCCTGGGAGAGGTTAGTTCATGTTCCAGGGCTCGCCGTAGGTGGTGACGCTGTCACCAGCCGACGAGATGAGCCGAGCGAACGGACGCAGCAGCACACCACCGGCAGCACCGGTCACCGTGCCGTGCGCGTTGGACACCGCCACACCACCGGACGCACCGGCGACATCCACCGAGAAGGTGGCGACCTCCTGGATACCGGGGCCGTTGCCGAGGTCGGCGCTGATCGACACACCGGGGAACAGGTTCGGCGTGGTGAACGCCGGGCCAGTCGGGTCCGCCGGCGAGAACTGGTCGAGCAGGACGTTGGGCGTGGTGTAGCTGAAGTTGATGCCCACACCCAGCGACCACGGGAAGCCGATCTGGTAACCCAGCTCCAAGGTGCCCTCGAACTCATCGGCTCCGGCGCCGGCGACGATGTACTTCGCGCGACCGCTGTGGAACCACTCGCGGGTCAGCCGGTTGCGGTCCAACGGGAACACACCGTTGAGGAAGGTGTCCCACTGCTGAACGGTCAGCGTCCGGTCTTGGCCGTCAACGAGGCTCAGCTCGTTGTCCAGCCCGGCGTGAGAGGTGCCAGCGCTCACGAACAAAGACGCGATGGCTCCGGCTATTGCCAAAACCAAAGCCATCAGCACCCGACTGAATACCTTCATGTTCTCCCTAGCTATGTCGACAGCGACCCCCGAATGGACCACTGTGTTTTGTTGTTCGTGCCTGGCCCTCAAATGAGAAGCCTCACAGGCGGTTCTTACGTCTTACTCATCGTTGACACGAGGAACATAACGGTCGGGCACCACCCTCGCAACGCGAGGAAGAAATTGGTCTTGCCGGCCTGACCGGTTCAGACACTGGCAAGACCGGGGTCATGAAAAAAGGGGTCCCCCGGAGTTCTCCGGGGGACCCCTTCTTTGCCTGGGAGAGGTTAGTTCATGTTCCAGGGCTCGCCGTAGGTGGTGACGCTGTCACCAGCCGACGAGATGAGCCGAGCGAACGGACGCAGCAGCACACCACCGGCAGCACCGGTCACCGTGCCGTGCGCGTTGGACACCGCCACACCACCGGACGCACCGGCGACATCCACCGAGAAGGTGGCGACCTCCTGGATACCGGGGCCGTTGCCGAGGTCGGCGCTGATCGACACACCGGGGAACAGGTTCGGCGTGGTGAACGCCGGGCCAGTCGGGTCCACCGGCGAGAACTGGTCGAGCAGGACGTTGGGCGTGGTGTAGCTGAAGTTGATGCCCACACCCAGCGACCACGGGAAGCCGATCTGGTAACCCAGCTCCAAGGTGCCCTCGAACTCATCGGCTCCGGCGCCGGCGACGATGTACTTCGCGCGACCGCTGTGGAACCACTCGCGGGTCAGCCGGTTGCGGTCCAACGGGAACACACCGTTGAGGAAGGTGTCCCACTGCTGAACGGTCAGCGTCCGGTCTTGGCCGTCAACGAGGCTCAGCTCGTTGTCCAGCCCGGCGTGAGAGGTGCCAGCGCTCACGAACAAAGACGCGATGGCTCCGGCTATTGCCAAAACCAAAGCCATCAGCACCCGACTGAATACCTTCATGTTCTCCCTAGCTATGTCGACAGCGACCCCCGAATGGACCACTGTGTTTTGTTGTTCGTGCCTGGCACTGCTGCGTACACCACACAGGACGCAGGAGTCGCATGTGTCGCAAATGAGAAACTTCACATACTGCTCTTACGTCTTACTCATCGTTAACACGAGGAACATAACGGTCGGGCATCACCCCGGCAACGTGACATCGCATATAGCTGGCACAGTGTTACCAGACCTGCCACTTTGCTCACTCCAGTAGCGCCCATGCCGACGTTGACAGGGGGCGTCGAGCGGCCCGTAGGGGCCGGTAATTTACCCCTGGCTGCCAGGCACTGGGTCAAGATCAAGGCAACGTGTGCGACATTCCCTCACGCAGGCATATCCACAGGTCACTGGTGGTGCGGAGGCGTGTTCTCCTGCAACCACTCATCGTGTCGATTCTCGTCGGCAAATGAGTCTTCGCGATCGTCAATAGACTTCGGACACAGTCCGTCGCCGAAAATTTCGTCAACCGCGTCACGCGGGCGCTCCGACCGGTCGGCCATGGCCCTCCTCAGCTGTGACAAAGATCACACTTTCGTGTGACCGTCCACAGATTTCTCTTAAATCTCGAGACTCGACAGCTGTCCAATGATCTGAACAGCCAGCGGAGTAAGGGTCGCCATACCATCGCGCACCGCGGCACGAGATCCGGCCAGGTTCACGACCAGCGTGCTCCCCGAGATTCCTGCCAGGCCGCGTGACAGTCCGGCGTCGGCGACGCCGGCGGACAACCCGGACGCCCGCAGTGCCTCCGCGATACCCAGCAGCTCCCGGTCGAGCAGATCGACCGTCGCCTCGGGGGTGACGTCACGCGGCGTGACACCGGTCCCACCGACCGACACCACCAGGTCCACTCCACCGATGACCGCGGTGTTCAGCGCGTTACGGATCTCGACCTCATCGGCAGCCACCACGACCACGCCATCCACGACGAAGCCCGCTTCACCTAATAATTCGGTGACCAGCGGACCGCTGTGGTCCTCCTCGTCACCATGCGCTGTGCGGTCGTCCACCACGACGACCAAAGCTCGGCCCACCAACTCCCCTGGCTGTTCCATGACGCCAACCGTATATCCGGGCAGCGACGGCGGCGCAGCCACTCTCAGGGTCGTCGGTCCGGAGGTCACAGTGGGCCTCACTGCTGGGCCTTGCCGAGCGTGACTTCCACGGTCTGCGGTTTGCCGGCGGTATCGAGGTACGTGAGCGTCAGCTTGTCGCCGGGCGCCCTGGATCGCACCGCCGCGACCAGCGCATCGGCGCTGTTGATCACCCGGTCGTCGACCTTGGTCACGACGACACCACTGGGTAGGCCCGCGGCGGCCGCGGCGCCGCCGCCGGTCACCTCGACGATGCGGGCACCGTCGACCGTCGCGTCGTTACCGACCTGGACACCCAGCGAGGCGTGCGAGGCGGTGCCGTTCTCGATCAGCTCGTCGGCGATGCGCTTGGCCTGGTCGACCGGGATGGCGAAGCCAAGCCCGATCGAACCGCCCTGCGCCGCGCCATCGGCGTCGCCGCCCAATGTGGCGATGGCCGAGTTGACGCCGACCAACTCGCCATTCATGTTGACCAGCGCACCCCCGGAGTTACCGGGGTTGATGGCGGCGTCGGTCTGCACCGCATCCAGCACCGTGTTCTGGTTGCGGATGTCACCACCGGCGGCGACAGGCCGGTTCAACGCGCTGATGATGCCGGTGGTCACCGTGCCCTCGAGCCCGAGCGGCGAACCGATCGCCACGACGTCCTGGCCGACGCGCAGGTTGGCCGACGAGCCGACGGTGATCGGCGTCAGACCCGTCACTCCCTGGGCGCGCACCACCGCGATGTCGCTGCTGGGGTCGGTTCCGAGCACCGTGAACGGTGCGCTGCGGCCGTCGGCGAACGTCACCTTGGTCTGCGCGCCGCCGCCACCCGTGGGTGCCGCCGGACCGCCGGGGCCGCCCGGCCGGTCTTGTGCCGCCGCACTGACGACGTGGTTGTTGGTCAGGATGAGGCCGTCCTGCGACAGGATGATCCCGGAGCCCTCCTCGGATTGCCTGCCAAGGTCCACCTCGAGCTTCACCACGCTGGGCACCACCTTGGCAGCGACCTGTTCGACCGTGCCGGCGGGCAGGCTGGCGACGGGCTGCCCGGGAGCGGCGCCGTTGATGGTCGACGTCGCCGCGGGCCGCTCGGACTGCGCCAGCAATGCCACTCCCCCGCCCACACCGGCGGACACGACGGCGACGGCGATGGCGCCGGCGATCAAAGAGCCTGCGCGAGAACGCTTCTGGGCCTGCTGCACCGGAAGGGGCGGGTGGGGAAACCGCGCCGTCGCCGGCTGCGGCGCACCACTGTACGGATCGTAAGGGGCGCGAAAAGGCTGTTGCTGTTGCGTCTGGTACCGCCAGTCATACGGCTGCTGCTGGTACGGATCGGGCCGCTGCGCACCGGGGTATCCGGCGGCCGCGGGCTCGGGGCGACGACCCGGTGGCGGTGGCGGCGAATACCTCGGATGGTTGGTCATGTCGCTGCGGTGCTCTTTTCCTGTTGTGGGTCCGACATCCAGAACAACGGCGTTCGCACTCTCAAAGTTGCCTCAGCGGGCTGAGAATCCACTTAGAGAACGTTCGGGACATGCACAGAGAGTTGCTTCCCCAGAGCGCGCCTAGGCTAATCATTGTCAACGCTGACCACGGGCAAGTCCACGCCTGCGACCGCGTGTCGCGCGGACTCACCGGGTATCGGTCTGCCCGGCAGCACCATGTGTATCGCGGTGCCCGGCGGCTGCCCTCCCGGCACGGCGTACTCGACGCGCAGCGAGCCGCCATGTTTGAGCACAACCTGTTTCACGATCGCCAGACCCAGACCCGATCCCGGCATCGCACGTGCGGAGGTCGAGCGGAAGAACCGCTCGAACACGAACCGCCGTTCCTGCGGCGGGATACCGGGACCCTGATCGGTGATCACCAATTCGGCATGCATCGAGTCGACCTGTGACAACCGCACACCGACCCGTCCGCCGGGCGGGCTCCATTTGGCGGCGTTGTCGAGCACGTTGAGCACCGCGCGCCCCAGGCCGACGCCGTCGCCGTAGACCTGCCACGGCACCAGGTGCACATCGAACTGAATGTCGTTGCGGCGGCGGCGAACTCGCTCCAGTGAGCGGTCGACGACCTCGGTCATGTCGACGGGCTCGTGGATGACGACACCGGCTTCGTCGCGGGTAAGGTCGACCAGATCGCCGACGAGGGTGGACAGCTCTTCGATCTGGGCGATGACGTCTTCGCGCAGGCCCGCCATCTCCTCCTCGGGCAGCCGCGGAGCCCCCGGGGCCATCGATGCCATCAGCAGTTCGACGTTGGTGCGCAACGACGTCAGCGGGGTGCGCAGTTCGTGGCCGGCGTCGGTGACCAGCCGTGCTTGCCGCTCACGCGATTCGGCCAAGGCACGAAGCATCATGTTGAAAGCCTCGGTGAGACGGGCGAGTTCGTCACTGCCGTATACCGGAATCGGCCTCAGATCGTCGGTGCGCGCAACGCGCTCCGCCGCCGATGTGAGCCGCGCCACCGGCCTCAGCCCCGCGCGGGCGACGGCACCGCCTGCCATCGCGGCCACCACCACGCCGACCCCGCCGACGATGAGCAGCACGGTGCCCAACCGCTTGAGCAGCTTGTCGGTCGGCACCAGGCTCTTGGAGATCAGCAATGTACTGCCGTTGGACAGATGTAGGGCCAGCACCCGCTGTTGGTTGACCGATCGCTTCGACATCCACAGGTCGCCACGGATGACGGCCTTCTCGGGATCACCGAGTGGCAGCGTCTGCCCCTGCTGGTTCGCAGTGAAGATCGAGCGGCCGGGATTGACCAGCATCGCGTTCACGTCGGAGTACGCGGTGCCCTCGATCGCCTTACCGGGATCGGTGGTCAGCGAGCCGCTTTCGATCAGCAGGCTGGCACGGCTGTGCAGCTGGTTGTCCATATCGTCGTAGAGCGCGCGTGAGACGACGGCGTACACGGCGACGGCCATCAAGACCACCACCATCGCCACCATCGACATCGCGAGCAGCATCACCCGCCAGCGCAGCGACAACGAACTGGCCGTCGACTGCGCCGCCTGTGGATATGGCCCGGGACGAGGCGAGGAGGTTCGAGCTGACATCAGGGAGGTGTCTCGCGCAACACATAACCCACCCCGCGCACGGTGTGGATCAGTCGCGGCTCTCCTTCGGCCTCGGTCTTACGGCGGAGGTAGCCGACGTACACCTCGAGGGCGTTGCCCGAGGTCGGGAAGTCGAAACCCCACACCTCTTCCAGTATGCGGCTGCGGGTGAGTACCCGCCGCGGGTTCGCGATGAGCATCTCGAGCAGCGCGAACTCGGTGCGCGTCAGGCTGATCGAGCGTTCACCGCGGGTGACCTCGCGAGTGACCGGATCCAGCGACAGGTCGGAGAACGTCATCGCCGGTGTATCCGTGCCCTCATCGGGCGAGGTGCGCCGCAGCAAGGCGCGCATGCGGGCGAGCAGTTCCTCCAGCGCGAACGGCTTCGGGAGATAGTCGTCGGCGCCCGCGTCCAGGCCGGCGACACGTTCGGAGACCGAGTCTCGCGCGGTCAGCACGAGTATCGGCAGGTCGTCGCCGGTGCTGCGGAGCTGACGGCACACCTCGAGGCCGTCCAGCCGCGGCATCATCACGTCCAGCACGACGGCATCCGGCCGATCGCTGGCGATCAGATCGAGAGCTTCGAGACCGTCTTGCGCCAGCTCGACGGAGTAACCATTGAAGGAGAGCGATCGACGCAGCGATTCGCGCACAGCGCGGTCATCGTCGACGACAAGTATTCGCACAGCCACAGTGTCAACCCGCTGTCTGAGAGCGGCCTGAGAGGCGCGCCGACCTCACCGGGAAAGACCCCGCCCGACAAGCGGGGACGAGATCAGCGGCGGTCGAGATCGATGAGGCCGAGGCGCGCAGCCTTGAGCAGGCGCCGCGGCACCTTGTGCTGCTGACCAGCAACCGTCACGCCGACGAGCTCGGTGCGCTTGGCCTTCCACTGCGAACGCCGGCTACGGGTGTTCGCGCGCGACATCCTCCGCTTTGGGACAGCCATGATCGAGATTCTCCTCTTGAAGGGTCCTGATTATTGCGTCACGCGAGTAGTCAGGCGTCGACGATTGCCCTTCAGGATAGCCCCTGACCTGTATCTGCTCCAAAATGCGCCTCCGACGGTGGGTGGCAGCGATGAAATAGCTGGTAGCGACGGAGCTCCTGACGCCGAAAGTGCAGCCACGACTGTTGTCGCCGCGTATGCACGACCCGGTGTGCACTCTCGGCGACAGCGACGGCTAACCTACCGGTTGGTTGGCCCGTCTCGATGACGAGGGGAGCGAGTAGGTGACACCTGCGGTCCGCATCGGAAATCACTCCGGTTTCTACGGTGACCGTCTCGCGGCCATGCGGGAGATGCTCACCGGCGGTGAGCTGGACTACCTCACCGGCGACTACCTCGCCGAACTCACCATGCTGATCCTGGCGCGCGACCGCGCCAAGTCGCCCGACCGCGGCTACGCGAAGACCTTTCTGATCCAGCTCGAGGAGTGCCTCGGCACCGCGCTGGATCGCGGCGTGCGGATCGTCGCGAACGCTGGCGGCCTCAACCCGGCCGGTTTGGCACAGGCGGTGCGCGGTCTGGCGGACCGTCTCGGGCTGCGCGTGCGGGTGGCCCACGTCGAGGGCGACGATCTGCTGCCACGGGCCGAGGAGTTGGGCTTTCAAGGCGCACCGTTGGCGGCCAATGCGTATCTCGGCGCGTGGGGCATCGTCGACTGCCTGAACTCCGGCGCGGACGTCGTCGTCACCGGTCGCGTCACCGACGCGTCGGTCATCGTCGGGCCGGCCGCCGCGCATCACGGATGGGATCGCACCGATTACGACCGGCTCGCGGGCGCGATCGCCGCGGGCCACGTCATCGAGTGTGGCGCGCAGGCCACCGGCGGCAACTACTCGTTCTTCACCGAGATAGCCGATCTCACGCATCCGGGCTTTCCGCTCGCCGAAATCCACTCCGACGGCTCGTCGGTCATCACCAAACACCCGGGCACCGGCGGAGCGGTCACCGTCGACACCGTCACCGCACAACTGCTCTACGAGATCACCGGGGCGCGATACGCCAATCCCGATGCGACGCTGCGCGTCGACACCATCGAACTCGGCGACGACGGGCCGGACCGCGTTCGCATCAGCGGGGTGACGGGCGAAGCACCGCCTCCGACGTTGAAGGTCTCGCTCAACAGCATCGGCGGATTCCGCAACGAGATGACGCTGGTGCTCACCGGATTGGACATCGAGGCCAAGGCCGCGTTGGTACGCAGCCAGCTCGAGAGCGCCTTGGCGGTCAAGCCCGCCGAGATGCAGTGGACGCTGGCGCGCACCGATCACGCCGACGCCGACACCGAGGAAGCCGCCAGTGCATTGCTGCGATGCGTGGTGCGCGACCCCGATCCCGCCAACGTCGGGCGTCAATTCTCCTCGGCGGCTGTCGAACTCGCGTTGTCGAGCTATCCAGGTTTCACCAGCACCGCGCCACCGGGTGACGGTCAGATCTTCGGCATTTTCCGCCCCGCATTCGTGCCCGCCACCGAGGTCGCCCATGTCGCCGTGCACGCCGACGGCAGCCGCACCGACATTCCCGCCGCCTCGGCGACCCGGGAACTGGCCGATGTCCCAACGCCGGCATTGCCCGAACCATTCCCCGACGGCGACACCCGACGCGTGCCGCTGGGACGGATTGCGGGCGCGCGCAGCGGCGACAAGGGCGGTAGCGCCAACGTCGGGTTGTGGGTACGGCGCGACGACCACTGGCGATGGCTGGCACACACCCTCACCATCGACAAGCTTCGCGAATTGCTGCCTGAGACAGCCGATCTGGAAGTCACCCGTCATCTGCTGCCGCAATTGCGGGCGATCAACTTCGTGATCGAGGGTATCCTCGGCCAGGGTGTGGCCTATCAGGCCCGCTTCGATCCACAGGCCAAGGGGCTGGGCGAGTGGCTGCGCAGCCGCACCATCGACATGCCTGTCGAGTTCTGTCGAGAAATACCCGAGGAAACCGCATGAGCATCTGGCACACCCCGGAACGCGAACAACTTCGAAAGACGGTGCGGGCGTTCGCAGAACGCGAGATCCTGCCCAACGTCGACGAGTGGGAGCGCAGCGGCGACCTGCCCCGCGATCTGCACCGCAAGGCGGGCGATGCGGGCCTGCTGGGGGCAGGCATGCCCGAAGCCGTCGGCGGCGGCGGTGGCGACGGTGCGGACGCGGTGGTCATCTGCGAGGAGATGCACTACTCCGGCGCACCCGGCGGCGTGTTCGCCTCGCTGTTCACCTGCGGGATCTCGGTGCCGCACATGATCGCCTCCGGCGACGAGCGGTTGATCGACACCTACGTGCGGCCGACATTGCGCGGCGACCTGATCGGCAGCCTGGCCATCACCGAACCGGGCGGCGGTTCAGACGTCGGGCACCTGACCACGCGCGCTGAGTTGATTCTTCATGGCGATGGGCCGTATTACGTCATCAACGGCGCGAAGACCTACATCACCTCCGGTGTGCGGGCGGACTATGTGGTGACCGCGGCGCGCACGGGAGGCGGCGGCGCTGCCGGTGTTTCGCTGATCGTCGTCGACAAGAAGACACCCGGATTCGAGGTCAGCCGGAAACTGGACAAAATGGGCTGGCGGTCCAGCGACACCGCCGAGCTCTCCTACACAGATGTGCGGGTGCCCGCCGCCAACCTCATCGGCGGGGAGAACACCGGATTCATCCAAATCGCAGGCGCATTCGTCTCCGAACGCGTCGGGCTGGCCGCGCAGGCATACGCGAGCGCGCAGCGGTGCCTCGACCTGACCGTCGAGTGGTGCCGCAACCGCGAAACGTTCGGCAGGCCGCTGATCGCACGTCAATCCGTACAGAACACTCTCGCCGAAATGGCCCGGCGCATCGATGTGGCGCGGGTGTACACGCGCCACATCGTGGAACGGCAGCTTGCCGGCGAGACCAATCTGATCACCGAGGTGTGCTTCGCGAAGAACACCGCCGTCGAGGCCGGCGAGTGGGTGGCCAATCAGGCGGTCCAGTTGTTCGGTGGGATGGGATACATGAGCGAATCCGAAGTGGAGCGGCAGTACCGCGACATGCGCATCCTGGGCATCGGCGGCGGCACGACGGAGATTCTCACCGGCCTGGCCGCGAAAACCCTTGGGTTCCAGTCGTGACCGCGCTGAAGTCGACCATCGACAGGAGGTCGGCGGCGTTCTCCGAGGCCGCGGAGGTCATGACCGCCAAGCTCGCCGAACTCGACGCCGAGCACGCCAAGGCGTTGGCCGGTGGCGGTGAAAAGTATGTCAGACGCCATCACGACCGCGGGAAGATGACCGCGCGCGAGCGCATCGAAATGCTGCTCGACCCCGATTCGCCGTTCCTGGAACTCAGCCCGCTGGCCGCATGGGGTAGCGACTTCGCGGTCGGGGCCAGCGTCGTGACGGGCATCGGCGCGATCGAGGGCGTGGAGTGCCTCATCGTGTCCAACGACCCAACGGTCAAGGGCGGCACCAGCAATCCGTGGACTCTGAAGAAGATCTTGCGCGCCAACCAGATCGCGCTGCAAAACCGGCTGCCGGTGGTGTCACTGGTGGAATCCGGCGGCGCCGATCTGCCGACGCAGAAGGAGATCTTCATACCCGGCGGTCAGATGTTCCGCGACCTCACCCGGCTCTCGGCGGCGGGGATCCCGACCATCGCGCTGGTGTTCGGCAACTCGACGGCCGGCGGTGCCTACATCCCCGGAATGTCCGACCACGTGGTGATGATCAAGGAGCGTTCCAAGGTCTTCCTGGCGGGACCGCCGCTGGTGAAGATGGCGACCGGCGAAGAATCTGACGACGAATCGCTCGGCGGCGCCGAGATGCACGCCCGCACTTCGGGACTCGGCGACTACTTCGCAGTCGACGAGCTCGACGCGATCCGCATCGGCCGTCGCATCGTGGCCAGGTTGAACTGGCGCAAGCAGGGCCCACCGCCGGGCCCGGTCACCCAGCCGCTGTTCGATCCGGAGGAGCTGGTCGGCATCGTCCCCGCAGATCTGCGGATTCCCTTCGATCCACGCGACGTCATCGCCCGCATCGTCGACGGCTCCGACTTCGACGAGTTCAAACCCCTCTACGGTGGCTCGCTGGTGACCGGCTGGGCCACCCTCTACGGCTATCCGATCGGCATCCTGGCCAACCACCGCGGGGTGCTGTTCTCCGAGGAGTCGCAGAAGGCCACCCAGTTCATCCAGCTGGCCAACCGTGCCGACACTCCACTGTTGTTCCTGCACAACACGACCGGCTACATGGTCGGCCGCAAGTACGAGGAGGGCGGGATGATCAAGCACGGCTCGATGATGATCAACGCCGTCTCCAATTCCACCGTGCCGCACATCTCCCTGCTGATCGGCGCCTCGTACGGCGCGGGCCACTACGGGATGTGCGGCCGCGCCTACGATCCCCGATTTCTGTTCGCGTGGCCCAGCTCCAAGTCCGCTGTCATGGGTGGCACGCAGCTGGCGGGCGTGCTGTCGATCGTCAGCCGCGCCGCCGCCGAGGCCCGCGGCCAGCAGGTCGACGAGGACGCCGACGCCGCCCTGCGGGGCGCTGTGGAAGCACAGATCGAGGCTGAGTCGCTGCCGATGTTCCTGTCCGGCCGGCTCTACGACGACGGGGTGATCGACCCGCGAGACACCCGCACAGTGTTGGGAATGTGCCTGTCCGCCATCGCGAATGGCCCGATCAAGGGGACGTCGAACTTCGGCGTCTTCCGGATGTGAACCTGATGATCACCAAAATCCTGGTTGCCAATCGCGGCGAGATCGCTCGCCGAGTGTTCGACACCTGCCGCAAGCTCGGCATCGGCACGGTGGCCGTATACACCGATCCCGACGCGGCGTCTCCGCACGTCGCCGAGGCGGACGCCCAGGTGCGACTGGAAGGCACCAAGGGCTACCTCGACGCGGCCCAGCTGATCGCCGCCGCACAGGCGGCCGGTGCCGACGCAATCCACCCCGGATACGGATTCCTCTCGGAGAACGCTGAGTTCGCCGCCGCGGTGATCGATGCCGGGCTCACGTGGATAGGTCCGCCGGTGGCCGCGGTCGCCGCAATGGGCTCCAAGATCGAGGCGAAGAAGATGATGGCGGCCGCGGGCGTCCCGGTGCTCGAGGAACTCGATCCCGACACCGTCACCGCCGACCAGTTGCCGGTGCTGATCAAGGCCTCTGCCGGTGGCGGCGGCCGCGGGATGCGGGTCGTCGACGAATTGTCCTCGCTGCCCGGTCAAGTGGAGGCCGCACGCCGCGAAGCGCAGTCGGCCTTCGGCGATCCGACCGTGTTCTGCGAGCGCTACCTCGCCACCGGTCATCACGTCGAGGTCCAGGTGATGGCCGACCAGCACGGCACCGTGTGGGCGGTCGGCGAACGCGAATGTTCGATCCAGCGGCGCCATCAGAAGATCATCGAAGAGGCGCCCTCGCCGCTCGTCGAGCGGACGGAAGGAATGCGCGCCAAGCTGTTCGACGCCGCGCGGCTGGCCGCCGAGGCCATCGGATACGCGGGTGCGGGCACCGTCGAGTTCATGGCCGGCCCAGATGGTCCAGGGGCGGGGTCTTTTTATTTCCTCGAGATGAACACCCGACTGCAGGTCGAACATCCCGTCACCGAGGCCACCACGGGGCTGGACCTCGTCGAGTTGCAGCTGCACGTCGCCGACGGCGGACGGCTCGATCCCGAACCGCCACCGTCGCGTGGATCGTCGATCGAGGCACGGCTGTACGCCGAAGACCCGGCGAAGAACTGGCAGCCGCAGGCGGGCACCGTGCACCGGTTCGAGGTACCGCAGACGGTGCGTGTCGACACCGGCATCCAGGACGGCTCGCAGGTGTCGATCTTCTACGACCCGATGCTCGCCAAGGTCATCTCCTACGCACCGACGCGACGCCAAGCCGCGGCCGTCCTCGCCGACGCGCTGAGCCGCACCCGGCTGCACGGCATCAGGACCAATCGCGATTTGTTGGTCAACGTACTGCGGCACCCGGCTTTCCTCGACGGCGCCACCGATACGGCTTTCTTCGACACCCACGGCCTCGACCGGTTATCCGCCCCACTGGGCGACGATCGGGCCGCCGCACTCTCCGCGGTCGCCGCGGCACTTGCCGACGCCGCGCAGAACCGCGACAGCGCAACGGTGTTCGCCGCCACACCGAGCGGCTGGCGCAACCTGGCGTCCGGATTCCAGACCAAGTCCTACGGCGAGGCCGCCGGCACAGAGCACGTGGTGCGCTACCGCTACACCCGCAACGGCGTGCACCTTCCCGACCATGACGGCGTCGGCGTCGTGTCCTGCGCCGCCGATCGCGTCGTGCTGTCCATCGCCGGGGTGGAGCGTGCCTTCGATGTCGCGCGATACGGCGCCGACGTGTACGTCGACTCGTCCCTGGGACCCGTGCACCTGGCGGCGCTACCTCGCTTCGGCGACCCAGACGCCGCTCTAGCGCAGGGGTCGCTGTTGGCGCCCATGCCCGGATCGGTGTTACGCATCGGCGCCGCAGTAGGCGACTCGGTGACCGCCGGACAGCCACTGGTGTGGCTGGAGGCGATGAAGATGGAGCACACCGTGACCTCGCCCGGCGACGGAGTGCTCGCCGAACTCAACGTCGAGGTCGGCCAGCAGGTCGACGTCGGGACCGTACTCGCCCGAGTGGACAACCCCTAAGGAAACACATGAGCAGCTTCGTCGAGACCGAAGAACAGCAGGCGCTGCGCAAGGCAGTCGCCGCGATGGCCGCCAACTATGGCGAGAAGTACTACCTGGAGAAGGCCCGCGCTGGTGAGCACACCACCGAGTTATGGAGCGAGGCAGGCAAACTCGGCTTCATCGGGGTGAACCTGCCCGAGGAGTACGGCGGCGGCGGGGCCGGAATGTACGAGCTGTCGCTGGTCATGGAGGAGATGTCTGCCGCCGGCTGCGCCCTGCTCTTGATGGTGGTCTCCCCCGCCATCAACGGCACCATCATCGCCAAGTTCGGCACCGAAGAGCAGAAGAAGCGCTGGATCCCGGGAATCGCCGACGGGTCGATCACCATGGCGTTCGCGATCACCGAACCCGACGCGGGGTCGAACAGTCACAAGATCACCACCACCGCCCGCCGTGACGGCAGCGACTGGATTCTGTCAGGTCAGAAGGTGTACATCTCGGGCGTCGACCAAGCGCAGGCGGTGCTGGTCGTCGGCCGGACCGAAGATCACAAGACCGGCAACCTCAAGCCGGCACTGTTCGTCGTTCCGACCGATACCCCGGGCATGACGTGGACCAAGATCGACATGGAGATCGTCAGCCCCGAGAACCAGTTCCAGCTGTTCTTGGACGAGGTGCGACTTCCCGCCGACGCGCTCGTCGGGTCCGAAGACGCGGCCATCGCGCAGCTGTTCGCCGGACTCAACCCGGAGCGCATCATGGGCGCCGCCAGCGCGGTGGGGATGGGCCGGTTCGCGATCAACAAGGCCACCGAGTACGTCAAGACGCGCCAGGTGTGGAAGACGCCGATCGGCGCGCATCAAGGACTGTCACACCCGTTGGCGCAGAACCACATCGAGATCGAGCTGGCGAAGCTGATGATGCAGAAGGCCGCTTCGCTGTACGACCTCGGCGACGACGTCGGCGCGGCCGAGGCCGCAAACATGGCCAAGTACGCGGCCGGTGAGGCGTCGGTGCGCGCGGTCGATCAGGCGGTGCAGTGCCTCGGCGGCAACGGCCTGACGAAGGAGTACGGCATCGCCTCGGTGCTGGTGGCGTCGCGGTTGGCCCGCATCGCACCCGTGAGCCGAGAGATGATCCTCAACTTCGTCGCGCAGACGTCCCTGGGTCTGCCCAGGTCGTACTGATGAGCGCGCTCGTCCGCTACTCCGTCGAGGGCAGTGTCGCGCGCCTCACGCTGGACTCGCCGGAGAACCGCAACGCGTTGTCGACCGCGCTGATCGACCAGCTGCACCAGGGTCTGACCGACGCCACCACGGACGGCGGAGTCCGTGCGGTGGTGCTCGGCCACACCGGCGGAACCTTCTGCGCAGGAGCCGATCTCGCACAAGCCTCAGGTGGTGACCCCGCCGATACCGCCGTCGAGCGCGCCCGCGAACTGACCCGGCTGCTGCGCAGGATCCTCGAACTGCCGATCCCGGTGATCGGCGCGATCGACGGACACGTCCGCGCCGGTGGGCTGGGCCTGGTGGGCGCATGCGACATCGCGGTCGCGGGCCAGGCGAGCACGTTCGCGTTGACCGAAGCGCGCATTGGGGTTGCGCCGTCGATCATTTCGCTCACCCTGCTGCCGAAGCTGACGGCCCGCGCCGCGGGCCGCTACTTCGTGACCGGTGAGAAGTTCGGCGCCGTCGAGGCCGCCGACATCGGCCTGATCACCGTCGCCACCGACGACGTCGAGGCGACGGTGGCGGCCCTGGCCGCGGAGATCGGCAAGGCCTCGCCGCAGGGGTTGGCCGCCTCCAAGGCCCTGACGACCGCCTCGCTGCTGGCGGCGTTCGACCGGGACGCCGAGGCGTTGACGCGGCAGTCCGCCGAATTGTTCGTCTCCGAAGAGGCCAGAGAGGGCATGATGGCGTTTCTGCAGAAGCGCCCGCCGAAGTGGGCGAGTCCCTAGGGAGACAGTGTGACCCCGGTACGACGCGACGGGCTCGTGCTGGGGGCGATCCTGTTGCTCGCCACGGTCGTCCGCCTGGTCGGGTTGGCGGGGCGCGGCGAGTTCGACGACGATCAGGGCACCGAAATGCTCACCCTGTTGCATTGGGTGCGCGACGGCCAGATACCGCTGGTGGGACCGGAAGCGTCGTCCGGCACAGCGCACCACGGTGTCGCCTACTACTGGCTCCTGGCGCCCAGCGCGTTCATCAGCGACGTCGATCCTGCGCTGGTGGTGACGACCATCGCGCTCATCGGCATCGCCGGAGTGGCGGCGACGTGGTGGCTCGGCCGCACGGTGGGCGGCGCCCTGCCCGGCCATGTTGCGGCACTGCTGATGGCCATCAGCCCGTCGGCGATCGGCGCGTCGACGTTCCTGTGGAACGCAAACATCGTCGGCCCGGTGGCCGCACTGGCGGCGGCCAGCGCATGGTATGCATGGCGCACGCGTGAACTCGGCTGGTGGGTATTGACCGCAGCCGCAACGGTTCTCCTGGTCCACGCCCACCTGCTGGCGGTGCTGGCGGTACCACCCTTGATCGCCTTGTTCGTCGCCGATGCGCTTCGAATGCCCCGACGGTCAGTGCTCGGCGTAGTGGCCGCGACGGCGCTGATCATTGCTGCTGGACTCACCCCGGTTGCCATCCACGAACTGCGCACCGACTTCTCCGAAACACGCGGCGTGTGGGACTACCTCTTCGCCGAGAGCGTCGGGGTGAACAACTCGGTGGGGCAGCGAATCGGCGCCGTGCCTGTGATCTTCTGGCGCGTCCTCGCGTGGCCGGTGGCCGGAGATGTCGCGTCTGCTCCGCTTTGGGCGTTGCCGACAGTCTTCGTCACCGTAGTGGCGCTGGCCATCGCCGCAGTCGGAGCGCAGGGCATCGCACGGTGCTTCGGACGCTGGACGGTGCTCACGACGGTATGGGCGATCGCCGCGCTGACGGTCGTCGCACCGACTCTGGCCGTGATCCACCCAGGTCTGCCGAGAGATCAGTACCACTCCTGGCTTGATCCGATCACGTTCGTCGCCATCGGTATTGGTGCCGACTGGATGTGGTCGGCCCGGTCGGCTCTCGTGCGGTCCGGGGCGGTCGCGGTGGTCGCCGTCTGCGCGGTTTCGTCGATTCTCGTGTTGCCCTCGTTCTCAGTGTCGGAAAGGGGATGGTCGCACGCCGCGCAGGCAGCCGAGACGATCAAACCCGCACTCGGGGACGCGCCGACAGCGGTCATCGGAGTCAACAAATCCGGCGGCGCAATTGGCTTTCCGCTGAGCCGCGACGGCGTGACGATCGTCGACCCGCCGAACGCGACATTCCTTGTCGTGACATGTGATCCGCTTTTCGAGCGCTCGATCGGATTGGCTTGCGGCGGACCAGCAGAGGCGGCAGAGGCCGCTCTGGTCAGCTTTCCGGTGAAAGACGGATCGTGCTTCTACAACGGTCCGAGAAGGCACGTGTGCATCCTGACGCGGAATTGACTTCGATTGCGGAGCACACCAGGTCCTCACGGAGTACACTTCGCCAATCAGCAAGTGATGCGGAGGTCCGCCGAATGGACATGGACTGGGCATTCACTCCGCCACCGAAGCATGGCCTTCGATCTAACGAACGCGGCAAGGAACTCAAACCACTCGCCATCGCAGTGATATGTGGTGCCGCAACGACGGCGATCGTGGCGGGTTGCGCGCTCGGAGCAGCAGCGGGTTCCGCGACACCTGACTCGGCGCCCCCGGAACAACCTCCACCGTTGCCGACCGCGCTACCGACTTTCTTTCCGCTGCCCACCGCGCCGTTCTTTCCCCTGCCGACCGCACTTCCGCAATTCCCCGCACCGACCGCACCGCGGGCCAACACACCGCTCCCCACCGCACCGTTGCCCACAGCGCCGCTCCCCGCCGCACCACTACCCACAGGACCGCTGCCCACTGCGCCGCTGCCTACGGCGAACAGATAGCTTCGGCCGCCCTGCATGGCGAAACGGGTCCTGGTCACCGGGGCGACCGGCACGCTCGGTCGACACGTGTTGCCCGCGGCCATCGCAGCCGGTTACGACGTCTACGCGCTGAGTCGGCGCAACCAACCTGACAGCGGCGAATTACCTTGGCGGCGAGCCGATCTGCTCGCGGGCAGCGGAGTCGATGCGGCGGTCGACGGGGTGGACGTGATCGTCAACTGTGCCACGCAGCCGACCCGCGACAAGGACGTCACCTCGATGCAGCACCTGACATCGGCGGTGCGACGCGGCGGCGTCGGCCACCTCGTGCACGTATCGATCGTCGGTATCGACCGAATCCCGTTGCCCTACTACCGGACCAAGGTCCGCGTCGAGCAAGCACTGGAGGACTCCGGCGTCGCCCATACGGTGCTGCGCGCCACCCAGTTCCACGACCTGATCGCGACCAGCTTCGGTGTCCAGCGGTACTCACCCGTGCTGTGGGCGCTGCGCGGCGTCAGCTTCCAGCCGATCGACACCCGCGACGTCGCGCGTCGGCTCGTCGAGCTGATCGATTCCGACCCGTCGGGCCGGGTGCCCGACATCGGCGGACCGACGGTGCACACGCATGCCGAGTTGGGGCGGATGTACCTGGCCGCGCGTGGGGGCCGTCGCAAAGTGTTGGCCGCCCCCATCCCGGGACGCATCGTTGCCGCCTACCGATCGGGCGCGCACCTCGCACCCCAGCACCCCGTCGGCACCATCGATTTTGCCGACTACTTGGCCGGCGCGGAATAAAGTTTGCTTATCTATCTGATTCGCCGGCATCGATTGAGTGCACAGTTTGGACATCGGCCTTGCATGTGCCAGCGTTCGTCGTAGGCTCGTCGGTGATGAGCGTTCCGCGAAGAACAGATGGTCTTGATGAGCGCCTGCGCAACGAACAGATGGCCGGGATGAGCACTCCAGCGTCGCGGAACGGCTCAAGGCGCGCTGCAGACACCGATCGTATCCACATGGCGCAGCTCCTCACCGATGCCGCTGCCCAGGGCCGACTGCCGCTGAACGAATACGAAGAACGCCTGACCAGGGCCTACGCCGCGCAGACATATGACGAACTCGATCGGCTTTCCGCGGACCTGCCCGGTTCCGTCTCGGCCGGTCCCAGCGGCGGGCCGGTGCGGCCTGCGCCGTCGACGATGCTGCTGGCGATCATGAGCGGGTTCGAGCGTCGCGGCCGGTGGAACGTGCCGAAGCGGATGACCACCTTTGCTCTCTTCGGCGGCGGCGTGGTGGATTTGCGGTACGCCGACTTCACCTCACCGGAAGTCGAGATCCACTCCTACTCGATCTTCGGCGGCCAGACCATCTTGGTGCCGCCGGAGGTGAACGTGGACCTGCGCGGTGTCGGGGTGATGGGATCCTTCGACCAGAGCGTGAGCGGAGAAGGTTCGCCGGGAGCGCCGTGCGTGCGCATCCGCGGCTTCTCGCTGTGGGGCAGCGTCGGCGTCAAGCGCAGGAAGCGCAAGCCGGTCTAGCGGCGCGCAAGCCGCGCCTGCTCAACGCCGACGCCGCGACCGCAGGTAGTCGCCGACGACGGCGGCACCCAGCCCGTCGAGATCGGGCACCACGACGCGTCCCTCGACACGACGCGCCACCTGATCGATGAACTTGGCCAGCCCCGGATCACTGCCCAACCGGAAGATCGTCACCTGCGCACCCAGCCCCGCCATATCGTCGAATCCCTTGACCGTGTGGGCGATGGTGCGGGGATGTGGCGGATAGTCGAAGAACACCTGAGGACCGTTTTCGGCACCACCCGAGTAATTCTCCAGGTGTGCGGTGGGTTCACCGTCGGTCACCACAAGCAGCACCGGCTGCGCGTTGGGATGGCGGCGCAGGTGCCTACCCGCCAGTGCGAGCGCATGGTGCAGGTTGGTGCCCTGCTCGTACACGCCTTCCAGACCGGTCAGCTCCGCGGTGGACACGGTGCGCGCATATCGGCCGAAGGCGATGATCTGCAGCGCATCCGAGCGAAACCGCGTACTGACGAGGTGGCTCAGCGCCAGCGCCGTGCGCTTCATCGGCAGCCAGCGGTTCTCCATCACCATAGAAAATGACGTGTCGACCAGCAGAGCTACCGCGGCCTGGGTGCGGGTCTCGGTCTCGGAGATCTCCACATCGTCGACGGCGAACTTCAACGGCATGTCGACGCCGCCGGTGCCAGCCTGGCGCAGCACCGTGTTCGTCAACGTGCGGGTGACGTTCCAGGGTTCGGTGTCACCGAATGCCCACGGTCGCGTCGCGCCGGTGAGCTCTCCGGCCGCACCCGCGCGACGGGTCTCGCGCTCGCCGTGTCGCCCTGAAAGTTGCTGTGCCACATCGCGAAGCGCAGCCTGTCCCAGCTGTCGCATCGCCTTGGGAGACAGCCGCCACTGCCCGTCCGAGCCGCGGTCCAGAAATCCCTGGTCCATCAGCGCCCGCTCGAGTTCGGCCAGCGTCTTGGCGTCGATCGCGGCCTCGTCGCCCAGTTGGCGAGCGAGCATATCGAGATCGACATCCTCCATCGTGGCGCCCGCGTAACTCTGCGAAAGCGACTCTGCGAGCTCCTCCAGTTCGGCGATGTCGGCCATCGCCTGGGTGCCCTCACCCATGCCCATCGGATTGTCACCGGAGAACCGCGACGAACCATCCCAGTCTTCGCCCGGCCGGGCCGCCTGTAGGTGGCCGTCGAGCCGGTTGAGCGCATTCATCAGCGACGGTGATCCAAATGCCTGCTGCGCCAGCGCATCAAGCTCAGCGCGTTGATCAGCCGACAGGCTGTTACGGAAACGCTGTGCGGCGGCGGCACGCTTGGCCAAAGAGTCCAGCAGCTCCTCGACGTTGCGCGGGTTCTCCGGGAAGAACTCGCCGTGCTTGTCCATGAAGTTTTGAAAATCTTCCTGCGTGTCGTTGCCCTGCGCATGCTTGTCCAGCAGGTCGTTGAGATCGTCGAGCATCTCGTTGACACGTTGGCGGTCTTCGTCGGTGGCGTTCTCCATCGCCTGCTTCATGCCCGCGAAGCGCTGGTCGAGCATCTCGCGGCCGAGGAGATCCTTGATCTGGTCGTATTTTTCGCGCGCCTCTGCACTGCGCCAGTCATAGTCGGAGAGCTCCTGCACGGCCTTCGCCGGCGAGGGCGGCAACGACTCGATGCGCATCTCGTTGAACCGCGCGTCGTCGTCCAGCGCACGCGCCAGCTCCTTGCGCTCGGCGAGCACCGCGTCGTCCAGCAGCTTCTTGATCTCCTGCAGGGTGCCGTCGAGGTTGTTGCGCTGCAACAGTTCCCGGCGCCGCCGGTTGGCCTCGGCGGCGAGCTTGTCGGCGCCGCGCATGTTCTGCGTGCCGCGCCGCATGAGCTCCGACAGCGCGCGCCGGGGTGAGCTGCCCTCCATGACGTCCTGGCCGATCTGCTCGAGCGCCTCGCGCAGGTCGATCGGCGGCGCCAGCGGATCGGGTCCGCCGGTGTATCGCGAATATCGCGATGTGCGTTTAGCCATAGACGGTTTCGCCTTCTGAGGACACCTTGTCGATCCGTTTGGCCAGATACAGCGCCTCGAGCGCCATCTCGACGGCCGCCGCGCGCTGTCCGTCCGTCGTCGCCTCGAGCCGCTGCTGGATCTCGGCGATCGCCGGAACCTCGGGGACCGCTGCCAGCACGTCACGGGAGGACACGCGCTCACCGGTGGTCACCGCGGAACCGTTCTCGATCGCCATCACCAGCGGCCCGACATCGATGCCGCCGAGCAGCCGCTGCGCGGTGTCCGCGGTGGCACGGCGCAGCAGGTGTTCGAGCACGGCCTGTTCGCGGCCTTCCTCGCCGGATTCGAACTCCAGCTTGCCGCGCAGCACATCGATCACCGTCGAGAGGTCGACGACGCGCGCCACCGGATCCTGCTCGCCGAGGATGGCCGCACGGTGCCGCGCCGAGGCGGCGACCGTTTCCGCAGCCGCGATCGCGAAGCGCGCCGACACACCGGACCGCTGGTCAATGGACCGCGACTCCCGCAGGTAGCGCGCGAACCGGGCGAGCACGTGCACCAGGTACTCGGGCACCTCGGAGGCGAGGTTGGCCTCCTGCTTGATGACGCCGACCTCGGCCTCGAGTTCGTACGGGTAGTGGGTGCGGATCTCGGCGCCGAAGCGATCCTTCAGCGGCGTGATGATGCGGCCGCGGTTGGTGTAGTCCTCGGGGTTGGCGCTGGCGACGACGAGGACGTCGAGCGGCAGCCGCAGCGTGTAACCGCGCACCTGGATGTCGCGTTCCTCCATCACGTTGAGCATCGACACCTGGATGCGCTCCGCGAGGTCGGGCAACTCGTTGATCGCGACGATGCCTCGGTGCGCCCGCGGGATGAGGCCGTAGGCGATGGTCTCGGGGTCGCCGAGGCTGCGGCCCTCGGCCACCTTGATCGGATCGATGTCGCCGACCAGGTCGGCCACGCTGGTATCCGGAGTCGCCAGCTTCTCGGTGTAGCGCTCGCTGCGATGTCGCCACTCGACGGGCAGGTCGTCGCCCGAGTCGGCGGCCCGACGGATGGACTCGGGGGTGATCGGCGAGTACGGATGCTCGTTCAGTTCCGAACCGGCGATGACGGGGGTCCACTCGTCGAGCAGGCCGGTCAGTGCGCGTAGCAGACGCGTCTTACCCTGCCCGCGTTCGCCGAGCAGCACCACGTCGTGCTCGGCGATCAGGGCCCGTTCCAGCTGCGGGATCACGGTGTCCTCGAAGCCCAGGATGCCCGGCCACGCGTCGAGACCCTCGGCCAGCGCGGCCAGCAAGTTCTCGCGGATTTCGGCCTTGACGCCCCGCTCGACGTGACCGGAGGCCCTCAGCTCGGCAACGGTCCGGGGCAAATCGTTAGGTGATGTCACAACTCCACGCTACGACTTGTGTCCCGAACGTGCGTGTCCCCGGTGGACACGCCGTTAATCCGTCACATTCTGCGCACGCTCAGCAGCCTTGCTCTGCATAAAACGGTCGCCGGCGGGCATCCTTCGGGGAGTAGTCGATCAAGGAGCGTCCATCATGCCGAACCCGTCCATCAAGAACGAGAAGCTGTACGAAGACCTGCGCGAACAGGGCAACTCGAAGCAGAAGTCCGCCAGGATCGCCAACGCAGCCGCGGCGCGCGGCAAGTCGGCCGTCGGGCGCAAGGGTGGGAAATCCGGGTCATACGACGACTGGACGGTCGCGGACCTGAAGAAGCGCGCCAAGGAGATCGGTATCTCCGGCTACTCATCGCTGACCAAGTCGAAGCTGATCGACAAGATCCGCAACTCCTAGCGCGAACGTGGGTTACCCGCACGCTATCCGGACCGAGAGCGTGCGGGTGACCCACGTTCGGCGGGCCCTCAGTGCGCGAAGTGGCGCGCCCCGGTGAGGTACAGCGTGATGCCCGCCTGCGCGGCCGCCGCAGTGACCTCCTCGTCGCGCACGGAACCACCCGGGTGCACGATCGCCTTCACGCCGGCCTCGGTGAGCACCTCGAGCCCGTCGGGGAACGGGAAGAACGCGTCGGAGGCCGCGACGGCACCCTGCACTCGATCGCCCGCCCGCTGCACGGCCAGCTTGGCCGCGTCGACCCGATTGACCTGACCCATGCCGACCCCGACGGTGGCCCCGTCGGCGGCGACCACGATCGCGTTCGACTTCACCGCGCGGCAGGCCAACCACGCGAACTTCAGATCGGCCAGCGTCGCCGGGTCGGCGGGTGAGCCGGTGGCCAGTTCCCAGTTGGCGGAATCGTCGCCGGGGGCGGTGAACTCGTCGCGCTGCTGGATCAGCAGGCCGCCGCTGATCTGACGGAACTCAGTCCCGCCCTGCTGCGGTTCGGACGCCAGCAGCACACGGATGTTCTTCTTGCGCGCAAGCACGTCCACGGCACCCGACTCGTAGGCGGGCGCGATGATCACCTCGGTGAAGATGTCGGCGACCGTCTCCGCCATCTCGACCGTCACTTCGGTGTTGGCCGCGATCACCCCACCGAACGCCGACAGCGGATCGCATTCGTGGGCCTTGCGATGCGCATCGGCCACCGACACCGACGAGATCGCGATCCCGCAGGGGTTGGCGTGCTTGATGATCGCCACGCAGATCTCTTCGTGGTCGAACGCCGCGCGCCAGGCGGCATCGGCGTCGGTGTAGTTGTTGTATGACATCTCTTTGCCATGCAACTGTTGCGCCTGCGCCAGGCCCGGCCATCCCGAGTCATAGCGATACAGCGCGGCCTGCTGGTGCGGGTTCTCGCCGTAGCGCAACACCGCCTCGCGTCGCCACGTCGCGCCCGTCCACAGCGGCAGCGACGGCGGCGCCGCATCGCCTTCGGACGCGAGCACCGACGACATCCACGCCGCAACTGCGACGTCGTATTCGGCGGTGTGCCGGAATGCCAAGGAGGCCAGCTTCTTTCGCTCCTCCAGCGTGAAGCCACCGGAGTGTACCGCCGCGAGCACACCGTCATAGCCCAGCGGATCGACCACCACCGCGACGCTCGGATGGTTCTTGGCGGCGGCGCGCACCATCGACGGGCCACCAATGTCGATCTGCTCGACGCATTCGTCTTCGCCCGCGCCGGAGTCGACGGTCTGGGTGAACGGGTAGAGGTTGACGACCACCAGCTCGAAGGGCGCGACGCCGAGTTCGGCGAGTGCCGAAACATGTTCGGGCTTGCGCTGATCGGCGAGCAGTCCTGCGTGCACATGCGGGTGCAGGGTTTTGACCCTGCCGTCGAGCACCTCGGGGAACCCCGTGACCTGCTCGACGGAAGTGACCGGAATACCGGCGTCAGCAATGGTTTTCGCGGTCGACCCGGTTGACACGAGTTCGACACCCGCCTCGTGCAGACCACGCGCGAGGTCGGTGAGACCGGTCTTGTCGTACACGCTTATCAACGCGCGCCGGATAGCCCTGCGGTCAGTCATCCCAATGTCGCCTTTCGTCCGGTCCAGGTCACGCCGCGGGTAGCCACCGCGGCCAGCACGTCCACCAGCAGCCGCCGTTCGACGACTTTGATCCGCTCGTGCAGGGAAGCCTCGTCATCGTCGTCGAGCACCGGTACGGCTTCTTGGGCAAGCAACGGGCCGGTGTCGGTGCCGGCATCGACGAGGTGCACACTGCACCCCGTCACCTTGACTCCGTATTCCAGCGCGTCGGGTACCGCGTGCGCCCCGGGAAACGAAGGCAGCAGCGCCGGGTGGGTGTTGATGATCCGGCCCATGAAGCGGGAAAGAAAATGGGGCCCAAGGATTTTCATGAACCCGGCCGCCACTATCAAATCTGGTTCCTGCGCTGCGGTCGCGTTGGTGATCGCAGCATCCCAGGCCTCGCGGTCAGGGTGATCGCGCAGCCGCACCGTATAGCTGGGTACCGATGCCGACGCGGCGATGTCGACGGCCGGGCAGTCGCGATCCACGCCGACGGCGATGATGTCGGCTGGGTAGTCGCCGCCGGTGGCGTCGAGGAGGGATCGCAGCAGCGAACCGGTACCCGATGCGAGCACCACAACACGTGCGGGCACCTTCGGGGGCACTCGAAGCGGTTGCTGCACGCCTGGCAGCCTAATCGTCGCGATCGGGCGCCCGGTCCGTGGTCGCGCCCGGCGTGGGTTGATCGTCGGGGACGTCGTCTACGACGAAGTGGTCCTCGGGATCTCCGAAGGCGTCTCGGTGTTCGCTGCGAGGCCGCCCAGCGGCGGGCTGGGGCTCGTCGAAAGGTTCGTCGACGGCCTGCGCTTCGAGGTCGTCGATGGCGGTTTCCGGCTCGGGCTCGAACGCGGGCTCGAAGTCGGCCTCAGACTCGTCATCGAACGCAGGCTCGAAGTCCGACTCGGCCTCGAGTTCGGCTTCGGCTTCGAGCTCAGCGTCGGCCGCCATCCCGGTCTCGGATTCGAGCTCGGATTCGGGCTCGGGTTCGGTTTCGGGCTTGGGCACCCTGACCCGCCGCGCGATACCACCCGTCATGGCCACGGTCAGCGCCCCGATGCCGGCGAACCACAGGAACAGGGCGGGTCCGAACGTGGCCTGGTCGACGCCGACATCGCCGAAATTGCCCAGCCGCCCGCCGCCGGCGTAGCCGAGTACGGCCATGATCAGCGCCGCGAGCGCGGCCGCGACGACGAGCTTGCCGATCGCGGGCAGCAGGGGCAGTGGTCGTCGCGCCGCCTGCTGGCCCAACGCGACACCCGATGCCGCGCCGACGATCAACAGCGCCACCCAGACCGGGCCGAGCGGTGGAGTCGGCACGGCGGCCAGCACCGGCAGCGCGGGGATGTCACCACCGAAGACCGTGAACGAGCTGAACGTCGCCAACCCGATGTGTGCACTGGACCCGACGGCGACCGCAGCGGTTCCGACGAGCACGTTGGGGATGTACAGAATCGACAACAGCGTCAGGCTGAACTGCCCGAACGCCGAGTCGGTGATCCCGTAGAGATCATGCATCGTCGCCCAGTGCACGATCATCGAACCGGTCATCACGACGCCGGACAGTCCCAGCAGCGCCAGGACGCCCGCATTGGCAGCCCGAATCGCGTCGGGCAGCCACTCGGGAAGCGGCGATTCCGACAGGACGCGCCGTCCGATGCGCGACCCGACCCCGATCACCGCGCCGGCCACGTGCACCGCCAGGACGCTGCCGAATGCGCGCAGCGCGTCCGGCGTCTGCAGCTGGGTGAACACCGACGCCGCGTCGTGGACGATCGCCAGGGAGATCGCCGCGATCAGCAGTGGGCCGCCGACGGCCGATGCGACGACCCACCGCGTCACGAACCAGGAGCCCTGCGGTGATGTCGCACCGGCGGTCGCGCGTGCGGTTCCCCACACCATCGCGAGCATCGGTAGCAACGGCATCACGCCCAGCTCGCTACCGCCGATCGAGATCGGCACCATGTGTACGCCGAGCCACATGCTGGTGATCGCGCCGAGCGCGCCGGTCATGTCGCTGTTGGCGATCAGCAGCTGCAGCAACACCACGGCTGCGATGACGCCCAGCGCCACGATGGACGGCCCGAACGCGACCCGAAGCAGCTCACGCGCCTGGCGTGTGCCGACTGGCCGGTTTTCCACTAAGGCCGCTCCTCGCGCAGGCTCACACGCGCGCGAAGTTGACGCACGCGCGGCTCAGACTACGACGGTGGGGGGCCCGACTGGGTGGAAGACGCTCCCGATTGCGACGGCATCTGCGCCTGGGCCGTCGGCGTGGAGCTCGACGGCGGCTGTCCGAAGGTCGGGAAACCGGTCGGAGGGGTCGGGGGCCCGCTCTGCTGACCGCTGGGTTGGCCGCCGGAATATCCGGCGGTCGACGGGCCGCCACCCTGGTAACCGCCGTACTGCGACTGATAACCGGGACGTTGCGACAGCCCTTGCTGATGCTGCGGCGGGCCGCCGTGCTGAGACTGCTGACCGTAGTACGGCGCGCTCGGCCCGCCGTACTGGCCGTAATGCTGGTCGTACCGGGGCTGCTGCGGCGCGGGCGGGGTGATGACGCCCGCATCGAACAGCAGCACCGCCACGGCGACGATCGCCTGGAACATGGTGAACGCGATGATCAGGTAGAGGCCCCAGTCGATGGACACCCCTTCCGGCGCCGTTAGCACGATGGCGATCACCAGGAGGAACGCCAGCACCGACAGCACCGCGACAACCGCAGGCAGGAGCTTCTGCTTTGGCAGCAGCGATACGCCGGCGATCAGCGCGGCGGCGAGGGCCGCGACGACGCCGAGATCCAGCAGCGTCGGGGTGAAGTAGTCCGCGCCTGCGGTGAACAGCGGCCCGAAGCTGGACAGATACACGCCCAGGCCCAGGACCACGACTGCGATGGTCAGGTACTTCGGCAGTTGGCTCGGACCCGCGGCTGGCCCGGGCTCGGGCGCCCTACCGAACTGTTGCGTCGGGGCCGCGAACTGCGTGGTGGGCTGCTGGGCGGGCGGGTATCCGGGATTGCCGGGCGGACCTTGGGGGTACGACATGACCTCTCCTGTGCTGGACGGGTTCGAACCCACGCTAGCGCACTCCCGGTAACCGCGACGCCAGCAAGGGTTCCACTGCTGAACGTTGCTCGGATCCCTCGATTTCGCGAACCAGCGGCAGCACGCGCGAACCGAAGTATTCGATCTCCTGCTGGAAGTGCAACAAGCCGCCGAGAATCAGATCGACGCCGCCTTTACGGTATGCCGCAATGCGTTTCGCGATCTGTTCGCGCGTGCCGATCGACTGCGTGCGTAAGCCGTCGTTGTACTGAACCGGGTCCTCGAACGTCGAGTCCGCCCGCGTACCACGGCGGGCTGATTCGTCTTCGCGATGATCTCTCGCAGGACTTCTTGGCTTCCCATTCGGTGTCCCTCGCGGCGGCGTTTCGGGGCCCCGACGTTGCCCTTCGGACTAGAACACGTTCTAATCCTGATATGGACTACGGGCTCGTACTTTTCACCAGTGACCGGGGCATCGACCCCGCATCGGCCGCCAAACTCGCCGACGAACACGGCTTCACCACGTTCTACGTGCCCGAACACACGCACATCCCCATCAAGCGCGAGGCTGCCCACCCCACCACCGGCGACGAGTCACTGCCCGACGACCGCTACATGCGCACCCTCGACCCCTGGGTTTCGCTCGGCGCCGCCTGCGCGGTGACCTCGCGGGTGCGGCTGTCCACGGCCGTGGCGCTGCCGGTCGAACACGACCCGATCACGCTGGCGAAGTCGATTGCAACCCTGGACCACCTCTCCGGCGGACGCGTCTCCCTCGGTGTCGGATTCGGCTGGAACACAGACGAATTGGCCGACCACAACGTGCCTCCGGGCCGGCGGCGCACGATGTTGCGCGAGTACCTGGAGGCCATGCGCGCGCTGTGGACCGAGGAGGAAGCGTCCTATCAGGGCGAGTTCGTCAACTTCGGCCCCAGCTGGGCCTGGCCCAAGCCGGTTCAGGCGCACATCCCCGTGCTGGTCGGCGCGGCGGGCACCGAGAAGAACTTCAAGTGGATCGCGCGTTCGGCCGACGGCTGGATCACGACGCCGCGTGACTTCGACATCGACGCACCGGTCAAGCTGCTGCAGGACACCTGGGCCGCGGCCGGTCGCAACGGAGCGCCGCAGATCGTCGCCCTGGACTTCAAGCCCGACCCCGACAAGCTCGCGAAGTGGGCCGACCTCGGGGTCACCGAGGTCCTGTTCGGACTGCCCGACAAGTCCGAGGCCGAGGTCGCGGCCTATGTCGAACGGCTGGCCGGCAAGCTCGCCGCGCTCGTCTAGGCCAACGTGGCGGTGTTCTTCTTGCCGTCCGAGGTCACCGAGATCGCCGCGCCCAGCGGGTCACCCGTGGTCATCAGCTTCACGAGGTCTTCGTCCTCGGTGAGCGCCATGAACCGGCTGTCGTCGGCGTCGAGTCGGCCGATGATGACACCCGTGGTGACGGGCCAGTCGTAGCGCACCGAATAGGTCTCGATCCTGCCCCGACCCTCGGCGTTACGGGTGACCGCGACCTTGGGCAGCGCGGCGATATCCGCCTGCAGCGCCTTGCTGCGGTCGGCCACCCAGTCGGCGGGCTCCGTCGAGTAGACGCCCACCGAGTACTTGCTCATGACGCCGCCGTTCGCGCCGACGAGACCGAACGTGCCTGGATGGTCTCGCATTTGGCTCACCGTCTCGGCGATGCCGTGCAGTGAGTAGCTGTTACCCGGGCCGCCGAAGTACGGCAGACCGCCGGTGAGCGTGAGGCCCCGCGGATCGTCGGCCGTCAGCCCGAACTCGTCGCACACGGTGAAGACCGGGAACGGGAAGCAGCTGTAGAGGTCGAACGTCGCCACGTCGTCAATGCCGATTCCAGCGACCCGAAGTGCTTCTGCGACAGATTGTCTGGCCGATGCGCTGATGCTGACATCGACGCGGTCCAGCAGATCCTGTTCGGTCTGGTCGGCATGACCACGCAGGTACACCCAGTTGTCCTCGGACACGCCGAGCCGTTGCGCGGCGGCAACCGACATCAGCAGTGCGGCCGCACCTTGGTTCACCTGATCGCGGGCCACCATCAAACGCGGATACGGATCGCAGATCATCCGGTTGTCGTCGGTGACCGTGATCAGCTCATCCACCGAACGTTCGACCGGCGATGACGAAAACGGGTTCTTGGCAGCCACTTTGGAGAAGGGCGCGAACAGTTCGGCCATCTGCACGCGGTAGTCGGCGACACTGAAACCCAGTCGGCCGCGGCGCGCGTTGTCCAGCAGACCGTACTGCACCGGCGCACCGGTCAGCCCGTGCGTCGCGGTGTACTCGCTCATGTACTGCTCGAAGCCGTAACCCCGGTCCTCGAGCTGGCCGCCGACGTTCTCACTGTGATCTGGCTTGTCGTCGCGGCGCGCGAAAGTCCGCAACGTGGAGCCGTTCTCGGAGCCCAGGATCAGCGCGACCTCGATATCGCCTGCCGCTATCGCTCCGGCGAACTCCGTCACAAGCTTCTGCGGTCCGTTGCCGCCGATGGGCTCCAGCACCGCGCGGGCCGGATCCGCGCCGACGCGCCTGGCCACCGATCGCAGGTAGTTGTCCGAGCAACCCAGCGGCGGCTTCTCGAACGGCGTGCAAATCTCGAACTGCCGCAGTCCGACGAACACCTCGATGGCCTTCGCCACGGTGCCGACGTCGACACCGGTGTCAGCCAGGGCTGCCTGTACCGCAGCCGTCGCCAGCTCCACCGATGACATGCCCCGATAGGAGGGATCGTCGATGCGCTCGGTGAATTGGCCGACACCGACCAACACCGGCGTGCGCGGGTCGACCACCATTACAGACCTCCTGACGCGTGTTAATTCGTCAGGCTAATCGATAACTAGAACGTGTTCCTAATTCTGCGGCGCATCTCACGCCAAGTCAGAGGCTCTGCAGGATCTCCCGCGCCAGACGCGCCGTCTCCGACGGGGTCTTGCCCACCTTCACACCGGCGGCCTCGAGGGCTTCCTTCTTGGCTTGTGCCGTGCCCGACGAGCCCGACACGATGGCGCCGGCGTGGCCCATGGTCTTGCCTTCGGGTGCGGTGAAGCCCGCGACGTAGCCGACGACCGGCTTGCTGACGTTGGCCTTGATGTAGTCGGCAGCCCGCTCCTCGGCGTCGCCACCGATCTCGCCGATCATCACGATGACCTTGGTCGCCGGATCCTTTTCGAACGCCTCGATGGCGTCGATGTGGGTGGTGCCGATGACGGGGTCACCACCGATGCCGATGGCGGTCGAGAAGCCGAAGTCACGCAGCTCGAACATCATCTGGTAGGTCAGCGTGCCCGACTTCGACACCAGACCGACCGGGCCCGAGCCGGTGATGTTGGCAGGCGTGATGCCCGCCAACGCCTCACCCGGCGTGATGATGCCCGGGCAGTTGGGGCCGATGATGCGGGTCTTCTGCCCCTTGTCAACGTTGTACGCCCACGCATAAGCGCTGTCCTGCACCGGGATTCCCTCGGTGATGACGACCAGCAGCGGGATCTCGGCGTCGATGGCCTCGATGATCGCGTCCTTGGCGAACTTCGGCGGTACGAAGACGACGGACACGTCGGCGCCCGTCTCCTTCATCGCCTCGGAGACCGAGCCGAACACCGGTAGTTCGACGTCGTTGCCGTCTTTGTCCTTGTGAGACACCGTGGTTCCCGCCTTGCGGGCATTCACACCACCGACGAGCTGCGTGCCGGCCTTGAGCATGAGCGCGGTGTGCTTGGTGCCCTCACCGCCGGTGATGCCCTGGACGATGACCTTGGAGTCCTTGTTCAAAAAAATCGACATATCCTGACTCCCTTACTTGTTCGCCAGCTCGGCGGCTTTGTCGGCACCGGCGTCCATGGTGTCGGCCTGGATGACCAGCGGGTGATTGGCCTCGGCCAGGATCCGGCGGCCCTCTTCGACGTTGTTCCCATCGAGGCGGACGACCAGCGGCTTGTTGGCCTCGTCACCGAGAATCTTCAGCGCGTTGACGATGCCGGTCGCCACCGCGTCGCAGGAGGTGATGCCGCCGAACACGTTCACGAAGACGCTCTTGACCTGAGCGTCGTTGAGGATGACGTCCAGGCCCGCGGCCATGACCTCGGCCGACGCGCCGCCACCGATGTCGAGGAAGTTGGCCGGCTTCACTCCGCCGTGCTTCTCCCCCGCGTAGGCGGTGACGTCCAGCGTCGACATGACGAGCCCGGCGCCGTTACCGATGATGCCGACCGAACCGTCGAGCTTGACGTAGTTGAGGTCGTGCTCCTTGGCCTTGAGCTCCAGCGGGTCGGTCGCGTCCTTGTCCTCGAACTCCGCATGACCGGGCTGGCGGAAGTCGGCGTTCGCGTCGAGCGTGACCTTGCCGTCGAGGGCGAGGATCTGATCGTCGGGAGTGCGCACCAGCGGGTTGACCTCGACCAGCGTGGCGTCCTCGGCGACGAACACCTCCCACAGCTTCTGGATGGTCACCGCGGCCGCGTCGAGCACCTCGGCAGGCAGGTGGCCCTGCTCGGCGATCGAACGAGCGGTGGCCAGGTCGACACCCTTGACGGCATTGACAGGCACCTTGGCGAGCCGCTCGGGCTTGGTCGCCGCGACCTCTTCGATCTCCATGCCGCCCTCGACCGAGCACATCGCGAGATAGGTGCGGTTGGCACGATCGAGCAGGAAGGAGATGTAGTACTCCTCGGCGATATCGCTGGCCTCGGCGACCAGCAGCTTCTTGACGACGTGACCCTTGATGTCGAGACCGAGGATGTTCTGCGCGTGTGTGAACGCGTCGTCGGGAGTCGCGGCGTACTTCACGCCGCCGGCCTTACCGCGTCCGCCGACCTTCACCTGGGCCTTGACCATGACCGGCTTGCCGATCTCCTCGGCGATCGCCTTGGCGTCTTCGGCGGATTCGGTGACGCGGCCAGGTGTGGTCGGCACGTGGTGTTTCGCGAACAGCTCTTTGGCTTGGTATTCGAAAAGGTCCATGGGCTCTGAAACATCCCTGTCTGTCGAGCGTTGAAGTCGAAGGTTTGGGCCTCACAGGCTCGGGGGAACTTTATCCACACGAGGTTGAGACCTCAGAACCGCCTACCTGTCATGTGGTGGATCTCACCGCCGGGTGTTAGTGATACACGTCACAATCACGGGCGGAATACTCCCTCAGGTTGCCACCAACATTGGGATTTGGTTAACGTGCCTTTGGTCCGCGTTGGTAACGAATAGATCACGAGCAAAGGGACTTTCGGTTGGCTCAACACCGTGCGTCACGATCTCCGTCTGGAGTGTCGACCACTCGGCTAACCATCCGTCGCCCCGCTGAACAACCCGCGGAAATCACCGACATCATTCCGTTCAACGAGTTCGGCGACCTCCCTGATCTCGGGGCTGAGCTGGACTTCAATCAGAACGGTGCCTTCGATCGCGAAGCTCGCGTCATCCACGCTCCCGAGCTCGACGACCTGCACGACACCGACGATCAGCTACCGCAGCGACTGGCTGTGCCGTCCGAATTCCGCCGCGATCCGCGCGACGAACGGCGTTCATCTCGCGCGTACCGAGACAGCCACACCGACGTCAGCGATGGCGCGGCCGCGACCGACATCTTCGCGATCACCCGCGGCGGCGTGCACCGTAAGCAGGAAGTGCCCGTCAAGGGCCGGTTGATGGTCGCCGCGATGGCGGTCGGCGCCACCGCTGCCGGCGCGTACACGATGGCCAGCGCGTCCAAGGAGGGCCCCGCGACGGTACTGGCAGCAGACCAGGACGTCCTCTCCGGCGGCGCGATCACCGGTTCGACCGACGGCATGCAGGTGGTGACCGTCTCCTCGACGTTCGATGCAGCTGTGCACGCCGAGGAGGTCACCAAGGCCGCCGCATTCGCGAATGAGCGCGCAGAACGCGAGGCCCGCCTGCAGCGCCCGATGTTCGTGATGCCCACCAAGGGCGCGTGGACGTCTGGCTTCGGCTACCGCTGGGGCGTACTGCACGGCGGCATCGACATCGCCAACGCGATCGGCACACCGATCCTTGCGGCTTCGGACGGCATCGTCATCGACGCCGGACCGCAGGGCGGTTACGGCAACTGGGTCAAGCTGCGGCACGCCGACGGCACCGTCACGCTCTATGGACATCTCAGCGCCTGGAACGTCGATATCGGGCAGCGCGTGTGGGCTGGCGACCAGATCGCCAAGATGGGCAACACCGGCAACTCGACGGGCCCGCATCTGCACTTCGAGGTGCTGCTCAACGGCACCGACCGCGTCGACCCCGTCGGCTGGCTCTCCAAACGGGGTCTCGCGTTGTCCAATTACTCTGGCTGAGTGGCCAGTGACGACGACGAACCCAGCTCCACCCGCATAATCCGCCGACACCCCACGGGCGAAATCCCCGTCGGAGCGGATCCGCAGACGTCGATCATTCGCCGCCACCCCACCGGCGAGTTTCCCGCCGCGGCAGATCCGCAGACCTCGTACATCCCGCGTGCCAGGCCGACCCCGGTGACGCCCAAGAATCCATGGCCCGATCCGCGGTCGGCGATCGCGACGGCCATCCTCAGCATTCTGAGCGGCTGGGCGACGGCGGTCATCGCCACCGACCTGATCACCGGTTGGTGGGAAACCGACCTGCTGTTCTGCGTGGCCGTCGCGTTTTTGACGGCCATCTCCGCGGCGGCGCTCATCGCCGGGCTGATCGGCTTACTGCTGCGCCGTCGGGTGAGCCGCCTGCTGATCGTCGTCGGCGCCGTCGTCGCGCTGCTGATCTTCTCCAGCCTGTTCGTCGCCGGCGCCAGACTGCCGACGATCGTCTACGCGATCCCGGTGCTTCCGCTGGCCACGATCGCGTTCGCGCTGCTGCCCGCAACGGCGCGGTGGGGCCGCAGCGGCGGTTAAAGCTTCGATACCGGGGCGTGGTTGTGCATCAGCTTGACCCGACCCGAGCTGCCGAAGTCGATAAGCGACATCGCCGATTCGCCGACGCCGGATACTTCCTCCACGCGACCCAGGCCGTACTTGTCGTGGTTGACCCGATCGCCGGGCTCGAGCACGAGCAGGGGCCGCTTGCCTGCGCCGGAACGTGTCGGCGAAGGGCGAGGTGTCCCGAACCTACCCGCCCCACTCACCGGCGCGGGCGTTGACGGGCCGGGGTCGGTACGCCGCCAGTCGATCAGATGCTGCGGGATCTCTTTGAGGAAGCGCGATTCCGGATTGAGCATCGGCTGGCCCCACGACGAGCGGATCTTGGCGCGGCTGACGTAGAGCCGCTGTCGGGCACGGGTGATGCCGACGTAGGCCAGGCGTCGCTCCTCGGACAGCTCCGTCGGATCGCCGAGAGCCCGCATGTGCGGGAACATGCCGTCCTCCCAGCCCGTCACGAACACGACCGGAAATTCGAGCCCCTTCGCGGTGTGCAACGTCATCATCGTCACCACACCCGCGCCGTGCTCGGGCAGTTCATCGGCATCGGCGACCAGCGACACCCGTTCCAGGAACATGGCGAGCACCCCGGTGTCGGGGATGTCTTCGTCCTCGGGCTCGCCCAGGGCCTCCTCATTCGCCAGGTCGGTGCTGAATTCGTGTGCGACGCTGACCAATTCGTTGAGGTTGTCGAGCCGCGCAAGGTCCTGCGGGTCGCTCGAATTCTCGAGCTCGGAGCGATAGCCGGTGCGATCGAGCACCGCCTCGACGAGTTCGCCCAGTTCGCCGTCCAGACGCCCGCGTAGCTCGTCGAGCATCTCGACGAAGCTGGCGATGCACTTCTCCGAACGGGTGTTCAACATCGGCACCCTGCCCTCGGCGGCGGCCTGCAGCGCGTCGTTGAAACTGCTGCCGGTGTTCTCGGCGTACACCGCCACGCACGCCTCGGCGCGATCGCCGATGCCGCGCCGCGGGGTGTTCAGGATGCGCCGCATGCTCACCGAGTCACCGGGATTGTCCAGCACGCGCAGGTAGGCGACGATGTCACGGATCTCCCTGCGCTCGTAAAAGCGAACGCCACCAACGACTTTGTACGGAATACCGGCCCGGATGAACACCTCTTCCAGGGCACGCGAGGAGTTGTTGGTGCGGTAGAACACCGCGACGTCGTTGTAGGAGATGTCGCCGCGATCGGCCAGCGCGTCGATCTCCCCTGCGACGAACCGCGCCTCGTCGTGCTCGTTGTCGGCGACGTAGCCGACGATCAGCTCACCCTCGCCGGAGTCCGTCCACAGCCGCTTCTCGCGGCGGCCGGCGTTGCGTGAGATGACGGAGTTGGCCGCGGACAGGATGTTCTGCGTCGAGCGGTAATTCTGTTCCAGCAGAATCGTTGTGGCGTTGGGGAAGTCGCGTTCGAAGTCCTCGATGTTGCGGATGGTCGCACCGCGAAAGGCGTAGATCGACTGGTCGGCGTCGCCGACGACGCACAGTTCGGCCGGCGCCACCCCGTCTTCGGTTTCGCGGCCCACGAGCTCACGCACCAGGACGTACTGCGCGTGGTTGGTGTCCTGGTACTCGTCGACCAGGATGTGCCGGAATCGCCGCCGATAGTACTGCGCGATCTGCGGAAAGGCTTGCAGCACAGCGACTGTCTCACCGATGAGGTCGTCGAAGTCCAGGGCGTTGGCCGCCCGTAGGCGCCGCTGGTACTCGCCGTAGACCTCGGCGATGATGCGCGGCAACTCCTCGCCCGCCTCCGACGCCTCAGCCGACGCCTGCTCGGGGCCGATCAGCTCGTTCTTGTGGTTGGAGATGCCGTTGGCCAGCAGCCGGGGCGAGTACCGTTTGGTGTCCAGCCCCATGTCCTTGCCGATCATCATCAGCAACCGGCGCGAGTCGTCGGCGTCGTAGATCGAGAAGTTCGAGTTGAGCCCGGGCAGCAGCGATGCCTGGTTACGCAGGATTCGCACACACGTCGAGTGGAATGTCGAGACCCACATCGACCGAGCACGCGGTCCAATCAGGTTGACCACCCGCTCACGCATCTCGGCGGCTGCCTTGTTGGTGAACGTGATGGCCAGCACCTGGCCGACACCGACCTCTCGGGCGGCGAGCAGGTAGGCGATCCGGCGAGTCAGCACAGCGGTCTTACCCGAACCCGCTCCCGCGACGATCAGCAGTGGCGAGCCCTCGTGCAACACGGCCTGGCGCTGCTGCGGGTTGAGGCCGTCGAGGAGTTCGTCGGTCTCGGTGGCTATGGAAGGTGAAGCAGCTGGGCTAGAAGATGGAGGCATATCACCCCCGAACTTACCGCTGTCCAGCGACATCTTTGCATCGGCGCGGCCCTAGATGGCACACTCCATACGTGCTCATGCAGCAAGGACGATTTTTCTACGGGTACCGCCCAGAGGTGCCCGTGGTCTAGCTGCTTCCCAGAGCCCCGCGGTCCGCTTCCGGATCCGGGGCTCGTCTCTTGTGTGAGGCCCGAAACCGGACGGATCAGTCCCCACACAACGAGAGAGCGGAGAACACTCCCATGACAATTCAGCCGATCGAAGCCGAACAGTTGCCAGACATAGACGACCTGCGCCAGGAAATCGACAAGTTGGACGCGACGATCCTGGAAGCCGTGAAACGCCGCACCGAGGTGTCCAAGCTCATCGGCCAGGCCCGGATGGCGTCCGGTGGCACCCGTCTGGTGCACAGCCGTGAGATGAAGGTCATCGAGCGCTACAGCGAACTCGGACCCGACGGCAAGGACCTGGCGATGCTGCTGCTGCGGCTGGGCCGCGGCCGCCTCGGTCACTAGCCCACTTTTCTGTTGCGTTTGTTGCCGCAATGACTCGTCATTTGCGGCAACAAACGACACACAACTGGCGGGTCATCGGTCGGACGCCTGGGGCACTAGGACTCAGCGCAGCGCGTCGGTCAGCCAGGGCGTCAACCACTCCACCGCTTCCGGTGTCGGGTGCACTCCGTCGCTGCGCACGCGGATGCCGTTGACCCAGTTGGTGTAGACGCCGTTGGGCCCGAGCTTGTCATTCAGATCGAGCAATTCGACGTTCTTGCGTGTCTTGACGACGCTGCGCAGCAATGCATTCCAGTCGTCGACGCGATCGGGCTTGTCTTCGGGATACAAGCTGCCGTCCGGCTTTTCGGCGCGCCGGTTGTAGGGCTCGGTGGTGACCACGATCTGCGCGCCGGTCGAGCCGAGAATGTCGAGCGCGCGGTTGAGTTCGCCACGCAGATAGTCCTCGTAACCGTCCTCGCCGATGTTGGTCCAGACGCCTTCGTTCATCCGGTCGACCACCTCCCAGCGGCCGACCATCAGCAGCACCACGTCCGGGCGGTCATGGTTGATGCGCTGCGACCACCGGCTGGGCCAGGTGTCGCATTCGGGTTTCTGGTTCAGTGTCTGCCCGACGTACCGGTAGGGGCCGCCGCGGGCGATACCGCACCCGATCGTCGTGTAGTTCGTGAACGCCAGCCCTGGTGTCGGCGGCAGATACCGCATCATCGTCCACGCGATCGAGTCGCCGAACACGGCCACGGTGCGGGTGCCGGGATCGTGCGCCGTCGGTTTGCGGACCTCGACGGGCACTTCCGGCCCGACGAGCGCCAGCGCGGCGGAGTCGATCGCCGGACCCAGCGGCGGCTGCTCGGTTTCCACGCCGACGGGTAGCACCGTCATCGTGACCACAGCGGCAGTCGCGGCCGTCGCACCCGCCAACGGCAGCAGCGGCACATGTATAGGCCGCCAGCGACGGATCGGCTGCTCCAGCAGCCACCACGACGCGGCGGCCAGGCCCATCGTGATCGCGCAGCGCACGACGAACAGCGGCCAGCCAGACAGCCCCGTACGTTCACCGTTGAACGCCAGAAAGATCGGCCAGTGCCACAGGTACACGCCGTAGGAGATCGCGCCGAGCCACACCAGGGGCCGCCACGCCAGGGCGCGCGCAACGGGTCCCTCCTGTTCCAGTGCCACCGGTGCGACGACGAGGACGGCCGCGATCGCCACCACGATCAGCAGGCCGCTGCGGAAGTCGCTGACGCTGCCGGTCGCATAGTGTGCCGCCGCGCCGAGCACAGCCAGGCCGATGAACGGCAGGATGCGCGCGACGATGTGGCCCCACCGCGTCCGGATCAGCGTTCCGCCGTCGTTGAGCACCGACCAGTCCCGCACCAGCAGTGCGGCCGCGGCAGCACCGACCAACAACGCCTGTGCGCGGCTGTCAGTGCCGAAGTAGATGCGGTTCAGCGTCGAGTCCGTGGTGAGCACGATCGCCGCGGTCGCCGAAGCGATGACGCCGGCGGTCGACAGCACGAAAACGGCCAGTCGTAGCCGCGACCAGAACAGCGCCGCGACGGCGATGAGCAGCAGCGGCCACAGCAGGTAGTACTGCTCCTCCACCCCGAGCGACCACGTGTGCTGCAGCGGCGACGGCGGCGCGCCTTGTGAGAAGTAGTCAGCACGCTGGGCGACGAAGGCCCAATTGGACACCCAGAAGAACGAGGCGACGGCGTCCTCGCGCAGCGACGCCGTGGATTCGGGCGAGAACAGATCGCGGGCCGCCACCACGGCGAGCACCATCGCCAGCAGCGCGGGCAGCAGTCGGCGGGCGCGCCGAATCCAGAAGTCGCCGAGCCGAATCTGCGCAGTCCGCCGGTGCTCGTCGAGCAGCAGCGACGTGATCAGGAATCCGCTGAGCACGAAGAACACGTCGACGCCGAGGAAGCCGCCCGACAGGCCCGGGATACCGCCGTGATCGGCCAGGACCAGCGCGACCGCCACCGCACGGATGCCGTCCAACGCGGGAATTCCCCGACGGCTCTCAGCGGTGCGCACTGCCGAAATCTTTCCCGCGCGAGCAGACGCGAAAGTGCCCGACACGCCGTGCCGGACGGACCTTTTACGCAGTCCCCCGAAAGGGGTGTTACTTCGTCAGCGCGATGTACTTCACGTCGAGGTATTCGTCGATGCCCTCGGATCCGCCCTCACGGCCGAAACCGGATTCCTTCACTCCGCCGAACGGTGCGGCTGGGTCGGAGATCACCCCGCGGTTGATGCCCACCATGCCGGCCTGGATGCCTTCGGCGACGCGCAGCGCCCGGTCCAGTGACTGCGTGTAGACATAGGCGGCCAGCCCGTACTCCGTGTCGTTGGCAGCGGCGATGCCCTCCTTCTCGGTATCGAAGCCGGTGATCGGCGCGACGGGTCCGAACACCTCCTCTTTGAGGATGCGCGCGTCGGCGGGCACATCGGCCAGCACTGTCGCCGGGTAGAAGTTGCCCGGACCACCGGGGGCGACGCCGCCGACCGCGACCGTCGCGCCGCGCGACACCGCGTCGGACACCAGGTCCTCGACGGTGGCGACCTGCTTGGCGTTGATCAGCGGGCCCAGCGTCGACGACTCGTCGGTGCCCTTGCCGAGCGTGAACTCGCTCATCCGCTTGACCAGCTTGTCGGTGAACTCCTCCCGCACCGAGTTCGCGACGTGGAAGCGGTTGGCCGCCGTGCACGCCTCACCGCCGTTGCGCATCTTGGCCAGGATCGCGCCGTCGACAGCGGCGTCCACATCGGCGTCGTCGAACACGATGAACGGCGCGTTGCCGCCGAGCTCCATCGAGGTGCGCAGCAGTTTGTCGGCCGACTGCTTCACCAACGCCTTCCCGACGCCGGTCGATCCGGTGAAGGTCAGCTTGCGAAGCCGGCCGTCGTTGATCAGAGCCTCGGTGACCGGCCCGGGGCTGCTCGTCGGCAGCACTGACAGCACGCCCTTCGGCAGGCCGGCCTCGTCCATCAGCTTGGCCAGCAGCAGCATCGTCAGCGGCGTCTCCTGGGCGGGCTTGACGATCATGGTGCAGCCGGCCGCGAACGCCGGGCCGATCTTGCGGGTCCCCATGGCCAGCGGGAAGTTCCACGGCGTGATGGCGTAGCAGGGCCCGACCGGCTGCTTGGTGACGAGGATGCGGCCAGTGCCCGCCGGGCTCGGCGTGAAGCGACCCGCGATGCGCACGGCCTCCTCGGCGAACCAGCGGAAGAACTCCGAGCCGTACTTGACCTCGCCCATGCTCTCGGGCAGCACCTTGCCCATCTCCAACGTCATCAAGGTGGCCAGGTCTTCGGCACGTTCGGTGATCTTCTCGAACACCGACCGCAGAATTTCACCGCGCTCGCGGGGCGGGGTGGCGGCCCAGTCGGCCTGTACGGCGCACGCGGCGTCGAGGGCGGCGACGGCGTCCTCGGGCGTCGCGTTGGCAACAGAGATCAGAACCTTGTCGTCGGACGGGTCGAGCACGTCGAACGTCGAGGAACCCTTGCGTTCCTCGCCCCCGATCCACAGGCCGGTGGGCATAGACGACAGGAGCTTCGCGGTATCCATAACTCTCTCTTACACCTTTGGACATTTGGCCGCATTAATGTCGGTTACATGACCGCCAACACTCAGCAGATTTCCGACATCACCACGACTGATGCCTGGCAGGCGCTGCAGCGGCACCACGACGAGATCGGCAAGGAGCACCTGCGCACGTTCTTCGACGACGAGCCGGCGCGCGGGAGCGAACTGGTGCTGACGGTCGGCGATCTCTACATCGACTACAGCAAGCACCGGGTCACCCGCGAGACCCTCAAACTGCTCGTCGATCTGGCCCGCGCGGCGGGACTGGAGCAGCGCCGCGACGCGATGTTCGCCGGCGTGCACATCAATACTTCGGAGGATCGTGCGGTGCTGCACACCGCGCTGCGGTTGCCGCGTGGCGCCCAGTTGTCCGTGGACGGTCAGAACGTCGTCGCCGACGTCCATGAGGTGCTCGACAAGATGGGCGAGTTCACCGACCGGCTGCGCAGCGGAGAATGGACCGGCGCGACGGGCGAGCGCATCACGACGGTGGTCAACATCGGCATCGGCGGTTCGGATCTCGGCCCCGCGATGGTCACCCTCGGCCTGCGCCACTACGCCGACGCCGGCATCTCGGCCCGGTTCGTATCCAACGTCGACCCCGCCGACCTGGTGGCCAAGCTCGACGGACTCGACCCGGCCACAACGCTTTTCATTATCGCGTCCAAGACGTTCTCGACCCTGGAGACGCTCACCAATGCGACTGCCGCGCGTCGCTGGCTCACCGATGCGCTCGGCGACGCCGCCGTGGCCAAGCACTTCGTGGCGGTGTCGACGAACAAGAAGCTCGTCGACGACTTCGGTATCAACACCGACAACATGTTCGGCTTCTGGGATTGGGTCGGCGGACGGTATTCGGTGGACTCGGCGATCGGGTTGTCGGTGATGGCGGTCATCGGGCGAGAGCGGTTCGCGGAGTTCCTTTCCGGTTTCCACATCGTCGACGAACACTTCCGCACGGCGCCGCTGGAGGCCAACGCGCCGGTGCTGCTCGGCCTGATCGGGCTCTGGTACAACGAGTTCTTCGGCGCGGAAACCCGTGCGGTGCTGCCGTATTCGAATGATCTATCACGGTTCGCGGCCTACCTGCAGCAGCTCACCATGGAATCGAACGGCAAGTCGGTACGGGCCGACGGCTCGCCGGTGACGACGAGTACGGGCGAGATCTTCTGGGGCGAACCGGGAACCAACGGCCAACACGCCTTCTACCAATTGCTGCATCAGGGCACCCGATTGGTACCCGCCGATTTCCTCGGGTTCTCCCAGCCGACTGACGATCTGGCCACCGCCGACGGCAGTGGCAGCATGCACGACCTGTTGATGAGCAACTTCTTCGCGCAGACCCAGGTGCTGGCGTTCGGCAAGACCGCCGAGGAGATCGCCGCTGAGGGCACGCCCCAGGATGTGGTCCCGCACAAGGTGATGCCGGGCAATCGGCCCAGCACCTCGATCCTGGCCACCAAGTTGACGCCCTCGGTGCTGGGCCAGTTGATCGCCCTCTACGAGCATCAGGTGTTCACCGAGGGCGTCGTCTGGGGCATCGACTCGTTCGACCAGTGGGGTGTGGAGTTGGGCAAGACCCAGGCCAAGGCGCTGCTGCCGGTGATCACCGCCGACGACGCGCCCGCCGAACAGTCGGACTCCTCAACCGACGCGCTGGTACGCCACTACCGCGCGGAGCGCGGTAGAACGGCCTGAGTGATTTCGGTGCGGCAACGATCGCTGAGCGAACATTCGCGCACCGAAATCGCGGGTAGTTAGGCGTCGGGGTCGGGACGGATCCAGCCCAGGATCATCGCCGGCAGGCAGCCGCCGATCAGCAACACCGTCATCGCCATCAGGCCTCCGGCGTACGCCATGTCGACGTCGGTGCCGCCGGTGATGACCGAGCCGAAGATCAGGTAGAAGATCGGCAGCAGCATCAGGTTCTGCGTGACCGTCAGGCCGATCGAACGTGCGGTGTTGCGCTGCTGCACCTCGTATTCGTCGAGTGCCGCGTCGGGTGCGTCGCCCTGCCTACCGGACACGATCTGCAGCACGACCCATAACGGAAGGAAGAACAAGCACGCCGGCAGCCAGAGCAGTGGCGCCCACCGAATTCCGAACGCACACATCACGCTCACCACCGCCATCAGGCCGAAGGTGACCGCCAACCCCACCACCAGGGCACGGCGGCGTCGCTGTGTGCGCCAGCGCGGCAGTGAATGGGCATACGTGCGTTCGTATTTGAGGAATCGCCGGGTGCGGAAGCTCTGATATCGATCGATCAGCGTCGGTTCAGTTTGCGTGGTCGAGCTGGGCATTGGCTTCGCCTCCTCTTCGCGTGGGCTTGGCGTAGAGCTCGGTGGACAGGGGCGTGAGCGGGGAACGCGAGAAGACCGCCTCAACGGGCAGCCCGAAGACGTCGCAGATGCGGAACGCCAAATCGAGGCTCGGATAGTGATCGCCGCGTTCCAGCGCGCCAACGGTCTGCGGGTTGACGTCCACCAACTCCGCGAGTTGCGCTCGAGTCATCCGCCGCTCTGCGCGCAGGACGCCGATGCGGTTGTGGATGGGGAGAGCGTCACCTCGCCTCACCGGACTCATGCAACATACTGTTGTGAAAACCCAACACTTTGTCAAGTCGCTACAGCAAGACAGCGCGGCGCCCGCCCAGGAGGGGCGTGCGCCGCGCTGAGGTCGACTTGTGCCGGCTTATCCGGCGGGGATGTTGATGCACCCGACGTTCGGGAGACATCCGCTGGCTCCACCCGGGCCTGCCGTACCGCCGGGTCCGACGGGCGACAGCGAGCCGCTGGCGCCGCCCGGGCCTGCGGAACCGCCCGGACCGTTGGGGATCACACCGGAGGCGCCACCGCCGTCAGCGGTACCGACCGGGCCATTGGGAATGGCGACATCCGCTCCACCACCGGGTCCGGCTGTGACGTTGCCGATGGCCCCGCATGGCGTGCCGTCAGCATTCACGCACGGGGGCGGAGCCGGCTGAGCAACGGAGATGGGCGCAGCGGCGATCGCGGCGGCCGCCGCACCCGCGAATAGGAAAGGCGTCAACTTCATCATCTTCGCGTTCATGAAATTGGGCTACCCGCGGCTGCGCGGCGATTAAACATGAAGCTTTTCTAAGCAAAACGTTTCGCAAGTCGTGGCGGCAGCATTCGCATCACCTGCACCAGCGGTCCCCACGGCCACCACGGAACGGCTGACCGGCCGGGCTCACGCTCCATCGCGTCGACCATCGCCTTGACCCCAGTCTCGTTGTCCACCATCAACAACGTCGACGCGGACTTGGCCGTCATCTCGGATTCGATGTAGCCGGGTTCGAGCGTCGTCACCTTGATTGGCCCGCTTAGGTATTCGGCGCGCAGCGACTCTCCGAGCGACGTCACACCGGCCTTGCTCGCCGCATACGCGGCCTTCACCCCCGGGACGCCCTTGTTGCCCAGCACCGAAGAGATCAGCACCAGATGTCCACCGCCGGCGGCTTTGAACATCTCGAGCGCAGTCTCGATCTGGACAAGTGCGGCAATGAGATTCGTCTCGAGCGTGGCCTTGTTCGCCCACAGCTTGCCCGACCCGAGCGGCGCGCCCTTACCGATACCCGCGTTGACGATGACGCGGTCGATACCGCCCAACTCGTCGGAGAGCTCGGCGAAAACCTTGGGCACCTGATCGTGGTCGTTGACGTCGAGCGCGGCGACGGCCACCTTGATGCCGGGATGGCGCTCCAGGAGTTCTGCCTTCAGATCGTCCAGCCGCTCGACGCGGCGGGCGCACAATGCGAGGTCGCGCCCCTTGGCGGCGAACGCCCTGGCCATGCCTTCTCCGAGCCCCGAGCTGGCGCCGGTGATCAAGATTTTCTGCCGAGTCACGCGGTCAGCTTATGCATGATGATGGGGTGATCCCGAATCGAAGTTCACTTCTTGTGGCCTCTGCCCTGCTGGCGGGCCAGGTCGTCCTGGCGCCGGTCGCCGCGGCCCAGCCCGTCCACCCCTTTTATCAACTGGTCGACGCGGCAGCCCAGCGCTTGGCGACCGCCGATCCGGTGGCGGCCACCAAGTGGATCAATGGCGGCCCCATCACCGACCCCGCGAGGGCGAACCAGGTACTGGACTCGGTGGCAGCCGATGCGACGGCCCACGGTATCGACCCGGCCTACGTGCGTACCGTCTTCACCGATCAGATAGCCGCCAACGAAGGAGTCCAGTACACCCGCTTCGGCCAGTGGAAGTTCGATCCGGGCCTCGCACCGACAAGCGCACCGGACCTCGCCGAATCACGAACCCAGATCAACGGTCTGAACAAGACCCTGGTCGACGAGATTGCGCTGCACTGGAATTCGCTCCATAGTCAGGGCTGTGGCAGGGACCTGGCGGATGCGACGGCCGCGGTAGTCTCCGCACGCAAACTCGACGGCCTCTACCAGCAGGCGTTGACGTCGGCCACCCGCTCGTACTGCCGATCTACTTGAGCAGACGCGACATTCGCCGGTCCGCCAGAATCTTGCCGCCCGTCTGACACGTCGCGCAGTATTGGAACGACTTGTCGGCGAAGGACACCTCGCGCACCGTATCGCCGCACACCGGACATGGCAGGCCGGTACGGGCGTGTACGCGCAGCCCGGATCGCTTCTCCCCCTTCAGCGTTGCGGCCCCCTGACCCACGGATCGGCTCACGGCATCGGTGAGGACGGAGATCATCGCGTCGTGCAATGCGGAGAGCTGCGCTTCGGTGAGCTTGCCCGCCGTCGCGAACGGCGAGATCTTCGCAACGTGCAGGATCTCATCGCTGTAGGCGTTGCCGATGCCGGCGATCACCTTCTGGTCGGTGATCACGGTCTTGATTCGGCCGCTGTTCCCGGCAAGAACGGCGGCCAGGTCCTCCGGTCCAAGCGACAGCGCATCGGGCCCGAGCGCGGCGATGCCCGGCACCTTGGCCGGATCGTCGACCAGCCACACCGCCAGCCGCTTCTGCGTCCCGGCCTCGGTGAGGTCGAAGCCCGCCGCCTCCCCCGGTGTGCCTAGGTGCACGCGCAGCGCGATCGGTCCCTTACCGGGCTTCAACGGCGCCGCCGCGAGCTTGTCTGACCACCGCAGCCAGCCGGCCCGCGACAGGTGCGTGATCAGATGCAAGTCGCCGGACTGCAGGCCGAGGTACTTGCCCCAACGATTGGCGCCGGTGACGGTCTGGCCGTGCAGCACCGAGATCGCCGGGTCGAACGTCTTGAGCACCGAGAACGCCGACACGTCGATCCGTCCGATGGTCAGACCGACGGCATGGCGACGCAAGTGATCGGCGAGCGCTTCGACCTCAGGCAGTTCGGGCATGTCTCCAGTGTCCCGCTAGCGGTCCGCTGCACGTTCACTCGAGCCGACAACGAGCGACAACAACCAGGTCACGATCGACAGCACGATCGCCGCCCAGATCGCCGTCCACCAGAAGTCGTCGATGAACAGGCCCCAGTGCGTCGTGTGCTCGGTGATCCACGACGTGATCCACAGCATCAGCGCATTGATCACGATGTGAATCAGGCCGAGCGTCAGAATGTAGAGCGGGATCGAGATGAACTGCACGATCGGTTTGATGATCGCGTTCACCAGACCGAAGATCACGCCGACGACGAAGATGATGCCGACTCTCTGTAGCGTCGAATCCCCGCCGATGAAGCTGATCCCGGGAACGATCAATGTGACAACCCACAGCGCAAACCCGGTCAGTGCCGCACGCAGCAGGAAAGATCCCATGCGGCTGATCTTCCCACGCTGCGGGCTATTCCGGGCCGCGCAGCAGATAGGTGTCCATGATCCAGCCATGTTCGGCGCGGGCTGCTGCGCGCGCCGTCACGATGTGCGCACCGACGTCGCCGACCGTTCCGGAGAACAGCAGTTCGTCGGCCGTGCCGAGGTAGGCACCCCACCAGATCCGGGTGTCGGGCGGGCACCCCTGGAACGAGCAGTCGGCGTCGAGCATGACGACCGCGCTGCCCGCCAGACCGCTGGCGCGCAACTGCCGTCCGGTGGTGATGAGCACGGGCTCGCCAACGTCGTTGAGCGGTATGCGGTGTCGCGCCGTCAGCGCCTGGATCGCGGTGATCCCGGGGATGACGTCGTAGTCGATGTCGACGTGTTCGGCCACGCGGTCCAGGATCCGCAGTGTGCTGTCGTAGAGCGACGGATCACCCCATGCGAGAAACGCACCCACGTCGCCGGGGCCGAGTTCTGAGGTGATCGCGTCGGCCCACAGGCGGGCGCGTTCGGCGTGCCAGTCGGCGACGGCCTGTCGGTATTCGCTGTCCTTGGCGCGTGGCGGATCGGGCATCTCGTGGAATCGGTACCCGGGTTCGCGGATGAATCGCTCGCAGATCAGGCGTCGCAGCGCGACCAGGTCGTCCTTGGTGTCACCCTTGTCCATTGCGAAGAACACCCGGGTGTCGTTGAGCGCGGTCACCGCCTGCGCCGTCACGTAGTCGGGGTCGCCCGCGCCGATACCGATGACGTGGATCCGACGAGTCACGCGCCGAGAATACGGTACGAGCTGGGGATACCGTGGGTATCCGATACCCGGGGTATTGACTGCTGGCGCCCGGCTCCGTACCTTTCAAACAATCGACAGCGCAGTCGGAGGGAGTTCGTTGATGACCGCACCCACTCGTGAAGAGTTCGCCGAACGTCTGCTGAAGGGCTCCGTCAAGAAGTCCTACGCGCCGGTCGTCGATATCGACTGGGATGCCCCGCTGGACCCCGACAAGTTCTTCCTGCCGCCGAAATGCGTCTCGCTCTACGGCACGCCGATGTGGAACGCGATGACCCGCGAGCAGCAGATCGAACTTTCACGGCAGGAGCTCGTCAACACCCTGTCGGCCGGCATCTGGTTCGAGAACATCTTGAACCAGGCGCTGCTGCGCAAGATGATGCACCAGGACCCCACCGCCAGCGCCACGCACTACGAACTCACCGAGCTCGGTGACGAGACCCGTCACATGGTGATGTTCGGCAAGGCGATCGAACGTGTCGGCGCAAACCCGGTGCGGCCCAAGTACTACCAACGCTTCATCATCAACCTGCTGCCCTTCGCCTTTCAGGGACCGATGCTGTGGGTCGCCGCGCTCGTAGGGGAGGAGATCTTCGACTCCCTTCAGCGGCAGATGATGGACGACGACGACCTGCAGCCGATCATCCAGCGCCTCATGCGTATCCATGTCACCGAGGAAGCCCGCCACATCCAATTCGCCCGCGACGGGCTGCGTAAGCGCACCCCGACCATGCGGCGGCTGCCGAAGTTCTTCGTGGCCAACATCAACGGCGTCGGTGGGTACTTCTTCCGCTTCCTGTTCACGAACAAGGTGCAGTACCGCCGCGTCGGCCTGGACGCGCTCGAGGCCCGTCGCGCAGCACGCAGCAGCGCGCACAGGCACGAAACCCACGTCCTCGGGTTCGCGCCGCTTGCGGCGTTTCTGGAGGAGGTCGGGCTGATGGGGCCGATCGCGCGCCGCATGTGGCGGCGAAGCGGGTTTCTACCACGGTGAGCGACATCTACGACGGGCCCGCCACCGTGCGCATCGGCGAGGACGAACGCACCGTGCGCGTACGACTGGCCGGCCGTATCGATCCGATAGACGGCCGATATCACTGGCAAGGAACGGTTTTCGACGAACCGCTTCCCGACACCAGGTTGCCTCGGCAAGTCATCGTGTCGGTGGGCCGGCACCAGGCGCAGGCACGCATCGTCGAGCGGCCACCGCAGGGCGGCTATTCGGTCGCCGGTGTCGGCGCACCGCCCTTCGCGCTGGAGGCAGTCGAGGGTCGGTGACGTCCGCCGATCGCGATCACCAGCACCACAACGGCGACCACCCCGCCCGCGACACCCGAAATCAACAGCGGTAGTCGACCGTCGGCGCCCCAGAGCAATCCAGCCCAGATGCCGGCCGCCAGCACCGCAAAACCGCTGAGGCCCTGGAAGACTCCCTGCGCGCTGCCCTGTACGTCGTCGACGACAAGCGACGAGATCCACGCCTTGCCGACGCCGTCGGTGCATCCGGTGAACAGACCGTAGACGCCGATCAACAGCCACGCCGTCAGCGCGTCGGTCGTCATGCCGAGCCCTGTGTAGCCGACGGCGAAGAACACCAGTCCGATGCCGAACACCACCGGTTTGCCTAACCGATCGGCGACCATCCCGGCCGGATAGCTCGTTGCCGCGTACACCGCGTTGTAGGTCACGTAGGCGAGGATCACTTCGGTCACCGAGAACCCGATCTCGTTGAGCCGCAACAACAGCAACGCGTCGGGAAAGTTCACCAAGCCGAACGCGACCACGACCGCGGTCACCCGCCAATAGCTGCGCGGCAGATCCTTCACCCGGGAGAACACCGCGCGGCGAGTCGCCTTGTCCGGCAGCGGCACTCGTTCGCGCACCAGGAACACCAGCGCGACGCTCAGCACGGCGGGCACGACCGCGACCCACAACAGCGGTGCGATCTGCTGGTCCAGCAGCTGATAGCCCACCAGACCCAGCAGCGGACCGACCACCGCACCGAAGGTGTCCATCGCACGGTGGAATCCGAACACCCGACCGCGCGCGGCCGCGTCGATATCGACGATCAGAAGCGCGTCGCGAGGCGCGCCGCGGATGCCCTTGCCCAGCCGGTCCACCACCCGGCCCGCGAGCACGCCCGTCCACCCCGAGGCGGCGGCCACCATCACCTTGCCCAGTGCGGCCATGCCGTAGCCGGTGGCGATCAGCGGCCGGCGCGAAAAGCGGTCACCGAGCGGCCCGGCCGCCAGCTTCGTCAGCGACGCCGCGCCCTCGGCGGCCCCTTCAACGGCGCCGACCACCGCGGCGGGCGCACCGAGGACCGACGTCAGGTAGATCGGTAGGAGCGGATAGAGCAGCTCGCTGGCGGTGTCCTGGAGGAACGACACGGCCGATAGCACCCGCACATTGCGGGTCAGCCAGCTGCGCACCTACGCCATGATGCCGTGTCGGGCCGGCTAGCTCAGGTCCTCGTCGGTGATCGCAGCGAATCCTTTGGCTTGCCCACGGGCCAGCGCGGCACGAACCACGCCGACGATCAACCCCTGGACCGCGGCGGCAATCATGACCTCCCGCAACGAGCGACTCAAGTCCTGCGGATCCGGTTCCTCGTCGTCGGGGTTTACGCGCTGCCAGATTTCGGTGAAGATCTTGCCCGCGATTATGCCGCCCATCACGCTGCTGACGATCGATAGAGGTTTGAATAAAGACTTCGCCGCACTCATGGCCAACAACGTTCCCGTCGTCCCGTTCCTCAAACCTTGGACTAGAACACGTTCTAATATTGGGGGCGTGCGCTTCACCTATGCGGAATCACTGACTCATCCGAAGTACTACATCCCGCTCGCCAGGGCGGCCGAGGCCGCGGGTTTCGACGCGATGACGATCGCCGACAGCGTCGCCTACCCGTACGAGTCGGACTCGAAATACCCGTACACCCCCGACGGAAACCGCGAATTTCTCGACGGCAAGGAGATCGTCGAGACGTTCGTCCTCGCCAGCGCACTCGCCGCCGTCACCACGACGCTGCGGTTCGACGTGTACGTCCTCAAGCTCCCGATCCGCCCGCCGGCGTTGACCGCCAAGCAGGCCGGCTCGCTCGCCGCGCTCTCCGACAACCGGCTCGCCCTGGGCGTCGGAACCAGCCCGTGGCCCGAGGATTACGAATTGATGGGCGTGCCGTTCGCGCGGCGCGGCAAACGGATGGACGAGTGCATCGACATCGTCAAGGGTCTGACGACCGGTGACTACTTCGAATACCACGGCGAGTTCTACGACATCCCCAAGACCAAGATGTCACCGGCGCCCACCAAGCCGATCCCGATTCTCATCGGTGGGCACGCCGAGGCCGCGCTGCGGCGCGCGGCCCGAAACGACGGCTGGATGCACGGCGGGGGTGACCTCGGCGATCCCGAGTCGCTCGACCGATATATCAAGCGGCTCAACGAACTTCGCGAGGAAGAGGGCCGCACGGGGCCGTTTGAGATTCACGCCCAGTCGCTCGACGCCTACAAGCCCGACGGTATCAAGCGGCTCGAGGACCGCGGCGTCACGAACATCATGGTCGGCTTCCGGATGCCCTACGCCGTAGGGCCCGACCCCGAACCGCTGGAGAACAAGCTGCGCGCCATCGAGAAGTACGGCGAGAAGGTCATCACGAAGGTCTAGAACGGCACCGCCTGCGGTTCGCACCGGGATGTGACGTCGCCGACCAGAGTGGTGTCGTACGGGTTGATCTCCAACGGCTGACCGTCGAGCTTCAGCGCGCCGAAATCGATCCAGATCACGTTCGGACTGGTCGACAGTTCGAAGAAATACAGCCTCTCCGTCAGGTCGATGACAGTCCGGTATTCGGTGTTGTAGACGCCGAAGTCGTGGTACGGCGCACCGAACGGCACCGAGACGTTGCGCATGATCGCCATCACGCTCGCCACCGCCTGCCGCCGATCGACGGGCGGCGTCAACAGGGCCGAATAATAGGCCGCACGCTGGAACCGATCCCTCGGGTTCACGTTTCCGGGTAATGGGGTGTCACTACTCGGATTCGAAAAGTCCTGCTGTGCAAGCAAATCCAGCTGCTCGTCATAGGTGGGATCGTTGGTCATGACGGTGAACTCACGACCGTGGTGAATGACGGGTTCACCCTCGGCGAACTCGATGATCGCCGAGTCCCCACCGACGTCTTCAAGCGCGAAATGGATGGTGGCCTGGCGGCCGTGCGCCTCCACCATCACCGGCTGGAATGTGCCGATCAACTCGAGGGCCTCGGCGACGCTGCCTGCCTGGTCGAGCAGGTACTGGCCGAACAGCCCCATCTGCAGGCCCGGCCGGCCCGGATCCCGTGCTCCGACGTCGGTGGACTTGAGGAACAGGGCGTGCATGCCGAGGCCCACCTCGTTGAACCCGTCGACGGTGCCGATCCCGTACACCGTGGTGACCAGGTTCGCGTGGCGACTCGTCCACCGCAAGGGGTTGTCGGGCACCGCGACGATGTCGCCGACCTTGCCGCCGTCGCGCTGCCGCCCCCGCGGAAAGGCGACGATCGTCGGCTGCGTCGACTCGGGCCAGTCCATCGTGCGCCCCGACATGATGTATCTGCTGTCGGTGTTCCACAGCACCCGCGTGCACATCTACCGCGTCACCTCCCCCTGAGAATCGATCCTCACCCTGCCATGTCCGGTCGCGGATTCGTGGTGAGACTTGCCTGGCGGATAGGAAAACCTATCCGCTGCGGCCGAAAAACTGACTTCGCGGCGATTACCCGTAGTGACCTCGGAAAACCATCATGAATGTCGTCCACAACAACTGAAAACGACCGCAGAGGTCGCTAACACCACGAAATAGGAAAATCCGATGTCCACGACAGCACCGACCGGCCGAGCTCCTGAAGAAACTGTGCGGCTGCGCCCCGGCGACCTGCCGACCAGGCCGATCTCGCAAGGCACCACGCCCCGCAGGGCCTCGGTCCTCGGCGAGCCGATGACCGTGCGGCTGAAGGCACTTCCGAAGGCCGTCAGCGGAGTCGACAGCGACACCGTTCGACTGCGCCCACTCGTCGACATCCCGGTCGTCGGAAAAGTCACCAACACCATCCGGCAGCGCTACCTCGACCTGAGCAAGGCGGCGGTCACGCCGCCGACCAGGTGGGAGTACGCGCGCATCGCCCTGGTGCTGTTGCTGGCGTCGATGCCGATCCTCGCGATCTCGGTCGAGGTGTTCGGTCTGCTGCCCCAGAGCGGCATCACCCTGGTGACCATTTCGCTGGTTGCGTTGCTCGCAACGCTCATCGCGTTCGCCCCGCACCGGATCGACATGATCGTCGGGCGTGGGTTGATCGCGGGCATGGTGGCCTGCATCGTGTACGACGCCGCCAGGCTGTTCGCCGTGCACGTGCTGGGTTTGATGGGCGACTTCATCCCCGTGATGGGGTCGTTCGTCACCGGCGAGCCGGACACGGCGGGCAGCGCGGCAGTCGGTTACGTGTACCGGTACCTCGGCGATGCCGGCGGGCTGGGGGTGGCCTTCTTCGTCGTCGCGTACGCCATCGGCATCGACAGGTGGAAGAATGTCTACGCGGTGCTGGCCGCGATTGCCTTCGGGGTGTTTCCCACCTGGGCCGGCCTGATGGCAACGGTCGCGCTGTCGCCGAACGGCGAGGAGCGGATGTTCCCGCTGAACACGGCCACGGTGATCATCACGCTGCTGGGGCACGTCATCTTCGGGCTGTTCCTCGGGCTGGCGTTCTTGAAGGCGCCGCGCGGGGACCAGAGCGGATGGCCGTGGCCGCCGCTGTCGGAATCGGCGCTGGCCAAGCGGGCCATCCGGTTCAGGAAGAAGATCACCAATTCGCCGCACTAGGTGTGCGCGCCGCGGGTCGTCGGGAGAGATCTCCGGCGACCCGCGGCCACATGCACGGCCGTTCGCAGACCACGGACCCGTGCCGTGGGTGAAAATTGCCCCCTATAGGAGGTCTGCATGTCTTCCCATTTGGAAGTCTTCAAGCCGACGGGACGCGAGCTGGTCCCGTTGACCGGCACCCGGGTGACGCTCGGCAAGGCTTCGACCAATGGGGTGGCACTCGAACACGACCCCACCGTCTCTCGCCTGCACGCGATCCTGGAGAACCACGGGTCGGCGTGGTCGATCCGCGATGTGGGCAGTCGCAACGGCACGTTCGTCAACGGCGAGAAGATCGCCTACGAACAGGTGCTGCGACCCGGCGATGAGGTGCGCATCGGCAAGTCCAGGTTGGTGTACCTGCAGGCACGCCAGTCCGGCGAACCGGTCGAAGAGGCGACGATCGTGCCCGATGCCGCACAGCTCCCGCCGCGGCTGACCCGACGGGAGGTCGACGTGCTCATGGTGTTGTGCCGTCCGCTGGTGTCCGAGGACCCGTTTCCCGAACCGGCGTCGGTCCGGCGGATGGCAGGCGAGCTGTACGTCACCGAGGCCGCCGTCAAACAGCACCTGCAGAACCTCTATGACAAGTTCGCCATCCCCACCGAGGGGGACCGACGCGTGCGGCTGGCCAACGAGGCGCTCCGGCGCGGCGCCGTCACGATCGCGCAGTTGCGCGACAGCGGGAGCTAGTTGAAGTCGAGCGCCTCGACGATCGCCACGGGACCTTCGTGGCTGGGCCGGTCGGCGCCGCCGATGCAGAACAGCGTCGTGTCGACGGCGGCCACCACCTGACCGTGCACCGGCGTGTTGATCGGCGCCTGCGTCGTCCACTTCCCGGTGGAGATGTCGTACATCTCGACCGTGGCGAGCACCCGCGTCGGCTCTTCCCCACCGACGGAGATGATCCGGCCGTCGATGAACGCGGCGCCATAGCTGCCGCGCGGAGTCGGCATGTCCGTGAGCTTCTGCCAGCTTCCGGATTCCGGATCGAAGCGCTCGAAGGCCGCCGAGTTCTCGTCTGCACTCAACGACCGGCCACCGACCGCGTACACATAGACGCCGTCCGATACCGCCGCCAAATGCTCACGCGGCGTTGGCATATCGGCAGCCGTCGTCCAGGAGTCGCCATCGAAGATCTCGGTCTGTGTGACGAGCTTCTTGTCGTCCTGTCCGCCGACCACCACGATCTTGTCGTCGACCACCGCCGCCGACGGCGCGGCCCGGGCATGCTGCAGGCTCGGCAGCTCCTCCCACTTTCCGTTGCGGAAGGCGAACACCTTGTTCGACGCCTCGGTGACGGTTTCGCTGGCCCCACCGATGACGACGACCTCGCCGCGATAGGCCGTCGCGGTCGCGTGGTGCAGCGGAACGGGTAACGAAGGCAGCGTCTCCCAATCGCCGCTTTCGGGGTCGTAGCTCTCGAACGTGTCGAGCGTTTCGGCGTGACCCAACATGCCGCCCGCAATGAAGATCTTTCCGTCGAGCACGGTTGACGCCATCATCAGTCGCGCCGTCGGTGCGTCCGGCAACGACCGCCACTCCGCTGCCGGTTGAGGTTTGCGTGGTGCGAGTCTCAGCGATTCGGCCGACGCGACGATCTGGTCTGTCGCACCCGCCGACCCGCCGATCGCGTAAACGGTCTTGCCCACGGCGGCGACCGCAGCCCCGTGCCGCGCGGTCCCCAGATCCGGCAGCGCAGTCCAGGTCGCCGTGGTGAGGTCGAGCGCGGCCACACTCTTGAGGGCTTCACCATCCGACATTCCGCCGACGGCCAGCAGCCGGGCGTCCGCGATCGCCACGCCGAAGTCGCTGCGCCCCTGCGGAAGTGCGGGCATGGTCGCCCACTTGTCCGCGACGGGGTCATAGGCTTCGACGGCGGTCAGGTCTGCGGTGTCGTTGGAGCCGCCGACCACGTAGACGAGCTTGCCGTCCGACGCCGCACCGGACATCTGGCGTGGCGTCGGAATGGGGGCTCCGAGCCGCCATCCGGTGCCGTCGTAGATCTCGGTGGTGTTCAGCAGCTTCCCGTCGACGTCCACACCGCCGGTCACGACGAGCAGGTCGCCGACGACGCCGGCCGCTGCCGCCGCCCGCGGTTGCAGCAGTGGCGGCAACTCGACCCAGCGACTGTTGACGACCCGCCACACCTTGTCGGTCGCCACCTCCCGATTGGTGCCATCGGTACGCCAGCCGCCGAGCACGACCGGGGTGTCCTCCCACGTCACCGCCATCGCGTGCTGGACGGGGACGGGTAGATTCTCGCCACCCTTCCAGCTGTCGAGGGCGGGGTCGTAGCCCTCGTGCGCTCCGCTCACCTGGTCGCCTGTTCCGAGACCGCCGAACACCCAGATGGTGCCGTCGGCTTCGGTGGCGGCCACCGCATCGCGGGCGACGCGCGCGTCCGCGATCGGTGCCCATTCAGGTTGCGCTTCGACGGTGGGCCGGGTCGTGGCCGCCTGCTGTTCCGCGCCCTTGTCGCGCGACGTGAACAACACAATGCCGCCGATGACGAGGAGCAGCGCGACGGCAGCCGCGCCGACAGTGATCAGGAGACGCTTCGGACCCTTTTTCTTCCCCGGACTGGGCGGTGTCGGCGGAACCTGCCAGGGCATACTTCCCTGGCTGACTGACGCGGTGTGCGCGAACATGTTCGGGTCCAGCGGCGGTGCCGAACTCTCCGGGCTCACCGGCAGACTGCGTGCGGATTCGGGGACCTCGGTTTTGAATTGAGACGGCTCGGGCTCGCGAGGCGCTCCCGTGAGCGGCAGCGCCTGGGTGCCGCCCGTCGGCTCGGGTTCTCCGCCGGCCTCACTGAGTGCCATCGGATCCGCCGTCAAGCCGTTGTGACGCTGCGCCAACTGCAGTTCGTGGCCGAACTCGGCGACCGATACCTGCCGATCGCCGGGCTCGCGGGACATCGCCTTCTCTATCGCAGCGCAGACGTCGGTGGGGATTCCGTGCGGTCGCAGGTCTGGCACGGGAGTCGAGGTGATGCGCAGGTAGTGCGCGATCAGATCCTCGTCGGCCTTGCGCTCGTGCGGTGGCCCACCGGCGATCAGCGCGTAGATCGTGGCGCCCAGGGAGTACACGTCGGCCGCGACCGTCGGGGGGTTGCCGGCGAGCACCTCGGGGGCGGTGTAGGACAGGGTGCCGGTGAAGAATCCGGTCACCGTCTTGTATCCACCGGCGATTCGCGCGGTCCCGAAGTCGCTGAGTTGCGGTTCGCCGTAGTCGTTGAAGAGGACGTTCGCGGGTTTGATGTCGCGATGCAACGTACCCGCGCGGTGGGCGGTCTCGAGGGCGCCGCACAATTTCACCGCCATGCGCAGTGCCTCGGGCCAGGCGATGCGGCCCTCGCGGCGCAGCCGCTCCGCGAGCGAACCCACTGAGTGATAAGGCATTACGATGAACGGCCGGCCGCTCTCGGTGACGCCGACCTGAAGGATGTTCACGATGTTCGGGTGCCCGGAGAGCCTGCCCATCGCGAAACCCTCGCGCAGGAAACGCTCGCGATCGGATTCGTCGAGATCAGACGCCAGCACCTTGACGGCAACACTTCGCCCGAGCGACTTCTGGGAGCAGCGGAAGACGACACCGCTGCCGCCCCGGCCCACTTCGACAGCGTCTTCGAACCCGGCGGCCGCCAGTTCAGACGCTATCCCGCTCATCGTGTTCTCGACTTCCGTGAAATGCGAATACTTCGCTAAAGGTACCGAGCGAAGATCCCGCAAGCGCCGCATTCGCGCTTTCGTTGCGGCTACGACTCCCAGACGACTTCAGACGGTTCCTTGTCGGCACGCAGCCCCCGCCAGCTCGGTTGACGCAGTCTGTCGTCGGAGGTCCGCTCGCTGTAGCGCACCTCGCCGACCAGTTCGGGCCGAACGAAGGTGACGCCCCGGGCGTCGATCTTGGAAAGGCGTGTGTTGAAGGGTGATTCGTCGGTCTCGAGCGGCTTGAGCATGCCCTTGAGGTTCTTCAGCGCCTTATCGGTGAACCCCGTGCCGACTCGGCCGACGAACTGCAGGCCGCCGTCGGCCGGGATGCCCAGCATCAGCGCACCGATGCCGCTGGATCGTCCGCCCTCGCCCTTGCGCCAACCGCCGATCACCACTTCCTGCGTGTTCCAGATCTTGTCCTTGATCCACGACGACGACCGTCGTCCCGGTTGGTAGGTAGCGTCGCGCTTCTTGGCGACCACACCCTCCCAACGCTTCTTGCGCGCATGCTCCAGCGCCTCGGGGCCGTCGCCGGGCAACAGATCCGGCACGATCAGACCGCCGCCCTCGGCGAGCGCTTCCAGCACGCGGCGGCGGTCGGAGTACTTGGCCTTCAGCAGCGAGCGGCCGTCGAGGTAGAGGATGTCGAACGCCCAGAACTCGACCCGCGTCGAACGCGCGCGGTTCTGCATTTCGCCGAAACTCGGCACGCCCGAGTCGTCGAGAGCCACCGCTTCACCATCGAGGATCACATGGTGATCGGCGAGATCGGCTGCCACCGCGGCGAATTGCGGATACTCGTCGGTGACGTCACGCCCTCGTCGTGATCGCAGGTTGAGCCTACCGTGATTCGCGTCGACAAGGACACGGTAGCCGTCCCATTTGCCCTCGAAAGCCCACTGCGCCTTGGTCATCTTCGCGATCGAACCTTCGGTCGCGAGCATCGGTGTCAGATCGCTCGCCTGCGGATTGGCCTGCTCCTTCATGCGGTGCGCCAGCCAGTTCTTGCCGTTTGTCTGGATCAGCGCGTAGCGGCCGTCGATCTTCTTGCCGTGCAACGTGATGATGACTTCGCCACCCTTTTCAGGGCCGTCCGGCGAGTGGTCGCGGAATTTCTCGGTCTCGTAAGTGCCGGTGTCCCAGATGATCACCTTGCCTCCGCCGTATTCACCCCTCGGGATTTCACCCTCGAAGCTGCCGTATTCGAACGGATGATCCTCGGTGTGCACGGCGAGGTGGTTGACCGCGGGGCTGTCCGGCAGGTTCTTCGGCACCGCCCAGCTGACGAGGACGCCGTTGCGCTCCAGCCGGAAGTCGTAGTGCAGTCGGCGGGCGTGGTGCTCCTGGATGACGAAGAAGTCGTCGTTGCCCGGCGTGGGCGCGATGTTGGGGACCGGCTCGGGTGTCTTGCCGGCGTCGCGCATGCTGCGATAGGTGCTGAGCGCGTCGGCCACCGGAGCGTCGGCGTCCATCTCGGCCAACAGGTCACCGTCACGTTCCAACCGCTCGAGCACCTCGTCGAATCGGAGGTGCCGCAGATCGGGATCCTCGATCTCTTCCCAGGTACGAGGGGCGGCGACGGTCGGCTCGCCGCGACCGCGCAGCGAATACGGCGCGATGGTCGTCTTGTTGCCGTTGTTCTGGCTCCAGTCGACGAACACCTTCCCGCTGCGAAGACTCTTGGTCATGGTGGCCGTCACGCGCTTGGGCATCGTCTTCTCGAGCTGCACGGCGATGCGGCGGGCAAGCACCGAAGCGCCGTGTGAGCTGATCGGCTTTTCCAGCGGCACGTACAGATGCAACCCCTTGCTGCCGCTGGTCAACGGGAATGTTGTGAGTCCGATGCCGGTGATGAGCTCACGCACCTCGTGCGCCACCTCGCACAGCTGCCGGAACGTGACACCTTCGCCCGGGTCGAGGTCGAAAACCACCCGGGTGGCCAAGCCCGGCGTCTGCTCGGCTCCCTCCTCTCTGGTCCAGGTGCTGACGAATCGCCATTGCGGCACGTGCACTTCCAGCGACGCCTGCTGGGCGATCCACGCCAGCCCCTCGGCGCTGTTGATGATCGGATACGTGGTGGTGCCCGACTTGTGGGTGATCGATCCCCGTTCCAGCCAATCCGGCGCCGAAGAGGCGAGCTGCTTTTCGAAGAATGCCGGCTCGTCGACGCCGTTGGGCCAGCGCTTACGGGTGACGGCGCGGCCGGCGATGTGCGGGAGCATCGCCTCGGCAACGCTGACGTAGTAGTGGAAGACCTCGGCTTTGGTGGTGCCCGTGGCGGGATACAGCACCTTGTCCGGGTTGGTCAGTTTCACCCGACCGAACTGATCCACCACACCACGGTATTACCCCGGGTAGCGTGCGACTATGACGAGGATTTTCGCGGCGTGCCTGATCGCGGGCGCAACCGTCATCTTCTCGGCGCCGCAGGCCGGTGCCGACCCTCAAGATCTGCTGCCCTATTGCTCCGGCGATCAGACCCCGATGGACAACAACTGCCGGCCGATGGCCCACCAGGAAGTCACCCACGGCGGGAGCGGTCTCAGCCCGAACCTGCCGAGCGGCCTCGACCCTGGCAACCCGGCCGTGGTCGGCTGACCGAACATTTAGGCGGCGTTGGGTTCTGGCCTGCCGGGTTCGTGTGGGTGGATTGGTTGGTAGTCGGGTGGTCCGATGAGCCATTCGTCGTCGAACGGCGGGATATCCGGGGGTTGTTCTTCGTCGGTGGGCGTGATGGGTTGGTCGTCTGGTGGGCGCAGGCGTTCGGGGCGGTGGTAGTCGTTGACCCGGGCCTGGCCGGTATCCAAGTGTGATGGTGGGATCCATTCCACCTCGTGCTCGGCGTTCATCTGGGTGGTCCAGCCGCCGGGGCCGACCATCCGGTTATCCGAACCGCACGCCAACCCCAGCTCATCGACATTGGTCAACCCGTCATCAGCCCAATCGCGGGCCGCGTGATGAACCTGACTGCCGTAGGCCGGCACGGTGCAACCGGGTTTGGTGCAGCCTCCATCGCGGGCGATGAGCATGATCCGCTGCGCCGGTGAGGCGACACGGCGGGCGCGGAACAGATCAAGAGCAGAACCCGTGGCCTTGTCGAAAACCGCCAAGTAGTGGTTGGCGTGGGCGGCCATTCGGATCACATCGCTGATCGGTATCAGCGAGCCGCCGCCGCTGACGCCCACCCCGGCGCGACTCTCCAAGTCCTGCAGCGTGGTGCGGACGATGATCGAGGTCGGTAACCCGTTGTGCTGACCGAGCTCACCGCTTTCCAAAACACTGCGACCGACCGCCAGCATTGCGTCGTGCTGGCGCTGCGCCAGACTGCGGTGATCATTGTCGATCTGGGCCTGCGTCGGAGTTCCCGAGACACAGGGGTTCTCGTCGGCAGGGTTGCACATTCCCGGTGCGGCCCACTTGGCGAAGATCGCCTCATAGATCGCCCACGCTTCCGGGGTGAGATTCCCTTTGAACGGGATCATCTTGTCCGAGCCCTGCGGCCCCTTCGACACGCCGCGGCGGCGCTCACGTTCGGCGTCGTCGGGTTCGGGGCCGTCCTGATCCAGCAGAAACAGCGTCCGCTCGGCCTTGTCCTTGAGTTCCTTGGGGCCCAACCCGATCGCGTGTCGGACGAGATCTACCTCGATCTGCGCGCGAGTCAGAGTGTCGACCCCCGGCGGGATACGGTCCATCGTGTCGCGCAACACCTTGACGTGCTCACCGTTGATCATGCCGCCGGCCTGCGCCAGCGCAGAGCACGGCAACACCGGATCGAGCGGTTCCCCGATCAGCGAGCGGCGCGGCCCCAATGCCGCCGCCTCATCCAAGCGACGACCGGCCTCAGATGTCGAGATTCGCCACCGGAGTGCCAACACCTGACGCCAGGACTTGGCGCCCATTTCCTTGGCCGTCGTCTCGGTCTGCAGACGTGCCAGCAGGCGATGACTCTGGGCAGGCAACTGACACGACAGCGTCTCCAGCTCATCGAGCGCATTGAGCAACTCGGACTTGGTGAGCAAATCGATGGGCAGCCCGGCTAATTCGTCGTGCGCGGCGCGCATCGCCGTCACCGCTGTCTGCACCGCCTCCGCACTCATATCTCGAACATACGTTCGAATTCTAAGAACACCCTAGGTAACTTTCGAAGAGATCTCTAAGAACATAAAGCGTTGTCATGCAATCGAATTGTCGCTCAGTCATCGTCGATCGCCAACACCTCGAACGGCTCCGTCGGTGTCTCGGCGACCGCCACCTTCGCCGCCGAATCAGTGGGGATCACGTCCCCATGTAGGGCGGCGAGCGCTGCGTTGGTGCCCACATCGTGACCCGCCCGCTCGCTCAGCAGCCAGCGGACTTCGAGCAGATCGCAGTAGGCCTGGATCGGCGTGCCTTTGTTGCCGACGACGTCGTGGGCCAGCCGCTCGTACGGAGTCAACACTTCGATCACCCACAACCTTGCGGCGGTGCGTTCGTCGACGTCGTGGCCCTCCTCCCGACACAACTGCGCCTGATACGCGAGCAGATCGCCAAGCAGAATCTGGGCCTGCCCCTCGCCCACATCCAGTCCCGCGAGCTGCTGCAGGCGTTGCGCGTGGTAGCGCCGATCACCCACCGCGACACGGAGTTTGAGCTTGCCCGCCTCAATCGGCTGCAGTGACACTTCGTCCACCGCGAAGCCGAGGTCGTTCAGTTTCCGCACCGTCCCCTCGACGCGGTAGCGATCGGTGAACCCGAAGACGGGCTCGGCGTGCAACGCGTCCCACAGCATGTCGTAGCGAGCCCTGGTGTCCTGAACCTCGGAGATGAGCACGTCCTCCAGGGCCGTCCGTCCGAGCCGCTCGGCAAGGTCGACCATTCCCATCGCGACGTTCTCGACCATGATGTCGAGATCGTGCTCGCGTTGCCCCCGACTCAAACTCGGGTGTATTTCCGAGGTTTCAGCGTCGACCAGCCACGCCTGCAGCAGCTGACCGCCGCGGGAGAACAATGTGTTCGCCAGCGAGCAGTCACCCCAGAACACGCCGTGCCGGTGGAGTTCCACAAGAAGACCGGCCATTCCGTCCAGCAGCCGCGCGCGGTGTTTCGGTTGGTCCGGCGGCAGCCGCATGAACAGCCGGCGATACTGCCAAGACCCTTCGAGGTAGCGGGTGACCAGGATCGCGGTGTCGAATTCGGGCTGCACCACCACACCGGCGGGACGCACCGCGGGCAGGCCCATCTCTTCGAGCCGCCGCAGGACGTCGTACTCCTTGGCCGCGATCCGCGGCGGCATGTCCTTGACCGCCCACAGCGCACCGTCGGCGTCGACGAACTTCACCAGGTGACGGCTCGGCCCCACCGCAATGTCGCGCAACGGGACATCGGGAACCGTCCAGTCGTGGAGTGGCCGGTCCCATGGGAGCCCCAGCAGACCGGGAGTCGGTGTCCGGAGCCGGAACTGGGTTAATCCCCGGTCGTCCCCTGCGCTGCGCGCGTGGGCCCACCGCTCCTGCCCGCCGGACGGCGCGCGCATGCTAATTCAGGCGCTCACCCGACTCGGGGTGGAACAGATGCACCGCGCCTTCGGGGTTCTTGCGCAGTCGCGCCGTGTCGGCCAGCCTGGGTGCGGTGCGCGGGTTGCACCGCGCAACCAGTTCCACGCCCGAACCTGCGTGCGTGTACACATACGCCTCACTGCCGAGATCTTCGACGAGGTCGACCACGACCTCGACGCCGTCGGACTCGGAGATTTCGAGCTGCTCGGGCCGAATGCCGAAGGTGACCTCCGACAGGCCCGCATCGCTCAGCTTGGTCAGATCGTCACGCTCGAGTTCCAATACGGATTCACCGATCTTGACGCCTTCGGGCGCGACGGGCAGCGTCACGAGGTTCATTGCGGGTGAACCGATGAAGCCTGCGACGAAGGCGTTGGCCGGCCGGTCATAGAGCTCGTTCGGCGACGCGAACTGCTGCAGCTTGCCGAACCGCAGTACGGCCACCCGGTCGCCCATCGTCATCGCCTCGACCTGATCGTGCGTGACGTAAACGGTGGTGGTGCCCAGACGCCGTTGCAGCGCCGCGATCTGGGTGCGCGTTTGCACCCGGAGTTTGGCGTCGAGATTCGACAGCGGCTCGTCCATGCAAAACACTTGTGGCTCACGCACGATGGCGCGACCCATCGCGACGCGCTGCCGCTGACCGCCGGACAGCTTGGCCGGTTTGCGGTCCAGGAACTCGGTCAGATCCAGGATCTTCGCCGCTTCCTCGACCTTCTTGCGACGCTCCTCGGCAGACACGCCGCGCAGCTTCAGCGCGAAACCCATGTTCTCGGCGACGGTCTTGTTCGGGTACAGCGCGTAGTTCTGGAACACCATCGCGATGTCGCGGTCCTTGGACGGGACGCCGACCATGTTCTTGCCGCCGATCTCGATGTGGCCCTCGTCGATGTCCTCGAGTCCGGCGAGCATGCGCAGCGCGGTGCTCTTGCCCGAACCCGAAGGACCGACCAGCACGACGAACTCGCCGTCGGAGATGTCGAGGTTGAGCGAGTCCACCGCGAGCTTGTCGGAGCCCGGGTAGATGCACGACGCGTTCTTGTAGGTGATCGATGCCATTGATCTTCTCCTGGTTGCTTTTTGACGGTTACTTGATCGCGCCGAACGAAAGTCCGCGCACCAGCTTGTTCTGGGCGACCCACCCGCACAGGACCACGGGAAGCGCAGCCATGGTTGCGGCCGCCGACAACACGGCCCAGTACTGGCCCTGACCGGCGATGAAGCCGACCAGGTACACCGGCATGGTCTGAGCGTTCACCGCGGTCAGGTTCACCGCGAAGAAGAACTCGTTCCAGGCGAAAATCACACAGATCAGCGCGGTAGCGGCGATGCCGGGTGAGACCAGCGGCAAGATGACCTCGCGCACCGACCGCCACAGGCTTGCGCCGTCCAGGCTGGCCGCCTCGAGCAGTTCACCGGGCACCTCCAGGAAGAATGACCTCATCATCCACACCGCGATCGGCAGGTTCATCGCCGTGTAGAGAATGACCAGCGCCCAGATGTTGTCCAGCAGACCGATGTTGGACACGATCACGTACAGCGGCAGGATCACCGCGACGATCGGCAGCATCTTGGTGCTCATGAAGAAGAACAGTGCGTCCTGCGTCCTTTTCACCGGACGCAACGACAGCGCGAACGCGGCAGGCACACCGAGTAGCAATACCAACAGCGTCGAGATCCCGGTGGCGAACAGCGAGTTCAAAAATGCGGGGCCGATACCCTGTTCGAATACTGCGTTGAATTGGTCCAGCGTAGGGGTGAAGAAGAGCTTAGGCGGACTCGTCGCCGCATCGGCCTCGGATTTGAAGGCGGTCAACACCATCCAGAACACCGGGAAGAAGAAGCCGAGTCCAACGATCCATGCCACTACACCCCATGGGCTGAACTTCCGGGACTTCTTCTTTGACGGTGCGGCCGAAGCCGCGGTGGCCGTGTCCTTCTCAATTGTCGTCGTCATCAGGCTGCCTCTTCCTTGCCGGTGAACGATTTGAAGATCAGTCGAAGCGCGAAGTTCGCGATGATGATCGTGAAGATCACCACCACCACACCCATGGCCGCGGCCTCGCCCATGTCGAAGCCGAGGAACGCGCGCTGATAGATGTAGAACGGCAGGTTCGCACTGGCGATACCCGGACCACCTTGGGTCAACATGTAGATGGTGTCGAAGGTGTTGACCAGATAGATCGCGCCGAGCACCACGCCCAACTCGATGAAGCGTCGAAGGTGGGACAGCGTCAACTCGCGGAAGAGTTGGAACGCGCCCGCACCGTCGACTCGACCGGCCTCCAGGATGTCGCGAGGCATCGACTGGAGGCCGGCGAGGATCAACAACATCATGAACGGCGTCCACTGCCAGATCAGGACAACCATCACCATGGTGAGCGGGAACTGGCCGATCCAGTCGACCGGCCCTATGCCCACCAGCGACAGCAGCCAGTTGAGGATGCCGTTCGTGGCGTCGAGGATGGTGGTCTTCCAGATCAATGCTGCCGCAACGGGTGTGACGAGAAACGGCGTTATCAACAGGGTTCGGACCACACCGCGTCCGAGGAATGCCCTGTCCAAGAGCAACGCGAGTAACAGGCCGAAGAACGCCGAGATCAATACCACCACGACGATGAGAATGACGGTGTTGAGGGCGACCGACCAGAATTGGCTGTCCTTGGCGACGGCGATGTAGTTCTGCAGGCCGACGAACTGCCGTGAGCCGGGACGCACCAGGTTCCACGACAGCGTCGAGTAGTAGAGCGTGAGCAGGAACGGGATCTGCGTGACGGCGATCATGAAGATCAGGGCGGGAAGCAACGGCCCGCGCCGACGCCAACCCTCGGCGCGGCTCACGCCGACGTCTTGGGCCTCCCGAATTTTTCGAACTCTTTCGGCCACGGCCCTTTCGTCGGCCTCGGCCGCGGCATCAGCGGTAACGGTCATCACTTCTCCTGATATGTGCGGCCGACGACTTCGGCGTATTCCTGTGATTGTGCGAGCGCGTCTTCGACCGACTTCTGTCCGGCGATTGCGGCGCTGATCTGCTGGCTCACTCTCGTCCCGAGATCCTGGAACTCGGGGATCCCGACGAACTGCACGCCGGTGTAAGGAACAGGTTTCACCGTCGGGTCGTTCGGCGTCGCGTTCCTGATCGACTGCAACGTCAATGGGCCGTATGCCCTCGAGATCGCCTCGTATTCCGGCAATTCCGTGTAGGTCGACGTCCTGCTACCCGGTGGCACGCGTGCCCAGCCGAGTTCCTCGCCAACCATTCTCAGGTATTCCTTGCTGGTCATCCATGAGATGAACTTCCACGCGCCGTCGGGGTTCTTCGCTCCCTTCGGAATTCCCAGCGACCAGGTGTAGAGCCACCCCGAGTTCGGCTTGACGACGATGGGGGCGGGCAGGTAACCGATCTTGCCCTGCAGTTCCGGATAGGACTTTGGGTCCTCGAGTACCGAAACGGCCGACGTCGCGTCGTACCACATGGCCGTCTGGCCCTGACCGAACAGGTTGGCGCACTCCTGGAATCCCGTCGACGACGCTCCGAGTTCGCCCGCGCTGTTGAGTGTGTCGACATAGAAGTTGACAGCTTCCTTCACCTCGGGGCTGTCCAGCCGCGCGTTCCACTGCTCGTCGAACCACCGGCCACCGAACGTGTTGATCACGGTGTCCAGTGGTGCCAGCACCTCACCCCAACCAGGCTTGCCGCGCAGGCATATCCCCGCCCGGTCGTCGGTCTTCAACTTTCTCGCCCAGTCAGCGACCTCTTGCCACTGCGGCTGGTAGTTCGGGTCCTGGTTGACCTCGATGCCGGCCTGTTCGAACAAATCCTTGCGGTACATCAGAAACGACGACTCGCCATAGAACGGCACCGAGTACATGTCGCCCTCATACGACAGCGACTCCCGCAGCGAAGGGATGAAGTCGTCGGGGTCGTATCCCGGCGTGTTCTCGATGTAGTCCGACAGGTTCACCAGCCAGCCGTCGCGCGCCCATTGCGGGGTTTCGAAGTTGCTGATCATGACCACGTCGAATTCGCTACCGCCCATCGCAGCCGACATGGTGATCTTGGCGCGCGCCTGGTTCTCCGACAGCGTGACGAACTTCAGCTTCGTGCCCGGATTCTTCTTCTCGAAATCCGACGACAGCTGTTGGGCATCCGTCATCTGAGAATTGGACACCAGCGCGATCGTCACCTGATCACCCGAGGCACCAAGGCTGCCCGCGCCGGAACAGCCGACCGCCGTCAGCGTCAACCCCGCCACGGCGGTCAATGCGGCCCATCGCTTGAGCACTTTCACCATCACATCACCTTTCGCTGGATCACGCCTGGGCCAGTAGCCAACGGGCACAATCGATGTCACAGACCAGTAGCCTGGCCAGATTTCCGCGTAGTGCGCCGAGCGTGGCGGGATACTTGGTGACGCCGCTGGAGATCAGGAGCGTCTTGTGGCAGCGGCGGATGTCCTCGAGCGGAACCGAGACCGCGCGCTGCTGTAGTTCGGTGTCGACGGGCGCACCGTCGGCGTCGAAGAAGCGTCCGCCGATCTCCCCCACCGCGCCCAGCGAGATCAGCTCGTCGAGCATGCGGGTGTCCAGATAACTGCCTTCGAACAGCGTCGTGGAGGTCGAAACCGCGCCCACGCCGAACACCATGACGTCGGCACGCCTGCCAGCCTCGAGCGTCCGCGAGATCACCGAGTCGCTGCGCATCGAGGCGACGGTAGAAGGATCAGCATAGAGCGGGGCGGGTAGCCGGATCGCAGTGGCGCGCAACATATCTGCGCAACGGCTGAGGATCAGCTCGGTACCGGTCTGGTAGGCCGCAGTGGACATGGCGCCGTCCAGCTGCACCACGGCCCGGCAGCTGGCGACGCCGGGCATCAGCCCGGTGGCCACCGCGACCTGCTCTGGGCCCCAGGTGAATCCGAGGACATCCTCCGGCGAGAGCCGGCGCATCAGCAGTGCGGCCGCGGCGCGACCCACGCTCGCGTACGCGGCCGGACGTCCGGGCGATCCGACGTCGACACCGTGTCCGGCCACCACGGCCTCGGTCAGGCCGAAGCAGCGTTCGAGCTCGCGCTCCTCGTCGGCGTGCAGGTTGTCACGCAGATCCGGCGGTACGACGACTTCGATGCGCACCAGGCCTTTGGCCTTCGCCCTGGCCACCAGCCGACCTGCGGTCGGGCGTGAGACGCCGAGACGGGCAGCGATCTCGGCCTGCGTCAGGCCGTCCAGGTAGTACAGCGTCGCCGCCCGCAGCGCGAGCCGAAGGTCCTCGGGCGCCCCGGCACGAGTCTGCGCAGCCGGTCTGGCGACCTCGCCGTTCGACGTCGAAGCGGTCACGTAATGCGCCCCACTTTCCCTCAACCGCGTGAGCATTTGCTCAGGGGTGCGAGTAGATGCTCATAACGCTAACATGTTCAGTGTGACGCACACAACACTTTCGCCTGATACCCGAATGCGGACCGCCGTACTCATCGAGCCGGGCCGCATCGAAATGGAGCAGCGCCCGGTGCCGACGCCGCGGGCCGGTGATGTGCTGATACAGGTCTCGTCGGTGGGTGTCTGCGGCTCGGACACGCACTACTACCGGCACGGCCGGGTGGGCGGCTTCGTCGTGGAGAAGCCACTGGTCCTCGGACACGAGGCGGCGGGCACCATCGTCGGCGTCGGCGATTCGGTCGACCCGTCGCGCATCGGTCAGCGGGTGTCGATCGAACCGCAGCGGCCCGACCCCGACAGCGACGAGACGCGGCGCGGTCACTACAACCTGTGTCCGCATATGCAGTTTTTCGCCACCCCGCCGGTCGACGGCGCACTCTGTGAGTACGTGACCATCGGCGCGGAATTCGCGCACCCGGTGCCGGACTCGATGTCCGACGATGCCGCCGCGCTGTGTGAGCCGTTGTCCGTTGGCATCGCCGCGATCCGCAAGGCTGAGCTCGACGGCCGATCGCGGGTGCTCATTGCAGGCGCCGGACCCATCGGCATCGTGCTGACCCAGCTCGCCAGGGCCTATGGCGCAACGGAAATCGTCGTCAGCGATCCCGACCCGACCCGCCGCGACCGGGCCTTGACGTTCGGCGCCACCACAACCGTGGACCCCACCGCCGGGAGCAAGGACGATCTGGCGGTCGACGCATTCATCGATGCATCCGGTGCCGCGGCTGCCGTCGCCGCCGGCATCCGCGCCGTACGTCCCGCGGGCCGGGTTGTCCTTGTCGGTTCGGGAGCCGAGTCCATGGAACTGCCGACGCAGTTGATCCAGAATCGTGAGCTGGTGCTGACCGGCGTGTTCCGGTACGCCAACACGTGGCCGACGGCGATCGCGCTGGTGGAATCCGGGCGGGTCGACCTCGATGCCATGGTGACCGCCCGCTTCCCCCTGGAGAAGGCCGCTGAGGCACTGGACTCAGACCGGATCCCGGGTAGCGTCAAGTCGGTGGTGACGGTGTCATGACAGTCAGCAGGCCTAGCTATGATCGCGACGAGATCAGCGTGGGCATAGTGCATTTCGGGGTCGGCGGCTTCCATCGCGCCCACCAGGCAATGTACATCGACCGGCTCCTCGAGATGGGCCTCGCCAAGGATTGGGGGATCTGCGGAGTCGGTGTGATGGCGGCCGACCGCAAGATGGCCGACGTGATGGCCGCACAGGACGGGCTGTACACGCTGCTGCTGGAGAACCCCGACGGCACCCGCACCGCGCGGGTGATCGGGTCGATCATCGACTATCGCTACGCGCCCGACGATCCCGAGTCGGTGATCGAACTGCTCGCCGCACCCAGCACCCGCATCATCTCGCTGACCATCACTGAGGGCGGTTACAACATCGAGGCCGCCGGACCGGACAGCGTGTTCGGTCTCGTCGCGGAGGCGCTGGCACGTCGGCGCGACGGCGGCATCGCCTCACCGACGATCGTGTCGTGCGACAACATCGAGGGCAACGGTGATGTCGCCCGACATGCGTTCACCACCTACGCCGACCGTGTCCACCCCGGCCTCGGCGAGTGGATGGCCGCGCACACCACGTTCCCTAACTCGATGGTGGACCGCATCACCCCGGTCACGACACCCGACGTGATCGCCACCGTCAAGGACGAATTCGGCGTCGACGACCAATGGCCGGTGGTCGCGGAACCGTTCACCTCATGGGTGCTCGAAGACGACTTCTCCGATGGTCGTCCGCCGTTGGAGAAGGTCGACGTGCTGATGGTCGACGACGTCACGCCGTACGAGTTGATGAAGCTGAGGTTGCTCAACGCCAGCCATCAAAGTCTTTGCTACTTCGCGTATCTGGCGGGATACCGGCTGGTGCACGATGCCGCGGGTGATCCGCTGTTCGCCGAGTTCCTGACGTCGTACATGGACACCGAAGCCACCCCGACGCTGAAGCCGGTGCCTGGTATCGACCTACCGGACTACAAGCGGACATTGATCGAGCGGTTCGCCAATCCTGGTGTCAAGGACACGATCGCGCGGCTGTGCTATGGCTCGTCGGACCGCATCCCCAAATGGCTGCTTCCGGTGATCAGGGAGAACCTGAGGACTGATGCGCCGATTCGGCTGTCCGCCGCCACCGTCGCCAGCTGGGCGCGGTACGCCGAAGGTGTCGACGAGCAGGGTGAGCCGATCGACGTTCAGGATCAACTGGCCGATACCCTTGTCCCGCTGGCGAAGTCGCAACGAACGAACCCGACCGCGTTCATCGAGAATGCCGAGGTGTTCGGCGACCTGGCCAACGATTCACGTTTCGTCGAGGCCTATGTATGGGCACTCGAATCGCTGCACCGTGACGGAGCACGGGCAACGCTCGAGACGTTGCTCCGCAAGGATTCGCGATGAGAGCGCTGGTCATCGGCGAAGCGCTGATCGACATCGTCGAGCGTGACGGTCAGGTGACGGGTGAGCATGTCGGCGGCAGCCCGCTCAACGTGGCGGTGGGGTTGGCCCGGCTGGACCGGGGAGTCGACTTCCTCACCCACATCGGCGACGATGCGCGCGGAAGACGCATCGCTGAGTACGTCGAAAGCTCTGGAGTACAACTGGTTTCAGGCAGTATGTCCGCCGACCGCACCCCGACCGCCGTAGCCACGCTCGACGAAGACGGTTCGGCGCAGTACACGTTTGACATCGACTGGAAGCTCGCGGGCACTCCGGAGGTCACACCGCCGCTCGTCGCGCACACGGGATCGATCGCGAGCTGGCACGAGCCCGGCTGCCGGGCCACCGCCGCACTACTGGATACGTACCACCCGTCGGCGACTATCACCTTCGATCCGAACGTGCGGCCGGCGCTGATCGAAGACGGTGACGCCACGAGGGCCCGCATCGACCGGCTCCTGGAGAAGTGCGACGTGGTCAAGGCCAGCGATGAGGACCTGCGCTGGATCGACCCGAATCGCTCGGCCAAACAGATCGCCCGGACGTGGCTGAGTCTGGGCCCGTCGATCGTCGCGGTGACGATGGGCGATCGCGGCGCCTTCGCGATGTGCGAAGCGGGTACGGTGCGGATCGCGGCCCTCCCGGTCGACGTGGTCGACACAGTGGGCGCCGGCGATGCGTTCATGACCGGGCTGATCGATGCGCTGTGGGAGTTGAATCTGCTGGGCGCCGAAAGACGCCACGACCTGCGCGCCATCGGGCTCGATGCGCTCAACTCGGTCGTTGCGACGGCGGCGCTCTCGTCGGCGCTGACCGTCGGCCGTGCCGGTGCCGACCTCCCCGATCGCGCAACACGTGAGGCTGCAGCGGCAAGCTCCGGCCCGCGGTCGCCCCGACCCGGCTAACGTGGGCTTATGCGCTCCATATGGAAGGGTTCAATCGCCTTCGGACTGGTGAACGTCCCGGTCAAGGTCTACAGCGCGACCGAAGACCACGACGTCAAGTTCCACCAGGTGCACGAGAAGGACAACGGACGCATCCGGTACAAGCGCGTCTGCGAGGTGTGCGGTGAGGTCGTCGAGTTCCGCGACATCGCGAAGGCGTACGAATCCGACGACGGTCAGACGGTGATCATCACCGACGACGACATCGCGACCTTGCCCGAGGAACGCAGCCGTGAGATCGAGGTGCTGGAGTTCGTTCCCGCCAGCGACATCGATCCCATGATGTACGACAAGAGCTACTTCCTCGAACCAGAGGGCAAGTCGTCGAAGTCGTACGTCCTGCTGGCCAAGACGCTGATGGATACCGACCGGGTCGCGATCGTGCACTTCGCGCTGCGAAACAAGACGCGGCTGGCGGCACTGCGGGTGCAGGACTTCTCAAAACGCGATGTCATGGTGATCCAGACGCTGTTGTGGCCCGACGAGATCCGCGATCCTGACTTTCCGTCGCTCGACGCGAAGGTCGACATCAAGCCCGCCGAGCTCAAGATGGCAAGCCAAGTCGTCGAGTCGATGACCGACGACTTCAAGCCCGACCGCTATCACGATGACTACCAGGAACAGCTGCACGAGCTGATTCAGGCGAAACTCGAAGGCGGCGAGGCGTTTACGACCGAGGAGCAGCCGAAGGAACTCGACGAGACCGAGGACGTTTCGGATCTGCTGGCGAAGCTCGAGGCCAGCGTCAAGGCCCGCCGCGAAGGCGGTTCGGACACCCCTGCCAAGAAGGCACCCGCGAAGAAGGCCGCTTCGAAGAAGGCCCCGGCCAAGAAAGCCGCGAAGAAAGCACCCGCCAAGAAGGCGGCCAAGAAGGCCGCCGCCAAGAAGTAGCCGTCATTCGGTCAGTAATTCTGGACGCAGCAAGAGGCGGGGTAGCGCGTGCGCGAGCCACTCCTCGTATTCGTCCGGCGTCCAGCCCAGATCGGCTGTGTACAGCGAATACAGGTGCGGGGCCTGCACGGTGAACGCCACATCGGTCGCTTGATCCTCGGACAGGCCGGGCCGCAGCGCCTCCGATCCGATCTGCGAGATCCACACCGCACAACCGGATCGAATCTGGCGAAGTAGGTCTGTGCGCCTTTCCTCGAGACTGGGATCAGCCGAGGCGGCCCCTTCCATCACCCGCATGAGCGCCGCGACACGGTCATGCATTTCACGCACGAAATGCGCGGCGGCGGTGAATTGAGAACGGTGCTCGCTCAGCTCTGCGAGATCAGGCGCCAAATCCATGAGCGGGGCCTCGTCGTAATCGCCGGCGACGGCGATCTCGATGGCGCGGAAGAGGACGGCGGCTTTGGAACCGTAGGTCGCATAGATGGTCTGCGCCGACACATCGGCCGCGGCGGCGATCTGATCGATCGTCGTCGGACCGAAACCCTGCTCGACGAACAACTCGGTGGCCGCCTCGATGATGCTGCGTTGGCGGGCTTCGGCGTCGGCACGCCGGCGACTGTTGTCGTACTTGCGACGTGGCTTCGATTCGGAAGCTGTTGACACCGATCCTCTACTTCCTTATAGTTCGCTATATCCAATATATGGTGCTCTATTCAAATTAGCATGGAGGCCGCCATGACTGCCATTCCCGCTGGACTCGCGAGAGTCGTCGAGCGTGCACGGCATCGCGTCAATCGACTGCATCTCCGGCTCGCACCTGCCCCGGTGGCGATGGTCGAACTGATCCTGGCGGCGTGGATGTCGCAGGCGCTCCAGGCCGCCGCGCAGCTGGGCGTCGCCGACGCTCTCGCGGCGGGTCCCCTGTCCATTGGGGACTTGGCGCGTCGCGTGGACGCCGACCCCGACGCGCTCCGCCGGCTGTTACGAGCTCTCATCGGACGCGGCATATTCCGTCAGGACCGCCATGGCCGCTACGCGCTCAATCCCCTTGCCGACACCTTGCGGTCCGACTCGCCGCAGTCCATGGCCGCGGCCGCGAAATACTACGGTTCGCCGCAGCACCGCGAGCACTGGAGCATGCTCGTCGACTCGATTCGGACGGGCCAAGCGAGTGTTCCGCGGCTGCGCGGCAAGGACTTTTTTGAGTACCTCGAGGACGAGCCCGAACTCGCTGCGCTGTTCAACGAAACCATGACCAACATTTCGGGGTTGTCCGAGGAATCCGTCATTGCCGCATACCCCTTCAGCCGCGGCTCGACGATCGTCGATGTGGGGGGTGGACAAGGTCGGCTGCTAGCTTCCGTCCTGGCTGCTACGCCCGGCGCCCGCGGTGTGCTCTACGACCTGCCGCAGGTAGTGGCGAACGCGCCTGCGCTGCTGGAGAAAGCGGGAGTGGCCGACCGTGTCCGAATCGACGGCGGGTCGTTCTTCGAGAAGGTCCCAGCCGACGGCGACGTCTACCTCATGAAGCACATCATTCATGATTGGCCTGACGATCAGGCTGTCGAGATCCTTCGCACCGCTCGTGCGTCTGTCGGCCCCGCGGCCCGAATCGTGTTGGTGGAACTCGTGATTCCCGAACACGACCGCGACTTCATCGGCAAGTGGGCCGATCTGGAGATGTTGCTCGGCGGAAGCGCCCGCGAGCGCAGTGCCGACGAGTATCGCGACCTACTGCGCCGAAGCGGATTCGAGCTGACGCGCGTCATTCCGACGGCGTCTCCGTACAGCCTTGTCGAGGCGAGAGTCGTGTCCCGGTGACGGCGAGATCCCGATGGGTGCCGAACCTGGAGCCGCTGGCCGTGGAACGGCGCGAGCACCGCCACAACCGCCACCGTCCCTGACAAAAGTAGAACGTGTTTCAGAAAGTACTTACCGGCGCTGTCTAGGCTTGCTAAGGTTCGCCCGGGCGACGGAAGGAAGCAATTGTGATATTGGACAGATTTCGGCTGGACGACCACGTCGCGGTGGTGACCGGCGCGGGCCGCGGCCTCGGCGCGGCGATGGCTGTGGCATTCGCAGAAGCCGGTGCTGACGTGGTGATTGCCGCCCGCACGCAATCGCAACTCGAAGAGGTCGCCGAGCAGATCAAGGGTGTCGGTCGCAGAGCCCACGTCGTCGTCGCCGATCTCGCCCACCCCGAGGACACCGCCAAGCTCGCGGACGAGGCCATCGAGGCCTTCGGAAAACTAGACATCGTCGTGAACAACGTCGGCGGCACCATGCCCAACACGCTGCTGACCACCTCTACGAAGGACCTGCGCGACGCGTTCACATTCAACGTGGCGACTGCGCACGCGCTCACCACGGCCGCCGTTCCGCTGATGCTCGAGCATTCCGGTGGCGGCAGCATCATCAACATCACGTCGACGATGGGCCGGGAAGCCGGTCGCGGATTCGCCGCATACGGCACCGCCAAGGCCGCGCTCGCGCACTACACCCGGCTCACCGCTTTGGACTTGTGCCCCAAGATTCGCGTCAACGCGATCGCCCCCGGGTCAATCCTCACCTCGGCGCTCGACGTGGTCGCCTCGAACGACGAACTGCGCGCACCGATGGAAAAAGCCACGCCCATGCGCAGATTGGGCCAACCCGAGGACATCGCCGCAGCGGCCGTGTACCTCGCCTCCCCCGCAGGCTCCTACCTGACCGGCAAGACGCTCGAGGTCGACGGCGGCCTCACTTTCCCGAATCTCGACCTGCCCATCCCGGATCTGTGAGGAGCAACGCATGAGTATCAAGGTCGCCGCGATCGGCACCGGCAACGTCGGCCGGCACGCTCTGACCCAGCTCATCAACGATCCGCAGTTCGAGCTGACCGGGGTGTGGGTGTCGTCGGATTCCAAGGCCGGTAAGGATGCCGGAGAGCTTGCCGGACTTGATGTTTCGACGGGAATTGCCGCCACTACCGATCTCGACGCCATCCTGGCGACCAAACCGGACTGTGCGGTGTACACCGCGATGGCCGACAACCGTCTGCCCGATGCGTTGGAGGACTACCGGCGCATCTTGACCGCGGGCGTCAACGTGGTCGCCAGCAGCGCGGTGTTCCTTCAATACCCATGGGGCGTGATTCCCGACGAACTCCTCAAACCGATCGAGGATGCGGCGAAGGAGGGCAATGCCAGCATATTTGTCAACGGCATCGACCCCGGGTTCGCCAACGACCTGCTTCCGCTTGCGCTGGCCGGAACGTGCCAGCGCATCGAGCAGATCCGGTGCATGGAGATCATCAACTACGACACTTACGACAGCGCCACCGTGATGTTCGACGTGATGGGGTTCGGCCGGTCGCTCGACGACCTTCCGATGCTCCTGCAGCCAGGGGTGCTGAGCCTCGCGTGGGGTTCGGTGGTTCGGCAGCTGGCCGCGGGAATCGGCGTCGAACTGGACGAGGTGACCGAGACCTATGTTCGCGAGCCCGCCCCCGAGGATTTCGACATCGCGTCCGGCCATGTCGAGAAGGGCACCGCGGCGGCGCTGCGCTTCGAGGTCCAGGGGAAGAAGGACGGCAAGGTGGCCGTCGTGCTCGAACACGTCACTCGGTTGCGCGACGACTTGCGGCCTGACTGGCCGCAGCCGGCGCAGGAGGGCGGCTCCTACCGCATCGAGATCACCGGTGAGCCTTCCTACGCTCTGGACCTCTGCCTCAGCAGTCCCAACGGCGATCACAATCACGCCGGACTGGTCGCCACGACCGCCCGCGTCGTCAACGCGATCCCCGCCGTGGTCGCCGCGCCGGCCGGCATCAGGACCACCCTCGACCTACCCCTGATCACCGGAAAAGGGTTGTACTCTGTGCAATAAGCCGGGGACACAGTAGAGAAGGGCGCGCCTATGCGGACCACACTTCGAATCCTTACTCCGCTCTTCGCCGCTGCCGGAGCAGCGGCCGCGATCGTGGTCGCACCCGCGGCCGGCGCCCAGCCGGCGCCCGAACCTGCACCTGCACCTGCGCCAACACAGGAACAGCGTCCGCAGGCGTCGAGTCTCCTCCCACAGTGCGTCAACGAGGGCGGCTCCGCAGCCCTCGGCGGCTCCGCGACCGAGTGCGCCACGCCGGGCAATGTGCAGATCAACGACACACCCGCCCAGCAGGAGTACGTCGGTCCGTGGGGTGACATGTGGGGCGAGCCCGGCTTGTTCTTCCCCTGACCGGGGTCTTGGGCACGGCCTAGGAGCCACCCGTGCGAATTGATATTCGCTGTCTCACACTGCCTTTCGCAGCAGGGCTTTGGTGGTGGCGGTTTCGGCGGGGGTGGTGGCGGCCACGGCAGCCGCTGACTCCACCACTCGCGGCCTGAAGGAGGCCCAATCATGTCGTCAAGAATTCGTTGTACCGCAGCATGTTTTGCGATGGCCGGCGTGTGCGCCGTTGCCCTTGCTCCCGCCGCTGCGGCCGCACCCGAATGCATCAACACCGGCCCGAACACGACCCAGTGCCAGACCAACGGCAGCGCACAGATCGTCACCTCACCGCCACCGATCAGCAACGGCGGCTGGTACCCCTACTGGGGCGGCGGCGGCCTGGTCATCAGCCTCGGCGGCTGGGGCTTGGGTTGGTGACGCTGCGTTAGTTTCGCGCCAGCGGAGGTTTCGGCTAACCTAACTTTTCTATTCGACGTTCCGATAGAAGGTGGGTTGGTGGCACAGGACGCTGACGTGCGGCTGCGGCCGAGCTGGCTGCTGCTCGGGCCGGCGTTCGTCGCCGCCATCGCCTACGTCGACCCGGGCAACGTCGCCGCCAACGTCAGCGCGGGCGCGCAGTTCGGCTTCCTGCTCGTGTGGGTCATCGTGGTGGCCAACATCATGGCGTGCCTGGTGCAGTACCTGTCGGCGAAGCTCGGTCTCGTGAGCGGTCAGTCGTTGCCCGAAGCCGTCGGCGGCAGGATGCGCCGCCCGACTCGGCTGGGCTACTGGATGCAAGCGGAATTGGTCGCGATGGCAACAGATCTCGCCGAGGTAGTGGGCGGAGCCATCGCGCTGTACCTGCTTTTCGATCTCCCACTGCTCACCGGTGGCGTGATCACCGGAGCCGTCTCGCTGTTGCTCTTGGTGATCAAGGACCGCCGCGGCCAGCAGATGTTCGAACGGGTCATCACCGGACTGCTGCTGGTCATCGCGATCGGGTTCTGCACCAGCCTGTTCGTCGCAGCGCCCCCCGCGAGCGAGGCAGCCGCCGGACTGGTGCCGATGTTCGCGGGCACCGAGAGCGTGCTGCTCGCCGCGGCAATGCTCGGAGCGACCGTGATGCCGCACGCGGTCTACCTACACTCCGGTCTCACCCGCGACCGCCACGGTCACCCCGACCCCGGTCCGATGCGCCGGATGCTGCTGCGCGCCACCCGCTGGGATGTCGGAATCGCGATGGTCGTCGCGGGTGCGGTCAACCTCTCGATGCTGCTCGTGGCGGCGACGAACCTGCAGGGCCGCGACAACACCGACTCGATCGAGGGAGCCCACGCCGCGGTCAACGACACATTGGGCCCGACGGTCGCCCTGCTGTTCGCGATCGGACTGCTGGCGTCTGGTCTCGCGTCGTCGTCGGTGGGCGCATATGCAGGCCAGATGATCATGCAGGGCCTGCTCCACGTATCGATTCCGATGGTGGCCCGACGGCTCATCACCCTGGTGCCCGCACTGGTGATCCTGGCGGTGGGCGTCGACCCGAGCCGCGCGCTGGTGTTGTCCCAGGTGGTGCTCTCGTTCGGAATCCCGTTCGCATTGATTCCGCTGGTGCGGCTGACCAGCGACCGCGCAGTGATGGGCGACGACACCAACCATCGAGTGACCACAGCCCTTGGGTGGCTGGTCGCCGCGTTGATTACAGTGCTGAATGTGGTGCTCATCTATCTGACCATCAAGGGCTGATGCGGCATACCTACTTCGCCTACGGGTCGAACCTGTGCGTTCGGCAGATGGCGCGGCGGTGCCCTGGCGCAGTCGATCCGCGGCCGGCGACGCTGGCCGACCACGACTGGCTGATCAACGAGCGCGGCGTGGCGACCGTCGAACAGTTCGACGGCTCGCAGGTACACGGCGTCGTGTGGCAGCTGACCGATACCGACCTCGCGACCCTCGACAGCGCAGAAGGTGTTCCGGTGCGGTATCGCCGCGATCGCCTCACCGTGCACACCGACGACGGTCCGTACCAGGCGTGGGTGTACATCGATCACCGCGTCGAACCGGGCCCGCCGCGGCCGGGCTATCTCGAACGCGTCGTCGACGGCGCACTGCAGCAGGGCCTGCCACAACGCTGGATCGACTTCCTGAGACGCTGGGATCCAACGCGGTGGCCCGGGAGCACGGCACATTCGAGTTCACCTGCACCACAATCACTTTCGGAGCTACTTGCGGACCCCGGCATCGTCGAAGAGCTCACTCTGCGGTCGCGGTTCGGGTTCATGGCCTTCCACGGCGGCGGCCTAGAGCAGATGACCGACGTCATCGCCCACCGCGCAGCCGATGCCGCCGACGCGTCGCTGTATGTGGTGCGTCACCCCGACCACTACCCGCACCACCTGTCCTCGGCGCGCTATGACCCCGCGGAGTCCGAACGACTGGCCGAGTTCCTCGACCATGTCGACGTGGTGGTGGCGCTGCACGGCTACGGCCGCATCGGTCGCAGCACGCAACTGCTCGCCGGCGGCCGCAACCGCCGACTGGCCGAACATCTCGCGCACCACGTCACCGTTCCGGGGTATCAGGTGGTCACCGACATCGACGCCATACCTCGTGAACTGCGGGGCCTGCACCCGGACAACCCGGTGAACCGTGTGCGCCGGGGCGGTACACAGCTCGAACTCACGCCGCGGGTGCGGGGCATCAGCCCGCGCAGCCAGCTGCCCGGTGACGACGGCCTCTCCCCCGCGACGTCGACGTTGGTGCAGGGGCTGGCCGCGGCGGCGCGGTCTTGGGAATCGCCCCCGACCTAGCGGAGACACCTCACCCATCCGGACGGGCCCCCGCTCCGAATACGGGATGTGGAAAGTTCCAGCCCCGCTGCACGCTCCGTCGCCGTCATCGGCAGCGGCGTGTCAGGCCTAGTCGCGGCTTATGTACTGGCACAGCGCGACCGCGTGACCCTCTACGAGGCCGACACCCGGCTCGGAGGGCACGCCCACACCCACCAGATCACCCACACCGACGACGGCCGCACCATCGCCGTCGACTCGGCATTCCTGGTGCACAACGACCGCACCTACCCGACGCTGTGCCGGCTGTTCGACGAACTCGGCATCGCCACGCGCGAGACCGACATGTCGATGTCGGTGCGCGACGACGCGAGCGGACTCGAATATGCCGGTGCGCGAGGGGTCGGCGGGTTGTTCCCGTCGTGGTCAGCGCTCACCCGCCCGCGGTACCTCTACATGCTGGTCGAGGTCAAACGATTCCACCGGGCGGCGCTGCGCCTGCTCGAAAGTGGCGAGGACGACGCGACTGTCGGCGAATTCCTCGACCGCCACGGTTTCTCCCCGTACTTCATCGAGTACTTCATGACGCCGCTGATCGCCGCGGTGTGGTCGGCTCCGCCCGGGCAGTCGCTGAACTATCCGGCCCGCTACCTGTTCGTGTTTCTGGAGCACCACGGGATGCTGTCGGTGTTCGACTCACCGACATGGCGGACGGTGGTCGGCGGTTCCGTCACGTACGTCGACGCGGTGGCCAAAGTGATCGACGAGGTGCGCCTGGGCACCGCGGTGCGCTCGGTGGCACGACTGCCCGACGGCGTCGAGGTTTCCGACGAAACCCACGGACCGCGGCACTACGACGCCGCCGTCGTCGCCACCCACCCCGATCAGGCGCTGCTCATGCTCGCCGACCCGACACCAACCGAACGCGCAGTGCTCGGTGCCATCGAGTACAGCATCAACCATGCACAGCTGCACACCGACGAATCGGTGCTGCCCAAGAGCCGACGCGCCAGGGCGTCGTGGAACTACCTGGCCACCTCCGACGACGCATCGGTGATGGTCACCTACGACGTGACTCGACTGATGCGTCTCGGCGGCGGCCCCCGAATCCTGGTGACACTTGGCGGCAGGGACCACGTCGACCCCGCCAGTGTCCTCACCGAGATGACCTACAGCCATCCGATGTACACGCCGACCTCTGTTGCCGCTCAACGACTTTTGCCGACGTTGGACGACGACCGCGTCGTATTCGCAGGCGCGTACCACGGCTGGGGTTTTCACGAAGACGGTGCGGCCTCCGGATTGCGGGCGGCACAACGCCTGGGGGTCGATTGGCCGGCCGTCGCCCGCGAGGCGGTGGCATGCTGACACCACCCGCCATCTACCGCACTCGGATCACCCACCTCCGTCGCGCCCCGGTGCACCACTACTTCGAGCATCGCGGGTACAGCTGGTATGTCGACGTCGACGCACTACCCAAGCTGCCCCGATGGCTGCGGCCATTCGCCCGATTCGACGCACGCGACCACCTCTTCGAATCCGACGGTCCGAATGACACCCTGCGCCAACGCATCGACGCGTTCCTCGCCGACCGGGGCATCGACCTAAACGGCGGCCGGATAACCGCACTGCTGCAGGCGCGGGTACTCGGATACGTCTTCAACCCGCTCAGTCTTTACTGGTGCCACGACGCCGACGGAACGCTGCGCCACATCATCGCCGAGGTTCACAACACCTACGGCGGACGCCACGCCTACGTGCTGCCGCCCGACAGCGACCACCCCACGATCGTCATGAAGAAGCTGTACGTCTCACCGTTCAATGACGTGGACGGCTACTACCTGGTGACCGCCCCACGGCCCGACGAAAATCTCGACGTGCGCATCTCCCTGCACCGCGAGAACCAGCCGGCCTTCGTCGTCACGATGCGTGGGAATCGAAGGCGCGCAGGTATTGCCGAGATCCTGCGGCTGCAACTGGTCGCGCCGCTGGCTCCCTTGATGGGTGCGATCGGGATTCGGGTACAAGGCATCACTCTCTGGCTGCGACGAGTCCCAATCGTGCCCCGCGAGTCCCACGTCAAGGAAAGAGTCCACCAGTCGTGACCATTGACCTGACCACCGCCGCTCCGGCCACCATCGATTCGGACAGATGGCCGGCCGTGGCACGAGTGCCCGGCGGGCCGCTCAGTGCCGCGACGGGCGCGATCGCCGACCGGTTGTTCCGCCGAGCGGTGTCGCGGTTGCCGATCCGCGTGGTCTATCCCGACGGGAGCGTCATCGGGGCGGCTGACCCCACGCTGCCGACCATGGTGGTGCATCGGCCCGAGGCAATGGTTCGCCGAGTCGGTCGCTACGGGCTCATCGGCTTCGGTGAGTCGTACATGGCCGGCGACTGGAGTTCTACGGATATCGCTTGCCTGCTGACCGAATTCGGCAAGCGGCTGACGGAGCTGATTCCTCCTGTCCTGCAGAGGTTCCGGCCGCTCGCCGTCGTACGCCCGCCGCGGTCGCAGTACAACAGCCCTCGGCAGGCGCGCCGCAACATCGCGGACCACTACGACCTGTCGAACCTCATGTTCGCCGAATTCCTCGACAAGACGATGACGTACTCGAGCGCGCTGTTCGAGTCCCTTCCCGCCCAGGACTCGAGCCTGGCGGATGCGCAACACCGAAAGATCGAACGGATCCTCGACGCCGCGAGGGTCAGGTCGGGCAGCCGGGTGCTCGAGATCGGCACCGGCTGGGGCGAGCTGTGCATCCGCGCCGCCATGCGCGGCGCACACGTCCGTTCGATCACCTTGTCGGCCGAGCAGCAGCGACTGGCCCGACAGCGGGTGGCCGAGGCGGGCCTTTCCGACCTGGTTGAGATCGACCTGTGCGACTACCGCGACGTCGAAGGCAGTTACGACGCCGTGCTGTCGATCGAGATGATCGAGGCGGTCGGATACCCGTTCTGGCCCACGTACTTTCAGACGCTTGACCGGCTGGTCGCTCCCGAAGGGCGGGTGGCGATCCAAGCCATCACGATGCCGCACGACCGGATGCTGGCCAGCCGCAACACCTACACCTGGATCCAAAAGTACATTTTCCCCGGCGGTCTGCTGCCGTCGACCGAGGCGATCCTCGGCATCACAGAGTCCACCACCAGGCTGCGCACCGTTGACATGTTCTCACTGCGACTGCACTACGCCGAGACGCTTCGGTTGTGGCGGGAACGCTTCGTCGGTCGCCAGGATGCTCTGGCGGAGTTGGGGTTCGACGACGTCTTCCAGCGGATGTGGGAGCTTTATCTGGCCTACTCAGAGGCCGGGTTCCGGTCGGGGTACCTCGACGTTTACCAGTGGACATTCGCGCCGTCGGGACGTGCGAGATGACACCGTCCGCCGGAGGCGGGTGATGAACTTCGTCGTCGTCGCCACGGCGTCGCTGGCCATCCTGGTCATCGTTCACACCGTCACATTCCTGATCGGTCGCCGGATCGGGCGCTACAACGTCGTCGACACCGCGTGGGGTCTGGGATTCGTCGCGGTGGCCGCCGTTGCCGCCGCGCTCGGCACGGGTGACGTGTTCCGGCGGGTCGTCCTGCTGGTTCTCGTCGCGGTTTGGGGGTTGCGACTGGCGTGGCATATGACGCTGAAATCGGCTGGCAAGGGCGAGGATCCACGCTACCGCGATCTGCTGCGCGGCGACTTCTCGGCAGGCCACGTCATCCGAAAGGTGTTCTTGATCCAGGGGGCGGCGACGTGGTTCGTCTCGTTGCCCGTGCAGCTTTCGGCCGTCCTGGGGCCGACGCCGGCGCTGCTGCGCCCGGTGTTTGTCCTAGGTGGGGCCGTGTGGGCACTCGGCTTGCTGTTCGAGGCCGTCGGCGATCATCAGCTGCGGCGCTTCAAGGCCGACCCAGCCCACCAGGGTGTCATCATGGACCGCGGACTGTGGGCGTGGACCCGGCATCCGAATTACTTCGGCGACGCATGCGTGTGGTGGGGACTGTGGCTGGCCAGCATCGCGGGCGCGATTTCGCTCGTCACCGTGCTGTCCCCGGTGGTCATGACCTATTTCCTGGTGTACGCCACCGGAGCCCGGCTCACCGAGAAGTACATGGCCAATCGAAACGGCTTCGACGAATACCGTTCGCGTACTTCATTTTTCGTACCGCGTCCACCTAGATCGCGAATACCATGACGCTATTTGCACCGGTCGATAGGCTACGGCCTGTGACAAGGGACCTCGACGAGCTGCTCCGCCACGTGGCCCAGCAGGACGTCGACGCGTTCGCGGAGTTCTACGACCAGACTCGGGCGCGGGTATTCGGCCTGGTCACCCGGGTTCTGCGCGATCCCGGCTACAGCGAGGAGACCACGCAGGACATCTACCTGCAGGTATGGCGCACCGCGGATACATACAATCCCGCCGCGGGGTCCCCGATGTCGTGGCTGATGACGCTCGCGCATCGCCGGGCCGTGGACCGGGTGCGCTCTGAGCAGGCCGCCGGTCAGCGCGAGTCCCGCTACGGCGCCGCCAATGTCGAGCCGCCGTCCGACCAGGTCGCCGACTCGGTGATCCAGAGCGACGAGCACCGCCAGGTGACCGAATGTCTCGGCTCACTGACCGATACTCAGCGAGAGGCCATTCACCTCGCCTATTACGACGGCCTGACCTACGTTCAGGTGTCCGAGCGGCTGTCGGCCAACCTCGCGACGATCAAATCGCGGATGCGCGATGCCATCCGCGGCCTACGCAGGTGTTTGGGACTGACATGACTCAACCGATAGACGATTTGACCGCCCTTGCGACGCCGTATGCGTTGCACGCGATGCCCGAGGCCGAACGTGCCGACATCGACCGTCGTCTTGCGAGTGCGCCGCCCGACGTGGCGCGCGCCTTCGGCGACGAGGTCCGTGCGGTGCGCGAAACGATGGCGGCGATATCGGCCGCCACCGCGGTCGAGCCACCGGACGAACTTCGCGACCGTGTCCTCGCCGAAATCAGCAGGACACCTGCCGTGCCGGCACCGGTGATCCCGATGAAGCCTCGCTCAAAGCGGTGGCGCACGGCCGTGCTGGCCGCCGCGGCTGCGTTGATCGTCGGACTCGGCGCCCTCGGCGTTGGGCTCGCGCTGCGGCCCCCACCGACGACAGCGGAGCAGATCTTCGCCGCACCGGACGTGCGCACCGTTTCCGGCGACATTCCCGGCGGCGGCCGGGCAACGGTCGTCTTCTCCCGCGACAAGGACGCCGGCGTCCTGGTGATGAACAACGTCGCGCCGCCCAAGACCGGCACCGTCTACCAGATGTGGTTGATCAACGACGAGGGGCCGCATTCGGCGGGCACCATGGACGCGCAGGCCATCGCGCCGTCGACCACCGCTGTGCTGCCGGATCTGGACGGGTCGAGCACGCTGGCGTTCACCATCGAGCCGGCCGGCGGTTCCCTGATGCCGACCACCGCGCCTTTCGCGGCATTGCCACTGACCTAGGTCCCTTCGAGAGTGGCCGCTGCGGCCTCGGCGATCACATCGGCGACGTCGTGACCCCGCTGCCACGCCCGCCGCTGCCGCATCGCCCCGTTGCCCTCCTCGGCGACGCGGTGCAGTTCGCTGGTGACGAGGTCGTAGTCGCCGACGGCCTCGAGCGCGGGCCGCACGTGCTCGACCAGGTTCCCCAACAACGTTCGCGCAGGCGCACACTCGTGCCCCTCGGCCAGGTCGAGCGCTTCGCCGTCGAGGCCGTCGCGCGCCGATTTCCAATAGGCGGCACGCAGGGCATGAGCGGTCAGCGGCGGCACCGGTTGGCGCTGCCGCTCGTCGTCCAGCGCCGTCATCACCGCTCCGCGGATCAACGCCGCCAGCAGCACGGTCTCGGCGACCGTGGCCGGCACGTCGGCGACCCGGACCTCGACAGTCGGAAACTTCGCCGACGGCCGCACATCCCAATAGACCATCCCATCGTCCAGCGCGGCGCCCACGCGGATCAGCATCTGCACGACGGCGTCGTACTCGTCGACGGAATCCAATGCCGGCGGCGGTCCCGCGCTCGGCCACCGCGCCCACAGCACGCTGCGCCAGCTGGCGAAGCCGGTGTCGGTGTTGCGGTAGATCGCCGAATTGGCGCTGAGCGAGAGGAGCAGCGGCAGCCACGGCCGCAGCCGGTTGCTGACCCGGATCGCGGCCTCGCGGTTCGGCACGGCGACATGAACATGGGCACCGCAGATGCCTTGTTCGTGCGCGATCATGCCGTGCCTTTCGGCGATCTTTCGGTAGCGCGGGGTGTCGGTGATCGGGAATTCGTGCGGCACGGTGGGCGGTAATCCGACGGCCAGCAGCCGGGCGCCGCCTGCTTCGGCGGCCTCAGCCGTGATGCGGCGCAACCTGAACAGCTGGTCGGCCAGTTCGCGGGTTCCGCCGACGACATCGGAGGTGGTCTCGACCTGGCAGCTGGTCAGCTCGAGCTGCAGTTTCACGCCGCGCTCGGCGGCGTGCCCGGCGACCGTCGTGTTGACGGCGACCGGTTCGCCGGTTGCGGGATCGGCGAGCAAGAATTCCTCTTCGACGCCGATGGTGGGATGAGTGGCCATGGTGTGTTCGGGTCTGAAAATTGATCCGGTCCGTCGGAGTCTGGCTCACGACGGACCGGATCGGGGTGACAAGTCCTGAGTTGGCGTGACGTCGGGGTTCGACGTCAGCGGCAGAATGATGCCCATTGCGGACAGCTGCTAAACCTGGCGCGCAGAACTTCTACGATCAGTGGATGGTCAAAGACTTCCGGTTCGGTGTCGGACTGCAGGCCGCACGTCGTCAGAAGTCGGTTCAGGACTGGGCGCGCCGAGCCGAGGGCATGGGGTACGACGTCGTCCACATGGCCGACCACCTCTACACGACGGCGCCGTTCCCGATGATGACGGCCATGGCGATGGCGACCGAGAAGCTGCGCGTCGGCACCTTCGTGCTGAACGCCGGCTTCTACCGGCCCGCGCTACTGGCGCGGGACGTCACGTCGCTGCGTGACCTCAGCGGCGGCCGTTTCGATCTCGGCCTCGGCGCGGGGTACGTCAAAGAGGAGTTCGAGCAAGCCGAGCTGCCGTACCCGACGGCGGGTGAACGCGTCGCGTGGCTGCGTCACGTCACCGAGCACATGAACGAGCACGCGGCCGATGTGCCGATCCTCATCGCGGGCAATGGCGACAAGCTGCTGACCCTCGCCGCGCAGAAGGCGAACATCATCGGGCTGACGGGCGGTCACCCGATCATCGGCGGCGTTGATCCGCTCGCCGACCGCATCGCGTTCGTCCGCGGGGCGGCCGGTGACCGATTCGGTGAGCTGGAGCTGAATCTGTCCGTGATCGCGCTGCCGACCGACAACTCGGGGGTTCCCGATCTGTCGCTCGTGCGGCGATTCCTGCCGGACCTGTCCGAGGAAGAGATGCTGGCGACGCCCGCGGTGTTCTCGGGTACGCCGAGGGACATCGCCGACACCATTCGGCACTTGCGCGACGCTTACGGCGTCACCTACATCACCGTGCAGCAGCAACACGGCGAGGAGTTCGCGAAGGTGATCGCCGAGCTCCGCTAGTCACAGCCAGAGGTAGAGGCCCGACAGCACCGCCCAGACGGCGAAGCAGTAGACCTCGAACAACACGCGCAAGAGTGTCGGCGCGTGGCGCAGTTCCATGAAGTCCAGGCCGACGAGGCGCACTTTGATCGCCGCGATGGCCAGCACGACGATCGCCACCATCGAACCCGTGCCGTGGTCGGCGCCGACGGCCCACGAGACGACGGTCGCCGCGACGAGGATCAGCCACGAGAGGCCCGCGCGGTTGCGCACCAGTTGGAACACCGAAGGACCCTGCATCAGCTCACCAGGTACAGCAGTGCGAACAGGAAGATCCACAGCAGGTCGACGAGGTGCCAGAAGCACGCGCCACCCTCGATGGCGGCCATCCTGGCGGCGCTGATTTCGTGGCGGCGGGTCTGCGTCAGCAGGAACGCCAGCACGCCGATGCCGACGCATACGTGGAAGAGATGCAGTCCGGTCAGGATGAAGTAGTAGAGGAAGAAGTCGTTCGCGCCCGGGCCGTGGCCGCTGGTTGCCAGCGAGACATATTCAAAGACCTTGAGGCCGACGAAGAGCAGGCCGAACGCGATCGCTGCGGAAACGGCTTGGGCGGCAATCGACTTCGCGCCGGCGCGGATCGCGCCGAGCGCGACGACGATGCACAGCGAGCTGGTGAGCAGGACCAGGGTGTTGGTGACGCCGATGCCGATGTGCAGAGACGTGCGGGCGACGTCGAACAGGTCGGGCGCCTTGGCCCGTTCCACCATGAAGGTGACGAAGAAGACGCCGAACACGAGCATGTCGCCGAACAGGAACACCCAGGTCCCGGACTCGGCGGGGATCCGCCGGGCGGAGGGGTCGCCCGGCGCCGTCGCAGCCGCCGTCACGGTGTTGCGGCCAACCGGCTTTCGGCGGCTTCCTCCGCCTTGATGGACTTCAGCAGCACGACGGTGGTGCCGATCATCCAGACGATCAGGGCGAGCCCGGGCAGGTAGTAGGCGAACACGCCATCCCAGGCGAGCGGGCCGGTACTCATGGCCACCACGACGCAGCCGGGGAGCGACAGCATGGCCACCCACAGGTTGAGGAAGCCATACCAGCGCGGGAAGGTCGGGGGGTCGCCCTTGTCGGTGAACGACGCGATCGCCAGTGTGAGGTTCTGCATGACGATGGTGCCGACGATGCCGATGAACCACAGCCAGAAGAAGTCGCTGAACGCCTGGGTGATCTCCGGATCACGTTGCCCGGCCCGAAATGCCGCCGCCGCCAACGCCATCAGCGAGAACATCATCGCCGGGGTGAAGATCGCGGCGGCCAGCAGCTGGGTCAGGGTGAGCATGCCCCATTGCCCCTCGGCTCGCCGCAGGCGCAGCACGATCACTGCGTGGAACGGAATGGCGAGCGCGGCAGCGAGCAGTGCGCCGGCAAGCCCGAATCGGACCCAGAGGTTCTCGGTGCTCAGGAAGGCGTCGGTCTGCTCGGCCGTGTCCGACGGGGACATCGGCGGAAAGAGTTTTGCGATGCCGGAAAAGCACACGCTGTAAAGGACGATCATCGCGGTCCCACACCATGCGCCGACGCGCTGTAACTTCAGCTCCACGGCTGAGAACGCTACGGTGCGGCGGCCCGATTCGGAAGAAGTTTTGTCAAATTTGCCAAAACCGAGATCTGGGCTGCGCAGGACGGGCAGGTCCCGACCGGTAAGCTTCCTGCGGTCCGCCCCCGTAGCTCAGGGGATAGAGCACGGCTCTCCTAAAGCCGGTGTCGCATGTTCGAATCATGCCGGGGGCACCAAGACGGTTTGCAGGTCAGCGCGGTTTCCGGGCGGTTGCCCTACTTCCCCTCGCTCCTCTCTGGTCGGTGTGTGGTCGGTGCTTCGTTGGTATCAGATGGTTCCGGGTGGCTGCCTTTGTCTCGGGCGACGGCCTCCATGAGCCGACGCGCGTTCTCCGGGGAGCGCAGTAGATAGTCCGTCTGGTCCCCCGTAGCAGGATCGACCACAGACAAATCGTCCTCCTGAGAATCACTCCGCGTCGTCCGATCCGCTGTCGCGCGCCCATGCTCGATAGCCTCGCGGGCTGCCGCATCAAGCCGATTGGCGACATCGTCCAAGTCACTTGGAAAGAGGCCGGCGTAATGGTTCAGGGTCGTTGCTGCGGACTCATGGCCAAGTAGGCGGGCGACGGCTACCACGGACGCTCCAGCCTGTATGGCTAGCGATGCGGCAGTGTCGCGAAGATTGTGCGGCGTGATGTCGAGTTCCAGGGCGTTGACCGCATCATCGAAGACGTCGCGGCGGAAGTTGCGATTCCGGAGCGGGGTGCGATTCGCAGACGGGAAGACGAGTTCATCAGCTTTGTGGACTCCCCGGAACCTAACGAGTTCCTCCGACACGATCGCCGGGATGGGCACGGTCCTGGCCTGGTGATCCTTGACCGACGACATCTCGCCACGTGGCGCTTCTTCCGAGTACGCACGCGCAACCCGCAGGGATCGCCTGCCGAGATCGACCTCAGCCCATCGCAAAGCCGCTAGTTCGCCCCACCGCAGGCCGCAATATCCGGCGACCAATACGAGGATCCGGTCCCGTCTCTCATTGAGGTGGTCGGCCAGCTGCCAGAGTTCGTCATGCGTCAGCGGACGCGGGTCATTGCCCTGGACCTTGGGCAGGCGGATACCGGCAGCAGGGTTGCGATGGATGGCACCATCGCGGACCGCATGATCGAACACTCGGCGCAGTACGCCGAGCGAATGGCGCGCGGTCGCCGCTGACTGCTTGCGTGAAATCTCGGCCGCCCAAGCCTGGACCTCGGAGGGTCGCACCGATACAAGCGGGCGCCGACCAAATGCCTGAGCAATCTGCTTGGCGACCACGCCGCGAATCTTGCGCTCCGTAGCTTGTGCCCTCGCCGGTTGAGCCGACAACCAAATCTCGCACCATTCTCGGACCGGTAGCTCGCCCGCTTTGGGGTCGGCCCATGCTCCGGTCTTCAGTGTCTCGACTTGCTTGCGTTCCCACTCCTGTGCGTCGCGCTTGCGAGGAAACGTTCTGGAGGCGACGTACCGTCCGCGAAAATACACCCGAGCCCGGTAGACGCGGGCTCCATTCGGACCGGTCCTCGGCTCAATCACTGTTCTACGCCTCCATTCGCGACTCACGGCGCGAATCGAGCCACTCATCGACCTCAGCTGCGTCCCAACGGAGCGCCGTGCCGATCCGGATCGCCGGAGGACCCTCTCCACGAAGCCGCCACGCTCTGATGCAGCCAACCGAAACTTTCAGACGACTCGCTAGCTGGTCGATCTTCAACAACTCATCGCCGCGAGTAACAGCCTTAGCTCGCACTGTCTCCCCTTTCAAGCCCGGGCTCACGCGCCGGCATGCGCCGGCTTGCGTCTGAGCACTGGATGTCCAGGGAGCAGGAATCGGCCCCGGACTCCGCATCCCTCCTGACTGATTCCATCAGCGCATCAGCAAGTAGTTCGAGCGGGTTGGCTACGAGACCGCGCAACGCCTGGATGTGCTGCCGAAGCATGTTGTCGGGGACAAAGGGGCTTCTAAACCGAATCTGTTCCCCATCAATCGAACTCACTCCGACGCCGGTGGGTGCGCCAATGGGACTGATCTCAGATTCCGTCGAGAACTCCCCCAGCACTGAGGTCGCAGCTTCACGCGTCCGGACAGAGAAACACACTCTCAGCGCGCAGTTGTCACGCGTGCTCGTCGGGATACTGTCCGCAGTTGGGCGCTGCGTACTGAGGACGACGACGATGCCTGCCGATCGTCCCCGCTTAACCAGATCTCTTACAAGAGAATCAATCTCCGCACCGACAGCCTTTGCGTCCTTCGTCGGATGTGAGCGGGCATCGAGATACGCCTGACACTCGTCGATGACGACCACAACGACTGGATGCAACCGGGACGGACCGGCCGACCACAGATTCGCGTGTCCATACAGTTCTGGAGCGTTCCTCAGCCGCTCCCGCATCAGAGTCTGAATGTCCTGGAGCGAATCTCTGACTACTTCGAGATCTCCCGCCTCGTCACCACTCACGTACCGATACGCCCGCGCCGCCAAGCCGTCCAGGTCGTAGCCCTGCTTGCCGTCAATTAGCAGCCACTGAACATCTTCGCGGTGCGCCAGAGAACCAAGTGCAAACGCCAGCCATGCGCTCTTCCCACCCCCTGGCACGCCTCCGACGACGACCCCGCTCACATTGCGGCACGAGCCTGCAACTGCTCCGCCGTGCTCGTCGACCCCAAGCGGAATATCCCAGTCTCGCGCAATCTGAGGAGCCGTCAACAGAATCGGCGCACTGAGCGGATCACGCACCCGGAGCGCTAGTTCGAAGACGCCGGCTCGCGGCTCCGCCACGGTTACCTCCCGCACTCGCAGTGCAGAGCTCAACTGACCACAATGGCGATGCCAGCCGTCCAAACTTTGACCGGGCACACCCCGCACCGCCACAGCCAATCCGTATGGCGCTCTCCGCTTCTCCGTGACTACAGGGATATATCGAACGAGTCGACGGTCCCCCCGAGTCAAGCCCACTGCACCAGCCACCGCCCGCTTCGATAGCGGACGGCGCAGGTCCGCGTCAACCGAAAGACCTAGAATTTCGGCGAGATCCGCCCACTTGCGGCGGTTTGAGAGCACAGACATGGCGTACCGGAGATCCGGACCATAGCGCGACCACTGACGGCGGCGGCGTACACCAATAGCCAGAAGTATCAGCAGGATCGACAAAGCGATCGCGAAGATACCCCAGAACAGGAGATTGCCGTACCCGAGTAGCGAACCTATCCAGAAGACGAAACTAGCTAACCCGCACGAGAATACGAGACGTCGAACGTTCATTGCATCACGGCTTCCCGCTGATCCCGCCTCCGTGACGTGGCGTCTGGATGTCGACTCCACCAGTTGCTCGCGACTTCTGCCAGTTGTGCCCGATCAGGAGCCGGCCACCGCCAGCCGGTTGGATCGGTCGACGGCCAGGACCTCGGATCAAGAACTTCGAATCCCAGGATTGACCGCCGGACTTCGTCGAGTGCCCGTTGACGATGACTCGCCGGATAGCGGAGTTTCAGACTCTCAGCAGGCGGTGCGTTCAAGTAAAAGGCGTAGTCGCAGTCCGCCGAGTCAGCGTGCACGCACGTATCGACCCACGTGTTGCACACTCGGCAGAGCAAGCCACGGACCAGTCCTGTGAAATGATCATGGTCGGCAACGTGACCGTAGCGCTGCCCGCATGATTGGCACATCGGTCCAAATTCGTCGACCAAGACCTCGTACAGTCGTTGCCGCGAGGCGTTCTTGAACGGGCTTGGCCGCGAGCCCACATCGTTCGTCGGCGAACCGAAGCATGGTCGCTCTCTGAGCACCAAGAGCACAGTCCGGATGTCTTCGGAGGACCGATAATCCGATGCAACCCCGGGTATTTCAATTCTCTCGACACCGCGGCGGCACACCAATGTCCGAATTACCATCGGTTGGCGATGCTTCGGGAACGTTGCCAATGGATCGGTCATCTCACGAACCAGCCAATCCATATTCCACGACACACGAAGGACCCCACACCACGCCGTCCTTGCCGATCGCCACCACAGACGGCCCCGTACGCATCGGGTTCAGATACTTCAGACCAAGTTTGGGCATCGGATGGCACTCGTACCCGGGCAGTTCGATTACTTCCGACGACGAGGGTCCCACGCGAAACAGCGCGGCAGTATCCTCTTCCGGCTCACGCGCCGTTATCGTCTCCCCCGGTGATGCAGGCTGCATCACGAAGAGGATGAGCAGAACGCCAGCCCAGCACGAGATCGTCCCGACGGTGAGAAGCAGTAACAACCATCGTCGCATCAGCGCAGGACCACGGAGCCAGGCGACTACGGCCCGACAGCGACCGAGGGTCGATAGGCGGAACGGATCGGAAGATCTAATTCGATGCCCTCTGAACATCACTCAGCACCTCCACGACGGGACCCGCTGTTGGCCCCGCGGAGAATATCCGTCACCGAACCGACCGGCTTGAGCGTCTGGATGTAAACCGTCACCGCCAATACGCCTCTGGGCCCGCGATCCCCCCAGCCTGGGCGTGCGTCAGCACGGATGGACAATGTGCATCGGCCCTCCGCTTGAAACAGAACGCCCGCCGGCACGGTCTCAAGCGGAGTGGTAGTCCGCACCTCGGCGCCATCCAGGCCGCGACCGCCAACACTCACTGCGAGGCCTGTCACTTTGTACAGCTGCGCGTCGTCTACCAACACCGGTTCATCCGTCGCCGCGCCATCTCGGTACACACTCTGGGCTCGCGATCCACCCCCGGTGCCAAATGCGAGCACCTGGGTCGGGTCGAGTACAAGATCATCGAGTCGGTTCAAATCAGCCATGAGTCAGTGCCTTTCGGGTGAAGGACGTCTTCCGCGCCCACTGAACCCGAGTTTGCTTGCATCGTCGCGAACAGGCATCTGCTGTTACCAAACCGGGAAAATTGCAGGTCAAGCCCCACGCCGATCAGCCACTGCCGATCATTCACCGCCACCAGCTGCCACTTCGAGCACTCCGGGCACGATCACGCCAATGGCTAACAAGAGACGTATGTCTGTTATCGGACTTACCCTAGAAATATGCTCGTCGGCTCCCCTGCACCCGGTGTCGCCGCGGATTGGCACCGATCACTAAACGTCGCCGCGGCCAAGCTCGCCATCGCAGCGGGCGTCACACCAGCGGAGGTGCGCCGCGCGAGCGGTCTGCGACGGATTGAGATCAAGCGTGCCCGCGGACCAATACATCGCCAGGTGACGGCGCTCGCGCATGCAGCTGTGCTTACTGCTCAAGAGATACCGGACGAACTAATCAGCGGGGCTGAGACAACGGCCCGAATCCTTGAGGGAGTCGGCATCGATGAACTAGGTCCGCGTTACCTCGCAATATGTGAAAAAGCGCGCCACAACGAGCGACTGCACATTTATCGCGATCACACGGAGGCGTTCACTCGCGAACTCACCGCCATCGTCGACGAATTCGCCCGGTGCAAAAAGAAGGTCAAAGACCTGGACGAAGAGTACGAACTTATCGGCGAGCACCTAGCTGCACTAGCCAAGGGCATCACGGCTTCCACACCGTGGCCAGCGCGCAGAGTGAGCGTTCAAAAAATCGAAGAACTTGTCCGAAAACGTGACTCCTTACGCGCCTTGTTTGCAACCACATTGAAGCAGACCGGCGCAGTCATGGACCGATATCGTCGCCATCAGGCAAAACGCGTTTACTACCACTCACGCCACGTGCCTCAATACCGTTCTGAAGCAATGGTATTCATCCCATCTTCCACCCTGCGGAGGATGCTGGTTTGCCCATTTGAAGAGGTCAGCGCCGGTCCAGCCTTCCGGGAAAAAGCTCTCCGCCTGATGAAGGAATGGAACACTACCTGCGAACAGTTCGCCATCGAACGGCGACGTCTTCATGAAGAGCACAAGACGGACGAGATCCGCGACCACACTTTGCGCGCGGCGATTGCCAATCATCCCAGCCGTTAGGTGACCGGTCAAAAGATCTGAAAACAAATATGCAGATTAGCCTTCGTGCGATGTGGCGGGCCCGTGCTCGCTCTCAGGCGCCGGCTGCAGGCGATCCGACACCCTTTGGACCGCGCACTCATCGAGGTAGCGCTGTACTGCTTCCGAGCGCACATGATCGGCAGGCACTTCCCGATTTTCGAGCTTCGCCGAAGCCCGCGTCGAACGACGGCCCGCTTTCTTCAACGCCGCGGCACTCACTACCACCCGCTTCCGCGCCATCACGATGCTCCTGACCTGAGACAGCTTGCGGCTCAATTGTAGGGTGCCGCGCTGCATGGCTTCCGGGGCAAGAAACTACTTGACGAACTGCGCGAGTAGCCGAGTCGGCCGGCAAGAGCGCCTACCGTCAGCCCGCGCGACATACAGATCGGGGTATTTCATCGCCGCGGCAGGATGAGAGGGTGACCGACGAACCGAACCAGTCCGGCAGTCTTGTCGGGGACGCCGCAGGGACAACCCATCTAAACCACCTAAGGTCTGTTGTCTCATAAGACACCACACCTAGTCCGATAAGTGTACAAGCGCTGCCACATTCGCCTTCGGTATGTACAGACCGCTATTACCGCGTTGCACCATGCCCTGGAGCTGGATAGTGGTCCCATCACGCATCCACTGAGTTACTTCCGCAACCGGGATCGTCGTCACTGCTTCAATACGACACAACCTTCCGCCGCGAACAGTCCTGATGGCGAAACCCGTTGTGTGCTCCTCTGGTTCGTGGGAAACACGGACCACTGGACCCGTGAACACCTCAGTCCGAGGCAGCCGGCCCGACCGTAATTCCGCTCCTGTTCGACGGATTTTCTCCTTCGCATCAGATGGAATTGCAACCGACGTTCGGACATCACGCGGCGCTGGCTGAGCCTGCGCCCACTGGAACGTGGTGTCCAACTGTGCGACCGCACTGTGGTCGAGGACCCGTGCTACAGCATCGACGAACTCAGCCGTCACCCCCTGCGACACCAACCGCAGGAGCGCTTCGCCTTGAGGCAGCTTCTCCCGTTGGACAATCTCCTCGTGCACAGCTGCCATCGCCTGTGCAAACGTACGGGTCATGCGCCGCTCCAGCGACTCCACCGTCGTAGCGGTTTCCCAACCTGACAACGGATCCTGTCCCTCGTCCTTGCCAGCCTCCGGTTCTTCAGGTGACTCGGCATCCCCGACTCGAACCTCGACAGGGATGATGTACGACCCCTTAATCGTATGGCCCATGCGTACTGAGTCCGCTACGGAATCTCCGAGCTTGGAGTAGCCACCCTTGATAACCGGACGCAGACGCAACGCTGCTGACGCGGCCGAACGGAACATTAAGCGAGCGGACTCTGTCATTGCCGCGCCAGCGTTGAGCGGAATGGTGTCAGCTATCACCACATCGTTCGCCGCGCGGACATAAGTCACGTCAATGCCCCAAAACTGTAGCTCCCGCCGAATGTCGGCCGGCTCGCGTCCGTGTGCGTCGGCAAGCCGGGTGACAAGTCCGTCCCAGGCCAATGCATCAAAGTCCAGATTCCGGACGACGCCCACTTTTCGGTCGAGCGCGGTGTTGACCCACATCCAGCCGCCACGACCCTCAGACTCCGGATTCCACCCATTCGCGGTCAGCCAGGCGTTCGCGTCGTCAAGGTGCACTGCACCTGTGCCTGCGTCGCTCACACGGCACCTCCTGCGAAGACATCGTTCAACTGCATCTCCCACGTCTTGAGCGTCGACGCTTGGAAGCGTTGGCTTCTTGGCAGAACGATGGCCTTCTTGTGCCTCTTCGGATCAAACCTTTCCCAGTACGCGTGTGTCCGGTGCACCGTCTGCTCGCCAGCCTGCTCGATCCACTCATCTTGCAGCGTGGGTACGACAACTAGCATCACGTAAACCGGCACCATTTTCGTTGACCAGCTGTCCACCCAATGCGCTTTAAGCGGGATGCGGTAGTCACCTTTTCGCTTCCCTTTTGGCGATGACGTGCATTTCAGCTGCACTAGAACTGGTGCCGCAGTCAGGTCGACGGTCGTGTCCACCGCCCAGCAATCTTCGTCCTGGCGACCTTCTTGCAACGTGTGCCCTGACTGCGAGCAGACCGCGGAAAGATAGGCCTGACTGTATCGCGACTTCGCACCGTCAACGCCGAGGCCAAGCCGACTCACGTGCCCCGCCAATGTCCGAGAGGCATGTCTCCCATCCACGCAGAGTAGCGACCAGATCGTCAGTTCCTGGCAACTCGCCTGGGGCGAGCCGTCACTGCGATGGCGTATTGCTCTCCACTGCGCACTCCTTCTCTGAACTTGTCAACGGGACAGATGCGAATCGGCACGGCAATGCATGCAAACGCAGACGTTCTCGCCTGACCCGGACGTCAGTTTCAGCGCGCGATCGGCGTCAATCTGAGACGCGCGGTGCGAGACAGGAAACGAGACAGCGCGATCTGGGGAAATGCAAGCGCCTGCTCAGTCACCTAGGCCTATCTCGTTTCTTTAGATTCGAGACGGGCTTGCGGTTCGGGGTTGGACCACTCGGCCTGTTTTCAGCGAGGGACTCGGTGGTCGTCAAGCACCGCGGTAAACAGTGCCTGGGCGAGATCGTGTGGGGAGGGCAGTCCGGCCGGGGAGGGATGGACGCGGCAGGTGAGGCGGGGTTGCCCATCGGGTTCGCCCACGGGTCGACGCCGTTGATGACGATGCTGGGCGATCCCGTGAATCTCCGGCGGGCCGCTTCGGCGGTGGTCGCGATCACCGTGGTGATGACCGGCGCGTGGGATAAGTCCAGTTTGTTGAGTGTTACTGCGATCAACGCCTCGGCGAGCGTCGCGTACGGACAATCGGGGATAACGAGCAGTTCAATTTGAGGGCCGCAATAGGTTGACGATTTGTTGAACACCGTCGCAATTTCTATTGCTGGCGAACGATATTCATTGGATGACGATGCGGACGGCACATGGACCCTGTTCGTGGATTCGGCGATGGTTTCGATCCTTCTCATAGGTTCTCGGGGCGGAAACGCGCCAGGCCCGTCGAACATCATCTACTATCTCGGTACGGAGATAGTAGATGATGGGTGGTCAGTGGCCGGGGCCCCCAACGAAGAAGGAGCAAGGTGTGCGCAAGTTCTATCTGACGGCGGTGTTCGCGGCGATCGCGGCGATAGTGGGGGTGAGTTTCGCGGGCGTGGCGACGGCGGCAGAGGACTGTGCGCACCGGTTCGGGTCACATCAGCAGGTGGCCGATGGCGGTGGCATGCAGGACTGGTCGGTCACGGATTTGAAGAAGAGCGGTGATGTCGCGCCTGGTTTCCCCGTGGCCGGGCAGCTATGGGAGGCGACTGCGACGGTGACGTCAATCTCGGGGACCTCGACACCAGTCATCCCTAACTTCGCCGCAACCTCTGACGGCGGCAGCTATCCGGTGCTGTGGCAGGTGGCGAGTCCGCACGGCATTTCCCCTGTCTCGTTGGCTCAAGGACAGACCTCGACCGGCAAGATCTACTTCGACGTCACTGGCGGGGACCCGATGGCGGTCACCTACACCGCTGGCGGCGCGAAGCCGCTGATGTGGTGCTGCGACGAGTCGATGATGATGATGCCGATGGACAAGTGCACCTGTTGCGCTGACATGAAGGAACCGTGCCCGTGCTGCGCGGGAAAGATGTAGGAAGGGTTCAACCGTGTGTGCGGCCCGCCCGATCACCGTGGCGGGCCGCACGACGGTGAGGACATCGTTGAGCGGCAACGCGCGCTCGTTCTTAAGTCCCGTGAGTACTATCTCGGTACCGAGATAGTAGTTGGCGCGTGTGGGCTCGAGTGGGCACTTGCCGGGGGTCGGAACGGGCCGCAGCCGAGAGCTTGCCTGGCACAGCGAACGGAATGGGTGGTATTGGTGCGGGTGTTCGGTGATTTGGAGACCGTGGTGATGGCCCAACTCTGGGCCGCCGACGGGCAGGGCACCGTCCGGGAGGTGGTCGACCAGCTGCGCGCCGACCGTGAGGTCGCCTACACGACGGTGCTCTCGACGATGGAAAACCTATACCGTAAAGGGCATCTGCGCCGGGAACGCGAGGGCAAGGCCTTCCGCTACCGCACCACCCTCAGCCACGCCGAACACATCGCTGGACTGATGCGCGAAGCGCTCAGCGACGGTGAGGAGGACACCACGGCTGTTTTGATGCACTTCGTCGACGAGATGAGCCCCGAGGAACTCGCCGGGCTCGAAGACGTGATCCGGCGCCGCAGCAGAAGGGCCACCAAGCGATGAACCTGGCCGTGTGCCTGCTCGCGTACGCGGTGTCCCTGACTGTGCTGGGGCCGACGTTGTTGTCGCGTGCCACCCGCGCCGGCGCCGCACCACGATGGGGCATCGGTGTCTGGCTGGCCGTGATGGGAAGTGTGCTGGTGGCTGCGGTGGTCGCGGTGGCGCTGTTCCTGTCCCAGACCGTTGCCTCTTGGGGTCGGATCGGTTCGGTGCTGACCGGGTGCGTGGCCGGTCTGGGATTGATCGCCCGCGGCGGGTACGGCCACCTGGTGCAAGCCGGCGTCTTGGCCGTGGCGGCGATGAGCACCCTGGCGGTGATCATGCTGGGCGCTCGCGCCGCGCTGGCTCTTCATCGGATGCGTCGGGGAAGTCACGATCACGTTCACGCCGTCCGGGTCGCCACCGGACACATTCCACGGGGTCCCGGAGGAACGTTCGTCATCGATAGTGACCGCCGCGGGGTGTACTGCCTGGCTGGGCGTCCGCACACCATCGTCATCACCCGCGCCGCCCTCGACGTCCTCGACGACGCCCAGCTGGCCGCGGTGCTCGCCCACGAACGCGCCCATCTCCGGGGGCGTCACCACCAAATCCTTGCCTTTACCAGGGCACTGAGCACACTACTTCCCCGGGTCCGGCTGTTCACCCAAGGTGCCGGCGACGTCGCCCGGCTCCTGGAGATGCGCGCCGACGACGTCGCCGCTCGCCGCCACAGCCCCGACATCGTCGTCGATGCACTCCTTGCCCTCAGCCTTCCCACCCCTACCCCCACCTTCACACCAGCAGCGGCGCTCAGCGCCGCCGGACTGGCCGTCACACAACGCGTGGAGCGACTTTTGTTCCCGCCCAACGGAATCACCGCCCGTACCGCTCTCATCACGGCGACCGGTACGGCCCTCCTCGGGCCGGTCTTCACGATCGCGCTGATGATCGCCCAACCCGGGATGACGTGCATATAGCGTCTTCGTTGCACCGTGGCACCACACCGTCCCACCTTGGGTCAAGGGCTGACTGAACCATTGCGAGCGGTCGGCGACGGGCTTTCTGGGCGTTCTCGATGTTCTGGAAGATCTGTGGGGTTTCTTCTAATTCGCGCTGTTAAGGGAACGGTCCACCCGTTCAGCGATCAGAGTGTTACCCGGCGAGGTGGAGGTATCAGCCCTCGCTGGTGAGCCGATCGAGCAGCGGCCGGAGGTCTTCGGCTAGGAGTGCCATGAGATACACCGCCGCGACTCTGTGTTGGCGGTCGAGGACCATGGTGGTGGGAACCACGCTGGTCGGGTAGGTGCGTCCCAGGGTAATGAGGCTGCGCATTGCTGGGTCGAAGATGGAGGGGTATTGCACGTTGCGGTCGGTGACGAAATCGCGTGCGGTGTCGCGGTTGTCGCGGACGTCGATACCGAGAAATTGCACGCCGCGGTCGCGATATTCGGCGTATACCGTTTCGAGTTCGGGAGTTTCGGTGCGGCATGGCGCACACCAGGAGCCCCAAACGTTGATGAGGACCACCTGTCCGGTGTAATCGGACAGCCGGATCGGTTCGTCGGTGAACAGATCGGGTCCGGTCAGGTCGCCGATGGTGCCCCGTGTCGAGGGTGGGTCGTAGAAGATAGCGGTCTTGCCGCCGGGCGAGACGAAGTCGAAGGTGCCGCCTTGGGCGACGGCGTCCTCGCCGGTGGTGCAGCCGGCACCCGAGGCTGTCGCGATGACGAGGGCTGCCGCGACGGCGACGATTCGCCTAGGGCGAGTCATGGCGGAGCCTTTCGGTGAGTGGCGTTGACGTGCAGTTCACCGCCGGTGTTGGGGGCCGGCTAGTTCTCGAAGGCGAGGCCGCTGACCAGGATGACGATGCCCAGGCCGATCAGGACGATCGGGAACAGGACGTGCTCCCAGCGTTCGAGGACTTCGGCGATCGGCCGGCGGGTGGCCACGAATCGGGCGGCGATGACCAGTACCGCGACGAGCACGAGGAAGACGACGCAATACGCCACCACGGCAGCCGGACCCACGCTGAGGAAGACCGGAACATAGACGCCGATGTTGTCCCCGCCGTTGGCGAAGGTGACTGCTGCGACGGTCAAGACGCCGACGTTCTTTCCAGAGAGCTTGCCGTCGTCATCGTCATCGTCGTTTCCGCGCCAGGTTTGCCATGCCGCCCACAGCCCCAGGGCCAGCGGGATGAGCCCGAAGTACGGGATGACTTCTGGGGGTAGGAACGCTCCGGCACCCAGGGTAACGAGCACCGCCGCGCCCAGGATTCCGGCGAATCCGAGGTATTGCCCGGCAGTGATCCGGGCGGTGGTTCCGCGTTGGCCTGCGCCGCGGGCGAAGAACAGTGAGAGCACGATGATGTCGTCGATGTTGGTGACGATGAACAAGCCGATCGCGGGCAGCACTGAGGACAAGATCATCCGGTTACCTCCGAGTCTGCGGTGGCGCTTGCCCGCCAACTGGCCACGACGAGTGCTGCTGCCCCGGTGACGACGAAGACGTCAGCGAGGTTGAAGGTGGGGAACCAGCCGGTGTGCAGGTAGTCGGTGACCAGCCCATCACCGGCGCGGTCGATCACGTTGGCCACCGCGCCGCCCAGCATCGCCGCTAGCGCCAGCACCACGGGCAGCGCGGCGGTGCGCGTCACGCGGACGGCGAACACCGCCAAACCGACCACGATGACGCCGGTGACGCCGAGCAGAGCCGCGGGGGGCAGGGTGTCGCCGAAACTGAATGCCACCCCGGGGTTGAACGCCAGTCGCAAGTTGAGCGGCCCGAGATCTATTGAGCTGCCGTCATTTAGGGTGCGGCCGGCCCAGGTCTTCAATCCCAGGTCCAAGGCGGCGACGATGACCACGGTGGCGGCCAAAGTGATCTGCGCCCGCCTCACCCTGGCCTCTGGGCTGGTGGGGCCGGGGGTCACGACGGTGCGCTCACTGGTGCCGCGCGGGTGTGGCTGGCTGCCGGATCGAGCGGGGCGGCGGCCAGCGGTCGGGTGCGCCCGGCCCGCACACCGTTGGCGATCACCACGATCTCGGCGAGTTCATGAACCAGCACGACCGCTGCCAATCCGAGAATGCCGAACAGTGCCAGCGGCATCAGCACGATGATCAGCCCGAGGGATAGGCCGACGTTTTGCAGCATGATTCGCCGTGCCCGGCGCGCGTGGTTGAACGTTTGGGGCAGGTGGCGCAGGTCTTCGCCCATCAACGCCACGTCGGCGGTTTCGATGGCCACGTCGGTGCCCATCGCGCCCATCGCGATACCTATGTCGGCGGTGGCCAGCGCGGGTGCGTCGTTGACGCCATCGCCGACCATCGCGGTGGGGCGCTGGGCGCGTAGCTGTTCGATCAGTCGCGCTTTGTCTTCGGGGCGCAGCTCGGCGTGCACGGCCTCGATCCCGACGTCGTGGGCCAGCGCGGCGGCGGTGGCGTGGTTGTCGCCGGTGAGCATCGCCACGTGGTAGCCGTCGCGGCGCAGGCGGGCGACCACCTCGGCGGCCTCGGGGCGCAGCTCGTCGCGCACGGCGATCGCACCGATCACCTGCCCGTTGTCTTCGACCAGCACGGCGGTGGCGCCGGCCTGCTGCATCCGCGCGACATCACCGGCCAACGGGCCGGGGTCCAGCCAGCCGGGGCGGCCCAGACGAAGCGTGTGCCCTTCGCGACGCCCCGTGAGCCCGGCACCGGTGACGGCCTCGACGTCGGTGGCGGGCACGACGTTCTCAGCTGCGGTGAGGATCGCCGCGGCCAGCGGGTGCTCGCTGCGCGCTTCCAGCGCGGCCGCCAGATCCAGCACCTGCTCGCGGGTCGCACCGTTGGTGGTGGCCACGTCGATGACGGCGGGCCGATTCGCGGTGAGCGTGCCGGTCTTGTCCAAGGCGACACCGCGGATCTTGCCCAGCCCTTCCAGCGCGGCGCCGCCCTTGACCAGCGCGCCGAGCTTGCTGGCGGCGCCGATCGCAGCCACCACGGTGACCGGCACCGAGATCGCCAGCGCGCACGGTGAGGCCGCGACCAGCACGACCAGGGCACGTTCGATCCAGGTGGCCGAGTCACCGAGCAGGCTGCCGATCACCGCGATCAGCGCCGCGACGATCATGATGCCGGGCACCAGGGGTTTGGCGATGCGATCGGCCAAGCGCTGGGAGGTGCCCTTGCGGGACTGCTCAGCCTCCACGATGCGCACGATGCGGGCCAGCGAGTTGTCCTCGGCGGTGGTGGTGACCTCCACCTCGAGTACCCCGGTGCCATTGATCGACCCCGCGAACACCTCATCACCGGGGCCGGCCTCCACGGGAACCGACTCGCCGGTGATGGCCGAGACATCGAGTGCGGTGCGGCCCAACCGGATGATGCCGTCGGTCGCGACACGCTCACCGGGCTTGACCAGCATCCGGTCGCCGATCTGCAAATCCGCCGGCGCAACGGTCTTTTCGGCGCCGTCACGCAGCACGGTCGCCTCATCGGGGACCAGCGACAACAGCGCCCGCAGGCCGCGTCGAGTGCGCGCCAGCGAGTACTCCTCCAGTCCCTCGCTGATGGAGAACAGGAAGGCCAGCATCGCGGCCTCACCCACCTCGCCGAGGATCACCGCGCCGACGGCGGCGATGGTCATCAGCGTGCCAACCCCGATCTTGCCCTTCACCAGCCGCTTCAAGGTCGACGGCACAAAGGTGTAGGCGCCAGCCAGCAGTGCCACCGCTTCCAGGGTGCGCACGACCGGCTCAGTGACGTCGAGGGACCCGGCGATCACCGCTGCCAGCAGGAACACCCCCGAGAGGGCGGCGAACTGCATCTCCTTGATCTGCCAGAGCCGCTCGGGCTCACGCTCCTCGGCACCGCGGGGTTCGTCGCTGCCGCAGCCGCATGCATCGCTCATCGCCGAGCCTCCTGCGCACCCGTCGTCGCGGCGGTGCCGGAGCGGATTCCATAGTTGGGGCACAGCGCCACCGCGTTGCCGGTCGCGGCCAACAGCGTCTCGGCCGAGGCCAGCAGATCGAGCAGCTCAGGGCGGGTCAGCGAATAGAACACCTGCCGCCCCTCGGGGCGGCCAGTGACCAGGCCGCAGTCCCGCAAGCACGCCACATGCGCCGACACTGTGGACTGCGCCAGACCCAGCTCCCCGATCAGATCGACCACGCGGGCCTCCCCGTCGGCCAGGCGGCGCACGATCGCCAACCGTGCCGAATCGGAGAGGCTATGAAACAGCGCCACCGCGGCATCCAGATTTTGATTCCCCGAAGCACCTCCGGTGAGGCAGCCATCCGCCCTATTCATCGTCATGCGGCGATGATAGCCGGTCAGTGGCGATAATTCGAGCGTGGGTCACGGTTGAGCACCACAGGCTCGTCGTTGCGCTTACTTACCTAAGCATTCTGTTGAGCGGCTTCCCAGGCGTTGAAGCCGCCCACGATGTCGCTCACGTCCCCAAATCCGCGCTGACGCAACAGGCTCGCGGCGACCGAGGAGCGGTAACCGCCGGCGCAGTACACCACCGTCGGCTTGGCGGGATCCAGTTCACCGGACCGGCTGGGCAGCTGGCCCACGGGGATCGCGACGGCATTCGGGATGCTTCCCGCCGCGACCTCGCCCGGGTTGCGCACGTCGACGACCTGCACGTCGGTCAATTCGGAGGTGCGCTGGTCGAAGGATTTGGCCGTCAACCGCGGAGCGATCTGCACGTCATCTCGGTGTTCGAACATGACCTCGAACGGGCGGTCGAGGTAGCCGATGACGCGGTCGAAACCGATACGCGCAAGACGATTCTTGCCTTCCAGTTCCAGGCCGGGCTCGCTGAACAACACGATGTCGACGTCGGAGGGCAGCACCGACCCGGCGAATTCTGCATAGCGGCCCTCCAGTCCGATGTTGATGGCGCGAGAAAGGTGGCCTAACGCGAATTCTTCGGGGCTACGGCCATCGACCAAGAGTGCGCCGCCGTTGAGCGCGTCGAGGACCTGGGTGTAGGTCATCGCAGCCGGCATCTTCGTCTCATCGAGGAGTTCGCGGTCCTCGCGGTTGAGCATGGCGTCATAGCCGAAGTAGCTGGGAGCGGGCGGTTGTCCTTGGGTGACCAGATCCATGAACGTGGCCTTGTCGGCAGCGCGCACCGCGTAGTTGGTCAGCTTCTGCTCGCCGAGGGTCGACCACAGGTCGGTGGAAAGGTTCTTGCCGCAGGCCGAACCCGCGCCGTGTGCCGGGTACACCCGAGTGGCATCAGGCAGTGTCATCAGCTTGGTGTGCAGCGAGTCGTACAGCATGCCAGCCAGCTGTTCGCGGGTGAACCCGATGGAGGCGAGCAGATCGGGCCGCCCGACGTCACCGATGAACAAGGTATCGCCGGTCAGGACGCCGTAGGGGACCTCATCGCCGCGGCGCTCGACCACGATGCTCATCGACTCGGGTGTGTGCCCTGGGGTGTGGCGGAACTCCAGCGTGACCTCACCCAGGCCATAGCGCTGGCCGTCGGCGACACCCATCGACGCGAACTCGGTCTGCGCGACCGAGGAGTACACGATCGTGGCGCCGGTGGCTGCGGCTAGCTCCAGGTGACCGGACACGAAATCGGCGTGGAAGTGAGTCTCGATGACGAGTTCGATTCGGCAGCCCAGCTTTTCGGCATCCGACAGATACTCCGCAACATCGCGCTGGGGATCGACGACGACTGCGCGGCCGGTGCTCTCATCGGCAATCAGATACGACGCGTGGGACAGACAGTCCAAGTAGTACTGGATGAATTTCATGGTGGGAAGAGTCCTTTCGTGTGTGGCGGCGAGTGTCACCGCCCCAGCGGCCCCAGGGCGACGGATACAGAGTTGCAGGTACCCCCTGGGGTATGCCACAGTACGTAACTATACCCCCCCAGGTATATGACGCAACCACCATCTGAAGGGATTCGCCGTGACGATGACCGTGCTCACCGTCGGCCTGGCCCTGATCGTCGGCATGGTGCTGGGTTTACTCGGCGGCGGCGGCTCGATCCTGATGGTGCCGCTGCTCACCTACGTCGCAGGCATGGACGCCAAGCAGGCCATCGCCACCTCGCTGGTGGTCGTCGGCGTTACCAGCACGATCGGCGGGATCTCCCACGCACGGGCCGCCCGGGTGCACTGGCGCACGGGCCTGACCTTCGGCGCAGCGGGCATGGCGGGCGCCTACGGCGGCGGACAACTGGCCCGGTTCATTCCGGGCACGGTCCTGCTCATCGGCTTCGCCGCGATGATGGCCGCCACGGCGGTCGCGATGCTGCGCGGCCGTTCGGCCGCCGTCGCCGCTGACGGACCACATCTGTGGAAGATCCTCGTCGAGGGCCTGGCGGTTGGCCTGCTGACCGGCTTGGTCGGCGCTGGCGGAGGATTTCTGGTGGTGCCCGCCCTCGCGGTGCTGGGTGGGTTGCCGATGCCGGTCGCGGTCGGCACCTCGTTGATCGTGATCTCGATGAACTCGTTCGCGGGCCTGGGCGGCTATCTGTCCAGCGTGCAGATCGATTGGGCGGCGGCGCTGGCAGTAGCCACCGCGGCCGCGATCGGCGCCCTGGTCGGTGCCCGCCTGACCGCCATGGTCAACCCCGACCTGTTGCGAAAGGCTTTCGGCTGGTTTGTCCTTGCGATGTCCTCGGTCATTGTGTCCCAAGAGATTCACCCTGGCGTGGGAATCGCCGCCGCGTCCTTCACCGCCGTGGCCGCCACCATGACATTCGCGTGTGTCCGGTACGCCTACTGCCCCCTGCGCCGTCTCATCCCGACTCGGATCGCCACGTGAGAACTGCCCAAAGGAATACCCCCACGGGTAACATGGGAGGTTAACCCCGCTGTTGAGAGGAACCATATTCATGGTCGGTGACGAAGACGCCATTGCCGCGGTACTCAATAGGTTGCGTCGGGCCCAGGGCCAGCTTGCCGGGGTGATCTCGATGATCGAACAGGGTCGCGACTGCAAAGACGTCGTCACCCAACTAGCCGCGGTGTCGCGCGCCCTGGACAAGGCCGGCTTCAAGATCGTCGCCACCGGCTTACGCGAATGCCTGACCGGAGAGGCCACCGAGGGACAACAACCCATGACCGAGGCCGAGCTGGAGAAGCTGTTCCTGGCTCTGGCCTAACCCGAGCGGCTAGCAGACTCAGTGACCGGGTTGATGTCACAACTGCGTTGCGTTGCACGATCGGCCTAGTTCGAGGGTGAACCGAATTTCGGGGGCCGTGTCTCTGCCACAGGGATGTCGGTGTCGGGTGCCAGGGTGCAGCCGCCGCCGGAGGTGAACGGGTAGATCATCTGGCGCAGATAGCTGCTGGGGTAGTCGGGTTTGGCAGCCATGCCCAGCTGGGTGGAGTCGAAGCGCCGGGCGGGGTCATAGGAGTAGGTGCGCATCAGGTGATCCCACACCAGGGTGAACAACCCGAAGTTGACGTCCCCGACGCCGGCCCATTTGAGGTGGTGAAAACGATGTCCTTCGTTGAGGGCCAGAACGTACTTGGCCGGCCCGATGCGGTAGTCGGCGTTGGAGTGCTGCAGCAGCAGCTGGATCGCCACGGCCAGGGCCAGCGCGGAAGCCACGTCGACGGGCAACCCGATCAGGATCAGGGGTGCCACACCGGCGGCCATCTCCACGGTCTGGTGCAGCGGGTGCTTCATCAGACCGTTGAGGCCGTAGAAGCGGGTGATGCTGTGGTGCACCGCGTGAAAGCGCCACAACACGCCGATCTTGTGGCTGGCCAGATGCACCACGGTGATGCCGAAGTCGGCGACCAGGATCGCGGCCAGCACCTGTGCGACGAAAGGCCAGCTGTGGGGCCATAACTGGGGCGCGGGGACGATCGCGGCCAGCAGCGGGATAGCCGCGACGCTGGCCAGGATGAGGGTTTCGTTGACCGCGACGTGGATGCGGTCGCGGGTGCCATCGGCGCGGTCGTGGTTCCACTGCGGGTCATACGGGATCACCCGCTCCACCAGAAACGCCGTGGCGATCGCCGCCGCCAGAATCACCAGCAGCCAGTACTTCGGGGCGCCAGCGGCGGCCACCGCGACACCCGCCCCGTTGAGACCGATCAGCATGAACGGCACGTAGCCGTAGCGGGCCACCGCCTGGGCCGCGGTGGTCGCGGTCGATGTCGAAGAAGTCGTGCTCATGCCTTCGATCGTCGCGGTCACCGACGTAGCAGGGCTTGAATGATTCGGCTATCTGCTGTCGAGGTCCCAGGACACGTGCCGGCTCAGCACCGAGGGCGCCAAGCCGAACATCTCGCGGGTGGTGCGAGTGAGGTGGGCGCTGTCGGCGAATCCCGCCCCGTGCGCGGCGCCGGTCAGGTCATCACCGTCCTGCACCCGGGTGATCGCGGCCCGCAACCGTGACCACAACACGTAACGCCGCAACGGGATACCGACCTGCTCGGTGAACAAATGAGTCAACCGGCTCGCCGACAGGTAGAGCTGGGCAGCAAGTTCGGTACCAGTGACCGGACCCGCCGCCACCAGGTCGGGCAACAGCCGCAACGCGTCATCGACGGCGGGATGCCGCGCTGCGGTGGCGTAGTCGGCAGTGACGGGCGCCAGGTGCGCGATCAGCTCGTCAACCACGGTCGCCAACGCTCGCCGACGGGTAGGACCCAGCACTGGGGTGACCGTCCATCCGGAACCGACGGCACGGGAGTGCGCGGACCGTCCCGGCGCGGATTCGGGTTCCAGGAACACCACCGTGCCCTCCTGGGCGCCGACCTCGATCCGATGTGGCGCATCGGCGGGCACGACCACCTTCATCCCGACGTGTCGCGCGCCGTGCTCGTCGAGCACCGTCAAAGCCGTTGTCGCGGTGATGACTTGAACGGCATGGTGGGCATGCACGTCAGTGGGGCCGATTGATCCGGTAAAGGCCAACACCCCCGGGCGCAGCAGCGCCGCGCCACCCCAGCGCGGTCCAGCAGCTGCATCGCCACCAGGTCTATTCATCGTCACAAAACGATGATAGCGTCCACTATAGATCGTTAAAGGACGATGCCACCCACAGCCGACGATCATTCGGACGCTGGTGGCGACCGGCCTGTCGACTGGGAAAGGAGTCCACGGTGCTGATGAACCGGGCAGAAACAGCTCTGATCAACTCGCCGCCTCGGCGCTGGCTGCAACGCCTCTATGAGGTACCGGTACTACTGCGTTTCGGCGGTCGGCTCCCCCCGGGCAGCAGAGCCCTCGAAATCGGCTGCGGATCGGGCTACGGCTCGCAGCTGGTGCTGCAGCGCTTCGGCGCCGCGCGGATCGACGCCCTCGATCTGGACCCGGCAATGATCGAACGGGCGCGAGCCCAGCTCGCCCCCTACGGTGACCGGGTACACCTGGCCACCGGCAGCGCCACCGATCTGAGGGCGGCGCTCGACGCCGACGATGGCAGCTACGACGCCGTGTTCGACTTCGGGATCATCCACCACGTCCCCGACTGGCGGGCCGCGGTAGCCGAAGCCGCCAGAGTGCTCACCCCAGGTGGGCGATTCTACTTCGAAGAAGTCACCGCCCACGCCCTCAACCGTCTCACTTATCGGCGGTTGTTCGACCATCCGACAGACGACCGGTTCACGGCCGAGGACTTCCTCGACGAGGTGAGCCGGCAGGGTTTGGTCATCCTCGGATCGGTGACCCGCATCCAGGGCGACTATCTGCTCGGCGTCGCCGCCAAGCCACTCGCTGCGGCAGGTGGTCGATGATGGCCGCCGCCGCGCTGGCCCTGTTCGTGGTCATGATGCTGATCGCTGGGGCGCTGCGCACCCTCATCCAGCGCCGCCGCACCGGGGACAGCGGCAACCGGCGCACACTGTCTCCACGGGGCTCGCTGGGATGGTCAGCGCTCACCGCCACCGACATCGGCTACCTCATGGTCGGTGTCGGCGGCCCGCTGGCGCACTGGCTGGGGCTATCACCCATGAGCGTGTTGCAGCACCTTCCCGTCTACGTGCTCGGCGTGGCCCTAGCGGTAATGGGCATTCTGACCGCCTTCGGTGCACAGATGGCGCTGGGTGCATCCTGGCGGATCGGGGTCGACCAAAATGAACGCACCGCACTAGTCACCGGCGGCCCGTTCGGTTGGGTGCGCAACCCCATCTTCACTGCGGTGCTCGTTGCACTACTCGGCCTTGCGCTCATGGTCCCCAACCTCGTTGCACTCATCGGCTGGTTCCTTGCCTTCACCGGCATTGAAGCGCAAGTACGCCGCATCGAAGAGCCCCACCTGAAACGCGTCCACGGTGAGCCCTACGCCCGCTACGCCGCAAGGGTTGGGCGCTTCCTGCCAGGACTGGGGCGCCTGCGCACCGGCCGTCACGACACCACCAAAGTCAGACACACCGATCGCGAAGCCGACGGTGGACAGCATGCGTGAGACCGCCGCCGCCGACGCGACTTTCGCGTTCGTCGATCTGTCCGGCTTCACCGCCCTAACCGAAATGTGCGGCGACGAGCAAGCCGCTTACCTCGCCGGGCGGCTAGTCGAACTGACGCGTGACTCGTTGGCCCTCGATGTCACGCTGGTGAAGGCGATGGGTGATGCCGTGATGCTCCACGCCCACGACCCTGACACGATGATGGCGACCATCCTTGACCTCGCCGACCGCGCCGCAGACGAGGACGGCTTCCTCGGACTACGCGCCGGAATTCACCACGGCAGCGCAGTCCGGCGCCACCACGACTACTTCGGCCATGCCGTCAACACCGCCGCACGCGTCACCGCACTCGCAGGCGCCGGGCACGCCGTCATCACCGAACCGATCCTGACCGCGTGTAGAGCGCGCGGCGTCGCAGCCCACCCGATGGGCGAGACCGAGCTACGCAATATCAGCGCCCCAGTGGCGGTGTACAGGGTGCAGCTACCGCCGTCGCAATACCCCACCGATCCGGTCTGCGGCATCCGCATCGACCCACGCACCGCCACCCACCATCTGCGTCACAACGACCATGATCTCTGGTTCTGCTCCGACCGCTGCGCTCGGCGCTTCGCAGCACACCCCGCCAGCCACGCGATTTAACCCCCCAACTCACAAATCGTGCTACGGCAGCTCTGAGAGCGGACCTCACATTCTCAACCCGTTAGCCTCAACCTCCGCTGCACTTGACGCCGTTCCGCGAGCACTCACTCGCATAGCAGGCATCTGGGAATGCTTCTGAAGGCCGAAGCCAACATCGTGGCGGGCCGCACCTTTCAGCGCGGACTACCGTGTCAACCCTTCAGTCATCGACCGGTCAGCGGCACCACCTGCGACGAAGACACGTTAGCGAGCCCGCACAGATGCGCCACCGGAAAGCGTTCCCGCAAAGGCTTTTGGGCTCAGCCCGCTAGCCGCAGTCTTCGCTGCGGCACAAACTCAACCCCATTCCGCGAGCACAGATCGTCGACGGCTATCTGACCCCCCGACTCGGCAGCGTCAAGCAGTGCCGTCCACAGGCTAGGTCGCCAAACGACGATTCGGTACCAGTCTCGCCGGCTGATCTCGCCCAACACTTCTGCGTCAACCTCACGCGACGCAAGCACCTCGTCGGAGTCCTCGGCGCTTGCGCCGCGCGCATCTAGGAGGTCGTTCCACATCGCTTCGCGGATGGATGCCGGGTCCCTACGCCGACGCGACCACAGGAGTTGGCGCCTACCTTTCGAAGCTTGCTCCCACTCATGCCAAACTCGCCACTCCCCAGGGGGTGTCACGTGCACAACCTCGCCAGTCTCCCGGTCGATGACAGCCCAGTCACCGCCGCCTGCCTGTTCCACCGACCACCGCCGCGGAGTACGCACACCAAAGCCCCGAGCGTCTACAGAGGCGGCTAAGTCGGACAGCAGTTGGAACGGCGTTCGGTTTCTCTTCGTGCGACCCTCCTTGGTGATCTGACCTCTCGCGATCTCCATACCGACTTGCTCGGCGGCCTCATAAGTAGCTTTCGCAAGGTAGCGGCCGACATACTCCGCGCCGGAATTCGAGACTTCCCGCAAATCAACTGCTACAGAGCCTGTCTCGCTGAGCCCGTGCTTTCGCAAACCAGCAGACCAACGCTCATGAAGCCGAGACGCGAGAACGACTCGACTCAACCAGGCTGGGTCGACGGCCCGAAATACCACAGGCAGGTCTTGGACAAGACCGGTCGCCAAAGAGGTGGCCGAGAAAAGGAGAGCGTGGATATGGAGGTGCCAGCCGTTGCCTCCGTCCGCAGGTGAGCCATAGGTCGCCTCCACGACACGTGTGACCCCAGCGATGTCGAACCGCTCTGCGTCGCCCATCACGGACCGGACCGTAGTCGGCCGGCCAGCCCGCTCGACTGTTCGCTCTTTCTGACCCGTCCAGGCGCGCGTGCCGAATGAGCTACGCCATCCTGAACTCAGCGCATCCCAAAGATCTGCCAACTTATCTCGACCGCCGTGACGCATGGTCAGAGTCAGCAAGTACACGCTTCCGCCACGGTCGCAACACTCACGCACTGCGTTGCCTATCTCGGTGGCTCGTTCATGCGCTATCACCGCCGAACAACGCGGACATGACCACACCGACCCGCACGTCATCAACCCGCCGAAACTAGCAATGTTCTGGCCATCCACTTCGCGACGCTTAACTACGACGGCCTGACCATCGTCCGGGTCGCCGACAGCGTCGTTATGCAGCATCCGCCCACAGCACCGGACAGCCTTTAGCGATGAAGCCGTCCAGAGCATCACCCGCGCCGCCAACCGATCCCGACGCTGCTCCATTCGCCCTTCTACCGCGGCATCGCCACGAATCGGACTGGTGAAGCAATAACTCTGAGTACTACCAAGGGCGCTCGCTTCGCTCGCGCCGGCAGGACTCTGGCCCGTCGCGCAAGCGCTCCGGTCCGCCGTCCTGCCCGTCCAGTCGTCGCAGAGCATTGAGGTGTCCGGGCTCATCCTTGATCTCCTGCATCGGTTTCCAGATCGCTGTCAGGAGCTTCATCGTCGCGGCCCGTTGTACGCGGAATACTTTCTGCGACCGAAACATATCTCTGTGCGAACGTATCGACCCAGTCGAGCGCAGCCAGCCGACTCTCGATCTTCATACCCGTGAAGCTGACGGGATCATGGACAACCTCCGCCACTTCCGGATCTACATACAGCAGCCAGGCACCGCGGAAAGCGAGCGCAGACACCAACGGCGTCGGTTTCGATGAATGCCAGGCCTCGAATATGTCATTCCCCTGAGCAGGCGAGGGCACAATCCTGATCTCATATGCGTCACTGGACGCGGACTGCGAGGCCATTTCGTTCCACCCACGCCCGATAACTTCAAGCAGCTCTTCGTATCGCGTGACGCGTAACAATCGGCTCTGAAGCTCACGCAGCTGCGAGTCGTTGAGTCGTTTCTCTGCCCACTGCCGCTGCGATACTTGAATCATCAGCACGCCAACCGCCAGCGCCTCGGAACTGGTCAGGTGAAATTCTCCATCGACGGCGCTCCCGGGAACACTGAAGAAGACCCCGTTGCCCTCGGCCCTTATCTCCCAGCGGCCCGGGAAAGCCATGCCTGCACGCGCGGACCTTGCCCAAGCGTCGTCGTCATCCAGGGGCGCCAGCCCTTCGGCGTACGCCTTCGCCACCTCGTCCAGCGCTCCAGAGGTCAGCCTGATTGCTTCCAGACGCCTTGCCCTCACGTCTGCTTGGGCATCGTCGTCCTCAGAACCGTCTATCGCGCGACCACGTTCCTCGCGCATTTGCTCCAGCAGCTCGCCGCTGTCGGCATCATCGTCGGCTGGCACCGTTGGCCTCGGAGCCGGGCCATCCAGCGTCGCTGGTTGCACCCGGACGCCGCTGATTGAGAAGTCTCCGGCCGCGTCCTCGATGGGAGATGGAACTGAACCACTCACCCACCTGTTACGCCTGGCGAGCAGATCTGCGAGGCGTAGCTGTTCCCTCAGCACGCGCGTTTGATGTTGGCCGAGAACTCGGCGCTCCGTCTGGGAGCCCGATTTGACCGTAACGACTACGTTCGGGCCCTCGACGTCAACCAACCACTCATCGTCGGACTGGCTCATCGCACACCGCCCCGAATCGCCGGAACGGTGCTGTCGTTAAGCGCCCGCGATAGACTCGTCACGCACGCAAGATCGGTGGTTTCCATATTCGCCTCCGTGATGAAGCCCTCGGTTGCAGCCGGGGGCTTCGCTCGTTAATGAGCCCGGAATCGAACGCTGATCTGTGGTCGGTGCCTGGTCGGTGAATCTGCGACACGCCATGGTTTCGGGTGGCACCGATTGGCGCCATATCGCCAGTTCAGGACCACTTTCGAGACTGTCACCAGATGAGCTTGCAGGCTCTCCTAAAGCCGGTGTCGCAGGTTCGAATCCTGCCGGGGGCACTTTTTGCTTTGTATGGCGTCGGGTGATGCTTGACGTTTTCTATGTCGGTTGATGGCTGACAGTGTTTCGGCTGATGCTTTACACCCACTTCGGTTGATCCTTGACACTCCCGAGATGAGGGAGTTGAGCGTGGCTGAGCAGCCCGGCTTCGAGTCCTGTGCCGGTCCGGGTCTGGCGGAGCCCCGCCGACTCGCAGCATGAACGGTCTAGGTCGCCGGCCAGTTATCCGACGTCGCGTGATAGCGGTGTGGCATCATCGGTGTTGAGTGCATTGCTGAAAAGGGGACAGCAATCCACCGGGGCCACCGGTTCTTTTCCAGGTGCACGCGCGTAGCGGGCTCCGGATCGTATGCATAGTCTGACCGTGCCAACGCACATTCATAGACCACGCGGTGCATTTTCACTGTGCGCTCCGGCTGGGTTGATCTGGTGCACATAGCAGTTCGGCGACGGAGTTGATTCGATGGCCGCAGAGATTGATCAGTTCGCTCTAGCTGACGCTCGCACTCAGCTGTCCGAAGAGGTTCTGAGCCTGACCGGTTCACTCGACATGCGCCGAACGGCGCTCCGTCTCATCAGCATGTTCCGGCCGCGGCTGGCCGACTGGGCCGTGCTGGTCATCTCTGACAGTGTTTCCGGCGGGCTGATGCTGTTCGGCGGCAGTGACGGCGGTTCCGGCACTGTCGTCGAGCGCGACTCTGTTGTGGGGCCGGGGCTGGACCGAGTCCTGCGGACGGGCCGCACCGAACTGTGCGTCGCCGCCGACTCCACCGACGAGCTGTCCAACATGGTCACCCACCGCGCGCTCGTCGCCGAGGCAGCTGAACTGCGTCCCGTGACATTGCTTGGTCTCGGCCTTACTGCACGCGGCACCACGCTCGGGGCACTGGTGATCGCCCGAGGCTTTGGAGGAAGCTTCGATGACGACGAGATTGCCTTCGCCGAGCAAATCGCCGCCCGCGCTGCGCTGGCACTCGCTTCCGCGCGGATGTACGAGGAACGCAGCCTCATTGCATCAGAGCTTCAGCACTCCGTGCGCCCACGCAAGCTGCCCGAGATCCCCGGGGTGCGCATCGCCGCGAGCTACCGGCCCGCCGCCGAGCACCTGGATATCGGTGGCGACTTCTACGACGTCTACGGGACGGGTGACGACTGGCTCATCTCACTCGGCGATGTGTCCGGAAAAGGCGTCGAAGCAGCAGTGCTGACCGACCGCGCCCGACAGAGCATCCGCACAGCGGCGCATTTCGACCGCTCCCCGACAGTAGTTCTCGGCGCGCTCAACAGCGTGTTCTACGAGGCGGATTACGACCGCTTCGTGACCCTCGTCTGCGCACGGATGCGCAGCGCGCCCGATGGAAGCGACGCGGAGATCGAGTTGGCTGTGGCCGGTCATCAGGCGCCAATAGTGCTGCGCGCGAACGGACGGGTGCAGAAAATCGACGTCTCGGGTATGGCGATCGGGCCTACTCCAGACGCGCGTTATCAGGCGGCGGCCGTCCGCCTGGATCGCGGCGACGCCATGCTGATGTTCAGCGACGGTCTCGATGAGGCCGAAGGTGAGGACGGGTTCTACGGCGTGGAGCGGCTGGAGGCGTTCCTGCCCCCCTACGCCGGAGCTTCACCGGAGGTGATCTGCGATGCCGTCGAACAGAGCGTTGTCGAGTACCTCGACGGTCGCAACCATGATGACATCGCGCTGCTAGCCATCACTTGCGGTACATAGGTCCGACATGCTGGCAAGCTACGAGAACGCAGCCGAGTCCGGCGACACCGCGGTGATGATCGCGTTGGTCAACGACATGCTTTCCGCTGGTACTCCACCGGTCACCGTGTTGACCGACGCCATCGCTGCGGCACAACGTGCTGTTGGCGTCCGATGGACACGCGGCGAATGGACCGTGGCCCAGGAGCACGCGGCGACCGCGATGGCCGTTGCCGCGACGAAGACGGTGATGAAGTATGTCCGCCGGTCACCGGCCACCCGCGGGCGGCTCGTCGTGGCGTGTGCAGAACGGGAATGGCACGCCCTTCCGGCGATGATCATCGCCTGCGCTTTGAGTGCCCACGGCTGGGACACGACCCTGCTCGGAGCATCGACGTCAGCACTGCGGCTGAACCAGTACATCCACGACCTTGGACCCGAGGCGGTCGCCGTGAGCTGCTCAATGCTCGGAGCCCTACCCGCGACCAGGCGGCTCATCGAGGCAAGTACCGCAGCGGGAGTGCCGGTGGTCGTGGGCGGCGCGGCATTCGGTGATGACGATGTACGTGCCCGGGCGCTGGGTGCGACGGCATGGGCTCGGGATGCTGAGGGCGCGGTCGCCGCGATGGAGGGGCTTCCGGCAGTCGTGTCACCGGCGCCGCCGCTGCCTGAGGGGCCGGCTACCGAGCAGGCCGCGTTGGAACTTGATCGCCGTCGGCTGTTCGCGCTGCTGCGCGAGCGGTGGTCGCTGACGGCCGCGTTTCTCGTCGCAGGCGAGGCCCCTTCCGCCGTCTCGCTCACTGATGCCGAGGACGTGCTGAACTTGGTCTTGCATGCCGTGTCGGCGGCACTCCTAACGTGTGATCCGCGCCCGGTGGCCGAGACTTTCACCTGGGTAGCCGATCTGATGCAGAACCGTGGCGTAGACATAACGGTGGTTCGTGAGTTGGGTGAGTTACTCGCCGCCGCGCTTCGGGACTACCCGCAGGCCCGGGGACTCGTATTGCAACACTTAGCAGATGGTCTTGCGTGATGCGGTGGATGACCATCCTGCGCTGGTCTTCTGGTTCGAGGATTGCACTGGACCCCGACCCATTGCGCGATATCAGCCAATGGAACGTTGCTGTCCTGCAAGAGTTTCAACGCGTCAGCATCTCGCAGGCCGCTACGTCGTCATGACGATGGTGACGACGATGCCGATGAACCACAGCCAGAGAAGTCACTGAACGCCTGGGTGATCTCCGGATCACGCTGCCCGGCCCGAAATGCCGCCGCTGCCAACGCCATCAGCGAGAACATCATCGCCGGAGAGAAGATCGCGGCGGCCAGCACCTGGGTCAGCGTGAGCATCCCCCATTGCGTCGGGAGGCGCGAGCGACTTACGGCCGGATACCGCTGACAGGCCAAAGTTGGGCGCCGGTCATGCCGGTGAGAACCGACTAAACGACCGCCCCGCGCTGCCAGCGTTTCCGTTCCGTGTTGGGCCAGCAAACCCGTCAGGGTCTCCATCGGGTCTCCACACTCGGGCGAGTTGCAGTTAACTGCAGCCGCCTTAGGCCGACCGAAGACGCTTCCCAAATAGCTACAGAAACGTGGCTCTGGCTGGGCTGATCTGAGCTAGCCCAGATCATCGCCGCAGGTCAGAGTTAGCCAGTGACGTTCTCTTGATCAGCGAGTCCGGGGTTCGAAAACCCTGACGGGGCACAGATTTCAGTCGAACTTCACTCGAATCGCGGCTCGGCATTCGTCGGCCGGGGTCGACCACGCGGCCCCGATGGGCCGCCGTTCACCCACGGCCATGCTCATCCAGCAAAAATTATCGCCGTCATAAATTTTCTCCTCTATTCCGGTCATCGTCCCAGTTAGACGCGCGTAGCGTCGGCTGCTGATCACCGGCAAGGAGGAAGCAAATGAGCGCTGCAAGCTACATCGGTCGAATCGGGGGGTTGGCAGTGGCTCTCGGGGTGGGCGCCGCGATCTTCTCCGGCCAGGGAGTTGCCAACGCGACACCGGCCAGCGACGATTCCTCGCAAAACGGCGGCGACACCCAAGGCGGGGGTACCACCACCACAAACGACACCGTCAAGCCCCGTCCCCGCAAAATCGACCTCAAGCTTCCGACGCTCGCCGACGTCGGCGGGCGCCACCTCACAGGCCCGATATCCGCCTCTCAGACGACCGCAGCGATTCCGAACCAGATCGCCGAGACCAAGAAGCGTGTGGCCGATGCGATCCAGAACGCAGCCGACCACACCGTGGTGCGCTCGACGAGGCCGCTGACCGACCGCCCCGCTGCGCGGACCGACCGCGCCGATGCACCGACATCACCTCACGACGATTCGGGCAACGGTGCGGCACCGACCACCAACGTCGTCGCCAACCAATTCGTGAACACCGCAACGGCGGTGAAGGATTGGGTCGCGTCTTCTCAGGCAGTCGCCGGACGGTCCGCGGTGACCACGCAGACGGTCTCGACGCCACTGTGGACTCCGCCGCGTATCGTCACCCCACCGGGCACTGTGTCGGCACCGTCGACGATCACCCGTGCGACGACACCCTTGGCGGTGGCGCTCAACATCGCCAATCCGTTGGCCGGAGGCGCGCCCGGGACGCCCGCCGGCGTGGACTCACCGTTCGCGCTGATACTCGCGGGGGCGGCACGCCGCGAGATCGGCATCGAATCATTGACGTCGCAAGCGGTTTTGGCGCCGACAGCGACCTCGCTCATCTACGACCCGACGATTTCGCTCGTCAACGGCGTCATCAGCGGGGACAACACGGCAAATCATGAAGACGGCGTGATTTATCTCGTCGCCAGCCAACCCAGCGGCGGCGGCAAGGTATTCCTCGACCCGCAAGGCAATTTCACCTACCTGCCTGACTTCTCGTCGGTGCAAGATCGCAGCCAAACCGAAACGTTCGGCGTGGTCGTCGCCCAGCCGACGCCGTTCGTCGCGACGCTCCTGGGCCTCCCGCTGTTCGGGGCGATCTACCAACCGACTTTCGCGATCCTCTACTCGACTCCCGGGGTGGGCGCGGCGATGGCGCCGCTCATCGGGCCCTCCCTGGTCACTGAAGAAACGATCGCGGTGCAGCAGTACGCGCCTGGCGAGCAGCCCGTCGCGTTCACGGTGATGATCGCCTCACCCGTCGACGGAGCGCTCATCAGCACCAACTACTTCCCCGCCTACTCCGTCGCGGCTGACCCCACCGGCAACACCACGGCACCCACAGTCCTCAACGGCCCAGGCCTGGCGAGCGCAGGCAACATCGATCCGAACGCGCCGAGTACGGTCGATGGCCTGGTGCCAGGCATCAACTTCCTGCGCGAGGCGGGCTACAACGTCGTCACATGGGACCCGCGAGGCGAGTTCGCCTCCGGCGGCGTGCTTCAGCTGGACTCTCCTGAGTTCGAGGGTCGAGACGTGGTCGGCATCATCGATTGGGTCGTCGACAACGCCGACTTCACCCATCCCGCCTTCGACAACGATTCCGAGACCGACAACAACCCGTCCGCCGTGCCGGGTGACGACACCGATCCGGCCATCGGCATGGTCGGCGGATCTTACGGCGGCGGAATCCAATTCGCCACCGCCATCAACGACCGGCGCATCGACGTGATCGTGCCCGGAATCGCGTGGAACTCACTCGAGGATGCCCTCTATCCCAGAGAAGCCTTCAAGACCTCGTACGCGTCGCTGTTGCTGCTTTCGCTGGTCGCATCGGGGGCCAGGATCAACCCGCAGCTCTACACCGGCATCATCACCGGCGACGCTCTGGGTGTCCTCACGCCGAGCCAGATCGCCCTGCTGCGGCGTAGCGGTCCCTTCGATTTCATCGACCAGATCGACACGCCGACGATGTTCATCCAGGGCACCGTCGACGTGTTGTTCCCGCTCGATCAGGCCCTAACCAATGCAGCCACCATCGGAACGCCGGCTGAGGACATCAGGATGATCTGGTACTGCGGCGGCCACGGCGTGTGCCTGACCGAGGACGCGGACCAGCTCGCAGACCAAGAGGTCCGGCTGCGCGAGAACACGATCGACTTCCTCGGCAACTACCTGTTGGGTCAGGACAACGAGATACCGAAGTTCCAGTTCGTCGACCAGAACGGTCAGTGGTACACGTCCGACCTCATCCCGACTGACACCGGCTTCTACACCGGCGGCACACCAATCGTCGCTTCTCAAGCCGACGGCGGCCGCCTCTTCTTCACGGTTTTCACCAGGGGATCGGGTCCGCAGACTTTGGCGGGGTCGCCGCAATCGCTGGGTCTGGCCGCGCCAGCGCCGGAGGAAAATTCCATCACCGTGCCGATTCAAGCCGACGTGCCGGTGGGCGAGAGCACGACGGTCGTGGGAGCGCCGACGCTGTCGTTCGACTACTCAGGCGTCGGCCTCACCCGCCACGTCTTCGCGCAGATCGTCGACAAGAAGACCGGTCTGGTGGTCGGCAACATCGTCACGCCGGTTCCTGTCACGCTCGACGGCACGGACCAGCATGTCGACATCGCGATGGAGAACATCGTGTGGACGTACACGAACACCGGCGATCCCGCGACGTCGAACGTCGACGATCTCGAACTACAGATCACCGGCACGGCGACCCCCTACGCGAGCAACTTCGCCTACGGTGTCATCGACATCAGCAACGTGACCATCTCCCTGCCGACGCCGGGAGTTGCAGCCAATGTCGAGCCGGAAGTGACCGCAGCTCTGATGGCCGTCTGACAATCCGCCAACTCAGGGCCGAACGCAGAGCACCGGTCAAAGAGGTTCGACTCGCCGGAAGCACCGACCGCTGGTTTTCTTCGGCTGGAGGTTCACACGTCCTTCGGGTGATCGGTGACACCCTCGAAATGCGGCTGGTTTGCCCGCGCCCGGGACTGCGCGACGTCTGCCTGCTTCCTGGCGTCAGCGGCCAGGGCTCGGGCTGCGGAGGCCAGCGACTCGGCGGCGACGGCTTCCGCCCGAGCGCGCGCTTCCGTGATCATCTGCGGCCACTTGGAGCTGCCCGGCAGCCTGAATCGGCCCATTCGCGACCGGAGATTCCACCTCGGGGCCCCGCCCGCCGCGCTCGCCGCGTACTCGCCCGGCGTCTGCTGATCCGCGTAATACTCGATCACGATCAACGCGACGCCGATGAGCAACAGCAGTGGCACGAAGAGCAGAGGGAGCATAGCCACGCCGGCCAGGGCAATGATCGTCAACGGCACCGCGATCGCCCCCACGGCCCACGGATACTGCTCGATGAAACGGAGAACAGCGGCCCGCAGTGCGAACAGCCGAGCAGCCCATAGCCGGCGATCCGGCCAACTAAGGGCCCCCCTGGGAAACTCCACGATCGGTTCCTTCATCGAGTGTCGGCCACCTCATTGTGACACGTCATGAGGTCGATGCGCGGGATCCGCACAACTAACGACATTCCGGGTGGAGCAGTGAGTGCGCGATCCTTCCACGCTCTGAACGGAATTCGTGGGCGGCCCGTCGCAGCGGCTCGATCGTGGCATCCGGGTGCACGATGACTCCGCCACCGGAGGGGATCCCGAGCCCGGCGACCGTTCCGTCGAGCAGATCAATCGTGCGCGCCAGCCGCGCCCACCCGGCGCGCTCGTCATGTGTGTCGACGACCAGGCGGACAAGCCCGAACACCTCGAACGGCGTCGATGCATTCGTCTGGCCGAGACCGTAACATCCCAGTTGCACCGCGCCTGCTGAAATGCCCACCAGCACAGCGCCTTTAGCGTATCGGCCCAAGATCACGTCTTTCATGCCAGTGTCTTCCATCGTGGCCCAGCCAAGCTGAACATCGCCGCCCGCGAAACCGTCGAGGGCGCGATAGACCGGTTGGAATGGTGGCGCCGGCTCGGTCAAGCGCTCGTCTCACGGTGCGGATCGGCGACGGGTTTCGATTCGGCAGACCCGCGCTGGCGCAGGAAGATCGACAGTCCGATGATCGCCGCGACCGCAATGAACTCGCTCTGCCAGTTCTGCATCGACTCGAACCAGAACTGCGCGGTGGTCACGTACCGCCACATCGAGATCGCCGACTGCCCGTGCTGGAGCTGCTCCTCGTTGAAAGCGCTGACACCGCCAAGTGCGTGCAGCGCCCACGATGCAAAGAACAGCGCGAAGAACGCGATCACCAACGAATGCTCATAGACGGCCAGCGGCCATCCGCCGTGCCGCACAGGCCAAGGTGAACTCCGCTTGGCGGCTTCGCGGGGATCGGCATCCTGAGGTGCAGGCTTCTTCAACGGCTTGGACTCCGATGAGCCTTTCTGGTACAGCAACGCGGTCAGGACGACGTACATCCCCATCTGAAGAAACTCTGATTCCCAGTTCTCGAACGTCGCCTCGATGAAGTTCCCGGTGGTGAGGTATTGCAGCACCGAAAGCTGTTCGGGCGAACCGTGTTCGAGTTGTTCCTGGTTGTAGGTTGCGGCACCGGAAACGACCATGCCCGCGAAGAACACCGCGAAGAAACCGAGGCATGCCAGCAATAGTCCGTTCTCACGGACCCAGTCCCGCCAAGACCGATTAACCGCCGTCGCGCGAGTCATTACCGCTCCGAGTATCGATGACCCGTTGAGCAATGTCGGCCAGCCGAGTATTGCTGTCCTGCGAGAGCCGTCTGAGCATCTCGAACGCCCGCACGTCGTCGACGTTGTATCGCTCCATGATGATGCCCTTGGCCTGGCCGATTCGGTCCCTGGTGGTCAGCGCCGATTGCAATTGCTCACCCTGCCTACTCGCCAGAATCGCCGCAGCCGCGTGCGCGGCGAGAACAGTCGCGATGGTCTCATCCTCGCCGTCGAACGAATTCGCTTCGAAACTGAACATATTCAGCGCGCCAGCGGTCCGATCGGCGGTATACAGCTTGACCGACAGCCCACTGAGCACACCGAGCTCGACGACTGCGGGCGAATATTTCGGCCAGCGCTTCTCGGTCCGGAAATCGTCGGTGCGCACGATCAGATCGTCTATCGCAGCCTGCACGCAAGGCCCCTCGTCGAACTTCATCTGCAGGTCGTCGAGGGTGTGAGGTAGCTCGGAGGTGCCGGCCAGCGATTCGTACTTGCCGTTCCTGCCGACGAGCAGAACCCCCGCCGTGTCGACACCCGGAATCAGTTCTTTCGCCGTCTCGGTGACGTCGGACAAGACTTCGCCGACACTGCGAGGCGACGCGGCAGCGCGCGCCAACTCGGCCATGCGGCGAGCCAGGTCGTGGTTCCGTACGTCAGTCATCGCTACAGTCTTCCCAATCCAGCTGTCCGATACACGAACGTTTGCCATCTCACACAGCGGGCAGTCCCAGTAGAGGCTTGCGTGGTGGTCGACCTCTACGCACGGCCAAGGTTCCGTCGGTTCAGACCTGAGTGCCGACGGGGCCGACTTTCTAGAGTCACTCTCTTAATTGTAGTAACGTGACCATGCATGGGCGCCTCCAATGTCTGGATCCTCGGTGGGTATCAGAGTGATTTCGCCCGTAACCTCACCCGTGAGGGACACGATTTCGCCGACCTGACCTGCGAAGTCGTGGACTCCACACTCGCCTCCGCAAAGGTCGCCGCATCCGACATTGAGGTCGTACACCTGGGCAACGCCTTCGGCGAGATGTTCGCCAGGCAGGGCCACCTCGGCGCCATGCCCGCCACCGTCAACAGCGGCTTGTGGGACACGCCCGCGTCGAGGCACGAGGCCGCGTGTGCCTCGGGCAGTGTCGCGACACTGGCGGCTATCGCGGATCTCCGTTCGGGCGCATACCGAACCGCGTTGGTTCTGGGCGTCGAGCTGGAGAAGACGGTGCACGGCGACACCGCCGCCCAGTACCTCGGCGCGGCGGCGTGGACCGACCACGAGGGCGCCGGCGTCAAATTCATGTGGCCGCACATGTTCGACAGACTGGCCGCCGAGTACGACCGCCGCTACGGCATCGACGACGCGCACCTGCGCGCGATCGCCCAAGTCAACTTCGCCAACGCGCGCAACAACCCCAATGCGCAGACGCGAGGGTGGGCGGTTCCGGACCCGATCACCGCCGATGACGACGCGAACCCCGTAATCGACGGGCGCATCCGTCGCTTCGACTGCAGCCAGATGACCGACGGGGCCGCGGGCATCGTCCTCGTCACCGACGATTGGCTGCGCGACCACCCCGCCGCACGTCCGCTCGGACGAATCGACGGCTGGGGCCACCGCACCGTCGGCCTCGGCCTGCAGCAGAAACTCGACCATTCGGCCGACCACCCCTACGTGTTGCCCCACGTGCGCACGGCGGTGCTCGACGCGTTCGACCGGGCGCGCGTCACCCTCGATGACGTCGACGGCTTCGAGGTGCACGACTGCTTCACGCCGAGCGAGTATCTCGCGATCGACCACATCGGCCTCACCGGACCCGGCGAATCGTGGAAAGCCATCGAGAACGGCGAGATCGAGATGGGTGGGCTGCTGCCGATCAACCCCAGCGGCGGCCTGATCGGCGGCGGGCATCCCGTCGGCGCGTCCGGCGTGCGCATGCTCCTGGACGCCGCTAAGCAAGTCAGCGGCGGTGCGGGCGATTACCAGGTCGAGGGCGCAAAGACGTTCGGCACCTTGAACTTCGGCGGAAGCACCGCCACCACCGTCAGTTTCGTCGTGAGCGGAGTGTGAGATGAGTGTGAACGTGGAGGTCGTCGGGAAGTTTCTGTCGACGCTGCCAGAGGACGACGACCATCCGTACCGCACCGGACCGTGGCGCCCACAGACCACCGAGTGGGATGCCGACGATCTGCAGGCGGTCGAGGGCGAGATTCCGCACGACCTCGATGGCGTGTACCTGCGCAACACCGAAAACCCCCTGCACCCCGCGCTGAAGTTCTACCACCCGTTCGACGGCGACGGCATGGTGCACGTCGTCGGATTCCGTGACGGAAAGGCGTTCTACCGCAACAGGTTCGTGCGTACCGACGGTTTCGCCGCGGAGAACGAGGAGGGCGGCCCGTTGTGGCCGGGCCTCGCCGAACCGATCCAGCTCGCCAAACGCGACTACGGTTGGGGCGCACGGACGCTGATGAAGGACGCGTCGAGTACCGATGTGATCGTGCACCGCGGCACGGCCTTGACGAGCCACTACCAGTGCGGCGACATGTACCGCATCGATCCCTTCACTGGAAACACGTTGGGTAAGCAGGACTTCAACGGCGGGTTCCCCTTCGAATGGGGGGTTTCGGCGCACCCGAAGGTCGACGACCGCACCGGCGAGTTGCTGTTCTTCACCTACAGCAAGGAAGCGCCATACATGCGCTACGGCGTCGTCGACGCCGCCAATGATCTGGTGCATTTCACCGATATCCCGCTTCCCGGACCGCGACTCCCTCATGACATGGCGTTCACCGAAAACTATGCGATCCTCAACGACTTTCCGCTGTTCTGGGATCCGAAGCTGCTGCAGTCCGGCGTCCACTTCCCCGGTTTTCACCGAGATATGCCGTCCCGGTTCGCGGTCATCCCCCGCCGCGGCGGCCCCGAGGAGATCCGGTGGTTCGAAGCCGAACCAACCTTCGTCCTGCACTGGGTCAACGCCTACGAGGACGGCGATGAGATCGTCCTCGACGGCTTCTTCGAAGGTGACCCCACGCCGGTCGACACCCTGACCGGCGACAAGTACAAGAAGGCTTTCCGGTATCTCGCCCTCGACGGGTTGCAGACCAACCTTCATCGCTGGCGTTTCAACCTGGTCACCGGTGAGACGCGCGAAGAACGCCTGTCGGACTCCACGACCGAATTCGGCATGATCAACGGTGGCTACGCGGGCAGCGAGTACCGATACACCTATGCCGCAACGGGTAAGCCGGGATGGTTCCTGTTCGACGGCTTGGTGAAGCACGACGTTGCGACGGGCGCCGAGGAACGTTTCGCATTCGACGACGGCGTGTACGGCAGCGAGACCGCGATGGCACCGCGGGTGGGGAGCAGCGCCGAGGACGACGGTTACCTCGTGACGCTGACCACCGACATGAACGCCGACGCCTCGTACTGTCTGGTGTTCGACGCGGCCCGACTCACCGACGGACCGGTGTGCAAACTCGCACTGCCGGAAAGGATTTCCAGCGGCACCCACTCGACGTGGGCACCCGGCTCGGAGCTTCGGCGCTGGCGAGACACCGACACCGCGGCCGGCGCGGTCGGTCTGTAGGTGACCAAGCCGGACCCCAACGCCGTCGCACGCATGTTGGGGCTCCTCGGCGACGAGTGGACCCTGCTCGTCGTCCAACAGGCGCTCCTCGGGGCGGCCCGCTACGGCGACTTCCGCGCTCGGCTACCCATATCGAACTCCGTGCTGACGGCACGGCTGCGATTGTTGACCGGTGAAGCGCTGCTCAAAAGCCGTTCCTATCAATCGAATCCACCGCGTTCGGAATACGTCATCACCGAGCGCTCCCGATCGCTGTGGCCGGTGCTGCTGTCGATCTGGGAGTGGGAACGCCACTGGGTGCCCGACCACGACGATCCCCTGCCCGGCATGCGTCACGCATCGTGCGGCGGCGACTTCGCACCGGTGGTCACGTGCGGCTCATGCGGAGAGGCTGCGAGCGAGAAGGACGTCGTCGCACAGTGGGGTCCGAGCGGCTCATGGTCGCGGTCGATTCCAGTGGCGGCGACACGACGACGGTCGGCGTCCGATCAGTCCGCAGGGTTATTCCCTCAGACGATGAGCGTCATGGGCAACCGATGGGGATTCGCGCTGTTGGTCGCCGCGTTCGTGGGGATGAGTCGGTTCACCGATTTCCAGACGCAGCTGGGCGCACCCCCGGGCTCGATCGCCGACCGGCTGGCGACCTTCACGGCCAACGGGGTGTTCGAGATGTCCGACAACCGATACCGCCTGACCGAGAAGGGGCGGGCGCTGTTTCCGGTCCTGGTGACCGCCCTGCAGTGGGCGCAGCGCTGGTACCAGTCACCCGAGGGGCCCGCGGTCGCCCTCGCCCACACGGCGTGTGGCCGCCAGTTCGTTCCAGTCCTGACCTGCGATCAGTGCTCCGAACCACTGCGCGGCGCGCATGTCGCCGCGGTCGAGAAAACTAGCTGAAAAGTTCTGGCACTCTCGGCATGCGAGTGCTAATCTCGCAGGTGCACAGTGATTTGGTCGCCCGCCAGGGTGGCGGGCTCTGAACGATTGAGGAGGTGGATTGCTGTGCTGCGTTTTGATCCGTTCAGTGACCTTGATGCGTTGACCCGGGGCTTGCTGACCAGCCAGACCGGATCGAATCGGACCCCTCGGTTCATGCCGATGGACCTCTGCAAGATCGATGATCATTACGTCCTGACCGCCGACCTGCCCGGTATCGATCCCGGTTCGGTGGATGTCGACGTCGACAGCGGCACCCTCACGATCTCCGCGCATCGCACCGCCCGTTCAGAGGACGCCGTCCAGTGGTTGGCGAACGAGCGGTTCTTCGGCACCTACCGCAGGCAGCTTTCCCTCGGGGAAGGCATCGATGCATCGGCGATTTCGGCGACCTACGAGAACGGCGTGCTGACCGTGACGATCCCGGTCGCCGAGCGCGCGAAGCCGCGCAAGATCGAGGTCGCCCATAGCGGCAGACAACAGTCGATCGAGCCGACCACCGTCGAGTCCGAGTAGCCACTACATCGAGACTGCGGGCAGATCGCGATTCAGCTCGAAACCGCGATCTGTCCGCGGTTTCGGCGCACCCGAGAGCGGCTCACGTGTGACGGTCCAGCCGGTACCGCAGGTTGTTGCGCACCGACGGCCATTCGATATCCAGAATCGAGTACACGACGGTGTCGCGCCGCGATCCGTCGGCCAGCAACTGGTTACTGCGCAACACACCATCGAGCTTGGCGCCTAGGCCCTCGATCGCTCTCCGGCTGGCGAAGTTGAAGAAGTGCGTCCGGAATTCGACTGCGACACAATCCAACTCATCGAAGGCGTGGCCGAGCATCAGCAGCTTCGTCTCACTGTTGACCCCGCTGCGCCGGGCCGATTCCACGTACCACGTGTTGCCGATCTCGAGTCTCCGGTTGGCCGGGTCCACGTTCATGAAGCTCGACGAGCCGACGAACGAGCCGTCCAGGCGACGCACGACCATGGTCAGCCCCGTATCCGGCGTCTGCACCGCCAGCCGGGCGTCGACCCATCGCTCGACCGCCTCCGGGGCCGGCGCCGCGGTGAACCACAGGCTACCGAGCTCACCGTCGGCCGCAGCCGCTTTGATCTCCGGAACATGTTCTGAGCTAAGGGGTTCCAGCTTGACCCAGCGGTCCCCGGTCAGCGTGACCGGTTCGACGAACCCGCTCATGACGTTCTCACAGTGGCCGCCGACCACGCGGCGACCATCGTCATCACCGACAGTACCGCCGCCACGATAGCCACCGCGACTCCGACATAGAGTCCGAATCCCGCCGACACCGGCGTGTACACGTAGAGCCGGTAGTAGAACGCCGTGAGGACCACCAGCAACACCGAAATGGCCAGCGCCGCCGACGATGCCACTCGGGCCGACAACCCCCGCGCCGCCATCGCTCCCGCCACGATCAAGGTCGCTGACAGCAGGACGATGAGCTGACCGACGCCGAAGCCGGATAACCGGTTCCGCAACTCATCCATATCACCCACCACGCCGCCGACCGCGCTGGCGCGAGCACCGTCAGCCGTCAACCAGGGCATCCACGCATTGACCACAAGAACCGTCGCGCACAGTGCGACCAGCCATCCGGGACGCAGGCGCGACATGCGTGAAGACTACGGTATGACGATGACCGAACTTCCCGACTGGGCGCGCCACATAGACATGGCTCCTCACCCCGAGGGCGGCTATTTCAAGGAGACCTGGCGCAGCGAGTTGACGGTGCCCCAATCGGCACTTCCACTGGATTACAACGGCCCGCGTAACGCGGGGACGGCCATCCTGTTCCTCCTGATGCCGGACCAGCAGTCGGCATGGCACACCGTGCGCAGTGCCGAGCTGTGGCTGTATCACTCCGGCGGGCCGCTGCTCCTCGAGTTCGGTCCCGAACAGGACACCGCCACAACACATCTACTCGGCTCGGACATCATGGGTGGCGAGAGCCCGCAGATCATCGTGCCGCCGGGGCACTGGCAGCGCGCCCGCCCGCGTGACGATCAGCCCTGCCTTGTCAGCTGTGTCGTGGTCCCGGGATTCGACTTCGCCGACTTCGCTCTCGGAGCCCCAGCCGACTGATTCGTCAGACCCGGCCGGCGCGCAGCTTGTCCAGCCGTCGCCGGTCCCGCTTCGTCGGCCTGCCCGCGCCACGATCGCGGACGGCGATCGCGATCGTCTCGGTGGGCTCGGGTTTGGGCGTTCGGTCCAGGAAGCACGTCGCCGCATCGGCGGCGCCCACCCGCTTCTGGATCACCCGCACCACCTCGACCACCCGCATGGTCTGGCCCACCAGTGCGCGTACCTCGTCACCCGGCGACACCGTGGTGGCGGGTTTCGCGGGACGACCGTTCACCCGCACGTGTCCACCCCGGCAGGCGTCGGCGGCGTCCGGCCGCGTCTTGACGAGCCGGACCGACCACAGCCATCTGTCCACGCGGGTCGATTCCACGCCTTCAATCATGGACCAGGTGGTGAACCACGCACCGGGCCGATTCGTCGTATTACGAGAACGCACCGCAACCGCAGCCTTATTGTGACCTTATGGAAGCCTTATTTTTCTTAAGAATTCGTGTACCGTAGGCGTCGGGCTCACGCACTGCAGCCATGGAAGGAAGGCGACATGCAACACGCACCTGCACGGATCGTCCTGGTCACCGGCGGATCGCGGGGTATCGGCGCGGAGATCGCCCGACAACTCGCCAGCCCCGACACCCATGTCGTGGTGAACTTCCGCAAGCGAGCCGAGCGAGCCGAATCCATCGCTCAGGCCATCCGTGACGCCGGTGGCCACGCATCAACGCTGCGCGCCGACATCTCCGACGAGGCCGAGTGCGCGGCCATGATCGACACCATCTCGCATCGCTTCGGTCGTCTGGACGCCGCCATCCTCAACGCATCCGTCGGTCCCGAAGCGGGCGATGATCTCGGAAACGCGAAACGTCTCAACCGCGATGCACAGCGCCGCATCGCGTTGAAGACCGTGCCCCTGATGCCGGCCGGCGGACGCATCGTGTTCGTCACGAGCCACGCGGCCCATTTCTTTCCCCATCGCGCGGTGCCCAAGGGGCAGACCGCCGTTGCCGCGAGCAAGTGGGCAGGCGAAACCGCTTTGTATGCGTTGCGTTCGGAATTCCGCCGTGCCGGAGTGCATTTCACGGTGGTCTCCGGTGACAGCGCAGACGCGGCGTTCGCCGCTGCAATCGCCAACGCCGCCAGCACCCCGAACCCGTCCGGAATCGTGTACGTCGGCGGCGCTGATTCGCTGAAGATCGCCTAGTCCAGCGACGAGATGCCCAGCACTCGTAAGGCGTTTTCTTTGTAGATCAGCGACACCACCGCCGGATCGACATCGAGCTCCTCGAAGTCCCGACGCCAGCGGTCCAACTGGATGTACGGGTAGTCCGTTCCGAACAGCACCTTCGTCCGCAGTTGCCGGCTCGCGGCGCGCACCAGTTGCGGCGGAAAGTACTTCGGCGACCAGCCCGAGAGATCGATGTAGACATTGGTCTTGTGCGTGGCGATCGCGATCTGCGAGTCGACCCAGGGCACCGCCGGGTGCGCCATCACGATCGTCATCTCCGGGAAATCGGCGGCGACGTCGTCCAGCAGCATCGGATCCGAGTACCGCAGTTTGATGCGGTGCCCGCCGGGCAGTCCCGCGCCCATCCCCGTCTGCCCGGTGTGAAACAGCGCGGGCACGCCGGCCTCGGCGATCGCCTCGTAGATCGGGTAGAACTTCCGGTTGTTCGGTTCGAAGGCCTGCATGCTCGGGTGGAATTTGAAGCCCTTCACCCCGTAGTCGCGGACGAGTTCGTGGACGCGATGCACCGCGCGGCGCTCATGCCACGGGTCGACGCTGCCGAACGGGATCAGCACGTCGTTGTTGCGCACCGCGCCCGCGATGAGGTCTTCGATCGAGTTGGGTATGTGCCGCATTCCGGTGCGCGCGTCGACGGTGAAGACGACCGCCGCGGTGTTGTGCCGCCGGTATTCGTCGGCCAGCGCGTCGACGCTCGACAGCGCGCCGGGCCCACGTTTGAAGTACTTGCCCACCGCGTCGACCAGCGCGTCGTCGTACGCCTTGTGGCCGTGCGCGTCGACCTCGACGTGAGTGTGAATGTCGATGGCCGCGACCTTGTCGAAATCGATCGCATATTCGTACTTTTCGCCCTGTACCGTCACCCACGTGACGATATACGCGCTGAACCTCTTCGATATCGCCGATCGCGACGAGTACCTCGCCTACTCGAAACGCTCTCCCCAAGAGGTCGCCAAGCACGGCGGCCGCGTCGTCGCGCTCGGGCAGTTCAACGACGCGATGCTGGGCGACATCGAACCGCGCAAGGTGCTGATCCTCGTCGAATGGGACTCACGCGAGGCATTCGACAGTTACTGCGACGACCCTGAACTCGCCGATCTGCACGCACACCGGGAGAACGGGTCGTCGTCCTACATCTGGCACCTCTTCGACCGCCTTGACGATCTGCGGCCGCTGCTCAAAACCGAGTGATTTCGGTGCGCTAACGATCGCTCAGCGACTTGTTTGCGCACCGAAATCGCAGGTGCTAGGCCGGTGAATAGCCCAGGGCGCCCTTGATCTCGAGGTACTCGTCGAAGCCGAACTCGCTCCATTCGCGACCGTTGCCGCTGCGCTTGTAGCCACCGAACGGCGTGTTCAGGTCGAACGCGTGGTTGATGGCGACCTGGCCGGCCCGGATCCGGCGCGCCACCGCACGCGCCGCCTCGATGTCGGCGGCCGCGACGTAGCCCGCCAGCCCGTACTCGGTGTCGTTGGCGATCTCGATCGCCTGATCGATGTCGTCGTATTCGAGGATGCACAACACCGGCCCGAAGATCTCCTCGCGCGCGATCGTCATGTCGTTGGTGACGTCGGCGAACACCGTTGGCCGGACGTAGTAGCCGGTGTCCAGGCCCTCGGGCCGACCGGGGCCACCGGCGACGACCGTCGCGCCCTCCTCGATGCCCTTCTGGATCAGCCCCTGGATCTTGTCGAACTGGGCTTTGGACGCCACGGGCCCGATCGCCGACTTGTCCTCGGGGTCACCGACCTTGACCTGCTCGGCGGCCGCCTTGGCCGCGGCGATGGCTTCGTCCCTACGGGACTTCGGCACCAACATGCGCGACGGCGCGTTACAGCTCTGACCCGAGTTCGGCATCATCGCAGCCACACCGGCCGCGACGTTCTGCGCGAAGTTCTCGTCGTCGAGGACGATGTTCGGGCTCTTGCCGCCGAGTTCCTGGGTCACCCGCTTCACCGTCGCCGCGGCGTTGCGGGCGACGTCGATGCCGGCCCGCGTCGAGCCGGTGAAGGACACCATGTCGATGTCCGGGTGGCTGGACAGAGCGGCACCGACGCCTGCGCCCTCGCCGAACACCATGTTGTACACACCGGCGGGCGTGCCGGCGGCGTCCATGATCTCGGTGAAGATCTGCCCGGAGTACGGCGCGACCTCCGACGGCTTGAGCACCATCGTGCAGCCGGTGGCCAGCGCCGGGAACACCTTGCAGGCGATCTGGTTGATGGGCCAGTTCCACGGCGTGATCAGACCGCACACCCCGATCGGCTCCTTGAAGATCATCGCCGCGCCGCGTGGGACTTCGAACTCGAAATTCTTCAGCGCGTCGATGGCACCGTTGAGATGCCCCATCCCCATGTAGACCTGGGCGCCGGAGGCCAGCGACGGCGGCGCGCCCATCTCCTCGGACACCGCCTCACCGAGATCCGCGGAACGCTTCTGATACTCGGCCAGGATCGCCTGCAACAGATCGAGGCGCTCTTCGCGACTGCTCACCGACCAGGTGGCGAATGCTTTTCTCGCGGCTTTCACCGCATTGTCGACGTCGGCGGCCCCGCCGATCGCGATCTTGCCCGACACCTGCTCGGTGGTCGGGTTGTCGACGTCGAGCGTCTTCGGCTCGACCGGGTCGACCCACTTGCCGTCGATATAGAACTTCAGATATTCGCGCATGACTTGCACTCTTCCTTAACGCGGGCTGTTACTGGGTGCCTTCTGCATACCAGGTACGGAATCGGTCGTACTTCGGCATCTCCTCGGAGTTGGCCTTCGGATCGATACACACGTGCACCACACCGACTTTGCCGCTGGCGTAGGCGCGGGCGATGGCCGGACCGATCTCGTCTTCCTTCTCCACGTACTCCCCGTGGCAGCCGAAACCCTCGGCGATCTTGTCCATCCGGACGTCCTTACTCCAGTGCACACCGGGCTGCGGCGACGGCTGGGAGAACGTGCGCTTGTACACGCCGACCTCCAGGCCCCACTGATGATCGACGCCCACGACGCAAACCAGGGGAAGACCCTCTCGCGCGGCGGTCTCGAGCTCGGCGATGTGGAAGAGGAACGCGGAATCGCTTGTCAGCAGCATCACCGGACGCTTGCGTCCCTCGGCCACCGACGCCCCCACCGCGTACGGCAGTCCGGTACCGAGATGGCCGAAATTCTGATTCCAGATCACGTCGCGCGGCTTGGACTGCGAATACGTCCACTGGAAGATGACCGTCGCGCCGCCGTCGCGGACCATGATGCCGTCGTCGAGTTCGTTGAACGCCTTGGTGGCCTCGACGACGTAGCGCGCCGGGTGAATCGGCGAGCGTCCCGATGGTGCAGATGTGGCGAGTTCCGCCAGTTCTTCGGAATCGGCTTTGACGAGCTTGTCGAGGTTCGCCGACGGGGCACGCGGGGTATCCTTCAGCGCCTCGACGAGCTGCGGCACAACACCGCGCAGATCGCCGACCAGCGGCACGTCGAACTGACGATTGACGCCGATGGCTGCCGGATCCTGTTCGACGTAAACCCATTTGCGATTGGCGTCGTTACCGGCCCAGTGCTGGGTCCGGCCGTAGTGCATGGGCTCACCGAGTTCGGTCCCCAACGCGACGCATAGGTCGGATTCCTCGACGGCCTCGTTGGCGGCCGGGGAGAACAAGTAGGGGAAGGTCCGGTCCTGCAGTCCCGGGATGTACGACGTACCACCGGAGGTCTGGATGACGGGACAGTTCATCAGCTCCGCCAGCTCTTTGACCTCCTGCTGGGTGCGCGACGTGTGCACGCCGTGGCCCACCAACAGGACCGGACTTTTCGCCTCGCGGATCAGCTTGGCAGCCGCTGCGATCTCAGGTGCGCCCGCACCCTGGTTGACGAGGCGATACCGGTTGGGCGGCAGGGGTTCCGGGACGTCGAGCTCCTCGAGTATGACGTGCGACGGGAACTCGATGTACGACGGACCGGGCGTGCCGGACATCGAGCGACGGATGGCCTCCCGGATGATCTCGTCGGTCTGGTCGGCGTACTCGATCGAGCTGCTGTACTTCACGGAGTTCGCGAAAAGCGGTTCCTGCTGCACGAATTGGATACGGCCGCGACGCACGCGACGTTCGGTGACGCGGGCGCGCTGGCCACCGAGGAAGATCACCGGCGAGTTCTCCACCAAGGCGCACTGGATGGCGCCCCCGATGTTCGCCATACCCGGACCGAGCGTGCCGATACAGACGCCGGGCCTGCCGGTCATCCGCGACGCCGCCTCCGCCATGAAGCCGGCGCTCAACTCGTGGTGGGGCGCAACGACCGACCATCCGCGTGCGTCCGCCTCGGAGAACATGTGCACGAAGTTGGGGTCCGGGATGCCGAACAGCGTGTTGACGCCCTCGGCCTCGAACAGATCGAGAATGCGTTTGTAGACGGGTACACCCATGTGGAACTCCTTGATTTCCTTAGAGATAGCGTTGCGCCAAGTGCTTGCGGTGCGCAGCCGGCGAGCCGAACAGTGAACGGTTGAGAGCGGCCCGTTTGAGGAACACGTGGATGCCGCTCTCCCACGTGTAACCGATGCCGCCGTGCAGCTGCATGGCCTTGCCCGCGATGTCGACGGCCGATCCGCAGGCGTACGACTTGGCCATCGCGGCGGCCACATCGGCGTCGGGTCGGTCGTCGACAACGGCTTGCACCGCCGCGCCGACGAGCTGGCGCGAGACCGAGATGGTGACGAGCATGTCGGCGCAGGCGTGCTTGACGGCCTGGAACGAGCCGATGGGCCTGCCGAACTGCTCACGGACCTTCGCATAGCCCACCGTCGCGTCCAGCATCGCTTCCGAGATGCCCAGACTGTCGCAGGCGACGGCGACCGCGGCGCGTTCGCGTAGGCGACGGATAGCGCGAGCGGTATCGCCGTCGAACGAGAGCACCTCTGCGTTGTCCGCCGCCGTGACTGTGGCCAGTCTGCGCGTCTCATCGAGCACCGGCCGCGCGGTGACGGTCGGCGCGGTGACAGCGACTCCTTCGTCGCTCACCACGAGGACCTTGTCGGCACCCGCGGCATCGGGCACGAAGGCCGAATCCAGCGCGACGGCCACCCGTATCACGCCCGATGCCATGTCGGTCAGCAGTTGGTCCCGAGTCTCGCTGGGCTGCAATGTGTTCAGGGCGCCGACGGCAAGGACCGCACTACCCAGGTAGTGGTTGGCGCTGGCAGCACGCCCGATCTCCCGGCACAAGACCGCGGTTTCCGCGAACGTCGCGCCCGCACCGCCGAACTCCTCGGGCACCTCCAGCCCGACCCACCCCGCGTCGACGAGGACCGGCCAGTCCACTGCGCGATCCTTGGCCAGCAGGTCGCCTGCGACCGAGCGCAGCTCGTCGTGAAACTCCGAATAGTCGGCCATCAGACGGCACTCGGTTCTCGCGGCAGCCCGAGCCCGCGCTCGCCGATGATGGTGCGCTGGATCTCGCTCGCCCCACCGGGGATCGTCCACTCCCACGACCCGATGAAGTCGAGCATCCAGGCACCGGACTCCCAGCCGCTCGACATTGGCTTCGTCAACTCGGTGTGCGCGGCCAGTCCCCCGACCTCGGCGCCGAAATCCGTCATCCGCTGCAGCAGCTCGCTGTAGAACAGCTTGACAATGGATGCGTCGGCGGGGTCCGCCGAGCCTGACTCGTTATCTTCGACCACCTTTCGGCACATGCCGCGCAGTCCGGCGATCTCGATTTCGAACTGTGCCAGCCGGTCGGCCACGATGGGATCGTCGACTGGGCAGCTTTCCAGCAGCCAGCGGAAGCCCGCGTTGCCGAGACGTTCGGCGAGCTCGAGCATCGTCATGCCCCGCTCGGCACCCAACGTCGCCTGGGCGACCTGCCAGCCGTGGTTCTCGTCCCCGACGAGGTTGGCGGCCGGAATTCGCACATCGTTGAGGAACACCTCGCAGAAGTGCGAATCCCCGATCGCGTTGCGGATCGGCCGCACTTCGACTCCGGGCGTCGCCATGTCCAGCAGGAAGTACGAAATGCCTTTGCGCTTGGGGGCATCAGGATCAGTGCGAGCCAGCAGCAGGCACCAGTCGGCGTGCATGCCGCCGCTGGCCCACAGCTTCTGGCCGTTGACGACGAAGGTGTCGCCCTCGCGTCGTGCTGTGGTGCGCAGGCTCGCCAGGTCGGACCCGGCCTCGGGTTCGGAGAAGCCCTGCACCCAGATCTCTCCGTCGAGGATCGCGGGTAGGTGTCGACGGCGCTGTTCGTCGGTGCCCGCAACGAGGAGGGTCGACGCGGCGTGGTGGATTCCGACGAACGCGAGCACCAGCCGCGGCGCATCGTGGGCGGCCAGTTCCTGGTACAGCACGACCTGTTCGGGCACCGAAATCCCGCCGCCCCATTCGCGCGGCCAGTGCGGGACGGCGTAGCCGGCGCTGTGCAGCGTCGCGAACCACGACTTCTGGAAGGCGATGAATTCCTCGGCGGTGGCGCCGCTTTGGGTCTGCCGCCAATCCGGCGGGATGTGCTCGATGCACCACGCGTGCACGGTGTCGCGGAAGTCGTCCAGGCTCATGATGCGGTCACCCGGAGTCTGTCCATCGCGTGTGCGACCGCCACACCGTCGTCGAACGACGGGGCGATCTGTGTGCCGGTTCGTACCGCCTCCACGACGTCACTCAGGAACGCCGTCAGCGCCGGGGGCGGAGATCTCCTTGGCGCCGACGGGAATTCGAACGTCTGCGATTCCGCACCGGGTCGATGCACGACCAGTGTCGTGTCCCCGGTCAGCTCGAGCGAACCGTCGCTGCCCAGCAGCGTCGCGCGTGGAGCGAGGGAGACCGCCCCGGCGAAGCCGGTGTCGTGCGCGGCGGTGCAGCCGTTCGCCATCGTGAACCATGCCGAATACGCATCTTCGGCGGTGGCCTCGGGTGGCGACCCGTCGATCCGGGTCACGCCGCCACAGTCGGTGACCTCGCTGTCGAACAGCCAGCGCGTGAAGTCGATCAGGTGGGAGCCGTAGGCGCCGATCCATCCACCGCCGAGCTCACGGTCATTGATCCAGCCGTACTTGCGACCGCGCAATCCGCTGCCGTAGAACGTCCAGCTCAAATGGATTGGTGTGCCGATGATTCCATCGTCGACCAGCCGCTTGATCTTCGCCCAGGACTCGTTGTAGCGGAACTCGAAGTTCAGGAAGTTCAATACCCCGGTGACACGGGCCCGTTCGCGCATTGACTCCGCCTCTTCGGCGTTGCGGCCGAACGGCTTGTCACACAGCACTGCGTGCCCGTGGTCGAGTGCGGCGTTCACATGATCGACGTGCATGAAGGGCGGCGAGTGCACCGAGACGAGGGCGACGTCGGAGGCGAATGCGGTCTTCACCGCCGCCTCGTCGCGCGGGCTGACGACCTCGACGTCGAGCCCCAGACTTTCATACACAGGGGCGGCCGCGTGCTTGCCGAAGCCGGTTCCGATCACGACGACCTTCATGCGAACAGGCCCGTCAATCCGGATCCACCCACGCGTCGGGTCAACTCGTCGCGCGTGGCGGAAAGGCCGAGCGGCAATCGACGCAGCGGCTGGCTGTAACGCGACAGCCACGACAGCGTGGTCTCGTCGCAGAATCCGACCGCACCGTGCAACTGATGGCACACCCGGAAGACGATCTCCGCTGCCTCGATCGCCGACATCCGCAGCGCCAACGCGTCGTTGAGCGCGTCCGGTTGGCCGCTGCCGATACTCCACAGCGCGTACTTGGCGAGAATGTCCAACCCACTGCGCTCGACCTCGGCGTCGGTCAATTGGAACTGCACACCCTGGAACGACGACAGCGTCTGCCCGAACTGCTTGCGCAGGCTCACGTGCGAGACGGTCAGTTCGATCGCACGGTCGAGCATGCCGAGCAGCGTCCAGCACGGCAGTACCAGTCCGAGCGCCACGTCGGCCGCGCCGCCATCGTCGATCGCAGACAGTGTCACCTCGGTGACGAATCCCGGGCCTGCGCCGCCGATACCTGCGACCGTCGATCGAGCTCCGTCCAGCGTTACTGCGGCCCAACGTGATTCGAGGCCAGCGAGCGCACCGGACGGACGTGTACGCGCGACCACGATCAGACCGTCGGCGTCGAGGTCGGTCGGTGCCGCCAGCCGTTCGGCGACCGGGTAGGGCACCGCCCAGTAACCGGCGCTGCGGCAGAGTGCGGCGGCGGCCTCGAGGCCGTCGGCGTCATTGCGGGGATCGAGTTCCCACGCGCCGAGTCCGGCGAGCACCGGCCCCGCCAGCGACTCACGGATGGCGGGTTTGGCCTCGGCCTGTTGCACGAGTTGGTCGCCGCCCGCAGCTTCGAACGCGCGAAGAGCCTGACGGCCATACTCTTTGGCGTCGTCGGAGAGGTCTAGGATCATGTCGCTCATCTGGCGGCCGCCAGCAGGCTGCGTGACAGCAGGATGCGCTGCATTTCGATGCTGCCGGAGGACACGGTGGAGGCCTGCGAGTATTTCCAATGGTCCTCGACCTCGCCGAGAAACCATGCCGCGCGCGGGTCGTCGTGCGAGACCTCTGCCGCGATGTCCATCAGCACCTCAGCGCTGTCCTGGTCCAGCTTGGTGACGGCGATCCGGTAGGCCGCCGCGTCGCCGGGCTGGATACGTCCGCTGCTTTGCAGCGAGACCACGCGGTACGCCATCAGGCGCGCCCGGCGGCAGTGTGTCAGCATCCGCACCCAGCGTCCGCGCAGTTCGGTGGACAGGTCGTCCCAGCGGTCCCCGAGAACCGTTGGGGCGGAGGCCAGTAGACGCTCGCAGCGGGCATACCGGGCGATCCCGACCCGTTCGAAGGACATCACGTCCTGCACGATCGACCAGCCGGCATCGACGGTGCCGAGCACGTCGGCCCCGGTGACCCGCAGGTCGTCGAAGAACACCTCGTTGAGGTGGTGCGGGCCCATCATGCAGCGGATCGGTCGCACCTGAATTGCCGGATCGTCCATCGGCACCAGGAAGATCGTCAGGCCCTGTTGTTTTTTGTGGGTTGCTCCGTCTCCAACCTTCGACGTCCTCGCCAGCAGGAAGCACCACTGAGCCATAGTCGCGTAAGAGGTCCAGATCTTCTGCCCGCTGACCAACCAACCGTCGCCGTCGCGTCGTGCAGTCGTGCGCAGTGACGCGAGATCCGAGCCCGCTTCGGGTTCGGAGAATCCCTGACACCAGATGACCTCGCCGCGCGCGATGGGCGGCAGATGTGTCTGCTGTTGGTCGGGGCTGCCGTGCCGCATGATGATCGGCCCGACCCAGTTCACTCCCATGTACTGGGCTCCGCGCGGTTCGTGGTGCGCCCACATCTCCTCGCGCACGACCGTCTGCTCCCACACCGATGCGGCGCCTCCGCCGAACTCCTCGGGCCAGGACAGGCACAGCAGGTTGCGTTCGGCCAGCAGTCTGCAGAACGCCTGGGCGGTCTCCAGGTCGGCGGGATCGTCGGTGAAGGCACCCAGAAAGTGTTCGGGTACATTGCTGTTCACCAGCTCGCGCAGCTCTGACCTCAGCGCATCGGCCTTCTGCCCCATCTGGAAATCCATGACCTAGCCCCGTCTCGTCGTGAGGTCGGTGAGTCCGAGCTCGTCGAGCACATCGTCGGTGTCCTCGCCCAGCATCGGCGCTGGACCGGCGACGCGTCCCGGCGTTCGCGAAAACCACGTCGGCACACCGGGGAACCGCACTAAGCCTTGGGGAGTTTCGACGGTCTCGAACAGACCGGCCGCATTCAGCTGCGGCGAGTCGAACAGAGAGTCGAGCGTGTTGATCGGTGTGGCGGGAATCTCCAACTCGGCGAAAAGCTTCAGCCACTCGTCGGTGGTGCGCTCCAACATGGTCTGTGCCAGCAGGCCGTAGACCCTGTCGATCTGTCTGGCGCGCAGAGCCAGCGTCGCAAATTCATCGCAGTTCCATACCGGCTGCACCGACGCGATGAAGGCATTCCAATGCTTGTCGTTGTAGATCAACGCGGCGACATGACCGTCGCTAGTTCGGTACGGACGTCGGTTTGGTGCGACGGTACGCGGGTAGATTGCCGGACCCAACGGAGGGTCGAACATGGCGCCGTTGGCATGTTCGACCAACATGAAGGATGCCATGGTCTCGAACATGCTGACTTCGACTTCCTGACCTTCGCCGGTTCGCTCCCGATGGAATAGCGCCATCATGGTGGCGTACAGCGCCGTAAGCCCGGTCACTTTGTCCGCCATGATCGTTGCCACGTAAGTGGCGTCGCCCGTGAGTTCCTTCTGGACGGCGGGTAATCCGCACTCGGCTTGAATGGTGTCGTCGTAGGCCGGGCGTTCGGCATCCGGACCACGCCTGCTGTAGCCATAGCAGTTGGTGTAAATGATCTTCGGATTGATGGCCGCGACCGCGTCGTAGTCGAATCCGAGCTTGGCGACCGCCTTCGCCCGCATGGAATGAATGAAGACATCGGCCGTGGCGACAAGCGCGCGAAGCGCCGCCGCGTCCTCGTCGGAGGTCAGATCCAGGACAACGCTGCGCTTACCACGGTTGACATTCATGAATACACCGTTCATGCCTGGCGCGGGCCCCTCGGCGACGTAACGCACGATGTCGCCTTCAGGTGGTTCGACTTTCACGACGTCGGCGCCCATGTCCGCCATGATTTGGGTGCAGTACGGCCCCATCACCACAGCGGTGAGGTCGACGACGCGTACGCCCGCCAGCGGACCGCTAGGCATGATTCAGTTCATCTGACTGGCGCGCCGCCATCGCGAAGCTGTACCGGATGTGGTCACCGTGGCCGTCGGGTACCACGGGGAACACCAGCGGTTCGGTGTCGTCGCGGATCGCCGTCATGTTCTCGCCGACGTCGGCTATCGTCCACGACGGCCGGTACACACCCGGAGTCTCCGCGACGACGGCCGTCGCCACCCGGCCCGCGAGCGCGACGAGTATTTCCCCTGTGATCGAACATGTCTCGTGCGCCAGCCATCCGACGACGGGCGCCACCAGCTCCGGACCCATCGGGGGATACGCCGAGGTGTCGATGCCCTCGGCCATGCGTGTGACGGCGGCGGGCACGATCACGTTGCTCCTGATGCCGTGATCGACACCCTCCATCGCGGCGACGTTGGACAGCCCGATCACGCCCGCCTTGGCGACCGCATAGTTCGCGACGCCGTGGTTGCCGTACAGCCCGCCGATCGAAGACGTCAGCACAATGCGGCCATAGTCCGCGTCACACATCGCCGGGAAGGCCGGCCGCACGACGTGGAACGCTCCGCGCAGGTGGACGTCGACGACGGCCTCGAAGTCCTCATACGACATCTCGCGCAGCGGAGAGCGCCGGACGTTGCCAGCGTTGTGGATGAGGATGTCGATGCGACCGTACCGGTCCAGCGCCGTCCCGATGATCGCCTGACCGCCCTCAGGAGTCGCGACCGAATCGGTGTTGGCGACGGCTTCCCCTCCCGCAGCGATGATCTCGCCCACCACATCCTCAGCGGGCGTCGTCTCATCGGCGCCGGCGCCGCTGAGGCTGCCGCCGGGGTCGTTGACGACGACCTTGGCGCCCTGCGCCGCCAGCAACAGTGCGTACGAGCGGCCCAACCCCCTGCCGCCGCCGGTGACGACCGCGACCCGACCGTCGAACCTCATGTCATCCACGAAGTTCCAGCCCGTCGAGGTCGCCCCTGGCTCGCCACTGCGCGATCAACTCGTCGAAGGCGTAGAAGCCCGGCGAATAGAAGTCGCCGAGGAATGCGCCGTTCTTCACGGCGCCGCCCTGGCCTTCGTTGTTGTAATAGCCGGGAGTGCAGGACAGTTCGAATGCAGAGTTGTCGATCGCGAGTTCGCGGACGGTCTGCACCCAGGCGTCCTGGCCCTCCTGACTAGGCTCGACGGTCGCGGCACCGCGGTTCTGCGCCTCGGCGATGAGGTAGGCGATGTGGTTGGCCTGCTGCTCGAACATCGCTGTGGTGTTGGCTGACACACCGCCCTGGATGAAACCCATGAAGAATTGGTTGGGGAACCCGCGGCTCGTCATCCCGTGCAGGGTCTTGTAATCGTCTTGCCAATAGTCGAAAAGCGAAAGCCCGTCGCGGCCGACGATTCGATCGATCGCGTACCGGCGGCTGATCTCGGTCGAGATCTCGAAGCCACTGGCGAACACGACGCAGTCGACCTCGTATTCGACACCGTCGGCGACGATTCCCTTGTCAGTCAGCCGTTCCACACCTTTGGTCGCGGACACGTCGACCAACGTCACGTTGGGTCGGTTGAACGTGGCGAGATACTGCTCGCTGGACGTCGGCCGCTTGCACATGAAGCGGTAGTACGGCTTGAGCGCCTCGGCGGTGTCCGGATCGTCGACGATCTCGTCGACTAGGCGACGCAGCCGCTCCATGATCTTGTAGTCTTCCTCTTCCCGGAAGGCCATGATCTGTTCGATGGTCACCGACGCCGGGTCATCGCTACCTGCAATGCGGGCGGTCAGGTTGCGGCCGAGCTCAGTCCAGAAGTCGCACACCAGATCCGGCTCCCCGAACACGACACCGACAAACGGTGACCAGTTGTGGAAGTTGCGCTTGCGCTCCTCCTGCCAACCCGGTTGCAGCGAGGCGGCCCAGTGGGGGTCGGTGGCGGGATTGGTGCGCGTATCGACCGAGGACGGCGTCCGTTGGAACACGAACAGGTGCCCGGCGTCGCGACCGAGGTGCGGTACCAATTGGATGCCCGTGGCACCTGTGCCGACGAGCGCGATGCGCTTATCCGCCAGCTTGGTCAGGCCGCCGTCGGCGTCTCCGCCGGTGTAGTCGTAGTCCCAACGGGCGGAGTGGAACACGTGCCCACCGGCGGCCTGGTACTCCTTGATGCCAGGGATTCCGGGAAGTTTCGGGCGGTTGTACGAGCCCTGAGCCATCACGACGAAGCGAGCGCGGATGTCGTCTCCGCGGTCGGTGCTGATCCGCCAGCGCTCGGTGGCGTCGTCCCAGATCAATTCGCGGACCTGGGTGGAGAACAGCGCGCCGTCGTATAGGCCGAAATGCTTGCCGATGTTGCGGCAGTGCTGGAAGATCTCGGCGCCGTCGGCGAACTTCTTCGAGGGCATGAAGTCCAGCTCTTCCAGCAGCGGGATGTAGCAGTAAGCGTCGTTGTCACATTGGATCCCAGGAAACCGGTTCCAGTACCACACGCCGCCGAAGTCACCCGCCATCTCGATGACGCGGATACCGTCGACGCCGGCCTTCTTGAGATAGGCGCCGGCCAGCAGTCCGGAGAAGCCGCCGCCGAGAATGACGACGTCGACGTCTTCGGCGATCGGGTCGCGCTCGACCACCGTCGTGTAGGGGTCGACCTCGGAGAACTCCGCGAACTCCCCTTCGAGTTCCAAGTACTGCGAACCGCCCTCGGGCCGCAGACGTTTGGCCCGTTCAGCGGCATACCTCTCCCGGATCTCGGGGATGTCGATGTCGGACGGGGTGTCAGTGGGCCCGCACGTGTTCTCGGTGGTCGTCATGTATCTCCTCTTCCTTGCGAATCCGGCGCGCGAAGCGACCCCGGCGGTGCGTCAGCGCGCCCGATTCGCTAAAGGTCTTGTGGTTCGCCGGTGCCCATGTACCTGGAGAGCTGGTAATGCAGGTTGACGGTGCTGCGCTCGCGGTATGGGTTGGGCTTCGTACCGGGGAAGCCGGCCGACTTCATGCCCTGCTGTACTGCGGCCATGTTCGAGAAGTCCTGCGGCAGCACCGACAGCCAATTCGGCGAGTCCTTCGGTGTGTACTGCCATTCCGTCTGCGGCTCTTCGCCTTTGGGATAGAGCTCAAACACCGCGACCTCGAAGATGCACTTGTTGGGGTCGTAGCTCGGATCAGGACGGGCTGCGTAGCACAGCGCGCTCGTCAAGCCCTGGCCGACCTGGAAGTTCGGGAAGATCTGCCAGGCGGTCCCGCTCTGACCGAGAATGTCGGGCGGGATCGTCGGCCAGATCACCCCACGCGCTTCGTCGTCACGACGGGCCGACGCGAGCCAATGCTGCAGCACCTGGTCGGCGGGGGTGCCCTCGGGCAGTTCGTCGACCAGGCGCTTGGCGGCGTTCACCAGGGTGTTGGTCGTGGTCGCGTTCGACTCCTCCATGGTGTAAACCTGCATCTCAGCGGTCGAGATACGCGGATCGCCGGTTCCCAGACGGATTTTGGACTTGGTTTCGTCCATCCCCTTGGGGGCGTCGTACCCGATGTTGCTGTGCTTACCCTGCGCCTTTGCCCAGCCCTTGAATTCGCCGAACCTGTTGAACTCCGGGTGGGTGGTGAACACGTGGTAGGTCTCGTTGAAGGCCTCCATCGCGACCTTCCAGTTGCAGTCGAAGTACAGCCACTTGCGCCACTTGTAGCGCATGTTCTCCAGACCGAACGGATCGAGGATTTTCGCCGCGGGAAACAGGTAGTCGCCCAGCGGTTCGCAATCCGGGTCCATGTTGATGAACAGCCAGCCGCCCCAGGTGTCGACCTGAACGGGTACGAGGTGGGTGTTGTCCGGCGTCAGTGCACCCTTCCAGTCATCCTGTTCGCGGATGTGGGTGCAGGCTCCGTCCAAATCGTATGTCCAGCCGTGGAATCCGCAGACGAAGGACTTGCGCGCACGGCCGACAGCGTTCTTGGCGCCTTCGGGATTGTCGACGAGTTTGCGGCCGCGGTGCATGCACACGTTGTGATGGGCAGCGAAGGTGTCCGCACCCGTTCGTACAATGATGATCGAGTCATCGAGGATGTCGTAGGTCAGGTAACTGCCGACCTCGGGTATCTCCTCCACCCGGCCGACCTGTTGCCATACCTTGCGCCACAACCGATCCCGCTCGTTGCGGGCATACTCCGGCGAGATGTAGGCGTCGACGCCGATGGTCATCGGCGACGACAGATCTTCGGCGATCTCTCCCGTCGAGTCGTCCGGGTCTCCATCGACCTCGATCGCGGCGTCCAGATCGGATTCGGTGTGGGTCACTTCATCGTCCTTTCAGGGCCGACTGATGGCTTCGCGGAAGGAATCGTCGGCGAGGAAAAGCGACGTGTTGTCGGCGCCGAGATGCGTCCATTTGAGGTTGAGGCCGCCGTCGACAAGCAGGGTTTGGCCGGTGATGTAGCTCGACATGTCCGATAGCAAAAAGAGGATCGCACCCGCCTGCTCCTCGGGAGTGCCGCGACGGCCCATCGCGATGGCGGTGCGGTCGCGATCCGGGTCGTCGTCGACGTAGGTGCGCGACGCGGCCGTCGCCGTCACACCGGGAGCGACAGCGTTGACGCGGATGTTGTCCAGCGCCAGTTCGGCAGCCATCGTGCGGGTCATCGCCACGATCGCCGCCTTCGCGGTGCCGTAGGCGATGTGGAAGGGCGCGGTGTTCATCCCGCTGATCGAGGACACCGAGACGATCGATCCCGGCTTCTGCTGTGCCCGGATCTCGGCGGCGACCGCTTGGCTCATGAAGAACGCGGTCTCCAGATTCGCGGCGAACAGCGCCCGCCAGTCCTCACGCGTGACCCGCGTGGCAGGCATCCACGTCGACGGCGCCGCACCGCCCGCGATGTTCACCAACCCGTACAGCGCGCCATCGGTGTGCCGCACGTGATCCATCACCGTGGCGATCCCCTCGTCGGTGGACGCGTCCGCGGAGACCGGCACCACCGACAAACCCTGCTCGGCCAGGGGTGCGACATGTTCGTCGAGGTTCTCCTTCGACCGGCTCACTGCGATCACGGTGGCGCCCGCCTCCGCGGCCATGCGCGTGACCGTGGTGCCGATGCCGCCACCGCCCGCGCCGGACACCACGACCTTGCGGCCAGCCAGCCGCAACAGGTCAGGCATGATATTTGTCCGGACAACATATGGTGCTCTGCATATTGCAGAACACTATTCCGCAGCGGTAATGACCCCGTCAAGAGCGGTCCACCTGGTGGTTCGGGCTATTGTCTGGACTAGCGGGGCTTGGTAGCGTCCGGGTTCATGACTGTTCCCGCGACGGCCTCGCGCCCGCCCTCCCGGTACATCGCGACCGACCCGAGGACGGCCGACGGCTGGCGGCTCGAGAGGCTCACGACACCGAGCCGGCTGTTCGGGGCGAACGGCCTGCGCACCGGTCCCGACGGACGGGTCTATGTCGCCCAGGTGACCGGCAGCCAGATCAGCGCCCTTGGTCTCGACGGCGACGTCGAGGCGATCAGCCCCAAGGGAGGCGACATCATCGCGCCCGATGATGTCGCCTTCGATTCGAGCGGCAACCTGTACGCGACCGAAGTGATGGACGGCCGGGTGAGCGTGCGTGACGTCAGCGGTGCGGCACGCGTGCTGCGCGACGATCTTCCGTGCGCGAACGGCATCACCGTGTATCAGGACCGCTTGTTCATCAACGAATGTCGAGACGGCGGCCGGCTCATGGAGCTGGACAGGGCCACCGGCGCATCGCGAATTTTGCTGGAGGACCTGCCCTCGCCGAACGCGATGGAGGTCGGCCCCGACGGGATGCTGTACTACCCGCTGATGACGGCCAACGAAATCTGGCGCGTTCATCCCGATGGCGGTGAGCCGCAACGGGTCACCGGTGATCTCGGCGTGCCCGACGCGGTCAAGTTCGATCCGCAGGGCTTCCTGGTGTCCACGCAGGTGGCCAGCGGGCAGGTGCTGCGCATCGACCCCCGCAGCGGCGACAAGACGCTACTGGCGCAACTGAACCCGGGCCTGGACAACCTGACCTTCGTCGGCGACCGGTTGTTCGTCTCCAACTTCACCGGCGAGATCACCGAGGTCCTCGCCGGAGGCGAGACCCGCACCGCGCTGCCCGGCGGGCTGAATTGGCCGCTGGACCTGGTCGTCGGCGACGACGGCCGGATCTACGTCGCCGACGGCACCTACTTCTACGCCGTCGGCACCGACGGTGTGCTGGAAACCGTCGGGATGCTGTTCACCCCGGGGTATCCGGGCTTTCTTCGCGGGTTGGCCCCCGCGGGTGCCGGTGCATTCGTGGTCGCGACATCTGGCGGCCAGATCGCGCGCTACCGACCCGGCGATGGCGAAACCGACTACCTTGCAGACGGATTCGATCAGCTTTACGGTGTTGCCATCGGACCCGGCGAGGCCATCGTGTTCGCCGAACTCGGTACCGGCAGCGTGCATACGCTGCGGTCGGGCCGCGTCGAATTGCTCGCCTCCGGCCTACAGGACCCCGTCGGTGTGACCTTCGGCCCCGACGGTGTCCCAATGGTCGCAGAGTCGGGTGCCGGCCGAGTCGTACGGGTTACGGGTTCGACCGAGACCGTGGTCGACGGATTGCAACGACCGCAGGGCATCCACGTCAGTGACGGCAAGCTGTACATCGTCGACGCGGGAGCCAAGGAGGTCGTCGCGGTCGATCTCGCGAGCGGAGAACGCTGGACCATCGCCTCGGGCCTGCCCGTCGGGCCGCCGCCGGGGGTTGATCCCAAGCCGCTCAAGGGAATGCCGCCGTTCTCCGGGCCACAAGGACCGTTCGCCGGTATCACCTCGGGACCCGATGGCTCCCTGTATTTCTCGGCAGACGGCGATGGCAGCGTTCTGGCGTTGCGGCGCACATGACAGTCACGCCGGCCGACCACCGGTACCTGCAGGTGGCGCGCACGCTCCGGAAGGAGATCGTGGACGGGGTCTATCCCGTCGGATCTCAACTGCCTACCGAACAACAGCTGTGCGAACGTTTCGAGGTCAGCCGCTACACCGTGCGCGAGGCACTGCGACGGCTGCGCGACGACAATCTCGTCGCGTCCCGTCCTCGCGCCGGAACGCTGGTGGTACCGCGGCCGGAGACGAACAGCTATGCCCAGGACGTGATGTCGATCAACGACCTGCTGGCGTTCGCCTCTGGTGCACAGCTCACGATCGAAAGCAATGCGATGGTGGTCATCGACGAGCACCTGCGTGAGCGGACCGGCCTGAGTGTGGGAACGGAATGGCTGGCCGTTCGCGGCTACCGCGCGGACGGCACCGCGGCTCCGGTATGCGCGACGGAGTACTACATCAATCGGGCGTTCGCGGCGGTCGGCCGCCTGCTGCAACGGCATTCGGGTCCCATCTTCCCGCTGATCGAGGATCTGTTCGGGGTCAGCATCGTCGAGGTGCGACAGGAGATCGCCGCGGTGCCCGTCACGTCCGAGCTGGCCGAGGTGCTCCGGGTCGAGGTGGGCAGCGCGGCGTTGGAGATGCAGCGCACCTACAAGACGTCCGACGGTGAGGTCGCGCAGGTCACCGTCAACACCCATCCCTCGTCACGCTACCGGCATTCGATGACGATGCGCCGGGTCAAGGGGCAGGCCGGGCAGTGAGGGTCGACGAGCAGCGCGCGGCCGACGCCTACCGGCGTGGGCTGTGGGTGAGCGAGACGCTCGCCGACTCGCTGCGCGTCGCGGCCAGGGCTACGCCCGAGCGCACGGTGCTGGTGGACGGCGAAATTCGGCTCGACTGCAAGGGTTTACACGACGAGGCCACCGCACTGGCTCAAACCCTGATGGGGTTGATGCCCGCGGGCAGCGTGGTGTCGTTCATGCTGCCGAATTGGTATGAGGCCGCCGTCATCTATCTGGGCGCGACGCTCGCCGGCATGGTGGTGAATCCCATTCTGCCCTCGCTTCGCGATCGCGAACTCGCGTTCATCCTGTCCGACGCCGACAGCCGGGCGATCTTCATACCGTCGACCTTCGGCGGCCATGACTACGCCGCGATGCTGGATCGGGTGACCGCATCGATGGCCTCACCGCCCCTGGTCGTGGTCGTCCGCGGTGACAGCCATACGCCGTACGCCTCGATGTTCGAGACCGAGACGACCGCGGTGTTGCCGGTGCTGAATCCCGACACGGTGCGCATGATCCTCTACACCTCCGGTACGACCGGACGGCCCAAGGGCGTTCTGCACACGCATAATTCGATTCACGCGCTGATCCGCCAGATCGGCGAGCACTGGCTGGTGGCAGACGGCGACCGGTTCCTGGTCCCGTCGCCGATCGCACACATCGGCGGATCGATCTATGCGTTCGAGTGCCCACTGCTGCTCGGCACCACGGCGGTGCTGATGGAGCGCTGGGATCCGGATGCCGCAGTGTCGCTGATGTTGGCGGAACACTGCACTCACATGGCCGGTGCCACACCGTTTCTCGACGGTCTGCTGGCGGCCGCTGAGCGAGCGGACAGCCGGTTGCCAGACCTGAAGGTGTTCATCTGCGGCGGCGCTTCGGTCCCGCCGTCCCTGATCCGCAGGGCGACCGGCTATTTCGAGAGAGCCGCGGTGTCCCGGGTGTACGGATCGACCGAGGTGCCGGTGACAACCGTGGGTTCTCTCGATGACGTCGACCATGCGGCCGACACCGATGGTCGCGCGGGTATCGCGGATGTCAAACTGACCGACGGTGAGATCTGTGCGCGCGGCCCGCAGATGCTCGTCGGCTATCTGCACTCCGACGACGAGACGGAATCCTTCGACAGCGAGGGCTATTTCCGCACCGGCGATCTCGCGCGATGGGTCGATGAGGACTATCTGGTGGTCACCGGCCGGGCCAAGGACATCATCATCCGCAACGGCGAGAACATTTCGCCGAAGGAAGTAGAGGACCTACTCATCGCGCACCCGGCGATCGCCGAGATCGCGATCGTCGGCGTGCCCGACGAGCGGACGGGAGAACGGGCGTGCGCGGTGGTCGTCGCCACCGGAGAACGCGTACCCGACATCGACGACATGCGGACACTGTTGATCGGTGAAGGGCTGGCCAAGTTCAAAATCCCTGAGCAGATCGTCATTTGGGAGGCGCTGCCGAAGAACGCCGCGGGCAAGGTACTCAAGCATCAGATCCGCGCGGCACTTGAAAAGGTGGAGTGATATGCAGGTTGCGATCGTGACGGGCGCGAGTAGCGGCATCGGGTTCGGATGCGCTACCAAACTCGCCTCCCAGGGCATGGCGGTGCTGGGTACCGGCCGCGACGACGCCAGGCTCGAAGAACTCAAGAGCCATGACCCGGAGCACATCGAGACCCTCGCCGTGGACCTCACCGCGGACGATGCGCCGCGCCGGATCGTGGACACCGCCATCGAACGGTGGGGCCGCATCGACTTCCTGATCAACAACGCCGGAGTGGGCAGCCCGAAGCCACTGCACGAGACCGACGACGAATCACTGGACTATTTCCTGGGGTTGATGCTGCGCGCGCCGTTCCGGTTGGCCCGCGAGGCGGTTGTGCACATGCAGCCCGGTTCGGCGATCATCAACATCACCTCGACGTTCGCCATTGTGGGCGGTCTGCGCGGCGGCGCGTACTCGGCGGCGAAGGGCGGCCTGACCTCATTGACGAGGCACATCGCCTGCCAGTACGGGCCGCAAGGCATTCGCTGTAATGCCGTCGCCCCGGGCGTCACCCTCACTCCGATGGTGGCGAGCCGCCTCGAAGACCCACGATTCCGCAAGATCAACACCGAGATGACGCCGTACCCACGCCTCGGTGAGGTCGAGGACATCGCGAGCACCGTCGCATTCCTGTGTAGCGACGGAGCAGCCTTCATCAACGGGCAGGAGATCGCCGTCGACGGCGGCTGGACGTCGACCAAGTACCTTTCGGACTTCGCGTTGAACGCCGATTGGGTGGAACAGCGTTGAACCTGTTCGGCCTTCTGGACCAGGCCGCCGAGCGGTTCGGCGATCGTGGCGCGGTGTTCTGCGGTGAGCGCCAGTTGCACACGTGGTCGCAGTTGCGTGAGCGGGCCCTGCGCATCGCGTCCACTCTCGGTGACCCCGGCACCCGTATCGCCATCGCCAGCGAGAACCGCCCCGAGATCGTCGAGCTGATGTTCGCGACATGGGCCGCCGAGTGCGTCGTCGTCCCGATCAACTACAAGCTTCATCCGCGCGAAATGGTCCAGATCATCGACGACGCAGGCGTTTCGCGGGTGTTCGCGTCGCCTAAGATCGGCGCGGAACTGACGCCGGTCACCGAGGTTCCCGTCGAAGCGGTTGACTCGCAGGCCTATTCGGCACGCACGGCCAGCACGCCGGCGGAGCGGCCGCGCACCACTGATCCGGCGGCCCTGGCGTGGCTCTTCTACACCAGCGGAACCACCGGTCGGTCGAAGGGGGCGATGCTCACGCACCGCAACCTGATGGCGATGACGGTGTCCCATCTGGCGGATTTCGACTCGCCGGACCAGAACTGCAGCCTCGTGCACGGTGCGCCGATGTCGCACGGCTCGGGTCTGTACATCCCGCCGTACGTGTTACGCGCTGCGCGGCAGGTGATTCCGGCCTCTGCAGGGTTCGATCCGCAGGAGTTCCTCGACCTCTGCGAACGTCATCCCGGCTGCAGCGCATTCCTCGCGCCGACCATGGTCCAGCGCCTCGTCCAGACCGGACGCGCACGCCCTCCGAACCTGCGCACGATCGTCTACGGCGGCGGCCCGATGTACGTCGACAGCCTGAAGAAGGCGATGGCGGCGTTCGGCCCGATCTTCGTCCAACTCTACGGTCAAGGCGAGTCACCGATGACCATCACCGGCCTGCGCAGGGCCGACCACATCGACGCCGACGACGCGGTCCTGGGTTCCGTCGGGTACGCCCGGTCAGGCGTGGACGTCGCGGTGCTGCGCGACGACGACACACCGGCGTCGGCGGGCGAGATCGGTGAGATCGTCTGTCGCGGAGACGTTGTCATGGCCGGCTACTGGAACAATCCCGAGGCCACCGCGAAAACCCTGCAGGATGGGTGGCTGCGCACCGGCGACATGGGGTCGTTCGACGAGCACGGCTTTCTCACGTTGCGGGACCGCTCCAAGGATGTGGTGATCAGCGGCGGAAGCAACATCTATCCGCGTGAGGTCGAGGAGATCCTGCTCGAGCATCCTGGCGTCGAGGAAGCCGGCGTCGTGGGGGCGCCTGACGGGGAGTGGGGCGAGGTCGTCGTGGCGTTCATCGTCGGCTCGGCGTCGCCCGCGGACCTGGACGCTCACCTGCTCGAGCGCATCGCGCGCTTCAAACGGCCCAAGCGGTACGAGTACATCGACGAGCTGCCGAAGAACAGCTACGGCAAGGTGCTCAAGCGGGATTTGCGCGAACGGCTGCTTCCCTAGCGCGAGTGTGGGGTTGTGCTACGTCAATGGGCCTTGGGGTCTAGGGGTCGATGCAACAGTCTCTGATTCGTGTGGAGGCGTGTTGCGTTGTCTGTTTTGACTTTGAGCTCTGTTGTTCGTCAGTTCTGGAGGCATGTCAGTGATGGCCATACTGTCGAGGAGGCAAGCTGGGCTGTCGGCGTGTCGAGGCGCACGGGATTTCGCTGGTTCCGCGACGCTGGCGGGGTGAAACCACGATCGGTAGTGCCCAGCTCATCGGGCCTGAAGCCGCGGATGACGCTGCAGGATCGGATTCAGATCGAAATCGGCGTGGCGACCAATGAGTCGCTGCGTGCGATTGGTAGCCGGCTGTTACCTCCTCGGCCGGCGTCGACAATCAAACGCGAAATCGACAACAACGGCCGACACACCGTCGATCACCCGGACCGCAACTCAGGGTATCGGCGAAAGCATGCGTTCGGGGCACGCCAGAGTGGCCGCAGCGCCGCGGGGGGCTACTGCGCGCTGACGGCGCAGGCATACTCTGATCGGCGGGCGCGTCGCCCGAAAGCGGGCAAGCTGGCTGTTAGCGAAGCTGCACGATGAAGTGCAGGCCCGGCTGCTCGACGAGCACAGTCCCAAGCAGATCGCCAAGCGGTTGGTGCTGGATTTTCCCGACGATGTGGAGATGCGGGTGTCGCACGAAACCATCTACACCTCGATTTATGTCCAGGGCAAAGGCAGTCTGCGTCGCGAACTGCATACCTGTCTGCGCACCGGGCGAGCGTTGCGTAAGCCCCAGCGCCGCCCCGATGAACGCCGTGGTCGCATCCGCGACATGGTCAACATCAGTGAGCGTCCACCCGAGGTTGAAGACCGCGCGGTGCCCGGGCATTGGGAGGGCGATCTGATCCTGGGCAGTACTGCCTCGGGTTCAGCGATTGGCACCGTGGTCGAACGGATGACCCGGTTTGTGATGTTGCTGCATCTGCCCGACGATCACACCGCGGTGGCCGTGCAGGAAGCGATCGTGGCGAAAATGGCGCAACTGCCGTTGATCCTGCGCAAAACACTGACCTGGGATCAGGGCAGCGAGATGGCCAACCATGCGGCGATCGCCCAAGCCGCCGAGCTCAATATTTACTTCTGCGATCCGCACTCCCCGTGGCAGCGCGGCACCAATGAGAACACCAACGGCCTACTGCGCCAATACTTTGCCAAAGGCACCGACCTATCGGTCTTTCCGGCCGATTACCTCGACTACGTCGCGACCAAACTCAACCGCCGGCCCCGCGAAACCTTGAGCTGGAAAACACCCGCCGAAGCCCTCGACGAACTACTGTCCAACCCGTCCAAACCACCCGCTGTTGCATCTACCGCTTGAAACCGCCGGCGAATACATGTGCGGGTAACCCACGTTCGGCGGAGAAGTTGAGACCGTAGGCTGGGCGACATGCGCGTCGTCATCGCCGGTGGGCACGGCAAGATCGCCCTGATTCTCGAACGGCTGCTCGCGGACCGCGGAGATGCGGCGGTCGGCCTGATCAGGAACCCCGACCACGTCGCCGATGTGGAAGCGACTGGTGCCCAGGCGGTGGTCGTCGATCTCGAGTCGGTCACCGCCGCCGACGTCGCCACGCACCTGCAGGGCGCCGACGCGGTCGTGTTCGCGGCGGGGGCAGGCCCTGGCAGCGGCGCGGCACGCAAGCAGACCGTCGACTGTGACGCGGCCATTCTGCTCGCCGACGCAGCCGAGGCCGCGGGAGTGCGGCGCTACGTGATGGTGTCGGCAATGGGTGCCGACGTCGAGGCGCCCGACGACATCGGCGATCCGGTCTTCGTCGCGTACCTGCGCGCGAAAGGCCATGCGGACGACGTGATCCGAGACCGCGATGCACTCGATGTCACGGTCGTGCGGCCCGGACACCTCACCAACGACAAGGGCACGGGTCGGGTCGAGCTATCCGACCAGACCGGGCATGGTGACATCCCCCGCGAGGACGTCGCCAGGGTTCTGCTGGCGGTGCTCGACACTGCCGAGACCGCCGGGCGCACGTTGGAGCTGATCAGCGGGGAAACGCCGGTCGCCGAGGCGGTCACGCAAGCGCGGTGACGACGACCGGGATGTTGCCCTGACGCGGTAGGCCGGTGATGCGGTCGTAGTCGACGTCGGTCGGAACGAGCCGGCCGACGTTGGTCCCCCTGCTGCGAAACTCCGCGTCTTCTTCGGGCAGCCCGCCGAAGGCGTGATGCATCGCGACGACGTCGGGCCGCAGTGTGTCGTCGGCTTCCAGCACCGCCGGAACGCCGTCGTGCGGGGAATCGATTCGCACCGAATCGCCGGACTGCAGGCCGAGTGCGTCGATCGCATCGGGGTGCATGTACGCGGGGTTGTACGGTTTGCCCCGGTGCAGGGCGGCCAGGCTGGTTCCCGACGAGTTCATGAAGTTCTGACTGCGTCGCGGGATCAGTCGAAACGGGAATGCGGAATCGCTTCGAGCAGCAGCGAAGTCCTCGAGCATGACCTCTGATAACTCAGCCAGCAGGTATGCGTTGCCCACGTCGAGCCGGGCCGTGCAGTCCGGATCCCGCTGCTCGACCACGGCATCCACATCGAAGATCTTGCCGTGCGGATGGCTGCGTACCTCGTCGAAAGGGATACGCGAAGTCGAACACATTTGCGCGAACAGCTCTTCGGTAGAGAGGTCGGTGTCGCGATTCATGTTGAGCACCACCGGCGGTGATTCCATGAACCTGCCCCCACCGCCGCCGAAGAAGTTCACGAACCACAGATCCAGGTTCATGCGTTTGGTCAGTCCGAGGAAGAACTGCCACTCCTCGATGAGATCGGAGCCCGCCGGCGGATCGAGGAGGCGGGGCACATATTGCGCGTATGCGGCGGGAATACCTGTGCCGCTGGTGTAGTACTTGATCAGCTCGCTGCCCATCGTCATCGCGGGCGTCTCCATCTGCATCATCGGAGCGATGACATAGTCCGCGAGCCGCGACGTCAGCGACATCTCGGTATCGAGGGTGACCAACAGGTCGAGGCTCTCCAGAGCGCGCAGGGTCTTTCGCTGATCGGGCCACGCGGCCATCGGATTGCCGCCGATACAGATCAGCGCCTTCACCTGACCATCGCCCTCGAGCAGGATCTCATCGGCGAGTGCCGCGGTCGGCATACCGGCCACGGTGTCGGTGAGATCGCGCATCCTCAACTTCTCGCCGTAACCCCACCCCTCATACGGCGGATGCGGCTGCGCCTTGGCCGTGAACGCAGGCATCAATGTGTTGGGCCGCAGCACTTTTTCGCCGGCCCGCTGCCAGCGGCCGCAGATCGTCGTCAGCGCCAGGCACAGATACTCGAGCAGGCTGCCGTGCATCGCGAAGTTCGCGCCGGTACCCGCGTTCACCATTCCGCGCCGCTCGCCGTACGTCGCGAACAGCCTTGCGGCGTCGATGAACTGGTTCTCGGGAATGTCGGCGCGGTCAGCGACGTAAGCCGGGGTGAAACCGGCCACGGCTGCCGCCAGGTCGTCAAAGCCGGACACGTTCTCCTCGATGAACGCGGTGTCGCACAGACCTTCGCGGATGACGAAGTTGATCATCCCGGCGAGAATCGTCACGTCTTCACCGGGGCGGGGTTGCAGGTGAATCGCAGCGCGAGCCGCCGTCTGAGACCGACGCGGATCGATGACGATGAGTTTCATCCCGCGGGCGATCGCCGCCCGCAGGTTCTGCGCCGGGTTCTGCCCGGGGATGCCGATGGCCTTGGACACCAGCGGGTTCGTTCCCACCAGCATCCAACTGTCGGCCTGGTGGAAGTCGATATCCCCGCCGAGCCAGTGACCGTGCGCGGCAAGCGCGATCTGCTTGCCGGGTTGGTCGATGGTGTTGGCGGTGAAGAACATCGGCGAGTCGATGCCCCTCATGAAGGCATTACCCATGAGCGCCGAGGCCGGGTACGGCAGCCCGTTCGTCCCCAGATACATCGCCACCGACCGCGGACCGTGCTCCGCAATGAGTTCCTGGAGCTTGGCCGCGATCTCGTCCATCGCGTGTCCGGACTCGATCGGCGCGTAGGTACCGTCGGCCTGTCGTTTCTGGCTGTGTAGAAGCCGCAGAGGGTTGTTGTGAATTTCGGGCAGGGTCCGACCCTTGACGCAGGTGTAGCCCTTGAACATGGGATTGTCCGGGTCGCCCGTCACCTTGGTGAGCCGGCCGTCGGTCACCGTGGCCAGCACGCCGCAGTGGGCCGAGCAGATGCGGCAGATGCCCGGCTGGGTGGTGGTATGGGCCATCGCCCCATGCTAAGCGACCGCTCAGCATCGTCGTGGTGGAATGCGGATAGCGGCTACCAGAACAGCCCGCGGATGACCGCTGCCTGCGGTATGTCCTCGACCGCGATCAGTCCTTTGGGGGCGTCGCACACCCAATCGATCACGTTGACCACCCTGGCCGCGGTGGAGACGCATCCGGCCTCGGTGACATCGAGCAGCGGATCCGAGACGTGCGTGTTCAGCTCGACCCGCGGCTCACCCTCGACCACCACGCGGTGCACACCGGGCTTGCCGACGGGCGGGAACTCCCACTCCGGCGCGGCCACCTCGGTCAGCCGGGTGATGTGCTCCATCGTGATCACCGGAACCCCGTCCCGCACCCCCTCGACCGCGAACTTGACCGCGGCCATGCCACCGGGCTCGACGGTGCACAGCTTGCACTCGATCCTCTGGTCGGTGTACCAGGGTTCGATCCGCTGTCGCACATCGTCGAGTTCGATGCCCAGCTGGTCGGCGAGATTGCGGACCGGGCCTCCCCACATGGTCGTCAGCACACCAGGCAGAAAGAACATCGGCTGCTCGTCATCCGCCTTCAGCCCGAAACCCATTGACTTACCGGTGAACTCGTAGTCGTCATAGTTCGCGTAGTCGAAAATCTCCTGGACAAGCACGGACGTCGCGCGGGTGACCAGACTGAGCGCGCTGTGCACCTCGGTGTCGCCGGAGTAGCCGGGGTCGATGCCGTTCACGTACAGCGACGAGTTGCCCTCCTCGCACGCTTTCTCCAGCGGTCCGGTCAGCCAGTCGTCGGCCTGACGCGGCGTCACCAGCCACACCATCGACGAGCCGACGACGTTGATGCCGGCGGCAAGGAGCTTCGCCAATTGCTGCACGGCTTCCATCGGCCGGGTCTCGGCCTGTGCTGTGTAGACGACGCAGTCGGGTTTGAGCGCGATCAGCGCATCGATGTCGTCTGTCGCGATGACGCCCGTCGGCTCGGTCAATCCGCACAGTTCGGCGGCGTCACGCCCGACCTTGTTCGGACTGGCCGCGTGCACCCCCACCAGCTCCAGATCCGGCCGACCGATGATCGCCTTGAGTGAATGCTGGCCGACGTTGCCGGTGGAGAACTGCACAACTCGTCGCATGTGAGGTTCCTCGCTCAGTAGTCGGGAATAGGCAGCGGTAGGTTGTTCGAGTCGATGCCGCCGTCCACATGGAAGATAGCGTTGGTCGCGTAACAGTCTCTGGTCGACAGATACACACAGAGACGCCCGAGGTCCTCGACGTCGCCGAGGCGGTGCAGCGGCGTGAGCCCGAGCATCGTGTCCAGCGCCCCCGGCATCATGTCCAAGCCGCTCTGTAGGCCTTCCGTAGCGAAAGAGCCCAGTGCGATCGCGTTGACCCGGATCTTCGGCGCCAACTCCTGGGCCATCGCCCGGGTGAGCGCTTCGAGCCCACCCTTGGCGACACAGTACGCAGTGAGCGCACGGATGCCGAAACGTGCTGAACCCGAGGAGATGTTGACGATGGACCCGTGTCCGGCCTCGATCATGTGCGGAGCAGCGAGCTGGCTCATGATGAACGCCGAAGTCACGCACCAGTCGAAGGTGCGCCTGAAGTCCTCGTCGGTGATGTCGAGAAACGACCCGAATGTTGAGCCGCCGACATTGTTGATCAGGATGTCGATGCGGCCGAACTGCTCCATGGCCGTCGACACGACGCGTTCACCGTCGGGTCGACTCATGGCGTCGGCGACCAGCGCCAGCCCCTTGCCGCCCTCCTTCTCGATGCCGTCGATCGTCGCGACGATGTCCGACTCCGTACGTGCTGTTCCGACGACGGTCGCGCCGGCTTCGGCAAGCACCCTCGCGATCCCCTGACCGACCCCCTTGCCGGCGCCGGTGACGATGGCCACCTGCCCGGCGAGGTTGAACTGCTCCAGCGCCATCCGCGTCCTCTCCTTTGAGTGCTGCTCATCTAACGACGTTCATTGACTGAAGTCAATAATCTGTCGTTCGAGTACGCGCGGTCAGACGGTAGAGTCGGCGTATGGCACTGGTAGACAGGACCTCAGCGCGTGAGACGAAGCGTCTGCAGACCCGCGAGCGTCTGATGGGAGCGGCTATCGCCGAGTTCAAACGCGCGGGGATGGCCGAAGCGGATGTCGGCGCGATCGTCGCGGCAGCAGGCGTCGCTCACGGCACGTTCTTCTTTCATTTTCCGACGAAGGAACACGTACTGCTCGAACTCGAGCAGCGTGAAGAAGAACGCATCGCCAAACAACTCGCGCGGGCCACGGGTTCCGAGCATGACCTCGCATCGATGCTGAGCGAAGCGGTGCGGCTGGTGATGGGGCTCGAACGCCGTCTCGGCGCGGTGCTGTTCAAAGACTTTCTTGCGCTTCATTTTTCACAGACACGACCCACCGACGAGAGCCGTCAGCACCCCGTGATCGTTGAGGTCGCACAGGCGATCGAACACGCCCGGAAGCGGGGCGAAGTAGCACCCGATGTGAACCCGATGAACAGCGCGGTGTTCTTCCTGCTCGGGCTGTATGCGCTGTTGACGACGACCCACGCGTGGCCGGGTCAGGCCGCGATGATCGACGACTACGTGACCAGGACACTGCGCAGCATCGAAGCAGAGTAGCCGATTGACTACCGTAACTGGTTGACTATAGTCAGTCTGCATGAATCTGCCCACGCTGAATCTGGGCCGTAAACGTGATGCCTCGACGAGCGCGAAGCCCTCCGGCAGTGGCCTCGACGAGCACATGGCGGCATCGCAGGCAGCACAGCGCCAGGCCGACAAGTGGCTCATCTCCGGCAGCCTGCTGATCGGAACCGCGGCGCTCGGCGTCTTCGGTCTGCCGCTGTTTCTGCGAGGGGTATGGCTCCTTCGCAAGGCGCAACGCGAAGGTCTGACGGTGCGCCCCATGCTGGTGACGCTGCTCGGCTATCTGGTGATCATCGACGCCGCGATCAACACCGTCGGATGGGCCTTGGACCTGGTCGCCAACCACACCATCCTGGCCCGAATCCTGTTGAACGGCTGGGGTGCAATGTTCGACGCAGGTTACTTCTGGCACTACAACGAACTATGGCTGGGAGGTGCGGCCGGCCCTGGCGAGAAGGCCATGGAAGTCGGGATGATCCTCACCGTCTTCACCATGCGCATCGCGGCGGCGATCGGATTCCTGCAGATGAAGCGGTGGGGGCACCAGTGGATGATCGTCACCTGCTGGATGGGCGTGCTCATCTGGTGTCTCTACGTGTTCAACATGACCATGTACGCCGACGTACGTTACGCGGGCGTCGTCCTGCCAGTCGTCGGCTGGTGGCTCTACGACATCTTCTACATCACCCCGTTCCTCGCGATCCCCTACCTGCATTCGGTGAATCGTGAGATCTTCTCCGACTGACAGTCAATGACTCAACTCATTGACTTTGGTCAGTAACTGAGTTACAAAGGGCGGACCATGACGCCTCAAGTCAAGCAGTCGGCGCGGGAAACGCGCCGGTTGCAGACGCGGGAACGCATCCTCGGCGCAGCGATCGCCGAGTTCAAGCTCGCGGGCATGTCCGGCGCCGACGTGAACGCGATTGCGACGGCCGCCGGCGTCGCCCACGGCACCTTCTTCTTTCACTTCCCGAGCAAGGAGCACGTCCTCCTCGAGTTGGAAAGCCGCGAAGAGGCACGGATGGCTGCCGATTTCGCCCGCTTCCTGGGCGACCCACATGATCTGGTGACGGTGCTCGATGAGGCGGTCCAGCTGGTGACCGGACTCGAAGAACGTCTTGGCCCGCTGCTGTTCAAAGAGCTACTCGCCTTGCACTTCTCGCCGACCCGGCCGACCAAGGACGAATGGACCGACCACCCGATGATCGTGTTGTTGGTCGATGAGATCGAACGGGCGCGCGGCGACGGTGCGGTGCATCCGGCCGTCGACGCGTTCTACAGCGCCGCGTTCTTCCTGCTCGGCGTGTACGGCGTACTCACGACGACGGGTAACTCCGCCATCCGGAACACCATGCTCGCCAAGCTGGTCGACACCGCCGTCCGAGGACTCGAGATCCGATGACTTGTAGCAAGGAGGCCTGACGTGGATTGGGTATGGGAGATCCTGCGATACGTCGCCGCTTGGGGCGGCACCGGTCTGATCATCTGGTTCTGGTACTGGATGTTCTCGAACATCGGCACGTTCTGAGCAATCGACATGTCTGAGCTCTCCGACACGCACGCGCTCGCCGTGGAACGCAGCTGCGCCGTCACGGCCGTCGCCCTCAGTGGGCAGCGGCGGGAAGGCGTCCGTCTGGTGAGCGGACAGCGGCGCGGCTTCGGTCTGAGCTCCACTCTCGATTTCGTGCATGTCCCGTATCCCCCGCCCGTTCGGGACTGGACCAGACGCAGCCTGACATGCGGTGTCGCGCTTCAATGTTCACCGTCGAAGGACCGCGTGGTCGACTACCGATTGAACGAGCTCTCGGCGCGGGAGCTGAGCGCGCTGACCCTCGTCGAGGCGGGCGTCGCCGTGGGCTGGATCGTCGACAACTGGCCTGGGCTGCTGGCGGAAGTGCACCGCCTGCTACCTGATCTCGCGATCGCGCCCAGCGACATGGATGGCAAGGAGATGCTCGACCGGGCGCTCGCGCTCGCGCGCACATCGCAACAGCTGGCTGTCGACCCACTGCTGGGCACGCTGCCCCGGGCGTACACAGACCCGCAGGGCATAACCGACAAACTGCGTCGCACCTTCGGTCGGATGCCCTGGACCACAACGCAAAAGCGGCTTCCGCGGCCGTACTCCGTTCCCGTCGGCGGCGACGGCGGAGTGCGCAATCCGAATCTCCCGCCGCCGAGCCGTCCGCAGGACAACGATCTGGACATCACACCCGAACACCGTCCCGGCATCCCGTATCCGGAGTGGAACGCATGGACCGAGAGCTTCCTGGCCGACCATGTCGCGGTGCTCGAACGCACGCATACGAGCCGGCAACGCCATCAGGTCATGGCGTCGGCCGATCTGCGGAAGTGGTTCTCCGAGCACACACATCGCGCCATGAAGAACAGGCTGGAGGACGGCTCCGATCTCGACGTCGAGCAGTACGTCAGCCACTACATCGATCTGACCACGGGCGAGGCCGTCGAGCCGCGCATCTTCCGGGACCTGCTACCCAGCAGCCGTGACGTCACCACCGCGCTGCTGCTCGACGGCAGCTCGTCGCTGGGTGTGCACGGCGGCAAGATCTTCAAGCTCGAATTGGCCTGCGCCGACGCACTTTCACAGGCGATGACGCTGGCCCGTGAGCGCCACGGGATCTTTGTGTTCACCGGCAACACCCGCCACCGGGTCGAGGTCACCTGTCTCAAGGACTTCGAGGACCGCAGGTTCGTGCCGCCGGGCGGTCTCGGACTGGCCACCGGCGGATATACCCGGCTCGGTGCGCCACTGCGCCACCTCACCAGCCGGCTCCTGGCTCAGCCATCGGAACGCCGGCTGCTCATCGTCATCGGCGACGGGCTGATCTCCGATGAGGGCTACGAGGGCCGTTACGCGTGGGCGGATGCCGCGCATGCCGTGGAAGAAGCCAGCGAGGCGGGCGTGAGCATCTATTACGTCGGTGTCGGCCCGACCCGCGTCGACCCGCTCCCCGAAGTCTTCGGACCTCGGCGCTCCCAACGCATCCGGCGAATCGAAGAGCTCCCCCGCGTACTTGCCCATGTACATCGAGAGTTGGTGGCCGCGTGACCAAAACGTACTACTCCAATGGCAACGAAGTTCAGCTGTTCGAACAGGCGTACCGCCAGCATCTACCCGTGATGCTCACCGGCCCGACCGGCTGCGGTAAGACACGTCTGGTCGAGCACATGGGCCTGCTGCTGCGGCGTCCCGTCGTCACGATCAGCTGCCACGACGACCTGACGAGCTCAGATCTCGTCGGACGGTTCATGGTGACCGGCGGCGACGTCGTCTGGACCGACGGTCCGCTCACCAGAGCCGTAAAGGCCGGGGCAATCTGCTATTTGGACGAGGTCGTGGAGGCCCGCCACGATTCGCTCGCGATCCTGCACTCGCTGACCGATCACCGTCGCGCGCTCTATCTGGACCGCGCGGGCGAGGTGGTCGAAGCACCCGAGGCCTTCATGCTCGTGTGCTCCTACAACCCCGCTTACCGCAGCTCGCTGAAGGAACTCAAGCCGTCGTTCCGCCAGCGCTTCGTCACATTGCCGATGCGCTATCTCCCGCCGGGCCATGAGGCGGAGGTGATCGTCGCCGAGGCGGGCATTGAAATGGGATCGGCCCAGCGGCTCGTGCAGTGCGCGACAGCGATCAGGACCGCGGACGAAGCGTTCCATTTCGAACCCCCGTCCACCCGGGTGCTGGTCACTGCCGCCCAGCTGATTGCTGCGGGCGCAACCGAATTGGAAGCGGCTGAGGCCTGCATCCTCGCGCCGCTGTCGAGCGACGGAGCCATCTCAGAAGGTTTACGCGAAGTAGCGGCAGCCAGCCTCATGGAAGGAGTCAACTGAGATGGTTGACCAGAAGGAACGCAAGCGCAAGAAGGCACTGATCATCCTGCAGATCGTCATCTACGGCTACCTGCTGACGATGTTCGGGATCCAGCTCTACATGTCCTTCGCCCGGGGGTGGTGGGAGTTGTGAGCCTGGACGTTCGATCGGGCGGCACGGTAAGCCTCGAGGAGCACGACGAAGAATCGCGGCTGGCACAGCGCCGGGCCGACAAGTGGATGATCGTCGGCGCCGGCTTGATGGGCATGTGGGCACCGGGGATCTTCGGGCTGCCCATCTTCCTGCGCGGAGTATGGCTACAGCGCCAGGCGGCGCGCGCCGGTCTGTCGATGCGCCCGATGATCGTCACCCTGATCGGCTACCTCGTGCTGATCGACGGGATGCTCAACAGCCTCGGCTGGGCGCTGGACCTCGTCGCCAACCACACGTTGATCAACCGCGTGCTGATGGTCGGCTGGGGTGCGATGTTCGACGCCGGATACTTCTGGCACTACAACGAATTCTGGGTCGGGGGCGCGGCCGGACCCGGCGAGAAGTCCATGGTGTTCGGGATGATCGTCACGGTGTTCGCGATGCGGTGCGCCGCGGCCATCGGGTTCCTGCAGATGAAGCGCTGGGGACACCAGTGGATGATCATCACCTGCTGGATGGGTGTGCTCATCTGGTGCCTGTACGTGTTCAACATGACCATGTACGCCGACGTCCGATTCGCCGGCGTGGTCTTCCCGGTCATCGGCTGGTGGCTCTACGACATCTTCTACATCACCCCCTTCCTGGCGATCCCGTACCTGCATACGGTCAATCGCGAAATCTTCTCCGACTGAACCTGATTCGAGGAGTACTGCCATGACGACGACGCCTGAAGCCCAGACCGAAGCGAAGGCCGAGGATCTACCCCCGGGCACCACGCCGTACTACGCCCGGATGCACAAGTGGATCAAGCGAGCGGTGCTGGTCTGTCTCGTCGCACTCGTCATCGAGGGTGCGTTCACGCTGCCGTTCATGGCCGTCTACTACGGCTATCCGACGCTCAGCCTCACCGAGATCTGCAGTGAACTGCTGAAGGTGCGCTACTCCGACGACGCGCTGGAGTGCAAGGTCCCGTATCCGCCGTTGGGTCCGCCGGAAGGAGCCGAAGGCAAGGACACCGCGCAGGATGAATGGGGTATCCAGCCCGTGCCGAAGTACAACCGGATCGGATTCCGCGAACTCGTGCGAATCCACGACGAGAGAGAAGCGCGGCTGGCCGCCGAGCAACAAGGGGCACCGTGACGAAGTCGCTCGAGGAGCACGCGAACAACTGGGATCTCCGACATGAGGATTTCCAGGACAACGACTTCCTCTACGACGTCTACGAAGTGATGCGCCGCAACTCCCCCTTCGCGCATACCGATACGCCATTCCTGAGCGCGACGCCCGGCGGCGCATGGGTGGCGGTCCGCTATGAGGACTGCTACAAGATTCTGCAGGACTGGGAGCATTTCTCGTCCAATCCGACGCCCGAGGCTTCCGAGCGGCTCGCCGGCGATCTCGTGATCACGCTCGATCCGCCTCGGCAGCAGCAGTTCCGCAAGGTGCTCAACCCGTACTTCTCACCGGCGCGGATGAAGGCGCTCACACCCCAGATCCGCGACGAAACCGACTATCTCATAGACGATTTCATCGACGAGGGCCGCGGAGACCTCGCCCAGGTTGCGTGGCGTCAGCCTGGGATCGTGTTCTTCAAGTACTTGTTCGGATTGCCCATCGACGACGTACCGCTGTGTATCGACCTGACCGACGGCGGGTTGAACGGCGACACCGAGGAAGCGCGCGGGGCCGCGTGGGGCGGGCTATACCAGCACCTCCACGACGCGATCACCGCACGGACCACCCAACCCCCGAAGGACGACATGATTGACGTCCTTCTCAACGCCGAGATCGACGGCGAAAGGCTGCAGTTCGGCGACATCGTCGGCAACGCAATGCTCTTGGTGCAGGCAGGTCTCGAAACCACGGCAAGCGCAATGTCGTTCGCTTTCCACTATCTCGCGACGCATCCCGAGGAGCGCGACCGCCTCATCGAGGACCCCGAGCTGCGGCCCCGCGCCATCGAGGAGTTCCTTCGCTTCTCAGGGTCGATCCACGGCATCCCGCGAACCGTCACCCGGGAAGTCGAACTGAGTGGCCACACCTTCTGCCCCGGTGAATCCGTCATCGTCAACTACGCCTCCGCGAATCGCGATGCGGGACAGTTTCCCGACCCAGACCGCTGCATCCTCGATCGCAAGTCGAATCGCCACCTGGGATTCGGCGCAGGCGTCCATCGGTGCCTCGGCTCCAATCTGGCTCGCCTGGAATTCCAGATCGGGGTCGAGCAGGTGCTGTCACGGATGCCTGACTACCGCCTCGCGACCGACCAGGATGCGATGTTCCACGGCAACTCCGTCACCCGAGGTTTCCGGTCTATCCCAGTGATTTTCACGCCCGGCGAGAAGTCGATATGACGTTCCGAATCGTCCAGTGGACGACCGGCAACATCGGAGTGAAGTCGGTGCACGCGATCGTCGAGAACTCACAGCTCGAGTTGGTCGGATGCTACGCCTGGTCACCGGACAAGGTCGGCAAAGACGTCGGCGAACTGTGTGGCATCCCACCGCTCGGTGTGACGGCCACCGACGATGTCGACGCCTTGATCGCGCTGAAGCCGGATTGCGTTGTCTACAACCAGATGTTCGCCGACGTCGACCACCTTGTCCGCATTCTCGAAGCGGGCATCAACGTGGTCACTACATCGGAGTTCATCACTGGACACCGGCTCGGCGAAGGGCGTGATCGTGTTGCGAAGGCATGTGAGGCCGGCAAGTCGACGATCTTCGGCAGCGGACTGAACCCCGGCTTCATCCAGCTCTTCGCGATCGTTTCGGCAGGGCTGTCCGATCGGATCGATCGGGTCTACATCGAGGAATCCTTCGACACCACGATCTACAACTCTCCGGAGACCGAGAAGATCATGGGATTCGGATACCCGATCGACTACCCGGATCTGCATGCGGTGACCGAGGAAGGGTCTTCGATATTCCGTGAAGCGGTCATGCTCGTCGCCGACGCCCTGGGGGTCGAACTCGACGACATCCGCTGCGAGGCCAAGTACGCGCAGGCCACGGAGGACGTCAGCCTTCCCGGTGACTGGGTCATCGCCAAAGGTTGCGTAGCGGGAATCGACGTGAGCTGGAAGGGCTACGTCGGTGACCGGGACGTCGTCGAAGCACGGGCGGTGTGGACCAAAGGTCAAGCATTGGAACCTCTCTGGGAGATGGGATTCGGCTACCAGATCACGGTCGAGGGGCGGCCGACGATCAAGACCACTCTCGCCTTCGAGCCGCCGCCCGACTTCGTGGCCGAAACCATCGAGGAATACATCCTGCTCGGACTCACCATCACCGCCGTCCCGGCGATCACCGCGATCCCCGCCGTCGTCGCGGCGGACCCCGGCATCGCGACCTACAACGACCTGCCGCTGCTTCTGCCCCGAGGTGTCATTAATGTCTGAGAAAACCTATCGAGTCATTCAATGGATGACCGGCGACGTCGGGCAGGTCGGGGTCCGGCACTTCTCCGACAACCCCACGTTCGACCTCGTCGCCGTCCTCGTGCACAGCGAGGAAAAGGTCGGCAAGGACGCGGGTGAGATCGCAGGCATCCCCCCGACAGGTGTCATCGCGACCGATGACATCGAGGCGGTCATCACCATGGATGCCGACTGTGTCTTCTACACGCCGATCATCATGGACACCGAGACCGTCTGCAGGCTCCTGCGTTCCGGCAAGAACGTCGTCACCACAAGCGGCTTCTTCTACCCGTCACCCGATTTCGCCGCGGACTGCGAGAAGATCCGTTCTGCGTGTGCCGACGGCGGAACGTCGTTTCACGGCGGCGGTATCCACCCCGGATACGCGGGCGACATCCTGCCGGTAACGCTGGCCCGGGTGATGAACAGGATCGACCAGATCCGCGTAGAGGAGGTGGTCAACGTTCTCACCGATGCGCCACTCGACCACATCGAATGGATGGGGTTCGGCAAGGACAGGGACAAATTCCTCTCTGAGCCAACGATTCTCGGCCTTGGCCTTCCGTTCTTCGCGCAATCGATGTACATGATCGCCGACGGCCTCGGTGTGGCCATCGACCAGGTGACCGCGGCCGACGTCGCGGCCGGGGTGGCGACCGAGGACATCCCCCATCCCTTGGGTGCGATACCGCGCGGCACTGTCGCGGCCCAACGCCACGAGTGGACGGCCTGGGTCGACGGCAAACCACTCATCGTCTTCGGGGCCCTCTACACCACCACCACATCGGATAAACTCGACCCGGCCTGGGAATTCGGGAAAACGCGCTACCGCATCGAGATCCAGGGCGACCCGCCGACCGAACTCATCCTCCAGGGCGTCGACCAACCCGACGGCACGATGCACCATCCGGGCTACGACTGGACCGCAATGGGTGCCATCAACGCGATCCCCGACGTCTGCGATGCGCAGCCCGGGTGGGTGCACCATTTCGACCTGGGCCTGATCCGGCCGCGAGGCCTGGTTCGCAAATGACCGCACCGCGACTCCATCACGTCGTCTTCGCCGTCGCTCCAGAGCGCCACGAGACCGGCGCGCAGATGTTCACCGACCTCGGCTTTCGTCTGCAACCGGCCGAACTCGCCGAACTCGGGGTCACCGTCAGCCTGGACTGGGATCGGGGCATCGAGCTCATCAGCCCCACTGCGGGCGCGACGACGGAGGTGGCGGCATCGGTCCAGGCGTTTCTCGACAGCAACGGCGACGGCATCTATACCGTCGTGCTGCAGGTCCCCGGCGCCTCGGAGGCCGGGGCCGTCGCCGAGCGGTACGGGTCGACGATCCGCTTTCGTCAGAAGCTGGAGGGCGACGGCACGCACCTCGAGGAGATCGACCTGTCGGTGTTGGGCCTGCCGTTGACATTGTTGGACACCAACATTCCGTGAACGTATTCGACGCCGGCCTCCCGACCCTGTCCTACGACGTCACCGACACGCCGCAGGAGATCTACCCGCAGTTTCGGGCCGCACAGCAGCTCGCGCCAATCGCGCTAGGGCCGATCGGTCCCGAGGTGATCTCGTATGAGCTAGCCCGAACCGTGCTTCGCGATCCGAGTTTCGTCGTCCCCAAGGGCATCCACCTGTCCGCCCACGGCATCACGTCAGGACCGTTGTGGGACAGGGTGACCCGCAGCATCCTCAACATGGAGGGCGACGAACACCGTCGACTGCGGAGCCTGGTGTCGCGGGCCTTCACGCCAAGGGCGACGGCCCGAATGCACGACACCATTCACACCGTCGTCAACGAGCTCATCGACCAGGTTGCCGATTCGGGCGGTTGCGAGTTCGTCGCGGATATCGCACGGCCCTACCCCATTCCGGTCATCTGCGCCCTGCTCGGCGCTCCGCGTGAGGACTGGCGGCAGTTCTCCCGCTGGGCCGACGACATCTTCAAAATTGTCAGCTTCGACTGCAATCTCGCCGAGGAGCAACCCGTCGTGCTCAAGGCGTGGGGCGAGTTCGACGACTACATCGACGACATGGTCGCCGACAGGCGGCAGAACTTGACCGACGATCTGCTGTCCGACCTCATCCGGATCGAGGATGCCGGAGACCGGTTGGACACCGGGGAGTTGCGCATGCTGGCGTTCAGCATTCTCGTGGCCGGCACCGACACCACCCGCAGCCAGCTCGCCGCGTCGATGCAGGTGCTCTGCGATCACCCTGAGCAGTGGTCACTGCTGAGAGAGCAGCCGAGGCTGGCGATGCCGGCCGTCGAGGAGACGATGCGTCATTCACCGTCGATGTGCAGCACGGTGCGCAGCGTCGCCGAGGACGTCACCATCGGCGACTACACCTTTCCGGCGGACACCTTCATCATCGTGAATACCTATGCCGCCAACCGCGATAGCGCGATCTATGACGATCCGGCTCGTTTCGACATCACCCGCGACGAACCGCCACCGATCCTGACCTTCGGTGGCGGCGTCCACTATTGCCTGGGCGCCAACCTGGCACGGTTGGAACTCGCGGAGGCGCTGAAGATACTCACCAAGCGCATCCGGGCCCCACGGCGCACCGAATCGGTGCCGTGGAAACCTCTGCTCGGTCTCAGCGGACCGACCAGCCTGCAGATAGAGTTCGCCTGATGTCCTACAAGTTCGATCCCGACGTGCTGGGCACGGTGGCCAAGCAGGTCGTCGGCCTGCCGCTGCAAAGCGGTGAGTTGATCACCCGGGCCATCGAGGCGCTCGCCGACGAATACCCAGACCTCATCGATGCCACGTCAGGACGCTGGGTGGGCAGCAAGGCGGGCGGCATCCTCGGCAAGGTCCGTTTCCTCTACTTCCGCCCGCGTGAGTACATCGTGATCTTCGGCTCACCAACTGGCACCCAGGGCTTTTCGGGCCGCTACAAACACGTTGACGTGCACAAGTTCCTGATCGCCGGCCAAATAGACTGGTACGACTTGGAATCCGATGACCTATCCGCCAAACCGCTGATGCCCGGCGAGCACGCACACATGGTGCGCGGTCAAGCCCGCGGTATGACCATCCATCCCGGTTCATGGCACATTGAGTACGGCCGCGGTGCGGTGGCCACCACCCTGCCGTTCGCGATGGTCGACACCCTGCTGGTGTCACTGGAGTTCGAATCGGTGCGCCGCTCGACAGTCGAGTTCGCCAAGCTGGTGCGCCGCCAACTGCGCCGCTGACGCGTTCTCGAGTGTTGGGTTTTGTCACGCTCTGCGGCGCCGGTTTCCGTCGTATAAGTTGCCAATCGCGGAAAGTCCGGCCCGAATCGGTCCTCCCAGTCCGTGACGAAGCCCAGATAGTCGAGGTAGAACTCCTCGGCCTTGGCCTGGTCGAAGATGCGCAGCACCCGGACGGCCCGCTCGAGCCGCATGGCGATCAGTCCGGCGCGAACACAGATTTGAAGCGGTTCAACGACTCTCGGATGTCGCTCTTGAGCGCATTGGCGACGACCATGCCGATCGGACCGAACAGCGCGGGACCGCCGAGGTGTACGTCGAATGTGACCGTCGACCCGCCTGGATCCTGCTCGACGGGCCGCACCTTGCCGAGGAGTTTGACCTTGACGCCACCGCTCCCGTCGCCGTTGAGCGTCATCGCCTCCGGCGGTTTGAAGTGCACGATGGTCCACTTGATCCGGTTGGGCATGCCCTTGACTTCCACGATCGACTCGATGACCGTGCCCTTCTCCAGGGTCTCGGGCAGCTTGCTCCGCCACACCCGGTGAATGCTGAGCCACTCCTTGTAACGGGACAGATCCGACGCGCACTCCCACGCCTTCTCCGGCGGAAGGGGGACGTCGACGGAGACGGAAAGTTTGGCCATCCGTGCTAAGAGGTGGGCGGGGCCGTCGGGGGTCGATGTGGCGACGCGTCGCCCGGCGGCGGCTGCGGCGGCGGTACCTGGCCCGACTGCTGCGTCGGAGGTACCTGCCCGGGTTGGTTGACGTTGTTATCCACCGCCTTCTTGGCGGCGTCCTGCACCTTGTTGACGTGCTGGGCGTACTTGCCCTGCGTCTTCTTGTCTACGAGGTCACCGGCCTTGTCGATAGCGGTGTCCACCTTGTCGGCGTTCTTGGCCAGCACGGTCTTCAGCTTGTCGAGGAATGCCATGCGGCCACCCTACTCCGAACGCCACAACCTGCGACGTTCCCCCAAGACGGCGCCCTGAACCCACCAGATGACCTCGATCGCCGCTGCCCCGACGAGGCCGATGATCAGCGCCGTCGTCGTGGTTTTGACGTTCGACGGGTCGAGCATGAACGCCTTTCGCGCCAGCGGTATCGAGAAAATCACCACGTACGCCAGACCGGACACCACGACCAACGCCACCCGCCACCATTCATACGGCCGTGCGACTACTGCCAGCACCCAGACCCCGGTCACCAGCAGTGTGATTAGGGCCGCCGTCGACGCCTGCATCTGTTCGGCAGCGGTGGCTTCGCGCCCCTGATAGGCGACGAGGTACGACGTGAAAGTCGCGATACCCACCACCATGCCCGACGGCAGTGCCGCCGTCATGACCCGTCGCACGAATCCCGTGTGCGCCCGTTCGTTGTTGGGCGCCAGCGACAGGATGAACGCCGGGATGCCGATGGTGAACCACGCGGCGATCGTGACGTGGATCGGCTGGAACGGAAACAACAACGGATCGGTACCGAACAGCTCCGATGACAGTCCACCGAGGCCGACGAGTATCGCCAGCAGCACGGAGTACACGGTTTTGGTCAGAAACAGGTTCGAGACCCGTTCGATGTTGCCGATCACCCGGCGGCCCTCGCCGACCACATACGGCAGCGTCGCGAACTTGTTGTCCAGCAACACGATCTGAGCCACCGCGCGGGAGGCTGAGCTGCCCGAGCCCATTGCGACACCGATGTCGGCGTCCTTGAGTGCCAGCACGTCGTTGACGCCGTCGCCGGTCATCGCCACGGTGTGCCCGCGGGACTGCAGAGCGTGCACCATGGCCCGCTTCTGGTCGGGCCGCACCCGGCCGAACGTCGTGTACTCCTCAAGTGTGTCGGCCAGCTGCTCGGGCTCGTCAGGCAGCTGGCGGGCGTCCATGGTCTCGCCGTCGAGGCCCAGCGAGCCGGCGACCGCCCCGACCGACACCGCGTTGTCACCCGAGATGACCTTGATCGAAACCTTCTGATCAGCAAAGTAATCCAGAGTGTCACGGGCATCAGGCCGTATTCGTTGTTCGAGCACCACCAGCGCAGCCGGTGTGATAGCACCGGGCGCCTCGGCGTGATCGACGGGCAACTCGCACGAGCCGAGCAGCAGTACACGAAGTCCCTGCGCGCCGATCTCCTCTGCCTGCTTGGCGATTTCCGACCCCGGTGCGAGTAGCACGTCAGGTGCGCCGATCACCCAGTTGCCGTGGTCGGCGTACGACGCGCCACTCCACTTGGTCGCGGATTTGAACGGTGCGGTGGCGGTGGCTTCCCACCCAGGCGGCATCTTGTAGGCCTCGGCGATGGCCGCCATGCTGGCGTTGGGTCGCGCGTCGTCGGCGGCGAGCTGTGCCAGGATATCGGCGACTGCGCATTCGTCGAGCTTCTTGAGATCCGATACCCGCATACCGTTTTCGGTGAGGGTGCCGGTCTTGTCGGCACATACGACGTCGACGCGGGCCAGCCCCTCGATGGCAGGCAATTCGTTGACCAGGCACTGCCTGCGGCCGAGTCGGACGACGCCGACGGCGAACGCGATCGACGTCATGAGCACCAAACCCTCGGGCACCATCGGCACCAGGGCGCCGACCATCCGCAACACCGACTCCCGCCAATCCGAACCGGTGGTGAACAGCTGGGTGTAGATGATCAGCAGGCCGGCGGGGATCAACAGGTAGGTGATGAACTGCAGGATCTTGTTGATACCGCTGCGCAGTTCGGAATTCACCAATGTGAACTTGCTCGCCTCCTCGGCGAGTTTGGCCGCGTAGGCTTCCTTCCCGACCTTGGTGGCCCGGTATGCGCCGCTGCCCGCGACGACGAAACTGCCCGACATGACGTTGTCACCGGCGTCCTTGGCGATCGGGTCGGCCTCACCGGTGAGCAGGGACTCGTCGACCTCGAGGTTGGATTCCTCGACGATCTCACCGTCGACGACGATCTGGTCGCCGGGGCCGAGTTCGATGATGTCATCGAGCACGACCTCGGCGGGAAGTACCGCTTCGGTCCCGGATTGCCTGCGCACCAAGGGTTTCGCCTGACCCACGATGGCCAGTTTGTCCAGGGTCTGCTTGGCCCGTAGTTCCTGGATGATGCCGATCGCGCTGTTGGCGATGATGAGCAGCCCGAATGCGCCGTTGATCACCGAACCGGTGGAGAGCACGATGACGAGCAGCACCCCGAGAATCGCGTTGATACGGGTGAACACATTGGCCCGCACGATCTCGGAGACACTGCGGGCGGCGCGGGTCGGCACGTCATTGGTCTTGCCTTCGGAAACACGCTGTGCGACTTCGGCATCGGTCAGACCGGCGGCTTCGACGGGAACGGTGGTCACTTGGTGAAAGTCCCTCTACCGAGCTCGTCGTAGTACTCCAGCATCAGCCTGTCGCCGTCGAATGTCGCCTTGGAAATGGTTCCCGGCGGCGCATTTTCGGTGACGAACGTGAACGTGAAGACGTTGCCGTCCCAATGTTGCAGTGGCACGGTCAGCTTCGTGCCGAGCGCCAGCATCAGCTGGCCGTCCTTCTCGGTGACCCGCGCCGGACCCCAATAGTCGTTGGCGTAGGTGCCGACGTAGGTGGCCAGCGGCGCGGCCGGTGCCGGACTCGAGGGCCGCGGCTTGCCGACGAGCGACCCATCGGGCTTCTCCATCTCAGCGAAGACCGCGCTGTAGAGGCCGTACCAGTCCTCACGCACCTCGCCGAACTGGACGAGATCCGCGAATTGAGCTGTCAGCGTTTCGGGAACGCCCGAGGGGGTGGCGTTGGTCAGCGCGACGATCGCCACGTCGGCCGACGGCAGGATCGCGAAATTCGTTCCGGCGCCGAGTTCGAACGCACCAGAGTGGCTCAGTTCCGTACGCGATGCCGACGTCGTCCCCACATTGAAGCCGAATCCGTAGAAGCCGGACCGCATCGCCGGTTCCGACGCGGGGCTCGACACGATCTGCGGGGTGAGCGCGGGCAACAGTGCGTCGGCGTCGACGATCTGCTTGTCGCCGTGCTTTCCGTTCGCGAGCACCATCGCGAGCCACCGGGTCATGTCGTTGACGGACGAGCTCGCACCGCCGGCGGGCGCTTGGGGGTCCGCGTCACGGACATAGAGCGGCTCGTACCGGCCGTCGACGTGGATGTGTCCGACGGCGCGGTCGGCGCGGGACTCGTAGTCGGCGAACCGGTAGCTTGTCGACGGCATGCCAAGCGGGTCGAACAGCACGTCGTCGGCCAGCACGTCCCACGGCTTGCCGGCACTCACCGCGACCGCCTCGGCGCCCGTGGTGTAGCCGTAGTTGGTGTAGGCGTAGGAGATTCGGAACGGATCGAGTGGTTGGTCGCGCAGGCGGTCCATGATGTAGCGGCGGTCGTGGCCGATGTCCTCGAGCATGTCTCCCGCGTGGTCGGGCAGTCCGGATCGGTGCGAGAGCATGTCACCGACGGTGACCATCTGCGTGACGACCGGGTCCGACAGGGCGAACCACGGCAACTTCGACACGATGGGGGTGTCCCAGCCGATCGCGTTCACACCGACCTGGTGGGCGACCACCGTCGAGGAGATCGGCTTGGACAGTGACGCCAGTTGAAACACCGTGTCGGGTTCGACGCGGTTCTTCTCGTCATCGCCGGCTCGGACGTCTTTGACGCCGAAACCTTTCGCGTACACGGTTTCCCCCCGGTACACGACGGCGACCGCCATGCCGGGAATCCCGGATTGACGCATCAGTTCCTCAGCGATGCCGTCGAGTTTGGCGATGGCCTTGTCGACGGCGTTCTCGGGCAGGGGCATCGCGGGCACCAGCGGCGGCGGTATGTCCGCCTGGGTCGGCGTTGACGGCGGCGCCGGGTCGGCAGGCTTGTCCGTGGTGCAGCCCGGTGCGAGGGCGATCAACCCCACGACGGCCAGCCTGGCCAGTGCATTCATGCGTGCACCGTATCCCGTCGAAATGGCTAGGGCAGCCACCACGGGTCGTTCGCCAACGCCGCGTCGGGCTGGACCCGCTGCCCCGGCTTCGGCACCGCGATCAGGGCCTTGTCGGCTTCGGCCGCCTTGACCAGTCGCTGCACCGGCTCAGACCACGGATGCGGCGCGAGCCGGAACGTCGCCCAGTGGATCGGAACCAGCAACCCCGCGTCGGTGACGTCGCGGTGCGCGCGCACCGCTTCCTCGGGGTTCATGTGGATGTCTGGCCAGCCGGGGTGATAGGCGCCCACCGGCATCAGGGTCAGGTCGAACGGTCCGTGCTCTACGCCGATGTCGCCGAAGCTGTTCGAATATCCGGTGTCGCCGCCGAAGAACGCGCGATGGCTCGGCCCGATCAGCGCCCATGACGACCACAGCGTCGTGTTGCGGGTCAGGAACCGGCCGGAGAAATGCCGCGCGGGGGTGCACACCAGGGTCAGGTCGCCGAGGCGGGCGCTCTCGTTCCAGTCGAGTTCGACGATCCGGTCGGCCGGGATGTGCCAGGACCGCAGATGGGCGCCGATGCCGAGTGGGACGAAGAACTTGGCTCGCTGGGTGCGCGCCAGTTGTTTGACGGTGTCGATGTCGAGGTGGTCGTAGTGGTCGTGGCTGATGATGACCGCGTCGATGGCCGGCAGCGCCTCGAGCGGGGCAGGCACCGGGTGCAGCCGCCGCGGGCCGATCGTCCTCGACGGCGAGCAACGGTCGCTCCAGACGGGGTCCGCCAGCACGCGGTAGCCGTCGACCTCGATGACCGCCGACGAATGGCCGTACCAGGTGACGGCGAGGTCACCCGCCGCCAGGCTCGGGTCGGGGGTGACCAACGGGACCTCTGAGGGCGGGAGCTGGCTCGAACTCCCGCCGATGACCTCACGGACCAGCAGGAACTGTTCCTGGCGGGTCAGGCTGACCGGGTTCGCGGCCTCGAGGTTGACGAAGACGCCGTCCCGGTAGTTCGGGGACCTCTTGGCGACACCGTCGATCTCCTGCGGGGACGCGCCGAGGGCCGACGGCGTGCCGTGCAGCGCGCGCAATGCCCATCCACCGGCCAGCAACGAAGCCGTTCCAAAGCCGATGCGCAGCGCCGCCCCGATCATCAGGCCCCCTGGAACCTCGGCGGCCGCTTCTCGATGCGCGCCACCTGAGCCTCGATGACGTCCTGACTGGCCCATGCCCGGTCGAACAGATCCGTGTGCTCGGGCCACGGGTCCTCGTAGGCGCCGTCGTCGTTGAGCACGCGCTTGGCGTGCTGCAGGGCCAGCGGCGCGTAGCCGGCGAGTTCGGCGGCCCAGGCCTGCGCGTCCGCCAGCGTGCCGATGCGGTTGGCCATGCCCGTGTGCAGGGCGGCCTCGGCGGTCAGCCGTTCGGCGCCGAGCAGCATGCCCCTCGCGCGGCCGGCTCCGACCAGCGAGGTGAGCCGCCGGATGCTCCAATTATCCAACGCCAGGCCATATTTCGCGACGGGGAACTGGAAGTACGCCTCGGGTGCGACGACCCGTAGATCGCAGATCATCGAGAGGATGACGCCTGCGCCGATCGCGGGTCCGTTGATGGCGCCGATGACCGGCACGGGGGCCCTGTCGATCGCGATGTTGAGGGCCTTGGCCTTGTCGGGGAGCTCCTCGGCGACGCCCGCTGCATCGGACAGATCCGCGCCGGAACTGAACACATGGCCCTGGCCGGTGAGCACGATGGCGCGGACATTCTCGCTCGCGGCCTTCTCCACCGCATCGCGCAGACCGTCTACGAGTGCGCCGTTGAGCGCGTTGCGGCGGTCGGCGCGCTGCATTTCCAGCGTCATCACGTCGCCGTCGCGGGTCACACCAATCATGGCGCCACCCTATATAACCTCTGAGTGTGAGCCGGATCGGTGCCTTTGAACTGCGCGATGCCGTGCTGGACGCCAATTCGTTCCATAGCTGGGACACCCCACCTATGGAGGTCGGCGGCAGCGCGGAGTACCGGCGCGAGCTGGCTGACGCGGCCACCAAGACCGGCCTCGACGAGTCGGTGCTGACCGGCGAGGGCACCGTCTTCGGGCGGCGAGTGGCTTTGGTGGCCTGCGAGTTCGACTTCCTGGCGGGTTCGATCGGGGTGGCCGCGGCGGAGCGGATCACCCGTGCGGTGGCCCGCGCGACGGCCGAGCACCTGCCGTTGGTCGCGTCGCCGAGTTCAGGTGGCACCCGCATGCAGGAGGGCACGGTCGCGTTCCTGCAGATGGTCAAGATCGCCGCGGCCGTCGAACTGCACAAGCGGGCACATCTGCCGTATCTGGTGTACCTGCGCCATCCGACGACCGGTGGGGTGTTCGCCTCGTGGGGGTCGCTTGGCCATGTCACCGCAGCCGAACCGGGCGCGCTGATCGGTTTCCTCGGTCCGCGGGTGTACGAGCACCTCTACGGTGAACCCTTCCCATCGGGCGTGCAGACCGCGGAGAACCTGGAGCGCCACGCCGTGATCGACGGCGTGATACCGCTGGAGGCGCTGCGCTCGACGCTCGACCGCACGCTGAAGGTTCTCGCCGATGCGCCCGAGCCGCCACCGCCACCGCCGGCGTCCGTGCCGATAGCCGACGTGCCCGCATGGGATTCGGTGGTGGCCTCGCGTCGGCCGGACCGCCCCGGCGTGGGATACCTGTTGCGGCACGGCACATCCGACCGGGTCCTGTTGTCGGGCACCGGCCGCGGCGAGGATGCCACCACACTGCTGGCGCTGGCCAGGTTCGGCGGTCAACCGGCCGTCGTGCTCGGCCAGCAGCGGGTGCTCGGCGGCATGGTCGGCCCGGCGGCGCTGCGCGAGGCGCGGCGCGGCATGGCGCTGGCCGCAGGACTGAAGTTGCCGCTCGTACTCGTCATCGACACGGCGGGACCGGCGCTCACGGTCGAGGCCGAACAGGACGGCTTGGCCGGCGAAATCGCCCGCTGTCTGGCCGATCTCGTCACGCTGGACACACCGACGGTGTCGATCCTGCTCGGCCAGGGCAGCGGGGGGCCCGCGCTGGCGATGGTGCCCGCCGACCGGGTACTTGCCGCCCTGCACGGTTGGCTCGCCCCGCTACCACCGGAGGGGGCGAGCGCCATCGTTTTCCGCGACACCGAACACGCTCCGGAACTTGCTGCGGCACAGGGCATCCGCTCAGTCGACCTGTTGCGCAGCGGTATCGTCGACGCGATCGTGCCCGAGTCTCCCGATGCGGCCGATGAACCGCTGGCCTTCACGCGACGGCTCTCGGACACCATCGCCAACGAACTGCACGGGTTGCGCTCGATGCCCGACGCGGAACGACTCAACGTCCGGCTCGCGCGCTATCGGGAGATCGGGCTGTAGCGCCGCCGAACGTGGGTTACCCGCACACCAAAGCGCAGTTTCTTGTGCGGGTAACCCACGTTCGGCGGAGTCAGACTTCGCCGTGGCATTCTGGGATAGATGGAAGCGCTCCTGCACTTCGCCGGGAACTTCTGGTGGCTGATCTTTCCGCTCAGTGGGGTCATCGGCGGTGGATTGAAGGCCGTCCAAGCGGCCAACGAGCGCCGCGCGCAGCGACGGCTCGAGCGCTACCGCATCAAACAGCAGACCAAGGTCGCACTCGCGGAAGCGTCGGGCCGGGCCCGCACCAACGAAGCCGCCAACCGTCGGGAGATGACGAAAGTGCTGGCCCGCCACGACAACACCGACGCCCGCTGGCTCGAATACGAGATCGACGTCGCCAAGCTGCTGGACTTTCCGCTGATGACCGATATGCGCGACCCACTGACCATTGCGTTCCACAAGGCTCGCAGCCGTGCCGATCTACTGCGACCCGACAGCATCGAAGACATCCTCGACGACCGCGATGCGCAACTGGAGTACCGCGACGCGGTGCACGAATACGTCGCCGCGTTCGATGTGGCCGAGGCCGAGGCGATCCGCCGACGCCGCAGCGACTTCTCCGCCGAGGCGCAGGAGCGTCTCGAGCGTGCACAGCATCTATTGCGGCTGGCATCGGACGGCGGCGCCACCAACGAGGAGCGCAGGGCCGCCTACGCGCGCGCCAAGAAGGAACTCGACGGGCTGATCGTCCTTCCGGCCGTCACCCGCGCCGCCATCGAGCGCAAGATCGCGGGCGAGATCGAGGCCTGACCCTTTTCAGGCGACGGCCAGTGCGACGAGCAACGCCGCGCAGGTGACGAGGTCCAGCGGCAGCCGCAAAAGGCTGCGTCGGGTCCAGGCGACTGCGGCCGCCTCGTCGATGCCAGCGGGATCGGCCTTCTCGAATTCCACGGCCCTGGGCACGAAGTCGACCAGCGACCACACCCGCATCACGGCGTGGCTGACCAAGGCCACCAGCAGCGCAAGCCGTACATCGGCGTTACCCCAGGAGGCGATCAGCGCGACGATCAGCAGCACCTCGAAGAGGGTGTGCGCCGGAATCCAGAATCGGCGCCGCGAAATGCCACCGTTCTGCGCCTGGATGATGCCGGGTCGCTTCGGCCAGGCGGGGTCGACGACGACGGTTTCATAGAGGCCGCCGCCGAACAGAACGCAGGCGACGAGGGTCGTCGTGGCGATCAGGACGAGCGTCGGTGTCCACATCACCGCCAATTATCTAGGCGCGTCGAGATAGCGCTGAACGGTGGGTCCCAGCCACGCGACCGCCTCGTCGTGCGGCATCGTGACGATCGGCGGCAACTGCAGGACGTACCTGCACAGGGCCAGACCGAGCGTCTGCGTGGCGATCAATGCGGCGCGGCGTTCGGGTTCGGCGGGGTTGATCTTCGCGATCACCGGCAACAGTTGACTCGCGAACATCGCCCGCATCCGTTGCGCCGCTTCGGCATTGGTGGCGCTGGCCCGCAGCAGCACGATGAGCACCTCGTCGCGTTCCCACCGTTTCATGAAGTGGTCGACCAGGGCGGCGCCCAACCGATCACGAGCGATATCCGAGAGGTCGGGTAGCTCCAGGTCGAAGTCGGCCGCCGCGGCGAACAGCTGGTCCTTGCTGCCGAAGTACCGCATCACCATCGACGGGTCGATGTTCGCGTCCCCGGCGATGGCCCTGATGGTCGCCCGCTCGAACCCGGCTTTGGCGAACTGCTCCCTGGCTGCCGCCAGGATCACGGCCTTGGTCTGCTCCGACGATCTACGCATGCCAACAAGTGTATGCCAACGATTGTTGACATTCGTCACAACGCGGGCCATAGTTATGCCAACAAGTGTTGGCATAGGCAGTCCGAGAAAGGAGAAGGCAATGTATGACACCGATGTTCTGGTTATCGGCGCAGGTCCGACCGGTTTGGCCCTGGCCGCCTCCCTGGTCGCACGCGGAGTCGCGACCACGGTCGTCGACCAGCAGGCGGCGGGAGCCAACACCTCCCGCGCCGCCGTGGTGAACGCCCGCACGCTCGAGGTGCTGGAAGACCTGGACCTGGCCAGGCGCCTCGTCAAGGAAGGCGTCGAGGCGCCGCGGTTCACCATCCGCGACCGGGGCCGCACGCTGATCCCGATCGACTTCAGCGGGTTGCCGACCGAGTATCCGTACTCGCTGATGGTGCCGCAGTCGACCACCGAGCGCCTGCTGCTCGAACGCCTCGAAGAGGTCGGCGGATCCGTGCAGCGGCCGCGGAGCGTCACCGCGATCGATCAGGATCCCGAGGGGGTGACGGCGACGTTCGAGGACGGTGACGTCGTTCGCGCACGCTATGCCGTCGGCGCGGACGGCATCCGCAGCATTGTGCGCCGGCAGGCGGGGATCGATTTCGAAGGCAGCGTGTACGACGAGTCGTTCGTGCTCGCCGACGTCAAGCTGGCCGGCGACGCGCCACGTGACGAAGTGATCCTGTACTGGGCGACGGCCGGCCTGACCGTGGTGGCTCCCCTGCCGGATGGCACGTACCGAATCGTCGCCCCCGTCGCCGACGCCCCCGAGGCGCCGTCCGCGGAGTTCGTACAACAGATTCTCGACACCCGTGTCGGCGCGCACCGACTGGAGGTCACCGCGGTCATCTGGGGTTCGCGGTTCCGCGTCCACCACCGCGTCGCGGACACCTTCCGCGCGGGCCGTCTGCTACTCGCGGGCGACGCCGCGCACGTGCACAGCCCTGCAGGCGGGCAGGGCATGAATCTGGGCATTCAAGACGCCGTCGCATTGGCCCACGCGCTCGCCGCCGTCCTCGACGGAGCTCCGGACAGCCTGCTCGACGAGTACAGCGGTACTCGTCGACCGATCGCCAAAGACGTTGTGGCGACGACCCATCGGCTCACCCGGTTGGCCACACTGCCGCCCGCGGTACGCCCGATCCGCAATGCGGTCATCGGTCTGGCCGGGCGGGTGCCGTCGATTCGGCTGGCGCTGGCCCGCAGGCTCAGCGGTCTGGTGTACCGCTGAGCGCGCCCATCCGGCCGCGGCTGCCGACATACAGCGCCGCGGTCGCAGCAACGATCTCGGTGAACGCCAGCAGCGTCGCCACCGTCATGAGGGTCGACGGCGTCGGCACCGCAGCGTGTGGGGCGCTGTGGTGATGCGCGGGAGCGGGCAGGTGCAGCGCGATCATGGCGAGGTTCATCAGCGCGACGACCACCCACGCCCGCGCCGTGCCGTGACGCCACAGGTCATGTGCGCAATACAGGCAGGTGAGAATCATGGTCGCGAGCAGCGCCGCCGCGACCAGGCTGGACGCGTGGCCGAGCATCGCCGCGTGCAGTCCGGCCGAGACGGCCGCCAGCACCGCGCACGCCCGTCGGGCGAGAGTCGATGGGGACGTCACGTAGGTGAAGACTCCGGTGGCGACCAGAACTCATCCCTCCGTGGAGTCGAGACCGAGAAGTTTGACCGTTTCGGCGCGCATGTCGACTTTGCGCACCTTGCCGGTGACGGTCATCGGGAACTCGTCGACAACGTGCACGTAGCGCGGGATCTTGTAGTGGGCCAGCTTTCCGTCGGCGAATTCCCGCAGAGCCTGGGCGTCCAGCGGGTCCTTACCCGGCTTCATCCGCACCCACGCGCAGACTTCCTCGCCGAACTTCTCGTCGGGGACGCCGATCACCTGCGCGTCGTCGATATCGGGATGGGTGTAGAGAAACTCCTCGATTTCGCGCGGGTAGATGTTCTCACCGCCCCGGATCACCATGTCCTTGATGCGGCCGACGACGTTGCAGTACCCGTCGTCGCGCATGACCGCCAGATCACCGGTGTGCATCCAGCCGTCCCGGTCGATCGCCTCGCCGGTCTTGGCCTCGTCGTCCCAATAGCCGAGCATCACCGAGTAACCGCGCGTGCAGAATTCGCCGGGCAATCCGCGTTCGACGACCGCGCCGGTTTCAGGGTCGACGATTTTGATCTCGACGTGCGGATGGGCCCGGCCGATCGAACTGGTACGACGTTCGAGGTCGTCGTCGATGAGCGTCTGACAGGACACCGGCGACGTCTCCGTCATGCCGTAGGCGATCGCCACCTCGGTCATGTGCATGTCGCTGACGCAGCGCTTCATGACCTCGACCGGGCAGACCGATCCGGCCATGATGCCCGTGCGCAGCGAAGACAGATCGCGCTGCGCCAGGTCGGGCTGGCCGAGCATCGCGATGAACATCGTCGGCACCCCGTAAACGCCTGTACACCTTTCCTTTTCGATGGCCTCCAGGGTGAGGGCGGGATCGAAGGCCGGCGCCGGGATCACCATCGTGGCGCCGTGGCTCGTACACCCCAGGTTGCCCATCACCATGCCGAAGCAGTGATAGAAGGGCACCGGTATGCACAGGCGGTCGTTCGGGCCGAAGTTGATGAGCTCGGTGGTGAAGTAGCCGTTGTTGAGGATGTTGCGATGCGAGAGCGTCGCGCCCTTGGGAAAACCCGTTGTGCCCGAGGTGTATTGGATGTTGATCGGTTGGGTGTTGTCCAGCGAGTCCGTCCGCGCCCGGAGTTCGTCGACGGATACCTGCTCCGCCTTGTCGACCAGAGCACGCCAGTCCCTTTCCAGGTACAGCACGTCCCGCAGTTCGGGTGCCTCGGCACTCACCTCGTCGACCATGCTCACGTAGTCCGACGTCTTGAACGATGTGGCGGAGATCAGCGTCCGGATACCGGACTGCTGCAGTACGTAGGCGAGTTCGTGGGTGCGGTAAGCCGGATTGATGTTGACCAGAATCGCGCCGATCTTCGCGGTCGCGTACTGCACGATCGTCCACTCGGGGCAGTTGGGCGCCCAGATGCCGACGCGTTCACCGCGTTCGATGCCCAGCGCCATCAGGCCGCGGGCGATCAGGTCCACGTCGTCGTTGAGTTCGGCGTACGTCCACCGCCGACTGCTTGCCATGTCAACCAATGCATCGCCGCCGGGGTTGGCCGCGACGGTGCGTTCGAAGTTCTGCCCGATGGTCTCCTCGAGAATGGGGATGTCGGTGCGACCCGCGTCTTGCGACTTCATCAGCTCAATATTGCGCTCTCTGGGAGGATCCGACCATGGTTTCTCCCTTCCGCATCGCAATTCCCGACTCCGATCTCGACGACCTGCAGACCAGGTTGGCCCGCACCCGCTGGCCCGAGGCCGAATGCGTCGACGACTGGAGCCAGGGCATCCCGCTGGCCTACACCCGGCGGCTGGCCGACTACTGGGCCACCGAATACGACTGGCGGGCACGCGAAGCGGCGCTGAACCGGTTCGACCACTTCACGACGGAAATCGACGGTCTCGACATTCATTTCATTCATCAGCGCTCGGATGAGAAGAATGCGTTCCCGCTGCTGATCACCCACGGTTGGCCCGGTTCGATCGTCGAGTTCCACAAAGTCATCGAGCCGCTGACCGAACGCGGGTTCGACGTGGTGTGCCCGTCGCTGCCGGGATACGGCTTCTCCGCCAAGCCCACCGCGACGGGCTGGGGCGTCGAGAAGATCGCGACGGCGTGGGACACCCTGATGGGCCGGTTGGGCTACGAACGCTTCGGCGCGCAGGGCGGCGACTGGGGCGCTGCCGTGACGACGCAGATCGGCCGCAACGGCGGCAGATGCGCGGGCATCCACCTGAACATGCCGCTCGGCTTCCCGCCCGGCAAACTCGACAATCCGACCGAGGAGGAGAAGGCGGCGCTCGAACGGGGCCAGTACTACCAGAAGTGGGATTCCGGCTACTCCAAACAGCAGTCGACGCGGCCGCAAACCGTCGGCTACGGATTGGTGGACTCCCCCGTTGGCCAGTTGGCGTGGATCGTCGAGAAGTTCTGGTCGTGGACGGACAGCGACGGCGATCCGGAGAACGTGCTGACCCGCGACGAGATGCTCGACAACGTGATGCTGTACTGGTTGACCGCGTCCGGGGCGTCGTCGGCGCGGCTGTACTGGGAGAGCTTCAACGCGTTCGGCAGCTTCGACCGCGTCGAGCTGCCCACCGGCGTCGCGGCGTTCCCCAGGGAGATCCTCAAGGCGCCGCGTAGTTGGTGCGAGGCCGGGTACAACATCACGCACTGGACGGACATGCCGCGCGGGGGACATTTCGCGGCGTTCGAACAGCCGGAGCTGTTCGTCGACGACGTCGGAAAGTTCTTCACCACGCTGCGCTAGGAGATTCGATGCGAACGATCGAGGCCGACTACCTCGTCGTCGGCGCGGGCGCCATGGGGCTCGCGTTCACCGACACACTGGTGGCCGAAACGGACGCGACGGTCGTGGTGGTCGATCGCAACGACCAGCCGGGGGGCCACTGGACGGCGGCGTACCCGTTCGTGCGCCTGCATCAGCCGTCGGCGTACTACGGCGTGAACTCGCGGAGTCTGGGCAGCGACACCATCGACCACAGCGGCCTGAACGCCGGCTACTACGAGTTGGCCAGCGGCGCGGAGGTCTGCGCCTACTTCGACGCGGTGATGCGTCAGCATCTGCTGCCGACGGGTCGAGTGACGTACCTGCCGATGAGCGAATACCTCGGCGACGGGCGCGTGCGCACGCTCGGCGGCGAAGAGATCGAAGTGACCGCGCGCCGCGTCGTCACCACACACGTCGAGATCGTCGTGCCGTCGATGCGCGGGCCGTCCTACGACGTCGCCGCCGGCGTCGAATGCGTGCCGCCCAACGCGCTGCCGCGTCTCCGCGAGGCGCGGGGGGCGGTACGTGATCGTGGGGGGCGGGCAAGACCGCGATGGATGCATGCCTGTGGCTGTTGCGCCACGGCGTGGCGCCGGCGCGGTTGACGTGGATCAAGCCGCGCGACTCGTGGCTGCTGGACCGCGCGGCGATCCAGCCCGGCTCGCAGTTCGCGCGCGGTGTGTTGCGCGACTTCTCCAATCAGCTCAACGCGGTGCTGGAGGCCGAGTCGCTGCCGGATCTGTTCAGGATCCTGGAGGACAAGGGCTGTCTACAGCGCATCGACACCTCCGTCGAGCCCACGATGTACCGGTGCGCGATCCTGTCGAAGTCAGAACTCGAGGAGTTGCGACGAATCTCCGATGTCGTCCGGATGGGTCATGTCCAGTCGATCGAGCCGGGCCGCATCACGCTCGAGGGTGGGACCCTCGACATCGACGGCTCAGCGTTGTACATCGACTGCAGCGCAGACGGTTTCGCGCGAATCGCGCCGACAACGGTGTTCACCGATGAGGGCATCGCCCTACAGGCGGTGCGGACCTGCCAGCCCGCATTCAGCGCGGCCGTCATCGGCCACGTCGAAGCGACGTACCCCGACGACGAGACCAAGAACGCGTACTGCAACCCCGTGCCCTATCCGTCCGATCCCATCGACTGGTTGCGAATGATGCTGGCGTTCAACAAGAACCAGCTGCAGTGGTTCACCGATCCCGACATGATGGCGTGGGTCGACGCGTCACGGCTAAACGTCCTGCATCACGTGTCGGCCGGCGTCAGCGAGCGTGCCCGGGAGAAGATCATCTCGGTGCTGAACTCCAATATGCCCGTGATCAACGACAAGCTGGAGAAGCTGCTGGCGCAGGCCGGATACGCCGACGACTAAGCCAGCGACTCTTCCCAGGCGCGGTGCAGCGCCGCGTACCGGCCATCGGTGCGACCGATCAGCTCGTCGGGCGAGCCGTCCTCGACGATGCGCCCGTGCTCGACTACCAACACCCGATCGGCGACCTGCACGGTGGACAGCCGGTGCGCGATGACGAGCGCGGTCCGGTCGGCGAGCACCGTCTCCAGCGCACGTTGCACCTGCCGCTCGCTGGGGATGTCCAGCGACGACGTCGCCTCGTCGAGGATCAGCACCGCGGGGTCGGCGAGAAAGGCTCTGGCGAAGGCCACCAGTTGCCGCTGGCCGGCCGACAGCCGTCCACCGCGCTTGGCGACGTCGGTGTCGTAGCCCTCGGGAAGCGCGTCGATGAACCGGTCCGCGCCGACGGCCCTGGCCGCCGCGACCACCTCGTCGTCTGTCGCGTCAGGCCTGCCGAAGCGAATGTTGTCGGCCACGGTGCCCTCGAACATGAAGTTCTCCTGCGTCACCATGACGACGTGGCGACGCAGCTCGGACTGGGCGAGGTCGCGCAAGTCGACGCCGTCCAAGGTGACCGATCCCGACGACGGATCATAGAAGCGCGCAATGAGTTTCGCGATGGTTGTCTTGCCCGCACCTGTGGTGCCCACCAGCGCGACGGTTTGACCTGCAGGCACCACGAGGTTGAGATCCGGCAACACGGGACGTCCCTCGACGTACGAGAACTGCACATCGTTGAACGCGATGTCACCGCGGACCGTGTCGAGTTCGACGGGCTGCTGCGGATCGCTGATGCTCGGCCGCTCGGCGAGCACACCCGCCAGCTTCTCCAGCGCCGATGATGCGGACTGGAACGTATTGAAGAACTGCGAGATCTCCTGCATCGGTTCGAAGAACATCCGCAGGTAGAGCAGGAACGCCGCCAGCGTGCCGATGGTCATCTCGCCGTGCAGCACGCGGTAGCCGCCGTAGAGCAGCACCACGCTGGTGGTCAAGTTGCCGACGAGTTTCACACCGGGCATGAAGATCGCGAGCAACCTGAAGGTCTTCTCGTTGATCTCGCGGTAGTCGTCGGCAACGTCCTCGAAGATCTCTTGGTTGCGGGGTTCCCGGCGATACGCCTGCACCGCCTTGATACCGGTCATCGTCTCGACGAACTGCACGATCACCAGTGCCGCGCTTTCGCGCACCTTGCGGTAGACCTTGGCCGACTCGTTGCGGAACCACCACACCAGCGCGACCAGGATGGGCACGGCGACCAGACACATCAGGCCGAGCCGAACATCCAGCGTCACAAGCAGAATCGAGGTGCCGACCAGGGTCAGCGCCGCGGTGATCATGCTGTCGAAACCCGTCTCGAGCATGTCCTGGATGGCCTCGACGTCGTTGGTGGACCGGCTCACCACCCGGCCCGAGGTGTAGCGGTCGTGGAACCTGATGTCGAGTCGCTGGAAGTGCCGGAACACCCTGCGCCGCAACTCCGTCAGGACCTTCTGCCCAACACGGCCCGACCGCCGCAGGAAGAAGACTCTGCTGACGGCCTGCACCAGCACCACTCCGGCCAAGGTAGCCACCACCAGCATCAGGGTGTGCCGAACCCCGTCGACGATCGGCGGAATGCCCCGGTCGATGCCTCGCTGCACCAGAATCGGAACAGAAAGGCGGGCAGCGTTTTCCACCACGACGACGAGCGCGAGCAGGGCCACCGTCCTGCTGTACGGCCGCAGTAGCGAGCCGAGCAGTGCGCGGGCCTCGCGGCGCCGCGGAAGGCTCTCGTCGATCGGCAGGTCGTCGTCCTGGTCCTCGTCGAACCTACCGCGCCACTCGGTGATGCTCATCGACCCTCGGCCTCCGAGGTGACGAACCTGGGCTCTACGCGCTCGTGTTCCAGTGCTTCCTGCTCGCTGTATGTGTGGTCGAGCCGGTGACGGTCGTCGTCCTCCTGCCACTCGCAGGCACGCTCGCGGCCGTCGTCGAGTTCGTCGTCGGCGGCCAGCAGATAGCGGTACTGCGGGACGGCGGCAAGCAACTCGGCGTGCGTGCCGACGTGGGTGATGACGCCGTCGTCCAGCAGTGCGACCTTGTCGGCGAGCAATACCGTCGATGCGCGATGCGCGACGACGATGCCGGTCACCGCGTGCAAGACCCGACGCAGAGCCTCCTCGACGACGGCCTCGGTGTGCACGTCCAGCGCGGACAGCGTGTCGTCGAGGACGAGGATCTTCGGTGCCGCCAAAATGGCGCGCGCGAGCGAAAGCCGTTGCCGCTGACCGCCGGACAGGCTCATGCCCTGCTCGCCGATGCGGGTGTCCAGACCGAACGGCAGGTCGTAAACGAACTGTGCGGCTGCGACGTCGATCGCCTGGGCCATCTCTTCGTTGGTCGCATCCGGGGCGCCCAACCTCAGGTTCTCGGCGACAGACATGGAGAACAGCGTCGGATCCTCGAACGCGGTGGCCACCGTCTTGCGCAGGGTGGGCAGCGACATCTCACGAATGTCTGTGCCGTCGATGCGGATCGCGCCCTCGGTGACGTCGTGGAGCCGCGACACCAGCGATGCCAACACGGACTTGCCCGATCCTGTCGAACCGACGAGCGCCAGCGTCTCCCCCGGTTCCACGGTGACGGTGACGTGGCGCAGAACCCAGTTGTCCGCTTCACCGGACGCCGCCGGCCGGTCATCGCCGGCATCGGGGAACCGGAACCCGACGTCGACCAACTCCAGCCTGCCGCGCGACGGCACGACGTCACTGGGACCGTCGACGATTTCCACTGGTGCATCGAAAATCTCGGCGATGCGGTTGGCGGCGGTGAACGACTCCTGCGTCATGGACAGCAGGAATCCCAGCGACGCGATCGGCCAGACCAGCGACAGCATCATCGTGATGAACGCGACCAGCGTGCCCATGGTCACCACGCCGTGCCCGGCGGCGTACGCACCGAAGCCGAGCACCACGATCAGCGTCAGGTTGGGGATGACCTCGAGCAGCGTCCAGAACTTGGCGGACACCTGGACTCTGTCGAGCTGGGTGTCGTAGAGATCGGTGACTTGCTCGTCGAACCTCTCGTAGACGTAGTCCTCGCGACCGAACGACTTCACCACCCGCAAACCCAACGCGGATTCCTCGACATGGGTGGCGACGTGGCCTGCCTGATCCTGAGCCAACCGCGACAACCGCACGTACTCCCGCTGGAAATGCAGCACGGTCGCGGCGATCGGCACGATCGACAGCAGCACGACCACACCGAGTGGCCAGTACATCGTCAGCAAAATGATGGTCACCGCGGTGATCTGAATGGTGGACAGCAGCAGGAAGACCATGCCGAACGACATGAATCGGCGAATCGTGCCGAGGTCGTTCATGATTCGCGACAGCAGCTGACCCGACTGCCAACGGCCATGGAAGATCATCGGCAGGATCTGCAGGCGGGCGTAGAGGTCCTTGCGGATGTCGGCTTCCACGCCCATGGTGGCCCGCGCGACCAGCCACCGCCGGATGAACCACAGCACCGCCTCGGAGATGCCGACGCCCATCGCCGCGGCGCCGAGCAGCCAGAGTCCCTGCTGATCCTGCTGACGCACCGGGCCGTCGATGACGGCCTTGGTCATCAGCGGGATCGCCACGGTGGCGACAAGGGAAAGGAGCGCGGTCGCGACCATCGCGATCCAGCGGACGCGGTAAGGCATGAGGTAGGGCAGGATGCGCCACAAATCCGAGCTCGCTCTGACGCGTTTGGGCGGCGGCGCAAGAGCCGGCGCCGCGCGAAGCGCGTTCGAGGAGTCAGTCACTTAGAAGATCTTCCCATTACCTGCAAACTGTTAACGTGCTGGACGCACCGTAAAACCTCAACAAACATTGAGGTCAATTGCTTCCGAACGGGTCGCCGAGAACAAACCGCACGCGTTGGAGGAAGCCGCAGCGCTCTTTTTGTCGTCCGCGTCAAAAAAGTGCCGAAGAGGCCCACGACTTGCTATCAGTCGATCGTTTCGGGGCCCGTGACGCGGCGGTGACAAGACCGTGGCTGCGGTGAGACCGCCGGACGTACGCGCCTGACACATCCCGAGGGTGCCATCAGGCAAGATTGTGGCCATGGACAGTGGAGCAGCCTCCCCACGGGTGCTCGTGGTCGACGACGACCCCGACGTGCTCGCCTCACTCGAGCGCGGACTGCGGCTCTCCGGTTTCGATGTGTCCACCGCGATCGACGGCGCCGAAGCGCTGCGCAGTGCGACGGAGACCCGCCCGGACGCGATCGTGCTCGACATCAACATGCCCGTCCTCGACGGCGTCAGCGTGGTGACCGCGCTGCGTGCGATGGACAACGACGTGCCCGTGTGTGTCCTGTCGGCGCGCAGTTCGGTCGACGACCGGGTCGCCGGTCTAGAAGCCGGCGCCGACGACTATCTCGTCAAACCGTTCGTGCTCCAGGAACTGGTGGCCCGGGTCAAGGCGCTGCTGCGCCGCCGCGGTTCCACAGCGACGTTCTCGTCCGAGACCATCCAGGTCGGCCCTCTGGAGGTCGACATCCCCGGCCGTCGCGCCCGCGTCAACGGCGTCGACGTCGACCTCACCAAGCGCGAGTTCGATCTGCTCGCCGTGCTGGCCGAGCACAAGACCGCGGTGCTGTCACGGGCTCAACTGCTCGAGCTGGTGTGGGGATACGACTTCGCCGCCGACACCAACGTCGTCGACGTCTTCATCGGATATCTGCGCCGCAAGCTCGAGGCAGGTGGCGCACCCCGGCTGCTGCACACCGTGCGTGGAGTGGGCTTCGTCCTGCGCACGCAGTAGTCCGATGAGCATTCTGACGCGCGTCTTCCGGCGGACCCCCTCACTTCGACAGCGGGTGGCGTTCACCAGCGCCATCGCCGGCGCGATCGTCGTCGTCATCGCGGGCACCGTGGTCTGGTTCGGCATCACCGACGCGTGGAACGAGCGGCTGGACCGCAGGCTCGACGAGGCGGCCGGCTTCGCGATCCCGTTCGTTCCCCGCGGGCTCGACGAGATCCCGAAGTCGCCGAACGATCAGGACGCCATCATCACCGTCCGCAAGGACGGTCAGGTCACGTCGAACTCCGACATCGTCCTGCCGGAGATGGAGCCGGGCTACGCCGACACGTACATCGACGGCGTGCGCTACCGCGTCCGCACCGTCGACATCCGCCTGCCCGAACCGATGTCGGTGGCCGTCGGGGCGACGTACGAAGGAACCATCGCCGACATCAACAACCTGCATCGCCGGGTGATCATCATCTGCACCCTGGCGATCGGCGCCGCAACCGTGGGCGGGTGGGTGCTCGCCGCGTTCGCCGTGCGCCCGTTCAAACGCCTTGCCCAGCAGACCCGGCAGATCGACGCGGGCGACGAGGATCCCGACATCGACGTCGCCGGTGCCACCGAGGCCGTCGAGATCGCCGAGGCGGTGCAGGGACTGGTCGAACGTGTGTGGAACGAACAGGACAAGACCAAGGCGGCGTTGACGTCGGCCCGCGACTTCGCGTCGGTGTCCGCGCACGAACTCCGGACGCCGCTGACCGCGATGCGGACCAACCTCGAGGTGCTGGCCACGTTGGATCTGCCCGAGGAACAACGCAAGGAAGTCGTCAACGACGTCATCCGCACGCAGTCGCGCATCGAGGCCACGCTCGGGGCACTGGAGCGGCTGGCCCAGGGTGAGCTGTCGACGGCCGACGACCACGTGCCCGTCGACATCACCGAGCTGCTGGACCGCGCCGCCCACGACGCCATGCGGGTGTACCCGGAGCTGGACGTGTCGCTGGTGCCCGCGCCGACCGTGATCATCGTCGGGCTGCCTGCCGGGTTGCGGCTGGCGGTGGACAATGCGATCGCCAACGCCATCAAGCACGGGGGCGCGTCCCGGGTGCAGCTGTCGGCGGTCAGTTCGCGCGCCGGCGTGGAGATCGCGATCGACGACGACGGCGTCGGCGTCCCCGAAGAGGAACGCAAGCTGGTGTTCGACCGGTTCTCGCGCGGTTCGACAGCGTCGCACTCGGGGTCGGGGCTGGGGCTGGCGCTGGTTGCGCAGCAGGCCGAATTGCACGGCGGCACAGCCGCTCTGGAGGAGAGTCCGCTCGGCGGCGCCCGGCTGTTGCTGAGGCTGCCCGGCCCGAGCTAGTTGAGTCTCCTGGGAGAAAGTTACCTAGTGCCCAGTAGGTCGATAACAAAAATCAGAGTCTTGCCGGACAGCCGGTGCCCGCCGCCTGCGGGTCCGTAGGCCTGCTCCGGCGGGATGACGAGCTGGCGCCTGCCGCCGACCTTCATGCCGGGGATGCCGTCTTGCCAGCCCTGGATCAGGCCACGCAGCGGGAATTCGATCGACTCGTTTCGCGCCCACGAACTGTCGAACTCCTCGCCGGTGTCGAACTCGACGCCAACGTAGTGCACCTCGACGTTGCCACCGGGCACCGCCTCGGCACCGTCGCCGACGACCAGATCCTTGATGACCAGTTCGGTTGGAGGGGGGCCGTCGATGAACTCGATCTCGGGCTTCTGTCCTGAATTGGAAGTCACCGTATTCACCGTAGTCGGGCACACTGAAGCAATGGCGAAGGACCAAGACATTCTCGATCAGGTGAACCAGCTCGTTGCCGAGGAGAAGGAGCTGCGCGCGCAGCTGCAGCACCGCGAGATCGACGAGTCCGAGGAGCATCAACGTCTACGCGCCCTGGAGGTGCAGTTGGACCAGTGCTGGGACCTGCTGCGCCAGCGCCGCGCGCTTCGTGAGACCGGCGGCGATCCGGGGGCTGCGAGCGTCCGTCCGCCCGACGAGGTCGAGGGTTACCTCAACTGAACTCCGACACCGGAGCCGCCAGGCCGGCGACATCCGACGTCGTCGTCATCGGCGGCGGGCACAACGGGCTGGTGGCTGCCGCCTACCTCGCCCGAGCCGGTCGACGGGTACAGGTGCTGGAGCGGCTGGACCACGTCGGCGGCGCGGCGGTGTCCGCGCACGCCTTCGAGGGTGTGGACGCGCGGCTGTCGCGCTACTCGTATCTGGTGAGCCTGCTACCGCGGCGCATCGTCGAGGACCTGGGCGCTCGGGTTCGGCTGGTGCGCCGCCGCTATTCGTCGTACACACCCGATCCGGAAGCGGGCGGCCGGACCGGGCTGTTGATCGGGCCGCCCTCGACCTTCGACTCCGTGGGCGCGGCGTCGGACGAGGCCGGCTTCGAGGCGTTCTACCAACGCTGCCGCGCGCTGACGTCGCGCATGTGGCCGACGCTGCTGCGGCCGCTGAGCACCCGCGACGAAGCGCGCAGGCACGTCGGCGACGACGTCACCTGGCACCTGATGGTGGACGAGCCGATCGGACAGGCCATCACCGCCGCCGTGTCGAACGACCTCGTGCGCGGTGTGATGGCCACCGATGCGCTGATCGGCACGTTCGCCCGCCTCAACGATCCCGCGCTGACCCAGAACATCTGCTTCCTGTACCACCTGCTCGGCGGTGGCACCGGCGACTGGGACGTCCCGATCGGCGGTATGGGCGCGGTCAGCGGTGCACTGGCTGCCGCAGCCACCGGATACGGCGCCGAAATCATCTGTGATGCCGAGGTTTACGCGATCACCGCCGACGGGGAGGTGCGTTACCGTCGGGAGGGCCGCGACCACCGCGTCCACGCGGGACACATCCTTTCGAACGTCACGCCGACGGTGCTCGCGACGCTGCTGGGCGAACCCGCACCCGTGCAGGCACCGGGCGCGCAGGTGAAGGTCAACCTGATGCTGCAGAGACTGCCGCGGTTGCACGACCAAACCGTCTCGCCGGAACAGGCTTTCGGCGGGACATTCCACATCAACGAGACCTACCGCCAACTCGACACGGCCTACACGCGTGCGGATCACGGCGTCGTACCCGACCCGCTACCGTGCGAGATCTACTGTCACTCACTGACCGATCCGACGATCCTGTCCGACAGCCTTCGCGCCTCCGGCGCGCAGACATTGACGGTCTTCGGCCTGCACACCCCGCATACGCTGGTTTCCGCCGGCGACCCCGACCGAATGCGGGATACCTTGACCTCGGCAGTGCTCAACTCGCTGAACTCCGTTCTGGCCGAACCCATTCAAGATGTGCTGATGCAGGATTCCGCCGGACGGCTGTGCATCGAAGCGAAGACGACAGCCGACCTGGAGCACTCGCTCGGCATGACGGCGGGCAACATCTTCCACGGCGCGCTGTCGTGGCCGTTCGTCGAGAACGACGAGCCGCTGGACACCCCGGCGCGGCGCTGGGGTGTGGCGACCGCGCATGACCGGATTCTGTTGTGCGGCTCGGGATCACGCCGTGGTGGCGCGGTTTCGGGGATCGGCGGCCACAATGCCGCGATGGCCGTTCTGGAAATGTGATTTCGGCGCGCTAACGATCGCTGAGCGATTGTATGCGCACCAAAATCGATTGAAGCCGCTTGAGATCGGCGTCGTCGAGGGACGTCAGCGCCTCGGGTGCCGGGTCCTCGGTCGCGTCGATCATGCGAACCATCGCCTGGCCGTCTTCGGTGAGCGACACGATCTTGCAGCGTCGGTTCGCCGGATCGATCTCGCGCGCCACCAGCCCGCGACCCTCGAGGTCGTTGACCGCCACGGTCGCCGCAGGCGCGTCGATGGTTGCCGCATGCGCCAACTCCTTCACAGACATCGATCGACGGCTCAGTCGCTTGAGAATGCGAATCCTGCTGAACGGCAAGCCTGATCGCTCGACCACCGCCCGCTTCCACGAGTCGCGGTTGTCGATCACCACCGCGGCCATGGTGCGCCAGACCTCGTCGGCCAACGGGTTATCGGACATTGGCGACCTCCACTCGTGCGTCAGTTCCCGCGATCAGCGGTGCGAGTCGCTCGGCCGAACGCAGTGCGCGGGGCGAGGTCGAGTACACGCCGAGCGCGACGATCGTCACCCCGAGCAGCGCGCAGATGACCCACAGCGGTCGCGCAGCGACGGCGAAGTCCGCTCCCGCCGTCGCCAGCGCCGCCCCGGCGATCGAACCGCACACCGCCACACCGAGACTGACGCCCACCTGGCGGCTGGTGCTCGCGACGGCCGATGCCGCGCCGGCCCGGTCGGTCGGCATGCCGCTGACGGCAGCATTCGTGATCGGGGCGTTCACCATCGAGAAGCCGATGCCGAACACTGCGAAGATCATCAGTAGCTGCCACACCGGCGTCGTCGCGCTCAACGAGGTGAGCAGCACCGTCGACGCGGTGATCAGCACACCCGCGATGACGATCGACGGCCGGCTCCCCCATCGTCCGACCATCCGGCCCGACAGCGGTGAGAACACCAGCGCGCCAATGGCTACCGGCAGATAGATCAACCCGGTCTCCATGGCCGAGAATCCGCGCTCTTCCTGCAGGTAAAGCGACATCATGAACAGGAAGGCACCCCACGCCGCGAACGCGCACACCGCGATCACGGTCGCGGACGCGAACGGGATGCTGCGGAAGAAGCGGAGATCGATGAAGGGGTCGTGGCGTCGGGACTCGAAAAGGAGGAAGGCGACCAGGGCGATAGCCGCGACGACGGCCACGACGATGGTGCGGGCGTCACCCCAGCCGAAGTTCGGGCCTTCGATGAGGACGAAAACGGTGCCGAACAGGAAGGCCATGCCGAGGCCCTGACCGATCGGGTCGACGTCGCGCATGGTGGTCGACTTGGATTCCGGCACGAAGATCGCGGTGAGCAGGATCGCGAGCGCGCAGATCGGCAGGTTGATCCAGAACACCGAACGCCAGTTCACGAACTCGATGAGCGCCCCGCCGACGATCGGGCCCAACGCCATCGAGATGCCGACGACACCACCCCACACGCCGATGGCGCGGGCGCGCTCGACCCGGCCGGTGAACACCTGCGTGATGATCGACATGGCGACCGGGTTCATCATCGAACCGCCTACGGCTTGTACGAATCGCGCGGCGATCAGCGTCTCGATGTTGGGCGCGAGGCTGCACAGCAGGGAGCCGATCGCGAACACCGTCAGCCCGATCTGGAAGGTGCGCCGACGGCCGAACCGGTCCGCCGCCGCGCCCGCCAGCAACAGCAGCGACGCCAGCACCAGCGTGTAGATGTCGATGACCCACTGCAGCTGCGAGGCCGTGGCGCCGAGATCCTTGCGGATGTTCGGAATGGCGACGTTGACGATCGTCGCGTCCATCGACACGATCAGCAGGCTCAGGCAGCAGGACACCAAGATGATGGCCTTGCGCCTGGGGCTCAATGAGCGGACGACACTTTCATTCACACAACTATTGTGAAACTACAACTGTTGCGATGGCAAGCCCCGCCGCGAGTGAGATGCGTTACGACGCCGAGTGTGGAGTTATGACACGCTCGGGCCGGCTTGGGGTCTAGGGGTCGATGCAACAGTCTCTGATTCGTGTGGAGGCGTGTTGCGTTGTCTGTTTTGACTTTGAGCTCTGTTGTTCGTCAGTTCTGGAGGCATGTCAGTGATGGCCATACTGTCGAGGAGGCAAGCTGGGCTGTCGGCGTGTCGAGGCGCACGGGATTTCGCTGGTTCCGCGACGCTGGCGGGGTGAAACCACGATCGGTAGTGCCCAGCTCATCGGGCCTGAAGCCGCGGATGACGCTGCAGGATCGGATTCAGATCGAAATCGGCGTGGCGACCAATGAGTCGCTGCGTGCGATTGGTAGCCGGCTGTTACCTCCTCGGCCGGCGTCGACAATCAAACGCGAAATCGACAACAACGGCCGACACACCGTCGATCACCCGGACCGCAACTCAGGGTATCGGCGAAAGCATGCCTTCGGGGCACGCCAGAGTACCGCAGCGCCGCGGGGGGCTACTGCGCGCTGACGGCGCAGGCATACTCTGATCGGCGGGCGCGTCGCCCGAAAGCGGGCAAGCTGGCTGTTAGCGAGAAGCTGCACGATGAAGTGCAGGCCCGGCTGCTCGACGAGCACAGTCCCAAGCAGATCGCCAAGCGGTTGGTGCTGGATTTTCCCGACGATGTGGAGATGCGGGTGTCGCACGAAACCATCTACACCTCGATTTATGTCCAGGGCAAAGGCAGTCTGCGTCGCGAACTGCATACCTGTCTGCGCACCGGGCGAGCGTTGCGTAAGCCCCAGCGCCGCCCCGATGAACGCCGTGGTCGCATCCGCGACATGGTCAACATCAGTGAGCGTCCACCCGAGGCTGAAGACCGCGCGGTGCCCGGGCATTGGGAGGGCGATCTGATCCTGGGCAGTACTGCCTCGGGTTCAGCGATTGGCACCGTGGTCGAACGGATGACCCGGTTTGTGATGTTGCTGCATCTGCCCGACGATCACACCGCGGTGGCCGTGCAGGAAGCGATCGTGGCGAAAATGGCGCAACTGCCGTTGATCCTGCGCAAAACACTGACCTGGGATCAGGGCAGCGAGATGGCCAACCATGCGGCGATCGCCCAAGCCGCCGAGCTCAATATTTACTTCTGCGATCCGCACTCCCCGTGGCAGCGCGGCACCAATGAGAACACCAACGGCCTACTGCGCCAATACTTTGCCAAAGGCACCGACCTATCGGTCTTTCCGGCCGATTACCTCGACTACGTCGCGACCAAACTCAACCGCCGGCCCCGCGAAACCTTGAGCTGGAAAACACCCGCCGAAGCCCTCGACGAACTACTGTCCAACCCGTCCAAACCACCCGCTGTTGCATCTACCGCTTGAAACCGCCCGGTCGAAGCGTGCGGGTAACCCACGTTCGGCGGATGCGGGGGTGTGCTTACCGGGAGCCGGTGTCGACGTAGTCGCGCTCGGTGTACCCGGTGTAGATCTGGCGCGGACGGCCGATCTTGCCGCCACCCTCGTCGTGCATCTCCCGCCAGTGCGCGATCCACCCGGGCAGCCGACCCAGGGCGAACAGCACGGTGAACATGCGGGTCGGGAAGCCCATCGCCCGGTAGATCACGCCTGTGTAGAAGTCGACATTCGGGTACAGCTTGCGCTCGATGAAGAAGTCGTCGGTGAGCGCGACCTCTTCGAGCTCCTTGGCGATGTCCAGCAGCTCGTCGTCGCCACCGAGCTTGCCCAGGATCTTGTCGGCCTGCTCCTTGACGATGCGCGCCCGCGGGTCGTAGTTCTTGTAGACCCGGTGGCCGAAGCCCATCAGCTTGACGCCGTCTTCCTTGTTCTTGACCTTCTTGACGAAGGTCTGCACATCGTTTTCGCCGACGCGGATCTTCTCCAACATCTCGAGCACCGCCTGGTTGGCACCGCCGTGCAGCGGACCCCAGAGCGCGTTGATGCCGCCGGAGATCGAGGTGAACAGGTTGGCCTGCGAGCTGCCGACCAGGCGCACCGTCGACGTCGAGCAGTTCTGCTCGTGGTCGGCGTGCAGGATGAAGAGCATGTCGAGAGCGCGGACCAGTTCCGGGTCGACCTCGTAGGGCTCGGCCGGCAGACCGAACGTCATCCGCAGGAAGTTCTCGACGAGGCTCATCGAGTTGTCCGGGTAGAGGAACGGCTGGCCGACCGACTTCTTGTACGCGTACGCCGCGATCGTCGGCATCTTGGCCAGCAACCGGATCGTCGACAGTTCGACCTGCTCGTCGTCGAACGGATCCAGCGAGTCCTGGTAGTAAGCGCTTAGCGCATTCGCCGCGCTGGACAGCACCGGCATCGGGTGTGCGTTTCGCGGGAAGCCGTCGAAGAACCGCTTGAGGTCCTCGTGCAGCAGGGTGTGTCGCTGAATCTGGGTGGTGAAGGCCTCGAGCTGATCCGGGGTCGGCAGCTCGCCGTAGATCAGTAGGTAGCTGACTTCGATGAAGTTCGACTTCTCCGCCAGCTGCTCGATGGGATAGCCGCGGTAGCGCAGGATGCCGGCGTCGCCGTCGATATAGGTGATGGCGCTCTTCGTCGACGCGGTGTTGACGAAACCGTCGTCGTACGTGGTGTAGCCGGTCTTGGCCAGCAGCGAACCCAGGGCTATGCCGTCGGAGCCCTCGGTGGCCTTGACGACGTCCAATTCAAGCTCGCCACCGGGGTAGTTGAGCGTGGCATGCTCGTCTTTTTCGGCCACGGGGATCCCTTCTACGTTGCAAGGAATATCGAGAACATGTCGTGTCTGTCCCTCAAAAGGTAGTCCCATTCCAACGATCCCGCCCGAGGGGGGCCCGCCAGACGGTCAGACCGGCTGCCGATTGCCCGTCATGAGCCTGGTGAACTCGGCGAATGTGTCTTCCAGATAGGCGGCCACGTCGTCGATCGTCAGCTGGGTCCCGTCTCGGCCGCCTGCGGCCAGACCGGTCAGCGCGGTCATGAGCATCGAACCCCACACCGCGGAGACCAGCCGTGGCGCGCGATCGCCGATGCCCAGTCCCATCCGCCTGGCGAGTTCCGCGTCGATGGCGTTTCCGCGGTACTCCAGTGCGGACTGCCGCAAGGCCGACGACGACAAGATGATCCGCACGATGCACATCACCCGGTCCGCCGACAGCTCGCCGGCCGGTGCGATCTTCGCCGCAGTGGCCATCGCGAGATAGGCGTTCAGCAGCGCCTCGAAATGGTTGACGTCGTGCGGTTGGCGGGCCAGTTCGACGGCCGTCTGTTCCAGCACCTCGTCGATGAGGGCCAGCGCGATGGCGTCCTTGGTGGCGAAGTACCGGCTGAAGGTGCGCGGCGAGACGTCGGCCACGGCGGCGATCTGGTCGACGGTGGTGCGATCGAACCCTTGGCGTTCGCACAGGTCGACCGCAGCGTCGATGAGGGTGGCACGGGTGCGTTGCTTCTTGCGTTCCCGCAGCCCGAGGGTTGCCTCCCCGCTGAGATCAGACACGAACTCGGATGCTAGCCAGCCAACGTAAGAGGCCGCTGAGAAAAGTGGCACCCTCCGACAATTGGCCCCCTAGGTCACACTTTGTCATCGGCTGGGATCGCCGGGCACCCGCCACCGGGAATCCGGCCGAGCACCTACGGCTGTAACCGCTCGATGCGGCTGTTGTGCATGGTGATCGGCAGCTCGGCATCGGTGACGACGCGAATCCTGTTGTGCACCCTGTTCTCCCGGCCTTGCCAGAACTCCACCACCTCGGCAGAGATGAGGTACCCGCCCCAATTGGGCGGTACCGGCACCTCGTCGAGATTGGCGAACCGCTGAGTCGCCTCGGCCAACTGTTCCAGTAGCGCGGCCCGCGAGGCGATCGGCGCGGACTGGTGCGACGCCCAGGCGCCCAGCTGCGAACCCCGCGGACGCTTGGACCAGTAGTCCGCGGTCTGTTCGGCGGAAACCTTGGTGACCAGTCCCCGGACGTGGACCTGGCGGCCCAGCAGGTACCAGGGGAACGTCGCCGATGCGTACGGCGTCCGGGCCAGGTCATCACCTTTGGCGGAGTCGTAGTTGGTGAAGAACGTGATGCCGTCGGCGTCGACACCCTTGCAGAGCACTGAGCGGGTGGACGGGCGTCCGCGCGCATCGACGGTGCCCACCACCATCGCGTTGGGCTCGGCCACCCCTGCGCGTTCGGCGTCGGCTAACCACTTGTGCAGCAGCGCAACCCAGCCGTCAGCGAGCCAGTCCGCGTCGAGGTCGCCGCTGCCGTCCTTCTCCACCGAGCCGTACTCGACCCGCATTCTCGCCAGATGATCGTCGTCGCGAGGTGCCACGCGCTCACGCTACGCCTGCGCCGCTTGCCGACCCATTACCGACCGGTAGTAAATGGCGCGGCGGCGGGTGCGAGAATTTTGCCCATGACTACGGTGTCGACGGTTCCTGAGGATTTCGTACCCGGACTCGAGGGCGTGGTCGCCTTCACCACCGAGATCGCCGAACCCGACAAGGATGGCGGCGCGCTGCGCTATCGCGGCGTGGACATCGACGATCTGGTCAGCCAGCACGTCACCTTCGGCGATGTGTGGGCGCTGCTGGTCGACGGCAAGTTCGGCCGTGGCCTGCCGCCCGCCGAACCGTTCCCGCTGCCGATTCACAGCGGCGACGTGCGCGTCGACGTCCAGGCCGGCCTCGCGATGCTCGCCCCGATCTGGGGGTATGCGCCGCTGCTCGACATCGACGAACAAACCGCGCGCGACCAACTGGCCCGCGCGTCAGTGATGGCACTGTCCTACGTCGCGCAGTCCGCACGCGGCATCTATCGACCCGCGGTTCCGCAGCGGGTCGTCGACGAATGTTCCACCGTGACAGCACGATTCATGACCCGCTGGCAGGGTGAGCCCGACCCCAAGCACGTCGAGGCGATCGACGCCTACTGGGTGTCGGCCGCCGAGCACGGCATGAACGCGTCCACGTTTACCGCCCGCGTGATCGCCTCGACCGGTGCCGACGTCGCGGCCGCACTGTCCGGAGCCATCGGCGCGATGAGCGGACCGCTGCACGGCGGTGCGCCGGCCCGCGTGCTGCCGATGATCGAGGAGGTCGAGAAGACCGACGATGCGCGCGCGGTCGTCAAGGGCATCCTCGACCGCAAGGAAAAGCTGATGGGGTTCGGCCACCGCGTCTACCGCGCCGAGGACCCGCGGGCGCGGGTGCTGCGGGCCACCGCCAAGCGGTTGGGGGCGCCCCGCTTCGAGGTGGCGTCCGCGCTGGAGCAGGCCGCGCTCGCCGAGCTACGCGAACGCCGTCCCGACCGCGCGATCGAGACCAACGTCGAATTCTGGGCGGCGGTGATCCTGGACTTCGCCCAGGTACCGACCCAGATGATGCCCGCGATGTTCACCTGCGGTCGCACCGCCGGCTGGTGTGCGCACATCCTCGAGCAGATGCGGCTCGGCAAGCTGGTGCGCCCGGCCGCGATCTACGTCGGCCCGGGCCCGCGCAGCCCGGAGTCCGTCGAGGGTTGGGACCAAGTCGCCCGGTCGTGACAATCGAAACGTATCGTGCGGCGGCGACGAGCTTCGCCGCGCTGGTGCGCGACATTCCGGCCGGCGCGTGGGGCCAACCCGGACTGGGTGACTGGGACGTCCGCGCGCTGGTGGGCCACACGTCGCGCTCGCTGACCACCGTGCTCAGCTACCTGCAAACCGCCGCGGACCGTGAGGACATCGCGACTCCGCACGAGTACTACGTGCGGGTGACACCGTCCGCGCTGGGTATCGATCCCGCCGATGTCGCCGAGCGCGGCAGACAGGCGGGCCGGGATCTCGGCGCGGATCCGGCGGCCGCCGTCGACGCGTTGGTCTCAGAAGTGCTTGACGCGCTCACAGAGATCGACGGCGATCCATTGATCAAGATCATTGGCGGCCTGGGAATTCGACTGCGCACGTACCTGCCGACCCGGGTGTTCGAACTGGCTGTCCACGGGGTCGACATCGCCAGGGCGGTCGACATTTTGTTCCAGGTGCCCGAGGACGTAATCGCCGAGGCCCTCGACGTCGCGACGCGCACGGCCATTGCAACCGGCCGAGGAGAGTCGCTGCTACTGGCGCTGACGGGTCGCTCCGCGTTGCCGCCGTCATTCTCCGTGGTGTGAGCCGGCAAAGATTACATACAACACGAGCGACCCGGAAATGAACCTAAACCTGTGAACTTCCTTCTAGGGTGGGCGGGTGCCTCAGATGGATCGCCGCAACATGATGACGATGATGGCGGGTCTTGGCTTCATGGCAGCCACGATTCCCCTCGCCCAAGCCCAGGCCGGCCCGCTGAATCGGGCGCCGCTGCCGACGCAGCCGCCGACAGCCGACCCGGGAACCTACATCTTCCACGACGAGTTCGACGGGCCGGCCGGATCGGCCCCCGATCCGTCCAAGTGGTTGATCCAAACCTGGCAGGACGAGGTCTTCCCGCCGGTTGAGGGCATCTATCGCGACGACCGCCGCAACATCTTCCAGGACGGAAACTCCAACCTGGTGATGATGGCCACCAACGAGATGGGCACCTACTACGGCGCCAAGTTGCGCGGCATCTGGCGCGGCATGATCAACCAGACGTGGGAAGCGCGGATCAAGCTCGACTGCCTGACCCCCGGCTGCTGGCCGGCGTTCTGGGCCGTCAACGAGGATCCGCTGCCCGACGGTGAGGTCGACGTCTTCGAGTGGTACGGCAACAACCAGTGGCCGCCCGGCACCACGGTGCACGCCGCGTCCAACGGCAAGACCTGGGAGGGCAAGTCGATCCCCGGCATGGTCGACAACGCCTGGCACACGTGGCGAATGCACTGGGGCGAGGACGGTTTCACGTTCTGGCGGGATTACGTCGATGGCGCCGAACCGTACTTCCATGTGCCGCCCAACCCGATTCCCGTGTCGGGCCGGCCCGGTGACCTCCGGTGGCCCTTCAGCATTCCCGGCTACTGGATGCAGCCGATGTTCACCCTCGCGGTCGGTGGGCCCGGTGGCGGCAACCCGGCCGCCGGTGTGTTCCCGGCGACCATGCTCGTCGACTACCTCCGCGTCTGGTAACTCATCGCTCCGCTTTGATGACCTGAATCAGGTTGAACTGCCAGCGCTCCAACAGCCGGTAGCCGGTTTCACGGGTTACGGCGAAGGCCGGGGTGCCGCCGAATAGCGGGCCCGGATCCATCGCCGGATGCTGTTCGTGGGCAGGCCGTTCCGGATCGGCCTGCGTGATGATCCACAGGACGCGGCAGACGTTCAGGGGACCTACCGACGCCTCAGGTATGAGGTTGGTGTCGAAGACGTCGTCGCGCTCGACCGCCGTCTGCCACAGGCTGATGTCGACGACGTTGTCGTAGGCATCGGGCCGAGCCGCGAGCAGGGGGCGCATCGGCGCGGGCATGAAGGTCACGGTGTCGTTCACCAGCAGGCACTCACCCGGCTCGCCCTTGGACTTCGCTTCGATGAGGTCGGCGACCTGGCTGTAGTCCATTCCGTATTTCGCATACGGACTGCGTTGCACCAGAAGGTAATTGGGCGCCGCCGCAGCAGCGAAGACGACCAGCACGACGGCGACTGCCCATGGCCGGACCGCCAACGCGCCGACGCACACCCCCAGTGCGAGTGCCATCGCCGGTGCGGTGAAGCACAGATACCGCGGCGTGTAGATCGGATGGACCAGGGCCGACCACCCGAGGATCAACACGGTAGGGACCACCAGCCACGCGATCGCGACGGCCAACAACTGGCGATCCGGCCCGGAAAGTTCCGCAGATGTGAAGCGCCACAAGATGATCGCTCCGAGGACGACGCAGCAGGAGACGATCAGGAACAACGGGCTTCTCTCGAAGTACTGCTGAACGGCCACGTCTTCGACGGTCCGGCGGCCCACCGGTGAGATCCAGATGATCTGGTGCGCTTGACCGACGGCCAGCCGCACGAACGGCGCCACCGCCAGACATGTGCACACCATGGCGACGGCGAACCGTACGACGACGGTCCGGGCCGGACGATGAAAGCACAGGAAGACGGCGTGTGCCAGGAACATCAGCGCGAGGTAAACGTCGAGCAGAATCGATGCCGTCATGGCCGCCGCGTAGCAGAGCCAGATCCAGTCGTTGTTGCGGCGCACACCGTGCACCAGCAGAACAGTCGACCACGCGGCGGCCAGCATCGTCAGCGCGTACGGCCGCGCCTCGATGCCGGCCCACGTCGCGCGCGGCAGGATCGCGCACAGGACACCGGCGCTCAGTGCGACAGTGCGCGTCGAGAACTGTCTGCCCAGCACCACGACGCCCGCCGCAGCACCGCCGACGGCCAGTGCGCTGGGCACGCGCGACCAGAACTCCGTCGGTCCGAAGATCGTGAACCAGCCGTGCATGAGCACGTAATACAGGCCGTGGACGGCGTCGACGTTGCCCATCATGTGCCACAGCTGACCCAGCGAGCGACTGTACGACGCCGAGATCGTCGCCGCCTCGTCGTACCAGAAGGATGGCCGACCGGCGCCGGCGATGCTGAGCGCGGCGCCGAACACCCCCACGACGAGGGGATCGAGCACCGCGACCCTCGACTTCGTCGCGACTTCCTGGCCGGGCACGCCGCTATGTTGCCAGAAGCACTTGTCGGTGCCCGGTGCTTGCATGGGGACCGGCGCGATGAGTTTGGCTCGCTGGCCGAGTCGTACTCGTTGCCCGCACGGGAAATTCAACTCTCTAGGAGACTGCTCATGGCAATCGACGTCCAGCCCGCCGTATCCCCCCACCTCGTCGTCGACGATGCTGCGGCGGCCATCGACTTCTACGTCAAGGCCTTCGGCGCCGAGGAGTACGGCCGAGTTCCCGGGCCCGACGGCAAGCTCGTTCACGCCGCATTGAACATCAACGGTTCCACGGTCATGCTCAACGACGATTTCCCTGAGATGACCGAGGGCAAGTCGACGACCCCCAAGACGCTCGGCGGCAGCCCGGTGACCATCCATCTGACGGTCACCGATGTCGACACCAAGTTCGCCAAGGCCGTTGACGCGGGAGCGACTGTGGTGCACCCGCTGGAGGACGCGTTCTGGGGTGACCGGTACGGCGTCGTGCGCGATCCGTTCGGCCACCTCTGGTCGATGGGCCAGCCGGTGCGCGAGGTCAGCATGGAGGAGATCGAAGAGGCGATGAAGCAGAGCCAGTAACGGACCTAGCGGCGCAGGCCGGCGAGCACGCGCTCGCGCATCGACGGCGCGGGTGCCTCGGCCGCCGCGGCGAGCATCTCGGCAATCGTCGTGAACTTGTCGCGGGGTCGATGCTCGCCGCCGCGCGCGATCTCCGCGTCGTCGATGGCCTTCCACCCCGCAGCGCCGATCACGTCTGGCCGCCTGCTTCGCACGAGCTTGTCCAGCGCGGCCGGCTTGCCGGCCGGATCCGCGAGCATCCCCGCGTTGTAGTCGGCGACCAGGTTGTGCACCGTCTCGCCGGCGCACGATTTGTTGGTACCGATGAAGCCGGTGGAGCCGCGCTTGATCCAGCCCGCCACATAGCTGCCGCGCACCGCCTCACCCGACGCCGGATCGATGACCCGGCCGCCGTCATTGGGCACCACCGCAGCGTCGTCATCGAACGGAATGTCGCGAATCGCCTTGCCGCGGTAACCGATCGACGTCAACACCAGACCGGCCTCGATGCGGTGGACCTCGTCGGTGCCCGTCACCGCGAACTCGACACCCGTCGCTCGGTGCTCACCGACGATGCGTACCGGCGTCAACTGATAGGCCAGTCGGATCCGCGGTCGCGTCGCCGGTGCCGACGCATCCCCGAGCTTCGACAGGACCTCGAGCTTGTTGCGCGTCAACGGATCTGTGACCGTCGCGAGGTCACTGATGACCCGATCATGATCGGCGCTGTCCAGCACCACATCACACACCGAGGTCAGCCCGATCAGTTCCGGAAGCGTGAAGGCCGAGTGCACCGGACCCCGGCGGGCGGCGACTACGACCTCGTTGACCTTCGAACCCCTCAACGCGGCCAGCGCGTGGTCGGAGATGTCCGTGCGCGCCAGCACATCGGGGTCGGTGGTCAGAATGCGGGCGACGTCGAACGCCACGTTGCCGTTGCCGACGACGACCACCCGCTCGTGGTTCAAATCGACTGGTAAATCGGTGAATTCAGGGTGGCCGTTGATCCACGCAACCATCTCGGTCGCGGTCCCCGTGCCGGGCAGTCCCATGCCGGCGATGTCGAGGCGGCGATCGTTCGGCGCACCGACGGCGTAGAGCACCGCGTGATGGTGAGCCAGCAGATCGGCGTGCGTGACATCCGATCCCACGTCGACGTTCAGATAGAACGTGAAGCCGGGCAGCTTCGTCACCTTGTCGAAGAGCGACGTCACCCGTTTGGTGCTCTGATGGTCGGGGGCCACCCCGGCACCACGAGCCCGTACGGGGTCGGCAGCCGCTCGAAGACGTTGACCCGCACACCGCGCTGCGTCAGCAGTTCGTCGGCGGCGTACATGGCCGCCGGTCCCGAGCCGACGATCGCGACCGTCAACGGTCCACCGGAGCGTGGCCGGACCAACGGCGCCTCGAGCACCGGCGCCAGCTTGGACGTCGGCGGCAGCTTGCCCTCGGGTTTGGGATAGAACGACGCGTTCAACTCGATGAACGGCAGCTGCTCGGGTTCGAGCCGGGTGTCGGGTGCGATCGCTCCGACCGGGCACGCCGAGACACACGCGCCGCAATCGACGCACGCGACCGGGTCGATGTAGAGCATCTCGGCGGTGGCGAAGCCCGGCTCGTCCGGTGACGGGTGGATGCAGTTCACCGGACAGGCGTAGACACAGGACCCGTCGCTGCAACACGACTGGGTTATCACATGAGGCATGGGTGTCCTACGCAGCCGACACCAGATGCTGGCGGGCAGGCTCGCTCCGATACCGGCTCGGCCGGCCGCTGATCCGACACATCCGCCAGATCAGTTTCGCGAGCGGGTTTATCAGCCCGGTGTCGTGGGCAAGCATCCGGACGTCGCCGAACATGTCGCGCAGCATCTGCCGCGACTCGGGTGACTTGAAGAAGATCTCCTTGCGAACTGACCGCGGGATATTGAATTCCTTCCAGAACGCCCGCGGCGGCACGATGATCGCCGAGCACAGCACGCGCATCACGACCGGAACATAGAGCGACAACCAGAACCGCTTCCGCCGCGGCAGGTCAGGAACTCGCTTGCGCAGGTATTCGTGCGCGAACGAGATGTGCCGCGCTTCTTCGGCCACGTGGATGGCCATCACGCGCTCCATGATCGGATGCAGCGTCTTGCCCTCGCGCAGCACGTTTTTCTGGGTGTGGTCGATGGGCTCCTCGCCGGCCAGAATGCCGAACCAGAAGGGGATCGGCAGCGGCCCCGCGACGAGCGGGATGACCGGCTGAATCCATTTCAGCAAGCGCGGCATACCGGGCACATCGGCACCGATGCGGTTGACCATCTCCTGGAACATCATCGTGTGGTTGCACTCTTCGACCGCCTCATGCAGGCAGTACCGGTACTCCGGCGAGCCGTTGGGCGTCCAGAAGGCGTACTCCATGAGCCCGCGGATCAGAATGGACTCGAAGTGCAGACCGACCTTCGCGACGTTGGCCTGCCGCCACATGCCGATCTCGATCTGGCGCTCTTTTGGCTGCGACTGATACCAGGGGTGCTTCCCTATCGGGTCGGTCGCCGGCAGGATCCAGCGCTCGTCATCCTCGACGACCTTGAACTCCGGCGAGTCCCAGTCGATGTCGGTGTACGGATTGAAGTTGCGTCGCACCGACCCCTCGGACAATGTGGTGAGCATGTCGACGTATGCGGTGTCATCGGTGACATCCATATTGCGCCGCCAGCGCCGGACCGTGCGTGTTCGGGCTTCCTTGACTGCCATTCGACACCTCCTCGGTGAGGTCTACGAGCCTTGATTGTCAAACACGGTACCGCAGGTATCGCATACCGTGAATACCCCTTTCCGGCATGTGGCACACCGGGCCCGGAACCTACTTTTGTGACGGAGGCCACACATGGTTGAGCTGAAGACCCGAGACGAAATCGAGTTGATGGCCGACGCGGGCGCCGTCGTCGCCGAGGCGCTGAGCGCGGTCATCGAGCGGGCGAAGCCGGGGATGACCGCCTTGGACCTGGACCGCATCGCCGCTGAGGTCTTGACGCGGCACGGCGCGTCGTCACCGTTCCTGAACTACCACCCGCGGTGGGCGCCGACCCCGTTTCCCGGCGTGCTGTGCGTCAGCGTCAACGACGCCGTTGTGCATGGCATCCCCAATGAGTACGTACTCGCCGACGGCGATCTGGTGTCGGTCGACTTCGGCGCCACCCTGCACGGCTGGACCGGGGATGCGGCGCGCAGCTTCATCGTCGGAACCCCGCGCGACGGGGATGCCGCGCTGATCGAGGCCGCCGACGCGGCGCTCGCGGCGGGCATCGCGGCGGTGCGGCCGGGCAACAGGCTCGGAGACGTCGGCCATGCGATCTCGACGACGGTGCATGAGAGGGGCTTCGGTCTGCTCGCCGACCACGGCGGGCACGGCATCGGCCGCACCATGCACGAGGACCCGGACGTACCCAACGAAGGCCGGCCTGGCAAGGGAATGAAGTTGCGTCCCGGTTTGGTCATCGCGATCGAGCCCATGTTGATCGGCGACGGCACCGACGAATACCGGCACGACCCCGACGGGTGGACGCTCCGAAGTCTGTCGGGCGCCCGGGCCGCCCACAGCGAGCACACCGTTGCCGTCACCCCCGACGGGGCTCGAATCCTGACGAACTAGCGACGGCTACCTCTTCGCGAAGTCGCCAGCCACGGTCAACATGCTGCCGCTTCTGACGGCCGAGAATCCCGCATCGGTCATGCCACAGTCGGTGATGACCGCGCGGTGCCCCGGACTGTTCATCCACCAATTCACCGCGGCAGCAGGTGAACCGCCGGGGCCATTGGCCCAGAACACGATTTCGCCGAGATCCTCGAACGACGTATAGCCGGCGTCCGTGACGCGCTGGACGACAGAGGAGCCGTCCGAACCGGTGTGGGCCTGCACTCCGGACCTGAGCATGTCGTTGGCATGGCGCGCGGCCGACGCCGTCAGCTGCGGATTGGGCGCCACCGGACCACATCCGTTGGCCGCGCGCGTCGCGTTGATCTCGTTGAGCACCGCGCCGCCCTCGTCTCCGGAAGCCTGCGTCGGCGCCGCAGCGGCTATCGCACCCAACGCCATCATCGCCGCTGCACACATCGGCATGAGGGCCGTAACGTTCCCATGACTGATCACGTGCCCCCCAATGGGCTCAGTCCCCGACAGATCACATTATGGATACAAAATGGTTCCATCGTGTGTTCTTTACCCACTTTTCCAACATTTTCTGCTTGACCTCCCCGCCGAAGGCGCGCAGCGGGGGTCACTACTCTTGTCCCCATGGCCGACCTCACGATTCCCGCCGACCTCAAACCTCGCGACGGCCGCTTCGGCTGTGGACCGTCCAAGGTGCGCCCCGAACAACTGCAAGCCCTCGCCGCCGCGGGCGACGTATTCGGGACTTCACACCGGCAGGCGCCTGTCAAGAACCTCGTCGGCCGTGTGCGTGACGGGCTGCGTCAACTCTTCTCGGTACCCGACGGCTACGAGGTCATCCTCGGCAACGGCGGCACCACCGCGTTCTGGGACGCGGCCGCATTCGGATTGATCGACAAGCGCTCACTGCACCTGACCTACGGCGAATTCAGCAGCAAGTTCGCCTCGGCGGTGGCCAAGAATCCGTTCGTCGGCGACCCAGTCGTCGTCAAGGCCGATGCAGGCAGCGCACCCAAACCACAATCGGATCCGTCGGTGGATCTCATCGGTTGGGCGCACAACGAAACATCAACGGGCGTAGCGGTTCCCGTGCAGCGACCAGAAGGCTCGGATGGCGCGTTGATCGCCATCGACGCCACCTCGGCGGCCGGTGGCCTGCCCGTCGACATCGCCGACGCCGACGCCTACTACTTCGCACCGCAGAAGAACTTCGCCAGCGACGGCGGCCTTTGGATCGCGATCCTCTCCCCCGCCGCGCTCGCCCGCGTGGAAGCCATCGCGGCGGCGGACCGCTGGGTGCCCGAGTTCCTGTCGCTCCCGATCGCGATCGAGAACAGCCTCAAGAACCAGACCTACAACACCCCGGCGATCGGCACGCTGATCATGTTCGCCGATCAGCTTGAATGGATGCTGGGCAACGGCGGCCTGGACTGGGCGGTCAAGCGCACCGCCGACTCGTCGCAGCGGCTGTACAGCTGGGCCGAGGCGTCGAAGGTGGCCACGCCGTTCGTCGCCGACCCCGAGCTGCGGTCGCAGGTGGTCGGCACCGTCGATTTCGCCGAGGAGATCGATGCCGCCGCGATCGCGAAGGCACTTCGAGCCAACGGAATCGTCGATACCGAGCCCTACCGCAAACTCGGTCGCAACCAGCTGCGCGTCGGCATGTTCCCGGCCGTCGACCCGGACGACGTGAGCGCGTTGACCGCGTGCATCGATTGGGTCGTCGAACGCCTCTGACCTGCCCGCGTGTCTACCTGGTAACAGGCGGATAACGCAGTAGGGTCGCGTGATCGGGCATCGTAGCCGCCCGGAGGAGGTCGACATGCGCAAACTCAAAGTCGTTGGACTCGACGTCGACGGCAGACAAATCATCTGCGAGGCCGACGACTCCGGCGAGAAGTTCCTGCTGGTCCCCGATGACCGGTTGCGGGCCGCCGCGCGCGGCGACAAGACCGGTTCCACGCCATCCCGGGAAACTTCTCAAACCAACGACGAGGGTCCAAGCGTGCTGCGTCCCAAAGAGATTCAGGCCAAGATCCGCGCAGGTGCTTCCGTCGAGCAGGTCGCCGCGGCCTCCGGCGTCGATTTGAGCCGCGTCGAGCGATTTGCTCATCCGGTCCTGCTGGAGCGGTCGAGAGCGGCCGAGCTGGCGACGGCGGCGCACCCGGTGCTGGCCGACGGCCCCTCGGTGCTGACGCTGTTGGAGACGGTGACGACGTCCCTGATCGCCCGCGGTCTGGGCGCCGAGGCCACCAACTGGGACGCCTGGCGCAACGAAGACGGACGCTGGACCGTCCAGATGGCATGGAAAGCGGGCCTGTCCGACAACGTCGCGCATTTCCGGTTCACCCCGGGCGCACACGGCGGCACGGTGACTGCGGCCGACGACTCGGCATCCGAACTCATCGACCCGAACTTCGCGCGTCCATTGCGGCCGGTCGCTGCGGTGCCACACTTCGAGCTGGAGGACGAGCCGGAGCCGGTCGCCGAACCTGAGCTGGACCTCAGGCCGGAGTCCGAGCCAGAACCGGAGCCGACACCGCCTGCCGCGCCGAAGCCACGCGCACGCAAGGGCAAGCCGGCAGTGCCCGCGTGGGAGGACGTGCTGCTTGGCGTGCGGTCCAGCGGCCAGCGCTGACGCTTGGCTGGCTGAGGCGCTGATCGACGCCGGCTGAGCCGGGATTCGAACAGGTGAATCCCGTTATCCCGCAAGGGCGATAGCGATGGCGGTGACCCATGCGCAGGCCACCCCGACGGCGGCGCCCAGAACGAACCAGCGCCAGACGGGTCGCTTACGCCATTCCCACACAGTCGGCGTCAGGCCGCCGACGGCGACCAGATTGAGGCCGACGGCCAACATCGGGTGCACCCTTGTCAGCCCCACGCTCAGCACGACGATGGCGGCACCAACGACCGCGGCGACGAATGCGGACACCGTCAGGCCCATCGCCCACGGAGTCGAATCGTCGGTCACCGGTTCAATCTAACCCGTTCGTAGAAGGCCAAGGCCGCGGCGGTGGCCACGTTGAGCGAGTCGGTGCCGCGCGACATCGCGATGCGCACCCTCACGTCACTGGCCCGCATCGCGCGTTCGGACAACCCCGGTCCCTCCGCACCGACTAGCACCGCTACGCGATGATCGGCCATATCGGTCATCGCGTCAGACAGTGTGCCAGCAGATGGATCGGGTGTCATCGCGAGCAGGCGAAAGCCGCTGTCCCGCAACATCTCCAGATCCTCCGGCCAATCATCCGCCCATGCGTAGGGCACCAGCAGGGCATGTCCCATCGACACCCGGACGGCACGTCGGTACAGAGGATCCGCGCATCCCGTGCCAAACACGATCGCGTCGACGTCGAGGCCGGCGGCATTGCGGAAGATCGATCCGAGGTTCTCGTGATCGTTGACGCCCTCGAGAACGGCGATGGTCCTAGCGGTCTCGATCACCTGCGACACCGTCAGCTCGGGTGGGCGCGACGCCGACGCCAACACTCCGCGGTTGAGATGAAAACCCACCACGTCGGCCATCACGTCGGCGCTCACGCGGTAGTAGGGCGCCGCGACGCCGTCCAGGTCGGCGGCCAGTTCTGCCAGGCGCCGGTCCGTGCCAAGCAGGGCCCGCGGCGTGAACCGTGATACGAGCATGCGCTGCGCGACCAGCACACCCTCGGCGATGACCAGGCCTTTGCCGGTCGGCAGGTCAGGTCTGCGGTCCACGCTGTTGAGATCGCGAAAGTCGTCCAGCCGCGGATCTGCGGGGTCGAAGACGTCGATTACTTCGGACAATCCCGCTCGCTACGCTCGTGCCCGCCCAATACCGCTCACGCGCTTTCGTCGACCATCGCCGACATCAGGTCAGCAGCGGTCAGGAGTGCCTCACGTTGTGCGGGATCGAGTTTGGCCAGCCGCTGCGACAGCCACTCCTGGCTCGCGCGGCGCTCGGCCTCGATCAACTCGACACCCGCCGGGGACACCGACACCAGGACCTGGCGTCGGTCGTCGGGATGCGCCATCCGCGCGACGAGGCCTAGTTCGCACAGCGATCCGATCACCCGAGTCATCGAAGGTGGACGCACGCGTTCCTTCTCGGCTAACACGCCCGGCGTCATCGGACCCTCCTTGGCGAGGGTCGATAGCGCCGACAGCTGAGAGAGCGATACATGCGAATCCGGTCGTCGGAAGCGCAATTGGCGGGCCAGGCGAATGACCGCGAGCGACAGATCGCTCGCCAAGCGACCGTCGGGTTCTTTCACGAGGCAAAGAGTACATAGCAGTGCTGAAGAAAAGAAAGGTTATGGGTTAGGTTTCAATCGATGACCCCGCAACCACCTGCCCTGCCGCCTGTCCTGCTGAAGCAGTGGCCGGTGATCGCTGTGATCACGACGGGCTGGCTGATCGCCACGTTGTTGGCCTTCACGGTGCCCGCACTGCACGGCTGTCGGCCATTCGCGATCGCCGGACTCGGCGTCGGCGTGCTTGGCACATCGATCTTTCTGTGGCAGCGTCGGGCGGTGCGCCGCGGGTCGCGCGGCGCGCAGAGCGGACTCGACTGAATTCGTCTGACACCCAAGGAGGTAGCGATGGCAGAGCCGCTGTTGCAAGCTCAAGTTGAAATCAACGCTCCGGTGACGAAGGTCTGGTCGCTGGTTTCCGATCTGAGCAAGATGCCGCAGTGGAGCCCGCAGTGCCGGCTGATGAAGACTCTCGGCGGTCCACCGCGTCAAGGCAGCCGGACGATCAACCTCAACCGGCGCAAGTACCTCATGTGGCCGACCACCAGCCGCATCACCGAGTTCATACCCGACAAGAAGCTGGCCTTCCGGGTGAACGAGAACGGGACCATCTGGAGCTACGAGCTCGAGCCCACCGAGACCGGAACCCGGCTGATCGAAACGCGGCACGCGGAAAACGGCGTGAAAGCGTTGTCCAACGCGACGGTGAACGCATTGATGGGTGGCGTGCCCAACTTCGAGCGCGAACTCGTCGAAGGAATGAACGAGTCGCTGTCGCGGATCAAGGCCGCGGCCGAGCGCTAGTTGTACTGCCCAGGCAGGTTGGTCAACCGGGTGATGGGTGGGACCTTGCCGATTGCCGAGTGTTGCCGGTGGTGATTGTAGGTATGTAGCCAGGCCGATAGGGCTGAGCGGCGGGTGCGTTCGTTGGGGTAGTGCCGGGCGAAGGCCCATTCGGCGGCCATGGTGCGGTGGAAGCGCTCTATTTTGCCGTTGGTCTGGGGACGGTAGGCGCGGGTGCGTTTGTGCGCGATGTGCAGGTCCGCGCAGGCGTCGCGCCATGCGTAGGACTTGTAGCAGGCTCCGTTGTCCGACAGCACCTGCTCGACATGGACGCCGCGGGTACCAAACCATCCCACCGCCCGGCGCAGCACCCCGATCGCGGTCTGAGCGGTTTCGTCGTCGTGGATCTCGGCGTAGGCGACCCGGGAATGATCATCGATCACCGTGTGCACGTAGGCATGCCCGAGGATCGGTTGGTAGCGGTGATTGCGCCGGACCTCAGAAGTCCCATGGCGATTGCGTTTGCCGCGTGCTCGACCGACGAACCGCCAACCCCCGCCGTCGGGGATGTTGCCCAGTTTCTTGACATCGACATGCAGCATCGCGCCGGGGTGGCCGTGCTCGTAGCGGCGGATCGGCTCGCCGGTACGGATATCGATGTGAGACAACCGGTTCAGCCGACACCGCACCAGCACCGCGTGCACGGTCGAAGCCGGCATCGACAGCCGCGAAGCGATCGCCATGGGTGAGAGACGATGCCGCCACCGCAACTCCACAATGCGGCGCACCACCGGCGCCGGTGTCCGATTGGGGCAGTGATGCGGCCGGCTGGATCGATCAGTCATCCCGGCAGCACCCATCGCCGCATAGCGCGATGCCCACCGCTGCGCGGTACGCCATGACACGTGGAAGTGCTCAGCGGCCCGCACGATGGGCCAGCCCTCCTCGACGACACGACGGGCCAGCATTAGACGCCCGCGAGGAGTCAAAACAGCATTAGCGTGGACCACGAAGGCCTCCTGATCGTTGCGGTGAAGTGGTAGCAGCTCCACTCCACGACGGGAGGCCTTCACCTATCAACGACCGCTACAGCGTGTCGTCACAATTCCTCAACCAACCTGCCTGGGCAGTACAGCTAGTCGGCCGGTTCCGTGAGGTCCAGGACGCCGTCGTCGTAGGGATCGAAGAGCGGCGTACCGCTGCCCGGCGGCTGAGGCGTATCCGAATGAGCACCGCAGCCGTACTCAGCGTCGACCACGTGGCCGTCGGCGGACATCTCGTTGGCGCACACTCCGAACATCAACCCGAGCGATCCCGACACCGGGAGATAGAACCCGCAGTCGCGGCACACGCGGCGCGTCGACCGTGCCATCGCGGAACCGGGCCCGTAATCGCCGTCGTGCCAGCGCTGCGCGGCGTCGGCGCGGCCCCACGGGCCGAGCACCTGCCTACGGCCGAAGCCCACTTCCGCGGCCACCTCGTCGACCTCGGGGTCCCCGCTGGACATGAAGCCGGGTACGAGCCGCGGGTCGTCGGCTGAGGGAGCGAGCAGATCGCCGGGGCGGAGGTCGCCGGGCTTGACGCGCTCGTTCCAGGGCACCCACTTCGGTGCGAGCAGCGCTGTAGGACCGGGCACCAGCACGACCTCACTGATGGTGGCGTGATCGGCGCCCGGGCACGCTGCCACGACGACGGCCCACTGCCAGCCGCGATATCCAGGCATGTCGGCGAGGAACCTGTGGGTAGCCGCGGTCGGATCGTCGAAACCGGCACCGAGATACTCCCCGACGGTGTCCTCACCGCTGAACTCGACGATCGCGGCACGCGCGTCGTCGACGGAGCCCAGCAGCACCGTCTCCAGGTCAGGCCGGGGCACAGCATCCCCGCCAGAGGAGGCCACGCCGTTCTCGGCGGATTCCGTCACGCTGTCCATCGGTACTGATTTTGCCGTAGCCGCCGGCAAGTAGCCACACCGGTCGGCCGCACGTGCGCTGTCGCCTCTATGGGGGACAATCTTTTCTGTGACCGGACCGCGTCGTGAGGACAGGGATCGGGCGGGTTCGCGTGAGTCCGGCGGTCTCCCGCCCAACCCGCCCGGTTATTACCCGCCCCGCCCGCCCGCCGGCGGCCGGGAACACCCGGGGATGGCCAATTACCCCAGCAATCCCGGCGTCGGCGGCCAACGCCGGGCGCGGCCGAATCCCACGCCGAGCGCCAATCGATGGCTGCCACCGCTCGATGAGTCGGCACGATCACGCGCATCCGGCCCCCCGCACGGGTCCGTCGGCGCCGGGGCGGGCGAACGGATCACGGTGACCAGAGCCGCCGCCCAGCGCAGCCGCGAGATGGGCTCCAAGATGTACGGCCTGGTGCACCGCGCCGCCACGGCCGACGGCGCCGACAAGTCCGGGCTGACTGCACTCACGTGGCCGGTGGTCGCCAACTTCGCGGTCGACGCGGCGATGGCCGTCGCACTGGCCGACACGTTGTTCTTCGCAGCGGCGTCCGGCGAGAGCAAGGGCAAGGTGGCGCTGTACCTGCTCATCACGATCGCGCCGTTCGCAGTCATCGCTCCCCTGATCGGCCCCGCCCTGGATCGGCTGCAGCACGGCCGCCGGCTCGCACTCGCGACGTCGTTCATCCTGCGCACCGCGCTTGTGGTGGTGTTGATCGCCAACTTCGACGGTGCCACCGGCAGCTTCCCGCCGTGGGTGCTCTACCCGTGTGCATTGGGAATGATGGTGCTGTCCAAGTCATTCAGCGTGTTGCGCAGCGCGGTGACTCCGCGGGTGCTACCGCCGACCATCGACCTGGTCCGGGTGAATTCTCGGCTGACGATGTTCGGCTTGCTCGGTGGAACGATGGTCGGCGGCGCGGTTGCCGCGGCAGCCCAGTATCTCTTCCGCGTACTGGAATTGCCCGGCGCGCTGTACGTCGTCGTCGCAGTCTCGGTGGCGGGCGCCGCATTGTCGATGCGAATCCCCAAGTGGGTCGAGGTGACCGAGGGGGAAGTGCCCGCGACGCTGAGCTATCACGGTCGCACCGGTGAGCTGCGCCGCGAGCCAGCACCGTACAACTCGGCCCCGGCACGACAACCGTTGGGCCGCAACACGATCACTGCGCTGTGGGGTAACTGCACCATCAAGGTGATGGTGGGCTTCCTCTTCCTCTACCCGGCCTTTTACGCGAAATCGCACGACGCCAGCGGTTGGGAACAGCTGCGCATCCTCGGCATGATCGGTGCGGCAGCCGCTATCGGAAACTTCATCGGCAACCTGGCCAGCGCGCGGATGAAGCTCGGCCACCCGGCACAGATGGTCGTGCGCTGCACCATCGCGGTCACCGCGAGCGCGCTGGCGACCGCAATCGCAGGCAATCTGCTGGTGGCTGCGATCGGCACGCTGATCACTTCGGGCGCGAGCGCGATCGCGAAGGCGTCGCTCGACGCGTCGTTGCAGGACGACCTCCCCGAACGATCCCGAGCGTCCGCCTTCGGTCGTTCAGAGTCGTTGTTGCAGTTGGCCTGGGTCGCCGGCGGCGCGATCGGCGTGCTGATCTACACCCAATTGTGGGTCGGCTTCACCGGCGTCAGCGCGGTCCTGATCCTGGGCCTCGCGCAGACGGTGGTGAGCTATCGCGGCGACTCGCTGATCCCCGGCCTCGGCGGTAACCGTCCGGTCCTGGCCGAGCAGGAGGGCGGACGGCGCCCGGACAATGCTGCGGTGGCGCCGGAGTGAAACGCGTTCTCGCCGTCCTGGCGGTCGTGGTCGTCATCGCGTCCGCGGCCACGGGTGTGTTGATCTGGCGGCTGGCTCAGCACCCTCCGCCCAAGCACCCGGAGATCAGTGCCTACACCGACGGACAGCTCGTACGGGTCGGGCCGTACAGCTATTGCGACGTGGTGAACCTCAACGACTGCGAAACCCCGCAAACGATAGGCGAACTCGCTGTCGACGGGCGGCACCCCGTGCAACTGTCCGTGCCGCCGGCGATCTCGGACGCACCCTGGCTGCTCGGCCGCACGTACGAGGGCTCCGACGTGCTCGAGGAGTTCACGCCGGGCAGCACGCTTGCGGTCACCATCCCGACCGTCGACCCGCATCGTGGAAAGCTCACGGGCTTCGTCGTGCAGCTGCCCACGATCGTCGTCGACCAGGACGGCAACGAGTTGCCGGCATGGCATGCGGAGTGGTCGGTGCGAACCGTCTGGCCTCAGCCCGCTGAATGACCGGCGGGCACACGCTCGCCATCGCGCGTCGGCCCCGGCGGAGTGCCATCGCCAAACGGCCTGCCGCCCAATGCTTCCCGGCCATGCGGGGTCAACCAGTTGGACAGTTCCGGGCCTTTCGGCACGACCTGCGTCGGGTTGATGTCTTTGTGCACGATGTAGTAGTGCTGCTTGATCTGCACGAAATCGGTGGTGTCGCCGAAGCCGGGGGTCTGGAAAAGGTCGCGGGCGTAGGCCCACAACACCGGCAACTCGGAGAGCTTGTTGCGGTTGCACTTGAAGTGGCCGTGGTAGACGGGGTCGAAGCGGGCCAGTGTCGTGAAGAGCCGGACATCGGCCTCAGTGATGGTGTCGCCGACCAGATATCGCTGATTCTCCAGCCGCTCGGAAAGCCAGTCCAGCGCGGTGAACAGCCGGTCGTAGGCGTTGTCGTAGGCGTCCTGGGAGCCGGCGAATCCGCACCGGTACACGCCGTTGTTCACCTCGGTGTAGATGCGCTTGGCGACCTCGTCGATCTCGTCGCGCAGGTGTTCTGGATACAACTGCGGCGCGCCCTCGCGGTGGAACTTCGTCCACTCGGTCGAGAAGTCCAGCGTTATCTGAGCGAAGTCGTTGGTCACCACCTCCCCCGTCGGCACGTCGACGATCGAGGGCACCGTGATGCCCTTCGCGTAGTCGGGGAACCGCTTGAGGAAGGCGTCCTTGAGGCGCGGAATCTTCAGCACCGGGTCGACGCCGCCGGGGTCCAGGTCGAACGTCCAGCTGTCCTCGTCGTGGGTGGGGCCGCAAAAGCCAATGGAGAGACTGTCTTCGAGCCCCAGCAGCCGCCGCACGATGATCGTGCGGTTGGCCCACGGGCAGGCCCGCGCGACGACCAGTCGGTACCGGCCGGCCTCGACGGGATACCCGTCGCGACCGTCGGCAGTGATTCGCGTGGTGATGTAATTCGTGTCGCGGTTGAAATCGCCACCGCTGGCGACATAGCTCATGTCTCCAGCATGCCCGAACCGCTGGGCGGCGACGTGTCAGGCGTCGAGCTCGCTTGCGACCGCGCGCACCACTTCGGACACCCGCCGCGCGACCTTGCGATCGGGGTAACGACCCTTGCGCAGCTCGGGCTGAACCGCGCCCTCGAGCAGCGTGATCATGTCTTCGACCATGCCGTGCAGCTCGTCCGGTGTGTGCTTGTGCTCGGCGGCGGCCGCCTCACGACGGGTGCGCGTCAGGCTCGGCGGCGAGTCGATGATCTTCACGCTCAGCGCCTGCGGGCCGCGACGGCCGGCGGCCATCCCGAACTCGACCTTTTGTCCCGCCTTTAGCCCCTCGACGCCGGACGGCAGCGCGGACGAGCGGACGTAGACGTCCTCGCCTTCCTCCTGCGACAGAAAGCCGAAGCCTTTTTCGGCGTCGTACCACTTAACCCGGCCGGTCGGCACTGGTCTCACCTGCTTGTCTTCTGAAGAGCCCAACAAAAGGAAAGCGTCCCGTGCGCAGGGACGCGTCTCGGGTGATCCTACTCGGACCTCGAACCGCCCTCACCCCCTTTACTCGGTAGGCTGGAATGACCGCTGGAGGGAAAAGATGCGCCTGATCCTGAACGTCATATGGTTGGTCTTCGGCGGTCTCTGGCTGGCGTTGGGCTATCTGCTGGCAGCGTTGATCTGCTTCATCCTCATCATCACGATCCCGTTCGGCTTCGCGTCGTTGCGCATTGCGTCCTATGCGCTGTGGCCGTTCGGCCGAACCGTCGTCGACATGCCGGGGACGCGTCCGGGTGCGCTGATCGGGAACATCATCTGGGTCATCCTGTTCGGCATCTGGCTGGCCATCGGCCATCTCGTCAGCGCGGCCGCCATGGCGATCACCATCATCGGCATTCCGCTGGCGCTGGCCAACCTCAAGATGATCCCGGTCTCGTTGCTGCCACTGGGCAAGGAGATTGTCCCGGTCGACAGCCTCAACGGCGGGACGAACCGGCCGATCGGAACCGCCGCATGACGGTTGTCGACCTCGGTGTGCCCTCGCTGGGCCCGGCCGATCCCGCGCCCACCGACGGTCCACTCGTCGACACCTTCGGGCGGATCGCCACCGACCTGCGCGTGTCGCTGACCGACCGGTGCAACCTGCGCTGCACCTACTGCATGCCCGCCGATGGGCTGGACTGGCTGCCCGGCGAACAGTTGCTGGCACCGGCGGAGCTGATCCGGCTGCTAGGCATCGCCGTGACGCGGCTCGGCATCACCAGCGTGCGCTTCACCGGCGGCGAGCCGTTGGTCGCCAAGAATCTGGATGACATCGTCGCGGCCACCGCCGCACTACGCCCGCGGCCCGAGATCACGTTGACCACCAACGGCATTGGGCTTGCCCGGCGCGCAGCGAAGCTGAGGGACGCCGGGCTGGACCGGATCAACGTGTCCCTGGACACCGTGGACGCCGCGCGGTTCAGCCGGATCACCCGCCGCGACCGGTTAAGCGACGTTCTGGAAGGCCTCGAGGCGGCAAAGGCCGCCGGGCTCGATCCGGTCAAGGTGAACGCCGTGCTCGACCCGGAGACGGGTCTGGACGACGCCGTGCAACTGCTGCGGTTCTGTATCGACCACGGATACCAACTGCGCATCATCGAGCAGATGCCGCTCGACGCGGACCATCAGTGGCAGCGCGGCAGGGCCCTGACTGCGGATGACATCCTCGTCGCGTTGCGCCGCCATTTCGATCTCACGCCGAACACTGAGCCGCGAGGTTCGGCGCCCGCAGAACTGTGGCGGGTCGACGGTGACCGGGGCTTGGTGGGCATCATCGCCTCGGTATCGCAGGCGTTCTGCTCGGCGTGCGACCGCACCCGCCTGACCGCTGACGGCCAGGTGCGCAACTGCCTGTTCGCGCGACAGGAGACGGATCTGCGTCACCTGATGCGGAGCGGCGTCGACGACGACAGCCTGGCAGCCGCCTGGCGCGCCGCGATGTGGACCAAGGCTGCCGGGCACGGAATCAATGACCCTGGCTTCGTCCAGCCGGATCGTCCGATGAGCGCAATCGGCGGGTAGGCGTGACCTCTACTTCCAGGACCACGAGGTCCACCGATATCGAGGTGACCGTTCGGTTCTTCGCCGCCGCGAGGGCCGCCGCGGGTAACGAAGTGGAGACGATCCGGCTTCGTCCGCGCACGACGCTCGCCGAGTTGGTCGCGCAACTCGGCGCGCGCGACCAGAATCTCGCGAAAGTGTTGATGCGCTGCTCGTTTCTGCGCGACGGCGTGGCCGTGCGCGACGCCGACGCGACGTTGACGAACGCCGTGACGATCGACGTTCTTCCGCCCTTCGCCGGCGGATGATGGTGATTTACATCACATAACGAAATGATCACAGACTGGCTACGGACAGGTGGAGCGCCCGAAGCACCTGCAAGAACGCCAAAATCTCCTGCGGGTTTAGAGCTTCTTTAGGATTTGCCCAAGGCGAAAACGCCGTTATCTGCAAAAGATGACGCTCACGGGCATACCCATTACCGTCAACTCCCAAGTCCCTCGACCTCAATCGGGTGACCTGCTGTGCCCCGATCGCGCCGAGCTCCGTCCAGTCGGGACCCAGTCAACAACGAACAACTTTGGACGGAGGCGGGGGACCCACCGGTCCACCGAAACGGAAGGACCTGGAGCAGATTTCGGCTCCTTGGGGTGAAGCCGGCGTCGTCTCGACGCCGCCGGCCGGGCAACCTCTCCAGCCCGAACCCGACAGCTGACCTCGCGGGCGCTTGAAGAGAGGACACCAACGCACCTATGAGTGGACGGCATCGTAAGCCCACTGCATCGGCCGTAAACGTCGCGAAGATCGCCTTCACAGGCGCTGTCATGGGCACCGGGGGCCTTGCCCTCGCCGGACAGGCCAACGCCGCCACCGACGGCGAATGGGATCAGGTCGCCAGGTGCGAATCTGGTGGCAACTGGGCGATCAACACCGGCAACGGATACCACGGTGGCCTCCAGTTCTCCCCGAGCACCTGGTCGGGCCACGGCGGCGGCGAGTTCGCGCCTGCCGCGTACCTGGCCACCAAGGAAGAGCAGATTGCCGTCGCCGAGCGGGTGCTCGCCGGTCAGGGCAAGGGCGCATGGCCGTCGTGTGGTGGTCCGCTGTCCGGCCCGACTCCGCGCAATGTGGTCGACGACGCGATCGCCAACCTGAACAATCTGCTGCCGCCCCCGCCGCCGAACCCGTTCGCTCCCCCGCCGCCTCCGCCGCCACCCGCGCCGTTCGACGCGCTGGCCGCTCCGGTTCCGCCGCCACCACCCCCGGCCGCACCACTGCCTCCGCCGCCACCCCCGGCCGACGCGCTGGCCGCACCCGTTCCACCGCCGCCACCCCCGGCCGCACCACTGCCTCCGCCGCCACCCCCGGCCGACGCGCTGGCCGCACCCGTTCCACCGCCGCCACCCCCGGCCGCACCACTGCCTCCGCCGCCGCCGGTCGACCCGATGGCCGCACCCGTTCCACCGCCGCCACCCCCGGCCGCACCACTGCCTCCGCCGCCACCCCCGGCCGACGCGCTGGCCGCACCCGTACCTCCGCCGCCACCGGTCGACCCGATGGCCCCGCCCCCGCCGCCAGCTATCGACGCACTCGCCGCCCCGGTTCCTCCGCCGCCGGTCGACCCGATGGCCCCGCCGCCGCCACCCCCGATCGACGCGCTGGCCGCACCCGTACCTCCGCCGCCGCCGGTCGATCCGATGGCCCCGTCGGCAGACGTCGCGCAGGAGGTGGCGAACTGGGATGTCGCCGAGGGCATGGTGCCTGGCGATCAGCCTGAGGTGTGGGCGTTGCACGCCGACGCTCCGCTTCAGCCCGCGCCGGCGGTTCCTCCGCCGCCCGCCCCGGCCCCGCCGGCACCCGCGCCCGATCCGCTGGCCCAGGTCAACCTTCCGCAGCCCGCCATGGACGTGGCCAACCAGGCCGTGTCCGGTGAGCTCCCCGTGCCCGCCGAGGTTCCGCACCTGCCGAGCCCGGAGAACCTGAACCCGGGGACGACGATCGATCGTGGCGCCGTCACGACCGACAGCCCCAACGTCTCCTACCTCAAGGAGATCTGGCATGCGATCCAGACCCAGGACGTCACCGGCAAGGATGCGTTGCTGGCGCTGACTCAGCGTCCGCTGACAACCCCGGACCGCGCCACCGGTCAGGTGCCGAACCTGCCGGGCCAGCTCCCGCCGGATCCGGCGCTTGCGCCTCCGCCGCCCCCTGCTCCGGCACCGGGGTTGCCCGCGCCGCCGGCACCTGCGGCGCCCGGTGCGCCCCTGCCGCCGCCGCTACCGCCGGCCTGAGTCCACGCTCTAGCTGTACTGCCCAGGCAGGTTGGTCAACCGGGTGATGGGTGGGACCTTGCCGATTGCCGAGTGTTGCCGGTGGTGATTGTAGGTATGTAGCCAGGCCGATAGGGCTGAGCGGCGGGTGCGTTCGTTGGGGTAGTGCCGGGCGAAGGCCCATTCGGCGGCCATGGTGCGGTGGAAGCGCTCTATTTTGCCGTTGGTCTGGGGACGGTAGGCGCGGGTGCGTTTGTGCGCGATGTGCAGGTCCGCGCAGGCGTCGCGCCATGCGTAGGACTTGTAGCAGGCTCCGTTGTCCGACAGCACCTGCTCGACATGGACGCCGCGGGTACCAAACCATCCCACCGCCCGGCGCAGCACCCCGATCGCGGTCTGAGCGGTTTCGTCGTCGTGGATCTCGGCGTAGGCGACCCGGGAATGATCATCGATCACCGTGTGCACGTAGGCATGCCCGAGGATCGGTTGGTAGCGGTGATTGCGCCGGACCTCAGAAGTCCCATGGCGATTGCGTTTGCCGCGTGCTCGACCGACGAACCGCCAACCCCCGCCGTCGGGGATGTTGCCCAGTTTCTTGACATCGACATGCAGCATCGCGCCGGGGTGGCCGTGCTCGTAGCGGCGGATCGGCTCGCCGGTACGGATATCGATGTGAGACAACCGGTTCAGCCGACACCGCACCAGCACCGCGTGCACGGTCGAAGCCGGCATCGACAGCCGCGAAGCGATCGCCATGGGTGAGAGACGATGCCGCCACCGCAACTCCACAATGCGGCGCACCACCGGCGCCGGTGTCCGATTGGGGCAGTGATGCGGCCGGCTGGATCGATCAGTCATCCCGGCAGCACCCATCGCCGCATAGCGCGATGCCCACCGCTGCGCGGTACGCCATGACACGTGGAAGTGCTCAGCGGCCCGCACGATGGGCCAGCCCTCCTCGACGACACGACGGGCCAGCATTAGACGCCCGCGAGGAGTCAAAACAGCATTAGCGTGGACCACGAAGGCCTCCTGATCGTTGCGGTGAAGTGGTAGCAGCTCCACTCCACGACGGGAGGCCTTCACCTATCAACGACCGCTACAGCGTGTCGTCACAATTCCTCAACCAACCTGCCTGGGCAGTACATCTAGCCCGATGTCGCCGCCGGGGCGGCTCCTAGGCGGATCCGACCCACTCTTCGGAGCCGTCCGAGAAGAACTGGTGCTTCCACACCGGTAGCCGTTCTTTGACGGCGTCGACCAACCGCTGGCAGGTTTCGAACGCCGCACCGCGATGGTCTGCGGCCACCGCGGCGACGAGTGCAGCGTCGCCGATGTCGAGTACGCCGATGCGGTGGCTGACCGCGATGGCCCGCACTCCGTGACTGGTTGCGGCGATCTCGGCGGCCACGTCGGCCAACGTCTGCTGCGCCGTGGGGTGCGCCGAATACTCGAGCCGAATCACCCCGCGGCCGCCGTCGTGGTCGCGGACGACGCCGGCGAAACCCACCACCGCGCCCGCGGCTTCATGAGCGACAAGCGCTTCGTGCTCGGTCAGCTCGATCGAGTGCTCGCTGACGTCGGCGCGCAGGACGACGGTCATCGTGGATGGTCCCCTCCCGCAAGCTGATCCAGTGCGTGCTCGAGCACTTTGTCCAGCACCGCCAGACCGTCTCTGACGCCACCGGTCGAACCCGGCAGGTTGACGATCAGGGTGCGCCCCTTGACGCCGCAGACGCCACGGGAGAGCACTGACGTAGGCACTTTGTCTTCGCCTGCTCGACGTATCGCGTCGGCGAGACCGGGGATCTGGTAGTCGACGATGGCGGCGGTCGCGTCCGCGGTGCCGTCGGTCGGCGATATCCCGGTTCCGCCGGAAGTGATGACGACGTCGACCTTCTCGCCGACTGCGGCGGACAGGGCCTGGTTAACTCCGCCGCCGTCGGCGACGACAGTCGGTGCGGGGGCGCCGATGCCCCGTTGATTGAGCCAGCCGACGATGATCGGTCCGGTCTTGTCCTCGTACACCCCCGCCGCGGCGCGGGTGGATGCGACGATGACCCGCCCCGACCGGGTCACCGCACCCACGTGCCGGTCTTGCCGCCTTCTTTGCGCAGCACTCTGATGTCATCGATGCGGGCTGCGGGGTCGACCGCCTTGATCATGTCGTAGAGCGTGAGCGCGGCGACGCTCACCGCCGTCAGCGCCTCCATCTCGACCCCGGTCCGGTCGGTGCTGCGCACGGTCGCGGCGATCGCGACCTGAGCGCCGTCGATCACGAAGTCGATGTCGACCCCCGTCAGGGCCAGCTGGTGGCACAGCGGAATCAGGTCGCTGGTGCGCTTGGCCGCAAGAATGCCGGCGACCCGCGCAGTGGCCAGCGCGTCGCCCTTGGGCAGCCCGCCCGACGCGATCATCGCGACGACCTCGGCGGTGGTGTGCAGGGCACCGGCCGCGACGGCGGTGCGCTTGGTGGCGTCCTTGGCGGTCACGTCGACCATGTGCGCCGCGCCTGCTTCGTCGATGTGCGAGAGCGCGGTGCGGGCGGAGGGCGCCGAAGCGGCCCCAGCCGGTTCGGTCACTACTTGTTGACGACCGTGACCGGGTGCACGTACGGAACGGCCTCCGTCGGCAGCGGGAACGTCAGGTCGCCGAACGGCGACAACGCACCGGTGCGGTCGGCAGCCAGCTCGCTGACTGCGTGATCGTCGTCCCCGTCGGTTGCGGGCCAGCCCGGGTCGACATACTGCTTCTTCTGCCGTTTGTTGTCAGCCACGCCTGACATTGTGGCAGGCAACGCGCGCAGTGGCGACACCGGCGGCCTGCTTTACGCTGGTCAGCAATGACCGAAAACGCGCCGGGCATTCCTCTGGGCGCCTGGCTGGCCGAACTCGGCGATGAGCGGCTGATCCGGCTGCTGGAGCTGCGGCCCGATCTGACACAGCCGCCGCCGGGGACCATCGCGGCGCTGGCGGCGCGCGCGCAGGCACGCCAGTCGGTCAAGGCCGCAACCGATGGCCTGGACTTTCTTCATCTCGCGGTGATCGACGCGCTGCTGGTCCTGCATGCCGATACGACGGCGGTGCCGCTGTCGAAGCTGTTGGAGCTGGTCGGCGACGCGGGCACCGAGACGGTCGTGATGCGCGCCGTTGAGGACCTTCGCGAGCGCGCGCTGGTGTGGGGCGACGATTCGGTGCGGGTGACCTCCGAGGCCGCGACGGGCCTGCCCTGGTATCCCGGTCAGGCCACGGTCGAAGACACCGAGCCAACGGGGCTCGTCGAGCGCCTCGCCGCTCTCGACGAGGCGCAGTCCGACCTGTTGCAGCGACTGTTGGAGGGCTCCCCGGTGGGACGCACCCGCGACGCGGCCGCCGGCACCCCGCCTGATCGCCCGGTGCAGCGACTGCTGGCGAACGGACTGCTACGTCAGGTGGACGACGAGACGGTGATCCTGCCCAGGCTCGTCGGCCAGGCGCTGCGCGGCGAACTTCCCGGGCCCGTCGGGCTGACCGCACCCGATCCCGTGGTGTCGACCACGACCATCGCCGACGTCGACGCGGTGGCCGCGGGTGCCGTGATCGACCTGCTGCGCGAGGTCGAGGTCGTGCTCAAAACCCTCAGCGCTGCACCCATTCCCGAGCTGCGCAGCGGCGGGCTCGGTGTGCGCGACGTCAAACGGCTGACGAAGATCACCGGCATCGACGAAAGCCGGCTCGGCCTGATTCTCGAGGTGACCGCGGCGGCCGGGCTGATCGCGACCGGTATGCCGGAACCAGAACCGCAGGACGGCACCGGCCCCTATTGGGCGCCGACTGTGGCCACTGACCGCTTCCTCGAATCTCCGACCGCGCAGAAATGGCATCTGCTGGCGTCGACATGGCTGGAACTGCAGGGCAGGCCGAGCCTGGTCGGGAGCCGGGGCCCTGACGGTAAACCCTATGCGGCGCTTTCGGATTCGCTTTTCTCGACAGCCGCGCCGCTGGACCGGCGGCTGCTCCTGGAAACGCTCGCCGATCTCGCGCCCGGCGCCGGCGCCGACGCCACCGAGGCGGCACGCGCGATGATCTGGCGCCGGCCCCGCTGGGGCAATCGACTGCAACCGGGCCCGGTGGGTGCGTTGTTGTCGGAGGCGCACATGGTCGGCGTCGTCGGCCGCGGTGCGATCAGCACCCCGGCGCGGGCCCTGCTCTCGGACGCCCCGCCGGAGAATGTCGTCAAGGCGATGGACAAGGTGCTGCCCCAGCCCATCGACCACTTCCTGCTGCAGGCGGACCTGACGGTCGTGGTGCCGGGTCCGCTGGAACGTGACCTGGCCGAGCAGTTGGGTGCCGTCGCGCGGGTTGAGTCGGCGGGTGCGGCGATGGTGTACCGCGTCAGCGAGTCGTCGATCCGGCGCGCGCTGGACACCGGACGCACCGCGGCCGACCTGCACGCCTTCTTCGCCCGATACTCTAAAACGCCTGTCCCACAAGGACTCACGTACCTGATCGATGATGTAGCCCGCCGGCACGGGCAGCTACGGGTCGGCATGGCGGCTTCGTTCGTGCGGTGCGAGGACGCCGCGTTGCTGGCGCAGGCGATCACCGCACCGGCGGCCGAACAACTGGAGATGCGGCTGCTGGCCCCGACCGTCGCGGTGTCCCAAGCGCCGATCTCCGAGGTGCTGGCCGCCCTTCGAGGGGCCGGGTTCGCCCCTGCGGCCGAGGACTCGACGGGCACGATCGTCGACATCCGCGCGCGGGGAGCCAGGGTGCCCGCACCATCGCGCCGTCGATCCCATCGGGCGCCGGCCCCGACGAGTCAGACGCTGGCCGCGATCGTCGCGGTACTGCGCAGGGTGGCGGCCGGACCGTCGAGCGGCATGCGCCTGGACCCGACTGTGGCGATCACCCAACTCCAGGAGGCCGCCCATCTCCAGACGTCGGTGGTGATCGGCTACGTCGACCCGGCCGGGGTCGCCACCCAACGGGTGGTGGCACCCATCAATGTTCGCGGCGGGCAGCTGACCGCCTACGACCCGGCGTCCGGCCGCGTGCGGGAGTTCGCCATCCACCGCGTGACGTCGGTCGTATCCGCCGACTCCGCCCACTGAGAACACCCTTGTCCGACGGTCCTGGATAATGGACAAAGTGAGTGACGGCCCCCTGATCGTGCAGTCCGATAAAACGGTGCTGCTCGAAGTCGACCACGAACAGGCCGGTGCGGCCCGAGCCGCCATCGCCCCGTTCGCCGAGCTCGAGCGTGCGCCCGAGCATATCCACACCTACCGCATCACCCCGCTGGCGCTGTGGAACGCCCGTGCCGCGGGCCACGACGCCGAACAGGTCGTCGACGCGCTCGTGACGTTCTCCCGCTACGCGGTGCCACAGCCGCTGCTGGTCGACATCGTCGACACAATGGCGCGCTATGGCCGCCTGCAGCTGGTCAAGTCTCCGGTGCACGGGCTGACGCTGGTGAGCCTGGACCGTGCGGTTCTCGAGGAAGTGCTGCGCAACAAGAAGATCGCGCCGATGCTCGGCGCCCGCATCGATGACGACACCGTTCAGGTGCACAACAGCGAGCGCGGTCGCGTCAAGCAGATGCTGCTCAAGATCGGTTGGCCCGCAGAGGATCTCGCCGGCTATGTGGACGGCGAGAAGCATCCGATCAGCCTCGCGCAGGACGGCTGGCACCTGCGCGACTATCAGGAGATGGCGACCGACTCGTTCTGGGAGGGCGGGTCCGGCGTCGTGGTGCTGCCGTGCGGCGCCGGTAAGACCCTCGTCGGCGCCGCGGCGATGGCGAAGGCGGGCGCGACGACACTGATCCTGGTGACCAACACGGTGGCGGGCAGGCAGTGGAAGCGCGAGCTCATCAACCGAACCTCGTTGACGGAGGACGAGATCGGCGAGTACTCGGGCGAGAAGAAGGAGATCCGCCCGGTCACCATCGCCACCTATCAGGTGATCACGCGCCGCACCAAGGGCGAGTACAAGCACCTCGAACTGTTCGACAGCCGCGACTGGGGCCTGATCATCTACGACGAGGTGCATCTGCTGCCCGCGCCGGTGTTCCGGATGACCGCGGACTTGCAGTCGCGGCGACGGCTCGGCCTGACGGCCACCCTCATCCGCGAGGACGGACGCGAGGGCGATGTGTTCTCGCTGATCGGGCCGAAGCGGTATGACGCCCCGTGGAAGGACATCGAGGCCCAGGGCTGGATCGCGCCCGCCGAGTGCATCGAGGTGCGGGTGACGATGACCGACAACGAGCGGATGCTCTACGCCGTCGCCGAACCCGACGAGCGCTACAAGCTGTGCTCGACGGTGCATTCCAAGATCGCCGTGGTGAAGTCCATCCTGGAGAAGCACAAGGGCGACCAGACGCTGGTCATCGGCGCCTACCTCGACCAGCTCGACGAGCTTGGGCGAGAGCTGAACGCTCCCGTGATCCAGGGGTCGACCAAGACCGCCGAGCGGGAGGCGCTGTTCGATGAGTTCCGTCGCGGCGAGATCCCGACGCTGGTCGTATCCAAGGTCGCCAACTTCTCCATCGACCTACCGGAAGCCAATGTCGCCGTACAGGTTTCGGGCACCTTCGGGTCGAGACAGGAAGAGGCGCAGCGTCTCGGCCGGCTGTTGCGGCCCAAGGCCGACGGCGGCGGCGCGGTCTTCTACTCGGTGGTGTCACGCGACAGCCTGGACGCCGAGTACGCCGCGCACCGTCAGCGGTTCCTCGCCGAACAGGGTTACGGCTACATCATCAAGGACGCTGACGACCTACTCGGTCCCGCGATCTAGGTATGCGGCCCGATGGGTTTCGAGACGGTCAGTAGCACGACGGAATCCTCGATCGCGCTCAAACCATGACGTTCCCTTGGCAGGATGATGTGGTCACCGGCTGAACCGTCCCATCCCGACGATGAGTTGGTCACCCGCACTCGGCCGTGCAGCACCTGCAGCGTGGCCTCGCCGGGGCTCTCGTGATCGTCGAGCTTGCTGCCCGCCTTCAGTGCCATCAAAGTCTGGCGCAGCGAATGTTCATGGCCGCCGTAGACCGTGTGTGCACTGCGGCCACTGGTCGCCGCCCGGGCGGTTTCCAGATGCTCACGTGCGAGTGCGGTGAGCGAGATCTTCTCCATCGTCAACGCGCCTTTCCGACCGTCGGATATGTCACGGACCGCATAGGCCATGGATCGTCTCGATTCGGGCTGGCGAGTTCGAGACATGGCCGACGCAATAACACCTTTAACACCATTCTCGTCATCGGCGGCACCGGCAACACCGAAAGCGGGATTGCAGGCGCCTCGCGCCGTAACGCCTCGACCGGGTCGGGCGACTTCACAGACATCGGCCTGGACTACGCACGGGCCGCGCAAACGCGTTAGCCTCGTCACGAGTCGGCAGCAGCCCACGGGCTCTAGCAGGAAGCACACACGCCACACATGAGCGGACATACCTCCTCACTTCGGCAGATCGCGAAGATCGCGTTCGCCGGCGTCGTGATCGGCTTGGGCGCGCTGGTCGCTTCGACCCAGGCCAACGCACAGCCGGCACCACCGCCGCCGCCCCCGGGCCAACCGCTACCGCCGGGCCAGCCCGTCATGGAGGTTCCGGGAGCCGAACCGGTCGCCGCGCCCGCGCCACCACCGGTCGGTGCGCCGCCCGTGCCCCAGGTCGCCAACCAGCAGTATGGGCAGGGCAACACGTCGGGGCCGTTGGGGTTCCTCCGCGACGCCTGGCACATGGCCCAGGACCCGCAGAACTACAACGGCACCATGCAGCCCGGCGATGTGAAACCGCAGGCGCCGCCACCCGGAGCCGGTCCGGCGCCGCAGCTGCCACCCGGATACCAGTCGCTGACCGACCCGGCGTCCAACGGTGCTCCCGTTCCGGAGAAGAACTACGCGGGCGGACCGCCGCTACCGGAGGGCTACCACCCGCTCACCGGCCCGCCACCGCCGGGTTACTTCGATGCGCCGCCGCCTCCGGGGACGATCGCTCCGGTCGACCCCAACGCACTCCCACCGGGCGGCCCGATTCCCGTCACGCCGTAGCGGTTACGCCAGCGCGGGGATGACCTCGCGCTCGAACAGTTCGATGCCGGTGCGGTCGTACGCCGCCTCGGGAAAGTACATGATCGCGTATTCACAGCCCAGTTCCCGCATGCGCGTGAGCTTCTCGACAGCTTGTTCGGTTGTGCCAGTGGCGGATTCAGGAGCGCTGACAGTGCCGAGCATGGCGTCGACGGCGGATCCGTCCGCCTTGGTCACCTGCTGGGCGCGCAGCCGCGCCAAGCGCTCGTTGACGTCGCGCTCCGAGGTGCCGATGACGGCGTTGAAGTTGGACGACCGCACAATCGCCTCGTAGTCGGTGCCCACGGCCCGGCAGTGTTCGGCCAGGATCTGCGACTTGTGCACGAAGCCGTCGGGATCCGAGGTGAAGTTGGTGTACTGGGCGTACTTCGCGGCGATGCGCAGCGTCACCTTCTCGCCGCCCCCGGCGATCCACATCGGAGGCCCGCCGTCCTGCAACGGCTTGGGCGCGACGATCGCGCCGTCGACCCGATAGTGCTTACCGGCGAGGCTGACCCGCCCGTCACGCCAGGCGTCGCGCATGATCTGGACGCCCTCGTCGAGCATGGCGAGCCGGGTACCGGCCGACGGAAACCCGTAGCCGTAGGCCTCCCACTCGTGCTGATACCAGCCGCCGCCGATCCCCATCTGCACCCGGCCACCGGAGATGATGTCGGCCGTCGCGGCGACCTTCGCGAGATACACCGGATTGCGGTAGCCCATCGCCGTACACATCTGGCCGAGCTTGATGCGGGATGTGCTCGCGGCGTAGGCCGACATCAGCGACCACGCCTCATGGGTCGCCTCGTCCGTCGGCACGGGAACGGTGTGGAAATGGTCGTATACCCACAGCGAATCCCAGGGGCCCGCGTCGGCGTACGCGGCGAGGTCACGCATGATCGGCCAGTGCTGGTCGGTCGGGATGTCCACCAGGTCGAGTCGCCAGCCCTGCGGAATGAAGAGTCCAAAGCGCATGGCTTGCAACTCTATGCAAACAACGGTGGGGGCCGCCATCCTCCGAATACCGCTTCCAGCCGACCCGCGACCGCCAGCGCCGTCGCGTCCTGCCATGGTCTCGCCACGATCTGCACACCGACGGGCAGACCCTCCTTCGAGGTGCCGCAGCGGACCACTGCCGCAGGCCAGCCGGTCAGGTTGTGCGCCATCAGATGGGAGAAGTCCGTGATCTCGACCAGCCCGTGATGGTGGGGCTTGGCCGCGGTCGGCATCACGGGTCCGACGATCACGTCGTAGTCGGCCATGAACTCGAGCATCTCGATGCGGTAGGTGTCGATGTCGACCAGCCTGCTTCGCGCATCGGACAGCGAGAACTCGACCAGCCGCGCCTGCTCGAGGAATTCGGCAAGTTCCTCGGAGGGATCGGTGGCCCCGATGGCGGCCAGATCCGCTTCGAACCCGCGGCCCCGATCTCCGCCGAGGAACACCCACTCCCACAACAACTCCATCGTGCGTACCAGGCAGGGCGGGCTGTTGTGCTCGACGGCGCCGACCATTCCCGTCAGTGCCTGCACCACATCGCTGACGACAGCGGCGACGTCGTCGTCGGGCGGCGAGATGCCGTCGTCGAGATACGTGGCGACGCGCAGGGCCGAGACGTCGACGTCGTCCGGGTCGCCAAGCGGCGCGGGCACCGCGTATGGATCGCGCAGATCCGGACCGTTCATGATCGACAGGCCCAGATGTAGGTCAGCCACCGCCCGGGCGAGCGGGCCGTAGCAGTTGAACGGGCCGAAGATGCCGAGCGCGTCGCCGAACACACTGCCGGTGCGCGGGATTCGGCCGTGGGTGGGCTTGAGGCCGGCGATTCCGGTGTTGTGACACGGCTGCCGGATGCTGCCGCCGCCGTCCGACCCCACGCTCAGTGCGGCGCCGCCGGCGGACACGAGGGCCGCCGATCCGCCGCTGCTACCGCCGGGTGTGCGCGACAGGTCGAACGGATTGTTGGTGCGACCGTAGACGCTGTTGTTGGATTCTCCGCCGCGGCCCATCTCGGGGACGTTCGTCAGGCCGAGCACGATGGCGCCTTCCCCGCGCAGCCTGGAGACCGCGGTCGCATCCTTGTCTGCGGTCGCGCGCAGCACCGGACTGCCGCCCGAACACCGAAGCCCCGCGACGTGCATGACGTCTTTGACCACAACCGGCAGTCCATGCGCCCGGCCGAGCGGGGCGCCGCGGGCGACGCGATCGTCGGCTTCGGCCGCGGCCGTCAGGCACTGCTGGGGGTCGGTGGCCTGTACGAGCGCGTTGAGGGCGGGGTTGATCGCCTCGATTCGCGCGAGGTGCGCGTGGACGACGTCACGGCACGAAACCGTGCCCGCCGCCATGAGCGCGATCAGCTGGTGGGCCGGCAACTGACAGAGATCGGTCATGCTCGCTCGTCTCGTACTTCCCCGGTTTCCGCAGGGGTTACGTGGCAGTGTTCACCAGATACGCAGTGGTCGGGCCGTTATCAGGCTGCAATGGCGACATCTGATCCATCGGCATCGCGGAAGCCGGATCGGTGTTATATGGTGTGGCTCACATAGTGAAGATCGATGTGATGCATGTCACAAAGGAGGCGGTTGTGGGCCGTGACCCGCTGACGGGGTTGGAGTCGCACCCGGTTCGTGCAGACAGCCACCACCACGTCCGATGGTTCTATGTCCTCCTGCTCGTCGTGATCGCGATTGCCGCGATCGCGGGCATCGTCAGCACCATGGCGATGGGACAGCCGCAGGTGGCGTTCGTCATCGGCCTCGTCGCCGTGGCGTTCTTCTCGCGGATCGGCTGCTGACCGTACTTGACGGGGGCCGGCGCTAGCCTGGCGCCATGGCCCTCTCCAAGGAAGAACGCGAACAGTTTCTGGCCGAGCCCCACATTGGGGCGCTCTCGGTGAGCGCTGGTGACAAGCGCGGGCCGCTGACAGTGCCGATCTGGTACCAGTACAGTCCCGGCGGTGAACCCTGGATCCATACGGGTGCCGGCTCGCGAAAGCATCGCCTCATCGAAACGCAGGGCGAGTTCACTCTGATGGCCCAGCGCCTCGAGCCGACGGTGCGCTACGTCGCGGTCGACGGCCCGGTCAGCCGCATCGAACCGGCCACCGACGAACAACTCGTCGAGATGGTCAGGCGCTACCTCCCGCCGGACAAGGTCGACGGTTATCTCGAATTCGCCCGCCGCGAGCACGGCGAGGGCGTCGCCATCTTCATGAAGCCGCAGCATTGGCTCTCGTCCGACCTGGGAGCGGTCTAACCCTCCCGATAGAGCGCGGCCACCGCCGGCAGGCTGACCTTCAGCGCGGGGTTGCGCGGCAGCTCGTCGACGACGGTGAAGGCAACCGGCACGTTGTAGGCCGGCAGCTCCTGGCGGACAAGGTCTTTCAGTTCATCGCCGGATGGCGCCGCCATGCCCTCGACGACTTCGATCGCGGCGAACGGCACCTGGCCCAGCCGTGGGTCAGCTACGCCGACCACGCACGCGTCACGCACGGCGGGATGCGAGATCAGCACGCGCCGAACGGTTTCCGGCATGATCTTGAACCCGCCGCGGTTGATCGCACCGTCGGCCCGACCGTGCAGGTAGACGAAGCCGTCGGCGTCGATGGAGGCGATGTCAGTGGTACGGATCCAATCCGGGCTGATCGGCGCCACCTTCGCTTCGAGCAGACCCTGCTCGCCGGCGGGCAGTTCCGCCCCGGTATCCGCGTCGACGACACGGACCTCGGTGTCGGGCAGCGCCCGCCCGACGCTGTCACGTTTGGATTCACCGAACTCGTCGACGAGGTCCGGCGTCCAGGCGCACAGCGATCCGGCGAATTCCGTTGCACCGTAAGCCAACCGGATGGGAATGCCGAAGTGCTCCTCGAATTCGACACGGGTCTGCGGGTCGAGTGGCCCCGAGGCGCTGATCAGGAACTCCAGCGACGCCAGTTCCTCTTTGGCGACCTCGGCGTCCAGCAGCATGCGCACCACCGCGGGCTGCACACCGGAACGCGTGATGCGGTGCGTCTTGATCACGTCGACGAATCCCTCGACCGAGAAGCGTTCCAGCATCACGATCCGCCTGGAGTTGTAGATACCCGCGACGAGTTGGCAGACGCCGATACCCCCGAACTGCCAGTACGCCAGTTCCGGAGGCGCGTCCGACGGGGCGGTTTCCCCGCTGGTCACGCTGAACACCGTGCGCGCCAGCACCGGTGTCATGATCGCCTGCCGCTTCGGCGGGCCGGTGGTGCCACTGGTCAGGATCTGCAGTGCCACACCGGGTTCGACTTCGGCGTGCTTTCGCGACGGGTCTCGCCGCTCGAGGCCCTCGACCTGTGACACCGTCGGGTCGGTCAGCGAAATGGCCACGCCGGCACAACCTGCCCGCTGGCACGCCGCGATGACCTCGTGCGTCCAGTCCTCGCGATCCGCGATGATCGCCGACAGTGCCAGCTTCTCGATATCGCGGCCGATCGCCTCGGGCGACTGGAAGGAGTAGATCATCGAGACCGGGCGGCCGATGGCGAGAAAGCCGACGATCGCGGCGGCGTGCTGCAACCGGTTGCGGACCACGAGACCGACGGGTGCGCCGTCGGCGACGTCAGCGCTGCGCAATACGTCGGCGATGGCGGCACCGTATGCGGCGACCTCGTCGCCGGTGTACCAGCGGCCCTCGAACTGGATGCACTGGCGGTCGCCGTAGCTCGCCAAGCCCGCGGCGAACGATTCGGTGAAGCTCCCGGGCACCCCGTCAATCTAGTCAGTCGGACCTCACGCCGGCATCGACTCGCCGGCCTGAGGTCAGGTGGTCTCTGCGCGACCGCCGAGATGCTTGGCCAGGAATCGGTCGGCGCGGCGATAGAAGTCGAGGCGGTTCTCGGGTTTGACGAGGCCGTGGCCTTCGTTTTCGTACAGCGCGTACTCGTGGTCGATGCCGTGCTCTTTCATGGCGGCGACGATCTGTTCGGACTCCGCCTGCTTCACCCGTGGATCGTTCTCGCCCTGGGCAATCAGGATGGGGATCGCAATGTTGTCGACTTTGGACAGCGGCGAGCGCGACCACAGGAAGTCCTCGTCGTCGCCGACCCGTTTGTGGAACATCGACAGCAGCGGTTTCCAATACTCGGGAATCGACGCGATGAGGGTGTTCAGGTTTGACGGGCCGACCATCGAGATCGCGCACCTGAAGACGTCGGGGGTGAACGTCGCACCGATCAGCGCGGCATAGCCGCCGTACGAGCCGCCGTAGATCGCGACGCGGTCGCGGTCGACGATGTCTTGTGCGACAAGGTGTTCGACGGCGTCCAGCAGGTCGTCGTGCATCTTGGCGCCCCACTCGCGATCTCCGGCGTTGAGGAAGCTCTTGCCGTAACCGGCGGAGCCGCGGAAGTTCACGTGCACGCACACGTAGCCCCGGTTCGCCAGCCACTGCGCTTCGGGATCCAGCCCCCACGCGTCGCGGACCCACGGCCCGCCGTGCACGGTGAGTACAGCGGGTAGACCTGAGCGCTCGGCCTCCGCCGGAAAGGTCAAATAGCCGTGGATCGTCAGCCCGTCGCGCGCGGTGAAACTGAACGGTTCCATCGGCACCAGCGCGTAGTCGTTGAGCTGCGGTCGATGGTCGAACAGGAACGTCGACGTCTTCGTGTCACGGTCCCAGGTGTAGAACTTCACCGGGCCGCTGTCGTCGTCGAACGTCACGAGCCACGTTTTGTCATCGTTGCTTCGATCGGTGATCGACAGATCGCCGCTGCTCAGCCGTTGCAGGGCTGCGATGTCGCCACGGACCGCGTCGTCGAATACCTGATACTCCAGGCGATCCCGGTACACCAGCACGGCCTCGACCTCGCGGGTGTCCGGGTTCAACATCGCGCCCGCGATGTCGTAATCCGGATCCTCGGCGATCACGTCGAAAGCACCCGTCGCCGTGTCCATCTTCACCAGGCGACCGGTGTTGGCGTCGACGGAGGTCTGGACGTACATGCTGTGGCCGTCTCTGGTGAAGCCCAGTGGTCCCGACGTCTCTGCATCTTCCGGCGGCACCTGCAACAGCGGGCGCCAGTCCGACGCCTCGTCGTCGCGCACCAGGAACACCGCGCCACCGTCGGGCAGTGGCTGCACGGCGCCGCGAACCTTCAGGTCGGGGTCGACGACCCAACCGACGAAACCGGGGTTCTCGACGATCTTCTCGAGCTCTCCCGTCGTCAGATCCAGCCGGTAAACGTCGTGCAGCTGAGGGTTGTCCTTGTTCAGGCCGAGCAGCACGACGTTGGGAAATTCCTTGCGGTGGGCGATGATCTGACATTGCACCTCGTCGAACGGAGTCAGGTCGCGCTCGACGCCCGTCTCCAAGTCGACGTCGAAGAGGCGGAAGTTCTCGCTGCCGTCTTTGTCCCGCACGTACATGATGTGGCGGCTGTCGTGCGCCCAAAAATACCCCTGGATCCCGCGTTCGGTGTCGTGGGTCACCGGTCGTTCGTTGTCCGCCCCGGCGGCGCCGACGAACACGTTCATCACGCCGTCCAGCGGCGCCATGTACGACAGCCGCTTGCCGTCCGGCGAGATCTGGGCTCCCGCCCGCTCTGGGTTGCCAAGCAGCACTTCGAGCGGAATGAGCTTCACGTCGGCCATCGGACTATCGTCACCGATCCGGCGAACAGACGCAAAATCCCCCGAAAGTTCGGCATTTCGGGGGATTTCGCGTCTCGTCGGAGAACTTACAGCAGCGACTTCGGCGGGTTGAAACGGTCGCCGTACTTGGCGGCCAGCTCCTTGGCGCGCGCGACGAACGCGTCCTTGCCGACGCCGCCCGGACCCTCGTAGCCGACGATGAACTGCGCCGACCCACCGGTGTACGGCGGGAAGCCGATGCCCATGATCGAGCCGATGTTGGCATCGGCGGTCGACGTGAGAACGCCTTCGTCAAGGCACTTCTGCGTTTCCAGCGCCTCGGCGAACAGCATCCGGTCGATCATGTCCTGCAGCGGGATCTCGGTGCTGCCGGACTTGAACGTCTCACGCAGCCCCGGCCACAGTCCGGCCCGCTTACCGTCGACGTACTCATAGAAGCCGGCGCCCTTGAGCCGTGACGGCCGGTCGAGTTCGATCATCTTCTCGACGACCGCCTCGGCCGGGTGCGGCACATAGGTGCCACCCTCATCCTCGACACCCTTGCGGGAAGCGACGGCGATCTTGTGCATCAGCTCGAGATTCAGCTCGTCGGACAGCTGCAGCGGCGGCGCCGGATAGCCGGCCTGCGAACCCGCCTGCTCGATGCTGGCCGGCGCGATGCCCTCACCGAGCATCGCGAGCGCCTCGTTGACGAAGGTGCCGATGACGCGGCTGGTGAAGAAGCCACGGCTGTCGTTGACCACGATCGGCGTCTTGCCGATGGCCAGCGTGTAGTCGAACACGCGGGCCAGCGCCTCGTCAGAGGTCTTCTCGCCCTTGATGATCTCGACCAGGGGCATCTTGTCGACCGGTGAGAAGAAGTGGATGCCGATGAAGTCCTCCTGGCGCTTCACGCCGGTCGCCAGACCGGTGATCGGCAACGTGGAGGTGTTCGACCCCAGCAGCGCATTGGGCTCGACGATGTCCTCGATTTCCTGGAACACCTTGTGCTTGAGGTCCTGGCTTTCGAAGACCGCCTCGATGACGAAGTCGACGCCCTTGAAGTCGGCGGCGTCGGCGGTCGGGGTGATGCGGGCCAGCAGTGCGTCGGATTTCTCCTGCGTGGTCTTGCCCCGCTCCAGCGCCTTGGCTTCGAGCTTCTCAGAGTAGCCCTTACCCTTCTGCGCGGCCTCGATCGAGACGTCCTTGAGCACGACGTCGAACCCGGCCTTGGCCGAGACGTAGGCGATGCCGGCGCCCATCATGCCCGCGCCGAGCACACCGATCTTGTTGATCTCGACGGGCTTGATGCCGTCGGGACGGCTCCCCCCGCCGTTGATGTGCTGCAGGTCCAGGAAGAACGCCTGGATCATGTTCTTGGCGGTCTGGCCGGTGACCAGATGGGTGAAGTAGCGGCTCTCGATCCGGCTGGCGGTGTCGAAGTCCACCTGAGCGCCCTCGACGGCCGCGTCCAGGATGGCCCGCGGAGCGGGCATCGGCGCGCCCTTGAGCTGCTTCTTCAGCAGCGCTGGGAACGACGGCAGGATGCCGGCCAGACCGGGGCTGCTCGGGGTACCACCCGGCATCTTGTAGCCCTTGGCATCCCACGGTTGGGTGTGGCTATCGGGATTGGCCTTGATCCAGGCCTTCGCGGCGGGAACGAGTTCGTCAGCATCGCTCACCAATTCATCGACCAAGCCGACCTCCTTGGCCTTGCCGGGCTTGAAACGCGTGCCCTGGCTCAGCACCTCCATGAAGGCCTTCTGAATACCGAACATCCGCACCGAACGGGCGACACCACCGCCGCCGGGCAGCAGTCCCAGCGTCACCTCGGGGAAGCCGACAACCGCGCCGGCCACGTCGGCGATGATCCGGTGATGGCACGCGAGGGCGATCTCGAGTCCACCACCGAGCGCGGCACCGTTGATGGCTGCCACGACCGGCTTGCCGAGCGTCTCGAGCTTGCGCAGGTCGGCCTTGACGGCTTCGACCATGCTGAAGGCCTCACCCGCGTCCTCCGGCCCCAGCTTGATCATGCCCTTGAGATCACCGCCGGCGAAGAAGGTCTTCTTCGCGCTGGCGATCACGACGCCGGTGATCGAATCCTTTTCCGCGACAAGTCGTTCCACGGCGTTGTGCATGGACTCCTGGTAATGCTCGTTCATCACGTTGGCCGAACCGGTCGGGTCGTCCAGCGTCAGGGTGACGATGCCGTCGGCATCCTTGTCCCACTTGATTGTGTTCTCTGCCATGGTTACTCCTAGACGCGTTCGATAATGGTCGCGACACCCATGCCGCCGCCGATGCACAGCGTGACGAGCGCGCGGCGCGCGTTGCGGCGCTCGAGCTCGTCGACCATGGTTCCGGTGATCATGGCGCCGGTGGCGCCCAGCGGGTGACCCATTGCGATGGCGCCACCGTTGACGTTCAGCTTCTCGTCGGGGATGTTCAGGTCCTTCTGGAACTTGAGCACCACCGAGGCGAACGCCTCGTTCAGCTCGAACAGGTCGATGTCGTCGACCGTCAGCCCGGCGCGGTCCAGCACCTTCTTGGTGGCCGGTGTCGGACCGGTCAGCATGATGACCGGGTCGGCACCGCTGGTGGCCGTGGCCACAATGCGCGCCCGCGGGGTCAGCCCCTGCGACTTGCCGGCCTTCTCGGAACCGACGAGCACCAAGGCGGCGCCGTCGACGATGCCGGAGCTATTGCCACCGGTGTGGACGTGATTGATGCGCTCGACGTTGTGGTACTTCTGCAGCGCCACATCGTCGAAGCCGCCCATCGCGCCGACGCCGTCGAACGCGGTCTTCAGCTTGCCGAGGCCCTCGAGCGTGGTGTCGGCACGCATGTGCTCGTCGTGGTCGAGGATGACCAGACCGTTCTGGTCCTTCACCGGAACGACGGACTTCGCGAAGTAGCCCCCTGACCATGCGGCGGCGGCCTTCTCCTGGCTGCGCAGCGCGTAGCGGTCGACGTCCTCGCGGGAGAAGCCCTCGATGGTCGCGATCAGGTCGGCGCCGATGCCCTGCGGCACGAAGCCGAGGCGGTAGTTGGTCTCCGGGTCGGTGGCCCAGGCGCCGCCATCGGAGCCCATCGGCACGCGGCTCATCGACTCGACGCCACCGGCCAGCACCAGGTCGTCCCAGCCGGAGCGGACTTTCTGCGCCGCGGTGTTCACGGCCTCCAGGCCGGACGCGCAGAAGCGGTTGAGCTGGAATCCGCCGGTGGTCTCGGGCAGCTTGGCCACCAGCGCTGCGGTGCGGGCGATGTCGCCACCCTGGTCGCCGACGGGCGACACGACGCCGAGGATGACGTCGCTGATGAGGTTCTCGTCCAGGTCGGGAAAGCGGGTGCGTAGCTCGTCGATCAGGCCGACGACCAGGTTGACGGGCTTGACCTCATTGAGGGCGCCGTTCTTGTTCTTGCCGCGAGGCGTGCGAATGGCCTCGTAGATGAAGGCTTCTTCAGACATGAAGATATTTCCTGTTCAGATGGGTTGTTGGGAGACCTGCCCACCTGGGCGGTCGTCCTCTGCGCGCCAGCCTAACAGCCCCACCCAACCGGCTGGTTGGGTGGCCTAAGTACCCGCCTGCAGGCTCGTCAGGCCGACTGCGGCTCTTCCAACTCGGTCAGCGTCGGGTAGTCGGTGTAGCCCGCCGGGCCTGGCGCGTAGAACGTCGCGACGTCGGGTTCGTTCAGTTCGGCACCCAGCAGCAGGCGGTCGATCAGGTCGGGATTGGCCAGGAAGGCGCGTCCGACCGTCGCCGCACTGATCGCACCCCATTCCGCGAAACTCTCCAGCTGGCAGAAGTCGGTTTCGCTGTCCCTGCCGGTATTCAGTACAAGCGGGTCCGACCACAGCGCGCGCAACAAACCGAAGGTGCGCGCCGTCGGGTCGATCAACACGTGCAGGTAGGCAATGCCCAGCGGCGCGATCCGTTGCAGCAGCGCCTCGTACGCCGACACCTCGTCCACCTCACGCATGTCACCCGCGGAGCCTCCCGGCGAAATGCGTAGGCCGACACGTCCGGCGCCGATCTCGTCGACCACGGCTTCGACCACTTCGGCCGTCAGCCGCGCCCGGTTGTGTGGCGCTCCGCCGTAGCCGTCGTCACGACGGTTGGTCACATCGGACAGGAACTCGTGCAGCAGGTAACCGTTGGCCGAATGAATCTCGACGCCATCCATCCCTGCGTCGACAGCGCGACGCGCGGCGGCACGGAAATCTGCGACGATGCCCGCGATCTCGTCGGTGCGCAGGGCACGCGGCACGGGAAGCGGCCTCTTGCCCGTCGGCGTGTGCGCTGACATGTCCGCGGCGATCGCGGATGGTGCGACGGTCTCGACGCCGCTGATGTCGGGGTGTCCCATCCGGCCGACATGCCAGAGCTGAACGAACATCGGACCGCCCGCCTGGTGCACGGCGGCGGCGATCTCCGCCCACTGCTTCTGATGGCGGTCGGTGTACATGCCGGGCGTATTCACATACGCGCCGTTGGCCGCTTCCGACACCGCGGTCGCCTCACTGATGATCAGGCCCGCGGCGGCGCGCTGGGCGTAGTACGCGGTGGCCAGGTCGGACGGCGTGCCGTCGGTGTGGGCGCGCGATCTGGTCAGGGGCGCCATGAAGATCCGGTTGGGGGCGACGGTGTCGCCGATTCGGACGGGTTTCAGCAGGGATGCGTCGGGATCGAGTGTGAAGGCCACGCCGCAGTAAGCGCTGTCGAGTCCGCTTTCATTCCTGGCCTACGCTCGACAGCCATGACGGTGAAGCGGCTGCAGCCCTATGCGGTAACCATCTTCGCCGAGATGTCGGCGCTGGCCGCACGCGTCGGCGCCGTCAACCTGGGCCAGGGATTCCCCGACGAGGACGGCCCGCCGGCGATGCTCAAGATCGCCGAGGAGGCGATCGTCGAGGGCGTCAACCAATACCCGCCGGGCCTGGGCATCGCGCCGTTGCGCGAGGCGATCGCCGCGCAGCGCAAGCGCAATTTCGGCACCGACTACGACCCCGACTCCGAGGTGCTCGTGACGGTCGGCGCCACCGAGGCCATCGCGGCCTCGGTGATCGGCCTCGTGGAACCAGGCTCAGAGGTGTTGTTGATCGAGCCGTTCTACGACTCGTACTCCCCCGTGCTCGCAATGGCGGGGTGCGAGCGGCGGGCGGTACCGATGATTCAGAACGATCGCGGTTTCGCCATCGATGTCGACGGTCTGCGCCGCGCGGTGACGCCGAAGACCAGGGCGCTGATCGTCAACTCCCCGCACAACCCGACCGGCATGGTCGCCAGCGACGCCGAGTTGGCGGGCATCGCCGAACTCGCCGTCGACAAAGACCTTCTGGTCATCACCGACGAGGTCTACGAGCATCTGGTCTTCGACGATCAAAAGCACGTTCCGCTGGCCAACTATCCCGGCATGGCCGAGCGCACGATCACCATCTCGAGTGCGGCGAAGATGTTCAACGTCACCGGCTGGAAGATCGGATGGGCATGCGGCCCAGCCGAACTCATCGCCGGTGTCCGCGCCGCCAAGCAGTACCTGACGTATGTCGGTGGCGCGCCGTTTCAGCCCGCGGTCGCCCACGCGCTCAACACCGAAGATGCGTGGGTGACAGCGTTGCGCGATTCATTGCAGGCCAAGCGCGACAAACTGGGCTCGGCGCTTGCCGACCTGGGCTTCGCGGTGCACGACAGCTTCGGCACGTACTTCCTGTGCGCCGACCCCCGCCCGCTGGGCTTCCACGACAGCACGGAGTTCTGCGCACAGCTGCCCGAGAAGACGGGGGTGGCGGCCATCCCGATGGCGGCATTCTGCGATCCGCAGAGTGCGCACTTCGCGCAGTGGAACCATCTGGTGCGCTTCGCCTTCTGCAAGCGTGACGAGACACTCGACGAGGCGATCCGCCGGCTGTCGTCGATAAGACGTGACGGGCGCCATCTGTGACGATGGACCGGTGGCAGAACCCGGCAGGCCGATAGCTCCGACTCTGCGCGCCCGCATCGACGAATTGCTGGCGGGGGTGGACGCGGACCTACAGACCGGCTATCCCGGCGACGGAGACACCACCCAACCCGTGCACACCGTGTACGTCAGCGCCGCCGACGCCACACCCCAGACGCCTCAGGAGTGGGGTGCGGCCGCCACCGATCTGTTGGACACCCACCGCGACCTCGTCACCGAACTCGGCGGAGCGGATGCGGTCGACATCGTGGCACGCCGGCTGGAGTCCGCACCGATCCAGGATCTGCGCCTGGACTTCGAAGACGGCTATGGGCGTCGTTCCGACGACACCGAGGACCGCGACGCCCGACGCGCCGGTCACACCCTCGCGGCACTGGACACCGACGTCTGCGGTATCCGCATCAAGGGATTGACGTCCGCGGAACGCAACCGCGCCGTCCGAACCCTCGAGCTGGTACTCGACGCGGCGGGCGACGTCCCGTCGGGTTTCGTCTTCACGGTGCCGAAGCTGCGCGCGGCCGAACAGGCCACCGCGGCCGTGTGGCTGTGCGAAGCCCTCGAACAGGCGCACGGCCTGCCGGACTGCACCCTGCGATTCGAGCTGCAGATCGAGAGTCCGCAGGCGATTCTCGGCGCCGACGGCACCGCCACCGTCGCCAAGGCATTGCACCGCAGCGAGGGACGCTGTCTTGGATTGCATTACGGCACCTACGATTACAGCGCGGCATGCGGTATCGCGCCGCAGCAGCAGGCGCTGGACCATCCGGTCGCCGATCATGCGAAGGCCGTCATGATGGCCGCCGCGGCACAGACCGGTGTGCGCGTCGTCGACGGGTCCACCCAGGTGACGCCCACCGGCACCGGTGAGGAGGTCCGATCGGCGATCCGGCGCCATCACCACCTGGTCACCCGTTCCCTCGAACGTGGCTACTACCAGGGCTGGGACATGCACCCGGGGCACCTGGTGACGCGCTGGCTGGCCACTGTCACGTTCTTCCGCGCGGCCCTGGCGGCGGCCGCGCCCCGCCTGCAGGCCTACCTCGACCGCCGCGGCGGCGCGATCGTTGACGAGCCGGCAACAGCCGAGGCGCTGGCTACCGTCGTGTTGCGCGGGCTCGGGGTCGACGCGTTCGCCATCGAGGACGTACTGGCCCTGGCACCTGGTGCCGACCTCACCGTCCTGCGAAACCTGAAGGAACGCAAGCACTCATGACCGATTCCGCACCGGATTTCACGTGGCTCCCCGACCTTGCGCTGCGCACGGCAGGCGGCGCGGTCGTGTGGGCCAACGACGACTCGTTCGCCGAGAAGGAGAACCTGATCAAGCCGGGGCCGGCGAAGTATCAGCCGGCCACGTTCGGACACCGCGGCCAGATCTACGACGGCTGGGAGACGCGACGCCGCCGCGAACCCGGTTTCGACGAGGCGATCGTGCGGCTCGGCGTACCCGGGGTGATCCGCGGCGTGGTCATCGACACCGCCTGGTTCAAGGGCAATTTCCCGCCGGAGGCGGCACTGGACGCCCTCGAGGTCGAGGGGTATCCGACCGCGGAAGAGCTTGTCACCGAACCGGGTTGGGAATGCCTCGTCGACCGCGTCAAGGTCTACGGCGACAGCCGCAACCCTTTCGAGGTGACCTCCGAACGTCGTTGGACGCACGTACGGTTACGCATCTATCCCGATGGCGGTGTGGCACGGTTGCGCGTCCACGGCGAGGGCAGGCCCGACCGCCGGTTCCTCAGCAGCGGGCCGGTCGATCTGGCCGCACTGGAGAACGGTGGGTTGGTGCTGGACTGCTCGAACCGGTTCTACAGCTCGCCGCAGAACCTGATCTTCCCCGGGCTGGCCAAGGTCATGGGCGACGGCTGGGAGACGGCGCGCCGACGTGACGACGCCAACGACTGGGTGCACATCCGGTTGGCCGGGCCGGGCCGGATGCGATTGGTGGAGATCGACACGTCCTACTTCATCGACAACAGCCCCGCTGCAGCATCGCTGAAGGGCCTTGACCCACAGGGTGAATGGGTGGAACTGCTCCCCCGGACCAACTTGCTGCCCGACACCAGGCACCGCTTTCTGATCGATACCGAAACGACCGTTTCCGAGGCCCGGCTGGACATCTTCCCCGACGGTGGCCTGGCCCGGTTGCGGATGTTCGGGGATCTGCTGTGAGTGACTACCCGCGCGACATGATCGGTTACGGAGCGCACCCGCCCGACCCACGGTGGCCCGGCGACGCCGCCATCGCCGTCCAGTTCGTGCTCAATTACGAGGAGGGAGCCGAGAACTGCGTCCTCGACGGTGACCCGTCCTCAGAAACATTTCTGTCCGAGATCACCCCGGCCGAGCCCTTCGGCAATCGGCACATGAGCATGGAGTCGCTCTACGAATACGGCTCGCGGGCCGGATTATGGCGAATTCTAAGGATTTTCGAGGACCGGGGACTGCCACTGACGATCTTCGCGGTCGCCCGCGCCGTGCAACGCAACCCCGAGGCCGTCGCGGCGTTCACCGAACTCGGCCACGAGGTCGCCTGCCACGGACTGCGCTGGAAGTCCTACCAGCTGATCGACGAGGACACCGAGCGCGCCCACATGGCCGAAGCGGTCGCCATCCTGACCGACCTCGTCGGCGCCCGTCCGCTCGGCTGGTACACCGGCCGGGATTCGCCACACACCCGCGACCTGGTCGCGGAGCACGGCGGCTTCGTCTACGACTCCGACTCCTACGCCGACGACCTGCCCTACTGGGTCCGGGTCCGCGAGACCGATCACCTGGTCGTGCCCTATTCGTTGGACACCAACGACATGCGGTTCGCATCGCCCGCGGGCTTCGCCAACGGCGACGAGTTCTTCGCACATCTGCGGGACGCCTTCGACGTGCTCTACGCCGAAGGCCTTGCGGGCCAACCGAAGATGCTGTCGGTAGGTCTGCACTGCCGCATCGTCGGACGGCCCGCGCGCGCCGCGTCGCTGCAACGATTCCTCGACTACGTGCAAACCCACGACCGGGTGTGGATTGCGCGGCGGATCGAAGTCGCCGACCATTGGCGCGCCAATCATCCCCCGATCGTGTAGTCCTTCGCCGGCGGTGCGGCGAACTCGCCGCGCTTCGACGTACCCAGGCCCATGCCTACCAGCGACTGCACGGTCAGTGTCGCGGCACTGACACCATCGACCACGGGCACGCCGAGCTCGGCGGAGATCTGCGCACACATGTCCGCCATCCCTGCGCATCCGAGCACCACGACATCGGAGCCGTCGGCCTCGATCGCATCATGGCAGGTCTCGGTGACGACCTTGCGGGCAACGGGATCGGTCTCGAGGTCGAGCACCGGGATTTCACAGGCATGGATGCCGCGGCAGAACCGTTGCATACCATAGTGTTCCGCGAGGTCAGCGGCGCGTCCCTTGGTCCGGGCAAGCGTGGTCACGACGCTGAAGCCGCGGCCCAGGTGACTTGCGGTGTGCATGGCCGCCTCGGCGATACCGATCACCGGACCCTGTGCCAACTCGCGGGCAGCGTCCAAACCCGGATCACCGAAGCAGGCGATCACGTAGCCGTCGACGCCCTCTCGCTCACCCCGCGCGACGAGTTGAAGCAGTCCAGGCACACTCATCGCCTCGTCGTAATGGCTCTCGATCGACGGGGGCCCGCACTCTGAGGTGATGCCGGTGACCGAGGTGTCCGGTGCGGTGACGGCACGGGCACATCTTTCGATCGTGGCTGTCATCGAAGCGGTGGTGTTCGGGTTGATCACCCAGATCCGTGTCACGACAACGATTCTGCGACCAGTGCGTCGCGGGTCGCCATCAGGTAGTAGACGACGAACGCCACACCGCAACCGATGAACCAGCTGTACTGCGCTGCGGTGTGCATACCCACCACCGAACCGCCCAGCAGAACGGGAATCACGGCGAGTGCGGCGCCGATGGCGGTGGCGATCACCGCAACCTTGTTGTACCCCTTGGTATACCAGTACTTGCCGCCCTCATCCATGGTGAAAAGGTCATCGACAACCACCTTCTGCTTGCGGACCAGGTAGTAGTCGGCGATCAGCACGCCGAACAGTGGGCCGATGAACGCGCCGAGAGTTTCCAGTGTGTAGTGGATGACCTGGGGATTGGCGTAGAGGTTCCACGGTGTGATGAGCACCGATCCGACGGCAGCGATCATGCCGCCCGCGCGCCAACTGATCCGCTGCGGGCTGACGTTGGAGAAGTCGAACGCCGGGCTGATGAAGTTGGCGACGATGTTGATGCCGATCGTGGCGATCGTGAACGTCAGCGCGCCAAGCACGATGGCGAAGGTCGAGTCGATTCGCGCCACTGTCTCGACCGGGTCGGTGATCAATTCACCGAACACCGGCAGCGTCAGCGAGGCGGTGACGACCACCAACACCGAGAACACCAGGAAATTGACGGGCAGGCCCAGGAGGTTGCCCTTCTTGACCGCCGCGAACGACTTGCCGTACCGCGAGAAGTCACCGAAGTTGAGCATCGGCCCGGAGAAGTACGACACCACCAATGCGATGGCACCGAGCATCACCGGAAGCGAGGACCATCCGGTGTAGGTGACATCGCCCAGATTGAGATCGATGGCGCCCCAACCGGCTTTGGCGATCAGGTAGCCGCACAGGATGAACATCACGACGTACACGGCCGGCCCGCAGAAGTCGATGAACTTGCGGATCGACTCCATGCCACGCCAGAACACGCAGGCCTGCAGCACCCACAACAGCAGGAAGCTGCCCCAGCCAAGCAAGGAAAGGCCGGCGAATCCGTAGTTTTCGACCTCCGCGTACGGCATGAGGCCGGGGAACAGCTTGAGCAGCACGATATCCAGCGCTGCCGACGCCAGGTAGGTCTGAATGCCGTACCACGCCACGGCGATCAGCCCGCGGATGATCGCCGGGATGTTCGCACCCAGGACGCCGAACACGGTGCGGCAGATCACCGGATAGGGCACCCCAGCCGCTTGGCTGGGTTTGGCGACCAGGTTGCAGAAGTAATAGACGATCGTGATGCCGACGAGCAGTGCCACCAGCACTTGCCAACTGGCGAGGCCGAGCGCGAAAAGGCTGCCCGCTGTCACGTATCCGCCGACGCTGTGCACGTCGGACATCCAGAAGGCGAAGATGTTGTATGACGTCCACGTCTGCTTGCCGAGCGGGGCGAGGTCCTCGTTCGTCAGGCGTGGGTCGTAGCCCGGTTTGATGACGCCGCCGCCGACCGGGTGGCCGGACGCTTCGACGAGGTCACCCGCGCCGACAACCGCGCCTGGGGGCAGGTCCTTCGTGGTCTGGGGTGTGTCGAGGTCGGTCATGCGCGGACGCTATCCACGACGTATTGCACAGGTATTTCCTACGAACTACCTGGCTATTGCGCGGAAGATATATTCGGCGCCACGAGCAGACCGGTGTCGGTCGGTAGCGTCGCGATCACCGAGTTGAGCCGCTGCGCGTGCAATTCGGCGGTGGCGAGCAGTTGCTCGACATCGCTAGCGAGGAAAAACTCGACCATCTGAAGATGATCTGCGTGCAGTGCCGTGCGCTGATCCGGGGAGACATGCACCATCGATTGCACGGGTTCGGTTACGTTCCAGGCTGATTCGAGCATGTGCAGCAGCCTGTGCATGCGCGACGGGCGGGTCAGGGCGAGATGGAATTCGCGGCTCTGGCGATGGTAGGTGACGGGATCGTCGTCACGGACGGCCTGTTGCAGAACGTCGTGGGCAGCGACGACGGCGGCGCGGTCCATGTCACCGGCGTTGGCCACCGACGCCGCGAGCGCTGCTGCCTCCAAAGTCTCACGCACGATGTACATCTCGCGCAGCTCCTGTGGAGTCAGCTGCGCAACCGAGTAGCCGAAGTTGCTCCGGTGGGCAACCAGTCCCTCGCCGATCAGTGTCTTCAGCGCCTCACGGACCGGGATCTGGCTGACGCCGAACAGATCGGCAACCTCGGCAAGTGGTATCTGGGTGCCGGGCAGAACCGCGCCGTCGAGGATGACGCGACGCAGCTCGTCGAGAATGCTCTGCTGTGATCCACCTGGGGTCGTGACTGTCAGCCGGTCGACCAGAATCGAGTGGCGACGCATTCGATCACCGTAGGCACGCTATGTTGCGTCGATGTTGCAGTCGGGGCCGTCAGGCCTACGCCTGCATCACGCGCTTGCGCAGGCTCTCGGTCGCGATATCGAGCACCATTTGCTTGCCTCGCCGGACGAGGAAACGGGGAACCGGCGTCGCCAAATCAAGAATGATGTCGAACCGCACCCGCGTCTTGCCGTCGAGCTCCGGGGTGAGGTTGTACTCCGCATGCTGACCGCGCTGCTGACCGGTTTCCCTCGCGTCCCAGACCACCCAGTCGTCGCCCCAGTGGTATTCGAGGAGCTCCTTGTCGGTGATCCCCATGATCCGGAACGTCGCCTTGACGTGGTGCGGTCTGCCGTCCGGATGGCGGTCCAGGACCTCGATGTGCTTGTGCAACGGCGACCACGACGGCACACCCTCGATGTCGGCAAGCGCTTCCAGAATTGCCTCAGGCGGGGCGTCGAAGACCACCTCTCGTGACGCACGGACAGTCATAGTGGCAAATCATAGCCACCTCGTGTGCCTCATGTAATGGAATTGCCAGCTAACCTTCCTACCAGCCGATCTCGGTGACGGCCGTGGCTGCCTGCGGAGGGGGCCCGACCGGACCTGCCGGAGTGCGGGAGAATCGCGGCGCCGGAGCCGCCTGTTCGACGCCGTGCGCCGTCATCACCGTCGACCGCGCCAGCAGGTGTTCGTTCTGCGCCGCTTCTGTCCAGGTGAGCACCGGTGTGACGCATGCATCCGTTCCTGCGAAGACGGCCGTCCACTCATCGCGGGTCTTACTCGCGAACCGCTCGGTGAAGACCTCGAACATCTCTGGGTACGCGGCGACGTCGAACTGGTTGGGCACCTCCTCGGAGGACAACCCGAGGCCGACGAGCAGCTGCGCGAAGAACTGCGGTTCGATCGACCCGACCGCCATGTATCCGCCGTCGGCGGTTTCGTAGGTGCGGTAGAAGGGGGCGCCGCCGTCGAGCATGAACGACTCGCGGGTGTCTTTCAGCGTGCCTCCGGCTTTGATCGTCCACATCATCTGGGCCAAGATGCTGACGCCGTCCACCATGGCGGCATCGATGACCTGGCCGAGGCCCGAGCGCTCGCGTTCGTAGAGAGCGGTGACGATGCCCAGCAGCACCAGCATCGACCCGCCACCGAAGTCCGCGACCAGATTCAGCGGTGCGACCGGCGGCCGGTCACGGTAACCGATGGCCGACAGCGCACCGGTTTGCGACAGGTAGTTGATGTCGTGGCCGGCAGTCGTGGCCAGGGGACCGTCCTGGCCCCAGCCGGTGATCCGCGCGAAGATCAGTCGGGGGTTCACGCCAGCACAGTCGTCGGGTCCGATACCGAGGCGTTCACAGGTGCCGGGGCGGAAGCAATCCAGCAGCACGTCGGCCTTGGCCGCGAGGTCGAGCAGAACCTGCGGCTCCTTCTTGACGTCGAGGTCGACCGTTCGCTTTCCACGGTGCATCAGGTCGATGTTCTCCGCGGGCATCTGTAGCCCGCCCGGCCGCCGTACCCGAACGACGTCGGCGCCCAGATCGGCCAGCACCATGCCCGCGTGCGGTCCCGGCCCAATACCGCCGAGTTCGATTACTTTCACTCCCGCCAGGGGGCCTGTGTTCGTCACCGAAGCAAGGTAACTCGCGGCATCTGACGGAGATGTCAATGTTGGCACTTCCGCGCGCGGAAGGTCATACGCTGTGGCGCATCAGTGAGGCAACGGGGGCCGCCGGACCGGCGGATGTAGTGGGGCCGGCAGGGCAGGTGTGCCGGGCCTGCGGAGCCACACCGCCCGGCGGGGCGCGATTCTGTCCCAATTGCGGTGCACAATTGGCGCCATCCGCTGGCACCGCGAAGTACAAGCAGGTGACGGTGCTGTTTGCCGACGTGGTGCGGTCGATGGACATCGCCGCCGCGCTGGATGTAGAGCGGCTGCGCGAAGTCATGACCGAACTCGTGGAGCGTTCGGCCGCGGTGGTGAAGCGCTACGGCGGCGGTGGCATCGAGTACACCGGCGACGGCCTCATGGCACTGTTTGGTGCCCCGGTTGCCCTGGAAGACCATGCATTTCGCGCTTGCCTGGCCGCGCTGGCCATCCAAGAGGAGGCCAGCCGATTGGCGACCGAGGTGCAGAGTCGCGACGGCGTGACGCTGCGACTGCGAGTCGGCCTGAACTCCGGGCGGGTGATCGCGGGCGAGCTCGGCTCGGGGTCGCTCGGCTATGCCGCGACCGGCGAACCCATCGGGTTCGCAAAGCGGATGGAATCGTCGGCACCACCGGGTGGGGTGATGCTCTCGGAGTCGACCGCGCGGCTCGTTGAAAACGCTGCCCAACTGGCCGAACCCGAGTGGGTTCACGTCAAAGGAACCGACGAACCGGTGCGTGCGCAGCGACTGGTGGCGATCGGCACTCGCGAGGTCCACCTTGGTCACGCCGAAACGGACTTGGTCGGACGGCGTTGGGAGATGGCCGCCGTCGACGCCCTGGTGAACCGCGCGCTCGGTGGCCGCGGCAGCGTGGTGAATGTGATGGGTCCCGCGGGCATCGGCAAGTCCCGGGTGGCTCGGGAGGCCGCTGCTGCGGCAGCCGGCCGCGGGTTTGAGGTCTTCTGGACCTTCTGTGAGTCACACGCGCGTGACGTCCCATTCGGCGTGCTGAGCCGCCTGCTCCGGGTGGGCAGCGGAGTCGACAACGCGGACGACGAGACCGCTCGCGACGGATTGCGGGCCTTCGTGCCCGATATCGACCCGCAGGACCGATTACTGCTGGAGGATCTGCTCGGTATTGCGGACCCCAATGTGCCGCTCCCCCAGATTGATCCGGACGCGCGGCGGCGCCGCTTGACCACCATGATCAACGCTGTGACGCTGGCGCGGAACGAACCGGCGCTTTACATCATCGAGGACGCGCACTGGATCGACGCTGTCAGCGAGTCGATGCTGGCCGACCTGCTCACCGTCATCCCCCGCACCCCCGCGATGGTGCTGATCACTTCGCGTCCCGAATACGAAGGCGCGTTGAAGCAGGTGCACGGATCTCAGGCGATCGCCCTTGCCCCGCTGGATGATTCGGATACCGCAACGCTGCTGGCCGTATTGCTGGGCTCAGATCCTTCGGTTGGCGCCCTGTCGGCGGTCATCGCCGACCGCGCCGCCGGGAACCCGTTCTTCGCCGAAGAAATGGTGCGCGAGTTCGTGCAACGCGGGGTGCTGACGGGCGAGCGCGGGCACTACGTCTGCCGCACGGACGTCTCCGAGTTGAGCGTGCCTGCCACCGTGCAAGCGGCCATCGAGGCGCGCATCGACCGGCTCAGTGGGCCCGCCCGGCAGACGTTGTACGCGGCATCGGTGATCGGCGCGCGGTTCGAGTCGGAGCTGCTCACCGCGTTGAGCATCGGTGCCATGTTCGACGAACTCCTTCGCGCGGAGCTGATCGATCAGGTGCGGTTCACGGCGGACGCGGAGTTCGCGTTTCGTCACCCGCTGATCCGCGCGGTGGCTTACGAGTCACAGCTGAAATCCGATCGCGCCCAGTGGCATCGACGGCTCGCCACCGCTATCGAAGAGTCCGAGCCTGACTCCGCCGAGGAGAACGCGGCGGTCATCGCCGAACATCTGCAGGCCGCGGGTGACCTGCACGCCGCCTACGGCTGGCACATGCGTGCCGCAGCGTGGGCGACCAATCGAGACATCGGCGCGGCATGGTCGAGTTGGGAGCGCGCGCGCCGCATCGCCGATGCGCTACCCGACTATGACCCAGAGCAATTGTCGATGCGCATCGCTCCGCGCACCATGCTGTGCGGGAACGCCTGGCGTGTTCACGTAGATGCCACCGGGGAGCGCTTCGAGGAACTGCGGCAGTTGTGCGGTGAGGCCGGCGACGAGGCTTCACTGGCCATCGGGATGGGCGGGCTGGTGATCGATCACGCGTATCACGCCCGCATTCGCGAGGCGGCGCAGCTGGCATCTGAGGCCTGGTCGATCGCCGGGTCACTCGGTGATCCGAACCTCACGGTAGGGCTGTTTCTGCCGTTGATGTACGCCAAGATTGAGGCCTGCGAATGGTCTGACGTCCTGCGATGTTCAGAACAGGTCATCAGATTGGCCGGCGATGACCCGCGCAAGGGCAACTTCATCTTTGGATCGCCGCTGGCGGTCGCCTATACGGCGCGAGGCATGGCGCGATACTCCCTGGGACGTCCTGGGTGGCGCGACGACCTGCGTCACGGCCTGGCTATCGGCCGCAACGCCGACCCCCTGTCCTACGCCGCGACCAACAGCTTCAGCTACTTCGCGGGAATACCGGCTGGCGTGCTCAGACCCGACGACACCGTGGTGGGCGAGATCGAGGACGCCCTGCAAGTTGCCCAACGCTCCGGTGATGATCTCGCGGTGGCCAACGTCCGCATGGCGCTGGGCATGGCGCTGGCACACTGCAGGACAGCTGCTCAGCGCGAACGCGGACAGCAGCTCTTGGGAGAGGTCGGCGATGTGTTCGTGCGAAGAGGACACAACCTGGCCGAGTTACCGATCATCGACGTTCTCTCGTTGCGTGAGCTCGCTCGGGGCGGACATGGCGATGACGCCATTCCACGGATGCGCATCGTCGTCAACGATCTGTTCCGCGACGGCGGGCTGCTGCTCTGGAGTGCTCCGGTGACAGGCGTGCTCGTCGAGACACTTCTCGAGGGCGGGGAAAGCGGTTGCGTAGCCGAAGCAGAGACCGCTATCGAACGCCTCGCGGCCGCGCCGGGCGACGACGGTCTAGCCATTCGTGAAATCTGGCTGCTGCGGATGCGCGCGTTGGTGGCACGCGCTCGCGGCGATGCCGAAAACTACACGGAGCTCCGCGAGCGCTACCGCGCGATCGCGGAATCGCATGGCTACGAAGGACACATCGACTGGGCCGCGGCCATGCTCGAGGCGAGCTCTTAGGCGATTTGGCGCCGGCCTGCCCCCTCTGCAAGCCGGCGCCAATTCAGATTCATCGTCGCTCCGGCGGTGCATAACCGCGTCAGTAGTGCACTACTGCATTCTCACCGCCCCAGTGCACGCCTCCCTGGATTCAGCAATGAACCCGCTGTTCAGCCGCTAGGTAGTGCGTCGTCGATACCCAAGGAATTGCAGTGGGGCACTACTGACGTTTCGACGGGGACGTCACCCCAGGATCGATTCGCGGAGCAAATTCCCGGGGAGGTCGTCATGAGGGCAGCACGGTTCGTAGGCCGCATAGGGGGTTTGGCGGTGGCGTTGGGGGTCGGCGCCGCAGTGTCGTTAGGCGCCCCAGCGGCATGGGCCGACGACCCCGGGGGCGACGGTTCCGAGGGGTCCAGTACGACAAGTACCGCACCCGGCGAAAACTCCGAGTCTCAGGACGCCCCGACGACCACGGGTGATCGCGCGGGCACACCGACCGACTCCGGGGACACCTCTGCGTCTGGGTCGAGTTCGGGGACCGCCGCGAAGACACGTGCCACCGCGTCGACGGGCGCTTTGGTGCGCCGTGCACTACCGGGCATTGTCAGAGCCAGCGGCGGTGCGCACTCCTCGACGAAACCCGACAACCTCCGGGCCGCCGTGAACGACGTCGTGGAGGCGTTGACCTCCGGTGCGCCGCCGAAGACCCTGCCTCGGGGCATGACGAGGGGCAGGACGAACAGGCACCAGCGATCAGTCGATGACGCCGATATGTCTGCCGTGACATACTCACCACCGTCGCGGCCGGAGAGCTCTACACCACGACCATCGCGCGTCGTCGATTTAACGGACATGACTACTGTCACGAGAATTGTTGCGCCGGTGCATATTACGTTGCCTGCGCCGACACGTATCACCCCTCAAATTGCGTCGGTCGCCGACACCAAGCCGGTCCCTTCGTTGAGCACGGCGGTATTGAACGCGTTGGCAGCGACAGGATTGGGTCCGCAGGCGTCCAACGGTCCGCAGACACCTGTCGATTCGCCGCTGACACTGGCGATGTTCGCTATCGGCGCTCGCTCACGCCTGCCCGGCTCCTCATTCAACGGTCAAAGCGTGGAAACCGCACAGCCGTTCACCGCGCTCACGGCGGAAGGAGCCGCGGCGGCACCGCCGAGGTTTGTCAGCAGGCCTCCGATCGCGGTGGGCACCAACCCCTCTGCTGTGGTGATCAGCGCGGACGGCAGGATGTTCGTCGCCAACACCGGCAGCGCATCAGTGTCGGTGATCAACACCGCCAACGGTCAACGGATTGACGCCAATCCGAATTTCTTCTCGACGGATATTTCTGTGGGGACTTCGCCCAGTGCGCTAGCGCTGAGCCCCGATGGCAAGCGACTGTACGTGGCCAATACCGGAAGCGGCACCGTGTCGGTGATCGACACCGCCACCTACAAGCGAATCGACGCCAATCCGAGCTTTTTCTCCCAAGACATCAGCGTCAATGCGTCGCCTAGCGCGCTGGCGATCGGCGCCGGCGGCAGGCTGTATGTCGCCAACCGCGGGAGCGGCACGGTGTCGGTGATCAACACGGCCAACAACACCCTAATCGATGTCAACACCAATACATCTGGCGTCCAGTCTATTTCGGTGGGTACGGCGCCGACTGCGCTGGCACTGGGAGCGGACGGCCGACTGTATGTAGTCAACCAAGGCAACGGTACGGTGTCGGTGATCAACACCGCGACCTACGGCCTCACCAATACGATTGCCGTCGGGAACCAGCCCTCCAGCGCCGCGCTCGGCCTCGACGGCAGGCTGTACGTCGCGAACTCCGGAGCGGGCACTGTGTCGGTGATCAACACGGCCACCAGCACCGTGATCGACGCGAATCCCGATGTGGCCGGTACAAATCCCATCACGGTCGGGCCATCGCCGAGTTCGGTCGCTCTCAGCCCCGACGGCAAGTTCGTCTACGTCACGAATGGCAACGACACCGTCTCGGTAATCGACACCGCCACATACGCCGTGGTCGGCACGGTAGCGATCGACACGGACACGACCGGCGGCCACGTCGTTGCGGTCAGCCCGAACGGCACCGTCTACATCACCGATGCCGCCGACCGCACCGTGCGGGTACTCGCCATCCGTCTGGGCAACGCCGCGCCCACAGCGGGCACGCCCACTGTCGGCACGCCAACCGAGAGCACGGGAGCCGTCACCGGCGCGCTCAACTTCACCGACGCCGACGGAGACACGTTGTCCTACAGTGTGACCCAACCCTCCACCGGCACGGTCAGCATCACGAGCGCTGGCACGTACACCTTCACACCGACCTCGGCCGCGCGTGTCGCGGCAGCCGCTGGCGGACCAACCAGCATCACCTTCATCGTCACGGCTACCGACGGTCAAGCAAGCACACCCGTGAGTGTCACGGTGCCTATCGCGGCACCTATCGCAGCCACGGCCGTAACCACCATCGGCGGTGTCTCCCTCCCCGGCGTCCCGCTGAGTACGGGGCCGGTGATGAGTGCCGATGGCACCCGAGGCGTGATCACGACACGCAGCTTCGATGCGTTTGGTACCACCACCACTCAAGTGGCGGTCGTCAACACCACTACGGGAAAGCAAGTCGGCCGCACCGTCACCATTGTCGGTAAGCCGGCCACGACAGTGCTGAGTGGCGACGGTACTCGCGCCTTGGTCATGACATCCATACCTAACCCCACGACGGGCATTTCGACGACGCGAGTCACAGTGATCAACACCACGACAGGGACCCAGGTCGGCAACACCGTCTCCGTGGCCGGCTCCCCAGCAGGGATACGGTTTTTGGGCGCCGACGGCAAGCGTGCCCTGATTCTCACCGACGTTTACGACGAGTACGACTGGGACGGTACCGAACACATCACCGGAGTGGCGGTGATCGACACCACGACAGGAGCGCAGATCGGCACGACCCTTGCCGTTTCCGGTTCACCACTGGATTCAATGGCGAGCGTGGACGGCAGCCGCGCCCTGGTCACGACGTCCCTGCCTAACCCGACGACGAATATTCCGACCACTCGAGTCACGATGATCGATACCAGCACCGGCACCCAAAGCAAGATGATCGCGGACTTCGTCGGCAACCGTTACAGCGCACAGCTATTGAACGGCAATGCCACCCGCGTCCTGATAACCACGACCGATGGGGACTGGGGCACAGGAAACACCCGAGTCGCGGTCCTCGACACCATCACCGGCACCCAGACCGAGACCGTCCTCGTCGGCGATGCGACCGGTTTGATGTTCAACGCCGACGGCAGTCGCGCCTTGATCACCACGCGCACTTACGACCGGGCCACCGGCGCGTTCACCACGCAGTTGGCGGCGATCGATACCGCCACCGGTGCGCAGACCGGCAGCACTATGGTTCTCGATTATGAAGCCACCGTGGTGTTGAGCGCCGATCGCACCCGCGCCGTGGTCATCACGTCCGCGGCAGATTCGGTCACCGAAACCTCTACCCAAGTATCGGTTTTCGATCTCGCCACCGGCACCCAGGTCGGGACATCCTTCACATTGGCCGGAGGGTGGTCCATATCGCTGATAGGTGCCGATTACAGCACACAGCTCTTGAATGCCGACGGCAGCCGCGCGCTGATCACCAGGAAAGTGATTGACCCGTCAACAGGCGCCGCGAGCACTCAGGTTGCAGTGATCGACACCGTCACCGGTCGCCAGTCCGGCGACACCATTACCGTCGCCGGCGGCGAATTCGGTTCGGCGCTGGTGAGCACAGACGGCAGCCGCGCGCTGATCGTGACGAACGTCTATGACGGGCGCACTAGCGTCAACACCACTAGGTTGACGGTGATCGACACGACCACGTGCACCCAGGTAGGCAGCACCACCACTATGACCGGTTTCCTCAACGGCCCAGTCCTGTTCAACGCTGACAGCCGCCGCGCCGTGGTCACCACGAGCACTCCAAGCACCCAAGTGGTGGTGATCGATACCACCACCGGAACACAGGTTGGCGCCAAGCTCGGCTATGGTGGCTCCGGTTTGGTGCGATTGAGCGCCGATGGCACCCGGCTTCTGGTCGCAACCGGCTCCCAGCTGGCGGTGATCAACACCGCGACCGGCACCCAAGCCGGAAGTGCCGTCGCCGGCGGCGGTTATCCACTTTTCAGCCCCGACGGCACCCGAGCGTTGATCGTTACCAAATACAACCCGACCCGGGTGAATGTGCTGCGCGTTACCTAGCCCCCGCGCCGTGGCAGCAGGGTCGCCAGTTCCTCACGGCTGGCCGTCCCGGTCTTCGTCATGGCCCGATAGATATGACTCTCGACCGTTCGGGGGGACAGGGTAAGTCGTTCTGCGATAGCGCGATTCGTCAATCCCTCCCCGATCAGCATCACGATCTCTAGTTCACGCTCGGTCAGCGGCAACGTCTCACCGGCCTGACAAAGCGCAGACGTTACTGCGCCACACTCTGCGGCCAAGCGATCGGCGCGCGTCGAGCACCCGAGTGCCGAACCTCGTTTGTCCTGACGACGGAATGCCAGCGCAGCGTGGGCGGCCGCATCCACCGCGGCAACGGGATCGCCCATGGATTCGAATTCCTCCGACACCGAGGCCAACTGAGCAGCATCCCCATCACGCACGCCTTCGGCGAAGCGCGCCGCCAAGCCCACTCGGGGTCCCTCGACAACCGACTCGAGCTCACGCAACCGTGGTGCGCTGGTGCGGTCACCGAACTGGACAGCCGTTTGCAAACACAGAACTTCAGCCGCGAATTGCTTTTTGGTAGAAGCCCTTTCAGCTGCGGCCAGCAACTCCGAAATCGCCTCACTGACCACACCTTGCCCTGCGGCCACCCACGCCCGCGCAAGGCTCCGTTCAAGGTCCAGCGATCGGAATCGACGTTGAAATTTGTCTAGAGCGGCCAGCATTGCCGCGGCTTCTCCGCTCATCCCCCGCATCGCCAGCGCAGTGGCAAGTGGTACCCGGTATCGGTAGCCCCAGCCCTCGGGATACGAGGCAGACAACCCTTCGGCGGCGTATTCCAGTAGCGCAATTGCATTCTGCAGATCTCCTGCACCAAGGGCGGCGCGCCCGGCCACCGCCGCGCCGAGCAATGGCGCGGCGCCTGGAAGATCATTCGCCTGGCGGCGGGTACGTGTGGCTACCGCCAGCGCATCGGACACCTGGCCGGCCAGCAGTAACGCACTGACTTCTGCGTCGGCGATGTTGAATCTCATGTGCGGCGCGTCCAGCTTGCGAGTCGCCACGTCGTATCCCGCAGCCGCGTCCGCTACCGCTTCGGCAGTGCGGCCCGCATCCGCCGCAATCTGGGCCAGCGCCCAAGCCACCTCGGCGCCGACAACCGGAATATCCTCGAGTCCAACATTTTTCGCGCATTCAGTCGCCATCTCCGGCTGGTCCATCGCGAACCAGTAGACCGTGAGAAAAGCGTCGATGTACGTGTGCTTGTGTGACGGCACTCGACGTGACGCCTCGTCAATGAAATCCTTGGCACCTTGCGGATCCCCCAGCGCCCACAGCAGGTTGCTCGATCGAAGAAACGCGAACCTCGCGTGTTCTTCGTCGGTCAACTGGCTGGTGTCGATACTGGCCAGCAACGACTCGGCGTCTCCGCCCCGTCCAAACCATGACAACGCGTGCGCGCGAAGAAAATTCGGCTCCGGACCGGAGCCTACGTTGCTCGCCGCCTCCGCGAGCCGATCCGCGAGAGCCAGGTCTCCCAACCAGACGGCTCCGTATGCGGCCTTGACGAGTAGGTCCGCGTGCGGCGTCAGGTCAGAGTCGAGCGTTAACGTCGCGCGGCGCACGACACCTCGAATGTCGCCGTCGCGCGTGGATGCGGCCAGCTCGCTTGCGACCACTCCGCGAAGCCGTCGCAGTCGGCTGTGTGGCGCACGCCTGCGTCGCACCTCGCCGTACAGCGGATGCGTCACCCGGACTTCGATGCCGTCGCCCGCGGGCTCCAGCGAGATGAGGCCACGCGTTTCGGCCTCCTCTATCGCGCCGGCATCGGTTATCCGCGTCAAGCTCGCGAGTTCGATCGGCTCGCCCACCGCGAGCACATCGACCACGTCACCGACCGAGGCGGATAACGCACCGATCCGAGATTCGATCAGCTCTACCAGGCCCGGCGGCATAACCGGTTCACCAACCCATCGCCAAAGGCCGTTCTGTTGAAGAATGCGTCCGTCGGCAACTTCCTGCTCGACGATGTTGCGCAGGTACAGCATGTTGCCGCGGGTCAGGTTCCACAGTCGCCCAGCGGCGTCCGGATCCACCGGACCGTTCAGTGCTGCCGTCAACAACGCCGTCGTCTCGGCCAACGTCAGCTGCCCGAGATCGACCCGCGCGAACCTGCCCGTCGTCCATATCTCCTGTACCGCAGGGGGAATGGGCTCGCCGTCTCGCACGGTGAGGATCACCTTGGCCGCGCCTCGCTGGACGATCTGGTGCACGACGAACGTCGACAGATCATCGAGCAGATGCACGTCGTCGACAGCCAGCACAACCTGGGCACCTGACGGCGATTCGGTAAGCGACTCGATTACCCCGCGCAACAGCTGAAGCGTGTCCGTTACCCCGGACGGTGCCCAGGCACTGAAAGCGCCGAGCGGTATCGCCCTGGCCGACGACGCACCCGCCGTCCAGCGAGTTTCGGAACCCCGCTTTGCCGCCGCGGCCAAGCATTCGCGTGCGATTCGGCTTTTCCCGACCCCCTCCACGCCGCTGACCAGCACGCCTGAGACATCGCCGTCCATGAGTGCGGCGTCAATGATCTGCATCTCGTCGGTGCGGCCAAATAACGGCCACGTCAATCGCACACCGAGAGCCTAGGAGTCCTCGAAACGCCATGCGGAGATATCGCGAGTTCGCCACGCCGCTGCGCTGCCGGCCAGGGGGTTTGCCGCGGTCCGGACGGGTGGCCGAACCAGCAACCTACCCCGCGCGGTTCTTGACCTTCAGCACCTGCTCGCGAAGGCCCTTGGTCGCAGTCTCCATCAGTCCCTTGGCTCCCCGTTTGATCAGGAAGCCGGGCAGGGGGACCGTCGGGTCGACCATCAATTCAAAGCGCACCAGCGTCGAATCGCCGTCGGGCGTCAGCGTGTAACGGCCGGTCTGGGCGCGCTGCTGCTTTGAGCTGACGAGAGTCCAGCCCACACCGTCGTCATAAACGGTGTAGTTCAGCACCTGCTCGTCGGTTATGCCGACGATCTTGACGACCTGCCTGGACTTGCTCGGGCGTCCCTCCGCATCGCGTTCGAGCACCTCGACCTTCTGATGGGTCGGTGACCACTCGGTCAACGTCTCCAAATCAGTCAGCACATCCATGATCTCGCCGGGCGTCGCCTCGATGACGACGTCGCGCGTTTCTGTGACAGCCATGCCGGCTTGGTTCCACGGGTGCGCTCCGGCGAAACCCGTCAGCTACCCTTTTTCACCTTCAGCACCTGCTTGCGCAGGCCGTCGGTGGCGGTTTCCATCGCACCTTTCATCACCCGCTTGAGCACGAATCCGGGCATCGGCACCGACAGGTCGATGGTGATATCGAAGTTGACCTTTGTCTTGTCCCCGTCCGGCGTCAGCGTGTACGACGCGTCCTGCGCCTTCAGCTGGCCCGCCGAGATCAGCGTCCAGCTGGCCTTGTTGTCTGTCCAGGTGTACTCGACCACCTGTTCGTCGGTGATTCCGGCGGACTTCACCTTCATCTTCACGCGCCGGGGCCGGCCGTCGGGATGAGACTCCAGGATCTCCGCGCTCTGGTACTGCGACGACCAATCTGGTGTCGATTCGACGTCGGCGATGACGTCGAGAATCTCCTCGGGACTTGCCTCGATTACGACCTCGCGGGAATCGCTGGTAGCCATGGCGTGACCCTAGCCCGATACGGTTGACCACATGGAACTTTGGGAGCTTTCGGCGCGCGAACGCATCCGCGACAGCCTCGCCCGCTACAACTGGTCCGGCGACGCGATGCGGCTACCCGAGCTCGCCGAATCCTTCTGCGAGGGCGGGGAGCTCGAGCTGCGCGGTGGCGCCCCGGTTCAGGGTCGCGCGGCTATCGTCGAGTTCCTCGGTGGCGCAGTCGCATCACCAAATGCGGTGGCGCAGGAATCGGGCGTGCGCCGCATCGTCCGTCACAACGTGACGAACATCCGGTTCACCGAAATGACGCCGCAGCGGGCCAGGGTCGCCTGCTACTTCACCGTCTTCACCGAGATCGGCCTCGATCACTACGGCCGCTATCGTGACCTCTTCGTGCCGGTCGATGATGAGTGGCTGATCCGTCACCGCTTCGTCTCGACCGATTGGCACGCGCCGAACTCGACCATGGCCGGCTAGCCGAAATCGGTAGGCTCATCGACTATGAGCGAAGCCGTCGATCCGACCGTCCCGCCGAGCGGTACCGGGTGTGTTGAGTGCGATGAGCACGGCGGGTGGTGGGTGCACCTTCGGCGCTGCGCCGCTTGCGGACACATCGGTTGCTGTGACGACTCGTTGGCGAGGCACGCGTCGGCGCACTGGCGCTCCACCGGACATCCGATCATCCGGTCCTTCGAACCGGGCGAGGACTGGTTCTGGAACTACGATACGAACCGGTACTACGACGGACCCGAGCTCGCGGCCCCCCAAAACCACCCCGAAGACCAGCCCGCCCCCGGACCGGCGGATCGGGTTCCCGGCAACTGGATGGCACAGCTTCGTAGTCGCTCCGACTGAATTGGGTATTCGAGCGACATGACTGAGACCAACCCCGACAAACCCGACACCACCGAAACCGACGCCGGCCCCAGCGGTGCGGACGATGACGTAGAGAGCGACCCGGCCAAGGGTGACGAGGATGGCGCCGACTGGTCCGATGAAGGCGGCGCCACTCCTGGCGGCCCGGCCGACACCGGGGATCACACTCAGTAGCTAGCGCGATCGTCCCAATTCCGACAATGTCTCGGCGGCAGTGTATTTCGGCTCCCAGCCCAGCTGGGTCTTCGCCTTACCGGTATCCATGACGACCGACGTGCGGCTCGCGTGCAGCCACTCCAGGGACGACGGGAGGAATGGAATTCTGGCCATCAGTCCTGATGCGGCAGTCGCTGCAAACTGGGGCACACGAACGGGACGGGCGCCGAGTTCGGTGGCTACGTCCGAGATCGACACCACACCGTCACCGGCCAGGTTGTACGCACCGGGAGGAGCATCAGTGGTCACGGCCAGCGCGATGGCGGAGGCGACGTCATCGTGATGCACCAATTGCATCGGGACGCCGGGATCGGGCAACAGAGGTTTCGGTAACGGCAGCAGCTGGGTCACCCGCTTGATGGGCCCCGGCAGTTGATTCCACGGCATGGCATCTGCCAGTGCCGGCGCCTTGGGCCCGGCGACGATGCACGGGCGCAAGACGTACACCTCGAGGTCAGAGCCTGCGACGGTCTCCTTCAACGCCGCCTCGCAGGCCGCCTTCTGCTCGGAGTAGTAGTGCTCGGGCGAACCACGCGGCGGAACGTCCTCGGTGATCGGAGAAGGGTTGTCGGAGTGGTAGCCATACGCGGCGACCGAGGAGGTGTAGACCAGGCGGCGCGGTCGCTGCGCGGCCACCGTCGCCTCGAACACGTTGCGGGTGCCTGCGAGGTTGACCCGAGCGCTCTCTTCGCGCGTCCCCATGATGATGAAGGCCAGATGCACGACGACATCCGCATCCGCGACCAGGTCGTCGACGTCGCCGCGCTCCGTGATGTCGCCCTGCCGGTACTCGGTCTTGGTCCAGCCCTGCCCCGCCGGGTCGAACGGACGACGCGCCATCCCAATGATCCGCTCGACGACCGGGTCGCGGTCCAGCGCGGTGACAGCCGAGATGCCGATTTCCCCCGTCGGGCCGGTGACGGCGACCGTGAGACCCATGCCGTCTGGGATGCCCGTCCAGGCGGGATCGAAACGGAGACCGCAGGCAATCAGATCGGTGAGCAGACACAAAACTGCCCAAAACGTCGCTGAAAAGGGGGAGTTTGCGTCTGCTCGCCGGAATCTCGTCCGGGATCTACGTCGCGTCGGCGAGTGCCTGCTTGGCCGCGTTGTAACCGGGCACGAACGTGATGCCGGGGCCACCGTGGCATCCGGCACTGGCCAGGTAGAGGCCGTCGATCGGAATAGGCTGGTCGACGTAGCCTTTCGGGCCTGGCCGGTTGGGCCCGATCTGGTCGGGGTGGATCAGCCCGTGGCAGTAGTCGCCGCCCGGCGCCCCGAACATCGTGCCCATGTGCTTGGGAGTGAAGGTGGTGTGTTTGAGAATCAGGCTCTCGAAATTGGGCGCCAGCCTGGTGATCTTGTCGATCACCCGCTGCCCCATCTCGGCCTTCATCTCCCCGTAGCTCGAATCCGACTCCTCGATGGGGAACCACAGCGAGAACGCCGATGCCGCGTGCTTGCCTTCAGGCGCCAGGCCCGGGTCGTTCACCGACGGTATCTGCAGTGCGATGGACGGGTCGGCGGGCACGATGCCGTGCCTGCACTCCTCCCACTGCCGCTGCAGTTCCTCGGGGGTGGAGAAGATTCCGATATTCGACTGCATCGCCGGATCGTTGAGCAGTTCGTATGGCGCCGCGAACTCCGGTATGCCGTCGAGCGCGAAGTGCATCTGCAGATAGCTGCCGCGGTGATCCTGGCCGGAGAAGCGTTCACGAACATCGGCGGGTAGCGCGGCGGGGTCGATCATGCCGTTGATGGTGAGATCCGGTGCGATACCGGAGATCACGATGGGCGCGGTGATGACTGTCCCGTCCTCCAGCCGGACACCGCTCACCCGGCTGTCGGCGATCTGGATCTCCTCGACCTTGCTGCGCAACCGCAATTCGCCGCCGGCCGAGGTGAACACGTCGCACAGGTGCGACGTCAAGGCGCCGATGCCACCCTGGAGTTTCTTCACCAGGAGCGCGTTCTCGTCCGGAACGGCGAAACCGTAGGCCAGCGCCGCCGCGGTACCCGGCGTCGCTGGGCCGCGATAGGTGGTGTTGCATGCGAGCAACGAGAGCATGCCGCGCAGCGCGCCGTGCTTCTCCCGGTCGGGCAGGTAGCGGTCGATCACATCGGTAACCGAGCCGAAGAGCAGATCGGTGATCGTCTGTCGCTCGAATTCGTTTGTCGCGCAGGCATACATCTCGTCGAGTGTCTTGGGCGGCTGGCCGGCTTCGAACCGGCCCAGGGCGCGCGTCGGCGCCTGACACCACGCCATCAGACCGGCCATCCCGTTGACGGCTTCCGCGCCGTGCACCTCGTTGATGTGCGTCATCAGCTTCATCGGGTCGGTGTAGTAGACCAGCGGTTCGTCGCCGACGCCACGCAGTGACACCGACATCACGTCCAGGTCGACGGTCGGCAACTCGTCGAGTCCGAGTTCGCGGCTGACCACGGCCGAGGTCGGAATCTGCACCGACCCTGCGATCTCGAATCGGAAGCCGTCGAACAGCTCGACAGTCGAGGCCATGCCGCCGGCATACAGCTTGAAGTCCAGGCAGAGCGTACGCAGCCCCGCCTTCTGAAGAAGTGCGGCAGCGGTCAACCCGTTGTGGCCCGCGCCGACGACGATCGCATCAAAGTCAGCCATGCGCTGAGGCTGACACGCGCCACACGTTTTGTCAATATTGACAAAACTTTCAGCCAATCCCCTTGGCGATTGTGTCCAGCGCCTCCCGCGTCAGCCGCGACAACTCGGGCAGTGAGCGCTCTTGGCCGAGCATCCACACCTCCATCGCACCGAAGACCGCCGCCGCGATGCACCGCGCCGTGATCGCAACGCGCATTCCCTCGTCGGTACCCGGTGCGGGCGGGTTCTCCTCCGTGAGGCGATGCACGATCGCCTCGGCGAAATCAGCTTCGACCTGCCGGATATGCCGCACGATCCGGTCGGGTTCGATCTCCTGTGCGCGCAGGGCGGCGGTCTGCGCTACCGCCCAGTCGTCGTACGGCCGCGCCATCATCGCGGCGTGCACCGAATCGATGATCGACTCGTCGGGATCGCGCTGCGCCAGCGCCGTCCTGAACCACTGCAGTCCGGCGTAGTCGGCGAACAGCAGATCGTGTTTGGACGCGAAGTGCCGATAGAACGTCCGCAGCGAAACCCCGGCATCAGCCGCGATCTGTTCGGCCGAGGTGTCTTCGACCCCCTGGGCGAGAAACCGCACCACCGCGGCCTGCCGCAACGCCTCGCGCGTGCGCTCACTTCGTGCCGTCTGGGCGGGTCGGACCATGTGGAGAAACTACCGCACCAAGTTCTGTCACTATTGACAAAACTTCACACCCTGATGAGACTCCGCCTTTATGGTTTCCCTGATCGTCCACCTCGTCCTCGGGTTCGCGACGATGGCTTTAATCGTCAAGACGAATCCGGCGATCTTCGCGCGCTACTCGTCCGGCCGTCAGGTCACCGGGCTCGAACTCTTCTACTATGTCGCCGGTATCGCGTCGGTCGTGCTCGGCTATTACTTCAACAACCAGTACGTCGCCGAGTACGCGCCGCCGGGCGGTATGCACAATTTCATCTGGGGACCCGGCAGTTGGTGGGAGTTCATCACGCTGGGATACGCCAACCCGGCTGCCGCCTCGGCCAGCCAGGACTACACGATCATGAGCCTGCTGCTGTTCCCGCTGTGGTCCATCGTCGACGGCCGTAGACGCGGCATCAAACACCCGTGGCTCTTCTGCGGATTCATCCTGTTCGCCAGCTCGGCATTCGCGTGGGCGGCCTACCTCGCCGTCGTCGAACGCCAGCACCGGCACCAGCAGTTCGGAGCGCCCCTGCAATCCGCGGTCTGACACCCGGCAGGCGGCCTACAGTCAAGGCATGATCACAGACGATCTGCGCGAGCGGCGCCTCGAGGTGATCCGGGAGCACATGGACACCGAGGTGACCAAGGAGTTCGACCGCACCCTGGCCACCTTCAAGAACGATTCGGGGGGTCGCCCGCACTACGAGATCATGGCCACCGGACAGGTCTTCGACGGCGACGATGAAGTCATGGGCTACTACCGGACCACCAGAACCGCATTCCCGGACCAGCGGCACGACAACGTCGTATGCCACGTCGCCGATGATGCCGTCATCGTCGAATTCGACCTGCTGGGAACCAATCTCGGCGAGTTCTACGGCCTGCCGCCGACCGGCAAGGCATTCCGGGTACCGATCATCGCGGTGTTCTACTTCGAGGGCGACCGTGTCGTCAACGAACGCATCTACTTCGACTCGGCCAGCCTCGTCACGCAGATCGGGCGCGGCGAATTGCTCGCTATGGCGGGAGAGCTGTGAAGGTCCACCATCTCAACTGCGGGACGATGAACCCGTACATCGCGCCGCGGATCGTCTGCCACGTCCTGCTCATCGAGACCGACAACGGGCTGGTGCTCGTCGACACCGGATACGGGACACGCGACTGCGACGACCACGCCCGGGTCGGGCCCACCCGCCACCTGTTCAAGCCGGTGTTCGACCACGGCGAGACGGCACTGCGTCAGGTGGAACGACTCGGGTTCAATCGCTCCGACGTCCGCCACATCGTCGTCACTCATTTCGACATGGACCACATCGGCGGCATCTCCGACTTCCCCGATGCCCAAGTCCACGCCACCCGCGCCGAAATCAAAGGAGCGGTAAGGGAACCGACGTTTCAGGAGAAGATGCGCTTTCGCGCCGTCCAATGGGCGCATGGCCCCAAGATCGTCGAGCACGAGCCGACAGGCGAGAAATGGCGAGGATTCGCCGCCGCCAAAGAGCTCGACGACATCGCGCCGGGAATCGTCTTGGTGTCGCTGCCCGGCCACACGCGGGGACACGCATGTATCGCCGTCGACGCCGGGAACCGCTGGGTGTTGCACTGCGGCGACGCGTTCTATCAGCAGGGCACCCTGGACGGCATTTCCGAGGTCCCCCGGCCGATCAGGATCATCGAGCCTCTTCTCGCATTCGACCGAAAGAAGGTGGCAGACAACCACGCTCGCCTCGCCGAGCTCTACCAGCGTCAGGAGCCCGACCTGCTGATGGTCTGCGCCCACGACGCCGAGCTGTACGAACACGCGAAAGCGACTTCGTAACCGTGCGCGCCGTCGTCATCACCAAGCACGGTGATCCCTCAGTGCTCAAGGTCGAACACCGACCCGAGCCGCCGCCTCCCGGGCCGGGCCAGGTCCGTATCGAGGTGCACGCCGCCGGCGTCAACTTCGCCGACCATCTCGCGCGCGTCGGCCTCTACCCCGAAGCGCCCAAACCGCCCTCTGTGGTCGGCTACGAAGTTTCCGGGACCATCGAGGCGGTCGGTCCAGGTGTTGACGAGGCAAGGGTGGGCGAAAGAGTGCTGGCCGGAACGCGTTTCGGTGGATACGCCGAAATCGTGAACGTCAAGGCTTCCGATACGGTTGTGCTTCCGGACCGCCTGACCTTCGAGCAGGGTGCCGCCGTTCCGGTCAACTACGCGACTGCATGGGCCGCGCTACACGGATACGGCTCACCGAAGGCCGGTGAACGCGTCCTCATCCATGCGGCGGCAGGCGGCGTCGGCACCGCAGCGATCCAGCTGGCCAAGCCCACGGGTGTCGAAATCCATGGCACGGCGTCACCGGGTAAGCATCAGGTGCTCAAGGATATGGGCGTGGACCGCACCATCGACTATCGGCGTGACGGGTGGTGGAAAGATCTGCCGCCCTACGACATGGTGCTCGACGCGATCGGCGGTGCGTCGCTGCGCCGCTCCTACGACCTGCTCCGGCCCGGAGGCAAACTGATCGCGTATGGCATCTCGGCGTTGCAGCAGGGCGAGAAGCGTTCTCTACGTACCGTCTTGCCTCAGCTGCTACCGATGCTGCGCGGATTCAACCTGACCAAACAGCTTTCGGACTCCAAGGCAGTCGTCGGCCTCAACATGCTGGCACTCTGGGATGACCGCGGCACACTCGAACCGTGGATCGGTCCCCTGGCAAAGGCATTGGCCGACGCCGTCGTAAGGCCGATCGTGCACGCCGCCGTGCCGTTCGACAACGCGCGCGAGGCGCACCGCATCCTCGCCGCGCGCGAGAACATCGGCAAGGTCGTGCTGGTCCCCTAGCTCGAGGCGCGCCTTCGCAGGACGCTCTGCAGCCGGCCGAGTACGTCGTAATAGTGCGTCGGTGCCAGTCGCGCCAAGGCGTCGAACATGTAGGCGTCGGGTCCGACGAGTATGCGCGCCTTGCCCGATTCCACACCGCGATGGATGATCTCGGCGGCCTTGTCGGGCTGCGTCATGGTGATGTTCGCGAACTCCTTGGCCATCTGCTCCTGGGTGCGACCTCGGCCCTCGGGATCTGTGCGCATCCGACCGTTGCGCACGATGTTGGTGTTGATCCCGCCCGGGTGCACGTTGATGGCAGTGACGCCGGTGCCGCGCAGCTCTTGACGCAGGGCGTCGGTGAAGCCGCGGACAGCGAACTTGGCTGCGCAGTAAGCACTCTGGGTCGGCATGCCGACCAGACCGAAGACGCTCGACGTGTTGACGACCACGCCCTCATCCTGTTCGACGAGGATGGGCAGAAACGCCCGTGTGCCGTTGACGACGCCGCCGAAGTTGATGCTCCACAGCCATTCGTCGTCCGCCGGGACTGCGTCGAGCACGCTCGATCCGACGGCAACGCCGGCGTTGTTGAACACCGCGCCGAGTGGCTGGGGTGCCCAGTCACGTACCTCTGCCGCGAAGTCGTGCTGCGCCTGCGCATCGCTGACGTCGAGAACGCGCAGTAGGGCCGGGCCAGGCAACGACGCCTCGGTTTCCTTCAACCCGGCCTCGTCGACGTCGGCGATGGCGACCGGGCAGCTGTGCGCCGATAACCGTTGCGCCAGAGCGCGACCGATACCCGATGCCGCACCGGTGATGACCGCGGTGCGGCCACTTATCGTCCTACGCCTCTGTGTCATGCGTTCTCCATTCTGCGCCAGTGAAGTGGTCGGTGATCAGGTCGACGATTTGGTCCCATGCCCCGGCGGGCAGGTCGTGCCCGAGGCCGACGATCGTCTCGAGGCGTGCACCCGGTATCGCTCGGGCGGTCGCCGCTCCGCCGGTCGGATGCACCATCCGATCCCGATCGCCGTGGATGACCAGGGTCGGTACGTCGATGTGGGCGAGCTCGGCGGTTCGGTCGCCAGACGCGAAGATGCCCGCCAGCTGCCGAGCGATGCCCGCCGGGCTGGGGTCACGGTCGAAGGCGATGCCGGCATAGGTGCGCACCGCCTCCTCGTCGAAGGGAAAGCCGTGGGATCCGATGTGGGCGAAGATGTTCGCGGCCCGATCCATTTCGTCTTCCCTCGTCCGCGGTGGCTTCGACGTCAGCATCCGTCGCCACGTGGACAGCGCGGGCCGTCCCAACCGACGCGCCCCCGTTGTCGACATGATCGAGGTGAGTGTGCGCACCCGGCCCGGATGATGCGCGGCGACGGTCTGCGCGATCATGCCGCCCATCGACACGCCCACCAGGTGCGCATCTCGATAACCGAGTGCATCCATCAGGCCGACGGTGTCGCGCGCCATATCACCCAGGTGGTACTGATGCCGGGAATCGCCGCCGCGCAACATGGCCACCGGATTGGGCGGACGATAGGACATGTGGGTGGAACGGCCCGCGTCGCGGTTGTCGAACCGGATCACGTGATAGCCGAGTCCCACCAGTTTTGCGACGAATTCGTCGGGCCAGGAATGCAATTGCTGCCCCAGACCGGCGACCAGCATGACTGGTGGATCGGCTGGGTCACCGGTGTGGTCGTAGCAGAGTTCGATGCCACGGCCGACGTCGACGACGGTCTCGTTCGCTGTCATGCCGATATCCTCGCCGCGCCGGAAGGACTCATCCGCGGAGCCGCGGCACGACGGCGATAAACGACCGCCCGGCCGCCGCGACCGGGCGCGGTGGCGACGCCGCGCGAATGCCTGCGCTCACCCGCGGTGTAGGTGGTGCCGAATTCGAACTCGCGCATCAGCGTTCGCAGCGTCACGACCATCTCCATGTTGGCGAACGCGGCCCCGATGCATCGGCGGACGCCGCCACCGTAGGGAATCCACGCGTAATTGTCCGGTGGATTGCCGACGAACCGGTCAGGATCGAACACCTCTGCGTTGGGGAAACTGCTCGCAGCGACGTGCGCCAGGGTGATGCTGGCCATCACGACGTGACGCTCCGGAATGACCCAATCGCCCAGCCGGATCCGCGTTTTCGTCATTCGCGCGGTGCCGTTGATGACGGGCCGGGTCCGCTGGACCTCCCAGATGGTGGCCTGGACGAGCTCAGACCCGCCGGCGTCGACCTCAGCGGCCAGGCGCGACAAGAGCCGCGGGTGTCTGCGCAGCCGCTCGACCGTCCACGCCAAGGTGGTGGCGGTGGTCTCGTGTCCGGCGGCCAGCAGCGTCAGCAGTTCGTCGGCCACGTGATCGTCGGCTATGGGTGACCCGTCGTCGTACCGAGCCTGCAGCAGAAGCGACAGGACATCGGTGCGCTGCTCAAACGCCGGGTCGTTGCGGATGTCGGCGATGAGGCGGGCGATGATCTCGTCGTAGCGCCTGCGGTTCTCGGTGAGTTTCCGCCCGGGGCTGAGCGGCCCGAAGTCCTTGCGCACCACCGGCGGCATGACGGCCAACCGAGAGGCGTACAACACCATCTGCGGCAGACAATCGCGCAGTTCGTCCAGGGCCGTCCCCTCGGCGCCGAACACCGTGCGCAGAATGGCGTTCAGGGTGATGCGCATCATCGAGGGCATGGTCTCGAATTCCTGACCTTCGGGCCAGGACGCAACCTCACGCATGACCTCTTCTTCGACGATCGCCTCGTAGCCGGCCATGCGCTTGCCGTGGAACGGCGGAACCAGAAGCTTGCGACGTTCCCGGTGCTCGGCGCCCGCGAGACTGAACGTCGAGCCCGGGCCGAACATCTCGCCGAGCACCCCGGCGCGTGCGATCAGGTCCGGTTTCGCCGTGAACAATTCCTTGATCAGGGCCGGATCACCGACGACGACGGTTGGGCCGAAAATCGGCAGGTTGAGCGTGAATGTGGGGCCGTAACGCTTGGACACCGCGGCGACCGCCCTATCCCGGGCAGCGAGGAATCCCACGCCCTGCAGCAGCTTGGGTATGCGTGGCGCCGGCGGCAGGCGCACCGGGTCCGTGGTCGGCTCGGCCATTTGATCCCTCCGTGGTACATCATCGTACCAACGGAAGATATGCGCTCCGCCAGAAAGACGCAACTGTCCCGGCCAGTCGTGGTGGAGGCCGTCGATACTCGAACGAACGTCGACGGGGCATCGAGGCAGAGCGCCTCCGGAGTGGCCAGGGCCGGGATCGAACCGGCGACCTTCCGCTTTTCAGGCGGACGCTCGTACCAACTGAGCTACCTGGCCGGAAGGCACCGGCCGTATGGATAACCGAAGTGCCTCGCCAATACTGGCGACCCTGACGGGACTCGAACCCGCGACCTCCGCCGTGACAGGGCGGCGCGCTAACCAACTGCGCCACAGGGCCTTGCTTTCTACGCTTGCGGCTTCCAATCGTACGGTGCCGCGCGTACCCCCTACGGGATTCGAACCCGCGCTACCGCCTTGAAAGGGCGGCGTCCTAGGCCGCTAGACGAAGGGGGCCAGCCGAATCTCTCCGGGGTACTCACAACGCTGTGACGCTGGGAGCCTCGCTAGCTTAGGGTACGGACACCCCAATCCTCAAACGCGGTGCCCGACGGCACCCAGTATCCTGATTCCTCGCGCCCCTATAGCTCAGTTGGTAGAGCTACGGACTTTTAATCCGCAGGTCCCAGGTTCGAGCCCTGGTGGGGGCACCAGAAGTACGAATTCGCAAGCTGCACCGCCTGGCGCGGTGCACGGCACCGGCTCTACGACGGCACGCGGCGTTCTGAAATCCGTGCCTGGAGAATCACCCGCTCGAGCGCTTGAATGTCGGATTCGATCATGCGCGACAGCCAGTACGCGAATACGAATGCGGCAATTCCCCCGATACACACCACCCTGATCGGGACGATGATTTCGGCGATCTCGGAAGCGGTCAGGAAGCTGACGGCCATGATGGCGAGCAACGGCACCGACGCTGCGATCGCCAAATAGCGTGACAGTCGACGGCTGAGTGCGCGTAACTGCTCGGCATCCCGCGCGTCTGTCTGTCCTTGGGCGATCAGCTCCGGATAGATGCTGCGGACGATGAGGAAGGTCAGCAGAAAGAACGGATACGCGATCGCGATCGCGCCGCCCACCGCGTGGGACCCCACGAAGTGGATCGCGGATCGACCGGGCATTCCACCCGCAACGGACTGCAGGATGAGCGCAAACGTCAGCCCAGACATCACCCACAAACCAATGACGACGAAGACCACCCGTTCACTTGCGACGAGGCAGTCGTGGCGCGCGCGGGCCAATGCTTCTGCAGGCGGTGTCGGACCACGCCGCAGGCGCCGCGGGACGAAGATCACGTAACGGATCGAATAGACGGCCAACACAATGCCGAGCGGCCAGACCAGTAGGTTGAGCAGCGTCGTGAGCAGCATGAAACGGTCTTGGCCCTGCTCGGAAAGCTTGCTCACGATGAGCAATTGATTGTGGTGGATGGTGTAGGCGGCGGCCAACGCATTGGGAATCACGACGGCCGGCACGGCGATCGGCAGAAAGTACGGCCGCAGACGCAGCCGCCAACTTCGTTCAGGTGGATCCACGAGGTCACGCGCTTGCGGATCAAGGCACAACTGCAGTTGCTCGGCGAGTTCGGCCCCCGAGGCCCAGCGTTGATCGCGGTCTGCGCTCAGTGCCTTCAACAGAACTCGACGCAGCGCGGTAGGACAGTCACTCGGCAGCGCCGCAAGTGCCTCCGATGTAATCCCTCCTGCGCGGGTGGACAGCATCAGATCGAGCGCGGTGGTGTCGCCGACCAATTCGGCCGACTCCGCGCGAGCAGCCTGCGCCGCGGAATCGTCGAACGGTTTCATTCCCGTCAGCAGTTCCCACAGCATGACCGCGAGTGAGTAGATGTCACTGCGCGTGTCGAGCATTGCCGCGTCCTGAACGTGCCCGGGCCGGGTAGCCATGAGCTGCTCAGGAGACATATAGGACAGTGAGCCGCCGAAGTAGGTGAACGGGCTTGCGCCGGAGAGGTTTCGGGCGAAGCTGATGTTGAAGTCCGCGAGTTTGGGGGTGCCATCGGGTGCAAGCAATACGTTGGCGGGCTTGATGTCGCGGTGCAGGACGCCCCGCGAATTCGCGTAGTGCAATGCTTCAGCCAGTCGTTTCCCCAGCCATGCGACCGTCTCGGGCCAGGAAAGCGTCGCGAGCTCAGCGCGAGCGGTTGATTCGGTGGGCCGGCTCTCGCCGCGTGCCTCCAGCGCGACGTCGACCGCGTCGAGCAGCGCTTGACCGGATTCGGGTCGCCGCTCGTCACCGAAAATCAGTCGACCGAGGTCGAGCAGCGTCCCGCCGGGCACATATTGCATGTAGAGCAGCCGCCAGTCCCGATCTCGGAGTATCCGCTGGTCGAAGACCCGGACGATGTAGTCGTGATCAAGCTGGGCGAGTGTCTGCCCTTCCTCGCCGCGGTTCGCGGAGATCTTCACCGCCACCAGGCGTTGCATAGACCGTTGACGAGCTAGAAAGACTCGTGCGAATGCGCCGCTGCCGAGTTCGACGAGCAGATCGAAGTCGTCGAGCCGCTGGCCGACCTCGATCCGCGCGATCTGGGCGGATGGCGGCCTGGACATGTCAAATGACGAGCCGAGTGTTCCGGTGCCGCCGCGTGTTTCGTCGACAGTGTCGGCCGACACTTGAGTTGGAGCGAACTCGGCTTGCCGGCGGGCAGTCGGATCGGTCATTGACACCCTCGTTCCAGGTCATCTGCATCTTAACGCCGCAGCACGGGTGGCCTGGGAATTCCTGGTGCAGAATATGCCGTTGCCGGATAAGGCTTTCGACGGTGTGGCATGGACGGAGCACACCGTCTGACGTCAGGTCTCAGACCTTCGGCGAGTAGTAATGCGGGTTATCGCGGTACTCCACCGGCGGAAGGTTGCGCGCCGGCGTCTCGACCAACGGTGAGTCCGCGGGCAGCCGGCCGGTGGCACGATCCCACGCAGATCGCTTGCGCGGGTGCATCATCACGCGTTTGGGCAGCAGCTTGACGGCGTGATACACCACCTTGCCGAACAGTTTGTGCAGCCGCTCCTGGCGGGGCGTCCAGGTGTAGCCCATCAGGTCACGAACCGCCGGATCGAAAAGGCCGACGGTCGTGAAGTTGAAGAACCGCTGCATCCCCGCGATGTTCAGCTTCCACATCCAGTCGGGCATCCAGTTCAGCGAGGGGTGCTTCGGCATCGATGACAGATCGAGTACCTCGCGTGCGGCCCAGTTGTTCTCCAACACGTTGTGGCACATGTGATCCCAGTACTCCTGGAATTCCTCCCACGACTTCGGCACCGGCCGCATGCTCATGCCGTACATGCGGTACCAGACGATGTGCTCGTCGAACAGCTGCCGTTTCTGCGCCTCCGTGAGCCCGCCGCCGAGCCATTCCGCCGCCAGCAGCGTCGACTTGAAGAATGTCGCGTGTGCCCAATAGAAAACGTCGGGGTTCAGCGCGCTGTAGCGACGACCCTGATCGTCGACGCCCTTGATCCCGATGTGATAGTCGCGGACCTGTGCCCCGGTCTGGGGCGCGCGGTCACCGTCGAACACCACGCCGCCGATCGGATACACCGACCGGAACAGCCGCGGCATCCGTTCCATGAAGAAGATCGAGTGCTCCTGGACTGCGGCACCCAGCTGTGGATGCATGTTCTGCATCGAGCCGGCCCAGGGCCCCTGCAGCATTCCGGTCCACCGACCGAAATACTTCCACGTCAGCGAGTCGGGCCCCAGCGACGGCGGCGGAGCGTCGTATCCCGCTGACGAAACAGGGCACCCGGCTGCCGCGGGAGCCTCGTCTCTGTGCACGGGGCATGTCGCGGACGTATCTTGAGTCACTGGGTTAGCTTCCCATCCAGTCAGAACGACCTATTCTGACTACACGCGTTGTCAGAATGAAGTCTAGGAGGGATGTGGCGTCGGGTCAACGACGGGGCCGGTGGTCCGGTGTACCCCTGGAGGACCGGCAGGCATTGCGCCGCGACGAACTGATCGCCGCGGGCGTCGCCCGACTCGGAGGCGCGCAGGGGCCGGCCCTGACGGTGCGCGGGGTGTGCCAGTCGGCCGGGCTGACCGAACGCTACTTCTACGAGAGCTTCACTGACCGAGACGAGTTCGTCCGCGCGGTCTACGACGACGTCTGCGCGCGGGCCATGTCCACGCTGACGACGGCGAAAACCCCGCGCGACGCCGTCGAGCAATTCGTCGCGCTCATGGTCGACGATCCAGCGCGCGGCCGGGTTCTGCTGCTGGCGCCCGAGAAGGAACCGGTACTGACCCGCTCGGGCGCCGAATGGATGCCGAGCTTCATCGAACTCGTACAGCGCAAGCTGACCCGCATCGGGGACCCTGTGCAGGCAGCCATGGTCGCCACTGGCCTGATCGGTGCGTTGACGGCGTTGTTCACCGCCTACTTGAACGGCAGCCTCGCAGCTTCACGCGAGCAATTCATCGACTACTGCGTGGAGATGCTGCTGAGCCGCGTATCGAGCTACTGATCCCTAGTTATCGGGGATCTCAGGCCCGGCGAGCTCCTGCTCTTCGGCTTCGGCGGCCTCTTGCTCTTCCTTCGAAGCCCGACCGAGCGGATTCTGCGCCGACGAGCCGGGGTTGGTAGCAGTGGCATGCCCACCATTGCAGTTCAGCGCGACATTGACCTGAGAATCGTCGGAAGAATCGATACGCAGGAATGACGCGTCCCATGCGTTGGTGACGATGCAGTCACCCTGGTCGAGCTTGTCGCCGACCCGCGACGCGACGACCACGGAACCGCCGCTGTCCGAGATCGCCTGTTCGGCATCCGAGTACGTGTCGCCCACGACATCAGGGGCGGCCGATGCGATGCCTGCCCCGAACAACAGAGACGTGGCTGCCGCGACGGCAAACGCCGAGCCCGCCCCTAGAACGATGAGCTTCTTCACGTGCGCCCGACCTCCACAGTCAATGAACCTCAAAACGGTTGATGACCGTAGCTTATGGCCTCCCGGTCGAGGCCGCCACCGGGGGAGCTAGCCGGCGGAGGCAGCCGCTTGGGCCTGCCTCTGCTGCGCTGCTCGCTTCGCGGCTTCCTGCTCGGCCTTAAGCTTTGCCTCGCGACCGACCGGACTCGCCAAGGAGTTGCCAGAGGAGCCTGGACCTGCCAGAACGCCGTTGCAGTTCAGGGCGAGCAGCACCTCGTTGTTAGCCCGCATACCGCCGCGGACGATGCGTTGATAACCCGCGTCCCAGGCGTTCATCACAAGGCATTTTCCGTCTTCCAGGCCCGCACCTGTCCGCGTCGCGATGACAGCGGTGCCGCCCGCCTGCTGGATCATCCGCTTGGCGTCGTTATAGGTGCGGTCGACCACCTCCGGGGCGGCGTTCGCAATGCCCGCCCCCAGACACATACCGGTGCCGGCGACCACCGCCGCGGCCATCGCACCGGCAACGATATTGAGCATGTTCACCTGAGCCCGTCCTCCGAGTCGTCTTCGCCTGACATGCGGGCTTCAGTTACTTGCCCGGCGAAATATTAGCCAGCGCACGTGGGTCCCGTGTGGCTTATGTGACACGATGCGTAGTGACTTGAATGTCACCGCGGGGCACAGATATATTGAGTGCAACCAACAGGTACAGATAACTCGGGAGGGGCCATGTCGAAAGACCTGACCGACCTACAGCTGCTCACCGAACTCGAGCCAGTGGTCGAGAAGAACGTCAACCGGCACCTGACCATGCGCAAGGACTGGAATCCGCACGACTACATCCCGTGGTCGGACGGCAAGAACTATTACGCCCTCGGCGGTAAGGACTGGGACCCCGAAGAGTCGAAGCTGTCCGAGGTCGCCCAGGTCGCGATGCTGACCAACCTGTTGACCGAGGACAACCTGCCGTCCTATCACCGCGAGATCGCGATGAACTTCAGCATGGACGGACCGTGGGGCTTCTGGGTGAACCGCTGGACCGCCGAGGAGAACCGGCACGGCATCGCGCTGCGCGATTATCTGGTCGTCACCCGCGCGATCGACCCCGTCGAGCTCGAGCAGCTACGCATGGAACAGGTCACCCGCGGCTTCTCCCCCGGCCAGAACCAGCAGCTGGAGGGTGACGCCAACCTGTTCGCCGAATCCTTGTTCGACTCCGTCATCTACGTGACGTTCCAGGAGCTGGCCACCCGCGTGTCACACCGCAACACCGGCAAGGCCTGCAACGAGACCGTCGCCGACCAACTGCTGCAACGGGTTTCGGCTGACGAGAACCTGCACATGATCTTCTACCGTGACGTTTCGGCTGCCGGGTTCGATATTGCCCCCAACCAGGCGATGCACTCGCTCCACAAGGTGCTGACCAACTTCAAGATGCCCGGATACACGATCCCGGACTTCCGGCGTAAGGCTGTCACCATCGCCTCGGGCGGTGTCTACGACCCCCGCATCCACCTCGATGATGTCGTGATGCCGGTGCTCAAGAAGTGGCGCATCTTCGAACGCGACGACTTCACCGGTGAGGCCGCCCGGCTGCGCGACGAGCTGGCCGCCCACGTCGAGGAGCTCGAAGACACCTGCGTGAAGTTCGAAATCGCCAAGCAGCGCAGGCTCGAACGCATCGCCAAGGTAGCCGAGAAGAAGGCCGCCAAGAACCTCCTGGTGACGTCATCAGCGTCCTGACCGACGCCCGCCCAGCCCTGCAGATCGGTTCTATCGCGCTGCGAAGCCCCGTCGTGCTGGCACCGATGGCGGGCGTCACCAACGTCGCCTTCCGCACGCTGTGCCGCGAACTGGAAACGGCCAGGGCCGGCACCGTCAGCGGGCTCTACGTGTGCGAGATGGTGACGGCCCGGGCACTCGTCGAGCGCCACCCGTCGACCATGCACATGGTCACCTTCGCCGACGACGAAACCCCGCGATCGCTTCAGCTGTACTCCGTTGATCCGCACAACACCTATCTGGCGGCGAAGATGATCGTCGACGAGGGCCTGGCCGATCACATCGACATGAACTTCGGCTGCCCGGTTCCCAAGGTCACCCGACGCGGTGGCGGGGCGGCGCTGCCGTACAAGCGCAGGCTGTTCGGGCAGATCGTGGCCGCGGCGGTGCGCGCCACCGAGGGCACTGACATTCCGGTGACGGTGAAATTCCGGATCGGAATCGATGACTCTCATCACACCCACCTCGACGCCGGCCGGATCGCCGCCGAGGAGGGCGCCGCCGCCGTCGCGCTTCATGCGCGCACTGCGGCACAGCGATACTCCGGCGAGGCGGACTGGGAGCAGATCGCCGCGCTGAAACAGCACGTCACGACGGTTCCCGTGCTCGGCAACGGCGACATCTTCGAAGCCGCCGATGCGCTGGCGATGATGGATGCGACCGGTTGCGACGGCGTTGTCATCGGTCGGGGGTGCCTAGGTCGACCCTGGTTGTTCGCCGAGTTGTCGGCCGCATTCGCCGGCACACCCGCCGCCGCCCCGCCGACACTGGGCGAGGTCGCGGCGATCATCCTGCGCCACGGCGAACTGCTCGCCGCGCATTTCGGCGAGGACAGGGGAATGCGCGACATCCGCAAGCACGTCGCCTGGTATCTCCACGGCTTCCCCGCCGGTGCGGACCTGCGGCGCGCGTTGGCGCTGGTCAAGTCGCTGGAGGAACTGCGGAGCCTGCTCGGCAACCTCGACCAGACCATCGAGTTTCCCGCCGCGGCAATGGGGCCGCGGGGCCGGCAGGGCTCCCCTGCCGCGGTGTCACTGCCCGAGGGCTGGCTAACAAACCCCGACGACTGCACCGTCCCGGTGGGCGCCGAGGTCATGCATTCAGGAGGTTAGTACGTCTCATAGTCGTCTCCCACCTGAGACGACTCTGACATCACATCTCTCAGGATGTCTCAGTACGATATGAGTCTCGTTCGAAGTCGGCTCCAACGTCGGGGCCACTGAAGTGTTGCTGGGTGCTGTGACCTGTAGGGAAGCACCGGGTACATCGGAGCCCAACGTCGCACGCGGCGGTTGATGAGTCGGAGGCCGGTAGAAGGATGAGTGACGGCGACAACGCCACTCCTGGCCGTCATGGCCGGGGTGCCTCGTCGTCGCCTGACGACCAGTCCGAGACCTATCAATGGCATACCCGAAGATCTCACCCGTCACCAGGCGCCGCGCCGTGGGAGCGCGCGCACGTGTCCGACAATGACGATGCGCCCACCGAGGAGCCATCGGCGTCCTCCGTCGGTAACCACACCGACGGAGTGACGGTCGCCGACCTCATCGCCAAGCTCAACGGCGACGAGGCCGTCCCAGCTGAGCTGAAGCGAGACCGGCCCGACCTCAGCACGCCGCCGCCCGCCGAACCGCCGCCGTCTCCGCTGACCGAGGTCATCGATGCCGTGCCGGCGTACGGTCGGCACGAGCGGCCCTTCGGACCCGACATCGAACCTCACGAAGCCGCTGCAGACGTTCCTGAGGCCGAGGACTACTACGACACCGAGATCATCCCGGCCGTCGCGATGGACCTGCCGGACCTGACATCCACCCATCGGCACGGCCGCGTTCCGCCGTCTCATGTCGGTGCCGGCCGTCGCCGAACCGATGAGCATCAGCCGTCACGGGGCCGGCACAGGTCGATGATCGTCGGACGCGTGGTCACCGCCCTGATCGCCGTGCTCGCTCTTGCCCTCACCGGTGGGGCGTGGCAGTGGCAGTCGGCGAAGAACAACATGCTCAACCGGATCTCCGCGCTCGATCCCGATTCCCGCGACATCCTCGATCCGAACGCACAGTTCGGTGACGAGAACTTCTTGATCGTCGGCGTGGACAGCCGCATGGGCGAGAACGTCGACATGGGTGCGGGCACGACCGACGAGGCCGCCGGCGCGAGGTCGGACACGGTGATGCTGGTGAACATCCCCGCAAACCGTGAACGTGTTGTGGCGGTGTCATTTCCGCGAGACCTCGCCATCGAGCCCATGCAGTGCGAGCCGTGGGACCCCAAAACCGGGGAATACGGCCCGATCACCGACCCCGAGTCACCCATGTACGGGGCCGACAGGGTCTACACCGAGTACAAGCTGAATTCCGCGTACGCCGTCGGTGGACCGAAGTGCCTGGTGAAGGTCATTCAGAAGTTGTCGGGCCTGTACGTAAACCGTTTCATGGCAGTCGATTTCGCGGGTTTCTCGAAGATGGTCGACGCACTCGGCGGTGTCGAGGTGTGCAGCACCACCCCGCTCGAGGACTACGAGCTGGGCACCGTGCTGGCCAATGCCGGCCGCCAGACGGTGGACGGCCACACCGCACTTCAGTACGTGCGGGCACGCCAGGTCACGACGGAAACCAACGGCGACTACGGCCGCATCAAGCGTCAGCAGCTTTTCCTGTCCTCGCTGCTGCGCTCGATGATCTCCAAGGAAGTGTTCTTCTCCCTCAACAAGCTCAACAACGTCGTCAACATGTTCATCAACGACAGCTATGTCGACAACATGAACACCAAAGACCTGGTCACCCTGGGCCAGTCGGTTCAGGGCATCGCCGCGGGCCGGATCACGTTCCTGACCGTGCCGACGACGGGGTTCATGGACGAGTACGGCAACGAGCACCTTCGCGAAGAAGACAACCGGGCCATCTTCGACGCGATCATCAACGACGATCCGCTGCCAGAGGAAAAGAACGCCGACAACACCCCGGTGCCCGGCACTCCCGAAAGCCAGACCGAGGCACCCAGTCAGGACGCCGCGGCACCGACCGAGCTCGTCGACACGATCACGACCGACCCGAACGACATCACCGTGCAGGTGTCGAATTCGACGGGCGAAGACGGGCTGGGTGCGACCGCTGCCGGCGAACTCCAAACGCATGGCTTCAACGTCATCACGCCCGACGATTACCCCGGTCCGCTGGACACCACAACGGTGTTCTTCTCCCCGGGCAACGAGCAGGCGGCGGCAACCGTTGCCGCGTCGTTCCCCAACTCGACCATCGAACGCGCGACCAACCTCGGCGACGTCGTTCAGGTGGTACTCGGCAACGACTTCTACTCGGTGACCTCGCCGCCATCGAGCGGATCTCCGGTGCAGGTCCAGATCGTGCGCGGCACCGACAGCACACCGACCGACCTGCCCGAGGATCTGACCGTCACGAACGCTGCCGACACGACCTGCGAATAGTCCTGTCCGCGTGGCATCGTCGGCTTTTCGGCATGCGCCATTCACCTGGCGTTCACCCTGCACGCCGTGACGTTCCGGCTGCTCAGACCGTAGGGTGGATACATGCGAACCGCGTACCACGACCAGTTGGATCAGCTATCTGGACAGCTCGGCGACATGTGCGGGCTGGCCGGCGCGGCGATGGAGCGCGCAACCCAAGCCCTGTTGCAGGCCGATCTCGTTCTGGCCGAGCAGGTGATCAGCGACCATGAGCATATCATCGCGATGAGCGCGCGCGCCGAGGAGGCCGCGTTCGTGCTGCTGGCGCTGCAGGCGCCGGTGGCAGGCGATCTGCGCTCGATTGTCACGGCGATCCAGATCGTCGCCGACGTCGATCGGATGGGCGCCCTGGCGCTACACGTGGCAAAGATCGCCCGCCGTCGCCATCCCCAGCATGCGCTGCCCGAAGAGGTCAACGGCTACTTCGCTGAAATGGGCCGGGTGGCAGTCGAATTGGGTAACAGCGCCCAGGAGGTGCTCGTTACGCGCGATCCGGAGAAGGCGGCACGGATCAGCGAAGAAGACGATGCGATGGACGATCTCCATCGCCACCTCTTCACCGTGCTGATGGACCGCGAGTGGAAGTATGGCGTCACCGCCGCGGTCGACGTGACGCTGCTGTCCCGGTTCTACGAGCGCTTCGCCGATCACGCGGTCGAGATCGCCCGCCGGGTCATCTTCCAGGCCACCGGCAACCTCCCAGAAGAAGACCAGCTGGCATCACGCTGAAGGTCGTTCACTTCAAAGCCAAGAGCCCCCGAGTGATCGGGGGCTCTTGGCTTTTCGGACTCAGCGCTTAGCCGAAGCGGCCTGAGATGTAGTCCTCGGTCGCCTTCTGCGTCGGATTCGAGAAGATCTTCTCGGTTACGTCGATCTCGACGAGCCGACCCGGCTTACCGGTGGCCTCCAGATTGAAGAAAGCCGTCTGGTCACTGACGCGGGCGGCCTGTTGCATGTTGTGGGTCACGATGACGATTGTGTAGTCCTGCTTGAGTTCTGAGATCAGATCCTCGATTGCCAACGTCGAAATCGGATCCAGCGCCGAGCATGGCTCGTCCATCAGCAGCACGTCCGGCTGCACTGCGATTGCGCGCGCGATGCACAGTCGCTGCTGCTGCCCACCGGACAGGCCGCCGCCGGGCTTGTCCAGCCGGTCCTTGACCTCGTTCCAGAGGTTGGCGCCCTTGAGTGAGCGCTCGGCGACCTCCTCGAGCGTCTTCTTGTTGCGCACACCCTGCAGCTTCAGACCGGCAACCACGTTGTCGCGAATCGACATGGTGGGGAACGGGTTCGGCCGCTGGAACACCATACCGATGGTCTTGCGGACGCTCACCGGATCGATGCCCGCAGCGTAGATGTCCTCACCGTCCAGCAGCACCGAGCCTTCGACCCGGGCGCCGGGCAGGACCTCGTGCATGCGGTTGAGAGTGCGCAGCACCGTCGATTTTCCGCAGCCCGAGGGGCCGATGAAGGCGGTGACACTACGCGGTGTGACGGACAATCCCACGTCGGCGACGGCGTGGAACGAACCGTAGTAGATGTTGAGGTCTTTGAGATCCAGCCGCTTGGCCATGAGGCTCCTAAACTCTGTTCCGCGTCAGGTATCGGTTGACGAATGCAGCGCCGAGGTACAGCGCCGCGATGATCAAGATGAGGGTCAGCGCGGCACCCCAGACTCGCAGCGCGCCCGCCGCTTCCGGGTTGACCAGTTCGGTGTAGATCAGCAGTGGCAGCGACGCCATGTTGCCCTCGAGTGGGTCCATGTTGATGGACCGGCTGTAACCCACTAGCACCAGCACCGGAGCCGTCTCCCCCATCACCCTGGCAAGGGCCAACAGGATGCCGCTGATCATCCCGGGCAACGCGGTGGGTACGACGATGCGTGCAATCGTCTTCCATTTGGGAATGCCCAACGCGTACGACGCTTCTCGCAGCTCGTCCGGTACGAGTTTCAGCATCTCCTCGGTGTTGCGCACGACGACGGGAAGCATCAGCAAGACCAATGCCAACGACACCGCGAAGGCGCTCTGCTCGAATCCCAGGGTCGCGATCCACAGCGCGAAGATGAAGAGCGCGGCCACGATCGACGGCACGCCGGCAAGAATGTCGACCATGAACGTGGTCACCTTGGCGAACTTGCCCCGTCCGTATTCGACCAGGTACACCGCGGCCATGACACCTAACGGCACCGACAGCACGGCGGCGATCGCGGCCTGAATCACCGTGCCATAGATCGCGTGATAAACACCGCCGGCCATCTCCTCCGGCAGCACGCCGGCGAGCGAGTGGCTCCACCACGTCGAAGAGGTGATCGCCGCGATGCCCTTGGCAAGTACCGTGTAGATCAACCAGATCAACGGGACCATCGCGACCACGAAAGACGCGGTGAAAAGTGTTGTCGCGAGGCGATTCTTGAACTTGCGACCCGTGCTCACCGGGTGGAAGGTGGGGGCCTTCACCGGCTGGTCCAGTGTTGCCGTCATCCTCCGCTAACCCTTCCGCCGGCCGCGGCCCGGGCCAGTGCGTTGACGACGAAGGTCAGCGCGAAGAGCACGAAGCCGGCGGCGATGTAAGCGCCTGTGGGCAGTGGCGCACTGAACTCCGCTGCTGCCGAGGCGATCTTGGACGCGAACGTGTAGCCACCGTCGAACAGCGACCAGTGGCCCGCCTGAGCAGCCGTCCGCAAGATGATCAGGATCGCGATCGTCTCACCGAGCGCCCGGCCCAAGCCCAGCATCGACGCCGCGATCATGCCGCTGCGGCCGTAGGGAAAGACCGTCATCCGGATGACTTCCCATTTGGTCGCACCGAGAGCCTGCGCGGCCTCGACGTGACCACGTGGGGTGAGTGCGAACACTTCCCGGGTGACCGAGGTGATGATCGGGAGAATCATCACGGCCAGAACGATTCCCGCCGTGAAGATGGTGCCGCCTCCCGCGAGCGAGACGTTGCCTTCGGAGAAGAGGAAGAACCAGCCGAGGTTCTCGTTGAGGAAAGTCGCCACCGGGGTGAGCCACGGGGCCAGCACGAAGATGCCCCACAGACCGAAAACGATCGACGGCACCGCCGCCAACAGATCCACCAGCATTCCGAACGGCCGTGCCAACCGCTTCGGTGCGTAGTTCGTCAAGAACGCCGCAATGCCGATCGCGACGGGCACGGCGATGATCAGGGCGAAGACCGAGCTGAGCACCGTCACCATGAACAGGTCGCGAACGCCGAAGCGGAGGTTGGCCGAGTCGCTGGTGAGGAACTCCGTGCTGGTCAGGAAGTTCGCCTGGTTGGCCTGCAGCGACGGGATCGCCTTGACGATCAGGAAGAGGGCCATCAGAGCGATCGCGCCGATGATGGTTGCGCCGGCCGCGATCGCGATGGACTTGAAGACGGTGTCGCCCCAACGTCCCTCGCCCTGCTTCAAAGCCGATCCCTTCCGATCCTTGGTTGGCTTCTCTGAAGTATGCCCAACCTGCTGTGGGCTCGTCGTGGTTGACGAGCCCACAGCGGTCGAATCTGGTGTCACAGCCATGCGTCGTTGCTACTACGTCTTCGCGTTGATCGCGTCGACGGCCTCGGTCAGGCGAGTCTTGAACGCCTCGGGGATCGGGATGTAGCCGTTATCCTCGAGACCGGTCTGGCCGTTACCGAGTGCTGAGTGCAGGAACGCCTTCACCGCGGTGGCGACCTCGGCGTCGGGGTACTGCGAGCACACGATCTCGTACGCGGCAAGCATGATCGGGTACGAACCGGGCTCGGTCGGCATGTAGAACGACGCGGTGTCGAGCACCAGGTCGTTACCTTCGCCCTTGAACTTGACGCCGTCGATGGCCTTACCCGCCGATTCAGTGTTCAGCTCGACCGGCTCCGGCCCTGCCGAGGTGATGATCCTGGCGATCGACAGGTTCTGCGCCTTGGCGAAGGACCACTCGTTGTAGGTGATGGAACCCGGGGTGCTCGCGATCGCTGCGGACGTGCCCTCGTTACCCTTCGCACCTTCGCCGACCCCGCCGGCGAACGACTTGCCGGCACCCTTGCCCCACGATCCGTCCGAGGCCGCGTCCAGGTACTTCTGGAAGTTGTCCGTCGTGCCCGACTCGTCGCTGCGGAAGATCACGTTGATCGGCTCGGCCGGCAGGCTGGCGCCCTCGTTCAGTGCCGCGATCTCGGGGGCATCCCACGTCTTGACCGTGCCGTTGAAGATCTTGCCCAAGGTCGGTCCATCGAGCACCAAGCCGTCGACGCCTGCGACGTTGTATGTGACGGCAATGGGCCCGAACACGGCGGGAAGGTTCCACGCGTCGCTGCCGCCGCACCGCTCCTTGGCCTTGTCGACCTCGCCCTTCTCGGCGCTTAGCGGCGAATCGGAACCGCCGAAGTCGGTCTGTCCGCCGATGAACTCCGAGACACCGGCACCCGAGCCGCTCGAGGTGTAGTTGAGAGTGAAGCCGGGGCAGTCCTTCTCGTAAGCGTTGATGAAGCGCGTCATCGCATTCGCCTGTGCCGACGAGCCACTGGCCTTGAGCGCTTCCTTGCCGCCGCAGTCACCGGCCGGAGTCGACCCACTGTCTGATCCCGATCCCGAAGAGGCGTTGTTGTCGCTACCGCACGCCGCCAGTAGCAAGGTGCCAGCGGCCAGCAGGCTCAGCGCGGCACCAGTTCGATTGGCCTTCACGAAGCTCCTTTGTGAAACAGGTAGACGCTGGCAGGGGCCGTTGCCCCCGCCATGACACATGTCGCGTCGAGCAGACCGGTTGCTGCTCGGCTGAAAACCTAAGCGCACGCCGTTAATCACTTGCCTACGGATAGTGAACGGAAGATGAACCGGTAAGGGGCTCGAGGCGACATTTCCACTGGACGGATTGACATCGCCGACTTGCCTCAGTAGATATTGAGTCAATGTCTGTTGATACGACTTTGGATTTGGCGCGACGTACCGCGGTTTTCGCCGCGCTATCCGATCCCGCCCGGCTGACGATCGTCGACCACCTGCTCAATGCGGATGTGTCCCCCTCAGAACTGCGCGCCGTGCTGTCGATGTCTTCCAACCTGCTCGCGCATCACCTCGCTGTGCTGAAGAACACCGGGCTGGTACGGCAGGGCCGGTCAGAAGCCGACGGGCGGCGGACATACCTCAAGCTCAACCATGCGGCGCTCGACGGTCTGCTCCCATCAGCCCAACATCGGGCTCGTCGCGTCGTGTTCGTCTGCACCCACAACTCGGCCCGCAGCCAGCTAGCCGCCGCGATCTGGAACCGGCGCAGCGAACTACCCGCTACCTCAGCCGGCACCAAACCCGCGCCCCAGGTGCATCGGGGCGCGGTGGCCGCCGCAAAACGCCTCAACTTGTCGATGCGCGCAGTCAAACCGCGTTATCTAGGGGATGTCCTCGCCGCCGACGACCTGGTGATCGCGGTGTGCGACAACGCGCATGAGGAGCTGCCCGCTGAACTACCTCGCATCCACTGGTCGATCAGCGATCCGACCCGCACCGCCATCGCGTCCGCGTTCGATGATGCGGTACGTGAACTCACCGTCCGAATCGACCGTTTCGTCCCCGATGTCCAGCCCGCCTAGTTCAGGAGAAGCCATGACCGACAACATCGTTGAGCACCATCTCCGTAGCGATCTGTCCATCGACCAGCGTTTGGCGATGAAGACGGCGGCCAGCCAACTCCAGAAGGAGTTCGACGGTGTGTTCGGGGTGGAAACCATCGAAAGGTTCCTGCACTCGTCCTATGACCAATTCGCCGGCCGGGCGACGGTACCCCGTTTCCTCCCCTTGCTGGCCGAACGCTTTGCGCGACAACGACTCCGCGCACTCGCAAAAGTCGAGGGCAAATCGAACGACGGAAAGCCGACCGTCCTGTTCCTGTGCACCCACAACGCCGGCCGGTCGCAGATGGCGATGGGATTCTTCACCCATCTGGCCGGCGATCGGGCGGTCGCGTGGTCCGGGGGCTCCGAGCCAGGCGAGTTGGTCAACTCGGCAGCGGTTGAAGCCATGGCCGAGCGCGACATCGACATTTCGGGTGAATACCCCAAGCCGTGGACGGATGAAATCGTGCGGGCCGCAGACGTCATCATCACGATGGGCTGTGGCGACGCCTGCCCGATATTTCCGGGCCGTCGGTATGAGGAATGGATCCTCGATGATCCACACGGACAAGACGTCGCCGCAATACGTCCCATCCGCGACGAGATCGAGCGTCGGGTCCGAGCGCTGCTGACCGAACTCGAGGTGCCGGCTCGTGGGTAACCCTCTGCGCCCCCTGCGGAAGCTCATCGGATGGTTTCGCGCCGGCTAGCCTGCCGACGCATCCCCGCGGTAATACGACCTCACGACAACTGCCGGATGACCTGTTGCAGTGGTTCCGAGGTCGTCCCAATTTCACCGATGAATGGGTGTGAGAGTTCCGCGACGAGGAACAGGTTTACGGCCACCAGAATGCCCAGAATCGCAACCATCGTGTAGTGGGTCGCGGGTTTCTTGACATCGTAAATGATTGCGCAGGCCAGAAGGAGGCCGCTGGTCAACCAGATGACCGCCCACAGCGACCAGGGCGGCCCATCATCCGTTTGCGCTTGCGCCAAGCGCTGCGTACGTGCCTGCCCGACGCTGTCGAGATTGCCGAAAGAGGTTGAGAGTATTGTCTTTTGCGCGTCGGTGCGTGCTTGAACTTCTTCATAGGCCGCATAAAGTCGCGTAAAGGCCTCGTCGGCGTCGGGGTATGAGCCGCCTTGGGCGATTTCGCGCCACTCGACTAACGCTGCCTGCTGGTACTCGAGCAGAGCCTTCCGAATCCGATCTTCATCAGGCTGGTCGAACACTGTGACAGTTCTGACAAGCTGCACCCCCGCTGCACCCTCGGTACGCGCTCTTCCGTCCGCGTCGCCGATCTGTCCCCACATGGCGGATACGACGAAGCCAAGGAAGAACGCGAACACGAATCCCACCACCCCGAACGCAAACTTGATGACATCGTTGTGCTCTTCACCCTTGAGGTTGGGGAAACGACGGCGCACAAATACTTGAACGAGAATCGCTCCACCGGCGACGAAGACAATGATTCCCAGCAACAGCACCCACGAGGGAAGGTTGGCCACCAACCATTGACTAATCATTCGGCTCTCCTGCGACCGCCAGGGTGGGGCGGGCGCGTTTGCCCGCTCGCGCTAGAACTCTCTAGCTGGCGAACTTCTTGACTGTAGGAGTCGTTGCGATATTGGGGTGCGCGAACGGGAATGACACGCCGAAGCGAGGGGCTCTGCTGGCGACACATGGCGCCCCCGGTTGCTGCGACGTGTACCAGGGCTGGTTACGTCGTGGCAGTCATTTGGGAGCAAGTGCTTTCACGCGTACCGCGATATCGACTCCCAGCTCGACGAGAGACTCCGCGGACAGAGCGTTGATCTCCGCACCGGGTTGGTACCCGCTGAGTACACGTCCACCGCGTCGCCCGCCGCTTGTCGCATGAGACCGGCCGCCATCTGCGACTTCCCGGCGTTCTTGACGCATACGAAAAGCACCGAGGGCTTCATCCGTTTCGACACCGCGCTAGCTCGGTCTGCCCGTGGGTGCCGCCGGCACAGCGGCGCCATCTCCGGCATCGAAACGGCGTCGCAGCGCAAGAGACACGTATACCAGCGCCACCAGTACAGGAACCTCGATCAGCGGTCCAACGACTCCGGCCAGCGCCTGACCGGAAGTGGCCCCATACGTTGCGATGGCAACGGCGATGGCCAGTTCGAAGTTGTTACCTGCCGCGGTGAACGCGAGCGTGGTGGTGCGTTCATACCCGAGGTGCAGGAGCGCACCCAGCAGATAACCGCCACCCCACATGATGGCGAAGTACGCCAACAGCGGCAGGGCGATCCGGGCTACGTCCAGTGGCCGGCTGGTGATCTGATCTCCTTGCAGCGCAAAGAGAATCACGATGGTGAACAGGAGTCCATAAAGAGCCCACGGCCCTACGGTCGGCAGGAACTTGGATTCGTACCATTCGCGCCCCTTGGCCTTCTCCCCGAATCGCCGAGACAGGTACCCGGCCAGTAACGGGATGCCCAAGAAGATCAGGACGGATTTGGCGATCTGCCAGGGGGATGTCGAGATGGTGGTCTGCTGCAACCCCAGCCATCCCGGCAACACCGACAGATAGAACCAGCCCAAAACCGCGAACATCACGACCTGGAACATCGAGTTGAGGGCAACCAGCACGGCCGCTGCCTCGCGATCTCCACAGGCGAGGTCGTTCCAGATGATCACCATGGCGATGCAACGAGCCAGGCCGACGATGATCAGCCCGGTGCGGTATTCGGGCGAGTCCGGCAACAACAGCCACGCCAGCGCGAACATCAGCGCCGGACCGAGAACCCAGTTCAGAAACAGCGAACTGATCAGCAGCTTGCGGTCACCGGTGACAGTGTCCAGGCGGTCGTAGCGGACCTTGGCGAGCACCGGATACATCATGATCAACAGTCCAAGCGCAATCGGCAGCGAGATGCCGTCGATCTGCACCTTGTCCAAAGCCGTGTTGAGTCCCGGAATCCAGCGGCCGAGCAACAGGCCGGCGGCCATTGCGATGCCGATCCAGACGGGGAGGAACCGGTCCAACGTCGACAACTTCGCCACGACGGGTGGCGCCGCTGCCTGACGCTGCTGAACTTTGTCGGTCATGCCCGAGCGACCGCCGCGTCGGCACTGACACTTAACAACGACGACAACGAGCCGAGCACCTCGGGCACGACCGTGTAGTACACCCAGGAAGCGCGCCGCTCCGAGGTCAGCAACCCCGCATCGCGCAGCACCTTGAGGTGGTGCGAGATCGTCGGCTGCGACACCTCGAGGCCGGGTGAGATGTCGCACACGCACGCCTCTCCGCCGGAATGGCTTGCCACCGAGCTCAGCAAGCGCAGCCGTACCGGGTCGGACAACGCCTTGAACTTCAACGCCATTTCCGTCGCTTGAGCCGTTGTCAGGGGTTCCCGTACCAACGGCTCAAGCGCACAGCAGGCTTCCGACGACGCGAACTGATTCGACATGCATCGATATTGACCCATATCGAATCTGCGGGCAAACCGACAGCAGATGAATTCTCGGCGGCAACCGTCAGCAGCAGCCGGTGTCGGCCTTGACCCGCTCTCCCTCGGCATGCTCTTCGGCGGTCCCACACGAACATTCGCCCGCCGCGCCGAGATCCTTCGGAGCGCTCCCGAAAGTGTCGGAATCGGCGAGCACGGTGTAGACCTCCCATCGCTCACCGCCAGGGCCGGACACCCAGACCTTGTCCTGCGTCGCGAAGCAACAGGTGGTGCCGATCTCTTCGTCGGTGAACAGCCCCTCACCGGACAGGCGGGCGATCTCTTCATGCACCCGGTCACTGGTCTCGACCTCGACGCCCAGGTGGTTGAGGGTGCCGCCGTGCCCCGGGTTCTCGATGAGAACGAGCTTGAGGGGAGGCTCGGTGATCGCGAAATTGGCGTAGCCGGGCTTGCGCTTGGCCGGTTGGGCGTTGAACAGCTTCGAGTAGAACGTCACAGCTTCTTCGAGGTCGTCGACGTTGAGAGCGAGTTGAGCGCGGGACATGGTGCCTCCTGTAGTACGACATATATCAAACTAATGGACACCGCCAGCATGCCCACCTCTTTGATATATGTCAAGACTACTGGCAAGATGGACTCATGCCCAAGGCCTTGCCCGTGATCGACATGTCCGCCCCCGTGTGTTGCGCGCCTGTCGCGGCAGGTCCTGTTGACGACACCGCGGCTCTCGAAGTCGCCCTACGGCTCAAGGCGCTCGCCGACCCCGCGCGCGTGAAACTGATGTCATTGCTTCTGAGCTCGCCGATCGGCGAACTGAACAGCGGGGATCTGGCAGTTGCAGTGGCGCTGACCGAATCGACGGTGAGCCATCACCTGACACAACTACGCAAAGCGGGACTGGTCGATTCCGATCGTCGGGGCATGAACGTCTATCACCGTGCGCGGCGCGACGCGCTGGTCGCGCTGTGCGGTGTCCTCGACCCGACGTGCTGCGGCTAGCCGGAAGGACGGCGGTCATGAACGCCGACATGATGAAGACGGAATCTGCGGCCGTGCGGCAGCCGACCGAACAAATGTGGCGCGAGATGTTGCCGCAGCTGCGAAGGTTCGTGCGTCGCCGGATAGCGGACCCCGACCGAGCCGACGACCTCGTCGCCGACATCCTGCTGCGTATCCACCAGAACGTGGCCTCACTCGACGATCGGGAGCTGCTGCCGAATTGGGTGTTCCGCATTGCGCGGAACGCGGTGATCGACGAGTACCGTCGAGCCGGCCGCAGCCGCGAACAGCTGACGTCGGCCCCGCCCGAGCGGGTGATCGAGCCGTTCACGGATCCGGACGAGCCCAGCGCGGTGCGTGAGCTCTCCGCGTGCCTGCGGCCATTGCTCGAGGGGCTGTCGGCGGACCAGCGTGAGGCTCTGGAGATGGTGGATCTGGCGGGGATCACCCAAGCCGATGCCGCGCAACAGGCGGGGGTTTCACTGTCCGGAATGAAGTCCCGCGTGCAGCGCGGCCGCCGGCGGCTCGCCGAGCTGCTGGGACAGTGCTGTGCACTCATTCTCGACGGCCGGGGCGTGCCAATGGATTACGAGCCGGGACCGGGCTGCGGTTGCGCGAAGGACGGACCGCAGCCCGGCTGACAGCTATGCGCAGCAAGTGCTTTCAGCGTTGTCCTCGGCTGCGCAGTTCTTTGCGCACACGGAGTTCGACTCACCATCCGGGTTGGCCGGGTTGTCGTCGCTGATGCTGTAGAACTCCCACCAACCGAGCGGCACGTCCGGCGCGGCGACGAACACCTTGTCCTGTGTGGCGTGACAGCAGATGTCCTGCTCCGCGACCGTGGTGTCCAGGCCAGCCGCCGTAAAACGTTCCATTGCCGCGGCGACGTCATCGGCCGTCGCCGTTTCGACGCCGAGGTGGTTCAGATGCTCGGTAGCGCCCGGCTTTTCGATGAGGACCAACTTCAACGGCGGGTTCTCGATAGCGAAGTTGGCGTACCCATCGCGGATCTTGTGCGCGGGCACGCCGAACATCTTCTCGTAAAACGCGGTTGCAGCGGAGACATCGTCGACATTGAGTGCGAGTTGGATTCGATTGATGGACATGGCGATCCTTTCAGGGTCAGTGGTTGACACCTGCAATGACGTATCGAGGTCCGCCGGGACGCACCGGAGTACCGTTGTGCGTCCTTTTGGGTGAGTGGGCGTCAGTACTCGTGAACATCCACCACACCAGGAGAAATATCATGTCGACACAACTCCCAGTAGCTGTCCTCGGAGCGGGCCCGGTTGGGCTGGCAGCAGCCGCTCATCTGACCGAGCGAGGACTCCCCTTCGTCATCTTCGAAGCGGGTGACTCCGTCGGCGCGAGCATCCGTCGCTGGGGTCACGTCCGCCTGTTCTCGCCGTGGCGAACCGACCTGGATCGCGCGGCGCAACGACTTCTCAAGGCACACGGCTGGAATTCCCCGGATCCGGCCGACTTCCCGACCGGGGCAGACATCGTCGATGATTACCTGACGCCGTTGGCACAGCTAGACGCGATCGCGCCGAATGTCCGACTGCGCCATCGAGTCGTCGGCGTCACCCGCCAAGGTGTCGACAAGCTGCGGGACGACGAGCGCGACGAACGGCCGTTCATCGTGACCACCAGCGGGCCCGCAGGTATGACGCGGACACCGGTGCGTGCCGTCATCGACGCGACCGGCACCTGGTTGTCCCCGAATCCGGTTGGCGCCGAGGGTATACCGGCGATCGGCGAGGCAGAGTCAGCCCAGTGGATCAGCTATGGCATTCCGGATGTCCTCGGTGCCGACCGGAACCGTTATGCGGAGCGGCGAATTGCCGTCGTAGGAAGCGGCCATTCGGCCAAACATGCGATCCGGGAATTGTCGCGTCTGGCCGAGCAGGCGGCCGACACCACGATCACTTGGATCGTGCGCAGAGGCGAGGATCAGCGGGTCTACGGGAACGAGGTCGACGCCCGGCTCCCCGAAAGAGGCAAGCTGGGTGCCGACGCGCACCAGTTGGTTTCCTCAGGACGGGTCCAGCTCGAAACGGGATTCCGTACCGAACGAATCCATTCCGACGAGTTGGGCATCATGCTGATGACCCCGGACGGGCGTGCCGTCGGGCCGTTCGACGAGATCATCGCGGCGACCGGATTACGACCTGATTTCAGCTTCCTGCGCGAGGTGCGCCTGGACCTCGATCCCTGGGTCGAGAGCACGCGAGCATTGGCGCCGTTGATCGATCCCAACGTCCACTCGTGCGGTTCGGTGCCCCCGCACGGCGCTGCGGAACTGGCGCATCCCGAGCACGGGTTCTATGCCATCGGCGCCAAGAGCTATGGCCGCGCGCCCAACCTGCTGTTGGCGACCGGGTACGAGCAGGCCCGTTCAGTCGTGGCCGAACTTGCCGGCGACCACGAAGCCGCCGCCCGTGTCGAACTGGTCCTTCCCCAGGCAGGATCGGGTTGCGGCCTCAAGACCCAGACCGAGGCGAAGGGAGCCGACCACGAGCTGACGGCGAGCGGGTGCGGCTAGGACGACCCGCGCATCGCATAAGCGGCATCGACCGACGACACCTCGAAACCGAGTCGCTGGTAGGTCTTTACGGCCGCGGCGTTATCCCCCTCGACGTACAGGATCACCGCGCCTTTCGAGCTGTCTGACAACCGGTCGGCGAGATGATGCAGCCCGATCAGCGTCAGCGCGGCACCGAGTCCGCGACCCTGCGCCGCCGGGTCGACGCCCACGACGTAAACCTCGCCGAGGTCGGCATTGTGAACTTTGGTCCAATGGAAGCCCAGCAGCTTTCCACTCGTCTCGTCGAACGCCAGGAAGAGCCCGTTCGGATCGAACCACGTTTCGCCGCGGCGCTCGTCGATATCGGCATCGGTCCAGCCTCCCTGTTCGGGATGCCAGGCGAACGCGGAGTTGTTGACGCGCAACAGTTCCGCGTTGTCGGCGGGTCCTGAATAAGTGGCGATACGCACGCCGTCGGGAATGGTCGTCGCAGGCAGATCGAGGAGTGGCCGGCGCATCTGCAGCAACTCCCGGACGACGGACAAGCCGAGCGACGCCGCGGTGGCGCGCGCGGCCTCGAGGTTGCCGTGCGCCCAGATCCGGGCGCCGTCACCGCCCTCGGTCAACCCCTTCCGCGCCATTGCCGAACCGACGCCGCGACGCCGGGCCGACGGGTGCACGACGAGTTCGGCCATCGCCGATGCCTGTTCGTTGGCAGGCGTCAGATTGAGGTATCCGACCACGTCGGCGCCGTCAACGGCCAACAGGTGCCGGGTGCGGTCGTGGCTCAGTTCACGCAATACCTGATCGCCGACCGGCGCAACGCCGTCGGCCCTGCTGGCCGCTTCGATGAGCTCGCCGATGCGGCGTCGATCGTCCGCGGACAGACCGGTGCGCCAGCCGATGACCCGACCGGTCACTGACTGCGCAGCGGGTCGGCAAGCGCCTCGGGCACCGCGTCGTAATCGTCGAGGTCACCGCTTTCGTCGGGCGGATCGGCAGCAGGCGTCGGGGTCCGCCCCCGCGCGGGCCGAACGGCCTTGTATCCGACGTTGCGCACGGTGCCGATCAGCGACTCGTATTCAGTACCGAGCTTGGCCCGCAGACGCCGCACGTGCACGTCGACCGTGCGGGTGCCGCCGAAGAAGTCGTAGCCCCAGACCTCCTGGAGTAACTGCGCACGGGTGAACACCCGGCCCGCATGCTGTGCCAGATACTTCAGGAGTTCGAATTCCTTGTAGGTGAGGTCCAACGGCCGGCCGCGCAGTCGCGCGGTGTAGGTGCCTTCGTCGATGACGAGCTCGCCCAAACTGATCTTGCCGACGTTCTCCTGATTGGCCGTGCCGCCGCGACGCCCGACCAGCAGTCGCAACCGCGCATCGATCTCGGCGGGTCCGGTGCTCGGAAGGAGAATCTCGTCGAGACCCCATTCGACGTTGACTGCCACCAGGCCGCCCTCGTTGACGACCGCCACCACAGGCACCGACGTACCGGTCGTGCCCAACAGGCGGCACAGGCCACGCGCGGCGGCCAGATCTGTACGCGCGTCGACGATCGCCACATCCGCGTTGCCGGCTTCCAACAATGAGGAAACCTCAGTGGGCGCGGTTCGTACGTTGTGCGCAAGTAGGGCCAACGAAGGCAGCACGGACTCAGGATTGGGATCAACGGTCAGTAGCAGTAGATCCAACTGGCCCTCCAGCAGCCATGGGGACCTCGCCTGGACAACAATGTCGGTCGGTGACTTCCCAGATTCATGCCTGACATACAGCCGTTACTCGGCCGATGGTGATCTAACGATAGCGCGACACCTCCTGGTCAGCTGACTCAACGCGGTCCAGTGGGCGCGAGTGGGCAAGAATGTGCGGGTGCGAAAGCTGCTGATCGGTGTTTTGGCGACGACGACCGCGGTGGTGGTCGGTGCCCTCGGAGCCGATTTCGGCGCGGCGATCTACGCCGAGTATCGCCTGGCCAGAAGTGTACGAAGCGCCGCTGACCTGGCCTGGGACCCGTCGGTGGCCATCCTCGGTTTTCCATTCATCACCCAAGCGGCCAACCGGCACTACGACGAAGTGGAGATTCGGGCCGCCGGTGTCGGCCACCCCGTGGTCGGGAAGGCGTCGCTGGAGGCGACGCTGCATTCGATCGACCTTCTGGACTCTTCGTGGCTGGTCAGCCCGGAGGCCAAGCTGAGGGTGGGCAAGGCAGAGAGCCGCATCATCATCGATTCGACGCACGTCGGGAGATTCATGGGCATTCCGGACCTGCTGGTCGAGGCGCCGACGCGGGAAAGCAATGACTCCACCGGCGGCACCACCGAATCCGGAATATCCAGCAATCGCGGGGTGGTCTTCACCGGAACCCCGACATCCGCTGGCTTCGACGAGAGGGTCAGCATCGCGGTGGACCTGTCGATCGTCGGGCCGGAACAAACCACCCTGGTCCTGACCGCGACCGACGTGTTGACCGGCGCGGGCACCGCCGACCAGGCCGTTCCCGACGACAAGAAGGACGAGGTGCTGGCCGCGTTCTCCACCAGACTGCCCGGTCAGAAGCTGCCGTTCGGACTCGCGCCGACCGCGGAAGGCGCCCGCGGCTCCGACCTCATCATCGAAGGCATCGCCGAGGGAGTAACCGTGCCGCTGAGCGGGTTCAACATGAGATGAGCGCTTGCGCGAAGAACAGAGGGTGGCGATGAGCTCTTCATGGGTACTGGTGGTCGTCGTGCTCGTCGCCGCGCTCGGGCTGGCCTACGTGATCGGCAGGCTGCTCACCCTGCGTGCCGGGCTCCTCAAAGCGAGCGAGGACGCCGCCAACGTGGACACCAGTGACCTGGGATTGTCCGAAACCGGACCGACGGTGCTGCACTTCAGCGCCGAGTGGTGCGGACCCTGCGCGGGCGTGCGACAGGTCGTCGACCAGGTGTGCGCAGAGCTGCCCGGGGTCGCTCATGTCGAGATCGACATGGATGCCAATCCGGAAGCGGCCAGGCGACTTTCGGTGTTGTCGCTGCCCACCACGATCATCTTCGACGCCGACGGGCGCCCGCGCTTTCGCACCCACGGTGTTCCCAAGCCTGCTGACCTGCGCTCGGCCCTGGAACCACTGTTGGCTTGATCACCATGTCATTGGGTAAGCTGTCGCTCGTGTCCGCCCGCCTCGAGCCGATGCTCACCAAGCGCCGCGCAGTCGATCTGTGCCGCGTCGCGGGTTGTTGCTGTTGTTGTTGTAGCTGCTGAGTAGCCGCGCCGTCCCCCTCGCGCCGCACTCGGGAGTAGCCCCATGTGGCCTGCCCTCCCATTCCAGCCAGCCATCCATGCAACAGGAGCACATCCATGCCGACCGGCACGAACACCATCGCCCCACCTGATCAGGTGGACGTGCGCGGGCCGCGTTTCGCCGCGTGGGTCACCACCGGCGTCCTCATCGTGGCGCTCCTGGCGTCGGCCGTCAGCGCCGTCGCTGCGGCGGCGATCCTCGGTGTGCAGGCGATCGTGTTCGCGATCGGCGCACAGCGCGGACCGCAGCGGCATCCGTACGGGCTGATCTTCCGGTCGCTGGTCGCTCCGCGCTTCGGACCGGTCACCGAGAAGGAACCGGTACCCCCGCTGAAGTTCGCCCAACTCGTCGGTTTGGCGTTCGCGGCGGTCGGTGTCGTCGGGTTCGCCGTCGGTGTCCCACTGCTCGGCCTGATCGCCACGGGCTTCGCGCTCGTGGCGGCGTTTCTCAACGCGGCCTTCGGCATCTGCCTCGGCTGTCAGATCTATCCGCTCGTCGCACGTTTCCGCCCCGACCCCGCTTAACACTTCAAATAGCAAGCAACCGAAAGGATTTCCTACATGGCACGCTCCGACGTCCTGGTCACGACCGACTGGGCCGAGAGCAATCTCGAAGCGCCTAACACCGTCTTCGTCGAGGTCGACGAAGACACCTCCGCATACGAGGGCGGCCACATCGCCGGCGCTGTGCGGCTCGATTGGAAGACCGAGCTGCAGGACCAGGTGAAGCGTGACTTCGTCGACCAGCAGCAGTTCTCGAAGTTGTTGTCCGACAAAGGCATCAGCAATGACGACACCGTGATCCTGTACGGCGGCAACAACAACTGGTTCGCCGCCTACGCGTACTGGTATTTCAAGCTGTACGGCCACGAGAACGTCAAGCTGCTCGACGGCGGACGCAAGAAGTGGGAGCTCGACGGGCGCCCGCTGGTGACGGAGGTCCCCGCCCGCGCTGCTACTTCATACGAGGCCAAGCAGCCGAACAACGCCATCCGCGCGTTCCGCGACGAGGTCATCGCCGCGATCGGCGAGAAGAACCTGGTCGACGTGCGCTCCCCCGATGAGTTCTCCGGCAAGATCCTCGCCCCCGCCCACCTACCGCAGGAACAGAGTCAGCGGCCCGGGCATATCCCCGGCGCCATCAATGTTCCCTGGAGCAAGGCGGCCAACGAGGACGGGACCTTCAAGTCCGACGAGGACCTGGCCAAGCTGTACGCCGAGGCGGGACTGGATGGCCAGAAGGAGACCATCGCCTACTGCCGGATCGGTGAGCGCTCGTCGCACACCTGGTTCGTGCTGCAGGAGTTGTTGGGACACCAGAACGTCAAGAACTACGACGGAAGTTGGACCGAATACGGCTCTCTCGTGGGAGCCCCGATCGAGTTGGGAAGTTGATATGTGCTCTGCACCGAAGCAAGGTCTGACGTTGCCCTCCAGCGTCGACCTCGAACGGGAGACCGTGATCACCGGACGCGTCGTCGACGGCGCGGGCCAGGCCGTCGGCGGCGCGTTCGTCCGGCTGCTGGACAGCTCTGACGAGTTCACGGCGGAGGTCGTCGCGTCCGCTACCGGTGATTTCCGGTTCTTCGCGGCACCGGGCACGTGGACGCTGCGTGCGCTGTCCCCCGCCGGCAACGGCGATGCCAGCATCGCACCGTCGGGCGCGGGCATCCACGAGGTCGACGTCAAGGTCGCCTGAGCCGGTCCGCCGGTTCCGTGATCGATTCCACTGCGACCGACGAGGGTTGTCGGCAGTGTTGCGGCTAGACTTTCTGCCGTGGTGCTGTTCTTCGAGATCCTGTTGATCGCCGCCGTGGTGGTCATCACCTGGTTCGCGCTTTACACGCTCTACCGCCTCATCACCGACGAGTCGTGACCTCAGGCGACGACGCTGTAGCGGCCGCGGCCGAGCGCGCGAAAACGACCGCAGCCCGAAATATCCCCGCCCTCGGGGATCTCCCTGCGCCGGCCGACACGGCCAATCTTCGCGAAGGCGCCAACCTCAACGACGCGCTGCTTGCACTGCTGCCCCTCGTCGGCGTGTGGCGCGGCGAAGGCGAGGGTCGGGGGCCTGACGGCGATTACCGCTTCGGTCAGCAGATCGTGGTCTCACACGACGGTGGCGACTACTTGATCTGGGAGGCCAGGTCGTGGCGCATCACCGCGGACGGCGAGTTCGAGAGCGCGTCGCTGCGCGAGTCCGGCTTCTGGCGGTTTATCAATGACCCTGCCGATCCCACCGAGAGTGACGCCATCGAGCTGCTGCTGGCGCATTCGGCCGGCTACGTCGAGCTGTTCTACGGCCGGCCACTGAATCAGTCGTCGTGGGAGTTGGCCACCGACGCGCTCGCGCGCACCAAGTCCGGGATGCTCGTCGGCGGTGCCAAACGGCTCTACGGCATCGTCGAGGGCGGCGATCTGGCCTACGTCGAGGAGCGCGTCGACGCCGACGGCGGCCTGGTGCCGCACCTGTCCGCACGGTTGTCGAGGTACGTCGGCTGATGCGCGTGTCATTGTTGGCCGCGGGCCTCGCCACGGCAGGCATCCTCGCGGGGTGCTCGTCGAATACTCCCGCCGAGCAGTCCACCACCGACGAGTCGGTGGCACCGACCGGTCACGGCTCGCTGGCGCAATGCCTCAGTGAACACGGGGTGCCTGCGGCTCCGGGCCCGATGGCCGGACCGCCGCCGGGCGTGGATCCCGACGCGTGGAACAAGGCCATGCAGACCTGCTCGTCGCTGGCCCCTGGACCGGCCGGCTAACGCAGAATCCGCACACTCCCAGCGTCGGACAACCACTGGCGCTCCAACCGCCCCAGCGTGCCATCCGAACGCAGCCCATCGACGGCCGACGACACGCAGCGCGTGAGTGGACTGTCCTTGTCGAGCACGATCCCGAACTGCTCCACGTCCTCGGTGTCCGTGGGAAGCTGTCCGACGATCCTGCCGCCGCGAAGCTCACCCGCGACGGTGTAGGCGGTCGGCAGGTCGGCGACCAAAGCGTCGATCTCGCCGTTGCTCAGCGCCACCTTGGCGTCGGCGTTCGTGTTGTACACCTCGACCGGGACGTCGCCGCTATCTCGATCGCCGCGGTGTGACTGGTCGTGCCGACCTGCACGCCGAGCTGGGTCTTCTCCAGGTCACCGATGCTTCGCACCCGCGCGGCCGGAGAGGTGTCCGTCGTGACCACAACCTGGGTGACGTCGAAATATGGCGATGAGAAGTCGACGGACGCCCGGCGCTGATCGGTGATCGAGAACTGAGAAAGGCTGGCGTCGAACGTCTTCGGGCCAGGCTCCAGAGCTCCGTTGAACGGCACCCGGACCCAGCGCACCTCGTCGGGGGTGTAGCCGAGGTTTCCCGCTACGGCGAAGGCGAGTGCGCTTTCGAATCCCTCCCCGTTGGTCGGATCGTCACCGATGTACCACGGCGGATAGGCGGGCTGATCGGTGCCGACGGTGATGATGCCGGGGTAAAGGGTCGACAGCGAGTCCTTGCGGCAGTTCTGAATGCCCGACGCAGACTCGTCGTCGACGGGAGCACAGGCGGCGGCCGACGTGGCCACGGCCAGCAGGGCTGGCAGCCACCACCTGTTGCGCATGTGCGGCATCATCGCGCACGGCGAGAGCCGACGCCACCATTGAGGTCACCCAGACATGGGGCGGCCCCCGAGCCGTGTGTTCTGGTTGGACAAAACCAAGAGGCTCGGGGGCCGGGTGACTGCGGGGAATTCGCCAGCGCGCGCAGGCGGTTCATCCCCTGGCGCTGCTAGCTCGCAGCCACCTCACATGTCCATAAGTCATTCAATTTCTCGGACCACCTCCTTCCTTGTGTACGGCCGACGGTACCCGCGGAGTAGGAACGCGACAACAGATTTTGACCGGTTCAGCGCTCAGCGATCGCTGACGATCGCGGCGTCGACGAGTTCGGCGAACTCACCGGCAAGGGGGGCGGGTTGCAGAGCCTTGCCGTCCAGGGTGTGCACCCGTGCGGCAAGCGTGATGCTCGATACCAACCAAACACCCTGTGCCGCATACAAATCAGCGGGCGTAAGCGCCTGGTAGTCGCACGTATACCCTTTGTTGCGCGCCACTTCGAACAAGGCCTCCTGCGTGGTTCCACGCAGGATCGGATACCACGGCGGCGGGGTCAAGAAAGCGGTGTCGCCGGCCCCATCTTCTGATTCGGTGGCGACCACCACCGTCGACCGCGGACCCTCCAGGATCAGGCCGTCGGCGCCGACGAAAATGACGTCTCCTGCGCCCAGGCGTTCGGCGTGCCGCAGCGCGGCCATGTTGATCGCATAGGACAGCGTCTTGGCGCCCGCCAGCAGCCACGGCATCCCGGTGGTGGCCTCGGCGGAGAGTCCACGCGCCAACGTCACCGCCGCGACCCCGCCGCTGCGCGCGGCGGCCACCCGGGCGGGCAGCGCACCGATGGTCGCAAACGCCGTACCGGATGTCGCCGACCCTGCGGCTCCAACTGGCGGTGAACCGCTTTCGCGCCCGCGGCTGTAGACGAGCCGTAGCACCCCCTCGCCCGCGCCGACGGCGAGCCACCGCTGTACCGCCACGTCGACGGCCGCACGCCACCGCGGCAAGTCCGGTGCGGGAAGGTCCATCAGCTCCGCCGACTGCGTGAGCCGGGCCAGGTGGGCTTCGAGCAGACAGGGCCTGCCGTCGCGGATCAACAGTGTCTCGAAGATGCCGTCACCGCGAACGGCTGCCAGGTCGTCGGCGTACAGCAGTGGGGCGGCCGGGTCGTGCAATTCACCGTCGAGCGTGACCACGACCGCAGGTTGGCTCGCCATGGGCAAGAAGCGTAGCGCCGTAAGGTTGAGGTATGTCAGCTGTGCCAGCCCCGGACACCGGGCCCGACGCCGGAGCCGTCTGGCATCACGGCGATCCCCTCGGCGAACAACGGTCGGCCGCCGATGCAGCGGTCCTGGTGGACCGTTCACAACGAGCTGTGATCACCGTGACCGGCGCTGAGCGCAATTCTTGGCTGCACAACATCTCCACGCAGCACGTCGCCGGCCTCGCCAATGGCACCGTGACCGAGAATCTGAGCCTCGACGGCCAGGGTCGTGTCGAGGATCACTGGATCCAGACGGAGCTCGACGGGATCACCTATCTCGACACCGAATCGTGGCGTGGCGAACCCCTGACCGCCTATCTGCGCAAGATGGTGTTCTGGGCCGACGTGGTCGTCGAACCCGCTGATCTGGCGGTACTTTCGCTGCTCGGCCCGCGCCTGGTGGATCCGCCGGTGGTCGACGTCCTCGGCGTGGTTTCGCTACCGGCCGAAATGACCGCGGTGGCCCTTCCCGAGGGTGGTTTCCTGCGCAGGATGGGCGGTCCGGATGTGGAGCTGGATCTGGTGGTCCCCCGCGATCAGGTCGCGGCATGGCGCGATCGGCTCGCTGCGGTCGGGGTGCGCGCGGCCGGTGTCTGGGCCTATGAGGCGCACCGCGTCGCCGCGTTACGGCCACGGCTGGGGGTCGACACCGACGAGCGCACGATTCCGCACGAGGTCGGCTGGATCGGCTCGGCGGTTCACCTGGACAAGGGCTGCTACCGCGGCCAGGAGACCGTCGCGCGCGTCCACAACCTGGGCAAACCGCCGCGCATGCTGGTGCTCGTGCATCTCGACGGCTCCGGCGAGAGGCCGGCGACCGGGGATCCTGTGTTGGCCGGCGGCCGGACCGTCGGCCGACTCGGCACCGTGGTCGATCACGTCGACGAGGGGCCGATCGCCCTGGCATTGGTCAAGCGGGGCCTACTGGCTGAGACCGAACTGACCATCGGCGGGGAATCGCCGGTGGCCGCCGTGATCGACGTCGATTCGATGCCGCCACCGGATGCGACGGGCGCCGGACGCCTCGCGGTCGAACAGCTGCGAGGCGGCTCGCGATGAGTGTCGATATTTCGCTGGTTCGCGGGCTCGGGTCCCTCCGGACGGGCCTGCCAGCGCACCGCACCGCGGCACGGTAAAGTGTCGGCAGGACGATAAAACACACTCAGATCGGAGCCGCCTGAAATTTGGGCCGCTCCGTTATTGCGCGAGGGGGTACCCCCAATGGGCCGCGGCCGGGCAAAGGCAAAGCAGACCAAGGTTGCTCGTGAGCTCAAATACAGCTCACCGCAGACCGATTTCGACCGCCTCCAGCGCGAACTGGCGGGCGCCGACGATCTCAACGGCACCGACAGGTTGGCCGACGATGACGTGGCCGACGATGACGACTGGCGTCGTTAAGCCCTAGAAGCGCGGGTGCTGGCCCACGAGCTTGGCTCGTGGGCTGTCCTTACCGCCCTTGGTGACGGTGCCCAGCGTCCAGCAGTTCAGATGTCGGGCCGTAAGCACAGCCAGCGCGCGATCGGTGTCCTCCGGCGCGACGACGGCGACCATCCCGACGCCGAGGTTGAACGTCTTTTCCATCTCGACCCGCTCGACCCGGCCACGCTGCGCGATCATCGTGAAAACCGGCGCGGGAGTCCATGTGCCACGGTCGATTTCGGCCGTGAGTCCGGGCGGGACGACCCGTTCGAGGTTGCCGGCCAGTCCGCCACCGGTCACGTGGCAGAAGGTGCGGACCTGCGTTTCGGCGATCAGCGCGAGGCAGTCCTTGGCGTAGATCCGAGTCGGCTCGAGTAGCTCCTCGCCGAGCGTGCGCCCGAACTCCTCGACGTGTCCGGCGAGGTTCATCCGATCGATCTCCAGCAGGACCTTGCGGGCCAGTGAGTAGCCGTTGGAGTGCAGGCCGGTCGAGGACATCCCGATGAGCACGTCGCCGGGCTTGACCCGGTCGGGTCCCAGCACGTCGTCGGCCTCCACGACGCCGACACCGGTGGCCGAGATGTCATAGTGGTCGGGCGCCATGAGGCCAGGATGTTCGGCGGTCTCCCCGCCCAGCAGGGCGCAACCGGCCATCACGCAGCCGTTGGCGATACCCGAGACCAGCTCGGAGATCCGTTCCGGAACAGTGCGTCCGACGGCGATGTAGTCCTGCAGGAACAACGGTTCGGCGCCGCAGACGACGAGGTCGTCGACGACCATCGCGACGAGGTCGATGCCGACGGTGTCGTGCTTGTCCATCGCCTGGGCGACCGCGAGCTTGGTACCGACACCGTCGGTGGATGACGCCAGCAAGGGTTCCCGATAGCTGCGCAGCGCAAAAAGCCCGGCGAATCCGCCGAGGCCACCCCGCACTTCGGGTCTGCTGGCCTTTTTGGCCAGCGGTTTCAGAAGTTCGACGGCGCGGTCACCGGCTTCGATGTCGACCCCGGCCGACGCGTAGGAGATGCCGGCAGGTTCGGCGCGTTCGGTCATCGCGCACAAGGCTACCGGTGATGACTGCGCGAGGTTGATTGTCCTCCCGGATCGGATTCAGTCCGATCGCTCACGGGCGGGCCGCCGAGTATGGGAATGTGACCGACCATGAAACTTGTTCGCTGGTGCGCGCCGGCTCTGCCCGTGCTTCTGACGGCCGCCGCCGCCGTGGTGGCCCCCGCCGCCGTCGCCACCGCGCCTGTCAACGTCGATTCGGTGGTCATCAATCAGTCGACGGTCGACGGTGTCGACTACATCACCCGCAGGATCACCATCCAGCCCGGCGGCAGTACCGGCTGGCACTATCACGACGGTCGGGTGTTCGGCATCGTCAAGGAAGGCACCCTGACGCGGACCATGCCGGACTGCAAGGACGTGGTCGATCCGGCCGGCGCTCCGGTGACCGAAGGGTCCGGTCCCGACCATGCCCACAACGGTCGCAACCTGGGCCCCGTTCCCGTCGTGCTGTGGGTGGATTACATCCAGCCGGCGGGCACGCCGCTGTCCGTCGACGTCCCGCCGCCGCCCGGCTGCCCGATCTAGGTTTGCCCCGCGCCGAGAACGGCCATACGCGTTGATGCCCAATGACAAGCCCCGTTGCCTGGTGACCGGCGCCACCGGTTATATCGGTGGCCGACTCGTGCCGCGACTGCTCGGTCGCGGCCATCCGGTGCGAGCCTTGGCCCGCCAGCCCGACAAGCTGGCGGACCGGCCGTGGCGGGACAGGGTCGAGGTCGCGCGCGGCGATCTCGGTGACGCCGACTCGCTACGCGACGCGTTCGACGGCGTCGACGTCGTCTATTACCTGGTGCACTCGATGGGCACATCGAAGGATTTCGTGGCTGCGGAGGCGGCGTCGGCCCGCAACGTCGTCGCGGCAGCACGGCAGGCCGGCGTGCGGCGGTTCGTGTACCTGGGCGGGCTGCACCCCTCGGGCGCGGAGTTGTCGCCGCACCTTCGGTCGCGAGTGGCGGTCGGGGACATCCTGCTGGACTCCGGCATCGAGACAGTTGTGTTCCAGGCCGGGATCGTGGTCGGTGCCGGCTCGGCGTCGTTCGAGATGATGCGCCACATCACCAACCGTCTGCCGGCGATGACGACGCCGAAGTGGGTGCACAACAAGATCCAGCCGATCGCGATCGACGACGTCCTCTACTACCTCGCCGAGGCGGCCACCGCCGAGATGCCCGCGTCACGCACATGGGACATCGGCGGCCCCGACGCGCTCGAGTACGGCGACGCCATGCAGGTGTACGCGCAAGTGGCCGGTCTGCGGCCACGGATCATCATCGCGATTCCGTTCCTGACACCGACGATCGCCAGCTTGTGGATCGGTCTCGTCACGCCCATGCCACCGGGCCTGGCGCGGCCGCTGATCGAATCGCTGGAGGTCGACGCGGTGATGAGTGAGCATGACATCGACGCCGTCATCGGGCCGCCGCCGGGCGGACTCACCGGCTACCGCGATGCGGTCGCCGATGCGATGAGTCATGGTCCGCTGCCGAGCGATCCGAAGTGGGCACACGTCGGCCGCCCGGCCGGTTAGCGTCTGCACGACGGCCGAGCCGTCAAGGTCTCCTGAGCGCCGAGACGTTGTCGTTGTCGGACTGCAGCGGCACCCCGGTGCGGGCCGCGGTCGCCAGCATGTGCTCGATGACGTTCTTGCCCAACGCCGTTTCGCCAGGCAGCTCGATCGGGTAGTTGCCGTCGAAGCACGCCGAGCACAGTCGCGACGCCGGTTGTTCGGTGGCCGCGATCATGCCGCGCTGCGAGATGTAGCCCAGCGTGTCGGCGCCGATGGCATGGCGGACACCCTCGAGCAGTTCGCCGGCATCACCTTCGGTGCTCGCGGCGTTGGCGATCAGCTCGGCGGGCGTGGCGAAGTCGATTCCGTAGAAGCACGGCCACTTCACGGGCGGCGATGCGATGCGCACATGCACCTCGACGGCGCCGGCTTCACGCAGCATACGGATCAACGCCCGCTGCGTATTGCCGCGGACAATGGAGTCGTCGACGACGATCAACCGCTTACCGCGGATCACTTCCTTGAGCGGATTCAGCTTGAGCCGAATACCCAGTTGCCGAATCGTCTGCGACGGCTGGATGAACGTGCGCCCGACGTACGCGTTCTTCATCAGGCCCTGCCCGTACGGAATGCCGGACTCCTGCGCGTAACCGACGGCCGCCGGGGTGCCCGATTCCGGCACGCCGATCACCAGGTCGGCTTCGACGGGCTTCTCACGGGCCAGGCGGCGGCCGATATCGACGCGAGCGGCATGCACCGAGCGACCCGCGATGTTGCTGTCGGGTCGGGCCAGGTACACATACTCGAAGACACAACCCTTGGGCTCGGGGTTGGCGAAGCGCGTCGAGCGCACCCCGTCGGCGTCGATGGCCAGCAACTCACCGGGCTCGATGTCGCGGACGAACGAGGCGCCGACGATGTCGAGAGCCGCCGTTTCGGAGGCCACGACCCAGCCGCGGTCCAGCCGCCCCAACGAAAGCGGCCGCACGCCGTAGGGGTCGCGGGCCGCATAGAGGGTGTTCTCGTCCATGAAGGTGACACAGAACGCGCCGCGCACCGTCGGCAGCAGTTCGAGTGCGGCCTGCTCCAGCGTCGCATCGGCGGCGCCGTGCGCCAGCAGTGCGCCGAGAATGTCGGAGTCGGTGGTGGCCGCCGGGGCGCCACGGGTGCCGAGTAGACCCGCCTCGCGGGCCCGGGTGGCCAGGTCGGCGGCGTTGACCAGGTTGCCGTTGTGGCCGAGCGCGACGCCCGTGCCCGCCGCGGTGTTGCGGAACACCGGCTGGGCATTTTCCCAAGTGGTGGATCCGCTCGTCGAGTATCGGCAGTGCCCGACGGCGACGTGGCCCTCCATGGCCGCCAGCGTCTGCTCGTCGAACACCTGGCTGACCAGGCCCAAATCCTTGAAGACCAGCACCTGGGAGCCGTCGGCGACGGCGATGCCCGCCGCTTCCTGGCCGCGGTGCTGCAGCGCGTAGAGGCCGTAATAGGTGAGTTTGGCGACTTCTTCACCCGGCGCCCAGACGCCGAATACGCCACATTCTTCGCGGGGTTCTTGATCGGTCTGCGGGCCGGTCACGATATGGCTGCTCCCAGGGCGGTGTGGGTAGACGAGATCAGTCTACGGTCATCACCGGTAAATCACGGAAGACACCGACGATGTCGTGCACCCAAAAGAACGACTTCTACGGGTCGAGAAATTCCTCGCATATCGCTTCCAATCGGCGAACCACCAGGTCACGGGTGCGCGGCGGCGTCCCTGGCCTGAGCATCGGCTCAGGCGGACGTGTGGCGAAGCTAACCGTCGAGGCGGATCAGCGGCAGCCAACCGGCGACCTCACCGGCACGCGCCCCGGAAGACGTCAACAGCCCGCCCGCGGTGGCGTCCGCCACGTCCAGCAGGCCCGTCGCGAGCAGCAGCCACGTCCGCGGGTCGGTCTCCACCACATTGGGTGGATTTCCCCGCCTGTGCGCCGGCCCTGAAATACATTGCACCGCAACAAATGGCGGGACACGGACCTCGACGCTGTTGCCCGGCGCCAGCGCGGCGAGCGTGCGAGCGGTCAATCGCACCGCCTCGGCGAGTTCGGCGCGCGCGGGAGCGGGTTCGCTGTCGTCGCGCAGCCACGCGGCGACGGCCGAAACCGCAGCACGTGTCATCGCCGGATCGGCCCTACGAGAGCTGGACATACTTTAGATTCTCAAAGTGTTTGTCGACCGCCACAATCCGCCCTACCGGACGGCGGGCGCGGTCTTGGTGGTGATCGCCGCGGTTGCGGCGGGCCTGATCTACCTGCAGTTCCGGGGCGACTTCATCCCGTCCACACCACTCACGTTGGTCTCGTCGCGCTCTGGACTGGTGGTCGAACCCGGCGCGAAGGTGACCTACAACGGCGTGGAGATCGGCCGCGTCGCGCGCATCGGCACCGTCGATGTGGATGGCACCGCGAAGGCGCAGCTGTCCCTCGACGTCGACCCGGAATACCTCGAGCTCATTCCGGCCAATGTGATCGCCGACGTGCAGGCGACCACCGTTTTCGGCAACAAGTACGTGTCGTTTCGATCACCGGAAGATCCATCTGCAGAACGTGTTTCGGGCACAGACGTGATCGAGGTGTCCTCGGTGAGCACCGAGTTCAACACCCTGTTCGAGACGGTGCTGTCACTTGCCGAGCAGGTCGACCCGATCAAGCTGAACCAGACACTGACCGCCACGGCCGAGGCGTTGACGGGCCTGGGTGACCGGTTCGGTGAGTCGCTGTCGAATGGCAACAGCATCCTCGACGATCTCAATGTGCGAATGCCGCAGATCCGCGAGGACACCAGGTTGGTGGCGGGTCTTCTCGACGTGTACGCCGATGCGTCACCGGATCTGTGGGACGGCCTGGAGGACGCGGTCACCACCGTGCGCACGTTCAACGCGCAGTGGGACGGCATCGACGCGGCGTTGATGGCCGCGCTGGGCTTCGCCGACCCCGCTGCCGACAGCCTGAATCGCGGCGGACCGTACTTCGTGCGCGGCGCCGCGGATCTGATCCCCACGTCCAAACTGTTCGACGACTACAGCCCCCAGCTGTTCTGCACGCTGCGGAACTTCGCCGAGATCGAGAAGAAGGTCGCCGAGACTCTCGGCGGGAACGGCTATTCGCTTGCTACGTCGTCGGGCACATTCGCCGGTGCCGGCAACCCGTACATCTACCCCGACAACCTGCCGCGGGTGAACGCCAGGGGCGGCCCGGAGGGTCGTCCGGGCTGCTGGCAGAAGATCTCCCGTGAGTTGTGGCCCGCGCCGTACCTGGTGATGGACACCGGCGCCAGCATCGCGCCGTACAACCACGCCGAAATCGGGCAGCCGATCCTGATCGACTACGTGTGGGGCAGGCAGGTCGGCGAGCTGACCATCAACCCGTGAGCGTTGACATCAACATTTGTTGAGGTTTTACGTTCGCAGCATGACGTTCAAATCACATGAGATCGAATATCTTCGGCGGGCCGACCTGGGTCGGTTGGCCACCATTCAGCGCAACGGGACACCGCAGAACAGTCCGGTCGGATTCACCTACAACGAGCAGCTCGGGACGATCGACATCGCCGGTTATCAGATGTCCAAGAGCCAGAAGTATCGCAACATCGCGCACAACGACCGGGTTGCGTTCGTGGTCGACGACATCGCGTCGCGCGCGCCGTGGCGGGTGCGTTGCCTCGAGATTCGCGGCACCGCCGAACAGGCCGTGATCGCCCCGTCACAGGGCGCGGCGGGCGACCATCTGGATACGGCGATCATCCGCGTCACCCCTACGCGGATCATCAGTTTCGGCATCGACGATCAGGACACCGAGCCGCACCAACTCACCGCAGATATCCGGGACGTGTAGCAGCTCAGTCGGGGAAGCCGAACATCTTGACGACACCGTGATCGCGGCCCGCGGTGTAGCCGCCGTCGACCGCGATCGCCTGCCCGGTGACGAACGAGGCATCGATCGACACCAAGAAGGCTGCCATCGCGGCGATCTCATCAGGCCGACCCCTGCGCTGCAGGGCGTGTTCGTCGGTGATCGACTGCAACGGGCCCTCCATGCCCTCGAGACCCATCACGGCGTTGAGCATCGGGGTGTCGATGAAGCCGGGGCAGATGGCGTTGGCGCGGATGCCGCTGGGGCCGTAGTCCAGTGCGATGTTCTTCGTGAGAAGGACGACGCCGCCCTTCGACGCGTTGTAGGCACTACCACCCGCAGTGCCTTCGAGCCCCTCGACGCTGGCGAGCGTCACGATCGAACCACGCTCACCGTCGACCCTCGGCTGCTCGATCATCTTGGCCAGTGCGGCCTTCGCGACCAGGAACGTGCCGGTGAGGTTGATCGAGATCACCCGTTCCCACTCCTCTTTGGGGAGCAGGTGCACCGGGCCTCCTCCCGCAACACCGCCGGAATGGACCACCCCGTCGACGCGGCCGGGAACCGCAGCGAAGACCTCCGCGACCGCCGCTTCGTCGGCCACGTCGGCTGCGACGAAGGTGAATCGGGCGCCCAGGTCCTCGGTGGGGGCAACCAGGTCGGTGCCGACGACGGTGCCGCCCTCGGCCAGCAGTCGCCGAGCGGTGGCCAGGCCGATGCCTGACGCTGCGCCGGTGACGACGAAGGTGCGGGATGCGGATCTGTCTGTCATGGGCAGACGATACGCAATTCGATTCGTGTCAGACGGAATTGGGGTCCGCCACGGTCACGCCTGACGGCAGGTCACCCTCGCGGACTGCGGTGAACGACCGCGAGATCGGCTGGCACGGCGACGCCGACTCGACCAACTCACCGCTCAGCGAGGTCCCCGACGCGGAGAAGGACATCGTCGAAGTGCCCGCGGTCTTCTTGCCCTCGCACGCGAAACCTTGTGCCTGGCTGGAGATGTACCGACCTCCGCTTTCGCGGAAGACGTAGGTTGTCGATACGCCGCCGACGTTGGTCGCCGTCGCGACGCAGCCGGCGGGCGGGCAGGCCGAGCGAATTGCCAAGAGCCAGGTGTACGGTCCGCGGGGCTCCGGATAGTCGAAGTCACTCGCTTCGGTGCCCGCGAAGCTCAGCCGGTACAGGCCGTCGGTCAACGGAGTCGCCGCGGCGACCGGTGATGCGCAGACCGCGAACGCAGAGCCGGCGACGATGCCGACTACGGCGACAACTGCGGCCCGGGTGATGGCCATAGGTCACTATCACAGAGAAATCGCACGTGCACGGCTGTTTTGCACTGCCAGTGCCGCCACCGCACCGGATTCGTTGATCGCCAGATGCGCCAGCATCGGGCCGATCAGGCTGCCCGAGCGCTCGTACAGCCAGCCGAACACCCAGCCGGCCAGTCCGGTGACCAGCACCGTGGGAACGACGGGCTCTCCGGTCCGGCGGGCATCGGTGATGTGCGACAACCCGAAGGCCGCGGCCTGCAGGAACCGGCCGCCGCCGGTCCCGAACGCCTCCGCGGCGACGGTGCCCAGGGCACCGCGGAAAGCGGCCTCCTCCGACCACACCGTGCCCAGCGGAATACCGACCAAGAGCCAACGGAGCGCACCATCGGGCAGGTCCCGGTCCGCCATCTCCTGCCGCACCCGGGGCAACGCCGTCGCCGTCGCAACGCCGATCACGACGGGGGCGGCAGCGCCGAGGCCCAACCGCAGACCTGAGCCCGGATGCCGAAAGCCGACGGGCGCGCGCGTCAGGGCGACCAGTGTGGCGCCGCCGAGGGCATGCGCGGCGGGATGCCAGCGCGACGGCAACCGCGGGGCCACCAGGCTCCACCCCACGAGGATGGCCGCCAGGCCCAGCGCCTCTACCGCCGAACGTTGCTTGGGGCGCACTAGTATTCGGGACCGTCTTCGGCTTCGGTCTTCTGGAGTGCGAGGCGGATCCGCTGGGTGTCCTCTCGTGTCCAGCCGTCAGGTGGCGCGACGGCCGCCCAGCCGTCGAGCACATAGTCGCCGTAGTTGTGTCCGTGCCCAGCCGGGACCGATCCGGCGTTGGTCATGTCGACGGCGACCTGCCAGAACGTGATGATCGGATACCACCGCATCGACGCCGTGCGGTCACGGCCCGGGGGTTCCCGCAGCCAGTCGGGCCTGCTGAAAAGGAGGTCCTCCGACCACCACACGACAGGATCGGAGGGGTGCTGCATGAACAACACACGCGTTCCCTCCCAAGGCTTTTCCGCTACATTGGCGATCTGTTGGGCGTCGGTGGCCTCGGAGAACCGCACCGTCCGGCCGTTGTCGTAGCGCGGCCGGACCTCTGGGGTACCCGGGTCGCGACGCTCGGTGATCGCGCTCCACAGCGGACTGGCATTCGGCGGGCCGACCCACAGCACCGACGAGAAGCCCATTTCGGCGATATCCGGTAACCACGCGAACGCGCCCTGGCCTGCCATCGAGCCGAGGCTTTCGCCGTAGAGCAATAGCTTCGGCCTCCGGTCCGGTGGCAACTTCGCCCAGCGTTCGTGAATGGCGTCGATCATCATGCGGCCGGATTCCATGGACTTCTGCTGGTCGCCCAGGAACGAGATCCAGCTCGGCAGATACGAATACTGCGAGCCGACCAGCGCGGTGTCGCCGTTGTACATCATCTCCAGCGACCGTGCGGCGACCGGGTTGATCCACCCGGTGCCGGTGGTCGGGATGATCACCAGCAGCTTGCGCTCGAACGCTCCGGTGCGCTCTAGTTCGCTGAGCAACACCGCCATTCGCTGTTCGTCGGTGTCGGCGGTCTGCAGGCCGACGTAGGCGCGGATAGGCTCCTTGGCGGGCCGACCGTTGAGTTCGGTCAGCTCTGCGGCGTCGGGTCCGGTCGCGACGAAATTGCGGCCCTGATACCCCAGTGTCTCCCACGGCGCGAAAGAGTCTGGACTGCCAGACTTTTCGGGTTCCAGCGGCTGGACGACCCCGGGCCGTGTGGTGAAGTTCTGCGGCTGGAACATCCGGTTCGAGGCGGTGAGAAAGCCACGGACGAGGACACCGTTGATCAGCGTGATCGTCAATACGACGACGATCGCGGTGCCGATGAACAAGGCGACCTCGTCGTTGAGTCGCCAACGCCGGATGAAGAACCGCGCCATCGCCTTGATCAAGTCGATCAGCACCCGGGTGGCGGCCACGCACGCGCCACCGGCCAGCACCGCGATGATCAGTGTCCTCAGGTATCCGAGCGTCGTCGGCCCCTCGATACCCACCACCGCCGACACCTGGCGCTGCCATTGGGCGGCCGGGATCAGCATCAGCACACACGCCGCGATCGCCAGCACCACGGTCGTGGTCTTGAACACGTACTGCACCCGCCTCGGCGGCGGCCAACCCTTGCGCCGGCGAATCACGAAGCGGCGGAACAACCTCCAACCGAATACGCCGATACCGTAGCCGATGGCCGCATTCAGCCCGCCGATGAGCCCCTGGAACAGCCAGTCTCTCGGCAACAGCGACGGTGTCAGGCTCAGACAGAAAAACAGTGCACCAAAAGCGATTCCGACAAAGTCGAGCCGGACCAGGCTCCATGCCCAGACATAGAAGGGGTGCCGTTCGCGGTTCTGCGCAATCACCCGAACAACCCGGGGAGCACGCCCTCCGACGTGCTTCGCAGGTCCTCCAGACTGGCGGTGAACAGGCCCTGAACCTCGACAGCGGCCTCTCCCCCTCGTGGTCCGGGGTCGACGACACCGATGCGGGTGGCCGGCAGTCCGCGCGCCTCACACATGGCGACGAAGCGGCTTTCCTCGGTCCGTGGCACGGCCACCAGCACCCGGCCCGTCGACTCCGAGAAGAGGAAGGTAAACGGGTCTGAATTTTCGGGAACGACGATGCGACAACCGGTTTCGCCGGTCAGCGCGGCCTCGACCACGGCCTGGACGAGCCCGCCTTCGGACAGATCGTGCGCTGCGGACACCAGTCCGTCACGCGATGCCGCGGCCAACACGTCGGCCAGCAGCATCTCCCGGTCCAGGTCGACCTTCGGCGGCAGTCCACCCAGGTGGTCGCCGGTGACCTGCGCCCAGACCGAGCCGTCGAACTCATCGCGGGTGTCGCCGAGCAGGATCAGGGTTTCACCGGGTTCGGTGCCAAGCCCGGTCGGAATGCGACGCTTCACGTCGTCGATGACGCCGAGCACACCGACGACCGGGGTCGGCAGAATTGCCGTGGTACCGGTCTGGTTGTAGAAGCTGACGTTGCCGCCGGTGACCGGAATACCCAACTTCGCAGCGCCATCGGCGAGTCCGCGGACCGCCTGGCTGAACTGCCACATGACTCCCGGATCCTCCGGCGAGCCGAAGTTGAGGCAGTTGGTGACCGCGACCGGTGTGGCGCCGGTGACCGCGACGTTGCGGTACGCCTCGGCCAGTGCGAGTTGCGCACCGGTGTACGGGTCGAGCGCGGTGTAGCGGCCCGAGGCGTCGGTCGAGATCGCGATGCCACGGCCGGAGGCCTCATCAACGCGCAGCACCCCGCCGTCGGCGTTCTCGGCAAGGACGGTGTTGCCGCGGACGTAGCGGTCGTACTGCTCGGTGATGTAGGCGCGGCTACACAGATGCGGACTGCCGAGCATCGCGAAAAGCGTCGCGCGCAGTTCGTCGCCGGTGGACGGCCGTGGGAGTTTCGCCGAGGTGTCGGCGTTCAGCGCGTCCTGGGTACGGGGGCGCTCGACGGGGCGCTCGTAGACGGGTCCCTCGTGGGCGACTGTGCGTGGCGGCACGTCGACGACGGTTTCGCCGTGCCAGGTGATTTCGAGGCGGTCCCCGTCGGTGACTTCACCGATGACGGTCGCCAGCACGTCCCACTTGCGGCAGACTGCCATGAACGCGTCGACGTTGTCGGGTGTGACAACCGCGCACATCCGCTCCTGGGACTCGCTCGACAGGATCTCCGCGGGGGTCATGTTCGCGGCACGCAGCGGGACGGTATCCAGTTCGATCCGCATACCACCGTCACCGGCCGACGCGAGTTCCGATGTCGCACAGGATAATCCGGCACCACCGAGGTCCTGAATGCCGACCACCAGATCGGCGGCGTACAGCTCGAGGCAGCACTCGATGAGAACTTTCTCCATGAACGGGTCGCCCACCTGAACCGAGGGCAGCTTCTTGCGCCCGGCGGCGCCGCTCTCGTCGCCGCCGAAGGTGTCCGACGCGAGCACCGACACGCCGCCGATACCGTCGAGCCCGGTGCGCGCACCGAACAGGATGATCTTGTTCCCGGTCCCCGAGGCGAACGCCAGGTGCAGGTCCTCCTTCCGGAGCACCCCCACGCACAGGGCGTTCACCAACGGGTTGCCCGCGTAGGAGGCGTCGAACACGGTCTCACCGCCGATGTTCGGCAGGCCCAGCGAGTTGCCGTACCCGCCGATGCCGCGCACGACCCCGTCGACGACGCGGCGGGTGTCCATCGCGTCGGCGGCGCCGAATCGCAGCTGGTCCATCACCGCCACTGGGCGCGCGCCCATGGCCATGATGTCGCGCACGATGCCGCCGACCCCGGTGGCCGCACCCTGATACGGCTCGATGTAGGACGGGTGGTTGTGGGATTCCACCTTGAACGTCGCCGCCCACCCGTCGCCGATGTCCACGACGCCGGCGTTCTCGCCGATGCCGGCGAGCAACCCGGTACGCATCGCCTCGGTGGTGGTCTCACCGAAATAGCGCAGGTGCACCTTCGACGACTTGTAGGAGCAGTGTTCGCTCCACATCACCGAGTACATCGCCAGCTCAGCGTCAGTGGGCCGACGGCCCAGGATCTCGCGGATCCGCTGGTACTCATCGTCCTTGAGGCCCAGCTCGCGGTGCGGCTGGGGCTGGTCGGGTGTGGCGGTGGCGTGTTCGACGGTGTCGAGGGCGTGGGTTAGCTCCGACGTCACCCGGCCAGTCTAGTTTGCGAGCCGGCGGACACGCCGTCAGCCGCCCGCGACGCAGAAGGCGTTGCCTTCGGGGTCGGCCATCACGACCCAATCGAACTCCGGCCCGAAGCTGTTCCGCGCCGTCTCCCGCGCGCCCAGGCCGATCAGCCGCGCCACCTCTGCCTCCTTGTCGGCGGCTTGGAAGTCCAGGTGGACCTTGTTCTTGCCCGGTGTGGGATCGGGCACGCGCTGGAAGCCCAGAGCCGGCCGGCCTTCGTTGGTGACCATGACGAATTCACCTGGTGCAACGGCATTTACGTCGCCTCCCGCGGCGCGCGCCCACCAGTCGGCGAGGGCGTCAGGGTCGGCGCAGTCGAACGTGATCATCTCCACCTTGAGTGCCATGGGGCTGACCCTAGAGCAGCCGGGCGACAAGGGCGCTTACGTCTGGCGTAATTGAGCGGCGCCGCGTTCGGCCGCACGCTTGGTCCATGACCGAGACCCAAACCCAACCGAAGTTCAGTTCACAGATGTGGGCCGCGTTCTGGGCGGCACCCGACGAATCGCGCATCGGCGACATCCTGGCCGACGACATCGTCGGCTACTGGCAGGGCGAGCCGAAGCCGGTGCACGGTCGCGCGGCCTACACCGCGAAGATCGTCGAGCTCATCACCGCCGTACCCGACCTGCGACTCGAGCTGCTGGACAGCGCGACGATCGATGGCGATGTCCCCGGCGAACAGCTGGTGTATCTGCACTACGTCGGCCAGGGCACCGGGCCTGAGGGGCCGATCGCGATCCGCGGTTTGGACCGGGTCCGCGCCCGCGACGGCGTGGTCGTGGAGAACGTCATCCGCTACGACCTGGTCGACCCGACCTGAAGCCCGCTCGGGCAACGGCAATGTCAGCCTGACGACGCCGACATGGACATATATGCACGGAGCGGCTGTCAGGGTGACATTGCGATCGACCCTCGATGTGCACACCGACTCACGCCGGGGACAGGAAAGCCCCCAGCGCAGCGGCGTACGCCGCGACGTCGTGGGCACCCATCACTTCACGTGCCGAATGCATGGCCAACTGGGCGGCACCCACGTCGACTGTCGGGATGCCGGTGCGCGCCGACGTCATCGGTCCGATCGTGGAACCGCACGGCAGATCGGCTCGATGTTCGTAGCGCTGCAACGGCACATCGGCCTGAGCGCACGCGAGCGCGAACGCCGCCGCGGTCCGCCCGTCGGTCGCGTAGCGCAGGTTCGGCTGCACCTTGAGCACGGGTCCGGCGTTGACCTCGATGAGGTGGCCGGGTTCGTGACGTTCGGGGTAGTTCGGGTGCGTGGCATGGGCCATGTCGCCCGACGCCACCATCGAGCCCGGCATCCGGCGCAGGAACTCCTCGCGACCGCCGCCGGCGGCCAGCGTGATGCGTTCCAACACGGTGAGCAGCAGCTCGGATTGGGCGCCGTGGTCGGATTGCGAGCCGACCTCCTCGTGATCGAACAGCGCGAGCACGGGCACATGGCCGCGCAGTTCGGCGGCGAGGAGGCCCTCGAGACCGGCGTAGCAGGTCGCCTGGTTGTCCAGCCGCGGCGCGCTGAGAAGTTCGTCTCCGGCACCCGCGAGGGTCGACGGGGTGAGGTCGTGGGTCATCAGGTCCGCGCCAAGGACGTCGGACACGGCGACGCCGGCGCGGTCGGCGACGTAGCCGAGGAACGACCGGGTCCCGCTGCCGACGCCGCACACGGCGTTGACGTGGCGCTGGGGGTTCAGCTCGACTGCCTTGCGGTCCTCGGCGAGATGGATGGCCAGCTGGGGTACGCGCAAGATGGGCTCGTCGATGCGGATCAGGTGGTGCTCGATCGCGTCCCGGCCGCGGACGGACAGCCGTCCGCTGATGCCGAGGTCACGGTCCAGCCAGGAGTTGAGCCACGCCCCGCCGTACGGCTGCAGCGCGACGACCTGCCAGCCCGAGACGAAGCGGTCGGGATGCTGTTTGACGCGCAGATTCGGGCTGTCGGTGTGGCCGCCGACGATCCGAAAAGGTGCCGACGGGCCGGTCTCGGCCTTCCAGGCGACCAACGAACCCGCCCGCAGCGTGAAGAACCGACCCTCGGCTTGCCATGCATCGCCTTCGTTCAGCTCGGTGAAGCCGGCGGCGCGCAATCGGTCGGCCGCCGTCTCGCAGACATGGAACGGCGACGGCGAAGCGTCGATGAACTCACACAGGCCTTGCGGACTTGCCGACATGGTTGTTCATCTTCTCCGATCATCGCCGCCGATCTTGAATTAGGGTCGTGAGGTGCCCGCACCACTGCCGCAGCCGGTCACGGCGCCGCTCACACCTGCGGCCATCTTCCTGGTGGTGACCATTGACGAAGGCGGCGAGGCAGCTGTGCACGACGGGCTCGGAGATATCGCCGGACTGGTGCGTGCGGTCGGTTTCCGCGACCCCGACAAGCACCTATCGGTGGTGACGTCGATCGGGTCGGACGCGTGGGACCGGCTCTTCTCGGGGCCGCGGCCGGCGGAGTTGACCCCCTTCATGGAGTTGTCCGGCCCACGCCACCACGCGCCGTCGACGCCGGGGGACCTGCTGTTGCACATCAAGGCGATGTCGATGGATATGTGTTTCGAGTTGGCGGGCCGGATCGTCAAGGCGCTGGGCGCGGTCACCGTCGTCGACGAGACGCACGGATTCCGCTTCTTCGACAACCGCGATCTACTTGGGTTCGTCGACGGCACCGAGAACCCAGAGGGTCCACTTGCGGTGTCCGCCACCGAGATCGGCGATGAGGATCCCGATTTCGCCGGTGGCTGCTATGTGCACGTGCAGAAGTACGTACACGACATGTCGTCGTGGGATTCGTTGTCGGTCACCGAGCAGGAACTGGTGATCGGACGCAGCAAGCTCGAGGACATCGAGATGGCCGACGACGTCAAGCCGGCGAACTCACACATCGCACTTAACGTCATCGAGGACGCGGACGGCACCGAACTGAAGATCGTGCGTCACAACATGCCGTTCGGTGAGATCGGAAAGGACGAATACGGTACGTATTTCATCGGCTACTCGCGAACTGCCGCGGTAACCGAGCAGATGCTTTCCAACATGTTCCTCGGTGATCCGCCGGGCAACACCGACCACATCCTGGAGTTCTCCACTGCCATCACCGGCGGGAAGTTCTTCACGCCGATCGTCGATTTTCTCAACGACCCTCCTCCGCTTCCGGATTCGGAGGCAGCACAAGACGTCCCCGCCGATGCCGGCCTGCCCGTCAGGGACGGCTCGTTGGGCATCGGCAGCCTGAAAGGAACCCGTTGATGAACAACCTGTATCGCGAGCTCGCTCCGATCACCGAAGCCGCCTGGGACGAAATCGAGCTGGAGGCGACCCGAACGTTCAAACGGCACATCGCGGGGCGGCGCGTCGTCGACGTCAGCGAGCCGGGAGGCCCGGTGACGGCGGCGGTCAGCACCGGCCACCTCCGTGATGTGTCCCCGCCGGGCGAGGGCGTGGTGGCACACCTGCGGGAGAGCAAGCCGCTGGTGCGCCTGCGCGTGCCGTTCACGTTGAGCCGCACCGCGATCGACGATGTCGAGCGTGGCTCGCAGGACTCGGATTGGGATCCGGTCAAGGAGGCCGCGAAGAGACTGGCCTTCGTCGAGGACCGAGCGATCTTCGAGGGTTACGGCGCAGCGTCGATCGAGGGCATCCGGGCTTGCAGCAACAATCCTGCGCTGGCGCTACCGAGCGATGTCCGCGAGATCCCCGACGTCATCTCCCAGGCGCTGACCGAGCTGCGGCTGGCCGGTGTCGACGGGCCGTATTCGGTGCTGCTGTCGGCAGACGTGTACACCGAGGTCAGCGAGACGACCGAGCACGGCTATCCGATTCGCGAGCACCTCAACCGGCTGGTGGACGGCGAGATCATCTGGGCGCCCGCCATCGATGGAGCGTTTGTGTTGTCGACGCGCGGTGGCGATTTCGATCTGCAGCTGGGGACCGACGTATGCATCGGCTACCTGTCGCACAACGCGGAATCCGTCGAGCTGTATCTGCAGGAGACGCTGACCTTCCTGTGCTACACCGCAGAAGCGTCTGTGGCGCTGGCGAAGTAGCTAGGCCAGGCTCCGGGCCAGGCGCTCGATCGCCTTTCCGTCGGTGAGTTCGTCGCGCACTTCCGGATGCTCCCAATAGAACCGGACCAGTTCGCGCAATGCCTTGCCGTCCGGCGTCATCGCACTCGCCGCGATCGTCGGCGTACGGTCATCGGACATGACGAACACGATCGGACCGGACCTGGCCCACTTCTTGTCGCTTGACTCGTCAGTGACGTTCTTCACCTGACCCCATTCGCCGGACTCAGTCCGCCAGCTTTCTTCCAGTTCAAATCCGCTGGGCGTCAGGCGTAGATACTTGGTGCTGCCCCGACGAAAGTATCGCCACAGCATGGGCACACCCATCAACACGAGAACGCCGGACGCGAATGGTATTGAGTACCGCATGGAGTGCGGTATCGCAATAGTCACCCTTCCCGCGGGGGCGAAAATCGTGTAAACCGCACACGCCGTCACAGCGCCGAGCAGCCCGATATACAACGGCATTTCAACGCCGCGATCGGGCCGGAACGTCGTTCCTCCCTCGTCCACGTTCACACGCGGAGCGGCTTTCCCGGGAATCACCGTGAAGAGCGGGATGAGGAAACCGAAGCAGAACGTTGCGAACCCGAATGCGACGACGGCATTGAGGAACTCTCCGTGGACGACAAAGATCACGGTCCACGCCGCGGTGAAGACACCGAAGCTGACGCAGAACAGCCCCGAGCAGATCGCGGTCGCACGCTTCATCAACGGCACACAATATTGCCGATGATGCCGCCGAGGTAACCGAACGCCGCCCCGCCGGCTATGTCGCCGACAAACGCGAGCGCCGGAGCAGCCCCAGGAGCACCCGCCGCGGTGATTCCCCCTGCGAAGGCAGCACCGGTCGCCATACCACCCCCGATTGCCGCACCACCCGAAATCGCTGCAACACAGGCGTCCTCGAAGGTCTTCGCCGTCACCGTGTCGTACAGCGCCACCGCCACCCCGAGCGTCGGGCCGCCGTACTTGCCGACCTTGCCCAGGTTCTCCACGGACTGCGGTGACAACATCGGGATTCCGCGCGCGGCCTGCTCCTCGAGACCGGTGAGCGCTCCGCCGACGGTTGTCAGCGCCGGGTGTGAGAAGAACTCGTCGGGCAGGGCGCCGTGGCGGCCATCGCCCGTCGTCACACCGCCGGTGCACTTGCCGTCCGCGGTCCGCGTCATCGTGACCTCGGTGCCGTTGGCGAATCTGATGGACGTGAACTTCGTTCCGTCATAGTGCGTCTTGTCTTGCGAGAACGTGCTCGACACCTCATGTCCGTTCTTGTCGTAGTACGTGTCCTCGACACACGGCAGCGATTCGTTCCACTCGTAGATTTCATGTCTACTGCCGTCCATCATGAGCAACGTCTTGCGCACCTGACCGTCCTCGGTGATCCACTCCTTGCTCTCCCGCACGGTCTGCGCCATGTCGTTGTCGCGGAAGACGCCCTGTTGCATCAGGCCGTAGAGGTCCATCGGATTGGGGACCTCGTCGGCGGGTCGGGCCATTCCGACGCCAGGAAAGAGACGGTGTGGATCGTCGGGGCTGGGCATCGTGAAGCCGAAACTCTCTGCCGCAGCTTGTATCTGGGACGCAGTAGTGTCGTCGGCGTCGCCGACGGCAGTCAGCAACCGATTGATCTCAGCCTGCTCTGCCTTCGCCGCAGCCTGCAGGTCGGCCGCCTTCTCCGCCGAGACGCGGGCCGGTTTGATGAGCACCACCCACATGTCGTTGACCAAGAGTTCGCCACGATCGACTGCGTCGGCGTGATTCAGCAGCGCGGTACGAGCGGCGCTGATTGCGACCGCGCCCTTCGACAGCGCGGCCGCCACGCCTTCGGTGTAGTGGCTGAACTTCGAACTGGCATCCGTTGCACGGTGAAACATCGCCGCCGCGGCATCATGCGCAGGCCCGCCCCATGCGCGGGCCTCGGACATGCGGTCGCAGCCGTCGTCCAGGTTGCGCACCGCGCGGTACACCGCTAGGCCCGCGTCGCTGAGTGTCGATGAGCCATTCTCGGCTGCGTCGGGATTCCAGGTCCGCAGCTGTGATCGTGACGGAATCACGGGTCAGAACAACCCGTCGAACGCGCCGGCGAGGGCGCTGTCTTCCACCTCGTACGTGTCGCCGGCGCCGCGTACCGCGGCGCCCATCTTGGTGATGTTCGTACCGATGTCGTTGCCCTGCTGCGCGATGTGCTCACCCGCGAGGCGCATCGCCCATTGCGTGGTGGACCCTGCGAGCCCGTCGGCAGCCGTGGTCGCCTTGAGCCCGATGTTGGTGGTCGTTATGGCGCCGGACTCCGTATTCACCTGTGCAGCAAATGCGCGCAATACTTCGGGATCGACTAACACGGTCTTGAACGTAACACCGGTCACCGGACCGTCAGCGCACCAGTTTCACTAGGACCGCTACGCGGCCAACACCTGGTCCAGAGCGGAGTAGAACAGGCCAAGACCGTCGTCGGACGGCCCGGTCAGCGCCTCGGTGGCGTGTTCGGGATGGGGCATCAGACCGACAACCCGGCCGTTGGCCGACGCGATCCCGGCGATGTTGCGCATCGAACCATTCGGGTTCTCGCGGTAGCGGAAGACGACCCGTCCCTCACCCTCGAGCTCGTCGAGCACGTCGTCGCTGGCAACGTACCGGCCCTCCCCCGACTTCAGCGGCACCAGCAGGTCGGCACCCAGCTCGTACCGCGATGTCCACGCCGTCGTATTCGATGCCACCTCGAGCCAGAGGTCGCGGCACACGAAATGCAGACCGGCGTTGCGGGTCAGCGCACCGGGAAGCAACCCGGCCTCGCACAAGATCTGAAATCCGTTGCAAATACCCAATACCGGGAGACCCCGCGCCGCTGCGCCGACGACCTCACCCATCACGGGGGCGAACTTCGCGATCGCACCGGTCCGCAGATAATCGCCGTAAGAGAAGCCTCCGGGCACCACCACGGCGTCCACCTTCTTGAGGTCGGCGTCGGCGTGCCAGAGACTCACGGACTCCGCACCGGCGAGCCGGACCGCCCGCGCCGCGTCGACGTCATCGAGCGTGCCGGGGAAGGTGATCACACCCATCCGGACCGTCACGACCCGTCCCCCGCCGGTTCCCGGCTCACGCTCCAGTCCTCGATGACGGTGTTCGCCAGCAGCGACTCGGCGATCTCGGCGAGCGTGTCGTCGTCGATACTGTCATCGACTTCAAGCTCAAACCGCTTGCCTTGCCGCACATCTGAGACCGCGCCGAAGCCGAGACGACCCAGCGCGCCGACGATCGCCTGCCCCTGGGGGTCGAGGATCTCGGCCTTCGGCATCACATGCACTACCACCCTTGCCACGGCGACCACTCTACCTGCGGGTTCTGCCGGGCCGCCTCACCGGCACGATCCGATGTACGCATCGCACAGCGGGGCCGCCAGCGCGTCGAACACCTGCGCGTCCGGCGCGGCTGACCAGGGCACGAGCGGCGGCAGTGTCGACCACATGGCCAATTCCACGACGGTGCTGCTGGACGGGTGGGCGAACAGGTACTGGTGAACCACCCGTTGACCGGGCACGCTGATCACCGCGGCCAGCCGAAACGGATCGCTCGTCGTGATCGACGGGGAAGCGAGCGGAGCGGTGACCTGGCAGTCCCGCAGCCGCGCTCTGGCCAGATCCAGGGTCTGCGTGGCCGTCGGCCCGAACTGCGCGGTGGGGCCGCGCCAGTGAATGACCTGCGCCCGCAGCTGCCACTGCCCGGGCGGCTCGGTCACCGTCGCAATCGCGGCCACCGCATAGTCCCTGGCGTCGGCGATGAGCGGCGGCGACGCGCACATCTCCTCGAAGATGAACCGTGGCGCGGGCGCTCTGACGGCAAGACCGGCAAGGCCGGGCCAATGATAGACCGCGTCGAGCGGAATGGCGGACGGTGCGATCCACGCCGGATCGGGGATGGCGTCGCAGATCGGCGGGCAGATGCCGGGCACCGCGGAGGCAGTCGCCGGGGCGATGGTCAGCCCGCACGTCGCGACAGCCAACGCCCACAACAATCGCACGTCTGCACTACCCCCTGGAGAACGCCTGCGCGCACAATATAGGAATGCAATTGACGCATTTCGGCCATTCGTGCTTACTCGCCAACTTTCGCGACGATTCGGCGAACAAAACCACGATTCTTTTCGATCCGGGTACGTTCTCCCACGGATTCGAGGGCATCACCGGCCTGTCTGCCATCCTGATCACCCATCAGCATCCCGATCACGCCGACCGGGAGCGCCTGCCCGCACTCCTCGACGCCAACCCGCAGGCCGCGCTGTACGCCGATCCACAGACGGCCGCCCAGCTCGGCGGTTCATGGCAGGCGGTCAACGTCGGCGACGAATTGAGCATCGGACACCTCACCGTCCGCGGCACCGGCGGGCGCCATGCGGTCATCCATCCGGAAATCCCTGTGATAGACAACATTTCGTATCTGGTCGGCGATGCCACCCATTCGGCACGACTGATGCATCCCGGCGATGCATTACACGTTCCCGGCGAACCGGTCGACGTGCTCGCGACACCGACCGCCGCTCCGTGGATGAAGATCTCAGAGGCGGTGGACTACCTGCGCGCGGTCGCTCCTACGCATGCAGTCCCGATCCATCAGGGCATCGTCGACCCCAGCGCCAGGGGCATCTTCTACGGCCGGCTCGAGGAGATGACCGACACCGACTTCCAAGTGCTCGCAGAGGAGAACGGCACGGAGTTTTGATTCGCGTCTGGGCGGCGGAGTTCTGAGTGGTGCGCGCACGGCGCCTGGTGTTCAGTGGCCACATCGCGGGATTCGGAACCGAAGCGGGTGTCCGGATGGTCGTCGGGGCGTGGGAGGAGTCGCCGTTCGGCCGCTTCGCCGACGTCATGGTCGAATCGGCGGACGGTGAACGCACCTTACTCGCACCGACATCCGTCATCGCCGAATTCGTCTCGCAGACCTACACTTTCGACCGGATAGAACTCGGCGAGGTTGATGTCCGGCGCACCGCCGAGGGGTTCAGCGTCACCGCGCCCGGCCTCGCGGTGTCCGGCAGCCTCGGCGGTCCCGCGCCGTTCGACTGGTTGCTCCGGTTGGTACCACCGAGACTGATGAGAACGCCGGCCTGGCTGCGCCTCATCAATCCGCTCGCGACGATGCTGGTGCCGGGCGTTCGGACCGCGGGCAGCGCGGGCAATGGGCGTCGCGAGTACTACGGGGTCGGGCGCACGAGGCTCATCACAGCTGTCGACGGCACATTCGAAGGAGACGACGTCGGCGGGCTCACGGCGCTGCATCCGCCGGTGCGGTTCGGGTTCTCGTCCGCACCGTCGACACCGCAGTTGGTCGCGGTGACCACCACCATCGACCTGCCCTAGCCGACGTCCCTCGCCGCCGCCCGACCCGCCGCACGGCCGGAGAACACGCAGCCGCCGAGAAAGGTTCCCTCCAGCGAGCGGTAACCATGCACGCCACCGCCCCCGAATCCGGCAGCCTCGCCCGCGGCGTACAGCCCGCTGAACACCGAACCGTCGGCCCTCAACACCCTGGAATCGAGATCGGTTTCCAAGCCGCCCAAGGACTTGCGGGTCAGGATGTGCAGCTTCACCGCGATCAGCGGACCTGCCTTGGGGTCGGTGATCGGGTGTGGCGCCACGACGCGGCTGATCTTGTCGGAGATGAACGCGCGCGCACCGTGGATCGCCGTGATCTGGCTGTCCTTGGTGAACTTGTTGACGGTCTCCCGGTCGCGGGCGGTGACTTCCCTTTCCACGACGTCGTAGTCGAGTTGCTCGACGTCGGGCACCGCGTTCATCTTGGATACCAACTCCGGCAACGAATTCGCCGTCACGAAGTCGACGCCCTTGTCGACGAAGGCCTGCACCGGCGGCGGCGCACCCGGCCTCACGCGGCTCAACACTTGGCGCACGCTACGCCCGGTCAGATCGGGGTTCTGTTCCTGCCCCGACAGACTGAACTCCTTCTCGATGATGCGCGCGCTCAGTACGTACCAGGTGTAGTCGTGACCGGTCTTGGCGATGTACTCCAGCGTGCCGAGGGTGTCGAAGCCGGGGAACAACGGCGGCGGCAGACGCCTGCCGGTGGCGTCCAGCCACAGTGATGACGGGCCGGGAATGATGCGGATGCCGTGCCGCGGCCAGATCGGGTCGTAGTTGGTGATGCCCTCGGTGTAATGCCACATTCTGTCGCTGTTGATCACCCGCGCGCCTGCCGTCTCGCTGATGCCGATCATCCGGCCGTCGACGTGCGCGGGGACACCACTCAGCAATTGCTCGGGAACGCGACCCATCCGCGTCGGCCAGTTCTGACGGACGAGGTCGTGGTTGCCGCCGATCCCCCCGCTGGCGACGATCACCGCCTGCGCCCGCAATTCGAAGTCGCCGACGGTCTTTCGGGACGACGCCTCACCACGGGCCGCATCGGACGGTTCGAGCACCGCGCCGCGCACGCCGACCACCGCGCCGTCCTCGACAACAAGCTCGTCGACCCGACGGCGATGCGCGAAGGTCACTTTCGCGTTCCCGCTAAGCCGGCGGGCGAACACCTCCACGATCGCCGGTCCGGTGCCCCACGTGATGTGGAACCGCGGGACCGAATTGCCATGTCCGCGAGCGTCATAGCCGCCGCGCTCGGCCCAACCGACCACAGGGAAGGTCTTCAGTCCACGCTCGCGCAGCCAGCCGCGCTTCTCGCCGGCGGCGAAGTCGACGTAGGCGTGTGCCCACTGCCGCGGCCAGTGGTCCTCGGGCCGGTCGAATCCCGCAGCGCCGAGCCAGTCCTGCAGCGCGAGCTCATAGCTGTCGCGGATGCCGAGCCTGCGCTGTTCGGGGCTGTCGACGAAGAACAGCCCGCCGAACGACCAGTACGCCTGACCACCCACATTGTTGGCGTTCTCCTGGTCGACGATCAGAACCCGGCGGCCACGTTCGACGAGCTCACACGCGGCGACCAGACCGGCGAGACCAGCTCCTACGACAATGACATCAGCGTCTGTCATGCCGCCACGTTAGCGGCCGCGGGCTACGCGGCGTCTGTCAATGCGCTGTACGGCGTCCATTGATAGACGACGGGCGTGCACTGGTACATGAGGGAGAGGTCGACAGCGTCGAGCATCGCCTGCCGCGGTCCGGGCCTACGCAGATGACGGGCCGCCACGGCGACCCGAACAACGCCGTCGCGTCGTGCCGTGCGTTCGGCGGCGAGCACCAACGTGCGACACCACCATGGCTCGGTGAGAAAACCCTCACCTATGCCGAGCACCCGGGCACGCACAGTCGTGTCACGCACCAGATCCGTGATCTCGTTGAGTGCCGCGAGCATGCGAAAGCCGTTGCGAGGCAGCGCCGTGACCGTCCCAGCCGACACGGTCCAGCCTGGCGCGACGAACAGTCGGGTGCGCAGCCCGACGTGTTCCATCACCCGGTCAGCGGCCATCAGTCGCAGGTTCGCCTCGTGTGCGGGCAGGGTCGCGAACTCACCGCGCCGTTTCTTGGTGCTCGCTTCGTCGAAACCGTGCAGCACGATCGCATCGCCCGCGTCGCGCCGGCGGCTCAGCCACTCGACGGTGGGGGTGTCTTCATCGAGCCGGTATCCACCTTTGATTCGCGGTGCCACCAGAAACGACACCGGCACTGCGCGCGCGTCGAGCTGACCGCAGAAGTCCTCGACCTCTCCCATGGTGCGGTCGCTGATCCCGGAGATCGAGACGATCAGTTGTCCAGCCACGCGCTCAAGTGTGGCAACTGCAGGTGTCGCAACGGTTTCTGACACCCTGCGCGCAGTTGTCCATCCGGTGCGAACTACCGGGGCAGCACTTCTTCGATCGCCGCGACGACCTCAGGGGCGTCCGGTTCGGTGCGCGGTCGGATCCGCTTGACCACGGTGCCACCCGGTGCGAGTAGGAACTTCTCGAAGTTCCACTGGATGTCGCCCGCTTCACCTGCGTCGTCGGCCGTCTTGGTCAGCTCGGCGTACAGCGGATGCCGGCCGTCGCCGTTGACGTCGGTCTTCTCCAGCAGCGGGAACGTCACCCCGTAGGTGGTCGAGCAGAACTCCGCGATCTCCTCGGCCGAACCCGGCTCCTGACCCATGAACTGGTTGCACGGCACGCCGATCACGGTGAGCCCGCGGTCCCGGTAGTCCTTGGCCAGCCTCTCCAGCGCCGTGTACTGCGGCGTGAGGCCACATTTGGAGGCGACGTTGACCACCAGCGCGGCTCCGTCGGCGAGTTGGCCGAGCGTGGTCGGCCGGCCGTCGAGCGTGGTCAGTGGGATGTCGTTGAGCGATGTCATGCCTGGCACGCTACCCGCTCTTGAACAGCATCCCCGCGACTCGGTGCACCGTCTGCATCGGATCGGCGCCGTCGTCGATGGCTGGGACGTTGCCGTTCAACCACAGCAGCGAAAATCCGTGCACCAGAGACCATGCCGCCAGTTGCGCGGCCCGCGGGTCGTTCTCGGCCCGCGCGTCGTCGAGAGTGCCGACGCCACGGACGAGTTCGGCACCCGCCGCGTCCTGCGCCGAGATCAGCTCCTCGTTGTCGGGATCGACGAGCGAGCGGTCGAACATCACCGCGTAGTGACCGGGATTCTCGAGTGCGAAACCCACGTATGCCCTTGCTGCGTCGATGAACTCGGGACGGGCACCGTCGAGAGCGGTCGCCAGCTTGCGCCAACCTTCGGCAGCCAGCGCGGTGAACAGCCCACGTCGGTCGGTGAAGTGATGCGCCGGGGCGGCGTGCGAGACCCCGGCGGCACGAGCCAACTCCCGAAGCGAGATCCCGTCGGCACCCCGCTCGGCGACCAGTTCGGCCGCCTCCGCGAGGATCACGGCCTTCAGGTCGCCGTGATGGTAGGAATCCCTGGTCATCCCGTGATCATACCGTCGATCTTGACAACGCCTAGATCTAGGAACGGTCGAGCAGTTCTTCTTCGTACGCGCCGCCGACATGGTTGGCCTTGGCGGCGTCGAGCAGCCATGCGTACTGGAACGCCGCTTCCTTCCACCGCTCGTAGCGTCCGCTGATGCCGCCGTGGCCGGCGTTCATCTCGGTCTTGAGCAGCACCTCGGGTGCGGCCTCGGGATGGGTGTGCCGCAGTGCGGCCACCCATTTCGCAGGTTCGACATACAACACGCGGGTGTCGTTCAACGACGTCATGGCGAGGATGGGCGGATATCGCTTGGCCTCGATGTTCTCGTACGGCGAGTAGGACTTCATGTAGTCGTATACGTCGCTGTCCTGCAACGGATTACCCCACTCGTCCCATTCAGTCACGGTCAGCGGCAGGGACGGATCCAGGATGGTGGTCAGGGGATCGACGAACGGCACGAGGGCGAGGACGCCCGCGAACAGTTCCGGAGCCATGTTGACGACGGCCCCGACGAGCAGCCCGCCCGCGCTGCCGCCGTAGGCGACCATGGTCTCGGCCCGGGTGATGTCGGTGTCGACGAGATGCTGTGCAACGGTGACGAAATCGGTGAACGTGTTCTTCTTCTCGAGCAGCTTTCCGTGCTCGTACCAGGGGCGCCCGAGCTCACCGCCGCCTCGGACGTGGGCGACCGCGAACACCATGCCGCGGTCGAGCAGCGAAAGGCGGGCGATGGAGAACCGTGGATCCTCACAGGACTCGTAGGCCCCGTAGCCGTACAGCAGCGTCGGTGCCGGGTACTGCAAGCCGATGCGGTGGACTATCGAGATCGGAACCCGCGCGCCGTCGGCAGCGACGGCCCAGTCGCGACGCTCGACGTAGTCCTCGGACCGATACTCGCCGAGCACCGGTTGCTCGCGCAGCAGCGTGCGCTCCCCCGAGGCCAGGTCGACGTCGTAGATCCGCACCGGGATGACGAAGGAGGTGGCGCCGATCCGCAGCTTGGGTGAGCTCCAGTTCGGGTTTCCCCCCAGCCCCGCCGACATCAGTTCCGATTCGAAGGTGAGTTCCTCGGGATGGCCGTAGGTGCCGTTCGCGTAGATGGGCCAGAGCTGGATCTTCGGCAATGCCTCGCTTCGGTAGCCGACGACGAGGTGTCCCTCGAACGCATCGACCGAGTCGAGGCGAACGTCATCGCGGTGCTCGATCAGCGTGCGGAACGTCATCGGGTCCGACACCGGTGCCTCGACGAGCGCGAAGTTCTCCGCACCGTCGTTGTGCAGGATCAGGAATCGATCCTCACCGCCGACGATGGCGTGTTCGACCGAGTACTCGACCAGCTCGCGGCGCGGCCAGACCTGGGTGAACTCTGTCTGCGGGTCCACAGCGTCGCCGTATCGGACCTCGGTCGTCACGGCGCTACCCGCGGCGATGAGAACGTACTTGTCACTGCGCGTACGCCCCACTGCCAGCCAGAACTTCTCGTCGGCCTCGTGATACACCCGCTCGGCAGGTAGACCGGATCCGATGCGGTGCCGCCACACGGTGTCCGGCCGCCACGCATCGTCGACCGTCGTGTAGTAGACGGTGCGGTTGTCTGCGGCCCACGTCACGCCTGCACTAATGCCGGCGATCTCGTCGTCGTACATCGCGCCGGTTCGCAAGTCCTTGAACCGCAACGTGTATCGCTCATCGCCATTGGTGTCGACCGAGAAAGCGAGGACGTTCCCGTCGATGCTGACCCCCGCGGCGCCCAGCGCGAAGAAGTCGTGGCCCTCGGCCTCCACGTTCTCGTCGATGAGGATCTGTTCGCCGGGGATCGCGGTCTGCTCGTCAAGCTCCGGCGGCGTCCAGTCGTTGAAATCACCTATCGGACAACGGCAATGCACGTTGTACTGCTTGCCCTCGAAGCTGCGGCCGTAGTACCACCAGTCGCCGCGCCGGGTGGGCACCGAGAGGTCGGTCTCCTTGGTGCGGGCCTTGATCTCGTCGAAGATCTTCTGCCGCAGGTCCGCGAGGCCCTCGGTGGCGTTGTCGGTGAACTCGTTCTCCGCCTCGAGGTACTCGGTCACTTCGGGATCGGTTTTGTCGCGCAGCCACTCGTAGGGGTCGATGAAGACGTCGCCGTGATGCTCTCTTCGATGACTTACCCTCTTCGCGACGGGTGGTTTCATGAGGGTCGCCCTATCCAGGAGTCGAACTTCAGGCCCGAGATGCGTTCGTAGGCTTCGATATAACGCGAACGGGTCGCGTCGACGATTTCTGCCGGCAGCGGCGGCGGTGGTTTGTCTCCGTGCCGGTCCCAACCGGACTCCGGGCCGATCAGCCAGTTGCGGACGAACTGCTTGTCGAAGCTGTTCTGCACGACGCCTTCGGAGTACTCCTCGGCGCGCCAGTAGCGCGACGAGTCAGGCGTGAAGATCTCGTCGGCCAGCCGCAGGTTGCCGTCGGAGTCGACACCGAACTCGAACTTGGTGTCGGCGACGATGATGCCCTTGGTCAGCGCATGGTCGGCGCCCTGGATGTAGGTCTGCAGCGTGCGCTCGCGCAGTTGGTTCGCCCGCACCGCGCCGACCAGCTCGATGACGTCGTTGAAGGAGATGTTCTCGTCGTGCGCGCCCAGTTCGGCTTTGGTCGCCGGGGTGAACAACGGCTCGATGAACCGGCTGGCCTCGACCAGACCGGACGGCAGCGGGATCCCGCACACCGAACCGGTCTTCTGGTAGTCGATCAGCCCTGAGCCGGTCAGGTAGCCGCGCGCCACCGCTTCGACGGGCATCATCTCGAGTTCGGTGACCACCAGCGCCCGGCCCAGGACATCCTCGGGGATGCGTTCGTCGTCGGGTGGGCCCGCCAGATGGTTGGGTGCGTCGACGAGGTCGAAGAAAAACACGCTCATGGCGGTCAGAATCCGACCCTTGTCGGGGATCTGACTGTCGAGGATGTAATCGAAGGCCGAGATGCGGTCGGTGGCGACAAACAGCAGGTGCTCGTCGTCGATTCGATACAGCTCACGAACTTTGCCGCTGGCCAGATGCTGGTAGTCGGACAGAGCGGGACGCATCGGGCCAGCCTATCGGGCAGCATCGGCATCATGAGTTCGCGGTTTCTTCCCTATGCCACCACGCCGACCCGCCTGCTGGCCCAGTTGATCAGCGACATCGTCGTGATCACCTGGGCTGTGATCTGGGTGCTGATCGGCATGGCCGTCCACTCCGCCGTGTCCACGATCGCCGAAGTGGGCCGTAAAGTGCGGGACGGCGCCAACGGCGTCGCCGACAACCTCAACTCAGCCGGTGACAACACCGACGACTTCCCGCTCGTCGGGGACTCGCTGGCCAAACCCTTGCGGGCGGCGGCCGAGGCCGCGCTCGACATCGCCGGTGCCGGGCAGAGCCTCGACTCGACGGCGTCGTGGCTGGCGTGGGTGCTGGCGCTGGCGGTTGCGGCCCCGCCGATTCTTTTCGTCGCACTGCCCTGGCTGTTCCTGCGTATTCGGTTCTTCCGTCGCAAGTGGATTGCAATCACGTTGGCGCGAACGCCCGCGGGTGAACAGTTGCTGGCGATGCGGGCGTTGGCCAATCGCCCGTTGAACAAGCTGCTGGCGGTCGACGAGGACCCCGTCGGAGCGTGGCGCAGCTACGACCCCGTGGTCATCCGCGGCCTCGCGGCGTTGGAATTGCGGGCCGCCGGCGTCCGACGCGTTCGCCAATAAGCGATTTGTGCACGTCTAGCGGCGGTGAGCGCCGGTAAGTGTGCACAAATCGCATCGAGGGGAACCATTTGCGAGTTCACGCGCGTCCGAACTCGCGTGCTCGAGGACTATCTGCGTGACCACGACGGGGTCATCACGCTCGTCCAAGCGCGCGCCGCCGGCCTCAGTCACGACGCTGTAAACCGACGGGTCCGCTCGGGCGCATGGCTTCGGTGTACGCCCGGTGTCTACTTCGTCGCTGACCGACCGTTCACCGAGGCCGCGAGAATTCGTGCTGCGGTTTGGTCCTACGGCCCGCAGGCAACGGCGAGCGGACTTGCCGCCGCGTGGTGGCATGGGCTCACTCGATATGCACCCGACCCCGTGGAAGTAACGGTGCCCAAGGTCAGCAACCACCGCCGACGATATGGCGTCCGTGCTCGGCGACGCGATCTGAGCCCCCGCGACGTTGTCGAACGCAATGGCTTGCGGGTGACCGCGCTCCCGCTGACCGTCGTCGAGGCAGCGGTACGTCGACGCGACGGAGCGAAGCTGATGGACCGCGCCCTGCAGCGTCACGTCGAGCTCGAACAGCTTTGGCGCGCACACCTGCGCAACAAAGGCAGGCATGGTTCACCCGCCGCCCGCCAGTTGCTACAAGCCGCCGGGGACGGCGCGCGTTCGGAGGCTGAGCGTCTAATGGTCAAACTCCTGCGAGATGCACGATTCACTGGATGGAAGACCAACTATCCGGTCGGCGGCTACAAGGTCGACATCGCTTTCCCGAAGGAAAAGATCGCCATCGAGGTCGACGGCTGGGCATTTCACAGTGACGAAGAAGTTTTCCAGCGCGACCGCACGCGCCAGAACACGATATCGCTCAGTGGCTGGCAGGTGCTGCGGTTCACCTGGCTGGATCTGACGGAGTACCCGCAGCGCGTAATCGCTGAAATCGCAGCAGCTCTCCGACAGCCACGATGAGCCACGCCGCGAACGCGATCCAGAAGAACGCCAGTGAGATCACGACGAACCACCGCCAGCCGGTCTCCACGAACATCGCATAGGTCGCCGACGAGTACATTCCGAATGGGAAGACCGCGGGCCAGCCAAGCCCCACCGATCGCCGGACCGCCACGTAGCCGAGCACCGGAATCCACACCGTCGCCACGATCCACGTTGCGATTGTCACCGCGCGCACGCCGTCGGCGATCGGCCCGGGAATCAGCGCGTGATGCAGATGGTCACCGGCCAGCGTCGCAATCGCTATGCCGCCCATCAGAATCCATACGTCAGGCTGAACCAGCTCCGCCGACGACGCATCGTGGCGCACCCGCCAGAGCACCAGTGATGTCATCGCCAGATACAGACAGATGCCGAGCACCCAGAAAATGAAAGCCCAGAAGACGACGTCGAGTTCGGCGAAGACGATCGCCAACCCGGACGTCGCGACCGCAGCGAGCTCCCATCCGCCGCGAGCACGATCGCGCAGCCCCGTCCACCGGTGCCGCCACATCGAGCGAGCGGAGATCGGCGCCAACGACAACCAGCCCTGCAACGCCATGCCCCCCAACACCCACAGCACGATGCGATGATCGGCCAGCCGCGTACCCACCACCGCACACGCCGCGACATAGGTGAACAGCGCCAGTGTGACGTCGGGATCGCGCATATCGAACTCGCGCCATGCCTTGGCCACCAGAAACATCAACACCGGCAGCCCAACTGCGGCGAAGACAATCAGGATCTCACTGATGACACCGAGGCCGTGATCCGCGGCCGCGATCGACACGATGCCGGTCGCCATGACCGCCGCGAATACGTCGGGTCTCACGGCCGTAGTTCGACCACCATGTGGCGGATACCCGTGTGCCGGTTGCTGCGCGTCCACTCGACAGGCTTGACCAGCCGCACCGATCCGAACCGCGTCAGCAGCTCCTCATAGAGCACCCGCAGCTCGAGCCGCGCCAGGTTCGCGCCGAGGCAGTAGTGCACTCCCTGGCCGAACCCCAAGTGCGGGTTGGGTTTGCGCGTGATGTTGAAGGTTTCGGCATCCGCGAACACCAGCGGATCGCGATTCGCCGAGCCCTCCCAGATCTGCACCTTATCGCCGGCCTTGATCTCGCAGCCCGCCAGCTCCGCGTCGCGCGTCGCGGTTCGCCTCTTCGACGGCGACGGCGACGTCCACCGCACCATCTCCTCGACCGCGGTCGGCAGATGTGTCAAATCCGAACGCAGCGCCTGGAATTGGTCCGGATACTCGATCAACGCCAACAACCCGCCCGCGACGGCATTGCGTGTGGTCTCCGCACCGGCGCTGAACAGCAAGCTGAAGAACAGGTACAGCTCCATGTCCGAGAGGCTCTCGTCCTCCACCGTCGCGTTTGCGACCACCGACAGCATGTCGTCGGTCGGCGCGGACCGCTTCGATGCGATCAACTCCTGGCCGTAGGTGTACATCCGCGAACCGGCTTCCTCCGCGGTCAACTGCCCCACTGAGGCCTTCCGCGAGCCTCCGAAATCGAACTGCGGCTCGATCGCCTCGAACAGCCAATGGCGTTCGGATTCAGGCACTCCCAGCAGTATGCAGATCATCTGCATCGGCAGCTCGGCGGCCACGTCGACCAGGAAATCAAAGGCACTGCAGGGCTCGATGTCGTCGAGCAGTCGACGGGCGCGGCTCCGCAGATCGTCTTCGACGCGGGCGATCATCCGCGGTGTCAGACCCGAGCTGACGAGGCGGCGGATGTGGGAATGCCGCGGATCGTCCATCATGTTGAGGACCTGTCCCGCAACCGCCAGATCCTGCAGCAGCGTGCCACCGAACGGCCGGGCTCCCCCGGTCACCGACGAGTACGTCACCGGATCCCGGAACACCGCAAGGGTTTCGGCGTGGGTCGCGACGGACCAGAACCCTTCGTGGTCGGGCGTGTTGGCGGTCGGCTCGTGCCAGTAGACGGGCGCCTCGCGACGGTGCACCGCGAATAGCGCATGCGGAAAGCCGTCGGCGAAGTTGTCCAGATCGGTGAAGTCGATCCCGGCCAGCGCACCCGCCACTGAAGTCACAGGATCGCGCCCGACGTGTATTTGGCGGCCTCCGGATACCGGCTGACCAACTCGCCCACCGCTTCCACGACCCGGTCCACCTGATCGCCGGCCGCACCCGTGAACGCCTGCTTGTCCGCCAGTGCCGCCTCCAGCGACATCCGGTCCAGCGGCAGTCGCGAGTCTGCGGCCAGCCGGTCGAGCAGGTCGGGCTCCTGGCCCTTCTCCCGCATCGCCAGCGCCACCGCGACGGCGTGTTCCTTGATCACCTCGTGAGCGGTCTCCCTGCCGACGCCTGCGCGCACCGCCGCGATCAGGATCCGCGTCGTCGCCAGGAACGGCAGATACCGGTCGAGCTCGCGCTGAATCACCGCCGGATAGGCGCCGAACTCGTCGAGCACGGTCAAAAACGTCTCCGTCTGCCCGTCGATCGCGAAGAACGCGTCGGGCAACGCCACCCGCCGCACCACCGAGCAGAAGACGTCGCCTTCGTTCCACTGCGCGCCCGCGAGTTCGGCTGCCATCGACGCGTAACCGCGCAGCACCACCTGCAGCCCGTTGACACGTTCGCAGGAGCGCGTGTTCATCTTGTGCGGCATCGCCGACGAGCCGACCTGGCCGGGCGCGAAACCCTCGGTCACCAGTTCGTGGCCCGCCATCAGCCTGATCGTGTGCGCCATCGATGACGGTCCCGCACCGGCCTGCACGAGAGCCGAGACGACATCATGGTCCAGCGACCGCGGATATACCTGGCCGACACTGATGAAAATCTCTGTGAAGCCAAGGAATTCGGCGACACGCCGTTCCAGATCGGCCAGTTTCGACGCGTCGCCGGAGAGCAGGTCGAGCATGTCCTGCGCGGTGCCCATCGGGCCCTTGATGCCGCGCAGCGGGTACCGGTCGATGAGTTCACGCAGCCGGGTCAACGCGACCAGAAGCTCCTCGGCGGCCGACGCGAATCGCTTACCCAGCGTGGTGGCCTGCGCGGCGACGTTGTGCGAACGTCCCGCCATCACCAGGTCGCGATAGACGACGGCGCGCTCGGCGAGCCGGGCCACCACCGCGATACCGTGCGAGAACACCAGTTCCAGGGAGCGACGAATCTGCAGCTGCTCGACGTTCTCCGTGAGGTCGCGAGACGTCATGCCCTTGTGCACATGCTCATGGCCCGCCAGCGCGTTGTATTCCTCGATGCGCGCCTTCACGTCGTGGCGGGTCACCCGCTCGCGCGCCGCGATCGACGCAAGGTCGACGTCCTCGAGCACCCGCTCGTAGTCCTCGATCACGCCTTCCGGCACATCGACGCCGAGTTCAGCCTGTGCTCTCAGCACCGCCAACCACAGCCGCCGCTCGGCCATGACCTTCGCCTCCGGCGACCAGATGGCCACCATCTCGTCGCTGGCGTACCGGTTGGCCAGCACATTCGGGATCGACACAAACACACAGCTTACGGCCCGGGTAAGGCAGTCTTGCCGTATGTACTTCGTTGGGCTTGATCTCGCATGGGGTGAGAAGAACCAGACCGGCGTTGCGGCCATCGATGCCGACGGCAGGCTGTTGCACGTCGGGGCCGCCGGGGACGACAACAGCATCATCGCCGCGATCGCGCCCTATACCGGCGACGCATGCCTGGTGGGTATCGACGCCCCCCTGATAGTGAAGAACGCGACGGGCCACCGTCCCGCCGAGGCCGCTTACAACCGCGACTTCCAGCGCTTCGAGGCCGGCGCGCGCCCGGCCTTCACCGACAAGCCCGAGTTCAAGCATCCCCGCGGCGCGCGGCTCGCCGAAGCGCTCGGTCTCGAGCTGGACCCGTCGTCGGATGCGAGCAGGCGGGCGATCGAGGTCTTCCCGCATCCCGCGTCGATCGTCCTGTTCAATCTCACCAAGACCCTCAAGTACAAGCGCGGACCGTTCGACGAGCGCAAGGCTGCGCTGCTGACGTTGATGACTCATATCGAGGGCCTCGACGCGGCCACTCCGAGGTTGCGCGTCAATCGCAACGTCGCGTGGGTCGCGCTGCGCAAGCGGGTCGAGGCGGCCACCCGGCCGTCACAGCTGGACCGCGACGAGGATCCCGTCGACGCGGTCATCTGCGCCTACGTGTGCGCCTACTGGTACGACAGACCCGAAGACGTCACCATCTACGGCGACGCCGAAAGCGGATACATCGTCACCCCGACGCTGCCGGGTGACCGTGTCAAGAAGCCGAATCAGACCGCAGCGCAATCGGGTTCGGACGATATCGTTGCCCGGCTCGAGCAGGTGCAACAGATGATCGAGCGGGCTCAGCGTGAGCTCACCGCGATCCGCAGACAACTCGGGGGTTAGTCCGGCGTTTCGGCCAGCTGGGTGGGATCGGTGATGGCCGTCTGCTTGATTCCGAGTTGCTTGTTGATCGCCAGGGTGATCAAGAAGAGCGCGATCCCGACGAGCAGCAGTGCGCCGGCCAACAGATACTGCGAACCCGGACGGCCCGACAGCGGAGTCACCAGGTACAGCGATGCGATGCAACCGATCACAGGCAGCGCTGTCGGCGTCTTGAAATGCCCGCCTGCCTGCTTGACGTCTCGGCGGAGCACCAGCACCGCGATGTTGACCATCGCGAAAACCGCAAGCAACAGAAGCGAAGTCGTGCCACCGAGCACGGAGACAGCGCTGTCGCTGGCGAAGGCGGACACGTAGAAGATCAGCCCGAATGCGATGACCGTCGTGAAGATGATGGCCACCCACGGAGTGCGCCGGGTCTTGTGCACCGAACCCAATACCGGGGGCAGTACGTGTTGGCGCGCCATGCCATAGATCAATCGGCTGGCCATGAGCATGTTGATCAGGGCCGTATTGGACACCGCGAACATCGTGATGAACGGGAAGATCGTGTCGATCGGCAGCCCGGGCGCCGCCGCCTCGACGACGTCGACAAGCGGGGTCTTGCTCTCCCTGAGGTCACCGATCGGCACCAGTGCCACCGCGATGATCGACACGAGGACATAGACGACACCGGCGATCGTCAGGCCGCTGAGGAGAACCTTGGGGAAGATCCGCACCGGGTCCTTCGTCTCCTCGGCCATGTTGACCGAGTCCTCGAAGCCGACCATCGCGAAGAACGCCAACGAGGTCGCCGCTGTCACCGCCACGAAAGTACTTCTATCGCTTTCACTTTCGAAAAGGATGATCCGTGAGAAGTCGAGGTTGTCGCCGCCCTGCGTGAACGCCCAGAGTCCGACGATGATCACCATCAGCAGGCCCGTGATCTCGATGATCGTGAGGAAGACGTTCAGTTTCACGCTCTCGCTGACGCCGCGGAAGTTGATCGCAGCGAGGCCCGCCATGAACGACAACGCGATGACCGCGATTCCGACCTTGCCCCAGTCCAGTCCGAAGCCCTTGATCAAGTTGGACGCGAACGCCTGCGACGCGGTGGACGCCGAGGTGATACCCGAGCACATCACGACGAAGGCGACGATGAAGGTGAAGAAGTGGATGCCGAATGCCTTGTGCGCGTAGAGCGCTGCGCCCGCCGCTTGCGGATACTTGGTCACCAGCTCCAGATATGAGAATGCGGTGATGGTCGCGATCACGAACGCGAGCAGGAACGGCAGCCACGCTGCGCCACCGACCTCGCCGGCCACCTGCCCGGTGAGCGCGTATACGCCGGTGCCGAGAATGTCGCCGACGACGAACAGCAGCAGCAGTCCCGGGCCCATCACCCGTTTCAGCTCCGGCTGACCCTCCGCAGTTTCCGGCTTTGTCACGATGCGCCTCCCGCCAGTCCTAGGTGAACTGCATTGTTCCCGTCATCGATGAAACCGCGTCGAGGAATTGCGTAACCAATTCAGGATCCTCGGTGCGCTGCCAGCCGAACGTCGTTGGCCGCTGGGCCCTGTCGTGCCAAAAATGGCCCGGTTCAGATTCGGGTCGGGTGGCGACCAGCCACACCGCAGTGTCTGCACCGTCTGCAGTATCGCGCAGCAGTGGGCGTGTCACCACTCGAAACACCGGTAATGCTCCGGCGACGCCGGGAGTCTCTACCCAGCCCGGGTGCATGCTCTCGACCCGAATGTCAGAACCCGAGAGCCTGTGCGCCCACGCTTCCGCGAGCGTCACCTGCATCCGCTTGGTTCGCGCGTACACCCGAACACCGTTGTAATCACCGGATTTCGATTCCATGTCGTCGACCGAAAGCGGAGATGTGTACATGCCTCCCGACGACATGAAGACGACCGAAGCGCCATGGGCAGCCCGCAGCAACGGCAAGAGTTTCTCGGTCATGAGGTGCGGTCCCAGGACGTGGCAAGCCAGCTGGGTTTCGTGACCCTGAGGCGTTTCGATGCGCTCTTTCGGCATCGCACCGGCGTTGTGAACCACCCCGTGGAGTTCTTCGATGCGACCGGAAAGGTCGTCGCACCAGGCCCGGACGGCGTCCAGATCGGATACATCGCAGACTTCTTCGACCACCATCGCCCCGGATACCGCGCGCCGGATCGCACCCGCCGAATGCCTGACCTTGTCGGGGTTTCGACCAAGCAGATGGACGGTCGCGTCGAGTTCGGCGAACGAGCGGGCGATGGCCTCACCTATCCCTGCCGTCGCACCGGTGACGACAACGCGCTTTCCGGCCATCGCCTTTGGCCGCGGGTCCGCCGGCCACCATGTCCGCCGCAAACGTGAACCGATCTTTGTGTAACCGAGTACGACGGAGCGGTCCAGCGCGTTGTCGAGAAGCCTGGCGAATCTCACCCGTAGCTAGTTATCCAACATGCGAACTGCGCAAACGTCGATCACACCTGGGCGACGTGTTCGTCGATCGGCGCGAGCACATCGATGACGTCGATCAATGTCGCGCGGGCGGTCGCGCGCGGACCGTCACCGTCGCCCACCAGCGCGGCGACCACCGCGCCGTCGACAGCACACACCAACGCCGTGAGCAGCTCCACGCGCACCGCCCGTCCGGATCGCTCGACGACCTCGACGACGGCGTCGGTGCGCTGCTGCAGGATGCGCCGTTCGATATCGCGCAGCCCCGGCTGGCGGGCGCAGGCGATGTAACGCTCGTATCGGGAGATCAACTGCTCGGTGACCCGCAGTCCGTTGGCCTCCCCGACGAGAAGGTCGACCAAGATGTCGGCCGTCGACTCCGCGCCGCGGCGCCGCCGCGACAGGGCGGACACCCGCACCTGAAGCTGTTCGGCCTCACGCGCGCCCGCGTATTCGACAGCCTTGGCGATCAAGTCCTCGAGCGATGAAAAGTAGTACGTCGTCGACGCCAGAGGCAGCCCGGCGCGACGAGCCACCGCACGGTGCCGCACTGCGTCGAACCCACCTTCGCACAGCAGGTCGGCAGCAGCGCTGACCAGCGCGTAGCGCCTTCTCTCCCCCTTCGGAGTGACCGCTGCTGTCACGTAAAGCATGCTGCCAGTCTGAAGGGCACGGCATCGGGCTTTCGGCCAATCATCAGCCTTTACTCAGACAAGTCCGCACTTCTGCTCACCGTGCCCACCGAAGCCGATCCGGCAGCCTGAGGCGCCGATGGCATGATGGCCGCCATGCCCGAACTGAGTCGACGCGCCCTTTTGCGCCTCGGTGTCGGCGCGGTGGCCGGGGCGGCGACTCTGCGCTTGTCGCCACCGGCGACCGCAGCCCCCGCCCCGACGTACGTTGACGGCTCGTTCGTCTCGGCGGCGCGCGGCGGCGTCTCGACGAACTGGGCGATCGCCCGTCCGCCGGGACAGACCACCCCGTTGCGCCCGATCATCGCGCTGCATGGCAAGGGCCAGGACGCCGCGGGTGTGATGGCCGGTGGTGTCGAAAACGGACTGGCGCAAGCGGTCGACGCCGGCATCCCGCCGGTCGCCGTGGTCGCGGTCGATGGCGGCGGTAGTTACTGGCACAAGCGGGCCTCCGGCGAGGACTCCGGTGCGATGGTGCTCACCGAGCTCATCCCGATGCTCGGCGAGCAGGGACTCGACACGTCACGCGTGGCATTCATGGGCTGGTCGATGGGCGGTTACGGCGCACTGCTGCTCGGCGCGCGCCTGGGTGCGGCACGCACCGCGGCGATCACCGCAGTCAGCCCCGCGTTGTGGACATCTTCGGGTGCCACTGCGCCGGGTGCGTTCGACGGTGCCGACGACTACGAGGCCAACAGCGTGTGGGGCCTGCCTGCGCTGAACTCGATTCCGATCCGGATCGACTGCGGCGACAGCGATCCCTTCTACTCGGCGACGAAGCAGTTCGTCGCCCAGTTGGCCAACCCGCCCGCGGGCGGCTTCTCCCCCGGCGGCCACGACGGCGCCTACTGGAGCTCGCAGTTGCCCGGCGAGGTGGCGTGGATGGCGCCCCTGCTCGTCGCCTGATCTAGACCGAGACGCGGCCCTGCGCCGCGGCCAGCCCGATATCGCCACGAAAGTGGCTGCCCGGCAAGCGAATCGACTTGATCAACGCATACGCGGCCTCACGCGCCGCAGACAGGTCGTCCGCGGTGCCGACCACCGACAGCACCCGGCCGCCCGACGATACGATCGCGCCGTCGTCCCGGCGCGTGGTGCCCGCGTGCAGCACCCCGTCGGCTTCCGACCCGGTGATGACATCACCGACCCGAGGCCGGCCGGGATAGTTCTCGGCGGCCAGCACGACCGTCACCGAGGCGCCACCGCGCCACACCAGCTGCGGCTGCTCGGCGAGCCTCCCCGTCGCAGCAGCGTACAGCAGCTGACCCAACGGCGTCTCCAGCAGTGCCAACACCGCTTGGGTCTCCGGATCGCCGAAGCGGCAATTGAATTCGACGACGGCGGGCCCGCGCGACGTGAGGGCCAACCCGGCGTACAGCAGGCCCGAAAAGCCATTGCCGCGCTTGACCAGTTCGGCGGCAACGGGTTTCACGATGTCATCGACGATCGCGGTGACCACACCGGCGGGCAGCCACGGTAGCGGTGCGTACGCGCCCATGCCGCCGGTGTTGGGTCCGGTGTCGCCGTCGCCGACACGCTTGAAGTCCTGGGCGGGGAGCAGCGGCACAACGGTTTCGCCGTCGACGACACAGAACAGTGAAACCTCGGGACCGTCGAGAAACGACTCGAGCAGCACCGGGTGTCCGGAGTCGAGCAGGCTGGCGGCATGTGCCCGCGCCGCATCGCGGTCGGCGGTCACCACGACACCCTTGCCGGCGGCCAGACCGTCGTCCTTGACGACCCAGGACGGGTCGCCGACCGCCGGGCCGAACCGGTCCAGGGCCGCGTCGAGATTGGCGGGGTTGTCGACGATCTCACTGGTCGCGGTGCGCACCCCCGCGGCGGCCATCACGTCCTTGGCGAACGACTTCGAGCCCTCGATGCGAGCGGCGTCCTTGGTGGGCCCGAAGCAGGCGATGCCCGCGCTGCGGACCGCGTCGGCCACACCGAGCACGAGCGGCACCTCGGGGCCGACGACCACCAGGTCGGAGCCGATGCGCTGGGCGAGCTGGACGACGGCCGCACCGGAGGTGATGTCGACGTCGTACTGGTCGGCGATGATCGCGGTGCCGGCGTTACCGGGCGCCACCGCAAGTTCCTCGACCTCGGGGTCTCGGCGCAGCGCAAGTAGCAACGCATGTTCACGGGCACCGGATCCGATCACCAGGACGCGCACAACCGCACACCTTAATGCCTCTCGCGGTGCAGACAGCGATCATCTCGGCCATACACTTGACTGCGCAGTGTATGGTCAAAGTATGACGCAGAGCACATGCCCCTTCGGCGCGGGCTTCGACTTCACCGACCCCGACGTCCTGCTGCAGGGCATCCCGGTCAACGAATTCGCCGAACTGCGCAAGACCTCGCCGGTGTGGTGGAACGACCAGCAGGAATCGATCTTCGATGACGGTGGCTACTGGGTGATCACCCGTCACGAGGACATCAAAGCGATCTCCCGTAACGGCGAGCTGTGGTCCACGAACCGCAAGGGCGCGGTGATGCGGCTGCCCGATGGCGTCACGAGCGAGCAACTCGACCTGACGAAGGCGCTGCTGATCAACCACGACGCCCCCGAGCACACCCGACTGCGCAAGATCGTGTCGCGGCTGTTCACCCCGCGCGCGGTCGCGGCACTCGAGGAGAAGCTCGCCGTCGCCGCACGTGACATCGTCCGCGCGGCGAAAGAGAAGGGCACCGGGGACTTCGTCGACGACATCGCGATGAGCCTGCCGCTGCTGGCGATCGCCGACCTGATCGGTGTGCCCGAGGCTGACCGCGAGAAGCTCTTTCACTGGACCAACTCGATCATGAACACCGACGATCCCGACTTCGACTCCGATCCGACGACCGCCAATGCCGAGCTGATGGGTTACGCCTACAACATGGCCGAAGAGCGACGGCGTTGTCCGGCAGACGACATCGTCACGCGCCTGATCGAGGCCGATATGGACGGCGAGGCACTTGGCGACGTCGAGTTCGCGTTCTTCGTCATCCTGCTGGCCGTCGCGGGCAACGAGACCACCCGCAACGCCATGACGCACGGCATCAACGCGTTCTTCGAGAACCCCGACCAATGGGAGCTGTTCAAGCGGGAGCGGCCGGAGACCACGGTTGACGAGATCATCCGCTGGGCGACGCCCGTGCACTGCTTCCAGCGAACGGCGTTGACGGACAACGAGATCGGCGGTGTGACCGTCCGCGAAGGGCAGCGAGTCGGGCTGTTCTACAGTTCGGCCAACTTCGACGAAGACGTCTTCGAGAACCCCTTCGAATTCAACATCCTGCGCAACCCGAACCCGCATCTGGCCTTCGGCGGCAACGGTGCACATTTCTGTATCGGCGCCAACCTGGCGCGCATGGAGATCAAGCTGATCTTCAACGAGCTCGCCGATCAGATTCCGAACATCGCCAAACTGGGTGAACCTCAACGGCTTAGGTCGGGTTGGATCAACGGGGTCAAGGCGTTGCCCGTCTCGTTCTGAAGCGCAGTACTATCCTCAGGATGCGCACCCACGGCTGGTCCGGATCGGCACCCGCCACCGACGAGGAGGCCATCAGCCGCATCCTCGACGCGGCGAGCAGGGCAATCGACGAGCGTGGTGCCGATTTCTCGATCAGCGACGTGGCCCGCACACTCGGCGTCACCCGCCAGACGGTGTACCGCTACTTCCCCAGCACCGACGCGCTGCTGATCGCCGCCGCCGTCCACGCGGCCAGTGGCTTCCTCGACCGGCTGGCAGCACATCTGCGCGGGATCACCGATCCGGCCGACGCCATCGCCGAGGCCGTCGCAACAGCGCTCGAATGGTTACCCGAGGACAAGCACATCGGCCTGCTCATCATGCCCGGCCAGCCCAGTCGCCACACGGAGTCGGTGACGTCGGACGTCGCGATGGATTTCGGCCATTCGCTGGTGCGCAGATTCGACGTCGACTGGACGGGCCTCGGGTACACCGACGCCGATCTCGCCGAACTGGTCGAGCATCTGCTGCGGATCATCCAGTCGTTCGTGATCGACCCGGGCAGACCGCCACGCCGGGGCGCTGAGTTGCGCCGGTACCTGCGGCGCTGGGTGGGCGGTGCTATACGACCGTCGGCCGAGCCGACAATCAAACAACCGTCAGCGGAAGCGACTTTCGCTCTTCGAACTCCCACGACGCTCCACCGCTGAACTTGCATACGGACACCTCGGGCAGTTCCTTTGCTGCGGTGTCCGTTTCGATCACCCGCACGGTCCAATCGGACTCGGTACCCGACACCTCGGCGCGCAAATGCGGATCGACCGCCTGGACGATCGCCTGCAGCGGCAGGTCAGCGACGGGCGAGACCAGCGAGATCCACGAACCGTCCTCGTGTGCCGGCGATTGGCGCACACGTACGAAGCCGGGATCGACGTCGGCCCACACGTAGGCAGCCGGATTGAACAGCGGATGCAACTCGAGCACCCGCAGTGCGCCCTTGACATCCGTGGCGATCTTCAGTCCCTTGTGAATTCGTTCCGCCGCGACGCCGGCGATGCCGATCAGCTGCTTGGTGCGGATCGACCGCGCGAGCGCCACATCGTCCTTGGCACGCTTCTCGACCGCGATCGTGAATGACTTCACCAGCAGGTGCATCTGCAGGCAAACCTCGTCGGCGATCCGGACCAGCGCCGACTTCGAGAACGCCCCGAAGTCGACATCGGCGAGCAGCTCTCCCGAATAGTCCGCCATGCCTTCGTCGTTCGGGTCGATCGGCGCGAGCTCGGTGTGGTGGGCGCGGGTGGCACCGACGATGTCCATCGCCGGGATGAAGGGAACCTCTGGGTAGGACTCGTCGATGATCACCGTCCACCGACAGTGCGGATGCTGGTCGGACGGTGTCCTCGGCGGCCGGTGGATCGGTCGAACCTGAGCCTTGCGGTTGGTGGCCAGGGCCGTCGCATCGAAGGTCGGGTCCTCGATGTCGTGGCACATGCCCTTGACGTAATCCTCGCCCATCGGCTCGACATCGAGCAGAGCGCCACAGTGATTGAGGTAGAACTCACCGTGCCAGCGGTCGTGCACCACGTAGCGGAAATCCATGAACTGCGGCGGCGCACCGATGTCGAGTTGCAGCCCCTTGAAGAGGGTGAATATGTCGACGCCCTCGTAGTTCAGCGCCTTCTGCATCCGCTTGGTGTAGAGGGGGCTGGACGCGGCCCACTCCTCGATGGCGATCTGCAGCATCTCCTCGCGTCCCCACGCGCTGATGCAGTGCGCCATTCCGGAGCGGTCGATGAGCTGACCGATCAACAACAGCTCCGGCACGAGGGTGGCCAGTTCCTCGCGCGACAGCGCTGCATACCTACTCATCATGGACCGAGCCCCCGGAGTGCATTCGTACCGCCGCGTTGACGTTCCCCTTCTTGTCCTCGCCCTGACCCCGTTCCGCGGCCTTCTTGCGCTTCTTGATCACCGAGGACACGACACCGTCGAGCTTGGACCCCAACGGGAATCCCAGGTAGTGCGTGAGAAAGACCGCCATCTCCTTGAGTTCGGTCTCCGTCATTTCGCCGTTGGCGAGCGCGGCGTTGGCCTGGATCTCGGCGAGGTCGGCGTTCCCGACGGCGGTCACTACGGTCAGCGTCATGATCCGTTTGTCCCGCATCGACAGTCCGGGGCGGTTCCAGATGGTGCCGAAGAGATGGTCGACGGTGAGGTCGAAGAATGGATCGCCCTCGATGTTCGGCATCTCCCAGCCGTACACCTCGTTCATCTTCTCGAGGCCTTTGCGGCGCAGTTCGTCCATACCGGTTACTCCTTCGCGTGCGGTACGCCGAGCCCGTCGGCCAGCGTATTCAATGCCACCTGGGCCAGGGGCAGGTCAACCCCGGTGGCGTCCCCGAGCCCGATCGCCAGCTTCAGGTCCTTCTCGCCCAGACCGCGGGTGTGAACGAACATGTCGTGAAGGAAGTGGTCCGAAGTGAGTGGCTTCATGTCATCCCGGAACATGATCGCACCGGGGCCGCCGCTCTGCGCGTCACTGTGGCGTACCACGCGGCCGAGCTTCTGAAGGTCGATACCCGCGGCCTCGGCCAGCTTCTGCGATTCACACGCGGCGGCAAAGCCGATGAACGTCAGCATGTTACGCGCCAGCTTCATCCGGGTGCCTGCGCCCGGTTCACCGGCACGCACCACCAGCGATGCCCATCGTTTGAAGACGGGTTTGACCATTTCGTACGCCTCGTCGTCGGCACCGACCATGACGGCCAACTCGCCTTTGTCCGCCGCGCCCGCACCGCCGCTGACCGGAGCGTCGACGACGTGAATCCCCTTGGGTTGCAGCTGCTCCGCCAGCTCGGCTGCGGTGCTGGGCTCGATGGTGGAGTGAATCGCGATGACGGTGCCGGGCTTGGCATGCGCGCCGAGTTCACCGACGACGTCGCGCACCTGTGCGTCGTTCAGGACGGTCACACTGATGACGTCTGCGGCAGCGACATCCGCCACGCTGTCGGCAAGTGAGGCGCCGAGCTCGGCCAGCGGCGTCATGGCCTCGGTGCGCACATCGAACACGATAAGTCCGCCCGGCCAATCGGCGAGCTTCTTGGCCATCGGGGCACCCTGGTTTCCGAGGCCGATGTAGCCGAGCTTCACGTCGCCACTCATCGAATGATCTGTCCGCCGTCGACGTTGAAGATCTGGCCGGTGATCCACTTGGCCTGATCAGACAGCAGGAACAGGCACATGCCGACGAGATCCTCGGGCTCGCCCATTCGCGACAGCGGGATGTTCTTGACGATCTCGGCGACCATCTCCTGCGGCGTGGTGGTGCGATTGGCCTCGGTGTCGATGGGGCCGGGAGCGATGGCGTTGACGCGGATGTTCTGTCCACCGAGTTCGGTCGCGAGCTGCTGTGTGAGGCCGTTGATGCCGACCTTGGCCAGGCCGTAGAAGTTGGAGTAAAGCCATGCCGCGGTGGAGGATTGGTTGACGATCGCGCCCCCGCCGCGTTTGGCCATCTTGCGGTACACCGCGCGGGTGCACACCAGCGCACCGTCGAGATTCACGCTCATGAACTTCTTGTAGTAGTCCCAGTCGACGGTGATGAGGAAGTCGAGCTTCATCCCGCCGAAGATCGCCGCATTGTTGACCAAGTAGTCGATGCCCTCGAACTCGGCGAGTGTCTGCGCGGCCATTTCCTTGGCGGAGTCCGGATCCGAGACATCGACCCGGACGGCGAGCGCGTTGCCGCCCTCACCCTTGATGCCGTCCGCGACCTTCTGTGCACCCTCGACGTTGATGTCGGCGACCACCACGGCCGCACCCTCACGGGCCAGCGCCTCGGCGTACGCCTGGCCGATACCGCCGCCGGCACCGGTGACGATCGCGACCTTCTCCTTGAACTGATCTCCGTAGAATCCCACGCGTGTCTCCTTAACTAGCCGCAGTCGCGATGGCTTTGATTTCCAGGTATTCCTCGAAACCGGCGAGCCCCATCTCACGGCCCAGGCCGGATTGCTTGTACCCGCCGAACGGCATGTCGGCGGAGTACCAGACGCCGCCATTGACATTGACCGTGCCGACCCGCAACCGTGCGGCGATGCCCGCCGCACGTTCCTCGTCCGCGGAGAACACCGTGCCCGACAGCCCGTAGGGCGAATCGTTGGCGATCCGCACGGCGTCGTCGTCGCCGTCATGGGCGATGACGGTGAGCACCGGCCCGAAGATCTCCTCACGCGCAACCTTGGCGTTGTTGTCCAGGCCTGCGATTACGGTGGGCTCGATGAAGAATCCCTTGTCGCGATCGGCGGGACGTCCACCGCCACAGGCGAATTTGCCACCCTCGGCAGTGGCCGAGTCGAGATAGCCCTGGATACGGTCGCGTTGACGTTCTGAGATCACCGGCCCGCAGATGGTGCCGGAATCGTTGGGGTCACCCGGGCGCAGTCCGGCCATAGTGGCCGCTGCGGCTTCGACGGCCTCGTCGTAGCGGGCCCGCGGCACCACGAGGCGAGTGGTGATCGCGCAACCCTGACCCGCATGCATCGACGCCGTGAACGCCGACATCGAGCAGGCACCGGCCAGGTCCGCATCGTCAAGGACCAAGAACGCCGACTTTCCGCCGAGTTCGAGGAACACCTTCTTCAGGGTCGGGGCACCGTCAGCCATCACCGCGCGGCCGGTGTTCGTCGATCCGGTGAACGAAACCATGTCCACCCGTGGGTCTTTCGACAGCAGCGCGCCGACACCATGGTCACTGGAAGTGACGATGTTGACCACGCCGGCCGGGATGTCGGTGTGCTCGAGGATCAGCTCGCCGAGGATGGCCGCGCTCCACGGAGTGTCTGGAGCGGGTTTGAGCACCACCGTGTTGCCGGCCGCCAGCGCGGGGCCGAGCTTGGCGAGGTTGATCTGGTTGGGGAAGTTCCACGGTGTGATGGCGCCGACGACGCCGATCGCCTCCCTGGCGATGGTCCGACGAGTCTTGATTCCCATCGGCTCGGCGATACCGAGATCGGTAGTCCATTGATAGCCCTCGGCGGTATCTGCACAGAAGGTCAAATCCTCGACGGGACCTTCGAGTTGGGCCATCGAGGTCAACATCCGCGGTGCGCCCACCTCGGAGATGGCGAGTTCCCTCAATTCTTCGGCGCGATCGCGCATCGCCTGCTGGAGTTGGCGGATACCGCGCACCCGCAGCTCGGTGTCGGTCGACCATTCGGTCTCGTCGAACGCGCGCCGCGCCGCCTCGATCGCCCGACCCATGTCGTCGGTGCTCGCGTCGGCGGCGACTCCGAGCACCTCCTCGGTCGCCGGGTTGATGGTCTGGAACGTGCCCCCGCTGCCGGCGACAAGTTCGCCGTCGATGAGCAAACGACTCTCGCGATCGGCGAGGATTCCCATCCGAACTCCTGTGTTCGTACTACTGGACAACTGTCCGACTATCTTACGACGAACCTTAGCTGCACTGTACGGAGAGAAGCAAGGGCACCCGACTTCACCTGTGTACTTGCCTCAGACTGACCACATCCGATAAGTTGGACATGTGTCCAGTGATCCCGTGGTTGTGGTCACGCAGCCGCCTCCCCCTCAGCCTGGGGAGACGCCGCGCAACCGCCGCCAGGAGGAGACCTTCAACAAGGTGCTCGCTGCCGGCGTCGAGATGCTGCGCGAGTCGTCCTATGCGGATCTGACAGTGCGCGCGGTGGCGGCGCGGGCCAAGGTCGCGCCCGCGACCGCCTACACCTACTTCTCATCGAAGAACCACTTGATCGCCGAGGTGTATCTGAACCTGATCCGACAGGTGCCCTACTTCACCGACGTCAACGACAGCCGGGTCGCCCGTGTCGAGAAGACGCTGCGCAGCATGGCGCTGACCGTCGCCGACGAGCCGGAGGTGGCCGCCGCGTGCACCACCGCGCTGCTGAGCGGAAACGACGAGGCGGTGCGCGCGGTCCGCGATCGCATCGGTGCAGAGATCCACCGTCGCATCCGTTCGGCCGTCGGCCCGGATGCGGACCCGCGCACGCTTGCCGCGTTGGAGATGACGTTCTTCGGCGCGTTGGTCAATGCCGGCAGCGGCGCGTTCACCTATCACCAGATCGCCGACCGGCTCAGCTACGTGGTCGGCCTCATCATCGGGGACGACTCGTGACATTTAAGAGCGTTGAGACGAGCGATCTGCTCCTCGACCCGTACGACTACGACTTCCACGAAGACCCGTATCCGTACTACAAGCGGCTACGCGACGAAGCTCCGCTCTATCACAACCCCGACTTGGGCTTCTGGGCGTTGTCGCGGCACGCCGACGTGCTGGCCGGATTCCGCAACAGCACCACGCTCTCCAACAAGTTCGGGGTGTCGTTGGATCCCGCGTCGCGCGGTCCACACGCGTCTAAGACCATGTCGTTTCTGGCGATGGACGATCCGGCGCACTTACGGCTGCGCACCCTGGTGTCCAAGGGCTTCACGCCGCGTCGCATCCGGGAGCTGGAACCGCGGGTCACCGAGATCGCGACCCAGCATCTCGACACGATGCTGGAGAAGGCGCGCTCCTCTCCTTCGGAGACCGTCGATTACGTCAACGAATTCGCGGGCAAGCTCCCGATGGACGTCATTTCCGAGCTGATGGGCGTGCCCGTCGAGGACCGCGATGAGGTTCGGGCGTGGGCCGACGGTGTAATGCACCGCGACGAAGGCGTGACCGACGTGCCGCCCGCAGCCATCGAGGCGTCGCTCAACCTGATCGTCTACTACCAGGAGATGGTCGCCCAGCGCCGCAGCCAGCTCACCGACGATCTGACGTCGGCTTTGCTCGAGGCGGAGATCGACGGCGACCGCCTCACCGACGACGAGATCCTCGGTTTCATGTTCCTGATGGTGATCGCCGGCAACGAGACGACCACCAAACTGCTTGCCAACGCGGCGTTCTGGGGCCACAAGAACCCCGATCAGCTGGCGCCGATCTACACCGATCTCGACCGCATACCGCTGTGGGTCGAAGAGACGCTTCGATACGACACCTCGAGCCAGATACTGGCCCGCACCGTCGAGGGCGAACTGACGATCTACGACACGACCATCCCCGACGGTGACGTGCTGCTGCTGCTTCCCGGCTCCGCCCACCGCGACGAGCGCGCCTTCGAGAACCCCGACGACTTCATCGTCGGCCGCGAGATCGGGGCCAAACTCCAGAGCTTCGGCAGCGGTGCCCACTTCTGCCTCGGTGCACACCTCGCCAGGATGGAAGCCCGAGTCGCGCTGACCGAAATGTTCAAGCGAATCCGCGGATTCGAAGTCGACGAGGCCAACGCCGTCCGCGTCCACTCCAGCAATGTCCGCGGGTTCGCCCACCTACCCATGACCCTCGAGATCAACTGAAGGCCAACAGGATGCCACGTTTTGCACCACTTCCCGACCGCCGACCGGTCATCGTCGCAGGAGCGTCGGCGGGCATCGGTGAAGCCACCGCGATCGAGCTGGCGTCGCGCGGCTTCCCCGTCGCGCTCGGCGCCCGTCGGGTGGAGAAGCTCCACGACCTCGTCGGCAAGATCAACGCCGAAGGCGGTGAGGCCGTGGGCTTCCACCTCGACGTCACCGACCCCAACTCGGTGAAATCGTTCGTAGCCAACGCCGTTGATGCACTCGGCGAGATCGAGGTACTGGTCGCGGGCGCCGGCGACACCTACTTCGGCAAGCTGGCCGAGATCAGCACCGACGAATTCGACTCGCAGCTGCAGATTCATCTCATCGGAGCCAACCGGTTGGCGACGGCGGTGCTGCCGGGCATGCTCGAACGTCAGCGCGGCGACCTGATCTTCGTCGGCTCCGACGTCGCACTGCGCCAGCGCCCCCACATGGGCGCCTACGGGGCGGCCAAGGCTGCGCTGGTCGCGATGGTGACGAACTTCCAGATGGAGCTCGAGGGCACCGGTGTCCGCGCGTCGATCGTGCATCCGGGACCGACCAAGACAAGCATGGGCTGGAGCCTGCCTGCCGAGAAGATCGGTCCAGCACTTGAGGATTGGGCGAAGTGGGGGCAGGCCAGACACGACTACTTCCTACGGGCTTCCGATCTCGCGCGGGCGATCACCTTCGTCGCAGAGACGCCGCGCGGCGGCTTCATCGCGAGCATGGAACTTCAGCCCGAAGCCCCGTTGGCCAACGCACCGGCAGAGCGTCAGAAGCTGGTCTTGAACGAGGAGAACTTGAACACATGACCACGGCAAGTGTGCCCCGAGTCTCCGGCGGCGAGGAAGAACACGGACACCTCGAAGAGTTCCGCACCGACCCGATCGGCCTGATGAAGCGCATCCGCGAGGAATGCGGCGACGTCGGCTGGTTCCAGTTGGTGGACAAGCACGTCATCTTCCTGTCCGGCGCCGAGGCCAACGAGTTCTTCTTCCGGTCCGCCGACGAGGATCTCGACCAGGCCGAGGCCTACCCGTTCATGACGCCGATCTTCGGCAAGGGCGTGGTCTTCGACGCCAGCCCGGAACGTCGCAAGGAGATGCTGCACAACTCGGCGCTTCGTGGCGAGCAGATGAAAGGCCACGCCGCGACCATCGAGCGTCAGGTCAAGGGGATGATCGCCGACTGGGGCGACGAAGGCGAGATCGACTTGCTCGACTTCTTCGCCGAGCTGACCATCTACACCTCGACAGCATGTTTGATCGGCGAGAAGTTCCGCAACCAGCTCGACCACCGCTTCGCGGAGTACTACCACGACCTGGAACGCGGCACCGACCCGCTGTGCTACGTCGACCCCTACCTGGACATCGAGAGCTTCCGGCTACGCGACGAGTCGCGCGTGAAACTTGTTGCGCTGGTGCAGGAGATCATGAATCAGCGGCTGGCCAACCCTCCCGAGGACAAGGCCGACCGCGACATGCTCGACGTGCTCGTGTCGATCAAAGACGAAGAGGGCAACCCGCGGTTCGCCGCCGACGAGGTCACCGGCATGTTCATCTCGCTGATGTTCGCCGGGCACCACACCAGCTCGGGCACCTCTGCGTGGACGCTCATCGAGTTGATCCGCCACCCCGAGATCTACGCCGAGGTGTGCAAGGAACTTGACGAGCTCTACTCCGACGGCCAGGAGGTGAGTTTCCATGCACTGCGCCAGATTCCGAAGCTGGACAACGTCGTCAAAGAGACGCTGCGCCTGCATCCGCCGCTGATCATCCTGATGCGCGTCGCGCAGGGTGAGTTCGAGGTCAAGGGCTTCCCGATTCACAAGGGTGATTTCGTGGCGGCTTCCCCGGCGATTTCCAACCGAATCCCTGAGGATTTCCCGGATCCAGACGAATTCAATCCGGACCGCTACAACAAGCCCGAGCAGGCCGACATCGTCAACCGATGGACGTGGATTCCGTTCGGCGCGGGCCGACACCGTTGCGTCGGTGCGGCATTCGCGCAGATGCAGATCAAGGCGATCTTCTCGGTGTTGTTGCGCGAGTACGAGTTCGAGATGGCTCAGCCGGCCGATAGCTATCGCAACGATCACTCCAAGATGGTCGTCCAGCTGGCCCGGCCCGCGAAGGCCAGGTATCGCAGGCGCAAGGGATAGGCGCACGCATGGCCTCCTACCGAATCGAAGTCGACCTGGACCTGTGCCAGGGCCACGCCATGTGCGAACTGGAGGCGCCCGACGTCTTCACGGTTCCCAAACGCGGCAAGGTCGAAATCCTCGATACCGAACCGCCCGACGACGTCCGCGAGGAAGTGCAGAACGCGGTCGATATGTGCCCCACCCAAGCCCTGTTCATCAAAGAGAAAGAAGACTGACAATGGCGTCACGTGAAGAACTCGACGACTGGGTAGCCCGGTGGCTCAAGGCCAATCAGGACTGCGAAAAGGCAGGCGACTGGAAGCCCCTCGCCGACTTCTATACCGACGACGCGACCTACGGCTGGAACATCGGGCCGAAGGAAGACGTGATGTGTATCGGTAAGGACGAGATTCGCGACGTCGCACTCGGCCTCGAGATGGAGGGCCTGGAGAACTGGGTGTACGAGTACCAGAAGGTGCTCGTAGACGAGAAGCAGAACGAGATCGTCGGGTTCTGGAAGCAAATCGTGAACAAGTCTGACGGCACGCAGGACGAGATTTACGGCATCGGCGGCAGCTGGTTCCGGCTCGACAGCAACCTCATGATCGAGTGGCAGCGCGACTTCTTCGACTTCGGTCACGTCGCCTATATGTTTGGCAAGCTCATCGAATCCGGCGACCTCAGCGACGGGATGCAGAAGCGTATCGAGCGATCCATGGCGGGCGAGAAGCTGCCTGGCTACTACCCTCTCGGCCAGGCTCCAGCAAAAATCTGGTAGCTCCCGGCCAAGCGGTTGCTTGGGGGCGCGTGTGACGCACCTAACTAATGGCTCTAGTCTGGCCTCACAGGCTCTAACGGAAGGCGTACGGATGAAGACAAAGGGCGCTCTCATCTATGAGTTCAACCAGCCGTGGTCGATCGAAGAGATCGAGATCGGCGACCCCGTCAAGGACGAGGTCAAGATTCAGATGGAAGCGTCGGGGATGTGCCACTCCGACCACCACCTGGTCACCGGCGATATCCCGATGGCCGGATTCCCCGTGCTGGGCGGCCACGAGGGCGCAGGCATCGTCACCGAGGTCGGCCCCGGCGTCGAGAACGTCGCCGTCGGCGATCACGTGGTGCTCTCCTTCATCCCCTCGTGTGGTGAGTGTTCGACCTGTCAAAGCGGCCAGCGCAACCTGTGCGACCTGGGTGCGCTGCTGCTCACGGGGACCGCGGTGTCCGACGGCACCAACCGGGTGCATACCGCCGACGGCAAGCCGGTCATCCCGATGACCCTGCTCGGCACCTTCAGCCCGTACATGGTCGTGCACAAGAGCTCGGTCGTGAAGATCGATCCGTCCATCCCGTTCGAGGTGGCCTGCCTCGTCGGCTGTGGAGTGACCACCGGCTACGGCTCGGCCACCCGCAGCGCGGATATCCGTCCGGGTGAGGACGTGGCCATCTTCGGAATCGGCGGCGTCGGCATGGGCGCATTGCAGGGTGCGGTGAACGCGGGCGCACGCAACATCTTCGCGATCGATCCGGTCGAGTGGAAACGCGACCAGGCGCTGAAGTTCGGTGCGACGCATGTCTACCCGGACGTCTTCTCCGCAATGGCCGGCATCGCCGAGGTCACCGCAGGCGGCATGGCGCGCAAGACGATCATCACGACCGGTGAGCTCAAGGGCGAGGACATCGACAACTACCTCAACTGCACCTCCAAGGGTGGCACCTGCGTGGTGACGGCAGTCGCCAACATGGCCGAGATGGATGTGAAGCTGAACCTGGCCTTGCTGACTCTGATGCAGAAGAGGCTGCAGGGCACCATCTTCGGTGGCGGCAACCCGCACTACGACATTCCGCAGCTGCTGTCGATGTACAAGGCGGGCAAACTCAACCTCGACGACATGGTCACCCGGCAGTACAAGCTGGAGCAGATCAACGACGGCTATCAGGACATGCTGCAGGGCCGCAACATCCGCGGCGTCATCCGGTACACCGACGAAGACCGGTAATCGCCATGTCCGACAGCACGATTGACACAGTCGAGAAATCGCCGGTCGTCACCGCGTCCGAGTCGTCGTGGCGATGCGTGCAGGCAGGCGACAAGGACGGCTGGCTGGCGTTGATGACCGACGACATCGTCATCGAAGACCCGATTGGTCCTTCGGTGACGAATCCCGACGGCAACGGTGTGCGCGGCAAGGCGGCGGTCGGCGAGTTCTTCGACACCAACATCGGACCGAACAAGCTGACCGTCACCCGCGAGGCGACGTTCCCGTCCAGCTCTCCGAACGAGATCGCGTACATCCTGGTGCTGCGCACCCTGTTCCCGAACGGCTTCACCGCCACCGTGCGCGGCGTGTTCACCTATAAGGTCGACGATGCCGGGCTGATCACCAACCTGCGCGGGTACTGGAACATGGACGCGATGGAATTCGGGCAGGAGGAAGGCGGCGATTAGCCGTCCCCTTGCCGGCCGCGGCGCCGTCGTCGTCGGCGGCACCCGCGGCATCGGGCTCGCCGTGGCGCAACTGCTCGCCGAACAGGGCGCCGGAGTGGTGCTCAACGGGCGCGACCCCGATACCGCGAAACAGGCCGCCGAAGGCATACCCGGTGCGGTGGCTCATCCCGGCTCACCCGCCAACCCTGAGGTCGCCGATGTACTGATCGACAGGTGCGTCGACGAGTTCGGCAGCATTGACATCCTGGTGAACTGCGCGGGCACACCGGGATTGGCCGCCGAGTCGATTCTGCGCGTCACCAGCGAGCTGTTCCGTGATCTCATCGACGCGCACCTGATGACCACGTTCGAGACCTGCCGGGCCGCGGCGCCGAAAATGGTCGCCAACGGTGGTGGTTCGATCATCAACACGAGTTCGTTCGCCTACCTCGGTGACTACGGCGGCACCGGCTATCCGGCGGGCAAGGGCGGCGTCAACGGGCTGACGTTGGCGATCGCCGCGGAGCTGAGGGAACACGGTGTGCGAGCGAATGTGGTGTGCCCCGGCGCGAAGACGCGGCTGTCGACGGGCGGGGAGTACGAATCCCACATCGCCGAACTGAACCGTCGCGGCCTGTTGGACGACGTCAGCACGCAGGCCGCGCTGGACGCGCCCCCGGCCGAGTACGCCGCACCGGCCTACGCCTATCTCGCCGGTGATCTCGCCAAGGATGTGACGGGCCAGATCTTCATCGCCGCAGGCGGTTTCATCGGACGTTTCGACCGTCAGACACCGGCGATCATCGGTTACCGCGACCACAGTGACTCGCCGCCATGGTCAATGGCAGAGCTTCACCAGATGCTGCGAGACAGCTAGAACGGCGGAGGACGATTCCGTTCGGCGACAAATGGGTCGTTGAGTCGGCGTTCGGCTGCGATGGCTTTCGCGCGGTTATACGCGCGTGTGGCGACGCTTGGGCATCATCGCGCCGCGATCACCGGTCGATTGGGCGATCGTGCGTGGCTCGGGCAAAGCGAGTTTTCCAGTCGACCGGCAGAGGCTCGCAAAGAGTTCGGCGCTTCCGGGTCTGGTGATGTACGTGTGCCCGGTAGGCGCCGTCCATACGACGTTGCCGTCGGGCAATTGTTGATCAAGCCAACCACAAAAGGTTTTCAACAGGTGGTGAAACCTGCACAAGCACTTCAGGTTTGACGCATGAGTCGGCCCCAGCGGATACGGCACGGTATGGTCCAGATCGCAGACGTCGGCCGGCTTGTCACAGCCGGGCCAGCGACACGTCAGATCCCGGCAACGCACGAACGCGGCCAGTCCGGCCGAGGGGCGATAGCGCGTCTCAGGTGAAGCGTCGACACCGGGATGACGAACCTGGCGCGAGGTAGCCCGTTCGAGTGTCGCGGCAAGGAGCGAGCTGGGCAGAATCCCTCCGCCGATGACGAATGCGGGAGCGGTGTCAGTGGCGGATGCGACCTGAGCCGCGGACACGGTATCGGCGTCGGCAATCACATGGACCACCGTGGACGTCGGCGAGGTGCGTCTACGTCCGGCCGCCGCACATTCAGCGTCACCGCATTGGCAGGCCAGTTCGGTGAGGCCGTCGGCCAGCGCCGTCAACGCCTCGCTACGACGTTCACCGAGGGTCCGCGGGTCGGCGTCACACACGCTGCCGGCGATTTCGTTGACCCGCTGTTCGAGCACCTTGGCATCCCCGGTCAACAGCCGAGCCCACATGCTGGTGCACCCCGCTTCGTCGGACGGCGAGCCGAACGTCACGTCACGGTACTGACTGCTATCGCGGCTGCGCCGCAGCGCGCCCGGGTCGAATCGTTCGACGAGGGCGTCGATGGCTTGTTCGGTCTTCTTCGCCGACAAGGGTCCCCACGTGACGACCTGCTCGGCGAGCGCGGCGTCCACGTTCGCCATCGCGTCGGGATCCTCGATCAGATAGGTGCGCCACACGATGGCGCGCACCAGCAGGTCGCTGATCGACCCACTGTGAAATAGCTCGGCCACCTTTGGCAGGCGGTCGCGCAGGGCGACACCGCGATGAGTCAGATGCAACGCCATACCGGTGCTGACATTCAAGGCGGCGGCCAGTTCGGCGGCCACACCAGCTTCGGGGTCAACCCACCAGAGCTCACGCTCGCCGGCGTCCAAACCGGTTCGTCGGACGAAGATCTCGGCCATCGCGGCCTGCTTGCGCGCGCACGCCGCCGCCTCGACACGGCCCCAGCCACCGGCGGCATCGATCAGCGCCGCATCACTCAGCGCGGCGACTTCGCCGATTTCAGGCAGGGAACCATCGAACATGTCTGAACCGTATAGGCGGCACCCGACAGCACAGACACGCCATTTTGTTCTCAGCACCGACCTGTGGATAAATTGCCGATTGGGGACAACTGGGGGGACGAGACTGCCGACGCCACCCCCGTCGCGCCCGGGGCCTGCCCCCTGGAATGCTGTCGGACATGGCGAGCGTGTTCACCAAGATCATCAACGGAGAGCTACCCGGTCGATTCGTCTACGAGGACGACGACATCGTCGCATTCCTGACGATTGCGCCCATCACCGTCGGCCACACGCTGGTGGTGCCGCGCGCGGAGATCGACAACTGGCAGGACGTCGAGCCCGCGGTGTTCGCCCGCGTGATGGAGGTGTCGCAGCTGATCGGCAAGGCCGTCGTCAAGGCCTTCCCCGCTGAACGTGCGGGCGTGATCATCGCCGGCCTGGAGGTGCCGCACCTCCACGTCCACGTCTTCCCCACGAACAACCTCGCGGACTTCGGTTTCGCGAACGCCGACCAGAACCCGTCGCCGCAATCCCTCGACGACGCTCAGGCGAAAATCAAGGCCGCGCTGGCCGAATTGCGCTGAGGCTCAACCGACATGGGCGGGCACGTCGGCGATCCGCGGTAGCTCGACCCTGAACCGGCAGCCCTTTCCCGGCGCGGTGGCGACGCTGACCGAGCCGCCGTGCGCGTATACGAGCGAGTCGACGATCGAGAGCCCGAGCCCGGTCCCGCCGCTGGCCCGCGCGCGAGACGAGTCGGCGCGGTAGAACCGCTCGAAGACGCGCTGCGCATCCTCCACGCTCATCCCCGGACCCTTGTCGCACACCTCGATCACCGCGGTGTCGTCGTCCGTCCCCACCCGCACCGTCACGTCGGCGGTGTCCGGGGTGTGCTGCAGCGCGTTGGTCATCAGGTTGGAGAGCACCTGCCGCAGTCGCGGCTCGTCACCGAGCACCTCGGGAGTTCCCGGCCCGTCGAACACCTCCATGGTGATGGTGCGTTTCGGCGCGATCGAGCGCGCATCGTGCACGGCATCGCTCGCCAGCACGAGCAGGTCGACCCTGCGCCGATCCAGCGGGCGCTGCGCATCGAGCCTCGCGAGCAGCAGCAGATCCTCGACCAGCAGACCCATCCGGCTCGATTCGCTTTCGATCCGGCTCATCAGCATCTCGACGTCGTTGGCTGCGCCCTGCCGGTACAACTCGGCGAAACCCCGGATGGTGGTCAACGGCGTGCGCAACTCATGGCTGGCATCGGTGATGAACCGTCGCATCCGCTCCTCCGACCCGCGCGCCTTCTCCGCGGACGACTCCGATGCCGCCATCGCACTCTGTATCTGAGCGAGCATCCCGTTGAGCGCCAACGACAATCGGCCGACCTCGGTGCGGGGATCACGTTCTGGAACCCGGCGGTCGAGCTGACCCGCCGCAATCGCCGCGGCGGTCCGTTCGACTTCTGCGAGCGGGCGCAGGCTCCGATGCACGACGGCATAGCTGGCCACCCCGAGCACCAACAGCACCGCCAAGCCGATGCCGAGTTGCGCGTACGTCAGGGCCCGCACCGTCGTCTGGACGTCGGACAGGTCGATGGCCACGGTGGTGAGCTCTCCCTGCGGCCCGCGCACCGTCATCGCGCGCCATTCGACGCCGGAGTCGCCGACCGAGCCAATGGTCACCGGGACCGGCCCGACGTCGTTGTCGTCAGGGAGCGCCGGTTCGGCGTCGCGGTCGTTGACCGCCATCCAGATGTTTCCGTCGGGACCGATGCCCCGGACGTAGAAGTTCGACGGCGGCCGCGCGGGATTGGGTCCCTCCATGGGCAGCGCGGGCTGGTGCCGGGGAGCTTGCGCCCAGCTGCGGGAGGCGTCGAGCAGTTCCTGGTCGACGCGGTTGCTCAGCGTGTGGCGCAGGATCGAGGTGACCGCGACGTCGGCGGCGAGCAAACCGCACGCCACCAGCACGAGAGTGGCGGCCACGAGCCCAACCCGCAGCGGGATGCCACGTCCGCTCAGTGCGCCCACACCCCCATTGTTCAGCGGGGCTCTCTCAACACGTAGCCGACACCGCGCAACGTGTGCAGCAGGCGTTGTTCGCCGGTGTCGATCTTGCGGCGAAGATACGAGACGTAGGACTCGACGACGTTCACGTCCCCGCCGAAGTCGTAACGCCACACGTGGTCGAGGATCTTCGGCTTCGACAACACGGTGCCCGCGTTGATGATGAAGTACCGCAGCAGAGTGAACTCGGTCGGCGACAGCGCGACCGGCTCGCCGGCCTTCCACACCTCATGGGTGTCCTCGTCGAGTTCGATGTCGGCGAAGATCAGCCGGGAGCTGCGAGCCTCCTCGACCGCGCCGCGGCCCGAACGCCGCAGGATGACCCGCAGGCGGGCCACCACCTCCTCGAGGCTGAACGGCTTGGTCACGTAGTCGTCGCCGCCGAGAGTGAGGCCGGCGATCTTGTCCTGCAGCGAGTCGCGCGCCGTGAGGAACAGGGCCGGGGCGTCGATACCGTCGGCGCGCAGTCGGCGCAGCACGCCGAATCCGTCCATCCCGGGCATCATGACGTCGAGGATCACCGCGTCCGGCTTCACTTCCCGGGCCTTGTCCAGGGCGGCAGAGCCGTTGGACGCCGTGTAGACCTCGAATCCCTGGAACTTCAGACTGACCGACAGAAGCTCCACGATGTTCATCTCGTCGTCGACGACGAGGACCCTGGCTTCTGGGGCTTTTTCGGGTGCAGCAGGCATCGCCATCTCGCTACTGTCCACCTCTTGCCTGGTAATGATCCTGCCCGATAGCTGTGTGCTTCCTGTGAGTTTATGCTTGCGCGGTCCATAGACTGGGGAAATGAACCTCGGCAAAGCCGTAACCGACCTCGCCACAGCGCCGGTCCGGGTCGGACTGGCAATGGCGGAGACAGGGCTTTCGATGGCCAGTGGCGCGCTCGGCATCGCGCACCGGACCCTCGGTGAGACGGGTACCGACGCCGTCGGGTCGGCCTCCTTCGCACACTTGCTCGGTCTCGACGACGCCGTCGAACGCGCAAACCGGCTGGCCAGGCTCATGGACGACGACGCGCCCCTGGGCCGGGCGCTGGCGCCCAACGGTCCACTCGACCGGCTGCTGCGCCCCGGCGGGGTGGTGGACCAGGTGACCGCCGAGGGCGGGCTGCTGGACCGGCTGACCGCGGAGAACGGAGCCGTGGCCCGAGCACTGGCACCGGGCGGCATCGTCGACCAGGTGACCGCCGAGGGTGGGCTGCTGGACCGGATGACCACCGACGACGGCGCGATATCACGGGTTATCGCCCCTGGCGGGCTCGCCGATCAGCTGCTGGCCAACGACGGCTTGATCGAGCGGGTGCTGCGCGAGGATGGAGTGGCCGACCGACTACTGGCCGAGGGTGGGCTGCTGGACACCCTGACCGACGAGAACGGCCCTTTGCTGAAACTGGCCGATGTCGCCGACACGCTGAACCGGTTGGCGCCCGGACTGGAGGCGTTGGCGCCGACGATCGATGCCCTGCACGAGGCCGTCATCACCCTGAGTCAGGTGGTCAACCCGCTGAGCAACATCGCTGACCGAATTCCCCTGCCCGGCCGACGGCCCAGAGCCCGCGCCAGGGCTGAAGCGTCGAGGACCGTGACGTCGCAACGGGTCATCGACGTCGACGAGTGATCTCAGCTGTCGCGTTCGACCTTGTCGACCAAGTTGGCGATGCTGTCCGGCGGCGGAGGTTGACCCTGCGGCTGCCACTCCTGAAGCAGCAGAACCGCGGCGCCGCGCAGCATCCGCAGGTAATCATCGACGTCGCCGGACGCCTTGTACGACTCGATTCGTCGGGCGACGTTCGGCACGAGCGGATCGAGTGCGGTGGCGATCGACAGGCCCATGCTGGCCTCGGTGCTGGCGCTCTGGTCGAGCAACGTCAGCAGCCGCTCGACGTCGGGCCGCTTCAATCCCGGGTAAACATGCGGCAAGTCCTCGAGCAGGTCGTCTTTGACACTCACACCGCAGCTAGTTCCCCGAAAGGGTGACCCGATAAACTCTTAGCCCGCAGGCCTCCTTAGCTCAGTGGTAGAGCGTTCGCCTTGTAAGCGGAATGTCATCGGTTCAATCCCGATAGGAGGCTCCACGTTCCGGCACCCGCCTGGTTGTCGGTGGCCCGTCGTAGCTTCCGAGCATGAGACAGTGTCGCAATTGCGCCTGTGCACTCACGAGGCGCAGTCAGAAGGTCTACTGCGGTAACGCATGTCAGCAGGCGTTCCGGCGCAAGGCGAGTCTGGAACGTTGGCTCGAATGCGGCCAGGCGCGGGTAGGCACCACCCGTGGCCATTACATCCGGCAGTACATCGCCGATGCCCAGTCGCGATGTTGCGCGATCTGCGGCGCACCGAGCATCTGGCTCGACCTGCCGCTCGCATTGGTGATGGACCACATCGACGGGAACCCGAACAACAACCGACGCGAGAACCTGCGGCTGATCTGCCCCAACTGTGACTCACAGCTGGCGACGTACAAGAGCCGCAACCGTGGGAAAGGACGCCATTTTCGCCGGCAGCGGTACGCCGACGGGCAGTCCTACTAAGTCGACCGCAGGATGACGATCGAGTTGTCGATCTTCTTGAACGAACCGAAAGTCTCTGCGGGAACACCGAATATGGCGGACAGGACCCGCGGTGGCAGCCTGCTCATGGACTCCCCGATACCGATGTTGTCCTTGTCTTCGGGCGCACTCGTGTTCTGGATGATGATGATCGTCAGATCGTCGGTCCCGCGGTTCTCGAAGTAGTGGAACGACCCCTGGGGCGCGAAAACGAGGTCGTTGACCCGTTGTTCGAAGCTCTCGTGGTTGCCGTTGCCATCGATGACCACCCACGTCGCCACCCCGCGGGTGACGATGTTGAGTTCCCACGCGCTCGGATGCCAGTGGGGCTCACGGATACCACCCGGCTCCAACGTGAGCAGCAACAGACTGGCTTCCTGTCCCTTGAGGATTGGAAAGTTGTCCTCGTTGGCCTGCTGGAACCAGCCGCCGTCGTGCGTGCTGCGCGGCTGCTCACCGAGCCGGAACAGGTGTGACTGCGAGGTGATCGTTTCTGCGGGTATTCGTGGGTCACCGAAACGCGCGGCATCATCCGAAACAGTCATCGGAGTTTCCTTCTCACTATTTCCGGAACCGCTGGAGATGAGGCGGTCAACACCCACGCCGGTCGCGGCGCCAGCGCCCGCCAGGCCTGCCGCACCCAAGACTTTGCGACGATTCACCGTCACGATCTGTGAGCCTAACGCCGGCCGTGCACCTGCGACGGAAGTCCGATGAGTATGCCGCTAATTCACTCAGCCGGACGCTTGCTGGGCCATCATTGTTGGGTTCGGTAGCCAACGTCGGGCTCTGTACTTGGCAACACCGGCGACGCAACTCATGCGTGCCCCGACGAAGGAGAACGATGATCAACCGAATCGCGAAAATCGCGGTGGCGACCACCGGTCTGGCGCTGGCCGGATTGGGATTGGTGACGACCGCGTCCGCCCAGGGACCCAGCTACCAGGGCGGCAACTGTCCCCCGGGCCAGACATGCACCCACTGGCTACCCGGCCAGCCCCCGCCGCCGGGCGGTCAAGTATTGACGTGGGACTGGAACGTCCCGCACGACTGGTACTGGACCTCCGAGGGCATCGTGGACGTCACCACCAACACCATGTACCCGTGGTCGGGCTCCCCGCATCCGGCTTCGCCGCCACCCGCTCCAGTCGGCGCGCCCCCGGCTCCGTTGCAGCCGCCGCCGGGTATGCCCTTCTGCAGCCCGCGCGGATCGCTGATCATCATCCCGCCGATCTGCGATGAGATCGGCTATGACTGGCCGCCAGGCTCGTTGCGGCGCTAGTTCCTGACGGTCGGGCTGTGGCCCACGGTGACACGGGGAGTCCTGCGCGGCTGTTGACTTTGCGCCATCGCGAAGCACACGCCGTAATGGCCACCCGTGCAGGTGATCCCGTTCATCGTCGGGGCGGGGCCACCGGATCTGTTCGTCGGGACGCCGTTGGCGTCGGTCGCCGGATACCCCGGAGTCGGTTCCGCGAGCGCGGCCGGCGCCGTGGCGATCAGGGCAGCACACAATCCACCAACGATCAACGCTGATGACCACATAACTGCAGGCTACGCCGATTTTTCAGTTGGGCGTTCGAAAGGAGCCAGAGATGTACCGATACTCGCGGTTCGCAACAGGGGTCGCCGTGTGTGCCGCCCTCGCGGCCGGAATGGGAACGGCAACCGCCCAGGGCAGTTACACGTGGTGCCCCGGCCAGCCGCTGCCGATGCACGGCCTGGGCTGGGACATGGACGTGTGCCACACCTTCGTCACCGTCCCGATGGGCAAGGGCAATATCCCGATGTTCGATGTGAACGGCAACGCGATGGCCAGCTACCTATGGATGGATTCCCCACCACCGCCGATGGGTCCGCCTCCCCCGCCTGCTCCGCGGCCGGCGCACTGCCCGCCGTGGAACGTCATCATCGGGCCCTCGGAGTGCGGCGGCCTCTAGGAGTTCAGGCCGTCTCGGCCATGACCCCCATCCGTACGACCACACACTATATTATATGTCCAACTGTTCAGATGATGTGATAATCTCTGCGCACGCGGACCGGCCGAGTGCGACGTCGATGCAGCACATCACGTTCCGACTTGCCGACCGGCAGGGACGGCCGGTCCGCGTACATGCCCGCGGTTCAACCGAATTGGACTCAGACGCACGTCCGCTTTCGAGATCTGTCACAGAACGCCAGCCGGCGGTGTCATAAGGACATGAAGACCTTCGAACAGCAGATCGCGACGTCTGTGCTTGTCATCGGTACCGGAGGCTCGGGTCTACGGGCAGCGATCGAACTGGCGGAACGCGGAATCGATGTGCTGGCGGTCGGTAAGCGACCCAAGTCCGACCCTCACACCACATTGGCCGCCGGCGGTATCAACGCCGCGCTGGCGACCATGGATCCGCAGGACAGTCCCGCGCAGCACGCTGCCGACACCCTGAAAGAGAGTTACCTGCTGGCCAACCCGCATACGGTCCGGGTCGTCACGGAAGGCGCCGCCGAGGGCATCCGCGACCTCGAGCGGTATGGCATGCACTTCGCCCGCGAGCAGGACGGCAGGATCTCCCAACGTTTCTTCGGTGCGCACACGTTTCGCCGCACCGCCTTCGCGGGCGACTACACCGGGCTGGAGATCCAGCGCACCCTAGTCAAACGCGCTGCGCAGCTGAACATCCCGATTCTTGACTCCGTATACATCACCCGGCTCCTGGTACACGACAAGGTGATTTTCGGGGCGTACGGCTTCGACCTGAGCGACGGCACCCGCTACGTCATCCGCGCCGACGCCGTCATCCTCGCCGCCGGCGGACACACCCGAATCTGGCGGCGCACCTCATCTCGCCGCGACGAAAACACCGGTGATTCCTTCCGTCTCGCTGTCGAAGCGGGTGCGCGTATCCGCGATCCCGAACTCGTCCAGTTCCATCCGTCCGGGCTCATCGAGCCGGCGGATTCCGCGGGCACACTGGTCTCCGAGGCCGCCCGCGGCGAGGGCGGAATCCTGCGCAACGACCTCGGCGAACGCTTCATGAAGCGTTACGACCCCGAGCGGATGGAGCTGTCCACCCGAGATCGCGTCGCGCTCGCCGCGTACACCGAAATCAAAGAGGGTCGCGGCACACCTCGTGGCGGTGTCTGGCTCGACGTTTCGCACCTGCCGCGCGAACAGATCATGGAGCGACTGCCGCGGGTCTACCACACGCTGATGGAGCTACAGCTGCTCGACATCACCACCACCCCCATCGAGATCGCACCGACGGCACACTATTCGATGGGCGGCGTGTGGGTGCGGCCCGAGGACCACACCACCGACGTGCAGGGACTGTACGCCATCGGTGAGGCATCCAGCGGGCTGCACGGCGCCAACCGGCTCGGCGGCAACTCGCTCATCGAACTGCTCGTCTACGGCCGCATCGTCGGCGCCGACGCGGCCGCCTACTCGACGGCCCTTGGCGCCCAACAACGTTCTGCCGCTGCGGTTTCTCATGCCCGGGACGAGATTGACGCGCTGCTCTCGGCGAAGGGCGGCGAGACCGTCAGATACCTGCAGCGCGGCGTCCGCAACACCATGACCGAACACTGCGGCGTGGTGCGCGACGAGGGCGGACTGCGCGCAGGCCTGCACGAGCTCGACGCGATCGACGAGCACGCCGCCCAGGTCGGCGTCCATCCCGACATCGCCGGATATCAGGATCTGGCCCACGCCTTCGATCTGAAGTCGAGCCTGATGGCCGCGCGTGCAACGCTCGAGGCCGCGCTGGAACGCCGCGAATCCCGCGGCTGCCACAACCGCTCCGACTACCCCGAGCTCGACGAGTCGCTGCAGGTGAATTTCATCTGGTCGGGACCGGGACAACTGACACGCGAGCCCATTCCCGAGATCCCAGCCGAGATCGCCGGGCTCATGCGCGAGGTGTCCGCCGACGGCAAGCTCGTCGAATAACCGGGTCTGTCACAAATCTCGGGCCTGCCCGGTCTTCGAGGTGTATCCGCAAAACCGAAGGAGCCGCAGATGACCACACCGAAGCAACGCAGCAACACGTGGCAGACCGCGGTCACTGTGCTGCAGGAGGCCACACCACCGGACGTGGCCGCGGGTTCGCATGCGATGACCATCGCCGTCGAATTCCCTCCGGGCGACCCCGGCACGCCACCGCACCGTCACAGCGGGCCGGCGTTCGGCTATGTACTCGAGGGCGAGATGCTGTTCGAACTCGAGGGTGAGGCGCCTCGCGTGGTCAAGGCCGGGGAGACGTTCTGGGAGCCCGGCGGCGACGTCATTCACTACTCGGACGGAAATGCCCGCGACGACGTCAAGGTCCGCTTCCTCGTCACAATGCTCTGCGTTCCGGGTCAGCCGATGCTCACCCTCGTCGAAGACGACGAACTGATGGCCCGCCGAGACCAGCGTGTCCCCGCCACCAAATCCTGAGTGCAAGAAGGGATTCCGATGTCCAAAATCCTGCTGCAGACCACGATTGTGCACCACCTCGACGATTGGGACATCACCCGGTTTGCGCTGCTGGCCGACGAGCTGCGCGCCGCGGGCCACCAGGTGACGGCGCGCAATCGGCTCAGCACAGCCGACGATCCGATACTGAGCAGGCTCGACGAGCTTGACTACGACCAGCTCTGGCTGTTGGCCGTCGACGTCGGCGATGGCCTCACCGGTGCCGAGTCGCGAGCCATCGTGCGGTTCCGCGAGAACGGCGGCGGGGTGCTCACCGCCCGCGACCACCAGGATCTCGGCAGCTGCCTGATCGGTCTGGGAAGTTTGGGTCAGGTCAACCACTTTCATGAGAAGAATCCCGACCCGGCCAGGATGCGCGACGACCAAGACACGCCGACGATCTCATGGCCCAACTATCACTCCGGCGCCAACGGCGACTACCCGCCGGTGTTCGCCGCGGAACCAGTGCACGACTTGTTGCGCACGGCCCGAACCGACAGCGGCCGGATCGAGTGGTTCCCCGCGCATCCCCATGAGGGTGCGGTGTCGGCGTGTGTGGACTTCGCGACGGTTGTCGCCCAGGGCCGCAGCATCGCGTCCGGCCGCCGGTTCAGCCTCGCCGTCGCGCTGGACGGCGAGCTCACCGAGGGCGGCCGACGGATGGGTCGCGCGCTGGCCGCGTCGACTTTTCACCACTTCGCCGACTACAACTGGGATCTCGCCTGCGGCGCACCGACATTCGTCACCGAACCCGAAGGCTCCCAGATCCAGGAGTATCCATCACGCCTGGCGGCGTTCAAGGACTACGTCCGCAATATCGCCGCGTGGCTGCACCCCACTCAGGATTCTCGAGCCTCGATGACAACCCCTGCCGCCGCCTCGATCGGCTTGACGATCGATGTGAAGTCGGAGTCGGGCCCCTCTGATGCCAGCGTCGTCTCCCACAGTTGAGCGATGGCGTCGGCCATCTGCGTCGGCATTCCGAGTGCCCTGGCCTCGTCCAGATAGAGCCGGACATCCTTGACCATCAGGCCGGTCGCGAAACCGTAGTCGAACGTGCGCGGCAGCACGGCTCGTGGGAACTTGTCGCGGCTCGCGTGGGTCCCACCCGATCCCGCGTTGAGCACATCGATCATTGTCTGTGCATCCAGACCGGCCTTGACTCCCATCGCCACGGCTTCCGCGGTGACCGCCAAAGACGATGCGGCGATCAGGTTGTTGACGAGCTTCATCGTCTGCGCCGCGCCGGGTTTCGCGCTGATGTAGGTGGCGCGGCCGATCGCGTCGAACGCCGCTGTGCATACGTCGAAATCGGTTCGTGGTCCGGACACCATCACCGCCAGCGTGCCCGCCTCCGCGCCGTGCACGCCTCCGCTGACCGGGCTGTCGAGCGCAGCGACACCAGACTGGGCCAGCAGCGCGCTATTGCGTTGCGCTGTCGGGCTTCCCACCGTGGCGAAGTCGACGAAGCGGCGGATGGCGGACCCGCAGGCGACGGCGTCCGCGATGGCGCCGGACGCCTGGGGCGTCGGCAGGCTGGCCATGACGGTGGCTACGCGGTGGGCAACGTCGGTCGCGGACTGCGCGGACTCGGCGCCGCGCGCCACAGCGTCGTCGACGACGGCCGCTCGGGTGTCGAAGACGACGACGCGATGCCCGGCATCCATCAGCCGGCAGACGATCGGAAGCCCCATGTTTCCCAGCCCGATGAACCCGATGTCCATACCGGCTGCTAGCCCCGGCCCTTGTAGGTGTCCTGGTTCACGCGCAACCTCCCTTTTCGCCGATTCTTACAGTCGAGCCGTTACCGTTGCGCCGTGGGGAACTCGCAGGACCCGCTCGAACGCGTCGCCGGGCTCGCGACCGGCGCTGCGCGCTACTGGCTTCGTACGTCCATCCGAACGCAGGAATACCTGATGGGATGGCTCGACGACGACTCCGACAAATCCGCAGCCCCGCCCGACCGGCCGACGTCGACCCCGCCCGCCGCTCCGCAAACCGACGCCCTTGGCTCGAAGATGCGCGAGCTGCTCGACCGCGCGCTGGACAACAGCACGAGCAGCAGCCAGGTCGAACTGTTTCACCACATCCTCGACCAGCTGGTCGCCGACGAAGCGCGCATCATCAGCGCGCTTTCCGACGGCTCGTCATCGCCGTTGGTAACGGTGCACGACTGGGTTCGACGCGCCGCGCCCGGCCGCGCCGTCCTCGAGAACGCCTCTCTCATCGGTCGTACGGCCAATGTCGCGTTGCCCGCGATGGTCCCCACCTACGTCAGCCATCTACTGTCGTTGGGGCTGGTCGAGATCGGTCCTGAGGATCCCGATCTGAAGGACGACTACGAGGTGTTGCTGGCGGAAACAGCGGTACTGGACGCAATCAAGAGAGCCTCTCGCGGCCCTCTGGTCGCAAAGGTCGACAAGTTCAGCCTGTCACTGTCCGGGCTCGGCAAGTCATTGTGGGAAGCGACGATGCAGCAGGGCGGCACGTGAGCGATCTCGTCGTCGCCATGCAGTCCTGGGCGGAGATCAAGAGCGACTTCGGCGCCAACTGGCTGATCTACCTGTCGATGCCACTCGTGGCCGCATTTGTCGGCTGGGGCACCAAAATCGTTGCGCTGGAGATGATCTACCGCCCACTCGAGTTCAAGGGCATCGGACCGATCGGATGGCAGGGCATTGTGCCGCGGCGCGCGGGCAAGGTCGGCTCCAAGACCATCGAGTTGCTCACCACGAACCTGCTCAAGCCCGAAGAGCTGCTGGAGCGAATCGACGCCGCGGAAGCGGTCGAGGCCTTGCGCGGCCCGTTGGTCGAGGCCATCGACGAGATCACACGCGACCTCGCCGAGCAGATTCGCCCCGGCCTGTGGGACTCACTGCCCGAACCCGCCCGCAGGGCCATCCAGGATCGGATTCAGGCGCAAGCGCCCAAGGTCACCGAGAACATGCTCAACGAGATGAAGTCGGACCTGGTCCGCTACGTCGATCTGCAGTTTCTTGCGGTCACCACGCTGGTGCGCAACAAAGAGAAGCTCAACAAGCTGATGCGCGGTGTCAGCGACGACGCGATGGCCTTCGTCCGGCGCAGCGGAATCTATTTCGGCTTCGCCATCGGTCTGGTGCAGATGATCGCGTGGGCCCTGTTCAAGAACCCGTGGATCATGCCGGCGTTCGGTTTCGCCGTCGGCTTTCTGTCTGACTACATCGCGCTCAATATGTTGTTCCGGCCCGTGCACGAGAAGAAGTTCCTGGGCTTCATCCCGTTTCAGGGGATGCTGCACGCCCAGCGCGACAAGATCACGCGCGACTACGCCAAGATCCTCGCCGACGATCTGTTCTCACCGGAGATTCTTTTCGACGGCATTCTCAAGGGTCCCGGCTCCGACAAGCTGTTTGCGCTCGCCGCCAAGGAGACCGAGGCGGCAATCGATGCACAGACGGGGATCGCGGGCCCGCTCGTTGTGCTCGCCGTCGGCACGAAACGCTATCGCGCCCTCAAGGACCGGGTGGTCGAGCTCGTGCTCGAGCGTCTCCCGTCGACACTGCTCGAGGCACAGGACTACGCGACGAGCGTGATAGACCTCGAGAACACCATCGTCGAGAAGATGGATCAGCTCACGAACGAAGAATACGAGTCGATTCTGCGACCGATCTTCAAGGACGACGAGCCTTTGATGATCACCGTGGGCGGTATCCTCGGCGGCGTGGTCGGCGAGTTGCAGGTACTCATCATCGAACAGTTCGGGCATTGATCCAGATCACATGAGCGCGTGTGTTTTACGCCTGCGCCGGAGGGGAACTCCGCGCCCGCGGAGCGCAACGTTGAGCCCCACCCCAGTTCCAGAACTATCCACAGGTGGTGCGTCGGTATGCGGGTCATCAATCAGTTGGTCGTTGCTTCGGGGGTGACGGCGGCGGCGTTGCTCAGTCCCTCCGTCGCTGTCCCTTCGGCGTCGGCCGCACAGTGTCCGGATGTGCAGGTTGTGTTCGCGCGCGGCACATTCGAGGCACCGGGGGTCGGCGGCGTCGGCCAGGCGTTCGTCGATTCGCTGAAATCGAAGATCGGCGACCAGTCCATGGACGTCTACCCCGTGAACTACCCAGCGTCACTGGATTTCGCGACCGCAGCAGACGGCGTCATCGACGCGAGAAACAAGGTCCAGGACGTCGCCAACACCTGCCCCGAGACCGATATCGTCCTCGGAGGTTTTTCACAGGGTGCCGCTGTCGCCGGGTACATCACGGCCGACGGCGTCCCGCCCGGATTCACGCTGCCGCAGGGGATCACCGGTCCGATGCCCTCCGACGTCGCCGACCATGTCGCCGCGGTGGCGCTGTTCGGGAAGCCGTCGAACGGCTTTCTGCAGACCATCAACACCGCCGCGCCGCCGATTACCGTCGGCAGTCTGTATTCGGGCAGAACCCTTGACCTGTGCGCCCCCGCGGACCCGATCTGCTCAGCCGGCGGTGGGGACGGTGCCGCCCACAACAGCTATCCGGTCAACGGGATGATCGACGAGGCCGCGACCTATGCGGCCGACCACATCGCATCCGGCCGCGGCACCAGCGCGCACTAGGGCCAGCTGTTCGGCGAGGGCTCGAAGCGCAGCGGCACCGCGCGCGGGAGGGTGCGCTGCCGCGCACCCGTCGATATCGAGTCGATGAGCAGAGCGACGTAACGCCGCCAGCCGTCGCTGTCGGAATCCATCGTCGACAGCACGCCGTAGAGCATCGCGATGAAGCGGGGCAGGTCGTCGGCAACCACGTCGGCCCGGATCACTCCCGCTTTCCGGCCGCGCGTGATGAGCGTGGCTAGGGCGTCATTCAGTTCGGCCGAGACGTCGGACCGCAGCGCGCCCGCACGACGCGCCGCGGTCAGCATGTGATGCTCGCGGGCCCCCAGAGAGATCGCCGCCTCGATCAACGCGACGAGTCCGCGCATCGGGTCCTTGTCGCCAAGGGCTTTCTCGATCACCGGCGTCAGGTTCTCGGCGATGCTCTGGTCCAGTGCGGCGTTGATCAAGTCGCCCTTGGTGGGAAATCGCCGATACAGCGTGCGCTCGCCGACGCCCGCGCGGCGGGCGATGGCCTCCATCGGCGCCTCTGCCCCCAGTTCGCCGTAGACGTCACGCGCTGCGCGAAGAATGCGCTCCGCGTTGCGTGCCGCGTCGGCACGCAACGGCCGATCGGCGATGTCGGTCATCAACCCAGTCTAACTGACAGTTGACTGCCACTCCGGTGGGTCCTACGCTCAAGACTAACTGTCAGGACACTGACACTTGACGGAAACACCGGTGATGACAAGCACTTCCACAACCGTAGAGTCCGACCTCCCCGCAATCCCCGCTGCGCGCTCGGCGACCTGCCCGTTGCGCCCGCCCGCAGAGTTCACGCGGTGGCGCGACGAGCCCGGCCTGCGACGTGCGATCTACCAGGGCAGGCCGACATGGGTGGTCAGCCGGTACGAAGACATCCGGGCCGCGCTCGTCGATCCCCGGCTGTCCGCCGAAACCATTCCATCCGAAATGATGCCGAAGGACAGCGAGAACAAGACGCCGATCATGTTCGCGCGGGTCGACGATCCCGAACACCATCGCATCCGGCGAATGCTGACCAGAGACTTCACCTTCCGGCGCGTCGACGGTATGCGTCAGCAGATCCAGGAGATCGTCGATCACTATCTCGACGCGATGCTCGAGACCGGCCCGCCGGCCGATCTCGTGCGTGCCTACGCGTTGCCGGTGCCCTCGCTCGTCATCGCACACCTGCTCGGCGTACCCAGCGATGACCTCGAACTCTTCCACCATCACACGACTGTCGGACTGGACGTGCACACCTCGGACGAAGAGAAGGCGAAGGCCTTCGGGGAAATGTTCGCCTACATCGCCGAGCTGGTCGAACGCAAGAAGCACGAGCCCGGCGACGATCTGCTCAGCCGACTCGTCATCGATCATGTGGTGACCGGCGATATCAGTCCAGAGACCGCCACCGTCACCGGCGCGATCATGATGCAGGCCGGTCACGAGACGACGGCAAACATGATCGCCCTGGGAACCGTTGCGCTGATGGAACATCGGGAGATGTTCGAGCTGCTCGGGCATACCGACGACCAGTCGGTGATCGCCAAGATCGTCGAGGAATTGTTGCGCTACCTTGCCATCGTGCACAGCCAGGTCGACCGGATCGCGACCGAAGATCTCATCCTCGGCGGACAACAGATCTACGCCGGCGACTGGCTGGTGATGAACTTGCCCGCCGGAAACTGGGATCCCGACTTCGTCGACCACCCAGATGTACTCGACGGTGACCGAAATGCGCGTGGGCACTTGGGTTTCGGCTACGGCGTGCATAGTTGCATCGGTGCGAACCTCGCCCGGGTCGAGATGCAGATCGCGTTCACGACACTGGCGCGACGAGTGCCGGGACTGCAACTGGCCGTCGATGTGGACGAGCTGAGTTTCAAGGGCGAATCCGGCATCTACGGCATGAAAGAGCTTCCGGTCACGTGGTGACACCGACGCTGCGGTTCGACGGCCAGGTCGCGGTGGTCAGCGGCGCGGGCGGCGGTCTCGGCCGGGAGTACGCACTGCTGCTCGCGTCACGCGGCGCGCACGTCGTCGTCAACGACATCGGCGGTTCCGTCACCGGTGACGGCTCGGACCGCGGGACTGCTGACGCGGTCGCCGACGAGATCCGGGCGATGGGCGCAGAGGCAGTCGCCGACCACCACAGCGTCAGCTCGCCCGAAGGCGGGCAGGCCATCATCGACGCCGCCGTTGGGGCGTGGGGTCGGGTCGACATCCTCATCAACAACGCGGGCATCGTGCGCGACGCCCCGTTCGAGGACGTCACGCCCGAATACCTCGATCCGCTGGTGGATGTGCATCTGAGGGGTGCGTTCAACCTGACGCGGCCGGCGTGGAAGGTGATGCGAGCACGGGGCTATGGCCGGATCCTCAACACCTGCTCGGCAGCCGGTCTGCTGGGCGCCGAGCGGATGAGCAACTACGGCGCGGCCAAAACCGGATTGGTCGGCTTGACCCGCGTGCTGGCGGCCGAGGGAGGCGATGACGACATAAAGGTGAACGCCATCGCGCCGATTGCGTTCACGCGGATGCTGCAGCACTCCGTCGACACAGCGTTCGCGGCGCCGCGACAGGACGACGCCACTGCACAGGCCATCCTGGACGAGCTCGCCGGCCGATACCTGAAGAGGCTCGACCCTGCACTCGTCGCACCGGTGGCGGCGTTCCTGACGCACCGGCAGTGTCCGGTGTCGGGCGAGATCTACACCGTCGGCGCGGGCCACGTGGCGCGCTTCTTCATCGGCAGGACGAAGGGCTTCTATCGTCGCGAGCTGTCCGTCGAGGACGTGTACGAGCACCTAGACGAGATCCGGGACGAAACCGGCTACACCGTGCCCAGTGGCCCGGCTGACGAGATGGCCGAACTATTCGCGACGATCACTGCACCGGCATAGACCACGGGGCCGGAGGCGCCGGGGTCATCGACGCAGCGGCTGGAGGTGGCGCGGTGGGACCAAGTCTGGCGACCACGTAAGCGGCCGCGTCATTCGTGGTTCCGTTCACGCCGTACATCGCGTGGGAGAAGCTGGGCGGACCAGCCGGTGCCCCGTTGCAGATGTTGTCGTCAGGCGCGCAGATCTTGAGGGTCTTGTCGACGTAGGACGGACCGATCCTGATGGGCGGGGCGCCTCCGGTGCTCAGGAACTCCTGCGAGGGCAGCCCGATCAGGACCACGGCCGCGACATGGTCAGCTACCTCCGCGGGCATCGGATTCGGAATGAACTCGCGGTACTCGGCGGGCACCTCCTGAGGGATCTCGGCCGAGGTCACGTAACCTGCGAGGGCTGCGCCCTGGGAGAAGCCGCCGAGGACGATCTTGGTGTCCGGGCAGTTCGCCGCAGTCGCCTCGATGTGCGTACCCGCATCGCGGATGCCATCCACGACGGTCCTGGCGAAGGCGATGCGATCTCCCATGAAGTCGCTGCTGGCCGCGTAGTTGACCGGATAGACGTTCATGGACCGGGGGCCGGCCTGCGCCCGCAGGGCGTCGACAAAGGCCTGGCCGACGCCGCCGACGCCCGGCGGTTCACCGGTGCCGCGTGCAAAGACCACCTCGACATCGGGACATCCCTGGGCGGTGGCGGACGGGACAGGGGAGATCAGGAGTGCCGCGACGGCGGTGACGGCGACGCCGAGCAAACGAAGGACATTAGAAACCATGCCCCCCTGTACCCCCTTTCTTTCGGAGGTATTCAGCCGGTTTTTGGCTCGCTGATCTTCACCAACATCTTCCCGATGTTCGCCCCGGTGAACAACCCGTTCATGGCGTCGACGCACGACTCGATGCCCTCGTAAATGGTTTCGCGGTGGACGAGCTTGCCTTCATCCGACCACTTACGCAGGGGGCCGAACGCTTCATCGAATCGGCTCCACTCATCCAGCGCGTTGAAGCCCTGCATCGTCGCGGTTTTCGCGAGCAAGTTCACGTAGTTGGCAGGTCCGGGATGCTCACCGGTGAGGTAGCTGGAGATGACACCGCACAGCACCACGCGCGCCTTCGGTGCGAGACGGCCGAGCACTGCATCCAGAATCGGACCGCCGACGTTGTCGAAGTAAACATCGACCCCGCGCGGGCAGTGCTCCTTGAGCGCGGCCTTCACGTTGTCCTCCCGGTAGTCGATGCACGCATCGAATCCGAAGTCCTCGACGACCGCCTTGCACTTGTCGGGACCACCGGCAATGCCCACGACGCGGGCGCCCGCGATCTTGGCGATCTGACCGGCCACCGATCCGGTGGCTCCCGCCGCAGCGGAGACGACCACCGTCTCTCCCTCCTTGGGCTGACCGATGCCGACCATGCCGAAGTAGGCGGTCGCACCCGTCGGCCCGTACACGGACATCACCGCGAGCTGGTCGACCTTGTCCTGCGGTCCGGGCACCGGGGTGGTGAAGATGTCGTCGCGGCAGATCACGTACTCCTGGAAATTGGTGAGCGTAGTGACGACGTCGCCGACGGCGTAGGCCTCACAGCGCGAAGCGACCACCTCGCCGATGCCTGCCGCGCGGATGACCTCACCGATCTGCACGGGCGGGAGATAGCCGGGTTGATCGTTGAGCCATGTGCGCGCGGCGGCGTCGATGCCGACATAGGTCGTGCGGATCAGTGCCTCACCCTCGGCGGGCTCGGGCGCCGGTGTGGTCACCAACTCGGTGTCATCGGGCGCAACCAACCCGGTCGGACGACGACGCAAGACGATCTGCCGGTTCATCAGGTCAGCCACGAACGTGAAACTACTCGTCCATATCGGGTATGCGCTCACCCATGACGGTCATTGGTTTTCACTGCTCTCACGAGCAGATCGCACCCCGCCAACTACTGCGGGACGTCCAGCACGCTGAACAAGCCGGATTCACTGCCGCCATGTCCTCGGATCACTTCAGCCCCTGGAGTGAGCGTCAAGGCGAGTCGGGCTTCGCATGGTCGTTTCTGGGAGCCGCGCTCGCTACCACGCAACTACCGTTCGGCGTCGTGAATGCGCCGGGGCAGCGCTACCACCCAGCCATCGTCGCGCAGGCGATAGCGACCCTCGCGCAGATGTTTCCCGGGCGATTCTGGGCGGCGCTCGGATCGGGCGAAGCGTCGAACGAACGGATCACCGGCGATGAATGGCCGCGCAAGGACGTGCGCGACGAACGCCTCGTCGAATGTGTCGACGTCATCCGGCGTCTTCTCAACGGTGAGGAGGTCAGCCACAGCGGCCTCGTGCACGTCAACCGGGCGCGGTTGTGGACGCTGCCCGACGTCGTTCCAGACCTCGTCGGACCGGCCGTCACGCCCGACACCGCGGCTCGCCATGCCGCGTGGGCCGACGGCCTGGTCACCGTCAATCAGTCACGGGAGACACTGGGCAAGGTCATGGAGTCCTATCGCGACGCCGGCGGCAGAGGGCCCGCTCGCCTCCAGATCCATCTCAGCTGGGCGCCCACCGAGGACGAGGCACTCGCCATCGCCCATCATCAGTGGCGCAGCAACGTGTTCGATCCTCCGGTCTGCTGGGACACCGAGTCGGTCGAGGCGTTCGACGTGATCGCCGAGAAGGTGTCCCCCGAAGACGTCCGCCAATCCGTCCGGGTCTCAGACGATCTGGGTCAGCACACCGAATGGTTGCAACAAGACATCGAGCAGGGATGGGACGAGCTTTATCTGCACTTCGTCGGGCAGCATCAGAGCGCCTTCATCGAGGCGTTCGGTGAACGTGTGCTGCCGTCGCTGTCTCCAACTGCGCCACAGGTGGCACGGGCATGAGGCACTGCGACACCGCCGACCTGTGGTGGAAGAACGCCGTCTTCTACTGCGCGGACATCGAAACCTTCTACGACTACAACGGCGACGGCTGCGGTGATATCCGCGGCATGTCGGAGCGGATCGAGTATCTCGCCGACCTCGGTGTGACCTGTCTGTGGTTGATGCCGTTCTATCCGACCGCCCGGGTGGACGACGGTTACGACATCACCGACTTCTTCGGTGTGGACCCGCGCCTGGGAACTCTCGGCGATTTCGTCGAGTTGGTACGCACGGCCAAGTCCGCCGGCATCCGGGTCATCATCGACTTCGTCATGAACCACACCTCCGATGCCCACCCGTGGTTCAAGTCGGCGCGCCGCAGCACCGACGACTCGTACCGCGACTACTACGTGTGGAGCAAGACCAAACCGAAGTCGAGTCGCAAGGACGTGGTCTTCCCCGATCAGGAGGACAGCCTGTGGGAGCTCGACCCCAAGACCGACGAGTGGTATCTGCACCACTTCCTGAAGCATCAACCCGACCTGAACATCGCCAACCCGCAAGTGCAGGAGGAGATTTCGCGCACTCTCGGGTTCTGGCTCGAGCTTGGCGTTTCGGGCTTTCGGGTGGACGCCGTGCCGTTCCTCTTCGCCAAGGACGGCGCACCCGGAGACCCCGGAGTGTTCGACCCCAACGAGTACCTGGGCGACATTCGTAATTTCATCACCCGCCGCCTGGGAGACGCGGTCCTGCTCGGCGAGGTGAACCTGCCGTACAAGGACCAGCTGACATTCTTCGGCGGTCCCGACGGTGACGGGCTGAACATGCAGTTCGACTTCATCGCGATGCAGAACATGTATCTCGCGCTCGCGCGTGGCGACGCCGGTCCGATCGCCGACGCCTTACGCGAGCGACCCCCGCTCGACGTGACCAGCCAGTGGGCCAACTTCGTGCGCAACCACGACGAGCTGACGCTCGACAAGTTGGGCGACGAGGAGCGACAGGAGGTCTTCGACGCGTTCGGTCCGGACCCGGACATGCAACTCTACGGCCGCGGACTGCGGCGGCGACTTCCGTCCATGCTCGGGGGCGATGAGCGACGAATGCGCATGGCGTACTCGCTGGCGTTCTCGATGCCCGGCACACCCGTCCTCTTCTACGGCGAGGAGATCGGGATGGCCGAGAACCTCGACATCGAAGGACGATTCGCGGTCCGCACACCGATGCAGTGGACGAACGGGGTCAACGGTGGCTTTTCCGAGGCGGCTAGGCGTCGACTGACCCGCCCGATGCCCGACGGTCTGTACGGTCCGGACCGCGTCAACGCGGCCGACCAGCGGCACGACCACGGCTCCTTCTGGTGGTTCATGCGAAACCTCATCTACACCTACCGCCAGCAGCCGGAGATCGGCTGGTCGACAGCTGAAATCCTGGAGCAACCCAACCCGGCCGTCCTGGCACACGTGTGCCGCGAGAAGTCTGGCTGGGCGATGGTCGCGTTGCACAATTTCGGCGCGGACAGCTGCATCGTGCCGATCCAGATTGACAGCACGCCGCCCGATTCCGTGCTCGTAGATCTGCTCGATGATCTCACGGAGCATGCGCTCGATGCCAAGGGCCGCATCGAGATCGGCCTCGAACCCTATGGCTATCGGTGGTTACGGTTACGCCGCCCGGACGACCAGCCCATCATCTGATTCCACGATCTCGCGCATGAAGCTCCTGCTCGCCGCGAGGTAGCAGATGATCGCGATCACCTGTGCCGCAGGCACGATGAGCAATGCCCGGCCCAGCGACATGTTGCCGAGGTCGGCCTTGAGCGCATCGCTGATGACGCCGGTCAGGAACGGCCCGACCGATCCGAGCATGGAACCGACGAACAAGAAGATCGCCGAGGCGGTTGCGCGCTGGGCAGCTCGTGCCAACCGCTGGATCGCGGCAATCGACGGCGCCATGTGCGCAGTCCCGATGACGTAGCTCAGCGCGATGAACCACACGCACCACGTGCGGTCCTCCACGATGAATGCCAGTGCCGAAAACGGGAGCAAGACAGCGGTCATCGCGACCACCAGCCACAGCAACCAGCGAGGATCCCTGGCGGACAGGCGATCTGCGACGCGTCCGACGATCAGCAGGCTCAAGATCCCGGTCAGGCCGCTGGCCAGGCCGTATTGCACACCCACGTCAGCCAACGACATCTCACGGGCTCTCATGAGGTAGGCCGGAGCGAAGGTGGTCAGCGAGTAGCCCGCGAGCGAGATGAACGCCGCGCCGAGTACAACGGCACAAAAGCTCGGCTTCTTCAGCAGGTCAAGCACTTTCACCGCCTGCACGTCGCCGCCCGCGGGTGCCGTCACCCCGGGCATCGGTTGGCGGCGTCCGAGGACCACGAGCACCAAAGGCGCGAACAACACGCTGATCGCGCCCATCACCACGAACGCGGTCCGCCATCCCAGCGAATGTGCGAGCAGACCGCCGCCGAGCAGGCTTGCGGCACTAGCCACTGGGATCGACAGGGTGATGACGGCCAGCGGTGCGGCGCGGCGTTCCGGCGGAAAGTTCCGTGCCACATAGGCATGCGCGGCCGGCGTGCTGCCCGCCTCCCCCACCGCGACTCCTACGCGGGTGAGGGCGAGCTGGAATGCCGACTGGACGGCGCCGCCGAGCATCGTCATGGCGCCCCACAGGGTCAGGCACGTCGAGATCACCAGACCGAAGGCGCCACGGTCGGCGATCCTGGCGATCACGAGGCCCAGCACCGCATAGACGGCCAGGAACCAGAAGCCGTTGATGACACCGATTGCGGTATCGGACAACGCCAGGTCGTTCTTGATCGGCTCGGCCAGGACGGCGGGCAGAAACCGGTCGGCGTAGTTGAGGGTGCCGACCACCGCAAGCAGCGTGACGGCCACCCAGGCGCGTCGGGTGCTGTGGGTCGCTTGTTCGACGAACTTGTCCGCGGCAACTTCGGTCATGGCTACTCCGCGAAGGAAATCGAGGTCTCGTCACATCGGGTAACGGACCGATCGGGCGGGAAGGTCGACGGATCTGCTTGTGTGACAACGGAATCACGGTAGTAGGCGCGGCGCGCATCGGCCGAACACTCGAAATCGGCGTTGAGTACCCGGAACGTCTGCGGGTCCGCGTCCTCGATGGGTTCGCCCATCCAAAAGACCCGCGCGGCGTCGGCGGCATACGGGCCCTCGAAGACCCGGAACGACGCCATATCCGCGCCGGCGATCTGGTCGGTGAAGTAGTAGACCCGTCCGCTGTCCCGTGCATAGGCGCCCTTAAACACGGCGAATGTCGCAGGGTCGGCACCGTCGATCGGATTGCCGTTGACGTGGACGGTCCGGGCATCCTTGGTGAACAGGTAGTGGTCGGTGTTCGAGATGATCGTGAAATGCGTGGGGTCATCGGAGAGCACCTCTCCGCCGCTCCAGTACACCGCGGTGCTGTCTTTGGACAGACCTCCGTCGAGCAGTTCGAAGTGAGCCGGATCGTCGCTCACCCGACGGTCGCGTTGATAGACGTGGCTGGCGTCCTTCGCGAAGCCGGGGCGGTCGAGGAGTTCGAAACTCGATGCGTCCGCGCCGGGCAGCGCGCGCCCGTCGACGTACACGGTCGACTTGTCGCGGGCATATGTGTGATCGAACACGTGGAACGACGTGGCGTCGGCGCCGTCGATCTCGAACGCGTCGCCCGGGAACGAATGCAGGTAGTAGACCTTCTCGCCGCGCACGTGGTAACCGCCGGCATTGAACAGCGAACTGGGCGGGGCATCCCGGCTACATGCCGGCACAAGCGCGACCGCGACCAGCGACACCGCCGCAATCAATCTGCGCACCGAGGAATCAAATCACCTAATTCACAGGAACATCGAGAATCGGGTGGTTGGCGTACGCGCCGGGTGCGTCGAAATGCCACCATTCGCCCTCGTAGACGGTGAACCCGCCGGCGGCCATCGCGTCGCGCAGCCGGGTCCGGTTCGCCTGTGCCGCCGGGCTGACACCCTCGGTGGCGTACGCATGAGCGCGAGGCGTGAACTCGTCGAAGCCGGTTCCCATGTCCACGAGCGCGCCGTCATGTGCCAGCGTCACGTCGACCGACAGTCCCGCCTCGTGGCTACGGGCATAGGGTCCGGGCTTGCTGACCCAGCCGGGCTCAGATACCACCTCGTACATCTGGACTTGCACCGCGTGCGGCCGATAGCAGTCCCAGAAAACGAGGACATCGCCGTCGGCCCGCAGGATGCCGGCGGCGGTCCTGAGGCCGTCGGCCATGGACTGAGCGACAAGGCACCGTGCGTCGGCCGGATACATCGCCACCCCGACGAAGTTGTTCGACGTCGCGTAGCGCAGGTCGATGACGGCGTCGGGCACGACGGTCCGGACGTCGACCAGTCCGGCGGCGCGCGCCGCATCCGAAACCGGCGGGATGTCGGGGGCCGCCGACGCGACGCCGGGCACACCCCACGCCACCATGCCCGCGACGAGCAGACCTGCAATGACCTGTCGCACTCGTGACCTCACTCTGCGCTGGGGATCTCTGGCTGGGGTAGTCGCCTACGCTAGTCCGCTTCCCCGCCCCGGATCGACTATCGAGGTGTCCTTTCAAACGCCGGGGAGGCCCTCATGACCATCGCGCTTGAACCCACCATCGTCGACCTGCCGACAGTCGACTACGAAACCGCACCCGACCCTGGAGAAGCGCACCGCCGACTGGCTATCGCCCTGAGCCAGGGGCCGGTCGTGATGGGGGCGCACGGCCCCGAGATTCTGAGTTACGACCTGGCCCGCGCCGCGCTTCGCGATCACCGCATGTGCGTGCCGGAAGGCCTTGGCCTCGAGACGCAGGGCATCACGTCGGGCCCCATCTGGGATCGCGCGGTCTCGACCATCTTGAGCATCAATGGACCCGACCACGATCGGCTGCGCCGTCTGGTGTCCAAAGCCTTCACACCGCGGGCGGTGGGCCGCCTCGACACAGTGATCACCGACATCATCACGCGGCTGGTCGAACCGCTGCTGCCCATGGGCAAGAGCGAGATCGTTGCGGACATCGCCCGGCCCTACCCCGTCCCGGTGATCGCGGAGCTACTCGGCGCGCCGAGCGAGGACGCGAAGCTGTTCTCCGAGTGGGCCGATGACTTCTTCAAGCTGTTCACCTGGAACGTGGCCGAGCACGAGCAGCTGATTCTGCAGGCCTGGGCGGAGCTCGACGACTACATCGACGCCATGGTCGCAGAACGCCGCAACTCGCTGACCGACGATCTGATCTCGGATCTGATCCGCGCCGAGGACGACGGAGACCGGCTGACGACACCCGAGCTGCGCATGCTCGCGGCGGGCATCCTGATGGCGGGCACCGACACCACCCGAAATCAGCTCGCGGCAGCGGTGGACACGCTGTGCGATCACCCCGATCAATGGGAGTTGCTCGCCGAACGGCCGGAGCTGGCGATGACCGCGGTGGAGGAGCTGGTGCGCTTCAACCCCGTCGTCTTCGGCGCGATGCGGATGACGATCGAGGACGTCGAGTTCGGGGGCGTGACGATCCGGGCCGGTACCTTCGTCATGGTGAACACGGCCGCGGGCAATCGCGACCCCGAGGTGTTCGACGATCCGCATCGCCTCGACATCACGCGTGCAGGTGCAGCCCCCATGCAGACGTTCGGCGCGGGTGCGCATTACTGCCTCGGCGCGAATCTGGCACGACGCGAGCTTGCCGAGGCGCTGGTGGTGATGACCCAGCGGATGACCAACGTGCGGCGAACGGCGCCCGCGGTGTGGAAGCCGTTGGTGGGCATCACCGGTCCCGCGGTGTTGCCGATCGAGTTCGACGAGCGCCGCTGATTCGGGCTTACACTTCGACGGTGCGCGACGTCCTCGACGATTTGCTTTCGGTGTGGCGGACCGGTGGCACGGCGGGCGTCGCCACCGTCGTTCATACGATCCGGTCGGCGCCGCGGCAGCCCGGAGCGACGATGTTCGTCGCCCCCGACGGGACGGTGGCCGGCTCGGTATCCGGAGGCTGCGTCGAGGCGGCTGTCTACGAACTGGCCAACGATGTCGTCGCGTCCGGCCAGGCCCGGTTCCAACGCTATGACGTGAGCGACGACGATGCGTTCACGGTCGGGCTGACCTGCGGGGGGATCGTCGACATCTTCGCCGAGCCGGTATCGCGCAGCACCTTCCCGCAACTGGAGACGATTGCCGACGACATCGCGGCACATCGTCCGACTGCCGTGGCCACGGTTATCGCCCACCCGGACCCACGGCGGGTGGGGCGCAGGATCGTCGTCGGACAGCACGGCGTCGACGGCTCGCTGGGATCGCATCGGGCCGACGCCGCGATCATCGACGACGCGCGGGGGTTGCTGGCGGCCGGGCGGTCGACGGTGCTGTCCTACGGCGCCGACGGGCAGCGGCAGGAGTCCGGTATGGAAGTGTTCGTCGCCAGCCATGCCCCGCGTCCCCGGATGCTGATATTCGGTGCGACCGATTTCGCGTCGGCGCTTGTCACGCAGGCTTCGTTCCTGGGTTATCGGGTGACGGTGTGCGATGCGCGGCCGGTGTTCGCGACACCGGCGCGGTTTCCGGGGGCCGACGAGGTCGTCGTCGACTGGCCGCACCGCTATCTCGCCGGACAGGCGGCCAAGGACTTGATCGATGACCGCACCGCGATCTGCGTGCTCACCCATGACGCCAAGTTCGACGTCCCCGTCCTCCACGGCGCGCTGCGACTGCCGCAGGTCGGCTTCATCGGCGTGATGGGCTCGCGCCGCACCCACGACGATCGGATCGCCCGCCTGCGCGAGGCCGGCATCTCAGATCTGGAGTTGGGCAAGCTGTCGAGCCCGATCGGCCTCGATCTGGGTGCACGCACACCGGAGGAGACGGCGGTATCGATCGCCGCGGAGATCATCGCGCGACGGTGGGGCGGCGGGGGTCTGAGGCTCGCAGATACGGATGGACGAATCCACCACGACCGGTGAGGGGCGGCCGTAGGCGCCTCCCAGCAAGACCCGGCAATGTGGATGTCATGAAAATCGGGTTCATAGGACTGGGAAACATGGGCGCGGGCATGGCGACCAACCTGCTGGCGGCCGGGCATGAGGTGACGGCGTACAACCGCTCGCAGGACAAGGTCGCCGCGCTGGTCGAGCAGGGCGCCGGCGCGGCGCGGACCGTGGCCGAGGCGTGCGGGGGCGACGTGGTGATCACGATGCTGGCCAACGACGTTGCGGTGGAGACGGTCACGTTCGGCGAGGAAGGCATTCTCGCGACGCTTTCGGCCGGCGCGACTCATGTCTCGTCGAGCACGATCAGCCTCGCGCTGGCGGAACGGCTGACGGACGCCCATGCCGCGGCGGGCCAGCGGTTCGTGGCGGCGCCGGTGTTCGGGCGTCCCGAGGCCGCGGAAGCGGCCAAGCTGTTCGTGGTGGCGGCCGGTGAACCCGCTGCGGTGCAAGCACTTTCGCCGATATTCGATGCGATCGGTCAGCGGACGTTCGTCGTGGCGGAACAGCCGACGGCCGCGAACCTCGTCAAGCTGAGCGGGAACTTCCTCATCGCGTCGGTGATCGAGTCGCTCGCCGAGTCGATGGCGCTGGTGGAAAAGGCCGGCGTCGACAAGCAGGACTACCTCGAGGTGCTGACGTCGACGCTCTTCGACGCACCGGTCTACAAGACGTACGGAGGACTGCTGGCGCGCGAGGAGTTCGAACCGGCAGGCTTCGCCGCCTCACTGGGCTTGAAGGACGTCCGGCTGGTGCTCGCCGCGGGCGAGTCTTTGGAGGTGCCGCTGCCGGTGGCGAGCCTGATCCGCGACCGCTTCCTCACCCTGCTCGCCAATGGCGGCGCCCATCTCGACTGGTCCGCGCTGGGCAAGGTCGCCTCGTGGGAAGCGGGCGCTCGCCGGTTGTAACCGGATGGCGACCTACTGCGCGACGACCCCGCGCAGGCCGTCAGCCCCGAAGAGCGGCTCGAGCATCGCCGAGTAATCGGGCCCACGGCGCACCAGCACCCCACCGTCGACGTTGATCACCTGGCCGGTGATGTAACTCGCAGCGTCGCTCAGCAGGAACACCGCACAGTTCGCGATGTCCTCGACCTCACCGGGCCGTGGCAGCGGCGTGATGTCCGCGTAGTCGGCGCTCAGTTCGGGCGACTCGAGAACCGGCGCGACGAGTTCGGTGCGGATGAGGCCCGGCCTGATGCAGTTCACCCGTACCCAGGACGCACCGAGCTCGTCGGCCGCCAGTTGCATCATGTGGTCGATGCCCGCCTTCGAGACCCCGTAGGCGCCGAACCACCGGTGGGTGTTGCTCGCCGCGATCGACGAGATACCGATGAAGGATCCGCCACCGCCGCGAACCATCTCCCGCGCCGCGTGCTTGAGCACGTACATGGTGCCGTTGATGTTCAGGTCGACGGTGCGTCGCCACGCCTCGGAGTCGATCTGCGTGATCGGCCCGATCGTCTCGCTGCCACCGGCGCAGTGCACGACACCCTGCAACCTGCCGGACCACGCGGTCGTCGCCTCCACGACGCGGCTGACCTCGTCCTCGTTGGAGACGTCGGCGGGCTCGTACAGCACCTCACCGGGTCCGCCCAGGGCCTTGATCTCGTCGGCCGCGGCCGAAAGCCTGTCCGCGTTGCGTCCGACGAGCATCGCCTTGCCGCCGGACGCGACCACCGCAGCGGCGCACGCTTTACCTATGCCACTGCCACCACCGGTGACCAGAACCGTTTGCCCCGTCAATGACAGTTGCACTGCAGACCCCTTCGTCCGACAACTAGAACAGGTTCTAGTTATACGTCACGGCTCGTCATAGCGCGCAGGCTTGGGCGCTCCCAACGTTCGCCAGTCCGGTACGTCCGGCGGCAGTCCGACCGGGTAGCGGTTCTCGTTGGCAGCCGCCCAGTGGGCGTGCCCGAGTTCGTGGATGTGAAACGCATGCCGAAGCGCCTCGGTGAAGCCCATCGCGTCGGCCGCGGCATTGACCGAATCCTTGACCAACAGTGCCGCCATCGTGGGTCGCTCGGCGATGCGTCTCGCGAAATCAAGCGTCTTGTCCTCGAGCTCGGAGCGCGGGAAGACCTTCGATACCATACCCAGCCGGTAAGCCTCTTCGGCGTCGATCGAATCACCGGTCAACAGAAGCTCTTTCGCCTTACGCGCGCCGAATTCCCATGGGTGCGCGTAATACTCCACTCCCGGCATGCCCATCCTGACGGCGACGACGTCGCTGAACTTCGCGTCGTCGGCGGCGACGATCAGGTCGCACGCCCAGATCAGCATCAGGGCAGCCGAGATCGCGTTGCCCTGCACCTGCGCGATAGTGATCTTGCGTAAATCGCGCCAGCGGCGGGTGTTCTCGAAGAAGTAGTGCCACTCCTGCAGGTACGTCTTCTCAGCGACGGCGGGCCTCGTGGCTCCGTTGATGGAGAACGTCGGATGCTGGCCGGGGCCGGGCTTACGCTCCAGCATCGCCTCCTCCGAGCCGAGATCGTGTCCGGCCGAGAAGTTCTTGCCGCGGGCGGCGAGAATAACCACCCGGATCTCGTCATCCGCCTCCGCACGGCCAAAGGCTTCGTCCAGTTGCACCAGCAGAGTTCGCGACTGGGCGTTCTGCGCTTCGGGCCGGTTGAGCCAGATGCGCGCAATACGCCCCTCGTCCAGAGTCTCGTAGGTGACCTGTTGTCCGGTCGGTTCCGCACGTGTCACATCAGGGCTAGCCACAGCCGACCACCTCGTTCGCGTAGTTGGGCAGATTGCACATTACGGTGCTCGGTCAAGCGGTCGCTCAGCGGTGCCACAGCCATCGCCCAGCGAATTCACAGTCAGATGAGCGCCAACTTCCAGACAATGCGCCCACATCGCTATTCCCCTGTTTACGAGTACACTTGAGCTATTCGACGCCGCGCGCAGTCCAACTTCGTCGGCGCGCTGTACCAGTACAGCAAACTAGAAGGAAGTGCGAGAGATGGCCACTCAGCGGATCACCGCATCACGACTCATTCTGGTAGGCGGATTCGCGGCGGCAGCCCTCACCGCACCCGCGATGGCGGCGTTGGCGACCCACGATGCGCCCGCCGGCAAGCCCGAGGTAACGGCTTGTCCCTCCGGCGAATCCGAGGACCTGTACACCACGACGTGCACCCCAGACCTCGTGCCGAACGCGGGCTCCCCGTATTCGACGATTCCGGGTAATCCGGACTTACCCGCGATCGACGGAATCCCCTGCGCTGGCCACAATTCGGGTCAGTGCATCGGACTCGCCGAAGAGCAGCAGGCCCAAACTCCCCTGGTTCAGCCGCACACCAGCGTGAGCTCCAGCCCCTAACCGCGGCGGGCGCTCCCTCACCCCTCAGAAGATCCACAGAATCACGGCGCGATCACTAGACTCTCGGAATGGCCTCTTCCTCATTCGCGATCCGGCGTCACCTTCTGATCGGCGCCTTCGTCGTCGCGGCGGCAGCCGCGCCCGTCGTTGCCGCATACTCGACGCCCGAGCCCGGAATACCCGTGGCTCAATGCGCGGGTGGTGAGGAACCCGACCAGTTCACGACCACCTGCGTGCCCTTCATGGTGCCCAACGCCGGATCCCCGTACACCACGACCGCGGCCAACCCGGATGTGCCGGAGATCGACGGCATTCCGTGCATCGGGCACAACTCGGGTCAGTGCATCGGCCTGGCCGAGGATCAAGCGCTCATCCCGAATGTCACGCCGCGTTCCACGGTCAGCGCCAGCCCTACGGTGACCTAGCCCTGGCTTGTAACCAGGGAACTCACCGAAGCTGTGCAGAAAGTTGGCAGCTTCCATAGAATCTTGCCGACGACACGGTCTAACTAGAGAAAGCGTGACGATGGCGACCTTCCAGCTCTCAGCTCGACGACTGATCCTTGCCGGTGGCTTTGCGGTCGCAGTTGCCGCGGCCCCCGCAATCTCCGCGCTCGCGGTGCCGGCCACCGATATCGCCCCCATCGCTCAAGGCTGCCCGGGCGGTGAAGAGTCCGACCAGTTCACCGGCGTCTGCGTCCCCCACACGGTTCCCAACTCGGGCTCCTCGCCATACTCGACCACCCCGCAGAATCCCGACATCCCGACAGTCATGGGCATCCCGTGCGCCGGACACAACTCGGGTCAGTGCATCGGCCTCGCCGAGGAGCAGCAGGCTATGACGGTGACGCCGCCTCCGGCACCCGTCTTCGGGAGCAGTCCGACGGTGACGAACTAGCCTTCGGAAGCCTCCGAACAGGGGCTATGACACCGTCCCCTAGAGTTGTCGTATGCCTGCGAAATCTGATCCCGCCGAACTCGGCGACGTCGAACCGCTTGCCGACAGCACTGCGCGCCAGGCCAGGCGCGTCGTTGCCGCTTATGCGAACGACGCCGACGAGTGCCGGGTTTTCCTGTCGATGCTCGGCATTGGACCCTCGAAACTCGAGGCGTAAGTGAGTCGGGGGGGTGACCGGGAGGTCAGCTCCGGTGATTCCGACTTCGTCGTGGTCGCCAACCGGCTGCCCATAGACATGGAACGGCTGCCGGACGGCACCACGACCTGGAAACGAGCCCCCGGCGGCCTCGTGACAGCTCTGGAGCCACTTCTGCGCCGCCGTCGGGGTGCCTGGATCGGTTGGCCAGGCGTACCCGACGCCGGCGACGAGCCGATCGCGCAGGACGACATGCTGCTCTGTCCGGTCAGCTTGTCCGCCGAGGACATCGCCGAGTACTACGAGGGCTTCTCCAATGCGGCGCTGTGGCCCCTGTATCACGACGTCATCGTCAAGCCGATTTACCACCGTGAGTGGTGGGACAGGTACGTCGACGTCAACCGCCGGTTCGCGGAGGCGACGGCGAAAGCGGCGGCCACCGGCGCCACGGTGTGGATCCAGGACTATCAGCTGCAGCTCGTTCCGAAGATGCTGCGGGAGCTGCGACCCGACCTGACAATCGGCTTCTTTCTGCACATCCCGTTCCCGCCGGTCGAGCTGTTCATGCAGATGCCTTGGCGCACCGAGATAATCGAGGGGCTGCTCGGCTCTGATCTCGTCGGCTTCCACCTGCCCGGAGGCGCGCAGAACTTCCTGATCCTGGCTCGTCGGCTCGTGGGCGCCAACACCTCGCGCGCCAACATCGGCGTTCGTTCCAGGTTCGGCGAGATCGAAGTCGGCTCGCGCACCGTCAAAGTCGGCGCGTTTCCGATCTCCATCGATTCGACGGCTCTCGATCAGCAGGCGCGGACACGCCCGATCCGTCAGCGGGCCAAGGAGATTCGCCGCGAGCTGGGCAATCCGCGAAAGATCTTGCTCGGCGTGGACCGGCTCGATTACACGAAAGGCATCGACGTCCGGCTCAAGGCGTTCTCGGAGTTGCTCGACGAGGGCCGCGCGAATCGTGAGGACACCGTGCTGGTTCAGCTCGCGACGCCGAGCCGGGAGCGAGTCGAGAGCTACATCGCGATGCGCGAGAGCATCGAACGTCAGGTCGGCCACATCAACGGTGAACACGCCGAGGTCGGACATTCGATCGTGCACTACCTGCACCGACCGATACCTCGCGACGAGTTGATCGCCTTTTTCGTCGCCGCCGACGTCATGCTCGTGACACCACTGCGCGACGGTATGAACCTCGTCGCCAAGGAGTACGTCGCTTGCCGCAGCGACCTGGGCGGCGCCCTGGTCCTCAGCGAATTCACCGGCGCCGCAGCCGAATTGCGCCAGGCCTACCTGGCGAACCCGCACCACCTCGAAGGTGTCAAGGACGCCATCGAAGCGGCGTTGAACCAAACACCCGAGGAGGGCAGGCGACGGATGAGAGCCATGCGTCGCCAGGTTCTCGTACACGACGTCGACCTGTGGGCACAGTCGTTCCTCGAAGCGCTGGCCGCCACCCGCGAAGCTAAATCGGAGTGATGTAGTCGATCAGCCACTTGCCGTCGATCTTCTGATAATCGACGCGCAGTCGCGCACCGTCATAGATCGGCTGCTCACGGTTCGTCTTGTCCGAAACCGTCCGGTTGATGTAGACCATCACCGCCGCCGAATCCCGCTGCGCGTCCAGCACTCCGACGCCGACCACATTGGCTTGACTCACTAGTTCTCGAGCCCGGGCCTGCGGAATGATCTCAGCGTTCGCCCTGTCCTCGAACTCCTTGCGGTAGCTGGGCGTGAGCATGCTCGACGCGTCGGTGAGGTTACGCTCGACGGTCTTGTAATCGTAGGTGAAAACACTCGGAATCTGCTTCTGCGCAAGCGGTCCGAGTTCAGCGCGCGCCGCTTGCTCACCACGTGTCTCCACCCGCTGCCAGTACAGCCCGCCACCCACCGCGGCGAGACTCACGAACGCGACAGCCACCAGCGCGACGATTCCGCGCATCAGTTACCGCCGTTGGGGTAATTGAGGTCGTAGGCCGTCATCCGCCCGTCGTCATCCTCGTGCACGATGATGCGCAGCCGGTACGGCTGCGACGGCCGGTTGTTGCCGTTCATGTCACTGGCGGTGACCCTCGCCGAGACCAACACCGTTGCGTTGTTGCTGACATCGTCGAAGCTCTCCAGCGCGGCGCCGTTGATCACCGTCTCGGAACTGCCGCCGGTCTGCCGGAAGATCGCCTTGAGATTCTCGACATTGTTGTTCTGGCTGAACATGTCGCGCAGCGGGCCGCTGGTGCTGTTGTAGAACTGGTCGACGCTGTCATCGATGCTGTCCGGCTTGAAGCTGAACATGTTCACCACGACCTGCGTCGCGGTGTCGACAAATCGCTGATTGCGCGCCTGCGCTTCTTCGGCGTTGTTCTGCTGAACGATCAACACCGCCACCGCGGCGCCCACAATGGCGGTCGCGACAAGCCCGCAGGCCAACGCTACGACCGTCACGAGCCGGCTGGGCGCCGACCGGCGCGAAGGCGGGGCCACGGGCTTGACGACCTTGCGAACGGTCGTCGCACCCACCGCTTCAGCCGTCGGAACGCTTACAGCGGTGGCCTCCGGGGCCTTGCCGGCGGTGGGACCTGCCGGCCGGGAAGCGCGCCGGCGCACGGGCTTCCCCGGTGGTGTCGGGGTGGACGTCATTACACCTGCTTCGGATACAGCATCAGATCAAGCCAGTTCTCAGTTGGCCGCAGATCAGCGGCACCGGGCGCGTACACCCCCGTACCGCCGGCCGGGTCAACGAAGACTCCTGTGTGCTGATCGTACGTCCCGTAGCCAGCCCCACCGGCCGCAGGTGGCGTTCCCACAGGTGACGGCGCTGCGTCTGGCAATCCCGCGAGCGGCGCAGCCGCAGGTGGCAGTCCCGGCGGCGGCGGCGGCGCCGGCGGCGGCGGTGGCGGCGGACCATAGGGCCCGGCGAAGATGTCCGGCGGATTCGTCGGATTGGTCGCCCAGCCCGGCGGGATCGCCGGTGGCGGCCACGCATTCGGATACGGCGCCGGCGGAATCCACGCGGTGTACGGCGGCGGCGGCGGTCCCGAGTTCGGCGGCGGAATGTACGGCCACGGCTGGTGCGGTGCCGGTCCAGGACCCCTCGGCACGTCAGGCGGCAGCAGGCCCGGCGCGACGGGATACCCCGGATCCGGATCAGCTTCCGGCGGAATATACGGGAACTTATTGGGCGGCAGGATATTTCGCCCATCCTCGGGTGTGTCGTCCTCCATGATGTCCGACGGCGTGCCTATCGGCACCGGCGGACCGCGCCATGGGTTGTTGCCCAGTGGCACGTAGCCGGCCGGGTCGCGGCACAACTGGATCGTCGGGGCCCGCTTACCGGGGAACTCCTGGCACGGGTAGTTCCTCGCGCCACGCACCACGGTCGGATCATTCTGCGGGATCTTGCAGTACAAGTCCGTCGGCAGATCGCGAATGGTCGTGTCACCGGGTGTGCGGATGTCGGCGCCCGGCAGGAAGCCGGTGGTGCACGGCGGCGGGTCGTTGATCGAGATCTTGAAGTCCTGCTTACCGCCCTCGCTCACGGGAAGCTGACCGCCGATCGTCATAAGCGACGCCTGCAGCGCGGGGAAGATGACCAGCGCCTGTTCGATCGACTTGTGATAGATGACGCCGACGCGGCCGAAGTTGGCCAGGTTGGCGGCGAGCACCGGGAACGACGGACGGATGCCCGAGAACGTCTCGCTGGCCTCGGCCGCGGCTCCCGGCGCAGTGGCGAGCAGGTCACGCACCTGGGGGTCGGCGTCCGCCACTTCAGTGGTGAGACGCGCAAGGCCTTCGGAGAACGACCGGATATCGTCGCCGCTCTGGATCTGCGCGTCCAGGAACGGCCCCGCCTGATCGATCAGCATCGAGGTCTGCGGCCAGCTCGCGTTGGCCTCGTCGATCAGCGTCCGCGCCGAGGAGAGCAGTCGCGCGAGCTCGGGCCCGGAGCCGTTGAACGCCGCGAACGTCTCACGCAGCAGGTCCTGGAGGCGAGTGTTGTCAAGGCTGGTCACCAGGTTGTCGGCCTCTTGCAACAGCTCGGCGACATCCTGCGGGATCGCCGTCCGATCCTTGGGAATGGTTGCGCCGTTGCGCAGCAGCGCCTGCGAGGGATCAGCGGGCGGAACGAAATCCACGTATTGCTCGCCGACCGCCGACACGCTCTTGACGGTGGCGGTGGAGTTCTCCGGAATCTTGATGCTGCTGTTGATCCGCATGCGCGCCGCGACACCGTCATTGGTCAGCCTGACCGACTCGACCCGGCCTGCCTGCACGCCGCGGTAGGTGACGTTGGCGTTCTCGTACAGTCCGCCACCGGCCACGAAATTCGCGGTGACCTCGTACGTGCCGATGCCCAGTCGGGCGGGGACGCGCACATACAGCAGAGCGATCGCACCGACGGCCAGCACCGTCACAACGGCGAAGACCCACAACTGAATTCGTGTAGTTCGGCTGTACATTACTCCGCTGGCACCTCCTGGCCCGACGCGGTGCCTGCCGGGATGGCGAACGGATCAGCGGCCTGCCCTGACAGATTCGCCATCTCCCCGGTGAGAAATTCCGGCGGGCTGACGACTTCTGCGAGGCGCTTCATGTTCGGGTCGAAGAACGACGTGGTGAAGATGGTCTCGCCGAGCCGGCGGATCGTCAGATCAAATGTGGCGAAGATGTTGAAGTAGTCGCCTCTCGCAACCTTGGACAGGTTCTTGCCGGGGAACGGGAACGTCGCCAGGCTGTCGAGGCCGGAAACCATATCCGCACGATTGTCGTTGAGCGGCTTGATCACCGAGTACACCGCAATCATGTCCTGTGTGAAGTCTTGCTGGGTCTCGGACAGGATGCGCGACGCCACCGTGCCGAGACGCTGCAGGCCGGCGAACGCATCGACGATATGGCCGCGGTTCTCGTTCAACACCCGCAACGCTCCCGGCAGAGTGTCCAGCGCCCGACCCAGATCATCCTTGTTACGCGCGAGGACACCGGCGAATCGGTTGAGGCCCTCGGCCGTCGCGATGATGTCGTCGGTCTGACGATTCAGCGACGATGCCAGTTCGGCGAGCCGCGGGATCAGACCGGCGAACTGCCCTTCACGGCCGGCCACCGCGGTGTAGAGCTCCTGCGTGATGTCTTGCAGCGCACCGAGATTGCCCTTGTTGACGACCGTCCCCAACGCGGACAGCACTTCCTCCGTCGTCGGAGCGCGGCTGCCGTCACTCAGCGGAATCTGGGCGCCCTCACGCAGCTGGCCGACCGGCTCCTGGTCGATCGGCGGGGCCAGCGCAATGTGCTGCGAACCCAATAGCGAGGTCTGCCCGACGCGCACCGTCGAGTTCTGCGGCAACTTGACGTTTTCGTCCAGTGACAGTTTCACCGCCGCGTAGAAGCTGCCGTCGGGACGCTGAACGGCCTCGATTCCCGAAACGCTGCCGACCGTCACGTCGTCAACCAGCACCGGCGAGTTCTGCGGCAGCGTCGCCACGTCGGGCACTTCCACCGTGATGACGAACGAGCCTTTGCCGTGCCCGGCGGTGCCGGGCATGTCGAGCGAGTTCAGCCCGCCGAATTGGCAGCCGGCGAGCAGCACTGCGCCGGCGCCGATGGCCAGCGACCGGGTGGCCGCGCGACCCGCTTTGCGGCGCACTGGCTTGCGTATCACTGTCCACCTCCATGCGGGACGCCGCCGGCCTCGGCGGGAAGCGGACCGGGCGGAATCGGCGCGGGCGGCGCACCCGGAACCGGACCGGGCGCGGGCGCTGGACCTGGCGGGAGTATCACCGGACCGAGCGTGTACGGCTGCGCGGGCGGGGGCGGGCCCGGCACCGCGGGCTGCGGCAGTAGCAACGCGCTGGGATCTCCTGGATCGCCCTGCCGCGGCGGGAACCGACCATCGGCCGGAACCCATTCCAAGTACGGGATGTACGTCTTGGCCTTGGCTTCGGTCGCCGGGGTGTCGTAGATGACCTGACCCTTGTAGGCGGTGATCGTGTTGATCCCGTGCTCCATGAACGGCGGGAAGTTCATGGCGAGGCGCTTCAGCACCGGGGCCATCCGCTGGCGGCAGATCTCGGCCCGCTTGTCGTAGTCGGGCATGCCCGCACCGTCGAAGTTGCCGCAGATGAACTGCACCGGATTCTGGAACTCCGGCAGGCCCAGCAGACCGTTGGCGGTGCCCTGGGCCGGGTTGTAGATGTTGTAGAAGTTCGCCATCGCGTTAGGCAGGACGTGCAGGATCTGCTCGACGTCGTCGGTCTGGTTCGTGAGGATGCTGGTGAAGTCGGTCAGCCTGGTGATGCTGTTGACCAGCGTCTCGTTGTTCTCGTCGAGGAAGCCGCGGACGTCCGACAGGGCCTGGTTGAGGCTGCCCAGCGTGCTGTCGAGTCCCACCGTGCTGTCCGCCAGGACCTGAGAGACCGACGCCAAATGCCCACTGAATTGGACGATTTGCTCGTTGCTCTTCGACAGCGCGTCGACGAGGATCTGGAGATTCTTGATCGTGCCGAACAGGTCGGTGCTCGAGTCACCTAACCGTCCCGCGGTCTGTGACAGTTCGCGCAGGGCGTTCCGGAACGAATCCCCATTGCCGTCGAACGTATCGGCGGCCTGATTGACGAACTCGCTCAACGGTCCCTGAACCTGGCCCGTCGACGGCCCGAGCTGCTGGCTCAGCCTCGTCAGCTCGGTCTTGACGTCGTCCCACTCCACCGGCACGGCGGTGCGGTTCAACTCGATGGTGGCACCGTCCTGCATCTCCGCGCCGCCCTGGTAGACCGGCGTGAGCTGAACGAACCGGGCGGCAACGATATTCGGTGACATGATCACCGCGCGGGCATCGGCAGGGATCTTGACGTCGTTGTTGACCCGCATGGTGATCTTGACGGCATCGGCCTGTGGCGTGATCGATTCGATCTTGCCGACCGGAACGCCGACGACGCGTACTTCGTCGCCCGGGTACACGCCGGCAGCCGAGGCGAAGTAGCCGACAACTTTGTACGTGGTGACGCGCGGCCAGATCACGTAAAGCCCACCGATCAGCGCCACCACCAGGGCGCCGATGATTCCGAGACGCACGAGCCGGCTCATGGCGACTTCGGCTTGATGATCAGGCGCTCGTTGATGAACCCGCGCAGGAGGTCAGAGAGGCTGTCAGGAATCTTGCCCGGCTGGAAGTAGAGGTCCAGCAGCAAGCCTTCCTGCGTGCTGTTCGGAATCGCGTTGGGCAGGTTCACCATGAAGCCCGAACCGGAACCGACCGACTCGCCGAGTGCGGTGGCGTACGGCGGCAGACGCCTCAGCGCCTCGCTGATGTGGTCCCGGCGTTCGAGCAGGTTGTCCATCACCAGGTTCAGTTTCCTCAGGGCCGGTCCGAATTCGCGACGGTTGTCGTTCACAAAACCCGAGAGCTGCTCGGACACATCGTCGATGCCCGCGATCAAGGTGCTCAGCGCGGCACGTCGCTCATCGAGCGCGGCGAACAACTGGTTGCCGTCGGTGACGAGTTGGTTCACCTGACCGGCCCGGTCGGCGAGTGTCTGGGTCACCGACTTCGCACGCGTCAACAGCTGGCCCAACGCCTCGTCGTTGGCGTTGATGCTTTGGGATAATTCCGCAACCCCGTCGAGCGTGCGGCGCAGCTCGGGCGTTGCGTCGCGGAACGAATCGGTGAGCACCCCCAGCGCCTGGGTCAGCTGCTCCTGGTCGACCGCGGCCGCATTCTGACCGAGATCCTGCAGCGCCTGGTTCAAGGTGTACGGAACTGTCGTGCGGGCCACCGGGATCGAGGTCACCGATCCGCCGCCCGCTGGAGTGACACCGAGCGACCTCTCGCCGAGCACTGTGTCCGTGCGGATCGACACGAGCGTCTGGTCACCCAGCCGGATATCACGGTCGACGGTGAAATTCACCTTCGCGAACTCTCCGGCGAGGGCGACGTCCGTCACTTTGCCGACCGTGATGCCGGAGATGTTGACGTCATTGCCCGGCGAGATGCCGCCGGCGTCGGCGAAGTAGGCCTCGTAGGGCTTGCCCTGCGGAAAGAACGGGAGGCTGCTGTAGCCGAATGCGACGACGACCACCATCGCCAGCACCGCGATTCCGAAGATGCCCGCCCGTAGCGTCTTATCCATTCTCGGAGCACCTGCCCTTCGAGAGGTCCGGCACGCCACCGATCGGGAGCAGGATGTCGCTACCTGCTGGTCCGTTGAACTTGAGCGTTGTCGCGCAGATGTAGTAGTTGAAGTACGACCCGTACGCCCCAAGAGAATTGAGTCGCAGATAGTTCTCGGCGAGAGGTTCGATGACCGCGTTTACCTCGGACTTGCGGTTGTCGAACTCGGTGGCCAGCGGGCGAAGGTTCTCGAGGACGCCCTGTACGGGTCGTCGCGAGTTGGCCAGCATCTCCGTCAGATTCGACTCGGCCGAGGCCAGCGGCGGAATCGCGCCGGCGATGGGGTCCCGGCCCTCCGCGAGCCCCGTGACGAGCTTCTGCAACTCGTCCACGCTGGCATTGAATTCGGCGCTCTTGGAGTCGATGGTCCCCAACACTTGGTTGAGGTTCTGGATCACCTCCGAGATCACTTGGTAACGATCACCCAGCGTCTGGCTGAACGTTCCTGTCTCCGAAAGCAGTTGAGACAGCGCACCACCCTGGCCCTGCAGCAGCTCGATGATCGCATTGCTGATCTGATTGACCTGATCGCCGTCGAGGCCTTTGACCACCGGTCGCAGACCGCCGAGCAGTGCATCCAGGTCAAGGGCCGGCTGCGTGTTCTCTTTCGAGATGGTGCCGCCCCTAGGCAGCTTCTTCAGTTCACCCGGGCCCGAGGTGATCTCCATGAAGCGATCGCCGACCAGGTTCTCGTACCGGATCACGGCTCGGGTCGACGTATACAACTGATACTTCTTGTCGAGCGTGAACGCCACGTCGACGGTGTTGTCGGGGTTCAGCTTGACGCCTTCGACGGTGCCGACCGGAACGCCTGCGATCCGTACGTCATTACCGCCCTCGAGTCGCGAGGCGTCGGCGAACGTGGCGTGGTAGCTGGTGGTCGACGCGAAGCGGAACTCGCCGAAGATCACTATCAACCCGGCGGAGACCAACAGCATCGCCACCACGAAGATGCCCACCTTCGTCAGGATTCCCTTCATCAGAAGTCGTCCCGTTCTGCGAACGCGCCATTGAAGAGGAACTGGAATGTACTCGGAGCGTCGACCTGTACCTCGGTGAACGGCTCATACGGAATGAGCGCGTTGTCGGTGACCAGGAACGGCGACCGGAAGTACGAGCCACCGAACTGCATGCTCGGAAGGTTCGGCAAGCCACGGCAATTCGGGCCACCCGTCGCATTCACGATCGGCAGGCTCTCCGGATACGTGTATGACGGCACTCCCAACACGAAGCTGGAACTGACCATGGCGCCGGGCTTGTAGCCGCCCAGGATGTCAGCACCCCGCTGGCGGCCTTTCGCGACACCCTGGACGATGCAACCGAGGACGGGCGAATAGTCGTGGAGCACCTTCAACGGCGCCCGCAGTCGCTGGATCGCCGCGATGTAATCGTCGGCGCCAGGCTCGAGGGTGTCGGCGCCCTCGTTCGCCAGGCCGATCGTCGCGAGCAACGTGGCGTTCAGGTTCTCCTGCTGATCGACGACCGTCTGGCTGATGGTCGGCACGTTCTTGATGACGGTCACCAGGTCGGGGCCGGCATCGCCGTAGACGTTGGCCACCGTGTTTGTCTGCGCGAGAATCGCCTCGACCTGCGGCAGCTTCGGATTCAGTTGCGTGAGGTACTGATTCAGCCCGGCCGTGCTGACGCCGATATCCTCACCATGACCACGCAGGCCCTCCGCGAGCGCCGACATCGTCGCGTTCAGATGGATGGGATTGATCTTGTCCAGTACGTCGATCAGCGTCTGGAACAACGTGTTCGCTTCGAGCTGGACGTCCTTGGCCGCGACGACGGCCCCGGCCCGCAACGGCGTACCCGAGGGTTGTTCCGGCGCAAGGAATTCCACCGATTTCGCGCCGAAAACCGTGGTGCTGGCGATCCGCACTGGCGCGTTCGACGGGACGTAGCGCAGTTCGCCCTTGTTGATCGTCAGAGTCAACTTTGCTTCATTACCGGTGTACGAGATGTCCTCGACCTTGCCGATCTGGATCCCGCGGTACTTGACTTTGGCGTCGCGGTCCATCACCAAACCGGCACGTTGAGAGGTGACGACCACGCTCTCGGTCGGCGTGAAGGCTGCGGAGTAGGACAGGTAGGTGAACACCGAGAACGCCACGATGATCGCCGCCAGCACTACGGCGGCGACCCTGATCGCGGCTGTCCTCGACATGGTCTCTCTTTCCCCTTACCCCGAGAGGTTGAAGTTTCCGGTGGCACCGTACACGGCCAGGGAGATGAACAAGGTGATGATGACGACGACGATCAGCGAGGTCCGGACAGCCTTACCCACGGCGACGCCGACGCCGACGGGTCCGCCGGATGCGTTGTAGCCGTAGTAGGTATGGACCAACATCACCGCGACCGCCATCACGATTGCCTGAGCGAACGACCACAGCAGATCGGTGGGGATCAGGAAGGTATTGAAGTAATGGTCGTACAGCCCGCCGGACTGTCCGTTGACGAAGACCGTGATGGTGCGGGCTGAGAAGAACGCGGCCAAGACAGCGAGCGAGTACAGCGGAATGATCGCGATGAGTCCGGCGACGATGCGGGTGGACACCAGATAGGACATCGAGTGCACGGCCATCGATTCGACGGCGTCGATCTCCTCGGAGATGCGCATGGCCCCCAGTTGGGCCGTGGTGCCCGCACCGATAGTGGCCGCGAGCGCGATGCCGGCGATGATCGGCGCCACGATGCGCACGTTGAGGTACGCCGAGAGGAAGCCGGTGAGTGCCTCGATGCCGATGTTGCCCAGCGATTCGTAGCCCTGTACGGCGATGACACCGCCGGAGGCCAGGGTGAGGAACGCCGCGACGCCGACCGTGCCGCCGATGAGGACCAGCGCGCCGGTGCCGAGCGTCATCTCCGCGATCAGCCGGGTCGTTTCCTTGCCGTAGCGCCGCACCGCGTTCGGCATGTACCGGACCGACTCGGCGTAGAACAACGCCTGCTCGCCGAACGTGTCGACCGCCCTGGGAAGCCATCCGAGTGCCCGCCGCATCTTCAGCGTCACGTCGTAGCTCATCAGCCGAGCACCCGAACGCCGATTGCGGTCATCAGAACGTTGATGACGAACAGGCAGATGAACGCATAGATCACGGTCTCGTTGACGGCCTCTCCGACGCCCTTGGGTCCACCCTTGACGGTCAGGCCGCGGTAGCAGCCGACGAGGCCTGCCATCACACCGAACAAAAGGGCCTTGACTTCGGAGATCACCAACTCGCCCAAGCCGGTCAGGATCGTCAGACCGTTGATGAACGCACCGGGGTTCACCCCCTGCAGCAGCACGGAGAACACGTAACCGCCGGTGAGACCGATCGCGATCACCAAGCCGTTGAGCAGCAGGGCGACGGTGGTCGAGGCCAGCACACGCGGAACCACAAGGCGCTGAATGGGGTCGATGCCGAGCACTCGCATCGCATCGATCTCTTCACGGATGGTGCGGGCACCCAGGTCGGCGCAGATCGCGGTGGCGCCGGCGCCGGCGATCACGAGCACGGTCGAGATCGGGCCCAGCTGCGTCACCGTGCCGAACGCGGTACCGGAGCCGGACAGGTCCGCCGCGCCGATCTCGCGCAAGAGGATGTTGAGGGTGAACGCGACCAGCACTGTGAACGGGATCGAGATCAACAGGGTCGGGATGAGCGCAACACGCGCGATCATCCACGTCTGGTCGAGATACTCGCGGAACTGAAAGGGGCGTCGAAATATCTTGACGAAGGTGTCCATCGACATTTCGAAGAAACCGCCCACGGCCCGAGTCGGTGCCGCGAGCTGTTCGATCAACCTCGGGCTCCGTTTCTCTGCGGTGGCGGATGGAGGGCTCGCGTGGCGAAGACTTCGAATAACGTAGCCGACGCTTGCTTCACACCCGCGGTTTAAGCGCTGCTCTTAGTGAGCCGGATCATACTAACTAGAACAAGTTCACAGTGTCAAAGAACCGGAAAAAAGGTACAAATTGTTATAAACATGCTGGTCAAAGCAGGTGTGACACACGCCATGTTAGAACGTGTTCTAGTCTCCCAAGTCGAGGTCGGCCCAGATTATCGAGCTTATGAATTCATAATGTCGGTCGCCGCGAAATTCGCATCCGAGCCGCGCTCAGCAAAGTAGTCGCGCAGGGTAATTGACAGATCCGCTGGTTTCCAGGCGTCACCCAGCGCGCTGAACTGAGCTTCGACCGTTGGCGCCGCAACAAGCGTCACCGTAGGACCGTAAACGATGAAGAGCTGTCCGTTGACGCCTTCCGCAGCGGGCGATGCCAGAAATTGCACCAACGTGACGACATGCTCGGGCGACAGCGAGTCGATCTGCCCCTCGGTCAGTTCCGGCGCCTCGCCGAACACCTCGGCGGTCATCGCGGTGCGGGCGCGGGGCGCGATCGCGTTGGCCCGCACGCCGTAGCGATCCAGGGCCCGCGCCATCGTCAGCGTCAGCGCGGTGATGCCCGCCTTCGCAGCGCCGTAGTTGGCCTGCCCGACCGGCCCGACCAGGCCGGCCTCCGACGACGTATTGATGACGCGGCCGTAGACGCGGCCGGCCCCATCTGCTCCGGCCGACTTGGCTTTCGCGCGCCAATACGTGGCTGCGTTGCGGGTCAGCAGGAAGTGACCCCGCAGATGGACGGCGATGACCGCATCCCAGTCCTCATCGGTCATGTTGAACAGCATGCGGTCGCGCGTGATGCCCGCATTGTTGACGACGATGCTCAGACCGCCGAGGCCGTCGGCGGTGGACACCAGCTCGTCGGCCGTCGACCGCTCGCTGATGTCACCGGCGACCGCGACTGCCTTGGAACCGGCGGCGACGATCTCGTCGACCACGTCGGAGCCATCCAACGCACCTGCGATGTCGTTGACGACGACGGTGGCGCCGGCTCGCGCGAGACCGATGGCCTCGGCCCGGCCCAGCCCGGCGGCCGCACCGGTCACCACGGCGACGAGGCCGGAAAGATCAGTCGCATCTGCAGTCATTTATGAATACCTCTAGTCTCTGCGGATCAGGGCTGCTCGAGGGCACTCGGCGATCGATTGCTCCGCCAGGTCCTCCTGGTCGGCGGGCACCGGATCGGCCTTGACGACCGCGTAATCCTCGTCGTCGAGATCGAACAGGTCGGGGGCAATTCCAACGCATACGGCGTTGCCTTCGCAACGGTCACGGTCCACTTCCACTCGCATGATGCACTCCTTGCGCTCGGGGCTGCTTCGAGCAGCCAGTGTGGCACCGGCCTGGACCCCAAGACTAGAACGTGTTACAACCGGGAGTGAAGTCGGGCTGGACTTCGGTTCCAGTCTGGTGCACTTAATTACCGGTGCTCTACAGAAGTTAGGACAAGGCGATGCGGATCGGCTACACCCCAGAGCAGGAGGAGTTGCGCCGCGAGCTACGGGCGTACTTCACCAAGCTGATGACCCCCGAGCGCGCCGAAGCGCTGGCCTCCAGCGACGGAGAGATGGGGCGGGGCAACGTCTATCGCGACACCGTCGCCCAAATGGGCAAGGACGGGTGGCTGACGCTCTCGTGGCCCAAGGAGTACGGCGGCCAGGCGCGTCCGCCGATGGACGGGCTGATCTTCAATGACGAGGCCGCTATCGCGAACGTCCCGGTGCCATTCCTGACCATCAACAGCGTCGCGCCGACGATCATGCACTTCGGCAGCGACGAGCAGAAGAAGTTCTTCCTGCCCAAGATCGCCGCCGGAGAACTGCACTTCGCGATCGGATACTCCGAGCCGGGCGCCGGTACCGACCTGGCCGCGCTGCGGACCACGGCGGTACGCGACGGCGACGACTACGTCATCAACGGTCAGAAGATGTGGACCAGCCTGATCGCCTACGCCGACTACGTGTGGCTCGCGGTGCGCACCAACCCGGAGGCCAAGAAGCACCGCGGCATCTCGATGCTCATCGTGCCGACGACGGCCGAGGGCTTCTCGTGGACGCCGGTGCACACCATGGCCGGCGTCGACACCAGCGCCACCTACTACCAGGACGTGCGGGTGCCGGTTTCCAGCCTCGTCGGCGAGGAGAACGCGGGGTGGAAGCTGGTCACCAATCAGCTCAACCACGAGCGCGTCGCACTGGTTTCCGCGCAGCCGATCTTCTCGGCGCTCGACGGTGTCCGCGAATGGGCGCAGAACACCAAGGACGCCCATGGCAGGCGTGTGATCGACTCCGAATGGGTTCAGCTGAACCTGGCCCGGGTGCACGCCAAAGCCGAAGTACTCAAGCTCATCAACTGGGAGCTCGCCTCCTCCACGGATGCCGCCCCGTCACCGGCTGACGCGTCGGCCGCGAAGGTGTACGGCACCGAATTGGCCACCGAGGCCTACCGACTGCTGATGGAGGTGCTCGGCACCGCCGCGACATTGCGCACGAACACCCCCGGGGCCCTGCTGCGGGGCCGCATCGAACGCATGCACCGCTCGTGCCTGATCCTCACTTTCGGTGGCGGCACGAACGAGATCCAGCGCGACATCATCGGCATGGTCGCGCTCGGCCTGCCCAGGGTCAACCGGTAAGGACTGAGACGACATGGACTTCAAGACAACTGAGGCATCCGAGGATCTCGGAGGTCTGGCGCGCACCATCACCGAATCGGTCAGCACGCCGGAACGCCAACGCGAACTCGACGGTCTCGACGAACGCTTCGACAAGACGCTGTGGAGCAAGCTGATCGAAGCCGACATCTTGTCCACCGCTGCGCCGGAATCCCTGGGCGGTGGCGGGTTCGGTGTGCTGGAGCAGGTCGCGGTGCTGGTCGCGCTGGGTAGGCAGATGGCCGCCGTTCCGTATCTGGAATCGGCGGTGCTGGCCGCGGGCGCGCTGGCGACGTTCGGGTCCGAAGCGCTGCAGCAGGAGTGGGCGGTGCCCGCCGTCAACGGGCAGAAGGTCCTGTCCGTCGCGCTCGACGGTGAGATGGGCGAGGGCCCGGTCCAGGCGAGTGCGAACGGCGACGGATTCCGGTTGACCGGCAGCCGCACCCAGGTCAGCTACGGCCCGGTTGCCGACGCGTTCCTCGTGCCCGCCGAAACCGATTCCGGCACCAGGGTCTTCGTGGTCGCCGCCGCCGATTCCGGTGTCACGGTCGAGTCGCTGAGCACCACCGGACACGGCAGCGTCGGCCATCTGGAACTCCGCGGTGTCGAGTTGAGCGCCGACCGCGTCGTCGGCGGCGACGAGGTACTCGCCTGGCTGACCACACACGGCACGTTGGGCCGCAGCGCTTTTCAGCTCGGTGTGGTGGAGCGTGCACTCGAGCTCACGGCCGAATACGCCCGCGAGCGTGAGCAGTTCGAGCGGCCGATCGGCAGCTTCCAGGCCGTCTCGTCACGGCTGGCCGATGGCTACATCGACGTCAAGGCGCTGCGCCTCACGGTGACGCAGGCGGCATGGCGGCTGTCCGAAAATCTGCCCGCCGATGTCGAGGTGAATACGGCGGCGTTCTGGGCGGCCGAGGCCGGCCATCGGGTCGCCCACACCACGGTGCACGTGCACGGCGGCGTCGGGATCGACACCGACCACCCGGTGCACAGGTACTTCCTGGCGGCCAAGCAGACCGAGTTCGCGGTCGGCGGGGCCACCGGGCAGCTGCTGCGCATCGGTCGCGAACTGGCCGACACCCCGGCTTGAACCCGGCGACGGGAAGCGAGCTTCCCACCGTAACCTCGCTGATCGCACCGCTGGTCGACGTCGACGACCGCGGGGTCTACTTCGAGGACACGTTCACCACGTGGCGTGAGCACATCGCCAACGGTGCTGCGGTGGCGGCCGCGCTGCGCGCGCGCATGGATCCTGAGCGGCCGCCGCATGTCGGCGTGCTGCTGCAGAACACCCCGTTCTTCTCGTCGGTTCTGATGGCGGCGGGGCTCACCGGGATCGTGCCGGTGGGGTTGAACCCGGTGCGCCGTGGCGCGGCGCTGCAGCGCGACGTCACGCACGCGGATTGCCAGGTGGTGCTTGCGGATTCGGCATCGGCGGCCGTCGTCGGCGATATCGAGCACATCGACGTCGACTCACCGCAGTGGGCAGCCGAGGTAGCGCGCTACTCCGACGAACCCGTCGTCGCCTACGACGCCGACCCCGGTGATCTGTTCATGCTGATCTATACGTCGGGCACCAGCGGGGACCCCAAGGCGGTCAAGTGCAGCCAGGGCAAGGTCGCCATCGCGGGTCAGATGATGACGGAGCGATTCGAGCTCGGGTCCCGGGACGTCTGCTACGTGTCGATGCCGTTGTTCCACTCGAACGCGGTGCTGGTCGGCTGGGCCGTGGCCTTGGCTTCGCAAAGCTCACTTGCGTTGCGGCGCAAGTTCTCCGCGTCGCAATTTTTGCCCGATGTCCGCCGGTTCGGTGCCACGTACGCCAACTACGTGGGCAAGCCGCTGTCGTATGTGCTCGCCACTCCCGAACAACCCGACGATGCCGACAATCCGCTGCGCGCCGTCTACGGCAACGAGGGCGCACCCGCCGACGTCGAGAGGTTCGCCAGCCGGTTCAACACCCTGGTGATGGACGGGTTCGGTTCGACCGAGGGCGGTATCGCGATCGGCCGCACACCGGACACCCCGCCGGGGTCGCTCGGCCCGCTGCCCGCAGGCACCGAAATTCTCGACGTCGAGACCGGGGAGCCCTGCCCGCCCGGCGTCACGGGCGAGTTGGTGAACACATCCAACGCTGGGCGTTTCGAGGGCTACTACAACGATCCGGACGCCGACGCCCAACGGATGCGCGGCGGGGCATACCACAGTGGCGATCTGGCCTACTGCGACGAGAACGGCTACGCGTACTTCGCCGGCCGACTTGGTGACTGGATGCGCGTCGACGGTGAGAACCTCGGCTCGGCGCCGATCGAGCGGGTGCTACTGCGCCATCCCGACGTCGTCGAAGTGGCGGTGTACGGAATCCCCGCGCCCGATGTCGGCGACCAAATCATGGCGGCGGTGGTGCTGACCGACGGCGCGTCGTTCGATCCGGAACAGTTCCGCGAATTCCTCGCCGATCAATCCGACCTCGGCCCCAAGCAGTGGCCGTCGTATGTGCGAGTCGGTACCGACCTACCCCGCACCGAGACGTTCAAGGTGATCAAACGCCGACTGCAGGCCGAAGGGACCGACTGCGACGATCCGGTGTATCCCGTTCCACGCTGAGAATTGATGTCGCGACGACGGTAGCTCGGACGCGGTATACCTCTGTCATGTTGGCTGAATCGCCGTTGTGGTTGATCCTCGATCTCATCGGTACGTTTGCGTTCGCGCTCAACGGCGCACTGACCGCGGTGCGCGCCGCGCGGTTGGACATCGTCGGTGTCCTCGCTCTTGGGATGTTCACCGGCCTTGGCGGCGGCACCATCCGTGACATCCTGCTCGATGCCTTGCCGCCTGCCACGTTCGTCGACTGGCGCTACTTGGCTGTCGCCGCGGCAGGCGGGGTGATCGCTTTTGCGCTGAGCCGATTCCTCGACCGTCTTGCCGAGACCATCAACGTTCTCGATGCGATCGGACTGAGCGTCTTCGCGGTGCTCGGTGCATACAAGGCTCTTGATATGGGATTCGGTGTGGCGCAGGCGGTCATCGTCGGAGCGATCACCGCCGTCGGGGGCGGCACGATCCGCGACGTGATGATCGGTCGAATTCCTACGGTCCTTCGTAGCGAGCTGTACGCCATACCCGCCCTGATCGGCGCGGGCTGCGCGGCCGCGGCGAACAGCTTTGGCTATCAGGGGACCCTTGCCGCACTCGGCGCGGCTCTGGTGTGCTTCGCGATTCGCGTGGTCGGCATGCGGTTCGACTTGCACGCACCTCAGCCGCCTGGCCGCGGTGGTCCCGCAGACTGCCGGTAATTGCGTTGCGGAATCCTCGGGCAGCCGGTAGAAGTCCGGCGAGCTGTGAAAACCTGACAGACAATTGATGTCAGACGAATCTCGGTGGCCCTGACGCTATGTCGGGCCACCGCGAGAGGTCGTGAACAAATCGGACACGCCCCGACTTCGGTTTGCCGGCTTTCACATCGAGTAGTACTACTCGCCCTTAATACAGGCCCTTTTCGATTACGCTTCGTCACGACCAAAGCAACCGGCCATGTTTGCCGAGAACGGTGACACGCGTTGCAGGACGACAGGAGTGACTGATGAGGCGCACGGCGATCACCGGGGCGGCCGCGTTGGCCGCCACTCTGGCCCTGGTTTTGTCCGGCTGCGGCTCGGACACCAAGACCGAGCCGAGCACCAGCGAGTCGGAGACCACGACCACCACCACGACCACGGCCGAGGCCGCACCGACGACGACGGCCAAAGTCGCTCCTCGCGATGAGGACGCCGCCGGCCCGAACCCGACGATCGCCAGCTACATCAAGGAGAACAACATCCAGGAGGCGCCGGTCAAGCGTGGCGACCCCGGCTCACCCACCATCGATCTGCCGATCCCCGAGGGCTGGGAGCCGGCCGGCGAGAACACCCCGGAGTGGGCCTACGGCGCCATCATCTACACCGGCCCCGAAGCCGCCGAGTACTCCCCGAGCATCGTCGCGCTGGTGTCGAAACTGACCGGCAACGTCGACCCGCAGCAGATCATCGACCTGGCTCCCGGCGAACTGCAGAACCTGCCGGGCTGGAGCGCGTCGAACGAGGGTCAGAACAGCACGCTCAGCGACTACCCGGCCTACCAGCTCGGCGGCACCTGGGAGTCGGAAGGGATGACCAAGATCGTCGCCCAGAAAACCGTCGTGATCCCCGGAGCCGACGGCCTGTACGTGCTGCAGCTCAACGCCGACGGCCTGGAGAACCAGGGCGACATCGTCGGCGCGGCAACGGATGTCATCGACGAGCAGACGACGATCACCCCGTGATGTAGCACTGCCGCGCGCTTCGAGATCCACGTTTTGCAGACCTCTACTCGCACTTCGTCTGCAAAACGTGGATTTCGTGCATTAGCCCTTGCCCGTCTGATGCAACAGCGCGGCAGGCACTCTCGGACGTGAGTAGAACGGTGATCAGTCGGGCGTGAGCTAGTTGCCGCGGATACCGTCGAGTCGCTTCGAGGCCTCGTCGAAGCCGGAGACCAACTCGGCGATGATGTCGGCGACCGGCCGGATCTCGTTCATCCGGCCGACGATCTGGCCGACGGGCATCGCGACGGTGTCGGGATTGTCCGATTCGTTCATCCGCTGATGGGCCTCGCTGACGAGGATGTTCTGCAGCGGCATCGGCAGCGGCTCGGGCGCATCGGGTGCATCCCAGGCGTCGGTCCAGCGCGACTTCAGCAGGCGCGCGGGCTTACCGGTGTAGATGCGGCGGCGCACGGTATCGCTCGAGTTGGCCCGGAGCAGGGCCTCCTGGATCGTCGACACACCGGACGGCTTGCGATGGCCCAGGTCGTACTCGGCCGACGTCAGGAACGCCGAGCCCATCCACACCCCCTGGGCGCCCAGCGCGAGCGCCGCGGCGACCTGCCGCCCGGTGCCGATACCGCCTGCCGCCAGCACCGGAGTCTTACCGTCAAGCGCATCAACGATTTCCGGCCACAGCACCATCGAACCGATCTCGCCGGTGTGCCCGCCCGCTTCGTGGCCCTGCGCCACGACGATGTCGACCCCGTTCTCGGCATGTCGCTGCGCGTGCTTGGCGCTACCGGCGAGAGCGGCCACTGGCACCCCGGCCGCGTGTACCTGATCGATCACGTCCTTCGGCGGTGAGCCAAGGGCATTGGCGATCAACTTGATCGGATGCTTGAGCGCCACCTCGACGTGCGAGCGGGCCACCGAATGCAGCCAGCCCAGCACACCCGAGCTACGCTCCTCGTCCTCGGGCAACGGCGGAACGCCGAGATCGGCGAGCGTCTTGTCGATGAAGTCACGGTGGCTCTGCGGGATGAGCTTGCCGATATCGGCGGCCGTGCCCTCCTGCGGGACTTTGGCCGGCATCACGATGTCGACACCGTACGGCTTACCGTCGGTGTTCTCGTCCATCCAGCACAGCACGTTCTCGAGATCGTCGGCGTCGTTGAACCGCACGCAGCCGAGCACACCGAGACCGCCGGCCTTACTGACCGCGGCGGCGACCTTCTCCGACGGCGTGAAGACGAATATCGGATAGTCGATGCCGAAACGGTCACACAGCTCGGTACGCATGTATTTCTCCCCGTCGCTTCGCTCGCCCCGCTAGGATGTGCTGCCCGCGTGCTTGGCGTGTGCGTCGTCGGCGGGCCGCTCCTCGGTGGTGTCCTTCGCCCACCGGTAGTCGGGCTTTCCGGCGGGCGTGCGGTGGATCTCGTCGACCCACCAAACCTTGCGCGGCACTTTGTAACCCGCGATCTCATTCCGGACGAAGGTGTCGAGTTCGGCCAGCGTCGGGTTGGTGCCTTCGCGGCGGTGGATGACGGCGGCCACGCAGTTGCCGTACCGCTCGTCGGGCACGCCGACTACCAACGCGTCGAAGACGTCGGGGTGGCCCTTGAGTGCGGCCTCGACTTCTTCGGGGTAGATCTTCTCGCCACCGCTGTTGATGGACTGCGAACCGCGGCCGAGCATCGTCACCGAGCCGTCCGCATCGACCTCGGCGTAGTCACCCGGAATCGCATAGCGCACACCGTTGAACGTCTTGAACGTCTCGGCAGTCTTCTTCTCGTCCTTGTAGTAACCGACCGGGATGTTGCCCTTCTTGGCGATCATTCCGCGCACCCCGGAGCCCGGCTTGACCTCGTTGCCGTCCTCGTCGAGAACGACGGTGCGATGGTCGATCGTCACGCGCGGTCCGCCGGTGTGCGACTGGCCCTTCGCCACGATGCTGGTGCCGCCGAAGCCGGTTTCCGAGGAACCGATCGAGTCGGTGATCACCCGGTTGGGCAGCAGCTCGAGGAACTTCTCCTTGATGCTCGTCGAGAACAGCGCGGCCGTGCTGGCGAGCAGGAACAGCGACGACAGGTCGGGCTCGCGGCCCTCGTCGTGCAGTTTGGTCAACGCGTCCAGCAGCGGGCGCGCCATCGCGTCGCCGGTGAAGAACAGCAGGTTCACCTTGTGCTTCTCGATGGTCTCCCAAACCTCGTCGGCATCGAACTCCGGTGCGAGCACGGTGGTTTGACCCGAGAAGATCGACATCCAGGTGGCCGACTGGGTGGACCCGTGGATCATCGGCGGGATCGGGTAGCGGATCATCGGCGGGTTCTCCGCGGCGGCCTTGGCCAGGTCGTACTCATCCTTGACGAACTCGCCGGTCGCAAAGTCGGTGCCGCCGAACAGCACCCGATAAATGTCCTCGTGGCGCCACATCACGCCCTTGGGGAAGCCGGTGGTGCCGCCGGTGTAGAGCAGGTAGATGTCGTCGGCGCTGCGCTCACCGAAATCGCGCTCGGGCGAGCCCTGCTCCAGCGCCGAGTAGAACTCGACACCGCCGTAACGCTGATAGTCGTCGTCGCTGCCGTCCTCGACCGAAAGGATGGTCTTGACGGCGGGTGTCTCGGGCAGCACGTTGGCGACGCGGTCGGCGTAGCGGCGCTCGTGCACCAGCGCGACCATGTCCGAGTTGTCGAACAGGTACTTCAGCTCGCCCTCGACGTAGCGGAAGTTGACGTTGACCAGAATCGCGCCCGCCTTGACGATGCCCAGCATCGCGATGACGATTTCGATGCGATTGCGGCAGTACAGCCCGACCTTGTCGTCCTTCTTCACGCCTTGGTCGAGGAGGTAGTGGGCCAAACGGTTGGCCTTATCCTCCAATTCGGCGTAGGTCAGCTGTACGTCACCGGAAATGAGGGCGACACGGTCTGGCACGGCGTCGATGGCGTGCTCGGCAAGATCGGCAATGTTCAGGGCCACAGCACTAAACTAGAACGTGTTACATTTCCAGACAAGTCTGTGGCATCGACGCTGGAAGGCGGACTAGTTCGTGAGCGACGAAGGAAAACCGGAAAATGGCGCCGACGCCCTCATTGAGCAGCGCGGACACACCTTGATCGTCACCATGAACCGGCCGGAGAAGCGCAATGCACTTTCCACCGAGATGATGTCGATCATGGTGGACGCGTGGGACCGCGTCGACGAAGATCCAGAGATACGCACCTGCATCCTCACCGGTGCCGGCGGCTATTTCTGCGCGGGCATGGACTTGAAGAAAGCCGATCAGCAGTCGCCCGGCGACAGCTTCAAGGGCGGCTTCGATCCGACGCGCATCGACGCACTGCTCAAGGGCCGTCGCTTGACCAAGCCGCTGATCGCTGCCGTCGAGGGCCCGGCCATCGCGGGTGGCACCGAGATCCTGCAGGGCACTGACATCCGCGTCGCGGGTGAGAGCGCCAAATTCGGTGTTTCGGAGGCGAAATGGAGCCTGTATCCGATGGGCGGCTCCGCGGTCCGACTGGTCCGCCAGATCCCCTACACGATTGCCTGCGACATCTTGCTGACCGGCCGCCACCTGACCGCCGCCGAGGCCAAAGAGATCGGTCTGATCGGCTATGTCGTGCCCGACGGCTCGGCACTGGACAAGGCGTTGGAGATCGCCGAGGTGATCAACAACAACGGTCCGCTCGCGGTTCAGGCGATCCTGAAGACCATTCGCGAGACCGAAGGCATGCACGAGAACGACGCCTTCAAGCCGGACACCCAGAACGGCATTCCGGTGTTCCTGTCCGAGGACTCCAAGGAGGGGCCGAAGGCGTTCCTGGAGAAGCGCAAGCCCAACTTCCAGATGAAGTAGTGATTTCGGTGCGCATACAGCCGCTGAGCGATCGTAGGCGCACCCAAATCGCTACGTCAGCAGCGGCTTCGTCGGGGTGAACGTCACCGGCATCGACTCGAGGCCGCTGACGAAGTTAGCTGGCCGCAACGGCAGCACGGCGTCGGACGCCAACTGGAGATCGGGCAGCCTCTCCAGGACCGCGCCGATCATGTTGATGAGCTCGATTCGGGCCAACTGATTACCCAGACAGAAGTGCGTGCCGAAGCCAAATGCCAAATGGCTGTTCGGATCTCGCTGAATGTTGAATTTCTCGGGGTCGCCGAACTGGGCCTCGTCGAAGTTCGCCGACTCGAACATCAGCAGCATTTTCTCGCCCTTGCGCAGCTGCGCTCCGTGAAACTCGGTGTCGGCGGTGATCGTGCGCGCCATGTTCTTCAACGGTGAGGTCCAGCGCAGCATCTCCTCGATCGCGAGGGGGATCTTGTCGGGGTTGTTCTGCAACAGCTCCCACTGCTCGGGGTGGCGGATGAGCTGTTCGATTCCACCGGAGATCGTGTGGCGTGTGGTCTCGTCGCCGCCCACGAGGATCAGCAGGGTCTCCTGCAGGATGTCGTCGTTGGACAACCGCTGACCGTCGACCTCCGCGTGCACCAGCACGCTGATCAGGTCTTCGGTCGGCTCCGCTCGACGCTGTTCGATCTTGTTCATGGTGTACTCGTTGTAAGCCATGAAGGCATCCAAGGTGACCTGCATATCGGCCTCGGACACAGTGGAACTCAGGCCTTCCATCATGTCGTCAGACCACTTGAGGAACAGCTCTCGCTCTTCGGGAAGCACGCCGAGCATGTCGCCGATCACCGCCATCGGCAGCGGCGCGGCAATGTCTCTGACGAAGTCGCACTCACCCTGCTCACAGACCCGATCGATGAGATAGTCACACAGCGAGCTGATCGAATCGCCTTGAACCTTCAACCGCTTCCGCGTGAAGCCCGCATTGACGAGCTTGCGGCGCAACAGATGTTCCGGATCGTCCATGTCGATCATCATCGGCAGCGCGTCTTGATCGGGACGGATACCGCCGGCGTTCGAGAACAGCTCGGGGTTTCGCTCCGCGTCGATCACGGCCTCGTACGTTGTGGCCGCGGCCAATCCGTTGCGGTCCCGGAACACGGGCTCGTTGGCCCGCATCCACTTGTACGCCTCGCGGGATGCAGGCCGGTCGGCATAGAACCCGCCATCGGCAAGGTCTACGTCCGGCTTCGTGAATACTGTCGGCGCCGCCATGTTTCAAACCTCCTGCGCGTCTGCGAACGACATCGCCACGTTGCCTGCCGAACCGGAGACCATCGCGCGTTTGGGGAAGCCTAGCGAGGCCAATTCTTTCGCGTAGGGATGTTCGCCGAGCCGAACCTTTGCACCGCCGGGCCGGTAGCGAACGTCGGTTGACCTCATCACCCCGATGGTCTCGCGTAGCACGCCATCGCGATAGGCGTACGTCGGCGGATCTTGCGGCTTCGAGGTGAATGCTGCCGGCACGCGAAGCCCCGGCCGGAAGTCCATGCCGACCGCGAACTGGCCGTCGATCGTCACATCGAACGAGTACGAATGGCCGTCGCGGATCGTGAAGTCGGCCATCACCTTTGGATAGCCCCAGATCTTCGTCCCGGCTTCGAGCGTGAATTCCTGGTCGACGGGAAGGTGGTGGATGAATGCACCTGCGGACTGCAGGGCCCGCATCCCCTTCGCATCGGTCCCCGGTGGGTTGACCATCACGTTTGTGCCGTACTCGTAATACTGACCGAGATCGCCGTCGATGTAATGCATCAGCATCAGCGCGACTATCGCTCTGCCCGGCAAGTATTGGCACACCTGCAAACCGCTGTAGTCGATCATCGCCTGGGCGGCGTCGGCGTCCACCGGGAACATCGCCATGTGCTGAGTCGCTTTGCGGACATTGACCGGCATGGTGAGCACGGTGCCCGCGATGGTGTGCTGGCTCATCGGGTCAATCTAGAACGCCGACTAGACAACTAGCAAGGAAGTGTCTACCGAGTTGGATTGGCGGCTCGCCTCCGAGCTTCAGACCTGTGCGGCAAGATCCTTGATCTGCTCGACGGAGCGCGCACCGACGACCATCATCGTCACGCCGGCGGCCTCCCACGCCTTGATCTGTTCCTGCACGTAGGCGAGGTCACCCACGATCGCCGAATCGTCGACGAGCTCGTCCGGGATGATCTTCGCCGCCTCGTCCTTGCGATCGGAACGGAACAGCTTCGTGACGTCGTCGACCACCTCCGCGTACCCCATGCGGCGGTAGACGTCGGCGTGGAAGTTGGTGTCCTCAGCGCCCATCCCGCCCATGTAGAGCGCCAGGTGGGGCTTCATCAACTCCATGATCTCGGCGCGATCGTCGGTGACGACGACCTGTGCGGTCGCGCAGATCTCGAACGTCTCGCGGGTGCGCCGCGCGCCGGGACGCGCGAAACCCTCGTCGAGCCACTCGTTGTACATGCCGGCGATCCGTGGCGAGTAGAAGATGGGCAGCCAGCCGTCACAGATCTCGGCGGCCAGGGCGACGTTCTTGGGCCCCTCGGCGCCCAGCATCACCGGGATGTCGGCGCGCAGCGGGTGGGTGATCGGCTTCAGGTTCTTGCCGAGCCCGGTGGTGCCCTCGCCGGTCAACGGCAGCGGGTAGTGCGGGCCGTCGCTGTGTACCGGTGCCTCGCGGGCCCAGACCTGACGCAGGATGTCGATGTACTCGCGGGTGCGGGCCAGCGGCTTGGGGAACTTGGCGCCGTACCAACCCTCGACCACCTGCGGCCCCGACACCCCGAGACCGAGGATGTGCCTGCCACCGGAGAGGTGGTCGAGCGTCAGCGCAGCCATCGCGCACGCCGTCGGCGTCCGCGCCGACAACTGGATCACCGATGTGCCGAGCCGCATCTTCGTGGTTTCGCGCCCCCACCAGGCCAACGGCGTGTAGGCGTCCGAACCCCATGCCTCGGCGGTAAAGACAGTGTCGAAGCCGGCCTCCTCGGCCGCGGCCACGAGTTCGGCGTGGTTCTCCGGCGGCTGCGCGCCCCAATAACCCAACTGCAAACCCAGCTTCATTAGCGAGCCTCCAGACCCATGGTTGAAACTATTATTAGAACCTGTTCTACTCGATGCCGTGACCACAGGCCAAAGCAGCCCGGTGCAGATCGACAAGCATGAGCGGCCTCTCTCGGCTCCGCTGAAGCTCTCATTCGACTACACCCGTTCAGTCGGACCACTCCTGTCCCAGTTCTTCACCGCCCTGCGGGAGCGACGGATCGTCGGCGTACGCGGTTCGGACGGGCGGGTGCACGTGCCGCCTGCTGAGTATGACCCCGTGACGTACGAGCCCCTGACCGAGGTCGTGCCGGTGAGCAGCGTCGGAACGGTCATGTCTTGGACCTGGCAGTCGACGCCGCTGGAGGGCCAGCCGCTGGACAAGCCGTTCGCGTGGGCGCTGATCAAGCTCGACGGCGCCGACACCCCGCTGCTGCACGCGGTGGACGCCGGGTCATCGGACGCGATCAGCACCGGGACCAGGGTGCATGCGCACTGGATAGACGAACCGGTCGGCGCGATCACCGACATCGCGCACTTCCTGCCCGGCGAAGACGCGGAGCCCGAAGGCCAGCCCGACGATCGCGAACCGGTCAAGATCCAGGTGTCGCCGTCGATGATCGAGATCCAGCACACCGCCTCGCTGCCCGAGAGCAGGTTCCTGCGTGCGCTCGAGGAAGGCAAGCTGCTCGCGGCGCGGACCAGGAGCGGACGCGGCGATAAGCCAGGCCCGGTGTACTTCCCGCCGAAGGAGGCCGATCCGGCCACCGGCCTGGAACTCGACGAGTTCCTCGAACTCGACGACAAGGGAACCGTCACCACCTTCGCCATCATCAACATCCCGTTCCCCGGACAGCGCATAAAGCCGCCCTACGTCGCGGCGTACGTGCTTCTCGACGGCGCCGACATCCCGTTCCTGCATCTGGTCACCGAGATCGACCCGGCGGACGTCCGGATGGGCATGCGGGTGCAAGCCGTGTGGAAGCCCCGCGAGGAGTGGGGTCTGGGCATCGACAACATCGACTACTTCCGGCCGACGGGTGAGCCCGACGCCGACTACGACACCTACAAGCACCACCTGTAAAGGCACATTCATGACTGACATTGCAGTGGTGGGCTTCGCGCACGCACCCCACGTCCGCCGTACCGACGGCACCACCAACGGCGTCGAGATGTTGATGCCGTGCTTCCGCGAGCTGTACGACGAGCTGGGCCTGCAGCAGACCGACATCGGCTTCTGGTGCTCGGGATCCTCGGATTACCTTGCCGGCCGGGCCTTCTCGTTCATCTCGGCGATCGACTCGATCGGCGCGGTTCCACCGATCAACGAGAGCCACGTCGAAATGGACGCAGCCTGGGCGCTGTACGAGGCCTACATCAAGTTGCTCACCGGTCAGGTCGAAACCGCATTGGTCTATGGGTTCGGCAAGTCGTCGGCGGGCACGCTGCGTCGCGTTCTGGCATTGCAGACCGATCCCTACACCGTCGCGCCACTATGGCCGGACTCGGTGTCGATGGCGGGTCTGCAGGCCCGGGCGGGCCTGGACGCCGGCAAATGGACCGTCGAGCAGATGGCTCAGGTGGCGCTGGATTCCTACGCCGCCGGCGGACGTACCGACAAAGAAGAGGTCACCGGAAGCGTCGACGAGCTGCTGTCCCGGCCGTACTTCGCCGATCCACTGCGGCGCCATGACATCGCCCCGATCACCGACGGCGCGTCGGCGATCGTGCTCGCAGCGGGCGACAGGGCGCGCGAGCTTCGTGAAAACCCGGCCTGGATAACCGGTTTCGAGCACCGCATCGAGACCCCGATCCTGGGCGCGCGCGACCTCACCACCTCGCCGTCGACCGCGGCGTCGGCCAAGGTCGCGACGAACGGGGATGCCGGTTCGATCGACGTCGCTGAGCTCTACGCACCATTCACCCACCAGCAGCTGATCCTCAAAGAAGCGATCGGGCTGACGGACAAGACGAAGGTCAACCCCTCGGGTGGCGCACTGGCGGCCAACCCGATGTTCTCGGCCGGACTGGAGCGCATCGGCTTCGCCGCGCAGCACATCTTCGACGGTTCCGCGCAGCGGGTACTCGCGCATGCCACGAGCGGCCCTGCGCTGCAACAGAATCTCGTCGCCGTTCTGGAAGGGAAGAACTGAAGTGGCTGGCGCACCTCAAAAGAACTTAGCTGCGGTGCTGGGCACCGGGCAGACGAAGTACGTCGCCAAGCGCCACGACGTGTCGATGAACGGCCTGGTTCGCGAGGCCATCGACAGGGCGCTCGAGGACGCCGGCTCGACGTTCGACGACATCGACGCCGTGGTGGTCGGCAAGGCGCCCGACTTCTTCGAGGGCGTGATGATGCCGGAGCTGTTCATGGCCGACGCCACCGGCGCCACGAACAAGCCGCTCATCCGTGTACACACGGCCGGCTCGGTGGGTGGCTCGACCGCGATCGTCGCCGCCAGCCTCGTGCAGTCGGGCAAGTACAAGCGCGTGCTGACGATGGCGTGGGAGAAGCAGTCCGAGTCGAACGCCATGTGGGCGTTGAGCATCCCGGTACCGTTTACCAAGCCGGTCGGTGCGGGCGCCGGCGGCTATTTCGCGCCGCACATCCGCGCCTACATCCGTCGCTCGGGTGCACCGAGCCACATCGGTGCGATCGTTGCGGTCAAGGATCGGCGCAACGGCGCCAAGAACCCGCTGGCTCATCTGCACCAACCCGACATCACGGTCGAGAAGGTGATGGAGTCCCCGATGCTGTGGGACCCGATCCGCTACGACGAGACCTGTCCCTCGTCCGACGGCGCCGCGGCCATGGTGATCGGCAACGAGGAAGCAGCGGAAGCGCATCTCGCCAACGGTCACCCGGTCGCATGGATTCATGCCACGTCGCTGCGCACCGAACCGCTTGCCTACGCGGGCCGCGACCAGGTCAACCCGCAGGCCAGCCGGGACGCCGCGGCCGCCCTCTGGAAAGCGGCGGGCATCAAGAGCCCAATCGATGAGATCGATGCCGCCGAGGTCTACGTGCCGTTCTCCTGGTACGAGCCGATGTGGTTGGAGAGCCTCGGGTTTGCCCCGGAAGGCGAGGGGTGGAAGCTCACCGAGGCGGGCGAAACCGAGATCACCGGCCGCATTCCGCTCAACGCCTCCGGCGGTGTGCTGTCGTCGAATCCGATCGGCGCCTCCGGGATGATCCGGTTCGCCGAGTCGGCGATCCAGGTGATGGGCAAGGGCGGCGACCATCAGGTCCCCGGTGCTCGCAAAGCGCTGGGCCACGCGTATGGCGGTGGCGCGCAGTACTACTCGATGTGGGTCGTGGGAGCTGACAAACCGTGACTCGCATGCGGTACACCATCAGCATCGCGTTCAGCCCACTCGACCAGCTGATCGAAATCGCGAAAACGGCTGAGGAACTCGGCTTCGACAACATCGCGCTGCCGGACTCGATCTTCTATTTCGAGGAGCAGTCGGTCGACTATCCCTACACTGCCGACGGCAAGCGGATGTTCGATGAGAACTCGCCATGGGTCGATCCGTTGATCCTCGCGGGCGCATTGGGTGCGGTGACTTCGAAGCTGCGCTTCTACACCAACGTGATGAAGCTGGGCTCCCGCAACCCGCTGCTGCTGGCCCGGCAGGTCGGGTCGGTGGCGAACCTCACCAACAACCGGTTCGGCTTCGGTGTCGGGATCGGCTGGGCTCCCGAGGAATTCGAGTGGTGCGGAGTGCCCTACGCGAAGCGCGGCAAACGCGTCGACGAGATGATCGACGTCATCAAGTTGGTGCTCGCCGGAGGCATGGTCGAACACCACGGCGAGTTCTACGACTTCGACCGACTGCAGATGAGCCCGGCACCGTCGGAGCCGGTGCCGTTCTACGTCGGCGGGCACACCGACGTCGCGCTCAAACGCGCTGTCCGGATCGGTGACGGCTGGACGAGTGCGATGATGACCTGCGACCAGCTGGCCGAGACCATCGGCAAACTCAAGGGTCTGCTGGCTGAAGCAGGTCGCGCCGACGACCCGTTCGAATACCAGGCCGTGTGTATCGACAAGTTCGGCGTCGACGGCCACCGCGACCTGGTCGCGGCGGGTGTCACCGACTACATCGGGATTCCGTGGGTGTTCGAGGGACTCGCCTTCGACGCACCGCTGGAGCAGAAGAAGGACGCGATGAAGCGCTTCGCCGATACGTACATTCACTCTGGCTGGCAGGACTGAAGCATGGCGGTCACCGACCCGAACGCCCCGGCTCATCTGGCGGGCAAGCGTTCTCGCGAGGCGGCGATCGCACACGACAAGGATGCCTGGCTGGCGAACTTCGCCGACGACGCCGTCGTCGAGGATCCCATCGGGCCGTCGCACTTCGACCCGGAGGGTAAGGGTCACCGCGGCAAGGAAGCGATCGCGCTGTTCTACGACAAGGCGATCGCCCCCAGCGACCTGACCTTCCACTTCGAGCAGACATACCAGTGCGGCAACGAGGAGGCCAACGTCGGCCACATCGTGATCAGGGCCGCCGGCTACGAGGTGAAGGCCGAAGGCGTGTTCACCTACCGGGTGAACGACGACGGCAAGATCGTTGCACTGCGGGCGTTCTGGGAGCTCGACCGGGCGACGGCGAGCGCTCGCAGAATCTAGCGCCACGCCGGCTGTGGCACGGTGGAGGTATGCGATCCAGATCCACCGCGGCCTTGGCAGCGTTGATGTGCGTGGCGGCGATCGGATGTGACTCATCCGGCACCGGCCCGGCGGGTACCGTTCCGAGCCTGCCCGCGTCAACGACCTCGTCGGCGTCGGCCGCTCCGACCACCACCAAGACGGACGACCAGGTCGACTACAGCCGATTGCTACTCCAGCCGGGCGACCTCAGCGACAACGAGGACACATTCACCGAGCAGTCGAGCACGCCGTCCGGTCCGGACGGGCTGCCCGGTGCCAGTGCGTTTTTCGTCAACCAGGACGACACCCGGGCCATCGCCGACACCATCGTGATCTACCCGGATGCCGAGACCGCGACAAGAACACTGCGTGACGCCTTACCCGCGTTCGGAACGACGATCACCGGCGCAACACCGAGACCCGTTCCGGTCGGCACCGACGGCACCATGGCCGTCGGCATGTCGAAAAACGGCAGCAAGGCGACGACGCTGTTGCTTTTCACCGAGGGACCCGCGCTGGTGCGCCTTGAATTTCAAAGCGCACTCGGTGACGTCACCACTGACCAGTTCGTCATCAACATCGGCAAGATGCAGCAGATCGCGCTGCGAACCGGGTTGGCGTCGGCCGGCTAGCGTCCGAATCGTTCCATGGCCGACGTCGCCACGCCGAACGCGAACCGCTTCGTACGGCGGGCGGCATCGGCGAGCACACGATTCCTGGTCTGCTTCAGCGTCGCCTCGTCACCGACGCTGACCGGGCCGCCGACGTTCACCCAGCAGTAGGTGCCCAGGCAGCGTCCGGCCCGGGACGCGACCGCCTTGGTGATTCGGCGGTCGACCTCGATGCCGGGTTGCGCACGACTCGGCACGACGCACCGAATGGTCGGCATCGTCACCGCGAGCACGGCCCCGCCGAGCGAGAGGCGTCCGCCGGCCCACTGCGACTCGGGCAGCCCGTCCTCGGGATCGGCCAGGTTGAGCAGGATGTTGGGGCGGAAGCGGCGCACATCGACGTCGTCACCGCCGATCTCGGCCCCAATGGTCTTCAAGCTCGTCTGCGTCATGACATGGACGGGCGCCAGGTCGACGAACATGCCCGGCGGCGTCGAGTATCTGCCCAGCAAGGTCAGATCGGTGACCCGGAACATCGACATGTCCGGGAACTTCTCCCCTTCGGCGACCCCGAAGTCCTTGCGCAGCGCGGCGATCGACATGTTCTCGCGCTCGTCCTTGCTCAGCTTGTGCAGCGAGGTGTCGTCGGCGGGTGGCAGGGCGGTGAGACGGACGTCGCGATCGGCCAGCTCGGAGAGCTTCTTGTGCACATCGGGGTCGCTGCTGGAGCACACACTGCCGTCGGGGAAGGTGATCTCGACCTCGGGTGCGTTCCCCGGGCCTGCGTCGGCACCGACCGGATGCGCGTAGCGGGCCGTTGCACCAAGCAGGGCAGGGATGCGCCTGGCCGTCGCGGTGACGTCGCGTTCGAGGTCGCGAACCGCCCACAACCGGTCGCCGTGCACACCGCGGGCGCCGATGTCGATCTGCTCGAGCTGCTCGCCGCCGAGGGACTTCACGGGGTAGCGCCACAGCGCCGTGACCTGACCGAACGACATGCGGCTACGGTACGCGCTAATCGGGGATGAGCTGCAGTCCCGCGATGTAGCGACGGGCCAGATCCTGATAAGCGCCCGGATTGGTCTTCACCCACATCTCCGCGCCGGTCCCCGCCACGGGTCCGCGCACCTTCGCCGGTGCACCGGTCACCACCACCTCGTCGGGAATCTTGGTGCCGCCGATGACCAGCGAATGCGCCGCGATCAGGCTGCGTGCGCCGATGACCGCGCCGTCGAGCACCGTGCAGTGGTTGGCCAGCACGGCCTGGGCGCCGATGTGCACGCCATGCACCACGCACCCGTGCGCGACCGTGGCACCGGGTCCGACGTCGACCGGGATGCCCGGTGGGGCGTGCAGCACACAACAGTCCTGCACGTTCGCGCCCTCGCGGACGACGATCGGAGCGAAATCGGCCCGGAGCACCGCGTTGAACCACACCGAAGCACCCGCCTCCACATGCACGTCACCGACCAGAGTGGCGGTCGGAGCGACGAACGCACTGGGATCGACGATCGGTGATCGCCCCTCGAACGAGTACAACGGCATTGTCTAGATATACCGCAGTTGCCCCGCGATAGTGCCGGCGCGAAAAAGCAGGTAGATGCGTTTGATTGCGCGGCCGCGGGGAAAAACTGTAACGTGTTCTAGTTAGAGCCACAGAAACGGGAGGCCCACCGTGACTACCGAAACAGCAGCCGTCCGCGAAATCGACACCGGCGCGCTCCCGGACAGGTTTGCGCGCGGTTGGCACTGCCTCGGTCCTGTGAAGGACTACCTGGACGGCAAGCCGCACGGCGTGGAGATCTTCGGCACCATGCTGGTGGTCTTCGCCGACTCCAACGGCGACCTCAAGGTCCTGGACGGCTACTGCCGGCACATGGGCGGCAACCTGGCGCAGGGCACGATCAAGGGCGACGAGGTCGCCTGCCCGTTCCACGACTGGCGCTGGGGTGGCGACGGAAAGTGCAAGCTGGTGCCCTACGCCAAGCGCACTCCCCGGCTGGCCCGCACCAAGGCCTGGCACACCGACGTCCGCGGTGGTCTGCTGTTCGTCTGGCACGACCACGAGGGCAACCCGCCTCAAGAAGAGGTCCGTATCCCCGACATCCCGGAGTTCGCCGACGACGGGTGGACCGACTGGCGGTGGAACACCATGCTCATCGAGGGCAGCAACTGCCGCGAGATCATCGACAACGTCACCGACATGGCGCACTTCTTCTACATCCACTTCGGCCTACCGACGTATTTCAAGAACGTCTTCGAGGGCCACATCGCGTCGCAGTACCTGCACAATGTGGGCAGGCCCGACGTCAGCGATCTGGGCACCTCCTACGGTGAGGCGCATCTCGATTCGGAGGCGTCGTACTTCGGGCCGTCATTCATGATCAACTGGCTGCACAACAACTACGGCGGATTCAAGGCCGAGTCGATCCTGATCAACTGCCATTACCCGGTCACCCAGGACTCGTTCGTGCTGCAGTGGGGTGTCATCGTCGAGAAGCCCAAGGGCCTGGACGAGGCCACGACCGACAAGCTCGCACGGGTGTTCACCGAGGGCGTCAGCAAGGGCTTTCTGCAGGACGTCGAGATCTGGAAGCACAAGACGCGCATCGACAACCCGCTGCTCGTCGAGGAGGACGGCGCGGTCTACCAGATGCGCCGCTGGTACCAGCAGTTCTACGTCGACGTCGCCGACGTGACTCCCGACATGACCGACCGCTTCGAGATCGAGGTCGACACCACGGTGGCCAACGAGAAGTGGCACGTCGAGGTCGAGGAGAACCTCAAGACTCAGGCCAAAGAGCAGGACGAGAACGAAAAGGCAGAGCACGCGAGCTCATGACCCCGCGTAAGGACGCCCCTGACTCCGGTCAGATTGTCGGCCCCGCCGACGTCGACCAGCTGGCGAGGTCGATGCTGCTTCTGCACGGCGTTCATGACGACGACGACCACAGCCACGGCGACAGTGAGACAGGGGATTCCAGGGAAGCCGGGGCTCGGTCTTGGTCCAAGGCACCGACTTTCGGCGACGACCGAGCCGAGGCGCTTCGGGAGGCCACCGTGCGCGACCGTGAGCGTTACCTGCGATCGGGGCTGGTTTCGGTCGACTGCAGGTTCTGCCACGTGGCGGTCGAGGTGAAGAAGCTCGGTCCCGCGCAGACGTCGGTGCAGTGGAACTCCGAGGCAACCCGCCGTTGCGCGTACTTCAACGAGATCCGCGAGGCCGGCGGTGATCCGGCACGGGCCCGCTCCTGCCCGAAGCTCGCGGGCAGCATCAAACACGCTGTGGTTGAAGGCTGCCTGGAGGAGACGTCCTCAGCGCCATCCCCGGGGGACGGCTAGCTTCCACCATGGCGGCCATGGTGGCGCGGCGGTCGGTGCTTCTGCTTGCGCTCGTCCTCGTTCCGGGCTGCACCGAAGTCGTCGACGCCCCTCCGAGGGCCGCTCCGCCGGTGGCGCCTATCACCGCCGGACAGGTCAAGGACCTGCTGAGCCCCAAAGTCGAGAAGTACGACGGGAATCTGTTCGCCACCGTCGAACCCGACGAGTGCAGCGGCGTCGCCAGAGAGGTGGATCCGCCGTTCATCTTCGACCACGATCCGGCTGCGACCGACGGCGGGCACTGGATGGTCGACGACGCCGGACGCCAGGTGTACATCGAGGAGATGGTCGGCGTCTATCGGGCGGACTACGACGCGAAGAATGCACTGGCGCAAGCGAAGCGGACGCTGCAGTCGTGCGCGGATACTCCGTTCACTGTCACCGATATGAAGGGCCGCGTCTACGACTTCACGCTGCAGCCGCTGACGTCATCCAGCTCGCCCAACATCCTGCTGTGGTCCTTCACAGCCAGCGACTGGGCATGCGACAGTACGTTCGTCGCCGCCCACAATGCGGCGATCGAGATTTCCACGTGTGGCGCGGCCGGCGGCTATCCGGTGCGCACGCTGGCTGCAGAAGCGTTGGATCGCATTGAGAGGCTGGCCAATACGACGGCCTGACCGTCACAGCCCCTTGAACTGCTCCTTGACCTGCTCGTCGGTCAGCCCGTAGTCGGCAAGTGAGTACGTGTGCTTCGGCGCGCGGGGGCCCTGCTGACTCTCGGCGTGGCTCTCGGCTATCGCCGTGCGGGCCTCGCCGGTGAACTCGATGTCGAAGTGCGAATAGATGCCCTCGACCGCCGACACCGGATCCTTGACGAACTCGAAGTAGTCGACATCGCAGAACTGCGCCTGGTCATGGTCGGCCCGAACCTCGTTGAACCGCCTGAGACCTCGCGTCCACGTCTCCATCGCGTCCGCACCGATCTGCGCGCCGACGAACGAGTTCGACCATCCTTCGGTCGTGTGCTGCGCCAGCGAACACATCGACGCCATGATGGTCTCCGCGGGCCGGTGGCACTGCACGATGAGCGCATCCGGGTACGTCTTGAAGATCGCGTCGAGCGCGAACAGATGGCTCGGATTCTTGAGCACCCAGCGCTTCTCGGCATCGTTCAGACCGATCAACTGCAGGTTCTTGCGATGCCGCTGATATGGCTTGGTCCAGTCCTGCTTGGCCAGCCACTGTGAGTACGTCGGCAGATGGGACAGCGTCTCGTACGACACCGAATGCAGCGACTGGCGCAGCAGCTGCCAGCACTCCTCCACCTCGTCGGCCGTCATGTAGTGCAGACCGGTGTAGTCCGGATTCTCCGCGTGCGCCTTGGCGAACTGGGCGTCGATCTGCGCGAAAACCGGGTTCTCCGACCATGTCTCGCGTGGCGGACGGGGTTGTGGGAACTCGGCCAGCCAGAGTTCCAGTCCTTGATGCCGCGGGTCGGCGGTGAGCAGTCGGTGAATGACGGTCGTGCCCGTGCGCGGCAGCCCGGTGACGAAGATGGGGCGCTCGACCGTCACGTCGGCGTGCTCGGGGTACTGCTTCCACGCCGCCTCCGACACCAGTCGCGCCACCAGTGCGTTGCGGACGAAGAACCGGTTCATCTTGCTACCGAGTTCGGTGAGATCGGCGTCGCGCCGGAACGACTCCAGCAGGACGCTCAGCGCCTCCCGGTAGTTGTCATCGTCGGCACCGAAGTCGTCGAGTCCGCACGCCTTCGTCGCCGAAGCGTGCAGATCGTCGACGGTGCCAACGTCCGTCCTGGTCATCAGGCCTTGTACTCCCCGCAGTTGACGTCCAGGGCCTGCCCGGTAATGCCGCTGGACAGATCGCTGGCCATGAACAGGATCGCCGATGCGACCTCGTCCTCGGTCGGCAGCCGCTTCAGGTCGGATCCGGCGGCGGCCGCGTTGTAGATGTCTTCGACACTGGTGCCGTATTTGCCGGCCTGGTGCTCGAAGTAGCCCTTCAGGGTTCCACCCCAGATATAGCCCGGCAGAACGGAGTTGACGCGGATGCCCTGCTCGCCGAGTTCGGTCGCCAATGTCTGCGACATCGCCAGCAACGCCGACTTCGCCATCTTGTAGGCGCCGTACTTGGCCTGCGAGTGACGTACGACCATGGAGTTCACGTTGACGACCGAACCCTTGGACTCGGCCAGCGCAGGCGTGAAGCCCTGGATCATCCGCAGCGCGCCGAACACCGTCAGCTCGATGGCGTCTTTCATGTGCTCGAACGTCGTGTTGGCGAACGGCTTCATCGACGGCACCCGGAAAGCGTTGTTGATCAGCACGTCGACCTTGCCGTACGCCGCCAGCGTCTGGTCGACGAGGTTACTCACCTGCGCTTCGTCGGTGATGTCGGTACCCACCGTGACCGCACGCCTGCCGATGTCGGTGATCTGCTTGGCGACGTCCTCGAGCCGCTCGACGGTGCGGGCGGCCAGCACCAGATCCGCACCCGCTTCGGCACAGCGCCTGGCGAGCGTGGTGCCCAGCGCCGGGCCGACACCACTGATGACGACAACCTTGTCCTTCAAGAGTTCCGTGGACACCCTAACCCACCATTCTTTCGCCGATTTGCTTCTGGCGCAGCGCGATCCGCGCCTGCCAGTCCGCGTCACTGATCTTGTTGGAGTCGTAGTACGGCAGCGCGGCGGCCACCTTGTCGATGTCGACGATCTCGAGGGTGGGGCCGTCGGCTTCGGTCAGTTCTCGGGATACCCGTTGCCACCGGAACTGCAGGTACCCCTTGCTGTGACCCAGTGTTTCCATCCAGTTCGTCACACCGGGGTTGGCATCGGACACGACGTAACGGATCTTGCCGTCCGGATCAGCCTGTGCCTGAGTGCCGTTCAGCGACGTCTGATGGTTGATGTAGTCCAGCGAGATGTACCACAGGCTGCCCAACTGAAAGCCGAGGTACGGCGCGTCGGTGACGGGCAGCGTGATCACCATCGCCTGGTCGGGCGTCAGATCGTAATGTCCGACCGACGAGTACTGCGTAGCGAGACCACCGGGGGTGAGCCTCGGCGCCGTCAGCGTGTTCACGGGCAGATCGTCGTAGAACCATTTCGGGAATTGCAACCACGTCTTGACCCGCTGCACGAGCTGCTTACCCGCCACCGCATAGCGTTTTTCGATCAGCGCCGTGGTGAGCGGCGGCGGTGCGGTGCCCGCGGTGTCGGTGCGCGCGATGGCGAAGGTGCCGCGCTGAGCGGACCAGTCGTTGTACACCTCGCGAATGACCAACTGCGAAGGGCTGTCCGGGGTGAACCGCCACTCGAAGGTGCCATCCGAGGCGATGTCGAGCTTGCGGTCGTCGAAAGCGGTCTCGCTATCCGGTACGACCTCGTCGGTGTACTCACCACCGAGGAGCTGAAAGCTGACATCTGTGGTGGTGCCGCGCGTTCCGGTGACGACGTACTCGTTGCCGGGCTGCACGCGGGTGCCGAAGTACATGGTGTCGGGATTGTCGAGGCCCATTTTGGTGAACGGTCCGGTCCCGCTGTGCAGGAACGGGTGGTCGCGGTCGTAGTCGAAGGCCACGTGCGTGCAGGCTGCGATACACCCGGCGAGGTATTGCAGGCCCTCGAGCAGGTCGGCTTCGGATTCGATGAAGTGGGCCGTCGCGACGAGGTGTTCGGCCTCTGCGATCGCGTCGATCAGCGGCTGCGAATACATGCCTACGAAACTAGAACGCGTTCTAACAAGAGTCAATATATCGACCGTTCCGGTACATATATGGAACGAGATGTACGCTGCTGGGGTGTCCGCCCCCGAACCTTCCGGCCGTGCATCGCCACCGACCGACAGGGTCGTGCGGATCCTCGACTACCTCGCGGGCCGCCCCACGGAACGCTTCGGGGTGTCCGATCTGGCCCGTCGGGTCGGACTGAGCAAGCCGACGTGCCTCGGCATCGTCACGTCCCTCGCCGATGCTGGATACCTGGTGCGCGACGCCGCGGACAAGACGTACCGCCTTGGCCCGGCACTGATCACTCTCGGCCAGAAGGCCCAGGAGTCGATGCGGGTCAGCCCGGCGGCACGCGAAGAACTGCGGAGACTGTCGGCTCGCTTCGGTGTCACCGCGGCGCTGTCCGGTGTCATCGACGACCGGATTACGCTACTGGACCTGGTGGCTCCCGCCGGTACCAGACCGGGCGTCGAGGTGGGGCAGAGTTATCCGTTCGCTCCGCCCGTCGGTTTGATGTTCGTGCTGTGGGATGAAGAGGCCGAACGCAAGTGGCTCGCCAAGGAGCCGACGATCCCGCTGCGCACTCATTCGGACCGGCTCAACAGGGTGATCGCCAGGTGCCGCGAGGACGGCTATCTGGTCGAGCGGCTGACGCCGGGTGGCCGACGGCTGTATTCCCTGATGGCGGGGATGTCGAGCAACCTGCCCGACGAATTGCGGGCGCTACTCGGCGAATTGGTCTCCGACATCGGTGAGCGCGTGTATCTGCGCGACGAGAACGGGCAGGCGGGCCGGAGGCGGCATGACATCAGCGTGATCTCGGCGCCGGTCTACGACCACGACCAGCGACAGGTGATGGTCGCCTCGATGCACATCGGAACGTCGTTGACGGACAACGAGATCGTCGAGCGGGCCCGCGCCGTGGTGGCGACCGCCGACGCGGTCAGCGCTCAGCTGGGAAACACTCAATCGCGCCGGCGGGACAGCCGACGCGATTGAGCGGTGGAGATTCATTTGGCTTTAGAGGTCAGTCAGCGCCTCGGTGATCGGTGTGGGTGCCACCTCGACACCACACTGGCTGGCCAGATCGATCGCCGGCTGATTGATCGTCATCAACTCGGTCTCGACCTTCGGATTCTCCGCAAAGTAGGTGCGGAACGCCTGGGTCACATCGGCAGGCGACTGCTCGACGATGGTGGTCAGCGCGTCATTGGCTGCAGGATTGCCGGCCAGATACGTGCTGGTGGACTCCGCCACAGTGCGTGAGGTGTCGGCAATCGTGCTGACGCTGCAGTTCTGGGGCTCCGTGCCCGGACCCGGCGCAGGCTGGGCATTCACGACCGGAATCACGATGGCCGCGGAACCGAAAGCAAGCAGACCCCCGGCGAACATGCCGTACAGGCCGCGTCGCACGGTCTTCTCGGACATCTTCATCAAAATCACTCCTCTAGTCGGCGACCTCGTGGTCGCTGCCAAAAGGCGTAACCGATGTGGGGTCTGACTTAAACAATCTCCTGGCCAGCCCGGCGTGTCAGCTGGTGGTGGCCAGCGTGAACGGAAGGACGGCCACGGCGCCCGCCGCGCGCACGACCCTGGCTGCCATGGTCAGCGTCCACCCAGTGTCGGAGAGGTCGTCGACGAGCAGCACCGGTCCGCCGACGGAGGCGAAAAGGTCAGGATCCGGCGGCGTCCATGCCCCATCGAGTGCAGCGACGCGGTAGGCGGAGTTCGCCGCGGTCACCGGCCGCCGCGTCGGCGAGTACTGCAGGGTGCCGAGGTCGGTCAGCCTTCCGAGTCGGGCAAGCTCGCGGCTCAGGGAGGAAACGAGCAGCGGGTGACGTTCGGAATCCAATGCCATCACCGCCGCCGGCCGCTGCGCCCAGTCCCAGGACGCCAGCACCTTCACCGCCGCGGCAACGAGGTCGTCGGACACCTCGGCGTCGGGTTCGTCGAGCACGCGCCGCAACCGCGCACCCCACCCCAGATCCGTCAGCCTGCCGATGGCGCGTCCTGGTTCCGGGCCGTCGGCGATCCTGCCGCTCAGCTCGACGCCGAGCTTGGCCAGCCCGGACGGCCATTGTTTGCGTGGCGCGAGTTCCACGCCGGGACGCATCAGCCGTTGCCTCGTCTCCTCGGTGGTACCGGGATCGACATCGGCGCTGACGTGCTCGCCCGTGCAGTTGTCGCAGCGCCCGCACCGCTCCCCCGCCGCGAGTGACGGGTCGTCGAGTTGCCCACGCAGAAACGCCATCCGGCACCCGTCGGTCGCCTGGTAGTCCAGCATCGCCTGCTGTTCGCGCTTGCGGGCATCATCGAGCTTGCGGTACCGCGGCTCGTCGTACTCCCACGCCGCTCCCGTGCCGATCCAGCCACCCTTGACGCGGCGCACGGCACCGTCGACGTCGAGCACCTTGAGCACCATCTCCAACCTCGACCGCCCCAGGTCCACGAGGGGCTCGAGCGCGGGTGTCGACTGCGGCCGCTCTGGGTCCAGCACGCCAATCACGTTGCGCACCATGGACTCCGACGGGAACGCCACCGAGGCGAAATACCGCCAGACGTCCTGGTCCTCGTGGCCGGGCAACAAGATGACCTGTGCGCTCTCCGTGGCTCGTCCTGCACGGCCGACCTGCTGGTAGTAGGCGATCGGCGAGGACGGGGCACCGAGATGGACGACGAAGCCGAGGTCGGGTTTGTCGAACCCCATGCCCAGCGCCGACGTGGCCACCAGCGCCTTGACCCGGTTGGCCAGCAGATCCGCCTCGAGCTGTTCGCGTTCGGCGGCTTCGGTGGACCCGGTGTAGGCGGCGACGTCGTGGCCCTGCTCACGCAACAACGACGCGACGTCATGCGCCTGAGCGACGGTCAGGGTGTAGACGATCCCCGATCCTGGAAGCGAATCGATATGTGCCGCAAGCCAAGCCGCGCGTTGCGCCGGATTGCCCGCCTTGACCACGGATAGTCGCAGCGACTCCCGATCCAGGCCGCCGCGCAGCACCAGCGTGTCCTTGCCCCCGACGCCGAGTTGAGCGGCGACGTCCTCGACGACCCTGTCATTGGCGGTCGCGGTGGTGGCCAGCACGGGAACGTCGGCGCCGAGTTCACCGATCAGGGTGCGGATGCGTCGGTAGTCGGGTCGGAAATCGTGGCCCCAGTCCGACACACAGTGCGCCTCGTCGACGACGACGAGACCCGCGTCGTGCGCCAGCGCTGGCAGCACCTGATCGCGAAAGTCGGGATTGTTCAACCGTTCTGGGCTCACGAGCAGGACATCGAGCTCGCGGCGGTGCACGCGCTCGTTGATCTCGTCCCAGTCGGCGACGTTGCTGGAGTTGATGGTCGCGGCGTGCACCCCGGCCCGCTCGGCGGCGGCCACCTGGTTGCGCATCAGCGCCAACAGTGGCGACACGATCACCGTCGGGCCGCGGCCCGCTTCGCGCAGCAATTTGGCGGCGATGAAGTACACCGCCGACTTACCCCAACCCGTGCGCTGGACGACAAGTGCCCGCCGACGTGCGACGACGAGCGCTTCGATCGCGGTCCATTGGTCGTCGCGCAGGACGGCGGTCTGCCCCGCCAGCTGTTCCAGTAGCGCCTGTGCGGCCTGGCGTGTCAGGAGGCCGGTGCCGCTTCTTGTTCGCGCTTGATCTCCAGCGCAATGTCGATCAGCTGGTCCTCCTGGCCGCCGATCAGCTTGCGCTGGCCCGCGCGGTGCAGCAGTTGGTGCGCGGGCACGCCGTAGCGCTCGGACTGGCGGATGGCGTGCTTGAGGAAGCTCGAGTACACGCCGGAGTAGCCCATGATCAGCGCGTTGCGGTCCAGCAGGCACTCGGCCGGCATGGCGGGTGCGACGACCTCTTCCGCGGCGTCGGCGATGTCGAAGAAGTCGATGCCGGTCTTGACGCCGATCTTGTCGAACACGCCGATCAGCGCCTCGACCGGTGCGTTGCCCGCACCGGCGCCGAACCGGCGACACGACCCGTCGATCTGCTTGGCGCCCGCCCGCACGGCCTCGATGGAGTTGGCGACGCCGAGGCCGAGGTTCTCGTGGCCATGAAAACCGACCTGAGCGTCATCGCCGAGCTCGGCGACCAGCGCCGAAACTCGGTCGGCCACGCCCTCGAGCACCAGCGCACCCGCCGAGTCGACGACGTAGACGCACTGGCAGCCGGCGTCTGCCATGATGCGTGCCTGCGCCGCGAGTTTCTCGGGCGGAATCGTGTGGCTCATCATCAGGAAGCCGACCGTCTCCAAGCCCAGCTCGCGGGCCAGGCCGAAGTGCTGGATCGACACGTCGGCCTCGGTGCAGTGGGTGGCGATCCGGCAGATCACCCCGCCGTTGTTCTGCGCCTCCTTGATGTCCTCTTTGGTGCCGACGCCGGGCAGCATGAGGAAGGCGATCTTGGATTCCTTGGCCGTCTCGGCGGCCAGCTTGATCAGCTCCTGCTCCGGGGTCTTGGAGAACCCGTAGTTGAAGCTGGACCCGCCGAGCCCGTCGCCGTGGGTCACCTCGATGACCGGAACGCCCGCAGTGTCCAGCGCCGCGACGATCGCCTGCACCTCGTCCTTGGTGAACTGATGACGCTTGTGGTGGCTGCCGTCGCGCAGCGACGTGTCCGTCATCCGGATGTCCCACATGGGATTGAAGTAGATCTCGTCAGTGCTCATGCTTGCGCTCCAGTTCCCGCGGAGGCGCGATCCTTCGCGATCTCTTCCCCGACCTTGGTGGCCGCAGCGGTCATGATGTCCAGGTTTCCAGCGTAGGGCGGCAGATAGTCGCCCGCACCCTCCACTTCCACGAAGGTCGTGACCAGGTGGTTTCCGCCGTTGAACACCGTCGGCTCGTCGAACTGCGGCTCGTTGAGCAGCCGGTAGCCCGGCACGTAGGTCTGCACCTCGGCGACGACGTCCTTGATCGACTGCGTGATCGCATCGTGGTCGGCGTCCTCGGGGATCGCGCAGAAAATGGTGTCGCGCATGATCATCGGCGGATCGGCCGGGTTGAGGATGATGATCGCCTTGCCGCGCTTGGCACCACCGATGACCTCGACGCCCGCACTCGTGGTCTTGGTGAACTCGTCGATGTTGGCCCGCGTTCCCGGCCCGGCCGACGCCGACGACACCGACGCGACGATCTCGGCGTACGGCACGTCGACGACGCGACTCACCGCGTAGACCATCGGGATGGTGGCCTGACCGCCGCAGGTGACCATGTTTACGTTGGGCGCCTCCAGGTGTTCACGCAGGTTCGCCGGCGGGATCACGCCGGGGCCGACGGCGGCTGGAGTCAGGTCGATGGCGCGGATGCCCGCCTCGGCATAGCGCGGTGCGGCGTCGCGGTGCACGTAGGCGCTGGTGGCCTCGAACACCAGATCCGGTTTCTCGCTCTGCGCCAGCAGCCAGTCCACGCCCTCGTGCGACGTCTCCAGCCCGAGCTTGCGCGCCCGCGCAAGGCCCTCGCTCTCGGGATCGATCCCGATCATCCAGCGCGGCTCGAGCCACTCCGAGCGCAGCAGTTTGTACAGCAGGTCGGTGCTGATGTTGCCCGACCCGACGATGGCGACTGTGCTTTTCCTGGACGTTCCGGCCATTGTGACTTCCCTACTATTCGAAACTCAGGTGGACTGAACCTAACCCGGCGAAGTCGGCGACGAAATTGCTGCCAGGCGGTGCATCTATCGCACGCGTGCACGACCCCGGCAGCACGATGTCACCGGCCTTCAACCGGACCCCGAAGCCCTCTACTTTGCGCGCCAGCCACGCCACCGCGGTGACCGGGTTGCCGAGCACCGCATCGCTGCGGCCCTCCGCGACGACCTCGCCGTTGTTGGTGAGCACGGCGTCGATGTTGCGAATGTCGATGTCCTTCGGCGACACCCTGGCCTCGCCGAGCACCCAGCCCGCCGACGACGCGTTATCGGCGATCGTGTCGCAGAGCTTGATCTTCCAGTCGGTGATGCGGGTGTCGATCAACTCGATCGCGGGGGCGAACGCCGCCGTCGCCGCCAGGACGTCGTCCTCGGTGCATCCGGCACCGGGCAGGTCGTCGGCGAGGATGAAGCCGACCTCGACCTCGACCCGCGGGTACAGGTAGTTCGCCGAGACGACCGGCTTGTCTTCGTAGACCTGCATCTCGTCGAGCAGGTGCCCGTAGTCGGGTTCGTCGACGTTCATCATCTTCTGCATGGCCTCCGACGAGAGGCCGACCTTGTGCCCGATCACGCGGGCGCCCTCGGCGACCCGCTGGCGGATGTTGATCAGCTGAATCTCGTAGGCATCCACCACGTCGATATCGGCGTGCGCGTCGGTCAACGGGGCGATGGGCACGCGGCTGCGCTCCGCCTCGGCCAGATCGGCGGCGAGCTGTTCACGCACCTGAGCGCTGAGCATGTTTGCGAAGTCCCCTCGTTTGTTCGACCGGCGCAGTTGTTGTAAGGCCGGGCAATTCTATAACGTGTTCTACATGACTGGTCAGGAGTATGACGTCGTCGTGGTAGGAAGCGGCGCCGCCGGCATGGTCGCCGCCCTCACCGCCGCCCACCAGGGACTTTCCACAGTAGTCGTCGAGAAGGCTGCACACTATGGCGGTTCCACTGCGCGGTCCGGTGGCGGCGTGTGGATCCCGAACAACGAGATTCTCAAGCGAGACGGGGTCCAAGACAGCCCCGAGGCGGCGCGCACCTACCTACACGCGATCATCGGCGATGTCGTGCCCGCGGAGAAGGTCGACACCTACCTGGAGCGCGGACCCGAGATGTTGTCGTTCGTGCTGAAGAACTCGCCGCTGAAGATGTGCTGGGTGCCCGGCTACTCCGACTACTACCCCGAAACACCCGGCGGGCGTCCCGCTGGACGCTCGATCGAGCCGAAGCCGTTCAACGCCCGCAAGCTCGGCCCCGACGAGAAGGGCCTCGAACCGCCGTACGGCAAGGTGCCGCTGAACATGGTGGTGATGCAGCAGGACTATGTGCGTCTCAACCAGCTCAAGCGCCATCCGCGCGGGGTGCTGCGCAGCATCAAGGTCGGCGTGCGCTCCGTGTGGGCCAACGCCACCCGCAAGAACCTCGTCGGCATGGGCCGCGCCCTGATCGCGCCGCTGCGCATCGGGCTGCAGAAGGCGGGCGTGCCGGTCCAGCTGAACACCGCGCTGACCGATCTCTACGTGGAGGACGGCAGGGTCAGCGGGATTTATGTTGTTGATGCCCGTGACTCCGCTGGTGCTGAGCCGCAACTCATCCGGGCACGCCGCGCGGTGATCCTCGGGTCGGGTGGTTTCGAGCACAACGAGCAGATGCGGGTGAAGTACCAGCGCGCCCCGATCACCACCGAGTGGACGGTCGGCGCGAAGGCGAACACCGGCGACGGCATTCTGGCCGCCGAGAAGCTGGGCGCCGCACTAGAGATCATGGAAGACGCCTGGTGGGGTCCGACGGTTCCGCTGGTGGATGCACCGTGGTTCGCGCTGTCCGAACGCAACTCCCCGGGCTCCATCATCGTGAACATGGCCGGTAAGCGGTTCATGAACGAGTCGATGCCGTACGTCGAGGCGTGCCACCACATGTACGGCGGTCAATACGGCCAGGGCCCGGGTCCCGGCGAGAACATCCCGGCGTGGCTGGTGTTCGACCAGACCTATCGCGATCGCTACATCTTCGCGGGATTGCAGCCAGGACAACGGATTCCGACAAAGTGGATGGAATCCGGGGTAATCGTCAAGGCCGACACCATTGGCGAACTGGCCGAGCAGACGGGGGTGTCCGCAGAAGCCCTAACCGCGACGATCGAGCGCTTCAACGGCTTCGCCCGCTCGGGTGTCGACGAGGACTTCAAACGCGGCGAGAGCGCGTACGACCGCTACTACGGCGATCCGACGGTCAAACCGAACCCGAACCTCGGTGAGATCGCCAAACCGCCCTTCTACGCGGCGAAGATGGTGCCGGGTGACCTGGGCACCAAGGGTGGCGTCCGCACCGACATTCACGGGCGCGCGCTGCGCGACGACGGGTCGATCATCGAAGGCCTCTACGCCGCGGGTAACGTCAGCTCACCGGTGATGGGCCACACCTATCCCGGTCCCGGCGGCACCATCGGGCCCGCCATGACGTTCGGATACCTGGCAGCACTACACATCGCGGGGAAGAACTGATGCCCATCAATCTCGACGAGGCGCTGGGCGCCGAGCTTCCACCCGCTGAATTCTCCTGGACCAGTAGCGATGTCCAGCTGTACCACCTCGGCCTCGGCGCGGGCGGCGACCCGATGAACAAGCGCGAACTCCGCTACCTGACCGATGACACTCCGCAGGTCTTGCCGACGTTCGGCAACGTCGCTGCGACGTTCCACGACACCAAGCCACCTGCGGTCAAGTTCCCCGGTATCGACATCGAGCTGTCGAAGGTGCTACACGCCAGCGAAGCGGTGTCCGTGCCAGGGCCGATCCCGCCGTCGGGCACCGGCGTAGCTGTCACCCGGTTCACCGACATCTGGGACAAGGGCAAGGCCGCGGTGATCTGGTCGGAGACCACGGTCTCCTCACCGGACGGCACGGTTCTGTGGAAGCAGAAGCGGTCGATCTTCGCTCGCGGCGAGGGCGGCTTCGGGGGCGAACGCGGCCCGTCGACATCGTCGGAACCGCCGCAGCGCGCCGCGGATTTCGAGATATCGATCGCGGTGTCGCCACAGCAGGCCCTGCTGTACCGGATGTGCGGTGACCGCAATCCGCTACATTCGGATCCCGAATTCGCGGCCGCCGCAGGCTTTCCGAGGCCGATCCTGCATGGTCTGTGCACCTACGGCATGACCTGCAAGGCGATGGTCGACACCTTGCTCGACGGCGACACCGCCCGGGTCGGTAGCTACGGCGCCCGGTTCGCTGGTGTGGTGTTCCCCGGCGAGACGCTGCTGGCCAGCATCTGGAAAGAGGGCGAGGGTTTCACCGGCGTCGTGACCGCGCCCGAGCGTGACAACGCGGTGGCACTGGCGGGCGTGGAGCTCGTCCCCGCTTAGCAGCTGCCGCCGAGCCAGCGTCGCTTGAGGTCCCACGCCCCAAAGCCACCGAGCAGGGCAGAGCCGATGGCGAGGCCGACTGCGGCGCCGATGGCCCCCCAGTAGTGGGTCAGACACCCGATGGTCGGCAACGAGACGACGAACGCCGCCGCGTTGACTCGCAAGATCGTGCGGGTCTCCAGCGATGCCCGCAGCACCGACATCCAGATCGAGTACGGCACGCGCAGAACCGAACCCACTGCGACCACGATCAAGCAAGCGCGGAAATCGGCGCCGTTGTAGCCGTCCCCGAACAGCCGACCTATCCAGGGCGAGCCGATTGCCAGAACCACCGCGCCGGTGCTGACCAGCACCGTGGAGATCAGCCAGATTCGTCGCACGTGAAAGGTCGCCGCCGCGGGTTCGCGGGCCATGTGAGAGGTCAGTGCCGCGCCGGCCCCGTCTGGAACGAAGTCCAATGCCTGCGCGACGGCCATCGCGATCGCCAACGTCGCACCCGCAACCGGCCCCGCCAGCCAGGTGGTGACAAACGGCAGCACCAGGATGAGGCCGAACGACGTCGAGCTGGCGACGCCGTCACGAAAGACGAACGCGCCCATCGCCCGACGGCTGAGCCGGGGATCCGGCACGTCTTGCGACGGGACACCGCCGCGATGCTTGACCAACGCGGGAATGAGAAATGCGAAGGCAAACAATGCCGTCGCGGCGGCCGGGATGACGGTCGCCCACACTGCGGGCAGGTCCAGCCACCCCGCAAGTAACAGTACGAGACCGACCTTGACCAAAACCGAAACCAGGTTGAGGACCGGCAGCCACCGAGTGGCGTGCAGGCCGATCAGCGCCGCGTCCTTGAGGACGAACAATGCCAGCACCAGCGCGCCGGCAGGCACCAACAGCGCGGTTATGGAATCGCCGGCCACAGCTTCGCCGGCGAACTGGCCTGCCAGCGCCCCGACGGTCAGCGACACCACAACCGTGATGATCAGACCGTCGACGAGGCGCTGACGGCGGACGCACCCGGGCGCGGACAGCATGGCTTTGTAGGCACTGCCGACGCCGTAGGCGGTGACGGTCCCGATGGTCGTGATCAGGGAGATGAGCGCTGTCTGCACACCGAGTTCGTGAGCAGGTATCGTCCTGGCCGCCACGATCCAGAACAGCATGCCCGCCGCGGCGGTGAGAAAGTACGTCAGTACGATCGCGATCGAATCCCCGGCCAGCCCACTGCGCGGCTGCGGGCCCGACACAGTGATCGACATCAGTGCCGTCTCTCCTGCGCTGCGGCGTACACGTAACCGGCGCCGGCCGCCGCCACGCCAAGGACCAGTGCCGCCGATCGGGCCAGACCGCCGGGCGCGAAGCGACGAGTCCTCGGCGACAGGCCTTCCCGCACACCGCGCAGCAGCGCCCGCGGCACCGTGCTGGTCAGGTAGCTTCGCTCCGCGCTGGTGGCATCACGCGAGCCGACGAGCCGTGATATCTGTCGCTTCGATATGCCTTCGCCGAAGCACCGCCGCAGTGCGTACCGAAGTTTGGTGCGGTCGGCCGATACATAATGTGAAACGCGGAGATCGGGATCGAACAGGATCTTCTTCGACGGCCACCGCTGCGATATCCGGATACAGAATTCGGTCTCCTCGCAACCGACCGGGTGTCGTCCCACTCGCCCGAGATCGGTATTGAAACCGCCTACCGAGCCGAGGATTTCACGACGAAACGACATGTTGCAGCCCATGACGTTGCGTACCGGCAGCACCGTCGTCGGCAGCCCGACGTAGGCGCATCCGACGATCCAGTCGTACTCACCGGGCAGCCATCGCGGTCGTTCATCGGGCCACACCGGTTGGGCGGAGCCTCCCACGACTGCCACCGCGGCGTCGGCATAGTGGCCGGTGAGGGCGTCACGCCAGCCGGGATGCACCGCGGCGTCGTCGTCGACGAATGCAACGATGTCACCGGTGGCACAAGCGATCCCGCTGTTACGAGCACCGGACAGACCTTTCTTGTCCGTACTCGCGATGATCTGTAGCGCCGGTCGCCCGACGTCGCCGATCTCCCGTTGTGCGCGAGCCAACAGCGCAGCGTTGTGGTCGACGACGACGATCAACTCGTCCTCGTCGAGGAGTGTCTCGGCGGCGTTGCTCACTGAGCGCACCAGGTCGTCCCAGCGCTCGTCGGTGTATGCGCAGATGATCACGCTGACCCGGTGTGTCGCGGTGGCCGTCACGGCAGTCTCCATAGTTCGCTATCCGCTGTAGGACCAGACGGAGACCCAATCGACGAGCAGCCGTCCACTGTTGTTTCCGTTTCCGCGAGTTTCGGTTTGCAGCTGCCAACGCATCGGAGTGTCCGGCACCGATTCGCTGCTGTCGAGAACCACCACATCGTCCAGTAGGTAGCGCACCCGCCCCGGTGACCACTCAATGGTGTAGGTGTGCCAATCGGAGAACCGCGCACCGATGTCCCGGGAAGGAATCTTGCAGCCGTCGCATGAGGCGGGGCCTGCGAAGTGCTGGAAGCCACCGACCGGACCCGCCAACCCGCCTTCTGGAAAGTCCAATTCGCCGTCGTACGGCCAGTTTTCGGATTGCGGCCACAATAGCCAGGCGACGTAGTACTCGGTGAGATTGGGATTGTCGACGCGCATCCGTGCGGAGTACCGGCCGTAACGCTGGTACTGACTGCCGCTGCTTAGTATCGGGGAAGGGTTGGCGCCCGCAGGCTGACCGTCCACGCTCTGCAGGTTGAAGATGAGCATCCCGTCGGCCACCTGCAGCACTTGGTCCGACCGGTAGGGTCGGCGATCGATCGTGTCGTTGAAGCAGCGCGGATAGCTGAGCCACTGTTGGCCCTGCTGGCCCTGGTACACCACCTTCCGGGGATCGCAATCGTTGGCCCAACTTCCGATCGGAGCGTCCCGATCGAAGTCGTCGTAGAACACCGGCGTCCAGCCTGGCAATTCCATCCGCGGCGCTTGCCCCGAAGCCGGTGTCGGACAGGTAGCCACGACCACGGCCGTCAGCAATATCGCCGCCGAAACGGCACGTCTTGGCAACGTCAAGCCTTTCACGTCTGTAGCACCATTGAGAGGGCTGCGATTGCCACCGCGAAAACAGAGACGGTCACAGCAGCGAAGGTGAGCACGGTCTTCATGTCGTCATGGCCCAGATCGCCGGAATAGGACACCAGCCACTCACGGCGCAGGGTCGCCAAAACATACAGCAGTCCCGCAAGGGCAAAGAGCGCGATGACCGTCATTGCGGTATCCCGAGCAAAACGGGCTTGGCACCGGCGCGCTCGAGCACCGTGACGAGCTCGCTGCCGTAAACCGGGGTGAAGGCGTAGTAGGACACCAGCAACTCGATCGCCCGCGCCACCGCATCGTGGTCGACACGATAGCGGTATTCGAGAAGCTTCTCGTCCTGCCGAGTGACGATGAGATACGACGCGTCTGTTTCGGCGGTGCACTCGGCGAGATCGCGTCCCGCCTCGATGCAGGCGGCACCGACGTCGTGACCCCTGGGCAGGCCGAGCAACGTGCCTTGACCCCAGAAGGCGACCGACCCCGGAGCAACCTGCCTTGCCAATTGCTCCGAGATCGCCAGCTCGGCTGGGTCGGTGTGCTCGAACGACGTGTTCAACCCCCGATTGGTCAGGCCCCACAGCCCCAGGATGAGCAACAGCACACCTGTCACCAGGATGATGCCCGATCGCCGTCGGCGCCCTCTCGTTCCCAGCCGCAGCACTGACCGGAGTGCGATCGCCGCCAGCGGCGCCAATACCGGGGACGCGTAGAGGAAGCAGCGGATCACGACCTCCCCGCCATAGCTCTGCACCACGACCAACATGAAGGGCTGCAACGCGAGCGCCGCCGCAATGAGCCAGAACTTGGTCCGCCGTATCCGGTAAAGGCCGACCGCGGCCATGGCGAACAGCAGGACGCCGGCGCCGATCCGCAGCAGCTGCATATTGCTGTAGACAGGATCCCCAGCGATACGATTCGACACGCCGACGCCCAAGCTACTGCGCACGCTACCGAGTTCGTGAAGCAGTTCGCCGAGGTGGCCATGCCAGTATGCGCTGGCGCCGTAGGTGAACCACGCCGCGAAGATGAGAAGCGCTGCAAGCCAAAGCAGTTTGAGTCGTGTGACGCCGAGCACCGACATCGCCAGCAGTGCACCGATGGTCACCAGCGGTGTCAATTGATGCGACACCACCATGGCCGCGATCAGCACGACCAGCGCAACCTCCATCGCAAGTGACCATCGATAATCGGCGCCGGGAACCAGTCCGGGCAGGCGACTCCAGGGTTTCGTCAGTCCCGCGAATCGACCTCCGTGCAGTGCCGGCAGCCGTGCTGCCCGCAGCTGCCAGATCAATACCGCCAGAATGGTGGCGTAGAGCTGCATCGCGACCGCTTGCGGCGCAAAGTAATCCTGCTGATACCAGTTGAAAAGGACGAAGACGGTGACACCGAGCCAGGCCGTCCGGGCATTCCCGCTCAGCGCCAGGGCGATGGCATAAACCGGGAAGATCAGCAGTACACCGAAGAAGAAGGATGCACTGGTGACGAACACTGCGCTGTCGTTCAGCGACCCGATGCTCATCAGGTGCGCGGCGCCGGAAAAGAACCCGCCCCAACTGATTCTGGCGTCGACAGGTGGTGGCATGGCGCCGATGTCGAAGATCCAGTCGGCGATGTATCGGTGAACGTATGCCGTCGAGAATGGCGCTGTACGGTCCGCCCACGCCACCGGCATGGTCATGTACATCACCAACATCACGTTCGACAACGCGAGCGTCGCCTTGTCGATGACGGTCCTGCTGTACTCCACGGCGAGGACCACGCACAAAAGCGCAAACCCGGCAATGTATTTGATGCCCAGAATCCCGATCAGCCCGGTGGCGCCGCTACGACCGGTATCGAGGTCGGACACTCCGGCGACGAAGAGCGCCAGGGCGATGGCCAGCATCGCGATGCTGTATCCGCTGACTCTCCCGAGCGTTGCGCGAACACCGACAAGGAAGCTGTGGCCGGGCGACGCGCGAGGCACACTCGGGTGCGTGCGCCATCGGTTCGCGAGAAGCACGGTGGGCACCGTAGCCATGCCGAGAATCAGAAGCTGAACAGCAAAGGGGTGATGTAAGCCCGCGACATTGCTCAGCTGTGACAACAACAGGGTCGACGCGAGTGACAGCGCAACCGCCACACTGGCGAATATCCCGTTACGCGGCAGGCATAACCACGACGCAATCGGCAGGCCGGGCAGCGTCACGGAGGTGAGGACGACCAGCGCAACTCGGACTGCCGTGGGCACCAACTCACTCAGACCGATGATCGACAGAATCGTCAATATGGCTGAGGCACAGATCAATACGGACGACAGCACCAGGATCGTCGGCGTCTCGAAATCGCTCGGGGGCGCCGGACCGACCGTGCCACGCCGGTGCCGCCCGTTCGCGTGGCCTATGCGTATGGTGTCCAGGGAGCTAACCACCCGTGGCTACGCCTTCCGCATGTGCATCGTCATGAAGTCGCGAACACCGTCGATCACCCTGTCCAGGGTGCTTTTACTCATGTAGGGATGCAGCGGTAGCGTCAACACACTGTCGGCAGCGGCCTCGGTGACCTCGAGACTGCCGCGACGGCAATCGCGGTAGTAGCTGAAATGGTGCGCACCCAGGAAGTGGATGCCGGTGGCGATGCCGAGGCGTTTGAGGTGGTCGATCAGGGCTCCGCGCACACCGGCGTCGGGCAGCCTGATGACGTAAATGTATGGGGCGACGTCGGTCCAGTCGGTATCGAACAGCGTCACGCCGTCGAGATCGGCGAAAGCCTCGTCGTAGTAACGGCAGTACAGCTGCCGGTTGTCGATGAACTCATCGACGCGGGCCAGCTGCGAGAGGCCGATCGCGGCAGGGACCGAACCCAGGTGACAGCGGTAGCCCTGCCGGACCACGTCGAAATCCCAATTGCGTTGATTGCGGTATCGGGCGTCGGTATCTGAGTCGATACCGAGATGCCTTAGCTCGTGCAATGCCTGGACATCGTTGACATCAGAGGTGATCACCGCGCCGCCCTCCAGGCTGGTGATCGTCTTGACGGGCCCGAAGCTGAAGCAGGTGATGTCTCCGAACGAGCCGATCGCTCTGCCCTTACTGACGCTGCCGAAGGCGTGTGCCGCATCCTCGATGACCCTCAGGCCATGCTCGCGTGCGATCACCATCAGCTCGTCGAGATAGCAAGGGAGACCGAGGTAATCGACCGCCAGAATGGCCTTGGTCCGCGGACCGATCAGCTTGCGGACCTCGGCGGGGTCGATGCTCAGATACGTTGGCTCGATGTCACAGAACACGATCTCGGCGCCGGTACGGCTGATCGCCTGGTGGCCGGCGACATAGGTGAAGGAGGGGCAGATCACCTCGTCACCGAGTCCAAGACCGATCAGGCGGCCGGCCAGGTGCAGTGCCTCGGTGCACGAGTTCGTGGAGACCACCCGACGATCCTCCAGGCCGAGATAGCGCTCGATGGAGATCTCGAACTCCTGGCTCAGCTTTCCCATGCCCAGCCAACCCGCCGCGAGCGCGTCGGTCGCTGCTTTCTGCACATCGTCACCGAGATAAGGCCGATAGACCGGCACCGGTCCCTCGCTCTTGTCGACGACGTCGGTCGCGTCGCGCACTAGTCGTCCCAACCCTTCCACGGCGGGTTGCCCTGATTCCACAAATCGTTGAGGTAGATCTTGTCCCAGATGGTGTCCATCCCGCGCCAGAAGCCATGGTGCTTGTATGCGGCGAGTTGTCCTTCGGCAGAAAGTCTTTCAAGCGGCTCGCGTTCCAGAAGCGTGCTGTCACTGTCGATGTAGTCGAGAATCTTCGGCGAGGACACGAAGAATCCGCCATTGATCCAGCCACTGCTGCCCTTCGGCTTCTCCCTGAACTCTGCGTGCACGTCATCGATCTCGAGGGTCCCGAATCGGCCTGGCGGCTGCACCGCGGTCACGGTGGTGATCGAGCCCGCGTTCTTGTGAAAGTCGACGACCTTCGCGACGTCGATGTTCCCAACGCCGTCGCCGTAGGTGAACGCGAAGTCCTCGTTGCCGATGTGCTCTCGGGCGCGCAACAGTCGGCCACCGGTCATCGTTTCTAACCCGGTGTCCAGCAACGTGACACGCCAGGGTTCACTGGTGGACTTCAAGGTCCTGATCGTGTTGTTCTCGAGATCAATCGTCACATCGCTGGTGTGCAGGAAGTAGTTCGCGAAATACTCCTTGATCATGTAGCCCTTGTATCCGAGCAGCACGATGAAGTCGGTGATGCCGGCCGAGGCGTAGATCTTCATGATGTGCCAGATGATCGGGCGTCCGCCGATTTCGACCATCGGTTTCGGACGGTCCTGCGACTCCTCACTGATGCGGGTGCCTCGACCGCCCGCCAAGATGACTGCTTTCATTCGGGTGTCTCCTCATCTCTGCGATTCCATCTCAATTCGTCGTCCAGCAGACGTTTCTCGATGAGTTGCTGAAGGGTGCGCAACCGCACATAGTCCGGCCCGTCGAACAGTTCGGCCGTCATGTTTCCGGCGGCGAAAGCGTCGCGGAGCTGTGCGATACCCGCCGGCACAGTCCACGTCGGACGGTAACCGGGTAGCTGGGTCTCGATCTTCGTGAAATCGACCAGGTAGTTTCTGATATCCGGGACGGCGTGTTCACCACAAGTGACGACGCAGTCGGGGACCAGTTCGGCGACGAGCTTTGCCACGTCGGCGATCCGATAGTTCTCGGCCGACCTGCCCACGTTGAAGGCTTCGTCGTGAACGGTTTCACGTGGTGCGGAGAGTGTTTGGGCGAATGCGTGCGCTATGTCGAGAACGTGGACCAGCGGGCGCCACGATTGGCCATCGCTGAGCAACAGCACACGGCCACTGGTCATCGCATGTCCGACCAGGTTGTTGACAACCACATCCTCACGCAACCGCCTCGACAGCCCGTATGCCGTCGCGTTCCTCAGATAGGTCGGCGAGAAGGTGTCGTCGGCGAGCGCCGAGAGCGCGCGCTCGACCTGGATTTTAGACTCACCGTATGGTGTCACCGGATTGAGCGGGGCCAGTTCGGAAAGTGCCTTGTCACCGCCGCGACCGTAGAGGCTGCACGACGACGAGAACACGAAGCGGCTGACGCCAGCGGCCTTGGCCGCCTCAGCCAAGCTGACGCTGGCGTGCAGGTTGATGTCGTAGGTCAGCTGTGGATTCAGTGCCGATACCGGATCGTTCGACAGCGCGGCCAGGTGCACCACGGCGTCGAACCCTCGCAGCTCGCGGGCGCTCACGTCGCGGATATCCATCGCGAGCATCGGAATCGGATCGGGAGAGCGCAGGAAGTCGCGCCCGGCATAGTAATCCGTATCGAGCCCGACGACGTCGTGCCCCAGTTGTCTCAAGACTGGGACCATCTCTGCGCCGAGGTAGCCGCGATGGCCGGTCATCAAGACTCGCATAACACCCCTCCTTCGCTTGGCACCCGATCAGGAACATCGGGCCACACGTTCGGCTGCACCGATCTGTAGGTGCGTTCGACCATGGCCGTCATGCCGTCCTCGGAGAAATCGTCGGCGACCGAGAATGCGTTGGCAGAGTTGCTTTCCCAGAGCGAGCGGTCGCAGGTCAGCGATACCAGTGTTGACGTCCCTGCGTCGAGATCGGAGTCCAACACCGCCCCACAGCCGCCGTTCCCGATGATGTCGGCGATCTCACCGCAGGGTGTCGTCACCACGGGGGTGCCACTGGCGAGCGCCTCGAGAGCCGCGAGTGGCAGGCCCTCCCACTTCGACGTCATCAGGAACACCTTTGACTGTGCGATCAGGTCCCGAGTGGCCTCATGCGTGCCGCCCTGCGATACCGTCACGACGTCGTTCAGGCCCAGCAGGCGTTGATGATCAATGAACTGCTGCTGCAGCGATCCCGCGCCGGGCGCGATCCACACGGCTCTCAGGCCGGCGTTGTGCCGGTGCAGGCGCGCCACCAAGTCGAGGAAGGCGAGGGGATCCTTCTGCTCCTCAAACCGGCCGACACCGACGATGTCGTAGCACCGGCGTCCGAACGGCAGGGGATCACCGGGACGTTTGCGCGCGCCGTTGGACACTACGCTCAAATGGCGATTCGCCAACCGCGGATAATGTGACTGCAGACCGCTCCGTACGTGATTCGACACCGCGACGATGGTCGAGGCGCGAAACGAAAGCAATCGGTGGCCCGACATGACGTTGTGGACGTGTTCGATGGTGCGGGCACGCGCGCCGAGAAGGACGGCAAGCAGACCGAGAATCCTTTGTTGACAATGGATCACGTCAGCCGAACGGATCAGCTCGACGACCTTGCGACTCGGCACTGTATGGACGTCGACGCCGGATTCGACCAGCCGGTGATCCCACTCTCCGGGGCGCAGTGACACGACGTCGACCTGGCACCCCCGAGCGCGGAAGTGGTTCGCCAGCTGTAGGACGAAGTGTGAGACTCCCCCCGGACTCAACCGGTCGGTCGCCAGGACGATGCGCGGCGGCCGAACCAACGTGGTCGACGCCTGGCTCACGATCCCGACCCGGCTGCTGCTTCCGACGCGAGCGAACTGGTCCCGAGCTCGTTAATGAACTGGCCCGCATTGCGCTGACGTGGCGCGCGCCGTCCGCGCAGGGTGGTCTCCAATACCCGTCGGCCGTCGCGTATGGCACGCAGGTTCGACTTGCCCGCTCGGCGCGGCATTTCGAGGCTGGGGACCTCGGCGATGCGGAGACCGGATTGCACTGCCCGAACTGTCATCTCCGCCTCGATCTCGAATCCGGTCGCGGTGAGATCGAGAAGGTCGAGATAGCGGCGGTGGAATGCGCAGAAGCCGTAGCACAGATCGGTGAGTTCCGTCCCGTACAGGTTGTTGAAGACGGACAGCAGGAATCGGTTGCCGAGCCGCCGGAACGGCGTGATGTCCAGTGACCCCCCGCCACCCATGAACCGCGAGCCCTTGACGAAGTCATAGCCATTGGCCAAGAAGTGCACGTAGTGCCGGATCTCCTGGGGCGACATGCTGCCGTCCGCGTCCATCATGACAATCACGTCGCCGGTCGCCGCGAGGAAGCCGGTTCGCAATGCGCTGCCCTTGCCGGTGCCCTCCTGTGCCACGACCTTGACGTCCGGTCGGTAACTGCGGGCGGTGATCAACGTGGCGTCTGTCGATTCGCCGTCGACGAGGATGATTTCGTCGACATCGTCGGCGATCTGCTCCAGAACCCACGCGATGTTGCGGGCCTCGTTACGTACCGGGATGACGAGACTGACCGAAGACGTTTGGGCGCCACCGGATGGTTTGGGTAACGAGCTGAGTAACGGCTTTGCGTGTTCGGCAGATCCGTTGCCGTTGGTCACCGCACTGGTCATTTGTGTACTCCGATCAGAGATGGGCGTGATGGGGCAGCAACGAGGTGCCTCGATGAACCAGTTCTTGTCTCGCGTGCGTCCGGCGCGGGGCCCCTGCGGCCTGCCAAGGTCAAAACTCCTGACTTGTTTTCGTCGCCCCCGCGAACGTGATTTCAGCCGGGCTCGATCGCCGTCCCGACGGCCGATGGACTCTCGTTGTCCGTGAGCTGGCCACCGTGACTGCTCTTACCTAGATCAGCTTTCCGACTGCGTCATGAACAGAGTAGGAGTTTGCCAGATCTGCAGCAACTCGAGAGTTTGCATGAACTGGGCAAAGCTTGCGTTTTCAATCAAATAGCCCGGCGGCGACTCTTCGCGTACTGGCTACCGCCGCAGCGTCTTCCCTGCTGCAGACGCGTATTGCCGGGAGAACCTCTGCTTTTCCCGGCGATCGACTCGAATTTACTTACGTTCTCGTTAGTGACGAATCCCACACGCCGGCACTGTCTCTCGACTCCCAGATCTGGGACAGCAATGGCGCTACGAGTCGGATATCGGGCGCAGATTTGTTTGTTAGATTTGCACTTATATGCACGCAAAGCCTAAACCTGCTGGCCGATGGGCGGATCACCGAGATCGCCGAGTAGCCCGACCGCATCGCGCGGTCGGGCATCGTGTCGACAGCGGGCGTCAGCCCAGAATCAACCCGGAGGTGGGGACACCGGTGCCTGCGGTCACCAACACGTGCTCGACGTCGTCCACCGGGTTCACCGACGTCCCGCGAAGCTGCCGGACACCTTCGGCGATGCCGTTCATGCCATGGATGTACGCCTCACCGAGCTGACCACCGTGGGTGTTGATCGGCAACCTGCCGCCGATCTCTATCGCGCCGTCCTTGATGTAGTCCTTGGCCTCACCCGGAGCGCAGAACCCCAGCTCCTCCAGCTGGATGAGCGTGAACGGCGTGAAGTGGTCGTACAGGATCGCGGTCTGGATGTCGGCGGGCGTCAGCCCGGACTGCTCCCAGAGCTGCCTACCGACCAAGCCCATCTCCGGCAGCCCCAATTCCGACCGGTAGTAGCTTGTCATCGAATACTGATCGGGGCTGGAACCCTGCGAGGCCGCCTCGATGACGGCGGGCCGGTGCTTGAGATCCTTGGCCCGCTCAGCAGACGTAATCACAAGCGCCACACCACCATCGGTCTCCTGACAGCAGTCAAGCAGCCGCAGCGGCTCGGCAATCCACCGCGAGTTCTGGTGATCCTCGATAGTGATCGGCTTCTCGTAGAAGTACGCCTTCGGATTGTTGGCGGCGTGCTTACGGTCGGCCACCGAGACGGCGCCGAAGTCCGCGCTGGTCGCACCGGAGTAGTGCATGTAGCGCTGGGCGATCATCGCCACCTGAGCGGCAGGCGTGGACAGACCGTGCGGATACGAGAACGAATTGTCCACACCGGTGGAGTCGGCGTTCTCCACGAGTCGCATCTGAACCTGGCCGAAGCGCATGCCCGACCGCTCGTTGAAGGCCCGGTATGCCACAACGCAATCCGCGACCCCGGTGGCCACCGCGATCGCTGCCTGCTGGACCGTGGCGCACGCCGCGCCACCACCGTGATGGATCTTGGAGAAGAATTTCAACTCACCGATTCCGGTGGCGCGCGCAATCGACACCTCGGTGTTGGAGTCCATGGTGAAGGTGACCATGCCGTCCACATCGGCCGGTGTCAGGCCGGCGTCGTCGAGCGCGTCCAGCACGGCTTCGGACGCCAGCCGCAATTCGCTGCGACCGGAGTTCTTGGAGAAGTCGGTGGCGCCGATCCCGACGATCGCCGCCTTTCCGGAAAGCTCACCCGGCATCAGGCATCTCCGATCGTCAACGTCGCGGTGGCGATCACATGATCGCCAAGGCTGTTGCTACCAGTCACTTTCAGTGAGATCAGGCCGTCCTCGACGGCGGTGACCTCACCTCTGAACGTGACGGTGTCATACGCGTACCACGGCACACCGAGCCGCAGCCCGATCGTCTTGATGATCGCGTTCGGTCCGGCCCAGTCGGTGATGTAGCGCTGCACGAGGCCGGTATCGGTCAGGATGTTGACGAAGATGTCTTTGGAACCCTTGGCCTGTGCCTTGTCCCGGTCGTGGTGCACATCCTGATAGTCGCGCGTGGCAATCGCCGTCGACACGATGAACGTCGGATCGCCGTAGAGTGCGAGCTCGGGCAGCTTCGTGCCCACCTGGATTTCCGGAGCCGCTCCGGCGGCGACATCAGACCCTGTGGCGCTCACTTTGCGGGCTCCCATGCGTAGTTGGTCCAAGCAGGCCCGGAATCCCCTTCGGGAAAGTCGATATACATTGCGCGGACCGGCAATCCGATCTCCACCTCCGCGGGGTCGACGTTTCGGAGCTCGCCGAGCATCCGCACACCCTCTTCGAGTTCGACCAATGCGATGACGAAGGGCAGCGTGCGGCCGGGCACCTTCGGGGCGTGGTGCACCACGAAGCTGAACACCGTCCCTTTACCGGAGGCGACGACGTGGTCGGTCTCCAGCTCCTTGTCCTGCCAGAGTGCCGGCACGGGTGGATGCTGCAGCGTGCCGTCGCCGCGCTTCTGGATACGCAACTCGTGCGCGTTGACGCCGTCCCAGAAGAACTTCGTGTCCCGCGACGATGCCGGCCGCATCATCGAGTCGGCGTCCAAGTCATCGGGCACCGCGCCGGTCGCAGCGTCCTGATCGGCGGGCCTGAACTTCATGATGCGCCACATCATCTCGGCGACGTCTTCGTCGCCGACCTGCCAGGAGATCCGCTGGGTGATGAAGAAACCCTCGCCGAGCGCGGTCCGCTTGGGGCCGACGACGTCGGTGAGCTCCGCGGCGACGCTGACCTGCTCACCGGGGCGCAGGTAGCGGTGATAGGTCTGCTCGCAGTTCGTCGCGACGACGCCGATATACCCTGCGTCGTCGAACAATCCGAGGATCTTGCCCAGCGGATCGTCGTCGGCGCGGTTGCCGCCCAGCCCCATCATGGTCCAGACCTGGATCATCGCGGGAGGTGCGACGGTGCCCGGATGACCCGCCGCCTTGGCGGCTGCCTCGTCGACGTAGATGGGGTTGGTGTCCCCCATTGCGTCGAGCCAGTGGTCGATCATCGGCTGGTTCACCGGGTGACGGGCAACCCGCGGCTTGCTCTTGCCCTCGGCCTTGACCCGCTCGGCGGCCTTCTGGATGTCCTCGACCGCGCTCACCGGGGAACCCTCGGCACCTTCAGTCCGGCCGCCGCGATCATTTCTCGCATCACTTCGTTGACACCTCCGCCGAACGTGATCACCAAATTGCGTTTGGTCTGCGAGTCCAGCCACTCGAGCAGTTCTGCGGTTTCCGCATCCGCCGGGTTGCCGTACTTACCGACGATCTCCTCGGCGAGCCGGCCGGCATATTGGATCCGCTCGGTGCCGAACACCTTGGTGGCGGCGGCATCTGCGACGTCGATGGTCTCGCCGGAGGCGGCCACCTGCCAGTTCAGCAGCTCGTTGATCCGCCACATCGCCTTGAGTTCGCCGAGCGACCGCTTCACGTCGTCGTGATCGAGAGGGGTGTCGCCGTTGGAACCGGGCTTCGCGGCCCAGTCGTGTACCCGGTCGTACAGCGAGGCGAATCGCCCTGCCGGACCGAGCATCACGCGTTCGTTGTTCAGCTGCGTCGTGATCAGGCGCCAGCCGCCGTTCTCCTCGCCGACCAGCATCTCGGCGGGTACCCGGACGTCGTTGTAGTACGTCGCGTTCGTATGGTGAGCGCCGTCGGACAGAATCATCGGCGTCCAGCTGTAGCCGGGATCGGTTGTGTCGACGATCAGCATCGAAATGCCCTTGTGCTTGGCGGCTTCCGGGTCGGTACGGCACGCCAGCCATACGTAGTCGGCGTCATGTCCACCGGTGGTGAACACCTTCTGGCCGTTGACGATGTATTCGTCGCCCTGCTTGACCGCGGTGGTGCGCAGCGATGCGAGGTCGGTGCCGGCCTCGGGCTCGGTGTAGCCGATCGCGAAATGGATTTCACCGGCGAGGATGCCGGGAAGGAACTTCTTCTTCTGGAGATCGGTGCCGTACTGCTGCAGCGTCGGTCCCACGGTCTGCAGGGTGACGGCGGGCAGGGGCACGTCGGCGCGGTGTGCCTCGTTGACGAAGATCGACTGCTCGATGGGGCCGAAGCCCAGGCCGCCGAATTCCTTGGGCCAGCCGACACCCAGCTTGCCGTCGGAGCCCATCCGCTTGATGATCGCGCGGTAGGCCTTGCCGTGGCGGTCGCTCTCCATCTCCTTGTGCTCTTCGGGCGAGATGAGGTTCAAAAAGTACTGCCGCAGTTCGGCTTGGAGCTGCTTTTGCTCAGGGGTCAGTTCGATGTACATTGCGCTCCCACCAGATCGAGTCGGTGCGACGGGCCGCCAACCAGCCGGGTCAGGTCCTTGACGCCGGAGTAGTAGCGGTCCATCGGATAGTCGATGTCCATTCCCATCCCACCGTGCAGATGGTGGCACAACTGCATCGCCGGCGGCGCCTCTGAGGCCAGCCAGTAGCCGAGGATGTCGGTGTCGTCGTCGGCGTCCAGCCCTTCAGAGAGCCGCCACAACACGGAGGTCGCGGCCAAGGTCAGTGTGCGAGAGGCGATGTATACCTCAGCGAGCTGTGCGGCGACGGTTTGGAACGTCGACAGCGGCTTGCCGAACTGCTCACGGTTGGCCACGTAGTCCGCGGTCAGCCGTAGGGCGCCCGCGACCAGACCCGACGCGAACGCGCCGATGCCCGCCAGCGCCAGCTGGTTCACCCGCCGCGGCTGCGCACCGTCGAGCACCCCGTCGACCTCGGCATCGGAGAAAGTCACCGAGTACTCGTCGCCGTGGTTGGCGGTCGGCGTCTTGACCACCTGTACGCCCGCGGCCTTCGGGGAGATCACCGCAACAGCGCCGCCGGCGGTCACGATCAGCCAATCCGCCTGTTCCGCATAGGGAACCGCGACCTTGACCCCGTTCAGCCTCCCGCCGGAAAGCGAGGTCGCGGGCCGGTCCGGCAGCGGTGCGCCGGGCTCGTTGAGCGCCGCGGAGAGCACGGAGCCCTTCGGCACCCCAGCGAGGTAGCGATCCTGCTGCTCGTCGGACGCCAGCTCCAGCAGCGGGATCAACCCGAGACCCAGTGTCGCCAGCGCGGGACTCACGGTGCCGTGTCTGCCGATCTCGATGAGTGCGGTGCCGACCTCGGCGAGGCCCAGGCCGTCGCCACCGAGGCGGTCGGGTACGCCGAAGGCCGTGATGCCGCCGGACACCAGCGCGTCCCAGCTGTTGTCCCTGCCGAGCGCCGACGTCACCACATCGGCGACAGCCTGCTGTCCTTCGTCCGGACTGAAATCCACCGAATCCTCCTTGATCCGCGAAAGCTACTGTGCGACGGCTGCGCTCTTGCCGGAGTAGTCAACCTGCCAGTGCTTGATGCCGTTCAGCCACCCCGACATCAACCGCTCGGGCTCCCCGATCGGCTTGAGATCGGGCATTGCGTCGGCCACTGCGTTGAAGATCAGGTTGATGGTCATGCGGGCCAGGTTCGCCCCGATGCAGTAGTGCGCACCGGTGCCGCCGAAGCCGACGTGCGGGTTCGGATCCCGAAGGATATTGAATTGATGAGGACCTTCGAAGACCTCGTCGTCGAAGTTGGCCGAGCGGTAGGACATCACCACACGCTCGCCCTTCTTGATCTTCACGCCCGCGAGCTCGGTGTCCTCGAGCGCTGTGCGCTGGAAAGCGGATACCGGTGTGGCCCAGCGGATGATCTCGTCCGCCGCGGTGGCGGGGCGCTCCTTCTTGTACAGCTCCCACTGATCGGGATGCTGCGAGAACGCGATCATGCCGTGGGTGATCGAGTTGCGCGTGGTCTCGTTGCCCGCGACCGCGAGCATCACGACGAAGAAGCCGAACTCGTCGTCGGACAGCTTCTCGCCCTCGATGTCGGCCTCGATGAGCTTGGTGACGATGTCCTCGGTCGGGTTCTTGGCCCTCTCCTCGGCCATCTTCATCGCGTATTGGATCAGCTCGAACGAGGAAATCGCCGGATCGACATCGGCGTACTCCGGGTCCTCACCGGCGGTCATCTCGTTGGACCAGCGGAACAGCTTGTCGCGGTCGTCCTGCGGTACACCGAGCAGTTCGGCGATCGCCTGCAGCGGCAGTTCGCACGAGACCTGTTCGACGAAGTCTCCTGAGCCCTCGGCCGCGGCGGTCTCGGCGATCTTCTGGGCACGCGCGCGCAGTTCGTCCTCGAGCCGACCGATCGCCCTTGGCGTGAAGCCGCGGGAGATGATCTTGCGCAGCCGGGTGTGCTGTGGCGCGTCCATGTTCAGCAGCACGGCCTTCTGCAGGTCGATGGCGTCGCGGGTCATGTCCTGCGGCCAGGTCGGGATGGCGCCGTCGGGCGAACTGCCAAAGATGTCGCTGCGCTTCGACACCTCTTTGACGTCGGCGTGCTTGGTGACAAGCCAGTAGCCCTTGTCTCCGAATCCGCCGGTTCCGCCCGGAACGTCCACCCAGTGGACGGGCTCCGAGGCCCGCAGCTCGGCGAGCTCCTCCACGGGTAGACGCTCGAGGTTCAGACTCGCGTCGAGGAAGTCGAAGTCTGCGGGAATGTTGTGGGGTGCCATGACCGTGCGCTCCTTTTCAACACAAATTGCAACGTGTTCTAGTGCCAGTAAAACATGCCTTCTCCGCAGATAAAAGGCAGGTCACCATCCTCGCTTGTCAGAGTAATGAAACGTGTTCTAGCCTGACGGAATGGGTAACCCTGTCATCGTTGAAGCCACTCGCAGCCCGATCGGTAAGCGGAACGGATGGCTATCCGGCCTACACGCCACCGAGTTGCTTGGCGCAACACAGAAGGCTCTAGTCGAAAAGGCCAGGCACGACTCTGGCTTTGAAATCGACATGGTCGAGCAGGTCATCGGCGGCTGCGTCACGCAGTTCGGCGAGCAGTCCAACAACATCACCCGGGTCAGCTGGCTGGTCGCCGGACTGCCCGAACACGTCGGCGCCATGACCGTGGACTGCCAGTGCGGCAGCGGCCAACAGGCCAACGGGTTGGTCGCGGGTCTGATCGCGGCCGGCGCCATCGACATCGGCATCGCCTGCGGCATCGAGGCGATGAGCCGCGTCGGCCTCGGCGCCAACGCCGGCCCCGACCGCGGCATCCTGCGCCCCGCCTCATGGGACATCGACCTGCCCGACCAGTTCACCGCCGCCGAGCGCATCGCGCAGCGCCGCGGTATCACCCGCGAGGACATCGACCAGTTCGGCTTCGACTCGCAGCGCAAGGCCGCCCAGGCCTGGGCGGAAGGACGCTTCGACCGCGAGATCAGCGGTATCGAAGCGCCGGTGCTCGACGAGAACAAGCAGCCGACCAGCGACCGTCACATCGTGACCAAGGACCAGGGCCTGCGGGAGACCACGCTGGAGGGTCTGAACTCGCTCAAGCCCGTGATCGAGGGCGGTATCCACACCGCAGGGACGTCGTCGCAGATCTCCGACGGCGCCGCCGCTGTGCTGTGGATGGACGAGGAGAAAGCCAAGGCGCTCGGCCTGAAGCCCCGCGCGCGGATCGTCAGCCAGGCGCTCGTCGGCGCCGAGCCGTACTACCACCTCGACGGCCCGGTGCAGTCGACGGCGAAGGTGCTCGAAAAGGCCGGGATGAAGATGGGCGACATCGACATCACCGAGATCAACGAGGCCTTCGCGTCGGTCGTGTTGTCGTGGGCGCGGGTGCACAACCCCGACATGGACAAGGTGAACGTCAACGGCGGCGCGATCGCGCTCGGCCATCCGGTCGGCAGCACCGGCAGCCGCCTGATCACCACCGCGTTGCACGAGCTGGAACGCACCGACAAGAGCACCGCGCTGATCACCATGTGCGCGGGCGGCGCACTGTCCACCGGAACGATCATCGAGCGGATCTGATGTCTGCGGCCCCATCGTCCACGGAAGCCCAGCGCATCGCGGCCGCCCAGGCGTACATCGACGCGCTGGTCTCTCACGACGCGGACAAGGTGCCGTTCGCGCCCGGGTGCACGCGTATCGAGGTGGGGCTCAAGACCGGGTTCTCGGGAGATCACCTGCGCCGCAGCCTGAATCGCGGGTTGCAGTACCGGGTGATCCAGGCGACGACCGTGCCCGAGTTCACCGTCGTCGACGGCAACACCATCCGGGCGAAGTTCGATCTCGTGACCAAGCCTTCGCTGTTGGGGCGCAAGGTCGGCGCGCACATCGACGAGACGTTCCAGATCCCGGCCGACGGCCTGATCCACCACATCCGCGCAGGGATCCGCCCGTTCCTCACCGAGTCCTAAGATCACCGCATGGCCAAATCGCGTCCCCGCTTCATGGATACGAAGGCTTCCGACACCTTCATCAAGTGGATGTCGAAGCTCAACACCTACATGTACCGGCGCAGCGGAGGTGAAGGCTTCGGCAGTGATTTCCAGGGCATCCCGGTGGCGCTGCTCACCACCATCGGTCGCAAGACCGGCGAGCCGCGGATCAGTCCGCTGTACTTCCACCGCGACGGCGACACCGTCGTCGTTGCCGCGTCCAAGGGCGGCAGCGACAAGCATCCGATGTGGTACCTGAACCTGAAGGCCAACCCGAAAGTCCAGGTGCAAATCAAGAAAGAGATCCTCGATCTCACCGCGCGCGACGCCACCGAGGAGGAACGTGCGAAGTACTGGCCGAGACTGGTCGAGATGTATCCGACGTACGAGGACTACAAATCCTGGACCAACCGGGTGATCCCGCTCGTCATCTGCGAACCGTCGTAACGACGATGAGCGAAAGCGCTACTGGCCCAGCCTGATCAAGATGTACCCGCCGTATCGGGGATATCGAGAGGCTGCCGATCGGGTGATTCCGATGGTCGTCTGCGAGCCATGACGACGTTCACCGCCGCGGCCACCGCCAACAGGCCCGCACCGACGGCGATCGTCACCGGGTTCAGATAGAGCAGCAGCGCGGACGCCGGTACGCACAGCACGCGCTCAGGCCAGCCCGCCCGCCGGATCATCCAGCCGCCGGTGACGACAGCCAGCGCGGCCACCGCCAGCGCGGCCACCGCGCCCGTCCACACCATGTCGACGAACGATCGCAGCCCGAGCAGACCTTCACCGTTGTCGGTCAAGACGAACGCGAATGGTACAAGGAATGCGGGCAGGGTGTACTTCCACGTCTGCATCATCGTGGGGATGACGCGACCGCCGGTGATCGCCGACGCCGCCACCGATGCCAGCGCCGTCGGCGGTGTCACTTCGGAGAGCACCGCGAAGTAGAAGACGAACATCGCCACCGCGGGCGCGGCGACACCGAGGTCCTGCAGCGCGGGCCCGACGATCACCCAGCTGATCACGAACGACGCGGTGACCGGCACCGCCAGCCCCAGCACCGAGACCGCCAACGCGGCGAATATCGCCGTGAAAATCAATACGACCGTTGGGTTTTCAGATATGACGCGGGCGGTGTTGACCAGGATGGAGTTCAGCTGCAGACCGAGTCCCGTGCGCGTGATCATCGCGGCGACAACGCCCGCAGCCGCGCACACCGCCGCCACCGAGAGCACCCCGCGCACCCCGGTGGCCAGCGCCCGGTAGAGCCGCACCGGGGTCAGCCGGTGTTCGCGGTCGAAATACGACAGCACGATCTGGACTGCGATGGCGTAGACGACCGCGCGCATCGCCGACACATCCAGCGCGAGGAACACAACGATCATCACCAGCGAGATCAGGTGGTAACCGAACCTGCCGAGCAGACGCCAGAACGACCCGGCGTCGACATCGACCTCGCGCGTGCCGTACCGCCGCGCGTCGATCTCGACGGCCAGCAGAATGCCCAGGTAGTACAGAATCGTCGGCACCACCGCCCAGACCAGGACGGTCAGGTACGGCACCCCGAGGTACTCGGCGATGATGAACGCCGCAGCACCGAGCGTCGGCGGCGACAGGATCGCACCGATGCCCGCGGCGGCCAGCATTCCGCCCGCGTTTTCGCGCGGATACCCGGCGCGGCGCAACACCGGCCACGTCACCGAACCCAAGCTGACCGTCGTCGCAGTCCCGGATCCGGACACACTGCCCATGAGGAACCCGGCCAGTGTCACCGTCCGTCCCGGGGCCGCCCGCGACCGGCGGAACGCGGCGAACGAAAGGTCGATGAAGAACTTGCTCGCACCGGACCCCTCGAGCACCGCGCCGTAGATGGTGAACAACACGATGTAGGTCGCCGCGACATCGAGTGGCACGCCGTACAGTCCCGTCGACTGCATGAACGACGCACTGACGATCTGCACCCAATCCACGCCGGCGTGGGCGATCGCCGCCCCCTGCGGCAGGTACCCGCCGTAGTAGGCGTAACCCAGAGCAAGCAGGCACACGATGGGCAGCGCCACACCAGTGGTCCGGCGGCACGCCTCCAGGACGAGTAGGACGACGATCGTTCCGACGACGACGTCGACCATCGCCGGCGTGCTCTGCCTGCTGAGGAACTCGTCGAATCCCCCTCCGCCGTCACCGATTTGGAACGGCAACACGGGGTACAGGCAGGCCACCAGCGCGGTCACCGCCAGCAGCCAGTCGAACCACGTCGGATTCTGCCGCGGCGCCTCGTCGGTGTTCTCCGACTTGTCCGTCCGGCGGCGCAACCGCACACCGGATCGGTAACACAACAGCGTGAGCGGAAGGACTGCCGCCAGGAACAGGATCAGCGAAACCTGATTGCCCTGCGCCAGCGGGAAGAACACCTGATACAGCGCGAACAGCCCGATCAGGACACAGCCCACGGTCACCAGGTGGTGTACCCAGCCGGTCAACTGCCGGGCCGGCTTCTCGTCCTCGTAGCCGGCCGACGCAGCCGCTTCGGTGGAGGTCAGTTCGCCGCGCCGAGGTCGTCGAGGGCGCGCTTGGCGCCGGGATGCAGCGGCACGGGCATGGTCTCGCGTGCGGTGTCCAGCGAGATGCCTTCGGCCGCCTTGTTGACCTTGACCAATTCGGGCTTGTGGTCGAACAGCGCCTTGGTCAGCACGCAGGCGGTGTCGCCGTCCATATCGTTCTTGACCAGAAGCAGATTGGGCACCAAGACGGTCGCGACGTCCGTGGGCGTCTGATAAGTGTCCGCCGGGATGACGCCCTCTTCGTAGATCGGGTTGATGTTCTGCAACTTCGGCAGCGTGTCGGTCACGTCGATGAACTTGACGTTGTCGCGCTGGCTGACGAACAGGTCGGTGATGCCGCCGGTCGGCAGCCCGCCCGACCAGAACATCGCATCGATCGAACCGTCTTTCATGCCTTCGACCGTCTTGCCGAGTTCGGTGCGCTGGGCCTGCACATCGGTCTTCGGGTCGAGACCGGCGGCCTCCAGCATGCGGTTGGCGATCACCTCGGTGCCCGAGTTCGGCGATCCGGTGGATACCCGCTTGCCACGCATGTCGAGGATCGAATTGATGCCTGCGTCGCTGCGGACGATCACCTGGGTGTAGTTGGGGTACAGCCGGCTCAGCGCGGCGATCGGCTGGTCGTCGTCGAACGCCGCCATGCCGTTGACCGCGTCGGCCGCGGTGTCGGCCAGCGAGAACGCCACCTGATGGGTGCCGGCCACGAGTTGCTGGATGTTCTGGAGCGAGGCCGACGTCTCGGCGGCGGTGGCCTTCAGCTTGCCGTCGGTCTGCTGATTGATGGCTTCGGCGTAGGCGCCGCCGAGGGCGTAGTACACCCCGGTGGTGTTGCCCGTCGCGATGCTCAGCCTGGCGTCGGACGTGACCTCACACGACGTCGGATCGGTCGCCGCCGCCCCGTTCTCGCCGCCACGTTGACCGCCACAACCGGCCACCACCAACAGGATTGCGCCGAGAACAACGCCGGCCGAGCCGGCTATCCGGGCAACGCCGCCCACTGCATAACCTCTCACCTCTCCATCATGGAAGGCGGCGCGCTATCGCACGGCGTTTCGGCGCAATCGGCGGCGATCAGGCCCCGTAGACCGGCACAGGCGGGCGCGCCTCGGCCAGCAGTTTGGCGACGACGGGACCGAGCTCCGCCGGATCCCAGCGCGCGCCCTTGTCGACCTGCGGGCCGTGGGCCCAGCCCTCGGCGACGCGGATGATGCCGCCCTCGACCTCGAACATCTTGCCGGTGACGTCCTTGGACTCGACACTGCCAAGCCAAACCACAAGTGGGGAAACGTTTTCCGGTGCCATCGCGTCGAAGTCCTTGTCCTGGGTGGACATCATCTCCGCGAACACCGTCTCGGTCATCCGGGTCCTGGCCGACGGCGCAATGGCGTTGACGGTGACTCCGTAGCGGCCCATCTCCGCGGACGCGACGAGCGTCATCGCCGCGATTCCCGCCTTGGCCGCACTGTAATTGGCTTGTCCCACACTGCCTTGCAGGCCGGCGCCGGAGCTGGTGTTGATGATGCGCGCGTCTACGGTGTGGCCCGCCTTCGACTGCGCGCGCCAGTAGGCGCCGGCATGGCGCATGGTCGCGAAGTGCCCCTTGAGGTGCACCGCGATGACGGCGTCGAACTCTTCCTCACTGGTGTTGGCGAACATCCGGTCGCGGACGATGCCGGCGTTGTTCACCAGTACGTCGAGCCCGCCGAACGAGTCGACGGCAGTCTTAATCAAGCCCTCGGCCTGCGCCCAGTCCGCGACATTGGCGCCGCTGGTCACGGCTTCGCCTCCGGCAGCGGTGATTTCGTCGACCACGCCCTGTGCGGCGCTACCGCCGCCCGCGGGCGAGCCGTCCAGCCCGACACCGATGTCGTTGACCACCACTCGCGCACCCTCGGCGGCGAACGCCAGCGCATGTGCGCGCCCAATGCCGCCGCCTGCACCCGTCACGATGACCACGCGGCCGTCGAGCAGTCCCATATCTCAAATCTCCTCGGTTGTTTGAAGAATGTGTCACTTGATGTCTGCAGAGGTGGTTGCCAGGTAGTGCGGAGGTTCGCCGCCACCGTGCACCTCGAGGGAGGCGCCGCTGATGTAGGACGCCGCGTCGGAGGCCAAGAACGCGGCGGCCCAGCCGACGTCGTCCGGTTTGGCGAGCCGTCCCAGCGGGACGTTTTTGGAGATGGCCGCGATGGAATCGGCGTCGCCGTAGAACAATTCGGACTGCTCGGTCTCCACCATCCCGACGACCACCGAGTTCACCCGCACCTTCGGCGCCCATTCGACGGCCAGCGTGGCGGTGATGCTCTCCATGCCCGCCTTGGCCGCGCCGTACGGTGCGGTTCCGGGCGTCGGCCTGCGCCCACTGACGCTGGCGATGTTGATGATCGAACCGCCCTGGGCCTGCTCCTGCATCACGGCGTTCGCGTGGATCGACACCGAAAGGGGTCCGAGCAGGTTGAGCTCGACGATCTTCGTGTTGAACTTCGCCGACGACTCCGCGGCCAGCACATAGGGCGATCCGCCCGCATTGTTGACGACGACGTCCAGGCGCCCGTGGCGACTCGTGATCGCGTCGATCAACGCCGCCACCGACTCGTCGTCGCGCACGTCGCAGCTGTGGAATTCGTACGGCGATCCGTCTACCGGCCTACGTGCACACGTCACCACGGTCGCACCTTGAGCGGCGAACACAGAGCTGATGCCGGCGCCGACGCCGCGTACTCCTCCGGTCACCAGGACGACCCTGTCATTGAGTCCGAGGACTATCTCTGGGCGGTCGGTCACTGTGCTAGCGTACCAAGCAAGTGCTTGCTTAGGTAGAGACCCCCAGAGTAACCGAGGTATCCGCATGACGATCACCACCAATACGGTCGAACCGGGCATCGTCTCGGTCACCGTGGACTATCCGAAGGTCAACGCGATTCCATCGCGCGGCTGGTTCGAACTCGGCGACGCGATCACCGCAGCCGGCCGCGACCGCAGCACCCACGTCGTGATCCTGCGCGCCGAGGGCCGCGGCTTCAACGCGGGTGTTGACATCAAGGAGATGCAGAACACCGAGGGCTTCACCGCGCTCATCGACGCCAACCGCGGTTGCTTTCACGCGTTCCGCGCCGTGTACGAGTGCGAGGTGCCCGTGGTCGCGGCGGTCAACGGCTTCTGCGTCGGCGGCGGCATCGGGCTGGTCGGCAATGCGGACGTCATCGTCGCGTCCGACGACGCGACCTTCGGCCTGCCCGAGGTCGAGCGCGGTGCCCTGGGTGCGGCGACGCACCTGTCGCGACTGGTGCCGCAGCACATGATGCGCCGACTGTTCTTCACCGCGGCCACCGTCGACGCCGCGACCCTGCACCACTTCGGTTCGGTGCACGAGGTCGTGCCGCGCGACGAGCTCGACGAGGCCGCATTGCGGGTGGCGCGCGACATCGCCGCCAAGGACACCCGCGTCATCCGCGCGGCCAAGGAAGCGCTGAACCTCATCGATGTGCAGAGGGTGAACTCGAGTTACCGCATGGAACAGGGCTTCACGTTCGAGCTCAACCTCGCAGGCGTGGCCGACGAGCACCGCGACGCGTTCGCGGGGACCGATAAGAGAGGCAAATGAGCGACAAGAGAACAACTTTGGACGAGGCCGTCTCGTCCATCGAGAGCGGCATGACCATCGGTATCGGCGGCTGGGGGTCGCGGCGCAAGCCGATGGCGTTCGTGCGCGCGCTGCTGCGCACCGACGTGAAGGACCTGACGGTCGTCACCTACGGCGGTCCCGACCTGGGTCTGCTGTGCTCGGCGGGCAAGGTCAAGCGCGTCTACTACGGCTTCGTGTCTTTGGACTCACCGCCGTTCTATGACCCGTGGTTCGCCAAGGCCCGCACCAGCGGCGCCATCGAGGCCCGCGAGATGGACGAGGGTATGGTGCGCTGCGGTCTGCAGGCCGCCGCACAGCGCCTGCCGTTCCTGCCGATCCGCGCCGGGCTGGGCAGCGACGTCCGCGCGTTCTGGGGCGACGAGCTGAAGACGGTGAAGTCGCCCTACCCCACCGGAGATGGCTTCGAGGAACTGATCGCCATGCCCGCGTTGAACCTCGACGCCGCATTGGTCCACCTGAATCTCGGTGATGCCCAGGGCAATGCCGCATACACCGGCATCGACCCGTATTTCGACGACCTGTTCCTGATGGCAGCGAAGAAGCGGCTGCTGTCCGTCGAGCGGGTGGTGCCGACGGAGGAGTTGGTCAAGGCGGTGCCCCCGCAGGCCCTGCTGATCAATCGGATGATGGTCGACACCGTGGTCGAGGCACCGGGCGGTGCTCACTTCACCACGGCCGAACCCGACTACCGCCGCGACGAGAAGTTCCAGCGGCACTACGCCGAGGCCGCGGGTTCCGACGAAACGTGGCAAGACTTCGTCACGACGTATCTGTCCGGCAGTGAGGCCGACTATCAGGCCGCCGTGCGGAAGTTTGGAGAGAGCCAGTGATGTCAGTGACCCGCGCCGAGGTGTGTGCCGTGGCGTGCGCCGAATTGTTCCGCGACGCAGGCGAGATCATGGTCAGCCCGATGGCGAACATGGTGTCGATCGGGGCCCGGCTGGCCCGCCTGACCTTCTCCCCCGACATACTGCTGACCGACGGGGAGGCCCGGCTGCTAGCCGATACCCCCGCGCTCGGTGCGGCTGGGGCGATCGAGGGCTGGATGCCGTTCGGCCGTGTCTTCGAGACGCTGGCCTGGGGTAGGCGCCATGTCGTCATGGGTGCCAATCAGGTTGACCGCTACGGCAATCAGAACCTGTCGGCGTTTGGCCCGCTGCAGCATCCAACCCGCCAGATGTTCGGCGTGCGCGGCGCCCCCGGGAACACCATCAACCATGCGACGAGCTACTGGGTGGGCAATCACTCCAAGCGGGTGTTCGGCGATTTCGTCGACGTGGTATCCGGAATCGGCTGGGACAAAGTTGATCCCGACAATCCCGCCTACCGGTTCGTCAACGTGTTCCGCGTGGTGTCCAACCTCGGCGTCTTCGATTTCAACGGACCCGACCACCAGATGCGCGCGCTGTCGCTGCACCCCGGCGTCGAGGCCGAGCAGGTCGCCGAGAACACCTCTTTCGAGGTGCACGGCCTCGAGGCGGCCGACACGACACGGCTGCCCACCGACGAGGAGCAGAAACTGATCCGCGAAGTCATTGATCCGAAGTCACTACGGGACAAGGAAATACGATAATGGTCAAGCTGCGCACTCCGCTGACCGAGCTGGTCGGCGTCGAGCATCCGGTGGTGCAGACCGGCATGGGCTGGGTGGCGGGTGCGCGGCTGGTGGCGGCGACCTCCAATGCCGGTGGACTCGGCATCCTGGCATCGGCGACCATGACGCTCGAGGAGCTGGCGACCGCCGTCACGAAAGTCAAGGCAACCACCGACAAGCCGTTCGGCATCAACATCAGGGCCGACGCCGGAGACGCGAACGAGCGAATCGACCTGCTGATTCGCGAAGGCGTGCGGGTGGCATCGTTCGCGCTGGCGCCCAAACCCGACCTGATCGCGAAGCTGAAAGACGCCGGAGTGGTGGTGATTCCGTCGGTCGGCCTCGCCAAGCACGCCAAGAAGGTGGCCGGGTGGGGTGCCGACGCGGTGATCGTCCAGGGCGGCGAGGGTGGCGGCCACACCGGGCCGATCGCCACCACGCTGCTGCTGCCCTCGGTGTTGAATGCGGTCGACATTCCCGTCGTCGCGGCGGGCGGATTCTTCGACGGCCGCGGGCTCGCCGCAGCGCTGTCCTACGGAGCGGCCGGCGTCGCGATGGGAACCCGGTTCCTGTTGACCTCCGATTCGACCGTGCCCGAAGCGGTCAAGCGGCGATACCTCGAGGCCGCATTGGACGGCACGGTCGTGTCGACCCGCGTCGACGGTATGCCGCATCGAGTGCTGCGCACCGGGCTCGTGGAGAAACTCGAGAGCGGTTCGCGCCTGCGTGGTTTTTCCGCCGCGATCCGCAACGCCCAGAAGTTCAAGAAGATGTCCGGCATGACATGGCGTTCGATGATCAGCGACGGCCTGGAGATGCGGCACGGTAAAGAACTCACCTGGTCGCAGGTCGTCATGGCGGCCAACACCCCGATGCTGCTGAAGGCCGGTTTGGTCGAGGGCAACACCGACGCGGGGGTGCTGGCTTCAGGCCAGGTGGCGGGCATCCTGAGCGACCTGCCGTCGTGCGCCGAACTGGTCGAATCAATCGTGGCCGATGCGGTCAAACACCTGCAGGCGGCTGCCGCGCTGGTCGAATAGCCATCTGAAGTCTGAAGCTTCATTTCTTCAAAATGAAGCTATAATCTTCATATGTCCGATATGAAGTACCAGACTTCATCAGGCGTACGCGCTGCGCTGATCGGAGACGTCGTCGGCTCACGTCACCTCGCCGATCGCGGCGCCGTTCACGTCGCGCTGAAAGACGCGTTGCGCGACGTCGGCGCGGGCGCGATCGATCCGCCGGCGTTCACGGTCGGCGACGAATTTCAGGGCAGCTACCGCAGCGTCGGCGCGGCGATCGACGCCGCACTGTCCATCAGGCTCGCCGTCGCAACCCACATCGATGTCCGATTCGGCATCGGCTGGGGCGCGGTGTCGGTGCTCGATCCCGAGCGCGGTATCCAGGACGGTCCGGGTTGGTGGGCGGCACGTGAAGCGATCGAGTGGACGGCCGCCGCGCAACGGCAACCCGGGCTGGCCTTGGTTCGCACGTCGTTCCGGGTCAACGGCGTTGACCGCGCAGACGCCGACGCCATCAACGCCGCCCTGCTGTGTCGGGACCATCTGCTTGGATCGCTGGACGACCGATCGGTACGGATAGTGAAGGGCCTGTTGACCAACCAGACGAAGAAGGACATCGCCGCCGCCGAGGGCATCAGCGCATCGGCGGTGTCCCAGCGCGCCGGGCGCGACGGCCTTGACTTGATCGTCGTCGCATCGCAATACCTGCGTGGTGTCCCGTGAGCGCGCTCGCGGTGATGCTGATCGCGATGGGCATCGCCGATCTGACGCGGCGGTTGACCGACCGGTCCTGGGTGCCGCCCGTCGTCGCGGTGGCTGTGGTGATTGCGTCAGCGGCGCTCGCGGGGCTGTGGCACCCCCGCGACATCGTGCTGCTGGAGATCGCCATCGCGGCGAGCGTCACGTGGGTCGTGCTGTGCGCGCGCTCCGAGCGAACCGGCGACAGCCAGCTGGCTCCGCTGGTTGTGTTCGCCACGGCGGTCGGTCTGCTGATTCTGTTGTCGGGCTTGGGGTCTGAAGCAGGCGGCCTGGTGCGGCGATGGTCGACGTGGGTCGACCTGCCAGGCATCGCAGACTTGGATCCCGACCGGATACTCATGGTCGTCGCGGTGGTACTCCTGCAAATCGTGACCGGTAACCAGTTGGTGCGGCTGGTCCTCGCCTCGGTCGGTGCGGTGAAGCCCGCCGGCCAACCGCAGGCATCGGATCGACTCAAGGGCGGTCGTCTGCTTGGCCCGATGGAACGGCTGCTGATTCTCGGGCTCGGACTGGCCGGTCAGCTCGCGGCCGCCACCGCGGTGGTCGCGGCCAAGAGCATCATCCGGTTCCCGGAAATCAATGCGCAGAAGGCCCGTGAGAACGGGCACATCGGGATCGATGACGTCACGGAGTACTTCTTGGTCGGCAGCTTCGCCAGCTGGATCGTGGCACTGGGCGGGCTGGTTCTCGCGCAGTGAACAGTAAGCCTTTCGATCCAGCCCAATCCGCGTCGCAGTTTCCTAAACTCGGCCCATGAAGACGAACGCCGCCATGCTGTGGGGACTCAACGAACCGTGGAGCGTCGAAGAGATCGATCTCGATGGTCCGCAGGAGGGCGAGGTTCTCGTCGCGTTCGAGGCCACCGGGTTGTGCCATTCCGACCACCACGTCCAGACCGGTGATCTGGCCGGCGTGACACTGCCGATGATCGGCGGACACGAGGGTGCCGGCGTCGTGCAGGAGGTCGGCCCCGGCGTGAAGGACCTGAAGCCGGGAGACCACGTGGTGGCGTCCTTCCTGCCCGCGTGTGGCCGCTGCCGCTGGTGTGCCAGCGGACACCAGAACCTGTGCGATATGGGCGCAATCATCCTGTTGGGCCTGCAGGCCGACGGCACGTACCGGCGCCGGGTAAAGGGCAAGGACGTCGGCGTGATGGTCGGCGTCGGAAGTTTTTCCGAACTGAGCACGGTGTCGGAGACCTCGTTGGTCAAGGTCGACGACGACCTGCCGCTGTCGCGCGCGTGCCTGCTGGGCTGCGGGGTGATGACGGGCTGGGGGTCAGCCGTCAACACCGCCGACGTGACCCCGGGTGACACCGTCGTGGTGATCGGGTGCGGCGGTATCGGCAGCGGTGCGATCCAGGGCGCCAGGCTGGCGGGTGCCGAGCACATCGTCGTCGTCGACATCGTGGAGTCCAAGCGCGACAAGGCATTCGAGTTCGGTGCCACCCACTTCGTGACGTCCATGCCGGAAGCGACGGAGTTGGTGGCCGAAATCACCCGCGGGGTGATGGCGGATTCCGCACTGCTGACCGTCGGCCTGCTCAAGGGCCCGATGATCAACGAGGCGATGGACATCGTCCGCAAGGGCGGCGCGGTGGTGATGACCGCCATCGCCTCGATGGCCGACGTGACGCCGACCCTCCCGATGGCGATGGTGACGCTGTACCAGAAGCGGCTGCTCGGCAGCCTTTACGGCGAGGCGAATCCCCGCGCGGACATTCCGCGGCTACTCAACCTCTACCGCGACGGCAAGCTACTGCTCGACGAGACGGTCACCGCGGAGTACAAGCTGGCCGACATCAACGAGGCCTACGACGACATGCTCGCCGGCCGCAACATCCGCGGTGTGATCGTCCACAACCACTAGAGCCTTTCGATGATCGTGACGTTGGCGGTGCCGCCGCCCTCGCACATCGTCTGCAGACCGTAGCGACCGCCGGTGCGCTCCAACGTGTTCAGCATCGTGGTGAACAGCTTGGCGCCCGTCGCACCGAGCGGGTGACCGAGCGCGATCGCGCCGCCGTTGGGGTTGACCTTCGCGTGGTCGACGTCGAGCTCCTTCATCCACGCCATCACGACGGGTGCGAACGCCTCGTTGATCTCGACGGTGTCGATGTCATCCATCGTCAGGCCGGTCTTCTTCAGCGCGTACTGGGTGGCGGGAATCGGCCCCGTCAGCATGAACACCGGGTCGGCCCCGCGGGCGCTGATGTGGTGGATGCGGGCGCGCGGCTTAAGATTATGAGCCTGAACTGCGTTCTCCGATGCGAGCAGCACCGCGCTCGCACCGTCCGAGATCTGGCTGGCCATCGCGGCGGTCAGCCGGCCGCCCTCGACAAGGGTCTTGAGGCCGGCCATCTTCTCCAGCGACGTGTCGCGTGGACCTTCGTCGATGGCGAAACCGTCGACGCCGATGATCTCGTTCTCGAAGTGTCCGGCCCGGATCGCCTCCTGCGCGCGCTGATGGCTGATCAGTGAGAACTCCTCCATCTCTTCACGCGAGAGGTTCCACTTCTCGGCGATCAGCTCCGAACCGCGGAACTGCGAGATCTCCTGGTCGCCGTAGCGGTGCAGCCAGCTCTTGGATTCGTTGGTCGGCGAGGTGAACCCGAACTGCTCGGCGACGGTCATGGCCGACGAGATCGGAATCTGGCTCATGTTCTGCATTCCGCCCGCCACGATCAGGTCGGCGGTGCCGGACATGATGGCCTGTGCGCCAAAGGAAATGGCCTGCTGGCTCGACCCGCACTGGCGGTCAACCGTGACGCCTGGCACCTCTTCGGGATATCCGGCGGCCAGCCATGACAGCCTGGCGATGTTGCCTGCCTGGGGTCCGATGGCGTCAACGCAGCCGGCGATGACGTCATCGACGGCGCCCGGGTCGACGTCGACGCGGTCGAACAGTCCGCGCCACCCGGCGGCGCCCAGATCGACGGGATGCACGCCGGACAGACCGCCGTTGCGCTTGCCCACTGCGGTGCGGACAGCTTCGATGACATATGCCTCAGCCATTACTCGACTCCTTCTTTGGTGATACCACCGAGAACTATGGATAGGTACTGTCGGCCGACCTCTTCGGCCGTGAGCGGTCCACCCGGCTGATACCAGCGGACCGAAACCCAGGTGGTGTCGCGGATGAACCGGTAGACCAGGTCGACGTCGATGTCGGGCCGGAAGTACCCGTCTTGGACGCCCTGGTCGAGCAGGTCCAGCCACATCTTGCGCTGCTCTTGATTGCGTTTCTCGACATAGGAGAACCGCTCCTGGCCCGCGAGCCGCTTGGCCTCGTCCTGGTAGATGACGACCTGCGCGTGCCGATGCTCGATCGCCTCGAACGACGCCATGAAAAGGCCCTTGAGCCGCTCCAGCGGATTGGGTTCCTCCGCGACGATCTGCTCGTACCGATCGAACAGCCAGTCCAGGAAACCACGCAGCACCTCGTCGACCATCTCCTCCTTCGACGAGAAGTGGTGGTAGAGACTGCCGGACAGGATTCCCGCCGAGTCGGCGATGTCGCGCACCGTCGTCGCCCGTAGCCCACGCTCGGCGAACATCGTCGCGGCGAGCTCGAGGAGCTCGTCGCGCCGTGTCTGTCCAGCGGGACTTTCGGTACTCATGCTCGTTGGCTCGACACCGAAATCACTTCTCCAGTCAGGTAACTGGAGTAGTCGCTGGCCAGGAACGCGATGGTGGCGGCGATCTCCCATGGCTCGGCAGCCCGGCCGAACGCCTCGCCCTCCGAGAGCCGGTCCAGCAGCTCTGAGCTGCTGACCTTCTCGAGGAACTTGTGCCGGGCAATGCTCGGTGACACCGCATTGATCCGAACGCCGTGCTCGACGGCTTCGATTGCGCTGCAGCGTGTCAGCGCCATCACGCCCGCCTTGGCGGCGGCATAGTGCGACTGGGAGTGTTGCGCCCGCCAGCCGAGGACGCTGGCGTTGTTGACGATCACACCGCCGTGGTCCGCGTCGCGGAAGTACCGCAGCGCGGCGCGCGTCGCACGCATCACCGACGTCAGGGTCACGTTGAGGACGCGGTCCCACTCCTCGTCGGTCATGTCGACAACGGGCGTCTCGCCGCCCAGCCCCGCGTTGTTGACCAGCACGTCCAGCCGCCCCATCCGAGCGGTGGTCGACGAGATCAGCGCGTCGACCTGCGCGGTGGACGTCACGTCGCACACGACGCTCTCGACGCGACCGAGGCCGAGTTCGAGGAGCTGGTCGCGGGTTTCACCGAGGCGCCGCTCGTGGTGGTCGGAGATCACGACGTCAGCCCCCTCGACCAGCGCGCGTCGTGCGACCGACGAGCCGATGCCGGTGCCTGCGGCTGCGGTCACCACCACGACCTTGTCCGTCAGAAGTCCGTGGCCCTCAATCTCTTTCGGCGCTTCGGCCAGAGTCATCCCTTTACCTCACGGGGTAGGCCGAGCACCCGCTCGGCAATGATGTTGCGCTGGATCTCATTGGAGCCGCCGTAGATCGTGTCCGCCCTGGAGAACAGGTACAGCCGCTGCCATTCGTCGAAGCCACCGTCGGTCAGCGTCAGGCCGTCGCGCCCCAGCACCTCCATCGCGATCTCGCCTAGCTCACGATGCCAGTTGGCCCACAACAGTTTCGAGACGTTGTCTTGACCGGGTTGCTCGACATCCATGGTCGCCAGCGCGTAGGACCGCATGGTGCGCAGACCGGCCCACGACCGAGTGAGCCGCTCGCGGATCAGCGGATCGTCGGCTGCGCCGTTGCGCTTGGCGAGCTCGGCGACGCCGGAGAGCTCACGGGCGTACTCGATCTGCTGGCCGAGCGTCGACACACCACGCTCGAACGTCAACAGTGCCATGGCGACTCGCCAACCATCGCCCGGCGTCCCAACCACCAGATCGGCCTCGGTGCGCGCGTCGTCGAAAAACACCTCGTTGAACTCAGAGTCCCCGGTCAACTGCACGATCGGCCGCACCACGACACCCGGCTGATCCAACGGCACCAGAAGGAAGGACAGACCGGCGTGACGCTTGGAACCCTTCTCGGTGCGGGCGACGACGAAGCACCACTGCGCCCAGTGCGCCAGCGATGTCCACACCTTCTGCCCGTTGATCACCCACTCGTCACCGACGAGCTCGGCAGTCGTCGACACGTTGGCCAGATCGCTGCCCGCGCCGGGTTCGGAGTAGCCCTGACACCACAGCTCGGTGACATCGAGAATCTTGGGCAGGAAGCGCTGCTGCTGCTCTGGGGTTCCGAACGCGATCACTGTCGGACCCAGCAGTTCCTCACCGAAGTGGTTCACCTTCGCGGGCGCGTTCGCGAGGGCGTACTCCTCGTAGAAAGCGACGCGGTGCGCAACGGTCAGGCCGCGGCCGCCGTGCTCCTCCGGCCAGCCGAGACATGTGTAGCCGGCGGCCGCGAGATGCTGGTTCCATGCGCGTCGTTCCTCGAACGCCTCATCCTCGCGACCCGGGCCTCCGAGGCCTTTGATCGCGGCGAATTCGCCGGTGAGATTCTCGGCGAGCCAGTCGCGGACCTCGGCCCTGAACTCCTGGACCTCTATCACCCCTGTAGGCTAACCTACCAAGCACTTGCTTTGTTAGAGGAGCATCGATGACGCCCGATCTGAGGACCATTCCGCAGGTCCTGGACCGGATTGCTGACCAGTTCTCGGACCACGACGCCCTGGTCACGACCGATCGCCGGCTGACTTACGCGCAATTGCGCACCGAGGTGCGCCAGGCCGCCGCCGCCATGATCGACCTGGGCGTGCAGGCCGGGGACCGGGTCGCGATCTGGTCGCCGAACACCTGGCATTGGGTGGTCGCGTGCCTGGCCACGCACTATGCCGGCGCTGTGGTGGTGCCGCTGAACACCCGCTACACCGCGAGTGAGGCCACCGACATTCTCGCCCGCACCGCCGCTCCGCTGCTGTTCGCCGCGGGCGAGTTCCTCGGCGCCGACAAGGCCGCGTCCATCGATCGGGGTTCCCTGCCCGACCTACGGCACGTGATTCGCGTCCCGATCGAGCAGGCCGACGGCACGTGGGACGAGTTCGTGGCGCGGGGGACAAACCTGGCGGCGGTCGACGCGCGCGTCGCCGCGCTGACCCCCGACGACGTCTCCGACATCCTCTTCACATCCGGCACCACCGGTCGCAGTAAGGGCGCGCTGTGCGCGCATCGCCAGTCGCTCGACGCGCCCGCGGCGTGGGCCGCCTGCGGACAGCTCACGAGCGCCGACCGCTACCTGTGCATCAATCCGTTCTTCCACAACTTCGGCTACAAGGCCGGAATCCTGGCGTGCCTGCAGACCGGCGCGACGCTCATCCCGCAGCTGACGTTCGACCCGGAGAACGCGATGGCCGCGGTGGCCGAACACCGCATCACCGTGCTGCCGGGGCCGCCCACGATCTACCAGACCCTGCTGGACCATCCGAAGCGCGGCGACTACGACCTGACGTCGCTGCGATTCGCGGTGACCGGCGCGGCGACGATCCCCGTGGTTCTGATCGAACGCATGCAGAGCGAACTCGACATCGACATCGTGCTGACGGCGTACGGCCTGACCGAGGCCAGCGGGTTCGGCACGATGTGCCGCGCGGAGGACGACGCGGTCACCGTGGCCGCGACATGCGGGCGCCCGATCGCCGACTTCGAACTGCGCATCGACGACCCGTCCGAGGACGGGTCGGGTGAGGTGCTGCTGCGCGGGCCCAACGTGATGCTCGGATACCTCGATGATCCCGAAGCCACCGCCGCCGCAATCGATTCCGACGGCTGGCTACACACCGGCGACGTCGGCCGATTGGACGAGCGCGGAAACCTGACGATCACCGATCGGCTCAAGGACATGTACATCTGCGGCGGATTCAATGTGTATCCCGCCGAGATCGAGCAGGTGCTGGCGCGCCTCGACGGCGTCGCCGAGTCGGCCGTCATCGGGGTGCCCGACGATCGCTTGGGCGAGGTCGGCAAGGCGTTCCTCGTACTCAAGCCAGGCGCGGAACTAGACGAAAAACAGGTAATCACCTATACGCGTGAGCATCTCGCGAACTTCAAGGCGCCGCGTTTCGTGGAGTTCCTCGACGTGCTGCCGCGTAATCCGGGCGGCAAAGTGGTCAAGCCAGTCCTCCGCGGGATGAGGAAATAGGAAGCACTGATGGATCTCAATTTCGACGACGCGACCTTGGACTTCCAGTCCGAGGTGCGCGAATTCCTCTCGGCGAACAAGGACAAGTTCCCGACCAAGTCATACGACACGGCCGAGGGCTTCGAACAACACCGGACCTGGGACAAGGTGCTCTTCGACGCCGGCTTGTCGGTGATCACGTGGCCCGAGAAGTACGGCGGCCGCGACGCGACGCTGCTGCAGTGGGTGGTCTACGAGGAGGAGTACTTCCGCGCGGGCGCGCCCGGCCGAGCGAGCGCGAACGGCACGTCGATGCTCGCGCCGACCCTGTTCGCGCACGGCACCCAGGAGCAGCTCGACAGGGCGTTGCCCAAAATGGCCAGTGGCGAGGAGATCTGGGCGCAGGCCTGGTCGGAGCCCGAGTCGGGCAGCGACCTGGCGTCGCTGCGATCGACCGCCACCAAGACCGACGGTGGCTGGCTGCTCAACGGCCAGAAGATCTGGAGCTCGCGGGCGCCGTTCGGGGAGCGTGCGTTCGGGTTGTTCCGCTCGGATCCCGAGGCGCAGCGCCACAAAGGGCTGACGTACGTCATGTTCGACCTGAAGGCCGACGGGGTCACGGTGCGCCCGATTGCCCAGCTGGGCGGCGACACCGGTTTCGGGGAGATCTTCCTCGACGACGTGTTCGTGCCTGACAACGACGTGATCGGTGAGGTGAACGACGGCTGGCGCGCCGCAATGAGTACGTCGAGCAATGAGCGCGGGATGTCACTTCGCAGCCCGGCCCGCTTCATCGCGCCCGCCGAAAGACTGGTGTCCCAGTGGAAGGCCAACCCCGACCCCGTTTTCGTCGACCGGGTAGCCGACGCCTGGATCAAGGCGCAGGCCTACCGGCTGCACACGTTCGGCACCGTGACCAGAGTGAGTGGCGGCGGTGAACTGGGCGCCGAGTCGTCGGTGACCAAGGTGTTCTGGTCGGACCTCGACGTGGCGATCCATCAGACCGCGCTGGACATGCGCGGCGCCGACGCCGAGCTGGTCGACTCGTGGACCGAAGGTCTGCTTTTCGCACTGGGCGGCCCGATCTACGCGGGCACCAACGAGATTCAGCGCAACATCATCGCCGAGCGCCTACTGGGCCTGCCGCGGAAGTAGACAGATGAACTTCGAGATTGACGAACAGCAGCGCGACTTCGCCGCCAGCATCGACGCCGCACTCGGCGCGGCCGACATGCCCGCCGCGGTGCGCGCGTGGGCCGCGGGCGACCCCGCGCCTGGCCGCAAGGTGTGGGCACAGCTGGCCGACCTGGGTGTGACCGCCCTGATGGTGCCCGAGAAGTTCGACGGGATCGACGCGCACCCCGTCGATCTGGTGGTCGCCGCCGAGCGGTTGGGTCGGTGGTGCGTTCCCGGCCCGGTGACCGAATCGATCGCGGTGGCACCGGTTCTCCTCGCCAGCCACGATGACGGGGCCGAACGGAGCGCGGCGCTGGCGGCCGGTAAGTTGATCGCCACCGTGGCGATGCCCCCACAGGTACCGCGGGCGGTGGACGCCGACACCGCCGGCCTGATTCTGGTGGCGGCCGATGGAAAAGTCAGCGACGGCACCGCGGGCGAGCAGGCGCAATCCGTCGACCCGAGTCGAAAGTTGTTCAACGTCAGCGTGTCCGGGGACGGCCAGGCCGCCGATGTGGAACGCGCATACGAGTTCGGCGTGTTGGCGACTGCGGCGCAGCTGGTCGGGGCAGGGCAGGCGCTGCTCGACATGTCGGTCGAGTACGCCAAGCAGCGCAGCCAGTTCGGCACGGTGATCGGTACGTATCAGGCAATCAAACACAAACTCGCCGACGTGCACATTGCCCTGGAGCTCGCTCGGCCCCTGGTCTACGGGGCGGCGCTGTCGGTGGCCGACCAGACGCCGGAGACGGCGCGCGACGTCAGTGCCGCCAAGGTCGCCGCGGCGGACGCCGCGCTGCTGGCGGCACGCTCTGCGCTACAGACCCACGGCGCGATCGGATTCACGCAAGAGCACGACATGTCGCTGTCGCTGTTGCGGGTGCAGGCACTGCGTTCGGCGTGGGGCGATCCCACGCTGCACCGGCGACGGCTTCTGGAGGCACTGTGAGCGAAGAACGGGAACTGCTGCGGGGCACGGTAGCCGCCCTGGTCGAAAAGCACGCGTCGCCTGAGGCCGTACGGCAGGCGATGGAGTCCGAGCGAGGTTTCGACGAGTCGCTGTGGAAGTTGTTGTGCGAGCAGGTGGGCGCCGCCGCTCTGGTGGTACCCGAGGAGCTCGGCGGTGCGGGTGGTGAGCTCGCCGATGCCGCCGTCGTCCTCGAAGAACTCGGCAAGGGCCTGGTGCCGACGCCTCTGCTCGGCACGACGCTGGCTGAGCTGGCGCTGCTGACCGCCGAGCAACCCGACGCCTCCGCGCTGGAAGAACTCGCGGCCGGTACCAAGATCGGCACGGTCGCGTTCGATACGAATTTTGTGATCAGCGGCGACGTCGCTGACATCGTGATCACCGCGGACGGAGAGCGGCTGACGCTGCTGTCGGAGTTCACCGCGAACCGCGTCGACACCATGGATCCGACGCGTCGGCTGGCCCGCATCGAATCGCAGGGCGATACCGAGATCGGCGCCGACCCGGGGCTCGCCGATACGGCGGCGATCCTGCTGGCCGCCGAGCAGATCGGAGCGGCCGCACGGTGTCTCGATCTCACCGTCGCGTACACCAAGGACAGGGTTCAGTTCGGCAGGCCGATCGGCAGCTTCCAGGCGCTCAAGCACCGGATGGCCGACCTGTACGTCGCAGTGCAGTCGGCGCGCGCGGTGGTCAATGACGCGGTAGCCGAACCATCACCGACATCAGCGGCGCTGGCGCGTTTCTCGGCGAGCGAAGCGTTCTCCGAGGTGGTGGGCGAGGCAGTCCAGATGCACGGTGGCATCGCCATCACGTGGGAGCACGACATTCAGCTGTACTTCAAGCGAGCGCACGGCAGCGCGCAACTGCTCGGACCGCCTAGGGAGCATTTGCGTCGGCTCGAATCCGAAGTGTTCTAACGTTGGCTACGTGACGTCGCTGACCTTCGTCCTGGACCAGAATCTTGGGCTGCCGACCAGCGATGAGCCGTGGAAGAGCATTCTCACCGCCGCCGACATCGTCGCGAGCCAGACCGCCGATCTCGCCGCGATCGACGAGGCTCTCGACCGACACCAGCCGGACATCGCGTATGTGCCGACGGCCGACTTTCACCGGATCTTCCGAAGTGGCGACGACACCTACCGAGGCCTGGCGATCGCCACGTCGAAGTTCACCGGCGATCCTCGCCAGACCAGCCTGCTCGTCGTCAGGGCCGACGACCCCGCGACGGGGTGGGCCGACTTGCAGGGCGCTGACTACGGATACATCAACACGGCCTGTACGTCGAGCTACTTCTCACCGGCGATTCTGTTGGCCAGGCAGGGTAAATCGCGGGATGATTTCCTGCATATGGTCGCAGTCCCGGCGTGGCAAGGCCAGATCGATGCCGTTGTCTCCAAGCAAGTTCGGGCGACGATGGTCCTGGAGGATGTCTGGCGAGCACGGCCAGACAACGCCAAGGACACGAAAATCATCGGACAGTACGACAACTGCAAACCACCCGTGGTGATTGCACGCAAGGGACTGGACGAAGGCACCCGCACAATGCTTCTCGACGCAGTGGTCGCGTGGGTGCCTGATTGGAGCGGCGTGTACGGCGGGCTCAAGCCCTTCTATTACGCCGACGTGCACGGGTTCTTCCACGACCTCGATCAACTTCCGGCCCGATGAACGTCTCGTTGCGTGCCGGCATCCCGCCGTTCTATGTGATGGACGTGTGGCTGGCTGCTGCCGAGCGTCAGCGCAGTCACGGCGATCTGGTGAATCTCTCGGCGGGTCAGCCGAGTTCCGGCGCACCGCAAGCGGTGCGTGCGGCGGCAAAGGCAGCGCTGGATCATACGGTGCTTGGTTACACTGTGGCGCTTGGCATTCCAGAGCTGCGGGCGGCGATCGCAGCGTCGTATCAGACTCGGCGCGGGCTAACGGTCGACCCGGCGGACGTGGTGGTGACGACCGGGTCGAGTGGTGGTTTCCTGCTGGCGTTCCTCGCATGCTTCGACGCGGGCGACCGGGTGGCGATCGCGAGCCCGGGCTATCCGTGCTACCGAAACATTCTGTCGGCGCTGGGATGTGAGGTCATCGAGATTCCGTGCGGACCGGAGACGCGGTTCCAGCCGACGACGCAGATGCTGGCCGAACTCGATCCACCGTTGCAGGGCGTCATCGTCGCGAGCCCTGCCAACCCGACGGGGACGATCATTCCGCCGGAGGAACTGGCGGCGATCGCGTCCTGGTGCGAGTCGACTGGTGTTCGGCTGATCAGTGATGAGGTCTACCACGGGCTGGTCTATGAGGGTGCGCCCGAGACGAGTTGCGCATGGTCCACGTCGCGGCAAGCCGTTGTGGTGAACAGCTTTTCGAAGTACTACGCGATGACCGGGTGGCGGCTGGGCTGGCTACTGGTCCCGCAGGAATTGCAGCGGGCAGTCGACTGCCTCACCGGTAATTTCACCATCTGCCCGCCGACGCTGGCACAGGTCGCCGCGGTCGCGGCGTTCACGCCGGAGTCGATCGCCGAGGCAGACGCGCTGCTGCATCACTACTCGAGCAACCGGACACTTCTGCTCGACGGACTTCGCGGCATCGGCATCGACAAACTCGCGCCGACAGATGGTGCTTTCTACGTGTACGCCGACGTATCGCACCTGACGGCCGATTCGCTGTCGTTCTGCTCGAAGTTACTAGCCGATACCGGTGTCGCGATCGCGCCCGGCGTCGACTTCGACACGGTGCGGGGCGGATCGTTCGTGCGGCTGTCCTTTGCAGGCCCCGAGGTTGATATCGAGGAGGCTGTTCGCCGTATCGGCGCGTGGCTCGGCTAGAAGGTTGGCGGGTCTGAGTTATTTTGTGCGCGTTGGGCTTTGATGTGGGCGGCGCGGTCCTCGGCTCGGGTGCGTTTACGTTGGGGCATCATCAAACCCCGGTCAGTACTGAACGTGGGCGGCTGTGGTGGGGGTGGCAGGTCTCCGGTGTTGGTGTCCCAGTCCGGGAAGTACGCCCGTGATCCGGGGTATGTCGTATAGGTGTGCCCGGTCGGCGATGTCCACACCGCCGCGCCATCAGGCCGCAGTGTCAGGTCCCAATCCCCGGTCCAAAACGTTTTGAGCAAGTGATGTTTTCGGCATAAACACACCAGATTCGACGGATGCGTGGCGCCCAGCGGGTAGGGGATCACATGATCGATATCGCAGAACTCCGCGGCCGCAGTGCAGCCGGGAAACCGGCACGTCAGATCCCGCGCCCGCACCCAGCGCGCCAACCCCGCCGACGGCCGATACCCCCGTTCGGGCTCCTCGGCCGGGGTGCACAGCGGCCGTAGCTTGGCGCCATCACGCAAGAGTTCGGCCAGCAGCGGCGTGGGCATCACCTCGGTCCCCGACAACAACGCCGTGCCCGCCGTGACGGGAGCCGAGGGGGCAGAGGACTCTGACGGGGCTGCTTGCGCTCCGGATCTCTGCACGTTGTCGACGGTCGCTTGGTCGGTGTAGACGTTCACCACCACCGAGGACTTCGGTGCCGGCTGGGCGGCCCGGGCCGGGCAGGACGGGCTCTCACACGCACACGGCAGGTGATCGTTGCCCTGGCTCCACGCCCCCACCGCCGCCGCGCGCCGCTCACCGGCGGTGCGGGGATCGTGCTCACACACCGTGGCCACCATCGCGGCGATCTTCTTCTTCAACACCGCCGCATCCGCCGCCGACAACCGCCCCCACACCGAGGTCGTCCCGTCCTCATCCTCCAGATCCCCGACCACAAAATCGCGGGCGCGCGCCACAGCCTTGGCCACGATCACCGCCGACTCGTCGAACTCCAACACCAACGCATCGACGGCCGCGACGAGTTTGTCCTCGCCCAACGGACCCCACCGGCCCGCCCGCTTCGCGATGGCTTGATCGATTTGCGCCCACACCGACGCCTCGGTGATGAACTGGGTCCGCCAGGTGATCGCGCCGACCACCCGCGCACTCACCTCGCCTCGGGCGAACATCGCCGCCACCGCCGGCAGATGATCGCGCAACGCCACCGCGATCCGCATCTGCCCCGAGGCCTTACGCGGACTGATGTTCATCGCCGCAGCCACCTCCGCGGCCGCGCAATCCCACCAATCACAGGCCCACCGCGCACGCTCGTCATCGTCGAGAACCCGACGACACGTCAATTCAGCGATCGCCGCCAACCGCCGCGCCGCGCTCGCAGCCTCCGCCCGGGCACTGTCGGCGACGGCCGCAACGACAGCGGCGTCCTCGACACCCACGAACTCTGACTCGAACATGTGTTCGACACTACATCACTCCACTGACATTGATTCCGTTAAACGGGTTCGGGTGAGGATGGTCTTGCTCGTTCGCCGCCGGTGATGACTCGGCCTCTGACTGGTGTCGCCCGCCACGGTGATGGGACCGGTTTGAGCTGGGTTTAGCCACGGTCATGGGACCACCCGTTTGCCAGTAATGGGACCACCCGGCGCGTCGCGCCTGGAGTCGCTCGATTGCTGGGTCGGATTGCTTCACGTCAATCGATGTGGAGGTCCGCTGTGTATCGGGAGGTTTCGGTGATCGAGATTCGTGAGGTGCTGCGGGCATGGCTGTCGGGTTCGGGGTATCGGACGGTGGCTGCCCAGGCTGGGGTGGACCGCAAGACGGCGCGACGCTACGTCGATGCCGCAGTGGCGGCGGGTTGGATCGTGAGTGTGGTGTCGACCAGCTCAGTGACGAGTTGATCGGCGCGGTGGTAGCCGCGGTCCGCCCGGACCGTCCGCAAGGCCATGGTGTGGCGTGGGAATCGTTGTGCGCCAACCATGATCAGATCAAAGACTGGGTCAAGGACGGTTTGACGGTGGTCAAGATCGGTGATCTGCTGGCCCGCCGCGGGGTGGTGGTGCCTCAGCGGACCCTGCACCGCTATTGCGCTGAGCGCACCGACTATCGGGGCCGAGGGGGCACGGTGCCCGTGGTCGACGGGGAACCCGGCGTGGAGTGCCAGATCGACTTCGCTCGGATGGGCATGCTGTTCGACTCGGTCAGTGGGCGCCGCCGGGTGGTGCACGCATTGATCTTCACCGCGGTGTATTCGCGGCACATGTTCGTGTGGCTGACGTTCTCCCAGACGTTGCAAGCGGTCATCGATGGCTGTGAGGCGGCGTGGCGGTTCTTCGGCGGAGTCTTCAAGGTCCTGATCCCCGATAATATGAGTACTATTGTGGCCCACGCCGATTCGGTGAATCCGAGGTTCACCGTCGGCTGGCTGGAATACAGTCAGGCCCGCGGGTTCCTCACCGACCCGGCCCGGGTGGCCCACCCGCAGGACAAGCCGCGGGTCGAGCGGATGGTCCAGTACGTGCGGAACAACTTCTTCGCCGGGGAGGACTTCACCGATCTGGCCGACGCCCAGGCCCGCGCCCAGGCGTGGTGCGCCGAGAAGGCCGGCAAACGCATCCACGGCACCACCTGTGCCCGCCCGGCGGTGGTGTTCGCCGAGACCGAAGCCGCACTGCTGGTCGAGGCGCCCGCCGCACCTTACGCGGTACCGATCTACGCCCAAGTCAAAGTGCACCGCGACTACCACGTTCAAGTCGGCAAAGCACTCTACTCGATACCCGAACAGTATCGGGGACAGACGATTTCAGCCCGAGCCGACGGTGAACTGGTCAAGATGTTCCACCGCGGTCAGCTGGTCAAGACCCACCCACGACAACCCCCCGGTGGGCGCAGCACAGACCCGGTCGATCTGCCCGCGGCCAAGACCGGCTACGCCATGCGCGACCTGAACCGGCTGATCGCCACCGCCGCCGGGCACGGAACCAACATCGGCATCTACGCCGAACGGCTGCTGGATCACGACCTGCCGTGGACCCGGATGCGTCAGGTGTACCGACTGCTGGGGCTGGTCAAACGCTACGGCCCGGATCCCACCGATACCGCCTGTGGGCGTGCCCTGGACCTCGACGTCGTCTCGGTGACCAAGATCGCGGCCATGCTGGCCAAAGCCACCGAGAACGCCGAACAGCCGCCACCACGCGCCGCGTCCGGCTTGGCCCCGGCACGGTTCGCCCGCGACCCCGACGAATACCGCACCAGCCCACCCACGCCGGCCAAGCCGACCAGGCCGGACTGGCTGACCGTCATCGACGGCGGCGTCCTCGACGAGCCCGGACAGGAGCAACTGTGATGCCCAGACCCACCAAAGACGTTGTCATTGATCCAGTCTCGGCCGATCTGAAACACGTGATGCGTCAACTCAAACTCGGCCGCATGCTCGACACCCTGCCCGAGCGGCTCATCCTGGCCGGGCAACGACACATGTCCCATGCCGCGTTCCTCGAACTCGTCCTGGCCGATGAGGCCACCCGCAGAGACACCAGCTCAGCCGCCCGGCGCGCCCGCGACGCCGGCCTGGACCCGGCCATGCACCTCGAGGCGTGGGACGAGACCGCGGCCGTGCGCTACGACCGCACACTATGGGCCGACTTGACCAGCCTGCGGTTCCTCGACGGACCGCACGGGGCGCTACTGCTGGGTGCGGTCGGGGTCGGCAAAACCCATCTGGCAACCGCGCTCGGCCATATCGCGGTGCGCCGCAAGATCCCCACCCTGATGCTGCGAGCAGACTCGATGTTCAAGCGGCTCAGGGCATCTCGACTCGACAACAGCACCGAAGCCGAGATGCGGCGGCTCGCTCAAGTCCGGTTGCTGATTGTCGACGACTTCGCCCTGCAGCCCATGGACGCCACCGCGACCGCCGACTTCTACGAGCTGGTCGTGGCCCGCCACCAGAAGGCCTCCACCGTGCTGACATCCAACCGAACTCCCGACGAATGGCTGGCCGTCATGACCGACCCACTGCTGGCCCAGTCCGCCGTGGACCGGCTCACCTCCACAGCACACGAACTCGTCGTCGAAGGCCAGTCCTACCGCCGACGCCAGAAACCCTCAGTTGACAGCTGACCCAAGACGAAAGATCATGCCCCTTGAGCCAAACAGGTGGTCCCTACCCGCTGGCGAACCGGTGGTCCCATCACCGTGGCAAATGACAGACTGGCGCCCTGCTGGGTTGTCTTCCAATTGATTTGTCTCACCGGCGACGTGCGGGCAAGTACCACAACAGCCCTGGTAGGGCGGACATGACTTAATCAGGAGCCTGTCCGCTGCCTCATCAATGTCTTGTCTGCCCGCCCTACCGGGTTGTCACTCGGCCGCACGGTTCATTGCACGGAGAGGACACCACCATCGTGACATCCCCACGCCGCGTCGTCATCGGCGCTGACACCCACCTCGACACCATCCACGTGGCTGCGATCACCGATACCGGCGGACTGCTTGGCGATGCCGAATTCCTAACCAACCCGAGCGGCTACTGGGCCGCGATCTGCTGGGCGCGTAGTTTCGGCGAGGTCGTCGCTGTCGGTGTTGAGGGCACCAGCTCCTACGGTGCAGGCTTGACACAAGCATTGCAGATCAACGACATTCACGTCGTCGAGGTCAACCGTCCCGACCGCTCGGCGCGGCGCCGCCAAGGCAAATCCGACCCTCTCGATGCTTATAGCGCTGCTCGTGCGGTGTTGGCCGGCCACGGCCTTGCCGTGCCCAAAGACCCCCACACCGGGGCCCTCAAAGCGCTGCTGATCGCTCGTCGCGGCGCGATCAAAGCCCGCACCGCGGCTATCCAGCAGATCAAGGACCTGCTCGTGACCGCCCCGGCCGACCTTCGGGAACGCTAGCGCCGTTACCCCACCACCCTGCGTCTGGTCGAAGCGCTGGCCGGCTGCCGCCCCAGCGCACACGAGAACCCCACAACGGTGTCGGTGCTGATCGCCTGCAAAGCGCTCGCGCAGCGCATCGGGTACCTCGAGCGCCAAGACCGTGAGCTGACCGCTGAGCTCGACGCCTTGACCGCCGCGCTCAACCCCGCTTTGCGGGCGGCCTACGGAGTGGGCCCCGACACCGCCGCCCAACTGCTCATCACCGCCGGCACCAACAGTCACCGACTACGCAGCGAAGCAGCGTTCGCCATGCTGACTGGGGTCGCGCCGATCCCGGCCTCATCGGGAAAAACCAACCGGCATCGGCTTTCCCGCGGCGGAGACCGCGCCGCCGACAACGCCCTGCACCGCATCGCTTTGGTCCGCTGGTCTCACGACCGACGAACCCGCGACTACGTCGCCCGCCAACTGGCCGCCGGGCGCAGCAAGAAAGACGTCCTACGTCTACTCAAACGGGCCATCGCTCGCGAGATGTTCCGACACCTCACCCAGCCCTGCCCCATCGACGACTACAGCGACCTACGTCCAGCCCGCCAAGCCCGCAACATCACGTTGACCGCCAGCGGCAGCACACTTCAACGTCTGGCCAATCACGATCTCCCGACTCGAACGCGGCCTCAAACGCGACGACACCCTCGCAACCAACTACCGCCAATGGCTAAACACCCTGATCATCGACGCTGCTTGACCCATAACAGAGATAGGAGCATCTAATCAGGCCGCCGAACCCAACGCATTAAGGAAACGCCAAGACTGATCCGTCAGCTTGATAACCGGAAGAAAGGAGAACTCAGATGATCGTCACCGTGACACCCACCTACGAAGACGACGACCACATCATTCGATCGGAGAACTAGCGTTTCAGATTCGCATACCAGTCGAGCAGGTCCGGATCGTCGACAGCGGTGCGTTCCACGATTTTCGCTGCGTCAGCGCCTGCGAACAGTTTCTTGATCGGCACCTCGAGCTTCTTCCCGGTGCGCGTATGCGGCACCCCGGGAGCCTCGATGATCTCGTCGGGCACATGCCGCGGGGAAACCTCGTCGCGGATGGCCTTCTTGATCCGCTCACGCAGATCATCGGTCAGCTCAGCGCCGTCGGCCAGCACGACGAACAACGGCATCCAATACCCGCCGTCCTCCTGCTCACACCCGATCACCAACGCCTCGGCGATTTCCGGCAGGCGCTCCACCGACTGGTAGATGTCAGCGCTGCCCATCCGGATCCCGTGCCGATTCAGCGTCGAGTCCGACCGCCCGTGCACGATGACGCTGCCGTGCTCGGTGATCGTGATCCAGTCACCATGGCGCCACACTCCGGGAAACATCTCGAAATAAGCGCTGCGATAACGCGATCCGTCGTCGTCGTTCCAGAAGTAGATCGGCATCGACGGCATCGGCTTCGTGACGACCAACTCGCCGACCTCACCGCGCACAGGGTTACCCGACTCGTCCCACGCGTCCAGCGCGCAACCGAGGAACGGGGCCGACAGCTCCCCAGGCCACACCGGCACGGTGCGCACACCGCCGATAAAGGCCGAGACCACGTCCGTGCCACCACTGATCGAAGCGACCTGGACATGTTCACCGACGTTGTCGCGCAACCACAGTGAGGACGATGGTGGCAACGACGATCCGGTGATGCCCACCGTCCGCAGCGCCGTCAGGTCATGCTCATTGCGCGGAACGGCGCCCGCCTTGGCGCATCCGAGCACATAGCCGGGACTGGTACCCAAGGCAGTCACTCGCAGCCGCGCCGCGATGTCCCACAGCGCATCCGGCGCGGGCGAGTTCGGACTTCCCGAATAGCAGACGATCGTCGCACCCACCAGCAGCCCGGCGATCTGGAAGTTCCACATCATCCAGCTGGGGCTGGTGTACCAGAAGAACGTGTCATTTTGCCCGATATTCGACTGCAGAGCAACGGCTTTCAAATGCTCTAGCACGACTCCACCGTGCCCGTGGACTATTCCCTTGGGCTTACCCGTGGTCCCAGACGAATACAGGATCCACAGCGGATGGTCGAAGCCGACGGGCACCGTCGTGAGCTCGCCGCCGGTCGCGGTGAGCTCAGAGGCCAGCACAGTCTCTTTCAGCGTCGGCAGTCCCTCGCGCAGGGCTTCGACATCCTCATTCTTGTCGTAGTGCTTTCCGCCGAAGTCGTATCCGTCGGCCGTCACCAACACCACGGGCTCGAGCTGACCCAGCCGATCCAGCGCGGCCTTCGCCGAATAGTCCTGGCCGCAGGCGCTCCAGATCGCCCCTACGCTCGCCGTCGCCAGGAAGGCGATGACGGCTTCGGGGATGTTGGGCAGGTATCCCGCGACGCGATCGCTCACGCCGACTCCGAGCGAACGCAGCTTTTCCGCGAATGCCGCGGTGCGCCCGAGCAATTCGGTCCAGGAGACTTCGATGTCAGGGCCGTCCTCGACGACATGGATGATCGCGGGCCGGTCGGTGCGTGCGTTGCGGATGACCCGGTCGACATAGTTCAGCGTGACACCCGGAAACCATTGCGCGCCCGGCATCGTATCGCTCTCGAGGACTTTCTCGCCGCGCTGCCCGAGCTCGAAATAGTCCCACAACGTCGCCCAGAACGCGGCGGGCTCGTCCACCGACCACTGCCACAGCGATTGGTAGTCGGCGGTCGGCGCGCCGGTGCGATCAGCCGCGAAGCGCGCGAAGTCGGTCACTCGGGCTGCGGCGACGTCCTCGTCCGTCGGCACCCATTGCGGTGCGGCACCGGTCATCGCGCGCTCCAGCCCCCGTCCATGGTGTACGACGCCCCCGTCACCATTCCCGCGGTCGGCGACGCCAGCCAGCCAACCAATGCCGCTACTTCTTCCGGTTCCACCAGACGTTTGATGGCGCTCTCCTTCAGGAGGATGTCGGTGACCACCTTATCCTCCGGGATGCCGTGCACCTTGGCCTGATCGGCGATCTGCTTGGTCACCAGCGGGGTTCGCACATATCCCGGGTTCACGCAGTTGCTCGTCACGCCGTACGCCGCGCCCTCGAGCGCAGTCACTTTCGAAAGGCCCTCGAGACCGTGCTTGGCCGTGACGTAGGCGACCTTGTACTCCGATGCCCTGATCCCGTGCACCGAGGAGATGTTGATGATCCGGCCAAAGTTCTGCCGATACATGTGCGGGAGCACGGCGCGGATGAGAAGGAACGGCGATTCCACCATCAGCGTCATCAGGTGGCGGAAGCGGTCAGGCGCGAATTCGGGGATCGGGCTGACGTGCTGAACACCGGCATTGTTGACCAGGATGTCGGCTTCGAGCTGCGACTCTTCGAGCGCCGACACATCGGAAAGGTCTACGGGCCATGCCTTTCCGCCGATATCGTCGGCTACGGCCTTGGCGCCGACGTCGTCCCGATCGGCCACGGTGACCACCGCGCCGCGGGCGGCCAGCTCCCGCGCGCACGCCTCGCCGATGCCGCTCGCACCGCCGGTCACCAGCGCGGTGCGTCCCGCAAGCTCGGTCATACGACCCCGGCCTTGGCGAGGTCTTCGCGGTCGGCGACGTCGATGGCCTCCAGGTCGAGGCCGTTCGTCTCACGCATCACGAGCACGGCGATCAGCGTGACAACCGAAGCGGCTGCCAGGTATATCGCGATCGGCACCCAGGAGCCGTAGATCTCCAGCAGCTTGACGGCGATGATCGGTGCGAGGGATCCCGCAACGATGGAGGTGACCTGATAGCCAAGCGACACACCGGAATACCGCATCCGGGTCGGAAACATCTCGGCCATGATCGCGGGCTGCGGTGCGTACATCAGCGCGTGGATCATCAGTCCGATGACGATCGCGGCGATGATGAGCAGATAGTTGGCGGTGTCCATCATCGGGAATGCGAAGAACCCCCACGTCGCCGCCAGAATCGTGCCGACGAGGTAGACGGGCCTGCGGCCGTACCGATCGGCCAGCTTGCCCACGAACGGGATCACCAGGAAGTGCGCCGCGTGCGCGACGAGCATGTACCGCAGAATCGCGTTGGTGTCGACACCGACCTGCACCTTGAGATACGTGATCGACACGATGACGACGAGGTAGTACATGATGTTCTCGGCGAATCGCAGTCCCATGGCCGTGAACACGCCGCGCGGGTACCGCTTGAGCACCTCGACCACGCCGTAGGACACGGCCTTGACGCGCTCCACCTCCTGCTGTGCCTCGAGGAAAATGGGCGCATCGCTGACCTTCGTCCGGATGTAGTAGCCGATCAGCACGACCACTGCCGACAGCCAGAAAGCCACTCGCCAGCCCCAGGACAGGAACGCCTCTTCCGACAGGGTCGCGGTCAGCACCCACAGCACGACCGTCGCAAGCATGTTGCCCACTGGTACCGCGGCCTGCGGCCAGCTGGCCCAAAAGGCCCTGCTCCGGTTCGGGCTGTGTTCGGCCACCAGTAGCACGGCGCCACCCCACTCGCCGCCGACGGCGAACCCCTGAAGGAACCGCAACACCACCAGCAGCGTCGGGGCCCAGATGCCGATCTGGGCGTACGTCGGCAGGCAACCCATCAGGAACGTGACGGCACCGACGAGCAGGATGGCGAACTGCAGCAGCTTCTTGCGCCCGAACTTGTCCCCGAAATGCCCGAACACCACGCCGCCCAATGGGCGCGCGACGAAGCCGACCGCGTAGGTCAAGAATGCCGCGAAGATGGCGCCGTAAGCGCTGTCACTCTCCGGGAAGAAGACCTTGTTGAAGACCAGCGTGGCCGCGGTGCCGTAGAGGAAGAACTCATACCACTCGACGACGGTGCCGGCCATAGAGGCGGCGACCACCCTTTTGAGGCCCGCCGGAGCGGAGGTGCCGTCACCCCCGGTGGTTTTCGGGTCGTTGTGAATCGTCATCGAACGCTCCTCGATTGTGATGCAACGCACAGACCTTTGTGAGTATTCATGCAGGTACCCCCACCTGCAATGGTCAAAACTGCAGGAGTTATCTGCAAAAATGCAGATATGGCTGTGTCCTCTCGCTCATCGGGTCGCCAGCCCAGCGCCGACGACCTTCTCGTGTTGCTGGCGGTCGGGCGGTCGGGCCGCTACACCATCGCCGCGGAGGAGCTCGGCCTCAACCACACGACGATCTCGCGCCGCATCAACGCGCTGGAACAGTCAGTCGGCGGCCGGGTGCTGGCCAGGGTCGCCGGCGGCTGGGAGCTGACGGATCTCGGGCGCGAGGCATTGTCGGCCGCCGAAGCCGTCGAGTCGGCAGTGCGTTCGCTGTCGGTCAACACCGGCGGCCAGCGCGCGCTCGAAGGCGTGGTTCGGATATCGGCGACCGACGGCTTTTCCGCCTACATCGCCGCGCCCGCCGCGGCCCAGGTGCAACGCAACCACCCCGACGTCGCGGTGGAGATCGTCGCCGCGACCCGGCGCGCCACCCAACAACGATCCGGCCTGGATGTTGAAGTCGTGGTCGGGGAGCCGAAAGTACACCGCGCCAAGGCGATCCGACTCGGCGACTACTGTCTTGGTCTCTACGGTGCACGTGATTACCTGGCCGACAACGGAACACCGGCGAACATCGCCGACCTCGCCCGCTATCCGCTGGTGTACTTCATCGACTCGATGCTTCAGGTCGACGACCTCGACGTCGCCACGAGCTTCGCGCCGGCCATGCGCGAATCGGTGACGTCCACCAACGTGTTCGTGCACGTCGAGGCGACGCGGGCGGCGGCGGGCATCGGTCTGCTGCCGTGTTTCATGGCCGACCGCCACGACGACCTCGTGCGGGTGCTGCCCGACGAGGTGGCGGTCCGGTTGACGTATTGGCTTGTCACGCGTGCGGAGACGTTGCGCAGACCCGAGGTCGCGGCCGTCGTGAACGCGATACAGCAGCGGATGACCGAGCAGCGTGACGTGCTGTTGGGAGTGCGTTGAGGAGGGTATGCACCGTCGATGCACTTCGTTCGCACCGGCACCGGCAAGCCTCTACTACTCGTCCACGGCATATCCCAGCTGCACAACTGGGATCCCATCGTCCCTGCGCTCGCACGCGACCGTGAGGTCATCACTGTCGACCTGCCCGGCTTCGGAGATAGTCCGCCATTGGCCGGCGAGGTGAGCATCGCCACGCTGACCGACGCGGTTGAGCAGTTCATCGAAGAGCACCAACTCGCGACGGTCGACGTGGTCGGCAGTTCGATGGGTGCGCGCATCGCGTTGGAATTGGCTCGCCGCGGCCACCCCGGCGCCGTCGTCGCCCTTGATCCCGGTGGCTTCTGGACCGACACCGAGGTCAAGGTGTTCGGCGCCAGCGTCGGAGGTTCATTGAAACTCGTGCGGGCGATCGATCCGATTCTGCCTGCCCTGACGCGCAGCGTCGCAGGGCGCACCGCGCTCCTGCTCCAGTTCTCGGCCAAACCGTGGCGCCTGGATCGCGACCTGGTGCTCACCGAGCTGCGCGCGTTCAAGAAGGCGCCGAGCCTCGATGACGCGATGCACGCTCTGGTGCACGGACCCAAACAGGCTGGGGCACCTTCGGGTTCTCTGCGCGCACCCGTGGTCATCGGGTGGGGAGACAAAGACCGGGTGACCCTTCCGCGGCAGGCGCGCCGAGCCGCAGAGCTGTATCCAGATGCGGACTTGCACTGGTTCACCGACAGTGGCCACTTCCCGCACTGGGATCAGCCCGCCGAGACGATCGAGCTGATCCTGGAGACGACGAGCTAGTTCGCGAGCGCTTCCTCAACGGCCAGCGCTTGTTTCCAACACAAGCTTCTCCGACCTGCATCTACGTAGGAACTACGTAGACTGGTGATGCAATTGCTCCGACGAACGACGGGACGACACCTATGCGGCGGGTCTGGTGGACGACAGCGACCATGATGACCATCGTCGCGCTCGTCGTCGGGCTCGGCGCATGCAGCAGCTCGTCGCCGCCGCCACAACCGCAGGCGATCATCGACAAGGGCACGCCGTACGGCGATCTACTGATCCCGAAGTTGCAGACGTCGGTCACCGATGGCGCCGTCGGGGTCGCCGTCGAATCGCCTGTCACGGTGAGCGCCGAAGACGGCGTCCTTGGTCCGGTGACGCTCGTCAACGACGCGGGCCGCATGGTCAAGGGGGAACTGAGTCCCGACGGTCTCATCTGGCGCTCGGCCGAGCCGCTTGGTTACAACAAGCAGTACACCCTGACCGCCGAAGCGTTGGGCCTCGGCGGGGCGACGCAGAGCAACGCGACGTTCGAAACTCACTCGCCCCGAAATCTGACGATGCCCTACGTCTTCCCCAAGGACGGTGAAGTAGTGGGCGTCGGTCAACCGGTCGCGGTGCGGTTCGACGAGAACATCCCCGACCGATTCGCCGCGCAGCAGGCGATCACCGTGAAGACCGATCCCCCGGTAGAGGGCGCCTTCTACTGGGTGAACAATCGCGAAGTCCGCTGGCGCCCAGCCGAATACTGGAAGCCCGGGACGAGGGTCGATATCAGCGTCAAGACCTACGGTGTCGACCTGGGCGACGGACTCTTCGGCCAGGACGACGTGACGAGTCACTTCACCATCGGTGACGAGGTCATCGCGACCGCCGATGACACCACCAAGACGATGACAGTGCGCATCAACGGCGAAGTCGTGAAGACGATGCCGATCTCCATGGGCAAGAACGCAACTCCGACCGACAACGGCACCTACATCATCGGCGACCGCTACTACTTCCTCGTGATGGACTCGTCGACATACGGTGTTCCGGTCAATTCACCCGACGGATACCGCACCGAGGTCAACTGGGCAACCCAGATGTCCTACAGCGGAATCTATGTCCATTCGGCGCCGTGGTCCGTCGGCAGCCAGGGCCGGTCGAACGTCAGCCACGGTTGCCTGAACGTCAGCCCACAGAACGCCGAGTGGTTCTACGAGAGCACCAAACGCGGCGACATCGTCGAGGTCGTCAACACCGTCGGGCCGACGTTGTCCGGCGTCGACGGACTCGGCGACTGGAACATCCCCTGGGAGCAGTGGAAGGCCGGAAACGCCGGAGTGTAGTCGTCAGTGGTGGCACAGCATGTTGACGACGACGGGCGCGGTGACGATCGCCGAGATGGTCGCCGACACCAAAAGCCGGTGAGCCCAACGTGTCCCGCGCTGTGCCGGATCCATGAGCCGGGTCACCCGCGCGATCACCGCGTTGGCGGCTACGGCCATACCCGCAACGGGCGATGACGCCGAGCCCGCGAGCATGATCATCCCCGCGATCAACGGCCGCGTGCCATGCCGGCGCGCAGCCGAATCGTCGGCGCGCATCTCCAGTAAGTCGGCCACCTGCGCGGCACCGCGGGTGAACAACGGCAACAACGGTAACGACGACGCGAGCGCGCGCAGCACCATCAGCAGGTGGTGATGGTGGCCGGACAGGTGAGCGTCCTCATGTGCGAGCACCGCCGCGAGTTGCGCTTCGTCAAGCGTTTCCACCGCCGCCGACGTGACGACGATCGCGTGCGGCCGCCCCACGACGCAGTATGCGGCGGGCCGATCGGCGGCCACCACGAAGACATCGGGCCGATCAGTGGGGACGCCGACGACCCGGGCGGTATGAGCGTGTTCGCGACTGTGCAGCCGCAACCCGCGAACAGCCCGGGTCACTTTGACCGTGACCACCGCCGACGCCACCAGGCCGATGACGATGAGCGCCGCCATGCTCAACGGACTCGGCGCCGCCGCGGGCAGACCCACAAGCTTCAGGCAGAACATCATCGCCGAGGAGTTCGAAAGTCCCTGCACGCCCGCTGCGACCAGGATCGTCACGGCCGCCGCCCATGCGAGCAGCGCACCGGTGATCGCCGAGAGCCATGCGGCAACCCCAAGGCGCGGGCTCACCCCGCGGCAGGTGAGCCGGGAGAGCAGCGGGGGCGACACCCACGTCACCAGCGCCGCATACACCAGCAGCAGAATCGCGACCGTCATCGACGCCGCTTCCCGGTACCTGTGCGGCGCAGCGCCGCCTTCAACTGAGCGGACTCCGTCTCGGTCATCTGGTTGACGAAGAAAGCCAAAACCGCTTCGGTGTCGCCGCCGGCGTCGAAAGCGGCTCGCATGAGATTCGCCGAACGTTGCTCGCGCGTCATCGTCGGCCAGTACCGGTACGCCTTACCCTCGCGCTCTCGCTTCACCCAGCCCTTGCGGTGCAGGTTGTCCATCGTGGACAGCACGGTTGTATATGCAATCTGTCGCGCGCCGGAGAGTTCTTCGAAGACCTCGCGGACGGTCACACCGCGCTCGCGACCCCACACACGTTCCATGACGGTCGCCTCGAGGTCGCCGAATCCGCGCTGCTGCATTGATACCTCCTGGCCTGTGAAGGGTAGTCGATCAGCGCTAGCGTCGAGGCATGCCGTTCATCGACCACCCGAAGGGCCGCGCGTATTACCGGCACTGGGCCGCCCCCGAGCCGCGCGCCGCGGTCGTCTTCCTGCACGGCTTCGGCGAACACACCGGGGTCTACCACCGCTACGGGTTCGCACTGAACGCCGCGGGCATCGACCTGTGGGCGGTCGACCAGTTCGGCCACGGACTCAGCCCGGGTGACCGCGGCGATTTCGGTTCGATCGAATACTGTTCCGACCTGGCTGACACCCTCACCGAACTGGCCGAAGGCGAGCGGCCCGGCGTGCCGCTGATCGCCCAGGGCCATTCGTTCGGTTCCGTCGTGACCCTGTTCCGGTTGCTGGATCAACCCGACCGCTACCGGGCCGGAGTCGTCTCCGGCGCTCCCCTGGTGCCGATCCCCGAACTCCTCGACACCGACACGGCGTTCGACCTCGAGCCCGGCTGGCTCTCGGCGGACCCCTTCTATGTCGATTCGCTGGAGAACGATCCGCTGGCGTTCGTCGGCGCCGACGGGACGTCGCTCGCCCGAGAGCTGGACAGGGCCTGGGACCGGTTCGGCGGGGATCTGCCGAACCTGTCGGTGCCGACGTTGGCGGTGCACGGCGTCAACGACTCGATAGCACCGGTCGGCGCCGTCCGCGCCTATGCCGAGCAGATCGCGCCGCTGCAGCTCACCGAGTTCCCAGGCGGCCGCCACGACATTCTCAACGAGACGGTGCACCGTGAGGTGGCTCGGACAATCGTCGAATTCATCGAGAGGGTGGGACTAAGCTCGTCGTAATGATCAAGAAGGCAGTCCTCGCGGCCGTCGCCATCTGTGGCGCGGCGGTGGCGTTCGCCGTCCCGGCCGCCGCACAGCCCGGACGTCCTCCGTGCGACCTTGCACTCACCTTCATCTGCAACATCATCCCGACGGCGCCCGAACTCGATCACAATGTCGACCTGTCGACTCAGGTGCCGGTGGATCCGAACGCCCCGGACCCCGAAATGATGCCGCCGCTCGACCCCTGCTCGGCGGGCTGTATCTAGAGCCAGGTGTCGTCGGTGGTGGCGGTGAGAAACGCCTCGAGATCGTCGCGCCAATGTGCCGGGCTGTTCTTGTCCGGCTCGATCCCGGTGTACTGCCCCTTGTAGAACAACAGCGGGCGCGGCTTCTTGTGTGGCACGTCCGACAGCGAGTGCACCGCGCCGAACACCACGAGGTGATCGCCGCCGTCGTGCACCGAATGCACCGTGCAGTCGACGTGCGCCAGCGTGTCCTTGATGATGGGCGATCCGAGTTTCGATAGATGCCAATCGATTTCGGCGAACTTGTCCGGCTCCTTGGAGCCGAAGCGCGCCGATACGTCTTTCTGTTTCTCATGCAGGACGTTGACGCAGAAGCGCCCGCTGGCCTCGATGGCCTTCCAGGATCGCGACACCTTCGTCGGGCAGAACAGCACCATCGGGGGATCCAGCGACAGCGCGGCGAACGACTGGCACGCGAACCCGACGGGCTGCCCGTCATGCACGGTGGTGATCACCGTGATGCCCGTACAGAACTGCCCCAGCACATTTCGGAATGTGCGGGGATCGATGGGCTCACCCACTACTTGAAGCCGATGCTGAAATCGTGGCCCCACAGGCTGACGGCGGTGCTCTCCCTGGCGACCCAATCGTCGTCGGTGACCTGCAGGCCTTCGCAACCGAATTCGACGTCGAATCCGCCGGGTGTCTTCATATAGAACGAGAGCATCTTGTCGTTGACGTGACGGCCCAGGGTGGCCGACATCGGGACCTTGCGGCGGAGCGCACGGTCAAGGCACAGCCCGACGTCGTCGGCCTCGCCGACCTCGACCATCAAATGCACGATCCCGCTTGGTGTCTCACCGGGCATGAACGCGAGGCTGTGGTGGCGCGGGTTGACGCCGAGGAACCGCAGCCACGCCGGCGCGCCATCGGCGGGCCTGCCGACGAGCTGCGGCGGCAGCTTCATCGAGTCACGTAGGAAGAAGCCGAGCACGTCGCGATAGAAGTGCAGTGTCTCCGCGTCGTCGCGCGTGGTGAGCACCACGTGACCGAGACCCTGCTCCTCGGTGATGAACTTGTGGCCGTACGGGCTGACGACGCGGCGGTGTTCCAGCGCAACTCCGTGGAAGACCTCCAGCGTGTTGCCCGAGGGATCGTCGAACGTGATCATCTCGTCGACGCGGCGCTCGGCGAGTTCGGCGGCCGATGCCTCTTTGTAGGGCGTGCCCTCGATGTCGAGGCGGTTGCGAATCTCCTGCAGCGCCGCGGCATTCGCGGTCTCCCAACCGGACTGCAGCAGGCGGTCATGCTCGCCGGGGACGATGACCAGCCGCGCCGGGAACTCGTCCATCCGCAGGTACAGCGCGCCCTCGGTCTGACCGGAGCCCTCCACCATGCCGAGCACCTTCAGGCCGTACTCGCGCCACGCCCCCACGTCGGTTGATTCGATGCGTAGATAACCCAATGACTTGATGCTCATGAGCCACCCCCGAGAAAATCGATAGTCAGCTTGTTGAACTCGTCGAACTTTTCCACCTGCGCCCAGTGCCCGCACTGTCCGAAGACGTGCAACTGGACCTTCGGGATCTGCTTGAGCGCCACCAGCGCCCCGTCGAGCGGGTTGACCCGGTCTTCGCGGCCCCAGATCAGCAGCACCCGCTGGCGCAGCTTGTAGACCTCGCGCCACATCATGCCGAGCTCGAAGTCCACACCCGCGAAAGACTTACCCATCGCGCGGGCGGCGGCCAGCGATTCGGGCTGACTCGCGATCTCGAACCTCTCGTCGATCAGCTCGGGCGTGACGAGGTTCTGGTCGAAGACCATGATGCGCAGAAACTTTTCCATGTTCTCGCGCGTCGGCTCGGCGGTGAACTTGCCGAGCAGCCGCACACCCTCGGTGGGGTCGGGTGCGAACAGGTTCACCGACAAGCCGCCGGGGCCCATCAACACCAGCCGGCCGGCGCGCCTGCCGTTGTCGAGCGCGAACCGCACCGCGGTCCCACCGCCGAGCGAGTTGCCGACCAGGTCGGCGCTTTCGATCCCCAGATGGTCGAACAGGTTCAGCAGCGCGGTGGCGCTGTAGCGGTTGTACTGCTCGTGCTCGGTGTGCTTGTCCGAGTGTCCATATCCCGGCTGATCGACTGCGAGCACGTGGAAGTGGCGGGCCAGCACAGCGATGTTGCGACCGAAGTTCGACCAGCTCGACGCGCCCGGTCCGCCGCCGTGCAGCAGCACCACAGTCTTCTCGTTGCCGACACCCGCCTCGTGGTAATGCAGGCGCATGTCATCGCGAACCTGCGCGTAGCGCGAGGTCGACTCGAACGTGATCTCTTGCTGCTGCGCAGCTTCGGCAGCGAAGGAGGTCATCAGGCCTTCCCAGTTAAACCATCGTGTCCTGCGGTGGCAGGCCGAACTCGTTGTTCCCGAAGATCAGGTAGGCCCGCTCCGGCTCGTTGGCGGCGTGCACGCGGCCGGCGTGCGCGTCGCGCCAGAAACGCTGCACCGGCTGATCGGAGTTCAGCGCGGTCGCGCCGGAGGCCTCGAAGAGAAGGTCGATCGACGAGATGGCGCGGGCGGTGGCGCGGACCTGGTCACGTCGGGCCCGGGCCCGCAGCTCGAACGGAATCTCTTTGCCCGCCTTCAGCAGTTCATGCTCATCGCGAACATTGCCGATGAGCTGCCGCCAGCCGGCGTCGATATCGCTCGCCGCCTCGGCGATCCGGATCTTGGCGAACGGGTCGTCCTTGGACTTCTCGCCGGCGAACGCCGCGCGGACGCGCTTGCCCTGGTGTTCGACGTGGGCGTCGTAGGCGCCGTACGCCATACCCATGATCGGCGCCGAGATGGTCGTGGGATGCATGGTGCCCCAAGGCATCTTGTAAACCGGTGCGGTGTTGTTCTCCAGCCCACCGGCAGTGCGGTCGTTCATCGCCTTGTAGGACAGGAAGCGGTGCCGCGGGACGAAGACGTCCTTGACCTTGAGCGTGTTGCTCCCGGTGCCCTTGAGCCCCACGACATGCCAGACGTCGTCGATCTCGTAGTCCGACCGCGGAATGAGGAAGCTGCCGAAGTCGACCGGCTTGCCGTCCTTGATCACCGGACCGCCGACGAACGTCCACGTGGCATGGTCGCAGCCCGAGGACCAGTGCCACGCGCCGTTGACGAGATAACCGCCGTCGACCACGGTGCCCGCCCCCATCGGCGCGTACGACGAGGAGATCCGGACGGCCGGATCGTCGCCCCAGACCTCTTCCTGCGCCTGCTGGTCGAACAGGGCGAGATGCCAGTTGTGGACGCCGATGATCGAGCTGACCCATCCGGTCGACCCGCAGGCGCTCGCGATGCGGCGGACGGCTTCGTAGAAGACCGTCGGATCACACTGCAGGCCGCCCCACTGCTCGGGCTGCAGAAGCTTGAAGAACCCGGCCTCGTTGAGTTCGGCGACGGTCTCGTCGGGCAACCGCCGCAGTTCCTCGGCCGCCTGCGCCCGCTTTGCGATGAGCGGCAGCAGATCGTCGATGCCGGCTAGGACCGACTGCACGTCACGCTGTTCAATGGACGTCACTGGATTCGCCTTCCGGAGTATGGGCCTAGATAAAGATTAGAACACGTTACGATTTGTGTCGAGAAGGGCCTTGCTGCGGCGGCTGGACCTGGGGACATGCATTTCTGTAACCTGTTCTAGTTATTGGCCATGATATTTCGCGAGGAAGGGTGCACGGTGACGGACGAGCCGCTCGGAAGCCACGTGCTCGAGCTGGAGCTGACCGACGTCGTCGAGGAGACCACCGACGCGCGTTCGCTGGTTTTCGCCGTCCCGGACGGAGCCGACGTCCCCGCCGACCGGTTGCGCTACTCGCCGGGTCAGTTCCTGACGCTGCGGGTGCCCAGCGATCGCACCGGCTCGGTGGCGCGCTGCTACTCGCTGTGCAGTTCCCCCTTCACCGACGACCCGCTGACGGTGACCGTCAAGCGCACCGCGGACGGATACGCCTCGAACTGGCTGTGCGACAACGCGCACGCCGGCATGAAGATGCACGTGCTGGCGCCGTCGGGCACCTTCGTACCCAAGACCCTCGACACCGACTTCCTGCTGTTGGGAGCCGGCAGCGGCATCACGCCGATGATGTCGATCTGCAAGTCGGCGCTCGCCGAGGGCAGCGGCAAGGTCGTGCTGATCTACGCCAACGAGGACGAGAACTCGGTGATCTTCAACGCCGCACTGCGCGACCTGGCGGCCAAGTACCCCGATCGCCTCACTGTCGTGCACTGGCTCGTCAGCGTGCAGGGGCTGCCGAGCGCAGCGGCGTTGGCCGGCCTGGCCGAGCCGTATGCGGGACATGACGCGTACATCTGCGGCCCGGGTCCGTTCATGGTCGCGGCCGAGGAAGCGCTCAAGACCGTCGGCGCGCAACGCATTCACATCGAGGTGTTCAAGTCGTTGGACTCCGACCCGTTCGCCGCGGTGGTCATCGAGGAAGACGACAGCGATGAGGGCCCGGCCACAGCGGTCGTCACGCTCGACGGTGAGAAGCATGAGATCACCTGGCCGCGCAAGGCGAAGCTGCTCGACGTCCTGCTCGACAAGGGCCTCGATGCGCCGTTCTCGTGTCGAGAGGGCCACTGCGGCGCATGCGCGGTACTGAAGAAGAGCGGCGACGTCGAGATGGAAATCAACGACGTGCTCGAGCAGTCCGACCTCGACGAAGGCCTGATCCTGGGCTGCCAGGCGCTGCCGCGATCCGATTCGGTCGAAGTCACCTACGACGAGTAACCCGCGGGCTACGATGCGCGCACCGAAGGGAGCATCTCTGTGATTAGGCGGTTGGCCGGCGCGTTCGTGGCGATCTCGGCGACAGTGCTGACACTAGCGTCCATCACACCGACGGCCGTGTCATCGGCTGCGCTGGACACGGCGGACTCGTCGATTCCCGCGAATCCGGTGGACACAATTCAGATGCGTGTGACCGCCAATTGCATTACGGCCGAAGCGAGATGCCTGTTCGACACCGTCGCAAACCTGCGCACACCGACCGGTGTGGTCGGGTTTCCCGGTGATCTGTACGCCCGGCAGAACGTGACGCTGCGCACGATGGACCGCTCCGTCTACATCAACTCGAACGTCGCGACGCCGAACACCCGGATCTTCAAATCGTTGACCGACAACGAGATCTCGACGGTCTACTTCGGCGGTGGACCGCCGGATCGGGTCAGCCTGCACGGCGTCGCGTGGCCGATCGACTCCTACACCGGCCGCCCCCGCACCGATGTTCCGCTGATCGTGTGCTCCTACATCCAGGTGGTGTACGCGGGCGTCAACCTCACGACACCCAACGCCTGCGCGCAGGCCGCCTTCAGCTAGCGGGGCAGGCCGAGCAGTCGTTCGCCTGCCATGGTGAGCAGAATCTGCTCGGTTCCGCCCGCGATCGTCAGGCAGCGCGTGTTCAAGAAGTCGAAGACGGTCTTGTTGTCGACGACGCCGGCACCCTCGGACAGCTCCATCCTCAGCTCGGACAGCGCCTGCCGGTAGCGCACCCCGATCAGCTTGCGCGCGCTGGCTTGCGGGCCCGGATCTTGGCCCCCCACAGCGAGTTCCGCGATCTTCTGGTCCAGCAGCGAGCCGACCTGCGCCGCCAGGATCAGCGAGCCGAGCTGGTGCTGTCCGGTCGAATCGAGATCGAGATCGGCGACCTGACGCAACAACTCCTCCATCGGGTTACCCAGCGCGGTGCCATGCGCCATCGCCACCCGCTCGTTGGCCAGCGTCGTGCGTGCCAGCCGCCAGCCGTCGTTGACCGGGCCGACCACCATCTCGTCGGGCACGAAGACCTCGTCGAAGAACACCTCGTTGAACAGGTTGTCGCCGGTGATCTCTCGCAGCGGACGGATGTCGATGCCCGCCGACTTCATGTCGACGAGGAAATAGGTTATGCCCTTGTGCTTGGGGGCGTCCGGATCGGTACGGGCCAGGCACACCCCCCATGCCGCCTTGTGAGCCGCCGACGTCCACACCTTTTGACCGGTGAGCTTCCAGCCCCCGTCAGCGCGAACGGCCTTGGTGCGCAGCGCGGCCAGATCCGACCCCGCGCCGGGCTCACTGAACAGCTGGCACCACAGGAACTCGCCACGCAGCGTGGCCGGGACGAACTGCTCGATCTGCTCGGGAGAGCCGTGCTCGAGAATCGTCGGCACCGCCCACCATCCGATCACCAGATCCGGTCGGACCACCTCGGCCTTGGCCAGCTCCTGATCGATCAGCAACTGTTCGGCCGGGCCGGCCTCGCGGCCGTGTGGACGCGGCCAGTGCGGCGCCAGCAGACCGGAATCAGCCAACGCAACCTGCCGCTTCTCCGCAGGCTGAGCGGCGACTTCGGCTACCGCAGAAGCGATTTCGGGGCGCAGATGCTCCACCGATTCAAGGTCGATCTTCAAATCGCGGCGCACACCCTGCTGAGTGAGTGTCGCGACACGACGCAGCCACTTGTCAGCGCCGCCGAGGAAATGGGCGATGCCGTACGCGCGCCGTAGATACAGATGCGCGTCGTGCTCCCACGTGATCCCGATGCCGCCGAGTACCTGAATGCAGTCCTTGGCGTTGGCCTTCGCGGCGTCGATTCCGGCGGCCGCAGCCACCGCGACGGCAATGGAGAGTTGCTGTTCGTCATCCTCGGCCACCGCCCTGGCCGCGTCCGCCGCGGCCACCGACGCCTGCTCGGAGCGCAGCAGCATCTCGGCGCACATGTGCTTGATGGCCTGGAAACTGCCGATCGGCTTGCCGAACTGCTCGCGCACCTTCGCGTACTCCGTCGCGGTCTGTAGCGCCCAGCGCGCCAACCCCGCTGCCTCGGCGGCCAGCACCGTGGCCGCCAGGTCGGCGAAACGTTGCGGCGACGTCGACAGCTTCACCGCGGGTGCGCCGTCGAGCACGACACGCGCCAGCGGCCGCGAGAAGTCGGTCGGGGTCAGCGGTTCGACGGTGACACCGTCGGCAGACGCGTCGATCAGCACGACGGAATCCGCAGCGGGCAGCAGCAAGAACCCGCCGGGATCGGCTCCCAGCACGTAGTCGGCGGTGCCGGATGCCCGGGCGCCGTCGAGTTCGATGTCGGCCGTCAGCGTGACGCCCGCTACCCGTTCACCGCCGACCAGCAACTCCAGGACGTCGGCCTGCTCCACCAGCAACGTGGCCAGGGCCGTGGTCGCGACCGGGCCCGGGACCAGGGCCGCGGCGGCCTCGTCGACCATCGCGCACAGATCCTCGACGGTGCCGTCGGCGCCGCCTTTCTCCTCGGAAAGCGCGACACCGAAGAGGCCGAGTTGAGCCAGCCCGTCGTAAGCTGAACGCCACGCGTCCGGCTGGCCCGCCTCCACCCTCCTGGCCGCCTCGGAGGGGCCGGAAGCAGCTGCCCAGCTACGGACCAGCTCGCGCGCGGCAAACTGCTCGTCGGTCATTGTGGCTGACACCGTCTGCTCCTAGCGTTTGGGTGAGAAGTCCATGCTTCCCACTAGAACGTGTTCTAATAGTGCCAGCGATCGACCGTCAAGTCGACCGCCATAGCAGCAGGACACGTCGGTGCCGCGGCGTTTCTGAAGTGAGAAAATGTAGTTCGGCATGCGTATCGTTTTCACGAGTACGCGCGCGGAGAGGGAGTAGTCGATCAGATGTCCGGCCTGTCACAGCCAAACCCGGGATCGGGGTCGGATTCGCGACCGCCCCAGGTGATGACCGTGGCGGTATTGGCCGAGTCCGAACTGGGATCCGAAGCCCAACGGGAGCGCCGCAAGCGAATCTTGGACGCCACCCTGGCCATCGCCTCCAAGGGCGGTTACGAGGCGGTGCAGATGCGCGCGGTCGCGGAACGGGCCGATGTCGCGGTAGGCACGCTGTATCGCTACTTCCCCTCGAAGGTGCACCTGCTCGTGTCGGCGCTGGGCCGGGAATTCGAGCGCATCGACGCCAAGACCGACCGTGCCACGATCGTCGGGGGCACCCCGTACCAGCGCCTGAACGTCATGGTCGGCAAGCTCAACCGGTCGATGCAGCGCAATCCGCTGTTGACCGAGGCGATGACACGGGCATTCGTATTCGCCGACGCGTCGGCGGCGGGCGAGGTTGACCACGTCGGCAAGCTGATGGACTCGATGTTCGCCCGCGCCATGAGCGACGGCGAGCCGACCGAGGACCAGTACCACATCGCGCGCGTCATCTCCGACGTCTGGCTTTCGAACCTGCTCGCCTGGCTGACGCGGCGGGCGTCGGCGACCGATGTCGCCAAGCGTCTGGACCTCGCCGTGCGGCTTCTGATCGGCGACGGCGAGCACCCTAAGATCTAGGCGTGCTCCCGGTCGAACTGCAGCGCGCGCTCGATACCGTTTCCCGGGTTCCCCGGTTACTGGTCACCTGCGATTTCGACGGCACCCTCGCGCCCATCGTCAGCAACCCGGCCGACGCCCGGATGCTGCCCGATGCGGCCACCGCGCTGACCGCGCTCGCCGAACTGCCCGACACCCACGTGGCCCTGGTATCCGGACGGGCGCTCGGCGTGCTGCGCACGCTGTCGAGGATGCCGGCATCCGTTCACCTGGTCGGCAGCCACGGGGCCGAATTCGACACCGGCTTCGCCCACGACATCGACGAGGGCCTGCTGACCCGAATCATCGCCGAGCTGAACGAGATCGCTGCGGACAAGCCCGGCGTCACGGTGGAGACGAAACCGGCATCGGTCGCCCTGCATGTCCGCAATGCCAGTCCGGGCGACGGCGAGGCGGCGTTGGACCAGGCCCGCCGCGCCTCGGACACCTGGGATGCGCACGCCACCGCGGGCAAGGCGGTGCTGGAGTTCGCCGTCATCCAGACCGACAAGGGCGAGGCGGTCGACATCCTGCGCGAGCAGAACGCCGCTACCGCTGTGGTCTTTCTCGGGGACGATGTCACCGACGAGAAGGCATTCGCGCGGCTGCGCGACGGCGACATCGGGGTCAAGGTCGGACCCGGTGACACAGCGGCGGGCTTTCGCATCGAGTCGCCCGCCGATGTCGCAGAAGCGATGGCGTACCTGCTGAGTGCCCGTCGCCAGAGCTAGGCGGGCGGACCCGACGTGCGGCCGCGCACCACCTCGGTCTCGAGCACCTCGATCGCCGGCAGCCCGGAGCGCGGCGGGTTGTGCAGCAATCGGCCCGCGCGTCTGCCCTTTTCCATGCTCGGCTGCACGACCGTCGTCAGGCCGCGCCGCAACGCCTCGGGCACACCGTCGAAGCCGGTCACCGTCATCTGCCCGGGAACGTAGATACCCTTCGCGCGCAAGTGATCCATCGCCGACAGCGCCAGCACGTCGGCCGTGCACATCAGCGCGGTGATACGCGGGTTCTCGTCGAGGGCCACCTCGGCGGCCGCCCCACCGGACGTCGGCAGGTGTTCATAGCTCTCGACCACGGTCAGCGACGCCGGGTCGAGGCCCGCGGCGGTCATTGCGTCGTGTACGCCGTGGATGCGCTCGCGCTGCACGTGGAAGTGCGGAGTCTGGACTCGGTCGGGGTCGGCCAACGCCGGCTTCGGTCCACCATGCGGCCAGTCGCGTCCCAGTCGCATCGTCAACAGCCCGATCTCCCGGTGGCCAAGGCCCACAACATGTTCGGCAAGTTGGCGCATGCCTTCGCGGTCGTCGATACACACCCGCGAGGTGCCCGGCGCATCCTTCGGCTGGTCGACGACGACGATCGGCAGGTGCCGCTGCTGCACCACCGACAGATAGGGATCGTCGTCGGAGGCGGAGTACACCACGAACCCGTCCACCCCCGCCGCGAGGACGGCAGCCGAACCGTCGTCGAGGCTTCGCTTCGGACCGATCGCCACGAGCAGCAGTCCCTGCCCGGCCTCTTCGCACGACTCCGCGAGTCCGGCGACGAAGTCGAGCGCGGCGGGATCGCTGAAGGAGTAGTTGAGCGGTTCGGTGATCATCAGCCCGACCGCCCCCGCCTTACGGGTGCGCAACGAGCGGGCCACCGGGTCCGGCCCCGGGTAGCCCAGCTGCTTCGCGGTGGCCAGTACACGATCGCGGAGATCGGCCGACAGCTGATCCGGCCGGTTGTAGGCGTTGGAAATGGTGGTCCGCGAGACCTTCAACTCGGCGGCCAACGAAGCCAGAGTCGCCCGGCGCCGGGGCGCTGGACTCCTGGACATGCTGTGACGTTAGCCCATGAATTTGCGTAACCCGGGATGCCGTGGGATAGAGTTATTGGAAACGGTTTTCATTTCTATTCAGAGGCTTACGGGAGGTTGCCATGCGTGCCAGCTTTGCGGCGATGACGGCGGTCGTGGTGGCGATCGGCGCGGCCGGATGCACTCAGCAGGAATCGGCGCGATCCGGCGACGGCGCCGTATCCGTCGTCGCATCCACCGATGTCTGGGGCAGCGTGGCCAGCGCTGTCACCGGCGACCATGCATCCGTGACATCGATCGTGAACGGCACGGTCGCCGATCCGCACTCGTTCGAGGCCAGCCCTGCCGACACCGCGGCGCTTACCGACGCCTCGCTGGTCGTCTTCAACGGCGGCGACTACGACCACTGGGTCGAGCACGTGCTGGAAGAACATCCGGACGTGCCCAGCGTCGACGCCGTCGCGCTACTGCCGGCCTCGTCGCAACCCCCGAACGAGCACGTCTTCTACGACCCGGCGACCGCCAAGGCCGTCGCCGCGCAGATCGCCGAACGGCTGTCGACGATCGACTCCGGCAACGCCGAGGCCTACCGCGCCAACGCCGCGACGTTCGGCGCCAAGACCGACGAGATCCTGGCGCTCGAGCGCACGATCGGCCAGGAACATCCTGGGGCCTCCGTCGTCGCGACTGAGCCCGTCGCGCACTACCTGCTGGTCAATGCAGGTATCACCGACAAGACTCCGGAGGGCTTCGCCAACGCGATCGAGCAGGACACCGACCCGTCGCCCGCGGACCTGGCCGCGGTGCTCGACCTGATCAACGCTCGGCAGGTGTCCGCGCTGGTGTACAACCCGCAGACCGAGACCGCGGTCACCAGCCAGCTTCGGGACGCCGCCAGCCGCGCCTCGATACCCGTCGTGAACGTGACGGAGACTTTGCCCGATGACACCGACTACCTGACCTGGCAGCGCCAAACCGCCGAACAGCTGGCGAGCCAGTTGGATAAGGCGCCACCGGCGAACAGATAATCGATCCGTGCCCGCTGACGTCGTCGCCGAACTGACGAGCGCCCGGCTGGCGTTCGCCGAACGCGTGCTGTGGGACCAACTCGACCTCACCGTGCGCGCGGGCGAATTCATCGCAGTGCTCGGCCCCAACGGTACCGGCAAGACTTCCCTGCTCAAGGTGCTGCTCGGCCAACTGCCCCTCACCGCGGGCAAGGTCACGATCTGCGGTAAGCCGGTCGAAAAGGGCAGCAGGCGAATCGGTTACGTGCCCCAGCACCGCGCGATCGACAGCGGACTGTCGCTGCGGGGGTGTGATCTCGTCGGGTTGGGGTTCGACGGTCACCGCTGGGGTCTGGCGACCGACCGTTCGGCCAAGCGCACAGCCGTGCAGCGGGCGCTGGACCAGGTCAACGGCAAGGCACTCGCGAATGTGCCGGTCGGTGTGATGTCCGGCGGCGAGCTCCAGCGGGTGCGGATCGCCCAGGCGCTGACCACGGATCCGGTGCTGCTGTTGTGCGACGAGCCACTGCTCAACCTGGATCCGGCCAACGCACGGCTGGTGTCGACGCTGATCGATGCGCGCAGGCGCGACGCGAACACCGCCGTACTTTTCGTCACCCATGAGGTGAATCCCGTTCTGCCATATGTAGACCGGGTGCTGTATTTGGTCGACGGTCGATTCCGGATCGGCACCGTCGAAGAGGTGATGACGTCGGCGACCCTGTCCGAGTTGTATCGCGCCGACATCCAGGTGGTGAAGGTCGGCAGCCGCTACGTCGTGGTCGGCGAGCACGACCACTCGGCACACGCGAGCGGCCACGACCATGAGTGAACGGCTCACCGACCTGCTGGCACACCTGTTCTCGTTCGACATCACCATCGACCTGTTGCGCCGCGACTTCGTCCAGCAGGCCCTACTCGCGGCCGCACTGCTCGCCCTGGTGTCCGGGTTGATCGGACCGTTCATCGTGATGCGGCAGATGTCGTTCGCGGTGCACGGGTCCAGCGAACTGTCGCTCACCGGAGCGGCTTTCGCGCTGCTAGCCGGTTTCAACGTCGGTATCGGCGCACTTGTCGGATGCGCATTGGCCGCGGTCTTGTTCGGGGTGCTGGGCCAGCGTGCGCGCGAACGGGATTCGGCGATCGGTGTGGTGCTCGCGTTCGGGCTCGGCCTTGCGGTGCTGTTCATCCATCTCTATCCCGGGCGCAGCGGGACGAGCTTCGCGCTGCTGACCGGGCAGATCGTCGGCGTCGGCTACTCGGGGCTGGCGTTGTTGGCCGTCGTGTCGATAGTCGTCATCGTCGTGCTTGCGGTGTCCTACCGTCCCCTGTTGTTCGCCACTGTCGACCCCGAGGTGGCGGCGGGACGCGGAGTTCCGGTGCGCGCGTTGGGCATCGTTTTCGCCGCGCTGGTCGGGGTCACGGCCGCACAGGGCGTGCAGATCGTCGGGGCGTTGCTGGTGATGTCGCTGCTGATCACACCCGCTGCGGCCGCCGTTCGGGTGTTCTCGTCACCCGGGGCGGCGCTCGCGGCATCGGTGATCTTCGCCGAGGTGTCCGCCGTCGGGGGCATCCTGCTGTCGCTGGCGCCCGGCGTTCCGGTCTCGGTGTTCGTCACGACGATCTCGTTCGCGATCTTCCTGGTGTGCTGGCTGATCGGTCGCCGGGGCCGTGCCCGCGGTTAGTCCCGTTCCACCGGACGTGTTGAGTCCGAGGACCATTCAGACCATGAGCCCGGATACAGCGCGGCGTCGACTCCGGCCGCGGCGAGCGCAGCGACCACGACCGATGCCGTGACACCCGATCCGCAGTACACGCCCACGGCGCCGCTGGCCTCCGGCACATCGGCGACGAAACGCCCGTCGCGGTCCAGCAGGCTCGTGCTCGGGACATTACGGGCGCCGGGAATGTGGCCCGCGACCGGATCGACCGGCTCGACCTCGCCGCGAAAGCGTTCCGGCGCGCGGGCATCCACCAGGGTCAGGTCGGCGGCGGTCACCTGCTCGGCGGTGAGTGTCGACAACGCGCCTGCGTACAGGTCGTGGTGTGCCACCGTCACATCGCCGGGTTGCACGCTCGCCGGACCGCATTCGAGTGGACCGGACCAGGCGGCCAGTCCGCCGTCGAGGATCCGCACATCGGGGATGCCCGCCGCGGTCAGCACCCACCAGGCGCGCCCCGACCCGGCCCGGTTCCAGTCGTCGTACACGACAACCGGCGAACCGTCGCGTACACCCCAACGCCTGGCGGCTGCCTCCAGGTCGCGACCGGAGGGCAGCGGGTGGCGCCCGCGCCCGGTGACGGTGTGGTCGGACAACTCGTCCTCCAGCGAGACGTACACCGCGCCCGGGATGTGCCCACGCTCGAATGCCGGGCGACCGTCGGGCTCGTTGAGCTGCCAACGCACGTCCAGGATCGTCGGCCGCTCGCCGTCGTCGAGTCGCTGTTTCAGCTCCGCCGCACTGATCAATACTTGCTCGCGGGTCACCTTTCGATGGTGCCACCTAAGCTCACCAGCGTGACCGAGCACGCATTCAGCCCTGCTGAGCGAAGCGCGATCTATCGGGTGATCGCCGCGCGCCGCGATATGCGCCGCTTCGTCCCCGGATCCGAGATCCCCGAGGACGTCCTGTTCCGGTTACTGCAGGCCGCGCATGCCGCGCCCAGCGTCGGGCTGATGCAGCCGTGGCGATTCATCCGGATCACCGACCCCGCGTTGCGCCGCGACATCCACGCCGTCGTCGACGACGAGCGTCAGCGCACGGCAGAGGCGCTCGGCCCGCGCAACGCCGAGTTCCTGGCCCTGAAGGTCGAAGGCATTCTGGACTGTGCCGAGCTCTTCGTCGTCGCGCTCGGCGACGGTAGGCAGGCCCACGTGTTCGGCAGGCGCACGCTGCCCCAGATGGATCTCGCGTCGGTGTCGTGCGCCATCGAGAACCTTTGGCTGGCCGCACGTGCCGAAGGTCTCGGCATGGGGTGGGTGTCGATTTTCGACCCGCGCCGGCTCGGGGAGTTGCTCGGTGTTCCGGAGGACGCCGAAGCGGTCGCCGTGCTGTGTCTCGGTCCGGTGCCGGAGTTTCCCGACCGTCCGCAACTCGAGATCGACGATTGGGCGGTCGGACGGCCGCTGAGCGAGTTCGTCGCCGAGAACCGGTGGGCCGCGCAGGCGCCGATCGTAGGCTGGTCGACGTGACCGTCGACCTGAACGCCGATCTCGGCGAGAGCTTCGGAGTGTGGAAGCTCGGTGACGACGACGCCATGCTCGACGTCGTCACGAGCGCGAACGTCGCGTGCGGTTTCCACGCCGGCGACTCTGCATTGTTGCTGCGGACGTGCCGGGCGGCCGCCGAACGCAATGTGCGCATCGGTGCGCAGGTCAGCTATCTCGATCTCGCCGGATTCGGCAGACGCTTCATCGACGCCGATCCAGAAGACCTGAAGGCGGACGTGATTTACCAGATCGGCGCGCTACAGGCGATCGCTCGCGTGGCGGGATCGACGGTAACCTACGTCAAACCCCATGGCGCGCTGTACAACACGATCGTCACCAATCACGATCAGGCGCGGGCGGTCGCCGAAGCGGTATACGCTGTCGACCCGGCCCTGCCCGTCCTGGGCCTGTCCGGTTCGGTGTTCTTCGCCGAGGCGCAGGAGCTCGGCCTGCGGACTGTGTCCGAGGCGTTCGCCGACCGCGCGTACCGATCCGACGGGCAGCTGATATCCCGACGCCTGCCCAACGCGGTGCTGCACGACGTCGACGAGATCGCCGACCGGGTGTCGTCGATGGTGACGGCGGGACGAGTTGCCGCCGCCGACGGCTCCACGATTCCGATCACGGTCGAATCTGTTTGCGTGCATGGAGATTCGCCGGGGGCGGTGCACATCGCCAACGCGGTTCGGGCCCGGCTGGGATCCGACGGAGTCGAGATCAGGCCGTTCACTTGAGCCTGCGTGCTCACAGGCTCAGCCGGCGATAGCGCTGCAGTCGGCGGATGGCGCCTGCCGACGCGTTTCCGTCACAAGGAGCGAGCGCGTCGTGAAGAAGGGCGCGCACGTGCTCTGTGTCCAGCTCCATTCCGATGGCGACGAGGCTGTTCGGCGCCGCCGACGCGGAAGCGGTGGAGATATGAATGGACGGACCAACGAGATGCACGACATAGGGCCGCACTGTCGAGCGGTATCGCACGGCGATCGTCCCCTTGACTCGATAGACCCCAGACGGCGGATCCTCCAGTAGGTCAAGAAGTTTGCCCGGGTCGATACACCCCGAGCTGGTCACCGTGACCGCGTCGGCGTGGGCGTGATCATCGTCCGCGTGGGCATGTGCCTCGTCCGCGGCGTCAAAGAGGAGTTCCCTGAACGAGAGCTGGCCCGGCTCGTCATCCGATCCGGGTAGGTCATACAGCAGTGCGGGGTCGATTCGTGCGCCGACTGTCCCGACGACAGGCGCATGAGGGTTCCGTTCTCGCACACGCTGCTCGACTCGCTCGAGCAGCGGTTGCCGGTCCCCCTCGGGCAGTCGATCCATCTTGTTGACGACGATCAACGAGGCGGCGGCATAGCGCGCCGGCGGGCGTGCATCGCGATCCACCACGTCGAAGTGGGTGGTGGCGTCGATGACGTCGACGATGCCACCCGGCCGCACGCCGTCAGCACCGCTGAACCGAATCAGCTGCGCCACGGCGACGGGGTCGGCCAGGCCGCTGGTCTCGACGATGATGGCATCCAGGTCGAGCCGTGGGTCGGTGAGCTTGGTCAGCGCCTCGTCCAGCCCACCGTTGTCCGGCAGACAGCACACACAGCCGCCGGTGATCGAGGCGGGTTCGTCGATCTGGCCGGTGACCAGTCCGGCGTCGACGTTGAGCGCGCCAAAATCGTTGATGATCACGCCAAGTCGAGCTCTCGGCGTTCGCAGGACATGGTTCAGCAGGGTGGTCTTGCCCGCGCCGAGATATCCCGTCAGCGCGATGACGGGGATGTTGCTCACTCGCACAACTCTACGATGCCGACCGGTAGTTGACCTGAACCGCGATTGAGGTTGCAGACTGCGGAAATGAACACCGCGGTGGCGCAAGTGCGGATGGCCAGGCCGACGGACCGACTTGCCGAAGTCGAGCGGTTCTACACCGACGCGCTGGGCTTGCCGGTGATCTACCGGTTCGCCAACCACGCCGGATACGACGGCGTCATGATCGGGCTGCCCGGCATCGACTACCACCTCGAGTTCACCTCGCACGTAGACGGCAGTCCAGGACCCGCGCCGTCGCGCGAGAATCTGCTCGTCCTGTATTTCCGCAGCGATGCTCAGATGTACGAGGTCGTCGAAAGGCTGGCGCTGGCAGGCCGGTACCCCGTCGACGCCGAGAATCCGTACTGGGCGGGAGTGGGTGCGCTGACCTTCGAGGATCCCGACGGCTGGCGTGTCGTGCTGGTGCCAAGGCCGGTGTTCTGACCCCATAGGCTGGCGCCATGCGCCTCAAGCTCGGCAGGCCGAACCTGGCCGACTACGCCGGTTACTTCGACGCGCCCGCTGCGCCCGAGGGTGCGCCGCTGACCGTCACCTGGGCCGGCGTCACCACGCTGCTCGTCGACGACGGTGAGTCCGCGGTGATGACCGACGGCTTCTTCTCCCGACCGAGCCTCGCCGAGGTCGGGCTGCGGTCGTTGTCGCCCTCGGCGCCTAGGATTGACGGCTCGTTGGCGCGATTGGGCGTGCAGCGGCTCGAGGCGGTGTTGCCGGTGCACACCCATTTCGACCACGCGATGGACAGCGCCGTCGTCGCCGAGCGCACCGGCGCGAAGGTGGTCGGCGGAACATCGGCGCGACAGGTCGGCCTCGGTCACGGGTTGCCCGACGATCGTCTCGTCGTGGCGATACCGGGTGAACCGATAACCCTTGGGGCGTATGACGTCACGCTGATCGAGTCCGAACACTGCCCCCCCGACCGATTTCCCGGAGTCATCACCGAACCCGTCACGCCACCGGTGCGCGCGCCGGCATACAAGTGCGGTGAAGCATGGTCGACGGTCGTGCATCACCGGCCGTCGGACCGGCGGCTGCTGATCGTCGGCAGCGCCGGTTTCGTGCCCGGTGCGCTGGCCGGACAACAGGCCGACGTCGTCTACCTCGGCGTCGGGCAGCTCGGTGTGCAGCCCGAGCAGTACCTGCTCGACTACTGGGCAGAGGCTGTGCGCACGGTTGGTGCGCGCCGCGTCGTCCTGACCAATTGGGACGACTTCTTCCGCCCGCTGCACAAGCCGCTGCGCGCGTTGCCCTACGCGGGTGACGACCTGGACGTCACGATGCGGCTGCTTTCCCGGCTGGCTGTCGAGGACGGTGTCGCGCTGCATCTGCCTACGCTCTGGCAGCGCACGGACCCGTGGAGTTGAGCCTGGCGCTCGTCGCGCTGGCCGTCGTGCTGCTGTTCGCCATCGTGCGCCCGCACGGCTGGCCCGAGGCCATCGTCGCGGTGCCGGCGGCCGCCACGCTGCTCGTCGCCGGCGTCATCTCGGTGCCGGAAGCGCTGGACGAGGTGAACCGGCTGCTGCCCGTCGTCGGGTTCCTCGCGGCGATACTGGTGCTGGCGCGCCTGTGCGATGACGAAGGCCTGTTCCGCGCCGCAGGCGTCGCGATGGCGCGGTTCAGCGCGGGCAACCCCAAACACCTGCTGTCCATGGTGTTCGTCGTCGCATCGGCGACCACCGCGATCCTGAGCCTGGATGCCACCGTCGTGCTGCTGACACCGGTCGTCCTCGCGACGGCACGCACGCTGGCCGTACCGGCCCGACCGCACGCGTACGCCACCGCCCACCTGTCCAACAGCGCGTCGCTGCTGCTGCCGGTGTCCAACCTGACCAACCTGTTGGCGTTCACGGCAGCGGGCCTGACCTTCCTGCATTTCGCCGCGATCATGGCCCTGCCGTGGCTGGCGGCGATCGCCGTCGAATTCGTCCTTCTGCGTTGGCTTTTCAAGCGTGATCTGTCGATCGAATCGCAGCAGGCAAATACCTCAGAGCCCGTCGACGTCCCGGTGTTCGTGCTGGTGGTTCTCGCACTCACCCTCGTCGGTTTTGCGGTGGCCTCGCTACTCGGACACTCCCCGGCCTGGGCGGCCCTGGCGGGCGCGACCATCCTGGGCGTGCGCGCACTCGCGCACCGCGACACCACCGTCATACGGATCGCCGCCGCGATCGACGCGCCGTTCCTGGCGTTCGTATTGTGCCTCGGGGTCGTCGTCGACGCGGTGATGCTGCACGGCCTCGACTCCGCGATGCGCCATGTGCTTCCCACCGGGACCACGCTGCCCGCGCTGCTCGGAATCGCCGCGATCGCCGCCGCGCTGTCCAACGCCGTCAACAACCTGCCCGCGGTGTTGGTCATGCTTCCGCTCGTCGCGGCATCGGGCCCGGCAGCCGTGCTCGCCGTACTTATCGGGGTGAACATCGGGCCGAATCTGACCTACATCGGCTCACTGGCCAACCTGCTGTGGCGCGGCGTGGTACGCCGCGAGATGCCGACGGGGTTTGTCGAATTCACCCGGATCGGGTTGTGCACCGTACCGCTCACCCTGCTGGCTTCGGTCGCAGCGCTATGGGTGAGCATCCGATTGATCGGCGTGTAGGCCCGGTTACCTGCGCTCAAACGACAGTGGGACAACGCATGTCGATTGAGCCACCGGCGGCGCTGCGGGGTGCGCGTCGCCATAGTATCGGCCAGATTGATGCTATGGAGGCGTTCAGCAGGTACGTCGCGCTCGGCGACTCGTTCACCGAAGGTATCGGCGACCCCCACCCAGACTGCCCGAACGGTCTGCGCGGCTGGGCCGATCGCGTCGCAGAAGTGCTCGGACAGCACAACCCGCACATGCGGTACGCCAACCTGGCGGTGCGCGGGCGCACCATGGACGAGATCCTCGCCGAGCAGATCCAGACCGCCGTCATGCTCGAGCCCGATATCGTGACGGTCTATGCCGGGATGAATGATCTGCTGTTGGTGCGCAACAACATCGACGCCATGATGGCGCGCTATGCCGACGCGCTGAAGACGCTGCAGCAGACGGGTGCCGTGGTGCTGACGTTCACCGCGGCCGATCTCGGAACGGTGCCGTTGTTCCGGCGGCTGCGCGGCCGTGCCGCGATCTACAACGAGTTGCTGCGCACCGTCGTCGACGATATCGGTGTTCAGCTCGTGGACTTCTGGCGGTTCACCGAATTTCGGGATCCGCGGCTGTGGGCGGGCGACCGCATTCACCTGTCCCCACTCGGGCATGAACGCATGGCCGCCAAAGTCCTCGACACACTCACGGTGCCGCACAGCCTCACGTCGCGCTCAGCCGCCCTGCTGGCGTCGTCGCCTCCGGTACACAGCTGGTGGCAGAACCTGCGATGGGCGACAGCATTCGCTGCGCCGTGGGTGGCGCGTCGGCTACGGCGCGTGACGCCAGGTGCCGGTATAGAACCGAAATTGCCTGGGCTGGCCGAGATTCTGCAGCCCGCGTACTAGCTGCGGCGCTGGCGGGCGATCTCGGCGAGTACCACACCGGCGGCCACCGATGCGTTCAGCGATTCCGTCGGCCCGGCCATCGGAATCGACACGATCACATCGCAGTTCTCCCTGACCAGCCGCGACAGACCCTTGCCCTCGGATCCGACGACGACCAGGATGTGGCCCGAGCCGTCCAGCTCGTCCACCGTGATGTCACCGTCGGCATCGAGACCCACCACCTGCAGACCCGCGCTGGCCCAATCCTTCAGCGTGCGATTGAGATTCGTCGCCCGCGCCACCGGAAGCCGGGCCGCCGCACCCGCACTTGTGCGCCACGCGACCGCCGTCACCGACGCCGATCGGCGCTGCGGAATGAGCACACCGTGACCGCCGAACGCGGACACCGACCGCACGATCGCGCCGAGGTTGCGCGGATCGGAGATGTTGTCCAGTGCGACGAGCAGTGCGGGCGACACGTCCGTCGTCGCAGACTTCACCAGGTCGTCGGGATGTGCGTACTGATACGGCGGCACCTGCAACGCGATTCCCTGATGCAGCCCGTTGGTGCTCATTCGGTCCAGATCGGTCCGGGGCACCTCGAGGATCGCGATGCCGGAATCGGCTGCCCGCGTGACTGATTCGGTCAGTCGCTCGTCGGATTCCGCGCCGAGGGCGACGTAGAGCGCGGTGGCGGGCACTCCCGCGCGCAGGCATTCCACGACCGGGTTGCGCCCGAGCACCAATTCGACGTCGTCGGTCTTGCGTTGCCGTCCCTGTTGCTTTCTCGCCGCCTTGGCGGCGCGTTTGGCCGCGGGATGATTGACCCGGTCCGTGGCGGCCGGAGTCGCTCCCCTGCCCTCGAGTCCACGGCGGCGCACACCGCCCGATCCGACGGTCGGCCCCTTTTTGGTGCCCGGCTTGCGAACCGCGCCACGGCGTTTGGAGTTTCCAGCCATTACTTTGTATAACCGTCCAGCAGTGTCCATTGCGGTCCGTCACCGGTGTCGGTGACCTCGATCCCGGCCGCCTTGAGACGGTCGCGGATGGCGTCGGCCTCGGCCCAGTCGCGTCTGTCCCTGGCGTCAGCGCGGCGCTGTACCTCGGCCTGCACCAGCACATCGACCGCGGCCAGCGCGGCCGAGGTTTCGTCCTTGGACTCCCAGCGCTCGTCGAGCGGATCGGCGCCCAGGATGCCCATCATCGTCCGGATCGACATCGCCTGTGACAGAGCCTCTTCGTGGTCGCCGGCGTCCAATGCTCGGTTCCCCTCAGCGCGCGCGGCGTGGATTTCGGCCAGCGCCATCGGCACCGCGAGGTCGTCGTCCAGGGCCGCCGCGAACTTCGGTGTCCACTCGCCCGGCACCACCGCACCGACCCGGGTACGCACGCGGTGCAGGAAATCCTCGATTCCGGTGTAGGCCTTCGCGGCGTCCTGCAGCGCCGTCTCCGAGAACTCCAGCATCGACCGGTAGTGCGCGCTGCCCAGGTAATACCGCAGTTCGGCAGCCCGAACCCGTTGCAACACAGCCGGTATCGCCAGCACGTTGCCCAGTGACTTGCTCATCTTCTCGCCGCCCATGGTCACCCAGCCGTTGTGCAGCCAGAACCGGGCGAACGGATCACCGGCGGCCTCGGCCTGTGCGATCTCGTTTTCGTGATGCGGGAACACCAGGTCCATACCGCCGGCATGGATGTCGAATTCGGCGCCCAGGTAGGCCTCGCACATCGCTACGCACTCGGTGTGCCAGCCCGGACGGCCGCGCCCCCACGGTGTCGGCCACGACGGTTCACCCGGTTTCGCGCCCTTCCACAGCGTGAAGTCGCGCTCGTCGCGCTTACCGGTGGCAACGCCTTCGCCCTGATGTACGTCATCGATACGGTGGCCCGACAGCTTCCCGTAGTCGGCCAGGCTGAGCACGTTGAAGTAGACGTCACCACCGCCGACATAGGCGTGGCCACGTTCGATCAGGCGCTCGATCAGCTCGATGATCTGCGTGATGTGTCCGGTGGCCCGCGGCTCAGCCGACGGCGGAAGGACGCCCAGGGCGTCGTAAGCGGCCGAGAACGCGCGCTCGTAGGTGGCGGCCCATTCCCACCACGGCCTGCCCGCATCGGCGGCCTTGTTCAGGATCTTGTCGTCGATGTCGGTGACGTTGCGGATGAAAGTGACGTCGTAACCCTTCGCCATCAGCCAGCGCCGCAGGACGTCGAACGCCACCCCACTGCGAACGTGGCCGATATGAGGCAGACCCTGCACCGTCGCGCCGCAGAGATAGATCGACACGTGGCCTTCGCGCACCGGCACGAAGTCGCGGACAGCGCCCGTCATCGTGTCGTATAGCCGCAGGTCGGTCACGACGGGCCAGCTTACCGGGCTTATTCGGGCGGAATGACCAGTGCGGTCGCGATCGCGGCCAAACCTTCGCCCCGGCCGGTCAGACCCAGACCGTCTGTCGTGGTCGCCGAAACCGACACCGGGGCGTCGATGAGTTCGGACAGCAACTTCTGGGCCTCGGCACGACGCGGACCCACCTTGGGCCGATTGCCGATGACCTGAACGGCGGCGTTGCCGACGCGGTAACCCTCGGCCACCAGCAGACCGTGCACGTGGCGCAACATGTCAGCACCGCTGACGTCGCGCCATTCGGGGCGGCCTGTGCCGAACACCTCGCCAAGATCGCCGAGGCCGGCGGCGGAGAGCAACGCGTCGCACAACGCATGTGCGGCGACGTCGCCGTCGGAATGTCCGGCACAACCGTCGGCGTCAGCGAACGACAGGCACAGCAGCCAGCACGGCCTACCGGTCTCGATCGGGTGTACGTCGGTACCGAGCCCGACTCTGGGCAGGCTCGTCATGGCCTTCAGGAGGCGGCAGCAAGTGCCTCGTCGAGAATGGTCGCGGCCTTCTCGTCATCGGTGTTCTCCGCAAGCGCGAGCTCACCGACGAGGATCTGACGCGCCTTGGCCAGCATCCGCTTCTCGCCGGCGGACAGGCCACGCTCCTGATCGCGACGCCACAGGTCGCGGACCACCTCGGCGACCTTGTTCACGTCGCCGGAGGCCAGCTTCTCGAGATTGGCCTTGTAGCGGCGCGACCAGTTGGTCGGCTCCTCGGTATGCGGCGCGCGGAGCACCTGGAAAACCTTGTCGAGACCTTCTTGCCCGACGACGTCTCGCACGCCCACGTATTCGGCATTCTCCGCTGGGACTCGAACGGTGAGATCGCCCTGGGCGACCTTCAAGACGAGGTATTCCTTCTGTTCGCCTTTGATGGTCCGGGTTTCGATCGCTTCGATCAGCGCGGCGCCGTGGTGTGGATAGACGACGGTGTCTCCGACCTTGAAAATCATCAGATTAGAGCCCCTTTCACAACCCAATGTTAGCACGGTGTCCAGACAGGCGTGGATCAACGGTGCAGGTCAGGGGCACTCCGGGTCGAGACTAGGGGTTGACAGGCGGATGAATACGTGCAACACGCTGCTGCCATCGAGAAATATGCAGACCGTCCGTCGCCCCTCAGCTACCGCCCGCCACGCGCACCTACTACAGTCCATAGTCGAATCCAAAGTCCGTCGAGCAGGAGGCACGTGTGGACCGCTTCAAACTGGCCGCCTGTGGACTGGCAGCCACCGTCGTCCTGAGTGGCTGCGGGGCAGGGCAGGTCTCCCAAACGGCCACCCAGGAACCCGCGGTCAACGGCACCAGCGCGAACATCGGGCAGATTGCGGTACGCAACGCCCACCTGCGGGTCGACCAGACGTCGGATTACGTACAGCCGGGCCGTGAGGTGGAGCTGATCTTCGTCGCTTCCAACAACTCGCCGGACGTCAACGACAAGCTGCTGTCGATCACCTCCGACGTCGGAACGGTCACGCTGAGTGGCGACACCGCCCTGCCGGCGACGGGCAACCTCGTGGTGGGCGCCCCCGACGGGCAAATCACTCCGCTCGAAAGCGTCGAGACGGTCGACGCGGCCGAAGCCAAGGTGGAGCTGACGAAGCCGATCACCAACGGCTTGACTTACGACTTCACGTTCACGTTCGAGAAGAGCGGCGAGGGCACCTTCGCCGTGCCGATTTCCGCCGGTGAGAGCCCGCGTCGCGAAGAGGGCGGCAGCGCAGGCCACTCGAGCGGCGGCTCCGGCGGTCACTGACCGCACTACTCCGCGACACGGCCCCTCACCACGGGGTTTCTGTCGGTCCGTGCGGCTACGGTCGGCCCATGCCCAAAAGTGGTGCTAAGCCACGGTCGCAGTACCGCTGCTCCGAATGCCACCACGTCACAGCGAAGTGGGTCGGCCGGTGCGCGGACTGCGGCACCTGGGGCACGGTCGACGAGGTGGCGGTGCTCTCAGCCGTCAACGGGTCATCAATGCGCCGCGCGGTCGCCCCGACCTCACCCGCGGTACCGATCAGCTCGATCGATCCCGGCCGCACCCGGCACATCCGCACCGGAATCACCGAACTCGACCGGGTCCTCGGGGGCGGAGTGGTCCCCGGGTCGGTCACGCTGCTGGCAGGAGAACCCGGAGTCGGGAAGTCGACCCTGCTGCTGGAGGCCGCTCACCGGTGGGCCGAGAGCGGAAAGCGCGCGCTCTACCTGTCCGGCGAGGAATCAGCCGGCCAGATCCGGATGCGGGCCGGGCGCACCGGCTGCACGCACGACGAGGTCTTCCTGGCCGCCGAGTCGGATCTGCAGATGGTGCTCGGTCACATCGACGAAGTGCAGCCCAGCCTGGTCATCGTCGACTCGGTGCAGACGATGTCGACGACCGAAGCCGAGGGCGTCACGGGTGGCGTCACCCAGGTGCGCGCAGTGACCACGACGCTGACGATGGCCGCCAAAACCTCTGGAGTGGCGATGATCCTGGTCGGCCACGTCACCAAGGACGGCGCGATCGCGGGACCCCGCTCACTGGAGCATCTCGTCGACGTCGTCCTGCACTTCGAGGGTGACCGGCAGTCGTCGCTGCGCATGGTTCGCGGTGTCAAGAACCGCTTCGGGGCGGCCGACGAGGTCGGCTGTTTTCTGTTGCACGACAACGGAATCGAATGCGTCTCGGATCCGTCGGCACTGTTCCGGGATCAACGGCCGCAGCCGGTGTCGGGGACGGCCGTCACGGTTACGCTCGACGGTAAGCGCCCTCTCATCGGCGAAGTGCAGGCGCTCATCGGAGCACCGGCCAGCGGGTCGCCACGGCGCGCGGTCAGCGGTATCGACTCGTCGCGCGCGGCGATGATCACCGCGGTGCTGGAGAAGCGGGCGAAGCTGCCGGTCGGCGCCAACGACATCTATCTGTCGACGGTTGGGGGCATGCGGTTGACTGATCCCTCCGCCGATCTTGCGGTGGCACTGGCGATCGCGTCGTCGTGCATGGACCTGCCGATGCCCGGCTCCGCCGTGGCCATCGGCGAAGTCGGACTGGCGGGCGATCTGCGCCGCGTCAGCGGGATGGATCGACGGCTGGCCGAGGCCGCACGGCTGGGCTTCACCGTCGCCGTGGTGCCTCCCGGCGTGACGGCCGTGCCCGCCCGACTGCGCGCGATTTCGGCCGACAACATCGGCTCGGCATTGCGGGTGCTGCGAGAAATCGCGCAGAATAACGGCCAGTCGTAGGAGGGGTTCGATGGCTGTCAAGCCTGGTGGGAGGTCCGGCCGCACAGTCGTGCCGTTGGCGAGGCCAACCATGCGCGAGACCATTTCCCGACTGGCCCCGGGGACCGCGCTGCGCGACGGGCTCGAGCGCATCCTGCGCGGCCGCACCGGCGCGCTGATCCTCATCGGCTACGACGACAGCGTCGAGGCGATCTGCGACGGCGGTTTCGCGCTCGACGTCCGCTACGCGCCTACGCGGCTGCGCGAGCTGTCCAAGATGGACGGCGCCGTGGTGCTGTCCACCGACGGCAGCCGGATCCTGCGGGCCAACGTCCAGTTGGTGCCCGATCCGTCGATCCCCACCGAGGAGTCCGGCACCCGGCACCGGTCGGCGGAACGCACCGCCATCCAGACGGGCTATCCCGTGATCTCGGTGAGCCACTCGATGAGCATCGTGACCGTCTACGTGGCCGGCGAACGCCACGTGATCCCCGATTCGGCGACCATCCTGTCGCGCGCCAACCAGACCATCGACACGCTGGAGCGCTACAAGGCCCGCCTCGACGAGGTCAGCAGGCAACTGTCGACGGCTGAAATCGAGGACTTCGTCACGCTCCGCGATGTGATGACGCTCGTACAACGGCTGGAGATGGTGCGGCGGATCAGCCTGGAAATCGATTCGGACGTGGTCGAACTCGGCACCGACGGACGCCAGCTCAAGCTGCAGCTCGAAGAGCTGGTCGGCGACAACGAGACCGCGCGCGAGCTGATCGTGCGCGACTACCACGCCAACCCGGACCCGCCGACCGCCGCTCAGGTCAGCGCAACGTTGGAGGAGCTGGACCATCTGTCCGACAACGAGCTCCTCGACTTCACCGCGCTGGCAAGGGTTTTCGGTTACCCATCGACCGCCGAGGCACAGGATTCGGCGATGAGCTCGCGCGGCTACCGCGCGATGGCGGGCATTCCGCGATTGCAGTTCGCCCATGTCGACCTGCTGGTGCGCTCGTTCGGCTCACTGCAGGGACTGCTGGCCGCGAGCGCGACCGATCTGCAGAACGTCGAGGGAATCGGATCGATGTGGGCACGCCACATCCGAGAAGGCTTGTCGCAGTTGGCCGAATCGACGATCGCCGACCGGCTGGCCTAGCCGACTGCGGCCGGAGCGGGACCCGGCAGCGGTACGCCCTCGGCGTGCGGCACCTCTGCGGCCTGAGCGAGCGCGAACGGAACCGCCGCCGAGCGCAGGTTGCCCAGCTGGACCACCAGGTTGTACATGCCGGGTCCGATGGGTTGCCGCGGTAGCGGGCAGTTCGGTGCCGAGCCCATCCCGGTCCAGGTCACTTCGGTCGTCACCTGCTCGCCGGGCTGGAACGTTTTGACCAGCGTCTCGTTCGATGGCGCGCAGTCCAGGTTCGACCACAGCCTGCCGTTCTCCAGCGTGTAGACGTAGGCGGCGAGCACCGCGGCGCCCACGTCGCGCTTGCACGCCACCAGGCCGATGTTCGTGACGACCATGGTGAACTTCGGCTGATCGCCCACGACGTACTGCGGCTGGTTCGTGATGCCTTTGACGGCCAGCGTCGAATCGGGGCAGTCGTCGCCCTCGTTGAGCACCGGCGGCGGGGCGACGGCCGCGGTGGGGGTGGGGGTCGGCGGTGGGGCATTCTGCGCCGGCGGCATGACCGGGGTCTTGACCTCGGGGTTCTCCCCCGGCAATGGCGTCGCGGCGGGCGGGGCAGGCTGTTCGGCGGCGGTGTTCTCGGTGCCGCCCGTGGACTTGATGATCACGACAGAGAGGGCTGCGATCACGCCGATGACGATCGCCGCAACGCCCAGCGCCAGTGCCCTACGGCGCCAGTAAATCTGTTGGGGTAGTGGGCCCTGCGGTTCTAGATCCAGCACAATTCACACGGTAAGGCCGGGTTATGCCTGTTCGTCCGAGGTCGCCCGGCGTGTCGCGAGTGAGCCTGGACTCAGCTTTCGCCGATGTCGCCGAGATGGTCCCGCAAAACCGCGCGGCCGTCGGCCAGCTGGTAGGTCAGGCCGACGATCGCCAAGCTGCCCGCCTCGACGCGTTCGGCGATGGCGGTCGATCGGGACATCAGCTGCGCGCCGGTCTCCGTGACGTGCCGGACCTCGAACTCGTCGACTCTGCTCAATCCCTCGCGGCGGCCCGCCAGGATCGACGGCATCACCCGTTCGACGATGTCACGCACGTAGCCGCCGGGCACCACACCGTCGTCCAGCGCCGAAATCGTCGCCTTGACCGCGCCGCAGCTGTCGTGACCGAGGACGACGATCAGCGGCACGTTGAGCACCGTGACCGCGAATTCGATCGAGCCGAGCACCGCCGAGTCGATGACATGACCGGCTGTGCGTACGACGAACATGTCTCCGAGACCTTGGTCGAAGATGATCTCGGCGGCCACTCGACTGTCGCCGCAGCCGAACACAGCGGCGATCGGCTTCTGCGCCGCGGTCAGGCTGGCTCGGTGTTCGATTCCCTGGCTCGGGTGCTCGGGCTTACCCGCGACGAACCGCTCGTTACCCTCTTTGAGTGCTTTCCACGCGGTCACGGGGCTGGTGTTGGGCATGACCGACATTGTGCCTCAGCTGCTCGATTGGTACCGCACCGAGCAGCGCGATCTGCCGTGGCGGCGATCGGGCGTCTCGCCGTGGCAGATTCTGGTCAGCGAATTCATGCTTCAGCAGACACCCGTCGCGCGAGTCGAGCCGATCTGGCTGGCGTGGATCGAGCGCTGGCCGACCCCGTCGGCGACCGCGGCCGCGAGCGCGGCCGATGTGCTGCGCGCGTGGGGAAAGCTCGGCTATCCGCGCCGCGCCAAGCGGCTGCACGAGTGCGCGACGGTGATCGCCACCGAGCACGACGACGTCGTGCCGTCGGACATCGAGACGTTGTTGACCCTTCCCGGCGTCGGTACGTACACCGCACGGGCCGTCGCCTGCTTCGCCTACCGCAAGCGGGTGCCCGTCGTGGACACCAACGTGCGCCGGGTGGTGGCCAGGGTGGTACACGGACGCGCAGACTCCCCGTCTTCGGTCCGCGATCTCGACGACGTCGCGGCGCTGCTGCCCGATAGTGCCGACGCGCCAACGTTTTCGGTGGCTTTGATGGAACTCGGAGCAACGGTGTGCACGGCGCGCGCACCCCGGTGCGGGCTGTGCCCGTTGAGTGTCTGCGCGTGGCGCTCGAGAGGTTATCCGGAGGCGGCGGCGCCGGTGCGCCGGGTTCAGCGTTACGCCGGAACCGATCGCCAGGTGCGCGGCCGGTTGCTGGATGTGTTGCGCGGCAACGACTCTCCGGTTCCCAGGGCGCAGCTCGACATGGCATGGCTGACCGACACCGCACAGCGGGATCGTGCGCTGGATTCGCTGTTGGTCGACGGGCTCGTCGAGCAGACCGCAGACGGGCGTTTCGCACTTGCCGGGGAAGGCGACTAGTTAGCCTGGTGCTGTGGCTGTGACCGGTTCAGGGGCGCCGCGGACCCGCTACGCATCGCGTGGCGACTTGGACATCGCATACCAGGTACTCGGCGATGGTCCCGTCGACGTCGTCGTCATGCCCGGCCCCTTCGTGCCGATCGACTCCATCGACGCCGAACCCTCGATGTACCGGTTTCACCGGCGACTGTCGTCGTTTTGCAGGCTGATCCGGTTCGACCACCGAGGCATGGGCATGTCGTCGCGCATCGGAGCCGACAAGATCACCCCGGCCTGCTGGGCGGAGGACGTCGTCGCCGTGATGGATGCCGTCGGCTCGGAGCAGGCCACGGTGTTCGCGACCGGGTTCTCCGCGATGAGTGCACTTTTTCTGGCCGGCGACCGCCCGGAGCGGGTATCGAAGTTGGTCATCGCCAACGGTGCCGCGCGAGCGCTGTGGGCCCCCGATTACGAGCCCGGATCGCGCGCGACTGCGGCGAGCCCGTTCACCACCGTTGCGGTCGAACCCGATGCCGTCGAGCAGGGATTCGACGTCCTGGCCCTGGTGGCGCCGTCGGTCGCCGACGACATCGCATTCCGGACCTGGTGGGACGCCGCGGGCAACCGCGCGGCGTCACCCAGCATGGCCCGCAGGTCGAGCCAGGCGCTAGCCGAAGGCGACGTGCGGGACAAGCTGCCACACATCTCGGCGCCGACGCTGGTGCTGCATCGCAGGGACACCGCCTTTGTTCCGGTCGGCCACGGCCGATATCTGGCCGAGCACATTGGGGACGCCCGCTATGTCGAGTTACCCGGCGCGGACTCGCTGTACTGGGTCGGCGACAGCTCGTCGATCCTCGACGAGATCGAAGAGTTCGTCACGGGTTCGCGCCGCGGCGCCGAATTCGAACGCGTCCTGACCACCATCGTGTTCACCGACATCGTCGGTTCGACTCAGCGCGCGGCCGCCCTCGGCGACGACCGGTGGCACGCCCTGCTCGACAACCACGACACCGTCGTCCGTCGTGAGCTCGAACGGTTCCGGGGCATCGAGGTCAACACCGTCGGCGACGGCTTCGTCGCCATGTTCCCCAGCCCCAGCGCGGCCATCCAGTGCGCCTCCGCGGTCGTCGACGCGGTGCGTCAACTCGGCATCGAGGTACGGGTGGGCATCCATGCTGGGGAGGTCGAGGTGCGCGGCGACGACATCGCCGGGATGGCGGTGCACATCGGAGCGCGGGTGGCGGGGCTGGCGGGCGCGAGCGAGGTGCTGGTGTCCTCGACGGTGCGCGAGATCGTGACGGGGTCACGACTGGCTTTCGACGACCGAGGCGAGCACGACCTCAAGGGTGTGCCCGGCCGATGGCGGGTGTATGCGCTGGTGCGCGAATAGGGCAGTGCCAGTCAGGCGGTGGCCGCTTCCTCATCGCCGGAATCGCTGTCGGTGCAGCAGAACCTGCGTCGGTAGTCCGACGGTGTTACGCCGATGATCCGGCGGAAGTGGTGTCGCAGGAGCGTCGCGGTGCCGAAGCCGGATCGCTCGGCAATCCGGTCGATGTCGAGATCGGACTCTTCGAGCAGGGTGCGGGCGTAGAGCACGCGCTGATCGGTGACCCACTGCATCGGCGTGCGGCCGGTTTCCTCGACGAACCTGCGCGCGAATGTGCGCGCCGACATGTGCGCACGGGCAGCGAGGCTGGCGACCGTGTGCGGCTGATCGAGGTTACCCAGGATCCAGTCGAGTTGCGGCGCAAAGCGTTCCGAGCATCGCACCGGGATCGGTTGATCTATGTACTGCCGTTGACCGCCGTCGCGCTGCGGTGGCACCACCATCCGGCGCGCGATCTTGTTCGTGACCTCACTGCCGAGTTCGCGGCGGACCAGATGCAGACACGCGTCGATACCCGCCGCGGTTCCCGCACTGGTGATCAGATTGCCGTCATCGACGAACAGCACATTGCGATCGATTTTCGCGGTCGGATACTGGCGCGCCAGGTCGTCGGCGTGCATCCAGTGTGTGGTGCACGGCCGGCCGTCGAGCAGCCCTGCGGCGCCCGCGACGAATGCGCCCGAGCACACCGTGAGGATGATCGACCCGGAGTCGGCGGCAGCTTTAACCGCCTCCAGCGCCGCGGGTAGGTAATCCGATCCGCCGATCGCGGGAATGGCCACCAGGTCCGCTCCCACGAGGTCGTCAAGGCCGTGGTCGGGGGTGATCGTCGCGCCGACCGAGGTCCGCAGCGGCTTGCCGGGTTCCGGACCGCAGACCTTGAAATCGAAGTTGGGCACGCCGTCCGCCGAGCGATCGATGCCGAACACCTCGCAGATGACGCCGAACTCGAAAATCGCTAGACCGTCCAGCACCAGCGCCGATACGCTCTTTATTGCCATGGCAGCATTTTATCCTAAGGTGTCCTTCCTGCCACTGTTGGCGGAATATTTGTGAGCGGAGCATTACTGCCATGACCACTGCACTCACCTTCCTCATTCTGATCGCCCCCCTGGCGGTGGCAGTGGCCCTCAGCTGGGCCGCTCGTCGCTCCGGATCACTGCGGCTGCGACTCGACCAGTTCCGGATGGCCGGTCCCATGACTGGTCGGTACTTCGAGGACGATCGCGACGCCTTCCGCATCGACCACGACGCCGATGCGGTGCGCACGCGCTTCGAGCAGCACCCGTTATGGCCCTCGTCAGGGTCGCTGGGTGAGGGTCGCTAGAAACGACTCGACCGCGTCTCGATAGACCTGCGGCGCATCGTCGTGGATCAGGTGGCCGGCCCCTGGTACGTGGAGATACGTCGTCCGGTAGCCGGTTTCAGCCATTGTGCGCATCTGTCCCGGCGGCGTGACGGAGTTGCCCGCCTCCAACAGCAGCGAGGGCACCCGCACCATCGACCACTGCTGCCAGTAGTCGCGGGTGCCCCACTCGGCGGCGATCTCGATCCACGTCTTCGGGTGTCCGTGCAGGCGCCAACCGGAATCGGTCTTGTCGAAGGCCTCGAGGAAATACTGCCCGGCGACGGGGCCGAACTCGTCGTAAACCCTCTGCGCCGTGCTGAATTCGACCGGCAGCGCACGCAACCACGGTTCCCACGGACCGGTCGTGCGGCCACGGAAGTCCGGCGCCATATCCTCCACGACGAGCGCGCGTACCAGTTCGGGCCGGCTTGCCGCCATACACCACGAGTGCAGCGCGCCCATCGAATGTCCCACCATGACGGCCGGGGCGCCCAGCGTCGCGACGGCGTCTCCGAGGTCGGCGACGAATCCCTCGGTGCTGATCGGATACGGACCGTCGACATCACGACCGCGGTGCCACGGCGCGTCATAGGTGTACACCCGGCCCAGTCGGGTCAGCCACGGCAGCTGCCGCGACCACGTGCTGCCCCGGCCCATCAGGCCGTGAACCAGGACCAGCGGCTCGCCGGCTCCTCCTCGGGGCGTCAGCAGGTCGGGGGCCATGGGAGCGCACGGTAACCTGATCTGCATGTCCGCCCCAAACACCGTGGTGAAGATCAACGCAATCGAGGTACCGCCCGACGCCGGTCCCGAGCTGGAGAAGCGATTCGCGCACCGCGCGCACGCCGTCGACAACCAGCCCGGCTTCCTCGGGTTTCAGCTGCTGCGCCCGATCAAGGGCGAGGACCGCTATTTCGTGGTGACGCAGTGGGAGTCCGAAGAGGCGTTTCAGGCATGGGCGACGGGCCCGGCCATCGAGGCACACAAGGGACAGGCCGCCAACCCCGTGGCCACCGGCGCTTCGCTGCTGGAGTTCGAGGTTGTCCTGGACGTTGCTGGCAGTAAGTAGGGCGCGCCGCGCGCCCGGTCCGCTGTCGGTCGTCGCGCTGATCGTCGCGCTGGCATGCGGCTGTACCAACACCGCGGCGCCGGTCCCCGGCGCCGACACGACCTATGGCGTGCCCATCGAGATCAACACCCCGCAGGGTCTGCGCGCCAAACAGACCATCGACATGCTCAACTCCGAGTGGCCCATCGGCACGGTCGGGGTGCGCACATTGGCTGCCCCTGAGCAGGTCAACGGGGTGACATCCGCCATGGGCAACCTGTGGTTGGACCGCCCCATCACGGTCGCGGGGATCGACATCGGAGCCGGGCAGGCGACCCTGCACGTGCTGACGTCATACGGTGTTGCACAAGACATTTCGCTACGCACCAACGACGCAGGACTCGTCGACCGGTTCGAGGTGTCACTCGAAGAACCTCAGATCAACACGTGGCAGGACATCGACACCGAACTGTCGAAGACGGGCGCGCGGTATTCCTACCAGGTCTCGAAGGTCAACGACGGGAGATGCACGACCGTCGCGGGCACGAACGTTGATCTCTCGCTGCCGCTGGCGTCGATCTTCAAACTGTATGTGCTGCTTGCGGTTGCCGAAGCTGTCAAGGCGGGCACGCTCGAATGGACGGACCCGCTCACGATCACCAAAGAGGCCAAGGCCGTCGGATCCGCAGGGCTTCAGGAGCTCGCGCCCGGTGCGCAGGTGTCGGTACGCAAGGCCGCGCAGGAGATGATCTCGGCGAGCGACAACATGGCGACCGACCTGCTGATCGCGCGCCTAGGCCCGGGTGCCGTCGAGCGTGCGCTCGTCACCGCGGGCCATCACGACCCGGCGAGCATGACACCGTTTCCCACCATGCACGAACTGTTCTCGATCGGCTGGGGTCAGCCCGACCTTCGCGAGCAATGGAAGCAGGCCTCTCCCCAGGTTCGCGCGCAGCTGCTCGAGCAGACGAATTCCCGCCCGTTCCAACCAGACCCAGTCCGTACCGGCACTCCGGCATCCGAATACGGCGCCGAGTGGTACGGCAGCGCGTCCGACATCTGCCGCGTACATGCCGCTCTTCAGGCCGCCGCGGTCGGTGAAGCGGCCCCGGTACGAGAGATCCTCTCCGCAGTTCCCGGGATTTCGCTGGACGAGTCGAAGTTTCCCTATATCGGCGCCAAAGGCGGAAACCTGCCTGGGGATCTGACATTCAGCTGGTACGCCGTCGACCGCGCGGGCCAGCCGTGGGTGGTCAGCTTCCAGATGAACTGGCCCCGCTTTCGCAGTCAGACCGCCGCGGGCTGGCTGTTGTCGGTCGCGCACAAGACTTTCGACCTGGTCCCGATGAATTAGTGTCGCGCGTCTAAATTTGGTTTACGGGTGTGGGCGCGCCCCAGACGCCGACGCAATGTCGTGCTGACAGCGCCGCCGCAGCTATATATGCACGGCCACGCTCTCAGGCTGACATTGTGATCCGATGGCAATGACGCACGACACCTAGTTGTTCGACCGCAGGTTCCACGCGTGTCCGCGGAAATGCAGGACCGTCCGGCTTGCCGGTGCAATGTCGATGCGCCAGAACGACTTCGGCGGCGCGTCTAGAGCGATCACGATGGCTGCGCGGATCACGGATGGATGCGTGACGGCGACCAACCGGGCCCGATCGGCCGTCAGTGAGTCCATCCAGCCCTTGACGCGGTCGATCAGGTCGACGACGGACTCGCCACCGTGCGGTGCGCGTGTCGGGTCCGTCAGCCAGATCGCGAGATCCGCCGAATCGACCCTGCCGAGGACGTCACCACGCCAGCGGCCGCAGTCCAGATCCGCCAGCCGGGTGTCGATACCGGCCTGCAGGCCAAGCAATTCCGCGGTTTGCCGCGTCCGCTTCTCGGGTCCGCAGTAGGCCCGATCGGAGGCGCCGAGTTCGATCGAGGAGTCGACCTGGCGATGACCGACAGCGTTCAGTGGCTCGTCGGTGGGGAACCGTCCGGCAGCCATCGCATCGGTCATGGCGTGCGATACGAGGGCCAGCCGGACGACCTCACTCATGCCTCGGCGCTCGCTCGCTCCGGTCCTCGCTCGTTCCTCGCTGCGATCCTCACTCGCGCTTGCCTTCGGGCCCTCACACCGAAACAGTGTCCCGTCGCTTATCGCCGAGCATCTTCGCCGCCATCGCACCGAAGACCAGACCGATCGTCAAGTAGATGACCAGCTGGTTCCCGAACGAGAACAACCGGAAGTCGTAGAGCAGGTCGGCGGGGAAGCCTTCGTAGACGATGTTGCCCGCGTCATCGAGCAGCGGACCCGGGGTCTCGTCGATGGTCGGCAGCACGAGCATCACGATCGCGGACGCCGCGACATACGCACCGGTGGCCGCCAGCGTCGCGTTCCAGGCGCCGAGCTTCTCGTTGAGCCGTCGGCCGAGGTATACCGCCGCGACCAGCAGCGCCGCGGACAGCGCCACCATCAGCAGGTACAGCAGCGTGCGCTGACGGAGCGTCTCGTCGAGGCTGAGCGCGGGCGGGCTCGGCGGGTACTTCAGCGCGGGCACGATGAAGACGCTCAGCAACATGCCGCCCGCCACGTACAGCGACAGCAGCCGCGCCGAGATGTTGCCGACCCGGCCGTAGGCGACCGCGAACACGACGGCGAACAAGGCACCGATGGCGATGCTGTAGAGCAGCACTCCCAGCCCCATACCGATGTTCATCTGCACGGCGCGGGTGAAGCCTTCGAATCCGTCGCCGCTGCCGCCATGGTCATGTCCGCCCGCGGCACCACTGAGCGCCTCGTGGGCGGCGCTGATGCCGTCCTCGTATCCGATGGCCTGGTCGATCACCGGCTCGATGAAAATCCGGGAGAAGATGAACGACAGCACTCCCGCGGCGGCACCGGCCAGCAGGCCACGCCAAATGATCTGCTTTTCCATTGTCTGTGTGGTTTCCTCTGCGCGATCAGTGGCAGGGGAAGCCGAGCAGATGTCGCGCGTCGTGCACGAACTCGTGAACCATGGTGTTGTTTCCGAACACCGACGTGGCGCCCTGGTCCATCCCGATGAAATAGATGACCAGCAGCGCGAAGAATGCCGTGAGGGTCAGCCAGACTGCCGCCTTGGTGGCGGAGAAGTCGAGGGGCGTCGCAATACTCTTGCGGGCCTCAGGAGATGTCATTGTCAGGTCCTTCCCGGGATTTCGCGTCCCAGCTTCAGGTGTTGACGACGGACGTCGGGTCTGACTTCACAGTGGCGCGACCGTTCTGGATTCTCACCAGATTCCTTCGCCCGTCGATTACATCAGCATCCTAAGCAAACGGTCCAGCGTTCGGGCGTCCGGTCATCCATTCGCAACACAAAGGCCCCGAAACCGCATGGTTTCGGGGCCTTCGTGTCGTTCCGGTTACTCGACGCTCGTCGCGCCCGCGGCGCCGGCCTGAGCCAGGTCCGGCTCCTCCACCTTGGCCGGCTTCTTGGTGCCGACGAAGGTGAAGACCGCATCCTCGCCCGCGCCTTCGCCGTCCCAGTTGTCGACATCGACCTTGACGAGCTGGCCGGGACCGACCTCCTCGAAGAGGATCTTCTCGGACAGCTGGTCCTCGATCTCGCGCTGGATGGTCCGGCGCAGCGGCCTGGCCCCGAGCACGGGGTCGAAGCCGCGCTTGGCCAGCAAAGACTTGGCCTTGTCCGTCAGCTCCATGGCCATGTCCTTGCCCTTGAGCTGCTTCTCGACCCGGCCGATCATCAGGTCGACCATCTGGATGATCTCGTCGCGAGTCAACTGATGGAAGACGATGATGTCGTCGATGCGGTTGAGGAACTCCGGGCGGAAGTGCTTCTTCAGCTCGTCGTTGACCTTCTGCTTCATCCGCTCGTAGTTGTTCTCACCGCCACCCTGAGTGAAGCCCAGCCCGACGGCCTTGCTGATGTCCGACGTGCCGAGGTTCGAGGTGAAGATCAACACGGTGTTCTTGAAGTCCACCGTGCGACCCTGACCGTCGGTGAGACGGCCGTCCTCGAGGACCTGCAGGAGGCTGTTGTAGATCTCCTGGTGGGCCTTCTCGATCTCGTCGAACAGCACGACGCTGAACGGTTTGCGGCGCACCTTCTCGGTGAGCTGGCCGCCCTCCTCGTAGCCGACGTATCCCGGAGGGGCGCCGAACAGCCGCGAGGCGGTGAAGCGGTCGTGGAACTCACCCATGTCGATCTGGATGAGCGCGTCGTCGTCGCCGAACAGGAAGTTGGCCAGCGCCTTGGACAGCTCGGTCTTACCGACACCGGACGGGCCGGCGAAGATGAACGAGCCCGACGGACGCTTGGGATCCTTGAGACCCGCGCGGGTACGCCGGATCGCCTTGGAGACCGCCTTGACGGCGTCCTCCTGGCCGATGATCCGCTTGTGGATCTCCTCTTCCATGCGCAGCAGCCGAGTGGTCTCCTCCTCGGTCAGCTTGAACACGGGGATGCCGGTCCAGTTGCCGAGCACCTCGGCGATCTGCTCGTCGTCGACCTCGGCGACGACATCGAGATCACCTGAGCGCCACTGCTTTTCACGCTCGGCACGCTGTGCGACGAGTTGCTTCTCTTTGTCGCGCAGGCTGGCGGCCTTCTCGAAGTCCTGCGCGTCGATCGCGGACTCCTTCTCGCGGCGCGCCTCGGCGATCTTCTCGTCGAACTCGCGAAGGTCCGGCGGAGCGGTCATCCGGCGAATGCGCATGCGCGCGCCTGCCTCGTCGATCAGGTCGATCGCCTTGTCCGGCAGGAACCGGTCGTTGATGTAGCGGTCGGCCAGGGTGGCCGCGGCCACGATCGCGGGATCGGTGATCGAAACCCGGTGGTGCGCCTCGTAGCGATCGCGCAGTCCCTTGAGGATCTCGATGGTGTGCTCGACCGTCGGCTCGCCCACCTGGACCGGCTGGAAGCGGCGCTCCAGGGCGGCGTCCTTCTCGATGTACTTGCGGTACTCGTCGAGGGTGGTCGCGCCGATGGTCTGCAGCTCGCCGCGGGCCAGTTTCGGCTTCAGAATCGATGCTGCGTCGATGGCGCCCTCGGCGGCACCCGCACCCACGAGCGTGTGCAGCTCGTCGATGAACAGGATGATGTCGCCGCGGGTGTTGATCTCCTTGAGCACCTTCTTGAGGCGTTCTTCAAAATCACCGCGGTAGCGGCTGCCTGCGACCAGCGAGCCCAGGTCAAGCGTGTACAGCTGCTTGTCCTTCAGCGTCTCGGGAACCTCACCGTGCACGATCGCCTGCGCCAGCCCCTCGACGACGGCGGTCTTGCCGACGCCGGGCTCGCCGATCAGCACCGGGTTGTTCTTGGTACGGCGGCTCAGCACCTGCATGACCCGCTCGATTTCCTTCTCACGGCCGATGACCGGATCGAGCTTGCCTTCCATCGCGGCAGCGGTGAGGTTGCGGCCGAACTGGTCGAGCACCAGCGACGTCGACGGATTGCCCGCCTCGCCGCCACGGCCGCCGGTACCGGCTTCGGCAGTCTCCTTGCCCTGGTATCCGCTCAGCAACTGGATCACCTGCTGGCGCACCCTGGTCAGCTCGGCGCCGAGCTTCACGAGCACCTGGGCGGCGACGCCCTCGCCCTCACGAATCAGGCCGAGCAGGATGTGCTCGGTGCCGATGTAGTTGTGGCCGAGCTGCAGCGCCTCGCGCAGCGACAGTTCCAGCACCTTCTTGGCGCGGGGGGTGAACGGAATGTGGCCGGACGGCGCCTGCTGGCCCTGGCCGATGATCTCCTCGACCTGGCTGCGCACGCCCTCGAGTGAAATCCCCAGCGACTCCAGCGACTTGGCGGCTACGCCTTCCCCCTCATGAATGAGCCCAAGGAGGATGTGCTCGGTTCCGATGTAGTTGTGGTTGAGCATCCGGGCCTCTTCTTGAGCCAGGACGACGACCCTGCGGGCGCGGTCGGTGAATCTCTCGAACATCGGTGGTTACCTGCTCTCCATCAATAGACTCGGCGCCCTGCACTTGAAGAAGTGCACCGCACCTGCCGTCCACTCTAATGGGCGGCGGACCAGCCCGCCCCGCCTCCCGGTCTGCTCTTAGCGGAACAGGGGCGCCGTCATTGGGCGAGGCGGCTGGTCTGTGGTGCCATTGGTGTCAACGTCCGGGCCGCGTGATTGTTTCCGCAGAGCCCCTCCTTCGGGGTTCGCGGCCAGCGAACGCGCGAGATATTGCGAAGGCGCGAATTATTTTACGTTGCCGCATGGAATGCGTCGATGACGTCTGCCGGTATTCGCCCACGAGTGGACACATTGTGTCCGTTCCGGCGGGCCCAGTCCCGGATCGCGGCGCTCTGCTCCCGGTCGATCGCCGCCCGTCCGCGGCCCGACCCTGCCGAACGTCCGCGGCGACGGCCGCCGACCCGGCGTCCGGCCTCGACCCATTGCTTGAGGTCATTGCGCAACTTGGTGGCATTCTTCGAAGAAAGGTCGATCTCGTAGCTGACGCCGTCGAGCCCGAATTCAACTGTCTCATCAGCTCCGCCTTCGCCGTCGAAATCATCGACCAGCGTGACGGTCACTTTTTTCGCCATTAGCCCACTCCGCCCTTCTCGGGAGCAACCTTCATGAATTGATAAGTCTTGATCCCCCGACCCAATGTGCCATATTAAGACACCCCATTCAACATGGTCGGAAATCCGGCAAGTTCGGCTAAGATCAGCTGCCTTGACGTCGAACTATGGGGAACAGAACTGTCTCCCGAATCGACAGTCCCGTCAAAGCCATCAACAATCTATCGATACCCATTCCAGTGCCAGTCGAGGGTGGCATCGCGTACTCCAGGGCCGCGAGGAAATCCTCGTCCAGCACCATTGCCTCGTCGTCGCCGGCGGCGGCGGCACGCGCTTGCGCTTCGAACCTTTCGCGTTGGATAACCGGGTCGATGAGTTCGGAGTAGCCGGTCGCCAGCTCGATGCGACGCACGTACAGGTCCCATTTCTCGGTGACTCCGTCAATGCTGCGGTGCGCGCGCGTCAGCGGCGTCGTCTCGACGGGAAAATCCCTGACGAAAGTGGGCGCCCACAGGGTGTTTCCCACGGTGTGCTCCCACAACTCCTCGACCAATTTTCCGTGGCCGTAACCGCGGTCCCGTGGAATCTCGACATCGAGTCGGTCAGCGATGGCCCATAAGTGTTCGGCAGGTGTATCCGGAGTGATCTCTTCACCAAGTGCTTCCGAGAGCGACGGATACATTTGTATTGACTGCCATTCGCCGTCGAGATCGTAGACACTGCCATCAGGCAATGGGACCTTTCTGGTCCCGATCGCCTCGTCGGCGACCTCCTGAATTATCTCCCTGGTAACGACTGCGGAATCGTCGTACGTGCCGTACGCCTGATATGTCTCGAGCATTGCGAATTCCGGTGAATGCGTCCAATCCGCGCCTTCGTTTCGGAACACCCGATTCAACTCGAAGACCCGCTCGAATCCGCCGACGAGGCAGCGCTTCAGGAAAAGCTCCGGTGCGATACGAAGGTAGAGATCCGTATCGAGTGCATTGGAGTGGGTCACGAACGGCCGGGCCGCCGCGCCGCCTGCCAGCGTCTGCAGCATCGGGGTCTCGACCTCGAGAAAACCGCGTCGTTCCAGCGCCGATCGCACCGCTCGGACTACGGCGACCCGCTGACGCGCGATGGTGCGGGCCTCCGGGCGCACGATCAAATCCACATACCGCTGCCGCACTCGGGACTCTTCGCTCATCTCTTTGTGCGCGACAGGAAGCGGACGCAATGCCTTGGAGACAATTTGCCAAGAATCAGCGAGCACGGATAGTTCTCCGCGCCGCGAGCTGATCACCTCGCCGTGAACGAAAACAATGTCGCCGAGGTCGACGTCGGACTTCCACGCATCCAGCAACTCCTGCCCGACCTTGTCGAGGCTGATCATGACCTGCAGTTGCGTGCCGTCACCCTCCTGCAACGAGGCGAAACACAGCTTCCCGGAATTGCGGGCGAACATGACCCGGCCCGCGACGCCGACGATGAGGCCGGTCTCGGCGTTGGCCTCCAGGTCGGGGTAGGTCTCGCGGATCTCGGCGAGCGTGTGGGTGCGGTCGACCTCGACCGGGTACGGCTCGCGCCCTTCGGCCAGCAGACGTTCCCGCTTGCCCTGGCGGATCCGGTACTGCTCAGGGATGTCGGCTTCGGGCGGATCAGGTGAGGTCACGACTGGCCAGCTTAAATCAACTCATGAGCGCGCCCATCAACGCAGCGGCCGTCGCGGCTTTGGCCCTGGAACCACTGGACTGGCGGTTCAAGGGCCTGCCTGCGTCGTGGTGGGGTCGCACCCCCGCCGATGTGTGCGCAGCGTCACCTCGTCTGTTTGACGACAACGCCGTCGGCCCGGTCTGCGTGCTGCTCGCGGACGCGCTTTCGGAGAACCTCGCCACGATGGCGCAGTGGTGCCGGGAGCGGGGGGTCGAGCTGGCGCCGCACGGGAAGACGCATATGTCACCTCAGCTGTTGGCACGCCAGTTCGAGGCGGGTGCGTGCGCGGTCACGGCCGCCACCGTCAGCCAGGTCCGGATCTTCCGTGCGTTCGGGGTGCGCGATGTCGTGCTCGCCAATGAGTTGGTCGACGCGGCTGCGCTGCGGTGGCTGGCCGCCGAACTCGACGCCGATGCCGACTTCGGCCTGGTGTGCTGGGTCGACTCGGTGCGCGGCGTCGAGCTGATGACCTCGGCGCTGACGACGGCGGGCGCGGTTCGGCCGGTGGATGTCTGCGTCGAGGTGGGCATGCCGGGCGGACGCACCGGGTGCCGAGACGCGGACGGCGTCGACGCGGTGGCGCGCGCCGTCGCCGCATCGCCCCGGCTGCGGCTGATCGGCGTGGCCGGCTACGAGGCGGCGCTCGGACATGACGTGGCACCCGAGTCCGTGGCGGCGGTCCGTTCGTATCTGGCCGACGTCCGTGCGGCGGTGCTGCGGCTGGCGCCGATCTTCGAAACCGATCGAATCGTCGCGACGGCGGGCGGCAGCACGTACTTCGACGCGGTCGCCGACGCGCTCACCGAATGGCCCGTGGATATGAGCGTGCGCACTGTCCTGCGCAGCGGGTGCTATCTGACGCACGACGACGGCCTGTACCGCCGCACGTCGCCGCTGCGGGACGGGCTGCGACCGGCGTTGCGAGTGTGGTCTCAGGTGATGTCGCGGCCAGAACCGGACCTGGCGGTGCTGACGATGGGTCGCCGCGACGTGTCCTTCGACCAGGATCTACCCGTGCCCTACGGTTTGACGACGGCACGCGTGGTCAAACTCAACGACCAGCACGCGTACCTGCGCCTCGGCGACGACGACGTGGAGGTCGGCGACTGGGTGGATTTCGGAATCAGCCATCCGTGCACGGTTTTCGACAAATGGCCGATGATCCCGGTGCTCGACGAGGGCGGTCGCGTCGTCGACCTGATCCGTACGTTTTTCTAAAGCGTGCCGCTACCGCGCCTGCTTGAGCCGGCCCCGCTGACTGTCGCGGTTGCGCTCGAACACCAGCCGCAGTCCGTCGAGGGTCAGGTACTGGTCGTAATGCTCGACGGTGTGCAGATCCGGCAGCACCAGGGGTGCTCCGTGCCCGGTGGCCACCACGGTGACGTCGTCGCCGCCGAACCCGTCGACGTCGGCGCGGATGCGGTTGACCAGTCCGTCCACCAGGCCCGCGAATCCGAACACCGCGCCGGCCTGCATGCACTCGACCGTGTTCTTGCCGACGACCGACCGTGGCCGGGTCAGCTCGACGCGCCGGAGCGCCGCCGAACGTTCCGCCGCCGCGTCTGATGACACCTGCACGCCGGGCGCGATGGCGCCGCCGAGGAACTCGCCCTTGGCCGAAACGACGTCCACGCAGATCGAGGAGCCGAAGTCGACGACGATCGCCGCGGTGCCGTACTTGTGGAAGGCGGACAGGCAGTTGACGATACGGTCGGCGCCGACCTCCTTCGGGTTGTCCACCAGCAGCGGGACGCCAGTGCGCACACCGGGCTCGATGAGCACGTGCGGCACCGAGGGCCAGTACTGCTCGAGCATCAGGCGCACCTCGTGCAGGACCGAGGGCACCGTGGACAACCCGGCAGCGCCGGTTAGCTGCTCGGCGTCATCGCCGATCAGTCCGTCGATTGTCAGCGCCAATTCGTCGGCGGTCACCTCGGATTCGGTGCGTATCCGCCAATGGTGCACCACTTTTGCGTGATCGCCAGAACCCGACACCAGCCCGACGACGGTGTGGGTGTTGCGAACGTCGATAGCGAGCAGCACGAGTTACCGCGGCGACATCAGCTCGGCCGCGTCGGCCGGCACGTAGGCGGCGTCGTGACCGAGATCGATCTGCTTGTTGTCGGCGTCGACGAAGACCACCCGCGGCTGATAACTGCGAGCTTCGGCGTCCTCCATCGTGCCGTATGCGATCAGGATCACCAGATCGCCCGGATGCACCAGATGTGCTGCTGCGCCGTTGATCCCGATCACTCCGCTGCCGCGCTCACCGGTGATCGCATAGGTCACCAGGCGCGCTCCGTTGTCGATGTCCACGATCGTCACCTGCTCGCCTTCGAGCAGGTCGGCGGCATCCATCAGGTCGGCGTCGATGGTGACCGAGCCGACGTAGTGCAGATCGGCTTGAGTAACCGTCGCCCGGTGGATCTTGGATTTCAGCATTGTCCGTAACATCAATTCCTCCAGGGTAATTCGTGCTCGTCGTACTCGACATCACCGGGGCCGGACGGCAGTCCGATGTCGATGGCGATGTTGTCCAGAAGTCGGGTTCGTCCGAGCCGGCCGGCGACCAGCATGCGTGCCATACCCACCGAGGGTGCGGGTCCCAGCATCGGGTCGCGCACCTCCAGGTAGTCCAGGTCGATGGCCGGCACCTCGTCGAGGACGGCGCGGGCCGCGTCCAGTGCGGTCGTCGCCCCCTCGCCTGCCGCATACATGCCCGCGAGCAGCGCTGCCGAAAGTGCCCCCGCCTGTTCGCGTTCGACGTCGTCGAGGTAGCGGTTGCGTGACGACATCGCCAGACCGTCGGGTTCGCGAACGATCGGTACACCGACGATTTGTGTGCCGACGTCCAGGTCCAGCACCATCTGCCGGATCAGCGTCAGCTGTTGGTAGTCCTTCTCGCCGAAGAAGGCGCGGTCCGGGTGGACGATGTTGAGAAGCTTGAGTACGACGGTTAGCACGCCGGCGAAATGTGTTGGGCGCGCTGCACCTTCGAGTTCGGCGCCGAGCGGGCCGGGGTGAACGGTGGTGCGCATGCCGTCGGGATACATGTCCGTCGCCGTCGGCGTGAAGACGATGTCGACGCGTTCGTCGCGCAGCGCGGCGAGGTCGGTTTCGACTGTGCGCGGGTACGCGTCGAGGTCCTCATTCGCGCCGAACTGCAACGGGTTCACGAAGATCGACACCACCACGACCGCACCCTGGACTCGTTTCGCCGAACGGATCAGCGTGAGGTGGCCCTCGTGCAGCGCGCCCATCGTCGGAACCAGCATGATCCGGCGGCCGGTCGCCCGAAGCGCCCTGGTGACGTCGGAGACGTCCCGCGGCGATGAGTAGATGTTGAGTTCGCCCGTGCTGAATTGGGGCTTTCCGGTGGTGATCATCGGACATCTCCAAGCACTGCGAACACCTCGTCGGGGGCATGAGCACGCTGCGCGGTACGCAGGGAGTTGGCCCGATATGCCTGTGCGAGTTGAGGATCCACTTCTGTCAGCGCCTCCAGATGACGGGCGACCGCTTGGGCGTCACCGCGCGCCACCGGACCGGTCAGGGCGCCCTGGCCGCGCACCAACGCGTTCTCGAGCGAGGCCCGCGCCAGCGGACCGACGACCCGCTCGGCGATGCCGCCGGGTGCCTCGCCGACGATCTCCTGCCCGAGAAGTTCCTGGCCCCACAGCGCGGAGCGCAGCGCCTCGACCGCGTCGAGCGCCACGGTGACGAGGTGGTTGCTCACATGCGCCAGCGCTGCGTGGTACAGCGTCCGGGCGTCTTCACGGATGCGGAACGGTTCGCCGCCGATCTCCAGCACCAGCGACTGGGCGATCGCGTAGCCGATCTCGTCGGCGGCGGTGACCCCGAAGCAGGCCTCGGACAGGCGTGCGATGTCCTCGTCGCCTCCGGTGAACGTCATGGCCGGGTGAATGGCCAGCGGGATGCAGTCCTGTGCGGTCAGCGGCGCCAGCACGCCGATGCCGTTGGCCCCCGACGTGTGCGCGACGATCGTGCCCGGACGTACCGCTCCCGTCGCGGCGAGCCCGGAGATCAGTCCCGGCAGTGCCGCGTCGGGCACCGCCAGCAGCAGAAGCTCGGCTCGGCCGGCGACCTCATCGACAGGCAGCACTGCGGTGTCGGGCAGGCGACGCTGCGCGCGCTCGCGTGACGCGTGCGATATGGCGCTGCACGCGACGACGACATGCTCGGCCCGTTCCAAGGCGACGCCGAGCGCGGTACCCACTCGACCAGCGGAAATGACGCCGATCGTGAGCCGCGCAGGGCGGAATCCGTCAGAGGGGGTCCCCATGAAGTCCATGAAGTCGACCTCGCTGAATGTCGAGAGTTCTTCGTTCCGGTCCTGCCATGCGGGTACCGGACGGTCAAGAAAGCCTAACTCACTCGTCGCGGCGCCGGCGACGGCCGCCCCCGGACGGGGTCGCTTGCAACCGCGCGAGCAGGTCGGCCACCGACTGGCCGCCGGTCGCTTCATCGTCGGAACTGCGATGACGCCGCGAGGTGGGTGGTTCGGGCTCGGCCTGCGGCGGCGGCTCAGAGGATTCGGTGGCCAGGGCCGGCGACGGCGCGGGCCTGCCGGGGTCGACGGACTCCGGGGGAGCCGAATGCTTGCCGCGCCGCGGCGGCTCGGGCGGCGGCGTCGACATTGCGGGCTGCGGATGCGCAGCGTCGGCTGCGGGTGCGCGCCGTCGGCCGACGTACTCGCCGGGGGCGGCGCTATCGGCGGGCCCCTGCTCGGTCGGGGGCGGCGGCGCGGTCGGCGGCGGGGGCGCTTGTGGCGGTATCGGCGACACCCAGTTGCTGCCCGGCGTCCCTGGCGGACTCCACCGTCCCTCGGCAGGCGCGGGCCGCCATTCGGATACGGGCGCGGGTTCGGGGACCGGCGGCGGTGGTGGCGGTGCCTGCGCAGGCTCTGGCGGCTTCGGGGGCTCCTGGGCTGTCGGCCACGTGAATTGGGTGGTGCGTTCGTTGTCCGTGGGCGGCGGTACCGGCGACGCCGGCGCGTGCCTGCGGTGCGCTCCGCCCGAACTCGCGGGCGGCATCCACTCGTCCTGGGGCGGATGCGGTTCCTCCGGCACGTCGATGATCGGGCTCTCATCGGTGTGGTAGTCGGCGTCGTCGCGATCCTCGGTGTCGATGCGGCTGGCTGTGACCCGGCCCGCGGTCTCGGGGGTTGGCGACCACTCGAAGGACCCGGCGGTGGATCGGTCGTGTTCGAGCGCGGGCCGATGCGACAGGTCGGCGTCGAACAGGATCTCGAGGTTGGCGCGCAGCGCGGCCAGCTCGGCCCGGAGGCCCGCCACCTCGTCGGCGGCCTGCGCGCGAATTTCGGAGACCAGCTCACGGCGCAGTTGCGTCTCCACCGACAGCTCGTACTCCCGGCGTGCGGAGATCTCACGATCGAGTTGCAAGTCGTAGACGAGCTTGAGGTCACGGACCTTTGCCTGGTCGATATCGCTCTGTCTGCGGTAGATGACCGATACGAAGGCCGCCACCACCGCGGCCCAGAGCGCCAGAATGACCGCGAGTTTCAGCAACTCCACCCGATCGGTGAAGACGAGGGCCGAACTGGACCCGATGGCGAGCACCAGCAACACCGTCAGCAGCACCCAACCCGGTCGGCGCGCGCTGCGCCGAGGCCTGGCGCTGCGTGCCGGTTCGGTCATGGGGCGACTGTACCGCCACAGGTCACTCAGCGTGTCGACCTCTCCGGCGATTCGGCTGGTACGCCTCGAAACCGGTTACTCCGTTGCGCCGTCAGGGTTGTCGGGCGGTTCCGGCGGAGACTTGCAGCAATGCTGCAACCACAGCGCGGCAGCCACCAGCGCGAGGGCACACACAGCGGCGACCACCGCGCCCGCGGTGTCCTCGCCCGCGACTCGCAAAGTCGAGCGCCTCGGCAACAGGTACGCGAGCACGCCCAGCCACCAGCCGAGCACCACCGCGCCAACCCAAGCCGAGGCCTTGGCGATGGACACGGTTCGGGCGACCGCAAGGGGATGCAACCAGCCGGGACCGTCTCCGATGTGCCCCTCGTTGATCTTGGCCCTCACATGCCAGGCCCAGCCCGCCTCCGCGACCGCAACCAGCAGCAACGACACCCCGGACAGCAAGGTGATGGGCGGAAAGAACCGGTACAGCAGGAGCACGAGCAGATAGGCCGCCACCGCAGCAATCACAGTCGCGGCGGTGAGGTCGCGCTTGCGGGTGGGACCCATCAGCTCAGCGTCGAGTCGGTCAACCGCACCCCGTCGCGGTCGGCCGGGTCGAGTTCGGTGATCAGTTTCTCGACCGACCGCCGCTCACCCGCAACGGTCAGGACGGCTGCGGGATCGACGGCGAGCCACGGTACGAGCACAAACGCTCGCTCGTGCGCCAGCGGGTGCGGCAACGTCAGCTCGTCATCCGCCGACGTGATCTCGCGACCGCCGTCGCTGCACATGACAAGGTCGACGTCGAGAGTGCGGGGGCCCCAACGTTCGTCGCGGACGCGGTCGGCGGCGCGTTCGAATTCCTGCGCGCGACGCAGCCACCCGCGGGCATCCAAGCCGGGGTCGTCCGCGATCACCACCGCGTTGAGGAACGCGCCCTGCTCGACGCCGCCCCACGGATCGGTCTCGTACACCGGTGACACCGCGCGCACCGCGCCGCCGAGGCCGTCGACCACCGACTGCAGTCGCGCGAGCCTGTCACCCAGGTTCGACCCGATGGACAACACGATTGAGGTCATGGGTTGCCCCGTCCGCTGCGCCGCGACCGCCGCGCCACCACCGCCACATCGGCGAAGTTCAGCGGGATCGGTGCGGCCGGCTTGTGCACGACCACCTCGACGGCATGCACCCGTTCGTCGGACATCACGCCATCGGCGATCTCCCCGGCAACCGTCTCGATCAGGTTGCGCGGCGGCCCGGCGACGATGTCGGCGGCGCGCCGCGCCAGCTCCCCGTAGTCGAGGGTGTCGGCAAGATCGTCGCTCGCCGCCGCGGCGGCGAGGTCCACCCAAACGGTGACGTCGACGACGAAGTCCTGGCCGTCGCGGCGCTCGTGCTCGAACACTCCGTGGTGACCACGAACGGTCAACCCGCGCAGCTCGATTCGATCAGCCACGCCAGGCCTCCAGCACCTTGACCGCGTCGACGGACGCCCGCACGTCGTGCACCCGTACCCCCCATGCGCCGTACAGGCCGGCGAGCGCGGAGATGACAGCCGTCGCCGTTTCCCTGCCGTCGGGTGGGCGCGGCGCACCGTCGGAACCGGCGAGCAACGAGCCGAGGAAGCGCTTGCGGGATGCGCCGACCAGCACGGGCACCCCGGTTCCGACGAACTCGGGCAGCGCTCGAAGCAGCGCCCAATTGTGTTCTGCGGTCTTGGCGAAGCCGAGTCCGGGATCGATGATCACGTTCCCGGGATCCACCCCCGCGGCCACCGCGGCGTCGACACTGGCCATCAGTTCGTCACGAACCTCGGCGACGACATCGCCGTAGGCGGGCACGTCATGCGGTCGGGCAGATCCGACCGAGCGCCAATGCATCAGCACCCACGGAACTTTCGCGTCGGCCAGCAGCGGGGCCATGCCCGGGTCGGCCCGGCCGCCGGACACGTCGTTGACGATCTGCGCGCCGTTCTCCAGCGCGGCCTGCGCCACCGCTGCGTGCATGGTGTCGATACTGACGGTAAGGCCTTGTCCGGCAAGCTCTTTGATTACTGGCACCACGCGTGCCGTTTCGACCTCCGAATCGATGCGGGTAGCCCCCGGGCGCGTCGACTCACCACCGACGTCGACGATCGCTGCACCGTCGGCCGCCAGCGCCAGACCGTGGGCGACGGCCCGGTCCCGGTCGAGGAACAACCCGCCATCGGAGAAGGAGTCGTCGGTGACGTTCACGACCCCCATGACCCGCACCGGTGGATTCACTTCCGCAGGATGAGATCCAGTGCTTCGGACCTGGATGCGCTGTCGGTCTTGAACTGTCCGCGCACCGCCGACGTGGTGGTGATGGCGCCGGGCTTACGGACGCCGCGCATCGCCATGCAGAGGTGTTCGGCCTCGACGACGACAATGGCTCCGCGCGGGTTCAGCTTGCGCATCAGCGCGTCGGCGATCTGCGCGGTCAACCGTTCCTGCACCTGCGGCCGCTTGGCGTAAAGGTCAACCAGCCGTGCGATTTTCGACAGCCCGGTGACCCGGCCGTCCTCACCGGGAATGTATCCCACGTGGGCCACGCCGTGAAACGACACCAGATGGTGCTCGCACGTCGAGTACATCGGTATCTGTTTGACGAGCACCATTTCGTCGTGCTGTTCGTCAAAGGTGGTGTCCAGCACCGTGTCCGGGTCGGTGTACAGACCGGCGAACAACTCCTTGTAGGCGCGCGCCACCCGGGCCGGGGTGTCTTCGAGACCGTGGCGGTCAGGATCCTCGCCCACCGCGATCAGCAACTCCCGGACGGCCGCCTCGGCGCGCGGTTGGTCGAATTCAACTGGTTTGAATTTGACAGAGTTGTTCTGGGACTGCGTCATTGAAGCCTCCTATGAACCCGTGGGGCGCTCAGCCCTACGGGTTGTGCCTGCCGTTCTCCTGCCCCGACTCGTCGTTGGGGTTCGGTTGGCCGCCCTGCGGGGGGTAGCCGGGCTGCGGGTAGGGCTGCTGATACGGCGGATAGGGGTTGTGCCAGCCGGACGGATTGGGTGGCGGCGGATACCAGTAACCATGCGGCTGCTGGTGCGGTTGCTGGTTCGGCGGCTGCTGGTTCGGCGGCGGGGGCCAGCCCGGAGCGTGCCAGCCCGCGGGAGCGCCGTAATCGGGTTGCGTCGGCGCGCCGGTTCCGTTGGCACCATTGCCATTCGCGCCGTTGTTGCCCGCTTCGGCAAGTTTGGTGGCTTCGGCAGCCTGGCTCGCCTGCGCGATCGCGGTCTTGAACGCGGGCTCGGGCACCGGCTTCGGCCACGGCTCGCCGCGTTCGATCGCCAGCTCGCCCGGGGTCTTGATGGGCGGCTTGTCGGAGGGGACACGGCCACCGAAGTCGTCGAACATGGTCAGGCGCGGCCGCTTCTTGACGTCCTCGAAGATGGCCTGCAGCTCGGCGCGGTGCAATGTCTCCTTCTCGAGCAACTCGCCGGCGAGGATGTCGAGCACGTCCCGGTACTCGGTGAGGATCTCCCACGCTTCGGTGTGCGCGGCCTCGATCAGCTTGCGCACCTCGTCGTCGATGATCTGCGCGACCTCGTGGCTGTAGTCGGCCTGCGTGCCCATGGTGCGACCGAGGAACGGGTCGCCATGTTCGGTGCCGTAGCGGACGGCGCCGAGTTTGGAGCTCATTCCGTACTCGGTGACCATCGCGCGGGCGATCTTCGTGGCCTGCTCGATGTCGGACACCGCGCCGGTGGTCGGCTCGCGGAACACCAGCTCCTCCGCGGCGCGTCCGCCCATCGCGAACACCAGTCGGGCGATCATCTCGGAGCGGGTCATCAGGCCCTTGTCGTCCTCGGGCACGGACATCGCGTGCCCGCCGGTGCGGCCGCGCGCCAAGATGGTCACCTTGTAGATCGGGTCGATGTCGGGCATCGCCCACGCCGCCAGAGTGTGACCGCCCTCGTGGTAGGCGGTGATCTTCTTCTCGTGCTCGCTGATGATGCGGCTCTTGCGGCGAGGCCCGCCGACGACGCGGTCGACAGCCTCCTCGAGCGCGGGGGCGGTGATGATCGAGCCGTTCTCACGGGCGGTGAGCAGCGCGGCCTCGTTGATGACATTGGCCAGGTCAGCGCCCGACATGCCGACGGTGCGCTTGGCCAGCCCGTCCAGGTCGGCGTCCTCGGCGATCGGCTTGCCCTGCGAGTGCACCTTGAGCACTGCGCGCCGACCAGCCAGATCAGGACTGGAGACCGGGATCTGGCGGTCGAAGCGACCAGGCCGCAGCAGCGCCGGGTCCAGGATGTCGGGCCGGTTGGTCGCCGCGATCAGGATGACGCCCTGGCGTTCGCCGAACCCGTCCATCTCGACCAGCAACTGGTTCAGCGTCTGTTCACGCTCGTCGTGTCCGCCGCCCATGCCTGCGCCACGCTGGCGCCCGACGGCGTCGATCTCGTCGACGAAGATGATGCACGGGCTGTTCTGCTTGGCCTGTTCGAACATGTCACGCACCCGGGAGGCGCCGACACCGACGAACATCTCGACGAAGTCCGAGCCGGAAATGGTGAAGAACGGCACCCCCGCCTCACCCGCGACCGCGCGCGCGAGCAGCGTCTTACCGGTGCCTGGCGGGCCGTAGAGCAGCACGCCCTTGGGGATCTTGGCGCCAAGGGCCTGATACCGGGTCGGATTCTGCAGGAAGTCCTTGATCTCGTAGAGCTCCTCGACGGCCTCGTCGACACCCGCCACGTCGGCGAAGGTGGTCTTGGGCATGTCCTTGGACAGCTGCTTGGCCTTCGACTTGCCGAAGCCGAACCCCATCCGGCCGCCGCTCTGCATGCGGGAGAACATCACGAACAGGCCGACGAGCAGCAGCAGCGGCAGCAGGTAGATCAGTAGTGAGCCGAGCATGCTGCCCTGGTTCACGACCGTGTTGATCTTGGCGTTCTTGGCGCTCAACGCGTCGAACAACTGCACCCCGTAACCGGTGGGGTACTTCGTGATGATCTTGTCGCTGTTCTCGGTGTCGTTGTTCCCGCTCTTCAGCTCCAGCCGAAGCTGCTGCTCACGGTCGTCGATCTGTGCGCTCTTGACGTTGTCACTGCTGATCTGGGAAATCGCCACCGAGGTGTCGACGGGCTTGTAGCCGCGAGTGTCGTCACTGAAGTAGTAGAAAGACCAACCCAGCAACAACACCACCGCAATCACGGTGAGCGTGCGGATCACATTTTTCCGGTTCATCGAATGTCCGTCGTCGACTTCCTCTAAGCGCAGTCAGAAATTTCAAGGCTACCGCTACACCAACGAACCAAGGTTCCCGCCGGTCCTCATATTCGTTTCCGGCGAACGTGGGTTACCCGCACACTTCCTTCGCTCGAGGCGTGCATCAACCCCACATTCGTCGCAACACAGACCTGTGCTTGGGTGATCACGTGCCGACCGCGACGCAGAGATTCGTCGACACCAACGGTGTGACGCTTCGCGTTCTCGAAGCCGGCGAGCGCGGTGCGCCGCTGGTCGTACTCGCCCACGGGTTCCCTGAGCTCGCGTATTCGTGGCGGCATCAGATCCCAGTCCTCGCGCAGGCCGGATATCACGTGCTGGCACCCGACCAGCGGGGTTATGGAGGTTCGACCAGGCCCGACGCCGTCGAGGACTACGACATCCACGCGCTGACCGGCGACCTGGTCGCCCTGCTCGACGACGTGGGCGTCGAGCGGGCGGTGTTCATCGGCCACGACTGGGGCGCCATGGTCGTCTGGCACACCGCGCTGCTGCACCCCGACCGCGTCGCCGCGGTGGCCGGGCTCAGCGTGCCACCCATCCCCCGCGCCCGCGCCCGCCCGACGCAACGCTGGCGCGAGAAGTTCGGCGAGGACTTCTACATGCTGCGCTTCCAGGAGCCGGGCGTCGCCGACGCCGAGATGGAGGCCGATGTGGCCGCCACCATGCGGGGAATGTTCGCCGGACTGATCTCCGGGGACGACGCTGCGCTGCCCGACTGGATCAGCGCCGACGAATTCGAGCACTACGTGACGGAGTTCGGCAGGACCGGGTTCACCGGGGCGCTGAACTGGTACCGCAATTACGACCGCAACTGGGAGACGACGCCGCAGCTGGCCGGCGCGCAGACCACCGCGCCCGCGTTGTTCGTCGGCGGTACGGCCGATCCGGTCGGCCCGACGATGAACCCCGCGCGCGCCCGTGAGGTCGTCGCGGGGCCGTACACCGAGGAGTGGATCGAGGGGGCCGGCCATTGGGTTCAGCAGGAGCGGCCCGACGACATCAACCGAATCCTGTTGGCGTTCTTGCGTGACGTGGAGCAGCCATAGGTGCGTCGAGCCTGACGGTAGGGTGCTCGTCATGCCGATCGCCGCGAGCGCGAAGTTGCCCCTCCGATTGCTCGTCCTCGCCGCGGCGGGACTGGTTGTGACGCTGTCGGGTTGCGATGCGACGTCGGGCCCGACGGCTGCGCCGACTGCGGACTCCGACGTCCGGCAGGTCACCGTCGCGGGGTCCGGCGAAGTCAAGGGCACGCCGGACACCTTGAACGTCAACGCGTCGATCGAGGCCATTGCACCCGACGTCACCGGAGCGATGAACCAGACCAGCGATCGTCAGCAGGCGGTGATCAACGCACTGGTCGACGCGGGGGTCGACCGCAACGACATCAGCACCAGCCAGGTGAGCCTGCAGCCGCAGTTCGCACCGACCACCGACAGCACCACCATCTCCGGTTACCGGGCGAGCAACACCATCGACGTCAAGATCCGCCAGCTCGACGCCGCATCGCAGGCGCTGGCGCTGATCGTCAGCACCGGCGGCAACGCCACCAGGATCAACTCGGTGAACTACTCGATCGACGACGACTCCCAGCTGATCCGCGACGCCCGCAGCCGAGCTTTCAATGACGCCAAGGACCGGGCCGAGCAGTACGCACAGCTGTCGGGTCTCACCCTGGGCAACGTGATCTCGATTTCGGAGGTGGCGGGAACTTCGCCGCCCGTGCCGATGCAGCGTGACTCCGAGATGGCGATGGCCGCTCCCGTTCCGGTCGAGCCGGGTCAGCAGACCGTAGGTTTCAGCGTGACGGTGATCTGGGAGCTCACCTAACCCGCGGGAGCGATGTCGACCGGGATCCCGTTCAACACCGCGGTGCCCGACAGCGGGTCGAGCCGGTTGCCCGCGTTGAGCTGATTGACGTTGACGCCGGGGTCGCGGGACGCGACTTGGAGGCCGGTGCCGCCGCGGTCGTGACCCCACCCGTGCGGTAACGACACCACACCGCGCCGCATACCGTCGGTGAGCTCGATCGGGGCCAGCAGTTCCCCACCGGGGCCCTTCACCACCGCGGTGTCGGTGAGGCCGAGTTCGGCGGCGTCGTCGGGGTGGATCCGCAGCGTGCACCGATTGCTGCCGCCCGCGAGTGCGGGCACGTTGTGCATCCAGCTGTTGTTAGATCGCAGATGCCGTCGTCCGATGAGCACGAACCGGTCGGCGCGGCGGTCGAGTGCCTCCCGCAGCCGCGCCGCCTCCTCGACGAGCAGCGGTGGCGCGAGTTCGATTCTCCCCGTTGGCGTTCGCAGTACCTGGGTCAGGCGCGGCTGCAGCGGCCCCAGGTCGACACCGTGCGGGTTCGCCCTCAGCCGCTGAAGCGTCAGACCGTCCGGGTTGGTGCCGAACGCGTCGCCGTAGGGCCCGAGCCGCAGCATCATGTCGAGGCGGCGCTCGTATCCCGGTCCTGGCGCGAGCATCGCGGTCAGTTCAGCCACATCGCGACCGGCGACCGGTGAGGTCGGGTCGGCGGTCTCCTTGGCCAATGTCGTTGCGATCACCTGATCGTCGACGGCGCCGGGATCGGCGTCGACGCCTGCGCCGAACAGCGCGAGCGCGATGCGCGACAGGATCTCGGGCTCGTCGGGCCGACCGTCGGCGGCCAGCACGGGCGGCGAGTAGCGCGCATTGTTGCGAACCGCGAGGTTGTTGAGCGCGAAGTCGAAATGAGCGGTCTGCGACGGCGGCGGTGGCGGCAGGATGACGTCGGCGTGGCGCGTCGTCTCGTTGAGGTACGGATCGATGCTCACCATGAAGCCGACGCGCTCCAGCGCGCGGTCGAGGCGATCGCCGTCGGGGGCCGACAGCACCGGGTTGCCCGCGATCGTGATCATCGCCTTGATCTGTCCGTCGCCGGGGGTGTCGATCTCCTCGGCGAGCGCAGCGGCCGGGAATTCGGACAGCGCCTCGGGATAGCCCGACACCCGGCTGTGCCAGCGGCCGATCGCGAAGCCGCGGCCGGCCTTCGGCGGGCGCGGCGCCTGCGCGGTCGGACCCAGCGGGAACATCGCTCCGCCGGGACGGTCCAGGTTGCCCGTCAGCACGTTGATGACATCGACCAGCCAGCTGCCGAGCGTTCCGAATTCGACCGTGGACGTGCCGATGCGGCCGTAGACGGCGGCGGTCGGGGCGGCTGCGAGTTCGCGGGCCAGCGCGCGGATCTCGTCCGCGGTGACACCGCAGTATTCGGCGACGGTGTCCGGCGCGAAATCGACTGCGACGGTGCGGACATCGTCGACGCCGTTGACATGGTCGGCCACCGTGCCGAGATCGACCAGGCCCTCGTCGAACAACACGTGCACGACCGCGAGCATCAGTGCGGGGTCGGTACCGGGGCGGGGCGCGATGTGGCGGTCGGCGAGTTCGGCGGTGCGGGTGCGGGCGGGATCGATGACGACGAGTCTGCCGCCGCGCTTACGCAGCGCGCGCAGTTTGCCGGGGAAGTCGGCGGCGGTGGCCAGACTGCCGTTGGACACAAGGGGATTCGCGCCGATGACGACGAGGTAGTCGGTGCGGTCGAGATCGGGAACGGTGAACGCGACAGGGCTGCCGAACATCAGACCGAGCGCGACGTGCTTGGGCATCTGGTCCAGCGTGCTGGCGGAAAACACCTGGCGGGTGCCGAGCGCGCGGATGATCACCGGCGGGTACAACGAGCCCGCGATCGTGTGCGCGCTGGGGTTACCGAGGTACACCCCGACCGACGTGCCGCCGTGCTCACGGATGACCGCGCCGAGTCCGTCGGCGACCGCGGCGAACGCCTCGTCCCAGGTGGCTTCCGTCAGCACCCCGTCGCGCCGGACCAGTGGCCGCGCCAAGCGGTCGGGGTCGTTGTCGAGTTCGGCGAAGCTCGCCCCTTTGGGGCAGATGAAGCCGTGGCTGAAGACGTCCTCACGGTCGCCGCGGGCGCCGACGAGCTTGCCGTCGTCGATCGTGAGGGTCAGGCCGCAGGTGGCCTCACACAAGGGGCAGACCCGAAGGGCTGTTTCGGTCATGCCCAACATCTTGCGCCGACTACAGGTCTTCGTACACCTTGGGGTCCAGCGTGCCGATGTAGGGCAGGTCGCGGTAGCGCTCGGCGTAGTCGAGGCCGTACCCCACGACGAATTCGTTGGGGATGTCGAAGCCGACGTAGGCGATGTCGACGTCGGCGCGCACGGCGTCGGGCTTACGCATCAGCGTGCACACCCGCAGCGAACGCGGATGGCGGGTCGCGAGGTTGCGCAGCAGCCAGGACAGCGTCAGACCGGAGTCGACGATGTCCTCGACGATCAGCACGTCGCGGTCGTTGATGTCGCGGTCGAGGTCCTTGAGGATCCGCACCACACCCGACGAGGACGTCGACGACCCGTAGGAGCTGACGGCCATGAACTCGAGCTGAGTTGGCAGCGGGATCGCCCTGGCCAGGTCCGTGACGAAGAAGACGGCGCCTTTGAGCACGGTGATGAGCAGAAGATCCTGACCGTTCTCGGCGAGGGTGTCGCGGTAGTCATCGCCGAGTTGCCCTCCGAGCTCAGCGACCTTCGCCTGGATCTCCTCCGACGAGAGCAGCACCGACTTGATGTCGCCCGGGTATGACTCGGTGGTTTCCGCCACGTGCACAGCGTGCCATGTTTCACACGGGCTCGGTGTGCAGGGTCAGCATCCCATCGCGGCGGCCCGCGATCAGCCGCCTGCTGCGTAACGGTGACCCCACCGCCACGCCGCCCTGTCCGCGCCATGCCGTGACCAGGGTGTCGACCCCGCGAATCTGCTTGTCGGTCAGACCGCTGGCGCCGCCGGCCAGCAACCAGCCCCGAATCACCCTGCGCCGAACGGCCTCCGGCAGGTTCACCAGACGAGCGGTGTCGAGGCCGCCTTCGGTCGACAACCCGGACAGCTCGCGGTCGGCGAGCGCGTCGAGCGTGTCGCTGTCCTCGCGCAGTGCCGCCGCGGTGCGGGCCAGCGCCTGGGCGACGCCACCGCCGAGCACGTCCTCCAGCAAGGGGAGCACCTCGGCACGCAACCGCACCCGGGTGTACCGCCGATCGGTGTTGTGCGGGTCCTGCCACGGCGTCAGGTTCAGCTCGTCGCACGCCGCGTGTGTCACCTCGCGCCGGACGCCGAGCAGCGGGCGGTACCACGGTGGGTCGTGCGGACGCATGCCGGCGATGGAACGGGCACCCGATCCGCGGCCGAGGCCGAGCAGCACGGTCTCGGCTTGATCGTCGAGCGTGTGCGCGAGCAGTACGGGCGCGTCGCCCCGCGCGGCGTCCAACGCCTCATAACGTGCGGTGCGCGCGGCGGCCTCGGGCCCACCGGCCGTCCCCACCTCGACGCAAAGAACTTGAGCGTCAACACATCCCAGCGACAGCGCTCGTTCCCGCGCCGTTTTCGCCACCTCGTCGGAGCCGGCTTGCAGTCGATGATCGACGATCAGCGCCGTCGTCGGTTTGACCTTCGCCGCGGCAGCCGTCAACGCCAGGGAATCGGCACCCCCGGACAGCGCCACACACCACCGCGGATCGGCGGTCGCGTAAGCGCGGGAGAACGCCGTGACGGCCGCATGCAGCGCGGCTACAGGACTCTGTCGATCCACCGTTGTGGCTTGTCGATTTCCAGAGGCAGCGGCAAGGTTTCAGGACTGGACCAGACCGCGTTGAACCGCGTCATCCCGACCCGGGACACCACGTGGTCGACGAACGCCTTACCGCGGGTGTACTGGCTGAGCTTGGCGTCGAATCCGAGCAGCGCCCGCATGATTCGCTGCAGCGGCGGCTGTTTGCGTTGGCGCCGTTCGTCGAAGCGCCGCCGGATCGTCGCCACGGACGGCACCACTTTGGGCCCGACCGCGTCCATCACGTGATCGGCGTGGCCCTCCAGCAGCGTGCCGAGCACGAGCAGTTGGTCCAGCGCTTTGCGCTGCGGTTCGGCCTGCACGGCCCGCATCAGGCCGATCATGCCGGACGAATTCGGTTCCGTTTCAGCGTCAACCACATAGTCGCGCCGGCTGCGCAGATAGCCGGCCAGCCTGCCCACCATCTGTCCGATGTCGTCGCCGGCGTCCTGGGTGAGTACCGCCAGCGACTGCGACATATGGTCGGCCAGCCACGGATTGGCCCGGAACTGCACCCGGTGGGTGACTTCGTGCAGACACACCCACAACCTGAAATCGCTTGGGTCAACCCGCAATTGGCGTTCGACACCGATGACGTTGGGATACACCAGCAGGAGCTCACCACCGTCGCCACCGAACGGGTCGTACTGACCGAGGATGCCCTGCGACACGTAGGCGAGCACCGCCCCGGTCTGCACACCGGTGATCCGGCCGCCGATGAAACTCTTGGGTTCCTCGGTACCGCCGGTCATCACCCGCATCGAGTTCGTTGCCGCCTTGATCCACTGAGGACGGTCGACGATGCGAGCTTCGGGGATCGCGCCGCCCTCGATGAGCCCGGTTACCTCACGCACCGGCACCTCGGCGTTGCGGGATGACTCCGTGAGTTGGTCGATCACCTGGCGTCGGGTGTAGTCCGAGGCGTCCGGACCCGGCCGCACCAGCTTCTGGCCGACGTCGGCGGCGAACTTCCAGTCGACGGCGTGGCCGACGCTGAGCGATGTGGAGGTACTCATGCGCTGCACCCGCACTTCCGCATGGCCGCGGCCAGCGTGTCCAGGGCGACGCGGCCCGTCGGCCCGGCGTCGTTGGAGATGAAGGCGAAGGTGAGCACCCGTCCACTGGCGTCGGTGATGATGCCCGCCAACGAGTTGGTGCCCGTCAGCGATCCGGTCTTGGCCCGTAGGAAACCGGCGGCCGACCGGCCCGCATCGGTGTCGAGATAGCGGTTGGACAGTGTGCCGCTGCCTCCCGCGATCGGCAGCGTTTCGACCAGCGGCCGCAGCCTGGGTTCGGCGCTGCCCGCGGCCGCGTTCACGACCTCGTCGAGCGTCTCCGCGGTCAGCCGGTCGTCGACGGACAGCCCGCTGGAGTCGAAGAGCCTGGCGTTGGTGGTGTCGATCTTGGCGTCGTCGAGTTCACCGAGCACCGCCTGCACCGCACCGGCGAAACTCTGCGGAAGCCCGACCTCGGCGGCGATCTCCCGGCCGATCGACTCGGCCATCACGTTGTCCGATGCGTTCATCATGTCGCGCAGGCGATCGATGAGCGGGGGCGACTGTACCGACCCGATCTCCTGGCCGCCGCGCGCGGCGCCCGGCACCACCGTCACCTTCCTGGGGTCGACGTCCAGCGCCGCCGCCAACGCGCGACCGGCATCCAGCGCCGGCGTCTTGGAGCGGGTGGAATCGACGCTCACCGGTTGGGTGCGGCCACCGTCGAGCATCACCGATTCCATCGGCGCGATGTCTCCGCCGTCGATGTCCAACGGATCCCAGCCGGGCGCCATCGTCGGGCCGGTGTAGGCGCTCACGTCCACCTGCACCGAGGTGGGCTCGATTCCTGCGTCCTCCACCTGTTCGGCCAGATCGCTGATGCGCGCGGCATCGCGATACCAGGTCTCCTCGTCCGGGGCGGCGGCGGACAGCGTCTGGTCACCGCCGCCTTTCAAAACGACGACGCCGACCTTGTCGGTACTGAAGACGCGGGTGATCAGCCGGTCGTCGCGGTCGAGAGCGAGCAGCGCCGCAGCGGCCGTCAGCGTCTTGTTGGTCGACGCGGGCTGCATCGGCACGTCGGCGCCCTGTGCCCACAATTCGGCGCCGGTGATCGCATCGCTGATGCGGCCGGTGAACTTGCCCAGGTTCGGATCGGCCAGCGCGGGCGCGAGCACAGCGGCCAGCCGGTCGGGGGTCGGCTTGGGGGCCGAATCGGCGACGGGCACGATGCCCGGGTTCGCGGTCGCCGCCGCCGGCGTCGGCCTGACAGCCGCCGCGTCGGGTGAACCCCCGCCGCTCAGCAGGGCCGACACCGCAACGACGACGGCGACAAGTACCAGCACCGCCGCGGCGATCAGCGCGTGGGTGGACCGCCTCCACGTGGTTGGCCGCATAGCTCAGGGTATCCGCTGGCCCCGATCAAGCCCGCCGGCGGCGTGACGGCGTGCGTCGTGCCTCCCCGAGTAGGTGGCGAGAATCCTGGGCGGTTTAGGGTGATGCCGTCCCCAATACCGCAGCACAGGGCAGGAAGGCGCCGCCGTGGAGTTCGACGTAGTCATCGAGATCCCGAAGGGTTCGCGCAACAAGTACGAAGTGGACCACGACTCCGGGCGGGTGAAGCTCGATCGCTACCTGTACACCTCGATGGCCTACCCGGCCGATTACGGCTTCTTCGAGAACACGCTCGGCGAGGACGGCGATCCGCTGGACGCGCTGGTGTTGCTGCCGGAGTCGGTGTTTCCGGGCTGCATCGTCGAGGCGCGGCCGGTCGCGATGTTCCAGATGACCGACGAGGCCGGCGGCGACGACAAGCTGCTGTGTGTGCCCGCCGGCGACGGCCGCTGGGACCACATCCAGGATCTCGAAGACGTGCCCGCATACGAACTCGACGCGATCAAGCACTTCTTCGTGCACTACAAGGACCTCGAGCCGGGCAAGTTCGTCAAGGCCGCCGACTGGGTGGGACGCGAAAAGGCCGAGGCCGAACTGAAGGCCTCGGTCGAGCGGTTCAAGACCGCCGGTCACTGATATTTTTCACCGCCGTAACACGCGGTAACCCGGGCGTACCCTGCGCCTCCGATGATGACGCTGTGTTGATGCATCAGGGGATCGGCCTGGAGGCGTTCAACGCCATGCCGATGCGGCGCGCGGTGCATGCCATCTACGAGTGCTGCTACAGCGTGCCGCTGGCAGCGGATTTGTGCCGTGGTCGGCCATTTGCCAACCACGACGAACTCTTCCGGTCGGCCGACGCGCTGCTGTTCGGGCTCTCCGAGGAGTCGATCGACACGATCCTGCAGGCCTACCCCGACATCGGACGCAGGCCGGGCAGCGAGAAGTCAGCGGCCGAGCAGTGCGCCATCTGGTGCGATCAGCCCGAGGTGATGGCCCAGCTCGGAGAGGCCTCGGAACGCTACCTGGCGCACTTCGGCTTCGGCTTCATCATGTTCGTCAACGGATACACCGCGCAGGACGTGCTGTCGACGATGTCGGACCGGCTGCACAACGACATCGAGACCGAACGCAAGGTCGTGCGCAACGAACTCGCCCGCATCAACCGCACACGTCTCGAGCGCATGCTGGGCCCCGAGGGCGGCTACGACAACTGGTGACGCTCGAGCGCGCCGAAACGAGTTGCCGGGCAGGCCAATTGACGCGGGGGTGCTAGACCCCCTGCCAGTCCTTGATCGCCGTGTCCTGCTTCTGCCCGAGCTCGGTCACGAAGTCCGGCGGCGCAGGATCGTTTGGCGGACCGTCGAACTCGATGGTGGTGGCCACGTTGCCCTCGGTGAACGACAGCACCGTCACCGAATCTGGCCCGCCCATCGACGTGCCGGAGACCATCGTGCCGCCGGTGCCCACCTGCGCGGGCGCCGACGTCGGATTGGCGACGTCGGCTGCGGCCCCGGCGAGCGATCCCGTCGCTTCCTGAGCGCTGGGGAAGATCAGGATGGTGGTCGTGATCTGCCGGGTGCCGCCTTCGCGGTGGACGTACCTGGCCGAGACGCCGCGCTGTCCGTTCGGATCGATGTCGAAGGGGTCAGCACTGTACGCCTGCGAATCCGTGATGAGGTTCGGATCGACCGGCAGCTGGCTGTAGTCGTTGGGTTGCGCTGCGGCAGAACCCAATCCGCCGATGGCGGCCGCCACCGCCACAGCAGCGAAAACGCCCCCGACCGTCGCACACACGTTCCGCCTCAGCATGGGTAGCACGCCCATCCGCGCCATCCGTCGCGCCAGAACCAGCCGGGCCCGCAACCCATGCTGCCGGTGGTGCCGTAGCAGTCCAGCGCCTGGACGCGAGGGCCCGCGGGCACCGAAGGCTGAGTGTGGGTGGTGGTGGTGTTGACCGATGCCGCTCCGGCTACTGGTGTTGCCGTCAGCACCGGCGCTGAAGCGAGCGCGGCCACGGCGACCGCCATCGTGAGTCTGTGCATCTCCGCTCCCCTCGACGTTGACACTCGGGTAAGCCGAAGGTACCTCTCCGACGCAATGGCCACTTCGCAATTGCCGGAACAAATCAGAGGCTGACACCGCATGATGTTCCGATGCATGAAGTACTGCAGGGCTACTGTGATCCGCGCTTCGACAAGGTCGCCGAGGCGCTCGCCGACGAAATCACCCGGGGTGAGGAACTCGGCGCATCGATCGCCGTTGACATCGACGGCGAGTACGTCGTCGACATTTGGGGCGGCCATGCGGACCGCGCCAAGACCGTGCCGTGGTCCGAGAACACCATCGTCAACTTCTGGTCGTGCACGAAGACAATCACAGCACTTGCGGCGTTGATGCTCATCGACCGGCGCCTGCTCGATCCCTACGCTCCCGTCGCCGAGTACTGGCCGGAGTTCGCCCAGAACGGCAAGCAGGACATCGAGATACGTCACCTCTTGGCCCACACGTCGGGGGTGTCTGGATGGGATATGCCCTTCGACGTCGACGACGTCTACGACTGGGAGAAGTCGACCAGCCTCCTCGCTGGGCAGGCGCCGTGGTGGGAACCGGGTACGGCTTCGGGCTACCACGCGATCAACTATGGGCATCTGATCGGTGAGGTGATCCGGCGAATCAGCGGCAAGACTCTCAAGGCTTTCGTTCGCGAGGAGATCGCCGGTCCACTCGACGCGGACGTCCAGATCGGCGCCCGCGCCGAGGACGACCCGCGCATCGCCGAGCTGATTCCGCCGCCGCCTCTCGATCTGCCGTACGACGCGTTGCCCGCGGACCACCCGATGCTGAAGACATTCGCGGCGTTTCGGGCTGCCCCGGACTTCGCAGCGATAGCCGAGACCACTGCGTGGCGCCGGGCGGACATCGGGGGCGCGAACGGGCATGGCAACGCCCGGGCACTGGCCCGCGCGTTGTCGCCGATCTCGTTGGGCGGTAAGGCAAACGGCGTTCAGCTACTCAGCCCGGCAACCATCGACTTGATCTTCGAGGAGCAATCCAACGGCGTCGACCAGGTGCTCTTCACGCCACTACGGTTCGGTATCGGCTTCGGACTGCCCACTCCGGACAGCGTTCCCGCCGTTCCCGAGGGCAAGATCTGTTGGTGGGGAGGGTGGGGCGGTTCGGCGATCGTGATGAACCCCGAACATCGGGCCACGTTCGCTTATGTGATGAACAAGATGGGTCCCGGCACGGTCGGTACCGACCGAACGAACCGGTACGCGCGCCTCTTCTACGAGGCGTTGGCCTGACCTCGAATCGCCGGCCGGTCGGGCCTGGCGATCAGTGCGAATCCACCGATTTCTCGGTTGCCTCCGGCGCGGTGCCCTTTCCGGTATCGCCGGTCTCGGCCACGCCGTCGCTGCCGTTCTTCACGTCGTGCACGCGCGTCTTGTACAGGCTGGCGACGGTCGTGATGAGCAGCGTCACGACGATCACGCCGAGGCTCGCCAACGTCGGGATCTCGGGCACCGGCACATGCTCACCACCGTTGATGAACGGCAGCTCGTTCTCGTGCAGCGCATGCAGGATCAGCTTCACACCGATGAACGCGAGGATGATGGCCAGGCCCTGCGACAGGTAGACCAGCCGCTTCAACAGGTCGCCGAGTAGGAAGTACAGCTGACGCAGACCCATCAGCGCGAACACGTTCGCCGTGAACACCAGGTACGGCTCGCGCGTCAGGCCGTAGATCGCGGGGATCGAGTCCAGCGCGAAGAGCAGGTCGGTGGTGCCGAGAGCAACGATCACCAGGAACATCGGCGTCATCAGTCGCTTGCCGTTGTCCTTGATCCACATCTTCAGGCCGTGCCACTCGTCGGTCAGGCTCAGATGCTTACGTGCGAAGCGCACCACGAAGTTCTCGGCGTCGTCGTCGTGGTCGGTGTCGCGGACGAGCGTGATCGCGGTGTAGACCAGGAAAGCGCCGAATGCGTAGAAGATCCACGAGAACTGGTTGATGGCCACCGCGCCGAGCGCGATGAAGATGCCGCGGAAGATCAGCGCCAGAATGATGCCGACCAGCAGTGCCTGCTGCTGGTACTTCCTCGGCACGTTGAAGCTCGCCATGATGATCAAGAAGATGAACAGGTTGTCCACCGACAGGCTGTACTCGGTGAGCCAGCCCGTGAAGAACTCCAGGCCGAACTGGCTGCCGTGGAAGAACCACACCCAGATACCGAAGCCCACCGCCAGCGTGATGTAGATGGTGAGGTAAGTCGCGGTTTCGCGCCTCGACGGTTCGTGCGGCCGGCGCCCGATGATGATGACGTCGAACAGCAGAATCGCGACCGTCACGCCCAGCGTGATGATCCACTCGAGTTGAGAAACGTTCACAAAACCTCCGGTCGCCGCGGCGGACAGCGGATGCAGCCCGAATAACGCCGGAGGTCTCTTCCACCGCATGTCGTACGCGGTCCGCAGCACCGGTCGTCCCATGCGGGTCAACGTGATGACGACGCTGCGGCGAAGGAATACTCCCCTCCGCACGTGATTCTGCCAGGTAACCGCCATTGACCGAAATCGAGGGAATCAAACCCACCGCGTGCGGCGCGCGTGCGCCGGCCGCACCGGTTAGTAGTTTTATAGCCGTGACTGGGGATGTTGGGCCCGAGGTACCTCGGCAGTATTTGCTGTCGCGGCATGCTCCCGAGCCCAGAACGCTCATCGACATTCTCTATGAGACTGCCGGCCGTCATCCCGATTCGCCCGCCATCGACGACGGCGAAGTGCAGCTCACGTATGCCGAGCTGATCTCCGACATCGAAGACAGCGTCGAGTGGCTCGCCGCCCGCGGGATCGGGCGCGGCGACCGCGTCGGTATCCGGATGCCGTCGGGCAGCTACGCGCTGTATGTGGCGATACTCGCGACGCTGGCCAGCGGTGCCGCCTACGTTCCGGTCGACGCCGACGATCCCGACGAACGGGCGGACCTGGTGTTCACCGAGGCCAACGTCGTCGCGATCATCACCGAGGCCGGGCTGATCCGCGCGCAGGGTTCGTCGCGGGGGTGGCGCGCAGCGGCGCCGCTCGGCCGCGACGACGCCTGGATCATCTTCACGTCCGGCTCCACCGGCACCCCCAAGGGCGTAGCCGTCACACACCGAAGTGCGGCGGCGTTCGTCGACGCGGAAGCACGAATGTTCCTGCAGGACAGCCCAATCGGGCCGAAAGATCGGGTGCTCGCCGGGTTGTCGGTGGCCTTCGATGCTTCGTGTGAGGAGATGTGGTTGGCCTGGCGGCACGGCGCATGCCTGGTGCCTGCGCCGCGTTCGCTGGTGCGCAGCGGCATGGACCTGGGCCCGTGGCTGGTGTCGCGAGACATCACCGTCGTCTCCACGGTGCCGACGCTGGCGGCGCTGTGGCCCGCCGAGGCGCTCGAGGCGGTGCGCCTGTTGATCTTCGGTGGCGAGGCCTGCCCGCCGGAGCTGGCCGAGCGGCTCGCCGTCGAGGGGCGCGAGGTGTGGAACACCTACGGACCCACCGAGGCGACCGTCGTCGCATGTGCCGCGCGGCTGCGCGGTTGGGCTCCGGTGAGCATCGGGCGGCCGCTCCCGGGTTGGGACCTGGCGGTGGTCGACAAGTCGGGTATTCCGGTGGCTCTCGGCGAGGTCGGCGAACTCGTGATCGGTGGCGTCGGGCTGGCCCGGTACCTGGACCCGGAGAAGGACGCCGAGAAGTACGCGCCGATGCCCACCCTTGGATGGAGCCGCGCGTACCGCAGCGGCGACCTGGTGCGCCTCGAAGACGACGGCCTCTACTTCCAGGGGCGCGCCGACGATCAGGTCAAGGTGGGCGGCCGGCGGATCGAGCTTGGCGAGGTCGACTCCGCGCTGGTCCACCTCCCCGGCGTCAGCGGCGGCGCGGCCGCGGTGCGCCGCACCGCCAGCGGGACCCCGTTACTGGTCGGCTACATCGCGAGCGCCGAGCCCACCTTCGATCTCGCTGCCGCGCGGGCCACGCTCGCCGGGGCGTTGCCTGCCGCGCTGGTACCGCGGCTGGTGCTCGTCGACGAACTGCCGACGCGGACCTCCGGCAAGGTCGACCGCGATGCGCTGCCGTGGCCGCCACCCGGTGACCCCGAGGATGCGGACGCACCCGACCTCGGCGGCACGATGGGCTGGGTGGCGGGTCTGTGGCGCGATGTCCTGGCCGCCCCCATTGAGGGGCCCGAGGCGGACTTCTTCGCGCTCGGCGGCGGATCTTTGTCGGCCGCCCAGCTGGTGACCGCCCTACGCCAGCGCTATCCGCAGGTGACCGTGGGCGACCTCTACGACCATCCGCGCCTCGGATCGCTGACCGGGTACCTCGATGAGTTGAAATCGCCACCGCGGGTAGAGACCCGTGTGGTCGAACCGACGCCGTGGCTATCCCAAGCAGTTCAGGTTGCGCTGACCCTCCCGCTGGCCACGCTTACGGCGCTGCAGTGGGTGGTCTGGCTGGCATTGGCCAACAACATCGCCGCGGAGTTGAACCTGGTGCCGTGGACGGCGCCCATCGGCTGGTGGTGGATCCTCGCGGGCTTCCTGCTTTTCGTCACACCGCTGGGCCGGATGGGCATCGCCGTGCTGTTCGCCCGGATGCTGCTGTCGGGGCTGGAACCCGGCACCTACCGTCGAGGTGGGCCGGAGCATCTGCGGGTGTGGTTCGCCGAGCGTCTCGCGGAGGCGAGCGGTGCGGAGAACCTGGCGGGCGCGCCGTGGCTGGTGTACTACGCGCGCGCGCTCGGAAACAAGGTCGGCAAGGGGGTCGACCTGCACTCGGCTCCACCGGTGACCGGCATGCTCAAGCTCGGTCACCGCAGTTCGGTAGAACCCGAAGTCGACCTGACGGGTCACTGGATCGATGGCGACCAGTTCCACGTCGGCCGGATCAGCATCGGCAACGACGCCACGATCGGCGCCCGCACGACGCTGCACCCGGGCGCGGTCGTCGGCAAGAACGCCGATGTCGCACCGGGCTCAGGTGTCGTCGGCAAAGTCAAGAACGGTCAGTATTGGAAGGGCTCACCCGCGGTGAAGTCCGGGAAGGCCCGCCATCCGTGGCCGGATCATCGGCCACACCGGGCACCGCTGTGGGTGGCGGTCTACGGGGCGACGTCGGTGCTGCTCGGCGCGGTTCCGCTGCTGGCGCTCGCTGTCGGTCTCGCCGTGATCGGCCACGGTGTCCGCGGCACCGACACTGTGACGGCCGCCATCGCCCCCGCCGCAATGTGGACTCCTGCCGCGACCCTGGCCGCGGTGCTGACCTATGCGCTGCTGACGATCGTCGGGGTGCGACTGCTCTCCCTGTGGCTCAGCGAGGGTTATCACCCGGTGCGCAGTCGCGTCGGGTGGCAGATATGGGCCACCGAACGGCTGATGGATGCGGCGCGCAACTACCTCTTCCCCTTGTATGCCAGCCTGCTGACGCCGTGGTGGCTGCGGATACTCGGCGCGAAAGTGGGGCGTGGCACCGAGATCTCGACCGCGCTGCTGACGCCGAAGTTCACCGTGGTCGAAGACGGTGCGTTCCTGGCCGACGACACCATGGTCGCGTCGTACGAACTCGGTGGCGGCTGGATACACGTCGCGAAGGCGACCATCGGCAAGCGGGCGTTCCTCGGCAACTCCGGAATCACCCAGCCCGGCCGCAAGGTGCCCGACGACGGGTTGGTCGCGGTGCTGTCCGCTGCACCGCATAAGGCCAAGGCCGGATCGTCGTGGCTGGGCAGTCCGCCGGTACGGTTGCGGCGCAAGCCGACAGCGGCGGACACGCTGCGCACATTTCACCCGTCGGTGCGACTCAAGATCCTGCGCTCCCTGGTGGAGACGTGCCGGATCGTTCCGCTGATCGTGACGTTCGCAATCGGCGTCGCCGTGCTGCTGACGCTGCAGTGGCTGGCGGTCACTTTCGGTTGGTCGTGGGCGGCGCTGGCAGGCGGCGTCGTCATGCTGACCGCGGGTGCAATCGCGGGCGGTATCGCCGTGGTCGCGAAATGGGTTGTGGTAGGCCGTATCCGGGCCATCGAGCATCCGTTGTGGTCCGCATTCGTGTGGCGCAACGAGGTATCGGACACCTTCGTCGAGACCGTGGCGGCGCCCTGGTTCGCGCGCGCCGCCACCGGGACCCCCGTGATGAACCTGTGGCTGCGGGCGCTCGGCGCGTCGATCGGACGCGGCGTGTGGTGCGAGACGTACTGGCTGCCCGAGGCCGATCTGGTCACCCTCGGCAGGGGTTCGACGGTCAACCGCGGCTGCGTGGTCCAGACGCACCTGTTCCACGACCGCATCATGCGGATGGACACCGTTGTGCTGGAGGAGGGTGCGACGCTTGGTCCGCACTGTGTGGCGCTACCGGCCGCGCGGATCGGCGCGGGCGCGACGGTCGGCCCGGCCTCGCTGGTGATGCGCGGCGACGAGGTGCCGCCGTCGACCCGCTGGCTGGGCAATCCGATTGCACCGTGGAACCTGTTCCGTAAGAAGGGCGGTGGCAGCCCTGACCCGGCGCCCAAGAAGCCAGAAGACGCCGCAGCGTGACACGGAGCAAGAAGAAGGGAACCCTCCCCGTCATCGATCCATACATTCCGGCCAACGGCAATTTCGGTTACCGGGTATCGCGATACGAACTCGATCTGGAATACAAGGTGGCGATCAATCGGTTGACGGGCACGGCCATCATCACCGCCGCGACGCTCGCCGCCTTGCGCAGTTTCACCCTCGACCTGTCCCATGCGCTTTCGGTGACGAAGGTGACCGTGAACGGTCGGCGGCCCGCACAGTTCCGGTCGTCTCAGAACAAGCTGCACATCGGGTTGGCGGAGGCCGTGCCCGCCGGGGCGGCGATGTCGATCGTCGTGCGGTACGGCGGTTCTCCGCGGCCGATTCGCTCCCATTGGGGCGAGGTGGGTTTCGAGGAACTCACCGAAGGCGTGCTGGTGGCCGGTCAACCGAACGGCGCGGCTTCCTGGTTTCCCTGCGACGACCACCCCAGCGCGAAGGCGAGCTTCTCGATCCGGATCAGCACCGAGAGTCCGTACTACGCGCTGGCCAACGGCGAGCTGGTGTCCAAGCGGGCGCGGGCCGGAATGACGACCTGGACCTATGAGCAGGCGGAGCCGACGTCGACGTATCTCATGACGCTGCAGATCGGCGTGTACAGCAGACACCGAATGGCCAAGAACGGTGTCCCGATGCACGCCCTCCTGCCGGACCGGTTGCGGCGCAACTTCGATCAGGACTTCGCCGACCAGCCGAAGATGATGAAACTGTTCGTCAAGCTGTTCGGCCCATACCCGCTGGCGACCGGATACACCGTGGTCATCACCGATGATGACCTCGAGATACCGCTGGAGGCGCAAGGTATCTCGATCTTCGGTGCCAATCACTGCGATGGCCGGGGCAGCTCCGAGCGGCTGATTGCACATGAACTGGCCCATCAGTGGTTCGGCAATTCGGTCACCGCCCAACGGTGGCGGCACATCTGGCTGCACGAGGGCTTCGCCTGCTACGCGGAGTGGTTGTGGTCGGAACACTCGGGCGGCCGCACCGCTGACGAGTGGGCACACCACTACTACCAGCGGTTGGCGGATTCGCCCCAGGACCTGCTGCTGGCCGACCCCGGCCCGCGCGACATGTTCGACGATCGCGTGTACAAGCGCGGCGCCATCACGCTTCATGTGCTGCGCCGGCGCATCGGTGACGACAATTTCTTTGCACTGCTTCGTGATTGGACGGAACGCCACCGGCACGGCACAGCCGTCACCGACGACTTCACCGGGCTCGCCTCGAATTACACCAACGACTCCCTGCGGCCCCTGTGGGCTGCGTGGCTCTACTCCACGGAACTGCCTTCCCTGGACTTCTCCCCGTGACGGATGCGGGCACACCGGGTCCCGTCGCGCGCGCGAGCGTCGCACGGGTCGGCGTGGCGACGGCGCTGTCCGCGCTGTGCGGCTACACGGTGCTGTATCTGGCCGCCCGTGACCTCGAGCCGAGCGGGTTTGCGGTGTTCGGAGTCTTCTGGGGAGCCTTCGGACTGGTGACCGGCGCAGCGTTCGGCCTGTTGCAGGAGACGACGAGGGAGGTGCGCTCGGCCGGTTACATCGATATCGCCGATGGACCGCGGACCCACGCGATGAGGGTGGCAGCGATGGTCGGCGTGGCGGCGGCCGCGTTGATCGCGGTCAGTTCGCCGCTGTGGTCGGCGCATGTGTTCGCCGATGCGCGAATGCTGTCGATCGCGCTGCTAGCCGTCGGCCTCGCGGGTTTCTGTCTACATGCCACGCTGCTCGGCATGCTGGCGGGGCTGAACCGCTGGACGGCATACGGGTCGTTGATGGTGACCGACGCGGTGCTGCGGGTGATCGTGGCCGTCGCAACGTTTCTGGTGGGTTGGGGCCTGGTCGGATATCTGTGGGCCACGGTGGCCGGGGCGATCGCCTGGCTGATCATGTTGATCGTCTCCCCCGCCACGCGCGATGCGGCCCGGCTGTTGACGCCAGGCGGCACGGTCACGTTCCTGCGCGGCGCGTCACATTCGATCGCTGCCGCGGGGGCGAGTGCGGTTCTGGTGATGGGCTTTCCGGTCCTGCTCAAGGCGACGTCAGGTGACCTGGGTGCGACGGGTGGCGTTGTCATTCTGGCCGTGACGCTCACCCGCGCACCGTTGTTGGTACCCCTGACCGCAATGCAGGGCAATCTGATCGCGCATTTCGTCGACCAGCGCACCGAGCGCATGCAGGCGCTGATGAAACCGGTGGCCGCGGTGATCGGGCTGGGCCTGCTCGGTGTGGTGGCTGCCGGATTCTTCGGACCATGGCTGCTGCGCAACGCATTCGGCGCCGAGTACCGCGCCGACGGCGCGCTGCTGGCGTGGCTGACCGCGGCGGCGATCACGATCGCGTTGCTCACCCTGACCGGTGCCGCGACGGTGGCGGCGGCGTTGCACAGAGCGTATTCACTGGGATGGGTCTCGGCGACGGTCACATCGACGGCGTTGCTGACGCTGCCGTCGGACATCGAGACCCGCACCGTGGTCGCGCTGATGTGTGGGCCGCTCGTGGGCATCGCGGTGCACCTGAGTGCGCTGGCGCGTGCTCGCACGTCAGTCCTGCCGTGATGCACCGGTCAGCAGTGTCGTGAGCAGCTCGATCCGCTTGTCCTCGAGCTCGGGCTGCGGCAGCACCGCACGCACGATCGCCGCACCGTCGAAAGTGTTGGTCAGAATCGCCGTCAGCGCAGCAAAAGTATCCTCGGGAAACTGATCGGCACCGGGCAGTGCCCGCGCGGCCTCGTAGATGTTCGCGGCATACTCGGTCAGCACGCCTTGCAATGTCTCCCTGAGCTTTTCGTCAGTACGCGCGGCAACGAGCAGCTCGTACATCACGGTGTTGGTGGCGTTGCCTGTGACATCGCGCAGGACCGTCAGCGCGGCCTCGAGAGCCGGCTCGGTCGACGGTATCTCGGCGACGCGCTTCGAGAAGAGGCCGAGTTGGCGCCGCATCACCTCCTGCGCGGTGGCCGCCATGAAGTCGCCCACGGTGGGAAAGTGCCGGAACAGCGCGCCGTCGGAAACACCGGCGCGCCTGGCGATCACGGCCGCCGAAGCCCGCGCGTACCCCACCTCGACGATGGTGTCGATGCTGGCGTCGAGCAGTCGGGCGATGGTTTCCTCACGACGCTGCTGTTGCGTCCTTGCCATATCAGACAAGCGCTTTCGCGGGCTCGGCCGCACCGGCCCGCAGGAAGTGCCCGGACTTGACCGTCGTTCCGTAGCCCTCACAGAACTCACCGTCACGGAACACGACGGTCCCGTTGACCGCCGTCGCAACCACCGTGGCGTCGTTGCGGTTCACCATGCGGCTCAGTCCGCCGTAGAACGGGACCGTGGCCTCGTGGTACGCATTCACCGATTCGTCGAGGTGCTCAGGATCGATGACGACGAAGTCGGCACGCTCACCTTCGCGCAGGGTGCCCGCGTCGAGGCCGAACCATTCGGCGACCTCGGCGGTGAGCCGGTGCACCGCCCGCTGTGTGGACAGGAAGGGGCTACCCGCCCGCTCGGCGTCGCGGACCCGCTTGAGTAACCGCAGCGAGAAGTTGTAGAACGCCATGTTGCGCAGATGGGCGCCGGCATCGGAGAACCCCATGTGGATGGCCGGTTCGGCGGCGAGCTTGTCGAGGTACCTGGGCCGGTGATTCGCGACGATCGTCGTCCACCGCACGTTGCGCTCGCCGTTCTCGACGAGCACGTCGAGGAAGGCGTCGAGCGGATGCAGCCCGCGCTCGTCGGCGATCTGGCCGAAGCTCTTGCCGATCAGCGTCTCATCGGGGCACTCGACGATCGTGGCGTCGTGGAAGTCGCGGTGCCACAACGACGGTCCGAGCTTCTTGCGGTCGAACGACTTGCGGAACCGGCGGCGGTAGTCGGTGTCGGCCAGCAGCTCGTTGCGTTCGATCTGGTCCCGCAGATGCAGCGCCGCGGTGCCCGCACCGAACTCTTCGAAGACCGGCAGGTCGATGCCGTCGGAGTACAACTCGAACGGCACCGGCAGATGCTGGAACCGCACCAGTGAGTCGAGCACCTTGTTGAGCAGCCGGACGCCGGGCCCGAATACGTGCACTGCGCCGGTGGCGGACTTCGCGTCCGCCGAAACCAACAGGCTCATCCGCACGCCGGGCCGACGGCCGAACCCCTTGCTGCTCGTCAAAAAGAACATCAGCGCCGAGACCGGGCTCTTGGTGTTGGGCGCGCTCTGAAGGATACGGTTGCGCTTGCGCAGGACCGAGATCAGTTTGCGGCGCTCGTGCCAGGTGGCGAAGGTCGAGGGCAGCGCCCGCGAACGGAACCGGTCGCCGTCGAGTTTGTCGATGGGGGCGTCCATCCCGGACAGTCCGAGAAGGCCTGCGTCGAGCGCCTTTTCGAGCTTCACCATCATGCGGTCGAGTTCGGCAGGAGTCGGCTTCACGCCCTCGGTCGTCGCGCGGTCGAGGCCCAGCACACTGGTGCGCAGGTCCGAATGTCCGAGCATCGAAGCGATGTTCGGGCCGAGGGGCAGATCGTCGATGGCACGGACGTAGGAGGCCGGGTCGGACCACGTCTTCTTGGCTTCGAGCGCGCCGTGGACGAAGCGGCGGGGCACCGCCTCGACGCGGCTGAACAGATCGGCGGCGTCGTCGGTGTCGGCGTAGACCGTCGACAGCGAGCAGTTGCCGAGCAGCACCGTGGTGACGCCGTGGCGTACCGACTCGCGCAGGCCCGGATCGAGCAGTACCTCGGCGTCGTAGTGCGTGTGCACGTCGATGAAGCCGGGGACGATCCACTTGCCCGCGGCGTCGATGACGTCGGGGCAGCCCGTCTCGTCCAGGGGTGCGGCGGACACCTTCGCGACGATCCCGTCGCGGATGCCCAGCGATCGCACCTGCGGGGCCGCGCCGGTCCCGTCGAACCAGAGGCCGTTGCGAACGATCACGTCGAAGGTCATGCCGGCGAGCGTACAACAGAAAGTAAGTACTCACAATCTTTTTTCGGCTCTAGACTCGGCTCCAACATGACGTGGATGGTGACGGGCGGGGCGGGCTACATCGGGTCACACGTGGTCCGCGCCCTCCAAGACGCCGAGATTCCGGTGGTGGTGCTCGACGACCTTTCGACCGGGCTGGAGCAGTTCGTACCCGAATCCGTGCCGTTCGTGCGCGGCACCCTGCTGGACGGTGACCTCGTCACGCAGACGCTGCGAGACCACGGCGTCGAGGGCGTCATCCACATCGCCGGCTACAAGTACGCCGGCGTTTCCGTCCGCCGACCACTGCACACCTACGAGCAGAACGTGTCGGCGATGGTGACGCTGCTCAAGGCGATGGACGCCGAGGGCGTCAACAAGATGGTGTTCTCGTCGAGTGCGGCCACCTTCGGCACGCCGGACGTCGACATCGTCACCGAGGACACCCCGACCAGGCCGGAGTCGCCCTACGGCGAGACCAAGCTGATCGGCGAATGGCTGCTGCGCGACGCCGGGCGGGCCTCCGGTCTCGAGCACACCAGCCTGCGATATTTCAACGTGGTGGGCTCGGGTTCGACGGAACTGTTCGACGTGAGTCCGCACAACCTGTTCCCGTTGGTCTTCGACATGCTCTACCGGGGCGAGACCCCACAGATCAACGGCGACGACTATCCGACGCCGGACGGCACGTGTGTGCGCGACTACATCCACGTCTCCGATCTCGCGCTGGCTCACGTTGCCGCCGCGAAACGACTGACGGCCGGCCAGCCGGTCGAACCCGTCTACAACCTCGGCAGCGGCGACGGGACATCCGTGCGCGAGATCATGACGGCGATTCGGGAAGCGACCGGAATCGAGTTCGAACCAATCATCAAACCCCGTCGCCCCGGCGATCCGGCCCGCATCGTCGCGGCAGGCGATCTGGCCGCCCGGGACCTGGACTGGAAGATGCGGCATTCGCTCGGTGAGATGGTGGCGTCCGCGTGGGCGGCGCGCAGCCAAGCCGGCGACACATATCCGGCGTGAAAAGGATTACCGAGCAAGGCAACTGGGTCGCCCGCGCCGCTGTCGCGCTGGTCGCGGTGCAACTTGTCATTCGCGCGGTGCTCGCGTTCAGCGGCTACTTCTACTGGGACGACCTGATCCTCATCGGCCGCGCGGGCACCCAGAACCTGCTCTCGCCGGGCTACCTGTTCGACGACCACGACGGCCATGTCATGCCCGCGGCATTCTTGGTCGCCGGTGGGATCACGCGCCTGGCACCGCTGCAATGGTTCCTGCCCGCGCTGAGCCTGATCGTGCTGCAGCTGCTGGCGTCGCTGGCGCTGCTACGGGCACTGCACGTGATTCTCGGCTGGCGCCCGGTCCTGTTGGTGCCGTTGACGTTCGCACTGTTCACCCCGATGGCCGTGCCCGGCTTCGCGTGGTGGGCGTCGGCGTTGAACTCCCTTCCCATGCTGGCGGCGCTGGCGTGGGTGTGCGGCGACGCCGTGCTGCTGGTGCGCACCGGCAATCAGCGCTATGCCGTGACGGGTCTGCTGGTGTTCGTCGGCGGTCTGCTGTTCTTCGAGAAGGCCGCGGTCGTCCCGTTCGTCGCGTTCGCGGTGGCGGCGCTGCTGGCCTATGTCACCGGCACGGGGTCGCCGATGACGGTGTGGCGTCGAGGTATTCGGCTCTGGGTCTCCTCGCTGGCGGTGACGGCCGCATGGATCGCGGTGTACCTCGCCGTCGTCGACCAGAAGCGGTGGACCCTCGACTGGTCGATGACGTGGGATCTGCTGACCCGGTCGGTGACGCACGGCATCGTGCCCGGACTCGTTGGTGGACCATGGGATTGGCAGCGGTGGGCGCCCGCATCGCCGTGGGGCACGCCGCCGGTGACCCTGATGGTGCTGGGCTGGATGGTGCTGGCGGCCGTGATCACACTGACCGTCGTGCGCAAGCGTCGTATCGGCGCGGTGTGGCTGGTCGCGGTCGGGTACGCGGTGGCCTGCCAGATACCGATCTATCTGATGCGCTCGTCACAGTTCACCGCGCTGGAGTTGGCACAGACGCTGCGATACCTGCCTGATCTCGTCGTCGTGCTGGCCCTGCTGGCGGCCGTCGGGCTGTGTGCCCCCAACCGGGAGGGAACCGAGTGGCTGGACGCCTCCCGCGCTCGAACGGCCGTGATGGTTGCCACACCCATTCATGCCAGCAGCGAACGGCGACGTGATCGACCAGTCGTTGCCACAACCGCATTCATGGCCAGCAGCCGCGCCGCACAAAGGTCCAGCGCGGCGATGCTCGATCAGGAGGTCACTGGTGCTGGCGTGCGACCAGGGCCAGCCACATGCTTCGCGCTGCCGGGACGGCCCGAATTCGCCGAACCGACCTGCGCATGCTGGACAGCTCGGGCCGGCTGGTCGACGCGAAGGTCACGTGGGTGCGCAGCATCGATGCGAGGGCGCGGGTCGACCTCGGTCAGCGGGTGGTTGCCCGCTGCCCTGTCCGCTGCCCCCCAGATGGCCCGCTGGCGACTCCGGCGCCTGACGCGATGCTGACAGGTCGGAAGCCAAGTGTGCACGCGGCGCTGAACCGGTGTTCAGGCGTCCCGGGCCGCGCAGCAACAGCGTCGTGGGCGTGCCATCGCGGCGACGGTGCGCGCCTAGTCCAGCCGGATTTGCCAGTTGTCGCATGCCGGTCTGGACGTCCCCGCTGGTCTGCGCCTCCGACCCGGGCCGCTGACGTCACTACCTGGCCATACAGCTGGCTCGCCTGACCGCGGCGACGACCGACAGGGTCCTCGAGCGCGCAGGTGGTGCCGGCCGCTGCGCGTGCTTCGTCGCGCCGCGGCGGGCGGCCTCGACCATGCGCGCGTGGCTTACGGTTGGGCGCTCGCGGGACACCTCGGTTCGCACGCGTAGGTGGCCAGCGCGCCGGCCGCGTCGTCGAGCACCGCACGCTCGCGCTTCTGCCCGCCAAGATCGAGCGCACCGGTCGTGCGCACCGTCCCGCGGTGCCCTCGGCGGTGACCGGCCCCGCGGTCGAGCTCCTGGCCTCGGTTCGGCGGTCACGGTCAACGACACCGCTTCCGCCTCGGCCGCGGCGACCAGTTCCTCCGCGGCGGCATAGGCCCGCGACGGCGTCGCAGCGTCGCGCGCCAATCCCAGCGCCCGCTGACGGCGGTCACGCGCCTCCTGGTCGACGGCCAGCCGCCGCGCCCTGCCGACGTGTCCCCCGCTGACCGACGCCGCCCACCGGGCGTCATCCTCGGCCAGACCATCGTTGGAGATCAACACCTGCGCGATGGCTTCGACCGGCGGCGTCACCAGTGCCACATGTCTGCACCGGGACCTCAGCGTGATCGCGATGTCCTCGGGGTCCACCGACGGTGCGCACAGCAGGAACACCGTCGACGGCGGCGGTTCCTCGACGACCTTGAGCAGCGCGTTCGCCGCACCCTCGGTCAGCCGGTCGGCATCCTCGATCAGCACCACCTGCCAGCGTCCCGTTCCCGGCCGACGCGACGCGATCTGCACGATGGCGCGCATCTCGTCCACGCCGATCGACAGACCCTCGGGCACGATCCGGCGCACATCGGCGTGGGTGCCGGCCATCGCCGTCGAACAGGCGCGGCACTGCCCGCAGCCCGGAACGCCGTCGCCGGTGCATTGCAGGGCGGCGGCAAAGCACAGCGCGGCGATCGATCGGCCCGACCCGGGCGGCCCGGTGATCAACCACGCGTGTGTCATCGTCCCCGTCGCGGCTGCGCTGTGAGCCGAATCACCGCGCGCGGCCTGCGCGGCGGCGATCAACTCCGCTTCCACGGCGTGCTGGCCCACCAGACGCGAAAAGACACCCGTCATCGCAGATAACAGTAGTGCTGCGAAGCGACACGTCCGCCCCACAGGGCTCGTTTGCGCCTTTTCCCGTCCCCATTGACCGATACGGTTGATCGGTGACCACTGGGGCCATACCCGTCAGGCGAATCGGCGCATTCGTCCGCTGGGTCGCGCGCACACCGTGGCCGGTGTTCACCCTCGGGATGCTGCAGGCCGACATCATCGGCGCCCTGCTGGTCCTGAGCTTCCTGCGGTTCGGCCTGCCGCCCGAGGACCGCATCCAGCTGCAGGACCTGCCGGCGTTCAACCTGGCGGTGTTCCTGGGCTTCCTCTTCGTGTCGTTCACGACCGCGTCGTACCTGAGCCTGCGGCTGCTCATCCCGGTGATCCGCTGGCAACGCCGGGACACGCTGCTGACCGACAGCGACCCGGCCGTCACCGAGCTGGCGCGCGTTCGTGCGCTGAAGATGCCCTACTACCGCACGATGATCAACGTCGCGAACTGGATGCTCGGGTCGGTGGTGTTCATCGTCGCCAGCTGGCCGGTGGCCAGCAAGTCGGCGCCGGTCGTGGCCGTCGCCAGCGGCCTCGGCGCCACCGCGACGGCGATCATCGGCTATCTGCAGTCGGAGCGGGTGTTGCGGCCGGTCGCCGTGGCCGCCCTGCGCGGCGGCGTCCCCGAGAACTTTCGCGCGCCCGGCGTGATCCAGCGCCAGGTCATGACGTGGGTGCTGTCGACCGGAGTGCCCATCCTCGCGATCGTGTTGGCTCTGGTGGCCAGCAAGTTCGAGGTGCTCACCGCACCCGCCGACAAGCTGACCACGCCGATCCTGCTGCTGGCCATCGCCGCGCTGATCATCGGCCTGTTCGGCACCGTGCTGGTGGCCATGTCGATCGCCGACCCGCTGCGCCAGCTGCGCTGGGCACTGGGCGAGGTGCAGCGCGGCAACTACAACGCCCACATGCAGATCTACGACGCCAGCGAGCTGGGCCTGCTGCAGGCGGGCTTCAACGACATGGTCCGTGACCTCGCCGAGCGGCAGCGGCTGCGCGACCTGTTCGGCCGCTACGTCGGCGAGGACGTCGCCCGGCGGGCGCTGGAGCGCGGAACCGAACTCGGCGGCCAGGAGCGCGACGTCGCTGTGCTGTTCGTCGACCTCGTCGGCTCGACGCAGCTGGCGGCGACCATCCCGGCCGGCGAGGTGGTGAACCTCCTCAACGACTTCTTCCGGGTGGTCGTCGACACCGTCAACCGTCACGGCGGGTTCGTCAACAAGTTCCAGGGCGACGCGGCACTGGCCATCTTCGGCGCCCCGATCGAGCATCCGGATGCGTGTGGAGCAGCGCTGGCGGCGTCGCGCGAGCTACACGACGAAGTCATCAAGGTGCTGGGCCAGACCGAGTTCGGAATCGGGGTGTCGGCCGGCCGCGCCATCGCCGGGCACATCGGGGCGCAAGCGCGTTTCGAATACACCGTGATCGGCGACCCGGTCAACGAGGCGGCGCGGCTGACCGAATTGGCCAAGCTCGAGGCGGGTCATGTGCTCGCGTCGGCCATCGCGGTCAGCGGTGCACTCGACGCCGAAGCCCTGTGCTGGGACGTCGGCGAAATCGTCGAACTGCGCGGGCGGGTCGCCCCGACTCAGTTGGCCCGGCCGCTGAACCTGGTGACGCCGGAGGAGGCCGCCGCCGAACGCGAGCACGTCGTCGAGGAATCCCGGCCCCGTTAGGCCTTCTTGGCCGCCTTCTTGGCGGGAGCTTTTTTCTTCGCGGCCTTCTTGGTCGCTTTCTTCTTGACCGGTCCCCTGGCCCTGCGGTCGGCAAGCAACTCCGCGGCCCGCTCGTCGGTCAGCGACATCACGTCGTCACCCTTGCGCAGGCTGGCGTTGGTCTCACCGTCGGTGACGTAGGGCCCAAATCGACCATCCTTGATCACCATTGGGCTGCCGCTGGCGGGGTCATTGCCGAGCTCGCGCAGCGGCGGCGCTGAAGCCCGTTGTCCGCCACGGCGTTTCGGCTCTGAGTAGATCTTCAGGGCCTCGTCGAGTGTGATGTCGAACATCTGCTCTTCGGTGGTCAGCGACCGAGAGTCGGTGCCGCGCTTGAGATACGGCCCATAGCGGCCGTTCTGCGCCGTGATCTCCTCGTTCGTGTTCGGGTCCACACCGACCACCCGCGGCAACGACAGCAGCCGCAGCGCGTCTTCCAACGTCACCGTCTCGAGATCCATCGTGCGCAACAGCGAGCCGGTGCGCGGCTTCGGACCCGTCGGCTTCTTGGTCTTCTTCGCGCCCGACCCCGCGCCGTCGTCGGGAGGCTCCGGAGGCGCGGGCAGCACCTCGGTGACGTACGGGCCGTAGCGACCGTCCTTCGCGACGATCTCGTGTCCGGTCGCCGGGTCGACACCCAGCGAACGGCCCTCTTGCGGTGTGGAGAAGAGCTTCTCGGCGAGTTCGAGCGTCAGCTCGTCGGGCGTCAGCTCGTCCTTGAGATTGGCGCGCTGTGGCTTGAGCTCCCCAGCCTCGCCCTCATCGTCAGCCACCATGCGCTCGAGATACGGCCCGTTCTTGCCGACCCGGACATAGATCGGGCGGCCCTGGTCGTCGTCAAATAGCTTGATGGAGTTGACTTCTCGGGCATCGATACCCTCGAGATTCACGCCCACCAGTTTCTTGAGACCGCCCGAGCGCGCGATCGAGTCGGCCACTCCATGCTCGCCGCCGAAGTAGAAGTTCGTCAGCCAGTTGGTCCGCTGCTCGTGGCCCGCGGCGATCTCGTCGAGCTCATCTTCCATGGCCGCGGTGAAGCCGTAGTCGACCAGCCGTCCGAAGTGCTGTTCGAGCAGGCCGGTGACGGCGAACGCCACCCACGACGGCACCAGGGCGCTGCCCTTCTTGTGCACGTAGCCGCGGTCCTGGATCGTCTTGATGATCGAGGAATACGTCGACGGCCTACCGATGCCGAGGTCTTCCAGCGCCTTGATCAGCGACGCCTCGGTGTAGCGAGCGGGCGGCGACGTGGTGTGGCCGTCGGCGGTGAGCTCCTTGGCGTCGACGCGCTGGCCCTGCTCCAGATTCGGCAGCCGACTCTCGGCGTCGTCGGCCTCGCCGCCGGCCTGATCGTCGATGCTTTCGACGTAGGCCTTCAGGAAGCCCGCGAACGTGATGGTGCGGCCGCTGGCGCTGAACACGACCTGCAGGCCGTCCCTGGACTGTCCGGAAATGCGCAGCGAAAGCGTCGTGCCTCTGGCGTCGGCCATCTGCGACGCGACGGTGCGCTGCCAGATGAGCTCGTAGAGCCGGAACTCATCGGTGTCCAGTTGTGCGTGCAACTGTCCGGGGGTCTGGAACACGTCACCCGCGGGACGGATGGCCTCGTGCGCCTCCTGGGCGTTCTTGACCTTGCGGGTGTACTGCCGCGGCGACGGGTGCACGTACTCCTGGCCATACAGCTGGGTGGCCTGATTCCGTGCGGCGTTGATTGCCGACTGCGACAGGGTCGTCGAGTCGGTACGCATATAGGTGATGTAGCCGTTCTCGTAGAGCCGCTGCGCGATGCTCATCGTGCGCTCCGAGGAGAACCGCAGCTTGCGGCCGGCCTCCTGCTGCAGCGTCGACGTCATGAACGGCGCGTAAGGCTTACGGGTGTAAGGCTTCTGCTCGACGGACGACACCTCGAGTTGGGCGCCACGCAGTCCGGTGGCCAGCGCGCCGGCCGCGGACTCGTCGAGCACCAGCACCTCGTCGGGCTTCTTTAGCCCGCCAAGGGAGTCGAAGTCGCGGCCGGTGGCGATGCGACGACCGTCGACGGAGTTCAGCTTGGCCGTGAACGTGGGCGGTGAGGCCTCCGCGTTCGACACGCTGGCGTCGAGTTCGGCGGTCACATCCCAATAGCCCGCACTGCGGAACGCCATCCGTTCCCGCTCCCGCGAGACGATGATGCGGGTCGCGACCGATTGCACGCGGCCGGCCGACAGCTTGGGCGCGACCTTCTTCCACAGCACCGGGCTGACCTCGTAGCCGTACAGCCGGTCCAGAATGCGCCGGGTCTCCTGCGCGTCGACCAGGTCGTTGTCCAGGTCGCGGGGGTCCTCGGCGGCGGCGCGGATGGCCGGTTCGGTGATCTCGTGGAACACCATCCGCTTGACCGGGATGCGCGGTTTCAGCGTTTCCAGCAGGTGCCACGCGATGGCCTCGCCCTCGCGGTCGCCGTCAGTGGCCAGATATAGCTCGTCGACGTCCTTGAGCAGGTCTTTCAGCTCCGCGACAGTGCTCTTCTTCTCCGGGCTGATGATGTACAGCGGCTCGAAGTCGGCATCGACGTTGACTCCGAGGCGGGCCCACGACTCCGACTTGTACTTCGCGGGTACATCGGCGGCCGCCCTCGGCAGGTCGCGGATGTGCCCCCGCGACGACTCGACGATGTAATTGGAACCCAGGTAACCGGCTATTTTACGAGCCTTGGTGGGCGACTCGACTATGACGAGTCGCCGCACATTACCGTTGCGGCCGCTACTGCCGTCCCCGTCTGCCACCAGTGCCTTCGCTCCACTCTTTCTATTGCCTACAACGCCCGGTTACGCGCTCAATATGCGCCACGGCCTCGTCGGCAACTGACAATTTCGCATTCTGCGAGGGCCGACGCAAACTGACCCCCCGGTTGCGCAGCCTCAGATCCTGGGCCACTGGGCAAACGCGTCGACGTTCCCAGGTGGTTCCCCCACGTTCTCTACCAGGCGCGATAGTCGGCGGCGGCCGCTGATTCGCAGCGCTGGACGGGACCCTCTGGTTCCGATCAGAGTCGGGGCTATCCCGATTCGCATCATCGCCGACGCGAGTGGTGAATGCGTGTCAGGCGCGTGCGGGTCCAGTCCGAGGAGATAGCGGTCGGCCTCTGTGGTGCCTGCGGCGAGCGTCCAGGCCCGCAACTCCCTCGGCCCGGGTAACCACTGCGGCGGCACGGTCTTGACGGCGCCACGTGTCCAATCCGCCGCAATATCGACCAGGCGAGCATCGACGGCGGTGCGCACCAGCGGGTTGTTCTCGTCGGTGCGGGCGATCTCGGGCTCCAGGCCGGCCTCGATCATCATCTCGGCCAGCGCCTGGGCACGCCACACCTGGTCGACCACAACCGACAGGCGCGCGCCCGCACCCACCAGCACCACCTGACCCGGTGCGGCGAGTATCCCGGTCAAGTCGGCCACGGCGGGCGGCACCGACTCGGCAGAGAAGAAGGACAGCTGGCTCACGGTTCGACACTAAGCCAGGGACCGCCGCACCGGCGGATCGCCGGGCCGGGCGCCCCACAAACGAAAACACCCCCGCGGTGCTCGTTGTCGGAGCCGTGCGGGGGGTTTCCTTCAAGTGTGTCGGTTAGACGGCGCGAACGCCTGTGGCCTGCGGGCCCTTGGGGCTCTGGCCAACCTCGAACTCGACCTTCTGGTTCTCCTCAAGGGTGCGGAAGCCGCTTCCTTGAATTTCCGTGTAGTGGACGAACACGTCAGCAGAACCGTCCTCGGGAGCGATGAACCCGAAGCCCTTTTCCGCGTTGAACCACTTCACAGTTCCCTGTGGCATCTCTCGTACTTTCCTTCTCTTCTTACCGGGTGCGGTTCACCATTCCGGTGCACCGGGCCCGTTCCGACCGCCATACCTTCGTGGAGTGCTCGGAACTCGACCCGACCTACAACCCTCGCAGGAACCGCGATCGCAACGTCGATCCTGCGAGCGAAATAACGAACACAGAAGCTGCGACCGCGATCAGTCAATCACGTTCTGGGCTGCGGCGACAGTGGAGAAGCGATCGATTGGGGAACAATTCACGTACGGACCGTCTCAGGAGGGCATGTAATGGCAGATTTCGGCCGCGAGCTGCTCGCTTGCGCGGTCGACGGGGCCACTGAGGGCGGGCACAACCCGTTGCGTCATGTCGCCGATCTGCCCCCGCGACAGGGACACCAACACAGCTGGCCCCAGTGGGCCGACCCAGATGTGGTGCAGGCGTTTGTTGATCGCGGTATCAAGGCGCCGTGGTCGCATCAGCTCACCGCTGCCGACCTCGCCCACACCGGCCGCCACGTCGTGCTCAGCACGGGTACGGCCTCGGGCAAGTCGCTGGCCTACCAACTACCCATATTGACGGCGCTGAAAAGTGATTCGCGCTCCCGGGTTCTGTATCTGTCGCCGACCAAGGCGCTCGGCCACGATCAGTTGCGCGCCGCGGTGGCACTCACCGAGGCGATACCCGCGCTGCACGATGTCGCCCCGAGCTCATACGACGGTGACAGCCCGACCGATGTGCGACGGTTCGCGCGCGAACGGTCGCGGTGGATCTTCTCCAATCCCGACATGATCCACCTTTCGCTGCTACGCAACCATGCCCGTTGGGCGGTCTTCCTGCGGAACCTGCGCTACGTCGTTGTCGACGAATGCCATTACTACCGTGGTGTTTTCGGCTCCAACGTAGCCATGGTCCTAAGGCGACTACTGCGTTTGTGCACGCGCTATTCGGCGACCGGGTCGGGGCCCACGGTGATCTTCGCCAGCGCCACCACCGCCTCCCCAGCCATCACCGCGTCGGAGCTGATCGGCGAGACGGTCGCAGAGGTCACCCAGGACGGTTCTCCACAGGGCGCGCGCACCGTCGCGCTCTGGGAGCCGGCGCTGCTCGACGACATCGTCGGTGAAAACGGTGCGCCGGTGCGACGTTCGGCAGGTGCCGACGCGGCCCAGGTGATGGGGAATCTGATTGCCGAGGGTGCCCGCACCTTGACGTTCGTGCGCTCGCGGCGCGGCGCCGAACTCACCGCACTCGGTGCACGTGCACGGCTGGAAGAACTCGCACCCGACCTCGCCGACCGGGTGGCGTCATACCGGGCGGGCTATCTGGCCGAAGACCGTCGCGCGCTGGAACGCGCACTCGCCGATGGCGAATTGCGGGGGTTGGCGACCACCAACGCCCTGGAGCTCGGCGTCGACATCGCAGGCCTCGATGCCGTCGTGCTGGCCGGATTCCCCGGCACGGTGACGTCCTTCTGGCAGCAGGCCGGTCGCGCCGGTCGCCGGGGTCAAAGTGCCCTGATCGTGTTGATCGCCCGCGACGATCCACTCGACACGTACCTCGTTCATCATCCGGCGGCGCTGTTGGACAAACCGATCGAGCGGGTGGTCATCGACCCGTCCAACCCGTATGTGCTTGGGCCGCAACTCCTCTGCGCCGCGACCGAACTACCGCTGACCGAAGCCGAGGTGCGGATGTGGAACGCCGAGGCGGTCGTGGCCGCGCTCGTCGACGACGGTCTGCTGCGCAAGCGGCCCGCAGGCTACTTCGCCACTCCCGGTGTCGATCCACACCCGGCCGTCGACATCCGCGGCTCGTCGGGCGGCCAGATCGCGATACTGGAAGCCGGCACGGGCCGGATGCTGGGTAGTGCGGGGGCCGGCCAGGCGCCGGCGTCGGTTCATCCGGGGGCCGTCTACCTGCATCAGGGTGAGAGCTACGTCGTCGACTCGCTCGATTTCGAGGACGGTGTCGCGTTCGTCCACGCCGAGGATCCCGGCTACACCACGTTCGCGCGCGAACTGACCGACATCGCCGTCACCGGCGAGGGCGAGCGGAAGGCGTACGGGCCCGTCACGGTCGGGCTGGTCCCGGTGTCGGTGACGAACACCGTCATCGGGTACCTCCGTCGCCGGCTGACCGGTGAAGTCATCGACTTCGTCGAACTCGATATGCCGACGCGTACTCTGGAGACCATGGCGGTGATGTGCACCATCACGCCTGAGACGTTGCAGCGCAACGGGATCGAGGCGCTGCGGGTTCCCGGCTCGTTGCACGCGGCCGAACACGCGGCAATCGGATTGCTGCCGTTGGTCGCCAGCTGCGATCGCGGCGACATCGGCGGGGTGTCGACCGCGATCGGCCCGGTCGACGGATTGCCGACGATATTCGTCTACGACGGCTACCCCGGCGGCGCGGGATTCGCCGACCGCGGTTTCGAGAAGATGGGTACCTGGTGGGCGGCGACCGCGGCGGCGATCGAGGCCTGCGAGTGCGCAACGGGGTGCCCATCGTGCGTGCAATCACCGAAATGCGGAAACGGGAACGATCCACTCGACAAACACGGGGCGATCACCGTGCTGCGGCTGGTACTGGCCGAACTCGGGGGCGCGGGCCGGTGATACCGCCACAGGGGCGACTGACCCCTCGAACAGTCGCCCCCGCGGTAACGCGGATGGAGCGCCTTACGCGTGGAAACGCCTGGCATTTCATTTGCGGAGAACAGTCGGACAACGCGATCCGTTCCCAAGTCCGGATAGACCGGGTGCAATCGCAAATTACCTTGTCGGAGCGGGTGTTGCAACTCTGTTTGCGAGAAATAGCACCCCAAAAACCAACGAATTGCCATGCAGAACCGTCACGTTGCCACGGATTTCGTAGGCGACTGCTGGCTGCTGGAGATCTGGCGCTCGGCCCTAAACTGCCCTAATGAACCACGACTGGCTGCTCGTGGAAACTCTGGGCAGCGAACCCGCCGTGGTTGCCCAGGGTCGCCGGACCAAGAACCTGGTCCCGGTCAGCGCGTTCCTGCGGCGCAATCCGCATTTGATGGCGATCCAGACCGCTATCGGTGAGACCGTGCGGGCGAGACAGGGCTTGAGCAGCATCACGCCCAAAAACGACCGCGTAATCCGCACCGAGGTCGTCCAGATGACCGACGGGCGGATCCACGGTGTGCACGTATGGATTGGCCCGCCCGACATGGAACCGCCCGCGCGCCCGGTCCCCGGCCCGCTGGTCTGGGACCTCACCAGCGGCACCGCGACCGACACCACGGAGTCGCTGCACAACAGCGGATGGGCGCCGGATAGTCAGGTGTTGCACGGCAGGGCGTTCGCCGAAGACCTGCCGAAGCGTGACCTCAATCCGAGCGAGGCAAAGGTCCTCTCGATGACGATCACGCGTGAACCGGGCCAAACGATCTGCAACTCCTGGGACGTCACGGACTATCGCGGCGAACCGATCACCATTGGCTTCGTCGCGCGTGTGCTCGCCGAGGAGGAGGACGACGGGAGCACCCGACTGATCCTCCGGGCGATGAACTGGCGGGGCGAACGCGACACCGACGGGGATTCACCCGACTACCTGGCGCAGCGCATCCTCAAGGGGCTCGCGCAGCCCGGCGCTCACCGTGCGCTCGTCGACCTGACGAACTGGACGCTGCTGAAGTGGCTCGACGATCCCGCGCCCTTCTTCATCTGGCGCGCGAGCCTGGGCGGTGATCACCTCGTGCATCCCGACGATCGCACCCAGATCGCAAGAATGACAGAGGAATTCGTTAGCGGAAGTACGTCGGCCACGCTGCGACTGGCGGCCAACGACGGCGGGTGGGCGGCTGTGCACGTGACGATCAACCGTGTCGAGCTCGAGGACGACGTGTTCGCCGGACTGGCGACGCTACGTCAGGCCTGAGTCGACGGGACCAGCCCGGGCGATCGCACGTGCGGTGCCGACACCAAACCGGCCCAGCACGGTAGGCACTTCGACGGCGACCACGACGTTGAGACCGCGCATCGAGCAGTCCGCGACCGACGAGCCCATCGCCTCGGCCACTGCGACCGCATGTCCGCACGCGGTCTGGGCCCCGTGTACGAGTCCACCCGCGGCCGCGAGCGCTGCGAGATCGGCCGCTGCCTGGGCACGATGGCGCGCGACGACGGCCGACCCGAGGTACACGCAGGCGATGCTGATCGCCAGCAGCACCGCCATCATCGCGACGGCGACCAACGTGACCGACCCCGACTCAGCGCTGACCAGGTTCCACCGCGGCGACGGCGCGGCCGGCGATGACGATCCCCGGAAGGAGAACCGATTGCGCCGAGACGGTCGCGACGACGTGGGCACCGTCTCGACGAAGGCGCACCGAAGCGCCCTCGGGCGCGATGGCTCGGGCGGCATTCGAGCCGTCGTCGCCACGCGCTGCCAGGCGTGCGGCCTCCCGGGCCGCGTCGACGCACCGGACGTGCATAGCAACTGCGGTGAGACCCGCTGCGCACAGCAGCAGCACCGCGACCAGGCCCGCAATCCCGAGCGCCGCTTCGACCGTGGCACCGCCGACCTCGCCGCCTAGACGTTGGTGTTCAGCGCGCGGTTGATGATGTTGGTCAACGCGCTGACGATCGAGTCTCCCGTCACGACGGTGTACAGAATCGCGCCGAACGCCGCCGCCGCGATGGTGCCGATCGCGTACTCGACCGTGGACATGCCACTGTCGTCCACGATCATCACGGTCATTCGCGCCTGCACCGAGCGAACCCATCTGCGTATCAATTGATTTCCTCCCCATCACTCGAAACCCCTTACAACACACCGGAACGCAACACATCCCCCGCCAGCCCCGCCACGACGGGCACGATGCCCAGACATAGGAACGCCGGCAGATAGCACAGGCCCAGCGGCCCCGCGATCAGCACCGACGCCCGTTCGGCCGCGGCGCGGGCGGCGTCGGCGGCATCGTCGCGCGACTGCGAGGCCAACTCGGCGACGCCCTGCGCCAACGCGGCGCCCGAGGAGGCGGACCGACGGGCCAGGCGCACGAACGCGTCGGTCTGGCCGTCGGTGTTCGCAGGGTCCGACCACGCCGTCGCTGGATCGGCCCCGAGCGCGAGCAGGTCTGCAGCGCGATTCAGGATTTGGCCGAGAGGGGGCGGCGCGGACGGCGCTGTCGCAGCTGCGGCTGCCGACACCGCCATTCCCGACCGCAGACACGCGGCCAGCACCTCCAGGGCCGACGCCGTGGCCAGCGGATCGTCCGCGGGGGCGGTGGTGCGGCGCCCCGGCCTCTCCACCCCGAGACCTCGCACCTGGATGCGAGTCCGCGAGCTCTCGGCGCTGAGCAGTATCGCGACGGCCAATAGCATTGCAGCGTAGGTCATTTCACCACCGCACAGGTGATCCGGTCGCACCACAGCAGACCGGCGCAGGCCAGCAGCACTCCCAGAATCAACAGCCATTCGCCGAATCCCCCGGCGAGGAGGAAGCCCAGCGGGTCGGCTCCGATCAGCTGTCCGAGTGCGATGCCGACGGCGGGCAGGCCCGCAAGCACGGTGGCGGTGGTGCGCGCTCCGGCCATACCGGCGTCGACACGGGAGGAGAACCTTTGCCGCTCAACCAGATCCCGCTGCGCGGTCTGCATGAGCGTGCCGATCGCCAGGCCGTGCGTCTGAGCCAGCTGCCAACACACCGCGAGCCGCTCCCAGTGCGCGGGCAGCGACGACCGCCGCGCGACGCTGAGCATGCCCGCGACGACATCGGCGCCCAACCGTGCGCGCGCCGCGATCGTCCGCAGCGCTGACGCGACGCCGCCGTCGGTGTCATCGGCGGCGACATCGAAGGCGGTGACGGGGTGGGCGCCGACCCGCAATTCTCCGACGAGGACGTCCAGCGCACCCCTGAGCGCGGCGGCTTCGGCGTCGCGAGTCCGGCGCCGCCGCCGGCTTCGCCGCCGCATCTCGACGGTCGCGCCAACAATGGCCGCGGCGACAACAGCTCCGGTCGAGATGACCGCACCCAATGCGAGTGTCAACGCCACACCGCAGGGAACGAGAAGCCACATCGCGATTCTCGGTGAGGACGAGCCGGCGGGGACCCGCGAACGGAGTCGGTGCTGCGCTGGTCCAGGCGCCGTCAGCAGCGCGAGTGCCAGCGCCAGGGCTGCACCGCTCATGCCTGCCGCCGCTCATGCACGAGCGTTCGCAGTTGCTCGGCGCCGCGATCGAATCCGATGCCCGTACGCCAGGCGGTCACTGCACGGACGCGGCCGTCGGCGGCGGCGGTGAGCACCGCGACCTCGCTGAGCCGGCGTCGACCGTCGCGATCACGGCTGACGTGGACGAGCACCTGCACGGCCGCCGCGAGCTGACTGTGCAGCGCACCCCGGTCCAGTCCGCCGACCGCAGCAAGCGCTTCGAGTCGCGCCGGCACCTCGGCCGGACTGTTGGCATGTACGGTCCCCGCTCCGCCGTCGTGACCGGTGTTGAGGGCGGCGAGCAAGTCGACCACCTCGGCGCCGCGAACCTCGCCGACGACGATTCGGTCAGGTCGCATCCGCAGAGCCTGCTTGACCAGGTCGCGCACGGTCACTTCGCCGACCCCCTCGACGTTTGCCGGTCGCGCAACGAGTTTCACCACATGCGGATGTGCCGGCTCCAGTTCGGCGGCGTCCTCGACACAGACGACGCGCTCGTGCGCGGGAACCGCGCCGAGGATGGCGGCCAGCATCGTGGTCTTTCCCGCGCCAGTGCCCCCTGACACCAGCAGGGCAAGGCGTGCGGCGATGACCTCGTTCAGCAGCGCAGCGGCCGACGGCTCGATGGCTCCCGTCCGCATCAGGGCGGCGAGATCCTGCGTAGCGGGTCGGAGCACCCGCAGGGACAGACACGTTCCCGCGGGGGCGATCGGCGACAGCACCGCGTGCAGACGCACGGTGCACTGCCCGCTGCCCAGTCCGGTCAGCTGGCCGTCCACCCAGGGTTGCGCCTCGTCGAGCCGACGTCCGGCCGACAACGCAAGGCGTTGCGCCAATCGCCGCACGGCATCGTCGTCGGCGAACCGAATCGACGTGCGCCGCAGGCCGTCACCGTCGTCGACCCACACCGCGTCGGGCGCGGTGACCAGAACATCGGTGGTGCCCTCCGCACGCAGCAGCGGGTCGAGCACACCCGCTCCGGTGAGTTCGGTCTGCAATACGCGCAGGCTGCTGAGCACCTCGGCGTCCCCGAGCAGCCCGCCGGACTCCGCTCGGATGGCGGCCGCGACCGCGGTCGGCCGCAGGGGTCCGGACTCCGCGGCCAGCCGCTCGCGGACGCGCTCGACCAGCGAGGCGCTCATGCCGCGCTCACCACCGGATGCTGCTGCAATACCGCCATCACCCGGCGCGCGGCACCTGCGAGCGGGGACCGGCGGCGCAGCCGAAGACCACCGTGTTCCAGGGTCTCGGCGATGCCGGCTTGCGGTCGCATCGCGGCGAGGAGTGGAAGACCGACGATCGCGGCGACGTCGGAGGATCGCAGCCCACCCGGCGCGGGCCCCCGCACGACCAGGCCCACGTTCGGGTTCACCGTGGAAACCCAGCGTGCGACGCGTTCGGCCGCAGCGCAGGACCGCACATCGGCCGGGGTGACGAGAATGGCGAGATCCGCGGATTCGAGCGCGGTCTCGGCGGCCGCGGTCGATCGCCGCGGCACGTCGCAGATCACCGTCGCACCGCCCCGGCTGCCCGCATCCACGACGGCGCCGAGGGGCAGGGCGTCGACGTCACCGCCTCCACGACCGCCCGAGAGCACACAAACGCCGTGTTGCCTTGGCAGCGCATCGCGTAGGGCGGCATAGTTCAGCCGTCCGCCCTGCAGTGTCAGATCCGGCCAGCGCAGTCCGCCGTCCGCCTCGATCCCCAGCAGGAGGTCGATGCCGCCGCTCCACGGATCGGTGTCGATCAGCAGCGCCTCGTTCACCTGACCCGCGGTCTGCGCCAGCGCGGCCGCGAACACCGATGCGCCCGCTCCACCCCGTCCCGCGATGACTGCGGCCACCGCCCCGCGCGCGACGGCGGCCACTGCGGCTTCGGCAGCTTCGGACAGCTCGGCCATCAGCTCGCCGTCCTGGGCGGGCAGGGCCACGACGCGCTGCGCCCCGACTGCAATGGCGGCCTGGAAATCGGCAGGGCCGGGCTCCGACCGCGTGATCAGGATGACGGCACCGCGCCTCGGTAACAGCCGCTGCGCGCAGTGCTCGGCCGCCCCGCGGTCGAGCAGGACGGCCACCGCGGCCGTCCAGACCTTGCGACCGGACGGTTCGCTGGCGTGAACGACGGGGACACCGGCCGCGGCGGCGATGCGATCAACGTCGTCGCGCAGCTCAGCGTCGCCCGTCAGAGCGAGAATCCCGGCGGTGGTTCCCATGAGCCCACCATGCGGGCTGTCGCTAACCCCGCGCCACGGTCAACCCGGACTCTGTGGATGAACCGCAAATTGGGGACAACCGGCAAAAATTGACGGCGAAAACCATATTCCGCAACTTCGGAGCGTCGGACCATCTGTCCGAAAGACGAACCTTGCGACAATGAGGACCCGGCCCGCAAACGGAGCGGCTGGGCGACGGAAAGCGGGCACCCCGGAAAAAGGGACGACCCCCGCCAGGGGGGGAGGAGGCGGAGGTCGTCGTGTATCAGCCCCGGGGGGTCGGGCTGATGCACACCCGGCATAAGCCGAGTAACACTCACTATACACACGGCAACATGGATGGGCGCAAGTGTCGCGCCTGTTAAGAAAGCATGGGTGTAGCAGGAAAAATGCAGTCACCGACACCTGTCGGGGACTGTCATTTCACAGACTCTCTTTCGTCCGGTCCGGCGCACCGCCCTATGCTGGTGATGTGGCCGCATCCCGCCCCATCTTAGAAGGGCCAAATGAGGCGCAAACGATGCACCAGGCTACCGAACCGGTCCGCACCGCAGCCTTCTTCGATCTTGACAAGACGGTCATCGCTAAGTCGAGCACGCTAGCGTTCAGCAAACCTTTCTTCGATCAGGGGCTAATCAATCGGCGGACAGTTTTGAAGTCCGCGTACGCCCAGTTCCTCTTCCTGATGTCGGGCGCCGACCACGATCAGATGGACCGGATGCGCTCCTATCTGACGAACATGTGCACCGGGTGGGATGTCGAGCAGGTGAAGTCGATCGTCGGGGAGACACTGCACGAGATCGTCAACCCTCTGGTGTTCGCCGAGGCCGCCGAACTCATTGCCGACCACAAACTGTGCGGTCGGGATGTGGTGGTCGTTTCCGCCTCTGGCGAGGAGATTGTTGCTCCGATCGCCCGCGCGCTCGGGGCCACCCATGCTATGGCGACCCGCATGGTCGTCGAGGACGGGAAGTACACCGGCGACATTGCCTTCTACTGCTTTGGCGAAGGCAAGGTGGAGGCGATCCGCGAGCTCGCGGCCCGCGAGGGATACGCGCTCGAACATTGCTACGCCTACTCCGACTCGGTCACCGATGTGCCGATGCTCGAGACGGTCGGCCACCCCACCGTGGTAAACCCGGATCGCACATTGCGCAAAGAAGCATCGGCGCGTGGCTGGCCGGTGCTGACGTTCTCCAAGCCGGTGTCGTTGCGGGACCGCATCCCAGCACCGTCGGGAGCGGCCATGGCAACCACCGCCGCGGTCGGCGTCAGCGCACTGGCCGCCGGCGCGCTGACGTACTCGTTGTTGCGCCGTTTCGCCTTCTGATCGGGCCGCACGGTTGCCCTGCGTTTCCGCGCAGCACCGCGTAACGATCTGGAGACGCGGCCATTTGCCCCTTGATGTGACCGCGGTCACGGAGTACAAAGGAATCACGGAAGCTTGGTGAGGCCAAGGCCGAGCCGGAAGAGAAGGCTCGGATCTCCCGAACCAGGCTCCCCAGCACGGATCCCGGCACCCACGCGGAGCACATGCCGCGGAATAGGCAAAAGTGTTGCGGGCCTGCGTAATTGCGATAGCGGACGGCCACGACGGCCCCTTGGGTGGGGTTGCAGCCGGAGCGCACCGACAAGACGCCGAGGCCACCCACGCAACCCAAAAGAGCACGCATGGTAACCGGAGTCCGTGCTAGCGGGCGGCGAGCCGAATCAGTTCGGAACGCCGCCCGCTTTACTTTGCTGAGGGCCCTCGCCCGCGCTGCCCTGCGCGATCGACAACGCCTCGCGCGCACCGGCGTGCAGCGCCCGACAACTCATCAGCACCCAGGCGGTGAGACCGTCAGGGGTGCCGGACGCGAACCCACGCGCGGCAGCGCGATAGTCGCCGGACTGGCGCATCCAATACACCTCGGGCACGCCCAGGCCATGCGGGTCCAGCCCGCTGGAGATCGTCACCAACCGGGAAACTGCCCGCGCCACCACTCCGTCTGCGCTACCGAAGGGGGCCAGCGTCAGCAGTTCACCGTGCACGACGGCGGCGAGCACCGGCGCGGGCACTTTGGTCCCGCCGGTCACGATGGCGGCCAGCAGCTCCAGACGACGGCCGACGTCGGTGTCCGCACGCGGGCGGCCCAGGTGGTCGTCGTCGGCGATATCGGCGGCCGCCAGTGCATGCAGTTTCGCGATGGCCTGCATCGGGGCGCGCTGCCACACCCCGACCAAGGAGGTCGCTCCGCCCTCCAGCGATTCGGATACGCGCAGGGCGCCGGCGAGTATCGGGTCTGGGCCCTCCTCCGACAACTGCAGCGCGCCGCCGTCCAGAACCGACGACGCCCGCGCCGCCCGCAGCCCCGCCTCGGCGGCGTTCGTCGGCCACCCGCGAAGGTTGGCGCGGTGCCGGTGCGCCCGCCCCAGTGCGTCGCTGGCTTCGGCACACGCTTGCGCCACCCCTGGCAGCTCTGCCAGGGGGGCCAATGGGTCGGCGGTGCTCACGGCAGCACACGCTAGCCGACCGCTGGGCCCGTCTGTCGCGACGTTCGGCGCTCGCCACGTGCCGCCCGCGGAGCGAGCTGTGACTTGCAGTCCTGATCATCGGCGTGGGTGACTACGCTCACACATATGACAGGCACCTCGACGAAGCACACCGACGTTCCGTCCTCCTATGCCCCCTCCGACGAATTCGCCGCGCAAGCCAACGCGTCCGAGGAGATGTACCGCGAAGCCGACGCCGACCGTCTCGCGTTCTGGGCCAAACAGGCCGAGCGACTGGCGTGGGTGACCCCGTTCACCGAGGTACTGGACTGGTCGGAGGCGCCGTTCGCGAAGTGGTTCGTCGGCGGCAAGCTCAATGTCGCCTACAACTGCGTGGACCGCCACGTCGAGGCGGGCAACGGCGACCGCGTGGCGATCCACTGGCAGGGCGAACCGGCCGATGACACCCGCACGATCACCTACGCGCAGTTGCAGTCCGAGGTGTGCAAGGCCGCCAATGCGCTCACCGAGCTGGGCCTCGTCTCAGGCGACCGGGTCGCCATCTACATGCCGATGATTCCGGAGGCCATCGTCTCCATGCTGGCGTGCGCGCGCCTTGGCGTCATGCACTCCGTCGTCTTCGCGGGCTTCTCGTCGACCGCGCTCGCGGCCCGCATCGAGGACGCCGAAGCCAAGCTCGTCATCACCAGCGACGGGCAGTTCCGACGCGGTCAGGCGGTGTCGCTGAAGGAGTCCGTCGACGAGGCGTTGGAAGCGGCGGGCGGCGCGGAGAATGGCCCAGTCGAGCACGTACTTGTGGTGCGCCGCACCGGAATCGACACGCCGTGGAGCGAGGGCCGCGACGTCTGGTGGCACGACACCGTCGAGCCGGCATCACCGGAGCACACCCCCGAGGCGTTCGACTCCGAACACCCGCTGTTCCTGCTTTACACCTCGGGAACCACCGGCAAGCCCAAGGGCATCATGCACACGACGGGCGGCTATCTGACCCAGACCTCGTACACACACCACTACGTCTTCGACATCAAGCCCGAGACGGATGTGTACTGGTGCACCGCGGACATCGGCTGGGTCACCGGCCACAGCTACATCGTCTACGGGCCCTTGTCGAACGGCGCAACGCAGGTGGTCTACGAGGGCACACCGAACTCACCGAACGAACACCGCCACTTCGAGATCATCGAGAAGTACGGCGTCACCATCTATTACACGGCGCCCACGCTGGTCCGCATGTTCATGAAGTGGGGTCGCGAATTCCCGGATGCCCACGACCTGTCGAGTCTTCGGTTGCTGGGATCGGTGGGTGAGCCGATCAACCCGGAGGCGTGGCGGTGGTATCGGGATGCGTTCGGCGGCAACAAGACTCCGATCGTCGACACCTGGTGGCAGACCGAGACCGGCGCGATCATGATCTCGCCGTTGCCCGGCATCACCGAAACCAAACCCGGCTCGGCGATGAAGCCGCTGCCCGGCATCTCGGCGCTCATCGTCGACGAGGAGGGCCGGGAGTTGGTGCCCGGGGCCGACGAGGCCGAGCACGTCACGGGTTACCTCGTCCTGGACAAGCCGTGGCCGGCGATGCTGCGCGGCATCTGGGGCGACCCGGACAGGTACAAGGAGACCTACTGGTCCCGCTACGGCAAGCAGGGCTGGTACTTCGCGGGCGACGGCGCGCGGGTCGACTCCGACGGTTCGATCTGGCTGCTGGGCCGCATCGATGACGTGATGAACGTTTCGGGACACCGGATTTCGACCACCGAGGTGGAGTCGGCACTGGTCGGCCACTCGGGGGTGGCCGAGGCGGCCGTGGTCGGTGCCAACGACGAGACCACCGGTCAGGGCATCTGCGCGTTCGTCATCCTCGAGTCGCATGCCAAGCACCGCGACGACGACGACATGGTCCACGAACTTCGTGAGCATGTCGCCAAAGACATCGGCAAGATTGCGAGGCCTCGGGAGATCCACGTCGTACCCGAGCTGCCGAAGACCCGCAGCGGCAAGATCATGCGCCGACTGCTGCGCGATGTCGCCGAAGGACGTGAGCTCGGCGACACCTCGACTCTGGTGGATCCCAACGTGTTCGAGGCGATCCGGGCCAGTAAGGCCGAGACCTAGGCAGTGCACGAGGAGGGCGATGGACACAACCGGATCCGCAGTCGACAGGACGATCGCCCCGTCGCTCCCTGCCGCACTGCGCCGGGCGCATGAGTTGTTCGTCGCAGGTCAAGTCGACGCGTCCTACCTGGCCGCCGCGGCCATTCGCCGCGTGGTGGTCGAGAGCTGGCAGCGCAGCATCGCCACCGGTGTGGACCCTGACCTGAGCGGTTCACCAGCGGCGGAGGCGTTGTGCCGCAACGAGACCACCCTCGCCGAGATGCGTGCCTGCCACCCGTTGGCAGCGACGTTGCCGATAATCCGTCGGTTGCTCGTCAACGACGCTGCCGATTCCGGAGTGGTTGTAGCGGTCTCGGCGGCTAACGGCACTCTGCTGTGGGTCGAGGGTGACGCCGCAGCATGCCGCCGGGCCGAATCGATGAACTTCGTTCCCGGTGCCGACTGGAGTGAACGCGGTGCGGGGACCAACGCTCCAGGGACCGCGCTGGCGCTCGACCGCGAAATCCAGATCCGCGAATCCGAGCACTTCTCTCGAATCGTCCAACCCTGGACTTGCACCGCGGTCCCCGTCCATGACCCGGTAACCGGGGCCCTCATCGGCGCCGTCGACCTGACCGGCGACGGCCAGGTCGCCTCGCCTCAGGCACTCGGTCTGGTTCGCGCAACGGTGGCGGCGGTCGAAGGCCAGTTGGCGCTGATGCATCTGACGGCCTCGAAGACGACGCCGGCAACGGCACAGCCGCGACTGGCCGTGCTGGGCGGTGATCGTCCCCGCTGGATCGCGCCCGACAACGACGGCCGAGTCCAATCGCTGTCGTTGACCGGCCGTCACGCCGACATCCTCGTTCTGCTGACCCGCCACCCCGAGGGGCTTTCCGCCGACCACCTCGCATTGCTGCTCGACGAGAAGGATCTCGACGTCGTCACCGTGCGCGCGGAGATGTCGCGACTGCGCCGTGTAATCGGTCCACACCACCTGGATTCGCGTCCCTACCGATTGACCGGGTTGGTCAGCAGCGACGTCAGCGAGGTGTTCGACGCACTGGCCGCCGACGATGTCGAGGAAGCGCTCCGCTGCTATGCGGGTCCGCTTCTGCCGCAATCGGTGTCACCGGCGATCGCGCGCGTACGCACCGAACTTTCCATGAGTGTTCGCGGCGCGGTGCTGACCGCTGGACGACCCGCCCTGCTGCGCCGCTGGCTGGAGACGCCGGAAGGCCGCGATGACCGAGACGGATGGCAGATGCTTCACGATGTCGCTGGAACGGGACCAGCGGCGCGTGCACGGGCCAGCGGGCACCTGGCCGGCCTTGACCTCGAATTGGGTTAGTCGCCGCCGCCCAACCGCTGCGAAAGCGTGCAACCGTGCTGCAACCCTTTCTTTCCTACCTTCAGTGACGTGCGCCACAGCTGGTGTCGGCGACACCGGACAGGGAAGGAAATCCATGACCGTCTATTCACGACCGGGAAGCACGGACGCCGTGATGTCATTCGAGTCGCGGTACGACAACTTCATCGGCGGGCAGTGGGTGCCGCCCGTCGCCGGCCGATATTTCGAGAACCGTTCCCCCGTGACGGGAGAAGTGTTCTGCGAGATCCCGCGCTCGGACGAATCCGACATCGAGAAGGCGCTCGACGCCGCGCACGGTGCGGCACCCGGTTGGGGCAAGACCTCGGCGACTGAACGCGCCATCATTCTCAACCGGATCGCCGACCGCATCGAGGAGAACCTCGAATCAATCGCAGTCGCCGAATCGTGGGACAACGGCAAGCCGGTGCGCGAGACGCTGAACGCCGACCTGCCGTTGGCGGTCGATCACTTCCGGTACTACGCGGGCGCCATCCGCGCACAAGAAGGCTCGCTGTCGGAGATCGACGTAGACACCGTGGCGTATCACTTCCATGAACCGCTCGGCGTCGTCGGCCAGATCATTCCCTGGAACTTTCCGATCCTGATGGCGGTGTGGAAGCTGGCTCCCGCGCTGGCGGCGGGAAACGCGGTGGTACTCAAGCCTGCCGAGCAGACCCCCGCGTCGATCCTCTACCTGATGAGCCTGATCGGTGACCTGCTGCCCGCCGGCGTCTTGAACGTGGTCAACGGCTTCGGCGTCGAGGCGGGCAAGCCGCTCGCGTCGTCGAATCGCATCGCGAAGATCGCGTTCACCGGCGAGACCACCACCGGCCGGCTGATCATGCAGTACGCATCGCAGAACCTGATTCCGGTGACGTTGGAGCTGGGCGGCAAAAGCCCCAACATCTTCTTCAGCGATGTGATGGCCGCCAACGACGACTATCAGGACAAGGCGCTGGAGGGTTTCACGATGTTCGCCCTCAACCAGGGCGAGGTGTGCACCTGCCCGTCGCGCAGCCTGATCCAGGCCGACATCTACGACGACTTCCTCGCGATGGCGGCCATTCGCACCAAGGCGGTCCGGCAGGGTGATCCGCTGGACACCGAGACGATGATCGGGGCACAGGCATCCAACGATCAGCTGGAAAAGATCCTGTCCTACATCGAGATCGGCAAAAGCGAAGGCGCGCATGTCCTTACGGGTGGCGAGCGTGCTGACCTCGGCGGCGATCTCAACGGCGGCTACTACGTGCAGCCGACGATCTTCGAGGGCAACAACAAGATGCGCATCTTCCAGGAAGAGATCTTCGGACCCGTCGTCGCGGTCACGTCGTTCAAGGACTACGACGACGCGATCGGCATCGCCAACGACACCCTGTACGGACTCGGCGCGGGCGTGTGGAGCCGGGACGGGAACACCGCGTACCGGGCCGGACGCGACATCAAGGCCGGCCGAGTATGGACCAACTGCTACCACCAGTACCCCGCGCATGCGGCCTTCGGCGGCTACAAGCAGTCGGGCATCGGCCGCGAGAACCACAAGATGATGCTCGACCACTACCAGCAGACCAAGAACCTGCTGGTGTCCTACTCCAACAAAGCCCAAGGATTCTTCTGATTCCCAACGAAACAACGACCATCCCGCCAACCAACAAGGAGTACGAACATGACACAGACACTCGACAACAACGTCACCGGCGACCCCTCCGTCGCCACGATGCGCGCCGCGGTGGTCACAGAATTCGGTGCGCCACTGGACATCACCGATGTGGAACTACCTGTGCCCGGATACGGCGAAGCCCTCGTCAAGCTGGAGACCTCGGGCATTTGCCACACCGATTTGCATGCGGCGCACGGTGACTGGCCGGTCAAGCCGGCTCCGCCTTTCGTGCCCGGGCACGAGGGATACGGCACCGTGGTGGCACTCGGCGAGGGAGTGCAGGATCTCGCCGTCGGCGACAAGGTCGGCAACGCGTGGCTGTGGTCGGCGTGCGGCAGCTGCGAATTCTGCCGCACCGGCTGGGAGACGCTGTGCGAGAGCCAACGTAACGGCGGCTATTCAGTGGACGGCAGCTTCGGCACCTACATGGTGGTGAACGCCGCCTATGCGGCGCGCATCCCAGAGGGCGCCGATCCGCTGGAGGTTGCTCCGATCCTGTGTGCCGGTGTGACCGTGTACAAGGGGCTCAAGGTCACCGACACCCGACCCGGTCAGTGGGTCGCGATCTCGGGCATCGGCGGTCTGGGTCATATCGCGGTGCAATATGCGCGAGCCATGGGGCTTCGCGTGGTGGCCGTGGACATCGACGACGCGAAGCTGGCACTTGCCGAACAACTCGGTGCCGAGGTCACTGTGAACGCCAAGACCCAGGAGGCGATTGCCGAAGTGCAGAAGGCGACCGGTGGAGTGCATGGCGTGCTCGTCACCGCGGTGCATCCGCAGGCGTTCGGGCAGGCGATCGGCCTGACGCGACGAGGCGGCACCATCGTCTTCAACGGTCTTCCGCCAGGCGACTTTCCGGCACCCATATTCGACATCGTCCTCAAGGGGCTCACCATTCGCGGCTCGATCGTCGGCACCCGCCAGGACATGGCCGAGGCGCTCGACTTCTACACCCGCGGGCTCATCCACCCCACCGTCACGAGCGCGGCCCTCGACGACGTCAATGAGGTGTTCGAGCGGATGGAGCGCGGCCAGATCGATGGTCGCGTCGTCATCGACTACCGGTAGGCGATCCCGGCAAGGCCAGGACTCAGGCGGCCGGTGCTGCACCGACGGGAACGAAGCCGGAGCCGGGCCGGTTCTTGGCGACGATGTCGGCCAACTGGGTATTGAACGACATGTTCACTGCGGGCGTGTGTAGTGGGATGTATTTGATGATGCACGTCGGAAGCTCTTCGGAGAACGCGCCGTGGATCATGCCGACCAGCCGGTTGTTGACGGTCACTGGTGCGCCGGAGTCGCCCGGCTGACCGCACACCTGGTTGATGAAGGTGCCCGGCTCGTCGCCCGGCCCCCAGGTGACGCCGCACGAGTACCCGGTGGTGCGGCCGAGCTTGCAGGCGATGTCGCCGACGACGGGGTCGGGGCCGAGGCCGTCGATCTGGAAACCGTCGATGTTGTTGACCGGACGCACCTTCTGCGGGTCGAACTCGATGACCGCGTAGTCGAGAAGGTCGTTGCCCGCCACCATCGTGCCGAGCACGCCGGCATCCTCGTGGCCCTCCGCGGCGACCTGCGCGCCGGGACCACCGCAGTGCGCGGAAGTGAATCCGATCAGGCTGCCCCGGTTGTCGTTGCCGATCGCAGTGAGCGTGCAGAACGTCTCGCCGTTGACCACCAGCCCCGAGCCACCGCCCAGCGTGACGGGATCCTGGGCATGCGCGATCGCGGCGGTCGGCACGAACGACGCGATCAGGGTGGCGACAACCACTGGGATCCGCAGGCAGCGGCCGCTGCTCCTCAACTGAAGAACCTCCTCGACTCGCCCGACCTGCGATCCCATTCGTCGCTCAAGTCTAACGTCGGCCGGAATCGTTTGGCCGCGCGCCGCATGGCAACATGAACCGCAGACCGACATGAATGCGGGAGGAATTGTCGTGAGCGATCGCAGGAATGGCGTGCCGACCACCGTGACCTCGATACCACTGGTCGACCCGCATGCTCCCAAGCCCGACCCGTCGATCGGCGACCTCGTCAAAGACGCCACCGCGCAGGTGTCCACGCTGGTACGCGCCGAGGTGGAACTCGCCAAGGCCGAGATCACCCGCGACGTCAAGAAGGGCCTCACGGGCAGCGTCTTCTTCATCCTCGCGCTCGTGGTGCTGTTCTACTCCACCTTCTTTTTCTTCTTCTTCGCCGCCGAGCTGCTCGACACCTGGCTGTGGCGATGGGCGGCATTCCTGATCGTGTTCGGGGTGATGGTCCTGGTCACCGCGATCTTCGCGCTCCTCGGCTATCTCAAGGTCCGTCGCATCAGGGGACCGCAGAAGACGATCGAATCGGTCAAGGAACTGCCCGAGGCGCTGACACCGGGCCACGATCGGGCCGGCGCCGTGGCGATCGAGTCGAACGGCGACGGAAAGTCCGGCAAGCCGGCGTCGACCTCTGACCCGTCAGGCTGGTAATGCCACCCGATCCGTCGGTCGTTCGGATCGACGGTCCCTGGAACCATCTCCAGGTGCACGCGAATGGAATTCGTTTCCATGTGGTCGAGGCGCAATCCCGGGACTCATCGTCCATACCGGTCACGGAGCGCCCGCTGGTCATCCTGCTGCATGGGTTCGGATCATTCTGGTGGTCATGGCGTCACCAACTCCGCGGGTTGACGGGTGCGCGGGTGGTGGCCGTCGACCTGCGCGGCTACGGCGGCAGTGACAAACCACCACGCGGTTACGACGGTTGGACGCTGGCCGGCGACACCGCCGGGCTGGTCCGCGCGCTCGGCCACAAGGCCGCGACGCTGGTCGGCCATGCAGACGGCGGCCTGGTCTGCTGGGCGACCGCGGTGCTGCATCCGCGCATGGTCCGGTCGATCGCGGTTGTCAGCTCGCCACATCCGGTCGCACTGCGCGCTTCGGCGCTGACACGACGAGACCAGGGGCGGGCGCTGCTGCCGTGGATGCTGCGCTACCAGATTCCGGCATGGCCCGAGCACTCCTTGACACGCCACAACGGCGAGGAACTCGAGCGGCTGGTCCGCAGCCGCGCAGGCGGGAAATGGCTTGCCTCCGAAGACTTTTCCGAGACGATCTCCTACATGCGGTGTGCGATCCAGATTCCCTCGGCCGCGCATTCGGCGTTGGAATACCAGCGCTGGGCGGTGCGTAGCCAGTTCCGCGGTGAAGGGCGGCGGTTCATGCGCTCGATGCGGCGGCCCATCCATGTGCCGGTGCTGCACCTGCGCGGCGACGCCGACCCGTACGTCCTCGCCGACCCGGTGTATCGAACCCAGCACTACGCACCGCATGGCCGCTACGTATCGATCGCCGGCGCAGGGCATTTCGCACACGAGGAAGCGCCAGAAGCGGTCAACGACCAGCTGTCGCGCTACGTGGCGCAGGTGTACGGCGCCTGACTAGGTGACACAGGATCCCGTGGCGACGCGCTGGGTGTTGTTGATCTTGTCGAACTGGCGCCCGACCTCCTCGGCTGTCAGCACGAAGCCGGTGTCGGCGTCGTCTACTGCCGCACCGAAGACCACACCGAGTACCTTACCGGTGCGGTCGATCATTGGTCCACCTGAATTACCTTGTCGCACACTGCCTCTGACGGTGTACACCTGACGCGTGACGGTGGTGTTGCGGTAGATGTCGGGACCGTTGAGCTCGATGGTCTCGCGGATACGGGCAGGCGTCGCGACGAAGTCGCCACCACCCGGATAACCCATCACAACGGCGTCCGTCCCAGTGGCGGCCTCGCCCTGGGTGAATTCCAGCGGTGTGGCGGTCAGGTCGGGAACGTCGAGGATCGAGATGTCGGCCTGCGGATCGTAGGAGACGACATACGCGTCGTATGTCCGGCCGTCGACCTCGACGGTGGCACTTTCCGCACCGGCGACGACGTGCGCGTTGGACATCACCCGATTCGGCGCCACGACGAATCCGGTGCCCTCGAGCACCTTCTGACATCCGGGCGCGACACCGCGGATCTTGACCACGCTGGGCCGCGTCGCCGTAACGGCGGGGTCGCCCGCAAGCGCGGCGTCAGGAGCGTCGACGGCGACGATCGGGGTGCGCCCGAACGGCTGCAATACGTCGGGTAGGCCGGAGGTGTCCAGCAGCGCCGACAGCCGCGTCGGCACGGACCTCAGCCAGCTCGGCGCAACGTCATCCACTTCCTTGAGCACCACCGATCCGCGTACGGCGGCGGCCAGGTTCGGCTGGTCGGAGGTTTGCAGCGGGTAGGTGAGCATCCACGCGGCGACAAGCACGGCGACGATTTGCAGCGCCACCCCGATGGTGGAGTCCAGCGTCCGCACCCCGGGGTTGCGAATGGCGCCCCGCACGGCCCGGCCGAGCACCACGCCCGCGATCTCACCGACGACCACCAGCGCGAGGATCAGGAAGAGCGTGACGAAGAGCTTGGTGCGCGGACCTTCGAGGTTGGCGACGACGTGCGGGGCCAGCAGGACACCGGCCACCGCGCCGAGCACCACGCCCACGAAGGACAGCAGCGATCCGAGCGCGCCGGAGCGCCATCCCGAGACGGCGGCGATGAACGCCACCGCGAGGACGGCGAGGTCGAGCCATTGCGACGATGTCATGGTTGCGCCTTACCGTAGTCGTCGTCCCATCCGACTTGCGCCATTGCGTCCTCTAGTTCGCGGATGTCGTCGGTGTTCCACGACCGCGCCCAGCCTGCGACGTCGAGCATCGCCGAGACCACCTGCCCGGTGAATCCCCACACCAGCATCTCGTTCAGCAGGAACGCCGGGCCGGCGGTGCGGCGCGTGTTCTCCTTGCGGTAGACCATGATTCGGTTCTCGGGATTGACGAACGCCCGGACCGGGACCCGCGCCACGACCGCCGTTTCGGACTCGTCGATCACCGCCACCGGCCCTGGATCGGGCGAGTAGGCGAGCACCGGCACCACGTGAAAGCCCGACGGCGGGATGAACATCCGCTCGAGGGTGGCCAGCGGCTGCAACCGGGTCTGGTCGATGCCGGTTTCCTCGGTGGCCTCGCGCAGCGCGGTGAACACCGGTCCGGTGTCGCCTGGATCGGCGGCCCCACCCGGGAAGGCGGCTTGTCCGGCGTGGTGACGCAGGGTGGACGCACGCACGGTCACCAGCAGATCGGCGTCGTCGGGAAGGCCACCGGACGGTGAATCGGTCGGGCCGGAGAACAGCACCAGCACCGCGGCGTCACGTCGGGCCCCAGTGACCGCTGCCTTCGTGTTCGCGGCGGTGACCATCGCCAGCACCTCGGGAGGCACCCGCCTGCGGTAGGCGTGCTTGATGTCTTTGGCGTTGTCGACCAGCGGTTTTAGCCACGATGGGGCCGCATCGGGAACGAGTCGGCTCCCTTCGCTGGCCCAACTCACCCCGGCTCTCCTAACTCTGGGTCGATGGCGGCCGCGATCTCGTCGGCGTCGGCGAAGGACCGCGGCAGGATTGCGGCAACGCTACCGTTCGCACGCAGCACAACCGTCGCGGGCATGACGTTCGGAACCTTCAGCGCGGCCGCGATGCGCCTACGCCCGTCCTGCAGCGTCGGCAGGTGTACGCCCAGCTCAGCCAGTCGCAGCAGGGCAGCTGTCTCGTTCTCGTCCTGATGCACCGTCAGCACCGTCACCTCCGAACCGACCCGGCGCTGGTACTCGGCCATTGCGGGCAGTTCCTGGGCGCACGGCGCGCACCAGTAGGCCCACAGGTTGAGCACGACCGTGCGGCCCGCCACCGCCTTCGCGACATCGACGCTGGACCCGTCACCGGCGCATTCCAGGATGATGCCGCGCAACGCCTGCGGACCTTCCCCGACACCCGTCGTCGGACATGGCATCAGGTCGGCGCTGGCGCGGGGTTCGGCCAGCGCCTCCGCGGTGTCGGCGTCGCGCCGGTCGCGGGAGGTGCCCAGACCCGTCGAGCCCGGCTGGGATTCGTCGCCGCCGAGCTGGGTCCACAGCGCGGCACCGAGGGCGACCACCACGGCCATCACGGCCACGGTCCAGCGGGTCGAGGTGGTCATCGGTGCGTCGGGGCGGCGGCTAGAGACCGGCCAGTGCCAGCAGGTGCTCGGTTTCGGGGCCCTTGACCAGAGGCGCGGCGATCAGCGGGTCGGTGGGGCCTGCGCCGAAGGACGGGCAGTCCTTGGCGAGGACACATACGCCGCAGGCGGGCTTGCGGGCGTGGCAGACGCGGCGGCCGTGGAAGATCACGCGGTGGCTCAGGTCGGTCCACTCACTGCGCTCGATGAGCTCACCGACCGCATGCTCGACCTTCACCGGATCCTCTTCCGTGGTCCACCCCCAGCGCCGGACGAGCCTGCCGAAATGGGTGTCGACGGTGATGCCCGGAATGCCGAAGGCGTTTCCGAGGATGACGTTGGCGGTCTTGCGACCGATACCGGGCAGCGTGACGAGCTCTTCGAGAGTCGCGGGCACCTGTCCGTCGAACCGCTCGACGAGTTCTTGGCCCAACCGCATCAACGAGTTGGCTTTGTTGCGGTAGAAGCCGGTGCGCCGGATCAGTTCCTCTAGCTCGGTGCGGTCGGCCTGCGCATAGTCGAGCGCGGTCCGGTACTTCTTGAACAGCGCGGGGGTCGCGAGGTTGACGCCCTTGTCGGTGCTTTGTGCCGACAGAATTGTGGCGACGGCCAACTCGAGCGGATTGGTGAAGTCCAATTCGCAATACACATGTGGAAATGCCTGTGCCAGCTCACGATTCATTCGCCGCGCCCGACGGACGAGACCAAGGCGGGTCTCACCGTCTCTTTTGCGGGCGCGCTTGGGCACAGTCACGGAAACAGCCTACTGATCGGGACCGACAGGCCGTGCCCGAACACTGCGCGGACCGGTGACAATTCGTAATCCCGCTGAGACCTTGGGCGTGTTTACTTCTGCGTTGTGTCTTGGTTGCTCGTGGCCCTAATTCCGGGGCTGCTGATGATGGCAACTTTCGCGCTGGAACGGCTCGAGACGAGCCTGTCCCGCGACACGGTGTCGTCCAGCGACGTGGCAGCGTTTCTCGAACAAGCCGAGGCTGACGACGTCAACACACTTGCGCGAGACGGCATGAGCCGCGCCATCGACCGCCAGCATCGGCGATTGCACGGGGAAGCCTCGAAACAAAATGACCGAATACCGGCCGCGGACGACGGTGGTTTGCCGACGCGGGTGTATGTCCACAGCGGGATGAATCCTGAATTTCAGCGGACTCGGCAACCCAATCGTGTGTAGCGTGGGCTCACGCTGGAGGCGCAATGCCGACAACGTCGGCGGGGCCCACCTCTAGACTGATCTCGCTAACCAATTTGAGGTCGGCTCGCGCATGTCATATCAGCCAACAGCTTAAGAGGGGCAACGTGGACGAGATCCTGGCGAGGGCCGGAATCTTCCAGGGAGTCGAACCCAGCGCCGTTTCAGCGCTGACCAAACAACTGCAGCCCGTCGACTTCCCACGTGGGCACACCGTGTTCGCAGAGGGGGAACCCGGCGACCGGCTGTACATCATCGTTTCCGGCAAGGTGAAGATCGGTCGCCGCTCGCCCGATGGCCGTGAGAATCTGCTCACGATCATGGGCCCGTCGGACATGTTCGGCGAGCTGTCGATCTTCGACCCCGGTCCGCGGACGTCCAGCGCCACGACGATCACCGACGTGCGCGCCGTCTCGATGGACCGCGACGCCCTGCGCGCGTGGATCGCCGACCGCCCGGAGATCGCCGAGCAGCTGTTGCGCGTGCTGGCCCGCCGGCTGCGCCGCACCAATAACAACCTCGCCGACCTGATCTTCACCGACGTGCCCGGCCGCGTGGCCAAGCAGCTGCTGCAGCTGGCCCAGCGCTTCGGCACCCAGGAGGGCGGCGCGCTGCGCGTCACCCACGACCTGACGCAGGAAGAGATCGCTCAGCTCGTCGGCGCATCGCGCGAGACCGTCAACAAAGCGCTCGCCGACTTCGCTCATCGCGGCTGGATTCGTCTGGAAGGTAAGAGCGTTCTGATCTCCGACAGCGAGCGCCTGGCTCGCAGGGCCCGCTAGCTCTGCGATTTCGGTGTAGTCGGTCGCGGTCAGCGCGACCAGCTACACCGAAATCGCCTAGGAACGCAGATAGTCGACCTGGGCTTGGACGCTCCATTCCGCTGCGTCCCACAGTTTTTCGTCGACGTCGGTGTACACATGCTCGACGATCTGTCGCGCGGTGGCGTCGTCGCCGAGCTCGCGAAGCGCCACCCGCACCTGGTCGAGTCGCTCCTCGCGATGCGCCAGGTACGTATCGCTGACCGCTTCCAGGTCGGCGAGCTCAGGGCCGTGGCCCGGCAGGACCGTCCGGTGGCCGATGCCACGCAGCCGCCGAAGCGATTCCAGGTAGTCCCGCAGGCTGCCGTCTTCCTTGTCGATGACGGTCGTGCCGCGGCCCAGCACGGTATCGGCGGTCAGTACCGCGTCGTCGAGCAGAAATGACACTGAATCCGCGGTGTGCCCCGGCGTGGCCACCACCGTGATGCGCAGGCCGGCCGCGTCGATGACCTCACCGTCGGTCAACGGTCCACCGAGGCCCCGCAGGAAGCCGCTGCCGACGGAGCGCACCACTGCGCCGGTACGGTCGACGATCTTGTCGATAGCCCCGGTGTGGTCCTCGTGCTTGTGGCTGATGAGCACCAATGGGATCTTGCCCAGGCCCACGATCAGGTCGATGTGCTCGTCGTCCTCGGGCCCGGGGTCGACGATGACCATCTCGTCGCTGCCCGGCCCCTGCAGCACCCACGTGTTGGTGCCCTCGAGGGTCAACAGGCCGGGGTTGTCGCACAGCAGCACCGACGCGGTTTCCGTCACCGGCCGGAGTTTCTTGTACGCGGGGTGCTCGAGGGTCACGCGCTCACGCGACCTCGAAGATCACTTCGACCTCGACCGGGGCGTCCAGCGGCAGCTCCGAGACGCCGACGGCCGACCGGGCATGTGCCCCGGCGTCGCCGAAAACCTCACCGAACAGCTGCGACGCCCCATTGATGACGGCGGGCTGGCCGTTGAAGCCGGGCGCGGAGGCGACGAAGCCCACCACCTTGACCACGCGGGTCACCGAATCGATGCCGACCAGCGAGTGCACCGCGGCCATCGCATTGAGTGCGCACACCCGCGCCAGCGCCTTGCCGTCCTCCGGTGTGACCTGGGCGCCCACCTTGCCGGCCTGGAGCAGGCTTCCCGCCTCCATGGGCAGCTGACCGGCGGTGTAGACCAGGTTCCCCGTCCGCGCCGCGGGCACATATGCAGCCAGCGGCGGCACCACGTCGGGCAGCGTTATGCCCAGCTCGGCGAGCTTGGCCGACGGGCTCATTTTGGTCGCTTGAGATAGGCGACGTGCTGCTCACCGGTCGGTCCTTGGAGCACCGACACCAGCTCCCAGCCGTCTTCTCCCCACTGATCGAGGATCTGTTTGGTCGCGTGCGTGAGCAGCGGAACGGTGGCGTACTCCCAGCGGGTCGGTTCGCTCATGTTGCTGAGCTTATCGGGCAGCCAAGTGCACTTGGTTAGCATGCACGGGTGGGCACCACCTCTGAAGATCGAAGCGGGGTCGGATGGCCGTCGCGCCTGACCAAGGCGCGGCTGCACTTCGTCACCGGTAAGGGCGGAACCGGTAAGTCGACCGTCGCCGCCGCACTAGCGCTGGCGCTCGCCGCGGGCGGGCGCAAGGTGCTGCTGGTGGAAGTCGAAGGGCGACAAGGCATTGCGCAGCTGTTCGACGTGCCGCCGCTGCCCTACGAGGAGGTCAAGATCGCCACGGCGGACGGTGGCGGCACCGTCAACGCGCTGGCAATCGACACCGAGGCGGCGTTCCTCGAGTACCTCGAGATGTTCTACAACCTGGGCATCGCCGGCCGCGCGATGCGGCGGATCGGGGCGGTCGAGTTCGCCACGACCATCGCACCGGGCCTGCGTGACGTGCTGCTCACCGGCAAGATCCGCGAGATCGTCACCCGTGCCGAGAAGGGAAAACAGCCGGTGTACGACGCCGTCGTCGTCGACTCGCCGCCGACGGGCCGTATCTCCCGCTTCCTCGACGTCACCAAGGCCGTCTCGCAACTGGCCAAGGGCGGCCCCGTGCACTCGCAGGCCGAGAGCGTCGTGAAGGTGCTGCACTCCGACCTCACCGCGATCCATCTCGTGACGCTGCTCGAAGCGTTACCGATACAGGAGACGCTGGAGGCCATCGACGAGCTCAAGGAGTTGGGCCTGCCGATCGGCAGTGTCATCGTCAACCGCAACATCCCCTCCTACCTGTCTCCGGATGACCTGGCCAAGGCCGCCGAGGGTGTGATCGACGCCGACGCCATACGCGCAGGACTCAGCGACGCGGGAATCACGTTGTCCGACAACGACTTCGCGGGACTGTTGACGGAGACCATCCAGCACGCCACCCGGATCCAGGCGCGTGCCGAGAGTGCCGAGCAACTCGACGCGCTCGACGTGGCCCGTCTGGAGTTGCCGCAGATCGCCGATGGCGTAGATCTCGGTAGCCTCTACGAACTCGCCGAAGCGCTCGCTCACCAGGGGGTCAGATGAGTACGACACCGCCCGCACTCGACATGGCCTCGATCCTGGCCGACACGTCCAACCGCGTCGTGGTGTGTTGCGGTGCAGGCGGTGTCGGCAAGACCACCACCGCTGCCGCGATGGCGTTGCGTGCCGCTGAATACGGGCGCACGGTCGTGGTGCTGACCATCGACCCGGCCAAGCGGCTGGCGCAGGCGCTGGGAATCAAGGATCTGGGCAATACGCCGCAGCGGGTGCCGTTGGCCCCCGAGGTGTCGGGAGAGCTTTACGCGATGATGCTCGACATGCGCCGCACGTTCGACGAAATGGTGATCCAGTACTCCGGAAAAGAACGCGCACAAGAGATTCTGGACAACCAGTTTTATCAAACCGTCGCGACGTCGCTGGCGGGCACGCAGGAATACATGGCGATGGAGAAGTTGGGCCAGCTGCTCTCCGAGGACCGCTGGGACCTCGTCGTCGTCGACACTCCCCCATCGCGTAACGCGCTCGACTTCCTTGATGCGCCAAAACGGTTGGGCGGCTTCATGGATAGTCGGCTGTGGAAGCTGCTGCTGGGGCCGGGCCGCGGTATCGGCAAGTTGGTGACGGGCGCGATGGGGCTGGCAATGCGAGCACTCTCGACCGTGCTCGGCTCTCAGATGCTCGGCGATGCAGCGGCTTTCGTTCAGTCGCTGGACGCCACGTTCGGCGGGTTCCGGGAGAAGGCCGACCGCACCTACGAGTTGTTGAAGCGCCGCGGCACCCAGTTCGTCGTGGTCTCCGCCGCCGAACCCGACGCGCTGCGTGAGGCGTCGTTCTTCATCGACCGGCTCTCACAGGAGCACATGCCGCTGTCGGGACTCATCCTCAACCGCACCCACCCGATGTTGTCGTCGTTGCATGCCGACAAGGCCGACGAGGCCGCGGATGCCATCGCAGCCGTCGACCCCGACTCGGTGACCGCGGCGGCCCTGCGGATCCACTCCGACCGTGCGGGACGGTCCAAGCGGGAGATCAGGCTGCTGTCGCGCTTCACGGGCGCCAATCCACATGTGGCGATAGTGGGTGTGCCGTCGTTGCCGTTCGACGTCTCCGACCTGGAGGCGTTGCGGGCGATCGCCGATCAGATCACCGGCGAGACTTCCGCGGCTTAGACAGCGCTGCGGTGCTTGCGCTGGGCAGCGAAGAACTCGGCCCAGGAAACCACCTCGGGGTGCTGCTTGAGCAGGGCACGGCGCTGGCGTTCGGTCATGCCTCCCCACACACCGAACTCCACCCGGTTGTCGAGCGCATCGGCGCCACATTCCAGGATCACCGGGCAATGCCTGCAGATCACGGCTGCTTTACGCTGCGCGGCTCCGCGGACGAAAAGCTCATCGGGGTCGGCCTGACGGCAGCGTGCCTGTGAAACCCAGGCGATGCGTGCCTCAGCCTCGGCGCCTTGGACGACACTGGGGGCAGTAATTGTCATGCTTGTCCTCCGCACTGCGGGCCTCGTACCGGACACCAGCGTTCCCCTTCGTTCCGGCCGCCCCCCGACGACGGCTTACTCTCCTGGTGCAGAGCGCTTTGGTGCGTTCCACGTCACATTGCGACGGTCTAGTGTGACCTGCATCGCACTGTCAGCACAACTTAAGTGGTCAGGACGCTTCTGCGCAATACGTAGAAGGCCACTTTTTTGGGACAACCGTGCAGTCCTTGACGAAAATTGACGCGCGCGCAGGTCGGAGAGCTAACAAAGGGCGGCGTAACCCCGGGGGAATCTGCGAATTTTGCCTGCGGAATCCGCTAGCTACTCTGTACCCATGCCCGAGACCCCACCGTCCCAGCCGCCGACCGCGGTCACGGTGATCAAGCTCGCGTGGTGCTGTGTGTTGGCCAGCGTCGTCCTCGCGGCGCTGATGTTCCCCGTGGTCGGAGGGTTCGGACTGGTCTCGAACCGGGCCTCGGACGTAGTGGCCAACGGTTCGGCGCAACTGGTGGAGGGTGAGGTGCCGCAGGTGTCGACGATGGTCGACGCCAAGGGCAACGTCATCGCATGGCTCTACAGCCAGCGTCGGTTCGAGGTGCAAAGCGACCAGATCGCCAACACCATGAAACTGGCGATCGTGTCCATCGAGGACAAGCGGTTCGCCGAGCACAACGGCGTGGACGTGCAGGGCACGCTCACCGGTCTTTCCGGTTATCTGTCCGGAAACCTCGACACCCGCGGCGGCTCCACGATCGAGCAGCAGTATGTGAAGAACTATCAGTTGTTGGTCATCGCGCAGACCGACGCAGAAAAGCGGGCGGCCATCGAGACCACTCCGGCCCGCAAGCTGCGTGAGATCCGGATGGCCCTGACGCTGGACAAGACCTTCACCAAGCCCGAGATCCTGACCCGCTATCTGAATCTCGTCTCGTTCGGCAACGGCGCGTTCGGCGTGCAGGACGCCGCGCAGACGTACTTCGGCGTCAACGCCTCCGAGCTGAACTGGGAACAGGCCGCACTGCTGGCCGGCATGGTGCAGTCGACCAGCACCCTCAATCCGTACACGAATCCCGAGGGTGCCCTGGCCCGTCGCAACGTGGTGCTGGACACCATGATCGAGAACATCCCCGAGGAAGCCGCGGCGCTGCGGGCGGCGAAGGAGAAGCCGCTGGGCGTCCTGCCGGTGCCCAAGGAGTTGCCGCGCGGGTGTATCGCCGCGGGCGATCGCGCGTTCTTCTGCGATTACGTCCTCGAATATCTCGCGCGCGCGGGCATAAGCAAGGATCAGGTCGCCAGGGGTGGCTACCTGATCAAGACCACCCTCGATCCCGATGTGCAGATCCCGGTGAAGACGGCGATCAACGAGATCGCCAGCCCCGACCTCGACGGTGTCGCCAGCGTCATGAGCGTGATCAAGCCGGGCAAGGAATCCCATCCGGTGCTCGCGATGGCGAGCAACCGCACCTACGGCCTGAACCTCGAGGCCGGGGAGACCATGCAGCCCCAGCCCTTCTCGCTGGTAGGCGACGGCGCAGGGTCGGTCTTCAAGATCTTCACCACCGCCGCCGCGATGGACATGGGTATGGGCATCAACGCTCAGCTCGACGCGCCGGCTCGGTTCCAGGCCAAGGGTTTGGGCAGCGGCGGTGCTCGGGGCTGCCCACCCGCGACGTGGTGTGTGCAGAACGGCGGCAACTACCGCGGCACCATGAGCGTCACCGATGCGCTGGCCACGTCGCCGAACACGGCCTTCGCCAAGCTGATCTCGCAGGTGGGTGTGCAGCGCACCGTCGACATGGCGGTCAAGCTCGGTCTGCGGTCCTACGCGTTGCCCGGTACCGCCCGTGATTACGACCCGGAGAGCAACGAAAGCCTGGCCGACTTCGTCAAACGGCAGAATCTCGGCTCGTTCACGCTGGGCCCCATCGAGGTCAACGCCTTGGAGTTGTCGAACGTCGCGGCCACGCTGGCGTCCGGTGGCATGTGGTGCCCGCCCAATCCGATCGCCGAGGTGATCGACCGCGACGGCAAGCAGGTGTCGGTGACGACCGAGACATGTGAACAGGTCGTCCCCGAGGGCCTGGCCAACACTCTCGCCAATGCGATGAGCAAGGACGACACGGGCGCGGGCACCGCCGCCGGTGCCGCCGGCTCGGTCGGCTGGAATCTTCCGATGTCGGGCAAGACCGGCACGACCGAGGCCAGCCGCTCGGCGGGCTTCCTCGGTTTCACGAACCAGTACGCGGCCGCCAACTACATCTACGACGACTCGCCGGCGCCGGGCGCGTTGTGCTCCTACCCGCTGCGCCAGTGTGGCGGCGACGGCAACCTGTTCGGCGGCAATGAGCCCGCGCGGACGTGGTTCACCGCAATGATGCCGATCGCCAACAACTTCGGTCCCGTCACGCTGCCCCCGACCGACCCCCGCTACGTCGATGGCGCGCCGGGCTCGCGGGTGCCCAGTGTCTCCGGGATGAGCGAGAGCACCGCGCGGCAGCGGCTGCGCGACGCGGGATTCCAGGTCGCCAACGAGTCGACGCCGGTGAACAGCACCGCATCGTACGGAGCTGTGGTGGGTACGTCGCCGGCCGGTCAGACGGTGCCCGGATCGATCATCACGATCCAGATCTCCAACGGCATCCCGCCCGCACCGCCTCCCCCGCCGCCGGGAGCGATACCGGGTCTGCCACCGCCAGTCGGGCAGACGGTGGTCCAAATTCCTGGACTGCCGCCGATCACGGTGCCGGTGCTGGGTCCGCCACCACCGCCGCCACCACCGGGGGCCCCGCCGCCACCACCACCGCCGTGATGGCCTTGTGGTCTGGCCCACGCTGACCGCGGTGAAATCGCAGTGAACGGCGGGCTGGCAGTAAGCTCTGCTGCATGCCCGCGTCTTCGATTTTGAAGAATTCCGCAGTCGCCGCCGCCGGTTCGCTGGCTGCGGGGATCGGCTATGCGTCGCTCATCGAGCGCAATGCATTCGCCGTGCGTGAAGTGACTATGCCGGTGCTCTCTCCCGGATCGTCACCGCTGAAGGTGCTGCACATCAGCGACATCCACATGCGTCCGCAGCAGCGCCGCAAGCAAGACTGGTTGCGGGAGTTGGCGCGGCTAAAGCCGGACCTCGTCGTCAACACCGGCGACAACCTCGCCCACCCGAAGGCCGTGCCCGCCGTCGTGCAGGCACTCGGCGACCTGCTCGCCGTGCCTGGGGTTTTCGTGTTCGGCAGCAACGACTACTTCGGTCCGAAGCCGAAGAACCCGCTGAACTACCTGACCAATCCGACGCGTCGCCTACACGGCGAGCCGCTGCCCTGGCAGGACCTTCGCGCGGCGTTCACCGAGCGCGGCTGGCTGGACATGACGCACACCCGGCGCGAGTTCGAGGTGAGCGGCCTGCTGGTGGCGGCCGCGGGCGTCGACGATCCGCACCTCAAGCGTGACCGCTACGAGACGATCGCCGGACCCGCCAACCCGGCGGTGAACCTGCGGCTGGGCCTGACCCATTCGCCGGAACCGCGGGTGCTCGACCGTTTCGCCGCCGACGGCTATCAGCTGATCATGGCCGGCCACACCCACGGCGGACAGCTGTGCCTACCGTTCTACGGCGCGATCGTCACCAACTGCGATCTCGACAGGTCGCGGGCCAAGGGTGCCTCCCAGTGGGGCGCCCACGCGCAGCTGCACGTGTCCGCGGGCATCGGCACCTCGCCGTATGCGCCGCTGCGGTTCTGCTGCCGTCCCGAGGCCACGCTGCTGACGCTGGTCGCCGCACCGATCGGCGGGTCCTTCACCGGCATCCAAGAGGGCCAGTCCCACCCGAGCGTCTCGGTGCGCTGAGCGCCTTGAGCGCGGCAGCGAGCGCCAGCCGGGGCCGGCCACGCACGTGGGTCGACAACGCGGTTCGGTTGATCGAGGCCGACGCGCGCCGCAGCGCCGACACCCACCTGCTGCGCTATCCGCTGCCGGCCGCGTGGTGCGACACGGTTGATGTCGCGCTCTACCTCAAGGACGAGACCACCCACATCACCGGCAGCCTCAAGCACCGGCTGGCGCGGTCGTTGTTCCTGTATGCGCTGTGCAACGGCTGGATCGACGAGAACACCACCGTCATCGAGGCGTCGTCAGGGTCGACGGCGGTGTCGGAGGCGTATTTCGCGGCGCTGCTGGGTTTGCCGTTCATCGCGGTGATGCCGAGCTCGACGAGCGCCAGCAAGATCGCCTTGATCGAATCACAAGGCGGCCGTTGCCATTTCGTCGCCGAGTCGTCGCAGGTGTATTCCGAGGCCGAGCGGCTGGCCGCGGAGACCGGTGGCCATTATCTCGACCAGTTCACCAACGCCGAACGCGCCACCGACTGGCGCGGCAACAACAACATCGCCGAGTCGATCTTCGATCAGATGCGCGACGAGGCTCACCCTGTGCCCGACTGGATCGTGGTGGGCGCGGGCACCGGCGGCACCAGCGCGACGATCGGCCGGTTCATCCGGTATCGCCGCTACGCGACGCGCTTGTGTGTGGTCGACCCGGAGAACTCGGCGTTCTTCCCCTCCTATGCGCAGGGGCGCGGCGACATCGTGACGGGCATGTCGTCGCGGATCGAGGGCATCGGCCGTCCACGGGTGGAGCCGTCGTTTCTGCCCGACGTGGTGGATCGGATGGTCGTCGTGCCCGATGCGGCGTCGGTCGCTGCCGCGGGGCATGCGAGCGCCGTGTTGGGGCGACGCGTGGGTCCGTCCACCGGCACGAACTTGTGGGGCGCCTTCGGGCTACTCGCGGAAATGGTCGCCAACGGACGCAGCGGGTCAGTGGTGACCCTGCTCGCCGACAGCGGCGACCGCTACGCGGACACCTACTTCTGCGACGAGTGGCTTACCAGCCACGGACTGGACCCCTCGGCGTGGGCCGAGGTCCTGGTCGAATTCGAACGCTCGGGCCGCTGGGCCTGATCCTCGGACCGGCCCATGAGGGGACCGTCAGACGTCAGGAACAGCCACAAGGCGGCCAGGACGAAGAATCCCAGATAGATCGAAGCACCCAGCCCGGTCATTTCTCGCCTCACTTAGTCGTTTTCCACCGTCAGTTTGCATAACGCCACCGACAACCCAAATGCATCCACCGGCGTGTCGTGACGTGCACCTCAATGCGGCCGGGCGCGTTTGGTGTCACACCGTCGGGGTGCGATACGCTGTCGTGGCTTCACTCGGGGTGTGGCGCAGCTTGGTAGCGTGCTTCGTTCGGGACGAAGAGGTCGTGGGTTCAAATCCCGCCACCCCGACTCTGTGATTTCAGGTAGACGCCCTGACTCGGCTCAGCCGGTCGGGGCGTTTCCGTCGCTAGGTGCTTCTGGTCAGGACCAGCGCCGCCTCGTTGTAGGGGAACAGGCGATAGAAAGTGCGGCCCGGCCCGATGACGAGGGGTGCCGCCTCGGCCTTGCTCATCAGCCGCGGTTTTGTCAGCGCAACATCCTCGCCGCGCTTGTGCAGGACGGCCGGTCCACCGGCCAACACGTTTTTCACCCAGTCCGTTTCGGGCCCGTACCCGATGAGGACGACGAACCCGTCCGCGGTCGGAAAAACCAACAGCGGTGTGCGGTACCGCTTACCCGACTTTCGTCCGACGTGCTCGAGCGTGCCTTGACCGGGCAGCCACGGAGTTATCGCGCGAGCGGCGGGATTGGTGACCCGACGATTGAAGTTTGCGACCGCGCGAGGCATCCGCATGAGACCCCCTCACCGGAAAGACTGGCCACAGAACTGGCACCCGACTGTCGGATAGTAGCGCTGTCTTCTCCAGGGGACCAGGCTGCCGAGGTTTGACCGGTGACCAGCCGGGAATCACACCGCTGTGACGTTGCCATCAACTCTGGTCGAACCTGCTCTCCCCCGCGCTGCCGGGCCCGTCTCGGCGGCGATCGTCGACATGCTTGCGCGTCAGCGCCCGGCCCTGCCCGTGCGCCCGCTCGAGGTTCCCGTCTACGAGGCGGATCCGTATGGACTCGACCTGCAACTCGCGCTGTGCGTCTGCTACGAGTTGCACTACCGCGGCTTTCGTTCGGTCAATCCGCGCTGGGAGTGGAACCCCGCTCTGCTCCACTTGCGCGGCCGCCTCGAGGAGGCGTTCCTGGAGGCCGTTCGGCGCGATGTCGGGGACATCACGTCCGACGACACCGTCGAAGCGGAGATGGATGCGATCTCGCACGAACCCGTCGAGGGCCATGGCCCGTCGTATTACCTACGTGACGAGGGCACCTGGGAGCAGATGCAGGAGTACTTCGTGCACCGCTCTATCTATCACCTCAAGGAGGGTGACCCCCACGCGTGGGTGATCCCACGCCTCACCGGCCGCGCGAAAGCGGCTTTCGTCGCAGTCGAATTCGATGAGTACGGCGCTGGCCGCGAAGAGAATGTCCACCAGCATCTGTACGCCGAGTTGATGGACGCCGCCGGCCTCGATGCCACCTACCTCGCCTATCTCAACAATGTGCCCGCCGAGGCGCTGGCATCGATCAACCTGATGTCGCTGTTCGGGCTGCACCGCGAATTGCGCGGCGCAACGGTGGGGCACTTCGCGTCCACCGAGATCACCTCGTCGCCCGGGTCACGGCGGCTGGTCGACGCGCTCCGGCGGATGAACGCACCCCAACCATGCGTGACGTTCTATTCCGAACATGTGGTGGCCGACGCGGTTCACGAGCAAGTGGTGCGAACCGACGTCGTCGGTGGCCTGCTTGCGCGCGAGCCGCATCTGGAGGCTGACGTGGTGTTCGGGATCAGGGCGCGCGACCTTGTCGAAAACCGCCTGGCCGATCACGTGATGGAGTGCTGGAAGTCGGGTCGTTCGTCGCTACGACGTCCGCTGAGCTGACCGCTTGCCGGCTCGCGGACGGCACCGATGGCTGGTGTCGCACATCGGATAGTCTTTGCTGCGACGGCATGTGCAGATCGCGACCATGAAGCGATCGGACTCCACGACGCTGCCGTCGGGCAGCTCGATTCGCACCGGTCCCTCGACCATCACCGGGCCGGAGGGAACGACGCGCACCGTGCGGCTGTCGGTCACGGCTTCTCGGCCCTGATCACGACGAGTTCTTCCTCGCGTCGGCCCGGTTCGAGCCTGCCGGTGTCCTCCAGCCACGCGGCACGCGACGTCAGCACGGGTCCGAACGGAATCCACTGATAGGCAACGACTTCCGCGTCAAGTCCGGCCGCCGCCAGCGCCGCCAGCGTCTGACGCGGGACCGCGAACTCGGACTGCACCAGGAGGAAAGTGCCGCCCGGGGCGAGCAGATCCGGCACCGCTTCACACAGCGGATCCAGGACGAGGCGCCCGTCGGGGCCGGCATCCCACGCGCGCGCCGGGCCGGTATCCGGCGCTATCGGCGCGTACTCGACGTCGGGATCATGTGGCACATACGGCGGATTACAGACCACCACGTCGAACGGGCCGAACTCCGCGGCGCGCGCCCACGATCCCAGATGGACATCGACATCAACGCCCGCGCTCAACACATTGCCCCGCGCATACCGAACGGCACGCGAGCACACATCGAACGCCATGACCTGCGACGCCCCCTGCTCGGCTGCGGCAATCCCCACCACGCCGCTGCCGGTGCACAGGTCGGCTACCCGGCGACCCTGCGCGACGTCGGACTTCTCCATCACGTCGATGAGAAATTGCGAGTCTTCCTGCGGGGCGTAGACGCCCGCCGGCGCGAATAGAGTGTCCGGCGAGTCAAAGTAAGCGGTTGTCACGCAAGGGCCTTTCGAACAGTTTTCGCTGCGGCCGTCGCAGCAGTGCGCTGGATTAATGCCCGGTATCCGGGCTGTTAAACCGGGTCGCCCGGTTTTGCGGTCCGGCAGTACGGGCACCCCTCAAGCGTGCAAATCTCCGATCTCGCCTCGTTGCCCATCAAGTTCGGTGCGGCCGCTCGCGGCCGCCGCCTGTTCCATCCCGTCGGTGTGCTCGCGGAAGGCATGTTGGAGCGGACGGCACCCGGCAGTGAGGGACTACCCATGCGGTCCTGCGACGTCATCGGTCGCGTATCCAAGGGTGTCGGACTGCCAGGAGCGGCACCGGATATCGCGGGGTTGGCGTTCCGGATTCCGCCGCCGCAGGATCTGCGTTCCTGCGGTCCCTGGGATGTGCTACTGGCATCGACCGCGGCCGGCAGCCGTTTGGGTCTGGCGCCGGTCACCTCATGGTCCGGTGCCACCTTCTCCAGCCTGATGCCGTTGCGCTACCGCGACCGCGTGTGGTGGTTACGGGCACGGCTGGCCACCGAGCTCAGCGACCGAGGTCTTGCCCTCGACACGATCGAGTCCCAGATCACTTCGGGCGGCGTCGAGTTCGACATCGAACAGGCTCCGACAAAGGGTGAATTCAGCCCGTTGGCCCGGCTCACCCTGCGCAACGTCGACCCGAGTTGTGACGACATCGCCTTCGATCCCGCGTTGCACAGCGACTGCGACGTCGAACTGCTGCCCCGCTGGTTGACCAGATTCCGGCGCGCAGCCTATCGCCGCAGCCGCCAGGGACGTGACCCGCAGTAGCTGTCAGGCGGTGGGCTCACCACGCGTATCGGCGACATCGGGCGCTTCCTCCCGGGTGGCCATCCCTCCTTCGCCACCCTCGTCGGTCGGCCCCGGGCGTCCGCCCTTCTTCTCCGACTCGTCGACCGTGTGGTCCTCGTAAATTCCCTTGCCCTTGGGCATATTTGCCTTTCAGTCCGATGCGCTTCTGAGTTTTTCCAGCAGAGATCCTGCCGCTTCCTTGAGGAACAGATCCTGGCCCTCATCACCGATTTGCACGAGGGCGACATCGGTGAAACCCGCCTCCCAGTACTCGCTCACCGCATCGACGATCGCGTCGAGATCCGGCCCGCACGGGATGGATTCGGCGACGTCCTCCGGCCGCACGTACTGGGTGGCGCCGTCGAAACCGGCCGTGGTCGGCAGGTCGGCGTTGACCGCCCAACCGCCCCCAAACCAGCGGAATTGGTCGTGCGCTCGGCGAATTGCCTTGTCGCGGTCGGGATCCCAGCAGATCGGAATCTGTCCGATGACCCGCACGTCTCCGGGCAGCCCGGTGGCGCGCCTGGCGTCATGCCAAGCGTCCACGAAATCCTTGTTCGGTTCGACAGCGATCAGATGGTCGGACAGCGGCGCGAAGGTTTCCACCGACCGTTCACCGGACACCGCAGTCGCGATGGCGACCGGTGTCTCTGGAAGGTCCCAGAGTCGCGCGGAATCCACCTCGAAATGCTCGCCTTTCCAATCGACGAGCTCGCCGGTGAACAACTCGCGGATGATTTGAATCGCCTCGCGCAGCATCTCCTGGCGTCGGGTCACGGTCGGCCAACGCTTGCCGACGACGTGCTCGTTGAGGTTCTCGCCGCTGCCCAGCCCGAGGGTGAACCGGCCGTCGGCGAGGATCTGCAACGTGGCGGCTTTTTGTGCGACGACCGCGGGGTGGTAGCGCATCGTTGGGCACGTGACGTAGGTGAACAACTCGACCTGGTCGGTGACATGCGCGACGGCGCCCAGCACCGACCACGCATAGGGCGCGTGCCCCTGTGATGAGAGCCACGGAAAATAGTGGTCCGAGGAGACCTCGAAGTCGAACCCGACCCGTTCTGCCGAAACGGCATAACGGACAAGATCTTTAGGTCCGCTCTGTTCGGTCATGAGGGTGTAGCCGAAACGCGTCATGGCCTTCGGGTACCCCCGCGAAAGACGACGAAACGACTACAGTCTGGCCTTCACGGCGGCCGAGAGTCGTGCGCCGTCGGCCTTACCCGCGGCGATCGCGGTAGCGGCCTTCATCACCTGGCCCATCTGCTTCGTGCCCGGCCGCTCACCGATCTCCTCGGCGACCTGCGCGATCGCGGTGTCGACGACATCGGCCACTTCAGCCTCGGTCAGCGGAGTGGGCAGGTATTCGTCGATGACGCGTGCTTCGGCATGCTCGTTGGCGGCCAGCTCACCGCGGCCGTTCTGGGTGTAGATCTCGGCGGCCTCCGCGCGCTTCTTGGATTCCTTGGACAGCACCTTCAGTAGGTCCGCGTCGGACAGCTCGCGCGCATCCTTGCCCGCCACTTCCTCGGTCTGGATCGCCGCGAGCAGCATCCGCAGCGTCGCGGTCCGCAGTTTGTCCTGCGACTTCATCGCCGCGGTGAGGTCTGCACGCAGTTGCTCTTTGAGTTCTGCCATGCCGCAAACTTACGCCGCAGACGTTTGTCAATTCGCATCATGATCGACAGGATGGTTGCCATGAGCACCGAGGCCGGCAATTCGGGGATCGCCGGACAGCCGCCACCGGGCTACGCACCGCCTCCGGGCTACGGGCTACCACCGGGCTACGCACCGCCACCCGGCTACGGGCCACCGCCTCCGGGCTACGGGCCACCACCCGGCTACGGGCCACCACCCGGCTACGGGCCGCCGATGCAGCCCGTCCTCAAACCGGGCGTCATCCCGCTACGACCGCTGAGCCTGTCCGACATCTTCAACGGCGCGGTCGCCTACATTCGCGCCAATCCGAAGGCGACGCTGGGATTCACCACCATTGTCGTGGTCGCCAGCCAATTGATGGCACTCGTGCTCTCGGTGGGACCGCTGGCCGTCACCGGCGAGCTGACGCAAACGCTCACCGGTGAAGAGGTGTCCACCGGCGCATTGCTGGGCTCGACACTGTCCAGCCTCGCCGGCGCCGTTGCGACCTGGTTGACGGCGATCCTGTTGAGTGGGCTGCTCACCGTCGTCGTCGGCCGTGCGGTCTTCGGCGCCGGCATCACGATTGGTGAAGCGTGGCAACGGCTCAAGGGTCGACTGTGGACACTGATCGCGTTCACGCTCATCGAAGGGTTGGGCGTCGGAATACTGGTCGCCATCGTCTTCGGCCTGATCTTCTGGATCGGGATAGCGTCCAGCGTCACCGCCGCGATCATCGTCGGCCTGCCTCTGGGTCTGCTCTTGATCGTTGCGCTGGTCTATATCTGGGTGGTTCTCAGCTTCGCGCCGCCGCTCATCGTGCTGGAACGCCTCGGCATCTTCGCCGCCATCGAGCGGTCGTTCAGGTTGGTGAAGAACGACTTCTGGCGGGTGTTCGGTATCCGGTTGCTCGCCACGATCGCGGTGCAGTTCATCGCAGGCGCGGTCACGATCCCGTTCAGCGTGGGCGGTCAGCTCCTTCTGATGGCGGCGGAGTCGACAGCGATGATGATGCTGTCATTCCTCCTGCTGTCGGTGGGCGGCGTCATCGCCCAGATCATCACCGCCCCGTTCCTGGCAGGCGTCGTCGTGCTGCTCTACACCGATCGCCGGATCCGCGCCGAAGCGTTCGACCTCGTATTGCGGACCGGCGCGGCCTACGGGCCGTCCTCGCCGTCGGATTCCACTGACCATCTGTGGCTGACCCGCCAAGCCTGACGTGCCAACGATAGACATCGACGGCGACGCCGCCCACGACGCCGCGCAACGCGAACTGCAAAAACCGATCTACCCTAAGCCAGGGCTGACCGAACGTCTCCTCGAGTGGATCAACGAGCTGCTCTACCGATTGGCCGAGTCTGGATCGCGCCTGCCCGGCGGCTGGTTCACGCTATCTGTTCTGCTGATCCTGCTCGTCGCCGGGATCATCGTCGCGATACGGATCGCACGGCGCACCATGCGGACCGACCGTGGCGGCCGCTACGCGCTGTTCGGCGAACACGAACTCAGCGCTGCCGAGCACCGCGCCACCGCCGAGCAGTGTGCCGCCGCGGGCGACTGGGCGGCGGCCATCCGTCACCGCCTGAGAGCAGTGGCCCGTGAGCTCGAGGACGCCAGGGTGCTGGATGCCATCCCCGGCCGGACGGCCACCGAGCTCGCGCGCGACGCGGGTAAGGCGTTGCCGGCGTTTGCCGCTGAATTGACCATGGCTGCAACCTCCTTCAACGATGTCACCTACGGGGAGCGACCGGGCACCGAAGCGGCATACCGGATGGTCGCCCAACTCGACGATCACGTGCGGTTCAACACCGCGACGAGTTCCGGTGCCGCTCCCGCCGCGACGCCGTCCACCGGCTGGGCGGAGGTGCGATGACGAACACGGCTGTCGGGCGCACGCTGAGGCAGCGCTGGAGTGCCTCCCGGTGGATGCTGCTGTCGCTTGTCGTCGTCATCGCAGTCGCCACTCTGATCACCTATCTGACCGCGCCCCGGCTCGGCGGCCCGATGGATCCGGCGTCCACGTCCCCCGACGGCACCCATGCACTGGTGACCCTGCTGCGCGAGCAGGGTGTCGATGTCGTCGAGGCACCGGATGTCACGGCCGTCGAAAGTGCCGCGCGGCCCGGCACTCTCATCGTCGTGTTGCAGACACTGCAGCATCTCCACGACGACGTCCTGCGGCGACTGAGCAACCTGCCGGGCGACCGGCTCCTGGTGGCACCGTCTTCGCGCACCCGTGAAGCGCTGGCTCCCCACATCACCCTTGCCGGGTCGGTGCCCTTCGGCGGTTCCGAACTCGGTTGCGACCTGCGCGAGGCGGCCCGAGCCGGCGCGGTTCAGCTCGGCGTGAGCGACGAATACGAAGCGGTGGAAGACTTTCCGATCACCCGCTGCTACGACGGTGCGCTGGTCCGCTACACCGAGGACGGACGCACCGTCACTGTCGTCGGCAGCGGGGATTTCATGATGAACGGTGGTCTGCTGACCGACGGGAACGCCGCCCTCGCGATGAACCTTGCCGGCACGAACCCGCGGGTGATCTGGTATGCGCCGCAGAAGCGCCAAGGCGAATCCGATGTGGGCGCGGAAATCTCCGACCTCGTTCCTCCCGCGGTCGGATGGATCGTGATCCAGCTGTGCCTCGCGATCGTGCTCGTCGCGTTGTGGCGGGGCCGACGCCTCGGTCCGCTTGTCGCAGAACGTATGCCGGTCGTCGTGCGCGCATCCGAGACGGTCGAGGGCCGCGGCAGGCTGTATCGGTCCCGTCGCGCTCGCGACCGCGCAGCGACGGCCCTGCGCACCGCCACCTTGCAACGGATGCTGCCGCGCCTCGGCCTGTCCATCAACGCCGAGCCGCCCGCCGTCGTCCAGGCAGTGGCGCAGCGGTCCGGCCACCACGCACAGTCGGTGGCGCACACGCTGTTCGGCTCGCCACCGCAGACCGACGACGACTTGGTCCAGCTCGCCCGTGAACTCGACAACATCGAAAGGCAGGTCGCACAATCGTGACTCAGCCACCTTCAGGTCCGGATCCCGCCGCCGCAGGTGAGGCGGCGCGAAATGCGCTGCTGACACTGCGCACTGAGATCGCCAAGGCAGTCGTCGGCCAGGAGGCTGTGGTCAGCGGCTTGGTGATCGCACTACTGTGCCGCGGTCATGTGCTGCTGGAGGGCGTGCCGGGCGTTGCCAAGACCCTGCTGGTCCGCACGCTGGCGGCCGCGCTGCAACTCGAGTTCAAACGGGTGCAGTTCACGCCCGACCTGATGCCCGGTGACGTCACCGGATCACTCGTATATGACGCCCGCACTGCCGAATTCGAGTTCCGCGCCGGTCCGGTTTTCACCAATTTGCTGCTGGCCGACGAGATCAACAGGACTCCGCCCAAGACTCAGGCCGCGCTGCTGGAGGCCATGGAGGAGCGCCAGGTCAGCGTCGACGGTGAACCGCGCCGGTTGCCCGACCCGTTCATCGTTGCGGCGACGCAGAACCCCATCGAGTACGAGGGCACCTATCAGCTGCCCGAAGCACAGCTGGACCGGTTCCTCTTGAAGCTCAACGTTCCCCTGCCGCCGCGGGACCAGGAGATCACCGTCCTCGATCGGCATGCGCGCGGCTTCGACCCTCGCGACCTGTCCGCCGTGCGACCCGTCGCGGGGCCCACCGAACTGGCGGCCGGCCGCGCCGCCGTGCAACAGGTGCTCGTCGCCGACGAGGTGCTGGGCTACATCGTCGATATCGCCGGCGCTACCCGGCATTCCCCGTCACTGCAGCTAGGGGTGTCGCCGCGCGGGGCGACCGCCCTGCTGGGCACGGCGCGCTCCTGGGCATGGCTGTCGGGCCGCAACTACGTCACCCCCGATGACGTCAAGGCGATGGCGCGGCCGACGTTGCGGCATCGTATCCAGTTGCGTCCGGAGGCCGAGCTCGAAGGCGCTCATCCCGACGGCGTGCTGGACGGGATTCTCGCAGCCGTACCGGTGCCACGGTAGTGATTCTGACCGGTCGCGCCGGCTTGGTGGCACTGGTCTGCGTGCTTCCGGTCGCGTTGTCACCATGGCCGGCAACGGCGTTCGCCGTTCTAGCCGGTGCGCTTGCGGCAGCGATCGTCCTCGACATCCTTCTGGCCGCCAGCACCCGCCGGCTGGTCTTCGCGCGATCCGGTGACACCACGGCGAGACTGGGGCAACCCGTCGACGCGGTTCTCGAAGTGGAGAACCCGGGCCCACGACGCTTGCGCGGACAGGTCCGCGATGCGTGGTCGCCCAGCGCCAGGGCCGAGCACCGGACGCATGACGTGAATATTGCTCCAGGACAACGGGTTCAACTTGTCACGACGCTACGGCCGGTTCGTAGGGGCGACCAAAGATCAGCTTTGGTGACGGCTAGGTCGATCGGGCCGTTGGGGCTGGCCGGAAGGCAGCACTCGCATCGGGTGCCCTGGCAGATCCGGATCCTGCCACCGTTCCTGTCCCGCAAGCACCTGCCCTCGCGGCTGGCCAGACTCCGCGAGCTGGAAGGGAACACCGCCGTCCTGATCCGCGGTCAGGGCACCGAGTTCGATTCGCTGCGTGAGTACGTCATCGGTGACGATGTCAGATCAATCGACTGGCGTGCCACCGCCCGGCGAGCCGACGTCGTGGTGCGGACGTGGCGACCCGAGCGTGATCGGCGGGTGGTGATCGTGCTGGACACCGGACGCACATCGGCGGGCCGTGTCGGCGTCGACCCCACCGCCGACGACCCGAGTGGCTGGCCGCGACTGGACTGGTCCATGGATGCCGCACTGCTGTTGGCCGCGCTCGCAGCGCGCGCAGGCGATCACGTGGACTTCCTCGCTCACGACCGGGTCACCCGGGCGGGCCTGTTCAACGCCTCCCGCACGGAACTCCTCGCGCAACTGGTCGGCGCGATGGCGCCGCTGGAACCCGCACTGATCGAGTCCGATGCCAGGGCGATGGTGGCCGCGATACAGCGACGCGTTCGGCGCCGGGCGCTGGTCGTGTTGCTCACCGATCTGAACGCCTACGCACTCGACGAGGGTCTGATGGGGGTGCTGCCGCAGTTGTCCGCCAAACATCAGGTTCTGTTGGCCGCTGTCGCCGACCCGCGGGTGGACGCGATGGCCGCGGGACGGGCGGACGCCGCAGCGGTGTACGACGCTGCGGCGGCCGAACGTTCGCGCAACGACCGGCGTTCGATGGCCTCGCGACTGCGGGCGGCCGGGGTCGATGTCGTGGACGCACCACCTGACGAACTGGCACCCGCACTCGCGGACCACTACCTCGCCATGAAGGCCACCGGCAGGCTTTAGCGCGTCGGCACCACATCCGGTGCATCGGAGATGTCGCCGCTCTCCCCCGCAGCGACACCCCGGCGGCCGAAATAGATTACGTAGCAGAGGAAAGCGACTTCGGCTGCCACCCCGATGGCGATACGAACGAACGTCGGCAGCGGCGACGGCGTCACCAACGACTCGATCAGCCCGGCCACGAGCAGGACAACGATCAGGCCGCCGGCGACCGCAACCACCGCCCGGCCCTGCTCGGCCAGCACCTGCGTTCGCGGCCGATGGCCCGGCGACACGACCGACCAGCCGAGTCGCATGCCAACGGCCCCGGCGAGGAACACCGCTGTCAGTTCGATGAGCCCATGCGGGGTCAGCAGGCCGAGGAAGACGTCGCCCTTGTCGGCGTCGAACATGAAGCCGGCGATCACTCCGAGGTTGAGAGCGTTCTGGAACAGGATGTACGGGATGGGGATGCCGAGCAGGATCGCGAACCCGATGCACTGCGCGGCAACCCACGAGTTGTTGATCCACACCTGCAGGCCGAACGATGCGGCGGGGTTCTCGCTGTAGTAGTTGGCGAAATCCTCGTTCACCAATTGTTCGATCTCGCTTGGTGTTTTGAGGGCCGACTGTACCTCCTGGTTGCCCGACACCCACAGCGCGATGAGCGCGGTGACGAAGCAGAACGCGACGGCCGTTGCGAGCCACCATCGCCATGAGCGATAGGCGACCACCGGGAACGACACCGTCCAGAACCTCGCGAACTCGCGCCACAGCGGCGCATGCGCACCTGTCACCACCGACCGTGCGCGGGCCACCAATCCCGACAACCGCCCGATGAGGACCGAGTCGGTGGACGCGCTGCGCACGATCGACAGGTGGGTGGACACCCGCTGGTAAAGATCGACCAGTTCGTCCACTTCGGCGCCCGTGAGCTTCCGCCGACGCCTGGTCAGCTGCTCCAGCCGCTCCCACGTCGGACGATGCGCCACCACGAACGCGTCGACATCCACCCCACGGATCCTAGTAGCGTTGCTGACATGGTCGGCCAGCAAGAACCCGTGGTGACCGGGGACGCGGTGGTTCTGGATGTTCAGATCGCCCAGCTACCGGTCCGCGCGCTGTCGGCGATCATCGACGTCACCGTGGTGTTCATCCTCTACATCACCGGCGTCGTGTTGTGGGCCAACACACTCACCCAATTCGATCCGGCGTTCTCGGCTGCGGTGCTGATCATTTTCACCGTCTTGGCGATAGTGGGGTACCCGACGATATTCGAGACGACAACCCGTGGCCGTTCGTTGGGCAAGCTCGCGATGGGACTGCGGGTGGTGTCCGACGATGGCAGCCCGGAACGTTTTCGGCAGGCCTTGTTTCGTGCGCTGGCAGGCGCGATCGAAATCTGGATGCTCACCGGCGGGCCTGCGGTGATCTGCAGCCTGGCGTCGTCGAAGGGCAAGCGGATCGGCGACATCTTCGCCGGAACCGTGGTCATCAGCGAACGTGCACCAAGAATGTCGCCGCCTCCGCTGATGCCGCCGCAGCTCGCGTGGTGGGCGTCCACGTTGCAGTTGTCCGGGCTGCATCCCGAGCAGGCCGAACTGGCACGCCAGTTTCTCTCCCGCGTATCGCAATTGGATCCACAGCTGCGTGACCAGATGGCCTACCGCATCACCAGTGACGTCGTCGCCCAGATCTCGCCGCCACCACCGCCCGGCACACCACCGCAGTACGTGCTGGCCGCGGTGCTGGCCGAGCGTCACCGCCGCGAACTCGCCCGGCTGCAGCCCGCGCCTCTTGGGCCTCCGCCCCAATGGCCGCCGGGTCCACCCCCCGTCGTCGGGTATCCGGCGCCGCCGCAGCAGGTTTCACCGCGACAGGTTCCGCCACCGTCGTCCGACCCCGGCGGTTTCGCGCCGCCGAGCTAGCGACGACTCGGGTTTCGCGACGGCGTGATGCCACGCCTGGCGGTGATCGCCTCGACCGGCCCGGGTGCGGCCGAAGTTCCCGGTCAATCGTCAGACGTCCGACCGCATGCGCGGGCGTGTGCGCCTATTCGACGGTCCGGTAGAGCTTGACCGACACCGCGGCCAACCATGCCCACGCGGCGACGACTGCGGCGGTGAACACCAAAACCGTTGTGGGCGCTCCTGATCCGGAGGACAACGCAATGAAGCTCAGCGCGAACACACCTCCGGTGATCCGCGAATACCAGGCCCAGCCGGTCTCATTGGTCCGGACGAACCACGCGCCCATCACCATGCAGGCCGCCACCAGGCAGACGAAACCAAGACCCGCGACAGCGAAGTGGGTCAGTCCGTGCCAGCTGACCTCGCCCATCCCGGGCGGCGTACCGGGAGGAAAGCCGTCCGACGGGTCGGCCCGGAAGATGCCTGCGCAGAAGACGCCGAGCCCGTATGTCCCTAGCAGTCCGGCCGCCCAGCCCGACTGCCGGCCGGGCCCGAGAGCGCGTCGCACGCCGACGGCGGCCGCGATTGTCATCGCCCCCGTCACCAGGAAGTTGACGATCTGGATCCAGCCCAGGTCGCCGTTGGACAACTGGCTCACCGCGTGTCTGGTGGGGTCGTAGCCTTCGCGGGTGAACATCTGCGCAGCCGCGACGACGACGTAGATGGGGCCTGCGATGACGCCGTAACCGAGCAACGATTTGGTTATCCGCACCGGCAACGGTGGGCAATCAGTGCTGCTCATGGGGCTCCTTGCAGTCTAATCAAACTAGACCGTCTAGTACTATCACTGCCGAACTAGACTGTCCAGTACTGAAGGGGGAGGCGGTATGACCGGGTCAGTGACGGGGCGCTCGGCGCGCAAACGCGCGACCATTCTGGCGGCAGGGCGCGAGCTCTTCCTGCGGCACGGCTATCAGGGCACCAGCGTCGACCAGATCGCCGCGTCGGCCGAGGTGTCCAAACAGACGGTCTACACGCACTTCGGCGACAAACAAGAATTGCTGTTGGCGATCGTGAACGAGGCACTGGACAGCACAGTGACGCCGTTTCTGGACCGCATCGCGAGGCTGGCCGAGACCGACGATCTGGAGATCGACCTCACCGCGCTGGCGCGCGAGTACCTGCGTGCGGTGCTCACGGAACCGGTGGTGCAGTTGCGCAGACTCGTGGTCGGCGAAGCCAACCGGGTGCCCGCCCTGGCGCAGCTCTACTACGAGCAGGCCCCCTCACGGGCGCTGGCCGCGTTCGCCGACTGCATGGAACGTCTAGACGATCGAGGTCTCCTGTCGGTGCCTGAACCCGCCGTTGCCGCAGAGCATTTCGCGTTCCTCGTCGTGGGTCGGTGCATAGACCAGGCGCTCTTCTGCGGCGGGCCGCAGGTTCTCGCCGGCATGGATGTCGACCGTCACGTCCGCGCCGGGGTCGCGCTGTTTCTCGCCGGTTACCTGCCTCGCCAGCGATAGGCTCCACGGTGGACGAACTGGGCTCCTCGGCGCTATAGGCCATCCGTGGGTCCGTTGTCTCCGAATCACGAGTATGCAGCGCCGCTATCGCATCACTCAACGCTTGCATGGTGGGCTCAGCGTCGAGGTACCGGCGGACGCGATTGCCACGACGGTTTCGGGCTGGCTGGCCGAACTCGGTGCTGACAGTCCGTTGGCCGGCGATCTGCAAAAGGCCGTGAACGAAGGTGACTGGCCGACGGCACGTGCCATCGGTGAGTACCTGGCGGTCGATGTGTCGATGTCCCCCTGAACTCAGACGTTGCATCGCGATAGTTTCCGATATATCGTCAACGTATCGGAAGCGCAGACCGTGCTTCCCGTCCGAAAGAAACGACACAAGCAATGAACACCCCATTCACACCCCCTCAAGGCCCCTTCGCGGGTCGCGGACTCGGCTTCGGCTTCGGCCCCGCCGTCAGTCCTGAAGACCGCCGTACGCTGCACGAACAGCGTCGGCAAGCTCGTCGCGGGTTCCGCGAGCACGTCCGTGAACACCGCGGCGACGCAGGGTTCGGTCCCGGTTTCGGCGGCTTCGGCCCCGGCAGCTTCGGTCCCGGCTTCGGCTTCGGCCCCGGTCGTGGCGGTCGGCGCGGCGGACCCCGTGGCGGCGGCCGCGGCAGACGCGGTGACGTGCGCGCCGCAATCCTGAAGCTGCTCACCGATCGCCCGATGCACGGCTACGAGATGATCCAGGAGATCAATGAACGCAGCCAGCAGCTATGGAAGCCCAGCCCCGGGTCGGTGTACCCGACGCTGCAACTGCTGGTCGACGAGGGCCTGCTCGTCGCGACGGAGACTGAGGGCAGCAAGAAACTCTTCGAGTTGACTGGTCAAGGCCGGGCCGCCGCAGAGAAGATCGAGACGGCTCCGTGGGACGAGATCACCGAAGGTGCCGATCCGGGCGCTGTCAGCCTGCGGGCCGCCGTTGGCCAGCTGATGGGAGCGGTCGCGCAGTCGGCGCACGCTGCATCGGCCGAACAGCAGCAGCGCATTGTCGACATCGTCAACAATGCCCGCCGCGAGATCTACGGCATCTTGGGCGAAGCCGAATAGTAGCGATCTGTGCACGTTTGGGAGCGCCCACCGCTCCTAAACGTGCACAACTCGCGTATAGCGTGGCGCCATGGACACCTTCCCGCTGGGCTCTTTCAATGTCGGGCGCGTCGGCTACGGCGCGATGCAACTACCCGGGCCGGGAGTCTTCGGTCCGCCGCGAGACCATGACGAGGCGATCGCGGTCCTGCGACGCGTAGTCGAGTTGGGTATCAACCACATCGACACGTCGCAGTTCTACGGACCGAACGTGTCCAATCAGCTGATCCGCGAAGCGCTGCACCCCTACCCCGCCGATCTCGCGCTGGTGAGCAAGGTCGGCGCCCGGCGCGACGGCACCGGGGCGTGGCTGGCGGCGCAGGAACCCGACCAACTGCGCGCCGATATCGAGGAGAATCTGCAGACACTGGGGACCGATCGCCTGGCTGCGGTCAACCTTCGCATTCACGCCGGCGATCCGAGTTCGGTTGGTCCTGTCGATCGCGAGTTGTTCGACCGTCAGCTCACGGCCATGATCAAGGCCCGTGACGAAGGGCTCATCGGAGGCATCGGCCTGTCCAGCATCGGTCCCGAGCATCTGCGAATCGCGTTGGACCGCACCGAGATTGTCACCGTGCAGAACGCCTACAACCTCGTCGATCGCACCTCGCAGCCGGTGCTCGAGGCGTGTATCGAGAACGGCATCTCGTTCGTGCCGTTCTTCCCGCTCGGGTCGGCGTTCAGCGCCGACAATCCGGTGCTCGGCCATCCCGCCGTCAAGAGTGAGGCGGAGAAACTGGGTCGCACACCCGCGCAGATCGCGCTTGCGTGGACGCTGTCCGTGGCGCCGAACGTACTGCTGATACCGGGCACATCGTCGGTGGCGCATCTCGAGGAGAACACCGCCGTGCGCGACATCACGCTCGACGACGAGACCAAACGACAGCTCGACGCCGCCGCCTAATTGCGGTTTCGGCGCGCGGACAGTCGCTGGGCGAACGTTTGCGCACCGAAATCACTACTCGACGTCGACCCAATCGAGCGTGCGCTGCACGGCTTTGCGCCAGCCGGCGTACCCGTCGGCGCGCTGCTCGTCACTCCACGCCGGGGACCAGCGGCTGCCTTCCTGCCAATTGGCCCGCAGGTCATCGGGATTCTCCCAGAATCCGACGGCGAGACCGGCCGCGTAGGCGGCACCCAGCGCGGTCGTCTCGGCGACGACGGGCTTGACCACCTCGACGCCGAGGACGTCGGCCTGGATCTGCATGCACAGATCGTTGGCGGTGATACCACCGTCGACCTTGAGTACCTCCATGTGCACCCCGGAGTCGGCCTCCATCGCGTCGACGACGTCGCGGCTCTGGTAGCAGATCGCCTCGAGCGTCGCGCGCGCCAGATGTGCGTTGGTGTTGAATCGCGACAGGCCGACGATCGCGCCGCGGGCATCCGAACGCCAGTACGGCGCAAAGAGTCCCGAGAACGCGGGCACGAAGTAGACGCCGCCGTTGTCCTCCACCTGACGGGCCAGCGACTCACTCTCCGATGCGCCGCTGATGATGCCGAGTTGATCGCGTAGCCACTGCACCGCAGAGCCGGTGACGGCGATCGAACCCTCCAGTGCGTAGACGGGTTTCGCGCCCCCGAACTGGTAGCACACCGTGGTGAGCAACCCGTTCTCCGAGCGGACGATCTTCTCGCCGGTGTTGAGCAGCAGGAAATTGCCCGTGCCGTAGGTGTTTTTGGCTTCACCCGCGTCGAGGCAGACCTGACCGACCATGGCGGCCTGCTGGTCACCCAGGATGCCGGTGATCGACACTGCGCCGCCGACCGGCCCACCCTCCAGGGTGCTGCCGTAGGAGTCCGGGTACGACGACGGCTTGATCTCGGGCAGCATCTGACGCGGAATGTCGAAGAACGACAACAGTTCGTCGTCCCAGTCAAGCGTTTCGAGGTTCATCAGCATCGTGCGACTGGCATTGGTCACGTCGATGGCGTGCACACCGCCGCGGGCACCGCCGGTGAGGTTCCACAGCACCCACGAGTCCGTGGTTCCGAAGATCGCGTCGCCGCTCTCGGCGTCGCGGCGCACCCCGTCGACATTCTCCAGGATCCACTGCAGCTTGCCGGCGGAGAAGTAGGTCGCCGGCGGCAGTCCCGCCTTGCGCCGGATCACGTCGCCGCGCCCGTCGCGGTCCAACGCGGTGGCGATGCGGTCGGTACGGGTGTCCTGCCACACGATCGCGTTGTAGTACGGCCGTCCAGTTTTGCGGTTCCACACCAGCGAGGTCTCCCGTTGGTTGGTGATACCGAGCGCCGCCAGGTCGGTGGCCGACAATTTGGTTTTGTTGAGCGCCGACTGGATGACCGCCGCGGTGCGCTCGGTGATCTCAACGGGGTTGTGCTCGACCCAGCCCGCCTTGGGCAGGATCTGCTCGTGCTCGAGTTGATGGCGGCCCACCTCGGCGCCGTCGTGGTCGAAGATCATGCACCGGGTACTGGTGGTGCCCTGGTCGATGGCGGCGACGAAATCGGCCAACTCATTCTCCCCTCGTAACGGCGACTCCAATCGACCATCATGGTCTACGTGGCCAGCCCGATCGCCGACATTGACCGCATGCCCCGCGGCGGGCCCGACGCGTCGTGCCTGGACCGGCTGCTCGAGACCGATCGCCAGGAGTACCTCGACCGCGATGACGTGGACGAGGACGTCAAACGCAGCGTGATCCGCGCCCTCGAATGGACCGGGGAACGCTTCGGGAACACCGAGAACTTCGCGCGCATCGCGCTGGACGAGGTCGCTGACGTTGCCGATCCCAAGATCCTCGAGCTCGGCGCTGGCCACGGCGGGCTGTCGCGAAAGCTGCTGGATTGGCATCCCACCGCCGAACTCACCGTCACCGACGTCGAGCCGGCGTCCGTCGCGAAAATGGCGGCGAGCGACCTCGGCGACAACCCTCGCGCGACGGTTCGCGAAATGAACGCCACCGCCATCGACGCGCCCGACGGAAACTTCGACCTCGCGGTGTTCGCGCTGTCGTTCCACCACCTGTCGCCCTCGGCTGCTTCCCGGGTTTTCGCCGAGGGCACGCGCGCCGCCGACAAGCTGGTGATCATCGATCTGCCCCGGCCGCCGGCCCCGCTGCACCTCCTGCGGCTGGCGACGATGTTGCCGTTCACGCCGTTCGTTCCCTTTCTGCACGACGGCTTCATCAGCTCGCTGCGCACCTACAGTCCGTCGGCGCTGCGGACGCTGGCCGAACATGCCGATCCGACGATCGACGTGGAACTGCGCGGCGGGCTGATGAATCCGCAGGTTGTGGTGGCCACCCGCCGATAGGCTCGGATCGTGGGCGAAGAAGTTCAGGACACCGAGTACTCCCTCGCGCACCGCCGCGAGTACCGGCGCAAGGTGCAGCAGTGCCTGGACGTCTTCGAAACCATGCTCAAGGAGTCCAGTTTCGAGTTCGAACGGCCGCTGACCGGCATGGAGATCGAGTGCAACCTCGTCGACTCCGCATACCAGCCCGCCATGACGAATCACGAAGTGCTGCAGGCGATCGCCGATCCGGCGTATCAGACCGAATTGGGTGCCTACAACATCGAATTCAATGTTCCACCGCGCCGGCTGCCCGGCCGCGCCGCACTCGAGCTCGAAGCCGATGTGCGGGCCAGCCTCAACGCTGCCGAAGCCAAGGCCAATGAGCATGACGCACACATCGTCATGGTCGGCATCCTGCCGACCCTGATGCCCGAGCACCTCACGGGGCGGTGGATGAGCGAGTCGGTGCGCTACCAGGCGCTCAACGACTCGATCTTCACCGCGCGCGGTGAGGACATCCTGATCGACATCCACGGGCCGGAACGGCTGAGCCTGCAAACCGAGTCGATCGCGCCGGAATCCGCGTGCACCAGCATGCAACTGCACCTGCAGGTCTCCCCGGCCGACTTCGCGCACAACTGGAACGCGGCGCAGGTGCTGGCCGGCCCGCAGCTGGCGCTGGGCGCCAACTCGCCGTTCTTCTACGGGCACCAGCTGTGGGCCGAGACGCGTATCGAGCTGTTCGCGCAGGCCACCGACACCCGGCCCGACGAGCTCAAGACCCAGGGGGTTCGGCCCCGCGTGTGGTTCGGCGAACGCTGGATCACCTCGATCTTCGACCTGTTCGAGGAAAACGTCCGCTACTTCCCGTCGCTGCTGCCCGAGATGTCGGACGAGGACCCGACCCATGAGCTGGCCGAGGGCCGCACCCCCAAGCTGGCCGAACTGCGGCTGCACAACGGCACGATCTACCGGTGGAACCGGCCGGTGTACGACGTCGTTGACGGTAGGCCCCACCTGCGGGTGGAGAACCGGGTGCTGCCGGCCGGGCCCACGGTGGTCGACATGATGGCCAACGCCGCGTTCTACTACGGCGTGCTCCGGACGATGGCCGAGGACGACAGGCCCATCTGGACGAAGATGAGTTTCGCTGCGGCCCAACATAATTTCGTCGAATCCGCACAAAACGGCATGAACGCGCGGCTGTATTGGCCCGGGCTAGGTGAGGTGACACCCGACGAGCTCGTGCTGCGGCAGCTGCTGCCAATGGCCGACGAGGGGCTGCAACGCTGGGAGGTGTCCGCCGACGTCCGCAACCGCTACCTCAGCGTGATCGAGGGCCGCGCGAAGACCGGTGTCAACGGGTCCGTCTGGCAGATCGCGACGGTGCATGCGCTGCAGAAGGGCGGGATGTCGCGGCCGGACGCGCTGGCCGAGATGCTGCGGCTCTACTGCGAACACATGCACAGCAACGAGCCCGTACATACCTGGGATGGCCCGTGAACAAGAGGTCGATCGCGACGCTGGTGGTACGAAAGATCGCGTGAACTACGTTGGATGCCATGGCATCAGACGACGTAATGGAATGGGACGACGCCTACCAGGAAAATGGCCACTTCCAGGGGCAGCGCCGCCGTGGAACATCGGTGAGCCGCAGCCGGAGCTCGCTGCGTTGATCAAGAGCGGGAAGATCCGCGGCGACGTGCTCGACGCCGGGTGTGGGGTCGCGGAGTTGTCACTGGCGCTGGCCGCCGAGGGCCACACGGTCGTCGGGATCGACCTGACGCGGACGGCCGTCGCCGCCGCCACCAAAGCCGCCGAGGAGCGCGGTTTGACCAGTGCGACGTTCGTCCAGGGCGACATCACGTCGTTCACCGGGTACGACGGGCGGTTCAACACCATTGTGGACAGCACCCTGTTTCATTCGCTGCCGGTAGACGGCCGCGACGGGTACCTGCATTCGGCGCACCGGGTGGCAGCACCGGGGGCGGTGTTCTACATCCTGGTGTTCGCCAACGGCGCGTTCCCGCCGGGAGCGGAGTTCGGCCCGAACACCGTCAGCGAGGAGGAACTGCGCGCAGCCGTCTCGAAGTACTGGACCGTCGACGAGATCCGGCCCGCGTTCATCCACGCCAACATGTCCTCAGCCATGCCCCCCGACGGAGCGTTCACGTTGCCGCCGTTCGAGAACGACGACAAGGGTAGGCAGAAGATGCCCGCGTTTCTGCTCACCGCGCACAAGGACTAGGTCGCAGACGCCAGCGCCTTTGCGAACTGCTCGAGTTCTTCAGCGGTGACGTCGACGTGCGGTGACGCCCGCAGCACGGACGCCGCCATCTCGAATGGGGCCCGCAGCGTTTCGGCGTAGGTGGTGACGATGCCGTGCTCGGCGATCAGCTGCGCCCGCACCTGCTGCGGGTCGGCCCCATCGACGGGTTCCAGTGTCGTGATCGCCGTCGGTTCGTCCACCGCCTCGACCACCCGCCAGCCCTCGACATCGGCGAGCACCTCGCGCGTCATCGCGCCCACCTCGGCCAGCCGTTCACCGACCCGTTGGGGTCCGGCCGCCAGGTACTCACCCAGCGCCACCGAATAACCAACGCGGGCAGCCACATTGGCTTCACCGTGTTCGAGACGCTCCATGACGGTGAGCGACATACCCCACTCCGGCGGGGGCAGCCGAGGCTTGAGTCGCTGCGCCAGATCCGCGCGCACCCCCAAAAAGCCGACACCGCGCGGACCGGCCACCCACTTGCGCGACGAACTGTAGATCGCCGAAGGCGTGACGGCGCAGTCGAGATGACCCAGCGCCTGCGCCGCGTCGATAACCAGCGGAACATCCAGGTCTCGGCACACGTCCGCCAGCGCCGCCATCGGCTGGGCGGTGCCGCGGTGGCTGGCCAATGCCGTCAGGTGCACCAGCGGCGGCCGTTCGGCCCTCAGTGTGTCGGCGGCGGCCTCGACGTCGAGCCGGCCGTCACCATCCACAGGCAGCGGGCGTACGTCAAAACCGTTGGCCGCCATGATCGCCAGGTTCGGTCCGTACTCACCGGGCAGACACGCCAGGGTGCGGACACCTGGCCAGCTGGACAGCAGGATATCGAGCGCGCTGTTGGCGCCGGTGGTGTAGGCGATGTCGGCGCCGTCGAGACCGGTCAACGCGCCCAGGGCGGCACGACCGGCGTCCAGCACCGGGACGGCGGCCGCGGCGGCGACATATCCGCCGACCTCCGCTTCGTGACGGGCATGCTGCGCCGCGGCGTCGATGACCGCGAACGTCTGCCGCGAGCACGCCGCACTGTCCAGATGCACACCGGCAACGGGCGGCCGGGCCGCGCGCCACTGCTCGGCAAGGCTCTCTGACATCACCGCTCCGACAGTGACAGGCCGAAGTCACCCGCGCTGTCGGTCCACCAGTGTGTCCGGCGCAGACCTGAGTCGGCCAACTCTGCGGCGACGCCGTCGGGGCGGAACTTGCAGGACACCTCGGTGAGCATCTCCTCACCGTCGGTGAAGTCGATCGCGAGGTCGAGAGCCTTCACCTGCACCCGCTGGGCGCGGCCGGCGCGCAGCCACATCTCGATGCGCTCCTCGTCGGTGTTCCATTTCGCGACGTGCTCGAACGCGTCGAGGTCGAAATCCGCGTCCAGCTCACGGTTGACCACGGCCAGCACGTTGCGGTTGAACTGTGCAGTGACGCCTGCGCTGTCGTCATACGCGCGCACCAGTCGATCGGTGTCCTTAACCAGGTCGGTACCCAGCAGCAGGCTGTCGCCGGACTGCAACGTCTCCGCCAACGCGGTGAGGAACTCGGCGCGCGGGCCCGGCGTGAGGTTTCCGATCGTCGATCCGAGGAAGACGACCAACCGGCGGCCAACCCGGGGGATCTTGCCGAGATGCTCCTCGAAGTCTCCGCACACCGCGTCGATCTCGATTCCCGGGTATTCCTTCTCGATGGCGGATCCGGCGGCCTTGAGCACCGACGCGTCGACGTCGAAGGGTATGAACCGCCGCAGGGATCCGTTGTCGCGCAGGGCATCCAGCAGCATCCGGGTCTTCTCCGAGGTGCCGCTGCCCAGCTCGACAAGCGTGTCCGCCCCGGAGGCGGCCACGATTTCGGCCGACCGCTCGCGCAGGATCTGCGCCTCGGTTCGCGTGGGATAGTACTCGGGCAAACGGGTGATCTGGTCGAACAGATCGCTACCCGCGGAGTCATAGAACCACTTGGGCGGCAACGATTTCGGGGTCTGCGTCAAACCGTCGCGCACATCGCGGCGCAGCGCCTGTCCTGCCGAGTCGGCTGACAAGTAATTCGAGAGGGCGAAGGTCATCACGATCCTTTCAGCGGGATCAGTTCGATGTCCCGGCCGAGAACCGAGACCAGGTGGCGATCGGGAACTTCCTGCCAGTCGGGGTTGTCATCGTAAGGTTCGCTGGCCAACACCACTCCGTCGTCGCGCCGCAGCGTCGAAAGGGTGTCACCCCAGGTGGTGGCCAGCAAGCGGGAACCGTTGCCCGCCAGTATGTTCAGGCGCGCGTTGGGGTCCGCGTCGGCGACCTCGACGATGGTGTCTCCGAGCGCGTCCAGCCCGCGCTCGAAGATCAACGCAGCCAACACCGCGCTATCGCAGGTCGATTCGGCCTTCTCCGACAATGGCAGCACCGCGCGGTCGACGAGTCCGTTGTGCGACAGCAGCCAGTGACCGTCGGTGAAAGGCGCGGACGCCGACGGCTCGATAGGCATGCCTACGCTCGCAGACCGTACGGCCGCGACGATGCACCCGCTTCCCAACGCGGGTGCCACCGACGCGAACGATGCGTCTCCCCACAGCGGCGCGGCGCTGCGCCAGCGACGCGGTGTGCGTCCGTCGAAGAACCCGACCCCCCAGCCGTCGGCGTTCATCAGCCCGTGCTTCTGTCGCCGCGGTGAATACGACTGCACCAGAAGGCCATTCGCAGGCTCCAGCAGCAGCGACGCGACGGACACCGACCTGCCGAGCCAGCCAAGGTGACGGCACATCAGTCGGCATCCCACGCCAGACGCACACCGGCGAAGATCTGCCTGCGAATCGGATGGTCCCAGTTGCGGAAGCTGGGCCGCAGGATGCTCGGCGCGACCGCCCACGACCCGCCGCGCAGCACCTTGTAGTCGCCGGCCCCAGAACCCTCGAAGAACGGAGCGGAGTACTGCTCGTAGAGCATCGGGGTGAAGCCCGGCCACGGCCGCAGCGGCGACGTGGTCCACTCCCACACATCGCCCAGCATCTGTTCGGCGCCACAGGCCGACGCACCCGCCGGATAAGCGCCCACCGGCGCGGGCCTCAGCGCGTCGCCGCCGAGGTTCGCCAGGTGCGCGGTCGGTTCCGACGAACCCCACGGATAGCGGCGCCGGGCCTGCACCGCGGGATCCCATGCGCAGGCCTTCTCCCACTCCTCCTCGGTGGGTAGCCGCGCACCCGCCCATTCGGCGTATGCCTCGGCTTCGAAGAAGGTGACGTGCTGGACGGGTTCGTCGGCGGGGATGGCCTCGACATGTCCGAAGCGGGTGCGGGTGCCCGCCAGATCGCCTGAGAGGTTCCAGAACTGCGGTGCCCGCAGATCGGCCTCCTGCTGGTGCGCCCAGCCGCGTGCGGACCACCATCGCCGTTGGTCGTAACCACCGTCGTCGACGAAGTCGCGCCACTCGCCGTTTGTGACGGGCACCGTGCCGATGCGGAAGGCGGGCAGGTCGACCACGTGCGCACAACGCTCGTTGTCCAGCGAGTGCGGTTCGGTGACCGCGTCCACTCCCAGGACGAACTCACCGGCGGGGACGAGCACCGACGTACCCGCAACACCGGCCCGGCCTGGCGGCAGCGGCGCTCCCCGGTCCAGCAGCGCGGGCCCCGTCCGCAGGTTCAGCGCCTGCAGCATGGTTTCGTCGTGCTGGTTCTCATGGCTGATCACCAGACCGAAATTGAACTCGGCCTCGGAATCCGCGGGGCCTTCGGGCAACGCGTCGAGGTGGTCGAGCGCCTTGTTGCGCACGGTCGAGCAGTAGGACCTGGCTTCGGCCGGCGACAGCAACGGCAGCTCAACGCGGCTTGCACGAGAGTTGAGGAACGCGTCGTAGCACCGCTCCACCGCAGGATCGAGAAGTCCGGGCCGGCCGGGGTCGTTGCCCCGCAGCAGCCACAATTCTTCCTGCCAGCCGATGTGGGCGAGATCCCACACCAGCGGGCTCATCAGCGGGTCGTACTGGCGGTGAAGTTCGGCGTCGTCGAAGTCGACCAACCGCAGAGTCCGGTCACGGGCCGTCGTGAGTTCGCGGGCGAGTCTCTCGCGTACCGTCACAACTCCCCTTGCGCCAGATGAGTGACCGCCGGTGCGATCCCGTACTTCACGACCCGGTCGGAGAAATCGTCGGCCGGGCACCGTCCCTGTTCCACCGAACGCACCAACTGCTGCATCGATTCCTCGAGTTCGGCGGGCGCACGTTCGGCGGCCGCCTGCACACATATCGCGGCGGCATCGGCGAGCCTGCGGTCACCGAGGCCGATCTGCGCGGCACGGTCCCACGCCGTCGCGACGGATTCGGTGGCCTCCGCGGCGATATCGGCCGCCGCCGGGTCGTCGAGCAGCGTGACGAGCGTGAACACCACGGCGGGCCACACCGCGTCCGGAACGCTGTCGAGGTAGCGGATCTCCAGCCATCGCCGCGGCCGGACGGGCGGGAACAGCGTGGTCAGGTGGTAGTCCAAATCGCTGTGCGTCGGCCTACGGTCGCCGAGTCGCACGCGGCCGTCAGCCCAGTCGGCGAACGGCACCCACGTGGTCAGCGGGATCACTTCGGGACTCTTCACGAGCATGACCGGCGCCTTCAGCGCGTACCGGGCCCAGTCGCGGGCCGGGTCGTCACCGCTGGCACCGAGCACGGGTCCGCAGCGCGCCGAGTCCAACTGACTCCATACATGTTGGCGTGCCGACCGCCATCCCGCGAACTTGCCGCCCAGCAGGGGGGAGTTGGCGGCGATCGCGATCATGGTCGGCCCGAGTGCATGCGCGAGCCGCACCCGCTGGGCCCAGCCTGCGCGTGGACCCGCGTCGAGGTTGATCTGAATCGAGGCCGTCGACGTCATCATGGCAGCGCCGGCGGCTCCGGTGTCGCTGGCCTTGAAGAACGTCTCCATCGCTTGGTAGCGAGGCCCGGGGTTGACGCGTTTGGCCGGCCGCAGCGGATCGGCGCCGAGCAGTACCAGCCCCAGACCCGCCTGTGCGAATGCCGCACGCAGCGCGGCGCGGTCGGCCTGCATCGAGGCGATGGCCGACAGCGGACCGACCATCGGCGGACCCGACAACTCGACGGCTCCACCGGGTTCGACCGTCACCGCGCTACCCCCGGGCAACGCCGAAAGGCCACTGATGATCTCGGTGAGTTCGTCCCAGCAAGGCCGGCGCATGGGGTCGGCCAGGTCGAAGCAGTGCGCCTCGACCTCCAGGCCCACCTGGCCGACGGGGCCGTCGTTCAGACAGTGGTCACTGACGTAGCGGTGCGCATCGTTGGCGCTGGTCAGTTCGCCATTCGGGGGTTCGATCTGATGTGCGTCGTCCACCTCGGACGTCATGGCGAAGGTCATGTCTTCCGGCCCCTTCCGGGTAGGGAACGATCGTGTCCTTCAGTACATCTTCCAGACCGCACCGACAAAGTCCCACGAAATTTTCTGTGACGTCGTTGGTGGGGGTACCCAGATGGTCGCGCGGTTACTGACCCAACGTGTTCTGCATGGCGCCGGCCAGCACGTTCACCGCCGGGCCTCCGTTACCGGACTGACAGACTTTCGCCTGTAGCAGAACGTTCTCGCGCTTGCGGGTCGTGTTGAAGCACCGCCGATCGGTGCCCGCCTCCTGCTTGACCCAGTCCGCGTCGGTCGCGCCGGCCGGCCCGCCGGTGAAGGTCCACACCTGGGTGGTCATGTTGTCCAGGTGCATTGCGGTGGTCTGGCCGTTGCAGCCCAGAGTGCGGTCGACAACGCGGCGGAAAGCCCGGTCGGCGGCGTCGCTGGTGGCGAAGACGCCGACCGCCTGTTTGACGAAATGGGTCTGGTCGTTCGGCCCGGTCTGCGTCACCGCCCCGTTGAAGGACGCCAGGTCCGGATCCGCGTACACGTCGGGCAGGCCGACGTCGGCCCAGTTGTTGCACGCGGGGTAGTCGACGTAGAACGACTGGAACGGCGCGGTGAACGTCCACTCGAATCGCATCGGCGCCCCGACGATGTTGCCCACCGAACCCTTGGCCATCACCGCGTAGTTCACGACGCCCGGATCCGACGGTCGCGCCGAAGCCTCCCCCGGTGGCGCCGCCAACGACAGGCCGGCGGCAACACCGACACCGGCGAGGACGGCGAGCCGCCGAGGCATCACGAACTAGACCTTCGCCGACAGCTTGACGTCGATGTTGCCGCGAGTGGCTTTGGAGTACGGGCAGAACTGGTGCGCCTTCTCCATCAGCTCCTCCGCGGCGGCCTGCTCGAAGCCGGGCAGGTAGCCGATCAGGTGGGCGTTGATGGCGAACCCGCCGTCGGGGTCCTTACCGAATCCGACCTGCGCCGTGATTGCGCTGGCATCGTCGACGTCGATCTTCTCCTTGCCGGCGACCGCCCGAAGCGCGCCGAGGAAGCACGCGGCGTAACCGGCCGAGAACAACTCCTCGGGGTTGGTGCCCACGCCACTGCCACCCATCTCCTTCGGATGGTTGGTGTCCAGGTCGATACGGCCGGTCGAGGACTTCACATGGCCTTCGCGGCCGCCTCCGGTTGCGGTGGATTCTGACGTGAAAAGAACTTCGATGCTCATGTTCCTGATCATGCCAGCCCTGTTGCAGACGGCAAGGTGCCCGTCTGCAAGCTAGCCGCCGGCGCCGCTCTGTTTGGCGCGCACGCCTTCCTCGACCTTCTTACCGAGATCGGGGTCCACGTTCGTCCAGTACTGGAACACCCGCGACAGCACCGGCTCGCGCACACCATCAAGGACGTGCCCGATGATGTTGTGCGCCAATCGATCCCGTGCAGCGTCGTCGAGGACTTCGCGGACCATCGTGCCCGCCTGGCCCCAATCGTCGTCCTCGGCGCGCAGCGCGTAGGCCGTGCGGACCATGTCCCCATCGGACGCCCAGTGCACCTCGGCAGCGCGCTTCGGGTCGACCTCCGGGCCGCCCATCGAGTTCGGCGTGTAGACGGGATCGGTCGCATTGCGGATACGCATCGCGCCGTCCTTGGAATACGCGCGCACCTCGGTGTGCGGCTCGTTGACCGGAATCTGCTTGTAGTTGACGCCGAGCCGGGCGCGGTGGGCATCGGAGTAGGAGAACCCGCGGGCCAACAGCATCTTGTCCGGGCTCAATCCGGTGCCCGGAACGATGTTGTTCGGCTCGAAGGCGGCCTGCTCTATCTGCGCGTGGTAGTCCTCGACGTTGCGGTTCAGGGTCATCTTCCCGACCTCGTGCAGCGGGTAGTCGCCGTGCGGCCACACCTTGGTGAGGTCGAAGGGATTGAACCGGTAGGTCTTGGCGTCCTCGAACGGCATGATCTGCACGTGCAAGGTCCACGACGGATGGTTGCCGTCCTCGATGGAGGTGAACAGGTCGCGCTGGTGGTAGTCGCCGTCCTCGCCGGCCAGCCGATCGGCGTCCTCCTGGGTCAGGAAGTCGATGCCCTGGTCGGTCTTGAAGTGGTACTTCACCCAGAACAGCTCGTCGTTGGCGTTGACCCAGCTGTAGGTGTGGCTGGAGTAGCCGTTCATGTGCCGCCACGTCTTGGGGATGCCGCGATCACCCATCAGCCAGGTGACCTGGTGCGCAGACTCCGGGGATAGCGTCCAGAAGTCCCACTGCATGTGGTGGTCGCGAAGATTGTTGGCGGCCATCCGCTTCTGCGAGCGGATGAAGTTCTGGAACTTCATCGGGTCACGCACGAAGAACACCGGGGTGTTGTTGCCGACCATGTCGAAGTTGCCGTCGGAGGTGTAGAACTTCAGCGCGAACCCGCGCGGGTCACGCCAGGTGTCCGGGCTCCCGCGCTCCCCGGCGACGGTGGAGAACCTGGCGACCATCTCGGTCTTGGCGCCGGGCTGCAGAAACGCGGCCTTGGTCCACTTGCTGACGTCGTGGGTTACCTCGAACTGACCGAACGCACCGCCGCCCTTGGCATGGGGCTGCCGCTCCGGGATGCGTTCCCGGTTGAAGTTGGCCATCTGCTCGATCAGGTAGTGGTCCTGGAGCAGGATCGGGCCGTCGGGGCCGACGGTCAGTGAATGCTCGACGCTGGGGGCAGGGGCCCCGGAATCTGTGGTCGTGAACTTCTCGGTCATCAGGTGTCATCTCCTCGAGGAGGCCGTGGGCTGTGCCTCGTCGCGTTGATTCCCCCTGAATGGATCGATTCCAAACATCGCGGGACATTTCGTTGAGAACTAGGGGCGCGACGGCGGCGTCGCGCCTGGTGACTGGGGAGGCTGCGGCGGCTCGGAACGGGGACCACCGGGGCCGAAACCCTGACCGGGGCCGAACTCACCGCGCGGGATCATCGGGAACATGCCTGGCGGAGGCGGTCCGCGGTGGATGAACGCCATACCGCCGTCACCCCGTGGGCCGTCGTGGCCGCCGCGGTGGCCTGCGCTCTGTGTTCCGAGGATGTACCCGGAGAAGAAGATGACCGCGACGATGAACACCACGCCCGCGACGACGCCGACCCAGGCGGCGGCGAGGGTCGCCTTGGACCGCCGAGGTTCCTCGCGCACAACGGGCTCTGCGGGGGGCGGGGTGACGACCGGGCCGGTCGCGGGTTCTGGGGACGCCGATGTTTCGCTCATGGGCACGATCATGCACACCGTACTGATGTGCCCGTCATGTATCAGCTATGAATCAGCTGTGCGCGGACAGGGATCGGCCCGCCACCGAGGGGAGTACGTGGCGGGCCGATCGGTCGGGGTGGTTCTAGCGAGCGTCGGTGGTCAAGCCGGGCAGGTTGAGAACCGGAAACTTCGGATTCTTCGTCGGCTGCGGTGCGGAGGTCACCTCGGTCAGCACCGGCGCGTTGCCGCCGCCGGCGAGGGGGCCCCGAACGTCGTTTCCACGCGCGGGAGGCGTGGTGACGACGACCGAACCGTTGCGGCACGAGACGATCTTTCCGTCGACGTAGACATCCTCACCATTGTGGATGGGGATGGTGTAACCGTCGGCGTCCGTGTAGTTGCACCCGCCGGGGCCGGACGGGTCATTGTCCTCGGCGAAGGCTGTCGCCGGAGCAATGGACAGGATGGCAAGGGCGCCAAGCAGAGTTGCGGCGTACTTGAAGTTGTTCTTGGACTTGATCATTGGATTTCCTCTCAGGTATTCGGTCAGGGGTGCGTCATCGCTGAAGAAATAGTCCCGAGAAGGCCGCGCTCACGTAATCGCCCACAGGCCAGAGTTCGCTTGTGGAAGGGAAGGTTTTGCCATCCGTCAGGCAAGGTTCTCGACGTTTGATGGCCCCCGGGCCGGGTAGTTCTGGCGCCATGACCTCGCTATGGCTGGCCGACAGGGCCGAATCCGCCGGTACGCCGCGCGACAACGAGATTCTCCGGGATGCAACCGACGTGGTGGTCGTCGGCGCCGGGATCACCGGTCTCACCACAGCTGTGCTGCTGGCCCGGGCTGGTAAACGCGTCACCGTCGTCGAAGCCCAGTACGTCGGGGCCGGGGCGACCGGTAACACCACCGGGAAGGTGAGCCTGCTGCAGGGCACCAAGCTCTCGCGCATCGCCAAGAAGCACGGGCGAGAGGTGCTGCGGGACTACGTCACCGGAAACACCGAGGGCCGCGACTGGCTACTTCGCTATTGCGAGGAACACGGTGTCGATGTCCAGCGCGAAGACGACTACGCCTACGCCCAGGCGGCCGACGGCGTCGACACCGCACGGTCAGTGCTGTCCGCCGCCAGGACGGCCCGGCTCGACAGCGCCGAGTGGGTCGAGCAGGCGGATGTTCCGTTCCCGTTCCGCGGCGGCGTTCGACTGCCGGACCAGGCGCAGATCGATCCCATACCGTTCCTCAACGCCCTGGTGGCCGAGCTCGAAACGCATGGCGGCACCTTGCTGCAGGGTGTTCGGGTCACTTCGATCTCCGGTACGGGTCCGCTGCGGGTTTCCGTGCAGCTACCGGAAACCTCAGAGCAGCAACAGGTCTCTCTGACGGCACAGCAGGTCGTGCTTGCGACCGGCATCCCGATCTTGGACCGCGGCGGATTCTTCGCCAGGGTGAAGCCCCAGCGCTCCTACTGCCTGGCGTTCGACGTACCCGGCGACATCACCCGGTCCATGTTCATCTCCGTGGACTCGCCCACTCGGTCGGTGCGCTACGCGCCGACGGGCGGGGAAGAAAAGCTCGTCGTCGGAGGCGCTGGGCATACCGTCGGCCGCGCCGATTCAGCCGCGGCCGGTATCGAAGAGCTGACGAAATGGGCCGTCCTGCACTATCCGGGCGCCGTTCGAACCCACTTCTGGTCCGCCCAGGACTACACGCCGATCGACGAACTCCCGTATGTCGGGCCGCTGCTGCCGAAGTTCGAGAGAATCTTCGTCGCTACAGGTTTCGACAAGTGGGGGATGTCCAACGGCGTCGCGGCGGCACTGGCGCTGTCATCGCAGATGCTCGGCGGCCGGATGGACTGGCGCCGCGCGTTCGCGAGTTGGAGCCCACACGAAGCCGCCGGCCTCGCCACCGCGCTGATGGCGAACCTCGAGGTGGGATTCAACTTGGCCAAGGGCTGGGTGACGCCGATCGTCGCCTCGACCGCCGAGCCGAGCGAGGGTGACGGCGTGGTGACCGGACCTCCGTGGCACCTGCGCGCACAGAGCAAGGTCGACGGTGAGACGCACGTTGTTTCCCCGGTATGCCCGCACCTCGGCGGCATCGTGAGCTGGAACGACGCGGATTGCACCTGGGAGTGCCCGCTGCACGGCTCACGTTTCGCTCCCGACGGCAGCCTGCTCGAGGGCCCCGCGACCAGGTCCTTGACAGCCTGACTCCCCTAACCAGGTGTGACAAAGTTCGTTGAATGGACAGCCTCGAGGCGGGGTAATCCACGTCCATGCACCGAGAATCCAGCCACGTCTTGGCGCAGACGCTGGGAGACCTGGCCGTCGAGATGCAGGCCAAGGCGGACAGCCAAGACACTCTGCAGACCATTGTCAACGCGGCCGCGGACATCGTTCCGGGCGCGCGGTGGGCGGGCATCTCCCTGCTCGACGGCGAGCGCGTGGTCGTCAAAGTGCCGACCGATCCGATCGTCGCCAAGCTGGAAGATCTGCAAGTGGAGTTGGGCGACGGCCCCTGCCTCACGGCCCTGAGAGATCAGCGAACCGTGCGCATCGAAGATACAAAGTCCGACACCAGATGGCCTCAATTCGCGGATCAGGCAGCTGAACTGGGCGTGCGAAGCGTGCTGTCATTTCAGCTGTCCGTGCAGCAGGGCAACCTCGGCGCCCTCAACGTGTACGGCACTGAGGCCGGTGTGTTCGGCGACGATTCGGTGGAGACCGGAGCGATCCTGGCTCAGCACGCCGCCGTCGCGATGGCGGGCTCGGCGGCCGCGGTCCAATTCCAGACGGGACTTGCCAGCCGCGACGTCATCGGGCAGGCCAAGGGGCTGCTCATGCAGCGCGACAACCTCACCGGGGTGCAGGCCTTCGCGATGCTCACCCGCGCCTCACAGGAGACCAACATGAAGCTCGCAGACGTGGCCCGCTGGCTGGTCTCCGAGCACGAGGAGGGCTTGTCGCGGTCCGACTAGGGCTTGAACGGGTTCACCGCGAATTGGATGACCCGGTATGGCGTCCCGCCGCGGGCGGTGGTGTTCCACTGGCTGACGAACACCCTCAGTTCGTCCAGGGTGGAACCGGGTGAAATGTATCCGCCGTAGGGTTGGGCCAACCGGTTGTTCTCCGGCGGCCCAAGGTGTTCCACCGGATCGGGCCATTCGGCGGCCACGACGACCGTCGTCACCGGGGCCGTCCCCAGACCGGTCGGGTCATGGGCGACGCGCACCTCCATGTTCCCAGTGGACGCGTTGAAGTACGACAGCACCGTCTTGCCGTCGATCTGGCGGATGCTCATCTCGCCGATCATGTCCGGCCACAACGGTGTCGGCGGATTCCCCCAGCCCCGTTCCGCCGACCAGCCCTGCCAGCTGGAGCGATCGGTGAAGGTCTTGGGTTGCGCGCGATACAACACCAACGGTCCGGTGCGGTCGAAGTTGTTGGCGACGATGTACACCCAGCCGCTCTCGGAGTCCGGCCGAGGGATCGGGTCGTAATACCCGCTGATCTGCGACTGCCACGAATTCTCATAGGTGGCCTCGCGAACCGAACCCGGAACTGTCTGCCAGTTACTCTGTGCGGCATCCGCTTTCACCAGCCGCGAGGTCAGCGGGTCGAGGTCGCGCACGGTGGTCACCAACAAGTAGTTCTCGCGGTTGATCTGCACCACCCCGGCGGGTAGCTGCGAGGTCCCCGGCTCGGTGGGATCGCCCAGCAGCGGCTTGTCGATACCCCTCACCGCGTCGTAGCGCACGCCGTTGGGGTCGTCGATGGAATCGGATTCGACGTGCAGTGCGATCGGCGAATACCACCCGCCGAAGCCGACCGCCTGGCCGGCGAAACTGTCACCGCAGACCTGGAGGATGCCGCTGGGAAACTCCATGAACTCGCAGAGGTCGGTGGCGCCGATACCGTAATCCCTTGTCGGCGTGCCGGTTCCCGCCGTCGGGGCGATCCGGATCACCTGGCCGGGCGCCAGCGGGTGCAGGATCGGATCAGGCACAGGCGACGGCGGATCGGCGTGCGCGCTGCCCGCCGAAATGGCATTCCAGCAGAGAAAGATCGAGAAGAGGCCTGCTGGAATGCAGTTTCGCAAGAGCGTCAGAGCTCGGCGGCCAGCAACTCGGCGATCTGAATGGTGTTCAGCGCCGCACCTTTTCGCAGGTTGTCACCCGACAGGAACAATGCCAACCCGCGGCCCTCTTCGACACCGGGATCCTGGCGGATACGGCCGACCAGCGTCTCGTCGATGCCGGCGGCCGCCAGTGGGGTGGGCACATCCACCAGCTTCACACCCGGGGCGGAGGCCAGCAGTTCGGTGGCGCGCGCGACGGAAAGCGGCTCGGCGAACTCGGCGTTGATCGACAGCGAATGTCCCGTGTACACCGGAACCCGCACACACGTACCGCTCACCAGCAGGTCCGGGATGCCGAGGATCTTGCGACTCTCGTTGCGCAGCTTCTGATCCTCGTCGGTCTCACCGGAGCCGTCGTCGACGTAGGAACCGGCCAGCGGCACCACGTTGAACGCGATGGGCGCGACATACTTCGCCGGCGCCGGGAAGTCGAGCGCGCCGCCGTCGGCCACCAGCTCCCTGCTGTTGGCGACGACCGCGCTCGCCTGCGCGTGCAGTTCGTCCACACCCGCGATTCCGCTGCCCGACACCGCCTGGTAGGTCGACGCGATCAAGCGCACCAGAGAAGCCTCGTCGTGCAGCACCTTCAGCACCGGCATCGCGGCCATCGTCGTGCAGTTCGGGTTGGCGATGATGCCCTTTGGAAGCGACCGCGCGCGATTTCCGACATCTCGCGCGAAGTTGACCTCGCTGACGACCAGCGGGACGTCGGGGTCCTTACGCCAGGCCGAGGAGTTGTCGATGACGACGGCGCCCGCCTCCGCGAATCGCGGGGCCTGCACTCGCGACATCGTCGCGCCCGCCGAGAACAGCGCGATGTCCAGCCCGGCGGGATCGGCGGTCTCGGCGTCCTCGACCTCGATCTCCTGGCCGCGGAACGGCAGCTTCTTGCCTTGCGAACGCGACGACGCGAAGAACCGCACGCTGGAGGCGGGAAAGTCGCGCTCCTCCAGCAGCGTGCGCATGACCTGGCCGACCTGCCCGGTCGCGCCAACCACTCCTACCGACAAACCGGCGGTGCCCATCTAACGCCCCGTTCCCGCGTAGACGACGGCTTCGGTGTCGCCACCGAGCCCGAAGGCCTCGTGCAGCGCGAGGACCGCCTTGTCCAGCTCAGTGTCCTTGACCAGCACCGAGATTCGGATCTCGGAGGTGGAGATGAGGTCGATGTTCACCCCGACCTCGGCGAGCGCCTCGCAGAACTTCGCCGTGACGCCCGGGTGACTGCGCATGCCCGCGCCGACGAGCGACACCTTGCCGATGTGGTCGTCGTAGAGCACCTTGGAGAAGCCGATCTCGTCCTGCAAAGCCGTCAGCTTTTCCACCGCGCCCGGCCCACTCTCACGCGAGCAGGTGAACGTGATGTCGGTCTTACCGTCCTCCACCTTGGAGATGTTCTGCAGCACCATGTCGATGTTGACGTCGGCGTCGGCGACCGCGCGGAACACCTTGGCGGCGTAGCCGGGAACGTCGGGCAGGGCCACGACGGTGACCTTGGCCTCGCTGCGGTCATGCGCGACTCCGGTCAGGATGGCGTCTTCCATCGGGATGTCCTCCATCGATCCTTTGACGAGAGTGCCCGGCTTGTCCGTGTACGACGAGCGGACGTGAATCGGAACGTCGTAGCGACGCGCGTATTCCACGCATCGCAACATCAGCACCTTGGCGCCGCAGGCGGCCATCTCGAGCATCTCCTCGAAGCTCACGGTGTCAAGATGTCTGGCGTTGGGCACGATGCGGGGGTCCGCGGTGAAGATGCCGTCGACGTCGGTGTAGATCTCGCACACATCGGCGTTCAGCGCCGCGGCGAGCGCGACGGCGGTGGTGTCCGATCCACCGCGGCCGAGCGTGGTGACGTCCTTGCTGTCCTGGCTGACCCCCTGGAACCCGGCGACCAGGACGATCAGGCCCTGGTCAAGCGCTTCCTGGAGACGGCCGGGGGTGACGTCGATGATCTTGGCGTTGCCGTGGGTGCCGGTGGTGATCACGCCGGCCTGCGATCCGGTGAACGACCGCGCCTGCGCACCTAGCGAGTCGATGGCCATCGCGACCAGCGCGTTCGAGATCCGCTCACCCGAGGTCAGCAACATGTCCATCTCGCGCGCCGGCGGGGCAGGTGAGACCTGACGGGCCAGATCGAGCAGGTCGTCGGTGGTGTCGCCCATCGCCGACACCACGACGACAACATCGTGACCTGCCTTCTTGGTCTCGACGATGCGCTCGGCGACGCGGCGGATCCGCTCGGCGTCCGATACCGAGGATCCGCCGTACTTCTGCACGACGAGCGCCACTGGGTATGCCTTTCAGGTGCTGGGGAAGATCCCAACAAGGATAAGGGTTTGGCGCACCCCATTTTGTCCGCCGGTCAGCTGCAGGCGTCCGCCAGCTCGCCGAGTCCGTCCCCGATGCGCTTGTTCAGAAGCGTCATCTCTAAGAACGAGGGCGGCGGGGGTGCACCGGGAGCGCGAGTATCCACCTCGGCCCGCACCCGCGGCAGCATGGCGACGAATTTGGAGGCCGCATCGGCGACCTGCACGGCCGTGGTCGCGAGGTTGGGGTCGCTGATGTCCTGCGCGCGCTGAGCCAGGCCGTCGGCCCACTGTTGGTACGCGGCGTCCTCGGCCACCGTCGGTACCGCCGGGTCGCTGTCGCTTTCCTTGGAGGCGATCAGATCGCTCTGCGACTTGTTGTAGTCGAGGAAGGCCTGCACGGGCTTGCACTCCTCGGACGGCCGGTTGAAGAAGGTATTGGACAGCACCAGCGCGATCACGACGAACACGACGACGGCTATGGCAAGCCACCACCGTCGATCAAGTCTCATTGCTGGAACTCTAGCGACCCGCCGACTATTAACGCGCAGGCAACATCGCGAGCTGATCCACGTAACAGAAACAACGGTTACTGACAGTGAACGGTCCACGGCGGGCCGCATCACTTCAGGAGACATAAATGGATGTAGATACAGGGACCACAGCATTCATGCTGTGTTGCATCATCGGCCTCACGCTGATGATTCCCGGGCTCGCTCTCTTCTACGGCGGCATGGTGTCCGTCAAGAGCTCGACCAACATGATGATGATGACCTTCGGCGCGTGCGCGATCGTCGGTGTGCTGTGGGTGCTGTTCGGCTTCTCCCTGACATTCGGGACGTCCTACGGTGGATTCCTCGGCAGCATCACCGAATTCGCCGGAATGAAGGACCTGCTCGAATCCAACACCACCATCGCCGGGCTCCCGATAACGCTGTTCGCGTTGTTCCAGGCGCTGTTCGCGGCGATCACCGTCGCCTTGATCTCCGGCGCCGTGGCCGACCGGATGAAGTTCGGCGCCTGGATGGTCTTCGCCGCTGTGTGGGCGGTGCTGGTGTACTTCCCCGTCGCGCACTGGGTGTTCGCGTTCGACGGCGTGGTGACCGAGGACTCCGTCGGCGGCTGGATCGCCAACAAGCTCGCCGCCATCGACTTCGCGGGCGGCACCGCGGTGCACATCAACGCCGGCGCGGCAGCGCTGGCCGTCGCGATCGTGCTGGGCAAGTCGGCGGGCTGGGGCCAGCTGCGCAAGCCACACAACGTTCCGCTGACACTGCTCGGCGCCGGTCTGCTGTGGGCCGGTTGGTACGCATTCAACGGCGGGTCGGCACTCGCGGCGGGCAACTCCGCCTCGATCGTCATGGTGACCACCTTCGTGGCCACCTGCGCGGCGGTGCTGGCCTGGATCGCCGTGGAGAAGATCAAGGACGGCCACGTGACGGGCGTCGGCGCGGCGTCCGGCGCCATCACCGGTCTCGTCGCGATCACCCCCGCCTGCGGCTCGGTCACACCGGTCGGCGCGATCATCCTGGGCGCCATTGCGGGTGCCGTCTGCGTGTACGCGGTGGGTCTCAAGGAGCGCTTCGGCTACGACGACTCGCTCGACGTGGTCGGTGTCCACCTGGTCGGCGGCGTCGTCGGCACCCTGCTGATCGGATTCCTGGCCAGCGAGTCGATGCCCAACGGCATCAACGGCCTGTTCTACGGAGGCGGGTTCGACCAGCTGTGGCGACAGGCCGTCGCGGCGGGCGCGGTGATGATCTACTCGTTCGTCGTCGCCGGCATCATCGCCCTCGCCATCAAGATGACAATGGGCATCCGTATCTCGCCCGACGAAGAGGAAAAGGGCATCGACGCGACCTTCCACCGCGAAGCGTCGTACGAACTGCAACCTGCCTGACGCGTAGTCGACCGGCGCGGACGGCTTCCGGCCGCGCCGGTCGACACATAGGTGTCGTGTTTCCTTACAAGAGACAGGGTTTCCGCACAATGTCCAACGATCTCGCGTCCCTCGCCGAGGCATCCGGGACGAAATTCATTCTCGCCCTGTTCATCGACTTGCGCGGCAAGCCGTGCGCCAAGCTGGTGCCGGTCGAGGCCGTCGACCTGCTCGCCACCGAGGGTGTCGGATTCGCCGGATATGCCGTCGGCGCCATCGGCCAAGAGCCCAAAGACCCTGACCTGATGGCCATTCCAGATCCAGACTCGTTCACCCCGATCCCGTTCCTCAAGGAGGGACTGGCGATCGTGCACTGCGACCCACATGTCAACGGCGAACCGTGGCCCTTCGCGCCGCGCGTCATTCTCAAGGCGATGATCGCCCAGGCATCCGACGCGGGCTTCGAACCGCGGGTCGGCGCCGAAGTCGAATACTTCCTGTTGCGTCGCGGCGCCGACGGCGCACTGTCCACCGCCGACACCGACGACACCGCCGCACAACCCTGCTACGACGCGCGCGGCGTCACCCGGATGTACGACCACCTCACCGCGATCTCGACCGCGATGAACAGCCTCGGCTGGTGCAACTACGCCAACGACCACGAGGACGGCAACGGCCAGTTCGAGCAGAACTTCCAGTTCGCCGACGCGCTGACCACCGCTGACCGTGTCGTCACGCTGCGCTATCTGCTGTCGATGATCGCCGCCGAGCGGGGCATGGTGGCCACCTTCATGCCCAAACCGTTCGCCGACCGCACGGGAAGTGGTCTACACCTTCATCTTTCGCTGACCACCGGCGGCACCCCCGTATTCCCCGCCGGTGCGGGCATGCCCGACGAGCGAGGGCTCGGCCTGTCGGATACCGCCTATTCGTTCATCGGCGGCATCCTCGAACACGCGTGCGCGCTGCAGGCCGTCGTCGCGCCAACAGTCAACTCTTACAAGCGGACCCGGGCGACCTCGACGGCATCCGGGGCCGCGTGGTCACCCAACACCCCCAGCTACGGCGGCAACGACCGGACGCATTACATCCGCGTGCCCGACGACCAGCGCGTCGAGCTGCGCGGTGGCGACGGGTCGGCGAATCCCTACCTGGCCATCGCGGCCGCCCTCGGTGCGGGCATCGACGGCATCAAGCGCAGTACCGATCCCGGCGGCGTTGGCTCCCTAAGTCGTTCGGCGCTGCCGCCGACCCTGTTGCACGCTGTCGACGAACTCGAGGGTGATCCGGTGATCACCGGTGTGCTCGATGCTGCCGGTGACGGGGTCGCCTCCTACTTCGCGAGCATCAAGCGCGACGAGTTCTTCGCCTACCACAGCGCCGTGACACCGTGGGAAATCGACCATTACCTCACCGCGTTCTGAGCGAAAGGATTTCCGATGTGCGGCATTGTGGGCCTGCACTTACGCAACCCCGACCTGCATCCCCAACTCGGCGAACTGGTGACCGGCATGTTGTGCGAGATGGGCGATCGCGGTAGCGACTCGGCCGGCGTCGCGGTCTACGGAGATCCGACGTGGTCGCCGCCCGGTCACGGCTGCGTGTCGCTGCTCGAGGTCGACGCGAGCCCGGACGAGGTCGCCGAGACGCTCGGCGTTTCGGTCACACAGCTCGACGAGACGTATCTCCTTACCGCACAGACCCCGTCGGAGGACATTCTGGCCGCCGCCGAGTCGGCGTATCCCGACGCTCTCGTCGCCGGATTCGGCGCCGACCTCGCGGTGCTCAAAGGCGTCGGCCATCCGCGGGTACTGACCGAACGCTGGGGACTCGCGAAGGCGCAGGGCTGGCAGGGCGTCGGGCACACCAGAATGGCGACCGAGTCGGCGGTGACACCCGCAGGGTGCCATCCGTACGCGGTGGGCCCCGAACAGTGCATGGTGCACAACGGATCGTTCGCCAACCACGCCACCATCCGCCGCGAGTTACGGGCAGCCGGAGTGTCATTCGACAGCGACAACGACACCGAAGTGGGTGCGCGCTTCATCGCCGATCAGCTGGCCAACGGTCGCGACGTCGAGGGGGCGTTGAAGGAGCTCTGCGCGGTATTCGACGGCTTCTACACACTGTTGGTATCCAACAGGGACTCGTTCGCCGTCGTTCGCGACGCCATCGCCTGTAAGCCCGCCGTCATCGCCGAGACCGACGACTGGGTCGCCATGGGCAGCGAATACCGTGCTCTGGCAGGCCTTCCCGGTGTGGAGACGGCCAAAATTTGGGAGCCCGAGCCGGAAGTGGTCTACGCATGGAGACGATGATCGCGTATGACCTGGCCACCACCGGTCTGCGCGAGGTCAACGCCGCGCTGCACGCCCCCGGCTTGTCGGGTGACTACGTCATCGCCCATCCCGACGGCGCACACAACGTCGCGGTCGGCTTGAACGCGCCGATACGGGTGACCATCGCGGGTCACGTCGGCTATTACGCCGCGGGCATGAACCAGCAGGCCCACGTGACGATCGACGGCAACGCCGGCACCGGCGTCGCCGAGAACATGATGAGCGGCACCGTCTGGGTCAAGGGCAGTGCATCCCAGTCCGCCGGTGCCACCGCGCACGGCGGACTCCTGGTCATCGAGGGAAAAGCAGCCGCCCGGTGCGGCATTTCGATGAAAGGTGTTGACATTGTGGTTGGTGGCGACGTCGGGCACATGAGCGCCTTCATGGCGCAGGCGGGCAGGCTCGTGGTGCGCGGCGACGCCGGTGAGGCGCTCGGGGACTCGATCTATGAGGCACGCATCTACGTCCGCGGCGACGTCGCATCGCTGGGCGCGGACTGCGTCGTCAAAGAGATGGGTCCTGAACACCATTCAGAGCTTGAATCGCTCTTGTCAGCGGCAGGTTTCACAGACGATACCGCCGCCTACACGCGCTACGGTTCGGCGCGGTCGCTGTACCACTTCCACGTCGACAACGCCACGGCCTACTGATGAGCCACACCCCCGATGACCGCGCCCGGCTGGGCCTGCGCGAATCCGCGACCTTCGACCGGTCGACGATCGCCGCCATCCACCGTGCCGCCGAGACCGGTATCTACGACATCCGCGGTTGGGGCGCCAAACGTTCGCTGCCGCATTTCGACGACCTGCTGTTCCTCGGGGCGTCGATGTCCCGCTACCCGCTGGAGGGCTACCGCGAACGGTGTGACACCGACGTGGTGCTCGGTGACCGCTGCGCCAAGTTCCCACTGCACCTCGACATTCCGATCACCATCGCGGGCATGTCCTTCGGAGCACTGTCCGGTCCGGCGAAGGAGGCACTCGGGCGCGGCGCCAGCAAGGTCGGCACCTCCACCACGACCGGCGACGGCGGGATGACTCCCGAGGAGCGAACGCAGAGCAAATTCCTCGTCTACCAATATCTTCCGTCCCGATACGGCATGAATCCCGACGACCTTCGCAAGGCGGATGCGATCGAGGTCGTTCTCGGGCAGGGCGCCAAGCCCGGCGGCGGTGGCATGTTGCTCGGACAGAAGATCTCGCCGCGCGTCGCGGCCATGCGCACCCTGCCCGAGGGCGTCGACCAACGCTCGGCGTGCCGCCATCCCGATTGGACCGGTCCCGATGATCTGACGATCAAAATCAACGAGCTGCGGGAGATCACCGACTGGGAGAAGCCGATTTATGTGAAGGTCGGTGCCACCCGCACCTATTACGACGTGAAACTCGCGGTGCACGCGGGAGCGGACGTCGTCGTGGTGGACGGCATGCAGGGTGGTACGGCGGCGACTCAGGAAGTCTTCATCGAGCACGTCGGAGTCCCGACGCTGGCGGCGGTCCCGCAAGCGGTGCAGGCGCTGCAGGAGCTCGGGGTTCATCGAAGAGTGCAGTTGATCGTATCGGGCGGCATCCGCACCGGCGCCGACGTGGCCAAAGCACTTGCCCTGGGAGCCGACGCGGTCGCGATCGGCACCGCCGCGTTGATCGCGTTGGGCGACAACCACCCTCGCTACTCCGCCGACTACGAAAAGCTCGGCAGCGCCGCGGGGTTCTTTGACGACTTCCAGGACGGCACCGACCCGGCGGGGATCAGCACCCAGGATCCGGAGCTTGCATCGCGGTTCGACCCCGTCGAGGGTGGTCGGCGCCTGGCCAACTACCTGCGGGTGCTCACCATGGAGGCCCAGACCATTGCGCGTGCATGCGGCAAGTCCCACGTGTGCCATCTGGAACCGGAGGATCTGGTGGCGGTCACGATCGAGGCGGCGGCGATGGCGCGCGTCCCGTTGGCGGGTACCGACTGGATTCCGGGTAAATGAGCACCGCGGATGTGGTGATCGTCGGCGGCGGCATCGAGGGTGCTGCGGCGGCCTGGTCGCTGTCACAACGGGGCATCACCAATGTCGTTGTGGCCGAACGCAGTACCGTCGGCGCCGGGATGACCGGCAAGTCCAGCGGCATTGTGCGCTGCCACTACGGCGTCAGCTCGCTGGCGGCGATGGCCACCGTCGGGCTGGAGGTCTTCGAGAAGTCGGACGAGATCTTCGGCACCGACATCGGATTCCGGCAGACCGGCTACGTCGTCGGAGTCGGCGATCCAGACACCGACTCGCTGCGTAAGAGCCTTGCCGCGCAGCGAGCAGTGGGCGTTCAGACCGAGGAGATCGACGCCGCCGATGTCGCCCGGCTGTGGCCGCACGCGGACCTCACGCCGTTCGGGGCATTCGCGTGGGAGGCACGCGGCGGCTACGGCGACGCGTACCGGACAGCGCAGGCGTTCGCGACGTCGGCGCGCGCGACCGGGGTGCGGATTCTCCAGGGCGCCAACGTCACCGCATTGCTGACCGGCGGCGACAGAGTCGCCGGTGTTCGGTTGGCCGACGGATCGGAGATCTCCGCGGACACCGTCGTGGTGGCCACCGGCGTCTGGACGCCGGCCCTTCTGTCGCCGCACGGCATCGACGTGCCCATTCGCGTCATCCGCGAACAGCTCGTGACCATCGCGCCCGGTGTCGAGATCGGCAGCGTGCCGGTGTTCTCCGATCTGGTGTCACTGCAGTACATTCGCCCGGAACCCGGCGGTGAGCTGCTGTTCGGCAACAGCGATCTGTCCGACGTCGAGGACGCGAATCCCGACGACTACCTCAACCGCGCCACCGAGGCCTTCGTCGAGGACACCGTCGAGCGCGTTCAAACGAGATTCCCGCGCTTCACCGATGCGGCGATCACCGGCAGCTACGCCGGCTGCTACGACGTGACCCCGGACTGGAACCCGGTCATCAGCAAGACGGGGGTGGACGGGCTCGTCGTCGCCGCCGGCTTCAGCGGTCACGGGTTCAAGATCGCACCAGCGGTGGGACGGTTGATCGCCGATCTCGTCGTTGACGGCCGCAGCGCCGATCCCCGCATCCCCGACAGCGACTTCCGGCTGTCCCGGTTCAGCGAGGGCGACCTACTCACGAGCCCGTATCCGTATTCCGGTGCCGGACAGATGCGTTGACTCCCGGCTGACTCATGTCTGACATCCCGCTGCTCCGCAACAGGTCCGGCACGGCTCGCGACCGCGACCCGCACGCGCCGGTAGCAGAGCTCGAGCTAGAGGCCGCCATCGGGCGCAACGTCCGCCAACTGCGCCTGCAGCAGGGCCTCACGGTGGCCGAAATGGCCACTCAGGTCGGCATTTCGAAGGCGATGATGTCGAAGATCGAGAATGCCCAGACGTCGTGCAGCCTGAGCACGCTGGCGCTGTTGGCCAATGGTTTCGACATACCCGTCACCAGCCTGTTCCGGGGTGCGGACGTCGAGCGTCCTGCCTCATTCGTCAGCGCGGGCACGGGAGCACGCATCGTCCGCAACGGCACCAAGGAAGGCCACGAGTACCAGCTGTTGGGCTCGCTACGCGGTGAACACAAGCGCCTCGAGTGTCTGCACGTCACCCTGTCGGCGAAAAGCCAGACCTATCCCCTGTTCCAGCATCCGGGTACCGAGTTCATCTTCGTGCTCGAAGGGGTGATGGATTACAGCCACAGCCGCACGGTGTACCGGCTGAACCCGGGCGACTCGCTGCAGTTCGACGGCGAAGGTGCGCACGGGCCGGTGGATCTGGTCGAGCTGCCGATCCGCTTCCTCTCGGTGATCGCGTTCCCCGATTCCCAGGTTTAGGTCCCAGCGACCTGCATTTTGTGGCGTGGCCGGGTGGGGAGTATGGTGACCAACGTGCAGCGGGTGCTCCTTCTCGGCAGCCGCGACGGGGTCTGATCAGACCGGCTTCCCGTCGCGGGTGTTTGCGATGCGCCGGTCGTGAGTCCATCAGACAACCCGGAGCCATATCGTGACCACCTTCTCAAGACCCGCACCAGATTCTCCTGACGCCTTCGCGTCCGTACGTGCCCTGACCACGCCGTCGGGCCCACCGAACCCCGGCCAGCCCGCCTGGAACACCCAGCGCGGCTCGTCGATGCCCGTCGGCCGGTACCGCCCCTTCGCTGAGGAAGTGCCCGGCGGAGTTCCGACCGGGGGGACAGCGTCGGTTCCGTTCGATCGCACCTGGCCCGACAAGATCGTCGACCGTGCGCCGATGTGGTGTGCCGTCGATCTGCGGGACGGCAACCAGGCCCTGATCGATCCGATGAGCCCGCAGCGCAAGCGCCGGATGTTCGACCTGCTGGTGCGGATGGGCTACAAGGAGATCGAGGTCGGATTCCCGTCGGCCAGCCAGACCGACTTCGACTTCGTCCGCGAGATCATCGCTGAGGGCGCGATCCCCGACGACGTCACCATCCAGGTCCTCACCCAGTGCCGGCCCGAGCTGATCACGCGGACCTTCGAGGCGTGCGAGGGTGCGCCAAGGGCGATCGTGCACTTCTACAACTCGACGTCGATCCTGCAGCGACGCGTCGTGTTCCGCGCCGACCGGGAAGCGGTCAAGTCGATCGCGACCGACGGCGCAAGACTGTGCGTCGAGGAGGCCAAGAAGTACCCCGGCACACTCTGGCGTTACGAGTACAGCCCGGAGTCCTACACCGGTACCGAGCTGGAGTACGCCGTCGACGTGTGCAACGCCGTCGCCGAGATCATCAAGCCCACCCCCGACGTGCCGCTGATCGTGAACCTGCCCGCGACCGTCGAGATGGCCACCCCGAACGTGTACGCCGACTCGATCGAGTGGATGAACAGGCACCTGTCCCCGCGCGACTCCATCATCCTGAGCCTGCACCCGCACAACGACCGCGGAACCGCCGTCGCCGCAGCCGAATTGGGTTACCAAGCCGGCGCCGACCGGATCGAGGGCTGCCTGTTCGGCAACGGTGAGCGCACCGGCAACGTCTGCCTCGTCACACTGGGCCTGAACCTGTTCTCCCGAGGCATCGACCCGCAGATCGACTTCTCGAACATCGACGAGATCCGTCGCACGGTCGAGTACTGCAACCAGCTGCCGGTGCACGAACGCCACCCCTATGGCGGCGATCTCGTGTACACCGCCTTCTCCGGCAGCCATCAGGACGCGATCAACAAGGGTCTGGATGCCATGAAGGTGTCGGCCGACGAGCAGGACGCCGATGTCGATGACATCCTGTGGCAGGTTCCCTATCTGCCGATCGATCCGCGCGATGTCGGCCGCACCTATGAGGCTGTCATCCGGGTGAATTCGCAGTCAGGCAAGGGCGGCGTCGCCTACATCATGAAGGCCGACCACGGTCTGGCCCTGCCCCGGCGACTGCAGATCGAGTTCTCCCAGGCGATTCAGAAGATCACCGACGGGGAGGGCGGCGAGGTCTCGCCGAAGGAGATGTGGGACGTCTTCGCCGAGGAGTACCTGAGCCCGCGCAAGCCGCTCGAACGCATCCGGCAGAAGGTCATCGCCTCCGAGGTCGACGGTGGCACCGACACCATCGAGGCGGTGGTGAAGGTCGACGGCGTGGAGCGCGAGATCGTCGGCGCGGGCAACGGTCCGCTCGCCGCGTTCGTGGATGCGTTGGGCGCCATCGGGTTCGACGTATCCGTGCTGGACTATTCCGAGCACGCTCTCTCGGCGGGTGAGGAAGCCCAGGCCGCGGCCTATGTTGAGGCTTCGATCGGCGGCAAGACCGTGTGGGGTGTCGGCATCGCGACGTCCATCACGACCGCATCGCTGCGCGCAGTGGTGTCGGCGGTCAACCGTGCGACTCGCTAGGCCCTAGAAGAGCGCGAACTGGTCGCCGGCCAGCGTGACATCGGTGAATTCCTCGATGGTGCTGCCGCCGACCACGGCGTCGAGCCGGCTCAGGAAATCAGTGTCGGTGATGAACGGAACGCCCAGCTCACGGGCCTGGAAGCCCTTACCCTGCTCGGGTCGGGTCTCGTTACAGATGATGAGGGAGGTCTCGGAGTCCACGTTGTCCGTATAGGACAGCCCGGCATGCACAATCCGCTCGACGAGCTCCTCGTGAGTGCGCTCGACCTCGGCCGCCAGTGCCACCCGCATCCCCTGAACCAGCGGCCTGCCCTCGACGAACCGGCCCGGGTTGACGTACGGGCATGGCAGCCGTGCGGCCATCATCTTCAGCGGCCGCAGCTCCTCGTGTGTCACCTGGCCGTTGGGCCACTCGCGCCGCGACAGCGGGCGAACGGGCAGCCACACCTTGCGTTCCCGCGCACGCACCAGGACCGGCTTGAGAATCTGCGCGAGCACCATCGCGTCGTCGAGCGCGTCGTGGGGCTTCAGCTGCGTGATACCCCAGTGCGCGGCAAGGGTCTCCAGCCGCAGGTTCTCGGTGCCCAACTCGAGGCGGCGGGTGAGTTCGACGGTGCACATCGCGGTGTCGATGGGCAGTACCGCGTCGACCATCTCGGCCTCAGCGGTCAGGAACGAGTAGTCGAACCCCACGTTGTGCGCCACCAGGGTGCGGCCACGCAGCAGCTCGACCAGATCGCCGACGATGTCGCCGAAGCACGGCTGGCCTTCGAGCATCTCGGCGGTCAAACCGTGGACATGGGTTGGGCCGGGATCGACCCGCGGATTGAGAAGCGTGTAGAGGCTCTGTTCGACGTTGCCGTCGTCACCGAGAGCCAGCGCCGCGATGCTGATGACACGAGCGTGTCCCGGATGGAAACCCGAGGTCTCCACGTCGACGACGGCCCAGCCTGCGCCATCGTCGGTCGCGGGGCGACCCCAGCACTGACTCACAAATTCGAGGATGGCACGGACGGGTGACATCGCCGGTGCGCTCACTCAGCGTGTCGGCTCCTAGACTGCCGGGGATGGTCACGATTCGCGGACGTGCAGCGCTGACGGCGGGCGCCGGCGCGCGCTGGGCGTCGCGCGTCACCGGCCGTGGTGCAGGCGCGATGATCGGCGGCCTGGTCGCGATGACGCTGGACAGATCGCTCCTGCGTCAGCTCGGCGAGGGCCGTCGCACCACGATCGTCACCGGCACCAATGGCAAGTCCACGACCACGCGAATGACCGCCGCGGCGCTGGGAACGCTGGGACCGGTCGCGACCAACGCCGAGGGCGCGAACATGGACGCTGGCTTGGTCGCAGCACTCGCCGGCACGCGGGACGCGTCGCTGGCCGCCCTCGAAGTCGACGAGATGCACGTCCCGCATGTGGCCGACGCCCTGGATCCCGCGGTGATCGTGCTGCTGAATTTGTCGCGAGATCAGCTCGATCGCGTCGGTGAGATCAATCACATCGAACGCACGCTGCGGGCCGGTCTGGCGCGTCATCCGTCGACGGTCGTCGTCGCGAATTGCGACGACGTGTTGATGACGTCGGCCGCATACGACAGCGGAAATGTGGTGTGGGTCGCGGCAGGCGGTGGGTGGGCCAACGATTCGGTGAGCTGCCCGCGCTCGGGTGAGATCATCGTGCGCGACGGCGCCCACTGGTATTCGACGGGAACTGATTTCAAACGGCCAGAGCCGCAGTGGTCTTACGATGACACGCACATTCACGGGCCCGACGGACTGTCGCTGCCCATGCAGCTGGCGCTCCCGGGGAACATCAACCGCGGCAACGCCACTCAGGCGGTCGCCGCCGCGGTGACGGTGGGCGCGGATCCAGCGGCCGCCGTTGCGGCGGTATCGCGTGTCGACGAGGTCGCCGGGCGGTACAGCACGGTGCAGCTGGGTCAGCATTCGGTGCGCATGCTGCTGGCGAAGAATCCGGCGGGCTGGCAGGAGGCGTTGTCGATGGTCGACACCGACGCCGGCTCAGTGGTGATCTCGGTGAACGGTCAGGTGCCCGACGGGGAGGACCTGTCATGGCTGTGGGACGTCAACTTCGAGCATTTCGTGAACCACCCGGTGGTGGCCGCAGGAGAGCGCGGTACCGATCTGGCGGTGCGCCTCGGTTATGCGGGTGTCGAACACACGTTGGTGCACAACGCTGTTGAGGCGATCACGTCGTGTCCACCGGGGCATGTCGAAGTGGTCGCCAACTACACCGCGTTCCTACAGTTGCAACGGGTCCTGGCGCGTCATGGGTGAGTCGACGGTGCGAATCGGGTTGGTGCTGCCCGATGTGATGGGAACGTATGGTGACGGCGGCAATTCGGTGGTGTTGCGCCAACGCCTGCGCTTACGGGGCTTCGATGCGGAGATCGTCGAGATCACCCTCGCAGACCCGGTGCCTGCCGAGCTGGATCTGTACACCCTCGGCGGAGCCGAGGATTACGCGCAGCGGCTGGCTACTAAGCACTTGATCCGTTACCCCGGTTTGCAGCAGGCCGCGGAGCGGGGCGCACCGGTGCTGGCGATCTGCGCGGCGATCCAGGTGCTGGGCCACTGGTATGAGACGTCGTCGGGCGAGCGCGTCGACGGGGTGGGGATGCTCGATGTCACGACGTCGCCGCAGGACAGCCGGACGATCGGCGAGGTGGTGTCGCAGCCCCTGCTGCCGGAACTGACGGAGCGGTTGACGGGGTTCGAGAATCACCGCGGCGGAACGGTTTTGGGGTCCGCAGCGCGCCCGTTGGCTCGGGTGGTCAGCGGGGCGGGCAACCGTGCCGGCGATGGCATCGACGGCGCGGTGCAGGGCAGCGTCGTCGCGACGTATCTGCACGGGCCGTGCCTGGCCCGCAATCCTCAGCTCGCGGACCATCTGCTGTCGCGCGTGGTCGGCGAGCTGCCGCCGCTGGAGATCGGCGAGGTCGCGCAGTTGCGTAAGGAGCGACTGGCGGCCCCCCGCCGGGTCTAGGCGGCGACGCGGTCGGTGTCCACGAAGCAGCCGCGCGCGGCGAGCGCCGCCTCGACCCGTGCGATCACATCCTGCGGCTTGTCCTCGGCGATCACGCGGATGACGATCCAGCCGAGCGCCTCGAGCATGCGTAGCCTCGCGATGTCCTTCACGTATTGGCGACGATCCTTTCGATGGTGATCCCCGTCGTACTCGACCGCGACCTGGAGTTCGGGCCAGCCCATGTCGAGCCACGCCACCGGAGTGACGCCACGCACGACGGGTATCTGCGTCTCCGGTCGGGGAAACCCCGCGTCCAACAACAACAGTCGGATCCGTGATTCCCTCGGCGAGGCCGCGCCGCCGTCGACGAGCGGAAGCAACTCGCGTAGCTGCCGCGTCCCACGGCTGTGCGGGTACCTTTCACTCAGCGCCAGCACGTCATCGATCTGAAAGCGCTGATTCCACATCAACGCGTCGAGCCGCGCGAGCGCGTCGCCACGTTCCAGGTGCCTGCCGAGGTCGAAAGCCGTTCGGACGCGCGTAGTCACGGGCAGGCCCGATACCCTCGTGATTTCGTCGGCGGAAATGCGTTCGGACCTCGGGATCAGGCCTTCCTGCGGCTGACTCTTGACGCCCAGCACCTCGATCGGCTCGGCGAGGTCGACCCACGGTGCCCCGTGTAACGCTGAGGCCGCCACACCAGCGACGACACCCTTACGGCGCGTCGCCAGCCATGCGCCTATCGCCCGGTCACGCAGCGATGGCTCGACGCCCTTCTCGATATACACGCCTCGGTACAGCGTTGTGTACCAACGCCGAAGCCCGTGGCGGGTGACCACGCCCGCCGCCAATGCTTCCCCGCCAAGCAGAATTTCAGCCATGGCTTCATGTTGCTCTGCCCCACTGACACCGTCACGAAAGTCGACTTTTGTAGGAAAAGTGCGAGTGCACGTCTACAAAACTCGGATTTGGGCGTCAGAAGGCGCGGCGAACTCAGGCCATTGCGCGTCGACCGGCGAGCGCGCGGCCCAGCGTCAGCTCATCCGCGAACTCCAGGTCACCACCCATCGGGAGCCCGGAGGCGATACGCGTCACCGTGAGACCCGGGATGTCGCGCAACATCCGGACGAGATACGTCGCTGTGGCCTCGCCCTCGGTGTTCGGATCGGTCGCGATGATCACCTCGGTGATGTCCACGCCGTCGACCCGTTCGCCAATCCTGTTCAGCAGCTCGCGAATTCGCAGCTGTTCCGGCCCGATTCCGGACAACGGGTCAAGCGCACCGCCGAGCACGTGATAGCGGCCGCGGAACTCACGGGTGCGTTCGACGGCCTGCACATCCTTGGGTTCCTCGACGACGCACACTATCGAGCCGTCGCGTCGCGAGTCAGAACATATCCGGCACCGCTCGTCGTCGGACACATTGCCGCACACCGCGCAGAAGGTGACCCCGTCGCGGATACGGTTCAAGACCGCGGTCATCCGGTCGATCTGCGGCGGCTCGACGGACAGCAGATGGAATGCGATCCGTTGCGCGCTCTTCGGCCCGATGCCCGGCAGCTTGCCGAGCTCGTCGATCAGATCCTGGACCGGTCCCTCGAACAAGTCAGAGTCCTGGCAGTCCCATGTCGCCCATGCCGCCGGCGAGAGGGCCCAGGCGATCGTGGGCGAGAATCGTCACCTGTTTGGACGCATCGGCGATCGCGCCGACGACGAGGTCCTGCAGCGTCTCGATGTCCTGCGGGTCCACGACCTTGGGGTCGATCCGGACCGCGATCACCTCGCCGCTGCCCTTCATGGTGACCTGCACCAGGCCGCCACCCGCTTGACCGTTGACCTCGGCTGCGGCCAGCGCCGCCTGCGCCTCCATCAACTGCTGCTGCACCTGCTGCGCCTGAGCCAGAAGAGCGGACATATCGGGCTGGCCACCACTGCCGGGTTGCATGACGATCCCCTTGCGTATTGGTCTCGACTCGGTTGCGTCGTCGCGTTGGGGTTTCAGCCTAGTCGGGGTCAGCGCTACGGTGGCGCCCGTGCATCCCCGCCTGCGTGTCGGTGCCACCAGAACTCTGCGCTCCTGCGCCGCGGTGGCGACCGGACTCCTCATCGCCGCATCGACGCTTGTCAGCCCCGCATCCGCAGCGCCGGCCAACATCGCCGGCAAGATCGTCTTCCTCGACCCCGGTCACAACGCCGTCAACGACTCGTCCATCAGCCGCCAGGTGCCCACCGGCCGCGGCGGTACCAAGGATTGCCAGGCCAGCGGTACGTCGACCGACGACGGCTATGCCGAGCATGCCTTCGCTTGGGAGACCACACTGCGCATCCGCCAGGCACTGACCGCGCTCGGAGTGCGCACCGCGATGTCACGCGGCGACGATGCCAGTGCGGGTCCCTGCGTCGACGAACGCGCGGCGATGGCCAACTCCCTGCGCCCCGACGCGGTCATCAGCATCCACGCCGACGGCGGGCCCGCCAGCGGTCGCGGCTTCCACGTCCTTTACTCGTCCCCACCGCTCAACGACGTGCAGGCCGGGCCTTCGGTGCGACTGGCCACGATCATGAAGGACCAGTTGCAGGCATCAGGCCTGGTGCCGTCCACCTACATCGGTACCGGCGGCCTGAATCCGCGGTCGGACATCGCGGGGCTCAATCTGGCGCAGTTCCCGTCGGTCCTGGTCGAGCTCGGCAACATGAAGAACCCGGCCGATTCGGCGCTGATGAAGACACCCGAGGGGCGGCAGAAGTACGCCGACGCCGTGGTGCGCGGGATCGCCGGCTTCCTCGGCTCCAGCTAGCGGCCCTAGCCCTCCACCTGCTTCTTGAGGTTCTCCAGCACCTGGGCCTGGATTTTGCGCAGGCCCAGCGGCGCGAACGTCTTCTCGAAGAAGCCGCCGATGCCACCGGCGCCCTTCCATGAGGTCTTGACGGTCACCGACGAGCCCTCCCCTGCCGGGGAAACCGTCCAGTTCGTGATCATCGTCGAGTTGGCGTCTTTCTCGATCACCGTGTGACCTGCGACGTCGATGCTGGCCTTCACGTCACGCACTCGTGATTTCGTGGCCTGCAGCTTCCACGACGCCACGGTGCCCGCGCCCTGCCCGCCCTCGAGCACCCGGTATTCGCTGTAGTGCGGCGAGAGAATCCGGGGGCGCACGGTCGCATAGTCGGCGACGGCCGCCAGTACCGCCTCCGGCGCGGCGGCGATCTCGACGGTGCTGGACGCGCTGACCTGTCCCATCGGTGCAACTCCTAGGTAGGGGTGATCACAGTCGGTGCGGTCGCATCACCTGCGACCGCGGACTAGCGTATATCTGTGTCAGTGGTGGATACCGACGCACGTTCTGCTCACTCCGCAGGGGTAGAGCGGCTACTGGCCAGCTACCGGGCGATTCCCCCGAACGCGACGGTCCGACTGGCCAAACCCACGTCGAACCTCTTCCGGGCCCGGGCCAAGACGTCGACCAAGGGTCTGGACGTCTCGGGCCTCGGCGGGGTCATCGCGGTCGATCCCGAGAACCGGACCGCGGACGTCGCGGGCATGTGCACGTACGAGGACCTGGTGGCGGCAACGCTGCCCTACGGGCTGGCGCCGCTCGTGGTGCCGCAGCTCAAGACGATCACGCTCGGCGGGGCGGTCACCGGCCTCGGTATCGAGTCGACATCGTTCCGCAACGGCCTGCCACACGAATCGGTGCTGGAGATGGACATCCTCACCGGCACTGGCGACCTCGTGACCGCCTCCGCCACCGAGAATCAGGATCTTTTCCGGACATTCCCGAATTCCTATGGCACGCTGGGATATTCGGTCCGCATCAAGATCGAGCTGGAGCCGGTGAAGCCGTTCGTCGAGCTGCGTCATCTGCGGTTCAACGCGTTGACAGACCTGTTTGCGGCAATGGACCGCATCGTCGAAACCGGAGGCCACCCAGACATCGCGGTCGGCAAGCCCGTCGACTACCTCGACGGTGTCGTGTTCTCGGCCGACGAGAGCTACCTGGTACTCGGATACCAGACCGGCACTCCGGGTCCCGTGAGCGACTACACCGGCCAGCAGATCTACTACCGGTCCATCCAACACCCCGAGGGCGAAAAGCACGACCGCCTGACGATCCACGACTACCTGTGGCGCTGGGATACCGACTGGTTCTGGTGCTCAAGGGCATTCGGCGCCCAGGATCCGCTCATCCGCCGGTTCTGGCCGCGGCGCTACCGGCGCAGCAGCGTCTACTGGAAGCTGATCGGCTACGACCAGCGTTTCAACATCGCCGACAGGATCGAAAAGCGCAACGGCCGACCACCATTGGAACGCGTCGTGCAGGACATCGAGGTCCCTTTGTCCCGCGCAGAAGAGTTCGTCGACTGGTTCCTGACCAACGTGCCGATCGAGCCGATCTGGTTGTGCCCGTTGCGGCTCCGTGGCGACACCACCTGGCCGCTGTACCCGATCCGCGCCCACAGCACCTACGTCAACGTCGGGTTCTGGTCGTCGGTACCGGTGGGTCCGACCGAAGGACATACGAATAGATTGATCGAACGCAAGGTCAGCGAGCTGGATGGTCACAAATCGCTGTATTCCGATGCGTACTACAGCCCGGAAGAGTTCGACGAACTCTATGGTGGAGAAACCTACAAGACCGTCAAAAAGACCTACGACCCCGACTCGAGACTCCTCGACCTGTATGCAAAGGCGGTGCAACGACGATGACCACGTTCAAAGAACATTCGACACAAGCGCCAGCCGGAAGACTCACGCTGGCAGAGATCCTGGAGATCTTCGCCTCGGGTCAGATTCCGCTGAAGTTCACCGCCTACGACGGCAGTTCGGCCGGACCCGAGGACGCCACGCTGGGCCTCGACCTGTTGACGCCGCGCGGCACGACGTATCTCGCGACCGCTCCCGGTGAGCTCGGGCTCGCGCGCGCATACGTGGCGGGCGACCTCAGACCGCTCGGCGTCCATCCGGCGGATCCCTACGACCTGCTCATGGCGCTGGCCGACAAGCTCGATTTCAGGCTTCCGCCGCCGCGGGTGCTTGCCAACATCGTGCGCACCATCGGCATCGAGCATCTGAAACCGATCGCCCCGCCGCCCCAGGAAGCACTGCCGCGCTGGCGTCGTGTCATGGAAGGGTTGCGGCACAGCAAGACTCGCGACGCCGAGGCCATTCATCACCACTACGACGTCTCGAACAAGTTCTACGAGTGGGTGCTCGGTCCGTCGATGACCTACACCTGCGCCTGCTATCCGGATGCCGACGCCACTTTGGAGGAGGCACAGGAGAACAAGTACCGGCTGGTGTTCGAGAAGCTGCGGCTGCAGCCCGGTGATCGACTGCTCGACGTGGGCTGCGGATGGGGCGGCATGGTCCGGTACGCCGCGCGGCACGGGGTGAAGGCGATCGGCGTCACGCTCTCCAAGGAGCAGGCGGAGTGGGCACGGAACGCGATTGACGAGCAGGGTCTGTCGGATCTCGCCGAGGTGCGCCACGGCGACTACCGCGATATCCGGGAATCAGGGTTCGACGCGGTCTCGTCGATCGGGCTCACCGAGCACATCGGCGTGCAGAACTATCCGGCGTACTTCCGGTTCCTCCAGTCGAAGATGCGTGTCGGCGCGCTGCTGCTCAACCACTGCATCACCCGCCATGACAACCGAACCGGCGCCAACGCAGGCGGTTTCATCGACCGCTACGTCTTTCCCGACGGGGAGCTCACCGGTTCGGGCCGCATCATCACCGAGGCGCAGGACGTCGGCCTCGAGGTGGTGCACGAGGAGAACCTGCGCCACCACTACGCGCTGACGCTGCGGGATTGGTGCCGCAACCTCGAAGAGCACTGGGACGAGGCCGTCGAAGAGGTCGGACTCCCCACCGCGAAGGTGTGGGGCCTGTACATGGCCGGTTCCCGAGTGGGCTTCGAGACGAATATCATTCAGCTGCACCAGGTTCTGGCAGTCAAGCTGGACGCGCGCGGGAACGACGGCGGGCTGCCGTTGCGCCCGTGGTGGACGCCCTAGGGCCTAGCCGCCGTCGATGCGGCGGGCGCCGAGTTCGTTCTGAAGAAGCTCCAGCGCCACCTCTTCCGGGTCGCGCCGCGGTGTGTCGGATGTGTCGTTGCCCGCCTCGGCGAGCATGCTCTCCTCGTCGTCGACATCGATCGGTGGCGGCGGCCCAGGCGCGGCAGCAGGCTTCTTCTCCGGCTCGGCGGCGGGCGGCGGACCCGGCGGGCCTACCTCGCATCGGATCTTCCAGTCGACACCCAGTGCGTCCTTCAGCGCCTCGCGGATGACATCGGAGTTGCGCTGTTCGGTCAGCCGTTTGGCCAGGGGTGCGGACTCGTGGCTGAGCACCAGGGTGTCGCCCTCGACGGAGCGGACGATCGCGCCGGCCAGCATCACTTCGGTGGTGCGGCTGCGTTGACGGACCTTCTCGCGCACCGTCGTCCACATGCTGCGCACCGCAGCGGCGTTCGGTTCACCGGTGACGGCCGCGGGTGGCGGCGCCGCTACGACGGGGTCGGCGGGCTGGCGCACCGGCGGAGGCGATGCCGGCTCCGGTTTCGGAGCGGAAACCGGCTCGGGCGGGGGGGTCGGCTCCGGCATCGGCTTGGGCTCGACGACGACCGTCGGCTCGAGCGCCGGCTTCAGCTCCGGTGCGGGCCTGGGGTCGACGTGTTCGGGCTCGCCGGCTGCTTCGGCGACGGGTTCCGGTGCGGCCTGGCTCTTGCGGCTGTACTTCGGCGCGCCACCGGGCAGCTCCCCCACCGGGATCGACATGTCCAGCCGGGTCTCGATGCGCTCGACGCGCTGCAACAACGCCGACTCGGTATCGCTGGCCGACGGCAACAGCAGCCGCGCGCACACGACCTCGAGCAACAGCCGGGGCACCGTCGCACCGCGCATCTCGCCCAGCCCGGCGTGCACCACCTCCGCGTAGCGGGTCAGCGTGGCGGTGCCGACCCGGGTCGCCTGATCGCGCATCCGCTCCAGCACGTCCTCGGGTCCGTCGACCACACCGCGGGCGACCGCGTCGGGAACCGCCTGCAGCACGATCAAATCGCGGAAACGTTCGAGCAGATCGGTGGCGAACCTCCGCGGGTCGTGGCCGGCGTCGATCACGCCCTCGACCGCCCCGAACAGCGCGGCGGCGTCGCCGGCCGCGAGCGCATCGATCGCATCGTCGATCAGCGCCACATCGGTGGCACCCAGCAGCGCCAGGGCCCGTGGATAACTGACCTGGTTACCGTCCGCACCCGCCAACAGTTGGTCGAGCACCGAGAGCGTGTCACGGGGCGATCCGGCGCCGGCACGGATGACGAGCGGGTACACCGCGTCGTCCACCGTCACCGTCTCCTGCGCGCAGATGCGCTCCAGCAGCGACCGCATGGTCCGCGGTGCCAACAACCGGAACGGGTAGTGATGGGTCCGCGAGCGAATGGTCGGCAGCACCTTCTCCGGCTCTGTCGTGGCGAACACGAAGATCAGATGTTCCGGCGGCTCCTCGACGATCTTCAGCAGCGCGTTGAAACCCGCCGTGGTGACCATGTGCGCTTCGTCGATGATGAAGATGCGGTACCTCGACTGCGCCGGAGCGTAGAACGCGCGATCGCGTAGCTCCCGGGTGTCGTCCACCCCGCCGTGGCTGGCCGCGTCCAGTTCGGTGACGTCGACGCTGCCACCGCCGTTGGGCGCGAGCGCCACGCAGGACGCGCAAACCCCACACGGTGTGGCCGTCGGCCCCTGCTCACAGTTCAACGACCGGGCCAGGATTCGCGCCGACGACGTCTTGCCGCACCCGCGCGGCCCGGAGAACAGATAGGCGTGGTTGATGCGCCCCGCTGTCAGCGCCGTGGACAGCGGTTCGGTGACGTGCTCCTGGCCGACCACGTCGGCGAAGGTCGCGGGTCTGTACTTGCGGTAGAGCGCCACGCTCAGCAGGCTACCGAGCGACTGTGACGAAAACCGGGCCGGATGAACACTTCAGTCCTTCAGCAACGCTTCGGTGGCCGAGAGCAGCGCGCAGGTCGCCAGGCCGTCCATCGCCTCGCGCAACTCGGGCAGCGGCGGGAATGACGGCGCGATCCGAATGTTCTTGTCCTCCGGATCTTTTCGGTACGGAAAGGTGGCGCCGGCCTCCGTGACCGCTATACCTGCATCCTTGGCAAGCGCGATGGTGCGGCGCGCGGTGCCCGGCAGCACATCCAGGCTCACGAAGTAGCCGCCCTTCGGCTCGGTCCACGACGCGATCTTGGACTCGCCGAGCCGGTCGGCCAGGATCTCCAGCACCGTGGCGAACTTGGGCGCCAGCAGTTCCTGATGACGCCGCATCTGCAGCCGCACGCCGTCGGCGTCGCCGAAGAACCGCAGATGCCGCAGCTGGTTCACCTTGTCCGGCCCGATCGACTTCTTGCCCGCGTACTGCAGATACCACGCGATGTTTCCCAGCGAGCCCCCAAAGAAGCTCACCCCGGCACCGGCGAACGTGATCTTCGACGTCGACGCGAAGACCAGCGGCCGGTTCGGATTCCCCGCCGCCTCGGCCAGTCCCAGGACGTCGATGTTCTGCGCGAAATCGTGGGTCAACGTGTGCACCGCGTACGCGTTGTCCCACATCAGCCGGAAATCGTTGGCAGCGGTGCGCATTTGAACCAGCCGCCGCACCTTCTCCCACGAAAAGGTCACGCCGGTCGGGTTCGAGTACACCGGAACACACCACATGCCCTTGATGCCCGGGTCGACAGCGACCAGCTCCTCGATCAGGTCGACGTCGGGGCCGTCCTCGTGCATGGGCACGGTGATCATCTCGATGCCCAGGGTCTCGGTGATCGCGAAGTGCCGGTCGTAGCCGGGCGCCGGGCAGAGGAATTTGACGTGCGGCTCATCCTTCCAGGGCCGCGGCGAATCGACGCCGCCGTGCAGCATCGAGAACGTCACGACGTCGTGCATGAACTCGAGGCTCGCGTTGTTGCCGGCGATCAGGTTCGGCACCCCGATCCCGAGTATCTCGCCGAAGATGGCCCGCAGCTCCGGCAGCCCGTGCAGGCCGCCGTAGTTGCGTGTGTCGGTGCCGTCGCCGTCCTTGAAGTCGGCCTGGCCGGGAAGGTTCAGCAGGCCGTTGGACAGGTCGAGCTGGGCGGCCGAGGGCTTACCCCTGGTCAGATCCAACTTGAGACCCTTGGCCTTGAGGTCGGCGTAATTGCGCGTCTGCAACTCGTGCTGTGCGCGAAGTTCCGCAGGGCCGAGCGACTGAAACGACACGAGGCGCCTTTCACTGGGAGCGGGTGGACCCCGGGAAAAGAGGGGGACCCCGCGCACCCGCCAGAGCCCATTGACCCTTGCTGCCTTCCGGCCCTGGGGGAGTTCACAGGATGGACGCCGCGCGGGGTCCAGCACGGAGTCTAATACCCGGCGCACATGTGACTCGACGGGCGCATCAGCGCGGTCGGCTACCATGACCGGCGGAGGATTCGCCTAGTGGCCTATGGCGCTCGCCTGGAACGCGGGTTGGGTTAATAGCCCTCAGGGGTTCAAATCCCCTATCCTCCGCGCTTTGGCCGGGGTGCGACCACATAGGAATTGACCTGGTCGCACCCCGGGCCAACCAACCTCGAGGAGGAGTATGCGGCGCTGGGTCGCGGTCTTGTGGCACGCCTCGTTCTCGTGTGTTGCCGCGGCCCTTTTTTTCGCCTTCGTCCTGCCGCGCTGGTGGGAACTGATGGGCACGACGTCGCACACCCTCGGCACCGTGATGCGCATCGTCACCGGCGTGCTGATCGGCTTGGCCGCGCTGCCGGTGGTCTTCACGCTGCTACGCACGCGACGGCCGGAGCTCCGCACGCCGCTGCTGGCCCTGCGGCTGCGGACGGCGTCGATCGTGCTGCACATCCTCGCCGGTGTGTTGGTCCTCGGCGCGGCGATCAGCGAGATCTGGCTCTCGCTGGACGACGCGGGTCAGTGGCTGTTCGGGATCTACGGTGCCGCCGCCGCGATCGCGCTGCTGGGAATTTTCTCGTTCTACCTGGCCGATGTCGCCGAGCTGCCACCACCGCCGCCGAAACCGCTGAAGCCCAAGACGCCGAGGCCGCGCCGCAGCCGCAAGAAGGACGCTGAGGACACGGAGTCCGCGGACGAGACGACAGCAGACGACACGACAGCAGACGAGACGTCCGAAGCGGAGACGTCCGAAGAGGACTCCGACGACAAGCCTGCTGAGGTCACCGCTGAGGCCGAAGCGCCCGAATCGACCGCAACCGAGCCCGAGCCTCCGGCCGACGAAGCAGACAAGGCCGACGAAAACGCGCCGGATACCGGGAAGGCGAACGGCAAATCCCCTGCTAACGGCACGTCCGAGAAGGCGGAGCCCACGCGGCGTCGACGTCGGCGCCTGCGTGGCGGCGTCGCGGTCGAAGATTAAAGATTTCGTTTTCGGGCAGAATGTGCTGATGCGCATAATCCGTACGCGTCGCTCCTGCGCGACCCTGTTGACCGCACTCATCGCGGTCTTGGCGCTGGTGGCACCAGTGCACCCGGCTAAGTCAGGGGCCGCGCCCGGGGATCCGGTCGCCGCGGCCCGCGTCGTCGAGCCGGCGGTGGCACGAATCGACACCGAGATCTACTACCAGAGCGCGATCGGAAACGGTGCGGGCATCGTGCTCGATCCGAACGGTCAGGTGCTGACCAATTTCCATGTGGTCGGCGGGGCCGACCGCATCACCGTCGGCGTCGCCGGCCGCGCGTTTCCCGCCGAACTGGTCGGCTACGACCGTCGTCGCGACATCGCGGTTCTCCAGCTACTGGGTGCCAGTGGGTTGCCAGTCGCACCGATCGGCGACTCCGGTTTGCTGGTAGAGGGGGAGCCTGTCGTCGCCCTCGGCAACGCGCAAGGCAGCAACGCGCCACTGACCCAGGAAGTGGGCACCGTCACCGGCTTCGGCCGCACGGTCAACGCTGAAGACACACTCACCGGCAGCAAGGACGAATTGACCGGGCTGATCGAGTTCGCGGCACCGGTGGTCGCCGGGGATTCCGGCGGCCCCGTCGTGAACGGAGCAGGCCAGGTCGTCGGGGTCACGACGGCAGCATCGGTGAACTTCCGGATGGGTCCGGGCGGCAAGGGCTTCGCCATCCCCATCAACGACGCCATGGCGATCGCCAATCAGATCCGCGCGGGCGCGGCATCCGCCTCGGTGCATATCGGCCCGCCGGTGCTGCTCGGCGTCGGTGTGCGCACTACTCCATCGGACGCCCCGGGGGTGCTCGTCGCCGACGTCCTGAGGGGCGGCCCCGCCGACCAGGCCGGGTTGGTCCCCGGCGACATCCTCACGAATCTGGACGGCACGGCGCTGGGTTCGGCCACCGATCTGACGTATGTGCTCGATCGCCACTACCCCGGCGACGTCATCGATCTCACGTGGATTGACGGAAGCGGCCAGCTGCGCACGGGGAAGGTCGCGCTCACTCCGAATTAAAGCGTTGCCTCACAACCGTTTCAGAATCCGCTCCAGACCGGCGATCACCAAGCCGAGTTCGAAATCGAACTGGGTTTGCGCGTCGTGTTCGGTGGCTGGCGCCGATTCGAGTACTCGGCGCAGCGCTGGGTAGGTGTCCTGCGGTTCACGCAGCAGCGCCGCCGTCGTTTCCGCACGGTGACGGTGGACGCCGGAGCCGGTCTGTGCGAGCACGGTCTGCGCGGCCGATTGCGCGATGTTCGACGCGGCGGTGAGACCGTGCCGCGCGCTGTCGGGATCCAGTCCCGCCGACAGCAGCGCGTCGAGGACGCGGTCGGCCAACGCCAACGCCGCCACCGTGCTGAGGCCGCCGAGCTGCGAGAAGTCGGTCACGGAATCCTGGATGCCCACCCGGATGAGCCCGTCGCGGAAGGCCATGGCGTATGCCCGCAGCGTGACCGGCCAGTCGTCGTCTGTGGGCAGCTCGACGGGCGCGAGTTCCCGCTCGAACTGGTCGAGCACCATCAGGGTCAGCAGGCCTGCACGGTCGCCGACGTAGTAGTGCAGCGCCTTGCGGCTCACTCCGAGCGCATTGGCGACCGCCTGCATGGTCAGATCCCCGGCCGCGACGCTTCGGGCCGCGGCGACGATCTGATCCCGGCTGATCCGCGGTGGACGCCCCCTGGTTCGCCCGCTCATGGCGGTCACCCTAGATTATTTTTCGCCGGTCGGTAAAAAAGCCTTTTCCGCCGCGCCGGCCGGCCCTATGCTGAGCGGGTGCCAAACACTCCATACCGGGTCGTTCAGTGGACGACGGGAAATGTCGGAAAGAGCTCGGTCGAGGCGATCGCAAAGAACCCGAACTACGAACTCGTCGGACTTTACGCGTGGTCGAAGGACAAGGCGGGACGCGACGCGGGCGAATTGGCCGGCATCGAACCGTTGGGGGTCAAGGCCACCAATGACGTGGACGAGTTGCTGGCTCTGAAGCCCGACGTCGTGGTGTACAACCCGATGTGGATCGACGTCGACGAACTGGTCCGCATCCTCGAGGCCGGGGTGAATGTCGTCGCCTCCGCGTCCTTCATCACCGGCCAAAACCTCGGCGACGGCCGCGCCAGACTCGAAGATGCCTGCCAGCGAGGCGGATCCACGCTGTTCGGGTCGGGCGTCAGCCCCGGGTTCGCCGAGTTGCTCGCCATCGTGGCCACCACCGCATGCGACCGGGTCGACAAGATCACCATCGCCGAGTCCGCCGACACCACCCTCTACGACTCGCCCGACACCGAGCGGCCCGTCGGCTTCGACAAGAAGATCGACGATCCCGATCTACTGCCGATGGCCGAGAAGGGCACGGCGGTGTTCGCCGAAGCCGTGCAGTTGGTCGCCGATGCCGTCGGCATCGAGTTGGACGAGATCAAATGTGTATCCGAATACGCCCAGACCACAGAGGATCTCCCGATGGCCTCGTGGACCATCAAAGCCGGGCACGTCGCCGGTGTATACGCCAGCTGGCAGGGAATCGCCAACGGCAAGACCGTGATCGACATCAACGTTCGGTGGAAAAAGGGGCAGACGCTGGATCCGGACTGGCAGCTCGACGGCGATGGGTGGAAGATCAACATCGACGGGCGGCCGACGGTCAATATGCAGGTCGGTTTCCTTCCACCGCCCGACATGATCGAGAACGCGAAGACTCTGGAGGACTTCTTCGTGCTCGGACACATCATGACGGCGATGCCGCCGATCCACGCCATCGGCGCAGTCGTCGCGGCAGCACCGGGCATCGCCACCTACAACGATCTACCGCTGCCGCAGGCACACGGCGTCGTTCCGACGCCTTAGCTGCGGCCCGCAACTTTCTTTTGCGCAGCCGACTCCCTATAGCGCGCACCGTATTTGGGCACGACTATGGGACCGTTGTGCCGGGCGGCGGTGATGGCGTTGCGCAAGGGCCGGGCCAGTCCCGCGAACGCTCCCATATCGAAGAGCATCGGGGTAAGCAGCCGATCGTGGACGAACGCGAACGCGCTGCCGGACCCCGGATCGGCCCAGCCGAGCGTCCCACCGAGACCGAAGTGGCCGAAACCCTTGAGCAGACCGGGGACCGGCGATTCGTGATAGCCGAGATGGAACGGCATCGGCACGCCGACGTTCAGATCCGGCCACGGCTTCGGGTTTCCGATGAGTCCCTGCGTCAGCTCGGGTGACAGGAGTTCGACGCCGTCGATGCTGCCGCCGTTGGCGACCGCGGCATACATCCTGGCTAGGCCACGTGCCGTCACCACGCCGTTGGCCGCAGGAACCTCGCTGTCCAGGAACGGGATATCGCCCTGCACAAGGGATTTGATACCTGGAAAGTACATCGCGCCCAGCGCGCCCGACAGCGGCAGTCCGGCCACCTTCGGCGCGACGAAATCGAGCAGCGGATTAGCGCGGCTGCCCTGCGGCGCCAGGATCTGCGCCACCTTGGTGGGCGAGCCCGCCGGCGGGCGTCCGAGATGCAACCCGTCGGTGTTGAGTGGTTGCGCGACTTCCATACGGATGAGCTCACGCATGCCCTTACCCGTCACTGCCCGGGCCAGACCCGAGAGAATCCAGCCGTACGTGAGCGCGTGGTAGGCGGGCCAGCCCCGCTGTCGATCGGACGGTGCCGCGGCGAGCCGCTCTTCCATCAGCAGGTGATCGAGCACTTCGTCCTTGGTCACGCCCTTGAGGTGTGCCAGCCCGGCGCGGTGGCGTAGAACGTCGCGCACGGTGATGTCTTCTTTTCCGCTGGCACCGAATTCGGGCCAGTAAGTCGCAACGGGCTCGTCGTAGGACAGCAGCCCACGATCGACGAGGCGGTGGATGACCATCGCCGCGACCCCTTTGGTCGCCGAGAACACCATCGCCCCCGTATCGGCCGTCCAGGCCACCTGACCTACTCTGTCCGCCCAACCTGTCCACACGTCGACAACCGGCTTGCCGTCGATGTAGACCGCCAGCGCACCGCCGCCGAAGCGGCGACCCGGGAACAGTCCGGCGAAGATCCGCATGACGTTTGCGAAGCGCGGATCTGCGGCGCCCTGGACGCTGCGCGGCAAGCCCTCCCCGGCCCGCAGCGTTGACGCCTTTGTCATAGCGCTAACAATGCGTCGGTAGCCGTCGCCGTGGGCGCAGAACCGCAATATTCAGCCGGCCACGCTCATGACGTGTGCCTTCAGCTGCGCGCCCGGTGGCCCCTCGAGGATGACGTCCTTGCGGATCTGTGCCTGGTCGTTGTGCACGGTGAACTCGCCCTGCTGCGGCGCGTTCCCTCCGAGAACCTCGTAGAACACCGTGAACGGGGTTTCCGGCAACGGATGCAGGCCAATGTATTTCGGCTCGATCGTGTACTTGTAACTGCACGCGGCGTCGGGCACACAGGTCTGATCGGTGACGATCACCCTGAGGGCGAACTCGACGGGAGTCGGCACCTTCGGCTGCGGTGGTGCAAGCGTCGTGCGCGGTGCCACCGCCCGCTCCGACGGCTTGGGCGCGGACATACTGCCGACGATCAAAACGACCGCGAGGCCGACGCCGCTCGCGACGATCGCGAACAACGCCAGCCCCGCGGACCACTTCCGCACTGTCGATGAAACCTGCATGCGCCTACTCAACCTGGCGCGTGTGCGCGCGGCATTTCTGCCGCGCGCCGGCGCCGCGTCAGAGCCCCGCCCGTCGTCGCTTGCCGAAGACCGTCATGACGATCGCACCGATCGCGACGACCGCAACCAGGGCAGCCCCTGCGATGAGCAGGAAGTCGGTGCCGCCCAACCCGGTGGGCTTCTCGTCGCTCACCAGTTTCAGGTCGTAGTTTCCGGGCAGCGGTCCTTCCCCAGGGGCTTCCATGCCGGGGAAGCTCTGCGTCTCGTTGACCACGAACTGCGGCACACCAGCCTCGTTGTTCTTCCACTCACCCCACGCAGGCGTCACGCCGTCGAGAAGGACCTTGTGGAGGTTGTTGTTGGTCGGATCGGGACCCACGTCGACGACCCGCTTGACCACCATCGGTGCATAGGTCGCGTTGGTGTACTGGACCTGAACCGGGACGTCGGTGAGGGTCCGCACCGGCGGCGGCGGCGGTGGCGGTGGCTGTCCCGGTCCGGGGACGTAACCGCCGCCGAAGAAGTTGCCGACGGCGAGTTCGATGGGGATTCCGAACGCGTTCAGGCGTATTGCCGAGAAGTTGTACGAACCCGCTTCCCGCACCTCGGTGACCACCCGGCCGAACGGTTCGATGATCACGATCCGCGGCTGGCCGCCGACGTCGTAGACCACCTTCATGGGCTCGGGATAGGGATTGAAGATCAACGGCCGGTAGTACTTGTCGTACTGCACCCAGTCGGGTTGCCATTGCGCAACCTTGGCCTCGACCTTGATGGACGCCTCGGGCGTAAGCGGGCCACCGGTCTTGACTTCACCGGTCAGCACGAGGTCATGCAACTCCTCGACCTCGGCCTCAGGAGCGGGCGGAGGATTCACGTCGACGGGAGGCGCGGTCTTCGCGGCTTCGATGTCCTGCGGGGAGGCTTGCGTCTGAACCGGCTCGGCAGGCGTGTTTGGTTCCGCCGCCTCGCCGTCCGTTACGACCGTCCCACCGGCGGGATTATTGACCGGGTCTCCGGTCGTTCCCTCCGTGCCCTCAGTGCCACCGGTTCCTTCAGTGCCACCGGTTCCCTCGGTCCCCTCGGTTCCTTCAGTGCCACCGGTCCCCTCGGTCCCCTCGGTTCCTTCAGTGCCACCGGCCCCCTCGGTGCCCGTCGTGCCACCGGTCCCCTCGGTGCCCGTCGTGCCACCTGTGCCCTCGGTGCCCGTCGTACCACCTGTGCCCTCGGTGCCCGTCGTGCCACCGGTTCCCTCGGTGCCCGTCGTGCCACCGGTTCCCTCGGTGCCCGTCGTGCCACCGGTTCCCTCGGTGCCCGTCGTGCCACCGGTCCCCTCGGTGCCCGTCGTGCCACCGGTCCCCTCGGTGCCCGTCGTGCCACCGGTCCCCTCGGTGCCCGTCGTGCCACCGGTCCCCTCGGTACCCGTCGTGCCACCGGTCCCCTCGGTACCCGTCGTGCCACCGGTCCCCTCGGTACCCGTCGTGCCACCGGTCCCTTCGGTGCCGGTCGTGCCACCGGTCCCCTCGGTGCCGGTCGATCCTCCGGTCCCTGCATCCGGGTTGGTCACCGGGGGTGTGTCCTCCGTGACCGCCGGCGGCTCCTCCTCGGTCACAACCGGGGGAGCCTCCACAACCGGGGGAGCCTCAACAACCGGCGGTGCCTCCACAACCGGGGGGGCATCCACAACCGGCGCCTCGACAACCGGGGGGGCCTCCACAACCGGCGGCGCTTCGACAACGGGCGGCGCGTAGAACGGAGTGTCCACCACCGTTGTCTCGTCAGTCGGCTGGGCGAGCGCGGGGACCGCACCGATGCTCAACGCCGCCGACGAGACGGTTACGACCGACGCCAGGGTGACAGCCAGGCCGCGGACCGCTCTGGGTTTGGTAGCGAAGTTCTTGATGCTCATGACGATGTGCTCCTGCTCAGGTGGCTTGCTGAATGGCATGAGCCTCGGTCGTTGTTCTTGGATCTTTCTTGGACACCTGTGAGTCCAGTCGGATCTTGCATGGTCGTTCCTCAATCAGATGGCCGGCGGAGCGTGCCAGACAGCGGTATCGGCAACAAAGGCGGGCAGTGCGACGACCATCGACAGCCCTGCGCTGGACCGGCGAATCCTCATCATCGAGCACCCCCTTCAAGCTGGCGTTTCCCCCGAAAGCGCCAGATCGGAGAATTCTCGCAGTCAGCGGCCCGCAACGCCACACATTCACCGAAAACAGCAAATTTCGAAAGCGGATGGCATCCTTACCCGGAACAACCGCCCACACAGGTGGGTTGATTTGCCTTCCCAACGGATAGTTCATCTACGCACCAGGCCCGCGCAGCGGCGGAGGAAAGACACTTGCGGAACCGATCACATCCAGTGGGTTGCGGTATACCCGCTGCCGCTTCAATCTCTAATACGGGACCGGGTGACAGCCCGATCGTGAAGAGTGTGAACGTGCTGGTTTTCCGCAGTTTCCAGGAGGCGTAGTGGAGGGCACGCCCTTCGGCAGGTACCGGCTCGTTGAGTTGATCGGCCGCGGCGGCATGGGTGAGGTGTGGAAGGCGTTTGACACCGCGACCCGCCGCGTCGTGGCCGTGAAGGTGCTGCCGGCGCAGCTTGCTGCCGACCCCGTCTTCGAGGAGCGGTTCCGGCACGAGGCCTTCGCCGCGGCCGGTCTGAACAACCCGCACGTCGTCCCCATTCACAACTTCGGTGAGATCGAGGGTCGGCTTTATGTGGACATGCGGCTGATCGAGGGCCAGGACCTGGAGCACGTCCTCGCCGCTGGACCGATGGAGCCCGTGCGGGCGGTGAAGATCATCGAGCAGATTGCGTCGGCGCTCAACGCCGCCCACAAAATCGGGCTCGTGCACCGTGACGTGAAGCCGTCCAACATCCTCGTCGCCGAGGACGATTTCTCCTATCTGATCGATTTCGGCATCGCGCGCGCGGCCGGCGAGACAAAGCTGACGGCCACCGGCAACGTGGTCGGCACGTGGCCGTACATGGCGCCCGAACGGTTCACCACCGGGCAAAGCGATACACGTTCCGACATCTACGCGTTGACCTGTGTGCTTTACGAATGCCTGACGTCTAGTCGGCCGTTCCCGGGCGAGAGCGTGGAGCAGCAGATCGCCGGCCACCTCACCTCCCCGCCACCGCGTCCGTCGATCAAGCGGAAGGACGTGTCACCCGAACTGGACGCGGTGATCGCCGCCGGAATGGCCAAGGATCCCGAGGACCGCTACCCCACGACGACGGAGATGGCCCGCGCGGCACAGGCGGCGATCGCCAACGGCGGCCGGACCCAGCGGACGAAACCGGGTTCGCGTCAGACGACACCCGGGACAGCACCACTAGCGCCGACCAAGGGCTTCCAAGACGAAGACACCGAGAAGCACTGGCACAAGGAGAATCCCCGGCGGACTGAACAACTGGAACCAGCCGCCGATGCGACACAGGCCCGACCGGCGGCCGATCCGACGCCTGCCGCGGATGCGACCCAGGCACGCCCGGCCGAGCAGGGCGAGAAGGCGTGGGCGCCGACGACAGCGCAACCCGCCCAACCCGGTTGGGCGCCGACCCAGGCCGGGACGCCCGACCATGTCGCCCAGGCGTGGGCACCCACGCACCTCGGCGCACCGGCGCCGCTGGACGAAAGTGCCGCCGCTCCCACCCAGGCTCAACCGGCGCAGGCTCCCCCGGCGCAGTCCGATGCCGGCCGGCAGCGGGCCGACGACGATGCGCCGTGGCCCTGGTACAAGCGCACGGCGATTGTCGTTCCCATCGCCCTCGTGATGATCTTCGCCGCCGTCGGCACGATCCTCGTGGTGCTCGGCGGTGATGAGGAATCCGCGCCCGGCAGCGGTGCACCACCACCGGGCGCGGGACCCAACGGCACGTTCGCAGCCACGTTCGGCGCGCCAACCCAGCCCAACGGACAGCCGTTTCAGAATGCTTCGGGCGGCAATGAGACGTGGGTGATCAAGTCGGCGTGCGAAGACGGCAATGAGACGTGCTTGGCGAGCGCGACCAAGGTGGATGGATCTGTCACGGCCGCAACGGCATTGGTGCTCGACGAGGTGGACGGTCGCTGGGAGGCGGTGAACACGAAAGAGGGCAAGTGCGGGAGTGCCGCGTCGACGGAGGTCTGGGAGACGATGTCGCTGCAGTCACAGCCCGACGGGTCGCTCGAGGGCGAGTTCATCGTCCGGTCGACGGACCCCAACTGCGCCAGCAACCGACCGGTGACGTTCACGCGGACGGGAGATTTGCAGAGCGGTGTCTCGGTCGTCGACCCCGCAACCCTGCCCGCCCGGGTGGCCTCGCCCGCAGAGGCGCTGTACGGGCGCTATCAGGAGATCGACACCTACAAGGACGGCAACCGCAGCGCCGACGTGAGCTTCGACATCACGACGTACTGCCTTCGAACCGGCGACCGCTGCCTGAGCTACTGGGCCAACCCGGACAGCGCCAAGATCCTCACCTTCGCCAAGAATCAGTTCGTCTTGGCGAACAGGATCTCGGACTCGACGTGTGAGAAGGGTGGCGCCGCCCGCCGCGAGATCACCCTGCAGTACCCCCTGCCAACGCCCGCGCAGAATCCGATCACCTTGCTCACCGGAAATGGTCATTACACGGTCACCGGCGCGTGCCCGTTCGACAGCGACTTCGACTCCCGGGTCGAGCGCACCGGGGATTAGACCAGTCCGGCGACGAAGCTCGCTGCCTGATCGGTCATTCCGGGGACGTACTGGTGGTGCGGGGCCCGGTTGCTCAGGTCGCCGGTGTCGCAGATCGGATCCTGGGGGTTGCACAGGTCGATGGTCCTGGCGCCGAACGCGGGACTGAGGACGTTCAGCGGGCCCATCACCCTGCCGAGTGGATTGCCGAACACCGCGACAGCGGCGACGCGGTTCGCCACGTCGGGCGGCATCGGCCTGGCGAGAGCGTTGAGGTCCAGACCGGGGATGGCATTCAGCCCTGGAATTGCACTCATGCCGGAGATGGCCGAGACGTTCGGGGCGACGCCCAGCATCAGGTCGATGACCGCCGCGCCTTGAGAAAATCCGCCCAGGACGAGCTTGGTGTCCGGGCAGGTGTTGGCCATGAACTGGGCGTGATTGTTCGCGTCGGTGGCGCCATCGGCGGCGCGGAGGAAGTTGAAGGTGGCGGCGTAGTTCACCGCGTACACGCCGACGGTTCTGGGGACGACCTTGGCGCGCAGGGCGTCGACGAATCCCTGGCCGACGAGGCCGATGCCGGGCGGATCGTTGGTGCCGCGGGCGAAGATCACCTCGATGTCGGGACAGCCCTGGGCTGCTGCAGTGTGAATTCCATTGGGCGCGAACGACATAGCGACGACAGCTAACATTGCGACGAGTAGCCGGACAGAGATGTTGCGCGGTTGTGCCGCGTCGTTTGCCATTTATCGATGGTAGCCAGGCAATTCAACACGTGCGGACGAATCGGCCTAGCGACCGCTTGCCACGCCATCTACAGCAAGGAACCGGATCAGTCGCTCTTCACCGGATTGCCGTCCTCATCCCAGTTGGCGGCCACCTTCTTGCTCGGCTGCACCCGGGGCGGCTCGCCCGGCATCTTCGGGTAGCTCGGCGGGTAAGGCATATCGCCGAGCCCCCGCTCCTCCTCGTCAGCCTTGACCATCTCGAGCAGCGGCTCGAGTGACTGTGCCGTCTTGTCAATGTCCGCCCACGGATCAGGCCGTCCCGCAACGAAACCGGGCACCGTCGAGATGGTGTAGTCGTCGGGGTCAGCGCCGCGTAGTTCGTCCCACGTCAGCGGCGTCGACACCGTCGCGATCGGAGTCTTGCGCGCCGAGTACGCCGACGCGAAGGTGCGGTCGCGGGCGTTCTGGTTGTAGTCGATGAAGATCCGTTTCCCGCGTTCCTCTTTCCACCACGACGTCGTCACCGCTTTCGGTGCCCGCCGCTCCACCTCCCTGGCCAACGCGATGCCCGCGCGTCGCACCGCGATGAAGTCCCAGTCCGGTTTGATCCGCAGGAAGATGTGCACGCCGCGACCGCCCGAGGTCTTCGGATAGCCCACCAGCCCGAGTTCGTCGAGCAGCGGCTTCAACACGTCCACGGCGACCTCACGGGCCTCCTTGAACGCGGTGCCGGGCTGCGGATCGAGATCGATGCGCAGCTCGTCCGGATGTTCGGTGTCGGGGCAGCGCACCTGCCACGGATGCAACGTGACGGTGCCCATCTGCGCGGCCCACGCAATCGCCGACGGGTGAGTCACCTTGAGCGCGTCGGCCGTTCGCCCCGACGGGAACGTCACGGTGCACGTTTCCAGATAATCGGGGTGCTTCTGCGGCACCCGCTTCTGATAGATCTCCTCGCCGTCGATGCCGTCGGGAAAGCGCTGCAGATGCGTGGGCCGGTCTCGCAGTGCCGCCAGCATCGGACCCGAGGCGACGGCCAGGTAGTAGTCGAAGAGCTTGCCCTTGGTGCCGTTCTTACCCAACTTCGGGAAGTACGGCTTGTCCCGGTTTGTCAACCGGACCTTGACGCCGTCGACGTCGATTTCTTCTGCAGGCGTTGCCATTACGTCGACTCCAGCACGTCGTAGAGATCGTAGTTCAGAGGCACGTCGAGCTGGTCGAAGGTGCAGCTCGACGGCTCGCGGTCAGGCCGCCAGCGGACGAACTTGACGGCATGCCGAAACCTCTTGCCGTGTAATGTGTTTCCCTCCATCTGGTCGTAGGCAACCTCACAGACCTTCTCCGGCCGCACCGGGATCCAGCGCTTGTCCGCCGCGGAATTCCAGCGGCTGGGGTCACCTTCGCGCACCTCGTCGCCTTCGCGTAGCGGCTCGAGATCGGCGAGCAGCTTGATCCGGTCCTTGACACTGAACGACGCTGCGCCACCGACCATCTGCAGGTCACCGTCGTCACGGTAGAGACCGAGCAGGATCGACCCGAGACCCTCACCGCTCTTGTGGATCCGGTATCCGATGGCCACGCAGTCGGCGTCACGGGCGTGCTTGACCTTCACCATCTCACGTTTCCCTGGCATATACGGGCCGTCGAGCCGTTTGGCGATGATTCCGTCGAGACCTGCACCCTCGAAGGTCTCGAGCCACTGCGCCCCCTGCTCCGGCTCCTCGGTGGTTCGCGTGACGTGGCACCATCGCTTTTCCGTCACCGCATCGACCAGCGCCTTGCGGCGCACCCGGAAGGGCTCCTTGAGCAGCGATGCGTCACCGGTGGCGAGTGCGTCGAAGCCGATGAAGTGCGCGGGTGTCTGTTCGGACAGCATTTTGATGCGGCCGGATGGATGCGCTGAGACAGCGATTCCCAGTCCAGCCGCATTCGGCCGTCGATCTCCCGGGGGACGACGACCTCGCCGTCGAGCACACAGCGCGGCGCCAGTTCGTCGCGCAGTGCAGCCACCATTTCCGGGAAGTACCGCCCCAGGTCCTTGCCGCTGCGCGACAGCAGAATCACCTCGTCGCCATCGCGGAACACCAGCGCCCGTCTAGTTGACTGAACTTCGGCGAGCCTTCCGATGGAGTGGCTGCGGCGGGCGGAGGATCCGGCTATGGGCGAGGTGGGTCGGGTGGAGTCGGCGCCGAGCGGGTTGCCGTGGCGGGTGATCTTCCCCGATGCCGAGCATCCCGGGGCGACGTCATACCTTCGCGAACTGGCGGCGTCTGATTGCAGTCCACTCACAGTTCGAAGTTACGCGTTCGACCTTCTGCGGTGGTTCCGTTTCCTGCATGACCGCCTGATCAGTTGGGAGCGAGCCGAGCGCGTAGATGTCCGCGCGTTCGTCGAGCACTTGCGGGCGGCGCCCAATCCGCAACGTCTTCGCCGACGACCGGATGGGCCGCCACCGGGGTCGGTGAACGCAGTGACCGGCAAGGCGGAGTTGTCCGGCAAGTACGCCCCCCGCACCATCAACCATCAGCTGTCAGTCTTATTCGGGTTTTATGACCACGCCTGTGCCGTCGATCTGGGTCCGCTGGTGAATCCCGTTCCTGCACAACGTGCTAGGCAAGGTGGCCGACCGCATGCGCACCACAACCCGATGGAAGACTTCGCTATCTTTCGGCGCGCCAACTACCGGCAGAAGACCCCACGGCCGGTGTGGCGGGCGATCCCCGATGACGCCGCCGCAGCGCTGTTTAACGCGTTGCGCAGCCACCGCGATCGAGCGTTAGTGAGTTTCTATCTGTCCTCGGGTGTGCGGGCATCGGAGCTGCTCGGTTTGCGTCACGGTGATCTGGATGCCGGCCGCTACACAATCACGGTCACCAGCAAGGGCAGCCGCATGCGGGAGACCGTTCCGGCCTCAGTGGACTCATTCGTATGGCTGGCGCTGTATTTGGCTGGACGCCCGCCGATCGAGCCGGGTGGTCCGGTGTGGTGGACCCGACGCTCTCAGCCTGCACCGCTGAACTACCACGCAATGCGCGCGGTGCTGCGCCGCGCCAACGCCAGCTTGGGCGCGAACTGGTCGTTGCACGACTTCCGCCACACCGCCGCCGCGCGGATGCTGGCCGACCCCGCGTTCACGCTGGTCGACGTGCAAACCGTCCTGCGGCATGCCAGCGTGACGACCACTCAGATCTACACCCAGCCTCGCCTGGAAGATTTGATCGGCAAGGTCCTTGAGCATCACGCCCGACCGAAGATCGAAGCATCGACGATCGAACCTGCCTACGACCCCGCAGCGGTCCGAGAACTGTTGGGGCTGCCGAATTGAGCGCTGAGGACATCCGATCACCGCAACGCCGGCAGGCCGCCGCGACGCGGCGGGCGATGAGCCCACAGGTCCAGCTGCTGTCACGGCCTGATTCACCGCATCTGCAAGCGATCCCAGCAGACAGCCGGTTCGGCCCCGCCGGCCTGGCCCGGCCCCTGTGGGGCTACGACGCCAACCACGCGCCCCCATCACCGCCAGAGGGCGCCCGCGGTGTGACGATGCAGCATCTCACCATCACTGAGTTGTGCGACGTCGTAACCGAGCGCCACCGGACGCTGCCACCCCAGCAGCTTCAGCCGATGGTTCGGGGAACGCAGGCCCTGCTGGGTGTCCTGGCTCAATATTCAGGGCAGACGTGGGAGGAGCGGTGGCTGGCCAGCGGTTACGACGCCGCTCCGCGCACCTGGATCGAGCATGATGCGTTGCCGCACTACGACCATTGGTCACCCACGCTCAAGGCCCTCAATGCGCTACTGCGCGTACGCGCACTGCGGCCGTCCTACAGTTGGCTGTTGGATTCCAAGCAGCGGGTAGCCCTCGGCAGGTTCCTCGACAGCAATGGCGGGCCGGACTTGGAACGGTTGCGTACGCTGCCCGCCTACCGGGACGCGGTGCCCAAATACCAGGACGACGCCGAAAAGGCATTGGCGCGGGTGATGATCCGCACCGGGAAGAACATCGGACAACTGTGCGGCGACGATCTGCTGTTCTACGCCGACGTGGTGCGCACCTCGGGGCGACAGCGCCGCGAACACCTCATCTGGGAGCTGTTGGTCGCCCTGGGCCCCTTGGCCGAGGAGGCGCCTACGCTGCGGGCGACGTGGTCGGCGCGAGGCAACACACGCCAACACAGCGCTGCGACGCTAGTCGATCGATACGGCATCCCCGCCTCAGGAGTGCGCGACCTCCTCGTGGGCTACCTCGAGGAGCTACAGCCCAACATGGACTACAGCTCGCTGGAGGGACTTGCCTACCGCCTGGCCCGATTGTTCTGGTGGGAGATCCTGCAGATCAATCCGGACCAAAAGGACCTGGCGATCTCGGCCGAGGTGGTGACGGCGTGGCGGGAACGGTTGGCGATGACCCTCGACGGCCGCCCGCGACGCGAAGTGCACTCGATCCTGTTCGCCATCCGCGGCATGTACCGCGACCTGGCCGAGTGGTCGCACGACGACCCCGTCCGCTGGGGTGTCTGGGTCGCGCCGTGCCCAGTACCGCGGGCGCTCAGTCGCGCGGCGGCCAAGCAGAAACGCCGCCAGAAGGCCTCCATGCAGGATCGCACCCGCATGCTTACCCCGCTGCTGCCGGCACTCCTGGCTGCGGCTACAGCGCATAAGGACCGCACCGCAACGCTTCTGCAGCGTGCCTTGACCTGCACGCACGACCAGGAATTCGTCATCGACGGCTTCACCTTCCTTCGGCACTGCCCACCCTTGCGGCGCGACGGCGACGCCCGCGCCCGGATTTGGGCGCACCTGGCACCCGGACAGCAGCGGCCGGGATGGATCCGAGGCAGTGCCGAGCGCATCGACGTAACCGCGCTCGAAGAGGAGGGCTTCTGGGGTTGGGCGCTCGTGGAGACACTGCGTCACACCGGCATTCGCATCGAGGAACTTCTTGAACTGACCCAATTATCGCTGCGGCACTACACCGCCTCCACAACGGCCACGCTGGTGCCCTTGCTCCACATCGTGCCGTCCAAGACCGATTGCGAGCGGCTGATCCCGATGACTCCGGAACTGGTCGGAGTGCTGTTGGAGGTTTTGCGCCGCGCCAAGGCCGGCAAGGATCACGTGCCGCTGTCGATCGCCTACGACACCAACGACAAGGTCCACAGCGAACCGTTCCCGCACCTGTTCGCACGCCCTCTGGGTACCCGTCACGAAGTGCTGGGACGGCACTACGTGCGCCAGATTCTGGTCCACCTCGCCACGATCGCCGGGCTCACCGATGCCGGTCGACCGGTGCACTTCACCCCGCACGACTTCCGCCGACTGTTCGCCACCGATGCCGTCAACAACGGTCTGCCGCTGCACATCGCCGCAGCGCTACTCGGACATCTCAACCTCGACACCACCCGCGGCTACACCGCCGTGTTCCCCGAGCAGATCGTCACCGCCCATCAGGCGTTCATCGAACGTCGCCGCCAACTGCGCCCATTCGAGGAGGCGACAGTCGCCGACGACGACGAATGGGCCGATTTCGAAGAGCACTTCCTACTGCGCCGCGTTGCCCTCGGCGAGTGCCACCGCCCCTACGGCACACCCTGCGTCCACGAACACGCGTGTACCCGATGCCGGTTCCTGCGCGTCGACCCCGCCCAGTTGGGCCGCATCAACGAGATGACCGAGAACGCCGAGCAGCGCCTCGTCGAAGCAAAGGACCGAGCATGGCTCGGCGAGGTCGCCGCCCTCGAAGAAAGCATCAAGCATCTGCGCGTCCGCCAATCCGAGGCCCAGCAACGACTTTCACACGGCGGCAACCCGTTCGCCGAGCAGAGACCACAATGAGACGATGAAGCTTCCCGTCATGCCGCCGGTCTCGCCAATGCTGGCCAAGTCGGTGCCGACAATCCCCTCTGGTGCCTCCTATGAACCGAAGTGGGACGGCTTCCGATCGATCTGCTTCCGCGACGGCGACGAAGTCGAACTGGGTAGCCGCAACGAGCGGCCCCTGACACGGTACTTCCCCGAACTGGTCGCCGCCGTCACCGCCGAACTGCCCGAGCGTTGCGTGATCGACGGCGAGATCATCATCGCCACCAACCACGAGCTGGATTTCGAAGCACTGCAACAACGCATCCACCCCGCCGATTCGCGAGTACGGATGCTCGCCAAGCAGACCCCTGCGTCCTTCGTAGCGTTCGATCTACTCGCCTTGGGCGACGATGACTACACCGGGAAACCGTTCACCGAGCGGCGCGCCGCACTCGTCACGGCCTTGGCCGACTCCGGGCCCTCGGTTCACCTAACTCCTGCGACGACGGATCTCACGACGGCGCATCGGTGGTTCGAAGAGTTCGAGGGGGCGGGTCTCGATGGCGTCGTCGCCAAGCCCCTGACGGCCACCTATCAACCCGACAAGCGGGTCATGTTCAAGATCAAGCACCAGCGGACCGCCGACTGCGTCATCGCCGGTTACCGGGTGCACAAGGCCAGCCAGGACGCGATCGGCTCCCTGCTGCTCGGGCTCTACACCGACGACGGCACCCTCGCCTCCGTCGGCGTGATCGGCGCGTTCCCGATGACCAAGCGCCGCCAGCTGTTCACCGAAATGCAGCCGCTGATAACCGCATTCGATGACCATCCGTGGAACTGGGCCGCCCACGAAGCCGGTGACCGCACACCCCGCAAGAACGAAAGCTCCCGCTGGAACGCCGGCAAGGATCTCTCGTTCGTCCCGCTGCGACCCGAGAGGGTCGTCGAGGTCCGCTACGACCACACGGAAGGCGACCGGTTCCGCCACACTGCGCAATTCAACCGCTGGCGGCCCGACCGCGACCCACGCTCGTGCACCTACGCCCAACTCGAACAACCAGTTGTCTTCCGGCTCGACGACATCATCCCCGGCCTCGGCTCAAGGGCCTAAGACGCCGTCGCGCCGTCGGCATGGGACTCTGCAGCGACTTTGTTTTGACATCGGACGAGTGAGCCCAGCGACCCCTGGCGATTGATAGGCGTTTGCGGCTATCATCGTTGAATGGCGATGACAAAAGGACGGGCTACTTCCCCATCGGCCGCGGATCTGGCGCCGGCGGCAGCGCTGTTTCGCGGCCTATCGGATCCCACCCGGTTGGCGATCCTGCAGCGCCTCACCGAAGGGGAGGCCCGGGTGGTGGATCTGACCAGGGTGTTGGGCACTGCGCAGTCGACTGTGTCGGCGCATCTGGCCTGCCTACGCGAGTGCGGCCTGGTCACCGGGCGCCCGGAAGGCCGGCAGATGTTCTACTCCCTGACTCGCCCCGAGCTGATGGATCTGCTCGCGTCGGCGGAATCGCTGCTGGCCGCGACCGGCAACCAGGTGGTGCTGTGCTCTATCTACGGAGCCGATGCGACGAAGAAAGCGACGGTGACCAAGAAATGAGTAACACCTGCGGTTGCGGCGGAGACGAGGCCGACGTCAGCGAGCAGTCCGAGGAGCAGGCCGAATCCCTGTGGCAGGTTCGGGAACTGCAGTTCGCGGCCGTCGCGGGCGTGTTCCTGCTGGCCGAGTTGATCGCCGGCGGGGCAGGTGCGCCGCCGACGGTCGTGCTCACGTTGGAAGCGCTCGCCTTGGTTGTCGGCGCCTATACCTTTGTGCCGTCCACGCTCAAGCGTCTGGCCAAAGGCAGAATCGGGGTGGGCACGTTGATGACCATCGCCGCTGTGGGCGCGGTGCTCCTCGGCGAAGTCGGCGAAGCCGCGATGCTGGCGTTCCTGTTCTCGATCAGCGAGGGTTTGGAAGAGTATTCGCTGGCCCGCACCCGTCGCGGACTGCGCGCCCTGCTGTCGCTGGTGCCTGACCAGGCCACCGTTCTGCGAGACGACACCGAGATGGTCGTGTCCTCAAGTGAATTGCGTGTCGGCGACCGAATGCTAGTCAAGCCCGGCGAGCGGATCGCCACCGACGGCATCATCCGGAACGGCCGCACCGCGCTGGATGTCTCGGCCATCACTGGTGAGTCGGTGCCCGTGGAAGCCGAACCGGGCCACGAGGTGTTCGCCGGCTCGATCAACGGCACCGGCGTGCTGGAGGTCGAGGTCACCACCACCTCCGAGGACAACTCGCTGGCCCGCATCGTGAAGATTGTGGAGGCCGAACAGTCTCGCAAGGGCGCCTCTCAGCGATTGGCCGACCGCATCGCCAAACCGCTGGTGCCCGGGGTGATGATCGCCGCGGCCCTGATTGCAGTGATCGGCAGCCTGCTCGGCGATCCGGCCGTGTGGATCGAACGTGCTCTGGTGGTACTGGTCGCGGCCTCGCCGTGCGCGTTGGCGATCTCGGTGCCCGTGACCGTGGTCGCCGCGATCGGTGCGGCCAGCAAGCTCGGTGCGCTGGTCAAGGGTGGGGCCGCGCTGGAGGCGCTCGGCGCGGTGCGCGGCGTCGCCCTGGACAAGACCGGCACCCTGACCGCCAATCGGCCCGCTGTCATCGAGGTGGCCACCACCCACGGCGCCACTCGCGAGCAGGTGCTCGATCTGGCCGCAGCGCTGGAAGCGCGCAGTGAACACCCGCTGGCCGCGGCGATCCTGGCCGCCGTCAACGAGGTCACCCCGGCTACTGACGTGCAGGCGGTGACCGGCGCCGGGCTCACCGGCCGCCGCGACGGCAACACGATTCGCCTGGGCCGCCCCGGGTGGCTCGATGCGGGCGCGTTGGCGGATGCCGTGGTACGGATGCAGCAGGCCGGCGCCACCGCCGTGCTCGTCGAAGACAACGGCCAAACAGTCGGCGCGATCGCCGTGCGCGACGAACTCCGTCCCGAGGCGGCCGAGGTCGTCGCCCAGCTGCGCCGCGACGGCTACCACATCGCGATGCTCACCGGCGACAATCACACCACCGCCGCCGCGCTCGCCAAAGATGTCGGTATCGACGATGTGCACGCCGAGCTACGTCCCGAGGACAAGGCGCGGCTCATCGAAGAGCTGCGTGCCCAGCGCAACACAGCCATGGTCGGCGACGGGATCAACGACGCCCCCGCCCTGGCCACCGCCGACCTCGGTATCGCGATGGGGGCGATGGGCACCGACGTAGCCATCGAGACCGCCGACGTGGCATTGATGGGTGAAGACCTGCGCCACCTGCCGCAGGCATTCAGCCACGCCCGCCGCGCCCGACGGATCATGCTGCAAAACGTCGGCCTGTCACTTGCGCTGATCATCGTGTTGATACCGCTGGCGCTGCTCGGTGTGCTCGGTCTGGCCGCCGTCGTGCTGGTCCACGAGCTGGCCGAGGTCGTCGTCATCGCCAACGGTGTGCGCGCCGGCCGCGCCAAGCCCCTGCCCCTTGCACCGGCCGACCAACCAGCAACAGCCCACACAGCAGCGGCGCCTTCATGATCGGCGGGAGTTGTCCGACAATCTCCATCAGCGCACACGCCCCGTGGCAGGGAAAGCGAACCGGGCTGAGGCCGCATGCCAACCCACACACCACCACACCGCGCACACAGGGCCGGTCAAGGGCATATCCGCGGGCGGTCGGGTCGCCGGAGCGGCACGGATCGCCACGCCGTGTTGGATCCGCCCCGAAAACCGCCCTTGCTATACCCGCAGGGGTATTGGAGAATAGGGTTCACGCTGAGAGGTAGCAGGAAAATGATCCTCGAGCCAATGCCGCCGAACTACGGAGACAGGCACTTTCTGGTTTCGGCACGGCTTGCGGGCATGTTGAGGCACATCGGCCCTACCGCCCGAGCGCCCTGCCAGTCCATCGTGGTGTCAGGTGAGACATTTCCCGGCCAGTCAGATGAAAGGGGTTCACCACCATGATGTACGGCACAGACGACTGCATGTGGGGCGGTTGGGGATGGGGCGGCTGGATCCTCATGGGCGTGGTGATGGTGCTGTTGTCGGCCGCCCTGATCACCGCGGTCGTGCTGGCCGTTCGGCATCTCGCCGGTAGCGATGCACAGCGCAACCGCACGGATTCAGGGACCTGGTCGCGGCCGGAAAATGCTCTAGCCCAACGGTTTGCGCGCGGCGACATCGATGAGGATGAGTATCTGCGGCGGATGACGCTGCTGCGCGAACACCAGGAACCGCGATGACTCACGTGCCGACAGCTCAGCGTCGGCCGATAGCGCGGTGCCAGTCGACCGAGGACCTCAAAAATGGATGCAGCGAAGGAGATTGAAAGAATGACCGATACACCTGAATCAACGAGCGAACGAATCGCCGCGGCCGGACAGCGCAGAGGGGTGAACCACGCCTTGGCGTGGAGTGGTATTGCCGCCGCTGCGGTGTTCATCGTTGCGGTGGTGTTCTTTTCCGGGTTCTTCATCGGCAGGGCCACCGACGGTTTCGGCGGCAATCGGGGGCACTGTCAAGGAACGCCCGGCATGATGGGACCCGGCATGATGGGACCCGGCATGATGGGACCCGGCATGATGGGACCGCAGGGCTCGTGGCCACCGGGGAACATGGGGCCCTCTGGCCCCTTGGGGCCCGGCCAGTCGCAGCCGCCGACAACCACTCCAACCACACCTCGGCCGTAGCGCACAAGCACAGGTTCACGCTGCGACGGCAGCAATTTCACGTTGTCTCGTCGAGTCGGCCATCGTCGGCCACGAAGCCGCCATAGCCCCAAGACGGACGCAACTCGCACCGCGCGTTCGCCCACAACGCGATTGTCACGGCACACGTCGAGCACGCGAAGGGATCATCGGAAATGACCGGAATGAGCAGGCGAGCGGCGCTGAGAATGCTCGCCACCGGTGGGGCCCTCTTCGGCCTGGGGTATGTCTTGCGCAACATTATCGACATACCAATCAGCCGTGCCCAACCCGGGATGGGTGGCGCGACCGGCATGGACATGCGCGCCTACATGAACATGTTCATGCGGCATCAGGAGCTTCGACGCAGCGTGGAAGAGATTCCCGGAGGCGTGCGCACCACCACCGAATCCGACTCCGCCGACCTCGTCACCGAACTGCAGGCCCACGTCTCATCGATGTACACCCACCTCGATCAGGGCAGTGAAGTCACCTGCATGAGCTCAAGCCTGCCCACCCTGTTCCGCCGCGCTGCCGATTATCAACGTCAGATCACGCTCACACCCAGCGGCGTGGTGGTGGTCGAAACCTCCAGCGACCCAGAACTGACCAACGCCATTCGCGAACACGCCCGCGAAGTCACCGGATTCGTCGTCGAAGGGATGCCGGCGATGATGAGCGGAATGATGGGCGGCGGGATGATGGGACCTGGCATGGGTCACGGAATGATGGGTCCCGGTATGGGTCACGGAGTGATGGGGCCAAGCCGCTGACGGAAGCAAACCACCCGCCAGATGGACTGCGGCTCCCCTTAACAACCTTTGACAAGTCCAGTGAAGGAAGCCGTCCCACTTAGGTTCGTAGGACCACACCCCCGCGTCGGTCGGCACCTTGGCCTGAGACTTCGCGAGCATCGGCTCCAGCGGCGGCCGCACGGGTAAGTCCACAATGTCCATACTCACGTAGACCGCCGACACGCGGCAATGTCATCGCCCGCGCGCCACGACATCGCCGTAGTTGTCGTGCAGGCGCCACCATTCATACGACGCGCCTTGCGGTCGCCCTTCGGGTACGTCCTGCCACTCCTCCTGCCTGCCCAAGGGCGTCATGTCCAGGAACGACCACGCCGGGCCGACCTCCTCGATACCGCGCCCGTTGAGGAAATAGGTCTGGTAGACGCGATCGCCGTCGCGAATGAAGACGACGACACCGAACATCTCTTCGACGCCGAAATCCTGGGAAAAGTCGTCACCGACCAGGGTGAAGAAGGACAGGTGCTCCCACCCCATCCGCTTCTTGAACTTCGCGACATTCTCCTGGGGAGCGGCCGTGACGAACACCAGAGTCGTGTCGCGAGCCGCCAGATGCGCCGGATGGGTCACCGTGTCGGCGAAAAACGCGCAGCCAGAGCAGGATCCATCCGGCCAGCTCTCGACATCAGGCGCATAGAAGAAGCGGTAGACAATCAGCTGGCGCCGCCCGCCGAATAGGTCCAGCAGGTCCACCTCACCGTCGGGGCCGACAAAGCGGTATTGGCTGCGCACCGGGGTCATCGGCAATCGACGGCGCTTGGCCGCGAGGGCATCGCGCCCCTTCATCAATGCCTTCTCTTCGTCCAACAGGTCGTCGCGGGCCGCCTGCCATTCGTCGCGCGAGACGACCTCAGGCAGCGTGATCGACTCCTGCAGCATCGAGGGTGGCGGGATACCGGGACCTTCCTGCTTCCCGTTGTCGGTCATACATGGGTAGACCTCCCAGCCGCGTCATAGTCATCGGGTGCAGGATCGACGTGTGTCGATCTCCCCGCTCCACGATCCCGACTGGCGCGCCTTTGCCAGCGACAACTACGCAGGCGCGCATCCCGAGGTTCTCGCCGCGATCGCCGCGGCCAACGGCGGTCACCAGGTCGCCTACGGCGAAGACCAATACACCGCCAGGCTGGCCGAGGTGATTCGCACCCATTTCGGTGAGCGTGCCGAGACGTTCCCGGTCTTCAACGGCACCGGCGCCAACGTCGTCGCACTCACCAGCATGTTGCCGCGCTGGGGCGCGGTCGTGACGGCGACAACTGCGCACATCCACACCGACGAGGCCGGCGCCCCAGAGCGGATGACCGGGCTCAAACTGCTGACCGTTCCCACACCGGACGGCAAGCTCACACCCGAGCTGGTTGCGCGCGAGGCGTGGGGCTGGGGCGACGAACACCGCGCGCAGCCCCTGGCCGTCAGCATCACGCAGACCACCGAACTGGGCACCCTCTACACACCCGACGAGGTGCGGGCGATCTCCGACTACGCACACCAGCACGGCATGGCGGTCCATATGGACGGCGCCCGACTGTGGAACGCAGCCGCCGCGCTCGGTGTCGGATTCCGCGAGTTCACCACCGACGCCGGGGTAGACATGCTCAGCCTCGGCGGCACCAAGAACGGACTCCTCGGCGCGGAGGCGATCATCGTGCTCGACCCGGACCGCGCCTCGGGGCTCATCTACCTCCGCAAGCTCACCATGCAGCTGTCGAGCAAGATGCGGTTCGCCTCCGCACAGCTGCTCGCACTCTTCGATGACGATCTGGGTCTGCGCAGCGCCGCCCACGCGAACGCGATGGCGCAGCGGTTGCGCACCGCGCTCGAGGCCGACCGCACATTGGGTGAGCTGGCTTTCACACAGGACACCCAGGCGAACGCCGTCTTTGCGATCGTGCCCAACGACGTCGCCGACCGGATCCGCGAGCGGGCACGCTTCTACGACTGGGACCGCGCGCGAGGCGAGGTCCGCTGGATGACCGCGTGGGACACCACACGCGAGGACGTCGACCGCTTCGTCTCGATCGTTGCCGAAGAGTTCGCGCGCCGATGACCGCTTTCGAGGAGGCGGTGGACGCGGTCCGTCGCGGCGACAAGACCTCCGACAACGTGGCCGCCGAACTGCTGCGCATGCTCACCGACAAGGAGCTGCTTTGGCTGCTCGACGGCGACAAGGCGCTGCTGGAGTCCGTTGTCGACGGTGCGCGGACGCGGACGAACTTCCTCGCGGTGACGGCGGGACGCATCGACCGCATCGGAATCCCAGGCCTTCGATTCACCGACGGCCCGCGCGGTGTCGGCATCGCTCCGTCCACCAGCTTTCCGGTCGCCATCGCACGTGCGGCCACCTGGGACGTTGACATCGAACGGCGGGTCGCGGCCGCGATCGGCACCGAGGCGCGTGTGCTCGGCGCGAACTTCTGGGGTGGTCTCTGCATCAACGTCGCGCCCTTTCCCGGCTGGGGTCGTGCGCAGGAGTCCTACGGCGAGGATCCGTTCCTGCTCGGCGAAATGGGTTCGGCGGCAACCGAAGGCGCCCGGCCATGGGTGATCACCAGCGTGAAGCACTTCGCGCTCAACTCCATGGAGGAAGCGCGGTTTCAGGTCGACGTCCGTGTGCCCGACGACGTCCTCCACGAAAGATACCTGCCGCACTTTCGGCGCACCATCGAGGCCGGTATCGACTCCGTGATGTCTGCCTACAACTCGGTCAACGGACAGTGGACCGGCGAGAATCGTCACCTGCTGACCGAAATCCTGCGCGATCAATGGGGTTTCACCGGTTTCGTGCACACCGACTGGGTCTGGGGCCTGCGGCATCCGGTCGAATCGGTCGCTGCCGGCCAAGACGTCGAAATGCCGTTTCGACAGCAGCGCGCCCATGCGCTGCCGGCGGCGTTGCGGTCCGGCGAGTTGAAGCGCGACGACGTGCTGCGGGCCTGCGCCCGAATCCTGCGCACCCAGATCGAGTTCGCCGCGCGAGCCCGCCCGGCTCCCCCGCGCTCCGTGGTGGCCGGCGCCGCACATCGCGCGCTGGCCCGTGAGGTCGCCCACCGTGCGACGGTGCTGCTGCGCAACGAAAGTGTTGATGGCACAACGCTCTTACCGCTCGACGAACAGAATCTTCGGCGCGTCGCGGTGCTGGGCCGGCTCGCCGACCAACCCAACCTGGGCGACACCGGATCGTCGAATGTGAGGCCCCGCAACACCGTTTCGGTACTGCAGGGACTGCGCGAACGGCTCGGCAGTCACCGCGTCGTCACGACAGATCCGGGCGATGCGGATGTCGCGGTGGTCGTCGTCGGCCTGACACCGAAAGACGAAGGCGAGGCGTTGATCGCTCTCGGGCCCGACACGATGCAGTTGTTCGGCGGGATCATGCGTCGGCCACGGGTTGCCAAAGTCGTCAGCGCGGTCTTCAACTTCTCGCAACGCTGGTGGACCTTCGGTGGCGATCGGTCCGATCTGCGTCTGCACGACGAGGACGTCGCGCTGATCCGCGCCGTCGCCGCGGCCAATCCGCGGACCGTGGTGATCGTCATCGGGGGAGGCACCGTCGTCGTCGATCCGTGGGACCGCGACGTCGCCGCACTCCTCATGGCGTGGTACCCCGGCATGGAGGGTGGTCGCGCGCTTGCCGACGTCCTCCTCGGAGATGCCGAGCCCACAGGGCGGATGCCTGTCACCATCCCAAGACAGCAATCGCAATTGCCGCAAGTGGATTGGCGGGCGCGCGCGGTGACCTATGACCGTTGGTGGGGTCAGCGCAAGCTCGACCACGACGGCGTGCAGGCGGCGTACCCGCTGGGCTTCGGCCTGGGTTACGCGAGGTTCACCACAACGGATCTGGCGCTCGGGACCGTCCATGACGAGCGCTTCGAAGCCACCGTGACGGTGACCAACACCGGTGATCGCGACGGTCGTCATGTGGTCCAGGTGTATGCGGTGCGCCCGGTTGACGGGCAGCCGGTGCGCCATCTCGTCGGCTTCAGCTCGATCGCGGTGTCAGCCGGTGCGAGTAGGTCCGTCACGGTCGACTGCTCGACGCGGCCCTTGCAGCGCTGGACGGCCGACGGCTTCGTGCTCGACGACGGCGACATCACCGTCGAAACCGGCGCCTACTCCGGAGATCCGCAGTCGTGTCGACAAGCCCTGCCGCACTGAACCCTGTTGTCGCGGCACAATGGAGCGATGCGACTGCCCGTGATGCCGCCGGTGTCACCGATGCTGGCGAAGGCGGTCAAGTCGATTCCGCCCGGCGCGTCTTACGAGCCGAAGTGGGACGGATTCCGGTCGATCTGCTTTCGCGACGACTTCGACGTCGAGCTCGGCAGCCGCAACGAGCGCCCACTGACCAGGTATTTCCCCGAGCTGGTCGCCGCTGTCCGCGCGGAACTCCCGACACGCTGTGTCATCGACGGTGAGATCGTGATCGCCACCGACGATGGCTTGGATTTCGAGGCGCTGCAGCAGCGCATCCACCCAGCCGAGTCGCGGGTACAGATGCTGGCCAAGAAGACCCCCGCGTCGTTCATCGCCTTCGACCTGCTGGCTCTCGACGACGAGGACTACACGTCGAGTCCGTTCAGCGAGCGCCGCGCCGCACTGGTCGACGCGTTGGCGGGCACGGGCCCGTCCATCCACGTCACCCCCGCAACCACCGACCTGCCGACCGCGCGCCGCTGGTTCACCGAGTTCGAGGGTGCGGGTCTCGACGGGCTGATCGCCAAGCCGCTGACCGTCACCTATCAGCCCGACAAACGGGTCATGTTCAAGATCAAGCCCGAGCGCACCGCGGACTGCGTCGTCGCCGGCTACCGGGTGCACAAGTCGAGCGACGCAGCGATCGGCTCGCTGCTGCTCGGCCTGTACAAGGACGACGACACGCTGGCCTCGGTAGGCGTGATCGGCGCATTCCCGATGGCCAGGCGACGCGAACTGTTCACCGAATTGCAATCGCTGGTAACAACATTCGATGAGCATCCGTGGAACTGGGCCGCCCACATCTCTGGGGAACGCACCCCGCGCCGCAACGAGGGATCGCGGTGGAACGCGGGCAAGGACCTTTCGTTCGTACCGCTGCGGCCAGAGCGGGTCGTCGAGGTGCGCTACGACCACATGGAGGGCGAGCGGTTCCGACACACCGCGCAGTTCAACCGCTGGCGACCCGACCGCGACCCGCGATCGTGCACCTACGAACAGCTCGAACAGCCGGTCACCTTCAGCCTCGGCGATATCGTCCCTGGACTCGTCTGACATGGTTTCCTCATGACTCCGCACGCGGTCATCTCCGGCGCGGGCATCGCCGGACCCGCTCTGGCCCATCAACTGAGCGCCCGCGGCTGGCGGACCACCGTCATCGAACGCTTCCCGCAGCGGCGCGACGAGGGGCAGAACGTCGACATCAACGGCGCTGCCCGCGAGGTCGTGCGCCGCATGGGCCTCGACGCCGAGATCCGGGCAGCCAACACGACCGAGGTGGGCACGCGCTTCGTCAGGCCGGACGGTTCGGCAGCCGCGTCATTCCCGCTGTCTCCCAATGGAAATGATGGCCCCACAGCCGAATTGGAGATACTGCGCGGAGAGTTGTCGCGCATATTCATCGAGCACACCCACGATCGGACCGAGTACCTCTTCGATTCCCGTATCGCCGATGTCGGCGACCGCGGTGACCACGTCGTGGTCACGCTCGATGGCGGCGGCTCGCTGCAGGCCGACGTCCTCGTCGTCGCCGAGGGGTTGCACTCGCGATCCCGCCGCTTCGTCACGTCCGCCGGTGTGACCAACCTCGGGATGTACTTGGCGTACGCCACCATCCCGCGCACCGACGACGACGACCGCTGGTGGAATTGGCAGCACGCGACCGGTCACCGCGCGGTGCACCTGCGGCCCGACAACCTCGGCACCACGCGCGCGATCCTGTCCTTCATGTCCGACGTTCGCGGTTTCGACGACCTCGACCGGGCCGGACAGCTCACGATCCTGCGACGCACCTTCGACGACGTCGGAGGTGCCGCTCCGCGGGTGCTCGCTGCCCTTGACGACGGTGCGCCGATGTACTTCTCGACCGTCGGCCGGGTGCAGCCATCCAGGTGGAGCAATGGCAGGGTCACGCTGCTGGGAGACGCCGCGTTCTGCAACGCCACGTTCGGCGGCGCGGGAACCAGCTTGGCTCTCATCGGCGCCTACATCCTCGCCGGTGAGCTCGCCGCCACCGACGACATCACCTCGGCGCTCGGTCGGTATCAGGCGCTGATGCGACCATTCGTCGCCACCGCCCCGAAGGTGCGGGAGAGCGCGCTTCGCCTGGCCAATCCCCGCACGCGCAACGGCATTCGCATACTGCATGCCTGCGCGGGTCTGGCCGCAAGCCCGGTCGGCAGGGCACTTTCCCGGTTGACCGCCGTGGCCAACATCGGTGGGGACACCGCGCAACTGCCCGAATATCCGCCCGCCCCGCTGCCTGTGCCTTGGAAACGGTGATCCGGACGCCCAAATCATGTGATGCTCGCACGGTGATGATCCGCATGACGGCCGCGACGGCCGCCCTGATCGCTGCGGCCGTCGGGATGGCCAGCCCGGCCTCGGCCGACGATCGGCTCGATGGCGAGTACACATTCATCAGCGGTCCGACCTCGAACACGTGGAGCATCACCACGCAATGCAACGCCGAGGTGACCTGCGGCGGGACGATCTCGACGTCCACCGGACTGCTCGAACAGATCACCCGGGTCGCCGGCGGTCCGTGGATGATCGAACGCACTGACGTCCCGAACGGCCGGATCTGCCCCAACGGCAGCACCGGTCCGGCGGATCTGATGTATTCGTTCGACCCCGCAACCCTTGTGGGCGCCATCAGCTTCCGCTCCAAGCCCGGTGTGTGCGGCGACCCGGACTGGACCAGCGGCCAGAACCCGATCAGCCTCGTGAAGGTGTAGTCGAGAGGTCGTCCGACCGGCCCGCCTCGATCCGCGACCATTGTGACGTCGGCCGTTCGCCGGTGCGGAACTGTGCCCCTGCCGAGGGGTCGAAGGGCTGTGGCCAACCTTTCGGCGAGTCCTCCCACTGCTCTTGGCGTCCGAACACCGTCAGATCCAGCAGGTGGTAGCTGTTGGCGCCGGCATCCGTGCCGCGGCCGGTGTTCCAGTACGTCTCGAAGACCCGGTCTCCGTCGCGCAGGTAGCAGACATACATGCCGAAGTGGCGGCCCTGCAGTAGCGCATCAGAGTCACGTGCCGAATACCACGGCATCTCCCACCCCATGAAGTCCCGGTACCGCACGCTCTCGTCGTACGTGCCCTGACAGAACGTGGCGTACGTGACGTCGCGGCTGTGCAGATACGACAGCTCCAGCGCATGTCCGGTGAAGAACGTGCACCCCTCGCACTGCTCCGGCGCGGGCTTGCCGTCGTGCCACATGTGGAAGTACGTGAGCAGCTGCGTGCGTCCTTCGAACACGTCGATCAGCGGCACGGTGCCCGTCGCTCCCACGAGCCGCGCCTCCGCATCCACCTCGACCATCGACAGCCGCCGTCGCGCGGCGGCAATCGCGTCGCCCTCACAGGTGTGTGCCTTCTCCCGCACGAGCAGATCGTCGAGTTCGGCCTGCCAGACGGCGCGGTCGACGATATTCGGTGTTGCCATCGCAATCACTCCCTTAGTCTTCTTCCATGAATTGGCGATGTTGATTTAGACCGCTAACGGGCCACGAAAGTCATCGCCGCTTGGCCGGCGTTTTGTACGCGTACCTGTTTCTCGACGATTTCGTGCTGCTGTACCCGGTGTACACGCTGCTGTTCAGCGACACCGGACTGTCGGTATGGCAGATTTCGTCGCTGTTCGTCATCTGGTCGGTGTCCAGCCTGCTGCTCGAAGTGCCTTCGGGTGCGTGGGCGGACGCGACCTCGCGCCGCAAACTGTTGATCGCGGGTCCACTGCTGACGGCCGTCGCGTTCACGTTGTGGGTCGCGGCTCCCGGCTACTGGGTGTTCGCGCTCGGTTTCGTGCTCTGGGGCCTCAAGTCGGCGCTGACGTCCGGCGCGTTGGAGGCACTCGTCTACGAAGAACTGCAGCGACTGCGGGCGACGAACAGATACGCCACGGTGATGGGACGCGGCCAGGTCGCCGGCGTCCTGGCCGCGACGTGTTCGGGTGCAGTCGCGGCACCGATCATCTCGGCCGGCGGGTTCGCGGCGGTCGGCGCGGCCAGTGTCGCCGCGTCCGTGATTGCGTCTTTCGTTGCAATGTTGTTCCCGGAGCATCGGATTCGCGGAGCCGACGGGCCCGAGCTCGGCTGGGCGGACACGTTGGCGGCTGGGACGCGAGAAGCCAGGAGGTCAGCCTCGGTCCGCGCCGCGGTGATCCTCGTCGCGGCCGTCGGATCGGTGTGGGGTGCGCTCGATGAGTACACCCCGTTGCTGATCGAAAGCGGCGGCGTCACGGCAGCAGACGTCGCGCTGCTGATGGTCGTCGTTTGGGCGGGCGCATCGGCGGGCGGTCTGGCCGCGGGACGCGTCGCGCGCTGGGGATCGACGGGGTTCGCGGCGCTCGTCGCTGGGGGCGCGGTACTGATGGCCGCGGGTGCGCTGTCGAGACATCCCGCCGGCGTGCTCGCCCTCGCGGCCGCGTTCGGAGTGTTTCAATGCGCCACCATCGTCGCCGATACCCGCCTGCAGGACAGCATCACCGGACCTGCCAGAGCGACCGTCACCTCGCTGGCAGGCATGTCGACGGACGTCGCGACGCTCGCCGTCTATAGCAGCTACGCCGCGTTGGTAGAGCTCAGCGGCCACCCCGGCGCTTTCGCGCTGCTGATGCTTCCGTACCTGACAATTGCCTTCTGGTTGCGGTCGGACGGTTTGAAGCGACGCGACCAGGGCACGCATAACCCATGTCTGTAACGAGTTTTCAGGATCTCCCGCTGGCGGACCGCGATCGTGAGTGGGATGGTTCGGCGGCCGAGAAACGCGTGCGCAAGTGGGCGGACGCCGAAGACGAGCCGAACCAGAAATACCGCGACGCCCACGTCTGGTACGACAGCGACAACAAGGAGAATTTCACCGCCTACAAGCTGCTGATCGCTGACGTCGTGGGCGGCAAGCTGCTGGCCGTGCCGCGCGGTGTGATGGCCGCCGGCGGCATCATGAACGGTGCCCGCGGCGGCGTCGACCTGCCCAATGACGACGTCGACCGCGTCAAGAGCCACCTCGCCAAGTACTACAAGAAGATGGGCGAAGACCCGCCATGGGAGCGCGGCTAGCTAGATTGCGAGGGTGAGCGCAGGCAGGTTCGCCCCGAGCCCATCTGCCGATCTGCACATCGGCAACCTGCGCACTGCGGTGCTCGCGTGGTTGTTCGCCCGGTCGACCGGGCGCCGATTCCTCATGCGCGTCGATGATCTCGACGACCGCACGTTCACCGATGTCGCCAACCGCCAACTCGACGACCTGACCGCCATCGGTCTCACCTGGGATGAGCCCGCGGAGTGGCAGACCCAGCACTCCGATCGCTACGACGGCGCTATAGACGTGCTGTTCGACCGCGGATTGCTCTACGAATGCTATTGCAGCCGAAAGGACATCGCTCAGGCGCCGCGCGCGCCGCACGCGCCGCAGGGCGCATATCCGGGAACCTGTCGCGGCCTCACCGACGCCGAACGCTCCGAGAGACGCGGGCGACTGGGACGGCCGCCCGCGCTGCGACTTCGCACCGACACCCTCTCGCACACCGTGCACGACCTGCTGCACGGCGACTACACCGGAATCGTCGACGACTTCGTGGTGCGCCGCGGCGACGGTGTCGCGGCATACAACCTGGCCGTCGTGGTCGACGATGCGGCGCAGGGCATCGACCAGGTGGTGCGAGGCGACGACCTGCTGCCGTCGTCACCCCGTCAGGCGTATCTTGCCGCACTGCTCGGGTATCCGGAGCCGACGTACGCGCACGTGGCTCTGGTCCTGAACTCCGACGGCGCGCGGCTGGCCAAACGCGACGGCGCCATCACCCTCGCCGAGATCGGCGTCGAACGGGCGATCGCCCAGATCGCCGATTCCCTTGGCTACCAAGCGAGCACCGTCGAAGACATGCTGCCGCAGTTCGACCCGTCGAAGCTGCCCCGCCAGCCCTGGATCTACCGCCCCTAACCGCCGAACGTGGGTTACCCACGTTCGCGCTAGTCACTCGACGGGTGAGCGGCCGTTCGACGCCCGCTTCGCGGCGGCCAGCAGCTCGTCGCGGAACTGTGGATGTGCGATCGAGGCCAGTGCCTCGCCGCGCTCCGCGACCGTCCTGCCTTCCAACTCGGCCGCCCCGAACTCGGTGATGATCACGTCGACATGATGGCGCGGCGTGGTGATCACCGCTCCGGGACCGAACCACGGCACGATCCGCGACTGCAGGTTTCCGTCCTTCTCGTACGTCGACGGCAGGCATATCAGCGACCGGTCCGACAGCTCGAGCCCCGCACCCGCGACGAAATCCTCAGCGCCGCCGATCCCGCTGAACTGGTCGCCGTTGATCGTGTCCGCGACGACCTGACCGTGAATGTCGATGGCGAGCCCCCCATTGACCGAGATCATGTGGGTGTTGGCGGAGATCACCTCCGGCGAGTTGACGATCTCGACGGGAAGGAACGCGACGTCGGAGTTGCCGTCCAGCCAGGTGTAGAGCTCCGCCGAGCCGAACGCGAACGTCGTCACGCTCACCCCCTTGTACACACCTTTGTGCGCATTGGAGATCTTTCCCGCCTGGTGCAGATGCATACAGCCGTCGGTGAACATCTCGCTGTGCAGTCCGTAGTCGCCGCCGTCACCCTCGGCCAGCAGCGTGGCGATCTGGTTGGGAATCGAGCCGATGCCCGTCTGCAGCGTCGAGCCGGACGGGACGAACTCGACGGCGTGCCGGGCGATCGCCTTGTCCGCCTCGGTGGGCGGCACGTCACCGCCGGGCAGCGCGAGCGGCGCGTCGGTCGAGTGCACAAGGATGTCGATCTCGTCGACGTGCAGCGCGTGCCGATGCTCGTCTCCCAGCCCGAACGTGCGCGGGTACGCATCCGACACCTCGACGACGAGTAGCCGACCCGAATCGGCTCCGGCGCGCTGTAATTCGCCGATCGTGCCGCCGGCGTGCAGTGACAGCGAGCACCAGCCGTCGGCATCGGGTGGCGCCGCCACCGTGGTCATCACGCGCGGGCACTGGCGTTCGAGCAGTGGCCCGAACCGCCGAAAGTCCGCGGGTGTGAAGGCGATGTCGGCGCCACCGTCGCGCAGCGCGCGCTCGAGCGGGCCGAAGAATCCCGACAGATAACGAACGCCCTTGCGCGAGAACAGTTCGGTGAGTACCGCGATCAACGCCCCGTAGACGCGCAGGTCGGTCCAGTCGTCACGTTCACCGAGAGCTCGCAGGAAAGCGGGCGGCTGACCGGGCCCCAGTGGGATCCCCAACGTGTCGGCGGTCTGAATACGCGCGGCGGCCTGCTCGGCGCTGAGCTCGATGGGCATGGCGCCAGCCAACCACACCTACCTCAGCCTGAGCCGAACTATTGGTCGACCGGCGCGCGGTTGCTAACGTCCGGAAGTGCACCGTCTATCAAGATCGTTCCTCGCGGTACTCCTACTGACGGCGCTGCTGCTGACGGCATGCGGCTCGTCGGGTAGCGAGAGTAGCGACCCCATCAAATCGGCAGGCGTACTGCGCGTGGGCACCGAAGGTGTCTATCCCCCGTATTCGTTCCACGACCCGAAACAAGGCGGACAGCTCGCCGGCTATGACGTCGACGTCGCGCGGGCAGTCGCCGAAAAGTTGGTCGTAGAAGTCGAATTCGTCGAAACGCCATGGGACGCCATGTTCGCGGCCCTGGAGGCCGATCGCTTCGACATCGTCGCCAACGAGGTCACGATCAGCGAGGAACGTAAACAGAAGTACGACCTCTCCGAGCCGTACTCGATCTCCCAGGGCGTGATCGTCACCCGCAAGGATGACAATTCGATCAACTCGGTGACAGACCTGAAGGGCAAGCGGTCCGCGCAGAACCCCACCAGCAACTGGGCTGAGATCGCGCGCAACGCCGGCGCGGAGGTCGTGTCCGTCAACGGATTCTCCGAAGCCATCACCGTGCTCAACGACGGTCGGGTGGACGCCGTGATCAACGACAGCATCACGGTGCTCGCCTATCAGGCCGAACATCCCGACGCGCCGCTCAAGGTGACCACCATTCCCGACGAACGCGGCGAGCAGGCGTTCGCGGCCCGCAAGGACAGTGGGCTGCTGCCGGAGCTGAACACCGCACTCGACGAGCTGCGCGCCGACGGCACCTTGACCAAGATCTCGGAGGAGTACCTCGACGTCGATCTGTCCAAGGCGGGGCCGACGAGCACCTGGCAGCTCATCGGAGACAACCTCTGGCCGCTGGCGCGGGCCGCGATCGAGAAGACGATTCCGCTGACGATCATCAGCTTTGTGGTCGGCCTGGCGATCGCGCTCGTCGTCGCGCTGGCCAGACTGTCGTCGAACGTCGCCGTCTCGGGGCTGGCGCGGTTCTACATCTCGATCATCCGCGGCACGCCTCTGCTGGTGCAGCTGTTCATCGTGTTCTATGCGCTGCCGCAGATCGGCGTGAAGATCGACCCGTTCCTGGCGGCGGTCATCGCGTTCTCGCTGAACGTCGGTGGGTATGCCGCCGAGATCATCCGCTCGGCGATCCTGAGCATTCCGAAAGGACAGTGGGAGGCTGCCGAGACCATCGGTCTCGATTACGTTGGCGCGCTTCGGCGGATCATCCTGCCCCAGGCCACCCGGGTTGCGGTGCCGCCGCTGTCGAACACCCTGATCTCACTGGTCAAGGACACGTCGTTGGCCTCGACGATCCTGGTGACCGAACTGTTCAGGACCGCGCAGAACGTCGCCGCACCAACCTTCGAGTTCTTCGCGCTGTACGGCACCGCGGCGTTGTACTACTGGATCATCTGCCTGGTGCTGTCGTTTGCCCAGAACCGATACGAGCGCCGGCTGGAAAGGTATGTCGCACGATGACCGAATACCGCGTGAAGGCGGAAGGCGTACAGAAAGCCTTCGGAGACAACAAGGTTCTCACCGATGTGTCGTTCGATGTGGCCCAGGGCTCGGTCACGGCCATCATCGGCCCGTCCGGCTCAGGGAAGACGACGCTGCTACGGGCACTCAACGCGCTGGACGTCCCCGATGCCGGTGTGGTCCGTATCGGCGAGATCGAGATCGACTTCTCCAAGCCGGTGGCCAAGGATCAACTGCGCCGCTACCGGGCCCAGAGCGGCTTTGTGTTCCAGTCCCACAACCTTTTTCCTCACAAGACGGTGCTGCAGAACGTTACCGAGGGCCCGATCGTCGTGCAGAAGCGGCCGAAGAACGAGGCGGAGGCCGAGGCCGCCGCGCTGCTCGATCAGGTGGGGCTCGCCGAGAAGAAAGACCAGTACCCGTTCCAGTTGTCCGGCGGCCAGCAGCAGCGGGTCGGGATCGCGCGTGCCCTGGCGCTCAAGCCGAAGGTCGTGTTGTTCGACGAGCCGACGTCGGCGCTCGACCCCGAGCTGGTCGGCGAGGTGCTTTCGGTGATCAAGGATCTGGCCGTCGAAGGCTGGACGTTGGTGATCGTCACCCACGAAATCCAGTTCGCCAGGCAGGTTTCCGACCAAGTGCTGTTCACCGATCGCGGCGTGATCCTCGAAAAGGGACCGCCGTCGGAGGTGATCGGCAATCCGAAGGAAGAACGCACCCGCCAGTTCCTGGACCGGATCCTCAACCCGCTCTAGTTCTCCAGTTCCTGTGAGCCCCAGGGTGAGCCGTAGGCCGTCAGCAGATCGAGGAACGGCACGGCATCGAACGCCTCAGGGTCGCGCACGTCTGTCTTCCCGTGCATCACCTGGGTTGGTGCTTCGAGAAGAATCTGATGCGCGTCGAGGGTGCCGATACCAAGGAAGGCAGACACACGGCCTCACCTTTGAGGTGACCTGTCAGCCGAATCGTGCCAGCACTCAGAACCCGGGCGGGGAGGCGTGGTGGTGGGAGCTGAACGGCGTGCGTTACTGGTGCCCACCGGAGTGCGTGGCCGGGGTGCCGAGCCGCTGATGCAGTTAACCTGATCGGCCTCGCCTACGACGGGCGACACCGCGATGGCGCAGAACGCCGCCCCGACACCGCCGGCACCTGCCAGGAGAACCGCATGCGCTAGACCGTACAGGCAAGGATTCCGCAGCAGATTTCGTCTATCTCAACTCAAAGCGAAGCACTGTGAGAAGGTTGGCCGATGGTGCAGCCATCGACCATGGAGGCGGACGTCATCGTCGTCGGAGCGGGACTCTCCGGCATGACCGCGGCACGAAAGCTGCTCGGGGCGGGACTCGTGCCGCTCGTCCTGGAGGCCGACGAACGGGTCGGTGGGCGGATCCTCACTCAAGAGGTGATGCCCGGGGTGCCGGTCGAACTCGGCGCCCAGTGGATCGGCGACACGCACGAACGGATGTTCCGGCTGGCGGCCGAACTCGGGGTCGAGACCTACCCCCAGTACGACCAGGGCGAGACGTCCTACGAACTCGTCGACTCCGGGGTGTTGCGCGAGAACGAGTTTCACTCGCGCTTCGAGTCGGAGCTGCAGGAGCTCGCCTTGGTACTGAAACGGCTCGACGTGCTGGCCGCGGACGTTCCCGTCGAAGCGCCGTGGACGGCGCCGCGGGCGCTGGAGTGGGACGCCTTCACCGCAGGCGCTTGGTATGACGCGCAGGGCCTTTCACCGGTGGCCCGCAATCTGCTGGAGATCTGCACCGTCGGCATCCTTGCGGTCCCCACCGCCGAGGTGTCCTTCCTGCATCTGCTGTTCACGATCAAGACCTGTGGTGTGACGTCGGAGTTGTTCGCCGAATCCGAGGGCGGCGCGCAGACGACTCGCTTCATCGGCGGCACCAGTGAGATCCCGAATCGGCTGGCGGCGCTGATCGCCGATCACATCGTGCTCGACATGCCCGTCCAGCTGATCGAGCACACCGCCGACAGCGTCACCGTGCACTGTCGCGGCGGGGTCATCGCCCGCGGCCGGCGCGCGATCGTCGCGATCTCGCCGACGCTGGCCGGACGCATCATGTACGACCCGCCGCTGCCCGGCATCCGGGACCAGCTGACGCAACGGCTGCCGAACGGCTCGGCGATGAAGGCATTCTTCGTCTATGACGAACCGTTCTGGCGCAAGGACGGTTTCAACGGTCAGCTCATCTCCGATATCGGTCCGGCCCGCATGTCCAACGACACGTGCCTGCCCGGCGACGATCACGGCGTGATCCTGCTGTTCCTCGAGGGCGATCAAGCCCGCACCTGCGGTCGGCTGCCAGAGAGTGAACGTCGTGAAGCGCTGACGGCCGAACTCGTGCGTCACTACGGCGGCAGGGCAGCCAAACCCGAGTTCTACGTCGACGGTGAATGGTCGGAGCGACAGTGGACCCGCGGCTGTTACAACGCCAACCACGGACCGCACGTGTGGACCACCTACGGCCCGGCACTCACGACGCCGATCGGCGTCATCCATTGGGCGTCAACCGATACCGCGACGTATTGGAGCGCCTACATGGAGGGCGCGGTCGACGCCGGTGAACGCGCGGCGGCGGCCGTCATCGCCGAACTCTCCTAGACGGTTTCGGTGCGCGAACGATCGCTGAGCGACTGTTTGCGCACCGAAATCGCAACCTAGGAGTAATACCGGCCCAGCACGTCGGCGCGCAGCTCGTCGAACTCGCCCGTCCTGATCGCCGCGCGAATCTGGTCGACCATCCGGACGACGAACCGCTCGTTGTGGATCGTGCACAGCGTCGCGGACAGGATCTCCTTGGCCTTGAACAGGTGATGCAGGTAGGCCCGGGTGTAGTTCGCGCAGGTGTAGCAGTCGCATTCGGCGTCGATCGGCGTGAAGTCGCGGCGGTAGCGCGCATTGGTGACGTTGAACCGGCCGCCACTCGTATACACCGCGGCGTTGCGCGCGACCCGCGACGGCGACACGCAGTCGAAGGTATCCGCGCCCGCGGCGACGGCGTCGAACAAGTCGTCGGGCTCGCTGATGCCCAGCAGGTGACGCGGTTTGTCGTCAGGCAGCTCGCTGGTGACCCAGCCGACGATGGTGGCCAGGTTCTGCTTCTCCAGCGCCCCGCCGATGCCGTAGCCGTCGAACCCGACGCCATCCTCCCCGACGATCTGAGTCAGCCCGCGCGTCGCCTGGCGTCGCAGGTCCTCATATTGAGCGCCCTGTACGACGCCGAACAACGCCTGTGGTGGCCGACCTGGATGTGCATTGGTGAGCCGACGGTGTTCGACCACGCACCGGATCGCCCACTCGTGGGTGCGCTGCACCGACCGTTCCTGGTAGCCGCGGGTGTTCACCAGCGTCGTCAGCTCGTCGAACGCGAAGATGATGTCCGCCCCGAGCTGGTGCTGGATCTGGATCGACACCTCGGGGGTGAAGCGGTGGGTGGACCCGTCCAGATGCGATCGGAACGTCACCCCGTCGTCGTCGACGTTGGCCAGTCGTTCCTTGCCTTCGGCGATGATGTCGTCGGCTTGGACGCGCTCGGTGTCCATCGCCAGCACCTTGCGGAAACCCGCCCCCAGCGACAGCACCTGGAATCCACCGCTGTCGGTGAATGTGGGGCCCGGCCAGTTCATGAATTCGCCGAGACCGCCCGCCGCCGCGACGATATCGGACCCCGGTTGCAGGTAAAGATGGTAGGCGTTGGCGAGAATTGCTTGTGCGCCAAGACTTCTCATGGTCTCCGGTAGCACCGCCTTGACGGTCGCCTGGGTTCCGACGGGGATGAAGGCCGGAGTGTGAATGTCTCCGTGCGGAGTTCGGATCACACCCGCGCGGCCTGCCCGGCCGGGCAGTTCGGCATCGACGCTGAAAAACGGCACCGACGAGTCTCTCGGACGCGGAGTATTCGGCGCGGTCACGCCGTAGATTCTGCACTGTGAGGACTCACCTGCTCGTCGCCGCCGCCATCGTCTCAGTGTTGGCGGGCTGCTCATCGGAGCCGCCGCAGTACCGCCCGGCACCCGGCGCGCTCGTCGCCGGCACCGCCCAGGCGACCGTGAACGGCCAGGACGCCGGGGCCACCGACGCCGTGCAATGTATGACGATTGGACCGCTCACCATCATCAAGACCGGCGATGACACCGGCGGTGTCACCGCGATGATCTCCAACAAAGACCAGCTCAGGGCCGAGTCGGTGGCTATCCGAGACCTCGGCGGCTTCACCGGGAGCTACAACGCCGGACTCGGTGACGACACCGCGAAGGTCGGAATGACCGGCCGCACGTACGACATCAACGGAACAGCAGAGGGCTTCGACACCGACAGTCCCAGTTTCCGAAACTCGGGGACTTTCGCGATCAAAGTGTCGTGCTGAGCACGATCGCGGTCAGCTCACGTTTTCGTCCAATCCGATGACCGCGCGGGTGCCGCGCACCATACTGGCCGAGATGATCCGCCGATCTTGACGGGTCACGCCGACAAGAAGGAGAACAGTGGTGAAGCGTGGGTTCGTGGTCGCCGTAGGCAGCATGGCCATCCTCGTCGCCGGTCTATCCGGGTGTTCATCGGAAGACAAGAAGTCCGAGACGTCCGGCGAGACCTCGTCTGCCGCTTCCGCGGAGGGTAAGTCCACCGTCACGATCGATGGAAATGACCAGGCCGTCCAGGGCACGGTCGTTTGCACCAGCATGGGCGGCAACATGAACATCGCCATCGGCGACGCCGCCACCGGAATTGCCGCGGTCGTCAGCGAGGGCGATGAGCCCACGGTGCAGTCGGTCGGTCTGGGCAACGTCAACGGCGTGACCCTGGGCTACCAGAGTGGATCGGGCCAGGGTGAGGCCAAGGCCGAGAAGGACGGGAACACCTACAAGATTTCCGGCACCGCCACCGGTGTCGACATGGCCAACCCGTTGCAGCCGGTGAACAAGCCATTCGAGATCGAGGTCAGCTGCCCGTAGTCGAGGCATACCAAGAGCGTTCAGCGGCGGCGTCCCGAAAGGGGCGCCGCCGTTGTCATGCCGGGACGACTAGGCCGGAACGGTATAGCCCGCCGCGGACTGGCGCAGCTGCCAGATCTGCGCGGGGCAGAGCTCGTTGACCGCCTGGTTGATCAGGTAAGCGCCCTGGTAGTAGTCGGTCGTGCGGAAGTCGGCCTTCACCTGGTCGACGAGCTGCGCGTAGCTCATCTTTCCCGCGACCCGATCGCAGATCGTGTTTCCGTAGCCGATGGCGGCGTCGGCGTTGGGGAAGTTGTAGCCGGGCCGCACATGCACGTTGACGAGGTACGCGACGGTGTCTGCGCCAGCCGGCGGCGCGAGCGCGACGGTGGCTGCCGCGGTTGCCAGTGACGCAGCCATAGTGGCGATGACCAGCTTCATAGACGGAAACCCTACGCGTGGCGCGCAGGAAAACCTACGCTGAGACCCATGAAGATCGTGGCTGCAGTTGCACTGGCGTGCGGGTTCGCGGCGGCTCCCATGGTGATCGCACCGACCACATCGGCCTCCCCCGGATACTGCGATGGCGCGGACTGCGTGCCGTACCTCACCCGTAGCGCGGTCGCCGGCGAGCATTGCAACCAGAACACCCGCTACAACTGGGGCCTCGACGCCTCGGGCAACACGTTGGCCTGCAGTTCGCGCCGCGTCTGGATCGAGGCGCCGCCATTGGTGGGAGTCCGCACATTGCGGCTGCCCTGCGGCGACCAGACGGGCGTCGCGCAGTCACCCGACGGGGTGCCGCTGAGCTGTATGGGCGGCGCCTGGAGCGCCGACTACAGCTGGACCTTCTACAAGTAAAGGTCACTTCCCGATAACGCACCGGTTGCATGCGTGAGATCTGAGCCCTTTCGGGGTACAACGACTCGCGTGGCAATCGATGCGTGTTCGCGACCGGTTGGTTCGCTCCGCATCGAAGTGCCGGCAGTCGCGGAGCAACTGGCCGAGATCCGTCGTCGGCTGGCCGACTGGCTCGAGCCGATCGGGATCTCCGCCGCCGGCATCGCGGACATCGTGCTCGTGGTGAACGAGGCCTGTACGAACTGCATCGAACACGCGTACCGCGACGTCGACCCCGGGGCGATCCTCGTCGATGCGAGTCACGAGTACGGCCAGATCGTCATCGACGTCATCGATCACGGAGCCTGGAAGAATCCCCCCACCCAGCCGAGCACCCGCGGGCACGGGCTGCCGATCATGCGCGCGATGAGCGCAGGCATGGACGTCAAATCATCGTCAGACGGCACGACGGTACGTCTGAGTTTCGATCCCGCCGCGTAGAACTAGCTAGAACTGCGGCAGCCGGACCACCTGAACGAAGAACTCGTCGATCTGGCGCACCGCGTTCATGAACTGATCGAGGTCGACCGGCTTGGTGACATAGGCATTGGCGTGCAGCTTGTAGCTGCGCAGGATGTCCTCCTCGGCCGAGGACGTCGTCAATACCACCACCGGGATGTGGCTGAGGTCGGGATCGCTCTTGATCTGCTCGAGCAGTTGGCGGCCGTCGTACTTGGGCAGGTTCAGGTCGAGCAGCACCAGGTCGGGTCGCGGTGCGTCTTTGTAGGCACCACGCCGATACAAGAAGTCCAGCCCTTCCTCGCCGTCGTGCGCGACGTGAAGATTGTTTTTGATCTTGTTGTGCTCGAAGGCTTCCCGAGTGATCAGCTCGTCTCCGGGATCGTCCTCGATGAGCAGGACATCGATAGCGCGCTCGGCCGGTGTCATGAGGGTGATCCTTCCAGATCGGCTGCCACCTGGTTGTCAACGGTGACGGGAATGGTGAAGCGGAATCGGGTTCCTCCGGCGAAGGAGTTGTCGATCCAGATGGTGCCGCCGTGATGCTCGATGATCTTCTTGCACAGCGCCAGGCCGATACCGGTGCCGGTGTAGACGTCGCGTCCGTGTAGGCGCTGGAAGATCACGAAGACCTTGTCGGAGAACTCTTCGGGGATGCCGATGCCGTTGTCGGTCACGGTCAGCATCCACGGGGCGTCGGGGTCGTCGGCGCTGCGCTCACAATTGACGACGATGCGTGGCGCGACGCCGTCGCGCCGGAACTTCACCGCGTTGCCGATCAGGTTCTGCCACACCATCGTCAGCAGCGTAGGATCGCCGACGATCCGGGGCAGTGGCTGCCCCTCGCGGATGACCTGGGCCCCGGACTCGGCGATCGCGGTGTCGAGGTTGGCGATCGCGTCATCGAGCGTGGCACCGAGGTCGACGTCGTCGCTCGTCGCGTTGAGCCGGCCCACCCGGGAGAACGTGAGCAAGTCGTTGATCAGGATCTGCATCCGCTTGGCGCCGTCGACGGCGAACGCGATGTATTCCGTGCCGCGTTCGTCGAGCTTGTCGCCGTAGCGCTTCTCGATGAGCTGGCAGAACGAAGCCACCTTGCGCAGCGGTTCCTGGAGGTCGTGCGAGGCGACATAGGCGAACTGCTCGAGTTCGGCGTTGGACCGCTGCAGCTCGACCGCCTGGTCGGCCAGCATGGTTCGTGCCTCGGTGGCATCTTCGAGCTCGTCGACGATCCGCTGGCGCATGTCCTCGACGTCGGCGGCGATGGCGCGAATGTCCCTGGGGCCTTCGGGCACGATCCGACTGCTGAAGTCGCCCTGGGTGATCCTTCGGCAGGCAGCGGCCAAAGCTTCAAGAGGCCGGGTGACCGCCGTCCGGATCACCAGCGCGGACAGGATGGCGGCGACGACGGTCGCCCCGACGACCGAGATCAGCACGGCGTTGCGCCAGCTTTTCACATTCGCAAGCTCGGCATCGGTGGCGTCACGCTCTTGCTGCAGGTGTTGCAGCTGGGTGTCGAAGAGCTGGCGCAGGGTGTCGAACGAGGTCTTGCCGAGCGCGACCGTCGGGCCGTCGACCACCGACGGCACACCGGGTTTGACTTCGGCGATGAGCGGTTCGGCATAGGTGGTACGCCATGCCGCAGCTGCCGTCTCGATGGCATCCAGGTCGTCGAGCACCTTCTTGCGATCCCCGGCTTCAGCCCGGATCTGTTCCGCCGCAGCCGACTCAGCCTTCTGCCCGGCAACGTAGGGCTCGAGGAACTGGGGGTTGGCGGAGATCGCATACCCGCGCAACGAGGTCTCCTGGTCACGTAGTGCGGCCTGCAGCTTGTAGGCGCCGAGCCGCATCGGTCCGATGTCTCCGGTGATCTCCTGCGACACGGCGTCCGTCCGATTCACCAGCATCGCACCCGCGACGGCGCCGGCGAGTACGACCGCGCCCATGACGGCCAGCACCAGGTTCTGCCAGCCCTGGACCGTGGGCTGCCACTTCATCCGGTCGCCGTCCGCTCGACGCGCACGACGGCGATGTCGTCGCTGATACCGCCGACGGACTGCGCGCGACGCTCGACATCGTCGATCAACGCTTCGACGAATCGGGCGCCGGGCAGATGCGCATACGACCGCGCCACGTCCAGCAGACCCGATTCCATAAGGCGTTCGGAACCCCGTCCGGATCGGCCCTCGATCAAGCCGTCAGTGAGGAGTACGAGGCCATGTCCCGGCGGCAGTTCCATGATGTTCAGCGGCCACTCGTATCCGTTGAGGCCCAGCGCAGGGCCCACCGAAGGCTCCAGCCACTCCACCGAATCGGGGCCGTGCAACAACATCGCGGGGTGGCCGGCGGACACCGCGTTGAAGCTCAGATCGTCAGGGGAGAGGGCCACCGAGAGAACCGTTGCGAAAATACTGGTGCCGGGGCGCTCGGCGCTCAGGATCCGCTCCAGCTGACGCATTCGCTCGTTGCCGCGTAGGCCCGCGAATGTCAGTGCGCGCCAGCCGATACGCAGCGCAACCCCGAGCGCGGCCTCGTTCGGACCGTGCCCGGCCACATCGCCGACCATGACGTGCACGGTGCGGTCGGGGGTTTGGACAAAGTCGTAGAAGTCACCACCTAGAAGCGCGAACTGCCTACTCGGCCGGTATCGCGCGACGATGTCCACACCCGGATCGTCGAGCAACAGCGGCGACGGCAACAGCCCGCGTTCGAGGCGCGCGTTCTCCGTCGCGCGCAGCTCGCTGGCGTGCAATTCGTGCGCGGTCAGCTCGGCGCGCTTACGTTCGACCGCGTAGAGCAGCGCGCGGTGTAGCGTTTCAGGCTCAACCCGACCCTTGACCAGGTAGTCCTGAGCTCCCGCGGCAACAGCGGAGACGCCGAAGTGTTGGTCGTTCAGGCCGGTGAGCACGACGATGGGCATCGTGGCGTCTTGTTTGGCGACCTGATCCAGCGCCTTGATTCCGTTCGCATCGGGGAGGTTGAGGTCCAGCAGTACGCAGTCCGGGCGGGATGCGGCCAGTTGCCGCTCGGCGTCCTCGATCGAGGGCGCCCACACCACCTGGATATCGGCGCCCGCATCGGCGATGAGCTCCTCGACCAGGATGGCGTCACCCCGATCGTCCTCGACGAGCAGCACCGAGAACGGCCGCTCATCGGCGGCCTGATCAGCGGACGTGCCCATCACAGGGTTATATATCGAACTCACTGGCAACCACGTTTCCCCACGTGCGTCACCGTGGCCGCTGTGACCGCTTCTTTAGTGACATCGGAAAGGATAGACGCTACCCAGTCCGGGGTCCCCGCCTGAACCCCGTTTCGCTGCGAATCAACGGCAGCGTGGCAGAGGTGGCGAATCCGGGCGGCGCCTGGCAGACGGCGGTGACCGCGTTGAGGACCTGCATGCCGGTGGCGACGCTGGCCGACCGTACATGCTCTTCGATGGTGGCGTTGCGGGTGAAGCTCGCCAGCGACATGAAGTGGGTGCGCATCGACGGGTCGCCCTCGATGGTCAGCGTCCAGCCGTGCTGTGGTTTGGGCCAGTGCGAGGGATACTCGCCACCCACTGTCCACAGCGTTTCGATCTCGATGAGCGTTTCGCCGTCGCGGTGACCGGACCAATTCCAGCGCTGGCCGGCCGTCGTCCCCGCGGCCAGCAGGTGGTCGAAGATCTGATGATCCTCGGCAGCGGGAATGGCCTCCACGGTGGCCGAGACATCGTCGACGTCGGCGTTCAGCGCGTCGGCCAGAAACCAGACCTGCTCGGTGAAGATCGAGCTGTTGAAGGCCAGGAAGTCGGTCGCGGTCGGGCTTATCGACTCGACCGGCTGCCCAAATGCCATGTTGTCGAACGTGATTCCGGTGCTTTCGTACACCGACCAGTCGGCGCGCTCCTGCAGGGTGATCCTGTCGATCGTTCGGCTCATACCCGAAAGCGCCAGCGGCAGGACACCGGAGAGGTTGCCCGGGTTGATGCCGCTGCCGTGCATGGATGTGCCGCCCTTCTCGCAGGCAGCCCGGACGCGGTCGCGATCGGTAGCGTCGATCCGCGCAGGATGAAACAGAAATGCCGTGGTCGCAACGTTTTTCCCGGTTTCCAGGAGTCGGCACACGTCGTCGAGGTGCGCGGTGCGCGGCGTATAGAGCACGCAGTCGGCATCCAGCCTGAGAATCTGTTCGACGTCGGTCGTCGCGGTCACGCCGATCGGTTCACGGCCGACGAGAGTGCCGATGTCCACGCCGTTCTTCTCACCGGAGTAGACCAACGCCCCGACGAGGCAAAGATCGTCTCGGTGGTCGAGGATCGCGGTGATCATCTCGCTGCCCACCGTGCCGGTTCCCCATTGAATTACCCGATGCACGGTCGGACCGTAGCAGCCTAGGGTCGGCGGAGGGTGACGATCGTGACATCGTCGTCGGTTTCGGCCGTCGCCATTGCCGTTGCGATATCGGTTGCCGTCGAATCATCTGTGCGGCTGACTATTTCGGCGAGCCGTGCGATACCGTCATCGATCGGCTCGTTGCGCCGTTCGACGAGCCCGTCGGAGAACATCACCAATCCCTGCCCGGCTTCGATGCTGAACGCGCTGGGTTCGTACGTCATGCCGACCGCGCCGATCGGCGGCGAAAGCAACACTGGCGCCGGATCGGCAACGCCGTCGCGCTGCGTCAGGAACGGAATCAGGTGGCCGGCGCACGCGGCTTCGACATCCCCGGAATCCAGGTCGACTCGCGCGACGATCACGGTGACGAACGCGCGGGGCACCATGTGCACGCAAAACTCGTTGAGCAGGTTGAGCGCCTCGGCGGGTGCGGCACCGGTGAACAGATACGCGCGCAAGGTGTTTCGTACCTGCGCCATGGTCCCCGCCGCGGCCATTCCGTGACCTGCGACATCCCCGATCAGCACGAGCAAGCGGCCGTCGCGGAGTTCGAAGGCGTCGTACCAGTCCCCGCCGACGCGCCCTCCGACGGCGGGTTCGTAGTGCGCCGACAGCTGCCAGCCTTCGACCGTCGGGATCGACGTGGGCAACAGGCTGCGCTGCAGGGTTTCTGCGACGCGCAGTGCGCCCCGGGTCCGACGGTAGAGCGCTTCGACGAGGTGTCTTCGCAGCGACTCGGCCGAGTCCACCTCGGTGGACTGCCACGGTTCGCAGCATCCGTTCACGGTTTCGCGCCAGCGGTCGAACGACTTGCGCGGGCTGAGACGAATGTCGTCACCTTCGCCCACTGCGATCGCTTTGTTGTGGGGATCGCCGCCCCAATCCACCGATCGCACGACCTCACCGCGGAACCAGATGGCGTACTGCCCGTCGGGCAGGTTGATGGCCAGCGCGCCCGAGGTGACGTCGGAATCGACATCGAGATCCGGCAGCTCTCGGGAAAAGGAATCGCTGCTCGCGACGTTGTCGCCCGCGTCGAGTGCCCAGGCCGCCACGGCGGCCACGGCTTGCGGCGACGGCACCGATCCCAGCATCCGATACTCGCCTCCGATGTTGACGACGGCGCCGTCGGCAGGCACGAGATCGAGCAGGTTCGGCGCTCCGAGCAGCACCTCGGACAGCGATTCCCCGTCGTCCAGGGTGGCAGCCGTGAGCTTTCCCAGGACGGCCTGCGCGGCCAGACGCCGGTGCAACTGCTCGTCTTCGAATTGGTCGACTAGTCGCAGCGAGAGGGTGGCGCCGAGAAATTCAGCAGCGGCCCGAGTGCCGAACGGCGGTAGATGCGGACCGGCGTAGTGGTGGCAGGCGATCAGCCCCCACAACCGCCCGTGCCTCAGCAGTGAGATCGACATCGACGCCCGCACACCCATGTTCTGCAGGTACTCGATGTGGATCGGCGAGACGCTACGCAGCGTCGCATGCGTCAGGTCGGTGGGAACGCCGCGTTCCGGATCGACCGTCGGCACCAACGGTGCCGGGGTGTAGCCAACGTCGTCGATGAGCCGCAGCCAGTTCTTCTCGTAGAGTGCGCGCGCCTGTGCGGGAATGTCGGTGGATGGGTAGTGCAGTCCGAGGAAGGAGTTCAGGTCGTCGAGTTTGGCTTCGGCGACGACCTCGCCGTTGTAGTCCTCGTCGTAGCGGTACACCATGACGCGGTCGAAGCCGGTGAGCTCGCGGACCGCGCGCGCGGTGGCGTCATAGAGCTCGGACAGGGTGGCGGCCCGGTTGAGCTCGTCGACCGAGCCGCGGACTGCCTGATAGGTGTTGGGGAACGCGAAAGGCCGTTCGCCGTAAGCGGTCTCGACTTCTACCAGCAGCACACCACCGGGCTCACGGCGCAAGATCACGTCGAACGCGAGTTGGTCACCGGCGACGTCGGCCACACACTCGATCGGGTTACGTTGCTGCAGATCGCCCGGGGCCGACACCGCCTGTTCGACCCGGGCGGCCTGGTCGGTACCGATCAGCGATGAGAGGTGCCGACCCAGGACGTCGTCCACGTCGCGACCGAGCAATTCCGCGACGTTGGCACTGACCTGGCATACCTCGAGGTCGGATTCGCGCACGATGGCCAGGACGCCGCGCGGCTGCACGCTGCCGGGGATGTGGATCGGTTCCCGCGCGCAATTGTCGAGATCGACGGGCGTGCCGACCGGCACGAAGGCATCAGGCGCAGCGCCGTTCGAATCAGCGACAGACAACGCGCGGGCTCCCAAATGGTCGAATCGGACAGGCCCGCTGCTGGACCACCCAAGTATGCACTGCCCGCTTCTCGCGGCCGGAAAGTGTGGTGGTCCTCGCCCCCCGTGCGGCAGATCTGAGCTGCAAACGGAAAAGCCACAAAACTGTCACACGTCCTCGACCAGCACCCGGCTGTCACTTGGGGCCGAACCCATTTCGCCGAGGTAATGCGCGCGAAATGCGACCCGTCCGGACAAGCCATGACCTGTGTCGACACCAAAATCGCCGCCCTGCAGTGTCGTGGCAAACACGACTTCTTCGGCGGGCGAATCCTCAGGACGGACGCTGACAAGCAGCGGGCCGTCGGACGCGCCCGCCACCGAACCGAACGCGAAGCTGCCACCCGGCTCGACGCCGAAGCGGGTGAACCGCGTGCGCTGCGCGACCGGCACGGTGATCGACGCGCCACCCAATACCGAACCTGAGCAGCGGTTCTCCAGCACGGCTGACAAGTCCAGCTGGTTCGGCGTGCGGAAGGCCTCCTCGATGCCGCCGAGCGACTCGACGTACTCCTCGACGGATTCATCGCCGACCATGAACTCGGTGAAGACTTTGACGTCGCGTCGGTTTCCGTGCCGGACATCGAGCCATCGGTGATCGACGAATGTCCTTGCGAACGGGCTGGTTTGGCGCGCCTTCACGTGCTGGCGCGTGCCGCGGGCATCACCCCACAGCGCAACCTGGGTGAACTCCCTGCTCGCCGGACTGGCCCAGATGGAAATGAACCTTGAATAGTTGCTCTGAGCGACGTTGTTGGTCGGGTTGATCTCGACCTTGGAACTGTCGTCTGGATGAACGTAGGGCACGACCTCGGCCTTGATGCAGTAATGCTTGGTGCCGAACAACAAAGGCGCTGCTTCCGGGGTCCATTGCGTGTCGCCGACGAACTCCACGGTCGCCCCGGCAGCAACATCCTGTTGGTTGGCGGTGAGGAACGTGAACTCCGGGTTGGAGCTCAGGGTGAAGTCCGCCTCCCAAAACTCCACTCTGACTCGCTTGGCTGCAAAGTTGCCTTCGTTTCGGACCTTGGCGATCAGAGTGTTCGGGTGGCCGGCCCACGGCAGGTTGAACAGTTCGGGCGACGCCGTGTTGCGCTCGTTTCTCACCTCGATATCGGGACTCTGCCAATGCATTGCAGCCGAGAACGGCGTCAACGCAGGATCTGGCTTGCGGTCGCCGAACTGGACGCGGACTTGGGCGGTGTCGTCGGTCAAGCTGATGACTGACACCTTGAGATCGACGGGGAATTGTGGCTTGACGGTGGTGGACTCGTCGTAGTCCTCGCCGGCCTTGTATGTCCCGCGGTCGTTGTCCTCGTCGTTGCGCATCCTCAACAACTGCGGGCGCTTGGCCGGCGACTCCGTCCAGTCGGTGCCGACGATCTGCGGCGTGTGGTTGCGGTCTGCGATGGTCCCTGGGGACTTGCCGCGTAGCTCCAGAAAGTAGCTGGTGGTATCCGACAGTTCGATCTCAATCGCGGTGAACTCTCGGGGGCGGGGACGCTGAGAGGCCAGGCACAGGTTGACGGTCTCGTCGGTGATGGCTCCGCCGGGGCGCGCCGCCACCTTCTTGACCATCCTCGATTCAAGCCAACCCAGCTTGCGACGTTCCGGCACAGTCAGATTCGGGAACTTCTGCTCAATGGCCATCAGCGTCCATTCGGTCACATCGCGTGGTCGAAAGTCCGCGTCGGTGTCGTTGCCGGTGTACTGATCGAAGAGCCCGATGTTGTGGCACAGTTCATGCGCTGCGGTGTACCTGATGCGGCCACCCTGGTCGGCTCCGGCGCTGGGCCAGTCGTCGGGCATCACGATGGTCTCGATCAGCCGGTCTGGAGTGGTCGGATCACCGTCGACGTCGTAGCGGGAGTCGAGTGCCGCGCCGCCGGTCGCCCACGGCCAGATGGCCCGCCGCTTCTCCGGGTCCGGCCCGTCGAAGGCCCGGACCACGAAGATGATCGACTCCACCGTGTTGAGGTCGACCAGTGGTCCTTCGCCTTGCTCGGCGAGTTCCCTGTTGCGCCTTAATATTTCAGCCACTCCCGCGTCCGAGAACGGCAGGACCCCTCTCCACAGTTTCCTGTCGTGGTCCCAGACAGGGCCCACCTGATCCCAACTCATCGTCAACCGCAGCGGCCCGACGACGCCCGCATTCTCGATGCGGAACTTCTGCCACGAGACTTCCTCGAGGTACGCCGCTGCGCTCTCGACTCGTCCGTCGACCGTCACCCCGTCGAACACCTGGTCGCGGTATCTCCTGAGAACCGCGTCGGCCTCCATCTGCAGCCAGGGGTCGACGTCGGTGGTCTCGAGCAAGACGATGGCCACCTTGCGCGTGCCCAGCACGTCGAACACCGGTGGTGCGTCTTCGGTGGTGCCGATGATCCGCACGGGCGGGCCGTCGACGTGGGTCCAGCCATAGTCCACCCGGAAGTTCGCCGACGCCACCTCGCCACCGGACCGCTTGTCAATCGCCCGCATGGTGAACTCGCCGGCAAGGCTCCCGGTATACAGCACGACGTGCGGTTCGGCGGAATCGAACGTTCCGTCTCGGGAGTGGGATACGCCGCATCCGACGTCGGGTGGCTCGACCGAGAACAGCAGATCGTCGAATGCGGTCCCCCCAGCGGACATGGATGCGGGCATCCGCACCGGTATCCGTGCCCACGAGCGAAGGTAGATCGGGTCGCTAGGAGTTTCGAGCTGAACATGTTCCAACGCAGCCGTCACGGCCGCAGCGTATCCGGGGTTGGGTTGCACCGCAGTTCATTCGCGGTCTCCCAGCGCTCCCGGCGAGCGCGTCATACGAGTAGTGGTTTTCCGGCGGCGCACGTACCGCCGGGCGAGGATTGCCGTCGCGGCTTTGGTTGCTCCACTGCGAGCTAACATCGTTCTGCATGGGGAGGAACATCGGGGTAGCTCTGTCAGCCATTGCTGCGCTGGGAGCAGCGCTCGCCTTCGCCGCACCGGCCTCCGCTGACACGGAGGGGGCTACATCCGGGCGTTGGATTCGGCCGGGTTGATCGACCACGACGGTGACCCGTGCAACATGGTCGACGGGTTATGTCACGGCCAGTTCCCCGACAGTGCCGCAGCCGTGCAGACGGGGCGGTGGGTGTGTGACCAGGTTCAGTTTCAGGGAAGGTCGCGAACCTCGCTGGTGGATTGGCTGTCCCATGGCGAGGGGTTGATGCCGTCGTCGTACAGCGCGCCGATCATCGTTGACGCCGCTACCGCGCATCTGTGCCCCTGAGGCGATTGCTCAACGCCTCAGGCGAGACACGTACGGCCAGCTCTGCCTCTCGTATGTGTTCGCGTTCGACACGAGCTGCGACAACAGCCGGGAATCTTATGGCGGTGGCGGAGGGATTTGAACCCTCGGACGGGGGTTACCCGTCACACGCTTTCGAGGCGTGCTCCTTAGGCCGCTCGGACACGCCACCGTGTGGCAGCTTACCGGGGCCTGCCGCGTCACTGAAATCGCGAGCTTTCGAGACCGAATCGACGCGTGGCGGCGACGCGTGGTCGGCGCCCAACCGGGTATGCACGCGCTAGAAAGGTGGAGATGAAGACCGTTGCATTCGCAGCCGTGGCGATTTCCGGGGCAATCGCGTCGCTCGTGCACGCGCCGAGCGCGATCGCGCCCTGAGTCCGACTACTGCCAAAGCCTCGCCCGTGCGGGCTACCCGGGCGATTGCGCGACCTTGACCAGCCTCGCGAAGAATGTCTGCGCACAATACGATCGCGGCCTTGATCTGGACACCATCGTGGAGCGCCTGGACGCCACGACCAAGAACGAAGGTTTGTCGAACTACATCATGGCCGGCGCTCCGCTGTACTTCTGCCCGAAGTACGCCAGCAATAGCTGAGTCACCGCTGACGGGCGAAGAAGGCCTCCAGCGGCGCCGCACACTCGACGGCCAGCACGCCGCCGCGAACGTCGGGCCGGTGCGTCAGCCGACGATCGCGCACCACGTCCCACAGCGAACCGACCGCCCCCGTCTTCGGCTCCCACGCCCCGAACACCAGCCGCGCCACCCGCGCCATCACCAGCGCCCCCGCGCACATCGTGCACGGCTCGACGGTCACCGCCAGCGTCGTCCCCTCCAGCCGCCAGCCGTCGCCCACCACCGCCGCGGCAGCGCGTAGCGCCAGGATTTCCGCGTGCGCGGTGGGATCACCGGTTTCCTCGCGCGCATTGGCCGCCCGGGCAAGCTCCGTACCGTCGGCCGCGAAAACGACCGCACCGATCGGGACATCGCGGGGTCCGGCCGCAGTCGCCGCCTCCAGAGCCGCCCGGACGAGGTCCTCGTCAATCACCGGCTTCTGCCCGATGGCCGGCTCACCGGCTCCTGCCCGATGACCGGTTCACCGGCCCAAGCGCTCGAGCACCGCCGAGAGTTCGTCCGCGAAGCCCATCTCCCGCGCGATCCGCCCCAGTTGCTCGTCGGCGTATAGGTCGGACTCGTCGAGAATCACACCCAGAACGGCCTCGGGCAGACCAACGTCGGCGAGCAGCCCCAAATCGCCCTCCTCGAACGGCTCCTCGGGGTCAAGATCGTCCTCGCTGATGTCGTTGTCCAATTTCTCGAGGACCTCTGCGGCGATGTCGTAGTCCAGCGCGGCCGTCGCATCCGACAGCAGCAACCGCGTCCCCGCCGGCGCCGGCCGCACGATCACGAAGAATTCATCGTCGACGTCGATCAGCCCGAAAACAGCCCCTGCGCTGCGGATTTCGCGGAGCTCGGTTTCCGCCGCCGACAAGCTGTTCAACGCCGCCGAACGCATTGCGGCGCAGCGCCACTTACCGTCCTCGCGGACCACAGCCACACCGAAGCCGTCCGGTTTATCGGCGGCCTGCTTCGGCGACGCGGCGCGCTGTGCTCCCATGGGGCCATACGCTAGTCCCCGACCAGGGACTTGACCAGGAACCGGCAGCCGGGCCGACGCCTGCGGCCACCGGAGGATGCCTAGGCTGACGGGGTGACTAAAACGCCGGTTTGCGTGGTTGGTCTCGGCCTGATCGGCGGATCCGTGATGCGTGCCGCCGCGGCCGCCGGGCGCGAGGTTTTCGGCTACAACCGCTCGATCGAGGCCGTCTCGGCCGCTACCGCCGACGGCTTCGACGCCACCGAGAACCTTGACGAGGCACTGACCCGCGCCGCCGACCGCAACGCCCTCGTCGTGCTCGCCGTGCCGGTGCCGGCACTGTCGCAGATGCTGAGCCGCATCCGCGATCTGGCGCCGGGTTGCCCCCTCACCGACGTCACGAGCGTCAAGTCGTGCGTCCTCGATGAGGTCCGCAACGTCGGTCTGCTCGACCGTTTCGTCGGCGGACATCCGATGACGGGCACCGCGCAGTCCGGTTGGGCCGCGGGCGATGCCATGCTGTTCGCCGGTGCGCCCTGGGTCGTCGGCGTCGACGATCACGTCGACCCCACCATCTGGGCCATGGTGACGAACCTGGCCCTGGATTGCGGCGCTGTCGTCGTGCCTGCCCGGTCCGACGAGCACGACGCCGCCGCCGCGACGATCTCGCACCTGCCGCACCTGCTTGCCGAGGCGCTCGCGACGACGGCGGGCGAAGTGCCGCTGGCCTTCGCGCTGGCTGCAGGCTCCTTCCGCGACGGGACGCGGGTGGCGGCGACGGCGCCAGATCTCGTCCGGGCCATGTGCGAGGCCAATGCCGACCAGCTGCTGCCGGCCCTCGACCGGACTCTCGACCTGCTCAACCAGGCCCGCGGCGTGCTAGCCGCGAAGAAACCCCTGACCGAACTCGTCGAGGCGGGTCACGCGGCGCGCGTGCGCTACGACAGCTTCGGCCGGCCCGAGATCGTCACCGTCGTCATCGGCGAGGACCGCTGGCGCGAGGAACTCGCCGCCGAGGGGCGCGCCGGCGGGGTGATCAGATCCGCTCTGCCAGGCCCGGATAGTCGAGGATGAACCCGGTTGAGTCGACGGTGACCGTGGTCTCGGCGACCGGCGAGTGCAGCTTGATGCCGTCTTCTGCCGCGCTGCTGTAGCTGATGGTCGCGGCCTCGACCGACAATTCCGGCAGCCGCACGTACACGACCGGCAATGCGACCGACTCGCTGCGTTCGTACAGCCCCGTGCGCCGGATGGGCAGCGCGTTGAAGAACGGGCTGAAGATCAGGTCGACGTCCAGCGCACCGTCGTACGAGGACCGGTTCGTCTCACCGGTGTGATGCTGGACGAGCCACATGTTCTCCTCGTCCCGCGCGATGGACAGCTGCCGCTCTCGCTCGGCGAGGGTGACGGTCATTGAGAGCCGCTTCGTGGCGCCCATTTCATCGGTCACCAAGTCATAGGAGGCGGAGAACGCCGGGTGCGAGCCGGTGGCGGCGGCGACGATCCGGCCGTACGCCTTGATGCGGTTCCCGGCGAGCTGCACACGGACCGACTCCATCCGCGGAACGTCGTGCGCCCGCCAGGTCAGAATTGTCGGCCAAGCCCCTTGCTGCTCCGAGCGGACTGCATCACTCACTCATCTACCGTAATTGACGGCACTCACCCGTTCGAGACGAACCGGGGGTCACGTTTCGACGGCGGCCGCGCCTCCAGCGCCACCTCGTCGCCGAGCAACGGCTGCGGCATGCGGCGCAGGCGGCCCGAGCCGGGCACCGAGACCCATACCGAGAACGCCAGCAGGGCATCGAGAATCAGCGCGAGCGCCGTCACCAGCAACGCGCCCACCAGCGCCAGGTAGAACTCGCGCACCTTGATCCCGTCGATCAGATACCGTCCGAGGCCGCCCAGGCTGGCGTAGGCCGCCACCGTCGCGGTCGCGACGATCTGCAACGTCGCCGTCCGTAGACCGCCGAGGATGAGCGGCAACGCGTTCGGTGTTTCGACGCGCAGCAGGATTCGTTTCTCGGTCATGCCCATCGACCGCGCGGCGTCGACCACCTGGGGGTCGACGTTGGCAATGCCCGAGTAGGTTCCGGCGAGCAGGGGCGGGATTCCCAGCAGCATGAGCGCGACGGTCGGCGGAATCAGACCGAGGCCCCAGAGCAGAACTCCCAACAGGAGCACGCCGAGCGTGGGCAGCGCGCGCAGCGCATTGACCCCCGTGACGACGAGGAAGGTGCCGCGTCCGGTGTGCCCGATGAGCATGCCGAGCGGGACGGCGATGATCGCCGAGAAGAAGACCGCGACGAACGTGTACTGCAGATGCTCGAGGATGCGCGCGGTCAGCCCGGCCGGTCCGCCCCAGTTGGCCGCGGTGAAGATGAAGGCCAACGCCTCCTGCAGGAACGTCATCGGGCTCATCCGGTCACCGCCTTGACCCGGCTTGGGCGCCCAGCACGTGTCCAGGGCGTCAACGCCTTCCCGGCCAGCATGATCAGCGTGTCGACGACGACCGCCAACACGAAGATCGCGATGATGCCCGCGACGATCTGGTCGCTCTTGTTGGCCTGGTACCCCTCCGTGAACCAGGTGCCGAGGCCGCCGATGCCGATCACCGAACCGACCGACACCATCGAGATATTGGTGACGGCGACGACGCGCAGGCTGGCGATGAGCACTGGAACAGCCAGTGGCAGCTCAACTTTCAGCATCCGCACCAGCGGCTTGTAGCCGACGGCGGTGGCGGCGTCGAGCACCGCCGGTGACACCGCGTCCAACGCCTCCGGTACTGCACGCACCAACAGCGCGACGGTGTAGAGCGTCAGCGCGACGATGACGTTCGCCTCGTCGAGGATGCGCGTCGGGATGATCAGCGGGAGCACGACGAACAACGCCAGCGACGGGATGGTGAAGATGATGCTGGCGGTCAGCGTGGTGATCCGTCTCAACGCGGTGGTCCGTTGCACGAATGCGCCGAGCGGCACGGCGATGATCAATCCCAACAGAATCGGGACCAAGGACAACCGCAGGTGGATCAGCGTCAAGGCCCATAGGTCGTCGAGGTGGGTTAGGAGATAGCGCATCTAGCCCAACTCCGGAACGCGGCGCTGCTCGGAGAGCGCCTCGAGCACGTCGTCGGCGCGCACACCGCCGATCAGCTTGCCCTTCTCGTCGACCGCGACACCCAGCCCGCTCGGCGACGACAGTGCGGCGTCCAGCGCCTGTCGCAAAGTGTGGTCCGGCCGGAAGAACGAGCCGCCGCCGACGGTGCTGTCGTAGAGCTCTTTGCCGTTGCGGTGCAACTCGACACCCTCTGCGTTGATCCACGCGTAGGGCTTGCCGTCCTTGATCACCAGGGCCCACTCGCCCTGCCCCAGCGACGTGCTGTCGATGTCGGTTTCGGCGACGTGCGTGATCTCGTGCAGCGGCAGCCCTGTGGCGTGGAAGAACTGCAGCGCCCGGTATCCGCGATCGGCTCCGACGAATGCCGAGACATCTTCATTGGCGGGGTTGGACAACACGAACGCGGGGTCGGCGTACTGCAGCAGCACACCGCCCCGGCCGAACACCGCGACCTTGTCCCCGAGCTTGACCGCCTCGTCGATGTCGTGGGTGACGAACACGATCGTCTTGTGCAATTCGCTTTGCAGCCGCAGGATTTCGGTCTGTAGATCGTCGCGAACCACCGGGTCGACGGCGCTGAACGGCTCGTCCATCAACAGGATCGGTGGATCGGCGGCCAGCGCCCGCGCCACCCCGACGCGCTGCTGCTGACCACCCGACAGCTGCGCCGGATACCGGTTGGCGAGCCTGGGATCGAGTCCGACGCGCTCCATGACTTCCAACGCGGATTTCCGTGCACCGCGGCGGGATTCACCCCTCAGCACGGGAACCGTGGCGACGTTGTCGACCACCCGCAGATGCGGCATCAGGCCGGCGCTCTGGATGACGTAGCCGATGCCGAGCCGAAGGTGGACCGGATCGACCTTGGTGACGTCCTTGCCGTCAACGGTCAGCGTTCCCGACGTCGGGTCGATCATCCGGTTGATCATCCGCATCGAGGTCGTCTTGCCGCAGCCTGAGGGTCCGACGAATACCGTGAGCGTCCCCTCGGGCACATCGAGCGTCAGGTCGTCGACTGCGACGGTGCCATCGGGATATTTCTTGGTGACGTTGGTGAAGGTGATCATTTGGCCTGCTCGGGGAGCGGCTGGTCGAAGCCGTTGTCCTTGATCCACTTCTCGGCCGCCTCGTCGGGGTCGACGCCCTGGTTGCCCTCCACTGAGGTGTTGAGCTCGATCAGCGCTTCGGTGGTCAGTTTGGCGCTCACCGCGTCCAGCACGGTCTTGAGTTCGTTCGACATCTTCTGCGACGCGACCAGCGGAACGACGTTCGCCGCCAGGAACACGTTTTCCGGATCTTCGAGCACCACCAGGTTGTTCTGCTCGATCGACGGCGAGGTGCTGAAGATGTTGGCCGCGGTGATCGTGCCGCCGGTCAGGGCCTTCACCGTCGCCGGACCGCCGCCGTCGCTGATCGAGACGAAGTTAGCGGGCGCGATGTCCAAACCGTATTTGTCCTTCAAGCCCACCAGCCCGGTGACGCGGGTCTGAAACTCCGACGGTGCGCCGACTTTCACCTCCGGTGAGTGCTTCGCGAGGTCGGCGATGGTCTTGAGGTCCCACCTCTGCGCGGTCGCCTCGGTGACCGCGAGGGTGTCCTTGTCCTCGGCGGGTGACGGATAGAGGATCGACAGCTCGCCGGGTAACGCCTTGAGAAGAGCCAGCAGCACCGCATCGGGTGTCGTCGCCGTCGCCTCCGGATCGAAATATTGCAAGAGATTGCCGGTGTACTCGGGAATCAGATCGATGGAATGGTCCTGCACCGCAGGGATATAGGTTTCACGGCTGCCGATGCCGAATTGGCGGCGGATGGTGAAGCCGTTGGCTTCCAACGCCTGGGCGTAGATCTCCGCGATGATCTTGCTCTCGGTGAAGTCGGCCGATCCGACGGCGATCGATTTCAGGTCTCCGGATATCTCCCCGCCGCCCAACGGATTGGAGCTGCCACACGCCGTGAACGTGAATCCGAGTAGCGCAAGTAACGCCGCCAGAATTGCGAGATTCCACCTCCGTGGGCTCGACACCGACATTTCCCAGCCCTCTCGGCCTTGAGCCATCTTCGGACACTATCGACATGCGAGCGGCAACGCCGCTCTTTAGCTCAGCGTGGGTACCCATTCTGGTTTCATTCGACTCGGGAAAGGGCAAGATGGAAGCATGACCACCGATCCGTCCGTTCCGCCTGACCTGCCGCCGCCGACGGCGTCTGGAAAGGACACACCGCCGGATCCGGCCGGCACCCCCGGCCATGACGTGGTCAAAGCCGAATCAGCGGTGAAGTTCACCCGCGCCGCCGCGCTGTGGTCCGCGCTGATCACCGGGTTCGTGATTCTGATCGTGCTGCTGGTGTTCATCATGCAGAACACGGACTCCACGACCATCAACTTCTTCGCCTGGGAATGGAATCTGCCTGTGGGCGTGGCGATTCTGCTGGCCGCGGTGTGCGGCGGCCTGCTGACTGTCGCCGTCGGCACCGCCAGGATCGTTCAGTTGCGCCGCGCCGCCAAGAAAAACCTGAAGGTGCAGCCCTTCTAGCTCAGCGCGTCAGCGTCTCCAGACCCGCGCTGATCAGCGGGCCGACGGCCTCTGCTACCTGGTCGGTATCGTCGGCGACGCCGCCACCTTCCCGGCCGCGATACGCGATGCCTGCTGAGATGATCGCCAGCTTGAAGTACGCCAGCGCCATGTAGAACTCCCAGTGGTCCAGGTCGACCCCGGCCGCCACGGAGTAGCGCTGCGCGAGTTCGTCGGCCGACGGGATCAGCGGCGACGACCATGCCGCGTCGGCGTGCACCAGATTGAACATCGGGTGGCGGTACACGCACATCAGTGCGGCATCGCTGATCGGATCGCCGAGCGTCGACATCTCCCAGTCGAGCACGGCGAGCACTTTGGTGGCGTCATGCGCGTCGAGCATCGTGTTGTCGATGCGGTAGTCACCGTGCACGATCGCGCTGCGGCTCTGCGACGGAATCGCTTCTGCCAGAGCAGAATGCAAGCGCTTGACGTCGGCGTCGCACGGATCGTCTTCGGTCCGCACGAGATCCCACTGCCCGCCCCAGCGTCGCACCTGACGTTCGAGATAGCCGCCTGCCCTGCCGAAGTCGCCGAGGCCGACGGCCTCAGGGTCGACCGAATGTAGATCGGCAAGCACCTTGATCAGCGCATCGACACAACCGTTGATGGTGTTCTCGTCGCCGAGCGCCTCGAGTTGTTTGGTGTGCCGAACGACGCGGCCGTCCACGTACTCGACCATCTGGAACGGCGCACCCAGCACCGAGTCGTCGTTACGCATCGTGACGGCGCGGGCCACCGGGACCGGGGTGTCGGCCAACGCGGCCACCACCCGGTATTCGCGGGCCATGTCGTGCGCTGACGGCGTGAGTCCGTGCAGCGGCGGGCGCCGCAGCACCCACTTCGACGCGTCGTCGTACACCAGGAAGGTCAGGTTGGACCGTCCGCCCGAGATGAACTCGCCGCGCAGCAGGCCTTCGCGGGGGATGTTCTCCGAGCGCAGGTGACGGTCCAACGCGTCGAGGTCAAGGCCCTCCAGCGAGATGGTCACCGGACTTGTCTACCACTGCTGGTTTCGGGGCAGCAGGTCCCATACGTGCTCGGTCGAGTTGAGACCCGCCACGAAGAACGACTGCTGCTTCGACGACCACAGCAGCCGCGTGACGCCCGCGTAGTCGACCTGCACGCACAGCAGTCGCTCGGTCTCCATCACGGTGTGGGCCACTGCGTTGATGACGCCGCCGTGGGTGAAGACCGCAACCGTGTCCCCGTGATCGGCGGCCGCGACGATGTCGCCGACGCCGGCTCGCACCCGCTCGATGAACGCAGGCTGGTCCACCCCGCTGGGCAGGTTGCCGCTGGCCAGGCGCTTCATGTCGGCTTCGGAGATCTGCTCGACGGGGGTGTAGTGCGAAAGGTCGCGGTCGTATTCGGCGAGCCGGTCGTCGAGTTCGATGGTCAACCCCAGCGCGTCAGCGACGGGCTGTGCGGTCTGCCTGGCCCGGATCTGCGGGCTGCTGACGATGCGGCTGATCGGGAAGCGCCCGAGTGCATCAGGTAGCCGCTTGGCCTGCTCGATGCCCTCTTCGGACAGTTCAGGGTCGGAGCCTTGTCCCGGCTCGCTGCGGTGCGGCAACGCGTGCCGGATGAGTAGCAACTGCACCGTGTCACCATAAGTGCATGGGCTCCGACAGCAACTATGTAGCCGAACTATTCGACCTCACTGACCGGGTGGTATTGGTCACCGGCGGCAGCCGCGGGCTGGGCCGGGAGATGGCGTTCGCCGCCGCCCGGTGCGGCGCGGACGTGATCATCGCGAGCCGCAAGTTCGACGCGTGCGCAGCCACGGCGGAGGAGATCACCGCCGTCACGGGTCGCGCCGCAATGGCGTATCAAGTGCACGTCGGGCGCTGGGATGAGCTCGACGGCCTGGTCCATGCGGCATACGACCGCTTCGGCAAGGTCGACGTGCTCATCAACAACGCCGGTATGTCGCCGCTGTACGAGTCGCTGAGTTCGGTGACCGAGAAGCTGTTCGACTCGGTCGTCAACCTCAACCTGAAGGGCCCGTTCCGGCTGTCGGCGTTGGTCGGCGAACGGATGGTGGCCGCCGGCGGTGGTTCGATCATCAACGTGAGCTCGACGGGCTCACTGCGTCCCGGGCCGCACGAACTCCCCTACGCTGCGGCCAAGGCCGGACTCAACGCACTAACCGAGGGCCTGGCCCTCGCCTACGGCCCGACAGTGCGGGTCAACACGCTGATGCCTGGCCCGTTCCTCACCGATGTCAGCAAGGCGTGGGACATCGAGGCCACGACTGCCGGCGCGCAACGGTTCGCGCTCAAGCGTCTCGGTCAGCCCGCCGAGATCATCGGCGCTGCACTGTTTCTGGCGTCCGACGCGTCGAGCTACACGAGCGGCTCGATCGTCCGGGTCGACGGCGGAATCCCATGAGCCGTTTCAGTGCGCCGAACGTGGGCTACGGCGTGACGATGTTGAACCCCGGATCGGGTCGGTCCAGTGATTCGGTGAGCTGCTGTAGCACCTGAGCGTCGCCGACGAGCTCGAAACCCGGTGAGGTCAGGTCACCTGCGGCAAGCGCGAGCAACCGGACCTTACTCGCCACCTTGACGGTGGCACCCGCAGTCGCCTCGTCGGCATTCACCTTGCGGTACACCAGCACTCCGTTGCGCAGCGTCAGCCGGTAGTTGGTGTCCGAATCCAGGAAGGTCACATCCAGTGCGAGGTCGAGGTCCCACGCTCTGGGTCCGTTGACGCTGATCGCCAGCGCATCGAAGATCTGCTCAGGCGTCAACTGCGCCATCAGTGTGGCCGGTGCGACCTGGGTAGGGGTACCGAAATTGCCGTCCGCCAACTCGGTGGCGCCGGCCAGGAAGAAGTTCCGCCACGGGCCGTTCTCAGAGCCGTAGGCCAACTGCTGCAAGGTGGCGACGTAGAGCTGCCGCGCCGCAGAGTGGTTCTCGTCGGTGAACATTGCATGGTCCAACAACGTTGCAGACCAACGGAAATCGCCATCATCGAAGGCCTGCTGCGCAATCTTCACCACATTGTCCAAACCGCCCATCGCTTCGACGTAACGCGGACCGATGGCCTCCGGCGGATGCGCCCAAAGCCGGCCGGGGTTGCCGTCGAACCACCCCATGTACCGCTGGTAGACGGCCTTGACGTTGTGACTGACCGAACCGTAGTAGCCATGGGTATTCCACGCCTTCTGCAGGGCGGGCGGCATCTCGAAGCCCTCTGCGATCTCGATACCGGTGAAACCCTGATTGAGCTGACGCAATGTCTGGTCGTGCAGATACGCAAACAAATCTCTTTGTACGGAAAGGAATTCGACGATCTCGTCGTGACCCCACGTGGGCCAGTGATGCGACGCGAACACCACGTCGCTACGTTCGGCGAACGAGTCGATCGCCTCGGTCAGATACCCCGCCCAGCCGTGCGGGTCACGCACCAGCGCACCACGCAGCGTCAGCAGGTTGTGCAGGTTGTGGGTGGCGTTCTCGGCCATGCAGAGCGCGCGGAATTTCGGGAAATAGAAATGCATTTCGGCCGGCGCCTCGGTACCGGGCGCCATCTGGAATTCGATCTCGACACCGTCGATCGTGTGCTTCTCACCGGTGGTGGTGATGTCGACCGTCGGCACGATGATTGCCACCTCGCCGGTCGACGGCGTCTGCCCCAGACCGCAGCCCACCTGCCCCTGTGGACCCCGGTCGAGCGCCGCCCCGTACATGTACCCGGCGCGGCGTGCCATCGCGGTGCCCGCGTAGACGTTCTCCTGCACGGCGTGTTCGGTGAAGCCCTCCGGCGCGAGCACCGCGACCCTGCCTGCGTCCACGTCGGCCTGTGACGTCACGCCCAGCACGCCGCCGAAGTGGTCGACGTGGCTGTGCGTGTAGATGACCGCGACCACCGGCCGGTCGCCGCGATGGGTTTTGTACAGGGCGAGCGCCGCCGCTGCGGTCTCGGTGGACACCAATGGGTCGATGACGATGATTCCGGTGTCGCCCTCGACGAAGCTGATGTTGGACAGGTCCAGCCCTCGCACCTGATAGATGCCCTCGACGACCTCGTACAGGCCCTGCTTGGCCACCAGCTGGCTCTGCCGCCAGAGGCTGGGATGCACCGAAGTCGGTGCGTCGCCGTCCAGGAACGCGTAGACGTCGTTGTCCCAGACGACGCGGCCGTCGGCGGCCTTGATGACACATGGCTCCAGCGCGGCGATGAATCCGCGGTCGGCGGCGTCGAAGTCGGCGGTGTCCTCGAATGGCAGCGTGCTCAGATGCTCGCGATGCGCGGACTCGATGACGGCGGTGGGGGGCTTGAGGTCCATGCCGCCACGATATGCATCCGTCAGGAATGGCGGGCGCGATCTTCGTAGCCGCGCCGCGCCGCGGTGCCCGCAGCTTGGGTAAAGATTTGGTCGGCGTTCATTGCGCGGTTCAAGGCTTCGTACACGCGTAGCGGCAAGCGCCGTGTCAGACCGATCAACACCGCCGCCGCGCGGGTCACCGTCAAGTGAGGCTTCGGTTTGGCGATCAGCGACACGATGCCCTTCGCGATGTCCTCGGGTTCGGCGTTCTTGAGTCCGGTCGCGCTGGCGACGCCGTCGATCATCTCGGTGTTGGTCAGCGTCGGCATCACGACGGATGCGGTCACGCCGGTTCCGCGCAGTTCGAGCCGCGCCGTGTCGGTATAGCCGAGTACCGCGAATTTGGTGGCGCAGTAGGTCGCGATGCCGGGCACCGGATTCACCGCGCCGACGGAGGCGATGTTGATGATGTGCCCTTTGCCCCGCCTCACCATTCGTTCGGCGGCGAGCTTGGTGCCGAGGATGACGCCAAAGAGGTTGATGTCGATCGTGCGCTGCGTGACGTGATCGGGTTCGTCGAGGAAGCCGCCCGCCGGACAGATTCCCGCGTTGTTCACCAGGACGTCGACGGGACCCAGCTCCCGTTCGACGTCGTCGAGGAACGTGGTGAATGACTGCCGATCCGTGACATCGAGCCGGGCGTAGAACCCGAGGTCGAAATCGGCTCCGCTCTCCTTGACCGCCGCCTCGTCGACGTCACCGATCGCCACTTTGGCGCCGAGCCGATGCAGCATCTTCGCGGTGGCCAGTCCGATACCGCGCGCTCCGCCGGTGACGACGACGACTTTCCCGTTGAGTGCGGATGCTTTCGCCATGGCTGCCCCTCTCGCGCCGAGAAGCGCAGACTAACCCTCACCGCGTCATCGCCGAGGCCACTCTGCTGACCTCATCCGCGCCATGACCGTCGACGACGGCGGCGTCCACGTAGCGCCGAAACACCTCGAGCACACCGGCATCGACACCGGCGTCGTGCGAGGCTCCGACGAGATGGCGCAGCGATGCCGCCACCGATGACACCGATGCGCTGCTGTCGCCGTGACGATCGTCGGCGATGCGTTCGGCGAGCTCGTCGAAGATAGGGCCGAGGATGTCGACGATGCCCAGTGCGTGCGGAAGAAACTCGCCGGGCGCGATTCCGTTGGCCCTCGCCACCGTCAACGCGTGCAGGAACCCGCTGACCGACGTCCAGAACACGTCCAGCAGCGACATGTCGAACGCCGCTGCGCGACCGTAGTCCTCCCCCAGCCACGTCGGCGTGCCCAGCGCGTCGATAACCTCCCGAAACTCGGCGAATATCTGCTGCGGCCCGGCCAAAAGTATGCTGCCGGTGGGCGTTCCGATCGTCGGGGTTGGCGTCATGATGGCGCCGTCGAGGTAACGGCCGCCGAGGTCGGCGACGAGTTTGGCGGTGTGGCGCGCCCGTTCCGGCGTGTCCGAGCTCAGGCCGACGATCACGCGTCCATTGACCGTGTCGCCCGCCTGCGCCACCAGGTCGTCCACCACGTCATGGTCGACGACGTTGATCAACGTGACGTCGCCGGCGGCCACGGCCTCCGCGGGCGTCGCCGCCCACACCACACCCCGGGCACGCAGAGCGTCGGCCTTGCCCTCGGTGCGGTTCCACACCGTGGTGCGGTGCTTCGCGTCAAGCAGGGCACCCGAAAGCGCCTGTCCCATCGGGCCGAGCCCCAACACGGTCACCGACGTCATGCCGCCGCCTCCGGATCCTTGATGCTCTCGACGACACGCGCGAAGCCGTCGCTGCCGTGACCCGCATCGATCTGCCGGTGAATGAGGCGCTGCACCACGTCCACCAATTCGGTGCTGATGCCCTGCGCACGACTGGCTTCCACGATGTCGCTGATATCCGAGAACTCGAGGCTCTGCTGGCCGGGCACCGAATAGTCCCCGCCATCGATGACGTCGGCGTACTCGGCGATCGCAGGCACCACCGCGTGCAGCCAGTCCACGGCCCGGGCCGCGAACTCCTTGGTCGGCACACCCGCTGCGCCGACCATCGCCGCGCCGTGAAAGAACCCCGCGAACATGACGTACATCGATGACAGCAGGGCCAGGTCGTACAGCGACGCCATCCCCGCGGCGTCACCGAAATATTCTGTGTTTCCCCAGGATTCGAAGATCATGCGGTGGTCGTCGTAAAGCCGTCGCGAGCCGCTGTAGAGGACTCCGGCCGCGGGTGTGCCGATCATCTCGGGGGTGGCCATGACGCCGCCGTCGAGGTAATCGGCGCCGATCGCGGCGGACCATCGGGCGAGTTCGCGGGCGCCGTCGGGGGACGTGGTGGTCAGGTTGAGGATGGATTTTCCGGTGAGGCGATCGGCAAGCGGATCGAGCACGTCGTGCACCGACGCGTGGTCGAACAGGCACACCACGATCAGGTCGGCGTCTGTGGCGGCAGCCGGCGTGTTCGCGGCGACGGCGCCGGCGTCGACGAGTGGTGCGGTCCTTGTGGCGGTGCGGTTCCACACGATCGTCGGATGGTCCGTGCGAAGGACGCCACCGGCCAGTGCCGAGCCCATCTCGCCGAGACCCAGAAAGCTCACGGTTGTCATGGCATCATCGTCGACGTGACGCACACTTTCCGACAAGTACCCACTAAAAAGTGGGATACTTACCTTATTGAAACTAATGGGGGTGAGCTGTGGCTTCGCTAGGCAAATTCACGTGCGGCCTGGACGCCGCGATGGCGGTGGTCGACGGAAAGTGGAAGCCGCTGATCCTGTGGGAACTCCAGGAAGGACCCAAGCGGTTCAATGCACTGCATCGAAGCCTGCCCGGCATCTCTCAGAAGATGCTGACCCAACACCTCAAGGAGTTGCAGCGTCACGGCGTCGTGCACCGCGAGAGCTATCACGAAGTGCCGCCCCGAGTGGAGTACTCGATGACCCCGGCCGGCGAGGAATTGCTGGAAGCACTTGGACCGCTTGGCGATTGGGCCACCAAGCACATCAAGCTGATCTGCGCCGCCGAGGCGGGCTGAGTCAGCTGTCCTGTTCGGCCAGCCACCGTTCGGCGCGGCGTTTCGATGCCCGCGACAACCAGGCGTCCTGGATCAGCTCGGTGAGTTCGGCCCTGCCGATCGACGATAACCTGCTGGCGCGCACGAGAACCGAAAGATGGCCGTCGAAACGGTCCGTAGTGAAAAACGGCGAGTCCGGGTCCTGGATGAGCGCCAGCTTGTCGGCTTCCGACTCGACCCAGATCATGATGACGTCGGTATACCGCTCACCGGTGTCGGGATCTTCTGCGTCGGGCTGAGGCGTGCGGAAGAACACGAACGACTTGCCGCCCACCTGGTAGATCGGGTTGCCTTTGGGGCCTTCGATCCGATTCGTGTGCGGCATCGAGGCGGCGATCTCGTGCACGTCGGCGACGCGCGCGGGGCGGTCACGCATAGCGCCCCAACCGGTGCAGCACGACATCGGAGAGGGTGCCGTCGTGCACGGTCGCGGTCATGTACGTGCAGAATTCCTGGCGCCTGCGATCGGTCGGTGAGCCCGGATTGAGCAGTCGCAGGCCGGTTTTCGCAGTCGTGTCCCACGGGATGTGGCTGTGCCCGAAGACCAGCACATCGGTGTCGGGATACAGCTTGGCCATCCTCGCGTCGCGGCCGCCCGCCGCCCCGGTCTCATGTGTGACGGTGAAGCGCACACCTTCGAGTGTGACGTCCGCACGTTCGGGAAGCCGGATCCGCAACTCGGCGCCGTCATTGTTGCCCCAACAGGCGATCAACCGCTGGGCGCGAGCTTCGAGGGTGTCGAGCAGGGACGGCTCCACCCAGTCGCCGGCGTGCATCACCACGTCGGCTTGCGCGACTTCGTCCCACACCCGCGCGGGTAGGTCGCGGGCGCGCTTGGGAACGTGGGTATCGGCGATGAGCAGAAGCCGCACCGCCCCAATCTAGCGGCCCGACCGCGGTTGCCATCCCGGCGGCGGATCTTCACCCACCCGGCCGTCGACGGCCTCGCGGATCAGGTCGGCGTGGCCGGTGTGCCTGCTGTATTCCTCGATGAAGTCGCACAGCAGGCGGCGCAGGCTCGCATGGTTGCCGTCACCGTCGGAGACGTGGACCAGCTGGTCGAGTCCGCCCCGAGCCAACGCGACGTCGAGGCGGGTGCGGGACCGCGCCACCGCGTCCTCCCACAGCGCGTACAGCGCCTCCGGCGGGTCGGCGGCCGCCGACGTGAACTCCCAGTCGTCGGTGCCGTCCCACAGCGTCTGCCACGGCTCACCGACCGGCTCGCCGGTGAGCTTCTGGGTGAAGATGTAGTCCTCGTTGATCGCCATGTGCTTGAGCAGACCGCCGAGCGTCATCGCAGAGGCCCCGATGCGTGTCTGCAGTCCGGCCGCGTCGAGGTCGTCGGTCTTCCAGCGAAACGTCGCCCGCTGCCGCTCGAGCGCACCGACCAGATGCTCGACCTCGGTGCCGGCCAGCGGCGGTTCCCACGGGGTTTCGGTCATACAGCCACCGTAGGCACCTTGAGCGCGCGCGCCCGAAGGGATTCGAACCGTTACCGTGGAGTCCATCTGAAGCGATGCGCTCCACAGCAGCAGCGTGATTACTCACGCAGCGTTGCCCACGCGGGGCTTCCCGTGGCGGTACCCACTGCCGACTTGACCGGCCTTCTGCGGGTTTCCAGCGGGCTCGTTTAGCGTCGCCCCGCAACTCGGGGAGGACGTGCCACCTGCAGCTTGGCTGGCAAGTGCAGCCAAGTTGCGAGCAGCATTTAGGTCGCGATCCAGCGTGACCCCGCACGTCTCGCAGTGATAGACACGTTCGGAGAGGCGCAGTTTGGCTTTCGTTGCGCCACATCCCGAACACAATTTTGAGCTGGCGTAGAACCGGTCGGCGACGATGAGCTCGCCCCCGCGCCACTGGGACTTATACGAAAGTTGTCGCCGTAATTCGCCCCAGCCAGCCCCGGCAATCCGGCGCGCCAACCTGCGGTTGTGCAGCATGCCCGTGAGGGGGACCCGTTTGGTGGTCCAGTCGCTATGCGGCTTGGGGTTGGTGGGTCGTGGTTTATTGTAGGGCGAATTGACTAGGGGTGAGTTCGCCGCGGCCGGAGTGGGGTCTGGTCGACTCGATCCTCCGGCAACACGAGGAATAGTCAAGACCTGATCCACAGGTCTTGACTATTCCTCCCTGTCTCGAAACCGGCGGCGTGGTTTCCACGCTCAGGTTGATCCGCCGAGGTCTCCTGAGTAGCGCAGCGAATCTGGTCCCTGCCGAAGTAGGTTGCTCACCCACGTTGGGCCCGCGCTGATGGGGGTCCGGCGCGGTGTGGGGCCTGGTACACAGTGGTGCGGCGAGCCCGCGAGCGCGGAGATCATCTTGCTGCACCGCAGTCAGATTCGCTGCCAGCGCCGAGCGCCATCGCCGTTGCAGGCTGGCTTGATGGACCGGGGGCACGGCGGATGGGACGGGTCAGTCCGCCGTGCCCGATCGATCACGGTTCTACGAGTGGGAAGTCAATCTCGGTGTGCGCCACGTTGTTGAAGTAGTTGGTCAGCACGTTGAGTGCGACATGGCCTATCACCTCAGCGATCTCGGCGTCGCTGGCGCCTGCTCGGCGCACGGCCTCGCGATCAGCATCACCGATCTGGCCGCGCTGTTCGTTGACCGCCACGGCGAAGGCAAGTATCGCAGCGGTTTTCCGGTCGTCGGCATCGGCCTTGCGGGCGGCGTCGACCTGTTCGGAGCTCAGCCCGGCAATCCGCTGGCCGGTGTAGCTGTGCGCCGACAGGCAGTAGGAGCAACCATTGGATTGCGCGACAGCGATGGCCAGACGTTCTCGGGTAGCAACAGGAAGCACACCGCTTTCCAGGCTGGCAACCAAGCCCAGGTACCCCCGAAGCAGCGCCGGGCTGTTGGCCATCGCCCGAGTCAGATTGGGAACAGCGCCAAGTGTTCGTTTCGCCGCCGACAGCGCCTCCGCCTGATCGGTCGTCGCGTTCGCGTTGGTGACGAGGGGCATGGTGCTCATAATTTCCTCCAGTATCCGGAATCGTCTGGACCTCGCCGCTGTTCACATCGGCGGGGCTAGTGTTCAGACACCGCAATGCCGTGCCGTGTTACAACCGGAGGTAACCAACTTCGTGGAGCGAGTATTCGAGACACCCGTGGCGGCACGCGCTGCACGCTTGCGCACGGTTATCGACGATCGATGGGCCACCGACGAGGACCTGATCGCGGCTCTTCGGGCGGGTGACAAGGACGCGTTCCGAGCCCTCGTCGACACGCTGCACGCGCCGCTAGTGCGGCTGGCACGGATGTATGTATCCACCGCCACCGCGGAGGACGCCGTGCAAGACACCTGGGTGTCGGTGGTACGTTCCATCGGCTCCTTTGAGGGCCGTGCGAGCCTCAAGACCTGGGTGTTTCGGGTGATGCTGAACCGGGTGCGCACACTGGCCCGCAGGGAATCAACAACTGTGCCGTTCGCCACTGCGGGGTTCGAGTCTGACTCGCGTCCTTCGGTCGATCCACGGCGGCTCGTTCATCCCGACCTCGGCGCGCACCACTGGGTCGGCGTGCCAGCCCGCTGGGATCTGCTGCCCGAGCAGCGGCTGATGTCGGCCGAGGTGCGCTCGGTGATCGCTGACGCCCTGCAGAAAGTTCCGAGCGCCCAGCGTGAGGTGCTGACCATGCGTGATATCGAAGGGTGGTCAAGCGGGGAAACCTGCGACGCACTTGGCATCTCAGCGGTGAACCAGCGGGTACTACTGCATCGGGGCCGTGCCAGCCTGCGCGCCGTATTGGAGGACTATCTCAATGACTGAGGACGACTTCGTCAGCAACGAATTGCGGATCACCTGTTCGGACGCGGTGGCGCTGGTCACCGAGTATCTGGAGGACGCGCTCGAAGATGCGGATCTGCGTCGATTCGAGCAGCACCTCGGTGGATGTCAGGCATGTCGGGTGTACGTCGACCAGATCCGTCGAACCGTGTGGATCGCCGCGGCGGCGCGCGATGAATCGGTGGAGGTACGGCCGGCGAACCTCGACGCGCTCATGGCGGAATTTGAACGACTCAACCGGAACTGAGACTCGTTGTAACGCCTGGCCCGGCTCGCGAGTCGATACCTGCGACGGCCGCAAACTAGCGGCCCGCCCGGAAGGAAATCGTCATGACCCGCAACCAAATTTTTGCCTACGCGTCCGCGGCCATCTATTTCGCCGCCGGAATCATCGGCTTCGCGGTGACCGGCTTCACCAGCGAACACCACACGAAGGTCCTGGTCCTCGCAGTGAACCCGATGCACAACATCGTGCACCTGGTATTGGGGGCGGCGTGGCTGGGCGCTGCACTGATGCCCTCGATCACCCGCACCGCCAACGTGGTTCTCGGCATCGGCCTGCTGGCCGCATTCGTGCTCGGGGTCTCGGGTGTGTTGGGCTTTCTCAACATTCATTCGATCGGCGAACCCGACAACTACCTGCACCTCGTGTACGGCGCCCTGAGCATCCTCGTGGGCTGGAAACTCACCGACACCGCTAGCCGCGGTCGTACCCCGCGCGTGAACCAGGCCATAGTTCGGTGAACCGACGATGGACCCTGCTGCGCTGATGTCTGTGTGACCCAGCTCGGGGGCCTTCCGCCCAGTGTCGGCCGGGGCCGGGCAGCTAAGCCAAGGGAGTGGGCGGGTGCCCGGCCCGTGAGCCTCCCCAGTGGGTGTGGTGCCGTGGGCGCCAGGTCGCCAAACGTGTACGGGCAGCTTGTTGAACTGCGTTGGCAGCTAAGACCAGGACGGGCTTGGGCGCTTGGGTGCGACCAGCCCCATTTTGCACTGGGTGCAGCCGGGGGTGAGCCGCGAAGCCGAGGCCCGAGCCCGGCGCCCGCGCGCGCTCAGCTCGGCCGGTGTGCCACAAAGACGAAAAAGTGGGCGTCGGGCGCCGCCGTGTGGCCGTCCGCTCCAACTGCGTGAACGTCCGCGAAGCCGGCCTCATCGAGCATCGCCGCGAACTGCGCCTGAGTCCACCAGTGGCGCACCCAGTCCCGCTCGAGCGTCTCGGTGGTGCCGTCGGCGGCGACCCGCTCGAGACGCAGGGTGCTGCGATGGCTGCGGGCCTCGGGGTCGATGGCCATCGCCATCACGCGCACGCGCAGGGTCGCGCCGTCCGGGCCCAGCGTCTCGCGCGTGATCGGTGACCGAAGGTCCGGGTCTGGCACCTCGAGCGGGATCAGCACGCGCCCGCCCGGCTCGAGGTGCGCCGCCATGGCGTCGAGGGTGCGTCGGGCGTCCTCGTCGCTGGTGAGCAACGTGAAGCTCGCGCCGGCCAGGAAGATCGCGCGGTAGCGGTGAGGCAGGTCGAGGTCCTGCATACGCTGCTCGAACAGCGTGACGTCGAGACCTCGGCGTGTGGCCTCGGCATGGCAACGCGCGAGCATCTCGGACGAGGCATCGACCCCGTGCACGTCGTAGCCCCGCGCGAGCAGCTCGAGCAGGGGCAGGCCCGAGCCGCAACAGAGCTCGAGGGCGGGGGCGCCTGCGGCGTCCAGGAAGCACACGTAATCGTCTGCCTTGGCGTGCTCGCTCGCCAGCGGCTCGTAGAGTTCGGCCACCAGCCCCGAGTAGAACAGGGCCGGGTCGTGGTCGGCGGCGGACTTCGCGCTCATGCGTCGAAGTCCGCTGAGTGGATGCCGATCGGCGACGATGCGACGTCGCACCGCGGCGGCGCTGCGCTTACGCGCGTGGTGGGCGGTGTGCACGAGGCAGCCCAGGCGATTTCGCGGCCCGCTGGCGAGCACCAGGTCGCGCACGCCGATGTCGGACGATGCGCGCATCGGGTATGGGTTCGTTTGTCTCGCTGACGGCGGCGTGGGTAGGCGATGCGGACGCGCCGGCACCCCAGGTTCGTGGTGGGTTTCTAGCCGAGTGCCGCAGGGCCACCAGCGAACTCGCGAACCGGGAGAATCAGTCCGCGGAATAGCGCGAGATGCGTGCGAGGAGCCTTGCCGGTCCACTTGTTGCCTCCGTCCGCGATCGCCGTTGCCAGCTTTTCGGCAGTGGCATCGACGGAGCACCTCGGTGCAGACCATATTTCCAATCCTCCGCTCCGCGGGCGATAAAGTTGCCCGCGCGGTGTAACGCTGCAGGGTATCGGGGCGTCTGAACATTACTCGCCACGCTTTCGGTGGCGAGGTCCGTTCAGATCAACCGACAGAAGGAAAACCCATGAGCACTCCATCTATCACTTCACCCACCCTCGTCAACATCGCCGGCGCGAGTGGCTTCGCCCTCGACGGCTTTGATCCGGTCGCTTTCTTCGCCGATCAGCAGCCGGTGAACGGTGATCCCGCCATCACGGCGACGTATCAGGGTGCCGTGTATATGTTCGCCACCAAGGAGCACCAGCAGACGTTCGAGGCGGACCCCGGAAAATATGCACCGCAATATGGAGGGTTTTGCGCTTTCGGTGTCTCGGTGGGCGCGTTGTTCCCGGTGGACATCATCAACACCTGGCAGGTTCATGACGGCAAACTGACAGTGATCTTGAACGCGGAGCTTCGCAAAGAGTTCGACAAGGACCATGAGCAAAACGTGGCCAAGGCGGACAACAACTGGCCAGGCCTGGTCAGCGAGCACGGCAAGTAACTACAGGACCGCAGGGCGAACCAGTCCGTCATCCGCGTGTGTCAACGCCGGATACGGCGGAAACCGACCGCCCAGAGCCGGGCGAACATCTTGCGCTATTGCCGGCAACTGCTGGGTGCCCGCCCTCCTAAGTGCTGCATGGGCTGTTCGGTACCCGCCCGGTCCCAGTCGGCCGGGCGGGAGCCCGTCGCAAATGTAGAAAGAGGCACATCCACAGGACCACTCCCCGGTCCGTCGGTCCAGGTCGCGGTGTCTCGTATCCTGTCTCACACGGGATGTCTCGAATCTCCAGTGTCGGTGGGCAATACGGTTGGCCCATGACGGCGACGACCGTATTGGGGTTATGCACGGGTCGCTACCACCGTCCAAGACCTCGACGGCCAGCTCGCCGCACTCACCGCCATCGGTGTCGACGCGGAACGCGTCTTTACGGACAAGCTCTCCGGATCGGCCCAAGACTGGGGGGACTGGGGCGGCTCCGGGTTTGGTGGTGCAGTCGTTATGCGGCGCGGGGTTGATGGGTCGTGGTCCACTGTAGGGCGAACTCGGCCGGGGTGAGTTCGCCGTGGGCGGAGTGGGGTCTGTTGATGTTGTAGTCGCAGCGCCAGTCTTCGATGATCACGCGGGCTTCCAGCAGCGAGTCAAAGCGCCATGAGTTGAGCAGTTCATCGCGTAGCCTGCCGTTGAACGACTCGATCCAGGCGTTCTGCCACGGCGAGCCGGGATCGATGAAAAGTGAACCGGCGCCGTTGAATCTGCACCAATCACTGACGGCGTGCGCCACGAACTCGGGACCGTTGTCGAAGCGCACGTAGACCGGCGCCCCGTGGTGCAGTGCCAGGCGATCCAAGACATCGACAACGCGGTCGGCGTCGACGGCGCGATCGACGTCGATCGCGAGGGCTTCGCGGGTGAACTCGTCGATCACGTTCAACATCTTCAGGGTGCGGCCATCGGCGGTGGTATCGAACTGGAAGTCCATCGCCCAGATCACGTTCGGACGTATCGGTGACATCGCCCCCACGGCGACACCGATACCGGTCAACCGCTTCTTCTTGCGGCGCTTCGGGACCTGCAGGCCTTCCTCACGCCATAGACGGCGGATGCGTTTGTCGTTGACTTTCCAGCCGGCTCGGCGGGCCAGTTTGGCTGCCCGTCGCCATCCCCAGCGAGGCCGGTCCACCGAGAACCGGCGCAGCCAGGCACGTAGCTCGTTTTCCTCGGCGGTGATCGGCGGCGGCCTGTGGCGCATCGTGGAACGGTGGATGCCCACCACCGTGCAGGCGCGGCGTTCGGACACCCCGAACCGGTCGCGCAGCGCCGTGACGGCGCTGCGCTTGCGGTTCGGGGTCAGAAGTTTCCCGCCGAGATCTCCTTGAGCATGTCGATGTCGAGGGCCTGGTTGGCAACCAGCTTCTTGAGCCGGGTGTTCTCCGCTTCGAGTTCCTTGAGTCTTTTGGCCTCGTTGGCCTTCATGCCGCCGTACTGGGCAATCCAGCGATGCCACGTCGACTCCGCGATCTCGAGGTGTCGGCACACCTCGCCCAGTTCCTGGCCGGTCCCGAGGAGTTTGTTGCCCTCGGCCAGCTTGCGGATGATCTGATCCGGCGTATGCCGCCAGCGCTTGTTCGATGCCATGTCGTTGTCGATTCTTCCTTGCCCGAACACCGGGCAACAGAGTCGCACAACGGCTGGACCACTACGGCGGGCTCACCTCACCCGCAATATTGAGATCCTCGATCACAATTTGGTCGAATCGTTCGGACAATGAGGTCGTCAATCTGTGGAGTGCATTGATTCGGGCGTTGGCGACCCGAGTGTGAAGTCGATTCACTTTGTCTTGGGCGCGATACCAACGGCGCGACGGAGGCTTTCCGGTGCGCCTGTCGGGCCCCTCTCTTCGCGTCGCCTTGCGTTGCAACCGACGGAGCGTCTTGTTGACCTGCTCGAGATGAGCGGGGTTGGCAACCATTCCTGCGGCGTCGGAGATACCCCGCACTGGCTCAGACAAGATGGCCAGGTGTTGGATCCCAAGATCCACCCCAACTACCTCTCGCGGCAGCCCAAGTACCGAAGGGGCCATCCGAACCTCGACCGAGAAGGAAACGAACCATCGCCCTCGCGCATACGAAATTGTGGCGGACTTAATTCGCGCAGTTCCCTCCGCGACGCGTCGCGCCAATTTGCGAGTCGACTCGTGAGTTCGCACCAGGCCGATGCGAGGAAGCTTTATGTGACGCCGGTCGGCATCGGAGAGGCCAAACGCACCAGTAGTAAAGCGGCATGACATCTGGCACTTTTTGGACTTGAACTGTGGAAACCGCATTCGCGGCCCTCTGCGGTCGCCCGATTGCGACTTGACCCAACAGCGGAGGCCGACAGCCAAGTTGGCGAGCCCTGACGAGTACGCCTCCTTCGAATTGTCCTCCCACCACGGAGCGACGTCATCCTTGGCGTCGTTCCATAATCTGCGCAAGGCATACGCCGACCAGTCCAACGACGGCGTGAGATCCCGATCGCTGATGCCATATGTTTGCTCGGCCGCTCGCTGTTCAAGATTCGCGATGACTCTGCGCAGTCCCCAGTTGTACGCGTACCGCTGCGCGCCGCAGTGCGACCGAAGAGCTTGTTCTTGCGAAGGTGTCGGGTCAAGCGCGAACCGATAACCCCTGACCAAACTAGGGGCTCGGGCGCCCGGCGGTCCGCTAGTGGTCAAGACTTCGCTCCCGGATTTTCCACACCAGGAACTGTTCCAGACGAGTCCGACAAGTCGACGTCCCCGCGACACGGGCTCTAGGGAGTGTCAAGGATCAGCCGAAGTAGGTGCAAACCATCAGCGAAGCCAAAACGTCAAGCATCACCCGACGTCATACCCTCAAAGCGCGCCCGAAGAGATTCGAACTCCCAACCTTCTGATCCGTAGTCAGATGCTCTATCCGTTGAGCTACGGGCGCATGCATATTCAGTTGTTGGCGGAGGCGAGAGGATTTGAACCTCCGGCCCGGTTTAAGCCGGGCAACTCATTAGCAGTGAGTCCCATTCGGCCGCTCTGGCACGCCTCCCGACGTTTACCGCCGATCCGACAGAGTACACAGGCCCGACGGCACCAAGCAAAGCAGATCAGGGGCGCACCGAGCGTCCCCATAAACTGATCGCGTGACCGCCCGTCTGCGACCCGAACTTGCCGATCTACCGGCGTATACCCCCGGCAAGACCGTGCCGGGCGCGATCAAGATCGCGAGCAACGAGACGGTGCACGGGCCCCTGCCCAGCGTGCGGGCCGCGATCGAGAAGGCCACCGACAACATCAACAGGTACCCCGACAACGGCTACGTCGAGCTCCGCGAGCACCTGGCCAAGCACGTCAACTTCTCGCCGGAACACATCTCCGTCGGCTGCGGGTCCGTCAGCTTGTGCCAGCAGTTGATCCAGATCACCTCCACGGTCGGCGACGAAGTGCTGTTCGGCTGGCGCAGCTTCGAGATCTACCCGCTGCAGGTCCGCACAGCGGGCGCCACCCCCGTGCAGGTGCCGCTGACCGACCACACCTACGACCTCGACGCGATGCTGGCCGCGATCACCGACCGCACCCGGCTGATCTTCGTGTGCAACCCGAACAACCCCACCAGCACCGTCGTCGACCCCGAGCAACTGGCCAGGTTCGTCGAGGCCGTGCCGTCGGACATTCTCATCGCCATCGACGAGGCATACGTCGAGTACATCCGCGACGGCCTGCTGCCGGACAGCTTGGGGCTGGCGCACAACCACGCCAATGTCGTTGTGCTGCGCACGTTCTCGAAGGCATACGGGCTGGCCGGGCTACGCATCGGCTACGCCGTGGCCGACCCGGACATCATCACCGCGCTCGGCAAGGTATACGTCCCGTTCACCGCGACCAGCGTCTCGCAGGCCGCGGCCATCGCATGCCTGGACGCCGCCGACGAGCTGCTGGCCCGCACCGACGCTGTCGTCGCCGAACGCGCCCGCGTGACGGCAGCGCTGCTCGACGCGGGTTACACGGTGCCGCCGTCGCAGGCCAACTTCGTCTGGCTGCCGCTGCCCGGCCGGGCGCAGGAGTACGCCCGCGCCGCCGCCGATAGCCGAATCATCGTGCGGCCCTACGGCGAGGACGGGGTGCGCGTCACCGTCGCCGCACCGCACGAGAACGACATGTTCCTGGAATTCGCCCGCAACTGGATCCGAGACGCATGAGCGAGCCGGCCAGCCGTCAGCGGTTCGGTGAACTCACCTCGAAAACGGGGCTGATCGCGTACGAGGACCTGGAGCAGTTCTGGTCCACGCTCGAACCGGTCGACATCGACTTCATGATCGGCGAATGGCGGGGCGGCGAACTGCCCTCCGGCCATCGCGGTGACGGTTTCCTGGGTGACCGCTGGTTCGGCACGACGTTCCGCTCGGCCACCGACGTGGATCCGGTGGTGTGCGTCGACGAGGACGGCAACAAGTACTCGGATACCGAGGTCATGAACGGCTCAGCCAGCCTGTGGATGGAAGAGTTTCGCGGCGAAGTGACCGCGACGATGGTGTACGACGCCATGCCGATTCACGATCACTTCAAAAAGGTGGATGACAACGTCGTCATCGCAGTCACGAACGGAAAGGGTGCGCGCGATGGCGGCCGGTATTTCTTCTTCTACCTCGAGCGCGTCTGACACCGACGCTCGGAAGACGTTTGCAGCGCTGAAGGAACGCACGGATCGGATCTCCGATGCCGAACTCGACGAGTTCTGGGCCACGCTGGCACCGGCGAGCATCGACTTCATGATCGGCGAGTGGGCGGGCGGGGAGTTCGACACCGGTCACCGCGCCAACGGCTTCATGAAGCGCCTGAACTGGTTCGGCAAGACGTTCGTGTCGGCCACCGACGCCAAGCCGCTGGTGTGCCTGGACGCCGACGGACACAAGTTCTCCAACACCGAGGCGATGAACGGCGAAGCCAGCCTCTGGATGGAGGAGTTCCGGGGCGAAATCGTCGCCTCGATGGTCTACGACGGCAGGCCGGTGCACGACCACTTCAAGGTCGTCGACGACAACGCCGTCGTGGGCATCATGAACGGCAAGGGCGCGCTCGACGGAGACAGGTTCCTGTACTTCTACCTGGAGCGTGTCTAGCCCGGCCGGCGGCCGGTGAACGCCAGCAGCCTGTCCAACGACGCGGCGTCGGCGGGGATGTCGACCGGATCGTCGAAGCCCGCGCGGGCGCGACCCTGCGGGGTGATGACCTTGGTCGCCAGCCCCATGACGTAGTCGGTCAGCGAATCGGGCGCATTCAGCTCGCGGCCGACCGCCAGGGCGTAATCCCAGGCGTGGACCAGAAATTCGAGCGACAGGATGCCCGCCATCATCGTCGCGGGCGCCTCGCCGTTCCCGAAGGGCACCGTGCCGTCGAGACCGCGCCGTTTCCACGCGTCCAGCGCGGGCCGGCCGGCGAGGACCACCTGCCGCTCCACCGAGTCCGTCCGGTCCCGCTCGGGGAACTCCGCCCCCGCCGCACCGCCGAGCACCGTGATCGAGTTCATCAGGTGATCGGTGAGGCCGGCCACGTCGAACTCGCGGCACGGCGTCTGCTTTTCGAGGTCGTCGTCGGCGATGCCGTGCAGCACGTGCTGCAACACGGCGAACGTCGCTTCTGCACTCTCCAGTTCGTCCGCCGGCGGGGAATCCGGTCCGGCGCGCAAATCGTCCGTCATGGGTGCCACGCTACGTCCCGCTTGCGCCTATCGTTGCCCAGATGAAGACGTACGTGCGGGTGGGCGCATCGGCCCTGATCGTGGTGGGCCTGGCCGCCGGGTGCTCACGCACCACCGAGGGCACCGTCGCCATGACGACCGAGCCTGGGCCCCCGATCTCGTCAGGGGACAACGAGACGAGTCAGCCGACGATTCCAGGCCTGCCGAACATCGAGCTTCCCGACATACCGGGCCTCCCCGGATTCCCGGGTAACGATGTGCCCGACGTCCCCGCGCCGGCGAACGCGCAGACGATGACATGCGAGGAGTACACCGGCCTCGACGAGGCCACCCAGAAGGCCGTCGTCAAGGCGATCCTCAACGAGGATGGTGTGACCGAGGAAATGGCGGAGCTGACGGCAATGCTCATGGCCGGCGCCATGTGCCAGTTCATGCCGGACATGAAGGTCAGCGAGGTGGTGTCGGGCCCACCGTGAGTGGTGACTAGCCTGCACCCATGGGCGACACTTACGAATCCGTCACCGTCGACATCAAGGACCACGTCGCACAGGTGACGCTGGTCGGTCCCGGCAAGGGCAACGCCATGGGGCCGGCCTTCTGGGCCGAGATGCCCGAGGTGTTCGCCGAGCTCGACGCTGACCGCGATGTGCGCGCGATCGTGCTGACGGGTTCAGGCAAGAACTTCAGCTACGGGCTCGACCTGATGGCGATGGGCGGCACGCTGTCCGGCGTCATGTCCGACGGGGCGACGGCTCGTCCGCGCGCGGAACTGCACGCCACGATCCTGCGTATGCAGGGCGCCATCAACGCCGTCGCCGACTGCCGCACCCCGACCATCGCATCGGTGCACGGCTGGTGCATCGGCGGGGGCGTCGACCTGATCTCGGCCGTCGACATGCGCTATGCGAGCGCCGACGCCAAGTTCTCGGTGCGCGAGGTCAAGATCGCGATCGTCGCCGACGTGGGCAGCCTGGCTCGCCTTCCGCTGATCCTGTCCGACGGGCACCTGCGCGAGCTGGCGCTCACGGGCAAGGACATCGACGCCGCGCGTGCCGAGAAGATCGGACTCGTCAACGACGTCTATGAGGACGCCGAGGCCTCGCTGGCCGCCGCGCATGCGACCGCCGCCGAGATCGCCGCGAATCCGCCGCTGGTCGTCAGTGGTGTCAAGGACGTGCTCGATCAGCAGCGCATCGCCAGGGTGTCGGAAAGCCTGCGCTATGTCGCGGTGTGGAATTCGGCGTTTCTGCCGTCGAAGGATTTGGGCGAAGGGATCACGGCGACGTTCGAGAAGCGGCCGCCCAACTTCACCGGGGAATAGGGGTCCAGCCGAACTCGGCCTTCGCCTTTGCATTCGACAGCGGCAGCCACGTCGTGCCGAATGCCGTTGCCGGATACGACGCGACGAGACCCACCAGTTTGTGCGAGATCGGCAGCGGCCGCGGTCGGCCCAGTTTCGCTGACAACTCCCGCACGTAATCACCGAACGACTGCGGCCGGTCGTCGACGATGTTGTAGACCTCACCGCCGCGGCCCTTCGTCACGGCGTCTGCCGTGATCTTCGCGACATCATCGATGTGTATCCACGAGACGACGCCATCACCCGTCATCGCCGGCATCACCCACCACTTGGCCAGCTTGACGAATAGCTCGTCGTGCGGCACATCTGGCCCGTAAAAGATGCCGTAGCGCAACACAATTCCCTCGGTGTCGCTGTGCTCGCCGGAGGTCAGCACCGCCTGCTCCATACCGCGCAGCGCGGCCAGCATGGCGTCGCCACCCGGCGGTGGCGGACCCGGATAGAGGTCGGTTTCGTCCACCGCGGGAGGTCCGGAACGCGGATAGCCGTACGCGAAAACCACCGACTCCGCGACGACGCGACGTACGCCTGCCCGCTGCGCGGCTCGCACGAGGTTCGGCGCGCCGACACCCCAGAGTTCCCGTGCGGGTTCGAAATCCTTGGGGCGCTTGGGACCCCACTTCGGCAGGGTGGTCAGCAGCGAGATCACCACCTCGGGCCCGACGTCGGCGACGACTTTGTCGATTTCGTCGGCATCGAGCACGTCGGCCACCACTGGCTTGGCGCCCGTCGCTGCGATCTGTGACGTCTTCGACGACGTCCGGGTCACACCGATCACCTCGAACCCGCGAGAGTTCAACTCCCGCAACAACGGAAGGCCGGGCACGCTCGTCGCACCGGCAACCAGTACCCGCATCAGCGCACGCCCTTCTCCGTGGCGATGGCGGCGCGCAACGCAATGGCGAGTATCACCGTCGTGAACACCAGGCCCCCCGCTTCCAGCCAGCCGATCAGGTCACCGGCGCCGTGGTGGGGGTCGATGATGTGGCTCAGTGAGTGCAGCGCCCAGTGCAGCGTCGCGAAGGCCAGGGCCGGTACCCGCCACGACACCCGTCGCACCGCGGCGAGCAGCAGCAGGCCCTGCGGGATCTCGAACGTCGCGTTGTCGAAGATGAAGTGATCGTTGCGCACGCCGAAGTTGCCGAGGGTGTCGAAGAACGTACCCGGGAAGAACAGCATGAACAGCCCGATACCCAGGGCATAGGTACCGAAGACGATCAGCGTCACCTCGACGAAGCCGCCTCTTGTGCGGGTGGGAGTCGTCGTCATACCGTCACGCTAATACGAGACTGGCCTCAAGATGGGTGCCACTTTGATGACTACTTCGGGTACCACTTCCGGTCCGGAGCTGCTGGTCGAACTCGACAGGACGGCGCCGGCGTCACTGCATCACCAGCTCGCCAACGGACTGCGCGACGCGATCCGTACGGGCCGCCTGGCACCGCACACCCGGCTGCCGTCGAGCCGCGTGCTCGCTGCCGACCTCAACGTGTCGCGTCGGCTAGTCGTGGATGCCTACAGCCAACTGGTCGCGGAGGGCTTCCTGCTCAGCACGCGCGGTTCGGGAACACGCGTCGCCACGGTCGATGTGGCGACCGCCCCAACGTACAGATCCGCGGAACCGCCGCGCTTCGACGTCGACTTCTTTCCCGGATCGCCTGACCTGTCCAGCTTTCCACGGCAGGCGTGGCTGCGGGCGCTGAGGCAAGGGCTGGCCGGTCTCGAGTCCGACGCTTTCGGCTACGTCACACCCCAGGGTCTGCTCGAGACACGCGTCGCGATCGCGGACTATCTGCGTCGCACCCGCGGGGTGCTGGCCGATCCGCAACACATCGTCATCTCCTCCGGCGTGACACAGGCCATCGCGCTACTGGGCCAAACGTTGCGGACCACGCCGCTGGCGATGGAGGATCCCGGATTCTGGCAACACCGAAAGATACTGCAGCACAACGGTGTGGAGCCTATTCCTGTACCCGTCGATGACGAGGGGATCGATGTCGATGCCCTCGCGAGCAGCGGTGCGGAAGCGGTGCTGACCACCCCGGCGCACCAGTCACCGACCGGCGTCGTGCTATCGGCACCGCGGCGCACCGCGCTGATGGAGTGGGCCCGCGCCGGTCACCTGGTCATCGAGGACGACTACGACGCCGAATACCGTTACGACCGTGCGCCTGTCGGGTCATTACAGGGCATGGCGCCCGATCGCGTGGTGTACGTGGGTTCGACGAGTAAGACGCTGGCTCCCGGCCTGCGCATCGGGTGGATGGTGTTGCCCCCGCACCTCGCCAAGGCGGTCATCTCGTCGAAATGGCTTGCCGACACCGGAGGTTCGGTGATGGATCAGGTGGCCTTCGCCCAGTTCCTGACATCGGGTGAGTACGACCGTCATCTGCGGCAGATGCGCAAGCGGTATCAGACCCGCCGGGCAGCGCTGCTGGACGCGCTAGCACGGCACCTGCCCGACGCTACGGTGCTGGGTGCCGCGGCCGGCGTCCATCTCACCGTACGGTTTCCCGACACATTTCCCCTCGACACCCTGGTCGCGCACGCCAAGAAGGTCCGCGTCAGGGTCGAGCCGGTGGCCCGGTGTTACGCCGAACCCGACACGGCGCCACCGGGATTGCTGCTCGGCTACGCCAATCTCACAGAGTCGCAAATCGAACGGGGCGTGCGGGAATTGGCTCGGGCGCTTCGTTAGCTGCCGCCACCGCCACATCCCCCGCCACCGCCGCAGCCGCCTCCGCCACATCCGGCACCGCCACAACCGCCGTTGTCGGAGCCACCGGTGCCGACATAGCCGATTCCGGCGGCGCCGGCCGACCCAGCCGCCCACATATTGCGGCGCTGCCTGGCTTTCATCGCCTTACGGTTACGCGGGCTGTGCAGTTCCATATAACTTCGGCGATATTTTTCCTCGGCCGAACCGCGCTGGCTGATGCGGCTACTCCACATCAGCCAACCCACCACCACCACACATGACAAGGCCAGCAACGAGATTCCGATCACGGCCCCCACCGTTGCGCTCATGGACGAAGATTACTGCCGTGGTCGGCGCTCGCCCAGTGTGGAATCGCTGTGGGGTTGTTAAGGTTTCGACTCGACTCGGTAGCGCAGATTCGTAACTCGCGACGTGTGCGCAACGCTTAGCTGAGCTAGGCGCACCAGGTGGCCGCCCGGATGGTCGAAGAGGCGGGTGCCATCGCCGATGAATACGGGCAGCACGCTCACCACGACCTCGTCCAGCACACCGGCCACCAGGCATTGGGCAGCCACGTCAGCTCCCAGAATGTTGACGTATTTGTCTCCCGCCGCGGAGCCGGATTCTTTGATGGCCGTACCTATGTCGGCGACGAACGTCACGCCCGGTGGAGACACGGCCGGTGGACGGTGCGTCACCACATACTGCGGACCGTCCCATCCGCCGCCGAACGCCTCACCCTCGCCCTCGGTGCCCTTCATCGGGTCGTCGCCGGAGAACGTTCGATTGCCGACCAGGAGTGCACCGGTCTGCGTGATCAATTCCTCGACAACGGGGTTGGGGCCGACATAGGCCGCCATCCACGACATGTCGCCGCCGGGACCGGCGATGAAACCGTCGAGCGACATTGCCGCCGAATACATGAAGGTCGCCATACGGATTCTGACCAGCATGCGGGCCGAAAGTCATCGCGGCCAGATGGCGGTGGCGGAGGGATTTGAACCCCCGGACGGTTTTAGCCGTCTCTCGCTTTCAAGGCGAGTGCATTAGGCCGCTCTGCCACGCCACCGTCGACAAGCGTACTGGTGGGTGGTTACGGCTCAGACGCGGCCAAGCTTCGCCGGCGGCGCCGCGGTCTTGAGCGCGACGCTGATGCGCCTGCAGTTCTCCCCCATCGCCGCGATCTGCGGACGCGACAATCGGCCGAGGAAGTGCACCCGCACGCCCTCGCCGTAGGTCGCCATGGCCTCGCGTACCGCGGTCCTGCCCTCGTCGGTGATGGTGGCGAGCACGCCGCGACCGTCCTCGGGACTCGCACCGCGCCGCACCAGACCCTGCAATTCCAGGCGGCGGATCTGCCGCGTGACGCGACTGGGCAACGACATGAGAGCGTCTGCCAGATCTCCCATCCGCGATGACCCTGTTGTCGACTTGTCCAAGATGTCGAGCAACCGCACATCGTTGAGGGTCAGTTGATGCTCGTCCAAAAGCGACCTGTTGAGGGTCGCGTACATCCGTAGCGCCGAGTCGAGGAAGTGTTGCCACGACCTCTGTTCGGCGATGTCCAGCCCAGGCATATCACTGGCTGTACGCCCCCCTATGATCCTCTCCATCCGGCAATGGTAAATCCCCAATGCGTTGCTGGGGCAGGAACATACAGACGCGTTCTCGCAGGCTAGTAGGCTTATTTGAATGCATTCCATCGTGGTAGCCAGCAAAGGTCAGTTGACCTGGCAAGAAGTTACTGACATTGCCCCCGGCGAAGACGAGATATTGATCAAGATCAGCGCCGCGGGGGTCAACCGAGCCGACCTGTTGCAGGCCGCGGGCAAGTATCCGCCGCCACCGGGAGCCAGCGAGACCCTCGGGCTGGAGGTGTCGGGGACCATCGCCGCGCTGGGCGAAGGGGTAACCGGCTGGGACGTCGGACAGCCGGTTTGTGCCCTGCTGGCGGGCGGAGGCTACGCCGAGTACGTCGCCGTCCCCGCGCCGCAGGTAATGCCCGTGCCGGAGTCGGTGCCATTGCCGCACGCCGCCGCCCTGCCAGAGGTCGCGTGCACGGTGTGGTCGAACCTCGTGATGACCGCGGGCCTGTCGGCGGGTCAGGTCGTCCTCGTCCATGGCGGCGCCAGCGGTATCGGCACCCACGCGATTCAGGTCGGCATTGCCCTCGGATGCCGGGTTGCGGTGACGGCCGGAGCGCAGAACAAGCAGGATCTGTGCGCCGAGCTCGGCGCCGAGATCGTCATCGGATACCGCGACGAGGATTTCGTCGAACGTGTGCGCGCGGAGACCGGCGGCGCCGGCGCCGACGTGATTCTCGACATCATGGGGGCCTCCTATCTCGACCGCAATGTCGACGCGCTCGCCCCCGACGGCCGCTTGGTGATCATCGGTATGCAGGGCGGAGTCAAAGGCGAACTGAACATCGCGAAACTCCTCGGCAAGCGTGCCGGGGTGATCGCGACCGCGCTACGGTCGCGTCCGGTGAGCGGTCCCGCCAGTAAGGGCGAGATCGTCGCCGAGGTCGTCGCCAACGTATGGCCGATGATCGCCGCCGGTGAGGTCCGTCCGATCATCGGCGCCGAGTTCGGAATCGAGCAGGCCGGTGAAGCGCACGAGTTGCTCGAGTCCGGCGATGTGTCGGGGAAAATCCTTCTGCGCGTAGCAGATTGACGTTGGCTAGGGTCAGCCCAGCGATGCCAGAGCGCGAACGAGCTGGTCCACTTCGGCGGTCGTCGTGTAATGGGCCAGGCCGATGGTGACGGCACCGCCGATGTCGTTGACGCCGATCACGTCGAGCACCCGCGAGCCCGCGTTCGCGATGGCCAGGATGCCGTTGTCGGCCAGCCGCTGCACCACCCGCTCTGCCGGCACGTCGCTGACCGCGAAACTGAGGACAGGGATCCGCATTTCGGGCCGCCCGATCACCATGACCGCGGACAGCGACCGCAACGACATTTGCAGGTAGTCGAACAGCCGGCTCATGTAGGACGACGCCGATTGCATTGACGTAGCTAGTCTTTCACGACGGGTGCCCTGCGCCGACTCGTCGAGGGACGCCAGGTATTCGACGCTGGCGACGACGCCGGCGAGCAGGCCGAACTGATGCGACCCGACCTCCAGCCGGGCCGGGCCACGGGCATACGGGTTCAGCGAGACCGAGGCGAACGAATCGATGATCGACGGGTCGCGGAACACCAGCGCCCCGATCGGGGGGCCACCCCAGGCGAGGGCGTTCACGGCGACCACGTCCGCATCGATCTCGTCGATGTCGATCAGGCGGTAGGGCGCGGCGGCGGAGTGGTCAACCACCACCAGGCCGCCGTTGTCGTGCACCAGTTTGGTGACCGGCCGCAAGTCGGTGACGGTGCCCAACGTCGACGAGGCCGACGTGATGGCGACCAGCCGGGTGGGCGCCGTGATGAGGCCCTCCCATTGCCAGCTCGGCAGTTCGCCGGTCTCGATGTCGACCTCGCCCCACTTGACCTTGGCGCCATAGCGATTGGCGGCTCGCAGCCACGGGGCGATGTTGGCTTCGTCATCCAGCCGGGTGACCACCATCTCGTAACCGAGACCGACGCGAGCGGCGGAGGCGTCAGCCAGATTGGTGAGCAGCACGGCACGGTCCGAGCCGAGCACCACACCCTCGGGCTTCGCGCCGACGAGATCGGCCACCGCCTGGCGGGCCGCTGTGAGCACCGCGGCACTGCGTTGCGCCGACGGATGTGGTCCGGTCGACGTCGGCATCGAACCCCGGAAGGCGGTGGATACAGCCCTTGCGACGGCATCGGGAAGCAGCATGCCGTGCTGCGCGTCGAAGTGCACCCAACCGTCGCCCAGAGACGGGTGCAGTCCACGCACCCGGGCGACGTCGTATGCCATGCCAGCCCACCTTAAGCGTCCTTGAATTGCACTACCGGACACGATCTCGCACGATGCCCGGCTTAACCACCCGTTGCTACCCAGCCGGGCCCGAAACGGGTCACCTGGCGAGCCATACTAGTGCAGCGGCCTCCGGGTTCGGAGTGCTCATAGCACTTTCGTGACTGAGGGCGCGGAAGCACGGAATGAATCCATTCACAGGGCCCAGACTGCGGGTTCGCCAAGACTGACGGGCTAGTGTCGCTACGTACGTCATATCGCAGCGCGAAGTGGGCCCCCGCCCGAAGGGCACGGGACAGATGGACGAGAGGAACATGACAGCCAACAACGACGACGACGGCATCGAGATCATCGGCGGGGAGCCGCGCGAAGGCGCGCAGGACGATGACGGAAAGTCGCTGACCGACCTGGTCGAGCAGCCCGCGAAGGTGATGCGGATCGGCACGATGATCAAGCAGCTGCTGGAGGAGGTGCGTGCGGCACCGCTGGACGACGCGAGCCGCAACCGGCTGCGCGAGATCCACCGGACCAGCATCGCCGAGCTCGAGGAAGGCCTGGCGCCCGAGCTGCGGGATGAGCTCGAGCGCCTGACGCTCCCGTTCACCGAGGACGGGGTCCCGTCCGACGCCGAGCTGCGCATCGCGCAGGCACAGTTGGTGGGCTGGCTGGAAGGGCTGTTCCACGGTATCCAGACGGCGCTGTTCGCCCAGCAGATGGCGGCGCGCCAGCAGCTGGAGCAGATGCGGGGCCAGGGTGCGCTGCCACCGGGGATGGCCGGACCGCGCGGCGGCGCCGGGACCGGCCAGTACCTCTAGGAGCCCGGCACGTGGCCCCACACATCTCGACGCGCAACGCCTGGGTGGAGTTCCCGATCTTCGACGCCAAGTCGCGCTCGTTGAAGAAGGCGTTCCTCGGGAAGGCCGGAGGCGCGATCGGCCGCAACGAATCCAACGTCGTCGTCATCGAGGCACTGCGCGACATCACGATGTCGCTGGAACTCGGCGATCGCGTCGGGCTCGTCGGACACAACGGCGCGGGGAAGTCGACGCTGCTGCGGCTGCTGTCCGGCATCTATGAACCCACCCGCGGCGTCGCAACGGTGACCGGCCGCGTGGCGCCCGTGTTCGATCTCGGGGTCGGGATGGATCCCGAGATCACCGGCTTCGAGAACATCATCATCCGCGGACTGTTCCTCGGGCAGACGCGTAAGCAGATGTTGGCCAAGGTCGACGAGATCGCGGAGTTCACCGAGCTGGGCGACTACCTTTCCATGCCGTTGCGGACGTACTCGACCGGTATGCGGGTACGCCTGGCGATGGGTGTGGTGACAAGCATCGACCCCGAGATCCTCTTGCTCGACGAGGGCATCGGAGCGGTGGACGCCGACTTTTTGAAAAAGGCGCAGTCGCGGCTGCAGAGCCTTGTCGAGCGCTCCGGCATCCTGGTATTCGCCAGCCACTCCAACGAATTCCTGGCCCGGCTGTGCAAGACCGCGATGTGGATCGACCACGGCACCATCAAGATGACCGGCGGGATCGAGGAGGTCGTGCGCGCGTACGAAGGCGACGACGCCGCCCGTCATGTCCGCGAAGTCCTCGACGAACACCGCTCGGATTGGCCGGCTACGGTCCCCGATGAGTGACACGGTGTGCGCCGTCGTGGTCACGCACCGGCGTCCCGACGAACTAGCCAAGTCGCTGGAAGCGGTGGCGGCCCAGACCCGCACGCCGGACCACTTGGTCGTCATCGACAACGACAACGATCCGGGCGTCGCTGAACTCGTTGCCGGACAACCGCTTCCGACTACTTACCTTGGCTCCAGGCGGAACCTAGGCGGCGCTGGAGGATTCGCGCTGGGGATGCTGCACGCCCTGACGCTCGGTAGCGACTGGGTGTGGCTGGCCGACGACGACGGGCGGCCCGCCGACTCCGAAGTGCTCGGTACTCTCCTCGCGTGCGCCGAGAAGCATCGGCTGGCAGCCGTCTCGCCAATGGTGTGCGATATGAATGACCCTGGGCGCCTAGCGTTTCCATTGCGTCGCGGGTTGGCGTGGCGACGCCGGGTCGCTGAGTTGCGTACCGAGACGTCCACCGACCTGCTTGCAGGCATCGCCTCGTTGTTCAACGGCGCACTATTCCGCGCGTCCACGCTGGAGGCCACCGGCGTACCGGATCTGCGGTTGTTCGTGCGCGGCGACGAGACAGAACTGCACCGTCGCCTGGTGCGGACGGGGCTACCCTTCGGCACCTGTCTGGACGCGGTCTATCTGCACCCGCAGGGCGGCGACGAGTTCAAGCCGATCCTGGGCGGACGGATGCACACGCAGTACCCCGAGGATGAAACCAAGCGATTCTTCACCTATCGCAATCGTGGATACCTGCAGTCGCAGCCGGGCCTTCGGAAGCTGGTGTTCCAGGAGTGGGTTCGGTTCGGCTGGTACTTCCTGGTGTCGCGGCGCGACCCCGCAGGTCTGATGGAATGGATTCGGTTGCGGCGCATGGGCCGTAAGGAAAGGTTCGGGAGGCCCGCACAGTGACGTTCACCGACGCTGCCGCACAGTCGAAGACGTTTGGCCGCGCCTGGGGCGACCTGGTGGCGGGCTTCGGCAAACGCGAGCTGTGGTTTCACCTGGGCTGGCAGGACATCAAGCAGCGCTACCGCAGGTCGGTTCTCGGACCGTTCTGGATCACGATTGCCACCGGCGCTACGGCGGTCGCTATGGGTCTGTTGTACTCCAAGTTGTTCAAGCTTCCGCTCGAAGAGCATCTGCCCTACGTGACACTTGGCCTCATCGTCTGGAACCTCATCAACGCGTCGATTCTCGAGGGGGCGGAGGTCTTCATCGCGAACGAGGGTCTCATCAAACAGCTTCCGACGCCGCTGTCCGTTCACGTGTACCGATTGGTGTGGCGGCAGATCATCCTTTTCGGCCACAACATGATCATCTTCGTGATCATCGCGTTCATCTATCCCAAACCGTGGACTTGGCCCGACCTGGCGGTCATCCCGGCGTTGTTCCTGATCGTCTTGAACTGCGTATGGGTATCGCTGTGCTTCGGCATTCTGGCGACCCGGTACCGCGACATCAGCCCGCTACTGGTCAGCCTGGTCCAGTTGTTGTTCTTCATGACGCCGATCATCTGGAACGAGTCGACGCTGCGGCAGCAGGGGGCGGGTGACTACGCCCGGATCGTCGAATTGAATCCGCTGCTGCACTATCTGGACATCGTGCGGGCGCCTCTGCTCGGCGCGGATCAAGAGGTGCACCACTGGGTGGTGGTCATTGTGCTGACCGTCATCGGATGGACGCTCGCCGCGTTTGCGATGCGGCAATACCGGTCGCGCGTCGCGTACTGGGTCTAGCCGACGTTTATCCCCAACCCCCGCGTTGGGTTTATCCCCAATGGCGGTTTTGTCCACAGGTTGGGTTTTGCTGCTGGTTTGATGGCGGTGGCCGAATATTGTCGAACCTATGTTCGATGGACTCGTTGAGGCGGCCACCCACAGCCGGGGTGCGGCATCGGTGGGGGCGTGGGCGCGGGTGGAGAACGCCGCCTGCGCGCGACGGCTGTTGGCGACGGCCGAGGAGCTCGAACGGATGTGGGCCGTCGACGGCTCTGAGGAGCGGGAGCAGTGGTGTCTGGACAACTGGGGTGCCGTGGCGGCGTCGGTGGCCGCCGCGCAGAACGTCTCTTTGGGGGTGGCCTCGCATCAACTGCTGATCGCCATCGGGTTGCGCGAACGGCTCCCGCGGGTGGGTGAGGTGTTCGCCGCCGGGGCCATCACCTACCGGCTGGTGTCCGCGATCGTGGCCCGCACCCGGCTGATCAGCGATCCCGACACGATGGCCAAAGTCGACACCGAGATCGCCGCCGCGGTCCAAGACTGGGGATCGCTGTCGGCGCACAAGACCGAAACCCAGATCGACTACTGGGTCAATCGCTATGACCCCGCCGCGGTACGGCGCACCGAATCCTCCGCCCGCAACTGCCATGTCGACATCCACGACCCCGACGACGGATCAGGTGTGGTGTTCATCGAAGGCCGGCTCATCATCACCGACGCCGAGGCGCTGGACCAACGGTTGGACGCCATGGCGCGCACGGTGTGCGATGCCGATCCGCGCACCCTGGATCAGCGCCGCGCCGCCGCACTCGGCGCGCTCGGGCACAAAGCCGACCGGCTGGCCTGCTTATGTGAGGACCCCGACTGCCCGGCAAAAGACGCTCAATCCAGTGCGGTGGTGGTCCATGTGATCGCCCACGAGGAGTCGCTGACCGATGACACCCCGGCCCAGTTGGACGGCGAAGCACCGGTGGATCCCGATCGCAAACCGTGGCAGGAGATGACCTGGCGCGAAGCCCTCGCCCCGACACCGTGGACACCGGTCATCGCGGCCACCCCGCCGGCGCTGGTCGTGGGTCGCGGGATGCTGCCCGCCCCGCTGTTGGCCGCCAAAATCGCCGGCAGCGCCAAGCTAGTGCCGGTCGTGCATCCGGGCAACAACCCACCTGAGCCGCGCTATATCCCCTCGGCGGTGTTGGCGACGTTTGTGCGGTGCCGCGATATGACGTGCCGGTTCCCGGGCTGCGATGAGCCCGCCCACCGCTGCGATGTCGACCACACCATCGCCTACCCGCACGGTCCGACCCAGGCGTCGAACCTCAAAGTTCTGTGCCGAAAACACCACTTACTCAAAACCTTCTGGGGCTGGCACGACCAACAGCACCCCGACGGCACCGTCATCTGGACCTGCCCGCAGGGCCAGACCTACACCACCTATCCCGGCAGCCGACTGCTGTTCCCCACCCTGTGCCGCCCCACCGCGCCCGTCCGGGGTCACCGCTCCACCCCGCCCACCACCGACCCAGCGCGCGGGCTGGCCATGCCCCGACGCACCACCACCCGAGCCCAGAACCGCACCCAAGCCATCAACGACGAACGCCGACACAACCAAACACTGATCCACACCGAAGCCGAACAACGCGCCCGCAATCAGCACAACCCAGGCGACAGTCCCGAAAACGACTGCGACAACACCTACTTCCCCACCCGACCACGACCCCCAAGCGACCACGACCCAGCACCATTCTGAGCGCAGCGCTATCAACTGTCGCCAGTCGCGACTTCGCGCAGACACACCGCCGACAGGCTCCCAGGCACTTCCCAGGTTGCTCTAGCGTTATCGCGATATGAGCATCCCGCCATATGAACCCCCGAAGCCTCCGCCGTCACCTGGTGCAGGTACCACGCTGCTGTGCCCCAAGTGCGCCGGCATCATGAAGACCTACGAACGCAACGGCATCCACCTGGAGCAATGCGACACCTGCCGCGGCATCTTCCTCGACTTCGGTGAGCTCGAGTCGCTGACGCAAATGGAGAACCGGTTCGTCCAGTCGGCGCCGCCGCCACCACCCGCTCCGCACCAGGGGTACGGCGGACAGCAGGGATACGGCGGCTACGACTACGGCCCCGGCTGGGGTCATCGCGGCAACAAGCACTACCGCAAGCAGGGCTTCGGTCGGCTGTTCTTCTCCAGCTAGCCATCCGAGCTAGCCATCCGCGTGCAGGCCGCCATCAGCAACTCGTCATGGCGATGGTGGGCGGCGGCCTGCACCACCGCGGCCCTCGCGAATGGCTCAAGAACGGGCCACGGGTCGCCGTCCGGCAGTGCCGGCCCCTCGGCATCGCGATACGCGTCGATGAACGCGCCCCAATCGTCATCCGGGATCAGGCCCGCCGCCCAGAAACCCGCGGGCCGAGCCAGATCCCATGCCGGGTCGCCGATCCCGAGATCGTCGACATCGATCAACAACCACGACGACCCGGCATCCCGTCTACCGAGCTGGCCGAGGTGGAAATCACCATGCACTACCGACAACGGCCGTGCCGCTGACCCCGCACGCCACACCGCGTCCGGTAGAACGGCCGCCGCGCGAAGCACCGTCGAGTCTCGATCTTCCCGCAACTCATCCATCGCGCGGCGCAGCCGCTGCGGCCAACCGTGCGGCGGGATCCGCCCCACCGGCTCCTCACGGTGCAAGCGGGCCAGCAGCGCACCCGCCTCGACCCACGGCAGATGTTCAGGTTGCGGCACAACAGTTTCCACGTACGGCCACTTGGTGCGCCACCGATCACCGACGGCCTCGGGTTCCACCTCCGACGGTGACAGCAGGGCCTTCGACGCCGCGGCGACCCGCAACCGCGTGGACAACTGACGCGGGTCGGTGCCCGGCCGGTGCAGCTTGTAGACCACGTCACCATCGACGCGGATCTCTGCACCGGACCGGGTCTGCACCCCTCGACCGTATTACCGCGTGGGCGGCTGAACGCGGGCGGCGACGTTGATGCGGTTCCACGCGTTGATGGTCACCGCCATCGCGATCACCTGACCCAGCTCGCGGTCGGAGAACACCCGCGCCGCACGCTGGTACACCTCGTCGGCCACATGGCCGTCGCCGAGCTCGGTGATCGCCTCGGTCAGCGCCAGCGCGGCCCGCTCGCGTTTGGAGAACAGCGGCCCCGCCTCTTCCCACGCCGCAAGCACGTCGAGCTTCTGCGTACTGACGCCATGCTTGCGCGCATCCCGCGTGTGCATGTCGAGACAGAAGGCGCAGTGGTTGATCTGCGACGCCCGGATCTTGATGAGCTCGCCGAGCTCGACGTCGACATCCTTGGCCGCCGCATTGCTCAACGCCATCATCGCCTCGTACAACTCCGGCGACGTCTTGTAGATCTTGATTCGATCCAGGGACTCTGAAGTTTCCAATGTGGTTGTCATGACCCCAACGCTAATGGGCAAAATACCAGCTGCATGGTTAACTTTCGCCATGACTTCGTGGGCCAATCCGGGTACCCGTGACCTGCACCTGGATCTCCGCGAGACCATCACACCGCGCGTCCGCGGGGCCAGGGAACTCCTGCTCACCGCGCTACGCGACGCCGTGCGTTCCGGCCGCCTCGCCGCGGGAACCATGCTTCCGCCGTCCCGATCCCTGGCCGTCGACCTCGGATTGGCCCGCAACACGGTCGCCGAGGCGTACGCCGAGCTCGTCGCCGAAGGATGGCTGGCGTCGCGGCAGGGTGCGGGTACCTGGGTGGTCAACACCGGCGGCGCCCAACGTCCCGCCCGCCCCCGCGGCATGAACGTGACGCCGGCGCACAACCTGATGCCCGGCAATCCGGACGTCGCGGAGTTCCCGCGCAGCGAGTGGGCTGCAGCCACCCGACGCGCGCTCACCAACGCCCCGACCGAGGCGCTGCGCAGGGGCGACCCGCGCGGCCGGCCCGAACTGCGCGACGCGCTCGCCGACTACCTCGCGCGGGTGCGCGGAGTCCGAACCTCACCGGAATCGATCGTCATTTGTGCCGGCGTGCGGCACGCCGTGGAACTCATGGGCCGAGTCTTCGGGACCCAGCGCCCGATCGCCGTCGAGGCGTACGGCCTTTTCGTATTCCGCGACGCGCTCGCCGCGATGGGAATCTCCACTGTCCCAATCGGTCTCGACGACCACGGCGCGATGGTGGCCGAGCTCGACAAGCTCGACGTGCCCGCTGTCCTCCTCACCCCCGCCCACCACAATCCCTACGGGATGCCGCTGCATCCCTCGCGGCGCACCGCGGTCGTCGAGTGGGCCCACCGCACCGACGGCTACGTCCTGGACGACGACTACGACGGCGAGTTCCGCTACGACCGCCAGCCCGTCGGTGCTCTGCAGGCGCTAGGCCCCGAACGCGTCGTGTATCTCGGGTCCGCGAGCAAGAGCCTGTCACCGGTACTCCGGCTCGGCTGGATGGTGCTGCCCACCGACCTCGTCGACCCCGTCATCGAGGCCGAAGGAGGCTCCCAGTTCTACGTCAACGGCATCGCCCAACTGACGATGGCCGAGTTCATCACCAGCGGCGGCTACGACAAACACATCCGCCGCATGCGCATGCGCTACCGGCGACGCCGCGACGTCATCGTTCAGGCGCTGGCGCACGCCGACATCGAAACCCGTGGACTCGACGCCGGGCTGAACCTGACCCTGACGCTGCCCAACGGAGCCGAACACGAAGTGCTGCAACGAGCCGGCGAGGCCGGCATCGGACTCCAGGGGCTGTCCATCATGCGCCATCCACACGCCGGGCCCGAGATCCCGCGCCCCGACGGCCTCGTCATCGGCTTCGGCACCCCGGCCGACCACGCCTTCCCCGCCGCCATCGACGCATTGCGCGCCGTGCTCAACGCCAGCGGAGTCGGTGGCTAAGCTGCCCGGGTGACCGAGCCCCCGATGCGCCCAGACCTGAGTCTCGCGACCCAGATCTGGCGCTTCATCGTCACCGGCGGATTCAGCGCCATCGTCGACTTCGGCCTTTACGTCCTGCTCTACAAGGGGGCGGGCCTGCAACCCGATCTGGCCAAAGTCATCGGCTGGATCGCGGGCACCACGACGGCATACCTGTTGAATCGGCGCTGGACGTTCCAGGCTCCGCCCAGCAGGGCGCGACTGGTCGCGGTGTGGGCGCTGTACATCACGACGTTCGTCGTCCAGGTCGGACTGAACCACCTGTTCCTGGACCTAATGGACTACACACCGACCGCGGTGGTGGTCGCGTTCGTCATCGCGCAGGGCACGGCGACGGTCATCAACTTCGTCGTCCAGCGCGCCGTGATCTTCCGGCTGCGCTGAGCTCGCGCGCGCCGGGCCGAAACGGCCCGCACGGTACCCTCGTCACGATGTTCGACAACCTTCCGACGACCTCGCGCGCCCTGACCGGGTTCGGGCGCACCGCACCGTCGGTCGCGCAGGTGCTGGCTACACCCGACGTCGAACTCATCGCGGCGGCGGTCCGTGAGGCCAACGATCCCGGTGCCTCGAGCCCGGCATTCCTGCGTCGCGGCGTCCTCGCGCGCGGCCTCGGCCGGTCCTACGGCGATCAGGCGTGCAACGGCGGCGGCCTCGTCGTCGACATGACCGCGCTGAACCGCATTCATTCGATCAGCGCCGACACGGCGCTGGCGGACGTCGACGCCGGCGTGAGCCTGGATCAGCTGATGAAGGCGGCACTGCCCTTCGGGCTGTGGGTTCCGGTGCTGCCCGGCACCCGACAGGTCACCGTCGGCGGCGCCATCGCCTCCGACATCCACGGCAAGAACCACCACAGCGCGGGCAGCTTCGGCAACCACGTGCTGTGGATGGACCTGCTGATGGCCGACGGCGAAGTACGCACGCTCACGCCCGACGGGCCGGAGAGCGAGCTGTTCTGGGCGACCGTCGGCGGCAACGGCCTGACAGGCATCGTCGTGCGTGCCGGCATCGTGATGACGCGCACCGAAACCGCGTACTTCATCGCCGACGGTGTCGCGACCAAGGACCTCGACGAGACCATCGCCGTGCACCTCGACGGCAGCGAGGACCGCTACACCTACTCCAGCGCCTGGTTCGACCTCATCAGCCCGCCGCCCAAGCTCGGTCGTGCCGCCGTCAGCCGGGGGAGCCTGGCAACCCTGGACCAACTGCCCCCCAAGCTGGCCAAGAACCCGCTGAAATTCGATGCGCCACAACTGCTGACGGTGCCCGACATCTTCCCGATCAGTGCGATGAACAAGCTGTCGTTCATGGCGATCGGCGAGGTCTACTACCGACTCGGTGGCACGTACTCCGGCAAGATCATGAACTTGTCGCAGTTCTACCACATGCTCGACCTGGTCAGCGGATGGAACAACGCCTACGGCCCAGCAGGTTTCGCCCAACATCAATTCCTGGTACCGCCCGATGCGCTCGACGAGTTCAAGGCGATCATCCGCTGGATCCAGACGCGCGGCCACTACTCGGCGCTGAACGTGTTCAAACTGTTCGGCCCGGGAAACCGTGCGCCCCTGAGCTTCCCGATGGCCGGCTGGAACGTCGCGATGGACTTTCCCAACAAGGCCGGGGTCAACGAGTTCCTCAACGAACTCGACGACCGTGTCATGGAATTCGGCGGGCGGGTCTACACCGCGAAGGACTCCCGCGTCAGCGCGGAGAGATTCCACCAGATGTACCCCCTCATCGACGAATGGATCGCCGTGCGCCGCAAGGCCGATCCGAACGGCGTCTTCGCATCCGATATGGCCCGACGCTTGGAGCTTCTGTAAATGGTTCTTGATGCCACCGGTAATCCCCAGACCATCCTGCTGCTCGGCGGGACCTCCGAGATCGGGCTGGCGATCTGCGAGCGCTACCTTCGCAACGCCAAAGCCCGCATCGTGCTCGCCGACCTACCGGGCCACCCCAAGCGTGACGACGCCATCGCCCAGATGGAGGCGGCGGGTGCGAAGTCCGTGGAATGGCTCGACTTCGACGGTGTCGACACCGAGAGTCACCCCCAGGTCATCGACGCGGCGTTCGCCGCAGGCGACGTCGACGTGGCGATCGTCGCGTTCGGCTTGCTCGGTGACGCCGAGGAATTGTGGCAGAACCAGCGCAAGGCCGTGCAGATCGCCGAGATCAACTACACCGCTGCGGTTTCGGTCGGTGTGCTCCTCGCCGAGAAGATGCGCGCACAGGGCTTCGGCCGCATCATCGCGATGAGTTCGGCCGCCGGTGAGCGGGTGCGGCGTTCGAACTTCGTCTACGGATCGACCAAGGCCGGCCTGGACGGTTTCTATCTCGGACTGGGAGAAGCGCTGCGCGAGTTCGGTGTTCGAGTCCTGGTGATCAGGCCCGGCCAGGTGCGCACCGGCACGACGATCGCGTACTGGAAAGCCACCGGCGCCAAGGAGGCGCCGTTCACAGTCGACAAGGAAGACGTCGCCGAACTGGCGGTCACTGCCTCGGCCAAGGGCAAGGATCTGGTGTGGGCGCCGGGCGCGTTTCGGTACGTGATGATGGTGATCCGGCACATTCCGCGCGCGATCATGCGCAAGCTGCCGATCTAGTCATGCGGAGCGCGCTGGCCACGCTGGGCCAGATGGCCATGGCGGTCATCATCGCGGTGACCGTGGCCGCGGTGTCCCTCGTCGCGATCGCGCGCGTGGAATGGCCAGCCTACAACTCATCGAACCAGCTGCACGCCCTGACCACCGTCGGCCAATTCGTCTGTCTGGCCGGTCTGTTCGCGTCCGGTCTGCTGTGGCGGCGAGGTCGACGAGCGCTGGCCCAGCTCGGGACATGGGCGTTCCTGTCGGCGTTCTCGGTCGTGACTCTGGCGATGCCGTTGGGTGCGACGAAGCTGTACCTGTTCGGCATCTCCGTCGACCAGCAGTTCCGCACCGAATACCTGACGCGCCTCGCCGACAGCCCCGCCCTGCACGACATGACCTACTACGGCCTGCCACCGTTCTATCCGCCGGGCTGGTTCTGGATCGGTGGCCGGATGGCGGCGCTGAGCGGCACCCCTGCGTGGGAGATGTTCAAGCCGTGGTCCATCATCTCGATCACCATCGCGATCGTGCTGGCATTCGTGTTGTGGGCCAAGATGATTCGATTCGAATACGCGCTCATCGTGACGACCGCGACCGCCGCGGCCACGCTCGCGTATTCGCCCGCCGAGCCGTACGCCGCCGTCATCACCGTGTTGCTGCCGCCGGTCTTCGTGCTCGCGTGGTCGGGCCTGCGGGGCGGTGATCGTAAGGGCGGTTGGGCGGCCGTCATCGCGACGGGCGTGTTCCTCGGTGTCGCGGCGCTGTTCTACTCGCTGCTGCTCGGCTATGCCGCGTTCACGCTGGCGATCATGGCGTTCACCCTCGCCGCGGTCCGACGCTCTATCGAGCCGCTGCTGAGATTGCTTGTCATCGCGGCGATCTCGGCAGCCATGTGGCTGATCGGACTTGGCCCGTGGCTGCTGGCCGCCGCCAAGGACACGCCCGCCGAGTCCGGTACGGCGATGCACTACCTGCCGTCAGCGGGCGCGAATCTCGAATTCCCGATGCTGCGCTTCACCCTGCTCGGTGCGCTCTGCATGGTCGGCACGCTGTGGCTGGTGTGGCGGGCCCGTTCGTCGACCAGGGCGGGCGCGCTGGCCGTCGCGGTACTCACCGTCTACGCGTGGTCGCTGCTGTCGATGGTCACCACACTGGCCGGCACCACCCTGTTGTCGTTCCGGTTGCAGCCGACGCTGACGGTGCTGCTGACCGCGGCGGGCGCCTTCGGCTTCATCGAAGTCAGCCTGGCGATCGCGCACAGGTATCAGCCCGAAACCGCCAAGCGGGTCGTCGCCGCGGCGGCGACGCTCGGCACCCTCGGCGCGGTGACCTTCGCACAGGACATCCCCGACGTGCTGCGCCCCGACATCGTCGTCGCCTACACCGACACCGACGGCTACGGCCAGCGCGCCGACCGTCGGCCCCCGGGAGCCGAGCGCTACTACCGCGAGATCGACGCCAGGATCGGCGAGGTGACGGGTCGGCCACGCAACGAGACCGTCGTACTCACGGCGGACTACAGCTTCCTGTCGTACTACCCCTATTACGGCTTCCAGGGGCTGACGTCGCACTACGCCAACCCGCTCGCCCAATTCGAGAAGCGCGCGGACACCATCGAGGGCTGGGCCACCCTGACCGACGCCGACCAGTTCATCGACCGCCTCGACTCACTGCCGTGGAAGGCGCCCGACGTCTTCCTGATGCGCCGGGGCGCCGACGACACCTACACGCTGCGACTGGCGTCGGACGTCTACCCCAACCAGCCCAACGTGCGGCGCTACCACGTCGCACTCGACGAGGCACTGTTCGACGATCCGCGCTTCGATGTGTCCGAGATCGGGCCGTTCGTGCTGGCCATTCGGCTGCCCAACTAGGATCAACCCCCGTGATCGCCGCCGGGAGTAACCACCGGACTGCACGGCTCATCGCCATCGTCGCCGGATTGGTCGGAGCGGCGCTGGCGATCGCCACCCCGCTGCTGCCGGTGACGCAGACCACCGCGCAACTCAACTGGCCGCAGAACGGGGTGCTGCAAAGCGTCGATGCGCCGCTGATCGGCTACGTAGCCACCGATCTGACGATCTCGGTGCCGTGCAGCGCGGCGGCCGGCCTCGCCGGTCAGGAGAACCGCGGCCGGACCGTGCTGTTGTCCACGGTGCCCAAGCAGGCGCCCAAGGCGATCGACCGCGGTCTGCTCATCGAACGGGTCAACAGCGACCTGCTCGTCATCGTCCGCAACACCCCGGTGGTCAGCGCACCGCTGAGCCAAGTGCTCAGCCCGGCGTGCCAGCGACTCACCTTCACCGCCCAGGCCGACAAGGTGACCGGCGAATTCGTCGGACTGGAAAAGTCGGCCGACTCCGATGACCCCGGCGCGCCCCTGCGCGGTGAGCGCGGCGGCTACGACTTCCGCCCGCAGATCGTCGGTGTCTTCACCGACCTGTCCGGCCCGGCGCCGCCCGGCCTGGAGTTCTCCGCGACGCTGGATACCCGGTACACGAGTTCACCGACACTGCTGAAGACCCTGGCGATGATCGTCGGGGTGGCGTTGACCGTGGTGTCGCTGGCCGCGCTTCATCTTCTGGACACCGCCGACGGCAGAAAGGTCAAACGCTTCCTGCCGCCGCGCTGGTGGTCGGTCAAACCGTTGGACGGCGTGGTCACCGCGGTGTTGGTGTGGTGGCACTTCGTCGGCGCCAACACCGCGGACGACGGCTACATCCTGACGATGGCGCGGGTGTCCGAACACGCCGGTTACATGGCCAACTACTACCGATGGTTCGGTACCCCCGAGGCGCCGTTCGGGTGGTACTACGACCTGCTGGCCCTGTGGGCGCACGTCAGCACCAACAGCGTGTGGATGCGCCTGCCCACGCTCGCGATGGCACTGGCGTGCTGGTGGGTGATCAGCCGCGAGGTGCTGCCCCGCCTGGGCCAGGCCGTCAAGACCAGCCAGGCCGCGGCGTGGACGGCGGCGGGCCTGTTCCTCGCGTTCTGGCTGCCGCTGAACAACGGCCTGCGTCCCGAGCCGATCATCGCGCTCGGCATCCTGCTCACCTGGTGCTCGGTGGAACGCGGGGTGGCCACCAGCAGGTTGCTTCCGGTCGCGATCGCCATCATCATCGGCGCGCTGACGCTGTTCTCCGGACCGACCGGCATCGCCGCTGTCGGCGCGCTGCTGGTCGCCGTGGGGCCTTTGAAAACCATTGTGGCCGCGCATACTTCGCGCTTTGGATATCTGGCGCTGCTCGCCCCGATCCTGGCGGCGTGCACGGTGACGATCTTCCTGATCTTCCGCGACCAGACATTGGCCGGCGAACTGCAGGCCAACACATTCAAGTCGGCGGTCGGCCCGAGCCTGAGCTGGTTCGACGAGCACATCCGTTACGAGCGGCTGTTCACCACCAGCCCGGACGGCTCGGTGGCCCGCCGGTTCGCGGTGCTCACCCTGCTGCTGACCCTTGCGGTGTCGGTGGCGATGTCGCTGCGCAAGTACCGGATTCCGGGAACCGCGCTGGGCCCGAGCCGACGCATCATCGGCATCACCGTCATCTCTTTCCTGGCGCTGATGTTCACCCCGACCAAGTGGACTCATCACTTCGGCGTGTTCGCCGGTCTGGCCGGCTCGCTCGGTGCGCTGGCCGCGGTCGCCGTCACCGCGGTCGCGATGCGCTCGCGCCGCAACCGCGCGGTGTTCGCTGCGGCGGTGCTGTTCGTGATGGCGCTGTCGTTCGCGACCGTCAACGGCTGGTGGTACGTCTCCAACTTCGGGGTGCCGTGGTCCAACCAGTTCCCTGAGTGGAAGTTCGGCTTCACCACCATGTTGCTCGGGCTCTCGATCGTCGCGCTGCTGCTCGCGGCGTGGTTCCACTTCTCCGGCCGCGATATGTCGCCGCCGGGTCCGCCGAGCCGCTGGCAACGAATTGTCCAGTCGCCGTTGGCCATTGCGACGTGGTTGCTGGTCGTCTTCGAGGTGTCCTCGCTGACACTGGCGATGGTCGACCAGTATCCGGCCTGGAGCGTCGGTCGGTCCAACCTCGAGGCCGTGGCGGGTAAGACCTGCGGGATGGCCGAGGACGTGCTCGTCGAGCAGGACCCGAACGCCGCCATGCTGCAACCGGTCGACACCCCCGTGGGCGTCGCGTTGGGCGCGGTGGCCGCAGAAGGATTCAGGCCCAACGGAATTCCATCGGACGTGTCGGCCGACGAAGTGATGTCCGGACCCGGCACCGCGACCAACTTCGCCGACACTCCCGAAGCGGAGGAGACCGCGGGGGAGGCCGGCACCGAGGGCGGCACCACCGCGGCGGCAGGCGTCAACGGATCCCGGGCCCGCCTGCCCTACGGCCTCGACCCGGCCACCACACCGGTGCTGGGCAGCTGGCGCAGCGGCACCCAGCAGCCGGCCGAGCTTCGCTCCGCGTGGTACCGGCTGCCCGCGAACCGCGATGACGCGGGCCCGCTGCTGGTGCTCGCCGCCGCCGGACGCTTCGACCCGGGCGAGGTCACCCTGCAGTGGGCGACCGACGAACAGGCGGCGGCGGACGAACCGGGCGGCGGCGTCGGGTTCGCCGACGTCGGCGCGGTGCCGGCCTGGCGCAACCTGCGCGCGCCGATGGCCGCGATTCCCACCGACGCCACCCAAGTTCGGCTGGTCGCCAACGACGACGACCTCAACCCGCAGCACTGGATCGCCGTCACCCCGCCGCGAATACCACAGCTGCGCACACTGCAGGATGTCGTCGGCACCCAGGATCCGGTACTGCTGGACTGGCTGGTGGGCCTCGCGTTCCCGTGCCAGCGCCCCTTCGCCCATCAATACGGCCTCACCGAGGTGCCCAAGTGGCGCATCCTGCCCGACCGGTTCGGCGCCGAGGCCAACTCACCGGTGATGGATTACCTCGGCGGCGGTCCGCTGGGCATCACGGAACTGCTGGTGCGGGCCACCACGGTGCCCAGCTACCTGAAGGACGACTGGTTCCGCGACTGGGGTGCGCTGCAGCAGCTCACGCCGTGGTACCCGAACGCCGAACCCGCGCGGCTGGAACTCGGAAGGGCCACGCGTAGCGGGCTGTGGAGCCCGGCGCCGCTGCGACTGTCCTGACGACAACGGCGTCGAGCGGCCACTCGGGCGGCTGCGCACGGCCCCGCATGGTCGGTTCGCACAGTCCCGTCGCCTACCATCGACCCTCGTGCCACGCGACGAACAAGATCGGACCTACCGGTTCGCGCGCCTGATCGCGGTCGTCGCGGGCATCGCCGGGCTGCTGCTGTGCGGGCTGGTCCCGCTGCTGCCGGTCAAACAGACCACCGCCACCATCCTGTGGCCCCAGACGTCGAGCCCCGACGGGCTGATCACCGACATCACCGCGCCGCTGGTGTCCGGCGCACCCCTGGCTCTCGACATCTCGATTCCCTGCCAGGCCGTCGCCACCCTGCCCGAGGAGGGCGGCCTGGTCGTGTCGACGGTGCCGCCCGCCGGTATCGACGCCAGCCGAAACGGCCTGTTCGTTCGCGCCACCGAAGATGTCGTGGTCGTCGCGGTGCGCGATTCCGTCGCCGCGGTGGCACCCCGACCCGCCGTGGAATCCGGCGCGTGCAGCACGCTGCACCTCTGGGCCAACCCCGGCGAAGTCGGCGCCGACTTCATCGGCATCCCCGGCGCGGCGGGCACCCTGTCGGCGGAGAAGAAGCCTCAGGTCGCCGGCGTGTTCACCGATCTCGAGGTGGCGGCGCAGGCGGGGCTGTCGGGCCGCATCGACATCGACACCCGGTTCATCACCTCGCCGACAACGCTCAAGCTGGCCGTGATGGTGCTCGGGGTGGTCTGTGTGATCGCGTCGATGGTGTCGATGGCCGTGTTGGACCGCCGGAGCTCTCGCCGGGTCGCACACGCATGGCGGCGGTTCTGGCGGGTGGGCTGGACCGCCTGGCTCGCCGACATCGGAGTCGTCGGGACGCTGCTGCTCTGGCACCTCATCGGGGTGCTGTCCTCAGACGACGGCTACAACCTGACCATCGCCAGGGTGTCCGCCGAGGCCGGCTACACCGCGAACTACTACCGCTTCTTCGGCGCCGCCGAAGCGCCCTTCGACTGGTATCAGTCGGTGCTCGCGCAGCTCGCGGCGATCAGCACCGCGAGCGTGTGGATGCGCATCCCCGCGACGCTGGCCGGCATCGGCGCCTGGCTGATCCTGAGCCGCTGGGTGCTACCCCGGCTGGGTGCGCGCCTGGCGGCGAACCGCGTCACTGTGTGGACCGCCGGAGCCGTGTTCCTGGCGGCCTGGCTGCCGTTCAACAACGGTCTGCGTCCCGAGCCGTTGATCGCGTTCGGTGTCATCGCCGCCTGGGCACTGGTCGAGTACGCGATCGGCGCCCGACGGCTGCTGCCCTTCGCGGTCGCCATCGTGGTGGCCGCGTTCTCGGTGACGCTGGCGCCGCAGGGCCTGATCGCGCTCGCGCCGCTGCTCGTCGGCGCCCGCGCTGTGGCCCGCATCATCCGTAGCCGTCGCAGCGTTGACGGTCTAGTGGCTCCGCTGGCCACCCTTTTCTCGTCGGCAGCGCTGATCTTCGTGATCGTGTTCCGCGACCAGACCCTGGCCGCCGTCGCCGAGTCGGCACGCATCAAGTACGTCGTCGGACCCACGATCGCCTGGTATCAAGAGTTCCTGCGCTACTACTTCCTCACTGTCGAGGACAGCGTCGATTCGTCGCTGACACGTCGCTTCGCGGTCCTGGTGCTGCTGCTGTGCCTGTTCGGCATGATCACGGTCCTGCTGCGCAGGAGTGCGGTGCCCGGCATGGCGCGCGGGCCGGTGTGGCGGCTGATCGGGACGACGGCCATCGGCCTGCTACTACTAACGTTCACGCCGACGAAGTGGGCGGTGCAGTTCGGAGCGTTCGCCGCGTTGGCCGGTGCACTCGGCGCCGTCACCGCGTTCTCGGTCGCCAGGGTCGGGCTGCACAGCCGACGCAACCTCGCGCTGTACGTGACCGCGCTGCTTTTCGTATTGGCCTGGGCGACTTCGGGTATCAACGGCTGGTTCTACGTCGGTAACTACGGAGTGCCGTGGTTCGACAAGCAGCCGGTGATCGCCGGGTTCCCCGTGCTGACCATCTTCCTGGCGCTGGCGATCCTGACGGGCCTGCTCGCCGGCTGGCTGCACTTCCGCATGGACTACGCAGGCCACACCGAGGTCGCCAGCACCGGCCGCAACCGGGCGCTGGCGTCGACGCCGCTGCTGGTCGTCGCCGTCATCATGGTGGTGCTCGAAGTCGGCTCACTGGCCAAGGGCGCCGCCCAGCGATATCCCGTCTACACCACCGCTAAGGCCAACGTCGCAGCCCTGATGTCCGGCCTCTCCTCCACCAGCTGCGCCATGGCCGACGACGTGCTCGTCGAACCGGACACCAATGCCGGTATGTTGCAACCGGTTCCGGGTCAACGGTTCGGTGAGTACGGACCGCTCGGCGGCGAGGATCCGGTGGGCTTCACCCCCAACGGCGTCAGCGACACCCTCGAACCCCCCGAGCCGATCACGGCCAACCCGGGGACGGTGAACTCCGACGGGTCACCCAACGAACCCAACATCGCGATCGGCTACGCGGCGGGCACCGGCGGCGGATACGGGCCCGAGGGCGTGAACGGGTCGCGAGTGTTCTTGCCGTTCGGCCTCGACGCCGCCACCACACCCGTGATGGGCAGCTACGACGAGAACACCGTCGCCGCCGAGGCCACCTCGGTGTGGTACCAATTGCCCCCCCGCGACCCCGCCCGGCCCCTCGTCACGGTAGCCGCCGCGGGCGCCATTTGGTACTACGAGGAGGACGGCTCGTTCAACTATGGGCAGTCATTGAAGCTGCAGTGGGGCGTGCACAGGCCCGACGGCACGTACGAGGCGCTCGCCGCGGTGCAACCGATCGACGTCGGCCCGGATATCCAGAAGGCTTGGCGCAACTTGCGCTTCCCACTGGCGTGGGCACCGCCAGAGGCGAACGTGGCGCGCATCGTGGCCGACGACCCGAACCTCAGTGAAGATCAGTGGTTCGCGTTCACCCCACCGCGGGTGCCGGTGCTACAGACCGCCGGACAGTTCCTCGGGCAGTCGCCTGTGCTGATGGACATCGCCACCGCCGCCAACTTCCCGTGTCAGCGGCCATTCGCAGAGCGCCTCGGGGTCGCCGAACTTCCGGAATACCGGATCCTTCCAGACCTCAAACAGGTTGCGGTGTCGTCTAATCAGTGGATGTCCGCGCAGGACGGTGGCCCGTTTTTGTTCATTCAGGCGCTGCTACGCACGTCCACGATTCCGAGCTACCTGCGTGATGACTGGTACCGCGACTGGGGTTCCATCGAGCGCTACCAGCGGGTGGTGCCTGCCAGCCAGGCACCCGATGCCGTCATCGAGCAGGGCACCGCGCGGATATTCGGGTGGAGTCGCAGTGGACCGATCAGGGCGCTGCCATGAACGGGACCATGACTGAGCTTCGGGACCGGCGGGACGTGAAGATCGCCCGCTGGGTGGCGATGATCGCCGGGCTCATCGGCTTCGTCCTGTCGGTCGCGACGCCGCTGCTGCCGGTGGTGCAGACCACGGCGACGTTGAACTGGCCTCAGGAGGGGCAACTCAACAACGTTACGACGCCGCTGATCTCGCTGACCCCGGTGTCGATGACGGCGACGGTGCCCTGCGAGGTCATCCGTGCGGTGCCGCCGGCAGGCGGGATGATCCTGGGCACCGCACCCAAGGATGGCAAGCAGGCGGCGCTGCAGGCCCTGTTCGTCAACGTCGGCCGTGACCGCGTCGACATCACCGACCGCAACGTCGTGATCGCCAGCGTGTCGCGCGCCCGGGTACAGTCGGCGGCCTGTCAGCGTATCGAGATCACCTCCTCGGAGGCCGGCACTTTCGCGACATTCGCCGGGCTGACCGACCCCGACACCGGCGAGGACCTCACGAGCGGCTTCCCCGACCCCAACCTGCGCCCCCAGATCGTGGGGATGTTCACCGACCTGACCGGGCCTGCGCCGCCGGGACTTTCGGCGTCGGCGGTCATCGACACCCGGTTCACCACGCAACCAACGGTGTTGAAGCTCACCGCGATGCTGTTGGCGATCGTCGCGACGGTGATCGCCGTCGGGGCGCTGTGGCGGCTGGACCGGCTCGACGGCCGGCGCATGCAGCGTGCCATCCCCGCACGGTGGCGCACCTTCAGCGCCACCGACGTGGCCGTCGTCGGTGGCTTCTTGACGTGGTACGTGATCGGCGCCAACTCCTCCGACGACGGCTACATCCTGGGCATGGCCCGCATCGCAGGCCACGCCGGTTACATGTCGAACTACTTCCGCTGGTTCGGCAGCCCCGAGGACCCGTTCGGCTGGTACTACAACCTGCTGGCATTGATGACGTCGGTCAGCGACGCCAGCATCTGGATTCGGTTGCCGTCGCTGGTGGCCGCCCTGGTCAGTTGGTTGCTGCTGTCGCGCGAAGTGCTGCCCCGGCTGGGCCCGGCAGTGGCGTCGAGCAGGGCGGCGACGTGGGCGGCCGGACTCGTCCTGCTGGCGGCGTGGATGCCGTTCAACAACGGACTGCGACCCGAACCGATCATCGCCGTCGGCGCGTTGATCACCTACGTGCTGATCGAGCGGGCCATTATCTCGAGCCGGATGACACCCGCTGCGCTGGCGATCGTCACGGCGGCATTCACGCTCGGCGTCCAACCGACTGGGCTGATCGCCGTGGCGGCGCTGCTGGCCGGCGGACGCCCGATCCTGCGGATCCTGGTGCGCCGCCATCGCGTCGTCGGCACATGGCCGCTGGTGGCGCCGCTGCTGGCCGCCGGCACAGTGATCCTCACCGTGGTGTTCGCCGATCAGACGTTCGCAACGGTGCTGGAAGCCACCAGAATTCGCACCGACATCGGCCCGAACCAGGAGTGGTACACCGAGAACCTTCGGTACTACTACCTGATGCTGCCGACCGTCGACGGCTCGTTGGCGCGCCGCTTCGGCTTCCTGATCACCGCGCTGTCGCTGTTCGTGTCGATGTTCATCATGTTGCGGCGCAAGCGTGTTCCCGGTGTAGCGCGTGGTCCGGCGTGGCGGTTGATGGGCATCATCCTCGGCACCATCTTCTTGCTGATGTTCGCGCCCACCAAGTGGACCCACCACCTCGGTTTGTTCGCAGCCGTGGGGGCGGCCATGGCGGCGCTGGCGACCGTGCTGGTGTCGCCGGCGGTACTGCGGTGGTCACGAAACCGGATGGCGTTCGTGGCGGCGGTGCTGTTCGTGCTTGCATTGGGCTTCGCCACCCACAACGGCTGGTGGTACGTGTCGAGCTACGGCGTCCCGTTCAACAATGCGATGCCGAAGATCGGCGGAATCACGCTCAGCACAATATTTTTCGCGTTGTTCGCGATCGCCGTGGTGTGGGCGGCGTGGCTGCATTTCACGTCCCCCACACGACCCGAGGGCCGCCTCACGCGAGCGCTGACCGCGGCGCCGATTCCGATCGCCGCGGGCTTCATGGTGGTGGTGTTCATCGCGTCGATGCTCGCTGGGGTCGCCCGCCAGTACCCGACGTTCTCCAACGCGTGGTCGAATCTGCGGGCATTCACCGGGGGCTGCGCGCTGGCCGACGACGTGCTCGTCGAACCCGATCCGAATCAAGGCTTCATGTCACCACTGGCCGCTGGCTCCTGGGGTCCGCTCGGCCCGCTGGGGGGCACGGACCCGGTCGGGTTCACATCCAATGGGGTGCCCGAACGCACTGTGGCCGAGGCGCTTCGGAGGACACTGCCCCAGCCGGGCACCGACTACGACTGGGACGCACCGATCGAACTCGACACCCCCGGGGTCAACGGGTCGACGGTGCCGCTGCCGTACGACCTTGACCCAGCCCTGGTTCCGGTAGCGGGTACCTACGTCGAAGGCCCCCAACAACAGAGCCGACTGACCTCAGCCTGGTATGAGCTGCCCGCACCCGACGATGCGCATCCTCTGGTTGTCGTCACCGCGGCGGGAACGATCACCGGCGACAGCGTCTTCAACGCCCGTACCGAAGGGCAGACGGTCGAATTGGAGTACGCGCTCCCGGGGCCCGACGGTGCGCCGGTACCGGCGGGCAGGCTCGTACCCTACGACCTCGGCCCCATCCCGTCCTGGCGCAATCTGCGGTTCGCCCGCTCGGATATCCCCGCGGACGCCATCGCGGTGCGAGTGGTCGCCGAGGACCTGTCGCTGACACCCGGCGACTGGGTCGCCGTGACGCCACCGCGGGTACCCGAACTGCGCTCGGTGCAGGAATTCGTCGGCTCCGAGCAGCCGGTGCTGATGGACTGGGAGGTCGGGCTCGCATTCCCGTGCCAGCAGCCGATGCTGCACGCCAATGGCGTCACCGACATTCCCAAGTTCCGGATCACGTCCGACCACGACGCCAAGATGGAGAGCGCCGACACCTGGCAGGACGGGCGCAACGGCGGCCTACTCGGCATCACCGACCTGCTGTTGCGGGCCCAGGTGATGGCGACCTACCTGTCGCAGGACTGGGGCCGCGATTGGGGGTCACTGCGCAAGTTCGACACCATCGTCGAGGCCGAACCCGCCACCCTCGATTTCGGCACCGCCACCCACAGCGGGCTTTACTCACCCGGACACATCAGGATCAAGGCATGACATCGGACCGGGTTCGTCTCGGCGGCGCCACGCTCACGCGTGTCATCGAGACCCAGGTCGACAATCTGCCGACCGAGGTGTTCCCTTTTACGCCGTCGGAGGTCTGGCGCGAGGACACGGAGTTCCAGCCGACCTACTGGGATGAGGACGGCTGGCGAATCGCCATGCAGATCTGGGTCATTCAGGTCGACGGGCAGACCGTGCTCATCGATACCGGCGCGGGCAACGACAAGGCCCGACCACTGATGTCGGTGCTGGATCATCTGCAGACCGATTTCCTGGGTGTGCTGGGACGTGCGGGCTTCGACCCCGCCGACATCGACGTCGTCGTGAACACCCATCTGCACTTCGACCACGTCGGCTGGAACACCAGGCGCGAGGGTGAGGCCTGGGTGCCGACGTTCCCCAACGCGCGCTACCTGGTACCGGAAGCCGACTACCGGCATTTCTGCCCCGATGGTCCGGCGCAGACGTCGAAGCCCGAGTCTCCCGAAGCGGAAGCGACGCAGCAGCATGTCCGAACGGTGTTCGCGGACAGCGTGTCTCCGGTGGACGGCCAGGTCGAGATGTGGTCCGGCGACCACCAGCTCAGCGATTCGCTGTGGCTGCGTCCCGCCCCGGGACACACGCCGGGCGCTTCGGTGGTGTGGCTGGACGCGGGTAAGCCCGCCGTGTTCGTCGGCGACCTGACCCATTGCCCGATGCAGTTGCACCGGCCCAACGATCCGTGTGCGTGGGACGAGGACTTCGACGCCGCGGCGGTGACCCGGAAACGCGTGCTGACCGAGGCGGCGCGGCGGCGCGCGACGGTGATCCCCGCGCACTATCCGGGACATGGCGGCGCGACGGTGGTTGCGCGCGGCGACGCGTTCATGGTCGACGACTGGCTGGAATTCCCGCCGATCTGACGAACCGACTTGTAGCCCAATACTTGTCGGACCCTCGTGCTGTGATGGGGTCATGTCCACGACGCTCGACGCCCCGGTCTTGCGGCCCAAAGACCGTCTTGAGGTGCTGTTCGAGGAGCTGGGCGAGTTGATGGGCCAGCGCAACGCCATCGACGGGCGCATCGTGGAGATCGTGGCGGAGATGGATCACGACAGGCTGTGGGGTATCACCGGCTGTCGCTCGATCTCGGCGTTGGTGGCCTGGAAGACCGGCAGCTCGACGAGAAATGCCGAGAAGATCACCGCTATCGCGCACCGTGCCAAGGAGTTTTCGCTGTGCATGGCGGGCCTGCGAGAAGGTCGGTTGTCGCTGGACCAGGTCGGCATCATCGCCGAGAAGGCCGGTGAGGGATCGGATGCGCACTACGTGAGCCTGGCCGAATCCGCCACGGTCAGCCAGCTCAACACCGCGCTCAAACAAGAACCACCCCTGCCACCAGAACCCGACCCCTGGCGCGACACCGAACCCGAACCCCAACCTGAACCGGAACATCCGCCGGTGATCACCAAAACCCACAGCGATGACCAGTACACCTACTGGAAAATAGGCCTGTCGCACCTGGATGCCGCCACCTTCGACGCCGCCCTACAGTCACATCTGGATGCCGCGATCGCGCAGTGGAAACGCGACCACGACAACGACGACCTGCCCGCCGAACACCGGCCACCGTTTCCCACCCACGGCCAGGCGTTCATGAGCCTGGTCCACTCCGGCCTAGACGCCGAGGCCGCCCGCCGCCCACACGGCCAGCACACGACGATCGTGGCCCACCTCGACGTCAAAGACCAGATCGCCCAGCTGCATCTGGGTCCATTGCTGTCCGACGCCGATCGCCAATACCTGAGCTGTGACGCGACTTGTGAGGTGTGGTTCGAACGCGACGGCCAACCCATCGGCGCCGGGCGCACCACCCGCACCATCAGCCGCCGGCTACGCCGAGCCCTGGAATACCGCCACCGGACCTGCGCAGTGCCGGGCTGCCACGCCACCCGTGGTCTGCACGCCCATCACATCATCCACTGGGAAGACGGCGGCCCCACCGACCTGGACAACCTCGTACTGCTGTGTCCCTACCATCACCGGGCCCATCACCGCGGCGCCATCACCATCACCGGACCCGCCCCCAACATCACCGTCACCGACAGCACCGGGCAGAGACTGGGTTCCGGATCCCTTGCCCGGCCGCCGAATCGGCCCCCACCCGACGTCCCGCCCTACCGCGGACCGATCGGCGAACGCGCCCAATGGAAGTGGTACACACCCTTCCAACCCACACGACCCACACGACCCACCGACAATTAGACGGCGCTACGGGGACGAAGTCGGCGTCGCGGAGTCGTCGACCTCGAGGATGTCGTTGTGGCAGTCGACGTGTGATTGTCCGGTCTGCTCCATGCACACGAGCACCGGCTGCTGGCTCTCCGAGGGGAGTGCAACAGCGTCGGGCCCGGGAGTGACTGTGGGACTGGAGATCTGACCGGGATACATCGACCAGATCGTCGCGCCGGTGGTCGGCAGGTGCGCACAGTACGCCGGAGCGCCGGTCTCGGTGAGCCCGGCCTCACCGAGCGTGCCGCACTCCGCCCCCACGACCACCACCGGCAGGGCCACGCCCCCCGGCGACGCGGGCGCCGGTGCCGACGCGGTCGTCGGCGGCGCCTTGGCCTCCGCCGACCGATCGCGGCCACGATCGAACAGCACGAAAGCGCCTGCGGCGACGGCGATCACGAGCACCGCGACGGCCGCGGGCAGCACCCATCGGCGGCCAGACGGGGTCTCGGCCCTGGCATGTCTGGGTTTGGATGCGGCCGCAGCGGAATGCGCGGACATCGTCGGCTCCGAATGGGCGGCCATGGCTGCCGGACCGGAGTGCCACGCCGGGCCGGAACCGGAGATGGTGGCGTCCGTCCGATGAGCGAGCGCACGGGCGAAATCGACACACTTGGCGAACCGGTCCTTCGGCGACTTCGCGAGCGCCTTCTCGAAAGCCGGTCCGAGATTGGACAATTCGGGCCTGCGGGCACCGATCGCGGGTATGTCACCGGTCAGGTGCTGGCTGATGACGACGGCGGGGTTCTCATGCTGAAACGGTGGCGTCCCGGTCAGCAGCTGAAAGGCGGTTGCCGACAGTGCATATTGGTCGGCCCGGCCGTCGATGCCCTCGCCCATGAGCTGCTCCGGAGCGGCGTACGCGACGGTGCCAACGGTCATGTTGGTGGCCGTCAGATTCGTGGTCGCCCCGTCCCCGATCCGTCTGGCGATCCCGAAATCGGCCAGCATGATCCGCTCGTTGTTGGTCCCGTAGTTGGCCAGCAGGATGTTGGCGGGCTTGACGTCGCGGTGCAGCAGCCCGCGGTCATGCGCGTAGTCGAGGGCGTCCGCGACGGCGGTGATGATGCGCACGACGTCGTCGGGAGGCATACCGTCCGGGTAGCTCTCCGACAACAGTCGGTGCGCATCGGTGCCGTCGACGTAGTCCATCGAGATCCACAACTGGCCGTCGACATCGCCGCGGTCATGCACCTCCACGATGTGCTGGTGCCAGAGCGTGGCCGCGATGTCGGCCTCCCGGTTGAACCGCTCCCGGTACTCACTGTCGGCGCAGACGGTTGCCGAGAGCACCTTCAGCGCGTCATAGCGCGGCAGCCGGGGATGCTGGGCCAGGTACACCTCGCCCATGCCGCCGGCGCCGAGTGAGCGCACGATGGTGTACCCGGCGAGCTCCTGTCCCTCCGCGAGCGGCATGGCCGAATAGTAGTTCCCTGCGGAACCGTCAGTGAGGTGTGCCGAGGTAAGGGAACTCCGACAGGGTGTCCGTATGCGGGCTCAACCCGCTGGGCGGGCACTCACCCTTGGTCAGGAAGGCCAGGCGGTAGTCGATGACGTCGTCGGTGAACGTGCGGCCGTTCGGGTACTTTGCAGGTTTCGCCGGATTGAACGTCAACATGTCGGGCAGCGTGCCCTCCCGGTCGATCGCCGCGATGGCCTGCTCGCGCGAGTAGCCGCCGGTATGGCCCATCAGGTGGATGAACTGCTCGATCCAGCGTTCGCGGTCGCGGACCGGTTCGCTGGCGTTGTACTCCAGCTTGGTGTCGTCGGTGTTGAAGAAGCTGCTGACCGAAGGATGGCCGGCCCGGTCGACGTGATTGAGCGTTCCGTTCTCCCGGAGGCTGCAGCGGCCCCAGATACGGATGTCGGGATCGGCCCCGAGGTATTCGGTGGGCAATTCGAGCACGGTGGAGAACACGTTGGCGGTTGTGTTGGAGTCCTGGCCGGTCCACGGCGACTTTCCGCCGAGCTCGGCAAGGTGGGGCGAGGTGAAGTTGCGCGTTCCCGACGTGTCGAACAGGTTCTTGATGCCGTCGAAGTCGAAGAAGAACGCATCGCTGCGCGCACCCGCGAAGAATGTGAATCCACCCGACTGGTGAATGTCGGGGTTCTTGCCGAACGACACCTCCACCGCGTCGAAGATCTTCTCGCCGACGGCTTCTGGTTCCTTTGCGTCGTCACCGTGTGCGAGGTACACGTCGACGCTCTGACGTCCCTCCTGCGGTGGGGAGAAGACGTAGCTGAAGGCGATGTCGTTCTGCAGGTCGCCGTCGTTGTCGACGGCGAGCCGGTAGATGGCCTCGGGGTGCAGTGCGTCGGCATTCGGATTCGCGTTCAGGATCAGCACGGTGCGCGCCGGGTCGGCAGGCGACTGGAACGCGTACAGATCGCACAGATCGAGACGCTGATCACCGAGGGGCGGGCCGAGGCTCAGCCCCGTGAAGTGGTTGGACACAGGAAGATTATCGCGGCTAGATCGGCGTCAGGCCGTGCTTTCGCTGCACCCGCGTGATCTGCTTCTGCCGCAGCAGGCGCAGCGACTTACGCAGTAGCAACCGGGTTTCGTGCGGCTGAATCACCGCGTCGATGTAGCCACGCTCGGCGGCGATCCATGGCGTTGCCATGTTGAGGTTGTAGCCCTCGATGAAATCGGCGCGGATCTTTTGCACCTCGGGGGCAGTGGGATCCGGAAAGCGTTTGACCAACAACTGTGCCGCGCCCTCGGCGCCGATCACCGCGATGCGCGCGGTCGGCCAGGCGAAGTTGAGGTCCGCCGCCAGCTGCTTGGAACCCATCACCGCGTACCCGCCGCCGTAGGCCTTGCGGACGATGACCGTCATCTTCGGCACGTCGGCCTCCACGAGCGCGTTGAAGAACCGGCCGCCGCGCTTGATGATGCCGCCCTTCTCCTGTTCCACACCGGGCAGCGCGCCAGGGGTGTCGACCACGAAAACCAAAGGGGTGTTGTAGGAATCGCAGAACCGAATGAACGCCGTCGCCTTGTCCGAGGCTTCGGTGTCGATCGAGCCCGAAAGGTACATGGGCTGGTTGGCGATGACGCCGACCGGGCGACCGTCCACCCGCGCGAAGGCCGTGATCATCGCCTGCCCGCGTTGCGCGCCGACCTCGAACACGTCGCCGTCGTCGAAGATCCGCAGCAGGATCTCCATCATGTCGTAGGCCTGGTTGTCCGCGTCCGGCACGATCGAATCGAGCTCGTAGTCGTGCGGGGTGAGGTCGGGTTCCATACCCGGGTTGACGATCGGCGGATCGTCAAAAGTGTTGGAGGGCAAGAAACTCAGGTAATCGCGGACGTACTGGAACGCCGCCTCCTCCGACTCCACCACCTGGTGGATGTTGCCGTAGCGCGCCTGATTGTCGGCGCCGCCGAGTTCGTCGAGTGTGACGTCCTCGCCGGTGACGTCCTTGATCACGTCGGGACCGGTGATGAACATGTAGCCCTGATCGCGCACCGCCACCACGAGGTCGGTCTGGATCGGCGAGTACACCGCGCCGCCCGCGCACGCACCGAAGATCAGCGAGATCTCGGGCACCAGGCCGCGCAGCATCTCGTGCCTACGACCGAGCTCGGCGTACCACGCCAGCGACGTCACCGCGTCCTGGATGCGCGCACCCGCGGAGTCGTTGATGCCGATGATCGGGCAGCCGACCATCGCCACCCACTCCATCAGCTTGGCGACTTTGCGGCCGAACATCTCACCGACCGAACCCTGGAACACCGTCTGGTCGTGGCTGAACACACCCACCGGCCTGCCGTTGATGGTGGCGTGGCCGGTGACGACGCCGTCGCCGTACAGCGCATCGGGGTCCCCGGGTGTCTTGCACAGTGCGCCGATCTCGAGGAAGCTGCCCGGATCCACCAGCGAGTGGATGCGGGCGCGGGCGCTCGGGATGCCCTTGCGCTCACGCTTGGCGATGGCCTTCTCTCCACCGGGTTCCTTCGCCAACTCCAGCTTCTCGTGAAGATCGGCCAGCAGCTCCGCGGTGGTCTTGTTGGTCACTCGCCTACTTCTCCTGAGACTCGATTCGGTTCAGCGCCTCGCTCATGTGTGCGCCGACCTTGGCAATGTACGGCTCGTCGATGGCCTGGATGTGCTCGCCCCCGATGGGCACCACCTCCAGCTCCGACACGAACTCGCCCCAGCCGCCGTCCGGTTTGCGGGTCGCGTACGCGGGCTCGAAGTAGATCGCGTCGTCGTGGTAGCGGTCGGCCATGTACAGCGTCACGTGGCCGTCGTAGGGCTGGATCTCGGCGAGGTCGATGGCCCGCTGGTCCAGGTACGACGTGCGCTGGTGCTCGATGATGCCGCCGGGGATCTGCACCCCGCTCTGGCTCACGACGTCCAGCACGAACCTCACTTGACCCTCGTCGTCGAGCGCCTCGAGCTCCTCGTACGGGATCTCGGGCACCTCGACGTTGAAGGTGCGCTCGGCGAACCGTGCGTAGCGGTCCCAGCGCTTGCGGGTCTCCTCTTTGGTCTGCAGGATCGGTTCCCCGGGCCGCACCGCGTCGATGAGGCCGACGAAGCGCACGTCGGCGCCCGCCTTCTTCAGCCCGATCGCGCACGCGTAGGCCAGCACACCGCCCAGCGACCAGCCGGCCAGCACGAACGGCCGGTCGCCGTTGATCTCCATCAGCTTGGGCACATACTCGCTGGCGCGCTCCTCGATCGAGCCCTCCACGCGCTCGATGCCGTACATCGGGGTGGTCGCGGGCAGCCGCTTCAGCAGCGGTTCGTACACCACGGTCGATCCGCCGGCGGCGTGGAACACGAACACCGGGATGTCGTTGGACCCCTCCTGCGGCGCGCGCAAGGTCCGCACGAAGCCATCGACCTTGCCGCCCTCCAGGTAATCCCTGATGGTGGTGGACAGCTCTTCGATGGTCTTGGCGCCACGCACGTGGTCGGCGGTGACGGTGCCCTCGTCGACGCGCTCGGTGAGGCGTTCGGCGATCTTGGCCGCGGTGTCGTCGTCGATGGTCGGCAGCTCGTTGAAAATGCCGCCCGGGGACTTACCGGTCACGATCGCCCACGTCGCGAACGTCACTCGCTCGGCGGCGTCGCGCGGCGGCACGTCCGAGCCGAGCGCCTCGGTCACCGCCTCTTGGGTCAGCACTTTGGACGCGGCGGCGACCGTCGACTGCGATGGTCCGGACGCGGACGGGCCGCGAGGGTCGGTCGGCGGCGGCGGGATGGCCGGTGCCACCTGCGATTCCACGGCATCCGTGGCGATGGCCTCCGCGGCCGTGACCTCCGTGGCTTCGGCGTCGGCGGCTTCGGTGGCGATGGGATGCCCGGCCTCGGCCAGCTTGGCCTCCAGTTCGGCGACCGTCGTCGCGCCACCCATCAGCTCCGCCTGCGCGGCGGCGATCTCCTCGGCGGTCTGTCCCTTCTGCGACTCGGCGAGCTGGTCGACCTCGTCGCGATGCTCGATCGCGTACTGGATCAGCTTCTCCACCGCGTACAGGTTGGCGTCACGCACCGCGGTCAACTGGATCGGCGGCAGGTCGAAGTCGTACTCGACGCGGTTCTTGATCCGCACGGCCATCAACGAGTCCAGGCCGAGCTCGATCAGCGGCACCTCCCACGGAAGGTCCTCGGGTTCGTAACCCATTGCGCCTCCGACGATCGCGCCGAGCCGCTGACCGATGGTCTCACCGGTGTCCGGTGACCACTTCGCGAAGCTCGCGGCCAGGCCCGCGCCTGCGGTGAGGTTGTCCTGCAGGATTTCTGGAGTCGCGTCAGCGACGACATCGGGCTGAGCGTCATCCTCCGCCAGGTCCTGCTCCGCGACGGTAGCTGCGCCGCTTGCGACGGGCAGTGCGGCCGTCTGGCCCCCACGGGTGACGACGGCGTCGTATACGAGCGTGAAGGACTCATCGATGCGCGCATGCACCTGCACCGTCGCGCCGCCGGGGTGGCGGGTCAGCGTGGTGACCAGCCGCGCATCGTCGGCGGGAACCGCGCGCTGCTCGAACGCCGTGATCTTGGCATCCGGAAGCACCTGTGTCGCAGCGGTTTTCACTAGATTCGCCAGGTCGGTGGCACCGCGAGGCGCGTATTCCCAGACGTGCCTGCCGTCCGGTGTCGCAACGTGGCCACCGGGTATCACTGCGGCGCTGTCACCGGCGAAGTGCACGTCGAGCCAGTGCGGCTTGCGCTTGAAGCGGGTGGGCGGGATTGCGGCGTAGTCAGGCCGCGTTCCGGACGTCCGAGGAAACAAAGTGCGGAAGTCCAGATCGTGGCCGTACACGAACAGGTGCGCCATGGCCGTGGTCATCGAGTCGACCTCGTCCTGCTTGCGGGCCAGCGTCGCGATCAGTTGGGCGTCGTGCAGACCGGCGCTCGCCGTCGTAAGCCCAACCTGCATGAGCGCCACCGGGTTCGGGGCCAGCTCCAGGAACGTGGTGTGCCCGTTGTCGACGGCGTTGCGGATGCCATGCGTGAAGTACACGCTGTGCCGCAGGCCTTTCTTCCAGTAATCCACGTCGTGGATCGGGTCGGCACCGGCGCGGATCAGCTGGCCCTCGTGCACAGTCGAGAAGTAGGCGGTCTGCAGTGGGTGCGCCTCGATGCCCTGGATCTCGGCGGCGAGTTCTCCGAGCAGCGGATCCATCTGCTGGGTGTGGCTGGCGCCCTTGGTCTGGAACTTGCGCGCGAACCGGCCCTCGGACTCGGCGCGCGCGATGATCGCGTCGACCTGCTCCGGCGGTCCGCCGATGACGGTCTGGGTCGGCGCGGCGTACACACAGACTTCGAGATCGGGGAAGTCCGAGAAGACGGTCTTGATCTCGTCGGTCGAGTACTCGACAAGCGCCATCAGGCGGATGTACTCGCCGAACAGCATGGCCTCGCCCTCGCCCATCAAATGCGCGCGCGAGCAGATGGTGCGCGTCGCGTCCTCCAGCGAGAGCCCGCCGGAGAAGTACGCCGCGGCGGCCTCGCCCAGTGACTGGCCCACCACCGCACCGGGTTTCGCGCCGTGCGACTTCAGCAGCTCACCGAGCGCCACCTGGATCGCGAAGATCACGGTCTGGGTGGTCTCGATGCCGTAATCCTTCGAGTCGTCGAGGATCAGCTCGACCACCGAGTAGCCGCGCTCGTCCTGCACATGGGCGTCGACCTTGTTGATCCACTCGGCGAACGTCTCGTTGCGCAGGTACAGGCTCTTGCCCATCTTGCGGTGCTGCGCGCCGAAACCGGCGAGCACCCAGACCGGGCCATTGGTCACGGGTCCGTCGGCGCTGACCACCAGCGGGTTCGGCTTTCCGTCGGCGATGGCGCGCAGACCCTTGACCGCCTCCTCGTGGTCGTGCGCGAGAATCACGGCGCGCGAACGCCCGTGGTTGCGCCGCGACAGCGAACGGCCAATGGCCTCCAGCGACGTGCCCTGGCCGACGGGGCTCTCGATCCAGTCCGCAAGCTCGGCGGCAGTCGCCTTCTTACGCGACGTCAGGAACCCCGAAACCGCCAGTGGCACGATTGGTTTGACGGGGTTCTCGGCTTGTTCGGCTTCCAGTTCCTCGCGGGCGATCGCCAACAGGCGCTGCGCCTCGTCGGTCAGGCCGGGCAGCTCATGCTCGGCTTCGGTTGTCGCACCGTAGAATTCGGGATCGCGCTCGACATCGCCGTAATCGTCGTCTTCGTCGTCGTCCTCGACCAGCACCCCGCCGACGTACACCGCGGGCTTCTCCGGCGCCGCGGCTTCGAGGACCGGCGCCTTCTCGGGCTCGGGCTCGATGAGATCGGTCGGCAGCACCTGGCGCAGCACCAGGTGCGCGTTGGCGCCGCCGAAGCCGAAGCCGGAGACACCGGCGATGGCGATGCCGCTGTAGCGCGGCCAGTCGGAAACGACGTCGTTGACCTTGAGACGTTCGCGCTCGAAGTCGATGTAGGGGTTGGGTCCGGTGTAGTTGATCGACGGCGGCAGTTTGTCGTATTTCAGCGCCAGCGCCATCTTGGCCAGACTCGCCGCACCGGCGGCCGACTCCAGATGGCCCACATTGGATTTCACCGCACCGAGCAGCGCGGGCTTGTCCACCGGCCTGCCGCGGCCGATGACGCGGCCCAGCGCGTCGGCCTCGATCGGGTCGCCGAGGATGGTGCCGGTGCCGTGAGCCTCGACGTAGTCGACGGTCCTCGGATCGATACCGGCGTCCTTGTAGGCCTTGCGCAGAACCGCTTCCTGCGCATCGGGATTCGGGGCGAGCATGCCGTTCGAACGGCCGTCGTGGTTGACGGCGCCGCCCGCGATGACCGCGAGGATGTCGTCACCGTCGCGGCGGGCGTCCTCGAGACGCTTGAGCACGACCATGCCGCCGCCCTCGGAGCGGGCGTAGCCGTCGGCGTCCTGCGAGAAGGACTTGATCCGGCCGTCCGGCGCCAGCACGCCGCCGACCTCGTCGAAGCCCAGCGTCACCAACGGGGTGATCAGTGCATTGACACCGCCGGCGAGCACCACGTCGGCGTCCCCGGCACGCAGAGCCTTGATTCCCTCGTTCACGGCGACGAGCGACGACGAGCACGCAGTGTCGATGGCCATCGACGGCCCGCGGAAATCGTAGAAGTAGGACACCCGGTTCGCGATGACCGCGCTCGAGTTACCGGTGATGGCGTACGGGTGCGCCACCGACGGGTCGGCCACGGACATGAACATGTAGTCGTTGACCGAGCTACCGATGAAGACACCGACATTCTCGCCGCGCAGGCTGGACGCGGGAATCCTGGCGTGCTCCAACGCCTCCCACGTCAATTCGAGGGCCATCCGCTGCTGCGGATCGATGTTGTCGGCCTCCATCTTCGACAACGCGAAGAACTCGGCGTCGAAGCCCTTGATGTCGGAGATGTAACCGCCGCGGGTGCGTGCCTTCTTCACCCGCTCGGCGATGCGGGGCTCGCTGGTGAATTCCGACCACCGGCCCTCGGGCAGGTCGGTGATGGCGTCGCGGCCCTCGAGCAGCGCCTGCCACATCTCGTCCGGTGTGTTGAGGTCACCGGCGAAGCGCGTGCCGATGCCGATGATCGCGATGTTGGTGCGGCCCTCGTCGACGGTCCGCGACCAGTCCTCATCGCCGGTGAACTCCGGCTCGGGCTCGCCCTCGACGATGACGGTCGCGAGCGACTCGATGGTGGGATGCCGGAACGCCATGGTCGCCGTGACGACGACGCCGGTGTAGTCCTCGATGTCGCTGGCCATCGCGACCGCGTCACGGGACGCCATGCCCAGCTCGATCAGCGGTGCCGACTCGTTGACGGAGTCCGGCGACGTGTTCGTCGCGTTGGCGACCCAGTTGCGCATCCACTCGCGCAATTCGGGCACCGAGACATCGGTACGCTTGACCGGTGCCTCGGCTGGGGTCTCGGGTTGCTGCTGCGAATCGTCTTGTGTCTCAGCCATGTTCAGGAGATCAGTCTTCAGTCTTTTTCGTCGGGGAAATCGTTGGCGATCTTGCCCGACCGCAGACTTCCGTCCAGGTACGCCGCGCGGCAGGCCCGCCGGCCGATCTTGCCGCTCGAGGTACGCGGAATCGCGCCCGCCGCGGTGAGCAGGACGTCGCGCACCGTGACGCCATGGCGGACCGCGATGGCGGCGCGGATGTCGTCGACGATCGGGCCCATGTCGAGCTTGTGCGCACCTGGGGCGCGCTCGCCCACGATGACCAGCTGCTCTGAGGTGTCCTCGGGATCACGCTTGATACCGGCGTGGGCGTTCTGGAACACCTCGTCGGGCAGCTGGTTGGCGGGCACCGAGAACGCCGCCACATACCCGACCCGCAGCGCCTTGGTGGCCTCCTGCGCGGAGTACTCGAGGTCCTGCGGATAGTGGTTACGGCCATCGACGATCACCAGATCCTTGGTGCGGCCGGTGATGTAGAGCTCGCCGTCGTGGTAGGCACCGAGGTCGCCCGTACGCACCCAGGTAGCGTCGTCCGTCGCGCCCTCGGCATGTGACGGGTTGGTGCGCGACTTGAGGATGTTCTGGAAGGTGGCGATGGTCTCCTCGGGCTTACCCCAGTAACCGGTGCCCATGTTCTGGCCGCTGATCCAGACCTCACCGATCTGGCCGTCGGGCAGCTCGGTGGCCGAATCCGCATCGACGATGACGGCCCACTCGGCGATACCGACCTTGCCCGCGCCCGCCTGCGCGACGGCGCTGGGCGCATCGTCGGGGACCTCGACGAACGTGCCGGTGTTCAAGGCGTCCCGGTCGACGGAGATGATCTTCGGATGATCGCCCATCGGGGTGGTCGACACGAACAGCGTGGCTTCGGCCAGCCCGTAGGACGGCTTGATGGCCTGCGGCTTGAACCCGTGCGGCGCGAACGCTTCGTTGAACCTGCGCACGGTGGCCGCCGAGATCGGCTCGCTGCCGTTGAGGATGCACTTGACGACGGACAGATCCAGCGGTGGTTCGTCGTCCTTGGGCAACCCGCGCGCGGCGGCGTGATCGAACGCGAAGTTCGGAGCCACCGAGATGACACCGCCGGTGTCGTCGGGCTTGCGCGACATCTCGCGGATCCAGCGACCGGGCCTGCGGACGAACGCAGCCGGGGTCATGAAGGTGAAGTAGTGCCCGATCATCGGCGCCAACAACGCCGTGATCAACCCCATGTCGTGGAAGAACGGCAACCAGGACAGGCCGCGGTCACCCTCCTCGCCGTCGAGTGCCTCGATGACCTGCACGACGTTGGTGGCCAGGTTCAGGTGGGTGATCTGCACGCCGGTGGGGATTCGTGTCGACCCCGAGGTGTATTGCAGGTACGCGATGGTGTCGGCTTCGACGTCGACAGGCTGCCAGGTGGCGCCGACCTCGGCGGGCACCGCGTCGACCGCGATGACGCGGGGACGCTGGTTGGCCGGCCGGGTGCGGAAGAACTTGCGCACCCCTTCGGCGGCCTCGGTCGTGGTGAGGATCGCCGAGGGCTGGCAGTCGTCGAGCACGGCGTGAAGTCGGCCGACATGGCCCGGTTCGGAAGGATCGAACAGCGGTACGGCGATGCGGCCCGAATAAAGCGCGCCGAACATCGCGACGACGTAGTCGAGGTTCTGCGGACTGAGGATCGCGACCCGGTCGCCGGGCTCGGTCACCTGCTGCAGGCGCGCGGCCACGGCCCGATTTCGGGCGCCGAAGTCGGCCCAGTTCAGCTCCCGCGCCACACCGTCGCGTTCGACCGAGTAGTCGAGGAACCGGTAGGCGAGCTTGTCACCGCGAACCTTCGCCCACTTCTCGACGTGCTTGACCAAGCTGCCGTTGTCGGGGAACTTGATCAGTCCGTCTTTCAGGAACGGGTTGTGAAACCCCATTCTCACTCTCCTGTCGAAGCCTCGTTTTTGAAGCCGCTAGCACTCAATATGGACGGGCGCGCCGCTGCGTGGGTCCCTACCCTGCGCGTTTCGGCTTCGCGTCCCTCACCGCTCTTAGTTTTCTCTTAATGTTAGGCGACCGGTGGACGCAGTCCAAATCTCCGCGGTTACAGGTCAGCCATGTTTTGGGCGCGGGGCGTTATCGATCACACTCTGCGCCCAACCCAGTGTCCACTGCGGGGCAGAGGCACCATCGAGATTCCAGAATTGCGGCGTGTTGTACATCGCGTGGATCGGCTGGCCGGCGCCGCCGCTGAGCACCTCGAGCGTCCGCGGCAACTGGGTGATGTTGAAGGCCGACTCGGGCGCCGAACAAATCAGGTCGCCCGCGGCGCAGATCTCATAGACGCGGTTGTTGAGCATCCCGAAACCGCCGGAACGGGGACCGGTCATGTCCAGACCCAGCTCACCCAGCATCGGGACCTCGTCCAGGGTGATCTCCGCACCCTGGCCCGGCGCGTTGGGGCCGACGTCCTGACCGACGCCGGGCTGACGACGACCGTCGGCGATCAGTGCCACCCCGAGCACCAGATCCTCGTCGACCGGGCCGCGGCCGTTGCCGACATCACTGGCGATGTCACCGGCGATCACCGCACCCTGCGAGAAGCCGACCAGCACGTAACTGGTCAACGGGCAGCGATTGTTCATATCCGTCATGGCCCGCACCGCCGCGTCGAAGCCCTCGGCGCGGCTCTGGTCGTAGGACATCTGGTTGTCCGCGGCGAACGGATTGTGGAACTGCGCGGTGTAGGGAACCGTGTAGATCTCCAGCCGGCTCGCGTCGAACTGCTGACGCAGCGGGTTGGTGACGTTGAGGAGCAGCGCGATGGGGAACTGCGTCGGGTTGAACGGGTCGAGCTGAGGCGACGACTCCCAGGTACCGGGGACCGAGATCATCTGCACGTCGGGGCAGCTGGCGTCCTGGAATTCGGGCCGCGGCTTCCTGCCCGTCGGCGGAATGCCACCGGGAACCGATGTCGGCGGCTGTGCGCCCGGGACTGGGGACTCCGGCGATCGCTGCCACACCCAGACCAGCACCACGACCAGTACCACCACGAGCGAGACCGCCACCGCCGCGACGAGCCCCAGAATGCGGTGACGTTTGCGCCGAGTGGTCTTGGACATGGGTTCCCTGTTACTCCTAGCGTGCTGTGGATTGGTGTGCGCCGTTGGCGACTACTAGCAGAGTCGCTCGGTCGCGATGCGAATGTACTCGGCGGTCGCGGTGTCGATGTCGGCCGCCGACGGCGCAGCAGACGACAGGCCGTCGCCGTCGACCTCGCCGCGCACCACCGGCCGCACGAAGTCCCACACCGCGTGGTCGTTCTGTTTTGCGGCCCTGGCCTGACAGACATACGACCCGATCGACAGGGCGGCCAGATTGCTCGACGGCTGCACGCCTGCGGCGGTGAGCGCGTCGAGGTATTCGCGTTGCTTCGCCGTCACGACCACAGCGCTGGACTGTCCGCCCGCCTGGAGGGGTCCCGGCGGCGCCACGCCGGCGTCACCGTGCGCGGTTTCCGTTTCGGAGGTCGGCATGCCGATGGTGGCCATCACGTCGTTGCCCGAGCACCCGGTCATCAACGCGGGGACCGACGCCACCAGCAGCGTTGTCGCTGAAGTTGCCAACCATCCGGTCGAAGCGACCCGCCGCCGTACCGAAAGCTGCACGTTTCCAAGGTACCGGCTGAAACACAGAGGAAACTGAGAGCTCAGGGTGTGCCGCACTCGGTTGCTGCCTAGCGGATACGCGCTACCTGATGGTGGCGACCAGGTCGCCGGACATCGCGGCCAGCTGCCCGCTCCAGGCGCCCCAGTCATTGCCGCCGCTGGCCGGGAAGTCGAAGTGGCCGTTCTTGCCGCCGACCGAACGATAGTGCTGGTAGAACTCCTTGTTGGTGCCCGCCGCGATATCGCAGTAGCCGATCATCGCGGGCACGTCGCAGCCACCGGTGGTCGGGCTGTACACCCACAGCCGGGTGTTGTTGTCCGAAAGCAGTTGCACGTGGACGTTCGGTGAATGCCATTTCCACCGGCCCAGCTGTGGCAAGCCCCACATGTTGCGGATGTCGACACCGCCGAACTGCTGCAGGCCGGCGGTGATGGCGCCGTCGACGCCGGTGCGCTCAGGAGCCAGGAAACCGGACAGCGATCCCGCGAAGCGGTACCGGTCCGGGTGGAAGGTCGCCATCGCCATCGCGCCGTAGCCACCCTGGGACGCCCCGACGATGCCGTGCCCGCCGGGTGCGAGGCCCTTGTTGGCCGCCAGCCAGTTCGGCAGCTCGGTCGCCAGGAATGTCTCCCACTGCTTGCTGCCGTCCTGCTCCCAGTTGGTGTACATGCTCCAGGCGCCGCTGGCGGGTGCGGCGACCGAGATGCCCTGCCCGCCGAGGGTGGCCATCGCGTTACCCGCCGTCACCCAGTTGCTGACGTCGGGGGCCGCGTTGAAGGCGTCGAGCAGGACGACGGCGTGCGGTCCGCCGCCGGAGAATGCGACGGGGATATCGCGGCCCATTGCCGCCGACGGGACCATCAGCATTTCGACGTCGGCCTTGGCAGACGGTGCCATTGTCGTGCCGGCACCCCAAAGGCCGGCAGCCAGCACCACGGTCAACAACGTCCGAATCACGACATGCATCAACAGCCCCATTCCACGTTCGTCTCGCAGTCCCCGCGCGAGCAGTCAACCACACCTGCACGACGCGATGCCCCGGAAATGGCCGACGGCGGCGACCCCGAAGGATCGCCGCCGCCAGTCATGTCGTTTCCGACGAAGCGGTCAATTATCCGCCGGATTGAGCCGACGCCGGCTGAGCCTCAGTCGCGCCCTCGGCCGGGGCAGCGTCCCCGACGGGAGTGCTCGGCTGCGGCACGGCGCCCAGCACGCGCTGGATGTCGGGCTTCATCTGGTTGAGCTGCTGACCCCAGTACTCCCAGCTGTGAGTACCGGACTCCGGGAAGTTGAACACGCCGTTCTTACCACCGGCGGCGATGTAGTTCTCCTGGAACGTCTTGTTCGTCCGCAGGGTGAACTTCTCGAGGAACTCCGCGTTGAAGTTGTCGCCGGCCGGCATGCCGGTGCCATTGATATCGGCGGGCTTGCCGTTACCGCAGAACACCCAGATGCGGGTGCCATTGGCGACCAGCCGGTCGATGTTGACCATCGGGTCGTTGCGCTCCCACGCATTGCCCGGATCTTCGGTCTTGCCCCACATGTCGTCGGCGTCGTAACCGCCCGCGTCGCCCATCGACATGTTGACCAGCATCGGCCACCAACCTTCGGAAAGGTTCAGGAAGCCAGACAGCGAGGCCGCGTACTGGAACTGCTGCGGGTAGTAGATCGCCAGCGTCAGCGCGGCCGAACCGGCCATCGACAGACCGACTGCCGCATTGCGGTTCGGGTTCACACCCTTGTTCGCGGCCAGGTAGGACGGCAGCTCCTGCGTGAGGAACGTCTCCCACTTGTAGGTGGAGCAGCCAGCCTTACCGCAGGCCGGGCTGTACCAGTCGCTGTAGAAGCTGGACTGTCCGCCGACCGGCATGATCACCGCGAGGCCGGAATCGACGTACCACTCGAAGGCAGCGGTCTCGATGTCCCAGCCGTTGAAGTCGTCGCGGGCGCGAAGGCCGTCTAGCAAGTAGACGCCAGGCGCGTTCGGCCCACCGTTTTGGAACTGAACTTTGATGTCACGGCCCATCCCTGCGGACGGAACCATAAGGTACTCGACCGGCAGACCCGGACGAGAGAAAGCGCCCGCAGTCGCCGAGCCTCCGACGGCGCTGACGAGGGCGGGCAACACTGCTGCGGCCATCGCCACAGCCGCGAGCCGGCGCACCCACGCGCCACGGATCTTGCCAACGAACTTCATGCTTCATCTATCCCATCTGTCGTATGCCGCACGCGGAACTTGTCCGACGGACCCCGCCGCGTTGCTCGTGCAGTCAACCACAACTTGCTGTGGTACCTCTATTCGGCGTGTATCGTCCCTGGTCGCTCCTCAGCCTTTGAGGGTTGCGATCAGGTCTGGTCGCAGCGCTTGCAGCTGCGCTCCCCAGTACGGCCACGCGTGATTTCCCGCCGGCGGAAACTGGAAAGTGGCGTTGGCTCCCCCGGCCGCTACGTAGGCCTTTTGGAAGTCCAAATTGCTCTTGAGAGCCATCGTTTCAAGGCTATTCGCGTTGAACGCCTGATTCGGATCCGCGTTCACGTCGAGCGGGGTCGTGCCGCCGGGTGCACAGTAAACCCACAGCCGCGTGCCGTTGGCGACGATGCGAGAGACCTGTTTGATCGGGTCGTTGCGCTTCCAAGCGCTGTCCCACGGCGCGCCCCACATGTTGTCGACGTTGAAACCGCCCGCATCGAGCATCGCGACACGGATCGCCTGCTGCATGAACAGGGCCGACGGGTTCAGAAAGGCAGAAAGTGATGCGGCATAACGGAATTGCGCCGGGTGGTACGCGGACAGGATCAGGGCGGGACCACCCGACATCGACAGCCCGACGACGCCGTTGCCGGTCGGGGAGATCTGTTTGTTGGCCGCCAGCCACGACGGGAGCTCACTGGTGAGAAAGGTCTCCCACTTATAGGTGAAGGCCTGATTGTTGAAGCTCGACGGCGAATACCAGTCGGTGTAAAAACTGGACTGCCCGCCTACCGGCATCACTGTCGCGACACCGGAGTCCAAAAACCATTCAAAAGCCGGGGTTTCGATGTCCCAGCCGTTGTAGTCGTCGCGCGCACGCATGCCGTCGAGCAGATAGACGGCCTTCGAGGGACCGGTCATCGGCGCCCCCGTCGCGGGCTGGAATTGCACCCGGATGTTGCGGCCCATCGCCGTCGAGTACACGTCGAGGTATTCGACGGGCAGCCCCTCGCGAGAGAACGCGCCCGCGGGCGGTGTGACATTGGACACAACCGCGATCATCGGCATCGTCAGGACCGCGGCGACCACCGCGATCGCACGGCGAAGCCAGGTTCGCACAGGTCGTACCATCCTTCGTGAATCAAGCGCCAGTTCCAATGCGCTTGTGTATCGCCCGAGTCGCTCGTCGCGTTACCCGCGGTTAGGGCCCGGTAGCCGGCATCCCGGTGTACGGCTCGCGCGTCGGCTCCGGTACCTCCAGCCCGCAGCGCTGCAGCTCGTAGAGCGGCACCCGATCAATCCGATACTGAGTCAACGAATACGCGTGCATCAGATTCGACAGGAACCGGCGAGGCCCCATCTCGCCCCTGATGGCGTTGAGCATCGCGTCGGTCGCCGGGCACTCCAGCGCGGCCTCGGCCTGCGCGATCCAGTCCTCGTCGATATAGGACGGAATGAAGGGGCGGGTCTTGAGGAACGGACCCTCGGCCACCGCCCAGTCAGGGAACAGATTCTTGTCGTGACCGATGCGGCCGTCTTCCAGACGAGCGGTGTGCGCGGCAAGCGGGTTGGCCAATCCGATCTGGTCGATCACCCGGACATCCAGTCCGACGTTCATTCCGAGCATGCCGAGATTCGTGAAAAACACTGTGTGCGGGCCGGTTCGACCCTTGACGTCCGGTGGTGCGTCCGGAGGTGGCGGGATGGCGGGCACGACGTCCCACTGGTCGTAGTTGCCGGACGGCAGCAGCAGGGCGCCGTCGGGTGTGTTCTCGATCGCGGTCATCACCGCACGCATGCGGGGATAATCCAGGTAGTCGGCCGCGGTCAGCGGATGCGCGTTGCCCGTGGCCTGGGCATAGAACCGACGTTCGTCGACGATGCCGCTGTAGGTCACGCGGGTCGCGTCAGGTCCCATGCCGCTCGAATTGGCCACCCACAGCGACCATCCGACGATCGACACCCACAGCAGGCTCGTGGCCCCGACGAACAAATAGCCTGCGCCACGGGCCATTCGGCGCCCATCGGGCAGCACCAACGGAATCACCGAGATTGGCGCGAGCAGACAGAACAACGGGGTCAACAGGACTCGGCCGTGCATGAAATCGCCGCCCTGGCGGATCCAGTAGAGCGCCTGCAACAATCCGCTCACGAGCATGAAAGCCACCACGGCCTGCGGGCTCTGAACCGTCCGCGCCAGCCATCCCTGGCCGGGCGCCGTCGTATGACGGATACCCCACGGGCGGCCGCGCGTCACCATCACCACGGCTGCCAAGCCGATCAGCAAGACGGCGGGCGCCCACAGCAGGTAGGGATTGTTGAAGTTGGACAGGTACACGAAGCCCTGAGACCACTTGGAACCGGAGGCGTCCTTGGCCAGTGCGGTGCCGGGAACAATCAAGCCGTAGTAGCCCATTCGGAAGATCTCGTAGGCGACGGGTACCAGACCGCCCGCGAGCACGATCAGCCCGCGGCGGCGCCAATCACGCGCGGCGATCAGCATCATCACCAGAGCCAGCCCGCCGATCAACGCCAACTCGGGCCGAACCAGCACACTCATGCCTGCGACGAAAGCGAGTGCGCCGTCGAACAACCCGCTGACCGTGCGTGCGTCCGCCGCCGGTCCGACCGGCTGCCTGCGAATGGTCGGTGGGCCGCCACGGAACACCGGCGCCGCGTTCGCAGGACCGGGTGCGCGCAGCGCCTGCGCCCAGCACACCATCATCCACCACAGCAAGCCGAGATATGCCAGCACCAAACCGTTTTCCAGCCCGGAGGTGGCGAAGTCACGGGCCGGTGGAACCGCGATGTAGACCAGCGCACCCGCGGGGAGCATCAACGCGCGTCGACCTCGCAGGCTCGGCGCGTACAGCCGCGCGGTGCCCAGCATGATGAACACGACACCCAACACGCTGAGCGTCAGCGCCAGGTACAGCGCCACGTACTCCAGCTGTACAGGTCCGCCGACCCATGCGCCCAAATAAATCAGATAGGTCCACACCGTCGACGTGTTCGCCTCGACACGCTCGCCGGCGTTGAATACCGGACCGTTGCCCGCCAAGAGGTTTCGCACGGTCCGCAGGACGATGAGGCCGTCGTCGGCGATCCAGCGCCGCTGCCACGCGCCCCAACCGAACAGGCCCGCGACGACGATCACGCTCACCCACAGGCTGATTCGCACGGTGACGTCGTAGGGAAAGGCGGGCGCGCGCGACAAGCGGTCGCCGAGGCCGTCCATGAAACGGCTCCGGCCGGCAACCGGGGAACTCAACTTGTCAACTGAGGAAGATGGCGGCACCGATGGTTCCGATCCACGCCAGGGCCAGCAGCTGCAGAACCCGGTCCTTCAACGCGATTTCCTCGGGCTCACCGGCCATGCCCCCGTCGACGTCGACCGCGTACCGCAGGATCGCGATGACGAACGGGATCATCGACACCACGAACCAGGAGGTGCCGCCGGTGTCGTCGCGCTCGAACGCCCACAGGCCGTAACACAGCACCAGCGCCGTCGCCGACAACGTCCACACGAAGCGCAGGTAAGAGCTGGTGTAGCTCTCCAGCGACTTGCGAATCTTGGCCCCGGTACGCTCGGCGAGCTGGAGTTCGGCGTAGCGCTTACCCGCCGCCATGAACAGCGAGCCGAAGGCCATCATCAGCAGGAACCATTGCGACAGCGGCACATCCGCGGCGACGCCACCGGCGATCGCGCGGATCAGAAAGCCCGACGAGACGATGCAGATGTCGATCACGGGCTGGTGCTTGAGGCCGAAGCAGTACGCCAGCTGGATCACGATGTAGATCCCGATCACCAGCGCCAGGTTCGGCGTCACCAGCCAGGAGATCACCAGCGACGCCACACCGAGCGCCACCGCCAGGGTGTAGGCCAACCACTCCGGAACGACGCCTGCGGCGATGGGGCGGAACCGCTTGGTCGGGTGCGCCCGGTCGGCCTCGACGTCCCTCGCGTCGTTGACGAGGTACACGCACGAGGCGGCGAGACTGAAGACCACGAACGCCAACAACACCTGAACGAGGACTTCGCGGTAGTCGTAGGCGTATCGCGCGTCGCCGAGTGCGGCCACCGGTGCGGCGAACACCAGGACGTTCTTGACCCACTGCCGCGGCCGGAGTGCCTTGATGATTCCGGTGACGAGGTTGCGCGGTGGGCCCTTCTCGGGCACCGGCTCGTGATTCACCTGCGGGGTGCTCTCTGCACTGCTCTCGCTCGAGATGCTCATCAGACTCCTTCGGCCCGCTCTGTGACCATGGTGACCGCCTTCGCGACGGCCGCCCCAACCGCCACGCCGGTCAGCACGTCACTCGGGTAGTGCACACCGAGCACCAACCGCGACAACGCCATTGGTGGCACCAGGATCGCAGGCAACGGCAGGCCGGTGGCCCGACCCAACAGGATCGACGCCGCGGTGGTCGACGTCGCGTGCGCCGAAGGGAAACTCAGCCGGCTCGGAGTGCCCACGTTAACGGCGATCGCCGGGTGGTCGGGCCGTTCGCGCCGCACGACGCGCTTGATCACCACGGCGGCCGCGTGGGCTCCGAACGCGCCCACCCCAGCGGCAAGAAATGCTTTTCGCCGTGCCGGTCGCAGCAGCGCACCGAGCGCGGCGACCGCGAGCCACCCGATGCTGTGCTCGCCGAAGTGCGAAAGGGCGCGCGCGGCAGGCAGCACGCCGGGACGATCGGCGAGCGCAGACTGGACGGCGACCAGCACGGCGTCCTCGCCATGGGGACTTTCAGCCATCGGCCGACGGGAGCAGGACGGTCTCCCACTTCTGCTTACTCGTGAGCACCGGCAGCGCGTCGCGGTACACCCTGCGCATGCGATTGAACTTGCGCGAGAGCTGTGCCTGCCGTTTCAGCGATTCGCGAAGCAGCTCAGCGGCCTTCGCGCGGTCGCGTTGCCGGTACACGACACCGCGACCGTCGGCGGTGGTGACGGTGACGCCGTCGACCCTGCTCAGCGAGAACCACCGGGCATCCTGGGTGGCGACGTTGATCTGCGGACGACGATGGTGCTCGGGGTCGTGCGGCTTGAGTTGGTGCAGCACCCCGCGGGCCAGCCGGTACGAAATCGACAGCGGGTTGGTCGGGATCGTCACCTTCTTGCGCCACTTCTTGTCCGAGGGCGTCGGCAAAGCCGTCGCGCTGGGCAGCACCACCGCGTCGGGATACTCCTGACGCATCGCACGCACGTCGGGCAGCGCGGATTCGAGGATCGAGAAGATGTGCTCGGGCCCGGCGAGGAAGTCGTCCATGGCCTTGTTCTGGATAGCCACGGTCGAATACTCAAGGCACATCAGATGTTTGATCGTCGCCTTGAAGTGGCTGGCGATCAGCCCGCTGACATTGCCGTCCCAGTGCATGGCCGCGACCACGAGCCGGTTGCGCAGATGGAAGTACGCCTGCCAGTCGATGGCGTCGTCCTTGTCGCTCCACGCCATGTGCCAGATAGCGGCGCCGGGCAGCGTGACGGTCGGATAGCCGTGCTCGCCGGCCCGCAAGCCGTAGTCGGCGTCGTCCCACTTGATGAACAACGGTAACGGCTGGCCTAGCTCCTCGGCGACCTGGCGCGGGATCATGCACATCCACCAGCCGTTGTAGTCGACGTCGATGCGACGGTGCAGCAGCCTGCTGCGGGGTTCCTCTTCGTCGCTGAGGGAGTACTTCGCGAAGTTGTGGTCGTACTCGGTGTTGACCGCGTTGGTCCACATGAAGTTCTCAGCGTCGACCATCTCGCCCATCACATGCAGGTGACTGGGCTCCTGCAGGTTGAGCATCTGGCCGCCGACCAGTGTCGGGACTTTCGCGAACCGGTTCAGCGCGAGCGCCCGCAGGATCGAGTCGGGCTCGACGCGGATGTCGTCGTCCATGAACAGGATCTGTTCGCAGTCGGTGTTCTTCAGCGCCTCGTACATCACCCGGCTGTATCCGCCGGATCCGCCGAGGTTGGGCTGATTGTGCACCGAGAGCCGGTTGCCCAGGGCGGCGGCGGCCGCGTCGAACCCCGGATGGTCCTTGACCTTACTGGTGCCCTGGTCGGACACGATCACCGCGCTGATCACCTTGTCCACCAACGGATCCGACGTCAGCGCGGTCAGTGCGTTGACGCAATCCGACGGACGGTTGAAGGTCGGGATTCCGACGGCGACGTTGGCGCGTCCCGGCGCGACGTCCGGTGCGTACCAGCCCGCACCGTGCAGCGTGGAGTTGGTATTGGTGGTGATGTCGAACCAGATCCACCCGCCGTCCTCGAACGGCGACAGATCGATCTCGAACTCGACGGAGGCGGGAGCGCCGACATCGGATTCCGCGGCCGGACCGCCGGAGTCGCCGCTGCTGATCGGTTCACCGCCGACCGTGATCCTGGCGCCGGTCGCCTTGGAGCGGTAGACGTCGACGCGCGCGCTGCCGGTGAGCTCGACGCGCAACACCACCGACTTCAGCGTCGACCAGCGCCGCCAATAGCTGGCCGGGAAGGCGTTGAAGTACGTCGCGAAGGACACCTCGGATTCCGCGCCGATCTCCAGAGTGGTGCGCGTCTGCGCATGGGCGCGACGGGCGTTGGTGTCCGACTCGTCGAGGTAGAGCTTGCGGACGTCGAGCGGTTCGCCGGGGCGCGGCAGGATGACGCGCGCCAACAGGCTGACCGCCTTGGTGTCTCCGGCGTCGAGCGCGCCGGACGGGATGTCACTCATGCGCTACTGCTTTCTGTGCCAGGTTCGGCAAGGGGCGCGCCGTCACGCAGGTGCGGCGCGAGCGTGTTGTCGTACATATTCAATGCGCTGGCGATCGCCATGTGCATGTCGAGGTACTGATAGGTGCCCAGGCGTCCGCCGAACAGCACCTTCGCCGAGGCCGTCTCGGCCTTGGCCCGCGCCCGGTAGGCCGCGAGCAGGGAGCGATCGGTCTCGGTGTTGATCGGGTAGTACGGCTCGTCGTCGTCATCGGCGAAGCGCGAGAACTCCCGCATGATCACGGTCTTGTCGTCCGGATACTTCCGCTCGGGATGGAAGTGCCGGAACTCGTGGATCCGGGTGTAGGGCACGTCGAGGTCGTTGTAGTTCATGACGGGGGTGCCTTGGTAATCCCCGCAGTCGCTCAGTACCTCGAGTTCGAAATCGAGTGTGCGCCAACCCAGCCGGCCTTCTACATAGTCGAAGTACCGGTCCAGCGGACCGGTATAGACAACCGGAGCCGACGGGGACTCTTTACGAAGCTCGTCGCGCACGTCGAACCAGTCGGTGTTCAGCCGCACCTCGATGCGGTCGTCGGCCGCCATGTTCTCCAGCCACGCGGTGTAGCCCTCGACAGGAAGGCCCTCGTAGGTGTCGTTGAAGTAGCGGTTGTCGAACGTGTAGCGCACCGGCAGCCGGGTGATGTTGGCCGCGGGCAGTTCCCGGGGGTCGGTCTGCCACTGCTTGGCGGTGTAGCCCTTGACGAACGCCTCATAGAGCGGGCGGCCGATCAGCGAGACGGCCTTCTCTTCGAGGTTCTGCGCGTCGTCGGTCTCGATCTCGGCGGCCTGCTCGGCGATCAGCTGGCGGGCCTGATCCGGCGTGAAGTACTTGCCGAAGAACTGCGACACCAGGCCCAACCCCATGGGGAACTGGTAGGCCTGCCCGTTGTGCATGGCGAAGACGCGGTGCTGGTAGCCGGTGAAGTCGGTGAACTGGCGCACGTAGTCCCACACCCGCTTGTTGGAGGTGTGGAAGAGGTGCGCGCCGTACTTGTGGATCTCGATGCCGGTCTGCGGTTCGGCTTCCGAGTAGGCATTGCCGCCGATGTGCGGTCGGCGGTCGACCACCAACACACGCTTGTTCAGCTGCGATGCCACGCGCTCGGCGACCGTCAGGCCGAAGAATCCGGAACCGACAACGATCAGGTCGAAACGGGTTCCGGAGGGCAGGAGCGGAGCGACCGGGGGAAAAGACTTGGTCATCGGCAGCAAGGGTATCCGACGGCCGCCGTGCGCCCGAATTGCGACAGAGCCCTCAGGTCAAGATTGGCTCACAATTCCGTATCGTCACTTCAGTCTCACCAGTCACACCAGTACCGTCGAACGCGTACGAATACCTAGCCAGACGTAGTCCATGTATTGAGGAGACTTCCGTGCCGAACCGACGTCGACGCAGGCTCTCGACAGCCATGAGCGCAGTCGCCGCCCTGGCCGTCGCGAGTCCAGCCGCTGTAGTCGCCGTATCCGAATTGTCCGCGAGCATCGATCCGCAGCCCCAGAAGCGCGAGTTCGTCCAGGCCGCGACGATCACCGACCTGCCCAACGAACTGATGTCAGCGCTGTCACAGGGCCTCTCGCAGTTCGGCATCAACCTGCCGCCCATGCCCACGGGTGTGCTGACGGGTACCGGCGCGAGCACGCCGACGACGCTGACCTCACCCGGCCTGACCTCGCCTGCGCTCACCACGCCCGGTCTCACCACGCCCGGGCTGACGACACCGGGTCTGACCACACCGGGCCTGACGACACCGGGACTGACCACACCGGGACTGACGACACCCGGTCTTGACGTCCCGAGTGCGACCGTCCCCGGTCTCACCGCGACCGGTCCGTCGTTGACCGATCCGGCGCTGGCCAACCCCGCACTGACGAGTCCGTCGCTGTCCAGCCCGGGTCTGACCAGCCCGACGGCTGACGCGGGCGGCCTGACCACGCCCGCTGCGTCGCTCACCGATCCGGCGCTGGCACCGCTCGCCACCAGCGCCCTGCCCGCCCCCGGCGAGGTACCGATCTCGGCGCCGATCGGGCTGGATCCCGGCGCGGGCATGTACCCGATCCTGGGTGACCCGTCGCTGGCGACCATGCCGGCGAGCACCGGCGGCGGCAGCACCGGCATCATCGGCGACCTGTCGAGCATGGCCAACCAGCTCGGCGCGGGTCAGGCGATCGACCTACTCAAGGGCATGGTGATGCCCGCGATCATGTCGGCGGTCAAGCCTGCGGGTGCCCCGGCAGTCGCAGGTGCGGCCCCCGCGGCCGCGGCTGAGGCGGCCCCGGCCGCAGCGGCAGGAGCCTCGACGGGCGCCGGCGCTTAAGACCTGTCACCGAACGGCACCGCAGAAGCCTTCCCCCGGGCTCTGCGGTGCCGTTGCGTGTGGATTCGCCACCAGATTGGTACGCGCCGGCGCGTGTCGAATCATTGGTAACAACTGGCACATACGTAACATCAGTCCGTGCTGTATCGCCGCCCGCTGCCGTCGATGCTGTTCACCGCCGTTGCGGCGACGGCAGTCGTCCTTCCGATGGCGATCTACGGAATCCCCGGTGTCGGCGATGACGACCCGCAAGCTCGTGCTCCACAGCTTGCCCAGCAGCCGCTGACCGGTCTCGGCGGCGGGGAGACGATTCGGGAGATCCACCAGGCCACCCCCTTCTCACTGGTCGCGCTGACCTCGGAGAAGGGAGGTGACCTCGCCGGCACTTCGGCCCGGATCCGCGCCAAGAAACCCGACGGCAGCTGGGGCCCCTGGTACGAGGCGGAAGCCATGGACGGCCTCGGACCCGACACCCCGACGCCCGGCGCCCCCGACGGCACAGAACCGGTCTTCGTCGGCCGCACGACGACGGTGCAGATCGCGGTCACCCGGCCGCCGCAAGCGCCGAAGCCGCCCAAGCCCGCCGACGATCGGCCTCAGTTGGGCTACGTGCCTGCCAACGTCGAGCAACCGTTGCCCCAGAACATCAACGCGGTGCTGATCAGCCCGCCGGAGGCGCCGGTGGATACGTTGCCCCGGCCCTCGGCGGTCACGGCGCCGGGATCGCCGCCACAGATCATCAACCGCGCGGGGTGGGGCGCCGACGAGGGAATGCGATGCGGAAACCCCGTGTACGACAAGGGGATCCGAGCCGGAATCGTCCACCACACCGCAGGCAGTAACGACTACGCGCCAGCGGATTCGGCCGGCATCATCCAGTCGATTTACGAGTACCACACTCGCACGTTGGGCTGGTGCGACATCGCCTACAACGCGATGGTCGACAAGTACGGCCAGGTCTTTGAAGGTCGCGCGGGCGGCATCGACAAGCCCGTGGAGGGCGCCCACACCGGTGGTTTCAACCGTGACACCTGGGGTGTGGCGATGCTGGGCAACTTCGACCAGGCGGCGCCGACACCGATTCAGTTGGAGAACACGGGCCGACTGCTCGGATGGCGCCTCGGCCTCGATCACATCAACCCCAAGGGCACGGTGATACTCGCCTCTGCCGGCGGCTCGTTCTCCAAGTTCGCGTTCGGCGCCACCCCGACGCTGCCGACCATCTTCACCCACCGCGATGTCGGCATCACCGAATGCCCGGGCGGTGCTGCGTATGCCGCGATGGGCCAGATCCGGGACATCGCAGCACGATTCAACAGGCCCCCGGGTCCGGCCGATCTCGCGGACACGCTGCGCGGCGGTGCGATCTTCATGCGCTGGGAGTCGATGGGCGGCCCGAACGGTGCTCTCGGCGCACCGCGGTCGCCGGAGGCGTCGGGTGAGGGCCCGACTCGATACGCGAACTTCGAGCGCGGCGCGATCTACTGGTCGCCGACCAGCGGGGCCGAGCCGGTCACCGGCGAGATCTACAAGGCGTGGGGCGCACTCGGCTTCGAGCGCGGCGCACTGGGCCTGCCGACGAGCGGCGAAATCCAGGAGCCGCAGTGGATCGTGCAGAACTTCCAGCACGGCACGCTGAACTTCGACCGCCAGAACGGCACCGTCACCCGCGTCATCGACGGCGTTCCCACCGAACTGCCCAAGGCCGATACCGCCAAGACTCCGATTCAGCTGGAGCGGTTCACGCCGCCCATCAGCCCCGCCTGAGTCACCACCACCAGCGCTCGAGCACCCGCGCCACCCCGTCGTCGGCGTTCGTCGCGGTGACCTCGTCGGCCGCGGCGAGCGCTTCCGGATGCGCGTTGCCCATCGCGACCCCGAGCCCGGCCCACGCCAGCATCGGCACATCATTGGGCATATCGCCGAAAGTGACCACCTCTTCGGCTGTGATACCCAATGGTTCTGCCACCTCGGCGATTCCGGTCGCCTTGCTGATACCAAGCGGCATGATCTCGATCAGACCGTTGTTGGTCGAATAGGTGATATCGCCTTGCAGACCAACATGTTTCGCCAACACCTCGGCCATGTCCGCACTGGGTGCCCCCACCTTGCGGATGAGCAGCTTGATCGCGGGCGCACTCAGCAGGTCGTCGATCGACACCTCGGTGTTGTCGGGGTTCAGCCACGCGTGCTCGTAACCCGGCGAGCTGACGAACTGCGGCGTGGCGGCGTCGTGGGCACTGCGGCCCACCCGCTCGACGGCCAGGCCGGCGCCGGGAATGACTCGGGTCGCGATCTCGGCGAGCTCACCGAGCAGGTCGGCGGACAGCGTGCGCGCCGATACGATGCGATCCGTTGACGGGTCGTAGATCACAGCGCCGTTGGCGCACACCGCCATTGGCGCGAAGCCCAGGGCATCGACGACCGGTGAGATCCAGCGCGGCGGACGTCCCGTCGCGAGCACGAACTGGGTTCCGGAGTCCACGGCCGCCAGGACCGCGGCGCGAGTGCGGTCGGAGATGGCGTCGACGTCGTCGTCATCGGTGAGTAGCGTGCCGTCCACATCGGAGGCAACCAGGCGGGGCAGGGTCACCGAGACTGCCGCTCAGCCTGCTTACGGGCGCGCTCGGCCAATTCGGCCTCGTCCAACGCTTTCGCTTCCTCCATCGTGGGAGCCGAGCCACCCAGCCGCCGCGGCACCCAGTACGCCCCGGGAGGGTGTTCGTAGGATTCCTGCACCTGGTGGAGGAGGTCGGTCATCGCGTTGCGCATCGCCGTGTCGGTCTGCTCGACGGTCTCCGCCGGTGGTATCGGCGTACCGACCTCGACGGTCATCGGAATCTTGGCGCGGCCCAGCTTGCGCGGATGGCCCTTCGTCCAGCGTCGCTGCGCACCCCAGACGATGAGCGGGATGATCGGTACCTGAGCCTCCACCGCCATGCGCGCCGCCCCGCTCTTGAAGTCCTTCAGCTCGAAGCTGCGGCTGATGGTGGCCTCCGGGTAGACCGCGATGAGCTCGCCGGCCCGCAACTGCTCGACGGCGATCGCGTAAGCACCGGCACCGGCCTTGCGGTCGACGGGGATGGTGCCGGAGTGCTTGATCAGGAAGTTGACGACCCTCACCTCCTGCATCTCCGACTTGATCATGAAGCGCAGCCGGCGCCGCACCTGGTAGGCGGACAGCGCCGCGGGCATCCAGTCGACATAGCTGGTGTGGTTGATGGCGACAACCGCACCACCGTGTTTGGGGTAGTTCTCGAGTCCGCGGAAGGTGATGCGGCTCCCGGAAACCGCGACGCCCGCTGTGCAGGCGATCTCGAGCATGCGGAAAACCGGCTCCATCGCGCTACTCCGGCGCTCCCGTGGGGTCCCCCTGTGCGCGACGGGCGGCCTTCGCCTGGGCTTTCTGGACAGCCTCCTCGGCGTCCATCCGGTTGGCCTCGGCCAGCGTCGGCGCTCCACCACCGAGGCGGTGCGGAACCCAGAACTCACCCGGTGGGTATGGCCCGTAGTCGTCCTGGACCCGTTCGAGCAGATGTTGCATCCGCGAATGCAGCAGCGCGGTCAGTTCGGCAGGCGGCAGCGTCGGATAGATCGGCTCCCCCACCGCCACAGCGATCGGCACCTTGGGCCGCCGCATGTTCTTGGGGTGCCCCTTGGTCCAGACGCGCTGGGCGCCCCACACGATGTGCGGGATGATCGGCACGTCGGCGGCAATCGCCATGCGCGCCGCACCGGACTTGAAGTCCTTGATCTCGAAGCTGCGGCTGATCGTGGCCTCGGGGTAGACGCCCACCAGCTCGCCTTCCTTGAGCTTGCGGCAGGCCTCGTCGAAGGACGCGGCACCGCTGTCGCGGTCCACCTCGATGTGGCGCAGGCTGCGCATGATCGGGCCCGTGATCTTGTTGTCGAAGACTTCCTTCTTCGCCATGAATCGCACCTTGCGGCCGCGCTTCTGCCGGTAGGCGGGCAGGCCGGCGAACGTGAAGTCCAGGTAGCCGGTGTGGTTGATGGCGATGACCGCGCCGCCTTCGGCCGGCAGGTGCTCGACGCCGGTGACGGTGAACGTCAGACCCTGAAAGCGCCAGAGCAGCCTGGCGAATTGGATGACTGTTCCGTAAACCGGCTCCACATACGGCAGCCTAGTCGCGTGACGCGTCTCACCGAACCCGTGTATCTGCGGCGCCCGTTTGCGTCCGGCTAGTCTTGATGCCGCACACGCGGTAGCGGGAAAGGGCATCAGTGCAGGTCACCAGCGTCGGACACGCAGGCTTCCGGATAGATACGAACGCCGGAAGCGTCTTGTGTGATCCGTGGGTCAACCCGGCGTACTTCGCGTCGTGGTTCCCGTTCCCGGACAACAGCCAGCTGGACTGGGATGCCCTCGGCGACTGCGACTACCTGTACGTCTCGCATCTGCACGCCGACCACTTCGACGCGAAGAACCTGAGTGCCCACGTCAACAAGGACGCGGTGGTACTGCTGCCCGACTTCCCGGTGCCGGACCTGCGTCGCGAACTCGAAAGGATCGGATTCCACCGGTTCTTCGAGACGACGGATTCGGTCAAGCACCGGGTCAGCGGCCCCAGGGGCGACCTCGATGTGATGATCATCTCGCTGCGCGCCCCGGCCGACGGCCCCATCGGAGACTCCGGCCTGGTGCTCGACGACGGCGAGACGGTCTGCTTCAACATGAACGACGCCCGACCGGTGGACCTCGACGTGGTGCACGCCGACTTCGGCGCCGTCGACGTCCACATGCTGCAGTACTCCGGGGCCATCTGGTACCCGATGGTCTACGACATGCCCGCCCGCGCCAAGGAGGCGTTCGGCACCCAGAAGCGGCAGCGGCAGATGGACCGGAGCCGCCAATACATCGCACAGGTCGGGGCGACGTGGGTGATCCCGTCTGCAGGTCCGCCGTGCTTCCTCGACCCCGCGCTGCGCGACCTCAACGACGATCACGGCGATCCCGCCAACATCTTTCCCGACCAGGTGGTGTTCCTGGACCAGATGCGAGCCAACGGCCACCACGGCGGTCTGCTGATGATGCCCGGGACGGTAGCTGATTTCACTGGCGCACAGATGAATTCGCTTACCCACCCGCTACCCGACGACGAGGTGCAGGCCATCTTCACCACCGGCAAGGCTGCCTATATCGCCGACTTCGCCGAACGGATGGCACCGGTGCTGGCCGCGGAGAAGGCCACCTGGGCCCCCGCGGCCGGCGAACCGTTGCTGGAGCCGCTGCGCGCGCTCTTCGAGCCGATCATGCTGCAGAGCGACCAGATCTGCGACGGCATCGGCTATCCGGTGGAACTGCGCCTTCGCGGTGGCGGCCACGACGAATGCGTGGTGCTGGACTTCCCGAAACGGGCTGTCCGCGAACCGATTCCGGATGAGAAGTTCCGCTACGGCTTCGCCATCGCCCCGGAACTCGTACGCACGGTGCTGCGGGACGACGAGCCCGACTGGGTCAACACCATCTTCCTGTCCACCAGGTTCACGGCGTGGCGTGTGGGTGGCTACAACGAGTACCTCTACACGTTCTTCAAGTGCCTGACCGACGAACGCATCGCCTATGCCGACGGCTGGTTCGCCGAGTCGCACGACGACACCGCGTCGATCACGTTGGACGGATGGGAGATTCAACGACGTTGTCCGCATCTGAAGGCCGACCTGTCGAAGTTCGGCGTGGTCGAGGGCTCCACAATGACGTGCAACCTGCACGGATGGCAGTGGAATCTGGAGAACGGCCGGTGCCTGACGACCAAGGGCCACGAGCTGCGCTCGGCCCGCCAGGGAGCGCAATCGTGACAGGACCGCGCCAGTACTACGACGACGGCCTCATCCTGCTGGACCGCGAGGCAATCACCCTGCGGCGCTACCACTTCCCGTCGGGCACCTCGAAGATCATCCCGCTGCGCAATGTCCGCGGGTACAAGGCCGAATCGCTGAGCTTCCTCAACGAGCGGTTCCGACTCTGGGGCAGCTCGAGCCTGAGCCGGTGGCTGCCGCTGGACGTCTGGCGGCCGATCAAGTCCACGCTGGTCACCCTCGACGTGGCCGGTGCGCGCACCAACCCGGCGTTCACACCGCAGCGGCCGACGGAATTCCTGGCCAAGCTCGACGAACTGCTGGAGCGCTAGAACGCAGGCACGCCGTCGCGGTGTGGATGCAATGCGCCGATCGCCGAGGTAAGGGGCAGGTGCAGCGCGTCAACGATGCCCGGCGCGGCCTCGCACACCCAGGGAATCGCGTTGACCGCGCGCATGCCGGTGGCGAGTAGTCCATGGTCGCTTGCGCTTTCGCCGTCGCGGTGACCCACTTCGAACTCCCCGTCGAACGACGGCTCACCGTCGATGAGCACCCGCCAGATACCGTCGGTGGCTCCGGTTCGACCCGTCGGCCAGTCCGGTGCCAGATCGTCGGCCATCCGGTCGACATGCTCGAGGCTGACGACCTCCTCACCATCGACGACCCCGATGCACTTTGCGTACGTGGCGCCGACGGTTCCTGCCGGGATGAGACCGCACGCGGTATGCAGATCGCGCGGGGTCGGAAGGAATTCACACGTCTCACGGATCGCGTCGAACTCGACACCGAGTGCGTCGGCGACCATCGTGATCGCCGCGCCCCAACCCCACCTCAGGACCCCCGGCTGCTTCAAACCGCCCTGATAGTCGAGCGGCTGACCGAACCCGAACAACTCGCGGACGTCCCACTCGACGGGATACTCCGAGTAGTTCGTGATCTCGATACCGCGTACCGCATACACCTTGTGCGACATCGTCATCAGCGCAATCGGGAAGAGGTCGCAGCCGAAGCCGGGTTCGATGCCGGACGAGAAGATCGAGCTGCGGCCGGCGGTCGTCGCTTCGCGGATCGGATCGAGAAAGCGCTGGGAGAGCGAACCCTTTTCGTAGACGAGGCCGGGCAACGATGTGGTGACGACGTTGGTACCCGACGACAGGATGCGGCAGAAATCGGCGAGCGCCTCCGCCGGACGGGGGCCGGCGGGCGCGGCGTACATCACGCAATCCACACCCGAGGCCAGCAGCGCATCGACGTCGCGGGTGGCAGTGACGCCGACCGGATCGAGGCCGGCCAACACCCCGACATCCTGGCCGTCCTTGGCCTCCGAATGCACCCACGCACCGGCGAGTTCAAGGTTGGGCCGGTCCATGATCGTCCGGATGGCGTAGCGCCCGACCCCGCCGGTGGCCCATACCGCGACGCGGTACCTCTTGTCCGATGGCTGCGCCATTGATTTCTCCCTCGACTCGCTCTTGCGCAGAAACATTACATCTGTAATGTCTTTTCGTGGTCGAAGTCAGGAACGGAGACGAAGGTGGGCGAACTCGATGGCAAGGTGGCCATTGTCACCGGGACCAGCCGCGGCGTCGGGGTAGGTATCGCGCATGAGCTGCTGCGGGCCGGCGCCACGGTGATCGGCTGCTCACGGTCGGCACTCGACGCGATGCCGGGTACGCAGGAAAATTCCGACTGGGCGCGGCGATCTGACCAAATGGTCTGTGACCAAGCCGATTACACGGCCATCGACGCATTCGTTCAGCGCGTCGTCGATCGCTTCGGCCGACTGGACATCCTGGTCAACAACGCAGGTGGCACCGTGCCGTCGCCGTCGGTCGACGAGGTTCCGGCGCTGGTGTCGCGTATCCAGGGCGCACCGGCGAGCGACGACGACTACGAGCGCAGCGCTCTGTTTCACGCGTTCGCCGTTCAGATGAATCTCATCAGCCCGCTCTGGTTCGCGATTCGGGCATACCGGCAGATGAAGACCCAGGACGGAACCGGCTGCATCATCAACGTCTCCAGCGGCGCCGGCCATCCCGCCGGATCGCCGACCCTGGTGTCCTACGGGGCCGCGAAGGCGGGGCTGAACCAGATGACCCGCTCACTTGCTCAGGAATGGGGTCCGGCGGTCCGGGTCAACTGCGTCGCCCTCGGACCGACGATCACCGAGAACTTCCGGTCGTTCGTCCTGCCCAAGGACGATCCCACCGGGGCCGAATATTTCGTCAACGTCCCGATGCGCCGCGGCGGAGAGCCGGCCGAAGTCGGACGCACCTGCGTCTTCCTCGCTTCCGGCACAGCCGATTTCGTCAACGGAACCACGATCGAGATCGACGGCGGGATGCTGCCCGGGGTGCTGTACGACGCTGGACTCAAGACCATCACCGATCTGTTGTAAGGACGCGAGGACACCGAGAATGACACGGCGCATCATCCAGTTCTCCACCGGCAACGTTGGCGTACACGCACTGCGTACGATCATCGAACGTCCGGATCTCGAGTTGGTGGGCCTGCACGCGGCCAGCGCCGACAAGATCGGTCGGGACGCGGCGGAGCTGTGCGGGAGCGCCGAATCGACCGGAGTGATCGCCACCGACGACATCGACGCGCTCTTGGCGCTCGGCGCCGATTGCGTGGTCTACACCTCGCAGGCCGAGACCCGCGCGGCGGAGGCGGCCGAAGACATCGCGCGCTTCCTGCGCGCCGGAACCAACGTCGTCGGATCATCGTTCGTCTGGCTGGTCGCGCCCGAGTTCACCGCCGAATGGCTGCGGAGACCTCTCGAAGAGGCTTGTCGGCAGGGCAATTCGACGCTGTACATCAACGGGATCGATCCCGGTTACTCCGGCGATACGCTCGTGTACACGGCGCTGAGCCTGGCCGGTCGCGCCGACTCGATCACCGTTCAGGAGATCTGCGACTACGCCACCTATGACGACGCCGAATTCACCGGCGTCACCTTTGGTTTCGGCACCGAACCGGATCAGCAACCGATCCTCTTCATGCCGGGCGTGCTGGAGTCGATGTGGGGAATCCAGGTGCGCAGCCTCGCCGCGGACCTGGGAGTGGAACTCGACGAAATACGCGAGCGCCACGAGAAATGGACTACGCCCGAACCGATCTCGTGCACGATGATGGATGTCGAGGTGGGCAAGGTCGCGGCCGTGCGCTTCGGTGTCGAAGGCATCCGCAACGGCGAAGTCGTCATCACCATGGAACACGTGAACCGGTTGACCGACGCCGCCGCTCCGCACTGGGCCGTCCCGCCGGACGGCCGCCCGGGAGTGCATCGCGTTGTCGTGGAAGGCGACCCCGGTGTCGAGATCAACACCCATGTCGGCCTCGGCGGGACGGACCACAACCAGGGCGGCGTGATCGCCACCGCAGCACGACCGATCAACGCCATCGAAGCGGTGTGCCGGGCACCCGCCGGAATTCTCGCCGCTCACGACCTCCGACCGCTGGATCACATCCGCGGTGTCATGTGGTGAAGTCTGTCCATGGCAGGTGCAGTCCAACCGCGGCGTCCCCCAGGGGGTAACCAGCTGCGCGCCGAGCGGACCCGGCAGATGGTGATCGACGAGACCGTCCGCTACATCCTCGACGAGGGCTTCGCCGCGCCCAGCGTGCGTCGCATCACCGAGCGGGCCGGGGTGACCTGGGGCGTGGTGCAGTACCACTTCGGCGATCTGAACGGACTCCTCATCGCGGTCGTCGACGAAGGTTTCCGCCAGCTCACCGAGATTCTCGCCGCGGTACCCGACACCACCGCCGACCTGGCTATCGAACAACGCACGCAGGTGGTCGTCGATGCGGCGTGGTCGGCGTTCTCGAGCCCGACGTCGATGGCGGCCATCGAGATACTGATCGCCACACGTTCGGGCCGTGACGATGCGGTCAACAAGCGGCTGGCGGACACCATGCGTCAGCTCACCGAGCTCGGCCGACACCTCGGTGCGGGCCTGGACCCCAGGCACGCCAAGGAGATCGGGAACCACATCTGGGCATGTCTTCGGGGAATTGTTGTGGCACAGATCATTTCGTCACAGCCGCTGGATACGTCCAGGGACCGGCGCGCATTGGTCGACGTACTGACAGCCTACGTGCAGACGCACAGCGCCGAGCGGCGCTGAGACCCTACGATTTGGGCTCCAGCACTTCGGTTCCGACGAAGGGCACCAGGGCTTCTGGCACCCGCACGCTGCCGTCGGGCTGCTGGTGATTCTCCAGGATCGCCACCAGCCAGCGCGTCGTGGCCAGCGTGCCGTTGAGGGTGGCCGCGGTCTGGGGCTTGCCGTTCTCGTCGCGGTAGCGCACCGAAAGACGGCGCGCCTGAAACGTGGTGCAGTTCGAGGTGGAGGTCAGCTCCCGGTACGTCTGCTGCGTCGGGACCCACGCTTCGCAGTCGAACTTGCGTGCGGCCGACGAGCCCAGATCCCCTGCAGCGATGTCGATCACGCGATACGGGACGTCGATCTTCGCCAGCATCTCGCGCTCCCAGCCGAGCAGCCGCTGGTGTTCGGCCTCGGCCTCGTCCGGCTTGCAGTAGATGAATCCCTCGACCTTGTCGAACTGGTGCACCCGGATGATGCCGCGGGTGTCCTTACCGTGGCTGCCCGCCTCGCGTCGAAAGCACGTCGACCACCCCGCGTAGCGCAGCGGGCCGTCGGACAGATCGAGAATCTCGTCGGCGTGATAACCGGCCAAGGCCACCTCCGACGTACCGACGAGGTACAGATCGTCTGCCTCCAGGCGGTAGACCTCCTCGGCGTGCGCACCGAGAAAGCCGGTGCCCGCCATGACTTCTGGGCGCACCAGCACCGGAGGCACCATCAGCGTGAAACCGTTGTCCTGGGCCAGCCGCGCGGCCAGCTGCAGCAGTCCGAGCTGGAGCAGCGCTCCCGCGCCGGTCAGGAAATAGAACCGCGCGCCGGACACCTTGGCGCCGCGCTCGAGATCGATGAGCCCCAGCGACTCGCCGAGTTCGACATGGTCCTTCGGGTTCTCGATGGCGCGGGGTTCGCCGACGGTGTCCAGCACCACGAAGTCGTCCTCACCACCGGCGGGGACACCGTCGATGATCACGTTCGCGATGGCCATGTGCGCAGCGGTGAACGCCGCTTCGGCCTGGCTCTGCTCGGCTTCGGCGGCCTTGACTTTGTCGGCCAGTTCCTTGGCCGCAGCCAGCAGCGCGGGCCGCTCGTCCGCGGACGCCTTGCCGACCTTCTTACTGGCCGTCTTCTGCTCGGCGCGCAGATTGTCGCCGGACGACACCGCGGACCGTCGCGCGGCATCGGCGTCGAGGAGGGCATCGACGAGACCAGGATCTTCTCCGCGGGCGCGTTGCGATGCGCGCACCACGTCCGGGTTGTCGCGCAGCAGTTTGAGGTCGATCACGGGCGCAACACTACTTTTGGCGGCCGGTGGGGAACAGCCGAGGTCGCTGCCCCAGCCACAACCTCGTAACGTTACAACTGCAACACTTGTCACAGGGCCCGACACGCCTGTCACAATGGAGCAGATGTCTGAAGCACCCACCCTGGAATATCCGCACGACGACGAGGCAGGCCGGCCCTCGTCGCGGGCGCCTTGGTGGCGCAGCCTGCAGGCGGCCTCGACCCGCCGCGCACTGCTGCTGACCGCGCTCGGCGGCCTGCTCATCGCCGGATTGATCACCGCGATTCCACAGACCGAAAGCTCGGGCCTGACGGCGAGCACAATCTCCCTGGGCCCCCGCGGCAACGACACCTTCAAGCACGCGAAGGCCGGCGACTGCCTCAACTGGCCCGACCGCACGCCCGATGCCGCGGAGATCGTCGACTGCAAGGACGAGCACCGCTTCGAGGTCGCCGAGTCGGTGGACATGCGGACGTTCCCCGGCAGCGAGTACGGTCCCGACGCGGCGCCGCCGTCGACCGCCCGGATCCAGCAGATCAGCCAGGAGCAGTGTTCGGCCGCGGTCAAGCGCTACCTGGGCACCGACTTCGACCCGAATAGCCGCTTCACCATCAGCATGCTGTGGTCCGGCGACAAGGCGTGGAAGCAGTCCGGCGAGCGGCGGATGCTCTGCGGGATGCAGCTGCCCGGCCCCAACAACCAACAGTTGGCGTTCAAGGGCAAGGTCGCCGACATCGACCAGTCGAAGGTGTGGCCCGCGGGGACGTGCCTGGGTATCGACCCGTCGACCAATCAGCCCACCGACATTCCGATCGATTGCGCAGCACCGCACGCGATGGAGGTCACCGGCGCGGTCAACCTGGCCGAGAAGTTCCCCGCCGGCCTGCCCCCCGAGTCCGAGCAGGACAGCTTCATCAAGGACGCGTGCACCCGGATGACGGACGCCTACCTGGCGCCCATCCAACTTCGAAGCACCACCCTGACCCTCATCTACAGCACGATCTCGCTGCCGACGTGGTCGGCGGGCAGCCGCCAGGTCTCGTGCAGCATCGGGGCGACCCTCGGAAACGGCGGCTGGTCAACGCTTCTCAACAGCGCCAAAGGCCCGTTGATGATCAACGGTCAGCCGCCCGTGCCGCCGCCGGACATCCCCGAGGAGCGGCTGAACTTCCCGCCGATCCCCATGCCCGACGAGCCCGAAGAGTCATCCTCGTCGTCGTCGTCGTCGTCGTCGTCCTCATCGTCCTCGACGGACGACTCCGACTACGGCAACCAGACCCAGCACATGCCGGGCTCCGCGCAGGCCACCGAAACGCCCGCGCCGACGACGGACCCCGCCGCGCCCGGCAACACCTTCCTCAACGGGCCTCCCCCACCGCCCGGTGCGCCACCACCACCGCCCCCACCCCCGGGGGCTCCGCCACCACCGCCGCCACCGGAACTGCCCCCGCCGCCACCACCGCCGGCACCCGCGCCGGCACCACCGCCACCGGCGGTGCCTCCGCCGCCTGCACCGGTGCCGTAGCCGCGTGACCGTGCGGATGAGCCCGCAACGGTTTGACGAACTGGTATCCGACGCGCTCGACCTGATCCCCCAAGAGCTGACGAAGGCGCTCGACAACGTCGTCGTCCTCGTCGAGGACCGCAACGCCGACGAACCCGACCTGTTGGGGCTCTACGAGGGGGTCGCGCTGACCGAGCGGGACAGTTGGTATGCCGCGGGATCGCTACCGGACACCATCACGATCTACCGCGGCGCCCTGCTGGACTACTGCGACACCGAGGCGGAGGTCGTCGACGAGGTGGCCATCACCGTCATCCACGAAATCGCGCACCACTTCGGCATCGACGACGACCGTCTGCACGAACTCGGCTGGGGTTAGCCCGCCGACACGCCGCGCTGTTGGAGCACATGCGTGCCGTCGCGCGAGAAACTGGGCAGATGAGCAGCCGATGCCGTGCCTGTGTGGCCGGGGTCGAGCACTGCCATGGCACCGTCATCCACCACGCACTGGCCCGTACCGAATGCACCGAGCCGGATTGCCGAACTCCTGAAGTGGTGCACGGTTTCGCGATCGACTGCGAAGCGGTCGGCTGCACGTGCGCTGAGGCGGCTCAGCCCATCGGGTCGGCCGACTCGAGAGCGTCCTGAACGGGATCCACGTCGGGCTCGGGATAGAACGGCGGCAGTATCGTCCCCCACTGCACACAGCTCCAGCGTCCATCGGTGATCGGCGCCAGCACCACCGCCTCCGTATTGCCCAGGTGGTGGTCGAGGGCAAAGCTGCTCTCGACGCCGGCCAGCACGGCCGAGGCCAGCCGGATTGCGGCGCCGTGGCTGACCACGACGATGTCGCCGGAGAACGAGTCGTCGTCGAGGTAGCGGATGCGCAACTGGGTGACGACCGGCAGGTAGCGCTCCAGCACCTGGCTGGCCGTCTCCCCGGCGGGCAGCGACAGGTCGACATGGCCCTCGTGCCATCGCTGGTAGATGCTGTTGAACTCCTCGATGGCCGCGTCGTCGTGACGATCTTCGAGGTGACCCACTTGAACCTCGTGGATCCCCTCCAGCTCGTGGGTGTCCACGCCGAGTTCGTCGGCGATCTCACGCGCGGTCTGCGAGGCGCGTACCGCGATCGAATGCGCGATGAGGCCGGGCTTGTCGGTGAGTCCGCGCGCGAAGGACCGGGCCTGGTCGCGACCGAGGTCGGTCAGTTCCGCCCCCGGCGGCCTGGTGTCGAGCCGACGCTCGACGTTGGCGTGTGACTGTCCGTGCCGGACCAGCACCAGCCGTCCAGTCACCCTTCTTCCTCCCGCACCTGGTCTTCCCACACCTGCGTCCGTGTGGCCGAGCCCATTGGCCATGAACCGAGATATCGCACATCCACACAACGTTCGACCAAAGCCTTGAGTGCCTCGGCGACGGGCGCATCGTCGACGTGACCGACGCAGTCGAGGAAGAAGATGTAGGTACCCAATTCGGTGCGGGTTGGCCGCGATTCGATGCGGGTCAGGTCGATGTCGCGGGCGGCGAACTCCCCGAGCGCCGATGCGAGCGCCCCGGGAACGTTGGCGAGCCGCAGCACCACCGATGTGCGGTCGGCGTGGGTCCGCCGCGGTGGTGGGCCGACCGGTCCCGCCAGCACGAACCGGGTGCGTGCGTTGGGTTCGTCGACAACGCCGGCGGCGAGCACCTCCAGCCCGTGGCGTTGCGCGGCAAGCGCGGTGGTGACGGCGGCATCGGCGCGGCCTTCGGCGACGTCGACGGCCGCCGCGGCGTTGGAGTTCGCCGCCTGGAATTCAGCGTCTGGATAGTTCTTCGCGACCCACTTCGCGACCTGGGCGCGCGCCACCGGAAACGCGGCGATCGTGGCGGGATCGGCCACGCCGCTGCGCGCCGCGATCGTGAAGGCGATGTCGAGGGTGTATTCGGCGAAGATCTGTAGTGGCGAACCGGTCGCCAGGTTGTCCAGTGTCGGGAGCACGGAACCGTCGATCGAGTTCTCGATCGGCACGCACGCTAAGGCGGCGTCTGCGGATCGCACCATTTCCAGCGCGGCGGCTGGGCTGCTCGTCGGAAACCATTCGAACTCGGTCACGGGAACGAGTCGAGCCTCGACCATGCCCCGCAAGGCCGCCTCGGTGAAGGTCCCCTCGGGTCCGAGATATGCGATACGGGTCACGGTCCAACCCTATCGGTTCACCTGGGTAATCCCGTTCCGCTGCGCGTAAGCCTTGCGCGACCGCAGGCTCCATAGTTAAGTTAGGCTCACCTTATCTACGGGAGGTTGGCCATGACAGAGCTGGAGACCAAAGCCACACCGACGACGGCCGAGCGCATCCGCAGCGCATTCGCACGGGCCGGCGGGGCGATGCTCGCGGTCGAAGGGCTGGAACCCGCCGAATCTCCGGTGCACCACCTGCTCGACGACGGTTCGTTCGCGATCACCGTTCCGATCGACGGCGCCGTCGCTCACATGGTGGTTTCGGCGGGTGCGGCCGGTGTCCAGGCGGTGCTGGAAATGACCGACTACGCCCCGCTGCCACTGCGTGAACCGGTGCGGTCACTGGTGTGGATCCGCGGCCGCTTGCACGACGTCCCCTCCGGCGAGGTCCGTGCGCTGCTCGACCTCATCGCGGCCGAGGATCCGAATCCCGCCTTGCTCCAGGTGAACTCGGGACCCGACTCCGAGAAGGACACCCGCTACTCGTTGATGAGGCTCGAGATCGACTCCGTTGTCGTCGCCGATTCCACCGGGGCCGAATCCGTCGGCTTGAGCGCGCTGCTGGGTGCGCGACCCGACCCCTTCTGCGCGATGGAGTCGTGCTGGCTGCAGCACATGGAGTCCGCGCACCGCGAGGTGGTCGACCGGTTGGCCAGCCGACTTCCCGGCTCGCTGCGCCGCGGACGCGTCCGTCCCCTCGGCCTGGATCGCTACGGTGTCCAGCTGCGTATCGAGGGCGATGACGGCGACCACGACGTTCGGCTGCCCTTCGCAAAGCCGGTCGACGACGTCAGCGGTCTGTCCCAGGCGCTCCGGGTGCTGATGGGCTGCCCGTTCCTCAACGGCTTGCGCGCGCGTCGGCTCTGAGCCGCCGCCAGGCCGCTAGCCTGGCCCGGTGACCGGCGCCCCCGACGACCTGACAGACGCGCAGCGCCGTGGGCTGCGCATCGAGATCGTCGTCGTATTGGCGGTCACCTTCGGACTGTCGGCCTACACCGCCCTGCTCAACCTCATCGAAGCAGTCCTGCTCGGGCTGTCCGGACAGGTCGTGGCGCTCAACCCGCGACGGTCACCATTCGACCTGATCGACCTCGGGTTGAACCTCTCGTGGGTTTTCCAGCTGCTGGCGTGGGGTGCTCTCGGTCTATACCTGTTGTGGCGCAGCGGGTTCGGTCCCGCCCAAATTGGGCTGGGCAGAATCCAGTGGCGTCCCGACCTCCTCGGCGGCGTCGGCCTGGCACTGCTGATCGGGCTGCCCGGCCTGGCGTTCTATCTGCTCTCACGAGTGCTGGGCATGAACGCCTCGGTGGAACCCGCGGAGCTGTACGACACCTGGTGGCGCATTCCCGTGCTGCTGCTCGTCGCGTTCGCGAACGGCTGGGCCGAGGAGGTGATCGTCGTCGGGTTCCTGCTCACCCGCCTGCGCCAACTGCGGATCAGCCCGCTGACCGCGGTGATCATCACGAGCCTGTTGCGCGGTCTGTACCACCTGTATCAGGGTTTCGGCGCCGGCCTCGGCAACGTGGCGATGGGCCTGGTCTTCGGCTACGTGTACCTGCGCACCGGGCGGTTGTGGCCGCTGATCGTCGCGCACGCGCTGATCGACGCGGTCGCATTCGTCGGATACGCATTGGCGGCGGGCCAGCTGAACTGGCTGCAGTAGGGTCCGGCCGACGTACATTCTTGCTGTGGACGACAACCGGCAGCAGCACCCGGGTTTCGACCCGTATCAACGCCGGGAGCCGTCGCAGGTGATCCGGCGCGATCCCAACTACCGGCCTTCGGCGCTACCGAAGCCACCCAACCCTCGGCATCGACTCCCGCCACCGCCACCGCCACCGCAGCGGAGGCCGCCACCGCCGCACCGGCCACCACCGCCACCGCCACGGGTGCGGCCGCCGGCACCTCAGGCCCGCCCACCAGCGCCGCCGGCACCGAAAAAGCCGCGGCGCAAACGTCATTGGGGCCGAACACTGCTTGTGCTGCTGCTCCTGTTCGTCGTCGCCATCGTGGGCGGTGGAGTCTGGATCGACTCGTCGCTGCACCGCATCCCGGCACTGGCCGACTACCCGGACCGACCCACGGCGGGCTCAGGTACGACATGGTTACTCGTGGGGTCGGACAGCCGACAGGCGCTGACACCCGAACAACAGGCGGAGTTGGCCACCGGCGGCGACCTCGGTAGCGGCCGCACCGACACGATTCTGCTGGTCCACATCCCCGGTCTCGGTTCCAGCACCCCGACGACGATGGTGTCTATCCCGCGCGACTCGTACGTGGACATCCCCGGCTACGGCAGCGACAAGATCAACGCGGCATTCCTGGAAGGCGGGGCGCCGCTGTTGGCTCAGACCGTAGAACAGGCCACCGGGCTTCGCTTGGACCACTACGCCGAGATCGGATTCGACGGGTTCGCCGTCATGGTCGACGCGGTGGGCGGCGTGACCATGTGTCCCGCCGAGCCGATCGACGATCCGCTGGCGGGTATCAACCTGCCCGCGGGCTGTCAGAAGCTCGACGGCCGCACCGCGCTCGGCTATGTCCGCACGCGGGCCACGCCGCGGGCAGATCTGGACCGGATGGTGAATCAGCGCGAGTTCATGTCCGCCCTGCTGCACCGCGCGGCCAGTCCCGCGGTGTGGCTGAACCCGCTGCGCTGGTATCCGATGGCGCACGCCGCGTCGGGGGCGGTCACCGTCGGCCAGGAGGACCACATCTGGGACCTGGCGCGGCTCGGTTGGGCGCTGCGGGGGGACGTCACGACGACGACGGTGCCGATCGGCGAGTTCGCCGAGGGCGACTCGGGATCGATCGTGGTGTGGGACAGCGAGGTCGCCGACCAATTGTTCGCCGCACTGAAAACCGACGCGCCGGTACCACAGGACGTCATCGACGCACAGCCCTGACAGGCGGCCTTGGCGGCGTCATGGCGCGATTCAGGCTGATTTCTCGACGTGCGGTTACGCGCGACAAACGCCCACGGCGGCGCGCTCTAGTCGCTCTGCACCCCGGTCAGCCCGTTCTGCAGCCAGTCCTTGGTGCGGCCCGGGTGGTTGGTCGCCACCCAGGCGACGCCGACGTCTCGGCAGTAGTGCACGTCCTCGTAGTGGTCGACGGTCCAGCAGTACAACGCCCGGCCTTGGGCGGCGGCGCGATCCACCAGTTCGGGATGCTCGCGCAGCGTCGATATCGACGGGCCCACCGCGGTCGCGCCGACGGTCGTCGCGGCGCTGCCGCCGAGAAAACGCGACGTCTCTCCTAGTAGCACGGTCGGCAGCATCGGCGCCGCGCGCCGGATGCGCCACACCGCCGCGGCCGAGAACGACATCACCACGGCGCGCGACAGATCGGCCGAAGCCGGTGCTGCGACGCCGTACCGATGCAGCAGTGCGAGGACCTTGCTTTCGACCAGCGCGCCGTAGCGAACGGGATGTTTGGTCTCGATGAAGAGTTTCACCGGGCGGTTCCAGTCCAGCACCAGCTTGACGAGGTCGTCGAGCGTCAGCAGTCCCGTGTCACCGGTCGCACCGCCGACTTCCCGGCTGGGATGCCAAGCGCCGTAATCCAATTCGCGCAGCTGAGCCAGCGTCATCTCGCTCACCAGTCCGCTTCCGTTGGACGTCCGGTCCACCCTGCGGTCGTGCACGCAGACCAGGTGACCGTCGCGGGTCAGCCGCACATCGCATTCGACGCCGTCGGCACCTTCCTTCAGTGCCAACTCGTAGGCAGCCAGGGTGTGCTCGGGGCGTTCACCGGACGCACCGCGGTGCGCCACGACGAACGGATGGCCGGCGAGCGTGCCGTCGCCCGAGTTCATAGGTACCTATGCTGCCGGGTTTTGGCCTTCGGACTCAACCGCAGCGGCATTCTCGGGTTCGGTGTCGCGTCGCGTCTCGGTGTTCACGGCGGCGTCGGGCACGATCACCCAGCGCTTGGACGGTTTCTCGACGGGTTGGCGCTCGAACCCGTCGAACACTTTCATGGCGAGCAGAACGGCGGCCAACGCCAGTAGATACGCCACGGTGGTCGTCACCGTGTTGTCGGCGATGGCCTGGGCCTCGGTGGCGAAGCTCGTCGCAATGGAGAACACCGACACCGCGGTGCTGGCGACCCACACCAGCCACCACACCGCGATGGATCTGCGGAGCCAGGTGAACCGCTCCTCGACGCCAGCCAGTTCGATGACGAACACCGGCGCCCAGGCCAGGTTGACGACGGGCACAAGGCAACCCGCACGAAGCGACCACAGCGACCGCGGGTCCGGCTGCCCCCGATAGGCGTAGGCGGCGGCCCTGCGGCCGATGAGCCAATTCGTCAGCACCACCGCGCTGGCGACCACCGTGAACATCGCGATGACACTGAGCACGACGCCGATCCACGTCACGCCACCCGCCACCCATGGGTTGAGCAACGTGCTGCGATTGACGATGAGCAGTGCGTAGCGCACCAGATGCGCGAGCGCCGCTGCGCCGAGCACGGCCATGGTCGCGACCAGGGTGGTTCGCACGATCCCGGCGGACGGGCCAGGGCGCTGCGGCGCCTGCTGCTGCCGATCGATCGAGTCGAAACGGTCGACGAGGCCCCAGCGCGGGATGAATGCGTAGCGCGGGGTCGGACCGAGGGGGCGACGAGTCGGGCGCGGTGGTGGCGCCGATCCCGGACGCACCGCGATCCAGCGATACCCCGGCGGCAGTCTCCTACCTGACGGTGGGGCCCCCGGTGCAGCGGAGGCTGGACCCGTCGGCGCGAGCAGCGCGCCGTTGCAGCGCGGGCACCAGTCCCGTCGGCGGTCACGCACGTTCCAGCGCGTTCCGCACGTGGAACAGACCTGGATCATCCGACCAGCCTAACCAGCAATTGGCAGCGATTGCTCAGACGACGCCCGCACCACCGTCGTCGGTGACCACCGGTCGTCCGGCGTCCGCCCACGCGTGCATGCCACCGCTGACATTGATGGGCGCGTACCCGTTCTGCGCCAGGTATTGGGCGACCCGCTGCGAGCGGCCCCCGACCCCACATACGACGTACAACGTGGCCGAGGTGTCGATCTCGGCCATACGGGCCGGAATCTGGCCCATTGGGATGTGCCGGGCGCCTGGCGCGTGGCCGCGCTGCCACTCGTCGTCTTCGCGAACGTCGAGCAAGATCACCGATTCGTCGAAGTTCGCCGGAACGGTCGCGATGTCGGCCTGCGGGACCGCGTCGGAGTCCATGGGCCAATGCTCGCATATGGCGGCGGGTCCGCCCAGGCCAGCAATTCCCGGCTATCCACAGTTTCCACAGGTTCATCCACAGGCCCAAGATCAGGACAAAAGGAGTCTGAGCCGGTGAATCTGTGCGGTTACTCAAGATCACTGTGGATAACTGGGATGTGATCAAGCCGACAATCAACAGCCGGAGCGAGCCTGAGCGAAATACCTCGCCAGGCTAACCATCCGCCTCTTGACGGCTGTCGCGGGTTTTGTACCCCCCACCTGCGGTTCTAAACACTTCTTCGCGCCGATTTCTTCCGACCAGCGGCAGGGGTTATGATCGCGGTCACTACGTGGGCATTGTGACCGATCTCACCGGGGAGGGTATCGATCGTGCAGGTCAGGAGCTGTTAATGACGTCGTCGCATCCGATTGGGCCGGGGTCCGCGGTACCGCCGTCTGAGTGGCATTCCTCCGCCAACATCTACACCCGGGGCCAGTTGATGGCCTGTATGCGGGCCGGTGTGATCGCGCTCGTCCTGTTGGGCGTGCTCGCCTTGATCGTCCTGTACTGATCGACGTCGCTCCGGGAAAACTCACCAGCACGAAAAAACGGGCCTGCTCGCGGTGAGCAGGCCCGTCTTCATGTCAGTCGCTATGCGGGCGGGTAGACGCCCATCTGCTTGCCCTTGTCGGTCTGCCAGAAGATGTCGGCGATCTCGTCGATCGTCTTGAGCAGCTTCTCGGCGACGGCGGCGTCGAGGGACTTCTTGACGTCACCCGCGCCGTGCACGCCGTCCCAGAACAACTGGTGCAGGTTGGGGAACTGCTCGAAGTGGTCCTTGGTGAAGAAGTCGGCCCACAACACCATGAGGTGGTGCTTGACCTCTTCGGCCTGGCGCTCCTTGATGATGATCGCGCGGGCCTTGAAATGGTCATCGTCCGAGTCGTGGTACTTCTGGATCGTCTTCAGACACGAGAGCGCCTCGATCTTGGCCTGGGCCGGATCGTAAACACCGCAGTACAGGTCGCAGTGGGCGTGGGCAGGGGTGGCGTTGTTCATGAGTCGATGCAGCATGGCCCTAACCTACCCTTCGAGGGTGCCGCGAAACCATCCTCCACCCCGTTGGCCATTGCGTTTGTTCAGGGTTGTCGAGGACTCGATGCGCCCGGCGCTGCGACCAGGCGACGGCTTGGTGGCATGGCGCGACGGCGTACTCCGCACCGGCCAGCTGCGGTTGTTCCGCGACCCGCGCCGGTCCACCCGTTGGCTCGTCAAACGAGTCGGCGAGGTGTACGGCACCGGCCCGAACGCGATATTCGAAGCTCGGTCGGACAATCCCACAGCACCGGGTGCCGTCGACTCCCACGAACTGGGATGGGTGTCCGCCGCAGGCACCTATCGCGTCGTCTATACGGTCCGGGCACCAGGCGGCCGCGGCCGATGATTGCGTGTCCGCTTGCGCGCCGGTGAGAACCTGCGCATTCTGGTCTGATCGACCCACAGTCGTGTCGGGCTTCACCGAACAACGATGGTGCGGAGGCGAGATGGAAATGGAGTCTGGTCGGGCGATCGAGATCGCCCCCTTTCATTCGCGCGGATCACTCAAGGGCTTCGTGATCTCGGGTCGCTGGCCGGATTCCACCAAAGAGTGGGCACAGCTACTCATGGTCGCCGTCCGCGTGGCATCGCTTCCTGGATTACTCTCCACCACAACGATTTTCGGTGCGCGCGAAGAGCTACCCGATGAACCCGAGCCCAACACGGTCGGCCTCGTTGTCGCTGAGGGTACGGTCGTCGGCGAATCGGCGGTTCCGCCAGGGTATTTCGCGCAGCATCAGCCACCAGCCCTATTGATGCTGCACCCGCCGTCCGAAACCATGCCGTCGCTGCCTGAGTGCTCGGGTGCGGCCTCGGGTTGCGTACTGCTGCCCGGTCTCCCCCACCTGGGTCTCGAACATCGCGCGGCGTGGGTCGAGGCAGAGGCCGACGGCACCGTCACGTCGATGGTGAGCCGGGTCGGCGTCGACCCGATCAGCCACCCCGACACCGCGATCCTTGCCATGCTCCTTGCCGCGTAAGGGTTTTCGAAGGCGGCCGAACCCGCAAACCTGAACGGTCGATTCGGCTACCCGAAATTGTTGTGCTGACTGGCGTGTCGCCATGACCGCCGGTAGAGTCGAGTTATCAGCGAAGGGGAGTAGCCCCCAATCGTCGTGTCGACATACTGGCGCAAGCCCGGCCGACGAACCGCACCTCAGCACGAGGGTGGTGGGCGAGACCTTCGACCGTTGTTTGGTCGAAAGGTCGTGCCCAACCCATGGTTACCGCAATTCTCATCAGCCTCGCGGTCGTGTTCGTGGCCGAACTCGGCGACAAGTCGCAGCTGATCACCATGACCTACGCACTGCGCCATCGATGGTGGGTGGTGTTGTCAGGTGTCGCGATCGCCGCCACGCTGGTGCACGGACTGTCCGTGGCGATCGGCCATTTTCTCGGCTTGACACTTCCCGAACGACCGATCGCCTTCGCCGGTGCCATCGCCTTCCTGTTGTTCGCGATCTGGACATGGCGCGAGGGCCGCGCCGATGACGGCGCCGATGAGGTCCGCGTCGCCGAGCCACGTTTCGTCATCTTCGCGATCGTCTCCTCGTTCGTCCTCGCCGAGCTCGGCGACAAGACGATGCTTGCCACCGTCACCCTCGCCAGCGATCACAACTGGCTGGGCGTCTGGATCGGGGCCACCGTCGGAATGGTGCTCGCCGACGGCGTCGCGATCGCTGCGGGCGTCCTGCTGCACAAGCGACTGCCCGAGGGCTTCTTGCACCGGCTCGCCAGCGTGCTGTTTCTGGTGTTCGGCCTCTGGCTGCTCTTCGACGGCGCGCTCGGGTTGCGCTGGGTCGCGCTCGCGGTCACGGGCTCGGTGGTCGTCCTCGTCGGCACCGTGGCGCTGATTCGCTTCGCGCGGCGGCCGGATTCGGCGCCGGCGGCCGCATCGACGGCGCCGTCCTCGTGCGATTCGCCCTGACGTGGATTCGCGCCGCCGGCAACTATTGCTCGTGCGGATGTGATCCCGCCATTTGCATCCAAACAGCAAATGTTCGATCCGCCATTGCCAGTGGCTATAGACGTTGCCAGTGGTGAAAATCGGGATTACTGTGGCAATCGGGACAACACCCCGAGTACGGCAATTTTGACGATGTCGAACTTATTTGCCCGACCGCACCATGCGACCGCCGTTCTTGCGTACTCTGACAATGTCGCCACTGGTGGGGGAGCCCTGAGATCGCGGAAGGTGGGTTAACTTTCCTAGTTTGCACTTGGGTTTGGGCACAACACTCGCTACGATGATCAGCAAATACGCCGCCAAATAGTCCGCTCGTCTACGCATGTGGAGGTCAATACCGATGAGCAAGACGTTCGCCGCCCGTCTAAACAGACTTTTCGACACGGTCTACCCGCCCGGTCGCGGTCCGCATACTTCCGCCGAGGTGATCGCCGCACTCAAGTCCGAGGGCGTGACAATGTCCGCTCCGTACCTGTCGCAGCTGCGCTCTGGCAACCGAACCAACCCCTCCGCAGCGACCATGGCTGCCCTTGCCAACTTCTTCCGTATCAAGCCGGCGTACTTCACCGACGACGAGTACTACGAGAAGCTCGACAAGGAGCTCACCTGGCTCGCGAACATGCGGGACGAAGGCGTCCGTCGCATTGCGGCGCGCACTGTCGGCCTGTCTGTTGAGGCCCAGCAGGACATCGTCCAGAAGGTCGATGAGCTGCGTCGCCAGGAGCATCTGGACGATTAGCCCGCGGTCGCCGGCATTACGGTCGCCGGCGAAGTCGTTACGTAGAAGTCTTCTCTGACCTCACGAGCGTGCGGTACTGCGTGGCAATCTCGAGGATCCATTCGCGGTCCGAGTAGACGCTGGGCTGCCGCAACCATCTCAAACCGGGGAACTTCGGGTCCCCGTTCTTCCGTGCACCCTCGCGGCCGGCGTAGATCCACAGCGCGACGGCGTGCGCCTGCTCCTCGGGTGACACCGGCGGCGGCTCCATCTCGGCGTCCTCCCCATCGATGTCGCCGTCGTCCTCCTCGGCGTCACGATCGGCGAGCGCACCGGTCGGCCCGACCCGCTTTCGCGTGACATCCGCAGCGGTCGCCTCCAGAAACAACGCATCCGAGATCAACGACATCCGTTCAGCCACCCGGAACGCGAGCGGACCGCGCGGGCGCACGCCGATTCCGACATCCGGCTGCCGGCGCCCCAGTTCGCCCAGCAGCGGCTGGATCACCCTGAGCTCGCGGCGCGCACCGAACCAGTCCTCGATGCTCGGCAGCAGCGAGCCCGCGGCGACCACCAGCATCGCGCATCCGAGCAGGGTGGCCGCGGCGCCCACCCCCACGGGTCCGGTCCGGCCCACGGCCCGGAAGAAAAAGAATCCTGACGCGAAGACGATCAGCACGATGCCGACCGTGAACACGAACAACGCCCTGCCGCGACGGCTGCGGTTCGAGTACCGGAGTCCGGCCCACGACACCAGCGTCAGCGCCAGCAGTACGTACAGCAGCGGCAACAGCCAGGGCAGCGAGTTGCCGTCCGCGGCCAGGGTCCGCTGCAGATACTCCTCGGGCGCCATCTCTGGCTGCTGCTCCGCCGAGAAGAACGTCACCAGGCTCACCGCCGCGATGACAACCGCCACGGTGTACTGCGCGATCGCGATCCTTCGGATGGTGGCCGGTTTACGCCCGGACGCGACGGTGGTGATCATCACGCAGCTGCCCGCCGCGCACATCACCAGCGCAACCTGCGACAGACCCATCGAGATGTTCGGCCACCGCAGGACGGTGTCGACGAGGAGCGTCAGGGGCTGCCAGTTCAGTGCGGCGACCAGCCCGAGGCTTCCCAGCGCGAAGATCATCGCGGTGCTCACCAGTGATTGCTTGTTGACCAGCGCCCATCCGATACGTAAACCGGTGGCCAATCCGAGCAGACCGGCGATCACCCAGATGATCAACCAAACGCCTCTCCGAGCCGGACCTGAACGATGGAAGCGCGATCGGAGGGTAACCGCCCCAACCGATACAGCAGCAGCGCCGCGAAGTCCTCGGCTTCCTGCTCCGCGTCCTCACCATTGGGTCCCATACATCCGGTGCGCTGGTTCAGCATGTAGCCGATCAACTCGGAGCTGGCCATCTCGGTGTTCTCCATGGCGGCCTCGACGACCGGCATGCCGTCGTGTCCGAGGACCAAGTGGCCGAGCTCATGTGCGAGGGTGCGGTCCCATGCCGGCAGACCCTTTTGAATCAGAAACACGTCGCGATCGGCGTATTGACGCCATTGCCCGCATACACCGGGCGGCAGATCGGCTGTCTTCAGCTCGATCGGACGCCCCCTGTCCTTACTGACCGCATCGACTAGCCGGGTGAGCGACACCTCCCCGTGGCGCGGAGCGAGATCCAGAACCGCACTCACTGCGCGGGTGACGTTGCGGCTGGCAGGCATAGATTCCCCCTTTCGACCAATCCACTATGCGCTGTTCGGGCCGTCGAAGCAGCGGTTCCCCAACAGTTCAGTCCATAAATCTTGCGGCGGCTCCGGCGCGTACCGCGTGCCCCGCCTTTGCCTGTCGGTAACCAACGAGGCCACCGACACCGGTGAGAAGCACCATGCCGGCGAGGCCAGGTGCCGCCACGAGGGCAACCTGTGAAATCCCTGCGTTGCGCAGGTATTCGGTGTACCCGGCGCGGTAAGACGCGGGCGGGGCCGCGACGTTGCTGGCCGTCTCGGCAGGCGGCGCCTGCCGCCCGGCGGGCGTTTCGGCCGCGGGTACGCGCGGCGACGCCGGGACCGGCTCGGTGGGTAGCCCGCTCGGAGCTGCGCCACCAGGGAGTGCCACCGGGGGCGCCACGACGATCGGTAGGGCGAACGGCGCGACCGGAAGTTGCGGCGCGGCGATGCCGATGCCGGGTTCGGCGTCGACCACGCCCGGCTGCGACGGCGTGTGCTCGGGCAGCAGATGTGGCGGCAGTTGCATCGGCGGCGCATGCGGCCGACCCGCCGGCGGACGGATAGGTGGGCCCACACCTCCACCGTTACCCGGGGGCGACGGGTCGGGCCGCGGACCGGGTGGCCATTGCCAGCAGTCGTCTGGCTCTTCCTTGCCCGGCGGTTCTTCCCGCGGTGGCTCTTTGGGCGGAGTTTCGGCGCGACCGCCGTCCTCGGTCTGCGGCCGCTGATGGGGAACGCGTCCGCTTCCGAATTTGCGTTCCCGCGGCTTACGACCGGCTGGCTCGTCCCGTCGAGATCCGGTGCCCGGCGACGCTTGGTCACGGCCGCCCGGCCGGGCCGCCGACGGCGTTCCCTCGTTTCGCCGGGATTCGGTCCTGCCGTCATCTGCGTCGTTGGCCCCGACCGAGCCGGGCGCCGGGGTCGCATTCGCAGGAATATTGCCGGCACCGCCGACCAACAGCCCGTAAGCGACGAGGAAGCCGGCCGCGGCGATGCCCACACGCGAACCCACTTCTGCACCACCCATCACACGCATCGCCGCTGCGGATTTGCCGTCAAGCGATTGTCGCACAGGTGCGTTGGCCGTTTTGCCCACGACCGAATCGGCATCGCGTCGGGCCAGGGCCACGGGCGACACGCACCGGGAGATAGTGTTGTGCGGCATCGACAACGCGACCGGGAGACTGCTGGGATGAGCCTGTTCAAGCGCAAAACCCGCGCCACCCGAAAGGCCGAGGCCCGCGCCATCAAGGCGAAGGCGAAACTCGAGGCCAGACTGGCGGCCAAGAACGAAGCTCGCCGCATCAAGGCCGAGCACCGGACGGAAACGCGCGCCCTGAAGGCTCAACTCAGGGCCCAACGCGAAACCGACCGCGCCGCGCTCAAGGTCGCAGACCTGCAGCTCAAGGCCGCGCGTGAAGGTAAGTTGTTCTCGCCCACCAGGATTCGCCGCTTCCTCACGATCACGCGGCTGCTCGCACCGGTGGCGGTGCCACTGGTGTACCGGGCCTCTATCGCAGCGCGTGGTTACGCCGACGAGCGCCGCGCTGCCCGCCTCGGTGTTCCGCTGAGCCAGCTCGGTCAGTTCTCCGGCCACGGCGGGGAACTCTCGGCGCGGATCGCCGGCGCCGAGCAGTCGCTGCGGATGGTCGCCGAGAAGAAGCCCAAGGACGCCGAAACGAAACAGTTCGTCGCGGCGATCACCGATCGCCTCGGTGATCTGTCGGCCGCCGTCGCCGCGGCGGAGAACATGCCACTCGCGCAGCGTCGTTCGGCCCATGCCGCCATCGCCAAGCAACTCGACGGCATCGACGCCGACTTGATGGCCCGGCTCGGCCTGGTCTGACGTGCGCACAGTCGAATGAGATCTGCTAAGCACCTTGCCGCCGTTGCGGTTCTGATATTCGGCCTGGCGGTGGGAACGCTGGGCAATGCCGGTGTCGCTGCCGCGCACGCCGCCCTGATCGCGTCCGACCCCGTCGAGAATGCCTCACTGCCGCAGGCACCGGACCGGGTCAGCGCGACGTTCAACGAAGAGATGCAACCCCAGTTCGCGGCGATGACGGTGGTCGGTCCCGACGGCAACCTGTGGTCCACCGGTGAGCCGGCGGTCGACGGCACCGTCATCAGCGTCGGGGTCCGTCCGCTCGGCCCCTCGGGCAGATACACGGTCAACTATCGCGCCACATCGGCCGATGGCCATGTCGTCTCGGGCTCGTGGTCGTTTCAGCTGACCGCGGCGGGTAGCGGTGTCGCCGGACCGCCTGTCGGTGCCGCTCCACCGGCCGGTGATTCGTCCGGTACATCCGAGGACGACGGCGGAGTTCCGGTGTGGCCCTTCTACGTCGGCGCCGTACTGATCGTGGGTGCCGGTGTGCTGTGGGCGGCGCGGCGCCGGACGTGAGACGTTCCGCGGCGCTGGCCGGCGGGACGCTGGTGGTGGTCGCCGCGTCGGTGGTGGCGTGGGCGCTGGCGTACCCGCAGACCTCACTGCCGGTGACGCTCGTGCGTGCGGTCGCCGACTGCGCGGCGGTCGTCTGTCTCGGGCTGGCGGTCGTGCCGATGCTCGACGACGAGCGCCACCGCCGCGAACTCGTCGGTCGCGCCACCGTGCCGTTGTCCGCCGCGGGCGCGGTGTGGCTGGCGGCCGAACTCGGGCGGCTGATCGCCGTCGCCGCCCAGGCAGGCGCGGTCCCGGTCTGGCGACTGAGCGCATCGACGACGATCGATTTCGCGATGGACACCGCGGCGGGGCGCGCAGGGATCCTGGCCATTGCGGCGACCGCAGCGCTGTGTGTGGCAACGGTCGCGGCGCCGCGGACCGCGGCGGTCAATGTCGTGGTGGCCGGTCTTTCCGCGGTCGGACTGACGAGCCGCCTGATCACCGGTCACTTCTTCGAAAGCGCGCTCGGCGGTCTGGCGCTGGCCGTTCACACGCTGGCGGCCGCGCTCTGGTGCGGTGTGCTGGCGGGCCTGGTGCTGACGGTCGACCATCGCGGTCAGTGGGCGCGTGTGTTGCCGCGATTCTCCCAGTTGTCCCTGTGGTGTGTGCTGGCGCTGCTGCTCGGCGGCGCGGTGGCCGCGGTCGACCGGCTCGGGTCGCCTGCCGAGTTGTACTCCACCGGCTACGGCCGGCTGCTGACGGCCAAGGTGGCGGCGGCGGCGGTGCTGATGACGATGGGCTGGCGCAACCGCACGATCTGGGTGCCCGCGGCACGGACGCACCGAAGCACCGCCGTGCTGTCGCGATCCCGGTCACTGGCCGAATTGGCGGTGATGGCCGTGGCGCTCGCTCTGGCGGCCGGTCTGGCCGCCACCGGTTAGCGCTATAGCCGACCTGGCATGATGGGGGCCACTGCCGGTACCCGCGCTGACGCCGGACGTGCGCAGACAAGACACTGCAAAGGAGCAGCCGATGGCAGACGAGCAGGACCGACCAGACGAAGGTGCCCAGTCCACGCCGCCTGGGTCCACGCCGCCTGCGGCCACGCCACCGGCCAAGAAGGCTCCCGCCAAGGGCGCGAAGAAGGCTCCTGCCAAGAAGGCCTCGGCGAAGGCTGCGAAGAAAGCCGCCCCCGCGAAGAAGGCCGCCCCGGCCAAGAAAGCCGCGAAGAAGGCCCCGGCCAAGGAGGCTCCCGCCAAGACGACACCGCCGAAGCTGGCGGATACCAACGGCGATCTCACCGCGGCCGCGCGTGAAGCCGCGGCCAAGGCCAAGGCCACCGTCGCCACCGCGAGCAACCCGGTCGCCGGCCCCGAGCCAGTGCCGTTCATCGGGCCCGAGCCATCCCGGCTGCCGATCGCAGCGGCGATCGCCGCCGGTGTGCTGGCAATCCTCGTAGTGTTGATCATGCGTCGCGGCTCTGACGAGGGCTGAACCGAATTCACTTGACCCTCACGCGACGTCAGGGTCGATAGTGGCGTTATGGACGTCAGGACCGTTGGAGCGGTAGCCGCACTCACCGCCGTCTCGGTACGCACCCTGCACCATTACGACCACATCGGTCTGGTGGTGCCGAGCGTCCGCACCCCGGCGGGGTACCGCGGTTACACCGACGCCGATATCGAACGGCTGCACTTGGTGCTGGTCTATCGCTCCGTCGGGCTGCAACTCGAGGACATCCGTGCACTGCTGGACGACGGCGACGCCGATGTGCTCGAACACCTCCGGCGGCAGCACCGGCTGTTGCTGGACCAGGCCGACCGGCTGCAACACACGATCAAGGCAGTGGAGGAACTGATGAGCGCACACCGCAGCGGTATTCAGCTGACCGCGGAGGAACAGGTCGAGATCTTCGGCACCACCGCGTTCGGGGAGGATTACGCCGTCGAGGCCGAACAGCGTTGGGGGCAGACCGACGCGTGGAAACAGTCACAGCAGCGGGCCGCGGCGCTCACCAAGCAGGACTGGATCGACATCAAGGCAGAGGGTGACGCGTTGCTGCAGGCGCTGGCCGAGGCCAAGCGCGAGGGCGTCCAACCGGGTTCCCGGGTGGCCGACGAGCTGGTCGCCCGGCATCGTGCCGCGATCGAGAGGTTCTACGACTTCGGCGGCGAGATGCACCGCAACCTTGTCGAGATGTATGTGGCCGACGAACGATTCACCCGCTACTACGACGACGTCGAGCCGGGTTTGGCGCAGTTCGTCCGTGACATCGTGATCGCTAACATCGACGGGTGAGCATCGATTTCCGTCCCACCGCAGACCTCGTCGACGATATCGGCCCGGATGTCCGCAGCTGTGATCTGCAGTTCCGCCAGTTCGGCGGACGATCCGAGTTCGCCGGGCCGATCACCACGGTGCAGTGCTTCGAGGACAATGCCTTGTTGAAATCCGTACTGTCCCAACCGGGTAACGGCGGTGTGCTCGTCATCGACGGCGGGGGTTCGCTGCACGCCGCGCTCGTCGGTGACGTCATCGCCGGCCTGGCCGTCGACCACGGCTGGGTCGGCATCATCATCAACGGTGCGGTACGGGACTCGTCGACGCTGCGCACCCTCGACATCGGCGTCAAGGCACTGGGCACCAACCCCCGCAAGAGCACGAAAACCGGTGACGGTCAAGGTGATGTGGCCGTCGAGTTCGGTGGCGTGGCGTTCGCCCCGGGCGAGATCGCCTACAGCGACGACGACGGCATTGTCGTCGTCGCTGCAGACTGAGACTCTAGGCCGAAGCCGTCACCGGCGCACGGTGCTTGCTGAAGTGCAGGGCCTCATCGGTGACCTTGCCGCGCCGGATCAAGCGCAGGTCCAGCAGGTAGTTCTGCTTGAGCCGCCACGGCGCGATGTGTCCGGACTTCGGCAGGTAATCCAACGCGCGCAACACGTAGCCGGGAGTGAAGTCCATCAGCGGAGCCTCGTCGACACTGTCTCCGGGATGCTGCGGTTCGACGGTGTCGAAGCCCTTGGCGTCCATGTAGTTGATCACCCGGCAGAAGAACTCGGACACCAGGTCGGCCTTCAGCGTCCACGACGCGTTTGTGTAGCCGATGGTGAACGCCATGTTGGGCATGTGGGTCAACATCGTGCCCTTGTAGGCCATCGTCTCGTTCAGTTCGATCGGCACACCATTGCGTGAGATCTTCGCCCCTCCGAAGAGCTGCAGGTTCAAACCCGTTGCGGTGACGATGATGTCGGCTTCCAGCTCCTCGCCCGAGGTCAGCTTGATACCGGTCTTGGTGAACCGCTCGATCGTGTCGGTGACGACGTCGGCCTTGCCCTTCTTGATGGTCTTGAACAGGTCACCGTTCGGCGCCAGGCACAACCGCTCGTCCCACGGGTTGTACCTCGGGCCAAAATGCTTGTCGACGTCATAGCCCTCGGGCAGTCGCCGTTGCGCCATCGTCATCAGCTGCTTGCGCATGAAGTTCGGGAATCGCCTGCTGATTCGGTACTGCGCGGACTGGAAGAGGATGCTCTTCCACCGATTCAGGACGTACGCCACCTTCGTTGGCAGCATCTTGTTCGTCTGGACGGTGAACGGGTCCACGTCAGGCAGCGCACCGATATAGGTCGGCGAGCGCTGCAGCATCGTGACATGCCCGGCGCCTGAATTGGCAAGGGCGGGAATCAAAGTCACCGCGGTCGCGCCACTGCCGATCACGACGATCTTCTTGCCTGCGTAGTCCAGGTCCTCCGGCCAGTGCTGCGGGTGGATGATCGTGCCCTCGAAGTCGTCGCGTCCCGCAAACTCCGGGCAGTAGCCCTCGTCGTAGTTGTAGTAGCCACTGGCGGCGAACAGGAAGGACGCGGTGATCTCACGCACCTCGCCGTCCGCTTCGATGCGGACGGTCCAGCGATTGTCGGCGTCGGACCAGTCCGCACCGAGAACGCGGTGGCCATAACGGATGTGCTTGTCGATGCCGTACTCGGCAACCGTGTCCTTCAGATAGGACATGATCGACGGCCCGTCGGCGATGGCCTTTTCCGACGTCCACGGCTTGAACCGGAAGCCGAGCGTGAACATGTCGGAGTCGGAGCGGATCCCGGGGTATTTGAACAGGTCCCAGGTGCCGCCGAGATTGTCGCGGCGCTCCAGGATCGCATAACTCCTGGTCGGGCAGCGGTCCTGCAGGTGCCAGGCGGCGCTGATGCCGGAGATCCCGGCTCCCACGATGACGACGTCGAGGTGTTCGCTCATGGTACCGGAGCGTATCAACGGTGTGTCGATATAGTCAACGGTGTGTTGAGAAACTCGACACTGTGTAGACTCGGACCCTGTGACCACCGCCAACCGGGCCTCTGTCTCCCGTGCCCGCCGATCGACCCGCCCCTCGGGTGACGATCGTGAACAGGCGATCCTCACGACCCTGGAACGCCTGCTCGAGCAGCGGCCGCTGGCGGAGATATCGGTGGATGACCTCGCCAAGGGAGCGGGTCTGTCGCGGCCGACCTTCTACTTCTACTTCCCGTCCAAGGACGCAGTACTGCTGACGCTGTTCGAAAAGGTTCTCGCCGAGGCCGACGCCACCTTCGAGGGTCGGGCCGACGACTACTCCACCGACCCGGCGCGCGCGTGGCACGACAGCATTTACGCCTTCTTCGAACCCCTGCGCACTCACGTGGCCGTCGTGCTCGCGGGCGTCGGTGCCACCGCGACCAACGCAGAATTGCGCGAACTCTGGTCGACGTTCATGCAGAAGTGGGTCGACCGCACCGCTGCCGTCATCAACGCCGAACGCGCCCGCGGCGCGGCGCCGGACACCGTGCCTGCCCAGGACCTCGCCGCGGCCCTCAACCTGATGAACGAGCGGGCCATGTTCGCCTCCTACACGGGCCAACGTCCGTCGATCGCCGAGGACTCGGCGCTCGACACCGTTGTGCACGTGTGGATCGCCAGCATCTACGGCAAGACCCCCCATTAGTCATACCGCGATGCGAACATGTGTTCGTGTCATCTGGATCGACGGCTCGGCCGTCGGCGACGATCCTGCACGCTGATCTCGACTCCTTCTACGCATCGGTCGAGCAGCGCGACGACCCCGCGCTGCGCGGCAGGCCGGTGATCGTCGGCGGCGGCGTCGTGCTCGCCGCCAGCTACGAGGCCAAGGCCTACGGGGTTCGCACCGCGATGGGCGGGCGACAGGCGCGCGGCCTGTGCCCGCACGCGATCGTCGTGCCGCCGAGGATGTCGGCGTACTCCGAAGCCAGCCGCGCGGTGTTCGAGGTGTTCCACGACACCTCGCCCATCGTCGAGCCGCTCAGCGTGGACGAGGCGTTCCTCGACGTCGCCGGGCTCCTGCGGGTCTCCGGCACCCCGGTGGAGATCGGCGCGCAACTACGCACGGCGGTGCGCGAGCGGGTGGGGCTGCCGATCACCGTCGGCATCGCCCGCACCAAGTTCCTGGCCAAGGTCGCCAGCCAGGAGGCCAAGCCCGATGGCCTGCTACTCGTTCCGCCGGACCGCGAGCTCGCCTTCCTGCATCCGCTGCCGGTGCGACGGCTCTGGGGCGTCGGCGCCAAGACCGCCGAAAAATTGCAAGCACACGGCATCGAGACCGTCGCCGACGTCGCCGAGTTGTCGGAGTCGACGCTGTCGTCGTTGTTGGGCGGGGCGATGGGTTACCGGCTGTTCGCGTTGTCCCGAAACATCGACCGCCGGCGGGTGGTGACGGGTGTGCGGCGCCGTTCGGTCGGCGCGCAGCGCGCCCTGGGCAGGCGTGGAAACACGATGTCGGACGCGGAGGTCGACGCCGTCGTCGTCAACCTCGTCGACCGGATCACCCGCCGCATGCGCAAGGCGGGCCGCACCGGACGAACTGTCGTGCTGCGCCTTCGTTTCGACGACTTCGGCCGCGCGACGCGGTCCCACACCATGCCACGGGCAACCGCGTCGACCGACATGATCCTCGACGCCGCACGCACCCTCGTCGCGTCGGCCGCCCCGCTGATCGCCGAACGCGGCCTGACGCTCGTCGGTTTCGCCGTGTCCAACATCGACCGCGACGGCGCGCAGCAACTGGAGCTGCCGTTCCCGCCTGCGCCCGCCCACGACGTCATCGCGTTGGACGACGCCGTCGACCGGGTGCGGAAGCGCTATGGCAACGCCGCCGTGATGCGCGGCGTCCTGCTCGGGCGCGATCCGGGGCTCGAGATGCCGCACCTGCCGGACTGACGAATTGAGTAATCTCACTCAGCCGTCGGCGCTGCGCTCACGCCACGCTGAAACCCATGAACACTTTGAATGCTCCGTCGAAGAACACCGCCGCGTTCTTTCTGCAGGCCGCCATCGCGTTCGGCGTCAGCCTCCTGGGCGTGCTCGGCGGGATCGTCTTCCTGCCCCTGGACATGTGGCAACGGATGTTCCTCGCCATGACCGTCCTGTTCCTGGTCACTAGCGCGTTCACCCTGGCGAAGGTCATTCGGGATCAGGAAGAAGCCGCCACCATCCGGGTGCGGTTGGACGAGGCGCGAATGGAAAAGCTACTGGCAGAACACAATCCATTCACGACATCAAGCTGACCTCCAGCACGCCTAGGCCTCGACCTCCGACACCTCCAAGAGTTCGCCGATCTGTTCGACCGGGATGACCGCGATGCCGCCGCTGGTAGTCACGTAGACAAACCCGTCTGCCACGTCGATGTCGGTGGGGTTGTTGCCGACCTCGAGCTCCCCGATCACCCCGCCCGACTCCGGAGCGATCACCGTGATGCTGTCGCCAACGCGGTTGGCGACGAAAACCAACTCGCCTCCGGGCAGTGCAGCGGCGCTGGCTGGGCGGGCCCCCACGTCGTAGGTGCCGATGATCGTGTTGGTGTCGGTGTCGATGACCGCCAATTTGTTGTTCAACCCGTCGGTGACGTACGCCCGGTTGCCGACGACAGTGATGCTTTGGTCGGCAACGTTCATGCCGTCGTACGTGCCTGTGGGCAGAACCGTGTAGTTCCCCGTGGCGATGTTGACGACCCGCACGTCGTTGATGATGCTGCCGACGTACAGGGTGGTGCCGTCCTCGCTGAGAGCGATCGCACTGCTCTGCAGCCCGGTGTTGATGATCGTGAAGTCGCCTGTGTCGGTGTCGATCACCGACACGGTGCCGTCCTGGTTGTTGGTGACGTACAGCGTGCCGCCGTCGGCGCTGATCGCCATGGCCGTCGGCTGTCGCACCCCTCCGATCGGTGTGGAGGTGCCAGTCTCGACATCGATTCTTCCGACAGGAACGAAATCTGTTCCAGACGAATAGGTTCCGACGTAGGCGTATCGCCGGTCCGGACTCATCGCGAAGCTGAACGGGATGGCGCCGAGTCCGACGGTGTCGAGCCACTCCCCGGTTGTGGGGTCCACAATCCGCAGTTGACTTCCCGTCCGCACGAAAATGCGGGTCGGGTCGTCGGTCGTGATGACCTCCGTCGGTATCCCGCCGTCCTCGAAGGTGATCACGTTGAAATTCGCCTCGACCATGACGGTCACCGTGGCGGTGGCGGTGGCGTCGTTTGCATCGGCGACGGTGTAGCTGAACGAATCGGTGCCGGTGAAACCGGCGTTCGGAGCATAGGTGAGGACACCATTCTCCAATGCCACTACGCCATTTTCGGCTGCCTGGACACCGAGGATCGTCAGGACATCGCCATCGGGATCGGTGTCGTTGTCCAAAACATCGATCACCGTGGGTCCGGACCCCGCTTCCACCGTCACGGTGTCGTCGACGGCCACCGGGCCATCGTTGACCGCCCCGACCGTCACCGTGACGGTCACGGTGTCGGTGTGCAGGGCGTCGCCGCCGAACACCGCGGCCAGCAAGCCGCGCCACCCGTGTAGGTGCCACCCACTGCCCGCATCGGAGATTGTGTAGGTGAAGGTGTCGGTGCCGTGGAAATCGGTTTTTGGGGCGTAGGTCAGCGTGCCGCCGTCGACGGTGACCACACCGTTTTGCGGCTGGGTCACCGAAGTCACTGTGACCACATCGCCGGCATCGGCATCGGGGTCGGTGCCACTGACCACGTCAATTGTGACGCCGGCGTCCTCCGAGGTGGTGGCGGTGTCGACGACCGCCTCGGGGGTTTGGTTGAAGAAGGTGCGCTGAATCTCCCGGCGCGTCCATGCGAGCAGCGCCCACAGCAACGGCGGTTCCGCGGGGGCCACTGGCCCGGGCGCCAGGAACGGTGCCAGCATCGCGGCCACCACTGCGCCCGCCACACCGGTGAACGTGGTCGGAATCCCCATCGACGACTGCGCCGCGATGGCTTGATCGTCAGCCGACATCCTCGACTGCACCAGTGCACCGCCCCGACCAATGTCGTCGAGCACCAGGTTGACCCGGCTGGCCAACGGCGAAGCAGGCGTCTCTTCGACGTCGCCGTCACCATCGAAATCCGGCTCATCCGGCACCGTATAGTCGACCACCAGCTTCGACGCGAAAGTATCGGGCGTCCACGACGAGTCTGAGCCCGCTGTGGGCGGCTCGATCTCAGACATCGTGTCCAAGGCTGAGTCTTGTTGATTGCCAGCTGTTTCCGGTTCGGTGGCGCTGCCTTCGCCGACAGCCAGCTCGAGGTCATCGCCCTCGACGTCGTCCTCGACGTCGTCCTGGTCGTCGCTGAGCTCGTCATCGCCGACGATCGAGTCGGTCGACTGCCCTATGTCGTTCACGGAGGTATCCACCGATCCTGAATTGCCATAGTTCATGGCGGGCGCTGAACCCGTGGCGTGGCCGCTCGCCGTGCCCTGGCCGCTGCCGTTGTTGTCAACGACGCCGCTGTCATCGGCGGTCAGTTGTTCGGTTGAACTCGGCGGGCTGCTCTCCGATTTCGTTCCCGGCTGCGACGACGCATCCGCGTCGCCGGCCTGAGGGGTTCCGCTGTTTTGGGAGTTGTCAGTAGGGCCGTTGCCCGCCCACGCCGGCCCGATGCCTCCGGTCGCGACTGCTACACCGATGCCCAACGCCACGGCCAGGGCGCCGACGCGACCCACATGCCGACCCGCGGTTGATACCGCCGAAGCGGCTACGAAATAGTTGCTGACAGGAATTCTCCTGTACGGCTCCACGGCCATGTTCTGTCCTCTATCAGGCTCCCGGCGCCGCCGAAAAAGTGGCTGACGCCAATATGAATCCAATAATTTGAGACGTTAACACTGGCATTGAGCTGGGTTAATGGTTTTTGAGTAATTGTCTCGACAAGGATGTTGGCTATCCGTCGCATCTACTCGAAGCGGCGCAACCAACGGACGCCAGGCGGGCGACTACCAAGATTTTCGCGCAGCTCAATATTAGCCACGAGGGCGAGCGCGCTATCCGGAATACCCGATCAATCGCGGCTATATGACGTTAACGTCAATTTAAGCAGTGGTCCAGTCCGTCAACCGCTCGACCGGCCACGTATTGACGATCCGCTCGGCCGGCACTCCGGCGTCCAGCGCACGCTGCGCACCGTAGCCCAGAAACTCGAGCTGACCCGGCGCGTGCGAGTCGGTGTCGATGGAGAACACGCAGCCGATCTCGAGCGCAAGGTTCAGCAGACGGGTCGGCGGATCCCGGCGCTCGGGCCGCGAGTTGATCTCGACGGCGGTGCCGTTGTCGCGGCACGCGGTGAACACCTTCTCGGCGTCGAACTTCGATTCGGGCCGCACCCCTCGACCGCCGGTCACCAACCGTCCGGTGCAGTGGCCCAGCACATCGGTGTGCGGATTGGCCACGGCCTTGAGCATGCGCCGGGTCATCGCGGTCGAATCCATGGACAGCTTCGAATGCACGCTGGCCACCACGACGTCGAGGCGCTCGAGCAGGTCGTCCTCCTGGTCGAGCGATCCGTCGTCGAGGATGTCGACCTCGATGCCGGTCAGGATGCGCATCGGCGCGACCATGTCACGGATCTCGTCGATCACGTCCAGTTGTTCGCGTAGCCGCTCCGGTGAAAGCCCGTTGGCCACCCGCAGCCGCGGCGAGTGGTCGGTCAGCGCACAGTACTCGTGGCCCAATTCCATTGCCGCCAGCATCATCTCCTCGATCGGTGCAGAACCGTCAGACCAGTTCGAGTGCACATGCAGATCGCCGCGCAGGGCCGCGCGGATATCACCACCCCCGAGATCGGCTGCGTTCGAGCGTAATTCGACAAGCACCTCGGGTTCGCGGCCGGCCCAGGCCTGCGCGATGACCTTCGCGGTCTTGGGTCCGATTCCCGACAGCGACTGCCAGCTGTTGGCCGCGCCGTGACGATCACGCTCGGCGTCCGTCAACGCCTCGACGACGTCGGCGGCGTTCCGGTAGGCCATCACCCGGCGGGGATCTTCCCGCGCCCGGTCCTTGAAGTAGGCAATCTGGCGAAGGGCGATGACCGGATCCATGGTTCAAGTGTGCCCGGTCAGGGCCGACGCCGAACCCACGGTTTGCGTGGGCGGCGTGAGCCTCGATAGCATCGATTGCGAATTCGTTCAATCCATCAATTGGCTAGGTCGTAGGATGCCGCATCGCTTTCCAAGTAGTCCCGAGCTACCCCTATACGAAATCAAGGCCAACTTGTTCAAGGCGCTCGCCCATCCGGCGCGCATTCGTGTGCTCGAGATCTTGTCGGCCAACGGCCGAGCCACGTCGGTCGCCGAGATCCTCACCGACACCGAGCTGGAACCGACCCTGTTGTCCCAGCACCTGGCGGTACTCAAACGGCACCACGTTGTCACCGCGCAGCGCGTCGGCAACGCGGTGTACTACGAGCTCGCGCACCCGAAGATCTCCGAATTGCTCGTCATTGCCAGGACCTTTCTCACCGACGTCCTCGGTGGCCACCGCGACCAATGGGAAGCACTCCAGCGCCTGCCGCCCCTTGGGCGTGACGTGTGATCGCCGCGGTCGGCGATCTCGCCCGCTTGTTGCCGAACCGACGCGACTATGCCGAACTGCGGTCGTCGTGGCGGCGGGACGTCCTGGCCGGCGTCACCGTCGGTGTCGTCGCGCTGCCGCTGGCGTTGGCCTTCGGCATCAGCTCGGGTGTCGGCGCGGCGGCCGGGTTGATCACGGCGGTGGTGGCCGGCCTGGTTGCCGCAGTCTTCGGTGGTTCGCACGTGCAGGTTTCCGGGCCAACGGGTGCGATGGCCGTCGTCTTGGCACCTGTTGTCGCCCAGTTCGGTCTGGCCAGCGTCGCGCTTGTGACGGTGCTCGCCGGCATCCTCGTGCTCGCCGCCGGCCTGACCGGCCTCGGCCGGGCGGTCACCTTCATCCCATGGCCCGTCATCGAGGGATTCACGCTCGGCATCGCGGCGATCATCTTCCTGCAGCAGATACCCGCCGCGCTCGGGCAAGGCGTCCCGGCCGGTAGCCGCACCCTAAGCGCCGCGTGGTCCGCCGTCAGTCACGTCGAATGGGCATCCGCTGCGAAAACCCTTGGTGTTGTTGTGTTTATCGCCATCTCGATGGCGATCCTGCCCCGCCTGCACCGCGGTATCCCGGAATCGCTCACAGCCGTGGTTGTCGTGACGTTGGCCGTCGCGGCGCTCGGTATCTCGGTGGCCAGCATCGGCGAACTGCCATCGCGCCTGCCCACACCGGTGCTGCCACATGCTGACGGGGCCGCCATGCGCACTCTGGTGGGTGCCGCGTTGGCGATCGCAGCGCTGGCGGCAATCGAATCGCTGTTGTCCGCACGGGTCGCCGCGACGATGGCACCGACGGGTCCCTACGATCCCGACCGCGAGTTGGTCGGCCAGGGCCTGGCTTCCATGGCCTCGGGTGCGTTCGGCGGTATGCCCGCGACCGGCGCAATCGCGCGCACCGCCGTCAACGTCCGCTCCGGCGCGCGCACGCGCGTCTCGGCGATCGTGCATTCGCTCGTGTTGCTCGCTGTCGTATACCTCGCGACGGGACCGGTGTCGGCAATCCCGTTGTCCGCCTTGGCAGGTGTGCTCATGGTGACCTCGTTCCGGATGATCTCGGCGGGCACCGTCCGCAAGATCCTGCGATCCACCCGGTCGGATGCCTTGACGTTCATCCTCACCGCCGCGATCACGGTGTGCTTCGATCTGGTGGAGGCCGTTGAGATCGGCATCGTCGTCGCGGCATTTTTCGCGCTACGCGCCGTGGCGCGGCGCAGCAGCGTCGTACGCGAGGACCTTCCGGATACCTACCGCCCCGGCGATGAACAGATCGCTCTTCTCCGACTCGATGGCGCAATGTTCTTCGGCGTGGCCGAACGAATCTCGAGCGCGATCGTCGACGCCGATCATCCCCATACATCCGTGGTGATCATCCGAATGTCGCAGCTGGGCATGCTGGACGCCACCGGCGCGCACACGCTCGCGCAGATCTGCACCGAGCTGGAAGCTCGCGGCATCACAGTGATCATCAAGGGCGTCCGGGACGAGCACATGAACTTGCTGACCAACGTCGGCGTCTTCGAGACGCTACGTCACGAGAACCATCTGCTGGACTCACTCGATGAGGCGATCTGCCATGCGCGCACCCATGTGGCCCGTCAGCCGCACTGACACCGAGCGCGCTCAGCGCCCACTCCACGCCGGGTCCCGACCCGTCAGCCCGACGATCCGGTCCAGCACCGAAGCATCGTCGGGAACGGGCACCGCACGGTCGAACAGCCCCTCGACCGGCTCTTCCGCAGCGAACTGGGCGACGTGCGGCACGACCGCGTCGGCGGTGGCATCGTCGATGTCATACGGCTGACCGGTGGCCTTGGCCAGATCCCAACCGTGCACCACCACCTCGGTCAACGCGACCATCCCCGCCACCTCGCTGGGAAAGTCGACTCCACCGGCCCGGCTCATGCCCTGCCAGGCATCGGGTTCACCGAATGCCGTGGCCAGCTCCGACAGGCGCTGCGGGTAGACGGTGCGCCAGTCGTCCTCGAGAGCTCCGTCGAAGGTCGGCGGTGTGTCGGTCAGCGGTCCGAAGTCCTTGCGCGCGGCCGCGGTGAACGCCAGAGCGAGGCCACCGACGTGCGCCACCAGTTCATCGACGAGCAGCTTCTCGCACGGGGTGGATGCGCTCAGCTGCTCGTCGGTCACGTTCGCCAACACCTGGGCCGTGCGTTGGCAGGCTGCAGTCAAATCGATCATGTCCGTACAGACCGGCGCCGCGGCCGGAACTCATCGCTCGCCGAGCGCTCGTGTCGCCTCCTCGACAAAGGCGGCCACCTGGCTCCGGGCGCCGCCCGCGAAGAACAGCATCTCGTCGCCGGCCTCGAGCACATCGTCCGGCTTCGGAAACACGATTCCGCTCTCGCGGATCACGATCGCCAATGCGGTGTTGTCCGGCAGGGGCAGATCCCGCATCCGCCGACCGACCAGTGGATCGCCCTCGGGCAGCGTAAGTTTCGCCAAGCTCACCTGTCCCTGGCGCAGTTCCATCAGCCGCACGACATGGCCGATGTCGATGGCTCCCTCGATCGCCGCGACCATGGCGGCCGGTGCCGAAACGGCGACGTCGACACCCCATGACTCGGTGAACAGCCATGCGTTGCGCATGTCGTTGACGCGCGCCACCACTCGGTCGACGCCGAACTCGGTCTTGGCCAGCAGCGACGCCGCCAGGTTCACCTTGTCGTCGCCGGTCGCGGCGATCACCACGTCGCAGGTCTGGATCCCCGCGTCCTCGAGTGAGGTCAGCTCGCACGCGTCGGCCAGCAGCCAGTCCGCGTCCGGCACGGTGTGCGGTTCGTAGTGGCGGACGTTGTGCTCGATCAGCAACACCTTGTGCCCGTAGCCGAGCAGTTCCTGCGCGACGGAGCGGCCGATCGCTCCGGCGCCTGCGATGCCGATGCGCATCTTCCGTCGTTCGTCGACACGACCCGATTCCTCGGTTTTTCGCCGCGTCAATCGGAACATCGGTTCATCGTCGCACCTGACCACGGCGCTTCCCGGCCGTGGTAGGTGTTTACTGCACGTCAAGGCTCACTGGCACCTTCCCGAAAGCGATTCGAATGACCTTGGAGCAGCTGTATCTGATGCTGCTCGCCGGTGGGCTCGTGCTGTTGGCCAGCATCGTCGCCACCCGGGCGGCGAGCCGGGTGGGTCTACCCAGCCTGCTGTTGTTCCTCGGCGTCGGCGTGATCGTCGGCGAGGACGGGCTCGGTCTGCAGTTCGACAACTACCTGCTTGCCGACCACCTCGGCACCGTCGCGCTGGCTGTCATCCTCGTCGAAGGCGGGTTGACGACGCGGTTCTCGGACATTCGCAAGGTATTGGCTCCCGCGGGCGCGTTGGCCACCATCGGCGTGGCGGTCAGTACGGCGGTCACCGCGGCGGGTGCCCATCTGCTGCTCGGCATCGACTGGCAGCTGGCGGTGCTGCTCGGCGCCGTCGTCTCCATCACCGACGCGGCCGCGGTGTTCTCGGTGCTGCGCGTCGTGCCGCTACCTCGCCGGGTTGCGGGTCTGCTCGAGGCCGAGTCCGGTTTCAACGACGCGCCGACCGTCATCCTCGTGCTGATGTTCAGCGTGACGCCGCTCGAATTGTCTGCAGGGCATGCGATCGCACAAGTCGTCTACGAGCTGGTTGCGGGTGCGGCGATTGGGTTGGGCTGCGGATTCCTGGGCTCAATAGCGCTGCGCCGCATCGCACTTCCCGCATCCGGGCTGTATCCGCTGGCCACTTTTGGCTTTGGCATGGTGGCGTTCGCCGCCGCCGGCAGCGCTCACGCCAGCGGCTTCCTCGCCGCGTATCTGGCGGCCGTCGTGCTTGCCAACACCGGGCTGCCCCACCGCGCGGCCACGCGGTCGTTTGCGGAGGGGCTCGGCTGGCTGGCGCAGATCGGCCTGTTCGTCCTGCTCGGTCTGCTCGTCGATCCCAGCGATCTGGGCGCCGAGTTGGCGGCGGGGATCGTGATCGGTCTCGTCCTGCTCCTGATTGCCCGGCCGGTGTCGGTGTTCGCCTCGCTGGTCTGGTTCCGGGTGCCGTGGCGCGAGCAGATCTTCATCTCCTGGGCCGGTCTGCGGGGCGCGGTGCCGATCGTTTTGGCGACGTTCCCGATCGTCGGAGGCGTGCCGGACAGTATGCGCATCCTCAACATCGTGTTCATCCTGGTGGTGGTCTACACGCTGGTGCAGGGGCCGAGCCTGCACTTCCTCGCGCACCGCCTGGGACTCATCCCGAAGGAAGCCACCCGGGAGCTCCAGGTCGAGGCGGCACCACTGGACGTGCTCGACGCGGAGCTGCTGACGATGACGGTGCAGGATCCGTCCCGGCTGCACAACGTGACGGTCCTGGAGCTGCGATTGCCCGACCCGAGCGTGATCACGTTGATCATCCGCGACGGCCATACGTTCGTCCCGCAGCCCGATACCCGTATCGAGATCGGTGACGAACTGCTGATCGTCACCACCACCAAGACCAGGGCGGCGGCAGAACGCCGCCTGCGGGCGGTGAGCCGACGCGGCAAGCTGGCGCACTGGTTCGGCGAATTCGGTGAAACCGAATAGAACGCCGGAGCCGGTGAAACCGACTGACGGGTTATCCCCAGGAATCCGGACTACGCTCGATCTACGTGAGATTCGCATTCAAGACTTCCCCGCAGAACACCACGTGGTCCGACATGCTCGCCGTCTGGAAGACCGCCGACGATATCGAGGTCTACGAGTCGGGCTGGACCTTCGACCACTTCTATCCGATCTTCTCCGACTCGACGGGGCCGTGCCTGGAGGGGTGGGTCACGTTGACCGCGCTGGCACAGGCGACACAGCGGCTACGGGTGGGTGTGCTCGTCACCGGCATCCACTACCGTCACCCCGCCGTGCTCGCGAATATGGCTGCGGCACTGGACATCGTCTCCGACGGCCGCCTGGAACTCGGCATTGGCGCCGGGTGGAACGAGGAGGAGTCCGGCGCCTACGGGATCGAACTCGGCTCGATCAAGGAGCGCTTCGATCGGTTCGAGGAGGCGTGTGAGGTGCTGACGAGCCTGCTCTCCAAGGAGACGACGACGTTCGACGGACAGTTCTATCAGCTCAAGGAGGCTCGCAACGAGCCCAAGGGCCCACAGCAACCGCACCCGCCGATCTGCATCGGCGGCAGCGGCGAGAAGCGCACCCTGAAGATCACCGCCCGCTACGCCCAGCACTGGAACTTCGTCGGCGGTCCGCCGGAGGAATTCGCCCGCAAGCGCGATGTGCTCGCCGGGCACTGCGCGGACATCGGCCGGAATCCCAAGGAGATCATGCTGTCGGCTCATGTCCGGTTGGGCGAGGACCGTGATTACGGCAGGGTCGTCGAGGAAGCCGCCGCGCTCGGCACCGAGGGGTTGGACTTGGCGATCATCTACCTGCCGCCGCCGTATGACCCCGCCGTTCTCGAGCCGCTCGCCAACGAGATCAGGGCGTCGGGACTGCTGAGTAGCAAAGATTAGCGGCGGTAACGGAAAGATAACGATTCGGCAAAGGGTGAATCACGGCGCCGCGGCGAGACCGCCGGGCGGTAACGGAATTCGCTAGACGCCGAAGCGGACCAGTTCGTCGGCGGTGATCAGGCGCTCGGCCTTGGCCGGGAATTCGCGGCTCTTCAGGGGATGTCGGAACAGTGACCAGGCGATTCGATTCACCCGTGACCGAGATAGCGGGTTGAGGTACACAGTGATGACTCCTGCGTCGATACCGATAGCTGCTCGGGGCCTTACCCTAGCGCAATGCCCTCATCAAGTCATTAGATACCGGTGAGTTGGCAAACGGGGCGAGGCGCGCCGAAAAATCATCTGATGTTTCTGGTGTGACTGGTGTTGTTTTTGGGACTCGGCAGAAAGCCGTCGGACTAGCGCTGCGGAACCGCCGTCGGCTTGATCGGCGCGGGCAGCGCGGTGGTGCCCATCAGGTAGCGGTCCACACCGGCGGCCGCGGCGCGACCCTCGGCGATCGCCCACACGATCAGCGACTGGCCGCGACCCATGTCGCCGGCCACGAAGACGCCGGGCACCGTTGTCGCGAACTCATTGTCACGCGCGACGTTGCCGCGGTCGGTGAACTCGACACCGAGCTCGGTCAGCAGCCCCTCACGCTCGGGACCCACGAAGCCCATGGCCAGCAACACCAGATCGGCCTCGAGCTCGAAGTCGCTGCCGTCGACCTTCTCGAACTTGCCTGCCTTCATCTCGACCTCGTGGCCGCGCAGATGCGTGACCCGGCCGTCGGTGCCGAGGAACTCCTCGGTGTTGACCGAGTAGACACGCTCGCCGCCTTCTTCGTGGGCCGAGCTGACCCGGAACATCAGCGGGTAGACCGGCCACGGCGTGCTGTCGGCACGCTCCTCCGGCGGGCGCGGCATGATCTCGAACTGGTGCACGCTTTCCGCACCCTGGCGGTGCGAGGTGCCCAAGCAGTCGGCACCGGTGTCGCCGCCGCCGATGATGATCACCTTCTTGCCCTTGGCGGTGATCGGCGGCTCGCCATCCTCGCCGAGCACGTCATCGCCCTGCTGGACGCGGTTGGCCCACGGCAGGAACTCCATCGCCTGATGGATGCCGTCCAGGTCACGTCCCGGGATCGGCAGGTCACGCCACGCGGTCGCACCACCGGCCAGCACCACGGCGTCGTAGTTCAGCCGCAGCTGCGCAACGGTGACGTCGACGCCGACGTTGACCCCGGGCCGGAAATGCGTGCCCTCGGCCTTCATCTGTTCGAGGCGCCGATCGATGTGGCGTTTCTCCATCTTGAACTCGGGGATGCCGTAGCGCAGCAGTCCACCGATACGGTCCTCGCGCTCGAACACCGTCACCGAATGGCCCGCGCGCGTGAGCTGCTGGGCGGCGGCCAGCCCGGCCGGGCCCGAGCCGACGACCGCCACCTTCTTGCCGGTGAGCTTGTCCGGCGGCAGCGGAACGACCCAGCCCCTGTCGAAGGCGTTGTCGATGATCTCGACCTCGACCTGTTTGATCGTCACCGGATCCTGGTTGATGCCGAGCACGCAGGAGCCTTCGCACGGCGCCGGGCACAGCCGCCCGGTGAACTCGGGGAAGTTGTTGGTCGCGTGCAGCCGTTCGAGCGCGTCACGCCACCGGTCGTTGCGCACCAGGTCGTTCCATTCCGGGATCAGGTTTCCCAGGGGGCATCCGTTGTGGCAGAAAGGGATACCGCAATCCATGCAGCGGGTCGCCTGCTCGCGCAGGGTGTCGTGGGAGAAGTCCTCGTAGACCTCTTTCCAGTCGCGAAGCCGCAACGGGACCGGCCGCCGCTGCGGGGTCTCGCGCGTCGTGTACTTCAGAAAACCACGTGGATCAGGCACCGGCGGCCGCCATGATCGCTTCGTCGACGTTCTCGCCGGTTCGCTCGGCCTCGGCAATCGCCTCCAGCACCCGCTTGAAGTCGCGGGGCATGACCTTGGTGAAGTGCTTCACGGTGTTGTCCCAGTCGCTCAAAATACGCTGTCCGACAGCGGAATCAGTGGCATCGACATGCGCTCGGAGCATGTCGTGCAGCCACTCGAGGTCCTCGTCGTCGAGGCTTTCCAGTTCCACCATCTCGGAGTTCAGGTTGTCCGGCAGGTTGCCGTCCGGGTCGTAGACATAAGTGATTCCGCCAGACATACCCGCCGCGAAGTTGCGGCCGGTCGGTCCGAGAATGGCGATCTTGCCACCGGTCATGTACTCGCATCCGTGGTCGCCGACACCTTCCACGACCGCGTGCGCGCCGGAGTTGCGCACTGCGAACCGCTCGCCCACCTGTCCGCGGATGAATGCCTGACCGCTGGTGGCGCCGAACAGGATCACGTTGCCGGCGATGATGTTGTCCTCGGCGACGTAGTCGGCGGGCGCCTTGTCGGACGGACGCACCACGATCCGTCCACCCGACAAGCCCTTGCCGACGTAATCGTTGGCCTGGCCGTACACACGCAGCGTGATGCCGTGGGGCACGAAGGCACCAAAGCTGTTGCCCGCCGAGCCCTCGAATGTGATGTCGATGGTGCCGTCCGGAAGCCCCTGGCCGCCATAGGCTTTCGTCACCTCGTGACCCAGCATCGTACCGACGGTCCGGTTGACGTTCGCGATCGTTGTCGAAAAACGGACCGGTGAAGCCGAATCGAGCGCTTCGCGGCACATCACGATGAGCTGCTGATCCAGCGCCTTGTCTAGACCGTGGTCCTGACGCGAGCTGCAGTAGAAATCCTGGTTCATGAAGGCCGACTCGGGCTCGTGCAACACCGGCGTCAGGTCCAGCTTGTAGGCCTTCCAGTGCTCGGCGGCCTTCGTGGTGTCCAAGGCGCCTACCTGGCCGACCATCTCGTTGACGGTGCGGAAGCCCAACTGGGCCATCATCTCCCGCACCTCTTCGGCGATGAACATGAAGAAGTTCTCGACGAACTCGGGCTTACCGTTGAACCGTTGGCGCAGCACCGGATTCTGCGTCGCCACACCGACAGGGCAGGTATCGAGGTGACAGACGCGCATCATGATGCAGCCCGACACCACCAGAGGTGCGGTGGCGAAACCGAATTCCTCAGCGCCTAGCAGCGCGGCGATGACGACGTCGCGGCCGGTCTTCAGCTGGCCGTCGACCTGCACGACGATGCGGTCACGAAGTCCGTTGAGCAGCAACGTCTGCTGGGTCTCGGCCAGGCCGAGCTCCCATGGCGCACCCGCATGCTTCATGGACGTCAGCGGCGTCGCACCGGTGCCGCCGTCGTGGCCCGAGATCAACACGACGTCGGCGTGCGCCTTCGACACACCCGCCGCCACGGTGCCGACACCGTTCTCGCTCACCAGCTTCACGTGCACGCGCGCCTGCGGATTGGAGTTCTTCAGGTCGTGGATCAGCTGCGCCAGATCCTCGATCGAGTAGATGTCGTGGTGCGGGGGCGGCGAGATCAGCCCGACGCCCGGCGTCGAGTGCCGCACCTCGGCCACCCACGGATAGACCTTGTTGCCCGGAAGCTGGCCACCCTCACCGGGTTTCGCCCCTTGGGCCATCTTGATCTGGATGTCCGTGCAGTTACTCAGGTAGTGGCTGGTCACCCCGAAGCGGCCCGATGCCACCTGCTTGATGGCGCTGCGGCGCCAGTCACCGTTCTCGTCGCGGTCGAAGCGCTGCACGGCCTCGCCACCCTCGCCCGAATTCGACCGTCCGCCAAGGCGGTTCATCGCGATCGCCAGCGTCTCGTGGGCCTCGGCGGAAATCGACCCGTAGCTCATCGCACCGGTGGAGAACCGCTTGACGATCTCGCTGGCCGGCTCGACCTCGTCGAGCGGCACGGCCGGACGCTGCCCGTCCTTGAACTTCAGCAGGCCACGCAGCGACGCCATCCGCTCGCTCTGATCATCGACCAGGGCGGTGTACTCCTTGAAGATTGAGTACTGGCCGGTGCGGGTGGAGTGCTGCAGCTTGAACACCGTGTCCGGGTTGAACAGGTGGTACTCGCCCTCGCGGCGCCACTGGTACTCGCCGCCGACCTCGAGCTCGCGGTGCGCCCACTCGTCGGGACGGTCCAGGTACGCGAGCGCATGCCGGGTGGCGACGTCGTCGGCGATGTCGTCGAGATCGATACCGCCGACGGGGCACGTCAGGCCGGTGAAGTACTCGTCGAGCAGCTGCTGGCTGATGCCGATGGCCTGGAACAGCTGCGCACCGGTGTAGGACGCCAGTGTGGAAATGCCCATCTTCGACATCACCTTCAGCACGCCCTTGCCCGCCGCCTTGACGTAGTTGGCCTTGGCCTGGTCGCTGGAGATGCCGGCGATCACCCCGCGGTCGACCATGTCTTCGATCGACTCGAACGCCATGTACGGGTTGATCGCCGCCGCGCCGAAGCCGACCAGGCAGGCCATGTGGTGCACCTCGCGGGCGTCACCCGCCTCGACGACCAGCCCGACCTGGGTGCGGGTGCGGTCGCGGACGAGGTGGTGGTGCACGGCGGACACGCTGAGCAGTGACGGGATGGGCGCCATCTGCTCGTTGGACTCGCGGTCGGACAGCACGATGATCCGTGCGCCGTCACGGATGGCCGCCGACACCTTGGCCCGGACGTTGTCGAGCGCCTCCTTGAGGCCCTGCCCGCCACGGTTCACCGGATACAGACATCGAATGACGGCCGCGCGCATGCCGTGCTTGTGGCCGCGGATTTCGTGGTCGGGGTCGACGCACATCAGCTTGGACAGTTCGGCGTTGCGCAGGATCGGCTGCGTCAACACGATCTGGCGGCAGGAGTCGGCATTGGGGTTGAGCACGTCGCCCTCGGGGCCGACCGTGCCCTGCAGGCTGGTCACCACCTCCTCGCGGATGGCGTCCAGCGGTGGGTTCGTGACCTGGGCGAACAGCTGCTGGAAGTAGTCGTAGAGCATCCGGGGTCGCTGGGACAACACGGCGACGGGCGTATCGGTGCCCATCGAGCCCAGGGGCTCGGCTCCGGTGCGTGCCATCGGGGCGACCAGCAGGTTCAGCTCTTCGTACGTGTAGCCGAAGGCCTGCTGCCGCAATACGACCCGGTGGTGCGGCATCCGCACGTAGTCACCGGCGGGCAGGTCCTCGATCTTGAAGAGGCCGGCATCCAGCCATTCCTGGTACGGGTGCTCGGCGGCGAGCTCGGCCTTGATCTCCTCGTCGTCGACTATGCGGCCCTGTGCCGTGTCCACCAGGAACATGCGGCCGGGCTGCAAGCGCATCTTCTTCACGACGGTCGACGGGTCGAGGTTCAGCACGCCGGCCTCCGACGCCATCACCACGAGGCCGTCCTCGGTGACCTCGATGCGCGACGGCCGCAGGCCGTTGCGGTCCAGCACGGCGCCGATCACGGTGCCGTCGGTGAACGTCATCGACGCGGGGCCGTCCCACGGCTCCATCAGCGAGGCGTGGTACTCGTAAAACGCCCGCCGGGCCGGGTCCATCGACTCGTTGCGCTCCCACGCCTCGGGAATCATCATCAGCACCGCGTGCGGCAGGCTGCGGCCGCCGAGATGCAGCAGCTCGAGAACCTCATCGAAGCGCGCGGTGTCCGATGCTCCCGGCGTACAGACCGGGACGATCTTGTCGAGCCCGTTTTCGCCGAACACGTCGGTGTTGATCAGGGCCTCGCGGGCCCGCATCCAGTTCTCGTTGCCGGTGACGGTGTTGATCTCGCCGTTGTGGGCGATCCGCCGGAACGGGTGGGCCAGCGGCCACGAGGGGAACGTGTTGGTCGAGAACCGCGAGTGCACGATGCCGAGCGCGCTGGTGAGCCGGTCGTCCTGCAGATCCAGGTAGAACGCCTTGAGCTGTGGCGTCGTCAGCATGCCCTTGTAGACGAAGGTCTGACCGGAAAGGCTTGGGAAATAAACGGTTTCGCGTCCCGGGCCGTCCTGTCCCGGGCCTTTGGTGCCGAGTTCGTGCTCGGCGCGCTTGCGCACGACGTAGGCGCGGCGCTCCAGGTCCATGCCCGAGGCGCCGGCCATGAAGACCTGCCGGAAGGTCGGCATGGCGTCGCGGGCCAGGGCACCCAGAGACGAGTCGTCGGTGGGCAGGTCGCGCCAGCCCAATACCTCGAGCCCTTCGGCCTCGGCGATCTTCTCCACGGCTTCACAGGCGGTGGCGGCGTCCTTGGACGACTGAGGCAGGAATGCGATGCCGGTGGCATAGCTGCCGTACTCGGGCAGCTCGAAGGAGGCTCCCTGGTCCTTCAAGACCTCCCGCAGAAATTCGTCGGGAACCTGCAGCAGGATGCCCGCACCGTCACCGGTGTGGGGTTCGGCGCCCTGGGCGCCGCGGTGTTCGAGGTTCACCAGGGCGGTGATCGCGGCGTCGACGATGGTTCGGCTGCGGCGGCCGTGCATGTCCGCGACCATGGCTACGCCACACGCGTCATGCTCGAACGCGGGGTTGTACAGCCCTTGACTGCTGGGCGCCATTCCCACCTACCCTTTTCCGAACGCCGAACGAGGATTCCGCCGGCCAACCAATTCGAGGACGGCCGCTGGCCGTTTCAGCGAGGGCGGTTCCTTCGTGCAGCACTGAACGACGGCCCAATTCCCACTCGCCACAAGTGGACAAAACGATATGACAAACTCGGGTTGACATGCCAACTTAGGCGGACCTAACAACGCATTTCGGGCCAGCCCGCGGTCCCAGCGAATCCAGCTGGGCGATTCGTCGAAACACGGTGCAGCCATTGATATTTCGGGAGCGCGTCGGCCCGGGGGTCAGAATACGAAACATGTGTCGCCACGGAGCGCCTCCCTTCATCTGTTTGCTGAATCTTCAGGGCATCCGCTTACCCAGCTTTTATTGCATCACGCAGGGTTTGCACAAAGCCTAGCCAGATTCTTAGAGAACGGCCCGCACGCTCGACTCGGGCCGGAGGTCGAGTCTGCGCAGGAGTTGGGCGTTGGCGGCCACCACCACGGTGGACGCCGACATCAAGATCGCACCCACCGACATCGGCAGCACGAACCCGACGGGCGCCAGCACGCCCGCGGCGAGCGGCACCGAGATCAGGTTGTATCCCGCTGCCCACCAAAGGTTCTGCTTCATCTTGCGATAGGTCGCCTTCGACAAGGCGATCACGGAGAGCACCGATCGCGGGTCAGAACTGGCGAGGATCACCCCAGCCGAGGCGATCGCCACGTCGGTGCCTGCGCCGATCGCGATGCCCACATCCGCCTGCGCCAGCGCGGGCGCGTCGTTGACGCCGTCCCCGACGAAGGCCACTCCCTGCCGCTCGCCCCGCCTTCCGCCGAGCCCCTCGTCCTGCAGCTCGGCGACCTTTGCGGCCTTATCCCCTGGTCGGACACCCGCGAACACCCGATCTATGCCCAGGTCGTCGGCCACCGCACGGGCCACGGACTCGGCGTCGCCTGTGATCATCACCACCTCGATGCCCAGCCGATGCAATGCGTCGACAGTCTGACGGGATTCCGGCCGCACCTCGTCGGCGAGCTTGAGCGCCCCGACGACGTCGTCGTCGACCAGCACGTGCAGCACGATCGCACCTTCGTCGCGCCACGGCACCACCGCGGACAGTTGGTCGGAACCCACCTCCGCCAGCAGCCGAGGGCCGCCCACCCGCACCCGCCGACCGTCCACCAGGGCCGCGACCCCCACGGCGGGCGACGAGCTGAATTCCGACGATCGCGGAACCGTCAACCCGCGCCTACGGGCCGCCTCGACGATCGCGCGCGCCAGCGGGTGCTCGGAGTCGGCCTCCGCTGCCGCGGCCCATGCCAGCACCTCGTTTTCGGGCCGTCCCGTCGTCGCAATGCCGGTGACGGTCGGCTCCCCCTTGGTCAGCGTCCCGGTCTTGTCGAACAGCACTGCGCCAACGGTGCGCATGCTTTCCAGCGCCAACCGGTCCTTGATCAGGACGCCGCCACGGGCCGCGCGCTCGGTCGCGATCGACACCACCAGCGGGATCGCCAGACCCAGCGCGTGCGGGCAGGCGATCACCAGCACCGTGATGGTGCGCACCACCGCCTCGTCCGGTAGGCCGATCAGGCTCCAGACGACCGCGGTGACGACGGCGGCGCCCAGCGCGAACCAGAACAGCCAGCCGGCCGCCTTGTCCGCCAGCCGCTGCGCGCGCGACGACGAGTTCTGCGCCTCGGTGACCAGGCGCTGGATTCCGGCCAGCGCCGTGTCGTCGCCGACCGCACTCACCGTGACGCGCAGTCCGGAATCGGTGGCGACCGTCCCCGCGATCACGTGGTCGCCGACGCCGCGCCGCACCGGACGCGATTCGCCGGTCACCATCGACTCGTCGACGTCCGCCGATCCGTCGACGATGTCGCCGTCGGCCGGAACACTGCCACCGGGCCGGACCAGCACGACATCACCCACGTGTAGCTCGGACGGCGCGACCGTCTCTGTTGTCCCACCCACCACACGTTCCGCCTCGTCCGGCAGCAATGCCGCCAGTGAGTCCAACGCCGAAGTGGTCTGCGCCAGCGACCGCATCTCGATCCAATGGCCCAGCAGCATGATCACGATCAGCAGCGCCAGCTCCCACCAGAAGTCGAGCTGGTGATGCAACACACCGAGGCTGGCACCCCACGACGACACGAACGCCACCGTGATGGCCAGGCCGATCAACAGCATCATTCCCGGTGCGCGCGAACGGATCTCGCTCACAGCACCCGTCAGAAACGGCCTACCGCCCCACGCGTACATCACCGTGCCCAGCACCGGCGACACCCACTGCGCGCCGGGGAACGCCGGCACGGTGTAGCCCAGGATCATCGCGAACATCGATGACAGCGCGACCGTCGGGACGGCCAGCACGAGCATCACCCAGAACAGCCGCCGGAACGCCGCGACGTGGTCACCGTGCCCGCCGTGCCCGCCATGGGCCTCATGGCCTTCGTGACCCGCGTGCGCCTGCTGTTGGGTGTGGTCCACCTCGGTCATGATGGCGAGTATATACCCCCATGGGGTATATGGCTAGCCGTGGTGTCGTCACGCTGGATCGCGATGTCTCACCCGTTGAACACCCCGTTGGGCCGCTTCGGCATCGTCACCTCCGAAGACGGTCCCGACGGCTGCGTGGCGTCGATACCCGCAGGCGAGATGGTCAATCCGATCACCGGCACGCTCACGATCGCGCCGCTGGCCATGCTGGTCGACCACGTCGGCGGACTGGTCAACCACCGCCGCCGGGGCCCCGGCGAGTGGACGGTGTCCAGCGAGCTGTCATTCGAAGTCCGCCCCGACGCGGTCGACGTCATCGCCGAAGACCCCGCCGAGCCGGTCACGGCGATGTCGAAGCCGTTCGCCGCCAAGAGCGACGTCGCGCTGGGCCTGTGCGAGTTGTCCCATCGCGGCACCACGCTGGCCATGGCCACGGTGCGGTCCTTCTTCATCAGCGCGCCGGAGCACATCGGCGAATTCCCCGACGGACCCACGGGTCCCCTGCCGCCCGGCACGCTGGCCGACCGAATGGCGGTTCGAGTCGCCGAGAGTGGCGGTTCGGCCAAAACCCTGCAGCAGTTGCCGGATCCGGTACTGAACAACAGCCTCGGCATTGTGCACGGCGGGGTGTCGGCGATGGCACTCGAACTGGTGGCGTCGGCGGCAGTCAACGCAAGCCGAGACGATCGGGTGCTGCGTACCGCATCGCTGCGGGTGAATTTCATCCGACAGTTCTTCAGCACTCGGGAAGACCGCCCTGAATCTCGTTATGTTGGAACGGCTTTACGAGTGGGCCGCCGGAGCGGTATCGGCGAGGCGCAAGCCATCGGCCCCGACGGCGAGGTGGCGATCGTCGCGCGCCTCACCGCCTACGCTTAGCGTCGAAATCCGAGTTTTGTCGCAAAAGTTCGAGAAGACTTCTACAAAACTCAGCTTTCGAGGCGAGCATGTGGATATGCCCTCCACACCCCAGACCCCAAGCCTGCACGCCACCTCGTTGACCGACGGCGAAGTCGTCGAGCAGAACGACCTCGGGTCCATCACGCGAGTCACCGCCGACACGTTCCCGATCCTGTTCGGCATGTCGATCAAACGGATCGTGGTCAACCCCGGTGCAATGCGTACACCACACTGGCATGCCAACTGCAACGAGCTCACTTACTGCATATCCGGTATCTCGCTGGTGTCGGTGCTCGACAGCTACAGCAAGTTCTCCAGCTTCACCGTCGGGCCGGGCGAGATGTTTCACATCGACTCCGGGTCACTGCATCACATCGAGAACATCGGAGACGATCCCGCCGAGTTCATTCTCGCGTTCCGCAGCGAGCGGCCCGAAGACTTCGGTCTGGCAGCGTCTTTCGGCGCCATGACGGACGCCGTGCTCGGCAACACCTATGACCTGCCCGCCGCTGACTTCGCCAAGATGCGGCGCGACACCACGGACCGAAAGTTCGCCGCTCGCGCCGGAAGTCCGGACGTTCCGTCAACTGCCCGGTTCGACGATCCACACAAGTTCGCCGTCGAGGCGCAGAGTCCGGCAATCGGCGTCGCGGTCGGCTCGGCTCGGCTGGCGCGGGCTCAGTACTGGCCCGCGCTGAAGGATTTGTCGATGTACTCGCTGCGAATTCGCGAGGACGGTATGCGGGAACCGCACTGGCATCCCATCACTGCCGAAATGGGCTACGTGCACAAGGGAAACGGCCGGATGACCGTGATGGACCCCGATGGTTCGGTCGACACCTACTACCTCAAGGAGGGCGACGTCTACTTCATCCCGCGCGCCTATCCGCACCACATCGAGGTCGTGGACGCCCCCGACATTCACTTCGCGATCTTCTTCGACCAGCCCATGCCCGGCGACATCGGGTATCGCGCATCGGCGAGCGCGTACTCGCGGGAAGTGCTGGCCGCGACGTTCAACATGCACATCGACGATCTCCCGGCATTCCCGTTCACCAAGACCGACCCACTGATCGTCAACCGCTGCAACCCCGTGGACGCGTAACCGAGGCAGATCACGGCCTTCCGAGCCGATCAGGGGCTTTTGGAAGCCTTTAGAAATTTCCAAGCGCGCATTCGTTAACTCTCCTCAACAACGGCCCGGCAGATCACCCTGCCAACCGACGAGAAGGAGAGGAGATACCCGATGAACGCGCTTCGCGCACTCAACCCGTGGTACATGCCCGGCGTGGGCGATTACCTGCACCGTTCGGCGATGCACGGCCACACCCCGGAGCTGTTCAACAACCTCGCCATCTTGGTGAACGCCGCGCCGGCCACCGTTCCCTGGATCGAGGCCGCGTGCGTCGTCGGGCTGCTCCTCGTCGCCATCCATCGGTGGATTCGCGCGGGCCGATTCGCCGCTGCGTTCCGGCATTACCTGTGGCGTACCGTGGTCGGCTGCTCCGGCGGACTGACGGTGATCGGGCGCTGGCGTCACGAAGGTGGCTGCATCCTCGTCGCCAACCACAGCTCTCACGCCGACACGGCGGTGCTCCTCGCCGCGCTGCCGCCCAAGACGAAGCCGGTGTTCGTTGCGGCCGCCGACTACTGGTTCGACGTGCCGGTGCGCCGGTTCGTACTGACCAGCCTCGCAGGTGGTCTTCCGGTGCGGCGTTCGGGCGGCTCGTCGTATGCCGCGCTGGTCGCGGCCGTCAAACCCGCACTCGCGGCGGGCCGGACTGTCGTGATCTATCCGGAGGGCACCCGTAGCACCGACGGCAACATCGGCGAATTCCGCTCCGGTGCAGTGCATTTGGCGAAGGAATGCGGCGTGCCGGTCATCCCGGTTGCGCTGCTGGGAACCGCCGACGTGCTGCCCAAGGGTGGCCGCCTGACGCCCAGCCCGATGGAGGTTCGGATCGGTGAGCCGATGGACTCGGCCGCAATCGCCGCGCAGGATCTGCGGCGTGAGGTCTCGGCATTGCGCAACGGCCGTCGCACGCGGACCAATACGGGCACCCTTCGACTGGTACAGGACCACCTCGTCGTCACTCAGCGGGAACCGCAGCGGGCATCCATGGCGGGAGCGGCGTAGCGATGGACGGACTCTACGCACTGAAACCCTGGTATACACAACGGCTTCGGATCTTCCTGGAGCGCGCCGAGAATCAGGGCACCTCACCGGATTTCTTCACCGCGGTCGGCATCTTCGGCGCCGCAGCGGCGGGAGTCAGCATCGCGGCCGGCTGGTGGCCACTGGCGGTGTTGTGGCTCGGTGTCCGACTCGCCGGGGCGAACCTCGACGGTGCGGTCGCGCGGGCCAGGAAGGTCTGCCGACCCTGGGGTTTCGCACTGAACGAAATCGGCGACCGTGCCTCGGATCTGCTGATGTTCGCCGGACTCGCGGTCTGGGCGGCATCTCAGGGCGGCCCCGGCATGAACTGGCTGTCCTGGCCGGTGATCTGGGTCCTCGCCGCCGCGCTGGCGGCGACCCTGCCGACATTCGCCTCACTGGCCGCCGCAGGGGCGGGCGCAACCCGGCGCAACGGCGGGCCCTTCGGCAAGACCGAACGCTGCCTCGCCGTCATCGTGGCCGCCGCGGCACCGGCCGCCATCCCGGTGGTCGGCGCGATGATAATCGTCGGGTCGGTGCTCACCGCCGCCCTACGGCTGGCCGCAGCACACCGCGAACTGGCAACAGCCGCGGCGTAGACCCACCTACACGCCCGTAAACGCGAGTTCGGATCAGGCCGCTACTTGGTCGCGGTCTTCTTCTTCGCGCGGCTGGCGGCCGCCTTCTCGGTCTTGGCGCCCGCGTTGGACAGCTGGCCGCCGGAGTTCTCCAGATGCGCCCTGACGAACCACTGGAACTTCTCCAGCTCGCCCGCCTGGCTGATGAACAGGTCCTGGGACACCAGGTCGAGGTCGTCGAGACGGTCGATGCCCTTACGCAGATCCTCGATCACACCGGTGTAGACGAGGTCCAAGGCTGCCAGGTGCGCCTGCACCGTGTCGCGGCCCACCGAGTAGTCGTCCCACGTGCGGTCCTTGATGATGGCGCCCGGCGTACCTTGTGGCGACTTGCCGAGTGCGGCAATGCGCTCGGCGACGTCGTCGGCGTATCCACGAACGAGTTCGACCTGCGGGTCGATCATCTCGTGCACGCCGATGAAGTTCGGGCCAACGACGTTCCAATGAATGTGCTTCAAGGTCAGATGCAGATCGTTGTACGCGCTCAGCGACTTCTGCAGAATTTCGGCCACTTCGGCGCCCTGCTTGTCGGAGAGGCCGGGAATCGTGAACGTAGTCATCAGTAGCTCCTTCGCATGATTGACCGTCTCGCGACGTGTACCCGCCGACTACCGGACAAAACCGGGGGGAAAGACACGTCACATATCGGCAAGGTTTGGAATCGGCATCCTCGGACCGAACCGCGGATTGGACGCCAGACCACTGACTTCCAGCAGGCGAACCGCACGGTGGCGGTGCGGCCGCAGCGGCTCGAGCAGTTCGACCATCGAAGGGTCGTCGATGGGATGGCCGAGCAGACTCCAGCCGACCATCTTGGCCAGGTGGTAGTCGCCGACCGACAACGCGTCGGCATCGCCGAAGGCGCGCTGCGCAGTCTCGGCCGCGGTCCATTCGCCGACGCCGGGTAGCGACATGAGCGCGATGCGGGCCTGCTCCGTCGGGCGGGCGGCGAGGCGTTCCAGCGAGTCGGCCCGCTGCGCGCAGCCGACGATCGTGCGGGCGCGGCCGGGGTCGACGTTGGCGAGATGAAACTCCCAGGAGGGGATGCGTCGCCACACCTCACCCGGTGGTGACACCCGCATGTGTGCGGGGGCGGGCCCGGGCGCGGGGGCGCCGTATTTCGTGACGAGTTTTCTCCACGCCGCACGGGCGTCCTTGCCGTAGACCCGTTGTTCGAGCACCGCCGGGATGAGCGCCTCCAGCACGCGGTCGGTGCGACCCAGCCGCAGATGCGGAACCCGCCGATGCGCGGCGGCGATGGTCGGCTCGACCGGTTGGAAGCCCGACGAGTCGTCGTCGCGTCCGAGTTGGGCAGGTAGTGATTCGGCGAACTCCCGTGCGCCGCCGCCCCATGCCTCGCAGTCAACGGTGTCGCCAGCCGATTTGGTGAGGCGCGCGGTGACCGGTCCGCTGGGCATGAGGCTGGTGCGCCAGATCGCACCGTCGCGGGCGTCGTGATAGCACGGGTCAGCGCGGCCGCGGCGCAGCGGTGACAGCGTCAATCCCGGGCTTGCCGGACCCGCGAAAACGACACTGCACTCGACGCTTCGCACCGCCTCAGACTAGGTGACGGTGACGACAGCCTTGTCCGGGTAGAACGCCACATGACCGGCGATCGCGGCCACCGCCGGGTACGGCTCGAGGTACGTCCAGATCGCGTCCTCGACGGTGTCGCCGGATCCCGTGACGACGTGGTGATAGCTCGCCACACCCTTGAACGGGCAGTACGTCTCGGTGTCGCTGTCACGCAGCGCGGACTGCACGACGTCGCCCTTCGGGATGTACTGCACGGCGGGATACGTCGACTCCTGCAGGGTCAGCGCATTGTCGGTGTCGGCGACGACCTCGCCGTTGATACGAACGGTGACGTGCTTGCCCGTCGGTTCGACGGTGATCGGATGTGTCTCAGAAGGCTGGAGTACGGGGCGATCGCTCATGTGTTGACCAACGTGGCAGTAGCGCTCAGGATTCCTGCACCGCTGGCTACGATTCGCGACATGAGTGCACACGGTCCCGCCTCCGCTGAGGCCTCGACAGACATCGCGGCAGAGCCGTCGACGGTATACGCGCTGATCACCGACCTTCCCACGCTGTCGGCGCTGGCTGAGGAGGCCACCGAGATGGTTTGGCACCGGGGCGACCGCGTCGCACCGGGGGCCGTCTTCAAGGGCCGCAACCAGCAGGGCAGCAAGAAGTGGACGACGACCTGCACCGTGACCGACGCCGAGCCGGGGCGCGCGTTCGCGTTCGACGTGAAGAGTCTTGTCATCCCGGTCGCGCACTGGCGCTACGACATCACCGCGACCGACGGCGGCTGCACCGTCACCGAGCGCACCTGGGACAAGCGGCCCGGTTGGTTTCGCACACCGGCGGGCATCGCGACGGGCGTACGTGACCGCGACACGGCCAACGCCAAGCACATCAAGCTGACCCTGCAGCGGCTGAAGGAGCGCGCCGAGTCCCACTAGGAGCCGCTCCGGCGGCGACATCCCGCTAGGGCCTGCCGGCGATCTTGTCGGCCACGACGGCGATCGGTGACGTCGTCTTTCGCCCGCGCGATTCGTGCCAGTCGGCGGCCTTGTAAGCCGTGTACATCCCTCGCACGCCCAGCCATCGAAACGGCTCGGGTTCCCAGTCACGCGATCGGTGCCCGACCCACGGCAGGTCTGTGAGCGGGGTCTGCCGTCCGAGCACCAGGTCGGCCAGGGTGCGTCCGGCCAGGTTGGTGGCCGTGACGCCGTGTCCGACATAGCCGCCAGCCGAGCCCAATCCCGTGGCTTTGTCGAATGTTACGGATGCCTCCCAGTCCCGCGGGACAGCAAGCACACCGCACCAGGCATGTGCGACGGGGACACCGCGGGTCTGCGGTAGCGCCGAATGCAGTACCGAGGTGAGATGGTCGATGGTGCGCTCGGGCACCCTACCGTCGATGTCGGTGCGCGAACCGAAGCGATACGGCACGCTGCGGCCGCCGATGGCGATGCGGTCGTCGACCGTGCGCTGAGCGTAGAAGAAGCCGTGCGCGGTGTCGCCGAGCGTCTCGCGGCCCTCCCAGCCGATGGTCTCCCAAATGTCCTGCGGGAGCGGCTCGGTCGCGATCATCGAACTGTTCATCGGCAACCAGCGTCGCTTCAGCCCCGGCAGCGACGCGGTGAAGCCTTCGGTCGCGCGCAGCACGACAGGTGCACTCACCTTGCCCAGCACGGTCCCCACCCGTCCCGCGCGCAGCTCGTTGACCGGTGACCGCTCGTAGAGATCGACCCCGAGCCGCTCGACGGTGTCGGCAAGTCCTCGCACCAGCTGAGCCGGCTGCACCCGCGCGCAGTGCGGGTTGTGGTAGGCCGACACAACGCCGTCGATCTGAATACGCTGTGCTGATTCATCTTTCGTCAATGCGGTAATGCCATCGACATTCCAGCTGAGTTCCTCGGAGACTTCGGCCGCCAACCTCGACGCCTGCGCGCGGTTGCGCGCGACGTGCAGCGTGCCACCCTTGACGATGCCGGCTTCGATACTCTCGCGTCCCGCCACGTCGATGACTTCGTCGACCGACTCGTTGAGGGCCTGCTGCCAGGCCAGCACACGGTCGCGTCCGTAGAGCTTCGCCATCCGGTTTCGGTCGCCGGGCACCAGGCCGGACAGCCAACCGCCGTTGCGGCCCGACGCGCCGAACCCGGCGAACCGCGCCTCGAGCACCACGACGCGCAGCGACGGATCGGCCCGCTTCAGGTAGTACGCCGTCCACAGCCCGGTGTAGCCGGCACCGACGATGCACACATCGGCGTCGCGATTTCCCGGCAGCGCGGCACGCACGGCCGGAAGTTGCGGGTACCAATTGGAAATCCGGCCGTTGATCGTTCGGGTCACCTCCTGATTCTGGCAGGACGCGCCAGCGGCGTTCAGCGTCGCGGCTGCGAAATTGGTGTCCGCACCACGTGCTTCGCCATGCGATGCTGGAAGACCGGTCATGGAACAGAAAGGGCGACTTGATGCGTCAGCACCAGCGGTGGGCGAATTCGGGGAGTCTGCGCGGACGGATGCGAGTCGCGCTCGCGCTGTCCTCGGCAGCTGTCCTCGCAGTCGGTACGGCCTGCGGCGGTGAGTCAGCGGCCCCCACCGAGGATTCCACTGCCGAGGCGTCGGCCACGTCGACGTCGAGCGCCCCGCCGCCACCGCCGACTCCGGCGCCCGTCGCCGCCGCCAAGCTCCCGGAGTTGCTGCCGAGCCTCGAGGAGCTCAAGACCATCATGGACAACCCGCAGTTGATCGAGGGGCCGAACTCAACGGGTGTGGCTGTGCCGGATCCCAGCCAGCAGGTGTACGAGCCGGAGAACTGCGCCAGCTCCTTCAGCGGCGGCGCACCGCCCGCCTATGAAGGCACCGGCTACCGGAAGTTCCACGGCGCCAGCCAAGTCCAGTCGCCGACGCCTTCGCTCATGCTCGGCGAGTCGGTGGTCACCTTCGACAGCGCGGCGGCCGCGCAGCGCGCCCTGGCCAACTACGTCGAGCAGTGGCGGCGCTGCGCGAACAAGCAGTTCGTGTGGAAGATGATTGTGCAGGGCCAGCAGGCGGCGTTCACGCTGGGCGAGCCGGTCGACGCCGGCGGCGGCGTCACGTCGTTGCGCAACGTCAACGACAATTCGCCGGTCGCCGTCACCCGAGCCATCGCGGCGAAGAACAACGTGCTGGTCGATGTGCAGATCATGGGCAGCAACCTCGCCGAGCAGAACGTGACGATCGCCAACCGGATCCTGGAGAAGATCCCGAACTGAGCGCTGGCTACCCGCCCAGCATCAGGTATTGGGCCGCGATCTGCTGATGGGCGTTGTTCAGATCGCGGGCAACCGCTTTGAACGTGTACCGGTCCTTGGTGCCGACGCACCAGTGCCGCGCTATCAGTGAATCCGCGTCTTCCGTGCGCACGCACCGGGTGCCCGCGAGGCCCGGCACCGCGGCGGCGGCTTGGCCCGCCTGGCGCGCTACGACGTCGTCGCCGAGTGTCTGCGCAAGCTGTTGCGCGGCCGCCCCGTCACGGGCCTGATAGAGCGTCGTCTGGCTGACCGCCACGGCGTCGACCCCGGCGTCCTGCATCGCGGTGCCCACCTGAATCGGGTTGTCCTCCAACTGCAGTGCCGCTGCCGGGTCGTAGTCGGCGTCCGACATCGTGTCCCCCTGCCCGGGTTTGATCGGCACAGTCCGGGCCAGCAGACCCGACGGGTCCCGCGGCAGCGCCGCCAGCGGCGCCGGCTCGGTGCGCACGAACGTGTCGATCAGTGGGCCCTGCAGATCGAGGACGCGGCCCGCCAGTTCGGCGGCCCGATCCGGCGTGGCGAACTGGACCACCTGGATCAGGACATACGGCCCACGGGAACTGACGACAGTCAGCTCTTCCACGCTCGCGGTGCCCTCGAGACGTTTCATCAGCGCTCCGGTCGCCTCGGGGTGACCCGGAATCGGCACCGCCCGGATCGGTTCCGTCATCGCCGCGCTGGCGCCACCGTCGACGATGTTCAACGCCCCCGAGGCCAAGCCCTCGGCCGCCTCCGTTGCGGTCTGCGGAAACGGATACTGCAGGACCGCATTGCGCAGCAGCGTCGCGTCGCCCGGGTTGGCCGACGTCCGTTCACTGACGAAGCCGGCGACGAGCGGCAGCGAGGGGAACCTGGCCAGCATCGCCGGCCAGACCACCTGCACGACCTCATTGCGGCGCTGCAGGACCTTTGCGGGTGCCGCCCCGATCTGGGTCAGCGCGGGGTCGACCTGCCACGGCCCGACCACGAAGCCCGCCATCCGCCTGCCCTCGACAAGCTGCCCCGCCTCATCGGTGCCCGCCTGTCCCAGGGGCGGCCGCGGCGTCGTCGGGTAGGAGCCGGGGTCGAGCGCCGACGGATCGACCGTTGGTGCCGTCCCCTGCACCGCGGTGCCGTCGACAGTGCTACCACACGCGGCCAGCAGCAGCGCGACCGTCAAGGCCGCCAACGCGATTCGCACTACCGCACACCACTGGGCATGCAGACGCGCCATCCGTCCTCGCGGACCAGCTTCAAGTCGAGGGTCTTGCGTCCCAGCAGTTCGTTCTGGGCATCGACGGTCGCCGTCGCTTCGTCCCCGAGGATCTGCACACTGTTCACGGTCATCGTCGTCAACCCTTGATCAATACGGGTTTTCTTCGTCATCTCCATGACCGGGCCGGTGTACTGGGCCCGCCACGACGGGCACATCAGCTCCAGATAGGCGTCCCAGTTCTGCGTGTTGTACGCCTGTTGAAACGCCATCACCGTCTCGCGCACCTGGTCGTCGTCGGACGGTGCGGTGGTCGTGGTGGTGGCCGCCACCGAGGACTGTGTCGACTCCGCGGTGCTCTCCTGGGCGACAGGAGTTCCGCCGCTTGAGCACGCCGCGCCCATGAGAACCGTGACAAGCATCGCTCCGATGAGGGCGGATACTCTACGTGCTGCCATTGACGGCAAACCTCCTGGCTGACAAGAGTTTTCGATAGGTTTCGGTGGTCACTGTTGCCGGGGCACCTTGTTGGCGGTCGCGGTGATCAAGGCCCCGACGTCGCCGGTGCCTGGCGGTCGGCATTGACGGATGTCGATCAGCACGTTGCCGCGGGTGGATATGCCGTGCTGGCAGACCGCGTCGCCGGCACCGGAGGTCGCGTCCAACACGAATGCGCCGGCGTTGTTGGTGGGTTGCCCGAACGTCCACTGCAGCGGTGGCTCGCCCGCTCCGGTGATGGTGACCGTGTTGCCCGCGCAGGCCTCCCAGTCCTGACGCTGCAGCTGCAGCGAGATGCCGGCGCCGCTCGGATCGGGGAACGACACCACCGCCTGGATGACGCTATCCTGGGTGATCTTTCGGTACAGCGCACGTAGCGTCTGCACCGCGACCCCGGCGATGCGCGTCTGGCTGTAGACCGGCTGTTGTGCCGGCGCCCATGCACCCAGGCACTGCTGATTGTCGATGGTTGCCGAGTCGTTGAGGAGTTCGGTGCCGTCCGATTCGAGGACCACCGCGGTCTCGCCGGTGTTGCCGGGAATCTCGTTGCCAGTCAACAAGATCGAGCGTAGGACCGAAACGGGCACGTCGGTGGCCGGTGGCCCGGCCACCGTGGTCGGGACTCCGGATGTCGGTCCACTCTGCGAGGTGGGTGACGCCGGATCGTCGGACGGCCACGCCACCACCGTCACGGTGGCGGCGACCAGCACCGCCACCGCGGCCGCCGCGCCGATGACCACCGCGCGCCGACGGCGCCGCGGTGCGACAGGCACCGGGGTGGACGGCCCGAAACCCGGTCCCGACTGACCCGGTGGCGGTCCGCCGGGCATCCAGGGCGTGCCGGAGTCCGCACGCGGGTACGAGCTGACCTCCGCGCCGGATACCGGCGCCAGTAACGTCGGGTTCTGTTGTGCACGTGGGTCATACAGCGCCGCCGCGGCGGCGGCCGCCAACGCGCTGGCTGAACCGAACCGCTGCCTCGGATCCTTGGCCATCGCGGCGGCGATCACCTGGTCGAGCGCCGGCGGCAGCGAGGGCACCACGTCGGTGACCCGCGGTGGCGGTTGCTGCAAGTGGGCCATCATCGTGGCCGCCGGCCCGTTGGCTCCCGAATACGGTGTCTTGCCGGTCAGCAGCCGGTACAGGGTGCAGCCAAGAGAGTAGATGTCGGCGCGGCCGTCGAACTGCATGCCCGACAACACCTCTGGGGCGGCGTAGGCGATGGTGGCCATGACCGACCCGGTGGCGGTCAGCCCGACGTCGTCCAGCGCGCGGGCGATACCGAAATCGCCGAGTAGCACCCGCTCGTTGGCGTCGGCAGGTCCCGACAGCAGAAAGTTGGCCGGCTTGATGTCGCGGTGCACGACGTTGCGGCTGTGGGCGAAATCGAGTGCCTTGGCGACTTCGGAGACGATGTGCACAGCACGAGGCGGGGTCATCTTGCCATCACGCAGAGCAGCGTCGGCGTCGGTACCGTCGACGAACTGCATCGCGATCCACAACTGCCCGTCGTCGGTCTGGCCCCGGTCGTAGACCGACACGATCTGTGGGTGATCCAGTGATGCGGCCACGTCGGCTTCGCGCGTGAAGCGCGTCCGGAAGTCGGGGTCACGCGAGAGTTCCCGGGAGAGCACTTTGAGCGCATCGCGGCGGGGCAGGGTGGGATGTGCGGCCAGATACACCGAGCCCATTCCGCCGGCACCCAGTTCCCGCTCGATGCGGTAGCCGCCCACCATAGAGCCGTTGGTCAGCACTGGCGGGTCCCCCGATGCTCATTTACATGGATGCACCCCGCCGCATTCATGCTCAGCAGTATCACGTACGGGCGCGGGCGGCGTCGTCGCAGCCGGTGGGCATGCAGTGGCATCTGGGTCCGTCCGCTCAGCGGTCGCCGATGCGGACGAGGACGCTTTCCAGCGCCGCGGACTCCGCGGCGGATACCTCCCGCTCTGCTTCGACGGCGTTGACGGCATCGACGTCGACGGCGCATGCCGCTGCGGTTTCCTCGACGCTGAGCAGGGCTCGGTGCCGCGCGGCGTACAGGCGCTGCCCCAGCGTGGCGGCGGGGGCGGTCGCGGCGTGGCACATCAGGTCGCTGTAGGTCCGGCGCACGTCGGACAGCGCCAACAGGATCTCGAGCGCCGGCGCGCTGCGCGCGGCGTTGGCGGTGGTGGCGTGCAGCCGGCGTAGCTGCGCCAGCAGCTCGGCGACCTGAACGCCGAAGTCCCGGTCGTCGACCGGTGGCAGGGCCGCGATCCGCGCGCTCATCCCGTCGAGGGCGATCTTGGCGTAGTCGAGCATCACCTCCAGCTGCACGGAGTCCGACAGCGTTCCGGTGTCGTCGTCGTCGGGGATCTCGCCCCCGCGGGCCACCAGAGGGATCGTGCCCGACGGCCAGCGCAGGGCCCGTTCGATCTTGTCGCGGGTGCCCTGGGGAGGCCAGGTGCGCCCGCACTCGAAATCCTCCAGCTCGCCCACGCTGACGCCGCTCTCGTCGCTGAGGCGGCGCGCCGAGTAGCCGAGCTCTTCGCGGCGCGCGATAACCGCCGCGCCGGCCCGGGTGACGTCTGGGCCGTCCTGCGCTCCGGCCGGGGGCCCGGCGGCCTTCTCCGGCTGCGCGATGGTGTCGTCGGTGGTGCGTGCCGGCATCACACCGGTGGCCATCATCGTGCCCGCGTCGGGGTCGATGAACGAGAACCGCACCGCGATGCCCTCGGGGTGACCCAGGTGCAACGTCATGCCGTCCGTCACGGCCACGTTGGAAACCCGTTCGCCGTTGAGGAACACGCCGTTGGTGCTGGCTTCGTCGATGACCACCCACTGCGCTCCCGTCGACTCGATCCGCGCGTGCGTTCGGGAGATGCGCGTGTCGTCGATGCGCAGCTGCGCGGGCAGCTCCCTGCCGATGAACACCGGGCCCTCTCCGGGGCGCAGCACCTCGTCCACCCTCCCGAACCGGACGATCACGATGGGCAGGCCCGGCTCATCGCGGGGGGACTGCGGCGCAGGCATCGTCTACTTCCTTCCAGGCGTCGGGTGGGCCACCGTCCGATTCTGACAGCAGGCACGGGTGGTGTAATCGGCAGATGACCGGCCTCGACCGCAACGGTGCGGTTTTCGTGCTCACGCTTGGCGACGACGAGAACCGCTTTCACCCCAATCGACTCGCCGCGATCAACGCCTCGCTCGACGAGGTCGAAGCCGCCGAGGGCGCCAAAGCCGTCGTCACGACCGGCCTCGGCAAGTTCTACTCCAACGGGCTGGATCTGGATTTCATGGCGAGCAACCCGGACGCGTCCGAAGCGAACCTGTTGGACGTTCATCTGTTGTTCGCCCGTGTCCTGGCCTTTCCGGCACCGATCGTCGCCGCCGTGCAGGGCCACGCGTTTGCCGGCGGCGCGATGCTTGCCTTGGCGCACGACCAGATCGTCATGCGGGCCGACCGGGGGTTCTTCTGCCTTCCAGAGGTTGACCTCGGCATTCCGTTCACCCCCGGCATGAACGCGCTGATCCGGTCGCGACTACCAGTCGCGACCGCTCACGAAGCGATGACGACCGCGCGGCGCTATGGCGGTGAGGACGCCCTGTCGGCAGGCATCGTCGCCGCCACCGCGGGTGAAGGTGAGGTGCTCGATGTCGCGATCGCGCGGGCCGATGCGCTGGCCCCGAAAGCCGGCGCGGTATTCGGGGCGATCAAGGCCCGGCTCTACGGCGAGGTCATCGCCGAACTCAGGGCGGTCTGACTCCGCCGATCGGGGGACAGCGGATTCATCCGGCAGGCGGTCCGATCACCGGACAGACGCGTGGACCGTTGCGCGGCATCGTCATGCGCAACAGGTCAAGGACACCGGGAGAATCCACATGCACGTCTTCACGCGATACATCGCCACCTACATCGTCGTCCCCGCCGGACTGATCGGCGCGTTCGCACTGGGAACGGCGGCGAATGCCGACGCCGCACCGGTGCACGACAACTGGCAACCGAGCATCGTGGCCACCCCGACCGTCAAGGCACCGACCGCTGCCGGTCCGGGCACCAGCCACAGCACCCGCCGTCACATGCTCGGGTACTGAGCCCGCTCAGAACGCGTAGCGGTGATACTGCGCCAGGTAGCGCAACGACGGCGCCACCGACATCGCGCGGGCCATGGCGCGGTAGTACCAGGCGACGTCCTGGAACGTCGCCGAATCGAAAGGTGACTCCCACGCCAGCAGCCGTACCCCCGGCACGGCGTCGAGAATGTCGTCGGGCCGGTTGATCCCCCAGGACAGCGTCGACCCGGACCGGCGAACCACCGCGTTAATCCACTGCGATTTGATGCCCAACCGGTTGAACGCGTCGAACTGCAATTCCCCGCCCGCGAAGGTGTCGACGACGCGCCGCAACAATGCGACACCGTCGGACTCGGTGAGATACATGGTCAGTCCCTCGGCGATCATCAGCGTCGGTCGGTCCGAGCGCACGTCGGTGAGCCACGCCGGATCTGTCACCGAGGCGGCGATGACGTGATAGTCGTCGCGACCCGGGAAGAGTCGGCGACGCAGATCGGCGACCTCGGGATAGTCGACGTCGTACCACTGCACGCCGGGACCCGGATCGAGTCGGAACGCGCGCGCGTCCAATCCGCAGCCGAGGTGTACGACGGTGGCTTCGGGGTGGACCGCGAGAAATTGCCTGGCCCAGATATCGAAATGGGCGCTGCGGGTGGTGACCGACGGCGAATTGGCTTTGGTGATCGAGGTCTTCGACCAGTCGTAGTCGATGCGGTTGACGATCTCCCTGGCCAACCGATCGCCGAGTATCGGCTTGGGCAGGTCGGCGTCCAGTGCTTTGGCATACAAGGTGGCCAGCATGGTCTGCGGTGCACCCGAAAGGTCGACGTGCAGTTTCTCGCTCACGTGTCCGAGGCTAATCGCGGCGCGATCCAACTCGCCAGCCGTTGAACACTGTACGGCGCGGCGTCCAGCGAATAGCGTTGACATACATGCGGATCGACGTTCACGCCCACTACTGGACCGACCGATATCTCGACCGGCTCGCCGCTCTCGGCAAGACCGACACCGCAACCCAGCGAGGTATCGGTGCAGGCGGCGGCGCCGAGCTCGATGCGCGGCTGCGGTTGATGGACCGCGCGGGCATCGACATTCAGGTGTTGTCGGCCGCCCCGCAGCTGCCCTACGGCCTCGACACCGAGCGGGCCGTCGCGGCGGCTCACTACGTCAACGACGAGTATGCCGCGGTCGTCACCGCACATCCCGACCGCTTCCGTGCCTTTGCTGCCATACCTATGCCGGACGTCGATGCCGCCATCGCCGAAATAACACGTGCCACAGATGAATTGGGCATGGTCGGTGTCACGATGAACACCAGCGTGCTGGACCGCGCGATCACCGATCCGGACTTCGAACCGATTTTCGCCGAACTCGATACCCGCGGCGCGGTGCTGTACCTGCATCCGGCGGGCAACGGCGCCTGCTCCCCGCTGGTGACCGAACACCACATCACGTGGATGGCGGGGGCGCCGTTCGAGGACACCATCGCCGCGCTGCAGCTGATCACTTCCGGTCACCTGCAACGCTATCCCGGCGTGAAGATCATCTGCTCGCATCTGGGCGGCGCGCTGCCGATGCTCACCCGCAGGGCCGACGATCACCTCGCGTGGGAGGCGCCCGACACGCCGGAGCCACCCAGCCAGGCGGTACACCGGCTGTGGTTCGACACGGTGAGCCACTGCCACGAGCCTGCATTGCGTTGTGCCATAGACACTTTTGGTGCCGACCGGATACTGCTGGGCACCGACTTCCCGTACGAGGACGGCGATACGTTCGTGCGCGCGGTCGAGTACGTCATGGATGTCGCCGATCCCGGTGAAGCGCACGCAATCCTGGACGCCAACGCCATGGCGTTGTTCCACCTCGCTTAGGCAGCCATCGCGATGTCCTCGGTGAACACCGTCTCCAATGTCGCCAGGTCACCCGAGTGCGCGGCCACCGTCAGCGCCACCACCATCCGCTTCTGCTCGGCGCCCGTGGGCTCCTCACGGCGTTCTGCGACGAGGCGTTTGCGCGCACGGCTGACGAGTTGGCGTGCGTTCGCCTGCGTCACCTCCACGATCCCGGCGATCTCGGCGTACGAATAGTCGAACGCCTCGCGCAGCACATAGGCCGCGCGCTCGGGCGGAGACAGCCGTTCGAGCAGGGTGAGCGCGGCGAGTTCCAGTGCCTCACACTGTTCGATACGACGCTGCGGGTCCGCGTGGGGATCCACCGGATCGGGCAGCCACGGGCTCGCGTGGGTTTCGTGACGCGCACGCGCCGACTGCAGTGCGTTGATGCAGAGCCGCTTCGTGGTGGTGGTCAGGAACGCCGGCGGGTCGAGAACGACGTCGCGATCGCAGGTCTGCCACCGCACCCACGCGTCCTGCACGATGTCTTCCGCTGCGGCGCTGTCGTTCAGGATCCGAAAAGCGATGCCGAACAGGCGTTCCCGGCACAATGAGAACGTCACCGCGGCGTCCTCGAGGCTTTGGTGCGACATGCTCATTCCTTCCGCTGGATCAGGGCCGTCAGACCGCCGCGCCGCCGCCGTCGGCGTACAGCGTCGAACCGGTGATGAAGCTGGCCCGCGGCGAGGCCAGAAACAGCACTGCCTCGGCGATCTCGGCGGCATGCGCGGTACGGCCCAGCGGTAGCGCCCGGCCGAGTTCCTCGTTGGTCTCGCCCCATTCGGCGGCCACCCCTTCGGTGCGTGTCGGCCCGGGCGCGACGCTGTTGACGCGCACCCCGTGCTTGCCGAATTCGGCGGCCCAGGTGCGGGTCAATGATTCGAGCGCCGCCTTGGAGGCGCTGTACACAGACGCCCCGGGAACACCCTTGGACGCGACCATGGAAGTGACGTTCACGATGCTGCCGCGGCCGCGTTCGAGCATCGCCGGGACCAGGCCCGCGACCAGGAAGTAGGCACCGCGCACGTTGGTGTCGAAAATCGATTCGAACGCAGCGAGTTCCTGGTCGACGGTGGCGGCGCCGGCGAAGTTCGCGGCGTTGTTCACGACGATGTCGACGTTGCCCACCTGGTCGATCAATGCGCGCACCGAGTCGATGTCGGACAGGTCGGCAGGCACGAAGCGCGCGTTGTCACCGATCCGCGCCGCCGCCGCACCACCACGGGCGCGGTCGCGTCCGGAGATGACGACCTCGGCGCCCTCGGCCGCCATCAGGCGGGCGGCCTCCCACCCGATACCGGCCGTACCACCTGTGACCAGGACTTTATGATTCGCAAGTTCCATCAACTCAGTCTGTCGACCGAGGTGGACCACGGGACCCTTGAAAGTCCGTAGTCATTCCATGGTCCGGCTAGGTGACCGCGGGTCGCCCCCGCAGCTGCCGACGGGATTTGATGCCGAGCTTGGCGAACACCTTGCGCAGGTGCCATTCGACGGTGTGGGCGCTGATGAACAGCTGCGCACCGATCTCCTGATTGGTTAGGCCGGCGCCGGCCAGCTGCGCGATCTGGCCCTCCTGCGCCGTCAGCCCGTCGCCCGTGCCGATCGCGCGCTTCTGGGTCTTCTCGCCGGTGACAAGCAGCTCGCGGCGGGCCCGCTCGGCGAAGCTCTCGGACCCCATACGGACGAACATGTCGTGCGCGGTGCCCAGATGCTGGCGGGCGTCGACCCGCCGATTCATGCGACGCAGCCACTCCCCGAACACGAGGTGCGAACGCGCGAGATAGACCTTCATCCCGGTGCGGCCGAGCCGTTCGATTGCCTCGCGGTAGAGCGTCTCAGCGGTATGGTCGTCGGCGACGAGAGCCCGGCAACGGGCCAATGTGCCCAGCACCCAATCCGTTTCGGCGACGGCCTCCGTCTCCATCAGCGCGGCTCCGCGGGCAGCCGCTTCCCGGTCGCCGCACCGGGCACCCGCCTCGACGAGTTCGGCGAGCACCAACCGGTACGGGCCCAGGTCCTCGTGCTCACACGCCCGCTTCGCCGCGGTGAGCGCTTCCTGATAGTGGCCGAGCCCGTTGTTGAGGATCGCGGTGAAGCACCCGAGCAGGCCGATGACCCTGCCCTCGCCTCGGGACGCCGCGAGTTGCGCCGTCGCTTCGATCATCCGCACTGCCTCGTCCTCCGCGCCGCGCCAGACGGTGAGTGAGATGGCGTGGTAGCGCACCGGCGCCAATCCCGTTGCGGCGGAGATCGTGTTGGCCTCCTCGATCAGCGCCGCGGCCGCGTCGAACTCGCCCGCGAACACGTGGCTGCCCGCACGTGTCGCCAGCGCCAGCGGGAGCATCGCGAGCGCACCCGATTCGCGCGCCAGGCGAACCGCGGTGGTGCCGACGTCGTGCCACATGGCGTCGTCCCACAATTCCCCAGCGGCGCATTCCAGCGCGATGGGAAAGCCCTGCCAGAACGATCGCATCACGTCGTCGTCGGTGTGCTGTGCCGCCTCGAGCACCTTGGTCATGGCGGTGCGCAACGTCGGCAGGCTCGCGGCGTGGCCGGCTGTGAACCGCATCGCCAAGCCGTCCAGCAGTAGATCGTGCGGGCGTGCCGGTTGCGGGCCTACCGGCGCGTGGCGCGCCGGTTCGGCGACGACGACGGGGCCGCCGTGCGGACACAGCCGACCTGCGTACATCGCGGCACCCAGCGCGTCGAGGTAGGTCTCGCGAGCCAACGCGTCGTCGAGTCCTTCCAGACCCCTGGCGGCATCGAGCAATTCCAGCGCGGTGTCGGCGACCGGCGCAGCACCCTCCACGCCACCGCGACTCTCGACGAAGGCGATCCGCGCGCGCAGCCGCTGGGCCCGGGCCCGATGCAGGGCGTCCAGCGGGCTCATCTCGGCGATTGCCAGCAGCCCGTACGCTGCGTCGGACGACGTGGCCGCGAACTTCGCCTCGGCGGCGGCCAGCGCCCTGGTTCCTCGGCGCGCCGGGTCCGATGTCAGTTCGGTCGCCCGCTCCAGGAACGCGGCCGCGGCGGCGACACCTCCTCTGGCGGCCGCGCGGTCGGCGGATTTCTCGAGTTCGTCGGCGACATCGTCATCGGTGCCGAACGCGGCGTTGGCGCCGTGCCAGGCCCGGCGATCCGGGTCGGAGTTCGGATCGGTCTCGTCGGCGAGCGCGCGGTGGGCCGCGCGGCGATCGTCGACGTCGGCGGCGAAGTAGGCGGCCGAGCGCATCAGCGGATGGCGGAAGCGGACCCTGGTGCCGATCTCGATGAGTCCCTCGGCCTCTGCATGCGCGGCGTCGTCGGGGGTGATTCCCATCCGGTGCGCGGCCCGGATCAACAGGGCCTTGTCGCCGACGGGCTCTGCCGCAGCGGCCAGCAACAGCTTCTGCGTCGGCGCAGGCAGCGACTTGACCCGCCGCACGAAGCTCTGCTCGAGGTGACTCGACGGGGCGCGAGCGTCCGGGCGACCGTAGCCGCCCTCGGCTGCGGCGGGATCGCGGGGCAACTCCAGCAGCGCCAGCGGATTGCCGCGCGCCTCGGCGATGATCCGTTCCCGCACCCGCTCGTCGAGGCGGCCACGAATAACGGTGTCCAACAAGGCCCGTGAGTCCCCGTCGGACAGACCGCGGATCTCCATCTCCGGCAACCCGATCAACTCGTCGGCAACGGTGCTGCGCACCGCGAACACCAGCGCCACGGGCTCGGCCAGCAGCCGGCGCGCGACGAACGCGAGCGTCTGCGCAGAGACCCGGTCCAGCCATTGGGCGTCGTCGACGATGCAGACCAGCGGTCGGTCCGCGGTGACCAAGGCGAGCAGGCTCAGCACCGCGAGGCCCACCAGGAAGCGGTCCGGCGGCGGTCCCGCGCTCCGGCCGAACGCCGTGGCGAGCGCGTCGCGTTGCGGCGCGGGCAGGGCATCCAGACGGTCCAGCATCGGGGCGCACAGCTGGTGCAGACCCGCGAAGGCGAGTTCGACTTCGGCCTCGGCACCGGCTGCGCGCGCGACATGGAACCCGCCGGCGCGCTCGGCGACGTAGTCCAGCAGTGCGGTCTTGCCGACGCCGGCTTCCCCGCGCAGCACGACGACCTGGCTCTCGCCCCTGCCGGCGGCCTCGACCAGACGGTTCAGCGCCTCGCACTCGTCATGTCGCCCGCGCAGGGGATGTTCCGCACCGCCTGCCATGTACACCGCCGTTGATCGTGAAAGGGCGGCCTTCAGATTAGCCCGCGCTGCCATCCGACGGCGTTTTGGTCTTGCGTCGCGCCTCCCGCAGCCCGACCCAGAAGCGGGCCGCTTCCCGGATCGACTCCTCGACGGGGCGGGGCTGCCATCCCAGCTCCCGTTTGGCCTTGTCACACGCCACGGGAGCCTCGGCTCGCATGAGACGCAGCGAACCCATCGACAGTTGTTCGTCGGTGCCGCGCAGCTTCGCCTTCGCGCTGCCGAGTGCGGCCATCGCATACGACATCGGCAGCGGAATCGACTTGGTCGGTGCGGGCACCCCGGCCGCTTCGGCCGCGATGCGCACCACCTCGGCGTTGCTGATCATCTTGTCCGAGATCAGATAACGCTCGCCGATCCGGCCTTTCTCGGCGGCCAGCAGCAGTGCCCGCGCCGCGTCGTCGATACCGACCGCTTCGAGCTCGATCTTGTCCATCACGAACGGCAGCTTTCCGAACGCGGTACCGGCGATGAGCGCGCCGTGGGGGGTCATGCCCCAGTCGCCCGCGCCGTACGTCGTCGACACACACATCGCGACGGCGGGCAAGCCATAGTCACGCGCGTACTGCAGCACCAATTTTTCCGCCTGGACCCGGGAACGAACGTACGGGGTCAGGCCCCTCTCGACGACGACGTCATCCTCGGTGGCGATGCGCCCGCGCTTTCGGCCGACGGTGACGTAGCTGCTGGTGAAGACGAACCGATGCAGCCCAGCATCTTTCGCGATCTCCAGCACGTTGCGGGTGCCGTCGACGTTGGTGTGGAACAGCGGCGCGGAATCGCGCAGCCAGCCGCGGGTGTCGACAACGCAGTAGTAGACGTCCTCGACGCCGGCCATCGCCTCGCTCAGGGTCTGGTTGTCCCAGATGTCGCCGACGAACCGCGTGACATCGAGGTCGTCGATGCCGATCGTGTTGGCCCCGTCGCGCACCATGACACGCACATCGTCGCCCTTTTCGACGAGCTGGCGGGTGACGTGCGAGCCCAGATAACCGTTGGCGCCGATGACCAGTGCGGTCACTTCTGCCCGCCCAACTGCCCGCCGAACTGCTTCATCCATTCGGCCGCTTCGTCTGGCAGCGTGCCGAGTTCCTCTGCCTTACGGCACCACTTCACCGCGGCCCTCACGAACCGCAACGGGTTGTAGATGTCCTCCTGGCGGCGCCACAGCCCGTCGCCCGCGTACGTGATGATCGAGATGTTGGTGGCCGTGATGATCGTGCCGTCGCCTGGGTCACGCATCGGATTGTCGAGCTCGCAGATGACCCGTCCGGTCGCCTCGTCGAACACCGACCACAGCGACGGAAACGACGTCATGTAGCTGCCGGGGAAGCTTTCCATCGTCTGCCAGATCCAGGGGCGCACCTCGTCTCGGCCGCGCATGGTGCCCGCCGCGTGCTCGACGTAGAGGACGTCGGGTGTGTACTGCTCAACCCAGGGATCCCAGTCGCGGGTCTGCGCGGCGCGATCGACCGTCGCTTCGAACTTCTCGAACGCCGCGACCAACTCGTCGCGGCTGAAAGTGCTGCCAGTCACACCAGAACTAGAACACGTTCTACTGAGGTTTGTCGAGCAGTCAGGACACGCTGAGAACCTGCCGGTCACCGAGCGGGCCGGCCAGCGGCACCTCGACGGTGCCGGATACCGCGATCATGATGCAGGCACGGCCGACGGACTCGGGCCGCGTGCCGGAAAGCAACTCGACGCTGACGGTCTCGGCGGTCTCGGTGACGGTGGCATGAACGCCGTAGCACTCTGGTGTTCCGGTCGTGAAGTGCACGGCGACGGCGTCATCGGCGGCTACGCGGCTGAACGAGTCGGCGGGCATCGGATGGGGGTCCACGATCGCCGGATTGTCGACGAAGACGACTCCTGCGGGTCCCTGCCGTTCCGGCAGAACCACGGTCTCGGCAGCAGCCGCAGGTGCGAACCAAACGGCGCCGACGACAGCGGCGAGGGCAAGGCTGGTACGCATCACACTTCCGTAATCTCCGAACGGAACAGCGCCGTTACCCGGGCCGTTATATGAGCGTGCAATACAACAAGAACCCCGCCGCGGTCAGTGCGTTGTCACCGGAGCAGTACCACGTCACCCAGGAGAACGGCACCGAGCGGCCGTTCACCGGTGAGTACTGGGACAACCACGAACCCGGCATCTACGTCGACGTGGTGTCCGGTGAGCCGTTGTTCGCCTCGGTCGACAAGTTCGAGAGCGGCACCGGCTGGCCGAGCTTCACCCGGCCGATCGAGGACGCGAACGTGGTCGAGAAAGTTGACCGCACCCTGTTCATGAAGCGCACCGAGGTGCGCTCGGCACACGGCGACAGCCATCTCGGCCACGTCTTCAACGACGGCCCGCGATCCGAGGGCGGGTTGCGCTACTGCATCAACTCGGCTTCGCTGAGGTTCATCCACCTCAATGATCTGGACGCCGAGGGTTATGGCGACTACAAGAGGCTCTTCGAGAAGAAGGAGGCACAGGCATGAGTGAGTACAGGAAGGCGATCCTGGCCGGCGGCTGCTTCTGGGGCATGGAGGATCTGATCCGCAAGCAGCCCGGCGTCGTCGACACCCGCGTCGGCTACACCGGCGGCGAGAACGCCAACGCGACCTACCGCAATCACCCGGGTCACGCCGAGGCCATCGAGATCATTTACGACCCGGCGCAGACCGACTACCGCGCGCTGCTGGAGTTCTTCTTCCAGATCCACGATCCGACGACCAAAAACCGTCAGGGCAATGACGTCGGCACGAGCTACCGGTCGGCGATCTTCTACCTCGACGACGAGCAGAAGGCCGTCGCGCTGGACACCATCGCCGACGTCGACGCATCGGGCCTGTGGCCGGGCAAGGTCGTCACGGAAGTGACTCCGGCAAGCGAGTTCTGGGAGGCCGAGCCGGAGCACCAGGACTACCTGGAGCGCTACCCGAACGGGTACACCTGCCACTTTCCCCGGGCCGGCTGGAAACTGCCGAAAAGGAGCACCGTCTAGGACGCGCGGCTACTTCCCGTGGGCTCGGAGCTGATAGAGCCCACGGGTGAGCGCCACGGTCTGGCCGGCTTCATCACGGACGACGGCGTCCAGCATGAAGTCGGCCTTTCCGTTCTCCGCGGCTTCGGTTTCCACGCGTCGTAATTCGTCCTCGTCCAAGGTCGCTTCGGCGCGTAGGTCACTGCGCGCGGCCGCGGTGAACTCGATGTCGAGTTTCTTCACCAGCGGGTAGTACTTGGCGGCATCGAAGCTCGCGATCGCGATGATGCCGCCCAGGATTTCGGCGACGGTGAACTCGACTCCGGCGTACACGACGCCGAAGTGATTGCCGTTGCCCTCCAACGGCACGGTGGCCGCGGCATAACCGCGGCGCGCCTCGACGGCCTTGATCCCCAGCTTGTGCGCAGCGGGGATGGTGGCCTCCATGCCGCCGTTGATCATCTCGACCAGACTCATGGGACGAAACTAGCCCATGTGCGTCACCGCCGGCGCACGGTGACGAGCCCGCCGTCTTTCGGAGTGAAGGCGATGCCGCGGAAGTGGATCTTCTCATCCGGGACATCGTCGGTCTCAATGACGAAGTGCCGCAGAATGGTTCGCAGCACGACGTCCATCTCGACGTTGGCGAACGCCGCCCCGATGCAGCGGCGGGTGCCGCCGCCGAACGGTATCCACGCCGTCGGGGTCCTGGTGCCCAGGAACCGGTTGGGGTCGAAGCGCTCGGGGTTCGGGAAGGCCTCTGGGTTGGCGTGGACGTTGCCGATCGAGACGATCACCGTGTAGCCGTGCGGAATCCGCCATTCGCCGAGATCGAAGTGCGGCGCGACGACGTGGCGACCGGAGAAGTCGATGACGGTCCGGTTCCGTTGCAGCTCAACGATTGTGGCCTGGCGGTACTCGTTACCCCCCTCGTCGTTCTCCTCGACCAGCTTGGCGAGGACTTCGGGATGACGGCGCAACCGCTCGAACGCCCAGCCCAGGGTCGACGCGGTCGTCTCGTGGCCGGCACCCAACAGGGTCAGGAGTTCGTCGGAGATGTCCTGGTGCGACATCGGGGTTCCGTCCTCGTATCGGCTGCGCAGCAGCAGCGCCAGGATGTCGGTGCGGTCCTCGAGCCGCGGATCGGTCTCGGCCTTTTCGATCAGCGCGAACACGGTGCAATCGAAGTTTCGGCGGAACTCCGCCAGCCGGCCCCACGGGCTGTACCGCCCGGTGCTGAACGGGGGCTCGGGCAGCGTGGCCATTCGCGACGCCAGCTTGGCCCACGGCGGGATGATCTCGCGCAGGTAGTCCAGTTGGGCTCCGTCGGCGCCGAACACCGTGCGCAGGATGACATTCAGTGTGATCCTGTTCATCGGCTCGAGCGTCGCGAACTCGCGCCCCTCGGGCCAGGTCGCGGTCTCGCGCAGGGTCTCCTCTTCGATGACCTTTTCGTAGTTCTTGATGCTCTGCCCGTGGAACGGCGGCGCCAGCAGCTTGCGGCGCGCCCGGTGCTCCTTGTTGTCGAGTGCGAAAACCGACCCGGGCCCGAATATCCTGCTGAGGTTCGGCTTCACATTGATCAGCTCGTCGGTGCTCGCCAGGAACACCTGCCGCACCAGCGCCGGGTCGGAGACCACCACGCTACGGCCGAAGAACGGGACGTTGATCGCGAAGACGGGGCCGTGCCGCTTCAGCGTGTTGCGCAGGAAGGAGCGCCGAAAGCCTGCGAGCAGCACCCCTTGCACCACCTTCGGCAGCCGCACCGCCGGTGGCATCTTGGCCGACGGCGCCGCTGCCCCTTCGGTGTCGTCGGTGGCTTTGGTGTCTTCGATGTCGCTGATCGCCGCGTCCGTCATTGCTCTCTCCTAGCCCAGCGGGGTCTCGCGGCGGTGCACGATGATGCGCCCGCCATGCTTTGGGGTGAAGGCCACACCGCGCGAGTGCACCTTCTCGTCGGGTGCCGTCGTCGCGTCGATCACGAAGTGCCGCAATACCGTACGCAGCACGACGTCCATCTCGACGTTGGCGAACGCCGCACCGACGCAGCGCCGGGTCCCGCCACCGAACGGGACGAACGCGAACGTCGGCGGCCTGGGCCCGATGTAGCGCTGCGGGTCGAAGCGATCCGGCTCGGCGAAGTCTTCGGCACGGTTGTGCAGTTGCGCTATCGCGACCACGATCGACGTGCCCCGCGGAATCACCCAGTCGCCGAGCTGGAATGTCGGCGCGTAGACGTGTCGGCCCGCGAAGTCGATGACGGTGCGGGCGCGCTGCACCTCCAGGATGGTGGCCTGCCGATACTCGTTGTCGTCGGTCGCGGCCTCGTCGACCAGGGCGGTCAGCACCTCCGGATGTCGCGTGATGCGCTCGAACGCCCATCCGAGGGTGGACGCCGTCGTTTCGTGCCCGGCGGCCAGCAGCGTCAACAACTCGTCGCCGATGTCGCTGCGTGACATCTCCGACCCGTCCTCGTACGTGCTGCGCAGCAGCAGTGCGAGCACGTCGTCGCGGCTGTCGAAGTTCGGGTCGGCTTTGACGTGGTCGATCAGCCTGCCGATGACGTCGTCGTACCGACGCCGGTATTCGGCGAGCCTGCCCCAGGGGCTGAACCGGCCGTATTCACGCGTCGGCATCGGCACCACGGCCAGTCGCGAACCGAGCGTGACCCACGGTGGAATGATGCGCCGCAGCTCGTCGAGCTGTTGCCCGTCGGCACCGAACACCGCTCGCAGGATCGCGTTGAGCGTGATCCGCATCATCGGCTCGAGCGTCGGGAATGCTTGGTCCTCCGGCCAATTCGCCGACTCGCGCAGCGTCTCCTCTTCGAAGATCCTCTCGTAGTTCTTGATGCTCTTACCGTGAAACGGTGGGGTCAGCAGCTTGCGGCGCCTGCGGTGGTCGGCACCGTCGAGCGCGAACACCGATCCGCTGCCGAGCACCCTCGACAGATTTGGCTGGACGTTGCCGACATCGTCGGTGCTGGCCGTGAACAACTGCTTGGCCAGCTGCGGGTCGGCGACGATGACGGTCTCGCCGAACATGGGCAGGTTCATGGTGAAGACCTCGCCGTGGCGGCGAGCGATCCGCTCGTACACCCAGTTTCGCGAGACGATGTAGCCGGCGCCCTGTACCCACTTCGGCAACCGCGGCCCTGGCGGCATTCTGACGGCGCTGGACGTTACGGCGGGCCTGTCGAGGATCTCGGTCCCCACCCCATCGCGCGTGGGCCCATTGCTCATGGTGCACTCCCAGTCATCTCGCCAGGACGACACTGTCCTGGTACTACGGTGTACCGCGGGTTCGTGTAGTACGGTACCGGTTAGTACCAGCAATGTGCAAGAGTCCGGAGGGAGGCGACGTGACGGCAGCGCTCGGCCAGCGTGATTCGCAATCCGAAGCGCAGGGGACCGATCCGTTTCGCGACCGCCTGCTCGACGGCATGGCGGCGTCGATCATCGAGCGCGGTTTCCGCGACACTACCGTCGCGGACATCGTCCGGCACGCCCGCACCTCGAAGCGCACCTTCTACGCGCAGTTCGCCAGCAAGGAAGACTGCCTGATCGAGCTGCTGCGCCGGAACAACGAGACCCTGATCACCAACATTCGCAACGCCGTCGACCCGGAGGCGGACTGGCGGGAGCAGATCCGCCAGGCCGTCGACGCGTACGTCGGCCACATCGCGGCGCGGCCGGAGATCACCCTCGCCTGGATCCGCGAGCTTCCCGCGCTGGGCGCGGTGGCTCAGCCGCTGCACCGCGTGGCGATGGAGCACCTCACCGACATGCTGGTCGATCTCAGCGACAGTCCCGGATTCCGTCGCGCACAGATCGCACCGATCTCCCGGCCCCTGGCGCTGATCGTGCTCGGTGGCCTGCGCGAGCTGACCGCCCTGTTCGTCGAGGCGGGCCACGATATACAGGGCATCGTCGAACCGGCCATCGTCGCATCGACGGCGATCCTCGGCCCTCGCTAGCCGAGCATCAGCCGCGCGGACGTCTCCAACCGCTGCGCGATCTCGGCGTACGACGCGTAACCCATCCCGGCGCGCACCAGCGCACCGGAGTACAGCATTTCCAGCGAGTCGACGACGTCGGGATCGACGGCGGGTCCGAGCGCAGCGGTCAACCGGTCACGGATGTCGCGCCCGATGCGCAGCCGCAGCACCTCGACGTCGGGATCCCGGCCGAGCAGCGCATTGGTTACCGCACAAGCGAATTCGGGTTCGTCGGCGACCAGCAGGGCGATGTGCCGGAGCACCTCGGTGACCCGCGCCGCCGGGTCATCGGAACCGTGGCTCGCCGGCGGCGAGGCGGCGAGACGGCGCCAGAAGACCTCGGCGACCAGATGCTCTTTGGACGAGAAATACGTATAGGCGGTGGCCGCTCCGACTCCGGCCTCGGCAGCCACGCGGCGCACGGTCAAGCCGGTGAAACCATCCCTGTTGAGGAGCTCGACCGCGGCCCTTCCCAGGCGATCGACGGTGTCGGCCTGCTTGGCGGTCAGACGGCGCCGAGTCGACTCCAGGGTCGTGTCGGACACATGTCCGGACGCTACTACAACTGCCCTTGACCAGCAACGGTAGGTTGGGCCCCATGAGCACTACCCACACTGCCCTTTCCGAGGGCGCCGACAACGCGCTGCCCGAGGCCGCTGCCCGCCTGTTCGCGCTCGCCGACGAGGTGACCGGCTTCATGCCCGCCGACGAAGGACGCACGCTGTACGACACTGCCGTCCGCTACCTGGGCGACGGTGTCGGCGTGGAGATCGGGACTTACTGCGGTAGATCGACGGTTCTGCTCGGGGCCGCGGCGCAGCAGAGCGGCGGCGTGGTCTTCACGATCGACCACCACCACGGTTCCGAAGAGCACCAGCCGGGCTGGGAGTACCACGACGAGTCGATGGTCGACCCGGTCACCGGCTTGTTCGACACGCTGCCGACGCTGCGTCACACGCTCGATGCCGCCGGGGTGGACGACCACGTCGTCGCGGTGGTCGGCCGATCGACGACGGTGGCCCGCGGGTGGCGAACTCCGTTGCGGCTGTTGTTCATCGACGGAGGTCACACCGAGGAGGCCGCCCAGCGCGACTTCGACGGCTGGGTGCGGTGGGTGCTGGTCGGCGGCGCGCTGATCATTCACGACGTGTTCCCGAACCCGGACGACGGCGGACAGGCGCCGTACCACGTCTACCGCCGCGCGCTGGACACCGGCGATTTCCGCGAGGTCTCGGCGACCGGGTCGATGCGGGTGCTGGAGCGGGTGTCCGGCGTGCCCGGCGAGGCGATCTAGCGCCACCCCTCCCAGAACAGAGCGCGCGACCGGAAGCCCGGATGGTTCACGGCGTCAAGGACTTTGATGCCGGTGTTCGCAATCGCCGGGATGCCCACGAGGCGGTGGAAGAACCGGCCGCGACGGTACTCGGCTCCCCAATCCGACCGCACACGTTGCGCATAGTTGGTGAAGTCGTCGGGCCCGCCGTTGGTCAAGGCCGCGACGGCGCATTCGCCTGCGGCCGTACCCGACTGCAATGCCTTGGAGATGCCGGCGCCCGACACCGGACGTGCCGCACCTAGCGCGTCGCCTGCGAACAGCACCCCCGGTCGCCACGGCGGCCACGCGGTGAACCCCATCGGCAGTCGCCACGCCTGCAGCGCTCGGGACTCCCGCAACTCATCGATCCGCGGCACGTCCAACTCACGCGGCAGCGACGAAAGGAACTCGCCGAAGAGTTGCGTCGCATTGATCTGGTGCCACTTCTTGTAGCTGTTGCAGTACCCGAGTCCGATATTGGCCCGGCCCCCGCCGAGCGGAAACACCCACCCGTAACCGGGCAACTGGTCGCCCTGGAACGCTAGCTTCAAATAGATGTCCAGCGAATCGGTTTCAGGTCCGGCGATCGACATCTCGGCACGAATCGCAATCGCCGAATAACCGTTGTACTGCGACGCCAACCGCAACGATCGTTTGACCGGTGAATATGCGCCGTCCGCGGCGATCACCGCACCGGCGAGTACGCGCTCACCTGTCTTGAGTTCGACGCCGGTGACGCGGCCGTCGTCGTCCACGATCGCGCCGACGACCTCGGCGCCTTGGCGCACCTCGACGCCAGCGGACTCGGCCTGCTTGAGCAACACGCTGTCGATCTCGGTTCGTCGGGCAACGTAACCGTGGTCGGGCATGCCCGGGCGGCGCGGGAACGACAGGGCCCACTCACTCGGGCTGAAGATCCTCGCACCGTTGACGCGGTGGAACTTGTCGACCTCGGCAGCGAGTCCCATCTTCTGGATGAAACTCACCGCGCGCGGCGTGAGGCCGTCACCGCAGGGCTTGTCGCGAGGGAACTCGGCCTTGTCGAACACGACCACGCGGGCACCGGCCCTGGCGGCGTGCCAGGCCGCTGCGGACCCTGCGGGTCCCCCACCCGCTACGGCTATGTCGTATCGCTGCGCCACGCGCTCCTGCCTCGATTGCTCAGTGCTGGCAACGCTACGTCGCACCCCTGACCTGGCTGTCTCGAACCGTCGGTCGGTCACAATCGCGTAATCAATCGCCACGACCCGCGGCGAGCGCTGGCGCCGGTACGACGGTGTCAGCGGTCGCTGGTCGCGCACTCGCAGTCGTACTCGCCCACGAGGCCGCGCGGGAGATCGGCGCCGCGGAAGATGCCGTTGGCCGGCGTCGTGCGTGACAGCGCGTCCGCGGCGAGAATCATCGCCGCGCCCGTCCACGTGGTGCGTTCCACCGGCCACCGTTTTCCATCCGCGTAGACGAGGCCGGTCCAGTAGGAGCCATCCTCCTCGCGCAGGTGGTGCATGGCCGCGAATTGCTCGTGTGCGCGGGCCGTATCGCCGATCCCGTCCAAAGCCATTACCAGCTCGCAGGTTTCGGCCCCGGTGACCCACGGCCTGTCGTCGACGCAGCGGATGCCGAGACCGGCCACCACGAAGTTGTCCCACCGTTCGTCGATGCGTGCCCGCGCGGCGGCACCGCGCATCGCGCCACCCAGCACCGGGTAGTACCACTCCATCGACCAGCGGTCCTTGGTCACGAAGGCGTCCGGATGCTCGGCGATCACGTGGCCGAGACGACCCACCGCGAGCTCCCACTCCGGCTGCGGATCCCCGAAGTAGTCCGCGAGCGCCAGCGCGCAACGAAGGCTGTGATAGATACTCGAGCATCCGGTGAGCAGCGCTTCTGGCTCGAGCCCGTTCGGGCTTCTGGCCCAGGAGATTTCGCCACCGCTGAGCTGCATGTCGAGCACGAAGTCGACGGCCTTGGTCACCACCGGCCACATCTTCTCGGCGAATCGGCGATCACCGGTTATCAGCACGTGGTGCCACACCCCGGTCGCGATGTACGCACAGAAGTTGCTGTCGCTGTTGGAGTCCTCCACGATGCCGTTGCGGAATTGGATGGGCCATGAGCCATCCGGGCGCTGCGTCCTGCGGCACCATTCGAACGCGCCGCGGGCGGGTTCCAGGAGTCCGGCCACCGTCAGTGCCATCGCGTTTTCCACGTGATCCCACGGGTCCGTGTGCCCGCCCTCGAACCACGGGATCGCTCCCGAGGACTCTTGGGTATCTGCGATCGACTGGGCGGTTTGGCGGCACTGCGCAGGCGTCAGGACGCCGGCTACTCCTGGGATGTCACGACTCAACGTCAAACCACCGGCTTCTCGAAGTACATCGCGACGCTCTTACCGATCAGCGGGTTGAGCACCGACTCCGCGGTGCGCGTGAGCCAGGGACGGCTCATCATGTCCCACACCAGCAGCCTGTGGTACGCGGTCACCGCGGGATGATCCGACTTCTCCGTTCCAACAGCACATTTCAGCCACCAGTACGGTGCGTGCAGCGCATGTGCATGGTGGGTGCCAGTGAGCCGCAGGCCATGGGCGAGCACCTTGTCGCGCAACACGTCGGCCTTGTAGATCCGGATGTGCCCGCCCTCGTTGGCGTGATATTCGTCGGAGAGGATCCAGCACACCTTCTCGGGCAGCCAGCGCGGCACCGTGATCGCCAGCGAACCACCCGGTTTGAGCACGCGGACCAGTTCCGAGATCGCCCGGTCGTCTTCGGGCACGTGCTCGAGGATCTCCGAGGCGATGACGCAGTCGAAAGTGCCGTCTCCATAAGGAAGATCGAGCGCATCGCCCTTGACAGCCTGGGCTGTCGCCGAAGCCGGGGCCTCGCCCTTGTCCTTCATCGCCTGCAGGATCTCGTCGACGTCGTTGAGGTCCTCGACACTCTGATCGAAGCCGATGACGTCAGCGCCACGGCGGTAGGCCTCGAAGGTGTGCCTGCCTGCGCCGCACCCGACGTCGATCACCTTCGTGCCCGCGCCGACGCCCAGTCGGTCGTAATCAACGGTCAGCATTCGGCGACTCGCTCACGTGCTTGTTCGTATACCGCCACCGTCTGCGCGGCAACGGATTCCCAACTGAAGACATCCAGCGCGCGCCGGCGGCCATTGGCCCCGAGGCGGCGTAGTTCCAGCGGCGAGTCGAGGAGTTCGGCCAGCACGCTGGTCAACTCGTCGACATCGGCCGGAGTGACCAACCTGGCGCAATCACCGTCGGCGCCGACGACCTCGGGCAGCGCCCCTGCGCGGCTGGCGACGATCGGTGTGCCGCTGGCCATCGCCTCCACCGCCGGCAGCGAGAAGCCCTCGTAAAGCGAAGGGATGCAGGCGACTTCAGCGGACGCGAGCAGGTTGGCGAGCTCGCTGTCGGTCACCCCGCTCGAGCTGTGCACGATGTCGGAGATGCCGAGTTCGGCGATCAGCTTCTCGGTCGGCCCGTTGGGCTCGAGCTTGGCGACGAGCTGCAGTTCGAGGTCACGTTCCACTCGCAGCCTCGCGACGGCGTTCAGCAAGTGTGCGACGCCCTTGAGGGGCACGTCGGCGCTGGCGATCGCGATGATGCGGTTGCGCACCCTCCGCTGCGACGGCTTGAACAGTTCGGTGTCCACGCCGAGCGGTACGACGTGCAGCTGATCCGGCGACACCCCGAAGTCCTCGGCGATATCGGCGGCCGACGTCGACGAGACGGTCAGCAGCTCGGGGATGCGTCTCGCGACGTCCTTCTGCATCTCGGCGAAGCCGTACCAACGGCGCACCAGCGGCTTGCGCCACCAGGGTGCCGCGGACACATCCAGCACGCGGTCCCGCGTGATCGGGTGGTGCACGGTCGCCACCACCGGCAGGCCGAGGTCGGCGATCTTCAGCAGACCGGAGCCAAGGCACTGGTTGTCGTGGACGACGTCGAAGTCGTCGAGGCGCTCGGCGAGCGCACGGGCGGCGCGCAGGCTGAAGGTCTTGGGCTCGGGGAACCCGGCGGTCCAGGTCGTCAGCAGCTCGCGCAGGTCGATGGTCGTCTTGATCTCGTTGGGCCACGGGATGCGGAACGGGTCCGGTTCGCGGTAGAGGTCCAGGCTCGGCACCTTGGTCAGGCGTACCCGTGGATCGAGGCCGCCGGGGTACGGCTGGCCCGAGAACACCTCGACGTCGTGGCCCAGCTCGACGAGGCCGCGGGACAGGTGCCGGACATAGACCCCTTGCCCGCCGCAGTGGGTCTTACTCCGATAGGACAGCAGTGCGATGCGCATATTCAGCTCACGACGAGGTGCGCGGGCGGACAGGTCCAGGTCCGGTGAGCAGGACAAATCGTGTCACTCAAATACTCCGAACCTCTCTGGACATGTGTCCAGACTATAGTTTGACTAGCTATCGGACGCAACGCGTCCACACTGCTCTGACTACCACATACGCTGAGATGCGCGCTCTCCGGCCTTTCGATTCCGATGCGTTATCGGGGGGTATTCCCCCACGATGACCACACAAATCAAGGCTGAATCCGAGATCTTCGGCTGGGACGAGACGTCGTTCCAGGACGGCGACGAGGAGACCAAGCTCACCGAGGCGTTGGTCGGGACGCGCTACTCCGGGGATGTCGACGGCTGAGTGTTACTGCGCTTGCTCCGGTGGGAAACCGCCGGTCGCCACTGGACCCCACCGCGTTGGCGTGACGCGGATCAAGCACTTGCCCTGATCGACCATCGCCTTGCGGTATTCGTCCCAGTCGGGATGTTCGCCGGCGACGGCGCGGAAGTAGTCGACCAGCGGCTCGACGGCATCGGGCAGGTCGATGACCTCGGCGTCGCCGTCGACTTGCACGTAGGCGCCGTTGAACTCGTCGGACAACACGGTGACGCTGGCCCTCGGGGTGCGCTTCAGGTTGGCCGACTTGGCGCGTTGCGGGTAGGTCGCGATGACGATACGACCGTGATCGTCGACGCCGCCGGTCACCGGCGAACTCTGCAACGACCCGTCCGATCGAAATGTGGTGAGCACCATGCGATGTCGTGGCCTGACGAAATTCAGCAGCTGCGGCAGATCGACGGCGTCGGCGGTTGCGTACGTTCTAGCCATAGCCCAACCCTAGCGATGGGATAGCGATGGAAGCCTTCGAGAAGTTGGTCTCAAAGCTCGACTATCCGATGTACGTGGTCACCACCCGCGCGGGCGACCAGCGGGCCGGCTGTCTGGTGGGATTCACCAGCCAGGTCAGCATCGGGCCGCCTCGATTCTTGGTCGGCCTGTCCGACAAGAACCATACGTACCGGGTGGCGCAGGACGCGTCGCATCTGGCCGTGCATCTGCTGCCTCGGACGCACCGGGGAATGGCGCGGCTGTTCGGCAGTGAGACCGGCGACCGTACGGACAAGTTCGCGCAGACGCCGTGGCACGAGGGTCCGCACGGGCTGCCGATTCTCGACGACGCGGCGGGCTGGTTCGTGGGCGAGGTGCTCGGACGTCACGCCCTCGGGGATCACGTCGGGCATCTGTTGGAGCCGGTTGCCGGCGATGCCCCCGACGAGTTCCAGCAGCTGGTGACCTTCGCCGATGTGCGTGATCTGGAGCCGGGACACGAGGCCTGAACGCCAGTGGACAACTTTCGTCACGTGTCACAACCCGGCGCTATCATTCGAACATGCGTTCGGAGAGAAATAGAGAAGCGCTCATCGAAGCGCTCGATGCAATAGAAGCGGGCTGCCAGGCGGTCGGGGTGTTTCCCGTGGAGACGTTGTCCCGGACCGACGGCCAGGCACTGCTGGCCCGGCTGGACAAGCTCGACCAGAAGCTGGTCGCCCTGCAGCGGAGCTTGCGCGGCCAGCTCCTCACGACCCGGATGTCGGCCTAGGGACATGGCCGCGGCGCAGGCCGCTGTCGCTACCACCACCCGGAGAAGTACCTGCTGCCCGAGGAGGACGAGGGCCCGTAGGGCCCGGCGACCCAAAACGTCGGGTCCGCAGCTAGTTCGCCTTGCGCTTCAGTGTCCAGGCGGGGATCCAGTGGGTCACCGCTTTACGGCGCGCGCCGTAGGCGATCTCGTAGGTGACCAGGCCCCACCAGAAGCCCTGTTCGCAGATGGCCCAGCACGACAGCCTGCCCTCGACGATCGAGTGCATCTGCAGTCCGGCCGGGTTGTAGCCGCCCGTCCGGTGCGGCTCGCGCGGGAACACGGTGGCGAGGTCGACAAGTACCGCGACCGGCGGATCGACCCGGCGGAACGCCTGCTGCACGGGCTGCCCGTTGTAGCCGATCGATTGGAGCTCACCCACGATTCGATCATACGTTCGAACGCGGTAGCACGAACGCGAACGGGCGCGGGAAGCCCAGGCCCGTGAGGCGCGACTCCCGCACTGCGGCGACGTCGACCGTCCGCAACTCGCCCGACGAGGGCTCGTAGCAGGTCAGGGCGTCTGCACCCACCGCCACGACCAGCACCCAGTGCCTCGGAATCCCGCCTCCGACGAGCATCGCCACCGGCCGATCACGGCCGACGGCCGCCAGCACATCCACGAGCTTGTCGCGCCGGCCCCGGAACAACCGCCACCGGTAACAGACACCCGCCGTCGCACCCACCGCCGTGATCGCCCGGGCCATCCCCCACGGCGTCGTACCGAGCCGCCGCGGCCAGATTCGATTCACGTCGGCGTGCACGCGAAGCTGTTCGGCCGCGAACAGCGCGGCTCCGGAATGCGGTTCGGCCAACGCCGCATGACGGGCGGGATCGAGCAGCGCGCCGGCCATCACCGCGACCGACGGGCCGCACGTCACCCCGTCGCGTTGGCGCAGCCGCAGACCGGCGATCTTCATCGGCTACCAGTGTGCTGGCGTGGCACCTGCTGGTCCAATCCCATCCGCCGGTCGTGGGCCACTTGACGTTTCCGCAGCGCAATTCCTGCCATTCGACAACCAATTGCTGCCACCGGAATTAAATCCCTGACCACCAGGTTTACCAGATCAGCTGCAGCTCGAACCGCGACATTCGCCACGGCTCGGAATACGAAAAGCAAGAAGGAAGAGGGCTCGGAAGATGAAGAAGTTTGGATTCGCCACAGTCGCTGCGAGTGCACTCACTGCCGCATTTCTCGGACTGGCCGCGCCGGCCATGGCTGCGCCGACGGGACCCGGGAACGCGCAGGACACCATCAGCAAGCTGGAGGCACAGGGCTACCAGGTCGTCGTCAACCGTCTCGGTAACGCGCCGCTCGAAAACGCCAGCGTTGTCGCGGTGCGTCCAGGGCAGACGTACAGCCGCACCGACCACAGTGGTCCAGGTGACGATCTGAGCACGAAGTTGCTCAGCAAGACGGTCTACGTCGACGTGAGGTAGACGGCGATCTTGGCCCTCACCCCGACGAGCCCCCGCGATGTCTCCCCCAGGCATCCGGGGGCTTGTCCCTGTTGAGTGAACAAGTGTTTCGAATTGGCGACGGGCGGCTAACCGAAGGCCTGTGACATTCGACCTCACCCCGACCGCGGCGCAGCACGACCTGGCTCGCCGCACCCACGAGTTCGCCGAAGACGTCGTGCGCCCGGTGGCAACGGAGTACGACCAGCGCCAGGAGTTTCCCTGGCCCGTCCTGGAAGAGGCGGCGGCCCGCGGCTTCTACAGTCCGTTGTTCTATCGCGATCTCATCGGTGATCCCACTGGGCTCTCCCTGCCGATGTTCATGGAAGAGCTGTTTTGGGGCTGCGCCGGGATCGGCTTGGCGGTCGTGATGCCCGCGCTCGCGCTCTCGGCCATCGGCCAGGCGGCGTCACCGGAACAGATGCTGGAGTGGGCGCCCGAATGCTTCGGAACGCCAGGCGATCTGAAGCTCGCCGCGCTGGCGATCTCCGAACCCGAAGGCGGCAGCGACGTTCGCAACCTGCGCACCACGGCACACCGCGACGGTTCGGGACCGGACGCCGACTGGATCATCAACGGCCACAAAATGTGGATCGGCAACGGCGGCATCGCCAACGTCCATGTCGTCAACGCCGTCGTCGACGAAGAGCTCGGCCACAAAGGGCAGGCGTTGTTCATCGTGCCCGGCGGCACCCCCGGTCTGGAGATGGTCCGCAAGCTGGACAAGCTGGGGTGCCGCGCCTCGCACACCGCCGAGCTCAAGTTCACCGACGTCCGCGTGCCTGCCGCCAACCTGCTCGGCGGAAACGACAAACTCGAATACAAGCTCGCCAAGGCCCGGGAAGTCGTGGCCGGCGGCAAGAAGTCCGGCTCGGCCACCCTCGGCACGTTCGAGCAGACGCGGCCGATGGTCGCCGCGCAGGCTCTCGGGATCGCCAGGGCAGCAATGGAATACGCCACCGAGTACGCCAACCGCCGGGAAGCGTTCGGGGCGCCGATCATCGATCACCAAGGCATCGCGTTCCCGCTCGCCGACCTCGCGACAGCGATCGACGCCGCTCGGCTGCTCACCTGGCGCGCCTCCTGGATGGCCGGCAGCGGCGTCCCGTTCGAACGCGGCGAGGGGTCCATGGCGAAGCTCGCCGCCAGCGAGGTGGCCGTCAAGACCACCGAACGCGCCATCCAGACCATGGGTGGCTGGGGCTACATCAAGGACCATCCCGTCGAGAAGTGGTATCGGGATGCCAAGCTGTACACCATCTTCGAGGGCACCAGCGAGATTCAGCGCATCGTCATCTCCAATGCGCTCGGCGCCGCGGACGGTAAGCCCCCGCTGCACTTTGACCTCGAACCCTCCGGCGGACCGCTCAACCGCGTGTTCGGTCGCGGCACCCCGGTGCGGACCCGCGTGGCCAGCGCGGCGCTCGATGCCAGAGATCAGATTCCGGCGCCGGTAATGCGCCTGGCGATGAAGGTCCTCCGCCCACCCCGCAAGTAGAGGTTTGGGCGGCCCGCTGTCGGGCACGTGACACGTAGCCATCAATGCAGGGAGGATCCGATGCGAGCTGTGACGTGGCAGGGACGACGGAAGGTGTCCGTCGACAATGTGCCCGACCCGACGATGAAGGAACCCAACGACGCGATCATCCGCGTGACGAGCACCAACATCTGCGGATCCGATCTGCATCTGTACGAAGTGCTCGGCGCTTTCATGAGCCCGGGCGACATCCTCGGGCATGAGGCGATGGGCGTGGTCGAGGAGGTCGGCCGCGAAGTCGACACCCTCAGCGTCGGCGACCGCGTGGTGATCCCGTTCAACATCAGCTGCGGGACCTGCTTCATGTGCGACCACGGTCTGCAGAGCCAGTGTGAGACGACACAGAACCGCGACCAGGGCACCGGCGCGGCGCTGTTCGGCTATTCGAAACTCTACGGCGAGGTCGCCGGCGGGCAGGCCGAATACCTGCGCGTGCCGCAAGCCCAGTACACCCACATCAAGGTGCCCCACGAGGGGCCCGATGAGCGCTACGTCTATCTCTCCGACGTCCTGCCCACCGCGTGGCAGGCGGTCGAGTACGCCGATGTGCCCGACGGCGGCACACTCGTCGTGCTGGGACTCGGCCCCATCGGATCGATGGCGTGTCGGATCGCGTCACACCGCAAGAGCGCCACCGTGATCGGCATCGATCTGGTCACCGAACGGCTGGACCGCGCACGACCGTACTGCTCGGAGGTCGTCGACCTCCGCAGCGCCGATGCCAAAGAGTTGGTGCAGAGCCACACAGCGGGCCGGGGTGCGGACGCCGTCATCGACGCGGTCGGCATGGAGGCGCACGGGTCGCCGTTGGCGACGGCGGCACAGACCGCGAGCGGGTTCCTGCCGCCTCCGGTCGGCCGCGTCGTAATGAAGCATGCCGGCGTTGACCGCCTCGCGGCCTTCAACATGGCGATCGAGCTGGTGCGTCGCGGTGGCACGATCTCGCTGTCCGGCGTGTACGGCGGCGCTGCGGACCCGGTCAACCTGATGACGTTGTTCGACAAGCAGATTCAGCTGCGGATGGGTCAGGCCAACGTCAAGAAGTGGATCCCGGACATCATGCCGCTGCTCACCGACGAGGACCCGCTGGGCGTCGAGCAGTTCGCCACTCACCGACTGCCGCTGTCGGCGGCGCCCGACGCGTACGAGACGTTCCAGAAGAAAGAGGACGGCATGGTGAAGGTGGTTCTCACGCCCTGATGGACACATTCCGCGTCGCCGGTTAGGTGATACCCCTGGTTTCAGATCGTGTACTTCTGGCAATATTACCGACGGGTAAGTTCGGGCGGTACTCATGAGGGTGGGATGACAATGGAGTTACGTGCGATGGAGTTACTTGCTCAGGGCGACGAGGGCGGCGGGGCCGCGATCGGCGAAATAGTCGGATTGACGGTCGCCGGCGGCATCGTCGCGGCGATTTTGCTGTGGATCGGCTGGCTGCACCGCAGCCACAAGATCGACTGGCTCGCCAACCTCGCAGACTGGTCGGGACGCCGGTTCAAACGTCCACCGTGGGTGGCTTTGCCGGTGGCAATGTTCATCGCGTCCATCATCTGCGCGCTGTTCGGCTTCATCTGGGACGTCAGCCTGCACATCGGCAACGGCCGGGACGACGGCGCGCTGGCCAACCCCGCGCACTACTTCATCCTCATCGGATTGTTCGGCATCTTCGTGGCCGGGTGCACGGCGATGGTGCTGCCCCGGGGAGCCGACGACCGCCCGGGCCCGGCGGCGGTCCGGATCACCGACGATTGGTATGCGCCGGTCGGCGGCATCGTGATGGCCGGGTGCGGTCTGTACGCGCTCATGGGCTTCCCCCTCGACGACATCTGGCACCGAATCTTCGGCCAAGACGTCACGCTCTGGGGTCCTACCCACCTGATGATGATCGGCGGTGCCGGTTTCTCCACCCTGGCCGCGCTGTACCTCGAACACGAGGGTCGCAAGGACAGAACCGATGACACCCCGCCGGACGGCATCGGCCTCAAGTTCGTCCAGTACCTGGCGTTCGCCGGTGTACTCATCGGCGCCTCGGTTTATCAGATCGAGTTCGACTTCGGTGTGCCGCAGTTCCGCCAGGTGTTCGAGCCGATGCTGATCGCCGCCGCTGCCGCGCTGGCCCTTGTCGCCGCCCGGATCTTCATGGGTAAGGGTGCTGCTCTCATCGCCGCGCTCATCGCCATCGGTCTGCGCGGCATCGTCGCGTTACTGGTGGCGCCCGTACTCGACGCGCCGGTCAGCTGGTTCCCCCTCTATCTCGGGGCCGCGCTGGTCGTCGAATTGCTGGCGCTGACGCCGCTCCTGAAACGTCCTGTCGTGTTCGGTCTGGTCAGCGGCCTCGGCATCGGAACCATCGGACTTTGGCTCGAGTCGCTGTGGATCAACGCCGTCTACCACCTGCCGTGGCCGACCAGCATTTGGCCGGAAGCGCTCATGATGGCCGTTCCGGTCGCGATCCTCACCGGCGGATGCGGAGCGATGGTCGGCATGGTGCTGACGGGCCAACGGCTACCCAGTCGCGCCATCGGTGTCGGCCTGGTCGTACTCACGGTCCTGGCGATCGGCGGCGCAGCAGCCAACGGGCTGCGTTACGACGTGCCCGAAAGCGCGGCGGCCACGATCACTCTCACCGACGTGCCCACGAGTGACGGTGAGCGTTACGCAACCGCCGACGTGCGGCTCACCCCGGCGAACCTGATCGGCGACGACCCCAACTGGGTGTCGGTGTTGGGCTGGCAGGGTGGACTGGCCAACCAGCGCGGCATCTTCATCGACCATCTCGAGCAAGTCGGCCCGGGTCACTTCCGGTCCACCGAGCCCATGCCGGTATCGGGTACCTGGAAGACACTGCTGCGGGTGCACGATGGGAAAACCCTTGCCGCAGTGCCGATCTACCTGGCCGGCGACCCCGGCATCGGTGCCGAGGAAGTTCCCGCCGAGGCGACGATGACGCGGCCGTTCGTCGGCGAGATCACCATCCTTCAGCGCGAACGCAGCCCGGACATCCCTCAATCCTTGTGGTTGATCGGATGTTTGGTCGTGCTGGTCTGCACGCTGGCGATGATCGCCGGACTCGCGTGGGGCGGGGGCCGGATCAACAACAGTGAGCCGCACGACACCGAAGCCGAGCTCGAACCGACCGCACAGGCATGACCGTCGCATCGAACGCAACAAGCGTCGTCTACCTGGCCGACCACCCCATCTGGCTCGCCGTTCCGGCGTTCGCTCCGGCCATCGTGGTGGCCGGCGTGGTGGTGTTCATCGCGGTGCGCAATCGGCGCAAGGGTGACGGGGGGGCCGGCTCACCGAATACCGAAGGGAAACCGTGACACTGCGTTCCGCAACGACTGTTGCGTTGGCCGCCGCCCTGCTCGTCGCCGGCTGCGGAAGTGAACAAGGCCAAGGCGATAGTCAGGCCACTCCGTCGGCGACGACGGTCAACCCGTCGGACATGCAGGATCAACAGGCGCCGCCCGACCGCCTCGTCGTCGACGTCAAGATCCAGGGCGGGAACGTGACCCCCACGAACGCCCAGCTGGAGGCGTCGGTGAACGAACCGATCATCTTCGAAGTCGACAGCGACGCCGCCGACGAACTGCACGTGCACTCCAACCCCGAGCACTCGTACAAGATCGAGGCCAAGCCCGGTCAGTCGTTCCAGTTCACCGTCGCCGTACCCGGACAGGTCGACGTCGAGCTGCACGAACTGAAGAAGACCGTCGCCACCATCACCGTGCAGTGAACGCGGACGGGTCCGTATCCGTACTCGCCCATGGTCTGGGCGGGTCCGCCGACCTTCCGATCCCCTTCACGTATGCGCTGATCGGCGCGGCGTGGGCACTGACGTTCACCTTCGCCGTCGTCGCATTGGCATGGCGCAAGCCACGATTCGACCCCGCCAAACCCGGCCGCGCACTGCCGCCGTGGGTGACCGCGGCGGTAGACGCGCCGGTGACCCGTTGGGTGGTCGGCATCGCCGGCCTGGCCCTCACGGTGTGGGTGGGGCTCGTCGCGTTCATCGGTCCGCAGAACGCCGAGAGCCCGCTGCCCGGCGTGTTCTACGTGTTGATGTGGGTCGGGCTGGTGGCGGTGTCGGTGCTGCTCGGTCCGGTGTGGCGGGCGCTGTCACCGGTACGTACGTTGCACCGGTTGCTCGGCGGAAAGTCGCTGCGTGACTATCCGGCGGCGCTGGGCTACTGGCCTGCGGCATTCGGGCTGTTCGCGTTCGTGTGGCTCGAACTGGCGAGTCCCGATCCGGGGTCGCTTGCAGCGATCCGGAATTGGTTGCTGATCTATCTCGTCGTCACGCTCGCCGGAGCCTTCGTATGTGGCGCGCGGTGGTGCGCACGTGCAGACCCGTTCGAGGTCTACGGCATCGTGGTGTCGCGGTTGTCCGCGTTGCGGCGCAACCGCGACGGCCGCATCGCGATCGGCAACCCTTTTGATCATCTGCCGTCGCTGCCGATACGGCCGGGCGTTGTCGCGGTGCTGTCGGTGCTGCTGGGCTCGACGGCGTTCGACAGCTTCTCCGCACGGCCGCAGTGGCGCACGTTCATCGACGAGACGGCGGGATCCGTGACGGCCGCCACGCTGATCAACACCGCGGCGCTGTTCGTCTTCGCCGCCGTGGTCGCGGCGACGTTCTGGCTGGCGGCCAGGGCGACAGGTGGGGTCGATCGCGAGCAGCGCAGGCTGCTGCCCGGGCAGATGGCGCATTCGCTCATCCCGATAGTCGTCGGGTACGTGTTCGCGCACTACCTGACCTATCTCGTCGAACGGGGACAGCAGACCGTCTACCTGCTGCTGGGTATGGACGCCGACGTGAATTACATTCTGTCGCTTCATCCTTCGCTGCTGGCGACGCTGAAGGTCGGCTTCGTCGTCGCAGGCCACGTGGCGGGCGTCGTCGCCGCCCATGACCGGGCGCTGCACCTGCTGCCCAAGACGCACCAGTTGACCGGTCAGCTCGCGATGATGCTGGTGATGGTGGGCTACACCTTCACCGGGCTGTACCTGTTGTTCGGCGGGTAAATTCTGGGTATGCGGGCGCTGATCATCACCGACGTTCAGAACGACTTCTGCGAAGGCGGTTCGCTGGAGGTGACACGCGGCGCCGAAGTCGCCGGCGCCATCAGCGAGCTGCTGGCCGGTGACCACGGCTACGCACATGTGGTGGCGACCAAGGACTTTCACATTGATCCCGGTGAACACTTCTCCGACAATCCGGACTACGCGCACTCGTGGCCGCGACACTGCGTGGTGTCGACCTCAGGCGCCGACTTCCACCCCCATCTGGATACCGGCGAGGTCGAGGCCGTCTTCCGCAAGGGTCAGTACGCCGCCGCCTACAGCGGCTTCGAGGGCGCCGACGACGACGGCACCCTGCTGGCCGACTGGCTACGGCAGCGCGGTGTCGACGAGGTCGACATCGTCGGTATAGCGACGGACTACTGCGTGCGAGCGACGGCCGCGGATGCCGTGGAGTCGGGGTTCGCCACCCGCGTCCTGCTGGACCTGACGGCCGGCGTCGCGCCCGAGTCGACAACCAAGGCCATCGAGGACATGCGCGCCGCCGGGGTCGAGATCAGTTAGTCGGATCGACCGGACGTCCCGTCCATTCGGGCGCCCGGTTTTCCAGATGGGCTCGCACACCTTCCCTGGCGTCGTCGTGGCCCATCACCGCGACGTGGATCTCGGTTTCGCGGCGACCGACGGCGGCACGGTCGAGGTCGAAGGAATCCCACAGCAGACGCTTGCTGGCTGCCACCGACATCGGCGCGGTGTTCGTCGCGATGTCGCGCGCCACCTCCAGGGCGGCAGGGAGCACGCCATCTGCATCGAGCACCCGGCTGCCCAGCCCGAGTTCGACAGCTCGGCGCCCGTCGAATGTCGCACCGGTCAAAAGGATTTCGGCCGCGTTGGCGATCCCAATGAGCCTCGGCAGCACCCAGTGCGAGTAGGCGTCGCCGACGACCCCGCGCCGCACCTGGACGATGCCGTACCGCGCATCGGCGGCGAAGAACCGTATGTCGCACTGCAACGCCAGAGTCAGACCCAATCCGATCGCGTGGCCATTGACCGCCGCGATCACCGGCTTGGACAGCGTGAAGGCGGGCACGTCGATACCGGCCGCGCTGAATCCGGATCCCGGGTTGGCGAAGGTGTCCTCACCGGCGGCCAAGTCGGCACCCGCGCAGAACGCCGGGGGTGCGCCCGTCAGCACGACGGCGCGGACTCCGTCGTCGCGTTCGCAGGTCCGGTAGGCGTCGGCGAGCTCCTCACGCATTCCGTCGCCGACGGCATTGCGCCGCTCGGGGCGGTTGAGCGTGATAGTTGCCACACCACTGTCAACGGCCAGCAGCAATGTGCGGTATTCGTGTGACGGAGTCATTGGTTGCAATGCTTTCGCATTGGGCATCCCCTAACGTCGCCTTCGTTCGTATCCGTACTGATTTTGGAGCTGCAACTTGAGTCAACCCGCCAATGCGCAGGTCAACACCCCTCTTGAGGTCTGGCCGGGCAAGGCCTATCCACTCGGGGCGACCTACGACGGCACGGGCACGAACTTCGCGCTGTTCAGCGAGGCCGCCGAGCGCGTCGAACTGTGCCTGTTCGACGCTGACGGCGAACAGACTGCCTGCATCACACTGCCCGAGGTGGACGGCTTCGTCTGGCACGGATTCGTCCCGACCATCGAGCCCGGCCAGCGCTACGGCTACCGCGTACACGGACCCTACGACCCGGCCGCCGGCCACCGCTGCAATCCCAACAAGCTGCTGCTGGATCCCTACGCCAAGGCCATCGAGGGTGCGTTCGACTGGAATCAGTCGTTGTTCAGCTACAACTTCGGCGACCCGGACAGCCGTAACGATGACGACTCGGCGGCCAGTATGCCCAAGTGCGTCGTCATCAACCCGTATTTCGACTGGGGTGTAGACCGCCCGCCCAGCCACGAATACGCCGACACCGTCATCTACGAGGCGCATGTCAAGGGCCTCACGCAGACCCATCCAGACATCCCGGAACAGCTTCGCGGGACGTACGCCGCGGTGGCGCACCCGATGATCATCGATCACCTGAAAGCGTTGGGCGTCAACGCGATCGAGCTGATGCCCGTCCATCACTTCGCCAACGACTCCACGCTGATCGACAAGGGTCTTTCCAACTACTGGGGCTACAACACCATCGGCTTCCTGGCGCCTGACCCGAAGTACAGCTCGAGCCCCAACCCCGGTGGGCAGGTGCAGGAGTTCAAGGCGATGGTGCGCGCCCTGCACGAGGAGGGCATCGAGGTGATCCTCGACGTCGTCTACAACCACACCGCCGAGGGCAACCACATGGGGCCGACACTGTCCATGCGGGGCATCGACAATGCCGCGTACTACCGCCTCGTCGACGACGACAAGCGCTACTACATGGACTACACCGGCACGGGCAACAGCCTCAACGTCGGCCATCCGCATTCGCTGCAGCTGATCATGGACTCGCTGCGGTACTGGGTGACCGAGATGCACGTCGACGGCTTCCGCTTCGACCTGGCGTCGACACTGGCCCGCGAGTTCTACGACGTGGACCGACTGTCGACGTTCTTCGAACTCGTACAACAGGATCCGATCGTCAGCCAGGTCAAGCTGATCGCCGAGCCGTGGGACGTGGGACCCGGCGGATACCAGGTCGGCAATTTCCCGCCGCAGTGGACGGAATGGAACGGCAAATACCGCGACACCGTGCGCGACTATTGGCGCGGAGAGCCGGCCACCCTCGACGAATTCGCCTCCCGGTTGACCGGATCCGCCGACCTGTACGAGGACACCGCCCGTCGACCGGTGGCATCGATCAACTTCGTCATCGCCCACGACGGGTTCACGCTGCGGGACCTGGTGTCCTACAACGAGAAACACAACGAAGCCAACGGCGAGGACAACAACGACGGCGAGAGTCACAACCGATCGTGGAACTGCGGTGTCGAGGGACCGACCGATGATCCCGAGATCAACGCGCTCCGGTCGCGGCAGCAGCGCAACTTTCTGACCACGCTGCTGCTGTCGCAGGGCGTTCCGATGATCGCGCACGGCGATGAGCTCGGCCGCACGCAGGACGGCAACAACAACGTCTACTGCCAGGACAACGAACTGTCCTGGATCGACTGGGAGAACGCCGATACCGAGCTGATCGAGTTCACCCGCAGCGTTTCGGCGATACGCGCCGCGCACCCCGTGTTCCGGCGTCGGCGGTTCTTCTCCGGTCGTCCCGTGCGCCAGCGCGGCGGCGACGGATTACCTGACATCGCTTGGTTCGCACCGGACGGATCAGAGATGAGCGACGAGGACTGGGATTCCGGGTTCGCCAAATCGATCGCGGTGTACCTCAACGGGCAGGGCATCCCCGACCTCGATCCGCGGGGTCAGCGGGTGACGGATGACTCGTTCGTGCTGTTCTTCAACGCCCACTACGAGGCGCTCGAGTTCGTCCTGCCGGAAGAACGGTTCGGTGCCTCGTGGGAGCCGGTCATCGACACCGCGGCCACCAATGGCGAGGAACCGAAGACCCACGATGCGGGAGCCAAGGTCACGGTAGACGCGAGGTCGGTGTTGGTGCTGAGGTCGGCGACGGTCAGCGAGACGTAGTCACCGCTCGACGTCGAAGAACGAGTCGCCGTCCTCGGGAGTGCCGTCGATCTGACCCCGGTCAATGCCGTGCTCTTCGGGGTCGAGCCGGTCGAGTTCATCGTCGGGCATCGACACGGTTTCCGGTTCGGTGTCATCGGCGTCGCGTGGGTCTACGTCACCGGGCGCGACATCGGGCACCTCGTCGGCCAAGCGCTCGTCCAGCGTCTCGTCCTCTTTGGCCTCGATCCACCGCTCCGGCGGGTCAACGACCTCGTCGCCGTCGTCGTTTCGCACCTCGTCGGAGTCGAGCGCTTCTTCTGGCGTGAGTGGATTGTCGTCGGATACGTCGCGTGCCATGACTGCCATGTTGCCCGACGCGCCGCCCGGCCAAACAGTGCGGGCTTCCACTCGGCTCAGGGCAGACACGGCGGTCAAGCGTTCATTTTTGGTGTCAGGTGGTGCTGCGGCGATGACTTAGCATCACCAACAGGCCCCTTTCATTGCGAGGCCGTTCGCGCCTGGCGCACTGAACACCCAGGTCACAGGGACGAAGGGCAGTAATTGTGAGCAGATACGACCCGCCGCACGACGGTGATGAGACCACCCCGTTTGCACCGCGCGCCATCCACGAGGAAGACACCTTGTACGCCGGGCTGTTCACCTCCCCGCAACAGCCGCCACCCGGTGCCGGTCATGGACAGCAACCCCCGCCGCACAGCGGTGGGTTGGTTGCCGGTCGGCGGCGCTGGTGGGTGATCGGCGGCGCGGTGGCCGCGGTCTCGGCGGTGATCGTGGGCCTGGTGGTGTTCACCGGCGGTGACGACGGCTCGTCGACTGATGCCACCGCGACGACCTCGACGCGGGTGCCCGCGGGTCCGAGCACCACCGCGGCCGCGACGCCCCGCTCCACTTCGGCGCCCGCTCCGCCACCACCACCTCCCGTTGTCGATGCTGCTGGGCTGCCAGGACTTCTTCTCCCCGCCGACCTGGTCAATCAGCGCATGAACACGACCGGTATGACTGCCGATCCCCCCTTCGCCAAACTGTTGCCCGGTTCGGTCACTCCGGCGCATTGCACCGGCGCGTGGGGTCCGGCATACGAGGCGACGTATCAAGGCTCTGGTTACACCGGGCTTGCCATCCAGGGCTTTTTCCAGCCCCCGATTCAGATGGTGCAGGCTGTCGTCTCGTTTCCCGACGCGGGCGCGGCGAAGGCGTTTTACGACCGGCAGGTCGCCGACTGGAACGAATGCAAATCCACCCACATCAGGTACGAGGGCGGCGGGGTGACCGAAGCTGATCTTGGTGTGCCGTCGATGGCTGCGGGCATCATGACACTGTTGCTGGTTCCGACCACGGCGAAGACCGCAGGTCAGCAGTGCGAACGTGATATGGCCCTGCGCTCCAACGTGATCGTCGATGTGCGGGCCTGCTCACCGACGGTCGGTAGCGCGGGATTTTCGATCGCGAACGAAATCGCCGAGAAAATCGCACCCGCCGCGTAGAGCGACTATTTCAGTTCGCGGGCCAGTGACGGCGCAAAATTCGCGTCGAGATATTGGCTCGCGAGGTAGCCTCCAGGGCCGGTCAGCGCAGCAATGGTGTTCGGATCGTCCACCACGATCATCGTTCCCTGGTACCCGGCGAAGGGCCTTGGCAGGCCGTCGAATCCGCCTCCGCCGGCCTTGCTGTCGGTGCGGATGACCACCAGTACGTCGGTTTCGAGGTTGTAGACCGCGGAGGGATCGGGCATGGGCCGGGTGTCGCCGGTATCGGTGGACCGATGGGTGAAATCTTGGCTGTAGCGCAGCCCAAGCGCTTCAAGATAGTTGGCCGCGGTCGAGGGAACGAGCACCTCCAATACGGATGCGTCTGAATTGACCAGAGCCACAACGGATTTCCCGTTCCACGCTGGATTCTGGTTCTTGAGATCATCCTGTTGGGCACGGATGTCGCCGATGAGTTCCTTGGCCTTGTCCTCATAGCCGAGAATGTCGCCGATCCAGAGCAATTGGCTCTGCCACGTCCACGATTCGGCGGTCTGATCCTCGGGTCTGGTCAGCGTCGGCGCGATGGCGGCGAGCTTTTCGTAGGTGGCGTCGTCGAGGTCGCCGGTGGCAATGATCACGTCGGGACGGGCGTCGGCGACGGCTGCGGTGTTCGTGAAGCCCGTCAGCACGGTTGGTGACGCAGTGATCGCGGACTGTTCCCAGCTGGGCAGCGCGCTGGAGGATGCACCGATTACGACAGGTTGGACTCCCAGCGACAGCACGGCGTCGCCGTCGCCCGGCCCGATCGCCGCCACCTTCTGCGGCCGAGAGGTGAGCTCGGTGGACCCGTGTTGGTGGGTGAAAGTCTGGGCCTGGTAGGCGGGTTCGTCAGGCCCTCGATTCCACAGCGCCACGCCGATCACGCCGGCGACGAGGACCACGGCAGCCAGACCGGCAGCGATGAGAGTGCCGGTACGTCGGCGTTTCGGCCCGCCGGCCTGTCCAGGTTGGTTCTCGGCGATCTGCCACCCACTCGGGTACGTGATGGCAGCGTTGGGCGGTCCGGTGGGATTGAAGTACCCCGGCGGGCCGGCGGGCTGCGCACCGGTCGGTGGTGGCGGAGCCCACTCGGCGGGGGCCGGCGGCGGCGCCGGCGTAGCCCTCAGTTGCACCGTGCTGTCGTCGAGCGCCGCGGCGGCGGCTTGAGCAAGTTCTCCGCCGGTTTGGTAGCGCTGTGTGGGGTCCTTGGCCATTGCCTTGGCGATGACGGCATCGATGGCCGGCGGCAGTTCCGGTACCCGTTCGGTGACCCTGGGCGGCGACGCCGTCAAATGGCCGGTGACGGTAGCCCCCATGTTAGCGCCGGGGCGCGCGAACGGAGTTTGTCCGGTGAGCATTGTGTACAGACTGCAGCCTAGGGCGTAGATGTCGGCACGGTGGTCAGCGGCTTCGCCGATCAGCGTTTCCGGCGCGGCATAGGCGATGGAGGCCAGCACCATTCCGGTTTGCGTCAGACCGGCGGCGTCATCGTTTCTCTTGGCAATCCCGAAGTCGGCCAGAAAGATTCGTTGATCTTCGGCGGCGAGCAGGAAGTTCGCAGGTTTCACGTCGCGGTGCAACAAACCGTGCTGATGCGCGTAGTCCAGAGCGTCGGCGACCGCGGCGGTGATGCGCAGCGCGCGCGCCGGAGTCATGCGGCCTGCTTTCAGTTCGTGATATGCGTCGCTGCCGTTGACGTACTGCATCGCGATCCAAAGATGTCCATCCTCGGTTTCCCCTCGGTTGTACACCGACACGATGTGCGGGTGATCAAGCGTCGCAGCCAGATCGGCCTCGCGAAGGAATCGTTCACGAAAATGACTGTCAAGCGTCAAGTCTGACGACAAGACCTTGAGGGCATCGGAGCGTGGCAGCGTGGGATGGGCGGCACGGAACACTGTCCCCATGCCTCCCCTGCCGAGAACCGCTTCGATGCGGTAGCCGGCCACCACCGATCCCACGTCCAGTGCCATCTGATTGTTCCCTCGTCTTACGGTCCGGTGTGTGCGAGCGGGCAGATCGGCTGCTGCGCAACGGTTGTGGCGGAATGGCGGTGTGCGGGCCGCCTCATGAGGCCATCAGCATGGCGTATTGCGCGGCGGTCTGCTGGTGCGCATCGGTCAACTGGGCCGAGGACCCTTCGATGACATACCGGTCGGCGACTGCGTAGCAGACGTCACCGGAGCCCAACGGATCATCAACGTGGATACAGCGCGATGCTGGCATGTTCGGCACCGACGCGACCGGTTTGCTTCCCGAGTCTTGCAACTCGCGGACGAACTGCTCGAGCATTTCCTCGGCTGATTCGGCGTCGCGAAACTGATAGACCGAGGCTTTTCCCCTGGCCCATAGACCCATGCCCAAGTCGGTGAACAGCTGCGTCGAGGCCTGCGGCGATATCTGAAAATGTAACGCCGCGTGCGGCCCGTAAACCAGGTTCTTACCGACCGGGATCTGATCGCCGGTCTGTGGGACGGTGCGCGCCAGCAAACCACCCTCGTCCACGGGGAGACCGCCAAGCTCAGATACCGGGGTGGGCACGAACCTGTCGATGGCCGAGATTTGCTGGTCCAGTGTCTTCGCGACCATGTCGGCGGCGGGACCGACCCCGTCAAGGGTGTCGGCGAACTGGTGCAGCACGAAGGGGCCGTGCGCGGTGTAGGCGCTGACGCTGGTTTTCGGCGTCGTCGAACCTGGCGGGGTGGTCTCAAGGGTGGAAGCGCGGGTGCCGGGATTATTCGGCATGGCTACGGGCTGCGCCAGGGGCAGGTTGTCGTCGAGGTCGGGCTGCAGCGACAGGTCGGCGAGTTCGGTGGCCGCGGCCGCGGCAGATTCGGGGTCGGCGAACCGCAGCACGGCATTGACCAGACTGACGCGATCCGGCTCGGTTCGTCGGGCCGACGAGAATCCGGTGACAAAGTTGTGTTTGCTCGCGGCGGCAGCCATTTTCCTTGGCAGAAGCTGTCGGAGCACGGTTGGGTCCGCCAACACGGTGGTCGGCATCACCCCTTCGGTGAGTGCGGTGTCGACTTCCCACGGCCCCACGACATGCTCGGCCATCCGCACGCCTTCTACCAACCGACCCTTTTCCGGGGTGCCGGCAGCTCCGAGAGGTGGCGCCGGCCGCGTGGGGTAATTGCCTGTGTCAAGCAGGCTCACATCGACAGCGCCGGGTGGCGGCCCGCCTGGCGACCGGTGCGCGGCACCGTCAGTCACGGTGGTGCATGCCGTGGCGATCAGCACCGTCGCCACGGCAACCGCACCAGAGCCCGCGAGACGGGACGAACAGGTTGGTCCCGCTGTCCGGCGGGGGCGAGGTGCGCCGTGCACGATGCTCTGCGGGAAGAAACCCATATGCCGGTACATTAGCCGCCCGCAGCGACGGCTATGTGGGCACTTTGGCCAGAATGCGGTCGGCGACTGTGTTGGCCGGCGCGGTGTTGTCGCCATCGCCGCAAACGATGACTTCTGCCAGCACGTTGCGCCGGTGTGCGACGACGTGGTGACAGTTGCGGGGCAGCCCGTCGCGCTGGAAGGTCGTACCGATGCGGTCAGGTCCGGTGCTGATCGGATAGGGCACCCAACGCTGGTCTTTGCCTTCGACTTCGATGAAGAATATGTCGCCGTCGGGACAGAGGCGCCATTCGGAGTCGATTAGCCACATCACCCCGTTGCGAGCGGTGATGTCGGCAGGCTTTTCGAAGATGGCAACCATCTGGTCGACCGACTGCCCGCGGGCGCCCCGGTTGGCATTGCCCACCACGGCTGGGTTGTTCAATAATCCGGTCTCGGCCGCCAATGCGCGCGATCGGCACGCGAAGGGCTCGATCCTCACGTTCGCGCTCTGCCGCCCGGTGTAGGCCTCCAGTTCGACGAGATCGGTGTCACCGATGATTTCGCCGAGTTCGCTGCGTTTGAGTAATAAGTCCGCGCCGGCGGCCGCGGGCACCAGTGTCGGAGTCGCAGACGCGGCCGTTGTGGTGACCGGTGGCGGCGCGGATGACGTCGTCGTCCCGACGTCTGCGGACGTGCCGGCCCCCTCCTCGGCAGTCGATCCGCATCCGGCCAGAATCAGCACCGCACACATCGCCAGGCCTGCCTGGATAGACCGCATCGTGTTCGTCTCCTCGGATATTCAGGCCTTGCGGACGTTGCACCGCGTAACCAGCGAACTCGCCGACTCGCAGAAGTGTTGTGCGCCAGCAATCTTGCGCGGTAATGCCCTCGACCGTACTAACTTGTATGGTACGGTCGCGAACTATAGCAACCGCGGTCGCCGCGAAGGCAGAGAGATTTCTCGTCCGCCGCCGGCTGGGGGGCCGGAGTTGGGGCCGGGACGGCGGCGGTACCTCGCGGCGGCCGCGGTTGCCGACTCGTCTTCGCGAATCTCACGCTCCGTCGATAGCTCGGGTCGGCTTCAGCCCGGTCTTGGCGTCCAGATATTGCAACAGCTGGTGTGCGGCGATCTCGATGTCCTTGTGTCGCCATTCCGACGCCCGGTAGACGCACGCGATCAAGCCCGTGCGGTGCAGTCTGCGCAGGTCACCGTAGGCGAACGCGTACCGCGCCTTGGTGCCGTCGGTTGCGCCCTCGGTGAGCCCGAGGTGCCACCGGGCGTAGTCCTCCCAGGAATGGGATTCGAGGTAGGAGTTCTGGTCGTCGGCGCGGGGTTGTGCGTCGCCCCAGTCGCTGTCGAGGACGTACTGGCGCGCGTCGATCAGCTCTCGCGCCTTGGCCACGGCGTCGTCGTTGAGTGAGTACTTCGCCATGGTGGCACTCCCCTCGATAGTCAGATATCGGGCAGCAGCGCAATATCTTTCGTCATCCGACGAGCCGGGCGATCGATTTCAGCGGGATCGGCAGCCAGCTTGGCCGGTGTCGCGCTTCGTAACCCGCCTCGTACACCGCCTTGTCGAGTTCGTAGGCCAGCAGCAGCGGTCCGCTGTCGCGGGGATCGGCACCTGACACCTCGGCGTAGCCCTCGCAGAACGAGCCGGCGTTGCGGTCCACCCACTCGCGGGCCCGCGCGGCCAGCTGTCGGTCCAGGTCCTCGTCCCGGGAGTCGCTGGAATGGTCCATCAGCCGCTGGTACGCGGCGTACTCGTATGACCGCAGCATTCCGGCCACGTCGCGCAGTGGCGAATCGGGCCGCCGGCGCTCGTCCAGCGGTTGCCCCGGCTCGCCTTCGAAGTCGATCACCAACCAGCTCTCCGGAGTCCGCAGCACCTGGCCGAGGTGGAGGTCGCCGTGGATGCGCTGCACGACGATCTCCTCCTCGGCGAGCTTGCGGTAGCGCTCCTCGATCAGCTCCACATATTCCTGGAGTTCCGGCACCGCGCGGGCCACCGCCGCGAGGCGCTGCAGCATGGTCTCGGCGGGAAAGAGAGTCGATTCGGTGTCGAGTTTCTCGGCGAGCGTCGCGTGTACCGCGGCGACGGCTTCACCAAGGCGGAAGGACTCACCGGCGAAGTCGCCGCCGACCTCGTCGGCGTACAGGTCGCCCTCGGCGAACAGATCGCGGGTGCTGGCCAGCGCCATGTCCCAACCCTCGGCGGAGTTGGCGGCGAACGCGGTGACCATGCCCAGCGCGCATGGCTCGCCGTCGCACATCGTCTCGAAGGACCCCAGCAGCTGTGCCACATGATGATTGCCCGCGCGGGCCAGGACCCGGTTGAGTTCGATATCCGGGTTGGTGCCGGGCGTGATGCGCCGGAAGATCTTCAGGACGGCTTCCTGCTCGAACACCACGCTGGTGTTGCTCTGCTCGGCACCCATCAGTCTCGGCGCGATGTCGAGCGGCAGAGTGACGTCGGGCTCCTTCTCGAAGCGCACCGCCGCGTCCGCCTCTCCGACGGTCGCGGACGCGTCGATCAGCGACAACAGGTACTGGCCGGCCTCCGGGTCGTAAAGGGCGTCATATGCGGTGCGGTCGCCGTCGGTCCCAATGGTGGCCGCATCCGCGAACTCCTCGATGGGCTCGTGGTTCCACTGCACGATGACCTGATAGCGCTCCGAGCTGCCGTCGGTGTACGACACGTCGAGCAGCATGAGTTCCAGGTCGTCGCGCAACGAGACGCGGACGGTGGGCTCGGCGGACGCGAGTTCGCGGCTGCGGCCGGCGTACCAGCGCTGGTGCGGCAGCCATTCGGCGAAGGGCAGGTTCACGGCGCAACTCCAGGTTCCGGTTCGGGCTCGCGCAGTGCGAACCAGTAGAACCCATGGCCGGGCAGGGTGAGCAGGTACGGCAGCTGGCCGATGCGCGGGAACTCGACGTGCCCAGTCATTTCAATGGGGGTGTACCCGTTCCAGTGCTGAAGATTCAGCTCGATGGGCTGCGGGAAGCGCGACAGATTGTTGACGCACAGCACGGTGCCGCCCTGTTCCTCGTCTTCCATCTCCCGAACGTACGTCAGCACTGATGGATTCGAGCCGCCAAGCTCGCGGAATGCACCGATCGCGAATGCGTCGTGGCGTCGCCGCACGGCCAGCATGGTGCGGGTCCAGTTGAGCAGCGACGTCGAACTGTCTCGCTGCGCTTCGACATTCACCGATTGGTAGCCGTAGATCGGGTCTTGGTTCGGCGGCAGATAGAGCCGGCCCGGATTGGCCGTGGAGAACCCCGCGTTGCGGTCGGGTGTCCACTGCATCGGCGTGCGGACGCCGTCGCGGTCGCCGAGCCAGATGATGTCGCCCATCCCGATCTCGTCGCCGTAGTAGAGCACCGGCGAACCGGGCAGTGACAGCAACAGCGCGGTGAACAGCTGCATCTGGTTGCGGTCGTTCTCGAGCAGCGGCGCGAGCCTTCGCCGGATGCCGACGTTGGCCTTCATCCGAGGATCTTTGGCGTATTCGGAGTACATGTAGTCGCGTTCTTCGTCGGTGACCATCTCGAGCGTCAGCTCGTCGTGGTTACGCAGGAAGATGCCCCACTGCGCCATCTCCGGAATATCGGGCGTCTGCGCCATGATCTCGGAGATCGGGAAGCGCGACTCGCGCCGCACCGCCATGAAAATCCTTGGCATCAGCGGGAAGTGGAATGCCATGTGACATTCGTCGCCGCCGGTTTTCGGATCACCGAAGTACTCGACCACGTCGGCCGGCCATTGGTTGGCCTCGGCCAGCAGGACGCGGCCGGGGAACTCGTCGTCGATGACTTTGCGACAGTGGCGCAGGAAGCCGTGCGTCTCGGGCAGGTTCTCGCAGTTGGTGCCCTCACGCTCGAAGAGGTAGGGAACGGCGTCCAGGCGGAAGCCGTCGATGCCGAGATCCAGCCAGAAGCGCAGGACGTCGATCATGGCTTCCTGCACGGCCGGGTTGTCATAGTTCAGGTCGGGCTGGTGCGAGAAAAAGCGGTGCCAGTAGAACTGGCGTCGCACCGGGTCGTAAGTCCAGTTGGACTCCTCGGTGTCGACGAAGATGATGCGCGCGTCCTGGTACTTCTCGCTGGTGTCGCTCCAGACGTAGAAGTCGCCGTAGGGGCCGTCGGGGTTGCGTCGAGACTCCTGGAACCACTCGTGTGAATCGGATGTGTGGTTCATGACCAGGTCGGTGATGACGCGAATGCCGCGGCGGTGTGCCGCGTCGAGCAGCTCGACGAAGTCATCGACGGTGCCGAACTCGGGCAGCACCTTGTAGAAGTCCCGGATGTCGTAGCCACCGTCGCGCAACGGGGAGTCGTAGAAGGGCGGCAGCCAAAGGCAGTCGACGCCAAGCCATTTCAGGTAGTCCAGCCGTTCGGTCAGCCCGCGTAGGTCGCCGCTGCCGTCGGCGTTGGAGTCGTGGAAGGCGCGGACGAGGACTTCGTAGAAGACGGCGTGCTTGAACCAGGTGCGGTCCTCGGGCAGCGCGCGGGCGTGTTCGAAGTCCTCCGCGGTCGGATGCTCCACCACGCCGTTCTCGACGTGGCTACCTTCGGCTGGGTCGTGGTTGCTCAAGTCCATACAAGGTTCAAACCTACCCATGTCCGACGGAATTGAACCGCCCAGAATCGGGTGTCTGTCGGCTTGCTGTTTGCTGGTTTCCTAGCGGTTGTACAGATCTCCACCGAACGTGGGTTACCCGCACGCTGTGGGCGCCGTTCGCGTGACAAAACCCCTCACTCGTGGGTGGCCGCACATTTGCTCGTCGCTATCGGGGTGATCGTTTTGGCAATCACGGTCGCTTGCATTTGCGAAGTCGGCGGAAGCTCTTCTGCTGACGGCGCCGCAGGTAGATGGTGGTCCCGCTACGTCTATTCGCCGACGTCGGGTCGGTCAAATTGGTGCATATGGCGATATCGCAGTTCCGGTAGCATTTTCGTCGTGATGGCTGAGGGGGCTTGCCAAGCACTCAGCGCGGAGCCGATTGCCATGGGGAGTGAGCGTGACTGAGGATTTGCGGGTCGATGCCGCGCTGGTCCGTCAGTCCGGCGGCAAGTTAGAGACCATCGCGGGATTACTTCCGGAGCCGCCTGCCTCGTTCAGCCCGTCGGGAGCCGATGCCCTCTCGACGGCGATTGCGGGCCGAGTATCCGAGGTGGTTGATCCGGTGCTCGCTCAGATGCCGATCGCCAAGGACGAGCTCACCCGCTTTGCCCAGAACGTCATGGCGGCCGCGGATAGCTATGACGCTGCCGATCGGCGCATCGCCGAGGAGATCCTCAAGCAGTTGGGGATCCTCGACGAGGCGGCTGGCGGTGGTGCAGCGGGATCGGGTGCGCCGTCGTCGGCTGGTTCGGGCGCCGTGGGCGCCCCGGCGTCGGGCGCAGCACAGTCCGATCAGATGGGCCAGTTGATGCAGATGCCGATGCAGCTGGCTCAGCAGGCCGCGCAGATCCCGATGCAACTGGCGGGCATGGCCGCGGCGATCCCACAGGCGATGATGCAAGGCGTTCAGACCGCTGTGCAGCAGGCGACTCAGATGGCGCAGTCCGGCGAGGGTGACGAGAAGGTTCCCGAGGACGAGACGCTGACGCCGGAGGAGGCGCGCGAGGAGCGGGACGACGAGGAAAAGCCGGAGCCACCATCCGAAGCTGCATCCGGCACTTCGGTTGGTGAGCGGGTACCGGACGCTGGTCCGCAAGAGCCCACACCGCCGGCGCGGAAGCCCGCGCCCACGCGTCCTGCTGAGTCCCGCCCGGAGATCGCGCTGTGAGTTTCCCGCCGTCTGGGGGCCCGCCACCCCCGCCTCCGCCTGGCGGTCCGCCGCCGCCTGGGAATCCCTATCCGCCACAAGGCTATCCGGGTCCACAGCAGCCGTGGCCGCAGCAGCAGCCGTGGGCCGCAGGGCCGCCGCCGAAGAAGCGCGGCAATGGCTGGAAGTGGGGGCTCGGCGCGGTGGCATTGCTGGTTGTCATCGGACTGACTGCCGCAGTGACGATTTCGGTTACGAAGAATGATGGGGACGGCGAGCCATCGCCGAGCGGTGAGACATTTGGGTTGGCGAGCGCCGACGACAAGGGCCCCGCGAACATCATCACCGAAGATCCGAGCTGCGCGGCGTGGACGCCGATAATCAGAACGCTTTCGGAAGAGCAGAAGAACGGTTGGGAAAGACGGGACCGTTCAATACCGGCCACGGAGTGGACACCCGAGCAACGACGGCAATACGAAAAAGTTGCCGATGCTATGCGCCGCGCGGCCGACCAGACTGTCCAGGTAGCGAAGGTGACTCCGCATCGAGTCATGCGAGAGTTGTATGAGCAATTCATTGTTTACGCGCGCGCGTACGCGGATGCGATCCCCACCTATACCAAGGATGACAATCTGTTGGCTGGTGTGGCGGGAGGCACCTCTAATGCCGTGACACGGATCTGTACAACCATTACCTACAAGTCAGCACAGGCACGCGGCCCACTTGTGAGCAACGCGCCAGCGCCGACTGCACTCGCGCCGCTCATTGATCCCCGAAATCCGCAGATGTTTATGGCGGACTCCGACCCATCGTGTGTCAAGTTGATCGGACTGCTCGAGACATTCGATGCTGAGTCAGCGGACTGGCAGGCCCTCGACTCGGAGATCCCTGCCAGCGAGTGGAATCCTGAGCAGCGCAGCGTAATAGATCGCGTCATTCCGCTCATGAACACATTGGCCGACGACATTGAGCGACTCGGTTTGCAGAGCAGCAATCCTACGCTGCAGGATTTTGCGATATTTGCAGCCCAATACCGCAGAGCGTACGCAACCGCACTGCCCTCGTACACGACCGCTGATTCGTATTTGGGCGCGGCATCGGCCGGAATTACCTCCGCTATTGCTGACGCCTGCAGGGCGTCGGGGAGCTAGCCAATGGGTATCGGCAGGCCGTCGGATCCACATGGAATGACTGCGCCTCCGGCGTGGCCCGAGGTTGATGAGGACAGACTGCGCTCTTGCGCAGAAGCCTTCGAAACGACTTCGACCACGGTTGGCTCGCAACTTGACGCCGCAAAAGAGCAGCGGCTCCAAATGTTTAGTGGCGTTGGAATCTGGTCGGGTGGTAGCGCGACGGCTGCCAGCGGTGCCCTAGACAAACGGATCACAGATCTTGAAGGGGTCAAGACCCAACTTGACGCCTCAGCAAAGATGTTCCGTGACAGCGTGACCACGATCGTCAATGCCAAGAACACGATCATCGAGAACGTCGATAAAGCCAACGATCTCATCGACTTGATCAACGATGCAGAGGGGTCGGACTCAGAAAAGCAGTCCGCGATTCTCGCAATCATAGACGCAACTCGAAGCGAGAATCTGGAAGTCGTCAACTTGGCGGGGTCGCAGGTGTCAGGGAAACCACCGCCGGTCGAGGAGGCTGCCAACCAAACTCCCGGAACCGATGCCACCGAACCTATCGCGGCCGAAAGCAACAGGGATGATCGCGTTCTCCTCGTAAGCAATTTGAAGGGAGGCGACGCAAGCCTGGCTCCAGCGCCGGAGGCTCCGGCTGCACCGAACGCACCGCCAGCTGCGGAGAACATGCCGGGGGTGGGCGACGACAGCGCACCCGAGGCGCCCTCGGAGCCACCCGCCGCAGAGGATCCGCGATCTGTCCAGCCGGTTGTCGGCTCCGGTGGGGACGAACCATTTCAAGCGCCTAACCCAGCTCCCACAGCACCTCCACCCGCCGCCCCCGAAGCCCCGCCAGCAGCAGGACCCGCTCCCGGCATGCCCAGTCTTCCCGGAATGCCCGGTGCCCCAAGTGCTCCCAGTGCACCGTCGGCGCCCAGTATCGGGTCGCCATCCAGCCCGGTGTCGAGCCCGTCGAGCCCCTCTGCCCCCGCGACATCCACACCCAGCGCCCCGGCCGCCAGCGCCGCACCTACGACTCCTGCACAGCAGCTGACCGAATTCAACCGCGCCATGGCCGAATCGGCGGCCCGCGCCGCAGCCCAAGCGCCACCCATCCAGCCGACACAACCACCCGTTCCGATGGGTTCAGCGCCTACACCACAGCCTCTCGCTCCCCCGGCCATTCCCGACGCACCCACGGCAGCCACCCCGCCGCCAGCAGCCTCGGGTCCGACCGGTGGAACTGCAGCGCCCGTCGCGCCTGCCCCGGGCCCCGGCGCTCCGGCCGCACCGCCCATGCCCCTCGGTCAACCGGCGACACCGCCACCCGCCGCACCCGTCGCACCCGCTGGTCCTGTCGCACCAGCCGTCCCGCCCGCCGCCGCGGCCGCAGGCGCCAGCACTGTGGGAGCCCCTGCGCCCGTGCCGGTTTCGGCTGCCCGCGCCCACCGCGAGGCCGTCGCCGCAGCGGCCACCGCCGGAGCCCTGCGCCGTCGTTCGCCCGGCAACGATCCCGTCGTGTTCGCCCAACGCATCGCCGCCGCCCTCAACGTCGGCATCACAGACGTCGGCTTCGTCTGGCTCACCGGCCTCGCCAAGGACGGCTCCATCGTCGTCGCCAACAACTACGGCCTCGGCTATATCCCCGAGGGTGTGAACCTGCCCGAACAGGTCACCATGGCCACCGCCGACGAGAGCATCCCGGCTACTGTCCGCGGCACGTGGACGACGTATCCGATTCTTGCCCTTCATGGTTGGGCCCAACACCACAACACCGACCTGCGCGCCGTCATCGCCACCGAGGACCAGTTCAAGGGATTCGACCCCGGTGCACCCAAGATCGTTTTGCGCCCCGACGACATCCCCGAGAACGGAACCATGGAAGGCCGGCACCGCCTACAGGTGATTGCTCCCGACGCCGCGGTCAAGCTCACCGCGGTCAGCAGCACCGGACTGTCCGATCTCCTGCCGCCAGCTCAGGCCGATACCAATGCACCCGAGGACAAACGATCGCAGTTGTGGTTCGAGGTCTTCCGTCCGCTCCTGAGCAATGCACCCGAGCGCGCTGTCGTGCAGATCGAGGCGTTCGTGACCTATGCCGAGCATGCGCAGGAGTTGGCCCTGTACCACGCCCACACCGCCGCCGACCCAGCTGACCAGCGCGCCGCAATTGCCGACTGGATCTACTGGCAACACCTGAGCGTGCTGATGTCCGACTCGATCGCTACGGAAGCGACCGTCTAGCGCGAGGCAGACCTATCGTCGGGACCGCCGTGTTGCGATTCGTCCCAGTGCGCCCACTCCGGTAGCGGCGTCGGCGGCACCATGCCCATCTCCCCCAGCGTGCCCAGGGTCGGATCGATCTTGTGTCGATAGCTCACCTTGCGCCTGCGAACGACGTACACAGTCGCGATCGCGAGCACGCCGGCTGCGATGAACACCAGCACCGCCACCTGGAGAATCAGCAGCAACACTCGCTCACTGTACGCAGATCTGCCGGCCCTTCTCTGCACCGTTTGCAGTCGCATTCCAAGAACTGCAAAAAGTGCATCTACAGACCCGGGATAATCAGTTCGTGGCCACTTCCATCTCAGCCGTCGAGGCGTCACAGCCGGAGCGTCTGGCGTCGGCGGCCGCCGACGTGGGCCACATGGCCTCACAGCTCGACCACCTGATCACGATGCAGCGCGACTCGATCGCCGAACTGCGTGACGGTTGGACAGGGGAAGCGGCCGACGCGGCGGTCGCCCGCGGAGAACAGAACCTCGCAACTCAGGAAGCGCTGCGCGACAAGTTGCAAACCTTGCAGGGCGTGCTGGCATCCGGCGGAGGGCAGCTCAACTCGGCACGCACGGCGCTGCTGGACATGGTCGGCGAGTTGCGCGGCCAGGGATGGGAGATCTCCGACGACGGGGTCACGACGCCCCCGCCCAATCTCTCGGAAGCTTTCCGCAGTGTCCCGCAGGCATACACGCTGATGATCCAGCGACTGCTCGAGACGTACGACGTCATCGACGACGAGACGGCCGGTGGCTTTCCCATATTCGAGCCAGGCGGATGATCAGGCTCCTCGGGGTCCTCGCAGCAGCTCTCGTCACTGTGACTGCCTGCGGTGCTTCGACTCCGGAGCTGCCACCAGATTCCCCGCCCGAGATGCTCAGCGTGCTCACCGGCGACCGGGGAGACGACGTCCTCGACAACGTGACGACGTACGAATGGGATGACGACGGCACGGCTGCCGGGGCGCGCTTCACCTGGATCGGCGAGGACGACGAGGCTGCGAACCAAGGCGCCGCAAGGCTTGCCGAGTACCTGATCGCCGACCATGGCAAGTTGACGGCTATCGGCTCCGGCTTCCTCGGCCTGACGAAAGTTTCGGCGGCACAAATGAATCCCCAGCTGACTCGTGCCTACGCTACTTCGCTTGCTCCCCACGTCGGCGAGTTTGTCGGCGGCCACCGTCGTGAATTCGAGTCCCTCCGCGTCCAGATAGCAGACAACCCGTTGGCATTGCGAAACCTGCTGTCGGTCTTCGTCGCCGACCCCGAACCCGGGCGCACTGCCGTCGAGGCGACGCACGCTGCTGCCGAGCAGTACGAGGAGGCCGCGGCCGCGGCCCCGCCGGACAGCCGCGAGTCTGTTGCCGCCCTCAGGGCAGCGGGTGCGCTGTTGGGCGCCGCGTATGGCGCGGTCGAAATGGCGGACAGCGACATCCCGACACCATCCAGTGGCCCGGCAACCAGCGAAATGGCGGTGCGGATCGCGACCATCCTGGTGCCGGCGGATCCCAACGCCGCGATCCTCAGCAAATACGTCGAGGACGGCCGGCTGATGTCACCCGCCGCGGTCCAGAACAAGTTCTCCGACACCGCCATGCGGACGTACTACCTCGATGTGCAGAACTACATCGGCACAAAGGGATTCGAAGACGGCAACAACACGTTTGTTGCAGCATTCAAGGACAGTTCTGGCGTGCCCCTGTCATGACTCAGCTCGGGATGTCGACGTTGGCGATGTCGCCGGCGACCGCTTGATCCTGACGAGAATAGGCACGCACAGCGTCGTCCAGGAGGTCGCTGTATTCCCGAACGCTCTCAACCGCCGCGGTAACCGCCGCGGTGATGCCCTCCTGCGCCCTGCGGCATGACTCGGCTGTGAGCAACTGCCCCAGCGACGCACCCGCATTGCCGACGACCTCGTCGGCCCGCATACGGCTCAGACCGTCCGCCGCATCACCGAAAGCCGCTGTCGCAGTGCGCAGCACTTCCGGATCGAACCCGGGTAGCTCACCGCTCATCGCCCACTCCCCTCGCGATCAGAACCTCAAATTTCGCAGCAGGTCGTACACGCTGGCGATCCACAACAGCAGAGGGATGATCGCCGCAATCGCCGCACCGTCGACCAATTCGAGGATTCGCTTGGTCACCGGCGACACCCGCTGCACGCTGCTGGCCGCACCGATGACGATCAGAGTGACGATTCCCAAAGCCACGTACAGGGCCAGCACCAACCACGCTCGGTCGGGATCCCACAACAACAGCTTCACCATCAAGCCCGTCGGGATCACGACAACCGCCGCCAACAACGCCCACGCACACCAGCGTTCGGCGTACAGCCGAGACCTGAAGCCGCAGATCGACGTGACCAGACCCGCAACGATCATGCTGTGGACGAAGAAATGTCCTTGCACCACAACGGTGATCGCGCCGATCGCCAGGATCAGCGCGCCCGCGGTGACGAATCCGATCAGCAGCCGCGTCGCCAACTGGCTGCGCTCGTGTAGCCGCGCGGCGGAGTCCGGCACGGACTCGATGATCGCCTGCCAGGTCGGTGACTCGTCGCCCATGGGTGCCGCGACCGGGTCGAGAAGTTCCTCGCTGCCGACGGTTTCGCCGGGCGCGGGGATCGGCGGCAGCGCGATCCGAGCCACCGCAACGGTCAGCTTGGCCGCATTGGTCACGACGATCAGGCCGAACGCAATTGCGCCTGCGGGCACCCAGTATTGCCATCCGTAGCCGAATGCGACAGCCGCAGCTGTCCCCGCGATGGACGCGACCGCCAAAAACGAAGCCAGCTCGGCCCTTTTGCGCGGTCCACCTCGGGTCGCCAGTGTCAACAACAACACCACCGCGGCCGCACCTGCGGCTTGCGGCGCGCCGAGTCCGCCGTAGCCGTTCGGCAAGGGAACGGCGAGCGCCGCCGCCGCCGCCAGTGCCGGTATCGACGCGACCAGCAGACACTCCGACATGTCGATTTTCTGGTAGCGGTTGGTCGCCAGCATGCTGCCGCCCAGGAGGCCCAGGCCGAGGACGGCCAGCGCCACTGCCCACCACCAGGCGTGCCCACTGCGGCTCCATGCCGCCAACGACATCACCGATACTGCGAGCGCGGTGAACGGAATCGCCAGGCCAACAAACCGATTCAATGCGGAACGGTCGAACTCCGGGGACTCGTCGAGCACCGCGATCGCGTCGATCACGTCCTCGACCAGCGGTCGATAGCGCTCGGTCCGGCTGACGGAAACCAGGGTCAGCAGGGACCCGTCGACCACACCCGCGTCATCCAACGACTCATTGAATCTCAGCGGCGGCGCGCCGGGGCGTGCGAACGCCCACACCCCCTGCACCGAGAAGTCGAACCCGGCGAGGACATCCTTCGGTGTGTCCTCGAGTAGCTCTGCCAGCACCGACACCGTCTCATCGATATACGTTTCGATCGGTGCCGACGCCGGCAGCACCAGGTCGGTCATCCGCCGACCGGTCAGGATCGTCACGCGTGTGGTCGACGGCCGGCCAGGCGTCACACCCGACGCCGGTGCTGCGGCGGCGGTGGAGGTCAACGCCGTTCGAGCCTGTCGAAGTCGTCGGACAAGGCCGCGGCCAACTCGATGACCCGGCGCCGGAAGTCCTTGCCGAGCAGGTCGAGCTGGATCTCGGTGCCGGCCGCGATGTGCTTGTCATACGGCAGCACAATGACTCGGCCCGGCGGGACATGGCGCTCGAACTGCTGCACCAGATCCTCGATATCGATGTTCGGTCTGCCCGGCACGACGTGGTTGATCACCACGCACGAGCGGCCCAGCAGATCCTGATACCCGTTCTGCCGCAACCAGTCCATGGTGATCGCGGCCTGGCGTGCACCGTCGATCGACGCGCTCGCCACGATCACCAGGCCGGAAACCGTCGACAGCACGCCGCGAGCGGCGGGCTGGAACAGCCCGGCCCCGCAGTCAGCCAACACCAGGTTGTAGTAACGCGACACGATGGTCGTCGCGTCCTTCCAGTCCTCGTCGTTGAACTCGCGACGCGCTGCGCTGTAATCGTCGGACGACAGGACCTCGAGGTTCGAGCCGTTCATGCTCGTGTACGCGCGGATGTCGTTGTACCGCGCGAGTTCCTTGTCCGACAACAGATCTGCAATCGTCGCCGCCGACTGCCGTCCGGCCCGATCGGCGAGGTTGCCGCCGTCCGGGTCCGCGTCGATGGCCAGGATGCGGTCGCCGCGCACCTTGCTCAGCGCAGAACCCAGCGAGACGGTGATGGCGGTCTTGCCCACACCGCCCTTCAGCCCGAAGACGCCGATCTGGTACGAGTCACGCGCATTTCGGCGGATCCGGGTATGCAGATCCATCTCGTAGAGCTCGTCGGGCGACAACCCGAGATTGATACGCGTCAGCACGTACAGCAGATGCCGCCAGCCGCGCTGCGATGGCATTTTCACCGCGGACTTCACGCCGACGTGCGACAGCGCATCGATGGCGCGATGGTTGCCGATCGTCGCCGCCGACGTCTGCGCGGGCTGGCCGACTCGACGCACCAAATCCATCTCGGACTGGCTTTCAGTGAAGTGCTGCGACGGCGCAGGCGCCGGCCGTGGCGCGGGCATAGGTGCCGGCCGCTGTTGTTCGAAGCGGGCACCTGCCGGGCCGGTGGCCTTCGGTGTCCGCATCATGCCGTTCGGCTGCGGGCGCGGCGGCGCGGCCGGACGTGCGGCGGGCATCTGCGTCGTGACCTCGGTCTGGCGCGGGGCCGGCGCGGAGGCGGCCTGAGTCTTGTTCGGATCAACGGGCATCGCGGGCGGCGTCACCTCGCTACGGCCGGGACCGGTGGTCGGCGCCGGACCTGTGGCGGCGACATCACGATCCGCATCGTCGGCTGTCGGCATAGCGTCCACCGAGGACCCTGAAGAGTGGAAAAGCCGGTCATAGTCTGCCGACATGAGTACCTCTCATTGTTAGAAGCCGAGACGCACGCGGTGGGCGGGCCCCCTTTGGGTGGCACACTCGCCCACCCGCGCGCGCCGTCGTGCTAGGCGAACCTTCCGGTAACGGCCGCTTCGGTTTGGGCCATGTTGATGCCAGCCTCACTGATGGTGTGGCCCAGCTGTTGAAGTGCCAGGTTCAACTCAGTAGAAGCGTTGTCCCAGCGCGTCTGCACGGCAAGGTATGCCTCGGAGCCGCTGCCGCCCCAGACCGACTGGAGCGTCGCCAGCGACGCCGCACCCTCTTTGAGTAGCCCCTCCACTCGATTGACGACGCCGCCGATCTCACCGGCCCCGCCCTCAATTGCGCCGAATTGCCATACCTGCGCTCCACCAGAATTCATGCTCTGTCCTTTCCTAGGGATTGATCGGGGTCAGATGCCCATGTCTTTCATTGCGGCCTGCACCGCCGAGGCTTGATCGGTGTCAGTGGCCGTGTAGTCCGTGCCCGAACCGTGGATATTCATGCTGATTTCGTCCAGCAACGTGCGCTGGGTCTGGGCCGCCTCCTGGTAGCGGGCGATCGCCAACTGGGCGGCACCACCTGAATCGCCCTGCCACGCCGGCTTGAGGCCGGCCGCGGTGGCGTCGACCGCACCCATGATGGCCTGAAGCTCACCCGAGATTCGTTCGAAGTTGCTGGCCTCTTTGGCGAGGACAGCAGCATCGGTTTCCATTCCTGCCATTGTGTTTCCTTTTCCTTTTCCTGTGTCCTCACCACTCGATGGCGAGTCTTTCCGGTCACTGGGACCGGGAAGTCTGTGGTTACCAGTCGTCTTCTTCGTCTTCGTTGAGGTCTTGGGGCAGCACGGAGGGTGCCGTCAACCCCTGCTTGGACCCGCCGCTCTTACCGCGTTGGCCCATGCCGTGCATCGGTCCCACGCCACCGCCCGCGCCGACGGGCGCCAGACCCATACCACCCGCACCCGCGGCGGCACCGGCCGCCACCAGGGGCTTGGTCTCGCCGATCAGGTTGGCCAACAAGGGGGTTCGGGGCGCGGAGCCTCCTGCACCCGGCAACGACGCCGCGCGCACCAGCCCGGCTCCCGACCCGGCGCCGGAGCCGCCGGCCAATGGATGGTTGGACAGCGGACTGGCACCGATCAGGCCGATCTGGGCCTTGTCAGCGCCGCCCATGCTGCTGAACATCGAAGTCACCTGCTGCAGCGGCTGCGTCAGCTGCTGCATCGGTTGCATGACCATCTGGCTGGCCTGCTGCGGAATCTGACCGACAGCCGATCCGATTTGCGACGCCATCTGCATGCCCATCTGCATGCCCTGCTGCATCTGCTGGGCCTGGGGTGCGGCAGTGTCGGCCTTCTGCACCTGGCCTTGGGCACGCTGGGCGGCCATGTTGCCCAGGGCGGCCGCATTCCCCGCGTTTTGCCGTACCGACTCCGCCTTGCCCTGCGCGCTGACCTGTGCGATAGCCGCGTTGCGAACCGCCGCCGCGGGCGCCATGGCCGCCGCCGACGCAAGCGCTGCGGCCGCCCCACTCTCGCCGACGCCGGGCATCACGATCGGCTTCGGCGGCGCGATGATCTCGAACATCAAGTTCAGCAGCGTTTCGGCCTGGTAGACGTCCATCGCCCCGGCAGCCTGATTCCACATCCGCACGAAGTAATCGATCTCGTTCAATGCGATCGGGATGGTGTTGACCCAGAAAAAGTTGGTCGCCTCCAGCACCGCGTGTGTGACGTGGTTCTGCTCGATCTCCGCCAGCGGAGGCGTGGTCGCCATTGCGGCGGTATACGCGTTGGCCTGCGCAATGGCCTGCATCGCCCGTTTCATCGCCTGAGCGGACACCGTACGCAGCCAGGTGACCATCGGCATGGTCGAGGCAACCGCCCGCTCACTCGCTGAACCACTCCACACCGATGTCAGGGCAGCCAGACTCGTGGCCAGTTCATCGGCCTGAGTCTCGAGGGATATCGCCAGAGCTTCCCACCCCGCGGCAGCCTGCAGCATGGGCGCCGGTCCGGCACCCAGCATCAACCGCGCAGTGTTCACCTCCGGCGGCATTCCATGCCACTCCATCGCTCGTCGATTCCTCGCGTATGGTCAGCGAGCTATCAGAAGGTCGCGGCGTTGGCGGCGTCGACCGCCGCGTAGGTCCCTGCGATCTCCACGTATGCCGCGCCGGCGCGGGACAGCTCTTCCTGAGCAAACGTATTCAACGCCAGGGCCTCGACGCCCTCCTTGGCGAATACCGCGGCCGCCTGGGCAGAAACCTCGTCGGCACCGGCGGGCACCAGCGCGGTCACAGCAGCGGAGGCGACGGTGCCGGCGGCCAAGCCGCGAACGCCGTTTGCGACTACCTGTGCGCCGATCCCGACCGCTGCCGGGTTGTGCTCCAAAGGTTGCATTTGCGCCATCTCCTCATACATAGATGAATTGCCTGGTTATTCATTTATGAAGGGCCTAGCCCGCATAGCCAGTGAGTCTGGAATCTTCCCCCGACCCCGTCGCTGGCAGTTAGATTCATGTTTGCTAGGACGTCTCCGATCCATACTAACTGCGTCTGAGGGGTGCTCAGAACACTTCTTCTTCCGGTGGATCCACATATGCGGCCTGGATGACCTCCTTGGCATCCGGTGAGACCAGAAACGCCTGGCCAGGAGGCCGCCGCTGCACCTTGATCTCGCGTGAGGGGAAGTCCACCTTCTCCCCGGACAGAAACAACGTAGGGGTACCGGCGCCGTAGGCGGCACCCACGAACTTGTCCATCGTGGCCCGATGCGCCTGACTCATCTGGCAGGTCACGATGATATGCAGGCCGATGTCCGCGGCTGCGGGCAGCAACGGAGACAATGGTGCCATCGGGGAAACCATCCCGCTGGCCGCGACGATCATGTGCCAGTCGTCAACCAGCAGCACCACGTCCGGGCCCTCCCACCAAGACCGCGACCGTAACTGGGAAGTGGTCAGGTCCGGTGGGGGCATTCGCTTCTGCAGGTTGCCCGCGAGTGCCTGGATCGATACTTCCAGCGCTGCCTGGTTGCGGTTCACCGCCCCGACATTGAGCAGATGGCTATCCGGCACCGCGTCGAGCAGCCCCGAGCGATAGTCGGCCAACATGAATCGCACCTGAGAGGGGTCGTTGCGCTTGCAGATGGCCTGCGCCACCGCATGCGCGATCCGGGTCTTGCCCGACTTGGGCGCCCCAAAGATCAGCAGGTGCGGTGTCAGGTGCATGGAGTTGTACGCCACCGTGAGGTCCGCCTCGCGCACACCCAGCGGCACCGTCCACCGCGTGCGGTAGTCGCTTTCGGGTCCGGGTGGGTTCGGGTCCAGCTCGTTCAGGTAGATGCGCTCCGGCAGCACGCGGACCTTCGGCGCCTGCTCGGTGTTCTGCCCGCTGATCACCTCCACCGCGTTCGACATCGCGGTGACGAGTTCGTCGGCACTGTGCACACCGTCGAGCCGGGGGACGCCCATCATCAAGTGATGCTTCTCCTCCGAGATCGCGCGACCCGGCCGGTTCTGCGGGATCTCGCGGGTGATGCGGTCGATCTGGGTTTCGTTCACATCGCCGAGGCGGAATTCGATCTTGGTGCCGAGGTAATCACGAATACGTGATTTCAGCTCGGTCCACCGCGGCGTGGAAATCACTGTGTGCACCCCGAACTGCAAGCCCTGCCCCGCGAGATCCTGAACCGTGGGCTCCAGGTCGGGGAACTCTGCGACGAATGCAGGCCAACCGTCGATGACCATGAACACGTCGCCGAACGGGTCGACGGCGGCGGGGTGGTTGGGATCTTCACGCATCTGCCGGTAGGCCGCCATGGACCCCACGCGCAGCTGCTTGAACAGCGCCTCTCGTTGGCGCAGAACGGCTTTCATTTCGGCGACGACGCGGTTCACTTTGTCTGGTTCCGAACGCGTCGCCACACCGCCGACGTGCGGCAGGTCTTCGAGGTACATCAGACCGCCGCCGCCGAGGTCGATGCAATAGAACTGCACCTGGCGCGGAGTATGCGTGGCCGCCGCGGAGAGCACGAGTGTCTGCAGGAACGTGGACTTGCCGGTCTGCGGTGCGCCTCCGACGGCGATGTTGCCGCCGGCCGCCGAGACGTCGACGCCCCAAACCTCCTGGCGGTGCCGTCGCGGCTCGTCCATGATTCCCAGGCCGAATCGCAGCGGCCGCCACTGATGATCGCGTTCGATGAGCTCGTTCACCGGAGTCGGATCAGACAACGGCGGCAACCACATCCGGTAGGCACGGGTCTCGCCGATGTCCAGCTGGTCGATGATGACTTCGCGCAATACGCGCTGTTCCGATTCGACGCTCATGTGCTCACCGCCGTATCGAAGATCGGCGCCGCGGTGAACTGGCGGATGCGAATCCGGTCTGCGCTCTGAACACGCGGCTTGACTTCTCCGTTGTCCTGCACGGTTGTGGTCGGCACGTAGTTGACGCCGGTGTACACACTGTGGAATTTGACGGGGTCTTCCATGCCGACCCGTAGGAACCCGACGCCGCTCTCCTTGTTCGTGATGTATTGCGCCTCAGGCGTTCCGATCACGGCCTTGGATTCGGCCGAACTCGTGGTGCGCAGCGCGATGCGGTACGTGAGGTTGGGTTCGAGCTTGTCGATACGCACGCCGCCTGTGTTGAGCGACTGCGTCGCGAGCAGCAGATGCACCCGCAGCGACCGACCGACACGACAGATCCGGTCGAACAATCCGATGAAGTCGGGGTGGTTCTGCAACAGTTCGGCGAACTCGTCGACGACCACGAAAAGGGTTGGCAGCGGTGGCAAGTCAGCGCCGCGTTCCCGGTGCTTCTCGTACTCGGCGACACCCGACAACGCGCCCGCTGCGCCGACCTGGATGCCGGCTTGCCGCAGGATCGACTGCCTGCGGTCCAGCTCACCGGTGAGCACCTCACCCATACGGCTGACGAGTTCGGCCTCTTCCTCCATGTTGGTGACGACGGCGGCGGTGTGCGGCAGCCGCTCCATACCGAGGAACGTCGATCCGCCCTTGAAGTCGGTGAGCAGCAGGTTGACCTGGTCGGGGTGATGGGTGGCGGCCAACGACAGGATCAGCGTGCGCAGAAACTCCGACTTACCGGAACCCGTTGTGCCGATCAGCATCCCGTGCGGCCCAGCGCCGAACTCCGCGCCTTCCTTGATGTCGAGATACATGATGTCGCCGGTCTTCAGTTCGTGCCCAAACGGGATACGCAGCCGGTCCCGGTCGGTGTCGGTGAACATTCGCCACCGGTTGGGCGTCACCTCTTCGATCGTGTGCGCGCCGACGAGCTGGTGCCATTCGGTGGCGACCTTCTTCTGCACACGCACGCTCTTGTCGATGATGGTGCCCGTGATGGACCATCCGGCGAGCTTGCGCGCGATGCGGTTCGCATGCTCCGGAGTCATTCTGTCGGTCGCCGAGGTGAGTAACCGGAACGTCTGGTTGGGGAGCCGGTCGTCGGCCGTGCCGTCGGCGTCGACGCGAATTCGGTAGGCCGAGCCGCGGTGGTTGCCGAGCGTGAGAACGGTGACGCCGGCCCGGCCGTCAATCGGGAAGCCGGCCCTGCCGCCCGAAAGGTCGACGACGACGACGTACGGTCCGCTGGGGGTGGCGTCGGGCGTGTGCGGGCCGCGGGCCGTCAAGTCGCTCAACCCGTCGGGTCGCGTGAACACCAGCCGCGTCGGACCCGCGGCGTCGGTGTCCGTCTGGTGCTGCACGTGCGGAAGCCATTTGAGCCAGACCCAATTCGGGTCTTCCGGATTGTCGGTGAGCACCCGGATCTGCATCAGGTCCGGCGGATGGAACACCGCGAGATGGCAGATCATCGCCGTGAGCAGACCCGCGGCTCGGTCCGGATCGCCGCCGACCGCAATGGTCGGAAAGGTGCGCAGCTGCACCAGTTTCGGGCAATCGTGGATCAACCCATGGGTGCGCAGGAACTTGGTGACCCACATGTGACTGACCGGTTCCAGATGCGGTGCCGGGGCGCCCTGCGGTCCGGCCAGCTCGCCGCCGACGGTGGGTTTCAGCAATCGGTCGACCGCGGGCTCGGTCCCCAAGCCGATGCGCACCGCCGAGAAGAAGTCGGCGTTCGTGGGACGCGACCACTGCCGGTTGGTCCCGATGATCGACAGCAGATCGTCGGGATGCGGTGCGTGGTAATTGAAAAACGTCACCTGGGCGGCCGCCGACGACGTCACCCGCGTGCGGAGACCCGCGAGGTAGCGCAGATACTCCTTACGGTCGGCGTTGATCTCGGGCACCTTCTTGCCGCCTGGACCGCCACCGGCCATGAAGCCGACGGTGGCCATCACCATCATCAGCGGCATCATCAGCATGTAGGGCGACAGCTGCCGGATACCGGTGAAGATCATGATCGCGATCATCCCGAGCATGCCGCCGCCCATGACCCACGGCAGCGCCTTCTGGATGCCCGACGGCGGAATCTCGACCCCGAGGTCGTCGGGGGGAGTCACGTTGATCTCACCCGGCGTCAGCCGCGGCCCGCGCTTGATGATCGGCGTGAACTTCTTCGTGGTCACCGGCCACCTCCGGTGTTCGCGTTCACGGGTTGCGCCCCGGCGCTGGTGCCGTCTGGGACCTTGCGCGGGTTGGGGTTCGGCGGCAGGGTGTCGTGCTCGATCAGCGCCGCCTGCTTGGACAGCACCGGGCCGTCGACCAGCAGGCTGACCACCTGCCACGGCGCGGTCACCGGTGCGCTGAGGCCGATGGTGCCGCCCGTCTGCTCGTCGGGCAGGCCATAACGCACACCCTGCGGATCGATGTAATAGAGGCTCTCTCCGTAGCGTGGGTCCGGCGATTGCAGCCGGAGGTACTTGCCCCCGTCCAAATAAACCTTTGCGTCGCCGCCGATCTGGTCGATACCGGTGTTCATCGCCGACGACGCGATCGGCAGGTGACGCCCCGCGATGATGGTCGTTTTCGGCGCCTGATCCCCTGGCTCGCGCTGCCACGACCAGCACAGCGTCGGCGCATCCTCGCGCAACAAGATCTCCAGCGGCTCGTCCGGAAGCGGTGAGCCGTATATCTGCTCGGCGATCTTGGCGACCGTGCTGGCCTCGACGGACGGCGGTGTCACCAGGCCGAACGAATTGGTGGCGCGCAATGCCGCCGCAGTGGTGCCGTTGATCCGAGCCACGCCGTCGGGCAGAACCACGAAATGTTGTTCTCCGTCTTCGGTGAGCGCCATGAACACCGATCCGATCACCAGATTCGGCGGCAGGCCAACGGTATTGGGTTCGCCAAAGCGCGCGATCGCAGGCAGCCGCAATGGCCCGGCGTTGGGCAGCGCGTTGAAGACGCCCTCCGAGATCGGCGTCGCCTTGGAGGTGACGGGGATGCCCACCGCCGACGTCACCGCGCGGTCGGACAGGTCGATGGCGTGCCGCCCAGTCTCGGTCACCAGCCAGTTGTCGTTCTCGTAGGACACCAGCAGGCCCTCGTCGGGGCGCATCGGGCCGACCGAAGAGTCGAGGTAAAGCGGTTGCACGACAACCGATGTCTCGATGTTCGGTGCGACGCTTTCGGGCTTGGTCACGGTATCGCACAACGTCCAGGTCGAACTGGCGCCGCCGACCGGCGTGGCATAGGGCGCACCGGGAATGCCGATCGGCTGCCCCTTGTGCATCCGGTCCAGCTCGTCTGACTTCACCGCGACCGGGGTCCCGGCGTTGCCCAGCACCAGTCGCGCCGACGTCAGGTTGTAGACGGGCCGCAACTGATCGGAGCCGGGGATGACGACGTAGAGCTGGTTGGTGGTGCGGTCGACGAGAAGTGTGTCACTGCCCCGCTTTCCAAGCGGCTTGAAGTAAGCCAGCAGCGCCGCGCCCAGGCAGATCAGGACGGCGATCACGATGCCTGCCGAAACCGCGCGGCTGTAGAACTGCAGCGGGTCGTCGAACATGCGGGTGTCCCGTCGCACAATCGCGTGCTCGACCCTGCGCAGCAGGAAACGCCAGCCGCTGACCTGCACCTTGGTGGTAAGCCGGAAACTCGCCATGGTTACTCGCCGATACTCAATCGTGCATGTACACCGGCGATGGCGGCCGCCATGTCATCGCCGTTGATCTGGCTCAGCTCGTCGACCCCGAGGCTCTCGAAGTCCAACGACCGGGCCAGGCGCATGTCGCGGTTCTGCTCACCGGCCTCGACCAGCTGGCGGGCGTAGCGCCCGTTGCCCGCGATGTCCAGCGCCGGCTTACCGTTGAGCGCCCGCTGGCTCAGTAGCGTCGCGGCTTCGAGCACACGCTTGGCTGCCTCGTCGTCGAGACTCGAATCGTTGTTCTGGGCAATCACTTTCGCGATATCCACGATTTCGCTCGGCAGGTAGGAGTCGAACTCGATGCGTGTCGCGAAGCGCGAGCGTAGACCGTCGTTGGATTCGAGCAGCCGATCGATGTCGTTGCTGTATCCGGCGATGATCACGACCAGCCGATCGCGGTCGTTCTCCATACGGGCCAGCAGCGTGTCCAGCGCTTCGGTGCCGAACGGGTCCGCCCGGCCGTCCCGCTCCTGCACGAGCGTGTACGCCTCGTCGATGAACAGCACGCCGCCGATCGCGCGGTCGATGGTGCGGCTGGTCTTCACCGCGGACTGACCCTCGTATTCGGCGACGAAATCCTTGCGGGAGGACTCGACCAACTTGGGTTCGCCGATGACGCCGAGCCCGGCCAGGATGTTGGCCACCACGCGGGCGATGGTCGTCTTACCGGTACCGGGCGGGCCCGCGAAGATCATGTGCTTGGACGCCTGCGCGACCTTCATGCCGCGCGCTGCCCGGATCTTGGCCATCTGCGTCGCCGCGCGATACGCCTCGATCTGCTCCTTGACGCGGGTGAGCCCGATCTGCCGGTCCAGCTCGGCCTCTGCTTCGGCGAGCAGCTTCTCACGGCCCGAGTTGTCCGCCTCGACGCTGGCCGCGTCCCACGGATCCTTGCGTGCCGCGATCTTCTCGGCGGTAGTGACCTCCAGCCGAAAGTTCGGATCCTTGAGCGCCGCGGCGACTTTCGGCTCTGGGTGCGTTGCCTGCAGCCACTCGAGCAGTCCCATTGCCGACTCTTCGTTGCCCTGCCCCCGTCGCGTCATCGCGAGGTACCACGCAATGGCGGGCGCACATGCCTCACCGGCAGGAGACGAGTTCGACTCGGTCAGACGTCGTTCGGCCTCGGTGAACAGACCCAGGTTGGCGGCGGCCACGCCGTGGACGACACCGGCGGCGGCCGCGAGGAACTTGTCCGGCCACGCACCGGCACCCTTGACCTCGTCGATGACGTCGGTCCAGCGCCCGGCCGCGCCGTAGATCACCGCCTTCACCCACGACACCAAATGCTCTGCGCCGTTTGACGGAACGTCTTCCAGCGCCTCCATGGCATCGGCGTAGTTGCCGACCGCAGCCTCGTGGACGGCGAAGCCCATCGTGATGGCCAGCGGCGAGTTGATCGGATAGGTGATGTCGCCGAACTGGCCGCCGATCGGCACCCGGGCGTTGATGCTGTTCATCGAGATCTCGGCGGATCCGGCCAGCTGCCCGAAGTTCGCCCGGGAATACCAGGCGCGGAACAGCGTCACCCGGTCGGCGTCACCGCAGCGGATCCGCCCCACCCATGCGTCGCAAGCGGTTTCGTCCATCGCGGTGATCTCGGAGAAGATTTCGAACGACCGCGCCGGCGAGCTGGGTAGCATCCCGACCGCGCTGCCGAAGAGATTGGTGAGGTGCTCAGTCATCGTCGCCCCCGTAGCGCGTCGCGAAGATCTGCGCTCGTGCCGCCCTGGCTTCCTCGGGCGATGGCAGATCCAGGTCGCGGGTGAGAAAGTCGCGGGTCGCCGCGTCGTCGTGGCCCTGGTCGCGCATGCCCTCGAGCATCAACGAGTACTGGGCTGACTTCGCTTCCTGCGTGGCAAGGCCCGCGATGACGACGATTTCGTCGGCGAGCTCGGGTTCGGTCATATCGGTGGTCCTCGAAGACAATTCGATCTGCTGGACGCGGCCATCCATGAACGTCGTGACGGTCACGGAGCCCGCTGGATTGGTCACGGTGAACATCGGCACCCGTGCGGCGTCGTCGTCGCCGTGGTCGGGACGTGAGAAATCGAGCGCGGCCAGATCGTCGCGCTCGTCGGAATCGTATGGCTGATGCTCAGCCGCCATGTGGTGCTTTCCTCACTGCGCCTCGGCTCCACCGGCTCGGTCGGTCGAGTCCTGGACGAACCACTTACCGGAGGGCAGGAATCCGATCAGACCGTCGAGCGCGCGCGCAAGGTTCTCCGTCGTGCCCGGCAGAAAGCTGCCGTAAAGCTCGCCGTTCACGCGACGCGGTATCGACACGATTCGGCCGTGCCGGGAATCGAGCACTCCGGCAGCGACATCGGCCTGAGTGAACGTGCCACCGGGATGGCGTTCGACCGCGGTGATCTCGACCCAGCTCTCCGGGTTCGCGATGATGTCAGCGTAAGCACGCGCCGACGTGGGTGCGATGCCGTACTTCATCAACTGATTCGCGTCGCGGCATTCCCCCAGCTGACTCGCGACACCGGTCAACGGTTCGACGTCGGCGGGGTCGGCTGTCCCGAGGACCGTGGTCACCATGCCTGCCAGACCGACCTGCGGCGCGACGCGCTGCAAGACGATCATGTCGCCGTCGCGTGCCGCGATGACGTGTCGATCTCCGTTGCGACACACCACGAAACGGATCATCTTGCCGCCGACGTCGCGACGCCACCAGCGTCCCTCCAGGGTGCGATCGGACCGACTGAGTGTGTCGACCATGGCCGCCACCTCGGGGTGGGGTCGGCCGAACACATCCAGTACACCCTGCGCAGTCAGGTCACGCGCGACCTGCTCCCAGACGATTTGGCGCAGTTCGGGCTGAGGGATGTTGAGCCGGATGCCCAGCGCCGTCGGAAACTCCGAGTGCCCAAGGCGATCGGCGATGACGAGCATCCCGTCGATCGTGACCTCGACGCCCACGACGTCGTCGACATGCGTGGCATCTGGATGCGCCGCTTGCGCATTGCTGCTCATCGTGGCTTCACCTGTCCATCCATGACGCGGCCCATCGCATCGTCGGCGTGGTCGTAGCGCCGCGCGGCTTCGTGCAATTTCTGCCCGAGGTCGTCGGAGATCGCGGCGATATTCATGCCCGCGGCGCGACGCGCCGCGATGATGTCGCTGACGGCGCCGGCCGTCGCCGACGCGATGACGCCGTGGGTGGATCGCACCGCGGCGTCGACGCCGTCGGCGAGAAGGGTCGCGGATCTGGCTTCTGCGGCGGCCCGCACCTGATGGACGGTCAGTTCGTCAAGGTGCGCCGTTGTCACGCGCACGTCATCCCCCGACATCGACCCCTGCTCCCAACTCCGGCCCGGCACCGTCGGCCACTCCGGCATACCGACCGACCGCCTGTGAAAGCTCGGCGGCGTTGGCCGACACGTCGGAGTGCAACTCCTGCAGCGCCTGGGCGCTGGCGAGAAGCGCGCCCGAGAGCGTAGTGGACTCGATCGCCAGCATGGCGGCCTGGCCGTACCGCGGGATGAACTGCAGGGGGACGGTCGCGTAGCTCGCCCTGGCGAGAATGTCTGACTGGTCGTCAAGAGTGTCCCGGCGCAGCTTGATTTGAAAGGCCTCGCGAACGAGGACTGAGAAGACGGCCTGATCGGCGTCGGCCATCGTTTCGGTACGTACTTGTTGCCGGGTGTTCTGGTCGGCGTAGGCGCGCGCTGCGGCGCCGTCCCACCGGTCGTCGGCGGCCGCCGCACGTAGCGTCTGGCCGGCCATGCTGAATTCTCTGCTTCCCCTATCGAACTGCGCGCCCTCGTCGGGCTCACCTTCGCCGGTCGTCGACCTCATGCCCGCGATGATCAGCTGGCCGAAATCCAACAGGTCCGAGCCGACTGCGTGGGGCAGGCCCGCGTCGAGCGAGTCATCGGACGCCTTCGTGCGGGGCGTCACTGGTCACCGACCATCGATGCTTTGCCACGAACCACACGCATGCCATTCGACCCCTTCTGGTAGACCCCTGCGCTGGGTGAAAGCGTACCAGCGGTCCAGGGGCGCCGATGTCACCAATTTCCGGCCTGACCACCCCCCGCGCCGGCGCGCTTTCCGACCGGCTCAGCAATGGGCTAACAGTGGATATCGCCATTTCCAGACATTTCTGACGCGGCCTGGCGAACCGGCCAAGCGCTCGCACCGGAGTCCAAACCCGGTCGGTGTCCGGGAACGGAAGCTCCTCATCGACACCACCACGGTGCGGACCCCGCGGGGCCTTCCGACACCGCCGGATACGGATCGCTGCGCGGATAGCGATATTTGCTAGCTGCATCGACAGGTCCGAGGACGGAGGCGTTTGCGCTGCACGCCGCGGATTGGTTGATACTTGGAAGGGGCCGCCACACGCATGACACGACATTCCGAGGAGACACTCAGTGACCGACCGCGATGACGAATTGCGGAGAAAGCTCGGATGGACCGGTCCCGAAGACACCGATTTCGAACCGTCAGCCGACCCGGAACCGACACCACCGTCGCGGCCGGCCGCCCCTCCCGCGTGGGGAGCGGCGCCGCCGCGCCCACCCGTCGACTACATCCCTCCGTCGTCGCCATCCGACACCAGGGACACCGACGAAGAGAACCTCTGGACGACGACGGAAGTCAGCCGGGCATCGGTCGCGCCGACGGCAGAGGCGAGCGCTCCCCCACCTTTCAGAGAGCCCGAGCGGCCGGGCGGCAATTTCCGTCAACCCAATCCCCGGTACGGCCCGCCGCCGGGGACGCCGCGCGAGACCGGACCTCTGCCGCCCACGCGCGGCGACACCGCGCCGTGGACCACGCAACCCCCGCAGCCGGATCGTCAGCCGCCGCACGGGCCACGGCCGCCGGCCCCTGGCGGTCCGCCCGGGCCGCAGTGGACTCCCGGCTACGGGCACGCAACGCCAGGAGCGCAGGCGCCGAGCGGTTCGTACGCGGACCGGATACGCGCCGACGAGCTCGTACCGCAGCGGCGCACCCCGCCTGGCGGCGGCTGGCGTCTGGCGCTGTTCAAGGCGACGTTCGGTCTGGTGAACCTCGGCCAGAGCCCCGACGAGATCCGCCAAGCCCAACTCGAGGACAAGGTCAGGTCGGGATTGCGCGGCCACTTCAAGGTCGGCGTGATGGGCAAGGGCGGCGTCGGTAAGACGACCGTGTCGGCCAGCATCGGATCGGTCTTCGCCGAACTGCGGCAAGACGACCGCGTGGTGGCCATCGACGCCGACACCGCGTTCGGGAAGCTCGGCAGCCGCGTCGACCCGCGGGCGCAGGGCTCCTATTGGGAGCTGGCGGCCGACCAACACCTGGAGACCTTCGCCGACGTCCGGAGCCGTGTCGGCAACAACTCGGCTGGGCTGTTCGTCCTCGCCGGGGAGGGAACGCCCGCGCGTCGACGTGTCCTGGATCCGGCGATCTACCGAGAGGCGACCTCACGGCTCGACCGGTACTTCACGATCTCGATCGTCGACTGCAGCTCCACCATGGACACCCCCGTCACCCAGGAGGTGCTGCGGGACCTCGACGCGTTGGTCGTGGTCTCATCGCCGTGGGTCGACGGTGCGGCGGCGGCCGGCCAGACACTGGACTGGCTGGCTGCCCGCGGACTCAACAGTCTGCTGCAGCGCACGGTGATCGTGCTCAACGACTCCGACGGGCACGCCGACAAGCGGACGCGTTCGATTCTGGCGCAACAGTTCTCGAGTCAGGGACAGCGGGTTGTCGAGGTGCCCTTCGACGGGCATCTGCGGCCGGGCGGCGTGATCGACCGCACGCGCGAGATGTCACCGGCGACGCGGCGGCGCTTCATCGAGATCGCCGCGGCATTGGCCGACTTCTACCCCACCCATGACGACCGCAACCGCGAACGCTACTGACGCTGCCTCACAGCTGCTCGATCAACGATTCGATTTCCTGGACGGCCGCCGCAGACACCGGTTCTTCCGCCTCGGCGGCTATCACGTCTTCTTCGGAAACCCCTGCCGCTTGGGCAGTTTCGAGGATGGTCAGGTTCGCGCCGCGCCTCGCGGCGTACAGCCGCTGGCCGACGGTGGCCCGCGGCGCGCGGGCGGCCCGGAGCATGAGTTCGTCGTAGCGGGTGCGCACCGCGCTCAACGCCTTGATCAATGCCGGTGACACCTTGCTGATGCGGGCCGCCCGGGCCGCGACGGCCTCCAGTTGACGCAAGTCCGCAAGGATCTTCGTCGCGCGGGGCGTGAACTCCGGATCGTCGACGGGTGGCAGTGCCTCGACCGCGGTGGCGAAGGTGTTGACCGCGGTGACGAGCGCCTGCGCGATCAAGGGAACGTCATCGCCGGAATCGGCGCGTGTTTCGACGCGCGGCTCGGCGGCGACGGGCTCGCCCCGCCGCAGGCGCGCGATCGTTCCCGGCGGCCATTGCAGTACCTCTTCGAGCTTTGCTCGCGTACGTTCACGCGGCCAGCTGCGACCCTTCTCGAACGCGATGAGCGCACCGGCGTTGATGATCCCGCCGGTCGCCAGGCTGCGCTGGCTGATGTCGAGTTCGCGACGACGGGCCGCCGCGGCCGCACCGGCACGCCGCATCCCCTCGTCGAGCACCTCGATCGACTCCGGGTCGGTCATCAACGGGCATTCCTCGAGAACTCACGGGGTGGAGCGGCGACGCAATCCTATCGGCCGCCGGATCCACCGCTACGACTTGGGGCCGCGTGGTGCGCCTGGATCTGTGGCGAAGCTATGTCTTCATGACTACCGGCACCGCGTCAGCGCTACGGTTTCGGGATGGCCCGGTCCAGCGATCCTAGCCTGCTTCTGACCAGCTCAGCTCACATTCTCTGATTGAAAGTGGCCATCGCGCCGAGACTTCCCTGGTGCCGCAGCCGGCCTAGTCGTAGCGATAACTGTTGCATCGCTACGGTTTGTGCGCTAGCTTGGCGACAACGCGGTGCAGCAGCCGCAGAGCGGACAAGGAGGGGTTCGGATGAACTCAACACACTGGGACGAGACGCCCGTCGGCGCCTGCACGCGCGACCCTGAGCGGTGGACGACGTCAGCCGACGAAGAGGCCAAGGCGATCTGCAGGGCATGCCCCAGGCGCTGGCTCTGCGCCCGGGAAGCGTGCGAGCTGCCGCGGGCGGAAGGGCTGTGGGCGGGCATCGTCATTCCCGAGAGCGGGCGCGGGCGGTCGTTTGCCCTGCGCCAGCTGAAGTCGCTCGCCGAGCGCAACGGAGAAGTGGTGCGGCCCCGTCGCTATTACTACGCGGAAATCGCCTGACCGCTGATCTCCCGCTGCCGCGTCGTGGGGTTGGCAGGGGCGATCACCAGGTGTCGACGAAACGTCGATTCGTCCGGCGCGGTTCATTCATGGTGGCGGCGTTCAGCGTGTCGATGATGAGCCTGCGGGTGTCAGCCGGGTCGATGACATCGTCGATCTCGAATAGCTGAGCGGCGTTGAGCGCCTTGGCATTCTCCTGGGCCGCCGCGGTGGCCTGGCGCACCCGTTCTTCTCGTTCCTCATCGTCGGCGATCGCCTCGAGTTCCTTGCGGAGCCCCAGCCGGACCGCACCTTCGAGGCCCATCGGCCCGAGATGTGCTCCGGCCCAAGCCATTGTGAGTACCGGTTCGTGCAGGCTGCCGCCCAGCATCGCCTGAGCGCCGAGTCCATAACCGCGACGCAACACGACGGCCACGAGAGGCACGCTCAGCGCGGCCCCGGCGACCAGCATGCGCGACGCACGGCGCACCAGCGCTTCGGCCTCGGCCGCCAGGCCAACCATGTAGCCCGGGCAGTCGATCAGCGAGACGACGGGCAGTCCGAACGCGTCACACAGTTGCAGGAAGCGCGCCGCCTTGTCAGATGCGGCCGCCGTGATCGCGCCGGCCATCACCATGCTGTTGTTCGCGAGGATGCCGACCGCGCGGCCGTCGATGCGGGCCAGCGCCGTCACCATCTCGGCGGCGAAGCGCGGCCGTAGGAACGTCACCGATCCTTCGTCGGCGAGCGTCTCGATGACCGGCGCCACCGGAAATGCGCGACGGGCCCGCTCGGGAACCATTGTGCGCAAGGCTGTTTGGTCGCTCGCGGCACCCGGCGTCGTCGCGCCCTGGAAGTAGGAGAGCAGGCGTTTGGTCACGGCCACGGCTTCGGCCTCATCGGCGACGACGACGTCGACCACGCCGTTGGGCTCCTGCATGCTGATCGGACCGACCTCGTCGGGATGGACGTCACCGAGTCCGCCGCCCGCGATCATTGCCGGGCCGCCCATTCCGAGCGAGGTGTCCTCGGTGGCGACGATCAGGTCCGAGCTGCCCGCGATGACGGCGTTGCCTGCGAAGCAGCGGCCCTTGACGACCGCGATCCGCGGCACCAGACCCGACAGCGCCGCCCACAACTTGAATGCGCGGGCGTCGAGCGCGGAGACGGCGGGGTAGTCGGTGTCCCCGGGCCTTCCGCCGCCGCCCTCTGCGAAGAAGACGGTCGGTAGCCGCATGCGTGCGATGAGTTCGAAGAGGCGGTCCTTCTTGCGGTGGCCCAGCGCGCCCTGGGTACCCGCGAGAACCGTGTAGTCGTACGACAGCACGGCGCAGGCGGCGCGCTCAGCGCCGAACAGGTCGCCGTTGACGCGGGCCGTGCCCGCCACGAGCCCGTCGCCGGGGGTGCGGGCGATCAGGTCAGCGAGGTCGCGACGGTGGCGCTGGGCGGCGATCGCGAAGCGGCCGTATTCGACGAACGAGTCCGCGTCCACGAGGTCGGCGATGTTTTCCCTGGCGGTGCGACCGTTGCGGGCGCGCCTGCGCTCGATGGCGTCTGGGCGTGCGGCGTCCTCGGTCAGGGCACGGCGCTGCAACAACTCCGCATGGTCAGCGCGTATCGGCTCGTCAGACATGGCGTGGTGATGCTAACAAGCTGTGATATATAGCACCCTATTAGTTAGTGCCCTATCTAATGAGCGTACGGTGGTGGCATGACGGTCGTCGACGCAGACATCGACCCCCTGGCCCTCGAACGGCAGGTGTGCTTCGCCCTGGCGGTGACCAACCGTGCGGTGCTGGCGGTGTACCGCCCGCTGCTCGAACCGCTGGGCCTCACCCATCCGCAGTATCTCGTGATGCTCGCGCTGTGGGACAACCACAAGTCCAATACCGATCGACCGATGTCGGTCAAGGCGATTGCCACTGCGCTGCAACTGGATTCGGCGACCCTCTCACCGATGCTGAAGCGGCTGGAGGCGCTGGGGTTGATCACCCGCACGCGCAGCGCGGTCGATGAACGCGCGACCGACGTCGGCCTGACGAAGGCGGGGATTCAGCTGCGCCGGCGAGCCCTGAAGATTCCGCAGGCGGTCGTGGAGCGGCTCGGCGTCGGGCTCGACGAGCTCGAGCGGCTGCATGACGTTCTCACCCGGGTCAACGCCGCGGCGCTGGCGGCGGGCGCACTCGACGAAGGGAAGGACACCCGATGAACAAGCCTGGCCCTCTGCAGTACATCGCATACTGCTACGGAAAGCGGCTACCGGACTCCATGCGCGAGTGGGTGGCTCACGATCTTGCCGACCATGGCGCGGTCCGCCGCCACATAATCCGCATGGCGATCCCGCCGCTACTGGTGCTCGCGCCGTTCTGGCTGCTGCCCGCGTCGCTGTACGTGCACATGGAGATGACCGCGCCGATCTACATTTGGGCGGTCCTGATGTCGCTGGCGCTGAACAAGGTGTGGCGCAGGCACCGGCTGGCGCAGCACAATTTGGACCCCAACCTCGTCGACCAGATCAAGCGCAAGCGGGACGCCGCCATGCACGAGGCCTACGCCCGCAAGTACGGGCCGCGTCCGGAAGAGGCACGCTGGCAGTCCAACAGCAGCCCGTTCTAGGCGTACAGCGCCTCGACAGCGCGGGTAGCGGTCTGCTCGTAAAGGTGCCAGTGTGTCATCGCAGTTATCCACAGGCAGCGCAAACCAAGCACCGATCTGTCAGCACCCGCACTTAGCGTGCCAGTCATGACGAACTGGATAAACACGGTCAGCCGTGGCCACGTCGAGCGCGGGGTACGCGGGCGCTTCACGCAGGCCAATCACGGCAGACCGCACATGTTGCGCAAGATGGCACGCGGCGACTGGATCATCTTCTACTCGCCGAAGACCGACTATCCGGAGGGCGATCCACTGCAGGCCTTCACCGCGATCGGGCAAGTCGTCGACGACGAGCCGTATCAAACCGAAGTGGCGCCTGACCTCCAACCGTGGCGCCGCAACGTCGACTTCCTCGAATGTACCGAGATCCCGATCCGGCCCCTGCTCGAGAAGCTCAACTTCATCGAGGACACCTCGCGGTGGGGCTACAAGTTCCGCGCAGGGGTGTTCACCATCGACGATCACGACTTCGAGGTGCTCCGATCGGCGATGACCAGCCCGATTGACCGCGGCTGACGCCCTCGACAAAAATCTCGGTTTGATCACGTCGCTGCCGGGTACAGACAGGTAGCAATTGGGGGACGCTGTTCGGACGACTGTTTTCGCAGGTCGTGCGCGCAACGGAGCTCCGCAGTACCGGGAGAAGGACGACATGAGCACCAGTGCCGACATAAGTAGTAGACGTTTCACCATTTGTCCGGCATGCGGATACCCAAGCGCCGGCCTGTGCGCCCCGTGCAGCCAGATAGGTTCGGCCGTCCAGATCGGTCTGCACCGCACTGTTCCTGTTGTGACGCAAGCCAATCCAGCTGCCTGACCCCGCATTCCCAACTGGGCAATGACTCAGGTCCGGCCTACGTTGGTCTGGTGAGCAACACCGACCCGGTGCCCGCCGAAGTCGCCTGTGCACCATCGCCATTCACCGGCGTGCTGCATCCGCGCGAGGTTCCGCTCGGCGGACTGCGCGCGATCCGCGTCCGGCGCACCCTCCCGCAGCGCGAACGCTCGCTCATCGGTGCGTGGTGCTTCGCCGACCATTACGGTCCCCACGACCTGCGAAGCAGTCCCGGGGGAACCGGCATGGACGTTCCTCCACATCCGCACACCGGGCTGCAGACTGTCAGCTGGCTGTTCAGCGGCGAGATCGAGCACCGCGACAGCGCGGGCGTGCACGCGATGGTACGGCCCGGTGAGCTGAACCTGATGACCGCAGGTGCAGGCATCTGCCACTCCGAGGTCTCGGTGATTTCCGGGCCGGCGGCCACCGTCCTGCACGGCGTACAACTGTGGGTCGCACTGCCAGACGCCGATCGCGATACCGGCCGCGACTTCGCGCACTTCGCCCCGCCGCCGCAGTCCCTCGACGACGCCACGCTGCGGGTCTTCCTCGGCGAGCTCGCCGACGCCCGCTCACCGGTCCACACGTTCACGCCGCTACTGGGCGCCCAACTCGATCTCGACCCCGGTGCCGACCTCTCGTTGGACATCGACCGCACCTTCGAACACGGCGTGCTGCTCGACCAGGGCAGCGTCGACGTCGCGGGAACCACGCTCGACATCGCCGACCTCGCGTTCCAACAAGCGGGCTGCGACCAGCTGAGCATCGTCAACCGGGGCGACGGGCCTGCCCGCGTCCTATTGCTCGGTGGCACACCGTTTCCCGAGCAGCTGATCATGTGGTGGAACTTCGTCGGTCGCAGTCACGACGACATCGCGACCTACCGCCGGCAGTGGCAGGACCACGACGACCGCTTCGGTTCCGTCGTGGGCTACACCGGCTCCACCACCCGACTGCCGGCTCCTCCCCTACCCAATGGCAGGCTTCGCCCGCGCGCGAACCCGGCGCCCTAAGCCGCGACGAACGTGACTGCGGTGCCCACGGCGTTGGGCACGAACGCGTCGGGCAGTGCTGCCGCAAACCGGTGCTGAGCCTTCCACCCAGTACAGTGCGCGGGCACCAGCGTGTCGGGCCGCAGCTCGAGAAACGCGTTGACCGTCGGCTCGATGATCGGCTCGAAGACCTGCCCCGTGAGGTGGAAGCCGCCGAGCAGCGCATGCAACCGATCCACTCCCGTCAACCGCATGGCATGCCGCGCGATGTTCACCGCGCCGGCGTGCCCGCAGCCGGTGAGCACGACGAGACCCTTGCCGCGGACGTTGACCACGAGCGCCTGCTCGTCGAGCAGCAGCGGGTCGGGCTCCCATCGGCCGTCGCGCCACGCCTCGTGGTTGGGCAGGCCACGCTCGAACTCCGTCGTGCGGTCGACCTCACCTGTGATCAGCACCGAGCCGTCCAACAGCAGCGACGGCTGACGCCGCTCGATCACCTCGAAGCCCTCGGCCTCCAGCGCCGACCGGCTCAGCGTCGGCAGTTCCATCGCCGGGGCGTTCGGCAGGGCAAACCGGCGCCTGCTGAACACCAGCGGGTGCACCGCCAGCGGCAGCCCGCGGCGGCCGCGCAGCCGGGCCAACCCGGGGAAGCCGCCGTCGTGATCGACATGACCGTGGCTGAGCACAACGGCCTCGATCGCCGACGCGTCCAGACCCATGCGCTCGAAGTTGATCGCCATTCCGTCCGGCGATATTCCGGTGTCGAAGAGAACCGTGTGCAACCGATTGTCGCGACGTGTCGACACCAGCGCGGAAAAGCCGTGCTCGGCGATCAGCCCGGGCGAGGCCAGCCCGCCCTCGAACTGCGGTGCGGCGGCCGGGGGCACGGTTCCCATCCCCCTGCGACGGGCCGGACCGACATCGCCCATCAACGCGTCGTAGCTGTTGTCCACCAGCGTCGTGATGGTGATCTCGTCGACCGGCGTGAGCGCAATCGGATCGACCGCCGCCCCTTCCGCCAACCGCGGGATGGATGCCAACGCCTCTGCGGTCGTGCCGCCGTCGTCACACATGACTCCATCTTGCGCCCGCTGGGTATGGAAGAGAGATGGCAACCGACAAGACCGGCGCGACCACCACCGTCACCAGGGAGGCCGACCGCTTCACCATTTCGGTGGACGGCACCGTGGCCGGTTTCACCCAGATCTCCGACACCGACGGCCAGCGGACGTTCCCGCACACCGAGATGGACGACGCATTCCAGGGCCGCGGCCTGGCGTCGATCCTGATCGGCGAGGCACTGCAGCAGACCAAGGATGAAGGACTGCGGATCGTGCCGGTGTGCTCGATGGTTCGGTCGTACGTCGAGAAGCACCCCGAGTTCGACGACGGGGTCGACAGCTAACCCAACAGGGCCGATATCGTCAGATCCGATGACGACTCAGGACAGTGCCGCCGACATCGCGCAGCGCGGCGGCGGCGCCCCCACGGCGTTCTTCACCGCCGACGGTGACCGGTTCGTCCCCACGGCGATCGCGCGCGGACCGTGGGGACAGACAATCAGCGGCAATTACCTCGGCGGACTACTCGGCCACGTGCTCGAACGCAACGCGGGCGAACCCGATCTCCAGCCGGCACGCCTGACCGTCGACCTGTTCCGACCCGCGGCGCTCGCACCGGTGCGCGTCGACACCAGCGTGGCGCGGCAGGGACGGCGCTTGAAGTTGGTCGACGCCGTCGCCACCCAGGACGAGACCGTCGTCGCCCGCGCCACCGGATTGTTCCTGCGCCGCGGCGAACAACCGGCCGACGAGATCTGGACCTCGCCGGTAACCATGCCGCCGATCCCGCCGACACCCGACCCGATCCCGCGCGGCCTGACCACGCTGGTGTGGACCTACGGCAAGGAGGACCACACTCCCGGGCCCGGCTTCGGTCTGTCCGCGTGGGAACACGCCGGCCCGAAGTACATCTGGGTACGCGACATCCGCCCACTCGTCACGGGCGAACCGCTCACCGCGTTCACCCGCGCCGCGATGGCAGGCGACATGGCCAGCTCGCTGACCCATTACGGCCCCATGGGTCTGCAGTTCATCAACGCCGACTACACGTTGACGCTGAGCCGGTTACCCGAAGGTCCCTACCTCGGGCTGGCCGCGCTGACCCACTACAGCCACGCCGGCGTCGCGACGGGTGTCGCCACCCTCGTCGACGAATCCGGTCCGATCGGCAGCGCTACGGCGACGGCGCTCTCCAACCCCGGCTTCGATCCGCCGCATCCGTAGCCCCTACTTGATCTTGTCGGCGATGGCGCTGGCAATCGCCAACCCTGAGCTTCCGACCGTGGGTGAACACGCGCGCACGTCGACAATCACGTTGGCGCGCAACGCCATATCGCGTTCGCACTGCTGCCCCGCCGTCGCCGATGTCGTCGGAGTGAGCTTCATCGTCATGACGCCCGCGGTGGTCGACGGCACGCCGAGATCGGCCTCCGTCGAGGCCCCCTGGTACTCGAACCTGATGTGGGTGGACTTGCAAGCGTTCCAGTCGGCGACCTGCCGGTCGTAGAAAGCCTTGGCCGCGTCCGCATCCGGGAAGGCCGTGACGGCCTGGACCAGCTTGTGGGTCGGATCCGAGAACACGCCCTGGATCACCATCGCCGTGAAACCGGACCCGTCGTAGGTGGCTTGGTAGGCCGGGCCCCACGCCCCGGTGCAGTTGGGTGGCGTGACCGACCCGGCGAGCGGCGCGTTCTCGGTCGGCATGGCGGTCATCCCGGGCTTGTTCATCCGTCCGCTGATGTCGTTGGCAGACAGCAGGAGTCCGGGCAGCGCATCGTCGGGAATGTTGCCGGGAGCGGTCGGCGCCGGGGCGGGCTCCGATGTCGGAACCCGGGCCCGCGTCGACGAAGCCGTCGTCTCCGTTGTCGCAGCCGCCGACCCGGAATCGTCACCGCCGGAGAGGGTGACGACGAGTATCACGATCACCGCGATGGCCGCCGCCGCGGCGGCGGCGCCGATACCCAGCATGCGGGCCTTGCCGCCGAACCTGTCGGGGCGTCTGCCCTGCGGCACGACCGTCGGCGGGGCACTCGACTGGGGGCGGTACGCCGGCTGAGGGCCGGGGAAGCTCGGGCCGGTGAGCTGGGCATTGGGCGGCACACTGGGGCGGGTGTAGGGCCGTGGACCCGTCGGCGGGGCCGGCCGTGGCGGGTCCGGCCACCGAGGTGCCTGCATCCTCTGCGCGGGACGCAGCGCGACGGTGGGCTCGTCGATCGCTCGTGCCGCGGCGGCGGCGAAGTCACCTGCTGTCTGATAGCGGTCGCTGGGATTCTTGGCCATGGCCCGGGCGATCACGTGATCGATCGCTGCGGGCAAGTCGGGCACCAGATCGGTGGCGCGCGGTGGCGGATCGTTGAGGTGCGCGGCCATCGTCGCCGCCATACCTCCGGAACTGCCGAACGGTGACCGCTGGGTCAGCAGGTCGAATAGCGAGCAGCCGAGCGAGTAGATGTCGGCGCGGCCGTCGACCGTGTAGCCGGACAGACTTTCCGGTGCGGCGTAAGCAATGGTGGCCACCACCATTCCCGTCGCCGTCAGGTTGGTCGCGTCGTCGAGTGCACGGGCAATTCCGAAGTCCGCCAAGAAAACTCGTTCGTCGTCGGCGGAGAGCAGGAAGTTGGCCGGCTTGACGTCGCGGTGCAGCAGCTGACGCCGGTGGGCGTAATCAAGCGCCTTGGCGACCTCGCCCACGATGTGCACGGCGCGCAGCGGAGTCATCCGGCGTGCGCGGGTCTCCTTCTCCGCGTCGCTGCCGTCGACATATTGCATCGCGATCCAGAGTTGGCCGTCCTCGGTCTCACCCCGGTTGTAGACCGTGACGATGTTGGGGTGATCCAACGTCGCTGCCAGGTCGGCCTCGCGCAGGAATCGGGCGCGGAAATGGTCGTCTTGCGACAGACCCTCCGAGAGGACCTTCAACGCGTCGCTGCGCGGCAGGGCGGGGTTGCGGGCCTTGTAGACCGTGCCCATTCCGCCCGCACCCAGTACCGCCTCGATGGTGTAACCGGCCACCGTCATGCCCGGGCTCAACGCCACGCTGCCCCCTCACTGGATCCCGTCCGTCCTAGCATGCCGTGTTGCACAGCGCGAACACCCCGCAGCCTCGAGAGGTTGCGGGGTGTCCGGTGGTACGGCGTGGAGGTCAGCTCAGGCCGACAACCTCCTGGGCGATCTCGGCTACGCGGGTCTGCGCGGCCGAAACCAGCCGCTGCCGGTTCTTATGCGCCTCCTCGTAGGCGATGATCGCCCGGATGTCGGCCGGATCCTCGAGTTCCTTGACCGCGGCGACGGCGTCGTTGAGGTTCAGCTCGTCGTACTCGGCGATCGGCAGCTCACCGGCGTCGAGAACGCCGGTGGCTGCGCGGGCGCTGTGAATCGCGTCGGCAGCGTCGTCTGCACCCTCGCGGCGAGCGACGTCCTCCGCACTCTGCAGCGCCGCGTCACGCGATGCACCGATCGCCTTGAGCGCGATCTCACCGGCATGCTGTGCGCGACGCACCAGGTCGTCGACGGCTGGGCCGGCGGAGCGCAGAAGTTCGGCGACCCGCTCGGCCGATTGCGCCGACCACTGCCCGGGCATGCCGACGATTTTCACTGCGGTACCAGCCGCCGCCTGCAGCGGAGTGCGACGCAGCGCAGCCGGTCCGCCCAGCGCGTCCTCGGCCAGCACGGTGGTCAGCCAGTTGACCGTGGCCGAATGCGCGGTGATCAGACGATCGGCGAGCGCTTGGACGTCGGTGTTCTTCGCCGCGACCGCGAGCGCCTTGATGTAGCGCGACCGATCGAGCAGCTGGTCCTCGAGCGCGAGATCGCCGAGTAGTGCCTCGTCGAACGGCTGGGCCTGCTCGGTCAGCGCCTTCACCGCGGCGGCGGCGCGGCCGAGGAACGGGCCGATGGTGTCGGGGAATCCGCCGAGGTCACGAATGGCCTTCTCGATGGCCTCCGCGCGGATACGGCCGTTGTCTGCGTTTTTGGTCAGCTCGTCACGGACCGCGTCGGTTCGTGCCTGCGCGATGCGGGTCTCGGCGACCTGAATCTCGGTGTGCGTCAGGTCGAGCACGGTGCGCAGTTGATTGATCAACGTGAGTTCAGCGGTCTTGGTGGTGGTGTCAGTCATGTGAATCGCCCCTTAAGCGTTGACGGATTGGGTCGGCGCTGGGGTGCACCTGACGATTGGCTACCCGACACACCGGGCCGGCCAACATTCAGGACTGTGAGATAGATCGCATCAGGCTCGCCGTGGCTTGAGCACGATCACGGGTATGTCGCGGTCGGCCCAGCTCTGGTACGTGTCGAAGTCGGCGTAGGCCTCGACCAGCTTCGGCCAGAGCCTCGCTATTTCCTCCGGCGACGCGGTCTCGGCGCGCACGGCGCGGCGATCGGTGCCGATCTCGATGTGGACGTCCGGGATCGCCACCAGATTGCGGTACCACTGCGGATGGGTGTCGCTACCACCCTTCGAAGCCACCACGATCACGTCCTGACCGTCTTCGATGAACACCAGCGGCGAGACGAACGTCTTACCGGATTTGCGGCCGGTGTGCTCGAGCAGCAACGTCGGCACCGGTTTCTTCAGTCCCGCACCGATGCGCCAGTTGGCGCCGATCTTCCCGCCGGACTTCCGATACACCCACACGTGCGCCTTGCCGGCGTACTTCATGATCGTGTCGACAAGCGGCGAATTCAGTTGTGCCGGTTTCTTGTTCGGGTCCATCTCTCCCCTGCAGGTACTGGGCGGTGCTGCCACCGACCGGCATGTCGCCCATGCCGAGCTTGCGATGATCCCAACTGCGCATCCGGCCGGGTACCACTCGCACGCAGATCCGGTTGTTCATCATCTGGTCGACGAACGGACGCATCTCGTCGGTGTACGGGCCGGTATAGCGCTCCCACACGCTGATGCCAACGCGCAGATTGGTTTCCGGATCGTCGATGATCTCGGCGGTGCCGTCGATCGACACTCCGCGCAGCGTGGTGTAACTCTGTCCGTCCTCGATCATGACGGTGATCGTGGGATCCCGGCGCAGGTTGACCGCCTTCTGCGACTTGGCCTTCGTCTCGAACCAGATCTCACCGTCGAGCACCGCGTACCACATCGCCACCAGGTGCGGCCGTCCGTTGGGGAGCACGGTCGCCATCGTCGCGGTGCGGCTGCGTTCGATGAACTCGGCGATCTCGTCGTCGCTCATGACGATTTTTGAACGTTCGTTCTTGCCCACGCGTCGATACTTTCAGGTCGACGTCGCTGTCACCGTCACCGGGATACCGTTCAGCGCCCCGTTGCCCGACGGCTCGTCGATGAAGTTCGGCGGGGACAGGACATTGGTGTTCACGCCCGGGGATTCGTTGGCGATCGACATCCGGGTGCCCGGCTTGCCGTGGCCCCAGCCATGCGGCATCGAGACCACGCCCGGCATGATCGCGGCGGTCACCTCGACTGGCACCTCGATGCTGCCTCCCTCCGACGTCACCCTGACCACGTCGCCGGTCACCACACCGTGCTTGACGGCATCATCGGTGTGCATCAGCAGCGTGCACCGGTCCTTGCCCTTCATCAGCGGACCGACGTTGTGCAGCCAGGAGTTGTTGGATCGCAGATGACGTCGGCTGACGAGGACCAGCTCGTCGGGCGCGCGGTCGAGACGCTGGGCCAGACGTGGCAGGTCGTCGAGCAGATATTGCGGTGCCAGCCGGATCTTCTTGTCGGCGGTCCCCAGGATATCTGGGACCTGCGGCACCATCGGCCCGAAGTTGATCCCGTTGGGTTGCGCCTTCAACCTTTCCAGCGTCAGGCCGTCGGGGTTCTCGCCGTACCTGTCACCGAACGGACCGGTACGCAGGGTGAGGTCCAGGATGCGTTCGGGGCCGCCATGTGTGTAGTGCTTGCGGATCTCCGCGCCGTCCAGGCCCTGAGTGAACGCCATGTAGTCGAAGAAGCCGTCGTCGATCGCGGCAACGTCGACGTCCTCGGCGGGCACGCCGGTGCACAGCCCGGTGAGCCTGACAAGGATCTCCCACTCGTGGGGGCGGTCTGGTTCGTCGGGCTCGAAGACCGGCGCCGAGTAGTTGGCGATGCTGTTGACCGCGAAGTTGAGGATCAGATCGTCATGGTGCGGCTGCTCCAGCGGCGACAGGCCGGGCAGGATGACGTCGGCGTGCCGCGTCGTTTCGTTCATCCACAGGTCGACGGCGATCATCGCGTCCAGTTGCGGCAGCACCTCATCCAGTTGGTGGCCGGCCGGAGTGGACAGCACCGGATTCCCCGCAACTGTGATGAGGGCCTTGATCTGCCCCTCCCCCGGCGTCGCGATCTCCTCGGCCAGGCACGACACCGGTACCTGCCCCAGTACCTCCTTGGCGCCGCGCACCCGGGTGCGAAAACGGCCGAATTCAGCGGCGCCGTCTTCGAGGCCGGGGATCGGCTGAACGGTCACCGACCACGCGGCGGCACGCGGGAACATCGAGCCGCCCGGCTTGTCGAAATGTCCGGTGAGGATGTTGACGACGTCGACGAGCCAGCTGGCCAGGCTGCCGAATTCCTGGTTGCACGTACCGATTCGGCCGTACACGACGGCGCGCTCGGTGCTGACGAGCTCGCGCGCGAGCTCCCTGATGCGCTGCGCTTCGATTCCGGTGACATCGGCGACCCGCTCCGGGGACCAGTCCGCGGCGACCTCCCGCAACTGGTCGAGCCCGTCGATGTGAGGAGCGAGGTCCCCAAGGACGACCAGGTCTTCGTCGAACAGGGTGTGGGTGACACCCATCAGCAACGCGGCGTCGGTACCGGGTGTGATCGGCAGCCATTCGCTGGCCCGCGCCGCGGTCTGGGTGCGGACGGGGTCGATGACAATCACCTTGCCGCGCTTGCGAATTCCGTCGACGATGCCCATGACGTCGGGCGCGGCCAGCAGGGAGCCCTGGGAGGCGGAGGGGTTGGCGCCCATCACCACCAGCAGGTCGGTGCGCTCGATGTCAGGTACCGGGAACGTCCACCATCCGCCGTACATCAGGTGCGACGAGAGGTTCTTCGGCCACTGATCGACGGTCCCGGGCGAGTAAGACAGCGGGATGCCCGACATGCCGAGCAGCACGCCGGTGTAGCGGCCGAGGGAGAACGAGTGCGCGAGCGGGTTTCCGGTGTAGCAGGTCACGGCGCCGATGCCGTGCTTCTCGATCAACGGTGCAAGCAGCTCGGTACAGCGGCGGAAGGCGGCGTCCCAGCCGACCTCCTGCCACTGGCCGTCGACTTTGATCATCGGCCGGCGGATCCGGTCGGGGTCATGGTGGACGGCGCCCAGGCTGGCGCCCTTGGGGCAGATGTGGCCGCGACTCCAGACGTCGTCACGGTTGCCGCGGATGCCGGTCACCTGTCTGTCTTCGACCTGAATCTCCAAGCCGCACATGGCTTCACACAGCGGACAGGTGTACAAATGGCGGCCGTCCTCGCCGACGCCGGCCAACAGGTTCGTCTGCGCGATCGTCATGACTGCCTCCTCGACGGTTCGGCGAACGTGGGTTACCGGCACGCTTCAGGGTGGCGGTTTCAAGCGGTCGATTTGCGTGCGGGTAACCCACGTTCGGCGACAAATAGTTGTGACACACTGTAACGACAAACGGGCGAAGGCAGGGCGCGAATCTTGGAGACCGTCGAACGGCGTCACCGGCGTCAGGGTTCGCGCCGCGACCCGTCGATCGACGCGGCGGTGCTCGCCGCGACCCGGCGCCTGCTCGTCGACCGTGGCTACTCGGCGACGACCATCGACCTGATCGCCTCCACGGCGCAGGTGAGCCGTCCGGCGGTATACCGCCGCTGGAGTTCCAAGGCGCAGCTGGTGCACGAGGCGCTGTTTCCCGACCTCGGGCCCGAGCCTCCCGCGGACGACTTCGTCAGCGAGATCACCCGGCTGTGCCGCGGGGCACTGGCCATGTACGAGGATCCGGCCGTACGCGAGGCACTTCCCGGTCTGCTCAGCGACTTACGGTCCGACCGCAGGATGCGCCGCGTGATCAGCGACCGCCTGGAAGCGGCCGCCCGCAACCAGCTGGCCTGCCGGATCGACGCCGCGGTCGCCGAGGGAACGGCCCGCCCCGGGATCGACGCCGACACCGTCATGGACGTCATAGCCGGCGGCGCGTGGTACGCGGTCTGCGTACGTCACGTCAACGACATCGACGCCGCAGCGGCAGCACTCAGCGAGCTGGTCCTGCGCGGAGTGCTCGTCTGAGTCGGTTCAAGAATTGTGGGCGAAGGGGGACTTGAACCCCCACGTCCCGAAGGACACTGGCACCTGAAGCCAGCGCGTCTGCCATTCCGCCACTCGCCCCAACAACCGGGGAAGACTATCACGCACAACACCGTGCTCCCCAACCGTGCCGATGCGGCGCTGCGGGCCGCGACGTCTTCCAGACAAACGCCGCTGACCTGCTGGGTTTCAATTCTCAGAATTCCATTGGTCACGCGTCGACGTGCCGGGCCGATACCATGCAGGCAAGGGCGGTGGCCAGGCGACACGCGGGTGAACAGCAAGGGTGCGCCCCCGGCCGCCGGCAAGGCGGCCGACAACAAATGAGGCAGGCGGTGATATGGGTCTGGTCGACCGTTTTGAGCGAAAGCTCGAGTCGACCGTCGGCGATGCTTTCGCACGGGTGTTCGGCGGATCGATCGTTCCGCAAGAGGTCGAGGCGATGCTTCGGCGCGAGGCAGAGACCGGTGCGCGCGAATTGGCCGCCGGGCGAGTTTTGGCGCCAAACGACTACGTCATTACCCTCAGTGTGCCTGACTATCAGGAGGTGAGTGCCGACCCGGACCTCACACCAACGACTTTTGCCAAGCACTTGGAGGGATACATCCATGAGCAGGGATGGCAAACGTATGGTGATGTGGTCGTCAGGTTCGAACAATCATCCAGCCTGCACACCGGACAATTTCGCGCGCGGGGGGCGGTCAATCCCGACTCCACCAGTGGCGATCCCGCCTCACCACCCCGAGACCTTTCGTCCAACGCAGAATCAGGAGTACCGATGAGCGACAACCCGACGCAATATGGCGGCCAGGCTCAGGGGCGGCCCGGCGACGAGTATTACGACGACCGATACGGCCGGCCAGACGACCGCGGACAGGATCCCCGCGGCCCCTACCCGCCGCAGGAGCAGGGCGGCTACCCGCCCCAGCGCGACGCGGGCTACCCACCGCGCCAGGGCGGCTATCCCGACCAAGGCGGCTATCCCGACCAGGGCGGCTACCCGGACCAGGGCGGCTATCCGGACCAGGGGGGCTACCCACCGCCGTCATACGAGCAGCGCCCGCCTGCCGGCTACGGCCCACCCCAGGGCGGCGGCGGATACCCGGATCAGGGCTACCGTCAGGCACCCGGCGGCTACGGCCCGCCCCCAGGTGGCCAGCAGCAGGGCTACCAGCCGCCGGCGAGTGACTACGACTACGGCCGTCCGCCTGCGCCATCGCGGCCCGACGACGGTGGCTACGGCCGCCCGTCCTATCCCGATCAGGGCGGTTACCCCGACCAAGGCGGCTATCCCGATCAGGGCGGGTACGGCGGACAGGCCTACGGCCGCCAGGACCAGGGCTACGGAGGCCAACCCGACTACGGCCGCTACGACCAGGGCGGTGCCGGATACGCCGAGCCCGGCTATGGCGAACCCCAGGGCGGCTACGACTACGGCCAGCCCGCGGGCGGCGGCTATGGCTACGGGCAGAGTGACTACCCCGCTGCCGGAGCCACCGTCACGCTGCAGCTCGACGACGGCAGCGGCCGGACTTACCAGCTGCGTGAAGGCGCGAACGTGATCGGTCGCGGACAGGACGCCCAGTTCCGCCTGCCCGACACCGGCGTCTCCCGCCGGCACCTGGAAATCCGCTGGGACGGCCAGGTCGCCCTGCTCGCCGACCTCAACTCGACCAACGGGACGACGGTCAACAACGCACCGGTCCAGGAGTGGCAGCTCGCCGACGGCGACGTCATCCGGCTGGGCCATTCGGAGATCGTCGTCCGCGTGCACTGAGGCTCGGCCGATCTGCGGCCGGCCCTCAACCGGGAGAAGCTGCCGGCTTCTCCCCATGCAGCTGGCCGTCCAAGTATCGTGACGTTGCCGAATGTGGCGACATCGATTTGGCTGTCGATGCGACGGAAACGAATGGGGACGGAGAGGACGTCAGATGCAGGGGTTGGTACTGCAACTGACACGCGTCGGCTTTCTGTTGCTTCTGTGGTTGTTCATCTGGTCGGTGCTGCGGATCCTGAGGACCGACATCTATGCACCGACCGGAGCAGTCATGGTGCGACGGGGACTGCCGTTGCGGGGTTCGCTGCTGCCCAATCGCGGCCGCAGGAACGTGGCGCGGCAGCTGGTCGTCACCGAGGGAGCGCTCGCGGGAACGCGCATCACATTAGGCACCCAGCCGGTGCTGATCGGCCGCGCCGACGACTCCACTCTGGTTCTCACCGACGACTACGCCTCGACACGGCACGCAAGGCTGTCCCCTCGAGGTTCGGAATGGTACGTAGAAGACCTAGGATCGACCAACGGCACATACCTCGACAGGGCCAAGGTGACGACTGCGGTACGCGTTTCGATGGGGACGCCGGTTCGAATCGGCAAGACGGTAATTGAGCTGCGCCCGTGACACTGGTGCTTCGATATGCCGCGCGCAGCGACCGCGGCCTGGTCCGCGCCAACAACGAGGACTCCGTCTACGCCGGTGCGCGCCTGCTCGCGCTGGCCGACGGCATGGGCGGTCACGCGGCCGGCGAGGTCGCCTCGCAGCTGGTGATCGCGGCGCTGGCTCACCTCGACGACGACGAGCCCGGCGGCGACCTGCTGAGCAAGCTCGACACCGCGGTCCGGGAGGGCAACTCCGCCATCGCCGCTCAGGTCGAGGCGGACCCCGAGCTCGAAGGCATGGGCACCACGTTGACCGCGATCCTGTTCGCGGGCAATCGTCTTGGCCTTGTTCACATCGGCGACTCCCGCGGCTATCTGCTGCGCGACGGTGAACTGACCCAGATCACCAAGGACGACACCTTCGTCCAGACACTGGTCGATGAGGGCCGCATCACGCTCGAGGAGGCGCACAGCCACCCGCAGCGGTCGCTGATCATGCGCGCGCTCACCGGTCACGAGGTCGAGCCCACCCTGATCATGCGTGAGGCCAGGGCCGGGGACCGTTACCTGCTGTGCTCCGACGGGCTGTCCGATCCGGTCAGCCACGACACCATCCTCGAAGCGCTGCAGATCCCCGACACGGCTGAAAGTGCGGACCGCCTAATCGAATTGGCTCTGCGCGGCGGCGGACCCGACAACGTGACGGTCGTGGTGGCCGACGTCGTCGACTACGACTACGGCCAGACCCAGCCGATTCTCGCCGGTGCGGTATCCGGTGACGACGATCAGACCGCGCCCCCCAACACGGCAGCGGGCCGCGCGTCGGCTTTCAACCCACGCCGCAATGTGGCCAAGCGGGTGGAACCCCCTCCCGAGGAGCCGGTTCGTGCACCGAGATCGCGGCGGCGAATGTTCATCGCCGCCGCGCTTTTGATTTTGGTGGTCGTCGCCGGTCTGGTCATCGGCCGCGAGGTCGTGCGCAGCAACTATTACGTCGCCGCGCACAACGGCACCGTATCGATCATGCGCGGCATACCCGGATCGATCCTCGGCGTCGCGATGCAGGAGACCTACCGGCACGGTTGCCTGACGGCCCGCAACGACCTCAACCTCATCGCACCGGGCCAATCGGCGTCCGGCTGCCAGCTTTTCCGTGTCACAGATCTGAAGCAGGCCGACCGGGCTCAGGTGGAAGCGGGACTGCCGACCGGTTCCGAAGACGACGCCATCGGCCAGATCAACAAGCTCGCCCAGGGTTCGGTGCTGCCGGTCTGCCCGCCGCCGGCCGCCACGCCGTCGCCGTCGCCGCGCACCACGGCCGTCCCGCATTCGCCGGATCCGTCGAATTCTCCAGGGCTGCCTAACAATCCACCGGCCAGCACGACCGCGGGCGAGCCGACCGAACGCACGTCGACACCGGCGCCGGAAACCCCGCGGACGCTCACGAAGCCGCCTCCCCCTCCCGGGTCGGACACTCCCCAGTCGCCCGCGTCCCCCGCCCCGCCGGCGCCGACCACCCCGCCACCCACACCGTCTCCGACCGTCACCGCACTCCCCCCGCCGCCGCAGGTACCCGGGACGGACTGCCGGGAATTGTCATGACCACCCAGCCGCAGTCACCGGTGGCCGTCACTCCCCCGCTTCCGAACAGGCGCAACGCCGAGCTGTTCCTGCTCGGCTTCGCCGCGGTCATCACCGCGGTCGCACTGCTGCTCGTCGAGGCCAATCAGGAACAGGGCCTGCGTTGGGATCTGGCCCAGTACGTCGTCGCGTATCTGGCGCTCTTCGCCGGTGCGCATCTCGCGGTGCGACGGTTCGCGCCGTACGCCGACCCGCTGCTGCTTCCGGTTGTCGCGCTGCTGAATGGGTTGGGTCTGGTGATGATTCACCGTCTGGACCTCGCCGAGGGCGTGCTCATCGAGCAGGGCCTCGGCGGCACCGCCGACCAGCAGATGCTGTGGACCCTCGTGGGAGTCATCGGCTTCTCACTCGTCGTGATCTTCCTGCGGGATCACCGCATGCTCGCGCGCTACGGCTACGTGTGTGGTCTCACTGGCCTGGTCCTGCTGATCATCCCGGCGGTCCTGCCCAGGTCGATGTCCGAGCAGAATGGCGCGAAGATCTGGATTCGGTTGCCGGGCTTCTCCATTCAGCCGGCCGAGTTCTCGAAGATCCTGCTGCTCGTCTTCTTCGCCTCGGTCCTGGTGTCCAAGCGCAGCGTGTTCACCAGCGCGGGCAAGCACTTCCTCGGCATGGACCTGCCCCGGCCCCGTGACCTCGCTCCGCTGCTGGCGGCGTGGATCGCGTCGATCGGCGTGATGATCTTCGAGAAGGACCTCGGCACCTCGCTGCTGCTGTACGCGTCGTTCCTGGTGATGGTTTACATCGCAACCGACCGGCTCAGCTGGGTGGTTATCGGCCTGGGACTGTTCGCTGCGGGAAGCGTTGCGGCATATCACCTTTTCGGTCACGTCCAGGTTCGCGTACAGACCTGGCTGGATCCGTTCGCCGACCCCGAGGGTGCCGGCTACCAGATGGTGCAGTCGATGTTCAGCTTCGCGACGGGCGGGATCTTCGGTACCGGCCTGGGCAACGGGCAGCCTGGCACGGTGCCAGCCGCGTCGACCGATTTCATCATCGCAGCCATCGGTGAGGAACTCGGGCTGGTGGGCCTGGCGGCCGTCCTGATGCTGTACACGATCGTGATCATCCGCGGCCTTCGCACGGCGATCGCGGTGCGCGACAGCTTCGGCAAGCTGTTGGCCGCCGGGCTGGCGTCGACGCTGGCGATCCAGCTGTTCATCGTCGTGGGCGGCGTCACGAAGCTGATCCCATTGACCGGTCTCACCACACCGTGGATGTCCTACGGCGGCTCGTCGCTGCTGGCCAACTACCTGCTGCTGGCGATCCTGGTCCGGATATCCCACTCCGCGCGACGCCCCATCGTCACCAGCCCGCAGTCCGCGACCCCGATCGCGGCGGTGAGCACCGAGGTGATCGAGAAGGTATGAACACCTCACTGCGCCGTATCGCCGTCTCGGTCATGGTCCTCGTCGTGCTCCTGCTGGCCAATGCCACGCTCACCCAGGTGTTCACCGCGGACGGCCTGCGGTCGGATCCGCGCAATCAGCGGGTGCTGCTCGACGAGTACTCGCGTCAGCGCGGCCAGATCTCGGCGGGCGGTCAGCTGCTGGCGTATTCGGTGTCGACCAACGGCCGGTTCCGCTTCCTTCGCGTGTATCCCAATCCGTACGCGTATGCGCCCGTCACCGGGTTCTACTCACTGCAGTACTCGAGCACCGGACTCGAGCGCGCCGAGGACACCGTCCTCAACGGGTCGGATCAACGCCTGTTCGGGCGGCGGCTCGCCGACTTCTTCACCGGGCGTGACCCGCGCGGCGGGAATGTCGACACGACCATCAAACCCCAGGTGCAACAAGCGGCCTGGGACGCGATAAAGGACGGCTGCGGCGGCCCGTGCAAGGGCTCGGTGGTGGCACTCGAGCCGTCCACCGGCAAGATCCTCGCAATGGTGTCGTCGCCGTCCTACGATCCCAATCTGCTGGCCACCCACAATCTGGAGGAGCAGTCGGCCGCCTGGCAGCGGCTGCGCGACGATCCCGATGCACCGCTGCTGAACCGTGCGATCTCCGAAACCTACCCGCCCGGCTCGACATTCAAGGTCATCACCACCGCGGCCGCGCTCGAAAGCGGTGCGAACGAGAACACCCAGGTGACGACCGCGGCGCGAATCCCGTTGCCAGACAGCACCGCAACCCTGGAGAACTTCGACGGCTCCACTTGTGGTCCTGGCCCGACGACCACGCTGCGTCAGGCATTCGCGAAGTCTTGCAACACGGCATTCGTCGAGCTCGGCTTGGACGCGGGAAGGGATGCCGTGCGATCGGCGGCGCAGTCCTTTGGATTGGATACCCCTCCCCCGATGATCCCGCTGCAGGTCGTCGAGTCGACCGTGGGACCGATTCCCGACGAGGCCGCGCTGGGCATGTCGAGCATCGGGCAGAAGGACGTCGCGGTGACGCCATTGCAGAACGCATTGGTGGCCGCGACCATCGCGAACGACGGGGTGACGATGCGTCCGTACCTGGTCGATAGCCTTAAGGGACCCGACCTTGCCAATATCGGGTCGGCGGCGCCGCAGGAAGAGCGGCGAGCGGTGTCGCAGGAGGTCGCCGATACACTGACGGATCTGATGGTCGCCGCTGAGCAGGGCACGCAGCAGAAGGGAGCCATCGCCGGCGTGCAGATCGCTTCGAAGACCGGCACGGCGGAGCACGGTACCGACCCGCGCAACACCCCACCGCATGCCTGGTACATCGCATTCGCCCCGGCGCAGGCACCCAAGGTCGCCGTCGCCGTGCTGGTCGAGGACGGGGGCGACCGCTTGTCCGCCACCGGAGGGACGCTGGCCGCGCCGATCGGGCGGGCCACCATCGCCGCAGCGCTGCGGGAGGGAACATGAGTCCCCGCGTAGGAGTGACGCTGTCCGGCCGCTACCGGCTGCAGCGGCTCATCGCCACCGGCGGCATGGGCCAGGTCTGGGAAGGTATCGACTCCCGGCTGGGCCGCCGCGTCGCGGTCAAGGTGCTCAAGGCCGAGTACTCCGAGGACGCGGAGTTCGTCGAACGGTTCCGAGCCGAGGCACGCACCGTGGCGATGCTCAACCACCCCGGTATCGCCAGCGTGTACGACTACGGCGAAACCGACATGGACGGTGAGGGCCGCACCGCCTATCTGGTGATGGAACTCGTCAACGGCGAACCACTGAACTCGGTGCTCAAGCGCACCGGCCGGCTCTCGCTGCGCCATGCGCTGGACATGCTCGAGCAGACCGGCCGGGCGCTGCAGGTCGCCCACACGGCGGGGTTGGTACATCGTGACGTCAAACCGGGCAACATCCTGATCACGCCGACCGGTCAGGTCAAACTCACCGACTTCGGCATCGCCAAGGCCGTCGACGCCGCCCCGGTCACCCAGACCGGCATGGTGATGGGCACCGCCCAGTACATCGCCCCCGAGCAGGCGCTCGGCCATGACGCCACCGCGGCCAGCGATGTGTACTCACTGGGAGTCGTTGGCTACGAGTCTGTTTCGGGCAAGCGGCCCTTCACCGGAGACGGTGCGCTGACCGTCGCGATGAAGCACATCAAGGAGACGCCCCCGCCACTGCCCGCCGATCTGCCGCCCAACGTGCGCGAGCTGATCGAGATCACCCTGGTCAAGAATCCGGGTATGCGGTATCGCTCCGGCGGGCTGTTCGCCGACGCCGTCGCCGCCGTCCGCTCGGGCCGACGTCCCCCGCGTCCGAACCAGGCGCCGACACTCGGCCGGGCCACCCCCGCGGCCGTGCCCTCGGCAGCCCAGGCTCGCGCCGCCGCGGATCTGAGCACGCGTTCCCCCGTCACCGCCGCCCGGCCCCGTCCGTCCACCGGAAGCCATCGCCCTCCCCCGGCGCCGTCTCGCGGCACGTTCTCCTCGGGCCAGCGAGCGCTGCTATGGGCGGCCGGTGTGCTCGGTGCCCTGGCCATCGTCATCGCGATTCTGATCGTGCTCAACGCCCAGGACCGCAAGGACCAGGAACAGACACCGCCGCCGACGATCACCGACACGATCACCGAGACCACGCCGTTCTCGCCGACAGCGATGCCGGAACGGCCCGGGCAGGCAGGTGTCGGCGATGGTGGGGCAGAATTCGGGGTAACCCGACTCAATGCGATCGCGTCCCCGGCAACGATGCAGGTGATGGGTCCGCCCACCGAGCCGCAGGGCACACGGTCCTCCTCGACGCCAGAACAGACATTGCAATGACAACCCCGCAACACCTGTCCGACCGGTACGAACTCGGCGACATCCTGGGCTTCGGCGGCATGTCCGAAGTCCACTTGGCGCGCGATCAGCGGTTGCACCGCGACGTCGCCGTCAAGGTGCTGCGCGCAGATCTCGCCCGCGATCCGAGCTTCTACCTCCGGTTCCGACGGGAGGCGCAGAACGCCGCCGCGCTGAACCATCCCGCCATCGTCGCGGTCTATGACACCGGTGAGGCGGAGACACCCAACGGCCCGCTGCCCTACATCGTGATGGAGTACGTCGAGGGCGTCACGCTGCGCGACATCGTCCACACCGAGGGGCCGATGGAGCCGCGCCGGGCCATCGAGGTGATCGCCGATGCGTGCCAGGCCCTGAACTTCAGCCACCAGCACGGGATCATCCACCGCGACGTCAAACCCGCGAACATCATGATCAGCAACACCGGCGCGGTGAAGGTGATGGACTTCGGCATCGCACGCGCGCTCGCCGACGCCAACAATGTCACCCAGACCGCCGCCGTGATCGGCACCGCGCAGTACCTGTCGCCCGAGCAGGCGCGCGGCGAGAAGGTCGACGCCCGTTCCGACGTCTACTCGCTGGGCTGCGTCCTGTACGAAATCCTCACTGGCGAACCACCTTTCGTCGGTGATTCACCGGTTGCCGTGGCCTATCAACACGTCCGCGAGGACCCGGTGCCCCCCTCGCAGCGCCACGAAGGCATCTCCCCCGAGCTGGACGCCGTCGTCCTCAAGGCCCTCGCGAAAAACCCTGACAATCGATATCAGACGGCGGCGGAGATGCGCACCGATCTGGTGAAAGTGCACAGCGGCGAGCAACCCGACGCACCCAAGGTGTTCACCGACGCCGAGCGCAGCTCGCTCATGTCGGCCGCGCCGGGCGACCACCAGACCGAGCCGATCGACCCCGTCGGGCGAGCGCAGCCCCAGTACATCGAGCGGGAGCGGCGCGGCTCGGTCGGCCGCTGGCTGGTCGCGGTGGCGGTGCTCGCCGTGCTGACCGTGCTGGTGACGCTGGCGATCAACACCTTCGGCGGCAGCACGCGCGCCGTCCAAGTGCCCGACGTGAGCGGCAAGGTGTCGGCCGACGCGATCGCCGAGCTGCAGAACCGCGGGTTCAGAACTCGCACGCTGCAGAAGCCCGATTCCAATGTGCCTCCCGACCACGTCATCGGCACCGACCCGGCCGCCAACGCGTCGGTCGACGCCGGTGACGAGATCACCATCAACGTGTCCACCGGCCCCGAGCAGCGTGAGATCCCCGACGTCAGGAGCCTCAGCTACGACGACGCCGTCGAGAAGCTCGCGGACGCCGGCTTCGAGAACTTCCGGCCGTCTTCCTCGCCGTCGACACCGGAGATGAAGGACAAGGTGCTCGGCACCAATCCGCCGGTCAACCAGACGTCGGCGATCACCAACGAGATCACGATCGTGCTGGGCGCGGGCCCCGAGACGCGTCCCGTCCCAGACGTCAAGGACCAATCGCAGGAGAGCGCTGTACAAATCCTCACCGCGTCGGGCTTCACCACCACCGTCCCGGTCCAGGTGGACAGCACGCTTCCGGCCGGCCAATTGATCGGCACCAATCCACCTGCGGGACAGACCGTTCCGGTCGATACGGTGATCCAGCTGCAGGTCTCGAGGGGCAACCAGTTCATCATGCCGGACCTGCGGGGTCAGTTCTGGACCGACGCCGAGCCGCGACTGCGTGCCCTCGGCTGGACGGGCGTGCTGGACCGTGGCGCCGACGTGCAGAACAGCGGTCAGCGCACCAACGCCGTGGTGACGCAGAGTCCGTCAGCCGGAACCGGTGTCAACTACGACAGTCGGATCACGCTGAGCTTCGCGTCGTAGCCGCGGCGACCGCGGTCGCGACTTCGTCCTCCAGCCGACTGACGAGGGTCTCGGCCGGCGGTGCGCCGCAGTAACCCAACCAGTTGGCCAGCATGCGGTGCCCGCCCTCGGTCAGGATCGACTCGGGATGGAATTGCACACCGTGAATGGGCAATTCGACGTGTCGCACGCCCATGACGACACCACCCTCGGTGCGGGCGATCACTTCGAGTTCGGCCGGCATCGTCTCGGGGAGAATGGTCAGCGAGTGATAGCGCGTGGCGGTGAACGGATCCGGAAGGCCTTGCAGCACACCGCTATTCGAGTGGTGCACCGTGCTGGTCTTGCCGTGCAGCAGTTCGGGGGCACGGTCGACGGTACCTCCGAACGCCACGCCGATGGCCTGGTGTCCCAGGCACACGCCGAGCAGCGGCGTCGCGGCCGCCGCGCAGGCCGTCACGAGCGAAATCGATGCGCCGGCACGTTCGGGGGTACCGGGGCCGGGGGAGAGGAGCACTCCGTCGAACGTCGCCGCCACGTTGGCGATGTCGTCCTCGGTGCCCAGGCGGTCGTCGTCGTTACGCCAGACTTCGGCGTTCACCCCGAGCTGGCCCAGATACTGGACGAGGTTGAACACGAAGCTGTCGTAGTTGTCGACGACGAGGACACGCATAAGGCCAGGTTACCGGTAGCGAATTGTGCACGATTACCGGCGGTGAACGCCGCTTTTCGTGCACAAATCGCTCAGTAGCCGACGGGTCCCGCGGGCCTGGCGAACTTCATCCGCAGCGGCTCGCGGTAACCCACCAGCTCGACCTGCGTCCGGGGCTCCTCGGTATAGCCGAGCCCAAACCGGACCACGTACTGCCGGTACAGCGTGACCAACGGTGCGCCCGCCAGCGCGGCCTGCATGACTTCCGCGTCGCCGATCGCGGTGATGACGTACGGCGGGCTGTAGGTCCGTCCGTTGAGGAGCAGCGTGTTGCCCACACAGCGCGGCGCCGAGGTGCCGATGATCCGCTGGTCCTGCATCTGGATGCCCTCGGCCCCTGCGCTCCACAGCGCATTGAGCACGGCGTCGATGTCCTGTTGGTGCACGACGAGGTCGTCGGGGGATGCGTCGCGGGGAAACCGCCCCTCAGCGTCGCGCTGCGCGTCGTTCAGCGTTACCACCAGGCCGGGTCCGCGCATCGGTTCCAGGCCGGCCTCGACGGCCAGCTGGGCAGACCGCTTGGTGATGGCGGCCAATGCTGCGTCTGCCCCCGGCGAGCCGCCGTGATGGCTGTCCAGGGTGTTAGCCAGCGAGTCGCGTTCTACGGTCAGCCGATCCACCGACTGTTGGGCTTCGCGCACCAGGTCGACCAACCGGGGCGCGTCGCTGCGTCTGATCTCGCCGCCGTCGGACACATTGTGCGTCGTCGCCAGCAGAAGCCCGGCCAACAGGCAGACCACGGGCACGCCGAACCGCCATACGGACTTCGACCTGGGCGCCATTGGCGTGTCTCCTGGAGGTGGTGCCTGCGATAGGCTAGGTACATCGTCGCACCGTGTGACGCCATCTGTCCCGAAGGTACGCATGCCCAAGTCCAAGGTTCGCAAGAAGAACGACTTCACGATCAGCCCGGTGAGCCGGACCCCGGTCAAGGTCAAGGCCGGACCGTCGAGCACCTGGTTCGTCGTGTTTTTCGTCGGCCTGATGCTGATCGGGCTGGCGTGGCTGCTGGTGTTCCAGCTGGCGTCCTCCGCGATCCCCTTCCTGGCGGACCTCGGCCCGTGGAACTACGCGATCGCGTTTGCCTTCATGATCAGTGGGCTGTTGCTCACAATGCGCTGGCGCTGAGCAATACAACGAGCGGTATGAATTCATCCACGCGTCCGCGCGTTACCCGTTTAGCAACCTTCCGGCCACCAGATCACACGGTTGTTATTCATCCCCATTGGGGATAGCACTTGTGGATAACTTCATTAGCCACGGTAAAAGGGTGTGAGTGCGCCGTGCAGCAAACTGAGTGGAGTCCGCCCACGCTCGGCATCGCGGCCCTTGGCGTAGGCGGCCTTATCTTGGCTGTGGGCGCTGTGACGCTGATCACAGACCCTCCGGGACGTGTCCTAGTTGGCATTGCCGCGGTCGGGTTGATTGTGTTTGCAAGCTTGTCGTGGCGGGCGCGGCCCAAGCTGGCAATCAAAAATGACGCCCTCGTTACCCGCGGTCTGATGGGTGAAACCGAGCTGCGGCAGGCCGATATCAAGCTCATCCGGATCACGGAGTTCCGCCGCATCGGGCGTAAAACTCGGCTGCTGGAGATCGACACGGTCGACGACCGGCTACTCGTGTTCACCCGGTGGGATCTGGGCACAGACCCGCTGCACGTGCTCGACGCGCTGACCGCCGCCGGCTTCGCCGGCTCCTGAAGCTCAGGCGATGGTGATCGACTCGACGACCACAGGATCGGTCGGTCGGTCGCGCTGATCCGTGGCTGTCGTCGCGATCGCGTCGACCACCTTCTGCGACTCCGGATCCACGACCTCACCAAAGATGGTGTGCTTGCGGTTCAGGTGCGGCGTCTTGCCGACCGTGATGAAGAACTGCGAGCCGTTGGTTCCCGGACCCCGGTTCGCCATGGCGAGCAAGTACGGCTTGTCGAACTGCAACTCGGGGTGAAACTCGTCGGCGAACTCGTAACCCGGGCCGCCGCGGCCGCTGCCCTCCGGATCGCCGCCCTGGATCATGAACCCGTCGATGACCCGGTGGAAGACCATGCCGTCGTAAAACGGACCCGACGATCCGCCTGAGGCGTTACCGGTGCTGTAGTCCTTGGTGCCCTGCGCCAGTCCCACGAAGTTGGCGACGGTCTTGGGCGCGTGATTTCCGAACAGCGCGATTTTGATGTCACCACGGTTGGTGTGCAGCGTCGCGGTCGCTGTCTGTATGGGGCTCGTCACGGGATGCCAGTGTGCCACGCCGCCATGAACGCTCAACGGGCACCGCTGGGTAGCGCTGCGTGGCAGTCTGGTAGCGACTCCCGTTCAGGCCGCCAGAGAGGTGCACTATGCGCGCGAAGACCGAGATCCGCCTGACCCCCGGGCAGCGGTTGTCCCGCGGGCTCAGATATTCGGCAGTGGGTCCGGTCGACGTCACCAGGGGAGCGTTGGGTCTCGGCGTAGACGGGGCACAGCACTCGGCCGCGTGGATCGGCGACCTCTATCGTCGCGGCCGGCTCAAGGATCAGCTCCGCCAGGAGCTGGCGGCCGCGCAAGACACCATCGCGTCCGAACTCGCCGCCGCCCAGGAGGTGGTGGCCAACCTGCCGGAGGCACTGCAAAAGGCGCGCGGCCGTCGTCGTCGGCGCCCCCTGCTGTTGGCCGTGCTCGGGGTGGGGGTGCTGGCCGGGGGAGCGGTGGCGTTCTCGATCCTGCGGCGTCCACCAACGGAGGAGCCGCCGACGCTGCAGCCAAGTGTCCCAGTCACGCCCAGGCCTTAACCGGTTGTGCGCGTGGAGTATCGGGCATCTGAGTGGAGCCTAGGAGATTCGAACTCCTGACATCTGCCTTGCAAAGGCAGCGCTCTACCAACTGAGCTAAGGCCCCTCGGGAAAAACTTCAGGCCGGCACGTCGGCCGCCGCGTGCCACACCTCCACGCCGTACCGTGACCGCCAGATCGCCATGGCGACAACGGCGGCGACCGCCGTGGCGAGCAGCACCACAACCCTCATGGTGTGAACCTTTCCGTGGGGCTAGGAGGACTCGAACCTCCGACCTCTTCGTTATCAGCGAAGCGCTCTAACCGCCTGAGCTATAGCCCCGTTTGTGCCGGTACGGCCGAGCGACGAGACTACCGCAATCGTAAGCTCCCGCCCAAACCGCGAACGCTGTGAGCCGTTCAGTCCCTGTCGGCGAGCGTGACTTCCACACCGCCGACGATGTCGGTGGTCAGGTTGTAGATGAACGCACCGATGGTCGCCATCGCCGTCAGCAGCACGATGTTGACCAACCCGATCAATGCCGCGCCGCCGAATATCGTTCCGCTGGAGACGAGCTCGCCGCCGGAGCTACCGCTCGCACTGGTCAGCAGGTCGCCGACGTTGCTGTTCAGCTTGCTCCACACACCCATGCCGCCGAGTACCAGGTACAGGAACGCGACCGCGATCATCCACACGAAGAACAACGCGACCGATAACACCGCGGAGACCTTCAGCACACTCCAGGGGTCCACCCGGCGGATCTGCATGCTGGCGCGCACCGGCCCCTGATGGCGACTGGCCGCCGCCTGAAGCCGCCCGCCCGGGCGAGCGGGACGGCCCGCCGGCTCCTGCCCCGGCCGCTCGGCACGTTCCGGACTGCCCGGCTTGCGCGGTCCCGACCGCGGCGCCGCGCCCGACAGATCGGGAATCTCACTGGCGTACTGCTCGGGACGCGGCTGCTCAGGGCGCGGAGGTTCCGGCCGTGACGCCGATTCCGGCCGGGGCGCAGGTTCCGGCCGGGGCGTCGGCTCGGGTCGCGAGGTCGGCTCGGGTCGCGAGGTCGGCTCGGGTGGGTCTGCCCAGCCCGACGCGTCGGCCTCCTGGGGCGCTGTCGACGAGCCGCCGGCCAGGAACCGGTTCAGCCGCGCGTCGATCCCGGCGGTCTGGCCCGTCGCGCCGCCATTGCCCCGACGCGGTGCCTCGGGACGGGCCGGCGAATCCGGCCGTCCCGGGGTATCGGGACCGCGGTTCGTCGGGCCGGCCGACCGTCCGCGCTGCCAGGGCGGGACGTCCGTCGCGTCGGAGTTACGTTCCGGTCCGGATCCGCTGGTCACCGGACCCCGCGGCGGTCCGCTCACCGAGCCGCCGTCGGGACCCGTGCCGGAGCCGTTCCCACCCCCGTCAGTCGCGCGGGGATACCCGGGCTCGTTCGGTGAAGTCACCTACGGCTCCTAACTGGCCACTACAGGTCACGCCTGATGAGCTACTCACCGACGTCGGTGTTGACCTCGTCGGTACTGTCGCCTTCCTCCGCGTTGCGCGCGATGGCTATCAGTGTCGTGCCCTCACCCAGGTTCATCAACCGAACGCCCTTGGTCTGCCGCCCGGCCTTGCGCACCTGGCGAGCCGCCGTCCGGATGACACCCCCGCCCGAAGTGATGGCGTACAACTCTGTGTCGTCATCGACGATCAACGCTCCGACCAGACTGCCACGTCGCTTGTCGAACTGAATCGTCAACACCCCTTTGCCACCGCGGCCCTGGACCGGGTACTCCTCGATGGCGGTGCGCTTGGCGTATCCGCCGGCGGTCGCGACCAGCAGATACGTGTCGTCGCGCACGACGTTCAGCGACAGCAGCTCGTCGTCGGTGTTGAACCGCATGCCCTGCACACCGGAGGTGGCGCGGCCCATCGGACGCAGTGCCTCGTCGGTTGCTGAGAAGCGGATCGACTGCCCCTTGGCGGAGACCAGCAGCAGGTCCTCTTCCGCCGAGCACAGCACCGCGCCGACCAACTCGTCACCGTCACGCAGGTTGACCGCGACGATGCCGCCGGTGCGGTTGGAGTCAAAGTCGGTGAGCTTGGACTTCTTCACCAAACCGTTGCGCGTGGCCAGCACCAGATACGGCGCATCCTCGTACGTCTTGATCTGGATGACCTGCGCGATGCGCTCCTCCGGCTGGAATGCCAGCAGGTTGGCGACGTGCTGGCCCCGCGCCGTACGCGACGCCTCGGGCAGGTCGTACGCCTTCGCGCGATAGACCCGGCCCTGTGTGGTGAAGAACAGGATCCAGTCGTGTGTGGAGCAGACGAAGAAGTGGTTGACGATGTCGTCCTGCTTCAGCCCCGCGCCCTGCACACCCTTGCCGCCGCGCTTCTGGCTGCGGTAGAGGTCGGACTTGGTCCGCTTGGCATAGCCGGTTTCGGTGATCGTGACGACGACCTCTTCGCGCGCGATCAGGTCCTCGTCGGCGACGTCGCCGTCCGCGGCGATGATTCTCGTCCGGCGATCGTCGCCGTACTTCTCGACGAGCTCCTTGAGCTCGTCGCGCACGATGGCGCGCTGCCGTTCCGGCTTGGCCAGGATGTCCTCGAGGTCGGCGATCTCGGCCTCGATCTTCGCCAGATCGTCGACGATGCGCTGGCGCTCGAGGGCGGCAAGCCGACGCAGCTGCATATCGAGGATGGCCTGGGCCTGGATCTCGTCGATGTCGAGCAACTCGATCAAGCCCTGCCGGGCGACGTCCACGGTCTCCGACGCCCGGATCAACGCAATGACCTCGTCGAGCGCATCGAGGGCCTTGACCAGGCCGCGCAAGATGTGGGCCCGCTCGTTGGCCTTGCGCAGCCGGTAGGTGGTGCGCCGCACGATGACGTCGAGTTGGTGGTTGACGTAGTGCCGGATCAACTGATCGAGCCGCAGTGTGCGCGGCACGCCGTCGACGATGGACAGCATGTTGGCACCAAAGCTGGTCTGCAGCTGGGTGTGCTTGTAGAGGTTGTTCAGGACCACCTTCGCGACAGCATCTCGCTTGAGCTCCACCACAATTCGCAGTCCGACGCGGTCGCTGGACTGATCCTCGATGTTCGAGATGCCGGCGAGCTTGCCGTCGCGCACCTGTTCGGCGATCGAGGTGATGAAGTTGTCGTGGTTGACCTGATACGGCAGCTCGGTGATGACGATCCCGGTGCGGCCCCTGCTGTCTTCTTCGATCTCGCAGACTCCGCGCATGCGAACCGACCCCCGACCGGTCCGGTACGTGTCGGAGATGCCCTGCGATCCGACGATGAGGCCGTAGGTGGGGAAGTCGGGACCCTTGACGCGTTCACATACCGCCTCGAGGGTGGCTTCTTCGTCGGCTTCGAAGTTCTCCAGGCACCAGAACACGGCATCGCCCAGCTCGCGCAGGTTGTGCGGCGGCATGTTGGTGGCCATGCCGACCGCGATGCCGCCCGAGCCGTTGGCCAGCAGGTTGGGGAAACGGCTCGGCAGAACCGTCGGTTCCTGTACACGGCCGTCGTAGTTCGGGACGAAATCGACTGTCTCCTCGTCGATTTCGCGGAGCATCTCCATCGCCAGCGGCGTCAGGCGCGCCTCGGTGTTGTGACTGACAAAGCCGTTGGTGATGAAGGCGTGGTCATCCGTGTCTATTCGCAGGCTGTAAACCGGCTGCACACCCGCGTCCGTCACCGAGGCGACTCGCGCATACCGGTAATCGCCTAGTGTGAATTCAGCGACAGATTTCGCCTGTTTTGCGTCGGCAGATTCACAGCCGGGAAGCATGGCGACCCGATCACCAGGGTGAATGTCCTCGACTAGCTTCCACGTCAGTTCTGGTGAGCCCGCTACCAACACCAAGCAGAGCAGTGGGTGGTTGGCGGTGCCGGTGACGGTGTCGCCGTCGACGGTGGCAACGGTGAACGTCTGGTGTTCACCCGAGTGGAAGAGCCGATCCGCGATTACCGTTTCGCCGTAGCGTCCGAGGACCTTCAGGTCAATGACACTGTCCGAGTTCGCCTTTGCGCCGGGCACGATCTCGTCAATGCGAACTGACCGTCCCTCGGGCAATCGCACCAGAGCATCGCCGGTGACGCAGTAGCGCATCGCGGCCGGTGGGTCGTTGCCCGGCGAGCCGAAGTTGCCCTGACCGTCCACCAGCGGGTAACGCAGCGACCACGGCTGGGCCATCCGGACCAGGGTGTCGTAGATCGACGAGTCGCCGTGCGGATGATAGTTGCCCATCGTCTCAGCAACGGAGCGTGCGGATTTCGCGTGGCCGCGGTCCGGCCGGAAGCCGGAGTCGAACATGGCGTACAGCACGCGGCGGTGCACCGGCTTGAGGCCGTCGCGCACCTCGGGCAGCGCACGCCCGACGATGACGCTCATGGCGTAGTCGATGTAGCTGCGCTGCATCTCGTGCTGGATGTCAACCGGCTCGATGCGGTCGCCTGCTCCGCCGCTTGGTGGCAAGGTGGTATCAGTCATGTGTTTTCAGCCCTAAACCGTGGTTTTGACTTCGCTAAACATCAAGGAAGCGGACGTCTTTGGCGTTGCGCGTGATGAAGCTGCGGCGGGCTTCGACGTCTTCGCCCATCAGAATCGAGAACAGTTCGTCGGCGGCGGCCGCGTCGTCCAGCGTCACCTGACGCAGCACCCGCACCGACGGATCCATGGTGGTTTCCCACAGCTCCTTGGCGTCCATCTCGCCCAGACCCTTGTAACGCTGGATACCGTCATCGACGTTGATCTTCTTGCCCGCCTTCTTGCCGGCGTCGAGCAGTCCGTCGCGCTCACGGTCGGAGTACGCGAATTCGGGCTCGCTGCGTTGCCATTTCAGCTTGTACAGCGGGGGCTGCGCCAGGAAGATGTGGCCGTTTTCGACCAGCGGCTTCATGAACCGGAACAGCAGCGTCAGCAGCAACGTGGAGATGTGCTGGCCGTCGACATCGGCGTCGGCCATCAACACGATCTTGTGATACCGCAGTTTGGCGATGTCGAACTCGTCGTGGATACCGGTGCCCAGCGCGGTGATGATGGCCTGGACTTCGGTGTTCTTCAGCACGCGGTCGATGCGCGCCTTCTCGACGTTGATGATCTTGCCGCGCAACGGAAGGATCGCCTGGAACATCGAGTCGCGGCCGCTCTTGGCCGAACCGCCAGCCGAATCACCCTCCACCACATACAGTTCCGACTTCTTTGGGTCGGTGGACCGGCAGTCGGCCAGCTTGCCCGGCAGCCCGCCGATGTCGGTGGCGCTCTTGCGGCGAACCAACTCACGCGCTTTACGCGCGGCAATCCGTGCCTGTGCCGATGAGACCGCCTTGTTCACGACGGTTTTCGCTTCGGCCGGGTTGGCGTCGAACCAATGCTGCAGTTCCTCATTGCAGATTTTCTGTACGAACGACTTCACTTCGGTGTTGCCGAGCTTGGTCTTCGTCTGACCCTCGAACTGCGGCTGGCCGACCTTCACCGAAATGACCGCCGCGAGACCTTCGCGGATGTCATCGCCGGTCAGGTTGGGGTCCTTGTCCTTGAGCAGCTTCTTGTCTTTGGCGTACTTGTTGACCACGGAGGTCAGCGCGGCACGGAAACCCTCTTCGTGGGTGCCGCCCTCGTGGGTGTTGATGGTGTTGGCGAAGGTGTGAACCGACTCGGAGTAGCCGGCGTTCCACTGCATCGCGATTTCGACCTCGTGGCCGACACCCTTGCCCTCGAAGTCGATCACGCTCTGCTGGATCGGGGACTTCGTCCGGTTGATGTGCTTGACGAAATCGACCAGACCGCCGGGGTAGTGGAAGGTGCGGTGCTTGACCTTGTGGGGAGCGGCGGCCTCGGCGGCCTTTTCCTCCGCCGACTTCGGCGCTTCGGCCTGGTCGCTGACGACCTCGTCGACGACCTCCTCGGCCGTCACCCGCTCATCGGTCAACTCGATGGTCAGTCCCTTATTCAGGAATGCCATTTCCTGCAGCCGCCGCGCGATCGTCTCGAAGTCATAGCTGGTGGTTTCGAAAATGTCGGGGTCGGCCCAGAACCGGATGGTCGTACCCGTTTTCTTCGTCTTCTCACCCTGCTTGAGGCTGCCCGGAACCGAACGGTCGTAGGTCTGGGACCACTCGTAGCCGTCCTTCGAGATGTCGGCCTCGAGCCGGGTGGACAGCGCGTTCACCACCGAGACGCCCACCCCGTGCAGACCGCCCGAGACCTGGTAGGCGCCCTCTTCGAACTTTCCGCCCGCGTGCAGAACCGTCATGACGACGTCGACGGTGGGGATGCCCGTCGAGTGCATGGCGACGGGGATGCCTCGACCGTCGTCGGTGACCTGAACACCGCCGTTCTCGAGGAGCCGCACATCGACCTTGGTCGCGAAGCCGGCCATCGCCTCGTCGACGGCGTTGTCCACCACCTCCCAGACCAGGTGGTGCAAACCGCGCTCACCCGTGGAACCGATGTACATGCCGGGGCGTTTGCGGACCGCCTCCAAGCCTTCGAGAACCTTGATCGAATCGGCACCGTATTCTTTCGGTGCACTCTTCTTCTGGGCAGCCACGTTGGACGCGTCTCCTTGGGGTTTGCATAGCGAGAGATGACGACTCTCGCGGATCCTCGATCAGTCTACCGTCAACTACCGTCGGGACCGACTCTGAGGCGGCGTTTTCACATACCTATTTGCGCCGTCTGCTGAATTTCTCGCGCCGAGGTGCCTCATGACGCTTGAGAACGTCGCTTTCTGTGTTCTGGCGGCTCTCAGGCAACAGAAATCTCGCTTCTATCCGTACGTGTCGCGGGGTCCACGGCCGGCGATGTGATATCGCCCCTTGCGCCAGGAGGGAGCGACCGGACCGACGATTTTCATCGATTTCACCACGCCGTCGCCGACCGCTGCCGCGATCTTCGCGAGAAGTTGCGCCTGCACCATTCTCAGCTGGGTGGCCCATGCCGTCGACTCCGCCGAAACCGTGAGCACACCCTCCTGTAGAGACGTTGGCGTCGCGTGGGCCGCGATCTGCTCACCGACGACCGCCGACCAACGACCGAACACCGCACCTTCGGCCACCCGATCCGACCAACCGCGGTTGCGGGCGAGGTCACGCGTGAGGGATCCGAGCAACTGCGGGTCGCGAGAATCCGGGCCAGGGCCCGACCACCGTCTCCGACTGGTGCCCGCGACCTTCTTGCGCGGCTGCGTGCTGCGGCCGCGGCCGACATCTTTCCCTTGACTGCGGGCGGCGCCGCGAGCTTCCTCCAGGGTCCGCCTGACCAGATCCATACCTTTTAGATGTGCCAGGTGCGCAGGCGGTTCCACGCCGTCGGTCATTTCCCGTCCCCACCAGTTCTGTCACGTACTTCTGAAATCCGGCCGGCGTCGTCGTCGGTCATGACGATTTCGATCCTGGTCGCATCCCAGTCCTGCGGGATGTCCTCGTGGACGGCCGCGGTGACCAACACCTGTTCCGCGGAAGCCGCGACGTTGGCGAGCGCCTGCCTGCGCGCGGTGTCGAGTTCGGCGAAGACGTCATCGAGGAGCAAGACCGGGTCGCTGCCTTCCGCACGCAACAGTTCGTACGCCGCCAGCCGCAGCGCCAACGCCATTGACCACGATTCGCCATGGCTTGCAAAGCCTTTCGCGAGTTGGTCACCGAGGCGCAACTCCAGATCGTCGCGGTGCGGACCCACGAGGCAAACGCCGCGTTCCAGTTCGGCGTCGCGGCGCCGGGCCAGCTCGTCGAGCAGGGCGGCCTCGAACAATTCGGCGCCTCCGGTTCCGGCGTCGGCTTCGCTTTGGATGACCTCCACGCCGCTGCGGTACCGGATGGCCGCCGGCCGCGACGCGGGCGCCAACAGTTGATAGGCCTTCTCCACCTCGGGCGCCAGTTGGTTCACCAGATCGACCCGCGCCGCGATGAGTTGCGCACCGTGGGCGGCGAGGTGTCCGTCCCACACGTCCAGGGTGTCGAGCATGCTGCGATCTCCCCGGTACCTCGCCCCGGCCGCCGATTTCAACAGCGCCGTCCGCTGTTTGAGCACCTTGTCGTAATCGGCACGGATCCCGGCGACTCGGGGACGCCGGGTGGTAGCCAGCTCGTCGAGGTACCTCCGCCGTTCTCCCGGATCGCCGCGCACCAACGCAAGGTCCTCCGGAGCGAACAACACCGCCCGCAGGGCACCCAGAATTTCGCGTGCGCTACGGACGGGGGAACGGTTCAGCCGTGCCTTGTTCGCGCGGCCAGGGTTGATCTCCAGGTCGACTGCGAGTTCGCGCCCATCGTTCACCACGATCGTCGAGACCACCGCGCGTTGGGCGCCCGCCCGGATCAGCGGCGCGTCGGTACCCACCCGATGTGAACCCAGGGTCGACGAATACCACAGCGCCTCAATCAGATTCGTTTTGCCAAAACCGTTGGACCCCACGAAGACGGTTCGGCCGGGATCGAGGTCGATCTCGATCCGTGCCCAGGACCGGAAATCGGTAAGCGCAAGGTTTCTGACGTACAACTATCCAGACTCGCTGATCCTCTGCACGGCATGGCCGCCGAACTGGTTGCGCAGCGCCGACACTGCCTTCATGGTGGGGGAGTCCTCTTGCCGCGAAGCGAACCTGGCGAACAGCGACGCCGCGATCACCGGCATCGGCACTCGGTGGCTGATCGCTTCCTCCACCGTCCAGCGACCTTCGCCGGAGTCCTCGGTGTATCCGGTGATATCCGTGAATTTCGGATCTTCTTTCAGCGCCTTGGCCAGCAACTGCTGCAGCCATGACCGCACCACCGTGCCGTTGGTCCAGGCCTGAATCACCGCCTGGGTGTCTTCGATCAGCTCCTCGGCGGCCAACAGTTCGTAGCCTTCGGCGTAGGCCATCATCAGCCCGTATTCGATGCCGTTGTGGACCATCTTGGCGTAGTGACCTGCACCGACGGGCCCGGCGTGGACGAATCCGTCGGCCCGTTCTCCGGGCGGACGCAGAGTCTCGAAGATCGGCATAGCCCGCTCGACGTCTTCCTTGCTGCCGCCCACCATGAGGCCGTAGCCCTCGGTCAAACCCCAGATGCCGCCGGACACGCCGGCGTCGATGAACGCAATTCCCTTGTCGTCCAACAGCTTCGCATGCGGTCCGTCTTCGGTGTAGCGGGAGTTGCCGCCGTCGATCACCAGATCGCCGGGGCTCAACACGTCGGCGAGCGACACGATGGTCTCGTCGGTGATGTGCCCCGACGGCACCATCACCCAGACCACACGCGGCGCATCGAGGGCTTCCGCGAGCGCCGCCAACGTCGGCACGTCGGTGACCTCCGGACGCGGATCGAAACCGATGACCACGTGCCCGCCCTCGCGCAGGCGTTCGCGCATGTTGAAGCCCATTTTGCCCAGGCCGACCAGACCCAATTGCATGTGCGCCCCCGTCGTGGCGTCGGGCCGGTCAGCCAGGAAGCCGAACCGGCATCAGAAGGTAGACATAATCGGTCTGCGCCGCGGGGAACGGCCCCGTGTCGCCGACGCTGCCGTCATCTTCACCTGCCGGACGCAACACTGCGGGGCGGCTGGGTGTCGTGAAACCAAATGTCACGCGTTCGGAATGCAACGAACTCAACCCGTCGGTGAGATACGTCGGGTTGAACGCGATGGTCAATGGCTCACCCGCGAAGGTGACGGGCAGATCCTCTTCCGCGCGCCCGACGTCGTCGGCGCCGGCGGACAACCGCAGCACGTCGTCGGCGAATTCCATCCGCACCTGCGCACCGCGATCGGCGACCAGGGCCACACGTTTGATGGCTTCGGTGAGCTCGGCGACAGCGATGGTCGCGATCGCGGTGTGCTCCGTCGGGAGCAGCTGACGGAACTTCGGGAACTCCGCGTCGAGCAGGCGCGTGGTGCTGCGCTTGCCGTTGCTGCGGATACCCAACAAGCCTTCCTTGCCGACCTCGGCACCCGAACCCAACGACAGGTGCACATCCGAGCCGTCGGCCCCGGCCTTGGCCGCTTCGGCCAACGTTTTGGCCGGAACCAACACCGCGGCCTCCATGTCGGCCGATGCCGTCGACCACGTCAGCTCCCGAACCGCGAGCCGGAACCGGTCGGTCGCCGCCAAAATGACGTTCTCGCCCGAAATCTCGACGCGAATGCCGGTGAGCATCGGCAAGGTGTCGTCACGTCCTGCCGCCACAGCCACCTGACCGATCGCCTCGGCGAACAGGTCGGCCGAAACGACACCGGTCTCGTCCGGCAGGGTCGGCAGCGTGGGGTAATCCTCGACCGCCATCGTCGGCAGCGAGAACCGCGCGCTTCCGCAGGTCAATGACACCCGAGTGCCCTCCACGCTGACATCCACCGGCTTAGCCGGCAACGCCCGGGTGATGTCAGACAACAGCCGCCCCGACACCAAAACGCTTCCAGGCGAAGCGATTTCAGCCGCCACCTGTACTTCTGCCGATACCTCGTAGTCGAATCCCGAGATCGTCAAACCGTCTTCAGAACCGGTGAGCAGCACACCCGCCAGGACCGGGACCGTCGGCCGGTTCGGCAGATTACGGGCTACCCAAGCCACGGCGTCGGCGAAGTCTTCACGCACCAGACGGAACTTCAAATCGGTGACACCAACGGTTGTTGTCGCCACGTCCATACAGTCCCTTCGATCAAAAACACAACAAGCGCTAAGCAGCGATTTCCTGGTGTCTCAACACGCCTCGAAACGACGGGTAGGGACGACCGTAACGGCTGTCGCTGAACCACCGTAGAGCTTTCGGCCCCAACTTGAAAGCTAATCGATCGCGCCGACATGGGCTTCGGTGAACCGGCTCGGAGAACTGGATTTCAGGTGTTCCCCAGCAGGCTTCTTCTGAGAACTTTCTAGGTAGATATACAAGCAACAGTATTAGGGCCTGTGCACGTTGGGGATGAACGGGCGTCGGTGCTGCGTGCCGGCGGTGGACCGCTGTGGGGTACCTGTGGATCGTTGTCAGGTGAATGTTCGGCAGCTGTGGAAACGGCCGCGGTTGTGAAACAAGCGGCCGGTCATTCGACGGTTGATCCCAAGTTGTCCACATCGGTGTGCACAGTGTCGGCCTGTGACAAGTGATGCCGACGGTGCGGAAGTTTTTTGGAGAAATGTTGGGCGCGCATGGGTGATTCGTCGGAATCAACCGGGTTGGTGGCGCGTGAGGGGGAGTCGAGGCGGATTCAGCGCTTGGAGCGTTGACGAATCCGGGTCGTGAGTTCTTTGACGTGATCGAAGACCTCGCGCCGTTCGGCCATCTCGCCGCGGATCTTCTTCTCGGCGTACATCACGGTCGTGTGGTCACGTCCGAACGCCTGGCCGATCTTCGGCAGAGACAGGTCGGTGAGCTCGCGACACAAATACATCGCGATCTGTCGGGACTGCGCGAGCGCACGCGTCTTACCGGGACCACGGAGTTCCTCGACGGTGGTCTCGAAGTACTCGGCGGTCGCAGCCATGATCGCGGCGGTGCTGATCTGCATCGTGCTCGCGTCGGAGATCAGATCGCGCAACACGATCTCGGCCAGCGACTTGTCGATGGTGGTCTTGTTCAGCGACGCGAACGCGGTGACCCGAATGAGCGCACCCTCGAGCTCGCGGATATTGCGTTCGATGCTGCTGGCGATCAGCTCGAGGACATCACCGGGAACATCGAGGCGATCCATCTGTGCCTTCTTGCGCAGAATCGCGATGCGGGTTTCGAGTTCAGGAGGCTGTACGTCGGTGATCAGCCCCCACTCGAAGCGGGTGCGCAGACGGTCTTCGAGGGTGGCCAGCTGTTTGGGCGGCCGGTCCGAGGAGATGACGATCTGCTTGTTCGCGTTGTGCAGGGTGTTGAAGGTGTGGAAGAACTCCTCCTGGATACCTTCCTTGCCCTCGATGAACTGGATGTCATCCACCAGCAGCACGTCTATGTCGCGGTAACTGCGCTTGAACGAAGCCTTGCGATCGTCGCGCAACGAGTTGATGAAGTCGTTGGTGAATTCCTCGGTCGAGACGTACTTGACTCGCATCCCGGGGAAGAGCCGCTGGGCGTAGTTTCCCGCGGCGTGCAGGAGATGGGTCTTGCCGAGGCCGGACTCACCCCAGATGAAGAGCGGGTTATAGGCGCGGGCCGGTGCCTCGGCGATGGCAAGCGAGGCGGCGTGAGCAAACCGGTTGGAGGCACCGATGACGAAGGTGTCGAAGGTGTAGCGGCGGTTCAGGTTGACTGCGGTGGCATCGTCGTCCGCGGAATTCTGCACTCGGCTGGAGAAATAGCTGGGCCAGCTTTCCTCGGCGCTCGCCAGTGCCTCTTCGTCTTCGTCGATGTCCTCGTCGAGGTCGACGACCGCGGCGGCCAGGCCGTTGTGGGACTCGTCGGGATCGTCGCTTTCCGGAGCGGCGATGCGGACACCGAGTTCCACTCGTTGACCGAGCTGTCGGCTCAGCGCGGTGATGATCGGCTCGCGGAGATGACGTTCGATCTCGTTCTGAACGAAAGGTGTCGGAACCGACAGGAGGGCAAATCCCTCGGTGATGACAAGCGGCTTGACCAGCTTCAGCCACGCCCTTTGCTGGGGGGTCAGGACCGGGCCCGCATCACCGTTCGCCACTCCGACCGCTTCGATGTCGCCGTTGAGCTCGGCAACGACGGTGTTCCATACCGCCACGAATGGGGGATCGGGGTCAGCAGTCAATGACGCGTACCCCCTCGCGGCCGTTTCAGGGAAGGCCAAAGGAACGATGACGAACTGTCCACATGGTTATCCACAGGTTGTGGAAACAGGATAGTCGTCTTCGTTCTGTTGTCTACGGGCTGGAACGCCGCTGGCCGGGGCTCGTCACAGCAGTGGTGCGGTCTGTGGGCTCGCGACTTGGTGGGCATCCCCGCTTCGTTGTCTGTCGTCGCTTCGTTATCGAAACGACACTGGCAGAAGCTAACAGTTTTCTTCGCGGGTGCCAACCGTTCTGCCACATTGCGTGTGGGTTACTTTCGCGGCGCTGCGGCGCCGTGACGGCTGAGGCGTTTGTAAAGATTTTCGGACCGGTCATGGCGGGGGATAGGGTGGTTTGACCTAGGGAAATCTCGTCAGTACCCTCGAACAGTCGCCCGCACGTGGCGGCACGGCTGCGACCCAGATGTTGTGGGGACCGCGCCGGCTAAAGCGAGACGGACGAGCTTACCAACGGGCAACCGCGTTCCACCGGCATGACCTGAGTATCGGTGTGGGCGTTGATGCCGACGGAAACGAGGAGAGACAGCCGTGGCCAAGGGCAAGCGGACTTTTCAGCCGAACAACCGGCGCCGGGCACGTGTGCACGGATTCCGCCTGCGGATGCGTACCCGGGCAGGCCGGGCCATCGTGTCGGGCCGGCGTTCCAAGGGTCGCCGCAAGCTGACTGCGTGACGCTCTAGTGGTTCCGGGTGGGGTCTAGCGCTGTGCTTCCGGCGCGGTACCGGATGACGCGGTCGTCCGAGTTCGGTGCCACGGTCAATCAAGGGGTGCGGGCGGTGCAGCCCGACCTTGTCGTGCACACCATGCGCCACGACGGCGACGATGACGGGCCCCGCATCGGACTCGTCGTCTCCAAATCGGTGGGCAACGCCGTGGAACGGCACCGAGTGGCTCGACGGCTACGTCACGTGGCTCGCACCGTGATCGACGACCTTCAGCCGACCGACCGGGTGGTGATCCGGGCACTACCCGGCAGCCGGTCGGCCGTCTCGGCACGACTCGAACAGGAATTGCGGACCGCGCTGGGTCGCGCGCTCCCGAAGAGCGGAGCGCCGCGATGATGCGATCGATTGCGCGGGCTCTCATCTACGTGATCCAGCTGTATCGGCACATGGTGTCTCCGCTGCGACCGGCATCCTGCCGCTTCTTGCCCACCTGTAGTCAGTACGCCGTCGACGCGCTCACGGAGTACGGCGTCGTCAAGGGCGGATGGCTGGCGGTGGTGCGGTTGCTGAAATGCGGGCCGTGGCATAAGGGAGGATGGGACCCGATACCGGAACGTGGCGGCGACGCGCATGACTCGTGCGACGGCGCAGACGAGCTCCGGATGGATCCGGACGCAGCCGACGATGTGGGGGGAACCCAGACATCGCGAGCAGAGAGCGAGACGCGTGTTTAACTGGTTCAGCCTCGACATCATCTACTACCCGGTGTCGGCGATCATGTGGGTTTGGTACAAGGCATTCGCCTTCATCCTCGGCCCGGAGAATTTCTTCGCCTGGGGACTGTCGGTGATGTTCCTGGTGTTCACCCTGCGGGTGATCCTCTACAAGCCTTTCGTCAAGCAAATCCGGACCACGCGGCAGATGCAGGAACTGCAGCCGCAGATCAAGGCGCTGCAGAAGAAGTACGGCAAGGACCGTCAGCGGATGGCCCTGGAGATGCAGAAGCTGCAGAAGGAACACGGATTCAACCCGATACTGGGTTGCCTGCCGATGTTGGCGCAGATCCCGGTGTTCATTGGTCTGTACCACGTCCTCATGTCGTTCAACCGCACCGGTGGGATCGGTATCGGACGCCTGAATCTGACGCCGGAGGAAAACCGCGAGCTGGGCAACTACGTGTTCAGCGCGATCGATGTACAGCACTTCTTGAACACCCATTTGTTCGGTGCGCCGATCGGCGCGTCCATGGTTCAAAGCCACGGCCTCGAAGCATTTACCGTGTTCGACCGCGCGGCCGTTATCGCCATCGGGGTGCCGATGATGATCCTGGCCGGCGTCGCCACGTACTTCAACAGCCGCGCATCGGTGGCCCGCCAAAGTCCCGAGGCGGCGGCGAATCCACAGACGGCGATGATGAACAAGCTGGCGCTGTACGTCTTTCCGCTGGGCGTCACCGTCGGCGGTCCGTTCCTGCCGCTGGCGATCATCATGTACTGGCTGGCCAACAACGTCTGGACGTTCGGTCAGCAGCACTACGTGTTCGGGATGATCGAGAAAGAGGAAGAAGCCAAGAAGCTCGAGGCCAAGGAACGGCGCTCACAGAACGCACCGCCGCCCGGAGCGAAGCCCAAGAAGCGGTCCAAGGCGGCCACTGAGCCGACCGAGGTCACGACGACCGACGGTGTGGAGATCGACGGCAAGGCGGCGGAGAACGGATCGTCCGACGGCAAGGCGACCGGGACGAGCCCGGGTAAGACCGCGTCGGGCACCGGCAGCCGAACGCCGCGGCCGGGCTCGACCCCGCGGCCAGGATCACGGCCCAAGAAACGTAAGCGCTGACCGGCCCACGGTGAGAAGCGCTGGGGTTCCTGTGGTCGGGTGGCTGCGGGCGAACCCGAAGACGACCGGTGCAGACCGTAGATGAGGGAGAGACACAAAACATGACCGACGCTGATACGACCGAGCGCAGCGAGGAGTTGGCCGGCGACGAAGTCGTCGAAGAGCGCGCAGGTTCGGAGGATCTCGAGGAGCGGTTGGTCGCCGAGGGCGAGATCGCCGGCGACTACCTCGAGGAGTTGTTGGATCTGCTGGACTTCGACGGCGACATCGATCTGGACGTCGAGGGCGATCGCGCCATCGTGAGCATCGACGGCGGAAGCGATCTCAACAAGCTCGTCGGCCGCAAGGGCGAGGCGCTCGACGCGCTGCAAGAGTTGACGCGGCTGGCGGTGCATCAAAAGACGGGTGAACGGAGCCGGCTGATGCTCGACATCGCGCGCTGGCGTCGGCGGCGCCGCGACGAGTTGGCGGCATTGGGCGACAAGGTCGCGCGGCGGGTGCTGGAGTCAGGCGAGCGCGAAGAGCTGTCGCCGATGACGCCGTTCGAGCGCAAGATCGTGCACGATGCGGTCGCCGCGGTCGAGGGTGTGCACAGCGAGAGCGAGGGCGTTGAGCCGTCGCGCCGCGTCGTCATTCTCGCCGACTGACAAGAGTTACATCTGTGTAGTTCGTCCCGATGGGACGGTCGGCCCCGCGATGATCCGGAGGATGTTTCACGTGAAACATGACGAGGTGTCGGTAGCGCCGCAAGCCGCCGACATCTTGTTCGGCCCCGGGTTGGACGGCGCACGGCGCTACGCCGCGGTCCTGGCCGGCGCGGGTGTCGAACGCGGATTGATCGGGCCCCGCGAAGTCGACCGCCTGTGGGACCGCCACCTCCTCAACAGCGCCGCGATCGCCGAGTTGTTACCCCGGAACGCCCGGGTTGCCGACATCGGTAGTGGCGCGGGCCTGCCCGGGATACCGTTGGCGTTGGCTCGCCCCGATCTTCGGGTGACACTGATCGAACCCCTGCTGCGCCGCAGCGATTTCCTTCGCGAGGTCATCGACGAACTCAAGATCGACGTGACGGTGGTGCGCGGCAGGGCAGAGGAGCGGGCTGTGCGGGAAGAGGTGGGGGAAGTGGACGCGGTGGCCTCCAGAGCGGTGGCGTCGCTGGACAAGGTCGCCAAGTGGAGCATGCCGCTGCTGCGTCCGGGTGGCGAGATGTTGGCCATCAAAGGAGAGCGTGCCGAAGAGGAGGCCCGGGAACACCGGCGTGTGCTGGCGTCTCTGGGAGCCATCGATGTGAGGGTGATGAAATGCTGCGCGGACGTCTTGGATCCTCCCGCGACCGTCGTCGTGGCGCGCCGGCGGAGTCCGGCCGACCACACGTCGGGGGAAGGGAGCCGAGCATGAGTTCCGTCCCGGCGTCGACGCGGCCGGAGACCGATCCGTTCCGCGATGTTTCACGTGAAACGAACCAACCCCATGTTTCACGTGAAACATGGGAGGGCGCCGCACAGGCCGAACCGTGGCCGGACCCGCCCGCCGTGGATACGCCGATCGGGGCCGAAGCCGAACGCGCCGTTCGCCTGCTGCACGCCGCCGCCAAGGGCGGACTACCGCGTCCGCAACGGCAACGCGTCTTCACCATCGCCAACCAGAAGGGCGGCGTGGGGAAGACGACTACGGCCGTCAACATCGCCGCCGCGCTCGCGCTGCAAGGGCTCCAAGTTCTGGTGATCGATCTCGACCCTCAGGGCAATGCCAGCACCGCCCTCGGGGTGGAGCACCGGGAGGGCACACCGTCGTCGTACGAAGTACTGATCGGGGAGATCCCGCTGGAGGCCGCCCTGCAGCGTAGCCCGCACAGCGAACGGCTCTACTGCTTGCCGGCCACCATCGATCTGGCCGGTGCCGAGATCGAGTTGGTGAGCATGGTGGCGCGCGAAGGGCGGCTGCGCGGTGCGCTCGCCAGTCTCAAGAACCACGACTTCGACTACGTCTTCATCGACTGCCCGCCGTCGTTGGGGTTGCTCACCATCAACGCTCTCGTCGCGGCGCCGGAGGTGCTGATCCCTATTCAGTGCGAGTACTACGCGCTCGAGGGCGTGGGTCAGCTGTTGCGAAACATCGAGATGGTCAAGGCCCACCTCAATCCGGAACTCAACGTCACCACGGTGATCCTGACGATGTACGACGGCCGCACGCGGCTGGCGGATCAGGTAGCCGACGATGTGCGGGCCCACTTCGGCGACAAGGTGCTGCGGACCGTGATCCCACGCAGCGTCAAGGTGTCGGAAGCACCCGGATACGGCATGACGATCCTCGACTACGACCCCGGCTCGCGAGGTGCGATGAGCTACTTGGATGCCAGCCGCGAGATCGCGGAACGCCAATGAACGCTTGCGCCCGGTAGCGCGGGGGGACGACGACCACCGATGAGGAGATCTGGATGACTCAACCCAAAGGCAAGCGCAGCGGTCTGGGCCGCGGGCTGGCGTCGCTCATTCCCACCGGTCCGTCCGATGGCGAACAATCGTCGCTCGGCCGGATGGGTGACGCCGCTGCCGATGTGGTGATCGGTGGACCGGTCAACGTATCGGGCGCCGTCTATCGCGAGATCGATCCGTCGGCGATCGAACCCAATCCGAAGCAGCCCCGCCACGTCTTCGATGAGGAAGCGCTCGCCGAATTGGTGCACTCGATTCGCGAGTTCGGCCTCATGCAGCCCATTGTCGTGCGGACGCTACCCGGCGCGGCCACGCCGAAGTATCAGATCGTGATGGGGGAGCGGCGGTGGCGAGCCGCGCAGGAGGCGGGCCTGGCGACCATCCCGGCGATCGTCCGGGAGACCGGCGACGACAACATGCTTCGCGACGCCTTGCTGGAGAACATCCATCGCGTACAACTGAACCCATTGGAAGAGGCGGCCGCGTATCAGCAGCTGCTCGACGAGTTCGGCGTCACCCACGATGAACTTGCCTCGCGCATCGGCCGTTCGCGTCCGCTCATCACCAACATGATCCGGTTGTTGCGGCTGCCGATCGCGGTGCAGCGGCGGGTGGCGGCCGGTGTGCTGTCGGCCGGGCACGCGCGTGCGCTGCTCTCGCTCGAGGGCGGGGCAGAGCAGCAGGAGGAGCTAGCCGCACGCATCGTCGCCGAGGGGCTTTCGGTGCGCGCGACGGAGGAGGCCGTCACGCTGGCCAACAGTGCCGGCCCGGCGACGCCCGCGGCGCCGCGGCGCAAGCCGATCCACATGCCAGGGCTGCAGGATGTTGCTGAGCGGCTGTCGACGGCCTTCGACACCCGCGTCACCGTCGCTCTCGGCAAACGCAAAGGAAAGATCGTGGTGGAGTTCGGGTCGGTCGAGGACCTGCAACGCATAGTTGAACTAATGAGCGCGTCCAACCGCTAACCCCTTACCCGCGGCAGTTACGTCACTGTGACACGTACCCTTGGGAGAGTGCCCGTGCCCGCCGACCCCGAGCGGAAATGACTGTGTATCAACAGCTTTCGAGAATGCCACGGCCGGTCGAGGTTCTCAGCGCAGATTTGGCGTCAACTGCGCCGCGCCCTTCTATCCTTGAGTGGCATCCGTGCACATCGACACCGTGCGAAACCCGGAGAGGCTAGTGCCGCCACGTATCACGCCCATGCGGCTCGAAGCATTCGAGCAGCTGCCCAAGCACGCTCGTCGTTGCGTGTTCTGGGAGGTCGATCCGTCGACCCTGCAGGGTTCGCAAGCGGGTGGAAATCAGCTGTGGGACCCCGAGTTCGAGAAGGAAGCGTGGCTCTCGATGGTCATGCTCGAGTGGGGTGCGTGCGGGCAGATAGCGGTGCAGTGTCCCGATTCGATGGGAGATGACGCCGTGCCGACCGGCGACGAGGCCTGCCTGGGCTACGCGTTTTATGCGCCGCCGCGCGCGGTGCCGCGGGCCCGGTATTTCCCGTCTGGTCCGGTCAGTGCCGACGCGGTACTGCTCACGACCCTGGGGGTGGAACCCGGGGATGGCGCAGATGCCTTACCGCGCACTCTGATCGCGGCGGTGGTCGGCGATCTCGTCCGTCGTGGCGTGCGCGCGCTCGAGGCGTTCGGTCATACCGCCGATGCGTCCGATCTGACCGACCCGCAGGCGGTGTCGCCTGTCCTGCGACCGATCATCGAGGTGCTGGGGGACTGTTCGGTCGACCAATGCGTACTCGATGTCGACGTGCTGCAGGACGCCGGCTTCGTGGTTGTCTCGCCGCATCCGTACTTTCCGCGGCTCCGGCTGGAGTTGGAACAGGGATTGGGCTGGAAGGCCGATGTCGAGGCGGCTCTGGAGCGCCTGCTGGAAAGCGCTCAGCTGCAACAGCCGGTCGGAGCGGGCGCCGGCCCCTGCTAGTAGGGGCGCCAAGCTAGCTCGGGCTGACGCGCCCGGCCTGGTCGACGGAAAGTTCGTGCGCCAGCAGTTCGGCGAAAGTGAATGTGCCAGTAGGGCGATCGTTCTTGCCGAGCAAGTACAGGCGTTTGACCGCGGCCAGGATGCCCTCGGCGATCGAGTCTCGGGTATGGCTCGAGACCAGCAGTCCGCGGTCGCGCGGATTGGTCACGTAGCCGACGTCGACCTGTACCGTGGGCATGCGGGTGAGCCGCAGCAGATCCCACGTCCGGCCGTGGGTGCGGCAGTCACGTAATCCGGTGCGCGCCACAACTTCTCGCTGAATGAAGTCGGCGAGGTTGCGTCCGATGGTGGACACCGAACCGTGTGCGTTGCCGAAGTGAAACGATGCCACGCCGTTGGCGGCCGGGCTCGGCTGGGTGGCGCAGCGCAGGCTGATCATGAGGTCAGCACCCACCGTGTTGGCGGTCATGGCCCGTGCGGCGTCGAACGGCGAACGGTTGACGGGGCGAGACAGGAACGTCTCCATACCGATCGCGGTCATGCGGCCCTCGAGCCGGCTCGCCAGATCCCACAGGATGTCGGCCTCGCTGATCGGGCCGTCGGGGCTCTGCATGATCAGCCCGTGATCGTCACCCCCGCGGCCCGGATCGATGATGATCCTCTTACCGGACAGCCGCGGTCCGGAGCTTCGAACGAGTTCCTCTTCCCGGATCGCGTGGGGAGAGCCACCGGTGACGCGCGAACCCAGAAAGTACAAGGAGCGCAACGTTTCTGGGCCACAGATGCCGTCCGGATACAGCCCGTACTCGCGCTGGTACGACATCAGCGCGTTGTGTGTGTGCAGGCCGAAATGTCCGTCGACCATGTCGGTGTAAAAGCCGAGATCCTGCAGCCGCGCCTGAAGTGTCGCAACGTCGTCGCCGAACATCGGAGCGCCGAACTGATGGTTGAGCGTGCGTGCGCCCAGGCGGTAGGAGGCTTCTTTCAGCGCGCGGTACGTCGCTTCACCGACGATGCCGTCGACCAACAGGCCGCGGTGCTGTTGGAATGCGCGCACCGCATGGTCGAGTTCACCGTCGAACACGTCGAGCGCGACGTGCCGGCCGGTGGTGATGTCGTCGTCCGGATTCTCGACCATGCCCAAGGACGTCAAAGCAGCCCGGATCTCGGTGACCGCACTTCCGCGGTCACCGCGACGCAGACTCGACATAGGCGGCCTTTCGGTCACGGATGCCGGCGGTCGCACAACGCCGACACGACGTAATAAAGCTAGACAGCATTGTCTCAGACGGATCTGCGAATCGAGAAAACGCCAGGCGGGTATCCGCCGGGCCCGAATTTGGGCCCACAGGGCCCACTGGGCCCACCGCGAAGCTAGGGGACGACGCTAGGGGATTGTTACACCACGTCAGCGAGTTCGCGCAGCAAGGCTGCCTTGCCTTTTGCGCCGACGATGCGCTTCACCGGCGCACCGTCCTTGAACAGGATCAACGTCGGAATCGAGACCACCTGAAAATCACGTGCGGTCGCGGGATTCGCGTCGACGTCCAGCTTGGCGACGGTCAACTGACCGGCCTTCTCGCCGGCGATCTCCTCGAGAACGGGGGCGATCATCTTGCACGGCCCGCACCAGGTGGCCCAGAAGTCCACCAGCACAGGGGTACTGCTCGACAACACATCGCTGGAGAACGAATCGTCGGTGACGGTGACGGTGGCCTTTCCGGCCGAGGTCTCAGTCATGGGTACAACTCCTAACGTACGGGGGTAGCGGTTGCTTCATCGCTTGGGGCAGAACCGATTTCGGCGAGCCAACGCTCTGCGTCGATCGACGCCGAACAGCCGGTGCCCGCTGCGGTGATGGCCTGTCGGTAGATGTGATCGACGAGATCGCCCGCGGCGAAGACGCCTTCCACAGAGGTCGCGGTGCTGTGTTGTTTGACCTGCACGTAGCCGTCCTCGTCCAGGTCGACCTGTCCGCGCACCAACTCCGAGCGAGGATCGTGGCCGACGGCGACGAACACGCCGGTCACGTCGAGCTTGGATTCCTCGCCGGTGACGGTGTTGCGCAGTCGCACCCCGCTGACCTTGGGATCACCCTCGATCGCGGTCACCTGGGTGTTGGTCAGGAACGTGATCTTCTCGTTGGCGCGAGCGCGCTCCAGCATGATGCGGGACGCGCGGAACTCCTCGCGGCGGTGCACGATCGTCACGCTGCGGGCGAAACGGGTGAGGAACGTCGCCTCCTCCATCGCGGAGTCGCCGCCGCCGACCACGACGATGTCCTCGTCGCGGAAGAAGAAGCCGTCGCACGTGGCACAGGTGCTCACACCCATGCCGATCAGGGCTTCCTCACCTGGAACTCCCAGGTGGCGGGCTTGCGCGCCCATCGCGAGTATGACGGCGCGCGTTTGATAGGTCTCGTCACCGACGGTGACGGTCTTGATGGGGCCCTCCAGCGAGACGGAGTCGACGTCCTCCATCCGCAGATCGGCGCCGAAGCGCAGCGCCTGTTCGCGCATCTGGTCCATCAATTCCGGCCCAGTGATCCCGTCGCGGAAGCCGGGGTAGTTCTCTACCTCGGTGGTGGTCATCAGCGCGCCGCCGAACTGGATGCCTTCGAATACCAGCGGGGCCAGCTGAGCGCGCGCCGCATAAATGGCGGCGGTGTAGCCCGCAGGCCCTGATCCGATGACGATCAGGTCATGAACCGTGGGGTTGGAGGTCATGAGCGCCTTTCGCCTTTCTGCCGATTCGCAACCGGCACGGGTGTAACACCAGCCTAGGCGTGGGTGTTCCCGCCCGGTCTGGTGGACAGATTACGTCCGACTGACCAAGGACTTCGCCAACAGGCCGGTGTGAGCCCCGCTGCATCCCGGCTCGACCACGACGGCCACGACATCGTCGGGTGACTCGCCGGGAAGCAGCAGCAATACCCCGGGCTGTCCCCGCATGTCCAGTGGCCGGGCGCCCAGCACCGCGGTCCCCGGTGGGTAGCCCAGTCCCGCGAGGCAGGAGCCGCGGCGCCCGGGGTCGGTCAGCGGCCCGTAGTCCGGGGTCCGTGACAGCAGCTCGATGATCTGCGGGCGAGGCAGCGGTATCGCGGTGGACCGCTCGACGGTGATCGTCTTGGCGGTCGGACCGGCGGGAAACGTGGGCGGCTCGGGGCGGTTTACCATCACGGCGCCGACGATGACGGCGGCCACCGCGGCGCCGAGGCCGACGACGAGCCCGATGACCTGCAGCCGCCGCAGCGGCGCCCGTGCGACCGTGTGGGCGGGTTCGGCGCGCAGGGCGGCGAGGACGCGCTCCGTCACCTCCGGCGGCACGTCGGGCGCCGACGCTTCATCCGACCCCAGCTCGGTGAGATCGCGGCGGACGCGCTCGACCACCGCGGGATCGAGGTCGTCCTCGCTGCCGTTGTCCATCGCGTGCTCCCGCCGGTTGCCCTGACGTCAGCCAGTCTCCATCACCGGGGGATTAGACGAAGGCGAGCCCGCCGCGGTTCCATCGAGCGCGAAATAATCGAGCGTCTCGGCGAGTTTGCGTCGGGCGCGCGAACAGCGGCTTTTCACGGTCCCCTCGGCGACACCGAGCATCCGAGCCGTCTCGACCACGGAGTAGCCCTGCATGTCGACCGCAACCACGGCCGCGCGTTGTTCGACGGGCAGCCGCATCAGCGCGCGCTCGACCACGATCGCAGTGTCCACGTGCGGCATGGGGTCGCCGGCGTGGTGGGTGTCGTCGAGCAATGTGGTGGTCGGGCGGGTCTTGTTGCGGCGCAACCGATCCAAGCAGGCGTTCACCACGATGCGATACAGCCAACTGCTGACGGCGGCGTCGTGGCGGAACGCCGGGGCGGTGCGGTGCGCCGACAGCATCGCGTCCTGCATCGCGTCGGCGGCGTCGTCCGGGTTTCGGCTGGTCAGCTGGGCGAGCCGGTACAACTGGCGGTGATGGCGGCGGAACAGCTCCTCGAACGCGTATGGCTCACCCGCGACGTGCGCGGCGAGCAACTCTGCATCGGTGCGTTCCTGTTCGCCGAAGGTCCCCACAGCCGAACACTAAACGGCGCGCAGGGCCCCTTCCGACACATCTTTGCCGGGCTGGGGATGGGCGCGGTTACCCCGCCGCCTTGAGGGTGATCTCTGCGATGTCCGAACGGTTCTCGCCGTCGACGGTGCCCAGGGTCGACACCCAGACCAACAGGTAGGACGTCGGCTCGGCGTTGTCGAGCTCAATGGTGTTCTGACCGGGCTGCAGCGAGGTGGCCGACTTGAGCACGGTCGTATCGGCCAGCGAGGCCGGTGTCGGTGATTGCGCCGACCGGATCTCCACGGCCGTGCCCGTGCTGTTGAGGTTGATGTCGACCTCACCGATCCTGGTGGGCTCGGGCAGTTGCAGAATGAGCCCGACACCGTTCTTGAAGTTCGGGAACGGCACCGGGTCGGTGTACGTGTCGATCGGCCACACGGTCGTCGGGTTGCCGTCGATCGCGAGGCGGGCCTCGGCGGGTGCGTCGGCCTCGCCCTCGGGTGAAAAGACCGTTGCCGAAACGGGTTTCACGGTCTCCCCGGCGCCGGCGTCGCCGGCCTCGGACGTACCCGGCGCATTGAGCCCCAGCTCGTCACCGCCGAGTCCATCGCCGACGTCGCCGAAGATCCGGGTCAGCACAGTCCCCAGCACCACCAGCGCGACGATGAGGATCGCGCCGCCGACGCTGAGGCCGATCAGCAGAGCCTTGCGGCGGCGGGCCTGCGCGTCGGGATCCTCGGGATCTCGCTCGCCGAAGCGGTGCGGCGCAGACGCAGCGATCGGCTCGTCGACGGGCTCGATGAGCTCGGTGCGATCGGCGACCGCGGTGGCCTGCTGCAGCAGGTTCAGCAGCGTCGGCGCGCTACGGATCCCGCCGCCCTCCTGCACGGCGCGGGCCGCCGCCGCCGAGATCTGGAACGGAATCTGACGGTCGACCGAGCGCGGTTCGACCGGCTGTCCGGCGGGATCGAGTTCGGCGGATTCCAAACCGCTGCGCACGCCCGCCTCGCGCAACGGCCACTTGTTGATCAGCAGCGCGTACAGCGCGGCGCCGATACCGCGGATGTCATCTTCGGGGGTGGCATCGGGCAGGGTCGCCGGAAACGCCAGCGCGACGTCGCCTTCGATGCTCACTCGTACGCGGCTGGGGTGATCGATCGACATCGCGACACCCGCGCGGTGCGCCGCCTCTGCGGCGGCCGCCAGCGATTGAATCGCCCGCGCGCCACCAATCGGGGAGGGCGACGTCTCGGCCACCTCGGCCAGGGACCCGCCCCGGATCCACTCCGAAACCACCAGACCACCCGAACCGGTGTTCGCCACGTCGAGCACTCGGGCGACACCGGGCATGTCCAAGCGGCTCAGCTTGAGGGTGGCGGCCAGGATCTTCTGCAACTGCTCGTCTGGCAGCGTCGCGTCCGGGTCGACGAATGTCAGCGCCACCTGGCGATCGAGCGCGGTGTCCAGCGCCTGCCAGAACTGCAGCGTCGGGGGTCCGCCGTGGAAGACGAGCAGCCGGTACCGGCCGCCGCCGATCACCGCGCCGGGGATCAGATGGACATCCTCATCAGACGTCGCCGCCTCGATCGGCGGCTCGCGCGGCACGTCGAAGGGCAGCGATTCACGGGTCGGATCGCCGCCGTAGTCCGACGGCGGCCGGCCGGAGGCCGGGATCGGCGCGGTGCCGTTGGGTTCCGCCGTCGAAAGGCGGGCCGTTGCGCCGAAGTCGACGGGCTCCTGCACGGTCGCCTTGAAATCGGCTGGCGACGGGGCGGCGGGGACATCAGGAGTCGGCACGTCGGGCTGGAAGTCGTCGGCGGACACCGGCGATTCGCCGTCGTTCGGGGGCGGTGGTACCGGGATCTTCGCCGTGGCGGTGTTGTCGGGCACGGAGCCGCCTGCGGGTTCGTTGCTCACCGCTGGTCCTTTCCCCATTCCATCCCTGACAACCTCCCCCGAGGGTTCCCGCTTTCCAACCGGCGGTGCCGGGCGTCGTATTGACGCGGACGAATTCCTCTGACGAGCGTACGTGAGGGGAGTGCGCGGCGGAGGCTGGTCGGGCAGCATTCTCGGTGGTGAGGCCACCCTCCCTCGCCTGCCCTCCGGGCGTGGGCCCAAGGTCTCGGGCACGGGTCGGGCGCGGCCCAGGCGGCGACGCACCGCACCGAGGGCGGCCTCTGCTTCGGGCACCTTGGCCGCGAGAAGCACACCGGCGATCGTCGGCACCATGATCAGGCCCAGCACCAGCAGCCGCAGCAGCGACCCGGCGCCACCCCAGTTGGTGGTCAGCGACTCGAGGCCGAACAGTTGGTCGACGACGTGGGCGATCAGGCCGGCGATCAGCGACGCGAAGATCGTGACGAGGATGGTGCGGACCACCTGCAGGCCGATGAGCCGTCCACCGGGCGGGTTGAGGTTCGCGCGCAGCAGGAAGTAGCCGACTATCGCGCCGGCGAGGAACCCCAGCCCGTTGGCCAGGCCGAGATAACCGGCGACCAGGTCCGGATCGTCGGTGAGGTATGGCGCGGCCACCGACGCGGCGATCTTGACCACGGTGATCACGACGATCAAAGCGATCGGCGTCCACGGCTGCTGCCGTGCGTAGAACACTCGGAGCTGAAGCAGCACCAGGGCATACGGGATCAACGTGAACGCCGACAGCGTGATCGCCATGCCGAGGTAGCCGGCGTCGACATCGCCGAAGTTCCCGTAGGCGAACAACGCGCTGCCGATGGCCGGACCGCCGACCGTCATCATCGCCACGATCGGGATGAGCGTCACCATCGTCAGCCGGGTGGCCAACGACAGGTCGGCCAGCACCGCCGGATTGTCGTTGGCCGCGGCATTGCGGCTCAGCCGCGGCATCACCACCGTCAACACCGTCACGCCGATCATGCCGAAGGGCAGCATCAGGACCAGCCAGGTGTAGTTGTAGATCGCCGGGCCGGAAGCCGCAGCGCCACTGGCGATTCGGTTTCCCACGATCAGGCCGATCTGACTGATCAGCACGTAGAGCACCATCGCCGACGCCATCGCGCCGAACTGTTTCAACCGGTCATCAATGCCCCACAACGGACGCAGGCTGACCCGCTCGCGCCGCAACGCGACGAGCAGCACCACCACCTGCGTCACCGTCCCCAGCGTCATGCCGATGCCGAGGACAAGCAGCTTCGCGTTGCCCATCTGAACCGGATCTACCGAAAGCTCGCCGGGGACAACGAGATAGAGGCCAAGCGTGGCGATCGCGACGACGTTGTTGCACACCGGAGCCCAGGCGGGCGGCCCGAACACGTTGCGGGTGTTGAGGATCGCCATGAACACCGAGGAAAGCCCGTAGAACAGCACCTGCGGCAGCAGCAGATAGGCGAACGCCTTGGTGAGGTCGCGGTTCACCAGGGGGTCGGCGCCGAGCATCAGTTCGACCAGCAGCGGTGCCGACACGATGGCCAGCGCGGTGGTGATCAGCAGCAGGGTGGTCGCCAGGGTGACCAGGCGGCGCACGAACGCCGTTCCGCCGTCGGGGTCGTCGCGTTCGGCGCGGGCGAGCACGGGCACGAAGATCGCGGTGAACGTCGCCTCCAGCACCAGTGCGGCGATGAGGTTCGGGAGTTGATAGGCCACCGAGAACGCACTGGACAGTGCGGCGCCGAGGATGGTGGCGATCAGCACGATGCGGGCGAACCCGGTGAGCCGACTGATCAGGGTTGCGAACGCCATTCCCCACGAGCGCGAGACGACCGCGGCGTCCGACAATTCGGGGCGTCCGGCGCGACGCCGGGGTGCGGGGCCGCGGGGCAGCCGTGGCGGTGGGGCCGAACTCCTGCGGGGCGGCGGCGGTGGGGGACCGGGCAGCGGGTTGCGGGCGCCGACCGGCCGTGGCGGCCCGGTTCGCGATGGTGGCGTCGGGGGGCCGCCGGGGACGGGACTCATTTCTCCCCGGTCTGAGCAACCGTGTCCTCGTCGAAGCGCATCGCGACCTCGAGGGGATCGGGTCTGTCGAGGTCGGCGCGGTCGGGCTGGCCGCGGAATCGGTGCCACAGCCGTCTGCCGACGAGCAGCGCGAGGATCGCCCCACCGGTCAGCGTGATGAAGAACAGCACCTTGCCATATGCGTTGGAGTGCACCGAAAGCCGCACGGGTTCGCCGAGTGGTAGACCGTCGGCGGTGCGCAGTGCCACGTCGACGGCGACGCGCTGGGTGAAGTGCACCTCGATCGGAACCTTGAGCGGCAGGAAGCCAGGCGGCGCCACGATCTCGCCGATGTCGGTCACGGTCATGCCCGGCGGCGCGTCGACGTCCAGCCGCACCCGGATCGGCACGGGAAGGTTGTTGCGCACGGCGAGCGGGAGGGGGCTGCGTTCGGTCGCCAGCGTGTAGGAGCCGCCGGGGTTGACGATGGTGACAGCGTTGAACAGGTCTTCGACTGTGCGGCTCACCGTCGTGAGCCGTTGCTGCGCAAGGCCGTTGCGCGCATCCGGTCGGACCGACTGGCTCAGCGCACGCAGCAAGTCCTCACGCAGCGGCGCCGTGTACCCGTAGCCGGTGAGGCCCGTGCGTTCGTCGGTGGTCAGTGCAGTCGTCAGACCCCACAGCCGGGCCGTCACCGCCGCGATGCCGGACACCACGGCGTCGTCGAACCGCCCGCGCGAATCCCCGAGGTTGGCTTCGGGCAGCGGCGCGATGCGCTGCGGCGGTACGGCATAGCCGTCGGTGATCACCTGGGTCAGCGGGCGCGGCCGCGCCATCCCGGCGTTGATCATGGTGGCCGCCGCGGTGAGGATCGCCTGTGCGTCCGCCGGCTGTGGGCTCCACGCCATCGGCGGCATCAGGATCTCGGTGCGCGGCTCGATGTCGGGCTGCAGTGCTCGCCACATCATCGCGCCGACGGCGTCTTGTCTGCGCGCCACTTCCGAACCGTGGTGCAGGGGGACATCCAGGGAAGGGTCGAGGTACGAGGGTGCGACCGGTTCGGCCCCCGCCCCGGCCAGCGCGGCGCCCACCGCGGGGTCGAACGGCGCCGCGACGACGTTCGGCGCGTAGCGCACCGGCCGCAGTTCGGCGGGTTCTGGCGCGGCGTTCGCACCGTCGGAATCCGAGGCCGTGACTTCGGCGGCGCCGATCGCGACGGTCTGCTCTGCGCTGGCCTGCGGGCGGGGGCCCAGGGCGGACAGCAGCTGCACCGCCGGCCCGGTGAGGGGTCCGTCGCCGATGAGGCTGGCGCCGCGGACCGACGCGATCCCGAGGATCTGGTCGACGATGTCGCCGGCGGACTTCACCGCGATGGTGGAGAGCCCGGGGTCACCGACCCGGTGCAGCGCGTCCAGGTCGGCCTGCGCGTAGGTGGTCGAGACGACGCACATGCGCTGCGCGAGGCCGCGGAGCCGGTTGAGCCAGGCCACGGCGGCGTCCTGGCCGGTGCCGGGGTGCGTCGGGGTGCCCGGCCCGGCGTCGGGACCGTCGTTGACGACGTAGCCGCCGGTCATGGCGTTGACGGTGACGAGCAAATCGGGGTCGACGGCCAGGCACGTCGCGAGGCGGACGTTCCCCTCGGGATCGACCTGCGGGCCGGTGGCGAACTCGACGGCGGACAGCAGGGTATCGAGCCGTCCACCGGGTGCCAGGGACGTCGCGAGGTCGTCGTCGGTGAGCCGGATCGGTGTGGTGCCACCGGGGGCGCCCGCGGCCAGCCGCGGCCGGTCGGCGATGGGCCACAGCAGGGTCAGGCCGACCGGTTTGGAGGTGTCCGGCGGGACCACCGCCGTCAGCGCGTCGTCGGCGTCGGCGGCCGGGTCGGGCGGGACGCCGAGCACCGGCAGCAGGAACCGGGCGTCATCGAGGCGTGCGGGCGACCCGTAGTCGGGCGTCCCGTTGACGTTGACCATCACTGGGTAGACGCCGGGCCGCTCGATGCCGAGCGACGGTTGTTCCGCGGACCGCAGCGGGTAGGACAGCGTGAACGGGACAGCGCCCCCACGCGCCAATTCTGGTGCAAGAGTGACGAATTGGGCCACCGGCTCGAACTGATCGACGTTGCCTGCGAGGTTGGTGCGCAGCCCCGCCGACGACGTGACGGCCGCGGCGTCCTCGAGGCGCACCATCACGTCACGCACGGGACGATCGCCGACGTTCTCCACGGTGCCGGCGACGGTCACGACGGGTTCGCTGGTCGTGGTGACGACCTCGGGGGTGACGCGGTCGATGCGCACCGTCAGGAACGGCGTCGAGCCGGGTTCACCGGCGGCGGCGGGGGGGATCGCCAGCGGCACGGCGAACATCGCCAACATCCCGACCGCGAGTAGCAGGCGCGCCACCGCCACAGGGGACATACGCGGCCCTGGGCCCACGGCCGAAGGGCAGGGGACCGTGATCACGGCCCTTGGCCGCAGCCGTTCGTCCGCCGAGTTGTCTTTTCGTCGGGACGACGGTTGCGGGTGTGCGAGTGCGTCTGGGCCCGTCGCCGCGGCGAGGTCCGTGGCAGCGGCGGCAACGCGGCGGGCCCGTCCGCGTGCAATCTGTCGATGAGCTCACCGGCGACCTCGGCGAGCCGGCGTTCGTCGGCGTAGGCCAACCGCGACGGCAGCTCCTTAAGTGGCACCCAGGCCACCTCGCTGACCTCGACGTCCTCGTCGGACAGCTCTCCCTCGAGGAATCGCATCAGATAATGGTGCACGGTTTTGTGCACTCGGCGCCCCTCGGTGACGAACCAGTAGTCGATGCTGCCCAGCGCGGCCAGCACGCTGCCCTGGATTCCGGTCTCTTCGGCGACCTCGCGAATGGCGGTCTGCTCGGCGGTCTCACCGAGTTCGATATGGCCCTTCGGCAGCGACCAGAGCATCCGGCCGCGCCGGTCGGTGCGTCCGATGAGGGCGGCTACCTGGCCGTCTTTGGCCCCGTCGATGCCGTCGATGACGAGCCCGCCCGCCGAGGTCTCGTGGACGGTGCGCAACCGGTCCGGTGGCCGGCGCGGACGCGACTTCTGCGGCTTGGGCTGGGCGTTTACCTGGTCTTTTGCACCGTTGACCGACGAGTTGTTGTGGTGTTCGGCCGGCTGGGGACCGGACTCGGGAGGGCCTGCCGCGCGGCGGCCGCGACGTCGCCCGCGGCGCCGTCGTGGTCTTGCATGTTCGCCGTCCGACACCCAAGCGATAGTAGCTGCCACGCAGTATCGCTCCCGCCACACTCACCGGTCGTGATGGACCCGTTGCTATTAGGGTGTCCGAACGTGGCCGGATCGGGTGCTGATGCTGAACTGCTTGCCGCAGCGCAAGTTGCGCTGAACCGGCATGGCGACGTCCTGCGCGAGCTGGGCCGGGTGTTCGCTGATACGGGCCACGAACTGTTCCTCGTCGGCGGCAGTGTGCGCGATGCCTTGCTGGGCCGCCTGGGCAACGATCTCGACTTCACCACCGATGCGCGGCCGGAGCAGCTGCAGGCGATGCTGCGCGGGTGGGCCGACGCGCTATGGGACACCGGCATCGAATTCGGAACGATCGGGGTCGGCAAGGGCGACGACCGCCTGGAGATCACCACGTTCCGTGCCGACACCTACGACCAGGTGTCACGCAACCCGGAGGTGCGGTTCGGCGACCGCCTCGAGGACGATCTGGTGCGACGCGATTTCACGTCGAATGCGATGGCCGTGCGCATCACCGCCGACGGCCCCGGCGAGTTTCACGATCCCCTCGGCGGCCTGGCGGCGGTGCAGGCCAAGGTTTTGGATACCCCTGCGGCACCGGAGATCTCGTTCGGGGACGACCCGTTGCGGATGCTGCGCGCGGCCCGGTTCGTCTCGCAGCTCGAGTTCACCGTGGCGCCGAGGGTGGTGGAGGCGCTCGTCGAGATGGCACCTCAGTTGCAGCGCATCTCCGCCGAACGCGTGGCTGCCGAACTAGACAAGCTGTTGCTGGGTGCGGACCCGGTCGCCGGTATCGACCTGATGGTGCAGACCGGGCTCGGTGACGTCGTGCTGCCGGAGGTCGGCGGCATGCGGATGGCGATCGACGAACACCATCAGCACAAAGACGTCTACTGGCATTCGTTGACGGTGCTGCGGCAGGCGATCGACCTGGAATCGGACGGCCCAGATCTGGTGCTGCGCTGGGCGGCACTGCTGCACGACATCGGCAAGCCCTCCACGCGCAGGCACGAGGCCGACGGCGGGGTGAGCTTTCACCACCACGAGGTGGTGGGCGCGAAGATGGCGCGCAAGCGGATGCGCGCGCTGAAGTACTCCAAGCAGATGATCGATGACATCTCGCAGCTGGTGTACCTGCACCTGCGGTTCCACGGCTACGCCGACGGCAAGGGGGCCGGCAGGTGGAGTGATTCGGCAGTGCGGCGCTACGTCACCGACGCCGGCCCGCTGTTGCCGAGACTGCATAAGCTGGTTCGCGCCGACTGCACGACCCGCAACAAGCGGCGCGCGGCGCGCCTGCAGGCGGCCTACGACGATCTCGAGGCGCGCATCGCCGAGCTCGCCGCGAAAGAGGATCTGGCGCGGGTGCGGCCCGACCTGGACGGCAACGAGATCATGCGGCTACTCGACATCCCGGCCGGGCCACAGGTCGGCGAGGCGTGGCGGTATCTCAAGGAGCTCCGACTCGACCGCGGCCCGCTGTCGCATGACGAGGCTGTCGAGGAATTGACCAAGTGGTGGAACGCGCGGGGCGACCAGACCGTCTGATCGGTATGGAGTACTGCCTCGGCGACGGTGACGGGTCGGCCACCATCTGGAGCGCTGCCCCGGATATCGACCTAAACAGTGATGGTGCGCTCGACGCCGTCGGTCTGGACTTCGACGGGGACGGCCTGCTCGACGATGCGATGGCCGACCTGGATGCCGACGGCGTTGCCGATCAGCTGGTGCGTGATCACCTGTCCGACTCGGCGTTCTTCACCGACGACGGCACCGGCACCTGGGCGGTGAGCCTGGACCGGGCCGGGTCGTTGAGGTGGTTCGGGCTCGACGGGGTTGAGCACGCCGGGGGTTTGGTGGTCGACGTCGACGCGGACGGTCAGGTCGACGACCGACTACTGGACTTCAACGGCGACGGGCTGGCCGACCGCGCGGTGAGCGCCGAGCACGCCTTCGTCGACACCGACGGCGACGGCCGGTGGGACGTCAAGCTGAGCGACGGTGATGCCGACGGCAAGGCCGATGGAGCCGACGAGCTCTGATCACGCCCGCCCCGGTCCGGGTGGTCCGGCGAACGCCTGCGCGATGCCGAGCCACCGCTCGGCGTCCGCGCCGGTGGCCGTCACGTCGAGCTGCGACCGTGGCCGGCGCTGCGTGACCAGCATGCAGAAGTCCTGCGCCGCGCCGGTGACTCGTTGCGCCGCGTCGTCCGGTCCCCACGACCACGTCGACCCGTCCGGAGCGCGCAGCTCGACGAGGAACGGATCTGTCGGTGGCGCAAGGCCATTGACCGCGAAGGCGAAATCGCGGGTGCGCACGCCGATGTGGGCGATCGACTTGAGGCGTGCAGTGGCGGGTCGGTCGACACCGAGCGCGTCGGCGACGTCGAGACCGTGCGCCCACGTCTCCATCAGCCGCGCGGTAGCCATCGACGGCGCGCTCATCGGCGGACCGAACCACGGCAGCTTGCGTCCGTCGGCCACTGTCAACAGCTCGTCGTGCAGACGGCCGCGGGTGCGGCGCCAATCGGCCAGCAATTCGGCCGGCGGCGTCAACGCCAGCTCTTCGGCGCCCGCATCGACGAACCCCGACGGATCCTTTGACGCCTCCTCCAAGACGACGGCGAATCCGGCTTCGTCCGTGACGGCGGTGAGTGCGACGCGATCGGTCCACAACAGGTGCGCGATCTGGTGGGAGATGGTCCACCCCGGCGACGGTGTGGACTCCCTCCAGCGTGCGGCGGGAAGGTCGGCCACGAGCGCGTCGAGTTCGTCGCTCTCGGCCCGCAGGTCAGCGACCATAGGCTCGGCACCAGCCATGGCGCCACCTTAGCCGTGGCGTTGGCTCCGCCCGAGCGTGGCGTGCGCGGCCAAGCCGAGCAGGTAGATGCCGGCACCCGCGAGGGCCAGCGCCGGTTGGTGACCGCCAGGAGGAATCACCGCGGCGCACGCCGTCACCGCGAGGATGAATGCGATCCAGAACAGCGCATCCTGGACGGTGAACACGTGGCCGCGTAGCGCGTCGTCGACGTCCAGCTGCATCGCGCTGTCGGCGCAGAGCTTGACCACCTGGCCGGCCAGTCCGATGAGGAAGCCGCACACCATCATCACCGGCAGCTGCAGGCCGGAGCCCAGTACCTGAATCACCGCGGCGATCGCCAAGGCCCCGTTGGCCGTCGCGTACCGGCCCCACCGCGCGACGGCGACCGGCATGACCGCGGCGGCCAGGAACTGTCCGGTGCCGACGGCCGCGAAGAACAGCGCGGTCGTCCCCAGACCCGCGACGTCGGGCACGTCGACGTCGGCGTGCCGGACGAGCACGAGCACCAGCAGGCTGTTGATGCCGAGCACCATGCGGTGCGCCGCCAGCCCGGCGAGCGTCGCGGCGACCGACGGCACCGCCGCGACCGTGCGGGCGCCATGTCCCCAACCGGTGGCCACCGCGTACACGATCGATCCGTGGACCGCGCGTTTGCTGTCGTCGGGACCGAGCAGATGCGGGGGGAAGCGCCACGACAGCCACAGCGCGAGCGCCACCGGCACCGCGACGATGAGGATGATCGTCGAGGCGCCGACGTCGTTTGCCCCGAAGAGCCAGCGCGGCAGGAGCATGAAGATGGCGCCGAGGAAGGCGGCGGCCCCGCCGGTCGCGGTGGCGACCGAGTTCATGGACACCACCTGCTCTCGCGGCACCACGTGCGGCAGCGCCGCCGACAGACCCGAGGAGACGAATCGGGTGAAGCCGTTGACGATCAGCGCGGCCACCAGGATCGCCAGATCGTGAGCGCTGGCCGCGAGCAGCGCGGCGACGACCAACACCGTGAGCAGACGCCCGATGTTGGCGCCGATGAGCACCAGGCGGCGGTCCCATCGGTCCAGCAGCGCGCCTGCGAACGGGCCTAGCAGCGAGTACGGCAGATACAGCACCGCGAACGAACCGGCGATGGCCCACGGCGTCGCGGCCCGTTCGGTGCTGAACAGCAGCCCGCCGGCCAGTCCGGCGGCGAAAAGGCCGTCACCGAACTGACTGACGAGCCGAAGCTCGAGCAGGCGTCGAAACTCGGGAAGGGCGCGTACCGAATGCCATAGGGCGAGCGGCGAACGTGCCTCGACCACGACAATCCCGTCCCTGTTGCATCGCCGGGCGGCTTGCGGCGATCGATGTTCAGCGGCCCCCCGACCCACAGTACAAATATCCCGCCGGACCGGCTTTGTTCGCCACGTTCGCTGGTTGCTGATGCGATGATGGGGTGATGGCGCACTCAGAGGACCCGGAGGACTTCATAGCGCCTGCGAAACACCGGGTCCGCGCGGGCACACTGCTGCTCGCCAACACCGACCTGCTCGAGCCGACGTTCCGGCGCAGTGTCATCTACATCGTCGAGCACAACGACGGCGGCACGCTCGGTGTGGTGCTGAACCGGCCCAGCGAGACTGCCGTCTACAACGTGCTGCCGCAGTGGGCGAAGCTGGCCACCAAACCGAAGACCATGTTCATCGGGGGCCCGGTCAAGCGCGACGCCGCACTGTGCCTGGCGACCCTGCGGGTCGGTATGGACCCGGCCGGCCTGCCGGGGCTGCGGCACGTGCAGGGCCGCATGGTGATGGTGGATCTCGACGCCGACCCCGATTCGATCGCACCGGTGGTCGAAGGGGTGCGGATTTTCGCCGGCTACTCGGGGTGGACCATCGGTCAGCTGGAGGGTGAGATCGAGCGCGACGACTGGATTGTGCTGTCCGCGTTGCCAACTGACGTGCTCTCCGAGCCCCGGATGGATTTGTGGGCGCGGGTCCTGCGCCGTCAGCCGCTGCCGCTGTCGCTGCTCGCGACGCACCCGATCGATATCAGCCGCAACTGAACCGCCGTTCAGCTGCAGGACAGCGTGCATGTCGCGCAGGCACCAGCGCAAGCGTCGGCATCGCTCGCCTCTCGGCTTGCGATGACCTTGGCCGCCTGCCAGCAGCCGGCCGCAACGGTGCTCACGGCACCGACCACGCAGACCACGACCACGACGAGCGCGGTGTCGGGGTGGCTCGACAGCGCCACGGTGCCGGCGGCTGCCAGCATCGCCGCGGCGGCGAACTGGGTCGGGGCTACCCCGCGGAGCACAGATTGGATCGGATCCGCCGACCGTGGCCGGGCCAGCAGCCAGACACCGTGACCCGCGATCGCGACCGCGGCGCACAGGCACAACACCGCGACGAGGAACATGCGCCACAGAATACGAGGCGGCGGTTACCGGGTTTTGGGCGTCCCCCCGGGCGCCAGGCTTCGCCCGGGGGAACAAGCCCTTTTATCCAGTTAGTCCAGTGGCCGGAGCCGTGGCGGCCGGCGCCGCCGGCTGACCTTGCGGTGCGGGAGCGGGTGCGCCCGGGGGCGAGGTTGCGCCGGGGACGCTGACCTTGAAGCCCCGCACGATCGCGTCGGTGGCGTCGGCCGCCGCGACGACCTGGTCGACGCTGGTGGTCACCGCCAGCGACACCAGGTATTTGTCCGGACCCGCGGTGGCGATGATGTGCCGGCGCGACGTGTCCAGCGTCATGGAGTTCTCGCGGTAGGTGCCTTCGATCGTCGATGTCGGCAGCCCGGCGACCTCGGCGATCGACCCGTTGGTGGACCGCCAGGCCGGAAGCTGCTGGCTGTCGATGAACCCGTGGCTGATCGCCTCGCGCGGGTCGAAGTCGCCGACCAGCTTGTACACCACGACCTGGGCGTTAGAGGAATACAGGCCATTGCCGCCCACGCGGTCGGCGATCACGGCGAACGCGTCGGGCACATTCGGGTCGGGCACGTGTGCCCAGCCCCTCGGCATCGGCAGCACGATGTTGAGGGCCTTGAAGTTCTGGCTGACCTGAGGCTCCATCGCCACGCCCTTGGACTGGAAGAAGTCCGACAGTGTGCCCGCGTTGGCGGGGGTGATCGGGAGCACCGCCGGGGCGGCGACCTGAGGCGGAGTGACACCACCGGGTGCGGCCGCGGCCGCGACCGGCGACGCCGGGGTCAGGGCGGGGTTGGCCATTGCCGGCGCGACAGCGGCACTCGGTGTCGACGGGACGGCGAGCGCGGCGTTGGGTGCGGCGGGGGTGAGGGCGGCGTTGGGTGTCGCCGCGGTCTGCGATACCACGGCGGGATTGGGCTGCGGCGCGACCGGCTGCAGTGGCTGGGCCGAGGCGGGGACGCCGGTGAAGAAGAGGACGCCGACGGTAGCCGCAGCCACGCTGATAGCCGGAGTCCTCCAGCGTCGGGCGTTGTCGTTCATCGCCGTCGGTCCTTTCACTGTCGGGCTCGTCAGCCATGTGGTCAGGCGCCGACTGTATCCACCGCGCAGCGACAGTCACCAGGGCCGGAACCGACCTGGGATCAAGCTCTGACCGACCGGTGACGTAACCGAGACCAACCTGTGGCCGGCGAGAGCACGATCGGCGGGCTTATACCCTGTTCACGTGACTGAATCGCCCGACGCCGGCACCGATGCCCCGCAGCACCGCTATACCGCGGAGCTGGCCGGGCAGATCGAGCGTGCCTGGCAGCAGCGCTGGGCGGACTCCGGGACGTTCAACGTGCCCAACCCGGTCGGCTCGCTGGCCGAGCCCGACGGCGGCCCTGTGCCGGCCGACAAGATGTTCGTGCAGGACATGTTCCCGTACCCGTCGGGGGAGGGTCTGCACGTCGGACATCCGCTCGGCTACATCGCCACCGACGTCTACGCGCGCTACTACCGGATGACCGGACGTAATGTGTTGCACGCGTTGGGTTTCGACGCGTTCGGCTTACCCGCCGAGCAGTACGCGATCCAGACCGGAACGCATCCGCGTACCCGAACCGAGGCCAACATCGTCAACTTCCGCCGCCAGCTGGGCAGGCTCGGGCTGGGGCACGATGCACGGCGAAGCTTCTCGACCACCGACGTCGACTTCTACAAGTGGACGCAGTGGATCTTCCTGCAGATCTACAACGCCTGGTTCGACCCGGCGATGGACAAAGCGCGGCCAATCACTGAGCTGATCGCCGAATTCGACTCGGGTAGAAGGACGTTGGATGATGGCCGGGTTTGGTCGGAGTTGTGCGCCGGCGAACGTGCTGATGTCGTCGACTCGTACCGACTGGTGTACCGGGCGGACTCGCTGGTCAACTGGTGCCCGGGTCTGGGGACGGTGCTGGCCAACGAGGAGGTCACCTCCGACGGGCGCAGTGACCGAGGCAACTTCCCGGTGTTCCGGAAACGCCTGCGGCAGTGGATGATGCGCATCACCGCCTACTCCGACCGGCTGCTCGACGATCTCGAATTGCTGGACTGGCCGGACAAGGTCAAGACCATGCAGCGCAACTGGATCGGCCGGTCCACCGGCGCGGCGGTCCAGTTCGCGACCGAAGCCGGTGACATCGAGGTGTTCACCACCAGGCCCGACACGTTGTTCGGCGCGACGTACCTGGTGCTGGCACCTGAACACGAGCTGGTCGACAGGCTCCTCGCCGCCCAGTGGCCCGCCGACGCCGACCCGCGCTGGACCTTCGGTGCGGCGACCCCCGCGGAGGCTGTCGGGGCCTACCGCGCGACCGTCGCGGCCAAGTCGGATCTGGAGCGTCAGGAGAACAAGACCAAGACCGGCGTGTTCCTCGGCGCGTATGCGACGAATCCAGCCAACAGCCAACAGGTTCCGGTGTTCATCGCCGATTATGTGCTGCTGGGATACGGCACCGGGGCCATCATGGCGGTGCCCGGTCACGATCAGCGCGACTGGGAGTTCGCCACGACGTTCGGTCTGCCGATCATCGAAGTGATTGCCGGCGGCGACATTTCGCTGCAGGCCTATTCCGGTGATGGTGAACTGGTCAACTCGGACTATCTGAACGGTCTGTCCGTCGCATCGGCGAAGGAGGCCATCACCAATCGGCTGGTCGCCGACGGGCGCGGGCAGGCCCGCGTCGAGTACAAGCTGCGCGACTGGTTGTTCGCGCGGCAACGGTACTGGGGCGAGCCGTTCCCGATCGTCTACGACACCGACGGCCGGGCGCATCCGTTGCCCGAATCCGCACTTCCCGTGGAGCTGCCCGACATTCCGGATTACGCCCCGGTGCAGTTCGATCCCGACGACGCCGACAGCGAGCCGTCGCCGCCGCTGGGCAAGGCGACCGACTGGGTGCACGTCGAATTGGATCTCGGCGACGGCCTCAAGCCCTACACCCGCGACACCAACGTCATGCCGCAGTGGGCGGCGAGTTCCTGGTACGAGTTGCGTTACACCGACCCGTACAACAAGGAAGAGCTGTGCGCCAAGGAGAACGAGGCCTACTGGATGGGGCCGCGGCCGGCCGAGCACGGGCCGGACGATCCTGGTGGCGTCGACCTGTACGTGGGTGGCGTCGAGCACGCGGTACTACATCTGCTCTACTGCCGCTTCTGGCACAAGGTGCTCTACGACCTCGGCCACGTGTCGTCGCGGGAGCCCTACCGCCGGCTGGTCAACCAGGGCTACATCCAGGCGTTCGCCTACACGGACGCGCGCGGTTCGTACGTACCTGCCGCCGAAGTCGTCGAACGCGACGGAAAGTTCTACTGGCGCGCACCCGACGGTGAGATCGAGGTGTTCCAGGAGTTCGGCAAGATCGGGAAGAGCCTGAAGAACTCGGTGTCGCCCGACGAGATCTGCGACGCGTACGGCGCGGACACGCTGCGGGTCTATGAGATGTCGATGGGCCCGTTGGAGGCGTCGCGGCCCTGGGCGACAAAGGATGTCGTCGGCGCGTACCGCTTCCTGCAACGGGTGTGGCGGTTGGTGGTCGACGAGCAGACCGGCGCCGGGCGCTCGGCTGCCCACGAGGCGTTGGACGACGACACCCTGCGGGTGTTGCACCGCACGATCGCCGGGGTGTCCGACGACTACACGAACCTGCGCAACAACACCGCCGCGGCGAAGCTGATCGAGTACACGAACCACTTGACCAAGCAGGGGGTGACGGCCCGGGCGGCGTTGGAGCCGCTGGTGCTGATGGTCGCGCCGTTGGCGCCGCATCTCGCCGAAGAACTGTGGCGGCGGCTGGGCCACGACACCTCGCTGGCGCATGGGCCGTTCCCGGTGGCCGACCCGCGGTACCTCATCGAGGACACCGTCGAACTGCCGGTACAGGTCAACGGCAAGGTCCGCGGACGCATCACCGTGCCCGCCGACGCCGATGCGGACGCGTTGGAGGCCGCGGCGCTCGCCGATGCGAAGGTGCAGGAGTTCCTCGCCGGCGCCACACCGAAAAAGGTGATCGTGGTGGCGGGCCGGCTGGTCAACATCGTCGCCTGAAATCGCGAGGAGTGGAACCGATGAGGCGTCGGCCAACGTCCATTGGGGATGCTGAAGGATTTACTTCGAGAACAAGACGGCGTCATCACGCTCGAACAGGCGACCAAATCGGGCCTGAGTGTGCAGGCGGTGCAGCGTCGAGTGCAGTCAGGCGACTGGATGCGGTGTTCGCGGGGCGTCTACTTCGTCGACGATCGACCGTTCACCAGTGCTGCCCGAGTTCGAGCGGCGGTATGGGGCTATGGCGAACGGGCAATCGCCAGCGGGTTGACGGCCGCATGGTGGCACGGGCTGACGCGGTTTGCGCCCGGCATCGTCGAAGTGACGATGCCGCGCACGGGTCATGGCCGTTGTCATGAAAAGACTCGGTTGAGGCGACGAGATCTCGAACCGTCGGACGTCACGAGTATTCGAGGATTGCGCGTAACTGCAAGACCGCTGACGGTTCGCGAAGCATCGATTAATCGACGCGCGGGCATGTCGCTGATGGACGGAGCCCTCCAAGAGGACGTCGAACTCCGCGAACTCTGGCGCGCGCAATTGCGCAATAAGGGAAGGTACGGGTCGCCGGCTGCCCGGATTCTGCTCCAAGCTGCTGGCGACGGTGCACGGTCGGCTGCCGAACGTCTGCTGGTCAAACTGCTCAGGGAAGCAGGTATTACCGGTTGGCGCACCAACCTTCCCGTGGCCGGGTACAAGGTCGATGTCGGATTTCCGGCGGAACGACTCGCGATCGAGACGGACGGTTGGGCGTTCCACTCGGACTCGGATGCGTTTCAGGTCGATCGAAAACGACAGAACGACATCTCGGTGCTCGGCTGGCAGGTGCTGCGGTTCACGTGGCTGGACCTGACCGAGTATCCCCAGCGAGTCATCGCGATCATCCGAAGGGCGATTTCGGTGCGCGAACAGTCGGCGGGCGATCGTCAGAGCACCGAAATCACAATCAACGGGGGCGGACGATCACCTCGTGGACGTGCGCGTCGGGGGGCGCGTTGACCGCGTCGGCTATGACTTTGGCGACAGTCTCGGGGCTCAGGTAGTGCGACGGGTCATACTCGCGACCCTCGTAGGCGACCAGACCTTCCTGCATCTCGGTCGCGATCCGGCCCGGGTGCACCGAGGTCACCCGCAGCGACGGCTCGTCGTTGCGCAGGGAGTCGGCGAACCCGCGTAGGGCGAACTTGCTCGCGGTGTAGGACGCCAGGCCGGGAGAGGCGTTGATGCCCGCGCCGGAGTTCACGAAGACGACGTGGCCTCTGGCGGCGCGCAGTGCGGGCAGCAGCGGTAGCGTAAGTGCCACCGGGCCAACGACATTCACGATCATTGTGGAGCGCCACTCGTCGACTGTCGAGTCGGGAACGGTGGCCGGGTACGCGACACCCGCGTTGTGGATCAGGACGTCCAGCTCGACGATCGGTTCGACGGCGACCTCGATGGCTTCGAGATCACCGAAATCGACCGGCCAGGTGGTAGCCCCGTACTCGGCGGCGACGGCGTCGAGTTCCGCCGATGGCCGCCCCGCGAGGAACAACGTATGGGTGGGTGCGAGTGCGCTGGCGATGGCCGCACCGAGCCCGCGCGAGGCCCCGGTGATCATCGCCGTCGGCATCCGGGCCGCGTCGGCGGCGACATTCGACACGAAGTCACCCTACCGACCTGCAACTCGTGCCCGGCCGTCGCATCATTGACACGATGGCCCACGATTCCGGCTTCGCGCCGACGCAACTGGCGGCCCGCGCCGCGTATCTTCTGCGTGGCAACGACCTGGGCACCATGACGACGGCGGCGCCGCTGCTGTATCCGCATATGTGGAGCTGGGACGCCGCTTTCGTGGCGATCGGGCTGGCTCCGCTGAGCGTCGAACGCGCCGTGGTCGAGCTCGACACCCTGCTATCGGCGCAATGGGCCAACGGCATGATCCCGCACATCGTCTTCGCCAACGGCGTGGACGGATACTTCCCGGGACCGGCGCGGTGGGCCACGTCAGCGCTTGCCGTCAACGCCCCGCGCAACCGCCACACCTCGGGCATCACCCAGCCGCCGGTGCACGCGATCGCGGTGCAGCGCATCCTGGATCACGCCCGCAGTCGTGGCCGGTCGACCCGCGCCGTCGCCGAGGCCTTCCTCGACCGCCGGTGGGACGACTTGGTCCGGTGGCACCGCTGGCTCGCCGAGGCCCGCGACCCCAGATCGCGCGGCCGGGTCACGATGTACCACGGCTGGGAGTCCGGCATGGACAATTCGCCGCGGTGGGACAGCGCCTACGCCAACGTCGTCCCCGGCCGGCTGCCCGAATACCAGCGCGCAGACAACGCGATCGTCACCGACGCCAGCCAGCGGCCGTCGGACATCGAGTACGACCGCTACCTGTGGCTGCTCGAGGAGATGAAGTCGGCTCGTTACGACGACGAGCTGCTGCCCAAGGTGATGAGCTTCGCCGTCGAGGACGTGTTCGTATCGGCGATACTCGCCGTGGCGTGCGATGTGCTTGCCGAGATCGGCGAGGACTACAAGCGGCCCCGCTCCGACGTGCGGGACCTGTACGCCTGGGCCGAGCGGTTCCGCAGGGGCGTCGTTGAAACCGCCGACGAACGTAACGGCGCGGCAAGGGATTACGACGTGCGGGCTGAGAAATGGGTGGCCACCGAGACGGTCGCGCAGTTCGCGCCGCTGCTGTGTGGCGGGCTGCCGCACGACAAGGAGCGTGCCTTGCTGCGGCTGTTGGAAGGGCCGCGCTTCTGCGGGCATCCCGACCTGAAGTTCGCGCTGATTCCGACGACGTCGCCGGTGTCGCGCGACTTCCGCCCGCGCGAGTACTGGCGTGGGCCGGTCTGGCCGGTGACGACGTGGCTGTTCTCGTGGTGCTTCGCGCGCCGCGGCTGGGCGGAACGGTCGTTGATCCTTCGGCGCGAAGGGCTGCGACAGGTCAGCGACGGCACCTTCGCCGAGTACTACGAACCGTTCACCGGCGAACCGTTGGGCAGCATGCAGCAGTCATGGACCGCCGCGGCGGTGCTGGACTGGTTGGGCTGAGAGGCTACTCGGCGATGCGCTCGAGCGGGACCAGCGCCTTGCTCAGCGTCTCGAGGTCTTCGGGTCCGAGCTTTGCGAGCAGCGTGGCCAGGAATGCCCGCCGGTTGGCCAGCGCTTCCTGATGCTGGGCCAGGCCCTCGGGGGTGATGTCGACCAGTACCGCCCGTAGGTCGGAGGGATCGCGGGAGCGCTTCACCAGCCCGAGTTTCTCCAGCCGGCGGATCGCGACCGTCGTCGTGGGCGTGCGCACCCGTTCGTGCGCGGCGAGTTCGGTCATCCTGATCGGTCCCTGCTCCAGCAGCGTCAGCAGAATCGACAACTGGGCAAGGGTCAGATCGCCGGTGGCGGCGTCCCGGCTGGGATCGCTCCGGCGGAGCACGGAGAACACCCGGGAGAGGACGCGCTGCAGCTCTCCGGCCAGCTCAGCGACCTGCGGTTCGGTCTCCACCATAATTTCGGCAGTCTAACCTGTCTGAGCCTGCCAAGTTGTGTGACGAGCACGTAAAAGCTCAGAGAACTTGCGAAAGGAAGCGCCGTAGCCGGTCCGTCTCGGCGGCCCCGAACACCTGGTCGGGGGAACCGGACTCGACGACCTTCCCGTGGTCCATGAACACCACGGAATCCGACGCCGACTGGGCGAAGCCCATTTCGTGGGTGACGACGACCATCGTCATGCCGTCGGCGCCGAGCTCGGCGATGAGCGCCAACACACCTTTCACCAACTCGGGGTCCAGCGCGGAGGTGGCTTCGTCGAAGAACATCACCTGCGGCGCCATCGCCAGCGCCCGCGCGATCGCCACCCGCTGTTGCTGCCCGCCGGACAGGGTCGACGGGCGGACCGCGGCTTTGTGCCTCAGTCCGACCCGATCCAGTTGGGCCAACCCGAGTTCGCGCGCCTGCTCGGCGTCGAGCCGCTTGAGCTTGCGCGGCGCCAGCGTCACGTTGTCCAGCACGCTGCGGTGCGGGAAGAGGTTGAACTGTTGGAAGACCATTCCGATGCGCTGCCGCAATTGGTCCGGATTGTCGGCCAGCACCGAGCGGCCGTCGAGCAGAATGTCGCCGCGATCGGGCTCGTACAGCCGGTTCAGCGTCCGCAACAACGTCGACTTGCCCGACCCCGACGGCCCGATGACCGCCGTGGTGGTGCCCGCGGGTACGTCGATCTCCACACCGCGCAGCACCGCGTTCGGACCGAACGACAGATGAATATCGTTGGCGCTCAACGAGACCGGCTCAGCAGGACTGGTCATCAGATCATCTCCTGACTTCGCGACAGCTCGAGCGGGTCTTCCTCGGCGGGTTTGTTGCCGCGGCGCAATCGGCCGTCGATGTAGTTGACCAAATGTGTGAGCGGCACGGTGAGCAGCAGGTAGAAGATTCCGGCGGCGACCAGTGGCGACAGGTTGCCGGTCTGCGCGTTGAGGTCGCGGCCGACCTGGAACAGCTCGCGCTGGGTGGCGATCAGCCCGAGGAAGTACACCAGTGACGACGCCTTCAGCAGCGAGATGAACTGGTTCATCAACGCCGGCAGCACCCTGCGGATGCCCTGCGGCACCACCACCAGCCGCATGGACGACGTGTACGAGAAGCCCAGCGCGCGTGATGCTTCCATCTGACCGGACTCGACGCTCTGGATGCCTGACCGGAAGATCTCCCCGACGTACGCAGCGGCCATCAGGCCAAGGGCGGCGATGCCGAGCGGATACGGATTGTTCCCGGTGAGCCCGCCGACCACCGGGCCGAGCCCGAGTCCGATCAGCAGAATGATCACGACTTCGGGCAGTCCGCGGAAGATGTCGGTGTACACCCGCGCCGGCCAACGGAGCCAGCGATGCCGGGAGATGCCCGCCACCGCCAGTGCCATGCCGAGCGTCAAACCGATCACGGCCGCGCTGACCGTCAGAATCAAGGTGTTCGGCAGGCCGGTCTTGAACAGATCGGGAATGGCCTGCTTGTACAACTCCCAATTGCCGAACGCCGCAGCCAATTGGGACAGGGTCGACTTGGGCGCGGCCGCCGCCGAAGGCGCCTCCTGGCTCTCGGCCGCTATCGCGTTGAAGTCGGGCAGCTGCGGTGCGGGCGCAGCCTTCGAACCCGGTTTCCATCCGGGCGGCAGCGCGCGCGGCACCCAATCGGTGTAGAGCCGCGACCACGTGCCGTCGGCGATGATCGCGTCGAGCCCGGAATTCAGCGCGTCGATGAGCGGCGGGTTGTCGTTCGCGACCGCCCATGCGACGAAATTGTCCAAGCTGAACGTATTTTCGATGATCTCGGCGGGATCACCCGGTTGCACTGTGCCCGACGCCTGCTGTGACGGCGCCACCCAGGCGTCGATCTGCCGGGTTTTCAGGCTGGCGTAGACGGTGTTGTAGTCCGGGAATTTGACGGGATCCAGGCCGAGCGTGTCGATGACGTACGCCTCCTGGACGGTGCCCTGCACGACACCGATGCGCTGTCCGGCGGCAAGCTTGTCGAATCCGGTGATCGGTGACCCTGTCGGCACGACGAGCGAGAAGTAGCCGAAGTCATAGCCATTGGTGAAACCGACTGTCCGGCGACGCGCGTCGGTGGTGGTGATCGACGACGACCCGACGTCGAAGCGACGCGACGCCACCTGTGCCAGCAGACCGGAGAACTCGGTGCCGACGAAATTGATTTTCAGGCCTAGCTTTTCGGCGATGGCCCGCAGTAGCTCATTGTCGAATCCAGTGAATTGGCCCGCCGAGTTGATGCAGATGCTCGGCGGTGCGTCCGACAGTGTGCCGACGGTGAGCGTCCCCGGCTCGCTCAGTCCGAGCGCCGTGACGTCGATGGAGTCCAGCGGCTGCACGGTCGCGGTGGTGTACCGGTCCTCGTCGGGTCCGGTGGCGGCGGTCGCGAGGTTGGTCGGTAGCGCGCTGGCGCTCTTGATCCCGGGCGGCGCGCACTGGTCGACCTGGGCCGCCGCGGGCCCAGCCATCCCGATGCTGCCGACCAGCAGTGCGATGAGCGCCACGGCGAGTGTCCTACAGAAGCTCATCCCTGCAAGGTATCGACCTCCGGCGCGGACGGACCGCCTTCGGCTCGTTCAGAACCCAACCTGCGCCACGCCCTGGGGCGGCAGAACCCCGCGCCGCACCAGTTCGGTGAGCATGATCTGCGCCATGAGCGCGGCCCGCCCGTGGTTGGCGGCACGCGCGGCCGGACCGTCGCCGGCACGGATGGCGTCATAGTCCGCCTCGAGGAACCGCAGCAGATCTCGGTGATTGTCTTGGTAAGCCGGCCAGAATACCCGCGGCAGGAACGACTGCGACCCCCGGATGACGGCGAGTAGCCGTGGGCCCGAGTACTCCTCGTTGATCAGGACGCGGAATTGAAACGCCGCATCCTGGAAGGCGCGCGAGTCGATGTTGGCGCGCATCGTCTCCAGCAAGGTGCCGAGCTGGTGGAGGTGCGCCGGGTTCCGGACGTCGGCGGCGCGTGCCGACGCGACACCGCTGAGCATTCCGTAGATCTCGTGGTGCTCGCGGACGACGGATTCGTCGAACGTCTCCACGTAAGCACCCCGGTGATACTGCGTCGACAGGATGCCGTCGTGCTCGAGTTGGACGACGGCTTCCTGAATGGGCACCCGCGAAACCCCGAGTTCGTGCGCAATCTCGTTGCGGTCCACTCGATCTCCGGACCGGAGTTTGCCGGTCAGAATCAGGTTGACCACGTGCGCCACCACGAGGTCCTTCTCTTTGAATCCATACTTCTTGGGCATGGCGATACAAGCCTCTCACGGCGCATACCCGACCCGGAGCAGTTACGCAGCTTCAGTAATTAGCCGGTGCGGCTCGCGCGCCAGCGACACAAAGCCTCTGCTTGCGTCAGATCGTAGTCGGGGCCGTTGACGCCGACGGTCAGCAGGGTCACTCCGAGCCCCGCCAATGCGTCGGCCTCCTTGAGCAGCGCGTCCTCGTCGTCGCCCGCGACACCCGCTGACCTTTCGATTTCAGCGGGATCGCGCCCGACCTCGGCGCAATGGCCGTCGAGCACTTCGGCCTTGCGTGGGTACTCGGCACTGTCGGCGAAGCTGTGCCAAATGTCGCCGTACTGGGCGACCAGGCGGAGTGTCTTCTTCTCACCACCACCACCGATGAGGATCGGAATGTCGCGCGTCGGTGCCGGATTGAGCTTGGCCAGCCGCGACGTGATCCGCGGCAGCGCGCCCGCCAGGTCGTCGAGGCGGCTACCCGCAGTACCGAACTCGTAGCCGTATTCGTCGTAGTCCTTTCGCTTCCAGCCTGAACCGATACCCAGAATCAGCCGGCCGTCGCTGATGTTGTCGACGGTGCGCGCCATATCGGCCAGCAACTCGGGATTGCGGTACGAGTTGCAGGTGACCAGCGCGCCGATTTCCAGCCGGGTCGTCTGCTCGGCCCACGCGCCGAGCATCGTCCAGCACTCGTAGTGCGCACCATCGGGGTCGCCGTACAGCGGGAAGAAGTGATCCCAGTTGAACGCGACGTCGACACCGATGTCTTCACAGCGCCGCACCGCGTCGCGGAGGTGGCGGTATTGCGGGGCATGTTGGGGCTGCAGCTGAACGCCGACACGAATTGGATTGCTCACGGTGTAGATGTAACCGCGATCACGTTCCGATATTCCCGTCGGTCCGCCATACCGCGACCACCGACGGCCGCGCCGTCCCGTTGCCGCCCTCGGGCCAGCGTGACACCGGGTTGTCGATGCTGTTGTCGTCGTACTCGCCGGGGTGCTGCACGCACACCGTCACGAGATCGTCGGTGACGATCGGGCCGCACGCCTCCGCACCGAGCGGCACGGTGAGGAACTGCTTGGTTTCGCCGCGGCCAGGACCTTCCAACGCGACGGCGAACAGCCCGTCGTTGGAGTCGAGTGCATTACCGTCGGTCGAGATCCACAGGTTGCCGTGGCTGTCGAACGCCAGGTTGTCCGGGCAGGAAATAGGGCTGACCTTTGTCTTGTCGAACCCGCCGAAGTAGGTGTCGGCCGCGACGGGGTCGCCGCACACCAGCAGCAGATCCCAGGTGAAGTCGGTGCCCGCGTGGTTGTCGGTGAGCTCGAGGACCTGACCGCTTTTGTTGTCGTTGCGCGGGTTGGCCGCATCGGGTGGGGCCTCCCCGGGGGCGCCGCGCTCGTTGTTGTTGGTCAGCGCGACGTAGACCTTGCCGGTCTTCGGGTTGGCCTCGAAGTCCTCGGGGCGGTCCATCTTGGTGGCGCCCGCCTTGTCGGCGGCCATCCGGGTGAAGACGGCGACCTCCTGTGGCGAGATGCCGTCGACCAGCGACTCGGCCTGCCCGTCGGGGCCCGAGCGCAGCAGCGGCAGCCAGGTGCCCGTGCCGCTGAACGAGCCCTTCGACGGCAGCTTGCCCGAGCCGTCGATCTCGTTGGCCGGGACATCACTGGATAGCTTCGCGACGTACAGCGTGCCCTCATCGAGCAGCGTCATGTTGTAGGCGATGGCGGCCGGATCGGTACCGGGGCGCATCTTCTTGCTTGAGACGAATTTGTACATGTAGTCGAAGCGTTCGTCGTCGCCGGTGTACGCGACCACGGTGCCGTCGTCGGTGACCTTGATATTGGCGCCCTCGTGCTTGAGCCGGCCCAGCGCCGAGTGCTTCACCGGCGCCGAGGCCGGATCCCACGGGTTGAGCTCGACGACGTAGCCGAAGCGGTTGGGCTCGTTGGGCGTGGCCACCAGGTCGAAGCGTTGATCGAACGTCTCCCAAAGCAGTGTCGACGGTTCGGCGGAGATGCCGTAGCGGTCGAGGCGGTCGGCGTCCACCGGGGCAGGCGCGGGCGCACCCTCGGCGGCGCCGAAATAGTCCTGGAAGTTCTCCTCGCCGGAAAGCACTGTGCCCCATGGGGTTACGCCGCCCGCACAGTTGGCGAAGGTGCCGGCGACGGTGCGCCCGGCCGGGTCGGCGGCGGTCTTGACGAAGTCGGTGCCCGCGGCGGGACCGGTGAGCGTCATCGGGGTGTCGGCGGTGATGCGCCGGTTGTAGCGGCCCATCACGGGCTTGAGGCCCTGTGGCGTGCGTTCGACCTCGACGACACCCATGCCGACGGCGGCGATTTCGACGTCGAACTGCTCACGCGTCGGCTTGTCCTTGTCGTAGCCCGGGAACATGAAGATCGGGTCGACGTACTCGAAGTTGGTCACCAGCAGGAAACGGTTCTGCTGACCTGGGATCGGCAGCAGAGCGGCGAAGTCGTTGTTGAAACCGAATTGCGCTCGCTGCGCGGCGCCGGTCTGCCTGGCGACGTCGAACGTCGGGGCGCCAGACAGCACGGGGTCGCCCCAGCTGATGACGACTGCCTGCTGGTAGCCGTCGGGGATGACGACGAGGTCCTCGCTGTTGGGCGCGACCGAGCTGAACTTCATGCCCGGCGGCGGTTCGGCGGGAGCCGCGGACGACGACGTCGGTGTGGCGGCCGGCTGTTCGTCGGATCCGCAGGCGGCCAGTGCCGATCCGGCACCCACGGCCAGCACCGCGATGCCCCCGGCCCGCAGCATCGAGCGGCGCGACACCGCTTTGACGATGTCGCCGAAGTACTCGTTGTCGCTGGTGTTGGGGACGGGCTTGGAGCATGCGTCGCCGCACTTGTACACGCAGGTGATGTGCTGACGCTTGGACTTGCCGTTGTGGGTGACGAGCAGATTGAGAGGCACGAGCGTCATGGCTGCGGTTCCTTCTGTTGGGCTGCCCGGCCAGGGCTGCGGCCAGACGCGCGAAAACCTACGACAACAGGTGTAGCAGTCGGCAAGCAACAGATGAACGGAAATCAAACGATCGAGCGGGCCTAGTCGAGCAACCCTCGCAAGATCTCGATCAGCCGCACCGGCTGATCGCTCTGCACCGAGTGTCCAGAGTCCTCGACGATGTGCACGGTCTGGAATCCCGGTGCGATACGGGCGAATTCGGCGGCATCGTCATCGTTGACGAAGAACGAGTTCGCGCCCCGCACCAACGTCGTCGGCGTCGTGAGTTGCGGGACGTCGTCCCACAACCCGTCAAAGCCCTCACCCTTGCGGATCGAGTCGTAGCGCCATGTCCAGGTGCCGTCGTCGAGCCGTTTGGCGTTGTGGAAAACCCCGCGCCGCAACGACTCCCGGTCCCGATGGGGTGCGGCGGCGACGGTGACTTCGAGCATCGCGTCGAAGCTCGGAAACGACTTCTCGCCCTGAACCAGCGCGACGGTGCCCTTCTGCTCGTCGGTCATCTCGGTGTGCCGCTCGGGCGCCGACGGCGTCACGTCGACGAGGACCAGCTTGCGCACGAGGTCGGGTGCGGTGACCGCCAGTCGCAGTGCGGTGAGCCCACCCAGCGACATTCCGACGACCAGGTCGGCGTCCGGCGCGAACGCACGCACGACGGGTTCGACGGCGGTGGCATTGCGCTTGGGCCCGTAGTCGCCGTCCTCGCGCCATGCCGAGCGCCCGTGCCCGGGCAGATCGATCGACAGGGCCGGCTCCCCGAGGCCGATGATCACGGTGTCCCAGGTGTGCGCGTTCTGTCCGCCGCCATGCAGGAACACGACCCGTGGCCCGGCGTCGCCGAACTTCAGCGCGCTGATGGCCGCGGAGTTGATGCGCTCGACAGTCGGTAGCGGGCCCGTCGCACCGGCCTGCTTGGCGTTCTCCCGCAGGAAGGTGAACTCCGAGAGAGAGGCGAGCTCGTCATCAGCGCTGATGTCCGTCATTAGGGCACCCTATCCCGCACCCGTTTTGTGGCGTTTGTTGCCGCGCTAACTCGCTATTCGCGGCAACAAACGACACAAAAAGTTGAATCGAGGATCAGCCCTCGATGAACTCTTCGAGCTGGGTGCGAGCGATGTCGTCGGGCAGCTGCTGCGGCGGGCTCTTCATGAGATACGCCGACGCGGCGACGACGGGCCCGCCGATGCCGCGATCCTTCGCGATCTTGGCGGCGCGCACCGCGTCGATGATGACGCCTGCCGAGTTCGGCGAGTCCCACACCTCGAGCTTGTACTCCAGGTTCAGCGGCACGTCACCGAACGCGCGACCCTCCAGCCGCACGTAGGCCCACTTGCGGTCGTCGAGCCAGCCGACGTGATCGGAGGGGCCGATGTGCACGTCCTTGGTCTTGAACTCGCGCTGCAGGTTGGAGGTGACCGCCTGGGTCTTGGAGATCTTCTTCGACTCGAGGCGCTCGCGCTCGAGCATGTTGAGGAAGTCCATGTTGCCGCCGACGTTGAGCTGCATCGTGCGGTCCAGCTGGACGCCGCGGTCCTCGAACAGCTTGGCCATGACGCGGTGGGTGATCGTCGCGCCGACCTGGCTCTTGATGTCGTCGCCGACGATCGGCACGCCGGCGTCTTCGAACTTCTTGGCCCACACCGGATCGGAGGCGATGAAGACGGGCAGCGCGTTGACGAACGCCACACCGGCATCGATGGCGCACTGCGCGTAGAACTTGTCGGCCTCTTCCGAGCCGACGGGCAGGTAGGACACCAGCACGTCGACCTCGTTGTCCTTGAGGATCTTGACGACATCGGCCGGCTCGGTGTCGGACACCTCAATGGTGTCGGCGTAGTACTTGCCGATGCCGTCGAGCGTCGGACCACGCTGCACGACCACATTGGTGGGCGGCACGTCGGCGATCTTGATGGTGTTGTTCTCCGACGCGAAGATGGCTTCGGAGAGGTCGAAGCCGACCTTCTTGGCGTCGACGTCGAACGCGGCGACGAACTTCACGTCGCGCACGTGATACGGGCCGAGCCGCACATGCATCAGGCCGGGAACCGTGGCGTTCTCGTCGGCGTCCTTGTAGTACTGCACGCCCTGTACCAGCGACGACGCGCAGTTGCCCACGCCGACGATCGCGACGCGCACGTCTGAATTAGAAGTCATGACGGCTTCTTCCCTTCTGTCCCTGTCCTACAACCCGGTCGTACTTACGGCTGCTCAGCCCGTTGCTGCGCGGTCCGTTCCGCCGCAATCAGTTCGTTGAGCCATTTCACTTCACGCTCGCTGGACTCCAACCCGAGCTGGTGTAGCTGCCGGGTGTAGCGGTCGATCGAGCTGCTGGCCCGTGCCACTGCTTCGCGCAGGCCCTCGCGGCGTTCCTCCACCTGACGACGGCGGCCCTCCAGAATCCGCATCCGCGCTTCGGCGGGTGTGCGGTTGAAGAAGGCGAGGTGAACGCCGAATCCGTCGTCGGAAAAGTTCTGGGGGCCGGTGTCGGCAACCAGCTCGGTGAATCGTTGTATGCCGGCTTCGCTGAGCCGGTAGACCCGGCGCGCACGACGCATCTTCGGGATGCCCTCGGGCGCGGCGTCCTCCACGATCAGTCCGTCGGCCTGCATGCGCCGCAGCGCGGGATACAGCGAGCCGTAGGAGAACGCCCGAAAAGCACCCAGTAGACCCGTCAATCTCTTACGCAGCTCGTAGCCGTGCATGGGGGATTCGAGCAGAAGGCCCAGGATGGCGAGCTCCAACATCAGATCGCCCCCTTTGCTTTTCGTTACGGCGGTCCAACACCTCCGGCAATAGTATCGCGCCGATATATTCGGCGCCAACGGAGGGTTAAGCCGCGGCGCCTCGCCGCGAACCGCGGGGTCAGGTCACGTCGTCGATGCGTTTGACCGTGCCGTCGCCGGCGAAGGTGACCGAACCGCTGCCGAAGTCACTCGACACGTTCGCGCGCAGCGTCAGCTCGCCGGGCGCCGTCGGATCCTTCGCCGGGTCGATCGTCAGGTAGGTGCTGTCTTTTTTCACGTCGGCGGGGTTCAGGCCGACGGTCTCGGCGGCGCCGCGCAGGATGCCGACCGCGGTCTCGACGTCGAACGCGCCCAGGTCCACCAGGACGTCATCCTCGCTCTTGGCCGACGTGGTCGGATCGTCGAACCCGCCGCGATAGGTGTAGCTCAGCTTGCGGCGCTCATCGCTGGGGTCGGGCCGGTACAGCACCGCGTACTCCGGATAGATCACCATGTCGTATCCCATGGTGTCGCCGAACCGCTGGCGCATCTGCTCCAGCAGGCCGTTGAGTCCACCGAGGGACTGCAGCTGCTTCGGTGGGGTCAGGACCTTGCCGGGGATGCCGTCGGACTTCGCGCCGGGGTCGGAGGTGAAGCTCAGCGGCGACGTGGTGTTGCCGTAGAGGCCCCAGCCGATGCCGATGCCGAGCGCGACCAACACACCGGCCACGGCTAGGCGGATTCCCCACCCGCCACCACCGCCGGACGGCATCCTCGATTGCCGCTTGAGGTCGGGCAACTGAACGGGCGCATTGCCGGTCTGCAGGTCGGAGATCAGCGACTGCAGGTCGCCGAGGGTCTCCGACTGCGTCGCCAGTGCGACGCGGTTGCGGTGCTCTTCCATCGACAGCTGCCCGTCGGCGAGCGCACTGTCGAGGATCTGGCAGGTGTCGTTGCGATCGCTGTCTTTGGCCCGCGTTCCTGCCGTCTGCCGGTTCGCCACGACGATGATCGTAAATGTCCGGCGTCCAGGTCACCGCCTACGGGGAGTAAGCCACGGCGGCGTCGCGCCTCGGCCGCCGCGCGGCCGACGTACTCTGGTCTCCGTGCGATTGCAGCGACAGGTGGTGGACTATGCCCTCCGGCGACGGTCCCTGCTGGCGGAGGTCTATTCGGGACGCACCGGCGTCTCGGAGGTCTGCGACGCCAATCCCTATCTGCTGCGAGCCGCGAAGTTCCACGGGAAGCCCAGTTCGGTGATGTGCCCGATCTGTCGCAAGGAGCAGCTCACCCTGGTGTCCTGGGTGTTCGGCGACCATCTGGGCGCCGTGTCCGGCTCGGCGCGCACCGCCGAGGAGCTGGTCCTGCTGGCGACCCGTTACGACGAGTTCTCCGTACACGTGGTGGAGGTATGCCGCACCTGCAGCTGGAATCACTTGGTCAAGTCGTACGTACTCGGCGCCATCCCGCCACCGAAGGGATCGCGCACACCGAGGCGGACCCAGACGGCGCGCAGTCGTGCGCGCACGGCCAGTGAATAGCGAAGGGCGCCACGACCGGTCAGCCAACGACGCCCATGCCGGGCGAGTGGCTGATGGCGTGAGCGACCCGGGACCAAAGCATTCAGAGGGCGCGGGACGTCACTCCGGGGACGCCGCACGCCAACGTCCGCCGGGTGAGGCACCGGCGCCGCCGCGGACGCGCAGCCGTCCGCCCGACGACAGGCACACCGCGATACTGCCCCCGGTGCGTGACGCTGCGCCGCCGCAGTGGCGCGATCCCATCGACGTGGTGAAGGCCGCGCTCGACGGCACACCGGCGCCCAAGCAGCCGCCTCCGCCACCGCCGCGCCGTCCACCCGGCGGTGGGGGGCCTCCGGAGGGGCCGGGGGGTGGGCCGCCGCGTCAGCGGCCCCAGATCAACTGGAAGTGGGTCCGACGCGGAACCCTCGTCGCGGTGGTCGCGATGATCGTGTTGCCGATCATCACCTTCGCGATGGCGTACATGATCGTGGAGGTGCCCAACCCGGGCGACATCCGCACCAATCAGGTGTCGACGATCCTGGCCAGTGACGGCAGCGAGCTCGCGAAAATCGTTCCGCCGGAAGGCAACCGCGTCGACGTCAACATCGACCAGATACCGGTGCAGGTGCGCAACGCGGTGATGGCCGCCGAGGACCGCGACTTCTACTCCAACCCGGGGTTCTCGTTCACCGGGTTCATCAGGGCCATGAAGAACAACCTGTTCGGTGGCGACCTGCAGGGTGGTTCCACCATCACCCAGCAATACGTGAAGAACGCGTTGGTCGGCGACGAGCGCTCGGGTGTCGGCGGCCTGATCCGCAAGGCCAAAGAGGTGGTCATCTCGACGAAGATGGCCGGCGACTGGTCCAAAGACCAGGTGCTGCAGTCATACCTGAACATCATCTATTTCGGCCGCGGCTCGTACGGCATCGCCGCGGCGTCGAGGGCGTACTTCGACAAACCCGTCGAACAGCTCTCGGTCGCCGAGGGCGCGCTGCTGGCCGCGCTCATCCAGCAGCCGTCCGGCCTGGATCCCGCCGTCAACCCCGAGGGTGCGGTGGAGCGCTGGAACTGGGTGCTCGACGGCATGGTGACCATCGGTGCGCTGTCACCCGAAGAGCGCGCGGGGCAGGTATTCCCGGTGACCGTGCCGCCTGAGCAGGCGCGGTCGCAGAACCAGACCACGGGCCCCAACGGACTCATCGAACGGCAGGTGCAGCGCGAACTGCTCGAGCTGTTCGACATCGACGAACAGACCCTGAACACCGAGGGCCTGCAGATCACCACGACGATCAACCCGCAGGCGCAGCGGGCCGCCGAGGAAGCCGCGGCCGAATACCTCGAAGGCCAGGATCCCGACATGCGCACCGCGATCGTGTCGATCAACCCGAAGACGGGTGGGGTCGAGGCGTACTACGGCGGAACCGACGCCAACGGATTCGACTTCGCCCAGGCCGGTCTGCCGACGGGCTCGTCGTTCAAGGTGTTCGCGTTGATCGCCGCACTGCAGCAGGGCATGGGCCTCGGCACTCAGGTCGACAGTTCGCCGGTGTCGATGAACGGCATCACGATCAACAATGTCGAAGGCGGCGGTTGCGGCACCTGCAACATCGCCGAAGCCCTGAAGCGCTCACTGAACACCAGCTACTACCGGCTGATGCTCAAGTTGGAGAACGGGCCCGCCGACGTCGCGAAGGCCGCCCACGAGGCGGGCATCGCCGAGAGCTTCCCCGGCGTCGACCACACGCTGTCCGAGGACGGTCAGGGCGGACCACCCAACAACGGCATCGTGTTGGGCCAATACCAGAGCCGGGTTTTCGACATGGCGTCGGCGTACGCGACCATCGCGGCGTCCGGCGTGTACCACAAACCGCACTTCGTGCAGAAGGTCGTCAACGCCAACGGCGAAGTGCTGTTCGACGCGTCGCAGCAGGACAACCAGGGCGAGCAGCGGATCGACAAGAAGGTCGCCGAGAACGTGATCGCCGCGATGCAGCCGATCGCCGCCTACTCCAACGGCCACGCGCTGGCCGGCGGACGTCCGTCGGCCGCGAAGACGGGTACGAACCAGTTGGGGGACACCGGCGCCAACCGTGACGCGTGGATGGTCGGCTTCACGCCGTCGTTGTCGACGGCGGTCTGGGTCGGCACCACCGAAGGCACCAAACCGCTGGAGAACCAATGGGGTTCGCCGGTTTACGGTTCGGGTCTGCCGTCGGACATCTGGAAGGCGACGATGGACGGCGCGCTGGACGGAACGGACAACGAGACGTTCCCGAAGCCCGAGGAGATCGGCGGCTACGCCGGTGTGCCGCAAGCCCCGGCGCCGCCGTCGTCAACCCCGCCGCCGGACGTCCCGCCCGTGCCGCAGACCACCGTGATCCAGCCGACGATCGAGCTGGCGCCCGGGGTCACGATTCCGTGGGGCCCGCCTACGACTGTGCCCGTCGGCCCGCCTGCGCCCGGGGCGCCCGGCGTGCCCGTAGCGCCCGGTGCGCCTCCGCCGCCGCCACCCCCCGGCGTGCCGGGTGCACCGCCTCCGCCTCCGTGACCGACGTGCCAGGCCGGGACGACGGCGAGCCATCGACGGTGTCGCCGATGCCGCGTGCGCTCGACACTCGGAGTCTCGACAACCGGGACATGCCAAGCCGCACAGACACAATGGGCGCCGCCCTGTCCGGAGTGATCGGCGGCCCGGTCGGCAGGCACGCGCTCATCGGCCGTCAACGGTTCTTCACGCCGCTGCGCGCCATGCTGCTCATCGCGCTGGTGCTGCTCGCGCTCGGGTACTCGACCAAGGCGGCGTGCCTGCAGACCACCGGTACCGGCCCGCCTGACCAGCGCGTCGCCAACTGGGACAATCAGCGGGCGTACTACCAGCTCTGCTACTCCGACACCGTTCCGCTCTACACCGCCGAACTGTTGAACCTCGGCAAGTTCCCGTACAAGTCCAGCTGGACCGAAAAGGACGGCGACGGTAAGCCGAAGATCAGGTACGACGGCGACGTCGCGGTGCGGTACATGGAGTATCCGGTGTTGACCGGGCTGTACCAATACGGCTCGATGACGCTGGCGAAGTCATACACCGCGTTGGCGAAGCTCGTGTCGCTGCCGATCCTGGCCGAGGTGGTGATGTTCTTCAACATCGCGGCCTTCGGGCTGGCGCTGGCGTGGCTGGCTACGGTATGGGCGACGTCTCGACTAGCCGGCCCGCGCAGGGTGTGGGATGCGGCCCTGGTAGCGGCCTCGCCGATCGTGATCTTCCAGATCTTCACCAACTTCGACGCGCTCGCAACGGCTTTCGCAACGGGGGCGATGCTTGCGTGGGCGCGGCGAAAGCCAGTGCTGGCGGGCGTGCTGATCGGCCTGGGCGTGGCGGCGAAGCTGTATCCGCTGTTGCTGCTCGCACCGCTGCTGGTGTTGGCGGTGCGCACCGGCAAGGGACGTGAGGTCGGTAAGACGGCGCTCGCCGCCGCGGTCACCTGGGTGCTGGTGAACCTGCCGATCATGGTGCTGTTCCCGAGGGGATGGTCAGAGTTCTTCCGGCTCAACAGCCGTCGCGGTGACGACATGGATTCGATCTACAACGTGATTCGGTCGTTCACCGGCTGGGGTGGTTTCGATCCGGATCTGGGAGTGTGGGAGCCGCCGACGGTGCTGAACACCGTGTCGGCGCTGCTGTTCGTATCTTGCTGTGTCGCAATCGGTTATATTGCGTTGACGGCCAAGCAGCGGCCGCGGGTGGCGCAGATCGCGTTCCTGGTCGTCGCGGCGTTCCTGTTGACGAACAAGGTGTGGAGCCCGCAGTTCTCGCTGTGGCTGGTGCCGCTGGCGGTGCTCGCCCTGCCCCACCGGCGCATCCTGCTCGCGTGGATGACGGTAGACGCGCTGGTGTGGATTCCGCGGATGCTGTACCTCTACGGCCAGCAGAACAAGGGCCTGCCCGAGCAACCGTTCACCGTCGTGGTGGTGATCCGGGATCTCGCAGTGATCGGCTTGTGCGCGTTGGTGATTCATCAGATCTATCGACCCGACAAGGATCTGGTGCGCTTCGGCGGTGAGGTCGACGACCCGGCCGGGGGAGTCTTCGACCGCGCGCCCGACGATCCGCCTCGATGGCTGCCCGACTGGCTACGGCCGGATCGGGACAGGGTGCGGGTGAGCGCGCCGCAGCCCGATCCCGATCCTGATTCCGATCAGCTCGTGGGCAGTTCGTCGCGCTGAGTGCGCTTGTTGAGTTCGGTCTCGGGCTCTCCGCGCGTGCTCAACGTGAGTCGCCGATACGGCGGCGGATCAAATTTTTCGGCGACGCCGAGGTCGACAGCGGTCAGCGCCCCAATGCCAGCCGTCAGGTCGGCACCTGCGGCTGCGCTCCACTTCGACACGTACGGCAAGTACGAGAGCGTGTCCGCGCTCCCGGCGAGCTGGGTGTACGTCAGGTCGTTCTGCATCGGTCCGTGTTGTGGCACAGCGGGTTTGGTCCACCCGCCCTTGACTGCCTCAATGTACTTGCCTGCTCCGAGGGCTGTCGAGCGGAGCCGCGTCCACCGGTGCCTGGTCCACTGAGTTGTGGCCTCGGCGGGGCCGATGTGGGGAGGAAGGTCGACATGCTCGGGGATGTCACCCCGCACCATCCAACCCAGGTTCTCCCCGGCTGCCCGTCCCTTCGGGATCAAGCCGGTGATCGTCCCACTGTCCATGTCGAGGTTCATGCCACCCTCACCCTTGGCCAACTGGATGGTGCAAATGCGGTCACGGACGCCGAGCGCCTTGGTTGCCAAGTTGTCCGACCAGGTTTGCATGGTTGTCAGGACCGCACCGAGCAGTCCACCGGTCGACGTGATGCCGACAATCGGAGATCCGTCTCCGACCCCTGCTTGAATCGGTCGCCACACGTTGCGATGGGCAGCAGCCATACCGCCGTCGCCGGTTGCGGCGGAGCCGAGGTTGATCCCGTAGGTCGGTCGTGACGGCAACGGATGGTCGAACAGGTGGACCGGCATGTTCGAGCAGATGCCACCGTCGGACAGCCAGACCTGGCGGTATTCGGCGATCCAATTGTTCTCCCGTTGAAAGAATGTGAGCCGCCACAGCGGAACTGCCGAGATCAGCACCGGGAAGGACAAACTGATCCGCGCGCCGACGAGCACTGGTATGTCCTCTGCGCGCGGCAGTTTGAGCAGTTCCGCCGCATTGAGTTCCGTTCGCCTACTCGACTTTTCGGTAGCCACCTGGCCCAGGCGTTCGAGATGGTCGGCGACCGGTTTGGGAAACAGCTTGCGGATGTCGTCGGGCCTGAACGCCCATGTTTCGTCTGAAAAGGGAAAGGTCTCACTCGCGCTCTGCGAGAGGTTGGTGGTGAGCGTGACGAGGCCGATGCCGTGTTCTTTGAGATCGCCGTAGGTCAGCGGTGATTGACGATCGCCGCCCGCCAGTCGCTCTATCCGTTCGTGCAGCCAATCGGTGAGTCCCATCTGGTCGCCGACCGAGCGCCCGTTGACCAGGCCGTGCATGTTGGCGGCGACGGCCTGCTGCGCGTGACCGACCGCGTGGATGACGCCCTCGACCACGCGAGCGACCAGGTAGGTGACCACGCCGACGAGCACTGCGAGCACGGCGAACGCGATCGTTCCCGGTGAGCGCGCGAGCACCGCCCAGACGATCGCCGCCAGCGGCAGGCCGAAAGCAAAGAGATTGGCCACCTTGAACTTTGGAACGATTGGACTGTGCCGGAGGAGGGTTGGAAGCACGGCCTTGGCGCGTGTGAAGAGCCCTCCGTCCAGCTTTTTCTGCTGCCAGAACAGGTCGAAGTACTCGCGGGTTTCGGGTTGCGCCACGAAAAGTCGCTGCAGCAGCGTCTGGTGGGACGTCGCGTCCTCCTGCGCCAATTCCCCGGGAATCGCGTTCAGTTCGTCGAAGCCGCCGCCGCCGGTCTGGCGCCCGTACTCGGCTGCCGCAGCGGCGGCGGCGGCGATCGCTCCTGCCGACGCGCCGCCGATGTTGTGGAAGCGGTGATCGCGGGCGAGTTCGACGATGGCGGTGGGGTAGACGACACCGCTGGTGATTCCGCCCTTCAAAACGAGGTCGCAGTCGAATGGCAGACCGGTCATGGGCACATCTCCAATCAGGGTTGGCCGACGGAGAACACTGGAATTTTAAGCCTGACGCAGCCACGCTCGAAGCTATTGTCAACGGATGATGCGCCGGATCCGAGGCATCCTCGTACTGGCCTGCGTGGCCGCCGCGCTGGTCGGCTGCGGCAAGTCCGACAGCCCGGCACCCTCGCCGCCGACGGCGCAGCAGGGCGGTGGCACGACCTCCGCCGTACCGAACGACGGCACCGTGCGCTATCTCGCGTTGGGCGATTCGCTGAGCCAGGGCGTCGGCGCCCCGGATGAGCAGACGGGTGCTTTCCCAGCGCTGCTCGCCGAACGGTGGCGCGGTGAAGGCTGCCAGGTAGAACTGCAGAATGCCGGCATCAGCGGCTACACGGCCGAGCAGGTGCTGACCGACGAGGTGCCCCAGATCGACTCGTTCGCACCGACGTTGATCACCTTCCAGGCCGGTGCCAACGACATCGTCAACGGTGTGACGATCGAGGACTACCGAAAGAACGTGAAGTCGGTACTCGATGCGTCGACGGCCGGTGGTGCGCGCGTGATCGTGCTGGCGCAGAACGAATGGTTTCGGTCGCCCGAGGGGCAGACTTACGGCGATGATCTCGCGGCACAGCGTGAGGCGTTCGACAGCGTGCTGATCGAAGAGGCCAACGCGGCGGGTGCCGAATTCATCGACATGCGACCGCTGTACACGCAACAGGCCGACGAGAACCAATGGGTCGAGGACGGGATTCACCCGACCCAGGAAGCCTACGAAGCGTGGGCGGGCGAGCTGGCTAGCGCGGTCCCCGCGCCGTGTCGGTGAGCTAGGCGATTTCGCAGATCAGCGGGCATTCCTGTAGCCTGGGCCGGTTGCCGACGCAGGTAACCCTCCTGTCACGGAACGACCGTGGCCGAACAAGACCGTAGGAGGTGGTGTGGTTCTCATGCGTCCATACGAAATCATGGTCATTCTCGACCCCACTCTCGACGAGCGCACTGTTGCTCCGTCGCTGGAGACGTTCCTCAACGTCATCCGCAAGGACGGCGGCACCGTCGACAAGGTCGACATCTGGGGCAAGCGCCGGCTGGCCTACGAGATCGCCAAGCACGCCGAGGGCATCTATGCCGTCGTCGATGTGAAGGCCGAGTCCGCAACGGTGTCCGAACTGGACCGCCAGCTCAACCTGAACGAGTCCGTCCTGCGGACCAAGGTCATGCGAACCGACAAGCACTAAAGGCTGCCGTACGTCGGAGCGGCTCCGTAGGCTCGCCTGCGACTGACTTCGCGCCGACAACCCAATCCAGGAGGAACTCGTGGCTGGTGACACCATCATCACGGTCATCGGAAACCTGACGGCAGACCCCGAGCTTCGGTTCACGCCGTCAGGCGCAGCCGTCGCCAACTTCACCGTGGCGTCGACGCCGCGCATCTTCGACCGTCAGACCAATGAATGGAAAGACGGCGAGGCGCTGTTCCTCCGCTGCAACATCTGGCGTGAGGCGGCCGAGAACGTGGCCGAGAGCCTGACTCGCGGCTCGCGCGTGATCGTGCAGGGACGGCTCAAGCAGCGCTCCTTCGAAACCCGTGAGGGTGAGAAGCGCACCGTGGTGGAGCTCGAGGTCGACGAGATCGGCCCGTCACTGAAGTACGCCACGGCCAAGGTCAACAAGGCCAGCCGCAGCGGCGGTGGTGGCGGCGGGTTCGGCAGCGGCGGCGGTGGTGGCTCGCGCAGTGCGGCTACCGGCGGTGCCGGCGGCGCCGGCGGTTCCGACGGCCGGCAAGACGATCCGTGGGGCAGCGCGCCCGCGTCGGGCTCGTTCAGCGGCAGCGACGACGAACCCCCCTTCTGACTCATTACTGATCAGCAATTCCAGAAAGAGATAGACACATGGCCAAGTCCTCGACCAAGAGGCGCCCGGCTCCCGAGAAGCCGGTCAAGACTCGCAAGTGCGTGTTCTGCTCGAAGAAGGGCAAGAACCAGATCATCGATTACAAGGACACCGCACTGCTGCGGACCTACATCAGCGAGCGCGGCAAGATCCGTGCCCGCCGCGTGACAGGCAACTGTGTTCAGCACCAGCGCGACATCGCCATCGCGGTGAAGAACGCCCGCGAGGTGGCGCTGCTGCCGTTCAGCTCGTCGACGCGATAGAGGCGAGGAAGAGACAATGAAACTCATTCTGACTACTGAGGTGGATCACCTGGGCACCTCGGGTGACATCGTCGAGGTCAAGGACGGCTACGGCCGCAACTTCCTGCTGCCCCGCGGCATGGCCGTCGTGGCATCGCGTGGCGCGGAGCGCCAGGCCGAGGAGATCCGCCGCGCCCGCGAGGCCAAGGCCGTGCAGGGGCTCGAGCATGCGCGCGAGTTGAAGACGGCGCTCGAGGGTCTGGGCGCAGTCGAGCTGGCGGTGAAGGCGGCCGGAGACAGCGGCAAGCTGTTCGGTTCGGTTACGGGCGCCGACGTGGTCGCTGCCATCAAGAAGGCCGGCGGCCCGAATCTGGACAAGCGCACGGTGCAGTTGCCCAAGGCGCATATCAAGTCCACCGGCACGCACCCGATCACGGTGCGGCTGCATCCCGAGGTCGACGCCTCGGTGTCGTTGAGCGTCGTCGCCGGACAATAACGTCAGCGCAAATACGGCCGGGTGAGGATCGAATAGATCTTCACCCGGCCGTTGCTGTGCGCGTAGGCCGATGCTGGCGAACTCGTCAAGGTATTTAGGTCACAGCGAAGCTAACCGGCTGTTAACCTGCATGGCCCCGATCGGAAACACAACACGCCCGAGACCGCAACCGATGGCGACACGCCGTGCGAATTCCCATCCACAGAATTCCATGCGGTTTATGGTGCGGCTATCTGCGCGGATGCGCTGAAAAAAGCAAGTTATACACAGGTTCTCCCCAACGACTCAACATGGCTGTCCAGACCTATCCACAGTCCATCCACAGGTCCATGAACAGGGGCCCCTTGCATCGCTCCCAGCAACGTCTAGCGTTGGCCGTCGCGAGTCCTTTAGGGCGACCGATTGGGGGCGGATGTCCGACGCTTGTCACCGTGCCGCGGTAGCGTTTCATCGAACGTCAGTTCGACCTAGTTCTGGGGAGGTGTAGCTCCGTGGCTGTCGTGGACGACCTTGGCCATTCGGCCATGGACACTCCTCCACCCAGTGAGGATTTCGGACGTCAGCCTCCGCAGGACGCTGCGGCGGAGCAGGCCGTCCTGGGCGGCATGCTGCTGAGCAAGGACGCGATCGCCGACGTGCTGGAGAAGCTGCGGCCGGGTGACTTCTATCGGCCCGCGCACCAGAACGTGTATGACGCGATCCTGGACCTGTACGGCCGTGGTGAACCGGCCGATGCGGTGACGGTGGCGGCGGAGCTGGACCGCCGCGGGTTACTGCGCCGGATCGGTGGAGCGCCGTATCTGCACACGCTGATCTCGACGGTGCCGACCGCAGCCAACGCGGGGTTCTATGCGGGCATCGTGGCGGAGAAGGCACTGTTGCGCCGGTTGGTGGAAGCGGGCACGCGCGTCGTGCAGTACGGCTATGCCGGCGCCGACGGTGCCGATGTCGACGATGTCGTGGACCGGGCGCAAGCGGAGATCTATGACGTCACCGAGCGGCGAACCGCTGAGGATTTCGTGGTGCTGGAAGAGATTCTTCAGCCGACGATGGACGAGATCGACGCGATCGCGTCGCAAGGCGGTATCGCTCGCGGGGTGCCTACCGGCTTCGTCGAACTCGACGACGTGACCAACGGCTTACATCCGGGTCAGATGATCATCGTGGCGGCACGGCCGGGCGTCGGGAAGGCGCTGGCACTTGATACTCCGCTGCCCACACCGACTGGGTGGACGACGATGGGCGACGTCGCCGTCGGCGATTTTTTGCTGGACGCTCACGGCGAGCCAACACGGGTGGTCGCCGCTACAGACATCATGCTCGGAAGGCCGTGCTACGAAGTTGACTTCGCCGACGGCACAGGGCTTGTCGCGGATGCGTTCCACCAGTGGCCGACGAGTCGGGGCGTGCAGATCACGACGGCATTGCGGCCGGGTGCGGACCTGATCAGCGCGACGCGGGCGCCTGCCCTCGCCCCTGTTGGCGGACGGCAGCAGCGGGCATGGGGCATCGAGTCGATCCGTCGTGTTGTGAGCGTGCCGGTGCGCTGCGTTGAGGTTGCCAATCCAGAGCACTTGTACCTGGCGGGCCCTGACATGGTGCCGACGCACAACTCGACTCTCGGTTTGGATTTCATGCGATCGTGCTCCATCAAGCATCAGATGCCGAGCGTCATCTTTTCGCTGGAAATGAGTAAGTCGGAGATCGTGATGCGGCTGCTGTCAGCAGAGGCGAAGATCAAGCTCGCCGACATGCGGTCGGGTCGGATGAGTGACGACGACTGGACCCGGCTGGCGCGCCGGATGAGCGAAATAAGCGAGGCGCCGCTTTACATCGACGATTCGCCGAACCTGACGATGATGGAGATCCGGGCGAAGGCGCGACGGCTCTCGCAAAAGGCCGGCCTGCGACTGATCGTCGTGGACTATATGCAGCTGATGACGTCGGGCAAGAAGTATGAGTCGCGCCAGCAAGAGGTGTCGGACTTCTCGCGAAGCCTGAAGCTGATGGCCAAGGAGCTCGACGTCCCGGTGGTGGCGATCAGCCAGTTGAACCGCGGCCCGGAGCAGCGCACCGACAAGAAGCCGATGGTCTCGGATCTTCGCGAGTCAGGCTGTCTGACCGCGAACACGAGAATCCTGCGGGCGGACACGGGCGCCGAGGTGACCTTCGGCGAGCTGATGCGCACGGGTGAGCGACCGCTGGTTTGGTCGCTGGATGAGCGCAAGCGGATGGTCGCTCGGCCGATGACGAACGTGTTCTACAGCGGACACAAGGAAGTCTTCAAGATGCGGCTGGCCTCAGGACGCGAGATCGAGGCAACGGCCAATCATCCGTTCATGACGTTTGACGGGTGGACACCGCTGGCTGAGCTGAAAGTCGGCGACCGTTTGGCGGTGCCGCGCAGGGTTCCGGAACCTGTTCAGACGCAACGTCTGCCAGAAGACGAGGTGATTCTGCTGGCACACATGATCGGCGACGGATCGTGTGTGAAGAACCAACCGATCAGGTATGCAAGCGTCGATGAGTTGAATCTGGCGGCAGTGTCTAGCGCGGCGCGGCACTTCGGTGTGGAACCGATCCGGGACGATTACGCCGCGGCAAGGGTGACCACCCTGCGGCTGCCCGCGCCCTATCAGTTGACACATGGCCGGCGGAATCCGATTGCTGCCTGGCTGGATGGGCTCGGCATCTTCGGCAAGCGTAGCTACGAAAAGTTCGTTCCTAGAGCGATGTTCGGTGCGCCGAACGACCAAGTGGCCGTGTTCTTAAAGCACCTTTGGTCAACCGATGGCTGCGTCAAGTGGGACACCAAGGCTAGCCAGGGCCGCGTGTACTACGCGTCGACAAGCCGACAGTTGATCGACGATGTCAACGGCTTGCTGGCCCGAGTGGGCGTGTTCGGTCGTGTCAAGCGGATCCGCAAGGCGGGTTATCGCGATGGGTGGCACCTTTACATTTACGGCGCAGAGAATCAACTGCGGTTCCTGCGCCATGTCGGTGTTAACGGAATGAAGGCGGCTACGGCGCGCGCGGTCATCGCCCTGCTGGAGAACAAGGTTCGTAACGCCAACCTCGACACAGTGCCGAAGGAAGTATGGACTGACGTCCGGGCAGATTTGGTCGCGAAGAAGATGACGCACCGCGAGTTCGCGGCGGCGATGGGCACGAAGTTCTGCGGGGCGACCTTGTGGAAGCATGCGCCAAGCCGTAGTCGACTACATCGCGCGGCCACACTGTTGGAGAACGCCGCGCTTCACGACATGGCAACTAGCGATGTCTTCTGGGACACCGTCGTCGAGATCACGAGTATCGGCAAGCGGCCTGTCTACGACGGAACGGTAAGTGGCACACATAATTTCGTCGCCGACGGCATCTCGGTTCATAACAGTTTGGAACAAGATGCCGACATGGTGATCCTGCTGCACCGGCCGGATGCGTTCGAGCGCGACGACCCACGAGGCGGCGAAGCGGATCTGATTCTAGGCAAGCACCGAAACGGTCCGACAAAGACGATCACCGTCGCGCACCAGCTGCACCTGTCGCGGTTCACCAACATGGCAAAGGGCTAGCTGCCAACAACTGCAGCGCAGCTACAGGCGTCGGGACATGCCGCTCGGGACATGAGACCCGTAAACGGGCCCGCCTCAAACGCCGGCCTACGGAACTGCGAAGTAGGAATAAGTCGTCCGTCACAGCGGGCCGGTCCACGTTGACATCGCCAGACGCCAGACTCCCGTCCGAGTCAGCTTGCAAACGCTGCCAGCAGTGCTTCGCACTGCCGATCGAAAAAGCTCTGCGCCACAGGCGTCTTGGAGGCGATGATGTCGAATCCGTGAAACGCTCCGTCGACGACGTCGAGCTGACATGCCACACCCGCGTCACGCAGCCGATGCGCGTACTCAACGTCCTGGCCGTATAGCGGATCCACCGTTCCCACGCCCACCCATGCAGGCGCGAGATTGGAGAGGTCGTCGTGTCGTGCCGGGACCGCAGACTGGCGATCGGCCCCTTTCAGGTACGCCTGCCAGCCCAGCCGATCGCTCTTTTCGCTCCATAGCCGATAGTGCGGGCTCTCCAGACCTGGGCGACTGGACGGTCGATCGTCGACCATCGGATAGACCAACAACTGGAACAACGGTGTCACCTCGCCGCGATCGCGGGCCAGCAGCGCAAGCGCCGCTGCCAAACCTCCACCCGCGCTGGCGCCGCCGATCGCTATCCGGTCGGGAACCACCCCGGGCTGGCGAGCCAACCAGGTCAGCGCCGAATAACAATCCTCCAGTGCGGCCGGATAAGGATCTTTCGGAGCGAGCCGGTAGTCGACGGACGCGACCGGAACGCCGACGCGGCGGACGAACCGTCGGCACAGCGCATCGTCTTGGGCTGCCGTTCCGATGACGTATCCGCCGCCGTGGATCCACAGCAGTGCGCCGCCGTGCGTGCACTCGCGTTCGGGTCGATAGAGCCGGACCCCGGCGCTGTGCGTGATCGCGAGGACTTCCACACCCTCTGAGGTTGCCGGCGCAAATCGGGTCAGGGCACGCATTGCCGGCAGCGTTACTTTGTTGAAGGGCGACCGGGGGAGCACTCGCGCGATGCCCCTCAGGTCAGGGTGATAGTGGTCAGATCGGATACGTGACACCGGTCAACTCCTCGGACACTGTCCACAAACGTTGTTGCGTCTGCTGGTCGTACGACCTCTTGCTCGACCGCACCAGTTTGGGGTGACCCGCCATCTCGAGGAACCCGTCTGGTCCCCAGTACTGACCACCGCGCACGTCAGGCATCGTCGCGGCGTACAGCTGTGGCAGTGCACCTTTCGCGGGATCCTGACCGATGAAACGGTCGGAGAACTTCATCATGGCCTGGACCGGTTTCCACATGTTCCTGAAGAGGTCAGACTTCGTGTACCCGGGGTGGGCGGTAACCGCTATCAGGGGCGCGCCCGATCTACTCAAGCGTCGATGCAACTCATAGCAGAACATCAAGTTCGCGAGCTTGGACTGGGCGTAGGCGAGCGCGCCACTGTACCGGCGCTCCCACTGAAGATCATCGAAATGAATTGCGCCGCCGAGCTTGTGGTCCAAACTTGCCACCACCACCACCCGCGCCCCGTCAACGCCGAGCATGTTCTCCAGCAGGAGTCCCGTCAGCGCAAAGTGGCCGAGGTGGTTGGTGGCGAATTGCAACTCGAAGCCGTCAGGAGTCGTCGTCTTGGGCGGGAACGCCACCGCGGCGTTGTTGATGAGTAGGTCGATCCGCGGATGGGCGGCACGCAGTTCGGCCGACGCGGCCCGAACCGCCTCGAGTGACCCCAGATCGAGCTGCTGCACCGCTACCTGCGCCTCCGGCACCGACCGGCGAATCTGGTCAGCGGCCGCTTTGCCTTTGTCCGCATTGCGCACAGCCAACACCACCTGCGCGCCGCGTGCCGCAAGCACCCGCGCGGTGTCCAACCCGAGGCCCGTATTGGATCCCGTGACGACGGCAACTCGACCCGATTGATCCGGAACGTCGCTCTCGCTCCACTTGTGCTCGTTCATCATCCGTCAAATTCCCAATCGATCGCGATGTCGGCGGTCTCGCAATTCCTTACCTGCGCCGTCACGTAAGCCGCCGCGTTCGGGCCCGCCGCGCAGCCCACCATCAGCATTTCTGAAGGCGGACAGGCAATTTGGTCGGCCCTCGCAACGAGCTGTTGGTCGACCACGTTACGGGCCCCTCTGTGGAAATCCTCTCGACACGACTGACGAGCTCCCGCAGGACGGCTTCGGCTTCCATGCGGGCCAGCGGAGCGCCGAGGCACATGTGGGCCCCGTACCCGAAGGCGACGTGCATGCGTGGATTGCGGTCGGCGATGAAGGCATCGGGATCGTCGAAGACCAGCGGGTCACGGTTCGCAGCGCCGAAGGACAGGAGGACCCGTGATCCGCTGGGGATGGTGACATCGCCAATCGCGTAGTCGGCGCAGGTGTACCTGTACAGGTTTTGGATCGGGCTGGTGAAACGGAGGAGCTCTTCGATGGCCATCGGGATGAGATCCGGATTAGCCCGAATCTTGTCGTACTCTTCAGGGTTTCGAGCAAATGCCTCGAACATCCCACCGAGGAGGTTGGTGGTGGTCTCATTCCCAGCGATGAGAAGCAGTACGGCAATGAAAAACAATTGTTCATCCGTCAGGTTGCCGTCGGTACTGTGCTCGAGCAAGCGTCCCAGCACGGTGCCGGACCCCTTGAGGTGGCCGCTCGCGAGCTGCTTGAGGAAATAACGGCGTAGCGCCAGAGCAGCGTTCACGGACTTGGCGACACTGATCACGCCGCTCGGAGTGGGGGTGAAGTTGATGAGCTGCACTGCGCCCTCGGACCATCGGCGGAAATCAGCGATGTCGGTCTCCGGGATGCCCATAATGCCGGCGATCACCCGCAGGGGCATGGGGATGGCAAGCTCCTCGACCACGTCGCAGCCTGGATTGGCGACAACGTGGTCGACAAGTTCAGTCGCGAGACGGCCGGTGATCGCCTGCCAGCTCTCGAGAGCGCGTTTGGTGAATGCGGGCTGAACTTGCTTTCGCAGTCGACTGTGCTGCTCGCCGTCCGTGACGACAACCAAGTCGGCGGCCATGCGGACCCGGGTGACGCCTTGGCTGCTATTGATTCTGTCGGTGTCTCGGAGGGCAGCCCGCACATCTTCCAGCCGGGAGACGACCCACGTTGCCCTCTTCGGGTTGTAGTGGACGCGTCCACTGCTGTGCAGAGCACGGTAAGCGGCGAAGGGTTCGGCAGCGGTGGCCGGATCAAGGGGGTCGTAGGCGGTATTGACCGCCCCCGTCCACCCCTTTACGCCACGCCGTCTGGTGCGAATCGCGGCGCCGATGTTCATCTGCACGGCGGTGCCGAACGGCCGCATCGACGAAAGCACGCCAGCGTTGTTGTGATCTGCCGTCATCGCTGCTGAACCCGTGTCCTTTCCGTACTGATCAAAAACCGCCCGTGACTGCGTTCCCCACGGCGCGAAGCGGCCGGTCACAAAATCGAGTGGTGGTCGGTGAATAACATTTCGCTGGATCATCGGGGTGGAGCCGCGATACACCCCTTGCCGAACCGTTGTCGCGCGTGGCCCTCGGACGAACGATCCTCACCCATGGCGTAGCCGGTCGGATCGGCGACGCCGGAAGATGTCCACACGTGCCCATCGCATCAGGCTGGCGAGGCGACAGCGCACACGTCAATAGGCCGAGCAGATGTAGCGACGTGTGCCGCGCTGGCGAAGTCTCCTCGATTCTCAAGCTAGGCCGCTGACCTGCAGTTCAAGATGCCAATAGCAGACAGTTGTTTCTCATCTCGAGACAAAGTGTGTACGAGGTGGCAGGTCGGGCTGGCTCGACTCAATGTGCCTTCGCGCGCCGGCAGCTGCTCAGCGAGCTGCCGGCGATCCCTTCCCACGCCACGGCTGCGCCCAATCGCTTGACTTCGTGGCCCTCCGGTTACGTTGTCGGTAGGGAAGGTTCGCATAGTCTGGTGCCAGACCATCCGTGACAGAAGGCGTGCTACAGGAGCAGGCCCACTAGACGCGAGCCGGCAGCGCGACAGTGTCGCCTGCCACGTCGATCGCGACCTTGCCGTGAAGTGCGTACGACCGCCTGTTTTCCAAGAGCTCATGAGCCTCGCCCATTCGCGCGAGCGGCAGGGTCGCGCCGATGACCGGTTTCACGAGGCCGCGCTCGATCAGGTTGGTGAGTGCGTCCAGCTTGCCGCGGTTCTGCCGAGTGAAGACGAAATGGTAGGCGGCGTTCTTGCCCCACGCCTCGATGAGATTCTGCGGCTGCGCGATGTCGACGATACTGACGACGCGTCCGGAGTCTGCAAGCGTCAGTGGACTTCTCGTGAGCGCGTCGCCGCCGATGGTATCGAACACGACGTCGACTCCCTGGCCTCGCGTCATCTCAGAAACGGCGTCCACGTAGTCGGTCGTCGTGAAGTCGATTGCCGCATCCGCTCCGAGCGAAAGCACCATGTCATGGTCGGCTGCCTTCGCGGTGGTGATGACCCGTGCGCCCATCGCCTTCGCGACCTGGATCGCGATCGAGCCGACGCCCCCCGCGCCGCCGTGGATGAGGACGGTCTCACCCACGGTGAGCTGCGCTCGCGTCACGAGGGCCTCCCACACCGTCCCGCCGACGAGTGTCAGGCTTGCCGCCTCGAGGTGGCTGAGATTCTTTGGCTTCCGGCCGACCAGATCGACGTCAGCGACGTGCTGTTCGGCATACGAACCGTCGCCGCCAAAGATCTGGGGTGTGTAGTAGACCTCGTCGCCAACGCGGAACTCGGTCACCTGAGAACCGACTTCCTCGATCACGCCGGAGATGTCGTGTCCGATGATCGCGGGGAGAGGGACGTAGTCTGCGTAGTCTCCGCGACGGATCTGAAAGTCGAGCGGGTTGACGGCGGTCGCGTGGACGCGCACCCGCACCTGGCGGGGTTGGACATTCGGTACGGGGACGGCGCGCAGTTCGAAAGCGTCGGCACCGCCGAAACGGGCGAGGACGACGGCCTTCATGGTGTCAGCAATGATCAGAACTCCCCATCTGGAGTGTCGGCGCGACCGCGCCCGAACGGATGTCCTCTCAGTGTTCGCTATCGGCGATGCATGCTCCAGTGGCAAGATTGCCAATATGCGCGAGGATAGTGACAGCGAGGCGTTTCTGTGGTGAGCCGACCCCATCACGTTGTGGTCCTCGTGCTCGACGGTGCTCTTCCCCTGGACGTCGGCATCCCGGCGGAGGTGTTCCATCCCGAGACGGGGTTTCCCTATGACGTTTCGCTCTGCGGGGTTGATGCTGGAACGGTGCCGGCTCACGGGGGCTTCGGGTACGCCGTCTCTCGCGGCTTGGAGGCGCTGGCCGGAGCCGACACGATCATCGTCCCGGGCTACGCACCGGCGGGTCGACAGGTACCGACAAAGGTGCACGAAGCACTTCGGAGCGCGGCATCGCGCGGCGTGCGGATCGCGTCGATCTGCTACGGCGCCTTCGCCCTCGCCGAGGCCGGCCTGCTCGACGGTCTCCGTGCGACGACGCACTGGGACGCGGCCGAGCAGCTGGCGGAGCGATACCCCGAGATCACGGTCGAGCCGAACGTGCTCTTCGTCGACGAAGGACCCGTCCTCACCTCGGCGGGTGCCGCCGCCGGACTCGACCTGTGCCTGCACATCGTGCGACGCGACCTCGGTGTCACCGCGGCGAACGAGATTGCCCGCGGCCTCGTGACTGCGCCCCATCGGAGCGGAGGGCAAGCCCAGTATCTGCCGAAGAACAGCTCCGCGCCCCGGGGTGACACTCTGGCCGCGACCCGCGAATGGGTCATGGCGCGGCTCGACCAGCCGCTCACCATCGATGATCTCGCGGCGCACGCGCGAATGTCGCCGCGTACGTTCCTGCGTCGCTTCGCCGAAGAGACCGGCAGCACTCCGTTGCAGTGGATCTTGCGCGCTCGGGTCGACGCCGCCCGAGAGCTTCTGGAGAGCACGCGGCTGTCCGTCGACCAGATCGCGGATCAGGTCGGCCTCGGAACCGGATCTAACCTGCGGCTGCACTTCCGCAGGATCGTCGATGTGTCCCCTTCCGAGTATCGGGCCACCTTTTCTGGCGGGGCACTGGCCGCAAAGCCCATCCCTGTGTCTCGAATCGCAGTGGGCCGAAGCTAGTTCACGCGTTCACGACCGCAGGCACCGCAGCGCGCAGCGGACCCGTGCCCGCTCTTACGCCCGGCTTGAATGACGCAGCCGCCATGGAACCTGTTGCGGGAGGGGCAATCAGGAGGTGGCATCGATCTTGCTGACAGTGAGTTCGAAGGGGCCTTGCTGTTTGTCGAGAATGTAGAGCGACACCTGGCTGATGCTTGACGGGTCCAGAGTCTGCGGCGCGTCGGGTGCGGGATCGAGTCGCATGCCAACCGGCTCGAAGCCCTCAACGGGCAGATCGTAGATCCGCTGGACGGCGGCCTCGGTCGCGAAGCGCTGGACGTAGGACCATGGCTGCCCCGCAGTGCCCACCTTCAATAGGTAGGTCTTACCGTCGCCCACCGCGTGCACGCGCAGCGACTTCGCCCCCGCTGCGCGTAAGCCGATATCGGGATCCTGCGGACTGCGGGCCGAGGCGAATCCGCCGTTGTTCTGCAGCGAGATGTTGCCGGAGAACACGAGACCACCATCGGCGAACGCGATTCTCGAGGTGGACATGCCGCCCATCACGGGGTCGTTGACCGTGGCCCAGGTGGCCACCTCGCCGGCGTCGTCGAGGTCGACCAGAACGGCGCCAGGTGCTTCTGGCCGGGGTGCTTGCGAGGACGATTGGGGAGTCTGCGCCACGTTCGTCGTCTCGTCTGGGTCGACGGTTCGCCCAGTGCTTCCGCATGACACCGTCAGAAGCGCCAAGCAGGCGAACAACACGCTGAATTGCCCACGTCGGTACCCTCGCCGAGCTGACATCAACACCGACTCGGGTTGGCATTCATCTCGCGGCCTCGCATGGGCATGCCATCGATCACCGCATAGATTACGGAGAGGTCCGGTACCTCGTTGACGCGCAGTTTTTCGCCGCCATCTTTCCCGATCAGCACGACGCTGAAGGCGTTCTCGCCGATCGCATGTCGGTCTCCAAGCCGTTGTGACTCATCGGCGTTGATGGCTTGACCATCTAGCGTGCTGTTTCCCTCGGTGACCACCAGGCCAAGCACCATGTCGCGGCTGACAAAGTCACATCGCCTGGCCTCGATTCGGCCCAGCGTTTCAACGAGCCGTGGATCGCTGTCTGTCGGCGCGAACACCAGCAGAGGGCGACGTTCCCACCGATAGTCACCGAGTTCGTCGGCCACGGCGGTAGCCGATCCGAGGGCAATGCTCGTTACCAACACCATTAGAACGAGCGCCAATTGGCGAATGCTGGGCTTCTTTACCATGATGATTTCGACTGTACTGACTCATGCTGGTGACGACAGCCTGTCGAGTATCGCCACGCGGACGCCTAAACGACGCAGGAGACGAGGGGTCGGTCCCTCACGAAGCGGTCGATAAAGACAGGACGAGATAAGACAAATCAATGAGCACATGTGTGACGCTCTGCGTGAGCGCGCCGTAAGAACCGCACAGTGACAACGAGTTTGGGAACTGACGGTACCCTCGGGTCCTGCCGAAAGGATCTGACACGTGAATCCACAGGCCGAAGACCACAATGCACCGATATCGCACTGGTCGCAGATCCACGGCTGGTTCGGCTGGCGTGACCTGCAGGAGGAGGCGGTGACCACCTTCGCGGACGGCAGCACGTTCGTCGAGGTCGGCTCCTACCTGGGTCGCAGTCTGTGTTCACTGGCCGAGGTGGTGCGCGAGGCGAATCGCGACTTCACCGTGGTCGGCGTCGACTACTGCCGCGGCAGCGGACGCGAGGGTACCGCGGACAAGGACTCTCATGCCGCCGCCGTCGCCGATGGGGGCGGCACCCTGGCCGGGCAGTTGCACCGCAACGTCATCGCGTGTGGTTTCGCCGACCGGGTACACCTCTTGGTAAGCCCGTCACCGGCGGCCGCCGCGCTCTTCGCCGACGGGTCCCTGGCCTGGGTTCACCTCGACGCCCGCCACGAGTACGACAGCGTGCTCGGCGACATTGACGGCTGGCTACCGAAGGTGGCGCCGGGCGGATGGCTCTCCGGGGACGACTACGACGAGCAGTGGTGGCCGGGTGTGGTTGCGGCAGTGCGGGATCGCGTTCCCGATGCCCAGGAATGCTCCACCCGACAGTGGCGCTGGGTGAATCCGCAGAGCTCGTCTCGCTGACAGCCGGCTGAAATCGCCCGGTGGCACGGCTGGTCGAAACCCGAGGCCACGCATTCCCATCGCCCTGCTGCTTGCGCCGTTTGGCAATCGACGAGGACCGACAATCGGCTAGCTTGAGTTCAGCCCTTAGCGGTAGCCAAGACGAGCACCTGAAAGGTGTGTTCTCAATGGAGAGAAACGCAGTCGATAAAACCGAAGACGCCTCTCTGCTGAAGGTCCTCGGCAATTGGGATGTATTAGCCCTCGGCTTTGGTGCCATGATCGGATTCGGCTGGGTGGTGCTCACCGGAGACTGGATCGGGTCTGCGGGCTCGCTCGGCGCGGTGCTGGCGATGCTCGCCGGCGGGGCGATCATGGGCGTGGTCGGATTGACGTACGCCGAGCTCACGGCGGCCATGCCCAAGGCCGGAGGTGAGCACAACTTTTTGCTTCGCGGCATGGGACCCCGGTGGTCGTTCGTCGGCTCGTGGGGCATCGTCGGCGGTTACGTGACCATCGTGATGTTCGAGGCGGTGGCTCTGCCCAGAACCGCGCTGTATCTATTTCCCGGCCTCAACCAGGTTCCGTTGTGGGAGGTCGCGGGCAGCCAGGTCTATCTCACCTGGGCACTGGTCGGCGCGATCGCCGCGGCGATCATCACCACGATCAACATCCTCGGCGTCAAGTTCGCGAGTGTGGCACAGACGTTCGTCGTGGTGCTGCTGCTGGTCATCGGCCTGATGCTGGTTGTCGGATCCTTCACCGGCGGCTCGACGAACAACATGGAGCCGCTCTTCACCGGCGGCACCGCAGGGTTTTTCGCCGTTCTCGTCGTGGTGCCCTTTCTGTTCGTCGGATTCGACGTCATCCCGCAGTCCGCGGAGGAAGTGAACATCCCTGCGCGTCAGATCGGACGCCTGGTCGTCATCGCCGTGTTCCTGGCCTCCATCTGGTACGTCATGACCATTCTGACCACCTCGTCGGCGATGAGCGCCGCCGAGCTCGGGGAGGCGGATATCGCCACCGCGGACGCGTTCGGCGCGATGTTCGGCAGCGACTTCATGGCGAAGCTCCTGATCGCGGGCGGCATCGCCGGCATCCTCACGTCGTGGAACTCGCTGCTGCTCGGCGCCTCGCGTCTGATGTACTCGATGGCGCGCTCGGGCATGCTGCCCGCCTGGTTCGGCAAGCTGCACCCGAAGTTCCGCACCCCGATCAACGCACTGCTGTTCGTCGGTGGCCTGTCCTTCGTCGCCCCGTTCCTCGGCGAGGCGATGCTCGGCTGGCTCGTCGACTCCGGCTCTCCCAGCATCGTCATCGCCTACCTGCTGGTGGCGGTCGTCTTCGTCGTCCTGCGCCGCCGGGAGCCGCTGATGGACCGACCGCTCCGGGTGGGGGGCAAGGGGAACGGCGGCCTGCTGATCGGCGGCGCCGCCGTCGTGCTGTGCGTTGGGCTGCTGAGCCTCTACCTGCCGGGCATGCCGGCGTTCCTCGACGTGCCGCCGTGGATCCTGTTCGGTGCCTGGTGGGCGCTCGGCGCGTTCTTTCTACTTCGCATCCCAACGCGTATCAAGCCGGGCGAAGACGCTGAACATCGGTTGCTCGACGCGCTAAAGGAGCGTCGAGCGCTGGCGACGGGCTCGAGTAGCCGGTAAAGCGCCTGCCGATTAGCCGTCGTCTTGGCCGCGAGATTCCCGTAGGGCGCGGCCACGTTCGACGTCCTGTTCTTCTTTGGCCTGATTCTTGAGGGCGACCCGGCTGTCGCGGGGCGGCAGTTGCAGATCGCGTTCGGCATGGATGCCTGCCTGCAGTTGGCGGCCGCGTTCGAGTTCGGCGTCCAGTTCGGCTCCGAATAGCAATGCCAAATTGGTGATCCACAACCAGAGTAGGAAGACGATGACTCCGGCCAGCGCACCATAGGTCTTGTTGTAGCTGCCGAAGTTGGCGACGTAGAAGCCGAACCCGACCGACGCCAGAACCCAGACCAGTATCGCCACCCCGGCCCCGATGCTGATCCACCGGAACTTTGGTTGCTTGACGTTGGGGGAGGAGTAGTACAAGACGGCGACCGCCAAGATCACGAAGATCAGGACGATCGGCCAGCGCCCGATGTTCCAGGCCGTCAGCGCGACCTCGCCTGCTCCGATGGCGTCGCCGACCGCCTGGGCGAGCGGTCCGCTGACCGCGAGCATGAACGCCACCACGGCCACGGCGACGAGCCCGACCAGGGTCACCGCCAACTGAATCGGCCGCAACTTCCAGACCGGTCGGCCTTCTTCCACTTCATATATCCGGTTCATGGCGCGACCGAAGGCGCCGATGTAACCCGACGCCGACCACAACGCGCCGGCGATACCGACGATCAGCGCGAAGCCGGCAGACGGGGACTCGACCAATTGCTGAATCGGGGCGCGCAGCGTGTCAACCGCTGAGGCCGGGCCGAGGTCATCCACGATTTGCAAGACCGCCTCGGTCGTGCGCTGCCCCTGACCGAACACGCCGAGCAGGGAGACCACGACCACCAAGGCGGGGAACAGCGAGAGCACGGCGTAATACGTGAGGGCTGCGGCCAGGTCGGTGCACTGGTCGGTGCTGAACTCTCGTGCTGTTTTGCGGAGCACGAACAACACCGAACGCTTCTTGAGATCGGTGGGTGAATCTGGCTTGGAGGGGTCTTCTGGGTCGGGGGCATCTTTGGTGTCTTCATTGGCGTCGGGTTCGGGAAGATCACGGTCAGGTGCGGGGTGGGCAGGTGCGGTCAGCGTTCTCTCGACGGACGTGGCGCCCAGCCCGGTGACCGAGTCTCTGGGCGACCGATTCCGCCATCGACTCACCAACAGGCCAGCCAGCAGCCCACCAATCGCCCCGATCCACCACTTGAGCCACGACGGCCCACGCGTCATTTCGACCTGGTCGTTCATCGACGGCGGCGCCCCACCAGAACGCCGATGATCGACGGTTCTGGCGAGCTGCGGTCGGGTCCTGTCACAGCCTCACGTCCTCACGCCTTGTCGGTGACCCAGCGCTCTGGGCCTCGCCACGCAGATGCCCGCGAGCAAGGTCGACGAAACTGCCTCGCGCGTAAATTCGTTCGCCGGAGATCCCCGATCGCATGACAAACGAGGCGCGGCAGCTCGCTGAATTCAGCCGGCGAGAATGAAGGACAGGAAGAATCCGCCCGCGGTGGCGAACGCGTTGAGTGGCCGGCCATGTTCGAACGCTTCGGGCATCAGCGTGTCGGCTAGTGACGCCAGCACCGCGCCACCAGCGAATGCGAGCGCCACCGCCAACACGGGATCGCTCAAGTGTCCGGCGGTAAACCTGCCTACGACCACCGCTGCCGCCAGCAGCGCCGCACACGCCATCCAGACACCGATCGCAGCGCGAGCGCTCATACCGGAATGGCGCATCGACATCGCGCCAACTAGCGATTCGGGCAAGTTGGAGAAGAAAATCGCCACCAACAGCGAAACAGACGCCCCGCCGACCAACGAGACACCCAACGCCAGATTTTCGGGCACGCCGTCCAAAGTCACCGCGGCCAGCAGCGCCAGCCCAACACCTCGGCGAGCCCCCTCGGTGACCACTTCACGTTGCTCCGGACCGGAATGTCCACTGACGTAACGATCGAGCAGACTGTCCGCGATGACGAACGAAGCCGCTCCGGCCAGCAGGCCGAGGCCGGAGTGCAGCGCTCCGCCCAGATGGAAGGCCTCTTCGAATAGTTCGAAGGCCAGCGCGGAGATGAGGGCGCCACTGGCAAAAGCGAGCAATACGCCGGTCACCTTCTTGGGCAGATCCCATCGTGCGCCAATGGCCGCACCGATCACCAACGCGCTAGACGCCGCCAGCCCGAACAGCACAGCTGTGAGCATGGGCATTCCCTTCTGACGACCTCAGCACCGTGTTCCCGCGGCGAGCCCCGAAAAACGTGCCGACTGAACGCGCAGGCCGTCTGGACCAGGCTGCTTCTCCGATTTCGCGGCCGATGAACCCGGTTCGGCTTCTCCAGAGTGTTTGAATGGAGCCATCAATGGCTCCCGGCCTCTTCGAGGTCTTACGCTGCCGCGGCTTCCGAAGGTGGCCGCGCTGGCACCGGTCGGTCGGATTCCGGAAGGGCGGGTCATTGATCTGCCCAATCGGGGCAGCACGTATGTCTATGACTCGGGGCCATCGGACGGGCCGGCGCACCTGCTGCTGCATTCGCTGGCCTGCACGGGGCTCATGACGTGGTACCCCGCCTTGGACGTGGTGCGAGAGTTCGGCCGCGTCGTGGTGTTCGACCAGCGCTGCCACGGGCAAGGTATCTCGGCGCCCCGCGTCCTGCTCGAGGACTGTGCTGACGACGTCGCGGCAGTCGCCGATGCCCTGGGCATCCGCAGTTTCGTGCCGGTCGGCTACTCGATGGGGTCGCTCGTCGCGCAACTGGTGTGGAAACGACATCGCGAACGGGTCGACGGACTGGTGCTGTGCGCCGCTGCGGCAGCCGTTAGCCGCGCTCGCTACGAACGGTTGGCCACCGGCTTGTTCGCCTCGCTGATCGAGGCACTCGGCCCGACGCCCCGCCGCTGCGGGCCCTCGGCAGCGGTGACGGGTGGACTGCTCCCCGATCATCAGTGGGTGTTGAGTCAGTTCCGCGCCACCTCGCCGGGGGGCATCACCCGCGCGATCGCCGAGGTGGTCCGGTTCGATTCGACGACATGGGTCGGCGATATCGATGTCCCCACATCGGTTCTGGTGACTGCCAAAGATCGAGCATTCGGCGTCCAGCGGCAGAAGTGGCTGGCAACTCACATACCTGACGCCGAGATGGTGACGGTCGAGGCCGGCCACGCGGGGTGCACCTTGCAGCCGGCTGTTTTCGTCCCCGGACTTCGGCGGGCGATCGAATCGGTCCACCGCCGACTTCCATCGCCGCGCGTCGCCGAGCGCACCGCCAGGTAGTGGCGCAAGGCCTCCGGGCGAGGGGAGGAGCGGCGGTGAAGCGACTCAGCGGGTGGGACTTGTTGTTGTTGAGCAGCGAGACGCCGAACGTGCATCAGCACACCCTGAAGGTGGCCATCGTCGACACCACGGGCTTCGAAGGCGAGGCGACGTTTGACGCGTTCTGCGATGTCTTCCGCACCAGCCTCGACGTTCTGGAGCCGTTGCACTATCAGTTGGTGAAGACCCCCTGGCGTCTGCATCGCCCGATCTGGCGAGAGGACGCCGAACTCGACCTCGACTATCACCTGCAGCCCGTGCAGGTCCCAGCGCCCGGCGGCCGATACGAGCTCGACGCCGTGATCGGCACCATCGCCGGGACACCCCTCGACCGCAGCCGCCCGCTGTGGCAGTTCTTCTACGCCGAAGGCTTGGCAGATCAGCGGGTCGCGGTCATCGGCAAGGTGCATCACGTCCTCGCCGATGGCGTCGCCTCCGCCAATCTCATGGCGCGGGCAATGAAGGGATTCGACACCGAATCGGAGCCGAGCCGCACCAGCCCGACCTCGGGTCCGCCGCCGTCTGTCGAAGTCGTGCGATTCGCGGTGCGGGATCACTTCGCGCGGCTGCGGGCGTTGCCTGCGGCGGTGCGGGCAGGACTGATCGGCGCCTACCGGCTGCAGTCACGTGTCAGGCAGCGTGACCGCCATCCGGAACTGGCCGCCAAGTTCAAGCCGCCGCCCACCTTCTTCAATCAAAAGCTCTCGGCCGCAAGGGTTTTTGCGAGCGCCGGCGTCCCGCTGGGCGAAGTGGTGACCCTCAGCAAGAGGCTGGACGTGACGATCAACGACCTGGTGTTGACGACGACGGCTGGCGCATTGAGGCGCGTGTTACTCGACCACGGTGAACCCACCGACCGGCCGCTCATCGCGTCGGTTCCCACCGCCACGGACACGTCGCCGGACAGGATCAGTGGCAACGCGTTGGCCACGTTGTTGGTCTCGCTTCCAGTTCAGGCCGAGGACGCGATGGAGCAGCTGCGGCTTATCCGTACTTCCACATTCATCGCCAAGGAGGATCACCAGCTGCTCGGCCCCACTCTGGTGGGTCAGTGGCTGGAGTTCGTGCCGCCGGCCGTCACACGGGCGACGTTTCGCTGGATGTCAGGGCGCGAGGCTCCCAATCAGCTGTTCAATCTGATCGTGTCCAACGTCCCCGGGCCTCGCGAACGGGTCAGCACCGCCGGCGCGGTGGTGACCGAGTTCTATTCGGTGGGACCGCTCGCTGCCGGCGCTGGGCTGAACATGACGGTATGGAGCTATGCCGACCAGCTGAGCGTCGCAGCGTTGGCCGACAAGAACATCTTTCGTGACGCGCACGAACTCACCGAGGCGTTCGTCAGCGCGTTCACCGAACTGCTGGAAGCAGCTGGCTCAACCAACGGTTCGCTCGCCTAGCGGGTTGGTGGCGCCGGTACGCCTACGGTGGTGTTGTGTTGTTCTTCATCTTCGGTTACGGCACCAAGCAGAAGCACCTTGGCGCCGGACAGGTTCGCGCCTGTCCGCGCTGCCACAACACAACGCAGTGGGCGCGGATGCGAGAGTTCAAACAATTGACGTTGTTCTTCGTCCCGGTTGCGCGCTGGAAACGCCGGCAGTTCGAGGTCTGCGGCGTCTGTGGCACCGCGGTCGCTGTTTGAGCCGCGCTGGCCAGCCCGTCACCGCACTAGGTCCACCGAGGTGAGGTCACGCCGTGACGTCGTTGCTCCGTAGAGGGCGGCGCACGGCCGACGCGACGAGGTGGCGGCGCAACCCCCAGTTGGACGCCCAGTAAAGGCAATTCATCGCCGACGCCGTTCCGCCCACGTCGTCGCGCGCAGTGAGATACGTCCACCGGTGCCGTTCGGGGAGGGCGAAGAATGTTTCGAAGAAACCGGGGACCTCGTCGGGCGGCATGCTCAGAAGCGCCTCCAACCCGATCCGCCGGAAACGGTGAATTGCCTTTGCCGACGGCGACCACACGGTTCGGTGGGCGGCCGCCAGCGCCCGGCCCGGGTCGGGAAGGTTTGCGGCTATCGCGTCAGCCACCTGCGGCGCGAGGCGAAACGACGCGGCCAGGCTGTATCCGGTTGCAGGGTGGATGAGCGGTGCGGCCGCGCCGAAACCCAGCACCCCTTTCCCGTCGTGGCGTAGATCGTCCACTGGGAACGAAACCTTCTCGTCGCGAACGTCTTTCGGGATGGAGACACCTCGGCGTTCAAGCCGGGCGTGCAGCCGCCGCCGCAGCGTCGACAGCGGCAGCCCGGGTCGCCGTGCCAGCGAGGTCTCTTCCACGAGCACCCTGCCCCCGCCCAGTGGAATCGCGTAGAGAAACGTCGGCCAACCGCTTTCTCCGTGGTCGGCGCGCCAATCCATGAACAGCGCCGCCCCAGCGTCGACCAGTGACGCCACCGCGCCCTCGTCGAGGACGAGCCCGTACGCCGTCTGCTCGGCCGGGATGCCGCGCTTCTCGGTAGCGGCCAGTGGCCGCCACCGCCCGGCTGCATCGACGACGACCGAGGCCCGGATGCGTGAGCCGTCGGCCAGCGCGACCACCCCGCGCTCCGGCGACCCCACCGCTCGCCCGACCCGAACATCCACCCCGGTCAGCCGATCGCTGAGGTGGGAGTGCAGCGCGGGCACGTCCAAGACGGCGTACTCCCAGCCCAGATCGTGTTCGGTCACCGCGATCGCGCGACCGGCGGCCCGCGCCGCGACGACGGACGCGGGCAGATCGGCCGGGAGTTCTCGGCTCCACATCCCGTAGGTCGCCAGCCACGGCCGCTGCGGGGCCGGGTCGAGCAACCCCGTGGTCAACCCGACGCGGCGGCACGCGCCCGCCAAAGCCATTCCGGCCGGTCCGGCGCCGACCACCAAGACGTCCATCCGTTCCATCGTGCCGGTTCACCGCAAATCGGCAGCGCTCACGTCACCCGCTCGAACACGATGGCGATCCTGGTTCCGTCCGGACGAGTGAAGTTTTCGCTGCGTGGAGACCATTCGACAGGACACGGCGCGAAGGTGGCGGTGGCGATGGCCCTGATCGGCGACGACGGACCCACGGCAGAATTAGTCGGCGACACCGGCGCCGTCTACCCGTGGTGACCGACAGCTCTGTTCACGGCCGCGAACGAATACCGGGAGTGGACATCGACGGTGCCAGTTCATACCCTGTCCGAGACGCTTGTAGCCGGGGGGCTTGCAACGAAGGATCGTGACTGTCCGTATGAGTCCGGCGCGCCACCCTCTTCGGCGAACAGTGGGCGGATTTGCGGCCGCGGTCCTAGTGCTGGCGATGTCGATCGCGGGAGTGAAGGCAGACCCGGCGGCTGACGCGCTGGCCAAGCTCGAAGAATTGTCCAGCCAGGCCATTCAGACTCGTGAAGCCGTCACCAACGCCCAACATGACGCCGAGGACAAATTGGCGGCCCAGACCGCGGCCGAAGACCGCCATCGCGCCAACCTGGCAGCCCTCGATGCCGCAAATTCTCAGCTCGCCGCCAACCAGGCCGCAGCCGACAAAGTGGCGGCAATGACGTATATGAGCGGACGCACCGGGCAGATGACGGCAGTGCTGACCGCAGGCTCCCCGCAAGAGCTGATCGACGGGCTGTCGCTGCAGCGGGTCATCACCGCACAGGCGGCCGATCAGATGAAGGCTTATCAAGTCGCGCGTGAGCGCGCGGCCGCCGCTGCGAAGGCGTCGGAGACATCGGCCGCTGAGACCCGTGTGGCGGCCGAGCGCTCCGCCGCGGTGCACGCCGACCTGCAGGCGAAGTGGAAAGAACTGCAGCGACAGATCATCGCCGCGGAGGCGCAGTACGAGGCGTTGACGCCCGCTCAGCAGGCGGCGGTCGACGTCGCGGCCGCCCTGCCGCCGCCGCCCCCGGCGGCTGTGCCCCCTCCGGCGGATCCGATGCTCAACATGATGCCCGCCCCGCCTCCGGCCGCGGTTGTCCCTCCGCCTGCGGCCATTCCCGACAACCCCGACGCACTGCCGGTCGGCGTCGCGTACGAGGCCGGGTTGCAGCCCAACACCATCCTCGCGGCCCGCGCCGTCAGCCAACGGTTTCCCCAGATCGCCGAGATCGGCGGTGTCCGGCCTGACTCGAAGCCGTGGCATCCGAGCGGCCTGGCGATCGACATCATGATTCCCAACGCCGAAACCCCCGAGGGCATCGCGCTCGGGGACGAGATCATGGCGTTCGCGATGGCCAATGCGGGGCGGTTCGGGCTCCAGGATGTGATCTGGCGCGGCACCTACTACACGCCGTCCGGGCCGGCCGGATCGGGCTACGGGCACTACGACCACGTGCACATCACCACGACGCCACGCCGCTAGCCGACGAATCGGCCGACGGCACGATCGCCAGGGTTCTGGCGGGTGTCGCTTCGGCCAACCGGGATCCGGACTACTTCGAGAACCCCGAAACCCTAGACCAGTCCCGAGAACCCAACCGGCACGTGTCTTTTTGCAACGAATTCCGCTGAAAGGCAAGCGTTCCCGTTATGCCTCGCCCGAACGTGGTTGCGCGACGGCCCATCGTGGGTGATGCCAGGGACGCAAACGCCGCTGAAGCCCCGCCGAGTGTGAGACCATACAGGCCCGCACCGGACGTCACGATGGAGACGGCGTTGCCAAGCGACTTTCCCGACACCGCCACGCTGCAACGAGTACTCGAACTCGCCGCGTGGGCGCCGTCGGCGCGCAACTCGCAGCCCTGGCGTTGGGAGGTCGACGGCTCAGGATTACACCTGGCCGCCGATTGGGGCCGTGCGGGTCTCGACAGCGATGCGGGCCGGCGCGACGTTCTGCTGGGGTGTGGCTCGATTCTGAATCATTGTGCGGTGAGCTTGGCCGCAGCGGGATGGCAGGCGCGCATCCGCCGGTTTCCCGACGACGGGCATGTGGCTTCGTTCGAGCTGATCGACCGCGCCCCTACCGACGCTGTCGTCGAACTCGCGACCGCCATCCCGCGACGCAGGTCGGACCGCCGCGATTACGCGGCGTCCCCCCTACCACCGTCAACACTGGAGCTGCTGCTCATCCGGGCCGCCCGATACGGTGTGCAGATGAGCGTGGTGCCCAAACTGCACTGGATGCGGTTGCCGGAAGGCGCAATTCGCTTGCGATACGGAGGCGACGTCGAGGACGGCCCGCGCCCCGGTGCCGTCGACGGTACGCTGCTGGTCCTTGCCACCGAGACCGACGACGACACCATGCGGTTGCGCGCGGGAGAGGCGCTCAGCCATCTTCTGCTGTCAGCGACAGTGATGGGGCTGGCCTCGTGCGCATTGACCGAACCCATCAGTGACATGCGGGAAAGGTTGGCGCTCGCGTGCGAGCTGTTCGACGCTGAAGCCCATCCCCAGACGCTCATTCGGCTGGGCCCCACACCGGCGAACGCCGTCATGTGTCCCGTTCCTTCGCGACGGTCGGTCGCGGAGACAACGGTGTGGACGGTCTGACGGCTCGGCCTGGAATGCTGCTGGTGACCGGGCCGACGGGCAACGTCGGCCACGAACTGGTCGACGTGCTCGACGCGCACTACGACCGAGCGTGGCGGGTCGGCAGCCGACATCGCGAGGACCTGGCCGCATACCGCACTCCGGAACGCGTCTACCTGGATTTCTTTGATCAGACGACATGGGCCGGGGCGCTCGCCGACGTCGACGCGTTGTTCCTGTTGTTCCCCCTGCCCGGCAATCGCGCCGCTCGGCGGGCGATCATCCCCTTCATTCATGCCGCCGAGCGGGCCGGGTGCCGCCACGTCGTCTATGTTTCGGTATTCGGCGCCGACCGGGCCAAATTCATCCCGCACTACAAGGTGGAGGACGCGCTCCGGAGTTCGTCGATGGCGTACACCGTATTGCGGTGCAGCTTCTTCATGCAGAACCTGCACCGAGCCATCTCCACCCACGGCACCGACATCGTGGACACGGGGGAGCTGTTCATTCCGGCCGGCCGGGGTGCGACGACGTTCATCGACGCCCGTGACGCCGCCGAGGTGGCCGCCGAGGTTCTCGCCGACACGACCGTCCACCGCAACGTGGTGTATCACCTGACCGGCCCTGCCCCGCTGACCATGAAACAGGTCGCCACCGAGCTGACGGTCGCGCTGGGCCGCCCGATCCGCTACACCGATCCGAGCCTCATTGCTTTCGCGCGGCGGTTGCGCCACCGTGGAGTCGGCTGGGACACGATCGGATTCATGGCCGCCGTGTACACGTTGACCAGGTTCGGCCGCAATCAACCGATTACCGGTGACGTCGAACGACTGCTGGGTCGTCCGCCGCGCTCGCTGAGCAACTTCCTTGCGGACTCGGCGTGGCGCTGGCATGAACGCGCCTGGACATAGCCGCATCGACGGCGTTGAATTCTTGGGATCGGTAGCCAGGTGGCGCTGCTCTACTCGCGACAAGACAGAAACGCGGTAGGGGAGGCACGACATGAACGCCAACAACAATTCAGGCGCGGCGCGCCAGTTCGTCGCGCAGCCACCCTTCTGGGGATCCAAGGTCGCCTCCTTCACCACCCCCGCCTGGCAGAACAACCCCGCCAAGGCATATCTGTTCACGATCGTCGGGGTTTTCGCCTTCACGGGAGCGCTCTGGGCCCTGTTCTTCGGCATGCAGTCGCTCACCGAGGATGGGTCGGAGTGGATCCAACGAGCGTCAACGCACGGACTGCAGCTGGGCCTGCTTGTTCTCCTCTTCGGCGGTGTCTACGGCTGGACCCGTTGGTCTCGAGACAAGAAGATCGTGGTGTCCGCCACGAGCGACGCCCTTACAGTCACCACCCGGCCCGGCGACGTGTATCCCTTCACCGAAGCGCAACTGGGGACCTGGGGTGTGACCGGTGGCCACACGATGGGCACGGCGCTGCACTTACACTGCGGCTCAAAGCGATTCGCTCTCGGTGGTCGAGACCGACGTGTCGCTGCCGGCACTCGGCTCGATGCGCCCGACGCGGGCTATGGCTTGCCGATTGACGTCGACGCCTGGTTGTCGGCAGAGGACTTCGACGCGCTGCTCGCCATCGTCAGCAGCCGCAGCGGACTGGATGTCCGACGGCCAAGCGCCGACGAACCAACCCGCTGCCTGCTGTTCACGAATTCGCTGAAACTACAGGAAATCAGCTCGTTCTCGATCCGTAAGCAGTGGCAGTTCACCCGTTCCCTCAGCACAGCCCGGCTGGCCATCGACATAGGCGTCAACTCGATCCGAGTGATCGATCCGACCACCGCAGCGGTCATCGCCTCCGTCTCACCCCGGCAGGTGAGCGCACAGCCGGTGGTGTTCCGCCCGATGCAAGGGCGGCATTGGTTCCCCACCCTCGGGAATGCGATGAGCGATGCGGCGACCGATTACTGGTCCACGTCACCCGGGATGCGCATCACCATTCCCGGTATGGAACCGCTGACGGTTGGATGCCGCGACACCGCAATGGGTTTGGACTTCCGGTTCGCATGGCCCGGTGGTGTGCCCACTGTTGCCGCGCGCGCCGACTACGAGGTCTCGGGGACCGATTGGCTGACCCTTGTCGAGACATTCGGCTTGGCATCACATCTGCAACACCGCGGCGACAGGAGTTCACGATGAATCGAGTGAGTGCAGTTCTGACAACAACTTTCGCAGCGCTCGCGGCCTTGGGGCTGAGCGCGGCCCCCGCCCTGGCGGCCCCGCCGTCAGAACCACGCACGTGGTGCCCCGGTGACGACCCAGGCGGAGGACCGGGTGGTCCCTTCAATTCTCCCGGTCCGCCCAACTGGGACTGGAACATCTGCCACACCTTCTACATCGTCAACTGGGGCCAGGGCAACGTGGGCCCGATGATCTGGGACGGACCGAACCCGCCGCCGGACAATCGCGGTCCCGTGGGGCCATGCTCGCTCCTCGACACCAGGGGCTGCAACTAGGTCCCGTCATCCCTGCCGGTCACGGGTGGTCCGGGTCTGTTCGCGCAGCCTGGTGTTCTCCGATCGGAGATGCCCATTGTCGCTTTCCAACAACGAGTTTCGGTGCTCCAGATCCAGAATCTGGGCGACGCCGGCGAGATTGACGCCCGCACCGACGAGCAGGCTGATGCGCTCCAGTCGGACGACGTCGTCGTCGCTGTACCGTCGCGTCCCGCCGTCGGTCCGTGCGGGCGTGAGTAGTCCGCGGCGCTCGTAGAGCCGCAGCGTCTGCGGGTCGATTCCGGTCAACTCCGCGGCCACGGAGATGCCGTACACGCCGCGCGCCGATCGGTCCGCCGACTCCTCGCGCATAAACCCTCCGTCCAAAAATCTCCCCAAACATCCTTGCACACTGCTGCATCGGGTGCTATAAGAAATTTATGGCACAAGCCATAGATCTATCGGCCGAGGAGGGTAGACATGTTGATGCGCACCGATCCATTCCGCGACGTCGATCGCCTCGCCCAGCAGGTGCTGGGCACCGCCGCCCGCCCCGCCGTGATGCCGATGGACGCGTGGCGCGAGGGTGACACGTTCGTCGTCGAATTGGACCTTCCCGGCGTCGACCCCGACTCGCTGGATCTCGACGTCGAACGCAACGTGCTCACCGTGCACGCCAAACGCCCCGCTCTCGACAGCGAGCGCGAAATGGTTGCGGCGGAACGCCCACGAGGTGTCTTCAGTAGGCAGCTGTTTCTTGGCGAAACGCTCGACACCGAACGGATCGAGGCCGACTACAGCGGCGGTGTTCTCCGGCTGACCATCCCGGTGGCGGAGAGGGCGAAGCCGCGAAGGATCCAGATCTCCACCCGCGACGAGAAGAAGTCCGTCAACGCGTGACATCGGGTGGTGAGCGACGTGCCAACGAGCATTGCATGGACAGTCGAGCCACTCGTCGAAGCCGAAGCGGTCGTCGAGGCTGAGTGGATACGCATTCTCGAGGAGCAGAGCGCGGACCCGAACGACGCGATAACCCGTGAGAGGCCCGCGCTTCGGCGAGTTCCGATAGGCACCGCGGTGGCGGCGGCCACTGACCCGCGCCCGGGCCTCGGTCTCTCGGCGGGCGGGTGCGCGGTGGCACCAAGACAACGAGGGCAGGCGCGCGTGTGGCCTACCCAGAGATCGCCTCCGCACCCCGGGTGCGACGGTGTTTCTCAATGTGTCAGGACTATCAGGGAGGTGATGCTTTTCCGAAGTCTCCGAACAATTTCGAACAAGTTCAGCCAAGCCGCCCAGGTCTCATGAACGTCGAATCGCACAGACCGACAGACGCCGGTCACGGCGACCTGCCATCGACATGGCATTGACACGCGCGGCGGCTACGACACCAACGCCCAATCTGAGTGGCGGGGCCGGGAACCCCCGGCCCCGCTTCAGACGCTTTCTCATGCAGGAGAATGCGGTGAACACCGAAGATCCGTACGCCGTGCTGGGAGTGTCGCCCGGCGCGTCGCAGGCCGAAATCGTCCGTGCGTTTCGTGCCCGGTTGCTCGCGACTCACCCCGACACGCGCGACCCCATGTCGGCACAGGGAGCCGACACCCGTTTGCAACAGGTGCTGGCCGCCTACTCGAGGCTGCGCACCCACGCCCCGGCCGCCGCACCGCAGCAACCTACGGTCACCTCTGGCCCAGTGAACATCACTGTCAGACATCATGATTCCGGTGAGGCCCCGACGCGCGACCCGACGCCGCCGCTTCGGGCCGGGCCGGTACGTCGGCACCGTTGACGCGCGGGCCCTGCTGCCGACGGCTGCTGGGGTCAGCTCACGCCAGTGCGTGCGCTCCACTCAGGCGTACGTTCCCGCGTCGCCTCGGCGAGTGCCTTGCGGGTGTCGTCGGCGTTGAAGTCTTTGCCGTACACCGGTGTTCCCGGTTGCTGACGCCACGACTCGGATACCGGACCGGCGTTCACCGGCTCGAAGCCGAGGCGATCGACGATGCCGTGAATCAACTCGCGGCCGGGGCCGTCCTCTCCCGCGATGGGCAGTGCGATTCGGTGAGGTGAGCCGGTCGGACGGCCGCTCTCGAGCAGGTGCTTCCACCAGATCCCGTTGAACACCTTGTACACCGGCGCGCCGATTTCCTCTGCGACCCAGGCGCTTTCGACCTGACCATCCTCGATCGCCGCGATCTCGCCGTCTCGCTGTTGCGGGTAGTAATTGTTCGTCTCGATCACCGGGGCGCCCGGTCTGCGGGCGTCAACGATTCCGTCGGCAAGGTCGGGAACGTTCCTTTGCGGAATGCTGATCACGACGAGGTCGGCATCGGCCGCCGCGTCCTTGGCCCACACCGCCGTCGCGCCGGTCTCCTTCTCCAGGTCGGCGAGGGTTTCCGGAGAGCGCGAATTCGCCACGTTCACGTCGAAGCCGAGTTCGCGAAACCGTCGCACCAATGTGCCGCCGATATGACCCGCCCCGATGATTCCGATCTGCATGACGACCTCCGTGTGGTTGCGACTCTTGTGGGCGCAACGGAGGGCACGTGCTCGCTATTCCGCATCTCGCCGCCGATCACTCGTCGGGGTCGTCTCGCAGGGACTCCGCGACGCTTCGCAGTGCGGTTGCGGCGTCGGAAAGCGAGCGCACGGTCGAGACGGCCTGGGGCGCCAGCCTGGTCAGCGGCCACAACGCCGCTCCGGTGACCAAGCTGAAGACGCCTTGAGCTATCGACTCCGGGACGCTTGGGGGGTCCATCAGATCGTTCTCGGCAAAGGGACCTGCGTCGGCTGATGTCATGGTGGGGGTGAACTTGCGGAGCGACCGGCCCACGGTGCGCAACGAATCGACAGCGGCGAGAAGTGAGCCGCGGCTGGTGATTTCGGCACGGAGATCTTCGACGGAGACGCCGAGATGTTCCGCCAGCAGATCGTCTCTCGCGTAGGTGATCTCACCGGCGATCACCTCGTGGCCGCTCACACCAGGCACCGCTTCCAGAGCCACGTCACATTCGCTGTCGAAGCCCAACGACCGATTGTTGAGATTGGACGACCCGATCCGCAGCAGGCGGTCATCGATCACCATCACCTTGGAGTGGACGTAGACCGGAACACCGCCGGCGGCCACCGGCCAGTACACACCCAGGCGACCGTGAGTGTCCGCGTCCCACAGCAGCCGAAGCAGGCGCTGCCTCGCGCTGTCCATCGATTGCTGCTCCAGCCTGCTCTCAGAACTTCGCGGCAGGATGATGATGATCTCCGGCCCTTCGGGTTTCACCAGTTGCGCGGCGAGCGCCCGGGCCAACCTGCGTGCAGCCAGATACTGGTTCTCCAAATAGATGACGTCCTTGGCAGCAGCGACAGCGGCCAGATTGAGTGCCTCGACCTCTCTGACCTCCTCGCGTTCCGATAACGCGGGCAGCGTTCGTGCAATGCCGATGTCGACGTCACGCAACAGCCCCACGACAGCGGGCGGCCAGATATCGCGCCGTGCCGCGATCGGCTCGAGTAGCTCGCCGGTGGCGGCGTGCCAACGGTCGCGCGCCTGCTCGGCGAGGGCGCCTGCCGCGTCACCGTCACAGACCGTCGCCACTTCGTGCCGCGGTCCATAGGGTTGCCCCGCTCCTTTCCTGCGCGGGTCGTCACCCAGGTGCATCCGCGTGTCCCAGCGTCCAAGAGTGAGGTCGATGCCGCCGCAGAATGCGATGGCATCATCGGCGACGACGATCTTCTGATGGTGGACCGCGCCGGGCGGGTGTGCGCCGTCGACCGCAAAGTGCATGCGGGGTGGGGTGATCACATTGAGCAGGCCGACCGGTGCAATACCGAACCAGAATCCGTCGAAGGCGGGCAGCAACCGCAGATTCGACTTGAGCAGATAGACCCGCAGGTCCGGCCGCCGCCATACCAGCCAGTGCAGGAAGGTCCCGAGGTGATTGGGGCCGGGCAGCGATTTCTTGTCGGCCTCGAAGGCGGTCCGGTAATCGAAATCCCAGCCGATCAGCATGATGCGGCGCCTGGCGCGCAGCATCGCCGACTTCACATCGGCGAGGTAATCGGCACCGTCGACGATGCGGCTGAAGCGATCCGAGCGGGCGGTGCGCCAGCAGGTTTCGCCGGGCCTCAGAATGCGATCGGGTGGTTCAGACCGTCTGTCGCTCATGGAACGTCCTCACGCTGCCGTTCATCCCGCACGGTCAGAATCGTCGCTCGGCACGTCGCACCGCGTCGACGACCTCGGCATTACCGCTGAATTCGACGCGTATGTCGTTGCGGCCGAAGGCGAATAGCAGCAACTCGCCGGGGGCGCCGGTGACCGTGACCCCAGGGCCTGTCCCGAACCGCGCGAGCACGGCACCGTCCGTCTCGAGGAGTGCGACCCGTGCGGGCACGCCCGGCATGAGGACTGGCGCGAAAAAACGCGTCAGGCGCCGGAGCGCTCCGACGGTGCCGTCATCGAGCGCTCGAGGTGTCCACCCGCCGGCGGCGCGACGAACGTCTTCGTGATGGACAAACATTTCGTGGATGTTGGCGACGCGGTCGAGCCAGCGCAGCGGCGAGTAGGGGGGCGGGCCGGACGCCAATCGATCGACCAACTCAGGCCAGCTGTGGCCGGCGGCGATCTGCGTTTCGATGCGATGTCGTCGCTCGGCGAACCGCGGCACGCCGATGCCCAACAGAGCGTCCGGTCGCCGCTCGCGGGCGATTAGGTGCGCGACGAGCTGTCGAGTTGTCCACCCCGGGCACACGGTCGGTGCGTCGGGGCCGACCGTCCGCAGGGTATGGACCAGTGCCGCGCGTTCTTCGCTGGCGACCGACATTGTCCGACCTTAACCGCTCGCCGCGGGCCCTTCGGGGGACGTCGACTCCGCTCGGCCGATTCACCGAGAGGTCGTGACCTCCACCACGTTGCCGGTGAACCCGCTTGCTTGCGCGCAAGCAAGGCGATACCGTCGCAGCATCAGCCAGTACCGATCAGGAGTCGAGATGACAGTCGAGCCGACCAGCCCCGCCCCGCTTGCCACCCAGCGTTTCCCTGGCGAGTTCGTGTACTTCGACGTCAAGGACAAGCCCTTCGCCGGCGCCCTGACCGCACGCTTGTCCAAGCTCGCGGGTGTCGACGTGACACTCGATGATGACCTAGCCGATGCGATGGGTCGCAGCCTCGATGCCGGCGACCGGCTCGGCGACGCGTGGTACGCGGATGCCCGCAGCCGCGGGTCGGTCCGCGCGGCGCGCGAGGAGTTCAACACCGCCCTCGAGCACGGAGTCGACGCCGTCACGGATCCGTCGCCGGCGCTGATCGCGTTGTTCGACCAGATCAACACCGAACCGGATTGGCTGGACTGGGACCTTCTCGATCGCGGCGCGCGAGTCTTTCGGCGGTACGGGAAAGAGCTCTACCCCTATTTCGGCATGGCGACGTTCTCGGGCTACCGAACGCCATCGGTGACCAAGCCGCTCATCCTGACCGGCGCCTACACCGGCAACTCCGCCCTCAACAGATTCTGGGAGACCTGCAAGCACTGGACGGACACCAGCGAACCCGACGGCATGCGACGCGATAACCCCGGTTACCTGACGTCGCTGCGAGTGCGGCTGCTGCACTGCATGATCCGGTCCCGGATCGTCGGTCACGCAGAGTGGGACCGTGCCCGGTTCGGGGTGCCCATCAGTCAGTTCAACATGTTCAGCACGCTGATGGCCGGCTCGGTGATTCCCGGTCATGACCTGAAACGTCTGGGCTACCGCACCAGCGACGACGACATCGTGGCGCTCATGCACCTGCAGCGCTACATCGGCTACGTGATGGGCGTCGACCCGCCGTGGTACCCGGAGTCGATCGAGGACGGTTATCGAGCGATGCGGTTGATCGCGCTGGCGCAACGCACCAGCGACGACGACGACAGTCGCGCTCTGTGCTGGTCGTTCATGGACACCTACAAGCCCCCGGCGGACTCCAGAGGTGTGAAGCGGCTGGCCGCCGAGCTCAACTACCGCGCCCAGCTAGGTCACGCGTACTTCTACACGCCCGCGTCCTACACGAAGTCAGGGTTCCCGCCGGTCGGGCCGTGGCGTTACGCTCCGCTGGCGCGCTTCGTGCCGAACTTCATCAGAGAGACGGCGTGTCAACATGTTCCGGCTATCGCGCGCCGAATCGATGATCGGCACCGGGCGTGGCGCCGCGCGGAGAACGCGCGCACGCTCGGCACCGGCCGGGGCAGCTTCAGCCCAGTCGAGACGCTTTCGCGCTAGCGTCGACACCGTGGTCGGGCCCAGGGAAGCGGCGCGTCGGAATCAGATTCTCGAGGTGGCCACAACGCTGTTCGCTCAGCAGGGATACCGCGAGACCAATCTGGCGCAGATCGCCGACGAACTCGGCTTCCGGCGCCAAGCGGTCTACCACTACTTCCGTGCCAAAGACGACATTCTCTATGAGCTGATCGCCGAGGCGGGGGAGGCGATGACGTCATCGGCGGGCCCCATCTTCGACTCCGACAGCTCGCCGGAAGTGAAACTGGCCGAGCTCGTGCGCAATCACGTCCGGGTGGTGTCGTCTGACCCGAGCCGGTTCCGTATCCAGTTCAACGAACTCAACAAGTTGAGTGGCGATCGCGCCAAACCGCTGCAGGACGGGATCTCGGCATACATTCACCGGATCGCCGACGTCATCCAGGACGGTCAGCGCGCAGGCGTGTTCTTCGACGGCCCGCCCACATCGCTGGCATTACTGATCATCGGGATGTGCAATTCGACGACCGAATGGCGCGACGGCGCGCGGACGAAGGCGTCAGTCGACGAGATCGCCGACAACGCAGCCCGTCTGGCGGTCGTCGGACTCACCGGGACGCGCGGCTGAACGCGCCGGCTTCGTCTATCCCGGTTGCGCGAACTCATCGCCCCAACCGGCGTTCGTCACCACCTCCGCGAACGTGAGTCGGTGCGCGTCATTGACGAGCTGGTGGACATGGGCGGGGAATGAAAACGGCGGAGCCTTCATCGGATTGGCTTGAGTGCCGCGGGCGATAGCCTGGGTGATCGCGAAGCCGAGGTTGTGTCTGGCCCATGCCGCGAGGACGCGATCAGCGAAACCCTTGGGTAGACGGTCCCGCTGTGAGCCTGCGACATCGAGGTCAATCCCGCTGTGGCAGACGGCTTGTTCGGTACCGAAACGGTGCCCCAAGCCGATGCTGGTGTGCAGCGCAATCGACTGCCACACCGTCGTCACTCGGTCGTCGGTGAGGCCCTGCTCACGGAGGAACCGCGCTGCGGCATCGGCGCCTTCGACTTCGAATCGCTGATCGCCGGCTCCGTACTTCGTGAGGCCGAGGTCATGCAGAACCGACGCGAGGAACACGACCTCTTCGTCATAGTCGACGCCGCCGCGCAATCCGTCAGCAGCCGCCAGTTCCCGAGCGAACAGATAGCTGCGCACGCAATGGTTGTGCAGGAAGTCTGGCGAGACGTCGGAGGCCAGCTCGACCGCCGCAGCGCAGACTGTTGAATCGGGCAAGCCCCACTGTGCCGTGTCGGTGGTTACGTGATCGGTCATACCGCCACGGTGCCCCCACCGAAACATATGCGCCAGTTCCTATGTGGCCAACAAGCGCCGGATTCCGGACATCTCGCTCGGTCGCGGTTGCATTCTAGGCGAAGAATCGCCGCAACTGATCAGCGATGACTCGGGGATTGCCGCCGGAATCTTGTGCGCCGCCGTGATTGAGCCCCGGAAGTTCGATGCGCGTCGCCGCGGGCAACACGCTTTGCAACGCGTCGAGGGTGCCGGTGAAAAGTGTGGGAGCGCCTGTGCCGCAGAGAAGTAGAACGTCGGCGGTCACGTTCTGGTAGTCGTCGAGGAGGGTGCCTTCGGTCGACTTGACGACGTTCAACTCCTCTTTCCACGCGATGATCAAGTCACGCAGCGAGGCGTCGTCGCCGGTGACCCTCTTGGCGTCGGCCCACAGGATCGCCCGGCAGATCAGCGGCTGAGTCATGATCGTGCCCAACAGACGAAGCGGCGCGGCGACCTGCTGTACCCGGGGGTCGCCGTCGGCGGCACCCTTGGCCAGACTCGCCATCGCGTCGGCGATGTCGCCGCTGTCCACGAGACGCTGCCCACGGTCGATGGTGGTCTTGAACTTGTCGAGGTCCGGCTGTCCGACGAACAGGACCGGTTCGAAGACAGCGACTTTGCGTATCGCCGGAACGGACATCGAGGCATGTAGCGCGAACAGGCCACCGTCAGCGGCGCCGAAGACATTCTCCGCGCCGGTGGCGGCGATGATGGCTGCGAGGTCTTCGTCCTCACGTTCGATGCAGTAGTGCGGACCGTACGGTCCGCTCATCCCGCGGCCGCGCCGGTCGGGCAGGTAGACGGTGAACTCTTCAGCAAGAGCGCCTGCCAGTTTCATGTAGTGCTGAGAGCCCAGCGCTCCGCCATGCTGCAGCACTATGCCGGGGCCGTGACCGAGCTGACGAAAGCCCAACTTCGTGCCGTCTTTCGATGCCACAAAGTGTTTCTCGTACGCACCCGGCATTGCGCAACCTCCCGCTCCCCTGGGACGATTCGAGGCGATATGTAGCGCCGGTACTGCGATAATCCTATTACCGACAGCGGGGGTGGCTGATGGTGATTCAGCAGCGGGTGGAGGTTTCAGAACCCGTCCGCCGGGAGCCGGCTCAACTCTGGCACCCGGGCGAGGGCGAGACGGTCGAGAGACCGGAGGGTCTGGCCGCGCCGCCGCCGTTGACCCCGCCGTCGGAGGCGGATCGTTATGTGACCGTTGACGAGCGGGTCGGGAACACCATCGGGGTCGTCTTCGCTGCATGGCCTGTTGTCGACGAGTTCGGGCTCCGGTTTCCGGACCAGCCCGAAGCCGCCTGGTTCGACGCCGATGATCTCCAGGCTGTCGTCGACAGGCTCCGCTCCCAGGCCGGAGATATGCTGCGGCCCTTACGGATCGGCGACACATTCTGGGTGCACGGTTTCTCTGCGGAGTCGCCGAGCGACTGGGAAGCTCTGCGAGACATCACCTCGCAGGCGCGGACGATGGCCAAGGTCGCCGTCGCCGTGGCAGCGCTGGGCGAGGTCCGGCCGCCGGTGGATGACATGACCCTCGCCGCCGACGACGAATATTCGGGTGTGACAGAACAGGTCGCCCAAATGCCAGGGGGGCCGGCGACGGCCCGTCCGACGATCTGAGCGGGCCTCGATGAAACCGCTGCCGCTGGAGGACCACCGACTGACCGCGGCCGACTTCGTCGATGCGGTCCGAGACAATGACCTCGTCTACTTCTGCCTGAGCGTCGGAGATGCCGACGCTCAAGTGATTGTGTTGCCCCTGGGACCCGACGGCATCCGCCGGGTGATCGTCGTCGATGCCGGTGTCACCGACAAGGTCATCGATCTTCTCGACACGCTGGAACAGGTGGGCCTCATTTCATTCGCCAACCCGGCGGACGCCACCATCGCGCTCGTGGTCGCGACCCATCCACACCACGATCACATCGCAGGTATGGCCCAACTCTTTCAGGCCCGCGGTGAGCACGTAGCCGAGGTGTGGGAGCCCGGGTTCTTCCACACCGCCGCGTCCTACCAGAACATGCTTCGAGAGATCGGTACCCGCACGAACATCGTTTACACCCAGCCGACCAGCGGAATGCATCGTTTCTTCGGCCAGGTCGCGGTGACAGTGCTGAGCCCCTCGATTCACCTGCGAAACCGTTTCGACACTTACGGAGTCGAGATCAACGACTCCTCGATCTCGTTGCGGATCGAGCATCCCGCCCGCGCGCTGGCCGACCTCGCCTCGCTCGGCGGACAGTCCAACTGGGCGGCCAACCCGGCCTCGGCGACGCTGATCCTCGGCGGCGACGCCCAGACGTTGTCCTGGTCGTTCGTGGCGACCGACTTCCCGTTCCTGGCGGCATCGGGCAGCGCGCAGGCCAGGGCGATCGCGGCCGCGACGGGGAACCGAGACCTGCTGTCGGCCGACGTTTTCAAAGTTTCGCACCATGCGTCGAAGCACGGCGTCAACTTGGAACTCGTCGAACGCATCCATCCTGCGATCACCCTGGTGTCGTCGACTGCCAGCGGCACGAAATACGGCTTCCCCCACACCGTGTCTCAGGAAGCCATTCGGGAGGCACTCGATCCCGTCGCGAGCAAGCTGAACCCTGCCACCGGGCTGCCCAAAGATCACAAATCCGACGCCGAGTTGCGCATTTTCTACACCAGCGATACCACCACCGCACCGGACAGTCCCGACGCCGGATCCTTCGGCCTGCTACTGCGGGGACGGCGTCGGGAGTTGTGGCGCTTCGGCGACCGTCCGACCCAATCGGTCGACTTCAGCCGCGCCAAACTGTGGACCTAGATTTTCGACCCCGCTCGGCTGCTAGATAACGATTTGAAACCTGTTGCGTTGCAACATGAGACACGACAGCAAACATTTTGGTCCGCGACATTATGGTCGTCTGGTGCACCGGCGAACTGCTCTCAAGCTCCCGTTGTACCTGGCAGCGGCCGCGGCGCTGACCAAGATTCCCGTCGCCTCCGCTGCGGCGAGTCGATGGTCAGCAGATCGCGCGAACGCCTGGTACGCGCAGCAAGGCTGGTTGCTTGGCGCGAACTATGTCACGTCGACCGCCGTCAACCAGCTGGAGATGTTCCAGGCGGGCACCTACGACGCGCGCCGCATCGCGGGCGAGTTGAGCGTGGCCCGGCGCATCGGGATGAACACCATGCGGGTGTTCCTGCACGACCAGTTGTGGGCGACCGATCGGGCCGGGTTCAGCAGCCGGCTTTCCGAATTCGTGGCCATCGCAGCGAGGCACCAGATCAAGCCGCTCTTCGTTTTGTTCGACTCGTGCTGGGATCCCTTACCGAAGGCGGGCCGTCAACGCGCACCCATCAAGGGGGTGCACAACTCCGGATGGGTTCAGAGCCCGGGCGCCCATCGTCTTCGGGACCCGGCCTACACCCGCGTGCTGCAAAGCTATGTCACCGGCGTCGTGGGCATGTTCGCGAACGATCCTCGCGTGCTCGGCTGGGACGTCTGGAACGAGCCGGACAACCCGTCGAAGGACTACAGCGAGGTCGAGCACCAGGACAAGATGGAACTGGTCGCCGCCTTCCTCCCGCATGTCTTCCAATGGGTGCGCGCCGTCAACCCGATTCAGCCATTGACCAGTGGCGTGTGGCAGGGCCACTGGAAGGATCCGGGAAGCCGCAGCAAGATAGCCGGCCTGCAGCTCGAGCACTCCGACATCATCAGTTTCCACAGCTACGCCGAACCCGCTGAATTCGACGCCCGCATCGACGAACTCACCCCGCTGGGGCGCCCGATCATCTGCACCGAGTACCTGGCGCGGAACTTGGGGAGCACGGTCGAAGGAATTCTTCCGATCGCCAAGCGGCGCAACGTCGGCGCCTATAACTGGGGGTTCGTCGCCGGACGCACGCAGACCTATCTGCCCTGGGATTCGTGGCAGCAGCCGTACACCGAGCTCCCTGACACGTGGTTCAGCGATCTGATCCACCCCGATGGACGAGCCCACAATGACGACGAGATTCGCGTCATCCAGAAGCTCGCAGGGGTTGGTCGAATTGCGACGGGCGCACCCGCCGTTCGTTAGGGGGCGCGTCTTCGCGGTGCGGCGGAACGGGGTGGCCGTTCACGCATGTGATCGCGCACGCGACTCATGAGGTCACCGAGTATGTGCACGTCGCCGTCGGAGAGTGCGCCGTACAGCAGGTCGCGGACCACGTCGATGTGACCGGGAAGAACCTTGGCGACCAGCGCACGACCCGCCTTGGTGATGTCAACGACGGTGGCACGCTTGTCATCGGGGCTGCCTTTGCGGACGATCAGTCCCGCCGTCTCCAGCAGTCCTGCCTGATGCGTCAGGCCGCTGCGGCTGTAGACCACACCGTCGGCGAGCTCAGTCATGGTGAGCGGACGCTTGGCGTCGACCAGTTTGGCCAAGACCTCGAACTGCACATAGCTGAGGCCGCCCTCGGCCTGCAACTGTTCCTGCACCGCGTGCTGAAGCAGGCTGACCGCCTCGGTCAGTGCGAAGTAGGTACGCATTTGCGCAGGCTTCAGACCGCTCGCCATGGCGTCATCCTAGTGTTTCAACATCGAAGCAATAAGTAACGCCGCGTGTTCAGCTTTCTCAGCGGCGGGTGAATTGGGTGACGAGCAGATCCAGCCGCTCCGATTCGTTGCCCGGGCGTAGTCGTCCGGTACGGCCGAGGGTGACCAGCCCGTGCAACGTCGCCCAGAAGACCTCGGTGAGCGCGTCGGCATCCTGTTCGTCGGTGACGAGGCTGACCGCGTGACGCAACTCGGTAAAGGCTGCCTCCAGCTGGGGAGGTGTGTCGTCGGCGGCGAAGCGTAGCGCGGTGGTGCGGGTGAACATCGCGTCGTAAACGGCGCGGTTGTCGCGGGCGAAGTCGAGGTAGGCGCGGGCGCTGGTGTGCAACGCCTCGGCCGCCGCGCCTGCCCCGCGGCGAGCGACCCTGATCACCTCGGCGAGCTCGCCGAACCCCTCGATGGCGATCGCATCGGCGATCTGTTCCATGCCGGTGAAGTGCTTGTAGAGGACAGGCTGGCTGTACTCGATCTCAGTCGACAGCCGACGTGTGGTCACGGCATCCCAGCCCTCGTCCTCGGCCAGCCTGCGGGCCGTCGTGACGATCAGCCGCCGCCGGGCGGCGCGCTCACGTTCGCGGCGGTCATCGATGGCCATGCCGAACTCTAGCACCGCTAGAACAGATAGCACCGCTATTGACAGCGAGATCCAACGGGGTTAGCGTTGCTAGCACCTACTCCCGAAGGGTGCTGTGACATGGCTTTGGAGCTCACCAGGATCGCCGCACTGCTCGCGGTGCTCGGGACCGCAGTCGTATACGGCACCGACGTGTTCTGCGCGATTGTGCTTCGACCTGCCCTGGCGTCGCTCGACGACGGTGCGCTGGTCGCGATCATGGGACGAGTGCACCGATATGGGGACCGGCGCATGCGTGTGCCCGGAGTGCTCGGTGTCGTGGCCTCCGCGACGAGCGCGATGCTGGCCGCCGTCAGTGGACATTGGTCGCAGACGATCGCGGCGGGCGCCGCTCTGCTGCTGCTCTTGGCCTGGATAGCGCTCTACACACAGGTGAGCGCGCCGATCAATCGACAACTGACAGCGGCCGTCGATGCCGGCGCAACATTGTCGAATGGACGTGTGCTGCAGACAAAGTGGGATCGCGTCATCGATGCCCGTGCAGCGCTGCAAGGCCTGGCGGTGGCTGCCCTCTGCGTAGTGCTGATGATCCCGTGACCGCCATCGCCATCGGCTATACACTCGCCGGACTCATCGCAGCGGGCATCATCTTCATCGGCGCACGCTTCATCGTCGCGCCGCGCGTTGCGGCCGCCGGCTACGGTGTGCTGCCCGATTCAGAGCAGACGTCGGTTCACGCCTACTTGCGCGCCAAGGGCGTGCGCGACATCGCATCGGGTCTGTTCGTCATCGTCCTGATGGTCGGCGGTGCGACCCACCTCCTCGGCTGGCTGATATTGGCAGCGACCTTCATTCCGATCGCCGACGCGACCATCGTGCTCCGCAACGGCGGCGCCAAATCGATCGCCTTGGGAGTCCACGGCGGCACCGCTGTCGTCATGCCCATCACTTCTGCGCTGCTACTCCTTCCCTAGGCGCGTTCCCTAGGCGCGTTGCTGGACCACCCGAGACCGGCGTCGCGGAATTACTTCGACATCGAAGTAGTTACTCCACTTGAATGCTTCGAAATCGAAGCACTACTGGAGGAGGAGAACATGAAGGCTGTGCGATACCACCGCTACGGAGGCAGCGATGTGCTGCGGTACGAGGAGGCCCCGCGGCCGGTACCTGGGCCGGGGCAGGTTCTGGTGAAGGTGGCGGCGACTTCGTTCAACCCGGTGGACGCCGGTATCCGCGGCGGCTACCTGTCCGACGTGTACGAGATCAGCTTCCCGCACATCCCGGGTGTGGACGTCGCGGGCACGATCGCGGAACTCGGCGACGGAGTCCAGGGATGGAAGGTCGGCGACGCGGTAGTCGCGTTTCTGCCGCTGGACGCTGACGGCGCGGCCGCTGAGTACACCCTCGTGCCGGCCGAGTCGCTGGCGGCCGCGCCGCGTTCGGTGGACCTGACCGATGCGGCAGCGTTGCCCGAGGCTGCGTTGACAGCGTGGCAGGCCCTCTTCGACGTCGCCGGTGTGACGGCCGGACAGACGATCCTGATCAATGGCGCTGCCGGCGCGGTGGGTGGCTATGCGATCCAGTTGGCCAAGCAGGCCGGCGCCGTCGTGACCGCAACCGCCAAAGAGCGTGACGCCGTGCGGCTACGCGGTTTGGGTGCCGACCGAACGATCGACTACATCGACTACAGCTCGTCGCCGGTCGAGATCGAGGGGGCACCGTTCGACGTGGTGCTCAACCTCGTCAGCACAACCGACGAGCAGACCGAAGCGTTGATCGGCGCGATCGCCGACGGCGGCTTCCACGTGGGCACCATGGTTTTCGGGCCGCAGAACCCCGGCCGCGGAGTCCGCTCGCAGCGAGTATTCGTCCGCAGTGACGCCGCGCAGTTGGCGGGGCTGGTCGGTCGCGTCGACGAACGACAGCTGCGCATCGAGGTCGCGGACCGCCGGCCACTGGAACAGTCCGCGGCCGTGCATGAGGACTCCGACGCAGGACGTCTGCGGGGAAAGACGATTCTCCTGGCCGCCACGAGCAATTGACACGGGGCCCAAATGTTGACGGGAGCGACGGAAAATCAAGAGCCCAAGCATATTTCGTGACCTTCCAGTCCGTTTTTGTTATCCCGATCCCACCCGAAGCGCGACAATCACGTCCAATCCCACGACAAGGAGCGACAGATGAGTTGGTTAACCGCCAAGCCTCAGAAGCGCTCAACGCCGCGGGGCGCCGACGTCACTGCTTGTCGCGCCACCGGAGCGGATCGACCTCGAGCGCGGCCCGGTCCCAATCGCCCAAGTCAGCGGCGGCCGCATAGGTCGCGTGCAGAAACTCCAGCAGGGCGCGATCCGGGTCGGCGGCGGTGCGCACCGACTCGTAGGGCAACAGAAACTGCTTGTACTCCGTGCTGTAGAAGGCTTGTTCGGGTTTGACGGGGTAATCGGCGAAACCCGCAGGCTCGGGATAGGCGTATGCGTAGAAAGCGCCTTCGTCACCGCCCCCGGCCCAGAAGCCGCAGCTGCTCAGCTCGTGCGAATAGCCCTCGACCATCACCCAGTCGCCGCAGTTCGGCGCGCCGCCCGGATGCTCGGGTGCGGTGCGACCGGAGAACCGGGTGCACGCCAGATCCATGGCGCCCCAGAAGAAGTGCACGGGGCTGACTTTCCCGAGATAGTGCGAGCGGAATTCGTGCAGCACGCGGTCCGCGGACACGAGTTGACGCCAGAACAGATGCGCCGCCTGGGCGTCATAGGAGGCGTGCGTGTGGTCGTCGGCGAACGGGATCGCGGGATCGACTTCGTTGGGGCTGGCCCGAAGCTGCACAGTGATGCCGAGTTCGTCGAGCGCAGCCATCACTTCGGCATAGAAGGCGGCGACCGACTTGGGTTCGAGCGCGATCTGACGGAGGCCGCCGTCACTGCAACGGATGTGCAGCCGGTGCTCGATGAAGTCGAACTCGATGTCGAAGACGCCGGCTTCGTAGGGAATCGCCGAGGTGGTCAGGCCTCGCGGACTCACGTACAGGGTGACCTGCCACCAGTGGTTGACCAGCGGTGCGTGGGCGAGGCGTATCTTGCCGACGATCTGTGTCCACATGTGCAGGGTCTCACGCGTGGCAGTCCAGTCATCGACCCGCAACGACGGCCAGTTCTCCGATGCCGCAGCCGCTTTCGTGGTGATATCAGTCATCTACGCACTCTAGCGTTCCCGCTTGGCCGGGGCCGCTAGTCTGCCGAACGGTTGCCCTGGTGTACGGGCGACTCCCAGGTGTAGGGCTCCTCCGGATGGCCGGATCCACCGAGGATGAACGAGCGGTCGCTGCGGTTGGCGCGCGCAATCGTCGCCATCCATGTCGCGACCGTGCTGAAACGGTTGCGCACGCCGGTGAGAAACGCGATGTGGATGAAGCCCCAGCCGAGCCAACCCATCATGCCCGCGAGCTTGACCGGTCCCGCCTGCACCACCGCATGACCGCGGCTGATGTACGCCGCCGACCCGAGATCGCGGTAACGGAAATCCTTGCGCTTGCGTTGAGCGACATCACGCCGAATGCAGGCCGCAGCATGCCAGCCACCCTGCATCGCGTTCTCCGCGACCCCCGGCAACCCGTCGCGACCCGCCAGATCACCGATGACGAATACCTCGGGATGCCCCGGCACCGACAGATCGGGGTCTACGGTGATGCGGCCCGACCGATCGGTGGCGGCGTCCAATTCCTTCGCGACGTGCTTCGCGAACGGCACAGCCTCGACGCCGGCGGTCCACAGCACCGTTCGGGTGGCGTAATCCTGTTTGGGACCACCGTCTTTCGGGCTCACCGTGACGCCGTCGCGCCGGACGTCGGATACGTGCACGCCGAAGTGCAGCTCGACCCCCAACTCCTCCAGTATCCGCGACGCCCGTTCGGACAGCGCCGGCGCAAAGCTCTTGAGCACCCTGTCGCCGCCGTCGAACAGCAGCACCCTGGCGTCCTCCGGCTCGATGCTGTGGAATTCGTTGGCCAGTGAGCGGGTCGCGAGTTCCCGTATCTGTCCGGCCAATTCGACGCCGGTGGGGCCGGCGCCGGTGACGGCGAACGTGAGCCACTGCTCCCGCTCTTGGCCTGGCGGCAGGGTCTCGGCGATCTCGAAGGCGGCGAAGACTCGACGCCGGATGCTGAGCGCATCGTCGAGTGTCTTCATACCGGGCGCCCAGGCGGCGAACTCCTCGTTCCCGAAATACGACTGACGCATGCCCGCGGCGATCACCAGGTAGTCGTAGTCGACGTCGAACTTCGACTCGTCGGGCCGACGGGCCGTGACGCGCCGCGCCTCGGGATCTAGCCGGATGGCCTCGCCGAGCAGTGTCTTGACGTTGCGGTGGCGTGACAGTTCTTCACGCAGCGATCGACTGATCTGGCCGATGCTCAACGTTCCGGTCGCGCACTGGTAGAGCAACGGCTGGAACACATGGCACGCTGCGCGGTCCAGCAGGGTGACGTCCACGTCGACCCGGCCGAGGCGACGGGCGCAGAACAACCCCCCGAACCCGCCGCCGATGATGAGAACTCGAGGTCGCCCACTGCTCATGTAGCAGTCCGTACCCGTTTCGGCGGGTGCTACCCACGGGTTGCCGGGCTCGCCTGATACGACGCGATGTGCCAGTCCTTGCTCGTGCGGATGACGACGACCCGATGTTGAGGTGCACGGTGTCCCGGTCCCGGAAAGCGAAGTCCGCGGCGAGGTAGCCGAGCGCCACATCAGCGCCGAGCCGGCGGGACTCCAGGATCCGGTACTGCACCGTCATGCCGGGCGGCTGCGCGTCGTAGTACTCGAACACCCCCTGCGGCCCGACGCTGTACGGCCGCAGCCCCTGAAAGATGGCGTCATCAGTGAAGACGCCGGCCACCCGGTCTGGATCGTGCGCGTCGATTCCGTCCCTCCACGGGTCCAGTACCGCGCGCAGGATCTCCTCAGCGCCCAGCACTTTGACCACCATCGACATGCAGGATCTCGCCGGTGACGAAGCCGGCCGTCTCCAGGTAGAGAACGGCGTCGACGACGTCGTCGATGTCACCGAGCCGTCCCGTCGGGTTGAGTGTGGCAAGCGCCGCGTGCGTGGACGGGTCGTGCATCGGTGTGTCGATGATGCCGAGCGCGACCGCATTGGACCGGATGCCACGACCGGCATATTCGACGGCCAGCGCCTTGGTGGCGGCGTTCAGCCCGCCCTTGGTCAGCGACGCCAGCGCCGACGGCGCCTGCGAGTTGGCCTGGTCGACCAGGCTGGTGGAGATGTTGACGATGTGGCCGCCGGTCGGCATCACTGCCAGCGCGGCACGAGTGACCTCGAAGAAGCCGCGCAGATTCACGCCGGTGATGGCGTCGAAGTCACTGTCGGTGTATTCGGTGAACGGTTTGGGAATGAAGATGCCCGCGTTGTTGACGACGGTGTCGACCCGGCCGAACCGCTGCATCGCGGCATCGATCACGCGCTGGCCGACACCGGGGGAAGAGATGTCACCCGCGACTGTGAGCACCATCGGATCGTCACTCTCGCCGATGGTCCGCGAGTTGGCGACGACCGCGTAGCCCAGTTTCCGGTAACCCTGAACCAGTCCGGCGCCGATCCCCTGGGAGGCGCCGGTGATGACGGCGACCCGTGTCGAAGTGTTCATTGTTGTTCCTTTCCTTGCCATGCCCGGCTCAACGTGCCGAGATAGGGCGGCTATGCCTGGCAGACGAGACGAATCACCTCCCTGCTGGGAGGCCGAGGCTATTAGGCTGACCCGATGGAGCTGCGGCAGCTGCGCTACTTCGTCGCCGTCGCCGAGGAACTGAACTTTGGCCGAGCGGCTCAGCGTCTGCGCATCGCGGGTCCGTCGCTGTCTCAACAGATCAAAGCCCTGGAAAAAGACCTCAAGGTGACCCTCTTCGAAAGGGACCGAAGATCGGTCGTTCTCACACCTGCGGGCGCGGCTTTGCTTCCGGATGCGCGGGAGTTGGTCAGCGATGCCGACGAATTACGCAGGCGGGCAATGGGTCTCGGAGAATCACAGCCTGTCCGTGTCGGCTACGTGAACTGGTGCCCGGTCGACTGGGCGCAGCGTGCGGCAGGAGTGGCTGAGCTGCGGGTGGATACCTGGGTGATGCCGTCACACGCCCAGGCGGCACGGGTCGCGGAGGGCAGCCTCGACCTCGCGATCTGTTGGGTCCAGAACAGCGACCTCGAGAAACTGTCGCTCGAGGCGCGACTCCTCGGGGTCGACCGGCTCTATGCGCTCGCCGCCGGTTCCGACGAGTCCCCCGTCGAAGCCGGTGACACCGTGGTGCTCGTCGACTCCGATGCCGCCAGTTGGTCGTCGTGGAATCGCTACGCAGAGCAGTTCGCCTCCGCGACCGGCGCCCGTGTTATGCGCACCGACGACGGCGGTGTCACCGGAGCGACGTTCTTCGAGCATGTGCGAGGGTTGCGCCGCGCGGTCCTGAACAATCCCAAAGGCCAGGACGAAACACTGCCGAAAGATCTGGTGCGTCGACCCGTGGTGAACCCGTCACCGATGTGGACGTGGTCACTGGTGTGGCGGCGGGGTGAGGACAACCCCGCGATTCACGCCCTGATCGACGAATTCACCCGAGGCGTCGGCGACTTCGGACTCGGTGACCCATCCGTGTGGTTGCCCGCCGACGATCCGCATCAGCCCGGCGACGAGAGCGGCGGCTGACACCACCACCGCAGCGACGAGCATCGCGGTACGAAAACCGTTGTGGAGCAACGGGCTCACCGCGGCGGGTCCGGCGATCTGACCGACTGAATAACCGGCCGTCAGCAACGCGACAGCCCGCGGATAGCGCAGCAGACGCCCGGCCGCCAGTGACAGCGTGCTGACACCGATGAATGTCCCACCGAAGAGCACCGCGCCGACCAGTGCTGCGGTCACCCCGCCGAACAGGCCGGCTACGGCGATGCCGGTGGCCTGCACGCACAGCGCTGTCGCGAGCAGACCGGGGTGTGACCAGCGAGAGCTGAGTGCAGCCCATAGCGCCGCCGACGGCACTGTCGCCAAGCCGACCACCAACCACGCCCCGCCACCGAGCCAGTGGGGCGCATCCTGTGCGACCGCGGCGACCAGGAACGTGCCCGCGATGATGTACCCGATCCCTTCCAGGGTGTAGCTCGCCGCGAGCAGCGCGAAGGCACGATGCGGTGGACGGCGCCCGGGCCGGTCTGACGACTCCGGCGTCGCCCCTTCTGGTGCGGGATGCATGGTCCAGGCGACGGCGGCCAGCACCGCCGCCGCTGCGGCCGAAGTCCACCACGCCAACCGCCACTGACCGCTTGTCAGCACGACGACTGCCGACAACGCGATACCGCCGCCGACCCCGCCCAGTGCCCAGCCGGCGAGATGGGCGGGCCGCTCATGCAGGTGTTCCAGCAAGGTGTTGACGGCGATCACGAAGACCAGCGCACTGGCGACCCCGGCCAACGCGCGCAGCAAAGCCCATTCGATTGTGCTGGCGATCAACGGCATTCCGACCAGACTGGCGACGAGTACGACCAGGGAAGCGCGGCAGACAGCGACGGAACGGGCAAGTCGAGGCCAGATGGATCCGGCCAGTGCGCCCGCGAGGTAGCCGGCATAGTTGGCCGTCGCCAGGGTCGCGGAGGTATGCGTCGTGATGCCCGCCTGCGCGGTCATCAGCGGCAGGATGGGCGTGTACGCGAACCGGCCTATCCCCATGGCCGCGGCGAGGGCTGCGGCGCTGCGCACGACGTGTCCGTGGTATTGCATTTCCCCATCGTGAAGCGCCGCGCGCCTCGTCGGCCATGTCTGATCTGCTCGTAGCTGTAAGGCGCTGCCTCCCAGCCGGGACGCGAAGTCGAGCATTGTGTGTTCTTGCAGTCGAGCGATCGGGTGTGGTCGCAACAAGGAAGGGAGACGTCGATGACGCAGAACGTGACCGCATTGGTGACCGGCGCCAATCGAGGTTTGGGTCGGCAACTGGCCGCAGAACTGTTAGCGCGCGGCGCGAAGGTGTACGCAGCGGCGAGGCGACCGGAAACCGTCGATCTGCCGGGCGTGGTACCGATTCAACTCGACGTCACCGATCCGGAGTCCATCCGGCATGCGGCGGCCGTTGCCGACGATGTCACCGTGCTGGTGAACAACGCCGGCATCTCGACGCGGGCCACGCTGCTCGACGGATCCATCGACGACATCCGCGCGGAAATGGAAACGCACTACTTCGGAACGCTGAACGTCAGCCGGGAGTTCGTCCCCATCATCGAGCGCAACGGCGGCGGCGGCGTCCTCAACGTTCTGTCGGTCCTGTCGTGGACCCACCCACCGACCTCCGGCGCCTACTCAGCGGCCAAGGCTGCGGCGTGGGCTCTCACCGATGCGATGCGAACAGAGCTGGCTCCCAAGGGGATTCACGTGGCCGCCCTGCACGTCGGCTACATGGACACCGACATGGTCAGTTACATCCCACCAGAGCAGAAGATCGATCCGGCACAGGTCGCGGCGCTGGCCGTCACTGGGCTGCTCAACGGTGAAAAGGAGATCCTCGCCGATGAACTGTCCCGAAAGGTGAAGGCGGGCCTGGCCACCGCGAATACCGGGAGCGAGTGACCGCCGATCAGCGGAAGCGGACGTCCATGGTCGCCATACCGAAGATCTTCTTGCCGTCCGATTTCGCCGCAACGATCACCACACCGCTGCGAGTCGCCGGATCCAACGACTTGACGCGCCCGCTGAACTCGATGTCGGTACCCCCGGTGGCCGATACGACGGCCGGCGCCGACAGCCGAACCGTGTAGCGCGTCACCGCGCCGGGATCTCCTGACCACGCGGAATGGAAGCCGGCACCCAAACCCATGGTCAGCATTCCGTGGGCGATCACGTCAGGCAGCCCGGCCAGCTTCGCGATGGTCTCGTCCCAGTGGATCGGATTGGCGTCACCCGCCACACCGGCATAGTTCACCAAGTCGCCGCGCGACAGGCGGGTGTGGTGCACCGGCAGCTGGTCGCCGACCTTCACGTCGTCGAACGACGGTGTTCCCGGCGTGCGGGTGAAGCCTCCGTCGGCGATCCGGATCTCGCCCTCGGGGCGGAGTTCTTTCTCGTACTCGCCATCCACACTGGGGATGTCCAGGATGTTCATGTCGTGCATCATCGCGTTCTGCACAGCCGTCTTGACTCCCGCGTCGATGTCCTCGGCGGTGACCCCGACGACGGTGGTGTGCAGCGTGTGCACGCGCTCGCCTGCGGTATCGGTGAACGTGTTGGTGACGGTGATGAAATCCCGCCCCGCCGTCCTGCGCACCGACGTCAGCTCGACGTCGATGGTCAATTCGTCACCGGCCACGATCGGGCGGTGCTGCTCGAAGACCTCCTCGGTCTGCAGGTACGTGTCGTATCCGACGACGATCGACTCGAACATGCGCCGGTTGCACTTCATGCCGGGGGTCGACGTGAACGTCACCGGCGCGACGACATCCGAATAGCCCAGCTCAGCGGCGGCGGCGACGTCCCAGTGCGCGGGGTGATAGTCCTGCACCGCGCGGGCGTATTCACGCACCTTCTCGCGGCCCACCAGGTAGGTGCCGTCCATCTGGTAGTAGCTGCCGACCCGCGCTTCCATGGGCGACGCGTCTGCTGGTGCAGTCATGAATAAGCTCAACTCTTCCGTCGGCTGGTTCGGAGCCGACCACAGCACACTAACGCGCGGGCACCCCGATCCCGGAATCCTGCGATGGCGCCCCGCAATCTGCCTAAGCTGATCACGCACATGACTGTCGACAGGCGAATCAGGGTCGACGGCGAGCCCGCATCCATCGCGCCCGCCGAGTTCCTCGACGTCACGCTGCCTCAACTGTTCGCCGCAGCGACGGATCGGCTGGGTCCGTCGCTGGAGGAGATGCGGCCCCGGCCACTCACCGTCACCGTCGACGGGCAATCCTGGACGCTGCGTGCCGACGATGCTCGTGTCGCCGTCATGCAGGGTCCGGGCACCGGCTCCGCCATCCGGGTCGACGCCGAGCAATTCGACGCACTGGTCGCCGACAAAGTCACCCCGATGGGCTGGTTGGCCAGCGGCTCCCTCGATATGACGGGGCACCTCTCCGACATCTTGAATTGGTGGCTCCTGCTCCGGGCCACACTCGACGGCACGACGCCCCACCGCACCGGCGCGATCGAATTCGAGGATCGGGACGGCGGACCGCTCGACCTGAGCCGTTCGTTCACTCCCGCCGATTCCGCCGCCGACATGGCCTGGTTCCTCGAGCAAGCCGGCTTCCTCCACGTCAAAGGTCTGTACAGCGAAGACGAGATGGTCGCCGTATCCGCCGAAATGGACGTCGCCGCAACGCGTTACGCCGATGGTGACGGCCGGTCATGGTGGGCCGGCCTCGAGGACGGATCTCGTGCGCTGGTGCGGATGCAGCGGTTCGACAAGGAATCGCCGCTCGCCGCCGAACTGGTCGCCGACGAACGCCTGACCCGTATCGCCGCGTTGACGGGCGACGGCCACGTCGCCAGCGGATGGGACGGTAACCGACTCGAAGCGCTCTTTAAACCGATCGGTGTCGTCCAAGGGATTTCGGACATCCCGTGGCACAAGGACTGCTCGCTCGGCAGGCACAGCTACGACTGCTGCGGCCTCACCGTCGGCATCTCGGTCACCGGTGCCGACGCGATGTCGGGTCAGCTCCGCGTCGTCGCCGGTTCACATCGAGCCCTGGTCTGGCCCGCGCCCAGCCTCCAACCAGGCCTCGATCTTCCGGTGGTCAACCTCGCGACCGAGACCGGCGACGTCACCGTGCACTGCTCGTGCACGTTGCACATGGCTGCGCCGCCGGTGCACCGCGAACGACGCGTGATGTACACCAGCTTCAGCCTGCCCTCGCTCGGCGGCGCCGACGCCGACCGCAAGGAGCTGCGCAGGATGGCCGACGCGGCACCTTTGAACACCAGCCAGTAGCACGGGCCTTCAGCGTGACAGTGCCGACTCGAAGAACGCCACCTCGAGAATCATCGCGCGCCGGTAGGCCTGCCTGACCGCGACGCCGTCATCGGCGTGCTGGTCGAGCAGCCCCTCCAGCCGGGACGCCAAGCTCTCGAAGCCGGGATCGGAATACGTCTGTACCCACTCCGCATACGGTCCCGCCGCGTCCGCATCCAACGACGTCCCGAGCCAGGCATAGAGGCGCATGCATGGCGTCATCGCCGAAAGCGTCACGCCCAGTCCGCCCGTTGCGGCGGTGGCGAGCAGGAAGTCGGTGTACGCCAGCGTCGCGGGCGACGGTTCGATGCCGGCCATGTCGATGCCCCAGCGCGCGGCGTACGAGTTGTGCAGGCCCAACTCGTCGGCTACCCCGGAGATCAAGCCGGCCAACGCGATCAGTGTGGGGGTATCGGTGCTGCGAGCCAGCGCCAAGGCGTAGGCGCGTGCGAAGGATTCGAGGAAGAACGCATCCTGCGCGACGTAACCCGCGAAGACCTCTCGATCCAGCGAGCCGTCGCCCAGTCCGCGGACGAATGGATGTGCCAGGGCGGCGGCGGCCAGATCGCCGTTGGCGGACCACAGCCGATTGGAGAGGCTCATGCCAGTGCCATATCCCAGAACGCCACCTCACGCGTCAGCACCTCGGCGACCACATCGTCGTGGCCCTCGGGGGTCGCCAACTCCCCGAGCGCATCCACGTATGCGGCGAAGCCGGGCGCCGTCCAATGCTCCACGAATTCACGCAGGGGTGACGTGCTCGAGACCGCCGAAGACCAGGCGAGTAGGTACACCCGCTCGATGACCCAGAGCGCCGTCAGCGCCGCGCCGACAGGCATCGTGTCGAGCCGCAGCAGCAGTTCGCGGTACGCGGCCGTCGCCGCCAGCGCGGGCTGATCCAGGGAGACGCCCCGCTCGGCCGACTTGACCTCGAACCAGTCCAGCTCGTCGACCAGGGCCACACATCCCCCCGCGAGCACACCCTGAGCCGGGCGCGGCGCGCGCGCGAGCAGCCGCGCCTGGAAGGTGAGCAGGTCGGCGACGAACAGTGCGTCCTGCGCCAGCCACCGGTCGAAGGCCGCGTCGCCGATGGTGCCGTCGCGCACCGCATCGAGGAACGGATGCCGGGTCGCGGCGGTCCAGAGGGCATCGAGCACGCCCGAAAGAGTAGTCCAGAGTCGAGAAGCGTTACGCCCAGGCAATGTGTCCGAAATCGGATGCGGGAATGCCTGACGAATGAACAACAGTGATGCCGAATCAGCCGCCGAAACGATAATGCGAGGGATAGGGCGCCGACGGTTCGTTCAGACGGTGGCCGCGTTGAGCGCAGGAGCAGGCCTCGCCTCGTGCGCATCGTCCCCGGGCGCGGGTGGCGGAGCGTCGGCGAGCGCCGGCGAGATCCTGCAGCCCGGTGGCGGCCCCAAGCCGGGCGATCACTACCTGGGTTCGGCGCCCGACCAGGTGCTGTGGGGCTACGTTCCCACCGTGCACGCGCAGTCGGTGCTACAGATGCGGTCAGGACAGACGGTCACCATCGACGCCGTTTCACACGAAGGCATCCTCGAGGATCAGGGTCGGAACCCGGTCGAGTACTTCGGCGGACACGGTGTGTCCGAAAGCGACGTCCTGAACGATGCGATCGATATCGCTGCCGGATACCGGCGCACCCCACGCAATTTCGACGTCGACGGACCGCACATCGTCACAGGTCCGATCTTCGTCGAAGGTGCACAGCCGGGCGATGTCCTGAAGGTCGAGACGCTGGAGGCGGTTCCCCGGGTGCCCTACGGCGTGGTCTCCAGCAGACACGGCAAGGGAGCGCTCGCACTGTCCGCGAAGGGCGAAGCACCCGCGGGTGTGCAGTTGGACGAAGTGATGCCACCCGCGGCGACGGACGGGCGCAAATCCAAGGATCCGGCCAAATACGGCAACGTGTCGGTGTTCACCGCAATAGAAGAAGGCAACGGCGTGATGTCGTTCGGTGACGGGGCCGCAGTGCGATTTCCGTTGCGGCCCTTCATGGGAATGATGGGTGTCGCGTATGCGGACGCTCCGGGGCTGACCTCGCCTAATGCGAACTCCGTCCCTCCGACGCTCGGCGGCGGAAACATCGACATCGGCCTGCTGGGACCGGGGTCGACGTTCTATCTGCCGGTCTTCGCCGAGGGCGCGCTCTTCTACGTCGGCGATCCGCACATGGCGATGGGCGACGGCGAAGTCGCGCTCACCGCCATGGAGGGATCGTTGCGGGGAACGTTCCGCCTCACGGTGTGCAAGAAGGGCACCGCCGATGCGCCGTCGGTCGCCTTCATGTACCCCTTTGCAGAGGACCAGGATTCGTGGATTCCGATCGGGCTGTCCGACCCCGACGGCGCAGCCGACGAACAGGGAAGCGACCTGGACGTCGCGATGCGTCGCGCCGTGATCAACGCGCTGAACTTCCTGGAGAACGATCGCGGCATGGATCGTCCGACGGCCTACGCGTATCTCTCCGCCGCGGCGAACTTCGCCGTCAGCCAGGTGGTCGACAAGACGGTCGGCGTGCATGCGCAGATTCAGAAAGCACACTTCGTGTAGCGCAATCGGCCAAGGTCAACGATGCAGCAGTTCAGGGATTTCGGCGCGGTAGCGGCGCTGCTGGGCAGGGTTTAGCGGAGGTGCGAACGCGACGACGATCGTCGCTACCTGAAAGAGACCTCGATCGGCGGCGTAGGTTTGTGCCTGCCGCGTCGTCGCAAACGATTTGACGCGGACGGTGTCGGTGACGATCGCTTGAAGGCACGGCGTGGACTTGCACTCGAAAGCGGTCGTGTCCATCGGGTTGGGCGCGGGAAGACCTGCGCGATCGAGTGCTTCGACAAGTCGGCGTGGCGTCATCACGGACAGCTCTCCCCGCTGCGGACCGGTTTCCAACGAAGTCTGCGGCGGTGCAGTCGATGTCGATGAACAGGCGGAAAGTGAGATCGTCGCCGCTACGAGGCTGACGAGCGCGCCTGCCGAAATCAGCGGGGTCACGGTACAGTCGCCCGTGGGGTGAACCGGATGAACGGCATCATCAGCCCGACCTCTCGAAAGTCCCGCTCGGATCCATCGACGGAGTAGCCCATCAGATGTGGCAGCACGCGTTCGGCAGCCTTTGGGTGGCGGCGTGCGTAACGGACGAAGACTTCGGCGCCCTCCTCTTTGGTGAGGGGTTGAGCCGTGACGGCAATTGTGCGACGGCCCACCTGGATCGTCACATCCGGCGTCTTCAGAACGTTGCGATACCACGCGGCGGTCGGCCCCCAGCCCGACGCAACGAGGAAGCTGTCGGTGGCATTGTCGTGCTCGGCGACCTCCAGCACCACCAAACGGTGTTTACCCGAGACTCGGCCGACATGGTGCAACAGCAAGAGTCTGTCCCCGAGCATCCATCCGAGTCTTACCCGGTATAGGTAGATCGGTAGTCGGAACAGGAACCGACGGATGCCCGACGGGGGCCCAATCTTCTTGATTACCTTCATTTGTCCTTCCTTCCAACACGGCTCAGGGAGCCGGTCCGACTTCGGGATGCATTCTGGTGAAGACGGTTTCGTAGGTGATTCAGCCGATGACTGCTAGGCGTGCGGTGCCCAGAACCGGGAGGTGCGCATAATTGCAGTATGCAATAGTTGCTTACTGCTCTGGTTCTCGGGTCGGCCGCGCGATGAGTGAAGGTGATGGTGGTGGCCGGTGGGCAGATACGGAGGGCGACATGACGGCAGGCGCGGCATCGGCCGAAGATGCCGCGGATGCGATCACTGACGCGTTGCTGACCGCGTCCCGGCTGCTGGTTGCCATGTCAGCACGGTCGATCGCCCTCGTGGACGAGACGATCACCTTCGCGCAGTTCCGCACGCTCGTGATCCTGTCGACCCGCGACGCGATCAACCTCGCGAACTTGGCCGGCCTACTCGATGTCGCGCCGTCGACCACCGGCAGGATGGTCGACCGTCTCGTCACCGCCGGCCTCATCGACCGCCGCCCCCACCCGGATTCCCGACGTGAGTTGGTCGTCACGCTGACCAGGCGCGGTCGTGAAATCGTCGACGCGGTGACCGAACGTCGCCGCGAAGAGATCGCGCGTGTGGTTGCGAAGATGGCACCGGCCGAACGCCGCGGTCTGGTGCGGGCCCTCACTGCATTTACGCGCGCCGGCGACGAATTGCCTGTGCACGCCGGCGCCGACGGTCACGTGGTGTGAGCTGATTCAGCCCTGCTCTGGCCATGATGTGTGAACACCCGAGCGGCGGGGTACCGGGTGCACATGTGTTCACTGAATGGACAGTTCCGCTCAGCCGGAGGTGATGACGGATGCCCCTGACCACACGCCGAATCGCGAGGTGGGCCGTCAAGCCGGCGAGAAACGTCGAAACCGCGGTCACTCCGAAAGTGAATGTTCTGCGCGGCCTCGCCGCTCGTGCCACCACGCCGTTGCTTCCGGACGACTACCTCAAGTTGCTCAATCCGCTGTGGACGGCTCGCGAGCTTCGGGGGGAGGTCGTCGACGTGCGCAGAGAAACACAGGACTCTGCGACCGTCACGATAAAGCCGGGGTGGGGCTTCACCGCCGAGTACCGACCTGGGCAATACGTGGGCATCGGCTTGCGCGTCGACGGGCGGTGGCACTGGCGCTCGTACTCGTTGACGTCGGTTCCGCTCAGGGATTCCAAGCACATCACGATCACGGTGAAGGCCACCCCCGAGGGTTTCTTGTCGTCGCACCTGGTCAACGGCGTCGAACCCGGCACGATCGTGCGGCTGGCGACACCCAAAGGTGATTTCGCACTGCCAAACCCGCCACCGGAAAAGGTCCTCTTCATCAGTGCCGGAAGCGGCATCACGCCGGTGATGGCGATGTTGCGGACCCTGACCGCGCGCGGTCAGTCCCCGGACATCGTGCACGTTCACTCCGCGCCTACGGCGGGTGACGTGATCTTCCACGACGAGCTGCGGATGCTGGAGGACGACCATCCGAGCTACCGGCTGCATCTGCAGCTGACCGAGACCGACGGACACCTCGAGTTCGAGGGCATCGGTGATGTCGTTCCCGATTGGGCGGAGCGGCCGACCTGGGCCTGCGGGCCCACCCAGATGCTTGATGACATCGAGAAAGTGTGGGACGCCGCCGACCGCGCCGAGCACCTCCACATCGAGCGGTTCACGATCGCACGCACCGATAAGGGTGGCGAAGGCGGCACCGTCACATTCGCCATCTCCGACAAGAGTCTCGAGATCGATGGTGCCACATCGCTTCTGGAGGCGGGGGAGAAGGTGGGCATTCAAATGCCCTTCGGTTGCCGTATGGGCATCTGCCAAACCTGTGTGCTGCCACTGGAGTCGGGCCATGTGCGCGATTTCCGCTCAGGCGAGGAGCACGGCGCAGGCGACCGAATCAACACCTGCGTCTCCACCGCATCCGGCGACTGCACGCTCAAGATCTAGACAGAGAGGGAGGGATCATGGCCATCACCGACATCAAGGAGTACGCGCACCTCACACCAGAGGACATCGAGGCGCTCGCCGATGAACTCGACGCCATTCGCGCCGACATCGAGGATTCGAGGGGTGAACGCGATGCGCGCTATATCCGACGGGCCATCCAGCTGCAGCGCGGCCTGGCCGCGGGCGGGCGCGTCGCGTTGTTCGCGAGTCACAACAGGGCGGCCCGTTTCGCAGGAATCGGCATGCTCGCGGCCGCCAAGATCATCGAGAATATGGAGCTGGGGCACAACATCATCCATGGCCAGTGGGATTGGATGAACGATCCGGAGATTCACTCGACCGAGTGGGAGTGGGATACCACTTCCCCAAGCGTGCATTGGAAGAAGTCCCACAACTTCATTCACCACAAGTACACGAACGTCGTCGGCCTCGACGACGACATCGGCTACGGAATCATGCGCCTGACCCGCGACCAACGCTGGGAGCGGTGGATGATCGGCAATCCGATCTACAACATTCTGCTCGGCACCCTTTTCGAGTGGGGGGTGGCCGCCCACGGCTTGGAGACCACGAAGTACCGCAAAGGGGAGAAGTCGATCGCAGAGGTGCGCAAAGATCTGCGGGTTATCGGCAAGAAGGTCGGTAAACAGGTGGGCAAGGACTACATCGTCTTTCCGGCCTTGGCGGGCCGCAATTGGAAATCGACCCTGAAGGCCAACGCGATTGCCAATCTGATCCGAAATTACTGGGCGTACGCAGTCATCTTCTGCGGCCACTTTCCCGATGGTGCGGAAAAGTTCACGCAGGAGGAGTTCGACAACGAGACCAACGGGGAGTGGTATCTGCGGCAAATGTTGGCATCGGCCAACTTTCACGCAGGTCCGGTGATGGCGTTCATGAGCGGTAATCTCTGTTATCAGATCGAGCACCACTTGTTTCCCGACCTTCCAAGCAACCGATACGCTGAGATCGCCGAGCGGGTCAGGGCGCTCTGCGAGAAGTACGATCTGCCGTACACCACGGGATCGCTTCCCCGCCAATATTTTCAGTCGTTCTGGACGATCCTTAAACTGGCACTTCCCGACAAGTTGCTCAGGGCATCATCCGACGATGCCCCGGAAACGCACTCGGAGCTCAAGTTCCGGATCCGCAACGGGATGGCGGAGAGCTTCGGGGTCGACCTTTCCACTGGGAGACGCCGTGGTTTGCGGACTGCGATGCGTGAGCTCGAGACGGGGGCGATGGCCACCCGTTAGCCGTCGGCCGCCGTCCAGGCGTAGGGCAGGAATTTCCCGTCGAACGTCACGACCACGCGGTCGCCTTCAGGATGAGGTTTGCGCTCAACCTCGAGACTGAAGTTGATGGCACTCATGATCCCGTCGCCGAACTGTTCGTGGATGAGTTCCTTGATGGCGCCGCCGTACACCTGAAGGGCCTCGTGAAAACGGTAGATCGTCGGATCGGTGGGCACCGCGCTGGGCAACCCGCCTCGCATCGGAACCGCCGCCAAGATCGGTACCGCCGACTCGTCCAAACCGAGCAGTTCGACGAGCACCTTGCCGGCTTCGGCCGGAATCGGGTGCTGGCCTTGCAGCGCCGAGACAGTCCATACCGCGGGCTTGTCGATGGCCTCGGCGAGCTGCTGCCAGGTCAACCCCTTGGCGATCCGCGCGGCGCTGATCTGCTCAGTGATCTCGGCGCGGTTCATGCGTTGGCCTCGGCGGGCAGCTTGAAGTCGGTGGGATCGGCGGGACGCTTCCACTCGATACCGGTGCGGGCGTGCGTCGCGTAGAGGGTGAGCCCGACGAAGGCAAGTCCGCCGACAAGGTTGCCCACGACTGTCGGGATCTCATTCCAAATGAAGTAGTCGGCGACGGAGAAGTCGCCACCGAGCATCAGCCCGGACGGGAACAGGAACATGTTGACGACCGAGTGCTCGAAGCCCATGTAGAAGAACAGCATGATGGGCATCCACATCGTTATCACCTTGCCGGACACTGATGTCGACATCATCGCTGCAACCACACCGGTGGACACCATCCAATTGCACAGCACACCTCGGATGAACAGGGTCAGCATTCCCGCGGCGCCATGATCGGCGTACCCGACGGTTCGACTGGCACCGATCTCGCCGAGCTTCTGGCCGACCTCGTTTGGATCCACCGTGAATGCGTACGTCACCGTGATGGCGATCATCAGCGCGACGGTCAGCGCCCCGAGAAAATTGCCGACGAAGACCAGGCCCCAGTTGCGCAGCATCGACCGGACCGTGACACCACGCCGTTTGTCGAGCAACGCCAATGGGACCAGCGTGAAGACGCCGGTGAGCAGATCGAAGCCCATCAGGTACAGCAGGCAGAAGCCGACGGGAAACAGCACGGCGCCCACCAGAGCGTTGCCGGTCTGCACGGTGATCGTGACCGCGAACGCGGCTGCCAGGGCGAGGATCGCGCCGGCCATGTAGGCGCGGATGACGGTGTCCCGGGTGGACATGAACACCTTGGTTTCGCCGGCGTCGATCATTTTCGTCACGAATTGAGGGGGTTCCACATAGGACACTTCGTCGCTTCTTCCGTCGTTGACGTTCGTTGAGCACCTGGTCGTCGATGGCCTGGCGGGAGTGGATGTCGACGTCAGGGTTCCCGCCGGCCGTGTCATCGATGTGAACCGATGAAAGGATCACGTCACGTTCTTTTCACCGTCACCGCCTGCGGAGTGTGAGGCGGACGGCGCGACCGCAAATCCGTCGGTAACGTCGTCCGTGATGACAGACACCCCGGCTGAGGTCGTCGAATCGATGGACCCGCCTCGCCGTTCCCGCAAGCTCGGCCGGCTGGCGGTGGTTTTGACCATCGTGCTGCTGCTGTTCGCCGTGCCGTGGTGGACGCTGCTGGGCTCGGGGACAGCGTGGCCGACGGCCGTGTTCGTGGCGGGCACGCTCCTGTTCGCCGTAGCCGCCGCCGCGCTGCCGACGCTGATGGTGTTCGGCCATGGCCGCCGGCATTCCGACTGGGCCGCCGTCGCAGGCGATGCGCTGCTGGGTGCGGCGTGGGTGCTGTTCGTCTGGTCGGTGCTGGGCCAGGTGGCGGGCCTGTTGCTGCTCGCCGGGGGAGTCGAGGATCCGGCACGGTCGAGGTGGGTCGCGGGCGGCGTCCTCGTGGTGACGGTGGTCCTGCTGGCATGGGGCTATGCCGAGGCGATGCGAGTGCCCCGGGTGCGAGAGGTGGACGTTGCCATCGCACGGCTGGGCGCAGGTCTGGACGGACTGCGCGTCGCGCTGATCACCGACACCCACTACGGGCCGATCGAGCGGGCACGCTGGTCGGCTGCCGTGGTCGCGCGGGTCAATGAGCTCGGCGCCGACGTCGTGTGCCACGTCGGTGACATCGCCGACGGAACCGTCGAGTTACGCGAAAACCAGGCGAGCCCGCTGTCGGCGGTGGACGCCACGTCGGCGCGGGTCTATGTCACCGGCAACCACGAGTACTTCAGCGAGGCGCAGGCCTGGCTGGACTACATGCAGCGCATCGGGTGGGACGCGTTGCACAACCGGCACATCGTCGTCGAACGCGGTGGTGATCGACTGGTCGTCGCCGGGGTGGACGACGCCACCGCCAAATCCTCCGGTGTGGACGGGCACGGCGCGAATCTAGATGCCGCACTCACCGGCGCCGACCCGACGCTGCCGGTCCTACTTCTCGCCCATCAGCCCAAGCAGGTCGGCCGCGCCGTGCGCGCGGGCGTCGACCTGCAGGTGTCGGGACACACCCACGGCGGCCAGATCTGGCCGTTCAATTACCTTGTCCGACTGGATCAACCGGTGGTGCAGGGCCTGAGTCGGCACGGTGAGCGGACACAGCTGTACACGAGCCGCGGGACAGGCTTCTGGGGTCCGCCGTTCCGGGTGTTCGCGCCGAGCGAGATCACCCTGCTGACGTTGCGCGCCGCCTGACCGCGACGTCGAGCGCCGCCAGTGACGGGTTTGAGCCACCGCTGTCTCGGATATGGGAACAACATGGTCATGCTGATTGCTCCGAAGCGACGCGGGCACCTCGATTCCTGATCGGTGATAGAACCGCCACGCACGCGCGACAACGAGCGGCGCCGGCGCGGACTCCGGATTCCGCGTCTCGGGCGTCGCGATCCCGCTCCCTCGGCCGGACAGCGAAGTAGGCGGGAGGGCGGCGTCGACGATCTGCACACCCGCAAGGTGCTCGACCTGACCGTTCGGCTTGCCGAGGTGATGCTGTCATCGGGCTCGGGCACCGCGGACGTCGTCGTCACCGCGCAGGATGTGGCGGCGGCGTACCAGCTTCATGACTGTGTGATCGACGTTTTCGTCACCACCATCTTCGCGTCAGCGTTGACCACGGAGAACAGCCCGCCCGTCACCATCGTGCGGTCGGCGCACGCCCGGTCGACCGATTACTCGCGACTGGCGGAGCTGGACAGGCTGGTCCGACGGATCACCTCCGGTGGCGTCTCGGTCGACCAGGCCCACGAGGCGATGGACGAATTGACCCGGCGCCCGCACCGATACCCGAGGTGGGTGGCGACCGCAGGATGGGCGGGCTTCGCTCTCGGTATCGCGATGCTCTTCGGTGGCACATGGCTGACCTGCCTGCTGGCCGCGGTCACATCCGCGGTCATCGATCGGGTGGGCAGGGTGCTGCACCGTGTGGGCACCCCGCTGTTCTTCCAGCAGGCGGCCGGAGCTTTCATCGCCACCCTTGTCGCCGTGGCGGCCTACCAGTACGCCGACCAGGGGCCGACCGCACTGGTGGCCACTGGAATCGTCATGCTGCTCGCCGGGCTGACCCTGGTCGGTTCGGTCCAAGACGCCCTCACCGGGTACATGCTGACCGCTGTGGCCCGGCTGGGTGACGTGGTGTTCATGACGGCGGGCATCGTGGTCGGCATTCTCGCCGGTCTTCAGGTCGCCGCGCTTGCCGATGTCACGATCACGCTCCAAGTCGACGCGACCGAGGCCTTCATCATTCCGCGCGGACCAGGGTCGATAGCGCTGGCCGTGTCCGGCGCAGCGCTGGCCGGCGCATGCCTGACCGTCGTCAGCTACGCACGGTTGCGTTCCGTGGCGACCGCCGGCGTGGTCGCCGGCCTCGCCGAGCTGGCACTGATCGGTCTTGCGAGCGGGGGCGTCGGCCAGGTGGTCGCAACGGGTATCGCCGCGGCCGGGGTTGGCCTACTCGCGACGCTGTCTTCAATTCGGCGGCAGGCGCCAGCTCTGGTCACCGCGACCGCCGGAATCACCCCGATGCTCCCAGGTCTCGCAGTGTTCAGAGCCGTGTTCTATTTCGTCGTCGATAAGGACTACGGCCAGGGGATTGCTCAAGCGGCGGCCGCGGCCGCCACGGCGCTGGCGATCGGGGCCGGCGTGGTGATGGGCGAACTGCTGGGCTCTCCGTTGCGCTATCGGGCGGGGCGGCTGGGCAACCTGTTGAGGGTGCGCGGGGCACCCGGTCTACGGCGTGCGGTGGGGCAGGTGGTCCGGCTGCAGCCGGCCCCGGTCCAGGCATCGGCCGGAGCGGTTACTGAACGAACATGGAGCGTCGCGCTCGAACCGACACCCGCCGACGACGCGGCGCAGGCCGGTGAAGCGCCTGAGCTCGAAACGCAGGAACGGTAGGACGCCGCCAACCGGGTCGCGACGTCTGCTGGGGCAATGACCCGGATAAACCATGAAGCTTTTGGGTACGGGTGAGCGTCAGCCAAACTTCTCAAGGAGGAATGCGTGAGCTCTGGTGAAGCTCAATCGCCCACTGCCGAGCAAGAAACATCACCCTCCGTGACCCGAAAGGCGATCGCGGCCTCCGCTATCGGTAATGCCACCGAGTGGTTCGACTACGGCATCTACGCGTACGGGGTCACCTATATCTCGGCCGCGATTTTCCCCGGTGACACCGGTCAGGCCACCTTGCTGGCGTTGATGACTTTCGCTGTCTCGTTCCTGGTTCGACCGCTCGGCGGATTCGTCTGGGGCCCGCTGGGAGATCGACTCGGCCGCAAGCAGGTGCTGGCCATTACGATCCTGCTGATGGCCGGTGCGACCTTCTGCGTCGGGTTGGTTCCGACCTACGCCGCAATCGGTCTGTGGGCACCGTTCCTGCTGGTACTCCTGCGAATGATCCAGGGCTTCTCCACCGGCGGTGAGTACGGCGGCGCAGCGACGTTCATGGCGGAATACGCTCCGAGCCGCCGACGCGGAATGTTGGGCAGCTTCCTGGAATTCGGCACGCTGGCCGGGTTCTCATGTGGCGCCCTGCTGATGTTGGGATGCTCGCTCGCCCTCGGCGACGACCAGATGCAGGCCTGGGGTTGGCGATTGCCATTCCTGGTGGCGGCACCGCTCGGCTTGATCGGTGTCTACTTGCGGTCACGACTGGAGGACACGCCGGTATTCCGGGAACTCGAGCAAGAGGGGAAGACGGAAGGGCAGACCACAACGCAGTTTCGTGATCTGATCGTCGGATACTGGCGGCCCATTCTGCAGTTGGGCGGCATGGTCGTCGCCCTCAACGTGGTGAATTACACCCTGCTCACCTACATGCCGACCTATCTGGAGACACAAATCGGGCTGTCGTCCGACCAGTCGCTGCTGGTACCGATCATCGGCATGCTCTCGATGATGGTCTTTGTCCCGTTTGTCGGATTGCTGTCCGACCGAGTGGGACGAAAGCCGGTGTGGTGGGCTTCGTTGATCGGACTCTTCGTCGCCGGCATCCCGATGTTCCTTCTCATGGGCACAAATCTGGCGGGCGCCATCATCGGATTCGCAGTACTGGGGTTGCTCTACGTGCCGCAGTTGGCCACGATCTCGGCGACCTTCCCGGCGATGTTCCCCACCCATGTGCGCTATGCCGGTTTCGCCATCGCCTACAACGTGTCGACCTCGATCTTCGGCGGTACCGCTCCCGCTGTGAACGAATGGTTGACCAACGCGACCGGCGACGCGCTGTTCCCGGCGTACTACATGATGGCGGCGTGCGTGATCGGCGCTCTTGCCCTGTCCAGGATCCCCGAGACGACGCGTTGTCCGCTCAACGGCACCGAGACCCCCGGCACCGAAGATGCACCCCCTCCGGTCGCCTTCGAAAAGACACCCGCCTGATCAGCGGCCCCGCCACTGTGGTCTGATCAGCGGCCCCGCCACTGTGGCGCACGCTTCTGCTGCCACGCCCGAATGCCCTCGGCGACATCCTCGGTCGCGGCGGCGACCTTGCGCATCGTCTCGCCGAAGCGGACCGACTCGATCCACCCCATGTTCGCGGTGCGCCACGCCACCTCCTTGGTCGCGCGCTGCGCCAGCGGCGCGGCCCTCGTCAGGGTCTGCGCCCAGGCACGTGCCTGCGCCTGCAACTCTTCGGGCTCGACCAGCTTCCACACCAGGCCGACCTCTTTGGCACGTTCGGCCGACATCGGCGCACCGGTCAACAACAGCTCCATGGCATCGGCCCAGCGCAGCCGCTCGGGCAGGCGGATCGCACCGACGATGGTAGGCGTCCCCAGCGTCACCTCGGGGAAAGAGAAGGTGGCTGTCGTGGAGGCGATAACGAAGTCGCAGAACAGAATTCCGGTCACCCCGTAACCGACGCACGGACCGTTCACGGCCGCGATGGTCGGCTTGAACAGTTCCATCCCGCTCTCGAACGAGTTGATCGTCGGCTTCTCCCAGAACGTGCCGCCGAAGGTGCCCACCGATCCCTCGCCGTCCTTGAGGTCACCGCCGGCGCAGAACACGTTGCCGTTGGCGGTGAGGATGCCCACCCACGCGTCCTCGTCATCGCGGAACCGGTCCCAGGCGGCGTTCAGGTGTTGGCGCAGCGCGCCGTTGATGGCGTTGCGTGCCTCCGGGCGGTTGAGCGTGATCGTGGCGATGTGATCGTCCAACTCGTAGGTGACGAGGCTCATGGCTGCACGATATCCACGCGACATACGGTCAGAGAGTGAACTTCGAGGAGTACCGGACGTATGACGCCACCGGGCTGGCGAAACTGGTCGCCGACAAGCAGGTGTCCGCGGCCGAACTGCTGACGCTGGCGCGGGAGCGGGCCGTCGCAGTGAACCCGCGGATCAACGCGATCGTGCGCGACGTGCCCGCTGCGCCGACCGCGGATCTCACCGGACCGTTCGCCGGCGTCCCGTTTCTGATCAAGGACCTCGGGCAGGACTACGCCGGTCTGCCGACCTCGGCTGGTTCCCGCGCGCTGATGTCGCTGCCCGCCGCCGAGCACGCCACCGTCGTCCAACGCTGGATCGACGCCGGCCTGGTCATCTTCGGTAAGACCAACACCCCCGAGTTCGGCGCGAAGGGGATCACCGAGCCGATCGCGTGGGGGCCCACCAACAATCCGTGGGATCTGCAGCGCTCGCCGGGTGGCTCGTCGGGCGGGGCGGCGGCCGCGGTGTCGGCGGGCATCGTCCCGTGTGCCGGTGCGAGCGACGGCGGCGGATCGATTCGGATCCCGGCCGCATGCTGCGGGCTCGTCGGATTGAAGCCGGGCCGAGGGCTGACGCCCGCGGGTCCGGCGACGGGCGAGGCCATGCACGGCGCCGCGGTGCAGGGCGTCGTCTCGCGCACCGTGCGCGACACCGCCGCAATGCTCGACGTGATCGTCGGCGGCGAACCGGGCGGACCATTCGTGCCCGGATTGCCGGAATCGCCCCTTGCGTCGAACGTCGGCGCGGAGCCTCCGAGGCTGCGCATCGGTGTGCGGGTGCCCTGCGCCATCACGCCGGCACCGCATCCCGAGGCCTACGCGGCCGTCGAGGCCACCGTCGCCGCGCTGACCGCGCTGGGCCACCACGTCGAGGAGCTGCCGAAGGCACCGTTCGACGACGCCGCGCTCGCCAGGGAGTTCCTGCTCGCGTGGTTCGTCAACACCGCATGGGAACTCGCCGAGGCCAAACGCGTGACAGGTGCGGGCGACGAGTCGTTCGAGCGCGACACCCTGGTCCTGGCGGCGATCGGCCGTGCGACCAGCAGCGTGGACTATCTCGACGCGGTCCAGAAGCGCCACGAACACACCCGACGCCTGAGCACCTTCTTCGAGTCATACGACCTCTTGATGACGCCCTCGCTGGCGACCCCGCCCCCGAAGACCGGCGAATTCGACCTCCCGGTTGTGCTGCAGAGGGGTGCCGACCTGCTGCTCAAGACGCGCACCGCGAGCATGCTGCGGTTCACCAACATCGTCGACGACATGGTGGACAAGAATCTGGGCTGGGTGCCGTACACGCAGCTGGCGAATATCACCGGGCGACCCGCGATCTCGCTGCCGCTGCACTGGACCGCGGCCGGTCTGCCGCTGGGTGTTCAGTTCGTCGCCCCGCTGGCGGGTGAGGCGCTGCTCATCCGGTTGGCGAGCCAACTCGAGCAGGCGCTGCCGTGGGCGCAGCGCATCGCGCCGGTTTAGTGGCCTGCGCCACGCCGGGTTTCAGCGACGTCGCGCCTGGAAACGGAATCACCATGCATCTGCTTCCGCTTGTGCTGCTCAGCGCCGCGGCGTTGACGGCGTGCTCGGCCTTCGCCAACCAAGCCGCGACCGAGTCCTCGACGGCCGGCTTGACGCCGAGCACGGTGGCCGCACCTCGCACCGAGGCGACCGGTACGCCGACGCCGATCCCGTCGACGGATCGGATACCGCCCATCGGCGATGTCTCGCTGGAGATCGACGACCGCGGCGACGTCGGCCAGATCATCGTCGACGGCTCGGGCCGCACTGTCTACGTATTCACCGCTGACGGACCGAACGACCCGACGTGCTACGACGTGTGTGCCGACACCTGGCTGCCCATCTTGGCCAAGGGCGACCCGACGGGCGGTATCGGCATCGACGTCGCCGCGGCTTCGACCACGCCGCGTCGTGACGGCACCAATCAGGTGACGTACAAGGGCCAGCCGCTGTACCGCTATGCAGGGGACAAGGATGACCGCGATGCCGGCGGGCAGGGACTGGACCTGTTCGGCGGCGAATGGCATGTGCTGACCAAGGACGGGAAGCGGTTGGCGTAGGTCAGTACGTGTAGCGGCGGACCCGTTCCGGGTGGATCACGAACCGAACTTGATCCTCGGCCAGGATCTCAGCGAGGTCCTTCGCCCGCACGGGGTCGTCGAGATCCCAGTAGCGTTCGGCCAGCCGGGCGGCCAGCTCGTGTCCTCCGTCGGTTTCCACGGTGGCGCGGCCGGCGACAGACACCCATCGCTCGCGTTCACCAACGGGCGCGGCAACGACGATCGAGGCGCGTGGGTCGTCACGCACCCGCCGCACCTTCAAAGTGTCTGGCCCCGTGAACAATTGGATTGTTCCCTCGGCGGTGACCTCGAACCACACCGGTCGGGGCTGCGGCGGAACCGGGCCCTTGGCGACGGACAGAAAGCCGTGCAGCGGACGCCGCAGAAACTCGAGGTCCTCGGCGCTCAGCGACGCGTCAGCACTCATTCCTGCGTGGACTCGTCGTCCTCGTCAGCCTCCGTCGGCAGCGCCACCGCGCCCGGGGTGGCGGGCGTGGTGAGGACTTCGTCGGTTTCGTTCTCAGGCTCCGGAGATGTCATGAGGGACCCTTACCCGCGATCCGACCGGTGAAAACGGCTGCGGCATGATGCGCAGGTGACATACAGCCCGCCGACCCTGGCCGACGTGGTGGCCACCCTTGAAGTCGAACGGGTCGATGAACACCACTTCCTCGCGACACAGCTCGACAATCCGGCTCACCACATCGTCGGTGGACACATAGCGGGTCAGGCGCTCATGGCGGCGAGCCTTACCGCTCCCGGCCGAACCCCGCACAGCGTGCACGTCTACTACATCCGGGCCGGCGACGCGCGTGCGCCCGTCGACATCCACGTCGATGTGGCGCGTGACGGCGGCGCGCTGTCGACCCGCCAGATCACGGCCCGTCAGAACGGACAGATCCTGCTGGAAGCGCTCGCGTCGTTCAGCGAGCCCATCGAGTCAGTCGACTATCACCAGCCGATGCCCGGCGTCGTCGACCCTGAATCGCTGCCACCCATCCAGGAGCAGCTGGCGGACTACGCCGACGAGCTGGGCGGCCATTGGGTCCGGCCGCAACCGTTCGATCTGCGCTACGTCGACGCCCCACCACGGCTGGCGATCGAGTTGCCCGAGCTGCCACCGCGTATGCGAATGTGGTGGCGGCCCAACGGTTCTGTGTCCGCCGATCCGGTGCTGGGCAGCTGTCTGTTGACGTACCTGTCGGGTACCACGATGGTCGAGGTGGCGCTTACCCGGCGGCGCCAGACACCACTGAGTGCCTTCAACGCGCTCATCGACCATGCGCTGTGGTTTCACCGGCCGGTCGACCTGTCGGATTGGGTGCTGTCCGACCAGTTTTCGCCGAGCGGTGTCGCGGGCCGTGGACTATCGACGTCGACGATGTACAACCGCTCAGGGCAACTGGTCTGCATCGCGACCCAGGAGCTGTACTTCGGCAGGACATGACCCGCGATCAGCAAGCACGTAGGCTAGTACGGTGTCTGACCCGATCGAACCCTGATGCTGGCCAACCTGCTCGCGGTGTTCAACGAACGCGACGAGAAAGCGCGGCGGCCCGCGATCGAGCGCACCTACGCACCCGACGTCCGATGGACCGACGCCGAGGGAGTGTCCACCGGACATGACGCCCTGGAAGCGAAATGCGTTGCGCTACAGAACCAATTGGGAGACCAACAGTTCGCGGCGGCCGGTCCGGTGCACGTGCTGCCCGACTTCGGATACCTGGCCTGGAACCTCGTCGACCCGACCACTGGACAAACCGGCATGTCCGGCTTCGATGCCGCCGTGATCAAGGACGGCAGGATCGCCGAGCTCTACACGGTGCTGATTCCGCCGTCCTAGCAAGCATGAGTTGGCGGTGGCTGGGTACACCTACCGGGACTTGTCTCGATACGGAAGGTACCTATGACCGCGTCACCACCGCGGCTTGACCAGCGCGATCTCGCCGACGCCGAACGCGTCGTCGCGGCGGTGTCCTCGGCCTTCTCGGCCAAGGTGGTCGGCCAGCACGACCTGCGGGAGTCGTTGCTGATCACCCTGCTGGCCGGCGGGCACCTGTTGATCGAGAGCGTGCCCGGCCTGGCCAAGACCACGGCCGCCCGCGTCATCGCCGAGTCGATCCAGGCTGGGTTCCGGCGCATCCAGTGCACGCCCGACCTATTGCCCAGCGACATCATCGGCACCCAGATCTACGAGGCGGCCACCAACTCCTTCGCCACCCAACTGGGGCCCGTGCACGCCAACATCGTCCTGCTCGACGAGATCAACCGATCCAGCGCAAAGACCCAGAGCGCGATGCTCGAGGCGATGGAAGAACGCCAGACCACCATCGCCGGTGTGGAATACCCGATCCCCGAACCGTTTCTGGTGATCGCCACCCAGAACCCGGTCGAGCAGGAAGGCACCTATCCGCTCTCGGAGGCGCAGACCGACCGATTCATGTTGAAGGAACTCGTCCGGTATCCCTCCGTCGACGACGAGGTCGAGGTCGTGTTGCGGATGGACGCCGGCCTGTACGAGAAGAACTACCGAACGCCTCCGGTCGTCGGGATCGACGACATCCGGCGGGTGCAGGCCCTCGTGGGTACCGTGTACATGGACCGCGAACTGATCGCCTACGCCAGCCGGCTCGTGAGCGTGACGCGGGAGCCGGAGCAGTATCTGCCGGCGAACATCGCCCGGTTGATCGAATACGGAGCGAGCCCGAGAGCGACGATCGCGTTCTGCCGTACCGCCCGCGCCCTCGCCGTGGTCCGCGGCCGCAACCACGTCGTGCCCGATGACGTCGCCGCGCTGGCACACCGCGTCCTGCGCCACCGCCTGATCCTCGGTTTCGAGGCGGCCAGCCTGCAGATCACACCCGACGTAGTGGTCGACGCGGTGCTGGCAGCGGTGCGGGTGCCGTGAGGTCATGGGCAAGTATCTCGACCGCGCCAAACAGTTCTTCGGGCGCGATACGACCGGACTCTTGGACGGCGGGCGGTACGCTCTGGTACACACCCGCAGCCTCGAATTCGACGACCTACGACCCTATGTGCCGGGCGACGACGTCCGCGATATCGATTGGAAGGCCACCGCACGGTCGGGCCACGTCCTGATCAAACGCTTCGTCTCCGAGAAGCACCACAAGATTCTCGTCGTCGCCGACGCCGGCCGGAACAGCGCCGCCCAGGCGCCATCCGGCGAGCGCAAGCGTGACATCGCAGCCCATATCATCGGTGCCATCGGGCTGATCACGCTGCGCCGATCCGACGAGATCGGCATGGTGTTCGGCGACGTCCGTGGATGCGTGGACATCCGACTACGGCGCGGCGAGACACACATCGAGAGCATGCTGCACCGGTTCCATGACCATACCAGGTCCGGGCCAGCGCCCAGCAACGTTGTGACACAGCTGAATTGGGTGGCCAAGCATTATCGGCACCCGTTGTTGATCTTCGTCGTATCCGACGAGCCGGAGATCAGCGACGGTCTCGGTGAAACACTGACCCGACTGACAGCGCGCCATGACGTGCTCTGGGCCATGGTCGCTGACATGGCGGCGGTGGGTTCCGTCGACGACGAGGACGACGGCTACGACGTTGCCGGCGGTCGGGTCGTCATGGGCGGCGCGGCGCTCGGACCGGAAGTCGTCGAGGCGTACCGCAAAGCCGAATTCAGCCGACGAGAACACCTTTCGGGTTTCCTGACGATGCACGGCGTGCCCCACGCGAGGTTTACCGGCAGTACCCGTATCAGGGCCGGACTGACGGCGATGACCGGAGCGTTCGCCCGTGTCAGATGAGCTGGTCCGGTTCGTCATCGGCCCCACGCCGTACTCGTCGTGGTGGTTGTGGCTGGCTTTCCTTTTGTCGTTGGTCCTGATCGGCTGGTACGCAGCGGTGTTCGTGTTCACGATGCCGGGGCGCCGGTTGCGCAGCCTGCCCGTCATCGGAACGGCGCGCAGTGAGTTGGTCAAACGGCGGTCCGCCCACGCCGTCCGCGCCATCGTCGACCGCTATCGCGGGGGTGAACTGGCGTCGGGCCCCGCCGCTGCGGCGGTCAGCCGCGAGCTGCGGGCGTTTCTGCACGCGGCCACCGGCGTGCGTGCTGAATACATGCAAATCGACGCCATCGCCGCCGGCGAGTTAGCGGTAGCGGCACCGGTTTTGGCGGACCTGACCGACGCTCAGTTCAACGCCGATTCAAGCGTCGACGTCGCATCTGTGAGTGACTCCGCCGAGGAGTTGATCCGCACATGGAGCTGACGTGGTGGGTCGTGGCGATCACCGGATGCCTCGGATTGGCGAGCTGCATCGCGGCGGTGCTGCTGCAGCCGATGCGTGCCGAGCGGCGACGGCTACGTCTGCTGGCGAACGTCGACCGGCTGACCAGCCTGCCGGAGTACCGACGCGCAGCGCGGCTGCGCACGCTGTCGGCCGTCGTCGCCATCACGCTGCTGACGGTGATCTTCGGAGCGGCGGCGGTCGCCGCCGCCCGCCCGATTGGATTGCCCTCGGCCGCAAGGCAATCCCAGGAAGCCCAGCCCGAGGACATCATGCTGTGCATGGGCGGTCCGCCAAGCGCGCCCGAGGTCCGGGCAACGCTGCGACACTTCGCGACCGAAGTCGGGAACTTCAGTACGCAGCGTATCGGGTTGACCACCGCCGACCGGCGAATCGTGCCGATGACGCGCGACTATCAGTACGCAACAGGGCGATTCAATACCTACGCCGGTGGGTCGGACGATGCCGATACGTGGGCACCCGCCCTGGACTACGTGAACTACGCCGGCGGTGTCGAGGACGTGTTGGCGATGTGTCTGACGGGCTTTCCGTCGGTTGACCAGTCGAATGCACCGCGGCGTTCGCTCATCTACGTCGGACCCGGATCCCTACGCACCCCCGGCGACCCCCGCCCCGCGCTGTTCACCCCCGACGGGGTCCGCGATCTGGCGCAGAAGGCCGACGTGCAGGTCAACCTTCTGTTCACCGAGACGGACAACGGAGCGCTGGATGCACTCGCCCGCGAGAGCGGCGGCCGCTCGTTCCCGGTGAACTCGGATACGAATGCCGACCTGGCCGAGATCAGGGATCACCCACCGCCGTCGACTGAGTCCCAGAATGCAGCCGTCAGCGCCGTCGAAACACCCGACATACCAGTGGTATTGGCGCTGACGGCGCTCACCGCATTGGTGCTGTGGCCGCTGGTGGTGCGACGATGACGCTGCATCCGGTCCTGCCGACACTGCTCTTGGTCGCCATGGCGGTGCTGCTGATCGTCGCGCAGATTCTCGCGTTGCGACGGTGGCGAGCCTCCGGGCGCAACCGGACGGCGCTATGGCGGTGGCTCCTCATCAGCGCCGCGGCTGTGCTTCTCGTCTTGTCAGCGAGTCGTGTGGTGATCCTCGCCGACGACGAGAGCACGACGCGCAGCGCGGGCGACCTGGAGCCGAACGTGTTCCTTGTCGTCGACCGATCACCGGACATGGCGGTTCGTGACCTCGACGGCCGCACCCGAATGGACGTCGCGCGCGACGACCTCGAGGTCTTGGTCGACCGCTATCCGCGTGCACGCTTCGCGGTCATCGGGTTCGCGTCCGCTCCGTCGCTGGACTGGCCGCTGTCGGCTGATACCTGGAGCCTGCGGCCGGTCCTGGACACCTTGGTCCCGTATGCGTCCGGGCCGGACACCGCCACGCAGACCAACGCCGGGGCGGCGGGCACCGTGTTGCGGTACCAGTTGATCAGCGCGGTTCAGCAATATCCGCGGGCCAAGACGCTCGTCTTCTATCTGGGCACGGGCGCGCCTGAGTCAGAGCTTCCGCCAAGGGAATTCGCGCCTCCTGCGGGATCGGTCGACGGTGGCGCTGTGCTCGGCTACGGCACTTCCGCCGACGAGGCCACGCTACGGGGCGTCGCCGATCAACTCGGCGTCCCCTACGTCGCGCGGCCCGACGCCGCACCTCTGTCCGCGGAGCTGCCGGACGGCGCAGCGGACGCGCCGACCACCGCCGTCGCCTCAGTCGAATCAGGCACCGAGACGTACTGGTTGCCGGCCGTCGGCGCCGCGGTCCTCATCCTGATCGAGCTCTACCTCGTGCTGCGTGACCTCCGGCGTAACCGAGTCGTCAGCGTGGAGGTGGCCACGTGAGCTGGTGGGGAAGCGGCTCCGCGCGGCTGCGGCTGCGGCGGCGATTGCTGGTGTTCTCCGCGCCCATCGCGCTGCTTCTCGTCGTGGTGATCGTCAAGTCGGTTTCGGTGGTGATCGCGGGGGAGTCGGCCGTCTCGGCGTTCGCCGAGCGGGACAATGCAGGGTTACGCCGCGCGGTCGACTCGCTGACGGTCCTCAATGTCATCGAACCGGCCAAAGCGTATTTCGCGGCGGGCAGTCTCGCGGTGCTCGACAACAGGCTGGAGGAGGCGGACCGCCAGTTCAGCGAAAGTCTGTCGCGCACGGAGGTCGGTGAATCGTGTTCGGTGCGGGTCAATCTCGAACTCGTCCGCGAGACGCTGGGCGACCGGGCGGCTGCCGTGCTCGACGGCCGAACCGCGGCCGCATACTTCATCGGTGCGCGCACCCTGGTTCAGGAAGCTCCGCAGGGGTGCTTCGCGGGCAACACCGATCCGGATCCGCAACGGCAGGCGTTACGCGACGAGGCACTGCCCCGTCTGAATCAGAAGATCGGCGCCGCGCAGGCCGCGCCACCACCGCCCCCGCAGCCGAACGTCCCTATTGCGCCGCCGCCACCGGCGCAAGCAGGAGGGACTTCCACCGATACCGACGCGCAATTACGCCTCGAACCCGGCACACCGATGGAGCAACTGCAGCAGATACTGCGTGACGCCGCGGAGCGCGACGGGACGTGATCGGTTAGCCGCCGCCGGTGACGATGTTCGACGACAGCGTGAGCATCTGGCCGTTCTTGCAGACGCCCCAGCGGCCGCCCCAGCCGGACGTCCACACCACGGGCTCGCCGAGCCAGACCTGGGTCGGCTTCGGCGGGGCGTGGGGTGGCGGTACCTCGCCCTGAGGAATGGAGCACGGAGGCGGCTGGGCAATCGCGAGCCCGGCACCGAAGCCGAGGCTCGCCGCAGCGAGCCCGCCTGCGAAGGAAATCGCGGCGACAGTGGTCTTGATCGAAGGCATCTGCATCACTCCAGCGTCGCGACTCATCCGGCTAATTAGTAGACGTAACCACCTTACGTGATGGCTAAACACGCGGGCAGCACTGTGACACCCGGACCGCGAAATGTAACGTTCGAGTATGACTCGAATCTCGGTGATCACAGGCGGTGCGGGCGGGATGGGGCTGGCCACGGCGAAGATCGTCGGGCGCGACCACACCTTGGTGCTCTGCGACGTCAGGCAGGAACGTCTGGACGCCGCCGCCGAGACGCTGAAGGGTCTCGGAATCACCGCTACCGCCGTCAACTGCGACGTCACCGACCGGTCGGCGGTCACCCGGCTGTTCGAAACGGCAACCAGCCTCGGGACCCTCGCCTCCGTCATCCACACGGCGGGAGTCAGCCCCAGCATGGGCGACGCCGACTACGTCATGCGGACCAACGCGGTGGGCACGGTCAACGTCGACGAGGTCTTCTACGAGACGGCGCCCGCGGGCGCGGCGATCGTCAACGTCGCATCGATGGCGGCCCACATCCTGCCCGATGAGCTCATTCCGGCCGCGGAGTTTCCGAAAGCCCTGACCGACGAAGCAGCCTTCATGGCGGCGGTACTGCCTGCCTGCGACATCGCCGGCGACGAGGCGCGATCAGGCATCGCCTACGCCATCAGCAAGAGCTTCGTCCGGTGGTATAGCGCATCGCAGTGCGAGCGGTTCAACGGCAAAGGTCTGCGCATCGTCTCGGTCTCTCCGGGGTCCGTCGACACCGAGATGGGCAGGCTCGAGGAGCAGGCAGGCGCCGGAGCGATGGTCGCCGACGCCGCGGTCCCGCGCTGGGGCAAGGCCGAGGAGATGGCCGACCTGCTGGCGTTCTGCGTCAGCGACAAAGCCGGCTATCTCACCGGCACCGACATCCTCAACGACGGCGGTGTGGTCGCCTCGATGAAGGAACGTGCCAGGGTCGCCGCCCAAAACGGTTGAGCCGCAACGGCGTCAGCCGCGGTAGTGGGCGACCTTCTCGGCGAACTCGTCGAGTATCCGCAGCGACTCCTCGCGCGGTTTGGTGGGCAGCAGCAGTCCGACCTGTCCGAACCCGAGCTCTTCCACTGCGCGCCAGTAGTCGGGATCGGCTGGTGTACCAAACTGAGACAACGGCACATCGTGGCGGGCGCCGTCGCGCAGTTGTCCGACGCGCTTGGCCAGGTGCTCCACCGGGAGCGGGTTGGAGATCCAGCCCGCTTCATGCCGGATCACGCGTTTGACGGTCGCATCGGAATCGCCACCGATGTAAATCGGCGGATGCGGTTTCCGGACCGGCTTGGGGCGCAGATAGGACGAATCGAAGTCGACGTACTTGCCGTGATACTCGGCGGGCTCGTCGGTCCACAGAGTCGTGATCGCCTCGATCCGTTCGTCGAGTAGCGCGCCGCGCGTCTTCGGGTCCGTGCCGTGGTGACGCAGCTCCTCGATGTTCCAGCCCGCGCCGACCCCGAACACGAACCGGCCGCCGGAGATCAGGTCGATGCTCGCGGCTTCCTTCGCGGTGATGATCGGATCCCGCTGAATGAGCAGAGCAATCCCGGTGACGAGCTCGATTCTGGAGGTCACGGCCGCAGCGGCGGCCAACGTGACGAACGGGTCCAGCGTCCGGTAGTAGATCGACGGGAGCTCGCCGCCCATCGGATACGCCGACTCCCGGCTCGCGGGAATATGCGTGTGCTCGGCGATGACGAGCGAGTCGAAACCGCGCTCCTCGATGGCCTGCGCGAGCGATACCGGGTCGATGCCGTCGTCGGTGACGAATGTGGCGATCCCGAATTTCATGAAGCACTCCCGTCGTCTTGATGCTCAAGGCCGCAACTACGCCGAGTATTCCCTCGCCGGCAGCCGGGCGAGCGTTTTGTTCAAGACCGGGCAGCAGCCGACCGTCGACGCTGTGCACATGAGCGAACAGACCTTCACACCGGCCGCCGGGCGCTTGGCCCCGACGCGGTTCTACGACCCCGTCGTCGCACTGACACGTGAAAGACTGTGGCGGTCACTGGCCGCGATGTACGTTGCACCGCGGCCCGGCGACGTCATCGCCGACGTAGGTTGCGGCACTGGGTCGTTGGCCGTGCTCCTCGGTCGGGTGGAACCGCGCGTACAGATCATCGGGCTGGACCCCGACCGCGAAGTGCTTGCCCTGGCACGCGGTAAGGCCGAAGCGGCCGGGGTCACGGTGGATTGGCGCGTGAGCATGGGTGACGCGCTGGTGGACGCGGTGGGCGCGAGCTCGGTGGATACGGTGGTATCCAGCTTGGTGCTCCACCAATGCCCGCTCCGGATGAAGCGAGCCATACTCGCCGCAATCCATGACGTGTTGAAGCCCGGCGGGAAAGTGGTGATCGCCGACTTCGGGCTGCAGCGTACGACGCTTATGCGTACGGCATTCCGCATCGTTGCGCTGGCCGACGGGAAAGAGGACACCCAGCCTAACGCCGACGGCGTGGTGCCGAAGCTGTTGTCCGAGTACGGATTCAAAGACGTCCGCGAGGCAGAGGTCGTACCGACGGTGAGCGGTTCGATCTCCGTCTACGTCGCAGGCAAGGCCTGACTTCGCACAATCGGCAGCAGGCCTGCGGGCGTGAGTCCCATCATCTCGCGCATCTGGCGGGTGAGATGGGCCTGATCCGCGAAGCCCGCCTCGGTCGCCGCGTCCGCCAATGACCGACCCTGTTGCAGCGCCTCGGCGGCACGTCGTAGCCGCGTCCACACCCGCCAGCGGGCCAACGGCATTCCCAACTGCTGTCGCGCGAGCGCGCGTAGACGCTGGGGCGAGAGGCCGATCTGCGTCGCCAGATCGGGGAGCGCAATGTGGCTGCCCGCCAGGGCATTCAGTGCGCGGACCAGTCGCGGATCCAGGTCGTCGGAGCGGCGATTACCCGCCGGCCGGACGTCGTCCTCGCTCAGGTTCCGTAGTTCGGGTGCCGCGCAGATGCCGTTGCCGTAGCGCTCGCGCAGCCCGTCGGCGAACGCGCAGTGTGGTTCGACGAAGTAGGTGAGTACGTCCGCTGTCGCGAGCAGGCAGTGCCGCTGCATGGGCGATACCGCGAGCGCCGAGGCCCGGTGGGTGACGTCGGCACCGTCCACGACGCCGACGTCGTCGCCCATCCCGATCATGATCTGGAACGCGGCATGACGATGCAGGGTTCCTGCGGTTGTCGGGCCTCGGTACACCGCGTAACCCTCGCCGATAGCGAAGCGAGGAATCACGCTGACGCCCAGCGTCTTACCAGACGCGAACCCAGTCGACGAGCATCTCCGCGGGGTAGCTGCCGCCGCTGGGATCCCCGCCGCCGGACCCGGCGACGGCGAGACCCAAGATCGGGAACAGCGTGTATCCGGGCGTATTGAACTGGTAATTGGGCAAGCTGTCGGGCGTGACGGTGAAGTACGGTGCCGCACCAGGGGTGTGGTCCAGCCAGAAGCTGAAGCCCGATTCCGTCCATTGTGTGCGCCATCGGTGCCACGCGCTGTCCGGTGCGATGGTGTGGCTGACGTGTTCGCCGCCGTTGAGGTTGGCGTGGACGGTGGTTCCAGGAGCCCAGCTGCCGTTGCCGTACCACTCGATGATGTCGACCTCGCCGCCGTTCTGCGGACTGTTGTTGGCCAGATACCAGGCCGGCCAGCACCCGGGGGTCAGGCAGTCGAACTTGACCCGAGCCTCCCAGGTGGTGTTGATGGGCCCGCGGTACCTGCCGAACAGTTTGCCGCTGTAGTAGGTGTCGCCGTCCTTGGCGGCGCGGAGGACGAGGTTGGAGTTGCCGTCGACAAAGAGGTTGCGTCGGTCGTCGCGGTACTGGCCGACGTTCTCAGGCAACTCCCAGAAGGTGGGGTCCTCCATGGTCTCGCGTTCGTACGCGGGCTCCCATTTCGAGAAGTCGGGGGCCGAACCGGCCTCTCCGTCGAAGTTGTCCTCGAAGAGGTACTTGGCGGCTGGCGGATCAGCGTGTGCGGCGGGCACGGACACGGTGGCGGCAAGCGCGCCGATGCCGGCGATCTGCATGACGCGACGACGATTCAGTTCAGGAACCACAGGAATAGGTAAGCGCTTATGCCGCCGAAGCGCAAACCCCTTCCGACCTCGACGGCCGTCGGGCCGGCGTCCCCGGCATGAGTACGGCGTCCATCCAAACCGGCCCGACACGCGCCCCCACCAGCACTCGAAGGGCAGTTCCCAACACCATAAAGGGGTCGTCGGTCGGTTCGCCGACCGTCGCGGCCAAGGCAGCACCGATGTTCAGCATGACGGTGATGTCGACGTGCTCGTTCGGGCGCCAGCGACCTACATGTCGGAGGCGACGTGGGTCCACCTGCTGGGCGTGATCTTCCTCATGCTCTTACGGCCGCTGGGCGGACTGCTCAGCGACCGCGTTCCTCATCCTGGCCGTCGGCTACATCATCATCACCGGCTACACGTCGGTGAACGCGATCGCGAGGGCGGAGCTGCTCCCCGCCGAAATCCGCGCGCTGGGTGATCATCGGTGTGAGCTTGCTGGTCTACATCTTCGGGCTGAAGAACAAGAGCGAGACGGTGCTGGATCGCGAGCGACATTGTCGCTGATATGTTGCGGCCCAAGACTTGTCGGACCCTTCTGCTTTGATGGGGTCATGTCCACGACCACGACACCTGATGCGGCGGTGGTGCGTCCGAAAGACCGGCTGGAGGTGTTGTTCGGCGAGCTGGGTGAGTTGATGGGTCAGCGCAACGCCATCGACGGGCGCATCGTGGACATCGTCGCGGAGATGGAGCACGACAGGCTGTGGGGTATGACCGGCTGTCGCTCGCTCTCAGCGTTGGTGGCGTGGAAGACCGGCAGCTCGACGAGAAATGCCGAGAAGATCACCGCTATCGCGCACCGTGCCAAGGAGTTTTCGCTGTGCATGGCAGGCCTGCGAGAAGGTCGGTTGTCGCTGGACCAGGTCGGCATCATCGCCGAGAAGGCCGGTGAGGGATCGGATGCGCACTACGTGAGCCTGGCCGAATCCGCCACGGTCAGCCAGCTCAACACCGCGCTCAAACAAGAACCACCCCTGCCACCAGAACCCGACCCCTGGCGCGACACCGAACCCGAACCCCAACCTGAACCGGAACATCCGCCGGTGATCACCAAAACCCACAGCGATGACCACTACACCTACTGGAAAATAGGCCTGTCCCAGCTGGATGCCGCCACCTTCGACGCCGCCCTACAGTCACATCTGGACGCGGCGATCGCGCAATGGCGACGCGACCACGACAACGACGACCTGCCCGCCGAACACCGGCCACCGTTTCCCACCCACGGCCAGGCGTTCATGAGCCTGGTCCACTCCGGCCTCGACGCCGAGGCCGCCCGCCGCCCACACGGCCAGCACACGACGATCGTGGCCCACCTCGACGTCAAAGACCAGATCGCCCAGCTGCATCTGGGTCCGCTGCTCTCCGAGGGCGATCGCCAATACCTGAGCTGTGACGCGACCTGTGAGGTGTGGTTCGAACGCGACGGCCAACCCATCGGCGCCGGGCGCACCACCCGCACCATCAGCCGCCGGCTACGCCGAGCCCTGGAATACCGCCACCGGACCTGCGCAGTGCCGGGCTGCCACGCCACCCGTGGCCTGCACGCCCATCACATCATCCACTGGGAAGACGGCGGACCCACCGACCTGGACAACCTCGTACTGCTGTGTCCCTACCATCACCGGGCCCATCACCGCGGCGCCATCACCATCACCGGACCCGCCCCCAACATCACCGTCACCGACAGCACCGGACAGAGACTGAGCTCCGGATCCCTTGCCCGGCCGCCGAATCGGCCCCCACCCGACGTCCCGCCCTACCGCGGACCCACCGGCGAACGCGCCCAATGGAAGTGGTACACACCCTTCCAACCCACACCACCCACCGACGACTAATCCATCCGCCCCGCGTCGATCACGCGAAGAACGGCGGCGCCCTCCTCGTCGGATGCCTCCAGGTCGGCCTCCGCTGAAAAGCCCCAGTCGTGGTCGCCTGCAGGGTCGTCGAGGATCTGCCGCACCCGCCACACGCCGGGCTCACGATCGATGATCAACAGTGCGGGGCCGCGCGCGTCAGCTCCCGTGAAGACCTCGTCGTGCTCGGCGAAGTACTCATCGCCCACGTCCTGCCAGCGGTCCGACGTCCATCCCGAGCCGGAGTCCAACTCGCCGAGCTCAGCCCACCGTCGGCGCGCGAACAACTCGACCCGGCGGAACAGCGCATTGCGCACCATCGCGGTGAACGCCCGCTCGTTCCCCGTCAACGGGCGCGGCCGGGCCGGCACCGCGACCGGCGCCTCCAACGGCTGGTCGGGGTTGGTGAGCTCCTCCCATTCGTCCAGCAGGCTCGAATCGACTTGGCGTACAAGCTCACCGAGCCACTCGACAATGTCGGTGAGCTCCTCGGTCCGCGCCGAAGCAGGCACACCGGACCGCAGCGCCTTGAACGCATCCGACAGGTAGCGCAACACCGCGCCCTCCGCGCGGGTCAGTCCGTACACGCTGACGTACTCACGGAATGTGAACGCCCGCTCCCACATCTCGCGCACGACGGATTTCGGCGACAGCTGACCATCGGCGGCCCACGGGTTGGTCCGCAGATACACCTCGAAGGTGTACGCCAGCAGTTCCTCCAGCGGACGCGGATAGGTGACGTCGTCGAGCAGTTCCATCCGCTCGTCGTACTCGATACCCTCGGCCTTCATCGCCGCGATGGCCTCACCCCGCGCCTTCTTCAACTGGGCGGCCATGATCTGACGCGGGTCCTCCAGCGTCGCCTCGATGACCGAGACGACATCCAGTGCATATGTTTCCGACTCTGCATCAAGCACCTCGACCGCCGCCAGCGCGAACGTCGACAACGGCTGGTTCAACGCGAAGTCCGGAGGTAGATCCACCGTCAGCCGGTAACGACGCCCATCGGGCTCGGGTTCAGGAAGCCGCTCCACGACACCCGCCTGCAGTAGCGACCGGGCGATACCCACCGCCTCGCGGATGTGCCGCAGCTGACGCTTGCGTGGCTCGTGATTCTCGGTGAGCAGCCTGCGCATCGCGGCGAATGGGTCACCTGGGCGGTCGACGACATCGAGGATCATCGCCGTCGATACCCGCATGTTGCTGGTAAGCGGTTCGGGGGTGGCGTCCACCAGCTTCGTCATCGTCGTCTCGCTCCAGGGCACCATGCCCTCGGGCGCTTTGCGCCGCACCAGCTTTCGCCGCTTCTTCGGATCCTCAGCCACCTTCGCGAACTGCTTGAGGTTCTCCACCTCGTGGTCTGGTGCCTGGACGACGACGGTGCCGGCGGTGTCGTAGCCCGCCCGTCCGGCCCGCCCCGCGATCTGATGAAACTCGCGGGCGTTGAGCAACCGGGTGCGGGTGCCGTCGTACTTCGACAGCGCAGAGAACAGGACGGTCCGGATCGGGACGTTGATGCCGACGCCGAGAGTGTCTGTGCCGCAGATGACCTTGAGCAAGCCGGCCTGTGCCAGCTGCTCGACAAGGCGTCGGTACTTGGGCAGCATCCCGGCGTGGTGTACGCCGATTCCGTGCCTGACCAACCGCGACAACGTGGTCCCGAACGCGGACGAGAACCGAAAGCCGCCGATCAATTCGGCGATCGCCTTCTTCTCCTCCTTGGTGCACACGTTGACGCTCATCAGCGCCTGCGCGCGCTCCAGCGCCGACGCCTGGGTGAAGTGCACCACGTAGATCGGCGCCTGCTTCGTCTGCAGTAGGTCGCCGATCGTCTCGTGCATCGGCGTGGTGGCGTAGTAGTGGTGCAGCGGGACCGGCCGAACCGCGTTGGCCACCAGCGCAGTCGGCCTGCCGGTGCGCCGGGTCAGATCCTCGCGCAGGAACGTGACATCGCCGAGTGTGGCTGACATCAGCAGGAATTGGGCCTTCGGCAACTCCAGCAGCGGAACCTGCCAGGCCCAACCTCGGTCGGGATCGCCGTAGAAGTGGAATTCGTCCATCACCACCAAGCCGATGTCGGCAGAAGCGCCTTCGCGCAAGGAAATGTTGGCCAGCACTTCCGCGGTGCAGGTGATGATCGGTGCGCCCGCGTTGACGGCGGCATCGCCGGTGAGCATGCCGACGTTCTCCGCACCGAACACGTCGCACAGCGCGAAGAACTTCTCGCTCACCAACGCTTTGATCGGCGCGGTGTAGTAGCTGCGCCGCGTCGCCGCCAGCGCCGCGTACAGCGCGCCCGTCGCCACCAATGACTTGCCCGAACCGGTCGGCGTTGCGAGCACGACGTTCGCGCCGCTGACCAATTCGATCAGCGCTTCCTCCTGTGCGGGGTAGAGCACGGTGCCCTGCGCCTCGGCCCACGCCGCGAACGTGGTGAACAGCTCGTCGGGGTCGTCGAGGCGCGGGGCAATCAGGATCATCTCGAGGACCAGCCTGCCCTACGGCTGTCGCTTCAGCCGAATTCGAGCAGCGTGTATGCGCCGCGGTGTTGTCTTGTCGGCTTCCACTGCCAGAAGGCCGGGAACAACTTCTCGAACACGAAGCCTCGACCCTTGGGCATCGGCAGGTCGTGGACGGCTCGGATACCGGGCACCGTATCGGCCAGATCCGCCAGCTGATCGGGGGACAGGCTGAACGGCATCGGTGGGACGCGATAGCGTCGCGACGAGCGCATACCCTTCGGCGCCAAGCGCTTCACCATGACCGGCGGGAGGTCGAAGATCATCTGACCGCCGGGAAAGCGCCGGGCACACTCGGTGATCAGGGACATCGCCTCAGCCGGTTGCAGATACATCAGCAGGCCCTCCGCGGTGATGAAGACACCGTCGCTCGAGTCCACGGTGTCCATCCAGGTGTAGTCCAGCGCGGACTGCGCGAGGGCGGTGATGCGCTCAGACGCCGGCAGCAGCCGCCGACGAAGGTCGATGATCGGCTGCAAATCGACTGTGATCCAACGGAATCCGTAATCGGGTAAGGCAGCGGTGAGGCGCCAGAAGCTGGTTTGCAGGCCTTCGGCGAGCGCGACCACAGTGGCGTTCGGATGCCGAAAAAGGTAGCGCGTCGCGGCTCGATCGAACGCGAGCGACCGCAGGGCCATCTCCTGACCCTTGCGGCGGCCGAACTTGTCGAAGTCGAAGTCGATCGCATCGACGAGCCGGATCGCCATCGGGTCGTCGATGATGGCGTCCGGGTGGCGGGCTTGAAATGCCCTGCCGTTCAGCGTGAGCAGTGCCGTCTCCGAGACCCCGGTGAGCATGCTGGCGTCGGCACGGTCGCCGGATGTGTGTGCCACGCGGCATCAAACCCGGACGGGCAGCGGGCCGGCGATGTTCGAGGGTCGGCACCACAGCGCGACCAGCAGGCACAGCACGGCGGCGACGGCGAACGCCGCGTGCACGCTGAACGCGTCGGCGGTTCCGCCGAGCAGCGCGGCGGCGAGCGGTCGTGATCCGAGGAAGCCGACGAGCCAGAGCGCCATGATCCGGCCTCGCAACTCCTCGGGGGCGCGCTCCTGCACCACGGTGCTCAGCCCGGTCATCGCCCAGCCGAAGCCCAGACCCGTCAGCGCGAACCCGCCGATTGCGAGCGCGGGTTCCGTCGCGGCCACAAGCACGGCGCAGCCCGCACCCAGGCCCGCCAATCCGATCGCCGACACGTTCGCCGACGCCATCCGGCCGCCCATGATCGCCAGCACCGCCATCCCCAGTGCCGCGCCGATGCCGAAGCTCGCCGACAGCACCCCGACCAGACGTGCGTCGCCGCCCAGTTCATCGGCCATCGATGGGGCGAGCGTGATCGACGAGTCGGATGCGAAGCCGACGGCACCCACGGCGATCAACGCCAGCAGCAGCGGGCGGTCGCGCCACACGTATCTGAGGGCGACCCGGACGCGGTAGTCCGTACCGTCCACCCGTACTGGCGGCGCCGGAAACCGCACGACGAGTAGGACGACCGCGAACACCAGGTGCAGAGCGGCGCTGACGCCGAAGCCGGCCGCCGCCCCCAGATGTGCAGCGAGATAGGCACCGGACGCAGGACCGAGGATGCGTCCGATCGTCATGGGAATGCTGTTGAGCGCCATGGCTGTTGAGAGCTCGCCGTCGCGAATCAGATCCGGCACGATCGACTGCATCGCCGGACCACCGACGACGAACCCGAAGCCGACCAGCAGCGTCCCGAGGAGAACGGGCGCGGCCACGGACATGCCCTGCTGCGAGGGCTGGACGAACAGCCACGCCGCGGTGAAACCGGAACCGGCGACACACAGCACCCGGCCGAGCAGGATCTGCCGAGCGGGGTTTCCGGTGTCGGCCCATTTGCCGCTGGTCGGGCTGAGGATCAGTTGCGGCGCGAACTGGACGACGCCGACGAGACCCACCATCAGCGCGGATCGCGTCGCGTCGTACATCACGATCGCCGCGACGATGCCGTGCGTCCACACGGCCACGACCGAGATCATCTTGCCCCAGAACAGCGCGCCGAAGACCGGGTCGAACATCAGCCGCAGAGCGCTGCGGGGCCCGGTCGGGGCGGCGGTGGTGGCTTCCGCGGTCATCGGCCCGACGAGCTTTCGAAGCGTTCGGTCAGCTGCTCCAACAGGACGACGAGGGTGTCGACGTCGGCGTCGGGCCAGTCCGCGATGGTCTCGGCGACCAGCCGGCGTCGTCGCTCGGTCACCGTCGCCAGCGCGTTGCGGCCGAGTTCGGTGAGCACCAGCACGCAGCGGCGTTGGTCGTCGGTGGCGAACGCCTTTGTCAGCAGTCCGGCGGCGACGACGGCGCCGACCGTGCGGCTGGCGGTCGAATGCTCGACGGCCATGTACTCGGCGACGTCGCTGACCGAGGCCCCATCGCCGGAGTTCTCGACGGCCCGCAGCACGCGCAGCGTTGACACGTTCGCGACCGGATCTCCCTCGAGGAGCCGCCGACGCCAACTCGGCCGCTGACGTGCGACGTGAAGGCGCGTCAGCAGCTCATCGAGATGGTCGTATCGCGAATGCGGCACGTATATATGCATAGCACATACATATTTACTATGGTCGAGCGGTGACCGTGACCTATGACGACGCGCTCCACGACCAGGTGCGGGTCCGACTCGCCGGCCATCAGCGCCGCGCCGTGACCGATCCGACCAAGCGGCACGCCGCCGTCGCCGTGGTCCTCGTCGACTCCGAGCTCGGCGAGGACCGGGTGGATCCGGCGCCCGTCGACGATTGGATCGGGGGCCGCCCGATGCCGGAAGAGGGTCTCGACGGGCGCATGGTCGACGTCTCCGGTGGCGCCGCGTTTCTGCTCTGCCGAAGGACGTCGCGGCTGAGGTCACACCCGGCCCAGTGGGCGCTGCCCGGTGGCCGCCTGGATCCCGGCGAGGACGCCGTCGACGCGGCGTTGCGCGAGCTGGACGAAGAGGTCGGGGTCACGCTGCCGCAGTCGTCGGTGCTGGGTCTGCTCGACGACTACCCGACGCGGTCCGGTTATGTGATCACCCCGGTGGTCATCTGGGGCGGCGGCCGGCTAGACCTGCGTCCCGCACCCGACGAGGTGGTGGCCGTCTACCGCGTCGGGCTGCATCAGTTGCAGCGTGACGATTCGCCGCGGTTCATCACCATCCCCGAGAGTCCGCGCCCCGTGGTGCAGATTCCGTTGGGCAATGACCTCATCCACGCACCCACCGGTGCGGTCCTGCTGCAGCTGCGCTGGCTCTGCCTCGAGGGCCGCACCGACGCGGTCGACGAGCTCGAACAACCCGTGTTCGCCTGGAGATAGCGTCAGGTGAGTCCGCTCAGCGCCGTGGGCAGCGCCGCGCGGTGCAGCACACCGAGCCGCTGGGTGGCTCGGGTCAGCGCGACATAAAGCTCGGCCGCGCCGCGCGGTCCCGCGGCCAGGATCCGGTCCGGATCGACCACCAGCACGGCGTCGAACTCCAGACCCTTGGTCTCCGACGGCGGTACCGCACCGGGCACGTCCGGTGGCCCGATCACCGCGCTGGTGCCCTCCCGCTGCGCTTCGTCGTCGACGAATTCCTGTATGGCGTTGGCTAATTCGTCATCGGAGACCTGGCGCGACCACGGCAGCACTCCGGATGCGCGGACCGAGTCCGGTGGCCGGATGTCGGGCGCGAACTCCGCGAGCAACGCGGCGGCGACAGCCATGATCTCCGCGGGTGTGCGGTAGTTCACCGAAAGGGAACGGTAGACCCACCGGCCGGGCACATACGGCTCGAGCATCGTGTCCCACGCCGTCGCGCCTGCCGCCGATCGTCGCTGGGCCAGATCGCCGACCACGGTGAACGACCGGTTCGGACAGCGCCGCATCAGCACCCGCCAGTCCATCGCGGACAGTTCCTGCGCCTCGTCGACCACGACGTGCCCGTAGGTCCAATCCCGGTCTGCGGCAGCGCGTTCGGTGAGATCGCGGGTGTCGAGTTCAGTGAAGCGTTCCGCCAAATCCTCGGCGTAGAGCAGATCCTGGGCGAGCAGATGGTCCTCGTCGTCCATCAGATCCTCGCGGCTGATCATGTTGTCCAGCACGCCGGCCGCGAACGCGGTCTCCGCTTTCCGCTCCCGCTCGGCGGCGTCGTCGGCCACCGTGTCACGGCCCAGCAGGTCGACGAGTTCGTCGAGCAGCGGTACATCCGAGACGGTCTATGCGTGTCCATCGACTCGATGCAGCACCTCGTCGCCCTGTGCGGCGCGCAGCCGTTCGGGCGAGGAGTACAACTCGGCGAGCAGGCCCTGCGGTGTCAGGATCGGCCAGAGCTCGTCGAGCGCGGCGGTGAACACTTTGTGGTCTGCGAGCTCATCGATCAGGGTCGTCCGGAGTTGTTCCCACGCATCGCGATCCTCCCGGGTCAGCCAGCCCCTGCCGATGCGCGCGATGGCGCGTTCGGTGAGGACGTAGGTGATGATCTCCGTGAATACGTGGCGAGCGTCGTTGTGTGGCTTGCCGCTCGTGCGGGCCTCCTCACGAGCCCACTCCGCGGTGTCGGCGTCGATGCGCACCGTGACGTCCGCCAGCTCGATCGGCAGCGGATCCTTCGGCAGCCGTTGCCGATCCGCGACCGCGGCGGCCAGCACGTCGAGCATCTTCAAAGAGCCCTTGACCCGCGCGACCTCGTCGGCGTCCTCGGCGGTGACGCGCATTCCGGGCACGAGGCCGCCGACGGTCATGAACACGACGTCGGACTCGCCAAGCGAGGGGAGCACGCGGCCGATGTGGTCGAGGAACGCCGGGTTGGGACCGATCACCAGAACACCGTGGCGTTCCATCCGCTTGCGCTGGGTGTAGAGGAGGTACGCGACGCGGTGCAGCGCCACCACGGTTTTGCCGGTGCCCGGCCCGCCCTCGATCACCATCACGCCGAGATGATCGCTTCGGATGATCTCGTCCTGCTCGGCCTGGATCGTGGCGACGATGTCGCGCATGCCCCCGCCGCGCGGTGCGTTGATCGCGGCCAGCAGCGCGGCATCCCCACGTTCGTCACCGGTGGGACGGCCGAGCACCTCGTCGGTGAAGTCGACGAGCCGCCGACCGCGGGTGTGGAACTGGCGGCGCAGGCGCATGTCCTCGGGGCTGGCGGCGGTCGCGATGTAGAACGCGCGGGCCGCGGGTGCCCGCCAGTCGAGCAGCACCGGCTCCTTGTCCTCGTCGAGAATTCCGATGCGGCCGATGTACGAACGTTCGCCGGTGACGCTGTCGAGCCGGCCGAAGCACAGACCGCTGTCGGCGACCTGGAGGCGCGTGGCCTGTTTGGCCAGCGCTCGCACCTCGACGTCGCGTGCCACAAGCGTGCCGCCGTCCATGCGGTCCACCGGGGCTGCGAGTGCGTCGCTGTACTTGCCCTTCACGCGCGCGCGTTCGGCGTCTAGCCGTGCGTACAACCCGTCGACGTAAGTCTGCTCGGAGCGCAACTCGTCGTCATAGTCCTGCTTGGACACGTGCCCCCAAAATCGTCGGCTGTACGCGAGCTCTCTGAGCAGGCGCAATGCAGCTTAAGCCTAAGCTGGCGGCCAATGTTCATCGTGGTGCTCAGCGCGGTCCTGGCGCTCATGAACGTCTACGTGTGGAAGCGGTTCGTCAAGGACACCACGCGGCCGGGCCGCACCCGACGGACCCTGACGGCGGCGCTCGTCGGGCTGTGGGTGCTGCTGCTGGCGGCGCTCGTCGTGCCGCGGTTCACCGACGTCTCCAAGGCCGGCTGGTACGCGTGGCCGGGCTACCTGTGGTTCGGGGTGCTCGTCTATCTGTTCCTGACATTGCTCGCGCTCGAGCCGGTGCGGCTGGCGTTGCGTGGCTGGGCCAAGCGACAACCGCAAGCACCAAAAGCACCCGAAGAGCCTGCCGAGCCCGATCGCCATGCGCTGAATCGCCGGATGTTCCTCGCGCGAGCGAGTGCGGTCGCCGCCGGGGCGGCGTCGGTCGGCCTGGTCGGCGTCGGCACGGCCACCGCGCTGGGACCGCCTGACCTGCTGCGGGTTCCGGTGCGACTGCGGCGGTTGGATCCCGCGTTCGGCGGGTTCCGCATCGCGTTGGTATCCGATATCCATCTCGGGCCGCTGGTGGGGCGGGCGCACACCGAGCGCATCGTCGAGATCATCAACGCCGCGGAGGTCGACCTGGTCGCGATCGTCGGGGATCTGGTGGACGGCACCGTGGCCGAACTCGGGCCCGCGGCCGCACCGTTTCAGGATCTGGCCGCACCGGAGGGCACATTCTTCGTCACCGGCAACCATGAGTACTTCGTCGAGGACACCGCCGAATGGCTGAACGAGCTGGAGCGGTTCGGAGTCCAGACGCTGCGCAACGAGAACACCGCGATCCGGCGCGGCGGCGCCGCCTTCGACCTCGCGGGCATCAACGACATCGCGGGCGAGCAACGCGACGACCCGCCCGACTTCGACCGCGCCCTTGCGGGAGTCGACGACTCACGACCGACGATCCTGCTCGCGCACCAACCGGTCATGGTGTCCGAGGCCGCCGCCCGCGGAGTCGACCTGCAGCTGTCCGGGCACACCCACGGCGGGCAGATGTGGCCGTTTCACTACGTGGTCGAAATGGTGCAGCCGTCACTGGCGGGCCTGTCGACCGTTGATGACACCCAGTTGTACGTCACCCGCGGGGCGGGGTTCTGGGGGCCGCCCGTCCGGATCGGCGCACCGCCCGACATCACGGTGCTGACGCTGGAAGGCGAGTCCTAGCGGTGGCCATTGACATGTTGACACAGATAGCTAGTCTTTGTGTCAACCGAGACATCGGAGGGCGCCATGACCGCAGCTGCCGAGACTTCCGCGACGTACGACACCGGATCGGTGCGGCCGAACGTTCTGGTCGAGTTCCGTAAGCACAGCGGGAGCACGCTGGGGGGCTTCTTCGGCGCTGCCGCATTCGATGAGGTTGCCCTGGTGCCGGTGGCGGCCGCGGTCGACAAGACCGGGCGATTTGCCGCCAACTTCGCCGATCGCGGTGTGCGCAGCGGGTTTTCGGCACTGCTCGCCATCTGGGGCGACGCCACCGACAAGGTCGCCGAGGCCGAACGGCTCAAAACGATGCATCGCGAGGTGCGAGGTAAGGGCACCGGCGACTTCGCCGACGTGCGCTACAGCGCGCTCGACCCCAAACTGTGGAACTGGATCGCGGTCAGCGGAATGTTCGTGGTGCTCAACTCCTTCACCCCGTGTACCGGAATCGTGCTGTCCGAGGCCGAACGTGAACTCGCCTACGCCCAACTGCTCGACGCCTTCTCGGCGCTCGAGTTGCCGGGCAAGAACTCGAAGTTGCCTGCGACCTATGCCGAAGCCGAGGACTACTACGAGTCGATGGTCCGGGATGAACTGCAGGCCAACGCATTCCTGCAAAGGGTCACTCTCGATCTGACCCGGCTGCCCCTGCCGACCCTGGTGCTCCCCGCGCCGTTGCGCCGGCTGATGACGCCGCCGTGGCTGGTGTTGCGCCCGGTCGCGGGCCACGTGCTCAAGGTGTGTTCTTTCGGCATCCTGCATCCAGGGATCCGCGAGCTGACCGGCTTCCGGTGGGAGTCGCGCCACGACCTCGAGTTCGCGCTGTACACCCGCGTGCTGCAGCTGGCGTGGCGGGTACTCCCCGACAAGCTGCTGCTGATTCCGTTGGCACGCAATCGAATCGAGTACGAGAAACTGGTCCATGTGCATCGTTCGGTCGCGCTGGATTCGTTCGCGCCGCCGGCCGGTTGCCCGTCCGCTGACTAGGCTGACCGGATGCGCCGCACCAACGCCAGCCCCACCGAGCAGGAGGCTGCGATTCTGAAGGCCGCCGCCGAGGAGGTGGCGCTCGTCGGCGTCGGCCGGCTGAGCATGGAGGTCATCGCGCGGCAAGCGGGTGTCAGCCGCAGCACGCTGTACCGACGGTTCCCCAGCCGGGAGACATTGGTCACCGAACTGGGCAGGCAGACCTTCGATTTCGCGATGGCGCGGCTGCAGACCGTGGCGATCGACAGCGGACCCGCCGAAGCCGCGGTTGCGGCATTCCGCGAAGGAGTCCGGCTGCTCACCGGCGAACCGGTGATGCGCCGGTTCCTGCAGTTGGACAGCGACTTCACCGCGGTGACGGGAATGTTCGACGAGGCGAGCGCCTTCCTGAGCAGTGCGGCCACCTCGATGGCCAAAGCGCTGCGCGCGGCGGGCGCGACGATGCCGGACGACGACCTGCTCGCCGTTTCCGAACTGCACATCCGCTTGGCCGTCTCGCTGGTTCAGGTCAGCACTCCAGTGCTCGACGTGACCGACGACGACGCGGTCGCCCGCTACGCCAGAACCCATTTGGCGCCGCTCGTGCGCTGAGCCGGGCTGTCACAGAATCCACACCTGGGCGGTCATACCTGGCGACGGGAACGACCCAACAGGAAGGCACATCATGAGAATCGTCGTCATCGGAGGCACCGGATTCGTGGGCTCCAAGCTGGTGCACACGCTGGAGGAGCACGGTCACGACGCCGTGGCCGCCGCCCCGTCGACCGGGGTGAACACGCTCACCGGTGAGGGTGTGGCAGCGGTCCTCACAGGCGCGGACGTCGTCGTCGACGTGTCGAACTCACCGACGCTCGATGACGCGGCCCTGGAGTTCTTCCGTACCGCGACCACGAACCTGCTCACCGCAGAGAAGGCCGCCGGGGTGCGGCATCACGTCGCGTTGTCGGTGGTCGGCACCGATCGGCTGGCTCCGCAGAGTGGGTACTTCCAGGCAAAGCTGTTGCAGGAGAAGCTCATCAGCGAGGGGCCCACCCCGTTCTCCATCGTCCGCGCGACGCAGTTCTTCGAGTTCATCAGGACGCTCGCCGACTCCGCAACCGAAGGTGACGTGGTGCGGGTGCCGCCCGCCCTGTTCCAGCCGATGGCCGGCGTCGACGTCGCCGAGGGTGTCGCGATCACCGCGGTCAACGAGCCGGTGAACGGCATCGTCGAAATCGGTGGGCCGGAGGCAGTCTTGCTTTCCGACGCCATCAGCACCTCGCTGACCGCACGCGGCGACAGCCGCACGGTCATCGCCGACCCCGGGGCGCGCTATTGGGGCATCGCCCTCGAAGAACGCACCCTGGTCCCTGCCGACGGGGCCACGCTGTTCGACAGCCGGTTGCAGGAGTGGATTCTCGAAGCGGCGGCAAAGGCCTAGCGATGGACGTCTACGAGGCGGTCAAGACTCGGCGGGCGGTGCGCGGCTTCACCGACCAGCCCGTCGAGCGTGAGGTGATCGAACGCGTGCTGTCGGCGGCGGCACGGTCGCCGTCCGGATCGAACATCCAGCCGTGGAACATCTACGTGGTGACCGGAGAGCCGCTGGCACAGCTCAAGAAGGTCGCCACCGAGCGGGTGGCCGCCGGCGACCCGTGGGACGAGCGTGAGTACGTGATGTACCCGCCCCAATTGAAGTCGCCGTACGGGGAGCGTCGGGCGGCGTTCGGCAGGGACCGCTACACCGCTCTCGGCGTCGCGCGCGATGACTGGGAGGCGCGGACGCGGGCCGCGATCGGGAACTGGGAGTGCTTCGGCGCTCCGGTGGCGCTGTTCTGCTACATCGACCGCGATCTCGGCATGCCGCAATGGTCCGACCTCGGCATGTATCTGCAGACCGTGATGCTGCTGCTGCGCGCCGAGGGGTTGCACAGCTGCCCGCAGATGGCGTGGTCGCAAGTGCGCAAGTCGGTCGACGCGGTGACCCAGCCGCCGCCGGAACTCATGCTGTTCTGCGGAATGTCGATCGGGTACGAGGACCCGTCGGTCGATTTCGTCGACAACGGGCGGGCGTCGCTGGACGAGACGGTGACGTTCATCGAGGGTTAGGCGCAGGGCCTTCGCAAAGCCGGCCGGCCGAAGACTACGGATTTTCCAGGGTCCGTTTTCGCGCTCTGGTCGCCAGGCTGGATGTCATGACTCAACGAATCAATTACGCAGAAGTTGCTCCCCGCGGCGTGAAAGTGCTTGCCGGCACCAATGCCTACGTCAGTCAGTCGGGTCTTGCCCCGGAACTGCTGGCTGCGGTGAACCTGAGGGTGTCGCTGATCAACGGCTGCGCCTACTGCATCGATATGCATTCCCGCGAGTTGCGCGAACTCGGGGTCTCCAGCGAGAAGATCGCGCTGGTGCCGGTGTGGCACGAGGCGGGACAGCTGTTCGACGAACGTGAGAAGGCTGCTCTGGCATGGGCGGAGACGGTGACCCGCGTGTCGACGACGGGTGTACCCGACAGCGACTACGAAGCCGTCTCGGCGCACTTCGAAGACAAGGAACTGGTGGACCTGACGATCGCGATCAGTCTGATGAACGCCTACAACCGGCTGGCGATCAGCTTCCGCAACGTGCCCGCCGGTGCGGCAGGGTAGGGCCCGCACTACGGACTACGGATTCGTCGACTACGGGTTTGCAAGGGTCCGCTACGGAGTCCCAGGCGCGAGGGTCATTTGCAGAGTCCAAGCCGTGCACCTGGAGGGTCATCATGAAGGTAGTCACCACCAAGCCCGAGTCCGACACCGATCTCGCCGCACGCTTCAGCACCGAAGTCCAGCCGTTGCACGACATGCTGTCCAGGGGCGCGCGCCGGCTGACCCGCTCCGACGCCGATGCCGAGGATCTGCTGCAGGACACCCTGTTACACGCGTACGCGGGGTTCGACACCTTCGCGGGCGGAACCAACTTCAAGGCCTGGCTGTTCCGGATCCTGTACAACCGCTGGGTAAGCGGGTACCGGTACAAGCAGCGTCGGCCATGCGAGATCTGCATCGACGACGTGACCGAGGGCCAGGTGTGGGACGGGGTCGCGAGGCTGGCCGAGGCTCCGCGATCTGCCGAGGCGCAGTTCCTGGATGCGTTGCCGGACAACGACATCAAGGCGGCCCTGGCCACGTTGCCCGAGGGATCACGCGCGGCGATCTACTACGCCGACGTCTTGGACTACACCTACGCCGAGACAGCGGTGCTGATGGAGGTGCCGATCGGAACGGTCATGTCCAGGGTGTCGCGCGCCAGGAAGCGGCTGCGCTTCGCACTCGCCCATCTGGCCGTCGAAGGCGGCGACGTCGCAGCGCCGCAACCCGATATCGCGTAGGTCACGTCCCGCAGAAGGTTCGGTACTTACCGAAGTCCTCGGGTGCGGGTTCGGCGTAGCGCTCCAGGCCGGCACGTTCGTCGTACGGTGCGCTCACCGCCTCCAGGAGACGCTCCATCGGAGTCAGGTCGCCGTCGGTGGCCGCAGCCAGCGCCTCCTCGACGAGGTGATTGCGCGGAATATAGATCGGGTTGACCCGATCCATCAGCTCGGCGTCCGGGTTCAACGCTCGCCACCGCGTGAGCCATTCGTCGAACCCGGCGAGGTTCATGAACATGCCGCGCGCCGGCTCGGTGTCGCCGCGGGCCGCTTTGCCGAGGTTGAGGAAGAACGAGGTGAAGTCGACGTGGCTCTCCGCGAGCAGCGCGAGTACGTCGTTCATCAACGGCGTCGCGACCTCCTCATCCGAGCCGTCGTTCAGCCCGAGCTTGGCGCGCATCCCGGTGGCCAGCGCCGCCTGGAGTTGCGCCCCGAAACCGGTGAGGCTCTCCTGGGCGAGCTCCACCGCCCGGTCCTGATCGCCGTCGATCAGCGGCAGCAGCGTTTCGGCGAACCGGGCAAGATTCCAGCCCGCGATCGATGGCTGATTTCCGTAGGCGTAGCGGCCCCAGGAGTCGATCGAGCTGAACACCGCCTCCGGGTCGTAGGCCTCCATGAACGCGCACGGCCCGTAGTCGATGGTCTCGCCGGAGATCGTCATGTTGTCCGTGTTCATCACGCCGTGCACGAAGCCGACGAGCATCCACTGCACGATCAGCGCCGCCTGGGCTGCGCCCACGGCGCCGAACAGCGCGAGGTAGGGATTGTCGGCGTTGGCCGCATCCGGGTAGTGACGAGCGATGGCGTAGTCGGCCAGTCGCCGCAGCAGGCTTTCGTCACCGCCGGCCGCCACGTACTGGAAGGTGCCGACGCGCAGGTGGCTGCTCGCGACGCGGGCCAGCACGGCGCCGGGCAGCGGGGTCTCGCGTTGCACCGGGCGACCCGTCGCGACCACCGCAAGCGAACGGGTGGTCGGGACACCGAGCGCGTGCATCCCCTCGCTGATGATGTATTCGCGCAGCATCGGTCCCACCGCCGCGAGACCGTCGCCACCCCGGGCGAACGGCGTTCTGCCCGAACCTTTGAGGTGGAGGTCGCGGTGGCCGCCGTCGAGCGCGGCGAGTTCGCCCAGCAACAGTGCCCGCCCGTCGCCGAGGCGGGGAACATAGCCGCCGAACTGATGTCCGGAGTAGGCCTGGGCCACCGGCGCGGCACCGTCGGGGACCAGGTTGCCGGTAAGGAACCGCACCCCGTCGGGGCCCCGCAGCCAGCGGACGTCGAGGCCGAGTTGGGTGGCCAGCGGCTCGTTGAGGACGAGTAGCCGAGGTTCGGGCGCGGCTTCGGCCTGCCAGCGGACGGCCAGCTCGGGCAACTCGCGCGCGAAGCGGTCGGCCAGGGCGATCGGCGTATCGGAGCCCGTGTCGGGTGCAACGCTCACGCCACCCAGCCTACGGACGGTGACAGGCCCGGTCTGTAAGGTGAGGTCCCCGGCAAATGCGTGCGGTCATCGGGGACCCGACGCGCCAAGGGACGTCGGAATTCGATCAGGGAGCAGTTCGGTGACGCTGAATACCATCGCGCTCGAGCTCGTCCCGCCGAACGTCGAAAACGGGCATGAGCGGGCGCTCGAGGAAGCACACAAGGTGCTGAGGTGCGCTGCCGAGACCGGCCTGCAGGGCCGGATCCGCCACGTGATGATTCCCGGAATGATCGAAGAGGACGACGACCGGCCGATCGAGATGAAGCCGAAGATGGACGTCCTCGACTTCTGGAACGAGATCAGGCCCGAGCTGAGCGCGATGAACGGCCTGTGCACCCAGGTGACCGCGTTCCTGGACAAAGCGGCGTTGCGTCAGCGGCTGACCAAGCTGAGTTCCGCGGGATTCGACGGCATCGCCTTCGTCGGTGTGCCGCGCACCATGAACGACGGCGAGGGGTCCGGCGTTGCGCCGACGGACGCCCTGTCGATCTACGACGACCTGGTGCCCAACCGCGGCGTCATCCTGATCCCGACCCGCGAGGGCGAACACGGTCGCTTCAACTTCAAGTGCGACCAGGGCGCGACGTACGGCATGACCCAATTGCTGTACTCCGACGCGATCGTCGGGTTCCTCCGCAACTTCGCGAAGGAGACCGACCATCGGCCCGAGATCCTGCTGTCGTTCGGCTTCGTGCCGAAGGTGGAGACCAACGTCGGCCTCATCAACTGGCTGATCCAGGACCAGGGCAACGTCGCCGTCGCCGCCGAGCAGGAGTTCGTCAGGCAGCTGGCCGCCACCGAGCCCGCGGAGAAGCGGCTGCTGATGGTCGACTTGTACAAGCGGGTGGTCGACGGGGTCGGCGAGCTGGGGTTCCCGATCAGCATCCATCTCGAGGCGACGTATGGGGTGTCCGTACCGGCGTTCCAGACGTTCGCCGAGATGCTCGCCTACTGGTCACCCGACTCCTGATCCATGTCCGAGCTGTCAGCCGCTGAGCTCCGCCAGCGCCTCGACGGCCTGACGATCCGCGACGCGGCACGCCTTGGCAGGCGTCTCAAGAACCTTCGCGGCGCCGGGCCCGACAAACTGCGGCCGATCGCCGACCAGATCGCCGCGGGCGAAGGCCTGATCGCGACTCGGCTGGCCGCGGTGCCGGCGATCGCCTATCCCGACCTTCCGGTCAGCGCGCGCCGCGACGAGATCGCCAAGGCGATCATCGACCACCAGGTCGTCATCGTCGCCGGGGAGACGGGCTCGGGGAAGACGACGCAGCTGCCGAAGATCTGCCTCGAACTCGGCCGCGGTATCCGCGGCACGATGGGCCACACGCAACCACGCCGCCTCGCCGCACGCACGGTCGGACAGCGCATCGCCGACGAGTTGGGCACGCCGCTGGGTGAGGCCGTCGGCTACACCGTGCGGTTCACCGACCAGGCCAGTGACCGCACCCTGCTGAAGCTGATGACCGACGGCATCCTGCTTGCCGAGATCCAGCGCGACCGCCGACTGCTGCGGTACGACACGCTCATCCTCGACGAGGCGCACGAGCGCAGCCTCAACATCGACTTTCTGCTCGGCTATCTGCGTGAGCTCCTGCCGCGACGGCCCGACCTCAAGGTGATCGTCACCTCCGCGACGATCGAGCCCGAGCGCTTCGCGGCGCACTTCGGCGGAGCCGAACATGGGCCCAGCGGCGGAGCACCGATTGTCGAGGTGTCGGGGCGGACGTATCCGGTCGAGATCCGGTACCGGCCACTGGAAGTCGCCGTGGCGGCCGATGAGTCCGACGACCCTGACGATCCCGACCACGAAGTGGTGCGTACCGAGTTGCGCGACCAGACCGAGGCCATCGTCGACGCCGTCGACGAACTGTCTGCCGAACCGCCGGGTGACGTCCTGGTGTTCCTGTCGGGTGAGCGCGAGATCCGCGACACCGCAGAGGCTCTACGTCACCTGAAGAACACCGAGGTGCTGCCTTTGTATGCGCGCCTGCCCACCGCCGAACAGCAGCGGGTCTTTCAGCCCAGTCAGAGCGCGCGGCGAATCGTGTTGGCCACCAACGTCGCCGAGACCTCGCTGACGGTGCCCGGCATCCGCTACGTCGTCGACCCCGGCACCGCCCGGATCTCGCGGTACAGCCGAAGGACCAAGGTGCAGCGGTTGCCGATCGAGCCGATCTCGCAGGCGTCGGCCGCCCAGCGCGCCGGCCGGTCTGGCCGCACCGCACCCGGTGTGTGCATTCGCCTCTACTCCGAGGAAGATTTCGAGTCGCGTCCGCGCTACACGGATCCGGAGATTCTGCGGACCAACCTGGCCGCAGTCATTCTGCAGATGGCGGCGCTGAATCTCGGTGATATCGAGACGTTTCCGTTTCTGGACCCGCCCGACCGGCGCAGCATCCGCGACGGCGTCGCCCTGCTGCAGGAACTCGGCGCCTTCGATGCCAATGGCGCCATCACCGATATCGGCCGTCGCCTGGCGCAGCTGCCCGTCGACCCGCGCCTGGGGCGAATGATCCTGCAGGCCGAGGAGGAAGGCTGTGTGCGCGAGATTCTCGTGCTCGCCGCGGCGCTGTCGATCCCCGATCCGCGTGAGCGGCCGGCCGACCGCGAAGAGGCGGCACGTCAGAAGCACGCCAGGTTCGCCGATGAGAACTCCGATTTCATCTCCTATCTGAACCTGTGGCGCTATCTCGGTGAGCAACGAAAGGAACTTTCGGGCAACGCGCTTCGACGGATGTGCCGCGAAGAGTTCCTGCACTACCTGCGCATCCGCGAGTGGCAGGACCTGACCGGGCAGCTGCGCAGCATCGCCCGCGACCTCGGCATCAGGGAGTCCGACGATCACGAGCCCGCCGATCCCGCGCGGCTGCACGCGGCGCTGCTGGCCGGTCTGCTGTCGCATGTCGGATTGCGCGAGGGCGAGTCTCGTGATTTTCAGGGTGCACGCAACGTCAAGTTCGTCCTGGCTCCCGGTTCGGTGCTGACCAAGCGTCCGCCACGGTGGATCGTCGTCGCCGACCTCGTCGAGACCAGTCGGCTGTATGGCCGAATCGCCGCACGGATCCAGCCGGAGACGGTCGAGCGAATCGCAGGCGATCTCGTCCAGCGCACCTACAGTGAGCCGCACTGGGACGCACAGCGCGGCGCCGTGATGGCCTACGAGCGGGTGACGCTCTTCGGACTGCCGCTGGTGCCACGGCGGCGGGTCGGCTACGCGACGGTGGAGCCTGAGGTCGCCCGTGAACTGTTCATCCGCCGTGCCCTCGTCGAGGGCGATTGGCAGACACGCCATCACTTCTTCCGCGACAACGCGCGGCTGCGCGCGGAACTGACCGAACTCGAGGACAAGGCGCGCAGGCGCGACCTGCTGGTCGGCGACGACGAGGTCTTTGCGTTCTACGACGCGCGTGTACCCGCGAACTCCGTGTCGGCGAAGCACTTCGACGCGTGGTGGAAAAAGCAGCGGCACAAGACACCCGACCTGCTCACGCTGACCCGCGACGACCTGCTGCGCAAGGACGACGCGGCCGTCGAGGGGCCGGATACCTGGCAGGCCGACGAGCTGTCGCTGCCGCTGACCTACCGCTTCGAACCGGGCGCCGAGGACGACGGTGTGACGGTGCACGTACCCGTCGAGGTGCTGGCCCGCCTCGACGGTGACGAATTCAGCTGGCAGGTACCGGCGTTGCGCGAGGAGCTGATCACCGCTCTGATCAAGTCACTGCCAAAGGACCTGCGCCGCAACTTTGTTCCCGCACCGGACACCGCGCGCGCCGTGCTCGCCTCGATCGCGCCGGACGGCGAACCGATACTGCAGGCCCTCCAGCGTGAACTGCACCGGCTGACCCGAGTGCTCGTGCCGATCGACGCGTTCGACCTCGACAAGCTGCCGCCCCACCTGCGGGTCACCTTCGCCGTCGAGTCCGACGGCAAGGAGGTCGCGCGCGGCAAGGACCTCGAGGCCCTGCAGACCCAGCTGGCCGCGCCGATTCGTCGTGCCGTCGCCGAAGCGGTTGCAGGAGAGCTGGAACGGACCGGCCTGCGGACGTGGCCCGACGATCTCGACGAGCTACCCCGCACCGTCGAACGCGCCAGCGGCGCGCACGCCGTGCGTGGCTTCCCCGCACTGGTCGACACGGGAGGCGCGGTCGACATCCGCGTTTTCCCGACCGAGGCCGAGCAGGCGGCGGCGATGGTGCCTGGCATCCGAAGGCTGCTGCGACTGGATGCACCCTCGCCAGTGAAGAGCCTTGAGCGCGAACTGGATCCGCGCGCCCGGCTGGTGCTGGGCGCGAACCCCGACGGATCGCTCACGGCGCTGCTCGACGACTGCGCCGACGCGGCGACCGACCGGCTGGCGCCAGTACCCGTGTGGACCCGCGCCGACTTCGCCGCGCTGCGCGGCCGCGTCGCCGAACAACTGCTACCCACGACGCGGGCGATCCTCGGCCAGGTCGAGAGGGTGCTCGCCGCGGCCCACGACGTCGACCTCGCGCTGCCCGCCACGCCGCCGCCGACGCAGGCCGACGCGATCGCCGACATTCGCGACCAGCTCGCCAGGCTCATGCCGAAAGGCTTCGTCACCGCCACCGGGGCCACGCGGCTCACCGACCTCACCCGCTATCTGACCGCCATCAACCGGCGACTCGAGCGGCTGCCGCACGCCGTCGGTGCGGACCGCGAACGGATGCAGCGCGTGCACGATGTCCAGGACGCCCTCGACGACCTGATCGGGGCGCTGTCGCCGACCCGCGCGGGCGCCGACGACATCCGCGACATCGCCCTGCAGATCGAGGAGCTGCGGGTCAGCCTGTGGGCACAGCAGCTCGGCACCCCCCGGCCGGTCAGCGAGAAGCGGATCTACCGGGCGATCGACGCCGTCACACCGTGAGGACGGGTATCTATAGGTATGCGCAACAGCATCATCTGGGCAGCCGCGGTGAGCGTGCTGGTCGCCGGCTGCGGAGGCGGAGCTACACCCAGCGAGACCACCACGGCGGAGGGTCCGGTGCCGACGATCACGCCCGAGGTGCTCGCCGAGATGCCGCACGACACGACGGCCTGGACTCAGGGCTTGGAGTTCGACGGTCCCAGGCTCTACGAGGGCACGGGTGTCGCGGGCGCCTCGCAGGTGCGCGAACTGGACCCGGAAACGGGCGCGGTCCTGCGCGCTGCCGCGGCGCCCAACAACTACTACGGCGAGGGCATCACTGTCGTCGGCGACCGGATCTGGGAACTCACCTGGCAGAACAAGGTGGCCGTCGAGTGGGACAAGAACACCATGACCCCGCTGCGCGAGGTACCGGTCAACGGCGAGGGCTGGGGGCTGTGTGCCGACGGGGATCGGCTGGTCCGCAGCGACGGGTCCGACCGGCTGTTCTTCCACGATCCGGAGACGTTCGCCGAGACGGGTTCGGTTGCGGTCACGCGCGACGGCGACCCGCTGACAAACCTCAATGAGCTGGAATGCGTCGATGGCCAGGTGTGGGCGAACGTCTGGACGTCCGACACGATCGTGCGGATCGACCCTGGGAGCGGTGAGGTGAACACCGTCGTGGACGCCAGTGAGCTGGCAGGAAACGCCGGTCGCGACAATCAGAAGGTGTTGAACGGCATTGCCCACATCGACGGCGACGAGTACCTGATCACCGGCAAGTACTGGCCGAAGATGTACCGGGTCCGCATCGACGCCCCATCGGAATAGTCGCCGCGCCCGTCGCACGAAAATACCTAGCCCGGCTATGGTGACCGGATGCGACGCGTGGTCATCGCCGGGCTCGGCGACAGCGGTGTGCTGACCGCGATCAAGCTTGCCAAGCACGCCGAGGTTGTCGGCATCTCGTCCAAGCCGGGCCTGGTCAGCGGGCAGGAGCTGGGTTGGCGGCTGTCCCGACCCGCAGAGTGGGCACGGCACAACTGGATCCCGTTCGACAGGTTCCGCGGTCTCGACCGGGTGCGCACCGTCCAGGGGACGCTCACCGGTGTCGACCTCGAAGCGGGCAAGGTCTTTCTGAACCGTCCCGACGGTATCGCCTCCGCCGAACCGTATGACGCGCTGGTGATCTCGACGGGAGTCACGAACGGCTTCTGGCGTAGGCCCGATCTGCAGACGGCCGATGAGATCGTCGGCGGGCTGCGCTCCGCGCACGACCGGATGGCCGCTGCCGAATCCATGATCGTCATCGGCGGCGGTGCGGCCGCGGTGAGCAGTGCGTACAACCTGGCCAGAACGTGGCCGGCAAAGTCGGTCGCGCTGTACTTCCCAGGCGAGCGGGCGCTGGAACACCACCACGACCGGGCTTGGGAGCAGGTACGCAAGAGGCTGGTCGAGGCGGGCGTGCGGTTGCATCCCGGCCACCGCGCGGTCGTCCCCGAAGGCTTTGAGTTCGACGACATCACAAGTGCGCCAGTCGAATTCAGTACCGGACAACCGGCCACATCCGCGGACGCCGTGCTGTGGGCGATCGGCCGGGTTCGGCCCAACACGGACTGGCTGCCCGCGGAGTTGCTCGACGAGCACGGGTTCGTTCGCGTCACCCCTGAGCTCCGGGTGCCCGGTCACCGCGGTGTGTTCGCGATCGGCGACGTCGCCGCCACTGATCCGCTGCGGAGTTCGGCGCGCAACCGCGCCGACGGTCTGCTCGCGCGAAACATCATGGCCGAGTTCGCCGATCAGCCGCTGCGCTCCTTCCGTCCTGCGAGCAGGCGGTGGGGTTCGATTCTCGGTATCCAGTCCGACGGCCTCGAGGTGTTTGCGCCGAACGGAAGGCCGTTCCGGTTCCCCGCATGGTCGTTCGAGCGGATCCTGATGTCGTTGATCGTGCGGCGCGGGATCTACCGCGGGGTGCGGGACAACCAGCCCACCGTCTGATCAGCCGCGCGGCATTTCGGAGGCGATGAGGTTCATCAGCGCCGGGTATCGGTTGGCCTCCCGGTGCGCACCTGGCTTGCCGCTGCTGATGAGACCAGCTGCCAGCCGGCGTTCGGGATCGGCCCACACCGCGATATTGCTCAGGCCGAGGTTGCCGAAGGCGGCGGGCGCGTTGCGGCCGAACGGACCGAACCTGTTGGAGCCCAACAGGTATCCGGTTCCCCAGCGTGCCGGCACCAGACCGGTGGCGACATCCGGGCGTAGCCGCCTGCACTCCGTCGTCGCGGCTTTGAGGGTCTCCGGCCGCAGCACCCGCACTCCATCGAGTTCGCCGCCGCGGCGCAGGATCTCAGCGAACCGCGATAGCTCGTTCGCCGTCGACACGGTATTGGAGGACGGCAGCACGCTGGTGAGATACCGCTCCGAGTTGGAGAACGGGATTATCTTGTGCATCGATCCGCCAACGGCGAGCTTGAACACCTTCTCCATGGGTGCGGGCATGGGTTTCCCGGTGGCGTGGCTGGGTGCCACCCGCGGAACATCCTGGGGTGCAACGCCGTAGTTGGTCCAGCGGAACCCGAGGGGGTCGAGGATTTCGGTGGCGAGAATCTCGCGGATGTTCCTGCCGGTGGCAGCCGAGACGATCTCGCGCACCAGCGGACCCCACGTGAGCCCGTGGTAGATGTGCACGAGTCCGGGCCGGTGCAGCGGTTTCAGCGCGCCGAGCTGTTCGCGGGTGTACTCGCTGTCGTCTATGCGCTTGAGGTCCACGCGTGGCCCGCGGTAGATCGGAACACCGGCGCTGTGCGTCATCACGTGCCGGATGGTGGTGCGGTCCTTGCCATGGCTGGTGTAGGTCGGCAGATAGTCGCAGACGCGGTCGGCGAGAGCGAACTCGCCGCGCTCCACCAGCATGTGCACGACCGTCGTCGTCATGGCCTTCGCCGCTGAGTACGCGCAGAACGGCGTATCCGTGGTGACGGGCACCTTTTCGGCGTCGGGCGGGTCCGACGGCCCGTTTCCCCAGCCGTGGCCGATGGCGCGGTTCAGGACGACTTTGCCGTCGTGCCGCAGACACAGCTGGATCGCGGGGTGCATGCCCGCCCGATACCAGTACCGCGCGGCCGCCCAGATCCGTTCGATCGATGCCGGGTCGACGTCCGAGTGGTCTTCGTCGCCGATCGCGGTGACGGCGTCGAGGTCCGCCGGTACGCGGATTCGGCCGTCGGCGGTCACCCCGGTCCGGGCGCTGCGCCCGTCGGGGGCATGTGCTGCGTCGGAGTCTGCGTGACCGGCGCTCCTGCAGCCGGTGCTGACCTCGCCGGCGCCGACCCCGCCGTAGGCGGACCGGACGTACCGCCGTTCAAGATGCCGGTACCGATGAGCGGAGCGAGTTGACTCAAGACGTCCGCGGGGCCGGCCTGTCGCGGCAGTGCGGCATTGGGGGTCAGCGCCCAGGTCTGGCAGTCGTTGGTCGTGAAGGTCGAGTCGTTCGCGAGGATCTGCACCACCGCCGGCTTCTTGGTGAGCGCGTTGTCGAGCAGTTCGTCGCCGGCCGCCCGCTTCCAGTAACACGCCGTGCCGTTGGGACTGGGGCCAGCGGACGAGTAAACGCCCGGGACGATGTCTGTCCCGACCGCGTAGGTGCCGTCGGCGTCGATGGTCGTCTTCGGTCCGGGCGGGGCGGCCTCCGCAGAAGGCTGCCCATCCGGTGCGGGCGTTTCGGACGGGGCGGGCGCCGGAGCCGGCTCCGTGCTGGGTTGCGCATTGGCGTAAGCAGCGGAAACGCCGGCGGTGACCAGCAGCGCCGCCGCGAGCGCTGAAGTTCTCGTCGGCCTCATAACAAGTCAGTCTAAGCGTGCGCCGAAAGTGTTACTTCCGGCGCGAAAACCCGCCGCCGCAGCCGGGCTGCGACGACGGGCTTCCGCTAGGGATCGGTGGCTCTCAGCCGGCCATGAACTGGCTGTAGGCCGACGCGAGATCCGGTGGCAGCACCGCGACGTTGCACTGGCTCTGCTTGTCGCCGATCGGTGAGAGGATTCCGCGCAGGTCCTGGTACTCACCCGGGTTGGCGGTGAAATAGGCGCGCAGAGTCGATGCGGCCTGGTCGCGCGGCTGGCTGAACGCCGTTGTCACCGCCGCGTTCGCGCCGGGGTGGCTGGCCAGGTAGGCCTGCGCCGAACCCGTCGCGGAGCTGACCGTGCCTGACAGCTCGCTGGCGCTGCAACCGGCAGGAGTGGCCATGGCCGACGGTGCGGCAATTGTCGCCACCGCCAGGCCCCCGAGCAGCGAGCCCGCTGCACATGCGCCGACGATTCGAGCATTGATATCAGATAACTTCATATGCCTTTCTTCCTTCTTATTGCGAATGGTCTCGGTGTCTCCCCCGTTCCCGAGATCCACGGTAGCGAAACAAATGATGCGTCATCTGATGGCTCTGCAGCTCCTCTGCCTGCACCGACGGCGTTACACGGCGAGGACGTGATTCATGCCGCAATTTCGGCGGAATTCGATAAGTCCGCGACCAGACGCCCGTACAGATCTTGAAATTCCTCATGTTTCGGCGGGCATTCTTAATTGATCGTGATTTCGATAGAGACCGAATCGTTACGCGGTTGGGCAGTAGGTTCGTGCGCATACCGGATGTAAGCGACGACGTGTGGGAAGTGATGGCCACAGCCAGGACGATTCGGCACTTCACCGATGACAGCAAGCGCGCCCGCGACAACCGTGCGACCTACGAGCTCCACAACCGGGCGGCGCCACGGTCCGGTCCGGTGGCGACCACTCGAAATGGTCGTCAATGTGGATCATTGGGACCAGCCTCCAGCAGACCTGCTGGGGACAACTCTTCTCGAGAAGCGAGGCGCACGTGAAACTGGATCTGCTCTCACCGGGTATCGAGGTCGGTCTGGTGACGACGAATCTCGAGGCGATGGTCGACTTCTATGAGGGTTTCCTCGAGCTCGAATTCCAGGGCGAGATCGAGTTTCCCGGCGGATCGCAGCGCCGCTACTCGCTGGGTGGCAGCGTCTTGAAGCTGGTGACGTTCACGACGCCGCCGCCGTTACCCGCCACGCCCGGTGGCGGGCGCGCGGCGGCCGGGGTCCGTTACTTCACGATCGGGGTCAAGGATCTGACCGGGTTGTCGAAGACCTTCGCCGAGTCTCCGTATGAGGTGGTGGAGCCGCTCACAGAGTTCGAGCCGGTTCCGGGCATGGGCTGGATGTTCGTCGCCGATCCCGATGGCAACTGGATCGAATTGTTCGGCACGCTGTAGGCATGACCACCCCGCCGCAGGCGCCGACCTGCTATCGGCATCCTGACCGCGCGACGTATGTGCGGTGCACCCGCTGCAACCGCTACATCTGTCCCGAGTGCATGCGCGACGCAGCCGTCGGGCACCAGTGCGCCGAATGCGTCGGCGAGGGCGCCAGAAGCGTTCGGCAGGCGCGCACTCAGTTCGGCGGTGTGCCGGCGAGCACCCCGCTGGTCACCTATGTGCTGATCGCGATCAACGTCGTGATGTTCGCGCTCCAGACCATGTCGAGCGAACTGCAGCGTGCGCTCGTGCTGTTTGCCCCGGCGGTGGCCGATGGCGAGTGGTATCGGTTGTTGACGTCGGCGTTCCTGCATTACGGCCCGATGCACATCGTCTTCAACATGTGGGCGCTGTGGGTGGTCGGACCCCCGCTGGAGGCGGCGTTGGGACGGGTCCGGTTCATCGCGCTGTATTTCATGAGCGCGCTCGGCGGATCGGTTGTGGTGTATCTGTTGTCGCCGCTCGGTGCCCAGACCGCGGGTGCATCGGGTGCGGTGTTCGGTTTGTTCGGCGCCACGTTCGTGGTTGGTAAGAGGCTGAACATGGACACCCGCTGGGTGATCGGCCTCATCGTGATCAACCTGGTGATCACATTCGTGGTGCCGGGCATCAGTTGGCAGGGGCATCTCGGCGGGCTCGTCACGGGTGCGGCGATCGCGGCGGCGTATGCGTATGCCCCGCGGAAGAATCGCAACGCGGTGCAAGCCGGCGTGACCGTGGGGGTGCTGTTGTTGTTCTTGCTGCTGATCTGGTGGCGCACCGCAAGTCTGCTGTCGCTGTTCGGCGTGGCCTGACGGGTCGCGACCCGACTTCGGGAATTCGCCCGCTGCTCAACCACTGGACACTCGTGCATGTCAGCGTGGACATGTGACCGTCGAGTCGTCGACTCCTGCCAGGACGGGAGCGGTCGAACGGTTCCACCGGTGCTGTGACAGGGTGGTCGCCCTCCTGCCGTTCGGGCTCAGTTCCCTTGTCGCGCCGACGTTTCTCGGGTTCTGTCTGATCAACAGCTTCACGTTCGGCGTCGATCTGGTGCTGCTGTACCTACTGCACGGGGTGTTGGCGCTGCCGGTGCCGATTGCGGTGACAGCGGCGTACGCGTGCGCGTTCACGTTGAGTTACGTCCTGAACCGGATCTTCAACTTCTCCTCGCACGCGCCCGTCGGGCCTCAGCTCGCCATCTACGTCGTCGTGGTGGTGGTGAACTACCTCGCGTTCATCCTCGGAGTGTCCAGCCTGCTGACTGCGCTGGGTGTGGACTACCGCATCGCACGCCTCGGAGCGGGCGCCTGCGAGGCGGTGTACATGTACAGCATGATGCGCTGGGTGGTGTTCCGCAGATAGAGCCGGCGCGCATTCCGATCGCAATGTCAGGCTGACAGGTTCATGACGCTTATATGTCCGCGGCGACGCTGTCAGCTGTACATTGTGCGCGGTCTTGCTTGAAGTGCGGCTGCGCTAGACCTCGACGCGGGAGCCGACGATGACCGTCCGACTCAGCGGCAGACCGAAGTGCCCGGCCGCATCGGCGGTGATGTGCGAGGTGGCGATGAACAGTCGCTTCCGCCACGCCGGCATCGTTGGCGCATCACCCATGCACAGGTCGAGCTTCGACAGGAAGTATGAGGCGTTCTCCAGATCGAAGGGCCCCTCGGTGTCGTCGGCACTCAGCAGCGCGAGCGCGCGCGGGACGATCGGCCGCTCCATGTATCCGAAACGCGCGGCCACGTGGACGATCCCATCACTGGCGTAGCCGAGGTCGTCGTGAGTTATCCGCTCGGAGTCGGGCAGCCGCGGTACGTTCTCGGTCACGACCGACAGCACGATGACGTGCTCGGCCAGCACATGGTTGTGGTCCACGATGGCGCGCATCGCCAACGGCGCGGTCTCGCGGCCCCGATTGAGGAAGATCGCAGTGCCGGGAATGCGCACCAGTGGCGGATCCCGATGCACCAGCTCGTCGACGAATTCCCGTAACGGCCCCTCGGCCTTTTCCCTTGCGCGCGTGATGATTCGCCGGCCCTTCTGCCATGTCGTCATCACGGTGAACGCCACCACGGCGATGGTCAGCGGCAGCCATGCGCCGTGCACGAGCTTGGTGAGGTTGGCCGCGAAGAACATCAGATCGACCACGAGCAACAGGCCGCCACCGACCAGTACGCTCCAGAGCGGCCATCCCCAGCGCGTCCGTGCGTAGTAGAAGAACAGCGTGGTGGTGATCGTGATCGTTCCGGTCACCGCCATGCCGAACGCGTACGCCAACGCCGCCGAACTGCGGAACGCGAACACGAGGATCAGCACCGCGACCATCAGTACGGCGTTGATCCACGGCACATAGATCTGCCCGATGGTCGAGGCGGACGTGTGCTCGATACGCAACCTTGGCAGGTAACCTAGCCGCGCGGCCTGCGAAGCCACCGAGAACGCGCCGGTGATCACCGCCTGCGACGCGATTACAGTCGCCGCTGTTGCCAAGAGCACCATGGGAATTCGCGCCCACTCCGGAGTCAGGAGAAAGAACGGCGCGGACACCATCGACTCGTCACTCAACACCAGCGCGCCCTGACCGAAGTAATTCAGCGTCAACGCGGGAAGCACTAGGCCGAGCCAGCCGGACGTGATCGCACGTCGGCCGAAGTGACCCATGTCGGCGTACAACGCCTCCGCGCCGGTGACCGAAAGCACGATCGCGGCGAGTGCGAAGAACGCGATGTGGAAGTGGCCGGCCATGAACTCCAGTGCGTACGTGGGCGACAGCGCCTTGAGAATCTCGGGATTGTCGACGATGCCGTGCACCCCGCACGCGCCGATCGCCGTGAACCACAGGATCATCACCGGGCCGAAGAAGCGGCCGACCGTCGCGGTGCCCCGGCTCTGCACCGCGAACAGTCCCACGATGATCACGGCGGTGATCGGCACGACGAAGTCTCTGAAGCCGGGATCGATCACCGCGATGCCCTCGACGGCCGACAGCACCGAGATCGCAGGCGTGATCATGCTGTCGCCGAAGAACAGCGCGGCCCCGAACAGCCCCGCCGCGGCAAGTACCGCCGAGGTGCGTCGGCCCCGGCCACCGGTCCAGCGCCGCAGCAGCGTGATCAGGGCCATGATGCCGCCCTCGCCGTTGTTGTCGGCGCGCATCACCAACGTGACGTAGGTGAGGGTGACGATGATCATCACGGACCAGAAGATCAGCGAGACCACGCCGTAGACGTGGCTGTCGGCGACCGGAACGGGGTGTGGGTCGTTCGGGTTGAACACCGTCTGCAGCGTGTAGATCGGACTGGTGCCGATGTCGCCGAACACCACACCCAGCGCCGCGATGATCACCCCCAGCCGCAAGGCCTGGCTGCCGGCTGGTGGGTTCACACCTGGGAGAATACGGTGGTGGGCGATATGGCCGACGGTGATCTCTCAGACCTGGACGCGTTGTATTCCGCGAAACTCCAGGACTTCACCCCGCTGCGAACGAAGCTCGCCGCCGAGGCCAAGAAGCGCGGCGACGCCGAAGCTGGCAAGCAGATCGCGGCGGCGCGCAAGCCCACGACCGCAGCTCACGTCGTCAACGTGCTCGTGCTCAACGAGCCGACGGTGCGCCGACGACTCACCGACCTCGGCCAGCGACTGCGTGCCGCCCACGCGGGCATGGATGGCACCGTCATCAGGGAGCTGACCGCCGAGCAGCGTCGCCTCATCGACGAGCTGACGCGCGCCGCATTTACCGAGGCTGCGCTCGACCCGACTCCCGCGCTGCGCGACGATGTCACCGCCACCCTGCAGGCGGCGATCGCCGATCCTGAAGTCGCTGCCCGCCTCGGCCGCCTCACCAAGGCCGAGCAGTGGTCGGGTTTCGGTGAGTTCGGCGACACTGCAATCGTTTTCAAGCCGACCCGCAAGAAAGAGCCCAATGCCGAGCCCGCCCCACCTGCCGCGAAGAAGGGCGACGACAAGGGCGCCGAGGAACGCCGCAGGCGACAGCAGGCACGCGCCGAACTGGCCGCCGCCGAACGCGCCAAGGCTGAAGCCGACGACGCACTGAACGAACTGCAATCCGACCTGGCGACCGCCCGGCTACGCCGCGACGACGCGCGCAGGCGGCTGCAGGACGCCGAAAGTGCGCTCACCGCAGCCGAAGACGCCTACCAACAGGCCAAGCAGGACAGCCGGGACGCCGCAAACGTCGTCAAAGAGGCGAAGAAGGCTATACGCGGCAGCTGATCTCCATACTGTCGGCGTCCCGCGCGGGAAAGTTCACGCTGACGTAGCCGTTCGCCGGCTCGCGCACGTACTCGAGATACGGTGCCAGCTCGGCCATCGAGGTGTTGTCGGCGACCACGAGCGTGCCCGGCGACAGTCGCGGTTCGAGAAGTTCCAGTACCGGCACGTAGAGCTCTTTCCAGCCATCGAGCAGCACGAAATCCACTGGCCCGCTGAGCTGCTCGAGCGTGGCCACCGCGTCACCCTCCAACACCTCGATGAGATCGTCGAGACCGACCTCGGCGAACGTCTTCTTCGCCGCCGCCACCTTCGCGGCGCTGAGTTCGGTGGTGACGACGCGGCCGCTGCCGTTGTCACGCACCGCCGATGCGAGGTGGATCGCCGAGATTCCGAGCGACATGCCGAACTCGACCACGGTCGCGGGCCGGGCCGCGCGCACCAACGAATACAGCAGCCGGCCCGCATCCTGGGTGACCGGCAGGTAGTAGTCGCTGAACGCGTCCGCTCGCTCCTGGGCGGTGGCCGACGCCAGCCTGGAGAAGTCGGTGCCGCCGTCGCGCATCGCGGCGAACTGCTCCGCGGACTCGGCGAACATGCGATCGAGGGCGGCGGCGACTTTCGGGTTTGCAAGTGTGGTCGTCACACCTACGAACGTATCCATCCGATCTGAGCGGTTCCTGAGCGGCCGCGTGCCAGGATGAGGGCGAGGGGCCATGACCGGTATCGACAGGTCGACGCAGCGCGTGATCGCGGTGATCGCGCTCATGATCGTTGCCGCCGTGGCGCTGCGCGGCTACATTCCCGGCGGCGGCGAACCGATCTCGGAGCGGGAACGGCCGCCGAGCAATCCGGCCGCACTGATCGTGGTCATCGTGATGGTGTGTGCGGCGGTGGCGATCATCGGGTTCGCGATCATCGCCCGGCTGCGCGACCGCACGCCGCGGCCCGCGGCGCAGGGAGAATTGCCGCAGGCGTCGCGTATGAAGGGTCGCCCCAGCCTGCGGTTCACCCTGATCGTGGCAGGCCTGGTCCTCGGTTGGCTGCTGCTGGTGCTGTTGTTGACGCGGCTCGGCGGGCCACCCGAACCCGCACCTGACGCGCCGACGGCCCCGGAGACCAGTACCCAGGCGCCGGACACCACCACCAGACCGGCCCCCGCCGACGAACCCGCACCCGACACCAACGTGATCGGATACCTGATCCCGCCGATGCTGATCCTGATGGTTCTGGTGGTCGTCGGCACGGCCGTCATATCGAAGCGGCAACGAAGCAGCGCAGTGCAGCAACTCGGCGACGACGACGCCCCCGCCCCCGCCGCGTCTCCGGCGGCGGGGGCTTCTCTCGTTCGCGCGGCGGAAGTCGGGCTTGCCGAGATCGGCGACCGAACCAGGGAACCGCGTGAGGCGATCATCGCCTGCTATGCCGCGATGGAACGCGAGCTGACCCGGGTGCCGGGTGCGGTCCCGCAAGACTGTGACACCCCCTCCGAGGTGCTGGCGCGGGCCGTGGACAACGGTGCCCTGCGGGCCGACAGCGCGACCGAACTCGTCGAGTTGTTCGAGGAGGCGAGGTTCTCCCCGCACGTGATGACGGAAGAGCATCGTGATGCGGCGGTGAGCGTACTGGAGCGTGTGCTCGCCGAGCTTCCGGACAGCGCCGCAAGGAGCAGCGCATGAAAAGGATTGTCGCAGCCGGAGTTCTGCTGGTCGCCGGCGCGGAGCTGCTGGCCCTCGCCGGACCGGATCGGGGTTTGATCCTCATCATGTCTGGTGTCGCCGTCGCCTGCGCGCTGCTGGGCCTGCGCTGGTATCTGGTACGCGATGCCGCTCTCGGTGGCGAGGAGCAGTACATCGATGATGCTGCAGAGTCATTGCGCCGCTGGCTGTCTCGCACCGAGACGCTGATCGGTCAGTCGGACGCCACGCGAAGGGACTGGGACCGTCACCTGCGGCCGACGTTGGCCCGGCAATTCGAGATGGCCACCGGCCAGAAGCGGTCCAAGAACCGCGCCGCCTACAACGCCACCGGATTGATGCTGTTCGGCGCCGACCTTTGGGCGTGGGTCGATCCGGAGAACGTGGCACGAAGCGGCCTCGACGAACCAGGGCCCGGGCGAACGGCATTGGACGAGATACTGCAACGGCTGGAGCGGGTGTGACCGAACACGCTGGCACGACAACCACGGCGAACTGCGAGTCCGTTCTCGACGAAATCGGCCGGGTGGTGGTCGGCAAACGCGGTGCGCTCACCCTGATCCTCACCACCGTGCTGGCAGGCGGGCACGTGCTGATCGAGGACCTGCCCGGCCTCGGCAAGACGTTGATCGCACGGTCGTTCGCCGCCGCGTTGGGCCTGGAGTTCAAGCGGGTGCAGTTCACCCCGGACCTGTTGCCCGCCGACCTCCTAGGGTCGACGGTGTACGACATGCAGTCTGGTCGGTTCGAGTTCCGGTCCGGACCCATCTTCACGAACCTGCTTCTCGCGGACGAAATCAACCGCACCCCGCCAAAAACCCAGGCGGCGCTGCTGGAGGCAATGGCCGAGGGGCAGGTCAGCATTGACGGCGTCACCCATCAGCTGCCCGCCCCGTTCATCGTGCTGGCCACCGACAACCCGATCGAGTACGAAGGCACCTATCCCTTGCCGGAGGCGCAGTTGGACCGGTTCACGATCCGGCTCGAACTGCGGTACCTCTCCGAGCAGGAGGAGACCTCGATGTTGCGCAGGCGCATCGACCGCGGCGCCGCCGAACCCACCGTGCACCAGATCGTCGATGCCCACGAACTGCTCGCGATGCGGGAGTCGGTGGAACAGGTCACCGTCCACGACGACGTGCTCCGCTATGTGGTGTCCCTGGCCGCCGCGACACGTCAGCATCCGCAGGTCGCGGTCGGCGCGAGCCCCCGGGCGGAACTGGACCTCGTCCAGCTCGCCCGCGCGCGGGCATTGCTGTTGGGCCGCGACTACGTGATCCCCGAGGACGTCAAATCCCTTGCGGTCCCGTCGATCTCGCACCGTATCAGCCTGCGTCCGGAGATGTGGGTGCGCCGCGTGCACGGCAGCGACGTGGTGGAGGAGCTGCTGCGGCGGCTTCCGGTGCCACGGACGAGCGGGTGATCTGCTGTGATCGAGACCCGCGCCACGGAGGCGCAACTGCGTTGGCGCCCATCGTCACTCACGCTCGCGATCCTCACCTGCGTCGCAGTCCTGCTGGCGGTGGCCGTGATCGCCTCGCTCTGGCAACTGGTGGCGTTCGCAGCACCGCTTTTGGGGGTGGTCTGCTCGGTCGGCTGGCAGCGCCCTGTTCCCCGGGTCGTCGTGCACGCCGACCCCGGTGCGCACCGCTGCTTCGAATCAGAGACCGCACAGGTGCATGTCTGGGCGACCGCCGAATCCGAAACGGATTACGACGCGCTCGCGCTCACGGCCGAGGTCGTGCCCGGAATGCGAATCGATAAGGCGGAAAACGGCTCTCGCGAATGTCACACGGTCTCCGCCGAGAGATGGGGCCGGTACCCGATCCTGGCCAGGGTGACCGTGCGTGCGAGGGGCGGGCTGCTGCAGGGGGCAGCCGTCGTGGATGCCGCCGACATCTACGTGTTCCCGATGGCGCCGCCGCAGTCGACGTCGATTCCGCGCACCGACCTGCTCGACCGACTGGGCACCCACCTCACCCGGCACATCGGGCCCGGCGTCGAATACGCAGACGTCCGCCGGTACGTGCCCGGTGATCAGCTGCGGACCGTCAACTGGCCGGTGAGCGCACGCCGCGGCAGCCTGCACGTCACGCAGCGACTGACCGACCGCGCCGCCGACGTCGTGGTGCTGGTGGACAACTATCCGCAGCCCGCCGGACCGGCCACCGAAGCCACCGATCGCACCGTGCGGGGTGCCGTTCAGGTCGTGCAGAGCGCGCTGCGCAGCGGTGACCGCGCCGGGGTCGTCGCGCTCGGGGACCGTCGACCGCGCTGGCTCGGCGCCGACATCGGTCGGCGGCAGTTCTACCGGGTGCTCGACGCGGTGCTCGCTGTCGAGGGCGGTTACGAGACGACACCCGGCACGCTGGCACCGCGCGCGGCGGTTCCGCCGGGGGCGATCGTCGTCGCGTTCTCGACATTGCTCGACACGGAGTTCGCATTGGCGCTGATCGACCTTCGCAGGCGCGGCCACACCGTGGTCGCCGTCGATGTCCTCGAAGGTGCACCCTTCGAGAACGAATGCGACAGCGTCGTCGCCAGGATGTGGTCGCTGCAGCGGTCATTCATGTATCGCGACATGGGCACCGTCGGGGTCGATATCGTCAACTGGCGCGCCGTCGACACGCTCGATACGGTCATGCATTTGGTACCCGATCACCGTCGTTCCGTGCGGGTACGGCGATGAACCGCGCGTTGTCGACGGCCTTCGGGTTGGTGATGGTCGCCGCAGCCGCGGTGCAAGCCGATGACGCGGCGTTGATCGCGGCGGCATTGTCCACGCTTGGGGTATTGGTGGGCAACGTTTTTCGTCCGGCCGCCACCCTGGCGGTACTGCTGGCCGCCACCGCTCTGGTGCTGAACGACTCACCGGCCATGCTCGCCTCGCTGTCGGGGCTCTGCGCGGCCTGCTACCTGGTGCTCCGGCATACCGCCGCCATCACCGCGCCGACGGTCATTGGTGCCGTGGGGTTTACGGCGGTGGGTCTGGCGGCGGTCACACTGCCGCTGGAGCTGGCATGGGCTCCGCTGCTGGCACCACTGGTGGTAGTCGCACTGGTGGCCCTGGTGACGCGGCCGTTCTGGGCGCAGCGTCAGTCCTGATCGCGTTATCTTTGTCTGGCACAACCTGTGAAGTGGTAAGCGAAATGCTCAGCGGGACGCTTAAATTCGGGAGAAGTCGCCATGCCGTCAGATGTCCGCAAGGCCGTCACCGGTGCATCGATCGGTAACGCCGTCGAATGGTTCGACTTCGCGATCTACGGATTCCTGGCGACCTTCATCGCGGCGAACTTCTTCCCGTCCGGCGACGAGACGGCGGCGCTGCTGAAAGCGTTCGCGATCTTCGCGGCCGCCTTCTTCATGCGACCGTTGGGAGGCTTCGTCTTCGGTCCCCTCGGCGACCGGATCGGGCGACAGCGCGTGCTGGCCGTGGTGATCCTGCTGATGTCGGGCGCAACCGTGGCCATCGGCCTGCTCCCGACGTACGCCTCGATCGGTGTCGCGGCCCCGCTGCTGCTGTTCTTCCTGCGCTGTCTGCAAGGGTTCTCGGCCGGCGGCGAATACGGTGGCGGCGCTGTCTACCTGGCCGAGTTCGCGTCGGAGAAAAGGCGGGGCGTGACGATCACGTTCATGGCATGGTCGGGGGTCCTCGGGTTCCTCCTCGGATCCGTGACCGTGACGCTGCTGCAGGCACTGCTGCCCGCCGACGCGATGAACAGCTACGGCTGGCGAATTCCGTTCCTCATCGCGGGCCCGCTCGGCCTCATCGGCCTGTACATCCGGCTGCGCCTCGACGACACCCCGCAGTTCGCTGAGCTCAGCAAGACCGAGCAGGTCGCCAAGTCGCCGCTGCGGGAAGCGGTGACGACGTCCTGGCGGCCCATCCTGCAGGTGATCGGCCTGTTCGTCGTCTTCAACGTCGGGTACTACGTGGTGTTCACGTTTATGCAGACCTATCTGATCGTGACGCTGAAGTTCTCCAAGCCCGAGGCCTTCACATCGATGACCCTGGCGACGTTCGTCGCGCTGGTGCTCATCCTTCCGCTCGCGGCGCTGTCCGACCGGTTGGGTCGCAAGCCGCTCCTGATCGCCGGGTCAGTGGCCTTTGCGCTCCTGGCCTACCCGTTGTTCCTGCTGCTGAACGCCGGGTCGCTGGCCGCCGCGATCACCGCCCACTGCGTACTGGCGGCCATCGAGTCGATCTACGTGTCGACCGCGGTGTCCGCCGGTGTCGAGCTGTTCGCCACGACCGTGCGCTACAGCGGGTTCTCCATCGGATACAACATCTGCGTCGCGGGATTCGGCGGCACCACGCCGTACGTCGTCACCTGGCTCACCGCACAAACCGGCAACAGGACCGCGCCCGCGATCTACCTGATCGCAGCGGCGGTCATCTCACTCGGCACGGTTCTGACACTGCGAGAGACGGCGGCCCGGCCGCTTCCGCAGACCAGCGACCGCAGGCTCGCGACAGCGTTAGAGTAAGTATGTGCCGCAACAATCCGATCCTCCATCGCGGCCTCGACTGACTTCTCGAGGTGCCGCGACACGGAGCCGGATCGTCCTTGCGGCCGCCGAACTGATGCATGTTCAGGGCGTCGCGGCGACGACGATCGACGATGTCCTCGCGGCCAGCTCGACGAGCAAATCCCAGTTCTACCAACACTTTGAGGACAAGGGCGAGCTGGTCTACGAGGTCATTACGCAGCGGGCCGACGAAGTGCTGTCGTGGCAGCGGCTGCGTCTGGAGAAGGTGGACTCGTTCCGCGGGCTGTATCAGTGGCGCGACGCCATCGTGCAGCGGTGCGCCTTACGTAGCGGCTTCTGGGGATGCGAACTCGGTTCTCTCGCCGCGGAATTGGCCGATTCCGACGACAAGGCCAGGGCCTCGCTTTCCGAGCACTTCACCGAATGGCAGACCCTGCTCAGGGAGGCGCTGGAGCGCATGCGTGACAACGGGGTCCTGCGTGAGGAGGCCGAAACCCGCTCTCTTGCAACAGGTTTGCTCGCCGCCGTCGAGGGCGGCTACCTACTGTCGCAGACCGGCCGCGACCCGCGACTGATGCAGGCGGCGCTGGACATGGCGATAGGCCATGTGGCGTCGTTCGCGGCCGCCGCCGAAACAGTGCGCTGACGGCGACCGCGAACGTCGCAGGGGAAATCGCGGCTAGCGGTGCCGGCCAGGGGTTGCCTCTGGCGCGGGCGGTGCGATGACCGACGGGGAGAACGGGTTGGGACCGCCGGGCTCCAGACGCGGCGCCTTCTCAGTCGGCTCGACTGGCGCGGCCGACGTCGTGGTCGTTGTTGTCGTGGTGGTGGTGGTCTCGGGCGCTTCTTCTTCTGTGGCGCACGATGCGGTGAGCACCACCATTGCGGTGACTGCGGCGCCACCGGCGACCGCCGCGATACGCCGGCCGAGAACTGACTTCATGGCTGATGTCCTATCTGTGAGTTAACTGAACTATATCGTCCAAAAGGGGCGCGGGCCTGACGGATGTCAGCTGCCCGTGCGGGGATGGGTCGCCGTGGGTGCGGGTGGAGCGATCACCGTCGGGGAGAACGGGTTGGGGCCGCCGGGTTCCAGGCGCGGCGCCTTCTCCGTGGGCGAGGCCGGCGCCGTCGTGCTGGTGGTGGTCGTCGTGGTGGTCTCGGGCGCCTGCTCTTCTTCTGTGGCGCACGATGCGGTGAGCACGACCATCGCGGTGACCGCGGCGCCACCGGCGACCGCCGTCAAGCGCCGGCCGAGAACTGCCTTCATGGTTGAGTCCTATCTGTGAGGTAACTGAACTATATCGTCCAAAAAAGCTCGAAGTCAACGTTGCAAGCCAGGTCAGCGGCCATGACGACGTAATGAGCTAGACGACAAGGTCCAATTAGCCCGAAACGTCGCTGGCTGCCGGTCGAGCGACCTCCCCGTTACTGTGGGGACATGAAGCTTCGGGTGTTGCCCTACGTCACGGTCGAGGTTGACGATCGGCTGCGGCGTCGGCTGAGGGCCAAGGGCGAGCGGTTGCGCCTCAACGTGCGCGCTTACCTGCTCAGCGCGGCCGATGACGTCGACACGGCCAGTGACAGAGTTCGCGGATTGTGCGACCGGGCCGTGTACCGGGTCGATGCCGCGGTCGCAGGGGTCAACGACAAGAATGCGCCGTCAGAAGCGGCATCGCACGATGTGCGGCCCGGCGGGCAGGATGGGCGGCCCGCCGCCGGACGCCCGCATCTGGCGGCCGTCCGCGAAGCCGGCTAGACGGTGCGGGGACTGCCTGCGCGTCCGCCGACGAAGAACCCTCCGGCGATCACCACCAGGCCGACGATCGCCACCGGGATGGCCCAGGTGCGCCGTTGCGAGATCGCCGACGAGCACAGTGCCACGTAATCCGTGTGCGGAATGACCTCGTTGAGGATCGGCAGATTCACCGGGTTGTTGTTGTCCGCTTCACGGGCGGCCGAGTCGTCGGCGGCGATGGCGTTGCCGCAGCCGATGCTCTGGCCCTCGGGTCCGGCCACCGATACGGGCATGAGCAGACCGATGACACCGACGAGCAGCACGACCGCCCCTGCCAGCAAAACCAACCGTCGCAGATTCATGCTCGGTTTAATGCCCACTCGACCGGAGGCCAAACCTCGATGAAGAACAGGGAGGCGCGGACGGCGAATGGGTACAACGCCCCCTATGTTGTCCTTGTCGGATGTGCCGGCAGTGGTCGGTGTTTGTCTCGGAGGAGCTGATCCCCTTTGGTAGGCCATGGGCTGGCGGTGCTGTTCGCCTTCCTCGCAGCGCTGTTCCTCGCCGTCGGCATCGTGGTCCGGCAGCGAGCCACAATGGATGTCCCCGAGGACAAGGGCGTCAGCCCCACCATGGTCCTGACGCTGATCCGCCGTCCGCTGTGGTGGGCCGGTACCGCCGCGGCGGTCGCCGGCTTCGCGTTCCAGGCCGTCGCGCTGGCCTACGGTTCACTTCTGCTGGTCCAGCCCATCCTCGTCTCGGCGTTGTTGTTCGCGCTCCCGCTGAGCGCGCGGCTGGCCAATCGCCGGGTCACCCGCGGTGAGTGGCTGTGGGCGTTGCTGCTCACCGCCTCCCTGGCAGTGTTCGTGTTGTTGGCCAAGACCAGTGCCGGTGACTACGAGGCCTCGGTCCCGCTCACGTTGATCGTGGCCGTGGTGTGCGTCGTGGCGGTGTCGGCGTGTGTGTTCGTCGCGATCCGCAATCCCGGGTGGCGGCGGGCGGTGCTACTCGCGGTGGCAGTGGGTGTGCTCTTCGGCGTTGTCGCAATGCTCACCAAGCTCGTGATGTACCTGCTGACCGAGGACGGGGTGCGAACCGTCTTCACCTCGCCGGGGGTCTATCTCCTCGTGGTGGTCGGCGTCATCGCGGTGTTGTTGCAGCAGTCGGCCTTTCACGCGGGTTCTCTGCAGATGTCGGTGCCGACGATGCTGGCTCTCGAACCGCTCGTCGCCGTGGTGCTGGGCGCCGTGGTGCTCGGCGAGCACATGGACGTCAACGGCGTCAAAGCAGTCGCGATCACCGTCGCGCTACTCGCGATGCTGGCCGCAACCGTGGCTCTCGGACGCGAAGAGGGTGCGCTGGAGGAAGAACTCGAGGCCGCTATCGCGAAGCGGGAGCGCTGAGCAACCGTTCGGTCGTGGGCAGCCGGAACGACATCTGCACGGAAGTCCCGTCATCCGTTCCGACGACATCGACGTGATCGCTGACGGAGCTGATGAGCGGTAGGCCCCTGCCGCGGGTGCCGGGGTCGGCGGGCGGTGTCTTCCACGAACCCGAATCGACGACACCGACGCGCACCTCGCCGTCGCGCACCTCGGCCTCCACGCGCATGCGCCCCGAGTCCTGCCCCCGATACGCGTGCTCGACGCAGTTGGAACAGGCCTCGTTGACCACCAGGATGATGTCGTCCGCGAGCGGTGACTCGACGTGGTGGGTGCGCAACCAATCCGCCAACCGGTGCCGGACGTCGCTCAACAGCCTCGGTGCCGCCTCGTCGTCGATCAATAGGGCCGACGGCGGGCATCGGTACACGACGATCGCGACGTCGTCGTCGTAACCCCCTTCCGGAGCGAGCCGACGCAGGATCTCGTCGGCCACCGCTTCGACCGGCAGGTCAACGGTTTCGGACACCACCTCGGCCGCGCGGTCGATCTGTTCGTCGATCGCTTTGTCGCGCCGCTCGACAAGGCCGTCGGTGTACAGCAGCAGGGTCGAACCGGCGGTCAACGAGCGCGACGCCTGCGGTCGGGGCTCGTCCCGGTGCACCGCGAGCGGCACCGAGTGACCATCGGTGAGTAGCTCCGGGCGCTCCGCGCCGCTGTCGAGCACCGGCGGCACGTGGCCGGCGCTGCTGTAGTGCAGCGTTTGAGAGTCCAGGTCGGCGACAGCGACGAACACCGTGGCGCAGAACGCATCTGGGATCAACTCGGCCACCGAATCGAGCTGTTCGAGCACCCTGGCGGGTTCAGCGCTGGTGAGCAGCAGGGCGCGCGTCGACGCGCGCAACTGGCCCATGACCGCCGCGGCGGCCAGACCGCGGCCCACACAGTCGCCGACGATGATGCCGATGCGGTTTCCGCCGATGGGTAGCACGTCGTAGAAGTCGCCGCCGACCTCCAGCGGAGCGACCGCGGGTTCGTACCGTACGGCGCAGCCGACGGGCAGCGTGGTTGCGGGCAGCAGCGAGCGCTGCAGGGTCAGCGAGGTTTCACGCGCGATCTCGAACTGCCGGACGTGCTGCATCGCCAGGCTGATGTGTCCGAACAACGCCATGACGAGCTGACGGTCCTCGTCGCTGACCCGGCGCGGAATCCGGTGCTCGAGGCATACGACGACGTCGCGGGCACCCGAGGTCACCGCCACGAACCCGCGCGTCGTCCCCTCGCTCGGAGCGGCTCCGACCGGAGTGACCGTCAAAGGCAACCAGTCGCGGGCATCGTCGAGGGTGCGCCGCCAATCCTCGTCGAGATCGCGCCAATTCGAAACAGCAGGCTCGCCTGCGGTGTGGACAACTGGATCGCCCTCGCCCTGCGGCCACACGACGGCGAGCAGGCGCTGCGTGTCGAGCCGAGAGCGGGACTGGGTCAGTGCGGCCGACAACACCTCGTCGACGTTTCGGGCCACGCTGACCGCGGTGGCCAAGCGCGCCACCGCCCGCTCGCGCTCCGCCACGGCGTGCGTGGCGGTCACGTCGCGGATGGTTCCGACGTAGGCGTAATAGTCGGTGCGTTGCCCCCTGACCGCGTTGATGCTGATCGCCACCCATCGGACGGTTCCGTCGCGATGGCGGATTGCGGTATCGGTGGCGATGGAGCCGTGCTCTCTCAGCGCGGACAACCGCTGATTCGTCGCGGTCTCGTCGGTCACCCACGGATAGGGAGCCCGGTAGGGCAACCCGTCGGGGTCATACCCGGTGATGTCGACGAACGCCTCGTTGATCTCGACGATGGCCCCGGTGTGATCCGCGACGTAGAAGCCCTCCTGCAATGAATTCACCAGTGCATCACGGAACTCGTCGCGGTCGGCCAGATCCTCCGCACGGGCACGCTGCTGTTCGTAACGCCTTGCACCGTCCAGGAATCCGCGGGTGGCCACATCGAGCGCGGCGAGTACCTGCAGTAAGAACTGCAGCGGGGCGTCCGGATCGATCGCCATGTCCTGCTTGATCTTCACGACGAGTCGAGCGTGGTTCTCGATGATCTCCAGAATGCTCATGCGCTCACCCAACGCGCGCCTGCCGAGTTCGTGTCCGACCGCCAGACTGGTCTCGGCCCCCGAGCACACGTATTCGGTCAGCGCCGCGGCGTACTGTGCGTAGAAGTCCCCGGCAGCTGGATCGTCGGTCGGCCCGGCCTTTTCCTGCCTAACCACTGTCGGGTATCCACTTCCACATCTCGACGACGGTTCCGCGCCCCAACTCCGACTCGATCTGCAGTCGATCCATCAGCCTGCGCGCACCGGGCAGGCCGAGGCCGAGCCCGCGTCCGGTGGAGTATCCGTCGTCCAGTGCGCGTTGAACGTCGGCTATGCCGGGTCCGTCGTCCTCGGCCCTCACCACCAGCGCTTGCCTGCCGTCGCGGAGTTGGACTCCTACGCGAACCTTGCCCTGACCAGCGTAACTGGTTATGTTGCAGGCGATTTCAGAGATCGCGGTCGCGATCATCGTCACGTCGGTCAGCGAGAATCCGAGCTGCTTGGCCAGTTCGTGCCCCGCACGTCGCGCAGTGACGATGTCGTCGAAGTCGTTGATGTCGACCACGAAGTCAGTCGTCACCGTCACATCCGATCGTCACTAGGGTCAGCGCGACCGCCGACGACAGGCCGGTGACATCGGCGCTGGGCCCGGCGCTCGGATCAGCCATTGCACCCTCCAGACTTCGACGGCAGATTCGACCCTAGTCCGCGATCCCTGGGCCGCGTTCCCCAAAGGAGGATCTGCCGCAGAGCTGCAACAGGTTAAGCTCGGCGCACCGCCGTGACCAGTTGCGGCGCTGACTTAAGGAACGCCGTGCCCGCGAAGGATCTGATCACCACGTCGGTCAGCTACGACGGCGACGTCGCTGTGCTTGCGGTCAGCGGCGAAATAGATCTGGCCACCATCCCGGCGTTCGAGGCGGCCATCGCGGACGCGCTCGCCCAGCGACCCAAGGCGTTGATCGTCGACCTCTCTGCGGTGGACTTTCTCGCGTCGGCGGGGCTGCAGGCGTTGGTGGCCACGCACGAGAAGATCGGAGGGTCGGCGGGGTTCGCGGTTGTCGCCGACGGTCCGGCCACGAGTCGGCCCATCCAGTTAACCGGTTTGGACCAGGTTCTGTCGCTCTCATCGTCGGTCGCCGAAGCGAAGGTTTCGGTTGCCCGGTAATCGCGATCGCCAACGGAGAATTCGTCGGGCGGCTTGCTCGGCGTTCGGCTAAAGTTCCGGATGCCGGTTTGATCTTGGTAGCAGCTGGCATTGGTCGGGACAGTAAGGACTGTGACATGAGGTCAGTTTTGGGTCGCCGCGTGGCGGCCATCGCCGGCGGCGCCGCGGTCACCGCGATGGTTGTGCTCACCGCGTCGTGCTCCAGCGAAGAAGAGGCACCGAGCGAGACGACCGAGACCACCACCTCGGAGACCACCACGACGACCACGACGTCGGCCGCGCCGGTCGAGCCGACCGAGAAGGCGCCGCGTCTGGAGCCCGGTGGCCCCAACCCGTTCTCCCCGTCGGTGATCGCCCCGCCGGCCCCGTCGGCCACCCACCCCCGAACGGGCTAGCACCGGCTGGGCGGAATTCTCGCAAGTACGCTGGTTGGAGTGAAGGCGCGGCATGTCGGCGTGCTGGCGTTACTTGCCGTCAGCGTGATGGTGCTCGTTTCCGATCTGCGACTGGCGTCGTCGCGCCCCGGCGGAGCCGGCGGCGATGCCATCGCAGGGCCGTACTCCTACCTGCTCGCCAGCTCCATCGATCTGGGGCCGTCGCACAACGACAACGCCCAGGTGACCCTTGCGCTGCACGGGCCGGCGCGCCCGGACGGCGTTTTCGATTGGGCGCACAGCCAGGGCCTGGACGTCAGGTGGAAGCCGGGGCAGGGCTGGGCGGTGCTCGAGGGCGCGGCGGAGAAGGTGGCCGACGCGTTCGACGTCGAGGTCCACGACTACCGCGGTAAACGCGGTCAGGTGTTCTACGCATCGCCGCAGCAGCCCTCGATTCCCGAGGCGCTGACATCCGAGGTCGCCGAGCTGGGACGGATTCTGGGCTACCTGCCGCACCACACGTCGCAGACGCGGATGTTTCCGCTCGACGTGCCGGACAAGGGACTGAAGCCCAGCGCACTGTTGAACACCTACAACGCTTCGCGGCTGGCCGCCGACGGCTACACCGGCAAGGGCACCACGATCGTGTTCTTCGCCTTCGACGGTTTCGACCAGTCCGATCTGGACGCGTTCGCGACCACGTACGGGCTGCCCCAGTTCACGCCGGAAGTCCTCGGTGGCGAGCTCGACGACCCCCGCGGCGAGACGACGATGGATCTCGAAGTCGCACACGCCGTGGCACCGGATGCGCGCAAGGTCGTGTTCAGCGCCCAGTCGACGATCTCCGGTGACGGCACGTTCGAGAAGATCGGCGAGTTGTTCGCCGAAGCCGATCGCCGTTATCCCGGCGCGATCTGGAGCTTTTCGATCGGTTGGGGTTGCGACAAACTCATCACCGCCGCCGATCTCGCACCGGCGCGGGAAGCGCTCGCGGCAGCGCAGGCCAACGGCACGACGGCGTTCAACGCCAGCGGCGATCTCGCCGGGCTGGAGTGCAAGGGCGGCGACGACTGGTCGTCACCGCCCGGCGACGCCGATATCGGGCTGGACTCGCTGGCGTCACTGCCGGAAATGACCGATGTCGGCGGCACGACGCTGTCCACCGACGCCGAGGGCAGGTGGCTTGCCGAGCAGGCCTGGTACGACGTCCCGCTGTCGGTCGGCAGCGGCGGCGGGGTGTCCAACCTGTTCGAGCGCCCGGAATGGCAACGGGCCGTGATGCCCGACAGCGATCCCGAGCGCAGGCTGACGCCCGACGTCGCGGCCGTCGCCGACCCCTTCACCGGCGTGCGCATCATCTTCAAGGGAACCGAACTGGTCGGTGGCGGGACATCGCAGTCCGCGCCGATCTGGGCGGGGCTTGCCGCGGTGATGAACCAGTACCTGCTCGCCAACGGCGGTCAGCTGATCGGCGCCTTCAATCCGCTGCTCTACCGGATCGCCGAGGGGGCACCGCTGCCCGCGTTCCGTGACGTGACGCTCGGCGCCAACGCCGTCGCCGAGGCCGGACCGGGTTACGACCTCATCACCGGGCTCGGCACCCCAGATGTCGACAACCTCGTACGCAACCTGCTGATCCTCCAAGAGGCGGCCGAATGACGACTCCCGACGATTCCGTCCCGACAACGGAATGCCGCATCTGCAAGACCGACGTACCGGACGGCGAGTACTGCGGACTGTGCGGATGCCACCTGCAACCGCGGCCTGGCGAGGGCCCGGACTGGTTGCGCATCAAGAACTTCGGGGCGGCACCGAACGAGCACCTGCTGCAGCTGTCGTTGGCCAGTTCGCTGTTCCCCCAGGTGGCGCAGCGCTCGCGCACGGCGTTCCGGCTCGGTCTGGTGGTGCTGCTGGTGTGCCTCGTCGCATTCACACTGCTGCGTCTGCCCGCCGCCCTGATCACCGTCGGCACGCTGGGCCTGCCCGTGCTGTACCTCATCTATCTCCGCGAGTCGGATGCCTTCCGCGACTTCCCCGTCAGCACACTGGTGCTCACCGCGGTGCTCGGTATTGGATTCGGGGTGGGATGGGTCCTGCTGACGGGTGCGATGGTCGCCCGCTCGTATGAGGTCGGTCTGGGTTCCGCCATCACCGGCATGCGGATGCTCCGCGTAGGTATCGGCATCCCGGTGGGCGGGGTGATCCTGATGCTGATGCCGGCGGTGATCGTGAGGGTGTTCCGACCGTCCTCACGAGAGGCATTGGACGGCTTCAGGATCGGTATGCTGGGCGCCTTCGCCTTCATGGCCGCGGCGGCGATGACGCGGTCGATACCGCTGTTCGGGACCGGGGCCATCAGCAAGCGCCCACTGGAGAGCCTGCTCGTCGAGGCGGGCATCAGGGGCATCTCGATACCGTTGATCACCGCGGCCGCTGGCGGATTGATCGGTGCCGCACTGTGGTTCACCCGCCCGGCAAGTAAGAAAGATCAACACCCCGGCATGGTGCGACTGGTTCTCGTCGGCCTCGCGGCGGCGATCCTCGCCGTCTATCTCGCGCTGGGCCTGATCGACGTGGCCCGTGTCCCGCAGTTGTTGATGCTGGTGCTCTATCTGGCACAGGCGCTGGTCGCCATGCTGGTGTTGCGCATCGGTTTGCATCTGGCGCTGCTGCACGAGGTGCACGACGAGATCCATTCGGATGAGCCGCTGCTGTGTACGCACTGCGGACATGTGGTGCCGGACATGGCTTTCTGCCCCGCGTGCGGGGTGGCGACGCGGGCATCGTCACGGTCGTCACGCGAAGACCGGCGCGACGCCCGTCCGGTGCGTGAAGGTCCCGACACAGCGTGACCACGACGACGACGGAATTCTTTCCCGGATACGCGGTTCCGGCGGGCACCTACGAGGCGCCCCCGCCGCGTCGCACGTCGCGCACACGGTTGGTGCTCATATGGCTCGCCGCCATCGCCGTCGTGGCGGGGGCGCTGGTCGGGCTGTCGGCGATGATCAGCAAGCCCCCCGCGCGCTACATGTGCCCGCCGGAGTGCGGCAGGCCGCCGACGGGTACGCCGGTCACGATAAACCCGCGCTTCACCGCGGTCGACGGCACGTTTTCGGTGTCGCATCCCGCTCCCAGTTCGGCTTACCGCATCACCACCGAGCCGAACAAGGTGATCGCCGAGTTCCTTGGCGGTGATGGCGGCAGCATGCAGTTCTTCAGTGTTCCCGTCGCCGGTCGGTCACCTGAGCAGATCGCTGAAGAACTGTTGAGCAAGAGGTTTCCCGATACCCGGACCGCGTACGAGATTCCCAATGCGATGGTCGGCTACCAGCGCGGCTTCGGCCAGGTCGTCGACTGGTGGCCGCAGGGCGCCAACAGCAATTACCAGCGGATGCGGGTGCTGATCATGGTCGCCATCAAGAACGATCTCGCCCTCGTGGCCTCCGCGGTGGGGCCCTATCACGAATTCGGACCCGACTTCGGGTTCGGCAAGCCCTCCGGTGCCAACACCCAAATCGCCTTGGATATGGGCAAATACGTCAACAGCTTCAGCTGGCAGGGCGACCCGCCGCGCTAGTGGGTGGACGCCGTCGTCCGATGGGACGCCACTGTCCCGTGGTGTGGTGTGACGCCGGAGAACATGAACTGCCACGCCGCCAGCAGTGCGACCGTTGCGAGTACCAGCGTGGTGGCCAGGTGCGCGAGCAGCTGCCTGGCGGTCGTGGCGTTCAAGACCGAACGCGGGTGCACGGAGCGTCCGGTGAGCGGGCGAGCGTGCGCGCAATTTTCTGCCATCCCTACGCAGCCTGGTCCAGGCTGTAGCCCCTGGCCTTGGCGACCTCGGACAGCAGGCCGCGCAGCCGATGCCGCGCGCGGTGGACGCGCGTCATGACGGTCCCGGCCGGTGCGTCGGTGATCTCGGCGATCTCATTGATGCGCAGACCGACCACGTCGGCGTAATACAGCGCGGTGCGCAGCTTCTCGGGCAGCTGACGCATCGCGGTCTGGATGTCGTCGTCGCCGATGAGGTCGAGTACCTCATCCTCGGCGGACTTCAGGCCGCCCGAGGAGTGGCGGGCCTGGGCCATGAGCTGTCCGTCGGTGAATTCGTCGGTCAGCCACTGGGCTGGGCGTCGTTGTTGCTTCCGGTACGAACTGATATGGCTGTTGAGCAAGATCCGGTACAGCCAGCCGCCGAGATTCGTGCCGTCGCGGAAGCCGTGGAAACCGGCGAACGCTTTGGCGGCCGTCTCCTGGAGCAGGTCCTCGGCATCGGCTGGATCGCGTGTCAACTTCAACGCGTGGCGGTAGAAGTCGTGGATCAGTGGTAGTGCGTCCCGCTCGAAGCGGGCGGTCAGCAGCGCATCGGTTTCAGGCACGTATGGGACTTTTCCGTTCCAGCGACGCAGCGTCTGCACGGCTGGCACCCATCCGAGGTCCGAAAATCGGAATGCCTGACTACCGGTTAGCCCCCATAGGATCACCAAAGTGACGGGCAGGCGGGGCACGCGATTCTCCCGCAGCGCCGGACGGACCATCGCGATCGCCCTGGCGCTGTTTCTGGCGGGCGTCATCGGCCTGGCGGCAGATATCGTCGCGTTCAGCGGGCGATCCGACGCTTCGCAGGCCGATGCAGCCGTTGTCCTGGGTGCGGCCGTCGACGACGATGCACCGTCGCCGGTATTCTCCGAACGTCTGCGGCACGCGGCCGAGCTCTTCGACTCAGGACAGGTCAAGTGGATCGTCGTGACGGGCGGTGTCGGGCAGGGCGACACGCTCGCCGAATCCGAGGCCGGCAGCGCATGGCTGATCGGCTCCGGGATTCCGGCCGATCGCATCCTCGTCGAGACGCAGTCCCGCACCACCAAGCAAAATCTGGTCTTCGTCCGGCCGCTGCTTTCCGAACACGACATCAATCGCGTGCTGATCGTCAGCGATCCGTTGCACATGCGCCGCGCGATGCGGATGGCCGACGACCTGCGCCTTGATGCGCACCCCTCGCCCACGCCGACCAGTCGCTTCCAAACCCTCGGCACGCAGCTCCCGATGCTGTTGCGCGAGATGTACTTCAGCGTGCATTACTACGCGACGCGTCAATGAGCTATACCGACGCCCGCACCTTGGCCGCCGCCTGCTCCGGCATGGGCTCATAGCGAGCGAAGGATCGCGTGAAGGATCCGGCGCCGTGCGCGAGCGATCGAAGGTCGATCGCGTACCGCGTCAACTCGACCTCGGGGATCTCGGCCTTCACGACGGTGCGGTCCTCGCCGACCTTGTCCGTCCCCACCACCCGACCGCGCCGGCCGGCCAGGTCACTCATCACGGCGCCGACGAAATCGTCGGGCACCACGACCGAGACCTCGTCGACCGGTTCGAGCAGGTTCACCTTGGTCGCCGAAGCCGCCTCACGCAGCGCCAGCCCACCTGCCATCTGGAACGCGAAGTCGGAAGAGTCGACGCTGTGCGCTTTTCCGTCGAACAGCGTCACCCTGATGTCGACGACCGGATAGCCCGAGCCCGCCCCGTTGAGAAGGCCCTTCTCCATCTGAGCGCGCACACCCTTTTCCACGCTCGGAATGAACTGGCGTGGAACGGAACCGCCGACGACCTTGTCGACGAACTCGAAACCAGACCCTTCCGGCAGCGGCTCCACCTCGATGTCGCATACCGCGAACTGGCCGTGGCCGCCGGACTGCTTGACGTGCCGTCCATGTCCTTTGGCCTTGCCGGCCAGTGTTTCTCGCAGCGGGACCCGTAGCTCGACGGTGTCGACGGCGACGCCGTAGCGGCGTGCCAGCGCGTCGAGCACCACACCGGAATGCGCCTCGCCCATGGTCCACAACACGATCTGATGTGTCTCGGGGTTCTGTTCGATGCGCAGCGTCGGATCCTCGGCCGCAAGCCGCTGCAATCCGACCGCAAGCTTGTCCTCGTCGGTCTTGGCGTGTGGCTGAATAGCCATGGGCAGCAACGGTTCTGGCATAGTCCATGGTTTGAGCACCAACGGTTCCGCCTTCGCGGACAGCGTGTCGCCGGTCTCGGCGCGCGACAACCGTCCGATGGCGCAGATGTCACCGGCCACCACCTGCGGTGCGGGCCGCTGTTGCTTGCCGAGTGGGAATGACAGCGTGCCGATGCGCTCGTCCTCGTCATGGTCGGCGTGGCCGGCCGTCCAACGGGGGTCGCCGTGGCCGGGGGAGGAGCCGTTGGCGCCGTAGAACGACGAGAAGTGGCCGGACACATGCACCGTCGCGTCGGGGGAGATGGTCCCGGAGAACACCCGCACCAGGCTGACGCGGCCCAGATACGGGTCCGACGTGGTCTTGACGACCTCGGCGAGGAGGGGGCCGGCCGGATCACAAGGCAAGCTGTTGCGGGACTTGCCCTGCGGAGTGAACACCTCGGGGAGCTGGTGTTCGGGCGGGGACGGGAACCCGCTGGTGATGACCTCCAGCAATTCGTGGGTGCCCACGCCGGTGGTGCTGCACACGGGGATGACCGGAAAGAACGACCCCCGCGCGACGGCCTTCTCGAGATCGTCGATCAACACCGACTGATCGATCTCCTCGCCGCCGAGATAACGCTCCATGAGCGTCTCGTCCTCGGACTCCTCGATGATTCCCTCGATCAGGCTGCCGCGCATCTCGTCGATCGCGTTGTTGTACGAGGTGTCGGGTTCGTGGGACGCGGTGCGCTTGCCGTCGGCGTATTCGAAGTGGGTCTGCGAGAGCAATCCGATGAGCCCTGTGCAGGCCCCGCCGCCGGGGCTCGAGCCGGAGTCGGCAGGAAGGTACAACGGCAGCACCTTGTCGCCAAACGCCTGCTGCGCCGCCGTCAGCGCGTTGTCGTAACTCGCGCGGGCGTGGTCGAGTTTGGTGATGAGCACGGCCCTCGGCATCCCGACCTGGTTGCACTCCAGCCACAGCGACTTGGTCGGCTGGTCGATCTCCTCGTTGGATGCGATGACGAACAGCGCGCAGTCTGCGGCTCGCAGTCCGGCGCGCAGTTCGCCGACGAAGTCGGCGTAGCCGGGCGTGTCGATCAGGTTGACCTTGACGCCGTCGTGCTCCAGTGACGCCAGGGCGAGTCCGACCGAGCGCTGCTGCGAGATCTCCGCCTCGTCGCAATCGCAGACGGTGGTCCCGTCGACGACCGATCCCGGTCTGTTGAGTACTCCGGCGGCGACCAGTAACGCCTCGACGAGTGTTGTCTTGCCGCCACCCGATGGGCCCACCAGCACCACGTTGCGGATGGCGGCCGGACTGTCCGCGGTGGGGGCAGCTCCGGCTTGGGAAGTTGTCGTCTTGTCGGCCATGACGTTCCTCCAGGTTCGTTAAACCAGAATTCTCCGAACCGTCACCGAGCACAAGGGAATCACCCAACTAGTGGGGTGTGGCCTGAGAGCGTCCGACGGAGGTGGCGGGTCACGCCTGCCACGCCGACCACCGCCCGACGGTGATCGTGACCACGGGACCGTCGAGCGCAAGCCTTTGGTACTGAAGGTATTTGCGCCGCAGCAGCGCATATCCGCTCGCCATCTCGTCACCGCTGTGGTGGATCTCGGCGACGCCGTCGGCCCGCACCCACCACAGCTTGGTCCAGTCCTCGTCGTAGTTGTCGACGAGCACGCTCACCCGGGGGTTGGCCTCGATGTTGGTCAGCCGCTGCAACCGTTTGGTGGACTTACGCTTGGCATCGACGGCGGTGTAGATGACTGGTTGTTCGCGGTCGGTGTTGACCGCGAACACCACGGGCACGACGTGTGGCGCGCCGTCCGGCCCGACGGTGGCGAGCATCGCGACGGGCGATTGCGCGAACAAGGCCGCAGCGTCGATTTCGGCCATGGGATTCAGACTATGCCGAACCCTCGATGCATGCCTGCGTGGTCGGAAGCACCTCGGCGCAGCTGCTCGCGGTCGCCCGTGCGAGAAGCGCGTACAGATCGTGCTGCTCCGAATCGCTCAGCGGGGCGAGCACCCGCTGTTCGACGACGGAGAGCACCTTCTCGATCTCGGTGAGCTTGCGTGTGCCCGCCGCGGTCAGCGCCACGGTGTGCCGCCGCCGATCCTCGGCGGAGCGCCTGCGCTCGATCAGGTCCCCGGACTCGAGTTCGTTCAGCAGGCCCACCACGTTCGTCGCGTCGATTCCGAGCATCGCGGTCAGGTCGGACTGATTCTGTTCACCGAGGTCGCGCAGCAGGGTCAGGGCGACGACGTGCCGCGCGCGCAGACCAAAGGCGACCAACTCCACTTCGGCCTCGGTCTGCATCCGCCGCGCCAGGTGCACGAGCAGCGGCGCGGACAGTTCTGGCACGTCATCAGCCTACGGGATTACGCCGATGATCAATTTGGTATAGATAGCTTGTACTACACAAACTATCTATGAAGGAGGCACTGATGAACCAGTTGCTGCACATCGACTCCTCGGTCCAGGGCGATCAGTCCGTCAGCCGGCGGCTCACCGCTCGTGCCGTCCAGCGGTGGCGCGACGCCCACCCGCAGGGCTCTGTCGTGTATCGCGACCTGGCGAAAGACCCGATTCCGCACCTCGGGGACGCGACCTCGCCGGCGCTGACCGCCGAACTCATCGGCGAGATCAAGCGTGCCGACACGGTTGTGCTCGGACTTGCGCTGTACAACTTCGGCCCGCCGAGCACGGTCAAGGCCTGGGTGGACCACATCGTCGCGCCCGGGTTGTCGATTGACGCCGAAACGGGGGCAGGACTGCTCGGCGACACCGAGTTCGTGGTGCTCGAAAGTCGCGGCGGCGGCTACGGTCCGGGAACACCCCGAGAGGGTTGGGATCACGCTGAATCTTGGTTGCCCCATGCGGTGTCGATGACGGGCCTGTCGCCTCGCTTGATCGTCGCCGAACTGACGATGGCGGATGTCAATCCTGCGATGGCTGAGCTCAAACCGCTTGCGGCCGCGAGCCTGAACCGGGCCTTCGAGGCAATCGACGCACTGTGGGAAGTCGGTGAGAACGCTGCCTGAGGCCCAGTTGGTGCGCCACGGCGAACTGCCCGCGGGCATCAACGCTGGGTGATTCCGCTGTCAGCGTGGTCCGCGCGGCTGGGGTGCGACGCTGATGGGTGACCGCGTCACCGGTGTGCGAGTCACCCCGATCTCGGGCGGCCGAGTGCTGCGCGGCGGCGGGTTCTGCGGTCGCACCGTCTGCGCCGGGCCGGGGTCGATGGGCTCGGCCGATGTCTCAGGCGGTGGTGGCGGCGGCACCTCGCTGCTGGTCGTCCGTTCGGTCGACACCGCCGTCGTGGTCGACGGTGCCTCGGTCGGCGTCGTGGTGTCCACGTCCGGAGCGGGGTTGCGAACGATCAACAGAACCGCCGACACCACCAGCGCCGCCGCGGCGGTGCCGGCGGCGATCCACAAGGCCAGCACATGCCTGCCGCGGTACCAGGGTGCCGGCGCGGGTTCGAAGTACCAGGTGTCCGCGTCGAAGGCGTCGAACGCTCCCGGGGGGTGGTCGTGCCGCGCCGGTTCGTAGTCGTCGGCCGGAGCCGACTCCAGCAGCGCCTCGTCGCCGTCCGAGTCCTCGGATTCCGAGGGCGCTTCGGGCAGGTCGCCGATCAGGTAATCGAAATCCCCCGAGGCTTCGCGTTCGGCCACACACTGATGCTATCGCTGTTACCTGCGCATATGGGCGGCAACCGAAGTCGTGTGAACAGGCACACGGTCTGGCGTGATCACGGTAGGGTCGAGCGCCGCATATGCAATCGTTTCACGCCGCGTCGCACAGCCGTCATGTCCGCGCCACTGCGCCGCTTCCCGGCCATCGGAAGGTTCGGCAATGAAGTTCTCACGCCTCACGGCGGCCGCGGCCGCATCGGTCGCTCTGCTCACCGGTCTGATCGGCTGCGCACCTCCGGAGAAGAACAACGCGGAAGAGCAGACAGAATCCGGGGTCAACGCCCGTGCGGCCACGTCGGCCGAGGACTTCGGCGGTATGGACGGTCTGGTCGAGGCCGCCAAGAAGGAGGGTGAGCTGAATGTGATTGCGCTGCCGCCTACTTGGGCCAACTACGCTGCCATCATCAAGGCGTTCGAGGACAAGTACGGGATCAAGGTGAACTCGGGGCAGCCCGACGCGTCGAGCCAGGAGGAGATCAACGCCGCGAACCAGCAGCGGGGTCGCAGCACCGCCCCCGACGTGTTCGACCTGGGCCAGTCGGTGGCGCTGGCCAATACCGCGATGTTCGCGCCCTACAAGGTGGCGGTATGGGACGACATCCCGATGGCGTACAAGGAGCGTGAAGGGGCCTGGGTCAACGACTACGGCGGCTACATGTCGATCGGTTTCGATTCCGCCACGGTGCCGCCGGTCACCTCGGTCAACGATCTGCTCAAGCCCGAATACAGCGGCAAGGTCGCACTCAACGGCGATCCGACCCAGGCCGGTGCCGCGTTCTCCGGTGTGCTGATGGTCGCACTGTCGCAGGGCGGTTCGGCCGACGACATCGCGCCGGGGGTGGAGTTCTTCCGCAAGCTCAACGAGGCCGGCAACTTCTTGCCGGTCGATCCGACCCCGGCGACGATAGAGTCCGGCCAGACCCCGGTGGTCATCGACTGGAACTATCTCAACGCGGTCGAGACGAAGAAGCTCCCGTCGTGGCAGGTGCTGGTTCCGCCGGACCACGCGGTCGCGGGCTACTACTACCAGGCGATCAACAAGGACGCTCCGCATCCCGCGGCCGCGCGGCTGTGGCAGGAGTTCCTGTTCAGCGACGAGGGTCAGAACCTTTACGCGGCAGGTGGTGTGCGTCCGGTGCGTGCGGACAACATGATGGCTGACGGGTCTCTGGATCAGGCGGTCGCGGCGTCGATCCCGGTGATCGACGGCCCGGTCACCGTGCCGAGCCCCGAGCAGACCGACAAGGCCACTGCGTATCTCTCCGACAACTGGGCTGAAGCGATCGGCTGACGTGCCGGGCGGAACCCAACTACGCAACCGAATCACAGGGGCTCTGCCGCTGCTGCCGTTCTTCGCGGTCGTCGTGGTGTTCCTGGTGATCCCGACGGTGACGGTGATCGTCAACGCGTTCGTCGTGGACGGCGCGTTCTCCCTCAGCCGCATCGGCGCGCTCTTCTCGTCGGCAGCGCTCGGGGCGCTGTGGTCCAGCGTCCTGCTGTCGGCCAGCACGGCGATCATCGGCGCGGTGCTCGGAGCGGTGCTGGCGTGGCTGATCGTGAGCAGCCCGCCCACGTCGATGGTGCGCAGGACGGTGATCTCGTTGTGCAGCGTGCTGGCTCAGTTCGGGGGTGTGGCACTGGCTTTCGCGTTCCTGGCGACGATCGGCATCAACGGAGTGCTGACAGTGTGGGTGCAGGAGGCCTTTGGCTGGAATCTGTCCGGCTCGGGATGGCTCTACGGCCTGGCCGGGCTGATTCTCGTCTACACGTACTTCCAGATCCCGCTGATGGTGATCGTCTTCCTGCCCGCACTCGAAGGCCTCCGCGAGCAATGGCGCGAAGCCGCCGTCAGTCTCGGCGCGTCGAAGTGGCAGTACTTCCGTGAGGTGGCCGTACCACTGCTGACGCCGGCTTTCCTCGGATCGGCATTGCTGTTGTTCGCCAACGCCTTTGCCGCCTACGCGACCGCAGCGGCGTTGGTGAGCCAGGGCAGCCCGATCGTGCCCCTGCTCATTCGGTCCGCGTTGACCAGTGAGGTGGTGCTCGGTCAGTCCGGGTTCGCCTACGCGCTCGCGCTCGAGATGATCGTCGTCGTCGCGGTGGTGATGGCGGCCTACAACGTCCTGGTGCGGCGTACGGCGCGGTGGCTGCGATGAAACGTCCAGCGCGCGCCGGGCTCTGGGTGTTGTTCGGCCTGTTCTTCCTGTTCCCGCTCTACGCCATGGCGGATTTCTCCACCCGCCGACTCGTCAACGACGGCCGCACATGGCAGGCCTGGACGAACCTCGTCACCGACGACGCGCTGTATCGGGCGATCGTGGTCTCTCTGCTGCTTGCCGTGTTCACAGTCGTTGCGACGCTGGTGATCCTGGTCCCGACGATGATCTGGGTGCGACTGCGCTCGCCGTGGGCCAGGGGCACAGTGGAGTTCTTGTGCCTGCTGCCGCTGACGATCCCCGCGCTGGTGATCGTGGTCGGGCTACGCAATGTGTACCTGTGGGTGGCGTACTTCCTGGGTGAATCCCCGCTGACGCTGACGTTCGTCTATGTGGTGCTGGTGTTGCCGTTCGCCTACCGCGCGCTCGACGCGGCGTTGTCGTCGATCGACCTGCAGACCCTCACCGAAGCGGCACGGTCGCTGGGAGCGGGATGGGGGACGACGATACTGCGGATCGTGGTGCCCAACATCTGGTCCGGGATCCTTTCCGCCGCCTTCATCTCGATTGCGGTGGTGCTCGGCGAATACACGATCGCGTCGCTGTCCGGGTTCCAGACGCTGCAGGTGCAGATCGTCGCGATCGGAAAGACGGACGGTCCGACGTCGGTGGCCGCCTCGCTGGCGGTGTTGTTGTTCGGCTTCGTGCTGCTGCTTGTCCTGTCGCTGGTGACACGCGGGCGCAGACGAGTCCAAGGAGTGACCGCATGAACGCGAGAACATCAGGCACGGCCGTCGATATGGCCGGCCTGACACGGGTGTACGGCGACGTCAAGGCTCTCGACGGGCTGACCCTGCACATCGAACCGTCCGAACTGGTTGCGCTGCTTGGTCCGTCGGGCTGCGGCAAGACCACCGCGCTGCGCATCCTCGCGGGCCTCGACGACGCCACGTCGGGCACGGTGTCCATCGGCGGTCGCGATGTCAGCCGCGTGCCTGCCAACAAGCGCGACATGGGCATGGTGTTCCAGGCGTACAGCCTCTTCCCGCACCTGACCGTGCTCGACAACGTCGCATTCGGGTTGAAGATGCGCGGTAAAGACAAGCGCGAGAGGACATCTCGAGCCGCCGATATGCTCGACCTGGTCGGCTTGGGTGCGCACAAGGCAAAGTACGCGCACGAGTTGTCGGGCGGGCAACAGCAACGTGTTGCGCTGGCGCGTGCGCTGGCGATCCAGCCGCGGGTGCTGCTGCTCGACGAGCCTCTTTCGGCGCTGGACGCCAAGGTCCGCGCGCAGTTGCGTGACGAGATACGTCGGGTGCAACTCGAGGTCGGCATCACGACGCTGTTCGTCACCCACGATCAGGAGGAGGCGCTAGCCGTCGCCGACCGCGTGGGTGTCATGAATCAGGGCAGCCTCGAACAGCTGGCCACGCCCGCCGACCTGTACGCCACCCCGGCCACACCGTTTGTCGCGGAGTTCGTGGGGTTGAACAACAAAGTGCCCGTGCAGGTTTCGGGTGGTCGCGCGCAGCTGCTCGGCACCGCGGTGCCGACGCTGCCCGGTTCGATCACGTCGGGTCCCGGGCTGGCGATGGTGCGCCCGGAGGCTGTCACCGTCACCGCCGGGCCGGCCGGCGGTGCTGGAATGCCCAAGGTCAGCTCGATCGCGTTCCTGGGACCGATCTCGCGGGTCTACGTCGCGATGCCGGACGGTTCGGTGATCAACGCCCAGATATCGGGTGCGGCTGCCAGGTCGTTGAGCCCTGGCGATCCGGTCACGGTCGGCGTCGAGCCCGGCGGTGTGCTGGTGGTCGCAGGGGTCAGACGTCCTTGACGGGTTCGATGCCGAGGTCGCGGTAGGTGACCAGGGCGGCGAACGGCACATTTCGTTTCGCGAAGCGCTTGGCCGCGACGTCGCCGCGATCCACCATCGGGATCACGCCGGCGACGACGGCGCCGACGGAGACGACGCGCTCGAGTGCGATCTCGGTCGAACCGCCGGTGCTGATCACGTCGTCCACGAGCAGCACCCGGGTTCCGGGCTCGAGCCTGGTCCCCTCGATCCACTGTTCGCGACCGCGTGACTTCTGTTCCTTACGCACGGAGAACCAGGCCTTACCGGTGACCATCGCGACGCCGATGGCGATCGAGTCGGCGCCCATGGTGAGCCCGCCGACCGCGTCGAACTCGATCCCGTTCAGCGCGGCCAGGTCGGCGATGGCGCGGCTGACGATCGTCAGGCGTTCCCCGTTGTCGATGGCGTACTTGCCGTCGATGTAGTCGTGGCTGAGCTGACCGCTGGCCAGCTTGAAGGGTTCCTCGCGGTGCTCGTAACCGCGGGTTCGGATCAGCTCGAACGCTGCTGGCCAGGTCTCGGGGCGTGCGCTCGCATCTGCCATAGGGCGATGTTATTTCAGTCCGCCCGGGCGCGACGCGCCAGCTCGACGGTCGCCGAACGCAATTGGTCGTACGAATCGATCGGATCGGCGTAACCGATCCGGGTGTAGGCGATGCCACGCTCGGTCGTCAGCCGCAGATCGAGGCCGTAGCGGTCGGCGCCGGTGCAGGTCGCCGCGGTGGTGTCCGGATAACCACCGAGCGCCTTGCCCATCGCGGCGAGCGAGTCGGCGTGATCGGCGTTCAGATGAGCGATCGCCCCCGCCGCGTGCGGCGCGACCGGATCCGGCGAGGCAGCGGAGTAGTCCTCGCCGGTGGTCGACTCCATTCGCCCGTAGCCACCGACCCAGCGCACCCGCTGCACGCGCAACACCCAGAGCGTGAAGTCGCTGTAGTCGATGTAATACTTGGCGGCCGCGACCGCAGCCAGATGTGCGTCGCGGGCCCCGGTCAACTCGTCGCCCGTCGGGGCTTCGACTACGCCGGCCAGGGTCACGCGGCCGCTGGCCAGCGGATCGGACTCCGAGCTCGGCGCGACGATCGCGATGCTGGCCCTCGGGTCGCCCGCGAGATTACGACCGTGCTCGGCGAGGTTCGACACGCAGAGCACCGGTGCGCCGCCGAGCAATCCGTACGTCACGAACGACGCCCACGGATCGCCGTCGGCAGTCAGCGTGGCAAGCGTGCCCGTATTGGTCGAGGCCGCGATGGTGCGGGCCTCCTCGGCCGCGGACGGGCGGGTGGGATTCGCCACTTCGGTGAGCGGGGGAGGGACCGAGGGGGCATCGCCCGGGTCGCCGTGATCGCGGTTCGCCACGAACGAACGATACTAGGGCTCAGTCTTTCTGCAGACCCGCGGTGATATCGGCGACGACGGCGTCGATACGGTCCCTGTCGAGCTCGATCGACGTGGACGCGGCGTCGGTGGCCTTCCGAAGAGCCTCGTTGAGCCGCTGCTCGACCGTCGGTGCACCCAACCGCAGCAGACCGTCCGCGATGAAGGTCCCGGTGAGGTGGTGGTGGCCGTTGAGCGTCACCTCGACGGTTTCGGCGTCGTCGGTGGCGGTGAACGTCTCGTTCTTCATCTTGTGCAGCTGCTCGTCCATCAGCGACTGCAGCCGCCGCGCCTGCTGCAGCACAGCGGCCACGTCGGGATGCATGTTGTCGGTCACTCGTCGTCGTCCTGCTCGTCGTCGTGTGCGCGCGGCCTGCCGTCCTGCACTTCGCGGCGGCGGCGGTTACCGACGACGCCCTCGGTCCACGGGCGGTCCTCAACGTACAGATCCTCGTCGGGTGCCGTGCGCGGATCGCGACGCTTCTCCTTGCCCTGCTGTGCGCCGTGCCCCCCGTGCATGGGTGCCATGCCGCCCATCCCGCCGGCCATGCCACCCGGCGCGGACGCGGCAGCCGCGGGCGCCGTGGCGATCGGCACGGGTGGGGCGGGCGCTACGGTCTCGGCCGACACCGCGGGTGACAGGGGTGCCGATCCGCCGCCGCCGGCGCCACCGCCTGAGCCGCCGCCCGATCCGCCACCTGCCGCGGGGCGCAGGCTCGGGTCGCTGGTTGCCCTCGGCGTGCCCGGCTGGGGTCCTTCGCCTTCCGATCCGCCTGGGCTGACCCCGGAAGGGCCTGCGCCCGAGGGTGGTTCGCCGCCGGATGGCGATCCTCCACCGGAGCCGCCACCCTGCCCCGCACCTGCTTGCTGCTGCGAGGTGCCCATCGACTCGCCCATCTGCTGTGCCGTTGCTGCCGGATCACCGGCGGGCTGATCGCCGCCGCCACCGCCACCGCCCGCCCCGGGGGCGAAGCTGTCGGTCGGTTTGAACGGCGGATCCGCCGGCCGCACCGGTGTGAACGTCGCCTCGCCGGCGTACTGCTGGCGTACCTCGTCGGACAGCGCCTGCAGCTCCTCCAACCGCCGGCGGGCCAGATCGATCTGTCTTTGAATCCCGGCGTGCGGCCCGGGCGAGCCGGCGAGCTCCTTTATGCGCGCTTCCAGCGCGACGTATTCGTCGTAGATGGGAGCGTGCGCGGCCTTTGCCGTCTCATGTGCGTTGAGGATCTTCGATGCGGCCTCGGCCAAGTCGTGCCACGCCTGCGACAGCTGCGCCAGCCAGTTACCGAACGCGGTCATTCGCGCGTAGGCCGCGTCGGCGGCGTCGCCCTCCCAGTCGCCGGGGGGCGGTTTTGGCTTGTTGCCCTTGACCCGGTTGGACGCCGCGGACCAGTACAGCATCGCGTTCTTCAGCGAAGCGCCGGTGTCCGGTGCGCTCAGTTCGATTTGCGTCTGGATGACGTTGCGGTATCCGCTGGCGTCGAGAAGCCTCGGAGTGTCTGCGGGAGAGGGAATTTCGGGCGCTGGTGTCGGCGGAGAAGGAATGCTGATGGTGTCGACGGCAGCGGCCCGTTCGGGATTGTCGAGCGCGATGCCGTACTCGTCGTCGACCTTCTGGTAGGCCTGCGCGGCGATCTCGAGCATCTCGGCGATGCGCTGATTCTCGACCTTCGCCCACTCCTCGAACTCTTTGAGCGATCGCGCGTTCTGGTTGAGGTTGGCGATCGCGTCGACCGTCGAGGGCACCGCGTCCGGGGGCGCTACGGCGTCCTCAGCGGGGTTGTGCCAGTTCTGGCCCTTCATCTCCGCGGCTTGGCTGATGAGCGAACCGGGGTTGACCCGCTGGACCGACATCGCTCAGCTCTCCAGCACCATCTGGTAGCGGCTCTCCTCACGCGGGTTGATCAGTCGGATTGGCAGCTGACGATGGCGTGGTGTCTGGATGAAATTGTCGCGCAACACAACTCGTCCGATGCCGGGGTGTGGGCCAAGATATGTGGTGGCGTTCGGCCACGCGACCTTGGCCTCCTGGCCGATGTGGCCGTTGACGGAAGCCGCAAACTCGGCGAACTGCGGGAGCAGGGTGACGACCGCGCCTGCTGCGGCCGATCGCACGACGAACTGCGTGAACAATCGGGCGTCGCCCACGTTGATGCTCACGTCGACGTCGTCGAACGGCATGTACACCGGATAGCGGTCGGCGGTCTCGCCGACGAGCACCCCGGCAGAACCGACCGGCAGTTCGTAGTGCCGGTCGTTGACGGGGCTGATGCCGAGCAACGCGGCCCGCTGCCCGCCGAATAGGCACGAAAATCCGCGCGGGGTAGTCGGATTCGCCAGCGTCGTCAACAACACGGTGGCGGTGGGAGCCGCACCGGGCCGAATGCGGACCCGCGTGATCGTGTGGTCGGCGCGCGCCGACCACCAGACGTCGGGGCCGCCGGGTGCGGTGTATGCGGCGGTGAAGGTGCTGCGTCCCTTGATCGCCGACCAGGTCTCGCGTTCGAAGCTGATCTCGGTCGCGCGGTCGAAGTCGTCGAAGCTGCGGCTCGGCTGGGCATCGATTCCGTTGCCGGCCAACTGATCTGCAATCCGTGTGGTCGACGCCACCAGATACCGCGCCAGTCCCGCGACGCCGGAGTCGCGCCGCTGTGAGGATTTGCGGGTGTGCTCGGGATCGGCCCTCAGCACGATCCAGGTGCGTCGATTGGCCGGGGCCGGGTAGGGCCCCACGACCTGCTCGTACAGCGCCACCAGGCTCGACGGCGCGGTCTTTCCCACTCGATAGCCCGCCGACACCACGTCGGCTTCGAGATCGGGACAGTGCGCCGCGAGCAGCCGCTCGACGAGCCGGGTGTCGACGACATCGTCGGTGAAGGCCTCGCCGTTGACGATCACCGTCGGAGTGAATGGCCGCGGGACGAGTTCCATTGCCGCGATCAGGTAGCCGTCCTGCCAGCGGACCGCGACATGATCGCCGGGCATGACGGTGGCCCCGACGGCCGGCTCGGACGGCTTCTCGGGGACTCTGCGGTGGCGCCGCCGCCACGCGAACACCGCCGCGATCCAGCCGGTTAGCCGTCGGCCACGAACCGTCAAAACCGCTGCGAGAGCGATGATCACCGCCAGGGTGATCCCGACCCAGAGCAGGTCGAGCCGGATGAACAAGAGGATGACGGCCGGTATCAGCACCGCCGCCCAGATGGCATGGCCTGTCGTGAGGCGCAGCCCGAACATGGACGTGAAGCCGCTCATCGGCGCCTCAGCGCGCGCCGGGCAAGGGCGCCGAGTCCGAGCGCCAGGGCCAGACCGAAGCCGATCACGACGACAGCGGTGATCGGTCCCCGGTCCGGTGGCGGGATGTACACCGGTGGCGGGACTTCCTTGACCTGATAGGGTACCTCGCGCGGTCCGGCCGGCACGTCCCACGTCAACGCGGCGACCGGATCGATGACGCCCGCACCGACGTAGTTGTCGACGCCTCCGCCCGGATGTCGTGCGGTGGCGGTGATCCGGTTCATGATCTGAGCGGGTGTCAGTACGGGGAACCGTTGTTTGAGCAGCGCGGCCAGCCCGGATACGTAGGCGGCGGCGAACGAGGTGCCGCTGATCGGAATCGGACCGTCTTGACCAGTCAGCGCGTTGACCGGCCGCCCGTCGTAGCCGAGCGCGACGAGATTCTCGGCGGGCGCCGCAGCGCCCACCCATGGTCCGGACATCGAGAACGTACTCGGTTGGCCGTTCTGGGCGACGCCGCCGACGGTCAGCACCAGCGGCGAGTACCACGCCGGGCTGACGATCGTCTGCACCTGCTTCCAGCCGCGCGGGTCCGCGGGTATCGAGGGATCGGGTGGTGGGTTCTGGCTGCAGTCCTGGCCGGTATTGCCCGCCGCCACGATGATGACCGCGCCCTTGACGTTGACCGCGTAGTTGATCGCGGCGCCCAGCCCTGCCTCGTCGATGAGCCTCGTCACCTTGTAACAGGCGGCCTCGCTGATGTTGATGACCTGTGCGCCGAGGTTGGCCGCGTGCACCACCGCGCGGGCCAGGCTGCGCAACGAACCGGCGGTCTGCGTCGAGTTCGGGTCATTGGGGTCGGTGCGTGCACCCACGGTTTGGAAGGCTTCCGAGGTCTGCCGCAGCGACAGGATGCGGGCGTCGGGCGCGACCCCGATGAAGCCGTCCGTCGGCGCCGGTCTGCCCGCGATGATCGATGCCGTCAGCGTGCCGTGGGAGTCGCAGTCCGACATCCCGTTGCCGGCCTGGTCGACGAAGTCGCCGCCGGGTTCTGCGGGGACGCGCGGTGAGCCGTTGACCCCGGTGTCGATGACCGCGACGGTGATGCCCGCACCCGAGGCGAACTTCTGTGCCTCAGCTAGGCGCAGGTAGTCGTTCGCCCATGGCTTGTCGGCGAAATTCGAGTTGGGAAACGCCGTCGGGGCGGAGCAGACGCGGCGCTGTTCCATGGGCTGGTCGGGGCCCGTCGCGTCGGGCGGCAGCGCCGCCGGATCGATCTTGGGTGGCTCGATAGCCGCTGCCGGAGGAGCGCTGACCAGTGCGAGCAACAGCACCGCCAGCAGCACACCAATACGGTGCACTCGTTACGCACCTCCCCCGATTTTCGACCACGTGGCAGTATGCCGGTGCCCCCACAGCAAACCCTCAACGGGCCCCGGGGCAGCACAAATTGTCACGTCAAGCGAACTGCCGGATTGCACGCAGCCAATCTTAAGGGGCGTCGAAGGGGGTCAAGTCCGCAATCTTGGCTCGGGGCACGTGAGCACGTGAGATCGGGCGTCCTAGGCGTCCAAGTCCTGCTGTACCAATCCCGCGACGGTGGCGAGCACGGCGGCGTCGTCACAGTCGACGGTCACCTCGGCGCCGTTGCCTGCGCCCAGCGTCATGATCATCAGCGCAGATCCTGCGTCGACGGGCTCGCCGCCGTCCATCGAGAGCGTGACAGGCACTCCGGCCTTGACCACTTCCTCGGCGATGATCGCCGCGGGGCGGGCGTGTAGACCGATGGCCGATCCGACGATGACGGTCTTGCTGGGCATGGTTCTCCTTCAATGGTGGGTTGGACTCAGACGGCCGCGAGCGCGGGCGCCTCTTCGGTTTGCGTGCTGGGCTTGATGAACTGCTTGGCGGCGACGACGGCGAGTGCGCCCGCGACGGTGCCCGCCGCGAGGGCGACGAGGAACCAGAGCAGGTTCCCGATCGCGAAGAAGACGAAGATCCCGCCGTGCGGAGCCTTCAGTGTGACGTCGAACGCCATGATCATCGCACCGGTGCTAGCGCCGCCGAACATCATCGACGGGATCACCCTGAGCGGATCGGCCGCGGCGAACGGGATCGCGCCCTCAGAGATGAAGGAGGCGCCGAGAAGCCAAGCGGCCCGGCCGTTTTCCCGCTCCGGCTCGGTGAACAGCGTGGGCCGGACCGCCGAGGCCAGCGCCATCGCGAGCGGGGGAACCATACCCGCGGCCATCACCGCGGCCATGATGCGCAGCGAGGCGGGGTCGGCGACGTTGAGCCCGGCGGTGGCGAACGCGTAGGCCGCCTTGTTGACCGGGCCGCCGAGGTCGAAGCACATCATCAGGCCGAGGATGACGCCGAGGATGATGACGGAGCTGCCGGTCATGCCGCCGAGCCAGTTGGTCAGGCCCGACGTGATGGCGGCCAGCGGACGGCCGAGCAACAGGAACATCAGCAGGCCGACGGCCAGTGAGGCGAACAGCGGGATGATCACGACCGGCATCAGACCCCGCAGCCATCGCGGGGTGGCAATCCGGCTGATCCACAGTGCGGTGAAGCCGGCGATGAGACCGCCGACGATGCCGCCGATGAAGCCGCCGCCGACGAACACGGCGACCGCGCCCGCGGTGAATCCGGGGGCGATGCCCGGCCGGTCGGCGATCGCGAACGAGATGTAGCCGGCCAGCGCGGGCACCAGGAACATGAAGGCCAGCCCGCCGAGGGTGAACAGCACCGCACCGAGGTATTGGAGCAGGCCGCCGGAGGGCAGGTTGGTCAACGTGTTCTCGGTGGCGATATGGCTGCCCAGCGAGTTCATGCCGAACGACAGCGGTTCGGCCCCGTCCGGAGTGTTCGCGATGTCGTATCCGGCGAGCAGGAATCCGAGCGCGATCAGCAGACCGCCCGCGGCGACGAACGGAATCATGTAGCTCACGCCGGTGAGCAGGATCTGACGCGTGCGGGTGCCCCAGCCGACGTCGCCGGCCCGGGCTGCGCCGCTCGGCGCGGACGGACCGGCGCCTCCCTCGACGCGGGCGGCGTTCGGATCGGCCGCGGCGGCAAGGGCTTCGGCCACCATCTTGTCCGGTTCGTTGATCGCCCGTTTGACCCCGGAGGCGACGACGGGCTTACCGGCGAAGCGGTGCTTGTCCTTGACGCCCACATCGGTGGCGAAGATGACGGCGTCGGCCGCCGCGATTGTCTCCGCGTCCAGCGGGGTGCTGCCGGAGGATCCCTGCGTCTCGACGTGCAGCGTGGCGCCGGCCTTCTTGGCAGCCGCGACCAACGAGTCGGCGGCCATGTAGGTGTGCGCGATACCGGTGGGGCAGGCGGTCACCGCGAGCAGCGTCTTGGCTCGCTTGGGAGCAGATTCCTTTGTGGCAGATGGTTTTTCGGGGTTCAACACACCGTCGACGAGCGTGACCACCTCGTCGGGGGTGGATGCTTGCCGCAACGACTCCACGAATTCCTTGCGCACGAGTGCGCGCGCGAGACTGGACAGCAACTTCATGTGCTCGGCGCCGCCGGACTCGGGGGCGGCGATCAGGAACGCGAGGTCGGCGGGTCCGTCGGGTGCGCCGAAATCGACGGGCGGGTTCAGCCGCGCGAAACCGATCGAAGCGGTGTCGACGTGCGGCGAGCGGCAGTGCGGGATCGCGATACCACCGGGCAGCCCGGTGGCTGACTGCTGCTCACGCGCCATCGCGGCGTCGAACAGGCCGTCGGCGTCTGTGGAGCGTCCGGCATCGGCGAGGCGCTGCACCAGCCTGCGGATCACGGCCTGCTTGTCTTCGCCTGCGTCGGTGTCGAGCAGGACCAGATCGGTGCTGATGATGGAGACGTCTGTCGTCATGGCACTACTTTCGGATCGGTTGCGGGGACTACGGGTGTCACGTGGACGGCATCGAGGTCGAGATCGGCGGGGTGGGGCTGAGCCGATCCGGGTAGCGCGGCGGCGGCGCTGCCGTAGGCGACCGCCATCTGCAGTCGCTGTGGTGGGGTCGCGCCGCCGACTTCGGCTCGGAGGTATCCGGCGAGGGAGGCGTCACCGGCGCCGACGGTGCTGCGCGGCGTGACGGGAGGCGGGGTGGCGAACCAGCCGCCGTTGTCGTCGACCAGGACGGCGCCCGCGGCGCCCAGGGTGGCGAGCACCGCGCCGACACCCCGATCGATCAACTGCTGGGCTGCTGAGATCACCGGTTCCGGATCGCCCTGGGTGACAGCGGCTTCCAAAGCCAGCGGCGAGAGGCCGATGACACCGGCGAGTTCTTCGGCGTTCGGTTTGATCAGGTCGGGAGCGGCGCGGCCGAATGACTGAACGAGAGCCGTCAACGGGGCGTCGGAGGTATCGACGGCGATTCGGCATCCGAACGCGGCGAGCCGTGCCACGACGTCGGCGTACCAGTGGTCGGGGACTCCCGGCGGGAGCGAACCCGACAACACCACCCAGGACGCTGACTCCGCCGCGGCGAGCACGGACTGGGTGAGGGCGTCGACGGCAGCGCCGTCGAGTGCACCGCCGGGTTCGTTGAGTTTGGTTGTGGTCCCGTCCTTTTCGGTGATCGCGAGGTTGGTCCGTACCGGGGTGTCGGTGGGTACGCACCGGAACGGCACCGCGGCGTTGTGCAGAGCGGTGATCAATGGATCGGCCACGGGTGCGGGAAGCAGCGCGACGGCCTTGACGCTGGCCGCCGTCAACGCGCGCGCGACGTTGACGCCCTTGCCACCCGCTTCGGTGGTGACCGAGGTGACCCGGTGCACGCTGCCGCGTGTCAGCGGTGTGGTGAGGGTGACGGTGCGGTCGATGCTCGGGTTGGGCGTGACGGTGACGATCATGCGATCACCACTTCGACGCCGTGGTCGGTGAGTTGTGCGCGGTCGGCGCCGGTGATCTCCGCGTCGGTGATCAGGGTGTCGACACTGGACAGCGGCGCGAAACTGACGAAGTCTTCGCGGCCGATCTTGGAGGAGTCCGCCACGGCCACGACATAATTCGCCGCGTTCACCATGGCCCGCTTCACCGCGGCCTCGTCGCTGTCCGGCGTGGACAGACCGTGCCGGACGCTGATGCCGTTGGTTCCGATGAACGCCAGGTCCACGCGGAGCGTGTCGAGCACCCGCAGTGTCTGTTCACCGACCGCGGCCTGCGTGACACCGCGCACCCTGCCGCCGAGCAGTTGCAGCGAGACCGAGGGCAGTGCGGCCAGGCGCGCGGCGACGGGTATCGAGTTGGTCACCACGACCAGTTCGCGATCGGTGGGCAGGTGGGCGGCGATGCGCGCGGTGGTGGTGCCCGCGTCCAACAGGACGGTGGAGCCGTCTTGGGGGAGGAGTTCGGCGGCGGCCGCCGCGATGGCGTCCTTGTGTTCGGCTCGGGTGGCTTCTCGTTCGCCAACGCCGGCCTCGACGAGATGCAGCGCGCGCACCGGAACCGCGCCGCCGTGCACGCGCCGCAGGACGCCGGCCCTCTCGAGTGCGGCGAGGTCACGCCGCACCGTCTCGGTGGTGACGTCGTGGGCCTGTGCCAGTTCTGCGACCGAGGCGCGGCCGTTGGCGATCACCAGCGAGGCGATCGCTTGCTGTCGCTCTTCGGCGTACATGGTGCTCCGTATGTGTGGGTAACCGCGCTTATGAATGTTGATTTAATTGGTTTTACTACTGTTTGTGTTGACTTGTCAACCATTTCTTGTAATCTGGTTCACATGACCGCCTCATCCGCGAACACGTCACTGTTGCCCGGCACCGCCCTTCGTGGTGTCCCGGTGGTGCCCGGCGTGGCCTACGCGCCGGTGATCCGGCCGGGCCGGCTGCCCTCGTCCATCGACGACGCGGGCGACGTCGCCGAACCGGACCGGCCCGCGGAGGCCGCCCGCTTCGCCGCCGCCGCATCGGCGGTCGCGACGCGGCTGCGCGACCGCGCGGCGCACGCGACCGGCGCCGCCTCGGAGGTGCTGGCCGCCACCGCGATCCTGGCGCAGGACCGGGCATGGCTGGCCGCCGCCGAGAAGCGCATCGCCACCGGCGCGCCCGCGGTACGCGCGGTGATCGGCGCGGTGGACCAGTTCGCCGAGATGTTCACCAAACTCGGCGGGCTGATGGCCGAACGGGTCACGGACCTGCGCGACATTCGCGACCGCGTGATCGCAGAACTGAAGGGGCTGCCCGAGCCGGGCGTGCCGGTGCCCGCGGCGCCGTCGATCCTGTGCGCCGACGACCTCGCTCCGGCCGACACCGCAGGTCTGGACCCCGCGCTCGTCGTCGCGTTGGCCACGACATTGGGTGGACCCACCAGCCACACGGCGATCATCGCGCGCCAGCTCGGCATCCCGTGCGTCGTCGCCGTCGAGGGCTTGGACGCCGTCGAGGCCGGCACGATGGTGCTCGTCGACGGCACCGCGGGAACCGTCACCGTCACGCCGGACCCGGCGGCCGCGGGCGAGGCCGTGGAGGCGGCGCGCCGAGACGCCGAACGCGCCGCGGGATGGTCCGGTCCCGGTGCCACCTGCGACGGTCACGCGGTCGCGGTCCTTGCCAACGTGCAGGACGGCGCCGCCGCGCGGGCCGCCAGGGACACCGCGGCCGAGGGCATCGGGTTGTTCCGCACCGAACTGTGCTTTCTCAATCGCGAGACCGAGCCGTCCGTCGATGAGCAGACCGACATCTATGCCGAGGTGCTCGACGCATTCGCCGGGCACAAGGTGGTGGTCAGGACACTGGACGCGGGTTCGGACAAGCCGCTGAAGTTCGCTGAGCATCCCAACGAGGCCAACCCGGCGCTCGGTGTGCGCGGCATCCGGGTCGCGGGCATCAATCCGGCTCTGCTGGACCGTCAACTCGAGGCCATTGCCGCCGCGGGCAATCGCACCGGCAACCCGCCGTGGGTGATGGCACCGATGATCGCGACGGCATCCGAAGCCGAACACTTTGCCGCGCAGGTCCGTTCGCACGGTTTGACACCGGGCGTGATGATCGAGGTGCCGGCTGCTGCTCTGCTGGCCGACCGCATTCTCGAGCACGTGGACTTCTTGTCGATCGGCACCAACGATCTGGCGCAGTACACGATGGCCGCCGACCGCATGTCGGCCGAACTCGCCGCGCTCACGGACCCGTGGCAGCCGGCGGTGCTGACCTTGGTGGCCATGGCGGCGAGGGCGGGCGCGTCGGTGGGCAAGCCCGTCGGTGTGTGTGGGGAAGCCGCCGCGGATCCCCTGCTCGCCTGCGTGCTTGCGGGCTTGGGTGTGACGTCGTTGTCGGCGGCCGCCGCGGCCGTACAGGGGGTGGGCGCCAAACTCGCTCAGGTGTCGCTGCAGCAGTGTCGTGACGCGGCCGACGCCGTGCTCGCGGCGAGCACTGCGGCGCAGGCGCGCGCAGCGGCGCTGGACGCATTGGAATAATTCGGACTACGGTCCGGTTAGTCGGGGCATGCCTGCCATCACCGCTGACACCCTGACACTGCCGCGGATCGCCGCGGCCCAACAGTCTGATACCGAACGTCCCGTCCGGTCGGTCACCACCGGTCCGCGCGGATACGAAGGTGAGGGCTTCCCCGTCGTGCGCGCGTTCGCCGGCGTCAGCAGCGCCGACCTCGATCCGTTCGTCCACATGGACCAGATGGGCGAGGTGGAATACGAACCGGGTGAGCCCAGAGGCACCGACTGGCACCCGCACCGCGGGTTCGAGACCGTCACCTACATGCTGGACGGGCGCTTCGCGCACCAGGATTCGCATGGCGGCGGCGGATTGATCACCGACGGTGCCACCCAGTGGATGACCGCGGGCTCGGGAATCCTGCACATCGAGACGCCGCCGGCCGAACTGGTCGAAAGCGGCGGCCTGTTCCACGGCATCCAGCTATGGGTGAATCTGCCGCGCAAGGACAAGTTCGCCACGCCGAGGTACCAGGCGATCGAAGGAACCCAGGCCAAACTGCTGTCCTCCGACGACGGTGGGGCGCTGGTCCGCCTCATCGCGGGCGACGTCGCCGGACATCAGGGCCCGGGTGCGACGCACACTCCGATCACCATGGCGCACAGCACGATCCAGCCCGGAGCACGGTTGAGCCTGCCCTGGAACCGCGAGTTCAACGCGCTGGCCTACGTGCTCTCGGGCCGTGGCGCGATCGGGCCGGTCGGTCATCCGATTCACCAGGGACAGTTGGCCGTGCTCGGGCCGGGCGACCGGATCACCGTGAGCGCCGAAGCCGGCCAAGATTCGCACCGGCCCGCACTCGAGGTCCTGCTGCTCGGCGGCGAGCCCATCCGTGACCCCGTGTTCCAGTACGGACCGTTCGTGATGAACACCAAGACGGAACTCATCGAGGCGCTCGAGGATTACCACAACGGCAAGTTCGGCGCCATTCCGCCGGACGCGCTCATGCCGCACCGTGTTTGACGCTGAGATCGTCGTGGTCGCTGGAATCGCTTCTCGGATAGAGGAGCTCCAGCTCCCCGATGTGCGCGGCGGTGGTGACCAACGGCAGCGCCGCCGCAACGGCCAGTTCGTCATCGGAGGCGTCGGCGCGCAGCGCGATCACGAAGTCGTCGCTGATCGGGTCCAGCGCCGTCCCGGCTGAGCCGCCGGTGACGTGACGGCACACCGCTTCGGTGTGACTCTCGAGCACCGCGCGGGTACGCGGGTACACACCGTGCGGTGGTGGGACGACGTCGGCGATCAATTCGGCCGCAGCGCGCAAGCGGACCGCGCGGTTGGCCCGCCGGACGATCGGAGCCCGGACGTCGGCGGCCCCGCCGCTCTCCGAAAGATACTGTCGCACAGCGTCGTCCACGGTGCGGGAAGCCTCCAGTGCATCGTGACTGAGCGCGATGACCCTATCGGTGGCCTCTTCGGACGCACCGCGGGTGACCCGCAGTACGGCCGCCGTGAGGAACGACGCGCCGACGGCGAAGGACGCGTCGATGACCTTCGACACCCGGGTGCGTACTCCGCGCGGCCACAGCAGGACCGAAACGACGATGCCCACTCCAGCGCCGATGACGACGTCCTGGATGCGGATCAGCCCGACGCTCCAACCCGTCGGCCTGATCAGGTTGAAGATGATCAGCACCATCATGGTGAACGCCGCCTGACCGGCGATGAACGACGCGACCTCCGGCACGAACGCCGAACCGAACGCCACCACCGGGAGCAGGACCCACATGACGATCGGGTCGACCCCTACCAGTTCGATGACGACCACACCCAGGAGGAAGCCGAGCGTGGTACCCGCGACCGCCCGCACGACGCGGGTGCCGGTCGACAGCGCACTGCTGCGCAGCACCGACATGGCGCCCAACACGACCCAGAAGCCGTTTTGCAGTGGGAACACCTGGGTGACGGCGACGGCGAGAGCCAAGCCGAGACCGGTGCGCAGACTGCTGCGCAGCACCACCGCCCGGGTGGCGACCAGTCCCTTGGTGATCGCCGCGACCGCCGCAGTCTCCGGCATCACCCAGTCGGCGGTTCCCGTGGGCGGCAGGCGTCGGCCGAGGACCCGCGCCCAGACCGGACGCGCGTCGGCCTCGGCGGCGTTGCGGATGATCCGGCCGGTCACACCGACGGTGGCCGAGAAGGTGCGTCGCCCCAACAGCTTTCGCCCGACATCCACGGCCGCCGCGTCGTCGGGCACTCCGAGGATCTCGAGGATGTCTTCGCGATAGCGGCCCTGTGCGATCGATCGCAACTCGGCCAGTGCGGAGTTGAGATCCGTGCCTCGGGCCGCACGAGCCGAGGGTTCGGAAACACTGAGTACGGCAGCGCAATCCCGTAGCACGCGCACCAACGGTGGCTTGAGGTCCCCGAGTTGGCGGCCGGTGTCGTCGGTGATGCGGTCCGCCAGGAAGCCGAGGTCGTCGACGACCCGCACCAGCGCCCGGCTGCCCGCGGTGAGCCCGACCGGGCGGAAGTCAGCGCCGAGGAAGCTCTCCCACAGCGAATTCATCGCGCGGGTCGCGTCTTTGGCGCTTCCGCTGCCCTCCAAGGTGTCGGCCAGCCGGGTGCACACCAGTGCCGAATAACGGCGCAACTCGTCGTGATGGCGCGGCGGGAGAAGGAACAGGGCGGCGGGCACGCACACCGCCAGCGCGACGATCCAACCGAGCAGACGATCGCCGATCGGGCCGACCGGTGTGCAGGCGGGCAGCACGAACGTCAGCAGGGTGGCCCGCTGGCCGGCGGCGACGATCTCGCTGAGTACACCGGAAAACGTCACCACCACACCGAGGACGAACATCACCGCGACACTGATCCACGGATGGTCGGCCACCAGCGTCCCGAGGGTGATCAGGACGAAGCCGTTGATGCCGAGCCCGAAGTAGGCGAGTGCCCGGGCCGGACGGTTTCCGGGAAAGTCCACGAGGATGAGCAGTGCCACCGAGCCGAAGATGCTGAACAGCGCGGTCTGCGAATCGCCGACGGCGAACCCGAACGCCGCCGCGACCGGCAACACGAGCGCCGCGCGCACGGCGCGCCGCAGCGCGTCGAATTCGGGATCGCGCTGACGAAGCCGATCGACCGCGCGACGCCACAGGTTCGTCATGTCAGTGCGCGAGCGTCTTGATGCCGACGACGAGCAGCCCGAGGCCGACCAGCCCGGTGACCGATAGCGCCTGCTGCCACCACGGCAACCGGGTGCGTCGCATGGCGAGAAACGCAATGACGCCCAGCTCGCCCACCAGCGTCCACATCCCGATCCACATCGCGGTGTCGGTATCGAGGAGGTCGAATACCGCAAGCAGCAAGACGATCACCGGGGGAACGGCGGCCCAGAGAATCTGACCTGACGCCTGCAGGAGCTGGATCCAGTGCCGCCCCCGCGGTGCCTTACCGAACACCGCCATCTGCGCCACGAAGTGCGACAGCAGGCTGGCGGCCCACAGACCGCCGGTGGCCACCGCGATATCGAGGATCCTTGCCAAGGCGCTGGTTTCCTCATCGCTGTACCGCGCCAGAATCGCCAGCGTCGCCAGACACGAGATCGCCCCGTACAGACGCTCCCGCAGCATCGCGACAACGTGCTCGACCTCGACCGGCTCGGTGGCGGGCGCTGCGTCAGTCACTGTCGGGCACCGAAGCGAACCCGTCGTTGTCGAGCTTGCCGCGAATCTGTCCGGCGATCCACGCCAATGCATCCGGGTCGGGGGGCAGGGCGGACTGCTCGTAACCGACGAGCACATACACCGACCATGCGGCGAAGACCTCCGCCTGCCGTTTGATCTGCAGGATCTCCAACGCCGAGGAGTACATGATGTCGAATCGCTGCCGGTCGACCATGGCCTGCACCTCGTGCACATGCGGATCCAGCGAGCTCCATACCCGGATCGCCGCCTCCGCGCCGTGGGGCAGGCCCAGTGCCACCTTGATCAGGGTGTCGATGCGGCGGCGCGGGTCCGTCTCGCCGCGCACCGCCTGAATCACCAGCACGGTCCGCTCCTGCACCCAGTGCGCGACCAGTTCCTTGGTGTAGGTCGGCCAATTGGTGAAGTAGTGGTAGAAGGATCCGGTCGTGACACCGAGACGGTGACAAACCTCTGCAAGCTTGAGCCCCCCATAGCCGAGATCGGACAGCACATCGAGGCCGGTCTCGAAGTAGGCCTCCCGAGAAACGACGCTGGCCATGGGACGGCACCCTAGTGCTCAGACAATCGAATCTCTACGCCGACCTTCGGTGTTGCGACTCCCATTTCTTTGCTGAACTGACGATCTTGGGAACGCCGCAGGTAATACCGCGCAGGCCCACCAGTGGGCTGTGGCACAATTTGACTGTGCCGCAACACACCGCGAGTAGGGGTCCGGGTCGTCCGCCCGCAGCGAAGGCCGCCGAAACGCGGGAGCGCATCATAGGAGCCGCGCGCGAGGTCTTCAGCGAACTCGGGTACGACGCCGCCACCTTCCAGGCGATCGCCATCCGTGCCGGTTTGACCCGTCCGGCGATCAACCACTACTTCGCGAGTAAGCGGGTGCTGTGGGCCCAGGTTGTCGAGCAAACAGATGCGCAGGTAGTTAGCGCGGGCCAGGCGCGGGCGAAGTCCGAAACGAACCTGCTGAATCGGTTGTCCGCGTTCTTCACCGCGGCGATCCAGGCCGATTCCGAAGACCGTTCGGCGGCAGCCTTTCTCGTGACCTCCGTGCTGGAGTCGCAGCGGCATCCGGAACTGAGTGGTGACGAGCACGATTCGTTGCGTAATTCACGCGAGTTCATCGCCTGGGCGGTCGACGACGCAATCAAGACAGGTGAGCTCACAACCGACACGGACGTCAGCGACCTCGTCGAGATGCTGGTCGCGATGATGTGGGGTATCGGCTTCTACGCGGGATTCGTCGGCGGTCACGACGAGCTCTCCGGGGTCGTTGAGAAGTTCGAGCTGCTGCTCGCCGGCAAGCTCTGGCAATTCAGCGACTGAGTGTTGCCTCTCCCACAGTTCGTATAGCTCAACTAACTTTTCGCCGGTATCTGGCTAGCATGACGCCATGAGCTCATTGCGCACGCACGACGACACCTGGGACATCGCGACCAGCGTCGGGTCGACGGCAGTCATGGTGGCGGCGGCCCGCGCCGGTGAGACCGCCAAGGCCGATCCCCTGATCCGCGATCCCTATGCCGAGGTGCTGGTCGCCGGCGTCGGCCCGGGGGTCTGGGACATCGTGCGCAACGAGGAGTTCGCCGCCAAGGTCGCCGAGGCCGATGCCGAGGTCGCCGCGATCTTCGAGCACATGGGCAATTACCAGGCCGTGCGCACCCACTTCTTCGATGAGTTCTTCGCCGCCGCCGCGGCGGCAGGCATCCGCCAGGTCGTGATCCTGGCGTCGGGCCTCGACTCGCGGGCCTACCGGCTGGACTGGCCGGCCGACACCGTCGTCTTCGAGATCGACCAGCCCAAGGTCCTCGAATACAAGGCCGCGAGAATGGCTGAGCACGGCGTGCTGCCGTCGGCCAAGCGCAACGCGGTGGCCATCGACCTTCGGCTGGATTGGCCGAATGCCTTGCGCGAAGCCGGGTTCGACGCCGACGCCACGACCGCTTGGTTGGCCGAGGGCCTGCTGATGTATCTGCCCGCGCAAGCCCAGGACCGGTTGTTCGAGCAGATCACCGCGCTCAGTGCCGCTGGCAGCCGCGTGGCCGCGGAGACCGTCGGCCACCGCTCCGACGACCGGCGGGCCGAGTTCCGGGAGAAGTTCGAGCGCATCGCCGCGCAGTTCGGGATGCAGGATGCGCCCGATGTCGCCGAGCTGATGTACAACGACCCCGACCGCGCCGACGTGGCCGAGTGGCTCAACGCGCACGGATGGCAGGCATCGGCCGCGACGTCTGCCGACGAGATGCGCCGGCTCGACCGGTGGGTCTTGCCGCCCGAGTTATCCGATGACGACGCGTTCTCGTCGTTCGTCACCGGCGAGAAGTCGGGCTGACCGCCCGAACGGACGACGCGAGGGGCACAAAGTTGCCCCTTCAGCGCTGCCCAACCGGTTGGTTAGTATCGGGTGTTCCCAGGGTCAGGAAGGACACCCACCATGACCACCGAATTCGCCGCCACTGAGGCCAAGACCACCCCCGATATCCCCGGCACCGTCCGCAAGCTGCGGGAGACGTTCGCGTCCGGCCGAACCCGCAGCGTCGAGTGGCGTAAGCAGCAGCTGCTGGCGCTGGAGAAAATGATGAACGACAACGAGGGCGCCATCATGGAGGCCCTCGAGAAAGATCTGGGTCGCGGTCCGTTCGAAGCCTGGCTGGCCGATATCGCCAGCACCGCGGGCGAGGCCAAGGATGCGGCGCGCAACGTCAAGAAATGGATGCGCCGCAAGTACCGGCTGCTGGAGATGTCGCAGCTGCCCGGCCGCGGCTGGGTCGAATACGAGCCGTACGGCACCGTCCTGGTCATCGGCGCGTGGAACTTCCCGTTCGTCCTGACGCTCGGCCCCGCCGTCGGCGCCATCGCAGCGGGCAACACCGTGCTCATGAAACCGTCCGAGGTGTGCCCGGCGTCGTCGGCACTGATGGCCGAGCTGGTGCCGAAGTATCTCGACAAGGACGCGATCGCCGTCATCGAGGGCGACGCCTCCTGCAGCCAGGAACTCATCGCGCAGGGCTTCGACCACATCTGTTTCACCGGCGGCACCGAGATCGGCCGCAAGGTCTATGAGGCCGCCGCACCGCATCTGACACCGGTCACCCTCGAGCTCGGGGGAAAGAGCCCGGTGATCGTGGCCGCTGATGCGGACATCGACGTCGCGGCCAAGCGCATCGCCTGGACCAAGCTGATCAACTCAGGTCAGATCTGCATCGCGCCGGACTACGTGCTCGCCGATGCCAAGATCCGCGACGAGCTCGTCGACAAGATCAAGGACGCCGTCGCGACATTCGAGGCGGACAACCCCGGCGGAAAGCGCATTGTCAACGAGCGCCACTTCGCCAGGCTCACCGCATCGCTGGCGGCGACCAAGGGCACTGTCGTCGCGGGCGGCGGTTCGGACGCGTCGACGATCAAGATCCAGCCCACCGTCGTGGTCGATCCCGACCCCGCCGAATCGCTGATGACCGACGAGATCTTCGGCCCGATCCTGCCGATCATGACCGTCCAATCCCTCGACGACGCAATCAGTTTCGTGAATTCCCGGCCCAAACCACTGGCCGCCTACCTGTTCACGAAGACCAAGAGCATTCGCGAACGGGTGATCAAAGAGGTCGCGGCCGGCGGCATGGTGGTCAACCACCTGCTGTTCCATTTCGCCACCAACAAGCTCCCGTTCGGTGGTGTCGGTCCGTCGGGTATGGGTGCCTATCACGGCAAGTTCGGCTTCGAGCAGTTCAGCCACAAGAAGACCGTGATGACCAAGCCGACCCGACCCGATGTCGGCGCGTTCATCTACCCCCCGTATACAGAGAAGGCTTTGAAGCTCGCGAAACGGCTGTTCTGAGAAAGGAACCCCATGCCAGGAGTGCAGGATCGTGTCATCGTCGTCACCGGTGCCGGAGGCGGGCTCGGGCGAGAATATGCGTTGACCCTTGCCAGGGAGGGCGCCAGCGTCGTCGTCAACGATCTCGGCGGTGCACGTGACGGCACCGGCGCCGGCCACAACATGGCCGACGAGGTGGTCAAGGAGATCAAGGACGCAGGCGGCCGCGCCGTGGCGAACTACGACTCGGTGGCCGAACAAGAGGGCGCCGAGAACATCATCAAGACCGCGATCGACGAGTTCGGCAAGGTCGACGGTGTGGTGAGCAACGCGGGCATCCTGCGCGACGGCACGTTCCACAAGATGGAGTTCGCGAACTGGGACGCCGTGCTCAAGGTGCACCTCTACGGTGGCTACAACGTGATCCGCGCGGCATGGCCGCACTTCCGCGAGAACAACTTTGGCCGCGTCGTCGTGGCCACCTCGACCAGCGGCCTCTTCGGCAACTTCGGTCAGGCCAACTACGGTGCTGCCAAGCTCGGCCTCGTCGGGCTGATCAACACCCTGGCCCAGGAGGGCGCGAAGTACAACATCAAGACCAACGCCGTGGCGCCCATCGCGGCCACCCGGATGACGCAGGACATCCTGCCGCCGGAGGTCTTCGAGAAGCTCACCCCCGAGTACGTCGCCCCGGTGGTCGCGTACCTGTGCACGGAGGAACTGCCCGAGACCGCATCGGTGTTCATCGTCGGCGGCGGCAAAGTGCAACGGGCAGCGCTGTTCCAGAACGAGGGCGTGACGTTCTCCGAGGTGCCCTCGGTCGAAGACGTCGCGGGTAAGTGGAGCGAGATCACCGATCTGTCCGCGGCACAGCGCGCCACGTTCTCGCTCGGCTGACACCGAGTGAAAGCGCTTGTCGCGCAGGAGCTGTCCGGACCGGCAGGGCTGGCGTACACGGATGTAGACGATCCGGTTGACGGTGACGACGTTGTCGTGGTCGACATCGGCGCCGCCGGCGTGAGCTTCCCCGACCTGCTGCTTCTGCGCGGCGAATACCAGCTGCGGCTGGAGCCCCCGTTCATCCCCGGCATGGAGGCGGCGGGGGTGGTCGTCTCCGCGCCGTACGAATCGGAGTTCCAGCCCGGCCAGCGGGTGACCGCGCTGACGATGCTGGGCTCCTGGGCGGAACGCGTCGCCGTGCCGCCTGCCAACCTGCGGCCGACGCCCGACGATCTCGATGACGCCGAAGCCGTTGCGCTCCTGGGCAATTATCAGACGATGTACTTCGCGCTCGCCAAACGCGGAGCGCTGCGGGCCGGCGAAACGGTGCTGGTCCTCGGATCGGCCGGTGGCGTGGGCACGGCGGCCATCCAGGTGGCGAAGGCGCTGGGCGCCAAGGTGATCGCAATGGTGCACCGGCCGCATGGCACCGAGTTCGTCAAGTCAGTGGGCGCCGACGTGGTGCTGCCGCTGACCGATGGGTGGCTGCAGACGGTCAAGGACCATACCGACGGCCGCGGCGTCGACCTGGTGGTCGATCCGGTCGGTGGTGAGGTGTTCGACGACGCCATTCGCGCACTGGCCACCGAGGGGAGGCTCCTGGTGCTCGGATTCGCCTCGGGCGGTGGGATTCCCGCGGTCAAGGTGAACCGGCTGCTGCTGCGCAACGTCTCGGTCATCGGTGTGGGATACGGCGAGTACGTCAACCGCACCCCGGGCGCGCAGTCGCTCTTCGAGTTCGGGGTGGCCGAGTTGGTCCGGGCGGGTCTGCGACCTCCGCCGCCGGTGCGGTACGCGTTGGCCAACGGTGCGGAGGCCCTGCAGAGTCTGGCCGACGGCGGTGTGCTGGGCAAGGTCGTGCTGGAGCCGTGACGGCGATGACGCCGAAAGCGCTGGCGTTCGACACCTTCGGCACCGTCGTCGACTGGCGTTCGAGCATCATCGCCGAACTGGAGAAATTCGGCGAAACTCATGGCGTCCAACATGATTGGGCTGCACTGGCTGACGGCTGGCGCAAAGGTTATCTGCCTGCGATGGATCGGGTGCGGCGCGGGGAGCTGCCGTGGACCAAGATCGACGACCTGCACCGGATGATCCTCGAGGACCTGCTGGGTGCCGCTGGAGTCACATCGGTCTGCGTCGAGGATGTCGACCAGCTCAACCGCGCCTGGCACCGCCTCGATCCGTGGCCGGACAGCGTCGTGGGCCTCACCCGGCTGAAGGAACGTTTCCTCATCACGACGCTGTCGAACGGGAACTTCTCGTTGCTGACCAACATGGCCAAGCGCGCGGGGCTGCCGTGGGACTGCGTGATCTCCGCCGAGTTGTTCCACCACTACAAGCCCGACCCCGAGGCCTACCTCGGTTGCGCCGGCCTACTCGACGTTGCTCCCGGTGACCTGATGCTGGTCGCCGCGCATCCGGGCGACCTGCGGGCCGCGCGCGATGCGGGGCTGATGACCGCCTATGTGACCCGTCCGCTCGAATACGGTCCCAACCAGCGACCGCACAAGGTCACCGAAGGCGAATTCGACTTCGCGGCAACGGATTTTCTGGACCTCGCCGACCAACTGGACGCCTGATCGGCGCGGCGTAGCGTGGAAGGGTGACCGAGCAATTGAACACCCAAATACCGCAGGCACTCCGCAGGGCGCTGGACCTCTTGACGGATCCGCCCGCGAATCCCGACGTCAGCAAGGGCTATCTCGATCTGCTGACCGACGATCTCGCGACAGGCACACAACCACCGAAGAACACAGGCGTCATCCAGGCCGCGTGGGCGTCGGGGATCGGCTCGATGCTCTATGACAACGCGCAAGCGCTCGCCCGCAGGGTGGCAGGCGTGTGGCGGCTTCCCGTCGAGTGGTTGAACATCCCGTCCGGTGGCGTGGCCCTGGACGTCGGCAGTGGTCCCGGCAATGTGACCGCACAACTGGGGGAGGCGGCGGGCCCGGACGGCCTCGCGCTCGGTCTCGACATCTCCGAGCCGATGCTGGCCCGCGCGGTCGAGGCCCAGGCGGGCCCGAACGTCGGGTTCATGCGCGCGGACGCGCAGCGGCTTCCCCTGCGCGCCGAGACGGTCGACGCCGCCACCTCGCTGGCCGTGCTGCAGCTGATACCGAACCCGGCGCAGACCCTCGCCGAGATGGTCAGGGTGCTCAAGCCGGGCGGGCGGATGGCCATCATGGTGCCGACCGCCGGAAACGTCGGACCGCTGCTCCGCCTGCTCCCTGAGGGCCAGGCCAATTTCTTCACCGAGGACGAGCTGGCCGACATCCTCGAGGGCCTCGGTATGGAAGGCGTACGGTCCAAGACCCTCGGAACGTTCCAGTGGGTGCGCGCCAGAAAGCCCTGACCCGTTAAGTTCGTGTCGTGGGCACCCTCGGCATCATCCTCGTCGCGCTCGCCATCGCCGTCGGCATCGTCGGCATCGTGGTGCCGCTGCTGCCCGGCACGCTGCTGGTGTTCGCCGCGATCGCGATCTGGGCCGTCGTCGAGAACAACCTCACGGGCTGGGTGACGCTCGGGGTGGTCACCGCGCTGCTCGGCGCGGCCACCCTGATCAAGTACACCTGGCCGGTGAAGCGGATGCGCGCCAACGACGTGCGCACACTGAGCCTGGCGGCGGGGGCGGTGCTGGGCATCATCGGCTTCTTCGTGATCCCGGTGATCGGCCTGGTGATCGGCTTCGTGCTGGGCGTCTATCTCGCCGAGTTGTCCACGCGCGGAGACCAGCGACTGGCGTGGACGTCGACCAAGCATGCCGTGAAGGGCGTCGCGCTGTCGATGGGTGTCGAACTCGCCGGGGCACTGTTCGCCACCGTCGCGTGGGCGTTCGGGGTTTATCTAACCCAGTAGCGAGCGGCGCAACAGATCCAGTTGTGCCCCCGTGATTCCTAAGGCCTCAAGGTAATTGCCCAACGAGCCGTATTGGTCGTCGATGGCCTTCCTGGACGCGTCGAGGTACACCTCGCGCACGCCCAGCACCTCTTCGGTGAGCCGGGCCTCCGCGAACGTCACGATCTCGTCGGTGGTGTCCTCGGACCTATTGCGGATCGACTCGAGGATGCTCTCCCGAAGCCGTGGCACCGCGGCATTACTGCGCAGGAAATCCGCCATGATCGCGTCGCGGTCGACGCCGACGGCCTCGAGCACCGTCGCGACGGTGAAACCGGTGCGGTCCTTACCCGCGAAGCAGTGCGTGATGACCGGTCGTTCCTCGGTCAGCATCGAAATGACCTGCCGCACAGCCAGTTGTGCGCCGGCCAGGGTCGGGAAACGCTCGTATTCCTCGGTCATGAACCGGCCCGCGGCGACCGCGACGTCTTCGTCGTCGGGTTTCTCGGTCATCATCCGCTCGAAGCTCTGCTCGTGCGGCGCCTCGGCACCGGGCTTGGATAGTTCGTGGAACGGCAACCGGTGGATCATGACGCCGCCGGGCACCCGGCCCGCGCCGCGTCGTTCGACCTCCCGGTCGGAGCGAAGGTCCGCGACGTCGGTGATGCCGAAGCCGAGCAGCGCCGCCTGACCGGAATCGTCGAGCCCGCTCAACTCACTGGACCGGAAGAACCGGCCGGGCCGAATGCCGGCCTCCTCCGCGATGTCACGGAAATTCCACGCTCCTGACAGGGCATCAGGGTCGGCAGGGTTCGGCATCACCGAGAAGATCCAGCGGTCACCGCCGCAGCGAAAGCCGATTTCTCCCTACCGAGTTCGGCCCGCGCGATGGTCCGCATGTGGACCTCGTCGGGGCCGTCGAACAGGCGCATGGCCCGGTGCCAGCCGTAGAGCCGAGCCAGCACGGTGTCGTCGCTGACGCCCGCCGCGCCGTGCACCTGGATCGCGCGGTCGATGACGTTGCACGCCATCTGCGGGGCCACCGCCTTGATCATCGCGACCTCGTTGCGCGCTTCCTTGTTGCCCTTTTGGTCGATCACCCAAGCCGCCTTGTGACACAGCAGGCGCGCCTGGTCGATCTCGTTGCGCGACAACGCCACCTGCTGCTGGACCACGCCCTGCTCGGCCAGCGGCTTACCGAACGCGATGCGATTGTTCACCCGGTCGACCATCAGTGCCAGGGCCCGCTCGGCCACCCCGATGGCGCGCATGCAGTGATGAATGCGGCCGGGCCCCAGGCGGGCCTGCGCAATCGCGAAACCGCTGCCCTCCTCGTGGAGCAGATTCGTCACCGGCACCCGCACGTTGTCGAAGCTGACCTCGCAGTGGCCGTGCTGGTCCTGCCATCCGAAAACCGGCAGCGACCGCTCGATCGACACACCGGGCGTATCGACGGGAACAAGAATCATCGACTGCTGCTGATGGCTGGCGGCATCCGGGTTGGTGCGGCCCATCACGATGAGGAGCTTGCAGCGGGGATCGGCTGCCCCGGATATCCACCATTTGCGGCCGTTGATCACGTAGTCGCCGCCGTCGCGCAGCATCGTGGTCTGGATGTTGCGGGCGTCGCTGGAGGCGACCGCGGGCTCCGTCATCGCGAACGCGCTGCGGATCTCTCCGTTCAGCAGCGGTTCGAGCCACTGCTTGCTCTGCTGCTCGTTCGCGAAGAGGTGCAGGGTTTCCATGTTGCCGGTGTCGGGCGCCGCGCAGTTGGTCACCTCGGGGGCGATCTCCATGCTCCAGCCGGTGAGCTCGGCCAGCGGAGCGTATTCGAGGTTCGTCAGCCCCGACTCGGCGGGCAGGAACAGGTTCCACAGACCGCGTTCCTTGGCCAGCTTCTTGAGGTCCTCGATGACGGGCGGGACGGTGTGGTCGTCGGGGCCCTTCTCGTGCCGGTAGGCCTCGTAGTCCTTCTCCGCCGGGAACACGAACTCGGTCATGAAGTCAGAGAGCCGCTTGTGGTAGTCCCGCCCCTTGGCCGACATCGCGAAGTCCATGACAGTCACGATATGACACCCGTGAAACAAGGGAATCGCGGCAGTCCATGACACGTATAACAGGGCATGACCGAAAGCCGTCCGCCGTACCCGCCCTTCACTCACGAGACCGCCGTCCAGAAGGTGCAGGCCGCCGAGGACGCCTGGAACACCCGCGATCCCGAGCGCGTCAGCTTGGCCTACACGCCCGATTCACAATGGCGCAACCGCGGCGTGCACGTCGTCGGCCGCGCAGAGATCGTCGCGTTCCTGAAGCAGAAGTGGCAGCGCGAGCTCGACTACGTCCTGCGCAAGAGTCTGTGGGATTTCCACGCCAACCGCATCGCCGTACGGTTTCAGTACGAGTGCCGCGACGCCGGCGGCCAGTGGTACCGCAGCTACGGCAACGAGTTGTGGGAGTTCAACCCAGAGGGCCTCATGGCCCGCCGCGAGGCCAGCATCAACGACGTCATGATCGAGGAATCGGAGCGTCGGTATTTCGGCCCGCGACCCGAGTCCGAGCACGGGGTCGACATCCCGCTGTGGTGAGGATGGGGAAGATGTCCCCGCCTGGCGACGCCGAGGACGAACCCCGTGTCATCCATTCGGATGAACAACGCAGGTGGCTGTGCGAAGCTGGCAGCTGTGTCGACAGGCCTGACCAGCGAAAAAGTGCGAGTCGTGGTGGGTGACGACCATCCGATGTTTCGCGACGGAGTCGTCCGTGCGCTGATATCCAGCGGGGCGATCGAGGTGGTCGCCGAGGCCGACGACGGCGTTTCGGCCCTCGAGGCGATCCGTACGCATCAGCCCCAGGTCGCGCTGCTGGACTACCGCATGCCGGGGATGGACGGCGCCGAAGTCGCCGCCGCGGTGGTGCGCGACGACCTGCCGACCCGCGTCCTGCTCATCTCGGCGCACGACGAGTCGGCGATCGTCTTCCGTGCGCTACAGGACGGTGCGGCCGGATTCCTACCCAAGGAGTCCAGCCGCTCCGAACTCGTGAACGCGGTGCTGGACTGTGCGAAGGGCCGTGACGTCGTGGCACCCAGCCTCGCCGCCGGCCTGGCCGGTGAGATACGCAAGCGCGCCGAACCCGAGGGACCGGTGCTCAGTCCCCGAGAACGCGAAGTGCTCAAGCTGATCGCCGCGGGCGGCAGCATCCCCGCGATGGCCAAGGAATTGTTCCTCGCGCCGTCGACCGTCAAGACCCACGTGCAGCGCCTCTACGAGAAACTCGGCGTCAACGACCGTGCCGCCGCCGTGGCCGAGGCGATGCGCCGCAAACTGCTGGAATAGCTTTGCTCGACCGCATCGCCCGATACCTCACGGCAGAACCCGTGCGCGTCAGCGCCTTCCTCCGGCTGCCGTTGATCGCGCTGATCGCGCTGTTGGTGTGGACATGGGACGTCGACCACTGGCTGCCCGGCGTATACGAGGTGGTGCTGGGGATCTACGCGGTTGCCGCCGTGGTGTGGCTCGTCGTGGTGCTGCGCGGTCCGGTGCCGCGCTGGGCGGACTGGACCTCGACCACCTTCGATGTCCTCGTCGTCGTGCTGCTGTGCCTGGTGTCCGGGGGAGCGACGGCGGCCCTGCTGCCGGTCTTCTTCCTGCTGCCGGTCGCGATCGCCTTCCAGGACCGGCCGTGGCGCACTGCGATCCTCGGCACCGGCACCGCACTGTGCTATCTCGGGGTGTGGATCGTGTATTCCAAGCGCGACGACACCGTCGGCATGCCGGACATCGTCTACTCCCACTTCGGATTTCTGCTCTGGGCCGCGGCGGCCACCACCGCACTGTGTCTGGTGCTGGTGTCGCGCCGGGCGCGTGTCAGCAGGCTGCAGGAGGTCCGTCGGCAGCTGGTGTCCGAGGCGATGCAGGCCGATGAGCGACACAACCGGGAAGTCGCCGAGCATCTGCACGACGGCCCGCTGCAGACGTTGTTGGCGGCCCGCCTCGACCTCGACGAGGTCCGCGAGCGCACCGGCGATCCTGCGCTGGAGGCCGTGCACGCCGCGCTGCAGCAGACGGCCGCCGCGCTTCGGTCGACGGTGACCGAGCTGCATCCCCAGGTGCTTGCTCAGCTCGGGCTGACGGAAGCCGTGCGAGAACTGCTGCGACAGTTCCAGGCTCGCTCCGATTGCCCCGTGGAGGCCGACCTGGAGGACGTCGGAAAGCCCGAGTCGCAGCAGTTGCTGTACCGGGCGGCGCGAGAACTGCTGAACAACATCGGCAAACATGCGCGCGCAAGCAACGTCCGGGTGAGTCTGTCGCGGAACCGTGACAGGGTGGTGTTGACCATCACCGACGACGGGACGGGCTTCGACCCCGCGAGCGTCGAAAGCCATGTCGCCGACGGCCATATCGGCCTCGGGTCGCTGCTGGCGCGATTCGACGCGATGGGCGGTTCGATGGAGATCGACTCCGTGGCCGGTCACGGCACGCGGGTGACCGCGACATCGCCCCCGGAGCCGATCAGCTGAAAAACCGTTGGCGCGCAATGCAGCCCCGGCGGTAGCGTCCGACGGATGAAGTGGCGAATCGGCGTGATCGCGATCGTCGTCGTGGTCGCCGCGCTGGTGGTGAACGCATTCCTGGTAGCCAGGGCGACACGTCAGGCTCAGGCGTTCGGCGGCGGGCGGGTCATCGAACTCGACGGCCCGGACCTCAACGTCAAGGAGTTCGGCCCGCCTGGTGAGCGCGCGGTCGTTTTGTTGCACGGCTATTCGGCGTCGGTCCAGTGGTGGGATCGCGTCGCGGCGGCGTTGCCCGCGCAACGCGTGATCGCCATCGATCTCGTCGGCCACGGTGGGTCAGAGGCACCCCGCAGCGTCGAGAGTTACCGCATCGAAAGCCAAGCCGACGCGGTGCGTAAAGCGCTCGATGCGCTCGAGGTGCGCCACGCCGTCCTGGTGGGACATTCGATGGGCGGATTCGTGGCGCTGGCGCTCGCCGGGCAGGACCCCGAACGTGTTGAGCGAGTGGTGATCTCCGATACCCCCGCCGAAATGAGCCTCGCGCAGATGCCCGCACTGGCGGGATTGGCCTGCGCGCCGATCATCGGACAGACCATCGACAGGCTGCGCCCCGTAGATGCGATCAGCGACAGCGCGTTGCAGACGGGCTTCGCCACCGACTTCGCGGTGCCGTCACTGGCCCACCGATCGCTGGAGCAGTTGACACACTCGGGGCTGTGTCATGCCCGCGGCCAGGACGGCGCGCCCGCGGCGGTGGACCGCATCGCCGGCCTCGAGCAGCCAGTGCTGGTCGTCTGGGGTGAGCGAGACGTTTTGACACCGACAGCAAGCAACGTCGAGCGCTACCGCGAGGCGGGCCTGGCGCCGGTCGTCATCCGAGGCTCGGGGCACAGCCCGATGGTCGAGGCGCCAGGCGAATTCGTGAACGCCATAACCGAATTCATCCAATAGGTTGGTCCCTGGCGAATCGTGCGCCACCATGAAGCGATGGAGCCCACGCAATGGCACCCGTACGGCCCTCCCGCCGGGCCGTCAGCGGTGTGGGCCGTGCTGCTCTGGTGCGTGGCCGCCGTCAGCCTGATCGGCTCGCTGATCTTCGGTGGTATCGCGTATGCGGGCTACTGGTCCAACAGCTATCTCGACTCTCATGGCGTGACGACCACGGCAACCGTCACGGATGTGGAGGCCTTCACCGACACCGTCACCGTCGAGTTCACCTCCGACGGCGGCACACCGGTCAGCGCCGAGATCGTCTGGTTCACAGGCAACAACCCCGATGTCGGTGACCAAGTCGAGATCACCTACGACCCTTCCGACCCGTCGTACGCCATCGAGTCGGGTAGTGATTCGGAGATCATCATGGCCATCGTTTTCCTCGTGGCCGCGTTCTTGGGACTGGTCGTCATGCTGGGTGCGGTCATCGGTGCGGTGATCGTTCACCGGAGAAGGGGTAAGGCCGCCCGCGAGCGCGCTGCGTGGTGAGGGGCCGGGCCTTACGACTCAGGTCGTCAGGCCGCGCGCGATCACCAGTCGCTGAATCTGGTTGGTGCCCTCGAAGATCTGCATGATCTTTGCCTCTCGCATGTACCGCTCGACGCGATAGTCGCGCGTGTACCCGGCACCGCCGAACACCTGCACGGCATCGGTGGTCACCTTCATCGCCGCGTCCGTGGCGACCAGCTTGGCCACACTGGCCTGCGCCGAGTACGGGAGGTTCAGATCGCGACGACGCGCGGCGTCCAGGTACGTCGCCCGTGCGCTGACCACCCCCGCGCTCATATCTGCCAACAGGAATCCCAGCCCTTGATGGTCGATGATCTTGCGGCCGAACGTCGTTCGCTCGTTCGCATAACGCACCGCTTCGTCCAGCGCCGCCTGCGCCAGGCCGGTGGCCACCGCGGCGATGCCCAGCCGGCCCGAGTCCAGCGCGCTGAACGCGATCTGCAGCCCCTGGCCATCGGCACCGATACGACGGTCCGCCCCGATGCGCGCGTTGTCGTAGAACGCAGAGGTGGTCGGGACGGCATGCAGCCCCATCTTCTCCTCGGGCTTGCCGAAGCTGAGCCCGGGCAGGTCGCCGGGTACCAGGAAACACGAAATGCCCCGTGACCCTTCGCCGGTCCGCGCGAACAATGTGTAGAAATCGGCGACCCCGCCGTGGGTGATCCAGGATTTGGAACCGTTGAGCACGTAGCCGTCGTCATCGGACTTGGCGGCACACCGCAGCGCCGCAGCATCGGAGCCGGCCTGCGGCTCCGACAGGCTGTAGGCCCCGATCTGGCTGCCGGACAGCATGTCCGGAAGCCACCGTTGCTTCTGTTCCTCGGAACCGAACATCAGCAGCGGATGCGACGACAGGCTGTGCACGCTGACCGCGACCGCCACGGCCGCCCACCGCGCTGCCAGTTCCTCCAGCACCTGCAGGTACACCTCGAACGGCTGCCCGCCACCGCCCCACTCCTCGGGCTGCGGAAGGCTCAACAACCCCGCCGCGCCGAGGGCAGGGAACACCCCGTCGGGATAGGTCTCGTCCTTCTCATGGGTGTCGACCACCGGATCGAGGACCTTGTCGGCCACGTCGCGGGTCAGCGCGATCAGGTCAAAGGCTTCATCCGTTGGCAACAACCTGTCGACGGCCACGACTCAGACTCTAGTGACCGACGGAAACCGATTCCGCGAGTGCGGCGTTGATGGCGTCCACCCGGTCCTTGGCGTCGCCGAACAGCATCTGGGTGTTCTCTCGGAAGAACAGCGGGTTCTGCACGCCCGCGTAACCCGAGGCCATCGATCGTTTGAACACGATGACGTTGTTGGCGTTCCACACCGTCAGCACCGGCATTCCGGCGATCGGGCTGCCCGGATCTTCCGAGGCCGCCGGGTTGACGGTGTCGTTGGCCCCGATGACCAGGACGACGTCGGTGTCGCTGAAGTCGTCGTTGATCTCGTCCATCTCCAGCACGATGTCGTAGGGCACCTTGGCCTCGGCCAGCAGCACGTTCATGTGTCCGGGCAGGCGTCCCGCGACGGGGTGGATCCCGAACCGGACGTTGACGCCGCGGTCGCGCAGCTTCCGGGTCAGGTCCGCGACGCCGTACTGGGCCTGCGCGACGGCCATGCCGTAGCCGGGCGTGATGATCACCGAACTGGCCGAGGCGAGGAGTTCGGCCGCGCTGTCGGCGTCGATCTCGCGGTGGCTGCCGTAGTCCTTGTCATCCGCCGGGCCGGCCTCGATACCGAAGCCGCCTGCGATCACCGAGATGAACGACCGGTTCATGGCCTTGCACATGATGTAGGACAGATACGCACCGGAGGAGCCGACCAGTGCGCCGGTGATGATCAGCAGATCATTGCCGAGCAGAAACCCCGACGCCGCCGCGGCCCAGCCGGAATAGCTGTTGAGCATCGACACCACGACCGGCATGTCGCCGCCGCCGATCGATGCCACCAGATGCCACCCGAGCAGCAGGGCCAGTACGGTGACCGCCACCAGCAGCCACAGCGTGGGGTCGATCACGAACCAGACCGTGAGCGCGAAGAAGACCACGAGCGTGCCGACGTTGAGAATGTTCTTGCCGGGCAGCATCATCGGCGCGGACTTGATCCGGGCCGAGAGCTTGAGGTTGGCGACGACGGAGCCGGTGAATGTGACCGCACCGATGAAAACGCCGATGTACACCTCGGCCGAGTGGATACCGAGCATGCCCTCCTGGGCGAGTTGCCGGGCTTCGGCGCCGGCCGGATCGCCCTCGACATGCAGGTAGCCGTTCCAGCCGACGAGCACGGCGGCCAGGCCGACGAAGCTGTGCAGCAGCGCGATCAGTTCGGGCATCCCCGTCATCTCGACGATCTTCGCCCGCCACAGCCCGATCACCGCCCCGATGGCCATGGCGACGATCAGCAGCGCCAGACCCAGGGGTTCGATGTGGCGGGCGAGGGCCAGCGCGATGGTCGCGATCAGCGCGACGGCCATCCCGGCGATACCGAAACTGCTACCGGCCTTGGATGTTTCGTGCTTGGACAACCCGGCCAGCGCCAGGATGAACAGCAGGGCCGCGACGACGTAGGCCGCGGTTGCGGTGGTTTCCAGCGTGAACATGGGTCAGCTCCTCGAGAACATGGACAACATGCGACGGGTCACCGCGAAGCCGCCGAAGACGTTGATGCTGGCGAGCAGGATCGCCACGAAGGCGATCCCGGTGATGATGTTGTTGCCGTGCCCGATCTGCAGCAGTGCGCCGACGACGATGATCCCCGAGATCGCGTTGGTCACCGACATCAGCGGGGTGTGCAGCGCGTGGTGCACGTTGCCGATGACGTAGTAGCCGATGACGATCGCCAACGCGAAGACCATCAGGTGAAACTGCAGTGCGGCGGGCGAGAGCGCGATCAGGGCGAACAGCACCGCCGCGGCGGCGAAGGCGATGCCCAGCCGGCGTCGCGTCGTCATCGGCGGCTTGGCGGGTTTGTGCTCTGTGCCGGTTGGGGTCGCGGCACTGCTGGCCGCGGGCGCCGCGGACACCTGCACCGGTGGCGGCGGCCACGTCGTCTCACCGTCGCGGACCACGGTGACCGACCGCTGAACGACGTCGTCGAAGTCCAGCGCGAGCTGCCCGTCCTTCTCCGGGGTGAGCAGCTTGAGCAGGTTCACCAGGTTGGTGCCATAGAGCTGTGACGCGGTGGCGGGCAGACGTCCCGCGAGATCGGTGTAGCCGATGATCGTCACGCCGTGTTCGGTGACGATCGCCTGATCCTTGACGGTGCCCTCGACGTTCCCGCCGTTCGCGGCGGCCATGTCGACGAGCACGCTGCCCGGCTTCATCGACGCGACCATCTCCGCGGTGATGATGCGCGGCGCGGGCTTACCGGGGATCAGCGCGGTGGTGATGATGATGTCGACCTCTTTGGCCAACTCGGCGTACAGCGCCGCCTCGCGGGCCTTGTAGTCGTCGCCCATCTCCTTGGCGTAACCAGTGGCCGAGACCTCGGCCGCCTCGGGGTCGACGGAGACGTACTCCCCGCCGAGGGAGCGCACCTGATCGGCGACCTCCGGCCGCGGGTCGGTGGCCTTTACCACCGCCCCGAGACTGCCGGCCGCGCCGACGGCGGCCAGGCCGGCGACACCTGCGCCGACCACGAGCACCTTGGCCGGCGGCACCTTGCCCGCCGCGGTCACCTGCCCGGTGAAGAACCGGCCGAAACTGTGCGCGGCCTCGACGACTGCGCGGTACCCGGCGATGTTCGCCATCGACGACAGCACGTCCAGCGACTGCGCCCGCGAGATGCGCGGCACGGCGTCCATCGCCAGCACCGTGATGGGGCGGGCGGACAGCTTCTCGACCAGTTCCGGGTTCAGGGCCGGGGAGATCAGGCTCACGAGTGTCGCGCCGTCCTTGAGTTTGGCGATCTCGTCGTCCGAGGGTGCGTTGACCTTGAGCACGACGTCGGCCGCCCAGGGGTCGCCGACACTGGCGCCGGCCTCCACGTAGGCCGCATCGGCAAAGCTGGAGGCGGCGCCCGCGCCCGACTCGACGACGACCGCGTAGCCCAATTTGAGCAGTTGTCCGACGGTCTGCGGCGTAGCGGCAACCCGCGTCTCACCCTTCAGGGATTCGCGCGGTATCCCGATAATCATCCGAAAAGTCTCCCATCCGCCTCTTGGCGACCGTGTGCCCCTCCGGCGGTAAGCGGCTTACCCCGATATTGCAGCTGAGGAGAGCGCCTAGGCCCACGTAAAGTTCCAGGTGATGACCGAGTCCCGGCCGCCCGCCGCGGCGCTGCTGATTCGCGCCGGCGGAGTGCGCGGGCTGGTGTACACGGCGCTGCCGGTCACCACATTCGCGGTGACGAACTCGTTGACCGGTTTGCGTCCGGCGCTCATCGCCGCGATCGCCGTCGCGTCGCTCATCCTGGCGTGGCAGCTGTTCCGGAGGGAGTCCACCCGGCCTGCGATATTGGGATTCGCCGGTATCGCGGTGGGCGCGGCGTTCGCCTTGATCACCGGCAGGGCCAAAGACTTCTATCTACCCGGCATCTGGATGTATCTCGGATTGGCGCTCGCCTTCACCATCTCGATCGTGATCCGCCGACCCCTCGTCGGCGTCGGGTGGGCATGGATGACGGGTCGCGACGGCACGTGGCGTCGCATTCCGAAGGTCCGACTGGCGTTCGACATCGCCACCGCCGTGATGGCGACGGCATCGTGGTCACGATTCCTGGTGCAGAACTACCTATATGACACGGATCAGGAGGGGCTACTGGCGGCGGCGCGCATCGCGATGGGCTGGCCGATATTCGTGGTCACCTCGTCGGTGATCTATCTCGCCGTGCGGGTGAGCATCCGGGCTCTCCCGCGCGCGAGCGAGGCGTGACGGGGGTCAGACGGGGGGATAGGCCGGCGGCGGATAAACGCCACGCAGAATCCAGGCGAACCAGTTCACGCCGTATTCGAGCTCGTCGCTCGCGTCATAATCGGGGTTGGGATCCACGTCATCGCCTCTCGTGTCGCGGCTGGTTCTCGCCCGAGTCTAGACCCGCCGCCGCGGCGACGACACCGTCTACACATAAACTAGCCAACCAGTTGATTGATACCCGGATCCGCTCCGGGCCTGCATATAGTGAGTCGCCATGCCAGCCTCGTCACCGGAAGCCTCGAACGGGATGTCACGTCGCGAGGAACTGCTGGCCGTCGCCACCAAGCTGTTCGCCGCTCGTGGGTATCACGGCACCCGGATGGACGACGTCGCCGACGCCGTCGGCCTGAACAAGGCCACGGTGTACCACTACTACGCCAGCAAAGCGCTGATCCTCTACGACATCTACAAGGGCGCTGCCGACTTCACCGTCGATGCCCTGCACGACGACCCGACCGCGTCGGCCAGGGAGACCATCTATCACTTCACCCGTCGGCTGCTGGTCGGCATCGCCAGCGACATCGAGCGCGCGGCGGTGTACTTCCAGGAGGGCCCCTACATCACGGAGTGGTTCACCGAGGATCAGGTCGCCTACATCAGGGAGAAGGAAACCCAGGTCTACGAGCACGTGCGCGACGTCATCGACCGCGGCATCGCCAGCGGCGAGTTCTACGACTGTGACAGCCACGTCCTGGCCCTCGGCTATATCGGGATGACGCTGGGGTCCTACCGCTGGCTGCGGCCGCACGGTCGGCGCACCGCCCAGGAGATCGCCGTCGAGTTCAGCACCGCGCTGTTGCGTGGACTGATCCGCGACGAAACGGTGCGAGAGTCCGAGCCCCTCGGCGTGAACATCAGCGCAGCCAACTAGCCGTCGAGTCAGATGAAATCGAACTTGCTGTCGCGACGGGATCTCGATTTCCTGCTCTACGAGTGGCTGCGGGTCGACGAACTGACCAAGCGCGACCGATTCGCCGAGCATTCCCGCGAGACGTTCGACGCGGTGCTCGAGCTGTGTGAACAGTTGGCCACCCGATATTTCGCGCCGCACAACAAGAAGAGCGACGCCGCCGAGCCGACCTTTGACGGTGACGCCGTCACCGTCATCAACGAGGTCAAAGAGGCGCTGGACGCGTTCACCCAGGCCGACCTGGTCGGCGTCGCGATGGACGCCGAGCACGGCGGAGCCCAGCTGCCCACGACGGTGGCCGAGGCCGGGTTGGCCTGGTTCTCGGCGGCCAACGTCAGCACCACCGGGTATCTGATGCTGACCATCGCCAACGCGAACCTGATCGCGAAGTTCGGCACCCCCGAACAGATCGACGCTTTCCTTCGTCCCATGCTGGCCGGGCGGTTCACCGGGACCATGGCACTGTCGGAGACACAGGCCGGTTCGTCACTCGCCGACATCCTCACCCGGGCCGAACCGCAGCCCGACGGCACGTACCGGCTGTTCGGTTCGAAGATGTGGATCTCCGGCGCCGAGCACGAGCTGACCGAGAACATCGTCAACCTGGTGCTGGCCAAGATCCCGGGCGGGCCGGCGGGCACCAAGGGCATCTCGCTCTTCATCGTCCCGAAATATCTTGTCAATGACGATGGTTCGATCGGCGAGCGCAACAACGTCGTCATCGCCGGGCTGAACCACAAGATGGGGCAGCGGGGTATCACCAACACCGTCCTGAACTTCGACGGCGCCGTCGGTTATCTCGTCGGCGAACCGCACCGCGGCATCAACTACATGTTCACCATGATGAACGAGGCACGCCTCGGGGTAGGCATGGGTGCGGTGGCACTGGGCTACACCGGATACCTCAAATCGGTGGACTACGCCCGCGAACGTCCGCAGGGCAGACCGGTGACGGCCAAGGATCCGACGACGCCGCAGATCCCGATCATCGAACACGCCGACGTCAAGCGAATGCTGTTGGCGCAGAAGGCGTATGTCGAGGGCGGGATGGCGTTGCTGCTGTACTGCGCCAAGCTCGTCGACGTGCAGCACAGCGCCGAAACCGACGCCGAGCGCGATGCGGCGACGCTGCTACTCGACATCCTCACGCCGGTCGGCAAGAGCTGGCCGTCACAGTGGTGCCTGGAGGCCAACAGCCTCGCGATTCAGGTGCACGGCGGCTACGGCTACACCCGCGAATACGACGTCGAACAGCACTACCGCGACAACCGGCTCAACGCCATTCACGAGGGCACCCATGGCATTCAGAGCCTCGACCTGCTGGGCCGCAAGGTGACCCAGCGCGGCGGCGCCAGCCTCGCGGCGCTCGGGGCGGCGATTGCGCAGACGGTCGACGCCGCCAACGCCGCGGGCGGGGATGCCGCGGAACTGGCACCTCGGCTCGGTGCAACCTGGCAGCGCCTGGTCGAGGTGACCACCGCAATGTTCGCTTCCGGCGACATCGATGCCGTGCTGGCCAACAGCGTCGCGTACCTCGAGGCGTTCGGCCACATCGTGGTCGCCTGGATCTGGCTCGAGCAGGTGGTCGCCTGCAACGGTCGCGCCGGCGACTTCTACGACGGCAAACGGCAAGCCGCACGGTACTTCTTCCGGAGCGAACTGCCCAAGACGGGTCCCCAACTCGATCTCCTTGCCGCACTGGACCGCACCTCGCTGGACATGCGCGACGCCTGGTTCTAGTCGAACCGGATGATCTGCCGCACGGCCTTGCCGTCGGCAAGTTGATCCATGCCGGCATTGATTTCGTCGAGCGTGATCGTCGCCGACACCAACGACTCGACCGACAGCCGGCCCGCCCGCCACAGACCGACGAAGTGCGGGATCTCGCGCGAGGGCACGGCAGATCCGAGATAGCTCCCGATCAGCGACCGCCCCTCTGCGACAAAGCCCAACGGCGACAGGTTGACTCGCGCATCCGGGCGGGGGAGTCCGACACAGACGGTGCGGCCGCCCGCAGCGGTGAGGTCGACGGCGGTCTCCACTGCCTGGGGATGCCCGACCGCCTCGATCACGACGGCGGCCTTGAGCCCGGCCTCGCGCGCTTCGTCCGCCGTGTAGGCCTCGTGCACGCCCATGGTGCGGGCCAGCTCGAGCTTGGCGGGTAGCTGATCGACCCCGACGACGCGGACATCGTCGTGCGAGAGAGCGGTCAGCACCGCAGCCATGCCCACCCCGCCGAGTCCCACGACGATCACGGTCTCACCCGGTCGTGGCCGTCCGGCGTTGATCACCGCGCCGCCGCCGGTCAGCACCGCACAGCCGAGCAGCGCCGCGACCTCCGCGGGTACGTCGGTGGGCACTGGAACGACCGAACGGTGGTCGACGACGGCGTGCGTGGCGAAACCCGAGACGCCGAGGTGATGGTGGACCGGCTGACCTTCGCGGGAGAGCCTGCGTTCACCGGTCATCAGAGTGCCGGCGGTATTGGCGGCGGTCCCGGGTATGCAGGGGGTGAGCCCGTTGGTCGCGCACGCCTCGCAGGCACCGCACCGCGGCAGGAAGGTCATCACCAAACGCTGACCGACGGCCGCGTTCGAACCTCCGGGCCCGACCTCCTCGACGACGCCCGCCGCCTCGTGTCCCAACAGCATCGGCACGGGCCGGACTCTGCTGCCGTCGACGACGGACAGGTCGGAATGGCACATTCCGGCGGCTTCGATGCGGACGAGCAGTTCACCCTCGCCCGGGGGAGCCAGGTCGAGGTCGTGCACCACCAGCGGCCTGGTTTCGGCGTACGGCCTTTCGAGTCCGATCTGTTCGAGTACGGCGCCGCTGATCCTCATCACTACAGCCTGCCCGCAACGACGCCGAGTCGACAATCCGCCGCCGAATTCGCATTACGCTGCTGGTGATGCTGGACAGGTCCGAGATCCGGTTTCTGCCCGTCGGCGGACGCCGGCTGGCGTACGAGGTTGCGCGGCAGCGGTCCACCGCTGGTCGCTCCGGCGTGGTGGGTCAGTCACCTCGAACTGGATTGGCAGGACCCCGATTTCCGTCGATTATGGGACGGAATCGCCGACGGATACACATTGATCCGGTACGACCGGCTCGGAGTCGGCATGTCGGACCACACGCTGCACGAGTCCGACCTGACCCTCGACGGCGAGGTCGCGACGTTGCGCGCGCTCGTCGACGAGCTCGGGCTCGACCGCGTTTCGCTCCTCGGCGGCTCGTCCGGGAGCTGCACGGCGGTCGCCTTTGCCGCGGCATTTCCCGAGCGGGTCGAGCGGCTGGTGTTGTACGGGTCTTACCCGGACGGAACGGCGATCACGGCGCCTGGGGTGGGCGACGCGATACTGGCTGCGATACAGGCACATTGGGGCTTGGGCTCACGTCTGCTCGGCGACATCTTTCTCGGCGGCGCCAACGCTGACGAGCACGAGCGTTTCGGTCGGTTGCAGCGTGAGTCCGCGACGGCCGAGACCGCCGCAGCGGTGTTGGCCCTCGTCTACCGGCTCGATGTTCGAGACCGGCTTCCGCTCGTCCGCTCGCCGACGTGGGTGGTGCATCGCCGTGACGACCGTGCCGTGCCGTACCGGCTCGGGCGCGAGGTCGCGGCGGCGATTCCGGGGGCGACATTCATCCCGCTGAAAGGGAGCGCGCACTTCCCGTGGCACGGTGACGCCGATTCCGTTGTTCGCGCATGCCGCGAAGCGCTGGGACCGGCACCGGCACTGCCGCACGCTACGAGCGCGCCGGAGCAGGTCCTGTCGGCTCGTGAACGCGAAATCCTCGCGTGCATCGCGCGTGGCCTCAGCGATCGTGAAATCGCGGAGCACCTCGTGCTCAGCTCGCACACCGTGCATCGGCACGTCGCGAACATCCGCCGCAAGCTGGGCCGCACTTCACGAACTGCCGCCGTCGCCGAAGCTGCGCGTCTCGGAATCTTGTGACATGGCCGCAACGGGCCATCCGCAGAAGATGGCCGCATCGGGCGATGCGCGCGCCCGGTGACCGCGCCTAGCTTTGCGGCATGACCGACATCGCCAGCATCAATTCGACTGCGCCGGTGGACCCGCCATCCGCCGCGTGGCTGCGGATCTTCGCCATGGTGTACGACCCCTTCCTCTGGCTGGGTGAAATCGCAGGCATGCGGCACCGGCGTGCAACCCTGCTCGCCGACGCCTACGGTCGCGTGGTCGAGATCGGCTCCGGGACCGGACTGAACATCGCGCACTATCCGGAGGCGGTCACCGAGCTGCTGCTGACCGAACCCGAACCGGGAATGCGCAAGAAGCTCGCGCGCCGGACAGACGTAAACCGTTGTGCTACCGAAGTTGTCGACGCTCAAGCAGAGCGGCTGCCATTCGCCGACGCCTCAGTGGATACCGTCGTTTCCACGCTCGCCCTGTGCACGGTCGACGACCCCGACGCTGCGCTGCACGAGATTGCGCGTGTACTCCGGCCCGGTGGGCAGCTGCTGTTCATCGAACATGTGCGGGCGGGCTCACGGTTGCTGGCGGCGGTCCAGGACAAGCTGGCCGGACCGTGGCGCCACTTCGCAGGCGGCTGTCGCTGCAACCGCGACACCGTCGGACGGATGCGCGCCTGCGGCTTCACAGTCGCGGCCCAAGACGTTGTGTGGCGCGGCATGCCGGCGATCGTCCATCCCCTCGCCATGGGTCTTGCGACACCAGACCACGTCAACCGAATCTGAAGGGGCGGCGCCTGCGAGACTGCTGCCATGACCGGTAGCGAGCGGGAGCTCACCAGTGCCGACTTTCCGGTGCACTGGCCGGTGTCGACGAGATGGACCGACAACGACATGTTCGGCCACCTCAACAACGCGGTGTACTACGCACTGTTCGACACGGCGATCAACGGCTGGATCAACACCAACTGCGACATCGACCCGACAACCGTGGACTGGCTGGGTGTGGTTGCTGAGTCGGGATGCAAGTACTTCGCCGAATTGCGATTCCCTGAAACGCTTTTCGTCGGGTTGGCGGCCACCCGGCTGGGCACCAGCAGCGTGACATACCGGTTGGGGCTATGGCAGGCGGGTGGACCCGACGAACCCGTCGCGGCGGTCGGCCACTGGGTGCATGTGTACGTCGACCGGGCGAACCGCCGACCCGTGCCGATCCCGGCGGTCATCCGCTCGCTGCTCGAAAAGGCGTGCGTCGACTAGTCGATATGCTCGTGCAATGCCGTTTGTGAGCAAGACCGTCGAGGTCACCGCCCCCGCCGAGGCGATCATGGGGATCGTCGCGGACTTCGAGTCGTACCCGGTGTGGAACGAGGAGATCAAGGGCTCCTGGGTGCTGGCGCGCTACGACGACGGCCGGCCCAGCCAGCTACGTCTCGACGTCGTCGTCCAGGGGCAGTCGGGCACCTTCATCACCGCGGTCTACTACCCCGACGAGAACCAGATCCAGACGGTGCTGCAGCAGGGTGAGTTCTTCGAGAAGCAGGAACAGAAGTTCGCGGTCGTGCCGATGGGGGCGACGTCGCTGCTGACGGTCGACCTTGATGTCGAGACGAAACTGCCGATCCCGAGCCAGATGGTGAAGAAGGCGATCGGCGACACGCTTGACTACCTGGCGGACAATCTGAAGGCCCGCGCCGAGGAACTGTCCGCTTCATAGCCGGCCCGAGTGTGGGCTCGTTGCACGCAGATCAGGGGCGGTTTCAAGCGGTAGATGCAACAGCGGGTGGTTTGGACGGGTTGGACAGTAGTTCGTCGAGGGCTTCGGCGGGTGTTTTCCAGCTCAAGGTTTCGCGGGGCCGGCGGTTGAGTTTGGTCGCGACGTAGTCGAGGTAATCGGCCGGAAAGACCGATAGGTCGGTGCCTTTGGCAAAGTATTGGCGCAGTAGGCCGTTGGTGTTCTCATTGGTGCCGCGCTGCCACGGGGAGTGCGGATCGCAGAAGTAAATATTGAGCTCGGCGGCTTGGGCGATCGCCGCATGGTTGGCCATCTCGCTGCCCTGATCCCAGGTCAGTGTTTTGCGCAGGATCACCGGCAGTTGCGCCATTTTCGCCACGATCGCTTCCTGCACGGCCACGGCGGTGTGATCGTCGGGCAGATGCAGCAGCATCACAAACCGGGTCATCCGTTCGACCACGGTGCCAATCGCTGAACCCGAGGCAGTACTGCCCAGGATCAGATCGCCCTCCCAATGCCCGGGCACCGCGCGGTCTTCAGCCTCGGGTGGACGCTCACTGATGTTGACCATGTCGCGGATGCGACCACGGCGTTCATCGGGGCGGCGCTGGGGCTTACGCAACGCTCGCCCGGTGCGCAGACAGGTATGCAGTTCGCGACGCAGACTGCCTTTGCCCTGGACATAAATCGAGGTGTAGATGGTTTCGTGCGACACCCGCATCTCCACATCGTCGGGAAAATCCAGCACCAACCGCTTGGCGATCTGCTTGGGACTGTGCTCGTCGAGCAGCCGGGCCTGCACTTCATCGTGCAGCTTCTCGCTAACAGCCAGCTTGCCCGCTTTCGGGCGACGCGCCCGCCGATCAGAGTATGCCTGCGCCGTCAGCGCGCAGTAGCCCCCCGCGGCGCTGCGTACTCTGGCGTGCCCCGAAGGCATGCTTTCGCCGATACCCTGAGTTGCGGTCCGGGTGATCGACGGTGTGTCGGCCGTTGTTGTCGATTTCGCGTTTGATTGTCGACGCCGGCCGAGGAGGTAACAGCCGGCTACCAATCGCACGCAGCGACTCATTGGTCGCCACGCCGATTTCGATCTGAATCCGATCCTGCAGCGTCATCCGCGGCTTCAGGCCCGATGAGCTGGGCACTACCGATCGTGGTTTCACCCCGCCAGCGTCGCGGAACCAGCGAAATCCCGTGCGCCTCGACACGCCGACAGCCCAGCTTGCCTCCTCGACAGTATGGCCATCACTGACATGCCTCCAGAACTGACGAACAACAGAGCTCAAAGTCAAAACAGACAACGCAACACGCCTCCACACGAATCAGAGACTGTTGCATCGACCCCTAGACCCCAAGAGGTCGATCGCGTGCGGGTAACCTACGGCCGCGCAAGAAACTCAGCCCCACAATTTCGTCTCGTCGAGCCGGGCGATCAGCCGCTGCGCGCCGTCGTCGAACTCGCCCCCGGTCAGCCTGACCACCGTGTCGACATCGCCCTTGCGCAGCGCCGCGATCATCGCGCGATGCCCGGCGATCGCGGAAACCCCCCACTGTGGGCTGGCCGCATAGATGTGGCCCGGCAGATATCGCGCCACATGTAAGAGGAACCACGCGAGCTTGATGCGACCGGTGGATCGGTTGAACGCCCGGTGGAACGCGAACTCCGCCGACGCAATCGCGTCGGGCTCGCGGTTGTCGAGGGCCTCGGCCAGAGCTTCGTTGAGATGCTCCAGCTCGTCGATCTGCGCCGGGGTGATCCGCTCGGCCGCCGTCGCCGCCAACTCCCTGGCGATCGTCGCCTGTAGCCAGAAGATGTCCTCTACATCGCCGCGGGTCAGCGGAACCACGACGTGACCGCGGTGCGGTTCGAGCGCAACCATGCCCTCGCCGCGCAGGGTGCGCAGCGCCTCGCGGACCGGCGTGATGCTGACGCCCAGCTCAGCGGCGGTCTCATCCAGACGGATGAAGGTCCCCGGCCGCAGGACACCGGTCATGATGTCGGTGCGCAGCCGGGCCGCCACCTGTTCGGACAGCTGCTCGCGCCGCACCGCGCGTCGGGGCTTCGCCCGGGCTTTCGAGGGTGCGTTCACTGGCTCTCCGGTTCGTCTGGCGTGGGGTTGTACCCGAGCCGCCGAGGCCATACTGTGACCGGGGCAACACCATGTTTGATCAAATATCACCCCAGCGCAACCGGAGGGGACACTCGCCGTTGACGGAGCCGGATCCGACTGAACAGCCGTTCCTCGCACGTCGGCAGAACTGGACGAACCAGCTCGCGCGGCACGCCTTGATGCAGCCTGGCGAAACCGCCCTGCGTTTCCTCGGCCGCACCACGACCTGGGGCGAACTCGACAGCCGCGTCGGCGCTCTCGCAGGCGCCCTGAGCAGGCGCGGAGTCCAATTCGGCGACCGCGTGCTGATCTTGATGCTCAACCGCACCGAGTTCATCGAGTCGTTCCTCGCGATCAACAAGCTCGGCGCCATCGCGGTGCCGGTCAACTTCCGGATGACCCCGCCCGAGATCGCCTTCCTGGTCAGCGACTGTCAGGCCGAGGTCGTCATCACCGAATCGGTGCTCGCCAGCGTGGCGACCGCGGTCCGCGACATCGATCCGACGCTGACGACCGTCGTGGTGGCCGGCGGCACCACCGAAGTCGGCCTGATCGGCTACGACGACCTGATCGCCGAAGCGGGGGACGCGCCGCCCCTCGTCGACATCCCCGACGACTCGCCCGCGCTGATCATGTACACCTCGGGAACCACCGGCAGGCCCAAGGGCGCGGTCCTCACCCACAACAACCTCGCCGGGCAGGCGATGACGTTCCTGTTCACCAACGGCGCCGACCTGAAGAACGACGTCGGGTTCGTCGGGGTGCCGCTGTTCCACATCGCGGGCATCGGGAACATGATCATCGGTCTGCTGCTCGGCAGGCCAACGGTGCTCTACCCGCTGGGCGCGTTCGACCCGGGCGCACTGCTCGACGTCCTCGACGCCGAAGCGGTGACGGGCATCTTCCTGGTGCCTTCGCAATGGCAGGCGGTCGTCGCCGAGCAGCGCGCGCGTCCGAGGAACCTGAAGCTGCGGGTCCTCTCGTGGGGTGCCGCACCGGCCTCGGATACATTGCTGCGCAGCATGTCTGAGACCTTCCCCGGAACGCAGATCCTCGCCGCCTTCGGCCAAACCGAGATGTCGCCGGTGACTTGCATGTTGTTGGGTGATGACGCGATCCGCAAGCTGGGCTCGGTCGGCAGGGTGATTCCGACGGTGTCCGCGCGCGTCGTCGACGAGGACATGAACGACGTCGCGATCGGCCAGGTCGGCGAAATCGTCTATCGCGCACCCACGCTGATGGCCGGCTACTGGAACAACCCCAAGGCCACCGCGGATGCCTTCGCAGGCGGCTGGTTCCATTCCGGCGATCTCGTCCGTCAGGACGAGGAGGGCTACATCTGGGTGGTGGACCGCAAGAAGGACATGATCATCTCCGGCGGCGAGAACATCTACTGCGCCGAGGTCGAGAATGTCCTTGCCGCGCATCCGGCGATCGCCGAGGTGGCCGTGATCGGCCGCGCGGACGACAAGTGGGGTCAGGTGCCGGTGGCCGTGATCGCGCTCGTCGGCGACGGTGATCTCGGGCTCGCGGACCTCGAGAATTTCCTGTCCGAACGCCTCGCCAGATACAAGCATCCGAAGGCGCTGGAGATCATCGACGCGCTCCCCCGCAACCCTGCTGGCAAAGTACTCAAAACGGAACTGCGGGTGCGTTTCGGCGCCGCCGCGCCGATTGACGCAGGCGAAAGTACCACTCTGCCAACGGTTTCTGCTGGCGCACAAGAGAATTAGGGAATTGGAACGAGTTTGCTAACGGTTAAGGGCACAATCTTCCAGATGCCATGCACCGCGGGGACGGCATCGGGTACAGTCCTGTGGTCTGTCTTACTACTGACGAGTAGGGAGACGCTGGTCACAGTCAGCGGGTTGGGGCAAGGAGGCCGCGTGCGACAGGGTCTGCCGTTGAACGACGACGGCCACGGTCAGCTCGTTGGAGCGCGTCGGTGACGGCGCAGGGCACCGACGTCGTCGGCTACGTCCGCGATCAGGTACGTCCGGGCCTGACGGCCGTTGGCGGATTCGTCCGCATGACGGTCCTCACGACGAAAGCCACCTTCAAATCGCCGTTCCAGTGGCGCGAGTTCATCCTGCAGAGCTGGTTCCTGATGCGGGTGGCATTCCTGCCGACCGTCGCGGTGTCGATCCCGCTGACCGTGCTCCTCATCTTCACGCTCAACATCCTGCTGACCGAGTTCGGTGCGGCCGACATTTCCGGCGCGGGCGCCGCACTGGCCGCCGTCACCCAGCTCGGCCCCCTCGTCACCGTGCTCGTGGTGGCCGGCGCCGGTTCCACCGCCATCTGCGCTGACCTGGGCGCGCGCACCATCCGCGAGGAGATCGACGCGCTCGAGGTGCTCGGCATCGACCCGATCCACCGATTGGTGGTGCCTCGCGTGATCGCCTCGACGTTTGTGGCGCTGCTGCTGAACGGCGCGGTGATCACCATCGGCCTGGTCGGCGGCTTCATCTTCGGCGTGTATCTGCAGAACGTCTCGGCCGGCGCCTATGTCTCCACCCTCACCCTGGTCACGGGCCTGCCCGAGGTGCTGATCTCGGTCGTCAAGGCGATGACGTTCGGCTTGATCGCGGGCCTGGTCGGCTGTTACCGCGGCCTCACGGTTGCCGGTGGCGCCAAGGGTGTGGGCACCGCGGTCAACGAGACGCTGGTGCTCTGCGTGATCGCGCTGTTCGCGGTCAACGTCGTGCTGACCACGATCGGTGTTCGATTCGGAACGGGGAGCTGACGTGTCGACTACCCAGGTCCTGCGTTCTCGGTTTCCGCGGGCGTTTTCCGGCGGGGCGGGTGTCGTCACCGCCCCGGCACGGTTCCTCGACAGCGTCGGGCACGTGGCGTGGTTCGTCGTCACCGCGATCGGGTCGATCGGCCACGCGTTGCGCTACTACCGCAAGGAGACGTTGCGGCTGATCGCCGAGATCGGCATGGGCACCGGCGCGATGGCCGTCATCGGTGGCACCGTGGCGATCGTCGGGTTTGTCACGCTGTCGGGTTCGTCGCTGGTCGCCATTCAAGGCTTCGCATCGCTCGGCAATATCGGTGTCGAGGCGTTCACCGGCTTCTTCGCCGCACTGATCAACGTCCGCATCGCCGCTCCCGTCGTCGCGGGCCAGGCGCTGGCCGCCACGGTTGGCGCCGGCGCGACCGCGGAACTGGGCGCCATGCGGATCAGCGAGGAAATCGACGCCCTCGAGGTGATGGGCATCAAGTCGATCTCCTACCTGGTGTCGACGCGCATCATGGCCGGCTTCATCGTGATCATCCCGCTGTACGCGATGGCCATCATCATGAGCTTCCTGTCGGCGCAGGTGACCACAACCGTCTTCTACGGACAGTCGATCGGCACCTACGAGCACTACTTCCGGACGTTCCTGCGCGCCGACGATGTCATGTGGTCGTTCGTGCAGGCGATCATCATCTCGGTCATCGTGATGCTCAACCACTGCTACTACGGCTACTTCGCCAGTGGTGGGCCAGTGGGTGTCGGCGAGGCCGTCGGCCGGTCGATGCGCGCCTCTCTGGTCGCGATCGTCTGTGTGGTCCTGTTCGCCTCGTTGGCGCTCTACGGCGTCGACCCGAACTTCAACCTGACGGTGTAGCCCATGACCGCGCCCTTGAACACGTCCCGCACCCCGCCGTACAAGCTGGCGGGTCTGGTTTTGGCGCTGCTGACGATCGCCGCCGTGGTGCTGGTGTACTTCCAGTTTCGTGGCGACTTCCTGCCGCGCGAACAGCTGACGATGATTTCGGCGCGCTCCGGGCTGTCGATGGACCCCGGCGCGAAGGTCACCTACAACGGGGTCGAGATCGGCCGCGTGGCCACGGTTGACGCAGTTGACGTCGGAGGCGAACCGAAGGCCAAGATCGTCCTGGACGTCGACCCCAAGTACATCAAGCTGATCCCGCAGAATGTGGACGCGGACATCAGCGCAACCACCGTGTTCGGCAACAAGTACATCTCGTTCACATCGCCGAAAGACCCGTCATCGCAACGGATCACATCGTCCGACGTGATCGACGTGACCCACGTGACCACCGAGTTCAACACATTGTTCGAGACGGTCGTTTCGCTGTCGTCGCAAGTGGATCCGATCAAGCTGAACCAGACGCTGGCGGCCACCGCCGAGGCGCTGGACGGTTTGGGTGACCGCTTCGGCCAGTCGATCATCAACGGCAACGCGATCCTCGACGACATCAACCCGCAGATGCCCCAGATCCGTCGGGACAATCAGCTGCTGGCTGACCTCGGCGAGGTCTACTCGGAGGCGGCACCGGATCTGTTCGACGGTCTGCAGAACGCGGTCACCACGGCCCGCACGCTCAACCAGGAGCAGGGCACCATCGACCAGGCGCTGATGGCCGCGGTCGGCTTCGGCAACACCGGCGCCGACGTCTTCGAGCGTGGCGGTCCGTATCTGGTCCGCGGCGCGGAGGATTTGATCCGTCCGTCGGAGATCCTGGACGAGTACAGCCCGGCCCTGTTCTGCACGATTCGCAACTTCCACGATGTCGAACCCAAGGTGGCGGCGTCGCTGGGCGGCAACGGCTACTCGCTGCGTACGCTATCGGCACTCATGGGCCTTGGTGCCGGCAATCCTTATGTCTATCCGGACAACCTCCCACGCGTGAACGCCAGGGGCGGCCCCGAGGGCAAACCCGGCTGCTGGCAACCCATTACGCGTGACCTGTGGCCGGCCCCGCACCTCGTGATGGACACCGGTGCCTCGATCGCGCCGTACAACCACTTCGAGTTGGGCCAGCCGATCCTGATCGAGTACGTCTGGGGACGCCAGATTGGGGAGAACACGATCAACCCATGAAAATCACCGGTACAGCCATCAAGCTCGGCGCCTTCTCACTGGTGCTGCTGCTGTTCACCGCGATCATCATCGTGGTGTTCGGGCAGATGCGTTTCGACCGCACCACCGGCTATTCGGCGGTGTTCTCCAACGCCAGCGGGCTCCGCGCCGGACAGTTCGTCCGTGCCTCGGGTGTGGAAGTCGGCAAGGTCTCCAAGGTCGAGCTCATCGACAACGGCTCGCAGGTCCGGGTCGACTTCGACGTGGATCGGTCATTGCCACTGTTCGACGGCACCACCGCCTCGATCCGCTATCTGAACCTGATCGGCGACCGCTACATGGAGCTCAAGCGCGGCGAGAGCGACAGGCGGCTGCCCAGCGGGGGCACCATTCCGGTCACGCAGACCGAACCCGCTCTGGATCTCGACGCGTTGATCGGCGGATTCCGCCCGGTGTTCCGGGCCCTTGATCCGGACAAGGTCAACACCATCGCCGAGTCGATCATCACGATCTTCCAGGGCCAAGGCGGCACCATCAACGACATCCTCGACCAGACCGCGGCGCTGACGTCGACGCTGGCCGACCGTGACCAGGCGATCGGAGAGGTGATCAAGAACCTCAACACCGTGCTCGACACCACGGTCAAGCACCAGCAGCAGTTCGACGAGACGGTGCAGAATTTCGAAACCCTGATCACGGGGCTGAACGACCGCGCCGATCCGATCGCGTCATCGGTGGCCGACATCAGCGACGCCGCGGGCACCATCGCGGATCTGCTGGCGGACAACCGCCCGCTGCTGCAGAGCACCGTCGGTCATCTCGAGGCGGTTCAGCAGCCGCTCGTCGACCAGCGCGACAAGCTGAACGACATCCTGACCAGGCTGCCCACCGCGTTCAAGATCATCGGCCGGGCCGGCGGTATCTACGGTGACTTCTTCAACTTCTATTCCTGCGACATCTCGATCCGGATGAACGGGCTGCAGCCCGGCGGTCCGATACGCACCGTCAAACTCTTCAGCCAGCCGTCGGGTAGGTGCACGCCGCAATGAGAACCCTGGAGGGATCGAACCGCGTCCGTAACGGGCTGATGGGCATCCTTGTCCTTCTCCTGGTCATCGGTGTCGGGCAGAGCTTCGCCAGCGTGCCGATGCTGTTCGCGACACCCACGTACTACGCGGAGTTCTCCGACACCGGTGGCCTCAACAACGGCGACAAGGTGCGCATCGCCGGTGTGGATGTCGGCCTGGTGCGCAGCGCGGAGATCGACGGCGACAAGGTGCTGATCGGTTATTCGCTCGACGGCACGCAGATCGGCACCGAGAGCCGGGCGGCCATCCGCACCGACACCATCCTCGGCCGCCGCAACATCGAGATCGAACCGCGCGGCTCAGAACCGTTGAAAGCCAACGGGACTCTGCCGCTGGGTCAAACCACGACGCCGTATCAGATCTACGACGCGTTCTTCGACGTGACCGAAGCATCCTCGGGCTGGGACACCCAGACCGTGAAGAGGTCGCTGAATGTCTTGTCGGAGACCATCGACCAGACCTATCCGCACCTGTCCGCCGCACTCGACGGCGTGGCGCGGTTCTCCGACACCATCGGCAAGCGCGACGACCAGATCAAGCAGCTGCTGGCCAATGCGAACCAGATCGCCGGAATCCTCGGCAACCGCGGCGAACAGATCAACAAGCTGTTGGTCAACGCCCAGCAGCTGCTCGGCGCGATCAACGAACGCCAGTACGCGGTCAGCATGCTGCTCGAACGCGTCGGCTCGTTCTCCGAACAGGTCAAGGGATTCATCGACGACAACCCGAACCTGAACCGCGTGCTCGAACAACTGCGCGTGGTCAGCGATGTCCTTTCCGAGCGCCGGTTCGACCTGATGGACACGCTCACCACGGTCGCCAGCTTCGTGGCGTCCCTCGGTGAAGCCGTCGCGTCGGGCCCCTACTTCAAGGTCATGCTCGTCAACCTGCTGCCCGGCCAGATACTGCAGCCGTTCGTCGACGCCGCGTTCAAGAAGCGCGGTATCGACCCCGAAAAGTTCTGGGGCGACGCGGGTCTGCCCGCTTGGCGGTTCCCGGATCCGAACGGGGCCCGCTTCCCGAACGGCGCTCCGGCGCCCGGGCCGGCCGTCCTGGAGGGCACGCCGGAGAATCCCGGACCCGGCGTGCTGAAGGGTGCGCCATGCTCGTATACGCCTGCGGCCGACGGGATCCCGACCCCGGGCAATCCGCTGCCGTGCGCGAACCTGTCGATCGGACCGTTCGGCGGTCCCGCATACGGTCCGCCCAACGTCGTCACGTCGGACCCGAATGTGCACGGACCACAGCCGTCGCCGGGGGTGCCGGCCGCCGCGATCCCCGGCCAGGTGTCACCGGATATGCCCGGTGCTCCCGCCGCGCTGCCGCCCGCTCCGCCGGGCGCTCGCACGGTCCCGGTGGGCCCGCAGCCTCCGCTGCCGCCGGACTTCACGCCGGGTATCGCTCCGCTGCCGCCCGCCCTGACCGGACCGCCACCGCCGCCGGGACCCGGTCCCGACGCGGGGCCCGCGGGCACCCCGCCACTGCCGGGCAATCCGCCGTTCCTTCCACCACTTTCACAGGGCCAGTAGGGGGTGTAACCGATGGCAACGATCTTCAACGTACGAAACATGCAGCTGCCTAAGGTATCCCGTGCTGCGGTGATCATCGGCACAATCATCGTGATCCTCGCGCTGGTGGCCGCCGTCGTCGGGTGGAACCTGTACAAGAAGCTGACCACCAACACCGTCGTGGCCTACTTCCCGGAGACGCTGGCGCTGTATCCCGGCGACAAGATCCAGATCATGGGCGTCAAGGTCGGCACGATCGAATCGATCGATCCCGCGGGCGACAAGATGAAGGTGACCTTCAACTACGACAACAGTTTCAAGGTTCCGGCCAACGCCACGGCGTCGATCCTCAACCCCAGCCTGGTCGCCTCGCGGACGATCCAATTGTCACCGCCCTACACCGGGGGACCGGTGATGGAGGACGGCGCCGTCATCGACATCGACCGCACACAGGTGCCGGTGGAGTACGACGAACTGCGCGACTCCATCAACCGCATCCTGCGCGACCTGGGGCCGACGCCGGAACAACCCAAGGGACCGTTCGGCGACATCATCGAGTCGGCGGCCGACGGCTTCGCGGGCAAGGGCGAGCAGCTCAACAAGACCCTGAACGGTTTGTCCGAGGCGCTGTTCACGCTCAACGAAGGGCGCGGTGACTTCTTCGGCGTGGTCAAGAGCCTGGCGTTGTTCGTCAACGCGCTCTACCAGAGCGATCAGCAGTTCGTCGCACTCAACGACGACCTCGCGACGTTCACCAACGCGTTCACCAACACCGACCGCGAGGTCGCCAACGCCTTACAGGACCTCAACACACTGCTGGCGACCACCCGCAGCTTCCTCGACGAGAACGCCGAGGTGCTGACGCATGACGTCAACAACCTGGCCGACGTCACGAACGCGATCCTGCAGCCCGACTCGAAGGACGGGTTGGAGACCGCCTTGCACGTGTTCCCGAACCTCGGCGCCAACCTGATGAACATCGTCTCCCCGGTCACCGGCGGTGTGAATAGCTTTCCGGTGATCAACAACTTCGCCAACCCGATCCAGTTCATCTGCAGCTCGATTCAGGCGGGCAGCCGCCTGGGGTATCAGGAGTCGGCCGAGATGTGCGCACAGTACCTCGCCCCGATTCTGGACGCCATCAAGTTCAATTACCTGCCGTTCGGCATCAACCAGACCACGACGGCGATGACCCTGCCCAAACACATCGCCTACTCGGAGCCCAGGCTCAAGCCGCCGCCAGGGTACAAGGACACCACCGTACCGGGCATCTGGTCGCGCGACACCTTGTTCTCGCACGGCAACCACGAGCACGGCTGGGTGACAGCGCCCGGTATGCAGGGCGTCGACGTGCAGCCCCTCACCAAGAACATGATGTTCCCCGAATGCCTCGCGGAACTGATGGGCGGACCCGACTGCGTGATCCCGCCCGCGCCGCCGACCTTCGGCGGTCCGCATCAGGCCGGCCCGCCGAACGCGTACACCGAGAACACTCCGCTGCCGCCGCCGTGGTATCCGCAGCCGGGTCCGGTACCCGGCCCGGCGCCGGGTGTGGCCCCGGGTGATCCGGGCGGTGCGGCAATGACAGGTCCGCTGCCCTTCCCGGGATCCGGACCAGCACCAGCCCGGGCAGCGGCGCCCGCGCCGGTCGGACCGCCACTACCCGCTGAGGCAGGCTGATGATGACCCGTCGCAGATGGAGTCGAATCGCGCTACGCACGGTCGCGCTGGTGGCGATCGCGCTGACGCTCAGTTCGTGCGGGGTGTGGCCGTGGCGCGGCATCTCCAACGTCGAGCTGCCCGGCGGTCCCGGCACCGGCTCGGAGCGGATGACGATCTATGTCCAGATGCCGGACACGTTGGCACTCAACGTCAACAGCCGCGTCCGGGTGGCCGACGTGTTCGTCGGCCGGGTTCGCGCGATCGAGCTGAAGAACTGGGTGGCGACGCTGACCCTGGACATGGAGCCCAACCTCGGGCTGCCGTCCAATGCCCTGGCCAGGATCGGCCAGACCAGCCTGCTGGGCAGCCAGCACGTCGAGCTGGAGCCGCCGCCGAGTCCGTCGGGTCAACTGCTGCGCACGGGCGACACGATCCCGTTGAAGAACAGCACGGCGTTCCCGAGCACCGAGCGGGTGCTGGCGAGCATTGCCACGATCCTGCGCGGCGGCGGTGTGTCGAATCTCGAGACCATTCAGACCGAGATCTTCAACGTGCTGAACGGCCGGGCCGACCAGATCCGCGAGTTCCTCAACAAGCTCGACACGTTCACCGATGAACTGAACAAGCAGACCCAGGACATCACCCGCGCGATCGACTCCACCAACCGGTTGCTGTCGATCGTGGCTCAGCGCAACGACACGCTGGATCAGGTGCTGACCGAATTCCCGCCGCTGATCAAGCATTTCGCGGATACCCGCGATCTGTTCGCCGATGCGGTGGAGGCGCTGGGCCGGGTCAGCCTGGCCGCGGACAACGCGCTGGCGCCCGCGAGCGACAACCTGAACACCAACCTGGCCAACCTGCAACGGCCGCTGAAGCAGTTGGGACGGGCGTCGCCGTACGTCATCGGCGCACTCAAGCTGATGCTCACCGCGCCGTTCTCGATCGAGAACGTGCCGAAGGTCATCCGTGGCGACTACCTGAACGCGTCGCTGATGGTCGACCTGACGTTGTCGGCACTCGACAACGCCGCCTTGTCTGGCACGGGTATCTCGGGCATGCTGCGCGCACTCGAGCAGTCCTGGGGCCGCGATCCGGCGACGATGATCCCGGATGTCCGCTTCACGCCGAACCCGCACAACGCGCCGGGCGGCCCACTGGTCGAAAGGGGTGAGTGAGCAGTGCTGACCAGGTTCATCAAGTTCCAGTTGGTGCTGTTCACCATCCTGACGGTCATCGCCTTGACGGTGCTGGGCGTGTATTACCTGCGGATACCGAGCCTGATCGGCATCGGGCAGTACGAGTTGAAGGCGCAGTTACCGCGTTCCGGCGGTCTGTACGCGACCGCCAACGTGACCTACCGAGGCACCCAGATCGGCAAGGTCACCAGCGTCGTGCCGACCGAGTCGGGCGCGCTGGCGACGATGAGCATCGACGACCGGTACAAGGTCCCCGCGGATGCGTCGGCGAACGTGCACTCGGTGTCGGCGATCGGCGAGCAGTACCTGGACCTGGTGTCGACGGGCAATCCGGGCCAGTATTTCAGTCCGGGGTCGACCATCACCGACAGCACCGTGCCGAGCGAGGTCGGCCCCGCGCTGGACGCGGCCAACGAGGGCCTCGCGGTACTGCCGAAGGAGAAGATCGACGCACTGCTCACCGAAACGTCCAACGCCGTAGGCGGTTTGGGGCCGGCGCTGCAAAGGCTGGTCGACTCGACCACCAACCTGGCGCAGGGCTTCAAGGACAACCTGCCTCAGGTCAACGACATCATCGCCAACTCGGCGCCGGTCCTGGACAGCCAGGTTCAGTCCGGCGACAACATCGAGGCGTGGTCGCGCAACCTGAACGTCATCGCCGCGCAGACCGCCGAGCAGGATGCCGCGCTGCGCAGTGGCATCCAGGACGCCGCGCCGACGCTCGATCAGGTGAACATGGTGTTCAGCGACGTGCGCGACTCGTTGCCCCAGACGCTGGCGAATTTGTCGATCGTGATCGACATGCTCAAGCGCTACAACAAGGGCCTGGAACAGACGCTGGTGATGCTGCCGCAAGGCGCGTCGGTCGCCCAGGCCGGAACGCTGTTCGAGGACCTAGGTCAGCTGCCGCTCGTGCTGTCGATCAACCAGCCGCCGCCGTGCCTCACCGGCTTCCTGCCGGCATCGGAGTGGCGTTCGCCGGCGGACACAAGCATGGCGCCGTTGCCCAAGGGCACCTATTGCAAGATCCCGAAGGATTACCAGGGCAACGTCGTTCGTGGTGCCCGCAACTACCCGTGTGTGGACGTGCCGGGCAAGCGCGCGGCCACGCCGATGGAATGCCGCAGTCCCGAACCGTACGTGCCGCTGGGCACCAACCCGTGGTACGGCGATCCGAACCAGATCCTGTCCTGCCCGGCGCCGGGTGCCCGTTGCGATCAGGGCGTCAACCCGGGACGCGGTGTCATTCCGGCCCCGAGCGTCAACAACGGTGTGAATCCGGCGTCTGCCGACGTACTGCCTCCGCCGCAGTCGACGGCGCCGATCAGTGACCCGCTCAGCCCCCCTGGCCAGGGCAGCGTCACCTGCAGTGGACAGCAGCCCAACCCGTGCATCTACACTCCGGCACCAGGGCCCCCGGGCTCCACGGCCGTCTACAGCCCGTCCAGCGGCCAGGTCGTGGGACCGGACGGCGTCAGGTACAACGTCACAAATTCGAGCAACCCAGGAGACGACGGATGGAAGGAGATGCTGGCACCAGCCAGCTGAACCCCACCGATGCTGATGAGGCGCTCGACGAGTCGTTAGCCGCGGAGCCGCCCCAGCGACCCGATGTAGCAGAATCCACCGACGATCACCGCCCGGCGCGGCTTGGCCGCGGTTGGGTTGCCGCGATCTGCGCCGGTCTGCTGGTACTCGCCGGGGCCGGGGCGGTGGCGGGCTTTCTCTTGCTGAAAGCGAACCAGCAGAGCGAGAAGGCTGCGCGCGAGGAAGCCGCCGCCCTGCAGGCAGCGCGGGATTGTGTGGCCGCGACGCACGCGCCCGATGTGACGGCGATGAGCGTGGCACAGTCGAAGATCATCGAATGTTCGACGGGTGATTTCGGAGCGCAGGCCAGCCTATACAGCGGGGTCCTGGTCGACGCCTACCAGGCCGCCAATGTGACGGTGCAGGTGTCCGACATGCGCGCCGCGGTGGAACGGCACAACGACGACGGATCCTTCGAGGTCCTGGTCGCGGTGCGGGTGAAGGTGACCAACTCCGAGGTCGCCGACCAGGAGCAGGGCTACCGGCTGCGGCTGCAGATGGCGCCGGCCGACGGCACCTACAAGATCGCGCAGCTGGACCAGGTCACCTCGTGACAGCTGTACTGGACACTGTGGACTCGTCGCAGACCGAGGTGGAGGCCGGACCGTCGCTGGCGTCCTGGCCGGCACGCGCGGGTGCGATCGCCATCGACGTCCTCTTCGGGGTTGCGGTGATCGCGACCATGGCGGTGTCGGCGTGGAGCGCACCGTGGCTCGGCTGGTTGTGGTGGGTGTACGTCGCCACGGCGGCGTGTGTGATCGTCGCGATGGCGGTCAACCGGCTGTTGCTACCGACGATCACCGGCTGGAGCCTGGGCCGAGCGGTCTTCGGCATCGCGGTTCGCACCCACGACGGTGCCGCTCCCGGCGTGCTGCGACTGGTCGGCCGGGACCTGGTGCACCTGCTGGACACCGCGGCGCTGTTCGTCGGCTGGTTGTGGCCGCTGTGGGACGGCAGACGCCGCACGTTCGCCGACCTGTTGCTGCGCACCGAGGTGCACGCCGTCGAATCCCCTGCCGAACGGCCACAACGTGATATGCGTCGGCCCGCGGCAATCGCGCTGATCGTGGCGACGGCGCTGTGTGCGGTGGCCGTCGGCTTGGGTTACCTCGTGGTGTACCGACCGGAACGCGCGGTCGACGTCGCCCGTCAGCAGATCGCCGAGCAGGGACCCCGGATCGTCGAACAGATGCTCAGCTATAACAGTGAGTCACTGCAACAGGACTTCTCGCATGCGCAGTCGCTGACGACCGACAGCTATCGCGATCAGTTGATCGCGCAACAGCAGCTGGTGCAGCAGTCGGGTGCGACGTCGAACGAGTACTTCGCGGTCAGCAGCGCCGTGCTGTCGGCGACGGCGGAGCAGGCCTCGATGTTGATCGCGCTGCAGGGGCAGCGCGGCACCGATCCGAAGGACTTGAAGTTCATCACCGCGACGCTGCGGGTGGAGTTCGAGAAGGCAGCTGACGGCCAGTGGAAGGTCGCCAATCTCGTCGTGCTGAAGAAGCCGCAGATGAATGCGCCGGGCCAATGAGCCCGCGGCGCAGAATCGAGGCCGACGAGCCCGACTTCTTCGAGGTGAAGCCAGACCCGCCGCGGCGATGGGGCCTGCCGCTCATCGCGGCGCTGGCATCGGTACTGATCGCCGCGGCGCTGACGGCGGGCACCCTGATGCTCGTCAGCCACCGGGCCGACGTCCGAAACACCGCAAACAACGCGCAGGTTCTGGATTACGTGCAGGCGTTCATGACCTCCTACACCACGTTGGATCCGTTCAACGCCAACGCCTACACCGACCGGATCCTGGCGCAGGGCACCGGCGAGTTCGCCAGCATGTTCAAGGAGAAGCAGAACGAGATCCTGATCCAGGTGGCGCAGGCAGAACCGACCACGGGTTCCGTGGTCGCCGCGGGCGTCCAGCGGTGGAACGACAACGGAAGCGCCGACGTGCTGGTCGCGACGAAGATCACGTCCAAGTCGCCGGACGGAAAGTCGACGATCGAAAGCGGAAACCGTTGGGTCGCAACCGCCATCAAGGAAGGACAACAGTGGAAGATCAGCCAGCTGATCCAGGTGATCTGACCACCGAAGCGGATGCACCGGCCGAACCGCGCCGCAGCCGGTTCTCGCTGCGGCGCCGCCCGAAAACGCCTGAGCTCCAGGCGGTTACCGAGACTCCCGCCGAGCCTGTCGATCCGGACAAGCCCGCCGAGGCGCCGCGGACCCCCGTGGGTAAGAAGCGGCGCACCCCCAAAGCGGTAGCAGCGGAGGACGATTCCGAAGGTGTGCAGACGCCGGAACCCGAGGAAGCCAGCGAGCTCCCCGACTCGGAGGCTGACGCCGAAGCGGACGACGAATCCGACGACGACCGGATTCTGGTGCCGCACCGTCCCGCCGGGAAGCGACTCCTGATCGCGGCCACTGCCGCGGCAGCGCTCTTCGTTGCGGCCGGCGCCTTCGCGGGTGCCACGGTCCAGCCCTATCTGGCCGAACGCGCGACGGTCGACACGAAGCTCGACGTCGCCCGCACCGCGGCCAGTGCGATCTCCACGCTGTGGACGTACACCCCCGACAACATGGAAACGCTGCCGGACCGCGCCGACGTCTTCCTCGGTGGCGACTTCGCCGACGAGTACCGCAAGTACATCGACGCGATCGTCGCACCCAACAAGCAGGCCCAGGTCACCAACACCACCCAGGTGATGGGTGCCGCCGTGGAGTCGCTGTCCGGCGACGAAGCCACCGCGATCGTGTACACCAATTCGGTGGCGACCAGCCCGGTGACGAAGAACATTCCGTCACTGCGGTATCTGTCCTATCGGCTGACGATGGAGCGCGATCACACGAAGTGGTTGATCACCAAGATGTCCACCGTGACATCGTTTGACCTGACGCCGCAGTTGTAGGCCGGGCCATCGCCGACCGTGGCCGTCGAATCACCGGTGTCCGACCGGCTCACCCACGTCGCGCTGCTGTTGTTGACCTTCGCGACAGGCCTCGTCGACGCGGTCAGTGTGCTGGAACTCGGCCATGTGTTCGTGGCGAACATGACGGGCAACGTCATCTTCCTCGGTCTCTGGCTGGCCCCGCGCACGGTCGTGGACGTGACCGCCGCGTTGGTCGCGCTCGTCTGCTTCGTGGCCGGCGCGGTGTTCGGCGGCCGGTTGGCCCGCCACCTCGACCGCGAAGTCCATCGTTGGCTGGGGTTCACGCTCTCACTGGAAGTCGTGATGCTCGTGACGCTGTCGATCCTCGCGGGAACCGGGGTTCTCGACTACCGCGACCACACGAAGCTGTTCCTGATCGCGGGGTTGGCCATCGCGTTCGGTATTCAGAACTCCACCGCGCGGCAGTTCGGTATCCAGGAACTGTCCACCACGGTGCTGACGACGACGATCTCCGGTCTCGGCTTCGACAGCCGGCTGGCGGGTGGCACCGGTGATCGCGAAAAGCTGCGTTACGGCGTGGTATTCACCATTCTCGCCGGTGCCACACTGGGCGCGACGTTGACTCGGTTCGCGGTTGCACCCGTGATCACGCTGGCGGCCGCCGTCGTGGCGACCAGCGCGGCCATCTTCTGGTTCGGCCCCCGCCGTCACCCGGGCGGCCATGAGTAGCGGGGCGCGCGGCGGCGTGCTGATCCTTCCCGGAGGCAAGCCGCAGAGCGACGAAGCCTCCCGCGCACGGCAGCTCGCCAACCTGAGGATGGACTGGTTGGCGCTGGCACTTCGGCGCAGGCTCGGCGGAGGTGTGCGGCTGCATCGTGTGCAGTACCGCCTGCGGGGATGGAATGGCGCTCGGCGAGATCCCGTACACGATGCCCAGGCAGAGCTCGACCGAATGCTCACCGACGTCGACCCGCGCCGGGTCGTTCTCGTCGGCCATTCGATGGGCGGACGGGTCGCCGCGCACCTGAGCGCCGGATCCGACATCGGCGGCGTCGTGGCACTCGCTCCATGGTGGCCGCGAGACGACGCCGATCTGGTGCCCGTCGGGTGCCGGCTCCTGGTCGTCCACGGCACCGGCGATACGCGGACCGATCCGCGCGCGTCGCGGCAGCAGACCCTGCGGGCCAAGGATCGTGGCGTCGACGCCGAATGGGTCGGCATCCCCAACGCCGGACATTACCTACTCAGCGACTGGAGTCAGTGGCATCGGTTGACGACACAGTTTGTCGTACAACAAATTTCCTAGCGTTTGCAAGTACTCGCCAAAGTGGGTGTTTAACCGCAATGACCGGAGGAAACTCCGATTTGCGGAGGTGGACCTGGTGATTCGAACAATCAGTGTGGTGGGGGCATTGGTCGGTGCTGCGGTGCTGTCCGCGCCGTCGGCGGCTGCGGACGAGGCAGCGTACTTGGCGAAGCTGCAGGACAGATACGCATTCCTGACCCCGCAGCAGTTGCTCGCCGTGGGGGAAAGGGTGTGCGCCGCCGAACGCGCAGGCGTGTTGTCACCCGGCAAGACCACGATGGTGATCAACGATCTGGGGGTCGGAAACAACACGGCGCTCGAGATCGTCAGCGCCGCTGAATGGGAGCTTTGTTGAGTTGCTGGCATCAGCTCCAGCAGTGACTAGTCTCGGCGTATGCCAACAGCACTCGTCACCGGCGCTTCACGGGGGATCGGCAAGGGGATCGTCGAGCATCTGGCCGCCCGCGGCTGGGACGTCATCGCCGGAGTCCGCAGCCAGCAGGACGCGGACGCGGTAACCAAACACGACCCGCAGCGGGTGTCGTCGGTGATCCTCGATGTCACCTCCGCCGACGACATCGCCGCCCTCGAGCAATCGTTGCCCGAACAGCTGGACGCCGTCGTCAACAATGCCGGTATCGCCGTCGGCGGAGCGATGGAAACCCTGAGCCCCGACGAGTGGCGAAAGCAGTTGGAGATCAACGTCATCGGTGCGCTGGCTGTCACCCAGGCGGTCCTGCCCCGGCTTCGGAGATCCCGGGGGCGGGTCGTGTTCATCTCGAGTGTCAACGGCAGATTGTCCATGCCGCTGGTCGGTGCGTACGCGGCGAGCAAGTTCGCGCTGGAGGCGGCCGCCGATGCGCTGCGAATGGAGCTGAACCCCTGGAAGATCCGCGTCATAGTCGTCGAGCCGGCGCAGACCGACACCGACATGTGGCGTACCGCCGACACGATGGTGGAAGACCTTGAGGCCGGCCTGACCCCGGAGCACCGCGGTCTCTACGCCAAGCACATCGCGGGCTTCAAGAAGATGATCCCGGTGTCGCAGAAGATCGCCGTCCCGACGGAAAAGGTGTCCGCAGTCGTCGAGGAGGCGCTCACCGCGAAGCGGCCACGCGCCCGCTACATCGTCGGACTGGTGCCCAAGGCGCAGGTGGCGTTGATGAGTGTGATGCCGACGAAGATGCGCGACATCGCGCTGCGGAAGGTCTCCGGCCAACCCTGAGATGCCGACCTTCGTCAAGCGAAACCCCGGCGCGCCGACAGGTTTCTTTGCGTGCGAAGCCGCAGGGCTGCAATGGCTTTCGTCCGCCGACGGCGGGGTGCCGTGCGCCGAGGTCGTCGACTTCGACGACGGGACCCTCACCTTGGGACGGCTCGACGCCGTCGCGCCCGACCGTGACACCGCCCGCGAGTTCGGTCGGCGATTGGCGTGCACGCACGACGCGGGCGCCGATGCGTTTGGCATCGGGCCACCCGGATGGCCGGGGCCGGGCTTCTTCGGACCGCTGCACCATCCTCTGCCGATGTCGCTGACCGCACACGACTCGTGGGGGACCTTCTACGCCCGTGAACGGTTGGCGCCCATGGCGGAGCGCGCGGCCGACCGGCTCAGCGCGTCGATCCGGCGTGAACTCGATGCGGTGATCGCGCAGTGTGAGAACGGGCGATTCGACGACGACGATCGCCCCGCCCGTCTACACGGTGACCTGTGGAGCGGCAACGTGATGTGGACTCCGGACGGCGTGGTCCTGATCGACCCCGCGGCCCACGGCGGCCACCGCGAGACCGACTCGCGATGCTCGCACTGTTCGGCTGTCCGCACTTCGAGGCGGTCATCGCCGGGTACGAGTCGCGGCGGAGGCTGTCCGAGGGTTGGCGCGACCGGGTCGGCCTGCACCAGTTGTATCCGCTGCTGGCTCACGTCGTGCTGTTCGGCGGCAGTTACGCGGAGCAGACCGGGCGGGCGGCGCGCAGCGCGCTGAATGTCCTGCGTTAGTTGAACGCCAACCAGCTCGGCAGCGCCCGTTCCCGCGAATCGCACAACACCTGACGGGTATCGCAATTGCCGTCCGGGACACCTGCTCCCGACCACATGCCGCCCGTGTCACGACGCAACACGATCGCCGACGAGCCGCCGCCGTCGAGCAGCACGGCCGTATCGCTGCCTAGGCCACGGAACAGATCCTGCATCTGGTCGGGTGTGTAGCTGCCGCCCTGGAAGACGTACATCTCGTCCTTCGTCCTGGAATATGCGAGGGCGGTGCGGGCGGCGCTCGGTCCGCCGTCGTTGAGTTGCCCCATGTCACCGGGCGCCAACAACCCGATGCCCGCGACCGCGACGAAGCGAACATCCTTGTCGAGCAGGTCCTGAATCACCGGCGATGCGGCGTCGTAATCGTCGGGACTTCTCGGGGGCACCACGTAGGGTGCGCCTGCGACGGGAAGAATCATGGTGGACAACGCCTTCCAGTTCTCGTTGCCACCCGAGAGGCCTTGCTTTCCCGCATACGCGAGGGTGCCGGTCACCGCCGCGTTGGCGCGCCCCTGCCCGCGGGTGTTGTCGACGTAGGCACCCAGGGGGGAACTGCAGCCGGTCGACTTCCATGAGCCACCCTGCTGTCCACGGACGTCGAAGAAGTTGGCGTTGATCGCGATCGTGGGCTGGCCCAGCGCCTGCCATGCCTGCAGCGGCGAGAAGATCTCGGATGCCTGCCGGAGGCCCTCGCCGGTGCGCGCGCGTGGATCGCGTTCGCAGCGGCCCTGATAACCGCTGTGCGAGTCGACGAGCAGTCGCGGGGCGAGCCGTTGCGACGCCGACTTGATGATCATCAAGTGGCCGCCGTTGCTCATCTCGTACCAGCTGCCGCCGGCGTTGAGCATCGGTGTGGGATGGCCGCTGCCGAAGTTGTAGACGAGGTAGGACCCGCGGGTGTTGGCGATGGCGCCGGCGAGGAGATCGCGGCCGCTCGCTGCGCCTGCGTTCGGGGCTCCGGCCGTTGTCGACAGCCCAGCGCACAACATCAGCGCCGCCGCGCCGACCGCGAAGCGCCGAATGGTGACGGAGATCGACAAAGGGGGCCTCCAGAAGACATAGCGACGAAACCACATTAACCCCGGTAGCAACACTGTCAACTTTCGTAACAAGTGCATCACAATAGGATTTCGCCCCGGCACAGACGCTGTCGGCTACCTGTCACGGACTGGCGCGCGTTAGTTCCCCGAAGAACCGGGTAATCGCACCGCATGCCCACTGTCTCGCGAACGTTCTCGGTCAGCCCCTCGCCGCACCAGGTGATCGAGTACCTCAAGGATTTTGCACATGCCGTCGAGTGGGATCCGGGCACGCAGCAATGCACGCGCAACGACAGCGGGCCAATCGGTAAAGGCGCGTCCTGGCACAACGTATCGAAGATCGCCGGCGTCACCGCAGAACTGACCTACACCCTCGAAACAATGAGCGACAGCAATCTGGTGTTCGTCGGCAAGAACAAGTCGTCGACCTCCACCGAGAACATCTACGTCGACGCGGCCGATTCGGGTTCGGTGATCACCTACCGCAACGACCTCGAAATGCGCGGGCCGATAGCACTTTTGAACCCGCTGTTGAAGTTGTACTTCGAAAAACTGGCCAATGACACCGAGAAACAGATGACGTCGGTACTCAACCGACTACCTATAGAGGAGCAGAAATGATCGGAACGATTCTCAGCGCGCTCATCGTCGGCCTCATCGTGGGGGCGCTGGCGCGTCTCATCATGCCGGGTAAGCAGAGCATCGGTGTGATCATGACGATCGTGCTCGGTGCGCTCGGATCCTTCATCGGCTCCTGGCTGACCTACCAGCTCGGGTACCAGAACTCGAACGGCGGGTGGGAGATCATCCCGTTCCTCGTCGGCATCATCGTCGCCATCGTGCTGATCGCGATCTATGTCGGTATCACCGGGCGGCGGGGCACCAAGAGCACGCAGGTCCGCTAGGGCGACGGCGGGGCCAGACGGTACACGGCGTCGGCGTAATCGTCGGTGATGTAGACCGCGCCGTCCGGTCCGGTCACCGCGGCCACCGGACGGCCCCACCGCGAGCCGTCCCCGGACTGAAACCCACCGACGAGCGTCTGCTGATCGCCCAAGACGCCGTCGCGCCAGGGAAAGAACGACACCTCGGGCGCACGGGGCGGTTCGCGGTTCCACGATCCGTGGACGCCGACGAGCGCCCCGCTGGCGTACGGCGCGGGCAGTACGCCGTCGGTGAAGCTCATGCCGAGTGGGGCGGCGTGAGCGCCGAGGCTCTGTTCGATCGGCGGCAGTGACGCACAGTCCATGCGGTCGCCGTCGGCGTTGGTCTGCACATCACGAATCAACGGCAGATTGGCCGGACCGCCGTCGGGATTGCAGTAGGGCCAGCCCAATTCGCGTCCCGGTGTCAGCCGGGCCACCGATTCCGGTGGATGCTCGTCGACGTACTCCGGATCGACCTCGCCGGTGCGTGGATCCGCGACGTTGTCACGGTTGTTGACCGCGGTCCACAACGACCCGTCCGGCGCGATCGCCAGGCCGGTGCCGTTGCGGACGCCCGTCGCAAATGGTTCAGCCGGTCCGCCGCCGCGTGGAACGCGCATGATGGTGGCGCGCGGCGGGTCCGCGTCGCGATCCTCGGCTGAGATGTTGCCCGTCGACCCGATCGAGAAGTACACGGCACCGTCGGGGCCGATCGCGACGCTCTTGAGCGCGTGCGAATAGGCGCCGCGAAGGTCCGGGCTCTTCGCGTCGGGCAGGCCCCCGGCGACGGTTCGGCGATTGATCGCCCTGCCGTCGGCGTAGTCGTAAACATCGATCTGGTCGCTTTCCGCGACGTACAAGGAATTTCCGGCGAAGGTCAACCCGTGAGGCTGGTCGAGTCCGTCGAGTGGCACCTCTCGTGTCGGGCTGCCGGCCCCAGGGCGCAGCGCGACGACCTCGCCGGCACTGGGCACCGATATCAGCAGCGCGCCGTCGGGGGCCCACGCCGCGAGCCTCGGCTTCGGCAAGCGCGCCCACACCGACAACGTCCACCCTCGCGGAACCCGCGCCTCCCGTGGCTCGTCGAACGGGGCCTGCGCCAGATCGGGAGCTACCTGCACCGCCACGGGGCTCAGCCCCCCGGCAGGTTCGGAGGTCGGGGCGGCCGAAGTCGGTGCACGGGTGTCCGGTGGCGGAGTCGGTGCAGCGGAGCACGCGGTGAGCAGCGCCATACCGGCGATGCAGATCCCAATTCTGTTATGCCGCAGATAAACCCGCATGCATCTCCCAAAGCAGAATTTCAGCGGGTTCGGTGGCGGTGACGCGCTGGCCGCCCGAAGCGGTGAATCGCACGGCGTCGCCTTCGTGCAACGGCCCCGCGCCCTCGAGGGTGACGTCACCGCGGGGTACGAACAGGTGCAGGTACGGCGCCGAAGGCAGTTCGACACTCTCGCCGGCCTGTAGCCGCGCGCCGTGCAGCGCGGCATACTTGTTGCGGATCGTGATAGCGGCCTGGTCGCTGTGCTCGGGCATGCCCGAGGCGATGGTCACCAGACCGCCACGCAACAGCTCGTCGTCGATCTCGAGCTGCTGGTATCCGGGTTCGATGCCCGACTCGTCGGGAACCACCCACATCTGCACGAAATGCACAGGGTCGGAGTGCGATTGCTCGCCGGTCAGCGTCCAGGAGTCGTTCTTCTCCGAGTGCAGGATGCCGCGTCCAGCCGACATGCGTTGTGCCAGGCCGGGATAGATCACGCCGGAGTGACCGGTCGAGTCCTGGTGCACGAGCGATCCGCGCAGCACCCAGGTCACGATCTCCATATCGCGATGCGGGTGGGTATCAAAGCCGGTCCCCGGCTTCACGATGTCGTCGTTGTTGACGAGCAGCAGGCCGTGGTGGGTGTTCTCGGGTTCGTAGTGGCTGCCGAACGAGAACGAGTGCTTGGAGTCCAGCCATGCGATCTTGGTTTTCGCGCGGTCGTCGGCACGACGGACGTCTATGGTCGGGGTGGTCATCAGCGATCCTCTCGCTCCGGGCCCAGCCTAGGTGCGGCCACTGGACACGACAACATGGATGATGTGTCATGTATTCCATGTGGCTGACCGACGAGCAACAGCAGATCTGGCGCGACTATCTGGCGATGGCCAGCCGGCTGCAGACGGCGATGCACCGCCAGCTCCAGCAGGACTGCGAGCTGTCGCTCTCGGACTACGACGTGCTGGTCGCCCTGTCCGAGCGCGGCCCACTGCGGATCAACGAACTCGGCGATGCGTTGGCGTGGGAGCAGAGCCGGTTGTCCCACCAATTGCGCCGGATGCGTGGTCGTGGTCTGGTCGCACGCCAGGGCAGCGACGACGACCGCCGCGGTGCGACCGTCGACCTCACCGACGCCGGCCGTGCTGCGCTCGAGGTGGCCGCGCCGGGGCACGTCGCGTTGGTGCGCTCCGCGATGTTCGACGGAATGCCGGAAGCGCAATTGCGCGCCTTCGGCGCGGTGGCCAAGGCCGTCTCCGAGCGGTTGACTACCAGTCCGCCTCGTCGAACGTGATGACGCCGCGGATGTTGTTGCCGTCGAGCATGTCCTGGTAGCCCTGGTTGATGTCCTCGAGACGGTAGGTCCTGGTGACCATGTCGTCGATGTTGAGCAGGCCCGACTTGTACAGCCCGGTGAGCTTCGGCGTATCGACGTGCGAGCTCCCACCGCCGAAGATGTTGCCCTTCAACGTCTTCTGCAACATGGTGAACAGGAACATGTTGAGCTTGACGTCGGCGTCCATCATCGAACCCATGCCGGTCAGCACGCAGGTGCCGGTCTTGGCGGTGAGGATCATCGCCTCTTCGATGTATTCGCCCTTCATGTCGCCGACAGCGATGATCGTCTTGTCGGCCATCAAGCCATGCGTTACGTCGATCATGGGGGCGATCGCCTCGGCCATCGACGGGTAGACGTGCGTTGCGCCGAACTTGATCGCCTGGTCGCGCTTCCACTCGTTCGGATCGATGGCGATGACATTGCGGGCGCCCGAGATCACCGCACCCTGCAGTGCGCTCATGCCGATGCCGCCGACGCCGATGATGGCGACGGTCTCGCCGGGTTGGACGTCGGCGACGTTGACGGCCGACCCGAAGCCCGTCGGCACCGCGCAACCCATGATCGCGGCGGTCTCGAACGGGATGTCCTTGTCGATCTTGACGACGGAGTCCTTGTGGACCGTCATGTGCGGGGCGAAGGTGCCGAGCAGGTTCATCGGCGAGACCTCGGTGGTGCCGGCGTGCACGCGCGAGGTGCCGTCGGCGATCGCCTTACCGCCGAGCAGAACCGCGCCGCGATCACACAGTGAGCGGTAGCCCTTCAGGCACGGCGGACACTCGCCGCAGGCCGGGATGAACGCGAGGATGACGTGGTCGCCCTCCTCGATGCCCGTCACGTTGCGGCCGACCTTGGTGACGACGCCGGCGCCCTCGTGGCCGCCGAGCGCGGGCAGGGCGATCGGGGTGGCGCCGGTGGTCAGGTGATAGTCGGAGTGGCACATACCCGCGGCGTGGACGCGGATCTGTACCTCGTCGCCGACGGGGTCGCCGATCTCGATCTCATCGACGCGGAACGGCGTGTTGAGCTCCCACAGCAGAGCGCCCTTGGTCTTCATGACCCATGAGAATAGAACACGTTCCAGAACTGCTGCCAATCGCAGCGTTGAGCTGGCAGTTCGCGCGCTATTGATCGTCGAGCGTCGGGTTTGCGACGCTTGTGGATAAGTACCGTGACAAAGCCCGACGGTCGCCGATCCTGTCGGATAGCGACCCCACCGTTACGCCATGAATATGGAGCCGTTCCTTGGAACCGAAGCCGTGGCGGCGGGCCGTTTCACGCGCAGAACCCTGACGACCCGCAACGTGAAGATCTACCAAAACGTCTACCTGCCGAAGGGGGTGGAGCTGACCGCCGAGATGCGAGCGAATGCCGCGTGGTTGTGGTCGAGTCGTCGCGCCACAGTCGCTGGGCTTTCGGCCGCGGCCGTTCACGGATCGAAATGGATCGACGCGGCGCTTCCTGCCGAGCTAATACGACCTGTGCCAGGCAAGGTCAATGGGATCGTGATCCATCGCGACGTCCTCCACGAAAGCGAAATATGCGCGGTCCGTGGCATGACGGCCACCACACCCGCGCGTACCGCTTACGACCTAGGGCGGCGAGGGACTTTGAATGCAGGCGGTAATGAGGCTTGATGCACTTGCGAACGCGACAGGCGTGAAGTCCGAGGAGGTTGCGGCGCTGCTGCCCATGCACCGCGGTGCTCGGGGGATCCCGCATTTGCGGAAAGCGACCGATCTGATGGACGGCGGCTCGGAGTCGCCTCAGGAGACGCGCACTCGTCTGCTTCTCATCGAAGCCGGTTTTCCCCGTCCGGAGACACAGATCGTGGTGTGCAACACGTTCGGGGAGTTCATCGGCCGGGTGGACCTGGGATACCGGAAGTGGAAAGTCGCCGTCGAGTACGACGGTCCACAACACTGGGCCACGTGGGCGGATCATGCTCGCGACATCGAGCGGATCGCCGACCTCGAAGCGGAAGGCTGGATCGTGATTCGGCTCAGCCGCGACATCCTTCGATACAGACGCAGCACATTCCTTGCGCGGGTGCGCGATGCGATGCGCGATAGAGGATGGTCTGACCACGCCTCGGTGCGGCTAGATGCGAGCTTGCCCCGGTGAAACCAGCTCGAGTGTCGGGTTTACCCACGTTTTCGGCGCGCGGGCGTGACAACACCCGACATTCGGCAAACTAGAGCGTGGCGGGCAAGCCCCACTTCTCGAACGACGCCATGTGGAAGGCGACCACATGGGTAATGCCTTCGTCCGTCGTGGCGAGCACATGCATCTGGAACGGCTCATGCGCGCCGGTTTCCCGGTTGAGCATGTACATCGCTCCGGCCGGCTGACCGTTGGCCACCGTGGGGAGTAGCCGCATGTCGCCGGGCAACTCGGCCGGGCAGTGCGTCTTCGACAGCAGGACGATGTTCTCCGGGCCCTGATACCAGCCGTCGAAGGGCGGCATCTCCCAGACGGCGTCGGCGGTGAACAGCTCGACGAGCTTGTCCATGTCATAGGTCTCGAACGCGTCGATGTAGCGCGTCAGCAGATCCTGGGCTTCCTTCGACTCCGGGACCTGCAGATGGTCGTCCTCGCTGGGCCCGACGGCATCGAGTTGCGCACGCGCGCGCTGCAACAGGCTGTTGACCGCCGCGGTCGAGGAGCCGATGGCGTCGGCGACCTCCGCGGCTTTCCACTGCAGTACCTCACGCAACACGAGCACCGCGCGTTGCCGGGCGGACAGGTGCTGCAGCGCCGCGACGAACGCGAGCCGCACCGATTCACGCGAGCCGACGATGTTCGACGGGTCGGTCGAGTCGTCGGGAATGGGCTCCAGCCACGGCACCTCGTCGCGCGCGACGATGTCGTCGACCGGATCGGAGCTGGGCGCGCCGAGCCCCGTCGGCAGCGGCCGGCGCTGACGGCTGTCCAACGCCGTCAAGCAGGTGTTGGTGGCGATCCGGTACAGCCAGGTACGCACGGATGATTTGCCTTGGAACCCCTGGTACGACTTCCATGCCCGCAAGTAGGTTTCCTGCACCAGGTCCTCGGCGTCATGCAGCGACCCGGTCATCCGATAGCAGTGCGCGAGCAGCTCGCGGCGATAGCGCTGCGCGTCGGCCAGAAAGGCGTCTTCGGCGCTGTCGTCGTCCAGATTGCGGGCCAGGACCGTCACCTCGCCGAGCTTAGTCACCATGGGTGACAACCGTCACCGGCGTGCGACTGGGCAGCCCGATACTCTCCCTGGGTGGCAACTACCCGCACCGAACGCAGCTTCGAGGGCATCGGCGGCGTCCGCATCGTCTACGACATATGGACCCCGGAACTCGCCCCGCGCGGTGTCGTCGTCCTGTGCCACGGATACGCCGAACACGCCCGCCGCTACGACCACGTCGCCGAGCGATTCGGCGAGGCGGGGCTGATCACCTACGCGCTCGACCTTCGCGGGCACGGGCGCTCCGGCGGCAAGCGGGTGTACCTGCGCAACATCGACGAATACACCGGCGACTTCCACACCCTGGTCGGCATCGCCAGGACCGACCACCCCGAGCTGCCGCGGATCGTGCTCGGCCACAGCATGGGCGGCGGTGTCGTGTTCGCCTACGGCGTCGAGCACGCGGGAGACTACACCGCGATGGTGCTGTCGGGGCCTGCCGTCGACGCCCAGGACGCCGTCTCGTCGTTCATGATCCGCGTGGCCAAGGTCGTCGGCAGCATTCTGCCGGGCCTGCCCGTCGAGAACCTCCCGACCGAAGCGGTGTCCCGCGACCCGGAGGTGGTCGCGGCGTACATGGCCGATCCGCTGGTCCATCACGGCAAGCTGCCCGCGGGTATCGGCAAGGCGCTCATCGAGGTCGGCGAGACCATGCCGCAGCGCGCCTCGGCGCTCACCGCGCCACTGCTCGTCGTGCACGGCGAGCAGGACAAGCTGATCCCGGTCGCCGGTAGCCGTCACCTACTGGAATGTGTCGCATCGACCGACGCTCACCTCAAGGTGTATCCAGGGCTCTATCACGAGGTCTTCAACGAGCCCGAAAAGGAGCTGGTGCTCGACGACGTCACTTCGTGGATCGAGGCCAAGCTTTGAAAGCCTTTGCGGGCCTGCTACTTTCGCTGGCACTTTTGGTGTCGGCATGCGGATCGGACGACGAACCGACATCTGCCTGGGTCGACGAAGACGTGTCGTTCACCGCAGACAACCTGACCATCCACGGCACGTACCGTCATGAGCGCGGCGGCGCACCGGGACCTGCGGCGCTGCTGATCTCCGAGAGCGGCAACACCGACCGCAACGGCGACAACGCGGTCGCGGGCCCCGTCGGCAACATGCGGCAGCTCGCCGAACTGTTGTCCGACAAAGGCGTAGCGAGCCTGCGGTACGACAAGATCGGAACCGGGAAGACGGGTCTCGGACCCTATTCGCAGCGGCCCCAGGACGTCGTCAGCGCCGTCTACACCACCGGCGCGAAGGCCGCGGTGAGCTACCTCGCCGAGCAGTCCGCGACCGACACGTCGCGCATCTCGGTATACGCGGTGGGAGAAGGCACGGTCCATGCGATGGCTCTGGCGACCGACGCGAACGTCGGCGCACCGAAGATCCACTCGCTGGCCCTGTTGCAGCCGCTACCCGGCAGGTATCTGGACATCATCACCAACCGGGTGCGCGCCAGCGCCTCTCCGGAGGCGCTGACCACCTGGCTGGCCGCCGTCGACGAGGTCCGCACCGAGGGCACGGTCCCGACCAATCTCCCGGAGGGACTCGGCGCGCTCGTCAATGCCGGCAATGTCAAGGCGGTGATCGAGGCTGACAAGATCGACCCGCTCACGCTGGCCGCCAAGGTGCCCGCGGGCACGCCCGTGCTGATCACGTGTTCAGACGCCGACAAACAGGCGACGTGCGAATCGATCCGGCCGCTCGAGGATGCGCTCGAACACACCGCGCTGACCGTCGTCGAGCTCGAGGGCGTCAGCCATGTGCTGCGCGACGATCCGACCGACAACGTCGCCAACTACTCCAAGCAGGATCCGCTTTCTCCACAGCTCGTCAGCGCGCTCGACGAATTTGTCGGCAAGTAGACCTAATCTGGCGCCATGAGTGACGACAAGATGCTGGCGCGCATCGCCGCTCTGCTGCGGCAAGCCGAGGGGACCGACAACACGCACGAGGCGGACGCGTTCATGGCCGCCGCCCAACGGCTGGCCACCGCGACATCGATCGACCTGGCGGTCGCACGCTCGCATGCATCCAACCGCACCAAGGCGCAGATGCCGGTCCAGCGAACCATCACGATCGGTAACGCAGGCACCCGCGGCCTGCGGACCTATGTCCAGCTGTTCACCGTGATCGCGATGGCCAACGACGTGAAGTGCGATGTCGCCTCGAATTCGACGTTCGTATACGCGTACGGGTTCGGCGAGGACATCGACGCCAGCCATGCGCTCTACGCCAGCCTGGTGATGCAGATGGTGCGCGCGTCGGAGGCCTACATCGCGTCGGGGGACCACCGGCCGACGCCGACGATCACCGCGCGCATCAACTTCCAGCTGGCGTTCGGTGCGCGCATCGGCAAGCGGCTGTCCGAAGCCCGCGAAGAGGCGCAGCGGGAAGCCACCGGACCACGCTGGCGCAGAAAGCCGGGCACCGCTATCGCGTTGCGGAACAAGGAGATCGAGCTCAAGGACTTCTACCAGCAGACCTCGGCGGCGCGGGGCACGTGGCGACCAACCAGTGCGACGGCGGGGTATTCGTCGGCGGCGCGACGCGCGGGTGATCGCGCAGGCCGCAAGGCGCGGCTGGGCAGCGGCGGGGAGCTGTCCGGTGCCCGCTCGGCCCTGGAGACGTGAGCGATCAGAGACACCCAGCGGGCCAAGGTCTACGCCGCAGAGGAATTCGTCCGGACACTGTTCGACCGGGCGGCTGAGCACGGCAACCGGGTGGTCGACTTCTTCGGGACGCAGCTGACCCTGCCACCCGAGGGCCGGTTCGCGTCGGTGGAGTCGGTGCAGCGCTACGTCGACGACGTGCTCGGCATGGCGCTGGTCCGTGAGGCGTGGCCCGGCGCGGGGGCGTTGACGGTGCGTGCCCGGCGCGGCGTCAGCGCGGCGCACTACGAGCGTGCCGACGACGGCGCACGCATCGCGGTGCCGGAGAAACGCACGACGTGGGCGCTGCGTGAACTGGTGGTCCTGCACGAGATCGCCCACCATCTCTGCGTCACCGAACCGCCGCACGGACCCGAGTTCGTCGCGACGTTCTGCGACCTCGCCGGCGGGGTCATGGGTCCGGAAGTCGCCCACGTGCTGCGCGTGGTGTACGCGAAAGAGGGTGTCCGATAACGTGCCCCGTGTGGCCGAGCCTGATTCCCGCCCAGACCCCGAGGCGCTCGATCAGCTCTTCAACGCTGTGCTGCGCACCGAGGACGATGCGCTGACCGCCGCGCGGGAGTCGGCCGACGCGGCGGGGATGCCCGCCATCGAGGTATCGGCGCAACACGGGAAGCTGCTGTACCTGCTTGCCAGGGCGGCACGGGCGACCCGCGTCTTGGAGATCGGCACGCTCGCCGGCTACAGCACCATCAACCTCGCTCGCGCCGTCGGACCGTCGGGTCGTGTCGTCACTCTCGAGTACGAGGCCGCGCACGCGGATGTCGCACGCCAGAACCTCGCGCGCGCGGGCGTCGAGGACCGGGTGGAGGTGATCGTCGGCGCCGCCCTTGACACCTTGCCGGATCTCGAAGCACGCGGTGAGATCTTCGACCTGTCGTTCATCGATGCCGACAAGGAGAACAACGTCGCCTACGTCGAGTGGGCGATCAAGCTGGGCCGCCCGGGCTCAATCATCGTGGTGGACAACATCGCCCGATTCGGGCGGGTGTTCGCACCCGCGGCAGACGACCATCAGGCCCGCGCCGTGCGCGACATGCTCGAGATGATGGGTGAACATCCGCGTCTGGACACCGCGGCGATCCAGACAGTGGGCACCAAGGGCTGGGACGGCTTCGCGGTCGCGGTTGTCAACTAGCCAGTGATCGCGCGCAGTCGCGCAGGGCGCTGACGATCCGTCGCTCGTTCGCATCGAAGCGGTCGCTCGGCGCCGGCACCGAGATCGCGACGATGTGTCCGCCCGTCGTCCTCGCGGCGATACCGGCCGCGGAGATCCCGGCGGTGTGCTCGTCGCGGTCGAACGCGATGCCGCTGAGCCCCGCGGACGGGTCGGTCAGCAGTTCGAGCGCGGCCTTGCCGTTGGCCGTGCACTCCAGCGGGAACCGCACACCCACCGCCGAAACCGCCCGCAGCCGGTGCGCGGACTGCACCTGGTCGATGAACAACATCTGCTGACCACGCAGTACCGACAGATCCACCGTCTCGCCGGTCGTGCGGGCCAACCTGTCCAGCGTGGGCCGGAACTGTGTCGCAAGGGTCGCGTCGTCGGCACCGCCCAGCCCGAGCAGTCGTTCGCCGAGGCTGATCCTGCCCTCGTCATCGATGCTCGCGAATCCGATCTCGACCAGTCCGACCAGCAGCCGTCGCACCGTGGACTTGGCCAGGCCGAGCCGCCCGCCCAGGTCGACCAGCCGAAGCTGGCCTGGTGAAGCGGCGATCTCGTCCAGGGCGGCCGCCGCACGTCGCAAAACCTGAATTCCGTCTGAACGCCCGGATTCGGATGGCTGATTCTCTTCCGCAGGGGCCACCCCACCACTATATTGATCCGCAATGCGGCTCACAACGATTCGCAATGTGAATCTAGGAGGGCTAAGTGGTGGCACTACCGGCGGGGCGGCACTTCGCGCACGGGGCCGACGGGTACGAGGACGCCCGACGGTCGACGGTCTGGAATCAACGCGTGCCGGATCGCTATCCGGCGATGATCGTGCAGGCCCACGACGACGACGACGTCATCGCCGCACTGGCCTATGCGAAGGCCCACGATCTTCAGGTCGGGATCCGGTCGGGCGGACACAGCTGGGCGGCCAACCATCTGCGCGACGGCGGCCTGCTGCTCGATATGCACGGTTTCGACCAGGCCACCATCGACAAGGCCAAAATGCTCGCCGTGGCCGGCCCGGGCAAAGGTGGCAGCATCCTGGCGGCCGAACTCGAGGAGCAGGACCTGTTCTTCCCCGCCGGCCACTGCAAGGGCGTGTGCATCGGCGGGTACCTGCTTCAGGGCGGATACGGCTGGAACAGTCGTGTCTACGGCCCCGCGTGCGAAAGCGTGATCGGTCTGGACGTCATCACCGCCGACGGCGAGAAGCTCTACATCGACGCCGAGAATCATCCCGATCTGTACTGGGCGGCGCGAGGTGCCGGTCCGGGGTTCTTCGCGGCCGTCACGGCCTTTCATCTGAAGCTGTACCCGAAGCCGGCCGTCTGCGGCATGAGCCTGTACGCCTATCCGTTCGACTGCGCAGAGGAGGTGTTCACCTGGGCGCGTGACATCAGTGCGGACGTGGACCGCAGGGTGGAACTGCAGATCGTCGCCACCAGAACCGTGCGGGATGCCGGGATCGACGGTCCCGCGATCTTGCTCGCGTCGCCCGTGTTCGCCGACACCGAGGCCGAAGCCGAGGAAGCGCTCGCCCTGTTGGGCACCTGTCCGGCCATCGATCAGGCACTGGTCAAAGTTCCTTATGCGCCAACGGATCTGCCCACCTGGTACACCGCGGTGATGGCCAACTATCTGGAAGATCACCGCTACTCCGCAGACAACATGTGGACCTCGGCACCGGCGGCGGACCTGATGCCCGGCATTCGTCGGATCCTCGACACCCTCCCGCCGCACCCCGCGCATTTCCTCTGGCTCAATTGGGGACCGTCACCGGCCCGGCAGGACATGGCCTACAGCGTCGAGGCCGAGGTCTACCTCGCGCTCTACGGGGGCTGGATGGACGAGGCCGACGACGACAAGTACGCGAACTGGCCGCGCGACAACATGGCCGAGATGGCGCATCTGGCCACTGGAATCCAGTTGGCCGACGAGAATCTCGGACAGCGTCCGGCGAAGTTCGCCACCGACGAGGCCATGGCACGGCTGGACAACGCCCGAGCCGCATACGACCCCGACGGCCGCTTCTACCCGTGGATGGGACGGGTCTGATGAGCGCCTACCTCGGTTACCGCGATGCCGACGGTGACACCCCCTGGGGCGCGTACTTCAATCCCGACATGGCCGAACTGCCAAGGCATGTGGTCGTCGCGCTGGAGCACGGACCTCAGGCCGACCAGACGCTGCTCGGATTCGATTCCGCGGGAACGATTCTCGACGAGGGCTACCAGCAGACCGAGAACGGATTCGGTCAGCTGCGCGGCGGCGGATTCCAGGTGTCGGTGCGCACCGAGATGCCCGGCGTCACACCCGCCATGTGGGACTGGTGGTTCGGCTGGCACGGCAGTGAGACGACACGCTACAAACTGTGGCACCCACGCGCTCATGCGTCGGCGCGCTGGTCCGACAACGGCGGTGACGGCAGCTGGGTCGGCCGGACGTCGTTGATCGAGGAGTACCTCGGATCGTCGTACACCAAGGCCGCGATCCAGTTCGTCGAGCCACAGGTGATCGGCCTCGAACCGACCCGCCTTGGCGCAGACGTCGCGGTGTGCGCACGGCTGGGATCGGCGGAGGTGCCCGTCGACATCGGCTGGTTCGTCCACCACGTACGGGCCACCGCCGACGGCGCCGAGATGCGGTCCCGATTCTGGATGGGCGGACCCCACATCGGCCTGCGAAAGGGAAATATGTTGACCGACGCGGTGATTCGGCCCGTCGCCGCTCACCAGCTGCCCGATCCGCGCGATCTGCTCGTGCACTGCGCTCAGGAGATGAACCACCTGGCCGGCTTCCTGCCCGCGGTGTATGCCCAATTCGCGGGTGCATGACATTCCGGTGTGTTATTGACACAGGTATGTCCAGGACACGAGCCATCAGCGCAATCGGAGCATGTGCCGCGTTGCTCGCGGCCCCAGCAGCCCAGGCGACACCCAGACCCGCGCCTCCACTGCTGTACGGGTGGTACAACGTGTCCGTCGACTTCGCGCAGCAGACGTTCAACGGTGCGCCGACGCCCATGCCGTCCAAGACTTTCCTTGTCGAATACACCGCCAACTGCGACGTGAACGGCTGCGTGGTGACCATGGACAACTCCGACGATCTGTCCCGCGACCCCGGTGCCCCACCGGTGTTCGAGTACCGATGGAACAACGACCGCTGGGAGACGAGCGGCGACTATCCGTACCTGTGCGAGCGCATGAATCCCGACAGCGCAGTGCAATCCGTGCGGTCGGACTACCTGATCCCTCGACCCGATGGCAGCTTCTTCGGCCAGCGAGCGATCACCGTCGAGGGCGCCGGATGCCCGGGTGAGGGAGCAGGAGTGCACTCGCTGCCGATCTCGGTGACGCCCGCCGACCCGCCGCCACCTACCCCGCGCTAGCCAGCGCTCGTTTAGTACTTCGCCGTTGGGGCACAGACCGGCAATGGACTTTGGCCTCCGGCAGCGCATGCCGACCGTCGAAAGGCAGATTTCTGCGCCGCCCGAGGCGGTGTGGAACGTTCTTGTCGACCTCGACCTGTGGCCGCAATGGGGCCCGTCGATTCAGCGGGCCGAGCTGGCGGAGATCGGGCCGATGAGGTTGGGTTCGCGAGGCAAAGTGTGGACGGCGATCGGAGTCGCGCTGCCGTTCACGATCACCGAATTCGAAGAGAACCGCTGCTGGGCGTGGGAGGTGGCCGGCCTGCGCGCCACTCGGCATGAGGTGAGACCCGCCGACGGTGGAACCAGGTTGGCGTTCGCAGTCCCGTGGTGGGCGCCGGCCTACCTGTCGGTGTGTGCGGTGGCACTGCAGCGGATCGACCGCATGGTGACCTGAGGCGTCCCCGGGCCGGCGTAAGGGTCAGCTACAGACCGCGCCGCCGGCCGCCGAGCCCACCAGCTTGGTGTACTTGGCCAGCACCCCGGTCTTGTAGACGGGCGGCAGTGGTTGGAAGCCCGCCTTACGCGACTCGAACTCGTCCTTGTCGACCAGCACGTCGAGCGTGCCGTTCGCGACGTCGAGGCGGATCTTGTCGCCGTCCTTGATGAACGCGATGGGCCCGCCGTCGACCGCCTCGGGCGCAATGTGTCCCACGCACAGTCCCGTGGTGCCGCCGGAGAACCGGCCGTCGGTCATCAAGAGCACGTCCTTGCCCAGGCCCGCACCCTTGATGGCGCCGGTGATGGCGAGCATCTCGCGCATGCCGGGTCCGCCCTTGGGTCCCTCGTAGCGGATGACCACGACGTCGCCGTTGGTGATCGTGCCGTCTTCGAGCGCATCGAGCGCGGCCCGCTCGCGCTCGAAAACCCTTGCCGTGCCCTCGAACACGTCGGAGTCGAAGCCGGCCGACTTGACCACCGCTCCTTCGGGTGCCAGCGATCCGTGCAGGATCGTGATGCCACCGGTCGGATGGATCGGATTGTTCATCGCGCGCAACACCTTGCCGTCCGGGTCCGGCGGCTCGATGTGGGCCAGGTTCTCGGCCATGGTCTCACCGGTCACCGTCAGGCAATCCCCGTGCAGCAGACCGGCATCCAGCAACGCCTTCATGACCACCGGCACGCCGCCGATCTCGTCGACGTGCTTCATCACGTGACGGCCGAACGGCTTGACGTCGGCGAGATGCGGGACCTTCTGGCCGACGCGGGTGAAGTCGGCCAGTGTGAGCTTGACCCCGGCTTCCGACGCGATCGCCAGTAGGTGCAGCACCGCATTGGTGGATCCACCGAACGCCATCACCACGGCGATGGCGTTCTCGAACGCCTCGATGGTGAGGATGTCGCTGGTGGTGATGCCGCGACGCAGCATCTCCACGACGGCCTCACCCGAACGACGGGCATAGTCGTCGCGGCGCGAGTCGATCGCCACCGGCGAAGCGCTGCCCGGCAGCGACATGCCCAGTGCCTCGGCGGCCGACGCCATGGTGTTTGCGGTGTACATACCGCCGCACGCGCCCTCGCCCGGACAGATCGCACGCTCGATGATGTCGACGTCCTCGCGCGACATCAGACCGCGGGCGCAGGCGCCGACCGCCTCGAACGCGTCGATGATCGTGACTTCCTTCTCGCTGCCGTCGGTGAGCTTCGCGACGCCCGGCATGATCGAGCCGTTGTAGAGGAAGACGCTCGCCAGGTTCAGCCGTGCGGCGGCCATCAGCATGCCGGGGATCGACTTGTCACAGCCGGCGAGCAGCACCGATCCGTCGAGGCGCTCTGCCTGCATGACAGTCTCGACGCTGTCGGCGATGACCTCTCGCGACACCAGCGAGAAGTGCATGCCCTCGTGGCCCATCGAGATTCCATCGGACACCGAGATGGTGCCGAACTCCAGCGGATAGCCGCCGGCGGCGTGGACGCCGCCCTTCACCGACTGCGCGAGCCGTTGCAGCGACATGTTGCACGGAGTGATCTCGTTCCACGACGAACCGACGCCGATCTGCGGTTTGGCCCAGTCGTCGTCGCCCATGCCGACGGCGCGCAGCATTCCGCGGGCCGCTGTCTTCTCGAGGCCGTCGGTGACGTCGCGGCTGCGTGGCTTGATGTCGGGCGTCGATGAGCCGCTGGCGCGGGGAGCATCGGTCGTGGGCTGTGAGGGCATGAGAGCAGTATGCCTTCGGCTTTTCACCGGACAAACTCTTTTAGATACCCCACTGGGGTATGCGGTACTCTGATCCTCATGCCGCCTCGCACCACACGGATCGCCACCGTCTTCGTAGCCATCTTCGCCGCTTTGCTTCTCACCTCGTGCGCGGGGTCCAACGACCACACCGAGACGCACCAGGCGGACGAACCGGTCGGCACCGCCCAGCCCGCCGGCTTCAACGCCGACGACCACGCGTTCGCGACCAACATGATTCCCCACCATGAGCAGGCCATCGAGTTGGCCGCCATGGTGCCGGACCGCTCCACCAACGCCGACCTCATCGCGTTGGCCGCCAAGATCTCCGCCGAGCAGGAGCCCGAGATCAAGGCATTGCGGGTGTTCCTCGTGCAGTGGGATGAAAATCCAGACGATGACGCGTCCCAGGGGGAGCACGGCGGCCACGGCGCGATGGCGGGGATGGTCGACGAGGCCACGATGACGAAACTGCAGTCGCTGCGAGGCGCCGAGTTCGACACACTGTGGCTGCAGTCGATGATCAGCCACCACCAGGGCGCGATCGAGATGGCCAAGGCCGAGGTCGCCAACGGTCAGAACGAGGACGTCAAGCGCATGGCTCAGACGATGATCGACACGCAGCAGGCCGAGATCGGCCAGATGAACCAGATGCTGAAAGGTGGGGGAAATGGCTGACGACGCTTCCACCCACGGGTATTCGGCCCAGAAGGAGAACTACGCCAAACGCCTGCGCAGGATCGAAGGTCAGGTTCGCGGCATCGCGAAGATGATCGACGAGGACAAGTACTGCATCGACGTGCTCACCCAGATCAGCGCCGTCAACAGCGCACTGCAGTCCGTCGCGCTCGGGCTACTCGACGAGCACCTCGGGCACTGCGTCACCCAGGCCGTGGCCGAGGGCGGCGACGAGGCGGACGCCAAACTGGCCGAGGCATCCGCCGCCATCGCCCGGTTGGTGCGGTCCTGACGTAACGTTCGACCGCCTCAGGCGGATGAACACAGCAGGTCAGCGTCATTGGTGGCGTGACGGTCGGGGTTCTGGCGACATGCAGATGACAAAGACCGCCCGGCGCGTTGTGCCACACTGGACGAAGTTATGCGACTGGGAGGTCACGTATGCGGCAGCCGAAATTGAGGCGCCTACTCTCCGCCGTGCTGGCGGCCGGACTCGTCGGCGGGTTGGTGCTGAGCACCCCGTCAGCACTGGCTCAACCTGGTGTTCCGCCACCGCCGGCGCCCGTCGACCCGGCCGCCGCGCCGGTGCCACCGCCACCGCCCGCGGTCCCCGCAGCGTTCCCGCCCGCCCCGCCGGGACCGCCCGCGCCGCCTCCGTTCGGTGCGCCCCTGCCGCCCGCCCCGCCCCCGCTCTTCGGGGAGCCCCAGCCGATGGCGATTCCCGAAGGGACGCCGGAAGGACAGAACCCGACGCCGTTCGTCGGGGAGCCGCCGTTCCTGCCGCCGTCGTTCAATCCGACCAACGGTTCGATTGTCGGCGCGGCGAAGCCGATCTACATCAACTTCCAACGGCCCATCGCCAATCGGCAGATGGCCCAGGACGCCGTGCACATCACGTCGGTGCCGCCCGTTCCCGGCCGGTTCTACTGGACCACCGACACGCAGCTGCGGTGGCGGCCGCAGGACTTCTGGCCGGCCGGCACCACGGTCTACATCGATGCGGCGGGTACCAAGTCGAGTTTCACCGTCCCCGAGCAGTTGGTCGCGACCATCGACAACGACACGCACGAGATGACGATCGTGCGTAACGGTGAGGTGGAGAAGACCTTCCCCGTCTCAATGGGCAAATCGGGTTACGAGACCAAGAACGGCACCTACTACGTGTTGGAGAAGTTCGCCGACATCGTGATGGACTCGTCGACCTACGGCGTGCCCGTCAGTTCGGCCGAGGGCTACAAGATCAAGGTGCAGGACGCTGTGCGAATAGACAACAGCGGCATCTTCGTTCACAGTGCGCCGTGGTCTACGGGGGCGCAGGGCAACAGCAACGTCAGCCACGGCTGCATCAACCTGAGCCCAGCCAACGCGCAGTGGTTCTACGACAACTTCGGCAGTGGCGACGCTGTTGTCATCAAGAACTCCACCGGCATATACGACAAACCGGACGGCGCCTCCGACTGGCAGATGTTCTAGGTGAGTTCGGTGCGCTTACGTTCGCACAGCGACCGTAAGCGCACCGAAATCGCTAACTCCAGATCCGCACGCGCTCTTGCGGATCCAGGTAGAGCTTGTCTGACTGGTCGACGTCGAACGCCTCGTAGAACGCGTCCAGGTTGCGCACGACGCCGTTGCAGCGAAACTCCGGTGGCGAGTGCGGATCGATCGCAAGCCGCCGAACAGCTTCGGCGTCACGGGACTTCGTGCGCCACACCTGGGCCCAGCCGAAGAAGACCCGCTGCTCACCGGTCAGCCCGTCGATCACCGGCGACGGTTCGCCCTTGAGTGAGAGCTGGTAGGCGAGCAGAGCGATCGAAAGGCCACCCAGGTCGCCGATGTTCTCGCCGACGGTGAATGCGCCGTTCACGTGATGGCCGTTGCTGAGCGCCCTGGGCACGTACTTGTCGTACTGCTCGATCAAAGCCTTTGTCCGCGTGCCGAACTCGGCTCGATCGTCGTCGGTCCACCAGTCGACCAGGTTGCCGTCGCCGTCGTACTTGGATCCCTGGTCGTCGAAGCCGTGACCGATCTCGTGACCGATCACCGCACCGATCCCGCCGTAGTTGGCGGCGTCGTCGGCATCGGCATCGAAAAAGGGCGGCTGCAGAATCGCGGCGGGAAAGACGATCTCGTTCATGCCGGGGTTGTAGTAGGCGTTGACGGTCTGCGGCGTCATGAACCATTCGTCGCGGTCGACGGGCCCACCGAGCTTGGCCAGATCCCGGTCGTATTCCGCGGCGTAGCCGCGTAGGTAGTTGCCGTACAGATCGTCACGCTTGATCACCAGCGCCGAATAGTCGCGCCACTTGGCCGGATAACCGATCTTCGGGGTGAACTTGTCGAGCTTGGCGAGCGCCTTCTCGCGCGTCTGCGGCGTCATCCACGCCAGTGAGTTGATGCTGACCCGGTACGCCTCGCGAAGGTTGGCGACCAGCTCGTCCATCCTGGACTTGGCCAGCGGCGGAAAATGCCGCTCGACATAGAGTCTTCCGACCGCGTCACCCATCAGACCCTCGACGACCGACACCCCGCGCTTCCAGCGATCGCGCAGTTCCTCGGTGCCCGAGAGCTTGCGGCCGTAGAACTCGAAGTCCTCGGCGACCAACTCGTCGGTCAGCAGGAACGCGCGGGCGTGGATGAGCCGCCAGCGCAGCCACGCCTTCCAGTCCGCCAGATCGAAGGCGGACCACGCCGCGGCGAACGCCGTCAAGTAATCGGGTTGGCGCACCACGACTTCGGCGACCTTGTCGGGGGTGGCACCAAGCGCGGCCACCCACCCGGCCCAGTCGAAGCCGGGCGCCTCGGTGAGCAGGTCGGTGAAGGTGCGCAGGTTGTAGGTCAGGTCGGCGTCGCGGCGCTTGACGACGTCCCAGTGCGCGGCGGCCAGCTTGGTTTCCAGCGCGACGATGCGTTCGGCGGTGGCCTGCCATTCGTTCGGCTGCAGTTCCTCGCCGTAGACGAGTCCGAACATCGCCGCGATGTGCCGCGGATAGGCGGCGAGAATTTCGGCGTGCTGCTCGTCGCGGTAGTACGACTCGTCGGGCAGGCCGAGGCCGGACTGGCTCATGTGCACCAGATAGCGCGTCGAGTCCTTGGAATCGGTGTCGACGTAGATTCCGGTCCCCCCGCCGACGCCAGTGCGCTGCAGCGTGCCGAGGACCGCTGCCAGCGCCTCGGGAGTATCCGCGGCGTCGATGGCGGCCGACTCCTCGAGCAGCGGTTGCACACCCCGTGCAGCCACCGCCCGCTCGTCCATGAAGCTGGCGTACAGGTCCCCGATGCGCCGCTCGTCGGACGGCGAGTCGGAACCGGACGCTGAAGCCTTTTCGCTGGCTTCGGTGATGAGGTCGCGGACATGCTCCTCGGCCCGGTCGTACAGCGACCGGAACGCGCCGTCGGTGGCACGGTCGCCCGGCATCTCGTATTCCCTCAACCAGCGGCCGTTGACATGGCCGAAGAGGTCGTCTTGCGGACGGGCATCGGAGTCGACGTGGCTCAGGTCGAGACCGGATCGGATTGCTTCTACTGTCACCCCACCAGACTGCCAGACCGGTCGTCGCGGCAGCGTGGCGATCGTGCTCGCTGCCGCCCGGTACCCTCACGCGCATGCCCGAAGACGAGGCGGATGCCAACGAGCACGATTCCGCGATCTCCGGCTATGGCATCGGCTCGGCGGTAGCCGGCGTGATCGCGATAGCCGCTGTCGTGCTCGCCGCGCTGATCTGGACCCAGCACCGCAGCGACGCCGCCGAACTGCGTTACCGCACGCAGGCCATGCAGGCCGCCGCCGACTGGACCACCGTGCTCATCAACATGAACGCCGACACCGTCGAGGCCAGCCTGGCGCAGCTGCACGAGGGCACCGTCGGACAGCTCAACGCCGACTTCGACGCGTCGATCAAGCCGTATCGCGATCTGGTGCAGAAGCTGCAGACCCGCACCACCGGCCAGGTCGACTCGGTCGCGGTCGAGTACGTGCACCACGAACAGCCGGGCGCGCAGGGGCCGCCGGCCGCCGCCGATGTGTCGGCGTTCGCCTCACGCACCGACACCGTGATGGTCATCGCGACGTCGGTCAGTGAGAACGCGGGCAACGAGAAGCCCCAGACGGTGCGCTGGACGCTGCGGCTCGACGTCGCCGACGTGGACGGCAAGCCGATGATCTCCCGGCTGGAGTCGGTCCGATGAGGACCGCCTGGCGCATCGGCGCCTTCGACGTGGCGGCGCCGTTGGCCGCGATCGCCGCGTTGCTCTACATAGGCGTCGCGCTCGGCTGGCCGCTGTGGTGGGTTTCGGTCTGTTCGGTGCTGTGTCTGCTCATCGTGGAAGGCGTCGTGACCAACGTGGTGCTGGCCCGCAGGGACGGGGTCACCGTCGGCACGGATGACGACGGGCCGAGGCTGCGACTCGCGGTGGCCGGCACCGCGGCGGCGGCACTGGCGGCGGCCGTCGTCGTCGCCTATCTGAACTGGTCGGTGCCCGACCGCAACCTGGAGAACGACACCGCAGAGGTGGTCGACCTCGCCAGCAGCGTCTCGGAGGCGTCAGCGACCTTCACCCCGCAGAGCCCCACCGCGTCGATCGACCGGGCCACCGCGATGATGTCGTCACAGGCCGCAGAGGAGTTCAAGAAGGAATTCGACTCTGTGGCAAAGGATTTGGCCAGTCGCAACGTCTCGGCGACGGCCAGTACCGTGTCCGCGGGCGTCGAGGCGATCGGCCCCGCGGCCGCCAGCGTCGCCGTGATTCTGCGCGGGTCACAGAGCTCGCCCGGCACCCCGCCCGACACCGCAGTGCTGGCGTTGCGGGTCCGGCTGTCCAAGCAGGACGGCCGCTGGCTGGTCGACGACGTATCGCCGATTCACTCCCGCTAGCCGAGCAGACGCGCGTGGTCCACCTTCAGGCAACGATCCATCACGACCTGGAGTCCGGCGGCGGCACCGTCGCGGGCGACCTCGTCATCCCACAGACCCTGTTGCAGCCAAAGCGTTTTGGCGCCGACGGCAATCGTCTCGGTCAGCACGGAGTGCAGATGTTCGCGGCGACGGAACACGTCGACCATGTCCGGAACCGCGGGCAGTTCCGCCAGCGACGGATAGACCTTGTCGCCGTCGATCTCGCTGATCGTCGGATTGACCAGGTACAGCTCGTAGTCACTGGCCGCCTTCAGGTAGCGCCAAACTCCGTGACTGGGCCGCATCGGGTCATCTGAAACGCCGACGATCGCCACACTTCGGGTCTGGCGGAGAATGCGCTCGATATCCATCGGCGGCTAGTAACTGAACGTGGTCGCGCCGTCGCCGATCCATTCCCAGAGTTGAACAGTGCCTCCGGGTTCGGCGCCGTCGATGAAGTTGTCGGCGTCGAGTTGCTTGGACTTGATGCAGATCGGGCAGACCAGATAGCGGCCCCCGGCTTTCCCGTAGCGGTCCATCAGCTCTTCCAAGGGTGGACAGCCGTCGCAGGCCGTGCCCACGCCGACTCCGGGCACCATCAGACGGACGGCCTCCTTGGTGAGAAACATCAGCGTCGGCCTTCCGCTTTCGGCGGCACCGACGGCGACCAGAAATGCGACGGTGACTTTTTCGGCATCCTCGAGTCCGGTGGTGAGGCTGATGGCGGCTTTGTTGTCGCTGTTCATGTCGCCAGCGTAGGACTTCAGGCCTGGCCCTCGCGGCGCGTCGAACGCATCTTCGCGAAACGATCGCAAAGCTTGCGCATGCGCACCATCAGCGACGCGGACGGACTCGTTTCACCGCGGAGGTAGGACGCGAAATCGTCGTTGGGCACACCGATGCGCGAGGCGAACTCCTGCTGGCCCAGACCCGACCTGTCGAGCATCGTCTGGATATGGCGGGCGACCTCGGCGCGCTCGTTGGCCTCGAGATGTTCGCGGGTGCGGTGCAGCACCTCGGCGAGCGCCTTTGAGACTCCGTACGGGCGGGCGGTCTGCAGGACTTCCTCGACCTGCCGTGCCGTGCGGCCGAACGGATCGCGTTTGATGGCCGCGACGATGCGCTGCCACACGGCCAGGTCGTCGGTCTCCAGCGCCGCGCGGATCGCCGATGTCGGCCAGAACTCGACGGGCCGGTCATCCACCGGTGGACGGCGTCCTGGCGTGGGATCCGGCGAGCCGGGCTCGCGGCGCGAGGTGCCCCGGACGTCGGGAGTCACCGTCACCTCGCCTCCTCCAGCATGGCCACCGCCACCGAAAGGCAGCGCTCCTTCACCCTGGCCCAATCGGCCTCCGCCTGCGGGCCCGACATGCGGGTGTCGTGCTCGTCTGACGGTTGGGGGTCGGCCAGCCGGCGTACCAACTGGGTGGCCACCCATTGTTTCCTCGAATCCTGTCCACAGTAGTACCGGTCCATGCCGGCCAGCACGCTTGCGGCCGTACGAGTCTCCATCGCGTCGACGAGTTCGGCAAACGCTGCGTAGTCCCGGGTGCTGTTTCGGCACATGATGAGGTAGCTCTGCAGTCGCAGCGTCTCGGCGCCCGTCGGGATCTGCAGGCGGTCGCCCGTCGGCAGTTGCACATTCGTGGTCTCTACCGGGCTGCGCCGCTCCATGGGTGCCCGCTCGAAGGCGGACGCTTCGCTCAGCGCGTCCAGCGCCACCGACAGCCGGCCCCGCCACATCGTCACCGGATGCACCGGAAGCTCGGCGGTGAGCAACGCCTTGCCGCCTGCGCCGGTGCGGTGCGTGCTGTTGAGCCGGCTGGCGCTACGCAACTGCTTGGCGGGCAAACAGCCGCTGAACGCCAATGGATCGGCGACGGTAACAGCCTGCGGGGCAAGGCTTTTCAGCTTGGCTGCCGACTTGACCACCATGCGCAGCTCCGAGCCGGTTGGCCCGAGGGACGAGAGGTCGTCGGGGATGATGATGAGGTCGGGAAGGTCGATCTTGGGCAGCGGCTTCTCGAAGTCGACCTCCGGCAGGATGCGATCGAGCCAGCGCGGCAGCCACCAGTTCCATTCGTCGAACATCGCCATCAGCGCGGGCACCAGCACCAGGCGCACCACCGTGGCGTCGACCGCGATGGCGACCGCACACGCGACGCCGAGCTGGGCGACCAGCGGCATGCCCGCAAACGCGAACCCGATGAACACCGCGATCATGATCAGCGCGGCGCTGGTGATCGTGCGGGCACTGGTGCTCACGCCGTACGCGACGGCGTCACGGGTGTTGCCGGTCTGCAGGAAGCGCTCCCTGATGCGGGTCAGCAGGAAGATCTCGTAGTCCATCGACAGGCCGAACGTCAGCGCCAGGACCAGCGGCGGGATCGTACTGTCCAGCGACGAGATCGGTTCGAAGCCCAGTGGCTCCAGCCAGCCCCATTGGAAGACGGCCACGAGGCTGCCGTAGGCCGCCGCGACCGACAGCACGGTCATCAGCACACCCTTGAGCGCCAGGAACACCGACCGGATGGCGATCAACAGCATCACGAACGCGATCAGCGCGACGAACGCGAAGACCAGCGGCTGTTTGGCTGACACCTGGTCGTCGAAGTCCTTGATCAGTGCTGTCGGACCGCCGACGTCGATGCGGGCATCACCGAGTCCCGGGGTGGACGGCAGCTCCGCGCGCATCCAGTCGACGGTTTCGCGGGCACCCATGTCCTCCGGGTCCACCGAGAGCACCGCGGAGAGCAGCGCGTGCCGGTAATCCTCGCCGAACACCGCGGGCGTCACCGAAACGACGTTGGGCCCCTGGGCCATTCGCTGGCGCATCGAGTCCAGCAAGGGTTGCTTGGAGGGCGCCGATGCCGCGTTGCCGTCGGGGAAGCTCACCAAGACCCGGACCGGTCCGAGCGCGCCGGGCCCGAGCGCCTCGGCCGCGGCGTTCACGCCGCCCCGGATCTCGTGGGTGGGCTCGAACTGACGTTGCATGCTGTTGCCGAGCACCATCGAGAACGCGGGTGCAGCCAAGATCAGCAGCAGCGCCGCCGCCCCGAGCGCCGCGATCCACGGGCGCCGCATCACCCAGCCCGTCCAGCGCGTCCAGAACCGCGACTGGGTCGTCTCCGGCCGGCGCGACCAGTGCAGGTACGACGACCGCTTGGCCGCCGCCCTACCGAACGTGGCGAGGATGGCCGGCGTCAGCGTCGTCGACGTCAGAACCGCAACGGCCACCGCGAGGATCGCGCCGGTGGCCATCGAGACCAGGACCGGCGTCTGGATCAGATAGATGCCGGTCACCGAGGCGATCACCGTGAGGCCGGACAGGACGACCGCCAGACCCGACGTCGCCATGGCGGCGTCGGCCGCTTGTTCCGGGTCGCGGCCCGACCGCAGCTCCTCGCGGAAACGCATGAGGATGAACAGCGAATAGTCGATGGCCACGGCAATGCCGAACATCGACACCGTCGACGTCACGAACACCGACATCGTGGTGTACATCGAGAGCAGATAGACCAGTCCCATGGTCACGACGACGGTGCAGATGCCGAGCACCAGCGGCATCGCCGCGGCGGCCAGCGACCCGAACACCGCGAGCAAGACAATCAGGACGATCGGAAGGTTCCACTGCTCGGCCTGAGCGATGTCGTGTTTGGTGGCCTGGGTGGCTGCGGCACCGAGCGCGCCCTGGCCGATGACGTACAGCTTGACCTTGCCGTTCTCGATCTCCCCGGGTTCCTCGCCGTCGATACCGACCTTCTGGCGGAGTTTCTTGGCGACGTCGACCGCGCCGGTGTTGTTGAAGTCCAACTGCAATGTGACGACGTAGGGGCGGTCGGGTTGCGGCGCCGGCTGTTGCGGATTGGGCACCACCCGGACGCTGGGCACCTCGGCCGCGGCGCGTTCCAGGAAGGCGACCGCGTTGTCCATGTCGGCGAACGACGCGTCGGCGCGCGGCGCGGCCACCAGGGCCAGGGGAGAAGCCCCCTGGTCGGGGAAATTCTCTTCGAGCTCGCGCTGGACTCGCAGCGACTGCGAGCCTTCGACCTCAAAACCCCCGCCGGTGAGGTGACTGGACTGGCTCAGCGCGAGATACACCGATGGCACCAGGAGAAGCAGCCATACAGCGAACACCGCCCAGCGGTATCTGCGCAGGGTGCTGCTCAAGCGCATCATGAACTGCTGGATGTCGAACTCCCCGCTTTCTCCCCGGAGTCGGGCTGCCGACGACATTGGCCCGGCGTTGCTAGCGTGAGCGTACAACAGCGTGTGCTATGTCGAGGCGCGGCGGGAATCCTGCCAGCAACGCCTTAAGCAGCTCTAACCCTCTCTTTCGGTACGCGGCCGGCAGTAGTTACAGGCTGTCCGTGGCATGTGTTTCCGATCGCTCAATTCGTAAGCCTCGCCCTCACGATGGCACTATGTAGTTCGGCCGTTTGGGCCGGTTTTGCGGTCGGGGATCGATTGCCGCCTATGGCGGGCGTTTCGGGTGCGCCGAATCGTTCGCAAACCCATGAGGAGTGCATATGAGATCCATCACCGCTGGATCGCGCCGCGGGCTGTTCGCCACGTTCGCCGCGTCCGCCCTCGGCGGCGCCGCGGTGGTCGCGATGATGGTGTCACCGTCGTCGGCGATGCCGTCAGCAACGGCGGCGCCGGACCCGTGCGCGGCCAGCGAAGTCGCCAGGACGATCGGTGCGGTCGCCACGTCGACGGGCAATTACCTCGACACGCATCCGCAGACCAACCAGGCACTGACGAGTATCGCCAAGCAGCAGGGCGGGCCGCAGTCGCTCGCCGCGGTGAAGACCTACTTCGATGCGAACCCGCAAGCGGCCAAGGACATGCAGCAGTTGCAGCAGCCGCTGGCGACTCTGTCGAGCCGGTGCAAGCTTCCGCTGACCCTGCCGCAGATGATGGGTCTGATGCAGGCCGCCCAGCAGGCGGCGCCCGGCCTTCCGAGTTTGCCAGGCACCCAGACCAGCTCCTCGGCCGCAGGTGCCCCAGGTACGGTGTCACCGGCGCAGTCGCCGTCGGCGTCCCCCGTTTCGCAGGGCACCACCTCGCTCCCCGGAGCAGCGATCGCGGGCTTGCCGTAGCCTGGGCCGACGCGCGACTCTCGCTGGTAAGGTGATTGAGCTGCGAATTCAGACTTTCTTAAGATTCGTTGGCCGCAAGGCAAGAAAGTCTGTGCACATTCTGATTAGCTTTTGATGTCGGTAACCGCCCATGGTTACCTCCTTTCCACTTCCGAAGAAGGAGCTTGTCCATGTTGCTCTCGGCCCGTACTGCCCGACGTGCGGTAGCTGGCGCGGTGGGCACCGGCGCGATCGCCGGTGCGATGTTCTTCGGCGCCATGCCTCTGGCTTCGGCGCAACCGGCACCTCCTCCGCCACCTCCCCCACCCAACTGCACCGCGGCCGACCTGGCCGGCGTGGCCTCGGGTGTCTCGGCGGCGACGTCTGCCTACCTGTTCTCGCATCCGGATGTGAACTGGTTCTTCACCAGCCTCGAAGGTGTGCCGCGCGATGAGGTCCGCGACGACGTTCAGCAGTATCTCGATGCGCACCCGCAGACCAAGGCGGACCTGACCGGGATCCGCCAGCCGCTCGTCGACCTGAAGAATCGCTGCGGCGACACCAACGGCGACGGCATCGCGGACAGCTAAGTCTGCGTTCGGGTGCAACAGGAGCCATCCAAGGGGGAGGGCGCTGGCCGCACCGTCTTGATGGTCGACGACGATCCGGACGTCAGAACTTCGGTTGCGCGAGGTTTGCGCCATTCGGGGTTCGACGTTCGGGTCGCGGCGACCGGCAAAGAAGCCTTGCGGCTGTTATCGAATGAATCGCACGACGCGCTTGTGCTTGACGTTCAAATGCCAGAACTCGACGGCGTCGCCGTCGTGACCGCGCTGCGCGCGCTCGGGAACGAGATCCCGATTTGTGTGCTGTCCGCGCGGGACACCGTCAACGACCGGATCGCGGGGTTGGAAGCCGGCGCTGACGACTACCTGACGAAGCCGTTCGATCTGGGTGAATTGGTGGCGCGCCTGCATGCGCTGTTGCGTCGCGCAGGCCATTCCGACCAGCAATCCGACACGATGACCGTCGGCCCGTTGACGATCGACACCGCGCGACGGCTGGTGTTCGCCGGCGGTGAGCGGGTCAATCTGACCAAACGCGAATTCGATCTGCTCGCCGTGCTGGCCGAGAACGCCGGCGTCGTGCTGAGCCGGCAGCGGTTGCTCGAACTGGTCTGGGGTTACGACTTCGACGTCGACACCAACGTGGCCGACGTCTTCATCTCCTACCTGCGGCGCAAGCTCGAACACGACGACCTGCCGCGGGTGATTCACACGGTGCGCGGAATCGGTTATGTCCTGCGGGACGAGTCGTAGCGGGTGAGACTTCCGCGGTTCCTGCGATCCGCGTCGCTGCGCACCAGAGTTGCCGTCGCGTCGGCAGCCGCAGCGGCCGCGGTGGTCGCAGTGTTCACGATCGCGACGTCGGTTGTGCTCGCGAATAACGATGCGGCACAACTTGATCGCCGACTCGATTCGATCATCGACGCCAGCATGCGACCAGAACAGCTACAGGATCCGCGCCGCGGAGTGCTGACGACAGGACGGTCCGAATCCACCGGACAGGTGGTGTTCCAGCGCGGCTTCCAGTTGCCGCCGCTACCGCCGGGCACCGACACGGTGGAAGTCAACGGCGTCGAGTACCGGGTGCGCACCCTGCCCGTCGATCAGCCCGACGGCGTCCTGATGTCGATCGGTATCCGCGCTGACAGCATTCTGTTGAGTGCCTCCAGGATTCCGCTGTACGCCGCGGCGGGTCTGCTCACGGTGCTGATCGCCGCGCTGCTGGGATGGGTGCTGGCGGGGCCAGCGATCCGGCCGCTGCGCAAACTGACCGAACACACCAAGCAGTTGCGCCGGGGCAGCGAGGAGATGCCCAAGGTGCATGGGGCGCGGGAGGCCGAAGACCTGTCCGAGGCGATGTCGGCGATGCTGAGCCGACTGACGGCCGCGCAGCGGGCGACCACCAACTCGCTGCAGGCCGCCCAGGATTTCGCGGCCAACGCCGCCCACGAGCTGCGAACGCCGCTGACGGCGATGCGAGCCGATCTGGACACGTTGCGAATCCACGACCTCCCTGCCGAGGAGCGCGACGAGGTGGTGGCCGACCTGTCCCGGGCGCAGCGACGGGTGGAGGCGATCATCACCGCGCTAGGGCAGCTGGCGTCAGGTCAGTTGGCGCAAGCCGAAGACCGCGAACTGATCGACATCACCGACATGCTCGACCGGGTGGCCCGGGAGAACATGCGTCTGCGCGATGACATCGAGATCGTCGTCGAGGCGAAGGACGACCTCGGTGTCATCTGGGGCTGGCCGAGCGGTCTGCGGCTGGCCGTCGACAATCTGGTGCGCAACGCGATCCAGCACGGCCAGGCGACGCGGATCGTGCTGGAGGCACTGCGGGCGCGCGACGAGATCGTCATCATCGTGGACGACAACGGCCGCGGGCTGCCCGCCGAGGAACACAAGACCGTTCTCGGCCGGTTCTCCCGCGGCACCACCGCGGCGCCGGGCGGCTCCGGGCTCGGCCTCGCGCTCGTGGCGCAACAGGCGGCGCTGCATCGCGGCAGCATCGAGCTGAGCAACGGGCCACTCGGCGGGTTGCGCGCGACCCTGACTGTGTCAGCCGCGGGTGAGCAGGGCGACCCCGGCGCGCCAGCCGAGTAATAGCAGGGCCGTCGAAAGTGACGCCACGACAATGAAACTCGGCGCCGTACCGGCCGAGGTGAGCTTACGTAGCAGCATGCCCACGACCACGGTGGACAACCACACCGCCACGCCGGAGGGCACCAGTGCGGCCGGACGTTGCCAGGCCCTCGACAACAGCCAGCCGGTAAGCGTGCCGACCAAGAACGGCCAGGCCGTCTCGGCGATGCCGGAAAGCGTCAACCCTTCGGCGTGACTGCGCCGGCCGATCGTGCAGAAGACGACGACGCAGACGACGTCGGTCGCCAACGCGGTCAACGCGGGGCGGGCCTGCTCGGCGCTATCGATCGGCATAGGTCATCACATCCAGTTCCATTGGCATGACGCTGTTTTCGTCACGGGCGATGAATCCGGGTTGCAAGGGCGCGGGTTTACCCTCGAACAGCACGTTCAGGTTGTCCGCCGGTTCGGACACCTTCGAGTCGAGACGGAATTCGGTGAACACGAAGGGAAGGCCGTTCGAGCGCAACGGATCCGGTGTGCTCATGACATGGAAGTGCAGATGCGGTGCATCGCTGTTGCCGGTGTTGCCGACCGCGCCGATCACTTGGCCGGCGGTGAGGCGGTCGCCGACCTCTACTTTGACCGCGCCTGTCTTGATGTGGGCGTACAACGCATAGTTGCCATCCCCGAGATCCTGCACGATGTGGTTTCCGGCGTACTGATTCAACTCCAGTCCGGTGGGGCTCGCACCGGGGATCTGCTCGGGCAGCCCGTCGACGGCCGCGACGACCGGTCCGTCGGAGACGGCGCGGATGTCAGCGCCGAAGTAGGAGTAGCTACTCAGCTTCGAACGGTCGCCGGAGAACAGCGCTCCGTCCGGCCGAAGCTGGACATAGTCGATCGCGTACCGCTCGGCCGCCCACAGTTGGCCGTCAATCGGGTTGAGCGCCATCCGGTGTGCGCTGGTGCCACTGGGGGCACCTCCCGGCCGCAGGCCAGGGGGACAGCCGTCGCCGTCCAGCCAGTCCGGCCCTGACAGTGGCGGCGAGATCGCGATCGGCTTGCGGGACTGTACCGCTGTCGCCGCGATGTCGATGGTCATGGTTGCCGGGAACAGGGGCGGTTTCGGGTCGGACAGCGACAGGCTGACGGCGTGTACCAACTGCTCCGGTACGGCGGCATCCTTTTCCAACGCGACGTCGAGCCAAACAATGGCCGTCTGCGCCGGCCCGATTTTAGTTGTCGGCGTTGGGCTTCCGACCACGCGCGTCCAGTCGGCGAGTCGCTCGCCGGCCAGTTTGAGCAGCGAGACGTCGCGGTCCAGCACCGCCAGCGAGGTCAGTGCCACCTCCTGGGAGAGCACATTGGTCAGCTGAACCTCATAGGCCAGGTGCACACGACCGTCGGTCGCGGGCACGGGGATCGGCGGCGCGATCACACTGCCGACCAGCGGCGTCGCCATCGGCTGCTGTGGCCCGCGGATCGGCCCGGCATTGGTGGTTGGGGAAGTCAATGTCGTCGACGGCGCCGGTGGCTCCGACGAGGACGAGCAGCCGACGGCGAGCAGCACTGAGACGCCGAAAAGCGCAGCGGCATAGCGGGTACGCATGGGCGAGGTGATTACCTTCTACGAGTCGGGGTCGGCGTCGGGATCGAGCTCGGCCTCGGTGCGGAACATGAAGAAGAACACCACCCAGCCGATGGCGGCGATGAAGATCCAGCTGACCATCCGATAGATGAGCATGGCGGAAATCGCTGAGGCCAAGGTCATTCCACTGGAGACCAGCCCCGGCACCAGGACCGCCTCGACCACCAGCAGCCCACCGGGCATCAGCGGGATCGATCCGACGGCGCGGGCGGCGACGTAGGCCACCACCACACCGAGCAGCGACGGCTTTCCGCCTGCGGCGAAGCACGCGAACAGCAGCGTGCCCACGCCGGTGACGAGCGTCATCATCGACCACACGAACGCCACGCCGAGCTGGCGCCTGGTCAGGTTCACCGACTCGAGCTGAGCGAGGGTTTCGCGCCATTTGGCGAGCCCTTTGTCCGCCGGTTTGGCGCGCACGTAGTTGACCCACGACAGCACGCGCACCCCGACACCGTCGAGCAGGTCCGGCCGCGATGCGACGGCCTGGGCCAGCACGATCAACATGATGAACCCGGCGAGGGTGAAGATGAGCGAGAACGGATTGTGTTTCGCGCCAAGGAAGAAGGCGCTGCCGATCCCGAGCAGCGTCAGGCTGGTGACTTGCAGTGCACCCGACATCACCAACTGCCATGACGCGATCACCGGGCTTGCGCCCCACCTGCGCTGCTGGCGGTAGATGAACGTCGCCGAAAGCACCGGGCCGCCTGGCAACGTCGTGCTCAGCGAGTTGCCCGCATAGAACGCCGCCTGCGAGCGCCACTGGTGTACGGGCACGCACGCGGACCGCAGTAGCTTGCGCTGGATGTCGCCGAAGAAGTGCATCGACGCCATCGCCGCGCCCACCGCGGCCAGCACCCACCACCAGTTCGCGGAGTACAAGCTGCGCCAGGCGTTGGCGAGCTGATCGCGTACCAGCGTCAGTTCGACGGACAGCACGACGACGGCCACGGCGATGATCGCCCACCGCAGCCACCAGTACTTGCCGCGCGCGGGGCGGTCCTGACCGCGGGACTCGCGCGCCGGCGCGTCGTGCGACACGCCCTACAGGGTAAGGCGTGGGGCGACGGTTTCCCGAGATACCGGGTACGCGCGGGGCGGGCCGTTACGCTGGCGGGATGTCCGCGGGTCTATCTGACGCAGACCTGGCGGTCAGCCCGCTGGTCCGCAAGGCCGCGGCGTGGTCGTGGCGGCTGCTGGTCATCGGTGCCGCAATCTTCGCGGTGCTGTGGGTGGTCAAGCGGCTCGAGCTGATCGTCGTGCCGATCGCCCTGGCGACGATGGTGGCGGCGCTGCTGCTGCCCGCGGTCGACTTCCTCGATCGCGTTGGCCTTCCGCGCGGCGTCGCGGTCGCTTTGATGCTGCTGTCCGGATTCGCGGTCGTCGGCGGCATTCTCACCTTCGTCGTAAGCCAGTTCATCGAGGGTTTGCCCGCTCTTGCCGAGCAGGTGGGCCAGAGCATCGAGGGTCTGGGTAACTGGCTGTCCAGCGGTCCCTTGCATGTCGGCGGCGACCAGATCAAGCAGGCCCGCGAGACCGCCCTCGAGGCGCTGCGTGACAACCAGGAGAGGGTGACCAGTGGGGCGCTGTCGACGGCGGGCACCCTCACCGAGATCATCACCGGCGCCCTGCTCGTGCTCTTCACCCTGATCTTCCTGCTGCACGGCGGGCGCAACATCTTCGGGTTCGTCACAAAGATCTTCCCCGAGAACGTGCAGCCGCGCGTCCATGAGGCCGGCCGGGCGGGGTTCCGGTCGCTCATCGGCTATGTGCGCGCGACGTTCCTGGTGGCGCTCGTCGACGCGGTGGGTATCGGCACCGGCCTGGCCATCATGGGCATCCCGCTGGCACTTCCGCTGGCGTCGCTGGTGTTTCTCGGTGCGTTCATCCCGCTGGTCGGGGCGGTGGTCGCCGGTTTCCTGGCCGTCATCGTCGCGCTGATCGCCAAAGGCTTGATTTATGCGCTCATCACCCTCGGACTGATCATCGCCGTCCAACAGCTCGAGGGGCACGTGTTGCAGCCGCTGGTGATGGGTCGTGCGGTGTCGATCCATCCGCTGGCCGTCGTGCTGGCCATCGCCGCGGGCGGCATCACGGCGGGCATCGTCGGGGCGCTGCTCGCGGTGCCTGCGGTCGCGTTCCTCAACAGTGCGGCGAGGGTGCTGCTCGCCAGGGATCCCGCGGCAGAGGAGGCCGCGCAGGCCACCGGGGACGAAGCCGTCATCCAGGCCACCCCCGATGACGTCGGGGGCAGCGGCGAAGACTAGATCGCCGATGTAACCGCACGGCGCTGTTTCGGGCAGAATCGCGCCCTGGGGTTACACACGCGGGGATGTCAGCGTCCCTATGCAGAATCCGGCCATGAATCAACCTTTTGTGGGCAGTGCAGCGACGGCTGCCGGAGCGCTGACGCGCCACGCGCTGCGCCGCGACTTCATCGCGCTGCACAAGGACATATACCTGGACAAGAACACACCGGTCACTCCCGTCATTCGGGCCAAGGCGGCTTGGCTGAGGTCTCGACGCCGCGGCGTTCTTGCTGGCTTGTCGGCATCTGCGTTGCATGGCGCCCGGTGGATCGACGCGAGCTTGCCCGCAGCGATCATCGACACCAATCGCAGGCGTGCTGAAGGCGTCAATGCGTGGGCTGACTCCATCGAGAGTGACGAGATCTGCGTTGTCGACGGCATGCAGGTGACCAATCCGGCGAGAACCGCCCTCGACCTCGCGTGTCGGTACCCGGTCGACTCGGCGGTCGCCACGATCGACGCGCTCGCCCGGGCGACCCGCCTGAAGATGGCCGATGTCGAGTTGTTGGCCGATCGGTATCGCGGCCGCCACGGCATCCCGAAGGCACGCAAGACTTTGGCACTCGTCGACGCAGGCGCGGAATCGCCGCGGGAAACATGGCTACGCCTGGTTCTCATCCGGAACGAATTTCCCCGCCCCACAACACAAATACCCGTGTACGACGGTTACGGCACACTCGTCGCCGAACTCGACATGGGCTGGGAGGACATAAAGGTGGCGGCCGAGTACGAAGGTGACCACCACAGGACCGACCCCGAGGTGTTCAACAAAGGCATCAGACGGCATGACGATCTCACCGACCTTGGCTGGCTCGTCGTACGAGTCACCAAACGGGACACCGAAGGTGCCGTCATCGGCCGGGTCGCCACCGCCTTCGCCCGTCGCGGGGGTAACCGCACGGCGAGATTTCGGGCGGAATCGCGCCCTGGGGTTACATGAGCCGACGCGCTCTACATCCGCCCTTCGCGGCGCAGCAGATCCGCGGCGCTCACTCCGCCGCCGCGTCGCTTCGGCTGCTCTTCGGCGGCAGCGTTGAGTTTCTCGGTGGCAGTGTCGGGATCCTCTGCGCGTTGGGCGGGAATCGCCGTTGTCGCAGCGTCGTCGGGCTGCTGCGGCTGTGCCCTGTCCTGCGGCGGCGGGGTCCCCAGCGGGCGTCCCCTGCCTTGCAACGGGGTCCCCGGACCCGGGTCTTCCGACGCGGGCGCGCCCGGCATCTTGCGGGTGGACGCGGTCGACGGGCGGCCGCGGCCCTCGGTGGCCGGCCTTCTGCTCGGCGACGGCGTCGGCTGACCGGCAGGCGCGCCGGTGCCGCGCAGTTCGCCGAGCCACGACTCGATCTCGCGCTCTTCCCGCGGGGGCGGGGGACCGGCGGCCGAGCGGGTGGCGGCCGCGGCGTTGTGCACGGCGTTGCGCACCGCGTCCCGTGCGGTCGACAGGCGCGTGGTCTGCGGTTCGTCGGCGGGCGGGCGTCCGGTCGGCATGCGGGTCGTCCCCGTGGTCGACGGCGCATTCGTCCGTGGCGGCGCGGCGGCCCGGCCAGCAGCGCCGGGACGCGATGCGCCCTCCGCGGCCGGATGCGTGGGATCGTGCGGTGGGCGGGGACGGGCGGGGACCGGTGCGCCCGCACCCACCAGAGCTTCGGGGTTCTCGACGGATTCGCGCACCGCTGGCCGCTTACGCTCGTCGGGCAGCTCGGTCTCACCGAGGCCGAGGCGTTCCTGGATCCGCTTCATCCAGCGCGGCGCCCACCAGCAGTCGTCGCCGAGCAGCTTCATGATCGCCGGCACCAGGAACATACGGACGATGGTGGCGTCCAGCAGCAAGGCGATCAGCAGGCCGAACGCGAGGTACTTCATCATCACCAGGTCGGAGAACACGAACGCGCCCGCCACGACCGCGAGAACCAGTGCGGCACCGGTGATCAGCCGGCCCGTGGTGGCTGTGCCGATGCGGATTGCCTCGGCGGTGGACATGCCGCGTTCGCGGGCCTCCACCATTCGGGACACCAGGAACACCTCGTAGTCAGTGGACAGACCCCAGATCACCGCGATGATCAGACCGATCATCGGAGCCATCAGCGGCTGTGGTGTGTAGTTCATCAGGCCGGAGCCGTGGCCGTCGACGAACATCCACGTGAGCACGCCCATCGTGGAGCCGAGCGTGAGCGCGCTCATCACCGCGGCCTTGATCGGCAACACCACCGAACCGAACGCCAGGAACATCAGGATGGTCGTGGTGACGATCAGGATGGTCACCATCAACGGCAGCTTGTCGAACAGGGCGTGGATGCTGTCCTGCTCCAGCGCGGGGGTACCGCCGACGGAGATCGTGAGTCCGCGCGGCGGGGAGATCGAGCGCAGCTCGTCGACCTTCTTCGCGGCGTCGTTGCGGTCGACCAAGCCGTTCTGGATGACGCGCACTGACGGATCGGTGGACTCACCTCCACGGGCCTGCCACATCTTCGAGGGATCGCCGTCGGGCTCGATGAACCCGGGGACCGTCATGGCCTTGCTGCGGATCTCCGCGACCTGCTGGTCGGTCACCGGCTGGCCGTCGGTGTTCTCAATCACCAGCGTCAGCGGTTCGGTGCGGAATCCGGGGAAGGTCTTGTCGAAGTTCTCCTGCGCCGAGCGAACGGAGTTGTCGGGCGGCAGGTACTTCTCGCTGATGCCGCCGAGCGCCAGCTGCCCCAGCGGGATGACGAGCACGATCATGGCGATCGCGATGGGGGCGGCGAAGGCGACGGGTCGCTTCATCACGACGTTGACGAGCTTGCCCCAGAAGCCCTTCTCGACCTCGGCGCGCGTCTTGGTCTTCTGCGTCTTCTCGGCGAGCCAGTTCAGCCACCACACGATCGGGGTGCGGGCCAGCGGGACATAGCGCGCGAGCACGACGCCGACGACAACCACGGCGACGAAGATGACGATGCCCATCAACACCCAGTAGAGGGCGGTGCCCAGAGTGTCCTTCGAAGCCGAGATGGCGTAGGCGAGACCGCCCAGCAGGGTGATGTAACCGAGCGTCAGGCCGATCAACGCAAACTGCGCGCCCTGCTCACCGGTCTCCCTGATCCGCTTGCGCGCCAGGTGTCCGAGCGCGATGCCCACCGGCGGGACCAGCAGGCCGGTCGGGATCGACGCGATCGCCAACGTGTTGGTGCGCGGGTTGCCCGGGTCGGACCTGATGGTGTCCGGCTCGGCGAACTTCATCAGCCAGCGCACGCCGAGGGCGTCGACCCGAGAGCCGAGAATGGCGAGCGCGGCGGGCAGCACGGTGATCGACAGGATCGCCGCGAGCATGACCGACGCGATGATCGCGTAGGTGATCGACTTCAGGAAGCCCTGCGGGAACAGCAACAGTGGCACCGAGGACGCCACGAGGATGACCGCGGAGAACATGATGGTGCGCCCCGACGTCATCACCGAGCGACGTACGGCAGCCTCGGTGTCGTAGCCCTCGGCGATCTCCTCGCGAAACCGGCTCACCATGAAGAGGCCGTAGTCGACCGCGATGCCGAGACCCATGAGCGTGACCACGGGTTGGGCGAAGAAGTGCACCGGCATGAACTCGGCGAGCAGTCGCATGATGCCCAGCGCGCCCGCGATGGTCAGGCCACCGATGATGCCCGGGAGCGCTGCCGCGACCACGCCGCCGAACACGAAGAACAGCACGACACAGACCAGCGGGATGGCGGCCACCTCGGCGCGCTTCTGGTCCTCGCCGATGGTGCCGGTGAGCTCGCTGGCCAGCGGTTGCAGGCCGGCGAGCTGGATATTGCCGTCGTTGACCTTGCGCAGGTCGGGCTCGATCGCCTGGTAGTTCTTCAGAATCGTGTCGTCGTCATCGCCCTTGAGCGGGACGCTGATGAACGTCGTCGACATGTCCGACGTCTTCATCTGCTGGACCGTCGGGTCGTCGCTGTTGGGGGCGCGCAGCCAGCCCACCCAGCCGACCATTTTGTCCTCGTGGTCCGCGACGAGCTGGTTGAGCTCGTCGGTGACCTTCTTCATCCACTCGGGGTCGTCGACCTTCTTGCCGTCGGGCGGCGTGAGTATCGCCACCACGTGGCTGGTTCGGTCACGCCCGTACGCCTCGTCGGCGGTTACCGAGGCGTGGACGGACTGGCTGCCCTCGTCATAGAAGCCGCTCTGCGTGACGTTCTCGCCCAGACTGATGCCGAACACGCCGCCACCGAGGCACAGTGCAACCATGACGCCGATGACGGAGTACCGAAACCGGTACACCATCCGACCCCACCAGGCGAACACCTAAGCTCCTAACGCTCACAAATCTTCAAGGCGACCCGCGCATTTCACGTGTTGACGCGCGAGGTCAGCAACGATGACAGCGGCCGGAACGGCTGCAGCCAAGCCCCCTGCTCGGGCAGCGAATCCAGTCCGATCCGCGGCAATGGCTCCCGGAAAACACCAGGGATGTCCTCCAGGTCGACGAACACCAAGGTATCCGACGCTAGCGCCCAGCTCGCATGTTCGCGAAATCCGAGCACCTGCACAGGCACGCCGTCGCGGGCGATTTCCTCCAACGGCTGTTTGAATGCTTGACCGTCGGCCGAGGCCACCAGCACACCGGCCAGGCCCTCACTCCTGCGAAGCGCGATGTGATTGAGCATGTCGATGTCGACGTCACTGTCTTCATCGATCTTCGGTTTCGCGAACACCGCGAAGCCGACGTTACGCAATGCCTCCACCCAAGGTCGAACCACATCGGCGCTACCAGGGGCGATGTTCGTGAACACGGTGGCTTCGGGCTCCAGCGAGACGTCGGGCCGGGTCGCCGACAGCTCCGCCGTCCGCGACAGCAACCAGCGGCCCAGCGCGTCGAACCGGGGCCGGTGCGCCGCGGTGGGCCGACCGCCGAGGATCGAGCCGAGGCCCATGTCCAGGTTGGGCGCATCCCAGACGAGCAGCACCCGACCGGTTGCGGGCGGCGTTTCGGCCACATCCGAAATCCGCGCGATGTCTTCGGTGAGGCTCATTGGGCCTTCTCCCAGAGCAGTTCGGTGACCACGGGGCCTGCGAGAGCCTTGCGCTCGTACTTCGTCACCGGCCGATCGACCGAGATGGGAAGGGCGTCCTCGATGCCCACGCGGCGTAACCGCGGTTCGGCGTCACCGACCTCGGCGATGTGCTCGGCGTAACCCATGTGGTCCGTCGCGGCGTGCAGCACACCGCCGGGCCTCAGCCGGTCGGCGATCAGCGCCATGGTCGCGGTTTGCAGCAGCCGGCGCTTGTGGTGGCGGGCCTTGGGCCACGGGTCGGGAAAGAAGACCCGCACCCCGGTCAGCGAGTCCGCCCCGAACATGTACTGCAGGACGTCGACGCCGTCGCCGCGGACCAGGCGGATATTGCGGACCCGCTCGCGGTCGATACCGGACAGCAGCTGTGCCAGCCCGCGACGGTAGACCTCGACGGCGACCACATCGATGTTCGGTTCTGCCTGTGCCATCGCCAATGTCGAGGTGCCCGCGCCGCAGCCGATCTCGACGACGATCGGTGCCTTGCGTCCGAACCAGGCCTCGGTGTCCAACGCGGGGGCCGGGCCGTCGCCGTCGCGGGCGTGCATGCCCAGCTCAGGCCAGAGCCGGTCCCACGTGGCCTGCTGTGCGCCACTCAACGTCGTCCGGCGGGTTCTGAAGCTCGTCACCCGGGGGTGCAGATGTGACGGGGGTGGTGCCCCGACTTCCGCCGGCTCAGCCGGCAGTCCCACTCCCGCGCTACCCGAAAGCATCCGTCCATCGTCGCTCATCAAGGGGGGAGTACCCGCATCGTGGTACATATTGATACCCAACAGTTGCCTTCGACTGCTACGCCTCGACCACGGGCTGCCGGTTTACTCCCAACGGCCACAACTACCGCTCGCGACATGCCTGCGGAGGTGCCAACATCGTGGGTGGGGAAGGGGGCCACCGACCGTGGTACTCCGTGGGGAGCATGGAGGCTGCTGAGATTTTCGTTGACGTCTTGACGCAATTCGCTGAGCAGAGTCGTAATCCGCGGTTGGCGCCGATCATTCGGCGGGCCGCTGCGCCGGTAGGCGTTGCCGTGTGCGGTCGCCGAGGTGTCGGACGGAACACGGTGGCCGCCGCGCTGGCCGACGCGGGTGTCGCGGTGAGGGCGGACGCCGCCGACGTCACCGTGCTCGTCGTCGCCGAGACCCTCAAGCCCGAGGATCTGATCGTGGCCAACCGTTCGGACAAGCCGACGGTGGTCATCTTGAACAAGGCGGACCTGAGCGCGTTCGGTGACGCCGGGCCGCTGGCAACCGCGCAGCGCCATGCCACCGCACTGCGCGCGCTGACGGATGCGCCCACCGTGCCGGTGGTGGGTCTGCTTGCCCGCGCCGAGCTGGACGAGGAACTGATGACCGCGTTGCAGACGCTGGTGGATGCGCCCGCGGACCTCACCTCGACCGACGCTTTCGTGCACTCCGACCATCCGCTGTCGGCCGAGACGAGAAATCGTCTGCTCGACGTGCTGGACCGGTTCGGCATTGCCCACGCCGTGCTGGCCGTCGAAGGCGGCGCCGACCTCGCGGCAGTTCGGGCGCTGCTGCGCCGGACAAGCCGGATCGATGAGGCGGTCGCGCAGGTGGCGGCGGCCGGCGCGGCGATCCGGTACCGGCGGGTGCGCGCGGGGATCGACGAATTACGCTCGCTGGCAATGCGATCCGACGATCGACAGCTAGCTGAATTTCTCGTCACCGACGACATGGTGCTGGCCGTGATGGGCGCCGCCGTTGAGGCGGTGGAGGCTGACGGCGTGCGCGTCGATCGGGGTGACGATCCCGCCGCGCATCGCCGCCGCGCCGTGCACTGGCGGCGGTACGGCTGCGGCCCGGTCAACGCCCTGCACCGGAGGTATTCGGCCGATATCTGCCGAGGCTCGCTGCGTCTGCTCGGGCGGTCCCGGTGACCAGCGAGAGCACCGATACACGGGTAGATCCGGTCGCCGCGGCCGACGCCCTGGTTGCAGCGGTCGAGCCAAGTCTGACGTCGCCCGGTGTTCAGGGCCGCGACGTCGTGCTGGTGGTGGGTCCGTGGCTGGCCGGTACCACCAGCCTGATCGCAGCGTTGCGAGAGCAGTTGCCCGAGCACACTTTCGTCGAATCCGAGGAACTGCATCCGACGCATGCTCCGACGGCCGTCGTCTTCACCGTGTCCGCGATCGCACCGATGACCGAATCGGAGTGTGCGCTAATCGATTTGGCCAGCAGATATACCGACCTGGTGATCGGTGTGGTGTCGAAGATCGATGCGCACCGCCACTGGCGCGAGGTACTGGCTGCAAATCGCGAGCTACTGACGCAACGCACGCCGAACTACGCCCAGGTGCAGTGGGTGGGTGCCGCGGCCGCACCCGATCTGGGTGCGGCTCGCATCGACGAGCTTGTCGGCCTGCTGCGGCAGTGTCTGTCCGGTGCCGATGTCGCGCGCCGAAACCGTCTGCGCGCGTGGGAAACCCGGCTGCTCGCTGATATCGCACACTACCGGGCCGACGGTGACGGGACGGACCGGCGGGCCCGGGTGAGCGCACTGCACTCCAAACGCGACGACATCCTGAGCCGCCGACGGCTGTCGAAGTCCGAACGCGCGATCGCGTTGCGTAGCCAACTGCAGCAGGCCCGTGTGCAGCTGGGGCACTTCGCCCGTAACCGCTGCACGTCCGTGCGCAGTGAACTGGCCGAGGACGCCGCGCAGTTGACCCGCCTCAAGATCGGCACGTTCGAGACGCGGCTGCGGGCCCGCATGCGCGAGGTCGTCGACGAGGTGGAGGAGGGCATCACCGATCAGCTGACGGACGTGGCGACGGAGGCGGGCCTACCCGTGCCGCCGGCCGCCGCACCCCCGTCGACACCCGAGATCCCCGCACCGCCACTCCAATCACGTCGGCAGGAAACCCAGTTGATGATGATCCTCGGCGCCGGCTTCGGGCTCGGGGTGGCGCTCGTGGTGACCCGGCTGTTCGCCGGGCTTGCACCCGGGATGACCGTCGCGGGACTTGCGGCAGGAGGCGTCGTCGGGCTGGTGCTGACGGTGTGGGTGGTCGGCATTCGCGGGCTGCTGCACGATCGAGGGGTGCTCGACCGCTGGATCAGCGACGCCGTCAACGTATTGCGGTCCGCGGTGGAGGAGCGGGTCGCCACTCGGATCCTGGTCGCCGAGACGGCGCTTACCTCCGAGCTCGCCCACCATGACGAGGTGGAGGGCGCCACTGCCGCGGGCCGGGTTGCCGAGATCGACGCCGAACTGCGCGACCACGCGCTGCAGACGGCCAATGCGGCGAAGGCCAGGGACCGCCGGCTGCCCCCGCTGTTGGCGGCCGTCGACGCCGTCCGGGCCGAGCTGTACGGAAAAGCCACGACCAGCTGAATCGATACACCGCGCACACAGCCTCTGAGCGGGTCTTCTGAATCGTTCCTGTGAGTGATCGGACATAGATCCGATTTACCGCGGGTATGTCACCCGCGTTAACCTCTTTATTACAGGGACGACCGAGACGCGCTGCCTTTCATTGGTACACGCTCCTCAGTCCCGGGTCCTGGCAGAAACGCATACGCAGCAAGATTGCAGGAGACACACATGACCGCAGCGACCATTCCAGGTCTGGACACCGCACCGACGAAGCACAAGGGGCTGCTCGCCTGGGTCCAGGAGGTCGCCGAACTCACGCAGCCCGACCGGGTCGTGTTTGCCGACGGGTCCGAGGAGGAAGCCGACCGGCTGTCCCAGCAGCTCGTCGAGGCCGGGACCTTCAAGCGACTCAATGACGAGAAGAAGCCGAACTCCTACCTCGCTCTGTCCGATCCCTCCGACGTCGCGCGCGTGGAATCTCGCACCTTCATCTGTTCGGAGAAGGAGATCGACGCGGGTCCGACCAACAACTGGATGGACCCCGCCGAGATGCGCGGCATCATGACCGACCTGTACCGCGGGAGCATGCGCGGCCGCACGATGTACGTCGTGCCCTTCTGTATGGGCCCCCTCGGCGCCGACGATCCCAAGCTCGGCGTGGAGCTCACCGACTCCGAATACGTCGTGGTGTCGATGCGGACGATGACCCGGATGGGTAAGGCGGCGCTGGAGAAGATCGGCGATGACGGCTTCTTCGTCAAGGCGCTGCACTCGATCGGCGCCCCGCTGGAGCCCGGCCAGAAGGATGTGCCGTGGCCCTGCAACGACACCAAGTACATCAGCCACTTCCCGGAGACCCGCGAGATCTGGAGCTACGGCTCGGGTTACGGCGGCAATGCGCTGCTGGGTAAGAAGTGCTACTCGCTGCGCATCGCGTCGGCGATGGCGCACGACGAGGGCTGGCTCGCCGAGCACATGCTGATCCTCAAACTGATCTCGCCGGAGAACAAGTCGTACTACGTCGCGGCGGCGTTCCCGTCGGCGTGCGGTAAGACCAACCTGGCGATGCTGCAGCCCACGATCCCGGGCTGGCGCGCGGAGACCGTCGGTGACGACATCGCCTGGATGCGATTCGGCAAGGACGGTCGCTTGTATGCGGTCAATCCCGAATTCGGCTTCTTCGGCGTCGCTCCCGGCACCAACTGGTCGTCGAACCCCAACGCGATGAAGACCATCGCGGCCGGCAACACCGTCTTCACCAACGTCGCGCTGACCGACGACAACGATGTCTGGTGGGAGGGCCTGGAGGGCGAGCCCGACCACCTCATCGACTGGAAGGGCAACGACTGGGTCCTGCGCGAAACGGAAAGCAAAGCCGCGCATCCCAACTCGCGTTACTGCACCCCGATGTCGCAGTGCCCCACGCTGGCTCCGGAGTGGGACGACCCGCAGGGCGTGCCGATCTCGGCGATCCTCTTCGGCGGCCGTCGCAAGACGACGGTGCCGCTGGTGACGCAGGCCCGCGACTGGCAGCACGGTGTGTTCATCGGTGCCACGCTGGGCTCCGAGCAGACCGCCGCCGCCGAGGGCAAGGTCGGCACCGTCCGGCGTGACCCGATGGCCATGCTGCCGTTCCTCGGCTACAACGTCGGCGACTACTTCGCCCACTGGATCGACATCGGCAAGAACGCCGACGAATCGAAGATGCCGAAGATCTTCTTCGTCAACTGGTTCCGTCGCGGCGACGACGGCCGCTTCCTGTGGCCGGGCTTCGGCGAGAACAGCCGAGTGATGAAGTGGATCGTCGATCGCATCGAGCAGAAGGCCGGCGGGAAGACGACGCCGATCGGCATCGTGCCGACCGCTGAGGACCTCGATCTGTCCGGTCTGGATGTCGACGCGGCAGATGTCAACGAAGCACTCGCGGTCAACGTGGACGAGTGGCGTGAGGAAATCCCGCTGATCGAGGAGTGGTTCGAGTTCGTCGGTGAGAAGCTGCCGACCGGCATCAAGGACGAGTTCGACGCCCTGAAGCACCGCCTCGCCGAAGCCGAGTAGCGCCGCGATACGCCAAAGCCCCCGCTCGCCGGCGGGGGCTTTGGCGTGCCCCGGGTAGCCCGCCGTACCCTCTTGACACCTGTCAAGATCGCACATCGTAGAGTCGGCGCATGCAGATTCGCGAGCATGCCGAGGCCACCCCCGACAGGCCGGCCGTCATCATTCATCCGGCCGGAACGATCGTCACGTTCAAGGACCTGGAGGAGCGGGCCAACCGGCTGGCTCACCACTTCCGCGATGCGGGTCTGGTCGAAGGTGACACCGTCGCGGTGCTGATGGAGAACAACGAGCATCTGCCGACGGTGATGTGGGCGGCGCGGCGCAGCGGCCTGTACTACACCGTGATCAGCACCCACCTCACGCCGCCCGAGGTCGCGTACATCATCGACAACAGCGGCGCGAAGGCCATGATCGGGTCGCGCGCGACGCGCAAGGTCTGCGAAGGCCTGGCGGAGCTGGACGCACTGCCGGACCTGCTGCTGATCGCCGACGACGACCTCGACGGCTGGCAGCGCTATCCAGAGTGCGTGGCGGACCGGCCGAGCTTGCCCATCGACGACGAGATCGAGGGTGATCTGCTGCAGTACTCGTCCGGAACGACCGGCCGCCCCAAGGGAATTCGCCGAGAACTCACCCACGTCAAGCCTGCCGACGCACCGAATCTGGTGTCCGCGCTGCTGATGGCCATCCAGATGAGCCCGGAGTCCGTATACCTGAGCCCGGCGCCGCTGTACCACACCGCGCCATGCCTCTGGTCGATGAGCGCGCAGGCGATGGGCGTGACGACGGTGATCATGTCGAAGTTCGACCCGGAATCGGCGCTGGACGCCATCCAGAGGTACCGGGTCACCAGCGGCCAGTTCGTCCCGGCGATGTTCGTGCGGATGCTCAAACTTCCTGAGGACGTTCGCAGTTCGTACGATCTGTCGAGCCTGCACCGTGTGGTGCACGCCGCCGCACCGTGCCCGGTCGACATCAAGAAACAGATGATCAACTGGTGGGGCCCGATCGTCGACGAGTACTACTCGTCATCCGAAGGCGCGGGCATCACCTTCATCCCCGCCGAGGAATGGTTGAAACGCCCTGGCTCTGTTGGCAAGCCGCTGCTCGGTGTGGCCCACGTCCTCGATGACGATGGCAATGACCTGCCGCCCGGTCAGGCGGGGCAGATCTACTTCGACCTGGGTGTCGTGCCCTTCGTCTATCACAAGGATCCGGAGAAGACCGCCGCGTCACGCGACAGGCACGGCTGGGTGACCGTCGGCGACGTTGGTTATGTGGACGACGAGGGCTACATGTTCCTCACCGACCGCAAGCACCACATGATCATCTCCGGCGGCGTCAACATCTATCCGCAGGAAGCGGAGAACATGTTGATCACCCATCCGAAGGTGCTCGACGCGGCCGTGTTCGGCATCCCCGACGACGAGATGGGCCAGAGTGTCAAGGGCGTCGTCCAGACGGTCGACCCCGCCGACGCGAGCGAGGCGTTCGGTGACGAGCTACTGACCTGGCTGCGTGAACGGCTGGCGCACTACAAGTGTCCGCGGTCGATCTCATTCGAGGCGCAGTTGCCCCGTACCGAAACCGGCAAGATGTTCAAGCAGGAGCTGATAGAGAAGTATTCGTGAAGTTTGTCGAACTCGGTCCGGGTGTGGTCGTCGCGACCGGATCCCCCTCGGATGACGCAACTTTCACGCTCACCGAGCAGCCCGCTGACGATAGCCGTGCCGTGACCGTCGGCTCGATACCCGACGCGCTGGACGAACTGCGTGAGCGTTGCCTGCGCTGGCCGCATGCCGCCGCGATCTGTAGCGATGTACTACGTGCGTTCGACCCCGACGCGGCCGCGTTCGCCGGCGTCGTCACCGAATCGCTCGCCTACTCCACGCTGCAGTCCGGACCCGAATTCGCGCGCTGGCTGGGTGAGCGGGGACCGGCGCGACCGGTGAGTCTTCCGGACCCGGTACAGGCCGAGCGCGTCGAGGACACCCTCTACGTGCGGTTCAACCGACCGCAGCGGCACAACGCGTTTTCGACCGACGCGCGTGCGGCGCTACTGGAACCGCTCGAGGTGGCTCGCCTCGATCCATCGGTCACCGATGTCGTGCTGTCGGGCAATGGTCCATCGTTCTGCAGCGGCGGCGATCTCGCCGAGTTCGGCACGTTCGACGATCCAGCCAGTGCCCATCTCGCGCGCACCCGGCAAAGTCCGGCGCTGGTGCTCGACGAACTTACCGCCCGCCTGGGCACGCGCTGCCGGGCCGAGGTGCACGGTCAGGTGCTGGGCAGCGGGTTGGAGATGGCCGCTTTCTGCGGCTGGGTTCGGTCGCGGCCGGATGCGGTCTTCGGTCTTCCGGAGTTGAGCCTGGGGCTGATTCCCGGAGCGGGCGGCACCGTCAGCGTCACCCGTCGGATCGGGCGTTGGCGGACCGCCTATCTGGTGCTGAGCGGACGGACCATCGACCCGCCGACAGCACTGCGGTGGGGACTGATCGACGAGATCCTGTGATTTCGGTGCGCGCACGACCGCTCAGCGATCGTTACCGCACCGAAATCGCCACTAGCCGGAGCGGCGCAACGTCACCCGATAGGTGTACTGCTCAGGCAGGAAGTGGCTGACGGACAACTCGACGGGGCGGTGGCTCGCGTCGGAGTAGAGCCGGTCAACCCGCAGCATGGGATGGCCGGGTTCGCACGACACCGCCTCCGCGACCGCAGGCTCGGCGAGCGCAACCGTAATCGACTGCGCCGCTTCGGTGATCGGCTCGATCAAACGCGGCTCGAGAATGCCGATCACGGTCTGGGTGCCGACGGCGCCGTCCTGAAGTTCGGGCGACGACAACACCGCGTGGGCGACCGCGGGAACCAGGTGCACGGTGGTCATCACGAACGGCACGCCGTCGTGCAGCCGCCGGAACACCACCGAGTAGACGACGTCGTCGTCCAGTCGCAGCCGGCTCGCGGCATGCAGGTCCACCCGTCTGCGTAACCCGGTGAGCACCTCCATCGTGGTGTCGTCGGACAGACTCATCAGATCTTCTATCGAGCCGAGCTGCCGCAGATACCGTTGTCCGGTCTCGCTGGCGTATGTGCCGCGCCCCGGCACCCGGTACACCACGCCCTCGGCGACCAGATCCTGAAAGGCCCGGCGCACCGTCTGCCGTGAAAGGCTATGGCGTTCGACCAGTTCGGACTCGGTGGGCAATCGAGAGCCGTCGCTGTACCGACCCGTCGCGATGTCGTCGCGAAGTTGCTCGCGCAGAGTCTGGTACGCGGGCGCTGATCGCACTAGATGCCGCCGCGGGCAACCAGTTGGGCGGCGATCACATTGCGCTGAATCTCGTTGGTTCCCTCACCGACGATCATCAGTGGCGCATCGCGGAAGTAGCGCTCGACGTCGAACTCGGTCGAATAGCCGTAGCCGCCATGGATCCGGACGGCGTTCAGCGCGATCTCCATCGCCGCCTCGGAGGCGAACAGCTTGGCCATGCCGGCCTCCATATCGCACCGTTCGCCGCTGTCGTAGCGCTGTGCGGCATACAGCGTCAGCTGCCGTGCGGCCGTCAGCTTGGTCGCCATGTCGGCCAGGTAGTTGCCGATCGACTGGTGTTTCCAGATCGGCTGGCCGAAGCTCTCGCGCTCCTGCGCGTACTTCAGCGCATCGTCGAGTGCCGCGGTGGCTACACCGAGCGCGCGTGACGCGACCTGAATACGGCCTGTTTCAAGGCCTTTCATCATCTGCGCGAAACCCTTCCCGGGCTCGCCGCCGAGGATCGCGGTCGCGGGCAGGCGATAGTCGGTGAAGGTCAGTTCGCAGGACTCGACGCCCTTGTAGCCCAACTTCGGCAGATCCCGTGACACCGTCAGGCCAGGACCGTGCTCGACCAGCGCGATCGAGATGCCTTTGTGCTTCGGCGTCGCGGTCGGATCGGTCTTGCACAGCAGCGCGATCAGGCCGGAGCGGCGGGCGTTGCTGATCCATGTCTTGGACCCGTTGATGACCAGCTCGGAGCCCTCGCTCGTTGCGACGGTGCTCATGTTCTGCAGATCCGACCCGCCGCCGGGCTCGGTGAGCGCCATCGTCGCCCTCAGCTCACCGGTCGCCATCGGCGGCAGATACCGCTGCTTCTGCTCCTCGGTGCCGAACAACGCCAGCAGCTTCGCCACCACGGTGTGCCCGCCCATCGCGCCGGCCAGGCTCATCCAGCCCCGCGAGAGTTCCTGGGTGACCTCGACGTAGCACGGCATCGACACCGGCGAACCACCGTACGACTCGGGGATCGCCAGACCGTAGATGCCGATGCGCTTCATCTGCTCGATCCACGCCTGGGGGTACTCGTTGGCGTGTTCGGTCTCCCGTACGGCAGGCTTGACGTCACGGTCCACGAAGGCCCGCACCGTCTCCACCAGCATGGCTTCTTCTTGGGTCAACATTTGTACGGCCATATTGACACTTTGTGCGGCCTAATGCCAACATGGCTGCCGTGGCCGGCCCGTACTTCGACGATCTGGAGATCGGCCAGGTCTTCGACGCCGCACCATCGATGACTTTGACCGCCGGCGCCGCCGCCGTGCACCAGTCGATCGTCGGCGACCGTCTGCGCCTTGCGCTGGATGCCGAACTGTCGGCGGCCGTCACCGGTGCCTCCACGCCGCTTGCCCATCCGGCGCTCGTGTGCGACGTGGCGATCGGGCAGACGACCCTGGTGACGCAGCGGGTCACGGCCAACTTGTTCTACCGCGGGCTGAGGTTCCACCGCTACCCGGTCATCGGCGACACGTTGTTCACCCGCGCTGAAGTCGTTGGACTGAAACAGAACTCGGTGAAGCCCGGCCGCGCACCGACCGGTCTTGCGGCATTGCGGATGACGACCGTCGATGACGTCGGTCGACTGGTCCTCGACTTCCACCGCTGCGCGATGCTGCCGCTCAGCGAGAGAGCACCCGACACCGGCCATGCCGATGACATGTCGGCGATCGGCAATGACCAGGCGCCGGTACCCGATCCGACCGCCGACTGGAACGCCGACGCGTACCGCGCCAAGGTACCCGGAGCGCACTTCGACGCGGGGCTTGCCGGCACCGTGCTGCACAGCAGCGCCGACGTGGTCACCAGCGCGCCCGAACTCGCGCGTCTGACGCTGAATATCGCCGCCACCCATCATGATTGGCGAGGCGGCGGCCAACGGCTGGTGTATGGCGGGCACACCATCGGGCTGGCGCTTGCACAAGCCAGCCGACTGTTGCCCGACATGGTGACGGTGTTGGGCTGGCAGTCCTGTGACCACACCGCGCCGGTACACGAGGGCGACACGCTGTACAGCGAACTGCATGTCGAGGGCGCGGTGCCGCTCCCCGACGGCCGTGGCGGCGTCCTCGAGCTTCGGTCCGTCGTCTATGCGGTCGGCGAGCCTGACCAGCAGGTTCTGGACTGGCGCTTTACTGCCCTGCAGTTCTGAGCACAATAGGGCTGTGACGTCACTGGCGGTTCCCGTTGGAGTGGTGTCGCGGGCTCGCCGCGTCGCCAACGGTTTTCGCACCCTTACCGACGCCGAAGTTGACGCCGACGTCATAATCGCGGGCCGCGCAGGGCTACTCGGCCACACACCACAAGGCCGAATCTCCGCCGGTGGGGCGACGCATCTCATGCAAAGCCGTGACGGGTGGTGCGCGCTGACGCTGTCTCGTCCCGACGACGTCGACACGGTGCCCGCATTGATAGAGACCGATGCCGTCGGAGATGACGTCTGGCCCGAGGTGCACCGCTGGATCGCCGAACGTGACAGCGCCGAGATCACCGAACGCGGTCGCCTGCTTGGACTTCCGGTCGCCGCGCTCGGCGAGACGCCCGCCGAAGCGCCCCGCGTCTACCCGCTCGGTGCGGCCACCACAGCGCGCAGCCCCTCGCGACTCCTGGTCGCCGACCTGTCGGCGATGTGGGCCGGCCCGCTCTGCGGGCAACTGCTCGTGCGTGCGGGTGCGACCGTCGTGAAGGTCGAAAGCGCGTCACGTCCCGATGGGGCACGCGCGGGAGCACCGGCGTTCTTCGACTGGATGAACGGTGGAAAGCTCTCGTATCTGGTGGATTTCGACGATCCCACTGGATTGCAGGCGCTGCTTGCCGCCGCCGATGTCGTGATCGAGTCATCCCGCCCGGCGGCCTTGATCCGCCGCGGGCTCGGACCGGTGGCGATCGGTCCGCGAGACGGAAAAATCTGGCTGAGGATCACCGGCCACGGCACCAGGGAGGAGCACGCCAACTGGGTCGCCTTCGGCGACGATGCAGCCGTCTCCGGCGGGTTGGTCTGCGGTGATGATGACTCGCCGGTCTTCTGCGGTGACGCGATCGCCGACCCGCTGACCGGTCTGGAAGCCGCGGAGGCCGTGGTGCAGTCGCTGCGAAGGGGCGGTGGTGAGCTGATCGAGTTCTCGATGTCCGCCGTCGCCGCGACCTACGCCGAACTGCCGGATGCCGGCGAGACCCGGTGCAGTGCGATGCCCCAGCTGTCCACCAGGGCCTCGGAGTTGGGTGCCGACAACGGGATCGTGGAACAGTTGATCACCGACAGGCATTATGCGGCATGTTGATTCAACGTGCGACGCTCCTCGACGGGGGTGTCGTCGACATCCGCGTGGGAGACCGGATCATCGCGGTGGAGCCGTTCCTCGAGACCCTACCCGGCGAGCAGGTATACGACGCCAGGGCTGGGACGGTGATCCCCGGCCTGCACGATCATCACGTCCACCTCCGTTCGGCCGCAGCGGCATTGACGTCAGTCCGGGTGGGGCCGGCCGAAGTGCACACCCGCACCGAATTGGCGCGCGTCCTCGCGGCCGCCGATGTCGGCGATGATGGCTGGGTAAGGGCCGTCGGGTACCACGAGGCGGTCGCCGGGCCGTTGGACAGAGTCGCCTTGGACGACGTCTCGCCGCCGGTACCGGTCAGGGTCCAGCACCGCAGCGGTGTCCTGTGGACGCTGAACTCGGCGGGCTTGGCACGAGTCGGACTCGCCGATCATCCGGACGGGCGGCTACGCAGCTCCGACCATACGTGGTCGGACACGTTGCAGCGCAACGAAAGCAGGCTCGCCGACATCAGCGCACGGTTGACCGCGTACGGGGTTACCGGTGTCACCGATGCGACCCCGGATCTGGAGGTCGGGGATGTCGTCAAACTCCTGGACGCCCACCGTCGCGGCGAACTGCGTCAACGGGTGCACTGCCTTGCGCCGGGTAAGCGCATACTGCACGACACCGACCTCGATCTCGCGGGCTTGACCGAGTGGATCGCGCAGCGGCACGCCGATGCCGCGCCGGTCGCGGTGCACTGCGTCACCGCTGCGCAGTTGGTGGTGACGCTGGCTGCGCTGCGCGCGGCGGGCCGTCATCCGCACGATCGCATCGAACATGCCGCGGTGGTGCCCGACGACAACATCGCCGACCTGGTCGATGTCGGGGTGACGGTCGTAACGCAGCCGAATTTCGTCGCCGAGCGGGGTGACCAGTATCTGGTCGATGTGCCCGCGGCCGAACATCAGGAACTGTGGCGGGTGGCTTCGCTGTTGGCCGCCAAGGTGCCCGTCGCGCTCTCGACTGACATGCCCTTCGGTCACGACGACCCGTGGAAGGCGATGCGCGCGGCGGCTTTTCGTACCACCGCCGGGGGTGCGGTGCTCGGGACCGACGAACGGGTGGCACCGCACGACGCGCTGACGATGTTCTTCGGCGCGGCCGACGCGCCCACGGTGCCGCGCCGGATCGCGCCGGGTCAACCGGGCGACCTGTGCGTCCTGAGCGCGAAACCGAACGAGGTGCTGGGAGAACTCGACTCCGGCCTCGTCGCGGCCACGATCATCGCCGGGACGGTGGTGACCGAGCGCTAGGCGGCCGCCGGCGCGAGCAGTCGCCGCAGGATGGTGCACTGACTGTTGAAAAACTCCTGCGACACTTGGGCTTTCGGAGCGATCCCGTCGAAGCCGTGGAAGGCGCCCTTCACAACTTCGACTTCGCACGGCACGCCGGCTGCCTGCAGTCGCTCGGCATACCCGAGGTCCTCGTCGTGGAACAGATCGAGCGTCCCGACACCCATCCACGCCGGCGGTAAGCCGCTCAGATCGGTCCGTCGTGCGGGCACGGCGACTTCTGGGTCCGCGTCGCTCAGGTAGGCCGACCACCCGAACTTGTTGTTCGACCGGTTCCACAGCCGCTGGCCCGGATTGTCCCGCACGTCGCGGCCCACGGTGCGGTCGTCCAGCATGGGGTACACCAGCAATTGGGCGGCCACTGCGATCTCGCCACGGTCGCGGGCGAGCAGCGCCAACGCCGCCGCCAGTCCGCCGCCCGCGCTGGCGCCGCCGATCGCGACCCGGTTCGCGTCCACCGTCGGCAGTCCGGCCAACCAGGTCAGTGCCGCATAGCAGTCCTCGAGCGGGGCCGGATACGGGTGCTCGGGCGCCAGTCGGTAATCCACCGAGGCGACCGTGACACCGAGACGCTGGGCGTAGCGTCGGCACAGCACGTCGTCCTGACCAGGATGGCCGATGACGAAGCCGCCGCCGTGGATCCACACCAGCGCGGGTCCGGGCCCGTCGGCGTCGGACGGCCGGTACAACCGCACCCCGACACCCGACGGGAGGGTCAGCGCCTCGACGTCCTTGGGGACGCGTCGCCACATCTTGCGGGTGACCAACCGAATGGCGGGCAGCGTCACCGGCGTCACCACCTGCTTGGGGACCAACCGCGCGATGCGGCGCAGGTCTGGATGGAAGTCTGAGGATTTGGAGGCGCCTGCCACCAAACCAGTATTACGTCAGCGTGGTTTCGAAGGCGATGCGGTCCCCGCGGTACAGCGCACGGACCATCTCGATCGGACGCCCGTTGGTGTCGAGCGAGCGACGGTGCAGTCGCAGCATCGGCATCGCCGTCGTGGTCTCCAACAGCGCGGCCTCCCTGGGCGAGGGCAACACGGTTTCGATGCGCTCCGTGGCGGAGCCGAATTGAACCCCACAGTTGCGGATCGCCGCATACAGCGACGTCGCCGGATCGAACCTCTCGGTCAGCCGGCCGAACCTGTGCCGCGGCAGGTACGTGCTCTCCAGGCCGATGCGCTGGCGGTCGGCAAGCAGAACCCGCTCGAGGTGCATGACGTCATCACCGGCCGAGATATCCAACGCCTCAGCAATTTCCCTACTCGCGCTGATGTCCTCCCACGCTACCGGCAGGCCGCCCGGTACCCGGCCGTGGCCGGCGGCGCCCTCGGTGTACGACTCGAGGGACAGCCGTTGGACGTGTTTCGGTCGCGACACCACGGTTCCCCTGCCCCGGCGCTCGATGCGTCCCTCGACGAGAAGCTCGTGCAGCGCCTGTCGGACGGTTTCCCTTGAGACCCCAAATCGCGTCGCCAGCTCACGCTCGGGCGGGACCGCGTCACCCTCGTCGAGGTCGGCGAGAATGCCGTCGACGCCGGTGCGCACGAGATACGGCTTCGACGGCCGGTGCGGCGTGGTCATGGGCGATCGCTGCGACGCAGCACGCGGGCCGCCACGTGCGCACCGGCCAACCAGCCGACCCGGGCGCCGAACCGAGGTGTCAGCCAGGTGCGCGCCACGCCGCCACTCTACCGGAATTTGGTCTATACCAATTCTTAACCTGTTGTTCCCCAGCGGAATACCCGCCGGTCGATGGCTGGTCGCAGCGCGTCGGAAGGTTCGGCGGAATGCGCGTGGCAATCGTCGGTGGCGGAATCCTCGGCACCGCGCACGCCCAGTTCCTCGGCCGTCCGCTGCCCCCGATCCGGCAGCGCTGGGCCGGCGTGTACAGCCAGTGCGTCGACCCTGAACAGAGCGCCGACCTCAGCGGCCTGTAGTCACTTCAGCAGCGGATCGCGCGGCAGTCCCAGGATGCGTTCGGCGATCGTGTTGCGGGTGATCTCGGAGGTGCCGCCCGCGATGGTCATGGCCCGATTGCCCAGATAGGCCAGCGTCAGCGTCGGCGTTTGTCCGACGATGGCCGCCGACCCGGCCAGCTCCAGGCCCAGCTCGGTCATCCGCTGGCCGGCCTCGGCGACCAGCAGCTTGGTGACGTTGCCCTCGGGGCCTGGTTCGGACCCGGCGATCGCGCGCGTTACCCGACGCAGATTCAGCAGCCGCAGCGTGTGTGACTCGGCGATCACCTCACCCGCACGACGCACGTAGTACGCGGCGGTTTCGGCGGGCGCATTGTCGAGCAGCTTGATCAGATCGTCTGCGGAGAAGCCGCTCGTGCCGCCCGACCCGCCGCCGATCGACACCCGCTCGTTGCCCAGCGTCGCCCGGGCTACCAGCCAGCCCTTGTTCACGTCGCCGACCACGTCCGCGTCGGGCACGAAGACGTCGTCGAAGAACACCTCGTTGAAGTGTGCGTGACCGGTCAGGCCCTTGAGCGGATTGACCGTGACGCCTTCGGATTTCATGTCGATGGCCATCATGGTGACGCCGGCGTGCTTGGGGGCGTCGGGATCGGTACGCACGGTAGCCAGCCCCCACTGGCACAGGTGGGCCAGGCTGGTCCACACCTTCTGCCCGGTGATCCGCCACCCGCCTTCGACCTTCTTTGCCGACGTGCGCACCGCCGCGGCGTCGCTGCCCGCACCGGGTTCGGAGAACAGCTGGCACCACATGACCTCACCGCGCAGTACCGGCTCGACCCAGCGCTCACGCTGGTCATCGGTGCCCGCCTGCGAGATCGTCAGCGTCACCCAGCCGGTGATGCCCATGTCCGGGCGGTCGACATCGGCGAACTCCTCCTCGATGACCAACTGCTCGAGCACGTCCGCGGCGCGGCCCCACGGCTTGGGCCAGTGCGGCACCAAATAGCCGGAGTCGACGAGAAAGTCCCGCTGCTGATCGGCGGGCAGCCCGCGCAGTGTCGCGACGGCTTCGCGCGCCTGCTCGCGGTACTTCTCGGCTTCGTCGGGCAACGTGAACGACGCGCCGTGCGCCTGTCCGCTGCGCTGGCCCTCGACAATGTCGAGCAGCGGATCGCCGGCCTCCTGCATCAACGCGGCGAGGGTGCGGGCGCGGCGCAGATACAGGTGCGAATCGTGCTCCCAGGTGAACCCGATACCGCCGTGCAGCTGAATATTGTTCTGCGAATTGAAGACCTGGGTCCGGATCGCATGCGAGGCGGCGACCGCGGCGGCGAACCACGCGGTGTCCAGGTCGTCGGCGCGCGCCGCATCCCAGGTCGCCGCGGTGGTCTCTTCGGCGTTGACGAGCATGTTGGCGGCATGGTGCTTGACGGCCTGGAACGTGCCGATGGTGCGACCGAACTGCTCGCGCACCTTGGCGTACTCGACGGCCATCTCGAGCGTCGCCCAGCTGACGCCCACCGCCTCGGCGGACGCCAGGATCCGGAACACCGTGCGTGCCCTGCGGGCGGCGCCGCGCAGCACCCGGTCGTCGGCGACGCGCACACCGCTCAGCGCGACCGATCCGAGGCTTCTGGTGGGATCCAGCGACTCCAGTGCCGTCACGGTGACACCGTCCGCCTCCCCATTCTGGCCGGCGTCGACCACCACAACGTCCTCACCAGCGACAACGACGAGCACGTCAGCGTCCGGCGCGCCCAGCACGGCGGGGCTCTCGCCGGTCACCACCAGATCGGAACCGATCGTCACACTGCCCGAAACCGCCAGTGCGCCGATGGTGCTGCCGTCGGCCAGCCCCGGAAGTAGTTGTGCGCGAAGAGAATCCGATGCGCAGCGGTCCACGACCACGGCTGCGGCAACGCTCGGAAGGAACGGACCGGGGCACAGCTCGTGTCCCAGGGCCTCCACGACCACCGCCAATTCGGACAGCCCGAAGCCAGAACCGCCGTGTTCCTCGGCGATCGCCAGGCCGGTCCAGCCCAGGTCGGCGGCCGCCTTCCAGACGTCGGCGGGATGTGCGGACCCGCCCTCGAGCGCCGAGCGTGCGGCGGCCCGGCTCTTCACCCGGCTGAGCTGCCCAAACGCCGCGTCGGCAAGATCTGTGTGCTCTTCGGTGATCGCCAGGGCTGACTTACTCACGATGGGAATCCTCATTCGCATTCGGTTTACATTCGACGCTCGTCACGTCACGCTAGCCCTCCGGTGCAGCTCAGCGTCTACGTGATCCGGGTCACAAATAACGTCTCGAGCGCAATCACTAGACATCTGGCGAATGTCCTCGTTTGGAAACTCTGTAGCGGGGTACAGTCGCGAAATGTCTCCTCAACCGGACACGCGGTACCCCGGACCGACGATCTGGACACGTGCCCGGTGGTTGCTGAACGCCGGGCCTTCGGACTACATCATGGCCATGAGCGTGGCGTCGGCGTCCCTGCCCGTCATCGGGAAACACCTTGAGCCTCTTGGCGCTGCCACCGCAATGAGCGTCTGGGGATACCGCCACCTCCCCGACTTCCTGAACGCGACGGCGAAGTCAGTGCTTAGCCCCGGAAGCGGTGAGCAAAAGCGCGCCGAGCGCGACAGCACCCAAAACGTCACCGCGACTGCGCTGCGCGGCATCGTCAACGCCAAGGATCTCGACATCGAGTGGCCGGCACCCGAGAAGGTGCCCCCGCTGTGGAAGATGCGCGAGCAGCGCCGCAACGTCCACCGCACGTCGGTGCAATACGGCCCCCGGCCGTCTCAGCTTCTCGACGTGTGGCGCCGCGAGGCTCTGCCCGCCGAACCCGCGCCGGTGTTCATCTTCGTGCCAGGCGGTGCCTGGGTCCACGGCAGCAGGCTGCTGCAGGGCTATGCGCTCATGTCGCACCTGGCCGAACTCGGCTGGGTCTGCCTGTCCATCGACTATCGAGTGGCGCCGCACCACACGTGGCCGTCGCACATCACCGACGTCAAGACGGCGATCGCGTGGGCGCGCGCCAACGTCGACAAATTCGGCGGCGACCGCAACTTCGTGACGATCGGCGGCACCTCCGCCGGCGGCCACCTGGCGGCGCTGGCCGGCCTGACCCCCAACGACCCGGACATGCAGGCGGAACTTCCGGAGGGCTCCGACACCTCGGTAGACGCCGTCGTGCCGATCTACGGCCGTTACGACTGGGAGGACCGCTCCACCGTCGAACGGGTCAGGTTCGTCGACTTCCTGGAACGCGTGGTGGTCAAGCGCAAGCTCGACAAGCATCGCGACGTGTTCCGAAAGGCGTCGCCGATTGCCCGCGTGCACTCCGACGCGCCTCCCTTCCTGGTCATCCACGGCACCGGCGACAGCGTCATCCCCGTCGCGCAGGCGCGCAGCTTCGTCGAGCAACTGCGCGCGGTGTCGCAAACAGTCGTGGGTTACGTCGAACTGCCGGGCGCGGGTCATGCGTTCGATATGATCGACGGCGCTCGCACGGGATCGATGTCGACCGCAATCGGGTTGTTCCTCAACCAGATTCACCGCAACCGGTCGCTGATCGGGGCGAAGAAGGTCATCTAGCTGCCCCGGGCAGGGAGGTAGCTTGTGAAGAGACTCAGCGGGTGGGACGCCGTCCTGCTGTACAGCGAGACGCCGACCGTGCACATGCACACTCTCAAGCTCGCGGTTATCGACATCTCCGAGCTGAAGGGCCGGCAGTTCGGCATCGATGAGTTCCGCCAAGTCATCCACGGTCGTCTCCACAAGCTCGAGCCGTTCTGCTATCAGCTCGTCGACGTCCCGCTCAAGTTCCACCACCCGATGTGGCGGGAGAACTGCGAGGTCGATCTCGAATATCACGTCCGCCCGTATCGGGTCGACAGTCCCGGCGGCCGCCGTCAGCTCGACGAGGCGGTGGGACGGATCGCCAGTACCCCGCTCGACCGCAGTCGGCCGCTGTGGGAGATGTACTTCATCGAAGGCCTGGCCAACGGCCGGATCGCGGTGCTCGGCAAGATTCACCATGCCCTGGCCGACGGTGTGGCCTCGGCGAACCTGCTGGCCCGCGGGATGGATCTGCAGCAGGGGCTGCAAACCGACCGGGACTCCTACGCGTGTGACCCGCCGCCGACCAAGAGTGAGCTGTTGCGAACGGCCTTCGCCGACCACATGCGGCACATCGGCCGATTTCCGGGCGTGGTGGCGTACACCGCTAAGGGGCTGCGACGGGTGCGGCAGAGTTCGCGGAAGCTGTCGCCCGAGCTCACCCGCCCGTTCACCCCGCCGCCGTCGTTCATGAACCATCGCGTCGATGCGCAACGCAAGTTCGCGACCGCGACGCTGTCGCTGGCCGACGTGAAGGAAACCGCGAAGCACCTCAACGTCACGATCAACGACATGGTGCTCGCGATCTCGGCGGGCGCCCTGCGGCAGCTGTCACTGAAATACGACGGCAAGGCCGATCACCCGCTGTTGGCTTCAGTGCCGGTGAGTTTCGACTTCTCCAAAGACCGGATCTCGGGCAACCGGTTCAGCGGCGTCATGATGGTGGTGCCGATCGAACTCGAGGATCCGTTGGAGCGGGTCAAGGCCGTGCACGACGCGGCGGTGAACGCCAAGGAAACCCATCACCTCATGGGCCCCGAACTCGTGAGCCTGTGGTCGTCCTACTTCCCGCCGGCACCCGCGGAGCGACTGTTCCACTGGCTGGCGGAGAAGGACGGCCAGAACAAGGTGCTCAACATCCCGATCTCGAATGTGCCAGGGCCGCGCGAGCCCGGTCGCGTCGGCGGTGCGCTGGTCACCGAGATCTACTCGGTCGGCCCGCTCACCACCGGTAGCGGACTGAACATCACGGTGTGGAGTTACGTCGACCAGCTCAATGTGTCGGTGCTCTCCGACGGCGCCACCCTGCGCGATCCGCACGAGCTGACTGACGCGATGGTCGACGCGTTCGTCGAAATTCGCTGTGCCGGTGGACTTTCCGAGCAGCTGACGGTGATCGAAAACGCTATGTCGTGATCGCCGGCACGGCCGACTCTGTCTTGGCCTGGCGCTTGGCGTGCACCCAGGAGAGGAACACCTCGACCGCCCGCGCCGTGTAGTGCGCGCGTGGCGACCCGTAGTAGAAGTCGAACGCGTGCTGCGCGTGCGGGATCTCCGCGTAGGCGACGGTGGACGTCGATACCTCGCGCAACGCCGAGGCGAACTCACGGCCCTCACCCACCGGGATGATGGAGTCGTCTTGACCGTGCAGGATGAAAAACGGTGGCGCATCGGCGCGTAACCGCCTGATCGAGGACGCGTCGAGGTACGTCTGCCTGTTCTGCGCGAACGGCTTCTTCACCACGAACTTCTGCAGGAACGCGATGAATTCCTTGCGGCCGGAACCGTGGGAGGTGAACCAGTCGTAGCGGCCGTAGATCGGTACGGCGGCCACGACCGAGGTGTCGGCATCCTCGAATCCGGGCTGCCACTGCGGATCGTTCGGTGTCAGCGCGGCCAGCGAGGAGAGGTGACCCCCGGCCGAACCCCCGGTTACCGCGACGAAATTCGGGTCGCCGCCGTAGTCGGCGATGTTCTCTTTGATCCAGGCGATGGCACGCTTGACGTCGACGATGTGGTCAGGCCAGGTGTTCCTGGGGCTGACGCGGTAGTCGATCGACAAGCACACCCAGCCGCGTTCGGCCATATGGCTCAGCAGGGCATAAGACTGCGGGCGCCGCATCCCGATCGCCCACGCGCCGCCGGGTACCTGCAGCAGCACGGGTGCCTTACCGTCGCGGGGCAGGTCGGCACGGCGCCAGATGTCGGCGCGGTTCGACCGGGCGTGCGGACCGTACTGCACGGTGCTCGCCTTCTCAACATAGCGCCTGCGGACCAGGTCGGTTGGCCACACGCCGATTTGGGTTCGGCGCCGCGGCTGCGACTGGGCGGCGATCTGTTCGTAGTCGTTGCCGAGCGCCCTGCGCAGTGGTTCCTCGAAGTGCGGTTCCGCGGCCACGTTGCGGCGATGGATGAGGTAGAGCAGAGCCCACGCAATTGCCGTCAACACCAACGCGATTCGGCCCGAGGTCCCGCGGAAGTCGCCGCGCAGGCCGCGGCGCAGCGCGTCGAGCATCGAGACGCCCATGTACACCGGTGACATCTCAGACGTCGGCCAGCCGAACGCAAACACCGGAATCGTGGGGTAACCCTCACGAGCGACGGGTTGTACGCCGTTGGCGGCGTTGACGAGTTCTGCGACCGCGCGCAGCACCGTGTAGCGACGCTTACTCATGAAAGACCTTGATAGCCACCGCGGCGATATTCAAAACCAGCTCAACCCAGTATCGGAAGCCGGCGTTCGCCGGCCAGTTCGTCCAGCGCCCGCTGCATCACATGCCGCACATGCGCGTCGATCTCGTCGATGTCGGGATCCTCACCGAACTCGGCGGTGAGGTCGATGGCCGGCAGCACCTTCATCACGATCTTGGATGGCAGCGGAATGTTGGGCGGAACCACCAGGGACAGGCCGAACGGGAAACCGAAGGACACCGGCACGATCTTGGTGCGCGCCAGACGGGCGATGGGCCCCAGACGCTTGGCCAGCCAGGTCCCGCGCGTAAGGAAGATCTGGGTCTCCTGGCCACCGATTCCCACGGCGGGCACGATCGGCACCCCGGCGTTCAGGGCGGCCTTCACGTAGCCGGTGCGGCCGCCGAAGTCGATCACGTTCTCGGTGAACGTCGGCCGGTAAACGTCGTAATCGCCACCGGGGAAGACCACCACCAGGCCGCCGGACCGCAGGGCTTCATCGGCGTTGGCGTGGTTGGCGCTGATGTAGCCGATCTTCTTGAAGAAATCACCGGTCGGGCCCACCGACAGCATGTCGTGGCTCAGCGTGTAGAGCGGGCGGTCGTAACCGTGGTGGTCGTAGAAGTCGGCCGCCAGAATCGGGACGTCCATCGGCAGCATGCCGCCGGAATGGTTGCAGACCAGCAGCGCGCCCCCGGGCGGAATGTTCTCGAGCCCTCGCGTCTCCGAGCGGAAGTACCGCTTCAGGAAGGGCCGCATGATCCCCATGACGCGTTCGGTCAGACCCGGATCCCACTTGGTGAGCTCCGAAGGTTCGGTGTCGGTCACAGCTTCCCCTTGCTTCAAATTGAAACGTGTTCTAGTTTACCCCGTGCGCGGCCGCCGAAATTCACCGCGCGAGCATCAGGGTTTGGCGCAGGGTCTGTCGGGCTACCTTATCGGCCATGGAGGGCCGCGAAGTGCTTGCGGGCCGATACGAGGTGCGGGGCCTGCTCGGCCGCGGCGGGATGGCCGAGGTCTACGACGGGTGGGATACCCGTCTGAGCAGACCAGTGGCCATCAAGCTGCTGTATCCCGCCTTCAAGGCCGACGCCGATGCGCGTCACCGGTTCGAGACGGAGGCGCAGGCCGCCGCCTCGCTCAACCATCCCAATATCGTGGCGGTGCACGATTGCGGTGAGCACGACGGGACACCGTTCATCGTGATGGAGCGGCTGCCGGGCCGCACCCTGGACGACGAGATCGCGACGGGGCCCATGGCGCAGCATCGGGTCCGGGCGATGCTCGACGACGTGTTGGGCGCGCTGGCGACCGCCCATGCAGCGGGGGTTGTGCACCGCGACATCAAACCCGGCAACGTCCTGGTCACCCATGACGGCGGCGCTATGAAGGTCGCCGACTTCGGCATCGCGAAGACCGCGGGTGCAGCCCTCACCGCAACCGGGCAGATCGTCGGAACGATGGCGTACATGAGCCGTGAGCGGGTCGCGGGTGCTCCCGCCTCGGTAGCTGACGACCTCTACGCGGTGGGCGTCATGTCATACGAAGCGCTCAGCGGGCGACGGCCGTTTCCGCAGGAGAACCCCGCGTCGCTGATCCGGGCCATATTGGACGATCCGCCCCCACGGATCGAGGCGGTTCGACCCGATGTTGACGTCGACCTAGCAGCGGTGATCAATCGGGCGATGGGCGCCGATGGCGTCGGCGCGAGATTCGGCAGTGCCGTCGAGATGCGGGCCGCACTCTCAGGCGCCCCGGATGCGCAGTATTCGACTGTAGGGACACCGGCAGCGAGGCACCGGCCGTCAACCAAGGTGCTCGCACAACCGCCGTCGCCGACCGCCAATTACCTGGCTCCGCCAGTCAACGACGCTCCATCAGCCAACTACTTCGTGCCATCGGCTCGCCGCAGGCCCATGAGCCGGGGGCGGAAACTGTTGCTTGCAGCGGCGGCGTTCGTCGCGCTGACCGTCGGAACGCTCGCGCTGGCCCTTGATCCGTCGTCGACCACGCAGTCACCACAGCCGATCAGCACAAGCAGTGCCGTTCCCGCGCCCCCGCCCCCGGTGAGTTCGCAGCCGCCGCCGTCGCCGACCTCCGTTCCGGTCGTCGATGAGGCGCCAGCTCCGAAGAAACCAAAAGGCAGGGGCAACGGCAACGGCAACGGCAACGGCAAGAAGGGCTGATCGTCGCGCGCCGCCGCCTGCCTAACACGACGGGGCGGCCGTTACGATCAGCCGCGTGAGTGACAACAGCGAACAAGCCGTCCTGGTCGAGCAGCGCGACCGGATTTTGATCATCACCATCAACCGGCCGCAGGCCCGCAACGCCGTGAACGCCGACGTCAGCCGAGGTCTCGCCGACGCAATGGACCGGCTCGACGGCGACGCAGGACTCTCGGTGGGTGTGCTGACCGGAGCAGGGGGTTCGTTCTCCGCGGGGATGGACCTCAAGGCCTTCGCGCGCGGCGAGAACGTCGTCGTCGAGGGCCGCGGCATGGGCTTCACCGAGAAGCCGCCGGCCAAACCATTGATTGCGGCGGTCGAGGGGTACTGCCTGGCCGGCGGATGCGAGCTGGCGCTGGCCACCGATCTGATCGTGGCGTCCAATGACTCGGCCTTCGGCATCCCCGAGGTCAAGCGCGGACTGGTCGCCGGCGGCGGTGGACTATTGCGGCTGCCGCAGCGCATCCCGCCCGCCGTGGCGATGGAACTGGCGTTGACCGGTGAGAACCTGCCCGCCGCGCGTGCCAAGGAGCTGGGCCTGGTCAACGTGTTGGCCGAGCCGGGGCAAGCGCTCGACGCGGCGATTGCGCTGGCGGAGAAGATCACCGCGAACGGGCCGCTGGCCGTGGCCGCCACGAAGCGGATCATCGTCGAGTCGCGCAGTTGGGGACCTGAGGAGATGTGGACCAACCAGATGAACATCCTGGCGCCCGTCTTCATGTCCAACGACGCCAAGGAGGGTGCGATCGCGTTCGCCGAGAAGCGCGCGCCCAAGTGGACGGGCACCTGACAGAGCCTTGACCTCAACGGTTCTTGAGGTCCCACGATGGTGTGATGACTGACCTGTCCGACTACTTCCTTCGTATCGGCTACACCGGCCCTGCTACGCCCACGCTCGAGACGTTGCGCGCGCTTGTCGCGGCCCACACCGCCGCGATTCCGTTCGAGAATCTCGACCCGTTGACGGGAATTCCCGTCGCGGATCTCGGCCGGGCGGCGCTGTTCGACAAGCTCGTGGCGCGGCGTCGCGGCGGTTACTGCTACGAGCAGAACGGCGTGATGGGATATGCGCTCGCGGAGTTGGGTTTTGGAGTGCAGCGCCTCGGCGCACGAGTCGTGTGGATGGACACCTCGGGTGAACTGCCCGCGATGACGCACGAGGCGCTGTCGGTGACCGTGCCCGGCGACGACGGGCCGTGGCTCGTCGACGTCGGCTTCGGAGGACAGACCCTGTCGTCCCCCATTCGGCTTGAGGTCGACACCGTGCAGCCCACCCGGCATGAGCCGTACCGCATTCTCTCCGACGGAGATGGCTACGTGCTACAGGCGCAGATCCGCGGCGACTGGCAGACGCTGTACATGTTCACCACGCAACCGCGCCCGCGTATCGACCGTGAAGTCGGAAGTTGGTATGTGTCAACGTATCCGCGGTCGACGTTCGTCGTCGGGCTGTCGGTTGCGCTGGTCACCGACGACGCCCGCTGGAATCTGCGTGGCCGCAACCTGGCTATTCACAGCGGCGGGGCCACCGAGCGCATCCGATTCGCAACCGCAGCCGACGTGCTCGACACCCTGACCGACAGGTTCGGGATCAACCTGACCGACCTCGGCGACCGGGTGGACGTCGAAGCACGCGTCAACGCGGTTCTGGACAGCTGACCACGACCTGCCACGGGTCCTCGGCGGCGAGTGCAATCCGCCCGAGTCGCCGCGCGTACTGCGTTGTCGCACCGAAGTCGTCGACCCAATTGCGGGCCCGCGTCGTGAACAGCCACAGCCGGTGCTCGACGGTCACGCCGATCGCGCCGTGCAGCTGGTGCGCGATCCTGGTCACCGACTCGACGGCGCGGCCGACGGCCACCTTGGCCACTGTCACCGCGTAATCAGTTGCCGCGCTGTCGAATCCGAAGTCAGTGGCGGCGGTGACGGCCAGATCGGTGGCGGCTCGCGCACGCTCGATCTCGCCCGCCATCTCGGCCAGTGAGTGCTGCACCGCCTGGAACTTGGACAGCGGACGGCCGAACTGAACACGCTCGCTGGTATGCCTCACCGTGAGATCCCGGGCGGCTTCGAGTGCGCCGATCACCTGCACGCAACGAGCCCATGCACCACGGCGGGTCAACTCGTCGATTACCTGAGCGTCGAGCACGTCGTGCGCCTGGAACTCGAAGTCGAATGTGCCGCGTGGCTCGCCGGCGAGGTTGTGGCTCGTCGCGGTCGGTTCAGCGGTCACCAGTCCGACGTACAGTCCGTCGGCCGTCTTCGCGGCGACCACCACGGGCGTCGAGTCCGCCCACAGCACATCGTGTGCCGTTCCCGCTACGGTGCCGTCGCGCAGGTCGGCATCTGCCAGCGCGACGGTCAGCGGTCCGGTCTCAGGGACGGTGACGTTGGCCTTGGCCGCGAGAAACATTGCCAATAGGTCGGTTTCGACGATCGGAACCGCTGCCGCACTCCGGGCCAGACCCGTGAGCAGTGTCGCCGCTTCCGCGGGCCCGGCGTCCTCGGTGGACGTCAACCGGCTCAGCCCGGTCTCTTCGAGGTTGCGCCACAGCTTCTCGTCGAATGTGTCGGGGTACGCGGGCCTGCCGTGCCGGGCTTCCAACGCGCGCTCACCGATGTCGGCGACGAGTTGTTCCAGTTCGTTCACCGCACACCCAATCCTCGTGCCACCACACCCCGCAGGACCTCGTTGGTGCCGCCGCGCAGCGTGAACAACGGCGAATGCAATCGAGCGGTGTCCAACAACGCACGCAGGCGCCGGGCCTCCGGGGTTCGACCGTCGTCCACTCGGTCGAGGAGATCAGCGACCAACTCGACGGAGTCCTGCTCGAATCGGGTGCCCAGATCCTTCACCAGGGCGGCGCTGGTCGCCGCGTCCTCACCGGCGGCCAGTGCGCGGGCCACCGAAATCGACAGCTGGCGAAGCGAAATCATCCGGGCCACGAGGTCACCGACCGCCGCGGCGGTGCCGTCGTCGGCATCGTCGGGCAGAGCGCGGATGGCGTCGCAGACCAAGGTGACCGTCGACAGGATGCGTTCGGGTCCGCTGCGCTCGAAGCCGAGCTCGGAGGTGACCTGCCGCCAGCCGTCGCCGATGCTGCCCAGCACGTCGGTATCGGGCACGAACACGTCGTCGAACGTCACCTCGTTGAAGTGATGTTCTCCGCCCATTTGCACGATCGGGTCGATCGTGATGCCGGGGGAGTCCAGCGCCACGAAGAACTGGCTGAACCCGGCGTGGCGATGTTCGGGATCGAGCGGGCTGGTGCGGGCCAGCACGACGATCCGTTGCGCGAGATGTGCGCCGCTGGTCCACACCTTGGTGCCGCTCAGCGACCAGCCGCCGTCGACCTGCTCGGCGCGCGTCTTGACCGCGGCCAGGTCGGAGCCTGCGTCGTGTTCGCTCATCCCGATGGCCGCATGCAGCCTGCCCTTGGCGATGACCGGCAGAAACTCCTTACGCTGCTCGTCGCTGCCGTAGGACAACAGCGACGGGGCGAACTGGCGATCGGCGAACCAGTGCGCGGCGACGGGCGCGCCGTGCGCCAGCAACTCCTCGGTCACCACATAGCGGTGCAGGTGCCCCAGCCCGTGTCCGCCGTACTCGGTCGGGATGGTCAGGCCGACGAAGCCCGCGTCGGCCAGCCGGGCGGAGAATTCACCGTCCCACCTGGCCAGCCAGGAGTCGATCGCAGGCTCCCAGCCGAACTTCTCGCGGTCGGCGACCAGAAACTCCCGGATGGCCGATCGTAGTTCGGCCAGCTCCGGGTCATTGGCGCACAGTTCGTCGAATTCAGTCACTGCCCATGACAGTAGTGGCCCCAGCGCAGCAGGAATTGTCATGTCCCTGTCGGGGTCGCGGCGACCATACTCGAACACCGTGAGCGAGCGATCCCACCGCGACCGACTCCGCGAACTGCTCGACGCGGTCGTGGACGCCGACAACAGCGACGTCGGCGAGATGGCGCGCAGCAGTTACGCGTCGGAGTTCCACTTCTCCCGGGAGGTCCGGCGGCTGACGGGGGAGTCTCCGGCCGCGCTGCGGCGCCGCATCATGCTCGAGCGCGCGGCGTGGCGTCTGCACCGGGGCGAGTCCGTGTCGGCGGTGGCCGCCGATGAGGGCTGGTCGTCGGCCGAGGTGTTCTCCCGCGCGTTCAGCCGTACCTTCGGGACGCCGCCGTCGCGCGCGGCCGAGATCGGATTCCGGCTGCCCGCACCGAACGGGTTGCACTTCCATCCCCCAAACTCTCTCTGGCTCGACAGCGACGAAAAGTCCGCTGGGGCCGAACAACCCGACATCTCGAGGTTGATGGTCGCCCACGACGTGGCCGACACCGCCTACCTCATCGATCAGGCGACCGGACTGTCCAAAGAGCAGTGGGCAGACGATATTTCGCCAGGACAGCAAGTGCTCGAATGGGACGGTCCCGAAGCGAGCGTCGGGGCGGTGCTCGGCGCCGTCGTGTGGACCAAACAGGTGTGGCTGGCGACGATCGAAGGCCGGGATTTTCCTGACCGTGCCGCGACACAGCCCGACACGTGCACGGCTGAACAGTTGGCCGATCATCATGCGGATATCGCAAAGCGCTGGAGCGCAATGGTTTCGGAGTACTCGGTGGCCGGGCGATTGGGCGATACAGTCATCGATGCGCTTTGTGACCCGCCGGAGTCGTTCCAGCTCTACGGAATTGTCGCCCACGTGCTGACCTTCTCCGCGCACCGCCGCGGACTGGCCAGGGCGATGCTTGCCCACCATGGCATCCGTACCGGACATGGTGACCCACTCGAATGGATGACGAAAGCGCGCGAAAGGTAACGAACATGGCCACCGTCTACTACACCGCGTCCAGCCTGGACGGCTACATCGTCGACGAGTCGGGCAGCCTCGACTGGCTTACGTCACGTGAGATCGATCCCGACGGCCCGTTCGGGTATGACGATTTCATGAAATCCATTGGTGCACTGGTGATGGGATCGGCGACCTACGAGTGGCTGTTGCGCAATCAGCCCGGCGCGTGGCCCTACGAACAACCGTCGTGGGTGCTGACCCACCGTCCCCACATCATCGTCGAGGGACACCCGGTGCAGACGTTCGACGGTGATGTGCGCCAGTTGCACTCGAAGCTGGTCGCCGCCGCCGCGGGCGAGGACGTGTGGGTGATGGGCGGCGGAGATGTGGCGGGGCAGTTCGCGGCCGCCGGTCTGATCGACGAGATGATCGTGAGCTACACCCCGTGCTCGTTGGGCGGCGGATCTCCGGTGTTGCCGATCCGCTCGGAATGGGTGTTGGCGGAGGCCGGGGTCAACGGTGAATTCGTTTGCGCGCGTTGGCGTAAGGCTTAGCCGACGGGGTTGGAGGGCAACCCGTAGCGCTGCACGAATTCCCTTGATTTGATCAGGAACTCGAGTTGGGAAGCGACGTCGTTCAGCGGGCCGACACTACGTGTCGACCGGCACAGTACGACCGCTCCCTCCAGTGCGGCGATGCACATGGTGGCCAGCGATGCGGCGTCGACGTCGGTAAAGCCGTCGGAGACGAACGCCCGAGTGAGCGCGTCGCGCCAGAGACTGAAAATGCTGCCGGCGACCGTGGTGAGCTGTGGCTCTTCGTCGGCCGAGCCGATCGCGGCGGCGACCACCGGACAGCCCGCGGTGAAATTGCTCTCGACGAGCAGTTCCTCCCAGAACACGACGAATTTTCTGACCAGGAACATGCCGCCGTTGGCGGCGGCTTCGTCGATGACCTCGGTGATGGCTTCACCGGCGTACTGCAGCGCCTCGGCGAGGATCTGATTTCGACCGTCGGGGAAGTGGTGATACACCGACCCGCGGGGTGCGCCACTGCGGGCCAGCACCTCGTCGATCGTGACGCCTGCGGCGCCACGCTCCCGCAGCACCTCGGCGGCACTGACCAACATGGCGGTGCGCGTGGATCCGCGTTTGGTCGCGGACTTGGTCATGCTGGGAGACAGAACAAACCTCCGGCAAAGGTCATGCGGCGCTGGTCTGCGGAAGCTGCGACTGGCGCCAGCCGAGCTTGCGTGAACTCGAGCGGACGAACGGTCGCCGGGCGTGCACTTCGTGGACGTATCGACGACCAGCGACGTTGATCTCAACGATCCACATGGCGTGCCTCCCTGCCTATGTCAAGCATCATAAAAGAGACAACACACGAACGCGAGAATTGTATTCCGCGTCACAGCTCATTCATCGGTAAACAGCAGGTAAATCGTGTATCTCCTGGCCGGGGGAGCGTGGACCGAAAAACGAGGATGCCCGCGACTATGGTCTACAGCATAATTTGGCGCTGCTGAAGCAAGCCGGGGTCGTCGCTCAGTCCTCGGGGGTGTAGCCGAACGGCAGGAGCACGCTCTTGGGCTCGACGTAGGCCTCGATACCTTCGGGTCCGTTTTCGCGGCCGACACCGGAGTTCTTGTAGCCGCCGAACGGAGCACAGGGATCGAATGCGTACATGTTGACCGCGTACGTACCGGTGCGGATCTTCTTCGCGATCTCGATCGCCTTCTTGTTGTCGGTCGTCCACACGCTGCCCGCGAGGCCGTACACCGAATCGTTGGCGATGCGGACGGCGTCCTCCTCGGTGTCGTAGGGGATCACCGCCAGCACGGGTCCGAAGATCTCCTCCTGGGCGATCGTCATCGAGTTGTCGACATCGGCGAAGACCGTCGGCTGGACGAACCAGCCGCTGTCCAGGCCCTCGGGGCGGCCACCGCCGGTGACGATGCGCGCGCCCTCTTCGACGCCCTTCTTGATGTAGCCCTCGACGCGCTCACGCTGCTTCTCCGAAATCAGCGGTCCGATCGCGGCGTTCGGATCGTCGGGCAGGCCGACCGGCATCGCGGAGATGAAGTTCGCGATCTTCTCCACGACCTCGTCATACCGCGAGCGCGGCGCGAGGATGCGGGTCTGCGCGACACACGCCTGTCCGCTGTTCATCACACCGGAGAAGCCGAGCATCGGAAGCGTGGCGTCCAGGTCGGCATCCTCGAGGATGATGGCCGCCGACTTGCCGCCGAGCTCCAGAGTGCACGGCTTGAGCTTCTCGGCGGCGATCTTGGCGATCTCCTTGCCGACGGCGGAGCTGCCGGTGAACGTGAACTTGTCCAGCTCGGGGTTGGACGTCAGCGCGCGTCCGGTCTCCGGGCCGCCGGGCACGATCGACAGCACACCCTCGGGAAGGCCTGCCTCTGCGAAGATCTCGGCCATCGCGAACACCGAAAGCGGCGTCTCCGCGGCGGGCTTGAGCACGACGGTGCAGCCCGCCAGGAAGGCCGGGCCCAGCTTGTTGGCCGCGAGGAAGAACGGAACGTTCCATGCGGTGACGGCACCGACGACACCGATCGGCTCGCGCACGACCAGCGTCTGCCCGTAGACGCCGTCGCGGATGTCGCGCCACGGGAACTTGTCGGCTGCGCCGGCGTAGTACTGGAACGCCGACATGGCGGCGCCGTACTGCATCATGTCGACGATCGTCTGCGGCTGACCGGTCTCCGCGGCGAGCAGGTACTTGAGCTCGTCGGCGCGCTCTTCCATGCCCTTGATGGCGGCGGCGAGGATCGCGGCGCGCTCCTGCGGCTTCATGTGCGGCCACGGGCCCTCGTCGAAGGCCTTGCGTGCGGCCGCGCATGCGGCGTTGACGTCGGCTTCGGTGGCCAGCGGCACCTTGCCCACCAGCTCGCCGGTGGCGGGTGAGCGCACCTCGATGACCTCCGAGGAGGCCGGCTCGACCCACTTGCCGCCGATGAAGAGCTTGTCCCACTGGGTCTTGAACGCGACGGTCTGTGTCATGACCGTCACATTACCTACGAAGCCCCGAAAGTAGAACCTGTTGCAATCGGCGGCTTCAGCACCAGCACCACATTGCTCACCGTGAACTCGCGCAGCACCGGGACGCGCACCATCCACCACGCCCATCGCGGGTGGTAGCGGGGGAAAGCGGCGAGTAGGGCGCCGGTGGCGTTCGCCCATTGCAGTCCGTCGGCGGCCGAGACCGCAAACAGTGACGAGCCGTAGTTGTTCTTCGGGGGGTGTCCGTGTTTTCTCGTGTAGCGCCTGGCGGCGCGCTGTCCCCCGAGGTAGTGCCACCCGCCGGTCTCGTGTCCGCCGAACGGGCCCAACCACACGGTGTACGACAGCACCACCACTCCGCCCGGCTTCGTGACGCGCAGCATCTCGTTGCCCAACCGCCAGGGCTCGGCGACGTGCTCTGCCACGTTGGACGACAGGCAGACGTCGACGCTGTCGTCCGCGAACGGCAACGCGGTGCCCGACGCCCGCACGTAGGCGGTGCCGTCGTTTCTGGCGGATCCTCCGTGCATCTCGGCCGGGTCGGGCTCGACCCCGATGTAGGTGAAACCCTCGCGCGCGAACGCCGTCGCGAAGTAGCCCGGTCCGCCGCCGACGTCGAGCAGGGTCTGCCCGGTCGGCGCGAGCCCGTGCTCGGCCCGCCACAGGTCGGTGATCAGCGCTGAGGTGTCTTCGGCGAGCGCACCGTAGAACCGGGCCGGATCGGGCTGCTCGAAGCGGAACTCTCGCAGTAGCCGCACCGACCTGGAGAGCGTCGCCCGACGGGCGAAAAGGTCGGTGACGGCCATCCAGGCCACCCTAGCCAGCGTCTAGGGTGGACGGGATGTCTGACCGAGGTGTTCGCTCCGTGCTGCTGTTGTGCTGGCGCGATACCGGGCACCCGCAGGGCGGCGGCAGCGAGACGTATTTACAGCGCATCGGGGCCCACTTGGCCGCATCGGGCGTCGACGTGACCCTGCGGACCGCGCGTTATCCGGGTTCGGCGCGGCGCGAGATCGTCGACGGAGTGCGGGTGAGCCGCGGCGGTGGCTCCTACTCCATCTACATCTGGGCGGGGCTGTCGATGGTGCTCGCCCGCCTCGGGCTTGGCCCGCTGCGCAAGGTCAGGCCAGATGTGGTGATCGACTCGCAGAACGGGATCCCGTTCCTGGCCCGGCTCGCCTATGGCCGACGTGTCGCCGTGCTCGTGCACCACTGCCACCGTGAGCAGTGGCCCGTCGCCGGACCGATGATGGGACGCTTCGGCTGGTTCGTGGAGTCGAAGCTGTCGCCGTGGCTACACCGTCGCAATCAGTACGTCACGGTGTCACTGCCATCGGCGCGGGATCTGGCCGCGCTCGGTGTGCAGCCCGACCGGATCGCGGTTGTGCGCAACGGTCTCGATGAGGCGCCCGCGGCCACCCTGACCGCGCCGCGGTCGGCGACGCCGAGGGTGGTGGTGCTCTCTCGTCTGGTGCCGCACAAGCAGATCGAGGACGCGCTTGAGGCGATCGCCGAACTGCGCCCGCGCGTTCCGGGCATTCATCTGGACGTCCTCGGCGGCGGCTGGTGGGCGCAGCGTCTGGTCGAGCACGCCGAACTGCTCGGCATCTCCGATGCGGTGACGTTCCACGGACACGTCGATGAGCACACCAAACACGAGGTGCTGCAGCGCAGTTGGGTCCATGTCCTGCCGTCGCGCAAAGAGGGCTGGGCGCTCGCCGTGATCGAGGCCGGCCAGCACGGTGTGCCGACCATCGGCTACCGGTCCTCGGGCGGGCTGACCGATTCGATCGTCGACGGGGTTACCGGCCTGCTCGTCGACGATCACAGCGGGCTCGTCGACGGGCTCGATCGGCTGTTGACCGATCCGGTGGCGCGCGACCAGCTCGGCGCCAAGGCCGCGGTCCGCAGCGGCGAGTTCTCCTGGGAGCAGAGCACCAGTGCGATGCGCACCGTGCTCGAGGCCGTCAACGCCGGAACACCGGTCAGCGGCGTCGTCTAGCGCTCCTCTGGCCCCGAGTGTGGGCTCGACGCACGCTTCTGGCGAAACAGCGCGCGGGTAACCCACGTTCGGCGAAAGATCAGCGCGGCCAGTCCGCCCAGCAGCAGCGCCAGCCAGGCGAGATGCGCGGCCAGCACGACACCGCGCCCCGATGCCCGCGAAAGGTCGCCACCCACGCGGTAAACGGTGAGATCGGCGTCGTGATAAGCGACGGGCAACGCCAATGTCTCTGCGGTGCCACCGGATTCGACGACCACCCAGCCGACGCCGGCGTCGGCTAACTGGTCGCGATCGGCACCGGCCACCAACAGCTGCTGCACCTCACGCGCCCGCTCACCCTCACCGGGCACCGTCCGGCCGCCGATCGTCAGGTCGCCCGTCGACAGCACGTCTGCCCGCACCCACCGGGGCAGCGGGTCGAGCACGGGCGCATCGCCCGCCCACTTGAAGCGCCGCATGCTGTCGACCGGAAGGACGGCAACCGGACGCGGATCGTCGTTGATCATCGCCGCTGCCGTCGCCCACCCCGCGGGGTAATTCACCGGTGCGACCTTGCCGCCCACTCCCCACGCAAGATCGGGCAGCGTCGCGATCAGCGCGGCACAGCAGATCAGCGAAGTCGCCGCGGCCGGAAGTCTCGGAAGTCCCCAAAGGCCCTGCCGCAGTGTGACGACCGCGGCGGCACCCGCGAGCGCGTAGCCGGGAACCGCCAACGCCACCCACTTCTGCGCGTCGCGCAGCACACCGAGTCCGGGCAGTGCCCGTACCGTCGCCTCGACGGCCACCAAACCCGGGCCGGTCGCCATGAGCGCGGGCACCACCACCGCGAGTCCGGCCAGGCACAACAGCGGCACCGCCGTGCGGTTGCGGATCACCACGGGCAACCCCAGCGCCACGATGCCGAGCAGGACGACAGCTGCGATGACGACGAAAAGTGTTGTGCGCGAAGCGGGTACGGCCTCACTGTTCCAGATCCCGCCGAGGCTGGCCAGAGTCCCGAACGTGCCGAGCCCGGGTTCGGCACGCGCCGCGAACGCCGCCACTCCCTCGGCCTGTGACGGCGCCAAGGACCTCGCCACCACCGCGGCCGCCAGCCACGGCAGCGCCGCGATCAACGCGGTGCCCAGCGCGATCGCAGCGCACCGCCAACGTGGCCAGCCCGCTCCCGGCGCGAACACACACACCAGGGCCACGCTCGCGGCGAGCATCAGCCCCGTCGGCGTCAACCCGGCCAGCGCGATCCAGAACACGATCGCGCCCACACCCGTCCAACCCGGTTCCGGCTCGCGCAGGCGCAGCATCGCGGTGGCCACCCACGGCAGGCAGCCATAGCCGACGATCAGGCTCCAGTGCCCCTGCAGCAGACGTTCGGCGACGTAGGGATTCCAGATCGCCAGCGTCGCCGCGACGCACTGGCCGGCCAATCCCGCTCCGGTTGAATTGCCGGCACCGCCGGCGGAAGGCAGGACCACAGCCGCCAACCGCGCCGCTCCCCAGCCGGCAAGCCACAGACCGACAACCAACAGCAGTTTGACCACCACCCCGCCGTCGATCACCGTCGACGCCAGCGCCACCGCGAAATCCTGGGGCAGCGCGCGCGGTGCCGCCTCCGCGAGCCCCAGCGCGGCATCCGACAGATATGAGCGCGGCGTGGACACCGCATCGCGAAGCAGCAGGTAGCCCGGCGCCAACAGCGGCGCGCTCACGGCCAGGGACAGCACCAGCGCATACGCCGGGGCGATCAGCGATCGCGCCCGTGCGGGCACCATGAAAGGCGCGGTCAGACCGGCCTGTCCGGCGGCAGATCGGTCGGCTTCTGCGCGGGCAGCTTCTCGGTCTTGGCCTCGGCGCCCGGCACCTTCATCCCCTGCGTGTCGAAGAAGCTGTGATCGGCCTCGTCGAGTCCGGGGTCGATGAGGGCGGACTCGGCCCGCAGGCTGAATGATCCCAACAGCGCACCACCGACCAGCGACACCAGGCCGATGGCGATGAACGTGATCGGCAGGATGCGCCCCCACAGCCCCACCCGGTCCCGCTCTTCTCTGGCACTGGCGACCTGGGACTCTATGGTCTCCTCGTTGTAGCCGACCCTGAAGTCGACGAAGGTCACCTCGGGCTTGAGCGGCTCACGTGCGTAGTAGTGGTAGCCGTGGTCCTCTTTCTTGACGATGGTGCCCGACACCGGATCCACCCAGAACGTGCGCTGCGCGGCGTAATAGCGCGACATCGTGATCCGCTCGTCGGGTTCGCCGGGGACACCCCACATCGCGGCGGAGGCGGTGACCTCGCTGTCGGCGTCGTCGTCGAGCAGTGACGAGTACTTGATCGGCTCGACGAGTTTGCCGTCGGAGTCGTATCCGACGTTCTGGCTGAACCGGTACGTCGTCAGCCCGTTGACGTCTTCCTCGCCGTCGTAGTTGGCGTCGAAGGGCTTCTGCGCGATCGGGTCGAAGACGGAATACGTCCGTTTTTCGGTGTCGAACGGGAACCGGTACGTCAGCCCTTCGTGCGGCAGCGCGATATTGGTGGGCGGCTGGTCGTCGTCGATGGCACGCGGCTTCTGGACCGCACCGCCGGGGTTGCTCTCACTCGAGACCGCTTCGGCCGTCTCGCGGTTGATCGTGACGGTGTCGACCATCGCGAGCAGCAGGCCCTCGTCCTGCTGCTTGTCGGTGCGGCGCAGGGTGCTGCCGACCTGCAGTGTCACCACGTCCGCGTTCGACGGTGCCTCGACGGAGACCTGCTCCTGCAGCGCCAGCGGGACATCACGGTCGATGACGAACTTCTCCCGGTTCAGCGAGGCCGGATCGAACGCCGTCCCGGTGCCATCACTGATCAGTGTCGCGTCCAGGTTCAGCGGAACCTTCGCGATCTTCCCGAGGGTATAGGTCGACAGCAAGAGCGCGGCGATCAACAAGCCAGCGCCCAGCCCCATAATGCCGCAAGCCGCGATACGGAGCGCCACTGCGCGGTTCAAACCGTGCCTCCTTCACCTGCGGGAGTCCCGCAAACCCGTTCGACCCTAACAGCACAAGTTAAGTTGGATGTTTACTCCGAGTGCAGCCAACCTTGAGCCGCCCGAGTACCCGTATTCAGCGGCTTTCCCTCCTCCCGGCACACTGTTTGTCGTGACGGATTCCAGCAGTGACTCCGGCGGCGCCGAAGACGCCGTCGGCGGAACGCGCGGATTCCTGCCCGCCGTCGAGGGCATGCGGGCCTGCGCGGCGGTCGGCGTCGTCGTGACCCACGTGGCTTTCCAGACCGGTCACACCGGCGGGGTCACCGGCCGGTTCTTCGGCAGATTCGACCTCGCGGTCGCGGTGTTCTTCGCGCTCTCGGGCTTCCTGTTGTGGCGCGGTCACGCCGCCGCGGCCCGCGGTCTGCGACCGAAGCCGCCGACGGGGCACTACCTGCGATCACGGATCGTGCGCATCATGCCCGGCTATCTGGTTGCGGTCGTGGTGATCCTCACGTTGCTGCCGGAGGCCAAGGCCGACCTGACGGTGTGGCTGGCCAACCTGACGCTCACCCAGATATATGTGCCGCTGACGCTGACCGCCGGTCTCACCCAGATGTGGAGCCTGTCGGTGGAAGTGGCGTTCTACCTTGCGCTGCCGTTCCTGGCGCTGCTGGCGCGACGCCTGCCGGTGCGGACCCGAATCCCCGTCATCGCGGCGACGGCGGTGGCCAGCTTCGCCTGGGCTGTGCTGGTTGGGGCCAGCCCGGTCTCCGCGCCCTACGGCGTCAACCCGCTGAACTGGCCGCCGGCGTTCTTCTCCTGGTTCGCGGCAGGCATGCTGCTGGCCGAGTTGACCGTGACGCCCGTCGGGTGGGCGCACCGGCTGGCCAGGAGACGCGTGCTGATGGCAGGCATCGCGGTCGTCGCGTTCGCGGTGGCCGCGTCACCGATCGCCGGTCCCGAGGGGCTGACGCCGGGCACGGTGAGCCAGTTCATCGTGAAGACCGCGATGGGTGCGGTCGTCGCCGCCGCCTTGATCGCCCCGCTGGTGCTGGACCGGCCCGACACCTCACACCGCTTGCTGGGCAGCCCGACGATGGTGACGCTCGGCCGATGGTCCTACGGTCTGTTCGTCTGGCACCTCGCGGCGCTGGCGATGGTGTTCCCGGTCATCGGCGAGTTCGCCTTCAACGGGCACATGCCGATCGTGCTCTTGCTGACGGTGGTGTTCGGATTCGCCATCGCGGCCGTGAGCTACGCGCTGGTCGAGTCACCGTGCCGAAACGCGTTGCGGCGCTGGGAGAGACGAAACGATCCAACACCCCTTGACAGCTCGGTCACCGATGTGACGGAGCCTGCAATCGCGCGATGACCTCGTCGCGTACCGCGGACCGGCGCGCCTTACCCGCATCGTCACGCAGCGGGGTATCGCTGAACTCCACTTCGCGGGGCAGCTTGTAGCCGTCCAGACGGTCCGACAGGAACTCGATGACCGTCGCCTCGTCGAGTCCGTCGGCCTGCACGATCGCATGCGGCACCTGCCCCAGATCCTCATGCGGTATGCCAACCACCAGACAGGACAACACATTCGGGTGTGCCGACAGCGCCGACTCGATCTCCGCGGGGTAGACGTTGCGGCCGCCGACGGTGAACATGTCCACGCGGCGGTCGTTCAGATACAGGAAGCCGTCCTCGTCGAAATAGCCGAGATCGCCCAGCGAATCCCAGCCGTCGCGTTGTTTCGCGGTGGCGCCGATGTAGCGGTACGTCGGCGAGGTTCCAGGCGAGCGCCGCATGTAGATCTCGCCGGTCTCGCCGGGCGGGCACTCGTTCCCGTCGTCGTCGAGCACCTTCATCTCGCCGGCGACCACCACGCCGACCGACCCCGGATGGGTCAGCCACTGGTCGCCGGAGATGAACGTCAGCGCCTGTAATTCGGTGCCGCCGTACAGTTCCCATACTGCGTCCGGTCCGAGGATGTCGATCCACGCCTGTTTGACCGACGGTGGACACGGCGCGGCCACGTGCCACAGCCGCCGGATCGAGGACAGGTCGTAGGAGTCGGGATTCGCGCGGTATACCGGGAGCAGGCGCTGCATGATCGTGGGAACTGTGGAGAGGAAGCTGACGCGGTGCTCGGTGACCAGCCGCAGGAATTCGTGCGCATCGAACCGCGGCATCACCACGAGGTGATGACCCTGCACGAGCCCGATCGCCATCGTCGTGAAACCGGTGTTGTGGGTCAGCGGCACCGACATCAGGTTGACATCACCGTCCGCCGAACCCATCACGTACCCGGCCAGCGGTGAGAAACGGCTGTCGATACCCGCCTCGATGAGTTTCGGTCTTCCGGTGCTGCCGCCCGAGGCCATGGCTTTGAGCACGGGCGAGACGATCTCTGGAAGAGCTTCGTCGGAGAGTGCCGCATCCGGTGTGAAATCCGCTGCGACGCTTCGCGATACCCCGTTCGGATCATTGCGACCGACGATGAGCTTCGGTGGCCGCAGCTCCAAGAGGGCGGCCAACTCGGCATCGGGCATCAGCGCCGAAAGCGGCTGTGGGATTCCGCCCAGCTTCCAGATGGCCAGCACAGCCTGGACGAACTCGATGGAGTTCGGCAGCACGATCGTGACGTAATCGCCCTGTCCGACACCGAGTTCGCCGTAGGCGCGAGCGAGCCGGTTGGTCGACGCGTCGAGCTCGCGGCGCGTGATCGTGCGGCCTGCGCAGGTGATCGCAGGGGCGTCCGGTTCTGATTCGGCGAGCGTGGAGAACTGGGTGGGGATGGGTGGAACGTCAGCCATCAGTAGGCGCCCTGGGCTTCGAAGATCCGGCGCGGATTGTCGACGAACATCGTGGTGAGTTGTTCGTCGGTGACGCCGCGCTCTTTCAGCGCCGGGACCACGTCGTTGTGGATGTGCAGGTAATGCCAGTTCGGCATCACTACCGGCACCATGTCCTCCGGTAGCCAGTCCATGAGGCACGCAGCGTCATGGGAGAGCACCATCTTGTCGGCATGGCCGCGCTCGCACATCTGCGCCACGGTGTTGACGCGCTCCTCGAAACCGAGGAAGACGTCGACGCCGAACCGGTCCATCCCGATGTAGGAGCCCGCCTCGACGAGCTCGGTGAGGTAACCGAGGTCGGTGGAATCGCCGGAGTGGCCGATGACCACGCGGGACAGGTCTACGCCCTCTTCGGCGAAGATCCGCTGCTGCTCGAGACCGCGACGGGTCGCCGCGTGCGTGTGCGTCGAGATCGGCACACCCGTGCGTCGGTGCGCCTGCGCCACCGCGCGCAATACCCGCTCCACTCCGGGCGTCACTCCCGGTTCGTCGGTGGCGCACTTCAGGATGGCCGCTTTGATGCCGGTGCCCGCAATACCGTTCTCGATGTCGCTGACGAACATGTCGACCATCGGCTCGCCCAGCGGGGTTTCGGGTCCGCTGAAGTGGAAGAACATCGGCACGTCGTTGTAGGTGTAGACGCCGGTCGCCACGACGATGTTGAGGTCGGTCTGCTCGGCGATCTGCGCGATGCGCGGAATGTATCGACCGAGCCCGATGACGGTGAGGTCCACAATGGTGTCGACACCCCGCGCCTTGAGTTCATTGAGTCGCGTGACCGCGTCGGCCTGACGCTTGGCCTCATCGCCCCAGACTTCGGGGAAATTGTGGTGGATCTCTGGAGACAGCACGAAAACGTGTTCGTGCATGAGCGTGACCCCCAGGTCGGTCGTGGTGATCTCGCCCCGGGCGGTATTCAGCTGCGGCACATAGCCGATGCTAGGGCTCGGTGGTGTCCGTGGCTGTGAAACGGGTGCGATCGTCGGGCACGACGGAAGCGGCCAGCATCGCCACCGAGACGAGAGCAAGCAGCTGCACCCCTACCGAGTGGCCGACGTATCCGTCCACCGATCGCCAGGGGTACTGGCTCAGGACGGCCCCCGCCAGGATGAGCCCGCCGGCGGTCGTCGTGACCGTGACGGTGTCGCGGAGGCGTTCGCGGTTGCGCAGCAAATACCGCAAACCCACGGCGATGCCGACGACGATGACGCCCGCGACCCCGGAGATCAGCGCTCCGACCGCAAGGACCGCGGCAGTCGTCGGCCACCTACCCGGCCGCCACACCCGCGCGGGTTCGTCCGGTTCGGTGCGACGGCGCGCCGGTACGAAGGCCAGCAGCGCCAGCACCGGCAGCAGGGCGAGACCGCCGATCAGCCCGGCCCGGTACGGGGCATTCGACGGAAACGTGAGTGTGACGGGTCCTTCGGTGCCCGGCGGCAGCACCCAGCCCTGCTGCCAGCCATTGACCTTGACCGGTGTCAGCGCGGTGCCGTCGGTGCGGTGCGCGATCCACCCGGGGTTAACGCTTTCCGGGACGACCAACACCCGCGACGTGTTCGACGCCGGCACATTGACCTCGCGATGATCGGCGCTCCACTCGCCGATGTGCGCGGGAACCGTTGTCGCCGAACGAATCCGATTCGCCAGCGGGCCGTCGAGCTGGACGCCGTCGGCGGTGAACGCGGCGCCGGGGCTGATCAGCAGCTCCTGCTGACCGGCGGGTAGCCGGATCGGTCCGGCCTGGCACGGCTGCGCCGTCACCGGCTCGCCGTCGAGCAGCGCACCGACCGTCGTGCTGATCGACGTCTGGACGAACTGACCGGCTACACCGATGATCGGGCCGCGGCCGCAGGGTAGTTCGATCATCCGCGCGCGGTTGCGTTCGGCGTCGGCCGCCGCGATCGGGGCGCCCCGCGCGTCCAGGGCCGTCACCTCGGCCAACCCGGGGGGCTTGAGCTGATCGAATCCGAGCGCCGTGCGGTCGATGATGTCGTCCCAGTCGAGGATCGACACCTTCACCGTGTCGGTCACGCGGGCTTTGAGGTCAAGGGTCTGCGCGCCGGCGTCGCCGACCAGCCTGCGTACCTGCGGTCCATCGCCGAGGTCGACGGCCACCAGCGTCGGATGTGCAGGCAGCTCGGACGAACTGGGCGTCACCCGGACGGCGGCCACCTCGCGGCGGCTGGGCAATCTCAGCGTCAAGGTGGGCGGCGACTTTTGTTGTACGACGCCTTGGCGCGCGGTCCACGCCGTATCCGGGTCGCCGTCCGCGGCGGCGTACGCGGAACCGAGCACGTCGATCGGGTCCGCGTCTCCGGTGGCGATCGCAGTGCCGGGTGCCCGCACCAGGTCGGCGAGGTTGGGACCCTGACGTGCTCGCACCCATACGGTCGGCGTCACGGCCATCGGCTCCGGCACCGTCAGTGTGCGGCTCAGATTCACCGGTTCCTCCGGTGACAGAGCCATGGTCGCAGCGCACCGAATGCCGTCGGGGCTCTGCGCACAGCCCGACCTGCCCAGCAGTTCTGAACCCAGATCCCATTGCGCCACAGCCGAATCCGTGGGTGGCCCCGGTACGACCACCGTGTGGCGCAGGTCGACGGGGTGGGCGAACCCGTTCGCGTCGTATTGGGTCACGGTGAAATCGGTGATGCCGAACTGGACGCCGGGCGACCCGTCCTCGGTGGCGACGGCGGTGATGCGCACCCACGGCGACTCGCCGTACGGCAGCCCCACGGTCAACGGCTTACCCGCTTCGTCGAAGCGCAATGTGCTGGTGCCGTTGACGGTCGATATCTCGATGCGGCGTACCTGCGAGCCGACCGCGGTGGCGCTCGGGGTGACCGTGATGGTGGCGTTGGTGACCGGATGATCGAAGTCGACCTGAAGCCACTGTCCGATTGCGGACTGCAACGCGTTGGACACCCAGCTGGTCGACGAGTCGGCGTCGACGGCGGCGGCCGGTCCGGTTGCGGGTGCCACGTTGGGAAGAGCGGTCGAATCCGACGCCGAACTGGACACCGAAACCCGGCCGCCGGACCACTGTCCGTAGACCGTCTCGGCGCCCGGGGTCGGATAGTCCATCACGCGGTTGAAGGTGTTGCGCGGATCGTCGGGAGTGCGGATCGCCGACGAGTGGTCGTCCACGCGGCCGTAGTCGGTTTCCCGCGCGAGCGGGGTGTCGGTGACGACGACACCGGACCCCGCAGGCACGGACAGACCGGCCTGCTGCGCATCCGCCGTCAGCAGCATGGGCCCCAGCGGTGGCTGCCCAAGGAGGCGGCGACGCTCGTCGAGGCGCAGCAGGACCTCGGGTGCGCCGTCGACGCGCGCCATCGCATCGGTGTCGGCGAGGTAGGGCGTCACCGGAGTCGCGGGCGTGGCCGGGTTGACCCGGTAGATCTCCACGGCGGGATAGCGCGGTCGCAGACCGCTGTCGGTGATGAAACCAGGCAGGGTGCCGGGCCCGACCGGATCGCCGAACTCGGCGACGCGCTGCAGGCCCGGGGACCCGTCGATTGCGCGGTGCACCAGGATCGGTCGAGCCGATCGCGACGTCTCCGGGTCGAGATCATTGCGCACCACGACATACGAGATACCTTGCCGGGCAAGGGTATCCGCCAATCCAGGGGACGGTCTGCCTGCCGCGAACAGCCGTTGGACGGAGTCCAGGGCGCGAATGGTCTCCGGCGGCGTCAAGGGGATCGAGTCCCGCACTCCCCACGCGCTGTCGCCCAGCACCTGCAGCGGTTCGTCGTGGCTGCTGCCCCACACCTGGGTGGCGAACGGGGCGCCCGGCGCCACCAGCACACGCCCCGAATCGTTGTGCTCGTCGAGCCAGTCGGCGGTGTCGTGCCAGTACTGCGGGATCGCGTCGAACGCCCCCGGTGGAGTGAGCCGACCTGTCCAGGCCAGTGACGTCGCGGCCATCACCGCCACCAGTACGACGACGCCAACCGCCACCCGCTTGTCGCGTTCGGGGTGGGCGAACGCATCCCGCCACACCGCGCGCGGTGCGCTGCCCGGCAACGGGATGCGGCCAAGCAGGTGCGCCAGACCGAGCGCGATCGGCAGCCGCAGCAGCGGTTCGAGTTTGTGGATGTTGCGCAGCGGAGTGCCGTCCGCATCGAGGAAGGCTTGAACCGCATGGGCCATAGGTGATCCCAGCCCGCCCGAATATCCGAGCGCCAGCACCGTGACACCGGCGAGCAGGATGGCGACCAGACGTCCGCGGGCTGGCATGGACCGCATCGCCAGCCCCGCCAGACCGGCAGCGGCAACCAGCGTCGTCGCGAGCACCGCCACCGAACCCGTCACCAGCGAGGCGCCCGCTGTCGCGTTCGGCGCGACGAACGGGGTCCACACGTCCGTGCCGCGCAGCATCTCGGTCAGCGACATCCACCGCGTCGTCACACCGGAGGATTCGATGAAGTCGAGGAACGGCGGGCTGATCCGGCCGAGCAACGCGAGCGCGACCACCCACCACGTCACCGCGAGCACGATGCACAGTGCCCACCAACCGGTGAAGCGCCACCACAACCGGTTCGGTTTGTGGCAGACCAGCCAGATCGCGGCGACCAGGCAGGCGGTCAGCGTCGCGACGGCGTTGACCGCGCCCATCAACGCGATGGCCACCGCCGACCGCGCAGCCAGCACCCGGACAGCGCCCGTGCCCCGCAGGGCCAGAATCACCGGCAGCAGCACCCAGGGCGCCAGCATCATGGGCAGCGTCTCCGACGAGATCGCACCGATGGTGGTCAGGACCCGAGGAGACAGCGCGAACGCGACTGCCGCGATCACGCGGGAGGTGGTGCTGCCTATGCCGAGCGCTTCGGCGACACGGAGGAGGCCCCAGAATCCGACGACCAGCAGCAGCGCCCACCACAGCCGCTGGACCACCCACCCCGGCAGTCCGAGCACGTCGCCGGCCAGGAAGAACGCGCCGTGCGGGAACAGATAGCCGTAGGCCTGGTTCTGGGCCTGGCCGAACGGCAGCTCGCTGTTCCAGAGATCGAACGCGCGGGACAGGAACCGCAGGGGGTTCGCGGTCAGATCGAGCTTCGTGTCAGGAGAGATCTGCCCGGGTGACTGCGCGGACGACAGAACCAGCGCCGCCGCAGCGACCACCCACAGCCAGCGTCGCGACAGGGGCGCGAAATTAACTTCGGTCGCCGTACTCAACCCTGTTGAGCACCGACGACGCCGGATCGCCTGCCTGCAGCGGCGGCTTGCTGTCCTGTTGCACCATCAGCGTGACCCCGAATACGGCAGCCGCACCCAGCAGCAGGCCGACAACGATGCTGGCCGCGGCGGGCACGAGAAACCGATCCATCCGGCCAAAGTAGCAGACGAAGTATGCCGTGCCCGCCGAGCGGTGAGCTGGTCTTCAACGGGTGGGACCACCTATATCCGAACGGCTACGAGTACATCGGTCCCCGTCAGTTCGACAAGCTGCGGGACCGGGGGATCGAACGCGGCTTCGTTTCCTACTAGGGTCGGGGCCCATGGTTTCAATTGGTTCGGGGTTGCGCGGGCTGTGCGCCGCGGTGGCGTTGCCCGTGCTCGTGTCCGCGTGCTCGACGGCGGCGGATCAGGAGGTCCCGCATCCGGAGATGGCGGCGACCGCGGTGCCGCAGGCGCCGGTGCTGGTCCCGGCCCCGGCGTGCGGCCAGGGGCCGGAGCTGCTGTCGCAGATCTCGACCCGCGACAAGCTCGCGCAGCTGTTGATGGTCGGCGTCACCAACGCGGCCGACGCGCGAGCCGTGGTCGAGAGCCAGCACGTCGGCGGGATCATGATCGGCAGCTGGACCGACCTGTCGATGGTCAACGACGGCTCGCTGGTCGACATCGCGAACTCGGCGGCGCCGCTGCCGCTGGCGGTGAGCGTCGACGAAGAGGGTGGCCGGGTTTCGCGGCTGTCTTCGGTGATCGGCACCCAACCGTCGGCACGAGAGCTGGCGCGGACCCAAACGCCCGAGCAGGTGTATGCCATTGCGCTGCAACGTGGTCAGGCGATGCGAAGCAAGGGCATCACCATCGACTTCGCACCGGTGGTGGATATCTCGAATGCTCCGGACGACACCGTCATCGGCGACCGCTCCTTCGGATCGGACCCCGCCGTGGTCACCGACTACGCCGGCGCTTACGCGCGCGGCCTGCGCGACGCCGGAATGCTGCCGGTGCTCAAGCACTTCCCGGGGCACGGGAACGGGTCCGGGGACTCCCACACCGGCAGTGTCACCGCGCCTCCGATTGGTGATCTGCAGAACGCAGACCTGGTTCCGTATCGCACGCTGAACACACAGCTGCCGGTCGGCGTGATGGTCGGCCACATGCAGGTTCCCGGACTCACCGGCAACGAACCGGCCAGCCTGAGCCCGAGTGCGTACGCGCTGCTGCGCTCCGGCGACTACGGCGGCCCGCCGTTCAACGGACCCGTCTTCACCGATGACCTGTCGTCGATGCGGGCGATCTCGGATCGCTTCGGGGTCGCCGAGGCGGCGCTGCGCGGATTGCAGGCCGGCGCCGACACCGCGTTGTGGGTGACGACGGGCGAGGTGCCTGCCGTGCTGGACCGGTTGGAAAAGGCGGTCTCGACGGGCGAGCTGTCGATGCCTCAGGTCGACGCGTCGGTGCTGCGGATGGCTGCGGTCAAAGGTCCCAACCCGCGCTGCTGATATTTGGCAGGAGTCGAGCTGCTGACCCCCAGAGTCCGCTCATTGCTTACTCTTGAGTAATGGCAGGTGGGACCAAGCGGTTGCCACGCGCGGTGCGTGAGCAACAAATGCTCGACGCCGCCGTGCAGATTTTCTCGGTGAACGGTTACCACGAGACGTCGATGGATGCCATCGCCGCCGAAGCCAAGATCTCCAAACCCATGCTGTACCTGTACTACGGCTCCAAAGAGGAGCTGTTCGGTGCGTGCCTGAACCGCGAGCTGTCCCGATTCGTCGAAGACGTGCGCGACAAGATCGATTTCACGCAGAGCCCGAAAGACCTGCTGCGCAACGCTGTTCTGGCGTTTCTCACCTACATCGACACCAACCGGGCGTCGTGGATGGTGCTTTACAACCAGGCCACCAGTTCGCAGGCGTTCGCCCACACCGTGCGCGAGGGCCGCGAGCGGATCATCGACCTGGTCGGCCGACTGCTACGGGCGGGCACGCGCAATCCCGAGCCGGACACCGACTTCGACATGATGGCCGTCGCGCTGGTGGGGGCGGGAGAGGCCGTGGCCGCGCGCGTCAGCACCGGCGACGCCTCCGTGGACGAAGCCGCGGAACTGATGATCAACCTGTTCTGGCGTGGCCTGAAGGGCAAGCAGTCCGACAAGGACGCGACGGCGATCACCGCCAGCTAGGCGTCAACGGCACGATCCCTAGAGCGCTGTCACCGAACCCAACAGATGGGGATCGCCCTTGGCGGCGTGCCGCAGCGCCAGCTCCCAGCCGTCGGTGCCGCGCTCGACGTAGAGGTTTGCCCGCGCAGGCAGCACCACCGGCTTGACGAACCGCACCGAATATTTCACCGCGTCCGGCAGTTGGCCCTCGATATTGGCCAGAACCGCCGCAGCACTGAACATTCCGTGTGCGATCACCGCCGGGAAACCGAACAGCTTGGCGGCGATCGGGTTGGTGTGAATCGGGTTGTGGTCCCCGCCGACGGATGCGTAGTGCCTGATCTGGCCCGGCGTGATGCGCAGCACCGCGTTCGGGGGACCCAACTTCGGTTGCTTCTGTGGCGGCGGCTTCGGCTCGTCGGAGAGGCTGGTCTTCTGCTGATGCAGGAAGGTCGTCACCTGATGCCACGCCGTCTCGTTGCCGACGTTCACCTCGGTGATGATGTCGACGAGCAGGCCGCGGCGGTGCTCACGCAGGTTCTCGGCGTGCACGCGCACCGACACGGAGTCGGTCACCGCGATCGGGCGGTGCTGCGTGATGTGGTTCTCGATGTGCACCGAACCCAAGGCGGCGAACGGGAAGTCGAAGCCGGTGACCAACGACATGACGGTCGGAAACGTCAGCGCGAACGGATAGGTCAGCGGCACGGTGTCGCCGAATCGCAGCCCGGTCACCGCGGCGTAGGCCGCCACGTTCGCGCTGTCGATCGGCAGATCCTCGACGGTCAGGGTACGGTCCGGCAGCGACTCGTCGCGCGGAATGAAGGGCAGCGCACCCACGGCCGCGCGGAGCATGTTGTTCATCGCGCTCACGCCCCCAGCATGGCCTGGCCGCATACCCGGATCGTGTTGCCCGTGACGGCATTCGATGCGGGGCTGGCGAAGTAGGCGATGGTCTCGGCGACGTCGACCGGCTGGCCGCCCTGATACAGCGAGTTGAGCCGGCGTCCTACCTCGCGCGTCGCCAGCGGGATGGCCTCGGTCATCTTGGTTTCGATGAAGCCGGGCGCGACGGCGTTGACGGTGATGCCCTTGTCGGCATACTCGGCGGACAGCGCGTCGGTCAGCCCGATCATGCCCGCCTTCGTGGCGGCGTAGTTCGTCTGGCCTCGGTTGCCTGCGATGCCGGCCATCGACGACAACCCGACGACCCTGCCACCCTCGCCGATCGTCCCGTTGTCCACCAAGCCTTCGGTAAGGCGAAGCGGCGCAAGGAGATTGACGGCCACGACCGCGTCCCAGCGGGCTTCGTCCATGTTGGCGAGGAGCTTGTCGCGGGTAATGCCCGCATTGTTGACGAGGATGTCGAGGCGCGAGCCGTGGTAGTGCTCGCGCAGGTGTTCGGCAATGCGGTCCACCGCGTCGTCGGCCGTGACGTCGAGCGTGAGCGCGGTCGCGCCTACCTTCGATGCGACCTTTCCGAGATCGTCGTGGGCGCCCTCGACGTCGACGACGATCACGCTGGCACCGTCACGGGCGAACACCTCGGCGATCGTGGCACCGATACCGCGCGCCGCGCCGGTGACCAAGGCGATCTTGCCGTCGAGCGGGCGATCCCAGTCAGCGGGCGGCGCCGAATCGTCGGCACCGACCCGGAACACCTGCCCGTCCACATAGGCGGACTTTCCCGAGAGCAGGAACCGCAGCGTCGACTCGAGGCCGGTCGCGGCGGGCTTCGCGCCGGCCGCCAGGTACACGAGGTTCACAGTGGCGCCGCGCCGCATCTCCTTGCCGAGCGACCGCGTGAACCCCTCGAGCGCGCGCTGCGCGATGCGTTCGGACACGCTGCCGGCCTCGTCTGGGGTGGTCCCGATGACGACGACGCGTCCCGACGGCCCGAGGTTGCGCAGCAAGGGGGTGAAGAATTCGTACAAGCCCTTGAGATCGACGGGTGCGGTGATGCCGGTGGCGTCGTACACCAGCCCGCCGAACGAGTCGGCCCAGCGGCCGCCGAGGTTGTTGGAGACGACCTCGTAGTCCTCGGACAGCGCGGTCCGCAGCGGTTCGACCACCCGGCCCTCACCGCCGATCAGCAGCGTGCCTGCCAGTGGTGCGTCGCCTGCCTTGTAGCGGCGCAGCGTTTCGGGCTGCGGGATGCCCAGCTGCTTGGCGAGGAACGATCCGGGCGTCGAGTGGACGAGTTGCGAGTACAGATCGGTAGCCATGGGGACGAACTTACTCCAGAGTAAGAAGGGTGGGTACTATGGGTCTCATGGCTAGTGATACCCGTCGACGGGTCGCGATTCTCGGTGGCAACAGAATTCCCTTCGCCCGCTCGGACGGTGCGTACGCCAACGCGTCCAACCAGGACATGTTCACCGCCGCGCTGGACGGCCTGATCGACCGCTACAACCTGGCAGGCGAAACGCTGGGAGCCGTCATCGGCGGCGCGGTGCTCAAGCACAGCCGCGACTTCAACCTGATGCGCGAGTGCGTCCTGGGCAGCTCGTTGTCGGCCTACACCCCGGCGTTCGACATTCAGCAGGCCTGCGGGACGGGATTGCAGGCCACCATCGCCGCCGCCGACGGCGTCGCCGCGGGCCGCTACGAGGTGGCGGCGGCAGGGGGCGTTGACACCGCCTCCGACGCTCCGATCGCGTTCGGCGATGACTTGCGGCGCGTCCTGCTCGGGTTGCGACGCTCGAAGTCCAACGTCGACCGGCTCAAGCTGGTCGGCAAGCTACCCGCATCGCTCGGTGTGGAGATCCCGGTCAACAGCGAGCCGCGCACGGGGCTGTCGATGGGTGAGCACGCCGCGATCACCGCGAAGAAAATGGGCGTCAAGCGCGTCGATCAGGACGAGCTGGCGGCGGCCAGCCACCGGAACATGTCCGCCGCCTACGATCGCGGATTCTTCGACGACCTCGTCACCGGATTCCTCGGTGTCTACCGCGACAACAATCTGCGCGCCGATTCGTCGGCCGAGAAGCTGGCCAAGCTCAAGCCCGTGTTCGGCGTGAAGGCCGGCGACGCGACTATGACGGCAGGCAACTCGACCCCGCTGACCGATGGCGCCTCGGTGGCGCTGCTGGGCACCGAGGAGTGGGCGTCCGCTCGCGGAATCGAGCCGCTGGCGTATTTCGTCGACGGCGAGGCCGCGGCGGTCGACTACGTCAACGGCGATGACGGCCTGTTGATGGCGCCCACCTATGGGGTGCCTCGGCTGCTGGCGCGAAACGGCCTGAGCCTTGGCGACTTCGACTTCTACGAGATTCACGAGGCGTTCGCCTCTGTGGTCCTCGCCACACTGGCGGCGTGGGAGTCCGAGGAGTACTGCAAGGAGCGGCTCGGTCTCGACCAGGCGTTGGGGAGCATCGACAGGTCGAAGCTCAACGTCAACGGATCGTCGCTGGCAGCGGGCCATCCGTTCGCCGCGACCGGCGGTCGGATCGTTGCGCAGCTGGCCAAGCAATTGGCCGAAAAGAAGAACCAGACGGGCGGTCCGGTCCGTGGCTTGATCTCGATCTGCGCAGCCGGCGGCCAGGGCGTGGCGGCGATTCTCGAGGCCTGAGAAGTATTTCGGTAAAGCGTGTAACGGCTCGGTGGGAGCCGTCGATACACCGGATAGCTCCGTGTTGGCGTCTGACCCCCCGACCCGACGTCAGCACGGGGCTCTTAATCCTTTTCTCCCGCGAGTGTGGGCTTGTGGCACGTCCGACAGGCTTAGAGCGTGCGGGTAACCAACGTTCGCCGGGCCTAGGCGCCGGGCGGCGGATCCTTTTTGGCCTTGATCGGCCCGGCGGCCGGAGGTGGAGTGAACAGGCCTCCGCCGAGGCTTCCGCGGGCTGTCTGCACCGCGACCAAGCCCCACGTCCCCAGCAAGGCGAGGTAGGCGATCGCGGCGGCCACCCGGAACGCGGGCAGTCCGGTGTGGTTGGCCAGCTGTGTCGTTCCGGTGACGAACGTGCCCACGGGGAACGTCAGGCTCCACCACGTCAGAGCGAATGGCATCCCACGCCGCAGCGTGCGGACGGTGAGCTCGGTGGCCAGCACGATCCACAGCACCGCGAAGCCCCACACGGGCACACCGAACAACACCGCGAACACGTTCATCCCGTCGGCCAGTTCCGGCGGGACGGCCAACGCCGCATTCGCACCGAGCAGGCCCGCGGCGGTGATGCCCTGACCAAGTGGGCCGAGCACGATCCACAGCGTCGGCACCCGGGTGGTTCCCGATGTGCCGTAGAGGGCGAGGCGGCTCCAGATCATCGAGATGATGATCAGCGCGGCGACGAGTGACAGCCCGAACATCGCGTAGCAGCCGTACAGCATCGTGGTGCGGCCGCTGCCTTCGGCCATGTGGGGGATCAGCAGCGCGCCTGCCGCCGCGGACACCATCGGCGGCACGACGGGCATGAGCCAGCCGCCGAAGGCCGCGTCCGGTTCGACGTTGATCTGCGTGAACATCAGGAACGGGATGGTCGCGGCGGTGAACAACCCGCCGATGGTGCCCGCCGTCCACAACACCCACGCCAGGTCCACGGCGACGCGCTCGCCGATCAGGTCCTTGCCGATCAGCAAGGCGCCCGATCCGACGGTCAGCAATGCCATCGGAGCGGCGCCGTAGAAGTGCGCCATCTGAGGGTTGCGGGCGTGGCTGCGCGAGGCCGACGGATGCCGAATACGTTGCACCGTCACCGCGATGATGAGCACCACGAGCAGTACCGCTGCCGCCACCCAAACGACGCGCGTGAACACGTGCAGCCCGGGAATGTGGATCGGCAGCGTGGCACCTGCGGTGGCGACGATGCCCGTGCCCATCACCGACGCGAACCAGTTGGGGCCGAAGTGTTGGAGTCGAGCCAGTTCGGTCGTCATCGGCAAGTATGTTCGCATTCGCGTGCTTCGATGACGGGTATGGACATCAGCCTTTCCATCGTCGGACTGAACACCGCAGGCCCGTCTCCCGTCGACTCGCTGGTGAGCAACCTCGCCAAGCTACGCGACGAGGGCTTCCGCAGGGTCTGGATGGCTCAGCTTCCCTATGACGTCGACCTGCCCATCGCGCTCGGTATCGCGCTGCGCGAGGTCGACGGCATCGACGTGGGCTCGGCCGTCATACCCATCCAGGTGCAGCACCCCATGCAACTGGCCCAACGCGCTCTCACGCTCAGCCTCGTCGGCGGAGGCCGGTTCTCGCTCGGTATCGGCATGAGCCATCGCATGGTGACCGAAGGAGTGTGGGGAATCTCGTGGGACAGGGCGGTGCGTCAGATGCGTGAGTATCTCGACTGCCTGCAGCCGCTGTTGGCGGGGCAGCCCGCGGATTCGACCGGCGAATTCTGGACGACGCGCGGGTCGTTGCAGATTCCCGGCGCACCGGCACCGTACGTATACCTCGCCGCGCTCGGTCCGCAGATGCTGCGGCTGGCGGGACGGCGCACGGCCGGGACGCTCACCTGGATGACCGGACCGAAGACCCTTGCCGAACATGTCGTGCCGACACTGCGCGGTGCGGCGGCCGAGGCGGGCCGCCCCGAGTCGGCGGTGCGGGTGGCCGCGTCACTGCCGATGAGCGTGACCGACGACGTCGACGGGGCGCGTAGGCAGGCCGCGGAGGAGTTCGCGATCTACGGTTCGCTGCCGTCCTACCGCGCGATGCTCGACCGCGAAGGATATGGCGGACCCGAGGATGCCGCGATCATCGGCGACGAGGAAACCGTGTCGCAGCGCCTCGACGAACTGAGCGCAGCGGGTGTCGACGAGTTCACCGCATCGATCTTCGACGCTTCACCGGAGGGACGTGCGCGCACCCGCGCACTGCTGCGAACCAGGGACGAAAGGGGTTGAAAATCGCCCTGGTGTGACTGCGGTCACAAGCGTACGATCGATCGCACGACGGGTTCGGGAGTGACTAATCCGAAGTGCCGGTAAGGGTTGAAAACCGGACGCGCGAGACCAATGTGACGCACCCACAGTCCTCCCGAACCCGCCCCCATGACATGAACCGCAAAAGGCCCCCGGGAAGAGTCCGGGGGCCTTTTGATCTGAAGCGGCGGTGAGGGCTGGACCGCCTAGAACGAAGCTTCGTCGAGTTCCATCACGTCGTTGTCGAGGTGCTCGACGACCTGGCGGGTGCTGGTCAGCAGCGGCAGGAAGTTCTTCGCGAAGAACGAGGCCACGCCGATCTTGCCTTCGTAGAATGCGCGATCGGCATCCGTTGCGCCGTTGTCCAGCGCCTCGATGGCCACCGCGGCCTGCTTGGCAAGCAGCCAGCCGATCACCAGATCGCCGACGCTCATCAGGAAGCGCACCGAACCGAGTCCGACCTTGTACAGCTCGGCCGGGTTCTCCTGCGCTGCCATCAGATAACCGGTGAGCGTCGCCGCCATCGCCTGCACGTCTTCCAGCGCAGTGGCCAGCAGTGCACGCTCGGCCTTCAGCCGCCCGTTTCCGGACTCGTTCTTGACGAACTGCTCGATCTGTCCGGCCACATGAGCCAGCGCCACACCCTTGTCGCGGACGATCTTGCGGAAGAAGAAGTCCTGCGCCTGGATGGCCGTGGTGCCCTCGTACAGCGAGTCGATCTTGGCGTCGCGGATGTACTGCTCGATCGGGTAGTCCTGCAGGAAGCCCGAACCACCGAAGGTCTGCAGGCTTTCGGTGAGCTTGGCGTATGCCTGCTCAGAGCCCACACCCTTGACGATCGGCAGCATCAGGTCGTTGACCTTGACGGCCAGATCGGCGTCGACGTCATGCACGGTCTTGGCCACCGCGGCGTCCTGGTAGGTCGCGGTGAACAGGTACAGCGCGCGCAGGCCCTCGGCGTATGCCTTCTGGGTCATCAGCGAACGACGCACATCGGGGTGGTGCGTGATCGTGACGCGCGGTGCCGTCTTGTCGGTCATCTGCGTCATGTCGGCACCCTGCACGCGCTCCTTGGCGTACTCCAGGGCGTTGAGGTAGCCGGTCGACAGCGTCGCAATGGCCTTGGTGCCCACCATCATTCGGGCCTGCTCGATGACGTCGAACATCTGCGCGATGCCATCGTGCACCTCGCCGACAAGCCAGCCGACCGCGGGCTTGTCGTGCTGACCCAGCGAGAGCTCACAGGTGGCCGAAACCTTCAGGCCCATCTTGTGCTCGACGTTGGTGACGTAGACGCCGTTGCGCTCGCCGGGCTCACCGGTCTCGGGATCGAAATGGAACTTCGGCACGAAGAACAGCGACAGACCCTTGGTGCCCGGGCCGGCGCCCTCGGGGCGGGCCAGCACCAGATGCATGATGTTCTCGAACAGGTCATCGGAATCGCCGGACGTGATGAAGCGCTTGACGCCGTCGATGTGCCAGGTGCCGTCGGCCTGCTGCACGGCCTTGGTGCGGCCGGCGCCGACGTCGGAGCCCGCGTCGGGCTCGGTCAGCACCATGGTGGCGCCCCAATTGCGCTCGGCGGCCAGCACGGCCCACTTCTTCTGCTCGTCGGTGCCGTTCTTGTAGAAGATCTCGGCCATGCCCGAGCCCATCGCATACATGTAGGCCGCCGGGTTGGCGCCGAGGATGTGCTCGATCAGGGCCCACTGCAGCGCACGGGGCATCGGCATGCCGCCGAGTTCCTCGAGCACGCCGACCTTGTCCCAGCCGCCGTCGAGCAGCACGCGCATCGACTTCTTGAAGGACTCCGGCAGCGTCACCGTGTGCGTCTTGGGATCGAACACCGGCGGGTTGCGGTCGGCGTCAGCGAAAGATTCCGCGACGGGCCCCGCGGCCAGCTTCGCCATCTCGCCGAGCATCTCGCGCGCCGTGTCGGCGTCGATGTCCGTGTAATCGCCGTCACCGAGAACCTTGTCGAGTCCGAAGACCTCGAAAAGATTGAATTCCTGGTCACGTACGTTGCTCTTGTAGTGGCTCACTGTTCCTCCTCGTCGAGAGTGCCGCCTGTGGTTGGGTACTTTTGGCTAAGTTACCCACCAGTAACTGCTCCGAACTATACCGCCCGGTAACTTCAACACAAAGCAGCCGAGAGCAATTTCCACGACCTAAGCAACCCGGTGGTTGGTCGGGACCCTGAATAGGCAGTTGGCGACCGGTTTTCGGGGCGTTTGCGATCACTGTGAATCTCGTCACGGAGCCGCCCGATAGGGTGGACGCGTGCTTCGAGTCGCGGTATGGGGAACAGGCAATATGGGGGCTACGTCGATCCGGAGCGCGGTGGCGTTTCCCGGGTTGAAACTGACGGGCGTCATCACGTCTTCGCCGGACAAGGCGGGCAAGGATGCAGCTACCTTCGCCAACCTGGACCAGCCGACGGGCGTCCCGGCCTCCACCGATGTCGACGCGGTCCTCGCGGACTGTGACGCGGTGGCCTACATGGCGTCCGGCGACATCCGCCCCGACGAAGCGATCGCCGACATCGAACGGTGTCTGCGCGCCGGTTCGCACGTCGTCACGCCGTCGCTCTATTCGCTCTACGACCCGCGCTCGGCGCCGCAGGAGTGGGTTGACCGCCTGAACCAGGCCGCCGAGGAGGGTGGGGCAACCCTGCTCGTCAGCGGTGTCGACCCCGGCTGGGGCAATGATGCGCTGGCCGTCATCGCCGCGGGGTTGTGCACGCGGATCCAGTCGATCCACTGTCAGGAGATCTTCGACTACTCCACCTACAACCAGCCGCATGCCGTCAAGGTGTTGTGCGGGTTTGGCGCATCCATGGACGAGGTGCCGATGATGCTGCTGCCGTCCATCCCGACCATGGTGTGGGGCGGCAACCTTCGGCTCATCGCGCGCGGGCTCGGACTGGAACTCGACGAAATCACCGAGGAGATCGAGCGGCGTCCGTTGGAGGAGTCCGTCGACACCGTGATGGGCCGGTTCGAAAAGGGCACTCAGGGCGCGTTCTGGCTCAAGGTGATCGGAAAGTCGGGCGGTCGCGAGCGAATCGTCATCGACCACATCACCCGCATCCACGAATCCTGCGCACCTGACTGGCCGTATCCCGACCAGGGAGTGGGCGACCACCGGGTGATCGTGCACGGAGACCCCGAGCTCACCATCACCAGTCGCGCCGACGTGCCAGGTGGCACGCGCGCCGACGGTGGCAACACCACCGCGGCCAACCGGCTGCTCGGCGCGCTGGACTGGTTGTCGACGCAGAAACCCGGGATCTACGACGGTCTCGACGTGCCGATGCAAACGGCGCGTCCCGCTGAGGTGGAAGCCCGGCGCTGGGCCGACTGATACGTGTGAAGATGGAGGCGATGAGCGAACACGATCTCAGCCCCACATCTTTGCGAGAGGCCTTCGGGCATTTCCCGTCCGGTGTCATCGCGATCGCCGCCGAGGTCGACGGTGTCCGGGTGGGTTTGGCGGCGAGCACTTTCGTGCCGGTGTCTCTCGACCCGCCGCTGGTGTCCTTCTGCGTGCAGAACTGCTCGGAGACCTGGCCCAAGCTCAAGGACCTGCCCCATCTGGGGATCAGCTTGCTCGGCGAATCACACGACGCCGCCGCGCGCGCGCTGGCCGCCAAGACCGGCGACCGGTTCGCCGGCCTGGAAACGCATTCGCGGGAGTCCGGCGCCGTCTTCGTCGGGGGCACCAGCGTGTGGCTGGAGAGCTCGATCGAGCAACTGGTCCCAGCCGGCGATCACACGATCGTCATCTTGGCGGTCCGGTCCATCACGGTGCACGACGACGTGCCACCGATCGTGTTCCACCGCAGCACATTCCGTCGTCTGGGCGCGTAACGCCCGCCGCCGGTCAGGGGCGGGCTGCCAGTTCCTCGCGATAGCCGTCGATACGCGCTTCGATCTCCTCGGCGTCGCCGGTGCGGCCCTCCTTGCGGGCCAATGCGGCGCGACTGCTCAATTCACGAATCGCGTTACGGATGTCGTTGATGCTGTGGGGCTCCCGCAGACTCATAGCGCTGCCTTTCGTCGATGATTGGCCGCTCGACTAGAGGCTACCCGCGGGAGCAGTCATGAATCAGTTCCGCCGGAACAGCTTGTTCCCCAGCCACACCACCGGGTCGTACTTGCGATCGGCCGCGCGCTCCTTCATCGGGATCAGCGCGTTGTCGGTGATCTTGATGTGTTCGGGGCACACCTCGGTGCAGCACTTGGTGATGTTGCAGAAGCCCAGGCCGTTATCTTCCTGCGCCTGCACCGCACGGTTCGGCTGGGTGTCCAGCGGGTGCATGTCGAGCTCGGTCTGCCGCATCAGATACCGCGGACCCGAGAAGGCCTTCTTGTTCTCCTCGTGGTCGCGCACCACGTGACAGGTGTTCTGGCACAGGAAGCACTCGATGCACTTGCGGAACTCCTGTGACCGGTTCACGTCCTCCTGCATCATCCGGTATTCGCCGGGCTGCAGGTCCTTGGGCGGCGTGAACGACGGGATTTCTCTGGCCTTCTCGTAATTGAAGGACACGTCGGTGACGAGGTCGCGGATCACCGGGAAGGCGCGCAGCGGGGTGACGGTGATGGTCTCGGTCTCTGAGAACGTCGACATCCGCGTCATGCACATCAGCCGCGGCCGCCCGTTGATCTCGGCCGAGCAGGACCCGCACTTGCCCGCCTTGCAGTTCCACCGCACGGCCAGATCGCCGGTCTGCGTCTGCTGCAGGCGATGGATGATATCGAGCACCACCTCACCCTCGTTGACCTCGACGGTGTAGTCCTGCAGGTCGCCGCCGGCTTCGTCGCCGCGCCACACCCTCATCTTCGCTTGGTAGCTCATCAGGCTCTCCTTGCCGAATGGTTGGCGAGTTCCTCGGGCGTGAAGTACTTCTCCAGCTCTTCGACCTCGATGAGCTCGAGCAGGTCTTCGCGCATCGGGACCTGGTCCTCGCGGGTGATGGTGATGTCCGGCACGACCACGTCACCGTCGGCGCGGCACACCAGCAGCGTCTTGCGCCACGCGGCGTCCATGGACGGATGGTCGTCGCGAGTGTGCCCGCCGCGGCTCTCGGTACGCTCCAGCGCGGCCATCGCGATGCACTCGCTGACGATCAGCATGTTGCGCAGGTCGACGGCAAGGTGCCAGCCGGGATTGAAGTGCCGGCCGCCCTCGACGCGGATCCGCTTGTAACGCTCCCGCAGCTCCTTGAGCTTCTCGATGGCCTCGGACACCTCGTCGGCCTTGCGGATGATGCCGACCAGGGTGTTCATCGAGTCCTGCAGATCGAGCTGGATGGTGTACGGATTCTCCGCGGCATCGCCGTTGGACGGACCCTCGAACGGCGCGAGCGCCAGCTTGGCTGCGTCGTCGAGGGCTGTCTCGGACACTGTGGGCCGATCGGAAAGCGCGCGGACGTAGTCGGCGGCGCCCATTCCGGCCCGTCTGCCGAACACCAGCAGGTCCGACAGCGAGTTGCCGCCGAGCCGGTTGGACCCGTGCATGCCGCCGGCGCACTCGCCCGCGGCGAACAAGCCGGGCGTCTTGGCCGCGCCGGTGTCGGGATCGACTTCGACGCCACCCATCACGTAGTGGCAGGTAGGCCCGACCTCCATGGGCTCCTTGGTGATGTCGACCTCGGCGAGTTCCATGAACTGGTGGTACATCGACGGCAGTCGGCGCTTGATCTCCTCGGCCGGCAGACGCGACGCGATGTCGAGGTAAACCCCGCCGTGCGGGGTGCCGCGGTCCGCCTTGACCTCGGAGTTGATGGCGCGGGCCACCTCGTCGCGCGGAAGCAGGTCAGGGGTGCGTCGCGCGGAGTCGTTGTCCTTGAGCCATTGGTCGGCTTCCTCGATGGACTCGGCGTACTGCCCCTTGAAGACCGGCGGGATGTAATCGAACATGAACCGGTTGCCCTCGGAGTTCTTCAGCACTCCGCCGTCGCCGCGCACGCCCTCGGTGACCAGGATGCCCTTCACGCTGGGCGGCCAGACCATGCCGGTCGGGTGGAACTGGACGAACTCCATGTTGATCAGGGTCGCGCCGGCGCGCAGCGCCAACGCGTGCCCGTCGCCGGTGTACTCCCACGAGTTCGACGTCACCTTGTAGGACTTGCCGATGCCGCCGGTGGCCAGCACCACGGCGGGGGCCTCGAAGAGGATGAAGTTGCCGCTCTCACGCCAGTAGCCGAACGCCCCCGCGATGCGGTCACCGTCCTTGACCAGGTCGGTGATCGTGCACTCGTGGAAGACCTTGATACGGGCCTCGTAGTCGCCGAACTCGGCCTTGTCCTCCTGCTGCAGCGAGACGATCTTCTGCTGCAGGGTGCGGATGATCTCGAGGCCGGTGCGGTCGCCGACGTGGGCCAGTCGCGGGTAGGTGTGGCCGCCGAAGTTGCGCTGGCTGATCCGGCCGTCCTTGGTGCGGTCGAAGAGCGCGCCGTAGGTCTCCAGCTCCCACACGCGGTCCGGCGCCTCCTTGGCGTGCAACTCGGCCATGCGCCAGTTGTTCAGGAATTTCCCGCCACGCATGGTGTCGCGGAAGTGGACCTGCCAGTTGTCCTTCGGGTTCGCGTTGCCCATCGCGGCGGCGCAGCCGCCCTCGGCCATCACGGTGTGCGCTTTACCGAACAACGACTTGGTGACCACCGCGACCCTCAGGCCGCGCTCCCGCGCCTCGATGACAGCACGCAAACCCGCGCCGCCGGCACCGATCACGACCACGTCGTACTCGTGCCGTTCGACCGGCGATGAGCCGCTTGCGCGAAGAGCCTCAGGCTCCGTCATTGATAATCCTCACTAAATCGCGAATCTGCTTGTCAGCCAATGAATCTCAGGTCAGAAATGGTGCCGCTGGCAACGAGCATGATGTAGAAGTCGGTCAACATCAGGGTTCCCAGCGTGATCCACGCGTACAGCTTGTGCCGCGTATTCAGCCTGCTGATCTGTGTCCACATCCAGTACCGGACGGGGTGTTTGGAGAAGTGCTTGAGGCGCCCGCCGACGACGTGGCGGCACGAGTGGCAGGACAGCGTGTACACCCACAGCATCACGACGTTGACGACGAGAATGATGTTGCCCAAACCGAATCCGAAACCGGACGGGGACTGGAAGGCGATGATCGCGTCGTACGTGTTGATCACCGAGATGATGCCGGCAATGTAGAAGAAGTACCGGTGCGTGTTCTGGATGATCAGCGGAAAGCGCGTCTCACCGGTGTATTTCGCGTGTGGTTCGGCAACCGCGCACGCCGTCGGCGCCTGCCATACGGTGCGGTAGTAGGCCCCGCGGTAGTAGTAGCACGTCAACCGGAACAGCAGCAGGAACGGCAGCGTGACCGCGGCGTAGGGCAGCCACCAGACGTCGGGGAGGAACTGGCCGAAGTGACTGGCTTCGGGGATGCATCCGGACTGCGTTGCCTCGTTCCACTTCACCACGCACGGGGAGTAGAACGGCGTGAGGTAGTGGTACTCGGCGACGTAATAGTTGTTCTGCAGGAAGGCCCGCACCGTCGCGTAGATCACGAACGCGGCGAAGCCCAGGTCGATGACCAACGGCGATTGCCACCATCGGTCGGTACGCAGGGTGCGCTGCTCGATCTGGGCACGGCCCGGCGAGAAGACGCCGGTCGCCTTGCGGTCGGCGGTTGGTGCGCTCACTGTTGCCTTTCGGTGTTGATGTGTCCCGGTTGGTCCCGCGCCTAGCGCGTTCCGCCGAGACCCTCGTCGTCGACACCACGCCAGAAGTCGCTGTCGTACGCGGTGTCCGGGATCGAGATTTTTTCGCCGGCGTGGGGGTGTTGCACCACGCCGCGGGCAAGCTCCAGTTCCTCGGCGTCAATGTCGAGACGATCGATGTCGTTGAGGATCCGCTCGGCGTCGTTGACGATCCGACGCGTCGCTGGGCTGTCGCCATACCTCGACGCCAACGATGTGACACACCGCCGCAGGCTTCCGATTAGCTCGTGCAGTTCGGCAAGTTCGGTAGTGCTGGACAATTGACCTCCTTGGGCTGAAGGGTGTCAGTCATCACGTTACGACACCTGACGTTGTTCACATCATGCAGTACCCAGTGAGACAGATCACGTCTGAAGCGGAGGTTTGCCCATGCCCGACCGGGTTCTGAAAGAGCGCGCCGACTCCCTGCTGGCCCTACACCAACCGGGAAACCCGGTAGTCCTGCCGACGGTGTGGGACGCCTGGTCGGCCAAGCTGGCGGTCGATGCAGGGTTTGCCGCGCTCACGGTCGGCAGCCATCCGATGGCCGACTCCATCGGCAAGGAGGACGGTGAAGTGATGTCGTTCGACGACGTCGTGACGCGGGTGGCGCAGATCACCGCAGCGGTCGGCGTCCCGATCTCGGTCGATATCGAGTCCGGGTACGGAGAATCGCCGAGTCGGCTCATCAACGGGTTGCTAGAGGCGGGCGCGGTCGGACTGAACATCGAGGACACGGTCCACAAGGAGGGCAAGCGACTACGGTCGTCCGGCGAGCATGCCGAGTTGGTCGGTGCGCTGCGCAAGGCCGCTGACGATGCGGGTGTGCATGTGGTCCTCAATGCGCGCACGGACCTGTTCCTGCGCCAGGACGGCGATGAGTCCGACCGCGTGCAGAGAGCGATCGCGCGGCTCGAGGAGGCCGCCGCCGCGGGTGCCGACTCGCTGTATCCGGTCGGGCGCCACGATCCGGAGACGATGCGGCGGTTGACCTCTGAGCTTCCGTTGCCGGTCAATGCGATCGCGCTGCCGGAGGCGGACGACCCCGCGTCGTTCGGACCGCTCGGTGTCGGCCGGATCAGCTTCGGCCCGTTCCTGCAGCGCGCGTTGTCGGTCCACGCCACGGAGATACTGCAGCGCTGGGCCTGAGTCGTGACAAGTGACGATGGGCCCAACTGGGGGGACCAGCGAACAATCGCGATGTGGGGCGGTGGCGCGATCCTGCTCCTGGTGGTGATCCTGGTATATGCCGTGTCGTGCACCGCGGATTCGTCCAGGGTGCCCGAGACGCTGCCGACGGCACCGTCGTCGTCGGCAACCCCATCGACCTACACCACCTCATCGGCGTCTTCGACGCGCTACACAACACCGAGTGTGGAAACCAGTCAGGACAATCCCGTCATCCCCTGGCCTACACCGGAAACCAGCGCGGAGTCCGAGACGACGACGGGCTGAGGTGATTGAACGGGCGGATCCACCGCGTGTGGTGGCTGAGGCGAGAAGACTAAGGCCATGACCGACGACATGTGGGGGTGGAGGTCGATTGGATGGAAGGTGACGCCCAGGCCTTGCGGTTCGAGGATGACAGTTTCGACCGGGTCATCTCGGCGATCGGGCACATGTTCGCCCCCGATCACCAGCGAGCGGCAGACGAGTTGCGTCGCGTTTGTCGGCCGGACGGACGCATAGCGATCGCTTGCTGGACGCCAGAGGGACCGATCGGGTCGATGTTCAAGACTGTCGGCTCGATATCCCCTCCTCCACCGGAGGGCTTCCAATCGCCGCTGCTGTGGGGTACCGAAGACCATGTGCGCGAGTTGCTTGGTGGCACAATCGAATTCGAGCGGCACAGCGTCGAATTTCGGGAACCGTCACCCGAGAGTTACGCCGACTTCATGCTGACCAGCTTTCCACCTTTGATTGCCGCGCGGGCTCAGCTTGGTGAGCAGTTGGTGCGAGACACATACCTGGGATGGGTGATCGACGTCAACGAGGCCACGGACGGGACGCTCTACTACCGCGGCGAATATCTGGTGGCGGTGGCCTAGAACACGAGAATCGGCGGAGCCGAGGCTCCGCCGATTCTTCGCCGTCGAGGTGCTATTTGCTTTCGATCGCGATGCGCTGGGCTTCGGCGCCCCTGTGAGCACCGGCGACCCGTACCGTGAGCACACCGGCGTCGTATGCCGCTGAGATCGCGTCCGTGGCGGCGTGCGCGGGCAGCTTGAACGACCGACGGAACGAGCCGTAGCGCACCTCGCGCAGGGTGCGGCCGTCCTCCTCGTCGGCGCGCTCGTCGCGCCGCTCGCCGCGGATCACCAGATGGCCGCGATCGACCTCGACGGTGACGTCCTTGTCGACATCGACACCCGGTAGTTCCACGCGTACAACCGCGTCCTCACCGTCCCGCGCGATTTCCGCGGCGGGCGTGAACCCGTCCAAAACACCGTCCTTCACCCAGCGGTCGATGTCCCATGTCGGCCGCGACCACAGCGTCACTCTGCTCATCGTGTTCTTCTCCTCGCTTGTCGTGACCGGCACCACGCCGGTCCGCTACTTTTTTCAACTTGAGTCGACCACGCTCATGTTCCAGCGTGGCATTCGCTGGCAGCGAACTCGCTCACAGCGGGCTGTCGGCGGCGGTGAGCACACCGTGATGGTCGCTTCACACAAGGCGACATGGCGGCAATATCGGCTGCCTAGCCTCACTGCATGTCTTCAAAGAACGTCGTGGTCGTCGGCCACGGCATGGTTGGCCATCGGTTCGTCGAGGCGTTGCGCTCGCGCGACACCACCGGCGAATGGCGGGTGACGGTACTCGCCGAGGAGGCGGACGCCGCCTACGACCGCGTCGGGCTGACCGGATACACCGAACACTGGGATCGCGCGCTGCTGGCCCTGCCCGGCAATGCCTATCCCGACGACGATCTGGTGGAGACTCGGCTTGGCAGCCGGGTGACGGCCATCGACCGGCACGCCAAGTCGGTGCTGACGGCCGATGGCGGGCGGGTGAACTACGACGCGCTCGTGCTGGCCACCGGTTCCTATGCGTTCGTTCCCCCGGTGCCCGGACGCGACCTGCCGGCCTGCCACGTGTACCGGACTCTCGATGATCTCGATGCGATCCGAGACAGTGCACTGCGCACGAAGGACGCGGGCGCCCCGGTCGGGGTGGTCATCGGTGGAGGCCTGCTGGGTCTGGAGGCCGCCAACGCGTTGCGCTCTTTCGGACTGCACGCGCACGTCGTGGAGATGGCGCCGCGCCTGATGGCCCAACAGCTCGACGAAGCCGGGGGCGCCCTCCTGGGCCGGATGATCAGCGACCTCGGCATCGCCGTGCACACCGGCGTCGGTACCGCCAATATCGCTCCGGCACAGCGAAACCGACCGGTGCGCCGCTCTGCCGACAACGACTCGATGCGGATCACGCTGAGTGACGAGTCGTTCATCGACGCGGGCGTGATCGTCTTCGCCGCCGGTGTGCGGCCCCGGGACGAGCTGGCCCGCGATGCGGGCCTGGCGATCGCCGAACGTGGCGGTGTCCTGACCGACCTGACTTGCGCCACAGACGATCCCAACATCTACGCGATCGGCGAGGTGGCGGCGATCAACGGCCGCTGCTACGGCCTCGTTGGTCCGGGCTACACCAGCGCCGAGGTAGTGGCCGACCGGCTTCTCGGTGGCGGCGCGGAGTTCGGCGAGGCCGACATGTCGACCAAGCTCAAGCTGCTCGGGGTCGACGTCGCCAGCTTCGGCGATGCGATGGGTGCCACCCCGGACTGTCTCGAGGTGGCGATCAACGACGCCGTCAACCAGACCTACGCCAAGCTGGTGCTCTCCGACGATGCCAAGACGCTGCTCGGGGGCATCCTCGTCGGCGACGCGTCGGCGTACGGCGTGCTGCGACCGATGGTGGGCGAAGAGCTGCCCGGCGACGCGCTTGCGCTGATCGCGCCCGCCGGATCCGAGGGGGGCGGGGGACTGGGTGTCGGCGCGCTGCCGGCCGCCGCGCAAATCTGCTCGTGCAACAACGTCACGAAGGGCGATCTCACCACGGCCATCGCGGGCGGCTGCTGTGATGTGCCCGAGCTGAAGAAGTGCACGCTCGCCGGCACGTCCTGCGGTTCGTGCGTCCCCTTGCTGAAACAGTTGTTGGAGGCCGAGGGCGTCGAACAGTCCAAGGCGCTGTGCGAACACTTCAGCCATTCGCGCGCAGAGCTCTTCGAGATCGTCGCCGCCACATCGATCCGGACGTTCTCGGCGCTGATCGAACGCTTCGGCACCGGAAAGGGTTGCGACATCTGCAAGCCCGTGGTCGCCTCCATCTTGGCGTCCACGAGCTCGGACCACATCCTCGACGGGGAGCAGGCCTCGTTGCAGGACTCCAACGACCACTTCCTGGCCAACATCCAGCGCAACGGCAGCTATTCGATCGTGCCCCGATCGCCGGGTGGAGAGATCACGCCCGAACAGCTCATCCTGATCGGCGAGATCGCGAGGGATTTCAACCTTTACACCAAGATCACCGGCGGACAGCGCATCGACATGTTCGGGGCGCGGGTCGATCAGCTCCCCGAGATCTGGCGGCGGCTCGTCGACGGCGGCATGGAATCGGGCCACGCCTACGGCAAGGCGCTGCGCACGGTCAAGAGTTGTGTCGGCAGCACCTGGTGCCGATATGGCCAGCAGGACTCGGTCGACATGGCCGTCGAGATCGAGAAGCGCTACCGCGGCCTGCGTGCGCCCCACAAGATCAAGATGGCGGTGTCGGGTTGTGCGCGCGAATGCGCGGAAGCCCAGAGCAAGGACGTCGGCGTCATCGCGACCGAGAACGGCTGGAACCTCTACGTCTGCGGAAACGGCGGCATGTCGCCGAGGCACGCCCAGTTGCTCGCGAGCGACATCGACGACGAGACGTTGATCCGCTACATCGACCGCTTCCTCATGTTCTATATCCGCACCGCCGACCGATTGCAGCGCACCGCACCATGGCTGGAGTCGCTCGACGGGGGGCTGGACCATCTGCGTGACGTCGTGTGCGACGACTCGCTCGGCCTGGCCGCCGAGTTCGAAGAGGCCATCGCCCGCCACGTCGAGGGCTACTCGTGCGAGTGGAAGGGTGTGCTCGAGGACCCCAACAAGCTGTCGCGCTTCGTCTCGTTCGTCAACGCCCCCGAGGTCGCGGATCCGACGATCGAATTCACCGAACAGTCCGGGCGCATCGTGCCCATCGGAATGCCAAAGGTGCCCCAAAGATGAGTCTTCTCAATGACATCGAGGTATGGACGGCCGCCTGCCCGTACGACTACCTGATCCCCAACCGCGGTGTGGGCGTGCTGCTGGCCGACGGCACGCAGGCGGCGCTGTTCCGGCTCGACGACGGCACCCTGCGCGCGGTCGGCAACATCGACCCGTTCTCCGGCGCCGCGGTGATCTCACGTGGGATCGTCGGTGACCGCGGCGGGCGCGCCACCGTGCAGTCGCCGATCAAGAAGCAGGCGTTCGGCCTCGATGACGGTATCTGTCTCGACGATGCGGACGTTGTGCTGCCGGTCTACCCGACCCGCATCGTGGACGGAAACGTAGAAATCGGGGCCTGATCCGGGCGATCAGCCACCGGTGCCGGGTACCGGAGGCACGGTGATATCTGGGATCTCCGGGGGCTGGATCACGGTGACGGTGCTAGTGCTCGTGCCCGGGGCGACGCTGGTGGTGGTCTCGGCAGGGGCGGGTGATGTGGTTTCCGTGACCGTGGTTTCCGTGACCGTGGTTTCCGTGACCGTGGTGGGCGGCGCCGTGGTTACCGTCGAGGTCGACGTCGACGTCGAGACGGACGTACTCGTGGCGCTCGCCGGGCTGAGCACGCCGCATGCGAAGCGCTGGTCGGAGGTGGCGTCCTGATGCAACACGATCGCCGAGCCGTCAGCATCCTTGAGCTGATCTTCGGTGAATCCGTCGCTGGTGGCGACGAGTTTGCCGGCGCCGTCGGAACGCACGAGCAGAGCCGGCAGATCTCCGCTGGCGGGCTGGTCGGTGCGTCCAGGTGCCTGGAAGTGGTCGCCCGCCGACGTGAAGTCCCCTTCGCACGTGCCGATCGCGTGAATGTGCAGACCGTGCAGGCCGGGGGAGAGGACTCCGGTCCCGACGGTTTCGACGGTCACGGTGGCGTATCCATCGGTGAAATCGATTGTCGCGTCGGCGACAGGTTCGCCACCGGCGGTCTTGAGCTGGGTGGTCAGTGCCTGTGCGCTCGACTCCGATCCGGAGGTGGTCGACGTCGACGAGTCGTCGGCGGATTGGTTTGCGCAGCCGCCCAGAACGGCTACGGGCGCGGCAAGAAAAGCGATGGCGACGGTGACATGCTTGATCATGAAGGCGGGCGTACCCGCAGGGCCGTCGCGACAAACGCGGACCCCTTCTAGGCTGCGGTAAGCAATCGGGCGCGCCGGAATCTGCTGACAATCAACCGCACCGTCGCCGGGTGGGTGCCCAGCGGATCGGTGACGGCGTCGGCCCCGCTGTTGCGGAGTCGATCTTGAAAGAGTCCGTCGGCCAACAGGTATGAGGCCGCGACCACCCTCCTGGCGCCGCGACTGCGCAGCCGTGCCACCGCCTCGGCGACGGGCGGCTCACCGGTCGCGGCGAACGCCAACTCGACACGTGAGCTCGTCAGCGCCGACACCCATGCCGCCATCTTGTGCAGATCGCTGCGGGCCGCCGGATCCGACGTTCCCGCCGCGGCCAGAATCACTGAATCCCCTGAACACCAGTCACTTTCGATGAGGCGGTCGGCTAGGACCCGCGCCATTTCGGGGCTGGGCCCAAGCGCATCGGCGACGGTGACATCGCTGTGTCCGCTTGCCGCGACATGCGCGGGGATGTCGGCGTTGACGTGGTAGCCCCGTGACAGGAACGCTGGCACGACGACGGCCGGCCCCGCGAGTCCGCGAAGGACATCGGCGGGCGTCGGGCCGAGCACGTCGACGAAGGCCACGTGAACCGGGGATCCCAGCGTGGCCGCCACCCGATCCGCCAGCGAACCGATCATCTCCACGCCGGTGCGCTTACGAGTGCCGTGCGCGACGAGGACGTGTCTCATCATGCGTGCACCAAGTCCTCGTCGACGGCCAGCCGGTACCCCCGCTTAACCACCGTCGACACGATGTTCTTGTCCCCCAGGGCAGTTCGGAGCCGCAGCACCGCCGTCTCGACGGCGTGGGTGTCTGTGCCGCTGCCGGGCAGTGCGGACAGCAGCGCGTGCCGAGACACCACCGCCCCCGGTCGATGCGCGAGCGCCCTGATCGTCGCCATCCCGGCCGGTGAAACCGCCTTGACCTCGCCGTCGACGAGTACGCAGGTGCCTCGGATCTCGAGCACATGGCCGGCCACCCGGGTGGTGCGCGCGCACAGCAGCGGTAGTTCGTCGGTGATGTGGCGGGCCAACGCGCCCAACCGCATTCGCTCCGGTGCCGATGTGGGCACACCGAGGCGGACCAGCGGCCGCGCCGTCACGGGCCCGACGCACATCGCGTGCACGTTCGTGCGCAGCGCGGCGAGCAGCCGATCCTCGATCCCCAACTCTGTCGCACGCATGAGCACCGACGCGACCGCCGGTGCCGAGGTGAAACTCACCGCGTCGAACTTCTCGTCCGCGATGCCCATCACCAATTGATCGAATTCACCGTTGCGCGGTGCGGGATGCCAGCGGTAGACCCGAATCGGCACCACCTGCGCACCGGCGGCGCGCAGTTCGTCGAGGAACTCCGGAAACGGATCCCAGTCGTCGGTGGCGCCGTGTAGTTGCACCGCGATGCGTTTCCCGGCGATGCCGCCCTCGACGAGGTAGTGCAACACCTCTCGCGACGATTCCGACTCGGGGGACCACTCCTCGGGCAGCCCCGCGGCGCGCAGTGCGCCCGTCGCCTTGGGCCCGCGCGACACGATGCGGGCCTTCCCGAGAGCGGCGGTCAGGTCGTTGGCCAGACCCCAGCCGTCGGCCGCCGCGATCCAACCGCGGAATCCGATGCCGGTGGTGGCGATCACGATGTCGGGCGGTGCATCGATCAGTGCCTCGGTGTGTGCGCGCAGCGCCTCATCATCGGGCAGCGGCACCATCGTGATCGCGGCCGCGCTGGTGACGCTGGCGCCGCGGCGTTCCAGTAGCGTGCCAAGCTCTTCGGCACGCCGAGCGGAGGTCACCGCCACCCGAAACCCGGTGAGCGGTGCCCAGTCAGGCTCACTCATGGGACCTGTCTATTCAGCTCATGTTTCCAGGCGATTACTTTGCCGTTGCCTGGACGTGTCAGGGCTCGTCGGCAACGCATAAGGCCAGGTTAGAAAGGCTTTATTGCCCAGCAATGCGTCGTGGTGACCCCGCCGTGAAATTACGCTCACGCCGGGGGAGGTGGGCGTGTGAGCCGCGGCTACCAGACGTCGCCGTCGCGCCAATCACAGGTGATCTCAGCGGTGAGGTCCAGTTCACCGCCGTCAGGCAGGGCGATAGGCAAGACGAACACGCAGCCGTCGTCGTCCGGGGTTCGCGTCACTCCGGCGGGCCCCAGTACCGACGTCGGGCCCTGCCATGGCAGCCAACCGCGGGCCGGATAGATCCGTCTGCCCGCCTCCGACGCGCTCAGGGCGCCGAGGTGATACGCGCCGCGCAGCACCTGTTCGGCGGCATTCATGACGGCGCTGGCAAGGCCCTGGCCCCGCCGGTCCTGGCGCACCGCGACACCCTCGACGTAGCCGCATCGCAACGCGGTACCGCGGTACAGCAGCCGCCGCTGCACCACCGCCGCGTGCGCGATCAACGCGCCGTGATCGAAGATCAACGCGTGCATACCGCCCAGCGAATGCTCCCAGTCGGCGTCGGTGAACTCGCCGCCGAACGCGTCGGTGACCATTCGGCGCGCGTCCTCACGGGTCTCGTTGTCGAGATCGGAGGTGTGGATCAGGCGAGCGCAGTACACGCGAGGAAACGGGTCCTCGCGCAGGTGAGCGACGCTCGAGCTGTGCGCGTGCACACTGCCGTTCTACCAGCAGTGAGCGTCCTATGGGCTGCCTTCGAATGGCTGACGCGGTCGCGACCAGTGCATGCGCACCGTCTGCCCGGGCCGAATCTGCGCCACGCTGTCCATGTCGTCGTCGGCTACCACGCCGATCACCGGATATCCGCCGGTGACAGGATGGTCCGGGCCCAAGATCACCGGAAAACCGTTCGGCGGCACCTGAATTGCTCCGCGCGTCGCTCCCTCGCTGGGCAGCTGGCGATCGGGCCACCGATATTCCAGCGGCATACCGACCAAACGCATCCCCACGCGGTCGCTCTTGTTGGTGGCCTGCCAGTTGGTGCGGATCAGCACATCGGGGTCGACGAACCAGTCGTCGCGCGGGCCCGGCACGACCATCAGCTCCAGCACGTCATCCTCGATGGCGGCCACCGGTGCCTGATCCAGCTCGGGGAACTCGTCGGTGTGCTCGCCGATGGGCAGGACGTCACCCGGCGCGAGTGGCAGCGGCCCGATGGCCGACATCACGTCGTACGAGCGGGAACCGAGCACGGGGTCGACGTCGATGCCGCCGCGGACGGCCAGATAGGTCCGCAGCCCCGAGTGCGGTGCGCCGAGCGTGATCACCTCGCCGTCGCGCGCGTAGTGGATGCTGTTCGTGCCGAAGGGAACTCCGTTGACGGACGGGTCGGTGTCGGCTCCGGTGACCGCGATGGCGACGCCCTTCTTTTCCCCGCCGCGCACCCGGGCCGTCAGCCCGCCGAACGTCACCTCGATGGTGGCCAGCTCTCCCGGATTGGCCACCAGCCGGTTCGCCAGGGTGTGGGAGCGGCGATCGGCGGCACCGGACCTGCTCACTCCCATATGCGCCAGACCCGGCCGGCCCAGGTCTTCGATCAGCGACAGCGGACCAGAACGCAGGATCTCCAGTGCGGCCCCCATGACTCGGCCTCCTAACCAACCGCTCGAAACTGCACCCACATGCCCGGCATCAGCAGCGCGGGCGGATCACGGTCGACATCCCACAGCGCCGCCTGACCGTCGGCGGTGCGTCCGATCAGCTGCCAGCCGCCGGGAGACTCGCGGGGATAAACACCGCTGAACTCGCCGGCGAGACCGACCGCCCCGACCGGGACCTTGGTGCGCGGCTCATCCCGCCGGGGGACCTCGAGTCGCGCGTCCCCCCCGATCAGATATGCGAAACCCGGTGCGAAGCCACCGAATCCGACGCGCCACAGTGTGTCTGTGTGCGCCGCGACGACCTGGTCGGCGGTCAAGCCGGTGAGCTGCGCGACTTCGTCCAGATCGGGACCGTCGTAGATGACGTCGATCTGAACGTCGGCCCGAACACCGGCAGCCGCGGCCGACTCCGACGCGGCCGCGACATCCAGCTTGCCCAGTCGCTGCCGGGTGGGGCCCTGGTACCGCGTACCGGCCAGCTTGATCAGCACGGTGCGCGAGGCAGGAACGATGTCGAGCACACCCGGCAGGTCGGCGGCCCGGATCGCCGCTGACCACGCTAGCACCTCGTCGGTCCCTCCGAATTCCAGCAGCAGGGCCCGATCCCCGTAGTCGCGGATCTTGGCGGGACCCGCACCCGTCGCGTTGGCGTCCATGAGATCCACTGTCACGCTCATGGACCCAAATTACCCGCGAGTAGCAACTGCTATGCGCGCTCTATGAGCCTTGCCAGAGGAGCCTTAACGAAGCCTCACACGGCGGGCCGATATGTCGGCTCGCGGCGCTTGATGTACGCGATCACCCGGTAGGTGATGGGCAGCACGAGGATCTCGACGACGGTCTTGTACACCCAGCCCAACGCTACGTAGGTCAGGAAGTCGCCCCATGTGCTGATGCCGATCGCGCCTGCGGCGATGGTGCAGAACACGACGGTGTCAGCGAATTCGCCGACGACCGTCGACCCGATCAACCGGGCCCACAGGTGTTTCTCCTTGGTCCGTTCCTTGATCTTGACGACGACCCACGCGTTGAGCGTCTGCCCGACGATGAAGCCCGCGAGCCCGGCGATGATCAACTGCGTGAACGGCTTGACCACGGCCTCGAACGCCGCCTGGTTGGTGTAGAAGTCAGCCGCGGGCAGGTAGGCGGTGAGCCAGAACGTGAACGCGGCGATGGCCTCCATGACGAAGGCGATGTAGATGGCCCTGCGGGTGGCCCGGAAGCCGTACACCTCGGACAGCACGTCACCGATCACGTACGTCAGCGGGAACACGATGAACCCGCCATCGGTGATCAATGACCAGTCGCCGATGATGGGTCCGAATGCGATGCCCTTGGTGGCGGATACGTTCGAGATCAGAACCAGGCCGGTGAAGATCGCGACCAGCACCGGATAGTAGGCCGAGCCCGTGAGTGCGAAACCCCGGTGTTCGGACTCGGTGCTGGTGGCAGTCACCCGAATATCTTGTCAGGCGATCGCGCGGGCGATGAGCGCCGGCAACTGGTCGGCCACCACCGGATACGACAGCGGTGAGGCGAAGGCGATCGCACCCGCGAGTTCCTTGCCGGTGAACGCGTTGCGCCGCCGACTGATCGCCGGGTCGGCCAGCAGCGCGGCTTGCTGTTCGTCGCTTTCCGTGGTCCAGATCAGCACGTCGGCCGAATCGATGTTCTCGGCGACGGCACAGCCCATCTTCGTGAGGAATTCGCTGCGCCAATCGGGTGACATCACCGTGGGACCGTCTGGACCCAGGGTGCCTTCCAGCAGCAGGACCTTCTTGCCGGCGAATTGCGCGTTGTTGCTGCCCGCGGCGGCGAAGCGCTCATCGACGGCGGTGATGAGTGCCTGCATCTGGTCGTGTTTGAACACCGCCTGGCCGATGGTCGTGGCCTGAATCTTCCACGGCTCGAAGAACGCGTCCTCACCGGACTGCGCGATGGTGGGGGCGATGGCCGCCAGCTTTTCGTAGGTGTCCTTGTCAAGGCCGGCATTGGTGGCGACGATCAGGTCGGGCCGCAACGCCGCGATCTGATCGACCGCGACGCCGTCGACGAGGTTGAGCACCGCAGGCTGTGTCCCGCCGAGTTTTTGCTGGGCCCAAGGCCATACGCCAAACGGTTCGCCGCCGAACCAGTCCGTCACCGCGATCGGTATCACCCCGACGGCGAGGAGGTCGTCCTGTTCGGTGAGACCTGCGCTCACCACGCGCATGGGCGGTGCAAGGACCTTGGTCTCACCGAACACGTGCTTCACGGTGACGGACCCGTCGTCGGCGACCTCGCCCGGCTTCGAGCCGCACGCGGCCACCAAAGCCGCCGCCCCGGCGGTCATCGCCAGGAAACTCCGCCGGGACAACGAAGCAGGCACCCGGCGAGAGTAGCTAACTCATCTGAAAACTGCCGAACATCCCGGCGGCCAGGCGCGCTTAGATGGGTGGCGCCTCGCAGTAGGTCGTCGACGAGGACGACGAGGACGTGAGGACGTCACCGCGGTCGAGCTCGTTGCGCTCGATCCCCTTCATCAGCACGCCCACGTTCTCACCGGCGCTCGCCTCGTCGAGCTGTTTGCGGAACTTCTCGATCGCGGTCACCTCGACCCCCGGACCCCCGTTGATCTGGACGGTGTCGCCAACGCGCAGCGTTCCACTTTCGACGCGGCCGGTCGCGACCACGCCCCGATTCTTGATGGCGAAGACCTCTTCGACCGTCATCTTGAACATCAGGAATGCGCCAATCTCTTGTTGACCAGACGGGTCAGCCAGCCGGGTGAGAATCGGGAACCGGCCGCCAAGACCTTGGTCTGGGAGCCGACGGGGAAGTGAACCTGGTGGATGGCGCGGCGCAACCACCGCGGGTCGACCGCCGCGACAATGGCGTCGGCGATGTCCTGAGCCGTCAGTCGGATGCCGAGGGACTCGGTGCTGCCCGTCTTGAGGTGGTCCGTCATCGCGGTGTTCACGAACAGCGGCCACATCGCGATCACCCGGATGCCGTACCTACTCCACTCGATGTCCAGCGCCTCGGTGATGCCGCGGACGAAGAACTTGGTCGCGCTGTAGTTGGCGAGTTCGGCTTGGCCGTAGATCGCCGATGCGGAGGCGAGGTTGACGACGACGGAGTTCCTCGTGGACCGCAGGTAGGGAAAGGCGGCATAAAGCCCGTTCACCACGCCCTTGGTGTTGATGTCGATCTCCTTGAAGTGACCGCCGAGCTCCATCTCCTCGAAACGACCTGCGCGCAAGATGCCGGCGTTGTTGATCATCACATCGAGCCGGCCTCCCGCGGCCTTCGCGAAATCTCCTACCCGCTGGGCCATTTCGTCGGGGTCCGTGACGTCGAGGTGCCCGGTGATCGCCCGGCCGACCCCGCGTTGGTCGATCTCGTCGGCCAGCGTCTTGAGCCCGACCTCGTCGATGTCGAAGCCGCCGACGAGAAATCCGTTTCGGGCGAACGTCAGTGCGGTGGCCCTCCCGATTCCGGCCGCGGCACCGGTGATGAATACGGACTTTCTCGTAGCGGTCATGTCTCCACGATTCCATCGAAGTGCATTGCGGCTTCGAGGAGGTCCAGGGTCCGTTGCATCCGGTCGGTCAGCTCGGGCAGATGGCCGTCCAGGGCGGCCATCAACCCGCCGGACAATGCCCCGACGAACACGCGGACCTCCAGATCCTGCGGGTCGCGCCCGGTGCGGAGTGCCTCTGACTCGGCGAGTCGCTCGACAGTGTGCCGGTACTCGTCCAGCTGGGCGGCTTTGAGTTCCGGCACCGAAAGGACCAGTCGCAACCGGGCGCGTTCGAATCGCCACTCCGCCGCGGTCACAGCGTCCAGAGTGATCTCGAGTGAGCGCCGAAACGCCTTGAAGCGCGGCATGTCTGACGGCAACCCGGCAAGTGCATCAATGGTCACCTGGTCCAGGTCGTTCGCGATCAGCACCGACTCTTTGGTGGGGAAGTAGCGGAAGAAGGTGCTGGGTGCGATGTCCGCCGCGAAGGCGATCTGTTCGATCGTGGTGCTCGCGTAACCGTTGGCCTTGATGAGCCGCATGGCCTCGCGCCGGATGGTGTCGCGAGTCTGGATCTTCTTGCGGTCACGCAAACCCAGCGCTGGCCCGCCAACCGTCATACGCGGATTATTTCAGGACAAAATCAAAGACACACCGAGTCCGGTCATAGTGACGGCAATCAGTCCGTCGAGGATCCGCCAGGTGAGTGGGGTGGCGAACAGCCCGGAGAGGCGCCGCGCGCCGAGTCCGAGGCTGACGAACCAGACCACGCTCGCGGTGACCGCGCCGACGCCGAACAGCCACCGCTGCTCGCTGTGCTCGTTGGCCAGGGTGCCCAACAGGATCACCGTGTCGAGGTAGACGTGCGGATTGAGCCACGTGAGAGCGAGGCAGGTGACCAGCACCTCGAGCAGCCGGGCCGGGCCCTTCTCGGACGGCGTCAACGCGGCCGGCCGCCAGGCGCGACGCGCCGCGAGCATTCCGTAACCGATCAGGAACGCGGCGCCACCGAACCGGGCGATGTCGAGCGCGCCCGGGTGTGCGGCGATCAGGGCGCCGATGCCGGCGATGCCCGCGGTGATGAGCAGGATGTCGGATACCGCGCACACCGCCACCACCGCGGCCACATGTTCACCGCGGATGCCCTGGCGCAGCACGAAGGCGTTCTGTGCGCCGATCGCGATGATCAGCGTCAGGGAGGCAAGGAAGCCGACGAGCAGCGGTGAGTTCATGTCTTCGACGGTAGGAACCTGCGGCCGTTCAGTACAGCTAATGATTCTAATTTCGGATTAAGATCACTAATGGCGAGAGCGCCGGTGATCTGCTTCGATTGCGACGAGCTGCGTAGGAGGGCAACGATGACTACCCACCTTCCGGATTCGGCGCTGGAACCGCAGACGATGACGAAGGTCACCCGCCGTCTGATCCCGTTTCTGATCCTGCTCTACTTCGTCAACTACCTCGATCGCGTCAACATCAGCTTCGCAGGCCCCAACGGCATGAATGAAGACCTGGCGATGAGCGCCAAGATGTTCGGCTTCGCCTCGGGCATCTTCTTCATCGGCTACCTATTGCTGGAAGTGCCGAGCAATATCGCGCTTCACAAGTTCGGCGGCCGCCGTTGGCTCGCACGCATCATGCTGACGTGGGGAATCATCAGTAGCGCAATCGCTTTCGTGCCGAACGCGGAAACGCTCATCGTCCTTCGCTTCCTGCTCGGCGTGGCGGAAGCCGGATTCTTCCCCGGCATCATTCTCTACCTCACCTTCTGGTTTCCGGAAAAGCATCGCGCCAAGGCGGTGTCGCTGTTCATGGTGGCTGTGCCGGTATCGACAGCCATCGGATCCACCCTTTCCTCGTTGATCATCGACTGGGGGCACGGCCTTTTCGGTCTCGAAGGCTGGCGCGTGATGTTTCTCGTCGAGGGCATCCCGGCGGTCATGCTCGCGTTCGCCTGCTGGTTCTACCTCACGGACCGACCGGCCGACGCGGCCTGGCTGAAGACCGATGAAAAGGATTGGCTGGAAACGACACTGGACGTCGAACGCTCACTCGCCGAGACCGGGCAGCACTGGCCACTCAAGAAGGCGCTCAGTCACCCGAGAATCCTCCTACTGGCGTTCATCTACTTCGGAATCACCTACGGCCTGTATGCGGTCGGGTTCTTTCTGCCGACCATCGTCGCCGGATTCCAGGAGCAGTACGGCACTCATCTGAGCGTCATCGAGCGCGGCCTGGTGACGTCTGTTCCGTACGTCGTCGCTGCCATCGTGATGGTGCCCTGGGCGCGTCACGCCGACCGCACCAACGAACGGGTCTGGCACGTCGCGACACCGGCGATCGTCGGTGCGGTTTCCATTCCGGCCGCGCTCTACATGGCCGACCCCTACCTGGCGATGGTCGCCGTCACCCTGTCCACCTGCTCGGTGATGTGCGCCCTGCCCGTCTTCTGGGCGCTGCCGTCCACCTTCCTGACCGGGGTGGCCGCAGCCGGCGGTATCGCATTGATCAACTCGCTGGGAAACCTCAGCGGGTTCGGCGGGCCGTACATCACCGGATGGCTGAACGATCTGACCGGCGATGCCAGGGCCGCGATGTGGGTGGTCGGCGTGCTGTCGCTGGCCGCCGCTGTCGTGGTGGTCTACCTGGGGCACAAGCCAAAGCCGCAACATCAGCAAGAACAGCCACACTAATCGGCGTTGCCTTTTGGTCGCTGCTCACGCCGAACATTCATATCGACGAGAAGTCGCATCACCGATCGGTGAAGTCGGCAAGCATCGTTTCCTCCTGCGGCGCCCCCGATTCCGCAACGCTGTTACCCACGCGAAGTTCCCATCGCCACAAAGCCACCCGCGAATTCCACCCGTCAGGGGGATGGAGGGCACCGACGGGCGCTCGATGCTTGCTGCAGTATTCGATGACCACGAACGCACCTGGACGCTCTCAGAAGCGTGACTTGTGTTTGCGAATACACCGTTTCGCAACTCGCGAAGCGGGTGGTCTGCACTTCTAGCGCATTGGAGGCGCTATGGAAAGAAACCATCGCGATCCCGTTGATCACTACCGCACGACACATCAACACGCGGGCGAGACGTTCATCGATGGCTATTGTTGGCCGGGTCTGCTTTCAATTGCGCTGGGCGTGATTTCATTGGCTGGCTGTGTTGCCTCGGTTGCCTACAACCATCGCGAATACACCATGACGACCGGAGTCGTCGCAGTCCTGGCGATCGTGTTCGGCATTCTGTGGATCGTGCTGGAGCATCGTCGGGTGCGCCACATGGATATCCGTTGGCTGGCCGAACATTCCGATCAAGGCGTTCGAGCGGGAGCGTCGACGCCTAATCGAGGTTGACGAAGTCCAGCAACGTGAGCCGGTAGGTTCCAACCCTGGGTGAAGGTCCCCGAAGTGGGGGATTCGCGGGGTGAACGGGACCGAAAGGTCTATCGCGATAGCAAGACTCGGCACTACCGTGCATACATGACGGTGGCAGTGGTTGCAGGGCCTGTGCGAGTTGTCCTCGTGGACGACCACGAGATCGTCATCGAAGGCCTCAAGGCGATGCTCGCCTCGTTCCACATGAGAGTGCGTGTCGTTGGTGCGGCCGTCGGTGTGGAAAATGCGCTGAGCGTTATTGCCAACCTCATGCCCGATGTCGTGTTGTGCGATGTCCGGATGCAGGGTGCAAGCGGATTGGATCTGTGTCGGGCAATCCGGGAACGAGATCCAGAGCGCAAAGTGATCCTGCTATCCGTGTACGACGACGAGCAGTATCTATTCCAGGCACTGCGTGTCGGTGCGGCCGGGTACTTGCTCAAAGGAATCACCAGCGACGAACTGGTTCGCCAACTCGAGTACGTACGCGACGGCTCGACCGCGATCGACGCCGGTCTGGCCGCGCGAGCAGTCGACACCGCCGCACGTCTGCAATCGAACGAGTTCTGGCCGGGCGCCCGGCAGGGGCTCACGCAACGGGAGAGCGAGATCCTGTCATACGTGGTCACTGGCCTATCGAACCGCGGAATCGCCAACAAGCTGGTGATCGGGGACGAGACGGTCAAGAGCCACTTGCGGTCCATCTACCGCAAGCTCGGCGTCAGCGACCGCACCAGCGCGGCGGCCACCGCGCTACGTGAAGGTATCTACAAGTGACGGCAGCCGGAGCGCCCACCATGCGCGGGCTGGTCGAGCCCGATCGCGAGGTCGCCCTGCTGCTCGACATTGTGGCGGCAACCTCCAGCGGACCCGGACTGGAGGTCATGGCGGCCGCGGCTGCACGGATGATCACCGCGGCGACCGCATCGGATGTCTGCTTCGTGCATGTCCTCGACGACACCGACCGGTCCCTGACCCTGGTAGGTGCGACGCCGCCGTTCGACGAGCAGGTCGGCCGGATCCGGCTGCCGTTGGGGTCCGGCGTCTCCGGGTGGGTGGCCAGCCATCGTCAACCGGTAGTTATCACCGACAACAAGGAAGCCGACCCTCGCTATGTGCCGATCGGGTCATTGCGTGGATCGGACTTCACCTCGATGGCATCGGTTCCGATGGAGACCGAGCCGGGCGGCCTTGTCGGCGTCCTCAACGTCCACACTGTCCAGCAGCGTAATTTCACGGCACGTGATGTCGAGTTGTTGCTGGTCATCGGGCGGCTGATAGCCGGGGCACTGCATCAGGGCCGGCTGCATCGGCAGCTGATGGCCCGCGAGCGAGCACACGAGAACTTCGCCGAGCAGGTGATCGAGGCCCAGGAGGTAGAGCGGCGCCGACTGGCGGGCGACATCCATGACGGCATTTCGCAGCGGCTGGTGACGCTGACGTATCGGCTGGATGCCGCGGCCCGCGCCGTCGACGAGGAGAACTCGGCGGAGGCGGCCGAGCAGATCGCGAAGTCCCGTGAAATGGTCGGACTGACGCTGGAGGAAGCGCGCTCGGCTATCAGCGGCCTTCGGCCACCGGTCCTGGAAGACCTCGGCCTGGCCGGCGGTCTGGCCAGCCTTGCGACCTCGATTCCGCAGGTCGACCTGAAGCTCGAGCTTGCCGACGATCGGCTGCCCGAACACATTGAGGTCGCGTTGTATCGCATCGCCCAGGAGTGCCTGCAGAACGTCGTCAAGCATTCGCACGCCAGCGTTGCAAGCTTGCGGTTCTCGGTGTGCGACCACGTCGCACGCCTGGAGGTCGCCGACGACGGGATCGGTTTCGACACGGGCCAATCCACCGTTTCCGGGGACGGCCCCCGCGATCGTGTGGCCAAACCCGCCGGCTACGGAATGTTGTCGATGACGGAGCGGGCCGAACTGGTCGGTGGCCAACTGTCCATACAGTCGAGCCCAGCCTCGGGCACCACGGTCAGCGTGAAGGTCCCGTTGAATGCCGCGCTGCGGGCCTGATACTCAACCGTGTTGCGCGCACGGCACGTCGGCGGCGAACCGACGTAGCCAGTTGAACCAGTCCGGCATGCCCGCGCCCGTCCGGGCGCTGATCGGAAGGATCGTGGCGGTCGGGTTGACCTCGCGGACGTGGCCGATATAGGTGTCGATGTCGGCGTCGAGATAGGGGGCCAGGTCAATCTTGTTGAGCAGGACCACATCCACTGAGCGAAACATCACCGGGTACTTGAGCGGCTTGTCCTCACCCTCGGTGAGGGAATAGACCATCACCTTGGCGTGCTCGCCGACGTCGAACTCGGCAGGGCAGACCAGGTTGCCGACGTTCTCGATGATCACCAGGTCGAGCCCGGGCAGATCCAGCCCCTGCAGCGCCCTGTTGACCATCGGCGCATCCAAGTGGCATTCGCCGCCGAAGCCGTTGTTGGTGTTGAGCAGGGAGATCTGTGCCCCTCGGCCACCCAGCTTGGCCGCGTCGAGGTCGGTTGCGATATCGCCCTCGATCACCCCGACGGCGATCTCGCCCCTGAGTTCGTCGAGCGAGGCGGCGAGCACCGTCGTCTTGCCCGAGCCCGGTGAACTCATGAGATTGAGGGCGCGAATCCCATGTTGCTCGAACGCATTACGGTTGAAGTCTGCGCGGACATCATTTTCGGCGAATATCGATTCGAGCACGTCTACCCGCGCAGAGCCGGTTTCGTAGCCGCTGTGGTCCCCGTGGTCGTGGGCCCGGTCGTGGTCTTCGTGCTCATGGGAGTGCACCGTGCCGTCGTCGTGCCGATGAAATCTACCCATGCTCATCACCTTTCATGAAACTTCACACGTCACGTCACATCAAGCGACGTCACCTGGAACTCCTCGCCTTTGACCACCTCGACGTCGGCACTCTCGCATTTCGGACAGCACACCGACCACCGTGAAGCGATCTCCGACCGTTGTGCACACGAGCGGCACTGCACCTCGGCAGGAACCAGTTCGAGTTCCAGTTGCGCGTCGGGCATGCACTCGTGTTCGCGGACCAGAGTCCAGCAGAAGGACAATGAATCCGGCACCACTTGACGCAGAGCGCCGACCTGGACGTGCACGACATCGACATGCCGGTCGGCGGCATAGGTCTTGACGACGCCGGCGATCGCACGACACAGCGACAGCTCATGCACTGGTTCGCACCGCCGTCTCCATGTTGGACTCTCCTCGCCCTCGTAGTCGCAGGTACTGCGAATGGGCGCTCCACACAAAGCTATCGCTGCGCGGTGGTCATCCACGGCGGAATGACAGGCAGAAAAACGCAATCTTCCTGTGCGAAATTCTGATTGTCGGCCCGGCGGAATTTGGCTAGCGTGATCGCAACCCGCGCGGGGAGCCCGACAACCGCGCATGGCCGGTCGCGATTGCCTGACCGGAAAGGAAGGCATATGTGCCTCGGAGTTCCCGGCCAAGTGATCGATGTCTGGGAGGCTGCGGGCACCCGGATGTCGACCGTTGACTTCGGCGGCAACACCAAGACCGTCTGTTTGGCCTATCTGCCGGACATGCAGGTCGGGGAATACACAATCGTGCACGCCGGGTACGCGATCAGCCGCCTCGACGCTGAATCGGCGATGGAGACGCGGAAGATGTTCGACGATCTGGGTCTCCTCGACGACCAGGACGGTCGTGCGTCCAGCGCATAGGCTGGCCTGAAAGGCCTTGCGCACCAGGGGTACTGGTCGCGTCAAGCATCCGAAATCGCGGACCACTCCGTGTCGCTCTGCAGGTATGCGGCGACGCGTAGTGCGGCGTCCGCGACTGCGGTCGGAGTCAATCCGAGGTGCGCGGCGACTTCGCCACCAGGGCCGCTCTCGCCGAACCGCTCAATGCCGACGACGGCATCGCGGGGTCCGGCAATCGCGCGCCACCCGATCGGCACGCCCGCTTCGATCCAGACCACAGGCACGTCGGGCAGCTGGTGCCGCCCGTTTCGCACGGCGTCGTCGAAGCGTTCGCGCCACATCACCGAGGCCACAGTGGCGGTCACACCCCTGGCCGCCAGTACGTCAGCGGCATCGAGTGCAAGTGCAACCTCGGATCCGCTGGCCGCCAGCACCACATCCTGGTGCCCGGCCTGGGCGCGGACGACTCGCGCGCCGCGGCTGCGAATCTCGTCGAGTCCAGCTCCACCCAGGATGGGGAGATCCTGGCGGCTCAACACCAGTGCGGTGGGACCATCGACATTGGTCACCGCCAGCTCCCAGGCCAGCGCGGTCTCGGCGGCGTCGGCGGGGCGCAATACGGTCAGTCCCGGTATCAGTCGCAGCGATTCGAGCTGTTCGATCGGCTGATGGGTAGGTCCGTCCTCGCCAACGTGCACCGAATCGTGGGTGAACACGTAGACCACCGGCTGCTTCATCAGCGCAGACAAGCGCAGCGCCGGTCGCAGGTAATCCGCGAATACCAGGAATGTGCTGCCGAACGGCCGAAGTCCGCCGTGCAGCGAGATTCCGTTCATCACCGCGGCCATCGCGTGCTCGCGGATTCCGAAATGAATGGTGCGTCCGGAGTAATCGCCGGGTCCGACGTCCCCGCCGGGGATGGCCGTATTCGTCGACCCCGCCAAGTCCGCAGAGCCACCGATGAGCCCGGGGTACACGGTCGCGAGCGCGTTGAGGGCCGCACCTGAGGCCTTGCGGGTGGCGGTCTTGCCACCGGGGACCGCTCCATCAGAGAGCGGGGTCAGGGCGCGGAGGTCCTCGGGTCGGGGCGTGGCGTCGAGGGGAAAGTCCACGCTGAGCTGTGCGTGCTCGGCCTGCCACCGTGCGTGGGTGTCTGCCCAATCGGCATGCGACGCAGCACCCTTCACGGCGACGGCGGCGGCGGTGGCGCCGACCGCGACCGGCACCTGAAAGCTCGCCGCCGGCCAACCAAGCCGTTCGCGCATCGCCGCAAGTGTCTCTGCACCCAGTGGACTGCCATGAGCCTTCGAGGTGCCTTCTACCCCTGGTGCGCCGTAGCCGATCGTCGTGCGCACCGTGATGAAGGTCGGCCGTTCCTCGGATTCGCATGCGGTGGTGAACGCCTGGTCGAGCGCCGCGATGTCGTTACCGTCGTCGACGGCAAGGACCTGCCAGCCGTACGACGCGAAGCGTGCCGCTGCGTCGTCGGCGCAGCTCTGACTTGCTGGACCGTCGATGGTGATGTCGTTGTCGTCGAAGATGACGGTCAGCTTCCCGAGCCGCAATCGACCGGCCAGAGACGCCGCCTCATGCGAGATGCCCTCCATAAGGTCACCGTCACCGGCCAGCACCCAGGTTCGGTGGTCTACGACGGTGTGTTCTGCCGTGTTGCATCGAGCGGCCAGCATCCGCTCGGCCAGCGCCATGCCGACCGCATTGGCCAACCCCTGTCCGAGAGGTCCCGTTGTCGTCTCCACGCCGGGGGTGTGGCCGAATTCCGGGTGTCCGGGTGTGCGGGACCCGAGTTGGCGAAAACGCTGCAGCTGGTCGATCGGCATGTCGTAACCGAATACGTGCAGCAATGCATACAGCAGCATTGAGCCGTGGCCGGCCGACAGGATGAACCTGTCGCGATCCGGCCAGTGCGCATCGGCGGGGTCGTGTCGGAGGTGGCGCGACCACAGCGTCCAGGCGATCGGGCTGGTGCCCAACGGCAAGCCCGGATGACCGCTGTTGGCCGCCTCGACACCGTCGGCTGCCAAAAACCGCAGCGTATTGACAGCCAATTGATCGATTTCGGCTGTCCACGTTAATGCTTCACTTGATGCGGCGGTCATTTTGGACACGCTAGGTAATATCGAACGCCATTTATCCCCCGAAGCGGGGGATGCATAGGGTTAATGGCGAACCAGCTCAATTCGTGAACGGTTTCGCGGCTTTTTCCCGCACGACTTCGAACGCTCGTTTGCTTAGGCTGGCTGCCTGCATTGAGGAGACAATTAAGAAACAAAGGAAATAAGGAGGCAGGTGACCATCCGGGTTGACGTCAACCGGTCCAGCCGCGCTGCCCCCGGGGGCGTGGGTGTCGACCGCCCGCGTCAAGGCGCAGGACCACCTGGACGCGGGCGCGAACAAAGTCATTCTCGTCGACCTGGTCGCACTGGTCGGCAAGTCGCTCTAGCGCAATGGCGGCTATGCCGACTGAAGATCGCGGCGAAGCCGGGCTGCGGCCGCGTTCGCGGCGACGTGGACTCCGAGCGCGGTCTGGCCGTCGGCATAGCGCGTCTCGTCGCCTCCCCAGGCGGCAAGTGCCGGAGACACCAGGGCCCGCCCGAACGAAAAGGTGAGTGGCCAGGGCGTCTGATGCTGTTGCAAAGCCTCGAGGTTGGCGGTGGCCCGTTCGGGGGGTTGCCCGCCGGATAGGAAGGCCACGCCGGCCAGCTCCGCCGGCCACGCGCGCAGCACCTGCACCGTCGCGTCGGCAACCTGTTCCGGGGTGGACCGCTCCGGGGAGCCGTCACCCTCGGTGATCATGTTCGGCTTCAGCACGATACCGGCCAAGTCGACATGCTGGAGCGAGAGTTGTTGTCTCACAGCGGCATGCACGGATGCGGTGACCTCGGCGCAACGCTGAATCGTGTGCGAGCCCGTCATCATCACCTCCGGTTCGACGATCGGCACCAGGCCCGCCTCCTGACAGGCCGCCGCGTATCGCGCCAGCGCGTTGGCGTTGTTCGCGATCGATCCCCAGCTCGGCTTGTCATCGGCGATGGTGAAGACCGCGCGCCACTTGGCGAAGGCCGCTCCGATCTCGGCGTAGTGGGCCAGGCGCGCCGGCAGCCCATCCAGTCCCTCGGTGATCGTCTCGCCGGGCAGGCCGGGGCACGGCTTGGCGCCGGTGTCGACCTTGATGCCCGGCAGGATGCCTAGCTGACGCACGGCCTGTGCGAACGGTCTGCCGTCGCTGAGAACCTGACCCAAGGTCTCGTCGCAGAAGATGATCCCCGAGACGCCATCGGACAGACCGGGTGTGGTGACGAGCAACTCGCGATACATGCGCCTGCTGTCGGCGGACGGTGTCACGCCGGCCTGCTCGAGCCGCGACGACATGGTGGCGATGCTCTCGTCGGCGGCCAGGATGCCTTTGCCCGGTGCGGTGAGTTGCGCGGCGATCTGCCTGCACTCGGTCGATCTGCTTGTCATCCGTAACCCTCATTCCTCGGCCCTTTTGGCACTCGTTCGCCAACGGTAGGAGTCCACCGAATGGGCGTGCCTCACCCGGTCGGTGGATCGGGAGGGGGGCTCTGATACTTAAGCAAAAGATCATGTATTGGCATGAAACTCTCAATAGACAGCTTCAGTATTGCGATGGCAGCATTCGTCGCATGGCAGACAGATGGAACGCGGGAGTCATTCCCTATGCAGAGATGGGCTACTGGCAGCCGGACTATGTCCCCAAGGACACCGACGTGCTGTGCGCCTTCCGGATCACACCTCAGGACGGGGTGCCGCCGGAGGAGGCCGGGGCCGCAGTGGCCGGCGAATCCAGCACCGCGACGTGGACCGTTGTGTGGACCGACCGGCTCACCACCTTCGAGCACTACCAGGCGAAGTGTTACAGCGTTGAGGCCGTCCCCAATGCCCCCGGCCAGTGGATCGCTTTGATCGCCTACGACATCGACCTGTTCGAGGAGGGCTCGATCGCCAACCTCACCAGCTCGATCATCGGCAACGTCTTCGGGTTCAAGCCACTCAAGGCGTTGCGCCTGGAGGATATGCGCATCCCCACGCATTACGTGAAGACGTTCCAGGGTCCCGCGCACGGCATCGTGATGGAGCGCGAGCACCTGAGCAAGTTCGGCCGTCCGCTGCTGGGCGCCACCACGAAGCCGAAGCTCGGCCTGTCGGCGCGCAATTACGGCCGCGTCGTCTACGAGGCGCTGCGCGGCGGCTTGGACTTCACCAAGGACGACGAGAACATCTGCTCACAGCCGTTCATGCGCTGGCGTGACCGCTTCCTGTTCTGCATGGAGGCCGTCAACCGGGCGCAGGCCGCCACCGGCGAGATCAAGGGGCATTACCTCAACGTCACCGGCGGGACCATGGAGGCGATGTACGAGCGGGCCGAGTTCGCCAAGGAGCTCGGTTCGGTGGTGGTCATGATCGACCTGACAATCGGCTACACAGCGATCCAGTCGATGGCGAAATGGGCCCGCGACAACGGCGTGCTCCTGCACCTGCATCGCGCCGGCCACGGGACCTACACCCGGCAGAAGTCGCACGGCATCAGCTTCCGGGTGATCTCCAAGTGGATGCGGCTGGCCGGGGTGGACCACATCCACGCAGGCACGGTGGTCGGCAAACTCGAGGGCGACCCCAACACCACCGCCGGGTTCTACGACACGCTGCGCCTGGACAGCATCCCCGCGGATCCGGTCAAGGGCCTGTACTTCGACCAGGAATGGGTGTCGATGCCCGGTGTGATGCCGGTGGCGTCCGGCGGAATCCACGCCGGCCAGATGCATCAGCTGATGCATCACCTCGGCGAGGACGTGATCCTGCAGTTCGGGGGCGGCACGATCGGGCATCCGATGGGGATCGCCTCGGGTGCCGAGGCCAACCGCGTCGCGTTGGAGGCCATGGTCAAGGCACGCAACGAGGGTCGCGACTTCTACAAGGAGGGGCCGGAGATCCTCAAGAAGGCCGCCTCCCGCAACCGAGCGCTCGACACGGCGCTCGCCACCTGGGGTGACATCACCTTCAACTACGAATCCACCGACACCCCCGACGTCGTCGCGACGCCGACGAACGCCTGAAACACCGGAACGGAGTTCATCCATGAGAATCACCCAGGGCACCTTCTCCTACCTGCCCGACTTCACCGACGAGGAGATCACCGCCCAGATCGATTACGCGCTGAGCAACGAATGGCCGCTGTCGGTCGAATTCACCGACGACCCTCATCCGCGCAACACCTATTGGGAGATGTGGGGCCTGCCGATGTTCGACCTGAAGGATGCGGCCGGTGTGCTGCTCGAGGTGAATGCGTGTCGCGCCGCGAATCCGAACACCTACATCCGCCTCAACGCCTACGACGCGAGCCTGGGCCGGCAGACGACAGCGTTGTCCTTCATCGTCAACCGTCCTGCGGAGGAGCCGGGCTTCCGGCTCGACCGGGCAGAGAAGGCCGACAGGCAGATCGGCTACACCACGCACTCCTATGCCACCGAACGTCCCGAGGGATACCGGTATCAACCGGAATGACCCGATGACGATCCAATCCGCCGAGAACCCGCGCAGCTCGTTCGGGTACCGGCCTCGTCCGGCTCCCGGTCCGCAATTGGACGGGGAGCCGGACGTGCCGGAGCAGGAGATCCTGCCCGCCGGTGCCGTCGTCGATCTTTCCGCCGCCCGTCGGGAGTCGGGCATCGACGAGGTGCTGGGCAAGCTCGACGCCGAGCTTGTCGGCCTCGAGCCGGTCAAGACGCGCATCGCCGAGATCGCGGCGCTGCTGCTCGTGGACAAGATGCGGGGCCGATTCGGGCTGCGGGCACCGCAGCCCACCCTGCACATGTGCTTCACCGGTAACCCCGGTACCGGTAAGACGACGGTGGCGATGCGGATGGCTGACCTGCTGCATCGCCTCGGCTACCTGCGGCGCGGACACCTGGTCAGCGTCACCCGCGACGATTTGGTGGGCGAGTACGTCGGGCATACCGCGCCCAAAACCAAGGACGTCATCAAGCGGGCGATGGGCGGGGTGCTGTTCATCGACGAGGCGTACTACCTGTACAAGGTCGAGAACGAGCGCGACTACGGTTCCGAGGCGATCGAGATCCTGTTGCAGGTGATGGAGAACCACCGTGACGATCTGGTGGTCATCCTCGCCGGCTATGCCGACAAGATGGATCAGTTCTTCTCCGCAAACCCCGGCATGCAGAGCCGAATTGCGCACCACATAACCTTCCCCGACTACACCGTCTACGAACTCGAGGACATCGCGGTGCTGATGACCGATGGGTTGGGCTACGCGTTCTCCGACGACGCCCGCGAGGTGCTGCGTAGCTACCTGCAGCGAAGGATCGACCAGCCCTGGTTCGCCAATGCCCGCAGCGTGCGCAACGCGCTCGAGCGAGCGCGGCTGCGGCACGCACGGCGACTGCTCACGACCGAGGGCAGCGTCGATCTGTCCGCCCTCACCACCATCGAGCCCGCGGATCTGTTGGCGAGTCGCGTTTTCACGGATGCGACGAAGGAGCAAACTGCATGAGCGACTCCCGTGGAACAGAGGCGATATGACGACCAATGCCCGACTGCGCGCGCTCGTAGAGCTGGCTGATGCGGGGTCCGTGCGGGGCGCCGCCGAACGCCTGGTGGTGACGGAGTCCTCGATATCGTCGGCCGTGCGCGCCCTCAGTAACGACATCGGCATCGTGTTGGTCGACCGGCACGGGCGTGGCGTCCGATTGACCCCGGCGGGCGTTCGGTACGTGGAGTACGCACGCCGCATCCTCGGTCTGCACGATGAGGCGATCCGGGCGGCCCGCGGCGAGGCCGACCCCGAGAACGGCTCAATCCGGATCGCGGCAGTGACATCTGCCGGCGAACTGTTGATTCCCGCCGCGCTGGCCTCGTTTCGGGCCGAGCACCCCGGTGTGGTGTTGAACCTCGAGGTCGCCGCGCGCAATGCCATCTGGCCGATGCTGTCGCGTCACGAGGTCGACCTCGTCGTCGCCGGCCGTCCCCCCGATGACCTCCGTGGTGCGCTGCCCATACGTGCAGTAAGTCCGAATACCCTGATCATGGTCGGCGCTCCTGCCGTTGCCGAGGACTTCGAGCCCGCGACCGCGACGTGGCTGCTGCGTGAACCTGGATCCGGGACACGGTCGACGATGACGGCCTTGCTCGACGAGCTCACGATCGCCCCGCCGCGGCTGGTGCTTGGATCCCATGGCGCCGTGGTGGCCGCCGCGGTCGCAGGCCTGGGTATCACGCTGGTATCGCGACAGGCAGTGAAGCGGGAACTGGACGCGGGCATATTGGTGGAGCTGCCGGTAGCGGGCACACCGTTGAACCGGCCGTGGCATGTGGTGAGTCAGTCCACCGCGACGATGTCGACCGAACTGCTGATCGAACACCTGCTGTCGCATCCCGAGTTGGGCTGGCGCAACGTGACCGGCGTCCGGCGTCGTGCGTCTTGACCTCTTAGCGCCGTAGGGTTTCCGACGGAGCCTCCCCCCAGCGCTTGCGGTATTCCACCGCGAAGCTGCCAAGGTGGTGAAAACCCCAGCGCTCCGCCACCGACGTCACCGTGACGCCGTCGCTGGGCACTGCGTCGGCCAGTTCCTCGTGCGCCCGCTCGAGTCGGCGCTCCCGTACGAAGGTCATCGGAGTCATGCCGAGTTCCTGCCGGAAACCCTGTTGTATCGATCGAACGCTTATATGCACAGCTCGTGCCACTGAATCCATCGTGATCCGTTCCGCGAGGTGGTCGTCGATGTAATTCATCGCCTCTTGAACCACCGCGCGGCGCTGGTCGGGCTTTGGTGGCTGCAGGAACTCATCGTGATAGTTCGACGGTTGCAACTGCAGCAGGCTGCTCATCACCAGTTCCTCCACGGCCCCGATGCCCTGGCCGTGCTGTATCAGCGAGCCGGGATGAAAGACCTCGGTGTGGATCAACTGGACAGCGGTGTGCCAGCGCATCGCGGCGTCTGTCGCGAGATCGAACTCAGGCTCGAATTCCAGCGGCCGCGACAGGCTGCGGCCCAGCAATCGGGTGAGGTGCGCGGTCATCGCTCGCGCTTCGATCCGGATCAGCAGCTGCGGTGAATCGTGGTCGAAAGCGACGCGCAGGGGTACCCCGGGACTCGTCACAAGTGCACGGATTGTGTTGGCCTCGAACGTGCGGGTGCGATGGTCGACCATCGCGCGCCCATTCATGGGCATGTGCACAGCAAAGTACTGACCCAGAATCGGGATGTCGATCGTGGCGGCTACATGTAGGTCGAGATAGAGCATGCTCACGTTGCGCAACCGCACTCCGTGCATCGTCGCTGCAAACGCGTCTCTCTGCTCCGGCGCCACCTCGAGTTTCAATGGCGCAAGTGCTTGGGCGATCAGCCGGGATGCCTCTGCGACGTCCTCGGTGTAGAAGATTTCGTTGCTCGCAAGGGCCGGCGGGACACCGCGGGAGCGCACCTTGCGGCGAACCGGATTACTGGTCCGCCGGACGTCGATGTAGCCGAGACGCGTCAGCCGGGACATCGCGCTGACCCGCCGTCGGGCGGCGTCGACAATGAACCGATGACTAAAGCATCGGTGCTGATCACGCAAGCCTCCGAGGATTCTGGCGCGTCCCAGCGCGCTAACGTCTGCGCAATCCTGACATATCCTGCGCGATTGCGATAGGCAGCATGTCACAGTCCCGATAGCTTGTGACTGGGGCCACACCGGCCCAGTCAACATCCGACGCGGGAGGTCTGCATGACGGCAAACGGGCAGGTGATGGCAATATCGCCGGCGGATGCCCTGCGTGACCGCCTGGACGACCCTCAGATAGCCAGTTCATTGAACAGCCTGCTCGACCATGCCGATCTGCTGGCCGTCCTCGTGACCGGTGTGGACGGATTGCTACGGCGCGGCGATGAAATCGGCGAGTCCGTGACCGCCGCCGTCGACGAAATCAGGGAATCCTCACGGACGGGTCTGGTTCCCGGCATCGAGTCGCTGAAGGAAGTCGACCTGCGGGCACTGGCGGGAAGCCTGGCGAATCTGTCCGGCGCGCTGATCGGCGCCACCCCGGCGCTGAACACTCTCTTGACGTCGCGGTTGACCGACCCGGAGACCGCCGAGGTGCTCGCGTTCCTCGGTCAGGCGCTTGCCGAAGGCAGGGCAGCCGCCGATGCCGATCCCGGCGGTCCCAAGGGCATGTTCGGCATTTGGCGTGCCACCAAGGACAAGGACATCGCACGCGGCCTCGGTTTCATGATTCAGGTGGCGCGGGCGTTCGGTCGCCGGCTCGCCCAGGAATGACCCCGAACTCTTTGCATTAAAGGGTTTCCAGCCCGAAAACCCTAGGTTTGCGACCTCAGCCCCGGTCGCCTGTGAAAGGAGTTTTAATGGCTTCTGTTTTATGGTTTCAGGGTGGTGCGTGTAGTGGAAATACAATGTCATTTCTCAATGCGGAAGAACCCAATGTCGTCGATTTGATCGTCGATTTCGGGCTCGATTTGCTTTGGCATCCCTCATTGGGTCTGGAGCTCGGCGCTAATGCGCAGAAGGTCTTCTGGGACTGCGCTAAAGGCGAGCGGCCGCTCGATATTTTCGTTTTCGAAGGCACCGTCATCGAGGCACCCGACGGAAGCGGCCGGATGGACATGTTCGCCGACCGGCCGATGAAGGACTGGGTGACCGACCTGGTCGACGCCGCACAGATTGTCGTGGCGATTGGTGACTGCGCGTGCTGGGGCGGAATCCCGGCGATGGAGCCCAACCCATCCGGGTCGACCGGGCTGCAGTTCCACAAGCGTGACAAGGGCGGATTCCTTGGGCCGGACTTCCGGTCGAAGATGGGATTACCCGTGATCAACATTCCGGGATGTCCGGCGCACCCGGACTGGATCACGCAGATCCTCGTTGCGCTGGCCACCGGGCGTGCCGGTGACATCACGCTCGACGAGCTGCACCGGCCCGAGACGTTCTTCAAGACCTTCACGCAGACCGGCTGCACACGCGTGCAGTTCTTCGAGTACAAGCAGTCAACCACCTCGTTCGGCGAGGGAACGCGCACCGGCTGCCTGTTCTACGAGTTCGGTTGCCGCGGGCCGATGACCCACTCGCCGTGTAACCGGATTCTGTGGAACCGCCAGTCGTCGAAGACCCGCGCGGGCATGCCCTGCCTGGGTTGCACCGAGCCCGAGTTCCCCCATTTCGACCTGGCCCCCGGCACGGTGTTCAAGACGCAAAAAGTCAGCGGGATGATCCCCAAGGAGGTGCCCGAGGGGTCGGATCACCTGACCTACATGGCCCATGCCGCCGCTGCCCGCATCGCCGCTCCGCAATGGTCGAAGGAAGACATGTTCGTGGTCTAGCAATGGCGAAACATCGTGCGGCCAAACCATCAGCCCAGGTTCTGAAAGGACCCAATATGACCTCTCTCGATCTATTTGTCAGTCCCTTGGGGCGCGTCGAGGGTGACCTCGACGTCCGAGTCACCATCGACGACGGTGTTGTCACCTCCGCATGGACGGAGGCCGCGATGTTCCGCGGTTTCGAAATCATCCTTCGCGGTAAGGATCCGCAGGCCGGCCTCGTGGTCTGCCCGCGCATCTGCGGCATCTGCGGTGGCAGCCACCTCTACAAGTCGGCGTATGCATTGGACACGGCGTGGCGCACCCACGTGCCGCACAATGCCACCCTGATCCGCAACATCTGCCAAGCCGCAGAGACATTGCAGTCGATTCCGCGCTACTTCTACGCGCTGTTCGCCATCGACTTCACGAACAAGAACTACGCCAAATCAAAGCTATATGCTGAGGCGGTCCGCCGGTTCGCTCCGTACGTCGGCACCAGTTATCAACCGGGCGTGGTCCTTTCGGCCAAGCCGGTGGAGGTGTACGCGATCTTCGGGGGGCAGTGGCCGCACTCCAGCTTCATGGTCCCCGGCGGTGTCATGTGTGCGCCGTCGCTGGCCGATGTCACCCGGTCGATTGCGATCTTCGAACACTGGAAGGACAATTGGCTCGAAAAGCAGTGGCTCGGATGCTCGGTCGATCGCTGGCTGGAGAACAAGTCTTGGGACGACGTGCTCGCGTGGGTGAACGAGAACGAGGCCCAATACAACAGTGACTGCGGGTTCTTCATCCGCTACAGCCTGGATATCGGTCTCGACAAGTACGGCCAGGGCGTGGGCAACTACCTCGCCACCGGCACCTATTTCGAACCCTCGCTGTATGAGAACCCGACCATCGACAGCCGCAACGGTGCGCTCATCGGTCGGCAGGGGATATATGCGCGAGGCCAGTGGCACGACTTCGACCAGGCCCTGGTCCGGGAGGACGTCACCCACTCCTTCTACGAGGGCAGCCGACCTCTGCACCCGTTCGAGGGTGAGACCATCCCCATCGACCCCGAAGTGGGCAGGGGTCAGGGCAAGTACAGCTGGGCGAAGGCACCGCGCTACGAGGTGCCCGGCCTTGGCAACATCCCGCTCGAGGCGGGCCCGCTGGCGCGCCGGGTGGCCGCCGGGGGACCGAACGCCGCACCGCATCAGGACGATGACCCGTTGTTCGTCGACCTCATCAACAAGATAGGTCCCAGTGTTTTCGTGCGGCAGTTGGCGCGGATGCACGAGGCGCCCAAGTACTACAACTGGGTGCGCGGCTGGCTGGATCAGCTCAACCTCAAGGAGAGCTTCTACAGCAAGCCGGTCGAACATGCCGAGGGGATGGGCTTCGGCTCGACTGAAGCGGCGCGCGGTTCACTGTCCGACTGGATCGTGATCGAGGACAACAAGATCAAGAACTACCAGGTGGTCACGCCGACGGCATGGAACATCGGCCCCCGGGACGGTGAAGGCGTGGTGGGCCCGATCGAGAAGGCGCTGATCGGCTCGCCGATAGTCGATCCGGAGGATCCGGTGGAACTTGGGCACGTGGCCCGCAGCTTCGACTCCTGCCTGGTGTGTACGGTGCACGCCTACGACGGCAAGTCCGGCCGCGAACTGTCCAAGTTTGTGATCAACGGAATGGTGTGATTGCCACGACTTCTCAAGCGCGCCCTGACAGCGACGGAGCCGATGTCGACATCGAGCCGCCGGGTTGTTCGGTGCTCGTTGTCGGGTGCGGGAATCTGTTGCGCGGCGATGACGGTGTCGGCCCGATCCTGGTTCGTCATCTGTGGGAGCGCGGCGTACCCGACGGTGCCCGACTGGTTGACGGCGGCACCGCAGGGATGGATGTGGCGTTCCAGATGCGCGGCGCTGCGCGGGTCGTGATCGTCGATGCCGCAGCCACTGGGGCGGCGCCGGGCACCGTGTACCGGGTCCCGGGTGCCGAGCTCGAGGACCTGCCGCCCCTTCAGGGGCTGCACACGCACTCGTTTCGTTGGGATCACGCAATTGCGTTCGCGCGGTGGGCACTTGGTGACGACTGTCCCACCGACATCACGGTCTTCCTCATCGAGGTGGCGGGGGTCGAGCTCGATGCTGACCTCACGGCGGCGGTCGAGGCCTCGATGAACCAGGTGATCGAGATCATCGAACGTGACTACCTCGCTGCGCTGCGCCCTGCGGCATCGGCGGACCTACAGGTCGAGTTCACCGAAGACGGTTATATCCGCCTGGACGCCGCATTGGCGGCCAGCCGGTTCCCATCCGATGCGGTGGTCGCCCTTGTGCGTGACGACGCACTCTGGCTGGTGCCACTGCGTGGGCCACGCAGCGGTGGTCTACTGCTCAAGCAGCGCAACCCGGCCGGTGACCGGGCCACACTGGTGCGGGAAGTCCTCGAAGACCACATTCCGACAGGCGTCCAGCGTGCATTCTGGGACGATGACGAAGCGGCCCTACGGATTCCGCTGGGGCCTGGCGAGTGACTGTCATGTGTGATGACCCGCCGGCCCGGCCGAAATTCACGGCTCCCAACGACAGCTCTACCGAACACGCGGACGATGTCCAGACCGTCGTGGTCGAGGAACGCGGCCGCTGTGCGGTCGACGTCGTCGTCGTGTTCGCCGACGGCGTCGTGCGGACCCGCATCGACACGTACCCGACCAAGGCCCGCGCCGAGCTCGCGGCGCAATTGATCAAGCGAGCCGCAGAACGTGAGGGTCCGCGGCCATGACCGCCGGATGCGCGCCCGCCCCTATGAACAGAGGATCGTGAACCGATGACCGCACTTCCCACAGATGCCGAAATCACCCGTTCGACCGTCGCCGCGGTGCGTCCGCAACCCCTTGGCACCTTTCCGCTTCCCTTGGGCTACATGCTGATACCCGCAGTATCGACTACGGGTGCGGACACCGAAGCAGTGCGCTTGGCGCTGCTGGCCGGCAACGTGCCGCAGGACTGGCCCGACGGCATGGCGGCACACGAACTCGCTCTTGCAGGGGACCGTACAGCGGCGCTGGCGGCGTTGCGGGGGACCGATCCGGTGACCCGCTACAACCGGTTCGTCCTCGATCCCGACAGCGAGGACGTCGACGAGTTACGGTCGAGCCTCGGGGAATTCGGCACCCTCGTCGACCTCGTCCTGTTCGTCCTCGGTCGGTCCGACACCCCGCCCGAACCTGGCGACACCAACGGTGAGCTGGCTGCGGTCGCTCTCTCGGCACAGGCGAGTCAGGCACTCGACGATGGGGACCCGTCGGGGGCCGTCGCATTGCTCGAGCGCGCCGCCGCCGCCGCAGGCCCCGATTCGGGGCGGTTGCAGGGTGTCCTCGTGGGCGCGGCGGCGTCGATCTGCCGAGATCTTGGCGAACCGGACGCGGCGCAGCGACTCCAGCAGGCGTTGCGCCTTCTGGACGGCGCGGACGGTCTCCGCATCGGGCGCGCCGAACTGCATCTGAACCTTGCCGGATTGCTGCACGAGCAGGCCGAGGACCGTCCCGATCTGCTGGCCCAGGCGATTCCGCACTATCACTCCGCGTTGCAGCTGGTGCTGCGCGATGAGGCGCCGCTGCTGTGGGCGGCCACGCACGCTAATCTCGCCACCGCTTACCTGACGATGCCGATGGTGGAGGCTTCGGGGCAACTGCGGCTCGGCGTCGCCGCACAATCGTTGCGGTCGGCGTTGAAGGTCTACACCCGTGAAACGTATCCCGAGCAATGGGCGAGCGTTCAACTCAATCTGGCGAACTCGCTGGTCTACACCCCGTCCAAGCATCAAGCGGACAACCTGGTCGAGGCGGTCGAACTCTACGAGGGTGTGCTCGAGGCCAGGGATCGTGAGACCGATCCGCTGGGCAGGGCCAGGGTGCTGGCCAACCAGGGCAACGCGCTGGCCCATCTCGGGATGTTCGATCAGGCCAAGGCGAAACTGTACGAATCCCGGTTCCTGTTCGAGGATCTCGGCGATGTCGATTCGGTGCGCGCTGTGCGCGGCGTGCTCGACGAGATCGCCCGCGAGCACGCTTTGGCCCGAACCGCACCCGAACCCGATTAGGGAGCCGACATGTCAACCACGGCCGTGGAAGCGCCGGCAAGCCAAGTGCCGACCACCGATGGCGACGCCGACTTCGAGAGCCTGGCCAGGCGCGTCGATGACGCCGCGGCCGCGCTTGAGGGGTTGGATGAGTCGTCGCGGGCGGTCGCAGACGAGGTCAAGGCTGCCGTCGAGGCCATTCACCGCGCCGGGCTGGTGACGATCGTCCAGCGGCTGCGGTCCGACGACGCCGCCCGGGCGGTGTTGTTCGAACTCGTCGACGATCCGGTCGTGCACATGCTCCTGTCGCTGCACGGGATCGTGCGGCCCGATCCGATGACACACGCCAATCGCGTATTGGTGACGGTGCGGCCCCAATTGCAGAGCCACGGCGGGGATGTCGTCCTGGTGCGGATCGAAGATGGCACCGCATTCGTGCGGCTCGACGGTGCCTGCAACGGCTGCTCGATGTCCTCGGTGACGCTTCGAAACCTCGTCGAAAGCGCACTTGTGGAAGGTGTGCCGTCGATCACCGGTGTGGAGGTGCTGCCGAATGAGCCTTCACCCACGCTGATCCCACTGGAGTCGCTGCGCATCGGGCCGGACCCCGCCAGCGAGGGTTGGGTGAAGGTGGGTCCCACCGCGAGCCTGCCCGACGACGACCTCACCACCTTGAGCCTGTCCTCGGCGTCCGGTGACCTTGTCGACATCATCGTGGTGAACGCCGGTCGACGGCTTTCGGCCTACCGTAACGAATGTGCCCATGAGGGCTTGCCTTTGGACAATGCTGTGCTCGACATCGCCAACGGCACGCTGACGTGCCCATGGCACGGCTTCTGTTACGACGCGACATCGGGGGAGTGCCTGAGCGCCCCAGGGGCGCAGCTGGAGCAGGTGCCGCTGCGGGTCGATTCCGGCGACGTCTGGGTTCGAGTCGGGACATGACCCAGTTCACCGTCCGCCACAACATCGGCACGTTCCGGGGTCGGGCCGATCCCGAACCGGGGGACGACCTGACCGCAGGGTGGTCACCCGATGTGTGGCTCGGTGCTGCGGCACCCGGCGGATTGGCCTTGCCGTCCGCCAGTCCGTCGATGGCGTGGATGTATTCGCCGCGAGGAGTCTTCCTCGGCGATGACCATCTCGTGGTCGCCGATTCCGGCAACCACCGGGTGCTCGTGTGGCACGGAGTTCCGGACCACGATGAGCAGCCCGCCGACATCGTCCTCGGTCAGCCGGACGGCCATACCGAAGGAAGGGCCGCCGCCGGCCGCGGACCAGAACGGGGAATGAACCTGCCCACCGGTGTGCTCGTGCATGACGGGCGGCTCGTCGTCGCCGACGCCTGGCACCACCGGATCCTGGTGTGGAACTCGGTCCCCGAGGTCAGCGACGTCGCGCCGGACATCATCCTCGGACAGGATGATGCCGCAGCCGTGGAGCCCAATCGCGGTGGTGACTGCTCGGCATCGACGTTCTACTGGCCGTTCGGCATCGCGGTCGTGGGCTCCCGATTCTGGGTCGCCGACACCGGTAATCGACGAGTCCTCGGCTGGGACAACGGTATCCCCGACCCCGGGCAGCCGGCCGACATCATCCTGGGTCAACCCGACGCGGCCCACCGCGACGAGAACCGCGGTGGAGCCGTCGGCCCCGCCAGCTTTCGCTGGCCCCATGACATCACCGGCACCGATGGCCTGCTGCTGATCGCCGACGCGGGGGACCATCGACTGCTGGGCTGGTCGCCTGAACCCGACTCGGACCGCGATGCGGATATCGTTCTCGGACAGGTCGATTTCACGTCGGCCGACGAATGGCCCTACGGTCCGCACACCGGGGACCGATTTCGCTTCCCCTACGCGGCTCAATTCGACGGCTGCGGCGGCCCGAACGAGCGGCTGGCGGTGGCTGACACCGCGAACAACCGAATCCTGTTGTGGGACGGCATGCCCCGCGACGGTCGCACCGCTGACCATGTGTTGGGGCAGCCGAATTTCGCATCCAACGGTGAGAACCGGTGGACGTCGGTTCAACGAGACACCCTGTGCTGGCCGTACGGCATCTCTCTTCGTAGCGATCGGCTGGCGGTGGCGGATTCGGGCAACAACAGGGTCGTGGTCTGGCGGTGTCGGTGACCCAGACATCGCTGATCCTGAAATCCGAGGACGTCCGATATCGATTCACGGTGACCGGCGTGGTCCAGGGCGTCGGCTTCCGCCCGTTTGTGCATCGGACTGCCACCGCGCTGGGGCTGGCCGGATTCGTCGGCAACGATTCCAGGGCCGTATTCATCGAGGTGCAGGGACCGACGGCCACCGTTGATGTGTTCGCCCGACAGCTTCGCGCCGAGGCGCCGCCCCTCGCGACGATCAGCACGGTATCGGCGGTTCAAATGGCTGCCGACCCAGGTGCGCCTGGCTTCCGGATCGTGGACAGCGAGATGGTCGACGGTGCCGCATCCGCGATTCCACCTGACATCGCGGTGTGTGACGAATGCGTCGCCGAGTTGTTCGACCCCCGCGACCGGCGTTACCGGCACCCGTTCGTCACGTGTACGAACTGCGGGCCGAGGTTTACGATCATCCGCGAGCTGCCATATGACCGCCCAAGCACCACGATGGCCGGCTTCCAGATGTGCGACCGGTGCGCTGCCGAATATCAGGACCCGGCGAACCGGCGATTTCACGCACAGCCGGTCTCATGCCCGGACTGTGGCCCGTCGTTGTGGTTCCGGTCCGGCAATAGACTGGTCCGCGGATCGGACCCCGCGCTGGAGGCAACCCAGCGAGCACTTGGTGGGGGCGCCGTCGTCGCGATCAAGGGGATCGGCGGGTATCACCTGAGTTGTGCTGTCGACGACGACGATGCGCTCGCCGCACTGCGTGCCCGAAAGGCCAGGGGCGGCAAGCCGTTCGCGATCCTGGTCCGCGATCTCGAGGTCGCGCGTCGATTCGCGGAAATTGACGACGCCGCGGCCGCGGTGTTGTCCAGCCCTGCGCGCCCGATCGTGCTGTTGCGCCGCAGATCCGGCACCCGGATCTCTGAGCTGGTTGCACCGCGCAGTCCGCTGATCGGGCTGATGCTGCCGTATTCTCCTGTTCACCATCTGCTCTTCGCGCCCATCCCGGGTGTCCAGACGCCGGTGCCGGATGCGTTGGTGATGACCAGCGCCAACCGCTCGGACGAACCGATCTGCTTCACCGATGAAGATGCTGCACAGCGACTTTCGGGTTCTTCGGCGCTCGCTGACGCGGTGCTCGACCACGACCGGCCGATTCATGTACCGTGCGATGATTCGGTGGTCCGCATTGTCGACGGCAGGGAACTGCCGATACGCAGGTCCCGCGGCTATGCGCCACTGCCCGTTGAGATCCCAACCCCGGCCGGGCGAAGCGCCGCCACGGTGCTGGCCGTCGGCGGTGAGCTGAAGAACACCTTCTGCCTCATCGAGGAGAATCGTGCCTTCTGCTCGGGTCACATCGGCGACATGGCCACCCTCGACACGCTGCGTGCATTCGAACACGCCGTCGACCAGCTCTGCGGAATCCGTCGGAAGCCGCAGCGGTTGGCCGCAGACCTGCATCCCGGCTATCACACGCGGGCATGGGCCGAGCGTCACGCCGACGGGCGCCCGTTGGACCTCGTCCAGCACCACCATGCACATGTGGTGTCGCTACTTGCCGAGCACGGCAGATTATGCGAACCGATCATCGGGGTCGCCTTCGACGGCACCGGTTACGGCTGCGACGGAACTGTATGGGGCGGCGAGATTCTCGCAATCGGACCCGACACGCACCGCTTCACGCGCGTCGGCCACCTGGTGCCCGTGCCGCTGCCCGGTGGCGACGTGGCGGTCCGGAATCCGTGGCGGATGGCGCTGTCACAACTGTGGGCGGCCGGCATCGACTGGGACCAGGACCTGGCTCCCGTTACCGCGGCCTCGCCCACGGAGCTGCGGATGCTGCGCTCCCAGTTCCGCAGCGGAACGGGATGTGTGCCCTGTTCGAGCATGGGGCGCCTGTTCGACGCGGTTGCCGCGCTGCTCGGCGTGCGGCAGCGGATCGAATACGAAGGCCAGGCCGCGATCGAACTCGAGATGCTGGCCGAGTCCGCGAGCAATACGCCGCGTGATCCGGCGCTACGGCTGGCCGTGGGCGCAGACGGCCAGATTCATTCCGCGGGGTTGATGCAGGCGATCGTGTCGGCGCTGCGGGCCGGAGTCGACGCCGCGTTGTTGGCGGCGGCCTTCCACGAGGCGGTCGCGGTCGCCGTCGCCGAGGTGGTGTCTCTGGTGGCCGGTTCGGTTGCGCTGGTGGGGCTCACAGGCGGCGTGTTCCAGAACGTCCTGCTGTTGCGGGCGTGCCGGCGGCACCTGGAAGCGGCAGGATTCACTGTGCTCACCCACCACATCGTTCCGCCCAACGACGGTGGGCTCGCGTTGGGGCAGGCGGCGGTTTCCATGCTGACCGCGCTGGAGCCCGACGGTGACGCCGCGTTCGGCAAACACGGGGAGTTTCGCAATGAACACGACTGACGTCGAACTAGGGCTCGGGGCAGATCTTGCCGCCGATCTCGCCGCGACCGCACTATCTTTGGCGCGACGATTTTCCGCCGGCGCCACGATGTGGTGCCTCGCGCCGTCGTGGCAGCCGCACGCCCAGCACATTGCGGTCGAGTTCGTGCATCCGGTGATCGTCGGCAAACCGGCGTTGCCCGCGGTGGCGCTTGCCGGACCAGACCTGGTCGACGTGGTGCGCGTGTCCGTTCGTGCCGGCGACGTCGTGATCGCGGTCGCCGATGCCGACGACCCCGACGTACGGTCGGTGATGCGCAGGGCGCCGGCCTGGGGTGCAACCACGATCTGGATCGGGAACGGACAGCGCCCTCCCGCCGGTGCGGCCGACCACGTGCTGTGGCTCGATGACCCCGATCCGAGAGCGCCCGCCACAGGAGCTTTCGTGTTGCTGTATCACCTGCTGTGGGAACTCACCCATGTCTGCTTCGAGCACCCGGGTCTGCTGAAGCCCACCGAGTGCAACGAGGAGGTCTGTATCACCTGCAGCGATGAGGGCCGCCTCGGCGAAGTGCTCTCCGCGCGGACGCAGGGGTCGGCTCGGGTGCGCACCGCAGAGGGGGTGGAGACCGTGTCGACCATGCTCGTCGATCCCGTTGACGCCGGCGAACTCGTGCTGGTTCATGCGGGGATGGCCATCGGCAAGGTCGGTGACCTATGAGGAACGAACCCGGCCTCGATGCGGGCCATGAGCCGACCAACTTCCTCTATCCGTTCATCGATGCTCAGGAACACGACCGGGGCTCTCTGCTCGTCGATCTCGCGGCATCGGCCCAAGCCAAGGCGGCCGAAAGCGCGGCCCTGCGCCGATCCACCGTGGAGTCCAGCGCGGAACTACTGGCAAAGGCGGCGGCCGAGATGGCGGCACGGTTCGCCGCGGGCGGCCGGCTGTTCACCTTCGGCAACGGCGGCAGTTCCACGGATGCGACGACGCTGGCGACGCTCTTCGCTCGGCCACCGGCCGGACGCGCCCTGCCGGCCTGGTCGTTGACCGCCGATGAAGCGATACTCACCGCACTGGGCAATGACGTCGGTTTCGAGCTCGTCTTCGCCCGACAGCTCATCGCGCGCGCGGATTCTGGGGACATCGCAGTAGCGATGTCCACCAGCGGTAGCTCCGCGGATCTGACAGTCGCCCTGCGGGAGGCGCGCAAGCGCGGCATGTATGTCCTCGGCTTCGCCGGATACGACGGCGGGACTTTCGCGACCAGTCCGGATGTCGACGCCTGCTTCATCGTTCACTCGCAGAGCGTGCATCGGATCCAGGAATCGCAGGCGCTGCTGGGATACCAACTGTGGTCGGCCGTGCACGAGCAAGGGACTGAGATGTGATGAGCAAGGCAGCAAGTGAGTACCTGTCCTCCGGGCCGAGCTTCGCCGAAGGTGAGGTGATCGAGCGGATCGAACTGTTTCGCCGGCGTCGTCCCCGGTTGCGCGACGAGGTGGTGACGCTCGCCCATGGAGCGGGCGGTAAGGCGTCGGCGGCGTTGGTCGACGCGGTGTTCCTGGAGGCCTTCCGTAATCCGCAACTCGAATCGCTGGGCGATGGTGCAATTCTCACACTGCCCAGTGGGGAGCGAGTCGCGATGTCCACCGACTCGTTTGTGGTGCAGCCCTTGCGATTCCCGGGCGGCTCGATCGGACATCTCGCCGTGCACGGCACCGTCAACGACCTGGCCATGGTCGGCGCGGTGCCGTCCTGGCTCTCTGCGGCATTCGTGCTCGAGGAGGGCTTCCCGATCGCCGAACTGCAGGAGATCGTCGCGGATATGGCGGAGGCGGCCAGCGTGGCCGGCATCCAGATCGTCACTGGCGACACAAAAGTGGTGTCCAGGGGCGCGGCCGACGGGTTGTTCATCACGACCACGGGAGCCGGCGTCATTCCGGTGGACCGGACCCTGTCGGCGGAATCGGTGCGCGCCGGGGACAAGGTGCTGCTGTCCGGATCGATGGGCGATCACGGCATGGCGGTCATGTTGGCCCGCGGCGACCTTGACCTCGAGGCGGACATCGCGTCGGACACCGCCGCAGTCAGCCCATTGGTGGAACTTCTACTGGCAGCTGCGCCGTCCACCCGCTGGCTGCGCGACCCCACCCGCGGTGGTGTCGGCACCGTCTGCAACGAACTCGCCCAGTCAAGCGGTCTCGGTGTGGTGCTGGACGAGGCACACCTGCCGATCCGCCCGACGGTCAATGGTGCCTGCGAAATGCTCGGCATCGACCCGCTTTACGTTGCCAATGAAGGCAAGTTCATTGCGGTCGTCGCACCCGAGGAAGCCCAGGCCGGCCTTGCCGCGTTGCGCTCGCATCCGCTGGGAGTAGATGCGGCCGAGATCGGCGAGATCACCGAGGAGCCGGCGGCGACGGTCGTGGTACGTACCGGATTCGGCGGCACCCGGATCGTTGACATGCTCGTGGGCGACCCGTTACCGCGTATCTGCTGAGAAGGGAGTGGCGAAAATGTGTCTTGGAATTCCCGGCCGGATCGTCGAGATCACCGATGCAGCAAACTATTTGGCGAAAGTAGATGTCAGTGGGGTACGGCGGACGATCAGCATCCGGCTGCTCGAGAAGGATTTGCCTGAACCGGACGAGTGGGTGCTGGTTCATGTCGGTTTCGCGATGGCCAAGATCGACGAGACGGAGGCGTTGCTGACGCTTGCGGCTGTCCAAAAGCTCGGCACCAGCTACGCCGAAGAGATCGAAGCCTTCGATTCGTCCTCAATCATCTGAAAAAGGAAGACACGCCATGCGTTTCGTTGACGAGTTCCGTGATCCCGCGGCTGCCCGCAAGCTCCTCGGCGCCATCGAAAGGCTCGCGGGCAACGGTGCCGAACACTTCAAGTTCATGGAGGTGTGCGGCGGACACACCCACACCATCTACCGGCACGGTATCGAGCACCTGCTGCCGGATAACGTCGAGCTGGTGCACGGCCCCGGCTGTCCGGTCTGCGTAATCCCCATGGGCCGTATCGATGACGCGATGTGGCTGGCGCAGCAGCCCGATGTCATCTTCACCTGCTTCGGCGACATGATGCGCGTGCCCGGATCGAACGGCAGCCTTCTGGACGCGAAGGCACGCGGGGCCGACGTGCGGTTCGTCTACTCCCCGCTGGACGCGCTCAAGCTGGCCGTCGACAATCCCGACAAGCAGGTGGTGTTCTTCGCGATCGGCTTCGAAACCACCGCGCCGTCCACCGCGGTCACCTTGGTGCGCGCCCGCGAGCTGGGCGTCGAGAACTTCACGGTTTTCTGCAATCACGTCACGATCGTGCCGCCGATCAAGGCCATCCTCGATTCGCCTGATCTTCGACTGTCCGGCTTCCTAGGACCCGGCCACGTGTCAACCGTTGTCGGGAACAGGCCGTACCGGTTCGTCCCCGAGGTCTACGGTAAACCCTTGGTAGTGGCGGGCTTCGAGCCACTTGACATCTTGGCGTCGGTGGCAATGTTGTTGACCCAGATCCGCGAGGGTCGCTGCGAGGTGGAGAACCAGTACTCGCGCGTGGTGCACGAGGAGGGCAACGTCGCCGCCCTCACACTGATGGCGACGGTCTTCGCGCTGCGTCCGCATTTCGAATGGCGCGGGCTGGGTTTCATCTCGCAGAGCGCGTTGAAACTGCATGACGACTTCGCGCAGTTCGACGCCGAACTGCGATACGCGATGCCCGGTGTACGTGTGGCCGATCCGAAGGCGTGTCAGTGCGGCGAGGTGCTCAAGGGCGTCCTGAAGCCCTGGGAGTGCAAGGTTTTCGGTACCGCGTGCACCCCGGAGACACCGATCGGGACGTGCATGGTGTCCGCTGAGGGCGCCTGCGCGGCGTATTACAACTTCGGCCGGATGCACCGCGACGCCGCCAAGCTCGTGGGGCTCGGTGCACGAGGGTGACCCCGTTGTCGGCGGCTCGGCGATCCCTTGACACCGGGGGCGCCGAGATGTTCGCACGCTACGCCTACGCCCCGAACCGACTCGGCTATTGCGGCCCGCCGGAGGCGGGCACCTTGCGGGGCGGCACGGCCGACGAGGTGCGAGAAGTCGCGAAGGGATTTTCCGGTGCCTGGCCGTACCTGCAGGTGTTGTCCCGGATGACCGGTATCGCAGATCCGTTGGACCATCGACTCGTCGAGTCATACTGGCTTGGTGGCGGCGTCGCCGCCGATCTCGACCCGCGGGAGTTCGCCGACGAACTGTTGGCGGTGATCGGCCCGCGGGCGGGCCACTACTGGTCGCACCTCACCTCGGATCTCGGTGCCGAAGCGGCTGGCAACCATTGCTTCCACGTGTTCGGGGTGTATCCATGGTCGCGGCTGCTCGGGCGCGGAATGGACGAGCATCCGCTGCGGGTTCTCGACGGCTGCCGAATAACGTGGGCCACCGTGCTGTCCCGTGACGATCATCAGGTCGAGGTGTCAGCCCCCGAGCTGGTCTGGGACGGCCGCGCCCTGGGGATGTCCGAACCGTCGGCACGGCGCCTGGAAATCTGGGAGGACGGGTACAGCGCTGTGCCCGATGCCGCTGCTGGCGACGAAGTCGCCGTGCACTGGGGTCGATTGTGCGGTCGGCTGTCGGCTGATCAGGTTCGGACGCTTCAGGACAGTACGGCCCGGCAGCTCAGGCTCACCAATCACCGTCTTGCGCAGGCGCAATGAGACCTCGGATCCTGCAGGCCGATGGTCAGATCGGATTCCATTGGGCGTCGCTGGCGGGCACACCGGCGACGTTGTCCGAGTTGGTCATCGACGATGACGAGGCCGATCGACTTGTGGCGACTCATCTGGAGGCCCTCGACGATGCATTGATCATCGCCGCAGCACGGTTCGGTGAGCTGCTAGGCGGCGGCCGTCGACCGGATACGGAAAGCGAGAGGGACGACCTGGTCCAGCTGCACCGCGCTCTGGACCGACTCTGCCACGAATATGCGACGGCGATCGAGATGACGGGCATCGATGCCGATGTGCGGGCTGGCAAGATCATCGGAACCGCTGCGTTGTTCTCGATATGCGCCCGAGAACCCCTGGGCCTACTGGGACCCGCCCCGTTCGACGGCGAACTCGACGACCCCTCACTCGGTGTGGTCAGCGGATACGGCGAGATGTGTCAGGCGGATTCGGATGCGCCGTGGAAGGGTGGGCGCTGGATCGTCCGAACCGAGTCGGGACTGCGTTTCCCGCTCACGCTGTCGATGATGCTGTTCGACAGCTCCGGGGTGAACAAGGACGCCGCGCGTAACGAGCATCGAGACGCTCTGTCGGCGGTGGTGGCCGCCGCCGGCGCGCCCGAAGCCGACCCGCTGGCGACGGCGTGCGCTCTGGACTGGTTGCTGTACGACTGGCTGATGGCCAATCGCGACGGGCCGGACAGCGCGGCGATCGAAATCCCCAAGGGCAGAGACGGCGACGCTGCGGTGATCGTCTCCGCCGTCGCCGCATCGGTGGCGGCTCGGGCCACCGTCGACCCGGGGCTTCTGGCCCTACCGATAGAGCGCTGAGAGCGCATTCTCGCCAATCACCTGGCATATCCCCCATATCGGGGTCTACCCGCCTGCGTTAGGTCAGTAGACATGCGGTTACCGGTAAGACCCAGTGGGCCTCGGCGACAGCGGTTTACGTTGCGGCACTACAGCGAGCAGGGAGGCAGGCATGGGTGTCTATTCGCCGATACTCGTCCTCTGCGCGATCGCCACCGCGTTCGCGGTCGGCTCTGTGGGGATGGCGCTGGCGATCGGCCCGCGCCGGTATAACCGGGCCAAGCTCGATGCCTACGAGTGCGGTATCGAACCGGCCGAGAGACCGACGGCGTCGGCCCGGATCCCGATCAGGTTCTATCTGACCGCGATGTTGTTCATCGTGTTCGACATCGAAATCGTGTTTCTGTATCCGTGGGCGGTGTCGTTCGACTCATTGGGTGTATTCGCCTTGGTCGAGATGTTGCTCTTCATGCTGACGGTCTTTGTGGCCTACGCCTACGTGTGGCGGCGAGGTGGCCTCAATTGGGACTAGAAGAGCAGCTACCCGGTGGGATCTTGTTGTCCACCCTGGAAAAGGTGGCCGGTTACGTACGGAAGGGCTCCTTGTGGCCTGCGACGTTCGGATTGGCGTGTTGTGCGATCGAGATGATGTCCACGGCGTCACCGCGGTTCGACATCGCGCGGTTCGGAATGGAGCGGTTCTCGGCGACACCGCGGCAGGCCGATCTGATGATCGTCGCCGGTCGGGTCTCGCAGAAGATGGCACCGGTGCTTCGTCAGGTTTATGACCAGATGGCTGAGCCGAAATGGGTTCTCGCCATGGGCGTGTGTGCATCGTCGGGCGGGATGTTCAACAACTACGCAATCGTGCAGGGCGTCGACCACATCGTGCCGGTGGACATCTACCTACCGGGGTGCCCACCGCGTCCGGAGATGCTGTTGCACGCCATCCTGATGCTGCACGAACAGATTCAGAAGATGCCGCTCGGTGTGCACCGCGCCGAGGCCATCGCCGCGGCCGAACAGGCCGCGCTGTCATCGCCCCCCACCATCGTACTCACCGGCCTGCTCCGATGAGCGGGACAATCGGCACGAATGGCATGCGCCACGGAATGTTCGGCGTTGCGGGCAGCGGCGATACGTCCGGCTATGGGCGGCTACTGCAGCCACTTCCCAAGCGGCCGAGCTCCTCTCGCCCGTACTCCGGCTACTTCGACGAAGTCGTCGACCTCCTGACAGCCACGCTTGCGAAGTCCGGCGTCGCTGACGCCATCGAGCGGGTTGTCGTCTTCCGCAAAGAACTGACACTGGAAGTACGAAGGGAGCACTTGCTTGCGGTGGCACAGGTGCTGCGGGATGAACCAGGGTTGCGGTTCGAGCTGTGCCTTGGGGTGTCGGGGGTGCACTACCCCGACGACGGCGGCCGTGAGCTGCACGCGCTGTACCCGCTGACGTCGATCACCCACAACCGTCGCATCCAGCTCGAGGTGAGCTGCCCAGATGCCGATCCGCATGTGCCGTCGCTCTTTTCGGTCTATCCGACGACGGACTGGCACGAGCGCGAGACCTATGACTTCTTCGGGATCGTCTTCGATGGGCATCCCTCGCTGACCCGTATCGAAATGCCCGATGACTGGCAGGGCCATCCGCAACGCAAGGACTATCCGTTGGGCGGCATCCCCGTCGAGTACCACGGCGCTTCGATTCCGCCACCCGACGAGCGCAGGTCCTACCGGTGACGGCCGAGACCGTGATCACGGTGGCTGGGCAGGATTGGGACCAGATCGTGGCGGCGGCCGCGGCCGGGTCACCGTCAGGGGAACGCATCGTCGTCAACATGGGACCCCAGCACCCGTCGACACACGGTGTCTTGCGGCTGATCCTGGAGATCGAGGGCGAGACGGTGACCGAGGCCCGCTGCGGTATCGGCTACCTGCATACCGGCATCGAAAAGAACCTGGAGTACCGCAACTGGACACAGGGCGTGACGTTCGTTACCCGAATGGATTACCTGTCCCCGTTCTTCAACGAGACCGCCTATTGCCTGGGTGTCGAGAAGCTGCTCGACGTCACCGATGACATTCCTGAGCGCGCCAGCGTGATTCGGGTGCTGCTGATGGAACTCAACCGCATCTCCAGTCATCTGGTCGCACTGGCGACCGGCGGCATGGAGTTGGGAGCCATGAGCGCCATGTTCTTCGGATTTCTCGGTCGCGAAGACATCCTGAAGGTTTTCGAGGCGATCACCGGCCTACGGATGAATCACGCCTACATCCGGCCGGGCGGGCTGGCCGCCGACTTGCCCGACGACGGCATTGACCGAATCCGAGCGCTGTTGACGACCCTGCCGGGCCAGCTGAGCGATCTCGAGGACCTGCTGCGCGAGAACGCAATCTGGAAGGCCCGTAACAAGGGCGTCGGATACCTGGATCTGACGGGGTGCATGGCACTCGGGATCACCGGACCGGTGTTGCGGTCCACCGGATTACCGCACGACCTCCGTAAGACCCAACCCTACTGCGGCTACGAGACATTCGACTTCGATGTCATCACCGACGACGGATGCGACGCCTACGGCCGCTACTTGATCCGGGTCGAAGAGATGAAGGAATCACTGAAGATCGTCGAGCAGTGTGTGCAGCGCCTGGAACCCGGTCCGGTGATGATCACCGACAAGAAACTGGCCTGGCCGGCGGATCTGAAGCTGGGGGTGGACGGCCTCGGCAACTCTGCTGAGCACATCTCCACGATCATGGGCGACTCCATGGAGGGGCTCATCCACCACTTCAAGCTCGTCACCGAGGGAATCCGGGTTCCGGCCGGACAGGTCTACGTCGCCGTCGAAAGTCCTCGGGGCCACCTGGGTGTGCACATGGTGTCCGACGGCGGCACCCGACCCTACCGGGTCCATTACCGCGACCCCTCGTTCACCAACCTCCAAGCCGTCGCCGCCATGTGTGAAGGCGGCTTGGTCGCCGACGTCATCGCCGCCGTCGCGAGCATCGACCCGGTCATGGGGGGTGTCGACCGCTGATGAGCGCTCGCGCGAAGAGGCACAACCGATGACGGTGGACCTGCAACTGGGGCCACGGCCCGATGAACCCGGCGCGCCGATTGGTAATGGCGCCACGTATCCCCCCGACGTGACGGCGCGGCTGGCCGCCGACGCCGCTGCGATCATCGCGAAGTACCCGAAGCCCCGCTCTGCGCTCCTGCCGCTGTTGCATCTGGTGCAGGGCCACGACGGCTACGTCACCACCGGCGGCATCAATTTCTGTGCGCGCCAATTGGATCTGACCGATGCGGAGGTGACGGCCGTCGCCACCTTTTACTCGATGTATAGACGCAGCCCGACGGGTGAGTACCTGGTCGGCGTGTGCACGAACACGTTGTGTGCGGTGATGGGCGGCGATGCGATTCTGCGCACCCTTCAGGATCATCTCGGTGTCGATGTCGGGCAGACCACCGATGACGGACGGGTGACGCTCGAGCAAATCGAATGCAATGCCGCGTGCGACTACGCCCCGGTCGTGATGGTCAACTGGGAGTTCTTCGACAACCAATCACCAGATAGCGCATGTGATCTCGTTGACACACTGCGCGGGGGCCAACCGCCGGTGCCCACGCGCGGTGCCGCGCCGTGCAGCTTCAGAGACACTTCCCGCATGCTGGCCGGGGCACCTGTCGATCGCGCGGAAGCCGATGCCGGACAGGTCTGTACGGCGACGCTCGCCGGGCTGCGCGTGGCGCGCGAGCTGGGATTGACCGCACCCGATACACCCGACGTCACATCAGAATCGGGGCAGTAATGGTGCCTTCGCAAGCCCAGTCGACGCCCTTGACGCCGGTGCTGAGCCGGTTCTGGGATGAGCCGGATTCCTGGTCGTTGGAAACCTACCGACGCCACGACGGCTACCGCGCCCTGGACAAGGCGCTGGGTATGGAACCCGATGACGTGATCGCCCTGGTCGAGAAATCGGGATTGCGGGGCCGCGGCGGCGCGGGCTTTCGCACCGGCACCAAGTGGTCCTACATTCCACAGGCTGACACCGGGATCGGCGCCAAGCCGCACTTTCTGGTCATCAATGCCGACGAGTCCGAACCCGGTACGTGCAAGGACATTCCGTTGATGTTGATGTCCCCGCACGCGCTGATCGAGGGTGCCATCATCGCCGCCTACGCAATTCGTGCACACCAGGCATTCATCTATGTGCGCGGGGAGGTCGTTCCTGTGCTGCGCCGCCTGCAGTCGGCGGTGGCCGAGGCGTATGCGGCGGGTTACCTGGGCAAGGACATCGGCTGGTCCGGATTTGACCTGGAGGTGGTGGTACATGCCGGCGCGGGGGCCTATATCTGCGGGGAGGAGACCGCTCTGCTGGATTCGCTCGAGGGTGGCCGCGGCCAACCCCGGTTGCGGCCGCCGTTCCCTGCGGTGGCGGGACTGTATGCCTGCCCGACGGTCGTCAACAACGTCGAGACCATCGCGAGCGTCCCACCGATCCTGCTGAACGGCATCGACTGGTTCGCCTCCATGGGATCAGAGGAATCACCGGGCTTCACGCTGTATTCGCTGTCCGGGCATGTGAAACAGCCTGGCCAGTATGAGGCACCGCTGGGCATCACTCTGCGCGAGTTGTTGGCATACGCGGGCGGTGTACGTGACGGGCACGAGTTGAAGTTCTGGACCCCGGGTGGTTCGTCGACACCGTTGCTGACCGCCGAACACCTTGATGTGCCACTGGATTACGAGGGAGTCGCCGGCGTCGGCTCGATGCTCGGCACAAAGGCGCTCCAGATTTTCGACGAAACGACGTGCGTGGTGCGCGCTGTGCGGCGCTGGACCCAGTTCTACGCGCACGAGTCCTGCGGCAAGTGCACTCCGTGCCGGGAAGGCACGTACTGGCTTACTCAGATCTATCGACGATTGGAGACCGGGTCGGGCACCCAGTCGGATATCCAGAAGTTGCTCGACATCTCAGACACTCTGTTCGGAAAGTCGTTCTGTGCGTTGGGCGACGGTGCCGCAAGCCCGATAATCTCCTCGGTCAAATTCTTTCGTGCGGAGTACGAAGCGCACCTGCGCGGCGGCTGCCCGTTCGACCCGTCGGCCTCCATGCTCGCGCCACCGGAGGCCCTGATATGACCCTCGCCGAACACCGCAAGGAAGCTGACGTGGAGGGGGTGCACCTCACCATCGACGACGTGGAACTCAGCGTGCCCAAGGGCACGTTGGTGATTCGGGCCGCCGAGTTGATCGGTGTGCAGATACCGCGCTTCTGTGATCACCCGTTGTTGGAGCCGGTGGGAGCATGCCGTCAGTGTCTGGTCGAGGTCAAGGGTCAGCGTAAACCGGTGGCGTCGTGCACTATGGCCGTCGCTCCCGACATGGTGGTGCGCACCCAGCACACCTCGGAGAACGCCGGCGCGGCTCAACTCGGCGTGATGGAGCTGTTGCTGATCAACCACCCGCTGGACTGCCCCGTGTGTGACAAGGGCGGTGAGTGCCCGCTTCAAAACCAGGCCATGTCCAACGGAAGGTCCGAAAGCCGATTCACCGACACCAAACGGACCTTCCCCAAGCCGATCAACCTCTCGACGCAGGTGCTGCTGGATCGCGAGCGCTGTGTGTTGTGCGCCCGGTGCACTCGCTTCTCGCAGCAGATCGCGGGCGATCCGACCATCGAGTTGTTGGAACGCGGTGCTTTGCAACAGGTCGGCATCGCGGCCAATGAACCGTTCGATTCCTACTTTTCGGGTAATACCGTCCAGATTTGTCCGGTCGGCGCATTGACCGGCAGCAGTTACCGCTTCCGGGCCCGCCCCTTCGATCTCATCTCCTCGCCGACGGCGTGCGAACACTGCGCATCCGGATGCGCGCTGCGCACCGACCATCGCCGTGGAAAGGTGTTACGTCGCCTCGCAGGTGATGACCCACTTGTCAATGAAGAGTGGAACTGCGACAAGGGGCGCTGGTCCTTCCGGTATGCCGATGTCGGCGATCGCATAACCACACCACAGATCCGTCGCGGTGACGGCGCGCTGCGACCGGCTTCCTGGCCGGAAGCGCTCAGGCTGGCTGCTGCCGGGCTGGCTGCGGCGAAAGGTAATGCCGGAGTCCTCGTCGGTGGACGGTGCACCGTCGAAGATGCCTACGCGTACAGCAAGTTCGCGCGGTTGGTGCTGGGTACCAACGACATCGACTTCCGCATCCGGCCCCACTCGAGCGAAGAGGCACAGTTCCTTGCCGCGAACGTCGCCGGGCAACCGATGACGGTGAGCTACGGCGATCTCGAACAGGCACCGGTGGTGGTGATCGCCGGGTTCGACCCCGAAGAGGAATCACCGATCGTGTTCCTGCGGCTACGCAAAGCCGCGCGAAAGCACGGCACACGGGTGGTTTCGATCGCGCCGTTCGCGAGCCGTGGCCTGACGAAAATGGGCGGACGCGTCGTCATGACGGCGCCAGGGGCCGAGGCCGCCGCCCTCGCCGGCCTGTCGGGCGACGAGCTATTGCACCAGCCCGGCGCTCTGATCCTGGTGGGGGAGAGGCTGGCGACCAGCCCTGGGGCGCTGTCCGCCGCGATTCAACTCGCCGCTGCGACCGGCGCACGCCTGGCGTGGATTCCGCGGCGGGCCGGCGATCGTGGCGCACTTGAGGCAGGTTGCCTGCCCAACCTGCTGCCCGGCGGCCGGCCCGTCGCCAATAACCGGGCCCGCGAACAGACCGCCGCGGCGTGGAACCACACCGACCTGCCCGCGGTGCCCGGGAGGGACACGACCGAGATCCTGGCCGCCGCCCGTGCCGGTGAACTCAGTGCCCTGCTCGTTGGCGGAATCGATATTGCGGACCTATCCGACCCGGGTGCCGCGCTCGCCGCCATCGCTGCTGCGCGATTCGTCGTGAGTCTCGAACTGCGGGAGAGCGCCGTCACCGAGCTCGCCGACGTCGTTTTCCCGGTGGCACCCGCCGCCGAGAAAGCTGGCGCATTCCTGAACTGGGAGGCCCGGTTTCGGTCATTCGAGGCCGCGCTCACCACCAACGCGGTCGCGGACCTGCGGGTCCTGCACGGGCTGTCCGACGAAATCGGTGTCGACCTCGGTTGCCCTACCGCTGCGGTGGCGGCCGCCGAGATGGCGCGGCTCGGGGTGTGGGTAGGGCGCCGCAGCGCCGCACCGCAAGATCCATCCGCCGAGCCTGAGCGGCTCAATGTGGGCCAGGCGGTGTTGGCGGGTTGGCGGATGCTCCTCGACGGCGGCCGACTCCAGGACGGCGAACCGAATCTGGCCGGCACCGCTCGGCACTCCGTTGCCCGCTTGTCAGCGGCGACGGCCAGTGAAATCGGGTTAGCTCCAGGTGATTCAGTGACCGTGAGCACCGCCCATGGGGAGGTCCACCTACCACTGTCGATCACCGAGATGTCTGATCGCGTCGTCTGGCTGCCGCTCAACTCGACCGGCTCGGCGGTCCACGCCCAGCTCGGAGTCACCACCGGCGCGGTGGTGCGAATCCGGAGGACAGTGTGACGCAACAACCCGACCTCTCCTGGTTCGGCCATGACCCGTGGTGGTTGGTTGTGGCCAAGGCACTTGGGGTGTTCGTATTCCTACTGGTCACCGTCCTGGTGGCGATCCTGGTGGAGCGCAGGGTTCTTGGACGGATGCAGATGCGGTTCGGTCCGAACCGGGTGGGGCCGTACGGACTGTTGCAGTCGCTGGTGGATGGCGTAAAGCTCGCCCTCAAGGAGGGACTGGTGCCGGCGGGGGTCGACAAGCCGATCTACCTGCTCGCGCCGATCATTGCGGTGATCCCGGCATTCATGGCGTTCGCGGTGATCCCCATGGGCGGGGCGGTTTCGGTGTTCGGACATCACACTGCGCTGCAGTTGACCGATCTCGCCGTCGCGGTGCTCTACGTCCTTGCGGTCACCTCGATCGGGGTGTATGGGATCGTGCTGGCAGGCTGGGCGTCCGGCTCCACCTATCCACTGCTGGGCGGATTGCGCTCCAGCGCCCAGGTGGTCTCCTACGAGATCGCGATGGCGCTCTCGTTCGCAGCAGTGTTCCTGCACGCGGGCACCATGTCGACCTCGGAGATCGTGGCCGCCCAGAGCGGGACTTGGTACATCTTTCTGTTACTGCCGTCGTTCCTCATCTATGTCACAGCGATGGTCGGCGAAACCAACCGCGCACCATTCGATCTGCCCGAGGCCGAAGGTGAACTGGTCGGCGGCTTCCACACCGAGTACTCATCGCTGAAGTTCGCGATGTTCATGCTCGCCGAGTACGTCAACATGACCACCGTCTCCGCGCTGGCGACGACGATCTTCCTCGGCGGCTGGCAGGCGCCGTGGCCGTTCAGCGTGTGGGACGGTGCCAACTCCGGTTGGGTGACCCTGATCTGGTTCACCGCAAAGGTCTGGATCTTCCTGTTCGCATTCATTTGGCTGCGTGCGACCCTGCCGCGATTGCGTTACGACCAGTTCATGGCGTTGGGCTGGAAACTGCTCATCCCGGTTTCACTGGCCTGGATAATGACCGTGGCCACCTTGCGCACCGTCGACGCCGAGGGAGAACTCTCGGCAGCTGTCGCCGGCCTCGTGTTGCTCGCGCTGACGCTGATTGTGCTGCGGCGCAACCAAGTCCGAAGGGCCCCTGAGCCAGAGACGACAGACGGGTCGTTTGCCCCGATGCTCGGCGGATTCCCGGTTCCGCCACTGCCAGGACAAGTGTGTGCCGTCGATGCGCACATCGGTGACCCTGTCGCCGAGCCAATCCACAACGGGAACTCGATCCCGATCGACGCTGTGCTGAGCAGGGGGAATAGTCACGATGCCTAAGTTTCTCGCAGCGGTCGCCGGTTTCGGTGTCACGTTCTCGACGATGTTCAAAAGGCCGATCACTGAACAGTATCCGGAGCACAAGGAGCCGACCGCGCCGCGCTACCACGGCCGCCACCAGTTGAACCGCTATGACGACGGGCTGGAGAAGTGCATCGGCTGTGAGCTGTGTGCGTGGGCATGTCCGGCCGACGCCATCTATGTAGAAGGCGCGCAAAATACTGAGACGGAGCGCTTTTCACCCGGCGAACGGTACGGCCGGGTGTATCAGATCAACTACCTGCGCTGTATCGGCTGTGGCCTGTGCATCGAGGCGTGCCCCACCCGTGCACTGACGATGACCAACGAATTCGAGATGGCCGACGACAACCGCGCGGACCTCATCTACGGCAAGGACAAGCTCCTGATACCGCTGCTGCCCGGAATGGTGCCCCTGCCACACCCCATGGCCGAAGGCACCACCGACGAGGACTACTACCGCGGCAAGATCGCCGGTGCCACAGATGCCGATGCCGACGGGGGTGTCGACTCGTGAGAGTTGTTGCGTCGACGGCGCTGCTTGCGGCCGAGCCCCTCACGCAGACCTCGACCGCCGAGGCGGTGGTGTTCTGGATTCTGGCGGCGGTGACGGCGCTCGCTGCCGTCGGCGTGGTCGTGGCGCCCAGTGCGGTGTACTCCGCGATTTTCCTGGCAACCACGATGATCAATCTGGCCGTCCTTTACATCGCCCAGGACGCGCTGTTCCTCGGTGTCGTGCAGGTGATTGTCTACACCGGTGCGGTGATGATGTTGTTCCTGTTCGTCGTCATGCTCGTGGGTGTCGACCTGTCGGAATCGTTGGTCGAAACCCTACGCGGGCAACGCATTGCCGCCATTGTCGCGGGGGCGGGTTTCGCAATGGTCTTGACCGGCACATTCGGCAACATCGCGACTACCGGGTTCACCGGCTTGTCCGATGCCAACGCCGGCGGGAACGTGCAGGGGCTGGCGGAATTGATCTTCACCAGGTATCTCTGGGCCTTCGAGCTCACCGGTGCACTGCTGATCACCGCCACCTTGGCTGCGATGATGCTCGCCCACCGCGAACGTTTGACGAGACGCAAGAGCCAACGCGACCTGGCGCGGCAACGGTTCCAACCCGGCGGACATCCCACCCCGTTGCCGGCACCCGGCGTCTACGCGCGCCACAACGCCGTCGACATTCCGGCCCGGCTCCCCGACGGCGGCGTCTGCGACCTCTCGGTCAGCAGGACCCTGAAGCGAAGGGGACTCGTGCTGACGCTGCTCGTTTCTGAATCTCGTACGACATCGACTTCGACAGTGGAAGAGGGTGTGCAGTGAATCCGGTGAACTATCTCCACTTGTCGGCGTTGCTGTTCACCGTCGGCGCGGCCGGAGTGCTGTTGCGGCGCAATGCGCTTGTCATGTTCATGTGCGTCGAGCTGATGCTGAATGCCGCCAACCTGGCGTTCGTGGCGTTCTCGCGAATGCACGGCCACCTCGATGGGCAGGTGGTGGCGTTCTTCACGATGGTGGTGGCCGCCTGCGAGGTCGTGGTGGGCCTCGCGATAATCATGACGATCTTCCGCACCCGCCGATCGGTTTCGGCCGACGGCGCCAACCTTCTGCGGAACTGACATGACGACTCTGGTGTGGCCGATGGTCGTCCTGCCGTTGGCGGGTGCGGTCGTGTTGCTTCTGGCCGGACGGCGCAGCGACCGCTGGGGCCATCTGCTGGGGTGCGCGACCTCGATGGGAGCGTTCGCGCTCGGATTCGCGTTGTTCGTCGAACTGCTCGGTCGGGACGCCGCCGACCGGGTGATTCACGAAAGCCTGTTCACCCCTTGGGTGCCGGTTGCCGGCCTCCAACTCGATTTCGGCCTGCAGCTCGACGCCCTGTCGATGTGTTTCGTGCTGCTGATCACCGGAGTCGGCTCGCTCATTCACATCTACGCGATCGGCTATATGGCCGACGACCCCGAGCGGCGCCGATTCTTTGCCTACCTGAACCTGTTCGTGGCGGCGATGCTGCTGCTTGTACTGGCCGACAATTACCTTGGCCTGTACGTGGGTTGGGAAGGCGTCGGTTTGGCGTCGTATCTGCTCATCGGGTTCTGGTCCCAGAAGCCGTCGGCGGCCACCGCGGCCAAGAAAGCGTTCGTCGTGAACCGGGTCGGCGATGCCGGACTGATGATCGCGATGATGGTGATGTTCGCTTCTGTCGGGTCCATTTCCTACGCCGACGTGTTCGGCGCGGCCCCGGCGTTGTCGCAGGGCACCTTGACCGCCATCGGTTTGTTGTTGCTGCTTGCCGCGTGCGGCAAATCCGCGCAGGTGCCGTTGCAGTCATGGCTGGGCGACGCCATGGAGGGCCCCACACCCGTGTCGGCGCTCATCCATGCCGCGACGATGGTGACCGCCGGGGTCTATCTGATCGTGCGGTCCGGTCCCGTTTTCAACCTGGCCCCCAACGCCCAACTCGGCGTCGTGATCGTCGGCGCGGTCACATTGCTGTTCGGGGCTGTCGTCGGCTGCGCCAAGGACGACATCAAGAAGGCCCTCGCCGCATCGACCATGAGCCAGATCGGTTACATGGTGCTGGCTGCCGGTCTCGGCCCAGCCGGGTACGCGGTGGCGATCATGCACCTGCTGACCCACGGCTTCTTCAAGGCGGGCCTGTTCCTGGGGGCCGGGTCGGTGATGCACGCCATGAACGACGACGTCGACATGCGTCGCTACGGCGGTCTGCGGAAGTTCCTGCCGATCACCTTCGTCACCTTTGGGCTCGGCTATCTGGCGATCATCGGCGTGCCGCCGTTCGCGGGATTCTTTTCCAAGGACGCGATCATCGAAACAGCCTTTGCCGCGGGAGGACTCAGAGGGCTGATCCTCGGCGGTGCCACATTGCTGGGCGCGGGGATCACCGCTTTCTACATGAGTCGTGTCATGCTCATGACGTTTTTCGGGGACCGCCGCTGGAACGACGGTACCGCAGACTCAGCTGGTGATGGCCCCGTCAGGCATCCGCACGAACCCGCCGCGGTGATGACCTGGCCGATGATCGCGCTTGCGGCGGGTTCGGTCGCCGGCGGCGGTCTGCTTGCGATCGGCGGCACGTTGCAGAACTGGCTCGAACCCGTCGTCGGTCACCACGAAGCCGAACACGCCACCCCGGTGTGGGTGATGACCGTCATCACCCTCACGGTCGTCGCAATCGGAGTGGCCGTCGCCTACCGGATGTACGCCACCCGCCCCGTGAAAGCATCTGCCACTTCCTGGGTTTCGGGTGCGACCGCCGCTGCCCGCGACGACCTCTATGGCGATGCGATCAACGAGGCGATCTTCATGCGTCCCGGCCGCACTTTGAGCCGTTCCCTGGTCGCCGTCGACAGGAAAGGTATCGACGGCCTCGTAGAGGGATTGGCCCGGTTGATCGGTGCAACCTCGGCTCGGATCCGGCTGCTCCAGACGGGGTTCGCGCGGTCATACGCGCTATCCATCTTCGTCGGCGCCACGCTGGTGGTCGTCGCCATGGCCCTGGTGAGGATGTGGTGAGTCACTTTCCCTGGCTGAGCGCGCTGTGGTCGATGCCGCTGATCGGCGCCGGCGTGATCATGGTGCTGCCCGCGACACAACGGCATCTCGCGAAGTGCACCGCACTGATGACTTCGATCGCAATTCTGGCCATGGCCGTCGCATTGGCTGTCCAGTTCCAACCTCAGGGCAACGAGTATCAGTTCGTCGAATCGCATATCTGGATACCGTCATTCGGCGCCGGCTATATCCTCGGTATCGACGGCATCGCCTTGGCGTTGGTACTGCTCACCGCGGTGCTGGTGCCGCTGATTCTGCTCGCCGGCTGGAACGACGCGGGCGGTCGAGGGCGATTGGTCCACACTTATGTCGCGCTGATTCTGGCTGTCGAGGGCATGGTGCTGATCTCGCTGATCGCCCTCGACGTGCTGCTGTTCTTCATGTTCTTCGAGGCGATGCTCATCCCGCTGTACTTCCTCGTCGGAAGCTTCGGAGGCACGGGTCGCTCGGGATCCGATGTCGCCGCCGGGGCGGCTCCGAGGGCCGCGCTGAAGTTTCTGCTGTACAACCTTTTTGGCGGGTTGATCATGCTGGCCGCGGTGATCGGCCTATATGTGGTGACCGCTCACAGCGGTGTCTTCGGGTCGGGGACGTTTGACTTCCGTGCCATCGCCACAGCAGTGTCCTCCGGCCAACTCGGCATCAATCCCGCTGCGCTCAACGCAATGTTCCTCGGCTTCATGTTCGCCTTCGCCGTCAAAGCACCGCTGTGGCCTTTTCATACATGGTTGCCCGGCGCCGCGGTGGAAGCCACTCCGGCAGCTGCGGTGTTGATGATGTCGATCGTCGACAAGGTGGGCACCTTCGGCATGCTTCGCTATTGCCTGCAGTTGTTCCCCGACGCATCAGTGACGTTTCGGCCGTTCATCATCACCCTGTCCGTGATTGCGATCATCTATGGGGCGATTGTCGCGATCGGACAAACCGACGTGATGCGGCTGATCGCCTACACGTCGATATCACACTTCGGATTCATCGTCCTCGGCATCTTCGTGATGACCAGCCAGGGGCAGTCCGGCTCCACGCTTTACATGGTCAACCACGGGATTTCGACCGCGGCGCTGTTCCTGATCGCCGGATTCCTGGTGTCGCGGCGGGGCACCAGGACGATCGCTGCCTACGGCGGGGTGCAGAAGGTCGCGCCGGTACTGGCCGGCACATTCATGGTCGCAGGACTGGCGACCCTCGCCTTACCGGGTCTGGCACCGTTCATGAGCGAATTCCTGGTGCTGATAGGCACTTTCACCCGGTACCCGGCATTCGCGGTGCTGGCCTCTGTCGCGCTGGTGCTGTCGTCCATCTATATTTTGTGGCTCTATCAGCGGATGATGACAGGTCCGGTCACCGACGGCAACGACAAGCTGCGTGATCTGCTACCGCGGGAGCTCGCGGTCGTCACACCGCTCATCGCCCTGCTGCTGGTGCTGGGCATTTACCCCAAACCCGCACTCGACGTGATCAATCCGGCGGTCGATCGCACCTTGATAACCATCGGCCAGCAGGGGCCGGCCACTGCGCCCGCAACACCGATGACAGCCGAAGGACCGCATCCATGAGTATGCCCACTCCGAGTGTCGAATACGGCGAGCTCTCGCCGATGCTCATCGTCTTCGGTGTCGCCGTTGCCGGGGTCGTGGTAGAGGCGTTCGTGCCCCGTGACCGCCGCTATGGGGTCCAGTTGGTGCTCAGTGTGGCCGCGTTGGCCACGGCACTGGTGGCGGTCATCATGCTGGCGGGGACGAAACATGCTGCGGTGGCAGGCGCGGTCGCCGTGGACGGGCCAGCCCTGTTCCTGCAGGGCGTCATCCTGCTGGTCGGCCTGCTTGCGGTGCTCGTCATCGCAGAGCGTGGCCCCTCCACGGGGTTGGCGGGCTTCACTCCGCAGGCGTCCGCAGGTCCCGGCAGTGTCGCGCAACTCGAAGCCACCGAAGCGAAGATCATCCAGACCGAGGTGTTCCCGCTGACGATGTTCGCGGTGGGCGGGATGCTGCTCTTTCCCGCCGCCAACGACTTGCTGACGATGTTCATCGCGTTGGAAGTGTTCTCGCTGCCGCTGTATCTGCTCTGTGGGCTGGCTCGCCATCGGCGCGTGCTGTCTCAGGAGGCGGCGTTGAAATACTTTCTGCTGGGGGCCTTCTCGTCTGCGTTCTTCCTGTACGGCGCAGCGATGCTATACGGGTTCTGCGGCACCCTTAGCCTGGCGGGCGTCGGTGACGCGATCAACGCCGGATCCGGCAACGTATCGCTTGCGATCGCCGGCGTGGGTCTGCTGTCGGTGGGAATTCTGTTCAAGGTGGGCGCAGTGCCGTTCCATTCATGGGTTCCGGACGTCTACCAAGGCGCGCCGACACCGATCACCGGATTCATGGCCGCCGCCACCAAGATCGCAGCCTTCGGGGCCATGCTGCGCATCTTCTACGTCGCGCTGCCGGGCTTGCGTGACGACTGGCGACCGATTCTGTGGGCGATCGCCATCCTGACAATGGTCGCGGGTTCGGTGTTGGTAGTCACCCAAACTGATATCAAACGGATGCTTGCCTACTCCGCGGTCGCTCAGGTCGGTTTCATTCTGATGGGCGTGATAGCAGCCAACGACGCCGGGATCTCTTCGACGCTGTTTTACCTTGTTGTCTACGGCCCCAGCGCGCTTGGTGCGTTCGCCATCGTCACGCTCGTCCGCACCGGCGGGGGTGCGGAGGACACCGACATCGCCCGGTGGACCGGCCTCGGTCGTCGAGCGCCTCTTCTCGGTGCGGTGTTCTCGCTTTTCCTGCTCGCGTTCGCCGGGGTCCCGCTCACGGGCGGCTTTGTCAGCAAGTTTGCGGTGTTCACGGCCGCAGCCGAAGGAGGTGCGGTCCCGCTGGTCGTCGTCGGCGCCTTCGCCAGTGCCATCGCCGCATTCGCCTACGCGCGGGTGATCCTGCTGATGTTCTTCGCGCCACCACCGGATGACAGGCCGCAGGTGGTGGTGCCCAGTTCGGCTACGGCCGCGGCAATTGTGGTGGCGGTCGCCGCAACGGTGTTGTTCGGCGTCGTGCCGCAGCCAATGCTGGATCTAGCGGGCAGTGCGGGTGCGTTCCTTCGGTGAGCTGCGGTGCCTTGCTCATCGAATGCTGAGTTCGGCGTTCCGTCGCTCCCGCAGTCGCAGGACCATCGGGGTGAAAATGAGTTGCATCGCCAAGTCCATCTTCCCGCCGGGACACACGATCGTGTTGGGCCGCGACATGAACGAGTCGTGCAGCATCGAGAGTAGATACGGAAAATCGATGCCGTGTGGATCGCGGAACCGAATTATGAGCATTGACTCGTCCGCCGTCGGGATAGACCTTGCCACAAAAGGATTGGATGTATCGACGACGGGCACCCGTTGGAAGTTGACGTCCGTCTGCGAGAATTGACCGCACATGTAGTTCAGATAGTCCGGCATCCGGCGAAGGATGGTGTCGGTGACCGCCTCGGAGCTGTAGCCGCGGGCCACCTTATCGCGGTGCAACTTCTGAATCCACTCCAGGTTGATCACCGGGACCACCCCGATCCGCAGATCGGCATGCTGGGCGACATTCGCGTCATCAGTGACGATGGCGCCGTGCAGCCCCTCATAGAACAGCATGTCGGTGTCATCGGGAATGGCCTCCCACGGGGTGAACGTGCCCGGTTGCTGTCCGTACGGCTCTGCCTCCTTGTCGTCATGGAGGTAGCGACGAATCTTGCCGGTTCCGGTTTCTCCGTAGGATCTGAACAGTTCCTCGAGTTCGTTGAACAGGTTCGCCTCCGGCCCGAAGTGACTGAAGTTGTGGTCCCCGCGCACATGAGCGTCCGCTATCGCGGCCTTCATCTCTGCGCGGTCGAAGCGGTGGAAGCTGTCGCCCTCGACGAAGGCGACGTTCATCGCCTCGCGCCGGAAGATCTGTTCGAAGGTGCGCATCACTGACGTGGTGCCAGCCCCCGAAGAACCGGTGACCGAGATGATCGGGTGCAGACGGGACATTTGTTCTCCTTCGTCAACCAATCGCGGACCGGAACAGCCCGCGGCGGCCATAGAGCGGCGAATCGTCAGGGCGGTCGTTGTTGTCGAGGTGGTAGGCCTCGATCCGCTCCACTTCCTCTTTCACCCCGAAGATGAACGGCACGCGCTGGTGAAGATGATCGGGAACAACGTCGAGCATCCGGCCCCGGCCGGTGCTCGCCAGGCCACCCGCCTGCTCGATGATGAATGCCATCGGGTTGGTCTCGTACATCAGCCGAAGACGGCCCGGTTTGGCCGGATCCTTCGAGTCACGCGGGTAGAGGAAAACGCCTCCGCGAGTGAGGATGCGGTGAGTCTCGGCCACCAGGGAGGCGACCCAGCGCATGTTGAAGTCCCGCTTGCGCGGCCCGGACCGGCCGGCCAGACACTCGTCGATGTAGCGCTGGACTGCCGGTTCCCAGAATCGTCGGTTCGACGCGTTGATCGCGAACTCTTTTGCACAGGAAGGGATTTGCAGGTTTTGGCGGGTGAGAATGAATTCACCCAATCGAGGATCCAATGTGAAGCAGTGGACGCCCGTCCCTACCGTGAGAACAAGTAATGTCGACGGGCCGTAGAGAGCGTAGCCCGCACAGACTTGCGACGTTCCCGGCTGCAGGAAGTCCTCCGGGCTCGGGTCGACACCGGGATTGGGGGCGCGCAGGATGGAGAAGATGCTGCCGACAGAGACGTTGACGTCGATGTTGGAGGATCCATCCAGCGGGTCGAAGACCAGAAGGTATTTGCCCCTTGGGTATTCGATCGGCAACCGGTAGGGCTCATCGAGTTCCTCGGAGGCCATCCCCGCGACTTGTCCGCCCCACTCGTTGTTGCGCAGGAAGTAATCGTTGGCCAGGACATCAAGCTTCTGCTGGACTTCGCCCTGCACATTGACCGCATCGGCAGAGCCCAGCGCTCCGCCGAGTTCGCCCAACGCAATCCGGTTGGCAATCGATTTGCATGCCAAAGCGACGTCGAGGATGAGGGCGTTGAATTCCCCACTGGCGCCAGGATGATGTTGGCGTTCCTCGATGAGAAACCGCACCAGCGTCGTGTGGTTGGTCAGCATCACTCTTCCCTCGTTCCAGCGTGCAGACCTAAGACACCCAAGGCCCAATCACATGCTGGGTGCGGCCGCGGCGCGGACCATCCCCCCGCTGGGTGGATAGACGGGGGGACAACGGCCGTCACGCCGAAACACCGGCAAAACCGCACTAGCATCGGCCCGGTGACCGAGGTGACGCCAGCCGAGTGCCGAGCGCGCTTGCGTGTCCTGGTCTATAGCGACAACACCCGAACCCGCCGGCAGGTCATCCAGGCGCTCGGCCCCAGTCCGTTCTCCGACCTGCCCGAGATCGACTACCGCGAAGTGGCCACGGGCTCGATGGTCATCGCATGTGTAGATGCCGGCGACGTCGACCTGGCCGTCCTGGACGGCGAAGCCACGCCCGAAGGGGGAATGGGCATTGCCAAACGTCTCAGGGACGAGATGGACTGCTGCCCACCGGTGCTGGTCCTGACTGGCCGTCCCGACGACGCGTGGCTTGCGCGGTGGTCGCGGGCGGACGCCGCGGTGCCACACCCGATCGACCCAATCCGGTTGGCCGACGCCGTCTTTCCGCTACTGCGTAAGGGGCGCTGAGCCGTTATCACCCGGTCCTCCACCCACGTAGGTGAGTGCGCCGCGCGCGTGATCCGATCGGATGGACACACCCGATCGGAAAGGCCGCGCCCATGACAACGCCCACGAGGATGGACAGCGTCAACCACCCGCTCATCGTGCCGTCGGTGTTGCCCGCTGACTTCGCACGCCTCGGCGAGGAGGTACACGAGTTGTGCGAGGCGGGCGTCGACCGGATCCAATGGGATGTCATGGACGGTGTCTTCGTCCCCAACCTCACCTTCGGCCCTGACGTCATCGCGGCAACTCGCAGGCACAGCACCGTCGAGTTCGAGGCTCATCTGATGGTCGTCAACCCCGACGAGCTGCTGGGGCGCTACGTCGACGCAGGATGCGAGCTGGTCATCGTGCATGCCGAGGCATGCACGCACCTGCATCGCACCCTGGCGCGCATTCGCGACCTCGGCGCGCGCAGCGGCGTTGCGCTGAATCCGCACACCCCCGTCGAGGTCGTCGAACACGTTCTGGCCGAAACCGACCTCGTTCTGGCCATGACCGTCAATCCGGGATTCGGCGGCCAGTCCTACATTCGCGCCGTAGAGCCGAAGATCGCACGGCTGCGACGGATGATCGACGAATCCGGGCTGCCGATCGAACTCGAGGTCGACGGCGGCATCACGGACCGAACCATCCAGGGGGCGTGCGCCGCCGGTGCCGATGTCTTCATCTCCGGCTCGTGGATGTATGCGTACCCGGATGGCAAGGCGGCCGCCGTCAAACAGCTGATTGCACGCGCCCGCGAGAGCGCCCCACAAGGAGCGCCCCAGCGATGATCCGCGACCGGTGAGCCGCCTGGAGGCAGTGATCTTCGACGTCGACGGCACTCTCGTCGACAGCGAGCGAGATGGTCATCGGGTTGCCTTCAACGAGGCGTTCGCGGAGGCAGGGCTCCCCGATCGCTGGGACATTGACACGTACGGGCAGTTGCTCGAGATCACCGGCGGCGCGAGGCGGCTGGCGTTCTGGCTCCAGAACCGCGGTCGGTCACGCGCTGAGGCGTCGCAGCTCGCAGAACGGCTGCATAAACGAAAGACGCAGATCATGCGCCGTCTCGTTGCAGACGGGCGCGTGGGTGCGCGGCCCGGCGCACGAGAGTTGATCGATTCGCTTGCCGCGAACGGTGTGGCAATGCACGTGGCGACAACAGGAACCCGCGCATGGGTCGAACCGCTTTTGGATCACGTCTTCGGCAACAGGTTCCAGACCGTGATCACCGGAACCGAGGTTTCTGACTTGAAGCCCAGCCCGGCGGTGTACCTCGAGGTGCTGAGCAGAACTGGTTGCCCACCCGGGCGCGCGGTCGCCGTCGAGGACTCCGCTAATGGTGTGCAGGCAGCGGTCGCCGCCGGCCTGTGCTGCCTGGCCGCGTACAACTCATACACCCGCAGCGACGACCTGTCCGGGGCGACGCTCGTCGCAGACGGGCTCACCGACCCGGCGCTCATCGAATGGTTCCGCGACCGCCTGGATCGTTAGAGCGGATGCACGGTGACGATGAGGTGGGTCGGGTGCGCTCCAGACCAAGCTGTCGCTCGAGGCGGCGCCACATACCGGTGTCTTCGGGTACCGTCTGACCAGCGTCGAGAGCCGCCCACGTGGCTGTCACGACGGACCGCAACGATCGGCCGCTGACTCCGTCCTCCGGAGTCGCACGCAGGCGCACTCCTGGCTCGAGCAGTCCCGACAGGGCTGTGGTCACATATGTCGGACGTGCGCTCGGCGCAGCGAACGCAAGGTCCTTCAGATCTGAGGCGCCGGTCAGCACCAGCAGGGAGTCCAAACCGGCGGCGTTGGCACCCTCGATGTCGGTGTCCAGTCGGTCGCCGCACACAAGAGTGTCCGCTTTCTCGGTGCCCATCGTGGAGCGAGCCAAGTCGAACAGATTCGGCCCCGGCTTGCCGACCACGTGCGGGATCACGGTCGTCGCCGCCTGCACGGCGGCGACCAACGCGCCGTTGCCCGGTGCCCGACCGCGCGACGTCGGGAGCATGATGTCGAGATTGGTGACAACCCAGGTCGCGCCGGCCTCTGCGTGGTATCCGACCTCCGCGAGTTCAGTCCACGTGACGTCGACCCCAAGGCCCTGGACTACCGCCGCCACGGTTGCACCGGCCAACTCCGAGGCGCGAACCGGGACCAGTCCGACGTCAGTGAGTGCTTGCACAACCCCCGGCCCCCCGACGGCAAGTACGACGGTCTGCTCGGGCAGACGCGCCGCGAGGTATGCTGCGGCAGCCTGGGAGCTGGTGACCACCGTCCACCCGTCCGGTCCGACGCCGAGCTCGTGGAGATGAGCGACGACTGCGTCGGGTGAGCGAGATGCGTTGTTGGTCGCGAATACGACCGGAATGTCTTGCGCTGATAGCCGGTTCAGAGTTTCCACGGCACCGGGTACGGGTGTGGCGCCGCGGTATACGACACCGTCCAGATCACAGATCACCGCCACGTACTGGGCAACCAGGGACTCGGCCCCGATGGCGGACTCACGCTTCATGCGCATCGGTACTCCTCGGAAATGTTCGGGCACTGAGGGCCGGCCGGTCATCGGGTGCCCTCAGCGTGAAAGTGCGCGCACAACTATCTCGGTAGCCAGCTGCGCGGTGAAGTGGCGAGATTTTCGTGGGCCCGCAACCTCTACGAGCCGGAACTCTGCGTGCACATGTCGTCTGCTCGCGTGGGCAACGTCGCGTGCCGCTTTGGTGCTGAACAGCACCGTCGTGTCGACTTGCACAGCCGGGCAGTCCCTGTCGCGGATCACACCTTTGACGTTGGGAACCCGTGCGTGCCCACTATCGATGGCGACCAGGCCGGTGAACCGCTCGCGGGCGGTGGCGGCCAGGTCCCAAGCCAGTTCGCCACTCGATCCGTCGGCCACGAGCAGCCCACCGGCGATCTTCAGCTGATCGAGAAATCCGATGACCGACATTGGGGTCAGTCGGGTGTGCGCGGGAATGACGACCGTTTGGAACCTCGCGACGTGCAGGCGCTCGCGCACGACGTCGCAGTATTGGGCGCCGTGCGGCGCCTGCGCAATCATGATGACGACCCCGCCCTTGACCGGACCGGAAACTGTTACCGGCAACCGGGATTCATCGTTGGGGGTCAGCACTCGCATCGATTGGCGGTATGGCGGTGATGATGCTTCGATCATGGCGACTCCTCCCCGGTGCCGCGGCTTGGGCGGCTGTGGCTCGAAACTGATCGTTTTCGTTGTCCGTCGGGAGTCAATCGGTGTGTTCCGATGGTTACGGAGCGTCTCCCCCTCGCGATCCCTAGAGTCGAGGCTGCGCAAAGATGCGTCATCGCGGATAGCACAACCACGCACCTAACTCTCAAGAAACTGACGAGGCCCGCCATCCCCCAGGAGGGGGGAAGTTCAGGTTGTTTGGCCCACCACCCGGGATTGCTCGAAAAGCGAAGGACCGCAGCCGTGTACGACCGGATATGGCTCGGCATAGACGTCGGCACGCAGAGCGTCCGGGTGTTTGCGATCGACGATGATGGCCACGTAGCGGGATCGGGTTGGGCGGCACTTAGTGGTGAACGTCGAGGTGGGCGACACGAACAAGATCCCGAGAGATGGTGGGAGGCGGTGATCGGAGCGTGCAGCACAGCTCTGAACGGTCTCGATGCCGGTGCTGTCGCTGGGCTCGCCGTCGATGCGACGTCGGGAACCATCCTGATCGCCGACCAGGCGGGATGTCCGCGGACGGCCGGTCTGATGTACGACGACGACCGGGCGGCGGAGGAGGCTCGGCTTGTTGATGAGGCGGGGCGACCGGTATGGGCCAAGCTGGGTTATTTCCGAATGCAGCCATCGTGGGCCCTGCCCAAGCTCGTCTGGTTGCTGCGGCACCGGCCGGAACTGAAGGCAGGAAATCTGCGCCTCTGCCATCAGTCTGATCTGATCGCCGCTCGGCTGATAGGACATCCTGTCGCCACCGACACCACCAACGCCCTCAAGTCGGGCTATGACGTGATCGATGAGCGGTGGCCCAGTGAGGTTTTCGATCGGCTCGGTGTGCCGACGCGCATGCTGCCCGACGTGGTGAGTCCGGGAACTGTTCTCGGGGTCGTCAGTGCGTCGGCGGCGTCGCGCACGGGGATCCCCGCCGGGACACCGGTGGTCGCCGGCATGACCGACGGCTGTGCGGCACAATTAGGCGCGGGTGCCGTCGAAACAGGTTCGTGGAACTCGGTGTTGGGCACCACGTTGGTACTCAAAGGCGTCTCGAAACGACTGATTCGCGACCCCAGCGGAGTGGTCTACTGTCACCGCGGGCCGAACGACACGTGGCTACCCGGCGCGGCGTCGAACAGTGGTGCCGGCATCATCACACGGCGGTTCGGCGGCAAGGATCTCGACGTACTGACCGCTCGCGCGGCGCGAAGTCCTTTAGGTGCCGTGGCTTATCCGCTGGTGGCGGAGGTCGAACGATTCCCGTTCGTGGCGCGCAACGTGGAAGCGTTCGTTATCGGTGACGCTCAGGACGACGTGGCGATGTTCGCAGCGCTGTTGCTGGGAGTCGCATGCGTCGAGCGGCTCTGCATGGACTACCTTGACCTGCTCGGGGCACCCACTGACGGCCCGTTGACGATGACCGGCGGTGGCACCCGCAACCGTTTCTGGTCGCAGCTTCGAGTTGATTTGATTGGTCGACCGGTCTCGATTCCTGCCCGAGCGGAACCCGCGGTGGGCATGGCGGTCCTCGCCTCAACACTTGCGGGACGATCTGTCGTCGAGGCTGCGCGGGCCATGGTGCGAAGCTACGTGGAACTCACGCCCGATCCGACTCGAGGTCCGGTCTTGCTTGAACGCTACCGAGATTTCGTTGAGGCGCTGGCGGCGCGGGGATGGCTCGACGACGCGGTCGCATCGCATGCCCGCAACAGAGCGAACCAGTAACAGCACAGTTCATGATTCGACCGATGCATTAGCATCGCTAATGTGCAGATAGACGGTCAACAGCTGGCGGCATTTGCGGCCGTCATCGAGCAGGGGTCGTTCGATGCCGCCGCGGCCCGGCTCCACGTGACTCCATCGGCAATCAGCCAGCGCATCAAGGCGCTCGAGCAGCGGGTGGGTCAGGTAGTGGTGGTACGGGAGAAGCCATGTGTGGCGACGGCGGCGGGCGCTCCCCTGTTGCGGTTGGCGGCGCAGACCGCGCTGCTGGAGGCCGAGGCGTTGACAGAGATGGGCGGCGGTGACGGGTCCGCTCCGCGTATTGCGTTGGCCGTCAACGCTGATTCGATGGCGACGTGGTTCACCGGAGTCCTCGGCGCGTTGGATGGCGTCTTGTTCGACATCCGCATCGAGGACCAGGACCATTCGGCGCGACTGCTTCGCGAGGGTGTGGTGATGGGGGCGGTGACGACCGAACGCACGCCGGTGACGGGTTGCCGAGTGTTGCCGCTAGGCGTGATGAGGTACGTAGCCGTCGCAGCCCCACGGTACATCGAAAGGCATCTCCCCCAAGGTTTCACGGCCCGCGCCGTGGCGGCGGCACCGTCGCTGGCGTGGAATCGCGACGATGCGCTGCAGGACATGCTGGTGCGCAGAATGTTTCGACGCGACATCACTCGCCCGCAACATTTTGTGCCGACCGCAGAAGGCTTCGGGAGTGCCGTGCGGGCGAGCCTCGGGTGGGGCATGTTCCCGCAGAATCTGGCCGAACCGGAACTCGCGGACGGTTCGTTTGCTCGGGTGGTCGACGCGCACCTGGACGTGCCGCTGTTCTGGCAGTGCTGGAAACTCGACAGCCCGTTGGTCGGGGCCATCACCGACGCGGTACAGGCGGCCGCCCGAAAGATCATGGTGTGACCGCCGTTTCGCTTAGAATCGTTCCCCCCGCAACGCCGTCTCACCTGCCATTGGGCATCGTGTCTTCGACGATCAATCCCGCGAATTTCGGCGTCGCAACGCAAGCACCCGCTGGCGAAGACCCTCGCTCGCTGTGTACCTGAGTCCCTCGGTGACGCGCCGCAGGATGAAATTGGGTACGGGCAGGGTCGGTTCAACGGTGATTTCGAATCGCACCCGCGTTCCGTTCGTGTCGGGGGTCAACGTGTATCGCACGTTCTGCGCGCGTTGATGCATCGCGGATTCCAGTCGTGAGCTGTATCCATCGGGGTGGTAGCGGAGGGCGATCACGACATCGTCGGTGAATCCGGCAACCTGGATGCGTGACCTGCTGCGCAGCGGCCGTCCCGATTGATCCCGCTCCAGTATCGTCGACGAGAGATGGGCGGGTGACCACTCGGGGAGTGCCTCCAGATCCAGCATGACATCCAACACCTCGTCCGAGTTGGCTTCGATGAGGAGCTCGCGGACTTCGTGGAAGCTCACTGGTTCATTATGCGCCGGGTTGTCGAGCAGTCAGTGATGTCCGTTGGTGTTTCCGTTTGACGAGCCGTTGCCTTCCTGGTGTTCCCGCAACGCGGTGAGGGCACGTTGTTCCGACGCATGATGCGCCGCGGTCAGCGCCTCCTGCTCAGACGGCGGGTCGGCGAACAAGAAACTTCCGCTGCCCGGTGCTCCCGCGGCGCCGAGCTTGTTCATCCGCTTCGGAATCGCAGCGCCCTGGTACGCCAACGGAATCGGGTGACCGTCGGAGTCGACGGGGCCGAGCGGCTGATGCAACTCGACGTAGGCTCCGTGCGGCAGCCGCTTGATGATTCCGGTCTCGATGCCGTGCTCGAGCACCGCACGGTCGCTGCGCTGCAGGCCGATGCACCACCGGTAGGTGATGTAGTACACGATGGCGGGCAGCACGACCATGCCGATTCGACCGATCCAGGTGGTCGCATTCAGCGAAACGTCGAACTTGTACGCGATGATGTCGTTCATTGCGCTGAACGTGAGCACGATGTAGAACGCGATCGCCATGGCGCCGATGCCGGTGCGCACCGGGACGTCGCGGGGCCTCTGCAGCAGGTTGTGGTGAGCATCATCGCCGGTGATCTTCTTCTCGATCCACGGATAGATGATCAGCAGCGTGAACACCAGGCCCATCAACACCGCGACCGCGACGGCGGCCGGTACCGTGTAGTTGCCGATGTAGAGCTCCCAGGCCGGCCACAAACGGATCAGCCCGTCCGTCCACATCAGGTAGAAGTCCGGCTGGCTGCCGGCCGACACCTGGGCGGGCTTGTAGGGGCCCAGATTCCAGATGGGGTTGATCTGCAGCAGCCCGCCCATCAGGCCGAGGATGCCGACGACCATCGCGAAGAACGCCCCGGACTTGACCGCGAACACCGGCATCACCCGCACGCCGACCACGTTGCTCTCGGTGCGGCCCGGCCCGGGAAACTGGGTGTGCTTCTGGAACCACACCAGGGCGAGGTGAATTCCGATGAGCGCGAGCATGATTCCGGGAAAGAGCAGAATATGAATCGCGTACAGACGCGGCAACAGGATTCCGTCCTGGGTGCACTGGTATCCGACACCGCCGCACGGAAAGTCACCGCCGAACAGCGCCCAGTGGAGCCAGGTACCGATCACCGGTATGCCGAGCGTGATAGAGGACAGGGCCGCGCGAATGCCCGTCCCGGACAACAGATCGTCGGGCAGTGAGTAGCCGAAGAAACCCTCGAATATGGCCAGGATCAACAGCAGCGAGCCGATCACCCAGTTCGCTTCGCGGGGCCGGCGAAAAGCGCCGGTGAAGAAGATGCGGGCCAGGTGCACCATGATCGCCGCGGCGAACAACAGTGCCGCCCAGTGGTGGACCTGTCGGACGAACAACCCGCCGCGCACCTCGAAGCTGATGTCCAGCGTGGACGCGTAGGCCTTCGACATCTCGATGCCGCGCAGCGGTTGGTAGACACCGTCATAGGTGACTTCGGCCATCGATGGGTCGTAGAACAAGCTGAGGTAGACGCCGGTGATGATCAGGACGATGAAGCTGTACAGCGCGATCTCGCCGAGCAGGAACGACCAGTGGGTCGGGAACACCTTGTTGAGTTGCCGGCGCACCGCCGCCGACGGGTGATAACGCGAGTCGATGGCATCGCCTTGGGCTGCGGCGATGTGGTTCAGTTTTGAGTTCATATGCGTCGGCTCCTGGGAAGCTACGCGGGGCTACTTTCCAAGATGCTCCTTCGACCCGAGATGCGCTCGTGACGGTGGCATAGTTCACCAATCGGTCACAATCGACGACCTCGCCCGAATGGGCTTCGCCGCAACTGATCCGGCGTCCGTCCGATGGTCCGTGTTTTCAGTGTGCTCGGGGAGCTTCTGCGTGCTTCTTCTTGCCGAACGGCAGCACGTGCATGATCGCCACGACGACGGCGCCGACGACCAATCCGATGACTGCCGAAGCCGCGGTGTTGACCAGCCACGCCAGCACGCCGCCGAAACCCTCGGCGACCGCGCGCTTTATCAGGTCCTCGAAGTGGTGCACGAAGCCGTAGGGCGCGTGCCAGCCCAGCGTGTCGGTTCCCAGCAGGAGGATGTGCCCACCGACCCAGAGCATTGCGACGGTGCCGATGGTCGACAGTGCCGACAGCAGTTTGGGCATCGCGCTGACAAGTCCACGACCGATCTTCTGCGCGAACGTCGACGAGCGCTGCGCGAGGTTCAGCCCGATGTCGTCCATTTTCACGATCAGTGCGACGACGCCGTAGACGGCTGCGGTGATGACGATGGCGACCACCACGAGGATCGCGAACCGCGACCAGAACCTCTCGCTCGCTACCTCATTGAGCGCGATCACCATGATCTCGGCGGACAGGATGAAGTCCGTGCGGATCGCCCCCGCCGTCATCTGCTTCTCGGCGTCCTGTCCAACAACCGCGGCCGGCGCGGCATGCGCGTCATGTCCGGTGAACCAGCCCAGTACCTTCTCCGCGCCTTCGTAGCAGAGGTAGGTGGCGCCCACCATCAGGATCGGCGTCACGATCCACGGCGCGAACTGGCTGAGGAGCAGGGCCGCGGGCAGGATGAACAGCAGCTTGTTGCGCAGCGAGCCGATGGCGATCCGCTTGATCATCGGCAGTTCGCGGTCGGCGGTGATGCCGTGCACGTACTGCGGCGTCACCGCGGTGTCGTCGATCACGACGCCCGCAGCCTTGGCGGTCGCGCGTCCGGCCGCGGCACCGATGTCGTCGACCGACGCCGCCGCCAGCCGCGCCAGCGCCGCGACGTCGTCGAGAAGTCCGAACAGACCCGCGCTCATCGCTTCCCCATAGGTCTGCAGGTTACCGTGAGCCAATGGCCGGTGCTGATAGCGCGTTTCGTGCAACGCGAATTCTGGCGGGTGCCGTCGAAGCCTTCGCCGGGCAGGTTTATTTCGCCCCCGAGGCCCATGCCGGGTACGAGAAGCTTGGCTTCTCCGGCAGTCCGGGACGTGCCGGCGGGGTGGCGATGCCCGAGATGAACGCCTACTTCTGCAGTCGCGGCGCCATCCTCGGCCAGGTGCCGGGGGAGGTGGTGGCGTCGGCGTTCGCGGTGTTCAATCCTGCGATCGTGGTACCTGCCGTCGAACACGGCTGGTCGCTGACGAGCGCCGCGGAGATCATCGTGGCCAGGGATGAGGCCGCCGCCGGTCAGTTGCGAAGGATCCTCGGGGCCAACCCGCACGGCGCCGACGAACTGGCCCGACTCCTTGGACCGGTGAGCGGGTCGCTTCCGGTCGCGGGGCGCCCGCTTTATGCGGGGTTGATGAATGCCGACGTGCCCGAGGACCCGCTCAGCGCGGCGTGGCGGTTCGCCGACCGCCTTCGGGAATTCCGCGGCGACGCGCATACGGCCGCCTGGACGTCGGCCGGTTACAGCGCCATCGAGATCGGACTGACGACCGAGCTGTACTGGGGGTTACGGCCGAAGACGTACGTCAGGACCAGGGGCTGGTCGGACGCCGAGCTCGACGCGGCCATCGCCGACCTGGAAAGCCGCGGCCTGATCGACGACAGCGGGCTGACCGATCGCGGTAGGCAGGAGCGTGAGGCCATCGAGACCCGCACCGATGCGCAGTGCGCGCCGGTCCTACGAGCCCTCGGTGACGACTTCGAGAATGCCGTTGACGTCCTGCAGCGGTTCTCCGCCGCCGTGCGCGCGGCGCACGGCTATCCCGCCGCGGGGCCACACGACCTGGCGGCGCTACATGCCAAGCATTGACTCGACCCAGCCGCGCGCGAAGTAGACCACGAAGCCCGCGGCGACGACCCACATCAGCGGGCTGATTTCGCGCGTCTTGCCCGCTGCAGAGCGTGTCACCACCCACACGATGAATCCCACGCCGATGCCGTTGGCGATCGAGTAGGAGAACGGCATCGTCGCCACGGTGAGCACGACGGGCAGCGCGATGGAGAACTCGGATATGTCGATGTGCCGCAGGTGCGCAACCATCATCGTTCCGACGACGACCAGCGCAGCCGCGGCGACCTCGGTCGGAACGATCGACGCGAGTGGCGAGATGAACATGGCGGCCAAAAACAGAACGCCCGTGACGAGATTCGCCAGACCCGTCCGCGCGCCCTCCTCGATACCCGCCCCGGACTCGACGAAGACGGTTTGCGACGACGCCGACGTCGCCCCGCCGACGACCGCGCCGGCGCCCTCGACGATCAGCGCCGAACGCAGGCGCGGAAAGATTCCTTGGTCGTCGGCGAGCCCGGACTCACGCGCGAGGCCGGTGAAACTACCCATCGCGTCGAAGAAGTTCGCGAAGACCAGAGTGAACACGAACATCACGAAGGCGATCGCCCCGATGCGGCCGAAGCTGCCGAAGAGGCTGAAATCGCCGATCAGTGAAAGGTCGGGCAGCGCGAACGGTGATCCCGACAAGGTCGGCACCGACAGGCTCCACCCGCCGGGCATCTCGACCGCCGATCCGAGATGCCAGATCGCCTCGACGACGACGGCGACCGCGGTGCCCGCGACGAGTCCGATGAGGATGCCGCCACGCACCCGCCGTGCGACGAGGATGCCCGTCACCAAGAGCGTGAACACGAAGATGACGGTGGGGATGGTGCTGATGTCCCCGGCGCCGCCGATGCCCAGACCCACCGGAGGCGACGGTGTCCCCGTCGACCCGACGAAGCCGGCGTCGACCAACCCGATGAACAGTATGAACAACCCGATGCCGGCGGTGATCGCGATCTTCAGCTGGATCGGGACGGCGTCGAAGACGAGTCTGCGCAACCCGGTCGCCGCGAGTGCGACGATGATGAGCCCGTTGATGACGACGAGTCCCATTGCCTCGGGCCAGGTCAGCGAGTCGACCAAAGTCGTTGCGACGAAAGAGTTGAGTCCCAGTCCCGCGGCGAACGCGAACGGCAGTCGCGAGATGAGACCGAACAGGATGGTCATGACGCCCGCGGCCAGCGACGTCACCGCCGAGACCTGATCGAATTCGAGCTGGCTCCCCGTGACGTCGTCGATGCCGGACAAGATGATCGGGTTCAGCACGATGATGTAGGCCATCGCTATGAAAGTGACTACGCCGCCGCGGATCTCGTTGGTGAGCGTTGACCCTCGCTGCGAGATCTCGAAGAAGCGGTCGAGGCGATTCACTCCTCGACCCTAAGGGGTATCGCGCACGCGCGTGATGTTGTGTAGCGCGTTCAGGAACACCCGACGCTCATCGGCCGAGAGCACCGAGAGCCAGCGCTCCTCGCCGCGCTGGATGTCGTTCTGCACCGCGTCTTTCACCTGGCGGCCCGATTCGGTGATGGAAAGCAGTCGTACGCGGCGATCGTCGGGGTCTGCGTGGCGCTCGATGTGGCCCTTGGTCTGCAGCTCGTCGAGCGTCGGAATGATGCGCGTCTTGTCGGCACCGATGGCCTCCGCGAGCGCCGCCTGGGTGCGTACCGGGGATTCGTCGAGGGCGAGCAGCACGGCGTAGCCCCACATCGAGACATCGTGTTCGGCCAGCACGGGAAGCTCTGCGGCGATCAACTCGCGAAGCAGCGGAGCGAGCATCGCCGCGAGGTCGGGGCGCCTTGCCTTGGACGGCATGGACGAATATTAGTCAGCGACCGATCCGACCTCGCGGCGTTCGTGCCCGCGGCTAGGAAACCTGTGCGGTCGGCATGATCGTGAGCTGCTGGAAGTTCACCCGGGCCGGCTGGCCGGCCAGGAAGTTGATTGCGTCAGCGACATCCTCGGATTCGAGCACGTCGATTCGCCCCTTGGTGTCCGAGATCCATTCGGTGGCGCCGGCGTCGGTCACGTGGTCCGCCAACTCCGTCTCGACGATGCCGGGCTCGATCGCGGAAACCCGGATTCCCTTGGGGCCGAGTTCTGCACGCAGCGTCCGCGACATGTGTGTCACGTAGGCCTTCGTTCCCGCATAGACGGCGAAGTTCGGGAAGATGTTCTGCGCGCCGATCGACGAGGTGTTGATCAGGTCGGCGACGCCCTTCTCGGCGGCCGCGGCGATCAGTTGCGGAATGAACGCGCCGATCACGTACATCAGGCCGCTGATGTTCAGGTCGATCTGTTGCTGCCACTGATCGAAGCGCTGCTCCTCGACCGGTGCCGGAAGCATGACCCCGGCGTTGTTGAACAGCAGGTCGACGGTGCCCAGCTCGCGAGCCACCCGATCGGCGGCGGCGCGCACGGCTTCGGCGTCGGACACGTCGATGGGGACGGCCAGTGCGGTACCGCCGGCCTGCTCGATCTCGTTCACGAGCTTGTCGAGTCGTTCTGCGCGGCGGGCGAGCACGGCGACCTTGGCGCCGGACGCGGCCAGACGCTTGGCGGTGGCCTCGCCGATGCCGCTGGACGCGCCGGTCACGACGGCGACGCGGCCGATGAGAGTGGTGTTGGTGTCGGTGGTGTTGGTTGAAGCGGTCATGCCCACATCAACATCGCGACGCCGCGATGCTTTCCGCCTATTCGAGCACTGCTCTACCTAGGACTGGCAGACCTACGTTTGTTCCGGCGTGCACGCGTCGGGGGCCTCAGACTGGTTGGCATGGAGCACAACGCGGAGCTGAGGGACTTCCTGCGTACCCGCCGAGCGCGGCTGAACGTCGACGATGTGGATGTCGGCGGCACCGGTCGAAGGCGACGCGTGCCGGGGTTGCGACGTGAAGAGGTCGCTGCGCTTGCCGGTGTCAGCGTGGACTACTACAGCCGCCTCGAACAGGGCCGCCACCTGAACGTGTCCGACGAGGTTCTCGATGCCGTGGCTCGCGCGTTGCGCCTCGACGACACCGAACGCGCGTACCTGTTTCGGATCGCCAAAACCAACCCGCGACGTCCGCGCCGGCGTGCACCGGCGCCCGTGCAACGCGTGCGGCCCGGCGTACGGCGCATCCTCGAGACGCTGGACGACGTGACACCCGCGTTCGTCTTCGGCCGCCGGATGGATGTGCTCGCCGCGAACAAATTGGCGCGTGCGCTGCTGACGGATTTCGAAGCGCTCCCGCCACGTGAACGAAATCTGTTGCGCTACACCTTTTTAGACGAGTCCACCCAAGAGTTGTTCGTCGATTGGGAGGAGGTCGCCAAGGACAACGTCGGGACCTTGCGCCTGGACGCCGGACGTCATCCCGACGATCCGTTGCTGATGGAGTTGGTGGGTGAGCTGTCGGTGAAGAGCCCGGAGTTTCGCCGTTTCTGGGCCGATCACAATGTGCGCGAACGCACGCACGGAACGAAGCGTTACTACCATCCGCTCGTCGGGGGCCTGACGCTGCAGTATGAGTCCGTCGCGCTCCTCGGCGATCCGGACCAGACGCTGTGCCTCTACAGCGCGGAGGCGGCGTCGCCCTCGGAGACGGCCTTACGCCTGCTGGCGAACTGGACCGGTGAGCGGGTCAGCGAGGGTCGATGAGGTCACGCAGGCGCTGGGCGGGGTAGACCGTCGCGCCGAGCGCCCCGACCCGCTCCGACAGTGCACGATCCGAGGTAGCCACGCGGACGTCCTGCGGATTCTCGGCGGACCCGACCAGCGTGACGATGTGGTCGTCGGCCGAGTTGGCCGCCGCCCGCGGTGCATGCGCGATGGTGATGACCGACGATTCCAGCGGCGGTGACAGCGGATGCTCGAACACCACCGTCACGTCCTCACCTTCGGTGGATGCCCAACGTTCGAGATGTTCGATCAAGGTGGACATCGCCGACCGGCGATTGCGCCACCAGCCGTCCGGGCGGGACCCGACGACGTTCATGCCGTCGACGATCCAGCGCAATACGGTTACCGAGCGGCGGGCAGTGCGCGCCTGGCGGGCAGGTGACGGCGCCCAAGCAGGAATTGGAGCCAGCGAATATCGAGAAGCATTTTCGGACCCTTCCGCTATGCGGATTTCTTGGTCAGCAGGGGCAGCAGGCGACGGCGTTCGTCGATGCTGTCGGCGAAATGATGGAGCGCGTCGGGAATCGACTCGGCGACCGGGAAGCTGAGTCCGGCAGCCTGCATCGCGCGCATGACGGGGGCGCTGGTGATCAGCGACCACTCCACACCGCTGTGGAAGCAACTCTCGTCGACCGCGGACAGTAACGAAAGTGCGTGTCCTGAATAGGAACTCACGCTGCTGAGGTCGAGCACGAAGGGTTTCTCCGCGATGACGAACCGAAGCGCCAGGGCGGTGACCCGCTCGATGTTGGTGTCGTCGATCACGCCTTCGACGGTCACTACGGTGGCCAACTGCCGGCACACCGCATGGATCTGAGCGCCAGCACAATCGAACGCCGGGTTGCCGTACATGTTGCCTCCCCTCGGTCTCTTGAGTCTCAAGGTATCCAGGCAAAGTAAGGCAACCGGGTGCTATCGCTAATACTTTGGTAAGAACGTGTTTTGGTGCCCACGTCTGCCGAATAGCAAACGAGTCAGTCTCGGCGCATCCATTGCGGCCCCGTGTAGTTCTCCCACGGGTTGTAGTCGGCGAGCAGCGGTTCCTGCGGAGGCCGCTGATCCTCGGGCACATGTTGCAGGTTGATTCGAATGCGGTACCAGATCGAACTGGGGCCCCGCATGCCGTCTACCAGAATGTCTGGCGCTTCGAGCCTTTCAGCTACCGACGGGTAACGTTCACGCCAGGTGTCCAGCGCGGCCAGCGCCTCGTCTTTGGTTTTCGTGCGGGCGACCTCGATCAGCGGCATCACCGACTCACGGCGGCCCGTTCCTTTGCGTGCGCCGCGCGGCGCCTTCTCGGGCGGGCCGAGCTTGTCGGCGAGGTCGAGCAGCGAATCGAGTGAACCCGCTGAGTCGTCTATTCCCTCCCACGGGTCGCCGTAATCCTCGAACCGCTGTGGCACGGTCGCGATGGTGAACTGCTCGGGATGGCAGTCGGCGACCTCGTCCCACAACAACGGTGTCGACACCCGTGCGTCCGGCAGCGACCGCACCGAGTAGGCAGATGCCACCGTGCGGTCGAACGCGTTCTGGTTGAAGTCGACGAACACACCCTCTCGCTCCTCCTTCCACCACCGGCTGGTGGCGAGGTCCGGAGCGCGGCTTTCCACCTCGCGCGCGATTGTCTGTGCGGCCAGGCGCACCTGCTTGAACGGCCAGCGTCGTTCGATGCGCGCATAGATGTGGAAGCCTCGCGACCCGGAGGTCTTGGGCCATGCCGTCAGCCCGTAGTCCTCGAGTACCTCGCGGGCGATCAGCGCCACCGCGACGATCTGGCGCCAGTCCACACCGGGCATCGGATCGAGGTCGACGCGTAACTCGTCGGGGTGGGCCAGGTCGTCGGCGCGCACCGGGTGGGGATTGAGGTCGACACAGCCGAGGTTGACGGCCCACACCAGCCCACCCGCGTCGCGGATCACCGCTTCTTTGGCCGACGTTCCGGACGCGTATTTCAGTTCGGCGACGTCGACGAAGTCCGGCCGCTTCGCTGGCGCACGCTTCTGGAACACCGCCTCCTCGGTGATGCCCTTGACGAACCGCTTGAGGATCATCGGCCGGTCGGCCACACCGCGCAGCGCTCCGTCGGCGACGCGCAGGTAGTAGCGCATCAGGTCCATCTTGGTGACCTCGCCGTTTCCCTGGAATGCCGGGAACACGACCTTGTCAGGGTTGGTGATGGGCACCTGCTGACCGTCGACCTCCATGTGGAGCGGGGCGGGCATGGGTCCATGTTAGGTTCCAGGCCGACATGCGACCCGTGTCACATATTGTGGGTTCATGCCCAAGCTAACCGATCTTCCGTTGCAGGCAGCGGCCAAAATCCAGCAGACCTCCCAGAAGTACCTCGAGCGCGGATCGGCCGAACTGCACTACGCCCGCAAGATGTTCGAAGCCGGCGCGCTGAAGCTGGAGGCACCGCAGAACATCGCCGCGTTCCTCGCCGACATCCGGCGCTGGGGCGAGTTCGGCATGATCCCGGCGCTCAACGCGCGCCGCACGCCGGATCGCGTCGCCGTCATCGACGACGAGGGCGAGTTCACCTTCAAAGAACTCGACGATGCGGCGCACGCCGTCGCCAACGGCCTGCTGGCCATGGGCGTCAAGGGTGGCGACGGGGTGGCGATCCTCGCGCGAAACCACCGGTGGTTCCTCGTCTCGGTGTACGGCGCGGCCCGCACCGGAGCGCGCATCATCCTGCTCAACAGCGAATTCTCCGGACCCCAGGTCAAGGAGGTGTCGGAACGCGAAGGCGCGAAGGTCATCATCTACGACGACGAGTACACGTCCGCCGTTTCGCAGGCCGACCCCGATTTCGGCAAGCTGCGCGCGCTACCGACCAACCCGGACAAAGACGGGCCGTCCGAAAGCACCGACGAGATGATCGCGGACCTGATCGCCCGCAGCAGTTCCGCGCACGCCCCCAAGGTGAGCAAGCACTCGTCGATCATCATCCTGACCAGCGGTACCACCGGGACGCCCAAGGGAGCCAACCGCAGCACCCCGCCGTCGCTGGCGCCGATCGGCGGCGTGCTGTCCCACGTCCCGTTCAAGGCGGGGGAGGTGACGTCGCTTCCGGCGCCGATGTTCCACGCGCTCGGTTTCCTGCACGCCACGATCGCGATGATGCTGGGCTCCACCCTGGTGCTGCGCAGGCGCTTCAAGCCGGCGACCGTGCTGGCGGACATCGAGAAGAACAAGGTCACCGCAATCGTCGTCGTACCGGTGATGTTGTCTCGGCTGCTCGACGAACTCGAGAAGACCCAGCCCAAACCCGACCTGTCGTCATTGCGCATCGTGTTCGTGTCCGGGTCACAGCTGGGCGCCGAGCTGGCGACGCGCGCGCTGAAGGACCTCGGCCCCGTCGTTTACAACCTGTACGGCTCGACCGAGATCGCTTTCGCGACCATCGCGCGGCCCAAGGACCTGTCGATCAATCCGGGCACGGTCGGCCCCGTCGTCAAGGGCGTCAAGGTCAAGATCCTCGATGACAACGGCGCCGAGCTACCGCAGGGCGAGGTGGGGCGCATCTTCGTCGGCAACACCTTCCCCTTTGAGGGCTATACCGGTGGCGGGCACAAACAGATCATCGACGGACTGATGTCGTCCGGCGACGTCGGCTACTTCGACGAGCACGGTCTGCTGTACGTCAGCGGTCGTGACGACGAGATGATCGTCTCCGGCGGTGAGAACGTGTTCCCCGCGGAGATCGAGGACCTGGTGAGCGGGCATCCCGAGGTGGTCGAGGCCACCGCGCTCGGTGTCGAGGACAAGGAGTGGGGCCACCGGCTGCGCTGCTTTGTCGTCAAGACCGACGGTGCCTCAATCGATGAGGACGCCATCAAGGCGTACGTGCGGGACAACCTGGCCCGCTACAAGGTGCCCCGCGAGGTGGTGTTCCTCGACGAGTTGCCACGCAATCCCACTGGCAAGATCCTCAAGCGCGAACTACGTGAGATGGACACCGAAGGGTCGGAATAGTTCGGCTGTCGCAGTGGTAGTAGCACGGCGTGAACATCGATCTGACCGGTAAGACAGCGCTTGTCACGGGTTCCACCCAAGGCATCGGATTGGCGATTGCCCAGGGGTTGGCCGCCAGCGGTGCACGCGTCGTAGTCAACGGGCGCACGCCCGAGCGCGTCGAGGAAGCAGTCGACAAAGTGAGTGGCGACGCCCTCGGCGTGGCGGCCGACGTCGCGACCGACGAGGGCGTGGCTCAGCTCCTGGCGCAGCTACCGGACCTCGACATCCTGGTGAACAACCTCGGCATCTTCGAGGCGATTCCAGCGCGCGAGATCACCGACGACCAGTGGCGCACCTACTTCGAAGTGAATATCCTTGCCGCAGCACGACTTATCCGAAGTTATCTGCCCGCGATGGCTGATCGCGGCTGGGGCAGGATCATCCAGATCGCCAGCGATTCGGCCATCGTGACTCCGGCGGAGATGATCCACTACGGCGTCTCGAAGACCGCACTGTTGGCGTTGTCGCGAGGGTTCGCCAAGGATGCGTCGGGCACCGGTGTCACCGTGAACTCCGTCATCGCGGGGCCCACCCACACCGCGGGTGTGGAGGACTTCGTCTACCAACTCGTCGAAAAGTCGTTGCCGTGGGACGCCGCGCAGCGGGAGTTCATGCGTAGCCACCGACCGCAGTCGCTGCTGGAACGACTCATCGAACCCGACGAGATCGCCAACATGGTCACGTATCTGGCGTCTCCGCAGGCTTCCGCGACGACCGGTGGCGCGCTTCGCGTCGACGGTGGATACGTCGACGCGATCCTGCCTTAGGCCGACTGTATCGCGGCGCCGGGAATCGACAGGCACACCAGCATCAGGATCAGTAGGAACCAGCCCGCACCCTGCCAGGCCACCCATGCCCCCTGTACTTTCCACTCGCGGTACGTCTTGACGAACGCGCCGACGCCGCCGACGAACAAGACGGTCGGCACCAGCGATGCCGCGATCACGGATTCCCGGACGGCCAACCCGTAGATGGCGAAGACGATGCCCGCCACAACGACGACGGCACCGACGTAGACCGCCGCGGCGCGGAACGTGCCGGGCCGGTCCCAGCGCTTCTCGACGTCATTGGTCATGTCGATCGGGTTCCCGCGTACCGCGCGGGGAAACCGTGCTCAGTGCGGATGATTGATGTACCAGGACAGGCACCCCGGGATATCGCGGCACGCGATCACTGCCGCCTGATCCGGTGGCCCGCCGCGCACCCGCGGGATGCGCGGTCCGACGTTGCAGGACGGGACGTACGGGTTACCGGGGACGAAGCCGGGGTAGCACGGCGCCGCCTCTGACTCGACGGCCGACTCCGCCGTCAACACCGCAGGCGCGATCAGGAATCCCAGTGCCGCGGCACCGGTGATGATCAACTGCGACGGCCGTCGCTTGAGAAGGTTCATAGCTGCCGACCCTTTCGTGAGCCAACAGTTCGATCGTACGCCCGTGGTCGAGGTCGGTTACGGATCGCGAGGCAGCCCAAGCAGCCGCTCGGCGATGATGTTCAGCTGCACCTCGGACGTGCCGCCGTAGATGGTCGTCGCGCGGCTGGCCAACAGGAACTCGGCCCACTTCCCCTGCGGTGTCTCCGGATTCCCCACGGCGCCGTCGGTGCCGAACGAGGACACCGCGAACTCGGCGTACTTCTGACCGGTGCGCATCGACAGCAGCTTGGAGATCGCCGCCGCGGGCATCGGATCGCCACCGGCCAGCGTCAGCAGGGTGGACCGCATGTTCAGCACCTTGGCCGCGTGTCCTTCGGCCATGAGATGACCCGCGGTGTTCTTCCCGACCTGATCGAACTGGCCGTCGCGGATGAAGTCGACGAAGCCGTCGAAGGTGGGCAGGAACGGCGGCTCAGTGCTGCCGATCGACACCCGCTCGGCCGTCAGGGTGGTGCGGCTGACCTCCCAGCCGCGGTTCACCTCACCGAGCACCATGTCGTCGGGGACGAACACGTCGTCGATGAACACCGTGTTGAACATCGCGTTGCCGGTCAGTTCGCGCAGCGGTTTCACCTCGACACCATCACTGCTCATGTCGAGCAGAAAGTAGGTGATGCCGTTGTGCTTCGGGGCGCTCGGATCGGTGCGGGCCAGCAGCATGCCCCACTGCGAGTACTGCGCACCGGTGGTCCAGATCTTCTGCCCGGTGATCCGCCAGCCGCCGTCGACCTTGGTTGCTTTGGTGGTAAGGCTGGCCAGGTCCGAGCCTGCGCCGGGCTCGGAAAACAGTTGGCACCAGATCATCTCGCCGCGCAGCGTCGGTGGCAGGAAGCGCTGCTGCTGCTGGTCGGTCCCGAATGCCACCACCGACGGGATCAGCCACGCCGCGATGCCCATCGCCGGACGTCTGACCCGGCCGGCGCTGAACTCCTGCGCGATGATGATCTGCTCGACGGGGCCCGCCGCGCGACCCCAGGGCTTGGGCAGGTGGGGGACCACCCAGCCGCCCTCGGCGATCGCCGTGGTCCGCTCCTCGCTCGGAATCGCTTTCAGCGCCGCCACTTCCGCGCGGATCTCGTCGCGTAGCTTCTCCGTCTCGGGATCCAGATCGATGTTGAGCTTTCGGGCACCGGTGCTCGTCGCAATATCGACGACCCGCTGCGGGTAATCGCTGGTGCGGCCGAAGCATGCGGCCAGCAGCAGCGCGCGGCGGTAGTACACGTTGGTGTCGTGTTCCCAGGTGAAGCCGATGCCACCGTGCACCTGGATGCAGTCCTGGGTGGTGTGTAACACGGCTGCGGGAGCCAGCGTGGCCGCTACTGCCGCGGCGAACTCGAAAGCCGTTTCATCGCTGGGGTTTTCGCTGTGCTCATCGATGGCGCGCGCCGCGTCCCATACCGCGGCGGTCGCCCGCTCGGTGTCGGCGACCATCTGGGCGCACTTGTGCTTGATGGCCTGGAACTGGCCGATAGGCCGTCCGAACTGCTCGCGGATCTTGGCGTACGCCGTCGCGGTGTCGGTCGCCCACCGCGCGACTCCGACGCACTCGGCGGACAGCAGCGTCGAGATGATGGCGCGCGCGTGGTTGCGGCTCAGGTCGCCCAGCACGCGATCGTCGCCGACCTCGACGGCGTTGGCGCGCACATCGGCCACCGGACGTAGTGGGTCCACGCTCTGGACCGGCTCGATCTCCAGCGCCTCTGCGTCGAGGATCACCCACTCCTCACCGCTGTCGATTGCCACCGGCAGCACCAGCACCGACGCCTGCGCGGCCGCGGGCACGGCGCGGACCTCACCGCGAATGACCAGTTCGCTGCCGTGTCTGGTGGCCGTCAGGCCGGAGTCGATCGCGTAGGTCGCGATCACGTCACCGGACGCGAGGTCCGCCAGCATCTTCGCGTCGGGGTCGTTGGCGGCGATCAGTGCGCTGGCGATCGCCGAAGGGACGAACGGACCGGGTACCGCGCCATAGCCGAACTCGGCCAGCACAATCGCCAGCTCGAGCACACCAAACCCTTGTCCGCCAACGGATTCCGACAGATGCACACCCTGCAGACCCTGCTCGGCGGCGGCCTTCCAGTACGGCGGCGGGTTGGGGACCGGCGTCTCCAGCGCCTCGTGCAGCACCTCCGACGGCGCCACCCGCGCCACCAGGGACCGGACCGAATCAGCCAGGTCGTTGTGCTCAGTGTTGATTGCGATGGGCATAGCTGTTGCACCTCATTGTGGCGTTTCCCTATTAACCGGTCGGTTGGGAACCACGATACCGTTCACGACATTGGCGAGGTCCCGGCCATCCCGGAGGCGGCGGCAGTTGTCGACGGCCGCCTCCAGATATCGCCTCATGGTGTCCAGCGTGTACCAGCTGACATGGGGTGTCACCACGACGTTGGCCAGGGTCAGGAGCGGATTTCCGGCGGGGATCGGCTCGACGGCGAAGACGTCCAGGCCCGCCGCCGCCAGCCCGCCCGAGCGCAGCGTGTCGACGAGCGCGTCCTCGTCGATCACCGCGCCACGGGAGGTGTTCACCAACACCGCATCGGAACGCATCGACGCGAGTGCGCGGCGATCCAGCAAGCCCGCGGTCTGGTCCGTCAACGGGATGTGCAGGGAGACGATGTCGCTTTCCGAAAGCAGGTCGGGCAGCGCGCGCCAGCCGGGCAGACCGTCGTCGCGGGTGCTGGTGTGCAGCACCCGCGAAGCTGGAGTACCCATCGCCCTCACGATGGCTTCGACGCGTTTCGCGATGTTGCCGTAGCCGATCAAGCCGACGGTGCACCCGCCGATGTCACGCACCGTCTCGCCGAGGCTCGGATCCGAGGGCCAGCCGTTGCCGTCGCGGGTGGCGCGGTCGAGCTCGGTGAGCCGGCGCAGCGCGGCAAGCATCAGCAGCACAGTGCCCTCGGCGACCGATGGGGCATTGGCGCCCGGCATGTTCGCCACGGCGATACCGAGCCGCGTCGCCGTGTCGACGTCGATGGTGTTGACGCCCGCTCCCAGCTTGTGCACAAGCCGGCACCGCGGAGCCTTCTCGAGGTCCTCGCCCGATATCGGCCGCAGCACATGCCAGATCACGTCGGCATGAGGGAGCTCTCGATAAAAGGTGTTGTCGTCATCTTCGGCGCAGTAGTGAATGTCGAGCCAATTCGCTTCTGGTGCAACGAACTGCGCGACCTTGTCACCAGAGACATAGTGAGCGAGGACTCTTAACGCCACCGCTTCGCGATCCATTTGGCGATGGTATCGGCCTTCTCGCTGCGTGCGCCCGGGGTGGCGAAGTAGTGGTCGGTGTCGAAGGAGCACTGAGTCTTGTCCTTCGAGGCCAGTGCGTCATGAATGCGTTGCGCGTCCGACGGATACACACCGGTGTCCTGTTCTGCGTTGATCACCAGCGCGGGACAGGTGAGACGGGACAGATGCGGCTCGGCCCTGGTCTGCGCGTGCCGCAGGCTCCACATGCCGATCCAGCTGCGCAGCGTGCACGCCGCGGCGATGCCGTGTGCGGAACGGTTTGCCTTGATCGGGACCCCCGCGTAGCACATGTTCGGCGGACGCCGGGTCGGCTCGATGGACGGATCGACCATGCGTGGGTCCGCCCAGGTTCTCAGCACCGTGAACGGACGGTCCGAGAAGCCGGCGGCGTGCACGCGTTTGAGTTCGTTCTCGGCCCAGTCGGTGATCGCGTTGTTGCGGTCGATCTGTGCCGAGCGGTAGCGCGCGACGAACTCCCCCGAAAAAGGGGGACCGTTCTCCGGATTGAACAGGTCGAGTTCGGGATCGCTTCCGAGAGGGTCGCTTTCGTCGACCACCGACCCGTCCATCCAGGCGGTCAGGACATCGGGACGGCCGGGATGGGCAGCGCTTGCGATGTAGCCGTCCGCAGGCAGCAGGTCGCCCAGACCAGCGGCAGGACGCATACCGTCCAGCGGGGTCACGTGCGGATCGACAGCCTGTGCCTGATATGCCGCCATGAGTGAACCACCGCCGGAATTGCCCAGCAGAACAATGGTTTCCACCCCTTGCACCTCGCGCAGCCAGCGCACTCCCACCCCGATGTCCACCAGTGCGTGGTCGAGCAGGAAACTGCTCTCGAAACCGCGGTATCGCGTGTTCCAACCGAGGAAGCCGATACCCCGGGTCGCCATGTAGTCGGCGAGATAGTGTTCGGAGAAGTCGATCTGGTAGTGCGTGGCGATCATCGCGACCTTGGGTTTTCGTCCGACGCCGCGGTAGTAGAGGCCCTGACAGGGGTTCCCGCCCGCGCCCGCCCGACGTGCGGTGGGTGACTGCACGCCGACGAATTCCCGGGTGACACCCGGGGTTACGCTGCTCGATGGTGCCCTGGTCATCATGTCCCCCTGTGATAGATCGTCCGGTAGAAGACGTTGGCAAGCGTGATGATGCATGCCTCGTCGTCGACGGCGTCCCCTTCGCCGTCCGGGTCTTTCCCGCCACCCCGCCCGGCGTCCCCGGCCAATTGTGTGTAGCAGAACTGGTTGAGCATCGACACCAACGCCACTGCCACCAGGCGTGGATCATCGTCAACGCAGAAGCCCTGTTGCTGAGCATGTTTCACCATATGGGTAACCAGCGTGATCGGGAGCGAGCAGATGTCGTTCCAGTATTCCGCGAAGTCATCGTTGACCATCGCCAGTTGCGACACGCTGACGATCTCGGCGAGTTGGTGGCGATAGGTGTGCCAGTGAGCGGCCGCGGCCTGGTAGGAGCGCTCCCAGTTCGACAGGCCCGGCTCGGCCGCTGCCCGTGAGCGCTCCCTGGCTTCGTCGCGGAACCGCAGGGCCCACTCGCGGACCATCGCCTCCTTGGAGTCGTAATAGTTGTAGAACGATGCGGTGGACTTGCCGGCTTCGGCGGCGATATCCGAAATCGTCGTTGCGAGAATGCCTTTGCGGGCGATCACCGATCGGGCTCCCGCGTCGATCGCTGCTTGCGTCCGCCGACCGCGCAGCGTCGGAAGTTGCACGCGAGAACTTGCGGACACGGCCTCTCCTCGACCATTGATCGGCTCGCCGATCGGACCATTGATCGAACCTGAACCTGATGTTAGATTCAGAAATCGAGCTTGACTAGAGGAGCAGCCACACATGATCAAGCCGAACAACCAGAATTCCGAGTTCGAACTCGGTGGCATCAACCACGTAGCGCTCGTGTGCTCGGACATGGCGAAGACGGTCGACTTCTACAGCAATGTGCTTGGCATGCCGTTGGTCAAGTCGCTCGACCTGCCGGGGGGCATGGGACAACACTTCTTCTTCGATGCGGGTAACGGCGACTGCGTGGCGTTCTTCTGGTTCGCCGACGCACCGGATCGCGTTCCGGGAATCTCGTCGCCCGAAGCCATTCCGGGTATCGGCGACATCGTGAGCGCCGTGAGCACCATGAATCACCTGGCGTTCCACGTCCCGGCGGAGAAGTTCGACGAATACCGGCAGCGGCTCAAGGACAAAGGCGTGCGCGTCGGCCCGGTGCTCAACCATGACGAGAGCAAGCAGCAAGTCTCGTCGACGCTACATCCGGGGGTGTACGTGCGGTCGTTCTACTTCTTCGATCCAGACGGCATCACCCTCGAGTTCGCCTGCTGGACCAAGGAATTCACCGACAGCGACACCACGACCGAGCCGAAGACCGCCGCGGATCGCCGGCCCCGGGTGGGCGTCTAGGGTCTTGGCGGCATCGCGGCCAGCTGATCAATCAGCGCGGCCAGCAGCTCCACCAGCTCGTAGTGGTCGAGTTGGACTTCCCCGGACAGCCATGCGCTGATGGCCTGACCCACGCCGCCGACCGCGAAATGGGATGCGGCCTTGACCTGGTCGTTGTCCAGCGCCCCTTTCGCGCCCGCATGGGCGAAGAGCAGGCCGGCGAACAAGGCCGTCGATTCCGCGCGCTTGCGAACGATCACGGTATTGGACAGCTCGACGCTGAACAGAAGGCGTCCTACGCGGGGGTCGGCGGAGATCGCGCGGACGACGTTGGCCATCGCGGCACGGGCCTGCTCGGCCGGGGAGGCCGCCGCGACGGCGGCCTGGGTGGTCGCGGCGATGTCGGCGATCACCGAGTCGAACACCGCTCCGACAAAATGATCTTTGTCGTTGAAGCTTTCGTAGAAGTACCGAACGCCCAATGCGGCCTGCCCGCAGATTGCGCGCACGGTCAGCTCGGCGGGGTCCTTACCTGCGGCGCCGAGTAGTTCGAGCCCGGCATCGAGCAGGCGGCGACGGCGGCCTGCGACGCGTTCGACCGCGTCGACGCCGCGGTATGGGCGGACCTGTGCCATGCATGCCATCTTGACACCTGTCACATTGACAGGGCAATATCAGGAAACATACGTTCTCACTTTATCGATAGGTGGCGGCCAGTGACGGTCACTGTTCCGATCGATCATGTCGAGCGTCCGCTCAACGACCCGGTGCTCCCCGGTGGGAAGAAGCCGCCGAGGTGGATGGGCGCCGCGGATGACGCCGCGTTCATCGGTCTGCTGTCCGGAGGCGCCAACGTGATCATGGAGTTGGCCCGCCCCGGCGTCGGGTACGGGGTCAAGGACAGCCGGGTCGAAAGCGGACGCGCCGACCGTCATCCCATCAAGCGGGCCAGGACCACCTTCACCTATCTCGCGGTCGCGCTCTCGGGCACCGAGGAGCAGAAGAAGGTGTATCGCCGCGCGGTGAACAAGTCACACGCAGAGGTGTACTCGAGGCCTGGCGATCCGGTGCAGTACAACGCCTTTGACAAGGAGCTGCAGATGTGGGTGGCGGCGTGCCTGTACAAGGGTTTCGTCGACGTTCATCGCATCTTCGTCGGCGAGATGGATGACGAAACCGCGGACCGCCACTATCGCGAAGGCATGACACTCGGCACGACGTTGCAGGTGCCCGCGGAGATGTGGCCTGCCGATCGCAAGGCCTTCGACGAGTACTGGCAGCAGTCACTGGAACAGATTCACATCGACGACGCCGTCCATGAGTATCTGTGGCCCATCGCGGCCGGGCGTCTCGGGAACGCCACGTTGCCGCGGCCGTTGCAGAAGCGGCTGGACGCGGTCAACCTGTTCATGACCACCGGCTTTCTGCCGCAACGGTTCCGCGACGAGATGCGACTGCCGTGGGATGCAAGCAAGCAGCGCAGGTTCAATCTGGTGATGACGGTCATCGGCACCGTGAACAAGGTGATGCCGCGGTTCATTCGGCGCTTCCCGTTCAACTGGATGCTGCGGGATCTCGACTGGCGGATCCGAACCGGCCGACCGCTGACCTAACGGGCAATCACCCGGGCGCGCCGATGCCCTCGCCCAAGTCGGACGCAGGCGCCATGAGGTGAGTGCAGTCACGTCGCAACCCACCCCGTGAGTCTCGACAGTTAAGTTATGCAATGCTAACTTTTCGAAAGTTAGCCTGCCATAACTTACGGGGGAGACAAGCGCGCGTGCCTCTATCAACGGATTTTGCTGCGACGTCCCGCGTCGACAGCGACGTCGTGAGTCGTTTTGCGACGTGTTGCCGGGCGCTGGGCTTGTCTGTCCACGATCGGCGGCGCCCGCCGGATCTCTCGGCGGCCCGGTCCGGGTTTGCCGAACTGACGCGAATCGCCCGGGAGCAGTGCGACGCGTGGACGGGTTTGGCGGCCGCCGGCGATACCAGCGCGCGGGTCATCGAAGCCGTGTGGCAGACGGTGAAGTCCGCTGGTGTGCTGCAGCGTGAGGTCGACCTCGCCGACGGCGATCTGGGGTTCGACTACGACACCGGTCTCTACCTGCAATTCGCGGCCTCGACGCCGGACGATTTCGCGCTGGCCTACGCGGTAACCCTGTGCGACGTCGGCGACTACGCGGGGGCGGACAAGCTCGTCGACCCCCTGATCGCGCGGCGGCCGAGCTGGGTCGAGGCGCGGTGGGTGCGGGTCGCGATGTACTACCGGACTGAGCGATGGTCGGATGTGGTGCGCCTGCTCACCCCCATCGTCAACGACGCGAAGCTGGACGCGAGGTACGCACACGCCGTGCGCATCGCACTGGGCACCTCGCTCGCGAGGCTGGGCATGTTCGCCCCGGCGTTGTCCTACCTCGAGGACCCCTCCGGACCCGTCGCGGTCGCGGCCGTCGACGGCGCGCTGGCCAGGGCGCTGTCTCTGCGCGCACAGGGTGAGGACCTCGACGCCGCCGACGTGCTCGCCGAGCTCTACGCCGCCAACCCCGAGAACGAAGAAGTCGAGACCGCGATCACGGATACGTCGTACGGCATCGTGCCGACGACGGCAGCCAGGATCGAGGCCCGGACCGATCCGTGGGATCCCGAAACCGAGCCCACCGAAACAGATTTCGTCGATCCCGGCGCGAAGGAGCGCAAAGCCCACCTGCTGATCGAGGCCGAGGCGGAGCTCGCCGAGTTCATCGGCCTCGAAGAGGTCAAGTACCAGGTGGCCCGGCTGAAGAGCTCGGTCGCCATGGCGATCCGTCGTCAGGAGCGCGGGCTGACCGTGGCCAACCGCACCAATCACCTGGTTTTCGCGGGCCCGCCGGGCACCGGTAAGACGACGATTGCCCGCGTTGTCGCCAAGATCTATTGCGGGTTGGGCATTCTCAAGAAGGAGACCGTGCGCGAGGTGCACCGCGCCGACCTGATCGGCCAGCACATCGGCGAGACCGAGGCCAAGACCAACGGCATCATCGACAGCGCACTCGACGGCGTGCTGTTCCTCGACGAGGCCTATGCGCTGGTGTCGACCGGAGCGAAGAACGACTTCGGCCTCGTCGCCATCGACACGCTGCTGGCCCGTATGGAGAACGACCGCGAGCGGCTGGTCGTGATCGTCGCGGGTTACCGCAAGGACCTCGACGCGTTCCTCGACACGAACGAGGGTCTGCGTTCGCGGTTCACCCGCAGCATCGACTTCCCGTCGTATTCGCCGCACGAACTGGTGGAGATCGCCATGCGTATGGCCGAGAAGCGAGACAGCGTCTTCGAGCCGGCGGCGCTACAACACATGGAGACGCTGTTCGGCCAGCTCGCCTCGGTCACCACCCCCGACGCCAACGGGGTCGAGCGGCGCAACCTCGACATCGCCGGCAACGGCCGGTTCGTCCGCAACCTCGTAGAGCGTTCTGAAGAGGAGCGGGAATTCCGTCTCGACCATTCCGACACAGACGATTTCACCGATGACGAGCTGATGACCATCACCGACCAGGACGTCACGAGATCCGCCATCCCGCTGCTGCGCGGCCTCGGACTGTCGGTGTCCGAATGAGCGGCCAGGATCGCGAGGGTGGCGACCGCCGCGAGTTCACCTCCAGGACCCCGGTCAACGAGAACCCCGACCGGGTCGCTTACCGGCGTGGATTCGTCACGCGCCATCAGGTCTCGGGCTGGCGATTCATCATGCGGCGCATCGCCTCCGGTGTGGCGCTGCATGACACCCGGATGCTCGTCGATCCGCTGCGCACCCAGTCGCGCGCAGTCCTCGTCGGCGCACTCGTTCTGATCACCGGTCTCGCCGGCTGCTTCATCTTCTCGCTCATCAGGCCCGGCGGCGTGGCGGGCAACGACGCGATCCTGGCGGACCGCACCTCATCGGCCCTTTACGTCCGCCTCGGCGACCAGTTGCATCCGGTGCTGAACCTGACCTCGGCGCGCCTGATCGCGGGCCGGCCCGACAACCCGACCACGGTGAAGACCAGTGAGATCGACCAGTTCGCGCGCGGCAACCTGATCGGCATCCCCGGTGCGCCAGAACGCATGGTGCAGAGCACCACCGGCGACGCCGACTGGACGGTGTGCGACGGAGCGTCCGGACCGGCGACGGGCGTGACGCTGATCGCCGCCCCGCTGACCGAGGGCGGCGAACGCGCCGCGGTGCTGCCCAAAAACGAGGTCATTCTGGTCTCCAACGAGGCCGGACCCAACGCGGGCACGTGGCTGCTGTGGGACGGCCGTCGCAGCACGATCGACCTGAACGATCGCGCGGTCACCGGTGCGCTGGGCCTGGGCCCGGACGCGCCCGCCAGTCGCGCCGTCGCTCCGGGTCTGTTCAACGCGATTCCGGAGGCTTCCGCGCTGAGTGCGCCCGTCGTCGAGGGTGCGGGCGAGCCGACGAGCTACCCGCTGCCGACGCCGACTCCGGTCGGTGCGGTCGTCACATCGTTCGGAGCCGACAACGCACTACAGCACTACGCGGTGCTTCGCCAAGGGCTGCAACCGGTTTCGCCGGTAGTCGCCGCGATCCTGCGCAACACCAACTCGTTCGGCCTCAACCAGCCGCCGCGGCTGGGAGCCGACGACATCGCCAAGGCGCCGGTGGCGAGCGGTATCGACAACGACGCGTATCCGAGCGAGCCGGTCACGATCGTCGACGCCACCGACGCACCGCTGACGTGCGCCCAGTGGACACGGCCCGCGGACGCGACCGGGGGGACTCTTCAGTTGCGTTCTGGCGTAACGCTTCCGGTGGCCGACGAACTGCGCACCGTCGCGCTGGTCGGAGCCGGATCGGGCACCACGGCCGACCGCGTCGTGCTGACACCCGGCTCAGGCTTCCTGGTGCAGACCGTCGGCCAGGACGGCGGAGGAACGTCGACGCAGCCGGTCGGAGGGGCGACTTTCTGGCTCAGCGACACCGGCGTGCGGTACGGCCTCGACACCGAGGGTGACCAGAAGACGATCGAGGCGCTCGGGCTGACCCCGCCGCCGCTACCCATTCCATGGTCGATGCTGAGCCAGTTCGCAGAGGGCCCGACGTTGTCGCGTGCCGACGCCCTGTTGGCCCACGACGGGCTCGCAGCTGACCCCCGCCCGGCAGTCGTGAGGGAGACCAATCCGTGAGTCGGCTCATCTTCGAAGCGCGTCGCAGGATTGCGCCGCCGACGGTGCGCAAGGGCACCATCACGATCGAACCGCCGCCGGAACTGCCCCGGATGGTGCCGCCGTCGTTGTTGCGGCGGGTACTGCCGTATCTGATCGTCATCCTGATCATCGGCATGATCGTCGCGCTGGTCGCCACCGGTATGCGGCTGATCTCGCCGACGACGCTGTTCTTCCCGTTCGTCCTGCTGCTGGCCGCGACGGCGCTCTACCGCGGCACGGACAACAAGATGCGCACCGAGGAGGTGGACGCCGAGCGGGCCGACTACCTGCGATATCTGTCGGTAATCCGCGACAACGTGCGCGCACACGCGGCCGAACAGCGTGCCGCCCTCGAGTGGTCTCATCCGGATCCCAGGTTGCTCGCCGAGGTGCCTGGCACCCGCCGCCAGTGGGAGCGCGACCCGCACGACAGCGACTTCCTCGTCGTGCGAACGGGTTTGCACGATGCCCCGCTGGGCACAGGGCTGCGGGTCAAGGACAGCGCCGACGAGGTCGACCTCGAACCGGTTTCGCACACCACCTTGCGCGGACTGCTCGACGTGCAGCGCACGGTGCGCGCCGTCCCCGCGGCGATCGATTTGGCCAAGGTCTCGCGGATCTCCGTGCTGGGCGAGCCGGACGAGGTTCGTGCTGCGTTGCGCGCGTGGCTCATCCAGGCGGTCACCTGGCACGACCCCGCCGTCCTCGGTGTCGCCCTGGCATCACCGGCCTTCGAGAGCGACGACTGGTCGTGGCTGAAGTGGTTGCCGCACAACGACGTACCCGGCTCATCCGACGGGGCGGGCCCCGCGCGCTATCTCTGCGGCGACGTTGCGCAACTACGCTCGTTGCTGGATCCGGTACTCGCCGACCGCCCACCGTTCGGCTCGGACGCGGATTCGGGTGCCAAGCATCTGTTGATCGTCATAGACGACCCCGAGAACGACGATCCGAACGTCCTGGTGCCGCGCGTCGGGCTCTCCGGTGTGACGCTGGTGCAGCGCATCGCCGAACCTCCGCACCGCGAGCAGTACCCCGACCCCGAACGGCCCATCCTGCGCGTCGCGGACGGGAGGCTCGAGCGGTGGCAATCCGGTGGCTGGGCAGCGTATGTCGACGCGGCCGATCACCTCGATGTCGCCGAAGCCCGCCACGTCGCGCGACGGTTGTCCCGCTGGGATTCCAATCCGAGCCAGGCGCGTACGAGCAATGCCGGGGTGGCGACGTTTTCGACACTGCTCGGGATTCCGGACGCCGCGGCGCTGGACGTGGCGAGTCTGTGGGCGCCCCGCGCGCGTGCAGACGAGCTTCGGGTGCCCATCGGTGTGACGTCGACCGGCGATCCGTTGGAGTTCGATCTCAAGGACGAGGCAGAGGGCGGCATGGGCCCTCACGGTCTGATGATCGGTATGACCGGCTCGGGCAAGTCGCAGACGCTGATGTCGATCCTGTTGTCGCTGCTGACCACTCACTCCGCGGACCGGCTGATCGTCATCTACGCCGACTTCAAGGGTGAGGCCGGTGCCGACATCTTCCGCGACTTCCCGCAGGTGGTCGCCGTCATCTCGAACATGGCCGAGAAGCGTTCCCTGGCAGATCGTTTCGCCGACACACTGCGCGGCGAGGTGGCGCGTCGCGAGCAACTGCTGATGGAGGCCGGCAGGCGAGTGCAAGGCAGCGCCTTCAACTCGGTGCTGGAATACGAGGCCGCCATCGCGGCGGGCCACGATCTGCCGCCGCTACCGACGCTGCTCGTGGTCGCCGACGAGTTCTCACTGATGCTGTCCGATCATCCCGAGTACGCAGAGCTCTTCGACTACGTTGCTCGCAAGGGCCGGTCGTTCCGCATCCACATCCTGTTCGCATCGCAGACTCTCGACGTCGGTCGCATCAAGGACATCGACAAGAACACCTCGTACCGCATCGGGCTCAAGGTGGCGAGCCCGGCCGTCAGCCGCCAGATCATCGGCGTCGAGGACGCGTTCCACATCGAGGCGGGGCCGGATCACAAGGGTGAGGGTTACCTGGTGCCGACGCCCGGCGCCATGCCGGTCAAGTTCCGCAGCACCTATGTCGACGGCATCTACGACCCGCCCCGGGTCGAGAAGTCGGTTGTCGTGCAATCGCTTCCGGTCCCACAGCTGTTCACCGCCGGCCACGTGGAGGCGCCCGCGGATACGGTGACGGTCGTCGAACCCGCCGCGCACGAGGACCGTCCGCCGCGCAAGCTCGTCGCCACCATCGGCGGCCAGCTCTCGCACTACGGCCCCAAGGCGCCGCGGTTGTGGCTGCCCCCGCTGGACGAGCCGATACCGCTGGACGAGCTGCTCGCGCGCGCGGACGTCTCCGAGCGTGAATGGCGTTGGCCGTTAGGCGAAATCGATCGACCGTTCGCGATGCGGCGTGATCCGCTGATCTTCGACGCGACATCGGCCGCCGCCAACGTGCTGATTCACGGCGGACCGAGGTCGGGCAAGACAACGGCGCTGCAGACGTTCATGCTGTCGGCCGCCGCGCTGCACTCGCCCCGCGACGTCACGTTCTACTGCCTGGACTACGGCGGCGGTCAGTTGCGCGAGCTCGAAGACCTCGCGCACGTCGGCAGCATCGCGTCGCCACTGGAACCCGAACGCATCCGGCGCACGTTCGGTGAACTCGAACAGCTGCTGCAGGCGCGACAAGCTCGTGGCCACTCCGGCAACGGCGAGCGTGATGAGTACGGCGAAGTCTTTCTCGTCATCGACAACCTGTACGCCTTCAGCCGCGACAACACCGACACGTTCAACACCCGAAACCCGTTGCTGGCCAAGGTCACCGAGCTGGTCAACACCGGTATGTCCTATGGCATCCACGTCATCATCACCACGCCGAACTGGCTCGAGGTGCCGTTGGCGATGCGCGACGGGCTCGGGTTGCGGCTCGAGCTCAAGCTCGCGGATGCGCGTGACAGCAATGTGCGGATCACCGGGGCGCTGCGCAGGCCCGCCGAAGCCGTGCCCGCCGACCAGCCGGGGCGCGGCCTGACGATGGCCGCCGAGCACTTCCTCGTCGCCGAGCCCTCGCTGCGCGATATCGCGGTCATCAACGCGCGGTACCCGGGTGTCGCGGCGCCACCGGTGCGGCTGCTGCCGCTGGAGCTGGTCCCGGCCGCGGTGGCGCCGCTGTATCCGGCACCGGAGCGGGTGGTCGTCGGCCAGCGCGAGGAGGACCTCGCCGCGGTGTCGTTGAGCTTTTCGGACAATCCCTTGCTCATGGTGTTCGGCGACGCCAAATCGGGCAAGACGACGTTGCTGCGCCATGTGATTCGCACGATCCGCGAGAACTCGACGCCGGACCGCGTGGCGTTCACGGTGATCGACCGCCGCCTGCACCTCGTCGAGGAACCGTTGTTCCCCGACAACGAGTACACCCCGAACATCGATCGGATCACGCCCGCGATGCTCGGGCTCTCGGCACTCTTGGAGAAGCGCCGACCGCCGGCTGGGCTGAGCCCGCAAGAGTTGAGCAGGTGGTCCTATCAGTCAGGTGCCGATGGCCACACCCACTATCTGATCGTCGACGACGTCGACCAGATCCCGGACGCTCCCGCCGTCAGCGGGCCGTTCGTCGGTCAACGTCCGTGGACCGGCATCATCGGGTTGTTGTCGCAGGCGAGCGAGCTCGGGTTGCGCGTCATCGTCACTGCGCGAGCAACGGGGTCGGCGCACGCTTTGATGACTGCTCCGCTGCTGCGGCGCCTCAACGAGCTGCAAGCCGCCATCGTCATGTTGTCCGGTAACCCGCAGGACAGCGGCAAGATCAGGGGCCACCGGTTCCGCAGGTTGCCCGCAGGTCGCGCCATGTTGCTGGACGACGGCGATGCTCCGACGTTCCTGCAGCTCGTCAATCCGCTCGCAGACACAGTCCAAGGCAGCACCGGACATCACGGAAACCGAGGAAGGGAGTTCAACTGATGACTCTGCGCGTAGTTCCCGAGGGCCTTGTCGCGGCCAGCGCCGCGGTCGAGGCACTGACCGCCCGACTCGCCGCCGCTCACGCCGCGGCCGCGCCCCTGATCAGTGCCGTCCTGCCGCCGGCCGCCGATGCTGTGTCGCTGCAGACCGCGGCGAGCATGAGCGCGCACGGCGTGCAGCACAACACGATGGCCGCGCTCGGCGTCGAGGAACTCGGACGTTCCGGGGTCGGGGTCGGCGAGTCCGGTGCCAGCTATCTCACCGGTGACGCGATGGCCGCTGTGTCTTATTTGGCGGCCCACGGGCCGCTCGGTAGCTGAACATGATGGCCCCCATCTGGATGGCTCTCCCGCCGGAGGTGCACTCCGCGATGCTCAGCGCAGGCCCTGGCCCGGGCCCGATGCTGGCTGCCGCGGGGGCTTGGCAGTCGTTGGCCGCCGAATATGCCTCCGCCGCAGCGGAGTTGACCGGCGTACTGGGTGGGGTCCAGGGTGGCGCCTGGGAGGGCCCGAGCGCCGAGCAGTACGTCGCCGCACATGCGCCGTACCTGGCGTGGCTGGCACAGGCGAGTGCCAACAGCACGGCGACCGCCGTTCAGCACGAGACGGCGGCCGCCGCCTACAGCGTGGCGCTCGCGACGATGCCGACACTGGCCGAGCTGGCGCTCAACCATGCCGTACATGGGATCCTGGTCGGCACGAACTTCCTGGGGGTCAACACGATTCCCATCGCGCTGAACGAAGCCGACTACGTGCGGATGTGGATTCAGGCCGCGACGACCATGAGCACTTATCAGGCGGTGTCAGGCGCCGCGGTGGCCGCCGCGCCGACCACCATGCCCGCGCCGTTCCTGCTGACTCCCGGTGTCGGAGAAGCGGGTTCGGCGGCAGCAGACGCACAGCAGTCCGCAGCGATGGTGACGGCCGCCGATTCCGGTGCGGCGCTGAACGTCGCGGACTCGATCTCGGATCTGCTGCAGCGGATCAGCAAGTTCTTCGAGGACTTTTTCGAATCGATCCTGAACTTCGTACGCAACTTCTTTCGCGCCATCTTCGACTCCCTGAGCGACTTCCTGAACAACTTCCTCGGGTGGCTCGGCAACCCGTCGTCGGGGGTGCTGCTCTTGTTCATCGCATACCAGGCGATCACCCAGCCGCTCGGATGGACCACCTGGTCGATGATCTTCGCCGCTCCGATATTCCTCCCGATCATGATCGGGCTCATCTACCAGTATCTGAACCCGCCACAGGCGGTTCCCGCGCCCGCCCCTGCTCCCGCGCCCGCGCCGGCCCCCGCACGTGCGCCGGTGGCCCGGGCGGAGAGCCTGCCACCGATGACATCGGTGGCACCGACTGTGCCCACTGGAACTGCCGCACCGTCACCGTCGGTCAGCGCCGGGTCCGCGCCCGCCGGCGCCGCGCCGGCACCGAGTGTCGGCGCGGCGCTGCCGTACGTCGTTCCCGGAGCGGGCCCGGACGGCGGTGTCTCCCCGACGTTCCGGGACGGCATCGCAGCCAAAGCGCCCGCCTCCGACATCGCGGCATCTGCCGCGGCCGCGGCGGCGGCGTCGTCGTTGGCAAAACGCAAGGCTCGCCGTAAGCGTGCGCAGCCGATCCACCAGCGCCAGTACGCCGACGCGTACATGGACTACGAACCCGAAGCCGAGGACACTCCGCCGGAACCGCGGTCGCGCATGCGCGCGTCCGAACGCGGTGCTGGGACAGTCGGTTTCACCGGTGCCGCAACGAAGCCGGAGACGGAGCAGGCCACCGGTCTCACCGAGCTCGCCGGCGACTCGTTCGGCGGCGGTCCCACAGAACCCATGTTGCCCGGCGACTGGGACCAAGAGGGGGGAACGCGCAACTGAGCAGACCGTCCGACCGAATCCGTCAGAGCTGAGAATCGAAAGGAAAAGCCATGAGCATGTTGGACGCTCACATCCCGCAGCTGGTCTCCTCGGAGGCCGCGTTCGCCGCCAAGGCTGCGCTGATGCGCAGCACCATGGCCCAGGCCGAGCAGGCGGCGCAGTCGGCGCAGGCCTTCCACATGGGCGAATCGTCGGCTGCCTTCCAGGCCGCGCACGCCCGCTTCATCGAGGTGTCCGCCAAGATCAACTCGCTGCTCGACATCGCGCAGATCAACCTTGGCGACGCCGCAGGCACGTACGTGGCCGAGGACGCCGCGGCGGCCAGCACCTACACCGGAATCTGAGATCTGAACTTCCCAAACTGACGAGAGGAGAACCTGATGTCGCAGATCATGTACAACTACCCGGCGATGCTCGGACATGCGGGCGAGATGGCCGGCTATGCCGGTGCGATGCACGGTGTCGGTGCGGACATCGCCGCCGAGCAGGCGGCGTTGGCGAGCGGGTGGCAGGGCGATACCGGCATGACCTACCAGGCGTGGCAGGCGCAATGGAACACCAGCCTCGAGGAGCTCGTGCGGGCCTACCGCGCGATGGCCGCCACCCATGAGACGAACACCATGTCGATGAGCGCCCGCGACGCGGCCGAAGGCGCCAAGTGGGGTGGCTGAGGTTCGTTGACCGCTAACGCAGTCGAGCTGACCGCGGAGCAGGCCTGGTTTGTCGCTGATGCGTTGGGCGCAGGGAGCTTTCCCTGGGTTCTCGCCATCACGCCGCCCTACAGCGACCACGCGCAGCGCGCGGCGGTCGCGGCCAGGCTCTCCGCGGAGCTGGCGGCCCTGGGGGTGATGACCGGGGACGGGGTCATCGATCCCGGTGTTCGCCAATGGGTCACGACGACGTGCCGGCCCCGGCGCTGGATGGACCTCAGATTCGTTCGCGGATCCGGAAACATGCTGCGCGGCCACGTCGCACGTCGCGTCGAACAGACCGATCAGCACGCCGTCGCGCTGCGTGGCGGCGGCCTGATCACGCTGACGGCCTTGAACATCGACCATCCGCAGGCACTGGTGCCCGTCCTGACCGCCGGGCTGTCGGGACGGCCGCCCGCGAAATTCGAGGAGTTCACCATTCCCGCACGGACCGGGGCGCGCGCCGACGAGCAACTGCGCGACGGCGCCGCGCTCGATGACGTCATCGAGTTCCTCGGCATCCCCGCGACCGCGCGCGCCGTCGTGACGGCGGCGTACGCGCCGGACCGCAGCTATGTGGAGATCGTCGCGGGCGACCACCGCGACGGCCATCGCGTCAGCACGAATGTCGGCGTCAGCGTCGTCGACACCCGAGAAGGGCGTGTCCTCGTCGCCCCGTCGAAAGCCTTCGATGGGGAATGGGTTTCGACCTTCGCCCCAGGCACACCGCTGGCCATCGCCACCGCGATGGAGCGGCTCACGTCCACGCTGCCCGACGGGCCGTGGTTCCCCAACCAGCAGTTGACCCGAGACTTCGACTCGGACCAGAGAACGGAACACCAGCAATGGCGTCAGACAGTCAGTTGATCGGCACGAATTCATCGGCGGTGATGCCCATCGTTCGCGTCGCGGTGCTCGCCTCGGGCGGCCCCGACTCTGCGGGCGGCGGTCGGGTCACCGACATGGCGCTGCCGACAGAGCTTCCGCTGCGCGAGATCCTGCCCGCGGTGCGGCGAATGGCGATGGCGACGGATGACGGCGACTCTTCTGACTCGGTGCAGCTTTCGCTCGCCCCGATCGGTGGTGCGCCGTTCAGCCTCGACGCCACACTGAACACCGTCGGCGTCGTCGACGGCGATCTGCTGGCGCTGCAACGGGTACCGGCCGGGCCGCCCGCGCCGCGGATCGTGGAGGACATCGGCGACGCCGCGGTCATCTTCTCCGCCGCACGGGAAAAGCCGTGGAGTGCAAGCCACATTCAGCGAGGCGCGACACTGGCCCTGATCGCACTCATCCTGACCGCAACGGTGTTCGCCACCGCGCACCGGCTGTCAGTCGGCGGCTATGCCGGGCTCATCGCGGCGTGCGGCGTCGCGGTGCTCTCCGTGCTCGTCACGATGCTCGCGTGGGGACGCGCGCCGAAACTCGCTACCGCGCTGTCGATCACGGCGCTGGTCCCGATCGCCGCGGCCCTCGGGCTCTCCGTGCCCGGCGAGACCGGCGCGGCGCAGGTGCTGCTGGCCGCGGCCGGCGTGACGGCATGGGCGATCGTCAGCATCACCGTCGCAGAGCGCGCAATCGCGGTCTTCACCGCGGTGACCGTGGTGGGTGTCGGCGCCGTCCTCACCGCCGGTGCTGCGACGATCTGGCACCTGGACACCGTCGTCATCGCCTCGATCTTGATCGTGCTGGCCCTCGCGGTCACCGTGCAGGCCCCGCAACTCTCCGCGACGTGGTCGCGCCTGCCTGCGCCGGTGATCCCCGCGCCGGGCGATCCGACGCCGCCGCCGCCCTCGCTCAAAGTGCTGCAAGACCTCCCTCGTCGGGTGCGCGTGACCGATTCGCACCAGACCGGTTTCGTCGCAGGCGGTGTGGTGCTTGCGACCGTGGGAACCTGGCTGATGGCCAACCCGACCGGAGTGTCGTACTGGGCGTGGTACGTGGTGGGTGCGGTCGCGCTCGGCGCGGTGTTGCGCGCCCGGGTGTGGGACTCCGCACCGTGCAAGGCGTGGCTGCTCGCCCATCCGTTCCTGATGGGTTCCCTGTTCCTCGTCGGGTTCGCAGCCGAGGACCGCTACACCGCGGCTTGGTGGACGCTGGCGGCGCTGGCGGGTCTGACGGCCGTGTTCGTGTTCGCGGCGCTCGTCCCGCGGGTCGCGTCGCCGGACACCTATTCGTTGCCGATGCGCCGTCTGGTGGGTTTCCTCGCCTCCGGAGTCGACGCGTCGCTGATCCCGGTGCTGGCGTATCTGGTTGGACTGTTCGCCTGGGTCTTGAATCGGTGATGTACGCGATGCTGCGCAGTGCGCTTGCGGCTGCGACGGCGATGCTGGCCGTCGCGACAGTGAGTTGTCCTGCGGCAGGGGCGATCACGCCGCCCGAACTGGACCCCGGGGCGGTACCGCCTTCGGGGGCGCCGGGTCCCGTACAGCCGATGGCGCAGCGCAACCCGTGCGTCGCCACCGGTGTGCTGCCGGGCAGCGATCCCGGCGCGGTGAACCAGAACTCGTCGATGCTCAACCTTTCCGGGGCGTGGAAATACAGCCGCGGCGACGGGCAACTCGTGGCGGTACTCGACACCGGCGTGCGGCCAGGACCACGCCTGCCGAACGTCGACCCGGGGGGCGACTTCGTGGAAACCACCGACGGTCTGGTGGACTGCGACGGACACGGAACTCTGGTGGCCGGCCTCATCGCCGGACAGCCGGGTGACGACGATTTCTCGGGAGTCGCACCTGGCGCGCGGATCCTGTCGATCCGGTCGACGTCGGCGCGGTACGCACCTCGTGACTCCGGGGAGGATCCCGTCACCGCACGGGTGGCGCTCGACGTCGCAACGCTCGCACGGGCCGTCGTGCGCGCGGCCGATCTCGGTGCCCGCGTCATCAACATCTCGGCGGTGACGTGCCTGCCAGCGAACAAGACCGTCGACCAGACCGAGCTCGGTGCCGCGTTGCGTTACGCAGCGGTCGACAAGGACGCCGTCATCATCGCCGCGGCCGGAAACAACAAGGCCGGACTGAATCCTGGTTCGGCGTGTCCGTCGAATCCGCTGTCGGACCCCGGTCGGCCCGAGGACCCGAGGAACTGGGCGGGCGTCACCGAAATCTCGATCCCGTCGTGGTGGCAGCAGTACGTTCTGTCCGTCGGCTCGTTGAATTCCTCCGGCACGGCTTCGAATTTCACTATGGCCGGCCCGTGGGTGGGCATCGCGGCGCCGGGCGAGAACATCACTTCGGTCGGGAACGCCGACGGTGGCGGGCTCGCCAACGCGCTGCCCAGCGACCAGGGTGAGCTTTTCCCCCTCAACAGCGCAAGTTTTGCCGCGGCGTATGTCTCCGGCGTTGCGGCGTTGGTGCGCAGCCGATTTCCAGAGTTGACCGCCGACCAGGTGGTCGAACGACTGACGGCCGGGGCGCAGGGGGCGGCCCGCGCGCCGTCCAACCTGACCGGCGCCGGGCTCGTCGACGCCGTCGCGTCGTTGACGTGGGACGTCAGCGCCGCGAGCGACGTCGCCGGTGAACCTCGACCCAAACCCGTAGCGGCCCCGCCGCAACCGGCACCACCGGACAACACGCCGCGCACGGTGGCTTTCGTCGGCACCGGTGTGCTGGCGCTGGTCGCCGCCGTCACCGCGGGGGTCGCCGCCCAACGACGAAAGACGGAGACAAAGTGACCATCCGAATCGCGCTCGCGCTGCTTCTCATCGTTCCCGCGGCCATGACCTATCCGTGGGATTCCGACCAAGACTGGTGGATCCTCGGTGTCGCTGTCGGCGTCACGCTGTTCGTATTCGCCTGGTGGCGAGGACTGTTCGTGACAGAGATGATCGGCCGTGTCTTCGCTATGTGGCGGCGCAACCACGCCAAGTCGAAGCCAACGGCGGCCGCCGAAGCCACCGTTGTGTTGCACGTCGACGATCCGGCCGGCATGGGCCTGTCGCTGCCGACGGTGGCCGGGTACGTCGAACGTTTCGGCGTCCGCTGCGACAAGGTCCGGGTGACCAACCGCGACGACGATGGCGTCCGCACGACCTGGATCAGCATGACGCTGCGCGCCGTCGACAACCTGGCGGCGCTCAAGGCCCGTTCCGCCGACCTCCCCCTGTCGGACACGGCCCAGATCGTCGGTCGCCGACTCGCCGATCACCTCCGCGAGGACGGTCTGCTGGCGGTCATCGTCGACGAGGCGCCGACTCCGCTGACCGGTGGCGGCCGCGAGAAGTGGCGCGGAGTCCGGGAGGACAGCGGATTCGTCTCGGCGTACGGAATCCCGCTTGACGACGATCTCTCCGATCGGCTCGCCGAGTTGTGGTCGCAGCCGACGGAGACGTGGACGGCGCTCGAATTCGGTGGCACCTCAGCACAGCCCACGGTGCGGGCGCTGTGCGCGATCCGGACCGCCGAGCCAGTACGCGGTACGCCGATCGCGGGTCTCACGGCCCAACCCGGTATTCAGGGCCTGTTGCTCACCGCGTTGGCGCCGGGGTCGGCGGAACGCCTCGACATCCCCAGCAGCCCACTGCCACAGGGACTGCTCGAGCCGGCAGGATGGCTGGTAGGCGGCCGTTGGTCAGTCGAACATGAAATCGCGCATGAAGCGGGTCATCCTGCGTAGGTAGTCAGGCTGGCTGACGTGCAGGATGTGGTTGCCGGGGAACCAGTGAAACGCGCAGCGATCCCAGTGCTCCCATAGCATTTCGGCCTGCTCCGGCGGCGCCAGCCGATCACCGAGACCGGTGATGATCAGCCGCCGGTCCTTGGGAACCAGAGGCTCGTAGTTCAGCGGCGACGAGAACCGTGCCGCGGCCTTGGTGAGCTCTGAGTCGGTGTTCGAGAGCAGGCTCCGCAGTTGGACGACCTTGTTGGCGGGGAACCATTCGTCGACGGTTTGATCGGGCGCGACGACGGGGACGTTCGGAATGACCGCCTGGATCCGGTCGTCGACGCTGGCGATCAGCGCAGAGGTGTAGCCGCCCAACGACATCCCAGTCAGACTGATCCGGTCGACGCCGGTGAACTCCAGGTAGTCGATGATCGACCTGAAGTCGTGCACGGCCTGTGCCATGGCTTCTGCGAAGCCGGAGAAGCCGTTCGCGAAGAAACCGTAACCGCTGAATGGCGAGCCTTTTTCGGCGCGGCTGCCGTGGAATGGCATGGTGTACAACAGGACATCGTAGCCGGACCGGTAGAACCACGGCAGCGAGAAGAACAGTCCGTTGAACAGATACGGCGAACCCATGAAGCCGTGAATCACGCACAGTGTCGGGTGGGGCCCGTCGTCGTGGCGCCAGTGCTGGGCGTGCACCACATTGTTGCGGGTGAAGCCTCGGCACTGTTCACGCAACGCCGGATTGACGGCTTCGAAGCTGCTGTCGAATCGGATGTTGTGCACGTTGCCCTTGGCGATCCACTCGGCGATCGGACTGGCTGGGCGTGACGCGACCCGCGGCACCTCCGTCGGCGCGGGAAAGGACAACGTGGGATCTTTCGCCGAAGCCAGTTCGGCGTAGAACCTCAATTGATTTTGTTCGGCCCGCGCTCGGCTGCCGCGCAGCCCCCCGACGAGCGTCGGCAGCATCGTCGTCGCGAGCAGCGAGGCGATGGCGGTGCGCAGGGCGATGTCGGCCACTGCGGACGAGTCCACGATGAGTCGCTGGCGCAGTGTGAGATCGGCGCGACGCGGGAGTCCCTGGACGGTCGCGTCAGCCCCGGGGACGTCGGGAACGGGAATGGGCGGATCCACCGGGGTGGTGTCCGAAGTGGTCACGTTCCGCATCGTAACCCGAGTGCAAGACTGGCCCCATGTGGAATCCCGACGTCTATCTGACCTTCGCCGACCACCGCGGCAGGCCGTTCTTCGACTTGATGTCGCGGGTGGCGGCCGAATCGCCGCGGCGGGTGGTCGACCTTGGATGCGGTCCGGGAAACCTCACCGTCAGCCTGGCGCAACGCTGGCCTGACGCCACCATCGAGGCTTGGGACAGTTCACCGGAAATGGTGCAGGCGGCGCGTGAACGCGGTGTCGATGCCGATGTGGGCGATGTGGGCGATTGGGTGCCGCAACCGGACACCGACGTCGTGCTGACCAATGCGGTGCTGCATTGGGTGCCTGATCACGCTGAGCTGTTGGTCCGATGGGCCGGTCAGCTGTCAGCCGGAGCCTGGATCGCGATGCAGGTTCCTGGCAACTTCAACGCGCCGTCGCACGAGGCCGTCCGCACGCTCGCCCGCAGTGACCGGTGGTCAGAGTTGTTGCAGGACTTCCCGTTCCGCGAGGGCCAGGTCGACGACGCGGCAGGATATGCCGCGCTGCTCGCCGACGCGGGCTGTCGGGTCGACGCGTGGGAGACGATCTATGTCCACGAGCTCAGCGGCGAGAATCCGGTGCTGCAGTGGATCACGGGAACGGCGCTGACGCCGGTGAAGAGCCGGCTCGACGAGGCACAGTGGCAGCAGTTCCGCGAGGAGCTGATCCCGATGCTCGACGAGGCCTACCCAAAGCGAGCGGACGGCACGACGTTCTTCCCGTTCCGCCGGATATTTGTTGTCGCACAGGTGAAGTGAGCTCAGGTCGGTAGCCCGTCGCGCTCCGCGTCGGCGCGGTAGCGGTCCACCCACACGTCGGAGCGCTGGTCGGCCTGGCGCTCCAGCACCGGCGCTGGCGCCAGGCGGCGGTCCTGCCCAAGCGCTTCGAGGATGTCGCCGACGATCTGGGTGAGGTTTCGCCACAACACCGGATAGGCTACCTCGATGGGTGTGACGTCCTCGTCGTCGAACCAGCCGCGCCAACCCTTGTCCTGTTCCCGCAGCATCGTGACGACGTGGGCGATCGCCCATGCGTGGTACTCGGCGCGGGAGTCGCGTCGTGGGTCGGGGCGTCCACGCCAGACGCGGGTCTGTACGGCGCGCCAGAACGAAACGGCCTGAGAGACAACATCGGGGCGGTGAACGTACACCAGAACCGGGTCACTGCCGACGACTGCGCGAATCGACGCGAGTAGACCGTCGCCCTCACGGTCCGGCAGGCCCGCCGCGCGTTGTCGCAGCAGCGGTGTCTGATTCCACATCAACTTGCCGCCCCAGATCCCGTTCGGCGTGCGACCGACGGTTTGGATGTAGTCACGCCAGATCTCGGGCGGCGCGAGATCCGGCTTGCCTTCGTCCAGCGGATCGAGCAGGCGAAGAATCGACTCGTCCTCCACATCGGCGAACCACTGACGTGGTTGCGGCGACATGCTCGTGGTGGGCAGGTACTGGAAGAACTCCTGCGGCTCTCCCGCTACACCGGTCGCCCGTAGCGATTCGACCAACAGGCGTGCTGCCGCTGCGTTGCGACGCGAGCACCAGGTAGGCCGTTGGATGGGACGACATACGCGTGAGCCTAACTGCATTCGAATTGCCTTGCACGACAAGGCTTTAAGAATCGCAGTGACGAAAACTATTGTCTGGAGCTCTCCTCCTCCTCGATACCTCGTTGGGATGCGATGGCGGAGCGGCTGATCACCGACGGGCCGTGAATTCGCAAATAGGTTTCGGTGTACCGCTGCGCGATTCGGGTACCCGCGAACTCCGACGGGATGACGTCATTGGTCTTGTCGCGCCAGTCGTTGAGCAGCAGCGCGAGGTCGTTCGCGATGGCCTCTGCTTTGTCGGAGGCGTCGGGTCCGAGCAGGTTTCGGACTTCGGTGGGATCGTCCTGCAGGTCGTAGAGTTCGCGCGTAGGGCGCGGCGACTGGGTCAGCGGCGCAACCGCCTGTCCTGGCGCGCTTTCGGCGATGTCCCACGGCAGATCGAGCAGCGGGCGTGCGGCGTAATTCTCGATGTAGCTGTATTCCTTCGTGCGGACGGCTCGGATCGGGTCGAAAGAATCGTGGTACGTCTTGGTGGTATAGACCTCGGTGCGCGCAGGCGCCGTCTGAGCGTGACGCAGGTTGTCGGCGTGCGAGATTCCCTCGACGTCGGCCGGGATGTCCACGCCGAGCAGACCGAGCAGCGTTGGCACCAGATCGACGCCGCTGAACAGTTCGTCGTAGAGCCGTGGGCCGATCGCCGCGTCGCGTGGTGGCCGCACGATCATCGCGATCCCGGTGCCAGCGTCGTACAGAGTGGACTTGGCGCGGGGGAGCGCAGGTCCGTGGTCGGTCATGAACACCACCCAGGTGGTGCGGTCGAGTCCGGTCTCCGCGAGGGTGTCCAACAATCGGCCGACGGCGGCGTCGGCGACGGTGATCGAGCCGTAGAACTCGGCGAGGTCCTGCCGGATGTCAGGTGTGTCGGGCAGGTAATCGGGCACGGTGACCGTCGACGCATCGGACGGTTCGTACCGTTCGCGCGGGTAGGGGCGGTGCGTCTCGAAGAAACCTGCGGTGAGAAGGAATGGCTGGGCAGGTGGGGCGGTGAGCCAATGCGCGGCCCGGTCGACGACGTATTCGCAGTACGAGTTCGATACGTCGAATTCGTCGAAACCGAGCCGCGGCGGATGTGACGTCTCGTGTTGCATGCCGAATAGTGCGGTGTACCAACCGGCTTCGGACAGCAGGTGGGGGAGTGTGCGGATGCCCGTCCGATACTCCCAGCCGTGGTGGGCGAGGCCGACCAACCCGTTGCTCTGCGGGTATCGGCCGGTGAAGAGCGAACCGCGCGATGGAGAGCACAGCGGAGCGGTGGCGTGCGCGTGGGTCAGCAGAAAGCCCTCGACGGCGAGTTGGTCGAGCCGCGGGCTGGATACGTCGTGGTGGCCGTAGACGCCGAGATAGCGGCCCAGATCGTGCCAGTGCACGATCAGCAGGTTGTCTCGTCTCGGTTCGGTCACGCAGCGTCCCTCCGTGGCTTGTCGGTCCACCGAACAGGCCGCCGCGCGGATTCCGCAACCCTTTGACTCAATGCGAGCAAGTTATCCCCAATGGCGGTTTTGTCCACAGGTTGTGTTGAGCTGCTGGTTCGCGGTCGATGGTCCGATTAGTGTCGAACCTATGTTCGATGGACTCGTTGAGGCGGCCACCCACAGCCGCGGTGGCGCGGCGGTAGGGGCGTGGGCGCGGGTGGAGAACGCCGCCTGCGCGCGACGGCTGTTCGCGACCGCCGAGGAGCTCGAACGGATGTGGGCCGCCGACGGCTCTGAGGAGCGGGAGCAGTGGTGTCTGGACAACTGGGGTGCGGTCGCGGCGTCGGTAGCCGCCGCGCAGAACGTCTCTTTGGGGGTGGCCTCGCATCAACTGCTCATCGCCATCGGGTTGCGCGAACGGCTCCCGCGGGTGGGTGAGGTGTTCGCCGCCGGGGCGATCACCTACCGGCTGGTGTCCGCGATCGTGGCCCGCACCCGCCTGATCAGCGATCCCGACACGATGGCCAAAGTCGACACCGAGATCGCCGCCGCGGTCCAAGACTGGGGATCGCTGTCAGCGCACAAGACCGAAACCCAGATCGACTACTGGGTGCATCGCTATGACCCCGCCGCGGTACGGCGCGCCGAACACTCCGCCCGCAACTGCCATGTCGACATCCACGACCCCGACGACGGATCAGGTGTGGTGTTCATCGAGGGCCGGCTCATCGTCACCGACGCCGAGGCCCTCGACCAACGGTTGGACGCCATGGCGCGCACGGTGTGCGAGCGCGATCCGCGCACCCTGGACCAGCGCCGCGCCGCGGCACTCGGCGCGCTCGGGCACAAAGCCGACCGGCTGGCCTGCTTATGTGATCACCCCGACTGCCCGGCAAAAGACGCTCAATCCAGCGCGGTGGTGGTCCATGTGATTGCCCACGAGGAGTCACTGACCGACGACACCCCGGCCCAGTTGGACGGCGAAAAACCGGTGGATCCAGATCGCAAACCGCTCTCGGAGATGACCTGGCGCGAAGCCCTCGCCCCGACACCGTGGACACCGGTCATCGCGGCCACCCCACCGGCGCTGGTCCTGGGTCGCGGGATGCTGCCCGCCCCGCTGTTGGCCGCCAAAATCGCGGGTTCGGCGAAGATCGTCCCGATCGTGCATCCGGGCAACACGCCACCCGAGCCGCGCTATATCCCCTCGGCGGTGTTGGCGACGTTTGTGCGGTGCCGCGATATGACGTGCCGGTTCCCGGGCTGCGATCATCCCGCCTATGGCTGCGATATCGACCACACCATCGCCTACCCGCACGGCCCGACACAGGCCTCGAACCTCAAAGTTCTCTGCCGAAAACACCACTTACTCAAAACCTTCTGGGGCTGGCACGACCAACAGCACCCCGACGGCACCGTCATCTGGACGTGCCCGCAGGGCCAGACCTACACCACCTATCCCGGCAGCCGACTGCTGTTCCCCACCCTGTGCCGCCCCACCGCGCCCGTCCGGGGTCACCGCTCCACCCCGCCCACCACCGACCCAGCGCGCGGGCTGGCCATGCCCCGACGCACCACCACCCGAGCCCAGAACCGCACCCAAGCCATCAACGACGAACGCCGACACAACCAAACACTGATCCACACCGAAGCCGAACAACGCGCCCGCAATCAGCACAACCCAGGCGACAGTCCCGAAAACGACTGCGACAACACCTACTTCCCCACCCGGCCACGACCCCCAAGCGACCACGACCCAGCACCATTCTGAGCGCAACCCCTGCCCTCTCTAGGGGTGGTAGGGCACTCCGACCGCGCGGAAGACGTATTCGGGTGGGGCGTCGAAGGCCAGCGACCGACGGGGTATGCGCGCCAGGATCTCGGGCGGTATCGGTGACTTGTACTGGAGCGAGAGCTCACCTTCGCACCGAGGGTCCACTGCTGCGATGTTGACCTCGAGATGCAGGCCCGTCTCGGTGATGTCGGCGGTCACCGTGCCCGATTGTGGTGCGCTCCAGGGCTGATCGATGGTGCGGCCCGCCAGCTTCGGCACCGTAGACAGCGTGCCGAGGACCCGCTGATTGGTGAGGACCAACGAACCGACATAGCTCGCCACGTTCCCATGAGCGCGCTTGCCGGGGATCTTGCCACTGAATCTTCGAGTGACCGGGACGTACTCGGCCAAATAGATGACCCCCTCCGCCTCTACCTCGGCCCGCAGTTCAGCGGGCAGCCCGCCGATGCGCAACAGCTTGCGCAGAAACACCGCCATAAAGGCACCGTAGCTCAGCCGCGGGGTATGCCGAGCACGCTGTAGACGAACTTCGGCGGGACATCGAACGGCACGTCCGCGACCTCCAGCAGCAGGCCGGACTCCGAAAGCGTGGTACAGCTATCTATATGACTTCCAGGACGCGTTGGCTCCTGGTGAGCGCCGTGGCTGCCGTCGCGGTATACGCACTGATGTGGCTTGGCATCACCTCGGGATGGGCCTGGTTGACGGCCATGGACTCGGCGGCTCTCGACCCCGCCTACCGCTACGGCTCCAAGCATCCGGCCTGGGTGACGGCATGGGACATTTTCTGTACCGTGCTCAGCCCCAACACCTTTCGTCTGGCCGGCCTGGTCGTCGTCATCGTCGCGCTGTGGCGCCGCAATTGGCGGCTCGTGGGTTTCGTCATGCTCACCGCAGGGCTGTCGGGCCCACTGATCGAGCTTACGAAAAACCTCGCCGATCGCCCGCGCCCCCCGACGGCACTGGTATCCGCCTATTCGCAGTCATTTCCTTCCGGTCATGCGCTCGGCTTGATGGTCGGTGTGCTCGTGCTCCTGTCGGTCGTCTGGCCCTTTGTGCGGCCACGGCTGCGGTGGTGGGTGGTCGTGCTGGGCGCGTTGATCGTCGTCACGATCGGCATCGGTCGCGTCGTGCTCAATGTGCACCACCCCTCCGACGTCATCGCCGGATGGGCCTTGGGCTACGCCTATTTCGCCGTCTGTCTAGCGGTACTTCCTCCCTGGGTCAGCGTCACGGCAGCGGACGAAACACGGGAAGAACTCGATATCGAACCTTGAAACTGGCGTCGGTGCATTCGGTGCTGACTTCGCCGTCGTGAGCCAAAATCGTTGAACCGTCTACGGCATTGAACTCGAATTCGGGCACTCGCATCTCGTGATAGAGCGGGCTGCGCACCAATCGGCCCAGCGCCAGTGATACGAGAATGCGCAGCCTGCTGAACTTGCGACCGGTCTCGAGAATGCGGACGTCCATCAAACCGTCGTCCATCCGGGTTCGGCGCGACGGGGCGAACCCGGACGGCAGGTATGTCGAATTGCCAAGGAAGAACAGCGAAGTCTGCAAGTTCTTGTTGTCGTAGCGGATTCGAACGGGCTCATCTCGCCATAGCGTGTGGAACATCGCGTAGATACCAGCGAGCGGCTTGCCGATCTTGTGCTCGAGTTTTTCTCGTGTTTGGACGAACTGCGGATAGGCACCGATGCTCGCGGTGTTGACCACCATGTGTTTCTCGTTGAGGCACACCACGTCGACAAAGGCGACGCTGCCCCGCCGGATCGCCTCGGCCGTCTTGGCCACGGTGTCGCAATCGATGTCCTTCGCGAAGTGATTGAACGTGCCGCCCGGGAAGACCGCCAGGGGTAGCCCGGACTCAATCGCGACGCCTGCGCCACACGACACCGTTCCGTCGCCGCCTCCGACGGCGAGAACCTCGGCCCGGTCGGCCGCGGCGCGCAAGACGACCTCGAGGTCGTCCCCCTCGTCCAACTCGACGATCTCAGCTGCCGGCAGGGCTTCTCGCACCTCCGCCACCACACGTGCACCGGTGCCGCTGCCCGACGCGGGATTGATCACCAGCACGACCCCCTCACCCTCTGGGCGAGCGGGCGTTTCCAGTCGGAGCGGATCCGCGGTCGGAATCTTCGTGGGCACGGTCGGTGGCACGATCCGCGCCCCGACTACAGCGATGGCGGCACCGATGCCGAAGCCGGCGAACACGTCGCCCGGATAGTGCGCGCCGGTCGCCACCCTGGACAGGCCCACCAGCCCTGCCAGCAGGGCGAGTCCGAGTCCGAGCGGCGGGTTCTCGAGGCCCACACCGACCGCGAACGCGGCCGCGCTCGCGGAGTGGCCCGACGGTAGCGAATTCGATGTCGGGACCCGCCTGCTCTGTCTGGCTAGTGGTACCAGCAGGCGACTGGGACGAGGCCGCTTCCAGATCCGCTTGGCGACCTGGTTGGTCACCAGACTGGTCACACCGAGAGTTATGACGCCACGCGCCGCACCACGCCGCGAGGCTCGGTGCCGTGTCGCGGTCAGCCCGGCCGCGATGGCGAACCACAGCTTCGAATGGTCCGCGGCGCGGGTCAGTCGCGGCATCAGCGAATCGAGCAGGGGACTGGGCGACTCGGCGATGGCTTCGAACACCTCGCGGTCCAGCGTCCCGAGGCCCTCTCCGATTTGGCGGATACCTCGATGACGACGAATGGGGAGGAGTTCCATGCCGCTAATCTATCCACGGCCTTGACAAATTATTTTGTCAAGGACAAGGATGGCCCCATGCTCGACGTCGAGGTGATCGCCGACCCCGCCGCGGCGGTCAGCGCACTCGATCCGATCAGGGGCCGACTGCTCGCCGCCCTGACCGAACCGGCATCGGCGGCCACGCTCGCGTCGCGCATGGGCATGGCGCGGCAGAAGGTCAACTACCACCTGCGCGCCCTCGAAGACCACCACCTGGTCACCGAAGCGGGCGAACGACAGTGGGGCGGGCTCAGAGAACGTCTGCTCGTCGCGACGGCGGCCTCCTACGTGGTGTCGCCCGGCGCGCTCGGGCCGGTCGCCTCCGATCCGGGCCGGTCGGACGACCGGCTGTCGGCGAGCTACCTGATCGCGCTGTCGGCGCGTGTCGTGCGCGAGGTCGGCGATCTCTGGCGTACGGCGCGCACCAGCAACAAGCGTCTCCCGACGCTATCGATCGACGCAGTGATCCGGTTCCGCTCTCCCGCCGACCGGACCGCCTTCACCAAAGATCTGTCCGACGCGGTGACGGCGCTGGCGGCCCGCTATCACGACGAATCAGATTCCGACGGACGCAGCTACCGGCTGGTGGTCGCGGCCTATCCGAAGCCGAAGGAGGATGCGTAATGCCTTTGAAGAGAGACGATTCCGGACGCCGATGGGTCGAGATGGAGTTCCTCGTACCCGGCACGCCCGAACAGGTGTGGCAGGCCATCGCAACCGGACCCGGCATGAGTGCGTGGTTCACGACGACACAGATCGAGGAGCGTGTCGGCGGCGCCATCAGCTTCGATTTCGGCGACGAGAACTGCGGCGCGGACGTCTCGTCGGGCAAGGTCACGACCTGGGATCCCCCGGTGCGCCTCGAATACGAGGAATACGGATGGAACGGCGACGCCCCGCCGGTTGCGACCGAGGTGACCGTCACCGCTCGGTCCGGCGACCAGTGCGTCGTCCGCATGGTGCACACCATGGTCACCGACAGGGACGACTGGGACGATGACATCGAGAGCTTCGAAACCGGATGGCCCGGCTTCTTCGAGATCCTCAAGATCTATCTCGCGAACTTCGCTGGAGCGCAGGCTGCGACCATTCGGGCATCGGCCACACACCACGGCGGCGAAAGGCAGGCGTGGTCGAAGATGACCACCGCGCTGAACCTCGGGGCCGCAGATGTCGGCGATCGTGTCGAAATATCCGGTGACGCACCCCGGTTGGCGGGCCGTATCGAGCGCATCCACCAGGACGGGAACTCGCGTGAGGTGATGATGCGGATCGACCAACCGTCGCAGGGGATCGCGGTTGTCGGCGCATGCACGGTCGGGGACGAGGGCCGCGCCATGGCCAGCATCTATCTGTACGGACCCGACGCCACGGACGTGGCGGCAGCCGAACAGCCGAAATGGACAGCTTGGCTGCGTGGCCTCCTCCAAGGTGACCCCGTGAGCACCTAGCATGAGCGGGTGCGTCGACTGCTGATACTGCTCTGCGTGGCATTGCTGCCACTCGCCGGCGCAACCAGCCAGGCTCAGGCCGCACCGTGGTTCGCGCACTACGTCGGCGACGCCACCCAGGTGATTTCCGTTGTCGGAGTGGGCGGTTCGTCAGCCAAAATGGACGTCTACCAGCGGACGGCGGCAGGCTGGCAGCCCGTCGCCGCCGGTATCCCGGCGTTCGTCGGAAGCAGGGGTATGGCGCCGACGACTCGCGAGGGCGAGATGAAGACGCCGATGGGTTTCTTCACCCTCGACTACGCGTTCGGGACCGCGCCCAACCCCGGCGGCGGCCTGCAATACGTCCAGGTCGGCCCGAATCACTGGTGGGACGGCGATGTGAACAGCCCGACTTACAACACCATGCAGATGTGTGAGAAGGCTCAGTGCCCGTTCAGCACGGATCCCCCGACGGAAAACCTCGAGATCCCGCAGTACGTCCACGCCGTGGTGATGGGCGTCAACGACGAACGTGTCCCCGGCAACGGCAGCGCTTTCTTCCTTCACGCCACCGACGGGGGCCCGACCGCGGGTTGCATCGCAATCGACGACGCCAAACTGGTGGAAATCATGCGGTGGCTCAAGCCGGGTGCGCTGATCGCCATCTCGCAGTGACGCTCAAAGGTTGATTGCCCGACCGGCTTTCACCTTGAAGTTGAGATTCTCCGTCGACATCGAGGCATCGTAGGTCCGGTCGTATCCGGTCTCGCTGATACGCCAGCCGTCGCCGGTTCGCCGGTACTTGTCGTGATAGAACCCCGCGCCGATCAACATGAAATTGAAATCCGGTGCGATCACTCGGTCCTGCAGGTACCACGTGGCCGTCGCCTCGTCGCCGTCCACGACGATCTCCGGATGGTTGACGCGGTGCTCGGTGATGATCTCGGGCCCGAGAGAGTTGCGCATGAACGTGACCAACTCGTCGCGATTGGTGAAGTGGTGCTCCTCGCCGATCGATTCGCCGTACCGGCCGATCACGTCCTCGGTGAGCATATCGGCGAACTCGTCCCAGTGCTTGGTGTCGAGCGCGCGAAGGTACCGGTATTTGACTTGCTTGATGTCGTCGATGTCACCCATGGCCGACATTGCAGCACACCGGCCAACACTGCGCACCAAAACCGTGTCGGTGGAACGCCGTTGGTACGGAGTGTCTAACGGATATCAGCAGGTGGGGACGCTAGGGTGTGGTCCGTTATGAGCGACCCGTTGGGGTTGTCGATCGGGACGACGAACTTGGTCGCAGTGCGCGTCGGCAATCAACCTGTGACACACCGTGCCGCGGTGACCCTCGGCGACGGCTCCGTGCTGGACGGATTCGTCGAGCGGGTAGGCGACCCGGTCCCGTTGGTCGCCCAGGACGGTTCGACGCATCGGGCCGAACAGCTCTTGGTTCAGGCGCTGGGCAATATGGTCCGCGCGACCGGCGGGCAACCGTCGTCCGACGTGGCGGTCGCCGTACCTGCCCACTGGGGGATGGCCACGCTGCGCAGTCTGCGCAACGCGCTGCGCGCCGATCCGAACCTGTCACCGAACGGCATGCCCGCGCGGCTGGTGTCCGATGCGATCACGGCCCTGACGGCGCTGCAGACCAATCCGGGACTGCCGGCGCAGGGCATCATTGCGCTGCTCGACTTCGGGGGCAGCGGAACGAGCATCACGTTGGCGGACGCGGCCGCATCATTCGAGCCAATCGACGAGACCACCAGGTACACCGATTTCGCAGGTGACCAGATCGATCAGGTTCTGCTGAGCCACATCGTCAACGGCATTGCGGGCAACGGCGGTATCGATCCGGCCGCCACGGCCGCGGTGGGCTCGCTGAGTCGGCTGCGGGAGGAATGCCGCAGCGCCAAGGAACGGCTGTCGACGGATGCAACGACGGAGATCGTCGCCGAACTTCCCAATTATCGGTCGACAATCGCATTGACCCGCAATGAGTTGGAGTCGCTGATCGCGGCCCCGCTCGACAGCATGCTCGCTGAGCTGGAAAATACGTTGGAACGCAACGGCATTGGCTGGCCCAGCATCGCCGCCGTCGTCACGGTGGGTGGCGGTGCGAGCATTCCTCTTATTGCACAACGCCTTTCGCAGCTCACAGACACCCAATTGATCACGACACGGCAGCCGGCTCTCGACGCGGCGGTGGGAGCGGCCCTGTTCGCGGCCTATGGCTCCGCAGCCGGGGCCCAGACCGGTATGGCCCCGGTGATCGCAGACGCACCAACGGGTTTGGCGCCCGCCGCGTCCAGCATCGACGCGCCCGCAACGGAAACCGCGAATGCGTTGGCGTGGTCGCAGGATGACGACATCGGCGACGAGCCCGTCCCGTACACCGGCGAAAACCGCTACGAGAGCCCGTACGAGGCGGACGCCCTCTCGATGCGCCAACCCGTGCAGTACGTGCCATCGACCGGCCCGATCGACAAACCGCGCACGTGGCAGCGGTTGCCGCAGTTGGTGATCGGACTGGCAGCCGCGGTGGCGTTGATCGCCGTCGGTGGCGTGGCGATCGCGTTGACGAGCGTGACCGACAGCAGCAGCAAGACCGATCCGCCCAGCACCGCCAGCCCGCCGAAACCTACGAACGCCGAACCGCCGCCGCCGGCGACCGCCGAGCAACCGGCCAGCTTAGCGCCGCCGCCACCGGAAACCGTCACCGTCGCTCCCGAGTCTCCGCCGCCCACGCAGGAGACGGTCACGACGTACGTGACCACCACACCGCCGCCGACGACAACGCCGCCCACGACCACGACGACAACCACCACGACGACAACCACGACGACCACCACGACGACGTCGCCGACGACTACGACGACCACCACCACGACACCCGCGATGACGACAACCCACATAACGGTGCCGTTCGTACCGGTGCCGATTCCAATTCAGGTGCCGAACAACCCGTTTCAGCCGCCCGCACCCTAGGAGTCAGCGCGTCGGATACTGGTACTGCGGTTCGTGGAACCGGTTGATGATCGGAATGCGCTCGATGATCCGATCCCGCAGCCGCGGCTGCGGAGCCACGGGCGGTACATACACCGGCGGCGGCGCATAGGTCGGTATGGGTGCCTGTGCCGGCGGGGGCACGTATGCGGGCGCGGCCGGCGGCACGAATTCCGGAACCGGCGGGGCGGCCACCACGATGGTCTGTGCCACCACGGGGCGGGCCGCTTGTAGAGATGCGGTGAGCTTGGAGACTTTGTTCGCGGGTTGGGTACCCGGTGGCGGCGGCACCTCGGCCGTGGGCTCGGGGTTGGCGGCGGCCGACTGTTCGGGTGCCGACGGTGTGAGGCTCAGCCCGAGCGCGACGGACAGCGATACGACGAACGTGACGGCGGCCGCGACGAGTACCGCGGTCAAGGCGCGGACCCGCGGCGGCGCGTGCGATCCGACCATCTCCAGGCCGTTCACGGCGCGCGCGGATGCCAGCGCGGCACCTCGAGCGAGCGCGAGATCGGCCTCGGTTGCCGAGAAGACCGGTGCGTCGGTGACGTCCTCGAGCGTCGACTTGATGAGGTCGAGGTCGTCGGCCGAGCCCACTACGAAAATCGCATCGGGATGCCAGTCGTCGAGCTCCAGCATCGTCATCACCGAACTCGGCAGCTCCACCACATCGGAACCGTCCGGCGGTCGGCCGAGACGGTCGACGGTCACGCCGTCGGCGTCGACGATCGCGACGACCGCCGCATCGGGTTCGACGATGCAGACAGCGACGTCGTCGTACTCGGTGATGCCTGCGATACCGGCGGCCAGAACGTCGCCCGCCTCGAGTTCCGAAACCGCGATGACGTTCTCGCGGCCCCTGGCCCGCAGCGCTTCCAGCACCCCGGATGCCGCGTCCTCTGCTTCGTTGGTCCAGGTGAGGCCGATGGCGTGCATCCGATTGTCGGCCTCATCGACCAGCAGCACATCCAGCAGATCATCCGGATCGACAGCGTCGTCCAGGTCGAACGCGCCGCGGCTGATCGTCGCGCCTTCGCCTGTCGTGCCCTCGGCGAGCACCCAGCGCACGGCCGCCGATGTCATCGAAACGCCGAGCACGAGGTCCATGGCCACCCCCGATCTGGGCCCTCGATCTAGCTTGAACTCGATGTCGAGGGTACCGCTGCGCGGAAAATGTGGTGGTCGGACCGCCCAGGATCGACCGGATCAGACCTGGATCTTCGTCAGGTCCGTCCGCATCAACCTCACCTGGTAGTCGTTGTAGGTCGACAGATTCCAGTAGAGGTAGTGCTCCTCGGATTCGGGCAGGTTCTCCGTGCCCGACCATGGGTGGATGTACGGCGCATAGAGGCTCGGCACTCTTTGTGCCGTTACCAGGACAGTGGGCTCCGACCACGTGCCCTGCGGCGAGTCCGCAGTACGCATCACGATGTTGTTGCTCGAATCGCCGTAAAGCATCACGTATTTGTCGAGGTAGGGGTTGTACTGCACCGACATCTCACTCGCGGTCGGGTACGTCGTCCTCTTGAAGAATCCGAAGAAGCTGGTCGTCTTGCCGGGCAGGATCGGCTTGGCGGCCGAGGGCTTGTTGGCGACCCACTTCGTCCCGTCCCAGTACTCGTACTTCGTCGTATCGGCGATCTGCGTCTCCTGGACGCGCGACAGGTAGATCGTGCCCCCGCGCCCGGACGGGGTTCCGTACGCGTAGACCCAGCCCTGCTCGGCCTCCGGCGAACCCTCGGGCGGCTTGACGAACGCCATCTGCTGGAAATTCTCGTTGCCGGAAACGTAGGGCACCGTCGCCCGGAACCAGGCCGCCGTGCGGATGCTCGTCGGCGCGATTCGCCACGTCTGGCCGTTGTCGTCGGAGTACGCGATCCCCGAGTAGTTCGTCGTCCACCGGCCGGGGCTGTCCCACGACCGGACGGACATGAAACTCATGTACTGGCGTGCGCCGTAGGCGTTGTCGTACGGAACCGACACCCCCGCGGTCGGGATGATCGTGACCTCGGGCCCTTTGGCATACGGCGGATGCACCGGCTGGCCGGGGCTGGGCAGGATCGGGTCAGACCAGTTCGGATTCTCCATCGGTGAGCCGCTGAAGATGTCGTACGGCGTGCCATTGGGCACGTACAAACCGTTGTTCAGCACATCGTCCGCACTGCGGAACAGCGTGTTGAACCGCCACACACCGGTACGTACCGGGTTGGCACTGCTGAAGGTGTCGCCGAACGCGATGAGGATCTGGTGTTCGTCGACTGCGGTCGTCGGATCATCCTCGATTCCGTTGTCCCACATGATGCCGAGGTCGGTGCCGCCGATACCGAAGCGGTTGATGGTGTTGTTCAGGTTGCCCGCACCGGTCACGAACTCGATGAAATCCGTGTTGCCGCTCACGGCTACCGGTGTCCTGGTGGTCCCCGGGTAGGTCGGCGCCACAGCGGCCGTGGCCATCTCCGGCGCCGTCAACGTGGCAACCGATGACGTGCCAACGGTCTTGGTCTGGGCCGTGACCGGCTGGGTGAACTCGCGACGCGACCCCAGAGCGAGCAGCGCCATCGCGAACGGAGACCACAGCGGAGTGCTGGGTGCACCGGATGCCAATGCCCCGATTCCGAGGCTGGACAACAGGTTGACCACCACGCGTTGCAGTAGCGGCTGTTCAAAAGTGGCGGTGACCGGCGACGCCATCGTCACGGCGGCGAGATTCTCGGTGGGCTCGGCGTTCAGGGTGAACGAGGTGAAGACGGAGTTCTCGTCGACGGTGCTTCGTTCGACCGCGCCTTCGACAGTGTTCGATTCCCCGACGTTCAGAGCGGTCGTGTCGGTGACGTTGAGCGTGCGGGCCGTGAGGTTGGTCGCCGTCACCGCCGCGGTCTCATTGAAGCGCGCCTGCTGCTCTGCCGCGGAGCGGTTGCCGCCCGTGACGGTCCGTTCGTTGTTCGTCGGCTGCGGCGTCGTCTCCTCGGCCGGGGGCGCGGGCTCCGGTTTGGGCGCGGCTTCCGGTCCGGGGACGATCGGCGGGTTCTCGTCGAGCTTGACGTCGTCGAGCTTGATGTCGTCGAGCTTGATGTCGTCGAGTTCGGTGTCGTCGAGTTCGGTGTCGTCGAGTTCGGTCTCGTCGGCGTTGGTGGCGACGCCGTTGACCGAAGTGGCCGGCGATGTTCCCAGCGAAGCTCCCGGTGTCACTCCTGGTGACGGCGCACCTGGAGTGGGCGAGTCAGGCGACGGCGAATTCGGCGAGATCCCCGTTGGACCGGAATTCACGCCCGTGGACGTCGATGACTCCGATGTCGACGAAGACTCCGATGTCGACGAACCCGACTCGTCATCGGCCCACGCCACCCCATGCCCCGTCGCGACGGCCGCTCCGACCCCCAGAGCTACAGCCAATCCGCCGACGCGGCCAATATGTGCAGATGCACCCATTACTTTTCCCTCGATTGATGCATCCCCGACTTGGGAGAAGAATGTCACATCTGTCCCACTAATTGACGCAGATTCACCCAATTTGCGTTGCTGGGTTCCGAACGATCCGCGAAATCCTCAAATATCCAGCACGCACTCGTGATTGCCGTCGGTCGATGGCGTTGCCAGATATTTGCGTCGGCAAATTTTCAGAAGGCGTTGGGATCGTTCTGAACGGATACGGGAACCGGATGCTGATAGAGCCGGGCGGCGTTCTCCCACGTCACTTTCCTGATGATCGCGTCGGGTAAACCGCTGATCTGCTCGTGAATCGTCTGTTGGGTGTGCGGCCACGTGGAGTCGCAGTGTGGGTAGTCCGCCTCGAGCAGGATGTTGTCCTCGCCGATCCGCTCGTGCTGGACGAACGACGACTGATCTTCGACGGCGCAGAACCAGAAGTTGCGCTTGAAGACCTCCGTGGGCGTCAGTGTCTCGCCGAGCGTCTTCCACGTCCCGTACATCTCGTGATAGCTCAGCATGTGGTCGAGCCGGTCGAGCAGGCCCGCCACCCATCCGATGCCGCCTTCGGAGAGGCAGATCTTCAGATCGGGGTACCGAGTACACATGCCGGAGTACAGCCAGTCGACCGCCGCCGAGATCGCATACGCGAAGAACAGCACCCCCTGTACATCAGGTGGTGCGTCGGCGGTGGTCGACGGAGACGTGCCCGACGAACCGATATGCAGATTCACCACCGTCTGAGTGTCTGCGCACGCCGCCATCAGCGGCTCCCAGTAACCCGAGTGGATCGTCGGGAGTCCGAGCATCGCCGGGTTCTCGCTGAACGACACCGCGTGATATCCGCGCTCGGCATTCTCGTAGATCATCTTCGCGCCGACCTCGGGATCGAGTAGCCACGGCAACTGACACGGGATGATCCGGTCGGGATAGGCGCCCGCCCATGCCTCGATGTGCCAGTCGTTCCATGCCCGCACCGACGCCATCGCGAGGTCGCGGTCAGTGGTGACCTGCTGCAGTCGCTGGCCCGCGAACCCGGGCAGGAACGAGGGAAAGTTCAACGACGCGTAGACGCCGTTGAGATCCATGTCTTTGACGCGAGCATGGATATCCCATGCGCCGCGGCGCATTTCGTCGAACCGGGCAGGCTCGAACCCGTACTCGGAAACCGGTCGCCCGACCACCGCGTTGAAGCCCACGTTCGGCAGTGAGTTGCCGTCGTACATCCAGGTCTGACCGCCGTCATCGGTGTCGACGACCCGTGGGGCGCGGTCGGCGAACTTGCGCGGCACCCGGCCCTCGAAGGTGTCGGGCGGTTCGACGATGTGGTCGTCGACGGAAATCACGGTGTAACGCCGTTCTGCCCGTTCGGGTTCGGGCAGAAACGTGACGGTGCGGTCGGCGCCCGTCTTGGCCGTGGTGAAGTTGAGATTGGCCGCCATGTCGTCGATGGAAGTCATGGGCGATCCTCGATTCGTGTCATCGGTTGGGCTGTCAGTTCAGAACGTCGGGGTCGGCCTTGATCGTCATCCGGGCGGCGCCCGCCCAGTAGACGTCGGCGGCGCGTTCGATCAGTGACTGCTGCATGCCGACCATGTCGCCGCGGCTCATCTTCGACGGGGTCCGCCCGGTGAGCATCACGTCATAGGCCAGTCGGCAGACCCGTTCAATGGATACCGCGCGATAAACCGCCTCGGCCAGATTGCGTCCGGCGGCGATGACACCGTGATTGGCGAGCACGATCAGGTTGGCCGAGCCGATCTGCTGCGCCAGTTCACTTGCCCGCCAGGGGGCGTCGATCTCGCCGTCGTAGTTCTCGACGAGATACATGTCGTCGAGGAACAGGGCGCCGGTCTGATGTACGAGCTCGGGCAGCGTCACCAGTGCCGCGATCAGGCTGACGTAGTACGGATGGTTGTGGATGATCACACGGGCGTCGGAACGGATCCGGTGCAGTTCGGTGTGCAGATGGATGGCGGGTGTGACGTCCCAGCGGCCGCGCACGACGTGAGCGTCCTCGTCGACCACGCAGATGTCGGACGCGGTCAACTCCTGCCACCACAGCCCCCAGGGGTTGACGAACATGTCGTGTTGGCCGTCGGGTTGCCAGGTGATGTGCCCGGCCATGTTCTCGGCGAAGCCGATGTCGGCCAGGTGCCGGAACGCGACGGCCATCAGCTGTTCGTCGGTGAGGTCGGTACCGATCGGTGGTGTTTTCGACGGCGACCAGACGTCGAGGCCACCGCGGCGAATTTCCTCTGTGGTCATGATCTCTCCCGGATTCGTTCGCGAAGTTGACCTTTGGCGACCTTGCCACCGGACGATCGGGGCAACTCGTCGAGGATCTCGAGCCGCTCGGGTAGCAGTTCCTTCGAGACGCCTTGCGCCAGAAGGTGTTTCACCAGGGCAGGCAGATCCAGCGCGCCCCCTTGCCTGAGTTCGACGTATACGCATACTCGTTCGCCGAAGACCGGGTCGGGCATCGCGACGGCCGCGGCGACGGCAACGGCGGGATGTGTCGTGACGGCCTCCTCGACCTGAACCGCGCTGATGTTCTTGCCGCCGCGCAGGATGAAGTCCGATGTTCTGCCGGTCAGGGTGAGATAGCCGTCGGCGTCGAGTTCGCAGATGTCACCCATCCGCATCCAGCCGTCCTGGGTGTACAACTGGTCGTGGTCGGTGCCACCGAGATAGCCCAGGGACAGCGCAGGACCTCGGCACGCCGGCTGTCCGCGACCGGATTCGGTTACGTCGCGGTCGCCGTCGAACAGGCGAACGTTCATCTCCGGCACGATCCGGCCAGCGGTGCGCAGTCGGTGATCCAGCGAATCCAAGAGCGTCGTGGCACTCAACATGCCGGTCTCGTTGGAGCCGTAGAACTGCAGGATCGTCGCCCCGGTCAGTTCCTCGAACCGCGCCGCTTGTGTGTACGGCAGCGGTTCGCCACCGGTGAAGACGACGCGCAGACTGCTCAGGTCGTGATCCCCAGACGCCGAGTCGGCGAGGATCATCGCCAGTTGCGTACTGACACAACACAACACCGATGCGCGATGCCGTTCGATCGCCGCGCACGTCGCGGCCGGATCGAAGCGCTCGATGCGGACGGTGGTCGCGCCCAGGTGGATGGGGGTGGTGTGCGAGGTCCAGATCCCGAAGCCGTAGGGCGTGGGGATGATCGGGAGGAAGACATCGTCGGCGGTGAGGCCGCCGTTGGCAACCGCCTTGAGATGAAAGTAGTGCCAACGGTTTTGGGTGTGCACCACGCACTTCGGCATACCGGTGGTGCCCGATGTGGAGTTGATCAGAAAGACGTCATCCGCACCGGCCTGCGGCAGCGCCGACTGCGGACACTGGCGAGGGTCGATCCTGAGTTCGGAGCCGAGCGCCACGACGCGCGCCGATGAACCAGCAGCCTCGATGGCTAGACCGTGCCGTTCGGCGTCGGCGATCAGCAGCGTGGGCTGCGTGACGCGAAGAATGTGCTCGGCCTCGCGCAGACCGACGCGGGAGCCGAGACCGACGACGGCGGCGCCGCACCGCTCGACGGCCACCAGCGCGACGTGGATCGCGGCGGTGTCCTTGTGCCACAGGCCGACGCGGTCACCCGGCGCGACACCCAGATCGCGCAACCCGTGCGCCAGGTTGGTGGCGGCGGTGTCGAACTCGGCCCAGCTGAGCTGAGGCGCCCTTGAATCGAGCACAGCATCCAGGGTGAAGTCGATGTAGGCGGGTTTGTCGGGCGCGGAGGCGGCGTTGCGGCGCACGCAGTCGGACAGCGTGACGTCCGTCCACCAGCCCGCGGCCCGGTACTGCGCCGCATCGGCGCTGGCCACCGCGGCCCCGTCGACGCTCATCACCAAATCATATGAAAATAAGCGCGGTGGTCAACGGTCGGTTTCGACCGGCGCCGTCGCCCAGCCGCGCAGCATCGAAGGGTCGACGACCCCCGACGATCCCGGATAGTGCTGCGCGTCGAGAAGATGGGCCGCCGCCAGGTCAGCGGCGCGACGCGCGTCGCCCGCGTCGATCGCGTCGATCACCTGTCGGTGGTCCTCCAGCACGGCCAGTCGTTCGTCGATCGGCACGATGCTGCCGTCCGCCACCCGGCTCGACCAGCTCGTCTCGTGCGCCGACCACAGCATTTCCAGCGCCCCGGCCAGGATGATCATGGTCTGGTTGCCGCACAGCGCGACGAGGGACTCGTGGAACCGCCGGCTCGCCGACGTCACGAGCCGCAGGTCCTCCACGGCCTCGACTGCTTCGGCGTGCACCCGTCGCAGCTGTGGGACCACGGCAGTGCCGCGGTCGGCGCGCTGGGCGCACAGCCCAGCGCACGCCGGCTCGACCTGCAGCAGGGCGTTTCCGACGTCGGACAGGCCCACCTCCTGGGATCCGAGCACCAGGCCGACGGTGTACGCGACGTTGGCGGCATTGGGTCGCCGTACGACCGCTCCGCCGAGCTTCCCGCGCCGCACGCGCAGCAGCCCTTCGGCCTCGAGAATGCGCATCGCCTCGCGCAGCGACGGCTTGCTCACCGGGAACTGCAGGAGGAGCTCATCCTCCTTGGGCAGGATGCTGCCGTCGGCCAGCTCACCGCGCAGAATGCGGCGCCGAAGCTCGTCGGCCACCTGCTCGGCGAGACGGCGAAACTGAATGGTCGGCTCTGCCACGAATCGATTCTCCACGCATCAAACGCCGAACCGGCCATTGGACGCCGATAACGGAGAGATAACAAAATTATCTCAGGCCGGTGACCAGCGAAAACATCGCTGCAGGTCGGACCCTTGCTGTGTTCGGGCCCAATTGCGGTTATTGTGCTCTGCGTGGGGCGGCACTCATTAGCCAAAAAGCGACGCAAGTCACCTGTTGTCCTGGCATCTGTACTCGGCCCCGCCGCCGTGTTCTTCGCGGTCGGCTCCGACATGCAACCCAGCAAGGATGCAGTCAAGAGCGCCTCGGTCGACGAGGTGGCCCCGTGGGACGTCGAGATCGTGGCCGCCGCTCCGATGAACTCGTTCCCCGCGCCCATCGTCGGCCAGGTCAGCTTGAGCTCCGGTCCCGACACCGTGATCGCGGCGTCGAGGTATCGCACCGTCGACCGCACGCTGCCGGTCGGACTCGCGCCGGAGCGCGGCCTTCAGGTGAAGACGATCCTGGCGTCGCGCGCGATCACCGCGGCCTTCCCCGAGATCCAGAGCATCGGCGGGACTCGCCCCGATGCACTGAGATGGCATCCGAACGGTCTCGCCCTCGACGTGATGATCCCGAACGCCGGCACAGCGGAGGGCATCGCGCTCGGCAATGAGATCGTCGACTACGTGCTGCGCAACGCGTCCAGGTTCGGCATGCAGGACGCCATCTGGCGCGGCGCTTACTACACCCCCAACGGTGCGCAACGAGGTGGCGGATACGGCCACTACGACCACGTTCACATCACCACCACCGGTGGTGGCTATCCCACCGGCAACGAGAACTATTACCGCTGAGCCGGATTGACCGAGCTGGCTTGATCAGGGTCGGAACGTCACTCCGCCGTCGACACTGATCGTCTGAGCCGTGATGAAGCTACCGTCGTCGGAGAGCAGCAGAGCCCCCAGAGCGGCGACGTCGTCCGGATTGCCGAAGCGCGACTTGATCATCTGACGCGCCCGCGTCTGCTCCACGACGCCTTCTGGCATCCACTGCTCGTCGAACTTGTAGTGCCAGATCAGGCCTGGCGCAATGGCATTGGCACGAATCCCCTTCGGACCGTACTTGCGGGCGATGTGACGCATCAGCGCAAGCTCGGCCGCCTTGCTCATCGCGTAGGAAACCCGCGTGCCCCCGCCGTTGTAAGCCTCGATCGACGCGGTGAACACTATCGATCCGCCGCCGGACTCGATCATCGGAGGGATCGCATGCTTGGCGCAGATTACGAAACCCCTTGTGTTGACCCGCATCACCTCGTCGAAGGCTTCGAGCGGCAAATCGACGACGCCGCCGGGTAGGTAGGCGTCGGCCGCGTTGGTGAAGTTGACATGTATGCCGTCGAGTCGTCCGAACGTGTCCACCGCCAACTTGATGATGGCGATGACCGACTCTTCGTCGGCTCCGTCGAGCGGGACGGCGCGCACCCGGTCCGGGTCGAGATCGGCGACGGCGCGCGACACCGTCTCCGGATCGAGGTCGCCGATGACGAGGCGCGCGCCCTCATCGGCGTACCGACGCGCCAAGCCGTTTCCGATACCGCCCAATCCGGCGACGATGACGACCTTGTTCTCCAGCAGTCCCGACACGACTGACATATTGCCCGAGCGTTCCCCCGTTGCGAATGTGGCCACTGCTTTCCGCGCTTAAGGTGACCGTTGCGGCTTATCGTTTCAGCAAACTGCGATCGCGGGAGGTCGACTTGGAGGGCACGCCGTTCGGACGCTACACGTTGGTCGAGCTACTCGGCCGGGGCGGCATGGGTGACGTCTGGCGCGCCTACGACACGGTGACCGACCGCGTGGTCGCGGTGAAGGTCCTGCCCGCGCATCTGGCCAGCGATCAGACATTCCAGGAACGGTTTCGTCGGGAGGCTCGGGCAGCGGCGGGGCTCAACAATCCTCACGTGGTGCCGATCCACGACTTCGGCGAGATCGACGGACGTCTGTTCGTGGACATGCGGCTCATCGAGGGGGAGGATCTCGGCACGCTACTCGCTGCCGGTCCGCTGGCTCCGCAGCGTGCCATCAGGATCGTCGGGCAGATCGCGCTCGCACTGTTCGCCGCACACCGAATCGGGTTGGTGCACCGCGACGTCAAGCCGTCGAACATCCTCGTCACCGAGGACGATTTCGCCTATCTGATCGACTTCGGTATCGCGCGAGCCGAAGGCGAAGCGGGGCTCACCGACACCAACGCCGCGGTCGGCACCTGGGCGTACATGGCGCCCGAACGATTCTCGAGCGGCTCGGCCGACGCACGCGCCGACGTCTACGCGCTGACGTGCGTGCTCTACGAAGCGCTGACCGGCCAATCTCCTTTTCCGGGAAGAACTCTCGAACAGATCGCCACCGCGCACATGCTGCAACCACCGCCGAAGCCCTCGGCGCTGCTACCGCAAATCCCTCCGGCGATGGACCGGGTCATCAGCACCGGCATGGCCAAGGAACCCGAACAGCGGTACGCCTCGACCAAGGATCTGGCGAGCGCCGCCCGCGCCGCCATCGGCAGGGAGCAGGATCGCACGGTCGCCGCGCACCAAGACCGCACGATGGCGGCCGCGCCTGTGCCGCCGACGCAGCAGATCAACACACCCGCAGCGACGCAGTACCGCACGCCGATGCCGTCGGCTGATCCGTCATCGACAGGCCGCAGGAACATTCTGCTGGCGTCGGCCGCCGCACTCCTCGTGGTGATCGTCGCCGTCGTCGCGGTGATCATGTTCACCGGCGGCTCCGACTCGCCGTCGAACAACACGGCGTCGTCCCCGGGGCAGCCGTCCGAACCACCACCTGCGCCGAACAGTGCCATGTTCAATGGCGCTCAGCCATGGACCCTCGACGTGTCCGGCGCACCAAAGTCCGAACGCAGTGACGCGATCATCGGTGCGTTGACCGCAGCGGGCGGTTGGGGCACCGAGAACAGGCTGCAGATCGACTTCTCTAACGCGGTCTTCTTCGCCGACGGCAGCACGCCACGCATGCAGGTGGTCGGCACCGAGGACTACTGCTTCGGAGGTCCGGCCTGCGACGCGGTGCCCGCCGAGATGCCGGTCCCGGAGAACGCCAACATCGGTGGCTCACCGGATCTGCAGTGCGATCCGTCAGGAAACACCGAGGGCCAGGGAGACTGTCAACTGCTCGTCGTCGACCGGGAGGGCCAGAAGCTGTACGAGACCTATCAGTCCACGAAAGGCGGAGACACGCTCGAGGCCCGCGGCTTCTTCATCTGGGACCTGAACAAGCAGTACCCGGACAATCTGCGCGGCGACCAGTGCACAAGCGCGGATGCGGGCGGCTTCCCGATCGCCGCCATGACACCCACCGCCGACCAAGTCGCCTCGGGCTCAATCGATCACGCGATCCGGTTCATCTTGCCGAACGACCGGATCAGAGCGGGCGTCTACGTGCATCCGGCGAGCCACGCCGGCGGCCCCGAAAGCACAGACCCCAACGCGCCACCCTTTGGGGTGAGGTTGCGGCTGAAGGCAGACTTCGACGAGTCGGGTTACACCGATCCGCAGAAGGTGGTGATCAAGGCGCTGAAGACGCACGGGATGCTACTGGCCGACGGTGGCCAGGTGCCCCTCACATTCTCCGACGACAGATCCAGCACCGCCAAGTGGGCGGACTTGGGCATCGCCTCGGATACGTTCAGCGCGATCACACCCGAGGCGTTCGAGGTCGTCGAACTCGGACCGGATGTCCCCTTGACCTACGACTGTGTGCGCAACCCCTGATATGACGCTCGGCGGTCACACGCGCAACGCGGTAAACGGCTCAAAAGGTAGGTTGCGCACCACGAACCAGATGGTGACGACAACCATCGTCACCGTGGCGGCCCAGCGGTGGTGCTGCCAGCCGGCGATCTTGCGGCCGACGACTCGACCGTACGTCCACACGAGGTAGGCGACGATCAGCAAGCCCACCGCGACGACGGCGAGGGCGTTGAACCGCACCGCGGACAGGAAGTCTCCGTGCAGGAGCGAGTAGATCATCCGGAGTGTGCCGCAGCCAGGGCAGTCAATGCCCAGAAGGGCTTTCGTCGGACACACGGGAAGGAACCCGCCAGGTGTGGTCGGATCTCCGATCCAGACCACCGCACACGCACCAACCGCCAAGGCGCCCACCAGGAGTGGGCCGCCGAGGCGGACCGGCACGCTGTGCCGAGGTGGCGTGATCAGTATTCGGTCGTTGTAGAGACGTCACCGTCGAAGGTCAACACGCCCGCGACCATGAGGATGGCGTAGATGATGGCCACGATGACGCCGGCGATGATGGCCCATATGGCCCACTTCTTGGCGGCAGCGGACGACGCCTGCGCTGCGTCGTACTGGCCCTGCGCCCAGAGTCCGTTCACTTGGCTCGCTTTGACGATCGAGACGATGCCGAACGGGAGACAGCAGAACAGTGTCACCAGAATGGCGAGCACCAGGTGCGAGCTCGGCGCCGTGCCCTGAGGTTGCGGAGGCGGGTAGTTGCCAGGCGGGGGCGGTGGCGGTGGTTGTGTCATCGTCGTCTTCCTTTGCAAGGCCGTTAGGACGGAAAAGCGGTGCTAAATGTACCTGAGCAGTGTCCCAAAAGCCGGAAAAATCAAGACAATATCGTGTTGCGGAACCACGTCCAGATACGTCGCTCACCTGCAATTTTTGCGTAGGCAAGAGTTCGCAAGGGGGCCCGCGCCTAGTCTGGGCGCATGAGCACGCCATCACGTCCGGATTATCCGCAGATGGCTGCGGCTCGTGGCCGCGTCGAACCGGCACCAAGGCGCGTCCGCGGGTTCCGTGGCGCCGAGCTGATTTTCGACACGACCTCGGCGCGCTATGTGTGGGAGGTGCCGTACTACCCGCAGTATTTCGTGCCGCTTTCCGATGTCCGCGCCGACGTTCTGCGCGAAGGTCTTCCGGGTATGCGGGTGTTCGACGACGGCGACTTCGCCGGACTGGTCCGGTTTCGGTGGGACACTTTGAATTGGTTCGAGGAGGACGAGCCGATCTACGGTCATCCACGGAATCCGTACGTGCGGGTGGATGCGCTGCGGTCGCATCGTCACGTGCAGGTCGCATTGAACGGGGAGACGCTGGCCGAGACCCGCTGCCCGGTATTGCTTTTCGAGACCGGGCTACCCACCCGGTACTACATCGACCGTACCGCTGTGGACTTCGAATGCCTCGAACCGTCGACCACGCAGACCCTGTGTCCCTACAAAGGCGTCACCTCGAGGTACTGGTCGGTGCGTATCGCGAACACGCTTGTGGCCGACCTGGCATGGTCCTACGAGACGCCGCTGCCTGCCGTGGCGTCGATCGCGAACATGGTCGCGTTCTACAACGAAAAGGTCGACATCACAGTCGATGGTGTCGAACTACCCCGTCCCGCAACCCATTTCAGTTAGCGAGCGGCGCTCAGCCGACCTTTTGCAGCTGGAACGGGCTCTGCGTCACCACGCCGCCTGCGCAGCCGTAATTGGAGTCCGACGACAGCACACCGGCCAGCGTGGCCGGGTCGACCGACATCGATACCACGGCCGGTTCGTAATGCCCGTCAGCGCAGGTCAAGCCACCTGGCTTCGAGACGGTGAAGTTCCAGCGGCCACCGCTCAGCGTGGTCGGAGTGGACCAGCCCTGGTTGCTGGTGACCGTCCCGGTGCAACCGGCAGGGGCACAACCCGTCACGAAGGTCCACACGTTGTAAGGGTCACCGTCCGATGAGCCGTAGGTGCCGTTGAGTAGTGGGGGATCGGCAGCCGCCGCGCCGGCGAATGCGACGCCCGCAATCGCCGGGGCGGCGAGAGTGGCAGCCACTGTGCGCAGAACCTTCGTCATAATGATCAGGAATTTAACGGTGCTCTCAGCCCGCACGCTGTCGGCGCGGCAATGATCCCCGTTTTGTGCCCATGATGAGGCCGAATCGAAATCGCCGGCGCTGTGTTCGCCAATAGCCTGAACCGCAGGAACATTCGTGCAACCAAGGGTGCGGCGAACAGCATGAGCACCACACGGATCACCTGGGACGCCATCACGAACTGCACGTCGCAGTCGGATCCGATGGTGTACCCGAGCACCGCGTAGATGCCGCCGGGGCTGGTCGCCAGATAGCCGTCGAGTCGGCTGAGTCCGGCGACGTCCGCCAGCACCATGCCGAAGCCTGCCACGATCAGGTTGAGGACCGCGATCAATGCCAGTGCAGTGGGCAGGATCCGGCGGATCGCGCGAAGTGATTCACGGTCGAACTCCAGCACGGTCTGCCACACGAAGAGCAGCGCCGCAGCCTGGACCAGCATCACAGGAACGTCGAGACCTCTGATCAATCCGCTGAATTCCAGCGCAATGGTGATCGCCATCGGGCCGAGCAGCCCGGCACCGGGCAGCCGTACCGCACGGCCGGCCGCCGCGCCGACGACCACAAGCACCGCGATCAGCGGCAGGTTGAAGAACTTCGGCAGGATGTCCACGGCATCGGAATGCGATGCGCCCGAACCGGACCCGCCGTAGATGACCGCGACGACTAAAGGCATGGCCGCGGTGATCAGAGCGACGCGTAGATACTGCACCGCAGCGACGACACGATCGTCGGCGCCCAACTCACGGGCGATGGACACCACGCCGGACGAACCACCTGCGACGAGCGCGAGCGCACCCGTCAGCGGGCTGATGCCGCGGTGCATGCTCAGCAGCGCGCCGCCGGCGATACAGATGGCCAGTGTCCCGACGGCGACGGCCAACAGCGCCACCCACTCCGCAGCTTCGAGCGAGGAGAACGAGACGTCGCGAACCAGAAGTCCGGTGGCCACCCCGAGCACACCCTGGACCGCCAGGGTCGACGCCGGCACCGCCCGCGGTGCGTGGCGTGACAGGGTCCAGGCCAGGATTCCGCAGACCAGGGCCACTGCGACGAGCTCGATGGTGTTCACGGGCTCAGGTTCTGACGACGTTCTTGGTGATTCCTAAAAGCGACGGTGTGCACGGCTCCAAGAAACTTCAAAGAATTGGCCGCCAATCTCGTGTCACGCATCCCGGCGATACACGAAAGGAGACCGCAGATGCACACGCTGGCGACAGAAGAAGGATTCCGTAGCCGCAGGCCGATGATCGGGTCCACGGTGTGGGATCGCGCGACTTTCGACGACGAGTCCTACACGGTCACGGTCGAGCCACACCAGGCCGAGGCCTGCCGGCAGATCGTTTCCGAGCTGCGGCGACGCGGCAAGCGGATCGGCACCGTCGAGCCCGCCGACTTCGTTCACCCCGGGCTCTCTGAGTTGGCCCAGGTCATCAGCAAGCACGTGCACTCCGTCGCCGGCTTCGTCCTGCTGCGCGGGCTGCCGTCAGGCGGCTGGACCGACGAGGAAGCGTCGATGCTCTATTGGGGCATCGGTACCTACCTGGGCCGGCCGCTGCCGCAGAACCGGGCTGGCGATCGCGTCTACCTGGTTCAGGACACCGGCGCGACGCTGATGGAGGCGCGCGGCTCGAAGACAAATCTCGGGATGATCTACCACACCGACTCGGCGGCTGCCTTCGTCGGCAGCCGTCCCGACATCCTCGCGCTGATGTGTCTGCGGAAGGCCCTGTCCGGCGGTGAGTCGCTGATGGTCAGCGGTCACACCGCCTACAACATCCTGCTGGCCACGCGCCCGGATCTGGTGGAGGTGCTTTACGGAGAGTTCCTCTTCGACCGGTCGAAGGACACGGCGGAGGGCGAGGACCCGGTGTCGCGCGGACCGGTGTTCACCGACACCGAAGACGGTGTGGCCGTCCGCTACAACCGCTTGCACATCGAACTGGGACACCATCTTTCGGGCACTCCGCTCACCGCGCTACAGCGGGAGGCGCTCGATGCATTCGATGCGATCCTGAACGATCCGGCGAACGCGATCGATTTCACGATGGAGCCCGGCGACGTCTTCTTCGCCGACAACAACACCGTGCTCCACAACCGCAACGCTTTCACCGACGCAACCGAGGTCGAGAACCGGCGGTGCCTGGTGCGGCTCTGGCTCGCCGCGGGTTCGGCCAAATACATGTGGAGCCGATGACGAGTATCGGACTCAGTGATGTCCGCCGTCGTCGCGCTGGGTGTCCACTGGGGCGCCGGGCCCAGCCGTGGGCGCCTCCGGCGGTACGGGCGCGGGCACGCAGGTTGGCGTGCCGTCAACGATGGATTCGCTTCCGACACATGAGGGTTCGGCGACCACCTGCGCCGGAGTATTGGTCAGTGCTGCCATTACGGGTGCGGCGGCGAACGCAACACCGAGGACGGCTGCGCCGACAAGTCTTCGGGCAAGCCTTTCCGGATCGAACATTTCCCACCTCCTGTCCAGAGTCTCGGCAGGAAGAGCGCCGGCATGGGTTGATGTGCTCCACCCGCGAGGCTGAGTCGACCCTATCTCCGTTGGCGGAGCCGTGGAGCAGAAATTGACGCATGGGAAAAATAGCCCTGCCCAACAATGGAGCCGATGACGGGAATCGAACCCGCGTATTCAGCTTGGGAAGCTGATGTTCTGCCATTGAACTACATCGGCTTGTCTGGCTGGCTTGGCTAGCTCTGCCAGTGATCACGAAGGCTAACACTCGAGCCGCTACGCTCGTCGCGTGCTGCTCTCCGATCGCGACATCAGGGCCGAAATCGCCGCCGGACGGTTGGGCATCGACCCCTTCGAGGAAAGCCTGATTCAGCCGTCGAGCGTCGACGTCCGGTTGGACAACCTGTTCCGGGTGTTCAACAACACCCGCTACACCCACATCGACCCGGCGATCCGCCAGGACGATCTCACCACCCTGGTCGAACCGAAGGAGGGCGAGCCGTTCGTACTGCATCCCGGCGAGTTCGTCCTCGGCTCGACGCTCGAGCGCTGCTCCCTGCCCGACGACCTCGCCGGCCGCCTGGAAGGCAAATCCTCGCTCGGTCGCCTCGGACTGCTGACCCACTCGACGGCCGGGTTCATCGACCCCGGCTTCACCGGCCACATCACGCTGGAACTGTCCAACGTCGCGAACCTGCCGATCACCCTGTGGACCGGCATGAAGATCGGCCAGCTCTGCCTGCTGCGGCTGACCAGCCCCGCCGAGCATCCCTACGGCAGCTCGCAGGCCGGCTCCAAGTATCAGGGGCAGCGCGGCCCGACCCCGTCACGCTCCTATCAGAACTTCATCAAGTCCACCTGAGCCGGTGAGCTTTCGGTAACTGCGGCGAAACACGAAACATGCCGGAAACACTTTTGCCGCGCGGCTGAAACTTAGGGCCGAAATGCTTCTCCGAACTTCGCCGAAGGAGCTGACGTGTCCGAGATCGATCCCGCCGCCACCGCATGGCTGCTGGCCGCCACCGCGATGGTCCTGCTGATGACCCCTGGCCTGGCCATCTTCTACGGCGGCATGGTCCGCACCACCGGCGTGCTCAACATGATCATGATGTGCTTCATCTCGATCCCGGCGTGCACGGTCGCCTGGCTGCTGCTGGGCTACACGGTCGCGTTCTCCGAGGACGCGGGCGGCGGGCTGATCGGAAACCTCTCGCACTTCGGCATGCTCGGTATCGATCCGACGACCGTCCGCGGGTCGGTGCCCGAACTCCTTTTCGCCACTTTCCAACTCACCTTCGCGATCGTCACCGCAGCCCTCGTCAGCGGCGCCATCGCCGACCGTGCCCGGTTCTCGGCGTGGGTGGTCTTCGTTCCGCTGTGGACCGTCGCCGTGTACGCCGTGGTGGCGCATTGGGTCTGGGGCCCCGACGGCTGGCTCTTCAACCTCGGCGTACTCGACTACGCCGGCGGTCTGGTCGTCGAAATCGTCTCCGGTGCTTCGGCGTTGGCGCTGGCACTGGTACTGGGACCCCGCATCGGCTTCAAAAAGGACGCGATGCGCCCGCACAACCTGCCCTTCGTCCTGCTCGGTGCGGGCCTGCTGTGGTTCGGCTGGTTCGGGTTCAACGCCGGCTCGGCACTGGCGGCCAACGGCACCGCGGCGGCGGTCTTCCTCAACACGTTGGTCGCGGGCTGCCTCGGCATGCTCGGCTGGATCACGGTCGAGCGGTTCCGCGACGGTAAGCCGACGACCTTCGGCGCCGCCTCGGGTGTGGTCGCCGGCCTGGTCGCGATCACACCGTCGTGCGGGACGGTCAACACGCTCGGTGCCATCGTCGTGGGTCTGGCCGCGGGCATCATCTGCTCGTATGCGGTCGGCCTGAAGTTCCGGTTGGGCTACGACGACTCGCTCGACGTCGTCGGGGTGCACTACGTCGGCGGACTCGTCGGTGTGCTGCTGATCGGCTTCCTGGCCGCAGAGGTGATGACCGCCGGCCCCGAGGGCCTGTTCTACGGCGGCGGAATCACCCAGCTGGGCAAGCAGGCCCTCGCCGCCCTGGTGGTGACCCTCTATGCATTCACCGTCTCGTACGCGCTGGCCAAGATCATCGATCGCATCCTCGGGTTCCGCGTCAGCCCCGAGGACGAGACGACGGGCGTCGACTTCACCCAGCACGCCGAGACCGCGTATGCCGAGGGCGTGCATGGGCACCAGCCGGGGCGCCGGCCGACCCCAGGCGGTCCTGGCGTTTTGGGACAGCGCACCGAGACCGCGGACGACAGCGCGGACTGACGTATCCCAAGACATCTTTCTTACCGATTGAACGGCCTAGCGCATCCGGCCGTTGACCCGAGTAGGGTCGTGATACCGGCGTCGTCGGGGCGCCGGAGCTGCCATGGATCCGGCCACGACTCGATCGCTGTCAGCAAATGCGTTTCGGGATGTAACGCACCTGCAGATCAAGTCGATGAAGTACTAGTGGTCGGCACGTGCGGAATGCGGGGCCAATCAGAGAACTTTACGGATAGCAAACTTATTTGGAGGAGTAAGTGGACATCGTATTGGGTGTGTCGACGACACCTACGACGGTCCGCATGGTGCTGGTCGAAGGGGAAAAGGGCGACGGTGTAACCGTCGACCACGACTCGTTCGACGTCGCTTCTGAGGAAGGCTCGGCTAACTCGGCGGCCGATCAGGTCGTCGAAGCGGTGCTGGGCACCCAGGAGAGCGCGGCAACCGGCGGCCACCACCTCAAGGCGATCGGTGTGACCTGGAGCGACCACAGCGAGGGCGCGGCACTGCGCGATGCGCTGGCCGCCAAGGGCCTGGACGACGTGATGCTGGTGTCCGCGAGCCACGCCGCGGCGTCGCTGGCGCAGGCCGCGGGCCGCGCCGTTGGATACGCGACCACCGCACTGCTGTTCATCGACCGTGACAGCGCCACGCTGTCGGTCGTCCAGACCGACGATGGCTCGGTCGTGAAGGTGCTGAGCAGCAGTCTGCACAGCGAGGACGCGATGGGAGTGCTGTCCGAGATGGCTGCCGCCGTCGACGCGCAGGATTCGCCACCGCAGGGCATGTTCGTCGTCGGCTCCGGCGTCGACGTCTCCTCGGTCAAGGAACACCTCCGGCACCTGGTCAGCCTCCCGGTCAGCGCGCCGGACGAACCCGAACTCGCCCTCGCTCGCGGTGCGGCCCTGGCCGCCGCCAACGCGCCGGCCATGGAATCCTCCACCGTCGGCCTGGCCTACTCGCTGGACCCCGACGGCACCACCGCAGGCTCGGTCCTCGCCGGCCTCGCCAATGCGGAGACGCAGCTGCGGGCGGTCGGCTCCGATGGGGCGGCCCTTGATGACTATGACCCCCAGACCGACATGCAGCTGGCCGAGCCCGAGCGCAAGCCGTTCCTGCTGGTCGGCAGTGCGCTGACGTCCATCTTCGTCGTCGGCGTTGTGGCGCTGGTCATTTCCTTGGCGGTGAGCATCCGTCCGACGGCCGACCAGCGGCCGAGTCCCGGTCAGAACGCGCTGGTTCCGACCACGGTCGTACCCGCCGCACCGGCTCCCGCGCCCCCTCCGGTGGCGAAGCCGGTCGAGGCGCCCCCGCCGCCGCCGCCGGCGGCGCAAACCATCAAGCCTCCGGTGCCCGTGGCGCAGCAGGTGCCGCAGGCACCTCCGCGGACCGTGTACGTCGAGGCGCCGGCACCCGCGGCACCGCCCCCGGCACCTGCGGCACCGCCTCCGGCGCCCGCGGCTCCGGTTCCCGCGCCGGCGCCGGCGCCGGTCTACACGCCGCCGCCGGTCTACAACCCACCGCCGTACTACCGGCCGTGGACGCCGCCGTGGCGCCCGACGTATGTGCAGCCGAAGCCGTGGACTCCGCCTTGGAGCCCGCAGTGGGACAACGACGAGCCCGAGACGCCGCCGCAGCAGCAGTACCCGCAGGAGTCGCAGTACCCGCAGCAGCAGTACCCGCAGTCGCCGTCACGGAGCGGCTCGGATAACGGCTCCAATTCGCGCGGTGGTTCTCAATACCCGGGATCTCAATACCCGGGATCGGGTTCGTCCGGCCGTGGCGGCGGTGGTGGCGGAAACAACTGCTTCCTGATCTTCTGCAGCTGAGGCCGGCCGCGTTCACTCGTAACCCAGCGTTGGTGTGTTGCTAAGTGTCGCGTAGCAGTTAGCTCATCGGGGCTGCCTAAAGAGGTGGTATGCGATGCGCAGTATTCGGCACGGGCTATCTCGGAGCGACTCACGCCGCCGGCATGGCCGAAATCGGGCACGACGTGATCGGTGTCGACATCGACCCCGGGAAGATCGCCAAGCTCGCCTCCGGCGACATTCCGTTCTACGAACCCGGCCTGCGAAACATGTTGGCCGCCAACATCGCTGCGGGTCGATTGCGCTTCACCACCGACTACGACGCTGCCGCTGACTTCGCCGACGTCCACTTCCTCGGCGTCGGGACTCCGCAGAAGAAGGGCGAATACGGCGCGGATCTACGGCATGTGCACGCCGTCATCGACACGCTCGTGCCGCGCCTGACTAGATCAGCGGTCATCGTCGGTAAGTCCACGGTCCCAGTAGGCACCGCCGCTGAGCTCGCCGAACGGGCGCGGGCATTGGCGCCGGCGGGCATCGACGTCGAGGTGGCGTGGAATCCTGAATTCCTCCGTGAAGGCTTCGCCGTGCACGACACGCTGCATCCCGGCCGGATTGTCCTTGGCGTGCCGAAGAATTCGGTCAGCGCCGAATCCGCCGTGCGTGAACTGTATGCGCCGCTGCTGGACGGGGACGTGCCGTTCCTGGTCACCGACCTGCAGACCGCAGAGCTGGTCAAGGTGTCGGCAAACGCGTTCCTCGCCACGAAGATCTCCTTCATCAATGCGATCTCGGAGGTGTGTGAGGCGGTCGATGCCGACGTCACGGTGCTGGCCGACGCGCTGGGTCACGACTCCCGGATCGGGCGCCGATTCCTCAACGCGGGTCTCGGATTCGGCGGCGGCTGCCTGCCCAAGGACATCCGCGCGTTCATGGCCCGCGCCGGTGAGCTCGGGGCCAATCACGCGCTGACGTTCCTTCGGGAGGTGGACAGCATCAACATGCGCCGTCGGACCAGGATGGTGGAGCTGGCGACAACCGCGTGTGGTGGTTCACTACTCGGCGCGAACGTCGCGGTGCTCGGCGCGGCGTTCAAGCCCGAGTCCGATGACGTGCGCGACTCACCGGCACTGAACGTCGCGGGAATGCTGCAACTCAACGGCGCCACCGTCAATGTGTACGACCCCAAGGCGATCGAGAACTCGCAGCGTCTGTTTCCGACACTGAACTACTCCACGTCGGTGGTAGAGGCATGTGAACGCGCCGACGCCGTGCTGGTGTTGACCGAGTGGCGCGAGTTCGTCGATCTCGATCCCGCCGAGTTAGCCGATACCGTACGAGCCAAAGTCGTTGTGGACGGGCGCAATTGCCTCGATGCCGAGCGGTGGTCGGCCGCGGGCTGGCACGTGTACTGCCTGGGTAAGAGCCCGCGCGCGGTCACTCCGCCGTCGCTTGTTTGAGCATTCCGTCGAAGCCCTGCCACAACAGCATGAACACGAGTTCCACGACCCGCTCGCGCGGCACGTCGCGATTCTCGTACCACCAGCTGGCGACTCCGTGACATGCCGCTTGGGTGGCCCTGGCCAGTATCCACGCCGCCTCGTCAACGGTGATGCCCTTCACCGGTTTTGAATCGCCCGCTCCGAATCGGATCAGATCGGCGATACCGGCGGTGCCGAGGTCGGCCAACTCCTGCCGCACTTCGGCGATCTCGGGGTCGGCGGGCACATCCTGATGGAAGACGCGCCAGATGAACGGATCCTCCTCGACGAACGCGAAGTAGTTCGCGATGCTGGCGCGCACCAGCTCTTCGACCGTCGCGCCTTCGAGGCGACGCAGTGACCGCTCCCGCAGCTGCTCGGCGTGCGCCAGCAGGAGCGTCACGTGCAGGTCGCGTTTCGAGCCGAAGTGGTCGTAGAGCACGGACGGAACGACGCCTGCCCGCGCGGCGATGTCCGACATCTTGGCGGCCGTATACCCGTGCTCGGCGAAGACCTCGACGGCCGCGTCGAGGATGCGGGCCCGGCGTTCTTCGGCGGGTATCCGCTTCCTTGCCATACCGAATGATAATTCGGTAGGCTCCGGTTCCATAACCGAACCACAATTCGGTAAACCGTGTGGGCGGTCGACGGAGCGGAGGCTCATGGCTCAGACCACGATCAAGCAGTGGATTCACTGGCTCTCGGTACACGGCCTGATCCGGGGCTTCGCCAAGGTCGTCGCCCGTCGGGGTGATCCGCGCGGACGGCTACTCGCCGATCCCACGGTGCGGTCGAACCCGATCGGATTCATCGAGGAGCTGCGCGCGCGTGGCCCGCTCGTTCGGTGTCGCGGGCTCTACATGACCGTCGACCACAAGGTCGTCAACGACCTACTGCGCTCCGACGACTTCCACGTCTTCGCCCTGGGGTCGAATCTGCCCAAACCGATGCAGTGGGTCGCCGACCGCACGAGATCCGATCTGCTGCATCCGATTCAGCCGCCGTCGATGCTGTCGGTGGAGCCGCCGCAGCACACGCGTTACCGCAAGCTCGTGTCATCGGTCTTCACCGTCCGCGCGGTCGCGGCATTGCGCGACCGCGTTCAGGAGTCGGCGAACGCCCTACTCGACGACCTCACCGACGCGGGCACCGTCGACATCGTCGATCGATACTGCTCGCAACTCCCCGTCACGGTGATCGGCGACATCCTCGGGGTGCCCGACGACGCCAGGCCCCGCATCCTCGAGTTCGGTGAACTCGGTGCGCCGAGCCTCGACATCGGTCTGACGTGGACCCAGTACAAGACGGTCTACCGCGGTATCAGGGGCTTCAACGACTGGCTGTCCAATCATCTGCGCGAGTTGAGCCGAAACCCCGGCGACGACCTGATGAGCCAGATCATCGTGGCGTCCCAGGACGCCGAAGGCGGACCGCTGACCCATCAGGAGTTGCTCGCGACCGCGGGGCTGGTGCTCGCGGCAGGCTTCGAGACGACGGTCAACCTGCTGGGCAACGGAATTCGGATGCTGGTGGACAGTCCGCAGCATCTCGACACGTTGGCCGAGCGTCCCGAGCTGTGGCCGACGGCGGTCGAGGAGGTGCTGCGGCTGGATTCGCCGGTGCAACTCAGTGCCCGGATCGCGATGAGGGACATCGAGGTCGAGGGCGCCCTGGTGAAGCGCAACGAGGGCGTGATCCTGTACCTCGCCGGCGCCAATCGGGATCCCAACGTCTTCGACGATCCGCATCGGTTCGACATCGAACGCGACAACGCGGGGAAGCACCTGTCGTTCTCCGGCGGGCGGCACTTCTGTCTCGGTGCGGCGCTGGCGCGCGCCGAAGGTGAGGTCGGGCTGAAGACCTTCTTCGAGCGGTTCCCGGATGCGCGGCTGGCCGGTGAGGGCAGCCGTCGGCAGACGCGCGTACTGCGCGGATGGTCGTCGCTCCCGATCTCGCTTGGTGAGGCGCGCACCGCTGTAAGTTCGTGACGTGGACTTCCGAGCCGCCCTGCTCGATCAGACCCAGGCATTCGGCGAACTGATTCGCGACGCAGACCCTTCAACACCAGTACCGACGTGTCCGGACTGGACACTCAACCAGTTGTTCCGCCACGTCGGGCGCGGAAATCGTTGGGCCGCGCAGATCGTCGCCGAGCGCCGCAGCCAGCCGCTGAACCCGCGCGATGTACGCGACGGTCGACCGCCCGAGGATCCGGACGCCGCCATCGACTGGCTCAACGGCGGTGTGCAACAGCTCCTCACCGCCGTCGACCAGGTCGGCTCCGATGCCCGCGTATGGACGTTTCTTGGCCCGCGGCCCGCCGGGTTCTGGATCCGCAGGCGGCTGCACGAGGTCCTCGTGCATTTCGCCGACGCCGCGCTCGCGTCAGGCGCCGACTTCGACCCGGCACCGGAGCTGGCGGCCGACGCGATCAGCGAATGGATCGAGCTCACGGTCGTACAAGCCGACAAACACGCACCACCGGTCGACCGAGGGCGCACGCTGCATCTGCACGCCACCGAGTCGGACCTCGGGCCGACGGGTGAGTGGACGATCGGCAACGACGAGCACGGTTTGTCCTGGTCCCACGATCACGGCAAGGGCGACGTCGCGCTGCGCGGCCCGGTCAGAGACCTGCTGCTGGCGATCATGCGGCGACGCCAGGCGCCGGAGCTCGACATCGAGGTTTTCGGGGACGAGGCGATGTGGGACGCATGGCTGCAACGCACACCGTTCTGATTGGCGTATTTTCACGACCATGACCACTTCGGAGATCGCGACCGTCCTTGCTTGGCATGACGCGCTCAACGAGCAGGACCTCGACACCCTCATCCAGGTTTCCAGCGACGACATCGAGTTCGGCGACGCGAGCGGCGCGGGACAGGGACACGCCGCGCTGCGCGAGTGGGCGAGTTCCCTGGCCACCTCGGCGGCCGTTCCCGGCCGGATGTACGTCCGCGACGGTGTCGTCGTCGCCGAGGAGGAAGACGGAAGGGCGGCGGCGTTCCGTGTCGTGCACGACCACGTCACGTCGGTGTTCCGGCACGACGATCTTGCGTCGGCGCTGGCCGCCACCGAGCTGAGCGAACGGGATCTGGCGGGCTGATGCGGGGGATCATTCTGGCTGGAGGGTCGGGGACGCGGCTGTACCCGATCACGATGGGTGTGAGCAAGCAGCTGGTGCCGGTGTACGACAAGCCGATGATCTACTACCCGCTGTCCACCTTGATGATGGCGGGCATCCGCGACATCCAGATCATCACCACCGCCGATGACGCACCGGCATTTCACCGATTGCTCGGTGACGGTTCACAATTCGGCATCAACCTCACCTACGCCGTGCAGGAGAAGCCCGACGGCCTGGCGCAGGCGTTCGTGATCGGCGCCGGCCACATCGGAAATGATTCGGTGGCACTGGTGCTGGGGGACAACATCTTCTACGGACCGCGCCTGGGCACCAGCCTCAGCCGATTCCAGGAGGTCAGCGGCGGTGCGATTTTCGCGTACTGGGTCGCCAACCCGTCCGCATACGGCGTGGTCGAGTTCAGCGACGACGGCCTTGCGCTTTCGTTGGAGGAGAAGCCCGAGACGCCGAAGTCGCATTACGCGGTGCCGGGGTTGTACTTCTATGACAACGACGTCATCGAGATCGCGCGCGGGCTGAAGCCTTCGGCGCGAGGCGAATACGAGGTCACCGACATCAACCAGACGTACCTGAACCAGGGCCGGCTGTCGGTCGAGGTGCTTGCCCGAGGTACCGCGTGGCTGGACACCGGGACCTTCGACTCGCTGCTCGATGCCAGCGACTACGTGCGCACGATCGAGCGCAGGCAGGGGTTGAAGATCAGCGTCCCCGAGGAAGTCGCCTGGCAGGTCGGCTTCATCGACGACGAGCAGTTGGCCACGCGCGCAAAAACTCTGCTCAAGTCCGGCTATGGCCGGTACCTGCTGGGGCTGTTGGAGCGCTAGGCGTCGCGAGTACCGCGGCGATCGCCGTAGTCAGCGGCACCGACAGTGCCAGAGCGATGCCACCTACCGCGGACCGTGCGATCTCGATGGCCACGCTCTCGCTGGTCAGCACGTCACCCAACGAGCGGTTCGCGACGCTGAACAACAGCAGCAGCGGCAGCGCGCTACCCGCGTAGGCCAGCACCAGTGTGTAGACGGTGCTGGCGATGTGGTCACGTCCCACCCGCATGGCGCCGACGAACACCGCCCGGCGTGAAGTGCCCTCCAGCGCAGCCAACTCGAACGCCGTCGACGCCTGTGTGACGGTGACGTCGTTGAGCACGCCGAGCGAACCGACGATGAATCCGGCCAGCAACAGCCCGGTGATCGACACGTTGCCCAGGTATGTCGCGACCGCGTTGTTCTCCTCTTCGGAGAGCCCGGTCAGATGAGTCAACTCGATTGCGGCCCAGGATAATACGGCGGCCACCAACAGCGACGCCAGGGTGCCGAGCAGAGCCGCGCTGGTGCGAAGGCTGACGCCATGCGCCAGGTAGATCACCGCGTAGAGGATCACCGACGACGCCACTAACGCGACTGGGATGGCGGCGGCCCCGTCGCGCAGGGCGGGCAGCATGAAAGCGACCAGCACCAGGAACGCCACGACGATGCCGATCAGCGCGCGTAGTCCGCGCCAGCGGGCGACCGCGACGACCACCACCGCGAACGCGACGGCCAGCCCGAGCAACGGCCATGACCGCTCGTAGTCGTAGAACGAGTAGGTCGTGACGCCGGTCGGGTCGACCTGGCGGGTGATCCGAATCTGGTCGCCGACCGCGAGCTGTGGCTGGCCGGCCCCGCCGCCGAACTCGAGCAAGGTGTTGGCGCCCGCGTTCGGTCCCGAGTCGATCGCGATGAACGCCCGCACGCAGCGGGCGCCCCCGCCGTCGGCCGGCGGCGGCGGGGCCGTCAGCACGCCACCCACCGCCTGGTAGCCGCAGGTGGCCTCGGTGCTGGACACCACATGGCCGGCCTCGGTGGTGACGGCGCCGCCCTCGGCGTTCTGGAACGGCAGCGGGATGTCGACCTTCTGCTGGCTCGGCCAGAGCCAGGCGGCCCCGGCCAGCGTCACGACGCCGATCGCGATCAGCAGTCCGACGACGACCCTGGCGGCCAGCGGCCCCAGCGGCGAGGGTCCGCTCAGGGAATGTGAATGGGCGTGCGAGTGCGTCACCCGCAACAGGGTAGAGGTTGTTTCGAGATCGTTATTGCCGGTAGCTGACGAGGAAGTTGCCCAGCCGCTCGATGGCGTTGGCCAGATCGCGGGCCCAGGGCAGCGTCACGATGCGCAGGTGGTCGGGTGTCGGCCAATTGAAGCCGGTGCCCTGGGTGACCAGAATCTTCTCCTGCAGCAGCAGATCGAGGACCAGTTGCTCGTCGTCGACGATGTCGTACACCTCTGGATCCAACCGCGGGAAGGCGTACAGCGCGCCTTGCGGTTTCACGCACGACACCCCGGGGATCTCGTTGAGCTTCGTCCACGCGATGTCGCGCTGCTCCAGTAGCCGCCCGCCGGGCAGCACCAGATCCTCGATGCTCTGATGTCCGCCCAGCGCGACCTGAATCGCGTACTGCGCGGGCACATTCGGGCACAGCCGCATATTGGCCAGCAGGCTGATGCCCTCCAGGAAGCTGCTCGCGTGTTCTTTGGGCCCGGTGATCACCAGCCAGCCGGAGCGATAACCGGCAACTCGGTAGGCCTTGGACAAACCGTTGAACGTCAGTGTCAGCAGATCCGGCGCCAGCGTCGCGAGGCTGATGTGCTCGGCATCGTCGTAGAGGATCTTGTCGTAGATCTCGTCGGCGAGCAGCAGCAGTTGATGCTTGCGCGCCAATTCGACCATCTGCTCGAGGATCTCGGTGCCGTACACCGCACCGGTGGGGTTGTTCGGGTTGATCACGACGAGCGCTTTGGTGCGGTCGGTGATCTTCGCTTCGAGATCGGCGATGTCGGGCTGCCAGCCCTGGGTCTCGTCGCACAGGTAGTGCACCGGCGTGCCACCGGCCAGCGAGGTCGACGCGGTCCACAGGGGATAGTCCGGCGCGGGTATGAGCACCTGGTCGCCGTTGTCCAGCAGCGCCTGAAGCGTCATCGTGATCAGTTCGGAAACCCCGTTGCCGAGGTAGACGTCGTCGACGTCGAATCGGGGGAATCCCTCCACCAATTCGTAGCGGGTGAACACCGCGCGGCGGGCCGCCTGGATGCCCTTCGAGTCGGAGTACCCCTGCGCGTACGGCAGCGCCTGGATCATGTCGCGCATGATCACGTCGGGCGCCTCGAAGCCGAACGGGGCCGGGTTGCCGATGTTGAGTTTGAGGATGCGGTGACCCTCGGCCTCCAGCCGTGACGCGTGTTCGTGCACGGGGCCACGGATCTCGTACAGCACGTCCTGCAGCTTGGATGACTGCGTGAACATGCGCGGCCGCGGATGCTGCCCGGCGGCATGAAACGGCACGTGGTGCGTGGTCACGTCCTTAATGCTCTCATTGCCGTCCAGCGAATATCGAAAAACGCTGGTCAGCGCTTGCCGGGCGGACGCGCACCCTTCGCGATACCCAGACCCTTCACCGGCGCGGCAGGCGCTTCGCCGTTGTCGTCCGCAGAAGGCTCGGGCGCAGCGCTGGATTCGCCGTTGGCCGCTTTATCCGGCTGTGGCGCAGCAGGTTTCGCAGGAGCCGCGGGTGCTGCCTTCTTTGCGCCGGGGCGGCGCGCACCGGCGGCGATGCCCAGGCCCTTGACCTCGGGTTCAGGCTTCGCCGGTGCTTCGGCTTCGGTGGGTGCCTGGGCTTGGGCAGGTGGCGCACCTTCGGCCTGCGGCGCCGCTTCAGCATTTGCGGGGGCCGCGGTTTTCTTGGCTCCCGGGCGGCGCGCACCGGCGGCGATGCCCAGGCCCTTGACCTCGGGTTCAGGCTTCGCCGGTGCTTCGGCTTCGGCCGCGGGGGCTTCCGCAGGGGCAGCCGCGGCGGTCTTCTTGGCGCCGGGACGTTTGGCGCCCCCGGCGATGCCCAGGCCCTTGACCGGTGCTGACGCGGCGGGCTTGTCTTCGGCGGGCTTGTCGCCGGCGGGAGCGGCAGCCGCCTTCTTGGCACCGGGACGCTTGGCGCCCCCGGCGATACCCAGTCCCGTGACGGGCTTGGTGTCCGCAGTCGCGCTGGACGCCTTGGCCTCGGTCGGAGCCGCTTCCTCGACCTCTGCTTCGGTCTCTTCCTCGACTTCGGTCGCCTCGGCCTCGACCTGCGCGGCGCGCTGCTCGGCTGCTTTTTCTGCTTCTCTGGCCGCGGTGCCCTTCTCCGGCAGCGTCACCGCGCTCGTGTCCAGCGACTCCAGCAGCAGCTGTGCCACGTCCTTCACTTCGGCCTTGGGGACATCCCTGGTCGCGGCGACGTCGTCCACACCGTCGGTGATCATCACGCGGCAGAACGGGCAACCGGTCGCGATCGTCGACGCGGTATCCATCGCCTCTTCGGTGCGTTCCACGTTGACGCGCTTGCCGATGTGCTCTTCCATCCACATCCGGGCACCGCCCGCGCCGCAGCACAGGCCACGGTCGGCGTGCCGCGGCATCTCGGTGAGCTTGGCGCCGGACGCCCCGATGAGCTCGCGCGGCGCCTCGTAGACCTTGTTGTGCCTGCCGAGGTAGCAGGGGTCGTGGTAGGTGACATCGACCCCACCGTCGGCGGGCTTCACCGGGACCAGTTTCTTGTCACGGATCAGCCGGTTCAGCAGCTGGGTGTGGTGCAGCACGGTGTAATTACCGCCCACTTGCGGATACTCGCGGCCCAGCGTGTTGAAGCAGTGCGGGCATGTCACGACGACCTTGCGGTCCACCCGCTCGACACCGGTGAAGAGCTCGTTGAGCGTCTCGACGTTCTGCGCGGCCAGCTGCTGGAACAGGAACTCGTTACCCGAGCGCCGGGCCGAGTCGCCGTTGCACGTCTCGCCCTCGCCGAGCACCAGGTACTTCACGCCCGCGGTCGCGAGCAGTTCGGCGACCGCCTTGGTGGTCTTCTTGGCGCGATCCTCGTATGCGCCCGCGCAACCGACCCAGAACAAGTACTCGTAGCCCTCGAAGGACTCGACGTCCTTGCCGTAGACGGGCACATCGAAGTCGACCTCGTCGATCCAGTTGGTGCGGTCCTTGGAGTTCTGGCCCCACGGATTGCCTTTGTTCTCAAGGTTTTTGAACAGCACGCCGAGTTCGCCGGGGAACTCGGACTCCATCATCACCTGGTACCGGCGCATATCGACGATGTGGTCGATGTGCTCGATGTCGACCGGGCACTGCTCGACGCAGGCGCCGCACGTGGTGCACGACCACAACACGTCGGGGTCGATCACGCCGCCCTGTTCGAGTGTGCCGACCAGTGGCCGGGTGGCCTGCTCGGGACCCGAACCCATGATTCGTTCGAAGCCCGATTCCGGAACGTGGTGCTCTTCGTCGTGTTTCTCGCCGCCGAGGTCCTCACCGACGCCACCCTCGGAGGTGTTCTCCAGCGGCGACTCCTTGTCGCCGAGGATGTACGGCGCTTTCGCGAACAGGTGATCGCGAAGGTTCATGATCACGAGCTTGGGGGACAGCGGCTTGCCGGTGTTCCACGCGGGGCACTGCGACTGACAGCGTCCACACTCGGTGCACGTGGTCATATCGAGGTAGGCCTTCCACGTGAAGTCCTCGATCTTGCCGCGCCCCAGGATGGCGTCCTCGGCGGGATCCTCGAAGTCGACCCGCTCGCCGTCGTACTCGACGGGCAGCAGCGGACCCAACCCGTTGGGCATCCGCTTGAACGTGACGTTGACCGGCGCCAGGCCGATGTGGAGGTGCTTGGAGTGCAGGACGATCAGCAGGAAGACCAGCATGACCGCGATGTGCCCGATCAGCGCCAGCGTCTCGATCCACTCGTTGGCGGATTCGCCGAGCGGATGCAGGATCCAGCCCATGAACTGTGAGAAGAACGCGCCGTTGCCGTAGGGCAGGGCTCCGGTGTTGGCGCCGGCGCCACGGACCAGCGCGTAGGTCCAGATGACGTTGAAGATCATGAACAGGATCAGCCAGGCGCCGCCGGTGTGCGAACCGTAGAAACGCGAGTCGCGCCCGTGCTTCTTGGGCTCGCGGACGATACGGATGATCGCGAACGTGATGATGCCGAGCAGCACGGCGACGGCGAAGAAGTCCTGCAGGAAGCCGAGAGCGTCCCAACGGCCAACGAACGGGATGTGGAAGTCGTGGTCGACGACCTGTCCGAACGCCTCGACGTAGACCGTGGCGAGGATGAAGAAACCCCACATGGTGAAGAAGTGGGCCATGCCGGGAATCGACCACTTCAGCAGCCGGGTTTGCCCGAAGACCTCCTCGAACTGCGTGGTGATGCGCTTCTTGAGGTTGTCCTTGCGGTTGTTCTCGACGCTCGTCTTCGCGCCGGACCGGATCAAATTCGTCAGGAAGAGCACGCGCTTGAATGCGAAGACACCGACGAGGGCGAGCATCAGGACCACGGAGATGATCCTGATCAGCATCTGCGTTTCCACCGCGCGCCTCCCGTCCTTAAGTTACTCAAGGGTAACTTATCCGATGTTACCCGCCAGTAACTTTCGCTGCATGCCTGCTCATAGTTACACCACAGCTGGATTCAGGTCTACGCAGGCTGACCTAACTACGGTTCGCCACACTCACCGGATGGCTGTCGGGGCTGCCGGTTTCCGCCGTGACCGCCGCCGACATCGGTGGCAGGAATCACAGGTGATCAACCCTGAGGTGCGACCATCGCGCGCAACATCGACAACATCTCCGAACGCGATTCGGCTCCCAACCGTCGCCGGATTCGGGCGACGTGATGCTCGACGGTCTTCGCTGAGATGAACAGCTGGGTGCCGATGTCGCGGTACGGCATGCCGAGCAACAGGAGTTCGGCGACTTCGCGCTCGCGGTCCGACAGTTTCGTCGCCGCCGGGCGGGTGGGACCGGGGTGGCTGTCGACGGCCGCCGACGTGTCGAGGCCCGGCGCAGCATCCAGTGCGGTGGTCTGTTTCAGGTCGCGAGCCAGCTGCAGCATCGCACCCGAGACGCGGCCGTCGGGCGTGTGCAACGCGGCCTGCCCCGCCAACCGGGTGGCATCCCAGGTGAGCCCGAACTGTGACAGCCCGCGCGCCGCCGCGCCGACGTCGTCGGTGTCTACATGGTTGGCGAGGACCCGCAGCCACGTGCGGCCCGCGGTGGCCAATGCCTTGGCGAACGGGCTGTGTGCGGCGGCGGCGGTCAACGCCTGACCGTGCGGCGCCACCGCCTCCGGTGAATTGGCGAGGATCCCCGCGTGCACACCGGCCCAGCGCAACGGCACCGACCACAACAGCGGGTTGCCGAGCGAGTCCAGCAGGCCGAACGCCTCGTCGAGGGTGTGCTGCAGCCGGTCGATCTGACGCAGCCGGGCCGCGGCCACCCATAGCTCGCCCAACGGCAGCAGGGAGAACAGGTCCATCGAGTATTCGGCGAGCACCTCGGCCGCCGCATACCAATGCTTCTGTACCGCGCCGCTGTCGCCGCTACGGCGCGCGATCGCCGTCTGCAGCGCCGACGCCCACAGCGCGTCGCGGCGATGCAGCGCATCGGCATTCGCGGCAACGGCGGCGGCGTCGGCCGTCGCGGCCTGTAGGTGGCCGTCGAGCATCCGCACCCAGCCCAACAACAGGCGGTGTCTGCGTGCGGCGAAGGTTGTGTTCTCGGGGCTTTCGTCCATTGACGTCCGCACGGCACGGCCGATCACGCTGCGGGCCCGTACGGGATCGCCGCCGTGCAGGGCGGCGAGCGTCACCAGCGCCGCGGGGGTGTCGGGTGCGACGCCCGTCGGCGCCTGATCGGCGGTGATCGACTGGCCCAGCCGTGCGACCGCCGAAGGGTAAGGAGCATCGAGGGACATCAGGAGTCCCTCCGCGAGGCTGCGGGCGGCGCGCGAGGTCGACGTCGGCGGGCCCGCGCTCTCGGCGCTGAGCGCCGCCCGGGCTGCGGGCAGATCCCCAACCGCGAGCGACACGATGGCGCCCGCCGAACCGACGAACGCGTCCGGATAGGGGCCGAGCCAGCGGAAGATGTCGGCGGCCTGCGCGGAGCTGCCATCGTGCGCAGCGATGCTGGCCGCGATGCGGACCGCGGCCGCGCGCTCGGCCGCGTCGTCGGACCCGAGCAGCTCGTCTGCTATCCGCCCCGCGGTCGCACAGTCGCCCGTCAGGGCGAGCGCGTCCGCCAATCTCGCGTTGAGCTTCGTCGCCCCTGCGTCGGCTGCCGCGCGATAAAGTCTTGCCGCCCTTGCGGGTTGGCCCTGGCACTCGGCCGCGAGTTTGGCCAGAGCGCTCGCCAGCTGATCGTCGCGAAGCCCGTGCTCGGCCAGCCGCAACGCGAGATCGGCTGACAGCGTGGATGATTCGATCTGAGAGACGAGCAATGCGATCTCGGTGTCATGGTGGCGTGCGGTACCGATGATCTGTGCGATGCAGTGGTGCACGGAACGCAGGAAGGTGTGACTGTGCGACGGCTCGATCAATCCGGTCGCGCGGGCGCGGTCGACAAGGAATTGGGCGTCCTGGGGTCCGATGCGCAGCGTCGCCGCGACGTCGTCGGGGCCCAGGCCGGGACTCAGCGAGGTGACCAGCAGGGTGTCCAGCACCGGCTCGTCGAGTCGGCGTAGCCGTTCGATCAGCGCGAAGCTCGCCGCCTGCGCGATCGCCGACGTCGGCGTCTCGCCCTCGAGGGATGAGGCGGCGGTGATCGCCGGACCCAACAGGAACGGCAGCCCGGCCGTGGACACCATGAGCGCACGAATGAACTCGGGTGTCGGTGTGGCGCTGAGTATTTCGGCCGCGGCACGCGTCACGTCAGGTGGACTCAATGCGCCTATCATCACGACGGGGTTCTCGCGTTCGATCGCGGTGGCCAAGGCGCGCAGCGCGGGCCGATGCGCGAGGGGTTCCGTCGCGACGACGACCGTCGAAGCGGGATCGGCCACGCGGTCGACGAGCTGTTCGAGTTCGACATCGTCGAGCAGATGCGCGTCGTCGATCACGATGGCCGCTGCGGGATCGTCACCGCTGCGCGGCGGCCGCGTGAGTAACGGAATCCCGGCCGTACGCAATGTGTTTCGCACGGCGGCGAGGATCGACGTCTTACCGCTGCCGATGCCGCCGGCCACCAGGAGCTTCACCGGTTCGCCCGGCGCTGCCGTCAGCGCCGCGATCGTGTCACGCGCGGGCGGCGGGATCTCGGTGACGTGCTCCGGCGCCGGTTTGGGCATGGATCACGTGCCGTCGTCGGGAACCACCACGTCAGGTGTCGTGGTGATGATCGGCTCGTCGGTCGTAGTCGGCGGTTGGGTCGTGGTAGGGGGTTGGGTGGTCGTCGGCTGCGTCGTCGTCGGCTGTGTGGTCGTCGTGGTGGTGGTTGTGGTGGTGGTGGTTGTCGTCGTGGTCGTCGACGAGGTCGTCGACGGGGTGGTTGTCGTCGTGGTCGTCGTCGAGGGAGGCGGCACAACGGTGGTGCTCGGCTGGCCGTCGGATCCCGTGACGGTGATGGTCTGCGAGGTGGGTGGTCCCGCGGGCGACGGGCCGGTCTCGAAGGTCGTCGCCGTCTCGGTAACCGGACCGGTGTTGCTGGACGTGCCGGTCAACGTGACCGCGAGACCGCCAATGGCCAACAGCACAGCCGCGGCGGCGGCTCCGAACAGGATCGTCGGACGCTTGTACCACGGCAGTGGTTCCGGCTCGGGGGTGAAGCCTTCTTCTTCGTGGCTGAACTCCATCGGCGGCCTGGCCGCCGACCCGGTGGCAGCTGGGTCGAAGGTGTAGTCCTCGCCGGTGTACGGCACGGGCTCGCCGCCGCCGGCAGGGACGTCGTCCTGCGACCATGCGAGCGCACGAAAGGTCGAGGAATCCATCGAGGAGTCCCCGGCGTCGCCGGCCATGCCCGCTGCGGCCGCACCAGCGGCGCCCAAGCCGGCCGCGCCTGCGACCCATCCCGCGGTCGGGGCCATCCCCGTAGGCGCATCCGCTGCGGTGGCCATTCCCGTTGCGGCGTCGGCACCTTCGGCCAGCACGGCGGCGCCTGCGGCCACGTTCAGCTGCGATTGCGGCGTCGTGACGACGGGCGCGCGTAGCCGCGTCGAGAGCTGCTGAGTCACCAGCGGGATGTTCGCACCGCCGCCGACCGTCGCGACCGCCGAGATGTCTGACACCGCAATGTTGTTGCGCTGCAACGTGTCTTCAACCGTGCGTAGGAGGCCGGTGAGCGGTTCGGCGATGAGTTGTTCCAACTCGGTGCGTGTCACGCGAACATCGGACGCGAAGCCGGGCAATGCGGCATGCACGGCTGTGGCCGTCTCGGCGGACAACCGCTCCTTGGCCAGCCTGCAGTCGTTGCGCAGCCGGGCCAGTGAACCGACGGCCGCCGTGTTCGCCGGATCGGCGTCGCTGGCCTCCGCGATGCCGGCGACGACGTGGCTCAGCAGCGCCTGATCGATCTGATCGCCGGAGAAGTCGGCGTACCGCACCGTCTCACCGATGGTGTCGTAGTTGGCGCCCGCGTCGGCCAGTGTGACGCTGGTACCGCTGCCGCCGAAATCGCACAGCACCACGACGCCGCGGGACGGCAGCCCGGGCGCCGACTGCAACGCCGAAAGTGCGGCGACCGAATCCGGGACCAGCGCCGGCGCGACACCGTTGGGAGCCAGGCTCGGGGCGCCTCGCAACGCGCCGCGCAGTGCGCCGACCGTCGCGGCACCCCAGTGTGCGGGCACCGCGATCGCGATGGGCGCACCGCCGCCGACGGTCCGTGCCATTGCGTCGAGGGCTTCGACGAGTACCTGCTCACCGCGGTGGGCCGAACCGTCGGCCGCGACCAACGGCACCGGATCGCCCACGCGCTCGACGAATCCCGTCAGCACCATTCCCGACGGCTGGATCGAAGGGTCGCCTGAATATTCGGACGGCACGCCGACTTCGGCTGCTCGGTCCTCGAACACCGTGAGCATGGAACGTCGCATCACCGGGGGACGGCCCATGCGAGCCGCCACCAAATTGGTCATCCCAATCGACAACCCGAGAGAGTCGCTCATCTTTTCCTCTGCGTTTCGGCCGAACATCACGATAGCGGCTCTGCAGCCCGAAACCCGGCACATCCCCCTATGGCGCGAAAGCCCCTAATGTCGGGGCCCCTAATGCCCCAGGTGTAGAGGTGGGTTTCGCACCGATCTCTGCGGCGTCAGCGGTGGATAGCATCGTGACAAGCCATCTGGCTCGTGCCATCTGTCTGTCATCTATATCTGTATTGGGAAGGAGGGTGTTTCATGGCCAATTCGCTGCTCGACTTCGTGATGTCCCTGGTGCGAGATCCCGATGCCGCCGCGCGCTACGCAGAAAACCCGGACCAAGCCATTCTCGACGCCAACCTCACCAACGTGACCACTGCCGACGTCAGCAACCTGATTCCGGTTGTCACCGAGTCGCTGGGCGCGGCGGTGCCCAGCACGGGGGCCGAGGGCTTTGGTGACATGGCTGTCGACATGGCCGACAACGTGTGGGCGAGCAGCGCCGCGACGGCGGCGTTCGACGCGTTCGACGCCCAAGTGCCTGTTCAGGCCTTCGACGATATGCAGACGACCATCACCGACTATGTCGATTCTTCGGATGACGTGCTGGACTCCGGACTGGATGCGCTGGAGGATTCGAACGTCCCCGGGGTGGTCGGCGCCGGTGACGGGTCACTGCAATTCGACCAGCCGATCATCGACGACCTGCCGGTGTTCGACCTGCCGGCCGACGGTCATCTCAGCGAGACCGTCATCGAGGTCGCCGACATGGATTCCGACCCGTCGGGATACGACATCTTCTGACTTCTGACCCCCTCACCACCACGACTGCGCGGCCGCAAGCGGCCGCGCAGTATTGTTTTCCGCCCCGCTGTGAGCGCAACCCCCTAACAACCCCCTAATCCCCTAACGGAGGGTCATGACCCATCCCGAGGTGCCTCATGGCAGGCAGGGGTTTCGACCCCGTTTCAGGGCAGTCGGCTGGTCCCTAACGTGGTCATCAGTTCGCCGGACAGCCCGGTGTGACCAGCTTCCGACAACACGACCGAAGGACGACAGAAATGACGAACGTAATCGACTGGCTCCTGGACCTCTTCCGTGATCCGATCCGGGCCCAGGAATTCATCGTGGACCCGGCCCGCTCGATGGCCGCGGCCAACGTGTCCAGTGTGACCGCCGCTCAGGTGCAGGCGGTTGCCGCCACGGTGGCGCCGGCCGCCGTCCTGCACGGCGGCGGCGATCCCGTCTTCGGGCTGCAGCAGGCCGTTGCCCAGACCCACGGCATCGCCTTCGCCCCGCAGCGCCAGACCGAGATGTGGTCGAACAACGACACCAGTTTCATGAGCCCCGAGACCAACATGTCCAACACGACGGGTGCGGACTCGCAACAGGGCGTCGGCAACTTCGACCTGGAATTCGGTGATATCACCCTCGGCGACAAGACCAGCAACACTGCCACCAATGGTGGTGTGGTGAACACCGGCACCGCGGGCGACATCGACGCGACCCATGTCGACGGCGACGGCAATGTGGTCGGTGACGACAACGAGAACGTCAGCACCGGCGACATCGACGACTCCAACGTCAACATCGGCGAGGACAACGACATCGACGACAGTGGCGACCAGACCGCCGGCGGGGACATCATCTCCGACAACGAGGGACCCGTCATCAACGACAACGACATGAGCGGTGGCAGCGGCGGTGGCGCGGCAGGCGGCGACGGTGGCGGTGGCCTGATCGGCATCGGTAACGACGGCGGCAGCGCGTCCGGCGGGGCCGGTGGTTCCGGCGGCGGCATCGTGATCGTCGACAACGACACGACCACCGTCGGCGGAAACCAGACCACGGTCGACGACTCGGTGGACAACTCGGGCCAGGACAACTCGGTGGACAGCTCCGTCGACAACTCGGGTCAGGTCAACAGCAGCATCGACACCAGCGTCGATGTGGACAACACGGTCGACGCCGGTCTGTTCTGACGACGAGCACCAACGCCACTGGCGGGGATCGAAAGCCGATCCCCGCCAGTTCGCGCATCTACCGTTAGTGCTGAGCCGTCTCCGGGCACCAGAAGGACTTCATGACGCAACCGAGTGACCCCCGCAATACCAAGGTCATCGTCGAGTTGATCGACCACACCAACAAGATCGCCGACGCCAACGAGCGCGGCGACTTGGTCGAACGCCTGGCCAGGGCCAAGGCGCGGATCACCGATCCGCAGATCCGGGTGGTCGTGGCCGGACAGCTCAAGCAGGGCAAGAGCCTGCTGCTCAACTCGCTACTCAACGCTCCGGTCGCGCGCGTCGGCGACGACGAGAGCACCGTGCTGCCGACGGTGGTGTCCTACGGCGAGAACACCTCGGCCAGGCTGATCGTCGCACGCCCCGATGGTGCGGAGCCGGAAGCGATCGAGATCGAAATGGCCGACATCAAGACCGATCTGCGCCGCGCTCCGCAGGCCGGCGGCCGCGAGGTGTTGCGGGTCGAGGTCACCGCGACGGGCCCGCTGTTGAAGAACGGGTTGGCGTTCGTGGACACGCCCGGCGTCGGTGGGCACGGCCAGCCGCACCTGTCGGCGACGTTGGGGTTGTTGCCCGACGCCGACGCGGTGTTGATGTGCAGTGACACCAGCCAGGAGTTCACCGAACCCGAAATGACATTCATGCGGCAGGCTTTCGGCATCTGCCCGGTCTCGACGATCATTGCCACCAAGACAGACCTGTATCCCCACTGGCGCGCCATCGTCGAGGCGAACAAGGCGCATCTCGACCGGGCGGGCCTGTCGATCCCGATGATTCCGGCGTCGTCGCTGTTGCGTAGTCACGCCATCCAGCTCAACGACAAGGAACTCAACGCGGAGTCGAACTTCCCGGCCATCGTGAAGTTCCTCACCGAGCAGGTGCTGTCGCGGCAGCGGGATCACATCCGGGAACAGGTGGTTGCCGAGATACGTTCGGCTGCTGAGCATCTCACGCTCAAGGTCAGCACCGAGCTGGCGTCGCTCAACGATGCCGATGTGCGGGACCGGATCACCGAGGATCTGGAGCGGCGCAAGGAGGAAGCGCAGGAGGCGCTGCAGCAGACAGCGCTGTGGCAGCAGGTGCTCAACGACGGAATCGCCGATCTGACAGCCGATATCGACCACGATCTGCGCGGCCGCTTCCGGATCATCGGCCAGCACATCGAGAAGGAGATCGACAACTGCGACCCGACGCAGCACTGGGCCGAGATCGGGACCGAGCTGGAGAACGCGATCGCCACCGCGGTAGGGGACAACTTCGTCTGGGCGTATCAGCGTGCGACGGTGTTGGCCGAAGAGGTGGCCCGCACCTTCACCGAGGCCGGCCTGGATGCCGTCAAGATGCCGCAGATCGATGCGCGCGAGATGGGCGCCAGCCTCGGCGAGATCAAGTCGCTGGCCAATCTCGAAGCCAAACCGGTCGGCAAGGCACGCAAGGTCGGGATCGGTATGCAGGGCTCGTACGGCGGTGTCCTGATGTTCGGCATGCTGACGTCGTTCGCAGGTCTGGGCATGTTCAATCCGCTATCCCTCGGTGCCGGTCTGCTGATGGGGCGTAGCGCGTACCGGGAGAACATGGACAACCGCATGATGCGGGTGCGTAACGAGGCGAAGTTGAATACGCGCCGGTTCATCGACGACGTTTCTTTCGTCGTGAACAAGGAGTCGCGGGACCGGCTCAAGGGTGTTCAGCGCCAACTGCGTGACCACTACCGCGGCATCGCCAACCAGACGACGCGGTCGCTGAACGAATCGCTGCAGGCGACGATCGCCGCGGCCAAACTCGAGGAGAACGAACGCAACACGCGCGTCAAGGAACTCGAGCGCCAGCTCAGCATCCTCAAACAGGTGACCGACCACGCGGACAAGCTGCTGTCGGAGGCTCAGTCGGCGCCCAGCTGACAGGCCCTAAGCTGGTCTGTCGATGAGCACGAGTGACCAGGTGCGCGCGATCCTGGGCGGAACCATCCAGGCCTACCGCTCCGATCCCGCCTACGCACAGCGTCCCGACGTGCACAACGAACTGGACCGCATCGGCCGCCGGCTCAACCAGCCCATCCGCATCGCGCTGGCGGGAACGCTCAAGGCTGGCAAGTCCACCCTGGTGAATGCGCTTGTGGGCGAGGACATTGCGCCCACCGACGCCACCGAGGCCACCCGCATCGTCACCTGGTTCCGGCACGGTCCGACACCGAAGGTCACCGCCAACCATCGAGGTGGACGACGCTCCAACGTGCCGATCGGCCGCGACGCCGTCGAGGGTGGTCTCACCTTCGACTTCGCCACCCTCGATCCCGAGGACGTCGTCGACCTCGACGTCGAGTGGCCCGCATCCGAACTGATCGACACCACGATCATCGATACGCCCGGCACGTCGTCGCTGTCCAGGGACGTCTCCGAACGCACATTACGACTGCTGGTCCCCGACGACGGCGTTCCACGCATCGACGCGGTGGTGTTCCTGCTGCGCACCCTCAACGCCGCCGACATCGCGCTGCTCATGCAGATCGGCGAGCTGGTCGGGGGATCGGCGGGGGCGCTTGGAGTCATCGGTGTCGCGTCGCGGGCCGACGAGATCGGTGCCGGCCGGATCGACGCGATGTTGTCCGCCAAGGACGTGGCGGCCCGGTTCACCAGCGAGATGGACAAGACCGGCATCTGCCAGGCAGTGGTGCCGGTATCGGGGCTGCTGGCGCTCACCGCGCGCACCCTGCGACAGAGCGAGTTCGTCGCGCTGGAGAAGCTGGCCGGGGTCGACGCGGTGGAGCTGACCAAGGCGATGCTGTCGGTGGACCGATTCGTGCGCGAGGACAGTTCGTTGCCGGTCGACGCCGCCACCCGGGCCGCGCTGCTCGACCGGTTCGGCATGTTCGGGATCAGGATCTCGATCGCGGTGCTGCGTGCCGGCGTCACCGATTCGGTGGCCCTGGCCGACGAACTGCTCGAGCGCAGCGGGCTGATCGCCCTGCGCGACGTGATCGACCAGCAGTTCGCGCAGCGGTCGGATCTGCTCAAGGCGCATACCGCGCTGCTGTCGCTGCGGCGCTTCGTGGAGAACAACCCGATCTTCGCGAGCCGCGCCATCATCGCCGACATCGATCCGCTGCTGGCCGATACCCACGCGTTCGAGGAGTTGCGGCTGCTCAGCCAATTACGTTCGCGGCCAACCACGTTGAACGAGGACGAGATGGCGTCGCTGCGGCGCATCATCGGCGGTTCCGGCACCGACGCCGCCAGCAGACTCGGCCTGCAACCCGATGCCCCCTACGACGGGCCCCGGTCCGCGTTCGCCGCCGCTCAGCGCTGGCGCCGTCGCGCCGAACACCCGCTCAACGATCCGTTCACGACGCGCGCCTGCCGGGCCGCCGTGCGTAGCGCCGAGGCGCTGGTCGCCGAGTACGCCGCCAGAGGCCGCTAGGGAGCCGGCGTCACCGTTTCGGTAACCGTGCTGGTTTCCGTGCTCGTGCTGATGCTGGTGCTGACGCTCGGTGTCGTGGTGGTCGTGGTCGGCGGTGTCGTGGTGGTCGTGGTGGTCGTCGGGGACTCGGTGGTCGTCGTCGGCGTGACGGTCTCTGTCACGGTTTCGGGCGCCGCCGTGGTCGTCGGCGTGACTGACCGCGAGGTGGTGGTGAGCGGAGTCAACGTCGTCTGCTCGGACGGCGCGTCACCACCGGTGATGAGCTTGGCCAGGCCGAACACGATCAACGCGACGATCACCGCGCCCAGAGCCCCGAACCCGACGAGCGCGCCCGGCTTACGGAACCACGGGACCTCGTCACCGGGCGGTGGGCCAGGCGGCCCGCCGTATCCGCCGTCGCCGTAGTTGAGGTAGGCAGTCGGGTCGTCGTCCGGATGGTTCGGGTCGTCAGGAGATCCGTATCGCGCCACGGGGACCGATAGTAGGCGCTCAGGGGTAGGGATTGAGCGTACGCGTGATGTTGGTGCGTGGCGTGCGCCGTGTCGTTCGGGTGGTGGGGCCTTCGTCCTCGTCGTCATCGTTGCGGGTCGTCGGCCGTCTGGTCGAACTCTCGCTGCTGGACGTCGTCTCTGACGATGACGTCGGCGATGTCGAAGGGCCGTCGATGTCGGTGGTCTCCGGCGGACTCGTGCTCGTAATCGTCTGAGTGGTGGTCGTGTCCGTTGACATTGACGCCGTTGCCGAGAACGACGGCGTGACGAAGTCGAGAGGGGCTTCCTCGGTTTCGCCGAATTGGCGGGCCAGCGCGGTCGCCGCGACGATCAATATGCCGATCACCAGGATCGCGAGAACGCTGGCCCCGAGGAGCGTGGACGTGCGATTGTGCCAGGGCTGCCCGTCGTCGTCGTCGAACTGCCGGCGGGCCACGGCGCTGATAGTAGTGGCGACATGCAGGTGAGCGCCTGTTCAGCGGAGCTGCGGGATGACCTCTGCGGCGAAGAAGTCCACGTGGTCGAGATCTGACATATCGAGAACCTGCAGGTAAATCCGCTGCACGCCGATCGTCAGGTAGGCGCCGAGCTTGTCGGCGATCTCGGTGGGGGTCCCCACCAGTGGAGAGTTGCTGCGCAGTTCGTCGACCTCGCGACCGATCGCGGCGGCCCGCCGGGAGATCTCCTGCTCATTTCGACCCGCGCAGATCACGAAGGCCGCGGAGTACGTCATCGACTCGGCTGCGCGTCCGGCATCGGCCACCGCCGAGGCGACCCGCTCGAACTGAGTCTGAGCCGTTTCGAGCGGCGCGAACGGAATGTTGAACTCGGCGGCGAACTGCGCGGCGAGCGCCGGTGTCCGCTTCGCGCCGGCGCCACCGATGATGATCGGCGGATGCGGCGACTGGACCGGTTTGGGTAGGGCGGGAGATTCCGTGACGGCGTAGTGGGCGCCGGCGTAATCGAACGTCTCCCCGCTCGGGGTCGTCCAGAGGCCCGTGATGATGTGCAGCTGTTCGGTGAGCCGGTCGAAGCGTTCACCAAGCGGAGGGAACGGGATGGCGTAGGCCTTGTGCTCGGCTTCGAACCAGCCTGCGCCGATGCCCAATTCCACACGGCCGCCGCTCATTTCGTCGACCTGTGCGACAGCGACCGCCAGGGGGCCCGGATAGCGGAACGTGGCCGAGGTGACCAAAGTGCCGAGCCGTATCGAGGTGGTTTCGCGCGCGATGCCGCCCAGCGTGACCCAGGAGTCGGTGGGTCCCGGTAGACCGTCACCGCTCATGGCGGTGAAGTGGTCGGAGCGGAAGAACGCCGAGTAGCCGGCGGCTTCGGCCGTGCGGGCGACCGCGAGTTGGTCGTTGTAGGTGGCGCCCTGTTGAGGTTCGACGAAGACCCGGAAGTCCAGTGGTGAATCCACGCGTTCCAGCCTAATGGGACGTGATCAGAAGACCTCGACGCCCGAGGTGCTGACGAACATGCCGTGACCGGTGCCGTCGTTGGTGAACCGGGTGCCGTCGGTGGTCGCGGCGATCGTCCAGCCGAGCGCACGGTAGGTCTGGTAGTCCAGGGTGACGGCCGGGATGGCGCCGAGGTTGCCGACGACCCAGCGCATGCTGCCGTCGGCGGTGACGTTCACCCCGTTGGCGGGCATGCCATTCACTTCGACGGAGTTGGTGAACTGCGATTCGCAGCCGACCTCGGCCTCGGAGATCTGGCAGCGCGTCAGACCGGATTTGGTCTCGATGAACACGTAACCGGACTCATCCGGTGGCAGTGTCGTCGCGCCGGGCAGCCCCGTCGGCGGCGACGTGGACGGCGGTGGGGACGGCGGTGTGCTGCTCGGCGACGGCGTTCGCGTCGGCCTGGATGTTGGAAAGCTCGGTTCGGTCGGTGAGGCACTGGACGCGACCGGATTGCCCTCGACGGTTGTGGAGCAACCGGCGGCCAGGACGGCCGCCGACAGCAGGAGCCCGGCGGCGAGGCCGCCTTTCACAGGCCTCGTCGTGCGGCGCGCACGGCTTGAGCGGCTTGGGCATCGGAGAAGGTGAGCCGGGCTTCATCGCGACCGGCGACGAAAAGCGTGAGCTCACCGATGTCTCCGGTGACAGTCAAGCCGGGACCGCTGCCGACGACGGCGACTGTTTCGCCTTCAGGCGTCCTCAGAGTGACCCGGGCGGGCACTTTCCCCATGGTCAGCCTGGCCATCATGCCGACGGGGCGCCGGAGCGCCGCGATTGTCTCGGCGTCGAGAGACCGTGGCTCCCAACCGGGTCGAGCCCTGCGGACGTCTTCGTGATGGATGAACATCTCATCCATGTTGGCGACCGAATCGAGAAGCTTGAAGGGCGACAACAGCGGTGGTCCCGACGAGATCTTGTCCACCAACTCATCCCAGTCGGTGGACGATGCGGTCTGCCGCTGCACCTTGTCGGTGTAGCCGGCGAGGAACGGGATCGCGATACCGGGCGCGGCATCGAGCCTGCGCTCGCGGACCACCAGATGCGCCGCGAGATCGCGGGTGGTCCATCCCTCACACAAGGTGGGCGCGTCAGGCCCGATCTCGCTCATGGTCGCCACCAGGGCGGCGCGCTCGCGCCGGGCTGCAGTCATGCCTAACCCTAGGACGACACCCAGGTTTGACTACAGCCCGGCGCGAGGAATCGATGGTCCGCTACTCCGCGGGAGCGAGGCTGCCGCGCAGAATGCCCTGAACCTGCACCACGTACGTCTTGTTGGACTCCCGGATTTGGCCGACGCCGGTTTTCACCTTCGCGGGGTTCTGGGCCAGAATTCCGTTCTTGATCTTGTTCTGCGCCTTGGCGACCCGCTGATTATGAGCGGCGGTGGCTTCATTCACGGCGGCACTTATGGCACCCGCCACGTCGCTCGGATCGGGAGCGGGCTCCGCGTGGGCGACTCCGGTGAATGCGGGCACCGCGACAGGTGCTGCCAGTAGAGCGCCGGCGGTCAATGCTCCACCGACGGCCGTGCGTACACGCAATGCGCGCCCTGACTTTGCGAGATGTTGTGCCATGTTTCTCTCCTTCGCTCCCCCGCAGCTAACTGCTGCGCGATGGTTTGCTGACGAGTGCAGCGTAAGAACGGCAGCGCCGGGTAGTCGTGCGTAGTGCACTACTTCAATGTCGACGATCGACTACTGCCCCGGACGGCGGCGGCACGTCTTTGCATGAGCAAACAAGTGGGAGGATGAAGCGGGTGTCGGGGACCTACCGGCCCGGAGGATCCATCTGGCCGGGCTGCGGGCCCATGCCTGGGCCCATCATGCCCGGGCCAACCATGACTGGACCCGGCATCTCGTTCCACCGGTCGCGGTGATAGTCGCGATCGGTGCTGCGGCCGATGAAGAACCCGGAGAAGAACACCACCGCAACGATGAACACCACCCCGGCGGCGATCCCGGTCCACGCCAGGATCTGGTTCACAGGACGATGCTGTGCGGCAGTGGCGGTCCGCTCGGGCACCATTTCGGATGGATCGGTCATTTCACTACCGCCTCCTCAACCGGCTTGTTGCGGCTGTGCCTCAGGATGCGCTTCTGCGACGTTGGAGCGTAGGGCCGATAGTCCACTCTGCCGGACGAAGTGACATGGTGCCCTATCAGACAGGGCTGCCGAGGCGTGGGCTGTCAGGGGATACCCGACGACCGCGAAGGGGCGGACGATGCTGACCCTGGAATCAGAGATGACCGTTGAGGGTGTGACCGGACGCGAGATCACCGACTTCCTGCTCGAGTGTGACGACGACAGGTATCGGGCGTGGTGGCCGGGCACGCACCTCGAACTGCATGTGCTCGAGCACGGGGGGCGCGATCACGTCGGAGACGTGGTGCTGATGGACGAATACGTCGGATCCCGGCATCTGCGGATGGTCGGTGAGGTGGAGACCGCCGTGCCGGGCGAGCAGATCGTGTGGCGTCTGGGTTGGGGTCGGCTCCCGCTGCCCGTCAGGTTGACCCTGACCCTATGGCCGCAGGAACGCGGAGTTCATCTGCGCCACACGATCGCCGCGGGATGGGCAGGGCCGGCGCGGGTGCTCGACCCGCTATGGCGGCTGTACCTCTCCCCGGGGTTCGCGGGCGCCATGGACCGCCATGTGCATACGGAGTTCCCGTTGCTGCGGGACCTGCTGCACCGCGAGCGGGCCGAGGCGCCGTGACGGACGACGCCGCCGTCCCGCGGGATCGGGTCCTGGGGAGCCGGCTGAGCGACGAGCGCGCTCGCCGCGTCGTGCTGGTCTCACATTGTCTGCTGAACCAGAACACCCGGTACGCCGGTGGCGCGACCCGTCGGGGCGCGGTCAGCGAACTCGTCGACGAGCTGGTCGACGCCGGTTACGGGATCCATCAGCTGTCGTGCCCGGAGCGGCTGGCCTGGGGCGGTGTGCTCAAGCGTCACAGCCTGTGGCTGTATGACTCGAAAGGCAAGTTACGGTACGCCTTCCGAGGTGTGCTGTTGCGCGCCTTCGTCTGGTGGACGCGTCTCGTGTACTCGAGCCTGGCCCGCCAGGTGGTCCGCGATGTCACCGATTACCAACGCTCGGGCGTCGAGGTCGTCGGCATCGGCGCCTCGCCGTCCTGCGGAGTACTGACGACGCTGGACCTGCGGGCGTCGCTCGAGGTGGTGGCCGCGTGCCCCGCCGCGGCGTTGACGCGCGACGTGATGAACGAACAGGTCGTCCTGGGATGCCGCCGCCCCGGCGACGGTCTGTTCATCGATGCACTCGACCGGCGGTTGAGGCGCCGCGGCCTGACCCTACCTGCCTTCGAACACGACCTCGCCGCCGAGTTGCGTGGCCGACGTCAGACCGTCCTGACGTCGCCGGCGCCGCGATCGCTGGGTCGGAAATCCGCGTAGACCTGTCGGAACTTACCGCTTCGAGGATGCAATTGCGGTGGCATGTCGTCTCTTTCGATCGACACACCGATCGCGCCCTGAGCGGCCAGGTAGTCGCCGAGGTGCCGTCGCAGTACGTCCCACACCGTGGGCTCCTCCTCGGCGGCGGAGGCACAGAATCGCACTCGGAGTCTCGACGGGCCACGCTGGATGATCTGACAGGCCGCTACACCCGTGGTCTCCTCGGCGACCGTCGCGATCGCCAACGGCAGAACCCGGACGGGTTCGCGACCCTCGATCGCGAACACCAGCGTGTCATCCGTGCGGCCGATCACGTCGATCGTCGGGAACGGACTTCCACAAGAACATGTTTCGGCACTGAGTGCGATTTGGTCGCCGATCTGGTACCGAATGATGGGTTGAACGCGGTTCGCGAGGTTCGTCACCAGAGCGCCGTGTGACAGCTGTCCCGGTGATACGGGTCGGTCGTGCTCGTCGACGGGTTCCAGGATGTACCAGTCACTGTTCACGTGGAGACGCTGAGCCGGACACTCAAATGTCAAACCGACCGCCTCGGAAGTCCCGTAGTAATTGCCCACGCGGCAGCCGAACGCCGACGCGATCCGCCGTCGTGCCTCTTGGGTCAACGTTTCGCCCGCCGCGTTGACCAACACGGGCGAGATGTGGAGCCGGCCGGCGCACTGCTCTGAGGCGAGCGCCTCCAGCGCGCTGGGGTATCCGCCGAGGACGACGGGCTGAAAGGCGTTGAGCTGGGCCACAATCTCCTTCACCGGGGCGAGCGCGGAGAAGATCTTCTGCATTCTTGCTCGCCACGGCTTGGCGCGAATGCGGCGGGCCATCATTGTGTTACCCAGGAAGTGGCCGTCGGTCACGAAGACCGCGGCGAGCCGGCCGTGGCCTCGAATCAGTGCCGACAGGACGTCCCACCGCAACAGCGCATCCGGCATTGAGCGGACATAGCCGAGCGCGTTGTAGACCGCCAGAGCGCGGTGGTCGTGCATGAGTATGGTCGGCGTTCCCGTCGAACCGGAGGTGGTGCACACGACGTAGCGGCCGAGGTAGTCGTGGCCGATCATGGTGGGATCGGCGATGAACGCCTCGACTTCGCTGCGGTGCACCGCCGGGTCGGTCATCCACTCGTCGAAGCGGCTCATCAAGTCGGTCTTCGTGAGCGTGGGCAGTTGGGTGATATCCGTCAGTGCCTGCGGCACGTCGCGGTATCGCTCGGCGAAGTATGTCGAATGCGTGCGCGCGTAGGCGACAAGGTCGCGCAATCGCTGCTGTTGGCGCCGCGCGATGTCGGCTCGTCCCTGCCGGCCGGCCCGGTAGGTCTGCCAGCCCGCAGAAAGATGTAGCGGGATGGCGTCAATTGTTCTGTGCACGGTGATCTTTGCCATCATGGGTGTCAAGACCGGTCGCCGACGCGTCGTCTGCGAGGGTGAAGTAGTTCTCCTCCTCTTGCAGGAAGTGCAGTCGCAACACCGCGTGCAGCCCGTACAGACACGCGAGTAGGTCATCGACTTGGTCGGGTGGGATGCCGTTGCTGGCTCGGGCGAGTTCGACGTGGGCCGCGATGCGGTCGGACAAACGGCGGATTTCGGCGTGCGTCCTGCTCATGGTGGCCGTCGCTTCACCGCTTCCGAGCGGACGGGCCAGCGCCGGGTACAGCCCAGACTCCTCGGCCTGCTCGTGCGGCAGGATCCGCTCCTCGAGAAAGGTGTTCGCGCGGATCACCGATTCCAGTGCGCCCCGGTCGGCGCCGGTGACCAAGCGGTCGGCTGCGTCGCGCAGGAGATCGACGGTGTCGCGTAGTTCATCGTGCTCGGTTGCGAAGCGCCGCAACATGTTCTCCGTTTCGGCTGGCAGATCCACCTCGACCTCGGGGTTGCCGCGCAGGGCGCGAAGCGCGTTGAGGATGACGGCCACATCGATGCCCTCCTGCAGTAGCGCGCCGGCGGCGGGAGGTAGCCAGCCCAGGGCCGCGATCACCATGGCCGCCAATGACAGTGCCATGCCGACCACCGCGCTCTGCACGGCGATTCGCCGTGACCACCTGGCAATGTCCATCGCATCGGCGAGGCGGTCCAGGCGATCCGTCGTCAACACGATGTCGGCGGCTTCCGAGGACGCGGTCGCGCCGCGCGCCCCCATCGCGACGCCCACCGTCGCCGCTGCGAGCGCGGGCGCGTCGTTGACGCCGTCGCCCACCATCACGGTCCCGGCCCGCTGTTTCTCCGCTCGGACCGCGGCCACCTTGTCTTCCGGGGTCTGCTGGGCGTAGACCTCGTCGAGTCCAGCACAGTGGCGACTTCGCGGGCGGGTTCTGCGCGGTCGCCGGTCAACATGACCAGCCGGTTGAGGCCAGCCGCTCGCAACCGGCGAACCGTGCGAGGGGCGTCTCGACGCAACGGATCTCGCAATAGCACGGCACCGGCCAGGTCCTGATCCACGCGCACCCACGCGACCGCGGCGGAATCCAGGCGTGCGCGGTTTACCGCGGCGCGCGCCCAATCCGCTTCGCCGCCGTCGCTGGTCAGCTTCCCGACTTCAATGTGGCGACCGTCGACAGTGCCGGTGACACCGCGGCCGGCCTGCTCGCCGACTTCAGTGGGCAGTGACGGTTGCAGGCCACGGGCCAACGCTTCGGTGACGATCGCCTCGGCGAGCACGTGCGGCGACATCTGGTCCACGGACGCCGCCCACCGCAGGACCTCTGCGGCGTCTCGGCCCGGCGCGGTGAGCACACCCACAACCATCGGGCGGCCCATCGTCAGCGTCCCGGTTTTGTCCATCACCAAGGTCGTCGCACTTCCCAGAGACTCCAGCGCGCCGCCGCTGCGGATCACCACGCCGTGGCGTGACGCGCGCGACAGGCCGGACACGATCGCCACCGGTGCCGCGAGTAGCAGCGGGCAGGGCGTGGCCACCACCAAGACGGCGATAGCTCGTACCGCTGATCCGGTCGCGAGCCAGGCCCCACCGGCGATGACGAGCGTCAACGGCAGGAACCAGGCCGCGTAGCGGTCGGCCAGCCGGACGATCGGCGCAGTCTCCGCACCCGCGGCCTCAGCCAGCCGCACGATGCCGGCGTAGGTGCTGTCCTTGGCGATGGCGGTGGCACGAAGCTCGAATGGGCCGCCGGCGTTCACCACGCCGCTGCGGACCGGTTCACCGGCACGCCGCTCCACCTGCTCGGACTCACCGGTCAGTACGGATTCGTCCAACACGGCCAACGCGTCGGCGACGCGTCCGTCGACCGGCACGGTCTCGCCCGGGCCGACGATCAACAGGTCGTCGACCACGACGTCGGCGATCGGAACGACCCGGACCTCCGTACCGAATCGCCGGCGAGCGAATCGCGGCGCATGTTCGAGCAAGGCGCGCAGGTCGTGAGTGGCTCGACGCTCGGCGGCCGCTTCGAGAGCGCGCCCACCGGCGAGCATCACCGCGATCAGGGCGCCGGCCAGATACTCGCTGACGAGCAGAGTGCCGACCAGCGCCAGCACCGCGATGACGTCGACGCCGAGGCGTCCCTGGCGCAACGTCGAGATCACCCACCACAGAGCAGGTACCAGTGCGACCGCCGTCCCGACGATCCAGCAGACATCGGCCGCCTCGCGCAGACCGATCAGCCAGAGGATGCCGCCGACGGCCAACGCGCAGACGGTCACCACCACCAGGACGGGCTCGCGCAGCGATCGCCAGCGTGCGTCGACCACACGTGTCTGCTCCACACCGGGAACTGTCCTCGCGTCGACGTCGACGGGGTAGCGGCTTGGGCCACTTTCCGCTCGGTGAAGGTCCTCGACGGACAGGGCGAAAGGCCCTACCAGCCGTCGCGGGAACAAACTCGGACATCCTCCCGTTGGACCCATCGACAGTTGAGCGTGCTTGACTCAAGTCTGGGTTGACAAGATAAGGTTGGCCGGAGCAGTCTTGAGTGCGGTGCACTCAGACCCAAAGATTGACTAATTCAGGAGGAACAACCATGGCTCGTGCGGTCGGAATCGACCTCGGGACCACCAACTCCGTCGTCGCGGTACTGGAGGGTGGCGACCCCGTCGTCGTAGCCAACTCCGAAGGCTCCCGCACCACGCCGTCCGTCGTTGCGTTCGCTCGCAACGGCGAGGTGCTGGTCGGTCAGCCCGCCAAGAACCAAGCGGTGACCAACGTCGACCGGACCATCCGTTCGGTCAAGCGTGAAATGGGCACCGACTGGTCCGTCGAGATCGACGGCAAGAAATACACCCCCCAGGAGATCAGCGCTCGCGTGCTGATGAAGCTCAAGCGTGACGCCGAGAGCTATCTGGGCGAGGACATCACCGATGCGGTGATCACCGTGCCCGCGTACTTCAACGACGCCCAGCGCCAAGCCACCAAGGAGTCCGGCCAGATCGCGGGCCTCAACGTGCTGCGTATCGTCAATGAGCCGACCGCCGCGGCGCTGGCCTATGGGCTGGACAAGGGCGAGAAGGAACAGACCATTCTGGTCTTCGACCTCGGTGGCGGCACCTTCGACGTGTCACTGCTGGAGATCGGCGAGGGTGTGGTCGAGGTCCGTGCCACCTCCGGCGACAACCACCTCGGTGGTGACGACTGGGACGACCGGATCGTCGAATGGCTCGTCGACAAGTTCAAGGGCACGTCGGGCATCGATCTGACGAAGGACAAGATGGCCATGCAGCGGCTGCGTGAAGCCGCCGAGAAGGCCAAGATCGAGCTCTCGAGTTCGCAGAGCACCTCGATCAACCTGCCGTACATAACCGTGGACTCGGACAAGAACCCGCTGTTCCTCGACGAGCAGCTGACGCGTTCGGAGTTCCAGCGGATCACACAGGATCTGCTGGATCGCACCCGCAAGCCGTTCCAGTCGGTGATCGCCGACGCCGGCATCTCGGTGGCCGACATCGACCACGTGGTTCTGGTCGGCGGCTCCACCCGTATGCCCGCGGTGTCCGAGCTGGTCAAGGAAATGACCGGCGGCAAGGAGCCCAACAAGGGTGTCAACCCGGACGAGGTTGTCGCCGTTGGCGCTGCGCTGCAGGCCGGCGTGCTCAAGGGTGAGGTGAAAGACGTTCTGCTGCTTGACGTCACGCCGCTGTCCCTCGGTATCGAAACCAAGGGCGGCGTGATGACCAAGCTGATCGAGCGCAACACCACCATCCCGACCAAGCGGTCGGAGACCTTCACCACGGCCGACGACAATCAGCCGTCGGTGCAGATCCAGGTCTTCCAGGGTGAGCGCGAAATCGCCGCGCACAACAAGCTGCTCGGCAGCTTCGAGCTGACCGGCATCCCGCCGGCCCCGCGCGGTGTGCCCCAGATCGAGGTCACGTTCGACATCGACGCCAACGGCATCGTGCACGTGACCGCCAAGGACAAGGGCACCGGCAAGGAGAACACGATCCGAATCCAGGAGGGCTCCGGCCTTTCCAAGGACGAGATCGACCAGATGATCAAGGACGCCGAGGCGCATGCCGAGGAGGACCGTAAGCGTCGCGAGGAGGCCGACGTCCGCAACCAGGCGGAGTCGCTGGTCTACCAGACGGAGAAGATCGTCAAGGAACAGCGCGAAGCCGAAGGCGGATCGAAGATCCCTGCGGAGACGCTGGACAAGGTCGATTCCGCGGTCGCCGAAGCCAAGTCGACGCTCGAGGGCAGCGACATCGCGGCCATCAAGGCGGCGATGGAAAAGCTCGGCGTCGAGGCCCAGGGTCTGGGTCAGGCGCTCTACGAGGCCACCCAGGCCGAGCAGGCCTCGGGTCCCGGCGGCGGCGAGTCGGCGGCCGGACCGGCCGACGACAACGTCGTGGACGCCGAGGTGGTCGATGAGGATGACCAGGAGCGCAAGTGAGCCAGAACGATTCGCACGAGCCGGTGACAGTCACCGACAAGCGGCGCATCGATCCTGACACCGGCGAAATCCGTGAACAATCCTCCGGCCCGGCCCCAGGTGGGCCGGCGCCGGGGGAGTTCGCGGGCGAGAGCCCCGAGGAGGCTGGAAAAGCCGCCGAACTGCTCAGTGATCTGCAACGGGTGCAGGCCGACTTCGCCAATTATCGCAAGCGCGCCCTCCGCGACCAGCAGCTCACGGCAGACCGGGCCAAGGCGTCAGTGATCACCCAACTGTTGCCCGTACTCGATGATCTCGACCGCGCCCGCAACCACGGGGACCTGGAGTCCGGTCCGCTGAAGTCGGTCGCCGACAAGCTCGCGACCGCCCTTGAGGGACTTGGTCTATCGGGTTTCGGTGACGAAGGCGACGATTTCGACCCCGCCCTGCACGAGGCCGTGCAGCACGAGGGCGACGGCACCCACCCAGTAGTGGGAACCGTCATGCGTCGCGGATACAAGGTCGGCGACCTTGTCGTGCGACACGCCCTGGTGGGCGTCGTCGACACCGTGCCCGATGCCGATAACCCCAACCTCGTCTCGCCAGAGGCCCCAGAATCAGACGACAACTAGACACCGTAAGGAGGTGACGCGTTATGGCCCAGCGTGAATGGGTCGAAAAGGACTTCTACAAGGAGCTCGGCGTCGCCTCCGATGCCAGCGAACAGGAGATCAAGCGGGCGGCCCGAAAGCTGCTCGCGGAGAACCATCCCGACCGCAACCCCGGAAACCAGGCGGCCGAAGACCGGTACAAAGCCGTGTCGGAAGCCAAGGAAGTGCTCTCGGATCCGGCCAAGCGCAAGGAATACGACGAAACGCGAAGGCTTTTCGCGAACGGCGGGTTCGGTCGTGGTCGTTTCGGCGGCGGAGGCGGCGGGAATTTCGGCGGTTTCAGTTCCGACGGCGGCGAGTTCAATCTGAACGATCTGTTCGATGCGGCCGGCCAGACCGGCGGAGCCAACATCGGCGATCTGTTCGGCGGATTGTTCGGGCGTGGAGCGCAACAGCCGAGGGCCAGTCGGCCACGGCGCGGCAATGACCTCGAGACCGAGACGGAGTTGTCGTTCCTGGAGGCCACCAAGGGCGTGATGATGCCGTTGCGGCTCACCAGCCCCGCACCGTGCACGAACTGCCACGGCAGTGGCGCACGGCCGGGCACCAGCCCGAAGGTGTGTCCCAGCTGCAATGGATCCGGTGTCATCAACCGCAACCAGGGCGCGTTCGGGTTCTCCGAGCCGTGCACTGAATGCCGGGGCAGCGGTTCGATCATCGAGCACCCGTGCGACGAATGTAAGGGCACCGGCGTGAGCACGAGGACACGCACGATCAACGTGCGGATCCCGCCGGGTGTCGAGGACGGCCAGCGCATCAGGCTGGCAGGCCAGGGTGAAGCCGGGCTGCGTGGCGCACCGTCAGGCGACCTGTATGTGACCGTACACGTCAAGCCGGACAAGGTCTTCGGCCGCAACGGCGACGACCTCACGGTGAGCGTGCCGGTCAGCTTCCACGAGTTGGCCCTCGGGACAACGCTTTCGGTGCCCACGCTGGAAGGAAAGGTCGGTGTGCGGGTGCCGAAGGGTACCTCCGACGGCCGGATCCTGCGGGTCCGTGGCCGAGGCGTGCCGAAACGTTCCGGCGGACATGGCGATCTGCTCGTCACCGTCAAGGTGGCGGTGCCGCCGGACGTCGAGGGTGAGGCCGCCGAAGCGTTGGAGGCCTACGCGAAAGCCGAGCGGGCCAGCGGTTTCGACCCGAGAGCGAACTGGGCCGGTGCATGATGCCCAAGCGAGCCAATGACGAAGCGCGGACCTTTCTGATTTCGGTCGCCGCGGAGTTGGCCGGTATGCACGCGCAGACACTGCGCACGTACGACCGGCTCGGGCTGGTCAGCCCGCAGCGGACGTCCGGTGGTGGCCGGCGCTACTCGCAGCACGACGTCGATCTGCTCCGTGAGGTGCAGCGGCTGTCGCAGGACGAGGGCGTCAACCTCGCGGGTATCAAGCGGATCATCGAGTTGACCAATCAGGTCGAGGCGCTGCAGAGCCGCCTGCAGGAGATGGCGCGCGAGATCGAGGAACTGCGTTCACAACCCAGGTCCAAGAGCACAGCGCTGGTGGTCTGGCAGCCGCGCAACAAACGCTAGGTCACCGTGATCGAAAAGCGTGCCGTGGAAGGCTGTCCGGGCATCGCGCTGCGGTAGTCTCCGCGGCGCAGCGCGTCGGTCGGTGCGGCCATCGGCTCGATGGCGATGAGACCGTCCGTACCGGGGGCGAACAATTGTGCCGCCGGGTAACCGGTCTCGAACACGACGTCGACACGATGGTCGCCACCGGCCAGTGAGAACACCGCACCCTCGGGTACTTGGTCGAAGCCATCGTCGTACGTCACGGACTGCAAGGACTGGGTGCCGCCCTCCCAGTCGTCGTGCTCTCCGGTCGGAATGCCGCGCTCGTCCACCGGCAGATGCCGCATTGTCGGTGTCGTGAGCTGGCATTCGTCGCGCGGCACTCCGGGAATCGTGAAATACGGGTGATACCCGAAGCACAGTGGGACCGGGGCCGACGCCGTCGGCGTCACAGTGGTCTCGATCGTGAGCGTGCGGCCGGCCAGCACGACGTGTTGCGTGAGCACGTGGGGAAAGGGGAACGCCGCGAGCAACTCCGGCATCGCCCCGAAATCGACGGTTGCGGTCAGCGTGTTCTCCGACTGTGCGGTGACCTGCCAGCCCGGATAGGCGGCGAGTACGCCGTGGATGGGCAGACCGTGTTCGTCGGCGCGGACGCCGCCCTGACCGGGAGTCAGGGAGACGGCGGCGCCGTTACTCTGATAGTCGCTGGCGCTCAACCGATTCGCCCACGGATACAGGATCGGGATGCCCATCGTCTTACCTGCGGTCACATACGCGTCCAGCCCGCGGCGCTGGCCGAGAAACTCCTCATCGCCGTCGGCGAGCGACGTCCCGATCATGCCTGCGGTCGGCACGAAGGTGGCCGTCATCGATGACGACGGGTCTGTCAGCGTGACGGGCTCGAGGTCGGCCATGGCTCATGATCCTGCCACGGCTTAGCATCGCAGACGGTCACCGCGAGTGTGAACTCACTGCGAAAATCGGAGCTTGAAGTCGCAATGGTTTCACATTCGAGAGCAGACAACCGGTTCAGCCCGTCAACGGATCGTGCTGGATACGTTCGGCCGGAGCGCCTTTGGCGAGCAATGCGGCCTTCGTGGCCTCGACCATCTCCGGGCTTCCGCAGATCAGGATCTGCCGGTCGCTCCAACTGCCGTACCGCGTGACGACCGCCGGCAGCGTGCCGGTCTGCCGGACGTGCAGGCCGCGCGGCGGCTGCACGTCGGGGAAGTCGGCCGCCCACGGCGGATCGCTGTTGTACTCCGACACCGGCGTCACGGACAGCCAGGGGTTGTGCGAGGCGACCTGCCACAGCGTCTGCAGGTCGTAGAGCTCGCACGGATAGCGGGCGCCGAAGAACAGGTGCACACGCGGGTTGACGGCCTTGCGGGTGAGATCCATGATCAGCGTCCGCAGCGGCGCCAGACCGGTGCCGCCAGCGACCATCAACACGTCGCCGCCGTCGCGGTCGATGTGCATCCCGCCGTGCGGGTTCGACACCCGCCACCGGTCGCCCGGCCTCGTCTCGGTGACGATCGCCGGGCTCACCATGCCGCCGGGCACGGAACGGACGTGGAACTCGATGCCCCCGCCGCGGTCGGCGGGGATGGACGGACTCAGGTAACGCCACCGCCGCGGCCACTGCGGGACCTGGACGGTGACGTACTGGCCGGGGTGGTAATAGAGCGGCCGGTCCAGGTGCAACCGGATCACCGAGACGTCCCGGGTGGCGCGGATCAGTTCGATCACCGTGCCGTCGCAGAAGGGCGGGCCCTTCTCGGCGTCCGCGGCCCCTCGCATCACCCCGACGAGCAGTGCGACCGCGTCGTGGGTGGCCTCGGCGAGCCTGTCGTCCCACTCTTCGATCAGCTGGGTGCGAAGCGTCGTCAGCAGCGCGTCCTGCAGGCTGTCGTAATGCCGTTGTGTCACACCATATTTGCGATGGTCACGGCCCAGCTGCGCCAGGAAGGCCACCGGCTCCTGGGCCCGCTGGTCGACGAGTTCGCCGAACAGCCAGGTCAACGCTTTGGCAAAGGCCTTTCGTTGAGCCGTCATGTCCGGGGGGAACAGGTCGCGGACCGACATGTCGATGGCGAACCAGCGAGTGTAGAAGCGACGGATCAGTTCGTCGGAGCCGAACGCGGGGTCGACGGTGTCGCGCAGTATGCGCAGCGCGTCACGATCGTCGAGTCCCACGCCGTTCGATAGTAAGCGCCGCCGCGACGATCAGTGCCAGACCGAGCAGCGACCAGCAGATCAGCACCACGACCGGCAGCGTTCCACCGGCTCCGTCGAAGAACGCCGTCGACCGCAGCAATGTGGCGTTTGCACCCTGCGGCAGCCATTGCCCCAGTTGACCCCAGCCGCTGGGCAGCATCTCCGGTGCGCTGTTGAGGCCCGACAGCGGATTACCCAGCAGCATCGCCACCACCGCCCCGCCCATCAGCCCGGTCCGACCGAACAGTGATCCGAGCCCGAGGACGAACAAGGCCATGGCCAGCACGCCCAGCGTCAAACCACCGGCCACACCCCAGAAGTTCGCGTCGATCGAACCAAACACGTACTTCAGCAGTGCGGCCACCGACACGCTCGCCACGCCGGCGAACACCACCGTCGCGATGAACCGGGTCCACACCTCATGCTTGAGTGCGAACATCAATGCGATCGCCGGTAGCAGTCCGGCCAGTGTGATCGGCAGCGCGGACGCGCCGAGCCCGACGCCGCGCGGATCATCCGCGGTCGGCGGGGCCAGGTCCTCGGTGGCGATCGGCACCCCAGTGTGCTGGGCGATGCCATTGCCGATCTGCGTCAGCATCTGCGCGATCATCGGACTTCCGCCGGTCGCGATCAACATGCGTTGCCCGTCGGGGCCGAATGAGATGCCACCGTAGACATCGCGCTGGCGGATTGCGTCGCGAAGTGCGGCCTCGCCGGGGTAGTAGGTGATGGCGAAGGCACCCGGCGCCTGCTCCTCGAGGGTCGCGGCGACTTGTCCGCTCGCCGCCTGCGGGCCGGCCACGCCGATGGGCACGTCGCGCGGCGCGGTGCGCGCGGCGGGCAGCGCGAATGCGATTGCCACGAGGGCGAGCGCGACGGTGAGTACCGCGATGATGCCGGCCGCCCGGACCGCCGCGGGGGGTTCGGACGCGGGTATCGCGTGAGTGTGCCGGGGCGCGGTATCCGTTACCATCAGCCGACCTCTTTTCATTCGCCGTTGAATTAATTTCAGCGCGAGCGTATCGCGTCTCGGGCATCATTTCAACAGTCAGTGAAATGATAGTGTCGATAGATGCCGTCACCAGCGAAAACGACGAAGCGGCGCGGCCGACGCCAGGGAGATCCGGTGTCGAGGGAGGCCGTTCTGGCGGCAGCGAAGGCGCGCTTTGCGGCAGAGGGTTACGAGAAGACCACGCTGCGGTCGATCGCGGACGACGCCAACGTGGATCCGTCGATGGTGCTGTACCTGTTCGGCTCGAAGGCCGACCTGTTCAGAGAGGCGCTGCGGCTCATCATCGACCCAGCCGCGCTTGTTGCGGCGCTCACCGGGGGTGCCGACGACGAACCCGATATCGGCACTCGCATGGTGCGCACCTACCTGCGGATCTGGGAGTCGCCCGACACGGGTCCGAGCATGGTGGCGATGCTGCAGTCGGCGACGTCCAACTCCGACGCCCACGACGCCTTCCGCGCTTTCATGCAGAACTACGTCCTGACGGCGGTGTCCGATGTGCTCGGTGGTGGGGAGCAGGCCAGACTTCGTTCCATGCTCGCCGCGAGCCAGCTCGTCGGGGCGGCGGTGCTGCGCTACGTCATGAAGGTAGCGCCGCTCGCGACATTGTCCGGCGACGAAATGGTGCGGCTGCTCGCACCGACGGTGACGCGCTATCTGACGGCAGACGCCAGCGAGCTCGGGCTCCCCTGATCCTCAAAGGGCGAGGCCGTGAATACCCTTGTACAGCACCAGAAGACCGATCACGACGAGAATGCCCGCAACGAGCACGGCATGCTGGCGCTCCATCCAGTCCCGCAGCCGTTGTAACGGCTCGACGAGGCGATCACCCGAGACGGCGAAGGCCAGGATCGGCAGCGCGACCGTCGAGCCGGCGACCGCGACGAACCAGAGCTCCGCCAGCCACACTCGGGCGCCGGCCATCCCCGTCGTGCCGATGGCCAAACCCGCTGCGGCACAGATGAATAGCACCTTGGGATTGACTGCGGTGAGGACAAGGCCTGTCACGCCCGCACGAGCGGGTGTGAGCTTCGACATGCTCTGCAGCCACTTGGGAACGTGCGCAGCCTTCTTGCGGGTGAGCCATCGGTAGATGCCGAACACGATCAGTGCCGCACCGACCACGACGCGCAACCAGGATGCCCAGCCGGGCGGCTTGCCACCGAGTCCGCCGATGAGGCCGGACACTGCGAGGAAGATGCTCGTCAACGCTGCCAGGCCGATCAGCCAGCCCGCCAGGAAAGCCAGGCCCGCCGGCCGTGGCCGGGGCGTTTGCAACACCAGCACCGCCGGGATGATCGACAACGGCGACAGTGCCACGACCAGTGCGAGCGGTATGAGCTCGATCAGCACCGATCCCCAATCACCGGACAATGCTCGCCCCTTCGTCGCAACATTCGATACGCAACCTAGCAATCATTGACGCCCGGGACTGTTCGTATGCCGCGATGGCCCGATATCCAGCAAGTTTGCCGATAGCATCTGCGCATGCGGCGGCCCGGTTCACGTGTAGTAGTGACCACCCTGATGTTGGTCATCACGTTGATCGCGTCGATGACGGCATGCTCGCGTGACAAAGAAGCCCCCGCCCCGCAGGCCGGAGTCAATGCCGGGCCCGACGGCAGGCCCGCCCCGTTCAGGGAGCCCGTGCGACTCTCGAGCAAGGACGGCGTACTCGAGGTGCGACTGTCGGCGCACCAGGGCAGCGTCAACCTCGACACGGTCAAGGACCCGGTCACCAATTTCTTGATCTTCTCCTACGATCTTGTCAAAGGCACGAGCTCGGACGGATCGACGAAGGGCGACAACGTCTATCCCGCGCCCACGCTGCGGGTGGAACCCGGCGAGAAGCTGATCGTCCACTACGACAACGATCTTCAGAATCTGACGATCCCCGACTTCTACGACCCCGCGATGACACCCAAGGGCGGCGAGGTGCCGTTGTACCCACCCCCTCTCACCGAGTCGCCGCTGAATCTGCACACCCACGGCCTGCATATCAGCCCGTCGGGCAACGCCGACAACGTCCTGCTGTCCATACCGCCCGGCATGGGCAACACCTTCACCTACGACGTGCCCGAGAACATGCCCAACGGGTTGTACTGGTATCACAGCCACCGGCACACGATGACGGCGCAGCAGACGTATGCCGGTTTGGCGGGCCTGCTGGAGATCGGCAGGCCGGACGGCAATCTGCCATTGGTCACCCAGAACGATATTCCCATCCGCAACATGGCGATTCAGTACAACTACGTGTTCGATCGCAAGGGCAATGGCCACCAGCTCAACAACTACAGCTGGCCGCAGTGGGCGAGCACGCTCAAGCCGCCCGAGGGGTCGCAACTCGCCGACGGCACCTATCAGCCGAGCCTGGCGCCGCTGAACATCGCCGACACCACCGTCGGCGCCCAATATCTGACGCCGTGGTGGGCGGGGCCGCTGTCACCGCGCAACAATCGCGGTCAAACTCAGTTCATCCCCTCGAATCTGATGAGCTTCGACAGTCCGACGACGAAGGTCGCCGAGAACCCGGGCCTGCCTGACAATCAGCGCGATGTGCAGTTCACGGTGAACGGCCAGTTCCAGCCGGAACTGAAGATCAAGCCGGGCCAGACGGAGATCTGGGCGGTGGCCAATATCAGCGACATCGCCTATATGACACTGCGATTGACCGAGACCGCCACCGGAGACCATCCGAAGTTCTCGATCGTCGGGCAGGACGGTAACCCCTATACGCAGGTCGGCCGCCCGGTCTACGGGGACGGAACGACGCTCAGCGTGCCGCCGGGGTCGAGGTACGCGATTGCGGTGACGATGCCCAAGGAGGGTGACCTGGTCCTGGAATTCCCACCGGATCCCGATGCCAAGCCGCTCGTGAATCCCGGTGTGCTCTATACGAACAACGGAACCAAGAACACACCGGCGGTGCTGGGCACTCTCACGGTCGATCCCAAGTACATGGCGTTCGCCGACGGTTTCTTCGTGTTCCCGACGCAGACCCTGATCCGTGCCACGCCCGACACCAGTGGAGCAGGAGAGAGCACCGCGTTCGAACCCGGACAGAACCTCGACGCCTACACGTCGTTCGTGGACACGTCGGTGATGACCCCTGCCGTCAAACGGACCATGACGATCACCGACACCATCGGTGGCAACATCGCCAGCAACAACGATCCCAAGGCCGTCATCTACCAGTTCGAACCCGCCGGGTTCCCGAATGTCTCGCTGATCCAGCCGCGGCTCAACTCCGTTGAGGAGTGGACGATCATCAATCAGAACAACGACGCGCATCCAATGCACATCCACGTCAACGACTTTCAAGTGATGGCCATCGACGATCCCCACCGGGGCAAGACCGGTGTGCAGCCATGGGGGCTCGACAACGTCAACGTGCCCGCACCGATATTCAACGACATGCACGTCGTGAGCACGCCCGCGAGCCTGACCATGCGTCAGGAGTTCTCGGAGTTCGCGGGCACATACGTGATCCACTGCCACCGCCTCAACCACGAGGACAACGGACTGATGGCCACCATCAACGTCATCCCCGAGGTGTCGACGTACGCCGTGGCGAATCCCGGCTCCGACGGTAAGCCGGCCTCGGTCCAGGTTCGGGATGGCAATGGTGACAAGGTGCTGCAGACCGTCGTCCCGTTCCCGGACTTCGAGGGCACGCCGTCGGTGGCGATGGCCGACGTGAACGGCGACATGATTCTCGATCTCCTCGTCGGAACCGGTAAGGGGGCCACGCCGGAGGTCGTCGCGTACGACGGCAACGACACCGACCTTGGCCTGTTCAAGACCGAGATCACCCGGTTCGGCCCGTTCGACTCCGGCTTCACCGGCGGTGTGACCGTCGCCGGGGCGGACATCGATGGAAACTCGTTGGCCGACAACATCATCGTCGGCACCGGTCCGGGAACAGAGTCGCAGGTGAAGGTGTACTCCTCGGATCTGCCGTCCGAGTCGGGTAAGGAGCCCGACGTGTTCTCCGCGTTCACGCCCTATCCCGGATCGCAGTCCGGGGTCACGCTGGCCACCGGAATGGTCGAATTCGGTTCGGGTCGTGAGAGCATCGTGACCGCGCCGGGTCCCGGCGATGCGCCGCTCGTCAAGTCGTTCCGGTGGGACCTCTACAGGCCGACCGCGCGGGCGCAGGCCAACGGCACGGCGACCGAGCACGCCGCCAAGCCCAATGAGCCCAGGATGACGTCGAATTTCCTCGCCTACGACGAGGACTACAGGAACGGGGTCGCGCTGTCGACCGGATGGGTGGCTGGTGGGGAAGGTGGCGCCATGAGCATCATCACCAGCCAACTCGCCGGGCCGGGCACCGTGCGGGTGTGGTCGACGGGCTCAAAGCTCGACGGCCAGCCCGGCATGTACCTCGACAGCCCCAATCACCATGAGGAGAACATCGAGTACACCGAGATCGCCTCGTTCGCACCGTTCCCCGGCGGGGCGACCGTTGCAACGAGCAGCACCGTCTACGGAGCCGATCTCGTCGTGGCGGGACGCACTCCCGGTGGCCAGGAGGTCCGCAAGTACACCCTGCAGCGTCCAGCCCCGGATGCGACAACGTTGGCACCGAAGCTGCTCACCACCCTGCCGAAGGTGTCGACGGGACCGACGCCGCTCGGCGGCCGCTAGGGCATGTGTAAGAACGAGATTGTGACGAGGTAGAAGATCGCACTGAAGATCGTCATGATGACGAAGATGATGGCGAACCCACGCCAGTTGGTCTTGGTGACGGAGACGTCGGGCGGCGGCCGCAGCCAGTTCTTGAGTAGCTTGTTGACGAAGTACGGCATCACGAAATAACTGAGTGCCAAGCTGGACAACAGGTTTCCGATCAGCAGGTTCAGCCACAGGTGCAACTTCAGCGGCCACAGCGCCAACGCGATCAGCACGACGGTGGGGTAGACGCCGACCCACACCGCGAGGGAGGTCTTGAAGTTCGACGGCGGTGGAGCTTCGGCGCCCGTGTCGTCGAAGGCGAACCAGTTGCCGAAGGAGTTGTCGACCGTCCTGGAGTGGTAGTCCCTGAACTTCGCGCCCTCGGCGAGCAGCTGGCTGCGTTCGCGCGAAACCAGCCAGCGATCGAGGTCGTCGGCGGTGCTGTAGCGGTACAGCGCGGTCCACTCCTCCTGAACACCCTCCACCGGACGGAATAGCTCGGTTCCGCGGAATCCCGGAAAGGCACTCTCCGCCAGTCGAAGTCGCTCCTGCCAGGCGAGGAACTCGTCGACATCGGCCGGATCGACCCGGTGTGTCACCATCACGGTCACCAATGGATCCGACTTTCGGCCACCGCCGCCGATGACCTGCTGGGTGCCCGGTCCTTCGAAGTACTGCTCGGCCTTGAGTAGCATCTCCTGACGCGTCGCGCTGTTGAGCCATGTCTGGACGTGCGCGACCGAGTCGAAGCGATAGACGATCACCCAATCGCTTTGGACCGCGGTGGGCTGGTTGATCTCGGCGGCGATGAAGCCGGGGTACTTGCCGGCTTCGCGGTTCATGTTGAGCTGCCACGCCTCGAACGCCTGCTCCTGACCGGGCCGAACGCGCTGACTGATGATCACCGTCGCGGTGGTGTCGGTGGCGCCTGTCGTGTCCATGTCCTGCCAATCAGGTTGCGGGAGAGAGGCGCTGCTCGATGAGGCGTCGATAGATACGCTCGGGGGTGAACGGCAGCTCGCGATACCGGATGCCCGTGGCGTCGTGCAGTGCGTTGGCCAGTGCCGGTGCCACCGGGTTGACGTTCGACTCGGCGATGCCTTTCGCCTTCATGGGTCCCACCGAGTCCTGGGTCTCGACGAGAAGGACTTCGGTGCGCGGCACATCGGCGTAGGTGGGGATGCGATAGTTGCGCAAGTTGGGATTGACCATCACTCCGTTGCGGTCGACGCGGAAGTTCTCGGTGAGCGCGAAGCCGATGGCCTGTGCGACCCCGCCTTCGATCTGTCCGCGGACCTGCTGCGGATTGATCACGACGCCGGGATCGGCGGCGTGCACGCTGTAGAGAATTCGGGTTTCGCCGGTGATCCGGTGGACGCCGACGCGGAATCCGTGCGCATTGGACGTCACGCTGCGCGGCGAACCATAGGCCTTGCGCGCCACGGTGAACCGCCTACCGCGCTCGCGGGCGGCCGCCAACACCTCGGCCAGCGTCATTCTGGTGTCGGCGCACAACACCCCGTCGTCGTCCATGACGCATGCACTGACATCGACGCCGACGTGTCCGGCGGCGAAGTGCAGAATGCTGTCACGCAGAGCAGTCGTCGCCTTCTGGACGGCGTTGCCCGAGACGAACAGGCCCGCGCTCGCGAACGCGCCGGTGTCGAAACCCGTCCTGTCGGTGTCGGCCTGCACGAGGTGGATTCGAGACGTCGTGGTGCCGAGCACGCTCGCCGCGATCTGCACATGCGCCGTCGAGGTGCCTTCACCGAATTCAACTGTTCCTACCGCGATCTCGTAGACGGCATCGTCTCGCAGGGTCGCCCATGCGTTGGAAACATGGTCGGTCGGCGGGGCGGTCTCGTGGATGGAGCTCGCGGTGCCGGTGCCGACCAGCCAATCCGGTCCCAGATTCGGCTCGGGCGGCATGCGGCGCAACGCGTCGTCCACCAGGTCGATGCAGGCGGTGAGCCCGTCCTCGGTGAAAGTCACATCTTCGGGGTGCTCACCGAGCGCCACCAGCGCATCGCCGGGCACAACCACGTTGCGACGGCGCAACTCCAGCGGATCCATACCGAGCGCCAGCGCCAACTCGGTCATCGCGGACTCGACCGCGAACGACGGCTGGGTCATCCCGTACCCGCGCAGCGCACCGCTGGGCACGGTGTTCGTGTACACCGAGTAGCCGTCGAATCTCTTGTTGGGGCATCGGTACTGCATCACGGCGGCACCGCCGGCGAACAGCGTCTCGCCGCCGTGGTTACCGTATGCCCCGGTGTTGGAGACGTTCCGGAATTGGAACGCGGTCAGCGTGCCGTCGGCCTTCGCGCCGAGTTTCACGGTGATCTTCATCGGGTGTCGCGGTGAGGCCGTGGTGAACGCCTCTTCCCGGGTGTACTCCCAGCAGACGGGTCGGCCGGTGTCCAGAGCCGCCAGGGCGACCAGGTCCTCGGAGATCACTTCCTGCTTGCCACCGAACCCGCCGCCGACCCTCTTGCAGAAAACCCTCAGCTCGTCGGGGCGGAGGTTGAACAGATGGGAGAGTTTGAGTTTCGCGACCGACGGCGACTGCGAACTCGTGCGCACATGCAACCGCCCCTCCTCCATCCAGGCGATCGAACCATGCGTTTCGAGGTGGGCGTGCTGGACGCGGGGCGTGAAGTACGTGCCCTCGTGCATCACGTCGGCTGCGGCGAATCCGGCCTCGACGTCGCCGACCTCGCCATGCAGTTCGAGCAGGATGTTGCGCAGCTTGTCGTGTGCGAACGGGTCGTCATAGCTGTGTAATTGGGGCGCGCCGTCGGCCATTGCTTCCTCGGGGTCGAAGACCGCGGGCAGCACCTCGTACTCCACGGCGACCCTGCGGCAACCCTCTTCGGCGGCGCCGACGGACTCGGCGACCACCGCCACGACGCGCTGGCCCACGAACCGCATGACGTTGTCGAGTATGTAGGTGTCGTCGGGGTCGACGAGGTGGTCGGTGTGGATCGCCGTGCTGAATCGCTTACGGGGGACGTCCCGCCACGTGTATACGCGCTGCACGCCGGGAACCTCGAGCGCGGCGGACGCGTCTATGGAGACGACGCGTGCATGGGCGTGCGGCGAGTGCAGCACCTTGAGGTGAAGCATTTCCGGCATCGCGGTGTCCATGGTGAACTCGACCGTCCCGGTGACGACTCCGGTGGCCGCCGGCGCGACGACGTTGGCGCCGACCGCTTCACCGGGTGCCGCGTCCTCGATTCCCTTGACACCGTTGATTGCGTCCTCGATGGCGCGATACCCGGTGCAGCGACACAGGTTTCCCTTCAGCGCGCGCGGTAGGTCGCTCTTCTGCTCGTCGGTGAAGGTGGCCGACGTCATGATCATCCCCGCGGTGCAGAAACCACACTGGAATCCCGGCCCGTCGAGAAATCGCCGTTGCATGGGATGCAGGTTGTCCGGTGTGCCAAGGCCCTCGATGGTGGTGACTTCCCGCCCCTCCGCGCGGAAGGCGGGGGTGATGCAGCTGTGCACCGGATCGCCGTCAAGCCACACCGTGCAGGCTCCGCAATCACCTGCGTCACAACCTTTTTTGACACCGAGGCAGCCCAGCGAGCGGACGAAGGTACGCAGACACTGGCCGGGTCTGGGCTGCTCGTCGAAGTCCGCGCCGTTCACGGTGTAGGTCACGAAGCCGCCCGCGAGAACTCGGCGCGGATGTCCTCGGCGTAGTGCGCGGCGAGGTGACGCCGGTGGTCCGGGCTGCCGTTGGGGTCGTCGAACCAAAGCTCTTCGGGCAGTTCGTCGATACGTTGCGCGAGCGCGTCGGCGTCCGGCATCGAATCGAATCTCATGCGTACCGGGTGGATGGTGCCCGCGGTGATGGTCAACAGCAGGTCGTGCTGGTGTTGCGTCGCGACGATGAAGATTGTCGATCGGCCGAGCTTGGTCAGGGTGAACCGTCGGTGGGTGTGCCGCTTCCGCAGGGCGCTCGCCGGAATGTCGACCTTCCGCAACACCTCGCCGGGCGCGAGGATGTTGGCGTTGTTCCCGGTGACGAAGTCGGCCGCGTCGACGGTGCGCTCGGACCCGTCGGGCGCGCGCAGGGTGTAGGTGGCCTCCAGCGCCACTGTCATCGTGATCATCGGGCCGGCGGGCAGCGACATGCAGATGTTCCCGCCGACCGTCGCGCTGTTCCACACTTTGAACGAAGCCAGGAACGCCTCACAGCTCGTCTTCAGCAGCGATGCGGCGGGCCAGTCGCTCGGCGCCGTGAGCGCGTACAGGTCGCGGATCGTGCACATCGCGCCGATCTCCAGCCCGGTCTGCTCGACCGTGAGGGCGTCCCAGCCCAGCGGTGCCAGATCGATCAGCCGCCGCAGGTGTGGTTGCTGATCCGAGAACAGCCAGGTGCCGCCCGCGAGGAAGGCATCCCCGTCGCGCCAGTGCGCCCCGGGCGGATCGTGCGGGTGGCGGACCACATCGGTGACGGTGTTGAGGTCCAAACGTCTTCCCCCATGCGGCTTTGCCCGAGTTGGATTCCGCCATCGTAGAGGGACGTGGTGGGTGGTTGCTGGATCAACGGCTCGGTACGCGCTGGCGCTGCGCTGGCAAAAAAGTTAAAGTTGAGCGGAACAGACTCAACCTTGACGGCGTTGTACAACGCGACAAGCATTCCAAGGGGCCTTTGCGCGGCCCTGAAGTACATAGAAATGGAGGCGTCGTGGACTCGTTCAATCCGACGACCAAAACCCAGGCGGCCCTTACTTCGGCGCTGCAAGCGGCTACCGCCGCCGGCAACCCACAGATCACGCCCGCCCATTTGTTGATGGCACTGCTCACCCAGAACGATGGCATTGCCGCACCCTTGTTGGAGGCCGTCGGCGTCGAACCCGCGACAATCCGCGCAGAGACGCAACGAATTCTCGATCGGCTGCCCAGCGCATCGGGGTCGAGTTCGCAGCCGCAGCTGGCACCCCAGTCGATCGCTGCGATCACCACGGCCACCCACCTGGCCACCGAGATGGACGATGAATACGTCTCCACCGAGCATCTGCTCGTCGGCCTGGCCACCGGTGACTCCGACGTCGCCAAGCTGCTCAGCGGCCACGGCGCGTCCCCGCAGGTGCTGCGCGACGCGTTCGGAAACGTGCGCGGCAGCGCGCGCGTCACCAACCCAGACCCGGAGGCCACGTACCAGGCGCTGGAGAAGTACTCCACCGACCTGACCGCGCGTGCCAAAGAGGGCAAGCTGGATCCGGTTATCGGGCGCGACAACGAGATTCGCCGGGTCGTCCAGGTGCTCTCACGTCGCACCAAGAACAACCCGGTGCTGATCGGTGAGCCCGGCGTCGGCAAGACCGCGATCGTCGAGGGCCTGGCCCAGCGCATCGTCGCAGGCGACGTACCGGAGAGCCTGCGCGACAAGACCGTCGTCTCACTGGATCTCGGCTCGATGGTCGCCGGTGCGAAGTACCGGGGCGAGTTCGAGGAGCGGCTCAAGGCCGTCCTCGACGACATCAAGAACTCGGCCGGCCAGATCATCACGTTCATCGACGAGCTGCACACCATCGTCGGTGCCGGCGCGACCGGCGAATCGGCGATGGACGCGGGCAACATGATCAAGCCGATGCTGGCGCGTGGCGAGCTGCGACTGGTCGGCGCGACCACCCTCGACGAGTACCGCAAGTACATCGAGAAGGACGCCGCGCTCGAACGCCGTTTTCAGCAGGTGTTCGTCGGCGAACCGTCCGTGGAGGACACCGTCGGCATCCTGCGCGGTCTCAAGGACCGCTACGAGGTCCACCACGGTGTGCGGATCACCGACTCGGCACTGGTTTCGGCGGCGACGCTGTCCGACCGCTACATCACCAGCCGCTTCCTACCGGACAAGGCCATCGACCTCGTCGACGAGGCCGCGTCCCGGCTGCGAATGGAGATCGACTCCCGGCCCGTCGAGATCGATGAGGTCGAGCGCCTGGTGCGCCGGCTGGAGATCGAGGAGATGGCGCTGGCCAAAGAGGAGGACGACGCCAGCAAGGACCGCCTCGAGAAGTTGCGCGCCGAGCTTGCCGACAAGAAGGAAGAGCTGGCCCAGCTGACGTCGAGGTGGCAGAACGAGAAGAGCGCCATCGACGTGGTGCGTGAGCTCAAGGAGCAGCTCGAGACGCTGCGTGGGGAGGCCGACCGGGCCGAGCGCGACGGCGATCTGGCCAAGGCGTCCGAACTTCGGTACGGCCGCATCCCCGAAATCGAGAAGAAGCTCGATGCGGCGGTGCCCCATGCCGAAGCCCGCGAGAACGTCATGCTCAAGGAGGAGGTCGGACCCGACGACATCGCCGATGTGGTGTCGGCATGGACCGGCATTCCCGCGGGCCGCATGCTCGAAGGCGAGACCGCCAAGCTGCTGCGCATGGAGGACGAGCTGGGCAAGCGCGTCGTCGGGCAGCGCAAGGCCGTACAGGCCGTGGCCGACGCGGTGCGGCGCAGCCGTGCCGGTGTCGCCGACCCGAACCGGCCGACGGGATCGTTCATGTTCCTCGGCCCGACCGGTGTCGGTAAGACGGAACTCGCGAAAGCGTTGGCGGAGTTCCTGTTCGACGACGAACGTGCCATGGTCCGCATCGACATGAGCGAGTACGGCGAGAAACACTCGGTGGCCCGCCTCGTCGGTGCGCCTCCCGGCTACATCGGTTATGACCAGGGCGGTCAGCTGACCGAAGCGGTGCGGCGGCGTCCGTACACGGTGATCCTGTTCGACGAGATCGAGAAGGCTCACCCGGACGTGTTCGACGTGCTGTTGGCCGTGCTCGACGAGGGCAGGCTGACCGACGGTCAGGGCCGGACGGTCGACTTCCGCAACACGATCCTGATCCTCACGTCCAACCTCGGTGCCGGCGGGACCGAGGAACAGGTGATGGCCGCGGTGCGCTCGGCGTTCAAGCCCGAGTTCATCAACCGGCTCGACGACGTCATCGTCTTCGACGCGCTCGAGCCCGGTGAGCTGGTGGCGATCGTCGACATCCAACTGCAGCAGCTGTCGAAGCGGCTGGCGCAACGCAGGCTGACGCTCGAGGTGTCGCTGCCCGCCAAGCAGTGGTTGGCGCAGCGCGGTTTCGATCCGCTCTATGGCGCGCGTCCGCTGCGGAGGTTGATCCAGCAGTCCATCGGCGACCAGCTCGCCAAGATGCTGCTTGCCGGTGAGGTGCATGACGGCGACGTGGTGCCGGTGAACGTCAGCCCGGACGGCGATTCGCTGGTACTGGGCTGAGCCTGATATCGATGAGGGATGCGCATCACATCCCTTCCCGGTAGACCCAGCCTGCTCCTCGGCGCCTACGACCTGGCCACACTGGGTTACGGCGCCGAGGAGTTCGTCATCTCGGGGACCGCACGCTCGTATGCCACCGACGAGACGGCGGACTACACCACCCGCGTCGTGGTGTGCCGCCCGAACGGCGCGTTCAACGGCACCGCCGTAGTCGAATGGCTCAACGTCAGCGGCGGCGTCGACGCACCCGCGGTCTGGCTGATGGCGCATCGCGAGATCGCGCGCGCGGGCTACGCCTACGTCGCGGTGTCCGCCCAGTACGTCGGCGTCGAGGGCGGTGACAACCTGATGGGCATCGACATGTCGCTGAAAGCCCAGGACCGCGAACGCTATTCGCAGCTCAACCATCCGGGTGACCAGTTCGCCTATGACATCTACTCCCAGGTCGGCCGGGTGGTCAGTGAGGGTCGCATCGACAGTTTGCAGCCGGAAGCGGTTCTCGCGGTGGGGGAATCGCAGTCGGCGATGTTTCTGACCACCTATGTGAACGAGGTGGATGCGGTCGCTGAAGTTTTTGATGGCTTCCTCGTGCACTCGCGCTTCGGTCCCGCCGCTCCGCTAGGGGGCGGTAGTGCGCTGGAAGAGTCACGGCCCGCGCCGTTCCGGGACGATCTGCGGGTCCCGGTGCTGTCGGTCATCACCGAAACCGATCTGGTCGACGGCCATCTGCTCGGTTACCACCACGCCCGCAGACCCGACGACGACAGGTTGCGGGTGTGGGAGATACCCGGCACTGCGCACGCCGACAACTACACGATTCGGGTCGGCTTCATCGACGACGGCTCGATGCCGTTGGAGGGCCTGGTCGCGGCCTACGCACCCACGAAGGAGTTGATGGGGACGAACCTGTCGTACTACATCAACTTCGCGCCCCAGCATCACTACGTACTGCAGGCCGCGATCGCGGCCCTGAACGACTGGGTTCGAACCGGCGCGGCTGCCGCCACAGCGCAGCCGCTGGCCCTCACCGACGGGGACATCCCGGCGCTGGTGCTCGACGATCACGGACTGGCCGTCGGTGGAGTCCGTACGCCGTGGGTCGACGTGCCGATTGCGCGGACATCGGGCCTCGCGCCCGACGAGAGCCCCATGTCGTTCCTGTTCGGTACCGGGGAGGTGTTCGACGACGGCACGGTGCGCGCGCTCTACCCCGGCGGCGCCGCCGACTACCTGGCGCGTTTCAGCGACGCGCTGGATCGCGCGATCGAGGCGGGATTCCTCGTGGCGGCTGACCGGAGCGAGATCATCGCGCTCGCCGAGGCGTCTTTTCCGGATGTGACGAGCCTGTGATCTGCTCGAGTTCGGACTTGAGGGCTACCTGCAAGTAAGCTACGACCTAATGGTCCCGCTCTGGTTCACGCTGTCCGCGCTCTGTTTCGTGGGTGCGGCAGTACTTCTGTACGTCGACATCGACCGTCGACGTGGGCTGGGTCGTCGCCGCAAGTCGTGGGCGAAGTCGCACGGTTTCGACTATGAACACGAGTCGAGCGACATCCTGAAGCGCTGGAAGCGCGGTGTGATGTCGACCGTCGGCGACATCAACGCCAAGAACGTCGTCCTCGGGCAGATCCGTGGCGAAGCGGTGTTCATCTTCGACCTCGAAGACGTCGCGACCGTCATCGCCCTGCACCGCAAGGTCGGCACCAACGTCGTCGTCGATCTGCGGCTCAAGGGAATCAAAGAGCCGCGGGAAAACGACATCTGGCTGCTCGGCGCGATCGGTCCGCGGATGGTCTATTCGACCAACCTCGACGCGGCCCGCCGCGCCTGCGACCGCCGCATGGTGACGTTCGCCCACACCGCGCCGGATTGTGCGGAGATCATGTGGAACGAGGAGCACTGGACGCTGGTCTCGATGCCGGTGACCAGCACGCGGGCCCAGTGGGATGAGGGCCTGCGCACCGTGCGCCAGTTCAACGACCTGCTGCGCGTGCTGCCACCGACGTCGCAGGCCACCGTCGGTCAGTCCGTGACGCGCCGCAGCGGGTCGCCGAGCCGTCCGCTCAAGCCGGCGCCCGCACGCTCCGAGGTGCCTGCAGGCAGGGCCGAGACTCCAGGCGGCAGGTATGCCCAGGCGCCCCCGCGACCCGAACAGGCTCGTCGGCCCGCGTCGCCCCCGCAGCCACCGCAGTCGCGCAACGGACGGCAGTCCCCGCACTATCAGCGGTAACCGACGCGGTGACTAAGCTGTCGCCATGTCACGCCCCGTCGCCCTGATCACCGGACCTACGTCGGGGTTGGGCGCAGGGTTCGCCCATAGATATGCCGTGGACGGCTACGACCTCGTGCTCGTCGCGCGCGATGCGAAGCGTCTCGACGCGCTGGCCGCCGAACTGCACGACGAGGCAGGCGCGAACATCGAGGTGCTGGTCGCCGATCTGGCGCAGGCCGCCGATCGGTCGAAGGTGGCCGACCGGCTCGCCGCCGGTGTGCGCGTTCTGGTCAACAACGCGGGTTTCGGAACCTCCGGCGAATTCTGGACCGCAGACCTCGCGGTGCTGCAGTCCCAACTGGATGTCAACGTCACGGCGGTCATGCATCTGACGCACGCGGCGATGCCGCCGATGCTGGCGGCCGGCGAAGGCACCGTGATCAACGTGGCCAGCGTGGCCGGACTGCTGCCTGGGCGGGGTTCGACGTACTCGGCCTCCAAAGCCTGGGTGGTCGCATTCTCCGAGGGCCTTGCCAACGGCCTGGGTGGCACCGGCGTCGGCGTGCATGCGCTGTGCCCCGGTTTCGTGCACACCGAATTCCATGAGCGAGCGGGCATCGACATGGCGAACACGCCGTCGTTCCTGTGGCTGGAGGTGGACGACGTGGTCCGCGAGACGATGGCCGATGTCGCACGGGGCAAGGTGGTGATCGTGCCCGGCTTGCAGTACAAGGCACTGACCACCGGCGGCCGCATGGTGCCGCGAAACGTGGTGCGGGCGGTGACGAAAGTCGTTGGCCGGGGCCGGGATAGAACCTGAGTCGCGCTCAGTGTCCGCTCGTTCAGTTTTCGCCGTCCTCACCGCGGTGCTCCTGGTCGCCTCGGCCTGTTCCAGCGATGACGCAAAGATCGACACCTATTCCGCCCAGACCGCGACCATCGGCGAGTCACTGGCGTTCCTGGGCTGGAACATGTCGGTGTCGAATCTGCGTTTCGAGGGCGAAAACGTCCTGATCGACATCGACGCGGCGCCATCGGGTGACGGTCCGCGCGCCGACCCGAAGGACCTGAGGTTCGGGCTTTACGGCGCGTTGGCACACCCGCTCGAGGCCCCCGCCATCGGCGGGTGCCGTGACGTGACAGACCTAGACGTGCAGCCGTTGTCGGTCCAGACGCCGGACCGGCTGACGGGAACGGTGTGTGTGGGGCCACAGCGAGACCAACTCCAGGTGCGCGGGGTCTACGTCTATTCGACCCGTGACCGCACGCCCGGAACCACGATGGCGCACGGTGTCGCATTTCCCGTCGGGCTGCCCGCGGTCGAGGACGAGGCCACCGGACTGACGCTCAAGACGACCAGCGTGGACGCGTTCCGTGCGGACGGCTCCATGCTCGACCAGGCCGCGCTCGGAGATCCCAACGAGTTCACCGGTAACGGGTACATGCTGCTCGGCCTCGAGATCTCCGGTGAGTCAACGCAATACCGTGAGGAGTCGAAACGCCGCGGCGGACCGACGATGGTGGTGATGGCTCCAACGCTGCCTCCGCCCGGACTGAGCCACGCCTGTGACGTCTACGGCGCGTCGACTCTCTTACTACCCGACAGCACGCGCGACGCGGTTTTCACCCGCGTGACGTTGTGCACCCAGGGAGAGATGAACGAAGCGCTGCTGTATCCGACGCTGTCGGTGGTCGGCACGCACGCCGCGATGTGGACCAAGGGTGAGTGAGGCGGGTCCGACCGAGTGGGGCGAGAGTCCCGGGGTAGGCCCGTGGCAAGGTCCGCTGCCCGACGATCCCCGTTACGACCCCGCGCTGCTGCGGGACGGCGACACCCGCAATGTCGTTGATGCATATCGGTATTGGACGCGCGAAGCGATCATCGCCGATATCGACACCCGTAGGCATCCCCTGCACATCGCGATCGAGAACTTCGGTAACGACGCCAACATCGGTGCGGTGGTCCGAACGGCCAACGCGTTCGCGGTGGACACCGTGCACATCGTGGGTCGCCGCCGGTGGAATCGGCGCGGAGCAATGGTGACCGATCGTTACCAGCGGCTGTGCCATCACGACACCACCGAAGCACTGCTGGCCTTCGCCGTCGATGCGGGGCTGACCGTTGTCGCCGTCGACAACGTGCCGGGTGCCGCGCGGCTGGAGGACGTCGAGTTACCGCGGGCATGCCTGCTGGTGTTCGGGCAGGAAGGTCCGGGCATCACCTTTCAGGCCAGTGCCGGTGCCGAATTGACGGTGTCGATCGCACAATTCGGCTCCACCCGCAGCATCAACGCCGGAGTCGCCGCGGGCATCGCCATGCACAGCTGGATCCGAACGCACGCCGACCTCGACCGGGCCTGGTAGCCGCTCGCGCAGCAACAACCACACCGCGACCGCCGAGACCAGCATCAGCGCCGCACCGACGCCCGACGCGATCGCGAGCCCCGACGTGAACGCGTGCTTCGTCGCCACGAGCAGGGCGGCCCCCTGGTCGGCGGGCAGTGTCTGCGCGGCCTCGACCGCAGCGGCTAGGGAGTCCCGCGATTCAGCGACCGCCGCCGCGGGAATGCCCTCGGGCGCAGTGAAATTGCGATATACCCCGGTAACGATCGAGCCCAGTGTGGCAATGCCCAGCGCCATTCCGAGCTCGTACGCGGTCTCCGAAACCGCGGCCGCCGCACCGGCGCGTTCCTTGGGAACGCTGGCCAGGAGGACGTCGCTCGCCACCGTGAACGCCAGGCCGAGTCCGACACCGACGACGAACAGCGTCACGCCGAGTTGCGGGTAGGAGGTGCCGGGTGTGAGCACCGTCAATGTCGCCATGGCGGCTCCCACCATCGCCAGACCCGAGGTCAGTACCGCGCGCCGGGACCAGTAGCGCACCGCGACTCCCGCCAGCACACCGAACACCGTCGCCGTGACTGCCGCGGGCAGTTCGGCCAACCCGGCCTTCAACGGGCTGAAGCCTTGGACGAGTTGGAAGTACTGCGACAGGAAGAAGACCAGACCGGATAGTCCGAGCACGGACAGCAGGTTGGCGCTCACCACGCCGGTGAATGCGCGGTTGCCGAACAGCCGAACGTCGATCAGCGGGTGTGACAGCCTGAGTTGGCGGCGGACGAACAGTGTCAGCGCACCGGCCCCGAGCAGGGCTGCGATGGCGACATCGAGGTGAAATCCCTGCGCAGCAACCTCTTTGATCGCGTACACGGCGCCGAGGATGCCCGCCATCGAGAACACGACGCTGAGCAGATCCCACGGGCCGGGGGCGGGGTTGCGGTGCTCGGGTACCAGTGCGATGCCTCCGATCACGAGGACCACCATCACCGGCACGTTGATCAAGAACACCGAGCCCCACCAGAAATGCTCGAGGAGTATCCCGCCGAGAATCGGGCCGAATGCGGCGCCGGCCGAGAACGCCGACGCCCAAATGCCCACGGCCAGTGTGCGTTCCCTGGGATCGGCGAAAATGCCGCGGATGAGGGCCAGAGTCGCAGGCGCCAGGGTCGCACCCGCAATGCCCTGCAGTGCCCGCGCCGCGATCAACAGCTCCGCCGACGGCGCATACGCCGTTGCGGCGGAGATCACCGCGAAGGCCGTCGCACCCCAGAGCAACATCTTCTTGTGACCGATCCGGTCACCGAGGCCACCCATCGTGATCAGGAGGCTGGCGAGCACGAAGGAGTAGATGTCGCCGATCCACAGGATCTGGATTCCGGTGGCATCGAGGTCCCGGCTGATGAACGGCGTAGCCAGCGCCAGGACCGTGCCGTCGATGCCGATGAGCAGAACCGCGAGCGTCAGGACGCCGAGCGCGGACCAGCGGCGAATCATGATGTCAGTACTCCGTGCAATAGCAGTTCGGTGATCATGTGGTCGAACTCGCGTCCTGCGACGCGTCCGACCTGAACGGCCCACGCCGCTCCTGCCACCAGTGAGTAGAGCGCCTCGGTCAGCCATGCCGCGGTGAGGTCGGGACGGAGATCGCCGTCGCGCTGGCCGCGTTGGAAGAGCGCGGTGATGGCGGCGTCGATGTCCGCCCAGCCCTCCAGCGACTTGTCGACGTCGAATTCCTGGGTCTGGCTATAGAGCAGTGCGAGGTAGGGCGATACCGGTTGGCATGCGGCGATCAGCCTGCGCAACGCCTCGACGGCCGAATCATCGTGCAAGCGCGCAACGTCGAGGGCACGTGCCATCTCGCTGATCGCGAGCTCGTCCAAAGCGGCCAGCAGCGCCGGCTTCCCCGCGAAATGGCGATGCAGTGTGGCTCGGCTCACCCCGACCGCGGCCGCGATCTCGTCCTGCGTCGCATTGGGCCTGCGACCGAGGAAGTCGGCCGCGGCGCGCAGCAGTGTTTCGCGATCAGATGGCATGAGACGATGATAGCTCAGGTGAGACAAATACGTCTCATAGAGAATAGGGGCGGGCCTCTCAGCCGAGCACATTTCGCAGGCCGGGTAGGGCAGGATCGAAGCCATGGATCAGCTATGGGCCAACCGCGCAGCCAGCGCAGAGGCCGCGATCGCAAAGCGGCATCTGAAAAAGCTGTGGGCCATACCGGGAACACAGCTGGGCGTCGTCGCCTGGCCGGCGACGCGCAAGTACCGGCTGTTCGGTACCTGGCACTACTGGTGGCAGGCCCATCTACTGGACTGCCTGGTCGACGCGCAAGTGCGCGACCCGCAGCCCGAACGCCAGCAGAAGATCGCCAGGCAGATCAGGGGCCACCGGCTACGCAACAACCTGCGCTGGACCAACGACTATTACGACGACATGGCGTGGCTGGCAATCGCGCTCGAACGGGCGGGGCGCCTCACAGGTGTCGAGCGCCCCAGGGCGCTGGACACACTGTCCGAGCAGTTTCTCAACTCGTGGGTGCCCGAGGACGGCGGCGGAATTCCATGGCGCAAACAAGACCAGTTCTTCAACGCCCCGGCCAACGGTCCGGCGGCGATCTTCCTTGCCCGCCACGACCGGCTGCGCCGGGCTCAGCAGATGTCGGACTGGCTCGACGAGACGCTGATCGATCCGGAGACCCACCTGGTGTTCGACGGGATCAAGGGCGGGTCGATGGTGCGCGCGCAGTACACCTACTGCCAGGGAGTGGTGCTCGGCCTGGAAACCGAACTCGCGATGCGCACCGAGGACGCCGACCACGCCAAGCGGGTGCACCGACTGGTCGCCGCGGTACGCGACAACATGGCTTCCGAGGGCATCATCCGGGGTGCGGGTGGCGGTGACGGCGGTCTGTTCAACGGGATCCTCGCGCGCTATCTGGCGCTGGTGGCCACCTCGCTGCCGCAGCACGACGACGACGACGCGGCTGCCAGGGACACCGCGACCAAGCTGGTACTGACGTCGGCGGAGGCGGCGTGGGACAACCGGCAGACCGTCGAGGGCCTGCCGCTGTTCGCGGCGTTCTGGGAGCGCACCGCCGAGATACCCACTGCGGCAGGTGAGGAGGCCCAGTTCGTCGAGGGTGCTGTCAACGCGTCGCAGGTTCCAGAGCGCGATCTGTCCGTTCAGCTGGCAGGGTGGATGCTCATGGAAGCGGCCCACGCGGTATCCGACACGTGACGTCTGAACCGGCTTCGCGCGTCGTTCATTCTTTTCCCACGCGGTTCGGCCGCGACCTCAAATCCATGAAGCCTGGGGAAAACGCCGCCGCGGGCCTGCTGCTGCTGTCCACCGTCATCGCCATCATCTGGGCGAATTCGCCGTGGGCGGAAAGCTATTGGACCCTGCTGGACACCCACGTCGGTGTTTCGTTCGGCGAGCACCACTTCGACATGAGCGTCAAGCATCTGGTCAACGACGCGCTCATGGCGTTCTTCTTCTTCATCGTGGGCCTCGAAGTGACACGCGAGTTCGCCATCGGCGAGCTCACCGACAGAGCTAGGGCCGCGGTACCCGTCGTCGCGGCGATCGCGGGTCTGGTCGCGCCCGCCGTCATCTTCCTGGTGCTCAATCCCTCCGGCGAGAACGCCCACGCCTGGGGTGTGGTGATCTCCACCGACACCGCGTTCCTGGTGGGTGCGCTTGCCATCATCAAGCCGAAATTCCCTGGGCGACTGCGGATCTTCCTGCTCACCCTGGCCGTCGTCGACGACGTCGGTGCGCTGATCGTGATCGCGGTGTTCTATTCGGATTCGATCCAGGTGGTACCGCTGGTGGTCTCGGCGCTACTGCTCATCGCGATCGCGCTGGTGCGATTTCTGCCGGCCGCCCGCGGCCCCGCGTATGCGCTGCTGGGCTTCGCATTGTGGGTCGGGCTGTACCTGGCGGGAATCCATCCGACCCTCGCCGGTGTCGCGCTCGCGTTACTCATTCCCGTATTCGCCCCCGAGCGCAGACAGGTCGAGGACGCCGTCGAGGTGATCCGCGCGTTCCGGCAGTCACCGAACTCTCAGTACGCCCGCGCGGCCACCCGCCGTCTGCGGCAATCTATTTCCATCAACGAACGATTGCAGACCGACATCGGTCCGTACGTGTCATTCCTGGTGCTGCCGCTGTTCGCGTTGGTCAACGCCGGGGTCAGGCTCGACGCGGAGAGCCTGTCCGCCGCGGCGCGCTCACCGTTGACGTGGGGCATCGTCGCCGGCCTGGTGCTGGGGAAGTTGATCGGCATCACCGGTGCGACGTGGCTGATGCGCCGAACGGGGCTCGGTCAGCTGGCTCCCGGGCTGCGGCTGCGCCGGGTTACCGGTGGTGCCGCGCTGTCCGGAATCGGTTTCACCATCTCACTTTTCATCGTCGACATCGCGATCAGCGAACCCGCGCGGCAGGATCAGGCACGCATCGGAGTCATCGCCGCGTCGCTCATCGCATTGGTCCTCGGCTGGGCCATCTTCCACATCACCGACCTGGTCAGTCCGCCGGAACCCATCGGCCTCAAGCTGATTCGACCCGTCGACTCCGCGCGCGACCACGTCCGCGGCAATCCCGACGCTCCGCTCACGCTGGTGGAGTACGGCGACTACGAATGCCCGTTCTGCAGCCGCGCGACGGGGGCTATCGACGAGGTGCGGGCTCACTTCGGTGACGACCTGCTCTACGTGTGGCGACACCTGCCACTCGAGCGTGTCCACCCGCGGGCCTTCGACGCGGCACGCGCCGCCGAGGCTGCCGGGTTGCAGGGCAAGTACTTCGAGATGGGTGCGGAGTTGTTTGCACACCAGGACGACCTGGAGTGGGTGGACATCTACCGCTACGCCAACGCGGTCGGGCTCGATCTCGAACAGTTCGATCAGGACGTCCGGGTTCATCCGTCGAAGGTGTTACACCGCGTGCAGGACGACGCGCAGGACGCCGAGGCGATGGATCTGAACTCGACGCCGACGTTCTTCGTCAACGGTAAGCGACACAAGGGCCCGTGGGATTCGGCCAGCCTGATCCGGGCACTGGAGCAAGGCCGCCGGTGAGCGGCTAGGCGGCTTCGCCCGCTGCGCGCTTGGCGGCCTTGCGCCGCTTGTACCACTCGAACACCATCGGCAGGACCGACACCACGACGATGCCGATCACGATGGGCTCGAGGAGGTCCTGGATCATCTGGAACCGGCCGAGCCAGTATCCGAGCAGTGTCAGCCCGACGCCCCACACGACCGCACCGAGGACGTTGAAGAACGTGAACACCGGGTAGCTCATCCTGGCGGCGCCTGCGGTGAGCGGCGCGAGCGTTCGCACGATCGGCACGAATCGCGCGATCACGATCGCGAACGGGCCCCGCTGTTCGAAGAACGCGTGCGCCTCGTCAAGGTAACGCTGCTTGAGAATTCTGGCGTCGGGCTTGAACATCGCCGTGCCGACGTTGCGTCCGATCCAATACCCGACCTGCCCGCCGAGTACCGCGGCGATGGGGATGAACACCAGCAGCTGCCAGAGCTGGAAGTTGATCACCTCGCCGCCGTCGGCCTGCAGCGCCTGGGTGCCTGCGGCCAGCATGCCCGCCACGAACAGCAGCGAGTCACCCGGAAGGATCGGAAAGAGCACGCCGGACTCGACGAAGATGACCACCAGCAGTCCGACCAGGGCCCACGTACCGAAGTACCCGAGCAACGTCATCGGGTCGAGGAAGTCCGGCATGAGTGCCAGCTGGTCGGCCGCGGCGGAGGTCGTCACAAGGCCCCAAGATACCGGTCTGAGCGGTTGCCGCCGAAATGTCGATTCGGCTTGACCGTGTGCGGTGGCCCCACCCCTGCGAGAATCGCTGTACGTACTGATCGCCGAGAGGAACGCATATGCCCATCGCAACGCCCGAGGTCTACGCGGAGATGCTGAGCCGGGCCAAAGAACATTCCTTCGCGTTTCCCGCTATCAACTGCGTCGGCTCGGAGTCGGTCAACGCGGCCATCAAGGGTTTCGCGGACGCCGGTAGTGACGGCATCATCCAGTTCTCGACCGGCGGGGCCGAGTTCGCCTCCGGACTGGGCGTCAAGGACATGGTGACCGGCGCCGTGGCGCTCGCCGAGTTCGCCCACGTCATCGCCGACAGGTATCCGATCACCGTCGCCCTGCACACCGACCACTGTCCGAAGGACAAGTTGGAGACCTACGTCAGGCCGTTGCTCGCGATCTCGCAACAGCGGGTCGCCGGTGGGAGTAACCCGCTGTTCCAGTCGCATATGTGGGACGGTTCGGCGGTGCCGATCGACGAGAACCTGGACATCGCGCGCGAGCTGCTCAAGGAGGCCGCGGCCGCCAAGATCGTCCTCGAGATCGAGATCGGTGTGGTCGGCGGCGAAGAAGACGGGGTGGCCCACGAGATCAACGACAAGCTCTACACGAGCCCGGAGGATTTCGAGAAGACCATCGAAGCGCTCGGCGCCGGTGAGCACGGCAGGTACCTGCTGGCCGCGACGTTCGGCAATGTGCACGGCGTCTACAAGCCGGGCAACGTTAAGTTGCGGCCCGACATTCTCGCCGAGGGCCAGAAGGTGGCGGCGGCAAAACTCGGATTATCCGAGGACGCAAAGCCTTTCGACTTCGTCTTCCATGGTGGGTCTGGCTCGCTGAAATCCGAGATCGAGGATTCGCTGCGCTACGGCGTCGTGAAGATGAACGTCGACACCGACACTCAGTACGCGTTCACCCGGCCCATCGCGGCACACATGTTCTCCAACTACGACGGCGTGCTCAAGGTCGACGGCGAAGTCGGCAACAAGAAGGCCTACGACCCGCGCAGCTATCTGAAGAAGGCCGAGGCGTCGATGACCGAACGCGTCATAGAGGCGTGCCGCGACCTGCACAGCGCGGGTCGCTCAGTGACAGCCGCCGGCTAGCTGGACGGTGCCTGGCAGATCTTCCACTGGTCGTCGCGGAACTCGAGATCCAGGCTTCGCGTCGAGCGGGTCTGCGGCGCGTAGGCCATGAACGTCGTGACGTTGGCCTCCGCGTGATCGCCGTTGACCACCACCTGGTCGATGCTGGCGATCACGGGATACCGCTTGGCGGCCGCGATCCGCGAGTGGGTGTCGGACCACACCTTGTCGTTGTAGGTGACGTAGTCGTCGCGCGCCTTGCCGCAGGTGATGGTGCGCAGCGTGGCCAGGTCGCCTTTCGCGATCGCGGCGTCGTAGTTCTCGATGGCGGAGCGAACCCGCTCCTCCTGGGACACCGTGGGCTCCGAACCGCGGGTCAGCAGCAGGGTGCCCAGCACCGCGACGGCGACCAGCGCAGCGATCACCAGCACGACCGCGATCACCCAGCCCCAGCGGCGGTTTTTCGACGGCGGCGGCTTGGGCACTTCGCCGCGCGGCGGAATAACTTGTGGTGAAACGGGTTTGGCCGCAGGTGCGGCGGCCGTGGCCATGACCTCGGTTGCGGGTTCGGACGGTCTGTCGATCCTCGTCGTCACCCCGGCGTCGAAACCGGAGGGTGCGGTGAACCGGCGCTCGGGTTCTTCCGGCGCGGCGGGCTCTTGAGACAAGGTCTCGGTCGAGATCACCTCCGTTGCCGCTTCGTGCTCGGATTCGGCGGGCCCCATCACCTCGGTGGCAGGCGCAGAATCGTCGGCCCCCTGGTCGGTGACCTCATCCGGCTGGTCCGGCCCCTGTGGATTCGACATCGGTGCTGCAGCCCTCCGTTACAACGCTTCGGCCGCAAAGCTTAACCATCCGGCGGGACGACCGCCGGGAGCCGCACGGCACAATGGGCCACATGACACGGATGGGTGACCTTCTCGGGCCGGATCCGGTCCTGCTTCCCGGCGACCCGGCGGCAGAGGCCGAACTGGCCGCCGCCGAAAACCCGGCCATCGTGGCCGCCGCACATCCATCGGCATCGGTCGCCTGGGCCACACTCGCCGAACAGGCGCTCGCCGCCGACCAGGCCGTGACGGCCTACGCCTACGCGCGGACCGGCTATCACCGCGGACTCGACCAGTTGCGCCGCAACGGGTGGAAGGGCTTCGGACCGGTTCCGTACGGTCACGCGCCCAACCGCGGATTCCTGCGTTGCGTAGCGGCGTTGGCGCAGGCCGCGGGACAGATCGGCGAAACCGACGAGTATCAGCGTTGCGTGGACCTGCTCGACGACTGCGATCCGGAGGCCAGGCCGGCGCTCGGGCTGGCTTGATTTCTCTTACGTATCCGCCTCGCACTTGCAGTCTGCGGCGCCCTCGGGCGGTTCCACCTGAACCGTGGCGTGGTCGAGGCCGTGTTCAGCGAGCACGGCGCGCGCGTCGTCGAGCACCAGGGCGGCATCCCGCGTGCTGGTCAGGTGCGCGGTCACCATGTCCTTGCCCGGAACCAGCGTCCAGACGTGCAGGTCGTGTACCTCGGTGACGCCGTCCACGTCGCACAGCGCCTGGCGTAGTTCGTCGACGTCGATATGGGCGGGTGACGTCTCCGACAGGATCCTTAGCGCCGCGCGGGCCAGCGCGATGGCGCGCGGCAACACCCACAGCGCGACGAACACCGCGACCACGACGTCGGCGTAGGGCCAGCGCGTCGTCACCGTCACGATTCCCGCGATCAGCACACCGACGCTGCCGACGGTGTCGGCGACGACCTCCATGTAGGCACCCTTGACGGCGAGGCTGCTCTCGGAGTGTGACCGCAAGAGCAGTACGACGATGGCGTTGGCGACCAGGCCGGCGATGGCGACGACGATCATCGGAACGCCGGGGATCTCGGGCGCGTCACCGAGACGTTCGAAGGCCTCGTAGAGGATGAATGCGGCGACACCGAGGAGCAGCACCGCGTTGGCGACGGCGGTGAACACCTCGGCCCGATGCCAGCCGTAGGTACGCGCCGGTGATGTGCTGCCGCGTCGGGCGAGCAGGACCGCAGTCAGGCCCATGAACATCGCGACGAGGTCCGTGAGCATGTGGCCGGCGTCGGCCAGCAGCGCGATCGAATTGATCCACAGCGCGGTCACGAGCTCTATCACGAAGAACGCCGTCAGGATCGCCGCGGCGATCAGCATCCGGCTCACCCGTGCATCGCGCGTTCCGTGGTCGTGCCCAGCGCCCATGCCGACAACTTATGCGTAAACATGCATATGTCGCAAGAGGCTCGCTCAGAACCAGGCGGACCAGAATCGTGTCAGGCCGAACCCGGCACCGATCAATTCGCTGTTCACGCCGGACAGGTCGAAGAACCAGCCGACGACCGCGAAGAAGTACTGGTTGAGCGGCGTCGCGATCAACAGCAGGAGGAAGACGAAAAACGCCCACGGCTTGGCCGGCTCGAGCGCGCGCTGCGTTTCGGGGCTCAGGTGCGGTTCCATTGCGCCGTAGCCGTCCAGTCCGGGAATCGGCAGCAGGTTCAGCACCGCGCCGGTGATCTGCAGGAAGCCCAAAAATGCCACGCCCGCCCAGAACACCACGTGCTGCGGGTCGTAGAACAGCCGGGCGGCCACCAACAGGATCGCCGCGAGCACCACGTTCATCATGGGTCCGGCAAGGCTGACGATCGTCTTCTGCCGAACGGTCATGAACGACGTCCGCACCCACACCGCGCCGCCGGGCAGGCCGATTCCACCCAACAGCGTGATCAGCACCGGCAATCCGAGCGACAGCAGGGGATTGGCGTATTTGAACGGGTTCAGCGTCAGATAGCCGCGCACCGCGATGTCATGGTCGCCGAACCGCCACGCGGTGAACGCGTGCCCGAATTCGTGCAGGCTCAGCGACACGACCCAACCGGCGATGACGAAGACGAACACGCCCGCGTAGGCCAGCGGTGCGCGATACTCGGCGGTCGATATCCAGGCCAGCCAACCGCCCACGGCCGTCAGCGCGACGATCGCCAGAAAAACCGGGCTCGGGCGGACCGAGGCCCGGGGGTACAGCGGACGGACGTTCACGGTTTGACGCTACCGAACCGACAGCCAGCCCTCGGTGTGCCGATAGAACGTCGACCGGCGCACCGGCCGCTGTCCGGCCACCCCGTCGCGGACGACGAGCGCGCCTTCGGTACCCAGCTGGGCGGCGCGGCCCGCGACCCAGCGCTTCGGGCGCATGCGCGGCGACAGCGCGGCGGCACGTAGCCCGGGCATGGCCGTGGTCGGTTCGATGCGCACCCCGGTCACGTCGCCGTGGAACAGCACGACGTCGTCGACAGTGGCCTCGCCGCGGAGCGTGGCGGCGCTGTCGTCCGGCGCCAGCCAGTGCGCGGCCCCGACGATCACCTTCCCCGTTTCGTCCCTGATCAGCGGGATTCGGGTGGCGGTGCCGGTACGGGCACTCCTGGCCTGCCACGGCCACCGCACGTGCGCGACCTCCACATCGAGGCGGTCGGCCTTCAGCAACCGGCTCAGAACGGCGGCCAGGTCGGCCCGCGAACCCACAACGATGACGCGCCGAGATTCGGTGACGGCATCCTCGCTGATCGTGGCCAGCCCCCGCAGCGACCGGGGCATCCTTCTGCCGCCGACCAGCAACACCGCAACGTCAGCGGCTGTCAAAGGGGCTCCTCGGCGTCGGCTGGGATAGGGTGGGTCACCGGCTGGACCCAGACTTTGGGCAGATCAAGCGGGAGAGTACGCGATGCCGGCAATCGTGCTCATCGGCGCACAGTGGGGCGACGAGGGCAAAGGAAAGGCCACCGATCTACTCGGTGGCCGAGTGCAGTGGGTGGTGCGCTACCAGGGCGGCAACAATGCCGGCCACACGGTGGTGCTGCCAACGGGCGAGAACTTCGCCCTTCATCTGATCCCGTCGGGCATCCTGACCCCCGGCGTCACCAACGTCATCGGCAACGGCGTCGTGGTCGATCCGGGAGTCCTCCTCAACGAGCTCAAGGGTCTCGAGGACCGCGGCGTGGACACCGAGCGCCTGCTGATCTCGGCCGACGCGCATCTGCTGATGCCGTATCACGTGGCGATCGACAAGGTCGTCGAGCGGTACGCGGGCAGCAAGAAGATCGGCACCACCGGCCGCGGCATCGGTCCGTGCTACCAGGACAAGATCGCCCGTATCGGGATCCGGGTCGCCGATGTGCTCGACGAGGGCCAGCTGGCCGAAAAGATCGAGGGCGCACTCGATTTCAAGAACCAGGTGCTGGTCAAGATCTACAACCGCAAAGCGCTCGAGCCCGCGGAGGTGGTCGACAACCTGCTGGCGCAGGCCGAGGGTTTCAAGCACCGCATCGCCGATGCCCGCTACCTGCTGAACACCGCGCTGGAAAAGGGCGAAACGGTGCTGCTCGAAGGTTCGCAGGGCACGCTGCTCGACGTCGACCACGGAACGTATCCCTTTGTCACATCGTCGAATCCGACGGCCGGCGGCGCGGCGGTCGGTTCCGGTATCGGTCCGACGCGCATCACGACGGTGCTCGGGATCCTCAAGGCCTACACCACCCGCGTCGGCTCGGGACCGTTCCCCACCGAGCTGTTCGACGAGTTCGGTGAGTACCTGTCAAAGACGGGCGGCGAGGTCGGGGTGACGACCGGACGTCGGCGCCGCTGCGGCTGGTTCGACGCCGTCATCGCCCGGTACGCGACCCGGGTCAACGGCATCACCGACTACTTCCTCACCAAACTCGATGTGTTGTCGAGCCTGGAGACCGTGCCGGTGTGCGTCGGCTACACCGTCGACGGGAAGCGGGTCGATGACATGCCGATGACCCAGTCCGACCTGCACCGCGCCGAACCGATCTACGAGGAACTGCCCGGCTGGTGGGAGGACATCTCCGACGCGCGCGAGTTTGAAGACCTGCCCGCCAAGGCCCGCGACTATGTGTTGCGTCTGGAAGAGCTTGCCGGCGCGCATGTTTCGTGCATCGGCGTGGGCCCCGGGCGCGAGCAGACGATCGTGCGCCGCGACATTCTGGCGGCTACGTGACCGACGATCCGCATCTACTAGATCCCGACTACGACAAGCACGGCGGCTTCCCCAATTTTCAGGTGGCCGAGCCCGGTCCGGGATTCGGTCGCTTCCTCTCCGCGATGCGCCGGGCGCAGGACCTTGCCGTGTCCGCCGATCCGGACACCGGGACCTGGGAACAGGCCGCCGACCGCGCCGAGGAACTGGTCAAGCTGCTGGACCCGTTCGAAGCGGCCGAAGGCGTCGGTCCGGCCAACCGTGTCCCGTCCCTGCCCGGGTCGGGCAGCCTGCTGATGCCGCCGTACCGGGTGACGAAGTTCGAAGCCGATGGCGTCGAGCTGACCGTGCAGTTCAGCCGCTACCACGTCGGCGGCAACTATGCCGTTCACGGCGGGGTGCTGCCGCTGATGTTCGATTCGATGTTCGGCATGGTGATCCACGCGTCCGGCCGGCCGATCAGCCGGACCGGTTTCCTGCACGTCGACTACCGCGCAGTGACGCCAATCGATGCGCCGCTGACGATGCGCGGATGGGTGCGTGAGGTCGAGGGACGCAAGGCGTTCGTCAATGCCGAGTTGCGCGACCGGGACGAGAAGCTCCTCGCGGAGGCGAATGGGCTGATGATCCGATTGCTCCCCGGCCAGCCGTAGAAGTGCCACGATGACCCGGTGACAAGCAAGCCCGGACAAGCACCGGTCAACGTCCACTTTCGCAACCTGTCGACGCCTCGAGCGGCCGCGGCGGCGGGCGTGTTGTTCGCGCTCCTGTTCGGGACGTCGCTCGTGCTGATCCGCATCTCGCTGCCCGAGGGCGCCGCCCCCGGCACGCAGTGGACCCAGAGCGATCACAGCATCCGGATCGCGTCGTTGCTGATGCCCTTCGCCGGCATCCTCTTTCTGTGGTTCATCGGCGTGGTCCGTGATGGCTTCGGGGGCTACGAGGACAAGTTCTTCTCGTCGGTGTTCATCGGCAGCGGATTGCTGTTTCTCGCGATGATCTTCGTGACGTCGGCAGTCGGTGCGGCACTGACCCACAGCTCCGGCGAGACCGCGGATTTCGGGCGCGTGCTGCTGCTGACACTCAGCAAGACCTACGCGTTACGGATGGCCGCGGTGTTCATGATGTCCCTGGCCACGATCTGGCTGAAGACGGGACTGATGCCGCGCTGGTTGGTCATTGTCACGTACCTGGTGGCCGTGGGATGCATTCTCGCCAGCGAGATCTCCATGTGGTTGACGCTGGCCTTCCCCACCTGGGTGCTGGTCGTCAGCCTGCTGTTGTTGAGCAGGGCCGGCGTGATCGACCTCGACCGCGACGGACGCTAGTCGACGATTCGCAAAGCCTCGGCGGGACAGAGCTGCACGGCGTCGCGTACGTGCGCCTCTTCACCGGCGGGCACCTCATCGACCAGGACGACCACGATGCCGTCGTCGTCCTGATCGAACACCGCCGGTGCCGACATCACACAGTTGCCCGCGCTGATACACAGATCGCGATCGGCTGCGACTTTCACGGCGTCACCTCCCAAGTGACCTCCAGCGACTTCAGGCCGTAGATGAAATGGAACGACCTGAACTGCACGTCGTCAAAATCCTCGGCCAGCGCCAGGGTCGGGAACCGGCGCAACAACGCGGGGAACGCGATCCGCATCTCCATGCGCGCGAGTGGGGCGCCGAGGCAGTGGTGCACTCCGTGCCCGAATGCCAAGTGTCCGATCGCGCCTCGCCCGATGTCGAATGTCTCTGGGTCGTCGATGAAGTCGGGGTCCCGATTGCCGGACGGCATCGACACGAAAACCATTTCGCCCTTGGGGATCCGGACGCCGGCTACCTCTACCTCAGTGGTGGTGAACCGTGGGATGGCGCTGTGGACGATCGACAGCCAGCGCAGCAGCTCCTCGACGGCGGGACCGACCGCGTCGGGATCGTCACGGACCGCGGCGAGTTGTTCGGGATGCCGCAGGAGGGCAAGGGTGCCGAGGCCGAGCATGTTCGACGTGGTCTCGTGCCCGGCGAGCAGGAGCAGACCCGCGATGCCGATGAGTTCGGCGTCGGTGCACTCGTCGCCGTGCTCGCGGACGAGCATCCCGAGGATGTCGTCGCCGGGATGCCTGCGCGCACGGTCGACCAGCGACTGCATGTAATCGCGGCCCTGCCGTTGCAGGTCGATGCGGTCGGCGATCGGAATGGACAGATCCAGCTGGCGGACGCTGCGTTGCTGGAAGTCGTCACGATCTTCGTAGGGGACGCCGAGCAGCTCGCAGATCACCAGCGACGGGATCGGCAGCGCGAAGCTTTCCACCAGATCGATTGAGGGACCGGCATTTTCCATCGCATCGAGGTGCTGATCGACGATCTCGACGATGCGCGGTTCCAGCCGCTTCATCCGGCGGATGGTGAACTCGGGGGTGAGCATGCGGCGCAGACGCTGGTGCTCGGGTGGGTCGATGGCGAGCAGATTGCCCGCCCGCGAAGCGGCCAGCTCCTCGTTGGATATCAGCGGTGCCCCCGGCATGAAGAACCCCGGCGGGCGGCTGTTGGAGAACCGCTCGTGGTCGGACAGCACCGCCTTGACGTCGTCGTATCTGGTGACGAGATACACCGTCATACCGAACGAGTTCGTCGCGGTGCGAACCCCGGTGGTCTCGCGGATCTCGCGCAGTTCCGGTGTCGGGTCGAAGGCATTGCGCCGCATGTGCAGCGGCAGCTGCGGGGCCTGGGTTCCGGAGGTGCCGGTCATCTCTTGACGCTACCCGCGAAACACGAAGTCCTGGATCAACGTGTTGACCAGACGCGGATTCTCGAGCCCGGCGAGGTGTGCCACCCCATCCAGCACGACGAGCTGCGCACCCGGGATGGCCTCGGCCATTGCGGATGTCTCCGGCACTCCGAAGGTGGCGTCCTCGATGCCGGCGACCACCAGCACCGGCGTCGAAATTTTCGCGAACAGCGAACGCTGGTCCGGCCGGGTGGGCACCACACTGCGCACCGCCCATGCCGCGGACCGCATGTCGACGGCCTGCACGGTGTTCCGCACGAATTCCACGACGTCGGGACGGGTCCGAAACGTGGTGGGCCCGAGGAACGCCTTGAGGACGGAGCGGGTCAGGGGTGGCCGGACGCCGCCGAGCAGGTTCGCCAAGCGCAACATGAATCCGTACTCGAGCTTCTGCCGTGCGCCCGCGGCCGATGCGGTGCAGTTCATCAGCACGGCGCGACCGATGCGGTCGGGATGGCTCGCCGCGAACGTGCCGCCGATCATTCCGCCCCACGAGTTGCCGACGAAGTGTGTCCGCTGCACGCCGAGGCTGTCGAGTATGTCGACGATGACCTGCGTACAATCGTCGAAAGTGAAAGGCGCAGTAAGCGTTTGGCTACCGCCGTGGCCCGGCGGGTCGACGACGATGACCTGGCGGGTCGAGCCGAAGTGGTCGGCCTGCGATGACCACATGTCGCCGGTCATCAGCAGGCTCGGCCAGAACATGATGGCCTCGCCGGTTCCGCTAGTGCGGATGCACACCTTCCCGAGCGCGGTGTCGACCCGCTGTTCGCCCACCAGCTGCACGGTAGTCCTCGGTCCTGAGACTGGGCCACCAGATCGCCGGGCCGATGAGCGTGAACAGGGCGGGGATGATCACGGTCCGCACGACGAAGGTGTCCAGCAGGATGCCGAGGCCCACGATGATGCCGACCTGGGTGAGGACGATCAGCGGAAGCACTCCGAGGACACAGAACACCGCGGCCAGCACGATGCCTGCACTGGTGATGACGGCCCCGGTCGCGGAGACGGCGCGGACGATCCCGTCCCGGGTGCCGTGCGTCGGGGTTTCTTCGCGGGCGCGGGTGACCAGGAAGATCGTGTAGTCCACGCCCAGCGCCACCAGAAACAGGAACGCGAACAGCGGTGCAGTGTTGTCGAGCGCCGGGAAGCCGAACAGGTGGACGCTGGCCCAGCCGCCCAGCCCCAGCGCCGCCAGCGCGCTGAGCACCGTGACGGCGACGAGGATCAGCGGCGCGAGTGCCGAACGCAGTAGCACGTAGAGCACCGCGAGCACGACGACGAGAATCGCGGGGATCACCACGAGTCTGTCGCGGCCGGCCGCCGCACTCGCATCGCGTGCCGTCGCGTCGGACCCGCCGACCAATGCGTCGTCATCGACCGCATGCACGGAATCACGCAGCGCATCAATTGTTTCGAAAGCCCGATCCGACGCAGGCTCGGCATCGATGACCACCGACCACTGCGACAGGCCGGCGGGACTCTGTCCGGCCGGGCTGGCAGACAGCACGCCGGGGGTGTCGGCGATCGCCTGCTGGATGTCGGTGGCCCGGTCCGTCGGCGCGATGACGCGCGCGGGATCGGTGAGACCGCTGGGGAAATGGTTCGCCAAAGTCTGGTAGCCGCTGACGGATTCGGCCTGTACCCGGAACTGCTCGGTCTGTGAGAGTCCGACCGGTGTGGTCAGCAAGCCGGTACACAGCAGCGCAAGGCCCGCGATGGATACGATCGCGACCCGGCCGGGCCGCTTGGCCACCGCTTCGGCGATGCGGTGCCAGATTCCGCTGTCGGTCAGGGGTTCCGCCCCGATTTGCGGGATGAAGGGCCAGAACAACCGCTTACCGAACAGGCCGAGCAGCGGCGGCAGCACGAGCAGCACGAAGACCGCGGCGACCACGAGCCCCGCAGCGGCCTGTACGCCCAGGCTGCGCACGCTCGGAGACGACGCGAACAGCAGCGTCAGCAGCGCCAGCACCACCGTCGCGTTGCTCGCGATGATCGCCGGGCCCGCGCGCCGCACCGCGATATCGAGGGCGCCGTGGTGATCGTTGTTGCGGCCCAACTCCTCTCGATAGCGAGAGATGAGCAGCAGCGCGTAGTTGGTGCCGGCACCGAATACCAGCACACTGGTGATGCCCGATGTCGAACCGTCGGGATTCATCCCGAGCCCGCTGGCGACCGCGGTGCCCACCACGGCGGCCACCCGGTCGGCGAAGCCGATCACCAGCAGCGGTACCAGCCAGAGCACCGGAGATCGGTAGGTGACGATGAGCAGCAGCGCCACGACCGCCGCGGTGACCGCGAGCAGCGTGAAGTTGGCCCCCGAGAAGGAGTTCGCGATGTCGGCGCCGAATGCGGGCCCACCGGTGACCTCGGTCCGCAGATCGCCGGGAAGCCCGTCGGCCGCCGATCGCCGAAGCTCCTCGACCGCGTCGCTGAGTGCGAATCCGGTGAGGTCGGCGTCCAACGGCACGACGGTCAATGCGGCCGCACCGTCTTCGGACACCTGGGCCTGCCATTTCTGCTGGATGGCGGCGAGGTCGGCAGCGCCCAGTCGGGCGCCGTCGTTGCGCGTGATCACGATGATCACCGGGACTTCGTCACCCCCGGGGAACTGTGAGCGGACCGCGTCCGCGCGCGCGGATTCGGCGGCCTCGGGTACCGCGACCGGGGAACGTTCGGCGGAGTCGTCACCGGCGACAAGCGCCATCAACGCACCGGAGACGACCACCACCAGCACTGCCAGGAGCCATGACAAGCGACGCGACATGCCTACAATATTTCAGATACTTAAATATTAATCAAATGAAAGTTTTCGGCTTATGCTTCCCCTGTGAACGACGACCGCGACGCACTCGAGGCGATGATCGCGGCCGATGTGCGGGCTATGAACGCGGAGTCCGACCAGATCGGCCGTCACTTCGCCGGGCAACACGATGTCGGGGCCAACGACTTTCGTGCGTTGCTGCACATCATGGTCGCCGAGACCGCAGGAACCCCACTGACCGCGGGCGAACTCCGCAAACGGATGGGCATGTCCGGCGCGGCGATCACGTACCTGGTCGAGCGGATGATCGCATCGGACCACCTGCTGCGCGAGTCCGATCCCACCGACCGTCGTAAGGTCATCCTGCGCGTCGCCGACCACGGAATGCACGTCGCACGCGGCTTTTTCACCCCGTTGGCCGAGCAGACCCGCATCGCGCTGGCAGGCGTGTCCGACGACGATCTACGCGCCGCACACCGCACCTTCACGGCGCTCATCGCTGCGATGGATGCGTTCCGCAACCAGCTCGACGCGACGTCCGGTTGAGGTTCACCCCCTCGTGATCCGCGCATCTGGCAGGCTGGACCCGCGATGAGTGAAACGACCGACAGTGACGAGTTAGTGGCGCAGATCGACTCCGACGAGGTCGAGACGGCGCCCGAGCCCAGTCCCGAACCCGCCCCCCAGACCACGGTCATGCTGCTCGGATCGGGCGAATTGAGCCGGGAGCTGACGCTCGCGTTTCAGCGGCTCGGCGCCACCGTCATCGCGGTGGACCGCTATGCCGATGCGCCGGCGCACGGCGTCGCCGACCGATCGGCCGTCGTCAAGCTGAACGACGCCGATGCGGTGACGGCGGTGATCGAGAAGGAGCAGCCGAGGTACGTCGTGGCCGAGGCGGCCCTGGTCGCCGCGGACGCGCTGATCGCGGTGGCCGAACGCGGCGACATCGAGGTGTTCCCGACGCCGCGCAGCACCCGGCTGTCCCTCGATCGCGAGGGGCTGCGGCGGCTCGCCGCCGACGAACTCGGCCTGCCGACCGCGCCGTTCTGGTTCGCGGGTTCTTCGGAGGAACTGAGCGCGGTAGCGCGGCACGCCGGCTTTCCGCTGGTCGTCAAGCCGATCGCGGCGGCTCCCGGGGCGGGCGAGTCGGTGCTGGTGCGTCCCGAAGACGTCGAGCCGGCGTGGCATCGCGCCGTCGCCGCGGGCCGGATACCGCACAACCGGGTGATGGCCGAGGCCGTCGTCGAGGTCGATTTCGAGGTGACACTGCTCACCATCCGCACTATCGGGTCGACCGGGCCCGTGGTGCACTTCTGTGAACCGATCGGGCACCGGCAGCTCGGCGGCGACATGCTCGAGTCCTGGCAGCCTCAGCAGCTGTCACCCGCCGCGCTGGATGCCGCGAAGTCGATCGGGGCCCGGATCGTCAACTCGCTGGGTGGCCGCGGGGTGTTCGGTGTCGAGGTGCTGGTGCGCGGTGACGAGGTCTACTTCGACAACGTGCGGCCGCGACCGTATGACAGCGGGCTGGTGACGCTTCGCTCGCAACGACTTTCGCAGTTCGAGCTGCATGCGCGCGCCATCCTCGGCTTGTCGGTGGACACCATCATGATCTCGCCGGCGGCCGCGGAGGTCAGTTATGCCGGGGCCGACGCGACCGAGAGCAGTGGCGCTGCGCTGAACGCGGTGCTGACCGAGGCGCTGGCCGTGGCGGAAAGCGATGTCCGACTGTTCGGCAGGCCCGACGAGACCGAGGGGCGGCGCCGCCTTGGGGTGGCGCTCGCGACCGCCCCGGACCCCATCATCGCCAGGGACCGGGCCCGCCGGGTTTCCGCGGCGCTGCGCAGACTCTGGTAGCCATGAACGAGCCCGAGTCCGATCCCGAACCGGAGCCCAGCGCGGACCGGCCCTCTGCGGCACCTTTCCTGGGTGCGCTGGCAATCATTTCGATCGTCGTGATCGCAATTGCGCTGGTGAACTTCTTCCAGGGTGACGAGTTGTCGCCGGAGCAGCAGATCGTGCGTGCGGCGGTGGCGCAGAACGATGCGCTACAGAAGGAGAATTACGCCGACTTCCGCAGCAACATGTGCCGTTCGGAGCAGGGCACCGAGGCTGAAGTGCTTGCCGAACAACGCGATTCGAAGGAAAGGCAGGGCACGCGACGCATCGCCGACGTCACCGACGTGGTGGTCGACGGCGATCGCGCCACGGCCAAGGTGACCTACCAGTTCGACAAGTCGTCGGACGTCACCACCGACGTCGAAACGACGTTCGTGCTCGAGGACGGGGCATGGAAGGTCTGTACACAGGCCGCCAGCTAGCTGTGGGACACTCACGATCGTGAGCTACGCCGGAGACATCACGCCCGAGGAGGCATGGAAGCTGCTGGTCGACGACCCCGAGGCTGTGTTGGTCGACTGTCGAACCGAGGCCGAGTGGCGGTTCGTCGGGGTGGCCGATCTGTCGAGCCTCGATCGCGACGTTGTCTACGTCGAATGGAACAGTTCCGACGGTAAACACAATGACGACTTCGTCGACGATCTCAAGACCGCGGGCGTCACGCCGGGTGACCGGGCGGTGGTGTTCCTGTGTCGCTCCGGCAACCGCTCGATCGGCGCCGCCGAGGCCGCGACCGCAGCGGGCATTGCACCGTCCTACAACATCCTCGACGGGTTCGAAGGCGATCTCGACGACAATAAGCACCGTGGCCGCACCGGATGGAAGGCCGTCGGCCTGCCGTGGAGACAGTCATGAGCCCAGGGCCTGATTCCGTCCGTCGGCCGGCCGAACTGCCCGAGGGCGTGAGCCAGGCGACCATCGGAGTGCGCGGCGGCCTGCTGCGGTCAGGCTTTCAGGAAACCGCCGAGGCGATGTACCTCACGTCGGGGTACGTGTATTCCTCTGCGGCAGAGGCGGAGAAGGCGTTCACGGGCGACATCGACCGCTACGTCTACTCGCGCTACGGAAATCCGACGATCTCGATGTTCGAGGAGCGGCTGCGGCTGATCGAAGGCGCGCCGGCGTGTTTCGCGACTGCTACGGGCATGGCCGCGGTGTTCACGTCGCTGGGTGCGCTGCTCGCCGCGGGTGACCGTTTGGTCGCCGCGCGCAGTCTCTTCGGTTCGTGCTTCGTGGTCTGCAGCGAGATCCTGCCGCGCTGGGGTGTGGAGACGGTGTTCGTCGACGGCGACGACCTCTCGCAGTGGGAGGAGGCGCTGTCGGTGCCCACGAAGGCGGTGTTCTTCGAGACGCCGTCGAACCCGATGCAGCAGCTCGTGGACATCGCCGCGGTATGTGAGATGGCCCATGCGGTCGGCGCGAAAGTGGTGCTGGACAACGTTTTCGCCACGCCTATTCTGCAGCAGGGCATGCCGCTGGGCGCCGATGTAGTCGTGTATTCGGGCACCAAGCACATCGACGGGCAGGGCAGGGTGCTCGGCGGCGCGATTCTCGGCGACAAGCAGTACATCGACGAGCCCGTGCAGAAGCTGATGCGGCACACCGGCCCCGCGCTGAGCCCGTTCAACGCGTGGACCCTGCTGAAGGGTCTGGAGACGCTTTCGGTGCGCGTCGAGCACCAGAACGCGTCGGCGCACCGCGTCGCCGAGTTCCTGGAGAACCATCCGGCCGTCAGTTGGGTGCGGTACCCCTTCCTGGAGTCGCATCCGCAGTACGACCTGGCGAAGCGCCAGATGACCGGTGGCGGAACCGTTGTCACGTTCGAGCTCAAGGGCGGCGATAAGGAACGAGCGTTCGAGGTGCTCGACAAACTGCGGATTGTCGACATCTCGAACAACCTCGGCGACTCCAAGTCGCTGATCACCCACCCGGCCACCACCACGCACCGCTCGATGGGGCCGGAGGGTCGCGCCGCGATCGGTCTCGGCGACGGAGTGGTGCGCATCTCGGTGGGGCTGGAGGGAACCGAGGACCTCATCGGCGATCTCGACCAGGCGCTGTCGTAGGTTCAACGGTGTCTCGCAAGTCCCAAGCGAAACAGGCTCGCCGCAAGAAGCGGCAGGCGGCCCAGAACTCGCGATGGATTCCCGACACCGTGCTCGAAGGGCTCACCGACGACATCGAAGTTGCTGCGGTGCTGGAGCGGCTCGACGAGCGAATCACGGAGCGCGGCTGGGTTTTCGACGAAGAGCTCTCCGATGATGAGTCGGCGCTCTGGTATTTCATCCCGTCGACGGCGGAGGTCCCTGACGACGGGGACGTGGTGCCCGTGACCACGATCGCGATGACGTCCGACGACGTCGAGGTCGTGCACGTCGTGTTCGTCGGCACCGCCGATGACTACCAGTTCGGACTCGAGGAGTTATTCGAGAACCTGGACGCGATCGAGGGATACCGCATGGGGAACCCGATCCCGCAGTTCGGTTAGCTCTTCTCGGTGCCTTCGATGACGCCCTGCGCATACTGTGCCCGCTGTTCGTATGCCTGCCGCGCCTTGGTGTCAAAGGACATGAAGACCGTGTCGTTGCCCATCTTGCGCGAAAGCCACCGGCGACGTTTCGCTGACATCACCGGGGTGATCGCGGCGAAGAACCGGCCCCACGGTGGTACAGAGGTCAGCGTGATGGGCTTGTCCAGCACCTTGACCACGGCGGCCGCGATGTCCTCGGGCTCCACCGGCTTCTGGGCGGCCGAGGTGTGAGTGCCGGTGATCAATTCAGTGTTGGTGAACGTAGGCATCACACAGCTCACCTCGACACCCTGCGGAGCGAATTCGTCCGACAGTCCGCTCGACAAGCCGACCACCCCGAATTTGGTGCCTGCGTAGACGACCTGCCCAGGTACGGCCAGCATCCCGGCAAGGGAGGCGATATTGATGATGTGGCCACTGCGCCGCGCGACCATCTCGGGCAACACCAGCTGGCAGCCGGCGATGACGCCGTACAAGTTGACCTCGATCGAGGAGCGGATGGCCTGCTCGGACTGTTCGAGGAACGGGCCGATCGGCATCACGCCGGCGTTGTTGATCAGCACATCGATATGGCCGCCGCCGTCGGTGCGCGCCTTGTCGAGGAACGTCGCGAAGGATTCGCGGTCGGTGACGTCGAGCGGATAGCCCGAGACCTGGCCGAGCTTGGTGAGCTGCACGACTGCCGACTCCTGTAGGGCGACGTCACGGTCGCCGATGACCACGCGGGCGCCACGCTGCAGCAGCGCCTTGGCGGTCGCGTATCCGATGCCGCGGGCGGCGCCGGTGATCGCGATGGTCTTGCCGTGGATGTTGTCCATGCGGCCAAACTTTACACGTGTCAAGTTTTGGTGAAAAGGTGCGTTTCGGACGCAGATTTCTTGTCGGCCGGGTGATGTAGTGTCGAACACATGTTCGAGTCGGAGTTCGTGGGTGTCGAGGACGCCGCTGTCGTGGCGGCCATCGCGGACCTGACCCGGGCGGAGGCTGCGAGCGCGGCGCGGCGGTTGGCGGCGATCGCTGAATTGACGCGTCGTCGGGTTCTCGACGATGACGAGCGTGCGCGGTGGGCGTGCGATTGGTGGGATTGCGCGGCCGCGGCGGTGGCCGCGGCGATGAACATCAGTGGCCGTAGGGCGTCGGGGCAGATGCGGATCGCGGTGGCGTTGCGCGATCATCTGCCGGCGGTGGCGGCGATGTTCGCCCGAGGCGAGGTGAGTGCGCGGGTGGTCGGTGCGATCACCTGGCGGACCCAGTTCATCACCGAGGCGTCGGTGTGGGCGCAAATCGATCAAGCCATCGCGAAGCGGGCGGGCCGGTGGGGTCCGCTGGGCGAGGACAAACTCGTCGCGGCCGTCGATGCGTTGGTGTTGGAGTTCGACGAGTCGGCGGTGATCGTGGCCAAGGCTGTGGCGCGCGCCCGCGATTTTGTGGTCGGGGATCTGGAGGACGAGAACGGGACGACCTCGGTGTGGGGGCGGTTGTCGGCGGCGGATGCGGCGGTGTTGAAGAAGAAGATCGCCGCGATGGTGGCCACGGTGTGTGAGCGCGATCCCCGCACCGCCGGTGAGCGGCGCGCGGCGGCGGTGGGGGCGTGGAGCCAGGGCAACGATCACCTGCCGTGTGCGTGTGAGAGCCCGTCCTGCCCAGCCCGAGCCAATCACCCGGCACCGAAGTCCTCGGTGGTCGTCAATGTGTACACCGACCAAGCGACCGTCGACAACGTGCAGAGATCCGCAGCGCAAGCAGCCCCGTCAGAGTCCTCTGCCCCCTCGGCTCCTGTCTCGGCGGGCACGGCGTTGTTGTCGGGGACCGAGGTGATGCCCACGCCGTTGTTGGCCGAACTGTTGCGTGATGGCGCCAAGCTACGTCCGTTGTGCACCCCGGCCGAGGAACCCGAGCCGGGGTATCGGCCGTCATCGAAGCTGGCCCGGTTCATTAGGGCCCGGGATCTGACGTGCCGCTTCCCCGGCTGCACTGCTTCGGCGGAGTTCTGCGATATCGATCATGTGATCCCCTACCCGCTGGGATCCACGCATCCGTCGAATCTGGTGTGTTTATGCCGAAAACATCACTTGCTCAAAACGTTTTGGACCGGGGATTGGGAGCTGAGACTGCGGCCCGATGGCGCGGCGGTGTGGACATCGCCGACCGGGCACACCTATACGACATACCCGGGATCACGGGCGTACTTCCCGGACTGGGACACCAACACCGGAGACCTGCCACCCCCACTGAAGCCGCAGACCTTCGACACCGACCGGGCCGTGATGATGCCCCGACGAAAACGCACCCGCACCCAAGACCGCGAAGCCCGCATCAAAGCCCAACGCGCACAAAACAACTCAGACCCGCCACCCTTCTAGCTGGCGGAGGTCGCCTCCATCTCACGTTGGCGCTTGAGCGCCACTTTCAACAGGCGCAACGTCACAGCAGGCGCAAGTCGGTCCAAGTACCACAACGTCTTCCACCACGCAGGCACGATGATGATCGCGTCATTTCGCAGGACGGCCTTCAGGGCACGCTTGGCGAACTCGTCGGCGTCCATGGGCCGCAACCGTTCCCACGCTTCGAGGAACTCATCGGCGGAGACGCCCGGGTGGCCGATCCGTCCGTACTCGCCGCCGCTGAGGATCGGCGTGCGAATCACGCCCGGGCACAAAGCGGAGACACGCACATTGTGACGCTCGGCCTCCACCCGCATCGACCTCGAGATCGCCACAACGGCATGTTTGGAAGCGCTGTAGCTCGTCTGGCCCACCGTGGCCGTCAGCCCGGCCATGGACGCCGTATTCACGATGTGGCCGGAACCCTGACGGATCATGATCGGGTAGACCGCCTGGATGCCATGCACCACGCCGTGCAGGTTCACGTCGAAGACGTCGTTCCAGTCCGCGAGCGTGTATGTGTCGACCTCGCCGGAGACCCCGATGCCCGCATTGTTGAACAAATAGTCGATCCGACCCGACTCCCGCTCCGCCTCTGCCGCCGCACGTTCGAACGCGGCGGCGTCGCGCACATCGAGTTCGATCGCACGAACCTTCGCGCCGCCATGGCTCAGGCCCTGAGCCAACTCCTGGGCCAGGCCGATCTGGCGGTCGGCAATCCAGACCTGAGCGCCTCCGCGCACCAGCTCGGTCGTGAGCGCGGCGCCGATGCCCGACGCGCCGCCCGTGACGAACGCGACCTTTCCTGACACGCCCGAGGCCATGGCGAAAGGATAGGTCCGGAATGCAGACGCCGGGCAGACGTTGGACAGTTAGGTGATGGGTGTGCGGGCAGTCGACGGACTTCGCTTCGTGGCGGTGAGCCAGCATGACCGGTTGGCCGCACCGCTGCTGGCCGAGCTCGCCGTCGAGTACGCCGGCCGGTACGGCGGCACCGAACAGCGCGTCATGAAGTGGTTGCTCGAGGAGTACCCCGCGGAAGATTTCACGCCGCCGGACGGCGCGCTGCTGGTCGGGCTGCTCGACGGCGTTCCCGTCACCGGCGGCGGGTTCAGGCGATTCGACGACACCAGGGCTGAACTCAAGCGCATGTGGACCGACAGCGAGCACCGACAGCGGGGCTACGCGAAGGCGATGCTCGCCGAACTCGAGCGCGAGATCGCGGCCCGGGGCTACCAGGGTGTCTACCTCACGACCGGCGACCGTCAGCCCGAGGCCGAAGCGCTCTACCTGTCATCCGGCTACACCCGGCTTGCCGGGCCCTTGCCCGCCGCGAGCGAGGGCTATCCGATCACCTTCGAGAAGAGGTTGCGATGACCGGGCACCTGAACACCGAACCGTTCCACATGTCCAAAGTGATTGCCACACTTGACTTCGTCGCCCGGGCACACCCTGCGGAACATCTCGGCCTATAGGCTGACCCGAGGTGCCGCGGTGACACCGGAGGTGGAGATGGCCTTGACACAGCCGGCGGTGGGGTTTCTGCTCCTCGCCGCGGCCGTGCTGACGGCGATTCTCGGCCTGGCTTCGCGTGTCTACATCGGCCGCAGGCGCCGGACCAAACCGGTACAGGCCATGGTCAGGACCTTTCGCAAGACCGGCATCGCCCGGCTGCTTTTCGGCCGCTTCGACAGCGACGTGCTCGACGACGACGAACTCGACAGCATGATCCTGATGCCTACCGTCGTGGTGGCCTGCGGACTCTGCCTCACTGCGTTGTTCCTGCTCGGCTACAACACGTTGGCCTGATTGCCGGCTCAGCCGGCGTTGGCCTGAGCCTGAGCCGCCGCCTCCCGGATCGAACCCCGCCACACCGGACCGTGACCGGGCAGCAGTATCTCGGTGTCCAGCAGCCCGAGCGCGGACAGGCTGCGCAGACAGCCCTGCTCGTCATGGTTGAACAGCGTCGGCAGCAGCTGCGGCCCGGTGCGCGAAGCCAGCGGGTGGCCGGTGACCAGGGCGTCGCCCGAGACCAGCACGCCGTCGACCACGAAGGAACAGTGCCCGCCGGTGTGCCCCGGCGTCGGAATCGCCACCGGCGCACCGGGAAGCCCTGCGGCAACGCCTTCGGTCAGCGCCTGGGTGGTCGGGATGCCGTCGCGAGTCAACGCGCCTTTACGGGCGATCGCCACGGACCACTTCACGTAACGCGGCTGCCAGATGTGTTTGACGATGTCGACGGGCGATGCCTGCTCCAGGTACTCCCGCCTGGAGTGGGCGACCTCCGTGGCGTGGCAATACACCGGTGTTCCATGGGTTCTTGCGAACCAGATGGCCGAACCGAAGTGGTCGACGTGGGCGTGCGTCAACAGGATCGCGCGCAGATCCCCGATGCCGAATCCGAGCCGGCGGAGCGAGTCCAGCACGTCGTCGCGATTGCCCGGGAAGCCGGTGTCGATCAGGATCACGCCGGCATCGTCGGCGACCAGAGTCCAGTTGACGAGGTCGGTGTAGGCGAAGTGGACGCGGTCTGTGATGGCGTCCAGGGCTGCTGCCATGCAGCGAGTTTAGGCAGCAGGGTAGAAAGAAAGTGTGCCTGAACTGAAACTCGGATATAAGGCGTCGGCGGAGCAATTCGCCCCGCGTGAACTCGTCGAGCTCGGCGTCGCCGCCGAAGCGCACGGTATGGACAGCGCCACCGTCAGCGACCACTTTCAGCCGTGGCGCCACGAAGGTGGTCATGCGCCGTTCTCGCTGGCCTGGATGACCGCGGTGGGTGAGCGCACCGAGCGCCTGTTCCTCGGCACGTCGGTGATGACGCCGACGTTCAGATACAACCCCGCCGTCATCGCCCAGGCCTTCGCCACCATGGGCTGCCTCTACCCGGACCGCATCTTCCTCGGTGTCGGCACCGGTGAGGCGCTCAACGAGATCGCGACGGGCTACGAGGGCGAGTGGCCCGAATTCAAGGAGCGCTACGCCCGCCTGCGCGAATCCATCCGGCTCATGCGTGAGCTGTGGCTCGGCGACCGCGTCGACTTCGAGGGCGAGTATTACAAGACCAAGGGCGCGTCGATCTACGACGTTCCAGAGGGCGGCATCCCGATCTACATCGCCGCGGGCGGACCCCAGGTCGCCAAGTACGCGGGCCGCGCGGGCGACGGGTTCATCTGCACGTCCGGCAAGGGCGAGGAGCTGTACAAGGACAAGCTGATTCCCGCGGTGAAAGAGGGCGCAGAGGCCGCCGACCGCGACCCCGACAGCATCGACCGGATGATCGAGATCAAGATCTCCTACGATCCGGATCCGAAGCTGGCGCTGGAGAACACCCGCTTCTGGGCTCCGCTGTCGCTGACGGCAGAGCAGAAGCACAGCATCAACGACCCCATGGAGATGGAGAAGGCCGCCGACGAGCTGCCGATCGAGCAGGTCGCCAAGCGCTGGATTGTCGCGTCGGATCCCGACGAAGCGGTCGAAATGGTCGGTCAGTACGTCAAGTGGGGTCTGAACCACCTGGTGTTCCACGATCCCCGCCACGATCAGCGCCGTTTCCTCGAGCTGTTCCAAAAAGATCTGGAGCCGCGGCTGCGCCGACTCGGCTGAGCGGAAAGCGCAACGAGCACAGCATGATTCGGCTGTTCGCGACCGTACTCGGCGTGCTCGCGTTCGTGGTCGGCGCGGTCGGATTGGCGTCGCGCTACCTACCGATAGCCAACGAGGCCATCCTCGTCGTCGCCGCGGCATCGCCGTATCTGACGGCCGCAGCCCTCATCGCTCTGATCCTGTTCGCGCTGGCGCGGCGTTGGGTGCTGACCATCGCCGCCGCCCTGTTGTGCGTGGTGATGATCGGTGTCCAGCTGCCGCGGTTCATCGGCTCCGAGAGCACGGATGTGCCGAGCGTCGCAGTACGGGTGGTCACCGCCAATCTTGGCTTTGGACAGGCGGATTCGGGAACTGTCGCGGACCTGGCGCGCTCATCGGCCGATGTGCTGGTGATCCAGGAGCTGACGCCCCAGGCTGCCGCCGGGCTGGAAGGGTTGGACGAGACGTTTCCGCACCGCATGCTCGATCCCGCAGAGCAGGCATTCGGAATCGGGATCTGGAGCAGGTACCCGCTCGTCGACACCGGGCACATCGAGGGCTACCAGATGCCGATGCTGCGCGCCCGCGTCCAGCTTCCGGGCGTACGGTTCCCGCCGACGCTGCTGGCCGTGCACCTCGCCGCACCGTGGGTGCAGCCGCTGCACATCTTCGGTGACGACATGGCCAGGTTCCCGGCGACCCTGCGCGACATCGCGGGCGAAGCGGGATCGGGTGCGGTGATCGTCGCCGGCGATCTCAACTCCACCATCGATATGCAGCCGTTCCGCAAGTTCCTGGACGAGGGTTACCGCGACGCGGGTGAACAGGTCGGCGCGGGCCTGACCCGTACGTATCCGAGCGAGCCGTGGCGTAAGCCGATGATCGGCATCGATCATGTGCTCGTCTACAACTGCGTCGCGTCTTCCGTGCGGACGGTGCCGTTGCCCGGCTCCGACCACCGCGGCCTGGCCACCACGGTCGAGATTCCGGTCGACCCGACCGCCAGTTATCCCGTCTAGGGGCGGGATGAGTTCTTTAACAGGTCCTCGTCCACCTCTGGTTTGACAACTCGGTACAGACGCCATTGCTCCTGTCCGAAGGCACCCTGGGCGGAGTGGACAAGCACACCGATTCCTGCGCCGTCATCCCACATCGTCGGGTAGCGAGTGAGGACGGTATCGGGCGCAGCGTTGTACTCAGGGTTGGTGACGAGCAGGTACCGGACTCCAAAGTCCCACGGACGGTTCAAGGCTGCGGCGTAGTCGAAGTCGGTGTCGATAATGAACTGCTTGGGATCGTTGGATGCCAGCCAAACTCCCCAGTTCATGAAGGTGTCCATCAACACCGACCCGTCGGGGAGATTCTGTCGATCTAGATAAGCGGCGAGAATGCGGTCGTCCACGCCAACTCGCCGGTACCACTGTTCGTGGGGCGGATATGTATCGGGATCGAGGAGCGAGTTGAGCCCGAACTGAAGGTGGTGATTGCCGATGTCCTTGTCGAGCATCGAAATCGCCGACACCGGGACGCAAACGAGGAGCGAGAGGCTGAGAACTGCCGCGCCAAACCTGCTCGGGATGGTGTTCATTCGCCAGCGACTTATCGGCGCGTCAGTCGGGGTCCACCAAATCAACGCGAGGACAATCACCATCGGAATTGCCGGCATGTAATAGCGAAACCATCCGAAGGTCGTGTCGGTGTAGGCGCCCCACAGAGAGAAAGCCAAGATCGATCCGAACGTGACGATCGGTATCAGGCCGTCGATTCTCCTGGTCGACACGATGACCACCACGGCGATGGCTACCGCGAACCCTGTGAAGGGCTGCATAGCCAGTGTTCTGATCGCCAGCAGCATCCATTCGTGCGGCACGTCGAGCATGCCGGAGTCGCGGGCCAGCGACGTCGCAACCTGGCTGGTGTTGCCGTATTGGGAGGTTAGGGTTGCGAACAGCTCACCGGTCAGGATCCATCCTGTGGCGGCCCACGCTAGGAAAGCCACGCCTAGAGGAAAGATTACGATCAGCATGTTGAGCACCACTGACGACATGGGTGACTGCGACCGGTAACGGATCAGAGTAACGCCAGCAACAAGTACAGCTGCGCCGACGGCAGCGACTATGACCTCATAGCGGGCGAGATAGCCTAACCCCAAGGCGATTCCGGCCAAGGCGAGATCCCCGACGGCCAGCGACTCGACCCACTTGAGTAGGTGACGGATGCACCACAGGACGAAGAAGATCTCAGCGGCCTCACTCAACCCGGAGCCACCGTATGTGACGACCATTGGGTGGAGAGCGAATGCAGCTACTGCGGTGTAGCGCCACACGCGACCGACGCCACGATCCAACGCGATCCTCCGGACCAGTAGCGCCGAGCCCGCCATGAATGCTGCGCTTTGTATTGCGCCAGCCAGACCATATTTCTTTAGTTCCGGCCACCATTGGTGCAGTGGCAGCAGCGGGATTTCGATCAGGCTGGGCAACGGATTCCAGACGAACCCGATCGCGGATAGGTGAGGATCTCTGCTCATCAAGGCGAAGCCGGCGTGCGCGACCCGGCTTGGACCGTCTCCGTCGAAAAGGTTATAGCGAGTGATCAGAATCGCGTTGATTACGACATACCCCGCTACCAGAACGAGGAACAGCGCGACCGGCGGCCATGAGATTCGTCGCTGCGGTGGCGACACCTCCTCCGGAGACGCCTGGACGTTCTCGGCGACATCGACGCTCATCGCCGCCTCATGGATTGGCGCGTCGCTTTCGAAGGACGACGATCGAGATGGCGGCCAGCACGGCGATGACGCCCGCTGCGATGGTTGCCCAGACCCACCATCTCCAACCGTTGGCAAGATCCGGTTGCGGTGTCATTGCATCGCCGGCGCGGACCGCCATGTTCGCGGTGTCGCCGGCTGGGCCAGTGGCAACGGTGTCGCCGATCAATGACGCCCACCGATTCTCTAGTCCCCGGATGTAGTCGAAACTTCGGTCCACGAGGCCCCAGTCGCCCGTGCTGTTCAGCGCGAGCACCATCCGTCCGTTGTGTGAGAACGCCTGGACCACGCCAAGTGGACCATGTATGTCTATGTCTGTGATCGGAGCACCGTTGACATCGACGACGGTCGCGCCAGTGGTAAGCATCGGAGGCTGCATACCTGCGCGCGCAAGCTCCTCACCACTCGCCACGACCACCAGCCCGGAGCCACGTCCTGCGGCTTCGTCGAGGGTTGCAAGACGGGGCCGCAGTGCGACCACCGAGTGCTGCCCCATCAGGTTGATTGCCTGCGCGGCATAGCGAATGTGCTCCGGTTGGTCGATCGCGACATCAAACTCAGGCGCAAATGCCATTGGTAGAACCGGAAATCCACCGCGATTGTGACTGCCGGGGGTGACGGTGACGGTCGACCGAGGGTCGACAGCGAACGTGATTCTGTCGGTGAGCGGCGCACAATCCCTTTCGGGATTGTACCGAATCTCCAGTGAGAGTCCGACATTCGAGGCAATGGTTTCGGGAGGAAGATCAAAGTACAAGTCGACGAGACCTGACTCGTCGAGTTTGTGAGTTGCGAGGACGGTGCTTCCCGAGCGAATCAAGATAGATGCATTCCCAGATGTCACGGGGGTGTAGTTGGAGATCAAATGCACCTGTGCGTGGTCGATTGAGCCAACGGCGAATTCTGAAGCATCGAAGCCGATATAGAGCGTCTCAACCCCCAATATCTCTGACTCGGCGGTCATATCGAGTTCGCCGAAACTGCGGGTATATGCCGCGGTTGGGACGGAGTTCTTCATCGAGTTGACTGAGGCAGTGGTTGTTTGGGCGAGTTCGTACCGTCGGTCGGCGAAGAGATCCACCTGGCGGAGGAGTTCCTCACCCTTTCCGGTGATCGCCAGAACCGCTCCTTGCGTTCCCGGATTCTCGACGGCAATCCCGGGGTTGTCGCTTTCGCGGATCTCAATCGATCGCCGCGTCGGTCCGCCGCTCCGCCAAACCGGTGACGAGGAAGTGTCGACATCGATTCGAACAGGGATGGGCCGACTCAGTTGGGTGAGCTTGGCTACGAGCGCGAGTGCCGCCTGCTGCTGGTCACGACTCGGGTTAGGGCCCACACCGATCGTGATCTGGTCAAGATAACGAGGAAGGAAACCCGCGACTGTTGTTGGGTCGGGGGTGGGACCAGAGAATGTGGTCATGAGCTGACTCAAGCTGAGCGAAGGAAGCTCAGTGCAGCTGGTTGAAGGCGGATTTTGGTCTCGCAGAATGAAACTCAGTGGTGCTCGTCCTTCATTCACCATCGCGCCTGAGATGTCCACAGTGAACGGCACAGCCGAGACTCCCATGGGTACGACGATGCTGCCGAGCACGATACCGCGGGCGTCCAGGACGTCGACACGGCCATCGATCACGTTGACCACCGATCCGATCTGTCCGGTCAACATCGACGGACCGATGCCTTCGGGTACGGGGATCGAGGTATCGAAGGCCTGGTTGGAGCCGATTATCTCCAGCTTATCGGGAAGTCCCAACTGCCTCAGGCTGATCGCCGGTGTCACGTTGGGTTCGGCGGCAGCGGTTTCGTAGGGCTGCGCAGATGCGACGGGACTCGTAGGCAGCATGGCCTGAGCCGCGACGCCGATGACGGCAAGTGGCACGATGAGCGCCCGCGCGATGGCGCGCATTAGTTTCCTCCATTGGTAGGGGTCGGGGCTGTGGGGTGGGTGAGTCCGTGCACCGTCTTTTCCCAGAAGAACGGCCGGAATACCAACTGGTACAGTGCCTTTAATGCGGCGACTGACTGCAGGAGCCAGTACAGCGGCGCCAACAGCGCCGCCCACCATAGGTAGGGTTTGCCGAGCGCTTGGGTGGCGACCAGTCCCACGAAGATCGACAACGGCGCGCCGACGATGAACAGCACCAAGCAGATGTAGTAGGTCAACGGAGGGAATACTTCCGCCACGAATGCGGGTCTACCGAGTACCCATATCAACATCGTGAACCAGAAGATCAAGTTGATGGCGGCGGTCACCGGCACGCCGCCGGTCATGTTGATCAGGCGCAACGTCGACTTGATGCCGATCGTATTGCGCAGCTTAACCGGGCTACGAAGGTGGACCAGCATCGTCTGCAGGTAGCCCTTGTACCAGCGCGACCGTTGCCGAATCCAGTTGACCACGTCAGAGTTGGCTTCCTCCAACGTTATCGAGTCGAGAATGAGTGTCCGGTAGCCGTGTCGCGCCAGACGCACGCCCAGGTCGGCGTCTTCGGTGACGTTGTACTCGTCCCAGCCGCCGACCTCACGCCACACTCTGGTTCTCATATGGTTGGACGTGCCGCCCAGCGGAACGACGCCTCGCAACTCGTCGACCGCGGGCAGTACAATGCCGAACCACTGGTCGTATTCCAGCGAGAACCACCGGGTGAGCAGATTCTGCCGCTCGTTGAAGTACGCGAGGCGCGCTTGTAGACAACCGATTTCAGGTGGGACACGACGGAATGCGACGACTGCGCGGCGGAGCTGGAGCGGATCTGGAATGTCCTCGGCGTCATAGATGGTCACCATCTCGCCCTTGAGATCGGGCAGCGACATGCCGTAGTTGCAAGCCTTTGGCTTCGTGCGGGGCATACTGTGGGGAACCAGAACGATCCGCACGGACCGCAGGTCGGCGTCGAAGAGCGCTCTCTGCGTGGCGATGTCGTCTTCCTCCACAAGTAACAGGATCTCGAGCTTGTCGCTCGGGTAATCGAGCCTGCCGACACCATTGATGAGGTTGGACACGATGGAAGGTTCGTCGTAGACGGGCAACAGCACTGTGTAGACGGGGAGCTCATCGGAGGTCAGACTCAGGGCCTCGTCATCACTCACGCGTATCAGCGCGGACGACTTCAAACCCTTGAGCACCAGAAAGTTTCGGTCGATAGTCGACCACAGATACAGCATTGCTATCACCAGGGTGATCAGTGGTGGCACGTGGTGCGGCAGCGCAAGAACGGTGCCCGCAAAGAGCAACACCGCGCACGCCAGCATGATCAGTGAAGCGCGGCCAAGGATTGTGCGCGCCGACAGGTGCGCAGGCAGCACAACTGCTTCGCGGGTTTCAGTCACCGGTCGGCGCCCCCGGGGTCGACTTTTGAAGCGTTCATCAGCCGCTTGACCAATGCGTCCGCGCGCGCCACGACCAGCGGGTCGACGTGTCCGGCCGCATTTGGCTGCTGGCGGGCCAGCCACAGCGCCGGCTTGATCGAAGTATCGAGAAACGACAGTGCCGCGGGATTCGGTGGCGGTGCCTCGCTCTTGGGTGCCTGGTTGACGATCACGGTGACACGTTGGTAATTGTCGCCGGACTTCCACATCCAGGTGACGGCGTACCAGTCGGTGTCCGCTGCGTCGGTGGTGGCGTCGGCATTGCTGTGGATGACCCTGGCTCCGGCGGGCATCGATTCGCGTTTGACCGACTGGTATTCGATCGGCCGACTGCTTGGGTACCAGATCGAATCGTCGAAGTCGGTGAGCGCGGGCAATCGCTCAGTGGTGATGACGTCGATGGCTGCCGTGGGCATTCCGTCTTCGGCGGGCACGCGATAGCGGACGAACGTGGCGTCGGCGCCGATATACCTCGTGATGAATGGAAAGTCAGCGTCTGCAACGAGTCCCGCGCGCTGCTCCCAGTCTGCCGCGACCGCGGCGGCATATTGGCTGCGCGCGTGTGGCGGGTTGATCAGCAGCAGCGTCACCGCGACCAGGATCAACATCAGCATGGACAGCGGCGAGCGGTGCAACATGTCTGACCACGCGCTGCTCGCGGTGCTCACCAAGTGTGCGTCACGCAGCAGCATGACCACGGTGACGACGACGGGCACGATGCCCGCGACCAGGAGGACGGTGGCGGCGAGACTCAGGTGATCGCCCACCAACACGGTCAGCGCGCTCCCGCTCGCCACGCACACGAGGGTGGCGGACAGGCGCCGCCCCCAAGACGCGCAGCGTCCGGCGAGAAACACCGCCGTCGCGCCGAGAACGGCGGTCAGCAGCGCGACCACGGTGTCCGAACCCCCGAACGCGGCGGCCGTCAGTAGAAAGGGCAGTGGGCTGATGCAACACACCGCGAACAACCACAGCTGCCACATCCGCACGACATACCGGACCCCGAACATGACCGCCACCAGGCACGCAATCCAGAGCAGCACGCCCCACAGGTCCAATTGCCATTGCACGGCCAACGTCGGCATGCGATTGCGCAACAGGTAGATGCCGGTGAAGCCGCCGATGCCCGCGACGCCGGCGACGATCCAGTCGGACTCGGTATCGCTGACGCCGCGAGGCGCCTGTCGGTAGCCCGAGGCGATGACGCCGATCAGGATCGGCAGGACGAGCAAGACGACGACGCGGGATCCGGCCAGCGCATCGCCGAGGATGTCGGCGATCGCGAACGCGTAAGCGGCAAAGGACAGTATCGCGAAAACCGCAAGACGGGGCCAATATCGCCGAGCGACCGCAATCGAACCCGGCGACGGCGCCTCGGCTAGCGAGAGCGGGCGCACCGGAGTGACGAGCGACGTTTCCAAGATTCACCTCTATGACGCCCGGGAAGGGGACGCGCAGTTATGAGATTTGCTAAGGCAAGCACAGGACTGATGACGCGTTTGCGCCATTTGGCACGGTATCAGCAAATTCCGTAACTGGGTGTGACATATGAACAAAATCACACAGCCGTCAATATCTGGCAAAGGCTCACAGCGGGTACTCCACGCAGTGCGAGCTGTATCACCGGCCCCCCGATGTCGTCTCCGCAATCGTACGCGATCTTGATGACGGGCACGTCAATAGCGGTTCGGCCCGCACGCCGCACACTCGGCCTCGCCCGTGCCCTAGGCTTGTCCACGTGCCCGCTGAGCCAACTTCGGGGATCTACATCGCTTCACCGGAAGGCGACACGGGCAAGTCGACAATCGCCCTTGGCATCCTTCATCGGCTCGCCACCAACGTCGCGAAGGTTGGCGTCTTCCGCCCCATCACCCGCCTCGGCGAGGAGCGCGACTACATCCTCGAGCTGTTGCTGTCGCAGGCGACCGCGGGACTGCCCTATGAGGATTGCGTGGGTGTCAGCTATCAACAGCTGCACGAGGACCCCGACGCAGCGATCGGCGACATCGTCGACCGCTATCACCGGGTGGCCGACCAGTGCGACGCCGTGCTGATCGTCGGCAGTGACTACACCGACGTCGCCGCCCCCAGCGAGTTGTCCACGAATGCCCGCATCGCGGCAAACCTCGGCGCGCCCGTCGTCCTCGCAGTGAAGGCAAAAGACCGCAGTCCCGAACAGGTCGCCCAGATCGTCGACGTGTGCCTGGCCGAGATCAGCGCCCAGCACGCACACACCGCTGCGGTGGTGGCCAACCGCTGCGACCCCGATGGGATGGGCGCCCTGGCCGCAGCGCTCGAACCTTTCGGTCCCAAGTGCTACGTGCTGCCCGAGGAGCCGCTGCTGGTGGCGCCGTCGGTCGCCGAGTTGCAGGCCGCCGTCGAGGGGACGGTGATCGGAGGCGATTCCGCACTGCTTTCACGCGAGGCGATGGACGTGCTGGTGGCGGGTATGACCGCCGAACACGTGCTGGAGCGGCTGAACGAAGGCGTTGCCGTCATCACGGCGGGCGACCGGTCCGATGTCGTGCTCGCCGTCGTGAGTGCGCACGCCGCCGAGGGCTTTCCGTCGCTGTCCTGCCTGATCCTCAACGGTGGTCTCGAACTGCACCCGTCGATCGCCTCGCTGGTGTCAGGGCTGGGTCTGCGCTTGCCGATCCTCGCGACCCGGTTCGGCACGTTCGAGACGGCCAGCCGGGTGGCGTCGGCGCGCGGCAGGGTCACCGCCACTTCGGTGCGCAAGATCGACACTGCACTCGCGCTGATGGACGCGCACGTCGACGTCGCCGACCTGCTCGCACAGTTGACGATCGAGATGCCCTCGGTCGTCACCCCGCAGATGTTCACCTACCAGCTGCTGGACTGGGCGCGCTCGGATCGCAAACACATTGTGCTGCCCGAGGGTGACGACGATCGCATCCTCACCGCGGCGGGCCGGCTGCTGAAGCGCGGCGTCGCTGACCTGACGATCCTCGGAGAGGAAGCCCAGATCCGCGCGCGGGCGGCTGAACTGGGTCTCGACCTTTCGGCGGCAGCGGTGCTCGACCCGAAGACCAGCGAACTGTGCGACAAATTCGCCGAACAGTACGCCGAGTTGCGCAAGCACAAGGGCGTGACCGTCGAGCATGCCCGCGAGATCATTCACGACGTCTCGTATTTCGGCACCATGCTCGTGCACAACGACATGGTCGACGGCATGGTGTCGGGCGCTCGCCACACCACCGCCCACACTGTGCGCCCGTCGTTCGAGATCATCAAGACGCTGCCCGACGTGTCGACGGTGTCGAGCATCTTCCTGATGTGCCTCGCCGACCGAGTGCTCGCCTATGGCGACTGCGCGATCGTGCCCGATCCGACATCGGAACAACTCGCCGACATAGCCATATCGTCGGCCCGTACCGCCGCGAGGTTCGGTATCGAACCGCGAGTGGCGATGCTGTCGTATTCGACCGGTACCAGTGGCACCGGGGTTGACGTCGACAAGGTCAGGGCCGCAACGGAACTCGTACGCCAGCGGGAGCCGGAGTTGCTGGTCGACGGGCCCATTCAGTACGACGCGGCGGTCGAACCTTCGGTCGCGAAGACGAAGATGCCCGACTCTAACGTCGCCGGGCACGCCACCGTGCTGATCTTCCCCGACCTCAACACCGGCAACAACACCTACAAGGCGGTCCAGCGAAGCGCCGGCGCCATCGCGATCGGCCCCGTGCTACAGGGCCTGAAGAAACCGGTCAACGATCTGTCGAGGGGTGCACTGGTGGCGGACATCGTCAACACCGTCGCGATCACGGCCATTCAGGCGCAAACGCTGTGAGTCGCGTCCTGGTCGTGAACTCGGGCTCGTCATCGCTGAAATACGCAGTAGTGGAGTCAGATTCGGGCGAAATGATCGCCGACGGCATAGTCGAGAGAATCGGCGACGACGACGGCGTCCCCGACCACGCCGCAGCGTTACAGGTGGTGTTCGACGAACTGGCGGACGATCTGGCCGGACTGGTGGCCGTTGGTCATCGGGTGGTGCACGGGGGTCCGGACCTCTATCAGCCCACGCTGGTCGACGACGCCTTGATCACCAAGCTGGAGGAGCTGTCTCCGCTTGCGCCGCTGCACAATCCGCCCGCGCTGCTGGGTATCGAAGTGGCTCGCAAAGCGCTGCCCGATTTTCCGCATGTCGCCGTGTTCGACACCGCCTTCTTTCACGACCTGCCGCCCGCCGCGGCCACCTACGCCATCGACCGCGACATCGCGGCGCAGTGGAAGATCCGACGGTATGGATTCCACGGCACGTCGCACCAGTTCGTCAGCGAGCAGGTCGCCGAATTCCTCGGCGTACCACTGGATTCGCTGCGCCAGATCGTGTTGCACCTCGGCAACGGCGCGTCGGCGTCGGCGATAGTCGGCGGTCGTCCCGTCGATACCTCCATGGGATTGACACCGATGGAGGGCCTGGTGATGGGCACCCGCTCCGGCGATATCGACCCCGGGATCATCACCTATCTGTCGCGCACCGCCGAGATGAGAGTCGAGGACATCGAGTCGATGCTCAACCGTCGCTCCGGCATGCTGGGCCTCGGAGGTGAGATCGACTTCCGCGTCGTCCACCAGCGCATCGAATCCGGTGACTCGGCAGCACAATTGGCCTACGACGTCTACATCCACCGGTTACGCAAATACATTGGCGCCTACCTGGCGGTGCTCGGTTCGGCCGACGTCATCACCTTCACCGCCGGGGTCGGCGAGAACGACGCCGCTGTCCGTCGCGACGCGCTGAGCGGAATGTCGGCGCTGGGTGTCGAGCTCGACGAGGAACTCAACGCCGAGGCAAGCAAGGTCGCACGCCGGATCTCGGCGGAGAGCTCGAGAACGACCGTGCTCGTGGTTCCCACCGACGAGGAGCTGGCGATCGCCAGGGCCTGCGTCTCCGTGGTTACTGGACAGGGGTGAGCAGCGGCGGTGCCTTCTCCAGCGGCAGCGCACCCTCGGGATCGCAGATCGCGAGAAGGCGACGGACCTGCCTGCCGGCCTGCAGCACCCAGGTGGCTTCGCATCCGCAACAGATCACGTTGATGTTGTGCAGTGCCGCGAAGCCCGCGGTACCGAGGAAATCCACCAGCCGTAGGTCGATGACCACGTGCGTCGAACCCGCGATGTGACGCTGGACGTAGCCGGCGAGTTCACGGCTGTTCGCCGCGTCGATCTCACCCTCGACGGTGACGGTGACCGTCGAAGGCGCATCGCGGTGCGCGCTGAACACCGCGCGGTGGTGCACCTCCCGCCTGCCGATGGATTCGGGATCGGGTCTGAATACGCGAGAAGTACTGATGGTCACTGTGGGCCTCCTCAGTCGAACTGGGATGCCGTCAGGGGATCAGGCCCTACTTCTCAAAGCCGCTGTGACGTCACCGGTTGGCTCTCATCTCAACCTGAGAGAAACGCTACTACGAATTCCGTCGGATAACTATGACAGGTTGATGTGGGAATTGTTGCTCGTTACGCCTGCGACCGCGGCCAGATGCTACGGATTTCGTTGCTGATCGTCAGAACGTCGACGTGGGCCGCACGTTGTTCGCAAGATCGACCAGGGCATAACGGTGGCCCTGGGTGGGTGCGACCCGCGCGAGGGCACGTAGCGAGGCCTCGACACCGAGCTGCAGTCCGTGTTCGGTAAAGGGAAAGCCGAGGATGTGGTTGGTGCTCGCGGTGTTGTCCGCCAGCCAGTCCATCGCGGTGCCGAGGACCAGTGCCCGGATCTGCAGCACGCGCGGCTCGGTGTCCGGCAGCGCCTCGACGCGCCGCGCCGCATCGCGGATGTGTTGCTCGGTGATCTCATTCGTCGACCGTCCGGACAGCAGCGTCACGGCGCTCGTCAGGCGGGCGGTCGTGAAGTGCCGCGACATGACGGGCACCTGGTCCAGCGTCCGCACGGCGGCGTCGCGGTCTCCCGCCGCCGACTGCGAACGCGCCAGCCCGAAGCCCGCCGAGATGACGCCGTTGTCGGTCGACCACACCGTGTCGTAGAACTTGCGCTGCGGTGCCTCGTCGACCTGCGCGCCCGCCAACTCCGCGGTGGCCGCCAGGGCGATCTTGGGCGCCAGCTCGCCGGGCAGGGTGTCGAGCACCTCCGTGAAATACTTTGTGGCGGAATCGTAGTCGGCTGTCAACATCGCCGACACGGCCCGGAACCACACCAGCCGCCACCGCCAGCCGACCCGCTCGGCAAGATCCTCGAGCTTCCGGGTGGCCTTGGCCACGTCACCGAGGTCGAGCAGCGCGCGCACCTCCATCAGCGGCAGTTCGACCGACTCCGACAGATCGATGCCCTCAGAATCGAGCGCACCGTGGCGGGCGGCGCGCAACGAGTCGAGTGTCTGCACGGGTTGCGTGAGGACGCTCGCCGACAACACGGTCGCGCCGACATCGGCCGGATCGACAAGGGGTACCTGCAGCGCCTTGACGATGTCCTGCGCGGTGAGTCGCTCCGAATGCACTTGCCCATCGAGGTAGACGTCGGTGTGGGCCACCAGCAGATCCACCCCGAACGTCGAACGCGAGGCGGAGAACACCGTGGACAGGCCGGGGCGCGGCACACCGGTGTCGCGGGCCACCACCTCGCGCAGGACGCCGAGCAACTGGCTCGTCATCTCCTCGGCGCTGGCGAATCGCCGTCGCGGATCCGGATCGATCGCGCGCCGCAACAGCCGGGCGAACGAGTCGTACTCGGTGAGCACCGGATCGTCCTCGGGCAGGCCGTCGACGTAACGGCCCTTGCGGGTGCGCATGTTCAGCGTCAGCGCGGCCAGCGTGCGGCCGACGGTGTAGATGTCGGTGGCGACCGTCGGCCCGGTCCGCACGATCTCCGGCGCCTGGTAACCCGGTGTGCCGTAGAGATATCCGAACGAGTTGATGGTCGACACGGCGCCGAGGTCGATCAGCTTGAGCTGCTCCTCGGTGATCATGATGTTTTCGGGCTTGAGGTCGTTGTAGGCCAGGCCGATCGAGTGCAGATAGCCAAGCGCGGGAAGGATTTCCAGCATGTAGCCGATGGCCTGGGCGACCGGCACCTTCTCGCCCTTGGCCTGCTTCAGCGACGTACCGCCGACGTACTCCATCACGATGTAGCCGACCGGATTGCCGTGCTTGTCGTCGTGCTCGACGAAGTTGTAGATCTTCACGATGCCGGGATGGGTGACCTCGGCGAGGAACTGACGCTCGAGCATGGCGATCTTCTGCGCCTCGGCGTCACCCGAATGCACCAGGCCCTTGAGGACGACCGGCCGTTCGTTGACGTTGTGGTCGAAGGCCAGGTACACCCAGCCGAGACCGCCGTGGGCGATGCAGCCCTTGATCTCGTACTGGTCGTTGATCATGTCGCCCGGACTCAGCTGTGGCAGAAAGGAATACGCGCTGCCGCAGTGGGGGCACCAGCCCTCCGACAGCGCCTCGCCGTCATCCGTGGACCGGCCGACCGGGCGGCCGCAGTTCCAGCAGAACCGCTTTCCCTCGGCGACCACCGGGTTGGTCATCAACGCTTCGAGCGGGTCCTTGGCGCGCACCCGGGGAATCTCGACGAGACCACCGCCGAGGCGGCGCATCGGAGACAGCGCCCGCGTCGCCGTCGTGTGGTCCTGCGGTTCGGTCTCGCCGGTGCCGACGGACATCCCCTCGGAGTCGTCGTCGAAGTGCGGACGGAACACCGCCTGGGTGGCCATCGGCCGCATCGTGGCGGCGCTGTCGAATTCCAGGTCGTCGAGGCTGGCCGGTTGGGTGCCCGGATCGGATTCGTCGGACTGTACCGCTGCCATCAGCCCGAATACCTCGCCACCGGTGGTGCCGGGGCAGGCCCCAGCACCGTCAACCACTTGCGGTACAACGTGTTCCACGTGCCGTCGCGGCGGATGCGCTCCAGCGTGCCGTTGACGAATCGCACCAGCCCGGTGTTCTGCAGGTTGATGCCGATGCCGTAAGGCTCCTCGTTGAGGCTGGGTCCGACGATGTGCAGATAGGGATCCTGGGCGACCAACCCGGCCAGGATCGAGTCGTCGGTGCTGACCGCGTCGGCCTGCCGCTGTTGCAGTGCCACCAGGCAGTCGGCCCACGCGACGACACCGACGATGATCGGCGGCGGCGTGATCTCCTGGATGCGCTGCAGTGACGTCGTGCCCTTGGCGACACACACCCGCCTACCCGACAGGTCCGACGGCTCCGAGATCGTCGAGTCGCGTGGCGCCAGGATGCGCTGGTTGGCATTGAAGTACACGGTGGAGAAGTTGACGAGCTTCTTGCGTTCGCAGGTGATCGTCATCGTCTTGACGACGACGTCCACCTGGTTGTTCTGCAATCCGGCGATCCGGTCGGCCGACGAGAGGATGCGGTATTCGACCTGTGACGGGGTGCCGAAGATGTCGCGAGCGATCTCGCCGGCGATGTCGACGTCGAAGCCGGTGATCTCACCGGTGATCGGATCGCGGAAGGAGAACAGATTGCTGCCGATGTCGAGTCCGACGATGAGCCGTCCTCGGGTGCGGATGTTCTCGACCGCCGCATCGGCGTCGGACCGATTGTTGAACGGCCGCAGGCTCGCGGTGCGGTCACACTCGTCTTCGGCTTCGGTCGGAATGCGGACCACCTCGGGCGGCACTTCCTCCATGCCCGCGGGTGTCGGGGGAGGAAGCGTGACGCCGGGCGTCTGAATCACTGACGACGCCTGCGCGCACCCCGCCACCACCGCTGTCGCGGCGAGGATGGCGGTGAGCTTTCGCAACTTCATCTGTACTCACTCAACCTCGGCCACAAACCCAGTGCCACCGCCAACGCCGCGACGACCGACAGCACCGCTGCCCCGACGGTAGCGCCGGACAGCACGCGGTGGGCGTTGACGATGTCGCTGCGCAGCTGATTGCGGCTCTCCTCGATGCCCTTGCCGAGCGCGTCGTCGAGCTTGTTGAACGCCGGAGTGGAGTCGTCTTCGCCGGTGCCCAGCGCCACCTGGGTGGCGGCCTGATAGTTGCCGACTGCAATGTAGGCGTTGATCCGGTCGTCGGCCGCCCGCCATTTCTTGAGCAGTTGTTCCGCGTCGGCCAGGTCGGTCTTGTCTATGACGTCGTCGCGGGCGAGGTAGTCCGAAAGCTGCTGCTGCATCACGTCGATGCGCTGGTAGTACGACTGCTTGCGCACGTCCTCGTCGCCGCGGCGAATCAGTGAAAGGGTCTCGTCGGCGCGGGCCTGCTGTGCGGTGATCGCCAGGGTGGTCACGGTCTTGAGCGACTCGGCGGCGGTGCCCTTGGCGCTGCGGCTGTCCGCGGTCGAGATGATCAGCGCGGTTCCGACCCACACCAGCATGATCAGCACCGCCAGCCCGCCGGCGATGAAACCGATGTTGATGCGGCGCCGGGTTCGGCGGGCCAGCCAGCGGTTGGCGAAGACACCGAACAACAACGTCGCGAGCACGACGAGGATCACCGGGCCCGGAATGCGTGTCGAGGCCGTGGTCTCCGCGTCCACCCGTGCCGAGGTCTCCTCGTAGAGACGCTGCGCGTCGGGCAGGATGCGCGTCTGCATCAACGCCGACGCCTCGGACAGATAGGAGGAGCCGACCGGATTTCCGGCCCGGTTGTTGGTGCGCGCCGTCTCGACCAGCCCGGTGTACACCGCCAGCTCGGCATTCACCCGGCCGAGCAACTGCACCATCGGTTCGTCGGTGAGCCCACTGGATGCCCTGGTGACCGCGACTGACGCGTCGGTGATGGCCTGCTCGTAGCGCTGCCGGACGTCGCGCGGCTCGGCGCCGGCGATGAACGCCGTGGCCGCCGCCGCGTCGGCCACCGACAGCGTCGTGTACAGCTGCCCCGCGGCGAACGCCAACGGCTCGGTGTGGTTGAGAACGGTGGTCAACGCCGCCTGGCGGTCGTTGATCGTCGTCGACGTGGCAAAGGCGCTCGCGATCACCAACGCGGACAGCACGACGCCGATGCTCAGAATCCGGCCAGGGGTGGTCCAGAGGAACCACCAGCGTGGGTGCGCTGGCGTTGTGGGCGACCGCGACGCGAGTGGCTCGGTCGACGGATGCGCCAACTCCACAGTCACGCGCGCGGACCTGCTTTCCGGCTATCGTTTCTCGACCGTTCCACTCTATAAAAAAATCCTAAGAGCTTCATCGAAGACGCGCGTCCGTATTCTTGACGCGTGCGCGGCGATGGCGACGGCTGGGTGGTGTCCAACACCGGCTCGTGGTTCTGGGGTAGGCATGGTGCCGCGGGTCTGTTGCTGCGGGCGCCGCACCACGACGGTTCGGCCGCGGTGCTGCTGCAGCATCGGGCGGCCTGGAGTCATCAGGGTGGCACGTGGGGTCTGCCGGGCGGTGCGCGCGACAGTCACGAAACCGTCGAACAGGCCGCGATCCGGGAGGCACACGAGGAAGCCGGGCTGTCCGAGGATCAACTCACGGTGCGCACGACGGTCATCACCAAAGAGGTGTTCGGCGAGGACGACACCTACTGGAGCTACACGACCGTCATCGCCGACGCCCCCGAACAGCTGGCGACCACACCCAATCGGGAGAGTGCGGAACTCCGCTGGGTCGCCGAAGACGACGTCGCGGAGCTGCCCCTGCATCCTGGCTTCGCCGCCAGCTGGGAGCGGCTGCGCACCGAGTCGGCGTCGATCCCGCTGCTGGTCAACAAGCAGCTCTGAGCCGTTCCTTCAACTGTCGCGCCGCCGCGGACGGATCGTCGGCCGCGGTGATCGCGCGCACCACCACGACCCGGCGTGCGCCGGCGGCAATGACCTCCGGCAGCCGCGCAGCGTCGATCCCCCCGATGGCGAACCACGGTTTTCGCGTCCCGGACCGCGCGGCAGCGCGCACCAGGTCCAGGCCCGGTGCCACGCGGCCGGGTTTGGTCGGCGTCGGCCAGCACGGCCCGACGCAGAAATAGTCGACGTCCTCTGACGTCGCCGCGGCCACCTGCGCCTCGTCGTGGGTGGACCGGCCGATCAGCGGGCCGTCGCCGATGATGCGGCGGGCGATCGGAAGCGGCAGGTCGTCCTGGCCGAGGTGCAGCACGTCCGCGCCTGCGGCCAAGGCGATGTCGGCCCGGTCGTTGACCGCAAGCAGGGCGCCGTGACGACGTGCGGCATCGGCGAGGATGGCGAGCGCCTCGAGTTCCTGACGCGCTTCGAGTGGTCCGAACCGCTGCTCGCCCGGCGAGCCCTTGTCCCGCAACTGGATGATGTCGACGCCACCTGCCAGCGCCGCGTCGGTGAACGCCGCGAGATCGCCCCGTTCACGCCGGGCGTCGGTGCACAGGTACAGCTGCGCGTCGGCGAGGCGATCGGAGGGTTTGTGCACACCGCGACGTTAGCGACCTGATGTGGAACTGGGGTAGCCCACTACGCTACGGCCGCAGGTGCGCTCCGGGAATGGTCGAGATATGACCAAGATCGGCGAACATGCAGTGGTGCTGGGGGCAAGCATGGGCGGCCTGGCGGCCGCGCGGGTGCTGGCCGAACACTTTGAATCAGTGACCGTTGTCGAGCGGGACGCGCTCCCGAGCGGTCCGGCCAACCGGCGGGGTGTACCGCAGGGCAGGCACGGGCATGCGCTTCTGGGGAGAGGCTTGGCGACGCTCTCCGACCTGTTTCCGGGATTCGCCGATGACCTCGTCGACGCCGGTGTCCCGGTGCTCGACTACCGTGACCTGTCCGAGGCGTACTTGAGTTTCGGAGGCCATCTCATCCCACGCACCGGAGTCCTCGACGATGTCCCGCCCGTCTTCATTCCGAGTCGACCATTATTGGAAAGCGTTGTTCGACAGCGTCTTCGGACCATCGGGAATGTGATCATCCTTGATGACCATGACGTCGTGACGCTGGTTCCGGACGCGGGCATGGAGCGCGTCACCGGCGTACAGATCAAAGCCCATGGCATGGACCGGTCACAGCTCTGCGACGCCGACCTCGTGGTCGATGCGACCGGCCGGGCCGCGCGGACACCGGCTCTGCTGGAAGCGCTGGGATACGGCCGTCCGCCCGAGCAGAGCATCAAGGTCCGGGTGACGTACTCGAGCCAGTTGTTCCGTCTATCGCCCGGCAGTATCCAGGAGAAGATCGTCCTGGTGAGTCCCGTTCCCGGCAGGCCGACCGGGATGGCGCTGATGGGCTACGAAGACGACACGTGGATGCTGACCGTCTTCGGCATGGCCGGGTGCAGACCGCCGGAGACGATCGACCACATGCTCGATTCCGCCGCGGCCCTCGCGCCTCCGCACACGATCGACGCGCTGCGGGCAGGTGAGGCGCTCGGCACGCCATGCCGGTTCGGCTACCCCGAAAGCCGTTGGCGCCGTTTCGACAAGCTACGCTGCTTCCCCGGTGGCCTGTTGGCACTTGGCGACGCGGTGTGCAGCTTCAACCCGATCTACGGACAGGGCATGACGGTGGCGGTGCTGCAGGCCGAGGCGCTGCGCCGGTGTTTGCAGCACGGACAGTCCGACCTCGCCAGACGGTACTTCCGGACCGCGGCCAAACCGATCGGCGTCGCCTGGCAGTTCGCGGCGGGCGCAGATCTGAATTTGCCGGAGGTCGAGGGTCACCGGTCGCTGGCCATGCGGCTGACGAATACCTATGCAGACCGTGTGCAGGCCGCTGGAGAACACGACCCCCGCGTCGCCGCACAGTTCCTCAGGGTGGTCGGACTGATGGATTCCCCGGCGAACCTGCTACGTCCAGGCATCTTCCTGCGAGCGATCACCCCCCGCCTGCGTTCGACATCTGTCCAGCAAGCGGGGGTGCTGGCCCCTTCCTAGTACGCTGAGGAGTCGACACGCGGGAGTCTCGGGACCGGGGACTGAGAGTGGCACGACCTGCCTTACCGTCAAGCACCTGATCCGGGTCATGCCGGCGAAGGGAGGGGAATGGCAAAGGGATCACTCGCAGTGATCGGCGGCGGGGTCATCGGGCTGTCGGTCGCACGACGTGCCGCACTCGATGGCTGGGTCGTGCACGTGCACCGCAGCGGCGAGACCGGCTCCTCCTGGGTGGCAGGCGGCATGCTCGCCCCGCACAGCGAGGGCTGGCCCGGCGAGGAGCGGCTGCTGCGGCTGGGGCTCGCGTCGCTGAGGCTGTGGCACAGCGGGTTCCTGGACGGCCTTCCCGACAGCGTGGTCACCGCGCGCGAGTCGCTGGTCGTCGCCGTCGATCGGGCCGACGCCGCTGACCTGAAGACCGTCGGCGAGTGGTTGGCGGCTCAGGGCCATCCGGTCGAGCCCACGACCGCCGCCCGCGAGATCGAACCGCTGCTCGCGCAGGGCATCCGGCACGGCTTCCGTGCCGAAACCGAACTGGCCGTGGACAATCGGGCGATGGTCGACGCCCTCGCCGGACACTGCGAACGTCTCGGAGTGCGGTGGGCGCCGCCGGTCGCTGAGTTGCCCGACACTGAGGCGGACGCCGTGGTGATCGCGAACGGTATCGACGCGCCGTCGTTGTGGCCCGGCCTGCCGATCCGCCCGGTGAAGGGGGAAGTGCTTCGGCTGCGCTGGCGCCGGGGGTGCATGCCGGTACCGCAGCGGGTGATCCGCGCACGAGTGCACGGCCGCCAGGTGTACCTCGTTCCGCGGCACGACGGCGTGGTCGTCGGCGCCACCCAGTACGAGCACGGCCGCGACACCGCGCCCGCCGTCAGCGGGGTGCGCGAACTACTCGACGACGCGTGTGCCGTGATGCCCGCGCTCGCGGAGTACGAGTTCGCCGAGTGCGCGGCCGGGCTGCGCCCGATGACGCCCGACGGACTGCCCCTCGTCGGCCGGCTCGACGAACGCACCCTGATCGCCGGTGGACACGGACGCAACGGCTTCCTGCTGGCGCCGTGGACGGCCGAGGCGATACTGGGGGAGCTGAACGGCGTTCCGCTGCCCGAAGCTGATCTGGTCGGAGGTGCGGTGAGGGTGCGATGAAAATCTCGGTCAACGACGAAGCCGTCGAGGTCGAGGACGGCACGACCGTGGCCGCGTTGGTAAAACGGCTGGGATTCGGCGAGAAGGGCATCGCGGTGGCCGTGGACTGGTCGGTGCTGCCCCGGTCGGAATGGCAGACGACGCTTGCCGACGGCGCGCGCGTCGAGGTGGTCACGGCGGTGCAGGGTGGTTGACGCGAAGCTGACGATCGCCGGTCGCGAGTTCGGATCACGGCTCATCCTCGGTACGGGCGGTGCTGCGAACCTGACGGTTCTCGAAGAGGCGCTGGTGGCCTCGGGCACCGAGCTGACCACGGTGGCGATGCGTCGCGTCGACAGCGAGGGCGGCACCGGTGTGCTGGACCTGTTGAGCCGTCTCGGTATCACCCCGTTGCCGAACACGGCGGGCTGCCGCGGCGCCGCCGAAGCAGTGCTGACCGCCCAGCTCGCCCGCGAAGCGCTGCAGACCGACTGGGTCAAGCTCGAAGTCATCGCCGACGAGCGCACGCTGCTGCCGGACGCCGTCGAATTGATCAGGGCCGCAGAGCAGTTGGTCGACGACGGATTCGTCGTGCTGCCCTACACCAACGACGATCCGGTGCTTGCACGTCGGCTGGAGGACACCGGCTGCGCGGCCGTCATGCCGCTGGGCTCGCCGATCGGAACGGGACTCGGCATCGCCAACCCGCACAACATCGAGATGATCGTCGAACACGCATCGGTGCCGGTCGTGCTCGACGCCGGTATCGGCACCGCCAGCGACGCCGCGCTGGCGATGGAGTTGGGTTGCGACGCCGTGCTTCTCGCGACGGCGGTCACCCGTGCCGCTGATCCGGCGATGATGGCCGCAGCGATGGCGTCGGCCGTCACCGCCGGATATCTGGCCCGGCGGGCCGGCCGGATTCCGAAGCGATTCTGGGCGCAGGCGTCCAGCCCCTCCATATGAAACGATATGTGGCGCTTGGCAGCTCGATGGCCGCCGGGCCGGGTATCCGGCCCCGAGCCAAGGGTGCGCCGTTCTTGGCGGGCCGTTCGGCCCGCAACTATCCGCACCTGGTCGCTGAGCGGCTTGGTCTCGAGCTCGTCGATGTGACGTACTCCGGCGCGACCACCGCCAACGTGCTGGCCGAGCGGCAGCCCGGCGCGGCGCCGCAGATCGAGGCGCTCGACGGAACCGAGGACCTGATCACCGTGACGATCGGAGGCAACGACGTCGGCTACGTACCGCTGCTGTTCGCGGCCGGGTTGCCGAGGCTCGTGCGTGCTTTGCTCGGCAAGCGTGAGCGGGCCCTGGTCGAGGTCGCCGAGTCGCTCAGGACCGTCGGTCGCACGCTGCGCCAGCGCTCACCCGAGGCGCGGGTGTTGTTCGTCGACTACCTGACGCTGCTGCCGCCGCCCGGAACCCCCGCCCCGCCACTGTCCGACGACGATGCCGCCGTGGGACGGCATGTGGCCGGCGAATTGGCCAGGGCCACCGCGCAGGCCGCCGCCGACACCGGCTGCGGGCTTGTCCGGGTCGCCGAGCACAGCGTCGATCACCACGCGTGGTCCGACGACCCATGGACGACCGGCTTCGGTCTGCCCGTGCCCTGTCGCCCCGCGCCCCTGCACCCCAACGCGGCGGGCATGCGTGCAGTCGCCGATCTGGTCGTCGCGCAGTTGTCCGGTCCCGGTACCGCCGAGTCGGGATAACGTGGTGGTGATGGCGCACAAAACGTGGTGGAGATTGGCCGCCCTGTGGCTGGCCGCCGTCCTGGTGCTGGCCGGGTGCGGACGCGAGATGCGCCCCCAGCCGTCGCAGCCTCCGCCCACCCCGGCGGGGCCAACCACGGCGGCCACGGTCTTCGCGCAGAAGATCTCGGAGGCGGTGACAGGTGACGCGCTGATGGCGCACGTCACCAAGCTGCAGGAGATCGCCGACGAGCACGGGGGCAACAGGGCGCTCGGCACCCCTGGATATGATGCCAGCGTCGACTATGTGGCGAACACCCTGCGCAACAAGGGGTTCGACGTGCAAACCCCTGAGTTCGAGGTGCGCCTGCCCTATTCCGACGAGCCCGCGCTGACCGTTTCGGGCGACAAAGTCGAGGCGTTTCCGCTGGAGTTCACCATCGGCACGAAGGGTGACGGGGTCGCCGGTGAGCTGGTGCCCGCCCGCGTCGAGGACTCACCGGGATGCACGGCATCCGATTACGACGGTCTGCCGGTCAACGGTGCGATCGTGCTCGTCGATCGCGGGAAGTGCCAATTCGGCGACAAACAGGCCGCCGCCGCCGAGCGCGGCGCGGTCGCGTTGGTCGTCGCCAACAACGTCGACGGCGACGAGATGGGCGGCACGCTCGGTCCCGACACGGATGTGAAGATTCCGGTCATCGGCGTCACGAAGGCCACCGGCGCGCGACTGCGGGCGGATCCCGGCCCCGCCACTGTCAAGCTCAACGCCGGCGTACGCGTGGAGCGCACCCGCAACGTGGTCGCCCAGACCAAGACGGGGTCCACGTCCGACGTCGTGATGATGGGTGCACACCTGGACAGCGTCGCCGAAGGGCCCGGGATCAACGACAACGGCTCAGGGGTGGCTGCGGTGCTGGAAACGGCGCTGCAGCTGGGGAGCTCGCCGGAGGTGAAATACGCGGTGCGGTTCGGGTTCTGGGGAGCGGAGGAACTCGGTCTGCTCGGTTCCAAGGACTATGTGGCATCGCTGGATCGCGACGCGTTGATGGATCTCGCCCTCTATCTGAACTTCGACATGGTGGCCTCGCCCAATCCGGGCTACTTCACGATCGACGGCGATCAGTCCGCGCCGCCGGATCCCAGTCAGCAGGCGCCACGCATACCGGAGGGGTCGGCGGGGATCGAGCGCACGCTCGTGGCCTACCTCAAGAGCGCGGGGAAGAACCCCGAGGACGTCCAATTCGAAGGTCGTTCGGATTTCAGCAGTTTCACGCTCGCCGGGGTTGCCGCCGGTGGTCTTTTCACCGGCGCCGAGGAGAAGATGACGCCCGAACAGGCCGAGCGGTGGGGTGGCGAGGCGGGTCAGCCGTTCGACCCGAATTACCACAAATCAGGCGACAACATCGACAACATCGACCGTACGGCGTTCGAAATCAACGGTCGCGGTGCGGCATACGCCGTCGCGCTGTACGCGCAGGATCAGTCCGGACGCAACGGTGTGCCGATCCGCGAGGACCGCACACGTCACGTGCTCGAATCATGAAGCGATGGGCGGCAGTCCTTGCGGTCACTGCGGTGCTGACGTCGTGCTCCTCGTCGGACTCCGCAGGCCCTTCACCGGATCTAGCGGCCGAACTGGCGGGCAAGGTCGGCGCGGACGGAATGTATGCGCACCTGAACGAACTGCAGAAGATCGCCGAAGCGAACGACGGCACCAGGGCCAACGGCACCCCCGGCTATGACGCCAGCGTGGACTATGTTGCAAAGTTCCTGCAGGACAGAGGATTCGATGTTCAGACTCCGGAGTTCGAATTGCTCGCCCGCTCGGAGGGCGGAGACCCGAAACTCACGATCGCCGGCCGCAACTACAACGTCGAGCAGGCGTCACTGCTGATCACCACACCGCGCGCCGGGTTGAGCGGGGTGACGCTGCGACCGCAGAGGACATCCACGGGATGCCGCTCCGCCGACTATGGCACGGTGTCGATGAAGGGCGCGATCGCCGTCGTCGACGACGCCGGCTGCTCGGTCGTCGACAAGCAGAACGCCGCCGTCGACCGGGGTGCGGTGGGCATGCTCGTCGTCAGCGCTCCCGCGCCGGGCGCAGGCAGCCCACCCGGCCTCTTCACACCGGGCTACTACCAGCAACTCACCGTCCCGGTCGGTGTGATCGGCAACGACGCGAACGCGGCGCTGCGGCGCACCACCGCACCCGTGAAGCTGATTCTGGACAACAAACCGGTGATGAGGAAAGCCCGAAATGTGCTGGCGCAGACCAAATCGGGTGACACCAGCAATGTGGTGATGGTCGGTGCGCACCTCGACAGCTCTGCCCGTAGCCCCGGCATCAACGACGACGGCTCAGGGGTCGCAGCGGTGCTGGAGACCGCTGCGGCGCTTGGTTCGGCACCGCAGATAAAGAACGCCGTGCGGTTCGCCCTGTGGGGTTCGGAGGAGAATGCGCTGCAGGGGGCGACGAAGTACATCCGCGGACTCGAGGCCGGACAACTCGACGAGATCGCGCTGTATCTCGACCTCGAGATGATCGGTTCACCCAACGCCGGCTACTTCACCTACGACGGCGACCAGTCGGGCCAGCCGAATCCCGAAATCCCGCTGGATACCATTCCGGTGGGTTCAGCCGGCATCGAGCGAACGCTGGCGTCCTACCTCAACAGTGCGGGCGCGCGGCCCGCCGACATGCCGCTGACCCGCTACACCGACTACAACGCATTCCTGACCGCAGGCGTACCTGTCGGCGGACTGACGACGGGTGCATCGCAGCGGAAAACCGAAGTACAGGCACGGCTTTGGGGCGGCCGCGCCGGCGTGCCGTATGACCCCAACTACCGGACTCCGCGCGACACGATCGACAACATCGACCGCGATGCGCTGGCGGTCATGGGAGCGGCGGCGGCCTTTACGGTCGGCACGTACGCGCAATCGCTCGAGGGTGTCAATGGAGTTCCGGTGCGGGATCAGCGACATCGGAGCGGTCGCTAGCCCGTCTGAAACCCAGCAGCCGCATGCCGTGATACACGGCCAGGGCGGCGATCGACCCTAGCGCGATACCGGTGAACGTCAAATTGCCTGCCTGCCAGGTGAAGTCGGCGATGCCGATGACAAGGGGGATGGCCGCGGTCATCTGGTTGATCGGCTTGGAGAAGTCGACTCCATTCGTCAGCCATATCCGCACGCCGAGAATGCCGACCAATCCGTACAGGACAACCGTAGCCCCGCCGAGCACTCCTGCTGGGATGGCCGAGATGGCGGCGCCAACCTTCGGGCACAGCGATAGCGCGATGGCGACCGCCGCGGCAACCCAGTACGCCGCCGTCGAATAGACGCGGGTGGCGGCCATGACGCCGATGTTCTCCGCGTACGTGGTGGTCGCCGAACCGCCGCCGAAGCCCGCCAGCGTCGTCGCCACGCCGTCGGCGGCCAGCGCGCGGCCCGTCACCGGATCGACGTCGGTGCCGGTCATCTGGCCGACCGACTTGACGTGCCCGATGTTCTCGGCCACCAGGGCGATGACGGCGGGCAGGAACATCGGCAACACCGCCAACGTGAAGGTCGGGGTCTGGAACTCGGGAAGCCCCACCCAGGGTGCGGCCTTGATACCCGAGGTGTCGACCTCGCCCAGGATCAGCGCCAGCAGGTACCCCGCGAACACGGCGATGAAGATCGCGAGTCGTCCGATGATGCCGCGGAACAACGCCAGCGTCGCCAGCAACAGCACCAGCGTGACGATGCCCACGAGCGGGCCCTGCTCGAAGTTCGTCTTCGCTGCGGGCGCGAGGTTGAAGCCGATCAGCGCGACGATCGCGCCGGTGACCACCGGAGGCAGGGTCACATCGATCCAGTGCGTGCCGACCAGATGCACGACGGCGCCGATGACGATCAGTGCGACACCGACCGCCACCAGGCCGCCAAGGGCGCTGCCCGTCCCGTTCGACGCGACGGCCGCGGTGACCGGAGCGATCACCGAGAAGCTCGAACCGAGATAACTCGGCAGCCGGTTGCCGGTGATCAGCAGGAACAGCACCGTGCCGATACCGGAGAACAGCAGGGTGGTCGCCGGCGGAAATCCGGTGAGTACCGGCACCAGGAAGGTCGCGCCGAACATCGCCACGACGTGTTGTGCGCCGATGCCGATCGTGCGGAACCAGTCGAGCCGTTCGTCAGGCGCGACGACGAAGTCGTCGTCGGCACTTGCATCGACCTTCGTCCATGTCAGGAGAGCCATGCTCTAAGACCGTAGGCAACCGTCCCTGCGAGCACCACGCAACTGCCAACGATCACCGACGACAGGGGCAGGGTGAACGCGAGCAACAGGCAGCCCGCCAGGCCCAAGCCCGGACCGATCCGCGCGGCCCAAGCCCCCAGTCGCCGGCCTTCCGGCTCCAGCGTCCACGCCGACGCGTTGGCGATCGCGTAGTACAGCAGGACGGCGAACGACGAGAAGCCGATCGCGTCTCGGACGTCGACGAGCGCCGCGGCTACCGCCACCACGATGCCGACGGCCACCTCAGCGCGATGTGGGCTGCCGAACCGAGGGTGCACGGCGGACAGGGCGTGCGGGAGGTGGCGGTCGCGCGCCATCGCCAAGGTGGTGCGCGACACCCCGAGAACAAGAGCGAGCAGTGAACCGAGCGCGGCGACGGCGGCCCCGACGCGGACGATGGGTTCCAGCACGGGAAAGCCCGCCGCGGTGACCGCGTCGGCGAGCGGCGCCGTCGTGGAAGCGAGTGTGTCACTGCCTGATTCGGCCAGCACCGCGACGGCCACCACGCCGTACACCACCAACGCAATCGTCAGCGCGATCGGGATGGCGCGTGGGATCGTGCGGGCCGGATCGCGCACCTCCTCGCCGAGGGTCGCGATGCGCGCGTAGCCGGCGAATGCGAAGAACAGCAAGCCCGCGGCCTGCAGCACGCCCGCAACGGAGAGGTCCGAATGCAGGCCGATCCGCGACACTTCCGCGTCGCCGAAGCCGAGGATGAGGACCACCACCGCCGCGAGCACCGCGAGCACCACGGCGACGATGGCGCGGGTCAGCAGCGCCGACTTTTGAATGCCGGTGTAGTTCAACGCCGTCAGTGCCACCACCGCTGCGACCGCAACCGCATGCGCCCAGGCCGGCCACACGTAGTAGCCGACGGTGAGTGCCATGGCCGCGCAGGAGGCCGTCTTGCCGACGACGAAGCTCCACCCCGCGGTATAGCCCCAGAAATCTCCGAGTCGTTCCCTGCCGTATACGTAGGTGCCGCCGGATTGCGGATACCGGGCCGCCAACCGGGCCGAGGAGGTGGCATTGCAGTACGCGACGACCGCGGCGATGCCCAGGCCCACGAGCAGACCGGACCCGGCGGCGGCCGCCGCAGGGGCCAGCGCGACGAATATGCCCGCGCCGACCATCGACCCCAGGCCGATGATGACGGCGTCGAAAGTGTTAAGGCGCCGGGAAAGCGCAGGGCCGTCCGGCGTGCTCACACGTTGATGCTATTTCAGGCGACGGGGTCTTTCCCGAATGCCGATTCGCTGCCCCAGACGAGCGCTGTCACCGCAGCGAGTACGGCGAGCGCAATCGACGCGATCACCACGGGTGGGATCGTCCACAGCCGGCGTGTGAGAACAGCAGTCTCACATTGGTCGACGTAGGAGTGCTCACCGGCGGCGGCCGCGGCCTGGCTCAGATCGGTGGCGAATCCCGTCCCGCACTTGATCTGGAACCCGTATTGGTCGAAGGCGTCGAGGAAGACCGGATATTTGAGGGCCAGCAGCCCCGCGGCGATCACGACGACGCACCCGACGCCGAAGTAGAACGCGCGATGATGATAGTGATGCATACGGCCCCCGTTCGTGTCGCGGAGGCTCTATGTTAATGACCGTTCTTCCCATCGTCACTGCTTTTGGCGGGTTTTCGACCTGCTCGCGAGCGATGTTTGGGTAACTTCGGTTATGGTGTGTGCCATGGCGCGCCACCGGCCAGCAAGCGGCGAATCGATTCGGCGCCGCCCCAAGGATCGCAAGGCCCAGATCGCTCGTGCTTCGGCCGAAGCGTTCAGCACGCTGGGCTTTCACGGTGTGAGCATGGAAGCCATCGCGTCTCGCGTGGGCATCTCGGCCGCGGCGCTGTACCGGCACTACACCGGCAAGTACGAGCTCTTCCGTGATGCGGTGCTCAGCCTCGGCCAGCAACTGGTGGACTGCACAGAGTTCGCCGAGGACGCCGCGACGGAGGACCCGCAAGTCGTGCTGCGCCGACTGGTCGCCGCGCTCATCGACACCGCGATGGCCAATCGCGAATCCGGCGGGCTCTATCGATGGGAAGGCCGCTATCTGCGCGGCGACGACCAGGCCACGCTGATAGCGCAGATGCGCACCGTGCACCACCGGATCCAGCGACCCCTATGCGTCATCCGCCCCGAGCTCACCGGTCGGCAACGCTGGACGTTGTCGACGGCGGTCCTTTCGGTGCTCGGCAGCATCGTCGATCACCGGGCCAAGCTGCCCGCGATTCAGGTGCGGGCGTTGCTGGCCGAGCTCGCGGATGCCGTTCTGGCCGCCGAACTCCCCGATCCCGCCGACGATCAGGATGCCATAGACCCGAACGTGTCGACGGGCACGGAGTCGTCGAGATACGAAGCGCTGCTTGACGAATCGATGCGGTTGTTCAATCTCAACGGATATCGCGACACGGGGATGGAAGACATCGCGGCGGCGGTCGGCATGCCGGCGTCGGGGATCTACCGGTACTTCTCCGGCAAGAGCGACATCCTCGCGGCGGCGTTCCGCAGGGCGGCCGATCGGCTCTCGGCGGATACCTCGACCATCACGGCCACGATCGCTGATCCGCAGGAGGCGCTGACCGCGGTCATCGATGCGTACGTCGCTCGGTCGTTCGACCGGCCGGAACTCGATTACGTCTACTACAGCGAGCGGCTCAACATGACCGCGGCCGACCAGAAGGTCCTGCGCAACATGCAACGCTCCACGGTGGAGGCATGGGTCGAACTGGTCGTGGCGGTCCGTCCGGAGTGGACACCGGGACAGGCGCGGTTCGCCGTGCACGCGGCGATGTCACTGGTGGTCGATCTCGGCCGCCTGATGCACTACGAGCGATCGGTGCACAGCTTCGAGACGATGGAGCGGCTGCTCGACCTGACGTTGTTGGGCCGCTACCGGTTACGAGCGACATTGCCCGCCAAGTAGGCGCCGTACGCGAGCATTCCGACGACGGCCAGGCGGCGGGTCTTCGGTGCGACGAGGCCGAGGCCCAGAGCCGTCTCGATGCCGCCGTTGATGTAGATGTTCTGTTGGGTGTTGCGCGGAAAAGCCGGCGCGGTGATCGATTCGAAGAGCTGAGGGCGGGCGAAGTGGGCCAGGCCCGTCCCTGCGAGGGCCAGGCCCGCTATCGTCGCGCCACGCGAATTCTTCTGTTCTGAGGGCACTGCTACCGATCCTCTCTGATCAGTCAATCTGATAGTCGCTCAGCGGGTAATCGGAGGCTTCCTTCAACGCCGCGCGCGTCGAAAGGGGGCGCAGCAGGTTGGCCTCGCCCTTCGGGTCGAAGTAGTACGACCGCGACGTCGCGCAATTCCCGCGCATGAACACCGAATTCCCGATCAGCTCCGACATCCGGTCGAGATAGCGGGTGTTGGCTTCCTCGGTGACTTCGAACGTTGTGGCACCGCGGCGCTTCACCTCGCCCAACAGCCGGTCCATATGTCGCATCTGGTATTCCACCGTGTTGAAGAAGTTCAACCCGAGGAACGCGTACGGGCTGGCCATGCTCAGGTAGTTGGGGAAGTACGGAACCGTCAATCCCTGATATGCCTGGAACCTGGTGTCGCGCCACCACTTTCCGAGGTTACGGCCTGCACGGCCGACGATCTCGATGGCCGGGAAGTTGGCCTCCCACAGGTCGAACCCGGTCGCGAGTACGAGTGCGTCGATCGGCGTCCTGGTGCCGTCGCTGGAGACGATGGCATCCGGCTCGATGTGCTCGATCCCGCTGGCTTGCAGGTGTACGTGGCGCTTGTTGAAGATGCGGTAGTAATCGTTCGAGAACGTCGGCCGCTTACAACCGAAGTCGTAGTCGGGCGTCAACTGCTCACGCACTCTCCGATCCCGAACGGACAAGATGCGGTGGGTCTTGGACAGGTCGCCCGCCGCGACGTTGAGCCGCCGAAGGAAAAGGTTGTTCTGGTGGAGTTCGACGAAAATGAAGAACTCGTACAGCGCGTCGGTGATCGCACGGATGGCCCGCTGCGCCAAGGGCACTCGCGCGAAGAGGCGCTTTGCCCGCGCGGAGAAACGGAAATCGAGCTTGGGTACCACCCAGATGGCGGTGCGCTGGTAGACGGTGAGGTCGGCCGCCTTCTTGGCCAGCTCGGGGATGAGCTGAACCGCGGTGGCGCCGGTGCCGATGATGGCGATGCGCTTACCCTCGAGGTCGTAGCTGTCGTCCCATTCGGTGGTGTGGATGATCTTGCCCGCGAATTGCGTGATGCCCGGGATGTCCGGTGTCTTCGGCTGGGACAGAAAGCCGGTGGCGGTGATCAGGTAGCGCGCGGTGAGGGTCTCACCGCCGGCCAGCGCGATGCACCAGACCTTGGTCTCCTCGTCCCAGCGGGCGCTCTCCACGCTGGTGTTGAACCTCATGTGTGCGCGCACGTCGTACTTGTCGGCGACATCGTTGGCGTACTGCTTGATCTCCGCACCGGTGGAGAAGAGTCGCGACCAGTTGGGGTTCGGCTCGAAGAAGTAGGAGTAGGTGGTCGTCGGGACGTCGACGGCCAGGCCGGGGTAGCGGTTGATGTGCCAGGTCCCGCCGAGGTCGTCCTCCCGGTCAAGAATGACGAAGTTCTCGTAGCCCATCCGCTTGAGCTGGATGGCAGCACCGATCCCCCCGAAACCGGCGCCCACGATCACGGCGTCGAATTGTTCCGAAGTCATGGAAGAACGGTACCTCAGGTACTGCTCAATTCCCGCGAAGGACTCAGCCTCTTATGGAGCCGGCCCGCGGTGGGTCGAGCGTCGCGACGCAGGTCACAGCCCTGTCGCCCTGTTCCCACGTTTCGGCTGTGGGGTACAGCACGTAGAGTTGGACGCTGTCGTCGGTCATCGACGAGGGCGAATAGGTCGCAAGCTCCGGGCTGCACTTGTCGGCGTACGCGTCGATGGCCGCCTGACCGGGAAAGTCGCCCCCAGGCATCTGCAGCACCGCGAACACCTCCCCTGCATGCGGTTCGGCGCAATCGATGGTCTTGACGGTCAACACTCGGGTGTCGCCGGGGATCTCTGAAAGGCAGTCGCCCATCTCGACGTCGGTCGCGGTGACGGTGCCCTGGCCGAATGCCAGATACAACGCGATGCCGCCGCCGACGACGAGCACGAGCAGGGCCGCGATGACACCGAGGACGATGAAGACGATCTTCTTGGAGTTCGACTTCTGTGGCGGCGGGAAATAGCCGGGCGGCTGCTGGGAGTACGGCGGCTGCTGGGAGTACGGCGGCTGTTGGGAGTACGGCGGCGGCGGAGGCGGAGGTGGGTACGGGCCGGGTCCGTACGGAGGTTGCTCACCGTATGGAGGCGGCTGCTGGCCATATGGCGGGGGATTGCCCGGCGGCGTGGTCACCCCGTGACATTAGCGTCAAGCGCGGATCGATGACCACCCTTAGGACGCAGCACCCAGCAAACGTAATGCCGCGTCGACCGCCAGCGCCGGGACATTCAGCGTCTTCGAGCCGAGATCATGTCGGGCGCCGTTGATCTCGACGACCTCGGTGCTGCCGGAGATCAGCGCCGCCGCGGTGCGTAGCTCGTCGATCGACCCGAACGGGTCGGCGGTGCCGTGGGTGAAGACCGTAGGCACGGATATCCGCGGGAGATGTTCGGTGCGTGCCCGTTCCGGCTTGCCGGGGGGATGCAGCGGATACGAAAACAGGGTAAGCGCATCGACTTTCGCGGCGTCGTCGGCGACGACCATCGATGTCATCCGGCCGCCGTACGAGTGCCCGCCCGCGACGACCGGTCCTTCGGTGAGGGTGCGGGCCAGCTCGACGGCCTCGACGATTCCGGCCTGGTCGGTCGCAGCTGAGTTCGACGGCGGCCCCTTCGGACGTCTCCGCCGATACGGCAGGTTGAAACGTACCGCCAGCCAGCCGCGTGTGGCCCACTCATCGCAGATCTTCTGCAGCAGTGGGGAATCCCGACTACCGCCGGCGCCGTGGGTCAGCATCACTGTGCCAACGGGGACGACTTGGCCCGGCGGTTCGTGGGCGATGCCCGCGATATCCTCGAGGTTCACCGGTGGAGCCTGAAGAGCGCGGACACCGGTCCGTGGCCGTGGCCCAGCGGGTACGCCGCGCGCAGACATTCGGTGACCCAACGCTTTCCGAACGCCACCGCATCCGGCACGGTGTAGCCGTGGGCCAGCGCGCTCGCAATGGCTGCGGCCAACGTGTCACCGGCCCCGTGGTCGTGTCCGGTGTCGATGCGGGCGGTGTCGAACTCGAAGAAGTCGGTTCCGTCGAACAGCAGATCAGGGCTCTGCGACGACGCCCTCAGGTGTCCACCCTTCACCAACACCCACTGCGGTCCGAGCGCGTGCAGGGCATGCGCGGCCGCCCGCTGGGACGCGTCATCGACGACGTCGACGTCGACGAGCAGGCGCACCTCGTCGAGGTTGGGTGTCACCAGCGTGGCCAGCGGGAACAGCTGGCCCTTGAGGGAGTCCAGGGCGCTGGGATGAAGCAGCGGATCGCCATGCATCGACGCGCACACCGGGTCGACGACGAACGGGACGGTGCCGGCCAGGCCCTGTCCGCGCCAGGTGTCAGCGACGGTGTCGATGATCGCCGAGGACGCCAGCATGCCGGTCTTGGCGGCCTGAACACCGATGTCGGACGCCACGGCTTCGATCTGGCCGGCGATGACATCCAGTGGGATTTCGTGAAACCCTTTGACCCCCAGAGAATTCTGCACGGTCACCGCGGTCACGGCGACGAGTCCGTGCATGCCGAGCATCGCGAACGTCCGCATATCGGCCTGGATGCCCGCACCGCCGCCGGAGTCGGACCCGGCGATCGTCATGACCCGAAGTGGGGTCTGGCCCGGCGGCGTGAGCGGAAGCCCGATCGTCTGTTCTTCGCGCAAGCGCTCATCACCCCTCATGCAAGTGGAAGATAGACCTGGTTGCCGTGTTCGGCGAACTCCTTGGACTTTTCGGCCATGGCATCGCGGATGTCCTGGGTGATGCGCATAGAGCAGAATTTCGGACCGCACATCGAACAGAAGTGCGCCGTTTTCGCCGGTTTAGCGGGAAGGGTCTCGTCGTGAAACTCGCGGGCCGTGTCCGGATCCAGCGAGAGAGCGAACTGGTCGTGCCATCGGAACTCGAACCGAGCACGCGACAGCGCGTCGTCCCTTTCCTGCGCACGGGGGTGTCCCTTGGCCAGATCCGCGGCGTGCGCTGCGATCTTGTAGGCGATCACGCCGTCCTTGACGTCCTTGCGGTCCGGTAGTCCCAGGTGCTCCTTCGGCGTCACGTAGCAGAGCATCGCGGTGCCCGCCTGGGCGATCATCGCGGCGCCGATCGCCGACGTGATGTGGTCATAGGCCGGAGCGATGTCGGTCGTCAGCGGGCCGAGCGTGTAGAACGGAGCTTCGTCGCAGAGCTCTTCTTCGAGTCGCACGTTCTCGACGATCTTGTGCATCGGGACGTGACCCGGACCCTCGATCATCACCTGCACACCATGGGATTTCGCGATCTTGGTCAGTTCCCCGAGCGTGCGCAGTTCGGCGAACTGGGCGGCGTCGTTCGCGTCGGCGATCGAGCCTGGCCGTAATCCGTCGCCGAGTGAGAACGTGACGTCGTAGCGCTGCAGGATCTCGCACAGTTCGGCGAAGTGCGTGTAGAGGAACGACTCCTGATGGTGGGCAAGACACCAGGCGGCCATGATGGAGCCACCTCGGCTGACGATTCCCGTCACGCGGTTGGCGGTCAGCGGCACGTAACGCAGCAGGACGCCTGCGTGCACGGTCATGTAGTCCACACCCTGCTCGCACTGTTCGATCACGGTGTCGCGGTAGCACTCCCACGTCAGCGCCACCGGATCGCCATTGACCTTCTCCAGCGCTTGGTAGATCGGCACCGTGCCGACGGGGACCGGCGAATTGCGCAGGATCCATTCCCGCGTCAGGTGGATGTCGCGACCGGTGGACAGGTCCATGATCGTGTCGGCGCCCCACCGGGTGGCCCACACCATCTTGTCGACCTCGTCGGCGATCGAGCTGCTGACGGCCGAATTGCCGATGTTCGCATTGACTTTCACCGCGAATGCCTTGCCGATGATCATCGGTTCGGCCTCGGGATGGTTGTGGTTGGCGGGGATCACTGCACGCCCCTGTGCAACTTCGGCACGAACCAACTCGGGTGCCAGGCCCTCGCGGGCGGCGATGAACGCCATCTCGGCGGTGACCTCGCCGGCGCGGGCCCGTTGCAGCTGGGTGCCGCGGTCTGACACCACACCGGGGCGCGGCGGCAGTCCACGGTGCAGGTCGAGCGCCGCGTCGGCGTCGGTGTATGGGCCCGAGGTGTCATACAGGTCGAAGTGCTCGCCGTTTGTCAGGTTCACGCGGCGGAACGGCACTCGCATCCCGTCGAGGTCCCGGTAGACCTTGGCGCTGCCCGCGATTGGGCCGCTGGTCACCGCTGGGATCGGGGTGGAAACGTCGGAATGCAGCACTTTCAGCATCTCCCTACGCCGGCATTACCCGGTCAGGTTCGTACGGTCGACGGGCCTACCCGTCCTCTCAGCGCACTGGGTGTGCGCTCCCGTGTGTGGACTCTTGCCACGCTAGCGCAGGCGATGCGTGCGTGGGAATAGGAATTGCTGCCCATTGCTTTATATAGCTAATATATGTGTTTTCTGCCGATAGCTGTGGATACGTAAAGCGAAGATTGATGACGACCGATTTCGAGATGACCGCGCTACGACGTCAGCGCATGGACCACGACCATCCGTTCTACAAGTGGATCGTGCTGTCCAACACCACGCTGGGCATGCTGCTTGCAGCGATCAACGCGTCGATCGTGCTCATCTCACTACCCGCTATCTTCCGCGGCATCGGATTGAACCCCTTGGCTCCCGCCAACGTCGGTTACCTGCTCTGGATGCTGATGGGTTATCTGGTGGTGACCGCGGTGCTCGTGGTGTTCTTCGGACGGTTAGGCGACATGTACGGCCGCGTCCGCATCTACAACCTCGGTTTCGCGGTCTTCACCGTCGCGGCGATTGCGTTGTCGTTCGATCCCTTTCATCTCGGCGGTGGCGCCGTGTGGCTGATCGCGTGGCGCGTGGTCCAGGGCGTCGGCGGCGCCATGCTGATGGCGTCGTCGGCGGCGATCCTCACCGATGCGTTTCCGTCCAACCAGCGCGGTATGGCACTCGGCGTGAACATGGTTGCCGCCGTTGCAGGTTCGTTCCTCGGCCTGCTCATCGGAGGGGTGCTCTCCGAGTTCCACTGGCAGGCGATCTTCTGGGTAGGCGTGCCGATCGGGTTGTTCGGTACCGTCTGGAGCTATCGCTCGCTGCGCGAGCTCGGCGTGCGAACCCCGGGCCGGCTGGACTGGGCGGGCACGTTCACCTTCGGTATCGGACTGACCGCCCTTCTCGTCGGGATCACCTATGGCATTCAGCCCTACGGAGATTCGACGACGGGGTGGACCAACCCGTGGGTCCTCGGTTCGATTCTCTTCGGGGTGTTGTTGCTCGTTGCCTTCTGCTTCATCGAGCTACGGCTCGAGCAGCCGATGGTGAATCTTCGGCTGTTCCGTTCGACATCGTTCGGTATGGGCAACCTTGCGGGCCTGATGTCGTCCGTCGGTCGCGGTGGCCTGCAGTTCATGCTCATCATCTGGCTGCAAGGGATCTGGCTTCCGTTGCACGGCTACAGCTTCGAGTCGACACCGTTGTGGGCCGGCATCTACCTGTTGCCTGCGACGTTCGGCTTCCTGGTCGCGGCTCCGCTCGCCGGAATGCTGGCGGACCGCTATGGCTCCAGGTTGTTCACGGTCGGCGGAATGGCGCTGATGGCGGTTTCGTTCATCGCCCTGGTGATGATCCCGGTCGACTTCGACTACTGGGTTTTCGCGCTGCTCGTTTTCGTCAACGGCCTCGGTGGTGGCATCTTCACCGCGCCCAATACCGCTGCCATCATGTCCAGCGTGCCCGCGGCTGAGCGTGGAGCCGCTTCGGGAGTGCGGGCCACCTTCTTCAATGCCGGGTCGTCGCTGTCGATCGGAATCTTCTTCTCGCTCATGATTATCGGACTGGCCAACACACTTCCGGGTGCGCTGAGCACAGGTCTGCAGGAGCAGGGCGTCTCGGCAAATGTGGCGCACGAGGTGGCGAATCTGCCGCCGGTCGGCAGCCTGTTCGCGGCATTCCTCGGCTACAACCCGATGGCCGAACTGCTCGAGCCCTACCACGCGCTACAGCAGCCGGGTGTGAATGCCGACGTGTTGACCGGGCAGACGTTCTTCCCGCACCTGATCATCGAGCCGTTCCATGCCGGCCTGGTTGTGGTGTTCGTGGCGGCCGCGGCGATGATGGTCGTCGGTATGGTGGCGTCGCTGTTCAACCCGGGCCGTTACGCCGACGCCGATGGCGAGGCTTCACCGGTTGAGGCCAGCTCGACAAGCACCGGCGCATGATCGCTGGGGGACTTCCCTTTTCGCTCCTCGCGGACGATCTCGGCGTGGGTCACACGCTGCGCCAACGCCGGTGATCCGAGAATGAAATCGATGCGCATACCGCGGTTCTTCGGGAACCGCAGCTGGGTGTAGTCCCAGTAGGTGTATACGGCGGGGCCGGGGGTGAAAGGCCGGACCACGTCGCTGAATTGAGCGTCGAGGATCGCGTCGAAAGCCGCTCGCTCCGGCTCGGTGACGTGGGTGCTGCCCGCGTAGGCCTCGACGCTCCACACGTCCTCATCGGTCGGCGCGATGTTCCAATCGCCCACCATGGCGATCTGTGCCGTCGGATCGTCGAGGAGCCACTTCTGTGCCGTATTGCGCAGCGCGGCGAGCCATTCCAGCTTGTAGACATAGTGCGGCGAGCCGACGAAGCGTCCGTTGGGCACGTACAAGCTCCACAGCCGCACTCCGTTGCACGTCGCGCCCAGCGCACGCGCCTCCGCCGCCGCCTCCACCTCCGGCGTGTCGCTCCACGTCGGCTGTCCGTCGAAGCCGACCTGGACGTCATCGATACCGACCCGGGATGCGATGGCGACGCCGTTCCACTGGTTGAACCCGCAGTGCACCACGTCGTAGCCGGCGGCCAGGAATGGCATGGTGGGGAACTGCTCGTCGGAGCACTTGGTCTCCTGCATCGCGAGGACGTCGACGTCGGCACGCTCCAACCAGTCCGCCACCCGATCGACACGGGCGCGGATCGAGTTGACGTTCCACGTGGCCAGGCGCATGGATCGAGCCTACGGAGGTGCCGATGCAGCGTGCTAGTTCTCCGCGCCGGGTGGGTCGGGGTCGCTGCGGAGGAGTTCCTCGGGGTGGTGGGCATGATTGACCTCAGGGGGTCGGGTTCCGTCGGTCCAGGCCAGTCGTCCGGTGTCGGTGATCGTGGTCTGCCATCGCCCCTTGCTGACTGCTGCGTGGTCGGGCCCGCAGGCGAAGAACAGCATGTCGGCGTCGGTGTCGCCGCCTGCGGCCCAGTCAACGCCGTGGTGGACCTCACTGTGATAGCCGGGTTCAGTGCAATTCGGGCGGGTGCAGCCGCCGTCGCGTGAGTAGCAGATGATGCGTTGGTCGGTGGTGGCCACGCGCTTCTGGCGGCCCAGGTAGAGGGGCGTTCACTGTGGTCCTCGAACACCGCCAGGTAGTGGATCCCGTCGGTGGCCATCCGGATCAGGTCCCGCATCGGCAGGGCGGTGTCCCCTCCGGTGTGCGCCGGCGAGGGCATCGGGATGTCGGGATCGTGCACGGCATGGGCGGCCTGGTTGAGTTCGGCCAGTGTGGTGCGGGCGATGACCGTGACGGCATGGCCGCGATGGGAACCCATCTCGCCGGAGGCGATGCCCAGCTTCAGTCCGAGTTTGATGCCGTCGTGACACCGCTGTGCGGCGCTGCGGTCATCGCGATTCTCGACCGGGGTGCCGTCGGGCAGATGCCGGCCAGGACGCACCGCGGCAGTGGCGGCTTCGACATAGCAGCGGGTTTCGGGGTCGATCCACCCCGACAGCCGTGACATCCCGTCGGGGCCCTGCGGACCCAGCACCATGGCGCGCCGACGCTGCCGGTCGGCCTCATCGAAATCGCCGTCCGGGTTGAAGATCTCATCGATGCGACGACCGGCGGCCCTGACGATCTGCGCGTCGTTCTTGACCGCCTCGCGGACCAGGCTGCGTTCGACCTCCACGCGGTCAGCTGCCGACACACACGACGGCAACCGGTCCATGGCCTTCCTGATCACCCGCAGGTGGTCCTCGCCGATGACGCCGGACTCGACGGCCGCGGCCAGCAGCGGCAGGTGCGGCGGCAGCGCGGGTCCGGCGAGTTGGCGGCGCGGGGAAATTCGAGCGGCCAGCTTCATGCGTCGCTTGATCTCGTCAACGGGGATCCGCAGCCGCGCCCACAGACTGTCGACCACACCACCCACCAAGCCGACTTCATCGGGCGGATCGGCGATCTGCCCGAACACCCGATACATCAACCCCCGGTTGGTGCGTTCCTGAGTTTCGAGGCGTTCGGCCATCTCCACCCGAAACGCGTTGCCCACCTCGTCAGAGGACAGCTCGCGCATCTGGGTATAGGCATCGTCGACCTGATCCAGCAGCACGCGAAACCGCTCACGTGCCGCCACTCCGGTGACGAATTCGCCCATACCACAACGCTAACGACACCCACCGCCACAACCACCCGCGCCGAACCCCACAACCCCCAACCTGTGGATCAACCTGCGATTGGGAATAACTCCAGCCAAATGTCGGTGCGGCGTGCTAGCCCTTGTCGATTCGCCAATAGCGCGAGCGGTGGTGCAGCGTGAACCGTAGTGACTCGAAAAGCGCTATCGCGGAGACATTATCGTCGAGAACCTGGGTGTACGCGCGGGTGGCGCCATGGTCCGCACCCCAGGCGAGCAGCGCGCTACACAGGGCCCGCGCGTGGCCGTGCCTGCGTTGATCCGGCGCCACCTGCAATGCCGACAAGCCCAGCCAGCGAGTACCGTCGGGCGCCTCGGTCACCGCCGCCCGCGCCACCGCTGCACCGGCAACCGTCGCGAAGATCACCGAGCCGCCGATCACCGCGGTAAGGACGTCGATGGGTACGTCGCGGCCGTAGATGCGCATCCACTCGTCATCCGGTTGTGGCGCCAGCCCTACCGCGCCAGGGCCTTCGCCCGGCTCGATATCGCAGACCATAACGAGGTTCGCGGCCTCGGTTGACGCCTGCGGCGGTACACGAAAAAGTCGGTCCGGCACGCTCACCAACGGCGCCATAGATCGCGCCGCATACCAATCGGCGATCGCCCCCAGGTCGGGCGACACTGAAAGCTTTAGTGGGACAGCTGAATTGGCGCGCCTCGTGCTGCCGTTCCCGTAGCGGCAGAACCATCCGTCCACCCACTGCTGTTCGACGCCGGGCCAGGCCAGCGCGGCTGCGTGCTCGAGGTTGCGAATGTCGACCGTGCGTACCGGCGCGCCGGCCAGCGCCCTGATCGCGATCACGTCGTCGACCGCCACGGCCACGACGTCTCCGCGCTTCGTGCGCACGTGCAGCGCCGGCCCCGTCTGCACCAGGTGACCGATCACGTCCGTCAGCGGTGGCACCGACCCGGCGGGCAGACGGTGACGAATCATCACCCGCGTACCTACCGGGGGGATCTGCATCAGTGACCGAAGGGGTCGGGATCCTTGCCGGGCGTCCACGTCAGCCCTGGCACGCCCCAGCCGTGCGACTTCACCGAGCGTTTGGCGCTGCGCGCGTGCCTGCCGACCAGGCGGTCCAGATACAGGAAACCGTCGAGGTGGCCCGTCTCGTGCTGCAGCATCCGCGCGAACAGACCGGTGCCCTCGAGCGTGATCGGCGTGCCGTCGGCGTCCAGGCCCGTCACCCGCGCCCAGTCCGCGCGCCCGGTCGGAAACGATTCGCCGGGCACCGACAGGCAGCCCTCGTCGTCGTTGTCCGGGTCCGGCATCGTCTCCGGAACCTCGGACGTCTCGAGTACGGGATTGACGACCACACCTTTGCGCCGCGTGACCCTGCCGCGTTCATCGGCGCAGTCGTAGACGAACACGCGCTTGGCCACGCCGATCTGATTCGCGGCGAGCCCGACACCGTTGGCTGCCGCCATCGTGTCGTACAGATCGGCGATCAGGTCCGCGAGATCGGCAGGCAGCGAACCGTCCTCACCGACGGGTATGGGCTCGGTCGCGGTGTGCAGGACGGGATCTCCTACGATGCGTATCGGTACAACGGCCACGCGGAACAGCTTAAGTCGGCAATCCTTATCGCCCGACTCGCGGGCATGTCGGACGCCTCAGGCTGCAAACCCGTGGTTGAATGAGCGCCGAACCACAGCGATGTCATTTCGAATGTTGGAAGGGTCCAGGAGCGAGATGGACGGCGCAATCGCGCGGACTGAGCAATCCGGAAACGACCCTGCGCTGGCCGATGGGCTGACCCGGCGCGAACACGACATCCTGGCGTTCGAACGTCAGTGGTGGAAATACGCGGGTTCCAAGGAAGACGCGATCAAAGAACTTTTCTCCATGTCGGCCACCCGCTACTACCAGGTGCTCAACGCGCTGGTAGACCGCCCCGAGGCGCTCGCAGCGGATCCGATGCTGGTCAAGCGGCTGCGAAGGTTGCGTGCGAGCCGGCAGAAGGCTCGGGCGGCGCGCCGGCTGGGCTTCGACGTCACCTGAGGGCGTAAGGGCATTCTTCGACCCGCTTGTCCGGCTGGATACAGTGAACGCAATGAATCAGCAGAACTCCTCTGGCCTACCCCTGCGTGCCATGGTGATGGTGCTGCTGTTCCTCGGCGTCGTATTTCTCCTGGTGGGATTCCAGGCGATGGGTTCAGGGGACGACGACGGCGAACAGTCGCCCATCGCGACTAGCACGCCGACCGTCACCACCGCCAGTCCGACAGAGTCCCCCGAACCGGCCAAGCCCGAGGTGCGGGTGTTCAACATCTCGACGGTGCAGGGCGCTGCGGAGGGCACCGCCAACCGGTTGCGTGAAGGCGGCTGGACCGTCGCAGAGACCGGCAACCTCGAGCTGCCCGACGTGACAACCAACACCGTGTATTTCACCGACGCCCCAGGGGAGCGGGAGGCCGCCGAGGAAGTCGGCAGGTTGTTGGATGCGCCGGTCGAACCGCGACTGCCTGAGTTGGCCGAGCAGCCGCCGGGCGTGCTCGTGGTGGTGACCGGCTAGGCTCTTGCACATGCTCAAGAACGTCGCCGTTGCAGCAGGCTTCGCAATTCCCGCCCTCGTGTTGAGCGCATGCAGCGCCCCCGAACAACCCGCGACCTCGCCGGGCACCACGCCGTCGGTGTGGACCGGTTCGCCGGCACCGTCTGCGGCGCCCGGTGAGCAGGGCGGTGGCCACGGAGGGGGCGCGGGTGAGGCCGCCAGCGGCGAGACGCTGACGACCGAACTGAAACTCCCGAACGGGACGACGGTCGCCACGGCCGAGATCGCTTTCTCGGGCAACTATGCGACCGTCACGGTCGAGACCACTGAGGCCGGTGAACTCGCGCCCGGCTTCCACGGACTGCACATCCACTCGGTCGGCAAGTGCGAGGCCAACTCGGTCGCACCCACCGGCGGTGCCCCCGGCGACTTCAATTCGGCCGGTGGACATTTGCAGGTGCCCGGCCACAGCGGCCATCCCGCCAGCGGTGACCTGACGTCGCTGCAGGTTCGCGAGGACGGCTCGGCGATGTTGGTGACGACCACCGACGCGTTCACCGCGGAGGACCTCACGGGTGAGGCCAAGACCGCGATCATCATTCACGAGAAGGCCGACAACTTCGCCAACATCCCGCCGGAGCGCTACCAGCAGGTCAACGGGGCGCCTCCGCCGGACGAGACCACCCTGGCAACCGGCGATGCCGGAAAGCGCGTGGCCTGCGGTGTCATCGGCGCCAGCTAACCGACACATAGATTTCGTCGCCTCACCCCGGCCGACGCTGGGAGTGGAGTGGGAGTTCGCACTCGTCGACGCCGAAACCCGGGACGTGAGCAACGTCGCGACCGAGGTGATCGAGGAGCTCGGGGAGAACAACCCTCGGGTCCACAAAGAACTGCTGCGCAACACCGTCGAGGTCGTTACCGGTGTCTGCGATTCCGTCCCCGAGGCGATGGACGACCTCCGGTCGACGCTACGGACCGCACGCAAGATCGTCCGCGATCGCAACATGGAGTTGTTCTGCGCGGGTACGCATCCGTTCGCCCAATGGACCTCGGAGAGCCTGACCGATGCGCCCCGCTACGCGGAGCTGATCAAGCGCACGCAATGGTGGGGTCGGCAGATGCTGATCTGGGGCGTCCATGTGCACGTGGGCATCTCGTCGGCGCACAAGGTGATGGCGATCAACACCTCGCTGCTCAACCACTACCCGCATCTGCTGGCGCTGTCCGCATCGTCGCCGTTCTGGGATGGTGAGGACACCGGCTACGCCTCCAACCGCGCGATGATGTTCCAGCAGTTGCCGACGGCCGGGCTGCCATTCCACTTCCAGACGTGGCGGGAGTGGGAAGGCTTCGTTCACGATCAGAAGAAGACCGGCATCATCGACCACATGAACGAGATCCGTTGGGACATTCGGCCGTCGCCGCACATCGGAACGGTGGAGGTGCGGGTGTTCGACGGCGTCTCCAACATCCGTGAGTTGAGCGCGCTGGTGGCATTGACTCACTGTCTTGTCGTCGACCTCGACCATCGTCTGGACGCGGGCGAACGGCTGCCCACGATGCCGCCGTGGCACGTACAGGAAAACAAGTGGCGCGCAGCCCGTTACGGCCTGGACGCGGTGATCATCCTCGACGAAGACAGCAACGAGCGGCTGGTGACCGACGATCTCGACGACCTGCTGAATCGACTCGAGCCGGTCGCGGCCTCGTTGAACTGCGCCGACGAACTCCGGCTGGTCTCCGACATCTGCACCTCGGGCGGGTCTTATCAACGGCAACGGCGGGTCGCCGAGGAGCATGACGGCGACCTGCGTGCGGTGGTCGACGCGCTCGTCGCCGAACTGGACATCTGAGGATGCTCGTCACGCCCATGTTCCCGCTGCAGGTGGCGATGCTGCCCGGCGAGGAACTGCCGTTGCGGATTTTTGAACCTCGTTACGCAGCACTGGTTTCGGACTGCCTGACGACGGATGATCCGGCGTTCGGCGTCGTGTTGATCTCGGCGGGCCGAGAGGTAGGCGGCGGTGACATGCGCAGCGACGTCGGTGCCATGGCACGCATCACGGAGGCCGCCGACCTCGGCGACGGCCGCTATCGCTTGCGCTGTGTGATGGCCGAGCGGATCCGGGTGGTCGAGTGGCAACCCGACAACCCGTATCCGCGCGCGGCGGTGGAGGAGTGGCCCGACGAACCGGGTGAGGCCGTCGACGTGGACGCGATCAGGGACATCGAGGACCGCATGGTCGCGCTGTTCGAGCGGATCGCCCAGGCGCGTGGAGCACAGGTGGTGGCGCGGGACATCGTCGCCGGCGCGGACGCGTCCGGGGATGCCGCAATGTGGATGTACGCGTTGGCATCCCGTCTACCCATGGGACAGGCCGACCGCTACGCCGTGCTGGCCGCGCCCACTGCCGCCGCGCGGGTAGCCGCGCTCAGCGAAGCCGTGGACACCGTTACCGCCATGGTCGAATTCCAGCTCTCCGAGTAGGTTTCGGCTAGCCCCGCACGCCCTCGACGAACGTGGTTCGGGGTGTGATGTCCTCGGTGGGCGGGCGGCGGTAACGCAGCATCAGCGCGTCGGCTTCCTCCGACGACACCCGCCAGCCGTGATCCATCAGCCAGTCGGCGACGTCGGCGCGGTCCTCGACGCCGATCCGGCTGCCCGGCGCGCTGAGTTCGTGAATGCGCTCGAACAACAGGTCCTGACCTTCGGCGGGCAGGTCGGGCAGCAGGCCCTCGGCAATCCACGCCGTCGGTTCCTGCGGGTCGAAACCCGCGTCGCGCAGGGCTTTCGGCCAGTCCTGGCGCAAATCGATCGGCACGGGGACGTAGCGCGCGGCCGGGCGATCGTCAATCAGCGTCTCGGCCTTGAAGGCGAGCACCTTCGGCTGATCGATCTCGAAGACGACGCTGTCGTCCGCCCACGGCAGCCGCCATGCCCTGGCATCGAGCCCGGCCGCGAGGATGACGGCCTGCACGACGCCGTGCGCATTGGCGGCGATGAAGAAGTCGTCGAACCACTTGGTGCGCGAGGCGGCGTAGTTCGAGATCGCCCGGATCCGTTCGACCATGTGCGACGGCGGCAGCTGCCAGCCGCGAGCCATCGCGGCATCGACGAGGCGCTGGGCATACGAGTCGGTGAACAGCGGACAACTGGTGGAGGCTTCCTGCGCCCGGGCCCATGCCACACCGAGCGCGGTGGCGCCGACACTGTCGGTGATGTCCCAGCTGTCGTCGTCAGTTCTTGCCATTGCCACCATTCTCGGGTTCGGCGAACTCGTACAGCTCGTCCTTGGTCAGCAGGTCGTCGCGAACGTTCTGTTCCCGGTAGGCCAGCTGGCCAACCCGGTTGGCCACCACCGGTGCGGTGATCACGGTGAACAAGCCGGTGAGGACGAGCATGCCGACGTCGATGTTGCCGCTCAACCGGATCGCAGCGCCGGAGAGCACCAACAGCAGTCCGAGCACCTGCGGTTTGGACGCCGCGTGCATGCGAGTCAACGTGTCCGGGAAGCGGACGACACCCATGGCCGCGGTCAGGGCCAGCGCGGAGCCGCCGAGGATGAGCACCGCGACCGCGATGTCGACCACGTTCATCGTTCTCCCCTTGTGATGCCCGAGTTGTCGATGTCCGGCACCCGGAATCTGGCGACGCTCACCGAGCCGACGAAGGTGATCAACGCCAACGCTGCCATGCCGTACGTCACCGTCGTGTCGAGGCTGAACGCAGCCCAGGTGCCGATGCCGCACATCGTCACGGCGACAAGGGTGTCCAGCGCCACCAGCCGATCGAGTGTGCTCGGGCCTGCGAGCAACCGGATCATCGTGACGCCTGCCGCGGCCGTCAGCATCACCGCTGCGGCGATCCAGACGTAATTCATGTGCTCTCCTTGCTCGGTGCAGGCCGCCAGTCGTTTTCGCGCTCGAATGCCCGCACCAGCAGCCGCTCGACCTTGCTGACCTGGCGATAGAACCGGGCCAGCGACCGCTCGTTGCCGACGTCGATCACGTGCATGTAGAGCATGCGCCTGCTCTGGTCGATCTCCAGCACGATCGAACCCGGAATCAAGTTGAAGATGTTGACGGCCAACGCAAGCACGAGATCGGACTTCACCGCGAGGTGGGCACGCAGGACCGCCGACAGCGGCGGCGGCCCGGGCCTGATGGCCAGGAACGCGATCTGCAGCGACGACAGCACCAGGTAGTAGCCGACGGTGAGGATCAGCCGCACAAGGGACAGCGGGTGCACCCTGCCCTCGACGGGCACCGCGGGCAGCGGCAGCAGCAGCGTGATGACCAGCGCGACGAGCAGGCCCGAGAGGACATTGGCCGCAGAGAACGTGCCCCACAACAGAATCCACACCAGGATCAGCCAGCACACCACCCAGACGCGGAGCAGGACGTTTCTCATTTGCCCAACACCGCCGAGATGTACTGGCCGGGGTCGAGGACCTCTTCGGCGGCCCGCTCGCAATAGGCAAAGAACGGCCCGGCGAGCAGTGTCATCGACAACCCGACCGCGATCAGCGCACCTGTCGGCACCAGCATGCCCACCGGCATCCTTCCGACATCGTCGCGGTTGATGAACTCGACGTCCTCGGAGTCGTCGAGCAGTGCGGCGGGCGCGGCCGCCGCCAGATGTCCTTCCGGTGCGTCCACCCGGGACCGCCAGAAGGCCTTTGTCCACACCCGCACGATGACGTAGAGCGTGAGCAGGCTGGTGACCACGCCGCCGCCGACGAGAATCCAGGCCAGCGCGGACCCGTTCTGCGCGCCGGCCTCCAGCAGTGCCACCTTGCCGATGAACCCCGAAAACGGCGGTATGCCACCGAGGTTCAGGGCGGGCACCACAAATACGAAAGCCAGGATCGGGCTGGCGGCAGCGAGTCCGCCGAGGCGCTGCAGTGTCGACGCACCGGCCTGGCGTTCGATCAGACCGACGACGAGGAACAGTGTCGTCTGCACCACGATGTGGTGGGCCACGTAATAGATCGCTCCGGCCATGCCGAGTTCGCTCGACAGCGCGATACCGAACACCATGTAGCCGATGTGGCTGACCAACGTGAACGACAACAACCGCTTGATGTCGCTCTGCGCGATCGCGCCGAGGATACCGACGATCATGGTCAGCAGCGCCGCCACGAGCAGCATTGGATCGAGCCCGCCGCCGGGAAACAGCAGCGAATGTGCGCGGATGATCGCGTACACACCGACTTTCGTCAGCAGACCGGCGAACACCGCCGTGACGGGTGCGGGTGCGGTCGGGTAGGAGTCCGGCAGCCACGCCGACAGCGGAAAGACGGCCGCCTTGATCCCGAACGCCACGAGCAGGACCGCGAACAGCGCGGTGCGGGTGCCCGACGGTACGTGTTCGAGTCGCACGGCCAACTCGGCCAGGTTCAGCGTTCCGGTGGTGGCGTAGATGAGCGCGATGCCGAACAGGAACACCAGCGACGAGACCATCGACACCATCACGTACGAGATGCCTGCGCGAACACGGTCCTTGCTAGCTCCGATCGTCAACAGCACGAAGCTCGCGGCGAGCAGCACTTCGAACCCGACGAACAGGTTGAACAGGTCGCCGGCCAGAAACGCGGTGCACACGCCCGCCGACAGCACGAGGTAGGTGGGCAGGAAGATCGACACCGGCTGGCGTTCGTCGCCGTCGCGGATGCCCTGTCCGATGGCGTAGAACACGACGGCAAGCAGCACAATCGCCGACACCAGCAGCATCAGCGCCGACAACCGGTCGACGACGAGGGTGATGCCGAGCGGTCCCAGCCCGGCTTCCGTCGGTCCCCAGCCGCCGACCTGCAACGCGAGGGTGCCGTCGCGGTCAGCGAGGTACAGCAGGACCGCGCATACGACCACGACGACCGACAGTGCGCCGAGCGCGATGAGCCGCTGCAGTCGCGGTTTGCGGCCGGCGAACAGCGACGCGGCGGCGCCGAGAGTCGGGATCAGTACGGGCAGCGGTGTCAGCACCGCGGAGAGGCTCATCGCGAACCCTCATGTCCGGGAAGGGCATCCAACTCGTCGGGCGCGTCGGTGTCGCGGGCCCGATCGGGTTGGGGACGGTCCTCGTCGATGGCCACCGCGTCTTTGGCGGCGATCTCCGAGACCTTGGCGTCTTCGGGATCGTCACCGACTTCCTCGTCGGTGGTCAGCCGGTACGTCCGGTACGTCATCGCCAGCACGAACGCGGCGATGCCCATGGTGATGACGATCGCCGTGAGGATCATGCCTTGCGCCAAGGGATCCGCGGTGTTGGTCTGGCCCTCGCTGGTGCGTCCGCGGATCGGGGGGTTCCCGGAGGGGCCACCGACGGTCAGGATCAGCAGGTTGATGGCGTTGCTGATCAGCAGCAGCCCCAGCAACATTCGCGTCAGGTTCCGTTCGAGCAACAGATAGACCCCAGTGCTGGTCAGTCCACCGATCATGATGAGTGGCACGAGATAGGTGGTCATGGCGTCTTCACCACCTCACGCTGCTTGCCCATCTCGACGTCGATGCGGGCGCCGAGGCTGCGCAGCACATCGAGCACGAGTCCGACGACGATCAGGTAGACGCCGGCATCGAAGAACAATGCCGTGACGAACTTGACCGTTCCGAGCACCGGCACGTCGACCTCTATCAGGGCTGAGGAGAGCACCGGCGCGCCCAGCAGCAGCGAGGCGGTTGCGGTGCCCGCGGACAGCAGCAGCCCGGCGCCTAGGATCTTGCCCGCATCCAGTGGCAGCGTCTCGCCCAGCTCGTAGCGGCCGCCCGCGAGATAGCGCAGCACCAGGGCGAGGCCGGCGGTCAGTCCACCCGCGAAACCGCCACCGGGCGTGTTGTGCCCGGCGAAGAAGAAGTACGCCGACAGCACCATGATGAGGGGGAAGATGATGCGCGTCGCCACCTCCAGCACGAGTGATCGGTGTCTGGGGTCGCGAAGCTCGCTGCCGCGTAGCCACGTGACGTCGCCGACCGCCGGGCTGTGCGTCGTCACCGGCAGCCATCCGATGTCGGGCTGCCCGGCGTCGGCAACCCGCGGCGCGGCGCCGAAACGCTGATGCCGGAACACCATCGACGCCACACCGGTGGCGGCGACCAACAGCACCATGATCTCGGCCATCGTGTCCCACGCCCGGATGTCGACGAGCAACACGTTGACGGTGTTGGCGCCGTGACCGCGGAAATATGCCGCATCGGGCAGTAATTCGGCGATCGGTGTGCCCGTGCGGGCGGCCATCGCGTAGACCGCCAGGGTGGTGACCGTCCCGCCGACCGCGATCGCGAGCGCCGCCCGGGCCCACCGGAACCGGTTGATGTGAGTGCGGTCGGCCTCGGCGGGCAGCGCGCGCAGCACCAGCACGAAGATGACCAGCATCAGCGTCTCGACCAGGAATTGCGTCAACGCCAGATCGGGCGCGCCGTGGAACGCGAAGATGGCGCCGCATCCATAGCCGGTCACCCCGACCAGCAGGACCGCCGCCAAGCGGTTACGCATGACTGTCGCCCCGAGTGCGGCCGCGAGCACGATGACCCCCACCACGATCTGAACGGGTGAGCCTCTGAACGCGAGGTCCGGGCGATCGCGCGCGCCCAGCGCCAGCACGACGATGGGCACGAGTACCAGGGTGGACAGGATCACCGACTGTGTCGCCGGGATCGAACCGCGCTGGGTGACCGCGGTGAGCCGGATCGACAGGATGTCCAAGCCGCGGACGAACGCGTCGTAGATCTTGTCGGCGTTGCCCAGGGGCTCCCGCACGGTACGGATGCGGCGCAGCCGGGACCGGCCGAAGAACACCGCGGCGCCGACCCCGAGGACGAGCACGGACAACAGCAGCGGCACGCCGAGCCCGTGCCACAGCGCGAGGTCGTAGTCCGCGCCGCCGGGCACCGTGTCCGCGTAACTGTCCAACACGGAGTCCAGCTCCGTCGGCCACACCCCGAACAGCAGTCCAGCCGCGGCCAGCAGTGCGGGCGGAATCATGAAAGTGATTTCAGGACTGTGCATTTCGGAAACGCGGGTGCTGGGCTCCGGTCGACCCTTACGACCGAACGCGCCGAACAGGAAGCGCAGGCTGTAGATGGTGGTGAACACTGAGCCAAGGACGATGCCCGCAAGGACGAACGGTGCGGCCGAGCCGAGCACCGGACTGTGCAGCACGGTTTCGAAGTCGGCCTCCTTGGCCACGAAGCCGAGGAACGGTGGCAGGGCCGCCATGCTCGCGGTGGCGGCGACCGCGATGATGAGCAGTCCTCTGCTGCGGTCGCCCAGCCAGGCGAGTCTGCGGATGTCGCGGGTGCCCGTGGCGTGGTCGATGACCCCGACGACCATGAACAGCGACGCCTTGAACATTGCGTGTGCGCACAGCATCGCCAACCCGGCCAGCATCATGTCGCTGCCGCCGGAACCCACCATGACGGTGATCAGGCCGAGCTGGCTGACCGTGCCGAACGCGAGGATGAGCTTGAGGTCGTACTCCCGCACCGCCCGCCAGCCGGCCAACAGCATCGTGAGGATGCCGAGAGTGAGGACGATGGGACGCCACGGCGGGGAATCCGCGAAGCCCGGTGTCATGCGGGCCAGTAGGTAGACGCCGGCCTTGACCATGGCCGCTGCGTGCAGATACGCGCTGACCGGGGTCGGGGCGGCCATCGCACCCGGTAGCCAGAAGTGCATGGGGACGATCGCCGATTTGGACAGCGCGCCGATCAGGATGAGCACGACGGCAACCGAAGCCGCGACGCCCGTCGGTGGCGAGGCGACCAACTCCGAGAGCAGATAGGTGCCTGCCAGGTTCCCGAGCACGATGATGCCGACGAGCATCGCGAGCCCGCCGAACGTCGTCACCAGCAACGCCTGCGTGGCGGCGCGGCGGCTGGTGGCGCGCTCGGCGTAGTGGCCGACGAGCAGAAACGACAACACCGTGGTCAGTTCCCAGAACACGTAGAGCAGCAGCATGTTGTCGCTGGTCACCAGGCCGAACATGGCGCCGGAGAACGCGACCAGCTCGGCCGCGAAGCTGGGCAGCCGCTTCTCGGTGTGCCCGTCGTGGTGCTCGAAGTAATCGGCGCAATAAAAGAGCACCAGGGCGCCGATCGCCAGCACGAGCACGCTCATGATCGCCGCCAGCGAATCGAACCGCAGCGCGATGTTCATCGACAGCTCGGGCACCCACGGCACGTCGACCGTCGCGGCTTCACCGGGCGCGGGCCAGTTGGTCACGACCCAGATCAGCGAACCCAGCGGCACCAGCGACAGCGGGTAGAAGGCCATCCGTCCCCAGCGGTGCACGAGTAGGGGTGCCAGCGCAGTAGCGACCGCGTGGGCGATGAGGATGGCGAGCAAAGGCACTCCGGATAGCGGGGTGTCAGCCGGGTTAGGGCTCGGGCTTAACGGCCAGTCTACGTGGGCCGATGCAGCTACCATCCGGCTGATGGACACCGTGGATGTGGTGGTGGTCGGGGCCGGACCCACCGGTCTGATGCTGGCCTGCGAACTCGCCCTCGCGGGCGTGGCCGTCCGGGTTCTCGAGGAACGTGCCTCGGCACCGAACATCACCAGGGCCTTCGCCGTGCACGCTCGTACGCTGGAACTGCTCGACGCGCGCGGGATGGCCGAGGCTCTGGTGCCACGCGGGGTGCAGGTCTTCGAGCTCGCTCCGCCCGGCGGTACGACGGTCGACCTACGGGAGCTGCCCGGCAGGTACGCGATGCTGTTGATCGTCCCGCAGAGCGGCACCGAAGAGGTGCTCGAGACCCGCGTCGGCGAACTCGGTGTTCCCGTCGTGCGCGGGGCCGAAGTGGTCGGGCTGACCCAGGACGACGGTGGTGTCACAGTCGCGTGTGCCGACGGGGTGACGATCCGCGCGAAGTACGTGGTCGGCTGCGACGGTGCCCACAGCACCGTCCGCGGCCAGGTCGGCATCGACTTCGCGGGCAAGCAATACGAGACGCACATCCTGCTGGCCGACGTTGCGTTGACGCGCGCACCCTCCGACACCCTGACCGGGGTGACCAACGAGCGTGGTGTCGTGCTGATGATCCCGTTCGGCGATGGCTGGTTCCGCGCCATCGCATGGGATCGGTTGCGCGAACAGGCGCCGCTGACCGAATCGGTGACGCTGGACGAGATCCGCGATTCGTTCGTCCGCATCGCCGGTGAGGACTACGGCATGACCGAGATGAGGTGGAGTTCGCGGTTCCTGTCCGAACGGAGACAGGCGCGGCATTACCGGTCGGGCCGGGTGTTCATCGCAGGTGACGCCGCGCATGTGCATTCGCCGCTCGGCGGCCAGGGCATGAACACCGGCATCGGGGACGCGATGAACCTGGGCTGGAAGCTGGCGGCCGCGGTCAGTGGATCGGCGCCGACGTGGTTGTTGGATACGTATGAAGCCGAGCGGCATCCGGTCGGCGCGGCGGTGCTTCGCACCACCGACGCCTTCAACCAGGTGGTGCTCGGACGCTCGAAAGTGCAACGCATCGCACGCACTATCGTCATCGGAACGCTGACCCGGGTGCCCAAGACCAGGCGACTGATGCGCGAGTTCCTCAGCGGTATCGGAATCGCCTACCCGCGCAAGCGCGGCGACCACCGGTTGGTGGGCCGCCGGATGCCCGACGTCGACTGCGGCGGCGAGCGTGTCTACGAACTGTTGCGCGCGGGGAAGTTCGTGTTGATCACGGCGACGCCGGTGAACATCGGCTCCTCAGACATCGTGCACGTCGTCGGCAGGCATCCAGAGCTTCCCTCCGCCGTTCTGGTGCGGCCCGACAGCTACGTGGCCTGGGCCGACGAGCAGGTGCCGAGTGCCGCGGAACTTGTTGCAGCGGTGGATAACTGGACGACTCAGACGTAACGCGACGTTGTTGGCCCCGACGCGCTAGGCGAACCGGATCGGCACCGCGTGTCCGATGACGCCGATACCGGCGCCGAGGATCGGCCACACCGGCCAGAAGTACCAGGCGCCCGCTGTGAGACCGACTGCCAGCCACACCGTCAGCACGATGACGACCATCGCGACGTAGGCCGCGAAGTGGATCTGCACGCCGCGCCAGGCCGCTCTGCGGCGCGCCTGCCTACGCGCCGGGTCGTGGCGCCGGATGCGGTCCAGCGGCAGGTCTGCGACGAGTTCGTGCAGTTCGGCGGTGGTGTGAGCGGCGAATGTGGCCTGCAGGCGCGTCTCGTACTCGTCCAGTGCGAAATAACCCTGCGCGAGGGCTTGGCCCAGCAGGTTGGAAGTCTGTTCACGCTCGCGATCGCCGGCTCGAACGGTCAATGGCGCGGTCATCGTGGCCTCCCGAAGCTCATCTTGACAGTGTCTAGTTCTGGCCTCGACTATGCCCTCCGAACTAGCCACTGTCAAGATCTATTTGCCTGGGCACAGACGTCCGGATGGGAGAGGTGAATGTCCGACGCGGGCCGCTCATCGCGCCCACTATGGACACCTCACTTCCGATCAGTGAAAGAAGGCGGCCATGGCTGTCGACGAAGCGAAGTTGAACGAATTTCTCGGCAAGGCGGTGGGCGACCTCGGGGCCGCGATGAGTGCGACGCTGATTCTCGTCGGCGATCGACTCGGGCTGTATCGCGAGCTGGCGAAAGGCGCCGTGACGTCGTCCCAGCTGGCGGAACGCACCGGAACCGACGAGCGCTACATCCGAGAATGGCTCGGGAATCAGGGCGCAGGCGGATATGTGGAGTACGACCCCGCATCCGACGAGTGGTCGCTGAGTCCAGAGCAGGCGCTGTGCCTGACCGACCCGAACGGGCCGGTCGACATGCCCGGCGCGTACAACATCGTCGAGGCGACCTTCCACGCCCTCGAGCACACGCTCGAGAACTTCAGGTCTGGCCGCGGTATGGAGTGGGGAGATCATCACCCCTGCCTGTTCGAGGGAACGGAGCGCTTTTTTCGCGCGGGCTACAACTCGAACCTGATCGGCTCGTGGCTGCCGGCGCTCGACGGCGTCGTCGGAAAACTCGAGAGCGGGGCCAAGGTCGCCGATGTCGGATGCGGCCACGGTGCCAGCACCATCCTGATGGCGAAGTCCTTCCCCGAAACGGAGTTCGTCGGCTACGACTATCACGCCGAGTCGATCACGGTCGCCGCCGAAAAGGCCGCTGCCGCAGGCGTTACGAACGCGCGCTTCGAAGTCGCCGATGCCGTCGGCTACCAGGACAAGGGCTTCGATCTCATCGCGTTCTTCGACTGCCTCCACGACATGGCCGATCCGGTCGGCGTGTCGCGCCACGCGCGCGAGGCGATCAACGACGACGGCACCGTGATGCTCGTCGAGCCGTTCGCGAATGACCGGGTGGCCGACAATCTGAATCCGGTGGGTCGCGTCATGTACGGCGCGTCCACCCAGATCTGCGTGCCGGTTTCCCTGGCACGCAAAGGTCCGGCGCTGGGTGCCCAGGCAGGTGAAGCGCGGCTACGCGAAGTCGTGGTCGACGGTGGCGGGTTCACCCGTTTCCGCCGGGCGATCGAGACTCCGTTCAACCTCGTGCTCGAGGCCCGGCCGTAGGTCAGCGCGCGGCAGAGAACGCCCGCAGCGACTCGACCTGGACGGGGTCGAGCGACGGCCGCACGGTTTCGCGGGCCTTGGCCACGTCGTCGGCGGTGACCGCGGCGGCGTCGATGGAGCGCCGCATCGCCGTCAGTGCGGACTCCCGCAGCAACGCCACACAGTCGGCGGCACTGTAGCCCTCCAGCCCGGCGGCCAGCGCGTCGAGGTCGACGTCATCGGCCAGTGGCACGGATTTGCCTGCGGTGCGCAGGATCTCGCGACGCGCTTCTGCGTCGGGCGGTTCGACGAAGACAAGCTTTTCTAGCCGGCCGGGCCGCAACAACGCCGGGTCGATCAGGTCGGGCCGGTTCGTCGCACCGAGCACCACCACGTTGCGCAGTGGTTCGATGCCGTCGAGTTCGGTGAGTAGCGACGCCACGACCCGATCGGTCACACCGGAGTCGAAACTCTGGCCGCGCCGCGGCGCCAGCGCATCGAGTTCGTCGAGGAAGATCAGCGACGGCGCCGAGTCGCGCGCGCGTCGGAACAGGTCGCGGACCGCCTTCTCCGACGCGCCGACCCACTTGTCCATCAGCTCGGCGCCCTTCACGGCATGCACGCTCAGGCGACCCGAGCTGGCCAGCGCCCGCACCACGAAGGTCTTGCCGCAGCCGGGCGGGCCGTAGAGCAGGACGCCGCGCGGAGGCTCGACGCCGAGGCGCTCGAACGTCTCCGGATGCTGCAGTGGCCAGAGCACGGCCTCGGTGAGTGCCTGTTTGGTCTCGGCCATGTCGCCGACGTCCTCGAGCGTCACCGAACCGACCGACACCTCTTCGGACGCCGACCGCGACAGGGGCCGGATCACGCTCAGCGCGCCGGTCAGGTCGTCCTGGGTCAACGCGGGCGGTTCACCGTCGGTGCTGGCCCTGGCCGCGGCCCGGAGTGCGGCCTCGCGCACCAGCGCGCACAGGTCGGCGACGACGAAACCCGGCGTACGGTCGGCTATTTCGGTCAGGGCGAGATCACCGGCGGGCACGTCCCGCAGTAGCACCTCCAGCAGCTGCTTGCGGATGGCGCCGTCGGGCAGGCTCAAGCCGAGCTCGCGGTCGCAGAGGTCGGGTGCACGCAGGCGTGGATCGACGTTGTCGGGTAGCGCGGACGTGGCCACGAATGCCACGCCGCGGGTGGCGACGGCGTTGCGCAACTCGGTGAGGATCAGTGTCGCAACGGGTTCGGCGGGTGAGGGGAGCAGCGCGTCGATGTCGGTGATGAGCAGGACGCCGCCGCCGTCACGGACGGTCGATACCGCAGCCGCAACACGGGTGAGCCGGTCCTCGGCGCGTAGTGCCCCGACCTCGGGTCCGTCCAGCTCGACGAGACGCCGGTCGGTGCAGACCGTCCGCACCATGGTCGCCTTTCCGACGCCCGCCGGCCCGGAGACGAGCACGCCGAGATTGGCTGTCGCGCCCAGTGTTTCGAGGAGCTGCGGTTGGTCGAGGGCGAGCTTGAGCCACTCGATCAGCCGCGACGCCTGGGCGTGTGCGCCCTTGAGGTCGTCGAAACTGACGGTGCTCGCCGTCGACTCCTTGGCAGCGGTGACGGTCGGTTGCCCCGACGATGCGGGTATGGACGGAGTCACCCCGTCGCCCCAGCTGACGAGCGAATTGGGCTGGACGCTCACAGGTCCCACGGGATCGACACCAGTCACCGTCAGCAGTTCCGACGTCCACGTGATGCCGACCGACGACGCCAGCGCCGACGTGGCCGCCGACGTCGGGATGTCGGGTCCGAGTTCGCGGGGGAGCAGCGACACCGTGTCGCCCACCGTCATCACCTTGCCCAGCAGTGCCTGACGCAGCGTCGCCGGTGAGATCGACCGGGTCGCGAGGTTCGAACCGGACAGTGTCACCGATCGTGCGCCGTAAACCGTCACAGGCGCGACGAGCACCGTGGTGTCCTCACGTACGCCTGCGTTGGACAGTGTGACGTCGTCGAGCAGCGCGGTGCCGGTGGGCGTGCCCGGCGGTGCCACTGCGGCCACCGCGGCGGTGGTACGGGAACCCGTCAGCGACACCGCGTCCCATTCCCGAATACCCAGCGCCGCAATGACTTCCGGATGAAGACGGACGACTCCACGCCGAGTGTCCAACGCCGAGTTGTTCAGGCGCGCGGTCAGCGTCAGCTGCTGCTTGAGGGCGGGACGGTCGCTTGCCGACTTCCCCGAATCGAAACCGGTCACGTCAGGAGCCCGGCCTGCGCAATCCGAGTCGCATCACCGATCGCCGGTGCGGCTGCGCGCGACGAATCGCCCGCCGTGCCTGACGTTGTTGTCGAGGCTTGTCCCCCCACACCTCCGGATGCGCGGCCAGGAAGCGCCGCGTCCGGATCGCGAACGGGATGTGGATGACGTAACTGAAGATGATTGCCAGGATCACCAGGTAGGGGAACAGGATCGACGCGGCGACGCCGATGGCCAGTAGCGCGAGCAGCAGCGGGACCATGTTCGACGACACCGAGAAGGTATGGATCTTGCGCATGGGCAGTGAGCTGACCGCCAGCAGCGAGACGCCGATTATCCAAATCACCACCGCGGGTTCAGATGTCCACCATCCTTCACCGAATTGCATCTTCGCCGCCAGCGGACCGATCGCGCCGATCGCGCCCGCGGGTGCGGGCATACCGACGAAGTACTTGTTCTCGTAGGCGGGCTTGGCTACGTCGAGCATCGCGTTGAATCGGGCCAACCGCAACACGATGCACACCGCATACAGCAGCACAACAATCCACCCGATGCGCGACTGTGAGAGCAGCGTCGCATAGACGATGAATGCCGGTGCGACACCGAAATTCACCGCATCGGCGAGCGAGTCGATCTCCTCACCCATTCGGGATGTGGCCTTGAGGATCCGGGCCATGCGGCCGTCGAGCGCGTCGAGTATCGCCGCGACGGCCAGGAAGGCCATCGACTCTGTCGGTCTGCCGTCGAGTGCGAACTTCACCGAACTCAAGCCCAGGCAGATGGCTGTCACGGTCATGGCGCTGGGCAGGATGCGCAGGCTGATGACCGGCGTCTTGACGCGGGGTTTGATCACGTAGCGGCTCCGGCCGCGACATCAGACGCGGGAGGCTCTGGCAACTCGGCCAATATCGTTTCACCGCCGAGGGCGCGCTGGCCGAGGGAGACCAGGACGTTGGAGCCGGCGGGCAGGTAGGTGTCGAGCCGAGATCCGAATCTGATCAGGCCATAGGTGTCGCCCATCGCGAGTTTGTCGCCCACCTTCGTGTCACACACGATGCGGCGGGCCACCAGGCCGGCGATCTGCACGGCGACCACCTGCGCACCTTCTGGGCTGCGGATGACGACGCTGTTTCGTTCGTTGAGTTCGCTGGCGGCCTCGAGTTCGGCCGAATGAAACTTCCCTGGCCGGTGGGAGACCGCGACCACCTCACCGCCTATGGGGGCGCGCTGCACGTGGGCGTCCAAGATCGACAAGAAGATGCTGACCCGCGGTAATGGCGTTGAGGGCAGGCCGAGTTCGGCGGGGGGCACCGCCTCCTGAATGAGGCAGATCAGCCCGTCTGCGGGCGCTACGACAAGGCCGGGGCGGGTTGGTGGCACCCGCGGCGGGTGCCGGAAGAACGCCGCGTTGGCCGCGGCGGACGTGAGTCCTGCGCGCCGCAGCCAGCGGCTGCGGTACCCGAGCGCGGCGACCGCGAGGCTCGCGCCGACGAACGGTAGGCCCGCCGGGTGCATCGGAGGTATGGAGGAGCGCACCAGCGCGGCGAACCGTGCCGGGCCGGATTGAATGTCGGGGCGTCTGGCCATCGTGGGCCGATTCTACGGGCGCGACGTGCCGCCAATGGAGCTATGCCAGGTCCCAGATGTGAACAGTGGATCCACCGGCGAGTTCGCCGATTTCCTCATCGATCTCCAACAGACAGTTCGCCGACGCGAGCCAGCGCAGGTGGTGTGACGCGGGCGGTCCGTAACTGGTGACCGTGCCCGCTGCCGAATCGAACACTCCGCGGCGGAATTGCCGCTTCCCCCGCGGTGACGTGAGGTCCTCGGTCAGGACGGCGGTACGCCGCGGCCGATCGGGATGGGGCAGCCCCATCGCACTTCGCACCGGAGCGCGCAGGAACACCTCGAAAGACACCAGCGCGCTGACCGGGTTGCCCGGCAGCGTGATGATCGGCGTGCCGTCCACGACGCCAGAGCCCTGTGGCATGCCGGGCTGCATCGCGACCTTGACGAACTCCACCCCGCCGGCCAGGCCCGATGTCGCCGACCCTCCGGCTCCGAGCGCGTCCTTGACGACCTCATAGGCGCCGGCGCTCACCCCGCCCGTCGTGATGATGAGGTCGGCGTCGCGCATGTGACGGGTCAGCGCGTCGCGAAACGCGGCGACGTCGTCTCCGGTCGTCGGTGACGCGACCACCTCGGCCCCGGCCTCGCGCAACGCCGCGGCCAGCATCACCGCGTTGGATTCGTAGATCTGTCCAGGCTGCAGTGGCGTGCCGGGCGGTACGAGTTCGGATCCGGTCGACATCACCAGCACCCGCTGCCTTGGAATGACCGTCAGCTCACCCAATCCGAGCGCCGCGGCCAGCCCCACCGCCGCGGGGGTGATGACCTGCCCTGCCCGCAGCACGGTGGTGCCCGAGGTGACGTCCTCGCCCGCACGTCGAATGTGTTGGCCGGGTTTGGCACTCGCGCGGATCTCGACGGTGTCGGTCGCGGCGTTGGTGGCCTCGACCGGCACCACAGCGGTAGCGCCCTGTGGCAGCGGTGCGCCGGTCATGATCCGGTGTGCGGTCCCCGATGTGAGGGTGAGCGGGTCGGTGCGGCCGGCCGGAATGTCCTCGGCGACCGGCAGCAGCACGGGCCGTTCCGCCGTGGCGGTCGAGATGTCCTCGGCCACAACGGCATAGCCGTCCATTGCGGAGTTGTCGAAACCGGGCAGCGACAGCGGCGCCACCACGTCATCGGCCAGAACCAGCCCCAGCGAGTCGGCGAGCGCGACGGTGATCGGCGTCCGGCGGCGGATCAGACCGGCGACGACACGCTGATGCTCCTCGACGGACCGCATCAGACTCCGAAAATCACGCCGGTCAGTTCCTCGGACACCGTCCACAACCGACGCTGGATCGCCTCGTCGTGTGATTGTGCGCTCGAGGCAACCACTTTGGGGTTTCCCTTCGCCTCGCCGATGCCGTCAGGGCCGTAATACTGGCCGCCCTGTGCGCCCGGATCGGTGGCGGCGCGAAGGGTCGGCAACGCGCCCATCTCAGCGGGTTGGGCCACGACCTTCCACAGCGAATCCGGGATGAAGCCCGGCAGGTGCCGCATGAGTTCGGTGTCGGAGAAGCCAGGGTGCGCGGCGAGCGCGACGGTTGGGGCGCCCTTGGCCGCGAGCCGACGCTGCAACTCGTAGGTGAACATCAGGTTGGCGAGCTTGGACTGACCGTAGGCCTTGACGCGGTTGTAACTGCGCTCCCAGTTCAGGTCGTCGAAACGGATCTTCGCCATGATCCGGTGACCGACGCTGCTGACCGTCACCACGCGAGAACCGTCGACTCCGATCAGGTTGTCGAGCAACAGGCCGGTGAGCGCGAAGTGGCCGAGGTGGTTGGTGCCGAATTGCATTTCGAAGCCATCGCTGGTGGCTTCGCGGGACGGCACGTACATCACGCCCGCGTTGTTGATGAGCAGGTCGATGCGCGGATAAGCCGACCGCATTTCCTCGGCGGCCTTGCGGGTGTTGTCCAGCGACGACAGGTCGAGTTCCTGCAGGGTGACCTGGGCATTGGGGTGTGTGCCCTGGATGCGCTGCAGGGCCTCGTTGCCCTTGTCGAGGTTGCGCACCGCCATGACGACATGCGCACCCTTGCCGGCGAGGAGGGCCGCGGTGTCATATCCGAGTCCGCTGTTCGCGCCGGTGACGATCGCGACGCGACCGGATTGATCGGGGATGTCTGCCGCGGTCCATTTGGCGCTCATGCGATCAACATACTGAAGCCCTGCTGTCTTGCGTCGCCGGTTACTTTCGTTCTATGCGAGTGGTTGCGGTGATCATCGGCACGCTGTTCGGTGCGGTCTTGGTGTTGGTGGGGCTGCTGGTGGCCGGCATGCGCTGGCAGGTCTCCCCGGTGGTGAACACGGTGCGACGGATGAACCGCTCCTTGACGAATCCGCGGGTGATGCGGACGGCGGGGAGCGCGGGAACACAGACGTCGGTCATCGAGCACGTCGGACGTCGTTCGGGCACGACGTATGAGACACCGGTCGACATCATCGAGACCACAACCCGGCTTCTGATCGCGCTGCCCTACGGCGCGCGCACCGACTGGCTGCGCAATGTGCTGGCCGCCGGTTCCGCCACCGTCGTGTCCGGTGGCGAGCGCATCCCGGTCGAACGGCCCGCCGTCGTGGCGACCGCCGATGTCGAGGAGGTGGTTCCGGGGCGGACGTTACGAGTGCTTCGGCTGTTCGGGGTACGCCAGTGCCTGAGTCTCGAAAAAAGCGTGACCCCGTGAACGTGTTGAGCATGAGGGATCCCGCGAATGCGCCGAGTCGTAAGGCGCCGCTGGTGTGGGCGCTCGGTGCGCTCATTCCGTGGGCCTTGTTGGCACTCGCCCAGCTGGTGTGGTTCGTCGTCGACCCCAGCGCGTGGTGGGTGCATGCAGTCGCCGCGGTGACCACGGCTATTTGCGTGCTCCTGTTCGTTGTGGTGGTTCCGTTGTGGCGCTTCCGAGTTCATCGCTGGGACGTCACCCCCGACGCGGTGTACACGCGCTCGGGATGGCTTGTGCAGGAGCGCCGCATCGCGCCGATATCGCGGGTGCAGACCGTCGACACCGAACGCGGCCCCCTGGATCGGTTGTTCGGGCTCGCGAACGTGACGGTGACGACGGCGTCGTCGGCCGGTGCGGTGCGCATCGTGGCCCTTGATGTCGATGTCGCGGACCGCGTCGTCGCCCAACTCACCGACATCGCGGCGATCGGGGCCGAGGACGCGACGTGAATTTCCCGACCGGCGCCGAGTGGAGTCGGCTGAGTGCCCGCATGCTGCTGGTGCATCCCGTTCACGAGGTGCTGCGCCAGATCCCGGTGATCATCGGGACGGTCGTGCTGGGCTCTGCCACCGGCAATCCGATGTATGCGGTCGCGGTTCTGGTGGTCACGGTGGGTGTCGGGCTCGCCCGCTGGTTCACCACGAGCTACCGCATCGGCCCCGGTGAGGTGCAGCTGCGGAAGGGGATTCTGCAGCGCAAAGTTCTTTCGTTGCCGCGCAACAGGATTCGTTCGGTATCCACCGACGCCAGATTGCTGCATCGGTTGCTCGGCCTGACCGTGGTGCGGGTCAGCACCGGGCAGGAGGCGATGGGAGACAGTGCTTTCGCGCTCGACGCGGTCGCAGTCGCGGAAGCGCCGAGGCTGCGCGCCGTGCTGCTGGCCGGATCGTTGGCAGCCGATGAGGACCATAGGGTGACCCCTGGCAGGGTGCTCGCGCGTTGGCACCCGTCGTGGCTACGCTACAGCCCGCTGAGCTTCACCGGCCTGGCGATGATCGCGGCCGCCGTCGGAATCGCATATCAGGTGGGAGCAGCTGCGGCGCTGCGGGATTCGCGGATCGAGCAGTCGGGCGCGGCGATCGCCGACCGCTTCGGCGTGGCGGCCGCCATCACCGCCGGGGCGGTCGTGGTGCTCGTCGCGTCCGTCGTGCTGTCGGTCTTGCAGTCCCTGCTGAGCTACGCGAACCTCGACCTACGCCGCGATGGCGACGTTCTGCACCTCAAGCACGGGCTGCTGCGGGTGCGGGAGCACACGTTCGACATGCGCAGGCTACGGGGCGGAACGCTGCGGGAACCCCTGCTGGTCAGGTTGTTCGGCGGTGCCCGGCTCGACGCGGTGATGACGGGCGTCGGCGGCGCGGGCGAAGCGTCGATGCTGTTGCCGCCGTGCCCGAAGTCGATCGCGCAAACGGTCCTGGCCGATTTGATCGCGCGACCCGACGCGGTCACCGGCACGCTGCGCCGCCACGGGCCTGCGGCGACACGCAGGCGGTGGACCCGTGCGCTGGCGTGTCCGGCGATCATCGCTGTCGCCCTGGTGGTCGTGCCGGTGCTGGTGCCGGTGTGGGTATGGATGACATGGGCGGCGCTCACCGTGTGCTGCGCGTTGCTCGCCCTCGACCGGTCGCGGTCGCTGGGGCATCTGGTGATCGACGGGTGGTTGGTCGCGCGGACGGGGAGCCTGCAGCGCAGGCGTGACTGCATCGCGGCGCCCGGCATCATCGGATGGACGGTGCGCCAAACCTTCATGCAGCGCCGGGCCGGTGTCGCCACGCTGATCGCGGCCACCGCGGCAGGCGTCAAGCACTATCAGGTGATCGACGTACCGGCCGGGCTCGCATGGACGATCGCAGGACAGGCGTCGCCCTGGGTCGCGGGCAGCAAGTGGGCTGATGTTGCCGGGCAACCTATGGTTCATCGATGAACCGAACTGCCCTCTCGTAGATGAGCAGCGCCACACATCCACCCACGCTGCCCGGCGAGTGGCACGTGCCGGGTGGATTGACGACGAAGCTACCCGCGGGATAACTGCCGTGTTCGTCGAACTGGTCACCATCGAGGACGAACATGTGCTCATAGCCGACGTGCTCATGCTCTGTCACCCGGGCGCCGGGCTGATAACGGAGCAGGACCGCCGACGGTCCGTCGCCGTCTTCGTGGTACAGCCAGTGCGCGGTCACACCTGGCCGGAACTCGTCCCATTCGTCGCTGTTGCGCAGTGTCACGGCCTTCTCGAGCAGGTTCGAGAAGACGATGGAATCGGTTGGTGAGAGCATGCGGCCCTCCTTTTTCATTCTTGGGAATCGGATGGGGCGAGCCAGCTCCTGTCGACCCAGCCCAGTGCGAGCACCAGCCAGGTGGCGAATACGAAGGGTGCGGACACTGCCTGGAGGCCGAGGTTGGTGAACGCCGGCATCGTGATCGTGGCAAGCAGCGCGCCCAGAATGGCCAGTCTTAGTTTGCTGTCGCACAGCGCGTACACCGCGACAGCGGTCAACACGCCGTTGAATCCGTAAAGTCCCAGGTTCACGCTCTCCGGATCGCCCTGGTGGTAGTAGTACGACACCACGGTGCCGATGAGGGCACCGACAACGGCGATCACCGCGTGTCGCCAGTTGCTGACCAGGAGTCCGGCAAGAAACAGCAGCCCCGACCACACACTCGGCGAAAACAACGTTTGCCCCAGGCTGGACAGCACTGCGGTGAGGGGATGAAGGGTGGTGGCCACCGACACGTCGATCGAGCTGGGCTGCAGCACGCCGAGATGCGGCGCCAGCGCATAGACGACCCAAAACGTCAGTACGAAAGGCAATGCCAGGATCGGGAACGGAACAACGGCGACGAGCAGCCGTACCAACAGCACCGTGATCGCGACGCAGGCGACGAGCACGATCCACATACCTACGTTCGTCCAGCCGGTGCGAAAAAACGCGGGCAGAGACAGCGCGATCAGGCACGGATTGAGACCGGGCAGCCCGGTGGCCAGCACCGCACCCCGTTGGCCCAGCAACATGCGTCCGCCCGGCGCCATGACCGCCGCGACCAAAAAGTATGCCGCGGCGATCGGTGAGACGACCAGGACGGCGGCGAGGAAGAACAGGCCGGTGAGTTCATTGCTCTGAAAGCAGAGCTGCGAGCAACCCCTCAGCACCAACCGGTAGTAGCGAACGGTTTCACCGGGCTCGCACGGTGCGAAGAGGTAGTCGACCGGTCGCTTCACCGGCCGCTTCGGTGTCGTCCGTCCACCTCTGCGACTCACAGGGCCGAGAGGCAGTCCACTACCTGTTCGGACTTGCACGTCCACCCGACTATGCCGCCCTGGGCGACGAGCGCCCGCAGCGTCACCTCTTTGAATTCGGGGAAATAGCTTTCGGTGCCGTCCTCGACCAACACGCAGTCGAAGCCGCGATCATTGGCACAGCGCATGGTGGTCTGCACGCAGACATCGGTCGTCACACCGGTGATGAACAGATGGGTGATCAGTCGAGTCGTGAGGTATTCGTAGAAATTGGTCCGGTAAAGGGTGTCTTTTCCGGGCTTGGCGATGACCAACTCGCCTTCGATCGGCGCGTTCTCGGCGACGAAATCCGATCCCGGCTCACCGTCGATCAAAATCCGCCCCATCGGTCCCTGATCGCCGATCCTTGTCTTTGGATTGCCACGATTGCGTTTGGCCAGAGGAACATCGGACATGTCCGGCTTGTGGCATTCCTTGGTATGGATGATCGGTAGCCCGGCTTTGCGGAAGGCTGCCTGAAGCTTGGCGATGACAGGGATGCAGGGCGCGATGTTCTCGATGTTGTTGCCGAGCGAGTCGGCAAATCCGCCCGGTTCGCAGAAATCCCGCTGCATGTCGATGCAGACCAACGCCGTGTGATCGATTCCGAATTCGAATGGGAACGGCTTCGCGTCGATGTATGGCATATCAGCTATCGTCCCCCGAAAACGTGCGGCAAGTCTGCTGAATAACACAATCAGGGAGGCGATTTCGCGAATCACGAGTAACGATCCGTTGCACCGTCGCAACCTTGTAGGACAGCTATATTTGCAGCCGCGACGGGAATGGCTCGGTAGTGTCGGCTGACTCTGTCAACGCAGCTTCGATGGCGGCCGCCAGACCGGTCGTCATCGTTTCAACCGACATACTCGGGGCGCCCAGGTTCTGATCGAGCGCGGCGACCTCCGGCAGAAACGGCAAATGGATCCAGCCGGCTCGGGTGGTTAAGGCGTTGGTCGCGATGTGGTGGAGCATTCCGTACATGAGGTGGTTACAGACAAATGTGCCTGCGGCGTCGGACAAGTCGGCGGGGACGCCAGCCCGACGCATCGCCAACACCATGGCGCGGTTCGGCGTCGTCGCCCAGTAGGCAACCGGTCCTTCGGGCGCGGTCGGTTCCCCTCCCAACACCTTCCCCGCGGTGTCGGCCACTCCATATCGTGCGCAATCACTGACGTTCTGCGCCAATCGTTCGACGGTGATCATCGAACGCCCGCCGAACTCGCCGAGCATGATCAGCAGTTCAGGCTGCTCATCTTCAACCAACTGCACGGTGGCGGAAATCGACGTGAAATACGCGCCGGGCACGATCCGCGATACCACTTTCGCGCCGGCGATCACTTGGCCGTCGAGCGCCTCGGCCGTGAGTTGCGCGGGGTTCACCGGTGACATGGCATACGGACCGAAACCAGTTACAAGTACCGTTGGCATTCGGGTACCTCCCAACTCTTGTTAGCAGACCGGTCGAACGAATTGTCCCAGCCCCGAGTTGCGGCGATTCGCCTGCCGTTTACTGTCGGGCAATGGCAATCGGTGGGGTGTTGTTCGACATCGACGGCGTCCTGGTGACGTCGTGGAAGCCGATCGCCGGTGCCGCGGAGACGCTGCGGGCCCTAGCCGACCATCAGGTCGCCTGCTCGTATCTGACCAACACCACCACCAGAACGCGGGCGCAAATCGCCGAATTGCTCAACGAGGCCGGGATGGCGGTGCGCGCCGACGAGGTGATCACCGCCGCCGTGCTGACCGCCGAATACGTCCGCCACAACTTCCCCGATGCGCGATGTTTCCTCGTCAACAGCGGACAGATCGCCGAGGACATGCCCGGTATCGACATCGAGTACTCGAGCGATTTCAGCGGACCGACCGCACCGGACCGCCCCGACGTGGTAATTCTCGGCGGGGCGGGGCCGGAGTACAGCCACCTGACGCTGTCGTGGGTCTACGACTGGATGGCACAGGGGGTGCCGGTGGTGGCGATGCACCGCAGCACGGTGTGGACGACGACCGATGGTTTGCGCGTGGATACCGGCATGTACCTGATCGGAATGGAGCAGACGTCCGGTCGGAAGGCGACCGCGGTCGGAAAGCCTGCGCCGGAGGGATTCCTCGCCGCCGCAAGCCGACTCGGCGTCGACCCCGACGAGATGTACATGATCGGCGACGACCTCAACAACGACGTGCTGCCCGCACAGGTGGTGGGTATGTCCGGAGTGTTGGTGCGCACCGGCAAGTTTCGTCAGGACACGCTCGATCGGTGGGCGGCCGATGAGTTCGCGATGCAACCCAACCACGTCATCGACTCGGTCGCGGACCTACCGCGGTTGCTGGGGCTGTAGCGGTGTCGGAGCAGCGGATCTGGGTGCGTGTTGAACGGATGCTGTTCGATCGCGGGATCAACACATTCCTGGAGCTCGCGTTGTGGATCGCGTTGATGTACATCGTGATCGGCGTCGGCTACACGATTTTTCACATCGAGCTGATGGGTCAGCTGCAGCAAGCGCTCACTGGTGCCTTCCCGATCTTCTCCGACATCGCAGCGCTGGTGGTGATGGTCATCGCCTGGCCGTTCCTGTGGGTCACGTCCTTTGTCTGCGGTGTCGCGGGCTGCGGTGTGTTCTGACGGTGAGTTTTGCCGGCCGTGGCGGTCGGTACCGGTATGACCGATGAACACGTGAATGCCGTGACGACCGTAAATGCGCCCGCCGAAGTGGTCTTCGACGTGCTGGCCGACCCGTCGACACACCCGGCGATCGACGGCACCGGATGGGTGCGCGACGCCCTCGATCCCCAGCGTCTGACCGACGTAGGCCAGATTTTCCGGATGGCGATGTACCACGACAACCACCCCGAAAAGGACTACGAGATGGCCAACCGGGTCGAGGCTATCGACCCGCCGCGGGCCATCGCCTGGCAGCCCGGGCAGGGCCCCGACCAGCGCGGATATCTGATGGGCGGCAACGAGCTCGCATTTGGCGGGTGGATCTGGCGCTACGATCTCGAACCGGCGGGGCCTGACCGGACGCAAGTGACGCTGACCTATGACTGGTCCGGGGTGCCGCCGCAGATGCGCGACATCGAGTTCCCGCCGTTCGACGTCGACCACCTGGACAACTCGCTGAAGAACCTGGCCGGGCTGGCCGAGCGCCGTATCGTTAGCTGACGTCACTTCACGCTGATGGGTAGGACAGCCGATGCCGCAGAGAGGCCCAGTGTTTGGTCTTCTCGGACCGTTGCAGATGACGGTCGACGACACCGTGGTGCCGATCGGCACGCCGAAGCAGCGAGCGGTGCTGGCGTCGCTGGTGATGAACCGCAATCGGCCGGTCGCGGCGGATTCCCTGATCAACGCCGTCTGGGGTGAAGATGCCCCAGCCGAAGCGCGTGCGAGCCTGCACGCCTACGTGTCCAATCTGCGTCGGCTGCTCGGATCGGTCGGCGTGGACGGGCGAAGCATGCTCGAGAAGGTTTCGCCGGGATACCGGCTCAACATCGATGAGTTGAGCGTCGACCTGGGGCGGTTCATCCGCGAGCGGAACGCGGGCGTCCAGGCCGCGACGGCCGGCCGGTTCGACAAGGCGAGCAGTCATTACTCGAACGCGTTGGCCCAGTGGCGCGGTGACGTGCTCGAGGACCTGCGTGCTTTCGACTTCGTCTCGGTCTTCGCCACGGCCATGACCGACGAGAAGATCGCCACCCACATCGCCCTCGCCGAATCCGAGATCGCGTGCGGGCGCGCGAAGCTGATCACCGGGGAGCTGGAACGGCTTGTCGCCGAGCATCCCTTCCGCGAGCCGGCGTGGGAGCAGCTGATGATCGCGTACTACGTCTCGGCGCGACAGTCGGATGCCCTCGACGCGTATCAGCGGCTGAAGACCGTGCTGGCCGACGAGCTAGGAATCGACCCGAGCCGGGCGCTGCGCGATCTGCACGAGCGAATCCTGCGACAGGAGCCGATGGACGTCAAACCCCCGCCCGACACCACGCTCGCGGGCACGTTCATCAGCCTCGCGAACCGGACGGCGATCAACACCGGCAAGGAGCGCGCCCAACTGCGGGCGGCCACCGGTGAGTGCTATCCGGTGAAGGGGGTGGCCACCAGGATCGGCCGGCGATCCGACAACGACATCGCGCTCAACGATCCGAGGGTCAGTCGCCACCACGCCGTGATCATCGACACCGGTACCAGTTTCGTGCTCATCGATGCGCGCTCGGCCAACGGTGTCGAGCTGGACCACAAGCGGATTCGCGGCAGCGCCCCGCTCAGTGACGGGTGCCATGTACGCATCGGCGAAAGCGATTTCCGCTTCGAGCTGTCGCCTCGCTAGTCAGAGAGTGCGGACCGCCTCGATACGGGCGAGCAGATGGTCGGTGGTCGCCGCCGCGATCGGCGGGCCGCCACAGATTCTGCGCAACTCATTGTGGATCCATCCGTGCGGCTTCCCGGTGCGGTGGTGCGCGATCGAAACCAAGGCGTTGAGTTCGCGCCGAAGCTCGCGCAACTGGCCGTGCTTCGAGGGGCGGAAATTCATCGGAGACGCAGTGCTTGATTCGATGTCGCCGGCGGCCCGGCTCCGGCGGTCGAGCTGCTCATCCTGCCTGCGCCGCAATAGATCGCGCATCTGTTCGGCGTCGAGCAGGCCGGGGATACCGAGAAAGTCGGCCTCCTCCTCACTGCCCGCCGGCGTCGCCGTGCCGAATGAGGACCCGTCGAAGATCACCTGATCGAGCTCGGCGTCGGCGCCGAGCATCTCGAAGCCGTTGTCCAGGTCGGTCGACTCGTCCTTCTGCTTCTCGGCGTCCGCGACCAGATCGTCGTCGAGGCCATCCGATTCGCGGTGCGGCTTGCCGAGCACGTGGTTGCGCTGCGCCTCCATCTCGCTGGCGAGAAGCAAGAGGTTGGGCACCGAGGGAAGGAAGACGCTGGCTGTCTCGCCGGGCCGACGTGACCGGACGAACCGTCCGATCACCTGCGCGAAGAACAGTGGCGTGGACGCGCTCGTCGCATAGACCCCGACCGCCAGCCGCGGCACGTCCACGCCCTCGGACACCATCCGCACCGCGACCAGCCAGCGGCTGGTGCCCTGTGCGAAGGCGGAGATGCGGTCGGAGGAACCCTTGTCGTCCGACAGCACGACGGTGGGCACCTCACCGGTGAGCCGGGTCAGGAGTTCGGCGTAAGCCCGCGCCGCCGTTTGGTCGGAGGCGATGATCATGCCGCCGGCGTCGGGCACGTGCTGACGCTTCTGCTGCAGGCGTTTGTCGGCGGCAGCGATCACCGCGGGCATCCACTCACCGGCGGGGTTCAGTGCGGTGCGCCAGGCCCGTGCCGTCTGCTCCGCGTTGAGCGGCTCACCGAGGCGCGCCGAGTGCTCTTCGCCGGCGCTGTCGCGCCATCGCGACTCGCTCGAGTAGGCCATGAACACCACCGGCCGGACCACTCCGTCAGCCAACGCGTCGCTGTAGCCGTAGGTGTGGTCGGCCTGCGAGCGCAACAGGCCGTCGGCGCCGCGCTCGTAGTTGATGAAAGGGATCGGGCTGTCGTCGCTGCGGAACGGCGTGCCGGTCAGCGACAGCCGTCGCGTGGCGTCGCCGAACGCCTCGCGGATTGCCTCACCCCAACTCTTCGCGTCACCGCCGTGGTGGATCTCGTCGAATATGACGAGTGTGCGGTGGTTCTCGGTCCGTACGCGATGGCGCGACGGATGCTTGGCAACCTGGGCGTAGGTGACGACGACACCGTGGTACTCCGACGACGTCTGCGCCGAGGAGTTGGAGAACTTCGGGTCGAGCGCGATGCCGACACCGGCGGCCGCCATCGCCCACTGAATTTTGAGGTGCTCGGTCGGCACGACGACGGTGATCTGGTCGACGACGCGCTCGGAAAGAAGTTCGCCGGCGATCCGCAGGGCAAACGCTGTCTTGCCCGCTCCCGGGGTGGCGACGGCCAGGAAATCACGCGGCGCTGCGGTGAGATATCGCACCAATGCCCGACGCTGCCAGCCCCGCAAAGCCTGGGTGTCGGGCGCTGCATAAGCCCGCACCCAAAGCTCCTTAGTCTGATCGGAACGCGATCGGACTGCAGCCTAACGGAACGGATTACGCCTACGCACGTTTCGGCGTGTCGGCAACCGCGTGTCATTCGACGGAGTGGTTGTCGTTCTTGATGAACCACTCGACGCGCTCCTCGTCGGACAGGTCGGCCAAGTGAGCGAAGCCCTCGAAGTAGGCCTCTCTGGGTGCGCCGGGAGCAAACAGCATCAGCAGCGAGACGGGCGCGTCGGCCTCATTGCGGAAGCCGTGGATGCCGCCCGGCGGCACGTAGAGAAAGTCGTTCGGTTGGCCGTCGAGCCAGTCGTTGCCATCGTAGAGCCTCACGGTCCCCGAGAGGACGAAGAAGGCCTCCGACATGGTGCGGTGAAAGTGCGGACCCGGCCCGCCGCCGTGGGGGGCGATATCGACGCGGTACAGCCCGTAATCGCCGTCGGTGGACTCTTGGTTGGCCAGATAGTGATACTTCACGAGGCCGAACGACTCGTAGTCCGGCGGATCAGTACCCAGCCTCAACCGGGCACTGACCTCCGGCTTGTCCTTCGTGTAGCGGGCCGGCGGATACGGTGGCACGTTTCGCGGATCCCAGAATGACATCGCTTGCCAGCCTGCCACATTCGGCTAGACGGGGAAGACGACCTTCGTCAGTTCCTCGGAGACGGTCCAGAGCCGGCGCTGCGCGTCCGCGTCGTGCGAGGCGCGATTGGATGACACGAGCGTGGCGTACCCGCGCTGTTCGGCGAATCCGTCGGGGCCGAAGTACTGCCCGCCAAGCACATCCGGATCGGTTGCCGCCCGCAGCGTGGGCAGCGCACCCATATCCGCGCCTTGGAAGAGCGGACGGGCCAGTGCTGTCAACGGCTGCACCAGCCGAGGCAGATTGCGCATCAGCTCGGTGTTCGACCCGCCGGGATGCGCCGCTGCTGCGATCGTGTTGGTGCCCTGCAGTCGCCGCTGCAATTCGTAGGTGAACAGCAGGTTCGCCAGCTTGGACTGCCCGTAGGCGCGGAATCGGTTGTAGGAGCGTTCCCACTGCAGATCGTCGAAGCGGATGGCCTCGATGAGGCGATGACCAGTGCTGCTGACCGTCACCACGCGGGAGCCCGGCACCGCGAGCACCCGGTCGAGGAGCAGGCCGGTGAAGGCGAAGTGGCCCAGATGGTTTGTGCCGAACTGTAATTCGAAGCCGTCCTTGGTGGTCGTCTTCGGGGTGAACATCACGCCTGCGTTGTTGATCAGCAGGTCGATGCCGTCGTGTTTGGACTTGAGTTCGTCGGCCGCGGCGCGAACGGACGCCAGCGAGGTCAAGTCGAGTTCCTGGATCTCGACCCGGGCGCCCGCCGTGGCCTGCTCGATGCGGCGCGCCGCGGCCTTGCCCTTCTCGAGATTGCGTACGGCCAGGACGACGTGCGCGCCTTTGGCGGCGAGCGCCGCGGCGGTCTCGTATCCCAGGCCGGTGTTGGCGCCCGTGATCACCGCCGTGCGGCCGGTCTGGTCGGGGATATCGGCGGTATTCCAGTTGGACATGGGGTCTCCTCGGTAGAGTGTTAAGCGGAGCGTACGCCCCGGTTGATCACAACTATACGGAACGGGCGCCCCGCTTAATCCATTCCCGAGGGGACAAGTTGACGGAGACCGCCCGACCGTTGCGTGCGGACGCCGCCCGCAACCGCGCCCGGGTGCTCGAGGTTGCCTACGAGACCTTCGCGGGCGAGGGGCTCTCGGTGCCCATCGACGAGATCGCCCGGCGGGCGGGCGTCGGGGCGGGCACCGTGTACCGACACTTTCCGACCAAGGAGGACCTGTTCCGGGCCGTCGTGGAGGACAGGATCCGGGGCATCATCGGCGAAGGCCGCAATCTGCTGACGGCCGGCGATCCCGCGACTGCGCTGTTCGAATTCCTGCGGTCGATGGTGTTGAAGTGGGGGGCGACCGATCGTGGTCTCAGCGAGGCGCTCGCGGGCGTCGGTATCGACGTGGAGAAGGCGATGCCAGAGGCGGAACGCGAGTTCTACGCCATGCTCGGCGACCTGCTGCGTGCCGCCCAGGAGGCGGGTGCGGTGCGCCGTGATGTTTCGGCACCGGACGTCAAAGCGGTCATGGTCGGGCTGCAGGCCATGCAAACCTACGACGACGAGGCGGCGAAGCGGCTGACCGACGTCGTCCTGGACGGCCTTCGCCCGCGGTGAACGATCTTGCACTCGCCATGGTTGAGTGCTAAAAATGCAGTTGGCACTCGCGACCGGTGAGTGCTAGGTCGGGACGGTGAGGCCGGGGCCGCACACGCGGAGCACATCCCCAGCCGTCCGTCGCGGGCACTGCGCCCGACCGCAAGACGTGCATCCCCAATCCGGAGGAATCACTTCGCAATGGCCAAGACAATTGCGTATGACGAAGAGGCCCGTCGTGGCCTCGAGCGGGGCCTGAACAGCCTCGCCGACGCCGTAAAGGTGACGTTGGGCCCCAAGGGTCGCAACGTCGTACTGGAGAAGAAGTGGGGCGCCCCCACGATCACCAACGATGGGGTTTCCATCGCCAAGGAGATCGAGCTGGAGGACCCGTACGAGAAGATCGGCGCTGAGCTGGTCAAAGAGGTCGCCAAGAAGACCGACGATGTCGCGGGCGACGGCACCACCACCGCCACCGTCCTGGCTCAGGCACTCGTTCGCGAGGGTCTGCGCAACGTGGCCGCAGGCGCCAACCCGCTCGGCCTGAAGCGCGGCATCGAGAAGGCCGTCGAGAAGATCACCGAGACGCTGCTGAAGTCGGCCAAGGAGGTCGAGACCAAGGAGCAGATCGCTGCCACCGCCGCCATCTCCGCCGGTGACGTCCAGATCGGTGAGCTGATCGCCGAGGCCATGGACAAGGTCGGCAACGAGGGTGTCATCACCGTCGAGGAGTCCAACACCTTCGGCCTGCAGCTGGAGCTCACCGAGGGCATGCGCTTCGACAAGGGCTACATCTCGGGTTACTTCGTCACCGACGCCGAGCGTCAGGAAGCGGTCCTCGAGGATCCCTACATCCTGCTCGTGTCGTCGAAGGTGTCGACGGTCAAGGATCTGCTGCCGCTGCTGGAGAAGGTCATCCAGTCCGGCAAGCCGCTGCTGATCATCGCCGAGGATGTCGAGGGCGAGGCCCTTTCCACCCTGGTGGTCAACAAGATCCGTGGCACCTTCAAGTCCGTCGCCGTCAAGGCCCCGGGCTTCGGCGACCGCCGCAAGGCCATGCTGCAGGACATCGCGATCCTCACCGGTGGCCAGGTCATCAGCGAGGAGGTCGGCCTCTCGCTGGAGACCGCTGACGTCGCGCTGCTCGGTCAGGCCCGCAAGGTCGTCGTGACCAAGGACGAGACCACGGTCATCGAGGGTGCCGGCGATTCCGACGCGATCGCGGGCCGCGTGGCCCAGATCCGCGCCGAGATCGAGAACAGCGACTCCGACTACGACCGCGAGAAGCTGCAGGAACGCCTGGCCAAGCTGGCCGGCGGTGTTGCGGTCATCAAGGCCGGCGCTGCCACCGAGGTGGAGCTCAAGGAGCGCAAGCACCGCATCGAGGACGCCGTTCGCAACGCGAAGGCCGCCGTCGAAGAGGGCATCGTCGCCGGTGGCGGCGTGGCGCTGCTGCAGTCGGCTCCGGCGCTCGACGACCTCGGTCTCACGGGCGACGAGGCCACTGGCGCCAACATCGTCCGCGTGGCGCTGTCGGCTCCGCTGAAGCAGATCGCCTTCAACGGTGGGCTCGAGCCCGGCGTTGTCGCCGAGAAGGTCACCAACTCGCCCGCCGGCACCGGCTTGAATGCCGCCACCGGCGAGTACGAGGACCTGCTCAAGGCCGGCGTGGCCGACCCGGTCAAGGTGACGCGTTCGGCGCTGCAGAACGCGGCGTCCATCGCGGCGCTGTTCCTGACCACCGAGGCCGTTGTCGCCGACAAGCCGGAGAAGGCGGCCGCACCTGCGGGCGACCCGACCGGTGGCATGGGCGGCATGGACTTCTAAGTCTGTCCAACCAAAAAGCCCCGGCTCGCTTCGCGAGTCGGGGCTTTTTGGTGTGTCGCTGACTTAATGTCACGCTGACAGCGCCGTCGCGCGTATATATCCATGGAGACGCTCTCAAGCTGACGTTGTGATCGGCCTTCGATGTCCTCTCCTGCGAATCACCGCTCGAATGTCCTCGATCACGACGCCCCAGCCGTCGACAACATCCTCATACGTCAGCCGAATCACCAGATACCCCAGACCTGTCGCGACCCTGTCCCTCGTCCGATCCACTTGGTACTTCGCCAGATGATGTTCACGGCTGTCGGCTTCGATGATGAGGCGATTGCCCACGAGAAAGTCGACGCGACCCACTTCCGGGATCACCACTTGGGTCCGCAGCTGGATCCCCTCAGCCCGCAGTCGCAACCTGATCATGGTCTCCGTACCAGACTCGCTTCGGGGATCGCATCGCTGCGCAAGGTTCAGGTGTGCAAAACGCGACGCTGCCACAATCGATTTCGCGTCGGCCATGTCGATCATCCGTTTGTGCAGCATCGAATCCAGGACGACAACCAGCCCCTCCGCTCCCAAGCAGTTGGCCGCGGACGCGACGGCAACGTCCATCGCGTCGACCGCACCGACGACGGGTGGATCCCGGCGATACGGATGGCAGGAGCGAACTCCCTGGCGCGACTGGCGCGCTCGCGTCGAGTACCGGATGTGCAGTCGGGAATCGGGAGCCCAGACGCGGCCTAGGCGACCTGAGGGTTGGCGGACGGAACGGCGTACCAACCCCGACGCACCACTCGCCAACCCTGCGAAGGCAGCTTCCTGATGTGCGATTGCGACCACCCCGCCGTCCGCAACTGAGCCGCGGACACGACTCCACCATGTGCTGCGAGGATGCGGTCGATTTCCGCCACGGCTTCATCGCATCCCACAACTGCGGCGGTCGAAAGGGGACCTTCCCAAGCTGTGGATAACTCGGGGCTTGTGTCTACTCCTTGAGCGGCAGGCAGTCGTGCAGGCCGTCGGGGCTCGTCGCCGCGGACTCGGACGTGGCTCTGCGGTGCAGGATCGCCTTGGTGGGCGTGACCGTGACACGGTCGTCGGTCACCACGGCGCGGCCGTCGACGATCAACGTGTATCCGCCGGGGTCGGCCGGTGGCCAGATGACGGTCACGTCGGGATGCTCATCTGCATTGCGGCGCGTGCCCGATCCCATCTGGCCCACCTCGAACACGCCCTCGGTGAGCACCGGCTCGACGGCGACGGTGTGCGCACGGTAGTCGTCGCCGACGGTGATCAGGTATCCGAACGAGAAGTCCGCCAGGGCATCGGCGAGTTTGTCCAGATCGACCTTGACGCTCATAGAGCCGACAATACGAGCCCTCGGGAAGATTTCCATCACGTCGGGGCGTTGAGCGAAAACATGACGACGATGACAGCGATCGGGGCTTTCGCCACGAAGTCGGTCGATGACGACGAATCCCTGCAGGACGTCACTGTCGACGTACCCGAGCTCCGTTCTCGCGACGTGCTGGTCCGTGTCCTCGCGGTTTCGGTCAACCCCGCCGACGTCAAGGTGCGCGCCGGTCTGCAGCCGTCGTCGGATCCCGTGATTCTGGGATACGACGCCACCGGGATCGTGGAAGCCGTTGGGCCGCAAGTGGAAACGTTGCACGTCGGTGACGAAGTCTGGTACGCAGGCGACCTCACCCGGCCGGGCAGCAACGCCGAGTTCCAGGCGGTCGACGAGCGCGTCGTCTCGCACAAGCCGACGTCGCTGTCGTTCGCCGATGCGGCCGCACTGCCGCTGACGACGATCACCGCGTGGGAGACGCTGTTCGACCGCTTTGGTTTGACGAAGGACTCCACGGGCGACCTGCTGGTACTGGCCGCGGCGGGCGGCGTCGGCTCGATCATGATCCAGTTGGCCAAGGCGCTGACCAGCGTCCGGGTGATTGCGACGGCCAGCCGTGAGGAGTCGCGTCGATGGGCCGAGAAGATGGGCGCCGATGCCGTCATCAACCACCACCGACTGCGCGATGAGGCACTGGCCGTGGCGCCCGACGGTGTCGACTATCTCTTCTCGCCGCACTCGAAGGGCAACATCTCCGACTACGCCGCGATCGTCAAACCGTTCGGCCACATCACCGCGATCGATGAACCGCCCGGTCTGGACCTTCTCGAGTTGAAGGAGAAGAGCATCGCGTGGCACTGGGAGCTGATGTTCACCCGCTCGATGTTCGAGACACCCGACATGATCGAGCAGCAGCGGTTGCTGGCCGACACCGCGGCCCTCGTCGACGACGGCACGCTTCGCACCACCGTCACCAAGACCATCGAGGGATTCACCGCCGCCGGCCTTCGTGAGGCGCACCGCGATGTCGAGACCGGGCGGATGACAGGCAAGGTCGTCGTCACCCGCTGAGCGGTGCGGCCTGGCGACCACGGATCAGCTTGCCGGGACGGGCCGCAGTGGGTTCGCCGTTCTCGGAGATGACCTCGCCGGACACCATCGTCATCACGTAGCCGTCGGCCGTTTGGTCCAGACGTCGCCCACCGGCGGGCAAGTCGGACTTGACGGTGGGTCGGTGCAGACGTAACGCGTCGGCGTCGATGATGTTGATGTCAGCCTTGTACCCGACGGCGAGGCGGCCGCGGTCGTTCAGTCCGCCGATCCGGGCAGGCACAGACGTGAGCTCTTTGATCACCTGCGTGATCGACAGCCGTCCAGACTCACGGTCGCGCACCCAGTGCGTCAGTAGATACGTGGGAAAGCTTGCGTCGCAGATCATTCCGTAATGCGCACCGCCGTCGCCGAGGCCGAGTACGACGTCGTCGCGCTGGATCAGTTCGGCGACGGTGTCCAAGGAGTTATCGCGGAAATTGGCGAGGGTCACCAGCAGCATGGCGTGTCCGTCGTCGTCGAGGAGACGGTCGTAAGCCTCCTCCAACGGATTCACGCCGCGCGCCCGCGCCCGGGCGCCGATCGAATCCGAGGCAGCCGGTTCGTAATTCGGTGGATCGCCGAGCGGGAACATGTAGTCCCACGCCTGCGCGGCGAACATCAGGGGATGCCCGTCGCTGCTCGGCGTGTCGTTCATGATGCGTTCGCGCACTTCGGGTTTACGCATCTCGGCGACGCGTTCCGCGAGTGGCAGCCCGGCGATCTCCTGGTAGGACGGATACATCACGAAGGGGTTACCCGACAGGTCCAAGCCGAGGATCAGACCGATTGGGCGCGGGAAGATCTGACCCGTGACGTCTCCTCCGTTCGCGTTGGCCTTCTCCACCATCGTCAGCGCGTCGAGATGGATCGGCGGTCCCGCGTTGCCGATCGCCAGCGTGAACGTCACCGGCAGACCGACTGCACCCGCGACGTCGAACACCGCGCCAAGGGAGGCTTGGTAGTCACCCGCCATCAGGTCGGGCACGAACTGCAGCAGTCCACCGCCGGCGTCGTCGATGCCACGCGCAATCGCCTCGATCTCCGCGTAGTCCACGTCATAGCTCGGAATCGGCTGACCCTTGATGGTTTTGTGCAAGGTCAGGCGGGACGACGCAAAGCCCAGTGCTCCGGCCCGCACCGCTTCGGCCGCGAGTTTGCGCATCAGGGAGAGGTCTTCGTCGGTCGCGGGTTCGCGGTCGACACCGCGTTGCCCCATCACGTACACCCGTAGCGGGGAGTGCGGAAGGAAGGCGGCCACGTCGATGTCCCTGTGTCGCGCCTCGAGCGCGTCCATGAATTCGGGGAAGGTCTCCCAGGTCCACGGCAACCCGTCGACCATCACGACACCGGGGATGTCTTCGACGCCGGCCATCACGTCCACGAGCACGTCGTGGTCCTCGGCGCGGCACGGTGCGAAACCCACTCCGCAATTGCCCATGACGGCGGTCGTCACGCCGTGCGCCGACGACGGGATCATGCGGTCGCTCCAGATGGCCTGACCGTCGTAGTGCGTGTGCAGATCGACGAACCCCGGGGTGACCAGCAGTCCGGTCGCGTCGACTTCCCTGGCGCCGGAGCCGTCGACGGTGCCGACGGCCGCAATCACACCGGCAGAGACCGCGACGTCGCCGACGAATGGTTCACCGCCGAGGCCGTCGACGATGGTGCCGTTCCGAATGATCAGGTCATAGGCCATGAGGTGAATGTACGACTATGCCGATGCCCCATGCCAGGATGAGGCCGTGATTGACCACTTCGGAATCAACTGTGCTAACTGGGATGCGTCGAAGGCCTTCTACGACAAGGTCCTCGGAGTGCTCGGATACACCCGCCAGATGGACTATCAGGTCGCCATCGGCTACGGCACCGAGGGCAAACCCGATTTCTGGATCGCCGACATGAATGCGGGCGAGGCGGCCGGGCCCAACCGTGAGGTGCACTTCGCATTTCAGGCCTCCGGCACCGACGCCGTCCAGGCGTTTTACGACGCCGCGATCGAGGCCGGCGCCGAATCCCTGCATGCGCCGCGGATATGGCCGGAATATCACCCCGGCTACTTCGGGGCATTCGTGCGCGACCCCGACGGCAACAACATCGAGGCGGTCTTCCACGGGGCGCAGCCGCAGGGCTGAACTGGGTACCGTCAAGGTATGGCTAGCTCTGATGCGGACGCGGTGCGTGCGCTGCTGCGGGACGCGTTCACCCGGTTGATCGAGCACGTCGAACGGCTCACCGACGGTCTGACGGATGACGTCGCGTTCTTCCGCCCGACCGCGAATGCCAACAGCATCGCGTGGCTGATCTGGCACAGCGCCCGTCAGCACGACCTTCAGCTGGCGGATATCGCGGGCACCGAACAGGTCTGGTTTCGCGACGGCTGGGTCGACCGCTTCGATCTTGACCTGCCGCGCGATGCGATGGGGTACGGCGACGGCCCCGACGAGGTGGCCAAGGTGCGCGTATCAGCTGACCTGCTGGCCGGCTACTACCACGGTGTGCACAAGGCGACGCTCGAGTACATCGCCTCGGTCACGCCCGAGGAACTGGACCGCGTCGTCGACGATCACTGGGACCCGCCGGTGACTGCGGGCGTGCGGCTGGTGAGCATCGTCGACGACAGTGCGCAGCACCTGGGCCAGGCGGCCTACGTGCGCGGCATCGTGTGAGTCCGATTCGGTGGTGGCCACCGGTCGGGGTGACCGCGATGATCGTGCTCGGACTCGCCGTCGGTAAGGGATCCACCCCGGTCGACGACTGGTTCCAGACGCTCAATCGCAGTGTCGCGCAAGACCTGTCCTACCTCGCAATGCCGCTGTCACTTGTCGTCCTCGGCGTCACGGTCGTGGGCATGGCGCTGTATCGGCGGTGCTGGCGGCTGGCTCTGGCCGCCACTGTGTGTCCCCCGCTCACGTATCTGCTTGTGCAGTTCATCAAGCCGATGTTCGGCCGCTACATCGGGGAGGGCCTGGCGTACCCGAGTGGGCACATCACGACGACGACGATCGTGTTGGGTCTCTTCGTGTTGGTGGCAGGTGGTGCCCGGTGGGCGATGCTGGCCGCGGTCACCTACGTGGCGCTCGCCATGGTCGGCGTGGGCTCGACGTTTCATTACTTCACCGACACTGTCGGCGGGCTGCTGCTCGGCACCTCCGTCGTGGGCCTAGCGGCGCTCGTCGCTCACCATGACTTGACACGTGTCAACCCCGGTGCGATCTACGTCACACGCGGTGGCTAGCATGGAGCCATGACCGCGACGCCAGATGTTGATCTGCCCCCGGAATCGCAAGCCAGCACTGTCCTTAATCCCGCGACCGGCGCTGTCGCCGGAACCGTGCGGTGGACGGACCCCGCCGACGTACCCCGCATCGCTGCGGGCCTGCGCCGGGCGCAACGCGAATGGGAGGCCCGCGGGCCCAAGGGCCGCGCCAAGGTGATGGCCCGCTTCGCCGTGTGGATGGGCGAGCACCGCGACGAGATCGAGCAGCTGCTGATCAAGGAGACCGGCAAGTCGGCGACCGACGCCGCTCAAGAGGTGCCATTGCTGATCATGATCGCCTCGTACTACATCAAGACGATGGAGAAGGCGCTGGCGCCTGAGTCCCGGCCCGCGTCGCTGCCCTTCCTGAACATCAAGAAGGTGACGGTCCACTACCGGCCGCGGCCGATCGTCGCCATCGTCGCACCGTGGAACTATCCCGTGGCCAACCTCCTGATGGACGGCATCGCCGCACTGGCGGCGGGCTGTGCGGTCCTGCTCAAACCTTCCGAGCGCACCCCGCTCACCGCTGAGCTGTTGTTGCGCGGCTGGGCGGACTCGGGCGCGCCCGAGGTCATGGCGATCGTCCAGGGCGCGCGGGAGGCCGTCGAGGCCGTCGTCGACAACGCCGACTACGTCCAGTTCACCGGGTCATCCGCGACAGGCGCCAAGGTCGCCGAGCGTGCGGCGCGTCGGCTCACGCCGGTGAGCCTCGAGCTCGGCGGCAAGGACCCGATGGTCGTGCTCGAGGACGCCGACATCGACCTGGCCGCGCACGCTGCGGTCTGGGGTGCGTTCTTCAACGCCGGCCAGACGTGTGTGTCCGTCGAGCGGGTGTACGTGCTCGAACCGGTTTACGACCAGTTCGTCGCCGCCGTCGTGCGCGACGTCAAGAACCTGAAGATGGGCGCGGGCGAGGGACACGACTTCGGCGCCCTGATCGACGACTCCCAGCTCGCCGTGACCGAGCGTCATGTCGCCGACGCCGTCGCCAAGGGCGCCAAGGTGCTCACCGGCGGCAAGCGCGCGACGGGCCCCGGCAGTTTCTATGAGCCGACGGTGCTCGTCGACGTCGACCACACGATGGACTGCATGACGGAGGAGACGTTCGGCCCGACGCTGCCCATCATGAAGGTCGCCTCTGTCGCCGAAGCGGTGCGGCTGGCGAACGACAGCCCGTACGGCCTGAGCGCGTCGGTGTTCTCGAAGGATATCGACCGCGCGAAAGACGTTGCGGTGGAATTGGATTGCGGGGCCGTGAACATCAACGACGTGATCTCGAACTTGATGTGCACCACGGCGCCGATGGGTGGCTGGAAGACATCGGGCATCGGAGCTCGCTTCGGCGGCGCGGACGGTCTGCGCAAGTTCTGCCGCCAGGAGGTTGTCGTCGCCCCGCGCACCAACATCGGCGCGGGCGGCAATTACTACAACAACTCGCTGCGGGCACTGAAGCGAATGAACACGATGATGACGAAGTTCGCGTTGATCCGGCCCAAGCGCACCGCCAAGTAACACCTCCGCGGCCACCTTTCGTTCATCTTTGCGTCACCCTCGCTTACGGGGGGGTCGATATTTTCTGCCGGTGACCGCGCTCAAGGGAACCGAGTACTACAGCGTCCGCGACGACGACGATGACGACCCCGTGCTGGTGCACCATCCCAGCGGATTCGAGATCGACACGTGGCGCGAGGGCTATCCGTATGACGAGCGCATGTCGCGCAATGACTACGAGGAGCAGAAGCGGCTGCTGCAGATCGAACTGCTGAAGCTGCAGAAGTGGAGCCAGGCCAACGGATTGCGTCACGTCATCGTGTTCGAGGGCCGTGACGCGGCGGGCAAAGGCGGCACCATCAAACGTTTCATGGAACACCTCAATCCGCGTGGCGCGCGGGTCGTCGCACTGGAGAAGCCCACTGAGCGCGAACGGACGCAGTGGTACTTCCAGCGTTACGTGACCCATTTGCCCGCCGCGGGCGAGATCGTCCTGTTCGACCGGTCCTGGTACAACCGCGCCGGCGTGGAGCGCGTCATGGGATTCTGCACGGCTGACCAGCACGAGGAGTTCATCCGACAGGCACCGCTGTTCGAGCAGATGCTGGTCAACGACGGCATCAGTCTCACCAAGCTGTGGTTCTCGGTGACGCGGGGGGAGCAGCGCACCCGCTTCACCATTCGCCAGGTCGACCCGGTGCGGCAGTGGAAGCTGTCGCCGACGGATCTCGCGTCGCTGGACAAGTGGGACGCCTACACCGCGGCCAAGGAGGACATGTTCGAGCTCACCGACACCGACATCGCGCCTTGGACGGTCGTCAAGAGCAACGACAAGAAGCGTGCTCGCATCAACGCCATGCGCCACGTCCTCGGTAAGTTCGACTACGACAACAAGGACCGCGAGGTGGTCGCCGAGGCGGACCCCCTCATCGTGGGACGTGCACTGGCTGACTGATTTCCGCCGCGTCCCGTTAAGGAGGATGCGTGCGGTTCGTCGCGACGATGTTCCTGTGGCTGGTCACGACCGTTCTGCTGGCTGTGGCCGTCCCGACCATGTGGGCGCAGCGCAACGTGGTGAGCGAGGACGGGTACGCCGCGCTGTCCGCGGCCGCGGCGCAGGATCCGAAGCTGCAGCGCGCGATGGCGTCGGAGTTGACGGCGCAGATCCGCGGCTTCGCCGCCGACAACGGGTACGGCACCCTCAACACCGAGCTCGTCGGAAACGTCGTCACCGCCTACACCGGCAATGACGGATTCCCCGGCCAGTTTGCGCAGGCCAATCGCATTGCGCACCGCTGGATGTTCACCGACACGGTCCAGGCGGAGGACGGCTCGGGCGACCGTTGGCTCATCGACATCGCGCCGATGCTCAACGATCCGTCGATCACGGAGACGCTCGGCGATCTCGACTTGGACGTTCCGCAGACGCTGACGGTGCCGATCACAGTGCCCGAATCGTCAGAGCTGCGGCCAGGCCAGCTACGGCTGTTGTCGACGTGGGGTCCGTGGGTCAGTGTGGGATCGACGGTATTGGCGGGCATCTCGGCGCTGCTGATGCTGGCGGCAGCCCGATCACGCGGCAAAGCACTTGTATCGCTTGGTATTTCGGCTCTGTTGGTGGGGGCCGGGGGGTGGGCGGCGTTGGAAGCGTCTCGCCGCTTCGTCGACGACGCACTGAACCAGACGGCAGGCGACATCCGGCAGATCGCGGACGTGATGGTCGGCCAGGCCGAATTGAGCGCGCACCACTGGCTGAACCTGACACTGGCCGCGGGCGGTGTGCTCGTGGTGTTCGGGGTCGCGGTGGCGATGCTGGGCGGTCTGCGCCGGCGGGAGTAGACGTCGCCGTCCTCCCGGGTACCGTTCTGCCCATGCCATTCGTGTCGGACATCGCGGGACCTCAGGAGCCTGTCCAGGCACCGGCGCCGCTGGTCGCGGGTTCCTTTCGCCGCACCAGCACCATCGACACGCATCCGGCTCAGTTCGGTGACTCCGACGTGGACCTGCGGGCGCGCGATGTGGTGGCGCGGGACGCCGTCGAGGTGCTGGGCGAGACGCGGATTCGGGCCCACCTATCGCAAGGCGTGATCGAGAGCATCGAGTCCGCCCCGCGCGACGGGCGACTGGACCGGTTGCTGGGCAGCCGCGTCGGCCCCGGATTCCGCTCCGCGGTGGGCAAGCTGCTCCCCGGTGAGGCGCAGCGCGCGAGCAGGCTGCACCTGTTGCTCGACGACTGGGTCGGTGCGGCTCTGGTATCCGGCTACGCGGTGCAGCACGCGGCGATCGTTCTCGGCGTCGAGGAGAAGTTGCCCGCCGGCACCGCAGACCGCATGGCGGGCATCTGCGCGGGGTTCGCGCCGGAGGCTTCGCTCATCGATTACGCCAAGCGGTACGACGTCATTCCGTCGGTCCACGGCCCGGTGGCACCGCCGCTGGATGGTCTGCACCCCGTGGATGCTCTGCGCGCGCACGGCATGCGCCGGTTCCGGCGTCTCGATCTTGTTCCCGCGGAGGGCGATTCCGCGGGATTCCAGGCGCACTTCCGGGATTCACATCTCGACGGCGAAGGTGTCGAGACGATCGTGCACGAGTACACCGTCGCCGGCACTGTGGACACCTCGACGCGCACCATCACGTCGGTCACGGCCGACGTGCGGGTGCTGCCGTGGCAGGAGTGTCCCGGCGCCATCGGAAGTGCCCACCGGGTGCGGGGAATGGCGTTGTCTGAGTTGCGTGAGCGTATCCGCGGCGAGTTCGTCGGCACCACGACCTGTACGCATCTCAACGACACGCTGCGCAGTATCGCCGATCTCGATGCGCTGCTGAACCTGCGCGCCGGTCTCTAGGGTTCGATGATGTGCGACGGATCGGGCCTGCGGTCCGGCGGCGCCTGGCTGTAGTCGCCCCACGGTCCGTCTCGTTCCTCGATGGCGGCCCGAACACCTTGTGAGCCAGCGGTTTCGATGAATGCCAGGGCATCTGGCGTGTTGCGCATCAACCCGTCGAGGATGGCGCCGAGGGTCTGGGTCGAGGCCAGCCCCATGTTCTCGTAGGCCTGGTTGACGACGAGCTTCTGGGCCTGGAGTTGAGAAACCGGGATCCGGGCGAGTTTGTCGGCGATCTCTTTCACCCGGGCCTCGAGTTTCTCGAACGGCACGGACTCGTTGATGAGTTCGACTGCGGCGGCTTCTTTCCCGGTCAACGGCTCCCCGGTCAGCGAGTGCCACTTCACCTTCGCCAGGCTCAGTCGGTACAGCCACATGCCGGTGAGGTACGCGCCCCACATGCGGGCATAGGGCGTGCCGATAACGGCGTCATCGCTGGCGATGACGATGTCCGCGCACAGGGCGTAGTCGCTGGCGCCGCCGACGCACCAGCCGTGGACTTGGGCGATGACGGGTTTGGACGCTCGCCAGATCGCCATGAACTTCTGCGTGGGTCCGGTCTCGCGGGCGCTGACCATCGCGAAATCCTTGCCCGGATCCCAGCGGCCGTCGGTGTTCATCGCCTCGCCCCAGTGCTGGAACCCGCCACCGAAGTCGTATCCGCCGGAGAACGCGCGACCGGCGCCGCGGAGCACGATCACCTTGATCGACGGGTCGCGTTCGGCCAGCCCGATGGCCTTTTCTATTTCGTCGGGCATCGGCGGGACGATGGTATTGAGCTGCTCGGGCCGGTTCAGGGTGATGGTCGCGACATGTGACCCGGTCTTGTAGAGCAGGGTTTCGAACGTCGGCGTCGACATAGGGGAAGTCTGGCAGCCTCGCCGCGTTCCCGAAATTTAGGTGTGCCTACCCTACGGCCTGCGGGAATGCTATGTTTTGGCTTTCCTAACTTAGAGGGTGCAAATGAATCGCTATTTCGCATGGTCGGTGCCGGTCGTAGCCTGGAGCCTCATCCTCTCGGGCTGCTCCAGCGACACGGGCAGTTCCGAAGAGACGTCGAGCGCCAGCGCGACGACGACCTCGTCGAGTGCCGCCGCTGCCGCTCCCGATCCGCTGGCCGAGCAGGCCGCTGCGGAGTACAAGACGTACGCCATCGGTCAGGTCGACGAACTCGTGGGCGTGGTCAAGGTGTTCACCGACGCCGTTCGCGCGAACAATCTGCAGGCCGCGCAGGACGCGTACGCGCCGTCCCGCGTTCCCTGGGAGCGCATCGAGCCGCTGGCCGGCCTCGTCGAGGAGATCGACGGCAAGGTCGACGCGCGAGTCGATGACTTCGCGGGCGTCGACGACGCGGAGTTCACCGGCTGGCACCGCCTCGAATATCTGCTGTTCCAGCAGAACACGACCGAGGGTGGCGCCCCCTTCGCCGATCAGCTCGACGCAGACATCGCGGCCCTCAAGGAGCAGTTCCCCTCGGTCGAGGTGAAGCCGGTCGACGTTGCGACCGGTGCGGCCGAGCTGATCGAAGAGGTCTCCGAAGGCAAGATCACCGGTGAGGAGGACCGCTACTCCAAGACCGACCTGTGGGACTTCGACGCCAACCTGCAGGGCTCGCAGGCCGCCGTCGACAAGTTGAAGCCGGCTCTGGAGAAGGCTGATCCGGAGCTGCTCGGCAAGATCGAGACCGGCTTCGCCGACATCAACGCCACGCTGCAGCCGCTGCGCCGCGGCGACGGCTGGGTGCTCTACTGCACGGAGAACGACCCCTACCCGTCGCCTCGCTGCACCGGCGTGACCGTTGACCCGCCGACCATCGACAAGCTCAAGGCGCAGCTGGCCGGCCTGTCGGAAAATGTGTCCCAGGTCGCGGGGGTCTTGAAGCTGTCGTGACCGAGACGCCGTCGCGCCGGGGTATCTCGCGGCGTGGATTCGTCACGGGCGCCCTGAGCGCGGGAGCGGGCGCCGCTGTTGGCGCCGGCGCCACGTACGCGTTGTCGGACTCCACGCGACGGGAGTACCTCGGGCCCCCCAGCCAGAAGACCTTCGTTCCGTTCGAGGGCGTTCATCAGACCGGCGTGACGGCGTTGCCGATACCCGAGCAGGGGCTGGTGGCGTCTTTCAATGTCCAATCGAAGGACCGCGCAGGGCTGACGACGGCGCTCAAGGAGCTCACCGAGGAGATCCGCGGGCTGATGGCCGGCAAGCCGCCGGAACCGCGGGATGCCGCGTATCCGCCGGTGGACTCGGGCATCCTCGGCGAAAAGCCGCCCGCCGACAATCTGTCGATCGTCGTCGGTGTCGGGGCCTCGCTGTTCGACGACCGGTTCGGGCTCGCCGATCGCAAGCCCAAAGAGCTGGAAACGATGCCGTTCCTGGCCAACGACCGGCTCGACCCCAAGCTCTCGCATGGGGACATCTCGGTCATCTTCGAGGCCGGGCACAACGACACCGTCCAGTTCGCGTTGCGCCAGTTGATGAGGCGGACGCGAAGTGACCTGGTGCTGCGATGGATGATCGACGGCTACGCCCGCGGCATCGGTGCGGGGCAGGTCTCAGAAGCGGCCACTCCCCGAAACCTGTTGGGATTCAAGGACGGGACATCCAACCTCGACGTCGACGACGCAGCCCTGATGGATCGTCACGTGTGGGTGGGTGCCGAGGACGGCGAACCCGACTGGGCGGTCGGCGGTTCGTATCAGGCGATTCGCATCATCCGGAACTTCGTCGAATTCTGGGACCGCACCCGGCTCATCGAGCAGGAGCAGCTCATCGGGCGGGAAAAGGTCAGCGGCGCACCGCTGGGCCTGTCGGGTGAGTTCACCGATCCCGACTATCGGTCAGACCCCGACGGCAAGCGGATCCCGCTCGACGCGCACATCCGCCTGGCCAATCCCCGCACCCCCGAAACCGACGAAAACCGCATCCTGCGAAGGGGATTCAACTATTCACGCGGCTTCGACGGTGCCGGTCGACTGGATCAGGGACTGGCGTTCGTCGCCTATCAGCGGAGCCTGGAAAAGGGCTTTCTCACCGTGCAACGCCGACTCAAGGGTGAGCCGCTGGAGGAGTACATCATGCCGGTCGGCGGCGGGTTCTTCTTCATCCTGCCTGGCGTGACGGGGCCCGACCGGTTCCTGGGCGATCTACTGGTCAAGTGAGCATCGACCACAGGTACTCGTAGGTCAGCGCGGACTTGAAGGCCGTCTGCGCGTTGTCGGCGGCACCGGCGTGCCCGCCCTCGATGTTCTCGTAGTAGTCCACCGAATGCCCCAGCTGTTCCAGTGCCGCCGCCATCTTCCTGGCATGGCCCGGGTGCACGCGATCGTCGCGGGTCGACGTGGTGATCAGCACCGGCGGGTAGCGCCGGTCCGTCGAAATATTCTGGTACGGCGAATATTCGGAGATGAACGCCCAGTCGTCGGGGTCATCCGGATCGCCGTACTCGGCCATCCACGAGGCGCCGGCGAGCAGCAGGTGGAAGCGGCGCATGTCCAGCAGGGGCACACTGCACACCAGCGCTCCGAACAGTTCGGGATAACGCGTCAGCATGACGCCCATCAGAAGACCGCCGTTGCTGCCACCCTGGGCGCCCAGCTGGTCGACGGTCGTGACCCCACGGTCGACGAGGTCGCGCGCCACCGCGGCGAAGTCTTCGTACACCAGATGCCTGTTCTCACGCATCGCCTGGGTGTGCCACGTCGGGCCGTACTCGCCTCCGCCGCGGATGTTCGCCAGCACGTAGGTGCCGCCGCGGGCGAGCCACAGCCGGCCGAGCACCCCGGCGTAGCCCGGGGTGTTGGCGACCTCGAACCCGCCGTATCCGCCGAGCAAAGTCGGTCCAGGACCGGTTGAACCACGGTGGCCGACCACGAAGTACGGAATCTTCGTGCCATCGGCCGACGCCACGAAATGCTGTGTGACTTCGATATCGGCGGCGTCGAAGAAGGCGGGCGCGCTCTTGATCGTCGCCACCTCGCTACCTGCCTGTCCCCACAGCAACTGCGACGGTGTATCGAATCCGCTTGAGTCCAAGAACATCTCGTCACCGTGCTCGTCGATGTCCACGAGCACGGTGTTGGTGTTCGGCGGGATGCCGGGGATCTCCGAGCGCTCCCACGTGCCGGGGGTGACGAGTTCCACGTGGCTCGACACGTCGACCAGCGTGACGAGCACCAGGTGGTCTCGCGTCCACGCGTAGTTGTCCAGGCTGGAATGCTCGTCGGGTTCGAAGACGACGGTCAGTTCCCGGGTGCCGGAGAGGAAATCGTCGTAACGGACCGCCAGCAGTGAGCCAGGACGATAGGTGGTGCCGTCGACCGTCCACTCGGTTCGCGGGCGGATCAGTAGCCATTCGCGGTGCACCGACATGCCGGCATCGGTGGGTATCTCGATGCGGATCAAGTCGTCGCCGCGAAGCTCGAAACGGTCGCGGTTGAAGAAGTCGAAAGATCGTGTGATGAACAGCCGTTCGAAGCCCGGCGTCGAATCGTAGCCACCGCCGACGCTCACGTCCGAAGCCACACCCTCGAACAGCGTCTGGGCATTATCGAGTGGCTCGCCGCGACGCCAGCGTTTGGCGATCCGGGGATAGCCGGACTCCGTCATCGAATCGGGGCCGAAATCGGTGCCTACCAGCACCGTGTCCCGGTCCTGCCATGCGACGCCGGACTTGGCTTCGGGCAGTTCGAATCCGTTGGCAACGAATTGCCTTGTCGACATGTCGAATTCGCGCACCACGGTGGCGTCGGCGCCGCCCCTGGACAGCTCGATCAAGGCCAGACGGTGATCGGGTTCGAGGACGTCCGCGCCGGCCCAAACCCAGTTCTCATCCTCGGCGTCGGAGAGCGCGTCGACGTCGAGGATCACGTCCCAGTCGGGTTCGGAAGTGCGGTAACTGTCCAGCGTGGTGCGCCGCCACACCCCGCGCGGATTGGCCGCGTCGCGCCAGAAGTTGTACAGGTGATCGCCACGCCGCCGCACGTACGGGATCCGCGCCTCGGTGTCGAGGACCTCGAGCGCTTCGGTACGCATCTGCTCGAAGCGGGGTCCGCCGAACTTGGCGATGGTCGGCTCGTTGTGCGCGCGCACCCAGTTCAGCGCGTCGTCGCCGGTGATGTCCTCGAGCCACAGATAGGGGTCTTGCGCCACAACACCATTGTGGCCACCCGGCGTAATGTGAGCCTCGTTACACCCGTCCATCCGCGCTTAGAGGGAGTCGTCGATGACTGTCTATGCCCGTCCTGGTTCCACCGACGCCCTGATGTCGTACGAGTCGCGGTATGGCAATTTCATCGGCGGGGAATGGGTGCCGCCCGCGTCAGGCGAATACTTCGAGAATCCGACGCCCGTGACCGGCCAGCCGTTCTGCGAGATCCCGCGCTCGAACGAGGCGGACATCGACAAGGCGCTCGACGCCGCGCATGGTGCGGCGACCGCGTGGGGCAAGACGGCGGCCGGCGAGCGCGCGAACATTCTCAACCGGATCGCCGACCGCATCGAGTCCAATCTCGAATCGCTCGCGCTGGCCGAATCGTGGGACAACGGCAAGCCGGTGCGCGAGACGCTGAACGCCGACCTGCCGTTGGCGGTCGATCACTTCCGGTATTTCGCGGGCGCCATCCGCGCACAAGAAGGCTCGCTGTCGGAGATCGACGTAGACACCGTGGCGTATCACTTCCATGAACCGCTCGGCGTCGTCGGCCAGATCATCCCGTGGAACTTCCCGATCCTGATGGCGGTGTGGAAGCTGGCTCCCGCGCTGGCGGCGGGAAACGCGGTGGTACTCAAGCCTGCCGAGCAGACCCCCGCGTCGATCCTCTACCTGATGAGCCTGATCGGTGACCTGCTGCCCGCCGGCGTCTTGAACGTGGTCAACGGCTTCGGTTTCGAGGCGGGCAAGCCGCTCGCGTCGTCGAATCGCATCGCGAAGATCGCGTTCACCGGCGAGACCACCACCGGCCGGCTGATCATGCAGTACGCATCGCAGAACCTGATTCCGGTGACGTTGGAGCTGGGCGGCAAAAGCCCCAACATCTTCTTCAGCGATGTGATGGCCGCCAACGACGACTATCAGGACAAGGCGCTGGAGGGTTTCACGATGTTCGCCCTCAACCAGGGCGAGGTGTGCACCTGCCCGTCGCGCAGCCTGATCCAGGCCGACATCTACGACGACTTCCTCGCGATGGCGGCCATTCGCACCAAGGCGGTCCGGCAGGGTGATCCGCTGGACACCGAGACGATGATTGGGTCGCAGGCATCCAACGATCAGCTGGAAAAGGTGTTGTCCTACATCGAGGTTGGCAAAGACGAGGGTGCTCGGGTGGTGACCGGTGGCGAGCGTGCGCAGCTCGGCGGCGATCTCAACGGCGGCTACTACGTGCAGCCGACGATCTTCGAGGGCAACAACAAGATGCGCATCTTCCAGGAAGAGATCTTCGGACCCGTCGTCGCGGTCACGTCGTTCAAGGACTACGACGACGCGATCGGCATCGCCAACGACACCCTGTACGGACTCGGCGCGGGCGTGTGGAGCCGGGACGGGAACACCGCGTACCGGGCCGGACGCGACATCAAGGCCGGCCGGGTATGGACCAACTGCTACCACCAGTACCCCGCGCATGCGGCCTTCGGCGGCTACAAGCAGTCGGGCATCGGCCGCGAGAACCACAAGATGATGCTCGACCACTACCAGCAGACCAAGAACCTGCTCGTCTCCTACTCCAACAAAGCCCAAGGGTTCTTCTGATGAGTGATTTCGGTGCGGAAACGTTCGCTCAGCGATCGTCTGCGCACCCAAATCGCCATCCGACCCCGCCTCGTGCGCTGATCACCCAGGCGGCCGCGGATCTGCTTGCGCGGCTGCAGGGGCGACACGGCGCGCTGATGTTCCATCAGTCGGGCGGATGCTGCGACGGGTCGTCGCCCATGTGTTACCCCGAGGGTGAGTTCCTCGTCGGGGACCGCGACGTGCTGCTCGCCGTGTTCGACGTCGGCGAAGGGGTTCCGGTGTGGATCTCTGGGCCGCAGTTCGAGGCGTGGAAGCACACGCAATTGGTCATCGATGTCGTCCCCGGCAGGGGAGGGGGCTTCAGCGTCGAAGCGCCCGAAGGCATGCGGTTCCTTTCCCGCGGGCGCGCGTTCAACAGCGACGAGAACGACGTGCTGAACGCCGAGGAGCTGGTGACCGGTGCGGACTTCGCGCTAGGCAAAAGGCCGCCGCGCGCCGGTACGCACATCGTCGCGGAAGCCGTCGACGCGTGCGCAATTCCCGGGCGTGCCTCGAACGCCTAGCGTTTTCTCGGCGTTAACCTCAAAGGGTGATACCGCTGCCCCGCCCGCGGTTGCTGACCAGCGCTCTGCTGATCGGCACGGCGGTCGGGCTGCTACTCGGTATCGGCGCGAGCCTGGTGGTGACCGCCAAAGTTCGTCCTGACGTGGTGATCGCCCTTGTGGTTGGCATACCCGCCGTGATCGGCATGCTGACGATCTTGTTGTCGCGCCGACGGTGGCTGACGGCGTTCGGCGCCTTTGTCATCGCCATCTCGCCGGGCTGGTTCGGCGCGCTGGTGGCAATACAGACGGTGAATGGTGCTTGACGTGGACCGCGACCTGCTAACCGAAGACACCCAAGAGTTCACGCCATCGTGGGATACCGGCGAACTAGCGGTCGTCGATGCCGCACCTTCGGAGCCGTTACCGATACCGGCCCCTCCGGTGGTGGTGCCGGGCAACTACCAGTACCTCAAACGCTGGCGCTTCGTGCTGGTCGTGGCATGCGTGTGGGCGGTCGCGGCCGCCGCGGGGTGGGGACTCTATTACTGGTGGTACCACTCGATCGACAAGACGGCGTCGGAGTTCGTGGTGCTGGTGTTCCTGATTCTGTGCACCGTTGTCGGCCTGCTCGTCGCGATGGTGCCCAACAGGCCGATCGCGTCCGCTGTGGCCATCGCATTCACGTCGGCGCCGCTGGCCGCGACGGCAGGCGCCGCCGTGCTGCACGGTCTCTACTTCTGCGAATGGGCCACTCGCTGTTTCGTGGGGCTGATCCCTTACTAGAGTTGAGCGTGTGACCCACTATGACGTCGTCGTTCTCGGAGCCGGCCCCGGCGGATACGTCGCTGCCATTCGCGCCGCCCAACTCGGACTGAACACCGCAGTCGTCGAGCCCAAGTACTGGGGCGGGGTGTGCCTCAACGTCGGATGTATCCCGTCCAAGTCGCTGCTCCGCAACGCGGAGCTTTCGCACATCATCACTAAGGAAGCCAAGCTCTTCGGCATCAGCGGTGAAGCCAGCATGGACTACGGCGTCGCGTTCGACCGCAGTCGCAAGGTCGCCGACGGTCGTGTCGCCGGTGTGCACTTCCTGATGAAGAAGAACAAGATCACCGAGATCCACGGCTACGGGAAGTTCTCCGACGCCAACACACTCGAGGTCGACCTCAACGAGGGCGGCAGCGAAAAAGTCACTTTCGACAATTGCATCATCGCCACCGGCAGCAGCACCCGATTGGTGCCCGGTACGTCGCTCTCGGAGAACGTCGTCACCTACGAAAAGCTGATCATGACGCGCGAGTTGCCGTCCTCGGTCGTCATCGCCGGCGCCGGGGCGATAGGCATGGAATTCGGCTACGTGCTCAACAACTTCGGCGTCGACGTGACCATCGTCGAGTTCTTACCGCGGGCGCTGCCGAACGAGGACGCCGAGGTATCCAAGGAGATCGAGAAGCAGTTCAAGAAGCTGGGTGTCAAGATCCGCACCGGGACGAAGGTCGAGGCCATCGCAGATGATGGATCGGCGGTCACCGTCACCGTCAGCAAGGACGGTAAGTCCGAGGAGATCAAAGCCGATAAGGTGTTGCAGGCCATCGGTTTTGCGCCCAACATCGAGGGCTACGGACTGGACGTCACCGGCGTGGAGGTCACCGACCGCAAGGCCATCGGGATCGACGACTACATGCGCACCAACGTGCCGCACATCTACGCCATCGGCGATGTCACCGGGAAACTGATGTTGGCCCACGTCGCCGAGGCCATGGGCGTGGTTGCGGCCGAAACCATCGCTGGTGCAGAGACTTTGGCGCTTGGCGACTACCGGATGCTGCCGCGTGCCACGTTCTGCCAGCCGCAGGTCGCCAGCTTCGGACTCACCGAGGAGCAGGCCCGCGACGAGGGTTACGACGTCAAGGTCGCCAAGTTCCCGCTCACCGCGAACGCGAAGGCGCACGGTCTGGGTGATCCGAGTGGGTTCGTGAAGCTGATCGCCGACGGGAAGTACGGCGAGCTGCTCGGCGGTCACCTGATCGGGCACGACGTCTCGGAACTACTGCCGGAGCTGACCCTGGCGCAGAAGTGGGACCTCACGGTCAACGAGCTGACACGCAACGTGCATACCCACCCGACGCTGTCGGAAGCCCTGCAGGAATGCTTCCACGGCTTGGCCGGCCACATGATCAACTTTTGACGGCGGCGATCTGGGTCGCCGGGATCGGCGGGTTGGTGGTCGGTCACGTCCTGTGGCTGGCCGGGATCACGGCTGCGACGTCCACCGCGACCGTCAGCTCGTGGGTGCTGTTGGTAGCGGCCGTTTCGTTCGTGATCGGCGGCATCGTCGGTGCGCTCGGGTGGCGCGCATACCGGCGGAAGTCGGACGTATGGGCGGCGTTCCTCTGCGGATTGCCGATCGCACCGGTATTGCTCTCGCTGGTGGTTCTCGGCGTGACGTACCTCTAGTCGGGGAAGTCCAGCGGCACGTTCAACGTGGTGATGGTCGCGGCCAGCCCGTCGTATTGGGCGGCCAGCATGCAGAACTCGATGAGCTGCGGCTTGGTGAGGTGCCGGGCCAACACCGCCCATGTCTCCGGTGACACGCCACGGGTGACGACGAACTCGTCGGTGGCGGTGATGAGTGCGCGCTGTCTGTCGGTCAACCCGTCCGCATCGGGACCTTCGAAGATTTTGGCCTGGATCTCGGGACCGAGGCCGCGGCTGCGGGCCAGCCGGCGGTGCTGCTGCAGTTCGTACTCGCAGTTGCGGAGGTGACCGACCCGCAGGATGACGGTCTCCGCGTCGCGCACCGGCAGCTTGGACAGCATCCCCAGCAGCAGTCCGCTGTAGGGCAGCCAGGCCAGGAACAGAAGCCGGTGCTGGCCAAGCACATTGAAGAGGCTGAACCTCGGCGCGCGGATCGCCCTGGCGCCGAGCTTGGCGATCGCCCAGCCGAACGGTCCGAGTTCCTTGAATCCGCCCGGCGCAATGCGCACGGGCTCGATTTCGCTCACCGGAGCGAGTCTAACTAGGACTGCTTGACGAGATAGGGCGACACAGTGCTGCGGTGCTCGTCGATGTCCAGCGCCCGTCCGAGCGCCGGGAAGGCCCGCTGTGGACAGTTGTCCCGTTCGCAGACGCGGCAGCCGGCGCCGATCGGAGTCGAGTTGTCGCCCGACAGATCCAGGCCCTCCGAGTAGACCAGTCGGTGCGCGTGCCGTAACTCGCAGCCGAGGCCGATCGCGAAGGTCTTCCCCGGCTGGCCGTAGCGGTGGGCACGGCGCTCGACGGTGCGGGCCACCCACATGTAGTTGCGCCCATCGGGCATCTGCGCGATCTGCACCCCGATCTTGCCTGGGCTTGCGAAGGTCTCGTAGACATTCCACAGCGGGCAGGTTCCACCGCTCGACGAGAAGTGAAAGCCCGTGGCGGACTGCCGCTTTGACATGTTTCCCGCGCGGTCGACTCGGACGAATGAGAGGGGAACCCCCCGCATCGAGGGTCGCTGCAGAGTGGACAATCGGTGCGCGATCGTTTCGAACGAGACGGCGTAGAAAGCCGAGAGGCGTTCGACGTCGTAACGGAACTTTTCGGCGACTTCGTGAAACTGCCGGTACGGCAACACTGTTGCGGCCGCGAAGTAATTCGCGAGACCCAGACGCGCGAGCACGGTCGACTCCTCGCTGGTGAAGTTGCCCTCGTCCACCAGCTTGTCGATCAACCCACCGAACTCCAGATACGCCAGCTCCGCGGCCATCCTGAAGACCGTCTGCCCCGACGACAGGTGACCGCTGATCTCCAGGGTCTTCGACACCGGGTCGTATCGGTGCAACACGGTGCCGCCCAAGTCGATTTGCTGCTTGATGTGCACACCGTGGACCCTGGTCAGCCGGTCGGCCAGCTCACGCGTCAGCTCCGCACGGTGCATCCGCATCCGGATCGTGAGGTCCTCGGCGGCGGTGTCGAGCTCGTGCAAATAGTTCTGCCGCTGATAGAAGTAGTCGCGGACCTCCTCGTGCGGCATCGTGATCGCGCCAGACCCAGAGCTCAAGCCGCTGCTGTCGGAGTGCCTGTCCTCGGTTGCGGCGGCCAGCTGCGCGGTGGTCAACCGGTAGCGTCGGTGCAGATTCACCATGGCGTGCGCCAGCGCCGGATGCGAGCTGACCATGTCCGAGATCTCGGCAAGGTCGACGTCGATCGCCACGTCACGATCGAGGGTCACCTCGCGCAGCTCGGCGACCAGCCGGGTGTCGTCCTCGGAGGCGAAGAACGTCGCATCCACCCCGAACACCTCGGTGATCCGCAGCAGCACCGACACGGTCAGCGGACGGACGTCGTGCTCGATCTGGTTGAGATAACTCGGCGAGATTCCCAGCATCTGGGCCAGTGCCGCCTGGCTGTAGCCCCGTTCTCCGCGGAGTTGCCGGACACGGGAGCCGACGAACGTTTTTGCCACGTCAACCAGCGTAACAACGCTGCGAAGCGTGCCTTCGCATTGTTGGCAGTTCACGCGCTATGGCAGGATCGTTGGTCATGGGAGGCGAGCCGACTGCCGGTCTGGCGAAGGTGATGATGCCGGTGCCCGATCCGCACCCCGATGTGTTCGACATCGAATGGCCTCTGCGCGTCGCCGACGTCGATCGCGCCGGCCGGCTCAAATTCGACGCCGCCACCAGGCACATCCAGGACATCGGCTCCGATCAGCTGCGCGAGATGGGTTACGAGGAGACCCACCCGCTGTGGATCGTCCGTCGCACGATGGTCGACTTGATCAGGCCCATCGAGTTCAAGGACATGTTGCGGCTGCGCCGCTGGTGCTCGGGCACCTCCAACCGGTGGTGCGAGATGCGGGTCCGCATAGACGGGCGCAAGGGAGGCCTCATCGAATCGGAGGCGTTCTGGATCAACATCAACCAGGAGACGCAGGGGCCGGCCCGCATCTCCGACGACTTCCTCGAAGGCCTGCAGCGCACCACCGATATCAATCGGCTGCGGTGGAAGGCCTACCTGAAGGCCGGCAGCCGCGAGGACGCGGACGAGATCCGCGACTATCCGGTTCGCGTCAGCGACATCGACATCTTCGACCACATGAACAACTCGGTGTACTGGTCGGTGGTGGAGGACTATCTGTTCAAGGCACCCGAGCTTTTGCGGGCACCCTTGCGGGTGACGATCGAGCACGACGCCCCGGTGGGACTGGGCGACAAGCTCGAGATCATCACCCACGTCCATCGGCCCGGCACGACCGACAAATTCGGCGCCGAACTGGCGGATCGCACTGTTACAACGCTCACATATGCCGTCGGCGACGAGACCAAAGCCGTCGCATCGATCTTCGCGCTCTGACGCCCTCTCCCTAACAGTACGACCGTACTGACGTGCGCAAATCGGTTACCGGCAAGTAGCTTCTGAACCGTTTCAGGGAATTGCTACCTTCGCAACCTTTGCAACATGGCTGGGCGACTTGGCGAAAATTGGCAATCAAAACGAGTGGACCTGCACGTATGGCGTGATGCATCCTCGTAACAGCGGAACAGCCAAGTTTGTTGAGTATTAGCAAGCCGAGCTCCGCCGGCTATGCAAAGCGATTCTAAGGAGCAGCCATGTCCACTGTGGGCACGCCGAAGTCACCCGAACAGATCCAGCACGACTGGGATACCAACCCGCGCTGGAAGGGCATCACCCGTACGTACACCCCGGCCGACGTGGTCGCACTGCAGGGTTCCGTCGTCGAGGAGGCCACCCTGGCCCGCCGCGGCGCCGAGGTGCTGTGGAACCAGCTGCACGACATGGAGTTCGTCAACTCGCTCGGCGCGCTGACCGGCAACATGGCCGTCCAGCAGGTGCGTGCCGGCCTGAAGGCCATCTACCTGTCGGGCTGGCAGGTCGCCGGGGACGCGAACCTGTCCGGTCACACCTACCCGGACCAGAGCCTCTACCCGGCCAACTCGGTGCCGCAGGTGATCCGTCGCATCAACAACGCGCTACTGCGCGCCGACGAGATCGCCAAAGTGGAGGGCGACACCTCCGTGGAGAACTGGCTCGCCCCGATCGTCGCCGACGGTGAGGCCGGCTTCGGCGGTGCGCTGAACGTCTACGAGCTGCAGAAGGCGATGATCGCCGCAGGCGTTGCGGGGTCGCACTGGGAAGATCAGCTGGCGTCGGAGAAGAAGTGCGGCCACCTCGGTGGGAAGGTGCTGATCCCCACTCAGCAGCACATCCGCACCCTGACCTCGGCCCGCCTGGCTGCCGACGTCGCCGACGTGCCGACCGTCGTCATCGCACGCACCGATGCCGAGGCCGCCACGCTCATCACCTCCGATGTCGATGAGCGGGACCGCCCATTCATCACCGGCGAGCGGACCAAGGAAGGCTTCTACCGCGTCCGCAATGGTCTCGAGCCGTGCATCGCGCGCGCCAAGGCCTACGCGCCGTTCTCCGACCTGATCTGGATGGAGACCGGCACCCCGGACCTCGAGCTGGCCGCGAAGTTCGCCGAGGGCGTCAAGAGCGAGTTCCCCGACCAAATGCTGGCGTACAACTGCTCGCCGTCGTTCAACTGGAAGAAGCACCTGGACGACGCGACCATCGCGAAGTTCCAGAAGGAGCTCGGCGCGATGGGCTTCAAGTTCCAGTTCATCACGCTGGCCGGCTTCCACGCCCTGAACTACTCGATGTTCGATCTGGCCTACGGCTACGCCCGCAACCAGATGAGCGCCTACGTCGAGCTGCAGGAGCGCGAGTTCGACGCCGAGGAGCGCGGGTACACCGCCACCAAGCACCAGCGTGAGGTCGGTGCCGGCTACTTCGACCGGATCGCCACCACCGTCGACCCGACCAGCTCGACCACCGCGCTCGCGGGTTCGACCGAAGAGGGTCAGTTCCACTGAGCTTGCCGTTGCCATAAGCAGTCGGCTTGACAGCGCAGGCCCCGCCCCGAAACCCTGGGCGGGGCCTGACGCTGTGGTGAGGAGAAATAGAAGTGAGCCGCAATGAGCATTGAACGGGTCGGCGTCATCGGCGCCGGGCAGATGGGTTCGGGAATCGCCGAGGTGTCGGCCAAGGCAGGCGCGGATGTGCTCGTCTTCGAGCCGACCGACGAATTGGTGACGGCGGGAAACCAGAGACTCACCCAGTCGCTGGAACGCGCAGCCGCAAAGGGCAAGCTCAGCGAGGACGATCGCGACGCGGCGCTGGCCCGCCTGAAGTTCACCACCGACCTGGCCGACCTGGCCGACCGTCAGTTGGTCATCGAGGCGGTCGTGGAGGACGAGGCGGTCAAGGGCAAGATCTTCGCCGAGCTCGACAGGGTGATCACCGATCCGGATACGGTACTCGCGTCGAACACGTCGAGCATCCCGATCATGAAAATTGCTGCGGCAACGCAGAATCCGAGCCGGGTGCTGGGTCTGCACTTCTTCAACCCGGTGCCGGTGCTGCCGCTGGTCGAGCTCGTCAGCACGCTTGTCACGTCGCCCGAAGCCGCCGCGCGCACCGAGCAGTTCGCGAGCGAGGTGCTGGGTAAGAAGGTGGTGCGGTGCGGGGATCGGTCGGGCTTCATCGTCAATGCGCTGCTGGTGCCGTATCTGTTGGCAGCCATCAGGATGGCGGAGGCAGGGGTCGCGACCGTCGAGGACATCGATACCGCCGTGGTCGCCGGGCTGTCACATCCGATGGGCCCGCTGCGGCTGTCGGATCTGATCGGGCTCGACACCATGAAGCTCATCGCCGACTCGATGTACGACGAGTACAAGGACGCGAATTACGCTCCGCCGCCGCTGCTCCTGCGCATGGTCGAGGCGGGACAGCTGGGTAAGAAGTCAGGTCGGGGTTTCTACACGTACTGACTGCTCTGCGCTCGGCGGTCGGACCCTAGTCGCAGCAGATAAGTCACTGCGCGAGCGCACACTTGTTATACGCGACGGCCGAGAAGGGTGGTAAACAAGCGTGCTCTCGACGCAGGAGATCAAGCCTCGGCGAGTCGCTTCTTCTCCGCCTCGACATCGAAATCGGCTGGGGGCCAAGATAACTTCATCGACTCGAGCGCCTCGATCAACAGCTCGGTGATCGCCAGCCTGCTGTACCACTTTCGGTCGCACGGAATCACGTGCCATGGTGCGTAATCGGTCGACGTCTTGTCCAGCAGCGCCTGGTACGCCTCCTGGTACAGCGGCCACTTGAGCCGCTCGTCGACATCGGCGGGGTTGTACTTCCAGTACTTGTCCGGACGCTCCAACCGCTCGGCCAGTCGCGCCTTCTGTTCGTCGAGCGAGAGGAACATCGCCACCTTGATCAGCGTCATACCGCCATCGACGAGCGCCTTCTCGAAGGCGTTGATCTCGTCATAGCGCGCCCCCCACACATCGGGCGCGACGAGGTTGTGCACCCGGACGACCAACACGTCCTCGTAGTGGCTGCGGTCGAAGACCCCGATGTGGCCGGCGGTCGGCAGGGCATTGCGAATACGCCACAGATAGTGGTGCGCCAGCTCTTCCTCGGTCGGCTTGCCGAAGCTGGTGTACTGGATGCCCTGCGGGTTACCGCCCCCCACAACATGTTTGACGATTCCGCCCTTACCCGCGGTATCCATGCCCTGTAGCACCAGCAGAATCGAGCGTGTGTCCCCGGAGCGGCTGTTGGCGTACAGCATCTCCTGCAGCTCGGCGAATCGTTCGTTGCGTTCGGCCTGCAGTGCCGGGGCGTCGGCCTTCTTACCCCGAAAGCCCGGTGTCGCACCGGTGTCGATGTCAGCAACCTTGTCACCGTGATGGAACTCGAGATGGTTATGCGGCTCGTGGGTCCACAACGACGGGAGGTGTGACTCGCTCATCAGCTCAGTCAAGCAGTTGGCGGGGCAAAACCGGCGAAGGATGAGGGTCCTGTCTGAATCTCTCCAGCGATCCGCCGACCTCGACGATGCCGCACAGCGCGCTCCACGACAGCATCGTGAGGTAGTCGATCAGCTCGTCGGAAGTCATGCGTGGGTTCGACATCCACGAGTGCGTGGCCAGCTGCACGCCGCCAACGGTGTGATAGGCCCATGGCTCGACGCCTCCGGTGTCCATCCCCGCCTCGGCCATCCGCCGACGCAGCATCACCGCGAGCATGCGAGCGATGATCTGCTCCGAGCGCGCGACGGCTTGGCTCTTGGAGGCCGAGTTGTTCGCCATCACGAATTGGTACGGCTCCGGCTCGGCGGCGACGGTTTCAACGTAGACCCCGATGATTCTGCGCGTCAGTTCGTATCCATCCAGGTTGGATGAGAGAGCCGCAGCCATATTCGGGATCAGTGTGGTCTGCGCGAACCGCATCATCACGGCGGTCGTCAGGTCGTTCTTGTCGACGAAGTAGCGGTAGAGCACCGTCTTGGACACACCGATCTCGGCTGCGATCTCGTCCATGCTGACGTTGCTGCCGCGGCGGCGAATCGCCTCCAGGGTGCCGTCGACCAACTCATTGCGCCGTTCCACCTTGTGCTGGTGCCAGCGCCTCTTGCGTCCATCGGTCTTGATCGCGACGGACGAGATTTGTTCTGCCACGATCGCCGTAATCCCGTTCCCTAGTTCCCCTTGATAGTACGGGCGATCTTGAGTTCGAGCGTTGTCGGCTGGAACCGCCACTCCGCGGGTAGCGGATGATGTAGGTGTGGCACACAGACCGAGCGCCGGCAATCCGGCTCCGCGTAGCTTCGCCGAGTCGCTGGCGGGTGTCGACAGTGGCGCCGATGCCGAGCGCCAACGTGGCCTGCGGCGGATGAAGATCGTCGCGCTGTCGTTTCTCCTCGGCGCCACGGTGATCTTTCTCGTATGCACCTGGGCTCAGTCCCGGGGGGCGGCGCCGTGGGTCGGGTATGTCCGCGCGGCGGCCGAAGCGGGCATGATCGGCGCGCTGGCCGACTGGTTCGCTGTCACCGCGCTGTTCAAGCATCCGCTGGGAATCCCGATCCCGCACACCGCGATCATCAAGCGCAAGAAGGACCAACTCGGCGAGGGGCTGGGGACGTTCGTTCGGGAGAACTTCCTGTCACCCGAGGTCGTGGAGGCCAAACTGCGCGACGCGGAGGTAGCCGGACGCCTTGGCAAGTGGCTCTCCGAGCCGGTGCACGCTCAGCGGGTAGCGGCCGAAACTTCAACGGTGCTGCGGGTTCTGGTGGAGATGCTGCGCGACGAGGACGTCCAGCATGTGTTGGATCGCATGATCATCAAGCGCATCGCCGAGCCGACGTGGGGCCCGCCGATCGGCCGCGTCCTGGCCACCCTGCTGGCCGAGGGCAGGCAGGAGGCATTGATCCAGCTGCTGGCCGACCGGGCCTTCCAGTGGTCGCTCAACGCCGGCGAGATCATCGAGCGCGTCATCGAACGCGACTCACCCACCTGGTCGCCACGCTGGGTGGACCACCTCGTCGGCGATCGCATCCACCGCGAGCTCATGGACTTCACCGACAAGGTGCGCCGAAATCCCGACCACGAACTGCGGCGCTCGGCGACTCGCTTCCTTTTCGAGTTCGCCGACGACCTCCAGCACGACGCGGCCACCATTCAGCGCGCCGAGAACGTCAAGGAACAACTGATGGCCCGCGATGAGGTCGCGCGGGCGGCGGAGACGGCATGGAGTGCTGCCAAGCGGATCATCCTCGAATCGGTCGACGACCCGTCGTCGGCGCTGCGGACCCGCATCACCGACTCGGTCGTGCACATCGGTGAAGCGCTTCGCGACGATGCCGACCTCCGCGACAAGGTCGACCGCTGGATCATCAGGGCGGCTCAGCACCTGGTGTCGGAATATGGGGTGGAGATCACAGCGATCATCACCGAGACCATCGAGCGCTGGGACGCGGACGAAGCCAGTCGTCGCATCGAATTGCATGTGGGTCGTGACCTGCAGTTCATCCGCATCAACGGCACCGTGGTGGGTTCGCTTGCCGGTCTGGTCATCTATTCGATAGCCCAGCTACTCTTCTGACCTGCGCTAACTAGTGCTTGCAAAAGTTAGCACCCCGTCGTACCGTTAGACGTGTCGTTATCGGTTACCCGATGTTCGAAGGGGGTCACGCATGCCGCAGGATGAAAAGATCGCCGCAGTGGTGTCCAACGCTGCACAGGACATCGGCACCTTCATTCGCACGCAGCGCGAGGCCGCCCAGGTATCGGTACGGCAGTTGGCTGAGAAGGCCGGCGTCAGTAATCCCTACCTCAGTCAGATCGAGCGGGGATTGCGGAAACCCTCCGCCGATGTGCTCAACCAGATCGCTAAGGCGCTGCGGGTGTCCGCGGAAGTTCTCTACATAAGGGCGGGAATCCTGGAGCCCAGCGAGAACAACGAAGTCCGCGATGTCATCATCACCGACTCGGCGATCACCGAGCGGCAGAAGCAGGTGCTGCTCGAGATCTACACGTCCTTCGTCCAGCAGAACGAGGCCCAGCACGACGAGGGCCACCAGAACGGGGACCTGCAGATTGAAGCCGCGCGCGTTCAGACCGACGAGGAGCAGACGACTGAATAGAAATTCGCACCGGATTTAGTCCAACCGAACCGTCCGTTTGAAGTTTGAACATCAAATCTCCAGAAAGTGAAAGGAAACACCGACATGGCTAAGAACACCCCGGCCAAGAACAAGAACCAGCCGACCGCTGACGACCTGAAGGCCCCGCTGCTTGCCGCAGTCGGCGCTGCCGATCTGGCCCTCGAGCGCGTCAACGAGATCGTCGCGGCCCTGCGCGAGCGTGCCGAAGATGCGCGCACCGACGCCGGGACCCGCGTGGAAGAGACTCGCGCCCGGGTTACCAAGCTGCAGGAAGAGCTGCCCTCGCAGGTCGGCGATCTGCGTGAGCGCCTGAGCTCCGAGGAGCTGCGCAAGTTCGCCGAGACCTACGCCGAGGCCGCGCAGACCTCCTACAACAAGCTGGTCGAGCGCGGCGAAGCCGCCCTCGAGCGGCTGCGCAGCCAGCCGGCTCTCGAAGAGGCCGCCGGTCGCGTCGAGCGCTACTCGGACCAGGCCGTCGAGCTGACCCAGGAAGCGTTGGGCAACGTCGCCACCCAGACCCGTGCGGTCGGCGAGCGCGCCGCCAAGCTGGTCGGTGTCGAGCTGCCGAAGAAGGCCCAGAAGGGCGCGGCGCCCGCGAAGAGTGCCGCCAAGAAGGTGCCGGCCAAGGCCCCCGCCAAGAAGGCCGCCGCCAAGAAGGCTCCGGCCAAGAAGGCTCCGGCCAAGAAGGTCACGCAGAAGTAGCATTTCGGCACCTGGTCGCCCAGCTGGGCGACCAAGAGTCGACCAGGGGACGTAGCCCGCATACGCTTGGAGCGTGCAGCTCCAAAACTTGGCGGGTTACGTCCTCTTACTGTTGGCGGTCGTCGTACTGGCCTTCACCCTGTATGCCTTCGTGCACGCCGCCATGCAGCGGCCCGACGCGTACACCGCCGCGGGCAAGCTCACCAAGCCTGTCTGGCTTCTGATCATCGGCGGTGCAGGCGCCTTCGCCCTGCTCACGAGCCTCGCCGGAGTCTCCGTTTTCGCGATTGCAATCGCTGCTGTCGCGACCGGTATCTACCTCGTCGACGTGCGGCCGAAGATCCTGGAAATTCAAGGGAAGTCCCGTTAACCGGCGCTTCGTCGCGGCGGCGGTCGCGACGGTTCTCGTACCCCTCACCTTCGCGCCCCCCGCCGCGGCCGATCAGGCGCCAACGCCGCCCTACGTCGACCACGTCGAATGGGCGAAGTTCGGTGACCTCTCGAGTCTGCGGGTCTATCCAACCGCGGCGGGGCGGCAGGCGTCGCTGGTCGCGACCGTCGACACCGAGGCCGCCGCATGGCAGGAGGTGCTGGCCCTGTCGCCCGACGCTGCGATGCCCGGAATGTACGAACAGTTCGTTTGCCACTGGGAGTTGGCCGAACTCGGCCGCCCCGGGAAGACCAGTTGGAATCTCGAGCCGTGGCGGCCCGAGGTCGATGACGGCACGTTGATCGCGACGGGCTGTAATCCCGGCGGGACCGAGGAACCGTTTTAGTGCGCGACTACTGCCGCGATGACGTGGCTGCGCTGATCGACCACACTCTGCTCAAACCCGAAGCCACCGAACACGACGTTGCGCGACTGGTCGAGGAAGCGACGGAACTCGGGGTGTACGCGATCTGTGTGTCACCTTCGATGGTCGCCATCGCAGAGCGAGCGGGCGCGGGAGCCAAGCCCATCGCTGCGGTCGTCGGATTCCCTTCGGGCAAGCATCTTTCGGCAATCAAGGCCGAGGAGGCGCGCGTTGCGGTATCCGATGGGGCCGCTGAGATCGACATGGTGATCGACATCGGCGCCGCGGTGTCCGGCGACTTCACCGCCGTAGGGGCCGACGTCGCCGCGGTCCGGTCGGCGATCGGTGGCGACGTCATCCTGAAGGTGATCGTGGAGTCGGCGGCGTTGCTCAGCATCGCCGGAGAGGATGCGCTGGTGTCGGCGTGCAGGACCGCCGCGGATGCCGGCACCGACTTCGTGAAGACCTCCACCGGGTTCCATCCGGCGGGGGGCGCATCGGTGCGCGCGGTGGCGCTCATGCGCGAGGCTGTCGGCCCTAGCGTGCAGGTCAAGGCCAGTGGCGGTATACGTACGACGGCCGATGCGGTGTCGATGCTCGACGCCGGCGCGACCCGGCTGGGACTGTCTGGGACCCGGTCGGTGCTGGACGGCTTGAAGGGGGCGGACCGCGTTATTGACGCAAACAACTAATATTTGCTGAGTTCGAACGACGAGTGTGCCGAAAGTGTGCGAAGATCTAGATCAAGCTCACCTATTCCGCAGGTGATAATCCGATAGGATGGAAAGATGACGACCGACAATCGTTTGCTTCGTCGAGTTTCAGCAGTTGCGGGCATTGGGGCTATCGCCGCAATGGGCTTCTTCACCGCATCGTGCGCCCAGGAAGAGGAAGAGGCGCCCGAGACCACGACGACGACCACAACCACCACGTCCCCGACATCCGCCGCGCCGGTCGAGCCGACCGAGAAGGCCCCCCGGCTCGAGCCGGGCGGACCGAACCCGTTCTCGCCGACCGTCGTTGCGCCGCCGGCACCGGAGGCCACGCCTGGCCGCCATCGCTAAACGGCGACTCCGGGTTCAGGCCAGGCTCTCGGCACTCGTCGCCGCAGCGGCGCTGACCGCCACCAGCTTCAGCGCCGCTTGCGCGCGGCAATCTCCCGACCTGATCACGGGTCCCTACGCAGCACTGCTGGCGAGTTCGGCCGACCTCGGCCCGTCGCGTTCTGCTGACACTCAACTGACTGTCACGCTCGCAGACCCGTCGCAGGCGCAGACACTTACCCGATGGGCCGGTGATCGAGGCCTTTGGGTACGTACCCGCCCCGGTGACGGCTGGGCCATTGTCGAGGGTCCAGCCGCTCAGTTGGCACGGGCATTCGACGTACCCATCCATGACTACCGCGGCCGCAAGGGCCAGGTGTTCTACGCGTCCACTCAACAACCGTCGATACCATCACCACTGCGTGGCGTGGTGGCGGGGGTGGGCCGGATCAACAGCTACACCCCGCACAACATGAAGCGCCCCGGGTTCCTGCCCCTTGATGTGCGGTGGGGTGGGCTAACCCCCGACGGCCTGCTGCAGGTGTACAACGCCGACCCGCTGGCAGCGCAGGGCATCACCGGTAAAGGCCAGACGATCGTGTTCTTCGCGTTCGACAGCGCCGACCAGGAGGACTTGGACCTCTTCGCCGACACCTCCGACCTACCCCGCTTCACCCCGGTGGTCGTCGGCGGCAAACCCGAGGAACAGCACGGCGAAACGGCGATGGATCTTCAAGTGGCACATGCGATCGCGCCGGATGCCCGGCTCGTCGTGGTCAACGCTCGGCCCACGGTCCAGGGCGACGGCGCCTTCGAGAAGATCGGCAAGATGTTCGAAGAGGCCGACCGCCAGTTCCCCGGAGCGGTGTGGAGCCTGTCCATCGGATGGGGTTGCGACAAGCTGGTGACCGCGGCGGATCTGGCGCCGGTGGCGGCGGCGCTCGAAAGGGCGCAGCGTCGTGGCACCACCGCGTTCGACGCGAGCGGCGACAACGCAGGCCTCGAGTGCAAAGCGAGCGACGCATGGTCGGCCCCACCGGGTCCCGATGACATCGGCGTGGACGCGGTCTCGTCGATACCGGCGATGACGACGGTCGGCGGCACGACGTTGTCGACGAGCCCTCGCGGCGAGTGGGTGGGCGAACGCCCATGGGTGGATTCACCGCTGTCGCAAGGCTCGACCGGGGGTGTGTCGGTGCTGTTCGAGCGCCCGCAATGGCAGCGCCAGTTGCGCATCGAGCAGGACACCCAGCGTCGCCGCCTCGTGCCCGATGTCGCGGCGGTCGGGGATCCCTTCACCGGGGTCAGGTTCATCTACAAGCAGACCGAGGTGCTCGGCGGCGGCACGTCGCAGTCGGCGCCGATCTGGGCCGCGATGACCGCGCTGATGAACCAGTACCTCGTCGAGCACGGCGGCCATCAGATCGGGAACGCGAACCCGCTGCTGTACCGCGTGGCCGCCGGTTCTTATCTACCGGGATTCCGTAACGTGGGCCGCGGCGGGAACGCGGTCTACTACTCGAACCCCGGCTACGACCTGGTGACCGGATTGGGTAGCCCGAACATCGACAACCTCGCCCGCAATATCCTCGGACTCCAGAAGGGGGTGGCGCCTCGGTGAGCAGCCCAGGTGGCTCGTCCACCATGGTCTGTCGGGCGTGCGAAACCGAAGTACCCGACGCGGGTTTCTGCGGCCGTTGCGGCGCGAATCAGGCCGGCGGACAGGGGCGTCTGCGCCTCGGCGCGTACGCGGTCGCCCCGAACGAACACACGCTGCTGCCGTACTTCGTCACCTCGCTTTTTCCTCAGCTGTCGCAGCGGTCGCACATTGTCTTTCGGGTGGGGCTGGCGGTGCCGCTCCTCGGGGTGATCGGTTTCGCGTTGCTGCGGTGGCAGGCACCGCTGATCACGGTGGGCGCCCTCGGGCTGCTGATCCTGTTCGTGCTGTTTCTGCGCGAGTCCGACGTCGACGACGACCTGCCGCGCGGCTTGTTGACGCTGACCGCCGCGATGGGAATCGTCCTGGGTAGCGGTTGCGCCTTCGCCGTCAACGCGTTCGTCCCAGACGACTACGTCTTGACGCTGGGAAGCGACTACACCTCACAGACGCTGTTGGACAAGGTGCTCGTGATCGTGAGACCGGTGTTTTACGCCCTGCTGATGCTGATTCCGACGGTGGTGATCCGGCTGATCCGACGGGGACCGCGGGAGTCGTTGGACGGCTACGTCATCGGGGCACTCGGATCGATCAGTTTCACCTCGGCGGCGACGCTGACATTGCTCGGTCCTCAGTTCGAGACGGGCATCAGAGCGAGCGACCGAGCGGTCGACACCTTGGTCGTGCAGGCCGGGATCCAGCTCATCGCCGTTCCGTTGACGGCGGCGATGCTCGGCGGGTTGTTCGGGATGGCAATGTGGTTCGGTCGTCGGACCCTCATCGCGATCAGCGTGCTGGTGATCCTCGGCGTGTACGCCCTGTTCGGCCTGATGGATCTCGAGACGATTCCGATTTTCGTGGAGTTGCTGCTCTACCTTTTCATCGCGCTGTTCGCCGTGATCGCGCTCAGGCTCGGCGTTCAGTTCGTTCTGATGACCAAGGACCCGGAGGCCCACAGCGGGTATCTGCGCTGCTTTCACTGTCACCGCGTCGAACCCGAGACGCCGTTCTGCCCCAATTGCGGGGTCGCCACGCACGCGGCATCGCGGTCGTCGCGCGATGTTCGACGCACCGCAGCCGATGTCGAGACCGCGCCGGTGCGTCGTCCGGGCCATGCCCGCCTGATGACGGCGCTGGCCATCGGCACAACCGTCGCCGCGGCTGCGGGCATCGCCGCCGCAGTGGCGTTGACGCCCCCGGTGGTCGCCTACCAATGCCCGCCCGATTGCGGACGTCCGCCGATCTACGAACCGATCGAATCGTATCCGCGCTACGTCTCCGAGGACGGCGAGTTCTCGGTGCAGTACCCCGGGCCGGGAACCGCTTACGTGGCAACCCTGCAGCCCGACGGCGTCGAATTGAAATTCACCGGCGGCGACACCGGCACCATGGAATTGTTCGGGCAGCCCGCCGAGGGATGGACAGCGAAAGAGATTACGGAAAGCCTTGTTGCCGAGCACTTTCCGAACGCGACCGTCGACTACCAGATCCCGAACGCCATGGTCGGCTACGAGCCCGGCTACGGCGTCGTCTACGACGAGTATCCGCAGGACACCCGCGGTTCGTATACCCGGCTGCGGCTCCTCGTCATGGTCGCGGTCAAGAACGACTACGCGTTGGCTGCCGCCGCGATCGGACCGTACCGCGAGTTCACCCGGGACGACGGACCAGGCCACCCATCCGCGGCCAATCTGCAACTTGCCATGGACATGGGCAAGTACGTCAACAGTTTTCGGTGGACAGAGCAGAAGGACTGACCGTCAGATGTTCGAGAAGCAGGAGTCTTGCTCGCTCCTGGGAATCGTCGCGTTCCGGGTCGAGAACTGGGTCTCGACGCCCGCGTCCGTCACCTTCACCGAGTCGGCCTTGATGTCCATCGGCAACTCCCGCTCCAACTGGGCGGTGAGCGTGTCGAGTGCGGGCTGAATCGTCTCCCGCGGCAACGTGAAACCGAGTCCGGTCAGCTCCGTCACCTCCAGCGTGAGAGCGCCGTTCTTGACGGTCGGCTTGGTGACGATGCTGCCGAGCGCCGCCTCCAACTCGACCGTGCCATCGGACGGGTTGGTCGTGACGCCGGAGATCAACGATCCGACAAGCGGAATGGCGTCCTGAATGGACTGTGACATGCCGGCCGATGTCCAGTCGATCTTCGCGACGAGCGACCCGATCGTGCCGCCGCCACCGGAGCCGGCGTCTTCATTCAGGTTGACGTTGTCGACGGTCACGTCGGCTTTCATGCCCTGCAAACTGCCGATCTGATTGCCGGCGGTTTCAATGTGCAGGCTCGAGTAGTGCCTGGACATGTGCTGCATCAGGAAGGGCGGCATGAAGGCGAAGGACACCTCGGCCTTGTCCTCGACAAGACATTCGACGGCGGAGGCGACCCTGGTCTCGCCTTCATTGCGGGCGTACAGCTCGACGCCGATCAGCGCTGCTGCGACCACTGCGACGACGATGACCAGCGTCAGAACGATGGACAGCGGGTCGCGAAGGAAGCCCTTCGACCGCTTCGCGGGGGTGGGCTCCTCCTGCTGCGGCGCCGACGTCTGCGGTCCGGGCCCCTGGGGTGGCGGCGCGGAGTAACCCGGCGGCGGCCCCTGGGGCGGGTGTTGCGGGTAGTCCTGGCGGCCCTGCGGGTATTGGGGCGGTCCCTGCGGCTGGTTGCGGCGGTCCCAAGGGTCTGTCATCTCCGCGATTCTGCCTTACGTCACAGGTGGTCCGTGCGGTTGTGCATCACCGCGATGGTTTCGCGGACCTTCCGGGCCGCATCGAGGTCGATATCGGTGACGAGCAGAGCCGGATCGTCGCCCGCCGATGCGACCACCTCGCCCACCGGAGACGCGACGACGCTGCCGCCCACCCCGGTGGGTCCCAGTGCCGCGATTTCGTCGCCCGGATAGGCCTGATCGACTGCGGCGACGAAACCCGTCGTGTCGATCGCGCGGGCGCGGGCCAGTAGCGTCCACTGGTCGAGCTTGCCGGCACCGGTGCCCCACGATGCGTGGACCGTGATGAGTTGTGCTCCGCGGCGGGCCAATTCGATGTACAGCTCGGGGAAGCGGACGTCGTAGCAGAGCGTCAGGCCGACGGTGATCCCGTCGACAGTGATCACCACGGGCTCGCGGCCCGGCGCCACGGTATTCGACTCGGTGAACCCGAACGCGTCGTACAGATGGATCTTGTCGTAGTGGGCGTCGACTCCCGGTCCCGTCGCGATCAGGGTGTTGGTCACCCGCGTCCGCCCATCCAGTGAGTCGGCGGGAACGAACATGCCGGCGACGACGACGATGCCTGCGCGCTCGGCGATCTGCCGCACTCCCGTCGCCCATGGGCCGTCGAGCGGTTCGGCGATCGAGGCCAGCGAAGCGCCGAACCGGCACATCGTCGCCTCCGGGAACAACACCAGCCGCGCACCGGCGTCGGCTGCGCGTCGGGTGTAGTCCTCGACCAGGGCGAGGTTGGCCGCGGGGTCGGTGCCGCTGCGGATCTGTGCCAGGGCCACGCGCATGGTCACCAGCGTAGGACGTTCAGGGGAGGGGGTTGGGCGCCACGGCCTGCCACGGCACCGTGAGCACGCCGTCGCGCATCCGTCGTCGCGGCGGGTCGACCTGGAAGCCGCTGTTGCGCAGAAGATCCAGCATTGCCCGCCAGCGCACCCTCGGGCCGAAGACACCGTGGCCCGCGGCGCTGGCCCACGCGCGATCGGCCGCCGCGAACAAAGCATGGATCGGCTGACCGTCGACGTTGTGATGGATCAGCACCTTGGGCAGCCGGACGGCGAGGTCGGACGGGCGCTCGATGGCGAACGGATCGCAGGCCAGCGTGAGGCTCAGCGGACCGTCGGCGTCGAGCAGCACCCAACAGCAGAGTCTGCCGAGTTCATCGCACGTGCCGTCGACGATCAGACCGCCGGGGGCCAACTGGGCTTGCATGGTCGACCACGCCTCGGCCACCGCGTCGACGGGATATTGACGCAGCACGTTGAATGCGCGCACCAGGGCGGGGCGCCGGCCCGCCAATTCGAAACCGCCGAGGGCGAATTCAACGGTGTCGCCGACGGCGGCTCGTGCCGACGCGACTCGCTCGGGGTGGATTTCGAGGCCGATGACCCGAACGTCGTTGCGCACCATCCGCAATCGCTCGGCCAGTTCGAGAGTCGTCACCGGCAGCGCACCGTAGCCGAGGTCGATGACCAACGGGTCGGACGCGGACAGCAGTGCGGCGCGCACCCGTCGCGAATGCACCAGCCAGCGATCGCTGCGCCGTAGCCGGTTATAGCCGGTGGTGCCGCGCGTGAGCTGTCCGATCGGGGCAGCCATGAATTCAAGCTTAAGCCGGTGGGTGCCTCGAGCCCCGCACCACGCCGCAGGCGCCACCTACGTGTTCTCGGCGATCCACACCGTGGTGAAGCGCTGCTCGTGGATGAGAAGGTCGACGAGTTGACTGCCGATGAAGTTCTCGATCTTGCCGCCGACGAGCGGAATGTTCACCTCGACGGTGGCGCTGAAGTCCAGCCGCGAGCCGGTGCCGGGATTCGCCGGGACCAGGGTCGCGCTGCCACTCAGCTTTGCCGGTGCATCGTGAATTCTGAGTTTGACGGCCGCGGCCGCCTGACCGTCGAGGATCGGCGACCACACCTCTTCGCGAATCACCGTCAGGTCCCCGCGATGGAACTGCTGAACCACACCCGGCAACCGGCTGGCGAGGATCTTCTGCGTGGTCACGATGTCGGCACCGCCGTCGTCGCCGAGGATCAGCCTGTCCAGCGAGTAGCCGTCCGCACCGGACTCCGTCAACCTGGCCATCCAGTACCGCTCTTCACGGAATGCGCGGTGGACCTGTTCGACCGAGCCCTCGTACTCGGTGGCCATGTCGAATGAACGCGGCATAGCTGGCCACGCTACCGTTACCGCCCGTGGTCACCTCGCTCATCGGCGGCGCGTCCGTCTCCGAGGCGGTGCCGTTGGCGCCGCTGACCACCCTGCGCGTGGGACCCGTTGCGCAACGGCTGATCACCTGCGACACCACCCAGAAGGTCGTCGACGTGACGCGCGCGCTCGGCCCCGACAGCGATGCCCTCGTGCTCGCGGGCGGATCCAACGTCGTGCTGGCCGACGACCTCACCGACCTCACCGTCGTCCTGCTCGCCAACACCGAGATCACCGTCGAGGGCAACGTCGTGCGCGCAGAGGCCGGAGCGGCGTGGGACGACGTCGTCGTGACGTCGCTTGCACACGGGCTGGGCGGGCTGGAATGCCTGTCCGGTATCCCCGGTTCCGCCGGTGCCACGCCTGTTCAGAACGTCGGCGCATACGGTGCCGAGGTCGCCGACACGATCAGTCGGGTGCGGCTGCTCGACCGCCGTACGGGGGAGGACTCCTGGGTCGCACCGTCGACGCTGCAGTTCGGCTACCGCACCAGCGTCCTCAAGCATTCCGGCGCCTCGATCGTGCTCGAGGTGGAGTTCGAATTGCGGCCCGACGGGCTCAGCGTACCGATACGTTACGGTGAGCTCGCCAATACCCTTGGTGCAGAACCGAATTCGCGGATCGACGCCGCCCGTGTGCGGGACGCGGTGCTGGCGTTGCGGGCCGGCAAGGGCATGGTGCTCGACGAGGCCGATCACGACACCTGGAGCGTCGGCTCGTTCTTCACCAACCCCGTCGTCGACCAAGAAGTCTTCGAGCGGCTCAGGGGCAGCGTCGACGGAGTCGTGCCCAACTATCCGGCCCCCGACGGCGTCAAGCTGGCCGCGGGATGGCTTGTCGAGCGTGCGGGCTTCGCCAAGGGCTTTCCGGGCAACGACGCTGTCGCGCGGCTGTCGACCAAGCATGCGCTGGCTGTGACCAATCGGGGCACAGCGACGTCATCTGATGTGATTGCGCTGGCCAGGACGGTACGCGACGGTGTCAGAACGACATTCGGGATCGAACTCACACCCGAACCAATTCTGATCGGCGCCGCTCTCTAGGTACCCTGGGTCCACGTGAGCCCAGCCGATGCCGAGCACTTGATGCCGGCGATATCCAGGCGACGCGCCTTGACGGCGCTGGCGGTCGGCGTCATTGCGCCGGGCGCTCTGGCGGCCTGCTCCAAGGGGTCCCTGCCGTCAGCCGGCGAGGCGGTTGCGCCGCCCGCGCCGTCGCTGAAATTCCAACCCGCCGACGCCACCGCTGACGTGGTGCCGACCGCGCCCATCGGGATCGAGGTCCGTGACGGCTGGTTCCAGCGGGTCGCGCTGACGAATCCCGACGGCAAGGCCGTCGCGGGTGCGCTCAACCGCGATCGCACCGCCTTCGACATCACCGAACCGCTCGGCTACGGCGTCGAGTACACGTGGAGTGGCTCGGTGGTCGGCCGTGACGGCAACGCGCAACCCGTCGCAGGCAGCTTCACCACCGTCAACCCCAGCTCTCAGGTCAGCGGCCGGTTCCAGCTCGCCGACGGTCAAGTCGTCGGCGTCGCGGCGCCGATCATCATCCAGTTCGACGCGTCGATCAGCGACAAGGCGTCCGTCGAGAAGGCGGTCAAGGTCACCACCGAACCGGCCGTCGAGGGCAGCTGGGCATGGCTGCCCGACGAGGTCGGCGGCTCGCGCATGCACTGGCGTACCAAGGATTACTACCCGGCGGGCACGAAGGTCCACGTCGGCGCAAAGCTCTACGGGGTTCCGTTCGGCGACGGTGCGTTCGGGGCGGCGGATTCGACGCTGACGTTCGAGATCGGCCGCCGTCAGGTGGTCAAGGCCGAGGCGTCGTCGCACCGCATCCAGGTGCTCGACGCCGGCGGAGCGGTCATCATGGACTTCCCGTGCAGCTACGGCGAGGGCGACCTGGATCGCAACGTGACGCGCAGCGGCGTGCACGTCGTCACCGAGAAGTACGAAGACTTCTATATGACCAACCCCGCAGCCGGATACGCCAACGTCCGCGAGCGGTTCGCCGTTCGGATCTCGAACAACGGCGAGTTCATCCATGCCAACCCGGCCAGCCTCGGTTCGCAGGGCAACTCGAACGTCACCAACGGCTGTATCAACCTGTCCGAGTCCGACGCACAGCAGTACTTCAACAGTGCGATCTACGGCGATCCGGTCGAGGTCACCGGGACGCGAATCCAGCTGTCCTACGCCGACGGCGACATCTGGGACTGGGCGGTCTCGTGGGACGAGTGGACGTCAATGTCCGCGCTGTCGGACCAGGCTTCACCCGCGGGGATGCCCAGCACCGCTCCGGCCACGCCGTCGGGTGCACCGCAGCCCGCCGGCGCAGGCCGCCCCGGCGGCTAGGTCGCTGCGATTTCGGTGCGCTAACGATCGCTGAGCGACTGTCTGGGCACCGAAATCCTTAGCTCTGGCGGTTGAAGCGAGATCCACTCGCCCCGCTGACCTGGTCCCGCGGGCGCACCACGATCAGATCCAGGTCGACGTGCGACGGGCGGCTGGCGACGAACCCGATCACCTCGGCGATGTCCTCGGCCACCAGCGGTGTGACGCCTTCGTAGACCTTGGCGGCGCGCTCCTCGTCGCCGTCGAATCGGCGCAGTGAAAAGTCGGTTTTCACCATGCCCGGCGCAACTTCGGTGAGCCGCACCGGCTTTCCGAGCAACTCGCTGCGCAGCGTGCGATGCAGGACGCCCTGGGCGTGTTTGGCCGAGGTGTAGCCACCGCCGTTGTCGTAAATCTCGACAGCCGCGATCGAGGTGACCGTGACGATCAGCCCGTCGCCGGAGTCGATCAGCTTGGGCAGCAGCGCCCGGGTGACCCGCAGGGTGCCAAGAACGTTGGCCTCCCACATCCACCGCCAATGCTCGATGTCGGCCTCTGCCACCGGCTCGAGTCCGCGCGCACCGCCGGCGTTGTTCACCAGCACATCGACCCTGTTCAGGCTGTCGGCCAGGGCGTTGACGGCGTCGGGATCGGTGACGTCGGTCACAATCGCGGTTCCACCGATCTCGTCGGCCAGGGCTTGTATCGGCTCGGCGCGCCGGGCTGCGCAAACCACGTGAAAGCCAAGGGCGGCAAGGGTTTTCGCGGTCGCTGCACCGATACCGGCGCTGGCGCCGGTCACCACCGCGACCCGCCTGTCGGTCTCTGGTGTCGTCATGGGCCCAACTTTAGTTGGCGTGCTAAATTCGTCGCGTGTCCAGGAGTCAGGCTGCCCGCATCACGCGGCACTGTTGTTGTTGCGCACTTCGCCGCTCCTGATTCCGCTGTCCTGATGACAGTCCCCGGGTGTGGCACCGACCCCCCGGCCGACTTCACCAAAGGACACTCCCGTGCGCACCGCATCTCCCACTCTCCATAAGCCGCCCGCTCACGCCAAGCGCGCTCTCCTTGCACGTCACCACGTCGTGGCGCCCTCGCTACGGGTAGCCGAGGCGGCCGCGGGCTCCGTGTTCAGCGCTGCGCGCCTGCGCGGCCCGATCGCGCGTGACGTCATCGCGCAGGTCACCGGGCTCAGCATCGCGACGGTCAACCGTCAGGTGACGGCGCTGCTCGATGCGGGAGTCCTGAGGGAGCGCGCCGACCTGGCCGTCTCCGGCGCCATCGGCAGGCCGCGAGTTCCGGTCGAGGTCAATCACGAGCCCTATCTGACGTTGGGCGTCCACATCGGTGCGCGCACCACCAGCATCGTGGCCACCGATCTGTTCGGCCGGACGCTCGACGTCGTCGAGACGGCGACGCCGCGCGCCCCGCAGGCCGCCGCCCTGGCCTCGTTGGCCGCCAGCGCCCGCCGCTACCTCAGCCGTTGGCACCGCCGCCGCGCTCTGTGGGTCGGCGTGGCCGCGGGTGGCGTCGTAGACAGTGCGACGGGGTACCTCGATCATCCGCGGCTGGGCTGGTCGGAGGCTCCCGTCGGGCCGGTGCTCGCCGAAGCGCTCGGTCTGCCGGTGTCGGTCGCCTCCCATGTCGACGCGATGGCCGGTGCGGAACTTCTGCTCGGGGGTCGTCGGCTGCCGGCGTCCGAGAGCGCGGGCACAAGCCTCTACGTCTACGCCCGCGAGACCGTCGGCTACGCGCTGTCCATCGGCGGACGGGTGCATTCACCGAGCAGCGGACCGGGCACCATCGCCGCACTGCCCGCGGACTCGGAGCTGCTGGGCGGCACCGGCCAGCTGGAGTCCACCGTGAGCGACGAAGCCGTGCTGATCGCCGCCCGCAAGGCCCGCATCATCAGCGGCGACGGTCCGGCCTCGACGATGCAGGCGGTGCTGCGGGCCGCCCGGCAGGGCAATGCGCGGGCGCAGGGCCTGCTCGCCGAGCGGGCCAGGGTGCTGGGCCAGGCTGTCGCATTGCTGCGCGACATGCTCAACCCCGACGACCTCGTGGTCGGCGGTCAGGCCTTCACCGAGTATCCGGAGGGCATGGAATGGGTCGAGGCGGCGTACACGCAACGCTCGGTCATGCCACCGCGTCAGATCCGGGTCACGGCGTTCGGTAATCGGGTGCAGGAGGCCGGCGCCGGCGTGGTGTCCCTCGTCGGGCTTTACGCCGACCCCATCGGAGCGATGAAGCGGGTGCTGAACCGGCGCCCCGAGGTGAGTGCGTAGCGGGCCGGTGTCCGCCCACGGTGTAGACATGTGTGTGTGCGCCCAGCCACGGATCTGACCGGTCTTGCGGTACCGCGACGAGTAGCCGTGTTGTCGGTGCACACCTCGCCGCTGGCGCAGCCCGGCACCGGAGACGCGGGCGGGATGAACGTCTACGTCCTGCAGAGCGCGCTGCAGATGGCCCGCCGCGGCGTCGAGGTGGAGATCTTCACCAGGGCGACGTCGTCGGCGGATGCGCCCGTCGTGCACGTCGCGCCGGGGGTTCTCGTCCGCAACGTCGTCGCCGGCCCGTTCGAGGGTCTGGACAAGTACGACCTGCCCACCCAGCTGTGCGCCTTCACCGCGGGCGTCCTGCGGGCCGAGGCCACCCACGAGCCCGGCTACTACGACGTCGTGCACTCGCACTACTGGTTGTCCGGTCAGGTGGGCTGGCTGGCGCGGGATCGGTGGGCCGTGCCGCTCGTACATACGGCCCACACCCTGGCCGCGGTCAAGAATGCGGCCCTCGCCGACGGTGACGCACCCGAGCCGCCGCTGCGCGCGGTCGGCGAGCAGCAGGTGGTCGACGAGGCCGACCGGATGATCGTCAACACCGAAACCGAGGCACGCCAACTTGTTTCGCTGCATCACGCCGATCCGTCCCGCATTGACGTCGTCCACCCCGGCGTCGACCTCGAGCTCTTCACACCCGGTGACCGGGCCGCCGCACGCGCCGCGCTGGGGCTGCGGGCCGACGAGCAGGTGCTGGCCTTCGTCGGGCGGATCCAACCGCTGAAGGCGCCCGACGTGCTGCTGCGCGCCGCGGCCCGGCTGACCGGCCGGTTCGGCGCACTGCGGGTGCTCGTGGCCGGCGGACCGTCCGGCAGCGGGCTCGCCGCACCCGAGTCGTTGATTCAATTGGCCGAAGAACTGGGTATCACCGCACACGTGACATTCCTGCCGCCGCAGTCGCGCGATCAACTCGTCGACGTGTACCGGGCCGCCGATCTGGTCGCCGTGCCGAGCTATTCGGAATCGTTCGGGCTCGTCGCCGTCGAGGCGCAGGCCTGTGGGACGCCCGTTGTCGCGGCCGCCGTCGGCGGGCTGCCGGTCGCAGTGCGCGACGGCGTCACCGGAACGCTGGTCGACGGCCACGACGTGGACGACTGGGCGAACGCCATCGGCGCCGTGTTGGACAAGGGCCCGGAGACGATGCGTGCGGCCGCCGTCGAGCATGCCGCGACGTTCTCATGGGCCCGCACCGTCGATGCGCTGCTCACCAGCTACGGACGCGCGATGTCCGACTATCGCGCCCGCCAGCGCAAGGACGTTGCGGCGCGCCGCAGCGGCCGGCGCTTCACGATCCGGCGCGGGGTGCGCGCGTGACTGCCAGCGTGCGGGACATCATCGAGCAGACCTGCAAGGAGAACGGCCTCACCTGCACCCGCCATGAAGGCGCCCGCGGCGGGTTGCCCGGCATCATCGTCGAACTGCCCGGCGAGCGTCGGCTGACGACCAACACCATCCTGTCCATCGGTGAACATTCGGTGCGCGTGGAAGCGTTCGTCTGCCGGAAACCCGACGAAAACCACGAGGGCGTCTACCGCTTTCTGCTGAAGCGCAACCGCCGTCTCTACGGCGTCGCCTACACGCTGGACAACGTCGGCGACATCTACCTCGTCGGCCGGATGGCGCTGGCGTCGGTCACCTCCGATGAGATCGACCGGGTGCTCGGTCAAGTGCTCGAAGCCGTCGACTCGGACTTCAACACCCTGTTGGAGTTGGGTTTTCGGTCGTCCATCCAGAAAGAGTGGGAGTGGCGGGTGTCGCGTGGCGAGTCACTGAAGAACCTGCAGGCCTTCGCTCACCTCATCGACGAAGACGAGGCGGACCGCCAAGCCGGCACGAACGGCTCGGGATAGTCTTTCGCCATGGGAGACTCCACGCTGATTCTGCTGCGGCACGGTGAGAGCGAGTGGAACGCGAAGAACTTGTTCACCGGCTGGGTCGACGTCGACCTCACCGACAAGGGCAGGGCCGAGGCGTTGCGCGCGGGCGAGCTGATCAAGGAACTCGACCGTCAGCCCGACGTGCTGTACACCTCGCTATTGCGCCGGGCGATCACCACCGCGAACCTGGCGCTGGACGCCGCGGACCGGCACTGGATTCCAGTGCACCGCGACTGGCGGCTCAACGAGCGGCATTACGGCGCCCTGCAGGGCCTCAACAAGGCCGAGACCAAGGACAAGTACGGCGACGATCAATTCATGAAGTGGCGGCGCAGCTACGACACCCCGCCACCGCCGATCGAGGCGGGTAGCACATTCAGCCAGGACCGCGATCCGCGGTACGCCGACATCGGTGGTGGCCCGCTGACCGAGTGCCTCAAGGACGTCGTCGAGCGATTCGTGCCCTATTTCGAGGGCACGATCGTGCCCGATCTGCGTGCCGGCAAGACCGTGCTCATCGCCGCCCACGGCAACTCGCTGCGCGCGTTGGTGAAGTATCTGGACGGAATGTCGGACGAAGACGTGGTCGGACTGAACATTCCGACCGGCATTCCTCTTCGCTACGACCTCGATTCCGACCTCAAGCCGACGGTCGTCGGCGGCACCTACCTGGACCCCGAGGCCGCGGCGGCGGGTGCGGCCGCAGTTGCTGCGCAGGGCGCGAAGTAGGCCGCTGAACAGTGCCGCCGGGCAAACGGCGGGTTAACGGGGGAAAGCCAGGGTTCGAATTTCCCAGATTACTTCTGTGACTTGTCCCGATTTGGCCGCACGCTGCTGGGATGACGTTCACCGGGTGCGTACGATTTTCGCGTGAGTGTGGTAACGGCGCTGCTGCTGTCGGCGCTCGTGGCACTGCTCGCCCTGGTGGTCGGTGTGGCGCTCGGGGCGGGGTTGGCGCCCCGTCTGATGGAGCGCAGGCAACGGCGCGCGACCGCGCAGTCGGGGATCACCGTTTCGCAGATGCTCGCCCACATCGTGTCGCAATCGCCGGTCGGGATCGTCGTGGTCGACACCTACCGTGACGTGGTCTACACCAACGACCGGGCCCGTGAGCTGGGTCTGGTGCGTGACCGGCTGCTCGACGAACGGGCATGGCTGGCGGCCGAACGCACCCTGACCACCGGTGAGGACGGTGAGGTCGACCTGTCGCCACGCAAGCGTGCCCATCCGGGCCGATCGGGATTGTCGGTCCGTGGGCACGTCCGCCTGCTGACCGAGCAGGATCGCCGCTTCGCCGTCGTCTACGTCGACGACCAGTCCGAGCATGCGCGGATGGAGGCGACCCGCCGTGATTTCGTCGCCAACGTCAGCCACGAACTCAAGACCCCCGTCGGTGCGATGGGGGTGCTCGCAGAGGCGGTGCTGGCGTCGGCCGATGACCCCGAAACGGTGCGCCGGTTCGCCGACAAGATGTTGGTCGAGGCGAACCGGCTGGGCAATATGGTGGGCGAACTGATCGAGCTGTCGCGGCTGCAGGGCGCAGAACCGCTGCCCGACCTGGAAGCCGTCGATGTCGACACCGTCGTCGCCGAGGCGCTGTCGCGGTACAAGGTGGCCGCCGACAACGCCGACATCGCGATCACCACCGACGCGCCGACCGGATTCCGGGTACTGGGCGACCAGCCGCTGTTGGTCACCGCCATCGCGAACCTGGTGTCCAACGCAATTGCCTACTCGCCTAACGGTTCTGCGGTGTCGATCAGCAGGCGCCGCCGCGGCGACAACATCGAAATCGCCGTCACCGACCGCGGCTTCGGCATCGCCCGCGCGGATCAGGAGCGGGTGTTCGAACGGTTCTTCCGCGTCGACAAGGCGCGTTCCCGGGCCACCGGCGGCACGGGACTCGGATTGGCGATCGTGAAGCACGTCGCCGCCAACCACAACGGAACCATCCGGCTGTGGAGTCAACCAGGAACGGGATCGACGTTCACCCTGTCGATTCCGGCGTATCCGCAGGGTGACGATGACCCAGAAGTGCACGTCGAACGAGAGGACTAGCCAGACAATGACCAGCGTGTTGATCGTGGAGGACGAGGAGTCCTTGGCCGATCCCCTGGCCTTTCTCCTGCGTAAGGAGGGCTTCGAAGCCACGGTAGTGGCCGACGGGCCGTCGGCCCTGGCCGAGTTCGAGCGGGCCGGTGCCGACATCGTCCTGTTGGACCTGATGCTTCCGGGGATGAGCGGTACGGACGTCTGCAAGCAATTGCGTTCGCGTTCAAGCGTTCCCGTCATCATGGTGACGGCTCGCGATAGTGAAATCGACAAGGTGGTAGGACTCGAACTCGGGGCCGACGACTACGTGACGAAGCCGTACTCCGCGCGGGAACTGATTGCGCGTATTCGCGCCGTGCTGCGTCGCGGCAGCGACAACGACGACGCAGGGATCGGCGACGGCGTGTTGGAAGCCGGACCGGTGCGGATGGACGTCGAACGGCACGTTGTTTCGGTCAACGGTGACGCGATCACGTTGCCGCTCAAAGAGTTCGACCTGCTCGAGTACCTGATGCGCAACAGTGGCCGTGTGCTCACCCGCGGTCAGCTGATCGACCGAGTGTGGGGTGCCGACTACGTCGGCGACACGAAAACCCTTGACGTGCATGTGAAGCGGCTGCGGTCGAAGATCGAGTCCGACCCCGCGAATCCCGTCCATCTGGTCACGGTCCGCGGCCTGGGCTACAAACTGGAGGGCTAACGCCTCCCTACGAACCGAGGATCTCGAACACCTCAAAGGTGTTGACGCCCGCAGTGACTGACGGATCGCTCTCCGCGATGGCCAGCACCTCGGCGCGGTCGGCCGCGCGCAGGACGCCTAGACCCCACACGCCCTCGGGGTCGGCGACCGGACCGTAGACGACGACCCTGCCGTCGGCCTCCAGCTGCTGCCAGTACTCCTGATGAGCTGCCATCGCCTGCTGTTCGGCTTGTGTCATCGTCTGCGCGAAATCCGCACGTGGCGGAGTGAGGCGAAAGAAGAACAGGCTCATTCGGCCGCGCGGGTCGCGGGGTGTACGGCGATCAGCCCTAAAGCGCTGCGCCGCTTACACATCGCGGCCAGCTCTGCGTAGGCCTTCTCGCCGAGCAGTTCGGTGAGTTCTGCGGCGTAGGACTCCCACACCGCCTTCTTCCCGACGTGCGCGTTCGGATCGCCGGTGCAGTACCAGTGCAGGTCGGCGCCGCCCTCGCCCCAGCCGCGCCGGTCGTACTCGGTGATCCACGTCTTCAGTATCTCGGTGCCGTCGGGTCGTTCCACCCATTCCTGGGTGCGGCGGATCGGGAGCTGCCAGCAGACCTCGGGTTTGAGGGTCAGCGGTTCGACGCCGATCTTGAGCGCTTTCGAGTGCAACGCGCATCCGATGCCGCCGGGGAACCCGGGACGGTTCAGAAATATGCAGGCGCCCTTGTACTTCCGGGTGCGTAGATTGGGTTTGTCGTCGTACTCGTCCATTTCGAGGTAGCCCTTTTTTCCGAGACCCTTCTCCCGGAACTGCCAATCCTCGTCGGTCAGGAGTTTGACCGCCTCTTCGAGTTCGGCGATGTCGTTCTTGTCCGACATGAAGGCCCCATGGCTGCAGCATCCGTCGTCGGGCCTGCCCTCCACAGTGCCCTGACAGGCGGGCGTGCCGAACACGCACGTCCACCGCGACAGCAGCCACGTCATGTCGGCTGCGATCAGATGCTCGGGGTTGTCGGGATCGAAAAACTCCACCCACTCACGGGCAAAGTCGAGTTCAACCTCGCCGGGCCCAGGTGATTTGCTCTTCGCCCGAGGGCTCATCGCTGATGCACTCACAACATTCAACGGTAAACCCAATAGGGTGGATGGGTGCGATTAGGCGTGCTGGATGTCGGCAGCAATACCGTCCACCTGTTGGTGGTGGACGCCCGTCGCGGTGGACATCCGACGCCCATGAGTTCCACCAAGGCCTCGCTGCGCCTCGCAGAGGCCATCGACAGCAACGGAAAACTCACCCGAAAGGGCGCCGACAAGTTGATCGGCACCCTCGACGAGTTCGCCAAGATCGCGGCGAGTTCGGGGTGCGTCGAGTTGATGGCGTTCGCGACTTCCGCTGTCCGCGATGCGAAGAACTCCGAAGAACTACTCGCCAGGGTGCACGCCGAGACCGGCGTGGCGCTGCAGGTGCTCAGCGGGGTCGACGAGTCCCGGCTGACGTTCCTCGCGGTGCGCCGCTGGTACGGCTGGAGCGCGGGCCGCATCATCAACATCGATATCGGTGGCGGCTCGCTTGAACTGTCGAACGGCGTCGACGAGGAGCCCGAGGTGGCGCTGTCGCTGCCGTTCGGTGCGGGCCGGCTGACCCGGGAATGGCTGCCCGACGATCCCCCGGGCCGCCGCCGCGTGAACATGCTGCGCGACTGGCTGGCCACCGAGCTGGCCGACGCGGGCGCCGAGATGCTCAAGGCGGGCACTCCAGACCTGGCCGTCGCGACCTCGAAGACGTTCCGCTCGCTGGCCCGCCTCACCGGCGCGGCCCCCTCCGGGGCAGGTCCGAGGGTGAAGCGGACGTTGACGGCCACCGGCCTGAGGCAGCTCATAGCATTCATCTCTAGGATGACCGCGGCTGACCGTGCAGAGTTGGAAGGGGTGAGCGCCGAACGGGCGCCGCAGATCGTGGCCGGAGCCTTGGTAGCTGAGGCGAGCATGAAGGCTCTGGATGTCGAAAGCGTGGATATCTGTCCATGGGCATTGCGAGAAGGGCTGATTCTGCGGAAACTCGACAGCGAGGCTGATGGAACTGCCTTGGTGGAGACATCTGTCCAGCGACGCTGACCAGCAGACTGGAGGCTCACACGGCGCCGAATCCAGGGGCCCAGAGGCGAGAGACGAATGACAGGACCAGAAGACAGCCAGAGCACGCGACCGATCTCGGTCGCGGAGTTGCTGGCCCGTAACGGCACCATCGGTGCCCCGCCGGTCGGGGGCCGCCGCAGGCGCCGTCGCGGAGACACCGACTCGATCTCCGTCGCAGAGCTGACCGGTGAGATTCCGATCGTCACCGATCGCGACATCGTCGAACGGCCCGTCGCTGACGAACCGTCGGCCCAGCAGGATGCCGCCGAGCCCGTCGAGGTCCCGGTCGAACAGGTCGAAGCTGTCGAGCCGCCGGAGCTGACCAGCCCAGCCGCGAGCAACGGCGCCGTCGACCATCAGGACACCGACGTGGTCGAAGCGGTCGAGGCCGACAACGCCGATGAGGCCGTCGAGGCCGATGAGGCCGATGAGGCCGTCGAACAGGACGCGGCCGACGAGACCGACGATGACTACGCCGACGCGGTCACCGACTACGCCGCCCACATCCAACAGCGGGACAGCGACGCCGACGTCGACTTCTTCGCGCCACCGCGTCGCTCGAGCTACGCACCGCGCCGATTCGGCGCGCTGGTCGACGCCGAGGAGATGAGCCCCGACCCGGAACCCGTCGACGGGGACACCGCCCTGGACTGGTCGGCGCCCGAGATCGAGTCCGAGGACGACATCGACGCCCTCGATACGGTCGGCGACCTCGAGGACGACGCCAAGGATTCCGACCGCTCGAGGTCCCATCCCCGTCCCGTCGAGGGTGCGTTGTTCGGCGGCCAGACCGTCGCCGACGACATCGCGCGCAGGGGCACAGCGCCGGCGCCGGCGGACATCGAACTCGACGACCCAGACCGCGGGACCGAGGCGGCCCAGCCGACGACCATGTCGTCGTTCATGCACGGCGTGTGGATCGTCGGGCAGTGCGTCCTGGCGGTCGCGTTCGGCGCCGGCCTGTTCGTCGCTTTCGACCAGCTGTGGAAGTGGAACAACATCGTCGCACTGGTGCTGTCTGTCCTGGTGATTCTCGGCCTCGTCGTCGGGGTGCGGGTGGTGCGCAAGACCGAGGACATCGGCAGCACGCTGATCGCAGTGGCTGTGGGGGCTCTCGTCACGTTGGGCCCCTTGGCGCTGCTGCAGTCGGGTTGACGGCGACTACCGCCGCCTAACAGCCAACGTGCGCCCCGCAATCAAGGTCGGTCTGTCGACGGCCTCGGTCTATCCACTGAGGACCGAGGCTGCTTTCGAGTACGCGGCAACCCTGGGCTACGACGGTGTCGAGCTGATGGTGTGGGCCGAAACCGTTTCCCAGGACATCGATGCGATCGCCGAGCTGTCCGAGCGCTACGAGATGCCGGTGCTGTCGGTACACGCACCCTGTCTGCTGATCTCGCAGCGCGTGTGGGGCGCCAATCCGATCCCGAAACTGGAGCGCAGCGTGCGGGCCGCCGAGCAGCTCGGCGCCCAGACCGTCGTCGTGCATCCGCCGTTCCGGTGGCAGCGCCGGTACGCCGAGGGGTTCAGCACGCAGGTCGCCGAATTGGAGGCGTCCAGCGAGGTGATGGTGGCGGTGGAGAACATGTTCCCGTTCCGTGCCGACCGGTTTTTCGGTGCGGGCCAGACGTCGATCGAGCGGATGCGCAAACGCGGGGGTAAGCCCGGACCGGGCATCTCGGCGTTCGCGCCGTCCTACGACCCGCTGGACGGTAACCACGCGCACTACACGCTGGACCTGTCGCACACCGCGACCGCGGGCACCGACGCCCTCGAGATGGCACACCGGATGGGTGAGGGCCTGGTGCACCTGCATCTGTGCGACGGCAGCGGCGCGTCGACCGACGAGCATCTGGTCCCCGGCCGCGGCACCCAACCGACCGTCGAGGTCTGCGAGATGCTGGCGGCAAGCGACTTCTCCGGGCATGTGATCCTTGAGGTGACGACGTCGGGGGCGCGGTCGGCGAGTGAGCGTGAGGCGCTGCTCGCCGAGTCCCTGCAATTCGCTCGCGCCAATCTGCTGCGCTGACCGAGGTGAGGATCCCCATGCCGAGCTCGACCCTGTTCACCGATGCCATGGCGCTGACGAGTGCCGGCGACGGCGTGTATGACGGTGAGCTGAACGAACATTGGACGATCGGCGAAAAGGTGCACGGCGGGGCGATGCTGGCGCTGTGCGCCAACGCTGCGCGCACCGAGCACGCCGGAGATGTCCAGCCGATCGCCATTTCGGGCAACTTTCTGTGGGCACCCGATCCCGGCCCGATGCGGTTGACGACGACGGTGCGCAAGCGGGGCCGCCGCGTCAGCCTCATCGACGTCGAACTCCACCAAGGGGACCGGACAGCGGTGCGGGCGTCGGTGACGCTGGGTGAACCCGAGCATCACGTGCCTCCGCTGCTTTCGGTCAATCCAGTCATCCCGCTGATGCAGCCGGAACCGCCGCCGGGGCTGGAACCGATTGGGCCCGGCCACCGGATGGCCGACATCGTCCACCTGGCACACGGCTGCGATATCCGTCCGTCGCTGACGACGATGGAGCCGCGCGCCGACGGCGGCCCGCCGGTGATCGAGTACTGGGTCCGCCCCAAGGGGGTGGCACCCGACGTGCTGTTCGCGCTGCTGTGCGGCGATGTGTCGGCTCCGGTGACGTTCGGGGTCAACAGGTTCGGTTGGGCGCCCACCGTGCAACTGACCGCCTATCTGCGGGCCCTGCCTGCCGACGGCTGGCTGCGGGTGCTGTGTACGACGGTGCAGATCGGCCAGGACTGGTTCGACGAGGACCACATCGTCGTCGACTGTGCGGGGCACATCGTCGTGCAGAGCCGCCAGTTGGCGTTGGTGCCCCCCGAGGCGTGACGCCGACGGCGGCCGATGACACCGGCCGCCCGTGCCGTCTGCAATGCTTGCCCGCATGGCCAGAATCGCGATCATCGGTGGCGGAAGTATGGGCGAGGCGCTGCTGTCGGGCATGCTGCGCGCCGGTCGGCAGGTCAAGGACCTGGTGGTCGCCGAGAAGGATCCCAGCCGCGCCAAGTTCCTGTCTGAGACGTACTCGGTGCTGGTCACGACGGTGGGCGATGCGGTCGACACCGCGACGTACGTCATCGTCGCGGTGAAGCCGTTCGACGTCGAGGGGCTGGTGGCCGAGATCGCCGATGCCGCGGCCAGGGCCGAAACCGACACTGCCGAAAAGGTTTTCGTGACTGTCGCGGCCGGCGTTACGGCCGCGTTCTATGAGAACAAGCTGCCCGCGGGGTCGCCCGTCATCCGGGTGATGCCCAACGCCCCGGTCGTCGTCGGGGGCGGGGTGAGCGCCCTGGCGCCGGGCCGCTTCGCCACTGCGGAGCACCTCAAGGAGGTGTCGTTGATCTTCGACGCGGTGGGGGGTGTGCTCACCGTGCCGGAATCACAGCTCGACGCCGTCACCGCCGTGTCCGGGTCGGGGCCGGCCTACTTCTTCCTGATGGTCGAGGCCTTGGTGGACGCGGGCGTGGCCGCGGGTTTGTCGCGGTCGGTGGCGACCGATCTGGTCGTGCAAACGATGGCGGGCTCGGCCGCGATGTTGCTGGAGCGGCTCGACGAGGCGCAGCCGTCGGGGGAAGTCGCGCTGGGGACGGCGATTGACACCACGGCGGCTCAGCTACGTGCGACAGTTACCTCGCCCGGGGGTACCACCGCAGCTGGTCTGCGAGAACTCGAACGAGGCGGTTTGCGGGCCGCCGTCGCATCCGCGGTCGAAGCCGCGAAAACCCGGTCTGAGCAGCTAGGAATTACATCCCAGTAATTCAATCAATTCAAATTGATTAGCCCACACCCGTCGCAGTAACCCCACACGCCACGCTATTCTCCTCGTGTAAGCACGGGTTGGTGCCAGCGGTGGGGAAGCTGCTGGAACTGCTCGTGCCTGAACTGAATGGGTTGCGATGACGTCTATGAACGGGCCATCGGGTCGTGATTCGGCGAGCGGCAAGCGGGACAGCAGCGCTTCCGACGGCCAGCCGCCTCGTGCTCAATTTCTCACCGTCGCGGAAGTGGCCAGCCTGATGCGGGTCAGCAAGATGACGGTATATCGCTTGGTACACAACGGAGAGTTGCCCGCAGTGCGTGTCGGCCGCTCTTTCCGGGTGCACGCCAAGGCAGTGCACGACATGCTCGAAAGCTCGTACTTCGACGCGGGTTGATTTGTTTCTCGTCGCCGTGCACCGCTGACCACCGCGCCCGATGTCGCCGGCCGTCCGGCTCCGTCACGCGTTTTTCGTTTAGCCTGACCGCCCAGGTAAGGTAGCGGGTCGAGTCACGTGCGCGAAGTGCACAAACATCATCTAGATAGCGGAGTTCATGGGTTCAGTCATCAAGAAGCGGCGCAAGCGTATGTCGAAGAAGAAGCACCGCAAGCTGCTTCGTCGCACCAGGGTCCAGCGCAGAAAACTCGGCAAGTAGTTCTCGCACTTGGTCGCTAGGCTGACCGGATGGATTCTGAGGGTCGTTCTCCAGACGACACCGTCCACTACCCCAAGGTCGTGCTTGTCACGGGCGCGTGCCGATTTCTCGGCGGGTATCTGACGGCACGGTTGGCCCAGAACCCGCTGATCAACCACGTCATCGCCGTCGACGCCATAGCCCCGAGCAAGGATCTGCTGCGCAGAATGGGTCGCGCCGAGTTCGTGCGCGCCGACATCCGTAACCCCTTCATTGCGAAGGTCATCCGCAACGGTGAGGTCGACACCGTCGTGCACGCCGCCGCGGCCTCCTACGCGCCTCGTGCCGGGGGACGGGCCGTGCTCAAAGAGCTCAACGTGATGGGCGCGATCCAGCTGTTCGCCGCCTGCCAGAAGGCACCGACGGTGCGCAGGGTGATCGTGAAGTCGACGTCGGAGGTCTACGGCTCACACCCGCACGATCCCGTGCTGTTCACCGAGGCCAGCGGTGCGAGGCGGCCACCGGGCGAGGGCTTCGCCCGCGACAGCATCGACATCGAGGGCTACGCCCGCGGTCTGGGCCGGCGCAGGCCCGACATCACGGTCACGATCCTGCGGCTGGCCAACATGATCGGTCCCGCGATGGACACCGCGTTGTCGCGGTATCTCGCCGGTCCGGTGGTGCCGACGGTCATCGGCCACGACGCCCGACTGCAGCTGCTGCACGAGCAGGACGCCCTCGGCGCTTTGGAGCGCGCGACGATGGCGGGCAAGTCGGGCACCTTCAACATCGGTGCCACCGGGATCATGATGATGAGCCAGGCCATCCGGCGTGCCGGGCGCATCGCCCTGCCGGTCCCTCGTTCCGCGCTCTCCGCTGTGGATTCGCTGTCGCGCGCAACTCGCTACACTGAGGTCGATCGAGAGCAGCTCGACTACTTGAGCTACGGCCGCGTTATGGATACGACACGTATGCGTAACGACCTCGGCTACAGCCCGAAGTGGACAACCGTGGAAGCGTTTGACGATTACGTGAGAGGTCGCGGGTTGACTCCGATCATCGACCCGAAATGGGTACGCTCAATGGAGAGTCGCGCCGTGTCCATGGCGCAGCGGTGGGGAAGATAACAGCAACGATTCGATTCGGGTCGGGGAGAAGGTAGAAGGTGGCGGGCGAGTCGAAGGCCAAAGTCATTCCGCTGCATTCCAATTCGGGTCGTTCGACGGCCCAGCGGCGGGCTGCCGCAGCGCGCGCAGACAGTTCGCGTCGACATCCGTCCGTGTTCTCCGACAGCGGTGCGCACGCCTCCGCTGAGCAGATCGCCGCGGTCGTTCGCGAGATCGATCAGGCCCGCGGCGCCGCGGCGGGTACTTCCGGCACCGACGCGACTCCCTCCGAACTCGCCAAACGAATAGGTGCCGGAGCTGAATTCATCCGCCAGCGGATGATGGGCGACTACACCGTCGACGAGTTCGGCTTCGACCCCCACCTCAACAACGCAATCTTCTTGCCTTTGCTGCGAGGCCTTTTCAAGTCGTGGTTCCGGGTCGAGGTCAGCGGTATCGAGAACCTCCCGGTCACCGGCGCCGCGTTGATTGTCGCCAACCACGCCGGGGTGTTGCCCTTCGACGGGCTGATGACGTCGGTGGCGGTACACGACAACCATCCGACGAATCGCGATCTGCGTCTGCTGGCCGCCGACATGGTATTCGACATGCCCTTCGTCGGGCAGGCAGCGCGCAAGGCCGGGCACACCATGGCCTGCACTTCCGATGCGCACCGGCTATTGGCAGCCGGGGAACTCACCGCGGTCTTCCCCGAGGGCTACAAGGGTCTGGGCAAGCACTTCAAGGACCGCTACAAGCTGCAGCGGTTCGGTCGCGGCGGGTTCGTCGCGGCGGCCCTGCGGACCAAGGCGCCGATCGTGCCGTGCTCGATCGTCGGATCCGAAGAGATCTATCCGATGATCGCCGACGTCAAGCTGCTGGCCCGCCTGCTCGGGCTGCCGTACTTCCCCGTCACACCGCTGTTCCCGCTGGCCGGACCTGTCGGGCTGGTGCCGCTTCCGTCGAAGTGGCACATCCAGTTCGGCGAGCCGATCTACACGTCCGACTACGACGAAACGTCCGCCGACGATCCGATGGTGACCTTCGAGCTGACGGACCACGTCCGCGAGACCATCCAGCAGACGCTCTACCAGCTGTTGGCCAACCGGCGGAACGCCTTCCTCGGATAGGCGGAAGCTAGCTCTCCTTAGAGCTTTGCTTGGCAATCATTTTCGCGATGGCATCGTCGCGCGCCGCAGCGATCCGGGCGCTCACATCGTCGACCTCGGTGTCGGATTCGGCTTCACCCATCACCGTGACGATGCTGGTGATCACCGGCTTGCCCTCGGCGTCGGTCACCTCACCGCGGATCTCGGTGAGAATCGCGCCGTGCGACTCCATGACCGAGTCCAGATAGGAATCGAAATACAACTTGTCGCCGGCCAGGATCGGCCGGTGGAAGACCAACTTCTGATCTCGGTGCAGGACCCGCTCCATGTTGATCGGCACATCGAACTGGTTGAAGATCTCCAGCTGTACCCGGCGGCCCGCCACCGCGAGGAATGTCAGTGACGCGACGAGGGCATCGTGGCCGTACTCCTTGGCGGCTTCCTCGGAGTAGTGCGCCGGGTGCTCGTCTTTGACCGCACGCGCGAACTCACGGATCTTCTCCCGGTTGACCTCGAAATAGTCGGGGTAGCGGTAGTGGGTCCCGATGATGTCTTCAGCGATAGCCATGTCGTTCTCTTCGTCTCGTGATGTGCGGGCGCGAGCCTATCAGCGCTGGTCTCAGCGGCCGTCCTGGCGCCGCGACACTATCGCCGCCAATGCGCCGCCTGCGGCGCCCAACGCCAGCGCCGACGGCACCCCGATGCGCGCGGCCTTACGCGCGGTGCGGAAGTCGCGGATCTCCCATCCGCGCTCCCTCGCGACATCACGCAAGTCGGCGTCCGGATTGATCGCCACCGCGGTGCCGACCAGCGACAGCATCGGGACGTCGTTGAAGCTGTCCGAATACGCGGTGCAGCGCCGTAGGTTCAGGCCCTCCCGGATGGCCAGCGCCCGCACCGCATGCGCTTTCCCTGCACCGTGCAGAATGTCGCCGACGAGCCGGCCGGTGAACACACCGTCGATCGATTCGGCGACGGTGCCCAGCGCACCGGTCAGCCCGAGCCGCTTGGCGATGGTGGCCGCCAGCTCGTAGGGCGTCGCGGTGACCAACCACACCTGTTGGCCGGCGTCGAGGTGCATCTGTGTCAAGGCGCGAGTGCCCGGCCAGATCTTGTCGGCGATGATCTGGTCGTAGATGTCCTCGCCGAGGGCCATCAGTTCCTCGGTCGACCGGCCTTCGATGAACGCGAGCGCCTTTCGCTTACCGGCGGCCACGTCGTCGCTGTTCTCCCGGCCGAGCAGTTGAAACTTGGCCTGCGCGTAGGCGAATCGGCCGAGATCCCCGTAGGTGAAGTACTTGCGGGCGGCCAACCCACGCGCGAAATGCACCAGCGACGACCCGTGTACGAGCGTGTTGTCGACGTCGAAGAACGCCGCCGCGGTCAGGTCGGGCGGTGGGGCGCCTGCTGCGCCGGGTTCATCCAGGTCGAAGACGGCCGCGCCCGCGCTGGCCTCGCCCGCGAGCTTTTGATCATCGGCGTCTGTCCCCGCGGAGGGCTCGATGACGTCGGAGTCGGACACGAATTCAGCCTAGGTCACCGTGCGGAGATACTTGCCCCATGGGAAGACGGGTCGAACTGCTCACACGTGCCGGCTGCACGATCTGCACCGGCGCCGCGGCCCGTCTCGCTGAACTTGCCGACGAGCTGGGCTTCACGTTGACGATCACCGACGTCGACACCGTTGCGGCCGAGGGGGACCCGGCGCTGCGGGCCGAGTTCGGCGATCGGCTGCCGGTGGTGCTGCTCGACGGCGCCGAACACAGCTACTGGGAAGTCGATGAGCCCCGGTTGCGGACGGATCTCCGGAACCCGCCGCCGAAATAATCTTCCGGTACGGATTCCGGCCGTCAGACGTGTCGAAAGTCCCATCTCGGCAACGTCGATAATTTGGTGAGCTCGTTGGTCACCGATTACCTTGGATGATGTGGTGGACAAGCCGTGAGCGTGCTGCTTTTCGGGGTTTCGCACCGCAGCGCGCCGGTGTCTGTCCTCGAGCGGTTGAGCACCGATGAGGCCGAACAGGCCAAAATCGTCGAGAAGGTCCTGCAGTCGTCGCTGGTGACTGAGGCCATGGTGCTGTCCACCTGCAACCGGGTCGAGGTCTACGCCGTCGTCGAGGCCTTCCACGGCGGCCTGTCAGTGATCGGGCAGGTGCTCTCGGAGCACTCCGGTATGGGCCTCAACGACCTCACGAAATACGCCTACGTGCGCTATGCCGAGGCGGCCGTCGAGCATCTGTTCGCGGTGGCCAGCGGCCTGGATTCCGCGGTGGTCGGCGAGCAGCAGGTGCTCGGGCAGGTGCGCCGGGCGTACGCCACCGCCGAGGCGAACCACACCGTGGGCCGCACGCTGCACGAACTGTCCCAGCGCGCCCTGTCGGTCGGCAAGCGAGTGCACGCCGAAACCGGCATCGACGCCGCAGGCGCATCCGTGGTGTCGGTGGCGCTCGACATGGCCGACGCCAAGCTCGGCTCGCTGGCGGGCCGCAGCGCCGTCGTCATCGGCGCGGGCTCGATGGGTTCGCTGTCGGCCAAATACCTGGTGAAGGCGGGTGTCGAGCGCATTCACGTGGTGAACCGCTCGCTGCCGCGCGCGAAGCGGCTGGCCGAGAAGATCCGTGAGCTCGGTGTGACGGCCGACGCGTTTCCGTTCGACCACCTCACGCCGACGCTGACCGACGCCGACGTCGTCGTGAGCTGTACGGGCGCTGTCCGTCCGGTGGTGTCGCTGGCCGACGTCCACCGCGGTCTCGCACACGGTCAGACGCCCAAACAGCTGGTGATCTGCGACCTCGGCATGCCCCGCAACGTCGACCCGGCCGTCGCCGGCCTTCCCGACGTCTACGTCGTCGACATGGACAGGATCCAGCGCGAACCGTCGGCGCGCGCCGCGGCGTCGGACACCGAGGCGGCCCGGACCATCGTCGCCGCCGAGGTGGCGAACTACCTGTCCGGCCAGCGGATGGCCGAGGTCACACCCACGGTCACCGCCCTGCGCCAGCGCGCCGCCGACGTGGTCGAGGCTGAGCTGTTGCGGCTGGACAACCGGCTGCCGGGGCTCGAAGCGGCCCACCGCGACGAGGTCGCCAAGACGGTGCGACGGGTCGTCGACAAGCTCCTGCACGCCCCGACAGTCCGGGTCAAGCAGCTGGCCAGCGCCCCGGGCGGCGACAGCTACGCCGAAGCGCTGCGGGAGCTCTTCGAGCTCGACCAGCAGGCCGTCGACGCTGTCGCGGCGGGCGAATTGCCTTTGATGGCAACCGATCTCGATAAGACCGCCGAGTAGAGCTTGACTGTAATCCGGATAGGCACCCGGGGCAGCCTGTTGGCGACGACCCAGGCCGGTCTCATCAAAGACGCACTCGAGGGCAGAGGTCACGCCGCCGAGTTGGTCATCGTCTCGACCGAGGGCGATCGATCCGACGCCCCGGTGGCCGAGATCGGTATCGGCGTGTTCACCGCGGCGCTGCGGGAAGCGATTCACGACGGCCGGGTGGACATGGCGGTGCACTCCTACAAGGATTTGCCGACCGCGCCCGACGAACGCTTCAAGATCGCTGCGATACCCCCGCGAGAGGACGCTCGCGACGCCCTGGTGGCCCGTGACGGCCTGGTCCTGGGGGAGTTGCCTGCTGGGTCGGTCATCGGCACATCGAGCCCGCGACGGGCCGCGCAGCTTAGAGCATTGGGTCTCGGTTTGGAAATCCGCCCCCTAAGAGGCAACCTTGACACCAGGTTGAACAGGGTAAGCAATGGTGATCTCGACGGCGTCGTCGTCGCCCGAGCGGGTCTGGCCCGCATCGGACGGCTGGCCGATGTCACCGAGACTCTGGAACCGGTGCAGATGTTGCCAGCGCCGGCTCAGGGTGCCCTCGCGGTCGAGTGCCGCGCAGGCGACACCGAGCTCGCCGCGCTGCTGTCGGAGTTGGACGACGCCGACACCCGCGCAGCGGTCACGGCGGAGCGGGCCCTGCTCGCCGCACTGGAGGCGGGTTGTTCCGCGCCGGTGGGTGCGATCGCCGAGGTGGTCGAGTCCATCGACGAGGACGGCCGGGTCTTCGAAGAGGTGTCGTTGCGCGGTTGCGTGGCGACGCTGGACGGATCCGACGTGATCCGTGCGTCCGCGGTAGGGACTACCGATCGGGCACGGGAGCTGGGGCTCTCGGTGGCCGAGGAGTTGTTCGAGCTGGGGGCGCGCGAGCTCATGGCGGAACGCGACGGCAGTAGCTAGAGCTGCGACAAGCATCGAGGTGAGTGATAGATGACAGGCCAAGGGAGCGGGCGAGGGCGTAAGCCGAAGCCGGGCCGCATCACGTTCGTCGGTTCGGGCCCGGGCGATCCGGGTCTGCTGACGACGCGGGCCCGCACGGTGCTAGCCAACGCCGCCCTGGTGTTCACAGATCCCGACGTGCCGGAAGCGGTGCTCGCCCTCGCGGGTTCTGAGCTGCCGCCGCCGTCGGGCCCCGAACCCGCCGATCCGCCGGCACCCGTCGACGGCGACGCAGCCGGGAATGTGGCACCCACGATTTTCCCCAACTTGCGCGGGGGTCCAGGCGGTCCCGACATCCGGCCCGCGCTGGGCGATCCGGCCGAAGTCGCCAAGACGCTGGCGGCCGAATCGCGCGCCGGCGCCGACGTCGTGCGTCTGGTGGCTGGTGATCCACTTTCGGTGGATGCGGTGATCACCGAGGTGACGGCGCTGGCGAAGACGCACCTGGATTTCGAGATCGTGCCGGGCCTGCCCGACACCACCGCGGTGCCCACGTATGCGGGCCTGCCGCTGGGGTCGGCGCACACCGTCGCCGATGTCCGCGGCGACGTGGACTGGGAGTCCCTGGCCGCGGCGCCGGGACCACTGATCTTGCACGCCACCGCATCTCACCTTCCCGATGCGGCGCGCACGCTCATCGAGTACGGCCTCGCCGAGAACACCCAGACCGTGGTGACCGCGAACGGTACGACGTGCCAACAGCGTTCGGTCGAGACGACGCTGGCCGGGCTGTTGGACAAGGCGACACTGGCCGGTGCAGAGTCCTCCGGTCCGTTTGCCGGGCCGCTGGTGGTCACGATCGGCAAGACCGTCGCCAACCGCGCCAAGCTGAACTGGTGGGAGAGTCGCGCTCTGTACGGCTGGACCGTATTGGTGCCGCGCACCAAGGACCAGGCCGGCGAGATGAGCGAAAAGCTGGTGTCCCACGGCGCATTGCCGATCGAGGTGCCGACCATCGCCGTCGAGCCGCCGCGCAGCCCCGCGCAGATGGAGCGCGCGGTCAAGGGCCTCGTCGACGGACGGTTCCAGTGGGTCGTGTTCACCTCCACCAACGCGGTGCGTGCGGTGTGGGAGAAGTTCAACGAGTTCGGCCTCGATGCCCGCGCATTCTCCGGAGTGAAGATCGCGTGCGTCGGTCAGGCGACCGCCGATCGGGTGCGCGCTTTCGGTATCAACCCCGAGCTGGTACCTGTCGGTGAACAGTCGTCGATCGGCTTGCTCGACGAGTTCCCCCCGTACGATGACGTGTTCGATCCGGTGAACCGGGTGCTGCTGCCACGCGCCGACATCGCCACCGAGACGCTGGCCGAAGGTCTGCGTGAACGCGGTTGGGAGATCGAGGATGTCACCGCGTACCGCACGGTGCGGGCGGCACCGCCGCCGGCGCAGACGCGCGAGATGATCAAGACCGGTGGTTTCGACGCGGTGTGCTTCACCTCGAGTTCAACGGTGCGCAATCTCGTCGGCATCGCCGGCAAGCCGCACGCACGCACGATCGTGGCGTGCATCGGGCCCAAGACCGCTGAAACCGCAGCGGAGTTCGGCCTGCGTGTCGATGTGCAGCCTGAGGTCGCCGCCGTCGGTCCACTGGTCGAGGCGCTCGCCGAGCACGCAGCCCGGTTGCGCGCCGAAGGTGCGTTGCCCCCGCCGCGTAAGAAAAGTCGTCGCCGCTAACGCAACAGAAGGTGGCCTTGCATGTCCTATCCGAGTCACCGTCCCCGTCGGCTCCGGTCGACACCTGCGCTGCGTCGGCTGGTCGCGCAAACCTCTTTGGAGCCAAGGCATCTGGTGCTGCCGATGTTCGTTGCCGACGGGATTTCGGAATCGCGGCCCATCGCGTCCATGCCCGGCGTCGTACAGCACACCCGTGACTCGTTGCGCCGCGCCGCCGCCGAGGCGGTCGCCGCGGGCGTCGGCGGTCTGATGCTGTTCGGTGTGCCGCGCGACGAGGACAAGGATGCCGGCGGGTCGGTCGGGGTTTCGGCGGACGGCATTCTCAACGTGGCGCTGCGGGATCTGGCGAAGGACCTCGGCGAGGACACGGTGCTGATGGCCGACACCTGCCTCGACGAGTTCACCGATCACGGTCACTGTGGTGTCCTCGACGCCACCGGCAGGGTCGACAACGACGCGACCAATCGGCGCTACGTCGAACTTGCTGTGGCACAGGCTGATTCAGGTGCGCACGTGGTCAGCCCCAGTGGCATGATGGATGGGCAGGTGGGGGCCATCCGCGCCGGTCTGGACGCGGCCGGCCACATCGACACCGTGATCCTGGCCTACGCTGCCAAATTCGCTTCGGGCTTCTACGGTCCGTTCCGGGAGGCGGTGTCCTCGAGCCTGCAAGGCGACAGGCGCACCTATCAGCAGGAGCCGGGCAACGCCCGCGAAGCGCTGCACGAGGTGGACCTCGACATCGACGAGGGAGCCGACATCGTGATGGTCAAGCCCGCGATGGCCTACCTCGACGTGGTCCGCGCGGTCGCCGACATCTCGCCGGTGCCGGTGGCCGCCTACCAGGTGTCCGGCGAATACGCGATGATCTGCGCCGCGGCCGAGAAGGGCTGGATCGACCCGCAGACCGTCGCGCTGGAGACGTTGACCGGCATCCGCAGGGCAGGCGCCGACATCGTGCTGACGTACTGGGCGGCCGACGTCGCCGCCTGGCTGGCGTGACGCCTCCGGTCGAGCCCTCCGGCCGGCCGGTGGACGTCGACACCGGATTCTGGCTGTGGGTGGCCTCTCTACCGCTGCTGTTGGTCGGCCACATCATCGACATGGTCGCCACCCCTAATGATCGGTTGCCCACTGCGGTGTTGGTGCTGTCGATACTTTTCGTCGTCGTGCTGGCGGCGGTCGTGCTGACCTTCCAGATCCTGATGCGCCACGGCTACCGATGGGCTCGCACGGTGCTGACCGGCGGTGGGGTCGCGACGGTCGTGTACGTCGCGACGAACCTCTTCACGGTCCGGCCCACCGTCGCGGCGATGGTCTACGCGGTCAGCGGCATCCTGGGATCGGTCCTGATCGCGGGCGGGGTGTTCCTGTTGCACCGCAAGAACGCCCACGCGTTCTTCACGCGGTGAAGCGTTACGCTGGCCCGACCATGACAGCTCAACAGTCGCGACCGCGTGTCGTGTCCGCCGGGTTCTGGTGCTGGGCGGCCGGCGCGGTGCTGCTGGTGGCATTCGGGCTGCTGCTCGCATTCTCGCCGGACGCCATCCCCTCGCTGTTCCGCGGCATGGGGGCGCTGTTCGCCGCATCGGGCCTTGGCCTGGGATTTCTGGCCGGCCGGGCCCGCCTGGGCGACGAGCGGTTCCGGCGCGCGGCCATCGCACTGTCGCTGGCGGTTGTGGTGGTTCTCGCGCTCTTTGCGCTGTACAGCCGCGGGCCGATCTGGTTGCTCATCATGATTCTGACCATGGTCGGCGCCGTCCTGATGATGCGGCCACCCGCACTGGAGTGGTTCGCACTCGACCAGAAAGACGAGCCCACGTGACGGACACCGGTTCGCCGCCCCAGGTCCTGTTCTACGAGCCGGGTGCCACGTGGTGGTGGATCCTGGCCGGCCCCGTCGCGGGCATCTCCATGGCGCTGATCCAACTCTCGGCCGGCTACGGCATCCAATGGCTGGTGCCGGGCATCTTCTTCGTCCTCGTGACCGGGTTCTTGTGGATCCAGATCAAGGCGGCCCGGATCCACACCTCCGTGGAACTGACACCGGATCATCTGCGCCAGGGCGAAGAACGCATCAGCATCGACGACATCGTGCGGATCTATCCCGAGGCCACCGGCGCTGAAACGCCGAAATGGCAGTCGTCGCGCGCACTCGGCGAACTCACCGGGGTGCCACGTGGACGTAAGGGCATCGGCCTCAAGCTGACCAACGACCGCGGTGCCCAGGCATGGGCACGCAAGCATCAGCGGTTGCGGACCGAACTGATCCGACTGGTCGAGGAACGCATCCCGCCGGAGCCTAGGCCGTGACGGGGCGCGCTGTCGTCCAACTGGTGTTGGCAGCCGCTGCGGCCGTCGGCTGTGTGCTCAGCTGGCTGGCCGCGGTCACGACGGTCGAAGTGCCCCCGATCATCGAGGGTGAGCCGATGACCACGTCGGCGGTTTACAGTGCGCCCCTGCTGAGTTTGGCTCTGCTGCTGGCGACCGTCGCGGGCGTGCTTGCCGTGCTGGGGGTCGCGGGGTGGCGCCGCGTCCATCGCGCTCGAGCCGAGAGTGCAGCCGCAGTCCCTGTGTGAGCGACATTCGCTCAGGCCAGCTTGTCCAATTCGTCAAGCGCGTCACCGGTGTACACCGCGAGGCGCTGCAGGTGTGGCAGGGCGTCCCGGCATCCGATGAATCCGAAGTTCAAAGTGTCGGCGTAGCTCTCCAGCGTGATGTTGAGCGCCATACCGTGCATCGGAATCGAAACCGGATAGGTGGCTTCCAGACGGCTTCCGTTGAGATACAAGGTTTCTCGCGGCCCGGGAACGTTGCTGACGCACAGGTTGAATGTGAAGGGCAACGGTCCCCTGACGCCCGTCATCGCACTGGCGAGCTGCAATGCCGTCGGCGCCATCAACGCCGCGGTGTAGGCCAGCACCTCGGACTGTGACATGTTCTGCAGCTGACCCTTCGCCGCGCGCGTCGCCGCGGTGATCGCGTGCAGCCTTTCGACCGGGTCGTCGATGTCGGTGCCCATCGTGGTCAAGATCGTCCCCACCGCGTTACCACCGCCGACGTCGTCCTTGGGTCGGATGTTGACCGGCAGAAATGCGACCAAGGGTTTGGCGGGCAATTCCCCGAGTTGATCGAGAAACGCGCGGAGTCCCCCGCCGATGATCGTGAGCGCGACATCGTTGACGGTGGCGTCGTGCTTGCTGCCGATGCTCTTGAGGCGCTCGAACGGGTATACCTGGGTGGCGAACCGGCGATTGCGACTGATGTGCTTGTTCAGGATCGAATGCGGCGCCTGGAACGAGTTGGTGATGTGCCCATACTCGTCGTCGCTGCGGATTTGAGTGTTGTACAACGCCTTTCCGACGTTGACCACCGACTGAGCGCCGCCGACGGCGCCGCCCAGCAAGCCGCCGACCAGACTCATTATGGGATTGCGGGCCGGCGCAGGTGCCTTCGAGCGCTTCTTCGACGGCGGGCCGACGTTGAAGAACAGCGGCTGATCCCGCAGCGTCGGGTCGGTCGACATGCTTCGCTCGAGGATCTTGTTCCCCGTGTACCCGTCCACCAACGAGTGGTGGATCTTCATGTAGATCGCGAACCGCCCGCCCTCGAGCCCTTCGATGAAGTGCAATTCCCACGGCGGCCGGGTGAAGTCGATGTTCTGGCTGTGCAGCCGGGAGACCAGGATGCCCAGTTCGCGCTCGTCGCCGGGACTCGCGAGCGCCGACCGGCGGACGTGGTAGTCGATATCGAACTTCTCGTCTACGACCCACGACTGGTCCGGCCGAAACAGCATGCGCGGATGGGACAGCTTGAGATTCCAGGGTTCGACGACGTCGAGGTCCCGAGTTTCCTCGAACATCTGGCGCAGATAATTGGCCGGCGCGTCGGCCGGCGGGGTGAATGGCATCAGCGCGGCGACGTGCATCATCGAGCTGGGAGTTTCGCCGTACAGGAAGATCATGTCCTGCGGACTCAGACGCTTTGCCACCGGCGCTCCTTGATTGTCGAAAGCAGAGGCTTCCGACGATATGCCTGCGGACGCATTCAAGTGCGACGGGCATCACACCCGCAGCGGTTGGTACAAAGTTCGAAATTTGTAACACTGTGCACATGACCGATTTGGCCGAGAATGCCGAACAGACGCTCGACGCCCTGCCATTGGGTCCGGACTCGCTGGTCTGGCGGTATTTCGGCGACAATCGGATGTACCTGATCGGGCCTCGGCCCGCCGTCCTGCAGAACATGCTCGCCGAACTCGGCCAGGGCGTGCTGGACCATTCGGTGTTCTTCGCCGACACCGCCGCCCGGGTCAAGCGGTCGCTGCCACCGATCTTCATGACGGTCTATGGTGCCGACGACGACAACGAGGGGACCCGGGTCCGCGACTTTCACACCAACATCAAGGGCGAGATGCCGGACGGCTCCCGCTACCACGCGCTGGATCCGGACACGTACTTCTGGGCGCACGCCACATTCGTCGAGCAGGTGCTCTACTTCGCCGATACGTTCGTCAAGCGATTGACCCGTGCGGAGAAGGAACAGATCTACCTCGAGTCCAAGACGTGGTATCGCCGCTACGGCGTGAGCGAGCGGCCGATGCCCGCCGACTACGACGAGTTCGAGCGGTATTGGAACCGGATGATCGACGAGATCGTCGTCGCACATCCGACCGCCAAGTACGGCGTCGGCTATGTCACCAAGGGCTTCCCGCGCCCCAAAGGAGTCTCGCCGGTGCTGTGGCGGCTGATCGCGCCCGTCTTCAACCCCGTGGCCGCGTTCCTCACCACCGGCGGCATGCCGCCGCGGACCAGGGACCTGCTCGGGCTGCCGTGGAGTGAGCGCCAAGAACGCCGATACCAGCGCTTCGCCGCGCTGTGGCGCACCCGGGCGGTGAACTGGCTGTGGGATCATCTGCCAATGCGGTTGCGCTACAACACGTTCGCCCAGACCGGCTATGCCAGGGCCTGACCCCACGACGGAAGCGATCCTCGACGCCGCCGTCGTCGAGTTCGAACAACACGGATTCCGCCGGGTTGCGATCGACGATGTCGCACGGCGCGCCAAGGTCAGCCGCACGACCATCTACCGGCGGTTCCGCAACAAGGACGAGTTGGTCGCGGCCGTCATCGAACGCGAGAACGTGACGCTGTTCGCCGACATCGCCAACGAGCTGAAACAGGCGGGCCCGCAGGCGAACTATTACGTCGAGGCATTCACCCTCGCGATCCTGAAGTTTCGCAGGCACCGCGTCCTCGACCGCATGATCAGGGACGAGCCGGCGCTGGTCCTCGAACTGGCGGCTCAGCACCACGGTGCCGCGATCGTCCGAATGGCCGAGGCGTTGCGGGTCATCTTCCCGGCCGGCTTCGCCCAGCGGATCGGTGAGCGGGCCGTCAACGAATTCGCCGACACGATTCTGCGGTATGCGGCGATGGCGCTGCTCCTGCCCAGCGCACAACCGCTGGACAGCGCTGACGACATCCGGGCGTTCGCCACGCAGCACTTCCTCCCCAGCCTTCCTGCCGCGCTGCGCACCGTTCTCGCTGGTTAGCGCCCCCACTGTTTGATGGATCACACCACCGGGCAAACAGTGGCATGAGTACTGAACAGCAGGGCACTGACGAGCTACAGAGCACACGAGAGCGCCGCGAGTCCGAACCGAAAACCGACGAACACCATCAGGTCGTCGACGCGCCCGATCCGCCGGAACCCACCGAGAAGCCGGAGGTCACCGACGAGCACAAAGAAAAAGCCAAGGAGATGCGCAAGGACTACGAGGAGGAGCAGGAGACGGTCGTGATGCCCGGGACCGACGGCGCAGTGTCGGGTACCGCGGTGAACGAGTGGATCGACGACGACGGGAACCCGAAGTTCAGCGACGAGAGCAACAAGCAGGACAAAACGTAGACCGCGTTAGAGTTCCGGCGTGACCTCTCTCGAGAAGATCGCGCCCGCGTTCATCGAGATGGCCCATTCGATCGTGTGGGCCTCCGCCGCCACCGTCGATGCCAACGGCCATCCGCGCAGCCGGGTGCTCCACCCGATCTGGGAGTGGGACGGCACCGACCTGTTCGGCTGGGTCGCGACGGTGCCGAGTCCGGTGAAGAAGGCGCACCTTGCCGTGCATCCGCAGATGTCGCTGAACTACTGGACCCCGAGCCAGGACACCTGCAGCGCCGAGTGCCTCGTCGAGTGGTATCTCGACGACGAGACCCGCGCCGCGGTCTGGGGCAAATTCGCCAATGCTCCGGCACCGGTGGGCTATGACCCCCGGGTCATTCCGCAATGGGAGAAGGGGCCAACTTCCGAGGATTTCGCCGCGTTGCGGCTAGCCCCGTACCGGCTGAGAGTCATGGCCGGAACGGTCATGCTGAAAGGTGAAGGCGCACCGCTGTTTTGGAGTGCGGAGTGACCTCTACCGTCGACGTCAGCACCCTGCCGTTGGTGCCGAAGAATCCCCTGCCGATCCATCGGCTGGTGAAGCTGGTGCGCAGGCTGGACACCGGGCAGGAAGTCATCCGCGATGCCGGTGGCCCCATCACCCGCATCCAGTTCGGACCGAAGAGCTTCATGCCGCCGATCGTGGCGGTGATGTCGCCCGAAGCGATGCGTGATGTGTTGGGGCGCAGCGACGCATCGTCGGACCGGTGCGTCATCCACGACGAGGTGCGGAACATGGCGGGCGACAGCCTGTTCGTGCTGCCCAACGAACAGTGGCGCCCCCGTAAGCGGGCGCTGCAACCGGTGTTCACCAAGTACAACGTCCGTAACTTCGGCGGTCACATGTCCCGCGCCGCACAGCATTTCGTCGATCGCTGGCCGGCGGGCGGCGATGTGGACCTCGACGTGGAATGCCGAAAGATCGCCATGCAGTCGTTGGGCCGTTCGGTGCTGGGTGTCGACCTCAACGAACGTGCCGACACGATCGCAAACTGTATGCATGTAGCGTCCGCCTACACCGCCGACCGGGCGTTACGGCCGGTGCGCGCACCGCGGTGGTTGCCGACACCGGCGCGCCGCCGGGCCAGCGCCGCGGTCCGGAAAATGCGCACGATCACCGATGAGATGGTGCGGGCCTGCCGCGCGGATCCCACCCGGCACGCGCCGCTGGTGCAGGCTCTGCTCGCGGCGACCGATCCGGAAACCGGGCAACCGATCTCGGACGACGACATCTCCAATGACCTGCTGATCTTCATGCTCGCCGGCCACGACACCACCGCGACGGCGCTCACGTACTCGTTGTGGATCCTGGGCCACCATCCCGACGTCCAGGACCGGGTGGCCGCCGAGGCGGCGGCCATCGGCGATCGAGAGCTGACACCCGACGACGTGCCCGCACTCGGCTACACGGTGCAGGTGCTGCACGAAGCGCTGCGGCTGTGTCCTCCCGCGGCGGGTGTCGCGCGGCTGGCGACTCGCGATATCGCGGTCAATGGATACCGAGTGCAGGCGGGCAGCCTCATCGCCGTGGGCATCTATGCGCTGCACCACGATCCGACGTTATGGCCCAATCCGATGGACTTCGACCCCGACCGGTTCAGCCCAGAGAACGTCAGGACCCGCGATCGCTGGCAGTTCCTCCCGTTCCTCGGCGGTGGGCGCCCCTGCATCGGCGAACATTTCGCACGGCTGGAAACCACGCTGGCGCTGGCCACCATCGTCCGGGCGATGAAGGTCAGCTCGCTGGACGAGGACTTCGCCTGCGAGGTGCCGTTCACCACGGTTGCCAAGGGGCCCATCCGCGCGCGCGTCGACCCGCGGCACGCAGGCCGCTAGACCCTGGTTAGCAGCACGGCCTGCTCGAACGGTAGCCGCGCGAAGACCAGCCGCCCCAACCCTGTCACCGACGGCGCCGCTTGGGCCTTCGGCACGACCAGCGGATCGCGCACCTCAAAGTTTCTGCCGTAACGCCTCATTCGGCCGCTACCGGCCGCGGTGATGTTCTTGAGCCAGTCCCGGTCGGGTCCGTACGTCAGCAGGATCGCCACACCGTCCTCGGTGGAGAACACCGTCAGCGGGGTGCGGTACCGCTTTCCCGATTTGCGGCCGACATGCTCGAGAATTCCCATCGTCGGCGCCCAACCCGCCCACAGCCGCTGGATCGGATTGGTCACGTGCCTGTTGAACCGCGCGAGCCATTGCGGTAGTTGCATGTCGACCATCAAACTCGGACGGTATGGCGTACCTCAAGCCCCCGTGGTTCACGCGGGCGATATTCAACAAGATCGCGATGGCGACCGGTGTCGGCGGCAGCCAAACTCTGATCGTGACCAAGCGCCTCAGCAGGCAACCGCAGCAGATCCCGGTGGTCGTGCCCGAGGTCGACGGGGTCAAGTACCTCGTGTCCACGCGCGGCGAGGCGGAGTGGGTGAAGAACGTGCGTGCCATACCCGAGGTCATGGTCGGCGACCGGAAGTACGCCGCCCAGGAGATTCCGGTCGAGCAGCGGGCACCCGTCATCGCCGCGTACCGCCCGCTGGCGGGAAAAGTCGTCGAGGGGTACTGGCGCCAGCTGCCCGATGACGCCGATCACCCGGTGTTCGCGCTGACGCCGAAGGGCTGACCACTACACCCTGTAGTTGACGCATTTGGCCCGGCTGGGAGACTGGTGGCATGCGCAGCACCTCCTCAGCGACGGCGACCTCCGCTGCGCTGTTCACCGACGCATGCGCGCTCATCCCAGGTGGGGTGAACTCCCCGGTCCGGGCGTTCAACTCGGTCGGCGGCACCCCGCGGTTCATCACCTCGGCCAGTGGCTACTGGCTCACCGACGCCGACGACAACAAATATGTCGACCTCGTGTGCTCCTGGGGACCGATGATCCTCGGGCACGCACACCCCGCCGTCGTCGAAGCCGTCCGACGTGTCGCCGCCAACGGCCTGTCGTTCGGTGCCCCCACCCCGTCGGAGACCGAGCTCGCCGCGGAGATCATCGGGCGCATCGCGCCCGTAGAGCGGATCCGCCTCGTGAACTCCGGTACCGAGGCCACCATGAGCGCGATCAGGCTCGCCCGCGGATACACCGGCCGGGCCAAGATCATCAAGTTCTCCGGCTGCTATCACGGCCACAGCGATGCCCTCCTCGCCGACGCCGGGTCCGGTGTCGCCACGCTCGGCCTGCCCTCGTCGCCCGGTGTCACCGGCGCCGCTGCAGCCGACACGATCGTCATGCCGTACAACAACGTCGCCGCGATCGAGGACATCTTCGCTCAGTTCGGCGACGAGATCGCCTGCGTCATCACCGAGGCCAGCCCAGGCAACATGGGCACAGTCCCGCCGCTGCCCGGCTACAACGCGGCGCTGCGACGCATCACCGCCGACCACGGCGCCCTGCTGATCTCCGACGAGGTGATGACCGGATTCCGGGTCAGCCGATCAGGTTGGTACGGAATCGATCCCGTCGATGCGGACCTTTTCACGTTCGGCAAGGTCATGAGCGGCGGCCTGCCCGCCGCGGCGTTCGGGGGAAGGGCGGAGGTGATGGAACGACTGGCTCCGCTCGGACCCGTCTACCAGGCAGGCACCCTGTCGGGTAATCCGGTGGCGATGGCCGCTGGGCTGGCCACGCTGCGCGCGGCCGACGACGCCGTATACGCAAGCCTGGACGCCAACGCCGACCGCCTCGACGGACTGTTCGCCGCGGCGCTGACCGAAGCCGGTGTGGCGCACCGGGTTCAGCGCGCCGGCAACATGCTCAGCGTGTTCTTCACCGAGCAGCCGGTGACCGACTTCGCGTCAGCGCGGGCGTCGGAAACCTGGCGCTTCCCCGCCTTCTTCCACGGGCTGCTCGACGCGGGGATCTATGCGCCGCCCAGCGCATTCGAAACCTGGTTTGTCTCAGCCGCTCTGGATGACGACGCATTCGACCGCATCGCCGCCGCCCTGCCGAGCGCCGCGCGTGCCGCAGCGGAAGCGACACCGCCCGTATGACCGAGAACACGGTAGTGCACGTGATGCGCCACGGCGAGGTGCACAACCCGGAGAAGATCTTGTACGGCCGGCTGCCGGACTACCACCTCTCGGACCGGGGTCGGGCCCAGGCGCAGGCGGTCGCCGACTGGTTGGCGGAGCGCGACATCACCTACGTCGTGGCATCGCCGTTGGAGCGCGCACAAGAGACCGCCGCGCCGATCGCGGGCGCGCACGATCTGCCGATCGACACCGACGGCGATCTGATCGAGTCGACGAATATCTTTCAGGGCCAACGGGTATCGCCGGGCGACGGTGCGCTGCGCAATCCGAAGAACTGGTGGCACCTGCGGAATCCGCGGCAGCCGTCGTGGGGTGAGCCGTACCGGGAGATCGCCGAACGGATGACGGCGGCGCTGGAGCGGGCCCGCCTCGAGGCGGCCGGTCATGAAGCGGTGTGCGTCAGCCACCAGCTGCCGGTCGAGACATTGCGGCGCGCCATGACGAAGCGCAACCTGCATCACTTCCCGACCCGGCGGCTGTGCAACCTGGCTTCGCTGACCTCCTTCTACTTCCACGACGATGCCTTCGTCGGTTGGGGTTATGCGGAGCTGGCCGGGCAGTGAAGTCGTTGGTGGCGGTGCTGGTGGGCGCGTTGTGCATCGCGCTCGCCGGCTGCTCCACCGGCACCGACGCCGTCGCGCAGGGCGGCACGTTCGAGTTCGTCGCCCCCGGCGGTAAGACCGACATCGCCTACGACCCGCCCGACAGCCGCGGCCGCCCCGGCCCGTTGTCCGGTCCCGACCTGATGGATCCCAACAGGACCATCTCGCTCGACGACTACGCGGGCAAGGTCGTCGTGATCAACATCTGGGGACAGTGGTGCGGGCCGTGTCGGACCGAGATGCCCCAGTTGCAGCAGGTGTACGACGCGACGCGCGCGCAGGGCGTCGAGTTCCTCGGCATCGACGTCCGCGACAACAACCGGCAGGCCGCGGTCGATTTCGTCATCGACCGCAAGATCACGTTCCCGTCGATCTACGACCCGCCGATGCGGACGATGATCGCGTTCGGTGGCAGATACCCCACCACCGTCATCCCCTCGACGGTGGTGCTGGATCGCGAGCACCGCGTCGCCGCGGTGTTCCTGCGCGAACTTCTCGCCGAGGACCTGCAACCGCTCGTGGAGCGCCTGGCCGCCGAGACGCCGGAGCCGGGTAAGGGCGGCGCGTGAGTCTCGACCAGATCGACGAGCTGATGGCGGGTGGTCCGGTCCTGCTGGCCTTCCTCGTCAGCGCACTCGCCGGGCTGGTGTCGTTCGCCTCTCCGTGCGTGGTGCCGCTGGTGCCGGGCTACCTGTCCTACCTCGCCGCCGTCGTGGGTGTGGAGGACCGGTCCGCACCGGACACCTCGACGGGGGAGAAGGGCGTCGCGGTCCGCACGGCGCGGGTGCGCGTCGCAGGAGCCGCAGCGCTGTTCGTCGCCGGGTTCACCGCGGTGTTCGTGCTCGGCACCGTCGCGGTGCTGGGCATGACGACGACACTGATCACCAATCAGCTTCTGCTGCAACGTATCGGCGGCGTGATCACCATCATCATGGGCCTGGTGTTCGTCGGCTTCATTCCGGTCTTGCAGCGCGACACCCGGTTCGCGCCGCGTCAGCTCTCCACGCTCGCCGGTGCTCCGCTGCTCGGCGCGGTATTCGCGCTCGGCTGGACGCCGTGCCTGGGACCGGCGCTGACCGGCGTCATCGCGGTGGCGTCGGCGACCGACGGCGTCAACGTGTGGCGGGGCGTGGCACTGGTCATCGCGTACTGCATGGGACTGGGAATCCCGTTCGTGCTGCTGGCATTCGGCTCCGCGCGTGCCGTCCAGGGCATGGCGTGGCTGCGCAGACACGCGCGTGCCATCCAGATCTTCGGCGGCGTGCTGCTCATCGCCGTCGGCATCGCGTTGGTCACCGGACTGTGGGGCGACTTCGTGTCCTGGGTGCGCGACGCGTTCGTCAGCGACGTGACGTTGCCGATATGACCGACACCCAGGCGCGAGAAGACGTAAAAGTGCCTAAAAATGGCAGAAAAAGGGCAACTTTGCGTCTGCTCGCGCTAGCACGCAACACCTGGCGCACGTTGACGTCGATGGGCACCGCTTTGGTGCTGCTGTTCCTGCTCGCGCTCGCGGCGATCCCGGGTGCGCTGCTGCCGCAGCGCAGCCTCAACGAGGCCAAGGTCACCGAGTACATCGCCGAGCATTCGACGATCGGCCCGTGGCTGGACCGCCTGCAGGCGTTCGACGTGTTCTCCAGCTTCTGGTTCACCGCCATCTATGCGCTGCTGTTCATTTCACTCGTCGGCTGCCTGACACCGCGGATGATCGAGCACGTCCGCAGCATGCGCGCGGTCCCGGTGGCGGCGCCGCGAAACTTCGCCCGGCTGCCGAAGCACCACACCGCCACGGTGACCGGCGAGGCGCAGGCATTGGCGACGGCGATGACCGGCCGGCTGCGGGGGTGGCGCAAAGTCACGACCGTCCGCGACGACAGCGTCGAAATATCCGCCGAGAAGGGCTATCTGCGCGAGTTCGGCAACATCGTCTTCCACTTCTCGCTGCTCGGCCTGCTCGTCGCGGTGGCCGCAGGCAAGCTGTTCGGCTACGAGGGAAACGTCATCGTCGTTGCCGACGGTGGGCCGGGTTTCTGCTCGGCGTCACCGGCGGCGTTCGACTCGTTCCGCGCAGGCAACACCGTCGACGGCACGTCCCTGCATCCGATCTGCCTGCGGGTCAACGACTTCCAGGCCGACTATCTGCCCTCCGGACAGGCTGTGTCGTTCGCCGCGGATGTCGACTACCAGGCCGGGGCGGACCTGACCTCGGACACCTGGCGGCCCTACCGCCTCGAGGTGAACCACCCGCTGCGGGTCGGCGGCGACCGGATCTATCTTCAGGGCCACGGCTACGCCCCGACGTTCACCGTCACTTTCCCCGACGGGCAGACCCGCACCCAGACGCTGCAGTGGCGACCCGACGATCAGATCACCATGCTGTCCTCGGGTGCGATGCGCTTCGACCCGCCGGCGGGCACCTACCCCGACGCGGACGAGCGGCGGAAGAACCAGATCGCCATCCAGGGCCTGTTCGCGCCGACCGAGCTGCTCGAAGGCACGCTGCTGTCGTCGAGCTTCCCCGCACCCAACGACCCGGCCGTCGCCATCGACATCTACAAGGGTGACGCCGGCCTGGACACCGGCAGACCGCAATCGCTGTTCACCCTCGACCCACGCCTCATCGGGCAGGGCCGGCTGACCAAGATGGCCAGGGTCAACCTCGGCGTCGGCGAGTCGACCAGCCTCGACGACGGCACCGTCGTGCGGTTCGACGGTGCCGTGCCGTTCATCAACGTCCAGGTGTCACACGACCCCGCCCAGATCTGGGTGCTGGTGTTTGCGCTGACCATGATGGCCGGTCTGCTGGTGTCCCTCGTGGTGCGGCGACGGCGGATCTGGATTCGAATCGCCCCCGGTGGGCCGGGTACCGTGAGCGTCGAGCTGGGCGGGCTGGCCCGTACCGACAACTCTGGTTGGGGCGACGAGTTCGAGCGGTTGACCGAGCGCCTGTTAGCCGGGGCCGACGATGCGCAGCGAGAGGAACCCGAGATGACCGAGCGAGAAGCGAAGCGGGATCGCGCATGACGAACGCCGAGCGCCCATGAACACCGACCACATCGACATCGGCCTGGCCAAATATTCGGACTGGGCTTTCACCACGTCGGTCGTGGTGCTCGTCGGTGCCCTGCTCCTGCTTGCCGTCGAGCTGGCGTACAGCCGAAGCCGCAAGGTCATCGAGCGTGAGGCGGTGGGTGCAGGTGTCGGCCCCGGCGGCGGCGGACCGGGCATCGTTGTCGAGCGGCCGCGGCGCAGTGTCGACGAGCGGATCGGCGGAGCGGGTCTGGCACTGACGTATCTCGGCATCGCCCTGCTGCTGATCTGCATCGTGCTGCGCGGTATGGCCACCTCGCGCGTGCCGTGGGGCAACATGTACGAGTTCATCAACCTGACGTGCTTCTCCGGCCTGGTGGCCGCGGCCATCGTGTTGCGCCGCCCCCAGGTCCGCGCGCTGTGGGTTTTCGTGCTGGTTCCGGTGCTGATCCTGCTCACGGTGTCGGGCCGCTGGCTCTACACCAACGCCGCTCCGGTCATGCCCGCGCTGCAGTCCTACTGGCTGCCCATCCACGTTTCGGTGGTCAGCCTCGGCTCGGGTGTCTTCCTCGTCGCGGGCGTCGCGAGCATCCTGTTCCTGCTGAAGATGTCCAAGCTGGGGGAGTCCGATCGAGAGGGCGTCGTCGCCCGCGTCGTCCAGCGACTGCCTGACGCGCAGACGCTGGACCGCATTGCGTACCGGACGACGATCTTCGCGTTCCCGGTGTTCGGCTTCGGTGTCATCTTCGGCGCGATCTGGGCCGAAGAGGCGTGGGGTCGCTACTGGGGCTGGGATCCCAAGGAGACGGTGTCGTTCATCGCATGGGTGATCTACGCCGCGTACCTCCATGCCCGCTCGACGGCCGGCTGGCGTGACAAGAAAGCCGCGTGGATCAACGTCGCCGGCTTCATCGCGATGGTCTTCAATTTGTTCTTCATCAACCTCGTGACGGTGGGTCTGCACTCGTACGCCGGAGTTGGCTAGAAGGGGACGAGAAGCTGGATACGGACGCTAGCGCACCGAGAAACTCCGCTGGCTCAACGGGATTTCGTGGCCAGAATCGGTTTACGAACCCGGCGGAGGACGCGCCGCAGGACTGGGCCGCGCCGACGCCGCCCACCGGGTTGCCGCTGATGGTCCCGCCGACACCGACACCGACACCGCCGGCCGCGGCGCCACCGCCGGCCCAGGATCCGGCGCCGTATCTGGATCTGTCCACGGTGGCGCTGCTCGGACAGCGCAAGCGGGCCCCGTCGGTCGGCTGGCGCAAATGGCTGTATTTGGCGTCGTTCAAGTCGATCAACGTGGGCGAGAGTCCGAAGGTGATCCACCGTGACTCTCTGATCGCGCAGGCGCAGCAGCCGCTGCGCGGCTGCCACCGCATCGCCGTCCTGTCGCTCAAGGGTGGGGTCGGCAAGACGACCGTCACCGCGACCCTCGGTGCCACGCTGGCGTCGGTCCGCGGCGACCGCGTCATCGCCGTCGACGCGAACCCCGACCGCGGCACGTTGAGCCAGAAGGTTCCGCTGGAGACGCCGGCGACGGTCCGTCACCTATTGCGCGACGCCGAGGGCATCGAGGCCTACAGCGACGTGCGCGCGTACACCTCGCAGGGCGCGAGCCGGCTGGAGGTGCTGGCGTCGGAGAGCGACCCGGCGGTGTCGGAGGCGTTCAGCTCCGACGACTACACCCGCACCCTCGAGGTCCTCGAGCGGTTCTACAGCCTGGTGCTCACCGACTGCGGCACGGGCCTGATGCATTCGGCGATGGCGGCGGTGCTGGCCAAAGCGGATGCGTTGATCGTCATCAGCTCCGGATCTGTCGACGGCGCCCGAAGCGCGTCGGCCACCCTCGACTGGTTGGACGCCCACGGGCACGAAGATCTGGTGCGCGATTCGATCGCGGTCATCAACGCCGTGCGGCCGCGCTCCGGCAAGGTCGACATGAACAAGGTCGTCGATCACTTCACCCGGCGCTGCCGGGCCGTCTTGCAGGTGCCGTTCGACCCGCACCTCGAAGAGGGCGCCGAAATCAGCCTCGAGAGACTGAAGCCCGAGACGCGGGAGGCGCTGCTGGAACTGGCGGCAGTGGTGGCATCGGGCTTCCCGGGCGCGCGGCGCGATCCGAAGCCGGAAGGTCGGCCTCGTCGAGCTTGATCTGAACCGGCGGCTACCGCGGCTTGTTCTCAGGGCCGAGTCGGCGCAGGAAATCAGGATCGTCGTCCGGGCCGATGGTGCGGGGCCGCGGAGTCGCGTTCGCGCGCATCAGCCGGTAGCCCACATAGACCAGGGCGGCCAAGACGAGAATCGCGAACAGGTAAATCACAACAAACCTCCTTGCTCCGAATATACGCGTCGTCGGTAGGCTCGGGCCGTGTCTGATAGTCGGCCGGGATCTCGCCTCGTCGCAGACCTGGTGCTTTACGTGCTGGCCCGGTTGCTTCTCGTCGTCGCGTTGACCGCGGTGATCGTCGGAGCGGCCCACGTGCTCGGGGTGCGCGAGTTTCCGCTCGTGGTGGCGCTTCTGTTCGCCGTGGTGATCGCGTTGCCACTGGGTATCTGGCTCTTCGCCCCACTGCGCCGTCGCGCCACCGCCAGCATTGCGCTACTCGACGAACGTCGTCGCAAGGACCGCGAGCAACTGCAGGCCAGACTTCGTGGCGACGAGCCTCCCACGCCATGACGCGGGAAGCATTCGGCGCCGAATTCCTCGGGGCCGATGGATTTCTCAACTCACCCACCTATGGCCTGCCGCCGCAGTTCCTCGTGGACGCATTGCTGGACTGCATCGGCAAGTGGCAGAACGGGACGATGGACGTCCCCTCGTTCGACGCCCACGTCGCCGCCGGACGTGAAGGCTACGCCGCGCTGACGGGCCTCCCCGCCGGCTCGGTGGCGATGGGCAGCACCGTCTCCTCAGCGCTGGGGCTGGTGGCCGCGGCCATCCCCGACGGTGCCCGTGTCCTCACGCTGCCGGGTGAGTTCACCAGCACCACATTTCCGTTCGCCGCCCAGGCGCGACGCGGGGTCACCGTCACCGAGCTGCCCGCCGACGAACTGGTCACGGCGGCAGCCGATTTCGACGTCGTTGCCGTGAGCCTGGTGCAGTCGGCAAACGGTGTGGTGCTCGACATCGATGCGCTGCGCAGCCACGTTGCCGGCACCGAGACGCTGACAGTTATCGACATCACGCAGGCGCTCGGATGGAAGCGCGTCGAGCTGGGCTGGGTCGACGTCACCGTCGCGGCGGTCTACAAGTGGCTGCTGTCGCCTCGCGGTACGGCGTGGGTTTCGTTGAGCGACAGAGTAAGTCGCGCGATGACGCCGCACGCCGCCAATTGGTACGCCGGCGTTGACCCTTGGCAGACGATATACGGGCTGCCGCTCCGGTTGGCGGAGGATGCTCGCCGGTTCGACCTGTCGCCCGCGTGGTTCAGCGTCCTGGGCGCCGGACTCGCTATGCCGTGGCTGGCCTCCCTTGACGGCGACGCCGTGCAGTCGCACTGTCTGGGGCTCGCCAATCGTCTGCGCACCGAACTGGGTCTGCCGCCGCACGATTCGGCGATCGTCTCGCTGCCTATCGAGGGTGCGGCCGAGGCACTTCAGCGGGCAGGTATCCGCGCGTCTGTCCGCGCCGGGGCGATTCGGGTGGGTTTTCATCTCTACAACAACGACGACGACCTGGACCGGTTGGTCGACGCGCTACAGCCCTGATGGAACCCCATCGCTCAGCGCGCCTCCAGAAAGGTGATGACGGCCCGGACCCTGCGGTGATCGTCGCCGGTTTCGGGCAGGCCCAACTTGGCCAGGATGCTGCGGACGTGCTTTTCGACGGTGCCCTCGGTGACCCACAGGCGTCGCGCAATGCCCGCGTTGGAGCGGCCCTCCGCCATCTGCGCCAGTACCTCCAATTCGCGCGAACTCAGCACACCGAGTGGGTCGTTACGCCGGCGCGTGGACAGGAGTTCGGCGACGACCGCGGGATCCACCACCGACGCTCCCTTCGTGATGCGCGTGAGCGTGTCGATGAAGTCGCTTACATCGGTGACGCGGCTCTTCAGCAAGTAGCCGATCGCGCGATCGCCGCCGAGAAGCTCCATCGCATGGTCGACCTCGACATGGGCCGACAGTACGAGGATGCCGGTGTCCGGCGACTCGGCGCGGATCGCGCGGGCCGCGTCGAGTCCTTCGTTGGTGTGGGTTGGCGGCATGCGGATATCCACGATCACCACGTCGGGTCTGTGGGTGCCTACCAGCGACAGCAACTCCACGCCGTTGGCAGCCTGCCCGATCACGTGAAAGCCCGATCGGTCCAACAGACTGGCCACACCTTCGCGCAGCAACACGTCGTCGTCGGCGATGATCACCCGAGCCCCGGCCCTCTCGGCCTCCTGTACTGCCACCGCCACCAGCACACCGGACCACGAGTGCGCCGACAATGCAGCTAGCAGGCATTCCTGGGTCGGGGTGGCGGGGAACAGCTGTGGGCCGGGTCGTCGTGCGTTGGCTGGCATCGCGCTCCCGAACTTCTGGCTTATTTTTGCCGTTGACGGGGTAGTAAATCCGCATGTCTTCAACGAAGGAGTGCGCGAGCTCTGCGAAGGAGCTTTACGGGCGCTGGCTGGACGAACTGTGGGCGGGCAAGCCGGTGGCGAACGACCTGGTGTCCGAAGATTTCGTCGGGCACTGGCCGGACCATGAGGTCCATGGGCCCGACGAGTTGAACGCGATAGTGGACAAGACCAGGTCGATGCTGACCGATCTGCAATTCGTCATCGACGTGGAACCGTTCGTCGAACGCGACATGTTGGCGGCGCGCTGGATCGGGACGGGCGCCACGCCGGACGGTCCGAAGCGATTCACTGGCAACGACATTCTCAGGATCGCCGACGGCCGAGTGGTCGAGTACTGGACCGGAACCTCGACAGGCTGACCTTCGGGTCCGTCACGCCAGGAAGCGTTCGGTATACGGGGCGAACCGGGCCCGCATGTCGCTCTCGTCGAGCCCGAACATCTCGGCTGACGTAGCGATACGGCCGAGCCGACCGCGCTGGTGTCCGGCGAGGTAGTCCTGGATCGAGGTCCGTGCATCGTCGGCCAGCGGCTCTCCCGCGAGGTCGTAAATCCGTTCGACGACGCCCATTTCGTCGGCCATGAAGTCGTCGAAGCGGACATCGACCGAGCGGTCCGGCGCTATGACGGCACGGTCGCGAACCAACGCGTTGAGCATCAGCTCGAGACGATCGATCCACGTCGCCGCAATCTCGCGCACCGGCACCGGATAGCAGTGCATGCGGGCGCTGTAGGTCAGCATCGTGAGCATGGAGAGCACGACGGGCACCGGGTCGCGATGAGTGAACACGACGATCACCCCGGGGAAGACGGCGTCCAGGACCGGCAGCTGCTCCAGGTGTTGCGGGGACTTGAGCAGCCAGCGCCGTCCGCCGCGCAGGAACTGCAGCGCCTTCAGCTGAACGGCGAGGTATTCGTAATGCGACGTCTGATCGTGGGACAGGTAATAGTCGCGCCACGCCGGCACATGACCGAGGGTCTCGAAGAGCATCGTCGAGAAGTCGTTGGCCAACAGCTGAATCTCTTCGTGCACATGGTCTGTGGTCATCTCGTGCATCAGCGCGAAGTGGGGCATCACGATGTTCATCACCTCGACTGCGACGTCCATTCGCGTCCTGCGGGGATCCGGCTCGATGCCCGCCTCCGACGGTAGGGGGAACGGCTCGTTGCTCTCCCAGTAGGGGATGGTGCGAAACGTAGGCGCCGCGCCGAGGAGATTGTGCAGATGGGTGGTTCCGGTGCGGGGGAGTCCGGCGATCACCACCGGCGGAGCGAGCTCGATGTCGTGAATCTCGGGATGGCGGGTCAGTAGGTCGGTGAGCAGGAGCCTGTTCTTCAGCCACTGCAATAACTGGGCGTGGAAGTTGACGATGCCCGCGTCATGCATGCCCGGAATGTCCTGCAGCGCTGCAAGAAACACATCGAGGCGTTCGCGGTAGTCGTCGGCGCCGAAATCGTCGAGTCCGGTTTCGGCGGCGGCCTTGGTGTGCAGCGCGTCGGCGTCCAGCGGGCAATCCGCCGCCGTCGCCCCCATCATCTCGCGAATCGGCTCGGCCTCGGGTGAGAAGCGTGGTTCGGCGAGGTCGTCAAGGTGCACCGGGGGCGGCGCTGAGTGGGCATCGGTCACGGCAACTTATGTTACTGTCAGTTCCATAATGATGGTGGAAATTGGTCGACCGCGCGATCCCCGGATCGACCGTGCGGTCCTCGAGGCAACGGCCGAGTTGCTCGGCGAGACCGATTACGCGTCGCTGTCGGTGGACGCGATCGCGAAGCGTGCGGGGACCAGCAAGCCGGCGATCTACCGGCGGTGGCCCAGTAAGGCGCACCTCGTGCATGAGGCGGTGTTCCCGGTCACCGAATACACCGAGTTACCTTCGACGGGAAGCACGCTCGGTGACGTGCGCGAGATGATGGCCCGGACGTTCGCGCTCCTGACCACCCCAGCGGCGCTGGCGGCACTGCCCGGGCTGGTGGCGGAGATGGCCGTCGACTCCACGCTGCACGCCGCGCTGCTCGAGCGGTTCGTCGACGTCCTGTCCCACGGGTTGGACGACTGGCTCGAGACGGCCCGCAAGCGCGGTGAGGTTCGCGCCGAGGTCCGTCCCGCCGACGTGATCGACGCGCTCGCCGGCATCATCTTCCTCGCTCTGATCACACACCCCGAGACACTCGACGAGGACTGGATGGGCCGCACCGCGGAGTTCATCGCGAGAGGGATCAGCGCATGACCGAACACGAATCCACGGCGGCTTGGCGCGAGCTTCTGGAAACCCTTGGCGGCCTTGACCGCACCTTCCTCGAAGGTGACCGTGCGGTGACCGATGACCGCCATGTCGCCGACGGCTACCGCATGCTGGCGACCACCCTCGGCGTCGCGTTCGACACGTACCTGTTCGCCGACCCCAGCCGGCCGCTGTGGGTGGAGGTCAACTCACCGTTTCGGCCCGACCGCCGGTGGGGTGGCGACAATACCGACGCCTACTACTTCATGTGCCCGGTCGATCCGAATCGGCGCTACCGGATCAGCGGGAACAAGGGCGACAGCGTCTACTTCTCGGTGACGGCCTACAACGAGCCGTCGCCGGGGGCGTGGTCCGACCGGATCGTGGCCATCCTGCGCGACGACGACCTCGACATCGATGCCGACGGCAACTTCTCCTTCGACTTCGGTCCGACGCCTGACGCGGCGGTGCTGATGACCCGTGACTACCAGGGCAATCCCCAAACCGGGCGCCCGGTGAAGTGGCAGATCGAGGCGCTCGACAAGCCCGATCCATTCCGGCATGGCGACGCAGAGACGGCGGCTGCGCTGCGCTCCAGTGCGGCCTGGTTGCGCACGATGTTCGCGATTCTGCCGCTGGCGGTGGGTGTGCGTAGCGAGCAACAACACAGACTGGGACACGAGATTGCCACGGCCGCAAATGAATTCGCTGATCCGTATCAGGTACCCGATGCGAACTTCGGCTGGTCGGCGCGCGACGCCTGCTATGCCTACGGCAGTTTCGTACTCGACGAGGACGAGGCGCTCGTCGTCACCCACCGCCCGCCGCGATGCCGATTCTGGAACCTGGTGGTGTGGAATCAGTTCATGGCGACGCCGGGTGTCGCCGACGCGCGCAGCTCGGTCAACGGCTACTCGGCGGTCCCCAACGCCGATGGTTCGGTGACCGTCGTCATCTCACGGGGGATGACCGAACATCCGAACGCCATTACCACGCTTGACTATCCGCGGGGCAATCTGGCGTTCCGATGGTTCTTGGCCGATGAGGTTCCGGCCCGGCCAGAGGTGGCACTGGTGAAGGTGTCGGAAGCGCCGACAAGCGTCTCCTAGTTGCGGTTTCGGCGCGCTAACGATCGCTGAGTGGCTGTTGCGAAATGCCGGTTGAGGTGTTTGGTGTTTTGAGGTCGGCACGAAACGATTGAGGTGTGGCTCGTTCGTATCGTCCGGTAGTGCGTGATCAGCAGTTCTTGTTGCCGCCGAATATGGCCGACTGGCTGGCCGATGATCATTTGGTGTGGTTCATCCTCGACTCGATCGAGCAGTTGGACACCTCGGCGTTTCACCAGCATCGGCGCACCGGTGGCGTCGGCCGCGCCGGCTATGACCCGGACATGTTGTTGGCCTTGCTGATCTACGCCTATGCCTCGGGGCAGCGGTCCTCGCGGCGCATCGAACGATTGTGTGCCGATCACGTCGCCTACCGGGTGCTGTGTGCTCAAGATCCGCCGGATCACACCACGATTGCCCGGTTCCGCGCCGACCACGACGACGCCGTGATCGACGTGTTCGCTCAGGTGCTGCGGATGTGTTCGCAGGCCGGGATGGTGCGGGTCGAATCGATCGCCATTGATGGCACCAAGATCGCGGCCAACGCGTCGATGTCGGCCAACCGCTCTCAGAAATGGGTGCGTGAGCAGGCCCGTCGGATCGCCGAGACCGCGGTCGGTGAGGCCGCCGCCGCCGACGCCGCCGAGGACGCCGCTGAAGCCGCGGTCGGTGGGCCGCCGGCCACACCGGCACCGGAGTTGACGACTCGGGCTGGACGGGCCGCGGCGATCAAGAAGGCGATGGCCGAGATCGCCGAACAGGACGCCCGCCATGAGGAGGCCGACGCCGCCGACGCCGAGCGTCAAGAGAAGTATCTGCAGCGTGTCGAGGCCGGCGAAGTCGTGGCCGGACCGCCGCCGGCCGGCGTCGACGAGGTCCGGTTGTGGCGGGCCCGGCTGGCCCGTCAACAGCAGCGGCTGGCCCCGCTGATCGGGGTGCGTGGGACTCGAAGCCCAGCAGCGCGGCGACATTCGCAAGCTGATACGCAAGGCCGAGGCGCGGCTGGCCGACGCCCAACGGCGTCAGGCAACGGGATTGGTCGATCGGCGTGGTTCAGCGGCGCGTCAACGTGCCTATTTTCAGACCCGCCGCGGCCCCAAGGGCGGACCGGTGGTCAATCTGACCGACCCGCAGGCCCGGTTGATGGTCCAAGGCTCAGGCAGCGGATCGGTGCAGGGCTACAACAGCCAGATCGTGTGCTCCGATGACCACCTCATCATCGGAGTGCACGTATCTCAAGATGCCAACGATCTGCATTGTTGGACACCGGCTTTGGCTGCGGCGATAACCCACACCGAGGCATTGGACAAGACGATCGGACTGGTCCTGGCCGACAACGGCTACTTCACCGAAGACAACCTCACCAGCCCCGGCCCCGACCGGCTCATCGCACCCGGCACCGGGAAAGACGTCCACCACGACGCCAAACACCACCCCACCCAGGGACCCCCACCGCCGAACCTCTCACCCGCAGACGCGATGCGCCACACGCTCAAAGATCCTGCTCAGGCACGACGATACAAACGCCGATCAGCGACCGTAGAACCGGTCATCGGACATCTCAAAGACCGCATCGGCCTACGCCGCTACGCCCGCCGCGGACTGGCAGCTGTCACCGCCGAACTCCACCTGGCCGCCGCAGCGCTCAACCTCACCCGCTTGTACGCAGCCACGGCCGGGTAACCCCCCGGACGGCGCCACCCACTATCACCAGTGCCGGCCATCGTCAGCCATCGGCATTTCGCAACAGCCACTCAGCGACTGTCAGCGCACCGAAATCGCCAGGGCGAGGGCGACCGCGACCGACCAGACCAGCATGGTCAGCCCGGTATCGCGCAGGACCGGGATCAGATCCTTGCCACCGGAACCTTTTCGCACCGGAGCAGCGGCCCGCACCGCCAGAGGGAGTGCCACCAGACCGACGGCGGCCCACGGCGTCGCGAGGATCAGCACCAGCGTCAGGGCGAACGCCACTGCCAGCAGCATCTGGTACAGCAGCCGCGTGCGCGGGTCGCCGAGCCGGACGGCGAGCGTGATCTTGCCGGATTCCTTGTCGGTCGGGATGTCTCGCAGGTTGTTCGCCACCAGCACCGCCGACGACATCGCGCCCATGGCGACGGCCATCGCCACCCCGACCCAGTCGATTCGCAGCGCCTGGGTGTACTGGGTGCCGAGTACGGCGACCAGACCGAAGAACACGAACACCGCGACCTCGCCCAGCCCGAGGTAGCCGTAGGGCTTCGAACCGCCCGTGTACAGCCACGCGCCGGCGATACACAGTCCGCCGACCACGATCAGCCACGGCGCGCTGAACCACGCGAGCGCGAGTCCGGCGAGGGCCGCGATGGCCAGGCTGACGATCGCGGCGATCAGCACCGAGCGCGGGGTGGCGACCTTCGACCCCACCAACCTCAGCGGCCCGGCCCGCACATCGTCGGTGCCGCGGATACCGTCGGAGTAGTCGTTGGCGTAGTTCACCCCGACGATCATCGCGACCGCGACGACCATCGCCAGCAGAGCTTTCCACCAGCACCACGCGTGCAACCAGGCCGCCGCGCCGGTACCGGCGATGACCGGGGCGATCGCATTGGGCAGCGTTCTGGGCCGGGCGCCCTCCACCCACTGCGCGAAACTGGCCACGAGCGCCAGTCTTGCACGGTCGTTGTTTTCCTCTTCGGGTCCGGCGCCCGTACGCGTGGCAGACTGTCCTCATGGAGGACCGACTCAGTAAGACGGAGATCCGCAAGGATGCCGTGCAGGAGATCGTCGAGTCCGGCGCGGCAACCGTCGGCGATGTGGCCTCGATCATCACCACCGCAGTCAAGGACGTCGCAAACGCCATCGGCGGCTTCGCGACCGACGTGTTCGAGATCCGCGACGGAGCACGCCGCGCCTCGCAGCAGTCGGTGGTCGAGGACGAAACGCCGGGCGTGTAGCCCTTGCTCGGAGTCATCGGCGGCAGCGGGTTCTACACGTTCTTCGGTTCGGACGCCCGCGCGATCAGCCTGGACACCCCCTACGGTGAGCCGAGCGCGCCGATCACCGTCGGCACCGTCGGCGACCACGAGGTTGCGTTCCTGCCACGACACGGTGCCGGGCACGAGTTCTCCCCGCACACCGTCCCCTACCGCGCCAACATGTGGGCGTTGCGCGCGCTCGGTGTGCGGCGCATCTTCGGGCCCTGCGCCGTCGGCAGCCTGACGCCGGACCTGGGGCCCGGCGCGATGGTGGTGCCCGACCAACTGGTCGACCGCACCAGCGGTCGCGACGACACTTATTTCGACTCGGGCGGCATCCACGTCGGGTTCGCCGACCCGTACTGCCCGACACTGCGCGCCGCCGCGGCCGACCTACCCGGTGTGGTCGACGGCGCGACGATGGTGGTGGTGCAGGGACCGCGGTTCTCCACCAGGGCTGAGAGCCGGTGGTTCGCGAGCCAGGGGTTCAGCTTGGTCAACATGACCGGTTATCCAGAGGCGGTATTGGCGCGTGAGCTTGAAATATGTTACGCGGCAATCGCTTTGGTAACAGATGTGGATGCGGGGATCGACAGCGGATCGGCGGTGCGCGCCGTCGACGTCTTCGCCGAATTCGAGCGCAACCTGGTGCCCTTCAAGAAGCTGGTTCACGAGGCCATAGAGAATGTGACCCAGGTCAATTCCTGCACGCATTGCCTGCCACACGACGGCATTCAACTTCCCTTCGACTTGCCGTGAGAGTCCTGCTGACCGGAGCGGCCGGGTTCATCGGAACCCGGGTCGACGCCGCACTTCGCGACGCCGGACACGACGTCGTGGCGGTCGACGCGATGCTGCCCGCCGCGCACGGTCCGGGTGCTGAGCCGCCGCCGGATTGCCGGCTTCTCGACATCCGCGACGGGTCGGCGCTGGCGCCGCTGCTCGATGGTGTCGACGTGGTGTGCCACCAGGCGGCGGTGGTGGGTGCCGGGGTGAACGCCGCCGACGCACCGTCGTACGGCAGCCACAACGACTACGGGACGTCGGTTCTGCTGGCCGAGATGTTCGCCGCGGACTGCCGGCGACTGGTGCTGGCCTCGTCAATGGTGGTCTACGGCCAGGGCCGCTACGACTGCGCCGCGCACGGTCCGATCGACCCGCTGCCCCGCTCGCGCGACGATCTCGATGCCGGGGTGTTCGACCACCGCTGCCCGGTCTGCGGTGCGACGGTCGACTGGCAACTGGTGGCCGAGGACGCGCCGCTGCGGCCGCGCAGCCTGTACGCCGCGAGCAAGACCGCGCAGGAGCATTACGCACTGGCGTGGTCTGAGGCCAGCGGCGGCTCGGTCGTCGCGTTGCGCTATCACAACGTGTACGGCCCGCACATGCCGCGCGACACCCCGTACTCCGGGGTCGCGGCGATCTTCCGCTCGGAGCTGGAATCCGGCGACGTGCCAAGGGTTTTCGAAGACGGTGGTCAAATGCGCGACTTCGTGCACGTCGACGACATCGCGGCAGCCAACGTCGCGTCCGTCGAATCCGCAGTCGACGGATTCGACGCGTTCAACGTCTGCTCCGGTCGGCCGATTTCGATCATGGAGGTCGCGACCGAGTTGTGCGACGTGCGTGGCGCCGCAGCACCCGTCGTCACCGGGCAGTACCGCAGCGGCGATGTCCGCCATATCGTCGCCGACCCCGCCCGCGCCGCCGACGTGCTCGGCTTTCGCGCCGCCGTCGATCCGCGCGACGGCCTGCGCGAGTTCGCGTTCGCACCGCTGCGGGCGTAGATGAAGCACTTGGCGGTGGTTGTCGCTATCGTCGCGCTCGTGGCATCGGGTCTGCTGGCGTTGGCGTGGTCGCAGCAGCGACGGTTGATCTATTTTCCGTCGCCTGGGCCGGTCCCGCCGGCGGCGACGATGTTGCCCAACGGACAGGACGTCGTTCTGGACAGCGACGGAATCCGTTTGGGGGCGTGGTATTTCCCGGTCGCCGGCGGCGGTCCTGCGGTGCTGGTGTGCAACGGCAACGGCGGCGACCGGTCGGGCCGGATCGCCCTGGCCGCGGCGCTGAACCGTATGGGCCTTTCGGTGCTGCTGTTCGACTACCGCGGCTACGGCGGCAACCCCGGCCAACCTTCCGAGGACGGAACGGCCGCCGATGCACGGGCCGCCCAGGCATGGCTGGCTGCGCAACCCGGCGTCGAGAAAGTCGTGTATTTCGGCGAATCGCTCGGCGGCGCAGTCGCTGTCGGCCTCGCGGTGGAACGGCCGCCCGCGGCGTTGATTTTGCGATCACCGTTCACCTCCCTGCCCGACGTTGGCGCGATGCACTATCCGTGGTTGCCGGTGCGGTGGTTGCTGATGGACCGGTATCCGTCGATCGACCGGATCGGATCGGTGCACGTGCCGGTCATGGTGATCGCCGGTGACCGCGACGACATCGTCCCTGAGGCGTTGAGCCGGCGACTCTATGACGCGGCCCATGAGCCCAAGCGGTACGTGCTGGTGCCGGGGTCCGGTCACAACGACCCTGAGATGTCGGACGGTCGGCAGATGCTCACCGAGATCCAAGGGTTCCTGTCGTCGACCGGTGTGACCTAGTGATACTGGTCGAATGAAGCCCGTCATTTGTGAGCAGTTCGGCATCGATTTCCCGCTCTTCGCGTTCAGCCACTGTCGGGACGTGGTGGCCGCGGTGACCAATGCCGGTGGATTCGGCGTTCTGGGCGCAACCGCCTACACACCGGAGCTGCTCGACCAGGAACTGTCGTGGATCGACGAGCACGTCGGTGGTAAGCCGTACGGCCTCGACCTCATCGTGCCCGCCAAGTTCGAGGGCAAGGGCGAGAAGCTGGGCCGGGGCGAGCTGGCGTCCCGCATCCCCGAGGACTACCGCACGTTCATCGCGGAGCTGCTGGCCAAGCACGACATCGAGCCCGAAACGTCGCCGAAGACCGGCCCGTCATTTCTGTCCGGGGACACCGGGCAGGATCTGCTCGAGGTCTCGATGAGCCATCCGATCAAGCTCATCGCCAACGCGCTGGGGGTACCGCCCGACTACATGATCGAGGCGGGGAAGCGCAACGGCGTTCCGGTCGCCGCGTTGGTGGGCGCGAAGGAGCATGCGGTCAAGCAGGTGCAGGCGGGGGTGGATGTGATCGTCGCGCAGGGCACCGAAGCCGGTGGCCACTGCGGCGAGGTGACGACGCTGGTGCTGATCCCCGAGGTCTTGGAGGCTCTAGCAGCCATCGGCAGTGATATCCCGGTGTTGGCGGCGGGCGGGATCGTCACTGGCAAGCAGATGGCCGCGTGTGTGGCGATGGGTGCTGCCGGGGCGTGGACCGGCTCGGTGTGGCTGACGACGGAGGAGGCCGAAACGGCGCCGCATACGGTGCAGAAGTTCCTCGCCGCGTCGTCACGCGACACAATCCGCTCCACCGGCCGAACCGGAAAGCCCGCGCGGCAGCTGGTTTCGGACTGGACCGATGCATGGCAGCCGAACGAGGGCGGTCACAAAACGTTGCCGCTGCCGCTGCAATCGATGGTGGCCGAGCCGATCATCCGGCGCATCGACGTGCTGGCGGCGCAAGGTCACCCGGGGGCGCAAGCCCTGGCGACCTATTTCGTCGGACAGGGCGTGGGGCTGATGAACAAGGTGAAGCCCGCAAAAGAGGTGGTTCGTGAGTTCATCGAGGATTACCTCGCGGCGACGGAGCGGCTGAGCAACTCACTGCCGGACTAGGTTCAGATCCAGCCCGGCCATGTTGACTTCCCCGGAGCCGGGGAAGTCAACATGGCTCGGGTGCTACGGGACCTCGACGCAACCCACGCCGGGAACACAACCGCCGCCGCCACCTGGGCCGCCGCCACCTGAGGGGCCGCCGGGGATGGACCCGCCGCCTCCGCCCGGGCCACCGCTACCCGTGGGGCCGCCCGGGATCGCGCCACCGCCGCCCTCCGGGCCGCCCCCGCCGGTGGGTCCTCCCGGAACCGTGGCACCGCCACCCGGCGCGGGCGCCGGAGCGGTGGTGGTCGCCGGAACGGTCGTGGTGGTTGTCGCCGACGTCGTCTCGGTGGTCGTGCTGGTCGTGCTGGTCGAATCACCGTCGTCGCCGCCGCCACAGCCGACGGCCAGCACCATTGCAGCCGCTCCGCCGAACACAGCGAACGATGTTCGTAGTTGCTTGTTCACAGATCCTCCGTTTCCTTCCGACGCGGTGGGACTACCCGTCCCAGTCGGCTCGAAACGGCAGGAGGTCGACCTAGTCGAGGGCGATGCGGACCGAAATCGGGTCGCTCTCCATGGCGCGCATCGTGAACGCGGTCGCCGATTGCCCGAAGCGGCCGCCGCCACCGAAGCTGCGGGCCCGGGCGCGCACGTCGTCATCGGGTTCGAAAGTGGCTGTGCCGGTGCGCCATTCGTTGTTGGCCCGCACCCGGACGTTTGGGTTGGCGGCGATGTTGTAGGCCCAGCCGGCCCGTCGGCCGTGTTGGGAGATGACCCACAGGTCGTTGCCGTCGATCCGACCGGCCAGCGGCACCCGGCGCGGTTCTGACGACTTGCGGCCGATGGTTTCGAGTTCGACCACAAGTGACGAGCGGACGCCAAGGCGGTCCAGCGCCGTCATCAACGGGTTCATCACGATGCGTCCCATGCGTCGTTCGAATTTGAATTTGCGTCGCGCCTTCTCGGCACTCTTCATGGTCATGCGAGTGACAGTAGTTGAGTGATCACTCAAATACTAGTGGTCGAGTCGAAGTCGCAGGTCAGATAGGTGAGGACCACGTTCGTCTACGCGCGGTCAACTAGTCGTCGGCCGCGGTCAACTAGTCGTCGGCCGCCAACGGCAGCCGCACCTCGAACCGGGCGCCGGCGTCGAGGTTGTGCGCGGTCAGTGTGCCGCGATGGGCCTGAACGAGACCCGCGGCGATGGCGAGGCCGAGTCCGGATCCGCTGGGCAGCGACGAATCCGAGCGTGGCACACGGTTGTTGGAGCCGCGGTACGCGACATCGAACACCCGCGGAAGATCGGCCTCGGCGATGCCGACGCCGGTGTCGTCGACGCGGGCCCATGCGCCGTTGTCGTCGGCACCGAGGGAGAGCAAAACCTGCCCGCCCTCCGGGGTATGCGCGATCGCGTTGGCCACCAAGTTGGACAACACCCTGACCAATGCCCGGTCGCTACCCACCACCCGTACCGCCTTGGACGGCAACTCGGCCGTCAGGTGGACACCGGCGCGCTCGGCGGCGATCCGGTGTGCAGCCAGGACGTCGTCGACGACCTCGTCCAGCGCCACCTTGTCCAAGGCGGGCCGTACCGCGCCTGCATTGATCTTCGACATCTCGAACAGATCGTCCACCATCTCGGCGAGCCGAATCGATTCCTGCTCAATCGTTTTGGCGTGCACCTGCACCTCTGATTCGGGAACCACGCCGTCGGCGATCGCCTCGGACACCGCGCGGATCCCGGCCAGCGGCGTGCGCAGGTCGTGGCTCACGAACGCCACCAGCCGCCGCCGCGACTGCTCGGCGGCCCGTTCGGAATCGCGAATCTCCTGCTCCCACACGGTGCGCCGGGCTTGGTAGCGCGCCAACATCACCGCCGCCGGAATCGTGACCACCGCGACGATGACCAGCACGACCGCCGTCTGTTCGAACGTCTCGGTGATCATGAACCCGCTCGCACCGAGCACTCCGGAGAACGTCGCCAGCACCGGGATCAGCACCAGCGCCACCATGCTGACAGCCAACGACCACGACCGCGCCAACCGGATGATGATCGCTCCGGCGAGGACCACCGGCACCGAGCAGGCGAAGGCCCACCAGGCGATCTCCCACAGGTCAGTCGGCATGAGCCTGCTGTTCCTCGGCGCTGCTCCAGAGGTAGCCTTTGCCCCACACGGTCTGCAACCGGTGCGCGTCTCCGAGCTTGGACCTGAGCCGCTTCACATGCACCGTCACCGTCGACAAATCGCCGAAGTCCCAGCGCCACACCTGTTTCAGCAGTTCCTCACGGGAGAACACCGTGTCCGTGTGTGTGAGGAAGAACATCAGCAGGTCGAATTCGCGGTTGGTCAGCGAAACTTGGTGCCCCGACACAGTCGCCGAGCGCGCGGCTGCCGACACGCTCAGCTTGCCGACCGCGATGTCGAGCGGCGGGGGGCCCGACTGTGCAGGAGCACGCCGCAGCACCGACCGGACCCGCAGCGCCAGTTCCCGCGGACTGAACGGTTTGGTCAGATAGTCGTCGGCACCGGCCTCCAGACCGGCGATCCGGTCGTCCTCTTCACCGAGCGCGGTCAGCAGGATCACCGGAATCGCGTAGCCCCCGCGCTGCCGCAGGCTGCGGCACAGCGTGAGCCCGTCGGGTCCGGGCATCATCACGTCAAGAACCGCGACGTCGATGCGCTGCGAACCGAGCAGCCGCAGCGCCTCAGTTCCGTCGTGGGCGATCGACACCTCGAGGCCGTCGCGCTCCAGATACCGGCGCACGACATCGCGCACGACGGTGTCGTCGTCGGCGATCAGCACCCGAGTCACCCCCCGAGGTTAGCCCTGCGCGGCCGCGACCTGCAGCGACGTAATGAATTTGTCATGGGTAACCGCGTTTGACCAGTGCGGGGGTGGCTAGCCTCGAACCATGCCCGACTGTCGCGTCACGGTGGTGCTGCCGTGCCTCAACGAGGCCGCGTCACTGCCGGGGGTGCTGGCGGCGATCCCGCCCGGGTACCGAACCCTGGTGGTCGACAACAACAGCACCGACGGCACCGCCGAGGTGGCCCGACGGCACGGTGCGGACGTGGTCACCGAGACCCGCCCGGGATACGGCTCAGCGGTGCACACCGGGATAGTGGCGGCGGCGACGCCGGTCGTGGCGGTCATCGACGCCGACGGCTCGCTTGATCCGCGTGACCTACCGAAATTGGTCGACGATCTCGAACGCGGTGCGGATATGGCGATCGGACGGCGGCGTGCCGTGCAGGGCCTCAACTGGCCGTGGCATGCCCGCGCCGGGACCGCTGCGGTGTGCTGGCGGCTGCGTCGCAAGCACGGTCTGCCGGTGCACGACATTGCGCCGATGCGGGTGGTCCGCCGTGACGCGCTGCTGAGGCTGGGCGTGCAGGACCGCAGATCCGGATATCCGCTCGAACTGCTGGTGCGGGCCGCTGCCGCGGGTTGGAAGGTCGTCGAACGCGATGTGGACTACGGACCCAGAACCGGTGGGAAATCGAAGGTGAGCGGTTCGATGCGCGGCAGCGTGGTCGCGGCATTCGATTTCTGGCGGGTGATTTCGTGATTCCGGTGGTCGCCCTTGTGGTGGCGAAGGCGCCCGTGCCCGGATTGGCGAAGACGCGGCTGGCCGCCTCGGTCGGGGATCGGGTGGCCGCCGACATCGCAGCGGCTGCGCTGCTGGACACCCTCGACGCGGTCGCCGCCGTGCCCGTACAGGCGCGCGTGGTGGCGATGACAGGCGACCTCGATGACGCGCGGGCATCGGCGACGATCCGCAGCCGCCTGGATGCGTTCACGGTAGTGCCGCAGCGCGGGGACGGGTTCGCCGACCGGCTCGCCAATGCGCACATCGACGCGGCGGCAGCGACGGGCAATCGAGCGGTGCTGCAGATCGGGATGGACACCCCGCAGGTGTCGGCCGACATGCTCACCGAATGCGCCCATGAACTGATGGGCACCGGCGCGGTGCTCGGCCTCGCCGACGACGGTGGATGGTGGGTGCTGGGAGTGTCCGACGCCGCGATGGCCGATTGCCTTCGGACGGTGCCGATGTCACAACCCGACACTGGTGCGTTGACGCTGGCGGCTTTGTGGTCCAAGGGAATCGAGGTCACGCGGGTTGCCGAGCTAGCGGATGTCGATACGGTGGACGACATCGCGTCGGTCCGGCGGATGTGCGCCGCGGACAGTCGATTCGCCCGTGTCACCGAGGGGGTGCGTGCCTGACATGCTGGGACACCTTTATGACCGTGCTCTCGATGGTGAGCGGTGCTGGATCAGGCGCGACGACGGCGAAGTCCGACGGCTACCGGTGCGACGGTGGCTCGGCGGGAAGCACGCCGACAACAAGTTCGACAGTGCCGTGCTCGACTTGTGCACTGGGCCGACCATCGACTTGGGTTGTGGTCCTGGCCGATTCGTGACGGAACTCATTCGGTGCGGCATTCCCGCGCTCGGGGTCGATCAGTCCGCGACGGCCATCGACCTGGCGAGGCGCAACGGCGCTCCGGTGCTCCGACGAGACGTGTTCGGACCGCTACCGGGAATGGGGCGCTGGCAGACAGTCCTCCTCGCCGACGGAAACGTGGGGCTGGGTGGTGACCCACTGCGGATGCTGAGAAGAGCAGCTGAGTTGTTGGGTCACGGCGGACAATGCGTGGCCGAATTCGATTCGGAGGCAATGGGAATCCGTACCAGCTGGGTGCGGCTGGAGTCGAGTCGCACTATCGGCCCGTGGTTCCGTTGGGCGTTGGTCGGCATCGATTGCGCAGCCTCGCTCGCCAAGGACGCAGGATTGGTGATGACGGGTATGCAGACGATCGGCGGGCGCGTCGTGGCAACGCTGGCACTACCGTGACGATCAGCGGGGCAGCAGATCTTAGGTGATGATCTGAAGTGACCCGTTCGGGCTGCTACCCGTGATAAGTACCGCACCGGAACGTGGTTCCACCGCGACCGAATTAAGCTGCTGCACCGTCGGGACGGTGCCGGCGATCCGTGGTGTGGCGGGATCGGCCACGTCGATCACCTGCAGTTGGTTGGTGGCGGTCAGGGTGACGTGCGTCAGCTTCGTCCCGACCGGGCCTTGCGCCACCTGCTCGCGAGTCGATCCGTCATAAACCCACACCCCGTTGCCCTGCACGTCGGCCACGGCGGCGTACTTCCCGACCGCCGCGCCACCACCCGGCTGCGGCGGACCCGCGGGTAGTGACCCGACGACGGCCCCGTCCCGAACGAACACCACACCGCCACCCATCTCGTTGGTGACGACGACCGTGCCATCGGACGTGCGTACTGCATCGTGAGGCTGCCGCCCGATGCCGCCGGTCCTCGACACCACGTTGCCATCGGCTAGGCTCACTTCGGCCAACTCGTCGGATGACTCCAGCGGGACCAACACTGGCCGTCGACGCCGGCGAGACTCAAATGCCGTGCAGCTCCGTTTATTTGGACGGTCTGGCGAACGACCCCGGTTGCGCTGTCCACCAGCGCCACCCCGGGGGGATTACGTACGGCGATCGCAGCGGTCCCCGATCTGCCGACGACGATGCCCTCGGGCCCGCCGGGGATCGGCACGACCATGCCCATCGGTGCCACCGTCGTCGCATCTCCGCCGCAGGCCGCTACCGCCGTTATCACGGCGAGCAGCACCCCGACCGCCTTAATCGGCCGGTTCGGCACTGTGAACCGTCCCTTTCTGCGGGTCAGTGGATTTCGCCCGGCTGAGAACAAGCTTGATCGCGAACGCGATGGCGCTCGCGGCGAACATCGCCGCGGTCAGCAGCAGCCACCGACCGAGGAAAGGTTCCTGGGTTTGTCCGGTGGCGGCCAGATACGTCGGCGCGCCCTGTTCGATGATGCCGGGCAGGAAGACCACCAGCGTCAGCGCAGCTCCCAGCGCGGGTACGCGGATGTAGTTGAGCACAGGGACATTTGCGACTGAGCGCCGATTGGCGGTCAGCAGTCGGTCCGCCAGGGCATAGATCGGAAAAAGGACGAGGTCGTGAGCGATGATCGCGGCGGCGAACCACACTGCGATCGACTGCCACCACACGTTGGTGTTCCACAACGTCTCTGGCTTGACTGTCGCGATGACGTATCCGAAGAGTGCGAAACCCGCGACCAGCGTCAGCAGGTGCAGCGGATGCGAGCCGTAGACTCGGTGAAACCCGTTCAGTGACATGTCATTGGGCCCTGAAATCGATGGATACAACCCATTTGGTGTTGTGCACGCCTGGCAATGCGGGAACGATGATCCGTGCCGGAAAGCCGTGATCGAGGGACAGATCGGCGTCGTTGACCCGAAGCGCGAGAAGCGAATCCGGGTGCATCACCTGGTTGGCCTGCAGGGTGGCGCGGTTGAACGCGCCGAAACGCTCCACTGAGCGCACGAATGCGGACCGCGGTTCGGGGACACCGGCGAGCCTTGCCAGGTCCCGCAGGGGCACCCCGGTCCACGTTTCGGTGGTCGACCAGCCCTCGACGCAGGCGATCGGCAATCGTGCGGTGTGCTGCGACATCGCGGTGAGCATCGCGCGGTCGAGAACGACGGGCGACGGCCCACCGGTAAGGGTGAGGCGCCAGCGTTCGCCGGTCAAGTCGGGGGTGATCCGGGCCGCGGCGGCAGTGCGGTTGATCTGGAAGTCGTTCGGCCCGTCGCCGTGGGTTCGCCCGCGGGGCAACAGCAGTGCTGTCTGCCGAGTCCAGCCACCCAGCGTCTGGCCGGCGGTGATGAGTGCCATGAACACCGCACCACCGCCGACGAGAGCGAGGGCGCCACGGCGGCTGATCGTGGCGGGTCCGGGTTCGGCTGCGACGAGCCCGTCGGGTTCGTAGGGCTCGGGTCGGGTGTCCTTGGTGTCGGTGCGAAACACTCGTCGCATGGACATCGATCGAAGCCCCACCCACATGCGCGGAATCTTGATGACGATGTGAATCACGAAGCCCGCGATGAAGACCCATGCTCCGTAGTAATGGGCCGTGTAGAAGCTGAAGCCGAAGATGTAGTCGTACTGGATGTTGAGGACGCCGGTGATGATCTCGAACAGGATCCCACCCACGAGCATCAGCAACGAGATGCGTTCGAGCATCTGTGCAACCGACCGTGACGGTGGCCATGCGAACAGTCGCGGAATCACCGACCAGAGTTTGGCCAGCACAATCGGGATCAGGATCAGCCCGAGCCCGACATGCAGGCCTTGGTTGAGCCGATACAGCCACGACGGGTCGGTCGGCCAGTCGAAAGTCGGTAACTTGAGCCAGCCGACATCGCCCGGTATCGCCTGGCCGAACTGCGGCCCATACGCGATATACGAAAGCAGGCCGGTGATCGTCACCACCGGAAGGGCGACCAGCAGTACAGACCCTAGAACAGACGTCAGCCAGAGGCCGCGCAGCGGACTGCGCCAGCGGGTGGCGCGTTTCAGGCCCGGTGGCGGATGCTCGGCCAGACCGCGCCACAAGCGTCGGGGGAATCCGTATCGGCGCGCGTCTGTCGGCGCTCCATCAGGCTCGTCGGAATGGTCCATGTGCTCGGGTGTCCGTCCCACCTTGAGTGGCGTGAATCGCGCGGTCGTTACCCATCCGATTGTCGACCTACCAGGCCACGGTTGCCGGGAATCGAGCAGTGCGTCACCGAATAGTCAGTGACAACGTCACCAATTGGTCAGGATCAGATGGTTCAGCGCAAGCGCGCCGACCACGTTGACGGCCAGCCACCACCGCTGCGAACGTGGTGGCAACAGCGCCCCTGCCGCCGTCAGCCAGATCGTGAACGGCAGCCAGATGCGTTCCGTTTCGGCCTTGCTCAGCATGGACAGGTCCGCGAACACGATCGCGACCAACGCGCCAAGCACGACCAGATGCAGACCTGGCCGCAGCCTGATCGCGGCCCGGTCGAAGACGCGGCCGATCCCCGCTACGCTGCCCAGCCCGATCGCGCACACCACCGACGCGAAATTCGCCCACGACCAGTACTGGAACGGGCGGTCGCTCGCTATGCCCTGCCAATAGCGTTCCTGCACAAGGACGTACCCGTCGAACCACCAGAACCCCGCGGCGGCGAAGACCGCGACGACGACGAGCGCGACCAGCACCGCAGGGACCAGCGCGCGCAGCGCCGCCCGCCAGTCCACCGCCGCGAGCAACACCGCGACAGCGGGAACTGCCATGAGACCCAAGCCGTAGTTGAGGAAGATGCCCCAGCCCAGCAGCAGCCCGGAACCGGCCGCCGCCAGCATCGGCCAGCGCACGGTTCGCCGAGCCGCCAACGCCAGCAACGCGATACCCCACGCCGCCACACCGGCGAAGTAGCCGTCGGCGGACACGGCGATCCAGATCGCCGTAGGCGCAACCGCCGTGAACGGTGCCGCCATCCGCGCGAAGTCCTCATTGGCGAGTGCGCGCACCGCGACCACGATCGCGGCTGCCGCGCTCGAACCGACGAGCAGGCACAGCAGCGCCGCCCATCCGCCTCCGCCCAGCCCGATGCGGTCGAGCCAGACGAACGACAGCAGCGCTCCCGGTGGATGGCCCGACACGTGGGTGATCCACGAATCAGGCTGGTAATCAAGGATTCTGCTCGCGAAGGTGCGCACCGCCTCCGGGATGTCGGTGATGGTGGGTACCTGGCGCAGATACTCATGCCGCGCGGTGAGCCGACCGGCGAAACCGCGTTCCCAGCCGTCGATCATGGCCAGCGAAAACGCCCATGCGCACGCCGTCGCCCATGTGACCCACGGCACCCACCGCCACGGCAGTCGCCGCGCCACCGACGGTCCCCACCACACCGCCGCGGCGCCGATCACGACGGCGGGGACCGTGCCCCAGCCGACGTGGGCGTTCCACCACCCGAAGATCGGCGCGGTGCCCGCGAAGTCGCGGAAGCGTTGAGGGGTCGCATTGATCAACGGGGTGACGACACCGAGATTCAGGTGCGGCACCACGAACGCCGCGACGACAAGGACGACTCCGACGGCGACGGCCACGATCTCGCGTCGGTGAGAAGTGGCCGCCATTTGACCGACCCTACCCACGCCGTGGTCTAGACCAAATCGACCACGATTGTTCATCCCGCGTTTCGCCGGCTGGTACCTCGATGTCTGCCCCACGGCAGAGGGTGTGCCTGTGCGAGACCAGAGACACGCGATCGTGCTGGCTGTCCCCGACATGGCCGTGGTGCCGACGACGGAGATCGTCGCGGCCCGCGCGTACACGATCGACAGGCTGTCCGGATGGATACGGTCCAGACTCGTGTGACCCGGGCGGCCGTGTGGACGGGCCGCGGCGTCGATGTGAAGAACGTCGACCTGCCCGAACTCGCCAGTGGAGAAACGCTGGTCCGGGTGCGGTTGGCCACGGTGTGCGGCAGCGATCTGCACACCGTGACGCGTCGCCGTCGAGCGCCGTGTCCTTCGGTGCTGGGGCACGAGGCCGTCGGCACCGTCGTGGCCGGCGGCACCAGGTCGATCACTGTGGGGGACCGGGTGGTGTGGTCGGTCACCGTGTCGTGCGGAAGGTGCGCGCGCTGCCGGTCCGGATTCACCGCCAAGTGTTCGTCGGTGCGCAAGGTCGGCCACGAGCGTTTCGACGGCGACTGGCCGCTGTCCGGTGCGTACGCGGAACATGTTGTGCTGCCGCCCGGTACGTCGATCGCGAAGGTTCCCGAATCCATGCCCGACGCGGTGGCCGCCCCGGCGGCGTGCGCGACCGCGACGGTGATGGCGACACTCGAGGCCGCGGGTAGCGTCACCGGTCGTCGGGTCCTCGTGATCGGTGGGGGCATGCTCGGGCTGACCGCCGCCGCGGCGCTCGCCGAGGCGGGCGCGCGCGTGCGGGTCACCGATGTCGATGCGCAACGGCTGGAGATGGTCAGCCGTTTCGGCGGTACCCCCGATGGCGGCGGGTCGGTGGACGCCGCCATCGACTTCTCTGGGTCGTCAGACGCGATCGATTCGGCGTTCGCACGGCTGAGCACCGGCGGGGTGTTGGTGCTTGCCGGTTCGGTGCTGCCGGGCCGGCGAATCGAGGTCAGTCCGGAAACGATGGTGCGGCAGTGGCTCACGATCACCGGCGTCCACAATTACGAACCCCGTCACCTCACCCGTGCTGTGAAGTTCCTGGAGCGCACCCTCGAGGTGTATCCGTGGCGCGCGGTGGTCGCCGACCCTGTCGACCTGGACGCCATCGCGTCGGCTCTCGCACCCGCGCCCGCAGGCAAGTTGCGCGCCGCTGTTGCACCTTAGTACCGGGTCACACCGCCGTTCAGGAATATTCACCAGTTCTAGTAGAGCTGCTTCCGATAGTTATCGTCGCTGTAGTACTCCTCGAGCTGGGCTTGCGTCCAGTCGGTCCGGATGGCCTTGGCGAGTTCGGCGACGCTCGGCAAGGCCGTCGGATTCCAACTCGACGGGTCCCAGGTGTCCGACCGCATAAAAGCCTTGGCGCAGTGGAAGAACACCTCTTCGATGTCGATCTCCAATGCGAGGATGGGCCGGTTACCCTTCACTACGAGAGCATCGAAATAGTCTGCGTCAGAGAGGATCCGGGCGCAGCCGTTGATGCGCAGTGTGTCGCCGCGGCCCGGGATGAGGAACAGCGTGCCGACCTGCGGGCGCTGCAGCACGTTGAGGTAGCCGTCGACGCGCTTGTTGCCCGGGCGTTCGGGGATCGCGATCGTCGTGTCGTCGATGACGTGAACGAAGCCGGGCGGGTCGCCTTTCGGTGACACATCGACGCGGCCCTGTGCATCGGTGGTCGCGACGAAGCCGAGCGGCGAGTGCGCCAGCCAGTCCCGCTGGACCGGGGACAATCTGTCCTTGACCTTGTTGGCGACCGCCTGCTGAGGTTCTCCCACAATCGCGCGGAGGTCGGCGACGGTGGTCACTTGGTTGCGCATGGCTACATCATGCCCATGAGGTTGCACGGATCAAGCGTGGCACCGGCGCCGGGTGCCCGACGTACGCGCCTACGCCAGGCGGGCTCTCACGAACAGCTGAAAACTCTTCTGCCACTTTTGTTTCAGTTGCAACATGGCGGCCGGATTTGTCGGTGGTCGAATGTATGTTCGAATAATGTTAGCGACTCCGGTTCAGGTGGCGATGGCCGCGCTGCGGTCCGCGCACGAGTCGCTGGCAGCCTGCGATCTGGAGTTATTGACCCACCGTGAACTGCTCGATGTGCTGGACGGGTTGGAGGAGTTGTCGTGTCAGCTGCCCGCGCAGTGGCATCGGGGGTTGGCGCGGTTGCAGGCCGAGACCACCCCCAAGGAGCTGGGCGCCAAAAACTGGAAAGACGTTCTGACGATCCGGTGGCGCATCTCAGCGACGGAGGCCAACCGGCGCTTGACCGAAGCGGCCGACCTGGGGCCACGGCGGGCGTTGACCGGCGAACCGCTCGCGCCGGTGCTGGCGGTGACCGCGGCCGCCCAAGGCGCTGGGTTGATCAACGCCGAGCATGTGGACAAGATCCGCGACGCGATGGGACGAATTCCCGGCTGGGTCGACGCGGCCACCCGTGAGCAGCTCGAAACCGACCTGGTGCGCATCGCAGCAGGGGTAGGGCCCACCGAGTTGAAGAAGGCCGCCGACATCGCCCTGTTTCTGCTCGATCAGGACGGCCCCGAACCTGATGACACCGAACGGCAGCGCAAGCGCGGGGTGGTCGCCGGCCCGCAGGGCCGCGACGGGATGGTCTCCATCAAGGGCGACCTCACCCCTGAAGCGTGGGCGGTCTTGGAACCGATCTTCGCCAAATGGGCGGCACCAGGTATGTGTAACCCCGACGACGACAACCCGTGCGTGAGCGGTACCCCCTCACAGGAACATATCGACACCGATCAGCGCAGCCTGGCCCAACGCCAGCACGACGCGTTGGTCGCGATCGGGCGCAACGCCCTGGAATCGGGCGAACTCGGCCAGCACAACGGGTTGCCGACCTCGATCATCATCCGCACTACCCTGCAAGACCTCGAATCCCGCGCCGGGGTGGGTGTCACCGGCGGCGGCACCCTGTTGCCGATCCACGACGTGATCCGCATGGCCGCCCACGCCCACCACTGGCTGGCCGTCTTCGACAAGGCCACCGGACAAGCGTTGGACCTGTTCCGGGCCCGCCGCACCGCGTCCCCGGCCCAGCGGATCATGCTCATCGCCCGCGACGGCGGCTGCACCAAACCCTGCTGCACGGTGGGCGCCTACGGCAGCCAAGCCCATCACGCCCTGCGCGACTGGGCCGACGACGGCAACACCAACATCAACGAACTCGCCCTGGCCTGCGGACCCGACAACCGCCTGGTCCACAAAACCAACGGCTGGACCACCACCATCAACGAGCGCGGTGACGTCGAATGGCACCCACCACCCGGACTCGACACCGGCCAAACCCGCACCAACTACCACCACCGCCCCGAACTCCTCCTCCGACCACCAGATGAGGACGGAAACACAGAACGCGGACCATGATTCGGGAACAGCTCAGTTGGAGCCGCCGAACCGTTCCGCCAGTGTCCGCCGGTCGACCTTGCCGATGCCGCGGCGCGGAATCTCGCCGATGATGTGGATTTCCCGCGGTGCCGCCGTGACGTCCAGTGTCGTTGCGACGTGCGCGCGGATGTCGGCCAGCGTCGGGACGGTACGCCCCGGTGCCACGACAACCGCAGCCGCGACCCGCTGCCCCAACCGTTCGTCGTCGACTCCGAATACCACGCATTCGGCCACCGCGTCGTGCGACGCCACCGCTGCCTCCACCAGTTGCGGCAGCACGGTCAACCCGCCTGTGCTGATCGCGTCGTCGACTCGGCCCAGAACGGTCAGCATCCCCGAGTCATCAATCGCGCCAATATCATCGGTGCGAAACCAGCCCGGCTCGACGAACGGGTCGGGGTCGACGGGATTGCGGTAGCCCTTGGCCAGCGTCGCGCCGCCGAGCACCACGCGTCCATCATCGATGCGCACCCGCACACCGTCGAGCGGCAACCCGTCGTACACGCAGCCGCCGGCGGTCTCGCTCATGCCGTACGTGCGGACCACGGGAATGCCCACGGCCGCGGCTCGGTGTGCGACCCCGGCAGGCATCGGCCCGCCGCCGATCAGCACGGCATCCATCGACGCCAACGCCTCGGTAGCACCGGCATCGCGCAGTGCCTTGTCGAGCTGCGCAGCCACCAACGACACATACCGCCGGCCCGAACCGAGGGAGTCGACAGCCCAAACCAGTTCTACCGCAGAGAAACCCGCCGGTATTGCGACCGGCGCAGTCCCCGCAATGACACTGCGCACCAAGACCTGCAGCCCGGCCACATGATGGGCGGGTAGCGCCAGCAGCCACCGTCCTGCGCCACCGAGGCGGGCATGGGTGGCCTCGGCGCTGGCCGTCAACGCCGACGCGGTCAGCAACGCGCCCTTGGGTGTCCCTGTTGTGCCAGACGTCGACACCACGACGGCCACATCGTCGTCGACCTCCGAGTCTGCCCGCAATGACGTTGTGATCAGCGAGGTTTCGCGCTCGTCCTCCTTCGGCACCGGCAACAGCGTCGCGCGTCCGGCGAGCGCCGCTTCCACCATGGGCAGCACCGAAGGCGCCGTAGCACCAGAGGGGACGGCGACGGGGCGGAGGACGGCTATGCGCTCACCTCCGGATCACTCGGGTCGTCGAGCGGCCAGCGCACGGCGCCAGCCGAGGTCCAGAAAGGTCACGAATCCCTCCGAAGTATCGCGTTCGGTCTATTTGCGGTTGTCGCGGCGCAGCGGATGGTTCTCGGGCACCTGCACGAAGATCAGCAGTGTCCCGTCGGGATCGGTCACGTGCATCTCGTGCAGGCCCCACGGCTCCTGACGTGCCTCGCGGTCGATCGGCACGCCACGCCCGGTCAATTCCTGCTCGGTGGCGTAGATGTCCCGGACCTGAAGCCACATCGTCCCGCCGGCGGTCGGGGCGCCGTGGCCGGCGATCTCGATCAGTGACTGGCCGGCGTAGAACACCGTGCCCGCACCGTAGTCACGGGCGATCGCCAATCCGATCTCGTCGCGGTAGAACGTCAGCGAGCGTTCGTAATCCGCGGGCCGAATGATCATGCGGCTGGCCAGGATCTCCATACGAACGTGTCTATCACGCTCGGTCAGCCGATTCGACGGTCGACGCCCGCCCAGTACGGTTCGCGAAGCGCTCGCTTGAGCAGCTTGCCGCTCGGGTTGCGGGGCAGCACTTCGGCGAAGTCGACAGACTTGGGCAACTTGAAACCGGCAAGCCGTTCGCGCGCGTAAGCGATGAGCTCGGCCTCGGTCGGTGCGGCCCCTGCTACGGGCACGACGACGGCCTTGACCGCCTCGCCCCACCTCTCATCGGGGATTCCGATGATGGCCACATCGCCGACGGCGGGATGGGTCATCAAAACGTTCTCGACCTCGGTGGGGTACACGTTCTCCCCGCCGGAGACGATCATGTCCTTCTTCCGGTCGTGCAGGTAGACAAAGCCGTCGTGGTCGACGTAGCCGGCGTCGCCGGTCTTCAACCACCCGTCGTGGGTGACCGTCGCTGCCGTCGCGTCGGGGTTGTTCCAGTAGCCGCGCATGTTCTGCGCCGACCGCGTCCACACCTCACCGACTGTGCCGGTGGGTAGCTCGCAGCCGTCGTCGCCGACGATGCGCAGCTCCACCCACCGGTAGGGCTTACCGCAGGAGCGCAGCAGTTCCGGACGTCGCGACGGATCGTGAACGTCGAGTTGTGTTACCGAGCCGGTGGTTTCGGTCAACCCATACACCTGGATGAACTCACACCCGAAGCGGTCGAGCCCCTTCACCAGCACGTCGTCGGTGATGGGCGAAGCGCCGTAGACGATGGCCCGTACGCTCGAGAAGTCGGCGCTGTCGACCCCCGGCGCGCCGAGCATCATCTGGATCACCGCGGGCACCAGCAGCAGGTTGGTGATCCGATGTCGGACAACGGAATCCAGAATCGCGGCCGGATCGACGTCGCGCAGCACCACGGTGGTGGCGCCTTCGTACATTCCGACGAGCACCCAACCTGAGCCGGCCATGTGGAACATCGGCATCACGGCCAGGCTGATGCTGTCGTCGGTGAAGCGCCATTGCTGGGCGATGCCGCTGGACTTGCAGAGGTAGTTGCCATTGGTCAGCATGACGCCCTTCGGCAGCCCGGTGGTGCCCGACGTGTACATCAGGAAGGCGATATCGTCGGGACCCGTCGTGACACCGGGGTCTTCATCGGAATGACCGGCCAGCCAGTCCTCGAACGACGGCCACCGGTCGTGCGCTCCGATCGCGACGATGTCGCCCACCGTCGTCAGCTGATCCTCGACGGCCTCGAGATGGCCGAAGAATTCGGATCCCACGACGACGATGCAGGCCTGTGCGTCCTCGATGATGTGCAGCATCTCCGGTGCGGCCAGCCGCCAATTCACCGGTACGCCAACGGCACCAAGCTTGGTGAGGCCGAACATCACCTCGAAGAACTCCGCGCCGTTCTTCTCGATGAATGCGACCCGATCACCGAATCCGACGCCAACGGCGCGGAACGCCTGGGCGACCTGGTTGGATCGTGCGTCGAGTTCGGCGAACGAGATCGTCCGTTCCCCCACGATGAGCGCGGTGGCGTCGGGCCGACGCCGCGCCTGGACGCGGACGATGTCGGCGATCGTGGTGATCACGGGTGCGGCCATCAGCTGCTGGGTTGCACGCGTTGACGTTTCATCACCGCGTTCACCGCGCCGGGGGCGAACGTATTCACCGCCTGCGCGGTGACGGCCATCCGCGGTGCGATGCGCACCGGACGGACCCGTGCCGCGGTGATCATCCAGTCCGCTGCCTCGTCGGCGCTCAATCCGGGCAGTCCTTCGTAGGCGCGGGTAGGCGCGATCATCGGTGTGAGGACGAGCGGGTAGAACAGCGTCGTCGAGTGCACCCCGTCGTCGCCCCACTCGGTTTCGATGATCCGGCTGACGGAGGTCAGCGCCGCCTTCGACGCGTTGTACACCGAGAACAGGGGTGACGATTCGTTGAGCACACCCCAGGTCGACACGTTGATGATGTGGCCGTCGCCGCGTTCGCGCATTCCCGGCGCCAGCCCACGGATCAGCCGCAGCGGCGAGTAGTAGTTCAGTGACATCGTGCGCTCGACGTCATGCCAGCGGTCCAGAGACTCCGCCAACGGCCTACGGATCGAGCGCCCCGCGTTGTTGATCAGGATGTCGACGCCGCCGAGGTCGCGCTCGAGCGTGGCGACCAGTTCGTCGACGGCGTCCAGGTCCGACAGGTCGCACGCGTGGGCCGTCGCCGTCCCGCCGTCGGCGGTGATCCGGTCGACCAACTCGTCGAGGAGTTCCTGGCGACGGGCGGCGACCACCACCGTCGCACCGCGTCGGGCGAACTTCGCCGCCGCCGCCTCGCCGATGCCCGACGACGCCCCGGTCAGCAGGATCCGCTTGCCCTTGAGCTCGATCTCTTCGCGGTCTGGGCGGCGCATCATCAATTGCGGGGCCAGCGGTGGTCGCATGCCGGCCAGCAGCACCTGTTCGGAGAGCCAGCGCAGCGGGTTCTTGCTCACGCGGCGAGTCTAGGTGGCGCCGTTTTGTGCACGATTTCCGGCGCTCACCGCCGCAAATCGTGCACAACTCGCAACTCAGAAGTAGCGGGGGAACTGGCTCCAGTCCGGATCGCGCTTCTCCAGGAACGCGTCGCGGCCCTCGACGGCCTCGTCGGTCATGTACGCCAATCGCGTTGCCTCACCGGCGAACAGCTGCTGACCCATCAGCCCATCGTCGGTCAGGTTGAACGCGTACTTGAGCATCCGGATCGCCTGCGGTGACTTGCCGTTGATGGCGGCCGCCCACTCGAGCCCGACGGTTTCCAGCGCGGCGTGCTCGACGACCTCGTTGACCGCGCCCATCGCGTGCATCTGCTCGGCGGTGTAGGGCCTGCCGAGGAAGAAGATCTCGCGGGCGAACTTCTGGCCGACCTGCTTGGCCAGATACGCGCTGCCGTAGCCGCCGTCGAAGCTGCCGACGTTGGCGTCGGTCTGCTTGAACCGCGCGTGCTCGCGGCTGGCCAGCGTGAGGTCGCAGGTCACGTGCAGGCTGTGCCCGCCGCCAGCCGCCCAGCCGTTGACCAGACAGATCACGACCTTGGGCATGAACCGGATCAGCCGCTGCACCTCGAGGATGTGCAGCCGCCCGGCACGCGCAGGATCGACCGACTCGGCGGTCTCACCCGACGCGTACTGGTAGCCGCTGCGCCCACGGATGCGCTGGTCGCCACCCGAGCAGAACGCCCAACCGCCGTCCTTCGGGCTGGGCCCGTTACCGGTGAGCAGGATGACGCCGATCTCGGGCCACATCCTGGCATGGTCGAGCACTCGATACAGCTCGTCGACGCTGTGCGGCCGGAACGCGTTGCGCACATCGGGACGATCGAAGGCCACCCGCACCGTCGGCTGTGGTTTCCCGTCGACGACATGACGGTGGTACGTGATGTCGGTCAGGTCGAACCCGTCCACGGCCTGCCACAGTGACGGGTCAAAAGGGTTGTCTTTCATGCGTTTACCGGATCGAATCGGAACACCGGGCAGCGGCCGGCGAGGGCCTCGTACTCGTCGGGGTTCGGACCGGTGATGAGGCCCGCGTTTTTCATGAAGCTGACACCGGTGGGCACCTCGACGGGGAACAGCCGCAGCAGTGGCTTGGCCTCCTCGGGCGGCAACTCGATGACGCGCACACGTTGGGAGGTCCTGCCCTGCTTCAATTCCGCCTCACCGGCTGCCCGCAGGTTGGCCGCCCAATCGCTGCCCGGCAGGCCGCCGAGCACGTAGCGCTTCCCCTCGACGGTCATCGGGGTGATCGGCGTCGACCGTGGCTTACCCGATTTCCGACCGGGGACCACGAGGATCACCGGTCCCTTCTCGCCCATCGGCAGACCGATTTTCTGGATACCGATCATGACTTTGTTGACGTACTTCAGCCACCACGGCGGCCGGATACGCGCGCTGTCGGACATGGCTGGAACGCTACGCGACCGGGTCGATGCGAAACACGGGCAGTCGTCCCGCCAGGCCCACCAACTCGTCGACGGTCCCCGTCTTCAGCACGCCTGCTCGCTTCATGACGTCGACGCCGTCCGCCACCTGAACGGGGAACTCCCGCAGGATCGGTCGAGCATCTTCGGCGCTCAGTTCGACCATTCGCACTGTCTCCGACCGTCTGCCCTGGGCCAGGGTCACCTCTGCGGCGGCGCGCACGTTGCGGACCCAGTCGGCGCCCGGATAACCGTTGACGACAAATCGTTTGCCGTTCAGGTGCATCGGTGTGACCGGAGTCGAGCGTGGCCTGCCCGTGTTTCGGCCCGGCACCGTCAGCACCACCGGTGACTCACGTCGTGAGATCGGCACGCCGACCCGCACCAGCCTCACGACGACCTTGTTCGCGTACTTCAGCCACCACGGCGCTCGGATCGGCTCGGGACCCGTCATGGCTGCACACCGTAATCGGCCAAGGCGGTGCGCAAGCCGTCGCGGCGCTCTGCCGTCGGCAACGGATCGACGAGCACGAATCCACAGCCCAGCGCGCGCGCACCGCCGTCGGCCTCGTCGCTGTCGCCGACCATGACCGCCCGCGCGGCCTGCACGTCGAGCCGGTCCAGCGCGGTCTGGAAAATCGCCGCGTCGGGCTTGACGGCGCCGACTTCGAACGACAACACAAATTCGTCGACGAACTCGGCGGCTCCGATCGACTCGAACGCCGGCCGCACGTCGAAGGCGATGTTCGACACGACAGCGGTCTTGATGCCCTGGCTGTGCAGGCCCTCCAGCACGCCGGCGGTGTCGGGGTACGGCGTCCAGTTCAGCGGGTCGATCATCAGGCCGTAAAGCGCTTCGGCGTGGTGGTCGGCCACCCCCGACTCGCGAAGGACATGCAGGTAGGCCTCGCGGTGCAGGTGCGGGGCGAGGTCACGGTTGATCCATGCGTGATGGGCGTCAGGAGGCATGTCCACGTGCTGGCCCGTGGGTGCGGTCATCCTGCGCATCAGCTCGGCCTGGACGTGGCCGTCGATCTGGCGTTCGTCGACTTCGATGCCGTGGAACCAGCTGTCGTCCTCCTCCAGCCGGAACAGCGTGCCGGAGAAATCGAACAGAGCAGCTTTGATGCGATCCACCCGCACCATGCTGCCAGGTGTGAGAATTGGCGAAATTGGCTAATTAACCACCCGTGATGAAGTTCGAGCAGGCCGTCGTGGTGGTGCCCGCGCACAACGAGATCGACCGTTTGCCGCGCAGCCTGTCCGCGCTGCTCGCGACGTCGATGAGCGCGCAGATGCCGGTGTTGATCGTCGTGGTGCTCGATTCTTGCGACGACGGGAGCGATCGCCTCATCGGGCGCTACGGCCCCAACGTGCATTTCGTCTCGACCGACGTGGCCAACGTCGGCGCCGCCCGCGCCGCCGGGTTCGAGTGCGCGCGCTCCGTGTGCACCGACGTCGAGCCCGCCCGCACCTGGTTCGCCACCACGGACGCCGACACCATCGTCGGCAGTCGGTGGCTGTCGCAGATGACGCAAGCCGGCGCCGACATGGTGCTCGGCACGGTGCGCATACCGGTGTGGCGGCTCCCGGTCGAGGCGGCCCGCCGCTACCGAGCGGCCTACAACTCGAAGGGGCCGGGACACGATCACGTCCACGGCGCAAACATGGGCTTCCGGGCCGACGCGTACTGGGGCGTCGGCGGCTTCCGTGCCCTGAGCACCGGTGAGGACGTCGACCTCGTAGAGCGATTCGAGGTTGCGCACCTGAGCATCCACCGCGACGCAAAGCTCACAGTGGCGACCTCGGCCCGCGAGCAGGGCCGCGCACCCGGCGGATTCGCCGCCCACCTTCGCGGGCTGGGCCGGCCACGGCGCAAGGTGCGTGCTGAGACATGACAAGTGGACTGCTCAGCCGTTGGTTGGATTCCGGAGCGCTGGACTTACCGCTGCCCGGCGGCGGCGAAACGGCCCGACGTTGGCACCGCCTCGCCGAGCTGGCCGAGGTCGACGTGGTCGCCGCCCGACTCGCCGAGGCCCATACCGATGCGGTCGCGATCCTCGCCGAACTCGGTGGATCCGAGTCGAAATCCGGTCAGCTGTGGGGCGTTTGGGCGGCCGAGTCACGCGATGCGGTGCTGAGCGCGCACGGCGACGGCGAGGCGACGTCACTGAACGGCACGAAAGTGTGGTGCTCGGGGGCCGGACTGTGCACGCATGCTCTCGTCACCGCGCGACTCGACTCCGGCGAGCGCGGATTGTTCGCAGTCGATCTGCGGAACCCAGGAGTGCGGCCTTTGCCGAGCGGGTGGCGCAACCCTGGGATGGCCGAATCCGATACCCGCTCAGTGCAATTCAGTGATGCACCGGCCAAGCCCGTCGGCCGGCCCGGCGAGTATCTGTCGCGGCCCGGGTTCTGGCACGGCGCCATCGGAGTCGCGGCATGCTGGCTGGGCGGGGCGCGCGCCGTCGCCCAGCCACTGTATGCCCGTCCTGCGCACGATCCCGTCGACCCGCACACGCTGGCGCACCTGGGCGCAGTTGACGCCGCACTGGCGGCTGGCGAAGCCATGCTGGACAGCGCGGCGGTTGCGGTCGACAACGATCCGTTGAACCGTAAAGGTGCGGCCGAGATGATCGCGCGACGAACGCGTGCGGTGATCGAAACCGCGGTCGAGGTATCGATCGGAAGAACGGGTCGCGCCCTGGGCCCGGCGCCGCTGTGCCAGGACGCGCAGCACGCGAAACGCGTCGCCGACCTGACGGTCTACGTAAGGCAGAGCCACGCCGAGCGCGATCTCGAGCGGCTGGGCGTGCTGGCGGGAACCGCACCATGACCGTGGCGAATGTAGACAACTGCGCGCGCTTCGCGGCGCGGCCCCTTACCGACGTTGGTACGCCAACGGAGGAGTGGCTCGATGCGCTCGCGGATGTACCCGAACTGGATGTTGGCGGCTGCGACGAAATCATTGTCGTGGCAGCGCATCCCGACGACGAGACGCTCGGATTCGGCGCGTCGATGGTCGCCCTCGCCGAGCAGGGAGTGCGGGTACAGGTCGTCGCCGCCAGCGACGGCGGAGCCTCGCGTCAGGGCATCGGGCTGTTGGAGCGTCTGCAGCTGGAACGTGCCCGCCGCGCCGAACTGCACGAAGCCATTTCGGTGCTGGGGGTTCCCGCGCCGATCTGTCTCGGCATGCCCGACGGTGAGCTGAGCGATCACGAGGATCGGCTTGCGGACCTGCTGACCGAGATCCTGGCGGCGAGGACGAGCCGGACGTGGATCGCGGCGACGTGGCGTGGCGATGGGCACCCCGACCACCAGGCCGTAGGCCGTGCCGCGGCGACCGCCGCGCATGGCTGTGACGCGGTGTTGCTGGAGTATCCGATCTGGATGTGGCACTGGGCCACACCCGGGGACATCGCCTTGCCGTGGAATCGGGTGCTCGCCATGCCGATCACTCCACACGCTTTCGACCGCAAAACGGCGGCCGTGCGGTGTTACCGCACACAGGTCGAGCCGGACGGTGCCGATGCGCCGCTGCTGCCGTCGTTCGTACTACGGCGGCTGCTCGCCGTCAGGGAGGTGGTGTTCTGATGCCCACTCGGCTATCGACCGGGTATTTCGACCGGATCTACTCCGAGTCCGAAGATCCTTGGCAGCTCGGAGGACGGTGGTATGAGCAGCGCAAGTATGCGATCACGTTGGCGCTGTTGCCCTATCGGCGCTACCGCCATGCCTTCGAACCGGGCTGTTCGATCGGTGTGCTCACCGAACAACTCACCACACGGTGTGATCACGTCACGAGCACCGATATCGCGAGTGCGGCGCTGGACGCCGCGCACAGACGGCTCATCGACGCGGGCCGGCGTCAGAACGTGACGCTGCTTCGCAGGTCGGTGGACGACCCGTGGCCGCAGGACGGATTCGATCTGGTGGTGTTGTCCGAGCTCTGCTACTACCTGCATCCCGAGGTGCTACGCGACACCCTGGACCGCGAGATACCGCGTTTGAGGTCCGGCACGACGGTCGTCGCCGCGCACTGGCGTCACCCGGTGGCCGAATACCCGATGACGGGGGACTACGCGACAGACGTCATCGCCGCGACGTCGGATCTGCATCACCTGGGCGGATACCGCGACGCGGACGTGATCGTCGAGGTATTCGATACCGGTTCCTCGAAATCGGTGGCCGCGCGGACGGGTGTGCCGGGGGCTTAGCCACGCGCGCGAACGGCCTTGTCGGCCAATACTTCCCGCTCCCGCTCGTTGTCGGTCAATTCGGTGGCGCGATCGAACTCGTCGGCGGCCTCGGCATTGCGGCCCAGCCGGATGAGGAACTCCCCGCGCACGCTGGGCACCAGGTACGAGCCGTCGAGACCGGTCAAGCCGTCGACGATCGCCAGCGCCTCGGCGGGTTCGCCGGCCATCGCGACCGCGACGGCACGGTTGAGATGGACGATGGGCGACGGTGACACCTGGACAAGCCCGTCGTACAGCATGACGATGTGCTTCCAGTCGGTGTCACCGGCCGTGGGTGCGGTGGCGTGGCATTCCGCTATTGCCGCCTGCAGGCCGTACGAACCCCAGCCGACACCCTTGCGCCGCAACGCGTCTGCCGATCGCTCCAGTGCCGCCACGCCGCGCTGGATCTGCGCGCGATCCCACCGCGCCCGGTTCTGAGCCTCCAGCAGGATCGGCCTGCCGTCGCTGTCGGTGCGGGCCGCGAACCGCGACGACTGGAACTCCATCAGCGAAACCAGGCCGTGCACCTCCGGCTCGTCGGGTGCCAGCGCGGCGAGCACGCGGCCCAACCGCAAAGCCTCACTGCACAGTTCGTCGCGGATCCAGCGCTGTCCGAACGACGCCGAATAGCCCTCGTTGTAGATGAGGTAGATCACCGACAGCACAGCCGACAGACGCTGCGGATACTCCGAGCGGTCCGGCACCTCGAACGGCACATTCGCTTCGGACAGGGTCTTCTTCGCGCGGGTGATGCGCGCGGCGATCGTCGCCTTGGACGTGAGGAAGGCGCGGGCGATCTCCTCGGTCGTCAGACCGCCGACGACACGCAGCGTCAGTGCGATCTGACCTTCGCGGGAGAGCACGGGGTGCGCCGAGATGAACACCAGACGCAACACGTCGTCGTCGATGTGGTCGGGATCCCACGCCTCGGCGGAGTCCTGGTCCTGCGTTTCCAGTTCGTGCGCCAGCACGGCGTACTTCGCGTCGAGATTTTCCTGACGCCGCCACTGGTCGATCGCCTTGCGCTTGGCCACCGCGGTCAACCAGGCGCCGGCATTGCGCGGCACACCCGAGGAGGGCCATTGGGTCAGCGCGTCGAGGAGCGCCTCCTGCGCCAAATCCTCCGCGAAGCCGACGTCGCCGACCACCCGCGTCAACGTCGCAACGATCTTGGCGGCCTCCATCCGCCACACCGCGTCGATCGTCTGTTGGATGAGCGGCACCCCACCATTCTGCCGAGGACGGGGAAAATGCTCCGACACGCCGCTGAAATGGCGGCCTTTGCCGCGGTTCGCGCAGGAGAGTTGACGGTGATGACGCACCGACTCGTGACCGCTTACCGGGAAGGCCGCAAGGCCTACCCGCAGCGGATCGCGAACCCGTACGCGGGTATCGGGGACCGGACCGTCGCGCGGATGTGGCGGATGGGCTGGCGGCGCGCCGCCGACGACAGTCGCGGTATCCCCAGTGAACGGGAGCGTATCGAGCGGCTGGCCGCCGAGATCGATGACCTCCTGGAATAGCCGTCTCGACGCTCTGCTCGCCCGGGAGAACCGCGTCATCGTCGGTATCACCGGGTCGCCCGGCGCGGGCAAGACGGCGTTGGCGCGTCAGGTCGCGTCATCAATTGATGACGCGGTGCACGTGCCCATGGACGGCTTTCACCTCGCGGACGCGGAGCTGCGGCGGCTGGGCCGGCTCGATCGCAAGGGCGCGATCGACACCTTCGACGCGTACGGGTATCTCGCGCTGCTGCAACGCATCCGCCGAGGCGGCGAGGCTGTCTATGCCCCGGCTTTCGACCGCGATATCGAGCAACCGGTCGCGGGCAGCATCCGCGTGGAGCCGACGGCGAGGCTCATCGTGACCGAGGGTAACTATCTGCTCGATGACGACGAGCCGTGGCCGCTGGTGCGGCGCACGCTGGACGAGGTGTGGTTCGTCGACTGCGCGCCCGATGAGCGTCGACGCCGGCTCATCGCACGCCATATCGAGTTCGGCAAGTCGCCCGAGCGGGCGCAGGCGTGGGTGCGCGCCATCGACGAGCCGAACGCCGAGCGCATCGACCGCGGCCGCGGTAGAGCCGACCTAGTGATCTAGCGCATCGCGAGTGACCGTGTTGGCACTGCGACACGCCGCTATTGGGCGGACCGAAGCGGTCGCTCGCGGCTGACGGGCGGGGCTCGCGAACAACTCAGCCGATCGCGCGGTCGGCGCCCTCCCAGAACTGTGCGCGCACCGCCTTCTTGTCCGGCTTGCCAAGCGCGGTCACCGGCACCGAATCGACGATGATGACCTGCTTGGGCGACTGCACCGAGCCCTTGCGCTCCTTGACCGCCGACTGGATCTCGGCCGTCATCGTCGCGATCGCCGCCTCGTCGGTCGGGGCATCGGGCCGCAGCACCACCACGGCGGTCACCGCCTCACCCCACTTCTCGTCGGGGGTGCCGATCACGCACACCTGTGCAACCGAAGGATGCTCTGCGACAACGTCTTCCACCTCACGCGGGAACACGTTGAAGCCGCCGGTGACGATCATGTCCTTGGTTCGGTCGACGATGTACCAGAAGCCGTCCTCGTCCTCGCGGGCCAGGTCGCCGGTGTGCATCCAGCCGTCCCTGAACGTCTCGGCCGTCGCCTCCGGCTTGTTCCAGTAGCCGCCGGACACCAGCGGACCGGACACGCAGATCTCGCCGACCTCACCCTGGGGCACCTGGTTTCCGTCGCCATCGAGCAGCGCGGTTCGCGCGAACACCGTCGGCCGCCCGCAGGACGTCAGCCGCTTCTCGTCGTGATCGCCCTTGGGCAGGTAGGTGATGACCATCGGTGCCTCGGACTGGCCGTAGTACTGCGCGAAGATCGGGCCGAACCGGTCGATCGCCTCCTTCAGGCGCACCGGGTTCATTGCCGAGGCGCCGTAGTACACCGTCTCCAGTGACGACAGGTCGCGGGTGTGCGAGTCCGGGTGATCCATTAGCGCGTAGATCATCGACGGCACCAGCATCGTGGCCGTGATCTTCTGCTCCTCAATGGTTTTCAGCACCTCGGCCGGATCGAACTTCGTGAGCACCACCAGCTCGCCGCCCTTGATGATGGTCGGCACGAAGAAGGCCGCGCCTGCGTGCGACAGCGGCGTGCACATGAGGAATTTCGGGCGATCGGGCCACTCCCACTCGGCGAGCTGAATGGTCGTCATGGTGGTGATCGACTGCGCGGTGCCGATCACGCCCTTGGGCTTGCCGGTGGTGCCGCCGGTGTAAGCCATGCCTCCGATGTGGTCCGGCGGCAGGTCAGCGGCGACCAACGGCTTCGGCGAGTACTTGGCGGCTTCGGCGGTGAGGTCCACGCCGACCTCGGCGAGTTCCTCGGGGACCGGGCCGATCGTCAGCACCTGCTTGAGACCGGGAACCTTCTCGAGCAACCCCTTGGCCCGCTCGACGAACATCGGGTTGGGGTCGATGGTCAGCGACGTGACGCCGGCGTCGTTGAGCACGTAGGCGTGGTCGTCCAATGAGCCGAGAGGGTGTAGTGACAGGCGTCGGTAACCCTGCGTCTGGCCGGCCCCCAGGATCATCAGCACCTCGGGCCGGTTCAATGCCAGCAGCCCGCTCACCACCCCGGTGCCCGCGCCCAGCGCCTCGAAGGCCTGAATGTACTGGCTGATGCGCTCTGCCAGCTGGCCGCCGGTCAGGGTGGTGTCGCCGAGGAACAGCACCGGCTTGTCCTTGTTGCGCTTCAGCGCGCCGACCGTGAGGTGCCCGGAATGGATGGGATGCCGCAGCAGCGAGTCGCTCATTCCTTCAGATTAGAACGTGTTACAGAAATGGTTTCAAGGGAACCCCGAACGGGCTTTATCCGATCAATGAGTGAGAAGCGGTTGCGCGAGGCGATCCTGAGGCTGGCCTGCGAGCGGGCGCCGGGCAAAACCATCTGTCCGTCGGACGCGGCACGCGCCGTCGGGGGTGACGACTGGCGCGATTTGATGGAGGCCGCCCGCGACATCGCGCGAGACCTCGCGAGAGCCGGCGACGTGGAGATCATGCAGCGCGGCGAGGTGATCGACCCGGAAGCACAGTGGCGCGGACCCATCCGGATTCGCGCTCGGCCGCGGTGACGCTCAGCAACGTGAACACCTGGTTTCGCTGATTTGCTGTCGGCGCGTTTTTCGATGGGTTAGCGTGCGAATGTTCCACCCGGCGGCACAGTAGGTATGGGCGAATTTGCTTTGGCGTCAATAACATTGGGCCTCACATCGCCTTTCCGGAGCGCGAAGGAGCGAAAGATGAGCTGGACCAATGCCTCCCGTGTCGGCAGCATTGTGGCTAAGGGTGCTCTGGCCGGTGCGCTCATCGTCGTCGGCGCAACGGGCGCGGTCGGCCCGGCGATCGCGATGCCCGCCTTCGGCGGTTCGTCCATTGCCCCCGTGCCACTTCAGCCGTCCGGACCACCGACCGGGCCGGACGATCCCCGATGCATTTCGCAGCCGACCAATCCCGTGTGCCAGGGCGGTCCATACGCGCCGCCGCCGCCACCTGCGACGGGGGCGCCCACCGGCCCGGCTGATCCCGCATGCATCAGCCAGCCTGCCAACCCGGTGTGCGCGGGCGGTCCTTACGGGCTGCCGACGCCGCCGCCACCTCCGCCACCGCCGCCGCCCGCACCGCCCGCACCGCCTGCACCTCCGCCACCCCCGCCGGCGCCGCCGGTCGCGCCACCGCCACTGGCTCCGCCACCGGCGCCGCCGATCGCACCGCCACCGATGGCGCCGATCGCACCGCCACCGATGGCGCCGATCGCACCGCCACCGATGGCGCCCACGGGGATGGGCGGAATCGGCGGGATCGGCGGGCCGGCCGGCATGGGCGGAATCAGCGGCATGGGCGCCGGGATGGGCGGGATCGGCGGCCCGGCCGGGATGGGCGGGATCGGTGGAATGGGCGGAATCGGTGGAATGGGCGGTATGGGCGGAATCGGTCATATCGGCGGCATGGGCGCTGGCATGGGTGGAATGCCCGGACATGTGTAACGAGAGGAACGGCATGACCATCACTCGCGAGCTGCCCGCGGCGATCATCCTGGCCGCCGGCGTGGCGATCGGATTCCCAAGTGCCGCATCCGCCGACGGTCCCCTCCAGCCGTCACCGGGTGAGCTCAGCGGCACCTACACCTATGAGTCCGACACCGGCAGGGTCAACACATGGGTGATCACGCCGTGCGGTCCGGGTTGCGCCGACGTCGCCGTCACGCCGGTCACCGACCCGAGGGTCGCCCCGTATAGCGGACGCGCCCTGTTGAACGACGGTCGGTGGGGCATGGCTGTGCAGTACCCCGAAGCGGTTCGATGCAAGCCGCCCAATGACAACGTGACCGTCCCCGGGACAGTCGTGTTTGCATTCGACGCGGCGACGTTGGACGGCACCGCGGTCAACACGCAGTCCGCGCCGGCGTGCGGCGATCCTGCCGAGGTCGCGTACGTGAGTGGTTTCAGCTTGGCGAAAGTCGCTTAGCCACCCCGAAGCAGCGCTGCCTCGGACAAGAGCGCAGCGCTGCTTCGTAGAGAGCCGAGTTGAGTCAGCGCTTGGCGAACTTGTCGGCGTCTGCTCGGGCCTGCGCTGCGATCTTCTCGGCCAGCTCGGCCTTCCACTGGATCTCCTTCTGGACCCAGGGGTTGTCCTGCGGGAACTCCTCGGTCTCCGACACCCGGCGCACCTCGACCTTGACGCCCTTGCCGAGCGGGATCTTTTGCGCCCACTGCTTGGCTTCCTCTTTGGACGACACGTCGATGATCCAGAACCCGTTGAACAGTTCCTTGGCCTCGGTGTACGGGCCGTCGGTGACCACGGGCGGGTCGGAGTTGAAATCGACGACGAAGCCCTCCTCGGGTCCCGTGAGGCCCTCACCGGCGAGCAGCACACCGGCCTTGATGAGCTCCTCGTTGAAGCGGCCCATGTCCTCGATGATCTGGTCGAAGTCGATATCCGCCTCCGCCATGGCCGCCTCGGCCTCGGCGCTGGACCGCATGATCAGCATGTAGCGCGACATTGTTGTCTCCTTCTAGTTGGGAAGGGGCTCGTTTTCATCTTGCCCTCGTGCCTACGTCGAACGGCAACCCACTGAAATCGACACGGACAACGAAAAAAACTCATCGAATTTTCGCAACCGGCCCGAGCTCGTGCTTTGTTGGCCCAGAACCGGCCGGGTACGCGTCCGCGTTCGCGGATCCAGCGACGTAAGGGTACGAAACGGCCGAGGCGGCTGACGACGCTGAGGCCGATGACAGCGACGACAGCACGCCCGCAGCCGATCGCCGGTGGGGACGCAGCCTCCGAATCGGCACTGTCGTGATGACCTTCATTAGCACACTTGCCACTTCGGGCGTCTTCGCCTGGCAGCTCTGGCAGGACAGGTGAATCGAGCAGGGTCGAGGAGAACTTCGCCCAGGTCTTGGACGGCTCGACCGCAGCAGGGTCAAGATGACGATGAAGAATGTCGACAGTCGATGGCGGGCAACCAAGTCGAACTGCCTTGATAGCAAGCCGCATTCGCCGTATGCGGTGTTCCGCCGGGGGTAGACCCGCGGACTGCGATCCCTCCGTCGGCTCACCCGTTCGTCGTCGCCGCCCTCGATCAGGCACACCACCGCGCTGCGCTCGGTACTGCGTCCCGGGTTCGGTGGCGCTCCATAGTTTCGACAGCCGAATAGCGCCACGGCCACGGCCGGGCGGGTCATACTTTGCCGATGCCCTTCGCAGACTTGGTAATTAACGCGACCGTTCTCACCGTCGACGACGCACAACCCACTGCCGAATCGGTAGCCGTGTCCGGTGGCCGCATTGTCGCGGTCGGCGACAGGGCTGAGGTCGCAGCCTGGATCGGCCCGGACACGCACACCGAGGACCTCGGCGACGCCTGTGTCATGCCCGGACTCGTCGAGGCTCATGGGCACCCGCTGATGGAGGCGATCGTGCTGTCCGACCGGATGGTCGACATCCGCCCCGTCACACTGGCGAGCGCCGACGACGTGGTCGCGGCGGTCAAAGGCGAAGTCGCTAAGCGCGGGGCCGAGGGCGCCTACCTCAACGGATGGGACGCGCTGCTGCAGCAAGGACTGCCCGACCCGACGCTCGCCTGGCTCGACGGCATCGCCCCCGAATTCTCGCTGGTGATCATCCACAACTCCGGGCACAAGGCGTACTTCAACTCCGCGGCGGCCGCCCGCGTCGGGCTGACCGCTGACACACCGGACCCGAAGGGCGCCAAGTACGGCCGGAACGCGGACGGCTCGCTCGACGGGAGCGCCGAGGAGATCCAGGCGGTGTTCCCGCTGTTGCAGGGTGCGATCCAGCCCGCCGACTACCCGGCCATGCTGCACGCCGAACTGGCCCGGCTGAACCGCGCCGGGCTGACGACGTGCTCGGAAATGGCGTTCGACCCGGCATTCCGCCCCGTGATCGATCAGATGCGTGACGAACTCACCGTGCGGCTTCGGGTCTACGAAATGTCCACCGCCGCGATGACCACCGACCAGGTACCCGACAACGGCGACGACATGCTCCGGCAGGCGGGCATCAAGATCTGGGTCGACGGTTCGCCGTGGATCGGCAACATCGACCTGTCGTTCCCGTACCTCGACACCGCGGCCACCCGCAGCGTCGGTATCCCGAAGGGGTCGTGCGGCTGCGCGAACTACACCCGTGAGCAGCTGACCGAGATCGTCGGCGCCTACTTTCCGAAGGGCTGGCAGATGGCCTGCCACGTCCAGGGCGACGCGGGTGCCGACACCATCCTCGACGTCTACGAAGAAGCCCTGCGCGAGCACCCCCGCGACGACCATCGGCTACGCCTCGAGCACGTCGGTGCGATTCGCGACGACCAACTGCAGCGTGCTCACGATCTCGGCGTCACCTGCAGCCTGTTCGTCGACCAGATCCACTATTGGGGCGACATCGTTGTCGATGGCCTGTTCGGGCCTGAGCGCGGAAACCGTTGGATGCCTTGCGGTTCGGCGGTGGCGACGGGAATGCGCATCTCGCTGCACAACGATCCGCCCGTCACGCCTGAGGAGCCGCTGCGCAACATCAGCGTCGCCGTCACCCGCACGGCGCCCAGTGGCCGGGTCATCGGACCGGAACAGCGGATCACGGTTGATCAGGCCATTCGGGCGCAAACCATCGACGCGGCGTGGCAGCTGCACTCAGATGACGTTATCGGCTCGCTGGAAGTGGGCAAGTACGCGGACATGGTGGTGCTCTCCGCCGACCCGCGAACAGTACCGCCCGAGCAGATCGCCGACCTCGAAGTGCGTGCCACCTACCTGGCGGGCAGGCAGGTCTACGGACAATGACGCGGCCTGGGCGCAAATTCTTCGGATGCCTGGCGAAGTTCGAACCACCGCGACCGACCACGCGTAAACGGCCGGATTGGCCGAAACGCGGGTACCGCCGGCGGTGTCCGTGGCAGGCTCAGATCATGTCTGACCTGGCTGAACCCCGCTTCCTAGACGAACGCACCGCTCATTGGGCCGAAACACGGCCCGACGCCGAGGCGTTCGATTGCCTCGATCGATCCTGGACGTGGGCGGAGTGGAATGACCGCGTGCGCCGGCTGGCGGGTGCGTTGAAGGAGCGCGGCGTCAAGCGCGGCGACGTGGTGGCGTTCCTCGACAAGAACCACCCCGCCTGTGTGGAGCTGACGCTGGCCGCCGCGTCGCTGGGCGCCGCGAACGCGATCATCAACTTCCGGCTGGCCGCCGACGAGCTCGACTACGTGCTCAACGATTCGGGCGCCAAGTTGCTGATCGTGGGCAAGGAACTGCGGCCCAACGTCGACAAGATCCGCGACAAGCTCACCCACGTCGAGCACGTCATCGAGGTGACGCCTGAGGGCGGTGACGGCGACGAGTACGAGGCGATGCTCGCCGCGGCTACGCCGGTCGATCGTCAGGACGATGTCGAGCCCGACGATGTCGCGATCATCATGTATTCGTCAGGCACGACGGGCAAACCGAAGGGCGTGCAGCTGACTCAGGCGAACATCATTGCGCACACGGTGAATGCGCACGAGGGATTCGAGTTCGACGAAGGCGACAAGAACATGGTGTCGATGCCGCTGTTCCATGTCGGCGGCTCGTCCTATGTGCAATTCGGAATCCACGACGGCGTCCCCAGCGTGATGACCCGCGAGGTCGACGGCGCGTCCCTGGCCGGCGCGATCTTCAAGGGTGCCAACAGGACATTCCTGGTGCCCGCGGTGCTGGCCAAGGTGCTCGACTCCGGCGAGGACGCGGTCAAGCTGTTCGGTTCGCTGAAGACGTTCGCCTATGGCGCTTCGCCGATGCCGCTTCCGTTGCTGCGTCGGGCGCTGGAAGCATGGCCGAACACCGATTTCATGCAGGCGTACGGGCTGACCGAAGTGTGCGGCGTCATCAGCCACCTGCTTCCCGAGGCGCACCGTGACCCGGGCAAGGAGGAGCGGCTATCGAGTGCGGGCACGCTGGTTCCCAACGCGGAGGTGCGGGTGGTCGATCCCGACACCCTCAAAGACGTGCCGGAAGGTGAGCAGGGTGAATTGTGGTTCCGCTCACCACAGTTGATGAGGGGCTATCACAACAAACCGGAGGCGACGGAGGAGTCGATCACCGAGGACGGCTGGTTCCGCACCGGTGACATCGGGCGCGTCGACGACGGCGGCTACATCTTCGTCGAGGACCGACTCAAGGACATGATCATCTCCGGCGGAGAGAACATCTACTCGATCGAGGTGGAGCGGGTACTCGCCGAGCATCCCGCGGTCTCCGATGTCGCGATAATCGGTATCCCCGATGACAAGTGGGGCGAGGTCGTCAAAGCCGTTGTCCAACTTGAGGGTGAGGCCACCGAAGAAGAGTTGATCACCTTCGCCAGAGAGCGGTTGGCCGCGTACAAGTGCCCGAAGTCCGTCGATTTCAAGGACGAGTTGCCGCGGAATCCGACCGGAAAGATCCTCAAGAAAGATCTGCGCAAGCAGTACTCGTAGGCGCTAAATCGGGATCGCGACCTCGTTGCGCCGCCGGAACGGCAGCGTCCACGGCGGATCGAAGAACCACGCGACCGGCTCGCCGACGGGTTTGACATCGTTGTCGCGCAGAACCTTCCGCAGTTCTTCGGTCCGAGCGGCGACGGCCGCCGGGCCGCGGTCACCGGTGAAGCGCAGGACCGCGTAGGTCTCGGCGGGGACCTGGACCAACTGGACGTGCTCGTCATCCGGCGTCGGAAGTGTCTCCATCGTCCACTTCGACGGCATGAAGAACCGGATCATCGACTCGCCCTCGGTGTTTCGGGCCTGTGCGACCGGCGCCGTCATGGCAATCGTGTCACCGCGCTGCTGGCTGACAGGTGCCGTCATCGAGATCGTCTCGCCGCGATGGTTGCCGCCGAAGATATAACCCGCCAATCGGCGGAAGCCGATGTTGCGGGCGCGTTCGTCGTCGGCCGCCACCGCCGTTTCGGCGGCGATCCGCGGGCCGTACCGCCGGATTTCTACGCCGTCGGTGAGCTTGGTCGCCAGATAGTGGGGCTCTTCGGTGCCGACGCGGATGCCGACGATCGACAAGATCGATTCGGCAACCTGGCCAGGTATGTCGATCAGTCTCATCGACGCCGCCTGTTCAGCGCCCAGATGTGGGTTGACAGCGCGGTGGCGAACGATGTCCACGCTGCATAAGCGGCCATCGGGGCTGCCTTCCCACCACCGACGGCGACCGAGCGCCGGGTCAGGTCGGCGCTGCTGATGGACAGAATCCCGGCTGCGATTGCCGATGTGCCAAGCCAGCGGCGATTGAAGAACAACCAGGACCAGCTGCCGTTCAGGATCAGGTTCGTCACCAGCGCAGCGATATATCTCCGCCGCTCGTCTCGTAGTCCGCGTTTCTCCAATTCGTCGATCGTTGCGGCCGACACCACCGCGATGTCGGCGTACAGGACGGGCCAGACGATTGGAAAGGCTTGGCGCGGAGGTTGATACGGCGGCTTCTTCAAGTTCGCGTACCACGGTGATTGCGCAGGCCGACTGGCCAGCCCGCCGATGACGGCGGTCGCGGCGGTCGCCACGGCGGTTCCTGCGATAGTTCCTGCCTTCAAGATCTGCTCCTCGGGACATCATTAAGTTTCTTAACTATATCCAGAGGGGGCGGATCTAAACGTGGGCCAAAAGTGACCGATGCATGACGACTAAGGTCACCAGCCCGTCGAGCCCGGCACTCCTTTGAAGGGGCCCGCGACCCAACTCGTGATCCACCCGCCGTAGAAGCCCCCCGGTTGTGGAATGACCTGTTCACCGTTGACAGTGCACCGGTCCACCAGTGCGGGCATGACGGCGAGCGCGCCAGCGATCGCGGTGAATCCGCGCGTCGGTGAAACGTAGGTCCATGCCGCCCGTGGTGCGACCTGCCGTGGACTGACGAGATCGAAATAGCTTGCTTGCCCTTTCCATTCACACCATGAGGAGCCGGCCGCCGGGCGCAGACTGCCATCGATGAAGCTGCTGGCAGGCAGGTAGTACGTCGGGGGATGGCTGGTCTCGAGCACGCGCCACGCCGACGTTGTCGATGCAATGACGACGCCACCGAGTTCCACGGTGATCGAACCGCTGAACTCCTCCAACCGTGGCGGCCGCGGGTAATCCCACACCGACTCCTGGCCCGGCCGCGGCTTCTCGGGGATGGGCATGGCACCACTGTAAAGCTGGGATCGCTGAGGCGGAGCGGGGCAGTATGGGGGGCGTGCCGCAGCTGGAGGAGGTTCTGGACGGATTGCACGTCGTCTCGCTGCCGATGCGAGTCCGGTTCCGCGGCATCACCGTTCGGGAGGTCGCGCTGATCGAGGGGCCGGCCGGCTGGGGAGAGTTCGGGGCATTCGTCGAATACGGGCCGCCCGAGGCGGCGCATTGGCTGGCATCGGCTATCGAGGGCGCCTACCGGGCGCCGCCCGATGTCCTGCGTGATCGCGTTCCAATCAACGCCACCGTGCCCGCCGTCGCTGCCGCGCAGGTGCCCGAGGTGCTGGACCGGTTTCCCGGCGCGCGCACCGCGAAGGTCAAGGTGGCCGAGCCCGGGCAGACCCTGGCCGACGACGTGGCACGCGTCAACGCCGTACGCGCACTGGTGCCGAGGGTGCGCGTGGACGCCAACGGCGGCTGGAGCGTCGACGAGGCCGCCCAGGCAGCCGCCGCGCTGACCGCCGACGGTCCGATCGAGTACCTCGAGCAGCCGTGTGCCACGGTGCCCGAGTTGGCAGAGCTGCGCCGCCGTGTCGACGTGTTGATCGCGGCCGACGAGAGCATCCGCAAGGCCGCCGACCCACTGCGCGTGGTGCGTTCCAAGGCCGCGGATGTCGCGGTTCTCAAGGTCGCGCCGCTGGGCGGCGTCGTCAGGATGCTGGAGATCGCCGGTCAGATCGACATCCCGATCGTGGTGTCCAGCGCGCTCGATTCCGCGGTCGGCATCGGCCGCGGACTGCTCGCGGCCGCCGCGCTGCCCGAACTCCCGTACGCCTGCGGCCTCGGAACCGGCGGCCTTTTCGTCGACGACATCGCCGAGTCCGCAGCGCCCGTCGACGGCTTCCTTTCTGTCGCGCCAGTCGTTCCCGACCCGGCTCGGCTGGCCGAGCTGGCCGCGGCGCCGGAACGTCGGCGTTGGTGGATCGACCGGATCCGCGCCTGCCACCCGCTGCTGTCCTAATTTGTGGGGACCGTGGCCTAGACGCCACCCGCGCGCTGGCCAACACTGAACACGTGCGATCGGTGGTGATCCTCGGCTTCCCGGGCGTCCAGGCTCTCGACCTGGTCGGCCCGTTCGACGTCTTCACCGGCGCCACCATGGCCCTAGCCGGCCAGGGCCGCGCGGACGAGGGATACACCGTCAGCGTCGTCACCCGCACCGGCGAACCCGCCGCCACCCACACCGGTCTCGCACTGGTCGCCCAGCCGTTCCCCGACCCGCGCGAGCCGATCGACACACTCGTGTTGCCCGGAGGCATGGGCGTCGACGATGCGCGACGGGATCCCGACACCGTCGGTTGGATTCGGATCGCCGCCGAGCAGTCGCGGCGCGTCGTCAGCGTCTGCACCGGCGCCTTCATCGCCGCGCAGGCCGGTCTGGTCGACGGTTGCGTCGCGACCACGCACTGGGCGTTCGCGTCTCAGCTGGCCGACGAGTTCCCGGCGGTGACCGTCGATCCCGAACCGATCTTTGTGCGCAGTTCCGAACAGGTCTGGACGGCGGCGGGCGTCACGGCGGGCATCGACCTGACCCTGTCGCTGGTCGAAGACGACTACGGCACCGACGTTGCGCAGACCGTGGCCCGCTGGATGGTGATGTACCTGCGGCGGCCCGGCGGCCAGACGCAGTTCGCCGCGCCGGTGTGGATGCCACGCGCCAAGCGGGCACCCATTCGCGACGTGCAGAACGCGATCGAGGCCGAACCCGGTGGTGCGCACAGTATTCCCGAGCTGGCACGGCGCGCGTCGATGAGCCCTCGGCACTTCACGCGGGTGTTCACCGACGAGGTGGGCGAGGCGCCGGGGGCATATGTCGAGCGGATCCGCACCGAGGCCGCCCGCAGGCAACTCGAGGAGACCGACGACACCGTGACGGTTATCGCGGCGCGTTGCGGCTTCGGTAGTGCCGAGACGTTGCGCCGCAATTTCGTTCGACGACTGGGCATTTCGCCCGACCAGTACCGCAAGACGTTCGCCTAGTAGAAAAGAGAGCTCCACATGTCCCAGCAGATCGCAATCATGGTGTACCCCGGCTTCACCGCCCTGGACTTCATCGGGCCCTACGAGGTGCTGCGTAACCTCCCCGACGCCGAGGTGCGGTTCGTGTGGCACGAACCCGGACCCATCACCGCTGACTCGGGAGTGCTGCTCGTCGGTGCGACGCACTCGTTCGACGAAACCCCCTCTCCGGACATCATTTTGGTGCCCGGCGGCATGGCGACGTTCGAGCACGCCCGCGACGAGAAGGTGCTCGACTGGGTGCGCAGGGCACACGAGACGTCCACGTGGACGACGTCGGTGTGCTCGGGCTCGGTGATCCTGGCCGCCGCGGGCATTCTCGAAGACCGCCGCGCCACGTCGCACTGGCTGTGCGTGCCGATGCTCAAGCCGTTCGGCGTCGAGCCTGTCGGCGACGAGCGGATTGTGCGCGAAGGCAAGATCGTGACCGCCGCGGGCGTGTCGGCCGGCATCGACCTCGCGATATGGCTGTTCGGTCAAATCTGCGGCGACGCCAAGGCGAAGGCCGTCCAGCTGGTCATCGAGTACGACCCCCAGCCGCCGTACGACTCCGGCCACGTGTCGAAGGCTTCGGCCGCGACCAAGGCGGCGGCCACCGCGGCGCTGAGCGTCGAGACCGTCAAGGGGCACCAGTTGACGCCGACGGTGCAGCTGCTGTGGGGTGCTGCCATCGACCGCGTGCGCGGCGGCCGCAAGAAAGCGATTTCGGTGCGCTAACAGTCGCTGACGGGCGTTGTCAAGCTGCGTGGAGTCGGTCGGGGTCGTTTTCGGGTGGGAGGTTGATGCCCACAGTGGCCTTGGGTGATTCGGTGTGCGGGCGTGCGCGGAATCGTTCGGGGTGGGTGTCGTAGTAGGCCTGGAGGGCGTGGTCGCGTTGGAGCCACCGCTGCGTCCATTGCCCGTCGTGGACCTCGGCGGGGGTGAACAGTGCGATCCCGCTGTGGCGGTGGTGCTGGTTGTACCAGGAGACATAGGAGTTTACCCAGGCCCGCGCGGCATCGAGATCATCGAAGATACCGGGATAGTTCGGCCGGTATTTCATCGTGCGGAATTCCGATTCGGAGAACGGGTTGTCATTGCTGACCCGTGGCCGGTTGTGGGTCTGAGCGATGCCGAGATCGGCGAGGAGGTCTTTGAGATCCGTCGAGCGCATCGCCGGCCCAGAATCGGCGTGCACGACTGCGGGCGACCCGTGGGTGGTGATCGCGGTCTGGAACATCTGCGTGGCGAGATCGTCGCTCTCGCGTTGCTCGACGCGCCAGCCCACGATCTTGCGAGAGAAGATGTCAATTATCGAGTACGCCTTGAACGCCACGCCCCGCCACGGGGTGCGCAGGTCGGTGATGTCCCAACTCCAGATCTGTTGCGGGCCGGTCGCTTTGAGTACTGGTGCCGGCCGCGGAATCTTGTTCGTCGAGCGGGTCGGGCAGATCGGACGAGCGCTTTGATCGACGATCGCGGCCGCGATACGCCACCAGGACCGCCGTGAGGCCAGCATCACCCGTCATCCCAAGCGGCGGCAAACGAATGGTCCACCGACGTGCCCGCCTGCCAGCCGGTGATGATCTTGTCCTGGATCACCACGCGGTCACCCGCGCAGATGCGCGCGGGGTAGGCCCGATCTTTCTGCGGCACCGGGTTACTCACCCGCGGCCGCGGCTTGCGGCGGTAATGCCACGTCGAACGCGACAACCCGATCATCGTCAGCGCCGGCGCTGGGATCTGATCGCGGCGCTCAGCTCGGCGACGAGTCCGTTCTCGCGCTCGAGGAATCGTCGAGATCGGTCATCGTCAGGGCTGCATCGGGCTCTTCGGCGTTCATCGCATGCAAGAGCCCGATAGCTTTTCCCAGGGCCTCGTTGGCGTGTTCGAGCTCGCGTACCCGCGCCTGTAGTCGAGCCACTTCGGCCTCGTCGCGCTCCTGTTTCGCCGTCTGCGCCATCGCCAGCGCCGATCGTTTCGCCGGGGGAACCGTCACACCACTACCTTCTCGCGGAATAAGCCCCCGGTCGAGATCACCGGCGAACACCGTGGCTTCCCACCGCCTCAACTGGCGCACCGATACCCCCTGAGCAGCACGCCAGGATCCCTTCTGACCATGAGGCAACAAGTGATACTCAATGACGAACTCATGAATCTCGGCAGAGCTGAACCCCGCACTGATCGACACAACCCAACCCCTTCACACTGGCCCAAACCGACTCACAACCAGCGTGGCAAAGAGGGTGAGCGAACGTTTGCGCACCGAAGCCGCTGAAGTACGGTCGGTGGCGTGGGAATTCCCGAGGTTCCGCCCAACCCGCCGTCAGCCATGGTCAGAGCCGGCGCGCGTCTCATGGCGACGGGCCCCATGCAGTCGTTCCTTCGCACGGTCGGCTGGCGCATCGACCGCGCGCTGATCAAGGCGAGCAAGGGCCACCTGTCGATGTCGATGGTCATGCCGGAGGTGCTGCTGACACATACCGGCGCGAAGTCCGGGCAGCAGCGCAGTACACCGCTGACGTATTTCACCGAGGGTGGCCGCGTCATCGTCGTCGCCTCCAACTACGGAGGCGTTCGGCATCCCGCGTGGTACCACAACGTCAAGGCCAATCCCCGCGTCACGCTCACGTCCCGCGGTCACCAGGGCACCTTCGTCGGCGAGGAAATGCTGGGCGCCGAACGCGACCGACTGTTCGAGCTCGCCGCCCAGTTCCTGCCGAACTATGCGGGCTACCAGAAGACGACGCAGGGTCGCCGCATCCCGGTGGTGGCGTTCACCGAGGTCGAGTGAGCAAGTAGCGTCGTCGGCGTGGATCTGGCGTACGACGACCGCGGTAAAGGCGATTCGGTGCTGTTCATCGCAGGTAGGGGCGGTGCGGGTCGCACCTGGCACCTGCATCAGGTGCCGGAGTTCCAGCGCGCGGGATACCGCTGCATCACCTTCGACAACCGGGGTATCGGCGCCACCGAGAACGAAGACAGTTTCGGCATCGAGGAGATGGTCGCCGACACCGCCGAGTTGATCGAGAAGCTCGACGCCGGACCTGCGCGCATCGTCGGGGTCTCGATGGGCTCCTACATCGCGCAGGAACTGATGCTGGCGCGTCCGGAGCTGGTCAGTGCCTCGGTGCTGATGGCCACCCGCGGTCGCCACGACCGGGCCCGCAGCTTCTTCCGCGACGCCGAGCGTGAACTCTACGACTCCGGCATCGAGCTGCCCGCCTCCTACGACGCGAAAATCCGTCTGATGGAGAGCTTTTCGCCGGCCACGCTGAACAACGACGACTTCGTCCGCGACTGGGCCGAGATGTTCACGATGTGGCCCACGAAGCCGTCGCCTGGACTGCGCTGTCAGACCGACGCCGGACCCACGACTGATCGGCTGCCCGCTTACCAAAGTATTACGACGCCCACGCTGGTCATCGGGTTCGCCGACGACATCGTGCTGCCTCCGCATCTGGGCCGTGAAGTCGCCAACGCCGTCCGTACCGGCTACTACCTGGAGATTGCCGATGCCGGTCACCTCGGATTCCTCGAGAAGCCGCAGGAAGTCAACGCCGCGGCGCTGAAATTCTTCGCCGATAGTCTGTAGTGGTGAACCCCTCGACTACGCAGGCCCGCGTGGTCGTCGACGAACTGATCCGCGGCGGCGTGCGTGATGTCGTGCTGTGCCCCGGTTCGCGCAACGCCCCGCTGGCGTTCGCGCTGCACGACGCCGACCGTGCGGGCCGGCTGCGCCTGCACGTACGCATCGACGAACGCACGGCCGGCTTCCTGGCGATCGGCCTCGCCGTCGCCGAGCGCGCGCCGGTGTGCGTCGCGATGACGTCCGGTACAGCCGTGGCCAACCTCGGTCCGGCGGTGGTGGAGGCCAACTACGCGCGGGTGCCGCTCATCGTGCTGAGCGCCAACCGGCCGTACGAATTGCTGGGTACCGGAGCGAACCAGACGTTCGAGCAGCTGGGCTACTTCGGCACGCAGGTCCGCGAGAGCATCAGCCTCGGCCTCGCCGAGGACAGGCCTGATCAAATGGACGCACTCAACGCGCAGTGGCGATCGGCGACATGTCGAGTCCTGGTGGCCGCCACCGGATCTCGTTCGGCCAATGCGGGACCCGTGCAGTTCGACATTCCGCTGCGCGAACCGCTGGTGCCCGGCGTCGACGATCTAGCGTCGGTTTACGCGCCGCAAGGACGGCCGGACGGCAAGCCGTGGACGTACACGCCGCCGGTCACCTTCGATCAGCCGCTCGACATCGACCTGACGCCGGACACGGTCGTCATCGCCGGCCACGGTGCCGGTGTACACCCGAACCTCGCTGCGCTCCCGACCGTCGCGGAGCCGACGGCGCCGCCGGCCGCCAACCCGCTGCATCCATTCGCCCTGCGGCTGGTGCGGCCGAAGCAGGTCATCATGCTGGGCCGCCCGACGCTGCACCGGCCGGTGTCGACGCTGCTGGCCGATCCGGCGGTCCCGGTCTACGCGCTGACCACGGGCCCGCGCTGGCCCGACGTTTCGGGGAACTCGGCCGCCACCGGAACCCGCGCCGTGACCAGCGGAGAACCCGATCCCGCCTGGTTGGCGCGCTGCGAGGAGGTCAATAGGCACGCTGTGGACGCGGTTCGGGCCCAGTTGGAGGCCCATCCGCTCAAGACGGGACTCCATGTGGCGGCTGCCGTCGCCGACGCGGTTCGCACCGGCGACCAGTTGGTGCTCGGCGCGTCGAACCCGGTTCGGGATGCCGCGCTCGTCGGCCTCAACACCCAGGGCTTGAAGGTGCGGTCAAACCGCGGAGTCGCCGGGATAGATGGCACGGTGTCGACGGCGATCGGCGCCGCCCTTGCGCATGACGGCAGGACCCTCGCGCTGATCGGTGACCTGACATTCGTGCACGACAGCTCCGGGTTGTTGATCGGTCCGACCGAGCCCACGCCACGCAATCTGACCATCGTCGTGTCGAACGACAACGGCGGCGGCATCTTCGAACTGCTCGAGCAAGGCGATCCGCGGTTCTCCGACGTGTCGTCGCGGATATTCGGTACCCCGCACGATGTGGACGTCGGCGCGTTGTGCCGGGCGTATCACATCGACAGCAGGCAGATCGAGGTCGATGGTCTGGTTGAGGCGCTCAACGAGCCGTTCGACGGTATGCGGGTACTGGAGGTGAAGGCCGACCGGTCGTCGCTGCGGGCTCTGCACGCGTCGATCAAGGCTGCACTGTGAGCCGAGCGAACGAGATTGCCCTGTGAGCCGCGTTATCGCGTTGTGGCGCAAGCTGGTTCCGCGACTATCGCCCGACCCCACCGAGACGCGGGCGCAGCGCGTGTTCCGGCGGATCCGCATCGGAATCGTGCTCGTCGCATGCCTGGTGACGCTGCAGTCGGTGCTCATGGTACTGGGCGCGTGGCGTAACGACCGGCAGATCGAGCGGCACATGGGCGTGGCCGCCGCCGAGGTGCTCAGCGCCGGACCGCGACGGTCGACCATCGAGTTCGTGACGCCCGACCGCGTGACCTATCGCCCCGAGCTGGGTGTGCTGTACCCGTCCGAACTGGAGACGGGTATGCGGATCTACGTCGAATACGACACGAACAACCCGGATTTGGTACGGGTCCGGGATCGCAACGCCTCGCTGGCGATCATCCCGGCCGGTTCCATCGCGGTGGTCGGCTGGCTCATCGCGGTGGCGGCACTGGCGGGCCTGGCTTATTGGGAGCGCCGCCGCGACGTACGGCCGGTTTCTGTGCAGAAGGTCGGATAGACCTCAGGTCTGCATCAGCGTGTTCAGCCAGTCGTTGTCGTAGATATCGATCTTCTCGTCGGTCTGCGGGTCGTAAACCGTTGGTGTGCCGGTGTTCAGCGGATCGATCTCGTACAGGTACTCGAAGTTGGCGGCGTCCATGTCTTTGGTGTTGATCGCCGAACCCGCATCGGCGATGCGATTCGCGACGGTGTCCGGCATGCCCGCCGTCTTCGCCATGTCGGCCATTTCGTCGTCGGTGGGGCCGGGGCCACCCTTGGTCCGTTGCTGGTGTGCGTACAGTTCCTCGACGAAGCGCTGGAACTGCGTTCCCGTCGCATCGCCCTCGGCGGCAAGGAACAGCGCGTTGCTCACATTCGCCGAGTAGCCGCCGCCTCCGCTGTCCAGGAATGTCAAGGGTCGATAGGTGATCTTCAACGCCCCGACGCCGATGTAGTACGCGAACTGATCGCCGAAATCGGCCTGCAGATCCGCGCAATGGGAACACTGCGGCTCGGTGAAGATCTCGATGCGGGTCGGCGCGTCCTCGTATCCCGCGACGATGCCGTAGCCGTCTTCGCTCAAGGTCAACGGAGGTTGCACGGGATCGCGGAGCGCAGTGCCGGTCACCTGCGTAGTGCAGCCGGTGACGATCAGCACCGCAGCGATGGCCACCGACGCTAGCCGGGGAATCCGCATGTCCACCGCCTTTCTTTGAGCGCAGAGTACTTGAAAACGCCGATCTGGAGAATCCGTTCATCGGCACGAGCTATTTGCGTGACATATCCCTGCAGGAAACCTTGACGACAGCCGCCGATGGGACTCTCGAGGCGTGCGCGTTGCAATCGTCGCAGAGTCGTTTCTCCCGAATGTCAACGGCGTCACCAACTCGGTGCTTCGGGTGCTCGAGCATCTCCGCGGCACGGGTCATGAGGCCCTCGTCATCGCACCCGACACCCCGCGGGGTGAGCCGGCGGCCGACAAGATCTACGAAGGGATCCGGGTGCACCGGGTGCCGTCGCGGATGTTCCCGAAAATCACGTCGCTGCCGCTCGGCGTGCCGCGTCCCCGCATGGTGAGTGTGTTGCGCGGGTTCGACCCCGATGTCGTGCACCTGGCCTCGCCGGCTCTGCTCGGTTGGGGTGGCATGCTCGCCGCGCGTCACCTCGGCGTGCCGACAGTCGCCGTATTCCAAACGGATGTCGCGGGTTTCGCAGAGAGCTATGGCATGGGCTTTGCGTCCAGGGCGGCTTGGGCGTGGACGCGGATGGTTCATACCCGCGCCGACCGAACACTGGCGCCGTCGGCCGCTGCGATGGAAAACCTGACGGCGCATCGCATCCCACGGGTGCACAAGTGGGCGCGCGGTGTCGACATCACCGGCTTTGCGCCGTCGGCACGCGACGAGAGCCTGCGCAGCCTGTGGTCCCCGCGGGGTAAGCCGATCGTCGGATTCGTGGGCCGGCTGGCGCCTGAGAAGCACGTCGAGCGGCTGGCGGCACTGTCGGAGCGCGACGACCTTCAGGTGGTCGTCGTCGGTGACGGCATCGACCGTGCAAAGCTCGAAACCGTGCTGCCGTCAGCTGTTTTCACCGGTGCGCTGTACGGCGCAGAGCTGGCCGCCGCGTACGCGAGCATGGATGTCTTCGTCCACCCCGGCGAGCACGAGACCTTCTGTCAGGCGGTGCAGGAGGCGATGGCCTCGGGGCTGCCGGCGATCGCACCCGATGCCGGCGGTCCGCGTGATCTCGTCACTCCGTACCGCACCGGACTGCTGCTGTCGGTCGACGAGTTCGAGGCCAAGTTGCCTGCGGCCGTCGACCATCTGATCGCCGAACGGCAGCGCTACTCGGTGGCGGCGCGCCGCAGCGTGCTGACCCGGACGTGGCCTGCGATCTGCGACGAGCTGCTCGGACACTACGACGAGGTCATCGGCCTGCGCCGCCTCAAAGCCGCCTAATTTCTTGGACGAGCAGACGCAAAAGTGCCCTTTTCGCGTGCGATTTGGGCAGGTTTACGTCTGCTCGCGCCGGCAAACCTAGCCCTGGGCCTCGATCGACACCGGCTGCCATTCCTCCCAGGTAGCCAGCCGGCTTTCGTAGTCGGCTTTGGCGAGCCGCAGCGGAAGCTCACCGAAAAAGATTCGCAGCGGCGGCTTTTCGGCGTCGACGAGCTTGAGTACCGCGGCTGCCGACGCCTTCGGGTCACCGGGCTCCGAGACGCGCTCGCTGCGTAACCGGTCCGCTTCTTCATGCACCACTTTGTAGTCAGGGTGCGGTGTGGACCGCTTCGAGGACGAGCCCGCCCAATCGGTCGAGAACCCGCCGGGTTCGATCAGCGTCACATGAATGCCGAACGGCGCGACCTCCTGCGCCAGCGACTGAGAGAATCCTTCCAGGGCCCACTTCGAAGCGTGATATATGCCGACGTTCTGGAACGCGGTGATACCGCCGATCGACGACACTTGGATGATGTGTCCGCTGCGCTGCGCCCGCAGGTAGGGCAGCGCCGCCTGGGTGACCCACAGGGCACCGAACACGTTGGTCTCGATCTGGTCGCGCGCCTCCTGCTCGGTCAGCTCCTCGATGAAACCGAAGTGGCCGTAGCCCGCGTTGTTGACGACGACGTCGAGCCGACCGAAGTGATCGTGCGCCTGTTTCACCGCGGCGAAGTCCGCGGCGCGGTCGGTCACGTCGAGTTGGATCGGCAGCAGCGCGTCCCCGAATTTCGCGACCAGTTCGTCCAGCGTCGACGTGTTCCGCGCCGTCGCCGCTACCTTGTCGCCGCGCTCGAGTGCCGCGATGGCCCACTCTCGCCCGAAGCCCCGCGATGTACCGGTGATGAACCAAACTTTTTCCGCCATGTGCGGATTAATGCCCGCTGGGGCGCATTCCATTCCCGGCGCCAGGATGCTGACAGGTAGCGTCGCCGTTGTGAACCGCGCGACGCTGGACAAGGATCCCCACGAGGTCGCATCGATGTTCGACGGGGTGGCGCGCCGCTATGACCTCACGAACACGGTGTTGTCTCTCGGGCAGGACCGCTTCTGGCGACGCGCGACGCGCGAGGCGCTGCGTATCGGCCCTGGTGACACGGTGCTCGACCTGGCCGCCGGCACCGCCGTCTCGACCGTGGAGCTCGAGACCTCGGGGGCATGGTGCGTGGCCGCGGACTTCTCCGTTGGCATGCTCGCCGCGGGCAGTGCGCGCAAGGTGCCCAAGGTCGCCGCCGACGGGACAAAGCTGCCGTTCGGCGACGCCGTGTTCGACGCGGTGACCATCAGCTTCGGGCTGCGCAACATCGTCGACCACGGCGCTGCGCTCCGTGAGATGGCCCGGGTGACCCGGCCGGGCGGGCGGCTGGTGGTGTGCGAGTTCTCGACGCCGACGAACCGGCTGTTCGCGACGGCCTACAAGGAGTACCTGATGCAGGCGTTGCCGCGGATGGCGAGCGCGGTGTCGTCGAATCCCGACGCCTACGTCTACCTCGCCGAGTCGATCCGCGCGTGGCCCGATCAGCCCGACCTCGCGCGACACATCGCCGACGCAGGCTGGTCGGCGGTGCGGTGGCGCAACCTGAGCGGCGGCATCGTGGCGCTGCACGCTGCGACCAAACCTTCACGGTAAAGCGCGCGTTCACAACTGCCGACCGTTGTACGGTCGCGCCATGGCCTATGGACGTCACGCTGATCCGGATTCGACACTCGCCACCGATCCCCGCTCCGACCCGCGAATGGTCAAGGCGCTCGCCGAGTTCGGGCTTGACGGTCGGCTACCGCCGATTGAGCTGGCCGTCGACGCACCCCTCGAGGAGCGGCTGGCGTTTGCCAGGATGAGCGAAGAGGGGATGGGCGCGATCTTCGACGTGTTCGCGCAATCAGCAACCGCGGCCGAGGGTGTCACCACCACGACCACCACAGTCACCGGTGACGACGGCAACGACATCACGCTCTACATCAGCAGGCCCGACGGCGCCGATGGTCCGCTACCGGGCGTCGTGCACCTGCATGGTGGCGGCATGGCGATCGGCGCCGCCGCGGATATCGGATACCTGATGCTGCGCGAACATCTCGCTGCCACAGGGGTTGTCGTGATCGGTGTGGAGTTCCGCAACTCCGGCGGCAAGCTCGGACCCCACCCGTTCCCCGCGGGTCTGAACGACTGCGCGGCCGCGGTCCGATGGGCTGCCGCCAACCGCGGCGAGCTCGGCATCGCGCAGCTGATCGTGTCCGGCGAGTCCGGTGGCGGCAACCTCACGCTGACCGTCGCACACAAGGCGAAGCGGGAAGGCTGGCTGGGCGAAATCGCCGGCTTCTACGCGCAGTGCCCCTACATCTCGAACCGCTGGCTCGAGGACTGTGAGGACCTGCTGTCGCTCACCGAGAACGACGAGTACTTCGTCACGTGCCACCAACTGGCACTGCTCGGCTCCCTCTATGACCCCACCAACAGCCATAGCGACGACGCAGCCTGCTGGGCCGCGGTCGCCACCGATGACGAATTGGCGGGCCTGCCGCCGCATGTCATCTCGGTCAACGAGTTGGACCCGCTGCGCGACGAGGGACTGCAGTACTACCGCCGGCTCCTGCAGGCGGGGGTCCCGACGGTGGGCCGGGTCGTCGCGGGCACGTGCCACGGTGGCGACCTGTTGCTGCCCGATGTGATGCCGGAGGTGTTCCACGCCTCGATCCGGGACGTGAGCGGGTTCGCGAAGTCGCTCGGGGGCTAGCCGAGGGTCAGAGGGTTGGAGCCGAGCCCGGGCACGACCACTTCACCCATGCCCTGCTGTGGTGACTGGGTGCGTTGCTGTTGTTGCCGCTGCTGATCGAAGGGCTGGCAGACGCCGACAGACGTGACCTTTTCGCACGGGCCGGCCGGCGCGGCGCTGGCAATCGTGGCCGTGCCCATCGCGGCGGCTGCAATGGCCGTTGCCGCGAGTGCTGATCGAACTGTCAGCTTGCGCATCGTGGATTCCTTCCGCCGATGCTTGTGGGAACGCCGGTGCACTCCAGAGTAATCCCGCGGAGCGTTTGAAAATAGGTCCTCTAGCTGGGCTTACATTTAGCTGGGCTGTGCAAATCGCCCGCTCCAGCAAAGGTTTTCACGGCCCCCTCGTCAGCGCGCTGGGCGGCGCGCGCGCCAAATCGCCGCCGTCTGCTCGCCGACCTCCGGGTCGTGGGTCTGCTGAAAGTTGCGACCTCCTCGCGCGAACGTCGCAAGCACTGCGGAGGGAACCTCCGGTTCGAGCACCGGCTCGGCGATCCACCGGCACGGCCGAACATGAACGAGATCGACGGCGGCCCCGGCATCGTCGTAGAACAGGGGTCCCTCGATGCGGCCGAGCCAGAAGAGACCGTCGGCGTCGCGAGTCCACACGAACGATCCGTCGGCCACGTCGGCGAAACGCGCGACGCGGCGGTCGAGACGATCGTCAGCGCCCGCGTCGCCGAAGCCGACGACCCCCTTCGCCAGTGCGCGACCCACCGTCGATCGAGGATCGATGTCGTCGCGGCGGGACCGCATCGGTGCGCGGTAGACCTCGGGCATCCGCGCTATTCTGCTCTCGAAATGGCGACCTTCAAGCGATATCTGATGTTTCAGGCCATGATGTTCGTCTTCGGCATCGTCGGCCCGATCTTCCTGATCATGTTCTTCGCGTCACCGCCCGATCCCGAGCTGCGCTGGGCGTACTGGTGGGGTCTGTTCATCACCGCGGCCGACATCCTGATTGCCTTGTGGCTCACCGGTTCAACGGGCGACGACAAGACTCCCAAGGACGTCAAATTCGCGATGGCCCTGCAGAGGCGCAAGCAGCGCAATGGCATCGGTGAGGGTTAGCCCGTGAAATCCTCGATGACCTGATATCCGGCGTTGTAGCCGGGGGTGAAGGTGATTCCCGGCCCGCCGTGACAGCCGGCCCCGCCGAGGTAGAGCCCGTCGATCGGAATCGGCATGTCCAGGAAGCCTTTCGGCCCTGGCCGGTTGGGCCCCATCAGATCTGGATGCAGCAGACCGTGGCAGAAGTCCCCGGACGGCGCGGCGAACATGGTGTCCATGTGATACGGCGCGAAGGTGATATGCCGTATCTGGATATCGCGGAAATTAGGCGCATATCGGGTGATCTTGTCGATGACTTTCTCGGCCATCTCGTTCTTGAGCTTGCGGGTGTCCCGACTGTTCTCGACGGGTAGCGCGTAAGCGAAGGCACTGGCGGCATGCTTTCCCGGTGGCGCCATGCTGGGGTCGTGCACGGACGGGATCTGCATGCCCATCGACGGGTTGTCCGGCACAATCCCGCGCCGGCATTCGTCCCACTGGCGCTGTTGTTCCTCTGGCGAATTGAAGATCGCCACCGACCCGAGCATCTCGGGATCATTGAGGAAGTCGTACGGCGGCGCGAATTCGGGGAGGCCGTCAAGGGCGAAGTGCAGTTGGACAAACGATGCGCGGTGGTCACGGCCGCTGATGCGGGTGACCAGGTCGGCGGGCAGCAGGTCGGCTCCCACCAGGTCGACGAGGGTGTAGTCCGGCGACAGATTCGAAACCACCACCGGCGCGCTGATCTCAGATCCGTCGCGTAGGCGAACCCCGGTGACGCGGTCATCGGACACCAGGATGCGCTCCACTTTTGTGCGATAACGGATTTCACCGCCGGAGGACAGAAACAACTCACGGAGATGGTCGCAGAGCGCGCCGATGCCGCCTTCGAGCTTGGTCATCATGGCGGTCGTGTCGTCGGGCACCGCCAATGCCCACGCCAGACACGTTGCGCTGCCCGGGGTGTAGGGCCCCCGGTAGGTCGAGTTGATCGCGAGAAACGCCAGCATGCCGCGTAACACCGCGTGCTTCTCCTTGTCGGGAAGGTAGCGGTCGATGGCGTCCATTGCGGAGCCGAACATGACATCGTGGATCGCGGTGCGTTCGGCCTCGTTGGCCGCACACGCGTACATCTCGTCAAGTGTTTTCGGCGGTGTGCGAACGTCGAAGCGGCCCAACGCCTTTGCCGGACCCTGCGACCACCCGATCAACCCAGCCATCCCGGCGACCGCCTCCATGCCGTGTTTGTCGGCCAGATGAGTCATGAATTTCATGGGGTCGCGGTAGAAGATCAGCGGCTCCTCGCCGGCGTCGCCGAGATTCACCGACTGCACGTCGGCGTCCACGGTCGGCAGGGTGTCCAGCCCCAGCTCCTTGGCGATCTGCGGCGGCATCGGGAACTGCACCGAGCCCGCGATCTCGTAGCGGAACCCCTCGATCAGCTCGACCGTCGCCGCCATCCCGCCGCTGTAGGTGTTGGCCTCCACGCACAGCGTGCGCATTCCTGCCTGCTGTAACACGGCCGCCGCCGTCAGCCCGTTATGTCCGGCGCCGACGACGATCGCGTCGTATTCGCTCATGGCCCATTCCCTTCGCCTGGCACCCGTCCCAAAAATATGTCAGTACTGACATGAATTTTCAAGGCTCGGCTACCATCGGGCCACGATGACCTCCGCTCCCAACCTGCATGAGCAGCGGCGACGCGCGACCCGTGAGGCACTGCGGCGGGCCGCGCTGGCCAGCTTCGCGGACAAGGGGTTCGCCCATGTGACGGTCACCGAGCTGGCGCGCGAGGCCGGAGTCACCGAGCGGACGTTCTTCCGGCATTTCCCCACCAAGGAAGCGGTGCTGTTCCAGGACTACGAGACGCAGGTGGAGTGGCTGGCCGAAGCGTTGGAGCAGCGACCGCCCACGGAATCCTTGTTCGACGCGGTGCTCGCAGGCATCGTCAGCTTCCCGTTCGACATCGAGGTGGTCCGCCAGGCCGCGACCGCCAGGGCGGAATTGATCAGCGCCGAGCGGATCGCCGGGCACCTACGGGTCGTGCAGTCCTCGTTCGCCGCTGTGTTGACCGAGTTCATCAGGAACCGATACCGGGATGTCGCCGACATCGACCTCGTCGCCGACGTGGCCGGGGCGGTGGTCGCCGCGGCGCTGGTGACGGCCGTCGAGCACTGGGGTCGCAACGGCTGCTCCGGTGACCTCGGCGAGATCACGGCGCGATCGATGAACCTCATCCGATCGGGCCTTGCGCCGCTGTCCTGATTCGCCGCGGCGATCCGTCTAGCTGAACGGGGGTCGTTCGTCGATCCGACGCGAGGCCGCACCCGCACGCCGCCACAACCGCGCAACCCAGTCCGCGTCCTCGTCGGTCACGAAGTTGCCCATCACGCGCACCGCGATCGTCATGAGGAACGACGAGCGCATCGCGAGCGGACCGGTCGCGGGCAAAAAGCGCGGGATGGTCAGCAGCAGCCCGAGCCGTCGCGCCACCGAGAAACCCTGCGCGTAGTGCGCCGACAGCACCGCGGGCCATGCCGACGTGAAGTCGCCGGTGCCCAGCAGCTCGGCCGCCAGCCTTCCGGTTTCCAGCCCGTAGTCGATGCCCTCGCCGTTGAGCGGGTTGACGCAGGCCGCGGCGTCACCGATCAGCATCCAGTTCGGCCCGGCCACCCCGGATACCGCACCGCCCATCGGCAATAACGCCGACAGACCCGCGCGCGGCGCTCCGTCGAAGCCCCATTCCTCGCGGCGCAGGTCGGTGTAATACGCCATCAGCGGACGCAGTGCGGCGTCGGCCGGCCGTTTGGACGTCGCGAGCGCGCCGACACCGATGTTCACCTCGCCGTTGCCCAGCGGGAAGATCCAGCCGTAGCCGGGCAGCACCTCACGTTCGGGTGAGCGCAGTTCGAGATGCGACGTGATCCACGGTTCGCTCGCGCGCGGCGTGCCGATGTACCCGCGGATGGCCACGCCGTACACCGTCTCCTTGTGCCACTCACGACCGAGCACGCGTCCCAGCGTCGAGCGGGCGCCGTCGGCGACGATCAGCTCGCCGCAGCCGATCTCGGCGCCGTCGTCCAGCACCAGCGACGTCACTCGTCCCGACGAATCATGATGGACATCAACGGCTTTGGCGCCAAGCATCATCTTGGCGCCCTCATCGACCGCCACCATGCGGATGCGGTCGTCGAGTTCGGTTCGCGGGACCGCGCTCGAGGTGGCGGGGAACGACGGACCCGGCCACTCGATTTCGACGTCCGCGCCGAACCCCGACATCCGCAACCCGCGGTGTCGCACGCGTCCGTCCAGCCACGCACCGAGCCCGAGGTGCTCCATCTCCTGGACCGCGCGCGGTGTCAGGCCGTCGCCGCACGCTTTGTCGCGCGGGAACTGCGCCGAATCGATCACCAGCACGTCGCGCCCGGCCCGGCACGCCCACGCCGCCGCGGCGGAACCGGCGGGTCCGGCCCCGACGACCACCACGTCGGCTCGCGTATGCATAGCTCCCAGTATGTTGGCAGGGTGAGGACACCGGCGAGTGTGGTGGCAGGCGTCGACTTCGGAGACCCCGCCTTTGCGCAGGATGTGCGCGAGGCCGTGGCCCGAATCGAAGATTTGATGGCCACTGAGCTGGGCAAAGCCGACGAACTGATGTCCGCGGCCGTCCAGCACCTGTTCCAGGCGGGCGGCAAGCGGTTCCGTCCGCTGTTCACGGTGTTGGCGGCGCGCCTCGGCCCCGAACCCGATGCGTGGCAGGTCGACGTGGCAGGCGCCGTCATCGAGCTGGTGCACCTGGCGACGCTGTACCACGACGACGTGATGGACGAGGCTCAGGTGCGTCGCGGTGCGCCGAGCGCGAACGCGCGGTGGAGCAACAACATCGCGATCCTGGCGGGTGACTATCTGTTCGCGACGGCATCGCGGCTGGTTTCCCGGCTGGGTCCGGAGGCGGTGCGCGTGATCGCCGACACGTTCGCCCAGCTGGTCACGGGCCAGATGCGGGAAACCCGCGGCGCGGCCGACCATGTCGACTCCGTCGAGCACTACCTGAAGGTGGTGTACGAGAAGACCGCCTGTCTGATCGCGGCGTCCGGCCGGTTCGGGGCGACGTTCTCCGGTGCCGACGAGGAGCAGATCGAACGGTTGAGCCGCCTCGGCGGCATCGTCGGCACGGCGTTCCAGATCTCCGACGACATCATCGACATCGACAGCGATCCAGACGAATCCGGCAAGCTGCCCGGCACGGACCTGCGCGAAGGCGTGCACACGCTGCCGGTCCTCTACGCGCTGCGGGAGACCGGCCCGGACGCCGACCGGCTGCGTGAGCTGCTCGCGGGCCCCGTCGAGAACGACGACGACCTCGCCGAGGCGCTGCGCCTGCTGCGTGCCTCGCAGGGCATGGTGAAGGCCAAGCAGACCGTCGCCGAGTACGCCGCACAGGCACGCGAGGAGCTGGCGAACCTGCCCGAGAGCCCCGGGCGCCAGGCGTTGGCGACGCTGGCCGACTACACGGCCAATCGGCACGGCTGACGGAGCGGAACTTGCACAGCCGGGCTAAGCGTTAAACGGGCATGACCTGGCATCCGCACGCCAACACGGCCAAGACGTTCCTGCTGCTCGCAGGCTTTTCTGCGCTGATCGTGTTCATCGGGGCGTTGTTCGGGCGCAACATCATGTTTCTGGCCGTCCTGTTCGCCGTCGGCATGAACGCCTACGTGTACTTCAACAGCGACAAGCTGGCGTTGCGGGCGATGCATGCGCAGCCGGTGAACGAGATGCAGGCGCCGGTGATGTACAAGATCGTGCGCGAACTCGCGACCACGGCGCGTCAGCCGATGCCGCGGCTCTATATCAGCGACACCGCGGCCCCGAACGCGTTCGCGACGGGGCGCAACCCGCGCAATGCCGCCGTGTGTTGCACGACCGGGATCCTGGGCATCCTCAACGAGCGGGAATTGCGCGCGGTGCTCGGCCACGAGCTCAGCCACGTCTACAACCGCGACATCCTCATCTCGTGTGTGGCCGGCGCCATGGCCGCGGTCATCACCGCGCTCGCCAACATCGCCTTCTTCGCGAGCATGTTCGGTGGTAATCGCGACGGTGGTACCAATCCCTTTGCCATTCTTCTTGTTTCGCTGCTCGGTCCGATCGCCGCGACGGTGATCAAGTTGGCTGTTTCGCGGTCGCGTGAATACCAGGCCGATCAGTCGGGAGCCGAGCTGACGGGCGATCCGCTGGCGCTCGCGAGTGCGCTGCGCAAGATCAGCATGGGCGTGCAGCAGGCCCCGCTGCCGCCGGAGCCTCAGCTCGCCGATCAGGCGCACTTGATGATCGCCAACCCGTTCCGGGCGGGCGAGAAGATCGGCAAGCTCTTCTCGACGCACCCGCCGATGGAAGATCGCATCGCCCGGCTGGAGGCGATGGCCGGCCGCGGCCCGGACCGCTACTGAGTGCGATTTCGGTGCGCAAACGTTCGCTCAGCGACGGTTGGCGCACCGAAGTCGCTGATGGGTAACGTCGCCACCCTGACCGGCGATGACATGGGCATGCTGCGAGTCACAACCGCACCATCTAGGGTGTGGACCGTGCTGAACAGAATGCTGATCGGCGTCGTGGCGTCTGCGGGGGCGGCCCTCATCGGAGCACCGGGCATCGCGATGGCCCAGCCGCCGGCACCGCCGCCACCGCCACCCCCACCGAACGTGAACGCGTACGCGCCGGTGAAGCTGTCGGAGTACCAGGTGATGGACAACCAGTGGTACGCCTTCAAGACGCCCGACGGCCTGACCTGCGTCCTGCAACGCAACGGCGGCTACGGCTGCAGCGGCGCGATCCCCGGGGCGCCGGAAGGCGCGAACCTGGTCAGTGGTGGTCCCGGCGTCCCGTCGTTCGCCAACTCGGCAGGGGATGTGTTCGCCAACGTCAACGCCAAGCCGCTGCCCGCGGGTTCGCGCCTGAGCTATCAGACGGTCAGCTGCGGGAGCGACGGGTCGGTGACCACCTGCGCCGACAGCCGCAACCAGTCCGGGTTCGTGCTCAGCCCGGCGGGCAGCTTCATCATCAACGGCGGCGTCAACCCGCTGCTGGATCGGCCCGAGGGCACCAACCCGTACTTCAACTGAGCACCGCGCTAGAACCCCGCGCCGTATACCTCGTGGCCGGGCTTCTCGGCCATCAGGCCGCGGTACGCCTCCTCGACGTTGGAGCCGTGGTTGATGACGCCGTCGACCTCGCGCGCGATCGGCATTGCGATGCCGTACTTTTCGGCGAACTCCATGATCACGCTGGCGGCCTTCACGCCCTCGGCGACCTGGTTCATCGAGGCGATGATCTCTTCGATCGACTTGCCCGCGCCGAGCTGCTCACCGACATGGCGGTTGCGGCTGCGCTGTGAGGTACACGTGACGATCAGGTCGCCCATGCCCGCGACACCGGCGAACGTGTCGCGATGTCCTCCCACGGCCTCGCCGAGCTTGGACATCTCGCGCAACGCGCGGGCGATCACCATCGCGCGCGTATTCTCGCCGATCCCAAGGGAATAGCCCATACCGACCGCGATGGCATAGACATTCTTGAGCGCACCCGCCATCTCGACACCGACGACGTCGTCGGTGGTGTAGGTACGAAACCGTCTGGTGCGGAACAAATCCGCGAGGTTTGCCGCGAGACGCTGATCGGGCATGGCGAGCACCGCGGCCGCGGCGTAGCCCTCGGCCACCTCTCGGGCGATGTTCGGTCCGGCCAGGATGCCCGCCGGATGTCCGGGCAGCACCTCGTCGACGATCTGGCTCATCCGGTAATTCGTGCCTTGCTCGAGACCCTTGACCAGAGACACCACCGGCACCCACGGTCGTAGCTCCCTGGCGAGTTCGGTCAGCACCCCGCGGAAGCCGTGCGACGGCACTCCCATCACGATGACGTCAGCACACTCGGCGGCTTCGGAGAAGTCGGTGGTGGCCTTGAGTGTGTGCGCCAGCTCGACCTCGTTGCCCAGGTACTTGGCGTTGCGGTGCTTGTCGTTGATGTCGTCGGCGGTCTCCTGGGAACGCATCCACTGCAGCGTCGGCCCGCGCCTCGCGCAGATGGACGCCACGGTGGTGCCCCATGAGCCTCCACCGAGGACGACGACTTTGGGTTCGCGTTGCGCAGGTGCCATGCCGATCAGGGTATGACTGTCGGCGAGCCGCGCGGACCGGTTTGTGGCGACTGAATGCGGGTAGATCCTCTGGCGAGTCCCACGTTCGTCGTCTGGCTCGCACAACCCGACCGAGAGGCGCATCATCAGCAGCATGAGGCGAGACGTCGGCGCGCAGCTCGAAGTCCAGGTGCTCGCGCCGACCGAACTGGAGTTTCAGATCGCCGTCGCACCGCACGTCAATGCTCACGTGTCGGAATCGTTGTCCTTCGTGTTGGACGGAAAACCTCTGCAGCCCTTGGAGATAAGCGGAACGCACGGCAACAGGATCCACAAGATTGACGTTGCAGGCGGATTGCTGAGGGTCGACTATGCCGCGACCGTCACCGGCCGAGCTGATCCGCCGCCGGTCACCGAGTACGAGAAGTCGGTGTACCTGAGGCCGAGCCGCTACGCGGAGGCCGACAAGTTCTTCGGGTTCGCGGCAACGGAATTCGGCAACTACGTCGATTCGGCGACGCTGCTGGAGAAGGTGTCGTCCTGGGTGGGTACGCGGCTGAACTATGTGCCCGGGTCCAGCGACCCGATCGACGGCGCGGCGGACACGTTGCTCGCCGGCGCCGGAGTCTGCCGCGACTTCGCGCACCTGGCGGTGGCGTTGCTGCGAGCCGTGTTCGTCCCGGCCCGCGTTGTGTCGGTGTATGCGCCGGGTCTGTTCCCCATGGACTTTCACGCGGTGGCCGAGGCGTTCGTCGAGGGGCAGTGGCGCGTCGTCGACGCCACCCTGCTGGCGCCGCGGCAGACACTGGTCCGCATCGCCACTGGACGCGACGCCGCCGACACCGCCTTCCTGGACAACCACAGGGGCGGGATCAACCTGAACTGGATGTCGGTGACCGCCGTCACCGACGGCGACCTGCCGAGGGACCCGATCGGCGAACTGGTGTCGATCGGCTAGGGGTCAGCGGTAGTTGACGAACTGCAGGGCGACATCCAGGTCGGAGCCCTTGAGCAGGGCGATGACGGCCTGCAGGTCGTCGCGCTTCTTCGACGACACCCGGATCTCGTCGCCCTGGATCTGAGCCTTGACGCCCTTGGGGCCCTGGTCGCGGATGATCTTGGTGATTTTCTTGGCGTCCTCGCTGCTGATGCCCTGCTTCATCGAGCCGCTGACCTTGAAGGTCTTGCCCGAAGCCTGCGGCTCGCCGACGTCGAAGGCCTTCATGGAGATGTCGCGGCGGATCAGCTTCTCCTTGAAGACGTCGATCGCCGCCTTGACCCGCTCCTCGGTCGAGGACGTGATGACGACGGTCTCCTCGCCCTGCCAGGCGATGGAGGTGTCGGTGCCGCGGAAGTCGTAGCGCGTGGACAGCTCCTTGGCCGCCTGGTTCAGTGCGTTGTCGGCCTCTTGACGGTCGACCTTGCTCACGACGTCGAACGATGAATCCGCCATTGGACTCGGCCCTCCTGGTCTCTGGTGCGTTTTCGTCTTAGCACCATCCTCGTTGTACCCTGCTATTCGCACCAAACCGGTACCCGGGTGGTGCAGCACCCAGGCAGGTTGCCCGAGCGGCCAATGGGAGCGGACTGTAAATCCGTCGGCTTACGCCTACGCAGGTTCGAATCCTGCACCTGCCACCCTGGTCAGGCCCCCTTACGAGGGGGCCTGACTGTGTTCAGCGGGTCGCCCGTCCGCAGTTCGTCCGCAGCAGAATCGACGGCGACCGCAGCTACATGCCCATCTTGAGTCCGGCGCCGGCGTCGACGAACAGTTGTTGTCCGGTGACGAATCGGGCCTCGTCGGAGGCGAGGTACACCACCGCGTGTGAAATGTCCTCCGGTTCCACCCAAGGCGTCGGCATCGCTTGCAATATCGGGAACACCGCCTCGGCATCCTCACGTGTCGGTTCCGAAAGATCGGGCCGGAAGACTTTGTACATAGGCACGTTGTGAAGCATGTCGGTGTTCACGTTCGTAGGGTGAACGGCGTTGATACGTACGCTGTGCGGGGCCATCGTGAGGGCTAGCGCCTTCGTATAGTCACGCACCATCTTCTTCGCCATTCCGTAACCCGCCCCGCCTGGTCCTTGAGGACCGCCACCAGTCGCGAGATCCTTCTGCTCGACAAGTCCGGCGATGGAACCCGTCACAATCACCGAGCCGCCTGCAGTCAGGTGATCGAGGCCGACATGGATCGTGTTGACGACTCCGACGAAGTCAACGTCGAATGCGTCGATAAAGCCTTGATAAGGAATGTGATTGCCCTGTGGGCAGATTCCTGCGTTCGCCACGACAACGTGCAGACCACCCAATTGTGCAACGGCGTCGTCCAGCGCCGATTTGAGACCTGCGCGGTCGCGCACGTCGACGACAGCCGTGACGACACGCTGACCGGACTTCTCGATGAGCTTCGCTGTTTCGTCCAAGTCCTCGCGAGTGGCAAGGGGGTACTCGTTGGACTCGATGTCGGCGCAGATGTCGACGGCGATGATGTCTGCGCCCTCATCTGCGAGGTGGACGGCGTGGCTCCGTCCCTGTCCGCGGGCCGCTCCGGTGACGAGAGCTACCTTGCCCTTGAGTCGGTTCATATGTGCCTCCGTTGAATATGTTCGGTCATTGATATCTGAGCAGCAGGCGACTGTCGGCCGGTTCGTTGGAAGAACCGCCGCTGTCTAACCAAAGCTTGCCTGCATGTGTTCGCCCATGGCGGCCACCACCTCAGCCCTCGGCAGACGCGCATTGGCTGCAAAGTTCGCCTCGATATGATCGCTCGCATATCCCCGTGGGCCGGTGCCGAATACTTCATAGAAACGGGCTGCGCACTCCTCCGGGCTTTGGGCGCCGGCGGCACGCAAGTTCGATTCGACCTCAGGGGTGACGTTCATGTTTCGGCGGTACTCAGGGGTCAGGGTCGTGCCGATGACGTACCCCATGACGTCGACGCCGGAACCGCGCAGCTCGTCCCACAGACCCTCCGCGAGAAGCAATTCGTACGCCTTGGCCGCCCCATATGCGGCGAAGATGCGCAAGCCCTGCAGTGCACCACCGGACGAACACAGCGCAATACCGCCGCGCCGCCGTTCGACCATCTTGGCGGCGAGTGATTTGGTGAGCAGGGTGGGGACCGTGCAATTCATGTAGACATTGCGCACGAGTTCGTCATCGGGGGTATCGAGGAACAACCCGCGCGGCTCGGCGGCGGCGTTGTAGATGAAGAGGCCGATTTCGAGATCTTCGACGCCGTCGAGCACACGGCTTGTCGCATCGGGGCCGCTGAGATCCACCGACAGCGTGCGGGTCTGGACACCGTGAGTTCGCTCGACGTGGGCGGCGACATTGGCCAGCTTCGATTCGGAGCGCGCGATGAGCACGACGTTGCATCCACGCTCCGCGGCACCGCTGGCGAGCGCGGCCCCAGACCCTCCGATGCGCCGGCGACCAGCGCCCAAGGCCCATATTTGTCTTTGAACGACATCCATCACTCCCGGGTATCTCCGAGTGAAACAATAGAGCATTATGTGTCTAGTCGTATAGTGCCTGTGCGTACCTTGCGAGGAGGTCTGATGGTCCTACGCCGTGATGCGGTGTCACTCGCTGGTCACATTGCCGTCGTGACTGGCGGCGGAGGAGGCATCGGCAGAGCAATAGCAGCAGCGTTCACCGAGTTCGGAGCCAAGGTGGCGGTGTGGGAGAAGGACGCGGCGTCGGCGGCCGATGCCGCGACTGAGGTCGGCGGGCTTGCTTGCGTGACCGACGTCCGCGATCCCGACCAGGTCGACGCTGCTCTGGCGGCGACGGAGGGTGAACTCGGCACGCCGACGATTCTGGTGAACAACGCTGGCGGCGTTTTCTGGTCAGGTCTCCTCGAAACGTCTCCCAACGGCTGGGATTCGTTGATCCGAATCAACCTGACGCAGGTGATTCTGTGCACCCAGCGGGTGGCTCGCGCCATGGTCGACGCGCAACTGGGCGGGAGCATCATCAACGTCAGCACGATCGAAGGCGTTCGTGCAGCACCCGGCTTCGCCGCGTACGCGGCAGCGAAGGCGGGGGTATTCAATTTCACCAAGACGTCGGCGCTTGAACTCGCACCACACGGTATTCGGGTCAATGGTCTGGCGCCCGACTTCACCCTCACCGAGAGCCTGCGCCGAATGGCACCCAACGGCGAGGAGAATGCCAAGCTCATGGTGCCACTCGGTCGGGCTGGCCATGTCGACGAGATGGCCGGCGCCGCACTGTTTCTCGCCAGCGACCTGAGCTCCTACGTGACCGGCCAAACGCTGCACGTCGACGGTGGGACCAGCGCAGCCGGTGGGTGGTATCACCATCCCGACAGCGGGCAGTACGTGCTCGGACATGTCCCATGAAGAGCATTTGATTCGAGTCCAGAGCGGAGCGCGTGTTGCCGTCACGCGTGGGAGGAGGGGAATCGGCTTCGAGGTGGCGAGCCGATTTACCGAAGCCGGCGCCATTGTCACCTTGACCGGCGATGACGGATATCTGTTGGTAAGGGACCGCATCACCAGTCCCCCTGTACCCGCCGTTCTTCGATGGCGTCGACGCGCACCGTGCGGTGGACGATGCGCCAGCTGAGATCCTGGCCGATGGCGTAGCGGTCGATGTACCTGATGTGCATCACCAGGTCGTGACCGGAACCCGACGCACTAGAACTGAAGTGATGTGCGGTGCAATAAATCTCACCCTCGGCGCGATCACCGTCCACCTGAAAGAGGCCCTGTCCGAGAACGTGTGCGGTACGTGAAAAGCGATTGACAACCTTGATGATGTGTTCGAGCTCCCGGTGGCCGCTCAGGTGGCCGACCTTGTGACCAGGTTGTTCCACGCGCATGGTTGCGTCGGCTGCGAACACGCTGAGTAGCCCGGCGATATCACGGTGATCGATCGCTGCGGCGTAACGGCGGGAGAGCGTTTCAAGCTCGAGGTCAGGCGCAGCGGACTGAAGGTCCATTTGGTTGAAACCAATCACATTGCGGTCCGGCTGTCGCGACCCATGTCTGCTGGGCTGCGGCTGAACTCTCGGACCATCGCCTGAATGGTGTAGGAGGCAGCGAGGCGACCGTCACGAGTGTGCACCCGGCCCTCGCCCTGAACGAGGCCTCGCCCCGACCAGAACGCGCGATTGCTGTATAGCAGCCAGTCACTGACGTCGACGTCCTCGTGGAAGGCTATGGTCGCCTTCATGATTCCGGTGGACAACGTGTCGTGTGCGCGGGCCTCACCGAAACCGCGGTGTGGCCGCATGCCTGCGGCAATGGTCCAGTGCGTCGTCGATTGGGCCAGCAGTGCTTGATGTAGGTATTGCTCATCAGGCGCCTCCCGGAACCGGACCCAGGCGTCGATCGTCGGGGGCCCGATTCGCTCGGGATCGGGATCGTATGCGGCGTCGACGATCCTGATCTCGCGGCCGGGCATCCCGAAACCGGCGAACTGTGCGGCATCTTCGGGGCCGGGGGTGTCGGGCATTGGTGCACTGTCGCGAATGACGTCCTCGGCGCCTGAGTCGGCGAGAAGCAACCCAACACTCCGCAACGATCCATGCTGGCTGATCCGCACCTCGGTGGTCGAGAACGTTCGGCCGTGTCGGAGAACATCGACGTCGACTTCGACGGGTGCGGTGAACGATGCCGCCTTGGTGAAGATCATCGACACCGATGTGATCCGTTGTCCAGGAAGGGCTTTAGTGGCGGCGACGATGGCTTCTGCGACGAACTGACCGCCTTCTACGACATCACGGCGAGTTGGGCCGTGAGCCGGTCCGATGAATTTGCGGTCTGAGGTGGGTTCAACATCGATGAGGCGCAGCAGTTCGGCTGCATCACCCCACAGTGGGAACGTCGCGGGTACCTCGGTTCCGTCGGGCCATCTTTCGACGACGACGATGCGCAGACCGTGATCGTAGAACGACACATAACCTTTCAGGCCGGCGACTTCTGGCAGCGGCGTGCGGTAGGTCCACACGGCGTTGGCCCTCGGCCCATGCGGGCCGACGAGGTTCCAATAACCGGCCCGTCCCTTGAAGGGGCACACCGTGGTCTGATCAGACGACTCGAAGTACTGCCAATCAACCGACGATTCCGGAAAGTACAGTCTGTCCTCGTGATCGGTCTCGGTCACGATGAGACAGGCGTCGCTCTCGGCCAGCAGAGTGTCACCGGCCCAGACCTGTCCGGTGAGCTTGCAGGGCGTCAGGTCGATTCGGTAGTTCGGGTAGTCGGGCCAGAGCGATTGAACGTCATTGACGGTGTCCGCCATGAAATACCCTTTCCTCGGTCAAGCCGGTTGCGCCGGTGACGAGTACATCAGCCACGGTCCGTCCTAGTCGCTGGCGGGCAGCGGCTTGGCTTCCTTGATGGTCAACGGTGTAGAGCCGATCGACAGCGAACCCGCGCCGGCCTTGGTGACCAGCACTTCGGCCCCTGTGTCGTCGACGTAGCGTTTCCCCATCTGCGTGCCGTCGGCGAAACTGTCATCGAGGCTCAGGCTGCCATCGACCTCATCGCCGACAGGGACCATCGGCGCACCGCCCGCGCGGAGGTCGTCGAGCGCCTCCGAACTGCGCACGATGATGACCTGGGTGTCGCACACCTGACTCTTCAGCCGAGTGCCGTTCTTCATCATGTGAGCTCCTTCGCGCTCGTGTTCAGTTCATCGACGATTTCGCGCCGTAATACCTTGCCGGTCGCATTGGTGGGCAGTTGTTCACGAAAGACGACGCGGTCCGGGGTTCTCGATCCCCGCAGCCGTTCACGCACAAAACCCCGTAGCTCTTCGGGGTCGGGTTCGGAGTCACCGCGGGGTACGACGACGGCGACGATGATCTGCCCCCACTCGTCGTCGTCGGCGCCAACGACGACGCATTCTCGTACGTGCTGATGCTCGACCAGGACGTCTTCGATCTCGGCCGGCGCGATGTTCTCGCCGCCGCGGATGATGGTGTCGTCGGATCTGCCGCCGATGAACAGATAGCCGTCTTCATCGAGGTATGCGACGTCCTTGGTGGGGAACCAACCGTCTGCGTCGAGCACCGAGCCGATGCCGGTGTAGCGGCCCGATACCTGCTCGCCGCGCACGTACAACTCGCCGGGCTCGCCCGGGCCCAGCACGGCGCCGTTCGGCGCCCGGACCTGTACCTCGATCGTGGGGACGGGCTGGCCGACTGATCCGAGCCGTCGTGCCGTCGCGGGATCGCTTGACGCCAGCGCCGTGCGATGGTCCTCGGGAGTGAGGACGGCGATGGTGGAGCTGGTTTCGGTCAAACCGTACGCGTTGACGAACCCGACATGGGGCAACAGAGTCATCGCCTTGCGCACCAGCGGAGCGGCGACCTTCGATCCGCCATAGGCTAGCGTGCGCAACGAGGGCAGCAAAGGAGACTCGTCGAGCCCTTCGAGCACGGTCACGATTCTGTCCAGCATCGTGGGAACGACTGTTGCCGAGGTGACCGTTTCGCGATTTACCAGTCGGACCCATTCCGTGGCATCGAAGTTGCTGAGGTACACCGCTTTACGTCCGGCGTAGAGATTTGTGAGGGCGGCTCCGATGCCCGCGATGTGATAGGGCGGTACGCAGATTGCGGCAGCGTCACCGGGTTCTGCGGACGCGAACTCGACAGTTCCCATGACGTAGCTGGTGAGGTTGTTATGGCTCAGTTCAACGGCTTTGGGTGCCGACGTCGTGCCCGATGTGAACAGCACCACCGCCACCGAATCCGGGTCGGCGTATTCGGCCGCAGGTGGTGACGTCCGTGCTGTGGCGATGAACTCGGCAGGGGACATGATCTGCACGGCGTCGCCCGGTAGGTCTCCGACCATATCGCGGTACTCGTCGTCGACGATGATGACCGGCCTTGGAAGCCGTCCGATCAGCGTCCGCAAACCCTCCGCAGACAGGCGATAGTTCAGCGGCGTGATAGGTACTGCGGCCCGTGCCGCAGCGAAGACCATCAGTGGAAGCATTGCTCCGCCGGCTCCGACGTAAGCGACGTGCTGGGCTCCCGAAGCGCTGATCACGCCGGCAGCGCCGTCGGCGAGGGTGCTCAGTTCCGCGATGGTCAGGCGGAGATCACCGGAGACCACGGCGACGCGATCAGGCTCGGCCAGCGCCGCGTCCTGAGCCATCTCGAGCAGGAGTGAAACGCTCACGGCCGCAACGGTCCCGATGGCGACTTGACGACCAGCGATTCCACACCGACTTCCGGGAAGTCCACCACGCTGCCGAAGACGCCCGCCAACACTTCTGCGACGTCTTCCGGGGTCATCCTGCTCGCCTGGACAAGGCCGCGGGACATCCACTCCGTCGCAGCCTCTCCGAGTACGTCTGGATCGAATGCCGAGGTGAAATCCGTGGGGACGGTGCCGCTTACCTCGACGCAGCAGAATCTGTAGCCTGGATTCTCCAGGCGCCACGAGATCAGACACCGCTCCAGCGCCGCTTTGCTCGAGGAGTATGCCCCGAGCGCGGAGTGGGGATTACGCACCGAGTCAGAGGACATGGCAGCGACGATCGCCGAGGGCGTGAGAATGGGCAGGTGGGCGCGGATGGTCTCGTGTACACCAACGACGTTTGTCTCGAACACGTCGCGCCAGTCATGAGTATCGGTGTCGCCGAGATTCTTCAATGGTGCGTATCCGGTGCTGATCACCAGCAGATCGACCTCGCCCAATTGTTCGCGGGCTATCGCAGCGACACGGGCGCAATCCTCGGGTCTGCGCACATCGGTGACCACCGGTGTGCCCGAGCCAACTTCAGCGATGACTTCAGCGAGCTTGTCGGAGCGTCGAGCAGCAACGACGAGGTTCGCTCCCTCTTTACCCGCCCGGATCGCGAATGCTTTGCCGATGCCGGCTGAGGCACCGACGACGACGACCCGTTTACCTGACAGCGACCGCGCGGTCATGAGGCCCGTTGCGCGATCGACTTGATTTCCAGGTACTCCTCGAAGCCGGCCACGCCCATCTCCCGTCCGATACCGCTCTGCTTGTAACCACCGAATGGGACGTCAACGCCGTAGAACACCCCGCCGTTGACGTTCACCGTGCCCGTGCGAATGCGATTGGCCACCGAGCGCGCTCGGTCGTCCGACGCGCTCACCACGGATCCGGACAGGCCGTAACGCGAGTTGTTGGCGATCTCTACCGCATGGTCGTCACCGTCATGCGGGATGGCGACCAGGACGGGCCCGAAGATCTCCTCCTGGGCGACTGTGGCATTGGGATCGACATCGGTGAGCAGTGTCGGCTCGACGTAGTAACCCACCGGCAGATGCTCCGGAATGCCCCCGCCGACAGCCAGTGTGGCGCCTTCGTCGATTCCCTTGCGGATGTAAGCGAGCACCCGCTGTCGCTGTTCCTCGCGGATCAGCGGACCCATGAGGACCGATGAATCGGTGGGGTCGCCATACGACCAGCCCTTGAGCATGTCGGCCAGTGCGTCGACACCTTCGCGATACTTGGCTCGGGGCAACAGAAGTCGCGTGGTGTTGGCGCAGCCCTGTCCGGCGTGAGTAGTTGCGGCAAATGCGGCCGATGTGACTGCCGATCCGATATCGGCGTCGTCGAGTGCCACGAGCGCCGACTTGCCGCCGAGTTCGAGGAACACCTTCTTGATGGTCGCGGCTGCTGCGATCATGATGCGCGTTCCCGTTGCCGTCGAGCCGGTGAACGAGATCATGTCGACGCGCGGGTCTTCGCACAGCTGCTGGCCCACGTCGTGGCCCGCTGAGGTGACCACATTGACAACGCCAGGCGGAATGTCGGTGTGCTCGGCAATGAGCTGCCCGAGAAGTGTTGCGCTGTAGGGCGTGTCAGGCGCAGGCTTGAGAATCGCGGTGCTGCCCGCGGCCAGTGCGGGGATCATCTTTGCGAGGTTGATCTGCACCGGGTAATTCCAGGGAGTGATTGCAGCGACGACGCCCACTGGCTCTCGTCGTACGGTGCGACGGGTTTTGATGCCGAACGGCTCGGCGATTCCAAGGTCGGTTTCCCACGCGTAGCTCTCGGCAAGATCTGCGACCCAGGGCAGCCCGGCCAGGGGAGCGTCGATCTGCGGGCCATATGTCAGCGCAAGCGGGCAGCCGACCTCGGCAACGGTGGTGTTGCGAAGTTGGTCGGCATGCTTGACGAGCGCCTCGTGCAGTTGTCGGATGCACCGCACACGTAGATCGTGATTTGTCGACCAGTCCGTACTGTCGAAGGCTCGCCGCGCGGCCGTGATGGCTGCGTCCATATCCGCGGCAGTGACGTCGGCGGCGGAGCCGATAGCCTTCTCCGTCGCCGGGTTGACGTTGTCGTATGCGCCGCCCGCTCGCGCGTCAACGAGCCGGCCGTCAATCAACATCCGCTCTTCGCGCCAGATCTCGGTCATGGGTCTCCTGATCCTCTGACCTGCGCGCGCGAGGTCCACGCCGCAAGATCATAAAGAACAGTAGTACAGGGTTTGTTCAGTTGAACAGAGAGAGTGGGTAGTTGTGTCAGCGCAATCCGTTGACGGCGAACTTTTCGACGTACTTGCGGACGGTGTCGGGCTTGGACATGTCGAAAGTCTGCGCTTGATTGACCGTCGAGAACGAGTAAATGATCCTGGCCAGCCACTCGCTGGCGGCGGTGACGTCAATGCCCGCGCCGACCTCGCCGCGCTTCTGCGCTTCGCGGACATAGGGCACCAGGAATTCCGTGGTACGCCGGACGGCGGAATCGCCATCGGAAATCATGTGACGCATCAGCTCTGAGTCGTCGGCCATCAAGCGGTTGCGGGTGCGATGGTCCAACAGGATGATCGCGTGAGTCTCGGCCATGGCGCCGAGCTTCTCCGCGAGAGTCGACTTCTTGGCCATGGCCGCGGCAACCTGCTGATAGAACTTCTGGGCGCCGAATTCGATCGCCGCATCGATCAGCACATTGCGGTCCTCGAAATAGCGGTAGACCGTGCCCCGCGACACGTTCGCCATTCTGGCGACGTCCTGCACGCTGGTGCGATGGATGCCCAACTGGGTGAAGCACTGGTTGGCCGCCTCCAGGATCTGATCCTGTCGGTCGTGCTCGTCCTGCGTCTCGATGTCGGCCGTGGCCCGTTGGGTCGCCATCCCGCTCCTTGTCCGGTAGGGCCTGCTAGACGGCTCGAGTTGGCCCTGCCAAATAACCGATGCTACGCGACACGGCCTGTTCCTGTGCGCCGCCACGGTGCGGCCGCGTCGCCCTCGGCCGCGTTGAACGCACTGATCACTGCATATCAATATGACATAGTTCGTCCTATTGTTCAGTACTTCCCAAACGTCACCGGAGGTTGGAAGCGTGGAACTCGGACTGGAAGGCCGCAACTTTGTGCTTGTCGGCGGGACCACTGGCATGGGATACGGCACGGCCCGGGCGCTGGCCGGCGACGGTGCGAACGTCGCCTTGCTCGCGCGCGACGGTCAACGAGCCGAGGAGCGTGCACAAGAACTGACGACAGAGTTCGGTATCCGGGCCATGGGGATTGCCGTGGATGCGACCGAGAGCGGAGGAGCGGTGGATCGCGCCGTCGACCGCGCGGCAGAAGAGCTGGGCCCGCTACGAGGACTTGCCGTCACCGCAGGACCAATGAACCAGCAGGGGCCTTTCCTCGAACACGGCGACGACTCCTGGGATTGGTACTACCAGCTCATCCTGATGGCAACCGTGCGATCGTGTCGCGCGGTCATCCCACATCTACAGCGGAATGGCGGCGGCACCATCGTGACCACCGCCGCATATTCGGTACGAGCCCCGAAGATTCTGATCCCGCCCTACAACGCGCTGAAGGCATCTGTGCTGACGCTGTCCAAGATCTTGGCGAAGACACACGGCCCCGACGGAATCCGTGTGAACGTGGTGTGCCCCGGTCTGTTCGACACCGAAACGAACGACCACATCCGAGAGCATCGTGCACAGCAATACGGTGTGCCGCTCGAAGATGCGATCTACACCCACCTGTCGAGCAATCCCGACTGGAATATGAGAGTGGCGCTGGGCCGCGGCGGAAGACCGCACGAGGCAGGCGAACTCATCGCGTTCCTGCTCGGGGACCGCGCCGCGTACATGACCGGTGCCGTCATCAACATCGACGGCGGCACCGACTTCTGAACTCAGACGCCGATGGAGTCGGCCAACAGGCTGCGGTGGTAGCTCGGGTCTCCGAGCAACATCGCCGACGATTTCGCTCGCTTGTAATACATGTGCGCGGGATGTTCCCAGGTGAATCCGATACCGCCGTGCAACTGGATGTTGGCCGCTGCGGCACGCGCGTACACGTCCGAGCAGAACGCCTTGGCCAGCGCTGCCGCCGATTTGGACTCAATGGGAAAGTGATCAATGGCGTGGACGGCGTATTGCGCTACGCCTCTGGCGCATTCGATGTCGAGCATCAGGTCGGCGCAGCGGTGCCGGATCGCCTGGAAGGAGCCGACTGGTCGACCGAACTGGGTGCGGACCTTGACGTAGGCAACCGCCTGATCGAGGCACCGCTGAGCGCCGCCCACTTGTTCGTTGGCCAACGCCGCGGTCGCCTGACTCAGCGCGCGGCTCAGCCCGGGCCACGCATCCTCGAGACCGACCCGCGTCGCAGCGGTGCCGGTGAACTCGATGACGGCTTGGCGGCGTGTCGGGTCGAGGCTTGACTGCTCTCGGCGCACCAAATCATCGGTGCTCTCGACGGCGAAGAGGCCGACGGCCCCGGACGCGGTGCGGGCCACGACAATGACGAGATCGGCGATACCGCCATCTGGCACATAGTGTTTGGCTCCCCGCAGTGTCCATGCGGCACCATCTTGGTCGGCTGTTGTCTCGATGCCTTCGCGATCCCATCGTCCGGAGCGCTCTGTGAGTGCCAGGGTCGCGATGGTCTTACCGGAAGCGATGCCGGGTAGGTAGCGTTTGCACGCTTCGATGTCATCGGAACCCAGGAGTACAGCTGCAGTGAGCACTGCCGACGTGAAGTATGGACCGGGGAGCAGTGCCCGGCCCATCTCTTCTAGCACCAGACCGAGTTCGGTGAAGCCGAACCCCTCGCCGCCGTACTCCTCGGGAATGATCAACCCTTGCAGTCTCAGCTGATCGGCCATGGCTCGCCATATAGCCGATTCGAACCCCTGCGCCGACTCCATGACGCGGCGCACCTCGGGTTCCGGCGAGTGGTGTTCGAGGAACGCGCGCACCGTTGATCGAAACTCGCGCTGGTCGTCTGTGAGTGTGAAGACGGCGGAATCCGAGTCGGTTGTCATGTCATCCGTTCCTTGGATCGTCGGCGCTTCGACCTGTCGGGCTGACGCGCGGGGCGGAGTCGCTTCGGCGCAACGCCTGCAGCCATTCGCCAACCGGCGGTGGCGCGGGGACGGGAGTCTCGAGTCGCCCCGGATCGGCTGACCAGAACTCCGCCCAGCTGGGGAACGCGTCGTGAAAAGTTCCTACGTGCGCATTCGTGTTGGGCCAGCGCATCTTTTCGGGACCAAGCGGCGGATCGGTGATATCGGTCTGATACCAGAACAGCGGAGTCCGTCGAGCGAAATACCAACGGCCGTCGCGTCGTTCATATGCATCGAGATAGGCAAGCAGTTCGATCACCCATGTTGTCTCGGTTTCCAGATCGTTGCGCGAGTAGACGAGGCCGGTGGCGTGGCCGTCGTCATGGACGTCGATCACATGTGCAAGCGGTCCGTGTGCACTACCCAGCAGGTCGTGTCGCATCTCGGTGTCGTACCACTGACGCAACGCCTCCCGCCCACGACGTTTACCCGGCACTCCGACGTCCTCGACGAAGAGGTTGACGACAGCATTGAGGTCACGCATGTCCAGAGCCACAGCGTATTTGGCTGCGAGCTGACGGATTTCGTCGAGCGCTTCGAGACGTTCGATGCGTGCAGTGAGCGCTTCGATCGTGTTGTCGCCGCTCATGCGAGTGCGCCCGATGCCAACAACGTGCCGAGCGCGATCTTGTCGATCTTGTTGGTGGTGGTATACGGCAGGTTGTCCGCGTCGGGCAGGATGACCCACTTCTTGGGCACTTTGTAGGCCGCCAGTTGCTTGCGGCACTGTGCGGCCAGAGCGTCGGCCGACAGGTCGACACCGTCGTCGAGCACAACCACGGCACTGACCACCGCGCCCTTTACCGGGTCGGGCAGCCCGACGACGTAGGCGATGCGCACGCCGTCGATTCTGCTCAGCGTTGACTCCACTTCGATGGGAGCCACGTTGGCCCCGGAGGTCTTGATCATGTCGTCGGTGCGGCCCGCGAAGTAGAGGTGTCCGTCGTCATCGCGATATCCCGCGTCGCCGGTGTGATACCAACCGTCGGCATCGAATACGTCCCGATTGCTGCGCCCGACGATGCCGCGCATCATCGCCCAACCGCGCACGCAGATCTCGCCGGCCACCCCGTTGGGCACTTCCTGACCCGTCTCGTCGACCACCTTGTGTTCGTAGCCGGGTGCCGAAACTCCGAGCGACCCGCGCTTGGATTCCGGCACCTGTTCGTGGGGCGGCCACCAAGTGTGCGAGCTGCAGGTCTCGGTCATGCCGAGTTGTCGAACCCGAAGCGACGGGTCGTCAGCGCGCCGTTCCGGCGGCAGCAGCACCTGCTGGTAGCCCTCGCGGAGCGCGGACAGATCGGTGGTCGCGAAGTCGGGATGGTTCGTCAACGCGGGCCCGACGTGGGGGAACCCTGTCGCGTAGGTCGCCCGTTCGGCCGCCAACAGCCGCAGCACATCGGCAGGATCGAACCGGTGCTCGGTCAGGATCGTCACGCCGATCTGCATCGGTCCCAGAAGCCCGAAGATCAGGCCGCCGACCCAGAAGAAGGCCATCGGAATATAGACGCGGTCGGTGGGATCCCATTCGTGTTGGCTTGCGATGAACCGGGAATGCGCGATCGCAGTGTTCTGAGAGTGGATGATGCCCTTGGGATTTGACGTACTTCCGGAGGTGTAGATGATCACCATGTCATCTGTGGGGCGCACCGTCGACTCGCAGGCATCGAGGAAGGACTGCGTGACGGGTTCGGGCCAGCCCTGGGCATCGAGGGGCAGCAAGAACACATTGCGCAGGTGCGGTAGCCGATCGGTCAGGACCGGGTTGGCGGTGCCCGGCGCTATTCCGGTCGCCTGCACGAGTCGGGCCGCTACGTCCTTGCCCAGCAGAGTGGACACCGACACCACTGTGTGGACATCGGCGTCGCGAAGCAGCCATTCGAGTTCGGGGGGCTGGAAAAACGTGTTGATGGGCACCGCCACCGCCCCGATCCGGGTGGTGGCCAGGAACGCGACCGCGAAGTCAGGGCCATTGGGTGCCAGGATGCCGACCCGGGACCCTTTGGTCACGCCGGCGGCCAATAGTCGTCGCGCCATCTCCGCCGATCGTTCACCCACTTCGGCGTAGGTGATGCGTTCGTCGGTACCGGCCCCGTCCGAAGACACGACGAAGTCGGCGGGGCCGAAGCGCTCGACAAGTTCGGCGAGCATCGACGGCATGACAGCCGGATAGGGAAGCGGATCGTAGGCGAATGTGCGGGTCGGACTCACCCTGGCTACCTCGATCGGACTGAACAGATTTGCATTGGGTGTTTCATCGTACAACGAGCCCGACTATGGCATCCACTGCCCGCCGGACACCGAGACCATCTGGCCGGTGATGTGTTTGGCCGACGGTGAGCACAGGAATGCGACCGTCTTGGCAATGTCGGCGGGTTCACCGATGGAACCGGTAAGTGTCGTGGAGCGCATTGTTTCGAGTTCTTCATCGCTCTTCCGCGAGAGCAGCCACGGTGTCGCGGTGGTCCCGACGACGACGGTGTTCACCCGCACCCCGAGCGGACCGAGTTGCACCGCCATCAGCCTGGACAGGCCTTCGACACCCGCCTTGGCGGCGGCGTACGCAGCGGGCCCGGTGCGGACGCCGTGCGCAGACACCGAGCTGATGTTCACGATCGCGCCTGATCTCTGCTCGACCATCTGGCGTGCGGCGACCTGCGCCATGATGAAGGTGCCGGTGAGGTTGACCGCGATGATCCGATTCCAATCCTCGTCCGTTTGGTCGAGAAACGTTGCGGGCAAGGTCATACCTGCGTTGTTGACCAGTGCCTGGATTGCGCCGTGGGCGGTCGCGAGCGCACCGAGTTCGCGTTCGACGGCTGTGCGGTCGGTGATGGAGAGTTCGACCGGGATCACCACGCCCGTCCGGGCGGCATCACTGTCGCTGATCTTGGCCAGCGCCTTGGCGTTCACATCGACCACGGCCACCCGGTAGCCGGCAGCGACCAGCTCGTCGACGATCGCCTCGCCTATTCCACGAGCGCCGCCGGTCACCACCGCCAGCCCACGGTTACCCGACATGGCGGCGCCGATCTTCTCTGACCAGCCGCTCGATGCGGTTGATGGACGGTCGAAGGAGGACGACCGCCTGGCCCATAAGGGCCACCAGATCACCGCGGCCGTCGCGCGCCACCCACGTGTCGATCGCGGCGCGGTTGGCTCCGTTCACGACCGTGGCCGCCAAACGGGGGCGCAGATCTGAGTCGGGGTCGGCATCGAGCCACCGGGCGACCTCGCGGGTCATCTGGTCGATCCAGTCGTCGTTGATGCGCAGCCGCGTCGCACGCAGTGCGGGGTGACTTGCGTACATTCGGGCACGGACCACGAAGATCTCCGGTTGTGCGGCGATCGCTTCGGCGACGGCGGCCGATGTCTCAGACAGGGCCCCCCACAATGTGGTGGAGCGTGATGCGCGAAAGCGCCGAGTGGCCTCGTCGAGCCTCTCGGCGTAGCCGTCGAAAAGGATGTCCTCTTTGGTTGCGAAATGGTGGAAATACGTCCGTGGCGCGACCCCTGCGGCGGCGGCGATCTGATCGACGGTGGTGGCGTCGTAGCCCTCGATCTCAAAGAGTTCGACCGCTGCGGCAATGAGCGCCACCCGGTTGCGTTGGCCCCGCATCCGACGTTGATCCATGACCGTCATCCTCGCAGCGTCGCGGTGCCTGCCGACAGGGCAACGACCGAACCCTGACTGGTGCGGAACTGCACGCTCGTGCCGCGCCGCCAGACTTCGGTGCTCAAAGGGGTGCCGAGCATCACCGGTTTGGCGAATCGGCAGCTGATCGAGTGAAGGGCCGTGGGGTCGCCGCCACCAAGACTGTTCACCAGGGCGCGCGCGGCAAATCCGAAGGTGCACAGGCCGTGCAGGAAAACATCGTTGAAGCCAGCCTTCTTCGCGGCGTCGGGATCGATGTGCAGCGCGTTACGGTCACCGTTGAGGCGGTAGATGGCAGCTTGTTCGGGCCGCACCTCGTCGACCACAGTGACGTCGGGCGGTCCCGAGGGCTCATCGGCCGACGCAGGCCCGCGGTCTCCGCCGAATCCGCCGCCGCCGAGCACCATCGTCTGTCCCACCGCGACGAACAGTTCGCCGTCACCGTCGGTACCGCGCGTCGTGACCTCGATCGAGGCGTGTTTGCCTTTGTCCCACACCGCGGTGACCTCACCGGTCACCGCGACCTCGCCGCGGGGTTGCACCGGGCGAGACACCGACAGCGACTGTCCGCCGTGCACGATTGGAAACGTTCCGAGATCGAGGACGCTGCGCAGATCCTTGACCGCCCACCAGTTCGCCAGCAGGGCGAAGGTCGGCAGCACCGCGGGACCACGGCGTTCGTCGAGGAGGCGGAGCTCGTCCGGTGGTCGGGCACCGACCCCGAGCGCGTAGAGGATCGTGTCGGCTTCCGTCCAGGCAAACGTCGTCGGATCGAGCTTGGTGCCCACTGCATTCGCGTCAAGGCTCAACGCAACCTCCCGGTGACCGTATTGAACGGATTGACGATATATGTTCGATCGTGCAATATAGTGGCAGTAACTGCAACTAGTTTCTAGGAGCGATCGGAATGAAGTTCGGCGTATTCATCCTCGGCGACAAGCCCAACCACCTGTCCGATCAGCAGGTGTTCGCCAATGTGTTGGAGGAGGCGCGCTGGGCCGAGGAACTCGGTTATGACGAGGTCTGGCTGGCTGAGCACCATTTCTCGCCCTACGGCATGCTGGCCGATCTTCCGTTGGTTGCCGCTGCCATTGCCGCGCAGACCGAGCGCATCCGTATCGGCACGGCGTGCATGGTCAGTCCTTTTCACAACCCGATCCAGCTCGCCGAGCGTATTGCGATGGTCGATGTATTGTCCGGTGGGCGCTTCGATGCCGGGTTCGGTCGCGGATACCAAGCCCACGAGTTCAAGGGCTTCGGAATTTCGATGGACGAGGCGACCGGCCGCTATCAGGAGTGTGTCGACATCGTGAACCTCCTGCTCACCCAGGAGAATGTGAGCTATGCGGGCAAGTATTTCCAACTCGAGGACGTGACGATCTATCCGCGTCCGGTGCAACGGCCCGTTCCGGTATGGGGCACCGTGATGAAAACTCCCTCGAGCTTTGAATGGTTGGCAGACAAGGGTTTCGGCGCGATCATCGGCAATCCCTACACGGTCGACCCGGACCTGCAGGGTGCTCTGGACATCTACCTGGAGACACAGGCCAAGAAGGGTCTCGAGGCCGCCACCGAGAACGTCTGGGCGCTCCTCAACGCGTTCTGCCACAACGACGACGGTTTCGCCCGTACCTATCCGCGGCAGAGCGTTGAGCTGTCCATCGAGACGCACCTCAAATATTCGAATCCGTTCGAGCGCGGCGGCGAGATTCCAGCCGATTACAAGGCCTACTCGGATTGGTTCGAAAAGCACGACAAGCAGAGCTATGAGCAGGTGCTCAACTCGCATCTCACGTTGATGGGTGACCCCGAGCGCATCATCGGCAAGATGCAGGCCGTCATCGATATGGGCTGGCGCAACATCATGCTGCGGATGTCGCGAGGTGGTGCCATGGACCGCGCCAAAGTCTACGAGTCGATGAAGTTGTTCTCCCAAGAGGTGATTCCTGCCGCGACCGAACTCGCAGCAGCCCCGGCGTGACGCTGTGACGAGCATCCGTGGCGTGGCGGCCATCGTCGGCGTCGCCGACGAGGTATCGCCGGAAGGCGTCATCGATGTGCCACTGCGGCAGCTCGAGGCGCAAGTCGTCCGGGCGGCACTGGCCGACGCGGGACTGAGCCTCAAAGACGTCGACGGACTGTGTTCCTGCACGGGTGGCACGTTGATGCACTCTGTCGAACTGGCCGAATATCTGGGCATCACACCGCGTTTCACCGATGCGACGCAGACGGGCGGTGCCAGTTACGGGCTATATGTCGAGCATGCGGCGGCGGCGATCGCGGCGGGCCTCGCCGAAACCGTGGTGATCGTCTACGCATCGACACCCCGCGCAGCGCGTCGACGGGGCGAAAAGGGGATGGGTGTGTTCGCCACGCCCGAGCGTCTCGAATGGGAGACGCCCTTCGGGGTGATGCTGCCGATCAGCGCCTACGCGTTGGCCGCGAATCGGCACATGGCTCAATTCGGTACCACTGCCGAACAACTCGCGCAGATCGCTGTCGACACTCGTACCTGGGCCTCCCTCAATCCGCGCGCACACCTTCAGAACGCAATCACCGTCGACGATGTGCTGAACTCCGGCTTCCTCGCCGAGCCGATGCACAAATTGGAATGCTGCCTGGTCACCGACGGCGCGGGAGCGATAGTGGTCACCTCGGCGGCACGGGCTCGCGATCTCGAAAAGGCCCCGGCATACGTGTTGGGGGCCGCCTCGGCCGCATCGCACACGATGATTTCGCAAATGCCCGATTTGACGGTGACCCCCGGCGCGGTGTCAGGACCCGCGGCGTTCGCTGCCGCCGGGCTCTCCCCCGGGGATGTCGATGTTGTACAGCTGTACGACTCATTCACCATCACTGTGCTGCTGGCCCTCGAGGACCTCGGCTTCTGCGCCAAGGGGGAGGGCGGGGCCTTCGTCGGCGATGGCGCGCTGGCCCCGGGCGGCGCGCTGCCCGGCCAGACCACCGGCGGCGGACTCGCCTATACGCACCCCGGTGCCTTCGGTGCATTCCTGCTCGTCGAGGCGACTCGCCAACTTCGCGGTGAATGCGGCGATCGACAGGTGGATGCCGACGTCGCCCTGGCGCACGGAACAGGCGGCGTGTTGTCGGCGACGTCCACGGTGATACTCGGAACGGAGGCGACGTTGTGAGCGAGGACGTTCCCGCCATCCCGCTCCCCGAGCCGAGCGCGGTCTCGGCGCCCTATTGGGAAGCGACCCGGAGCAAGAGGCTGGCAATGCAGCGGTGCGTGAATTGTTCTCGCCTGGTGTGGTATCCACGCTTTGCATGTCCGCACTGCGGCGGCGATGAACTGGCCTGGGAAACGTTGTCCGGTCGCGGTGTGGTCTACGCGGTCAGTGTGCATCATCGTCCGGCGCTGCCCGCTCTCGCCGACAAGGTGCCCTATTCCGTCGTGCTCATTGACCTGGCTGAGGGTGCACGCATCATGTCGAATGTGTTCGGTGTCCCGCCACAGGTCGGGGACGAGGTCGACGTCGCATGGGTGCCGCTGCCGGATGGGCGCAACCTGCCGACTTTCGAGTGCAGGTAGTCGTGTCTGCGCCAGACGTCGAACTCCAGCGACGGCGTGAGGAACTGGTCTTGCGACACGTCGCAGGCGAGAATGACCGTGATCTCGAGGCGATCATGGCGACATTCACCCATCCGCGTTACGAGATCGTCCCGACCGGCATGGTCTTCGACGGAGACCAGCAGGTCCGTCAGATGATCCTGCGTCAGTGGGATGAGTTACCTCGGCTGCATTACTCGGCCGAAGCCATATTCCACTCCGCTGACGGGCTGGTCGTGGAAACCAGGACGACGCGTCCTGGTGCTGCGGTGGACATGCTCAGCATCAACCTGTTCATCTTCCGCGGCGACGGGCTGATCCTGGAGCGCTGCTATTTCGATCGGATGCTGTTTGCCGCGCAGATGCAGGCCGCCACCTGACTGCACGATTGAACACATATCGTCATATTGTAGAATTCTCGCCGACCCGGCAAGGAGTGTGATGTCCGCTCAAACAGGCACTGAGGCCTCGGCGCCGAGCACAGACCTCGCGGTCGAGTTCTACCGACTGATGAGCAAGGTGCAACACGGCGACAAACGAGTGCGCAAGGCGTTGTCCTCGGGAGAGGCGGCGATGAGCTACTGGCCGGTCGACGGTCAGGAGGCGATGTCGGCAGGCGCGATGCTTGCGTTGGCCGATGGGGACCAGTTGGTCACCACCTACCGCGGACTCGGCGATGTCTTGGCCAAGGGCATCGATCTGGAGGCCTACTTCGCCGAGATTCTCGGACGCCGCGACGGATTGTCGAAGGGCAAAGCAGGCGCGATGGGTATCTGCGACCCCGCACACGGCATCGCATGGACCACCGGCATCGTCGGTGCAGGCCCCTTGATCGCCAACGGCATCGCGTTGGCCGCTGCGCGCCGCGAGACCGGGCAGGTTGTCCTGGTGAGCTTTGGCGACGGAGCCACCAGCATCGGCTATGTCCACGAGGCGATGAACATGGCCGCGGTCTGGTCACTGCCGGTGATCTTCTTCTGCCAGAACAACGCGTGGGCCGAGGGCACCGCTTACGACCGATACACGCGCGCCGCCCAGCTGTCCGACCGCGCCGTGGGTTACGGAATGCCCGGGGTCACCGTCGACGGCACTGATCCACAAGCCGTCTACGACGCGGTTTCGGCGGCGGCTGAACGAGCGCGAGCCGGAGCGGGCCCGACATTCGTCGAGGCAAAGGCCTACCGGTTACAGGGCCACTATTTCGGCGACGCGATGGGATACGCGGACCAGGAGGAACTGGCCGCCAAACGGTCCGACCCCCCGTTCGTCCGATACCGGGCGCGGTTGATCGCCGATGGAACCGCTACCGAAGCGGAACTCGATGCCATCGACAACGAAGTGACCGCTGAACTCGACGCAGCCTTTACTGCCGCTGCTGCGTCGGAACCCCCGGTTGTCGACGAACTCACCCGAGATGTGTTCTCCTGCAACGGGTCAGAGCTTGCTGAACCCGGCCAGGTGCATGCCGTCCTGCCAGGGGGGGACACCGAGGAAATGGGTTTGGTGCAGGCGATCAACAGGACACTTGACCGAGCGATGGCCGCCGACGAGTCTATTGTTCTGCTCGGCGAGGACATCGGCGATCCGTCGGGCGGTGGCATGTTCAAAGTCACCGCCGGTCTCTCGGGTAAGTATGGGGAAGGTCGCGTGCTCGACACCCCGATCGCGGAATCCGCGATCGTGGGTGCGGCGATCGGAGCCTCGTTGGGCGGCCTGCGCCCAGTTGCCGAGTTGATGTTCATGGACTTCCTGGGCGTCGCGATGGACCAGATTGCCAACCACGCGGCAAAGGTGCGTTACATGTCCGGCGGTCGCAAAGGCGCGCCGCTGGTGATCAGGACGATGGTGGGAATGGCTGCAGGACCGCAACATTCGCAAGCGCTCGAAGCCTGGGCCATGCACACACCTGGGCTGAAAGTCGTCTGGCCGAGTACCGCTGCTGACGCCGCCGGACTGCTGAAAGCCTGTCTTCTTGACAACGATCCGTGCCTGTTCGTGGAATCCATGAAGCTCTACTACGGGGGCGGCAAGGGGCCCGTGCCGGTTTCCGACTACGTGATCCCGCTCGGTCAGGCCGACGTCAAACGCCAGGGATCCGATGTCACCGTCGTTACCTATGGCGTCATGGTGCATGCGGCTTTGGAGGCGGCTGAAAGGCTGGCCGGCGAGGGGATTTCGGTCGAGGTCGTAGATTTGCGCACGTTGGTACCGCTGGACCTGGCAACGGTTTTGGATTCGGTCCGCAAGACGACTCGACTGGTGGTCGCCCACGAATCAGTCGGATTCTGTGGCCCGGGCGCCGAGATCGCCGCCGCGGTTGGTACCGAACTCTTCGGTGTGCTCAGTGCGCCGATTCAGCGCGTTGCAGGGACTTACACGCCGATCCCACGGGCGGCGACGCTGGAAGCCGCCTGCCGACCGGGCGCAGACCAGGTGGTCGAGGCGATCAGGAGTATTTCGTGACAGAAGTGCGGATGCCCAAGCCTGGTGACGCAATCACCGAAGCCGAGATCACCGAGTTCTTCCACGAGGAGGGCGGGTCCGTCTCCGAAGGTGAGCCGCTGTACTCCATTGCCACCGACAAGGTGGAGATGGACATCGAGTCTCCCGCGACCGGCACGGTGTCATGGAAGGTCTCCGAAGGTGGCACCTATGAGGTCGGTGAGCTGATCGCCGTCATCTCGTGACCGAACTCCCAAGCCGCGTTGACCTGGGCGCCGAAGAGCTGTCCGGGACCATCGCCGGTGACACGCTCACGGTAACCATCAATCGGCCGGAGAAGCGGAATGCGCTGACTGCCGACGGGTATCACGGAATCAAGCGAGCGGCGATGATCGTCGCCGACGAGCCCACACTGAATTTCCTCGTCATCACCGGTACGGGCGACACATTCTGCGCGGGCGGCGACATGAACGCTGTCGGCAACCCTGAGCGGCGATGGGATTCGTTCACCGACGCCTACGACGCCACTCCGTTCGAGACATTGGGCAAGGTCCCGAAGATCGTGGTGTGCGCTGTCAACGGACTCGCTCTTGGCGGCGGGCTGGTGATGACGCTCTATGCGGATCTGGTGATCGCCTCCGACAGAGCCCGGCTCCGCGTACCTGACTTGACTCGCGGTGTCTACGAGGCCTTTATCGCCGCGCGAATCCCACAGCGAGTCGGCACGCTGCGGGCCAATCACCTGATCTACGGCAACGATTGGGTCGACGCCAGCGAGGCCGAACGACTCGGCCTCGTCGGCAAGGTCGTGCCGCATGAGTCGCTCGCAGCCGAGACCACCGCGCTGCTCGACCGGGTGCGCAACACCGGCCCTGCGGCGCGCGCCGCGATGAAGCGTGAAATGGCTCGTGCGCTCCCGCCTGTCGACGCGTCGGGTTACTGGGCGTCGATGGGCACCCCAGAACAGATCGAAGCGTTCACCGCATTCCTGCAGAAGCGGCCTCCGAAATGGCCGGCCACCGTCGACCGTGACGCGTTCGTCGCTACCCGTCGGCCGGCGTGGATGCCAGCACCAACTCATCCCGAAGGGACCGAAATCCGTTGATCTCCACCAGGTTCACCGAAGCGTTCGGCATCGAACATCCGATCGTGCAAGGCGGCATGCAGTGGGTTGGCCGCGCGGAACTGGCTGCCGCGGTATCGGATGCCGGCGGTCTGGGACTGGTCACCGCGCTGACTCAGCCCACCCCTGCCGACCTCGCGAACGAGATCGCCCGCGCCCGGGATCTGACGGACAAGCCGTTCGGGGTCAACCTGACGATCCTGCCGACCATCGATCCGCCGCCCTACGATGAGTACCGGCAGGTGATCGTTGATGCCGGGATCAAAATCGTGGAGACGGCCGGTTCGAATCCGGGTCCGCATCTGCCGATGTTTCACGACAACGGGATCAAGGTGCTGCACAAGTGCACCTCGGTGCGGCATGCGGTCAAGGCTCAGAGTCTGGGTGTGGACGGCATCAGCATCGACGGTTTCGAATGCGCCGGTCATCCTGGCGAGGACGACATTCCCGGTCTGGTCCTGATACCCGCGGCGGCGAGGGAGATCGAGATTCCCATGATCGCCTCGGGCGGGTTCGCCGACGGTAGGGGGCTGGTTGCCGCGCTGGCGCTTGGCGCCGACGGTATCAACATGGGGTCGCGGTTCATGTGCACCGCGGAGTCGCCGATCCACCAGAAGGTCAAGGAGGCGATCGTGGCGGGGAACGAACTGGGCACGGAGTTGATCTTCCGGACGTTGCGCAACACAGGCCGGGTGGCGAGCAACACTGTCTCACGTGAAGTCGTCGAAATCCTCAATCAGGGCGGCCAATTCGAGGACATCGCACATTTGGTCTCGGGTAAGCGCGGGGTCAAGGTGTACGAGACCGGGGATCTGGACGCCGGCATCTGGTGGGTCGGGACGGCGATGGGGTTGATCGACGACATACCGACGGCCGGGGAACTGGTTTCGCGCATCGTGACCGAGGCGGAGGCGATCATCGGCAAGCGGCTAGCGGGCGCACTCCGATGACCGAACTCCCCGCCGGCACATCAGAACTCACCGGATGCGAAGAAATTCTCGTCGCCAACGACGGCGCCGTGCGGATCGTGACGCTGAACAATCCCGGCAACGCCAATGCCGTGAATAACCGGATGCACGGTGCCTTTGCGAGGCTGTGGACCACCCTCGGTGAAGATCCCGAAGCCCGCGCGGTGCTGCTGACGGGGACCGGTGACTTCTTCTCTGCGGGCGGGGATCTCGTGGAGTGGCTGCACACGCATGTGGAGAACCCGGTAACCCGTCGCGAAGGCATGCGTGATGCTCGCCGGATCGTGCGCGACATGATCGACTTCCCGCTGCCGATCGTCGCGGCGGTCAACGGTCCGGCGGTCGGATTCGGTTGCAGCATCGCCGTCTTATGCGACATCGTGCTGATGTCGGACCGGTCGTTCTTCGCGGACACGCACGTCGCGAGCGGCCTGGTGGCCGGCGATGGCGGTTCGGTGTTGTGGCCGCTACTGATGAGTCTGTTAAAAGCCAAGGAGTATTTGCTCCTCGGAGAGCGCATCAAGGCCGAGAAAGCCGTCGAACTCGGGTTGGCGAACCGCGTAGTTCCCCACAGCGACATCAAGACCGAGGGCCTGGCGCTCGCTCATCGGCTGGCTGCACTTCCCGCGCGCGCGGTCCAGGACACCAAGCGCACCCTGAACCTGCACGCTGAGCGCGCGGTCACCGCGATCTTGGAATACGGGATCTCTGCTGAGACAGAGTGTTTCACCACCCCGGAACACCGTGCTGCGATAGACAAGTTCCTCGACAAGTCATGACCGGCATCCACGGCGCGAATCCGGATCCGCTGATCTTGATCGAGAATCACGACGAGATCGCGGTGATTTGGTTGAACCGTCCGGCGCAGCGCAATTCGCTGCGCTATGAGTCCTGGTCGGAACTGGCCTCCGCGCTGACAGCGACTTCTGGGGCAAGCGGCATCGTCATCGCGGGTGCACAGGGTTTCTTCAGTGCCGGAGGGGATTTGAAGACGGGCCCTGCGCACGGCTCCGGGCCCATGGGGCCGGCAGGGAGGGTCGAACACGCACAGCGGGTCATGGAGCAGCTTCGGTCGGTTTCCGTGCCGACGGTCGCCGCGGTCGAGGGGGCCGCGGTCGGTCTCGGCTGGAGCCTGGCTCTGTCCTGCGATCTGGTGGTCGCCGCGCGCGATGCATTCTTCTCGGCGCCGTTCGTCACCCGCGCGGTGGTGCCCGACGGCGGATTGGCGTGGCGACTCACCCAGCAGCTCGGCAGGCACCGCGCATCGTCACTGTTGTTGCGCGGCAACAGGTTACCTGCCGAAGAGGCGTATCGGCTGGGACTGGTCACCGACCTCGCAGAACCTGGCGTGGTAGTCGATGACGCCATCGCTATCGCGCGTTCGCTTGCCGAGTCCGAACCGGGCGCGGTCGAGTTGACGAAACGACTGGTCGCATCAGCCGAAGCCGCCCAACTGGCTGCCTTCCACCCGTTGGAGTTGGCGGTGGCCACCGTCGCGCAGCAGCGATCGGCTAGCGAGGCAGCCCGAGGCCAGTGGTCGAGATGAGATCCCGCTGAATTTCGCTTGTCCCGCCGCCGATGGTGTGCAGGAGCGAGAGCAGCAATCCCTCCGAAAAGTGGCCGTGCAGAACGGCATCGGGGTCATCGGGCATCAGGGCACCCGCCGGCCCCAGGAGAGTCGCGCCCAACTGACGGAGTTCCGCGGTGAGCTCGGAGTGATAGAGCTTCGACAGTGACGGGAGCGCGGGATCGAGGGCGCCCGCGGCCTGCTGTTGGGCTACCCGATAGGACAGCGCGCGGCCGACCTCGACCCGTTCCACTGCATGTGCCAGCGCGAGCCTGTTTGCCGGGTCGGCCAGCGGATCGTGCGACGAGCCTCGTTGAGCGTGGCACCAGTCCACCAATTCGTCCAGGTAACGCTGCGCCTGGGCGGCGCGGGTGACGTTCGACCGCTCGGCGACCAGCAGAGCCTTCGCGACTTTCCAGCCATCACCTTCACCGCCGACCAGGTTGGTCGCCGGGACGCGAACCCCGTCGAAGAACTCCTCGGCGAACGTCGGATAGCCCGTCATCGAGCGAATGGGGCGACGCGTGATACCTGGCGAGTCGAGGTCGACGAGGAAGAACGAAATGCCCGCCTGCCGCTTCTCCCCGAGCGGCGTGGTCCGGGCGAGGACGAAGATCCAGTCGGCGAGTACACCATTACTGGTCCAGGTTTTTTGCCCGTCGAGGATGTAGTCATCGCCGTCGCGGCGGGCAGTCATGCGCAGCGCGGCGAGATCGGATCCCGCTTCGGGCTCGGAGTAGCCCTGCGCCCACATTCGTTCGGACCGGGCGATCTTGGGGAGGTGCTCGACCTGCTGCTCTCCGGTACCGAATCGGAACAGCACCGGAGCGAGCATGTTGACGCCATTGGTATTGACCATCGGAGCGCCGGCATAGGCGAGTTCCTCGCGGATCACCACTTGCTCGACAATCCCCAGTCCACCGCCCTCGAATTTCGCGGGCCAGTGCGGTACGAACCAGCCTCGTTGGTGCAGTGCCTGGCAGAACTCGACGGCGCGTTCATGCGCTTCCCGCGGCCAGTAATCGGGATTCGCTGCGGTACGCCGAAATTCGTCGGGCAGATTGGCGGCCAGCCACTCCCGCAGCTCGTCGCGCAGCCCGTCGATCCGGGGTCCGCCTCCAAATCGGACGATCGGGCTCAGCGGCACGGTCAGACCCGGTCCGATGGCTTGGCGGCCTTCTTCATCAGCTCCACCATGTAGTCCTGGAACTCCTTGGACCCGGTGACCACCGCTTGCAGGTCATTGCTGGCCTGTTGATGTGTGCGAAAGCCCATGTTCTCCCATGCGCGCAGGATGCCGGCCTTGGTTGCCTGCAATGTGATCAGCGGTGCCTTGGCGATTTTGGCCGCCAGTTCCTCCACCTCAGCCTCCAACTGGTCACGCGGCACGACGCGGTTGACCAGGCCGAATTCAAGCGCCTGTTCCGCGGAGATTTTCTGAGCGGTGTACAGGTACTCCGCGGCACGCTTGTAGTTCATGAACACCCACGGTTCGAACATCGTCTCCGAACCGGGCAGTCCGAACCCGGGCACCAACGGCATCTGGAACCAGGCGTCGTCGCTGCACACGGTGATTTCAGGAATGAGTGCCCAGGTGGTTCCGCCGCCGATGGCATATCCGTGCACCTGCGAGATCACCGGCTTCGGAAACTCCCATAGCTTGAGCACCGGCCACAGGAACAGTTGAGCGGCCGAACGCCAGACCTTGCCCGAAGCCTCGAGTTCGGCCTTGAACTCCGGATAACTGCCGTCGGGGACATGGCCCGAGCAGAACCCCTTGCCGTTGGCCTTGATGATGACCACCTTGATGTCGTAGTCGTACTGCGCATCATCAAGCGCTGCGTTGACGCTGTGCACCATCTCAGAGGTCTGGGCGTTGGCACGCTCTGGGTTGTTGAGGATGATGCGCGCGATCGGCCCGTCCTTTTCGTATATGACGTGGTCTAACTCCCGCGTTTCCACCTGCTATGTCCTCCTCAACGGCCTAGCTCCGGGCGCTCTGATGGTAGTGCAATTAAACATATTATGTAATAGTGTTCTACTTGGAAGGACGGTGCCGATGACGACGACGGACTTGCGGTGGGATCCCTTTGACCGCAGCCTGCACGCCGAACCGTACTCGGTGTGGAAACGGATGCGGGACGAAGCGCCGGTCTACTACAACCCGGAGTTCGACTTCTACGCGCTGAGCCGGTTCGACGATGTCATGACGGCGTCGCTCGACACCGAGGCGTTTTCCTCCGAGCACGGGATCACCCTCGACATGATCACCGAGGATCCGTGGGGATCGCCCAAGGCGATGATCATGATGGACCCGCCGGATCACACGTCGCTGCGCAAGATGGTCAACCGCACGTTCTTTCGGAGCAGGATCGCCAAGCTCGAGGATTATGTCCGCGAACTGTGCCGCGGGTACCTGGATCAGTACGTGGGCACCGATGGGTTCGACTATGTGCGCGACTTCTCGGCAAAATTGCCGGTGATGGTCATCAGTTCGCTGCTCGGTTTTCCCGAGGAGGACCACGACAACCTCCGCGAGTGGTCCGATGCGCAGGTCCATCGCGACGAGGGCGAGGTGGAACGCAGTGCGGCCGGCGACGAGGCCTCGGCAAAGCTGTTCGAGTACTACCGTCAGCAGATCGAACTGCGACGGCAGCATCGCACCGCCGACATCGTCAGCGACCTGATGGACTCCGATCTCGTCATGCCCGACGTCGACCCGCGCCGACTCGACGATGGCGAGCTGCTCGTGTTCATCGCGATGGTCAATGTGGCGGGTAACGAGACAGTCGCACGCTTGCTAGGTTGGGCGGCGCTGACGCTGGCGCGCAATCCCGAGCAGCGTGCGAAATTGGTGGAAGACCCCGGACTCATCGGCGGCGCGGTCGAGGAGCTGCTGCGGTACGACGCGCCGTCGCCGATTCAGGGCCGTTTCACACTGCGCGACAGCACCTATCACGACACCGTCATACCTGCGGGATCAAAAGTCGCGCTGCTGACCGGATCGGCCGGGCGCGACGAGCGTCAATACGTCGATCCCGATACGTTCGACGTGACGCGCACGGGAATCCGACATATCAGCTTCGGTCATGGCTCGCACTTCTGCCTCGGTGCTGCGCTCGCCCGGCTGGAGGCGCGCGTCGCCATCGAGGAGACGCTGAAACGTTTCCCGACGTGGGAGGTCGACGAGGCTGCGGTCGAACACGTCCACACGAACTCGGTGCGTGGTCCCGCCAGCGTTCCCGTGAAGCTGTGACCACGGGGCTCACAGTCCGGACGGAAGCCGGTGTGCGCTGGTTGGTGCTCGACCGACCCGACGTCGGCAATTCCGTCACCCGCGCGATGCAACGCGACTTGATCGACAACCTGGCCTCGGCGTCCGCGGATCCCGAAATTCGGGCCGTCGTTTTCACCGCAAGCGGTGAGCGGCATTTCTGCACGGGCCCAAACCTGCGCGACCCGAATATGCGGCCGAGCCAAGACCGGATCGCCGGTGATGCGGCCAGAATCCTGCGTACCGGATCTCAGTCCGTGGTCGCCGCGCTGCTGGACTGCGACAAGCCGGTGATCTGCGCGCTCAACGGTGTCGCGGCAGGGGTCGGCGCCAGCATGGTTCTCGCTTGTGACCTCATCGTGGCGGTGGAATCAGCGAGGATCATCGAACTGTTCGTCCGTAGGGGTCTCGCGCCCGACGGCGGCGCTGCGTATCTCTTGACCCGGAAGTTGCCGTTCAACGTCGCCAAGAGGTTGGTCTTGTTCGGTGAGGAGTTGTCGGCGACCGAAGCCCATCGGATCGGCCTCGTCAACGAGGTTGTCGCCGACCACGACGAACTGCGCAATGTGGCTTCTGAATGGGCGCAACGGCTGGCGAGCGGGCCGACTCGGGCGTTGGCGGCGGCGAAGATGATGCTCAATCAGGCCCTCGATGTGGACCGAGCATCGGCATTCGTCAGTGAAGCGCTGTTGGTCGAGCAGGTCGCCAATACCGCCGATGTCGCCGAAGGGGTTGCGGCCTTCACGGAAAAACGCGATCCGCGGTTTCAGGGCCGGTAGCCGGCGCTTCATCTCAGCGAGGTAGACGATGCGATTCATCCTGACCCATCCGATGCACAGCCACCCGTACAACCCGGAACTGGTCACGGGGTCGGGCGTGGCGGCCGTCGCCGCGGCCGCCGAACGGGCAGGCTTCACGGGGTTTGGCTTCACCGATCATCCAGCGCCGACACAGCGGTGGCTAGACGCCGGGGGCCATGATGCTCTCGATCCGTTCGTCGCAATGGGGTACGCGGCCGCGGTCACGTCCACGTTGCGCTTGGTCCCCAATCTGGTTGTGCTGCCGTACCGTAACCCCTTCCTGGTCGCCAAGTCCGGTGCGACGTTGGACATCCTGTCTGGCGGCAGGTTCACACTCGCTGTCGGCGTCGGCTATCTCCAGGGTGAGTTCGCCGCGCTGGGAATCGATTTCGAGCAGCGCGCTGGATTGGTCGACGAGGCACTCGAACTCATCGGCCTGGTGTGGACCCAGGACGACGTGACATTCTCCGGTGAGCACTTTCAGGCCGCCGGGATCACCGCCCATCCGCGGCCAGTGAATCGCCCCCCGATTTGGGTGGGGGGGAATACCGACGCTGCCCGCCGTCGGGTCGTCCAATACGCCGACGGCTGGTGCCCATTCGCGGCAGCCGACGCCTTGGCCAGGCACACCAAGACCGCGGTGATGGACGCCGAGGGTGGTCTAGTCGCCGGCCTCGATGATCTTCGACGCCGATGCGATTCGGCGGGAAGGGATTTCGGGGCCATCGACGTCGCCTTCAACGGTCTTCCCGGCACGCCGGGAACATTGTCGTTCGTCGCCGATGCGTATCTGAGCGAGGTTGATCGGTTGAGTCGACTCGGCGTCACCGCCCTTACACTCACGGTTCCGGGGGACAGCGTGAACCGTGCCGTCGAGGCCATCGAGGAATTCGGCTCGTCCGTCATCGCAGCCCTGTCATCTACTACAGTTCTGGAGACCACATGAGTTTGTTCGATGCTTTCTCCTATCGCGGCAAGCGTGTGCTTGTCGTAGGCGGTGCCACCGGTATGGGCAACGCGACCGCACGATTGGCGCTCGATGCCGGCGCGGAGGTCGTCGTCATGGACTACGCGTCGTCAGATCTGGCCGGCACGACGGCGATCCACGTCAACCTGGCAGACGCGAAAAGCATCGAAGCAGCGGTGGCCGAATGCGGCGGCAGGGTGGACGCGCTGTTCGCCTGTGCGGGTGTCGCCGACGGCGAAGGTATCGAGCGCATCAACTTCCTCGGCCACCGGTATCTCATCGAGCGGCTGCGCGCCAACGACATGCTGCCGCGCGGTAGTGCCATCGCCTTCATCTCGTCGGCCGCGGGGCTGGCGTGGCGGTCGAACATGGCACAGCTGCGCGAGTTTCTCGACATCATGGACTTCGATACGGCTACGGCGTGGGCAATCGACAACAAGTGTGCGCACTACATGTTCACCAAACAGGCGGTGTGTGCCTATGTCGCCAGAGAGGCCATGGACTTCATGGCCGACGGCATCCGTATCAATGCCATCTGTCCGGGACCGACGGACACTCCGCTGGCTCAGGCCAACGCCGAGTTGTGGCTGGACTTCGGTGCTGACTACCGCGCGAAGGTAGGAGTGGGGGCGGCCACCGCAATGGAGCAGGCCTACCCTCTCTTGTTCTTGTGCAGCGATGCGGCCAGCGTCGTCAACGGCATCACGATGATCACGGATTCTGGATATCTCAGTGCCGGCATCACGGAGGCGTTCCCGGCCGGGACTCCCATGGCCAAGATGCTGCTGGACGGGTAGCCGACGTGAGTGTCGACTTTTCCGGACAGGTGGTCGTCGTCACCGGTGCCAGCGGAGGCATCGGCCGGGTACTCGCGCGACGATATGCGCGTCACGGTGCCCAGGTTGCACTGGTCGCGCGACGGTCGCACGAGCTTGCGATCACTGCGGAGAACATCGCGGATGAAGGTGGCGGCGCGTCGACCCATGTCGCAGATATCCGCGACGAGGAGTCGTGCAGAGACCTGGTTGCCGACGTCATCGCCCGTTGGGGGCGTCTCGATGTGCTGATCAACAATGCGGCCACGCCCGGCACTGATGAGGCGGTCCACGAGGCGTCGATCGCCAACTGGAACGATGTGCTGGCGACCAATCTGGTCGCCCCGATGGTGCTGTCGCGCGAGGCGCTGAGCCAGGCGATGCTGCCCGCGGGCCGGGGCAATATTCAGTTCATGTCCTCGGCGGCCGCGAGAAATGTTCAGCCGAAAAAGGCGCACTACGCGGCCGCCAAGCTGGGCTTGTCCGCGCTGTCGCAGACGATGGCGATGGAAGTGGGCTCCAACGGTATTAGGGTCAACTGTCTGATCATCGGAAGCGTCGCGGGTCAGCTCTTCGACACCTACGTCGGGCGACGGGCAGCGGCCGAGGGAGTGGATCCCAGCGTTGTGCGCCAACGGTTGGCCGGAATGAACAAGCTCAACCGGCTGGTGCAGCCTGATGAGGTCGCCGAGGTGTCCATGTGGCTGGCGTCCGACGGCGCCTCGGCGATCACCGGCCAGGACATCAATGTCACCGGAGGCTGACATGTCCGAGCCTGATGTCGCTCGACAAGTGGCGAAACTGCTGTCGATCAACGAAATTCGTGAGCTACCGTACAAATACGCCGCCGCAGTGGAATCGCGCGACGTCGACGCCATGGCCGAACTCTTCTCACCCAGTGCACGATTCGGCACCCATGGCGACGGTCCGGAAGGGTTGCGTCGTCTGATGGCGGACAGCATGACAGAAAACCTCTTCGCAGTGATTCTGGTCGCCAACCATCTGGTGGAGTTCGACGATGACGTCCACGCGCGGGGTCAGGTTTGGGCACATTGCTATGCCCAGGAACGGACGGTCGGCTTCCTGGATCAGTTGATCAAGTACGAGGACACCTATGAGCAGGTGGCCGGGCGGTGGCTCTTCACCCGCCGTCGCCATCGACTGTGGTACGGCGTTGCACATGCGCGGTCGCCGCTCGAGCAGAATGCCGCGGACTGGCCCCGAGCCCAGATCGGGGTCGGGGACATCCCACTCGCGGATCCGGAGTTCGCCGCTTGGTGGCGAACCAGGAGCAAGGACTGACTCGTGAAGTTCTTGCGCGAGCGAGAGTTCGTCGTCAACCGGTCCGCTCGAGCCATGCTGACGGTGGGAACCCTCGTCCCCAGTATGTTGGGGGCTTCCATCATCGGGGTGATGACCTCGCGCGGACTTCCCACGGGTGCGGCGCTCGGTGACCCAACGGCATTGCGGACCAACATCATCGCTGCTGCGGTCTATTGCGCGGTCGTCGTGCCGATGGCCGCCCTCTGGGGACTGTGGTGCACGACTTCACGGTCGGATGCCTCCCCGGCGGAGCGGCACACACTGCTCATGCGCATCCCCGCCTGCCTGACAGCCGGTAATGCCGCGGTCTGGACGGGGGCGGTCGTACTGCTGGTCCTCGTGAATTCCGCGAGGCCCTGGCTCGCGACGACTCTTGGTGTCTCGACGTTGTCGGGCGCGACGGTCACGGCCACGCTCACGTATTGGTGGTGCACCCGGGTGCTGCGTCCGCATGTTGCGCCAGTCCTCACCAAAAATCCTCCGGTTCAACAGCAGCGCCTGGGTCTTCGGATGCGGGCACTCGCGGCGTGGGTGGTGGGAACCGGTGTGCCCCTGCTGATGGTGTTGCTCGCCGCCGCCAGTGCGCTAGTCGTCGACTACCCGGGTGACCGACTGGCTGTCGTTGTTCTCGGATTGGGCGGTGCCGCTTTATTGAGTGGGCTTGTCGTGACGCTCTTTACCGGCGCAACGATGGCCGATCCCGTCGACGAGGTGCGCGCCGGAATGAGACGCGTCGAACGCGGTGACTATGACGTCACGGTCCCGGTGTTCGACGCATCCGAACTCGGCTTGCTGCAAGCGGGTTTCAACTCGATGGCAGAAGGGCTGCGGGAGCGAGAACGCCTGCGTGACTTGTTCGGCAGGCACGTCGGCCGAGATGTGGCACGCCTCGCCGAAGCGGGGGGCGCGCCCGCGATGGGCGGCGCAACCCACGACGTCGCGGTCATGTTCGTGGACCTGGTCGGCTCGACACGAATGGCGACGAAGATGAGTCCGCCGGACCTCGTCGCCTTATTGAACGACTTCTTCGCCGTGGTGGTTGAGATCGTGGAGCGACATCGCGGCTGGGTCAACAAGTTTCAAGGCGACGCAGTTCTGGCGATCTTCGGGGCGCCGCAGGCCCTGGACGACCACGCGGGCGCAGCCCTGGCAGCCGCGCGGGAGCTGTCGGATGCCTTGTCCGAAGGCGGCTTGCAGCTCGCCGCGGGTATCGGTGTTTCGGCCGGCCCAGCGGTCGCGGGCAATGTGGGCGATCCCCGTCGCTACGAGTACACCGTGATCGGGGATCCGGTCAATGAGGCGGCTCGATTGTCGGAATTCGCGAAATCTTCAGGCGGGGTGGCTGCTTCGGGCTCAGCGTTGAGCGCGGCCGACGCCGCCGAATCAGCTCGTTGGCGCATCGTCTCGGCAGAAGTCTTGCGCGGTCGCGACACCCCGACGGATATCGCGATTCCCGCCGCTAGTTCTTGACCTCTTTGTTTGCCATCTGATTCGCGAGGTTCTCGATGAACGCTCCGTAGCCGACGCCGCCGTGATCCGACATGACCGCGTCGTAGTCGTACTCGGGCGGTTCGCCGTTATTGGGGCGCCATCCGCTGTCGGCGGTAGACGACTTGAAGCCCTCCTCGGGGAACGCATACCAGCGTCGCGCATTGAGTTCGACGATCTTGGCGGCATCCTCGTCGGGCACACTCGCGAGCATCTCCTCTGCACGCGCTCGGCTCTTGGGCCAGAACGAGTCCGAGTGCGGGTAGTCGCACTCCCAGGTGATGTTGTCGATACCGATCTGGTGACGCATCGCCACACCGACTTCATCCTCGATGAAGCAGCCCGTGATGTTGCGGCGGAACAGTTCGGACGGCGCGATCGTCGGATGGATGTTCTGGTAGTACTTGTGCTTGCGCCAGACGTAGTCCGCACGCTCGACCAGATACGGCATCCAACCGATTCCGCCCTCGGAGAACGCGACTTTCAGGTTCGGGTGCTTGTGGAACACCGGGGAGAAGACCAACTCGATGGCGCACGCCATCGACGTCGTCCCCATCAACGTGACCATCACCGCGAACGGCGCTTCGGGTGCGGTCGACGGGGGCATGCCTCCGGAACCGAAGTGCATGACGGCCGTCATGTTGGTTTCCTCCAGGGCCGACCAGACCGGCTCCCAATGGTCGGTATGGAAGCTGGGCAGGCCGAGGTTCATCGGGTTGTCGGGCAGACCGACAGCGCGGCACCCCTTGGCGGCATTGCGTTCGATCTCCGCAACCATCAGCTGTGTGTCCCACAGCGGACTGATCATCATGGGAATGAAGCGCGCGGGATCGGTGGCGCACCACTCGTCGAGTGAGAAATCGTTCCACGCCTGAACGGACAGCAGCGCCAGGTCCTTGTCTTCAGCCTCCAGGAACACGGTCCCGCAGAACCGCGGAAACGACGGGAAGCAGAGCATCGCGTGCACGCCGTCGATGTCCATGTCGGCGAGTCGGGCCTTCGGGTCGTAGCATCCCGGGATCATGTCGTCGTAGCGCACCGGGTCGACACCGAATTCTTCTGGTGATTTCCCCGCGACGGCGTTCAGCCCGATGTTGGGATAACTGCGGCCCTCGTACACCCACTGGTGCATCGGCGGCTTGCCCTCGCGTGGGAATTCCACGATGCGGGGCCCGTCCTCCACGTACTTTTTCGGCAGCCGGTCGGTCCAGACGTGCGGGGGTTCGATCAGGTGGTCATCGACGGACAGAAGTTTCATCGACGGCTGGAGCGGCATCGCGGGTTCCTCCCATGCACGGCTGCTAGGCTTATGGAACAACTGAACATAATCTGCTTAGTTGAACTATAGCGCGTACCACGAGGAAGAGCGAATATGGACCCGAGCGAGCGTATCCCCAAGGACGACTGGGTCGATCAGGACCTCCTCACGCGTGATGAGGCGGCCGGCAGGCTGGTCGACGAGATCGCAGAGGTTTCCAAGAAGATCGAGGCTGGTGAGGGCGACGAGTTGATGGAGCGCCGACTGGCCGGCATGAAGGAAGCGCTCAAGCACTACCGCGAGCGCTGAGCGGTCAGGAAGCTTCGCACGTGGGTAGTTCGGCCAGCGGCGCGACATGACCGATCCGGCCGCCGGGCAGCAGGGGCTCGAGCAGCAGCAATTGCCGCATGACCCGACGATGGAGGAGCGGGATGAGCTCCGCGTCGCGTTCAGGCCCGGCGTGCAGGATGAACGTTTCGAGTGCTTCGTCGGCAGCGCGGCGATCAGTCGATTCCAGCTCGAGGGTTGCCTCGATGTCGGCCAGATCCGCACGATCAATCGCTGCGCCGAACTCGCTCACGCGATGGCAGAACCGCGCCACTTTCGCCACGGCACCGCGTTGATACTCGGCGATGCCGGGGTCCGCGTCGAGAGATTCCACCATCGTCGCCAACCCGCCGATCACTCCGTCGTACGACGACCGGACGGGCTCGGGTAGCGACACCGGGGCGAGTTCGACATCTGACAGTCGCGCGATGGACTCGATCGCGTGCAGCGAAAGCTGGTGGAACCACTCGATGTACTGGACGATGTCGGTCAGCGGGAGGTCCATGTGAAGGACCAGCGCGACCCCGAGGGGTGTGCAGAGCGCGAACTTCGCGGTGTGGAACTCGATGGATCTCAGATCAAGTGGCTCGCCGGAAACCTCCGCGTAGCGTCGCAGCACTCGGCCCAGGTCACCCATGGGTTCGGTCACGTTCCGTAATCGCAAGCCCGCCAGGTCGTGGGAGATGTCGCCGATGTGTGCCAACTCGACGTCGAGCAGCCCGGTGATCCGCTCATCGGCGAACATGAATTGTCCGGTGTCGCCGAGGACGAACTGTGGTGTGGACCTGTGTGTAGGCGGATTCCTCCTGAGCCACCCGATCGCGAACTCCAGCAACGGTTCCGGTCGCTGTTTGAAGGATCGATACCGATCCACGAAGGTCTCGAAATAGTCGAGTGCGATTGCGTGCGCTCCGGTGGGAACGCGTAAGCCGATGTCGGTGAAGGCGGCAGGATCGATGCGGTGCGCCCGAACGAGTGCGTCGACATAATCGTCCATGACGGCGTCGATTTCGGAAGCATCGGCAGCGCTGCCGAGGTCAGCTTCGCCGGGCAGCCAATCCATCACTACCGCGGCACCGTCGGCGATGACCCCGTGGATGTGTGGCACCGGAATGCCATGGCTTTCCATCTCCCGCAAGATCGCCGCCTCGGCGTCGACAGAGGCGAATCCGAACCCTTCCCGGTTGCCGCGGACATACAGGCGAACGGGTTGGCTGTTGCGTTCAGCGGTGACGAACCACGCTGGGCGCCAACGCTGTTGGCGTTCGATGGAGCGGATCGGACCCACCATCGCAGAAATCCATTCCACGACCGCATCGCCAATGTCATCCGCCACGAGTCCCTCAGCTCATTTGCGGGGTAGGCCCAGCACGCGTTGCGCGACGATGTTGCGCTGGATCTGGGCGGTTCCTCCGTAGATGCCCGCGGCACGCGACCATACGTACACGTCCCATTCCAGGCCTTCTCGCAAGACGGGACCGCTCGCCCGCAGATCCATCATCGTGTGCCCGAACGTCTGGTCTGCCCTGGCCATCAGCAGTTTGTCCACCGAGCCTTCTGCGCCGGGCAGTGCGCCTTTTACCCGGTCGGTGAGTGAACGCTGCACCTTGACCTGGAGAGCCCGGAGTTCGGTGTACGCCTCGCCGAGCCGAGCGCGGGCCGCGGGCGTGTCGGCGAGCCGACCCGATCGCACGTCGTCCTCGAGTGCCCGCAGTTGTAATGCGAGCCTGCTGATCCAGTTGATATCGCTCGGGCCCCGTTCGTAGGCCAGCAATTGGTTGGCGATCGACCAGCCTTGGCCGCGCTCGCCCAGCAAGTTCTCGGCGGGTACGTCGACGTCGGTGAACGTGACCTCGGCGAACTCCTTGTTGCGCGCGGCGTTCACGATCGGCGCGACGTCGATGCCGGCGGTGGTCATGGGCACCAGCAGGACCGAGATGCCCGCGTGTTTGGCGGCGTCGGGTTCGGTGCGACACAGCAGGAAGCACCAGTCGGCTACCGCGGCGAAGCTGGTCCAGATCTTGCGGCCGTTGATGCGGAAGACCGGTCGGCCGTCGACCTCGATCGCCTCCGCCTTGGTCTTGAGACTGGCAAGGTCTGATCCGGCCTCGGGCTCACTAAACCCTTGGCACCAACGCACCGCACCCGACAACAGCCCCTGCAGTAGATCGGCGCGTTGTTGCTCGGACCCGAAGAGCCGCAATGCGTTCGACAGATGGCCGACACCTTCGATCGGCGGTGCGCCTGCGCGTCCCAGCTCGTCGTTGAGGATTGCCTCGTAGATGGGTGAGAGCCCGTGGCCGCCGTACTCGGTCGGGAACGACAGGCCGATGTAGCCGGCTTCGTAGAGGGTCTGATGCCAGGCATTGGCGGCGTCAGCCCGTGCGCTGGGGTCCTCCGGGATCGCGGCGGCTGCGGCGTTGTCGTGGAGCCAGGTGCGCAGCCGCGCGCGGAATTCGGCTTCGTCTTGAGTGTCGGTGAAATCCATGGTTCTCCGGGTGCTCGCGGAATCTAACCCAGGTCCGGATCGGTCAGCCGCATGTCGGCGATCGCCTGGTATTGGTCACTTTCATCACCGAACAGCCTGCGATTCAACAGTGTTCGGCGAAGGCGCAGATGTGCGACGTGCTCCCAGGTTATGGAGATGCCACCGAGAACCTGCATGGCCGCCTCGACGACGTCGCGACCTGCGGCAGATGCATAGGCCTTGGCTGTGCGCGCCGCGAGCAAGGCCTCGCGCGGTGCCAGGTGGTCGACCGCCCATGCCGCGTGCCAGAGACAGCTACGAGCTCCCTCGAGGCGGACGAGCGAGTCGGCCAGAATGTGCTGGACGGCCTGAAAGGTTCCGATCTTGACGCCGAACTGCACGCGTTCGCCTGCGTAGCCGACGGCGTCATCGAGCGCCCCCGTCATCACCCCGATCAGGTCGGCGGCGACGGCGGTCAGCGCCATCGCCATGGCGGAGTCCCACCGGCGTGCGTCGATTGGATCTCCCACCGACGTGGTGGCGCCGAGATCGGAGGCGGATAGGGGACTGATCGACCGCGTCAAATCCAGGCCTTCACGCCCCGATGCAGTATCGATGGCGGCGTAGACCAAGCGCCGGCGATTTCCATCGGAAAGAGCCAAGAGCGCATGGGTGGCGCCTGCGGAGTCAAGGACTACACCGCGGTCTTCGGAATCGGCGAATCCGGACAGGTCGTCCTTCAACACCGGCGCCATGCGCAGAGCGCCCTCGGCCACCAGGTCGACTTCCTTTTCCGCACCGGCGGCGTAGAGCAGTTCGGTGGCCAGGACCGCCTGTCCGAGCGCGGGTAGCGCGCTCAAGCTGCGCCCCAATTCCTCGATGGATAGCGCCGTCTCGACGCCGCTGGCCTCCAGCCCGCATGTCGCGGGCGCGCGAAACGCGGGCACGCCGACCTCGACGAGGCGCTCCCACTGCGTGTCCAGACGGTCATCCGACGCGATGTCATCGGGACCTGATGTGGCGGTGGTGTCAGCCAATCGCCTCATCGTCTCGCGCAGCAGCTCTTGCTCGTCTGTCAGCCCGATGAACATCGTTCGATGCCTATCCGTCCTCGCGCAGCGTCAGCGCGATCTTCGGGCAGAGCTGAACGGCCTGCCGAACGTCGGCCTCCCGGTCGGCGGGTATCTCGTCGACGGTCACCACGGCAAGGTCCTCGTTGTCGAGTTCGAAGATGTCAGGGGCTATGCCGACGCAGACGGCGTTGGACTCACAGAGGTCGCGATCCACGTCTACCCGCATCCTCTACCCCTTCCCGACGACAGGCATCAACGGTCTGCCATGATAATGGATGATAGAACGAATATTGTTCAACTGTTACACACCGGAGGATTGCCCATGGCCCGCCTTGACAAGCGAAACGTATTGGTCACCGGCGGTGCTCAGGGGCTCGGGCGCGCGATCTCGCGGCGGCTGGCTGCCGAGGGCGCACACGTGACGATCGTCGATCTCAATGCCGACAAGGCGGCCGAGTGCGTCGAACTCATCGGAAAAGACGGCGCCACGGCGAAGTTCGTCCAGGCCAACGTCGCCAAACGCGAGGAGATTGCCGCCGCGGTGGAGGCCGCCGCCGTCGACGGTGCGTTGCACGTGCTGGTCAACGCCGCGCAGTACTTCGCCATGCCCAAGGCGCTCGAACTCGTCAGCGACAAGGACTGGGAGCTGTCGGAGGCGACGGGTCCACGCGCGACGTTCCGCTTCATGCAGCTCGCGCACCCGTACCTCAAGGCGGCGGAGAAGTCGTCGGTGATCAACTTCGTGTCCGGCTCCGCGCTGGGTGGCATCGCCTACACGGCACCGTATTCGGCGGCGAAGGGAGCCATCGGGGCGCTGACCAAAGTGGCGGCCAACGAATGGGCCGCGCACGGCATTCGCGTCAACGCCGTATGCCCGTTCGCGCTGACCGATGTGCAGCGCGACATGATCGGCACCGAGTGGGACAACTACACGCGTACCGCCGAGGCGTCACCGATGAAACGCGGCGCTGACCCCGACGCCGAGATCGCGCCTGCGGTGGCCTTCCTGGCCAGCGACGATTCATCCTTTGTCACCGGAACCGTGCTGCACATCGACGGCGGGATGACCGAGTTGTCCACCGTCGACTATTCGAAGTCGCCCGGCGTGTTCAAATAGCCAGCGCCACGGTGGCTTCACCCGGTGTTGTGCTCGTGCCGTTCTGGTCGATGACGTCGACTTTGAGGTGCACCAACGCGAGACCGTCGACGATTTCCTTGCCCATGACCTCGCCGACCGCGCGCAACTCGTCACCCTTCTGGTTCATGCTCCGGTACTTCGCGTTCAGCGATCGGATTTCGCCGTCGTCGCCGATCCACTGCCGCAGCATGTTGACCAGGTAGGCCAATCGCAGGTTGCCCATCCCGAACGCGCCCTTCTCGTTACCTGCGGCCCTGCCGGCCTCGTCGTCCATGTGAATGGGGATGAACTCGTCGTTGACGGCCGCATAGCGGTTCCACTCGGCGAAGCCCGTGGTTCGGACGAACTCCGGGAGTCGGTCACCGATGTTGATCGACTCGAAAACGGGCGAATTCGATTCAGTCACAATGCGATCCCCAATACCTTGGTATCGAGATACTCGGTGATACCCGCACGAGCACCCTCACGGCCGAGCCCGCTTTCCTTGATGCCGCCAAACGGCACCGCGGCCGAGATCGGGTTGATGTCGTTGATGCCGATCATGCCGAAGTCCAGCGCTTCGGCGACCCGGATCGCGCGACCGATATCCCGCGTGTAGATGTATCCGGCGAGTCCGTAGCTGGTGGAGTTGGCCATCTCGATGGCCTCGGCTTCGTCGTCGAAGACCAGGACCGGGGCGATGGGACCGAATGTTTCTTCCGAGCAGATCACCATGTTCGGGGTGACCTCGGACAGGATGGTCGGCGCGAAGAAGTGACCACCGTCGAACGTGTCACCAGTCAGTTGCGTACCTCCGAGCATCAGCGTGGCGCCCTTGGCGACCGCATCGTCGACCTGGCGGGTCATCTTGCTCAGGGCCGTCTCGTCGATGAGGGGGCCAACTGTCGTTCCCTTCGCCAATCCGTCTCCGGGAACAAGCTTTTCCACTCGCTGCCGCAACGTCTCGAGAAACGGCGCGACGATCGAGCGGTGCACGATGAACCGGTTGGGGCAAATGCATGCCTGGCCCGTGTTGAGGAATTTCACGAGTGCTGCGCCCTTGGCGGCGTGCTCGGGGTCGGCGTCGTCGAACACGAGAAACGGTGCGTGCCCACCGAGTTCCATCGACACCCGCTTCATCGTGGCACCCGCGCGCGCAGCGATCATCTTCCCGATCTCGGTCGAGCCGGTGAAACTGATCTTTCGAACCTGTGGGTCCGACATGATCTCCTCGGCCACCGGTTCTGGATCCGAACACGTCACCAGGTTGACCACACCGGCGGGCACACCGGCGTCTTCGAAAACGCGAAACGTCTCGATCGCGCACAACGGCGTCTGCTCGGCCGGTTTGAGCACCGACGTGCAGCCAGCGGCCAACGCGGGAGCAACCTTCCGGGTGATCATCGAAATCGGGTAGTTCCACGGTGTGATCGCCGCGCACACCCCGACCGGCTGCTGTAACACCAGGAAGCGCTGATCCGCGCGTGACGATGGAATCACCTCGCCGTAAACACGTTTGGCCTCCTCGGCGAACCACAGCAGAAAGTCGGCGGCGTAGCCGACCTCGGTGCGAGCCATCCGCAGCGGCTTGCCCTGCTCCTTCGTCATCAGGGTCGCCAGCTCGTCCTGGCGTTCCAGCATGATTCGGTGCGCCGCAACCAGGATGTCTGCCCGCTCGTAGGCGGGCTTCGGCGCGGCCGCCGTCGGCGACGGTGTCCAGCACCGCGCCGGTCGCGGGGTTGATGCTCGAGAAAGTCATGCCGGACGAGGCGGATTGCCACTTCCCATCGATGTACACGGCTGCCTCTCAGTATCGGATCAGGGTGTCGATGCGAGTGCGGACGACCTCGCCTCGCTGATTGCGCAGTTCGCGTTCCAGTTGCACATAGAGCATCTGACCTAGTCGCCCCCCACGTTCGGTGGCGTCCTTGATCCGCCACCGCCCGGTGATCACGTCACCCGGTCGCATCGGCTCACCGAACGCGAACTCCACTCCGCCGTTGAGGACATGTTGCCCAGGCTCGCCGGGCTGGGGAAGTGCGTATTGCGCGGGTCCGGCATCGGGGGGCTGTATGGGCCACGCGAACGGATTGAAGTCGTCGGGAGCGATGACGCCACCCCATCGAGTGGTGCGAGCATAGTCCTCGTCCCAGAACAACCGCGGCGGCTCATGTGGCCAGTAAGTGGCGATCGCCCACCGGCGGATGTCCGAGGAATCGATGGGGAACGCCGGAGCGTCCTGCTCGTGCCAGACGCCGATCGCGGCGCGCAAGCGGTCGGTGATCAGGGTCATTGTCGTGTCCCACCTCGTTGCACATCCTTGAAGGGAACGCCCCGATCTGCGGCATACTCGCGCGGAAAGTCCAGCACGCGTTCAGCAATGATGTTGCGTGCGATCTCCGTCGTGCCGCCACCGATGCACACGGTCTGCCGAGACAGGTACTTCCGCCCGATCGCCAGGAGGTCCTCGTTTGCCGCACCCACCACTGCCCCCGGGCCGGCCAGCGCCACAGCGGCATCCAGATTCAGGTTCTCGCAGAGTGCGTAGTACAGGCGGGTGATAGAGCCTGACGCAGGCGGCATCAGCCCGGTGGAAACACCGTGAAAGACGCTCTCGCCCAGCGCTTTCTCGACGAGGCGGTGCGCCAGCGCACGCCCCGCCAGCCGCCGCGCCCACCGATCGCCGGACTGACCGGTGGCATGCACCAGAGCTACGAGATCGAAAGCGCCATCACGTCTTTCCTCGGAGGCGCCACAATTTGCGTACTCGGAGCCCTTCGCCACTGCGCGACGCTCGTGGAACAACTGCCTGGAGGCGACGGCCCAGCCTCCTCCGACCTCGCCGACCACGTGCTCGTCGGACAATTCCACGTCGTCGAAGAACTCTTCGCAGAACTCAGCGGACCCGTTGACCTGACGGATCCGTCGCAGGGTCAGCCCCGGGGACTTCAGCGGCACCAGGAACATCGTCAGCCCCTCGTGCTTGGGCACATCCCAGTTCGTGCGCACCAGACACAGGCCGAAATCTGCGGCGAACGCACTGCTGCTCCAGGTTTTGGCGCCGTTGAGAATTCACTCGTCGCCGGCTCGGTCTGCGCGGGTCGTGACACCCGCCAGATCGGATCCGCCGCCCGGCTCCGACAACAGTTGACACAACACCTCCTCACCGCGCAGCGCCGCCGCGATCCGCGTGCGCTTCTGGTCCTCGGTGCCGGCGTCGAGCAGGGTTGCGCTGCAGATCGTCAGGCTTGGAATGTTCAGTACCAGCGGCATCTCGTAGGGTTCGGCGACCGCGTTGAACGCGGCCTGGTACGCGTAGTCCAAGCCCAACCCGCCATACTCCGTCGGAAAGCAGATGCCTGCGAATCCGCCGTCATAGAGCCGACGTTGGAGCTCTCGTGCCCGCTGCCAAGTCCTCTCCTCGGCGCGATCCAGCAGGGGCGGGGTGTTGGCGGTCAGCGGCGGCATGTTGTCCGCGAGCCAGTCGCGTGCTCGGTCGGCGAACTCGGTGGGAGTCTGGTTCATCGCGTGGCAGCCAGTTCATCCGACAGCACGAATACGTTCTCCTGGTGTTCCTCGGTAGTGCCGTAAAGAGTCCGATTGAGTTCCACCCGCCGCAGGAAGACGTGCAGGTCGTGCTCCCACGTCACGCCGATACCGCCATGGAGCTGGACACAGTCCTGCACGATGGCGGCCGAGTACTCGCCGACGTAGGCCTTGGCGGCGCTGACGCTCAACGCCGCGGTTAGGCTGCGATCACCGACGTCGCGTACCGCGGTGGTGACGATCGCGCGGCACGCCTCCAGCTGCATCTTCATGTCGGCGAACCGGTGTTTGAGCGCCTGATAGGAGGCCAGCGGCCGCCCGAAGCTGTGTCGCTCCCGGGCCCACTCCACGGTCCTGGCGAACACCGCATCGAGGATTCCGATCATCTCGCACGTTTGAAGCAGCTGCGCAATCTGGGACTGACGCGCAATGAGATTCGGTGTCTCGTGCGGGGTTCCGACGACCTTGTCCGCATCAACCTCGACTCCGGTGAATCGAACGGTCGCGTAGTCGCGCACCAGATCGATCGACGGCACCGGCTCGACCGTGACGCCCGGAGCATCGGCGGGCACCACCACCTGGATCGTCTGATCGTCGGCACGGCCCGTCACGAGGTAGTAGTCACAGCCGTTGCCCGCCTCGACGCGATCCTTGATTCCGTCGATCCGGTATCCGTTCGTCGACTTCGTCACGACGGTTGTGGGATCTGCGCCGAACCGCGCACCGCGTTCGTCCACCGCCCATGCGATGACGGCCGCACCTTCGACCAATGTGGCGATCATGTCAGCGTGCTGCGTGCTGTTGCTCGCGTCGATCAAACCGGCCAGAGCCGCGCTGACCGGAATCAGCGGTCCGGGCGCGACGGTGCGGCCGATCTGCTCGGCGACCGAAGCCAGGTCGCCCACACCATTGCCGGACACGCTGCCGCCGCCGAGTTCGTCGGGCACCAGCAGACTGGTCCAGCCCAGTTCGGCGGCTTTTCGCCACCAGTCGCGGTCGTAAGTGTCACCTCGTCTGTGCATCTCACGGACGTGCTCGATCGACGCGTCGCGGTCGAGGAACGCGCGGGTGGTCGACAGAAAAAGGTCGACCTCGGCAGCCGCACGCGTCATCTCGGCCTCTCTCCGCACGGTTGGCAGGTGTTATCAGTTAGACAATATATGTCATAGTGTTCTGGCCCCATCGTGTGTTCAGCTCCAGGAGGGCCTGCTGTGCCGTTGCCAGTCGAGGATGTCGTCGAGATCGAGCGGTTGGTCAGCCGATACAACTTCGCGTTCGATCGCCGCGACGCAGAGGGATTTGCTCACTGCTTCACCGCTGACGGCAGTTTTTTCCTCGGTGATGACGAACAGACCCGCGGACACGACGGGCTGGCGGCCTACGTCGCCGCTACGGCGGTGTCCGGCCAGCTTCGCCACGTCACCACGTCGGTGTTGGCTGAAGGGGACGGCACGTCGGCGACCAGCCAGGCGTACTGCACCGTGTTCGTCTCGAACCCGGGCGGGGGATATCAGGTGATCGCGCAGGGGATCTACCGAGACGAGCTGACGAAAAATGCGGACGGATGGCGCTTCTGCAAACGCAGGTTCGACCAGGACCCGGCTTGAGTGAGGATTGATGTCGTGATCGCAGTGGGCAAGCAGTGGCACGTGAACCACATCGTCGACGACTATCGGACCATCACCCAGTGGTACCGCGACGTGTTCGGAGCGGTCGACGTTTTCACCGACGAGTGGCTGGACGCCGAGAAGCGCTGGGCGTCCATGGTCGCCATCGCCGATCTGGCCGTCGACGTCATGGAGCCCACCGCCGAGGGTGCAGATCTACCGCTCGGAAAGTTCTTGACGCGGTTCGGCAGGCACTTCCACGCCTCTGCGTACTTCGTGGACGGCCCGCCGACCGAGATCTTCGATGCGCTGACCGCCCTGGGCGTGCGGTGCTTCGGGCTGGCAGGCGCCGGCCGCGACGTCATGGTCGAGAAACCGATGAGTCCGGTGTTCACCCACCCCAGGGATACCGCGGGCCAGCTCGAGTTCATGCCTTTTTCGACTGCTCGACCGGGACCGCTCGGAGTCCCGGGGCGATGGGAGGACCCGCGCTTCGTCGACGGGTGGAGCAATGAACCGTGGCGCATGCATCCGCTGGCGATCACTGGTTGGCGGGTCGGCGTGGTGGTTCGTGATCTCGATCGCGCCACCGACATCTATCGCGCACTCGGGGCCGACGTCGTCGCGAAGGACGACGGGAAACACGCAGAGCGCAACCGACTCGAACTCGGTGCGAATACGACGATCGACCTGATCAAGCCGCTGACCGAGGATTCGGTGGCAGGCAGGGATCTGGCCCGTAACGGCGAGATCATGCATTCGTGCATCTTCGAGACTGCTGATCTCGCCGCGGCGGAGGCCCACCTTGTTGCCCATGACATCGTCATCGCCGAGCACGACGGCGATCGATTGATCACCGATCCAGCGAGCTGTTACGGCGCGGTGTTCGAGTTCGTCGCCGCGGAACGAGGGTGACGGTGACCGCGGTGCCAACGTCTCTGGATGCCACGTTGCGTCCGCTGTGCCACGTCACCTACGAGCTCGCCGAACCGATCGCGATCTCGACGGGACCGTCGGGAAGCCGGACGATCGGTGAGATCACCAGCGCACGTTACGAGGGCGAGCGGTTGCAAGCATCCCTCAAAGGTCGTGCGGCCGCCGACTGGGCATTCGTCGAGCCGTCCGGGCGGGTCCTCGTCGATGCCAGGCTCACGCTCGAAACTGACGATGGCGCAACGATTCTGGTCACCTATACCGGACGGATGAATGCCGCCACCGCGGGGGTCTACTCTGCGATGTACTTCGAAACCGGTGACCCGCGGTACGAGTGGTTGACCCGAATACTCGGCGTTGCCAAGGGATCCTTCGCGGGTGAGAGTCTGGAATACGAGGTCTACGAAGTCGTGTGACCGATGGGAGCGACCTGCGTGGCAGGTGAGTCGGGCCGACGCCTAGAGGGGGTCGTCGTCTTCATCGTTGGGTTTGAGAAGGCGTTCGGGGTGGTGGAGGTTGTTGGTGCGGGGTTGGCCGGTGTCGAGGTGCGGAGGCGGTATCCATTGGAAGCGGCCGTCGGGGCCGCGGCGGGTGGTCCACTCGGTGTCTTCGATGAGTTGGTTGTTGGGGCCGCAGGCGAGGGTGAGGTCGTCGATGTTGGTTTGGCCGTTGAGTTTCCAGTCCTCGACGCCGTGGTGGGCTTGGCAGTCATAGAAGGGGGCGGTGCATCCCGGGGCGGAGCAGCCGCGTTCGCGGCCGAACAGCGCGAGTTTCTGCGCGGCGGTGGCGCAGCGTTTGGCGCGGCCGAGGTGCAGCGTTTCGCTGGTGTGTTCGTCGAAGACGGCGAGGTAGTGGTGGGCGCCGCGGGCTGCCATGGCGATGAGGTCGCGCATGGGTAGGCGGGTGCCGCCGCCGGTGACGGCGTACCCCGCGCCGGCTTGGAGTTCCTGCAGGGTCGTGGTCACGACCACGGTGGTGGGTAGGCCGTTCAGCGTCCCGAGAGTTCTGGAGCTCAGCAGCATCTCGAGGGCGGTGGCGAACGCGTCGTGAGTGTATTGGGCTTTGGTGCGGAACTGCAGGTCGAGGAGCGGCTCGGGTTGCGGCAACGGCGGGTCGTCAGGATGTGTGGCGAACGGATCGCCCTCCCCGGCAACGTCATCGGCGGGCTCGTCATCGGCCGTTAGCGCGTCGGTGTCCACTGGTAGCTCGTCGCTCAATGGTTTCGGCTGCGGCTCGCGCTCCTCGGTGAAGGGCAGCGTGTCTTGTGCGGTCGGAGCCTGCTCGGGCGGGGTGTCATCGGAGGCGGGCGATGGCGTCTTTGGGTGGCGGTTGCGTTCGGCGAATTTGGCGAGGACAGGTTCGAGTAGGGCGCGAGTTTTCGCCGAGATCCATCCGGACAGGTGGCTCAGGCCGTCGGGTTGTTGTGGGCCGAGGGTGAGGCCGGCTTTGCGGGCGGCGGCGTCGGCGGGTTCGTCCCCGTCGGGGTGCAACAGAGCCAGCAGGTGGATGGCGGCGATGGTCAGGGAGTGCGGGTCCAATTCGGCAGCGGCGCTGGCGAGGCTGTGTTCGGCTTGACCGCGGGTGACAGGGTCGATGGTGGCCGGCAGGGCTTTGAAGAACTTGCGGACGACCTCGACGTGTTCGTCGCCGAACAGTCCTGCCGCGAGACCGGCGGCCGTGTGTTCCCACTCCGGTGGTAGGTCCTGACCCTGCGGGGTGCGCTTCGGACCGAGCAGACGGGCGCGCGCGATTGATTTCAGGGCCGCGCCCTTGCTCATCCGGGTGCGCAGGGTGAGTAGCTGCCATAGCGAGGTAGCCCCCAATTGTTTGGGGTCTGCTTCGCGGTCCAACCGCGCCAGGATGGCGTAGCCCGTCATTGGAACACGCTGCGAGGCAGTCTGAATGGCGTCGAAGCACGTGAGCAGGTCGCGGTGCGACGGACCGTCTACCTCGGCGTTCAGCAGCGCGTCCACACCGGTGGTGTAGGCGGCGACCGCGTCCATGAGAGGCATCCCCATGAGTCGAACATACGTTCGGTTACCGACAAGTCCGGTCAAGTATGTGACAATTGAAACTGTTGGGGCAAAAGAGTTTTCACGATTCTTCGGGGACGGAGCCCGGCGACGCGAATCTCGGGGCGAGCATCGCCAGATTTCGGTTGGCGATCCGGCGTCCGTCGGGAATATCCGGCCGTTGGCGATCGCCGACACCACGTCATCAAAGCGGGACTCGGAGGTCGCGGCCGTCGTCGCGGAACTCGCTTGCGATCAGCGCCGTAAGCCGTCGCGTCGCGTCGTGTCAACGGGGCTACACGAGAGCAGAGCGCCAATCGTCCACGACCACCAGGCGACCCGACGATGCCAGCGTGATGAACAGCGAACGGCCGTCGTGGCTGAGCGCGACGTTGGTGGTCATCGGGTCATCGGCGACAATCGCACCGAGCAGTTGACCATCGGGCGAAAACGTCGTCACCCCACCGGTTCCCACTGTAGCGACAATGATCGCGCCGTCGGGAGCGACGCAAAGTCCGTCGGCACCGCCGAAATTCATCGGTCCGCCACTCGGCACCGTGGCCAGCCCCCGCGCGGAGCCGAGGCGGCCGGGGCCGAGCACCTCGAACTCCCAGATCCGCCGCGTCCTGGTCTCGGCGACATACAGCGTCGATCCGTCCGGGGAGAGCGCCACGCCGTTGGGGAGTTCCAGTGGGTAAACGATTTCGCGCAATTGTCCGTCGGGGGTGCCGTACAGGACGCCGGTGAGGTTTCGGCTCCGTCCCTGCACCGCGAAGCCATCGGTGACATAGAAGCCGCCCTGCGCATCCACGCAGATGTCGCTGGGCCGCGCCAACGGTAGTTCATCACCACCGATACTCGTGAACGTCGTTGTGAGAGTCGTGACCTCACCGTCGGCGGAGACGATCTGCAGTTGCGGGGTGACGGGTTGATCGGGCGCGCCGGCGGGCAGGAACAACGGCACGGAGCCGGTGATGGCGAACGGCCATGGCCTGACGGCAAACCGGGAGCCGCCGTTCTGGCACACTATGATTCGGCTGTCGGGCAATCGAGCCATCCCATTGGGGCCGCCCCCGGTCACAACGAATGTCTCCACCGTGCCATCGGCGTGCACCCGGCTGATTCGGCCGTTGGCGATCTCCGAGACCAAGACCGAGCCGTCGTCATCGACCACCGGACCTTCGGGAAAGCCCAATCCCGATGCGATGCAACGTACTGTCACACGGCCGCCTCGTCGGGGCTTTCGAACAGCGCGCGAATTCCCGGCTGGCTGACTTTCATCGATGGGGTTCGGGGGAGTTCGTCGACGATCTTCAAACCGGCGGGCACCTGATATCGGCTTAGCCGCCCACGGAGGTAGGTGAGCAGATCGTCGGCGGTGACGTCCTTGCCCTCGACGCACTCGACGGCTGCGACCGGAACCGCGCCGAGTCGTTCATCGGGCACGCCCGTCACCCCGGCATCGCGCACGGCGGGATGCGAACGTAGAGCGGCGACGATATCGGCAGGTGTGACCTTGAAGCCGCCCCGGTTGATGACATCGTCGGTGCGTCCGTCGACGAAAAGGAATCCGTCGCTGTCGAGGCGCCCGAGATCGGTCGTGCGTACCCATTCCCCGCCTGCGGTGCGCACTTCAATGACGCCCTGCTCGCCTGCAGGGACCTCATGGTCACCATCCGCCGCGACGATGCGTATCTCCCGGCCGGGTTGGGGCCGGCCCACACTGCCGCGCTTGGACTCGGCCCATTCGTGGTGCAGCTTCAGATTCCATCCCGCGACTCCGCCCGCGAACTCCGTCGCACCATAGGAGGGCAGCACGGCGACGCCGTATTTGTCTTCGAACGTCTCCTGCAGGTGGGCCGACAGCGGTGCGGTGCCCGATGTCACCACCTTGACGCTGTCGAACACGCCGGGGTCGACGTCGGCGTCCAATACCATTGCCAGCGCGGTAGGGACCAGGCTGACGGCCTTGGGTCGGTGCCGGACCACACGATCGATGAAATCGTCGACGGTGAACCGCGGCAACAGTGCGATCTGGCGGCCCTGACACACGTAGAGCAGTGTGCGGAACAGTCCAGACATGTGCACCAGCGGCGAACTGACGATCATCACACCCCGTCGCAGCCGTGGGCCGGTCTCGTCGTGGGACCCGTAATGAGCGCTGGCCGCTACGATTGTGCGTTCGAACGCGCTGTATGCCAATGGAATCCGCTTCGGCGGTCCCGTTGTTCCGCTGGTGAGCATCTCCACCGCGACTGCTGGATCGGATTGGCGGAACGGCCCGTCGCCGGGGGATTCGAGGCCCGTCACGACCTCGACAGGGCGGTCGGTCACCGATACGCGAAGGCCGAGCGCCCCCGTCGCGGCCTCCTTGACGCCCGCCCGGTCCCAGTCGACACCGCACGCCACCACTGCGGGTAGGCGGAGGTCGCGCATGTCGTGGCCCAGACCCTCGTCGCCATGTGACGGATTGAGCGTGACGATGCAACAACGGGCCAGCAGCACTCCCAGCATCGCCGCGATCATTGCCGGATCGTTGCGCAACACCAGGCCTACCGGGGCGCCCGGGGCCAGACCAGCCGAACTCAGGCGGTTTCCTACTCCGTGGGCGACCGCTGCGAGCGACCCCCACGTTGTCCATGTGCCGCCGAACTCTATTGCGCCGGCATCAGGGTCGATGCCGAGGATCGCCTCGATACGGTCGGCGAGATCGGGTCGCGAATCAACCACATCCTCGGCGCGGTCGTCAGATTTGGTTGCGTCGGACCCCGGCATCACACCTCCCGATCTGCACCGATGATCTGCGGTCTCGACCGGCGAACGGACCGGTTCGTCGGTATGAGACACTTACACACTATATGCATATCTGTTGCATCACGACTTCGATTGGGGTTAGCGGTGGACTTTCAGAGGATCCTGTTCGATGTCAGCGATCACATCGCGACCATCACCATCAACCGCCCGGAGCGGCTCAATGCCACCGATGATCTGACCCGTACCGAGCTCGGGCAGGCGTGGGCGCGGGTACGCGACGATTCCGACATCCGCGTCGCCATCATCACAGGCGCAGGTGACCGCGCCTTCAGCGCAGGCCAGGACATCCGTGCCACCGCGCAGTCGGGTATCCGCAACAAGGTGCCGGGCTCGAGGCTGCATCACAACGTCTGGAAGCCGGTCATCTGCGCTCTCAACGGAATGGTGGTCGGGGGAGGGCTACACCAGGTGGCCGACTCCGACCTGATCATCGCGGCCGAGCACGCCGAGCTGATCGACACCCACCTGATGGTCGGCAACGTCTTCGCATTGGAGCCAACGGTTCTTCTGCGCAGGATGCCCCTGTCGATGGTCATGCAATTGGCGCTGATGACCAAGGACGGGCGGATCAGCGCCCAGCGGGGGTATGAGATCGGGTTGATCAACGAGGTCGTGCCGGCCGATCGTCTGCAGGAGCGCACGCGAGAGATCGCACTGGCGATCACGAAGTTGAGCCCGGCGACCGTGCAGGCCTCGATCAAGGGAATGTGGACGAGCCTCGACGTCGGATTGCACGCCGCCCACGACGTCGCCTACCGCTATGTCCTGCAGCACCAGATGACCCATCCCGATTACCTCGAAGGCATGAAGGCCTTCGCCGAGAAGCGCGAGCCGCAGTGGGTCGTCGACTGAGCGCTCAGCGCAGCGTCATCTCCACGCTGGTATAGCCGCGCACCGTCGCCGTCAGCACACGTTCGTGTGCGCCGATCGCGTAGTCGGGAAAGTGCTTCGCGACGTATTCGAAGACCATCTGCGCCTCGCGCCGAGCCAGCCACTGGCCGAGGCAGATGTGGATGCCCCAGCCGAAGTAGACATCGGTGCCGCGCGGACGGTTGATGATGAAGCGATCAGGGTCGTCGTAGCGACGCTCGTCGCGGTTGGCGCTGCCCAACAGCAACAGCACCCAGTCACCGGCATCCATGGTCACACCGTGTAGCTCCACGGGACGCGTCAGTGTCCGGGCCACCCAGTGGCTGGGGGTGTCGTAACGCAGGGCCTCGTTGACCGCGGCCGGAATCACGCTGTGATCGCTGACGATTCGCTGCCACTGGTCGGGGTGGTCGTGCAATGCGACCAGACCGTTGGAGATCAGCTTCTGGGTGGTCTCAGAACCCGCCGCGGAAAGCAGATTGCAGAACATCAACACCTCGTGCGGCGTCAACGAGCGGTCGTCGCCGATTTCGGGGTCGTGGAAGGTGGCCTGCAGCACGATGCTGATGAGATCGTCGCCCGGGTCGGTGCGGCGCCTGTCGATGAGATCGCCGATATAAGCGCTGATGTTGCGGTTGGCCTCGATAGCACTTTGCGGCATCGCGACTTCGCCTTCGTGCCTGGTCAAGAACGCTTCCCACCACACCCTCAGCTGTTCGCGATCGGCCTTCGGCACGCCGAGTAGGTCGCCGATCACATCGGTGGGCACGGCGAAGGCGAAGGCTTCCATTGCGTCGACGGTGGTGCCGCGTTTGAGCTGACCGAGGTGATGGTCGACGACCGCCTGCAGGGCACCCTCCAGCGAGGCGACGGCGCGGGGGGTGAAGAAGCCCTTCAGGACGCCCCGGATGCGGTCGTGTCGCGGCGGGTCCATCGAGATGACGGAATACTTGCGGCCGTCGTCGTCGGGATTCTCCGGCGCCGGGCCGAGCTTGGATGAGTACGTTTCCCAGTCCCGCAGCGCGCCCGCCACGTCTTGGAACCGCGACAGCACCCACCAACGGTCGTCGGGATCGCGATACACCGGCGCCTCGTCGCGAAGCCGACGGTACACCGGATAGGGGTCGTCGAAGACGGCTTTCGAGAACGGTGAGTACATCAACTCGCTGGTCGCGGGCACAGACGGACTCTACCATCCAACTGAACAACAGAACGAATTGTGATTAGTTGCTCAGTCGCGGCGTATGCGCTCGATGAACTCGAGCAGGTTTCCATCGGGATCGGTCAGCATCAGCCCGCGATTGCCGCCGCCGAATTCGACCGTGCGATCGGGCAGCAGTTTTCCGCCGTGCTCGACCACGGCTGCGGCAAGAGTGTCGACGTCATCCACGCGGAAGGACAGATGGGTGAAGCCGAGAGCGTTCATCTGGCGTGGCGCGCCGTCGCCCGTTGTGCCCACTGTGGGATAGGCCAGCAGTTCCAGGCGGAATCCGTCGCGCTCGAGGTAGACCAGATCGAGCACCAGTTCGGCGACGTCGAGCAGTCGTGCGGACGATTCGTCATCGACGTGCATCTCGCCGATCTTGGTGAATCCGAGCGCTGAACAGTAGAACTCGGTCGAGCGCTCGATGTCCGTGACGCACAGCCCGACATGGGTGAGGCGGTGCCCGGCGCTCAAGGTGCGAGCTCGTCGAGAAGCGCATTGTGCTCACCGAGCAGCGGCGCACGTTTCGGCGGTGACGTAGGACTGGCCGAAAATGCGTACGGCACACCGGGATAAACGATTGTCCGGCCGAGCTCGGAGTGCTCGACAGGCACATGCATACCGCGTGCCACCATGTGTTCGTCGTCAAAGGCCTCATCAGGCGGCAGAATGGCGCCCGCCGGGAAACCCCGTTGCTGGCTCGCGATGAAGAACTCCTTGGCTGGCATGCGTGAGGCGATCAAGGTGATGGCCTCACGGGCCGCGCTCATGATCGCCGTCGTTTCGTCGTCCTCACCGATCGAGGCAAGGTCGACTGGCGCGGTTCGGGCGGCGGCCATCTCGAGGAACACGGTCTCCGGTAGCTCCTCGGTCAGTTCCAACTCGGAGAGCCAGGCAATCATCCGACTGAACTCTTCGGGCTTGCGCGGCAGCACCCCGGTGGTCGCGTAATGTCCGTCGGCGCAACGTACTTGGACCTCGGAACTGGGTGTGGGGTAGGCGTGGCGTCCGGTCTGCCTGACACAGACCGCCTGGTTCACAAGCCAGTGATAGGTGGTCTGTTCGCAGGTCACATTGCAGGCCGCGGTCACGTTGACGTCGACGAGTTGGCCGACGCCGCTGTGGTCGCGGTGTGAGAGCGCGATAAGCGCGCCGATCGCGGCGTACATGCCGCCGATGTTGGACGCCTGGTCGCCAGAGCCGCGCATCGGCGGTATGGAGTGATCGTCGTAGCCGCAATTCCACACCGGGCCGCCGCCGGCCAGCACAGTGAGGTCGGTGGTGGGGTCGTCGGCCCGGACGCTGCCGAGACCGAACGGCGTCACCGAAACCCAGATCAGGCTGCGATGATCCGCGGTTGCCTCGCGATAAGTGATCCCACCCGTCAGTCGATCACCCCCGGCAAGCACGATGTCGGCGCCTCCGATGAGTCGGCGCAACGTGTCAACGCCCGACTCCGATCGAAGGTCGACGGTCACGCTGCGCTTTCCGACGTTTTGACTCCACCAACGCAGGCTGCGGTCAACGCCGGGTTCTTCATCGACGAACGGCGGGCGCAGACGGTGCGGGGAACCCTGGGGCGGTTCGACGACGATGACTTCGGCTCCGAGTTCAGCGAGCACACGCCCGCCCACGGGCGTGAACTGGTCGCTTATCTCCACGACGCGGAGATCGGCTAGCGCGCTCAGATCACACCTCGCTCAGCCCACAGATCAAGGGTCGAGTCATCGTGACCGAGGAGCTCTCCGAAGATCTCACGATTGTGTTGGCCCAGTTTGGGTCCCGGTCTATCGATCCGCCACGGGGTTTCCGAGAAGGTGAGTGGAACGCCCTCGACGCGTACCGCGCCGATGTCGGGGTGCGTGACGGTAGGAAAGAGTCCCATCCGTGCCAGGTCCGGGTCCTCGTCGATGCGCTCTCGCGGGCTCTTGACAACACTCGCAGGTACCCCGACGTCGACGAGATCGTCGGCCAGTCCGATGGCATCGCGGGTGGAGGTGGCCGCGGCGACCAGTTCGTCGAGTTCATCGGCCGCGGCGACTCTAGCGGCCAATGTCGCGAATCGCTCCGATGCGATGGCGGGTTCATCCAGCACCTTGGCCAGCAACGCCGCCTCCCTGTCGTCACGGCACGCGATGGCGATCCATCGGTCCTCACCCGCGCAGGGGTAGATGCCGTGGGGTGCGAACTCGTCGAAGTCGGCCCGATTGCCGCGTGCGCAGGTGCGCCGCTGGTTCACCGTCCAGTCGAGCACCTCGGTGGGCAGCATCGCGATGCCCGCGGGCACCGTGGCCAGATCAACGTGCTGACCTTCGCCTGTGCGGTCACGGTGATGCAGTGCCGCCATGATGGCCACAGTCATATAGAGGGCCGATCCGTGATCCATGTAGGAGAAGCCCCAGCCGGCCGGTTCGGCATCGGGCAGCCCCGAGGTGAACGTGAGACCGCTCATCGCCTGCACGATCGGTCCCCAGGTCTTGAAGTCGCGGTACGGCCCGGTGTGACCGAATCCGCAGTTGGACACGTAGATGATGTCGGGCTTGATGTCGCGAAGGTCGTCGTAGCCGAAGCCGCGGTGCGCCATCACGCCCGCCGCGAAATTCTCACAGACGACGTCACTGATCGCCACGAGTTCACGCAGCAGCTGTTTTCCCTCGTCGAGACGCAGGTTGATGGTGACGCCGTACTTCCCGACATTGTGGTTGTTGAACCCGGCGCCGAGATCGATCCCACGACGGTCGTCGACATAGGGACCGACTCCCCGTAGGGCGTCCCACAGGCCACGGGTCGCGGGATCCTCGACCCGGATCACTTGGGCACCAAACGCGGCCAGGATCTTCGTCGCGCCCGCGCCGGCCAGTTGCCCGCTGAGGTCACACACCCGAAGGTGCGACAAGGCAGCGCTCACTCGACAACCATATCGCAAATAGACATATTGTGTTCTATTGTTCATCTATGGCGGCAGTCACGAATCCCCGGTCGGCGACTTCAGGCGCTAAATTTGATCAGGCTCAGTTCTACCTCGATCGCCCCGACGAAGTGTTTCGCGAGCTGCGGTCACACGATCCCGTGCACTGGTATGACGACGGACAATTCTGGGTCATCACAAAATATGATGACATCAAGGCGATTTCGGCACGACCGCATCAGTTCGCCTCCGAACGCATCGCGATTCTGATGGATCTCATCGCGCACAAGCAGGGAGTCGAGCCGCAGGGCTACCGGAACAGAGGCATCATGTTCCTCGATCCGCCGGTCCATCGCGCACATCGACGCACGTTCCAGGGCCGCTTCACCCCGGCGGCGGTGGCCAAGGCCGAAGAGCGGGTGAAACAGGTTGTCAACGAGGTCTTCGACGCGTTGCCCGACGGCGAGTTCGACTGGATATCGCACGTCGCGGAGCCGATTCCGGTCTACGTGTTCGCCTATCTCCTCGGTGTACCCGAGGCCGACTGGCCCAAAGTGGCCGGATGGTCGACGGCGATTTCACGCTCCGGAAGTGGAGCGGCAACCCAGGCGGATTTCGATGTCATCATGACCGAGATCGGTCCGTATCTCCTGGACATCGCCAAGCAGAAGGCTCAGAACCCGGTCGACGACGACCTGATGACGATGCTCGCCACGTTGGGGGAGATCGACGGGGAACCGTTCGACGACCTCCAGATCATGGTCTATGCGCTCACACTGCTTGCGGCCGGTAGCGAAACCACGCAGAGTCTGATCGCGGGCATCGCCGAGTGCCTGGCAAGTCATCCGGACCAGGCGCGAGCACTGTTCGACGATCCTTCGCTGGTGGACAACGCCATCGAAGAAGTCCTTCGCTATTGGACACCGGTACGCAGCATGGCGAGACAAGCCACCCACGATGTGGAGTTGCGCGGCAAGGTGATCCGGGAGGGTGATGGAGTGCTGCTCGCCTACGGTTCAGCGAACCGCGACACGGAGCACTTTGGTGAAACGGCCGATCAGTTCGACATCAGACGCAAGGACGCGCCGAGCCATCTCGGCTTCGGAGTCGGCGAACACTTCTGCATGGGCGCTGCACTCGCCCGCAGAGAGGCGCGACTGACGCTTGACGAAATCGTCAAGCGCGCCAGCGGCATTGAAGTCACCGGAGAACGCGTTCCCAGGCCATCGGCGCTGAACAACAATTTCGATCTGCTGCCGGTGACGCTGAATCGCCGCTGACACGATAGCGATCAACGAAGGTACGAGGGGAATCGATGAGCGGACCCATGTCGGGCGTACGGGTACTCGAAGTCGCGCAGTGGACGTTTGTGCCCGCTGCCGGCGCAGTGTTGGCGGACTGGGGCGCTGACGTGGTCAAGATCGAGCATCCGCAGACCGGCGACTCCCAGCGCGGCCTCCGTCAACTCGGGCACATCACGATCGAGGGTGAGCGAAACCCGGTGATGGAGCACGCAAACCGCGGGAAACGCTCGGTCGCCTTGGACATGGCGACGCCGGACGGTCATGAGTTGCTGATGGACATCGCCAAGACCAGCGATGTTTTCCTCACAAATTTCCTGCCCGACGCCCGGAAGAAGCTGCGGATCGACGTCGACGATCTGCGGGCCGCCAATCCCGACATCGTGTATGCGCGCGGCAGCGCCTATGGGCCGTTGGGGCCTGACGCCGGAACCGGTGGCTATGACATGACGGGATTCTGGAGCCGGGCCGCGGGGGCCGCCGGTTCGACGCCCTGCGATATCGACGGGGTGGTTCCGCAACCGGGCCCCGCGTACGGGGATTCGATCGGTGGTATGACGATCGCCGGCGGTATCGCCGCTGCGCTCTTCGAGCGCGAGCGCACGGGTCATGCCCGCGTGGTGGATATCTCGCTGTTGGGAGTGGGTGTGTGGGCTTCCGGCGTGGCGATCAACGCCGCGTTGGTCAGTGGTCAACCGTGGCAGACCAATCCTGCGGGAGCCAACGTCACCCCGAACAATCCCTTGGTGGGGTTCTACCGGACCGCAGACGGGCGGTTCCTCGGGCTGTCCATGCTGCAGGGATTCCGCTACTTCGCTGAGTTCTGTCGCCGGGTGGGCGTTCCTGAGTTGGCCGACGATGAACGCTTCGCGACCCACCAGCTACTCGCTGCCAACGGTGCAGAGGCGATAGCGGTGCTGCGCGCAACAATCGGTGCTCAGCCGCTGGCTCATTGGCGGGTAGCCCTGGAGGGTTTCGACGGACAGTGGGCGCCGGTGCAGACCACCGCCGAGGTGGCCGCCGACCCACAGGTGCGCGCGAACGGCAACGTCGTCACGGTGCAGGACCAGGGCGCGAGTTTCGACCTCGTGGCGAGCCCCGTGCTTTTCGACGAGACGCCCTTGTCGTTGGCTCCGATGCCCGAATTCGCCGCCGACACCGAGCAACTCATCCTGGATCTCGGCGGTGACTGGGACCGGATCGTCGCGCTCAAGGAGAGCGGCGCGATCGCGTAGAAGATCGCCAGGTCAGGCGCGCATCAGCGCCACGACGCAGGAGCCCCCGCCGCCGACGGCTTGAGCCATCCCGACTCGTGGCTGTGCCACCTGCCGCGCGCCAGCCTCGCCGCGAAGTTGCGTGACGATTTCGGCGGCCTGGGCCAGGCCGGTTGCCCCGAAGGCGTGGCCACGAGCCAAGCACCCGCCGTCGGTGTTGGTGGGCAAGGCGCCGTCATGCGCGAGACCGCCAGTCTGAGCGAGTTCGACGGCTTTTTGGGAATCGGCAAGACCCATAGCGATCAGCGCCGTGATCTCCTCGCTGGCACACATATCGTGCAATGAGATCACGCCGATATCTGCCGGTTCGATGCCTGCGGTGGTGTAAGCCCGTTCGGCGGTGAGCGTGAGTTGCGACGGCGGTCCTACGACGGGCCCGACAAGGGGCCAGGTCGGATCCGTCGGCCAGCTGGTCTGTTCGACCGCCAACACCGAGACCGACCGCGGGCGAGGGTCGCGCGTCACGACGACCGCCGCTGCGCCGTCGACCGAGGCATGGCACATCATCTTCGTCAGTGGGTCGGCGACCATCCGGGCAGACAGAATATCGTCGACGGTCACCGCATCGGAGTCGCGCCGTACGGCAAGCGGATTCAGGCGGGCCTGGTTGTATGACTTCGCGGCCACAGCCGCGATCACCTCGGGTCCACAGCCGGCGTCGTGCAGCCAGCGTGCGGCCTCGATGGCGTAGTGCGTCTGGGCGGGAAAGCGGTCCCAGAATCCGACAGCTGCGGGCACCACACCGCCGGGCTCCAGGGCGGTGGTCTTCTCGTAGCCGATGGCGAGAGCGGCAGTGCTTCGCCCCGAAGCGACTGCAGAGATCGCGTGTCGGAGCGCGACCATGCCGCTCGCCGAGGCACTTTCGGTTGCGGTCACCGGAATCCCGGTGCGTCCCAACTCGAGTGCAACCTTGATGCCGGTCTGCGGTCCGGCCAGCGATGACGCGGTGAAAACTTCGCCGATGTCGGCGTAGTCAAGCCCGGAGTCCTGCAGCGCTAGCCGCGCCGCTGTGACGCCGAGTTCGACCAGCGGGACGTCCCGGTGTTTCCCGAATTCCGTGACGCCGACACCGGCGAGATGAACGCCGGTCATCGGTCATCCGCCATGAACATCTCGACGATCTGATCGTCGAAGGTGCGGCCCACCAACCGTCCCGTCGTCCCGGGCCTTGGGCGGGCGCCGTCGACGACCACTTGAAGTCGCTCGGTGCCGCTGTCGACCCACGCCACGCTGTAACCGTCGGCGCCGAAGCCCGGCAAGGGCGACTTCGAGGGGATGAAGGTCGACGACCATACGGTCGCCGGGCGGTCAGGCGGTGACATCGGCATCGGTGTTCCTCTCGTAGAGGTCGTTCGAACTCCCCAGCGCGGGCGGCGGACTCAGCGGAATTGGACCCTCGCCGGCAAACCGCCAAGGGAGTCCAACCACTCGTGCGGTTCTCAGATCGGGATCCGGATGGGCGATCTCGGGGAAGAAGCCGCGCTCGTTGAGGTGGCTGTCGTTCACCAGCTCATCGGCACGTCGGACCACAGCAGCCGAAATGCCCGCGCTTTGGAGCTTCAGCGCTGCGTCGTCCGCCCGATTGGTGGCGATGAGGGCGCAGACGAACTCGATGGTGTCTGCTTCGCATTGGGTTCCTGCCAGCTCGACAGCGACCCAGCGTTCGTCGGTCGAACGTTGGACAAGTCGCCGAACATCGTCGGTCGGTGTCGTCTGCGTTGTTGAGGCGGCGGCGACGTACTCGGCAACCGTCGACGCGACCACTTCGGCCATGGACAGATCGATCACCGCCCCGCCGGATCGATTTCGATCCAGTGCCCACGCCGCGATCACCAACGCGCCGACGACCGAGGCCAGCGGATCGGCCAGAACGGTACCCAGACGAGCCGGCGCTCCGTCAGCGGTGGTGCTCAGTGCCGCCAAACCGCCGTAACCCTGAACGTTGTTGGCGTACACCCGATATCCGGCCAGTGGTCCATCGGAGCCGAAGCCGGATACGCGAAGAGTCAATCGACCGGTGTCCGCGAGTTCCGCAGGATCCACGCCGAGGCGCTTCAACCGAGACGAACCGACGTTCTCGATGAGGACATCGGAGTCGGCGAGTATCGCGGCGACATCGGCGCCGATGTGCTCCGGGTCGAGCAACACGCTCCGCTTCGAGTGATTTGCCACGGCGTAGTACGCGCCGCGCTCGGGGCCGGGGACCCCGTCGGCAAACGGGCCGCTCCGACGGTAGATATCCAAGCGGTCGGGATCCTCGAGCCGAACGACCGTTGCGCCCATCCCGCCGAGCAGCGCCCCGACGATGGGTCCGGCGAGCACGTGGGTGAGTTCGGCGATGCGCAGTCCGGCGATTCCGGTGCCGTGGCCGGTCCCGGGCCGACCCGGCGTCACGCTCCACGGTGGACCGAGCACGGTGACGTCGCGATCGTCGATTCGCACGTTCTGAAGGGACGAGCGGTGGGCAAGCTGCGGAGAATCCAGCAATTCGCCGGGATGATTGACCGGGGTCGAGGGAACACCGTTGGACTGCAAGAGCGCGGCGCAGTCCGCCTTGTTCTGCTTTCGCGTCCATTCGGTCACCCGCGCGTTGATCAGATCGGCATGCTCGATTCGGGCGGCCCGTTCGTCAAGGCCTGCCGCCCAGGCGGGATCGCCGAGAGTCTTCCTCAACTGCTGCCACTGATGGTTCTCAACGGCGGTGATGCGAACGAGTCCGTCCCGGCATTCGAAGACGCCCGAGGGCGCCAGGTAACGCCCGCTGCCGGCGCGGCCGGGACACCGGTACATGGTGTGGGCGCACTCGGGGAGCGCAGCCGTGAAGATCACCGCTTCCTGCGCCGAAACGTCCACCACGACGGCGCCGCCGTCGTTGATCCGTCGGTCCAGTCCGTGCAGTGCCGCCAACGCCGCCACTGCCCCCACGGATTTAGACGCGACGTACCCCGGCGCGGGTACGGGTGTGCCGTCGACGTCCTCGATGGTGGCCAGCAACCCCCCGCTCGCTTGCGCCACGATTTCACCGCCGGGTCGCATGCGGTGCCGTCCGTCCATGCCGAAGGGCGTGAGGTTGACGACGACGACCCCTTCGGTGGCTGAGGGCTGCTCTCTCGCACCGTCGTTGATGACGATGTCGAAGTCGCTGAGGTCCGCTTCCGCGTCGGACGACAGCGTCCGCTTCTGCCGGTCGAGGACCAGGTCGACGGCCGGTTCGGGACCCCCGGCAGTGTTGATGGCGGGCCCCGCACGGTGGGCCGCCGGTTGCGGAAGGCGGGCGACGTCGGCGCCGAGGCTGGCCAGCAAGGCGGCGGCCGATGACCCCGCGATACCGTCACCGAGCTGCAATACACGCACACCGGACAAGAAAGCTGAGGAGGGCACGTCGTCGGTCACCCTTCACAGCTCCTGACTGAGGCATGGCTCATTTATACAATTGAACAACATTCGTTCCATTGATGTCCAACCACCCCGACTGCGCGGCTATTCACACATTCACACAACATGTTCTATTGTTCAGAGTCATGGCTACCACCACGGCACCCTCGGACGCTCGCTTCGACGATGCTTCGTTCTATCTGGGTGATCCGAACGCGACGTTTGCGCAGCTGCGTGACACCGACCCGGTCCACTGGTATGAGCAGGGGCAGTTCTGGGTCGTGACGAAGTATGACGACATCAAAACCATTTCGGCGCGTCCAGAGAAGTTCTCGTCGGAGCGTATCGGGATCATGATGGATCTCATCGCGCGTCGGGAGGGCCGCGACCCTCAGGGCTACGGCGCTCGCGGAATCCTGTTCATGGATCCGCCCGAACACCGTGCGCATCGCAAGGCGATCGGCGTCCGCTTCACGCCAGGTGCCGTCGCGAAACTCGAGGCGCGCGTGCGTGAGGTGATCGCCACCATCTTCGACGGCCTTCCCGACGGCGAATTCGACTGGATCGAACACGTCGCTGAACCGTTCCCGGTGTATGTCTTCGCTTATCTGCTGGGCGTGCCCGAAGCCGACTGGCCCAAGGTGGCGGGGTGGGCGACGACGATCGCGAAGGTCGGTAGCGGCGTCGCTGACGATGGCGACATGGAGCTGATCTTCGGTGAGGTCGCCCCCTACTTGATGGAACTGGTTGCCGAGCGCGCCAAGGATCCGACCGATGATCTGCTGTCGATGCTCTCCCAGGTGCGGATCGACTCCGAACCGCTCAACGAGATCCAGGTGATGACCTATGCGCTGACGCTATTGGCCGCAGGCAGTGAGACTACGCAGAGTCTGATCGCGGGCATTGCGGCGTGTTTCGACATGCATCCCGATCAGGCGCAGCAGGCGTTCGCAGATCCTGAGGTCGGCAACAACGCCGTCGAGGAGGTGTTGCGCTGGTGGACACCGGTGATGAGCATGGCTCGACAGGCGGCCCAAGACGTCGAACTGCGTGGCGCCACGATCCGCGAAGGCGACGGGCTTCTTCTCGCTTATGCATCCGCCAACCGTGACGCAGACCATTGGGGACCGACCGCAGAGGAATTCGATGTGCACCGTAGTGATGCTGCGGGACATCTGGGCTTCGGTGTCGGCGAGCACTTCTGTATGGGGGCAGCGTTGGCCCGGCGCGAGGCCCGGTTCGTCCTGGACGAAGTGATCAAGCGCGCCAAAGGTATTCATGTGACTGGTGAGGGCACCTTGCGTCCGTCGGCCTTGGTGCACACATACGATCGGCTACCCGTCACGCTCGACTACCGCTGATCGTCTTTACCGCGAAGAGGGTGGAGCGCGATGTCGGTGAGTGTTCATGAGGCCGGTTCCGGGGTTGAATTCTTCAGTGACGCCACCATCCAGGACCCCTATCCGTACTACGCGCGCATGCGCCAACGCGGGCCGGTTCAGGAGGTCGCCGGCTCAGGCTTCTACGCGGTCTGCAGCTGGGACGCGGTGAACGAAGTCATCGGGCGTCCCGACGATTTCTCATCGAATCTGACCGCCACGATGACCTATACCCCTGAAAACGGGGTCGGCGCATTCGAGATGGAGGGGTTCGGCGGTTCATCCCATGTTCTCGCGACTGCGGACGACCCGATTCACGCCGTCCATCGGAAGATGCTCGTGCCCCAACTCGCAGCCAAACGAATTCGAGCAACTGAGCGATTCGTCGCTGATACGGCTGCCGGCCTCTGGCGTGACGGCAGAACCGACGGGCGGATCGAGTGGATGAGCGCGATGGCCAACCGCCTCCCGATGATGGTGGTGGCCAGGCTGATCGGGGTGCCGGACGACGACGTCGACATGCTCATCAAGTCGGGCTATGCGACGACGCAACTGCTCGACGGACTGATCGACGCCGACGGTCTCGCAGCAGCCGGCAAAGCGGCAATCGAGCTGAGCGTCTACATCAGCGAGTACTTCGCGCAGGCGGCAGGCAACCCCGGGGACAACCTGCTTGGCGACCTCGCCACGGCGTGCGCGACCGGCGCACTCGACGACAACACCGCCCGGGTCATCATGTTGACCCTGTTCAGCGCAGGTGGTGAGTCGACGGCGTCGCTGCTGGGCAGCGCCGTCTGGATTTTGGCAACGCACCCTGACATCCAGCGTCAGCTTCGTGCTGATCCGGCCTTACTGGGCGCGTTCATCGAGGAGTCCTTGAGATTCGAGCCGCCCTTCCGGGGACACTATCGGCACGTGGTCGACGACACCGCCCTGGGCGGCGTCGAACTGCCGGCCGGAAGCCGGCTGTTCCTGTTGTGGGGCGCGGCAAATCGGGACCCCGCACAGTTCGAAAGTCCTGATGAGTTTCGACTGGATCGTCCGAAAGGCAAGGGCCACATCACCTTCGGCAAGGGCGCGCACTTTTGCGTCGGCGCAGCACTGGCGCGCCTCGAAGCTCGACTCGTCTTGGAAATGCTTTTGGAACAGACCGAATGGATCGAGCCCGCAGCGGTTGGACGTTGGCTTCCGAGCATCTTGGTGCGTCGTCTCGAGCGGCTGGATCTTGCAGTCAGATGAGTGGTGACACAGCTCTGATCGTCATCCAAGACCTGTATCAAGCCAAGGCGAAATACTGCAGGACCCTGGATACCAAGGATTGGGAGGAGTTTGCCACGGTGCTCGCGCCGGATGTCAGACTCGATCTGAGTGACGGCAACCCGGACATCGAACCGATCATTGGCCGCGACGAGGTCATCGCCGCGATCAAGGAATCAGTGGCCGGTGCCCGCACCGTGCATCAGGTCCACATCCCAGAAGTCGAGATATCCGGGGACGGAGATGAAGCCCAAGCCATCTGGCCTGTGCAGGAACGTGTTATCTGGGACAACGGGACATCGTTGACGGCGTTCGGGCACTACCACGATCGTTGGGTCCGCACCGACGGACAGTGGGCGCTCGCCGAGTCGAAACTCACCCATATCATCATGGACTTCGGGTAGCCGAGGCTCCCGAATCGAGCCAGCGAACAACAACCGATCGGTGGAACGAGCGCGAGCCGAGGTCCGCGATACGACAAGCTGCGCGTCGCAAGTGCACGTGCGCGTCGTGCTCCCAGGTATAGGCGATCCCGCCGAACACCTGGGTAGCGCCTTCTGGTACTCGCCGCAGCGAGTCGACCGCCCAGAACGCGGCCAACGACACCAGCGCTTCGGCGTCGGGATGGGCGAGTTCACAGGCATCGGCGGCCCGATTCACCAATGCGCGAGCGACTTCGATGACCGAACGTTGGTCGACGAGACGGTGCTTGATCGCCTGACGTGATCCGATCGGCCGACCGAAAGTGGTTCGCACTTTTGCGTATTCGACCGCGGCGTCGTTGGCGGCCGAAGCGATCCCGATGACTTCGGCGATTGTGGCGAGCCGATCGCGCATCACGGCCCTGCCATGGCGTTCGACGGCATCGGCCCCTGAGCTGAACGGCAGCAGCTCCGCGTCAGCAAGTGTGATGCTGCTGGTGGGATTGTGGTCAAGCGAAAGTTGTGGCGTGCGCTGCACACCGCCGCCGTCCGCATCGACGATGCCCAACACGGTTTCTGCTTCGCTCCTCGCGATGACGATCAGCTGCTGGGCCACCGCACCGAACGACACCAGTGGCCAGGTTCCGGTGACCTTGCCCTCCCGCAGTGTCGCGCCCACGTCCTCGAGAACGAGCGTGATGCCCTCGACGCAACGGTCCGCGCACCAGGCCGCGGCGGCGACCGAGGCCAGTGGCACCGGTAGAGCAATCGCGCCGGCCGCCTCGGTGAGTACACAGAGCTCGCGTATGCCTGCGCCGCCGCCGCCGCGGGCCTCGGATACCAAGACATCGGGCCAGCCCAATTCGACGATCGTTTTCCACAGGTCTTTGTCGAATGCCGGTTCGGGGCCGTCGAGGAGGCCGCGGGTGCGCTCGACTGTCCACGCGTGACTCAGGATGTCATCAGCTGTGGCTCGCAGTTCGCTGAGTTCCGCCGCGGAGTCGGCCATCTCGGTCAGGGACAGTTCATGCTCACGGGTCACGGGGCAGACCCAACAGTTTCTCGGCGATGACGTTTCGCTGTATCTCCGACGTCCCGGCACCGAACGTCGCAGCGCGCATCAGCAGATAGCTCTTGGCGACGTTGCCCTTCTTCACCGCGCCGGGCGACCCGGGCAACAACGTGCCCGCTGGACCGGCGAGGTCGAGCCCGAAGTTCGCCATCGCCTGGTCGACCTCCGAGGTCAGGAGTTTGGCGACCGACGCCTCAGGCCCTGGGCTCACCCCGCGTACGCCTGCGGCCGTCGCCTGTGCCGCGATCTGGCGCAACGCCTCGACCTGGGCGGTGAAGCGCACCAATTGGTCGGCTACGTAATCGTCGTCCAACCCGTTGCCGCTGAGCGCATTCGGCTCTGCGGCCATCGAGGTGAGGATGGTCAGGCGGCGCTCGATCCGGTGCGTGCGGCTTTGGCCGACTCGCTCGTAGCCAAGCGTCGACTTCGCCACCCGCCAGCCTTCGTTCAACGGGCCGAGAACGCCGGTGAGCGGCACCCGGACGTTGTCGAAGAAGACCTCGTTGAACTCGGCGTCGCCGGTGATCTGGCGAATGGGACGTACCTCGATGCCCTCGACCGCCAGGTCGGCCAGGACATAGCTGATCCCGTCGTGCGGCGGGGCGCCCGGGTCCGTGCGAACGAGCAGATAGATCTTGTTGGCGTACTGCGCCTTTGATGTCCACACCTTCTGTCCGCTGATCACCAGCTCGTCGCCATCAACGATGGCCCTCGTCTTCAGAGAGGCAAGATCACTGCCCGCTTCGGGCTCGCTGAAGCCCTGGCACCAGACGTCCTCGGCGGAGAGGATGCGCGGCAGGTAATGGGAGCGCTGTTCGTCGTCACCCCACTGAATGATCGTGGGGCCGAGCTGATTTATCGCACTGCGGTTGATCGGCTCGGGAGCGTGTGCGGACGCCATCTCGGCGTTGAAGATCAACTGCTGCGCCGGCGTTGCGCTGCGGCCGCCGAATTCCGTCGGCCACGAAATGGCGGCCAGCCCGGCCTCGTGGAGACGGCTCTGCCAGGTGCGCATCCGATCCAGTCGCCCGGCCTCGCCGCCTTCGCGTGAGCGCAGATCCGGGGTCAGGGCCGAGGCCAGGAAGTCGCGAACCTCGTCGCGGAAAATGCGATCCGAAGGCGAGAGCGGAACGCCGTAATCGCGTTCGGTCATGTGGCCTCACGGGCCGACGAGGCGTCCGCCAGCCACCCGGCCATCATTCCGTACACCGCCTCGACCGCGTCGCGCGCGGCAGAATGGTCCGCCTCGGTGGTGCCCGCAGGGTCGTAGTCGACGTTCCAGGTGACTGTCGTCGCGGCATCACCGGCGGGGCGCACGGAGACGAGCGCGTCGAATCGTGCGACGGGCAGGGGGTTGTCGGCAATCGAGTAACCCAGCTCCATGCGGGCGGGATTCAAGCTCGTCAGCGTTTCGGCAACAGGTTTGGCTCCGCTCCCGTGAATCAAGCGGCGCATGCCGATGCCCTCGCCCTCGACCTCCACCACTCCGGCCACGGGAATCCAATTGACGTCGGCGAAGTCCGCCAGAATCGCCCACACGGTCGCCGGTATCGCATCGACGTGCTTGGTGATAGCGAGTTGAGGCATGCGAAGGAGAATATCACCGATGAAACAAATGATCGGATACTGTCTTAATGTTCAGGATGAGTGGTGGCGCGGAAGGCAAGGCTCGTGGGTGAGAAGAATGACGGCGAATTCGAGGTCGACGAGGATTGGGTGACCTACGAGGTCGTCGAACCACACGTCGCCTGCATCACCATCAATCGGCCCGACCGGCGAAACGCGATCCTTTCCCCCGATATGCATGCGTTGTTCAAGGACCGCTTGGACAAGGCAGAGGAAGACGACGAGGTCAAAGTCGTTGTCCTGGCGGCTGCGGGCAAGGACTTCTGCAGCGGAGACGACGTTCGCCGGTTGCCGGTCGAGCAGGCGGGACTGAAGAAGGGCTCGAGGCTTCCGCAGACGGCCCGACTGGCGAACGCCCGTCGTTTGCACCGCCACTTCACGAACTGGATGGAGTTCCCCAAGACTGTTATCGCCGCCTGTCAGGGGGCCACGTTGGGCGCTGGGATGAATCTGGCCCTGGCCGCAGACATCCTCGTCGTCTCTGACGACATGTACATCGCGAGGCCCCAGGCACGGATCGGCTTCGCCGGCTTCTCCACCATCATGCCGCTGGCACTGCTCAAGCTCGGACCCAACCGCGGATACGAGGCGATGATCACCGGCCGCAAGGTCAAAGCCGCCGAGCTCAAGGAGTGGGGGGTCGCCTCGTCGGTCGTTCCCGCGGATGAGTTGCGCGAGGAGGCCATGCGGTACGCCCGCGCGATCGCACATCACTCAGCCGACGGCCTGATGATCGGAAAACATGCGCTGATCACGTTCTGGAACGCCGTGGGGATGGCCCAGTTCGGCGACTGGGTGCCGATGGGTCACAGCGTGTTCACCAATCTCGCGTGGCGCGAGGACGAGTTCAACTTCATGAAGGAGCGCACGGCGCGTGGCGGCCGGCAGGCGATGGCCGAGCTCGAGCGTAGGTACACGGAGTGGGGCTTTGACTGAATTGCCAAAGCCTGGCTACAGCTATACAAATTGTGTGCATGTGTTCTGTATGCTGGTCGTTGAGTGATTCGGTGAGGAGTCGATGATGGGAGTCCTGGACGGACGAAAGGCGCTGGTGACCGGCGCCGGTCGCGGGATCGGAGCGGCTGTTGCCGAGGGGTTGGCAGCCGAAGGGGCCACCGTGATGGTGTCCGACGCCGGTGTCGCGGTCGATGGCAGCGGCCACGATGCGGGTCCGGCCGAAAGTGTTGCCGCTGCGATCAACGAGCGCGGGGGCAAGGCCTTCTCCGACACCACTGACATCACCGATTACGGTGCCTGCGAGGAGCTGATCAACCGTGCAGCGTCGACGCTGGGCGGATTCGACATCATGGTCAATGCCGCCGGAATTCTCCGCGACAACATGATCTTCAAGATGAGCGAACAGGATTTCGACACCGTCATCTCGGTGCATTTGAAAGGGACTTTCAACCTGACTCGCCACGCGGCTACGTGGTGGCGGGAGAACCGCGGTGGTCAGTACCGCCTGATCAACTTCACGTCGATGTCCGGGCTGCACGGCGCGCCCAGCCAGCCGAACTACGCCGCGGCCAAGATGGGCATCGTCGGACTCACATACTCGTGCGCCAACGCACTCGCGGGGTACGGGGTTCGCAGCAACGCCATCGCTCCGATCGCCGGTACGCGGATGACCCAGGGCATCAAGGGCGGCGGCAGTCTGGACTACTCGGCGGAGAACAAGCGGCTGGCTCCGGAAAACGTTGTGCCGCCGGTGATCTACCTGGCCAGCGAGCAGTCGGAATGGCTCAACAGGCGAATCATCTTCGCGGGTAATGGGCGGATCAGCCTGATGACCAACCCGGTTTTCGAACGCGAGATCGTATCCGCATCGGGCACCTGGGACATCCCGACAGCGTTCGCCGAGATCGAGGCGTCGTTCAAGGGCTCGGTGTCCCCGAACATCTTCGACAAGCCCCCCGCCAGCTGATCGGAAGCGACACGCGATGACGACCATCGACAACGGGACCCAGGAAGCCGCAGGGAAGGTGCCACCTCGGTACGCCTGCGGTGAAACGTTCGTCCCGAAGAGCCGCTACATCGATCCCGAATTCCTGAAGCTCGAACTCGATCGGCTTTTCACACAGGTGTGGCAACCCGCCTGCCGCGAGGAAGAGATTCCCGAACCCGGCAACTACTACGAGTACACGATCGGCAGGCAGTCGATCATGGTGGTGCGGCAGAAGGACGCGAGCATCAAAGCGTTCTACAACGCCTGCACGCACCGGGGGATGAAAGTCGTTCGGGGAACGGGCTGCGCCGCCGACGGCGAGCTCCGGTGTGAATTTCACGGGTGGCGGTACGCTTTCGACGGCCGCTCGTCGTTCGTGCCCTCACGCGACGAGTTTCTCAATCGTCCTCGTGAACAGTGGTCGCTGCGGCCGGTCGCGGTGGGCACTTGGGGAGGCTGGGTGTTCGTCAGCATGGCCGAGGATCCGCCGGATCTCCTGGAGTGGCTCGATCCGCTACCAACCGCCCTTGCGCCTTTCCGGTTGCAGGACATGCGTTTCCGCTGGCGCAAACGGACGTTCCTGCCTGCCAACTACAAGACGGTGATCGATGCGTTCATCGAGGGTTACCACACACCGGGCACGCATCCGCAGACGTTGCGCGCGACGCAGGGCCCGCGCCCGTCGACCGAGCCGGCGCCGCCCCAGGAATTCGTCTACGCGCCATACACGCCGACGATCGCGTATCGCAACCACTCCCGATTCATCTACACGGCGCGACCGGACAGCGGCAATAAGGACAGCGCGCGCAAGGAGCAAGCGGCCCGCCCAGAGGTCTTCGCCAACTCGATGCAGTACAACTACCTCGAAGTACGGTCACTGGCCACCGAACGCGATTATCGCGTGGCGCAACAGCTTGCGACGATGGAGCCCAGCGAGATCCCACCCTTTGTGCTTTATCACCAGATGTGCGAGGAACTCGCCCTGGCCGAGGGCGTCGATTTTCCGAAGATGACCATGGAGCAGTACTTCGCGGGTAACGGAGACTGGCACGTGTTTCCGACTCTGGTGATTCTGGTCGAGAAATCCTGCGTCCTCGGATATCGGATGCTGCCCGACGCCGAGGATCCGAACCGGTGCGTCTTCGAGATGTTCTCACTGGAGCACTTCGCGCCAGGCGAGGTCCCCGAGACCAGTTGGCTGGAATTCGAACGTTGGCAGGACCACGACGGGTGGGGCGAGCTTCCAACCCAGGACCTCAAGAACATTGGAGCCATCCACGCGGGCCTGCATTCCAAGGGCTTCGACGGTCTGTGGCTCAATACCGCGCAGGAGATGTCGATCCGCAACGAACACGCGATTGCCGATCGCTTCATCTTCGGTGTCGACGACGCGGCCGATGACGGGGCGGTCGGTGCCTGACGAGCACGCGTCCAGCGGCCGACCTCTGCCCGCGCTATCGGAGCTCAACCGCCCGTACTGGACATCGGGAGCCGAGGGTGTCTGGCGGCTACAACAGTGCCCCGAATGCGAGCGCGTCATTCATCCCCCGGCGCTGCGCTGCCAATTCGACCATGCCACGCCGGAGTGGGTGGCGATGTCGGGTCGCGGGATTGTCGAGTCGTGGACGGTCAATCACCATCCGTTCTTTCCCGGCGTCCCCACGCCCTATGTCATCGCCTTCGTCAACCCGGTCGAAGATCCTCACGCGCGCGTCCTGACCAATCTCATCGATGTCGCCCCCGGCGATGTCGCTGTCGGCATGCCGGTGCGGGTGACCTTCGAGAGGTGTGACGACGGTGCAGCAGGGGACACCGTTCACCTGCCCCTGTTCGCTCCGGAGCGCTGATGCATTCGAATTTGACCAACGAGGTCATCATCAGTGGCATCGGCCAGTCCGACATCGGGCGTCGACTGGGCCGGGATCCGTTGCAGCTCACCGTCGATGCGTGTCTGGCGGCGGTCGAGGATGCGAGTTTGACGCTGGCCGACATCGACGGGCTCACGACCTACCCAGGTGCGTCGATGGCCGGCAAGGGTTTCTCGGGCGCGGGGCTACGCGAGATCCACGATGCGCTCGGCATTCGACCGAACTGGGTGGCCGGTGGTGTCGAATACCCCGGCCAGCTCGGCGCCGTCGTCGATGCCATGCTCGCCGTGGCCGGCGGTATGGCGAATCACGTCCTGTGCTGGCGGAGCATCTGGGAGGGCACGGCACAGGGAGCTGACCGTCGGCGCGGCTACGGAGTGGCGCCCGGATCACGGGCGACGGGTCAGCTCGGTTGGCAATTGCCGTACGGGGCGGCGGCGGCCAACCTCGCTGCGCTCCAGATCCGTTCCCGGATGCACCGATTCGGGCTGACCAGGGAGCAGCTGGGTCAGATCGCGATCGTCCAGCGGGCGCACGCCAAGCTCAATCCCAAGGCGGTCTACAGCGAACCGATCGATCTGAGCACATATCTCGACTCGCGAATGGTGTCCGACCCGCTGTGTATGTACGACTGCGACATCGCGTGCGACGGTGCGACCGCATTCGTGGTGTCACGCGCAGAGCACGCGTCCGCTTTGGACCACCCTGGCGTCGTCGTCGAGGCGCTCGATTGCGCCCACCACGACCGGTTCCTTTTCGAGGGCGGTCAGGATATCGGTCGGTTGAACTCCCGGTGGTCGACGCTCTGGGAGAGAACCGATTTCGCGCCCAGTGATGTCGACTACGCATCGCTGTACGACGGCTTCAGTGTGTTTGTTCTATGCTTCCTCGAGGATTTCGGATTCTGTGGATACGGCGAATCAGGGGACTGGATCGCCGATCCGACGCGCTTCTCGCTCGGCGGTGAGTTGCCGATCAATACCGCGGGGGGCCAACTTTCGGGCGGCCGGCTGCACGGCTTCGGCCATTTGCACGAGGCGTGTGTGCAAGTTCGCGGTGAGGGCGGTGCCCGTCAGGTAACCGATGCGCAGCTCGCCGCGTGCGGTGTCGGTGGCGCCAACAGCGGTACCACCATGATGCTGCTCCGGCGACCTTGACAGGACACTACTTCGCGTCCGCCGTTGTCGTTCAGCGGATGAACGTCGTTTTCGTGTCGAGGTACTCCATGATTCCGGCTCGGCCGTTCTCCGCGCCCAGGCCCGATTGTTTGACTCCGCCGAAAGGTGCGTGAGGCTGCAGGGTCCAGGTGTTGACACCGACGTTCCCCGCCCGGAGCGCTGCACCGACTCTGATAGCTCTGCTCACGTCCCGGGTGTACAACGCCGCGCCGAGTCCGTACTCGGTGTCGTTGGCGATCCGGATGGCCTCATCCTCGGAGTCGAACGGAATCACACACAGCACTGGCCCGAAGATCTCATCCTGGGCGACAGCCATGCTGTTCTCGACGTCGACGAGCACGGTTGGTGACACAAAGTTGCCCGAGTCGGGCGCGCCCGCAGGGCGATGGGTCCCACCTGCCGCCACCCCCGCGCCGTCTTTCACGGCATGGTCGATGTGTTCGTTCACGCGCTTCATGTGCGCGGCGCTGATCATCGGCGCCGCAGTGACAGTCGGGTCAAACGGATCGCCGTAGCTCGCGGCGGCGGCGAATCCGACGAGTTGAGCGACGACATCGTCATAGACCGGGCGCTCGACGAGGATGCGGGACTGGCACACGCAGACCTGACCCGACAGACCGAGGAAGGCGTTGCCGGCGGCCATCGCGACCGCGAGGCCGATGTCGCTGTCGGCGAAAACCACCGCCGGGCTCTTACCGCCGAGTTCCAGTGAGACACGGCCGATCCGCGCGCCCATCGCCGACGCGATCTGTCCACCTACTGCACGGCTGCCGGTGAAAGACACCTTGTCCACGCGACGGTCTGCGACCAGCGCAGTGCCGACATCGGCACCCGCGCCCGTGATGACGTTGAACACCCCGGGCGGCAGATCGGACTCGGCAATCAACTCGCCGAGGCGCAGACTGGTCAATGGCGCCATCTCCGAGGGCTTCGCAACCACAGTGCACCCGGCGGCCAGGGCGGGCGCCACTTTCTGGCTCATCAACCCCAGCGGGGCGTTCCACGGCGTGATCAGGCCAACGACTCCGACAGGTTCGTGGGTGGTGAAAACGAACGGCTGGTCGGCCTCCCACTGCGGGAAGGTCTCACCGGTGACCTTGTCGATCCAGCCGGCGTAGCTGTCGAACAGGTCGGCTGGATACTCGGCGCCCATCTGGTAGTAGCCGACGAACGCCACAGGTGTCGCGTTGTCCAGTGACAGAAGTGCCGCCAGGTTGTCGGCGTCATCGCGGATCGCGTCGGCAATACGGCGCAGGTACCGCGCACGCTCCCGTCCCGACATACGCGGCCAGGGACCCTCGTCACAGGCACGGCGTGCGGCGGTAACGGCAGCGTCGACGGCTTGTGCGTCCCCGCCCGGCGCCTCGAAGACCACCTCATCGGTGGCTGGGTGCAGATGACGGACCGGGTCAAGAGCGCCGTCGATCCATTGCCCGTCGATCAGCATCCTCGCCGGAGGTAGCGTCGCCGAGTCGAGCTGGGAACGGATGGAAAGAGTGGTCATAGATAGAACACTAGAACAAGCTATGTATGAGTGTGACACATTTAGGAGCGTCGAGAAATCGCCGAATACTGCTGATAACGGACAAGAAACAGATTCGGTAGACATCGTTGTAGTTCGTCTCAATTGAACATAATATGTCTGACTGTATCGTCATGCGCTCGACGATGATGCTACGTGGCGGGCAACCCGCAGCGCGAAGACCGCGTAAATGAAGGAGTTTTGTGATGGTCGATCCATCCGATTTGGTGTTGATCAGCGTGGATGACCACACGGTTGAGCCACCGGATATGTTCGCCGGGCGGGTCCCCGCACGCTATGCGGACGACGCACCGCGCATCGTCGAGGACGCCGACGGCTCGGTGGCCTGGGTTTATGACGGTATCAAGCTGCCGAACATCGGATTGAACGCGGTGGCGGGCCGCCCCAACGACGAGTGGGGCTTCGAACCCTCTCGATTCGAGGACATGCGCAAAGGCTGCTACGACGTCGACGCCCGGGTCGAGGACATGAACGCCTGCGGAGTGCTCGCCTCAGTGTGCTTTCCCTCGTTTCCAACCATTTCGGGTGCGCTGTTCACCTATCGGGGCGAGCGCGAGGTCTCGGCGGTGATGGTCAGGGCCTACAACGACTGGCACATCGAGGATTGGTGCGGTGCGCATCCTGACCGCTTCATCCCGATGGGAATTCTCCCGTTGTGGGATCCGGGCCAATCCGCGAGCGAGGTGCGGCGGCTCGCTTCGCTTGGGTGCCGCGCGGTAACGGTGCCCCAGCACGTCGGCAATTACGGCCAGCCGCCATGGCAAGACCCTCACTGGGACGTGTTGTGGGAAGCAGTTTGTGAGAACAACACAGTGGTCAACATTCACATCGGGACCGGCGGCGGAATGCCCGTGCCTTCTGACCAAACCAGCTACCTCGCCTACAACTCAATGCTGGCGCTGGACACCGGCAGGTTCACCGCTGATCTGCTGTTCTCGCGCGTTGTCAAGGAGTTCCCGAGTATCAAGTTCGCCCTGTCGGAGGGCGGTATCGGATGGATCCCGTTCTTGTTAGAGCGTTTTGAGGATATTTACGGCCGGCAGCGCGCCTGGACCGGTGACGACCTCGGCGATGGCAACACTCCTACCGACGTGTTTCGTCGGAACTTCCTGTCCTGCTTCATCCGTGACCGCGTCGGCATAGAAAATCGGCACCGTATCGGTATCGAAACCATATGCTGGGAAATGGATTACCCGCATTCGGACTCGAGTTGGCCCGATGCCCCCGAACAGCTCGCCGAAGAACTCGAGGGGTGCAGTCACGATGAAATCGAGGCGATCTCCTGGCGTAATGCGGCGAACGCCTTTGGCTATTCCGGTGTCGAACGGCTTGGTCGAGAAGCCTGCACCGTTGCCGCGCTACGCGCGAAGGTCGCGGATAAGGACCTGTCCACCCCGAAGGTCGACGTCGATCGCATTCCGAAGCCGGGTATCCAGGCACTCACCTACGGCGAGATGCGGAAGCGAATGGCGACGATTATGACTGGGGGCACGTCCTCGTCGTAACCATGCATGCGCCAATCAACTCGACCGTCAGATACACCCTTGGTGTTATGGCGCAAAGCGTTTCAGCCGCGGTGCAGTATGCCGGCGGCCTCATATTCGACCGCGCAGCTGCTGGTTGGGACGTCACCGTCTACACAGAGGACGACGCATGCTCGATCGCAATTGAAATTCTCGGCGCAAAGTGTCGCGACCTCGAGAGTCTGCTCCACGCATACGCATCGTTTCCGACGGTCTTGGTTGTCACTGCGAGCCTTCACGCCGAGAATCGCAGGGTGGGGGCATATGTCGCGGCCGCCTCGGCGATTGGGGCTGCCGATGTCATGCTGACCGGACTCGGCGGTCCGGACGATGCCGCCGCCGGCGGCGGATTCCTATACAGCTTGGGCAGCGCCGCCAGTGCGTTCAAAAGGTGTGCGGTCCAGGCAGGGGACTTGCAGATCGAGACGGTCGGTGGAAGCGAACATTTCCGCCGATTGGCAGCGCGAATCGGTGCGGAAAACCCAGTGGGTTAATGGGATGCAAGGCGCTACCGACGACAGTGGACGGTCGCCGCGGGTGAGGCTGTGGGATATGAACACAACGCAGTTCTGTATTGCGACGAGTACTCGTCGTCGCAGGGAAACCCCACCGGGCCCGCTCCGGCTGAGATACCGCGGCGAGCGAGGGGCAAGCAGTGGGACCCGGGAAGGCCCCATCCCTACCGAAGTTTTGGGTCGTATCCGTCTACCGACAACGATCTCGTTCGTGGATGGAGGATCGCAGGGCCCAGCCATTGCGCAACGAAACGGCGCAGTGCAACTCCCTCGCGCGGCTGCTCTCCGGGATCGGTGAGGAGGGACTGAACCGTGCGCAAGGTCATTTCGGTGAGCTGCGTCAGCGTTGCGGCGTCGAACCCATGGAGCTCCCAATCGACATCGAGCCGATGAAAAGCCGAGAGACAGAAGGCGATTGCCGTATCGGACGTTAGCGAGGTCGCAGCTTCTGCATCGGGTCGCCGGGTGAGAAGGCTCTCTAACTGTGGATCTCCGGTGAGGTTTTCTACTGCGAACGAAATGATTTCCACGACCGCGGTGACCGGGTCGTGGAGTCCGCGGACGCGTTCTACAACCTGGTCCACGAATCCGTTGACCGCGCGCATCGCACTGGCGATGAGAAGCGCGTCGGCATTGGGAAAGTAGTGGTACACCGTCTGCCGAGTCACCCCGAGCCTGCGGGCGACGTCTGCAAGGCGCAATACCGATCCGTGCTCGCCGAGCACTTCATCCACCGCATCCAGAATGCGTCCGATCGCTTCCTCGTCCGAGGAGGGCGTAGCGCCCGCCCAGCCACGACTACGCATTTGCGGTTATGAGCGTTTCGCCGCGACACGCCCTCGTGCGGTTGGACCGGTGAATCCCAGTAGAGATTTTCACGGTGCGCGCAGCGATGCGATGGAATGTCATGTGCCGTCACGTTCGATGACGGCGGGTGCGATCGTGTTCACGTGCGTCGACGTCCCAACTTCGCTCCTAGCCCCAATGGGCCACCGTACATGGCTCGAAAAAGCGTATGACCACTGTTCTATGGCCGTCAATGGCTAGCCGAAATTTCCGAGCTACTGCACATGGCCGTCCAGAATGGTCATGCGATTTGCCGAAACTCGTCCGATGCGGCGTGAGGCGACTTCAGCTGGCGGAGGCTGACGGGAATCGAAACCGTACAGAAGTTTTCTTGACCTGGAGAAAAGCCGATTGCGACGACGCGAAAGCACACGAAGAGACTCCGCGCGACCTGCGGCTATCACCGAGACAGCACGATTGGAGGACACCGCTGCAGTTATCGGCCGGCTACCTCTCGCGTCATCCGCCGTTCGGCACGCTCGAGCGCAAAGATGTCGAGATCGGCGCCTCTTGCCTTTTCGATCGACGACGGCATCGCGACCGTCGGCTGTACGCACCTGCCACCCTGGTAAGGCCCCTTACGGGGGAGCCTGACAGGTTTGAATCGCCTGTTCGGTCGCGGCACGAGAGTCACTGGGACGAAGGCAGCATTGCGAAAGCGATCCAGCCAACCGAAAGACTCGGGTTTCCATGGCCAGGGCTACGAGCAGTAACCGTTCAGGCACTTGTGGTGTGAGGACGGTAGATCCTGCCCGATGGCGTCCTCGCACCAGCCGCAGAGCGGCTGGCCTGATTCTTCACAAGCACACGCCACGACGCCCCCCGCCAATTCGACCGATGCTCGCTATGCCCGCACTGACATCCACGCTCGGCAGCATATAGCCTCTTCATGACCAAACATCGCGGGCCCAATTGTCTAGTCGCACAACGATAGTGCTGCTTTTTAGACCAAACAACTCGGGCGCGATTGTCCAGTCGCAACAAAGCAACGCACGGCGCCGCGAGGCAGTGTTCCCGCGCGTTCGCCAGTCCTAGTACCACAATCGGGAGTGCATGGACCGGATGAGACGAGGGGAACGCCGTGGACGATCCGATAGCAGAAGTCATTTCGGCGAGCGCCGCGCTGGCGGCGCACGGCCTCACCGACATGGTGTGGGGGCACGCTTCGGTGCGGGATCCCGACGGCAGCGGCGTCTGGATGAAGGCCAGCGGGTGGGGGTTCGACGAGGTGACGACCGACCGCGTCGCTCTCGTGACGCCCGACGGTGACGTCGCCGCCGGAAACGGACCGCGCCACATCGAGTATCCGATCCATACCGAAATCATGGCCGCCCGACCCGAGGTGCAGTGTGTCGTGCACACCCACGCCCCGACACTGGCCGCCTTCGCGTCCCTCGATGTGCCGCTGCGCCCGATATCCCACGACGGCGTCCTCTTCGAAGCCGGGTTACCGCGCTTCACCGTCACCGGCGCGTTGATTGCCAGTCGAGAACTCGGGAGCGCACTGGCCGCCGAACTCGGTGGTGCGCCGGCCATCTTGATGCCGTTCCACGGCGCTGCCGTCGCCGGGCCGAACGTCGCCAGCGCGGTGATGCACGCCGTCCTGCTCGAACGTGCCTGTCGTACCCAGCTGATGGCGATGTCCGCCGGGGGGCCGGCTATCTGGTCCGACCCTGCAGAGTCGGCGTTCAAGCGCGAACAAGCGTGGAACCAGAAGCAACTCGACGCCGGATATCAGTATCTGCTTCGCAAGAGTCGTCCGAGCATCCTTGACTAGCGCTCCGGTGTAGAGAATCCCTCTAACTGGCGGAGATGGCTTTCTGTCTGTCAGAGAACTCTCTGCCGGAGAACCGCCCGGTTGGAGGATTGCGATGGCCGACCTCGAGGATGTCCTGGCTGCAGTGCGCCGGGGCATGATCCCTGCCCACATCTACAACGACGCCGAGATCTTCGCCCTCGAACGGGAGCGGATCTTCGGCCGGTCCTGGATATTCGTCGGACACGAGTCAGAGGTTCCGCTCGAAGGTGACTACGTGGTCAGGCGCGTGCTCGACGATTCGTTCGTCATCGCGCGCGACTCCAAGGGCGAGATCAGAGCGATGTTCAACATGTGCCTGCACCGGGGCATGCAGGTGTGCCGCGCGGAGATGGGCAACGCCTCGAACTTCCGGTGCCCATATCACGGGTGGTCGTACCGCAATGACGGACGCATCCTCGGCTTGCCGTTTCATCACGAGGCCTATGGAGGTGAGCAAGGGTTCAAGAAGCGCGGTCAGACTCTGCTGCCCGCCCCGAGCCTCGCCAGCTACAACGGACTGATTTTCATCAGCCTGGACGCCAACGCCGAACCCCTCGAGGACTATCTCGGCGACTTCCGGTTCTACCTCGACTACTACTCCAGGCAGAGCCCGGCCGGTTTGGAGGTCCGCGGTCCCCAGCGATGGCGCATCAACGCCAACTGGAAGATCGGCGCCGAGAACTTCGCCGGCGACATGTATCACACGCCGCAGACGCACACGTCGGTGGTGGAGATCGGGCTGTTCCGCGAGCCGAAAGCGGAAAAGCGCAAGGACGGCGCCACCTACTGGGCCGGGGTCGGCGGAGGCACCACCTACAAGCTGCCGCCCGGCGATTTCCGGGAGCGGATGCGCTACGTCGGCTACACCGACGACATGATCGCGCGTGTCGAACAGATCTGGTCCTCGGATCAGCAGTTGCTGGTCGGTGGCGACGGCTTCATGATCTCGGCGGCGTCCTGCTTCCCGAACATGAGCCTGGTGCACAACTGGCCCAAAGTGGAGGACGGTGACGCTGTCCTGCCGTTCATCTCGCTACGGACGTGGCAACCGATCAGCGCACACGAGACCGAGGTCTACTCCTGGTTCGCGGTCGACTCGGCGGCGCCGGAGGATTTCAAGAAGAACTCCTACAAGGCGTATTTGATGTGTTTCGGCTCGACGGGGATGTTCGAGCAGGACGATGTCGAGAACTGGGTGTCGCTGACCAACACCGCGGCGGGTTCGATGGCGCGGCGTCTGCAGCTCAACAGTCGGATGGGGCTGCTGGAGGACGATACACCTGTCGGAAAGCGCCTGCTGCCCAACGAATTTCATGGCCCAGGCACAGCGCAGGTCGGCTACAACGAAGCCAACCAGCGTGCTCTGCTGCGATTGTGGGCCGACCATCTGGAGCGTCCGGTCGCGCCCTCGTCGACGGTGGCGGTCGGGACACGTGCCGACGGGATCGAGCCACTGGTCCAGACGGCAACCCTTTCGGTTGCCGATGGAGCGCGGGTATGACTGCGCCGCAGCATGATCGAGCCGGCGGATTCCGCCGATTCGGGCGCGGCGAGACGTACTCCGAGCAGTCGGTACTCGGCGACCACGCGGCGCGTGACCGTCGCGTCGGAAGCACGCTGCCCTTCAACGATGAGCGCCACCTGCGCGCCCACCAATTCCTCGTCGATGAGGCCTACCTGCTCGACGCCCAGGCGTACGGCGAGTGGTTGGACTTGTTCACCGACGATGTGCACTACGTGATGCCGGTGCGGGTTTCGACCGCGTTGGGCACCGGGTACGACTCGTCGCCGGGCATGGCTCACTTCGACGAGAACAAGTACTCGTTGAGCCGCCGGGTGGCCCGGTTCCGCACCGAGCATGCGTGGACGGAGGATCCGCCGTCTCGGCTGCGGCACTACATCACCAACGTGCGTACCTTCGCGACCGACAAGGACGACCACCTGATCGTCGACTCGGCCGAGCTGCTGTTCCGCAGCCGCGGCGACGTCAACGAAGCCGCGACCGCGTCGTGTGGCCGTGAAGATCTGCTGCGGCGCGAAGGGGACCGCTGGAAAATCGCCCGCCGCACGATCTTCATCGACGAATCGGTCATCCGCATGCAGAACCTGGCGATCTTTCTATGAGTGCCGGAGACGACCGGACATCGGCAGTGCCGCAGAGTCTGCTCGACGCAGTTGTCGGCGATCCGATCGTCATCGCGAACGAGTTCAGTGCCACCGAGGTCCACCGCATCGAGACCCGTAACGGAACACGGCTTCTCATCACGTCACCCCGCACGGGGCGCTGGATAACCCTGGACGCGTTGGAGGTGGAAGCCCTGACGTGGCAGAACACGGCCACACTCGAGGCGATGATCAGCAACCCCAACGCGCCGCTGGTCCCCGACGGCGAGGGCGACCGATGACCGGATGGCTCGACGGCAAACGCGCGCTGATCGTCGGAGCCGGATCCGGTATCGGCCGCGCCGTAGTGGACGCGTTTCGCCGTGAGGGCGCGCAGGTGGTGGCGCTGGAACGCGACGCCGACAAGTGCAGCGCCCTGCGCGACGAACTCCCCGACGCACCCGTGATCGAGGGCGACGCGACGACGAGGGCCGCCAACGTCGATGGCGTAGACGCCGCCGTCGACGCGTATGGGGGACTGGACACCTTGGTCAACTGTGTGGGCGTGTTCGACTTCTACCAAGGCCTGACCGACATCGCCGAGGACCGCCTCGACGCGGCCTTCGACGAGATGTTCCGAGTCAACGTGTTGAGCCATCTGCAGTCGGTCAAGGCGGCAGTCCCGGCCTTGCAGCGCGGGACTGGATCGTCGGTAGTGCTCGCGGAGTCGGCATCCTCGTTCTATCCCGGACGCGGCGGGGTTCTCTACGTGTCGTCGAAGTTCGCGGTCCGCGGTTTGGTCGCCAGCCTCGCCTATGAATTGGCGCCGCGTATCCGGGTCAACGGTGTCGCGCCGGGAGGCACGGTCAAGACCGATCTGCGAGGCTTGACCGCGTTGGGCCAGAGCGAGTTTCGACTCGGTGACGATCCCGATCGCGCCAGTGCTCTGAAGGCCCGAACTCCACTGAACGTCGCGTTGACCGCCGAAGATCACGCCTGGTGCTTTGTGTATCTGGCTTCTGATCGTGCACGCGGAATCACCGGGGACACTTTGCATCCCGACGGCGGGTACGGGCTCGGGCCCAGTCCATCGCCGAGCAAGGTCATGTGATCGTGACAACCGCCAGCGGACCGATGCCGCAATACCCCATCGAGTCGGTGGACAACGCGCTGAAGGTGGTACTACTCCTCGCGGAACGGGGCGAACTTCGGTTGACCGACGTGAGCGACTACCTCGGTGTCGCATCCTCGAGTGCCCACCGAATGTTGGCGATGTTGCTCTATCGCGGTTTCGTCCAACAAGACCCGAAGACAAAGATCTACACCGCAGGCACCGCGCTGACGAAGATTGCCTTCTCCATCACCCGTCGTCTCGACTTCTTGGCGCCGCTGCGCCCGTATCTGGAGAAGCTCAGCTCCACGCTCGATGAGACGGTGCATCTGTCCATGCTCGACAACACGGCGGTCTGTTTCGTGGACGCGATCGAAGGCTCGAAGGTGGCACGGACCGCTTCACGGGTGGGTATGGCGCTGCCCGCGAGTACGACCGCGTCCGGAAAGGCGATGCTCGCCGGGCTGTCGCTCGTTGAAATCGAGAAGCTCTATCCGACAGAAGAACTCGTCACTCTCACCGACCGCAGCATCAAGACCAAAGCCGGATTGCTGCGAGAGCTCGCGCAGATCCGGCGGCGCGGTTATGCGTGCAGCTCTGAGGAGAGCGAGGCGGATGTCTCGTCGATTGCGGTCGCGTTTCCCGCTCGCGACGGGTTGCCGCACCTGGCCTTCAGCACAGCGATACCGCGTCCACGGATGAGCCCGACGGGCAAGCGTCGCATCGGCGAGATCGTGATGGGCGTGGTCGACGATGCGGCGCAGCTACTGAAAACGTAGGGTGCTCAGGCGGCGTGGCGATCCGAGCGTGGGCCATCGACGACGCCGGCGGCCGAGGCGTCGGACGCCTTGCGGGGGTGGCCGCCGAGCATGTTGAGCTTGATCGCGAACATCTGCGCGTTCCCGCTCGCACCGTACGAGTACGGCTGCCTGCGGCGGATGTCGGCCCCTGCGTTCTTGATGACGAGGTGGACTTCGTCGTCGGGCTGACCGGGCGAGCGAGTGACCTCGACCTTCGCGCTCAGCCCGCCGACGGGATATCGCTCGGCGTCACGGCCTGAACCGACGATGAGAAGACTGCGGGTCAACCGCAGGTCATCCCATGACAGCAGCACGCCGTCCACGCGATCTTGACGCTGTTGGTATTGCTCCAAGACGAACGCGATGGCCATCACTATCGCCAGTGGGATGGCTATCGCCCCGATCCACGCGTGCCCCAAAATTGGGTCCATCGTTCCCCCCTTCACATGGATGCCTGGGTCCAAATGAATTCATCGACGGTGATGTCCATCACACCATTACCCGATGGCGAATTCCCCGAAATCGGAGAATTTCAAACAAAACCTGCGAAAAGGCCGCGCTTCCTGTGTTTTCGGTGGCAGTTGTGACCGGCGATACGCCTGTGACTAGCGAGGGGTCCGAGCTGTCAGCAACGTGTCGTCGGGATCGCTGACGTTCGGCTTCGGATCAACGTCAGCGCGTGATCGTGTGGTCCGGACAGAGCTCGTCGTCCAATCCCGTTGCCTGCTGGCCGATCTCGTACTCGGTGTTTCGCTCGTACAGCAGTCACGCAGGTTACGTGGATATATTGTCGGCGCGGGAGGTAGCCATGGTGACTCGTTGCGCCGGGGCGACCCGTAAGCGACAGCTTACGATTCGGCTTGTCGTCGTTGCACTGCTCCTGGGGGCGTGCAGCAGCGCACTCGCGCCGGCGCCGGGAACCCACGACAGGAACGCCGCCACCGCGGCGTTCGCGCCGGACGAATCCGCGGCCCGCAGCCAGGACGTACTCAACGGCGCCATCAAGCTTGACGAGCCCGGCTGCTCCGCCGCGGTCGGCGTCGACGGCGAGGTGGTCTGGAAAGGAGTCCGTGGTCTCGCCGATCTGAAAACCGGCGCCGAGATCACCCATAGCACCGTCTTCGACATCGCTTCTGTGTCCAAGCAATTCACCGCCACTGCGGTCCTGCTGTTGGTGGACGCGGGCAAGCTCTCGCTCGACGACACCCTGGCCTCCGTGGTGCCGGGACTCCCGGCGTGGGCCGAAACCGTGACCGTCGGCCAAGTCATGCATCAAACGAGCGGAATCCCGGACTACATCGGACTGCTGGAAGACGCCGGCTATCAATACAGCGACCGCACGACGCAGGAACAGGCGCTGCAGATCCTCACCCAGGTACAGGATTTGGACTTCGAACCCGGCGACCAGTTTGAGTACTCGAATTCCAACTACCTGCTGCTGGCCGACATCGTCCAGCGGGTCTCCGGCCAACCCTTGCCCGCCTACCTGAGCGCCCAGGTCTTCAAGCCGCTTGATCTAGCCATGGCGATGGATGCCGGCAGCTCGATCCCGGGCAAGGCCCTGTCCTACGGGTTCGACGAGGACACCTCCGAGTACACCGTCTCGAATTCCGCATGGGAGCAGGTCGGTGACGGCGCCATCCAAACGACACCCACTCAACTGGTGCGGTGGGCCGATAACTATCGGACCGGCAAGCTGGGCGGCCAGCGTCTGCTCGACGAGCAGGTCGAAGGGGCCGCAGACACCGGTTCCGGCGACGGGGACCGTTACGGCGCCGGCATCTTCGTCTACCCCGACGGCAGCCTCGACCACGACGGCTCCTGGGCTGGATTCGTCAGCGCATTCCGCGTCAGTGCGGACCGGCACACATCCATCGCCGTCACCTGCAACACCGACACGCAGGACCCAGTGGCGATCGCCGACGAGCTACAGGACATCTGGGAATAAGGCCTAATCGGTTCTAGTCGACCTGTTTCCACCAGGAGATGACAGCCATCAACATCGCCGTCACCAAGGCGACGAGGACCCACAGCACCAGGCCGACGTCGATCCACGCACCCGGCGGCGGTGCTCCCGGCAAGATGTTCCGCAGCGGCACAACCGCGAACAGCATCGCCGCGTACCACGTCAGGAACGGCATCTGGAATGCCTTCCGTCGCGTGATCACTTGCAGGGCAGTGGCAATCGCCAACGTGGGCAGCGTGATCAACACGATGCAGATGCCGAGATCGAATGCCAGCGGGCCGAGTGACCGCTTCATCGTCACCTGAATCGCCTCGTCGGTGCCCGAGGTCTGCGGTCCCGGAGCAACCTCGTCGGCAGTGATATCCCAGCCCTGCAGCGAGCCTTCTACCTCCACGCGGGCCGGCATGAACTGCCGCTCCTCACCCGATCCGACAAGTAGCGTGGCACTGATCGGCTCGCTCTTGTAAGAGTCGAACGGCCAGTTGTTCACGTCACCGTTGAGGTCGAGGGTGGTGGTCTTCTCCGCAGGTGCCTCACCTGCGGGGAAGCTCAAGTCGCCCAACGTGTTCCACGGGAACAACCGCACCGATATGTCGGCGTTGAGCACCTCGAGACGTTCGTCGGTGAGGTCATCCTGCGGAATGACGAGCACCTTGACGTCGGCTTGATAGTCGACGGTGCGCAAGGCCTTCACCGTCACGAGGACGACGGTTTCGGATCCGTCGCCGGTGTCGGCGGGACCCAACTCGGTCGACGAGCCCGACAGCCACCAGTAGGCGAACAGCGTGCCGAAGTAGGCCAGCAGGACCACCGCGACGACGCCGACGATGGTTCCGACGCGCCGGCCCGATTTGGGCTCGGGAGTACCGTGGCGCGAATTTGCCTGGCGCTCTGGCGCCTCTGGCCTCTGGGGTTCCACGGACGGAATGCTAGGGCCGCTAGACGGTTCTGTCCTTGCTTTGAACACAGCCGTCTACGCCAATGTCAATAATGTTCACCTTGGTGTCTGCAAACCGACTACCAGCGAGTTATCAAGATCACGGTTCGTAGGATGGATAGCTCTATTTCCAGTGGGGTTCCAGCAACGTCGACCAGGCTTGGTCGAGCTGCTCCCACTCGGCCGGGCACCCCGCTGCGCGATCCTCGGGAAGTTGTCCGTTGCCGACCAAATCGCCGTTGGCTTCGGGATCGGATCCGTAGATCCAGCAGTCCATGTTGTACACCCGCTGCAGATTCAACGAGTGTTCGTCGGCCATGTCTTCGGCAGTGAACTCGGTTTGGACTTCTGCCAGTGCGGCGAACGCGCGTGCGAAGTCCTTCACGGACTGCACCGACTCCGGATCGACCGTTCCGTCGTCCCCTGGCGTCAAGAGCAAGTAGGCGGCGGCCTGATCGGCGACGTCCTCCTCGCGCCCGGTGACCGGCAGGTCATAGATGCTGATCGCCATGTGGCCGGTCTCGTGATAGAACGTCGTGTACTCGGAGCCAAGCGCCGACTGAAGCGGATCGGCGTCGCCCGCGTTCGTGAAAACCGCCATGGACCAGTCGGTGTCCTCGTAACACATGGTGATGGCGTTCTCGCTCTCGCTCCAATATGCGTTCGGGACACCGCATTGCGCCCCGCGCAGCGTGATGTCGTTGGGCAGCACGAGCGTCTGGTTTATGTCGTCGGCGAGGTCTTCGAGCATCCGGTTTGCCTGCTGAATCTTCTTCCCGTTCAGCGCCTCGGGCGTGTCGGCGTCTTCGTAGGTGACAATCATCGTTCCGCCGGCGCCGTCTGCGGGTGGCGCCTCCGGGGCACCGTTCTCGTCGACCTTTCCCTTCACCGACGTGTCCGCGGCTGCCGGAGTTTCAGGAGCGTTGGCCTCATCGGTCGTCGCACTGCCGCATCCGGCCACGATCAAGCCAGCCGCCAACAGCGGCAGAATTCGACTGCGCATGGTTTACCCCTTAGCTGCGACCCCCCGAAATTGACACAGTCGCAGATTTTGGGTGCGAAGTAAATGGTGACCAGCTGATTTGTTGAATCGGGATAGCGAGCGACGCCCCGGCTAGGGCCGCGCCGGGTAGGCCAAGGCGTCGAGGACGCCACCGCCGTTGGTGTCACCCCCGAGCAGAACCGTCGACGTTCCCGCCTCCGGGTCGTAGTCGACGAGCGTCTCGCCGCTGCCGCACGACAGGGTCGCCTGCAACTGAAGGTTGCCGTCCTTGACGCCGAGCACGCGCACGCTGTGGTTGTCGTCCACGTCCGGAACCGACACCGGCGTCGTCGTACCGTCCGCGTTGAGCGTCGCGAGATACACGAAGCCGCATCCGCCCGCTGCCTGTACGAACGTGCCTTCCGGCACCTGCCACGCGTTGAGGTCGGCCATGTCGGGGCCCTGCGTTCCGTCGTTCTTCGCCGTCAGAGGCGTCGGCGCCGTGCCGTCGAGGGGAACAAGCCACAGCCGCGAATAGCTGAAATCCGGTCCGTTGCAACGGGTCAGGGCCACATCTGCGTCCCACCACCGCATCGGTAGGCAATAGCTGGCGTCCGGCACCGGCAGCTCCTTGCCCGGCGTTCCGTCGTTGCCCATCCGCGTCAGGCCCCGATCGGTGCCGAGCATCAGTTCCGTGCCGTCGGGTGTGGAGAGGAACGACTCGTTGAACTCGCTCCCGAGCTTGTCCACCGGGTACGTCAGCTGCTGCTTACCGGAGAGATCGACCCGCGTCAGGGATGCCGGGCCTTCGGTGGTCCGCGATTCGAGCAACAACACCGCTTTGCCTTCGGGCAGCGAGTAGCGCGGGGTCACCGCGAAGCCGTCCTCGACCCGGAACGACGTCCGCTCACCGGTGCGCAGGTCGACCTGCATGACGGTCAGGTCGTCGCCGGTGCGGGAGAACAGTGCTCGAGTCCCGTCGCCCGACCAGTCGACAAGGGTGGGTAGTGAACCGGATTCGCCGGGCGCCTCGAATGTGGTGATCGCGTAGCGGCCCCCCTCAGGGTTGACGAGGTACAGCGTCGTCTCCGAGTTGTAGGGCGTCGGATCGCCCGGCTCGAATTCGTCTCCGGCGTTCGTCGGGGTGGCGGCGTTCCACATCGCGAGCATCCAGCCGGGGCCGACCTCCGACCAAGGTACGTCCTGGATGGGCGCTTCCTCGTTGTATGCGGCCATCGTTGCGGCAAGGGGCGTCTGTGTTGAGGTGGCTGGCGCCGACGGCGCGGGTTCGCCGGGGTGCGCGGCCGGCTCCGTCGACGAGCATCCGACCACCACCGCCGCTGTCGCCGCGACGACAGAGGCTCGACGCAAGATCTGATTCATGTGCAGTCCTTTCCAGTGGTGGAAGGGTGCACGAGGCGGCTTGGAGGATTCTTGATGCGGTCGGAAGCGGGGACTGAACTCGCTGACCGAGGTGGGTCAGCGCGGGGTGAACTTGACCGCGACGATCTTGTCGCGGGCGAACGCCTCGGCGAACTCGTCGACGGTGGGGATGCGGTCGTCGCGGAATTTGAGACCCATCATCGTCTGGGCCTTCTTGACGCCGTAGGACTGGGCGGCGCGGTGCGCGAGATCGGCGACGGCGGCTGGGTCCGAGATGACTTCGCCGTGCATCTTCGTGGTCTTGCCGTTGAGCAGAACCTCGGCGTCGGCGCCGCCGCTGAAATTGTGCTTCCAACCCGCGTTTGCGATGGCGTACAGCGCGCCGTCGATGTGGTGTGCGCTCACCGGAATCGAGAACTGGCGGCCGGATTTGCGTCCCTTGAAGTTGAGCACCATCAGCTGCTTGCGAAGTGAACCCGCCAGTGGGGTGCCCAGCAGCTTGCGCAGCATCGGGTTGACGATGCGGAGCAATTTCTCGGGTGGATGCGCAGCGGCGACTGCGGGTTCCTGATCGGTCATAGCGCACACGGTATGCCTGATCGGAGACGTGCTGACGGGTATTGCGCTAAAGGCTTTCCAGGTCGTCGGGGACGTCGACGGCGTTCTCGCGCAACGCCTCGATCGGAACGACGTCGAGCGTGCGTTCGTGGGTGCAGGCCAGGACGACCGGGGCGGCGTAGCCGTCCTCATATGCCCTCAGCCAGTTCACCGCGGTGACGCACCAACGGTCGCCGGGCTCGAGACCGGGAAAGCGGTATTGCGGCATCGGGGTCGACAGATCGTTGCCGATGGAGCGTTGATGCTCGAGGAATTCGGCGGTCACGACGGCGCAGATGGTGTGTCTGCCCACGTCCTGAGGTCCGGTCGAGCAGCAGCCGTCGCGGTAGAAGCCGGTCATCGGATCGGTGCCGCACGGCTCGAGCGGACCGCCCAATACATTGCGTTCACCCACCCGTTAAGTATGGCCTCTCCGATTTGCGCGAACGTGGGTTACCCGCACGTTCGCACACCGGAAAGCGTGCGGGTAACCCACGTTCGTCGCGTCGTAGCCGGATCTTCGCGCAATGGCCTGACCGGCGGGAGACACCGGATGTCCGCCCGTCACCGGCAGGACAGCTGGCTTTCTGACACTCGGCCGTGTCCCTGCGTCCGAGCCGCCGCGCCGTTCTCAAAGGTGCGCTCGCGCTCGGCGCGTTGCCGGTCGTCGGGTTCACCGACGATCGCCGCTTGAGCCCCATCCGATCCGATCCGTTCACGCTCGGCGTGGCGTCCGGTGAGCCCTCCGCAGACGGCGCGGTCATCTGGACGCGGCTGGCACCGAATCCGTTGGCCGACGACGGATTCGCAGGCATGCCGGCACGGGCGATCGACGTCGAATGGGAAGTGGCGCGCGACGAGTGGTTCAGCCAGATCGAACAGCGGGGGATCACGACAGCTGTCCCGGCGTCGGCGCACAGTGTGCACGTCGAACTCGCCGGATTGCGTCCCGGTGCCGAGTACTTCTACCGCTTCCGCACCGGTGGTCATGTGTCGCCGGTCGGCCGAACGCGGACCTCGCCCGAGGGCGGGTCGTTGGCACCGGTGACGATGTGCGTCGCATCGTGCGCGAACTATCAGCAGGGCTGGTTCACGGCGTACCGCCGGCTCGCCGAGGAGCAGCCGGATCTTGTTGTACACCTTGGCGATTACCAATACGAGTACGCCGCTTCGGATATGGGTGTGCGGGCACATGCCGGTCCCGAAACGGTGACACTGGCCAACTACCGGCAGCGGTACGCGCAGTACAAGACCGATCCGGACCTGCAGGCCGCGCACGCGGTGGCGCCGTGGCTGGCGGTGTTCGACGACCATGAAGTGGCCGACAACTGGGCCGACGAAGTGCCGGAGAGGCCCGACCCAGCTTTTCCCGGTCGCCGTGCCGCGGCACTGCAGGCCTATTACGAGAACATGCCGTTGCGGTGGTCGGCGGTGCCGCGCGGCATCGACATGAAGCTCTACCGTCGGGTGCGGTGGGGCGGTCTGGCGACGTTGCACATGCTCGACACCCGGCAGTACCGCACCGATCAGCCGTGCGGCGATGGGTTCCGCACGAACTGCGACGAACGGAAGCTCCCGTCGGCCACACTGATCGGCGCCGAACAGGAACGGTGGCTGCTCAACGGGTTTCAGCGATCTCGGTCGCGATGGGACATCCTCGGCCAGCAGGTGTTCTTCTCGCAGGTGGAGTTCACACCGGGTGCGGGTCGCGGATTCAACCCCGATGCGTGGGACGGCTATGCGGCCAACCGCGACCGGGTCGTTCACGGCCTCGTGCACTCGCCCGTCCGCAATGCCGTGGTGCTCACCGGAGACGTGCATTCGCATTGGGCGGCCGAGGTGCATGCTCGGCCCGATGACCCGTTATCGCCGGTGGTGGCTACCGAATTGGTGACGACGTCGATCAGCTCGGGCGGCGACGGATTTGATATGCGCGACGACATCGCGGCGATGCTGCCCGAGAACCCGCACCTTCGGTACTTCAGCGGTCGTCGCGGATATGTGCGGGCCAGATTCGCCGCGGACGAGATGCGGGCGGACTTTCGCGTCCTGCCCTACGTATCCAGGCCGGGCGCCGAGGTGCGGACGGGGGCGTCGTTCGTCGTATCGGACCGCGCCCCCATATTAGCGATTTCGGTGCGCTAACGATCGCCTACCCTCTTTGCCACGCTGGTTGTGAGTCGGTTTGGGCCAGTGTGAAGGGGTTGGGTTGTGTCGATCAGTGCGGGGTTCAGCTCTGCCGAGATTCATGAGTTCGTCATTGAGTATCACTTGTTGCCTCATGGTCAGAAGGGATCCTGGCGTGCTGCTCAGGGGGTATCGGTGCGCCAGTTGAGGCGGTGGGAAGCCACGGTGTTCGCCGGTGATCTCGACCGGGGGCTTATTCCGCGAGAAGGTAGTGGTGTGACGGTTCCCCCGGCGAAACGATCGGCGCTGGCGATGGCGCAGACGGCGAAACAGGAGCGCGACGAGGCCGAAGTGGCTCGACTACAGGCGCGGGTACGCGAGCTCGAACACGCCAACGAGGCCCTGGGAAAAGCTATCGGGCTCTTGCATGCGATGAACGCCGAAGAGCCCGATGCAGCCCTGACGATGACCGATCTCGACGATTCCTCGAGCGCGAGAACGGACTCGTCGCCGAGCTGAGCGCCGCGATCAGATCCCAGCGCCAGGCGCTGACGATGATCGGGTTGTCGCGTTCGACGTGGCATTACCGCCGCAAGCCGCGGCCGCGGGTGAGTAACCCGGTGCCGCAGAAAGATCGGGCCTACCCCGCGCGCATCTGCGCGGGTGACCGCGTGGTGATCCAGGACAAGATCATCACCGGCTGGCAGGCGGGCACGTCGGTGGACCATTCGTTTGCCGCCGCTTGGGATGACGGGGTGATGCTGGCCTCACGGCGGTCCTGGTGGCGTATCGCGGCCGCGATCGTCGATCAAAGCGCTCGTCCGATCTGCCCGACCCGCTCGACGAACAAGATTCCGCGGCCGGCACCAGTACTCAAAGCGACCGGCCCGCAACAGATCTGGAGTTGGGACATCACCGACCTGCGCACCCCGTGGCGGGGCGTGGCGTTCAAGGCGTACTCGATAATTGACATCTTCTCTCGCAAGATCGTGGGCTGGCGCGTCGAGCAACGCGAGAGCGACGATCTCGCCACGCAGATGTTCCAGACCGCGATCACCACCCACGGGTCGCCCGCAGTCGTGCACGCCGATTCTGGGCCGGCGATGCGCTCGACGGATCTCAAAGACCTCCTCGCCGATCTCGGCATCGCTCAGACCCACAACCGGCCACGGGTCAGCAATGACAACCCGTTCTCCGAATCGGAATTCCGCACGATGAAATACCGGCCGAACTATCCCGGTATCTTCGATGATCTCGATGCCGCGCGGGCCTGGGTAAACTCCTATGTCTCCTGGTACAACCAGCACCACCGCCACAGCGGGATCGCACTGTTCACCCCCGCCGAGGTCCACGACGGGCAATGGACGCAGCGGTGGCTCCAACGCGACCACGCCCTCCAGGCCTACTACGACACCCACCCCGAACGATTCCGCGCACGCCCGCACACCGAATCACCCAAGGCCACTGTGGGCATCAACCTCCCACCCGAAAACGACCCCGACCGACTCCACGCAGCTTGACAACGCCCGCTAGCGACTGTTTGCGCACCGAAATCGCGACGGGCTAGATGCGTCCGCTCTGCGTCATCCACCGCATGACCTGCCAGCCGACAAACACCGGCAGCCAGGTCGTCAGCACACGGTAGAGCAGCACCGCCGGAACGGCGATCGCGGCGGTCATCCCGAATGCGGCCAGACCGCCGATCAACGCGGCCTCCACCGCCCCCACTCCGCCGGGCGTCGGCGCCGCCGAGGCCAACGTGCCGCCGATCATCGTCACCACGGTGACGGTGATGAACGAGGTGTTGCCGCCGAACGCCTCGATGGCTGCCCACAACGCGAACGCGTTACCGAGAGTGGTTGCCGCACAACCGAGTACGATGATCGCCAGGCGCTTGGGTTCGCGGCCCAGTTCGATGAGATGGCCGATCACCTCCTGCAGTCGCGGCCGCACCGACGTCGCCAGCCAGCGCCGCAGCCGGGGCACCAGCAGGAAGGTGCCGACCAACCCCAGCAGCAGGCCGGCCACCAGATACAGGACGTTGACGCTGGGCACGAACCGAGAGAGGTTGGCGGACACGCCCGCCGCGGTGCTGAAGAAGATCAGCAACACGATGTGGGTGATCACCTGCACCGATTGTTGCAGCGCGACAGCGGTCGTCGAGCGCATCGGGGTGACGCCGCCCTTCTGCAGATACCTCGCGCTGAGTGCAAGACCGCCGACGCCCGCCGGGGTCGTCGTCGCGGCGAACTTGTTGGCCACCTGCATGACGATCAGGCCCCATAGCTTCACCACGCCGTCGGCGGCCGCCCACAGCGCCGCCGCCGCACCGAGATAAGTCAGCCCCGACGCCGCCAGTCCCAGTAGTGCGAACCACCAGTTCGCAGTGCGGAGTTCGGTGAGAAAGGTCGGGACCGAGCTGATGAACGGATACGCGACGTACACCAGCGCAATCAACAGCACGAGCTGGATCAGCTGGCTGCGGGTGAATCGCGTGACGGTCTCGGTCCGGATCTCATCGACGCGTGTCTGACGCTTCACCTCGTCACGCGCGGCGGAGATGACGGTCTTCGCATCGCGCACGGATTGCCGGATATGCAGTGGCACAGCTGCTTTGGTGAGACGCCGCGATGCCGCTAGCACAGTGTCCTTGCCGAATGCATCGATCGCTGCCCGTACGGCCGACGGCGCGTCGTACAGATGGGTCGTCGTCACCAACAACTGTGCGATGTCCGAACGCAGCTGCGCGTCGGTCGCGCCGTACTCGGCACTGCCGAAGCCACCGAACAACACGGTCTCCTCGACGGTGATCTCGCTGGCGCGCAGGTCCCCGTGTGAGATCTGGCAGTCGTGAAGTTCGCGCAACGACTCCCAGACTCGGTCGACGGGAATGGCTGCCGTGCAATCGCCGAGCGGCGTCCCGTGCGCGGGGGTGTGCGCGTACAACGTCCAGCTGCGCTCGAGCCCGGCTACCGCGATCGTGGAGATGTTGGCGAGCTTCAGCTGACCGATCGCGATCGCCATCAGCGCCCGGTGTTCTACCGCGCGACGCATCGACGCGTGCAGTGGCGCGGTCTCCCGATCGCGGAGCCGAACCTTCCGCCACACCTGAAGCAGCACGCCGCCGCCGCGCTGGTGTGGTCCGTACATCTGCATCACGGCCGTCGTCTGCTGCTGGTCGCATTCCGCGTGCAGGATCAGCGGCCCGGCACCGGACGGCCGCACCACCTTGAGTGCGGTCACGACGCACCCGCGGCGCGCCATGGCGCGAACCGCCCCTTCCAGCGGTACATCGAGGCCGGGGGTGCCGACGACGAGCACGACCAGCGCGCCGATGAACCAGCCAACGGCGAGCCCGAACAGCGAGCGCGCCGGAACCACCGCGCTGATCACGAGATGGATCGGTACGAACGCCAGCAACAGCGCCCACCATGACCGCCGCCACCGCGCGGGCAGCCAGGGCCCCGAAACGGTGAGCACCGCGGCGAGCATCGCGATCCAGCGCGGGTCGTCGACGAACTGCGACGGCACCGTGTCGAGACGGTCTCGGAGGTCGAAGTGCCATTGCGGCGCCGCGATGCCGGCGTTGCTGATCGACAGCGCCAGACCGGCGATCGCAGCGGCGGCCGCGTACGCGCCGAGGAGTTTCCACTGCCTGGCCACGATGAGGCTGACCAGGATGACGAACGGCAACGCCAGGATCGCGACGCCGTATGCGAGGTACACCAGGTTGGCCTGGGTGGGGGTGAGGACCGCCACGATCTCGGAGATCGACCGTTCCAGGGCGACCCACTCGTTGCGCGTGATCAGCGAGCTGGTGATGACGACGGCGAGAAACACCGCCGAGAGGACCAGCCGGAAGATGTCGTTGGTCCGGCGGGTCAACGGTTGCAGCAAGCTACCCGTGACGGTGATGTCCCGCCCGTCAACTCGCATAGATAAAGGATCTTTCGGATGCGGCGCGCCGGTGCGCGACTCGCCGACACATTAGCCGCACATCTCGTGACCGAGGTTATCGGAAACGCCCAACCCGTTGCCTGGGCCGACTCCCGCACGTAGCCTATTAGGCATGAGTCCAACAGTGCGGAATGCTCTCCCCCCTGGGCCCAAACTGCCCGCCGCGGTCCAGCTGGTGTTGATGATGCGGTGGTGGCCGCAGTTCGTCGCGTCGTGCCGGCGCCGCTACGGCACGATGTTCACGCTGCGCAACACGATGATGGGCGAGATGGTCTATATGGCCGACCCAGAGGCGATCAAGACGGTGTTCGCCGGCGACCCGCGGATTTTCCATGCGGGCGAAGCAAATTCGATGCTGGGCGGGTTGTTGGGGTCGAGCTCGGTGCTGGTCATCGACGGCGACGTCCATCGCGAACGGCGCAAGCTGATGATGGCCCCGTTCCATCGTGACGCGGTCGCACGCCAGGCCGAGCTGATGGCTGACATCGCGGCGGAGAACATCGCGGGCTGGCCCGTCGGCCAGCCGTTCGCGGTGGCGCCGAAAACGTCGGAGATCACGTTGGAGGTGATCCTGCGGACGGTGATCGGCGCCAGCGATCCGGCGCGGCTCGCCGCACTGCGCGACGTGATGCCCCGGCTGTTGAAAGTCGGCCCGTGGGAGTCGTTGGCCATCGCGAAACCGAAGCTGCAGAAAAGCCCGGCATGGCGGCGGTTCGCACGCAATATGGCCGAAGCCGACCGGCTGCTGTACGCCGAGATCGCCGAACGTCGCGCCGATCCCAACCTCGCCGAGCGCACCGACGCCCTGGCCATGCTGGTTCAGGCCGGCGCGGCCGACGGAACCGGGATGAGCGACAAGGAATTGCGTGATCAGCTGATCACCCTGCTGGTGGCGGGCCACGACACCACGGCGACCGGGCTGGCGTGGGCGTTGGAGCGGCTCACCCGACACCCGCAGATTCTGGCGCGAGCCGTCGCCGCGGCCGAGGCCGGCGATGCCGCCGGTGACGAGTACCTCGACGCGATCGCCAAGGAGACGCTGCGGATCCGCCCCGTGGTCCCCGACGTCGGCAGGATCCTGAAGGAACCCGTCGAGGTCGGGGGATACCAGCTACCGGTCGGGGTGATGGTGGTCCCCAGCATCACGTCGGTGCACGCCGATCCGAACGTCTACCCGAACCCCGAGAAGTTCGATCCGGACCGGATGGTCGGCGCGACGCTGAGTCCGACGACGTGGTTCCCGTTCGGCGGCGGCAATCGGCGTTGTCTCGGTGCGGGTTTCGCGATGGTCGAGATGCGGATCGTGCTGCGCGAGATCCTGCGTCGCGTCGAGTTGAGCACCACTTCCGAGCCTGGTGAGAAGACGAGGCTCAAGCACGTCATCATGACGCCGCAGCGCGGCGGGCAGATCACCGTCCGTGCCGTCAAGAAGGTCGCGCCCACCGGTCCAGCGCAAGTCGCCCACTCGTAGGACTTTCTGGCAAACCTGATGTAGTTTCGATCGACACGTGACGCGGGGGGCCCGCTGCCGAGGAGTTGACGGTGGATGCGACACCATTCGGGCACTATCAGCTTCAAAGGCTGATAGGCCGAGGGGGAATGGGTGAGGTCTACCGGGCCTACGACACCAGAACCGACCGCATCGTCGCCCTCAAGGTGCTGCCGCCGAACATGGCGGCCGACGAGACGTTCCAGGCCAGGTTCCGGCGCGAATCCCAGGCCGCCGCGGGCCTGAACGACCCACATGTCGTGCCGATCCACAGTTTCGGCGAGATCGACGGCCGTCTCTACCTGGATATGCGGCTGATCGAGGGCCGCAATCTCGGGACGATGCTCAACGAGACCTCCGGCCCGCTGGATCCCGAACTCTCGGTCAAGGTGACCGAACAGGTCGCGACCGCGCTGGACGCCGCACATGCCGCTGGGCTGATCCACCGCGACGTCAAACCGTCGAACATCCTGATCACCGACCGCGATTTCGTCTACCTGATCGACTTCGGGCTGGCGCGAACCGCAGGGGAAGTCGGGTTGACGACCGCGGGCAGCACGCTGGGGACGATGGCGTACATGGCGCCCGAGCGGTTCGAGGGCAAGCCGGTCGACGCGACGTCGGACATCTACGCGCTGACGTGCGTGCTCTATGAATGCCTGACCGGCTTGCGGCCCTATCCGGCGCAGAGCCTGGAACAGCAGATCGCCGGGCACATGACCCAGCCGATTCCGCGGCCATCGGCCGTCGACCCGAAGCTGGCGGCGTTCGACGCGGTGATCGCCAAGGGCATGGCGAAGTCGCCGGGAAAGCGGTATCAGTCGGCCGCCGAATTGGCCTCTGCCGCACGGCGTGCGCTCAATGCACCGGTGCGGATGGCGGGCAGCGGACGGCATTCGGCCCGACGTGCCGCCCCCGCCCGACGGCACGTGTCCGGGCGCCTCGTCGCGGTCGCCGTCGCGGTGGCACTGGTGGTGGTGGCAGGCGGTCTCGGGGTCTGGCAATGGCGGGGCGGCTCCGGTGGGGCCGAACCCGCGAGCGTGGCGGAGAGCTCGTCGACGATGACGCCGGGGCCGCAGCCCGGCGCGGTGGAATCGATCGCCGCCACGGTGCCCGAAGACATCAGGTCGACGGGCCGGCTGATCATCGGGGTGAATGTGCCTTATGCCCCAAACGAATTCAAGGACGCCAGTGGAGCAATCGTCGGTTTCGACGTCGACCTGATGAATGCGATCACCCGCACCCTGGGGTTGGTGCCGGAGTACCGCGAAACGGCGTTCGAGGCGATCATTCCCTCCGTGCGCGGCGGCGACTTCAACGTCGGGATGTCGTCGTTCACCGACACCAAGGAGCGCGAGGAATCGGTTGACTTCGTGACGTACTTCGAGGCGGGGACGCTGTGGGCGCAACGCCCGGGCGGCGGAGTGGATCCGAACAATGCGTGTGGGTTGTCCGTCGGTGTCGCATACCCGTCTCTGCAAGAGGCGGAGGAGATCCCGGCGAAGAGTGGCGCCTGTGAAGCTGCCGGGCAGCCGCCGATCGACAAGAAGGTGTTCGTGAGCCAGGACGATCTGACCGCAGCGCTCATCGACGGGGAGGTGGATGCGATGTCGGCGGATTCACCGGTGACGTTGTTCGCGATCAAGACCTCGGGCGGCGAACTGGAGGCCGCGGGCGAGGTGTTCGACTCGGCTCCCTACGGTTGGCCGGTGGCCAAGGGATCAGGCCTGGCGCAATCGCTGCTTAAGGCGCTCGAGCACCTGATTCAGACCGGCGAATACAAGACGATCGCGACGATGTGGGGCGTCGAGAAGGGCATGATCCTCACACCGAGGATCAACGGCGCGGCGAAGTGATTCCCACAGTCTGAGGTTCCTCGGCTGCACTGCGGTGTCAAATTGTTATCAACAGCGTGCCGCCTTGCTGCGCGGAGTCCGCGCCGACAGCCGTGATACTGGGGGAGATGGCCACCACGACCAACAGCCGACCGATGCCGGGTCCCAGAGACACCCGCTCGAATCAGAATCGCCCCCGCCGATCTCTGGTCGTGCTCGTCGCCGCCCTGGCAGCCATCGGAATCGTCGGGGGCGGCATCGTCATCGGTCGCAACATCTCGGCTGAGCCGGCGTCCACGCAGAGCAGCAGTGCGCCGCCGCTCCTCACCCAGGCGCCGTCGTCGCCCGCGACCCCCGGTGTTCCGCCGCCCGTCGACGGCGGGCCCTTCGCCACCGAGTTCGCCTCTCTCGCAGCCCAACTCAATGCAACGGTGGGCATCGTCGTCCGACCGTTGGGCGCGGGACCGGCACCGGTGACGGCGGGCGAATGGAGCACCGGGACGGCGTGGTCGACCATCAAGGTGCCGCTGGCCATCGCAGGCCTGCGGGAGACCGGCCAGGTCACCGAGGCGATGCGGGCCGCGATCACCCAATCGGATAACGATGCGGCCGAATCGATCTGGGCGAGCCTGGGAGACTCGTCCGAGGCCGCCGAGAAGGTGGAGGCAGTGCTGGCCGACGCCGGCGCACCGACCGCCGTCGAATCCCGCAAGGTCAGGCCGGAGTTCACCGCGTTCGGGCAGACGACGTGGTCGCTGGCCGATCAGGCGACGTTCCTGTCAGCGGCCGCGTGCGATCCCAGAGACCAGCCGGTCATGGATCTGATGGGAGAGGTCGAGCCCGACCAGCGCTGGGGCCTTGGCATGCTCCCCGGCGCGAAATTCAAAGGTGGCTGGGGTCCCTCGCCGGCGGGCAATTACCTCGTCCGCCAGTTAGGGGTCATCCCCGTAAGGGACGGGTCGGCGGTCGTCGCGGTGGCCGTCGAACCGCGATCGGGCGCATTCGACGACGGGACAGCGGCTTTGACGCAGATCACGACCTGGCTTACCGACCATGCCGACCTGTTGCCCGCGGGTAGCTGCCCTCAGTAGAGATAGACGACGGCGTCTCGGCCGCCGGTGCAGGTGATGTAGGCGTTGCCTGGACGCGCTTGGCACTCCATCACGAAATTTGCTCCATCACAGCGGAATCCGTTGCCGGGAACACAATCGACAGCACCGGGCGCCGACACCTCTCGAAGGTCACGGCTGGCGTCACCGTACTTCTGCCAATACGAACGCAGAACGCTGTCGGTGAAGAAGCACGAGGTGTCGGCCGAACCCCGGCGGGCGTGCGTGCCGGGATCGTTGCGGCCGGGAAGCGCGTAGTCGCCGGTGCAACTCGTCGGGTTGGCGCTGGTGTCCCGGCCGACCAGCGGCGGCGGAGGAGGCGAACCCTCCGACAGCGGATCCACGGTAGGCGTCGGCTCCGGGGTTCTGGTATCGGTATCGGCGCCGGGCCGCGGGACCGGGGGATCCGCACGATCGGTGGGCACCGGCGGGGGAGGGTCGTCGTTGGTCAGCACTCCGATCACGATCCCGGTTCCGCCCAGCACCAGTACCGCGACGGCCGCGATGACGGCCGGCATCAACCACTTGCGCGAGGTCGCCGCCGGCGGCGGAGAACTGGCGGCGGGTCGCGGCGCGCTGGGGGTGGGCGGTGGAGGATGCGACGGCGGCGGGCGGTACGGCGGCTGCGGTGGGGCGACGTTCGCCGGCCGGTGCATGGTCGGATCGCCGGCGCCTGCGGCCGTCCGCGGACGATTCCAGGCCTGCTGTGTCGGCACCGGCATCGTGGGACCGGGATCCGGGGTGGGCCTGATCGTGGTGTCCGATTCCACGGCGCGCTGTGTCGCCCGGGCCAAGGCTCCGCAGCTTCCGTAGCGGTCATCGGGTTCTTTGGCCATTCCGCGCGCGACGACGTCGTCGAATGTCGGTGACAGGGCCCGATTGGCCTGGCTGGGCTGTGGTGGCGGCATGAACAGGTGCGACGTCATGATCTGCTCGATGCTGTTCGACTGGAATGGCGGTTCGCCGGTCAGGCATTCGAACAGAACGCAGGCGAGTGCGTACACGTCGACCGCGGGAGTGGCTTCGCGGTCGCGGAACCGCTCCGGAGCCATGTAGGTCCACGTGCCGATCTGCATGCCGGTGTTCGTCAAGCCGCTCTCGCCCTTGGCTTCGGCGATGCCGAAGTCGACGAGGTAGGGGAAGTCCGACTGTGTGACGATGACGTTCTGCGGTTTCACGTCGCGGTGAATCAGCCCGGCGGCGTGCGCGGCGTCCAGGGCGGCGGCAACCCCGCCGATGATGAACGACGCCCGGGCGGGTTTGAGCGGTCCGGTGCTCAGCAGCTCCTGCAGGGTCTGGCCCTCGACGAGTCGCATGTCGATGTACGGGTGCCCGTCGATCTCTCCCCAGTCGTGGATCGGAATGACGTGTGGTTCTTGAAGAACGGCGGCCGCCCGCGACTCACGCTGGAAACGGGTTCTGAATTTTTCGTCCTGCCAGAACTGTTCGGCGAGGATTTTCAGCGCGACGGTACGGCCCTTCTTCGTATCGTCTGCCCGGTACACCTCGCCCATGCCACCCCGCCCGAGCAGGCCGGTGAGCCGGTAGTGGCCGAACATCTGGCCGACGCGCGAGCTCGGAGAATCCACCTCGATCTCACCTCCTCCACCACGCAGTATCCGTCGCGGGTGGGATTCTTCGCATAATCTTCCTGCTGAAGTCCAGCGGAAGCGGCAAAGTTGGGCGGGACGACTGCACTGACAGGGGTAACGACAGGTGAACGACGTGGTGCGGGTGGTGCGGCACGGCGCGGGCGAGACGGTGCGCAGGGGCTTCGCTCGCGTGGTGCCGGTCGTCGTATGCGCGGCGCTGTTGACGGCGTGCACGCCTTCGGTGATCGACGGCCGGGCGACGTCGATGCTGTTCAACCCCGAGCGCGTCGGCGGCCTGCCGGTCAGCGAAGGGCCCAGCGGTCCCCGGCCGAATGCGCCCGAACCCGAGGGCACCGTCGAGTACAGCGACGACGGCCCGATGGATCGCCTCGCGCTGTTGGCGGTCAACGATATTCAGGAGTTCTGGGCCAAGAACTACGACAAGTATCTGGCGGGCCAGTTCGAACCGGTGGACACCCTGGCGTCCTACGACTCGACGGATCCGAACAGCCCGGAGCTGTGCGGCGCGTCGTTGTATGACAGCCCCAACGCGGCGTTCTGCTTCCGGCTCAACACGATGATCTGGGACCGCGGGGTGTTCCTGCCGGTCGCGCAGGAGTACTTCGGTGACATGGGTGTCGTCGGCGTGATCGCCCACGAATACGGGCACGCGCTGCAATGGATGGCCGGGATCGCCGACATGGACACCCCCGGCCTGGTCAGAGAGCAGCAAGCCGACTGCTTCGCGGGGGTATACCTGCACTGGGTGGCTGCCGGAGATTCGCCGCGGTTCACGTTGAGCACCGGCGACGGTCTCAACCACGTGCTCGCCGGGGTGATCTACATCCGCGACCGCTTGGAAGGCGGACCGTCCGACGACCCGCACGGCTCGGCGCTCGACCGCGTCAGTGCCTTTCAGTTGGGGTTCACCGGTGGTGCGGACCAATGCGCGGCGATCGACATGGACGAGATCACCAAACGCCAGGGTGATCTGCCCGAACACGTGACGTTCGACTCCGGCACGTCGCTGGACAGCCCGATCAACGACGACACCCTTGCGAAGCTGATGGCCGTGCTGGACACGACTTTTCAGCCGGCCGAGGCTCCGACACTGACCACCGACCGGTCCGAATGCACGGGTGCCACGATCACCGAACCGACCTCGTACTGCCCGGATTCCAACAAGATCTTCGTGGACATGCCCGCGCTGCAGGCGGCGGGAGCGACCAAGAACGAGGAGAGCGACGAGGTGTTGGTGCAAGGCGACAACTCCGCGTTGTCGATCGTGACGTCGCGCTATGCGCTCGCGGTACAGAAGGAGCGTGGCGCGAAAATCGATACGCCTGTCGCGGCGCTGCGCACTGCCTGTCTGACCGGCGTGGCGCAGGGACAGATGACCGAAGAGGACGGCGCCGATTTCATCCTGTCGCCGGGAGACACCGACGAGGCGGTGGCGGGTCTACTGGCCAACGGACTGGCCGCCAGCGATGTGAACGGGGTTCCGGCACCGGCGGGCTTCTCCCGGATCCTCGCCTATCGGTTGGGGCTTTCCAGCCGCATCGACGAGTGTTTCGAGCGGTTCACATGACGCGCCCACCCGAAGGAGGCTCCGGAGAGCCATCCGGACAACCGTGGTGGCAGCGCCCTGGCGGTGCGCCTCAGCCCGGCAGGCCGGCGGCCCCGCCGCCGCAGCGCCCGCAGTACCCGCCGCAGCGGCCCCAATACCCGCCGCCGCAGCGGCCCCAGTACCCGCCTTCGCAGTACCCGCCGCAGCAGCAACCCGGTTGGCCGCCCGCGGCCCGGCCGACCCCACAATGGACACCCGCGGAGACACCGCAGTACGGCCAGCAGCCCGCTGCGCCACAACAGCCGCCGCCCGTGAACCCTCAACAGTCGCGACTGCCGATGATCGCCGGCGCGGTCGCCGCGGTCGTCATCATCGGCGGCGCGGCGTTGATCGGGGGACTCTGGATCTCCGGATTCCTCGGCGGCGGAACGGTTCTCGACGTCGGCGCGGCCGAAGCCGGTGTGACGGAGATTCTCAGCAATCCGATCAACGGCTACGGCGCCAACGACGTGTCGGCTGTGCAGTGCAACGGCGGCAAGAACCCGAAAGTCGAAGTGGGCGCGGGCTTCTCCTGTGACGTGACCATCAACGGCGCGAAACGCACGGTGCAGGTGGTCTTCCAGGACGACCTCGGCACCTACGAGGTCGACGGACCGCGCTAGGGAGTCAGCGCAGGCCCGATTCGATGGCCGCGACGGTATCGGTCGCTTCGGGCCCGCAGAGCAACGGCAGGCCGACCGGGCCTGCGGCGAGGAGCCCGTCCACCCGGTTCCGGAGATCACCTGAGGTCACGTGTTCGTAGAGGCTCTCGCCGGGACAGGTCGTCGTTGAGCTGAAGTCACGGTGTCCCGCCAGCGTGTCAGGCGAGATGCCGAATTGCTGGGCGGCTGAGGCTAATACGAGCGCCGTCCCGTTGAGCTGATCCTCGCTGACCTGCTCCTTGTCGAAGTCGCCCTCGCACACGACGAGGAAGTGGCCGGTCGGGTCGTAACTCGTGGCGGTGTCGCCCACCAGGTCTGGCCTTCGAAGCTGGTAGATGTTCCCGTTGCGGTCGACGCTGAAGTGGTAGGCGATGTCGATCCATCCATGCGTGTCCTGGTGGTAGCGCTGGTGCTGACGGAGCCGGGCTGGAGCGTCGGCGTTGTCACCGAGAGTCACTTCGGTGTGATGGATCGTCATGCGACCGAGCGTGTGAGTCCTGCCGCCGGGGCGAGCTGGAGCGGCGCCCCACGCGTCCCGGCACAAGATCTGATGTGCCACCGGTGCAGCGGACGTCACGACAGGGACGGCAATCGGCGCGACGGCGGCCGCCAGTCCGGCGCCGCTCAGCCAGAGCAGCCGACGCCGGCTGATGAGGTCGGGACGGCCTTCGTGTTCGTCGGGCGGACGAATGTCCATGGCGCCCAGGATAAGCAGATGCCGGCCCGACCCAGACCCTTACGGCAGAACGGTTCTCATCAGCATGACGTTGTATGCCGACCACAGGGACACGTTGTAGTACAGCTCTCGGCCCGTCGACCACGGATGCAGGAAAGGCGCGTAGATGCCGCCGGGGAACTGCATCGACGGAACCAGCACGCGCTCCGGGCTCCACGGCCCCTGCGGTGCGGGCGCCGTCCTCATCACCATGTCGTTGGCGCCGTTGCCGTACAGCACCAGGTATTGCCCGAGATGCTTGTTGAACTGCGCGGACATCTCGCTGACGGGTCCGGGGATCACCGGCGTCGCCGCCGCGGGATCGCCCGGCACCCACGAGTTGGAGGCCGAACTCCAGTACTCGTACCTGCGAAGGTCGGGCACGCTCTGGGGCAGCACCCGCGACATGTACGCCGCACCACCGCGCCCCGCCGGGGTGCCGAACGAGTAGAGGTAGGGATCGCCGGGGCCCGGCGTCAGGAACGCGCCCTGCTGGAAGTTCTCATTGCCCGCGACGTACCGGACCCGGTCGGTGCTGTTCGGCGATGCCGGGCGCACGGAGTCCGGATAGACGCCCCAGTGCTCGCCGTTGTCCGGCGACACCGCGATGGCCGAGAAGTTCGTCGTCCAGCGACCGTCGCTGTCCCAATTCTTGATCGACATGAAGTTCAGGTACTGCTTGCCGCCGACTGCGATACCTGCGGTCGGGATGATGCCCTTCTCGGTCGGCGAGAACTTGATGCTGTTGATGATCTGCTTCGAAAGTCCTTGGGACCACAGGGGAGAACTCGAGGCCGACACCGTCTTGGACAGCACGCCGTCCCGGCTTCGGAACAGGGCGTTGTACCGCCACTGCTGGCCGCGCACACCGCAGTACCCATAGGTGTCGCCGAAGGCCATCAGCACCTCACCGCCACCGTTGTCCCACATGATGCCGAGGTCGGTGCCGGTGATGGCGAAGCGGTTGACGGTGTCGTTCGGGCTTTCCGGTCCGGTCACCCAGCCCACGAGCGACGTACCCGGTGGCGCCGGCGGCGGAGGAGGCGCCGGCGGCGCCACCGGGTTGGCATCGGGAACAGGCTGGGCGGCATCGGGCACCACCGCGGCTTGCTGGTCATACCGGGAGGCCCCTTGGACCTGCCCCAGACTCGGCAGTGCGGCGCCCTCATTGGCCCCGGTGGGCCGCTGGCCCCGAGGTCGACCGTCGCCCGGCAGGTCCGGAGTCTCGCCGGAGTTGGATGAGGCGGGAGGCTGGATAGCCGCGGCGGCACCGCTGCAGGGCTGGGCTAATGCGGTCGGTGCCACGCCGATGGCCACGGTGAGTACGGTCGCCGAAACCGCGGATATCGATGCGATGAGATGACGCGGCGACATGTCACACCTTTCGTGGCACGACGTCGCGGTGACGTCATAATCGGCTTCCTGTGACGATAGTGACCAGTGGGATTTTTGTGACTAGTGCTACCCGGATGGATACCCTTCCGTGACCGTGTCGCAACCGATGGCCCGCGCAAGCCGGGTCGTCGTTCAGAACCGTTGCCGCTCAGGACATGTCATCGAGACTGCTTCGCTCACCAGCACCCGCAATTGCGCCGAACACCAAAAGGATTACCGCACAGGCGAATACGTCTTCGCCCCCGGGCGTGCTAGGCTCTACACGGGTGTCTGTCGACATCCGTACACAATGAGAGAAGTAGAAAAGTATGACGCAGGGAACTGTGAAGTGGTTCAACAGCGATAAGGGCTTCGGCTTTATTGCTCCGGATGGCGGAGCGGACGACGTTTTCGTTCACTTCAGCGAAATCCAGGGAAATGGATACAAGTCGCTCGAGGAGAACCAGCGTGTTGAGTTCACCGTCGAGCAGGGGACCAAGGGTCCCCAGGCAGTCGGTGTGTCCGCCGTTTAACCTGATCTTGGTCGTGTGGGCTGGTGGGGACGTACCCGCCAGCCCACACCGCTATCTACGGACTTTGCGGTCGTCGGCGAAGGCGGATCACCGGTTTTATCGATGATCGGGTAAATTGGGTGTCAGGCCTTTCGCCTCAGCATTCTTCTGATGTCGCTCTCGCGATCAGCCTGCGGACGGATCTCCGTTCGCCCACTTCGTATGTATGGGCTCGCACCCGTATGTTTTAAGGACGTGTTCTATGGAATCGTCAGATCTGTTTTCACACCCCCATCAGCCGCACGTCGCCGACAAGCGCACGAGCTCCACGGAGCCCACACAGAATCCCACCTTCTCGGACAGCGACCAAAAGAAGTCATCTTCCGCTAAGCCCTTGTCGTGAACGGCCTGTCGGGGACGCGCCGGTTGGCCCGCCCCGTTCGCCTTCTGCTCGCACCCCAACTGGGCTCCGACATCGACGGGGCGTGGTGGCCGCATACCGCCTCGGTGGGCGCGGAGCTTCCTGAACTCATCGAACGTTTGCATGCGCCACTGGGGGAAATCGTCGACATCGCCATCAACTGGTCGCCCACCGAGGGCCCGGTCGATTTCGACTCGATCATCAGCGGCGCCAGAACGGTTGACAGCCCAGGCCCCCGGCGCCCTCGCCTGATGAAGGTCGAGGGGCGCGGTACCTGCGCGAATCTACTTGTGGTGCCCTACATGACGTCGGCGAATCTCGGCACGATGGTCATGCGCTGTGCGGCGGGTCTACCCGCCGTGCACGCGGATCGCGGCAGTCAGCTGTGGGAGACCGCGCGCACCGTGATGAGCGTCGCGCGAGGCGAGAGTGCGATCTGGGCCGGCCGGCTGCGCAACCCTCAGTCCTCCAAGGCCCGCCCCACGATCAACGAGTCCGGTTCGCCGACGACTTCGTCGTCTTTGTCGTCGTAGTCGAACTTCGCGAGGAGATGGCGCATTGCGTTGATGCGGGCGCGCTTCTTGTCGTTGCTCTTCACGACGATCCATGGCGCGTAGTCGGTGTCGGTTGCGGCGAACATCTCCTGCTTGGCCTGCGTGTACTGCTCCCACTTGTCGATCGACTCCATGTCCATCGGCGAGAACTTCCAGTTGCGTACGGGATCGACCAGACGGATCGCGAACCGGGTGCGCTGCTCGGCAGGTGACACCGAGAACCAGAACTTGGTGAGGTCCAGGCCCTGGCTGACGAGCATGTCTTCGAACATCGGTGCCTGCCTTAAGAATTCGGCGTGCTCCTCCGGGGTGCAGAACCCCATCACCTTTTCGACGCCGGCGCGGTTGTACCACGACCGGTCGAACAGGACCATCTCCCCGGCCGTCGGCAGATGCCTCACGTAGCGCTGGAAATACCATTGCGCCTTCTCGAGGTCGGTGGGTTTCTCCAGCGCCACCACCCGCGCGCCGCGAGGGTTGAGATGCTCCATGAACCGCTTGATGGTGCCGCCTTTGCCGGCGGCATCGCGGCCTTCGAAGACGATGACGTGCCGAGCCCCGGTGCGTTTGCTCCAGTTCTGCAGCTTGAGCAGCTCGATCTGTAGCCGCCGCTTCACGCGTTCGTACTCAGCGCGGGGCAGCCGGGAGTCGTAGGGATATCGCTCGCGCCACGTGTCGATGTAGTTGCCATCTTCGTCGAGCAGGACGGGGTCGTCGTCGTCCTCGTCGTTGACCGTATAGCCGTGTGTGCTTGTCGAGAGTGCCTCGAGATCGATCTCGGTCATGGTTTCAACGCTAGGGCAGTTGCCGCTAATGTTGGATTCGAGCGCATGCAAAAAGTCGCTGCGCCGACGCATATTCGGTCGTAAATTGGGGAAATCTCGACCAGGTCAGCTAGCGCAGTGAAGGAACTTTGGTGACCCATGGCGAGTAAGACCACCGGCGACGGTCTGCCCGATGTCGTCGTCACAGCGGTGGCGTCGAGCAATGCCTTGGCGACCAACGCCGAAGAAACCTGGCAGCAGTTGCTGGAGGGGCAGAGCGGAATTCGCCGCCTCGAGAAGCCGTTCGTCGATGAATACAACTTCCCCGTCCGCATCGGAGGTGAACTCCGAGAGGAATTCGACCAGTACCTCGACCGGGTCGAGCTCCGTCGGCTGTCCTACATGCAGAAGATGTCGCGGGTGCTCGGCCGACGCCTGTGGGAGACAGCCGGATCGCCCGAAGTCGACACCCGTCGCCTCCTCGTGTCGATCGGCCTCGCGCTCGCCAGCACCGAGGCGATGATCCGGCTCTACGACGACTTCCAGGAACGTGGCATGCGCGCGGCCAACCCGTTGGCTGTGCAGATGCACATGCCGAACGCGCCGGCCGCCTCGGTCGGCTTGGACTTGAAGGCCAGAGGGGGCATCACGTCCCCGGTGTTGGCAGACGCCTCGGGCGCGGCCGCCATCGCCGAAGCCTGGCAGGGCATCATCCTGGGCGAGGCCGATATCGCGATCTGCGGCGGCGTCGAGAACTGCATCGAAGCCGTGCCCGTCGCGGCATTCAACAACCTCGGGTGGTTGTCGACCAATGACGACGACCCGGCGGGTGCGTGCCGTCCGTTCGACACCGACCGCGATGGCATGGTGCTCGGCGAGGGCGCTGCGCTGATGCTCATCGAAACCGAGGAACACGCCAAGGCGCGAGGGGCTCCGATCCTCGCTCGACTGATGGGCGCGGCCATCACGTCGGACGGCTACGACGTCGTGGACCCCGACCCGACCGGTGAGCGGGCCGGCGACGCGATCAGCCGGGCGATTCACCTGGCGGGCCTCACGGCGACCGACATCGACCACGTCAACGCCCACGCCACCGGCACCAAACTCGGGGATCTTGCCGAAGCCCACGCGATCCGGCGCGCACTGGGCGACCATTCGGCGGCGGTATATGCGCCCAAGGCGGCGCTGGGTCATTCGTTGGGCGCCGCAGGAGCCGTGGAGGCGGTGCTGACGGTGCAGGCGCTGCGCGACGGCGTCATTCCGGCGACGCGCAACCTGAAGTCCCTCGATCCCGAGATCGACCTCGATGTGGTGGTGGACCGGCCTCGGCCCGGCGACTATCGGTACGCGGTGTCGAATTCCTTCGGGCTGGGCGGCAACAACGTCGTGCTGGCCTTCGGCGCGCCCTGATCAGCCCTTGACCAGGGTGAACTGGCCGAGTTCGCTGATGCCGCGCTCGAAGAAGTCCGCGCACCCGGTCAGGTACTTCATGTAGCGCTCGTAGACCTCTTCGGAGGTGGCGGCGACAGCCTCGTCGTGTGCGGCTTCGAGATTGTCGGCCCACGTTCGCAGGGTGCGGACGTAGTGCGGATTCAGGGTCTCGAAGTGGTGCATCGAGAAGCCGGCCTTGTCGGAAAGCCCGATGATGTCCTCGTCGCATGGGATGGAACCGCCGGGGAAGATCTCCTTGGCGATGAACCGCATGAACTTCAGGTCCGACATGACGATGGGAATGCCCAGGTCGGGCCAGCGCTTGAGCGGATGCCCCATGATCGTCTGCAGGACCAGGCGGCCACCTTCGGGAAGGATGCGGTTGCACGTTTCGAAGAAGGGGAAGTACCGCTCCTTGGGGAATGCCTCGAACGCCTCGATGCTGACGATGCGGTCGACGGGTTCGTCGAACTCCTCCCAGCCGTGTAGCTCGACGCGGGTGCTGCGGTCGGTGTCGAGCGACTTGAAGAGCTGCCGGCAGTAGCGGTGCTGGTTCTTGCTCAGGGTCAGGCCGACGACGTTGACGTCGTAGCGCTCGACGGCGCGCTGCATTACCGAGCCCCAGCCGCAGCCGACATCGAGCAACGTCATGCCCGGCTGTAGATCCAGCTTGCCGAGTGCCAGATCGATTTTGGCTAACTGCGCTTCCCCGAGCGTCATGTCATCACGCTCGAAGAACGCGCAACTGTACGTTCGCGAGGAATCCTGGAAGAGACCGAAGAACTCGTCCGAGAGATCGTAATGGGCCTGGATCTCTTCGAAGTGAGGCCGCATATCGGTTGGTCCGGACTCGATGTCAGTCATTGTCGATGACCCTACTAAATAGACTCAAATGATTACGAGACGAATCACGCCTTCTCGCAGGTGAACTGACACACATCGGTGTAGCCGTTGCGGAAAAGGTCGGCGCAGCCGGTCAGGTACTTCAAGAACCGCTCGTAGACCTCGTCGGACGTGACCGCGATGGCCTCGTCTTTCTTGGCCTCGAGATTTGCCGCCCACGTGTCCAGTGTTCGGACGTAATGCGGTTGCAGGTGTTGCTCGCGTGTCACGTTGAAGCCGGCGCCGACTGCGTGCTTCTTGACCATCGACGCCAGGGGCAGACGACCGCCGGGGTAGATCTCGTCCATGATGAACTTGATGAAGCGGACGTTCGACATGGTCAGCGGCAGTCCCTTGGCTTTGATCTCCTCGTCCTCGGGGATGATGATCGTGTGCAGCAGCATGACGCCGTCTTCGGGTAGGCAGTTGAAGGTCTTCTTGAAGTAGTCGTCGTACTTGTTGAAGCCGAAGTGCTCGAACGCGCCGATGGACACGATTCGGTCGACGGGCTCGTCGAAGTCCTCCCACGGCTGCAGACGGACCTCCATGTTGCGCTTGCTCTTGGAGTTGGCGAACCAGTGGTCCTCGATGTGCTGTTTCTGGTTCTCCGACAGCGTCAGACCGATGACGTTGACGTCGTATTTGTCGACGGCCCGCATGATCGTCGAGCCCCAGCCGCAGCCGATGTCGAGCAGCGTCATGCCTGGCTGTAGGCCCAACTTGCCCAAGGAAAGATCGACCTTGGCCATCTGCGCCTCTTCGAGGGACATGTCTTCGCGCTCGAAGTACGCGCAGCTATAGGTCTGGGTGGGGTCCTGCCACAGCTTGAAGAAGTCGTTGGAGATGTCGTAGTGGAACTGGACTTCCTTCTTGTCCGAACCACGGGTCTGGCCCGCCGACTCGGAAAGCCACTTGGACTTCGGGTCGGGCGTACTCACCTGGGATTTTTCCGTTGAACTAGCCACCGCGACTCCTGTCACACTCTTGTACGGTTTCCGACTCGAACGTCGACATGGAGGTGTTCCCCAACAGGGCCGACGTTATGCCTCTGAATTTGTGGAGTACCACGCGGGGGTGCACCACCCGGCTGGTGTCATTGCAGGTGGGCGGCTATCAATTCGCAATGCACCTCGACCCTTTGTAGACTCGGCCACTGAAGCAAATCGCTTGTGCTGCTTTGTTTTCAGTGGCCGCAATGATGGTGCCACAATCTGCCCGCTGTGGGGAGCGGGTTAAGGAAGAGCGCGGCGCGGGAACTCGTTTGAGCGCAGCGGATCGACCTGCAAATTTGCGTACCGAAAGGACGGAAGGATTCATATGGGTTCCCCGAACGGCGGCACTCGCGTGGGTACGCAATTCGGACCGTATGAGCTTCAAGCGCTGATCGGCGAAGGCGGCATGGGCGAGGTGTACCGCGCCTACGACACCGTCAGGGAACGCCTGGTGGCCATCAAGGTGCTGCGCACGGAGGTAGCGGCAGACCAGGGCTTCCAGCAGCGGTTTCGCCGCGAGTCCCGCGTCGCCGCGCGGCTGCAGGAACCGCACGTCATCCCGGTGCACGACTTCGGCGATATCGACGGCGTCCTCTACATCGACATGCGCCTCGTCGAGGGCGCCAGCCTGAAGGACGAGTTACGGGTCAAGGGCGCGCTTCCGCCGACTCGCGCGGTGTCGATCATCAGCCAGGTGGCGGCGGCCCTGGACGCGGCGCACGGCAGCGGGCTGGTGCACCGCGACATCAAGCCGGAGAACGTGTTGCTGACGCCCGACGACTTCGCCTATCTGGTCGACTTCGGCATCGCGCACGGTGGCGGCGAGGCGAACGTGACGAGCACCGGGCTGGTCATCGGGTCGTGCGCCTACATGGCGGCGGAGCGGTTCAGCGGCGGCCGCGGTGGGCCCGCCGCGGACGTGTACTCGTTGACCTGCCTGCTCTACGAGTGCCTGACCGGCCGCGCTCCGTTCGAGGCGGGCGATGTGCGGCAGATGATGGGTGCGCACATGTTCTCGCCGCCGCCGCGGCCCAGCATCATGCGCAGGGGCATCAACCGCGCGTTCGACGACGTCGTCGCGAAGGGCATGGCGAAGCAGCCGAACGACCGGTACACGACGGCTGGTGAGCTGGCCAAAGCGGCTGCAGCGGCGATGACGGATTCGACGGCGGCGCCAGTACCTGTGCCACCTCCGCCGAGCAATACCAGGCAGTTCTCGGCCCTCGACCCGAACCCGGCACGGACGGGCTACCAGCAGCCGCACGGCCCGGTCCCGCCAGCGGTCCCACCGGTCAAGAAGTCGCGGTTCAGCCCGGCGCAGGTGGCGCTGGTGGCAGCGACGATAGCGATGTTCACCGTGGCCGTGGTGCTCGCGGCGGTGCTGGTTTTCAGCGATCGCGGCGGCGAGTCGGCACCGCAGACCAAGCTCGCACTGCCGACGCCCTCGACGACGACGGTCACGACCACGCCGACGGACGAGGAGTCGCCGTCGACCACGAGCACCACTCCCACCACGACGTCGGCCAGATCTGAACCGATTTCGGGGGTGTCTGGAACGGACGCGCAGGGGTTCGTCGGCCATACCGCGCGCTGCGACGCGGGCAGCACGCCTGCTGCGGCGATCAGAACGGCGAATTCCATTGCGGTCGTGTGTGAGTCGGCGCCGGGTACGTACTACTACCGGGGTGAGCGGCTGCGCGACGGAGCCAATCTGCAACTGTCGAACGCGGTTCCGTCGGGCGGTGGGTTCACTGCGGTCAACCCCGCCGACGGCGCCCGCTACGAGGTGCAGCCCGACATGCTGACCATTCTCAGCAGAAGCGGCGTGGATTCGGCGGAGCCCGCGCTGGAGTACGGCTCCGATCAGCGGTGATTTGGGTGCGCCAACACTCGCTCAGCGATCGTCAGCGCACCCAAATCGCACGGATTACGGCCGCATCCGCGTCGTTTGATGGATAGGCTCACGGCGTCAGGGGTCACATCGCGGATCGGGGACTCGACCATGGACAATCGCTCGTACGAACGCGCCAGTGCTGAGGCCCGCAGGCAGGAGCAGGAGGAGAGTGCCCGCCGGCTGCGCGAGTTCCCGACGTTCGAGAAGTTCTCCGACGCCGACCTGAAGAAACTCGTCGAGGCCGCCCACCGCACCTCGACATCTGGCCCCTGGCCGCTGATTCGCCAGCACACCCCGTCGGACGCCTGCTACATCCTGCTCAGCGGCGAAGCGGGTGTCTATGTCGGCCACGAGCGCATCGCCCTCGTCGGGCCGGGCGAGATCATCGGCGAATCCGCGCTGCGCCGCGGCAAACTGCGCAATGCGACGGTGACGACGACCGGTAGGGCCGAGGTGTTGCACATCGAGCGTGACGACCTCGAACGACTGCTCACCGAGGTCCGCCCCCTGCGTGAAACGTTGGACGAGACGGTCGCGCGCCACGTACCTGCATCGGCCACCGCAGAACCGAGTTGACCTGCGGTCGGCCTGTTTTGCTTCTTTGCCGACTAATTTGCGTAGAGCGTCAATTCGATCTTCGGATGAAATGTGCAGCTCAACCCGTGTTTCGTCAGTGATCTCGCATGCGCCGGGGTTTCAACCGACCCGGATGTGGAATGAGTATCGCGAACACGATGTGAGGAGTTGCGATGACCAAAGGCGAGAAGTCGGGCGAAGCCCGCAGGGCCCTGTTCGATTCGGTCAAGGGGAAGGCGAAAGAGGTCGCCGGAGCCATCACGGGGAACGACTCGTTGACCACCGAGGGACAACTCGACCAGGTTGATGCCAAGGATCGTCGAGACGCCGCCAAGGCCGAAGCCGAAGCGGATGCCCAAGCCGCGCATGCACAATCCGTCGCGGACGACGCCAAGCGCGAAGCCTCCGAGGAACGACTGCAGGCGGGGGCGGAGGCGGCGGTGGCCACCGCGCAAGTGCGTGGCGACCAAGCCGCAGCCAAGGCCGCGGCCGATGATGCCGCGAGGCAGGAAGCGGTTCGTGAGCAGACGAAGGCCGAGGCGGACGCGCAACGACAGGCGGTGAGCGCGAAAGCAGACGAGCGCGCCGGCATCCGGGCTGCGGCCGACGAGTACGGCGATGCAGTCGATGAGCATCGACATGCCGTGAGCGACGCCGTTTCCACGCAGGCCGAGGCGAATCAGCTGAGACGCCGTGCGGAGGTCATCGACCATTCGGATCAGGCGTGACCACGGTTACCGATAGGAGCGACAGATGAAGATCACCGAGATTCCGCTCGCGGCCTTACGGCTGCAGTACCGGATCGCCCGCGCGCCGTTGCGCCTCTTCGAACAGCGCGTGCTCACTCGCGTCGACTCGGAGGCACCCGGGCGGCTCCTCTACGAGCGGTCGGTCGGTGTCGTCGACGCCGCGGTCGGCAATGCACTGGGCGATCCAGAAGTCGGAAAGCGTGGGGTTGCCCTGGTGGAGCGCAGCGAGGCACTCGGAGAAGCCACTCGGCTCGACCAGGAAGCCGCGCGAACGAAGAAGCAGGCCGACGAGAAACTGCGCCAAAAGCAAGAAGGCGTCATCGCCGCGCCTGGCAAGGCCCGAAAGGCTGCGCAGCGCAAGGTCGACAAGGCGCGATCGGCTGCCGAAGAGCGCAAGCGCGAGGCCGCAGATTCCGCAGCGAAGCGGTCGGACGATACGAAGCGACGCATCGACGAGGAGGCCGCCCGCAAGGTGACGGGTGTCGAAGATGCGAAACGCGCCAAGCAGCAGACCGTCACGGCCACCGAGAAATCGGTGACCGCCGTCGCCAAGTCGGAGCTGGACGATGCTGCCGAGAAGCGCAGCGACGCCGTCGACAAGCGTGCCCACGCCGACCGCGTCGACGATCTGGCCGACGAAGTGGCGCAGCGTCGGGCCGACGAGGACTAGTGAGCGATCACGTTCTTCAGGGGCTCGCCCCGGTCCAGCCGTTCGATGTGGGCAGCTGAGGGCAGCCCCCACAGCAACCGCAGCACGTCTTCGTGCGAAGGTTTGCGGATGGCGCGAAACGGCGATAGCGGCACCATGTGGGGCGTGGCGCCATGCCCCTAGCCGAAGGCGACGTCTTCGCCGGGTACACCGTCGTGCGCCAACTGGGCGCGGGCGGCATGGGCGAGGTTTATCTGGTCCAGCACCCGCGGCTGCCCCGGTGCGACGCTCTGAAGATCTTGCCGGTCGAGCTGACCACCGACCGCGAATACCTCGAGCGCTTCAACCGCGAGGCCGACCTGGTTGCGCGACTGTGGCACCCGAACATCGTCGGAGTGCACGACCGCGGCGAGTACAACGGTCAGTTCTGGATCACGATGGACTTCGTCGAGGGCACCGACGCCGCGCGGCTTCTCGCCGACCATCAGGGCGGCGGGCTGCCGCCTGCGGACGTCGTGCGGATCGTGTCGGGCGTCGCCGACGCGCTGGACTACGCGCACCAGCAGCACTTGCTCCATCGCGACGTCAAGCCGTCGAACATCCTTCTGGCCCAGTCGAATTCCACCTTCAGCCGCGCGCTGCTCGCCGACTTCGGCATCGCACGCTCGAACGCGGACACCTCGGATCTGACGGCCACCAACATGACCGTCGGCACGGTGGCCTACGCGGCGCCCGAGCAGCTCATGGGCGAGCCGCTCGACGGTCGGGCCGACCAGTACGCGCTCGCCGCGACCGCCTTCCACCTTCTCACCGGCCAGCAGTTGTTCCAGCACGACAACCCGGCCGTGGTCATCAGCAATCACCTCACGGCCAGCCCGCCGTCGATCGGCGACCGCATCCCCGAACTGTCCGGATTGGGCCCCGCGTTCCAGCGCGCGCTGGCCAAGGCGCCCGGCGACCGCTTCGACTCGTGCGGCGACTTCGCCGAGGCGATGGCTCACGGTCTGTCCGAGGTGGCACAGCAGATCGGAGCCACCGACGCGACGATGTCGGCGCCCGCGTCGGGGCGCCGGAACAAGCACATGAAGAACGGCGGATCGAGCCGCTGGCGGCTCGGACTGCTGGCGGCGGGCGTCGCCGCGGTGCTCGGCGGCGCGGCGATCGCGGCTGGGGTGACCATCGCGAATCGGGACGAGCCGGCGCCCCAAGGTCCCGCGGTCAGCCCTGAAGCGTCGGCTCCGACGAGCGCCCCGGTCGTGCCGGTGGTGCTCATCGGTGCGGACTGCGATCCGCTGGGCTCGGCGGGTGTCGCTACGACCGGCCAGCAGGCGTACTGCTCGCGGCTGCCGTCGACCGGCGACCATCTATGGTCGATTTACCAAGGCCCCGTACCGAGTCCGACCGCCACTCCCGGTCCGACCGACGAGGTGTACCCGCCGGGGATCGAGGAACAGGTGCGGGTGTGCGTGGGCGAAACGGGCAAGACCCGGATCGAGTGCCGCAGAGACATCCGCGAGGGCAACCTCACCGGGCCGGCGTAGCCGGCTGCTCGCGCGTCAGAAGCTGTTGCAGGTGGCCGCGACGCCCAACAGGAGGCCGACGTACTGTGCGGCTGCCGGAAGGGTTTGCAGCCGCGAGAGCATTTTCTGGCGCTCGGTGGGGGGCGAGACGAGGTACTGCTGGACAATGGCGACGGTCGAGGGCGAGGCGGTCAACTGGCCCGCAGCGGCTGGGTTCTGAGCCGTGAGCGCCCCGATCACCTGCGGATACGTGCAGGTGGTGTTGAGGAGCGGGGCGAGATCCTGTGCCGACGCCGTTCCGGCGCCTGCGGCCATCGACAGCAGCAAACCGCCCGAGGCGACGAGAGTTGTTGCTTTCAAGCGCATGAGTTGACGCTAGCACGCATCACCCCAGCTCACCACGTCTCTTTCCGATCGAGGACGGCTATTCCCCTTGTGGCAGAACATCTCTGAGTAAACATTAAGAGAGCGGAATCGGGCGGTCAGAACATCATCTGGCGCAGCGCACGATCCGTCAGCGCCTCGGTTTCCTCGTCGATGCCGACGTGGGTGAGTTCGCTGCCGATCGTGAGCATCGAAATGCCGTGCAGCAGCGACCAAATGGGGCCTGCGGTCGCGCGCGGATCGCCGGCGGGCAGCAGTCCGGCCTGCTGACACCGCCTGATGGTGTCGAGTAGATCGTCGAAGGCGCGTATCCCGGCGGTGATCACCTCGGGGCTGCCGGTCTTGTCGAGTTCGGCACCGAACATCACCTGGTAGTAGTCGGGATGGGTGACGGCCCACCGCACGTACTCCCTCCCCGTCGCGAGTGCTTGCTCGGCGAGGTCGTCGTTGACCGCGACTACCGCGTCCAACGCCTCGTGCAGTTGTACGAACCCTTGCGTGGCCACGGCCGCCAGCAGCTGTGCCTTGTCGGCGAAGTGCCGATACGGCGCGGCAGCGCTGACGCCCGCGCGCCGGGCGACCTCGCGCAGCGTGAAACCCTTCGGGCCCTTCTCCTGAACCAACGCCAATGCCGCATCGGTCAGTGCGCGCTTGAGATCTCCGTGGTGGTAGGCGCCCCGCCTGGCGCGCGGGCCTGAATTTTCCGGATGAGGAATTTCCACTGGACGTGGCATGTTTACAACGCTAACATCAACCGATGTGAATACTGTTCACATTTGACGAGAGGGGCAGAATGTGACCGCCGCCCAGGAAGCCTCGCGGATGGTCGCCGAGGTGCGCGACGATCCCGCGGCGCGCATTCGGTTGGCTCGCGATACGTATGCGCTTCGCGGTGCGCGGCGGCCCTTCCGCGCGTACCGGCGCGCGGTGGTGGCGTTCATGCGGTGGCAGCAGTCGCGGGGTGTCCTCAATGCGTTGGACGCCGGGGTGCCGGGCAGCCCGTGGTGGCGCGCGGTCAACGAGGATCTGCTGCGCGACGCCCTCGAGGCGAAGCTTCTGGTCGAGCGTGAGGATGTCGTGGCGTCGCGACCGACGGTTGAGCGCTGGGCGGACTTCTTCCGGGCGCCGTCGGCGCGGTCCTGGTATCTGGCCCACAACGCGAGCGTCGTGGCCGGTTACCTCGCGCACGCGGAGCTCGCCGAGCGGGAAGGCCTGGCCGAGCGGTTCTTCATGAATGTGGTTTTGGTGCGGGTGCTGTATGCCCATGCTTTGGTGTTCGACGCGAACCTCGCGCTGGGTCGGTTCGCGCCCGTGGCGGCGCTCGTCGGCCATCCGCGGGCGCGCGGACCGCAGGCGCTGCTGTCGTTGAAAGATGTATTGCCCGTGAGCTACCCGATCGAGAACGTGACGATCGAGCAGATCATCGACAGCGAGAACAGCGTATTTCGGATGGTCGATGTCGGGGTGATCGCGCCGCGGGCCGAGGCGCTGTATGCGGCCTCGGCGCGCGTGCTGGGTGAGCCACGTCTGCTATCGCTGGTCGACGACGGGGGACCCGCCTACGCGTGGCCGGCCGAGCACCGGCATGTGTGGCGGCCCGTCCGGACACCGTGGCTGCACCGCGTGGTGGACGTTGTGACCCGTCCGCGTCGAGCCTCCCTCCGGGGTCAAGGTGCCCTCATGCCAACCTCGGAGCGACACAGTCGCCAGCACCCCACTTACCCTCGAGTCCCGTGCGCTGAGTCCCCTCCAGTCGCATAGGGTGCGGCAATGAAGGCAACGGTTCGCGTCGCGTCACTGGCGATGTGCCTGGGCCTCGTCATCGGCGCGTGCTCATCGCCGGAGTCGACGACGGCATCCGAGACTGCCACGCCAGAGAACCCGGCGCTCAAGCCCATCGATCCCGGGGCGTTCCAAGCGGCGGTCGAGAAGGCGGCCAAGGACCTCTACGTGCCGGGTGCGATGGTGGTTCTGCGGACCCCGCAGGGTGAATATCGAGCGGCGGTCGGCACGACCGAGCTCGGCGCGCAGCGGCCGCCCGCCGGTGGTACGCATTTCCGGATCGCGTCGAACACCAAGACGCTGACCGCGGCGCTCATCGTGCTGCTCGCCCAGGACGGCAAGCTGAAATTCACCGATCCCGTGTCGAAATACGTTCCGGACGTGCCCGACGGTGACAAGATCACGATCGCCGATCTGCTGAAGATGCGCAGCGGCCTCTACAACTACACCGAAGCACCCGAACTCGCCGAATCCCTCGAGTCCGATCCGGTGAAAGCCTGGACGCCGCGAGAGGCGTTGGCGATCGCGTTCGCCCATCCCCGGGAGTTCGCTCCGGGCGCGGAGTACATGTACGACAACACCAACTACGTGTTGCTGGGTGTCATCGCCGAGCAGGTCGGTGGGCGTCCGCTGGCCGAACAGTTCAAGAAACGGCTGCTCGGCCCGGTCGGCATCGGTCAGACGTCGCTTCCGGCGATCGACGACACGTCGATCCCGGCACCCTACTCACACGGCTACATGTACGGCGAGAGCAAGTACGCGTTGGCCGACATCCCGTACCCGGCAGAGATGCAAGCCGAAATGCGTTCCGGTGCACTCAAACCGATCGACTACACGTATCAGAATCCGTCGTACGCCACCGCCGCGGGCGGAGCCATCTCCACGGCCGACGACCTGGCGACGTGGATCAAGGCGCTGGTATCGGGCGAGGTGTTCAACGCCGACTATCAGCAGCAGTGGTTGGACAGCCTGCAAATCGAGGATCCGGGCTCACCCGGCGGGCAGATGTACGGATACGGAATCTCGTATCAGCGGTACAGCCCGACCGCGCAGATGTATTACCACGGCGGCGAGCTGCCGGGCTTCAACTCGTTCATGGGCCATGACCCGGACAACGATGTGACACTGGTCATTTGGACGAACCTCACGTTGTCACCCGATGGCGCCACGACTGCGAACGCGTTGCTGCCGAAGGTCCTCAACGAGGTCTATACCGGGATGAACTTCTAGACGATGCGGGCAGGTCACGAGGCAGCGGTAGGTCGGCTCCGTTTCGCCCGTGTGCCGACCGGCTGCAGCGCCTCCATGACCTGGGTCAGCCGCGGGTAGACGATGGCAGGGCCCAGCCATCGAGAGATGAAGCGGCGCAAGGCATAACCGTCACGCGCGGGCTCGCCGGGGTCGACGAGTATCGAGTGGAACGTGCGCAGCCCCAACTCGGCGAGCTCGTCGAGCGCCGCCTCGTCGTAGCCGTGCTTCTCCCAGTCGACGTCGCACCGGTGCAGCATCGAGCGGCTGAACGCCTTGGAGGTGTCGGACGTGAGCGAGACGGCCGAGCCGCTCTTGTTGCCGTTCCTGAGCAGATTCGCGAAGTGGGCATCTTCGGCGAGTCTCTCGACGGCGAAGGCGATGCCTTCGACCATCGCGGCAGCGGGCTCGGTCAATCCCCTGGTGTGTTCGAAGAGGCGGGATCACTGCATCGTTGTCATACAGAATGAGAAAAGCGTCTCGCTGCGCCAGCAGCACTGCGGGATGCGGACCGGGGAGCTATACCGCGGATCGAACGTGCTGGTGGCACCGAGCCGTGCGGGTCAGGCGCTCCAGCGCCGACGGGAGGTCGTCGACGAGCGGCAGTTCACCGTTGGGGTCACAGATCGAGAGCAGGCGTCGCACGGGGTGGCTGCCGACGAGGATCCAGTCGACGTCGTTGCGGGCGCAGTGGACGCTGATGTAGTAGATCGCCGTGAAAGCCTGGGTGCCCGCGAAGTCGACGGCCCGAAGGTCGAGCACCAGCTGGCGCGAAATCCCGGTGTGCTGTTCGACGAAGCGGCCGAGTTCGCGTCCGTTACCGGCGTCGATGTCGCCGATCACCGCGATGGCCAGGCGTGACGCGGCGAGCCGCCGCACCGCAAAGGTCGCTCTGCCGCATTGCCGGTGCTCATCTACCAAAGCAGGATCCGGCCGACCGATACGAACGGTCCCATTCCTCATTGCACAACCCCGAAATCGTTTTTGTAGAGGTGTCGCCGGAGAGCGTCCCGGAGTGAGTCCAGTACGCGGCGCCAGAACGGCGCTGCCGGCGGGCTGGGAACTCAACCAAAGTTGAGGATAGTACGGATTTCGTCGCCCGTCTGCAGCTTGAGAAAACTTCCAGTTTGGCTTGGCTGCAATACTTTTGGTCAGCTTGACTAAGTGTGATCTTGCGTGCATGTCAGTAACTGCACTTATGGACAACGGAAACCGTTGCACAATTGTGCAGCGTCACCTTGATCACCTGCTCTTATCGGGTCGTGCGACCGTTCGGCGATTAGCTGAACCGGCGACCTAGATGGCGTAATCGGGCAGTTCGATGTCGTCGCGCACGCTGCCGGAGAACAGCGTCGCCACTGGAGAGAAGTTCATGGTGCGGATGGCGACGTTGCGGAACCACAACCCGAAGCGGGTTCGCGTCGCGAAGAAGCCGACGAGCCGCTGGGCGCTGACCTGTTTGGACGAGATCAGCGGACGCAGCCGGCTCTCGTACGCGTCGAAGGCGCGGCGGTGGTCGCCGTCCGCGCGGACGAGTTCACCGGCGGCGACGTACGCCTCGGTCATCGCCAGCCCGGTGCCCTCGCCGCCGAGCAACGAGATGCATCCCGCGGCGTCGCCGATCAGCAGCACTCGGTCGCGCGACCAGCGGTCCATCCGGACCTGGCTCACCACGTCGAAGTAGAGATCCTCGACGTCATCGACCGCATCGAGTATTTGGGGGCACTCCCAGCCGAGGTGGCCGAACTCATTGCGCAGCCGCTGTTTCGGTGGGGTCTCGTCACCGCTGTCCTCGGAGCGGAACACGAACAGGAACATCGTGCGGTCGCCGCGCAGGGCAAAGCGGGCGATCTGGTGGCCGATGGTGTTGTAGGTGACGTACGTGAGGTCGTCGCGGGGGCGGTAGCCGTCGACCACGCATGCGGCGACCCGGCAGCCCAAATAGTGCAGGTAGTCACCCTCCGGTCCGAACTCCAGCCGCCGCACGGTCGAGTGCAGCCCGTCCGCGCCGACGACGAGGTCGAACTGTTCGGGCGGGGCGTGCTCGAAGCTCAGGCGGACGCCGTTGCCGAGTTGCTTGATCGCGCTGATGCTGTCGCCGTAACGGGCCTCGACTCGGCCGTCGATGGTGCGGTAGATCGCCGCAGCCAGATCGCCGCGGGGCAGGCTGATGAAATCGTCGTCGAGCATGCGACGGAAGATCTCGACGCCGAGTTCTGACTTGACCTTGCCGTCGCGGCCGACCGAGCGCAGACAGTTCACGTCATAGCCGAGCTCGCAGAGCTGCTCCTCGATGCCCATTCGCTCCGCAACGCGGTAGCCGACGCCCCAGAAGTCGATCATGTATCCGCCGGTGCGGAATCGCGGTGCCTGCTCGATCAAAACGGGCGTGTGGCCGGCCCGGTCCAACCAGTATGCGAGCGCTGTGCCCGCGACACCGGCCCCGCTGATGGCGACCCGCATCTGCGCTACACCGGTCTCGGTGGAAAGGCTGCCGCCTGTGCAATCGCGTCGCGGTAGACCTGGACCCGGCCGGGGATCGTCGACAGCACCGCGATGGTGTGGCCCTCGCGCCCGTAGGCCCCGGTGAAGTCCCAGCCGTCGGGTCGACCGTCGACGATGGTGAAGGCGTCGTAGCCGGTCGGCACCCCCAGCATCTGAAGCTTGACGTCGTACTGGTCGGACCAGAAGTACGGCAGGCCGTCGTAGGCATCCGCAGCGCCCAGCAGCGTCCGGGCCGCGGTTTCGCCCTGGCGTCCCGCGTGGTCCCAGTGCTCGATGCGGAGGTGGCGTTCGTAGCGCGGATGCCACCAGCGCGCGATGTCGCCCGCCGCGACGACGTTTTCGCACCCGTCGACCGCACCGGTCGCGTCGCACACCAAACCGTCGTCGACGCGCAGCCCTGACCCTTCGAGCCAGCCGGTGGCGGGGGTGACGCCCAACCCGACGATGACAAGGTCCGCGGCAACCCGCGAGCCGTCGCTCAGCGTGACGCCTTCCACCTTTCGTTCGCCGACGAACCCCTGCACGTCGACACCGACCCTGAGGTCGACCCCGTGCTGGGTGTGCAATTTCGCCCAGCACTCGGCCATCTCGGCGCCGAGCGCGGACTGCAGCAGACCATTCCCGCGTTCGATCAGCGTGACGTCGAGCCCGAGTGTCCGGCACGTCGCGGCGACCTCGGCGCCGATGAACCCGCCGCCGACCACCACGACCCGCGGCCGTGCCGCGAGTCGTTCGCGAATCGCGAGGCAGTCGTCGACGGTGCGCAGCAGCAGGACGCCGTCGGGCACCGACCCGCCCGGCCAGGCGCGCGGGGTGGCGCCGGTGGCAATGACGAGGCCGTCGTAGTGCAGCGACACCGGCGTGCCGTCGTCGTCGAGTTCAAGGGTGCGCGCCGACGTGTCGAGCTTGCGCGCCGACGCGCCACGCAGGACCCGCGCGTCGAAATCGAACTGCAGCGCAAGGTCGATGCCGGCCCGTTGGATCTGCCCGCTGAGGAGTTTCTTCGAAAGGGGCGGACGGTGGTAGGGCGCGTGGCGCTCGTCGCCGACGACGGTCAGCGCGCTGTCGTAGCCCTGCTGCCGTAGCGTTTCGGCGGCACGCATTCCTGCGAGCCCCGCGCCGACGACGACGATCTCGCGAAGGTCGGTGGGCATCGCGTCAGTCCTCCACCGTGATCGCCTGAGTGGGACATGACACTGCTGCGCCCTCGAGTTGATGGCGCAGGTCGTCGCTCGGGTGATCCTGCAGCACGTGCAGGCCGTCCTCCTGCACGTCGAACACCTCGTGGCAGATGCTCATGCAGACACCGTTTCCATCGCAGGTGTCGAGATCGACCATCACTTTCATTGTGCGCCAGCCCTTTCCGCCTCGGAGATCTGCTGACCGCTGGTCATCTCGGCACCCTGCGGTCGTTGCCGGGCGCCGGCCCGTTCGCGGGCGGCCTTCGCTGCGGGGGAGTACTCGAGATATTCGATGGCCTGCTCGGTGGAGGCCTCGTGGTCGGGGTGGTGACTGGGCCGCAAGTAGCGCAGCGGCGCGGACACCAGCAGGGTCCACGGTCCGGGTAGTAGGCCCTTGCGCGCGGCCCGCACCCAGTCGCGCCAGCGCCATTTCTGGTCGATGGTCGGGTCGGCGGCCATCAGGTACCGCGCGCCGGCGATCCACCAACCGATGAACAACGGCGTCGTCATCACCATCGAGACGGCTCTGATGACGTAGTTGCCGCTGACGTGTTGGTAGACGTCGTAGACCAACGAGCGGTGTTCGACCTCCTCGGCACCGTGCCAGCGCAGTAGGTCGAGCATCATCGGGTCGGTGCCGATCTCGTCGTGGGTGCGGTTCTGCAGCACCCACTGGCCGAGCATCGCGGTGAAGTGTTCGAGCGCAGCGACGTCAGCCAGTCGGCGATAGAGCCACCATTTGTGGAGTCGTGCCGGGAGCAGCTTGGGCGGGTCGCCGAGCGTGATGGACAGGGTGCGTCCGAGGCGGTCGGTGTAGGGCTTGGTGTCGATGCCTTGCTCGGCGAGATGGTCCAGCACGACCTGGTGTGCCCAGGCATGCCAGGACTCCTGCTGCACGAACGGTTTGATCGCCGACTCCAATTCGGGATCGTCGATGAGTGACGAGGCCTCGAGGACCGCCTTGATGAAGTGTCGTTCACCTTCGGGGAGCAGCAGGTGCAGCACGTTGATCATGTGCGTCGCGAACGGATCGTCGGGCACCCAGTGCAGCGGTGTCTGCGACCAGTCGAAGCGCACCATGCGGCGGTATTTCGGGTGCCCGTCGTGATGCAGTTGGACTTCTGGCATCGATTCCTCCCCGGGGTAGCGGCAGTGTCGGTGAAGGTTGACTACCCGGGGCGAATATTGGCTATACGTACCTCCGGTCAGCCCGCCTCCGGCCAGCCGGGCGACGCGGGCTCGGGGTCCGGCGGCGTGTCGAGCGTGGCCCCGATGTTCGCGTCACGCTCGGTGCGCCAATGGGGCAGCAGATCGGAGCATTGCGATGTGCGTCGGGCGCCATCGATCCACTCGTCGGAGGTGAATTCGCGGTTGATGTCCGTCCCCCAGGCGAAGTCGCTGGCGGCGGTGATGCGCCACGGCCCGAACACGTCCCCGGCGGGTGCGGGGTTGGGCCCGCGTTGATCGGTCACCATCGCGGGCGCATCGGCGGCAGGCGGAGTGTCGGTGAATTCGACTCGCCACACCTTCATGCCGTTGACGTCGTTGAGGCCCCGGTGATTCGCGGCGTATTTGACGACGGACACGTACTTTTCCCGCTCTTCGCCTTCGCGAAAAATCTTGTACAGACCGTCGCACACGTAGGCGCGGTAACCACGCTCGACCGGCGTGATCTCCAGAATGTGGAAGTACTCGTTTCCGTAGAACGGTGCGGGAGGACCGAATTGCTCGGCGCCGGGTACCGGTCGGATGGCCACTAACTGGGCGGGGGCATCTGAGTTCGGAGCCGGCAATTCCGGCACTGCCCGATCAAAGCCCGGGTAAGTGGCGCCGTTGTCGCCGGTGAGTTGCCCGATCCGATACGACTCCAGATACGCGCGCAACGGCACCGCCGGGCCCGACGCGAGGTCGATGCCCGGCTCGGCCGCCCATCGGAACCGGAAGTCGGCCAGACTCTGCGGCCAGTTCGCGAAGGTCGGCGCGGGCGGCTGCTCGGCGCGGCACCCCGTCAGCCCCACCACGGTCAACAGCAACACCGCGCAGCACCGCCCGATCAATTTCACGCTCGCTATCCTCCCGTGTGCCCCGTCGGCGTGGGCAGCGCGTCCCGGTAGGCGTCCTCGTAGTCCTCGATACCGATCTTCACCGTCGGGTTGATTCCCATGAAGTAATCCGTGAACGCGGAGCGGAAGTCGCCGAATTCGTCCTGCTTGATCGGCTTGAGTTGGTTGGTCTCGGGGTCGATCAGACCGAATTGCTGAAAGACGGACGGGTCGCCGAGGTTGGCGTCGATCAACCGCTGTGCCACGGCGTACTGCATCATTTCGGAACTCTGCTGGGCGATGTAGGTCGGGTCGGCGCCCGCGGGGGCGTCGCCGACGAAGATCTGGTGCAGCGGATCGCCAGGAATCTTGTCGCCCCACGCCAGGATCGTGCCGACGCCGGGGATCTCTCCGCCGATCGTCTTGGCGACGTCGAACCACATGCCGCGGCTTTCGTAAGCCAACACCTCCTGCTGGTCGCCGTAGGCGATGGCGTCGTTGTCGGCGATGTTGGCCGCGGAATCGATCACGCCACGCAACGTGCCCGCTGATTGCAGATCGCCGGTGTTGACCGTGCCGCCGTCGATGATGGACTGCTCGAAGTTGGCTTGGTACTGAAGTCCGTTGAGATAGGCCTGGCTGTTGAGGGTGGTGGCGGCGTCAGCATTGGTGTCGATCACGGCGAACAGATCGCGCATGATCGGCATCTCCGGGTTCTTCATGTCATCGAGCGGGAGGAAACCCTGGCTGTCGTCCAGGGAATTACCGAGCATGTCGTCGATGTAGGGCTTGTTGGCCTCCGCGAGTGCCTGGATGAGTTCGGGGTTGACCTGGCCGACCGATTGCCCGTCGGTGCCAGGGATGTCGAGCAGCTTCGGCGTGTTGTCGCCGCCGACATACGAGTCGACTGCGTGCATGATCTGCCCGGAGCGGATGGCCTGCTCCAGCTGGGTGGGATCGGTGAGGTCGGTCGGAACCGCGCCGCTTCCGTTGAGCAGCGTGCCTGCCGCGGCGCCGTCGTCCGCCCACTGATGGGTGAACAGGTCTTCGATGAACGCGGTATTGGGTGGCTGCCCACCGGTGCCGACGAGTTCGCCGTGCACGGCCATCTGGTCTCGTCCGGCGGCGTTGAGCATGTCCTGCACCGCCGGGTCGATGCGTTCCTGTGTCCATTCGACGTTTTCGGCCCACGGGTAATACGGCGGGTTGTGCGTGCCGTGCAGGACCTCTTCCGATTTGTCCAGCAGGGCCTTGTCCAGCGCCGTCCCATGCTGCAGGTTGGCGTCGCCCGCCGACACGATCGCCGCGACATCGCGATAGTTGTCCAATTCGGGGAACGGATGCTCGTAATCGGGCATCTCGATGGTCGGATTGCCCTGCTCGTTTGTGCCCTGAGTAGGCACGGCAATCCCACGCGTCGGACGCTCGAACGTCTCGCGGATACCCGACGGCAGGTTCGCCATGCCGCCTTGCGTCGGCACGCCCTCCGCGGGATCGCCTGCGGTGGTGATGTTTTCGTTGCCGAGCAGTTGCAGCGCGTCCGCGACGGCGCCGCCGTTCTGGCCGTTGGCGTTCATCTGGTCGATCATCGAGCGAATCTCGGCCGGGCTCTTGCCATCCAGCGACCGCGACAGGTTGTTGAGGTACTCCATCTGGCTGCTGGGCAGCACCAGGTCGCCGCGGACCAACGCCTCCTGCTGCTCAGGCGTCAGGGTGGTGTTCTCCTCGAGGCGCGCCATTTCCTCCGGTGTGAGTTGGCCGTCCTGCAGCGACTGTCCGTCGTTGGTGCCCTGCTCTCCGGGAAGCCCGGGGTCGCCGCCCGTCGCGGCGGTGAGCACCCGCGCCAGGTCGGCGTCGGCTTCCTCGGCGGCGGCCAGCACGGCCACCATCCGGTTCTCGACCTGTTCGATCTTCGCTCTCAGCTCCGCGATCTGTTCTTCGGTCCAGCCGGTGGTGTCCGGCGGTGTGACCGTGTTGGTGGCCAGGTCGATCTGGACGTGCGGCGCGGCGTTGGCGTAATCGAGCAGGCTTTGGAGATCGTTCTTGACCTTGCGGACGTCACCGGCGGCTTTCCCGGCGCCCATCGCGACGAGGAAGGCCTCCTTCTGCGACAGGGACAGGGTGGTGGCCGATTGGTTGATGGCCTGCTGCGCGGCCTCGCCGGCTTCGCCCTTCCACGTCCCGAACACCGAAAGGTTGCGCAGCGTTTCGGCGGCTTCGCCACTGGTGCGGGCACGTTGCGCCGCCGCCTGTGACACTTCGTCGATCTGCTCGGGTTGCCAATTCTGGACGTCGGCAAGCGTTATCCCCACGGATTACAGCCCCAGATCCCGACCCGCATTCTCGATTTCGGTGGACTGCTGGTTGTCGGTGCCGACGTAGCTCGCCGCCGCCGACTTGAAATCCTCGACGTGCGCGATGAGTTCGTTGTAGTGGCGGGTGGTGTCTGCTTCCCACTTGGTGGCGACCTTGGCGAGCGCGTCGCCGCTGTTCCCGATCCAGCCGGCCCGGGCGGTGCCGATGCGTTCCTGTGCGACGCCGTGGTCCGAACGCAGGCCGTCGGCGGCCACATCGACGTGATCGGCGGCCATCCGCACCTCGACCGGATCGACCTCCAGATTCTTGCCCATGTCGAACAACCCCACCCTCGAGATAGCAGCTTCCATGTTTGCTGAAACATTACCACTGGTCGGAGCACCCCCTGTGCGCCAATTTTCGGCCCACACGGTGCTGCTCGGTGTCGGCGCTGGTCACGGAGATCTGTATGGGTGCGGCTGCAGCAATTTTCGGCGATCCGATCCGCTGCGGTCCGTTTCGGCGCGCGGTTTGCGCACGTTCCTTGCATTCATCTATGGCAGGGTGGGTTTGCTGGCTCGCCGTTGCGTGCGCGGGCATGTTTCGAACGCATGTGCGATGGTAATTCTGCGGCCATGACCAACGACACTCAGCAAGCCCCGATGGAGAACGCCGAGAAGGACACCTCCGAGTGGGTGACCGGCGACGAGCCCATGACCGGCCCGCAGCGCAGTTACCTCGGTACCCTGGCCCAGGAAGCGGGACGCGATGTCCCCGACGACCTGACCAAGGCGCAGGCTTCCGAGCTCATCGACGAGTTGCAGCAGCAGACCGGGCGGTCGGGGAGCTCGTAGCACTTTCTCGAGCTGCCGACCTCCGCGAACGCCGTTAGGGTTACATCCTCCCGACGGAAGTGGTGCGCGATGGCTGAGATGCCTGAGTGGCGACGATCAACAGCGGACGCGACGGACGAGGCACCGACGATCGAACTCAAGCGCGACGTCGGTGCCAACCTCGAAGTGGCCGTCACGTCGCCCACCATGCTCGAGTTCCAGATCGCCATCGCCGATCATCCCGGTGCCCGCGTGACCGAGTCGCTCACCTTCACCTGCAACGGCAAGCCCGTCACCCCCGACGAGGTCATCGGCAAGCACGGCACGCGGATTCACCGCTTTGCCGCGCCCGAGGGCACCGTCACCGCCGATTACACGGCGACGGTCTACGGGCAGGCCGACCCCGCGCCGGTGCACGATATCGACCTGATCACGTATCTGCGGCCAAGCCGCTACGCCGAGGCCGACAAGTTCTTCGGTTTCGCAGCAACGGAATTCGCGGAGTATGCCGACTCGGAGACCCTGCTGGAGAAGGTGTCGTCGTGGGTGGGCACCAGGCTGAACTACGTTCCGGGATCCAGCGACCCGATCGACGGCGCGGCCGACACGGTGTTGGCGGGCGAGGGCGTGTGCCGCGACTACGCCCATCTGGTGGTCGCACTGCTGCGCGCCGTGAACGTGCCCGCTCGGTTGGTCGCGGTGTACGCCCCCGGTTGTGAGCCGATGGATTTCCATGCGGTCGCCGAGGCGTACGTGGAGGGAGTCTGGCGCGTCGTCGATGCGACGTGCCTGTCTCCGCGGCAGTCCATGGTGCGCATCGCCACCGGACGCGACGCCGCCGACACCGCTTTTCTCGACAACCACAAGGGCGCGATCACGTTGAAGAACATGGAGGTGACGGCCGTCGTCGACGGACCGCTGCCCCAGGACTCCGTGCACGACCTCGTCTCGCTGCACTGACGCTCCCGGGAATGCGATCTGGCGGGACGCGGTTTGGCCGTATATGGCCAAGATGAGCAGCGATGACCGCGAGAAGTTCCTGTCCGATCTGCACGTCGGGGTGATCGCGGTGGAACGTAAAGACCGTGCCCCGCTGAGTGTCCCGATCTGGTACGGGTATGAGCCCGGCGGCGACGTGCTGCTGTGGACCGAGTCCGACTCACTCAAGCATCGGCTGATCCGCGATGCCGGCCGGTTCTCGATCACCGCCCAGGATGAGCAGCCGCCGTACAAGTACGTCACCGCCGAGGGTGACGTCACCGACATCAGCCCCGCGACCGACGCCGATGCGCGCCCGATCGCCGTCCGTTATCTCGGCGAGGAGGCGGGCAACCAGTTCACCGACGCGAACCTGACCCCGACCTCGGTGCTCATCCGGATGCGGCCGCAGCGGTGGCTAAGTGTCGATTACTCAGAGGAATGAGTCGGACGTGCGCGATGGCCCCCATGACGAAGCATCGCCGCGACTGCCGCAATGACGACGAGCACGGTGGCCACGACGGCCGTCACGGATAGGAACGTACTGCCTCGGCCGGCAGCACCGATCGCGATCGCCACCAGCGCCCACACCACTCCGGCCGCGTAGCCGGGGGTGCCGCGCAGCATCGTCGTCAGGATCAGCGCGCAGACACCCGCGATGGCCAGGACGACGAACTGCCACCAGGCGGTCGATGCTGAGACACCGCTCTGGATAAGCGCTGCAGCGACATTCGCGAACACCGCGATGCTGCTCCAGCCGAGGTACAGCCCGAATGTCACGGTGGCCAGGAGCGCGACCCAGGACGGGCAGGTCAGGTCATGGCGCCGCCGCACCAGCAGTCGCATGATGTGGATAAGCGCCGACACCATCACCGCGAACACCACGACGCTGACCCATAGCCAGTCCTGCGCGGCCACGAGGAGCCAGACGCTGAATCCGATGAACGCCACGCTGGCGTCGACGAGCACGCTCGTCTCCCACCACGAGCCAAGGCCGTAGCGCAGGACGGCCAACGCCGTCGCCGCGCTCAACACGGTGATCAGTCCCCACAGGCTGAAGGCGTATCCGGAGGGCGTGATGAGTGCCTGGTTCGTGGCTCCCGATTTCAGGAAGTCGGGAGCCACCGCACTCGCGATCACCGGGGCGGCGAGCTGAGTGAGCGCCAAGAGCGCGGCGATCCACCGCCATGATCGCACCGACGGTGCCCTGCTGTTGGCCTGTGCAGTGGTCAACTGGTTTCCTCTCATGCGCTTCACCAGGTATTCGGAGCCGGACGCTTCGCGGATGCCAATCGGCACAAATATGGGGCGTCAATGGCGCACAATCACCGAGACGACGATGCCTGCGCGCTGAAGGAAATCTCATGAAACGACAATCGGCTGCAGTTCTGGGGGTGGTCGCAGCGGTAATGGGGGGTGGGATTGCCCCGACGGTCTCGGCGCAGCCGGGCGCTTACAACCCCGTCGCCCAGTACCTCCGCACCGCCGGAAACGTGCGCTGCGTGGTCACCGCGGAGGCGGCCGCGTGCGAAAACCCCGGGGGATTCGCTGGGGCTCCGCTCAACAGTCGCGTCGCATCAGTGGACGCCGCCGGGAAGGTCACTTGGGCCGAAGGTGGTATCGGTCCGACCTCCGGCCAGGAGATAGCGATGGTCAACGGCAACCCGTACCGGTTCCACGGCTGGGCCCTGCTGTTGACGACCGAAGGGACGCGTCTGACGAACGTCAAGAGCGTCCACGGAATGAACATCTCCATCGACGGAACGACCGTCACGCCGTACTGATCGCTCGCCGGTCGGAATCAGACCACGCAGCGAAACCCGATGTGTGACGTGGCGGTGTCCTGCGATTGCGACGACCGCGCCGCCGCACGGTAGCGGTGGCAGTACTCGGGCGCGCACAGGTGTGAGCCGCCTTTGAGGGTCTGCATCACCGCGGGGTCGGCCGAGAGCATCGGAGTGCAGCAGGATTTGGCGGGCCGGCCGGGGCGGTGCCGCGGTTGGTAGTGGGTGGTCGTCCATTCCCAGACGTTGCCGATCATGTCAACGAGTCCGAACGGGTTGGCGGCGAACGTGCCGACGGGCGAGGTGCCGGTCCAGCCGTCGGCGCCGTCGTTGCGGTAGGGGAAGCGGCCCTGCCAGGTGTTGGCCATCAATTCGTCGCCCGGTCGCGCGGCGTCGCCCCAGGGGTACACCGACGTCGACCCCGCCCGCGCCGCGTACTCCCATTCGATTTCGGTGGGTAGCCGCCGCTCGGCCCACTGCGCGTAGGCGTTGGCGTCGGGGTAGGCGATCTGGACCACAGGATGCTCGTCGAGGTCCTCGATCGACGACTCCGGTCCGCGGGGGTGCCGCCAGCACGCGCCGGGCATCCACGTCCACCACAACCGCCAGTTGCGCAGGTCGACAGGACCGGCGGTCGGCTGGAACACCAACGCTCCCGGTGCCCGATCCTCCGGCGGTACGTCGGGGAATTGGGTTGGATCCAAGGGCTTTTCGGCGATCGTGACGTAACCGGTGTCGTCGACGAACTGGGCGAATTGGGCGTTGGTCACCGGGTGGCGCTCGATCGCGAATCCGTCGACGGTGGCGGTGTGGGCAGGCGCCTCTTCGGGATAGAAGTCATTCGAGCCCATGCGGAACGAGCCTCCGGGCACGTCGATCAGTTCGGTCAGCACCGTCTCGGGCGTCACGATTTGGCGGCGGGCTTGATGAGCCAGAGCGCCAGAATGATCGCCACGACCGGCCCGATGGCCATCATCAGACTCAGCGTGTGAATCGCGTCGATCGCATTGTGCGGCGCTTGTTCCACCACCAGTCGCGCCTGCTCGGGATTGACGAGGTGAGCCTGCTGGCCGCCATGCGCCGTCACCAACGCTTCGCGCGTCTCCGCACGGCTGATGCCGGATTTGGACAAGTCGTGCACGCTGTCGGTCAGGAAGAGGTTGATTCCGATGAGCGCGAACAGGGCTGGGCCGAGTGAGTATCCGCCCTCGTTGACCGCGCTCTTGACAGCCGATACCGCGCCGCCGAGATCGTCGGGCGCGCTACTCATCATGATCGTCGCCTGCGGGGTGGTGACCAGTGCACCGCCGACGACGATCAGCGCTGCGGTGACGAAAACGACTGTGCGCCCGGTGTTCAGGTCGAACAACCTCAGCACGAGCAGGCCGGCCAGCATGGTGAGAAGGCCGGTGATCATGACCGCGCGGGGACCGATGCTTCTGATCACCGGACCGGCCGCGGTGGCGGCCACTGCGGCCATCGCGGTGGCGGGGATGAGTAGGAAGCCGAACAGCTCGTGGGATTCCTTGCGAATCGTCACGAGGTAGAAGGCCAGCAGCACCATGGACCCGCCGAGCACGATGTTGAACATGACTCCGGCCGTTACCGCCGCGTTGAACCGACCGGAGCGGAATACCCGCATGTCGAGCGCCGGGTCGGGGGTGCGCAGTTCTCGAATCACGAACCCCACGCCCGCCACGACACCGAGTGCGACGGAGGCGAGACCGGTCAGGTCGATGCCGGTCTCCATTCGGGACGTACCGAAGATGAGGCCCAGCAGCGCGAGGGCGAACAGTCACAGGCCGGGCAGGTCGAGGCGGCGGGTGGCACGCAGCGTTTCGGGCACGAATCGCCATGTGATCGCCAGTCCGAGGATCGCGATGATCGGCACCACGAGAAAGCATGCGCGCCAGCCGATGGCGTGTCCGAGTGCACCACTGATCGCGGGCATCGGCGTGGCGATGGCGTAGCCCACACCGAAGTAGGCCGCGATGGCCGCGGCCCGCTTTCCCGGCGGAAACACCGCATTGGTGAGCGCAAGCGACAACCCGATCAGGAACGCGAACGCCACGCCGACGCCGGCGCGAGCAACTATCAGAACCGCTGCCACCGGCGCGGCGGCGGCGAGCGCGCTGAACACGATCACGCCCGACAGGCCCAGCAGGTACATGCGGCGCATGCCGTAGAGATCGCCGAGGGCGCCGGCGCTCAGCACGGTGGCGGCCATGGTCAGCGTGGCCAGGCTGGCGACGAACGTGGACGTGGTGCCCGTGATGTGCAGGCCAGCGGAAACAACCTGCAGGTTGGCAGACAGCGTGGTGGGGTCGCCGATGGCGATGCCGTAACCGATGCCCATGGCGGCCACCGTCATCACGGCGGCTAGCCCCGACGCGTGGCGATCGCCTGTTTCAGCGGGGGAATCGGTGGACACCGAGTGGATGCTACTGGCCGCACGCTCACCAGCAGCAGGATCAGCCGACCTGATATGCGTCGCGCGACACGTTGAAGAAGTGGCCGGTGTCGTTGTCCAGGCACATGATTCCGACGGTCTCGCTGGTGCACGAGATGGAACCGAAGGTGGCGACCTTGCCGTAGTCGAGGGTGGCCTGCGGGTCGGGAAGGTTCTGGCCGTAGCAGCTGAAGACCGCGGCGCCGTCCTCGGTCAACTCAACCCGGTCGCCCCAGTTCAGTTGGCAGTCAGGGGACCGGGGCGGGGCCTGCCACACATGTTCGACGACCTCACAGCGCACGGTGTTGCGGCCGTCGGAGTCGAATGTCGTGCAGCGGATGTTGCCCGACGGCGACTGGAACGGACCGTTGATCGGCTCGATGTTCACGCCGGGGGTGGCCTTGGGTTGAGTGATGGTCACGGTCGCAGGTGCGGGCGCGGTGACGGTCACTGTCTCGACGTGCGACCGGATCCACTCGCGGTTGGCCTGCATGTTCTGCAGCCACTCGGACAGTCGGCGCGCGACGATGCGGGCCTCCTTGTTGGGTTGGTTCGCGATCCCGATAGTCAGTCCGGACGTGCCCGGTCCCAGTCGGGCCCACTGGCGAATGAGCACGCCGTCGCTGGCGGGTTCGACTTCGAAACCCCATGTCGCGGCAATGCCTTCGATGCCCAACACATTCCACACCCAGCGGCGCTGATCCTCGACCTCGACGACTTCGCATACGGTCTCCCACTCAAACCTTGCAGCGCGTTCGCTCGAGCCCCCGGACGAACCACGATCACAGTGTGCCCTTCGTACCTTCATGAAAACCGATGGTGCGGTCGTAAGATTTCGCGCCGATTGGCGGGCGCCGAACCGGGTAATGCTCGCCTATGGAGGTCACACCGGAGCACAGCGAGGGTTCCTTCGACGTCCTGGTCGTCGGCGGCGGCAACGCCGGGCTCAGCGTGGCCGCTCGTCTGCTGCGGCGCGGGGTCGTCAGCGTCGGGGTGGTGGAACCGCTTGCGGTGCACACCTATCGGCCGCTGTTGTCGTATGTCGGCGGCGGGCAGGCGTCGCGCAGCAGCGCCGAGCGCACACAAGAGTCGGTGATCCCGGATGGGTGCACGTGGGTGCAGGACTCCGCGGTCGGCGTGGATACCGAACTGCAGACGGTTCGATGCAGGAGTGGCCGCGTCTATCGCTACACCGACCTGGTCCTCGCGCCCGGACTCGTCCCCGATGAGGCCGAGCTGGCCGACGTGTTCACCGTCCTCGACACCGAAGCGGTGGCGAGTAACTATCTCGACCACGCCGAGAAGACGTGGCAGCTGGTGGAGTCCATGGTGGCGGGGCATGCCGTGTTCACTGTCCCGCGGCCGCCGGTGAGCTGCACCGGTACCACGCTCAAGCCGCTGTTCCTGGCGGCGTCGTATTGGCGGCGGATGGAGTGCATCGATGACATCGACATCACGCTGGTCGTCGATCGACCGGACCTGCTGGGCGTCTCGGAGATCGACGGCCGGCTGCGGCGCTGTCTCGAGGACATCGGCGTACAGGTGCTGAACAACGCCACCGTGACTGGAGTGCAGGCCGCAGAACGGAAGCTGGCGGTCCGTGTGGGCGACGGTGTCGAGCAGAAGCTGCCGTATGACCTGTTGCATCTCGTCCCGCCGTTTCGCGGGCCGCGATGGATCGAGGAGTCGGGTCTGGCCGACCGTGACGCGCACGGAGTGGTCGACATCGACCCGAAGACGTTCAGGCACCGCGTCCACGCCAATGTGTGGGCGCTGGGCGACGCCGCGAACGTGCGTACGGATCCGTCGGGCGGAGCGATCCGGCAGCAGTCGGCGATCCTGGTCGACAACCTGATGGCGGCGCGCAGCGGTGGTCGGTTCCGGGAGTATGACGGGTACACGGTCGCGCCGATCGCGACCGATGAACGCCGGCTGATGTTCGGCGAGTTCGACCGGACGGGATCGCTGAGGAGCTCATTGCCGTCGTTTCTCGATCCGCTGAAGCCGCGCCGATCGGCCTGGGCGTTCGACCGCTACGCCCTGCCGCAGATGTACTGGAATCTCATCCTCAAAGGGCGACTCTGACGTTCGGCCGCGAAATGCCTCAGCGCTCGAAGTGCTGATAGTCGACGGGGTCTTGCCACTCGCCACCCCACTGCCAACCGCGGTCGGTGAACACGCGTACGGCCGGGTCGCCAGCGTGCAGCAGCCCCGGAACTATGCGGCTGCGGTCCAGGTAGGGCGCGGCCGTCTTCGGTTCGAGGAGACCCGACTGATGGATGGCGGGATTGAGCAAGGGGTTGAGATCGATGGCTCGACCGAAGGCGTGTTCCGACCAGCGACTGGCCCCGGGGATGCCTCGACAGTTGAACGCGGAGGTGTTGTTGTCTTGCATCGACAACTCATCCTCGGCGCCCGGATAGTTGTCCACGGTGCGCATCTTCTCGATCGGATAGCGCAGTCGAAGCAGCTGCTCGAAGATCGCCACGACTTCCGCCGCTAGCTCTTCGTGCACGATCACTGACCCGCGGTGAATTTTTGCGTCGAAGCCGAAATAGTTGACGTCGATCCGGCGCAGCTGCTCAGGAGCGACGGGGCAGTCGGGCCGCCAGCTTGGGCCGAGTTCGGCGACACTGACCGGGCGAACGGTGGCAGGGGGCGGTGACGTGCGCGTGGTAGGCGGTGTCGCGCGGGCGACAAAAGGTGGTGACGTAGCTGGAGGAGGCGACTCAACTCGAGTCGGCGTCGAGCCGCACTGGACAAGAACGGCACCGGCAGCCGTCGCGATCGCCAGCGTCGCGATCCACCGTGGCATCTTCACTCGAAACGACGGTAGTAGCGACGCCCGCGTCTAGAGGTGTGAGTCATCAATTCGGCCACTGCGCCGGGGGCCGCCTAGCCACTGTGCGGTGTGCCAACCTTCGAACGACGTTGTCGCTGAAGTACTACGGGCCCTCCCGGCTACAGCGACTTTGTCGCTCGGAGCTTGGCACAGTGATGGCCACCCCGACGTGCCACCCGACGACTCCCTCGGCGGGGCCGGCGAGTCGGTCGCACACGCTTTGTATCACGCTGATCGATGTTCAGTTCCCACGGAAAAGCCAACTTGCCCCCATGGTTCGCTTCGGCAATAAGCCGAAAACGTTACGGCCATTTCTCGCGGCATTGGTCACTGTTCGATACAGGCTGCATTGCGAATGAACGTCGGTATAACGACTTGTTGACGGTGGTGACGATTCGTCTTCGATATGAGCGCCGTGCGGTCGGCGGCTCACTAATCTGTGTGCATGGGGGAGCACCGATCGGTGTGGGACGCCGTCGTGAAACTGACCTTGTGTTGTCTGTCTGCCGGTGCACTGGTAGCCGCACTGCTGTTTCCATTGGTCGGCAGTATGGGGCTGGTTTCGAACCGGGCTGCCGACGTCGTCACAAGCGGCTCGGCACAGCTGCTGCAGGGCGACGTCCCACTGGTCACGACAATGGTGGATGCGGCAGGGAAGCCGATCGCGCGCTTGTACTCACAGCGCCGGTTCGAAGTGCCTTCCAATCGGATCGCCAACACGATGAAGCTGGCGATCGTCTCGGTCGAAGACAAGCGTTTCACCGAGCACAACGGCGTGGACTGGCAAGGCACGCTGACCGGTGTTTCCGGCTACCTCACCGGAAACATCAACACCCGCGGCGGCTCGACCATCGAACAGCAGTACGTGAAGAACTTCCGGTTGCTGGTGACGGCTCAGACCGACGCCGAGCGGCGGGCCGCTGTCGAGTTGACGCCCGCGCGCAAGCTGCGTGAGATGCGCTTGGCGCTTGCGCTCGACAAGACGCTGTCCAAGGAAGAGATCCTCACCAGGTATCTGAATCTGGTGTATTTCGGCAACGGCGCATTCGGCGTGCAGGATGCGGCGCAGACGTACTTCGGCGTCAATGCGTCGGACCTGAACTGGCAGCAGGCCGCGCTGCTGGCGGGACTGGTGAAGTCCACCAGCATCTTCGACCCGTACAACAATCCCCAGGCCGCGATGGAACGGCGAAGCGTGGTGTTGGACACCATGATCGAGAATCTGCCTGCGCAGGCCGACGAACTGCGTGCCGCCAAGGTCGCACCGTTGGGTGTGCTGGCCCGGACGCGCCAGCTGCCGGGCGGATGCGTTGCCGCCGGGGACCGCGGCTTCTTCTGTGACTACGTCCTCGACTACCTGGCCAAGGCAGGCATCAGCAAGGAGCAGGTGGCACGCGGCGGTTACGTCATTCGCACGACTCTCGACCCGAAGGTGCAGGATTCGGTCAAGTCGGCGATCGACGAGTTCGCCAGTCCGACGCTCGACGGGGTGGCCAGCGTGATGAGCGTCATCAAGCCCGGCAAGGACACCCATCGCGTCGTGGCGATGGCCAGCAGTCGCACTTATGGACTCAACGGCGACGCCCACGAAACGGTGCAGCAACAGCCTTTTTCACTCGTGGGCGACGGCGCAGGCTCGATCTTCAAGGTGTTCACCACGGCGGCGGCGCTCGAAATGGGCATGGGCATCAACAATCAGTTGCAGGTGCCGGGCTCAGTCCAGGCCAGGGGCCTCGGCAGTAGCGATACTCCGGGCTGCCCGAAGGAGACGTGGTGTGTGAAAAACGCTGGGAATTACCGCGGCTCGATGAATGTCACCGACGCGCTGGCGACGTCACCGAACACAGCCTTCGCGAGATTGATTCAGCAGGTGGGTGTTCCGCGCGCCGTCGACATGGCGGTGCGACTGGGGCTGCGGTCGTACGCGCTGCCCGGCACGGCGCGGGCGTACGACCCCAAGAGTAACGAAAGCTTGGCCGACTTCATCAAGAGGCAGAACATCGGGTCGTTCACGTTAGGACCGTTTCAGCTGAACGCGCTCGAGTTGGCGAATGTGGCGGCGACGCTGGCGTCTGGCGGTGTGTGGTGCCCGCCGAACCCGGTCGACAAGATCTTCGACCGTTACGGCAATGAGGTGACGGTCGACAGTCAGCCGTGCGACCAGGCGGTGCCCGAGGGGCTCGCGAACACGTTCGCCAATGCGCTGAGCAAGGACGATCAGAGCCCGGGCACCGCAGCAGCCGCGGCCGCGTCGACGGGGTGGTCGCTGCCGCTGTCGGGCAAGACGGGGACGACGGAGTCGCATCGGTCGGCGGGATTTCTCGGCTTCACCAATCAGTACGCGGCGGCGAACTACATCTTCGCAGATTCCACTACGCCGTCAGGCATCTGCTCATTTCCGTTGCGCGAGTGCGGTAATGGGGACTTGTTTGGCGGCAACGAGCCTGCTCGCGCTTGGTTCACTGCGATGAAGCCGATCGCCACCGACTTCGGCGAGGTGCGCCTTCCGCCGACGGATCCGCGCTATGTCGAAGGCGCGCCGGGTGGCAAGGTGCCCAGCGTCACCGGCCTCAAGGTCGATGCGGCGCGTCAGCGGTTGCGCGAGGCGGGCTTTCAGGTGGCGGACCAGCCGTCCTCGGTGAACAGTTCGGCTCGATACGGAACAGTCGTCGGGACGACGCCAAGCGGTCAGACGATTCCGGGGTCGATCATCACCATCAACATCAGCAACGGGGTAGCGCCGGCACCGCCGCCGCGGCCGGTCGAGCCGCCCCCACCGCCGCCCGGCGCGCCTCCACCACCGCCGGCAGTCAACCCGATGGTCATCGAGATTCCGGGGTTGCCGCCGATCATCTTGGGACCACCACCACCGCCACCGGGCGCGCCACCGCCCCCGGGGCCGCCGCCACCCCCGCCGCCACCGGGGCCGCCGCCACCGCCTCCGCCGCCCTAGATGTGCGCCGGCCGGCTGTAGATCCACGGCGTGAGCAACGAGTACACGGTCAACCTGCGCGTCTCAGCGAGAAATGGCGAGTGTCGTGTCGTTCACAGCCACACGGTCGAAAGACGTCTAGACCGCGACGTTGTCGAGCGCACGACGCGCGTAGATCTCGGCGAGGAATTGCTCGACGGCAACAGCTGCGTGCGCGGCGCGGGCCGAACCGAAAATATCGAAAGCATGCTGGGTGAACGGCAGTTCGGTGTACACGACCGGTTGTGTGCTGACTTCTCGCAGCCTTTCGACGAAGCCCCGCCCCTGCTCGACGGGAACAAGCGAGTCGTTGCGGCCGTGCAAGACGAAGAACGGCGGGGCGTCGGCGGAGACATAGGTCACCGGCGATGCGTCGACATAGGGCTGTCGGTTCGTCGAAAGCCTTTGTTTGACGACCATCTGCTCGAGCAGTTCGGGCATCGACGGATGCATCGCATCCTCGAAGCGGGTGAAGTCGTAGACGCCGTAGAACGGGACCGCGGCCTGGACACGGGTGTCGGCGTCTTCGAACCCGGGTTGGAACCGAGGGTTGTTGGGCGTCAGCGCGGCCAGCGAGGACAGATGGCCACCGGCCGAGCCACCGGTGATGGCGACGAAATCGGGGTCGCCGCCGTACTCGGCGATGTGTGCCTTCACCCATGCGAGGGCGCGCTTGACGTCGACGATGTGGTCGGGCCACGTGTTGCGTGGGCTGTGCCGGTAGTTGATCGCCACGCAGACCCAGCCGAGCTCGGCAAGATGGCTCATCAACGGATGCGCCTGTCCGCGTTTGTTGCCGGTGGTCCACGCACCGCCGGGAATCTGGAACAGCACCGGCGCCTTGCTGTTTCGGTCGAGGTCGGGTCGTCGCCAGATATCGAGATGATTGGCGCCACCGTATTCGCCGTAGCTGATGTTGCCGTCGTGGGCGTAGTCGCGATAGATCCGCAGCATCCGCAGGGCGCCGGGTCTCTTGGCGGTGCCGTCGCCTGCCGGCCGACGCCACAAACCATCCGAGTTGGTGCGTCGATGTGGCCCCAGGCCGTCGTCCAGGGCGGCGGTCAGTGGGGCGGAGGCCTGGTGGCCGGCCCGGTTGAAGTTCAGCAGACCCAACGCGGACAAGCCGGCCACGATCCACGCCGTCCTGCGCACCGGACGCGTGAGGCGGCGCGCGGTCAGTAGCAGTCCGACGAGCTGGCTCACGAGTGTCTGCAACGGGAACTCGGTCACCACGAGACCGAACGCCCACGAAAAGATCGACGGGTATCCCTTTCGCGCCAGTGGGCGATATCCGTTCAGTGTCGAAGCGGCGGTCAGTGCCGCGACGGCCAACGCCCCGACCTGCCGGGCGACGTGAGCGGCTCGGGTCTTCTGCATTCGGTCACGATACGAGGCGGTGGTCGCTGCGTCGAAGATGTTGCCGATTCGTGGCTCAGGCACGAACTTGTCGAATGTCACACCATCAGCTGATCTTTAACGCACGCCACTAGATTCGGTGGTGCCACTCGGTCGGGCGTCGTAAAGAATTCGCCGATCTGACGCTTGTGAACTGCGATTTCACGGCTGGGAGGGCGCAGCGGCGCATCTCGGTCATCAGACGACAAGCTCTCTGGGCGGTTGCTGAACGGGCTCGGGCGTGTCGGTAGGGTGCGCGTCCGATGGGAAGACACGGATTAGCCAAAACGCCGCGACGGTCGCTGGCGTCCGTAACTGCGGGCGTCGTCTCCGCCGCGACATTGTTGGCTGTCGGGGCAGACAGTTATCCGCAGATCAGTAACGATGCCTCGTGCTGCACAGAAGTCGCGACTTCGACACCGGCGCTGGTGGCGGTGCCCCCGATCGGTCCCGGACCGGCCCGCTTGGCCGTGTCGCCCACGTTGCCCCCCAGCGTTGCGCGGGAGACCGGACTCCAGGTCAAAACCATCTTGGCGGCACGCTCGGTCAGCGCGGAGTTTCCCGAGATTCTCGACATCGGCGGAGTCCGGTCGGATCCCTTGAAATGGCATCCGCATGGATTGGCGATCGACGTGATGATCCCGAACGCTCGCTCGGCTGCCGGGAAAGCGCTCGGGGACAGTGTGCTCGCGTACGTCCTGAACAACGCGGAGCGCTTTGGCGTGAATCACGCGATCTGGAGGCAGACCATCTATCGGCCCAACGGCTCGAAAAGAGCGATGTCGGACGCCGGCTCAGACACAGCCAACCATTTCGACCATGTTCACATCGCGACGGACGGCGGCGGATATCCGCGGGATGGCCAGACCTACCTCCGCTGATATTCGGCCTGATGCCAGCCGGTACCGATCCGTAGACCAACGGCAGTGACGCCTGCCCCGCGGGGGCGTACAACGGTGGCATATGAAATATGCGCTCGGTGCCCTCTATTTGGCGGGCTGGCTGACCACCACGTTCCTGCTGCTGCGTAGCGGCGCGTTCGCTGACGAGAGTCGCCGCAAGCACCGCGCGATCGCCGGGATCGTCGGCGCGATGTTCGCGTTCGCGCTGGCGGCGGTGTGGCCGCTGTCGGGCTGGATACTGCCGTTCCTGCGCTCCGCGATGGACGACGACGGCGGCTGATCTTCAGGAGTGCTCGGCGTACGGCCTCACGCGGGCGGGGTGCTGAAGTCAACGACGAACCGTTGTTTGGGGTCGGCGGGGTCCACGGCACAGTTGAGTTCCCTGCCGACAGCCAGATTGGGCACTTCGGTGGGTGGTACGGGTTGTTGGATGCGGCCTGTCACCGGAGCCCGGTCGGGTAACCGAAGCTCCACCTTCAACGCGTAGTAGGGGTAGTCGAGGAACTCCTGTCGGCTAGGCGTGAGGCCTTGGCTGCGCATGGTTGCTCCGGTGTCGCGAAACGCCCTCAGAACTCCGCGGACTCGCTGACCGGACGAAAGCAGGTCGGCGACCGATACCTCGGGTCGTCCGCCAGCGACCGATACGTCGGGTCGTCCGCCGGCGTCGGATGCAGTGTGCGCTCGGCGCTTCATCGCCCGGGTACTGATCGCCCCACCGAAGACTGCCAGGCCTATGGAGATCCAGAGCAGCAATTTGTAGTGATTGCTGTGACCAAACGATAGGCGCGGACTCACGGACGGGTTGTCCGTCCCGTTCGTGGTGATCGTGTAGTCGCCGGCAACGAAGATGTGGGCCACTTTCACCTGGCGGTGCGCTTCGCTGTCGCCAGCGAAGGTGCTACCGAGATCTTCGCTCACGGTGGGCTGCTCAGCCCCACTCGGTGCAGTGATGACCAGTTCCAGGTTTTGGGGGAGCGGCATTTGTTTTTCGTCGTTTTGCACGTCAGGCATGATGGCGTGGAAGCTGATCATCACGTCGCCCTCGGGCAGGTGTAGACGCTCGGAGCCGGGGATGGGCACCTCGCCGTAGGCCTTGTAGTCATCGCTCAGGGCGGCCAGCAGCCCGAACGCAATGGCACCCACGACCCCAACGACCGGTAGCAATATCCAGACCTTGTGCACGAATGAATAGTGTCCTCGTCGGGCGTCCGGTCGACGACTTTTCGGCCACTCTCAGGAGTGCTCGGCAATGTAGTCGTCGGCGTCCTTGTCGCTGTTGTCGACGTTGACCGTCGTCTCGCGATCGGCGTAGAACCGCAGCCACTTCAACGCCAACTCATGCCGGAGCTCCAGCGAGGCGCTCTTGATGAAGTCCGGCATCGCCTCGCGCTCTTCCTCGTCGAGGTGTTCGCCGTTCTGCTTGCGGGCCTCGAACACGGCGTCGAACCATTCCTCCGTGCCCGGCTTGCATTCGCGTGAGCGACGAATCGCGTCGCGGATCGCGTTGTGGTCGGTGATCGCGTCTTCGGTCTCGTCTTCCGGGTCACCCTCGGGATTGCCGCGGTCCTCGCTGCCGCCGTGCTTGAGCAGCGCCGGGTAGAACACGGCCTCCTCGGCTTCGGCGTGGACGTCGAGGCGGTCGCCGAGGGCGTCCCAGATCGCGACGAGCTCGGCGTCGGACTTCGCGTCGTCCAACAGGAAGAACTGACGACGAAACCAGTCATGGTCGGCGTAAACCAGGTCGATGATGTCTGCCATGCGAACAGCCTTTCAGTCCGACGAGAGTGACACTAATTCGAACGTGCGCACCGCGCCTGGCACTGTGGCGCGGCACATGGACAGCAGAGGTTCCGACATCTTCTCCGCGAGAACGACATTCACCGATCCCGAGTCGGTGCGGAGCTCGATGCGGATCTGGTGCTCGGCGTGTTCGACCTTTAGCGGGGACAGGGCGTGGATGCGGTCCTCGTCCAGGGACTCGCGCGCGAAGTACTGCGCGGCTTGCACCGGGTGGGGCAGCGACGTGCGTCCGCGCAGATATCGGTGGTCCAGCCGGCCGTCGAGGTATTTGGCCACCAGGCCGGCGGAGTCGGTCGAGTCGACGCGCCCGTAGCACAGGCCCTCGGGCAGGATGAGCATGGTGGCGGCGAACCGGTCGCCGCCCAAATGTGAACATTCCCAGGTAATTTCGGGGTACTCAGCCGCGATGGCCGACGCCGCGCTGCGTCCGCGCACGGCGCAACACTGGTCGTGCTTGCCGTGCGCGCAGACCGCGACCAGCGGGCCGTCGACCCGCTCGCCATCCGATCCGTCCAGGGCGATGTTCAGGTACCCGCGGGCGTCGTCGACCTCTCCTGCGTAGAGCGCCTCGCTGCCCTCCTCGCAGTGCGCGATGAACCATCGCCAGCGCGGCGTCTCATCCCGGCGTCCCGGCCGACGGATCGCGGTGACGCGCAGGCCCTCGGTTTCGATGCGGCGGCAGATGCTGCGCCCGAGTTCGCGGCCGATGAGAAGGGGCGAGTCGAGGAAGGCCGATTGCCCCCAGCCGCCGGACAATTCGAGCATCGCCCAGGACCGTCCTGCGCCGGCCGTGCCGTAAATGGGGTCGTTGCGCGCCAGGGATTGGTCGCTGCACGGGGTGCGTTTGGGGCTCAATCTTCGTCCTCGACCGCGACCACGACGGCCTCGCGGAGGAGGCGGCGAATGAGCACGGTGGAGTCGGCGAGGTCGAGGCCCGGCAGTGCTTCGGCGTCCGCGACGAGTCCGTGTTGCAGCGCCTCGAGCGCCGTGGCGCAGGAGTCGGGGAACGTGATGGTCTTGTCTGGCAGCCGGAGGCGAACCTGTTCGCCGAGGTGCTCCAGCGTGCCGATGAGTCCGTGGCGCCATCGCACCCTCAGTGCGCCTGCGGCGTCGATGGCGTCCAGAGTCGCCAGGGGCCGTACGGCGACGGGCCGGGTCCGCTCGGCGTGCCGGTCCGACAACTGCGCGGCTGCGCTGTCGCTGAGGTCGGCGGCCCGATCGCGTAGGACGTCGGCCAGCTGCGCCATGACTTTGCTTGTCGTCGAGGCCATTTCGCTGCGGTCGGTGGCGTCGATGCCCATGGGTAGAGATTTCCTGAACTCCTCGTCGGCGGCGAGCGTGTCGACGACAGCGCGTGCCACGTCGAGGTATGTCAGCGCCGACACTCCGATCGTCAGGTGGATCGACGTGGTGTCCAGGGATCGGGCGGAATGGACCCACCCGCGGGGCAGATAGAGCGCGTCGCCCGCCTGCAGGACGGTGTCGATGGTCGGGGCGTCGGCGATGCGTGCGGTGATGGCCTCGCGGTGCTCGGTCCACGGCTGTGAGTCCAGCGGGTGCCGGTGCACGGGTTCGTGCACGGTCCAGCGCTTCTCGCCGGCGACTTGCAGGACGAACACGTCGTGGACGTCGTAGTGGTGCTCGAATCCCTGGGCGTCCGGCGGGGTGACGTAGGCGTTGGCCTGTACGGGGTGACCGAGGTCGTCGGTGAGGCCGCGGACGAAGTCGATCAGCGGGGGCCACAGGCGGTGCAGCCCCTGGAGGACGATCGTCGCGCCGGCGGCGAATTCGGCCAGCACCTTGGCGGAGTCGACCTGGTCGGGCATCTCGGCGCCGAAGCCGGCCGGTCCGGTGTAGCAGCTGCGGGCGAGCACGTCGCCGGTCTTGGCCATCCGGATGAAGGGCGCGCGTACCCCGCGCTCGGCGATCAGCTCGTCAACCGCGGTGGGTGAGAGGAGATCGCTGAAGTCGCGGGGCAGCGCGTTGGCGCGGCTGAGCAGGGGTTGGCGGCCCCAATAGTCGGTGCCGAATGCACCGGTATCAGTGGCCACACACCGGCTCAGCATGCTGGCCTCAGGCGGTTCCGTCGGCACCGCCGTCGTGGCCTTCGGGGTTTGAGCCGCCGTCGGCCGTGCCTTCGCCGCCCTTCTCATCCGCGGTTCCGTCGGCGCCGCCGTCGTGGCCTTCGGGGTTCGAGCCGCCGTCGGCCGTTCCTTCTCCGCCGCCACCGCCTGCTGTCGTCATGTCGTCATCGTCGAGTGTCATGATCATTCCTTTCTTGGGCTGCAATCATGCTCTTCGGGTGTTCACCCGCCAAGCGCTGCCCAAACGCCGCAGCGGCGCCTATTTCGTCCTCGCGCCGGGGCGGGCGAATCAGCGGCGAGCCTAGATGGTGTCCCGCGCGTCGCTCGCGGCTGAAGTGTGCGTGAGCTGACCGTCTGGCTCGACGTGCACGGTGCCCTCCTCATGGGCGCCCGGCAGGTCGGGCATCTCATGGCGATTACCTGCCGAGGGTCGTCGGAGGAACCACACCAGTACACCCACCGACGTCGCCCCGGCCGCGATCACGGTCGGCCACGCCAACGCCTGAGCGAGCCAGATGCGCCGCTGGGCTTTGACGATCCGTTTTTCTGCACGCCGGAGCCGGGTCAGCTTGTTCATGCTGCCCGGATGCCCACGTCGGGCCCGTGGAAAACCAGCAGCGAAAGCGGTTCATGATGGGACTCGTGCATAGACGACGGGCGAATCGGACGGTGTGCGCCTTCGCGGCGGTCCTCGGCGTGGTCGCGGCACTGCTGATGTGCGGACCGACTGCAGGGATTGCGCAGGCGGCCGTTGCGGCGCCAGCAGGGGACGCCATCGGCATCGGTGATCCGCATGCACTCGGGGTGGTCGATCTGTACGTGGATCCGATGTGTCCGTTCAGCGGGAAGATGGTCCAAGAGCAGGGCGACGACATTGGTCGTCGCATTGAGGACGGCAGGCTTCGGGTCAACCTTCGGTTCGTGAACTTCCTCGACAAGTACTCGGCCAGTAAGACGTACGACATTCGAGCGACGTACGCGGCCTTTGTCGTAGCTGATCAGTCGCGATCGAGTGGAGTCGCGTGGAACTTTGTGCAGCAGATCTTTTCGGCCGAGCACCAGCCGCAAGAGGGCGGCCCCACGGATCTCGACAACAACCAGCTCGCCGATCTGGCCAACCGCGTCGGCGCACCCCAACCGGCCCAGGATCTCATCAGGCTGGGCCTGCCGATCGGTTTCGACTCCCGCGCCATCGCCGCCAACAACCTCGCGCTGCTGCGACAGTTTCCCGAGCCCGGTGTCCCGACCGTCGTCGTTGATGGCGCACCTGTCGACGGGAACACGGACTGGCTCGACCAATTACCGGGCTGACAGCGGCGTCGAGGTCACACGCGGACGGTCACGTGAGCCCCGGCAGGACCTCCGGCTGGCGTCTACGCTGAGCGCTATGGCCGACCACGACCGCGCCGCGGCACGTCGCGAGATCACCGACGCGCTGATCGCCGCGCTCGACCGCCGCCATGACGTGCTCGATGCGATCGTGGATTCCGAGGACCGGCCCGCGGCCGCCGAGGCGGTGGCGGCACTGCTCGGCACGACGCCGACGGGCGCTCAAGCGGTGTTGGGGATGCCGTTCCATCGCCTCACCAAGGACTCGCGCCGGCGGATCGCCGCCGAGCTCGAAGACTTGAACAGCCAGCTGACTTTCACGCTGATCGAGCGCCCGGCGAGCTCCGGTCAGCATCTGGTGCTGCGACCGTTCTCGGCCGAGGCTGACCGCGGCCTTTTCGAATCCAGAACTGCCGATATGGGTGCAGCCGGTGACGGCTCCGGCGGCCCGGCGGGCAGTCTCGATGACGAGATCCGCTCAGCTGTCGGGCGAATCCACGACGAGGACGCTGTGTGGCTGGTGGTCGAAAATGATTCGCAGACAGTCGGAATGGTCTTCGGTGAGCACATCGGCGGCGAGGTGAACGTTCGGATCTGGATCCTTCCCGAGCACCGAAAGCGCGGCTACGGCACGGCGGCCCTGCGGAAGGCGCGCGGAGAGATGGCGGCCTATTTCCCGGCTGTGCCGATGGTCATTCGCGCGCCCGGCGCCACCGGATGACTCCTTCGCCCGTATGGAATCTGGATGCGTCGGACGGTCAGCTGTTCGTGCACACCGGCGTCACGGGCAGGGCGGCCAAGGTGGGCCACCGGTTGACGATCGCGATGACCACCTGGCTGGCCACGGTGCGGTGGAGCGGCAGCAAGCCGGTGGAGGCAGAACTGACGGTCGAGGTGGAATCGCTTCAAGTGGTGAAGGGTGAAGGCGGCTTGAAGTCGCTGTCGGGACCGGAGAAAGCGCTGGCGCGGTCGAATGCGTTGGGAGTCCTTGACGCGCAACGGTTCCCGCAAATCCGCTTCCTGGCCAACGATATCGACAAGTCTGACGACGGCTATCTGCTGACCGGCACGCTGGAGATCCATGGTGTGGCCCAGGAGCGCGAGATCGGCCTGCGCGTCGAGGATCTCGGTGAGACGTGGCGACTGTCGTGCCAGGCTGAGGTTCGCCAGTCCGAGTTCGGTGTCAAACCATACTCGATGATGTTCGGATCGATGAAAGTCGTTGACACCGTGACGGTGTCGTTCACCGCCGAACGGGCAAAGGACGGCTGAACCGACCGGCTCGGCGGCCTCAGGCCCCGGCGGGCACCTTGGCCGCCGACTTGCGCATCTCCTGCTTGATCGACGTGAACTCAGAGATCGTCCGGGTGGCGACCGTCGCAAGGGGGCGGACATTGCGACCGGTGGCTTCCGTCTTGGACACCATCACCACGCTGTCGATGTAGGGCTGGATCGTCGTCGCGTTCTGTACGGTCGCCACGATCACCAGCTGGAAACCGAACTTGCGGAACGCCGACAGCGCCTGCTGCGCGAACTGCGGGTCTGGAGAATGCTTCGTCGAGCATCAACTGCGCGAACACCGATGTGTTGTCCGCGCTTTCGGGGCTGGCGAGGTTGCAGAGGCGGCCGACCAATTGATGACGGACCCCATTCTCAAGCGGGGCGCAGCGGAGGGGTGTGGCATGTCAACTGTCGACTACGCCGTCGATGACCACCGTCTACAGGGAGCAAGAACGTAGCTAAAGGCAGTCAAGCAGAAATGCAGGGAACGAAATAAATAGCATTACCGTTCCCAACCGTCCGGCAGCATTTTAATCCGCCACTGCATCGCCGAATATGACGAGACGAAGCGCGGAACGGAAGCAGTCCTAACCTCCCCGATGTAGCGCTCATCACGATGCACTTCGCCTCCGCCCGACATGGCAGTAACTGGACGGGTGTACGGTCGGCACTCGGTGCCTGTATCAATGCCGGTCAAACGCCCGTTTGGCCACGCGACGGGGGGCCAGCCGAGCGCATATGGATGGCCAACACGGAATCGCCGCAGGCGACGGATGTACGACGGTTTCACACGCGAAACAACGTCGGTCCCGGTCAGTCTTTGATCAGCTCGAGCAGTTCAGTGCAGTAGACATCAAATAGTTTCAAATCAGCTGCGCCGACGGAATGTGCTCGGCTGTGCGCCATCGGGTTCCGTACCTTCTTTAGCAAAACGAAGCGCTCCCGCCAATACTGTTTGTTCTTCTTCATAATCGGAGCGAATAGACCCCAATGGGAGGACATTAAGTCGAACAGGTCACCTGGGTAGGTGAAGTCGATCAGCCGAGTCGAGGCGCGACGGCCGAAGTTGCGCTGCTCGTATTCGCGCATCTCTGTGCAGCGGTCGATGATGTCCCCGATCTCCGGATGACTGCGGCGGCATGCCGATGGCCAGTCTTCGCCATACTTGGCCTGGAAGGTGCGCTCGACTAGGCCTCGCACCCCGTTCTCAACGGCGTTCCAAGTCTCCCAGGGGCTAAGTTCCCTGCTGAGCAAAGTAAGAAATCGCATGAAATGGTCGGAGAAAGCAGTGTACCCAGGCCCGGACTTCCGGATCAGCCCTTGTTGGAGAAGACTTTCTGCGTCGTCTTGCGTTGCGGTCAGCTGTGGGCCAAGTACGATCTCCAGCAAAGCCTCCAGGCGGCCGTCTGCTCTCATGAGGTCCTGCAGGTCCGCGTAGTACTGCTGGAATTCAGGCGGCATGGGCTCTCGTAGCGCTCGAACGGCGACATCCATCGGCAGCGGCACAGCCCCTTGCGTCTCCGTCCATAGCCGGTCTAGCAGATGGCTGGCGAGGTAAGGGTGTCCGCCTGACATCTCGAAGAGTCGCGGCACTAACCGCGCACCGTCGCACGAGTCCAGTCGCGCAGCGAGCGCGGTCAAATCTTCCTTATCGAAGCAGGTCAGGTAAACCGAGCGGAAAATGCCAGGAAATGTCGACTCGACTGGATCCGCCATGTCAACTATCTCCCGCAATTCCCGCCGTGAGGTCGTCACCAAACCAACGTTGGGTTCGGGGTTGTAGGCGATGGCGCGTAACGCCTGGAAGGCGCCCGGCTGTGTCCTGAAAACCTCGCGAGCGGCGTCGAACTCGTCCAAGATCAGCACGACCCGCAGCCCGCGCTTTCGCACTTGGCTCAAGAATTCCTCCGTCCGAGTCCGCACCTCAAGCCATTCCAGGCCATCGGCCGTGGCACGATCAAAGGAACGCTTCAGGCGCGGATCGATCTCGTCGAGGTGTGGCTGCATTAAGTCCCAAACCTTCTCCACCAGTTGCGTATGGAGGCCCTGGATACCGCCTACGAGGCGCACATTCATCCAGACGGGTAGCAGATGCGGATTCGCCTCCCGTGCGCGGTCCGACATAAATACCTGATACGCGAGGCTGGATTTGCCGATTCGCGGAGGCCCGATAATTGCAGTCGCTCCTGCGGTGGCCTGCGCGAGGACCCGTTCCGTGACAACTCGGATGTCCCTTTCTCGGCCGATGTGGCTGCCGCCGTGGACAATCTGGCCAACGCTCGCAAAAGGATTGTGGCTCACGCGATCTCCCAACTCTTACGTTGGTGTAGCCATTCCGCGAATAAGCCGACTTTGATGCGATAGCGGTCGCCGGTGCCTTGGACGATCACATCCCGGCGTAAGAGATCCTCTATGATTTGCGGGCCGTTTGGGCGAGCCAGTGCCTTCCGATTGTCGAGGTATAAGTCGCCTCGATGCCCGGATAGGCTGGCCTTCAACAAGTCAAGGGCGTCTTCGCCGGACACTTCACTGACGTCGGCGTCGCCTGGTGTAAGCAAGTTGTCAAACTGCTCAAGTGGTAGCGCCCGGTCGCCGGACACCAGCGCTGCGGTGACGCGATCTACATCAGCGGGACCAATCAGCGGTTGCCGCTCGTCGTTCATATGCTGCACTAGGCGGTTGCAAAACAACTGGATGTAGTAGGGGTTGCGGGCGGTCAGCTCGAGGATGCGCCGCACGGCGTCGCCGCGATAGCGTGACTCGCCGTTGTCAAGCGGGATCGGCTTCCAAATCAACTTGGTTGCCCACTCCTCGTCCAGGTAGGAAACTTGCTCCTGAGACGCAACTTGAAATTCGTTAGGAAACCTCTTAAGAAAGCGCGGCATCAGGTCGTTTCCGGCCACCACGCTGCTGAAGAGGTTGCTCTCCAGCATCGCCTTCCACACTTTCATGAAGTCGGGACCGAGCTTGCCGCGCTCGATTGCCGTGTACAGCACCGTGAACTCGTCAAGCAGCAGCACCATGCGGCAACAGCGGTAGGCCTCGTTGCGCCGCATTGCCCGCTTCATGTCGCGCATGTAGTTGTTGAAAGAGATCTGCGGCTGGTCAGCGAATTGGCCGAGCTCCGGGCGCGGTATCCCTAGCGGCGGCATGGCGTCGTCGAGTTCAAGATCCTCGAATTTGCGCCAGAACGCATCCGCAATCGCCCAGCTAAGCATCCTCAGGTCTTGAACGGTCTCTTGCAGGCTTAGCCTGGCTGGGATAAGGGGAAGCCGCAGGCGCCTCTCTAGGTGGATCAACACCGAAGATTTTCCCACCCGCTTCTGGCCGTAGAGCACCACGCATTTGGTATCTACGTGCTCGAGCGAATTGACCAGAACCTCTACGAGCGTGTCCCGGCCGTAGAACATGTCTTTGTCGTTGACCGGAGGTCCCTCGAGGTAGGGATTACGGATCGGCTTCCAATCCTCGTTCCGGTTGAGTCGCAGGGACAGGGTCTCCGGCTCCGATGCCACCCGCCGCTCCGACCTGACGGTGAATAGCACCTGGTATCGGAAGGTGATCACCTCCTGTTCGATCGCCCGAGGCGTCACGGTCAGAGCGACCGTACAGGTCTCGGTCTGCTCGTCGCGCAGGCTGTGCGCGACAGGGATAGTGTCGGGAAAGGCGTGATAGTCGGCTGCGTTATCGAGAACATGAATAACAACATCCCCGACCGGACTGCGGCGCGGCAGGTTAGTGACGCTCAATTGCACCTGAATCGTGGAAGCCGCATTCGGCGCGTATCCCGATAGAACAGGCGTAACTTCCAGCTGGCTAGGCTCGGCCTCACTCTGAACTTGGGCGAAGTGCCCAGCGAGGGCCGCGTCCAGCTTTCTAAGCAACGGCACCAGATACTCGAGGCTAAGCCGAGTAGGGAACTCCACGATCGTTTCAACCAACTCAGCGATCCCCGTGCGGATCTTCGATTCCAGACGCTCACGTTCCAGGTAGGCGGTTTGCTCCAGGTATCCGTGGACCTCGTCCAGGGTGGCTATTGTCTTCTTGATCCTGTCCGTGTCGAGCGGGGTGGTAGGGGCGAGACGGTCGGCGTCCTCTAGAAGCTGCTGGTCCTCTCGGACGGTCAGCAGCGGATCGGGCCGGCGGGATGGCAGTTGGAGTTCCTGGCGTTGCGCCTCCAGCTCGTAGTGCAGTGTCTTGACGCCGTCTGCCCACAGCTGCGCGTAGTCACTCTGCCCGGTCGCGGTGTTCCTCCCGAGGTAGTCCCAAAGCTCATTGAAGAATGTGTCGCGCAGGGCCTGAACTTTCCAGGTGCGTGAGATCAGCTCAGCACCAACTTTGTTGTCGGCCATATTGATGACTGTCAGCAAACCGGTAAGGAGCGGACGCCGGAGGTTTTCGTGCTCCAACACCGCGTCCAAGCAGTGCTCAATAGTCTGACGACGCCCCGGCTGTTGCTGCTCGGGCGGGAGGTAGCTGACGATGAACTGCTTAACTTTCAGTTCTGCCATGTCGTTCCAAGGGCCGAGCGAAACCGCTTCGGCGTAGTAAGTGCGTATCAGTTCACCTGGACGCCGCTCTGCGCTGAGCAAGTCGCCCATCGCCGCGCAGTACGCACGCAAGGACTGGCGGAAGCGATTGTCTTCTGTGCGACCGAGGTCCCACAGAACGCGTGCCGCAGTCAGGTTGTACTTGGCTCGGTCCAATGATTTTTGTGGGCCGAGGTCGTGAATCAGAGCTTCAAGATCGCGGACGTCACTTTCTGAGAGCCCGCCCTCCTGTACACGGTGCGGATTGACGCCGGCATACTCGCAGCGTTCCAACCGGGACTGCAGCACTAGGCCGATCGAGCCAGTCTGATCTGGTCGGTATGCCACTTTGGCAGCAAGCACATCAATCTTGTCCCAGATACCGGTGCGAGCAGCCTTGGAGACGTCTTCTGCGATGCGGCGGAACTCTGGGTTTTTAGGCGCGGAGCTGAGGAGACGGGCGGCTGCGTCCTTGGCTCGGTCCGCGTCACGCTGCTTGCGGTAAAGAACGATGAGGCGCTTCAACAGGCCAGTCTTGGTTTGATTCGGATATGGGCCAAGCAATAGCTCTTCGAGTAGTTCGGCGGCCTCGTAAAACTGGCCCAGGTCGCTCAGCACTGTGATGATCATGTTCTGGTGAGGCAGCCGATCATGGACCTCTACCGGCGGCTCTTGTAGCAGTTTGAGCGCCTCGTCGCTGCGCTTTTTCCGGTGCAGCCCCCAGGCCAGACTGCGGACGGCGCGCTCGGCGTTGTCACCAGCCGCGATCGCCTGGTGATACAGCTTCTCGGCCTTCGCCCAATTCTTTTCCTTCGTGTCGGCGTACTGTGCCTGGGCATAGGGGGTGTCAGGGGTACGGGTTGAGTAACTCGCGTGCAGTATCCGCGGAGGGGGTGCAGGCTTGCGGCTCAGCGACTGCTCACGCTCTGCGTTGTCGATGATCTCGAGCAATTCTTGGTTGCCCGAATGTTCCGCGAGCGCTGCACGGGCCATGGCGAGCGCCGCCTCGAAACGGCCAAAGTCCAGCTGGCGGCGGGCCGCATCGATCTGCAGCCGGGGATCCTTGACGGCTTGAGGGGCGGGAGCCGGTGGGATTGGATCGGCAGAGCCACACTCAGGCGGTGCAGCGATGCGCTGAGCGGCTCCCGGCAACAGGCTGTCCAACACCAATTTGAGGTCTTTGGGCGAGTTGCGTTTCTCCAGAAGTATTGGCTCCAGCGGGTATGCCAGCTCAGGGGTCAGCTTGAATACTAAGTAAAGGCCTGCGCCAATCGCCACGCTCCGGCGTTCTGCGTTGGCAGACACGGCTGGGCTGAGCGCCGCGACGGCCGCTTCGGTCATCGACTCGCGGAGGACCAGCAAGACGAACAGGCACAGGAGGAGGTCAGCCGGGTCGTCGGCTGGCTCGGACGCCAGCACCTGGCCGAGCACGGCAACGGCCTCGCGGTTTCGTCCCCCTTGGTAGAGCATGACGGCATGATCCCAGGCGTATCGTGCGCCGCTCGGCGCGGCGAGTGCGGCCCACTCCTCGGCCTGCCGCTTTGCGCTCGGGCCTGCACCGAGATCGAGCAATAGCAGCGCGGCCAGGTTGTAGCCCGGCGGATAGTGCAGATCGTGGGCCGCTCGCACAAGTTCGCGAATTGCGAGCCGTACCGTCTCGGGGTTGTTGAGTCGGCGCCCAGCCGCGATGCCGTTCTTGACTTTATTGAGCCTAGTCTGGATCTCGATCAGCCTGCCCTCCGGAGCAGCTGAGCTGTCAGCTTCGAAGGTGGGGTTGCTGAGCCTCAGGTCCTCGTCGCTAACGGCGTACACGTCCGCGAGGTGGTTCCAGCGCGGGCTGAGATTTGGACGTGCCGCGGACCCCCGAGGCGTCGCGTGCTGAGGCGATCGCACAGGTTCAAGCGCCTGCACCAGAACGGGTTTGGCCGAGGCCGGAACTTGGACCGATCCGGCTTGGGCCATCTCGATCGAATCAATTACTTGGGCCGACAGCATGGTCGGCCGTCCCTCCATCATCAGCACTAAGCTGCCGGAGTCGATTGCCTCCAGCCGCCCGGTCGCAATCCTGCCCCCACCGTGGACGACTTGGACCACCGAACCAATCGGATACCACCTGCTGACTGCCCCCAAATCCATGCAACCACCGTAGCTATTCTGCGCTCAGGGATTGACCTATTTGCTGAGCCGATCGAGTGCCGTGAGTACAGATCGTGAGGGCGTCGCTTTTCATGCCTGGAGTGGTTTGCGGTGTGCCAGCCTCACTCTCGTCGCCCCGTTACCACCTGCTGGATCGCTTCGGCGGGGTGGTCACCCAGCCGAGTGGGTACTGTCGTGATGTCCTTCCTGCTTGTTGGCGGTGCGGTAGTCAACGGCTGAGTGCGTCGGATCGCGCTATAGAACGCTTCGCTGTAGTCGACGAGCGCGGTAGCGATTCATCGATTAGTTGTCACAGCCCGCCGGTCGAGCAGTTCTACCGCCTGCATCGATTCGAGGAATGACTCGATCACGGCATGCGGCCCCCTCCCCGCTATCGTCGCTTTGAATCGGTGTCCCCGGAACAGAGAACAGGCGCGCAAGTCTCAGACCAATGACTTCAGTCACGGTGCTCACTGTCAACACTCACGCTTTTGTGAAGACTGAAGCGCCGGGGGCTGAAGCCCTAGCGAAGGCATACGCCCATGGCCGGCGCAGACGACGAAGGGAGAGCCGACCTCTATCGCACGTTTCAAAGGTTTACGAAACGTCGTACGGGCGGAAGTTAATCTCCCGCCTCCCCGACGTCCAATGCTCAAACAAGCAACACGTGGCCAGCCTGGAGAAGGTTGCAAGTCGCAACTTCTGCATCAAGGTAGACACTGATGAGTGCTCCCGGTGTCTGCATCCTTCGGCGTATTTTGGGGCATTGGCGTGATCGTATGCAGAGTTGCTGGCGCTGGGCAGTTTAGAGTGTCGTTCGGGGTGAATCTGGCGCTCAAGGGGAGGGAATTCGTCTTCATGGATTTTGTTAAAGCTGGCTTGATCGTCGCCGTCGTCGCCGTTGTGGCGACCCTCTTGGGCGCTCACTTCATGCCGAATAACTCAAAGGGTGCTGTCCCATGGATTCTTGGGACGTGCGTCGCGGGCTTAATTGCCTACTTTGTCATCCCCTCTAGTTCAGCGCCGACGAACACGGGAGGCGACGGTGTAACTGGCCCAGGAGGTCCAACTCCGTCAGTAACCTCAACCACAAACACGAATACGACCACGATCCCGTCGATCACTACGACCACACCGTCCGCTACGCCAATCGCTACACAAGTGGACAAGATCGACGTTTACTTGGAGGCACTTCAAGGTCGCAAAGTCGGTCCGAGTGCCTTCGCGTTCGATCGCAATCTTGATTTCGGCTTGGGTTACGGCTGGACCGGCACAGCGGACGGTGTCGAAGTCGATGGAGAGTCTTGTCAAATTCGAATGGAGGTTACTGGGCCACAGACTTTCCCTGCCCAACGGAGCGCGAAGTGCTCGGAAGAAGTGCACTCGGGTTTCAGCGGGGCACTCAACTCGGAACGCATCACAGAAGCGGGCGACTACACCGTCACCATTACAGATGAACTGACCGGCACGGTTGGAACGGCCACTTTTACACTTATCGGGGGGTAAACCGAAACCGGCCTGCACCCACCGGACCGAACAACTTCCGGTGACCAGCCACGCTGTAATTCGCGACGGTCGAGTAGTCGACCGTAGACACACCGGAGCCAGCCTGGCCGACCTGGAGCTGCCGACTCCCTGCGTCAGCCCCTATGGACTCCAGGAAGCTGGGAGTCATCGGCCAGCATCCGCGAAACGTTGGAGTGCCAGGCCTCACGATTAACCGCAGTATGTATCCGCACCCTCGGCGCCGCGCTCTTACGCATCTCCTGTTTGATCGACGTGAACTCCGAGATGGTCCGGGTGGCGACGGTCGCGACGGGGCGGACATTGCGACCCGTCGCCTCGGTCTTGGACACCATCACCACGCTGTCGATGTAGGGCTGGATCGTCGTCGCGTTCTGCACGGTCGCGACGATCACCAGCTGGAAGCCGAACTTGCGGAACGCCGACAGCGCCTGCTGCGCGAACTGCGGGTCGGACTTCGAGAACGCCTCGTCGAGCATCAGCTGCGCGAACACCGGTGTGTTGTCCGTGCTCTCGGGACTCGCCAGGTTGAAGCTCAGCGCCCCCGCCAGGCAGAACGCCATCAACTTCTCCTGCTCACCGCCGGAGTTGTCGCCGGCGTTGCTGTGCGTGCGGATCAACTCGTCACCCGCCCACTCCGCGCAGTCGAACGTGAATCGGTTGCGCACATCCAGCGCGTCGCGCGTCCACGCTTTGTCCTCCGGCGCCGTGGATGCCAGCCGGTTACGCAGCCGCAGGATGTCGGCGTACTGGTCGAGGATCGCCTGCTTGTCGCCCAGCCCCACCTCGGCGATGCGTCGCGAGATGGACCGCACAATCTCGGTGAGCTCGGCGACCGCGGGCAGCTGCCGCGGGGTGGCGCGCAGTGTGAGCCGGGTGCCGCGGTTGAACTCCACCGCGCCGAGTCCGGTGTTGACGCGGTCGATCTGCTCGGCGATGCGCCGGGTCTCCTGCTCGGCGACGCGGTGCAGTGTGAGGATCGCGTCGGGCGCCTGCTCGGTGACCAGGCGCATCATCCGCTCGTAGGCCTCGGGCAGCTCGCGCTCGTCGATGTGCTTGCACAGCGCGACGTAGTCGTGCACCCGCTCGTCGAAATCCTCACTGTCGTTGGGGATCGCGTCGGGGAACGACGTGTCGAAGGTGTTGAGAATGCGGGCCAACTCGTCGTAGGAGCGGCGCCGGCTCTCGCGTAGCTGCTCGCGTTCCTTCTTGATCGACGTGAACAGCGCGTCGCGATGCGGCTCCGGGTCGAGCAGCTCGAGGCTGACCGGTAGTGCCGCGGCGTAGCGGTGCAGCAGTTCGGTCAGCGGCTCGGACACGAATGCCGGCGAGAGCCGCTCCTGCAGGTCCATCAGCTGGGTGCGACGGTGGTCGAGGCTGTCGCGGCGGGTCTGGATCGCGCCGCGCCGCGTCATGAATTTCTGGATCTGCGACCAGCATTCGTCGGCGCGGGCGTTGAGTGCGTCGAGGTCGGGGTTCTCGGCGAGCAGCAGTTCGTATTGTTCGCGCAGCCGGTCGGCGTGCCCGTCGGCGGTCTCGGTGTCGATCTGGCTCCACTGCGGGTACTGTTCGCAGATCGCCTTGCACGCGGCGGCGCGGTCGCGCCACTGCTGGCGCTGGGCGGCGATGTCGTCGGCCTTGCGGCGCGCCTTCTGGTAGGTCTCCTCGGCGGCGGCGAGTTCCAGCGTCAGCGCGTTGATCTTGGCGGTGACGTCGCCTTGGTACAGGTATTCGGACTGCCTGATCTGGCCGCGGTCGTCCTTGATGGCGAGCCGGTCGGAGTCCTTGTAGAGCCCGGTGTCGGTGACCGCGCGGCGGAAGCGGGCGAAGACGTCGGGGGTGTCGACGCAGATGTGGTCGCCGGCGTTGGCGATGACGTCGACGGCCTCGGCCGCGCACGGATGCCTGGGATCGACGGCGAACAGCTTGCCCGCCAACGTGTTCGGCTCGGGCTCTTCCGGCTCGGCGCCCAGGAACTTGACGCGGACGTGGTGCAGTTGGAGGCGACCGCGCATGTCGGTCTCGTTGACGAAGCGCAGCACCTTCTCCCAGTGCTGGTCGGGCACGAGCAGCCGCAGGCCCGCGCCCCTGAGGACTTTTTCGACGGCGGTGCGCCAGCGGGTCTGGTCGGGTTTGAGGTCGAGGAGTTCGGCGATGTAGGGGAGGTCGGTGGGGTCGAGTTTGAGGGTGGCGCAGATGTGGTCGCGCATCGCGATCGCGAACTCGGGCAGCGCGGAGCCGACGTGCTCGACGCGCTTGAGTTCCTTGGCGGCGGCGTCGCGGGCGATGCGGGCGGACTTCTGCGCGTATTCGGCGTCGGTGGAGGCCTCGCGATGGCGTTCGACCTTGGCGAGCAGGTCGGTGGCCTGGGTGAGCAGTTCCTCGCGCAGGTTCCAGAACTCGTCGGCGGTGTCGGGGACCTCGATGTCCTGGGCGGCGAGCAGGTCTTCATAGGCGGCGCGGCGGCGGGTGATCTGCTCGGCTTCGGTTTCGGCGGCGGTCACCTGGGACTGCAGCGGGGCGAGGTTGGCGCTGGAGCCGCTGATCTGGGCGTTGAGCGAATCCGCTTCGGCCTTGGCCAGATTGAGGCTGCGGGTGACGTCCTCGTACTCGTTCTCGAGCTGGTCGATGGTGCCGTCGAGGGTGGTGATCTGGGTGGGGCATTGGGCGAGGCGGACGTGGTCGGTGAACGCGCGGACCATGGGCGCGTCGACGAGGTCGATGATGCCGAGGTCCGAGGATTCGGAGGCGTAGCGGTGGTGGATCTGCTCGATGTCGCCGAGGATCTTGCGTTTCTTCTGCGCGACGGCCAGCAGTTCGCGGGCCTCGACGAGGGGGTCGATCTGCTTGAGGGCTTCGGGGAGGCGGGCGAGGCTGTCGGGTTCGTCGAGCATGAACTCGCGGACGAATTGCTCTAGTCCGCCGACGCTTTTCAGTGACTTGGCTTTGCCGAGGAGCTGTTGGGCGGCGTCGGAGGCGCGGATGCCGATGGTGGCGTACAGCTGGGCGAGGTATTGCGATTCGACCTTGGTGGAGAAGCGCCAGTGGTCGGTGAAGACCTTGGCGTCGAAGCGGCCGGCGGCCCAGCGGTTGCAGACGTCCTCGATGTCGAGGTCGTCGTCGCCGAGGACGAAGCGGCTGGACGAGTCGTTGCGGGATTCGCCGGTGAGCCATTTGAGGACCAGGCCGGTGACGGTGCGGCCGGAGTCGCTGGCGTAGGTGACGGCGACGGCCGACCAGGCGGTGCCGTCGCCGCGCAGGTACATGACGCGGCTGGTGCCGCCGTCGCTGCGCTGGCCCCAGGCGCCGCGGACGTATTTGTCGACGGTGCGGCGGCCGGCGCTGGAGCCGGCGGCGGTGTTGTCGCCGGAGGCGTTGAAGTTGCGTCGGTTGAACGGCAGGAAGCCGAGCGAAATCGCGTCCAGCAGTGAGGATTTGCCGCTGCCCGAGGCGCCGGCGATCAGGGCGCCGCCGGAGCTGAAGGGGATCGAGTGGTAGCCGTCGAAGACGCCCCAGTTGATGACCTGCAGCCGTGCGAGATGGAATTGCTCAGCCATCTTCGGGTTCTTCCACCGGTGCGCCGCCGTTGAGGAGTTGTTCGAACTGCTGCTGGAGTTCGGTGATGACCGAGGCGGTCATGATGGCGGTGATGACGGGGGAGATGGTGTAGCTGTCCTCGTCGTCGTGGGTTTTGCGCAGGATCTCCAGGCCGGTGAGGCGGGCGATGGCGCCGTCGATGCGGGCGGCGAAGGTGACGGCGTCGCGGTCGGTGTCGTTGAGGACGCCGGAGAACAGGCCGTGCATCTCGTCGCGGCTGATGACGACGGCCTGGCCGCCGGAGGCGCGTGACATCTGGCACAGGTGCAGGGCGAGGATGGAGTCGTAGGTGCCGAGCGGTTCGCGGCGCAGAAGCTTGATGCCCCTGGCGGATTCGTAGCGGGCCTGTTCGACGAAGGCGACCTCGGTGCCGTCGACGATGCGCAGGAGCAGGTCGAGTTCGGAGAGTCTTGTGGCGAGGTCTTTGCGGTATTCGAGGACCCAGCTGTAGACGTCGGCGTCGGCTTCGGCGCTGATGTAGCGGCGGGTGAGCAGGTGCTGCAGGGCCCAGCAGGCGCGGTCGGGCAGTTCGGAGACGTCGCCGTCGAAGCGGGGGCGGCGTTGGCCGGGTGTGCGGGTTTGTTGGTCGACCTGGGGGAGTTCAGAAAACGCAGCGAAGTCGGCGTCTTGTTCGGCCGTGGTCACGTGTGTTCCTCGCTCTGTAGTTGGTCGGACGCCCCAACTTAGGGCACCGGTCCGACATGTCGGGCTCCGGCCGGGGCCGTGTCGGCAGAGAAATTTGACGGTTCACCGTTTGCCGACGTCAGCCGAATGGCTGCGCTGGCAAGGCTTTGCGGTGGGCGGTGCTGCTGTGAAACGTGAGGCAAATGTTGTTTGGTTGGCACGTCCTGGGGATCGCTACAGACGCGTGGTCCCGTTTATGTGCTGTGGCGCGCGGGCGGGGCACTGTCCGAGTTGCCAGCCTCACAGCGAATTTGTCGCTCAAGTACTACGGCTCGTCCCACCTTTAGCGAATGTGTCGCTCGGAGCTTGGCAGCTCGATAGTCGACCCAACGCTGCGCACACCAGACCTCGGCGACCTGGAGCAGGTTTGGTGAGATGGGCTGGAGTAAGGTCGGACGCGCGTGGCGCGCGAACCGGTCAACTCACACCGCGACCACCCGGACCAGATCTTCGAGACCCGCGAAGTCGTCCGCGTTGCGGTAGCGAAGAGTGCTACAGCTTGCTAAGTCTCAAGTGGGTTCGCCGAGGTTCGCGGATTGGTGCACCGCGAGAACTACCATGCGGTGATGGGCACCGACGTCGACCTGCTGAAACACCCGGTGGTATCCGCTGCCGTCGGTACGGCGGCGATGGCGGTCGGAGCCGCGGGGGTCGCCTATCGCGTGGCGGAGAAGGTGCCGGTGTTCGGGCCGCTGATGCGGCGCGGCGTCGTCGGTCTCTCCGAGCGGGGCGACCAGTGGGTGACCCAGAGCGCCGAGCAAGTCAAGGCCCTGGTGGCCGCGGTCGCGGTCGGTCTGGTGGATCTGGTGCTCGACGAGATCGATCTGAACGCGCTGGTGCGCGAGCGAGTGGACATCGACGCGCTCGCCGCCGATCTCGACATCGACGCGGTGATCAACCGGGTCGACCTGATCGCCTTGGCGGACAAGGTGATTGAAGGTGTCGACCTGCCGGCCATCATCCGCGAATCGACGAATTCGATGACCGCCGAGGTGATGACGGACGTGCGCACGCAGGGTGAGCGGGCCGACGACGCCGTGGCAGGGATCGTCAACCGCATGCTGGGGCGTGACCGGGACATCCGGTGACCTCATCGGAACCCGAGGTTGGCCGGGCGGCCGGGATCATCACGCGAGGTTTGGCGGCGGTCATCGACCTGGTGGTGGTGCTGCTGATCATCGGCGCGCTGTACGGCGGCCTGGTGTTGGTGCGGCTGGTCTATTCGCCGACGGCGTTCAGTCTGCCGTCGGTGAACGCGGTGTTCTCGACGGTGACGACGTTTGCCGTCGCGGTGGTGTATCTGACCGGATGCTGGACGGTCTCCGGGTCGACCGCGGGTGCGGTGACGATGGGTCTGCGGGTGGTCGGGCGACGGTCGCCGCGGGTGAGCCTGGTCGTCGGGTTTCTGCGGGCGATCTGCTGTGTGCTCTTCCCGATCGGCCTGCTCTGGGTCGTGGTCGATCGTCAGCGAAGGTCGTTGCAGGACATCGTCTTCCGAACGCGGGTGATCTACTCGAAGGCGGCACGGTGACGGCAGCAGTCGTGCAGCTCAGGGCATTTGGTAGTCGCTTAACGCTTCACGTTGCGGACTCGATTCGATCGCGGGACGTGACCCTGGCGGCTGCAGGTCATGATGCGGCGCTGGCGAGGGTCGTGATCGGTTCGGTGAACGTTAGACGGGGGACGGCGATTTCGCGGTCGCGGCCGTCGAGGGATTTGAAGCGGACGGTGGTGGACTCGGTGTCTGGCGGGTTGGGCTGGGTCAGCGCCCAGGACCACAGCACGATGACGTGGCCGAGGTAGGCGGTATCGAGCATCGCGACGGCGTCGGGGAGTGCCACCGGTCCGTTGCGGAGGGCGTGGTTGAGCATGTCGGACATGGCGGGGGCGTCGACCTGGGTGGTGAGGGCGGCGAAGCTGGTGAGGTCGACGTCGCCTTCGGCGGGTTTGGCGGGCTGGGGGTTGGAGAGGTCGCCGATCTTGAAGCCAAGGGCACCAACGGAACTGATGGTGTGGCGCGCGAGGGGGACGTCAATGTCGAGACGGGAGTCGGTGAAGCTGGTCTTGAGGAGGGCGCGGGCGGCGCCGATGGCGTCGTTGAGTTGGCGGGCGACGCCGCGGCTCTGCTCCATGGTGCCGAAGGCGGTGAAGCGTTTGACGCGTTGGGCGCAGCGCTGCTGGATGCGTTCGACTTCGTCGATCTGGTGGCCGACGTGTTCGAAGAAGCCGGCCATGACCTTGCGCAGGGCGGGGTCTAGCGCGGGCAGGGCGTCGGCGACGGCGGCGACGTCGGCCTCGAACTCGGCGCGTTGGTCGGGGTCGTTGATCATGCGCAGGAAGGCGCGATGCGAGTCGCGGCCCTGGGAGTCCCAGGCGGCCTGGTAGTCGGTGTACATCTGGCGCTGGCGGTCGCGGTACTGCGTGTTGGAGTCGATGGGTTCGTCCAGCGCCGCGGTGGCCTGCTCGATCATGGTGCCGTATTGGCCGATGTCGGTGATGAGGCGTTCCATCTGCAGGGCGATGGCACGGGCCTCGTCGTAGCAGTCGGTGACGTCGGGTGCCGGGCGCTGGCCGGCGTCGAGTTGGTCGAGTTCCTCATGCAGGGAAGCGATTTCGGCTTCGATGTGCTTGCGGATGCGGGCGGGGTCGTTGTCGACTTTGACGGCGACCTGCTTGAGGCGCGAGGCGATGCCGGTGATGGAGCCGCCGGTGGCGATGGTGTCCTGGCGGCGCATGGACCTTAGGAAGTCCAGGGCACGGCGGGCGTCTTGGGTGAGGTAGCAGACGTTCTGTTCGTGGCGTTCGTCGACGATGCGGTGCAGCCAGCCTTGGGCTGCCCAGGTCTTGATGAGGGCGAGGCCGGACTGGGGGTCGTCGAGATCGTTCAGGTCGCGTTCGAGCCGGACGACGAGCTCGGTCTCGGGGAGGGCGCCGTCGTTGAGGTGGCGTTCCATCAAGGTCGCGTAGAGGCTGAGGTTGGTGGTGGCGAGTAGACGGATCGCGCGGGAGCCTTGCAGGTCGCGGTTGAGCTCGAGGAGGTCGGCTGCTCTTGCGTTGTTGTCCACCCATCCCTCTATCTAGTTGAATTCGTCCGGAGGCCCCAACATAGGGCACGGCGCCGACATCTCCTTTGCGCCGAAGGGAGTGTCGGGGCGATTTTGTTCACCGGAACGGTTTGCCGACGTCAGCGGAATGTGCGGGGGCTAAAAGCCCTGCGCTCGCCGAAAGACGGGGTGGGACGGAAGTGAAAGTTGTTGCTCATGGGAGCTCGGGGCCGACGGGTGTTTGCGTGGCTGAAGCGTGTGTCGTCAGGCCTGGATGGCCTTGGCGATGGTGATCAGCCGGGTCGGCGCATCGGTTTTGTCCAGCGAGTGAGCGGTTTCACGGATGGTGCGGACGAGGGCCCATGCTTTGGCGCGGTCTTCGTCGAAGCCGGCGGCGTCGACGACTGTGTAGAAGCGGTGGCGGACGTCGTCGCGGGTCGGGTTACCGTCCCAGCCGGTCCATAGCATGGGCTCGAGTTCGTAATGTGGAACGCCGTTAATGGGTGCGGGGCGATCGCCAGCCACGGTTCGCGCTGCGCGGCAAGCACTTTGCCGTAGTGCAGGTTGCCGTGCAGGACGGTGTCGGTGGGTTCGGCGGCGAGATCGAGGCGCAGCGCGAGGCCGGCGATGACGATGAAGGCGTCATCATTGGGCTGGGACGGTTTCGGTGCTCAGTCGTTCCAGCAGCAGCAGTGCGTGCCGGTGCAGGTCCGCGCGAAGCAGGCGGACGGCACCGTTGCCGTTTTCAGCGTCGCAGCACGAGGTGGGCGTATTCGGAGGTGCCGATCTTGAGGACGGCGGGTGTGCCGTCGGCTCGGACCGGAAGCACGCGAGAGCCGTCGGTTTCGGTGGCGGTCACGACGGGGCTCGCGCTGTGAGTCGTGTGGGATGCACTCCGATGCGGGTGGGCCGACGTCGTCGATGTCCGTCCTCGCCGACGACGCTGCTGCGCTGCCGGAGGCGTTCGACGACACGATGGCCGGCTCGGAGACCGTCGTGTGCCCTGAAAATATCAAATCGTCAGGGCCGTTGCGACGCAACGCCGACCCGCCACCCACCGGAAATTTCGACTGCGGAACACCGAGACGGTACTGCGTTGATCGCCTGGACCACCACCGCTGGCCTGCTGCTCAACGCGGTCGAGACCGACGTGTCGGGAACCAACCCGTACCGCTGACGGTCGTCGCACTCCTGACCCTGTGAACTCGCAGAGTTCAATCAGGAATCGGTGTGAAGACAATAATCATGACCACCGTCCTATCCGTGATCGGGTTCGCTTACCTCGCGTTGTGTGCGTACGGGATCTCCCGCACCGGCAGCGCCGAGGGCCTGGCTGACATCGGAAACACAAGACTGCTGGGGGTCGTCGCCATCGGCCTGGCTGTTGCCACGGGCGTGCGGAAGAAGTAGCGCCAAGCTGGACATGTGGGGCAAGTGAAGGTTGTCGGGTGGTTAGCTGACCGCTGCGGCACGCAGGACGTTCTCGGTGTGCCGGTCACGGACGGCCTTGGGTGCCTGACTCTCCAGGTCCAGGTTGGCGCTGCTGATCGCGTCCAGTTCCTCGACCGTCGCGGCGATGTTCTCGAGGACCTTGTCGAGGTCGGCATCGAAGGTTGCCATCAGATACCTCTCGTTTCCATCAGCTGGCACCTTCGATGGTACCGGGACCCAGTGACTTCAGCGTCGTGACGTCGTTGCGCGTCTTAAGTTCATCACCGGCGGCCGCCGCCTCCGCGAGGGCGAGCATCCGTGCGGCCACAATCAGCGATACCCGGTCCAACTCGGTGAGGTCGCCGACCTTCAGGGCGTTTGCGGTCAGCATCCCGAACACCGCGTTTCCCACGCGAACGGGCACGGTCACGAAGGTCTTGTACGGTTTGGAGCCCCAGTCGAGGTCGGGTACGGGTGTGCGCGCGTCCCGGATCTCGCAGTTCTTGGCCGGGGTGGTGAGCTCCCGCCAAATCGAGTGGGTGGGATGGTCTGCTGCCCGAAACTCGGTGGTGGCGTCCTCCGGGCGCCCCCGGCTGACGGGCTCGGTCATCTGGTAGTTCCCTGAAGCGTCTTTGGTGAGTGGGTAGAAGCTGGCGCGGACATCAGGCGCGCTGGGGATCTGGGAGGCGAGCTCGGCCGCGGCGAGCCGCACTGCCGGCATCTGCTGCCGAGCTGCTCCAGGCGTCGATCTGCTCACCTTCTCCATGTAGTCCAAGAAAGCCATCAGGCGGATCACTGCCCGAGCCCCCGCTTTTCGTTCGGCTTCGGTGGAGCGCGCTTCGAGCTTCTTGGCGTGACGGTCTGCGAACTTATCGATGGCGGCGGACACCGCCGCCAGGATCGCTGCGATCACGGTGACGCGCGGCGCCCACGTACTCATGAAGACGTTCTCCGGCGCCTTCGCGAAGGTCGCGACGGCGATGGCGACCGCCGCGATCAGTGTGATGAGCAGGAGGATGTACTTGTCGCGGAACCAGAGTGCGCACGCACCGAGCCACATTGCAACGGCGTCGCACATCGTCGCCCATCGCGACTTGTTCTGATGCTCGCCCACGGTGTTCAGCGTCTCACGTGTGGTTTGTGGCGGGGTTCAGTTTGCGTGGCGGATCAAGGATTCGGGGATGCTTGGGGTTTCGTGTTTGCGCAGCCCTTCGAATAGGAGGGAGATGTGGCGCAGTCAGCGGCGGATAGCAACTGTTAGCCCGAAGGAGACTCGTCATGACGAAGCACGTAGCGAACCCCACTAGAATTGGTCGCCAGCGCGTCGGACCGGGCGGTGTGGTGTCCGTCTGACCGCCGGGTGCAGGACGGCTCATGCCGCGGCGGGCTGGACGCGCGGCCGTGCGCGGGGCCAGCGACGCCAGGATCAGGCACGGGTTGTCGCAGCTGCGGCCAGACTGCAAGTCGTTGTCGTTGTCAAGCGCGTCGCGTCGTCGTCTCTGTCGGTGATGCCAGAGATGGCGTCATGTGCCTTCTGACCTTCGGTGCGCCGCACCACTGCCTTGTCCGCCGAGGGCAGTTGGAGTCGATGGGTTCGTCGAGTGCGGCGGTAGCCTGCTCGATCATGGTTCCGTACTGGCTGATGTCGATGATGAGGCGTTCCATCTGCAGGGCGATGGGGCGGGCCTCGTCGTAGCAGCCGGTGACGTCGGGTGCGGCGCGTTGGCCGGCGTCGAGTTGGTCGAGTTCCTCATGCAGCTCGGCGATTTCGGCTTCGATGTGCTCGCGGATGCGAGGGGGATCGTTGTCGACCCGTAGGGCGACCTCCTTGAGACGCGACGCGATGCGGGTGATGGAGCTGCCGGTGGCGATGGTGTCCTGGCGGCGCATGCTCCGTAGGAAGTCGAGGGCGCGGCGGGTTCCTGGGTGCTTGTGGTGTTGGTCGTGAGCCCTGTGAGGACCACCAAATCACTCGGAAAGAAGGCCACGACATGATGGGAGCCATGGACGGAGCACGGGCCAACCGTCGAACCGACGTCGTCTCGCGCCGCTCTAATCACAGTTACTGCAAACTCCGGTAACCGACAGTTGCATCCCGCAATGGCACATTTTTGCTTCTCGAGTGACGCTTTGCGACCGCTTGCCGCTGGGCCGCACCTGATTAATTGGGTGCTTTACGTACCACGTGCCCTTTCTTGAACTGGGCGCACAACCCACTCCGCCGCCGGCGACAGCGACGATCTCCTCCTTTGAAGTGAAACCTGTCGTGTAGCCGTAGAAGATGTGCAGATCAGGGAGGCCGTCGCGTCGCACGGCGATGACGTAGGGCTTGTCGGCTCGTTCTACTGCCCGGAATTCTGCGATACCAATCGCTGTAGTGAACCTACGGATGAAGTCGTGATTCTCGGCCGGGATTCGGGCCTTCATCAGCGCCGCGACGAACGAGTCGGACTGACTCTCGCGGCCAGCATCCGGTGGACCGGACGGAGTTCCCGGCGGACCAGATTGGGAAGGTACCTGCGGGGAGGGGGTCCGGGGATTAGCCGTGTGCGCGCTGAGGGGCGGTGCTTGAGGGAGGGAGCGAGGCTGGTCCTGTAACGCCCCTAAGGTGAGATCGGTTACGACGATTGCGTGGTCGGATATCTTGTTCCTCCGCACCTCATGAATGTGCCGAGAGTCGCGAATCGCTTCGCGAAGAGTCGGTGACACGTAGATGTAGTCAAGCCGGAATCCGTTGTAGTCCTCAGACTCAGACGTTTCCTTGCTTTTCCGCTTTGTATACCAAGTGAACTCCCGGGCGCTTGGGTTGAGCTGACGCCAAGTGTCGATGTACTTCTCCGAACGCAGGATCCGGATATAGTCCGACAACACGAACGGGGTGCCCTGCGCGTCCTCCGGAAGGCCCGTGTTGAAATCTCCTAGTATCACGGCCTTCTCGCTCTTGTGCCGCCTCGCAAAGCGGATGACCTCGTCCCAAAGCAGCTCCTTTCGCTTCTTGCCTGAGATTCCAACGCCATCTGCACCGAACTTGTTGTCAGTTCCTCCTGGAATGTGGACGCACAGCACCTTGACGTCTCGGCTTTCGATCTCGACGGGTAGCCAACGCTCTTGATCGTGAGCAATCGGGTTGTCGATCCTCGTCAATGCGATTTTGGAAGCCAGTAACACGCTGTTTGCATTGCCAGCCGAACATGTCGTCTCGATGTAATCGAAACCCGCATGATTCAGTGCTTGGCGCAGCGGCTCCAAGTTGGCAAATCGAACTTCCGTGAGGCCCACTACATCAGGCCGTAGCCGTGCGATCTCATGCACGATCGATGGAACTCTGCTGCCGCCTCCACCTTGAATGTTCCAGGTCAGGAATCGCATCTTTGCCCCCTAGGCATCCGGCCGTTCAATCGCGGCCTGGATCGCTGGAAGCTAGCACGTGGCAACGACAGATTCTGTCGCGTGGCCGGCCGTGAGAAGCTTGCTGCTTTCCCGCTGGCGCCTTGGCTGCCGTCAGGTGCATCTGCTGAAGATCAAGCTGATTCTTCAGATCGTCCTGGAAGCCGCGTTTGCCGCCGTTGGGTTCGGTCTTGCGTGACATGGGTACGGCGTAGAGACAGGGCTGGGCGGTGGGGTGTGTATGGTCGGCCCGTCACGACGTTTGCTAGGAGCTTGTCGGTCGGCTGTCCTAGAGTGCCGTGAGCAAGAACAGGGAGAGCATGGCGGGGCAAATATCGTTGAAGGACTGGCTGAGCGACGCCGAGTACGAGTGGCGGCAAAAGCTCAAGCCGGTGAATTTGGTCATTGAGACAGATTTCACGCCAGCCAACACGGCGCAAATCAAGAAGTACTGGGGTGCCGCGGCTCGAGCACTGCGAAAGCACGATTACACCCACTACGAAATCGTCAAACGCTATCCAGCCCTGACGCTCATGGCCCTGGTCGGTCACGCGTCGTTGTCCTACGTCGAAGGACGATTCTGGGACGACTTCTGGACTGACACCGGTCTCGCTCGGGACCAAGACTTCGAGAGCGTGCTGCGGCACAGCATCGACGAAATGCTGGTCAAGTTCTCGCTTGCGCGCTTCCCAGATGCGGAGCGCGAAAGAGCTCGCAAGTACGTCATGGTGCTTGCGTTACACGCTGGCATTCCGGTGCATTGCCTAGGCGATCTACTCGGCACCATCAATGAGCACATCGTCCAAGGACGTGAGGCTAGTGGTGCAGCCTTGCTGGCGTGGCTCGACGAGCCAGGGAAGGAATATCGCGCAAATAACCTCGACATCCCCGTAAGGAACTTCTTCGCATACGGCGCCGAATTCGCCATTGACATCCTCGATCGAATCATCGAGTTCGTCCTGGCCACGAATGACGATCCGGAGCTTCTGGAACGGGAACTCGAGTCTTCGACTACCGGACTGCCCACGGTCCTGTTAGCCGAACTCATCTCAAGACTTCGCGAGACGCCGTTGAAATGGACGAGGTCGAGCGGGGGCGCATCCGCAGGCGCGAAGCGCATCGCAATCAGATACAACGCGGATGACGACCAAGTCGTGGTCGACCTGCCCTATCCAGCGAAACGGTCAGAGGAGCCGTGGCGGCTGTCGATTGACGGTGACGTCCGCAGTGTCCACTGCATGCGGCAGTGGGGCTCGAATGCCGAAGCGTCACTGACCCGCGCTGTCATCGATCGACCAGTCCGCGAACTCGTCGTCACGCACGGACCGTCCGATGTCACCCGCGTGCTCGGCCTGGTCAACCGCGACGACCCATTGCTCACCTTCTCCACGAGTGGCGAATGGATCCCGCGTCGAGACGGCCTGAAGGATGCGGTATGGGTGATCTATCCAGAAGGCAACGAGCTCGTTGACCCGAGTACAGGTGACCTGGTTCCGCTCGAGAACGAGGGCAGTCCTGCAGGCTGGCTCGGCTGGAAGAGCGCTGTTGTCGAGTTGACGTCAGTCGACGGCCTTCAACTGCGATCGAACGGACAGCCGATCGGCACTGAGCGGCAGGTTCGCAAAGATGCACGACCGCGGTTTGAAGTGGGCGAGCCGGTGCGTGGCGTTCGCTCCGTCGACGGCCGACCAGTCCTCGCGACACGGCCGTGGGTGTTGCTACCCGCGACGCGGTCCGATCCTCCCCCGTCGTGGCGAGTGCGGACACGGCGCTTCGGCAGCGCCGACTGGATCGTTGACGACGCTTGGGACGCCGCGGAGGACGAAGCCGCTGTCGAACCGTTCGACGACGCCGAAGAACCTCAACTCGGCCTATTCGAAGTCGTCGTCACAGGGCCGCTCGGCGCGGATGCTCACCTCGTCTTCTTCATAGCGGAAGGGCTCTGGGTCGAAACTAGCTGCACCATAAGGATTCCCGAAGGTGACGGTCTCACGCCTTGTTCAGCAGAGATCGGCACCGATGTGCTGACAGTGTCGCCTAGCGGCGTGCTGGAGTACAGCAGCAATCAGATCGAGCGGCTAGTCGACATCGCGGACGGGATTCGTTCAGAGCGGCTTTCCGTGGTACCTCCGTACACGGAAGTGCGTTCAGGGTTGACCGGTTCGCCCGTTCCGTGGCGGGTGGCTGCGCAGCTCTCCGCCGCCGAGGACCTGACGCAAGACGGATTCGTCGCTGTGCGCGCTCCTGGGGCGGAGGTCGAGGACTTCGCGTTCGTGGGTAACACCGGTGATCGCATACAGGTGGGGTCGCGGCATAGGCGCAAACCGGGTGATGTCTTCGAGATCAGTACCCAGCAGTTCGCGGACGCTGCGCGCTTGAACGAGTCCGGTCGAATCGTCGCCAGGCTGCGCGCGGACGACCACACGATCGATGTCACTGCCCTCTTGATCCGGCCGAAACGACTCGGCGCCGGGGTAGTACTTCGCGACAACATTTTGGACTTCGGCTCTACCGAAGAAATTGAAGGCCTGGCGGCCTATGTGTGGTCGAGCACTGCCCCCTGGCGAGCGCCGGATGTCCTTCACATCAAGAAGGGCGCCGCGCAGCTTCCTGACCATCTGATCGACGCCGGGCAGCTCCGTTGTCAGTTGTTCGTGGACGATCCTTGGGTCATTGTCGAGCCCCCGCGCCGTGCTCCGGCCGACGCCCTGCGCATCGATCAGATCGGTTGGCGAGAAGACGGCAGTGCGGTCGAGGTCAGGCTGGCCCGGTTTCTCGCTGGAGTGGGACGCCTCCACCAGACGGTAGGAGCGGTCCCGGAAGCGTGGGCAGCGCTTGCTCAAGTACATGCCGATGCTCGACTAGAGCGAGTAGGAGGGTTGGTTCCCGTACTCGTCGCCGATCCGCGAACGTCGCTAGCGAATCTAGGCAACAGTTCGATTGCGTTGCAGGACAAGATGGCAATGCTCATTCGCAGTGAGCTCGTCAACAAATCGTTCTCGTCGGATTGCACCCTCAATGATTTGCATGTCGACCCTTGGTTCGGTTGCATGAACGAACTGGCTGATCTCCCGATCCTCGTCCACAAGCGCCGTGAAGCACCTGATGAGTGGAAGGAGACCGTCGCGTACCTCGCAGACAAAGGGGGCCAGCCGCTGATCAACATCCTTCGCACCGGCCGAGCCAGCATCGCAGCGGACGGCGCCTTCGACGGGACAGTATTGGCGATGGCTTCGGCCCCTGTCGGAAAGGTCATCGCCACCGTTCGCGAGCGATCGCTTGTTCCACGGCCCCTGCTTGAATACGAGACGCGTCGCCTCGGCGTATACGCGGCATTCCTGGGGCGACGGGCATGGCTCGACTCAGGATGGTCGAAGAACTTCGCTGCTCAGCTCGGCATGGCGCTGATGCCGATCAAGCGCGCGTCTGCCACCGCGTACGAAGCGCTCACGTTGCGCCTTGAGCGGCTAAAGGGCATCGACGTCGAGGAACATCCTTGGATGCTCATGTCGGTGCAGTCAATGACGCTCGCGTTCCTCGCACGCCTCGAAGCCTGCAACCGTATTGATGGAAGCTATCTCGACACTGGCTTGCTCACTGTCTGGACTCGTTTTGCAGAACTGTGCCCGACCATGGTTGCCACCGATCTTCTGATGGCAGAAGCGCTGACGCTCTTTGAGCGTAAGGGGAACCTCATCGGAGGAGAACTATGACCGACCGGCTCGATCCACTCGAGACGTCGCGGCAGATCAAGGAGAGCTACAAGCGCTATCTGAAGACGCTCCTGTCGCCTCGCGATGGCAAACTCGCTGAGGCCTTCGACGCCGAGATCGACGCCACCAGCATGCTCACCAGGGGCCCGCTCCTCGAACTGACGCCACCCTACGAGACTGGCTCGACACCAAGGGATTTGGTCGAGCAAGGCGTGCTCCACCCGGACTTTCCGCAGTTGGGCATCCCCGCAGACCAGCCGCTGTACGTCCATCAGGAAGCCGCGATCCGCAAGTTCCTCGCTGGCCGCAACCTCGTGGTGAGCACGGGAACGGGATCAGGCAAGACGGAGAGCTTCCTGGTTCCGATCCTCAACTCCCTACTCGAGGAGCGCTCCAACGGAACGCTGGGCCCCGGTGTTCGCGCCTTACTGCTCTACCCGATGAACGCACTCGCCAACGACCAACTCAAGCGACTCCGTTCGATACTTCGATCCGTCCCCGACATCACCTTCGGCCGGTACACCGGCGAGACTCTGATGAAGCCGACCGACGCGGAAAACGATTTCCTGCACAACAATCCGGGGGATCGACGGCTCCCGAATGAGCTTCTCAGCCGCGAGGAGATGCGGTCGACGCCCCCGAACCTGCTGTTGACCAACTACGCGATGCTCGAGTATCTGTTGATCCGCCCCGCCGACATCGATCTGTTCGACGGGCCACATGCCGGCACGTGGCGATTCATCGTCATGGACGAGGCACACGTGTACGACGGTGCACAGGGCTCAGAAGTCGCTCTGCTGCTGCGCCGGCTCAAGCAGCGCGTCGCTCCAAAGTCCAGCGTTCAGTGCATCGCGACATCGGCGTCACTAACTGGGAGCGTGCGCAATGACCCCATCGGCGAGGCAATGCAGTTCGCAAGCAACCTGTTCGACGCGCAATTCGAGTACGACGAGAGCGACAACACTCGGCAAGACTTGGTCAAGCCCACGCGCAAGAAGCACATCGACCAGCCCAGCTGGCAACTGACCGGCGAGCAGATTCTCCAGCACGCCGTGCGGCCGGCCGACGACGAGCTTGCCCGGCTCGGAGACGCAGCGTCGGCCGCTGAGGCGCTGCACACCGAACGGGCAATCATCGAATTGAAGTCTGCACTGAGCGGAGGACCGCGTGACGTGCGCGTCCTGCAGGAACAGTTGTGGCCGGGCGACTCCGCGGCGTCCGAGAAGCTGGATGCGCTGGTGCTGCTCGGCAGTAGAACCCAGGACGACACTGGGCACCCCGTGCTGTCGGCTCGCTACCACCTCTTTGTTCGGGCTACCGAAGGTGCGTTCGTCAGCTTTGCCGAAGGGGGGCCACGAATCTTTCTGGGTCGTCACGAAGTTGACCCCGACACGGGTCGAGCGGTCTTCGAGTTCGGCACGTGCGGTCGCTGTGGAGCGGTGCACCTTTCGGGCGAGGTCGAAGCGCGTGGTCGGCAGGAGTACTTCGTCCCGACCAAGAAGGCAGAGGGTGCGGTCAACTGGCTAGTGCTTGCCGACGCGAACGTCGATGCGTTCGTCGACGAGGACGAGGCGACCTTCGACGACGAGCACGGCAAGGGATCAGACCCAACCACGCGGACATTGTGCACGGGCTGCGGGCAACTGGGCGTCGCCGGGATGGACCGGTGTGATACCGCGCAGTGCAAGGGCGGTCCGATGCTCACGGTCCGCGAGCATCCGCGAGCCAAGAAGATCATGACCCGGTGCACGGAGTGCGGCGCCCTGTCGCGCCAGGGGATTCGCCGCCTACGCACGGATACCAATGCGGCGCCCGCCGTGGTCACGACAGCGCTGTACCAGCAGCTACCGGAGGCGGTCGGCGAGAGGGCAGACGAGGTCGGGGCGGGCCGAAAACTGCTGATGTTCTCCGACTCTCGGCAGGGTGCGGCGTTCGCGGCGCCCTACCTCAACCGGACGTACGCCCGCCTACTCGAGCGGCGCTATATGGCGCAGGCGCTTCGCGACGCCGGACGAGGGGAGCCGATCACGACCGGCGACCTCGCCATCCTGACGCGCGAACGCGCTCAAGCCGCCGGGACCTTCCCCCGCACCATGGGCGCTATCGAGACGAAGCAAGAGATCAACCAGTGGGTGATGGGCGAGCTGATCACCACCGAAACGCGCCAGTCGCTCGAAGGACTTGGGTTGATGACAGTCGGGCTCAAGCGCGACTCCCGGGTGCCGCTGCGGGGGTTCACGGCGCTCGGTCTCGACGAGGATGAGGCGTGGGCGCTGCTCAACGTCCTGGTGAAGACCGCACGGATGCAGGGAGCGTTGAGTCCGCTGGAGCGCGTGGACATCAAGGATGAGCGATTCGCGCCGCGCAACACAGTGGTGCGCATGCGCTCGACAGGCTCGGATGCCAAGAAGTCGGTCATCAGCTGGAATCCCAGTGGCCGGCCGGGAACCTCCAATAGCCGAATCGTGTTCCTGGACAAGGTACTCACGGCTCTGGGTAACCCGACTCCCGCCGCGACGATTCTCGAGGGCTGCTGGAAGCTCCTAGAATCCAGCGAGTACCTGACCATGGAGTCCGACCGCGTGCTGGGCCCGGTGTTCCAGCTGGACCACACCAGACTGAGCTTGACCGAGGGGTGGTCCTGCGCGTGGTTCCTGTGCGACACGTGCCGGACGCTCACGGCGTACTCGGTGCGCGGGGTCTGTCCGAACAGTCGGTGCGTCGGTGCTTTGCGGCCATTCGACCTGCCCGGGATTGACGCCGACACGAACCACTACCGAGTGATGTACCAGACCATGAACTCAGCTCCGTTGACCGCCCAGGAACATACGGCGCAGTGGGATGCCAAGGAGGCAGCGAAGATTCAGCGGCAGTTCATCGACGGCAAAGTGAACGTGCTGTCTTGTTCGACCACGTTCGAACTCGGCGTCGATGTCGGTGACCTGCAGTCCGTCGTGATGCGAAACATGCCGCCCAGGACGGCAAACTATGTCCAGCGGGCCGGCCGCGCTGGTCGGCGGGCAGCGTCAGCCGCGCTGGTCGTCACCTACGCCAACCGTACGGCGCACGACCTGGCGAAGTACCAGGAGCCGGCAGCCATGATCGCCGGCCACATGCGCATCCCGTGGGTGCCGGTCGACAACGCGAGAATCGCCCGCAGGCACGCACATTCGATCGCAATGGCGGCCTATTTTCGGCACCGCGCGGAGCGTGACGGTGAAACGTGGCGGCATGCGGGCCCGTTCTTCTCGCCACCCGCCCCCGATCAGGAGTCGCCCGCGGCGCGCGTGAAGCACTTCCTCGATCCCGTACCCGCCCCCGTCGAGGAGGCATTGCGGATAGCGCTGCCGCCCGAGGTGCAGGTGGAGCTCGGCGTACACGACGGGAGTTGGGTTGACGTCCTCGTCGACCTCCTTGCGAGCGTGGAAGCGGAAGTCAGATTCGACATCGACCTCTACAACGAGCAGATCGATGCGGCGGCGCGGGAGCGCAAGTTCGGTCTCGGCAAGAGGCTTACCGAGACGCTGCGGACCATCGAAAGTCGGGAACTGCTCGGCTTTCTCGCAGGCAAGAATGTGCTTCCCAAGTACGGGTTCCCCGTCGACACCGTCGAGTTGCGCACCCTGCACGCCGCCGAGCCGATCGGACGTCAGCTCGAGCTCGGTCGTGACCTTGGGCTGGCCATCTATGACTATGCTCCCGGCAATCAGGTGGTCGCCGGAGGCAAGGTGTGGACGTCGGCGGGGATCCGCCAGGTACCTGGGCGCAAACTGGTGCCGTTAAGCTACCGGGTCTGCGAGGTGTGCAAGCGGTTCGAAAGCGGTCACGTGCTGGACGATTCGGTCGTGTGCCCGACATGCAGCAGCGCATTCAAGCCGGCACGCCGGTTGGTGCGACCGGAGTTTGGCTTCATCGCCGACCGCGAAACGCGCGACGTTGGCACCGCGCCACCCGAGCGACGCCGCCACGGGTCGAGCTACGTGGAGAGCGTCGGTGACGAGATCGGTAGCTACACGTGGACCGGTGCGGGCGGCATGACGGTGACCGCGCGGGCCGGGACGCGGGCACGGTTGGCGGTGCTATCCGATGGCATTGGCTCCGGTTTCCAGGTGTGCCAGTGGTGTGGCTGGGCGCAGTTGAACGACCGCACACCCCGGCGCGGTAAGCACCAGCGCCCGGAGGACGGGAAGGATTGCGGCGGGCCGCTCGACATCCTGTCGCTCGGCCACCAGTACGAGTCGGACGTCGCCGAGTTCACCTTCGGTGGCACCACCCCGCGCGTCGTCGATGAATCGGTCTGGCTCTCGGCTTTGTACGCGTTGATCGAGGGAGCTTCCGAGTCACTAGAGATCAGCCGCGACGACATCGATGGCGCACTGGCGTGGAGTACCGATCTTCAGCGCAGCCTTGTGCTCTTTGACACTGTCCCTGGTGGGGCTGGTGCTGCCAAGCGCATCGCCGAGAACATCGGACCGGTGTTGAAGACGGCGGTACAGCGGGTCACGAACTGCGACTGTGGCGAGGAGACGTCGTGCTATGGATGCATACGGACGTACCGGAACTCACGAGAGCACGAGCGGTTGTCGCGAGGAGCTGCGCTCAGGTTATTGGCAGGCGCTGGGTAGAGACGAGGCGCACGGTGACGAAACCTCGGTGCTGAGTGCGCTAGTGCGACGAATGAACGAAACCTGTGCCCTCTGGACCCCACCTCCGCTCCACCTACGGAATTCGAATGATTGACATCCCCGCCGGCGCCGCAACGGCCACCGCCAATGCCTACGGTGGGCCAGCAACTAGCGTCGCCACAAAGCCAACAACCTTGCAGCCCTGCAGGGGTTTCCGGAGCCAGGTGTCCCGCTCGTCGTGATCGATGGCGGACCTTTCGACGGGGAATCGGACTGAATCGACCAGCTGCCCGGCTGAGTGGTGCTAGTTCTGTCAAGACTTGGGGCTGCAAGTTGTCGCTTCGGCAACAGCTCGCAGCGCTGGATCCGCGGCGCAGGGCGCGGGAGAAGAGATTGTCCGGTCCGTCTATCTGCAGGCGATGTACGCCCAACGTCGCCATTTTGTTGCAAACGCCCCTCATTTTGAATCAGTCCAACGGTGCGCTTGCGCGGAATACCTCTGATGCAGTGTTACGTACGCCTAGGACGGCCCAGCCGCTTGAACTTCTTCGAAGACTGGTTCTGTTCCATTCTTCGTTTGGCCTGATCCCGAAATCTCGGCACCGTAAGCATTAGCGTCTTTCGGGCCAACTCAACATCACGATATCTAGATTCTCCGGTACCGTCGAGGAAAGTCCGGAGGCTGTTCTGCTGACCTTCCGACTCCGCTTCCGTACGACCTTTTCTCAATTGGGTCTCTAGCTGACTTATTCGATTGATCCCTACGCCAGCCAGTTCCTCCGCGAATTCTGAATAAGCGGAGTCCGGCGACGGCTCCCAGTCGGGGTAGAGTTCACGACACAGAGCCTTAACCGTGCTCCTATCAATGGGTAGCCAATCGGTTGTAGCTCGGGGCTCGAAGGTGTCGCCGCTGTCCAGCTTCAAGACGTGGACGTTGCGTCGAGCCTGCTCGTCGAGTTCGATGGACGTGTTGTAGATCTGCTGGAAGCTCTTGTCCGCGACGTGGAAAAGGCCGACAAGAGCACTAAAGTCGCGCCTCAATTCTGAAGGAATACTATTTGCACCCTTGTAGGCTAAATAGTGCTCGACGGTAGACCAAGCGTGCTGTAAGATCGTGCGCACTTGAATCTCAAAGACCCGATTTTTGATTCGATCATACCGAGGACCTCGATGCTCTCCCTTGATCACGCAATCGTAATGGACAGAGACGTAACGCCACATTTCCGGTGGTGACTCTTTTGCCTTGTCATCACACTGCAGAACGTCGAAAGTATCGCGAATGATCGAGTCGACTATCCCTAGGTCGCTGGGGAATAGACAGACTACGCGGGCACCGACGATATCGGGCATGTCTGTGAGAGGATCGGTATAGTCTTTCCGCCGCAGTTTGTCCCGGAAGCTGTTAGGTGCTTTGACTCTGCTTTCGATGCGATCTGTCTTCAACCCTGCCTCTCCGACAGCGGTCGTGAGCATGTACTCCACTTCTTCGCGCAGTGTCTCGAATGTCGGGCGGTCGGCCGTGAAAGCTTGAATCAACTGCTCGGCATCGTGGCCGGCTGGGTCGGCAGTCACGATCGCGATTATGACTGAGCCAGTGCTCCGTGTCCCGCGGATCTAAAGGCCAGAGATCGGAATCTCGCTCGTGTGCTGATGGGTTCGTAGCCGGGTGACCTACATAGACGCCCCGCGCGCAGTTCTCTGATCGCTGCTTCGTAGTTGTCGCGGGTGCCTGGACAGGCCGCCAAGACGAAGCCGTCGAGGTTGAAGGGGTCGGCCACAGCATGAGAGGACTGGGGACTGGCAGCGGAGCTAGCCATCCGAACGTACTCAAATTGGATAGCCCGCGCAGCGCTACAGCCCACCCTTCTAAAGCCCCACAGAGGATCGCGGAGGCCAGAGCCGAGCCAATATGGGTCAGGTGCAGCCAACGCGTCAGTACAACTGAGCAGTTAACGAACTAGGGTCTCAAGCTCTCCAGGCCGAAGCGGACTTTGCGAAAGATCACCCGATTGTGAGCTCGATGATCCGATGGGAAGGCATCGGAATGATGAATTGTCATAGGTCGGCGCACGATCGTTGCTGTGAGCGCCGTGCTGGTCACATGGGCGGTGCGCTGACGGATAACGGGTACCCAAATGTTGCGAGCTGATTCTGGTGGCGAAGTCAACTCCATTGTGCGACGTCATCGATAAAGTCGGGCAGTGCAATGACCCAGGGAGACGAAGTGAGAGGCGAAGATCGCGAAGCGCGAAGGCGACTGCTCGCGCTCGACGAGGGCGACGTAGCTGCGATTGGGGCGGTTAGTGGCTTGGCAGAAGCATGGGGTAGAACCGCAAAGATTAGTCCGCTCGAACTCGCGCGCGGAACGAGCCGGGGCACTAGGGCACTCAAAGCGCAACTGCTGCGCGATTCACGGACGCTCGCGCGGGAACTGGCGATGTACTGGACAAACGTCATCGACCGCGTTCTCGATAATGCTGAGGAAATAGAGGACAAGGTGGGTCTCGGCACCCAGCTTGCCGCCGATCACTTGGGTGTTCCCGCCGCGCAGGCTCTGCTGGCGTGCGTAGCTGCGTCCGATCTTGACGTCAGCGACCAGATCGCGATGCGGCTGGATGAGCTGACGGAGCTCGCGACCCAGCCACTACAGGACAATTCCGACGAGGACGGTGAAACGGTGCCTGAGATCATAACGTCCGTGCCCGACCCAATTTCGGCCCTGCAGCAGTTAATCGAACGGACTCTGACATTGCGGCGAGAAGGTGTCGACCTCGCCATTCAACTGCGTTCCGCGGCCGATGCCGCGGAGGCAGGGTTGCCCACGAACTCGGTGGACGCCATCGACCACTGGTCCACTGCCGTGCGCGCACACTTGGAGTCGGCCGTCACTTTCGCTGTCGCAGACGACCTTGACGCTCTGCACGATGCGCTCGCTTCGGCCGCGGAGGCTCAATCGACGCGACTCGCAGATGCTCGTAAAGCCTTGGAAACGATTGACTATTTGCGCAGTCAGGGCCTTGACGGTGTTGTCGCCTCAACCCTTCAGGAGTTGGGATTCGCATCGGTTGAGGAGGCGGAGTTGATCGCCAGACTCGGATATGGAGAACTAGGGGGCGACGCCGCGGCGAGCGCGGCTGATGTCGATGAAGCGGCGGCGGGCGATGGCGAAACGGACGCTGTTGCTACCCCAGGAGTCTCTGGCGATGTATCCGACGTGGCGTCGGAGAACCCGGGAGCAATCGGCTCGAGCGACGAAGATGGTGAAAGCACGTCAGTTGACGGACCAGCTGTGCCCGAGCACGCGAGTGAACCCCCGTCCGACGGGTGCACGCCGAGGTCGCCGATAGCTTCGGACTCACCTCAGACCGAGGCGCCGAAGTTTGCCGACTCCGATGAACTTGAAGATGAGATTTCGATCAACCTGCGTGCCCGCGAAGACGGTCTACCAGATTTTCCATGGGACGACAGCAACGCACCTCTGATCGCCGATCTCATCAGCGACAGCCGCTATGCGCTCGCTTGTCATGTCGCTGCGGCAACCAATGAAAGTGAGCAGCGGCAACGCCTGCTCAAGCTGACATGTGCAGCTGCACGCTGTGCAATACCGGCGCTCGAAGTGACACTGCCGCAATTCATTCCGGACGACTCCACGATCCAAAATTTCGGCGTCGACGAGATTAGAGTACTTCTAGCTGCAGCGCTTCGAGCCGGGCTGCGACTCGGCTATCCACCACTGGGCTTCGCCGGGCTGATAGACCGCGCCGACCTCGGCGACAGTGGACTCGGCTCGGTTGTGGAAGCGCTAGCTGATGCAGTTCAGCGAGGCCGCACCCGCGAGAACGATCAGTCTGTAGCGGCGGGCGAGCAACTCGCAAGCCTATGGGCCGAACTCCGCCGAGAAGCCCAAGGATTGCCCGACAGACTTCGGTTACGCAAGCTGATGCATCACAAGTCGTCAAAGGTTCTTCAGCACCTTGCAAGAGAGACGGAAACCGTCGGCCGGGTGTTGGCGCAGATTGTGGAGTTAACGGGGCGAGGTATCGACGGAGCGATTGGGCCCGAATGGGAAGAGGTAGAGAGGCTTTCCGATGATCTTCTCGACAACGGCAAGCGAGACCGCCTAATCAGTAAAGCTGAACGTGAGGTGAGCACCGGCCCTCAACGCCGCCACCCAATCGAGTCCGGGGCGAGGACGCAGTTGCACGACGAACTCACGGCAGTGGGTGGCTTCCTCGAAAGAGTGCGTGCTGCAAGGAGATCAATACTCAGCGCCGACGACATCAAAGGAGTGGAGAGCGCACAGGACCTAGACCGCGCAATGGCACAGGCGCCGGCGTTTGACGCGCCGGCGAAGACCGTCGGGGAAGCGGCACTGCGACGGTTGATCACTTGGCGCAAGGAGGCGAGCGTCGTTCCAATGTCAGAATCACTCGATGAGGTCCTTGACCGGGAGCTGCTGGCCCTCTTCGAGATACCGCGCACAGCGGATGGGCGCCCGGCTCGGGTGCCAACTCAACGAGAAGTCGCAAGGCTCCTAAGGGCAGTCCCGCATTCGGATGTCGTGGCGGGCCACTTAGCGAAGGGCGACATCGCGGCCGCGCGCCTCTATATCGATGCGAATGGCTTGCACGGGTTCGACGATGACATACTGCAAGCCACCCGAGAGTCTGAGCGGGGCTATAACGATGCGCTGACCGCGGCCGAACGAGCCACCGCCCGACTACGTTCTTTGTATAAGGACGACTTGGCGCGGGAACTATCTTCCCGCATCGACGCCCTGCACACACCACCAGTCGACCGGCTCGATTTGGCGATTGCCGATTTGAGGTCAGTCACTGTGCAGGCCGAAGACGAGCTCTCCATCGTGCGCACCGACCTAGAGGCTCGCGCTCGCGCTGCCGAAGCGCCTGACGAGGTCGAGGCTCGAATTCTTGAACTGCTCAAGCAGGGTGACGAAGTGCTTGCCCTCGAATTTCTAACGATGGTTGAGGCCGGCCAGCCGCTGCCGGATGTTGAGAACCATCACGGAGACGACTTCATGGAATTCTATCCAGCAGTCGTCGAGGCCGCCGCGCAGGCGCAAGCCGAGGGCGAGGATTCGCTGAAAGCCGCGCGAAAGGCGTTATCGGCGGCGAAGCAACCTGATGACCGCCAACTGCGTCACGGACTTGATGGCTGGCGGACCATCAAGAGCGGTCAGCGCCGCGACCGCAACGAATTTCGCCTCGGTGTCGCCTCGGTTTTGAGGATGGTGGGCCTGATTCCGCGTTCGACGGACTGGATCAGAGAGATGAGCCGCATTCAACGGTCAGGCTATGCGACCTTTCGGGTAAAGGCTTCGCCAGTCGATAGGTCGTATGTTCCAGAACTGGGGACGCAGGCCCTCAGCAGTTACGACGTGACTTTCGTTTGGGATAAAGTAACGCCTGCCCGCCTGTTCGACTTCATCGACGAGCGCGCCCGCAGTCAGCCAAATGTCATCTTCTACTTCGGTGTGCTCAGCGTTCGCGACCGAGCAGCCCTGCGAAGTCTTACGCTGCCTGGGCGGGGAAAGGGCTTTTCACCGCTCGTAATTGATGAAGCCGTCATCGCGTGGCTGTCGACTCGACCGGAACCGGGGTGGCGCTTCACACAGCGAGTGACGTTGCCTTTCACAACCTTTAATCCGTACACGCCCTTTGCCGGTGGCGAGGTCCCGGATGAAGTGTTCGTTGGCCGAGACGAGGAACGCCGCCGGATCGAGAGTCCGACGGGATCGATGTTTGTATACGGCGGTAGACAGTTGGGCAAATCTGCGCTGTTGAGGCGGGTGGAGCGCCTATTTAATGATAGTTCACCCCACGACGGCGAAAACGGTCCGCGGGTGGGTAATGTCGCCGTGTACATAGACTTGAAAGCTGCAGGCATCGGCGAGGCTCAAGAGCCAGCAGCGTTGTGGCCACTGCTCGGTGAGAGGCTCAAGAAGGCCGGAGTGATTCGCGAAAAAACTGTCCGTGCATCAAGCGCAGCCGATGTCACTAACCAAGTGATGTCTTGGCTTGATGCCGAGCCTGATAACCGCTTGCTTCTTCTCCTCGACGAAGCGGACAATTTCCTGACCGTTGACTCAAACGCGGGCGGGTCCTCGACGCGGGGGGCGTTCCCAGTGCTGCAGGCCCTCAAGGGCCTTATGGAGTCCTCGAAACGGCGCTTTAAGCCCGTGTTCGCCGGGCTGCACCAAGTGCAGCGCTTCCATGACACGTCCAACACCCCAGTAGCCCACGGCGGAGAAGATATTCTGATTGGGCCGCTGAAGAGTAGTGACGCTTATTCGCTGGTCGTGGATCCAATGAACGCCTTGGGCTATGCGTTCGATAACCCAGAGCTGGTCTGGCGGATGCTACTAATTACAAACTATCAGGCGAGTCTCGTTCAAATCGTGTGCGAGGCGCTTGTGCGCCACCTCGAGGCAAGACCTCTGCCAGCTGACGGTGGCCGAATTCTCGTCGACGAAAACGATGTGCGTGCGGTCTGCGACAAGAAGGCGGTCCAAGACTTAATCGCGCAGCGTTTCCGCTGGACCATCAACTTGGACAGTCGATATCGCGTGATCGCACTCGTCGTCGCGATGAGGAGCAGAGCAATAAATCAACCCGCTTCAGCTTACTCGATTGATGACCTTCGTGAGGACTGTGAGACTTTCTGGCAACAAGGATTTAGCCGAGACACGCTCAGCCGCAAAGAGTTTGAACGCTACTTGAACGAAATGGTAGGCCTCGGTGTGTTGCATCGCCAAGGTGACTTGTTCGGGCTCCGCAGCCCGAACATCGTGCGGATGCTAGGCAGTAAAGACGCACTTGACCAGGAACTCCAAGACGCAAGCTTGCACCTGGAATCGGCCTTTGAGTACAACCCCACCATGGCTCGACAAGTTATTGGTGACGCCGCAGGCTTCTGGTCACCGCGATCCCCGTTGACTGATCACGACCTCGCACAACTGCTGGCTGATGACGACCAGCATCGGATTCGTTTTGTGGTCGGCAGCGAGGCCTTGGGTATCGAGCGTGCAGCTGCGGTAATCGCGAAAGCAGCTGAAATAAAGGGTATTCGGATCATTCGCAGCGACGGTAGTGACATTGCAGACCTAGCTGCGCAGCGATATGGGAAGCGGGCACATCTCGTCGTTGATTTGACTCGCCTAGCCGGTGGGGGTGATCTCGCACCCTTGACAGAACCGCTGTTAAACCGGCGCAATCTTAGTGCAACGATCATCGCAGGACCTAGACTGTTATCGGCGGTCGGCGCACTCAATGTGCCGGTAGTCTATTTGCGACGGTGGTCGATGGACGGTCTCCGAGCTTGGTCCGAATCTCCGTTCGATTCACCGCTGTTGCGTGAGAAGCTCTTTCGGGCTACATCCGGATGGCCAAAAGTCGTTGAGCATGTCATGTGGTTGGTTAATGACCGTCGCTCAACCGACGCGGCGCTGATGGAGCTGGCTCGTTATCTCGATGCGCCGGAAGCGGCCCAAACGCTCGTGACGCAAAGTGCGGTCGATGGAGCGGTTGCAAACGCATGGGTTACTTGGTTCACAACAAGATCGCAAAAGGACGGACTAACTGAATCTCTGCCGGTTTCCGTGGCTGACTTATCTGAAGCGCTCGGACGTGACGCAGAGCCCGTGCTCGATACGCTCGAATCACTTGACTTGGTGACAAAGGACAACGATGGCTGGAAGCTCGATCGAATTGTGTTGACCGCCGCCGCTAAGGTCGCAACGTAACTGTGGACGAACGGGTTTGGCGCCTACCCGGACCGCGCTCACTGATATGGGATGCGCTGCGTGAGCATGGCAGGGGCCGGCATGTGGTGATCGTGCTACCGCAAAAGTTAGCATCGGATACTAACCTGACCACGGCGCTGGCACGTGAGTTGATTTTCGAGCTGAGTCATTCCGTCGATGCCAAGTACGTGGTCGCGGATACCGCATCGGGCACCTTAGTCGAGGCCATCGGACGGTCGATTATATGGGACGAGCATCCACCGGTGACGATCCCTGGCTTGATGCAGCATCGAGACGCATGGGGATGGGCGGGTGTGATCGTTGCTGCCGACCACCCCGAGACTCATAAGAAGGAACTTCCTGAGTTTCTTCGTCGCCTGAACACCGAGTCACGTTCTACCCCAAGCCATGAGCGCCTGACGATTATCGTGATTGGTAGCCACGAGCATCTCCCCAACTTCGCAGGCGGTGAGAATTCAGATGTCAACATTGCGACGGTTTGGTGGTGGAAGCGTGTAGCTCGATGGGATGTGGCTGCACACATATCGCAATTTGATCCGCGGCCCTCGGGGTCCCGCGTGCTTGCAGACATACGAACCGAGACTATCGTGGAGGTGGCGCGCTGGGACCTCGGCCTGGCCGAGCGTCTTTCGGATGCCTGGTCAGGAGATCCTGAAACGCTGCAGCGGGAGTTGATGCCTATTCACTTTCATGATTCGAATCTGCATGGAAGTGCCGCTCTCGGCGCCCAACCTACAGATGCTGCCCTAGGTCATTGGGATCTTTATCGCGTAGACGGTTGGCATAATACGCATTCGGTAACGGCTCACGCTCTTGCGGTGCCAAGGGGTATCGACCGAATGGTGTGGGCAGCACAGGCCCGCATTCTGTTACCTTGGATCGAGGAGAGGCGGTTGATGTTGCAAAACCGCGTGATCGAACTGCTCGGGAGGGCCAGGTTCCGCGAGGCGGCGACGAATATGTTCGTAGACCAGCCAATCGAGGATCTAGATTCAATCGAAGTCGGTCCACTCCGACTGCTAGTTGATGCGCGCATCGGTGGCACCAACCCCAAGTTGCGATCGGCCGCGCGGCGGCTGCATGATGCCCGAAACAAACTGGCACACATCAGCCCTCTGCGTTATGCGGAGCTCCAAGAGCTCGTGACTGCCTGCGACCAGATGACGTAGCCCCGCCACGGACGCCTGCTTACCGCCCATGGCAGCCTTCACTACCGCAGAACGTAGCATTTCGGTTGCCAAAAATAAACTTCCTTTCGTCCTCGACCTCGTATCTGCGTTCGACGAATGAGCCCGTCTCTTCGCGGAGGCTCGCTAAATGGTTCCTTTGCTCGCGAAGACCTACCGAGCAATCGGTCGCCAAACTGTCACTTCTTATTCGCGTTGTCCGCGATGAGATTTCGGAGTTCGTCCGGAGTCAGCCAAGGGCTACGACGGTGGATCATTCGGTGACAATTGGCGCAGATTAGAATGAGGTCTTGCAGCTTCGTTTCTTTCGCGCCTGATTTGGCGAGGGGGATAACATGATGACATTCGATGTAGCGGTCGCCGTGTGGGCCATACTTTGCGGAAAAATCAAATTTGCAAACTTCGCATGCCAGGGTTACGTGTGATTTGAGGTGGCTTGCGATCTTGTTTTTCCGTAGCTTACGGCTCCTCTCGCGTGACAGATGTCGCCGCTCAAGTAGTCGGCCCTCGACTGCGGTGCTTTCCATTTCGTCTAAATCGGGCAGCCCGAGCGACTCGCCGGCCAGTATCCCGGAGAGCAGACCGTCGCGAATGAGTTTCGCCGCGGCACGCATATGTTTCTCGTCATCCTGAAACTCCTTCCTAACGACGAGGTCTAGTGCACCGCCCTTAGTCGCCTTTTTGCCGCCCATGCCGTCGTTGCCAAAGCTGGTCTCGATGTTGAAGGTCTTCTGTTGGATACTGTTCGGGCTGCGGAAGTCTGGCTTACGGAGCTCCACCGGGTGTAGTGGCATGCGGCGTAACAACTCTGAGAGTTCAACTGCTCGAGGGTCGTGTGCCCGGACGGCTTTCCAGTCGTTGTCGCACATCAGGTCACAGGCAAGGATTAGCTCGTCTCTTGCCCAGTTGAAGTCGCGAGCTTCGGCCACCTCGAAGCCTAGATCCTGCAGAAACTTGACCGCGTCGGCCTTGCCGCCCGAGAAATCTTCCCAAACCAACGGTGCGTAATCTTGGTGGTGTCCATGGGCGGCAGCCAGTATGGCCTTCGAGTCGTAGAGCTTTCCGTCGTGCTTGACGAAGTACTTAGTGGCCTTCTTCATGCCGTACTTCTGGAGGAATGCTTTTTGCTGCAAGGTGTCGAATTCACTGAGCGCTGCCAGCACATCGCCCCTTGTCACGTCCTCCTTTGCCACCATCGCAGCGTACCGAGACGTGGGCGCGTCATGTAGGAGGTTTCGGGTCTTGTGACTGCTCGTTCGGCGACATCCATCGGACGCCATGTGTTGTCGTCGATTGCAGTGACAACGGTAGGCGGGGGTGATGGTCCCGACGCGGGCGGTGAGGCGGTCCGGACTTGAAAATCGTCGGGCTCGGGTCTCGGTCAAATCAGGTGAGGATGCGCCAAGCCACGAGAACAAACCCCCACCAATCGGTTCGGCTAGCGCTTTTCACGTCGTTGCCCAGGTGGAGGAGCCGAGTCGCAGCATTGACGGCTAATTCATTGGCGTGCTCGGATGTGCGAAACCAATGCGCGACGAGTGGGATCGGAACAATGTCTCAGGACACCGATGCACATTGCACTTGGCTGTGGTGGAGGTGAGGTAACCGGTAAATGCGCGCACCAAGTCATCCAAGGCGGCCGCTCTGCGACGCGGAGTCGGATTAACGACCGCTAGTCGACCGAAGACTCTTACCCTATTCGGTTCTCGCGACTGCCGGGGGGTGACGCGTGAAGACCTGCGATGTAAGGCTGGGAAGCTATCAAACCAAACTCGATCAATGCACGGGTTTGCCTATCGGCCAGTTCGTAGAGCTTTTCGATCACCACTCGGAGCTCATCGACAACCGGCGCATACCCAAACTCGTCGATATACGCCTGAATCATCGCGCGGCGGTCGTTGTCAAGACGAGGATGGCTGGCCCATGCGTTGTCTGCTTTCGCATCGTTACACGGCTTGCAGGCAGGCACGACGTTGCCCCAAGCGTGTAGGCCGACCGACACGCGGTTCATTGGCACTAAGTGTTCTTCTATGGGCTTCGAGACTGGGGCTCCGCAATACGCGCACTGGCCTGCGAAGCGATTGATGAGACTCTTAGGCATTGATCCAAAGCGGGGGTATCCACGATTCGCGTCGTACTGACGCCCGGCTTCCTGAAGGAACAACCTCACGATCCTGTTCGGGACATCCGAGTAACTTCTGAGAGGCATCGACAACATGTAGCATGCCCTGCGATCGAATCCCCCTATAGGGATGATTGAAGCTAGAGAGCGGAAGTGGTACCCAGCATCGTTTTCTGACGGAACGCTGGAGCTACCCGATCTAATTCTTCGACGGACACGTTCGAGTGCGGCGCTCTTGGCGCTGCGCCCGTCCTTACTGAGGCCCAGCGCGCGTTGTAGCGAACGCGGCGAGGCTTGCGTTAATCTGTTGGTCAATCACCATTTCGAAATCCTCTATCGCTAATGCGTCGAACGACATAAACGGCATCAGTCGTAATAGACGTCTTGTGAGGTCCCTTACGAAATCCGACCGGCCAACGGGCAGATCGCCAGCGCTACGGTGAATTGCAGCAGCGATAGCGCGAGCGATATGGTGATTCGCCGCGAGACTCGAGCGCTCAAAAATTTGAACAAGCTCGTCTTCCCCGAGGTGCGGGGAGGTGTTCGTCGCCCCGCCCAGGTCCGACCCCAGCACATACGCTCGCCACCACGTACGACGAAGCACGTTGCGGTGGACACCTCGATATCGTTTGGCGCCGGCGTCTGGGAAGCGCCAGGGACCTACCTCTGGCAATAAGACGAGCGTCAAGAAGGACCACACGCCCTCGGCGGCCGCGTCGGACGGCACGATTCGCATGTTCTCGAGCAGACACGCTCCGAGGATTCGGTCGAACTCTGCTACTCGGGTCCGAGACACCGGCCATGCGAAGCCAGGATGGACGCCATTTAGTGCAGACCTGACGCGATCGCGCAGTGTAGCTAGCGTCGACTCGGACACCACAGTCCCGATTCGCGCCGGTGCCGCGGATGGATGGCTTGTAGCGCTGGCCACTTCGAGTTCGGTGCGACTGAGGTGGGTACGTTCGTCGATTAGCGCCTGGGCGGCGCTCCACGGCAAGCGTGGGTAAACGTACGAGCCAATGGGTTCGCTCGGCGCGAAGAATCTAGGGGTCATCCAAGAATCCTCGATGCGTTCTGTAGCGCGGCTTCGAACGCGCTCGGGAGTGCCTGACGCATCGTGCGCAGCGACGACGGTGTTTCGTCAGGGAAGTGGGTCCGCACGATGTTTGACAGTGTCCAGCCCAAGGTGTCCTCGTCGAAAGAGCCGTGGCGCTCAATGAACTCTGAATTGTCGAGGGCGAGATTGATAAGCTGGCGAGTGACATCCCAGCGCATAGCATGTATCGCGATTGATACCTCTCGGGAGTCGACACCGTCTAGCGCCGCCGCCATAACGGGATGGGTGTGGTTGACCAGTAACCGTATAGCTGCGGCCGCAATTGCATCTAAATCGTCAGTATCCGCTTCGAGCCTCCAAGCGGTAGCGGGGCTGTTGTACGGATACTTGGACAGATCCGCACTCTCGGTGGGAAACTGCGTCGCGTCGCCTTCCAACGCAACGGAGTACACACTCCTCCAGAGGATCGCGCCGCGCTCCGAAGCGCCGATAGCATCGGTGGGGTCGGGTTCGATGAGAGTGAGACTGGTGCTTAAATCCAGCCGCCCCCCGAGCTCATAGCCTGCCAGCTCAATATCAACGGTGAAGGTTGAGCTGTCGACCGCCGGGATTGTGGTCTGCCATACGGGTCCACGTAAACGCGTAGAGCTCGATGCCGCGGTAACAACGAGTGCGAAGCGCGCCGAGTCGCCCTGGTGAGTACTATTCCGTGTGGCGTGGGTGTTGATTTCGACCTCAGCCACAAGGTGCAGTGAGCTCATGTAATCCCAGTCGCTGAGAAATTCTCCCAGTATCTGTGAAACACCTTCGCGTACGACCATCCAACCGTTGGCGAACCACACGCAGCGATCATCCGCCGTTGCAAAAGGAGTCACGGACGCTCTCATAGCGATGCCTCTGCTGACGCAGTCCGCGATTCTGGGTCCGCCTCGACAGTGAAGGCCACCGCGGTTTCATTCGGTGCTGTCGAGAGAACTCGCCACTCCGTCTCTTCAGTTGAATCGATGACGAGGGTAATCGCGCGTTCCCCAGCCGCACTGGTGAGCGGACAACCATCAGCATCGTGAATCGTAACGGTCAACGGCCCTTCAACCTCGAGAATGCTGGGTACCGGTGCGCCGACAGGGCGATTCTTGCCTTCGTTGACGCCTCGGTCGCCTACCGCAACGTCCACCGTGATATCGACAATCGTGACCGAGCTCTTCGCGCTCGGGGTTACCTTGAATCGGATCTCGGATGCGCGGACATCGTTGTGCAACAGGGGTTTAGCGCTCTCGATGTGCACCCTCGGACGGTCTCGTCTACCTGCAGGCGATCCGCTAGATCCACCACCGCTTCCACTGCTGCCGCCTTGACCGGATATGCCGGAGAACAGCGGAGCGAGTGCGTTCGCTACGCGGACGACGGATTTCCCACTGCTGCTGGTCTCAGTGGCAGGAGGACGATACACCTGATTGACATGTGAACTGATTTGCCGCAGTGCGATATTTACGATTCGGCGCTGCGTCCTATCTTCGACAGTTTCTGGCTCCCACGAGTCGTGCGTCGGCGGCTCGGCCCTGGAAAATGCTTCGTTGTGTTCGAGCGCCGCCATAAACACGCCGCCCCATTGGAGATCGCCGTCAGGCAACGAGGGACCAGGCATGTACGAAACTACTAGTTCGGGCTTGCGCAGGAGCACCACGTGATGAGACTGACCTGTGAATGGGCTTGCCTGAACGGGAATCGCATCTCCTGCATCGTCGTCAGTGTGCGACGCAGATTGTTGTCGAGTCCTATAAGCGAACTTGCTGAGTGCCAGCTTCCCGAGCGTGGTTTTCGGTCGCTGTGCGGCAATCGTCACGATTTCGACGCCGTCTGGCGTGACTCCCTCCGGTGCATCCTCTCGCAGCAACTGGAGTGACCTGATGAAACCTGGGAGTGGCTGAAGTCTGCCTGGGTCGGGTACCGGAATATCCCTGCCATTCCAGCTCACCGAGAAGGTCATTGGTCTTCTCCGTTTTACGGGAACCATTTTCGGCCAGAGATGCCAGGTGATGCTCTCTGCGATGAATTGCATTGCTTGCTCTGGATCAGCCGAGCGCAAAACCGGATCGAGTATCATCACTGCAGTTCCAGTCTCGTCGCTCGAGAACGGTTCGAAACCGACTGCGGTGGCAAGCTTATCGGCCTGGGTCCCAGTGACCGGCTCAATGGCGCCCCTCGATTCGCGGCCCCACCAGTGCCGCCCAGTGTACCGTTTGCCGCCGGCGCTGAAAGGGGCACCTAGCGCAGACCCAATAAGCCGAGATTCGGCCGTCGCAAGCTCGTCCTGCGTGCGGCTGTAGACGAGCAATGTGTTGAACGAACTGACGTTGTAGGCGATTGATCTCCCGAAGCCATAAGTGCCGCCGTCGATCCTGACGCGATCCGCGACTCCGATGTCAAGCAAGAACCTAACCCAGCGATTCGCGCACCCCTCCTTGGCATTGTCGGCTCGAACTGGGCCTCCAAGTCCGACCGTATTGGTGTCGCGGATTACGAGAACACGTAAATCTTTCTTAGCCAGAGGTTTCGCAAGCTTTAAACCTCGGGATGGCCTCTCAACGAAAACCTTCTCGGAGAGCGCAGCGCGTTGGTCGGAGTTGAGCTCCATTCCCCGAATCGAAAAGTTCACCGTCTTCCGTGAGAGCCTTGCATCCCAGGAGTTTTGAGCGGTCTCACGTACTAGAATCGCAAGCGGATGAAGCCGGGGACGACCGAGTACGCCACGAAGCCCTTGGGCGGAGAACGACCCCCAAGCCGGTACCGGTTCCGGAAACCACGCCAATGATTTCATGAGACTCCTGCGACTGTTTGCACTGCGGCATCCGCCTCCGTTGTCGACAGAGGCGTGGGTGTCGCGCCGGCGAGATCTACGGTGTAACGGAGCAGCGTCACCCCCGCTGGAGCATCGCCAGCGACGAGCGAGGCCCGCACGATTCGAGGGAAGGTACCGTCTACCGCGTATACGTATCTATCGACGACGGCGTAGCGCAATTCTGCATAGTTAGCTTCATCGGCTTGGTCGTATCCAACGTGCCCAAGCCGTTTCACGAATTCTAGGCGGCTTACTCCCAAGTCGAGAATCGACCTAACGAGGTCGGGTACTGAAAAGCCATGCTCTACATCTCGCTCCAGGCGAAACACCACTAGGTGCAATCTGCCGTCTGTCGGAGGTTCGAGTTGACGTAGGCCGTGAATCTCGACCGATAGTCCCTCTCGACTCAAGGTCCCTTTGACCTCGAGTGCTTCCGGCCCGCGGCGAATATCGTGCAATGCGCCCTGAGGCCCTGTCCAGACCGTCACATCGCGATGCGGATCGCTTGACAGAACTGCCAGTAGAGTGAGGAGTTCCGCCGCCAGACCGACGAGCTTGGATTCCGTAAGTATTTCACTCTTTTCACCGGACAGAAGGTCGCGCCATTCATCCAAGGTGGCGAGTATTACCGCACTAGGGCGACTGACACCTTCGGAGGCTTGAATCATCTCAGCGGCGAGCGTAGTGAATACTCCGTTGAGTCTATCGGCACTGCACGAGACCGCGACGTATACGGCCTCGTCACCGTCGAACCGAAGAGTCCGTTTAGTCACTTGGACCTTGGTCGTTGTGTCCGATGCGAACGCATCGTCCGATTCTGTCGGGAAAAGCACTGCCCGCGAACCATCTTCATTGACCGCGATAAGGATCTCGCCGCAGGCAGTTGAAAAGTCGGTTCCGTGTGCACGGCCCCTGCCCGGCAAGGACGGCTGCGCCTCGGCGACTTGCCAGAGTGGGTCTAGATCCAAGCCCCTCATGACTTGATCACGGTGTCGTCGAAGTTGCCCTCCCCGTCGTCCGTTTCGGACCCCGGTTCGTCGTCCTCGTCCTCCTCTTCGTCACCCTCTGCTGAAAGATCTGGCGAATGTTCTGGAAGTTTGACCACCTCGTAGCCGTCGTCGACGTCGTCGGACGTAATTCCCCACGGGAAAGCGACCGATACCCCGATCACGTCTTCATCGACGTCGAGCTGGACTTTTTCGTCGTCGGTGCGTGATGTTGTCTTGGCTGGCGAATTTCTCGCGATTGGATATATCAATAGGACTGCTCGACCTGAATTATTTCGCATTTGCCTTAGTTCAGACAGAGACTTCGAGGCGGCTCCGCCGACGACGTCGAGGTCGGCAACCCAGTCGACTTGGTTCGTCAGAACTCCGATATTCACGGTCGTGCTGTCTGATGCGTCACTGAGCTTGGATCGGCCGATGAGGTTGATCTTTCGTTTCAGTCCCAGCTCGATACTGCAATCCGTATTGTCTAGCAACGGCTCATGGCGACTGATAACGGCGATGTTCCAAACGCCGAGTTGACCGTGCTTGTTCTGTCCTGCAACATAATTGAGTAGTGACTCCGTGTTGAGCTCGGTACTTCCTTCATGGAACTGGTACCCGCTCTCTTTATCGAAGAATTCGAGAACGGCACTGGCAGGTACGTCGCGAATGACCACGCGGTTGCCATGATCCGCCATTTCGCGACGTTCGTCGACGCACGCCTTCAGAAGTGTTCGAGTGGCTTTCAGGTTTCGCTGCAGCCAAGCGGTATCCGGGCTGAAGAGGATGGTCTGCGGACGTTGGCCCGAGTAAGAGATCTTGAGTGATTTGGTGTAGTAACGCTTGTTCAGCGCAGTTATTGCTAGTCCCTTGGTCTTCCGCACCCTGACAGGAACTTGGATGGGCAAGAGGCCCAGTTCCTCGTAACGTGTGATTTCTGAGCGTATCTGGTCCTCGACAGTTGCTAGTGTACGAAACTGTCTTTTCAGTTCCGCCGTGACCCACATCCGCGGCAAATCTTCGTAGCCCCGACGATAGCCGAACCAGCGACCCATCTGGAGGAGAGTGTCGTAGGTAGCCCCTCTTCTAACAAAAAAGCTCGAAACGAGTCCCTCGAGGGTCAAGCCGCGGGATAGCGTATTGCCGCCAATAACGATCAGCGGCAGCGGCTTCTCGTCGTCGTAAACTAGGCGTCGGAAACTGTAAGAGTTGTCGACGACCAGTCCGCACTCCTCAGAATCGCGGTCGTCTAGATTACCAAGGAGTGCAATGGTATCGGCCATGCCATCGATTACGGGATTGGGCGGAATGGGCGTATGACCCCAAGCGGCGCCATCAACCTTCTTGCTCTCGCTCTCCCACTGCTCTCTCAGTTCCGTGAGCACCGTCTTGTCGACTGACTGAAGCGAATGCTTGAGTGACTTCAACTCGTCGGCAACCGGTTGCCACATGGCGTTGTGAGCCAGGACGCGGTCACTTGTGTGGATCAGCATGGTGGTGTGCTTCGGCTCGCCCGCACGGATTCGGCGTGCCGTTGCGGCAAGAAGGAACCACCTTAAGGCGAGCCGAAGCGAGGCCGTCACCGCCGGCTGAAATGTAGTTGATGCGCCCTTCTTCCGGGGAGGCACCAACTCGGCTAGCTCGCTGTGGTCGACGAGCCGGATCATGTCCAAGGTGGCTACCTCGGGCTCGTCCGCTGTACGTGGTTCACGCCCAAACAGTGACTCGGGTCCGAAATAATCAGGCGACATCGGCAGGTCACATATGAAGTGCCGAGGGTAGAGATCTTCAGGAAATGTGGGGTCGATGAAGAAGTTCGCGAACGGTGTGGCGGTATAGCCGACATAGGCGACCTTCGGGAAGCTGAGCAGCTTGATGATGCACTCGTTGATAACCGCACGCTTCTGCTCAGCTTTGCGAGTATTTGGGCTCGCTTGATCAGCCTCGTCGTCGATGACCAATATCGGGCACTTGTTGAGGACGTGCGCTTCATGTGCGCGATTCAGCCAGCCAATGAGGTTGTTGAGGCGGAGGCTATGTTTCTTCACGACGGCGAGCAGTCGGAGATCTTTTTGCGCCAGCAGTGGTGTTGCCTTCACTGGGTCGCCGAAATCTCCGGTCTCCGAGGTCAGGGGAAGCCAGCGGTGCTCGTTGAGGTTGACCAATTGCTCCTCGAGGCGGAGCTGCGTCTGGCGACGCAGGTTGTTGTGTAGTCCGGATAGCACTATAAATAAGCGGTATCCGGCGTCTGCTGCCTTTGATATGACGGCGGTGAAGTTGGAGGTCTTGCCGGACTGCACATAGCCGACTACAAGACCTCGTGTGTTGATCGGCACCGCGTAGGGTGGTTGGACGTAGGAGACGACTTTCGACGACCCTTGGTCCAACGCCGTCAACGGCGCACCATTCCACCCCTCCTTCGCATTGAGATGGGCGTAGAGCTCCGGCCAGAAAATGTCGTCTTCTGATGGCTTATACCAAGGTTCGGGGATCGCGGTGCCGTCGGCGAGTACGCGTGGCTCCCAGAACTCCCTATATCCGCGCGCCAACCGGTGGTGTTCGGCGATCGCCGCGGTCACGACTCTTGCGTTCATCCCAATCTTATGGAGGAGGAAGTCGCGGGCGCTTTCGAGGTTGTGTCCCTCCTTCAACAGATTCGAAAAATTGTTGAGTGCATAGCGAATCGCGTCGTCCATACTCGTTCAGCCCTCCTGGAAATTGCCTTCATTCGCCACAACGGACGTGTCGCCGAGCAGCAGTGCTACGCCATGTCATTGCATTAGGGCGCCCCCCGGAAGCCGAGATCTTCAGCCTGGTCGAGGATCCGGACCCCGTGGTTGGCCTGCTTTCGCGATGGCGGCTTTCCTTGGGAAGCGTTGCGACCAAGACTAAATGCGAGACTGCGCTCCCAGCTTTGGAGGTTGTCGGTCTGCTTGGCCCACTTGGAGAGTGCGAACCAGGTCTCGGCAGGAGTATCCTCCACGCGCCTTTTGGCGGCTTCCTCGTCTTCAGTCAGAACCTCGCCGATGCTGTCAATCGCTTTCGGGCGCGGCCCGGAACCTGCTATGAGCTCACGATCCAACGCTGCGTTGAGCGCCCACTCGACATCGAGGACTGCCTTCCAACAGTCCTCTTTCTTGGCGAATTCACTGATGTTTCTCGTGCCGGCCGCCTTAAGCAGTGGCGTGCACCTGCGGAGCGAGGTCAGTGATCGCGTCCGCTACCGCGTCGGGCAACACCTGTGCCTTCCATATCGGCTGCAGATCGATCCTCTGTCCAGTGGTATTAAACAGCTTCGCCAACGTGTAGGTGACTGTCTGCGAGCGGTAGCCACCGAGGGCGAGCTTTCCTATGAGCTTTTCAGCTGAACGAAACAGAATCGCTTTAGCGACAAGCTTTTCGAAATATTCTGGCGACGGCTTGAACCTGCCACGCTTGTCTAGCCTGAGCATGAACTCACGGAAGTTCTTCTCTGCTCCGTACGCGACGAGCCACGGCAGTTGGTCCCAAGTGTTCTCGAACTTAGCAAGATCGGTCTTTGTGAACTTCTGGTTCAACGGATGGATCTTCTTGAATTCTCGCTGCTTTGCTGGGGTGCGCTCGCGGGCATGTGCGTCCGCGTACTGTCCGCGAGCGCGCTCGTAGAACCACCTAGTCATATGATTGTTGTTGCCTTGCGGCGGCGCCCAAACGGTGCGTGAGAGGCGTTCGAGCTCGACATGGAACGGATCGTTCGATGTGAAGTCGGCCATATTCACGCGGTTTTGGCTGTTTGCGTACAGGCTAATCTGCGACACGAAACTGTCGCGATTAGCAGGGGTGATAACTGAAAGCTTCGCTTGAACAACGACATCAGAGAGGTCTGCTCGACTTTTGACCATCGCGTAATAGAGCGAAGCCGTCGTCTGGCCACCGTTCACTATCTGGAGGTCGTAGATTTTTCCTATCCCCTTCGCCCCGTCTGGGAGGGCGACGATGTCGACCTTCGCGGCAGTCATGGAGACACCGTTGTTGAACGCAAAGAAGTTGGCGGGCTCCTCGGTTATTGTCTGCTGGATCCCCTTGTTGATTTTGCCGCGCGCTTGAAGGAATGAGCGGACGTTAAGCTCGAGCAGCCGAGGGCCGTACAGCTCATAGACCTCTGCAAGGAATTCGCCTGGAAGTGCGAGCAAATAGGCGTCGTAAGAGGCAGATGCACCGTGCGGCCCGAGGAAGGGGAGGGGCTCCCCCCAGATCTCCTCGACGTCGACTTCAATCTGCTCTTGCGCCCGACCACTTGAGTCGAGCTTGTACAACCTGTCGATGTCCCAGACGGCGGTCTGCACGCGGCGTTTTGATAAGGAGTCCAACGACGGTATATCAGTCTTGAGCTCCGCGTTCGTCAAGACGGTGAATCTGAGTTCGACAATCTCGCGCCATGATTCGTGAATTTGTCGAGCCATTTCCCAGGCCGGTGCGGATTCTTCCAACTTCTTCCATAGGCCCTCGGCGGTCTGCGTGACGAACTCGGTCATCCGTTTGAAGTGCTTGGCGACGTCCGGCTTGCCAAGTGCCCTGATTTGGTCGGTTGGGGAATAGTCTGTCAGGAATAGGTGCAGTGTTGTGCCGTCATCGCTGATCTCAAATCCTGACGCGCGTGCGCCGCGTCGCTCGTAAGCCGCGCTTTGAGGGGCCTCCACCTCCCCTGCGTCCGTGAGGACTTCGAACATGTAGTCGGTGAAGGCTGAAGCGAGGGTCTGTTCTGTGCCTTCGCCTGACGCGACCAACAGGATGGACTGCTGAAGATCCTCATGGAACTTCTCAACGGTTTTCGACATTGCTTCAGTTACTACCTCGATGAGTTGTGGATGTTCGCGGGAATCTCGCGACGCGTGAGTTGCCAGCTCTGAGTGGGTATCTCAAAGTGGTCACTCATCTGACACGCCGAACTCGAGCTGAAGGAAGACCTTATTGACTTGGTAGACAACTGGCTTTGCTTTGTCCGAACCTGGGAAAGCGACGCCGTAGCCCACCAAGGGCGTTGTCGAGTCCATTTGTCCGTCATTCCAGAGGCCTTCGTCGATGCCGAGCGGCACTATCGGATAGAGGAGCAAGACGCCGCGTCTCGGATCTCGCGCCTGACGCTCGAGAAGACCGCTTGGGATCGTTGGCGGTTTCGCGGATTTGTTAACTCGCGCGCTATGTTCCCAAGCAGCCACCGTCTGTTCGAGAAGCTTGTGCCACTTCGGAGAGTCTTTTTCGAGATCGACAAGCTCGTGACGCGGCGTTGTAATGACACGAAACGTCATCCGCCCGTCGCCGGCTTGAATGCGCTTTCTCCTTGTCGCACAGAACTTCCGGCCAGCAATGGTGAACGGCGGCGCCTGTTCATCACCCTGGATGTCAGCTAGCGCTACCGTCCAGGAGGTCAGCTCATCATCGGAGAGGCGGTCACCGATGTAGCGCGAGATTGCGTTCGGGTTGGACTGGATCGCTGCGTCGTCGGGTCCGTAGCCCTCTAGGAAATCGAGAACCACCTCTGGTGGTACGTCTTGCCAGATCTGCAAGCCGATGCGCCTGTCGTGTGGGTCGCCCGGCAATCCTTCGAGGAGCGATTCCAATTGAGCCCAGTTCCGTTGGACGTGTTTTAGGCTGAAAGTGACCGTGGAAGTCGTTGTGGCCGAGTAGCTGATCGCCACCGACTTGGACCCACGCAATTTCGTCGGAGATGTCACCAGCAGTCCGTCTGGGTGTTGCCGGACCCTGAGTCCAAAGTCCTCAGGAGTGCGCCCCAACATCGCCATGACATCGAACTCGGCCTGGAGCTCCGCAGCCGCCGCAGTAATCGCTGTGTACCACTTCGATAATTGAGGCGTGGTGTAGAGGCGGCATACGTCAAGGTAGCCAGTCCGGTATCCGAACCACCGTCCCATCTGCATGAGAGTGTCGTACATCTTGCTCGCGCGGAGGTAGTAGCTGACGGTGAGACCTTCGAGGGTGAGGCCTCGCGAGAGTTTGTCACCGCCGATCGCGATCACATTGAAGCCCTCAGGGTGGTCAATGTAGTTGAGCGCATCCGCTGAGGTTCCGTTCACTGCGTGAACGCGTACCTGGCTGGCGAAGTCGCTCATTTCGGACCAGACTATTTCCCAGGGCAGTGAAGCCCCAACGAGATCGGCGACGTCGGCCCTGCTTGACATCTTCGTTGTCGTCGGAACATGGTCTTCGATGTAGATGTTCTTCGCCAAGCTGTACAACTCAGGTTGCGCGCCTTCGCCGTATTTCAGCCGGGCGGTCATGTCTTGCAAGACTTCGGATACCTGATCACGCACTTGTGCCTGAACACGGGTAAACCGTGTGACGTGGATGAGCATGGAATTGTGCACCGACGCTTGGCCTCGAAGACTTCGAACCGCGCCAGCGATGATAAACGCGACGATCGCTCTGCGGAGGCTGGGCGGAATCTGGGACGTAATCCCGAAGTCCGACTTGTGGGTGTCGGGCAACCATATTTGGTTATCCATGATCTCGCGCACGATAGGGAGAGGATCCACGCGATCGATCGCGTTGGTGGAATCCTGCATCAGACCGAAGACGCGCGCCGGACCGACGTAGGTCGATGGTGCCGGAAGGTTGATGATGAAACTTCGCGGAAAAAGATCTTCGCCGGCATGCCGATGCGATGCGTCGGGGTCGATGAAGATGTTGGCGAACGGAGTTGCGGTATAGCCGACGTAGGCCGATTTCTGAAAAGTGTTGAGAAACTGGCGAATCAGCCTGTTAATCGTCGTCGGATCGGTCTCTGCAGCTTCTGGGTCCTGCTTATTAGTGCTGGTGTCGACGCTCGCGTGGTCGGCCTCATCGTCGATGACCAGGACCGGCACGTCGCGGACAGTGGGTTTGCCGGTCGCGGGATCGGTCTCCATGCGTAGCGCCGTAGCCCACTTGTACAGATTCTCGAGGATCGACTTGTACTTCTTGACGACGAGGATGATCGGATCGCTGCCGCCTGGGACGACGCCGACGTTTTGTGCGACATTGAGTTTGAAGTCGCCGTTGTCCCTCGACGAGGTGAACGAGCTTACCGGCAGGAAGGGGCCGACCAACCGGCCTACGCCGATGCGGCTGTTCTCCGTGCCCTGGTCGAATCGCAACTGATTTCGGGTATCGAAACCCAGGATGCCGGCGTCGATTCGTGACTGTGTCTGGCTGCGGAGGCTGTTGTGGACCCCGGCCAGCACGACGACAAGCTTGTAACCACTGTCGAGCGCCTTCGCAACAAGTCCCGTGTAATTGGCTGTCTTACCGGACTGCACCTGCCCTGACACCAAACCTCGTCTGTCCCAGAATCCTGGACGGTCAGGTGCCTCGAGCCGACTGAGAATGTCATCCGTGACATCATTGACGTTTTGAACTGCGGAAGAGGGTAGGCCGACGTGGTCACGCAGATACCGTGCATACCGGTCCCAAAACGGCCACTCGACGACGGACTCCTTTCGCTCCGTGAGCCATGGGACGTGGTTAGCGTCGTCTCCGAGTGAATTCCATTCTCCGACATGGGTTCGGTAGTCGCGCAGCAGCTCCTCCACGAGTTGCATAGCCGGACCGTTGTCGCTGACATCCACCTTCAGCATGTCGGCGAACTTCGAGACCCAGTTGCGAACGAGCACCTCAGTGATCGGCTCTTTCGTTTCAACTGCACGATCAAGCATCACGATCGTCATCGAGCGGACATCTTGAAGCGCGCTATCCATCGGCGGCATCCCTGAATGCTTGCACTACCTCCGGATACTGGATGAACGGCTCGGCAGCGCCAATGCGGTCGAGCGCCTCACCCGGTTTCAGGCCGGTTTGAACTAACCCATCGAACGCAAAGCGCAATATATTGTTTAGCTCGGAACGGCTCTGGCCGAACGGGGCTGGTTGTTGGTCGAGTGCATCGGCAATCGCCACGCCTACGAGGGTCGTGGGTATGGTTTCTTCAATGAAGCGGAGCCCTCGCTCGGTTTCTTGTCTGTCGCCACTCGACTGGAGCAGTGTCTCTATTACTGGGTGCTTCCGGTTGATCTTGTACTTAACTTCGCCGTCACGTGTCTTGATCTGATGCCACGCCATCACGAAGTCTTTAGACGCCTTCCTGGCGATGATCTTGCCGCGGTGTCGGTAGACCTCTTCGGCTTGTCGCCGTGTTGCTGTCGCAATTCGCTTCAGATCCTGCTGGAGTGGGCCTGGGGCGCGCGCGGACGATTTCTTGACGTCGACCTGCCAGTCATGATCGAGCGATGCCGGAAATTCCACGGCTATCCGTGCCAGCTTCGTGTGTTCGTCCTTCGAAAACCCGAGACTCAACCAATCACCCTGCAACAAGAGACGGTTGCTGCGGTAGATATAGAAACCTTGCTGTTGGTTCCATCCGGCGGCCCCAGCGCCGACTGCCTGTTCGGCGGCTGTCAACTTCGATCGATGCGGGAGCACGAACGGAGTGATCTTTACCGGATAGTCGCGGAGGGTCAGCCGCTCAACGCCTAGGTGCTGCGTCGCGTCATTGTCCTCCATAAACGGATCCCATGGGTGGAGCTTCACACCGTTGACTGCGATGGCAACCTTGCCGCGTCCGATCATGAACCGGTGGAATACCGCGGAAAGGTGGTTCGCCACGCGGTCGATAGTGGCGTTGAACCGTGCATGCGCTTTCGACTCGTGGCGGTCGGCATCGCCGACGAGCCGGTCGCACTTCGTCCACAGGACCACGGTCCCTGAGGGGCCTGTCAGCTGAGGAACTGAAACTTCAGGTGGCTCTGTGAGCAGGAGGCGCCATTCACTTGTCTTCGCAATTAGATCCAAGTCCCATCTACGGACAGCAGTGGTTTTGCATCCACGGGTCCGGCTCTGCACGGTCAGTTCACGAGCCTGCGAGAAGGAAGCCGTCTTTAGCCCTAGGCCGAATCGGCCCAGATCTGCTTCGGCCCGTTCCTCGAGCGGGTTCGTGCTCCCTGCACGCATCGCATTGAATAGAGTGCGCTCGTCCATGCCTCGCCCGTCGTCGCGGATTGCCACCGCTGACGCCGTGCCATTCCAGTGAAAATGCACGTCTATCTCGCGCGCACCTGCAGAGATGCTGTTGTCGATTAGGTCGGCGACTGCAGCCTCAGGCGAGTACCCGAACGCGCGGAGTGATTCCACCAGCGCATCGGGACTCGGTTCAGCTATTTCCCAGTCCAAAAGATTTCCACCCGATCGAGCACACAAAGACTAAAGAACTCGGTTACCCGGTCAGCCCCTGGCGGTAACCTCATCCTCTCCAGCAACGATAGTCAACGTTACTGATGCGCGCGGCGGATTGAGCGTGGGTCCAAGATCATTCCGGTACAGACGTTCTTCGAGCACAAGGGCACTCCTCGGGTCTGCATGCAGTGTTCGCGGTGCAAAATGGATCTCGGTGATTACACGGCGAAACTTCGGGAAGACTGACGGCTCGAGTAAGGCTGTGCCAGCGCCGCTGAATGATGTCGTCAGGCGACAGATGCGTGCGATGCCTCGTAGAGACACCGGCGTCGAAATCGCCCTCCGCCGCGAGTTGCACCGACTCGGTGTTCGGTTTCGGGTGAACTTTCGCGGACTGCCTGGGACGCCGGATATCGCTCTTACTAAGGCCCGGATTGCTGTCTTTGTCGACGGCTGTTTCTGGCATTGCTGCCCGCAACACGGGACGGCTCCGAAGAACAACGCGTCGTGGTGGGCGACAAAACTCGCTGGCAATGTCGAGCGTGACCGACGCAAGGATCGGGAGCTTGAAGAGATCGGATGGGTTGCCATCCACGTCTGGGAACACGAGGACCCTACGGCGGCCGCGGCCGAGATCCACCGAAAGTGGAGGGAACGCCTAAGTCCTCCGGCGGGTCAAAAGAAATATGACAGACCGTCGTGAGATTTTGTTCCTAACGAAGGGAGAGACGGATGCCACGCCGTACTACGTGTGTAACTCCGTCGGCCGCTCGCCTGACTGACTCGCTCCGCGATATCGGGTACGACTTCAGCTCAGCGGTGGCCGACCTAGTCGACAACAGCATCACGGCTGGAGCGACAGAAGTAGACGTGCTCATCGAGTTTGAGGGCGAGTCGTCGAAGGTCTTCATCGCGGACAACGGCCATGGCATGACGCTCAACGGTCTCACGGAGGCGATGCGGTTCGGAAGTCGACGTTCATACGGGAGGGGCGATTTAGGACGCTACGGGCTCGGTCTCAAGACGGCTTCGTTGTCGCAGGGGCGGTGCCTTACTGTGGTGACTCGAACATCGAACGGCCGGCGAGTGATCCAGGCTCGACAGCTCGACTTGGACTTGGTCGCCGAGTACGACGACTGGCTCATCATTGAACCTGACCGAAACGTCGCCATAGAACGGGCGCGCAACCTCTTGGAGGATGCACCGGGCACAGTGGTGATCTGGGAGAAGTTGGACCGCGTCCTGCCAACGAATAATGCCAGCGGTGGATGGGCTAGGCGCCGATTTGAGACGTTGCCGCAGAAGGTGATCGAGCATCTGGCCATGGTTTTTCACAAGTTTCTCAGCGGCGAGGCATCGGGAGAGCGGCTCGTAATCACCGTCAACGGCCAGAAGCTCAAGCCGTGGGATCCGTATGCGCGGCGAGAGATGGAAACTCGAGAGCTGCCCAAGCAGAGATTCGAGATCGACAACGGCGGAATCGCCGGCACGGTCACGCTTCGACGCTTTGTGCTCCCTGGGCGCGACAAGTTCAGTTCTATCAATGAGTTCGAGCGGCTTTCCGGACCTTTGAAATGGAATCGCCAGCAGGGGCTGTATATCTATCGCGCTGGGCGGCTAGTGCAATGGGGCGGTTGGGCTGGAATCCGGAGCATCGACGAACACACGAAGCTGGCGCGTGCGAGTGTCGAATTCGACACCGACCTCGATGAGGCATTCAACATCAACGTCGCCAAGATGCGCGTTTCTGTGCCAGGACAACTTCGTCAGATGATCGAGCGACCCATCAATGAGATCTGTAGCCTCGCAGACGATCTGTACAGAAAGTCGACGAATTCAAAGCACGAACGTGACCGGTCGATTACTGACAGCTTCTCTGGGGGAAGCGACGTGGGCCTAGCGTTGAAAGGCGCTGCCTTGGAAGTGGGCGAGATTCGCGCCTTCAAGAAGATTGCCGCTGAGCTCAGGAAATCCGAGCCGGCGATCGCGAAATCCCTCGGGCTCTGACACTCAATCGTACAGCGTCGGCTTGTCGTCGCGCCTGCGTTGCCCATCGCGGCAGTGCGCATTGATCGGGCACTCGGGACACACTGGATCGACGGGGCGGCACCAGAGATTCGCCAGTTCGATCAGTCCTAGGTGCGCATTGCGGGAATGTTCTCCCATCCCGATCATCCGGGCGACGGCAAGGCGACCATCGGTGAGCCGGTTCCTACGATCGACGTCGTTTTCCTGAAAACGGCTCGCTACCCGCAGCACTCCCTTGGTGACCAGAACTGGCTCTTCGGGCCCGGAGTCTCGGTCGGCTGTTGACTCACGAGGTGTCGCGAGTATCGCCAGGTCCGCAACCGACTCAGCCAAGCCCAGGACAGAGCGCAGAGTTTCTGCTGGTCCGTCCAGCGCCTCAGGGGTCTTCGACAATTCACCTAATAAGGCGAGAATTCGTGCGAGCCGTTGTTCTCGACCGGAACCGTTGATGAAGAGCGCCAGATCGTCGGCGAACTCATCCCGTTGGCGCTTTCGCAACTTCCACGGGCGATCATTGCTCAGCAGAAGCTTCCACACAGGCTTCATGAGGTTCCGAGGCGCGCGATCGAGCAGTTCTTCGCCCGCTATCAGCAGCCAGCGGGATGATGAGCGAAGCCATGGTAGCGCCTGTTCGCGATCGCCATCGAGCCAGAATCTGGCGAGCCGCTCCGCCGTCTCCCTCGTACTGATTCCGGCGTCCTTCGGCGAGCCAAGCGAGTCGCGAATTGCCGCTCCCATCACGTATCCAAGACGGGGTGGAACGGCATTGCCGATCTGGCGGAACGCCGCTGAAGGGGGTCCGTCGAACCGGAAATGATCGGGGAAGGTCTGAAGACGTGCCGCCTCGCGAACTGTCAGAGTCCGGCTTTGGCGGGGATGGATGTACCAGTATCCGTCCTTCGCGATATGCGCGGTGATAGTCCTAGAAAGGTCGTTCTCGTTGAGGCGGTTGTACTTGTCGTCGAAGATGTCGCCGCGGTAGCGCTGATGTTCCTTGCTGAGGTCCGTGTACTTCGATGCGTGAGTCATCGATTCGAATGCCAAGCGGTCGTCCTCACGAACCGGGCGAGTTATGTGGTCGAATACCTTGTTCTCGTCGGCCGGCGCAACCTTGCTTCGCATTTCCTTCTGAAAATCGGTCACGGGCCCTGAATATTCGGCCCAGCCGTACTCGCCACCCTCTGGGCGCCAGCCGCCCTCGACCTCCGGCAGGTCACCGATGGCGGTCCAGACCGATACCTTGTCTTCCGTCTCTTCGGGGAACCGAAACTCGATGTTGTCGCGCAGCGCCACCAAAATCAGCCGTTGGCGGAACTGAGGCACTCCATACCGCCAGGTATCTACAACCCGTTCCTCGACTGAGTATCCAATCTGCTCCAGCTCCTCGACCATGCTCCGGAGAATGAACATCTCTCGGTCGAGTGCCATATCCGGCACGTTCTCCATCAAGACTGCTTTCGGGCGCGACCGGTCGATGATCTCCAGAAAGGAGCGCCAAAGATCACGCCGCTCGTCGTGTGGATCACGCAGGCCCTCTTGAACCCGGTATCGCAGCATCGAACGCCCAGCCTTCGAGAATGGCTGACAGGGCGGGCCACCGGCGACGAGATCCACTCCAGCCGCCGTGACCAATTCGGCGACCCGCTTGACTACATCGGGATCCGACAGGTCCCAGTCGACAGACATCCCGCCGAAGTGGTGGGCGTGGGTCCGGATGGCAAAAGGTTCGTGGTCAGCTGACAAGATCACCTTGAACCCCGCCTGCTCCAACCCGAGACTGAGCCCGCCGGCACCGCTGAAGAAATCAGCCGCCAAAGGCGCCCCCGTGCGCTTGAGGCGCTTCGCATATTTGAGAAAGACTTCGGCGTCGTCGGTGTGCTCTTGGTGGGGCGGAAGCTTGAGGAATGGCCCTCGGACCAGGCGCACGCCGTACCCCGTGTGCTTGCGGGGGTTGGATGGAGGCGTCGCCACGCTGTAACGATAGCTGGGGAGGGGGACATCACTGCGCGATTGCCACGCGGTCGGGTTGCTGTTGCTCGTTCCCGAGGCACGGATCAGTAGCCGACGAGAAGGACTCCGTGAAAGGGAAGCTTCAACCTGTCTGATGCATAGATCGCGTCGAGTTGGCCGAGCGTGTTTCGGTAGGCGGGTGTGGCCGAAGAGGAGTATCGGTAATTAATCGGCATCAGTAGTGCGAGGAACTTCGCGTCGAGAATCAGGGATGTTCTCACTATGTCCCGGTAGTCGGCATTGTTGTGGGCTCCTCGGCCGGCCTCGACTTCGACAGCTATTCCGAGTTCGTCGTGGAATGCGTCGATCTCGTACGCCACCCTCGACGTACCGTTTTCGCCGAAAAGGACTGGCCGCCGTATCTTCGCGTCCTTGGTCTTAGCCGTCTCGACAGCGAACCCGAGCTCCGCCAACCCGGCGCCGAGCGCTTTCAGCACGTCGTCGCTCTTGAAGCCGGTCGCAGCGTCGATCGTGGAAATCGTCGACTCAGCGGCTCCGACGACGGAAAGGATCTTGCCAACCCCACTCCGGCGAGCGCGTATTCCGAGGGAAGTAACTCCACTGCGGGTACATGTAGACACCTTCGCATTTTGCGTGGGTGGCGGTCTGAGGATAACCCGAATGCCGCTCGAATTTATCGGCGACTGATCGAGGCCTCGCAAGGTCTTTGAGGAGCCGATTGGCGTGGTGACCAGTTCGTCTACCGCTGAGCCCGCTCCACGAACGCATTGAGTGTCGAAATGAGTCGCATCTCCTCCACCGTTCGAGCTCGAGCATTCAACAGTCCCTCTGTGCACACGAGGTACGCCAAACACCGGGCCCGGCTGATAGCGACATTCAGGCGGTTGCGCGAAAACAAGAAGTCGGCGCTACGGATCATGTCCGCTCCTGACGAGGTGGCCATGCTGAAGAACACGACCGCAGCCTGCCCGCCTTGAAACTTGTCCACGGTGCCAACGGGCACTCCGGCGCTGCGCGCGTTGCTGTCGAGCAGGCGCTTAATGGTCCGGACCTGGTCGTTGTACGGCGCTACGACCATGAAGTCGCGCACGGTCAGCGGATTGATCTCACCGTTGAAGTTGGTCCACGGCGTCCCGACCAGTCGAGTCACTGCGTCGGCTATTAGTACCGCTTCCTCGACCGAAGACGTGCTGTTGCCCAGATGCTCGGCTGCAACCCAGCGCAGTCCGGTACCCGCGACGGTCGTCTGCTTCCGGCAATTCTCGTGGTACGTCAGCCGTCCGCCGTAGATCTCCTCGGAAATGAAATTCGAGATGTCCGGATGCATACGCCGAGTCTCCGCGAGGAAAGGGCCCCGATCAGCTGGCATCGTCACTTCGTCACCCAGAACATGCTCGAGCGCGCTACGGCCGCCTCCGCCCGGGTGTACCGCCTGCATAACTTGCGGGAGCTGCGACGGGTCGCCGAGCAGGATCATGCTTCGTGAGGACGTTGATGCCGCCAACGCGTCCGCCAACGCAAGCTGCCCTGCCTCGTCAATCATCAGCACGTCGACCGGCGAAGCGCGTAGCTTCTCGCTGGAGAACAGCCACGGCGTTCCGGCCACGACGTTGAATTTCAGTTGCGCGGCGACACCTGCGTTGCCCTTTCGGAAGCCAACGATCTTGTCACCGGTCTGATTTCGCACGCCGCACAGTCGTTCAAGATCGCCGTACTCACCGAACACCTTCACGATTTCGCGGAGCAGGTTCTCGATCGCTCGGTGACTGAACGCCGTGATGCCGATGCGCTTGCCCGCACTTACCAGCGCGTGCACCATGTGAGCTGCGCGGTACGTCTTACCGGTGCCCGGCGGCCCCTGCACTGCGACGTAGCTATTGTCGAGATTCCGTGCCCAGTTCTTCATCTCGGCGAGGTCGTCGGTGAATAACGCGTTGGGCGGGCCGCCCGATTCCGCGAATCGGGGCAGTTCGCGCCGCAGGAGCGCCTCGGTCGCGGGATTAGCCCTGTCGCCCTCCAGTAGCCGTGATGCGAAGTCTGACAGGGCGAGACGCTTTGGCTCTGTACGAATCCACGTATGGAGGACGACGGCTGTAGGGACGTGTTCGGATTCGGCTTGTTGATCGGCCCACACCAAGTCAACTTCTCTGGCTTCGAGGTCCAGCCGATCGATTCTTGTCGTTTTCCAGGTTCCGTCGGGCAGCGAGTACAGCAGACTCTCATCGCCGTGCGGGAACCCGTCGACCCTCTGCGGCGGGAACAAGAAGCGCATCGCAGGCGACTCCAGCTCTTGCCCGTTCTTTCCAGTCCTGGGGCGCAGACCCAAGGGCTTTAATGCCGCGATGATTTCGCGGTCATCGAATTGCGAGCTGAGATCCCGTTGGAGGTCGGCGAGTTTCGGCATAAGGTAGGCCCACCACTCGCGGGTCCAGTAGCCAAGAAGATCACCCAACAGGTGGTCGGGCGTCTCTTTCTCGAACGCATGGAATTCCGCGATCTGCTCGTCGATCTTCTCCAGTAGATCGTTGTCGCTCTCGTTGGGCTCCGGCCACGGCAGCGTCACGGGCCGCTGCGTGATAAGCCAGTCGCGGAACGCCCGCGTCGCACGCACGTCGTCCTCGTTGTACGCGGCGATGCTGGTGAGATCGTCGGGATCGTTTGTCGCCATGAACTTTTCATACTGGACAACTGCTCCAGCGCCCTTATCGATGAGGTGGCTGCGTTGATAGCCGGTGAGGCGTTCCAGAAACTTGAGGCTGTATGACTCCACACCGACTTGGAACGATTTGCGGGCCACTGCTAGGAGGTCCACGAACAACCCAGCCCGAACCAACCGACCGAACTCCTGCTCCGCGACGCCGTGGATGGCGGTCAACCCTTGCAGCGCGGAGCGCTCGGTGTGGTTGTAGTGGTAGACGTGCATGCCGGGATAATCGGAACGGCGCATCGTGAGGTACTGAATCAACGAAACAACTGCTCGTGCTTCTTCATCCGGATTATGTGCCCACCACGCTCGGTAGGCCCAGCCTCCTGGCTGCCTTTGTTCGATGAGTCCGAATAGGAAGAAGAGTCCAGCGTGTGCCCGCCAGAAGGGGTGCCCCTCGAAGTCGAGGAACACATCGCCGTCGTCGGGTTTAGGCAAATTCGCGAATCCGTGATCTCTCAGGGGGTTTTCGCCAAGATCGATCATCGTGAAGGGCGGAGTCGCTTGATCGTTCAGCCTTGCTTCCACCTGCAGGGCCGCTTGTTGCACAAGCCAATGCAGTCGTTCGGGACGAATTCCAGATAGCTGCAGGTTGAGCACACCCAGCTCCGCCACTGTCGTCACGCCGGATCCACTCAGGAGCGTGCGCTCCGTCGGCCGAATGCCGGGAATGAAGGTCAGCGAGTCTTCCTCGCGCCATTGGGCATCACACAAAGCTGCGAACTCGCAGAATTCGCAGTGCGAACACGGCTCGGGATGCGTGTCTGCCGCGACATCCGCGGAGATCGCCACCGCAAGCTGTGCACGCAAGCGGCGCCAGTAGGGTCGGAACTCATTGACCCGCAGAGTTTCCCGTCGCCCCGATCCCAGCCAAATGTGCATGTGACGAGGGTCCGCTCCGGTCAATGCCTTAATGGCGTCGGCGTAGAAGCACAGCTGTAATACGTGGCCTGGTTTGGCGGCGGAACGCGACAACTTCGCGTCGACCGGCTCATACGAGACATCGCCGCTTTCGGGGTCTTCGACCCGCTCGACGAAGTCAGCGATCCCGCGGATACTGTCGTGGATAAAAGGCATCTGGTACAGGACGTCATGACCATCGGCGAGCGGATTACCTACACGCTTGACCCAAGCTTCGAACGATTCATGTTCGTTCGTCCGTCTACCTGGAACCGGATAAACATGCTTTCCTTGGAGCTCATACTCGGCCAAGCAGTCCAGTTCGTGAATCTCGCCCTTGCGCTGAACAAGTCGCGCGAACGAACCGAAGGTGGGAGGCGGTGCTTGTAGCTGCCCGTCTTCGACTTGGTTGCGGAGCGTTAGGTAGTGAGGGCAGTCGAGCCACGCAGTGATCTTGGTTGGAGTGACGAGCCGGTCTGACATCAGTACCCTAGCGATCTCAACGATTCTCGGTGCGCGCACGACCCGCCGCTGACTTGGGGTCGAGTGCGGTGAATACAAGATCGCGCAGCTCACTCGTCTGCTGTGCCATCTGGTCGCGAGCTGACTGGACAACTTCTTTGGGATAGTTGACTGTCAGGCACCACTCGGCGTTCTCGATAGCACCGATGTCGCCCCACACTGGCTTATCGTGACGCCCGTTCAATGCGGCTTCAACGAAGGGCCGAGGCAGCAACATTCTCATGCTGACACCCCAAGCCGGTTCAACGGGAAATCTGATAGGTCATTCTCGCCCGCCATTGCCCCCCTTGCGCCTCCGTCAGGCTATCGGGTGACCCCGCCAGAAAGCAGCCGCGTGAAGCAATCCGTCTCGATGCGCCGACCGGTTGTAGCGGTCTGGCAGCGGCTTGGATCCAAGACGACAGAATGCCTGTCGCGCTGCCGGGCCCGTCTTGTAACCCGTTCATGGAGGTGCAGGTTCGATCGGAGCGCGATTGTGCAGGTGTAGGGAGCTTTGCGCCGATCAGTCTGTGCAGCGACTGAATGGCCACCACCGTCGTCGGCCTTTTCGCGTCGGCGGATTCTGCGGCTCGACGGGCGTTGCTGCCGACGCCGATTGTAAAAGCCGCAGTGTATTCGCGTCCCGCTCGCCGCGGAAGTACTTGAGCATGACCGCGACGAAGTCCGCGTCGTCCCCGCCGTTCTTGGCTACCTCCGCGAACAAGGTCATCGACGATCTGAGCTTGCGGTCGTCGGGGAAGCCGCCCATCAGCGTGTTCGCGTTGACCGCTCCGGACCGGACGACCAACTGCGCACATTGATGCAGTCGTGGACCAAGGACCTCGTGTGCTAGATAGGCGGCGGCTTCCTCGCGGGACTGGATTTCGAACTTCTTGGCGGTGTCGCTTAGCTCAGGAACGTCTTTGCCGGCCGCTCCACGTCGTCCAGCGCCCTGGCCAATTCGATGGCATAGAACGGATTTCCGCCGGACACCTGATGGATACGCCCCATTACGGGCCGTGCGAAGGGCCGCTGTAGGCGCGACGAAACCGCGGAGTGCAGTTCGCGAATACTCAATGGGCTGAGGCGAATACGGGTCAGGGCTTCGGGGTGCGGCAACTGCAGCCATGCCGCGCTGGCGCCGTCGTGGACCTCGGTGCGCACGCTGCCGAGTATGCCGACCGGTCCGGTGAGGCGCCGCGCGGCGAATGCGATCACATGCACGCTGGACAGGTCGAGCCACTGCAGATCGTCGATGGCCAAGAGCAACGGGCCGGTTTCGGCGTAGCGCTCGATGACGGCGAGGAACGCGGCCGCGACGGCGCGTTGGTCGGTCACCTCACCCGAGCCTGCCCGCAACAGCACCTGATCCACCGCGAGCAGCTGGGGTGCGGGCAGGTCCGCCCACGTGCGGGGGTCGACGTCGTCGAGCATGTCCGCCAGGGCGGTGTACGCAAGAACGGATTCAGCGGCCGCGGCACGCGTGGACAGCACCCGGAACCCTCGAGCCGCTGCCTCCTCGAGGGTGGCCAACCACAGCGTGGTCTTGCCGATTCCCGGCTCGCCTTCGATTAGCAGCGCGGATGGCCCGACGGTCGTCGAGGTCAAGAACGTCTTGACCGAACGATCCTCCGTCGGGCGGCCTCGTAGACCAACCTCCGGCATCCACAATTCCCGGCACGTAGACAACTGACACAACCCCTGCACCGCACGACGCCCAGGACAGGCCAGGTCGCGGCGGTGGCAGTGTGTCTGTACCCCCTACGCAGCGGTTGTACTCCCTTAGCGCTCGCCGTCCTTGACCTTCGCCATCGCCAGCACGTCGAGACGCTTGTCGAGTTCCTCGAGGGACAGCTTGTCGCCGATCAGCCCGCGGTCGATCACGGTCTGACGGATGGTCTTCTTCTCCTTGAGCGCCTGCTTGGCGACCGCGGCGGCCTCCTCGTAGCCGATCGCGGAGTTCAGCGGCGTCACGATCGACGGCGAGGACTCGGCCAGCTCGCGCAGGCGGTCTTCGTTGGCGACCAGACCGTCGATGCAGCGCTGCGCGAACAGCTTGGACGAGTTGGTCAGGATCTTGAAGGATTCGAGCAGGTTGCGCGCCATCATCGGGATGTAGACGTTGAGTTCAAAAGCACCCGAGGCGCCTCCAAAAGCGATCGCGGCATCATTCCCGATGACCTGCGCGGCGACCTGGGTGATCGCCTCCGGAATCACCGGATTGACCTTGCCCGGCATGATCGAACTGCCGGGTTGCAGGTCCGGGAGCTGGATCTCACCGAGGCCGGTCAGCGGACCAGAGCCCATCCACCGGACGTCATTGGCGATCTTCGTCAGCGACACCGCGATGGTGCGTAGCGCTCCGGACGCCTCGACCAGCCCGTCGCGGGCGGCCTGGGCCTCGAAATGGTTTGCGCAGACGCGCAGTTCGGCCAGGCCGGTCAGCTCCGTGAGGACGGCGACGACGCGCTGGTCGAAATCATCGGGGGCATTGAGGCCAGTGCCCACCGCGGTCCCGCCGATGGCCAGTTCGCCCAGCCGCGGCAACGTCGACTTCACCCGCTCGATCGAGGCCTCCACCTGGCGGGCGTAGCCGCTGAACTCCTGGCCCAGCGTGACCGGGACGGCGTCCATCAGGTGGGTACGGCCGGACTTGACGACCGTGCGCCACTGGTGAGCCTTGGAGTCGAGCGACTCGTGCAGGACCTCGAGCGCCGGGATCAGGTGGCGTACCGCGGCTTCGGTGGCTGCGATATGCGTTGCCGTGGGAAACGTGTCGTTGGACGACTGCGACATGTTGACGTCATCGTTGGGATGCACCTTCACGCCGTTGCGCTCGGCGACGCTTGCGATGACCTCGTTGGTGTTCATGTTCGAGCTTGTGCCCGAACCGGTTTGGAAGACGTCGATGGGGAACTGGTCGTCGTGCAGACCGTCGGCGATCTCGCCTGCGGCGGCGATGATCGCGTCGGCCTTGTCGGGCGCCAGCAGACCGAGATCCTTGTTGACCTGTGCGCAAGCGCCTTTCAGCAGGCCGAGTGCGCGGATCTGGGTGCGCTCGAGCCCACGACCGGAGATCGGGAAGTTCTCCACCGCACGCTGGGTCTGGGCCCGCCAGAGCGCGTTGATCGGCACCCGGACCTCGCCCATAGTGTCGTGCTCGATGCGGTATTCGGTGCTTTCCGCAGCGCTGTCGGGCATTTGTGCTCCCTGTTCTTCGGTGTGTTTGCGGTTACGGCAGCGGATAGAACGCGTTGCTGTCGCCGGTGAAATCGATCGCAGAGTATTCGTTGAGCTTGGAAAGGCGGTGGTAGGCCTCGATCATGCGCACCGTGCCGGACTTGCTGCGCATCACGATGGACTGGGTGGTGCAACCGCCGCCGGAGTAGCGCACGCCCTGCAGCAGGTCCCCGTCGGTGACGCCGGTGGCGCAGAAGAACACGTTCTCCCCGGACACCAGGTCCTCGGTCTCGAGCACCCGGTCGACGTCATGGCCCGCGTCGATGGCCTTCTGACGCTCGTTGTCGTCGGTGGGTGCCAGCACGGCCTGAATGGCGCCGCCCATACAGCGGATCGCGGCGGCGGCGATGATGCCCTCGGGAGTGCCGCCGATGCCGGCCAGCATGTCGGTACCCGAATTGGGGCGGCACGCGGAGATGGCACCCGCGACGTCGCCGTCGGAGATCAACCGGATACGGGCGCCCGACTCGCGGACGTCGGCGATGAGTTGTTCGTGGCGCGGCCGGTCCAGGATGCACACGGTGACGTCGCGCACCGACAGTCCCTTCACCTTGGCCACGGCGCGGACGTTCTCGCCGATCGGCGCGGTGATGTCGATCGCGCTCACCGCCTCGGGGCCGACGGCGATCTTGTTCATGTAGAAGACCGCCGACGGATCGAACATGGCGCCGCGCTCGGCGACCGCGAGCACCGAGATGGCGTTGGGCATGCCCTTGCTCATCAGGGTGGTGCCGTCGACCGGGTCGACCGCGAAGTCGCACTCCGGCCCGTCGCCGTTGCCGACCTCTTCGCCGTTGTAGAGCATGGGCGCGTTGTCCTTCTCGCCCTCGCCGATCACGACGACACCGCGCATCGATACCGAGTTGACCAGCTCACGCATTGCGTCGACGGCGGCCCCGTCGCCGCCCTCCTTGTCGCCGCGGCCTACCCATCGTCCTGCTGCCATCGCACCGGCTTCGGTGACTCTCACGAGTTCAAGGGCGAGGTTACGGTCGGGTGCTTCACCGCGCGCGGGTGTCATGGGCAGATTGTCCCATTAGCCCCCCGCCCTTTGGGACCTGGGATACTGGCGACCATGACCACCCAACCGGCTCCGGCTCCGCGGCCAGCGAAGTCGCGGCTACTGCAGGACGGCCGGGATATGTTCTGGTCGATCGCACCGCTCATAGTGGCCTGCGTCGTGCTGGCCGGGGTGCTGGGGATGTGCTCGTTTCAGGCCAGCGGACCCGCCGAGGGTCCCGTGCCGACCTACGACGCACCCGGCGCGCTTCAAGCCGACGCGGAGGCCCTCAAGATCCCGATCAGGGTGCCGCAGCTGCCCGAGGGCTGGCAACCGAACTCCGGCAGCAGGAACGGCATCGACGGTGGCCGCATCGATCCGACATCGGGGGAGACCCTGCGAGCGGTCAGCTCGACGGTCGGTTTTCTGGCGCCTAGCGGCATGTACGTGAGCCTGACGCAGAGCAACGCCGACGAGGACAAGCTCGTCGCTTCGCTGCGACCCGACGTGCGCCCGACAGGCGCCGAGGACGTCGACGGCGTGACGTGGGTGGTTTACGAGGGCGGAGATCGGGAGGGGCGGCCCGCCGAGCCCCTGTGGACGACGCGGCTGAACGGCCCGACGGGGCCGGCGCAGGTTGCGCTGACCGGGGCCGCTACGACCGACGAGTTCCGTACGCTGGCTGCGGCGACGCAGACCGCCGCTCCACTGCCTACCAAGTAGGAGACGTCATGGCCATGCTCGAAGCAGACCTCACCGGCTGGACCGTTTCGCCGTTCGCCGCTGCGGGCTTCACCCATGACGTGTATCGCAGAGGTGAGGGTCCCGGAGTGGTGCTGATCCCGGAGATGCCCGGCGCCCATCCTGGCGTGTTCGCGCTGGGAAATCATCTGGTGGACAACGGGTTCACGGTGGCCATACCGTCGCTGTTCGGCACTCCCGGAGCGCCGGCGATGCGTCCCGGCGCGGTCCCGGTCATGTTGCGTGGTTGTGTGGCAAAGGAATTCGCGGGTTTTGCGACCAACGCCGACCGTCCGGTCGCGCACTACCTGCGTGCGCTGGCCCGCGATCTCAATGAGAAGACACCGGGCAAGGGCGTCGGCGTGATCGGGCAGTGCTTCACCGGCGGTTTCGCGCTGGCGGCTGCGGTCGACGACAGCGTGCTCGCGCCCGTTCTCAGCCAGCCATCGCTGCCGTTTCCGCTGACGCCGAAACAGCGGCGCGACCCGGGCCTGTCGGAAGCCGAGCTGAAGATCGTGCAGCGGCGCGCTGCCAACGAGGGACTGTGCGCGCTGGGATTGCGCTTCAGCGAGGACCCGCTGGTGCCTGCCGAACGATTCAAGACTCTCAAAGACCGGCTCGGCGATGCGTTCGAGGTCATCGAGATCAACTCGAAGAAGGGCAACGAGCACGGGTTCGGCAAGATGGCGCACTCCGTGCTGACCCTGGAGCGCCGCGAGCAGGAAGGCCACCCCACCGACGACGCGATGAAGCGCGTCGTCGAGTTCTTCAATCAGCGCTTGACGTAGCCGCGGGCGACTTTTCGTCCTTCTCGGACTCGGACTCGGACTCGGTCTCGGCTTCTTCTTTGGCCTGTTCACGCTTCTGCTTGATGCGGCGGCCCAACCGCCACACCGGGTTTCGCTTCTTGGGTTTGGTGTCTTTCTCGTCGGGCTGATCCATCGGCACACCCTTGTAAACGGCCAGATACACGCTGATGGTGGTGACGATGATGATCATCAGCACCGGGCCGATCACGATGCCCCACGCGCCGAACATCGCGATTCCGGCGAACACCGCCAGCAGCATCAGCGCCGAGTCCAGGCGGGCAGCGCGGGGAACCAGTATGGGGCGCAGGAAGTTGTCGATGTTCGTCACCACGATGAGGTGGAACAGGATCACGAATATGCCGCCGTAGATATTGCCGAACAGGATCATTCCGACACCGAACGGGATCGTGATGATGCCGCTTCCGAGCGGAATGACCGACAGCGCCGACAGTAGAACGGCGAGCAGGAAGAAGCCCTGGTGGAATCCGGCGAGGTAGATCGACCCGGCGCCTGCGACGCCCTGGCAGACGGCGATGACGAACTGGCCCATGACGGTGCCCTTGACCATCGCGCCCATCTTCGACATGTACAGGTCGGTGATCTCCTCGCCCAGCGGATTCAGTCGCCGGATGAGCAGCAGCACCTTATCCCGGTTGGTCAGCAGCGACAGGAACACGTAGAGGAACAGGATGGCCGCCGTGATCGCACCGAATGCGCCGCCGGCGGCGCCCTGGAGTAGGCCGAGCAACCACTTGCCCACTTCCTGAGCGACGGTGGTCATCGAATTCTGTAGTGACTCAGGGGTGATCGTGTAGTCGACAAACGGCACGCGGTGCAGCAATTCGTTGGCCAACGCCAACGACCGGTTGCCGAGGGCCGACAGATCGGTGTTCTCGACCCAGACGGCGACCCGCTCGACCATGTTGGTGATCTGGATGACCGCAAGGAACACGAACAGGCTCAACGGCACGATCACCGCGGCGAAGGCGGCCAGTAGCGTCAGCGTCGCCGACAATCCCGCGCCGAGTTTCTTGTTGAGCCGTGTGTAGAGCGGCTGGAACAGGTAGGCCGCCACCGCGGCGACCACGATCAGAATGAAATACCCACGCAGGAAGTACGCGCCGAAGGCGATCGCGACGACGGTCGCGACCGCAAGCGCACGCTTCTGTGTCAGCGTGAATTCGGTGTTCACGCGCTATTTCTACAGAACTTTCGCTCGCGCCTCGACCTGTTTGGCCCGTTGACCCTCGATGAACCGCATCGACATGCGATTCAGCAGAGTGGGGGCCATCCTGGCGAACAACCATTGAACGCGCGCGATCCGCGGCTTCACCAGGATCGCCTTGTTCTTCTCGACCGCGCGCAGGATGTCCTGCGCCAACCGGTCGGCGTCGTACGGCCTGCCGCCCTGAGTTTGCAGGAAGTAGTCACGGCCGACGAATCCGCCGATGGCGCCCTTGTCGAGGATCGGCGTCTCGACGGCGGCCGGGCACACCACGAGCACGCCGACGCCGCGCGGGACCGCTTCGGAGCGCAACGCCATCGATAACCCGACGACGGCATGTTTGGTCGTCACGTAACTGGTGATCTGGCCCGCCGCGGCAAGGCCCGCCATCGACGCGGTGTTGACGATGTGGCCGTGGCCCTGGCGCAGCATCAGCGGATAGGCCGCCACGACGCCATGGACGACGCCGCGCAGGTTGATGTCGATGATCGTGTTCCACTGGTCCAGCGTCAGCAACTCGGTGTCGCCGCCCCAACAGATTCCCGCGTTGTTGAACATCAGGTCGAGTCGGCCGGCGCGGTCGACCACGTCGTCGACGACGGCCTGCACCGCCCCCGCGTCCGTGACGTCGAGTCGTGCTGCGCGGGCCCCGCCACCCAGTGCAGCGGCGGTCCGCTCGGCGGCCTCACCGTCGATGTCGGTGCACACCACATGCGCGCCTGCGCCGACGAGCGCGCGGCACAACGCTGCGCCGATCCCCGACCCGGCGCCCGTGACGATGGCCTGCTTGCCGGCGAAACTCACTGAGCCTCCGCCAGTTTCATCACGTGCCCCAGCACATCCGGGTACTTCTTCAGGTGTGCGCCGCCGTTGAGATCAAGCACCTCACCGGTGAGCCACGAGTTCTGCGGCGAACACAGGAACACCACCGCGTTCGCGATCTCCTCCGGCTTACCCGCACGCCCGAGCGCGGTGTTCTCCGCATAGTCCTCGACGAGGCCCGGGATGAGCGACGAGCCCGCCGTCAGCGGCGTATCGACGAAACCGGGCGCCACCGCATTGACCCGGATGCCGCGCGGCCCCCACTCCAGCGCCGCGACCTGGGTCAGCATCGACAGCCCGGCCTTGGCCGAGCAGTAGGCGCTCATCCCGACGGCAGGCTGGCGACCGTTGAGCGAGCTGATCGACACGAGTGAGCCGCCCGCTCGCAGCTTCTGTCCGGCGTATTTGGCGACGATGAACGATCCGTTCAGGCATACATCGACGACTCCGCGAAACTCGTCGACCGACAGGTCGGTGATCAGGCCGAGGCTGCCGAATCCCGCGCAGTTCACCACGACGTCGAGCGGACCGATCTCTTCGAATAGGCGTTGCACCGAGGTCTCGTCGGTGACGTTGACCTGTGCAGCGGTGTGAGGCTCGCCGAGTTCGGCGGCCCGTTCTCGCGCGCCGTCGGCGTTGAGGTCGGCGATCGTGACGCGGCAGCCGTCGGCCGCGAGCGCCTGTGCGCTGGCCCAGCCGATGCCGGACGCACCACCGATCACGACAGCCACTCGCCCGTTGCTCATACAGTTGCCCTTTCGACGCAGTGGAACGCGTTCCAACTTAGCTCTTTGACACACTCGACCCATGAGCGATCTCAATATGTCGCAGACAGTCCACGTGGCAGCCACACCCGAGGACCTCTACGAGATGGTGTCCGATGTGACGCGGATGGGGGAGTGGAGTCCCGTCTGCCGGGAATGCTGGTGGGACGAGGGCGCAGGCCCGCGCGAAGGCGCATGGTTCACGGGCCGCAACGAGACTCCGGAACGGACCTGGGAGACCCGCAGTCAGGTAGTGGCCGCCGAGCCCGGGCGCAGGTTCGCATGGGAGGTCAACAACGGCTGGGTGTACTGGTGCTTCACCTTCGCGCCCTACGGAGCGGGCTCGCTGCTCACCGAGGAATGGATTTTCCTGCCCGCAGGTATCGAGGGTTTCCGCGAGCGGTTCGGTGATCAGGCTGACGCCGAGATCGAGAAGCGTCGGGCGGCGGCCGAGAGCGGCATCCCCGCCACGCTCGCCGCAATCAAGAGGGCGGCTGAAAGCGGCTGACAGAACTCACCGCGGTGGCAGGCTGTGATGAGTGAGCCGGTTTCGGTCATGGGGGCGCCCACGATTTCGTGACGTGATCGCGGGGTTGGTCACCGGGCTGTTCTCGATTCCCGAAGGAATGGCTTACGCCAGCATCGGCGGGTTCAACCCGGTCGCCGGTCTCTACTCAGGTGTCGTATCCACGATCGTCGGGTCGATGTTCGCCCGGACGGTCCTGATGGTCACGACGCTGACCAGCGCGCTGGCCCTGACCTCGCAGAGCGTGTTGAGCGCAGCGGGACTCGACCCGACCGATCCCTCCAACATCGCGGCGCTGGTGCTCGTCGCGGGCGCCGTCATGCTGCTGTTCGGTCTGTTGCGTTTCGGGGCGATGATGAACTTCGTTTCGAACGCCGTGATGACCGGCTTCACCACCGGTATCGCACTGCAGATCATCGCCGGGGTGATCCACGACGCCACCGGCTACCGGCCCGACAGTCACAACACCGTCGGCAAGTTCGTCGATGCCTTGATCCACTTCGGCTCATGGCAGTTGGCGCCATGTCTGGTGGCGCTCGGCACGGTCGCGGTCTGGGCCGTGTTCTATTTCATCAAGGCGCTGGAGGCGTTCGCGACACTGATCGCGTTGGTCGTCGTGACCGCCGTGGTGTCGGTGATCGCCGTCGACGTCGAGACCGTCGGCGATATCGCGTCGATTCCAAATGCATTGCCGCCCGTGCAGATGCCGAACTTCGGCGCCATGCCTGAGCTGTTGGCCGGGGGCTGGCCGTCGCGCTTGTCGGACTCGCACAAGCCGCCGGTATCTCGGCGGCCGTCCCGAATCCGGACGGCCGCCGGCCCAGTACCAACGGCGATTTCGTCGCCCAAGGGGCGGCGAACCTGGCCGGCGGCTTCTTCGGCGCCTTGCCGACGGGCGGCTCGCTGTCCAGAACCGGAGTGGCCGTCTCCGCCGGTGCCCAAACCCGATGGACGGGCATCTTCGCCGGAATATGGCTGGCCGCACTGGTATTGGTTGCCGGTTCCCTGGCAGAACTGATACCGATGCCGGTCATTGGTGGCCTGATCCTGGTCATAGGGCTGGAGCTGGTGATGGGGCGCCGGGACGATATCGTGCTGGTGCTGCGCACCGCACCGTTGTCGGCAGTGGCGATGCTGATCACCTTCGCCGCTACCACGCAATTGCCTCTGCACACCGCGATCCTGATCGGAGCGATCACGTCGCTGGTGCTCTACTGCGTAAAGGCCGCGCAGTCGGCACAGTTGATCGCGTTACGGCCTGTCGGGTATGGATGGGAGCGGGCACCGGTACCCGCCGCCCTACCGAACAACGAGGTCGCCGTCCTGCATTACGCGGGCGTCGGTCTGTTCGCTGAAGTACCTCGCATCGACGAGGAGTGGCCCGACGTGTCCGGGTCGCGGAATGCGGTCGTGGTGCTGAGCATGGCCGCCCTGCCCGACGTTCCGTCATCGAAAGTCGTCCATGCACTGAACAAATGGGCCACCGACCTGCACTCGCGCGGCGGCCGCCTGATCATCGCCGGGCTCAGCCCTGCCGCGCTACACGTAATGCAGCGCGCGGGCATCGGGGACGTGGTGGGTCAGGACGGTCTGATACCGGCGAGCACCAAGGTCTTCGGCGCGTTGGAGGACGCCGTCGACGCTGGGCGCGCATGGATCGAGCGTGGGGAAACTAGCGCTTGATGCACCGAAAGCCGATGTGGCTCATGCCGGTATCGACGGCTTGGGGACGCCGCGCAGCGGGGCGATAGCGAAGGCAGTAGACGTCGGCGCATAGAAAAGAGCCACCCTTGACCACTTTGCGAGGCACCTGAAACTGCGGCTGCCTCGGGTCGTAACTGTCCGAAGCACAACAGGGTTGATCGTCACGGGTCTCGCCGTACCAATCACTGGTCCACTCCCACACGTTGCCGGCCATGTCGAAAAGTCCGTAACCGTTGGGTGGATAACTGCCGACCGGTGCGGTGCGGCCATAGCCTTTGTCGGGCCGCCAGGGGAAATCGCCGTGCCAGTAGTTCGCCAGCGGCTCGCCCGGCGATTCCGCCTCGTCGCCCCACGTGTATTCCGCCTCGCTCAGCCCACCCCGTGCGGCGGTTTCCCATTCGGCCTCGGTCGGCAGGGACATGCCCGCCCACCCCGCATAGGCTTCTGCGTCTTCGTAGGCGACATGCACCACGGGGTGATCTGCGCGCTTGTCGATCGAAGACAGCGGACCGACGGGACGGCGCCACGCCGCCCCCGGCGTCCAGGTCCACCACAGGTTGAGGTGTCGGAGGTCCACAGGTCCCGTCGTCCGGGTGAACACCATCGATCCCGGCTGCAGATTCTCCGGCGGTGCCTGCGGATAGTCCGCGGCGTTCACGGGCCGTTCAGCGACCGTGAGATATCCTGTGGCATCGACGAACTCGGCGAACTGAGCATTCGTAACGGCTTTCGTCATGATCCAAAAGCCGTCGACACCGACGGACCGCGCAGGCGCTTCCTCCGGATAATGACGATCGGAGCCCAGCGTTGCCGTCTGCGCTGGAATCCAGACGAGTTCGTCAGTCACCGAAGACGGTCGTCCAGTCGTTCTTCATGCTCACGACGGTCCAGCCGAACTGATCGGCATGGTCCAGGATGCGCTCTGCCCCCGCGGTGTAGTCGAACTCGCGTTCGCCGTCGTCGTGCAACACCACCAGTCGCATAGCCGCGGCTCCCGGTTTACCGGAATAGTGCAGCATCTCGTCGTCGCCGTTCGAGTTGCCGGCCGACAAGATGGGGCGGCGGCCGATCCGGCTCCAGATGCGAACCGGCTTCTCGGGTCCGTCGTCGAACACATCGAGTGCCGGTTGAATCAACAGCTCACCGTGACCGTCCGCCCCCTCGAACTTCAGATTCTGCGCGGTGCCCACGACGCGTTCAGGCGGTATGCCGTAAATCTGCGAGGTGACGGGGCGCATGAAATCTCGGCCGCCGCCCGACACGATGTAGCACGTGAACCCGTTGGTCTCGAGGTATCGCAGCAGTTCGACCATGGGGGTGTAGGTGCAGTTCAGGTATGGGCGACCGAGGGTGGGGTGATTGGCCTCGGCGTAGAACTTGCCGACCAGCGCCGCATGATCGTCGACCGTCATCGACGCATGCAACGACATGATCCCGCCCGCAAGCACTTTCAGGTCGGTGTCGTCGCCCTGGTAGTGCTTGGTGATGGCCCCGCCGAACCATTGCAGATCACCCGCGACGGCCGCCTTGTACGGCTGCTGATCGGCCAACGACCCGTCGGCCGCCGCTTTCTCCGCGAGCCGGCGCACGATGAAGTCGAGCTGGATGTACATCGGCTTCTCGCACCACAGCGTGCCGTCGTTGTCGAAGACCGCGACGCGCTCTTCGGGTACGACGAAATTCGGGCCCTCGGTGGTGACCCGTCCCACGAAGTCGACGATCGCCGACTTCGTGGGTCCGTCGGTCCACGTGTCGAGCATCAGCCGCCCCGAGACGCGAGAAACTTCTCCAGCTCCTCGACGGCGTTGTTGATCGTGAAGGACGCCGGCTCCTGGCGCGGCGGAAACTCCTTGAACGTCTCCAGGAACCGGTTCACCAGGGCCGATCCGTAGAACATCAGGAAGAGGCGGTCGATCATCCAGTCCCAGTACGTGTTCGACGTGATGTCCGCGTGTTCGAATGGATCAGTCCGGAGATTGAACAGTTTCGGTGCGCGGAGTTTGGTGAAGGGTTCAAACCACACCTGCAGCGTGCCGGGGCAGCGCTGTTCCATGAAGACGATCTTCCAGTTGTCGAACCGGATGCCCAGCACATCGCCGTCGTCGGAGAAGTAGATCAATCCGCGCCGCGGGCTCTCGTCGACTTCACCGGTGAGATACGGCAGCAGGTTGTATCCGTCGATGTGCACCTTGTATTCGGTGTTTCCGTCGGCGCCGGCCTTGTGGCCCTTCTTCAGCTTCTCGACGATGTCGGGGTCGCCCGCTGCGGCGGCGAAGGTGGGTAGCCAGTCGTGGTGTTGCACAATCTCGTTCGACACCGAACCCGGCTTGATCTTTCCCGGCCAGCGAATCATTTCTGGAATGCGGAATGCGCCCTCCCAGTTGGTGGCCTTCTCGCTGCGGAATGGCGTGGTGGCACCGTCCGGCCAGCTGTTGGCATGTGGCCCATTGTCGGTGCTGTAGATGACGATGGTGTCCTCGGCGATGCCCAGCTCATCGAGGAGATCGAGCAGTGTGCCGACGTTGCGGTCGTGGTCGATCATCGTGTCGTGGTACGGCGATTGCCAGCGACCGGCCTGTCCGCGGCTCTCGGGCTTGGTGTGGGTCCGGAAGTGCATGTGGGTCATGTTCATCCAGACGAAGAACGGGGTATCCGCCTCGTGTTGACGTCGGATGAAATCGGCACACGCCGTAGTGGTTTCGTCGTCGACGGTCTCCATCCGCTTTTTGGTCAGCGGGCCGGTGTCCTCAATGCGTTGCTTGCCCACCGGGCCGTACCGCTCGTCGACCTCGCCCGAGTCCTCCTCCGTCGCCCACGAGTGGATGACGCCGCGAGGCAGTAGTGCCTTGCGCAGGAGTGGCGCCTCCTCGGCCGTCGGATAGTCCTCGTGCTCGGGTTCCTCTTCGGCGTTGAGGTGGTACAGGTTTCCGAAGAATTCATCAAATCCGTGGGCGGTCGGCAAGAACTTGTTGAGGTCGCCCAGGTGGTTCTTGCCGAACTGTCCGGTGGCGTACCCCATCGGTTTGAGTACCTCGGCGATCGTCGGGTCCTCTTTCTGCAAGCCGACATCGACACCCGGCATGCCGACCTTGCTCATACCGGTGCGGTACACGCTCTGTCCGGTGATGAACGACGATCTCCCCGCCGTGCAGCTCTGTTCGCCGTACGAATCGGTGAAGAGCATTCCTTCATCCGCGATCCGGTCGATGTTGGGCGTGAAGTAGCCCATCATGCCGCGGCTGTAGCAGCTCAGGTTTTGGATGCCGATGTCGTCGCCCCAAATGACGAGAATGTTCGGTTTCGAATCGGGTATGTCTCAATCCTTCGCTAGAAATTCGTGCAGCTTCTCGACAGCCTGGTCCACGCTGAAGCTGGCCGGAGCGTGCCGCGGTCGGAACTCTTTGAACGTCTCGAGGAACTTCGTCGCCATCGCAGTCGCGTAGAACACGAAGTAGTCGTGACGCAGTAACCACTCGTAGTAGGTGTTCGAGGTGATGTCCGCGTACTCGAAGGGGTCGGTGCGCAGGTTGAACAGCTTGGGCACCCGCAGCGGGGTGAACGGCTCCGCCCAGATCCGCAGCGTGCCCTGACAGCGCTGTTCCATGAAGACGATCTTCCAATTCTCGAACCGCATGGCGACCAGGTCGCCGTCGTCGGAGAAGTAGAAGAATCCGCGCCGCGGGCTCTCATCGGCTTCGCCGGTCAGGTAGGGCAGCAAGTTGAAGCCGTCGACGTGGACCTTGTACTCGGTGTCCCCGATGGTGTAACCCTTCTTCAGCTTGTTACTGATGTCCGGATCGCCGGCCGCGGCCAGCAGGGTGGGAAGCCAATCATGATGCTGGATAATCTCGTTGGACACTGCGCCAGCCTCGATCTTGCCGGGCCAGCGGATCAGTTCCGGTACCCGGAACGCACCCTCCCAGTTGGTGTCCTTCTCGCTACGGAACGGTGTGGTGCCTGCATCGGGCCAGGTGTTGCGGTGTGGACCGTTGTCAGTCGAATAGATGACGATGGTGTCCTCGGCGATGCCGAGTTCGTCGAGGACGTCGAGCACCGTGCCGACGTTGCGGTCGTGGTCGATCATCGCGTCGTGGTACTCGGACTGCCACAGCCCTGCCTGTCCCCGGCTCTCCGGCTTGAGGTGGGTGTAGAGGTGCATGTGGGTGAAGTTGCACCAGACGAAGAACGGATTGCCCTCGTCATGCTGGCGCTTGATGTAGTCGACGGTCGCGTCGGCGATGTCGTCGTCGATGGTCTCCATCCGTTTGGTGTCGAGTGGTCCGGTGTCCTCGATCGTTTGCTTGCCAACGGGCCCGTACTTCGGGTCGTCGGGTTCCGTCGACACCTCGTCGATTGCCCGGCACTTCATCACACCGCGGGGTTTGGCGAGGTTGTAGAGACGCGGGTAGCGGTCCTCGTGCGGATAGTCGTAGCTCTCCGGTTCCTCCTCGGCGTTGAGGTGGTAGAGGTTGCCGTAGAACTCATCGAACCCGTGCACAGTCGGCAGGTACTTGTTGAGATCGCCGAAGTGGTTCTTGCCGAACTGCCCCGTGGCGTAGCCCAGCGGCTTCAACAGTTCGGCGATCGTCGGGTCCTCGGCGGCCCAGCCGATGTCCGCGCCGGGTATGCCCACCTTGCTCATGCCGGTCCGGTAGACACTTTGCCCACTGATGAAAGCGGCACGGCCTGCGGTGCAGCTTTGCTCGCCGTACGAGTCGGTGAATCGCATGCCCTCGGCGGCGATGCGGTCGATGTTCGGGGTGCGGTAGCCCATCAGGCCGTCGCTGTAGCAGCTCAGGTTGCTGATTCCGATGTCATCGCCCCAGATGACCAGGATGTTGGGTTTGCCATTCGGCATGAGTGCACTCCTTCCAGCGCGGCCAAGGCGAACGCTATGCCGTCTCAAGGCAATTCGTGCTGGAAAAGCTGCGCTTCTCAGGAGATATTCATGTGCGCGCGCACAGGCGGCGCGGCCCGCGGGGCTATCCCTCCGGCACTGCTGGAGTGACTGCGGAGACCACCGGTTCCTTGCCCGCCGCCTTCATCTGGTGGAAGAGGTCCACGTAGTAGGGCAGGCACTCTTTCATCGCCTGCTCGGTGGTGAACAGCGGCTCGTATCCGAGGTCGCGCTTCGCCTTGGCGATGGAGAAATAGTTGTCGAGGTACAGCCGCTCTACGCCGAGGGGTTCGATCATCGGCTTGGGGATGCCGAACTTGAAGTGGAACCACTGCCACACCGTCATCGCGAACCACACCAGCCGGCCAGGCACGCGGATCTTCGGATACTTCTGACCGCACGCCTCCACGACGGGCCGGGAGAACTCGAACATGTTGATCGGGTCGCCGTCGTTGATGAAGTACGCCTGCCCAGGTGCGCTCCCGCCGGGCACCAGATGCTGCGCGGCGAGGATGAAACCGTGAATCAGGTTGTGCACGTAGGAGTTGTCGAGCTTGACGTTCTTGCCGCCGACGAGCACCTTGACGTGTCCGGCGAGCACGCTTTCAAAAACCTTGCGGAACATCGTCTGGTCGCCGCGGCCCCAGATGCCGCTGGGCCGGATCGAGCAGGTGAGCAGACCGCCCTGACCGTTCTGCGACAGCACGAACTTCTCCGCGACCACCTTCGTCTCGGTGTAGAGGTCGTTGAAGCGTTCGGTGTAGGGCAGGGTTTCGTCTCCGCCGGAGATCTTCTTGCCGCCCATCACGACGCTGTTGGATGCGGTGTAGACGAAGCGCTTCACCCCGGCCGCCTGCGCCGCGTGCACCAGGTTCTCGGTGCCTGTGACGTTGACCGAGAAGCTGCGCCTGCGGTATTCCTCGGTGACCGACGCGCCGCCCATCAGGTCGATGATCGCGGCGGTGTGGAACACGGTGTCCACGCCGGCGACGGCGGCGGCGACGGTCTCTTCGTCGCAGATGTCACCCTCGAGGACTTCGAGCCGCGGCTGTGCGGGCAGCGGCGAGGGGGCGCGATCGAACGAGCGGACGTCGTGTCCGCGCTCGAGTAGTTCGGTCACCAGGTTGGCGCCGACGAATCCGGAGCCACCGGTGACGAGGACGCGGCCGAGTTCGGTGGTCAACGTTGAATCACCCATGCCGAGCAGAATAACTGAAACGTGTTACAGTTTCGACCCTCAATGCGGGAAATGGTTCCGATCTCAACTTTCTCCCGCGTCCTTGGCCGCCAGCGCATCCTCCACCCGCTTACGCGCTCCCGCGAGGTGCTCCTCGCATCGTTTGGCCAGCTCCTCACCCCTTTCCCACAACTTCAGCGAGGTGTCCAGGTCGAGCCCGCCCTGCTCCAACTGCTGCACCACGGCGATCAGCTCATCGCGGGCTTCTTCGTACCCCAGCTGACTAATGGGCTTCATTCAATGTCCCCTTCTGGGCCGTCGCTGACCGCTGTGATCGCGCCGTCGGCCACCCGCACCCGAAGCCGGACGCCTGACGGCGCGTCGGCGGTGGTCCGCAGCACCCTGGCATCCGGCAGAGTCTGCACCACCGCGTAGCCGCGGGCGAGGGTCGCCGCGGGTCCCAGTGTGGCCAGTCGCGCCGACAGGTGCTCGACCCGGTCGGCTTCGGCAGCCACCAGACGGGCGATGTCGCGGCGGGCCGCCGCACGGGCGCGATGTACCTCCTCGGAGCGGGCGTTGATTGCGGCCAGCGGTGCGGCGAGCACCGGCCGGCTGCGCAACTGGTCCAAGTGGTGTTGTTCACGGTGCACCCAGTTTCGCAGTGCACGACCGCCGCGCCGGCACAGATCCCGGATGCCGGCCTGTTCGGCGGCGGCGTCGGGAACGATGCGTTTGGCCGCGTCGGTCGGTGTGGCGGCGCGTACGTCCGCGACCAGATCGCACAGCGGATTGTCGGGTTCGTGACCGATGGCGCTCACGATCGGCGTTGTGCACCTGGCGATCTCGCGGCACAGCGTTTCGTCGTAAAAGGGCAGCAGCGCGTCGATGTCACCACCGCCGCGCGCGATCACGATGACGTCGACGTCGGGGTCGGCATCTAGCTCACGCAGCGCTTCCACGACCTGCGACACCGTGCTGGGGCCCTGTACCGCCGTGTTGCGGATCGCAAACCGCACTGCGGGCCAACGACTTTGCGCGACGGAGACGACGTCGCGTTCGGCGGCTGAGGCGCGTCCGGTGATCAGTCCGATGGTGTGCGGCAGAAAGGGCAGCGGCCGTTTGAGGCGCGGATCGAACAGGCCCTCGGCCTCCAGTAGTTTGCGTAATCGTTCGATACGCTCGAGCAGCTCACCGAGGCCGACAGCGCGAATCTCGCTGACGCGCAAAGAGACTGAGCCTCGTGCGGTGTGAAACGCCAACTTGCCGAACATGATGACCTGCACGCCCTCGGCCAGTTGGACCGGCGCGTTCGCTACCAGGTCCCGTGGGCACACCACGGACAGCGACATGTCAGCGGCCGGGTCGCGAAGCATGATGAACGCGACGGTGGGCCGTAGGTTCAGCTGGGCGATCTGGCCCTCGACCCAAATGGTGCCGAGTTTGTCGATGTACTTGGCGACGCGGGTGGAAACCGCGCGAACAGGCCAGGGGTTGTCGGGGGACTTACCCGGCTCGGCGTCCGTCATATTCCCGCGCGGCTGGGGTCGTCACTTCGCGGTCGCGCGAGTGATCCTGTTGGAAAGCAGCGTCTGGAAGGGTGCGCGAGCCTTGGAGGCTTCCTCGTACGCGAGCAGGGCCTCCAGGTCCGCGACCCGCAGTGTCGTCAAACGTGCCCGCAGCTGTGCCAGGGTGAGCGTCTCGTATTCGAGTTCCTCGACGATCTCGGGCACGCTCTCCGACGTCGTCCGCACGATCGGCTCGGGCTCGGACTTCTTGTCGGTGGCGGGTTCGCCGCCGGTGAAGAGCGCGAATCGCCCCTCGGTGAGGCGTTCCCCGTCGGCCACCGGCGTCGCAGGGGCGTCCTCGAGGTCCTCGTCGAAGGTGGCCCACTCTGGTTGCTCGTCCTTCGGCGGAAAGAGCGACTCGAGTGCCTCGTCGCCCTTGATCACCAGGTCAGCGACGTCCTGCTGCATTTTCATGACGAGGTGCGCAAGCTGACTGGCCACGGTCATCGGGTACGTGAGTATCGTCTGCGGAATCTTGCGGGTTTCCTCGATGGCGGTCACTGCCGCCCCTACCAGCAGACGGACCCCATATGGTGCGGTTGCCATGGCCTCCACCCTACGGTTGGCCTGATTACCCCGCGGGTCAGTACCCTGGAAACATGCCACCGACTATCAATATGGGGATCCCGGGCGCTTCGAGCTCGGTCACCGGTGGCGTCGCAGGCAAACGGGTGCTGCTGGCCGAGCCGCGCGGCTACTGCGCCGGGGTCGACCGCGCCGTCGAGACCGTGGAGCGCGCACTGGAGAAGCACGGCGCGCCGGTCTACGTACGCCACGAGATCGTCCACAACGTGCACGTCGTGGAGACGCTGGCCAAGGCGGGCGCGATCTTCGTCGAGGAAACCGACGAGGTGCCCGAGGGGGCCATCGTGGTGTTCTCCGCCCACGGCGTGGCCCCGACGGTGCATCAGACCGCCGCCGAGCGCAATCTGAAGGTCATCGACGCCACCTGCCCGCTGGTCACCAAGGTGCACAACGAGGCCAAACGTTTCGCCCGGGACGACTACGACATTCTGCTGATCGGTCACGAAGGCCACGAAGAGGTGGTCGGCACCGCCGGTGAGGCACCCGATCACGTGCAGTTGGTAGACGGTCCCGATTCCGTGGACAACGTCACGATCCGCGACGAGAACAAGATCATCTGGCTGTCGCAGACCACGCTGAGCGTGGACGAGACGATGGAGACCGTGCGCCGACTGCGGGAACGCTTCCCGACGCTGCAGGATCCCCCCAGCGACGACATCTGCTACGCCACCCAGAACCGCCAGGTCGCGGTCAAGGCCATGGCGCCGGAATGCCAGCTGGTGATCGTTGTGGGGTCACGCAACTCGTCGAACTCCGTGCGGTTGGTGGAGGTGGCGCTCAACGCGGGTTCCGATGCCGCCTATCTGGTCGACTACGCCGAGGACATCGACCCGGCGTGGCTCGAAGGGGTGACGACCGTCGGCGTCACATCGGGTGCGTCGGTGCCGGAACTGCTCGTGCGGGGCGTGCTCGAGCGTCTCGCCGAGCATGGCTACGACACGGTGCAGCCGGTCACCACAGCCAACGAGACGCTGGTTTTCGCCCTGCCCAGAGAGATCCGGCCCGCCCGCGTCTAGGTCAGATGTCGTACTCCCAGCTTTCGACGGCCCGGTCGCGTGAACGCGGTGGCCGCCGGTACTGCGCATAGTCGTCGCCGTCTTCTGATCCCCGGTAGCGCACCCGCGACACCGGGTGATGCGTGCCGCTGACGTTGCTGCCGTGCAGCGGCGGGTCGTCGTCGTAGCGGCGTCGACGCTCGGGCCGCTCGTATCCGCTGCGTCGTTCCGGCGGCGGCGTCGCCCTGCGCTGGCTCGACCCTGACCGCGGCTTGCGGCGCGGCGGCTCCATGGGCGGCTCGGCCTGTCGACGCGGGCGTGGGCGCCGCGGCCGGTTTCCCGGTTCGTAGTCCGGCTCGGGGGGTCGGGCGTGCCGGGAACGCGGTGGGGCGTTGCGGCTTGCGGGTCTGCCGGAGCGACCCGATGCTCGGCTGGGGCGCTCTGCGGCGGTTCGGCGGCGCGGCGGTTCGTCGGCGTCGGCGGCTTTGGTCTTGGAACCGAGGCCGGCCAGCAGCGTGGACATCTTGGCAATCAACGCGGCTCCCAAACCGCCCTCGCTGGTCTCGTCCTTATCGGTCGCGGCAGGCGCGCCCCGGCGTGCGGACATTCCGGTGTACCAACGGGCCATGCCTATAAGCAACACCACAGCAGATGTGAAGAACATCAGCGGGAAGCGTTCGATCAGCGGGTAGGCGCAGTTGATCAGCATGTCTTTGAAATTCGAGAGCGTGCTGTCGGTGAATACGAAATACGCGCTGGGGACGGCGCCGAACAGCAGCAGCGGCGGCTGTATGACGGCGGTGAAGACGCCGGACTGTCGCACCGCGAGCACCGCGAAGATACAGCCGACCACATAGGTGCCGGCAAACACCGACGTCAGTTCTTTGGCGCCCGAGCCGGCGTCGTAGGCGAACCCGACCGCCATCAATGTCGCGGCGATGAGCACCGCACCCCACCAGGGGACACCCGGGATGTTGGGGTGCACGGAACGATGGTCGGCCGCGACGGCCGACCTCGCGCGCTGTGCTGACACACGTAGACCGTACCGGCTATTGCTTAGCGAGGCTGTGAGCGCGCTGCTGGCGAGCGCGTCACAGTCTCCTAGACTGTCGTCCCTGTGAGCCTGAATCTCGGAATCGTAGGACTGCCGAACGTCGGTAAGTCGACGCTGTTCAACGCGTTGACGCGAAACGACGTGCTGGCGGCGAACTACCCGTTCGCGACGATCGAGCCGAACGAGGGTGTCGTCCCGTTGCCCGATCCGAGGCTCACGGAGCTCGCGAAGATGTTCGGCTCGGAAAAGATCGTCCATGCGCCGGTCACGTTCGTCGACATCGCCGGAATAGTCAAAGGCGCGTCCGAGGGCGCGGGTCTGGGAAACAAGTTCCTGGCCAACATTCGCGAGAGCGACGCGATCTGCCAGGTGGTCCGAGTCTTCACCGACGACGATGTGGCGCACGTCGACGGCCGCATCGACCCGAAGTCCGACATCGAGGTGATCGAAACCGAGCTGATCCTCGCCGATATGCAGACGCTGGAGCGCGCGCTGCCGCGCCTGGAGAAGGAAGCGCGGACCCACAAGGACCGCCGCCCGGTGTACGACGCGGCGGTGGCGGCGCAGGAGATTCTCAACGGCGGCACAACGTTGTTCGGCGCAAGTTTTGATTCAGCGCTGTTGCGCGAGCTGAACCTGTTGACCACAAAGCCGTTTCTCTACGTGTTCAACGCCGATGAGGGTGTGCTCACCGATGACGCGCGGGTTGCGGAGTTGCGGGAGATGGTGGCGCCCGCGGATGCGGTGTTCCTCGACGCCAAGATCGAAGCAGAACTGCAGGAGCTCGACGAGGAGTCGGCCGCTGAGTTGTTGGAGTCGATCGGCCAGACCGAGCGCGGTCTGGATGCGTTGGCACGGGCGGGTTTTCACACCCTGAAGCTGCAGACGTATCTGACGGCGGGCCCGAAAGAGGCGCGCGCGTGGACAATTCACCAGGGTGACACGGCGCCGAAGGCGGCCGGGGTCATTCACACCGATTTCGAGAAGGGCTTCATCAAGGCCGAGATCGTCTCGTACGACGACCTGATCGAGGCCGGATCGATGGCCGCCGCGAAGGCTGCCGGCAAGGTCCGGATGGAGGGCAAGGACTACGTGATGGCCGACGGCGACGTGGTGGAGTTCCGGTTCAACGTCTAGGGGCAAAGCCACCGCCCGAGTAACGGGCCTTGGGGTGACCGTCCAGGCCATAGAAGGCAACCTCATCGATCATCGATATGCGCCGGATGTCACGCAGTACGTTGAATGCGGCCGCAAACGATCTTCGAGTTCTCGCGGTGGGGAGTTGAGGGGCTAAGTGAAAGACATCTTGATCGGCATCGTTGTCTTCGCGATCATCTTCGGCGGCTCATTGTTGGGGATGTTCCTCGGAAAGATCCTTCCCGACCCGCATATGAGCAGCGAGTCACGAGACACCATCAGAACCATAATGGCCACGCTCGGGACGCTATCGGCGGTGGTGCTGGGGCTCCTCACTGGCTCATCCATCAGCTCGCTCGCCGAGAAAGAGAGTGAATTACGAAGTGCGGGAGTACAATTCATCATGCTTGATCGGACTCTGGCCGAGTACGGGCCGGAGACCGCCCCAATCCGAGCATTGGCCAAGGATCTGCTTGCACAACGCATAAGTCAGATTTGGCCGGAGGAAGGCGGTGCGGTGTCGCTCACGCCGCTTGGCAGTGGGCCTGGCATCATTTTGGTTCAGCGGGACCTCTTTGAACTCTCACCGCAGACGGAACGACAGAAGTGGCTGCGCTCCAACGCGCTCGAGAGCACCAACACGATTGCGCAGTCGCGGTGGACGACCTTCGAACAAATCGGAAGCCGATTCCCATGGGCGTTCTTCGTTGTTGTCGTAGGGTGGCTCACGGTGATCTTTGCCACTTTCGGGCTGTTCGCACCGCGGAACGCAATCGTGATCGCGGCATTGCTGGTCGCTGCGATTGCACTGGCCGGGCCGATCTTCATGATGCTCGAGATGGATCAGCCCTACGGCGGGCTGGTCAAGATCCCCAGTACTTCTCTGCGCGTCGCCTTGGACGAAATGGGTCGATCGTGAACGCGTGAGTCAGTGACGGCGACGTGGTCGGTCTGCAGGATCCGCCTCTAGTCGTAGATCACGTCCAGTCCGCGCTGCGCCAGGTCGGCCAGTGTGTCGCGCATGGCTTGAATCTGTTCCGGGGAGTGACCCACCCAGTCGGTGATCTCGCCGACGATTCTGACGGGCTCCCGGGTGCGATACGAGCGAGTCGGGTTTCCCGGGAGTCGCTTGTCCGTCACGTTCGGATCGTCCTCGACGGGGCCCGTCGGTTCCACGAGGTATATGCGGCCCCGGCCCTCGCCGACCGCCATCTCGGCTCCCCACGTGGCGGCGTCGAGTGTCTGGGTCACATAGACATGGTTGGCGCTGCGTCCCGCGTCGTAGTTCATCCGATGCCCGGGCACCAGCAGATCGCCGACCGCAAGGTCGGCCTTGGTGCCGTGCAGGAATGCGCCCGACTCATGTAGCTCAAAGGGTTTCGGGCTGTTTGGCACGACATTCTCCGTCCGTCGGTTGGTCTGGTCGGACGAGTCTGCAGCACTAAGGGGGTCTTGCCGCAAGCCCCCGGGTCTGTCATATTTTGAAGTGGGAGCCCACGACCGACAGCTCCGACATCGCAATCAGGCGGTTGTGTGGCAGGCGATTTCGAGCTCTCTGACGACGAGCTGCGTGAGGTTGCGCGCTACGTGGCCGAGTCGGCAGCAGGCGTGTTGCGCTATTTCGAGCGTGTCATGCCCGACGATGATCGTGCTCGTGCGGCCATCGAGGCGGCATGGGAGTTCATCAACGGGGCGCCGAGAAGTCGGCTGCAGCGCGTGACCGCCATGGACGGCCACCGCGCCGCGAGTGCCGCTCCCACCGAGACTGCGCGATTGGCCGCGCAGGCCGCCGGTGACGCGGCGGCCGCCGCCTACCTGCATCCGATTGCGCAGGACCACCAGGTCGGGCACATCCTTCGTGCCGCGGCGAACGCCGCCCGCATCGCCGAGATCGAGGCCGGCGACGATCCCGATGTTGGCGCCAGGTACATCGACCAGGCCCGCGACGCGGCGACGCCGACGCTGATCGCTGTTCTGCGCAGGTATCCCGTTGCGCGCACCGGCAAGAGCCGCTCGGCACAGCTCATGTCGGCGTTGGACGCCTCGCTGCGCGTGCGAGGATGCCGCCCATGACGATTGTTCTGGTGCACGGCAATCCGGAGACCGAAGCGCTTTGGGGCCCGCTCGTCTCAGCCCTGGGTCGCGAGGACGTGGTGCGGTTGTCACCGCCGGGGTTCGGCGTCCCGCTGCCCGAGGGATTCTCGGCGACCTACCTCGCTTACCGCGACTGGCTCGAGGAGCAGCTCGAGGGCATCGACGAGCCGATCGACCTCGTCGGCCACGACTTCGGCGGTATCCACGTGGTCAACGCGATGATGCATCGGCCCGAGCTCGTCCGCAGCTGGGTCAGCGACGTAGTCGGGATGTTCGACTCCGACTACGTGTGGCACGACCTGGCGCAGGTGTGGCAGACGCCCGGCGAGGGCGAGGAGATGGTCGAGGCTTTCCTCGGCGGCACTGCTGAAGATCGGGCAGCCGCCTACGCCCTAGGCGGTATGCCGAGCGAGGTGGGGATCGAGATCGCTGCCGGCCAGGACCCGGACCTGGGCAAGGCCATCCTGCTGGTGTACCGCTCGGCGGCGCAGCCGGCGTTGGCGCTCGCCGGTCGCGAGCTGGAGAACGCGGCGGCACGACCGGGCCTGTCCATTCTCGCCACCGAGGACACCTACGTCGGCTCCGCCGAAATCCGCCGTCGCGCAGCCGACCGAGCCGGCGCGCGGACCGAGGTTCTCGACGGATTGGGGCACTGGTGGATGGTCGAGGATCCCGCCCGCAGCGCGGCGGTACTCAATGAGTTCTGGGATGGGCTGGACTAGTCAGAACTCGCGCGGTTCCATGAGGGAGATACCGAGAATCGCGGCGAGCAGCCCGAAGATGGTGATCGCGGACAGTAGATCTCCCCACTGGAACGGGTAGAGCTCACCGTCGATGGACAGCACCAAGACTGTCTCGATCACGCCGAACAACACGAAGAATGCCACCAGAGTGATACGGGACACCTTGCGGTGCAACGCGGTACGACGCAGTTCGATGATCAGGGTCAGCAGCAGCAATGGCAGGATCTGCGCCAGCGCGGATGCCGTCGGGCCATCCATCACCACGATCGTCACGCGTTCGCCCTGCCCATCGCCACGGACGCTATCAAGCGGGGACAGCTTCGCCGGCGATCGACGACGGCGTGTTCGCGGCCCGGCTATGGCCAGCCCAGGCCGGCCGCGTCCAGCGATGCAGTAGCCAGGCCGCCGGAACCGTCATCGCCACGGTGAGCACCACGACGACGGCCCACGCTCCTGTGAAGACCGGCCAATCCAGTACCGACGCCATCACGATCTCCATCGCGATCACGTGCAGCAGGAAGACCTCGTAGGAGATCTCGCCGAGCCAGACGAGGGGAGCGGAATTTAATAGTCGGTCGTACCCGTTGCCGTCGCCGAGCACCAGCGCCGCGACGGCCGCGCACGCGATGGCCGCGTACAGCGCGACTTTTACCAGGGTCTGAAACAGCGCGGCCTCGCCGGTGGCGACGTCGCCGGCGGTCGGTGTGCAGACGATCAGGAAGCCGACCACCGCGACTGCACCGGCGATGAGCAGCGGCACTCGTGCTCCTATGACCTGCAGCACCGCCAGCGTCATTCCGCCCGCGAAGTAGAGCAGATGCGCGGGCAACCACATGCCCGCCGAGGTCGGCAGCCAGTCGGTCCCGTGTTGTAGCGACAGCCACGCCGGTGTGACCGCAGCCAGGCAACCAAGTCCCGCCAGTACCAGCCGCGGTCGCCAGGCCCCGTTGCAGAGCACCCTCAGCAGCAGCCCCGCCAGCAGCGGCAGCACCGCATAGAAGGCGAATTCGACTGCCAGACTCCAGGTCTGAGTCAAGCCCTGATGCATAACGTAGAAGTAGACCGGTTCGTAGATCTGGGTCAGGGTGAGGTGCTCCAGCAGACCCTTCCAGGTGTGCCCCGGGTTGGGCCCGGCGTCCCGGAATTGGTACACCGCATACGCGAGCAGGGCCACGACGAGATACGCAGGCACGATGCGCCGAATTCGGCGAAATGCATAGCGGCGCAGCGTCGGTGGCGGTGCTCCGTCGGCGGCCGCCCGAACCCACGGTCGGAACAGCAGGAAACCCGAAAGCACAAAGAAGATGGAGACGCCGACTTCCAAACGCGCATAGAGTGTTCCGAGATAACTATTCGATAACTGCCCCGTGCCATACGCCGCGTGGGTGCCCACGATGAGCAGCGCCGCTACCGCGCGCAGGCCCGTGAGCGACCTCACTCGATCCCCGCTGCGGGACAGGGAAAGTCGTCGACTCTCCATAGGTATCTCTCAGTTCACTCTCAGATGACGACGGCACGCTGGTCTAATCAACTGCGCAATACCACGATTCAGGAGCGATTAAGACGTCATGACCAACACCCCGCCGCGCGCCCCGCGACATACTTACCGTCCGCCTTATGCGGATCATGCTAGGGGACAGGGGCACCCGACTGACGTCACGACAGGAACGAACCGCTCTCCCTATGACTGGCGCTACGCTGGTCAAGCCGTAATCACGCAGCCCTATGATTCGTATCACAGTGCGCGTGAGGAGATTACGGGCCCCATCCGGGTCCAACGTAAAAGTCGCTCGCATGGTCGGGTCAAGACGATCGGTGGAGTCGTCGCCGTGGCCGTGGTCAGCGGTGGGATCGGGGCGGCGGTAGTGGCGGGTCAGTCGGACTCCGCGCCCGTCGCACAGTCGGTGACTCAAGAGCCGTCCACCAGGCCCGCGGCGAGCGCGCCCGCAGGCTCGGTAGAAGAGGTCGCCGCCAAGGTGATGCCGAGTGTCGTCAAGTTGCAGATCGACACGGGCAACTCGAGTGGTGAAGGTTCGGGCATCGTCCTCACCTCGGACGGGCTGATCCTGACCAACAATCACGTGGTCTCCGAGGCTGCGTCGGGGTACGGGCGCGGCGCCCGTGCCACCGTCTCCTTCTCCAATGGTCAGACCGTGCCCTTCGAGGTCGTCGGGACAGACCCCGCAGGCGACATCGCCGTGGTTCGCGCCCAGGGGGTTTCCGGGCTCACGCCGATCACTATCGGATCGTCCGCCGACGTCCAGGTCGGGCAGAATGTCGTCGCCATCGGCTCGCCACTGGGTCTGCAGGGGACAGTGACGACCGGCATCGTGAGCGCGCTGCACCGACCGGTCTCCGCGGGCGGAGGCGAACAGCCGACGGTGCTCGACGCGATCCAGACCGACGCGGCCATCAACCCGGGCAACTCGGGTGGCGCGCTGGTGAACATGAACGGTGAACTGATCGGGGTGAATTCCGCGATCGCGACGCTCGGTGGCGGCGGCGGGCAATCTGGCGGAGCGCCGAACGGTTCGATCGGCCTCGGCTTCGCGATCCCCTCGGATCAGGCCAGGCGCATCGCCCAGGAACTGATATCGAACGGTACGGCCAGTCATGGCTCGCTGGGGGTGCAGCTCAGCAGCGACGCCGGCGGTCCAGGCGCGGCCATCGCACGGGTCGTCGCCGGGGGACCCGCCGCCGAGGCGGGACTGCCCGACGGCGTGGTGGTGACCAAGCTCGACGATCGGGTGATCGACGGCCCCGAGGCCTTGATCGCGGCGGTGCGGTCGAAGGCGCCCGGTGACACTGTCACCCTCAGCTACGTCGACCGGTCCGGCGCGGATCAGACGGCCGAGGTCACCCTGGGCCAGGCGTAGGGCGCGCCCGGCACTTCCCCTGGGCTGGTCCGGTTAGGGCACAATCGCGCAAATGACACCGCCGCAACGTCCCGGTCATCCCGACTGGCGCGACAGGCGCACGCCGCCACCTGATCCGGCGACGCAGCGGCTCCCACGTGCGGAGCCGCCGACCGAAAAGCTCCGGTCGGCCGGACGACCTGAGCCGCCGACCGAAAGGCTCCCGACGTCGCGCCGGTCCCAGCTCACCGCACGCATCCGGCGGGCACCGTCACCTGCCGATGCGAGGCCGACGCAGGTGATTCCGCCGGTGGCGGCGCCGCCGTCGTTCACCGACCGCCCCCGCGGTCCGCGCCGCCGCAACCCTCAGACAATGATCCTCACTTCCGTCATCGTTCTTGCTCTGATTGCCGGCGGACTCGCGGGTGCCGAGCTCTACGCCCGGCACCGCGCGGACACGATTCTGGCCGAGGTCGCCGAATGCGTCGTCGAGGACGGCGCCGGCATTTCGTTCGGCGTGAACCCGCCTTTCCTGTGGCAGTACATCACCGGCGACTACACCAACATCTCGGTCACCACTGACGGCAACCGCGTGCAGAGCGCCAAGGGTATGACGGCCGAAGTCACGCTCGCCGACGTGCGGTTGCACGAATCGGGAGATTCCAAAGGAACGATCGGATCGCTCAACGCGACGCTCAGCTGGACATCGGCCGGAATCAAGGACACCGTGGCCGAAAACCTACCTGGCGTAGGCAATCTCGTCACAGGCGTGCGCACCGACGCCGCGGCGGGAACGGTGATCCTGGACGCCGGCGAAAATCGCGTCACCGCCAGGCCCGTCGTCACCGACGGTGACTTGAACCTGGAGGTTCTCGAGGTGACAGGCCCGCTGCCGAAGGATGGCGTGCAGGGCGCACTGGACGGATTGACGAAGAAGCTGAACGACAATTACCCGCTGGGGATCCATGCCGACAGCGTCGACGTGACCGACACCGGAGTCGTCGGAAAGTTCTCCAGCCACAACGCATCGATCCCCAACGAGGACGCCAACCCGTGCTTCGCGCGCCTCTAGCCCTCTCGCGGAGGGTCGACGACGACCGAGATTTCCTTGCCCAGTTGGTAACCCGGCATCAGCGGTAGCTCGTCTCCGCTCCAAAACACGCCGGGGTCGAACCAGTTGTAGCTCTTTTCCGTCGACATCAATCCCATCTCCTCATAGGTGATCGCGACGGTCTCGGCGCAGTATGCGGTCTCCAGACCACCTTGCAGCTTCGCCTGCTTCTTCTTCTGGGTGGCTTCACTGACTTTCCGGTGCAGGAACGGAAGTCCGCGCGTGAAGTCGGCGGTGTTCACCCGGCCACGAAACCACCGGCCGGTGAGCCTCGCCGTGCTGGGAAAGGGTGTGCCATCCATGCGGGCAACCACTTTCAGCGCGCGGTCCTCCTGCTCGCGGGTGGCGTACGGCGTGATCTGACGAATCCAGCAGCGCTGGTGATAGTTGTGCACCCAACGCTCGACGACCTGGCGCGCATCGTTGAGCTGAACTCCCCGGTGATTTCCGCCGGTCCACATGTCGGTGAGCTTGTCGCCGAGTTCGGCGTGCCAGATCAGCGGTGGCAAATCCTCGATGGCGATCGTCATCCCGACGTGGTTGACCGGGCTGTTGCTCATCGTCTGAATGGCGCGGTCGGGCCCCGACGTGCCCCGGAACAGCCAGAGATCGCCGGTCCGGGTCTCTTCGAGCGCCTTGGCCAGCGACACGGAGCTTGGATTCACGAGAGCAGCTTAGGCAGACTCTCGGTATGCGTGGCATTTGGAAGTGGGTCGGACTGGCCGGAGTCGCCGGTGTCGTGGCGGGCGGGGCGCTGGTCGCGCGCGATCAACGGCGGCGCAATGCGTACACACCAGAGGACATTCGCGAGCGATTGCACCAGCGCGTGGCCGAAGCCGACAAGACCGAAAGCTAGGCCGCCACGGCATAGAGGCGGTACGTCCCACTGAAACCCTTGAGGCTGGCGTCGCGGCCACCGTCGAACTCGAACCCGTCAACGAGTGCGTCGCGCACCTCCTTGCTGACCAGTACCTCACCGCCCTCGGCCTCGCCCGCCACTCGGGCGGCCATCGCGACGTTGCGCCCGAACAGGTCGTCGCCACGCCGCACGGACTTGCCCACATGGATTCCGATTCGCACCCGAATGTTCTCGGACTCTCTGCGAAGCGAGCGCTGGATATCGAGGCTGCATCGCACCGCCTGATCCGGCTGGGCGAACGCGACCATGAAACCGTCACCCTGGCTCTTCACCACGTGGCCCGAATGCTTGTTGACGTGCCTGCGCACCATTTTGTCGTGTCTGCCGATCAACCTGACCCACGCGCGATCCCCGATGCGTTCGTTGAGTGCCGTCGACTCTTCGATGTCGGAGAACAGGATCGCGACGCGACCGCTGGGCGCCAGCCGGGCCAGGTCTGGACGTTCCACCTCGGCCCAGTCGGCGAGGTCTTCGATCGAGGACCGCACTGCGGCGCCGAATCCGTCCTTACGCAGGATGTTGGCCGTCTGCCACACCGTCTTGACGGCTTCGCGACCGCCGGTGAGCAGCATGTTTCGGGTGTCGACGCGGCTGCGCAGCGCTTCGAGTTCCTCTCGGTCGCGGTTGCGCTGTACGTAGAGCACGGCGAGAGCGACGGCCTCTGCCATGGCGATCGCACCGAGGACGTAGGCCGCGATCTGTGCACCCATCACCGCTCAAGTATTGGATGCTGAAGCTGTGATGTCTGGGAAGTCTGGGATGTCGGCGCAAGCCCCCTATTACGAGAGTCGGTATATCCGGGCCAACCACCCTGATCGGCCGCAGGCGCTGTGGTTGCGCGAGACGCTGCTGATGCCGACGGCGGGGGATCCCGTCGCGGACGTCTGGGTGATGGTGTTCGACCCCGACGGCTCGGGCAATCGCGCCCTCAAGGAGCCCTACAGCCTCGACGCGACCTCCTACGAGTACGACGATTGGACCGCGCGGATCGGCGCCGCGACCCTCGATGATCGGTCCGCGCAGGGCGTCGTCACCGGCGGCAACCGCTCGGCGCGCTGGGATCTGCGGATCACCCCCGGACTGGACGCACCGGTCAAGCTCCTCACCGAGCGCGCGTACCGGGCGCGGGTCCCCACGGCGAAGACCACGGTGCGACATCCGCTCGCGCGGTTCAACGGAGCACTCGAGCTCGACGACACCCGCGTCGTCGTCGACGACTGGACCGGCAGCGTGAACCACAACTGGGGAACCAAACACACGCCGGCGTATGCCTTCGGTCAGATATGCGGGTTCGACAATGCGCCGGACTCAACCCTGGAGATCGTGACGGCGCGAGCGGCGATCGGCGGTTTCCTGACGCCGGCCGCCACGCTGTTCGTGTTCCGGCACGAGGGTGAGGAGTTCGCGGTCCGCTCGATCCTGCATAGCCTGCAAACGCACGCGCGTTATCGACCGTTCGCGTGGACCTTCGGTGGCCGGATCGGGGATCACATGATCGAGGGGGAGATCGTTGCCGAGCCCGAAGACGTCATCGGGCTGACGTACACCGATACCGACGGCGGGCAGAAGTACTGCTACAACTCGGCCATCGCAACATGTCGAATCCAGGTGGCGGGCAAAGCATTTTCCCGATCGGAACTCGTCGCCTCCCGGCGCGCGATGTTCGAGATCCTCACCGACACCCGCCATGACGCGGTGCCCTTGCTGGCTTAGGTGAATGCCTTCGTCACCGTCGCCATGTCGAAGTAGTCCGACCACTTGACGATCCTGCCGCCGACGACCTCGAAGACGCCCATCACCGGCAGTGCGATCTCACCACCGTCCTTGCGGCGCATGACGTCGGTGCGCTCGTTCATCACGATCCCCGACGTGCCGGAGCCGTCGCTGACCTGCCGGTGTACCTGAAAGTCGATGCCGTCGAAAGCCGCCGTGAACCCGGCGATGAACTCCTTGATCGCCTCAGGTCCGGTCACCGGGTCCATCGGGACGTTGTGGTAAACGCCGTCTTCGGCGAAGTAGGAAGCCAGTTCGGCGGCATCGGGCGAGGACCACTTCTTGCAGAATTCGGTGACCAGTAGATCGGGGGTTTGTGTCATCTCTCGATGAAACTCATCGACACAACGCAAATCAACCCCGAGATGGCCGCCGATCCGATGAACGGTGTCGCTTTCAACGAAATGCAGCAGCTTTCTCGCACTTTCGCTGCACTTCGTCGATAGCGATGAAGTGTTAGCACGTCGGCGCGAGCCGGGGCCGGCTAGAAGCCTTCGGTCAGCACCCGGTCCAGTGTGTCGACGTAGAAGTCGGCGCCCTCGATGTCAATGCACAACGGCGGCTTGGTCTTCAGGATGTTCAGGTGATCGCCCGTCGGCTGGATGATCACGCCGAGTTCGAGCATGCGGTCGCAGATCGCGGCGGTCTCTTCGGTCGCGGGCTCGAGGGTCTGTTCATCACGGATCATCTCGACGCCGAGGTACAGCCCGATCCCGTGCACGGTGCCGATGATGGGATGCCGCTGCTGGAGCGCCCGCAGCCCGGCCTTGAGATGCGCGCCGACGTGAGAGGCGTTCTGCTGCAGCGCCTCTTCCTCCAGTACGTCGAGCACCGTGATGCCGATCGCGCACGACAGTGGGCTACCGCCGGTCGACGAGAAGAAGTAACCCTGCGATGCGAACCTGTCCGCGACATCGCGGCTGGTGATCACTGCACCGAGCGGGTAGCCGTTACCCGTCGACTTGGCGATCGACACGATGTCGGGCACGGCCTGCTGCTGCTGAAAACCCCAAAACCATTCGCCGAGACGGCCATATCCGACCTGCACCTCGTCGGAGATGGCGAGCCCACCGCCCGCCCGCACGGCCGCATACACCTGCTGCAGATAGCCGTCGGGCAGCGCCATACCGCCCGCATTGCCGTACACGCTCTCGCAGATGAACCCCGCGGGCGCGCGGCCTGCGGCGATCAGTTCGTCGATCTGGCGCACCGCGTCGTCGGCATACCGCACCGCATCGGCCCCGCGATACTTGCCGCGGAAGCTGTTGGGCGACTCCACCGTGTGCACCCACTCCGGCCGGGTCGCGAGAGCGTTCGGGTTGTCGGCGATCGAGGTCGACACCGCATCGGTGCCGTACGTCCAGCCGTGATAGGCCTCCCTGACCGCGACCACATCGCGGCGGCCTGTTGCCGCCGTCGCAAGCCTGATCGCCAGATCACTTGCCTCCGAACCGGAGTTGACCAGGAACACCGTGTCCAGCGGGTCGGGCAGGGTCGCGGCCAGCCGCTCGCTGAACTCGACCACCGCCTCATAGTTGAACCGTGAGTTCGTGTTCAACTTCCGCAGCTGACGGGCGGCGGTGGCGGCGACGCGGGGGTGTGCGTGACCGAGCACGGTCACGTTGTTGACCATGTCGAGATAGCAGCGGCCGCGCGTCGACAGCAGGTAGTTGCGCCATCCGCGCTCGATCTGAGGTGGCGTGCGGTAATAGTGCTCCTGCACCTGCGCGAAACTGGCGTCGCGGCGCGTCAGCAGATCCGGCGCCGTGGCCACCTCTGTCGGGCCCAGTCCGAGCAGGGGACGTGGATCTCGCGTCAGCGCAAGCCATCCCGGCGCCAGCTCCGCGGTCGTGAATGGCGGCGCCGCAGGTGCACCTGTCGGCCGCACCGATACCTGCACCCAGCTGTGCGCCGACGCCTCCGCCAAGACCTCGCCGGCGCGCAGGCTGCCCGACGCCACCGGACGCACCCCGGCGAGCATCAGCTCGTAACCGGGGCCCTGAAAGGTGATGCCATCGGCGGATGCGTCGGCGACCTCGCCGTCCCACGGGGCGCGCAGCGCCATGTCGGTGGCCGGCCACATCCCGACGCCGGTCGGTACGACAGCCGGGCTGTCTTGGCTCAACTTCGGCGCCCGGTTCAGCCTTGGCTGACCGTAAACGGTCACCACCAGTTCAGCGCCGTCTCGCACCGCGGCACGCGCCTGTGAGTCCTCGAGATCTGCTGTGAGCCAGCCACCGTCGTCGTAGATATCCGCCGTCGTAGACAGGTCGAGCGTCACGGCTGTGGCGTCGACCAGCGGCGTCGTCAGCTCGAGCGCCGCAGGTGCCCGGCTCAGCCCCAGGTCGGCCTTGACGACCTCGGTCATGACGTCCATCGGTACCGAGATGGCCTGCTCGAACATCCGCCATTCACCGTCGGACTGCTCGGTGACGTAGTCGTTGTCGGGGTCGAGTGCCGCCTGCTGTGCACCGCTGACGATCAGCACCGCGGTGCGCAACACCAACAGCGGCCACAGCGCGTCCGCTTCCGTCGCGGTGAGCGGACGAATGTCGTTGAACGCCCTGATCGCCGGCAGCACCGACGTCGGACCGCTGCCGGCATGCCCCAGCACACACGACGCCGTGATCGCGAGCTCGCTGACCGCCCAGGTGTCGGTCAGGTCGCCGAAGTCGATGACTCCGTCGGCGAGGGCGCCGGACACCACCACGTTGGCATCGGTGAGATCCAGGTGGACCGCCTGCCGCGGCAGGTCATCGGCCATTGGCGCGATGCGCGACCACGCCTGACGCGTCGCCGTCTCGAGTGCGGTCCGGTGTCCGGGGTCCGATACGTGCGAAATCAGTTCGGCGACAACGTCGGCGCCATGCCGTAGATCCCATTGCAGGATGCGGTCCAGGCCGGGATGGGTGAAACCGGCGAGCGCACGGCTTACTCGGCCCGCGACCTCGCCGAGACCGGCGACCGCTGTCGGCGACAAGTAAGCCGACTGCAGCAGGGTGCCGCCGGGAAGGTACTGCAGCAACCGAACGTAGGCGGGGCCGTCGACCAAACCTGTTATGGTCGTGCATTTCTCGCCTGCGGTGTTGGGCAGAGGAACCGCGACGCGCAAACCGGGTTCGGCCGACGCGATCAGATCAGCCGCGAGGTCCTGAGCCTGCAGCTCGGTGGCGTTGAAGGCCGGGTTGGCGATCTTCAGCACACCGACGATCGTCCCGTCTTCAGAAATCACCGTGAAGTTCCGGTCTTGCTGGCTGCCAAGAGATTTGGCGCTGGCCGACAGTCCGTAGTGCTCACGCAGGATCTGTTCGGCCTGCTCCTCGCTCACCTGCGGCGCGGGCAACTCCGGTTCCTCGAGGAAATTGAAGCCGACGGTGCGGCGGTCGACGGTCACTTGCAGACGAACTGAACTACGACTTCGGAGAAGGCGTCGTTGTCGTCCCCGGCTGCGGTGTGCCCGGCTTCGGACAACTCGGCGAACTCGGCGCGGGGCACCTTCTCCAAGAAGTCTTTGACGCCTTCAGGACTGACCACGTCGGAAAGCTTGCCTCGGATGAGCAGGATCGGCATCGTCGATTCCATCACCGCCCGCTCGAGTTTCTCCACCCGCACGAACGGGTCGTCCATCGGTGCGGTGAGAAACGCCGGATCCCAGTGCCAGTACCAGCGTCCGTCACGCAAACGCAGATTCTTCTTCAAACCCTCAGGGCTGCGCGGCTTTGTCCGGTATGGAAGATATGCGGCAACCGCGTCGGCCGCCTCGTCGAGCGACGCGAAGCCATCCATGCCGCTGGCCATGAACTCGCGAATGTGGGCGCTGCCCTCCTTCTCGTAGCGCGGGACCACGTCGACGAGCACGAGTTTGGTCACTCGTTGCGGCCCGGCGGCGTGTGCGACCAGCATTCCGGTCATTCCGCCCATGCTCGCGCCGATCAGGATCACCGGGCGGCCGATCTGGTCGATGACGGCCAGGGTGTCGTTACACAGCGCATCCACCGTGTAATTGGCATCAGGTGCGCGGTCACTGTCGCCGTGGCCACGGCTGTCCAGAGCGACGACGTGCAGCCCGTGATCGGCCAGGATCTGCCCGGTGCCCTTCCACGAGAAGCGGTTCTGGCCGCCGCCGTGGAGCATCAGCACCGTCGGCCGGTCCTGCGCGGACGGTGCCCCTCGGTTCCACTCGTCGGCGACCAGGGTGATGTCAGCGTCGACGCCGGCCACCCGGAACTTCACCGTCTGCGGTTCGCTGCGTGTGGTATCCAACCGACTTCCTCTCCGCCGATCCGGAGCCTCACGTTACCGAGGAAGAATTTGCGTGTGACTTCGGCCCGGCTGGCGAACGGCGTCCCTATGATTTGCGACGTGCAGCCAGAGACTGCCGAGGGCGATGACCGCAATTGCATCATCGATGCCGCCTATACCTGCCTGTCAGAGCCTCATTCCGGCGCCATCTCGGTCGCGGCGATCCTGCAGCGAGCGGGTGTGTCGACGCGGGCGTTCTACCGCCACTTCGAGTCCAAGGACGAACTGTTCCTGGCGATGCTGCGTCAGGAGACCGACTTGCTGGCCGAGCGCCTGGACCGCATCTGTGCCGAGGTCCCCGGCGGCCCGGTGGATCAGGTCAGGGCCTGGATATCCGGCATGTTCGGATTGATTCACGACGACCAGACCCGAATGCACTTCTCGGTGATCGATTCCGACGAAGTGCGCGCCGCGAAGGGATACCGCGAGACGCGCGAGCAAGCCCACGCCGACCGCGAGCGCTCGCTGGTCGGGATCCTGCGCCGCGGCCGCGAGGACGGGACGTTCCCGTTGACGAATCCCGAGCAGGATGCGATCGCCATCAGCGCGTTGGTCAGCAGGATGATGCTCACCCAGCACTACGAGGACAAGGTAAGGTGTGCAGCGGGCGCAGAACCGAGTTCTGGACTTCGCGTTACGTGCCCTGGGCGCCACCCCGCGATGAGTTTCGGTCGCGCGGGAAGTCGGTTCTGACATGCCTGCTATTACGCCAAGCTTGTGGTTCGACAACAATCTCGAGGAAGCGGCGGCGTTCTACACCGCGATCTTCCCCAACTCCTCGATCGAGGGGTTCGAGCGCTATACCGACGCCGGCCCGGGTACGCCCGGTGAGGTGGCGTGGGGCAATTTCTCGCTGGACGGGCAACGGTTCATCGGTATAAATGGCGGTCCGCAGTTCCCGTTTTCCGAGGCGGTGTCTTTCGAAATCCGCTGCAAGGACCAGGCGGAGGTCGACTATTACTGGGAGCGGTTGCTCGACGGCGGCGAGGAGTCGCAGTGCGGCTGGCTCAAGGATCGATTCGGTCTGAGCTGGCAGGTTGTGCCCGACCGGCTCTATGAACTGCTCGCCGACCCGGACCCCGCACGCGCCGCTGCTGCGAACAAAGCGATGCTCGGAATGCGCAAGATCGTCATCGCCGAATTGGAGGACGCGGTCCGTATTTGACGGTTACGGCATCTAAATGGCATCCCGGAAGTAGCCTTTCGTATGGCTTTCGGCGGGAGGCGGCGTCCGTGTCACGGTCCAGATGGCGTGATTCAAATCCGTGATGCTACGGTCACCCGCGTCCCATCGCGGTGCCTGGATTCACAGCACTTCTGGGGTCAGGGGATCTGTTCAGGCGGAAGGAAGTAGCACGTGGTCGCTTCCGACGTCCTCGTCAAGCCGGTCCGCGCAGTCGGCGGTTTCTACGGGATGGCGCTCGACACGTTCGTCGCGATGGTCAGGCCGCCGTTCGCATGGCGCGAATTCATCACCCAGGCGTGGTTCGTCGCGCGGGTGTCGATCGTGCCGACCTTGATGTTGACGATCCCCTACACCGTGCTGCTGACGTTCACCTTCAACATTCTGCTCAGGGAGTTCGGTGCTGCCGACTTCTCCGGAACCGGAGCCGCGCTCGGCACGGTGCGGCAGATCGGTCCGATCGTGACGGTGCTGGTTGTCGCGGGCGCCGGCGCCACGGCCATGTGCGCCGACCTCGGCGCCAGGACCATTCGTGAGGAACTCGACGCGCTGCGAGTGATGGGCGTCGATCCGATCCAGGCCCTCGTGGTGCCCCGCGTGCTGGCCGCGACCCTGGTATCGCTGGCACTGTCCGCGACGGTGATCCTCGTCGGCCTCGCGGGTGCCTACTTCTTCTGCGTCTACATCCAGAACGTGTCACCGGGTGCGTTCGCCGCGGGCCTGACACTGATCATCGGCGCGCTCGACGTCACCATCGCGCTGATCAAGGCGGCGTTGTTCGGGCTCTCGGCCGGTCTGATCGCCTGCTACAAAGGCATATCCGTCGGCGGCGGCCCGGCGGGCGTCGGCAACGCGGTCAACGAGACCGTCGTCTTCACGTTCATGGCGCTGTTCGCGATCAACGTCGTCGCGACCGCGGTGGCAGTGCGGGTGACGATGTGAGCAGCGCATCTGTGGAACGGACCCGCCGGCCGATTGACCGGCGGTTCCCGCGCTTGGCGAAGCGACTCGACGGTTATGCCGCCGCCTGGAATCACGTTGGCATGCAGACGAAGTTCTACGGCAAGACGCTGCGCAGCATCCCGTACGTGTTCGCCAACTACCGGATCGAGCTGATGCGCATCATCGCTCAGATGGGCCTGGGCACAGGCGCTCTGGTGGTGATCGGCGGAACGGTCGCGATCGTCGGCTTTCTCACGGTGACCACCGGCGCCCTGGTGGCGGTGCAGGGCTATACCGACTTCTCCGAGATCGGCGTCGAGGCGTTGACGGGGTTCGCGTCGGCGTTCTTCAATGTCCGCCTCATCGCACCCGCGACCACGGCGATCGCACTGGCGGCCACCATCGGCGCCGGCGCCACCGCGCAACTGGGCGCCATGCGGATCAACGAGGAGATCGACGCGCTCGAGGTGATGGGCATCCGCAGCATCGCGTACCTCGCGTCCACCCGCGTCATGGCGGGCCTCGTCGTCGTGATCCCGCTGTACTGCGTCGGCGTGCTCGCGTCGTTCTGGGCCGCACGATTCGGCACCACCGTGATCTATGGCCAGTCGACCGGTGTGTATGACCACTACTTCCGGACATTCCTGAATCCCACGGACCTGGTGTGGTCGTTCGTTCAGAGCATCGCGATGGCCGTGGTGATCATGTTGATCCACACCTATTACGGCTTCTCGGCAAGCGGCGGACCGGCGGGCGTGGGGGAGGCTGTGGGACGTGCGGTGCGGACTTCGCTGATCGTCGCGGCCTTCGTCGTGATGATGATCTCGCTCGCGGTGTACGGGCAAACCGGCAACTTCAATCTGGCTGGATGACGCGATGGCTGACGCGAGGGACGACGAGGGACTGCACCCGGGTTGGTGGACGCTGTTCCTGGTGCTGTTGGTGATCGGCGCCATCTGGCTGACGGCGGCGTTGTTCACGGGCTCGCTGGAGAAGTTCGTGCCGGTCACGCTGACGTCCGAGCGGTCCGGTCTGGTGATGGAAACCGACGCCAAGGTCAAGCTGCGTGGCGTGCAGGTCGGGCGGGTCGCCGCAATCGAGGGCGGCAGCGAACCGGTCAAGCTCAAACTCGAGATCTACCCGGATCAACTCCAGTACATCCCGGCCAATGTCGAGGCGCAGATCCGCGCCACCACGGTGTTCGGTGCCAAGTTCGTCGACCTCGTCTATCCGAGCGATCCCAGTTCGGAACGGCTGAGAGCCGGCCAGGTGCTGGTGTCGCGCAACGTCAGCGTCGAGGTCAACACGGTGTTCGAGAACGTCGTCGGCGTGCTCGACCAGATCGACGCGGCCAAGCTCAACAGCGTGCTGTCGGCGCTCGCCGAAGGTGTCCGCGGCAAGGGCGAGCGGATCGGGGAGGCGACCACCGACGCCAATCAGGTCCTTCTCGCGCTGAACCCGCGCAGCGAGACCATCCGCGCCGACTGGCAGTCGCTCAAGAACTTCAGCGACACCTATAGCGTTGCGGCACAGGACATTCTCGCGACGCTCAACGCGGCAAGCACCACCAGCGAGACCATCGTCAGGCGTTCGGACGCCCTGGATGCGTTGCTGCTCAGCACAATCGGGCTCTCCAATAGCGGCATTGCGCTGCTCGCGCCGAGTCAGGCGAATCTGATCAAGGCCATCAACGTGCTCGAGCCGACGACCAACCTGCTGTACAAGTACAACCCGTCCTACACCTGCTTGCTGTTGGGCGCCAAGCATCTGCTGGACCACGGCGGGTACGAAGCGCCGGGCGGCAACGGGCGATCGATCGTCCTCGACGCCGGCCTGGCCCTCGGCGATGACCCGTACAGCTTCCCGCGGCACCTGCCGATCGTCGGCGCCAAGGGCGGTCCAGGTGGCAAGCCGGGTTGCGGGTCGTTGCCGGACGTCAAGGAGAACTGGCCCGTCCGCCAACTCGTGACGAACACCGGCTTCGGAACCGGAGTCGACTGGCGACCCAACCCCGGCATCGGCTTCCCCGGCTACGTCAACTACCTGCCGACCACCCGTGCGGTGCCCGAGCCGCCGAGTATCCGAAACCTTTTCGGCGGCCCCGCGATCGGGCCGGTCCCGTATCCGGGTGCCCCGGCGTACGGCGCACCGTTGTACGCGCCGGACGGAACGCCGCTGTGGCCGGGTCTGCCGCCGGCCCCGCCACCGGGAGCGCCGAAGGATCCGGGTCCGCGGCCGGGGTCGGAGCCCTTCGTGGTGCAGGCGCCTGCGTTCCAGCAGCCGACACCGTTGCCGCCGGTTCCGTTGCCGCACTTCGCGGCACCAGGGCCGTGACCCCCCGATACTTCGACCGACACTTCGACCGGAAAGGAATGCCGCAATGACGGGCAGCTGGAAAAGCGCAGCCGTGCGTCTCGGCGTCTTCCTGGCTGTGTGTCTGCTCGGGGTGTTCGCGCTGTATGCGGTGTTCGGGCAGTTGCGCTTCGGAGAGAAGGCCAACACATACAAGGCCGAGTTCCTGAACGTGACCGGCCTGGAGAAGAACGACTTCGTCCGCATCGCGGGAGTGGAGGTCGGCAAGGTCGAGAACATCTCCATCCAGGGCGATACGACCGCACTTGTCGAGTTCACCGCCGACGATTCGGTCGTGCTCACCGACGGCAACCGGGCAGTGATCCGGTACGACGACCTGATCGGCGGCCGTTACCTGTCGCTGGTGGAGGGTGCGGGTGGCACCACGAAGATCAGGCCGGGGGAAACGATTCCGCTGGCCCGCACATCGCCCGCGCTGGATCTCGATGCGTTGATCGGTGGCTTCCGGCCGCTGTTCTCGGCGTTGGACCCCGACCAGGTGAATGCCCTGTCCGGACAGCTGATTCAGGCGTTCGAGGGCCAGGGAGCGACGATCGGCTCGTTCCTGACGCAGACCGCGGCGCTGACCAATACCCTGGCCGACCGCGATCAATTGATCGGTGAGGTCATCGTCAACCTGAACATCGTCCTCGGGTCGCTCGGCGACCAAAGTGACCAGTTCGCAAAAGCGGTCGACTCGCTTTCGGAGCTGGTGCAGGGACTCGCGGAGCGCAGGACCGACATCGCCAACGGTGTCGCGTACGCGAATGCCGCAGCAGGCAGCGTCGCGGATCTGCTGTCGCAGGCACGTCCGCCGTTCGCGAAGACCATCCAGGAAACGGACCGGGCGGCAGGCATCGTGGTGGCCGATGTCGACTACTTCGACAACCTGATCAACACCCTCCCCGACGCCTATCAGGCGTTGAGCCGGCAGGGCATCTACGGTGACTTCTTCTCGTTCTATCTTTGCGACATCGTCCTCAAGCTCAACGGCAAGGGTGGCCAGCCGGTCTATGTGAAGATCGCCGGACAGCAGACGGGGAGGTGCGCGCCACGATGAAGCCGTTTTCCGAACGTAGTCCGTTCGTCATGGGGGCCATCGGCCTCGGCCTGACCGCCGGGATCGTGCTCGTCGCGCTGCAATACGAGAACATCCCGTTCATCAACCAGACCAAGGAGTACTCGGCGTACTTCGACGAGGCCGGTGGCCTGACAACCGGTGTGGCCGTGCAGGTTTCGGGATTCCAAGTCGGCCAAGTCGAATCGATCGAACTCGACGGACCGCAGGTCCTGGTCAAGTTCACCATCGACGACGACATCGCGCTCGGGGACCGCACCGAGGCGGCGATCAAGACCAAGGGTCTGCTGGGCACGAAGATCCTCGAGGTCATGTCGCGCGGCGACGGCCGCCAGGAGGGCACGATTCCGCGTGACCGCACGACATCGCCGTACCAGCTGCCCGATGCGCTGGGTGAGCTCGCGACGACCATCAGCGGTCTGGACACCACACAGCTTTCCGATTCCCTGCGGGTGGTTGCGGATACGTTCTCCGAGACCCCGCCCCAGCTTCGGGTCGCCGTCGAAGGCGTGGCCCGGTTCTCCGAGACCCTCAACGAACGCGACGCGGAGTTGCGGCAACTGCTCACCAACGCCAACAAGTCGACGGCGGTGCTGGCCGAGCGCAGCGACCAGGTTGTCAGCCTGATCGCCGACACCAACGCACTTCTGGCCGAGCTGCAGAACCAGAGCGCCGCAATCGACCAGATCTCCGGCAGCATCTCGGCGCTGAGCCAGCAGCTGGAGGGTTTCATCTCCGAGAACCGCGACACGATGAGGCCCGCGATCGACAAGCTCAACGGCGTGCTGACGGTCCTCGACAACCGCAAGGAGCGGCTGCAAAAGGGGCTGAAACTGCTGACCGGCTACGCGATGTCGCTCGGTGAATCGGTCTCGTCGGGGCCGTTCTTCAAGAACTACATCGCCAACCTGCTGCCCGGCCAGTTCCTGCAGCCGTTCATCGACGTGGCGTTCTCCGACCTCGGTCTGGATCCCAACGTGCTGTTGCCATCCGAGCGCACCGATCCGCAGATCGGCACACCCGCAGTCCCGGCGATGCCGGTGCCGTACCCACGTACCGGCCAGGGCGGCGATCCGAATCTTCAACTGCCCGATGCCATCACGGGTAATCCAGGCGACCAAGGATGTGGTCCGCCAGGGCTGCCGCTGCCCGGCCCGACCGGCTGCTACCCTTACCGCCCGCCGCTTCCCGCACCGCCGCCAGGGGGACCGCCGCCGGGACCGCCCGCGGAAGCGCCGGCGGGGCTGGGGTCCATCCCGGTACCGACGCCGAGCCCGGTGATGGTTCCCGCACCCGGTGAGGCGCCACCGCTGACTGGGGAGGCGGGCCAGTGAACCGTATTCGTACGAGTTGGGTGGCCGTAGCGCTGGTCGTGCTGCTGGTCGCGGGCGTGGTCGTCCTGTTGCGCACCAGCGACACCATCAACCGCACGAATGTCGTTGCGTACTTCGAGAACAGCAACGGCATCTACGAGGGTGACGACGTCCGGATACTCGGGGTGAACGTCGGCCGGATCCATAAGATCGAGCCGGAGCCCGACCGCGTCAAGATCTCGTTCTGGTACGACAGCAAGTACAAGGTGCCCGCGGACGCCAACGCCGCGGTCCTGTCGCCGACTCTGGTGACCTCGCGTGCGATCCAGCTGACGCCGGTGTACACGGGCGGTGCCACGATGGCCGACAACGCGGTGATTCCGCGTGAGCGCACGGTGGTGCCGGTCGAGTGGGACACGTTGCGTTCTCAGCTCGAACGACTGGCCCAGGAGTTGCAGCCCACGGAGCCCGGTGGGGTCAGCCCGCTCGGCTCGGTGATCAACACCGCCGCCGACAACCTGCGCGGCCAGGGTGCGAACATCCGCGACACGGTGATCAAGCTGTCGCAAGCCTTTTCGGCTCTCGGCGACAAAAGCACCGACATCTTCTCGACCATCAAGAACCTGTCGATCCTGGTGTCAGCGCTGCAGGACAGTACGAACCTGATGCGTCAGCTCAACCAGAACCTGGCGTCGGTGACCGGCCTGCTTGCCGACAACCCCAATGAGGTTGCCGATGCTGTGCGGGATTTCAACGCCGTCATCGGTGATGTCCAGACGTTCGTTGCGGACAACCGAGAATCCCTGGGCACCACGTCGGACAAGCTGGCCGGTGTGACCCAGGCGCTGAACGACAGCCTTGACGACGTCAAACAGTTCCTGCACGTAGCGCCCAACTCATTCCAGAACTACGTCAACGTCTATCAACCGGCGCAGGGTGGTGCGAGCGCGATCCTCGCGGTCAACAACTTCGCCAACCCGATCAGCTTCCTGTGCGGCGCGGTGCAGGCGGCGTCGCGGCTGAATGCCGAGCAGTCGGCGAAGCTGTGTGTGCAGTATCTGGCGCCGATCATCAAGAACCGTCAGTACAACTTCCCGCCGATCGGACAGAACCTCTTCGTCGGTGCGCAGGCGCGGCCGAACGAGATCACTTACAGCGAGGAGTGGATGCGGCCCAGTTACATTCCGCCGCAGCCGCCTGTCGCAGTGCCCCCGCCGGCGCCGGACGGCTCTGCGCCGCCCCCGCCGCCGGGACCCCCGCTTCCCGCCGAGGCCGTTGTGGCCACGAACCCAGTTGACGGTCTGCAGGGCATGATGGTGCCGCATGGAACGGGGCCACGATGACGACGCGACGAATTCGATTGCGCACCAGCGCGGTACTGCTGGCCGTCGCCGCTGTTGTTTCCGGTTGCGGTGATTGGCAGGGCCTGAACTCGATTCCGCTGCCGGGGGTCCAGGGCCGCGGGCCCGGCGCGTTCACCATTCAGGCGCAGATGCCCGACGTCGACAACATCGAGCCGAATTCCCGGGTCCGGGTCGCAGACGTGACGGTCGGCAACGTGACCAAGATCGAGCGGCAGGGTTGGAACGCCCTGGTCACGATGGAGCTCAACGAGAATGTCCAGCTACCCGCCAACGCCACGGCCAAGCTGGGGCAGACCAGCCTGTTGGGTTCGCTGCACATCGAACTCGCGCCGCCGACCGATGTGGCGCCGGAGGGCAGGCTGCACGAAGGTTCGCTGATTCCGCTGAAGTCGGCGAGCAATTACCCGAGCACCGAGCAGACGCTGGCGTCGGTCGCGCTGCTGCTCAATGGTGGTGGGATCGGGCAGGTTCAGGACATCACCGAGGCGTTCAGCACCGCGTGGACGGGCCGCGAAGCCGACCTGCGCAGTCTTATAGAGCAGCTCGACATCTTCATCGGCTACGTCAACGACCAAAAGGGCGACATCATCGCCGCCAACGAGAGCATCAACAGTCTGGTCGGCCAGATCGCTGAGCAGAAGCCCGTGGTGGACAGGGCATTGCGCACTATCCCCGATGCGCTCGAGGTGCTGAAGGATCAGCGGGACAACCTTTCCGAGGCGCTCGTACAGCTGGGTAGGTTCAGCGCGCTGGCCGCCGATTCGGTCGACCAGACCAAGGAAGCGCTCGTTCAGGAGCTCAGGGACCTGGGGCCAACGCTCGAACAGCTTGCCAATGCAGGTCCGGCGCTGACCCGGGCACTGAGCTTCCTGCCGACGTTCCCGTTCCCGAAAGAGACCCTGACCAACTGGATCCGGGGCGACTACGCGAACCTGTCGTTGATCGTGGACATGACGCTCAGCCGCATCGACCAAGGTTTCTTCACCGGAACACGATTCGAATGCAACCTGACGTGGTTGGAGTTGTTCTGGGGCCGCACCGTCGGCCAGATGCCCAGCCCCTGTAACCACAACGTTCCGCCCCCTGGCGGCAACCCGTTGCTCGAGGCGTATCGCTGGGATCAGGGGCCGTGACATGCGACTGACTCGACAGATCGTCATTCAGCTGATGATCTTCAGCGTGCTGGCCGTGGTGGCTCTGGGCATCATGGTCATCTCGTACATGCGCCTGCCCGCGCTCATGGGCATCGGGGAGTATCGCGTCACCCTGGAACTGCCGGAGGCCGGTGGGCTGTATCCGCGCGGGAACGTCACCTACCGCGGAACTCAGGTCGGCATCGTGAAGAGTGTCAAACTCACCGATAATGGTGTCGCGGCAGATCTTTCGCTTGATTCCGACGTGCCGATCCCCGCCGACCTCGAGGCCGAGGTACACAGCGTGTCCGCGGTCGGTGAGTTGTACGTCCAGTTGATTCCACGCAGCGGCGACGGCCCGATACTCCGGGACGGCGATGTCATCCCGCAGGATCGGGCGCGGGTCCCCATCGACGTGAACACGGTCCTGGATGCCACCAATCGCGGTCTTGCCGCGATTCCGCGCGACAACCTGCGCACCGCTGTGGATGAGGCGTACATCGCGCTCGGCGGCCTCGGACCAGACCTGTCCCGATTGGTCGACGGCGGGACGAACCTGGCCATCGACGCGCGCGAGAACCTCGACCCGTTGACGACTCTGATCGATCAGTCGCAACCGATCCTGGATTCCCAGACCGACACCGGTGGCGAGATTCAGGCGTGGGCGGCCAATCTCGCGTCGGTCACCGACCAGTTGCAGTCACAGGACGCCGCCGTGGCGGGCATTCTCGAAAAGGGGCCCGGCGCGGCCGAAGAGGTGCGGGCGCTGTTCGACAGATTGCAGCCGACGCTGCCGATCGTGTTGGCCAACCTGGTGAACATCGGCGAGGTCGCCGTCGCCTATCAGCCCAGCCTCGAACAGCTGTTGGTGCTGTTCCCGCAGGGCACCGCGACGACTCAGGCGATCGGCGTCGCCAAGGCGAACACCAAGCAGGACTACATGGGCGACTACCTGACGCTGAACCTGAACCTGAACCTGCCGCCACCGTGCACGACCGGATTCCTGCCGACCCAGCAGCAGCGGGTGCCCGCCCTGCAGGACTATCCGGACCGGCCCGCCGGGGACGTGTACTGCCGCATCCCGCAGGACGCTCCGTTCAACGTGCGCGGTGCGCGCAACCTGCCGTGTGTGACGGTGCCGGGCAAACGCGCACCCACGGTGAAGATGTGCGAAAGCGGAGAGACTTACGTGCCGCTCAACGACGGCTACAACTGGAAGGGCGACCCCAACGCCACCCTGTCCGGTCAGCCGATTCCCCAGCTGCCTCCCGGAGAAGTAGCTCCTCCGCCGGCTCCGGCGCCGCCGCCGATCGCGGCCGCTGAATATGATCCGGCAACAGGCACGTATGTTGGTCCGGACGGACGTGTGTACACACAGTCCAACCTGGCCCGAAGTGCCGCAGAGGAGCAAACATGGCAGACGATGCTGATGCCCCCGAGGGGGAACTGACCAACAGCGCGGCGTCCGAGGAGAAATCCGGCGCCGCAGAGCCGGAGTCACCCGCTGAGGAGGAGAGCACCGCATCGTCGGGTGACAAGGCATCGTTGTCTGATGCTGCCGATCCGCCGGACGTGGACGCTGTAGAGCCGGTCGACGAGGACGCGGCGTCCTACGACGAAGAGGCAGCGGCTGCATCAGATGTGAAGGCTCCGAAGGCGCCGATGTCGCCTGTTCGGCTCGCGACGATCGCAGGACTCGTCGTGGTGATTCTGCTCGCCGGACTGGCCGGCTGGACGGGCTACCGCGGATACCAGGCGTATCAGGGCGAGAAAGCACGGCAACTCTTCCTGCAAGTAGGTAGGCAGGGTGCGCTCAACCTGACGACGATCGACTGGCAGAACGCCGAGGCCGACGTGCAGCGCGTGCTCGATTCGGCGACCGGAACGTTTTACGACGATTTCCAGAACCGCTCGGCACCGTTTGTTCAGGTGGTGAAGCAGGCGCAGTCGAAGTCGGTCGGGACGATCGCCGAGGCGGGGCTGGAGTCGGCAACCGATAACGAGGCGCAGGTGCTTGTCGCGGTGACCGTGAACACCTCGAATGTCGGTGCACCCCAGCAAGAGCCGCGTGCATGGCGGATGCGGTTGACGGTTCAGAAGGTCGGTGACGACGCAAAGGTGTCCAACGTGGAGTTCGTGCCGTGAGCAGCAAACACCGGATGCCGGCGGGAAGCGGCAAAGAGTCCGTCGAAAAAGCTGAAGAGCCCACGGAGGACACGGCTGTCGCCGAAGCAACGGACGCCGAGGTCAACGACGCCGAGGTTACCGACGCCGAGACGACGGATGCCGAGGTAATCGACACGGAGTCCTCTGCCACCGAGGAGTCAACGGAATCTGCCGAGGAGTCAGCGGAATCCGCGGACGCGCCCACCGCCGAAAAGAAGAAGACCAATTGGGCACGCGTGTTCGCATTCGGCGTGCTGCCGGCGATTGCGCTGTTGCTGGCGCTGGGAGCTGGGTACGCGCGGTGGGAGCTCAACACCAGCGAATATGGTGCCGTGCCACCGGCTGCATCGGAGCAGAATCCTTCTCCGGCATTCGATTCGGTGAATGCGGCCAAGGAGAGCACCATCAAGATGCTGTCGTACAAGCCGGATACCGTCGAGCAGGAGCTCAACGCCGCCCGCGATCTGTTGACGGGTGAGTTCCGGGATTCGTACACGTCGCTGATCAACGATGTGGTGATCCCGGGGGCGACCCAGAAGCAGATTTCGGCCGTCGCGTCGGTTCCGGCCGCTGCGTCGGTGTCGGCCGATCCGACCCATGCCGTGGTGCTGGTCTTTGTCAACCAAACGGTGGTCGTCGGCCAGGAGCTTCCGACCGACACGGCATCCAGCGTGCGGGTGACACTGGACAAGGTCGATGGCCGCTGGCTGATTTCGGAGTTCGAACCCGTCTGATGCTCGAACCCGAGACCATCGACGTCGCGACGCCTGTGGTGCAACTGCGTGTGCTGTCGTGGGGTGCTGAGGGTGCGCCGATCGCGTTGTGTCTGCATGGTTTTCCCGACACCGCGCATGGCTGGCGCAAGCTGGCGCCATTGCTCGTCGATGCGGGATGGCGGGTGATCGCGCCGTTCAACCGCGGCTACGCACCGTCGTCGCTGCCCTCCGACGGCAGCTTTCACATCGGTGCACTGATGGACGATGCGCTGCGGGTGCTCGACGCGGTCGGGCCGACGGGCCGCGATGTGATCGTTGGACACGACTGGGGCGCCATGGCCGGTGCGGGGCTGGCCGCGATGCCGGACAGTCCGTTCAAGAAGGCCGTGATCATGTCGGTGCCGCCGAGCGCATCGTTCCGGCCGCCCGGCGGCGGGAGGGTGTCCGACGCCGGACGACTCGTCGCGACGTTACCGGCGCAGCTCCTGAAGAGCTGGTACATACTGTTCTTCCAGTTGCCTTGGCTACCAGAACGTTCCACCAAATGGATCGTGCCGCGGCTGTGGCGGAAATGGTCGCCCGGATATCGAGCCGACGAGGATGTGCGGCACGTCGAGGCGGCCATCGGCGCTCCCGATCGTTGGCGCGCCGCACTGGGCTACTACCGCGCAGTCATACGCAATTCGAAAGTGCCGACCCAGTACGCCGAGCTGCACCAACACTGGCTTGAAGCGCCGAAGATTCCCACCCTTTATCTGCACGGCCGCGACGATGGTTGTGCCACACCCGATTACGCGCAGTGGGTTCAGAAGGTCCTGCCGGATGGCAGTGAGGTGGCGATCGTCGAGGACGCCGGGCATTTCCTCCAGCTCGATCAGCCTGACGTGGTCGCGAAGCAGATTCTCGACTTCGTCGGCTAGTCGATGACGGTCCGCCGACTGTCCGCTGTGGACGCGCAGACGTACTGGATGGCGGCGAAGATCCCGAATGACACGGTTCTGCTGTACGGATTCGATGGCGTACCCGCGGATTTGGACGCCGCGATCGAGGAGATCGCCCAGCGCGCCCGCGGTTGTCCCGATCTGACTGTGTGCATCGAGGATGGCGGACGTTTCAGGTACCCGGCGTGGGTGCATCACGAGGTCGACCGCTCGCAGTTTGTGGTGCACAACATGGGGGACAGCAGCTTTCAACAGTGTCTGGACGAGGCGCGCGTTCTGACCGCCGAGCGGCTGGATGCGCGGGTGGCGGCTTGGCGCATGCATGTCTTCACCGGCATCGAGGGTGTGCCGGGGGTGGGTGGGCCGGGTACGGTTGCGGTGCTACACATCTCGCACGCCCTCGGCGGCGGCGGACGAACGTCGGCGCCCGCGGCGATCATGTTCGGCCGACGCGATGGCGTCGTACCGGGGATCGATGCTCCGCGCACCGGGCCTGTGCGGCTACCGATCGCGGGGTTTCGCGCGGCCCGTGCGCACCGCCGGTTGGTCGAAGACACCGGGGCGGGAAGGGTTCCCTCGCCGGCAGATCTGCGACCGGCGCTGCGGACCAACGATCGACCTGCGGGATCGCGGTACTTGCGGACCCTGGTGCGACGGCGTTCGGACCTGAACGGCCCGACGGTGACGGTGGCGGCGCTGTCTGCCGTATCGGGGGCGCTGGCCGCGCAGTTGCGGTGCCTCGGTGAGGATCCGTCGTTCCTGGGAGCTGAGGTGCCGATGGCGAAGCCACCACCGCAGTTGGCGTACAACCACTTCGGGAACGTCGGTGTGGGTCTGTACCCCGAGCTGGCCGAGTCGGAGCGTGGTGTGCGTATCGCCGCTGATCTCGATGCGCGTCGTCGCCGAGCCGCGCACCCGGCCATACGGATGGCGGACCGCGCGTTCGCCGCGACGCCGGCGCCGTTGTTGCGTTGGGGCATGGATCGATTCGATCCCGATGTCCGTGTCTCGAACGTCACGGGTAACACCGTCGTGTCGAGCGTGAATTGCGGCGCGATGGATTTCCATTTCGGTGGCGCGCGGGTCACTGTGGCGTGCGCGTTCCCCGGCCTGTCACCGATGATGGGGCTGACGCATGCCGTGTGCGGAGTCGGCGACACAATCCTCTTGAGCGTGCACGCGGCCGAGTCGGCGATCGGCGACATCGACGCCTACGTCGAAAGATTGGACGCTGCGCTCTGACGCTGTCCCAACGCTGACCGGCTCAGAATGGTGCTGGGTCGTGGTCGCTTGGGGGTCGTGGTCGGGTGGGGAAGTAGGTGTTGTCGTACTCGTTTCCGACGCTGTCGCCTGGGTTGTGCTGATTGCGGGCGCGTTGTTCGGCTTCGGTGTGGATCAGTGTTTGGTTGTGTCGGCGTTCGTCGTTGATGGCTTGGGTGCGGTTCTGGGCTCGGGTGGTGGTGCGTCGGGGCATGGCCAGCCCGCGCGCTGGGTCGGTGGTGGGCGGGGTGGAGCGGTGACCCCGGACGGGCGCGGTGGGGCGGCACAGGGTGGGGAACAGCAGTCGGCTGCCGGGATAGGTGGTGTAGGTCTGGCCCTGCGGGCAGGTCCAGATGACGGTGCCGTCGGGGTGTTGTTCGTCAGCCCAGCCCCAGAAGGTTTTGAGTAAGTGGTGTTTTCGGCACAGAACTTTGAGGTTCGACGCCTGGGTCGGACCGTGCGGGTAGGCGATGGTGTGGTCGACATCGCAGCGGTGGGCGGGCTCATCGCAGCCCGGGAACCGGCACGTCATATCGCGGCACCGCACAAACGTCGCCAACACCGCCGAGGGGATATAGCGCGGCTCAGGTGGGTTGTTGCCCGGATGCACGACCGGCACTAGCTTGGCGCTGCCGGCGATTTTGGCGGCCAACAGCGGGGCGGGCAGCATCCCGCGACCCACGACCAGCGCCGGCGGGGTGGCCGCGATGACCGGTGTCCACGGTGTCGGGGCGAGGGCTTCGCGCCAGGTCATCTCCTGCCACGGTTTGCGATCGGGATCCACCGGTGCTTCGCCGTCCAACTGGGCCGGGGTGTCATCGGTCAGTGACTCCTCGTGAGCGATCACATGGACCACCACCGCACTGGATTGGGCGTCTTTTGCCGGGCAGTCGGGGTCCTCACATAAGCAGGCCAGCCGGTCGGCTTTGTGCCCGAGCGCGCCGAGTGCGGCGGCGCGGCGCTGATCCAGGGTGCGCGGATCGCGCTCGCACACCGTGCGCGCCATGGCGTCCAACCGTTGGTCCAGGGCCTCGCCGTCGGTGATGATGAGCCGGCCTTCGATGAACACCACACCTGATCCGTCGTCGGGGTCGTGGATGTCGACATGGCAGTTGCGGGCGGAGGATTCGGTGCGCCGTACCGCGGCGGGGTCATAGCGATTGACCCAGTAGTCGATCTGGGTTTCGGTCTTGTGCGCCGACAGCGATCCCCAGTCTTGGACCTGGGCGGCGATCTCGGTGTCGACTTTGGCCATCGTGTCGGGATCGCTGATCAGCCGGGTGCGGGCCACGATCGCGGACACCAGCCGGTAGGTGATGGCCCCGGCGGCGAACACCTCACCCACCCGCGGGAGCCGTTCGCGCAACCCGATGGCGATCAGCAGTTGATGCGAGGCCACCCCCAAAGAGACGTTCTGCGCGGCGGCCACCGACGCCGCCACGGCACCCCAGTTGTCCAGACACCACTGCTCCCGCTCCTCAGAGCCGTCGACGGCCCACATCCGTTCGAGCTCCTCAGCGGTCGCCAACAGCCGACGGGCACACGCGGCGTTCTCCACCCGCGCCCACGCCCCCACCGATGCACCACCGCGGCTGCGGCTGGCCGCCTCAACGAGTTGATCGAACATAGGTTCGACACTAATCGGACCATCGACCGCGAACCAGCAGCTCACCCCAACCTGTGGATAAAACCGGCATTGGGGATAACTTCACGCCCGATATCACGTTCGGAGCGACGCGATCCCCACTTCAAGTGCTGCTTCGAGGTAGCTCAGGTCGCCGGTGGCCAACATGATGCCGACGCCGCCAACATCCACGGAGCCATCCTCAGCGTCGACGGGGGCTGGTCGGCGGTTTAACACATGGCCTAGATTTTGTTGCATGACTGCATACGATTCCGCTGCTGATATCGGCCTGTTGATCCTGCGAGTCGTCCTCGGTCTCACCATGGCCGCGCACGGGTACAACAAGTTCTTCGGCAAGGGCGGACTGAAGGGGACGGCCGGCTGGTTCGACAGCATGGGCATGAAGCCGGGCATGTTCCACGCCCGCATCGCCGCGACCACCGAGATGGCAGCGGGCATCGGCCTGGCCGTTGGCCTGCTGACACCGATCCCCGCCGCGGGCTTCGTCGCTCTGATGCTCGTCGCCGCATGGACCGTGCACCGGCCAAACGGCTTTTTCATCGTCAAGGAGGGCTGGGAGTACAACCTGGTGCTCGCGGCATCGGCGGTAGGCATCGCCACGATCGGGGCGGGGAAGTACAGCCTCGACTATGCGTTGTTCCGCACGTCGGCGCTCTACGACTTCCTGCACGGCTGGTGGGGCCTGGTCATCGCGCTCGGTCTCGGTCTGGCCGGCGGCATCGGGCAGCTGGCCATCTTCTACCGGCCACCGGCCAAAGCCGACGCCTAGCTTCTGCAAGTCCGGCGAACTGTTTCCGCGCGGCTAGAACACGTTCTAGTCTTTCGGCCATGGGATTTCTCAAGCCCGACATGCCCGTCGTCGACTTCGCCGAGTGGAGCAAGGGTTCACGCTCGGAGAAGATTCGGCCGATGGCCGAACACTGGGCCGAGGTCGGCTTCGGCACACCTGTCGTGATGCACCTGTTCTACGTCGTCAAGATCCTGCTCTACATCCTCGGCGGCTGGCTGTTCGCGCTCGCCACCACAGGTGTGGACGGCTTCACCAACGTCGCCGAGTGGTGGACCGAACCGATCGTGTTCCAGAAGGTCGTGCTGTACACCATGCTGTTCGAGGTCATCGGCCTCGGCTGCGGGTTCGGCCCGCTGAACAACCGGTTCTTCCCGCCGCTGGGATCGATCCTGTACTGGTTGCGGCCCAACACCATTCGGCTGCCACCGTGGCCGAACCGGATACCGCTGACCAAGGGTGACGCCCGAACCCCCCTCGACGTCGTGCTCTACGGCGCACTGCTGGTGGTGCTGCTCATCGCGCTGTTCTCCGACGGCACCGGACCGGTTCCGGCACTCGGCACCACGGTCGGCGTGCTGCCGATGTGGCAGATCTGGACCATTCTCGGGCTGCTGGCCCTGGCGGGTCTGCGCGACAAGGTGATCTTCTTGGCCGCCCGCGGCGAGGTGTACGGCTCCTTCGTCGTCGCGTTCCTGTTCGTGGGCTACGGGGTCGACATGATCATCGCCGCCAAACTGGTCTGCGTGGCGATCTGGATGGGCGCGGCCACGTCGAAACTGAACAAACACTTCCCATTCGTGATCTCGACGATGATGTCGAACAACCCGCTGATCCGGACACGCTGGCTCAAGCGCAAATTCTTCGAGCGGTTCCCCGATGATCTGCGTCCCGGTCCGGTATCGAGGTTCATCGCCCATTTCAGCACCGCGATCGAGATGCTGGTTCCGTTGGTGCTGCTGTTCTCCCACGGCGGGTGGCCGACGTACATCGCCGCGTTCGTCATGCTGTGCTTCCACTTCGGCATTCTGTCAGCGATCCCGATGGGCGTTCCGCTGGAGTGGAACGTCTTCATGATGTTCTGCGTCATAACGCTTTTCGTCGGCCACGCCGAGGTCGGTCTGTCCGACATGACCACGCCGTTGCCCGCGGTCCTGTTCCTGCTGCTGGCCACCATCGTGGTGCTCGGCAACCTGTTCCCGCGCAAGATCTCGTTCCTGCCGGGCATGCGGTACTACGCCGGAAACTGGGACACCACGTGGTGGTGCATCAAACCCTCGGCCAGCGAGAAGATCGAGCGCGGGCTCGTCGCCATTGCCAGCATGCCGGCCTCGCAGCTCGAGAAGGTCTACGGCAGCCCGGAACAGGCGATGATCTACCTGTACAAGGGATATGCGTTCCGCGGCTTCAACTCTCACGGTAAGGCGCTGCTGACGCTGGTGCACCATGCGCTGGCCGGCCGCAACCAGGACGAGTACGTGATCACCGAAGGCGAGCGGCTCTGCAGCACCGCGGTGGGATGGAATTTCGGCGACGGCCATATGCACAACGAGCAGCTGATCGCCGCGATGCAGAAGCGCTGCAACTTCGAACCCGGTGAGGTACGCGTCATCATCCTCGACGCGCAACCGTTTCACCGGCAGCGTCAGGAGTACCGGTTGGTCGACGCGGCGACGGGGGGGTTCGAGCGTGGCTATGTCAACGTGTCCGACATGGTCATGGGACAGCCGTGGAGCGACGACATCCCCATCCACGTGACGTGGTCGGCGGCGGACTCTAGCCCATCACATCCCTGACCTTGACGTCCTCGAGCCCCTCCAGCATCAGGCCGCGCGCCACGTCGAGGTGCTTGCGCCAGTGAGCCTCGGCCGCCGCGCCGTCGCCCGATCGCAGCAGCTGCATCAGGCGGCGGTACGAGCGCATGAGCTTGTCGTAGTCCGCCTTGGACACCGGTCGGCCCTCTTTGAAGACGAATGCGGTGTGCCGCACCGTGATCTCGTGCAGCATGCCCGAGATGATCGCGAGCGTCGTGTTGCCCGACAGCTGCACCATGCGCAGGTGGAAATCGGCCGTCGTCTCCGCGAGCCGGTCCGAACGCCAATCGGTCGGCAGATGCTCGTCGAGCATCCGGTCGAGCTCATCGAACACATCGCTGGTACCCGACTCGGCGAGCAGCCGAGCGGCCATCGGCTCGATACCCGACTGCGCCGTCATCAGATCGGCGATCGTGGCGCCCGACAGCTCGAGTAGCAGACCTGCGGGCCGCGCGACGATTTCGGGGCCGGGTACGCGAACACGGGCGCCGGTGCGCGAGCCGCGACGAACCTCGACGAGGCGTTCGGATTCCAGCACGCGTACCGCTTCGCGCAGCGTCGGCCTGCTGACCCCGAAATGGGCCATCAGCTCGGCCTCGTTGGGCAGGAAATCGCCGTCTTTGAGCTGGCCATCGACCACCATGCGCCGTAACGTGCCAGCGACGAGCTCGGCGGTCTTCGGCGACCGAACCGCCGTGCGCCCGCCGACGCCGTCCGGCCCGATCATCGGCGCCAGAGGTGTACTACGAGCCACTCCACACTCCACGGATATCTGCTGGCCGTCTACCAGCTATACAACTCAGTAAACCATGTGGAAGATTGACGACAGTGCACATCGCGTGATGTGCGGCTCGGGTCAGCCTACCAACCAGTAGGTTGACCTAGTAATCTTTGTTCCTCTACCTTCGGGGACTACACGACTTTCAAAGGAGATAGGTCATGGCTGAAGCCGTCATCGTCGAGGCTGTCCGGTCGCCGGTCGGCAAGCGCAACGGCGGGTTGTCCGGTGTTCACGCCGGTGAGCTGTCGGCGCAGGTCCTCAATGGTCTGGCTGAGCGCGCGGGCATCGATCCCGGCATCGTCGACGACGTCATCTGGGGTTGCGTCATGCAGGCCGGCGAGCAGGCGCTAGACATCGCGCGTACCGCCGTGCTGGCCGCCGGCTGGCCCGAGAGCGTGCCCGGCGTGACCGTCGACCGCCAGTGCGGGTCGAGCCAGCAGTCCATCCACTTCGCCGCGGCCGGTGTGGTCGCCGGACACTACGACGTCGTCGTCGCCGGCGGTGTGGAGTCGATGTCGCGCACCCCGATGGGCGCCTCGCTGGCCAACGGTGGGCATCCCTACCCGGAGGCCTTCCGCAGCCGCTACAGCCAGACCCCGAACCAGGGCATCGGCGCCGAGATGATCGCCGAGCAGTGGGGCTTCGACCGCACCACCGTCGACCAGTACTCGCTGGATTCCCATGAGAAGGCCGCCGCCGCACAGGATGCGGGCGCCTTTGACGACCAGATCGTCGGCATCAAGGACCAGGACGGCAACGCGGTGCTCAAGGACGAGGGCATCCGCCGCGGCACCACCATCGAGAAGATGGCGGGCCTGAAGCCGGCCTTCAAAGAGGACGGCGTGATCCACGCCGGCAACTCCAGCCAGATCTCGGACGGCTCGGCGGCCATCCTGTTCATGTCGGCAGAGAAGGCGAAGTCCCTGGGGCTCAAACCACTTGCCAAGGTGCACACCGCCACGCTGGCCGGTGCTGACCCGGTGATCATGCTGACCGCCCCGATTCCGGCTACGCAGAAGGCGCTGAAGCGCTCGGGCCTGCGGCTCGAGGACATCGGCGTGTTCGAGGTGAACGAGGCGTTCGCCCCGGTGCCCCTGGCGTGGCTGAAGGACATCGGCGCCGACGAGAAGAAGCTGAACCCCAACGGCGGTGCCATCGCACTGGGCCACCCCCTGGGCGGCTCCGGCGCACGCATCATGACCACGATGCTGTACCACATGCGGGACAAGGGAATTCAGTACGGCCTGCAGACCATGTGTGAGGGTGGCGGCCAGGCCAACGCCACCATCATCGAGCTGTTGTGACCACTGACGTGACCGCTCCCGCCGCTCTCACCGAGCGGCGGGGCAACGTCCTCGTCATCACCCTCAACCGACCCGAAGCGCGCAACGCCGTCAACAGCGCGGTGAGCATCGCGGTTGGAGACGCCCTACAGGCGGCGCAGGACGACCCCGAAGTCCGCGCCGTCGTCATCACCGGTGCAGGCGAATCCTTCTGCGCAGGAGCGGATCTCAAGGCCATCTCGCGCCGCGAGAACCTGTTTCATCCCGATCACGGCGACTGGGGTTTCGCCGGTTACGTCCACCACTACATCGACAAGCCGACGATCGCGGCCGTCAACGGCACCGCCCTCGGCGGCGGAACCGAGCTCGCGCTCGCCAGTGACCTCGTCGTCGCGGAAGAGCGCGCCAAGTTCGGTTTGCCCGAAGTCAAGCGAGGGCTGATCGCCGCCGCGGGTGGTGTGTTCCGCATCGTCGATCATCTGCCGCGCAAGGTGGCGATGGAGCTGATCTTCACCGGCGATCCGATGAGTTCGGCGGATGCGTTGAAGTGGGGCCTCGTCAACCAGGTGGTGCCAGACGGCACCGCTGTCGACGCGGCAATCGCTCTGGCCGAACGGATTACATGCAACGCACCACTGGCGGTGTGGGCCAGTAAACGGGTGGCCATGGGCGTCGACGACGGCGTCATCACCGGCGACGAGGCGGGCTGGACCAGGACCATGCGCGAAATCGGAACGCTCATCCGTTCCGAGGACACCAAGGAAGGGCCGTTGGCCTTCGCGGAGAAGCGCCAGCCGGTCTGGAAAGCCAAGTAGGAAAGGCACCGAAAAGATTATGAAGCGCACGATCTACGACGCCGAGCATGAAGCGTTCCGCGACACAGTCCGGGGTTACATCGACAGCGAACTGGTTCCCAACGCCGAGAAATGGGAAGAGGATCGCATCGTCGATCGGTCGGCGTACGTGGCTGCCGGTAAGCACGGACTCATCGGATTCAACATGCCCGAGGAGTTCGGCGGCGGAGGCTCAGATGACTTCCGCTTCAACGCGATCATCGACGAGGAGATCGCGAAGGCCGGTGTTCCCGCACCTGCGCTGAGCCTGCACAACGACGTCGTCGGACCGTATTTCAAGGACCTGACCAACGACGAGCAGAAGCAGCGCTGGCTGCCCGGGATCACGAGCGGCGAGACCATCATCGCTGTCGCGATGACCGAACCCGGCGCAGGCAGCGACCTGGCGGGCATCCGCACGTCGGCGGTGCGCGACGGTGACGACTGGATCGTCAACGGCTCCAAGACCTTCATCTCGTCGGGCATCAACAGCGACCTCGTCGTCGTCGTGGCCCGCACCGATCCCGAGGCCGGACACAAGGGCTTCTCGCTCCTGGTCGTCGAGCGCGGGATGGAAGGTTTCACACGCGGCCGCAAGCTGGAGAAGATGGGCCTGCACGCGCAGGACACGTCCGAACTGCACTTCGAGAACGTCCGCGTTCCCGGCGCCAACCTGCTCGGCAAGGAGGGTCGCGGCTTCTACCACCTGATGACCAACCTGCCCTCGGAGCGGCTCTCGATCGCGATCACCGCCGTCGCGGGCGCCCGCGAAACCTGGCGGCAGACACTGCAATACGCCAAGGACCGCAAGGCGTTCGGGCAGCCGATCGGCAGCTTCCAGCACAACCGGTTCCTGCTCGCCGAGATGGACACCGAACTCGAGGTCACCGAGAACTACATCGACCGGTGCCTGCAGGGTGTCGTCGACGGTGAGCTGACCGCGGTCGAGGCGGCCAAGGCGAAGTGGTGGGCCACCGAGGTCGCCAAGAAGGTCGTCGACCAGTGCGTGCAGCTGCACGGCGGCTACGGCTACATGCTGGAGTACCGCGTCGCGCGCGACTACGTCGACGGACGCATCCAGACGATCTTCGGTGGCACGACCGAGATCATGAAGGAGATCATCGGCCGCGACCTCGGGCTCTAGCCGGCTCGCCGGCGTGGGCTCTAGCCGATCGGGGCGTCCGCCGCAGGCATCGGCTCGGTGGTCGGCGCCTCCGCCGCGGGAACCTCAGCGGCCCCTGCCGTCGGTGGTGCCGTCGGGCTGGCTGTCGTCGTGGTGGTGGTGGACGTGCCCGACGTGCTCGTCGGCGTGAGCGCGTCCGGCGGCAGCTTGGGATCAAGCACCGTGTCGATCAGATAGATCCGCGCGTTCTTGGCGAAGATCGCACCGCAGAGAACCTTGGCGGTGTCATTGACCTTGATATCGCCGCCGTCGCCCTCGACGTTGATCTCGGCGCCCTGCTGGGTCGGCCGCTGGCCCTTGACGTCCTCATTGCCGAGCAGGCCGAGGAAGTCGTGGTAGTAGACCAGGTCGCTCAGCGCAGCCGGATCGGCCTTGAGCGCATCGAGCTGAGCCGGAGGCAGCTTGGCGAACGCCTCGTTGGTCGGCGCGAAGACGACGTACGGGCCGTTCTCCAGAACCGGGACGATGTTGACCGCGGGGTTGAAACCGCCCGAGATCGCAGAGTAGAAGGTGCTGACATCCGGGATGCTCTGCAGCGCGGTGCCCACCGGGACGTTCGCCAGATCCTTGTAGCTGGGCACCGACGTCTTGAAGGCATCGCAGCCCGAACCCTGGGGATCGGGGATCTCGAGCGTCGGGGCCGGCTCGGTGGACGGCTGCGCGTATGCGGTCACAGCCATCGGCACCGACACGGCGATCGCGGCGATTCCGGCGACGGCGCCAATGGTCTTGCTGGTGCGGGTCTTCACGTAAGTGCTCCTCAGGTCTTCCAGTGCATCGCATGTTAAAACGCCCAATGCGGCATCACCAAAGCGAAGACCCCGCTAAACCTACGTCGCAGGTGCTCTGACCTGCGAGTTGCGGATCTTGCCACACAATGCCGCCGCGACGAAGCACAGGGCCTAGCTACAGAGGCGCTCGGAGACTTCCCACAGCCGCAATGCGTGCGCGGCGTCCGTCGCATACGGCGCTGGGCTTTCCTGGTCGTCCTGAATCCGGCAGTCCGCCAGGTACACCGATCCGACGTCGGCGAGGTCGCTGCTCACCGCCGCCCACACCTGGGTGGCCGCGCCCTGCTCGGGCATGGTGAAGTCGCGGCGGACGTCGACCTTCGGCTGACCGGGATCCGACGAAACGAACTCCGTCAGCGCGGCGAAGTCGTCGCGGGACATGTGCCGTGCGAGTGACGTCGCCACGACGCCCGGATGCACCGCGTTTGTCCTGATGGCCTGGTCGCGCAGGCGCCGGTCCAGCTCGACCGCGTGCAGGATGTTGGCAGTCTTCGAGGCGCCGTACGCGGCGAACTTGTCGTACTCGCGGTGCTGCCAATTCGGGTCGTCGAGGTCGACGTCGGCCAGCCGATGCCCGTCCGACGACAGGTTCACGATGCGCGCACCCCCGGCCGCGCCGAGCTGCGGCTCGAGTAGGCGCGTGAGTTCGAAATGGCCGAGATGGTTGGTGCCGAACTGCATTTCGAAACCATCGGTCGTTCGGCCGAACGGGGTGAACATGACTCCCGCGTTGTTCATCAGCACGTGAATCGCGGGCGCGATGGCACCGATGGCGTCGGCAGCCGACCGGACCGCGGCCAGGGAGGTGAGGTCCAGTTCCACCGTCGAGGTCTTGGCATTCCGAACCTCGGCACGAACCCATGCGTCGGCGTCGGCGAGGGCGGCCCGATTGCGCGCGGCGAGGATGACGTGCGCGCCGGTGGCGGCGAGAGCGCGCGCCGACTCCCTGCCCAGTCCGGCCGATGCACCCGTGATGACGCACACCTTGCCGGTCAGGTCGACGCCGTCGACGACCCCCAGTGCTGTCGGCGTCGATGTCACCCCGTCAATATGTCACGCCTCGTGACTTACGATGTCGCGCATGCCTGAGCCGCTGATCGTGCCCATCCGTGGGCGTGCGCCGTCGTTGCACGCCGAGAGCTGGGTCGCGCCCAATGCGAGCCTGATCGGTCAGGTGACGCTCGGCGCCCGCGCCAGTGTCTGGTATAGCGCGACACTTCGGGCTGAGGCCGAACCGATCGAGGTCGGCGCGGGCACCAACATCCAGGACGGCGTCACGATCCACGTCGACCCCGGCTTTCCAGTCCGCATCGGCGCCAACGTCAGCGTCGGGCACAACGCCGTACTGCACGGCTGCGAGGTCGAAGACGGCTGTCTCATCGGGATGGGAGCGGTCATACTCAACGGCGCCAAGATCGGCGCGGGCTCGCTGATCGCCGCCAGCGCGTTGGTGCCGCAGGGCTTCGTCGTACCGCCGCGGTCGTTGGTGGCCGGCGTGCCCGGCAAGACGCGGCGCGATCTCAGCGACGCCGAAGTGGCGCACAACCGGCACAACGCGCAGGTGTATCAGGCACTCATCGAGCTGCACCGTGACGCCAACAACAGCTGAGCGCGACAAGGTTGCGATCCCGCGCACTCCGGGTACAGCCGTACGGTGAGCAAATTGCGAATCCTGGTTACCGGCGCCACGGGCTATGTCGGGTCGCGGCTCGTCTCAGCCCTGCTGGATGCGGGCCACGACGTTGTCGTCGCCACCCGAAGCCCCGCGCGGCTGGCCAAGTTCGGCTGGCAGGACCGGGTCACCGGGGTGGCGCTGGACGCCCACAACCAGGAGTCGGCGCGGCACGCGTTCGCCACCGCCGGACCGGTGGACGTCGTGTACTACCTCGTGCACGGCATCGGGCAGCCGGGCTTTCGCGAGGCGGATAACCGTGCGGCGGCCAACGTGGCGAACGAGGCCAAGGACGCCGGCGTTCGCCGGATCATTTACCTGGGCGGGTTCGTTCCCGACGATGACGATCTCTCCGAGCATCTGAGCAGCCGGGCCGAAGTCGCCGAGGCGCTCCGCGTGGATGGCGGGCCGGAGGTGGTGTGGCTGGGTGCGGCGATGATCATCGGGTCGGGTTCGACGTCGTTCGAGATGCTGCGCTACGTCACCGACCGATTCCTACTGATGCCGATGCCGGGGTGGTCGATCAATCCGATCGACCCGATCTCGATACAGGATGTCCTTTACTACTTGGTCGCCGCCGCGGACGAGAAGGTTCCTGCCGGGGCGTACGACATCTACGGTCCGGAGACGTCCTCCTACGCCGACCTGCTCCGCGCGTGCGCACGCATCTCCGGCAAATGGCGGGCCGAACTGCCGGTCAACGGCGTGGACATCGGGCTGGTGTCGTTGGTGACATCGGCGGTGCTGCCGGTGCCGGGCGGTCTGGCCGCTGACCTCGTGGAGTCGCTCGACCACCCGATGATGGCCTCCGAGAACGGCCTTCGTGATCTGGTGCCCGACCCGCCCGACGGCCTCGTCGGGATCGACGAGGCCATCACCAGGGCTCTCGAGAGCCGCAAACCGCAACCCGTCGACGCGCTCGCCGACCCGCACCATCTCGCCGATACGGACCCGGTCTGGGCGGGCGGTGACACCTTCCGCATTCGGCAACTGGCCAGCCACATCACGCCGTCGTTCGCGCGACCGGCGCTGGGCCTGCTCGGCGTCGTGCCAGGACCCCTCGCCGCGGCTGTGCGCACGGGACTGGACACCGCCATCGGCCTTGTCCCGAAGGCGAAGTCGGCGTGACTCAACCACCCGAAACTCGGCCGCGATGGTTGGCCGAGGCCAGGGACATCGTCGGTACCTGCCCGGTACCGCACCACGAGCCACCTAGCCTGATCCGCCGCAGACGCGTCATCGTTGCCATCGTGTTGGTCATCGGCGCTGTGCTGCTTGGCTATTCGCTGGCCCTGCCCCCGGGAGACGCCTCGTTCTACTGGCTGACGCTGGCGCTGGCCGCGGTGTGGGCGGTCGGCGCGTTGTTGTCAGGCCCGCTGCACCTTGGCTGCATTCGGTTCCGTGGCCGCAACCAGCGCCCGTGGATCACCGGGACCGCGGTGGGCCTGTTGCTCGGAGCCGTCTTCATCGTGGGCGGATTGATCGCCCGCGAAATTCCTCCTGTGCGCGAATACATCACTCGCGTACTGGAGTACGCCGACTACGGGCCGCTGCTACTGGTCACGTTCATCACCGTCGTCAACGGCGTGGCCGAAGAGATGTTCTTCCGCGGTGCTCTCTACACCGCGCTCGGCCGGTTCCATGCGGTGCTGGTATCGACGGTGCTGTACGTGATCGCGACGGGCGTCGCGACCGGTAACCCGATGCTGGGTTTTGCGGCGGCCGTCCTCGGCACCGTGTGTGCGATCGAGCGCCGCATCACCGGGGGAGTGCTCGCACCGATGCTGACCCACTTCTTCTGGGGACTGGTCATGGTGCTGGCACTGCCGCCGCTTTTCGGCGTCTAGCGCAATGGGTGCGCCAGCTCGTCCTGACGCATCTTCGCCGCAACCAACGCAATGGCCGCCAGTATCACCGGAGCGATGCCGGCCACCAAGAAAATCGTCTGCATCGTAACGATTTTCGACAGCGGGCCGACGATCGCGAACGATACCGGCATGAACGCCAGCGAGACGAAGAAGTCCAGACTCGACACCCGGCCCAGCATCTCGGAAGGTACCCGGCGCTGCAGCAGGGTACCCCAGATCACCATGCCCGCACCGTCGGTGACACCGACGACGAACGTCGCTACTGCCATCAATGCGAACGACGACGTGAAGCCGACGACCACCAAAGGGATGGAGCCGAGGCCCCACATAGCCATCATCACCGTCAGGTAGCGACGGGGCAGCCGGCCCGAGGACACCGCAAGCGCGCCAAGGGCGCTGCCCATTCCGAAGAACGCCAGGATGAAGCCGTACATGCGCGCGCCGTCGTCGAACCGGTCGTTGGCGATGAAGGGCAGCAACACCTCGATGGGTCCGAGTACGACGAGCACGAACATGCTCGCGAACAACAGCGTCCACAGCAGCCACGGCGTGCGTAGCATGAACACGAAGCCGTCCCGCAGATCGCGCAACACGTGCGCGCGTTCGACATCGGGATCCTGCGGTGGCGTCGACGCCGCCGGCCTCGTCGCGATCAGCAGGACGAGGCCGGTAGCGAAGAGTGCGGCGACCACGACAGAACCCACCGCCGGGAATGTCGCACCGATCAACATGCCTGCGACGGCCGGACCGACCGCGCGCTGGAACACCGGGCGCACCACGCCTTCGACACCGTTGGCGGCCAACAGTTGTTCGGCAGGCAGGATCCGCGGCAGGATCGCGCTGTATGCCGGGAAGAAGAACGCGGCGGCGGTTCCCATTGCGGTGGCCGCGAGGGCCAGATGCCAGACCTGCAGCGCGCCAAGCAGTCCCAGGGCTGCGACCGTTGATGCCGCCACGACGTTCACTGTCTCGACGCCGATGATGATCTTGCGCTGGTTTATCCGGTCCGCGGTGATCCCCCCGACCAGAACGAACGCCACAAACGCGGCGCCGAAGCACGTCATCACGATCGACAACGACACCGGGTTGTTGTCGAGCTCGATGACCTGTAGGGCAAGCACGACGGCGAACATGCCGTCGGCGAAGATCGATAGCGTCACCGCCGCGATGAGCAGGCGGTACTCGCGGATCTGAAAGGGTGCGAGCACGCGCCAACCGCCGGCGTCGCGCACCGGCTGAATCTCGAATTGCGTACTCACCAACCGATGGTCGCCGATCAGAGGTGACCGAGTCCACCGATTTATTTGTGTCAGGAGTCGGTGAAATTCGCCTGCCGGCGCTGCTGGAACGCCTTGGTGCCCTCGCGGAAATCGCCCGAGTCGAGCAGTGACAGCTGGCCGACCTTCTCGCGTTCCAGCGCCGCCTCGAGTTCGGGGAGCGTCGCGGAGTTGATGGCGTCCTTGGTCAACCGCAGCGCCACCCGCGGTCCGCCGGCCAGCATCGCGATGACCTTGTCGACCTCGGCATCGAACTCCTCGACCGGATGGACCGCCGTGACCAACCCGAATTCGTACGCCTCGGACGCCGGAATCCGCTCGGCCAGCAGAGCCATCCGCATGGCGCGAATACGACCGACCGCCGCGGCGATCAACGCCGAAGCGCCGCCGTCGGGCATCAGACCGATCTTGGTGAAGGCCAGCATGAAAAACGCCTTCTCCGAAGCCAATACGACATCGCAGGCCAGGGCCAGAGACACTCCGACGCCCGCCGCGGGCCCCTGGACGACGGCGACCACCGGCTGCGGGAGGCTCACGATCGACCGGACTGCGCTGTTGGCGGCGTCGAGCACATCGGCGGGCGTGCCGGTGGCATCGGGATTGGCGTGGTCGGATTCGCTGATGCCCGCGCCGGACGAGAAGCCGCGTCCGGCCCCACCGAGCCGCACCACGCGGACACGGGCATCACCCGCCGCTCGCTGCAAGGTGTCGGCGATGGTGGCGAGCATCGGTTTGGTCAGCGAGTTCAGGCTCGCCGGCCGGTTCATGGTCAGCGAGAGCACACCGTCGACCAGGTCGACGGACAGGTCGTCGATACCGCTGTAGGTCTGCACGCTCGAGTCGACCGTTGTCATGACTGAACCCTAGGACCGAAGCACTTGGTTATACAAGTAAGCTATGTCGGCGTCGACAGCGCTAGTCGGACGAAGGGCGGTAATTGGGCATGACTGGACCACTCAAGGGATTGCGTGTCGTCGAACTGGCCAGCATCGGTCCAGGTCCGCACGCTGCGATGATCCTCGGCGACCTCGGCGCCGACGTCGTGCGCATCGATCGGCCGGGAAAGCTGGGCGGCATTCCGAGCTCGCGGCGGGAAACCGCACTTCGCAATCGCCGTTCGGTGACCGCTGATCTGAAGTCCGACGAGGGTCGCGAACTGGTGCTGAAGTTGGTCGCCAAGGCCGACGTGCTGATCGAGGGACTGCGCCCCGGCGTCACCGAACGGTTGGGCTTGGGCCCCGAGGATTGTGCGAAGGTCAACGAACGCTTGGTCTATGGCCGCATGACGGGGTGGGGCCAGACCGGTCCGCGGCGGCTGCAGGCCGGTCACGACATCAACTACATCTCCCTCAACGGGGTGTTGCACTCGATCGGGCGTGCCGGTGAGCGGCCCGTGCCGCCGCTGAACTTGACCGGCGATTTCGGTGGGGGGTCGATGTTCCTGCTCGTGGGGATCCTCTCGGCGCTGTGGGAGCGTCAGACGTCCGGCAAGGGTCAGGTGGTCGACGCGGCGATGGTCGACGGGTCCAGCGTTCTGGCGCAAATGATCTGGGGCTTTCGTCAGGACGGCATGTGGTCGGACGAGCGTGGCGTGAACATGCTCGACGGCGGCGCCCCCTACTACGACACCTACACGTGCGCCGACGGCAGGCACATCGCGATCGGTGCGATAGAGCCGCAGTTCTACGCCGAGATGATCAAGGGTCTGGGTCTGGACGGCGCCGATCTGCCCGACCAGAACGACATGGCCCGCTGGCCTGAACTCCGCGCGGCCATCGCCGATGCCGTCGCCGCCAAAGATCGCGACCATTGGGCGAAGGTGTTCGCCGAAAGCGACGCGTGCGTCACGCCGGTGTTGTCCTTCGGCGAGGTCGAGTCCGAACCGCACATCACCGAGCGCGACACGTTCTACCGCGACGATTCGGCCGAGGGCGGTTACCTGCAGCCGATGCCCGCGCCGCGGTTCTCGCGCAGCGTGCCGCCCACCCCCACGCCGCCGGGGCCCGCTGGCGCCGACACCGAAGCCGTACTCCGAGACTGGGTTTGACGCCGGGTCTTTCCAACAGAGAGGGAACAGAGTAAGTGGAGATCAAAGACGCCGTAGCCGTCGTCACCGGGGGAGCTTCCGGGCTAGGCCTGGCGACCACCAAACGGCTGCTCGACAGGGGCGCATCCGTCGTGGTGATCGACCTGCGGGGCGAAGACGCCGTCGCAGCGCTCGGTGACCGCGCCACGTTCGTCGAGACCAACGTCACCGACGAGGCCGCGGTCAGCAAGGCGCTCGATGTCGCCGAGTCGATGGGCCCGGTGCGCATCAACGTCAACTGCGCCGGCATCGGCAACGCGGCCAAGACGCTGAGCAAGGACGGCCCGTTCCCGCTGGACGCGTTCAAGAAGGTCGTCGAGGTCAACCTGATCGGCACCTTCAATGTGCTTCGGCTGTCGGCAGAGCGCATCGCCAAGACCGAGCCGCTCGGGGAGGAGCGCGGCGTGATCATCAACACCGCGTCCGTCGCGGCCTTCGAGGGCCAGATCGGCCAGGCGGCGTACTCCGCGTCCAAGGGTGGCGTCGTCGGCATGACCCTGCCGATCGCCCGCGATCTGTCCCGCGAGCTGATCCGGGTGTGCACCATCGCGCCCGGACTCTTCAAGACCCCGCTGCTGGGCTCGCTGCCCGAGGAGGCGCAGCAGTCGCTCGGCAAGCAGGTGCCGCATCCGGCCCGGCTCGGCGACCCGGACGAATACGGCGCGCTGGCGGTGCACATCATCGAGAACCCGATGCTGAACGGCGAAGTCATTCGTCTGGACGGTGCGATCAGGATGGCTCCCCGATGAGCATCACCACGAAGTTCACCGAGACCTTCGGTATCGAGCATCCCGTCGTCCAGGGCGGTATGCAGTGGGTCGGTCGCGCCGAACTCGTCGCGGCAGTGGCGAATGCGGGTGCGCTCGGGTTCATCACCGCCCTGACGCAGCCGACGCCCGCCGATTTGGCGAAGGAGATCGCGAAGTGCCGCGATCTGACGGACAAGCCATTCGGGGTGAACCTGACGATCCTGCCGACCATCAACCCACCGCCGTATGACGAGTATCGACAGGTGATCGTCGACTCCGGCATCAAGATCGTCGAGACCGCGGGCTCCAACCCCGCACCCCACCTGCCGATGTTTCACGACAACGGGATCAAGGTGCTGCACAAGTGCACCTCGGTGCGGCACGCGGTCAAGGCCCAGAGCCTCGGCGTGGACGGCATCAGCATCGACGGATTCGAATGCGCAGGTCATCCCGGTGAGGACGACATCCCGGGACTGGTGCTGATCCCTGCCGCGGCGGTCAAGATCGACATACCGATGATCGCCTCGGGCGGGTTCGCCGACGGTCGTGGGCTGGTGGCTGCGCTCGCGCTGGGGGCCGACGGCATCAACATGGGCAGCCGCTTCATGTGCACCGTCGAGTCGGCCATTCACCAGAACGTGAAGGAAGCGATCGTGGCGGGCAGCGAGCTCGACACCGAGATGATCTTCCGGCCGCTGCGCAACACCGCCCGCGTCGCGAGCAACGCGGTGTCCCGCGAGGTCGTGGAGATCCTCAACCGCGGTGGTCAGTTCGAGGACGTCAAGGACCTGGTCGCGGGGTCACGCGGAGTCAAGGTCTACGAGATCGGTGACCTGGATGCCGGCATCTGGTCGGTGGGCACCGCGATGGGTCTGATCAACGACATCCCGACGTGCGGCGAGCTGGTGGCGCGGATCGTCACCGAAGCCGAAGAGATCATCACCGGCAGACTGGCCGGCATGGTCGAGGCGGACCGAGAAGAGAACGTCGCGTAGGACGGGATTTTCAGAACACAGGAATCAGCGATATGGGCCCCGCGCTGGGGCAAACCGTCGCGGAAGAACGCGCGCCCTCAGGGCGCGCGCTTTCTCATACCGCGGTGGGCAGGGTGTGCTCGTCGTCGAGCTGCTCCGAGGTATCGCCCTCTACCAGGAAATCACCGTGGTAAAGCGCCTCGAAGTCAACCTTGATGACATCAGCACTGGTGTCGTCGATCCACATGTACTGAACAGTAACCATCGCTATTAAGGAATCTTTGAGTCACGATTCGGAAAACGGTGGCAATTCTTACCGCCGGGTAGGGTCCGTCACTACCCGTCAGTAAGTTTCACCTGGTCGGGGCGTCGAAGTGGATTGGGTTCGTCCCGTTGAGCAAAACCCAGGTGAAAAGAGCCGCCGCGATGGCCACGACCAGGAGGCCGATCGCAATCCTGGCCGACCACACGGTCCTGCCGAACAATCGCGCGTCGACCGAGTACGCGCCCGCCCCCGCGAACAGCAGCGATGTGCCGCCGAGCGCGATCAGAAACGGTGCGTTGAACGGGTCGGCCCAGACCTCGGCGGCCGAGACGTTCACCGCCCACGCGTCGATCATCGCCGCGATGACAGCGCATGCCGCCAGCGGCGTCAGCGCACCGAGGAGCAGTCCGATCCCGCCTAGTAATTCAGTCGCCGTCACCATCAGCGCGGCGACGGTCGACGGCGTCCACCCGCCCGTCTCCATGAAGCCGATGGTGGCATCGAAGCTGAACACCTTCAGTAGGCCGGCGTGCACCATTGTCGCGCCGATCCCGATACGCAGGATCAGCAGGCCGATATCGGTCAAATTCGAGGTGCTCGAGGTGGTCGGTTCGGCAGTCGAGGTTGTCATACAGCGATAGACCGGCGGCGGCCACGGTTCTCATCGCGGCTGTCGTTGAACGTGGCATCGGTCCGCGTCGTACCTAAGGGAAGAGCTACCTTGCAGCGGTAACTTATCATTGGTAAGTTATCGACGGTATCCAACTAGCAGGAGGTCGCGACGTGCTTGAACGCATCGCAGGGTTGGCGATCACGGCACCACGGCGCATCGTGGCGATCGCGGCGCTCGTCATGCTGGCGTGTGGGATTTTCGGCATCCCCGTCGCCAAGAGCCTGTCCGCCGGAGGCTTCCAGGACCCCACCTCGGAGTCGGCGCAGGCGACGCAGCTGCTGGTCGACAGGTTCGGCCAGGGCGACATGGAACTCGTCATCAGCCTCACCGACGAGAACGCAAGTGCCCAGAGTCCGGCGGCGCGCGCGGTAGCCGCTGACATCGTCACGCAATTGCAGGAATCCCCGAGCGTTGCGCAAGTGACGTCCGCCTGGACCGCACCGCCGTCGGCCGTCCCCGCGCTCGTCAGCAAGGACGGTAAGACGGGTCTGATCGTCGCCGGCATCACCGGCGGGGAGAGCGGCGCGCAGAAAAACGCCAAGGAGCTCACCGACAGTTTGGTCCACGACCGTGACGGCGTGACGGTGCGCGCAGGCGGTGTGGCGATGACCTATGTCCAGATCAACGCGCAGAGCGAAAAAGACCTTCTCATGATGGAGGCCATCGCGATTCCGCTGAGCTTCATCGTGCTCGTCTGGGTGTTCGGGGGGCTACTGGCCGCGGCGCTGCCTCTGGCCGTCGGCGGGTTCGCGATCCTCGGATCGATGGCTGTGCTCCGTGCCACCACCTATGTCACCGATGTGTCCATCTTCGCGATGAACCTCACCATCGCCATGGGTCTGGCGCTCGCCATCGACTACACACTGCTCATTATCAGCCGGTACCGCGACGAGCTGGCCGACGGCGCGGACCGGGACCGGGCGCTGATCCGCACGATGACGACCGCCGGTCGCACGGTGCTGTTCTCGGCGCTGACCGTCGCGCTGTCGATGGTCGCGATGGTGCTGTTCCCGATGTACTTCCTCAAGTCGTTCGCCTATGCGGGGATCGCCGTGGTGACCTTCGCGGCGGTGGCGGCGATCGTGGTGGCACCTGCGGCGATAGTGCTGCTCGGGGACCGGCTCGACGCATGGGACGCCCGTCGGCTGATCCGCCGGCTCCTCGGCAGGCCCGATCCGGTGCGCAAGCCCGTCGAGCAGATGTTCTGGTACCGCAGCACGAAATTCGTTATGCGCCGGTCGATTCCGGTCGCTTTCATCATCGTCACCGTGCTGCTCTTGCTCGGTGCGCCCTTCCTGGGGATCAAGTGGGGCTTCCCCGACGATCGCGTGCTACCGCAATCTGCCTCGGCGCGCGAGGTCGGTGATGAGTTGCGAAATGACTTCGCGGTGGACTCGTCGACCAACGTCACTGTCGTGATCCCCGACGCCGCGGGGGCGACCCCGGCCGAACTCGATCGGTATGCGAGCGCACTGTCACAGGTGGTCGACGTGTCGTCGGTGTCCGCACCCGGTGGTTCGTTCGTCGACGGCCGGCTCACCGGGCCGCCCGCGGCGGCGACCGGTATGAAGGACGGCAGCGCGTTCTTCACCGTCGGCAGTACGGCGCCACTGTTCTCCGACGCCTCCGAGGCTCAGCTCGACGCGGTGCATGCCGTCGGTACACCGAACGGAAAACCGGTGCTCGTCACCGGTCTTGCCCAGATCAACCACGACAGCTCACAAGCGATCACGTCGCGGCTGCCCCTGGTTCTCGGTGTCATCGCGGCCATCACCTTCGTATTGCTGTTCCTGCTCACCGGCAGCGTAATTCTTCCGCTGAAGGCATTGGTGCTCAATGTGCTGTCGCTGACGGCCGCGTTCGGCGCGTTGGTGTGGATCTTCCAGGACGGCCACTTGGGCGCGCTGGGGACCACGGCCACCGGGACTCTGGTCGCGAACATGCCGGTGTTGTTGTTCTGCCTCGCATTCGGGCTATCGATGGACTACGAGGTGTTCCTGATATCGCGCATCCGCGAATACTGGCTGAGGTCAGGTAAGACACGCGCGGACAGCGACGAAAGTGTCGCACTGGGCCTGGCCAAGACCGGCCGGGTGGTCACCGCGGCCGCGTTGCTGATGTCGATCTCGTTCGCCGCGCTGATCGCCGCGGAGGTGTCGTTCATGAAGATGATGGGCGTCGGGATGACGCTGGCGATCATCGCCGATGCCACACTGGTTCGTATGGCGCTGGTGCCCGCATTCATGCACATGCTCGGACGATGGAACTGGTGGGCGCCCAAGCCCCTGGCCAAGTTGCACGAACGGATCGGCATCAGCGAGTCCGCGGACGATCCGGCGCCGGTCCGGGAAGCGCCACCCACGGCCGTGCCCGCGCGATGAAACGGCGACGCGCGCCACGCGGATCGGGTGAGCAACTTCGCGACGAGATTCTCGACGCGACCACCGATCTGCTGCTGGAAACCGGGCACGCCAAAGAGGTGTCCATCCGGTCCGTGGCCAAGCGCGTCGGAGTGACACCGCCCTCGATCTACCTGCACTTCACCGACAAGGACGCACTGCTGGACGCGGTGTGCGCGCGGTATTTCGAGAAGCTCGACGAGGAGATGCAGGCGGCCGCCGCCGGTGAGGCCGCGGCTATCGACGCGCTGCGCGCGCAAGGGCTGGCGTATGTGCGCTTCGCCGTGAAAACCCCTGAGCTGTACCGGATTGCCACCATGGGCGAGGGGCGGCCGGGCAGCGACGTGGACACGATGCTGAACAACTCGGCGTTCGTACACATCTGCAACACGGTCGAGGCCTTGATGGCCGAGGGTATCCTGCCCGAAAACGATGCGACCACCGTCGCGCTGGAACTGTGGACGACCGCGCACGGGGTGGCGGCGATGCTGATCTCCCGGCCGTACCTTCCGTGGGGTGAGACCGAGGCGTTCGCCGACCGGGTACTCAGAGCCGTCGTCGTCGGAGAGATCGTGTCGGGTGCGATCGGGCCGACGACCGCGCCGCAGGACACCATGGCCAAGTTGAAGGGACTACTGGATGCAGAACACCGTCGATAACCCGTTCTTCGCCCGCTTGTGGAAGGTGATGTCCACCCACGAGACCGATGCGATCCGGCGGCTGCGGCGGGAGAACCTCGCCGGCCTGTCGGGCCGCGTGCTGGAGGTGGGTGCGGGCACGGGCACGAACTTCGAGTTCTATCCCGACACCGTGACCGAGGTGGTCGCCGTCGAGCCCGAACGTACCCTTGCCGAGGTGGCGCAGCAGGCGGCCGCCGCGGCCCCGGTACCGGTCACCGTCAGCACCGACACGGTGGAGCAGTACATGGCCTCAGGCAGTGAGCCGTTCGATGGAGTGGTGTGCTCGCTGGTGCTGTGCTCGGTCGATGACCCCGAAAATGTTCTGCGACAGCTGTATTCGCTGTTGAAACCGGGTGGTGAGCTACGGTACCTCGAGCACATCGCCGGCAGCGGTGTGCAGGCCGGTCTGCAAAGGTTCGCCGATGCCACGTTCTGGCCGCGGCTCTTCGGCAACTGTCATACCCATCGGCACACCGAGCAGAGCATCACCGGTGCCGGGTTCACGGTGTCGAGGGCGCGCCGTGAATGGACGATGCCGAGGTGGGTGCCGTTACCGGTCGCGGAGTTCGCGATCGGCCGCGCGGTGAGAGCGGCCTAGCCGAGCAGCGCGGGCAGTCGCTGCAGCAGCCTCGGCAGCGCGCCCGCCGCGGTCTCTCGCAGCGACACCGTCGCAGCCGCGGACAATGGTGTGGGTTCGGGGTTGACCTCGATGACCACTTTGCCGTTGGCCAGCGCCATCTCGGGTATGCCGGCGGCGGGATAGACGATCGACGACGTGCCGACCACGATCACGAGGTCGGCTTCTACGACCGCTTCGATCGAGCGTTGCCACTCGTCGTCGGGCAGCGCTTCCCCGAACCATACGACGTTGGGCCGGATCATGCCGCCGCACCTGTCGCACCGCGGGGGGTCGACGGTCTCGGCCGGCTCGGGCATCGGGGGTAACTCGCCGGTGTAGGCCGATCGACAGCGATCACAACGGAATTCGAACAGGCTGCCGTGCAGGTGGTAGACGTTCTTGCTGCCCGCCCGCTCGTGCAGGTTGTCGACGTTCTGGGTGACGACGTGCACTTCGGCGTAGTCCTGCCAGGCCGCCACCGCCCGGTGGCCGTCGTTCGGGTCGACCGACCCCATCATGTAGTGCCGCCACAGGTACCACGCCCACACCCGCTCGGGGTTGGCCTGCCAGCCCTCTGAGCTCGAAATTTCGTAGGGATCCACCTTGGCCCACAGCCCGGTTTCGGCATCCCGGAACGTCGGCACTCCGCTTTCGGCCGAGATGCCCGCACCGCTGAGGACCGTCACTTGCACATGACCAAACTAGCGGCTTAGGCGATACTGAGCACGTGACCAAGTTGGGGGATTGGGTTTGCATCGACCATCGCGCTTCGAGCCCCCTGTTTGACCAGCTCAGAACGCAGATCATCGAAGGCGTGCGCGACGGCAGGTTGCCGCCGGGCACCCGATTGCCCACGGTGCGCGAACTGGCCGGTCAACTCGGCCTGGCCGTCAACACGGTCGCCCGCGCCTATCGCGAGCTGGAGTCTGCGGGCGTTCTCGAAACCCGGGGCCGCTTCGGCACATTCGTCGCGCGCGTCGACCCCGCCGACGCCGCGATGGCCACCGCCGCCCACACCTACGTGACGGCGGCCAAGGCGCTGGGAATCGACAAGGCCGATGCGCTGCGCTACATCGAAATCGCGTTCGGTTAGCCGCGGGCGCCGCGCCACCGCACGATGTCGAGTGCGACGGCCACGTTGACGCAGGATTCGGCCAGCGGACGCGGCAAGAGTTCGTCCGCGCGGGCCAGCCGACGCAACAGTGTGTTGCGATGCGTGTAGAGCCTCGCTGCAGTTCGGGACGCATTGCAGCCTTCGGCGACGAATGTCCTTACCGTGTCCTGTAACTCGACTCCGGCCGATTCGAGATCGCCCAGCGTGTGCTCGACGAACTCCGCGGCGCGGTCGGTGTTGGTAGTGATGAGTGCGACCAGTTGGACGTCGGCGAACTGCGCGATCTGCTGTGGTGACCGCAGCCGCGCCATCAGCTGCTGGGTGGTGATGGCGTCGAAATGGCTGCGGCGAAATCCGTCGATACCGCCGGCCGTCGCCCCAATCGCGATGCGGACATCGGGTGCGTGGTGCACCGATTGCAGCAGCGCATCGGTGTCGACGGTGACGTTGCCCGGCACCCACAGCCACCGGGTCGCGGTACCGGCCAGCACGCTCAACGGTCGCGCCCCGCCGGCGGCGTGCCCCACTGACTCGGCCGCCCTGTCGAGTCGGGCCAGATCGCCCGTTGGTTCGTCGCTCCAGATGACCGCCGCGGTGTGGAGTCCGGTCAGTGCGTAGCCCAGCCGATCTTCGGCGCGCCTGCGCGGAATGGGCGCGCCGTCGAGAACCAGCGCCACGGTCTCTCGACGTTGGGCATGGGTTCCGCGCGTCAGTTCGTCGCGCTCCAGGTCGATCTGGGCCGCGATGGCCGACAGGGTGTCGTCGACGAACGCGCTGATCGACCGGGAGCACACGTCGAGCAATTCGTGCAACTGCGCCGGATCAGAGGTCAGCTCGAAGGCGATTCTCATGAGGCGGCGCCAGGCCACCCCTTCGCCGACTCGGTACGCGTCCAGCGAATATGCGTCGAGCCCCCGGCGGACCAGTTCCCGCGCGACATCCACCGGCTCGGGTCCGGAGTTCGGAGGAACCGGAGCCCCGGGGTCGCGGACATTGGCCGTCGCCCAGAAGAACAGGTTGGCCTGGTTGCTGCGGCTCACCGCCCGAGCGAGTTCCGGGTCCGCGGCGATGGCCGGGTTAGAGCCGAGCACCGCGGCGTCGAGCTCGTCGAGCCATTCCGGCGGCGCATTGACGATGATCTGCGCGCCCTTCCTGATCAGCTTTCTGACCTGGGTCGATGGGCGCTTCCACGTCATCGGACCAGGATAGAGCGATGGTGCAAGATGCACCATTCAAACGCGAAATCAGGTGAAATCTGCTCTATCCGCGATGGTCCCGGGGGCGCGACGATCTACGTATCGAGCCACCGTCGTCAGGAGTCACCGTCATGGTCCACACCACATCCCGCACCGAGCACGTCGACGTGTTGATTGTCGGCGCCGGCATCTCCGGCATAGGCGCCGCCTACTACCTCCAGAAGGAACACCCCGACCGGTCCTACGCCATCCTCGAAGCACGCGGCGCAACCGGCGGTACGTGGGATCTGTTCCGCTATCCGGGAATTCGCTCGGACTCCGACCTGCACACGTTCGGTTACGAGTTCAAGCCGTGGCGCGACCAGGACGCCATCGCCTCAGCGGACAAGATCCTGGCCTACTTGCGCGAGACGTCCGCGGAGAACGGCATCGACGCCAAGATCCGCTTCCACCACAAGGTGTTGGGCGCGGAGTGGTCGAGCGCCGACGCGCGCTGGGTAGTCGACGTCGAGCGCCGCGTCGCAGGGGAGGGCACCGAGGAATTGGTGCAGATCAGTGCGAACTGGATCTTCTGCGCGGGCGGCTACTACCGCTACGACCAGGGCTACACCCCGCGTTTCGAGGGTCGCGACCGATTCCGGGGTCAGGTCGTACACCCGCAGCACTGGCCCGAGGACCTCGACTACGCCGGTAAGAAGGTCGTCATCATCGGCAGCGGCGCGACAGCGGTAACCCTGGTGCCCGCGATGGCCGACACGGCAGGCCACGTGACCATGTTGCAGCGTTCACCGACCTATGTGTTGCCGGTGCCCTCGAAGGACACTTTCGCCAACGCGGCGCAGAAGCTGCTCGGCGCCGAGCGCGGGTACGCGCTGGCCCGGCGCAAGAACATCGTCAAGCAGCGTGCTGTGTACCAGTTGAGCCAGAAGTACCCGGCCGCGGCGCGCAAGCTGATCCGCCACCTCAATGCACGGGAACTGCCGGCCGGCTATCCAGTCGACGAGCATTTCAACCCCGCGTACAACCCGTGGGATCAGCGGCTGTGCGCGGTCCCCGACGCCGATCTGTTCAAGGCGATTAGCAGCGGAGCCGCCTCGGTCGTCACCGATCGCATATTGACGTTCACCGAGACCGGCATCCAGCTGGAATCCGGGAAGCACCTAGAGGCTGACATCATTGTCACCGCAACGGGTTTGAACATTCAGTTGCTCGGTGGGATGTCGCTGACTGTGGACGGAACGCCGGTGGACCTCGCCGACTCGGTCGCCTATAAGGCCATGATGCTGTCGGGCGTACCGAACTTCGCCTTTGCGTTCGGATACACCAACTCGTCGTGGACTCTCAAGGTCGGCCTGCTGTGCGAGCATTTCTGCCGCCTGTTGAGCCACATGGACGCGCAGGGTTACGACATCGCGCGGGCCGACGTCGTCGAGGACGGAATGGCGACTCGGCCGATGCTCGACCTGAGTGCCGGATACGTCCAGCGTGCCCTGGACCGGTTACCCAAGCAGGGTGACGGGGATCCGTGGCGTGTGTCGATGAACTACTACTACGACGTCGAAATGCTGCGTGAGGGCTCCGTCGTCGACCCGCACCTGCAGTTCGCGTCGTCGGAACAGGCGGTCGCGCAGCCCAAACGCGCAGTGGCGTTGCCCGTCTGATCGACGCTTCTCAGCCGAATTCCAGCAGGGTGTTCACCGGGCGCACGGAGTCGAACAGGCGCACCCGCTGAACCGTCGACACGAGGGCGTTGAAGGCTCTGCCGCGGCCCTGCGGCATCGGCAAGTCGTGGACCGCGCGAATGCCGGGCACCTCGTTGACGAGATTTGCCAGCTGCGACGGCGTCATGCTGAACGGCATCGGCGGCACCCGATAGCGCAGCGTGGGCCGCAGCATGCCGCGGGTGATCCCCTTGGCGAACCACGCGGGTGGCAGGTCGAACATCATTCGGCCGCCGCCGAAGCGCTGCGCACACGCGGCGATCAAGCCGAGGGCTTCGTCGGGCTGCAGGTACATCAGCAGGCCCTCGGCCGTGATGAACACGCCGTCCTCGGCGGGCACCTCGTCCATCCAGCTGAAGTCGAGGGCCGACTGTGCGCGCATGGTGATGCGTTCCGACGGCGGGAGCAGCTTGCGGCGCAACTCGATCATCGGGGGAAGATCGACAGTGAGCCAACGGAATTCGTCCCCGACCCCGGCCGCGTTGAGACGATAGAAGCTGGTTTGCAGGCCCTCGGCCAGCGCCACCACGGTGGCCCGGGGGTGGTCGGCGAGGTAGCGGCGTGTCTCGGTGTCGAAGGCCAGCGCGCGCACCGCCATGTCCTGCCGGCGGCTCAGCCCGAACTTCGCCCACTGGAAATCGATGGAATTTACCAGCCGGATCGCCATCGGGTCGTCGATGATCGAATCCGGTCTGCGCGCCTCGTTCGCGCGGACCTGCAATGTCATCAGCGCCGTCTCGGACACACCGGACAGAACGGCGCCGTCGGCCTTCGCGGTCGTTTCGGATGTCACACGCCCGAATGTACCTATCGCAGAACTTTCTCGACTGTGCGCAGGTTGCGAGTGGTGGTGGACGACTTGTAGCGCTTCTTGCCCATCGTCTTGCCGATTGTGGTGTCCAGCGTGCCCTTGCTGGGGACCTGCCAGTAGATGACACCCTCGCCGCGCGCGATCTTCTCGTCGGGCCCCGCGTCGTCGCCGAGGGCCGCGAGCTCGTCGAGGACGTCGGAATCGGTGACGAACGTGACGTAGGAGTGGTAGCCGTCGACCTCACGCTCGTACGGGAACTTGTCGGAGATCTGTTGCACGGTTTTCAGGTCGTAGGCCAGCACCCATGCGTCGTAGCCGAACGCGTCGCGCAGCGCCTTCTCGGCCTTCTTTCTGACCGCGGCCACCCCGGAACGGCTGTCCAGCAACACGTTTCCACTCGCGAGGATGGTCTTCACATTGGTGAATCCGGCGTCCTCGAATGCCTTGGCCACCTCGGCCATCTTGAGGTTCACGCCGCCGACGTTCACCCCGCGGAGAAATCCGGCGTATCTGGTCATACCGCGAGACTAGAACTCCAGCACCGTGATGCTCGGGCGATTGCGGCGCAGGAAACCGATGTGGTCCATCCTCGAGTGGCTCGCCACCTTCCACAGGCCCCGCCCGGGCGGCATGGCGATATCGCGGGCGCCGCGCACGCCCGGAATGCGGCCGGCCAGGGCGAGCGCTTCTTCCGCGCTGAGCGCGAACGGCATCGGCGGGGTGACGTATCGGTCGGACAGCTTGAGGCCCGTCAGGGTGCGCCGGGAGAACCAGTGAGGGATCGAGTCGAACATCATGTGCCCGCCGGGAAAGCGGGTTGCGCAGGCGCGGATCAGGCCAAGTGCTTCGTCGGGCTGCAGGTACATCAGCAGGCCCTCGGCGGTGATGAACACCCCGTGCGAGTCGTCGATGCGGTCCATCCAGCTCAGGTCCAGCGCCGACTGGGCCAGCGGCACGATCCGCTCGTCGCTGGGCAGCAGCTTCTCCCGAAGTGCCATGACGGGCCGAAGATCCACTGAGTACCAGGTCAATTGGTCGGCAACGCCGGCGCGTTCCAGCCGCCAGAAGCTGGTCTGCAGACCTTCGGCGAGCGCCACCACCGATGCTTTCGGATGCGTGCGCAGATAGTCGCTCGTGGCGGCGTCGAAGGCGACCGCGCGTAACCCGTGTGACTGGTTGGGTTTGCCGAACTTGCGGAAGTCATAGGAGATCGCGTCGAACAGCGTGACCGCCCACGGGTCGCGGATCACCCCGTCAGAGCGCTTGGCCTCGGTGCCGCGGTTGTGCAGGGTCCACAGCGTGGTGGCCGAGACGCCGTCGAGAACTTCCCCACTGACCGTCATGATCTGCTTCATGCTAGATATGTCGCAATCCACGCAGGGATTCCGACGTAGGCTCGCACAATGGGACGTCACGTTCTCGACGACAAGCTGTTGGCGTTGATCGGTGGGAACTCGCTGGGCGTGCTGGCCACGATCAAACGCGATGGCCGCCCGCAGTTGTCGAACGTGTCCTACTACTTCGACCCGCGCAGTCTGACGATCCAGGTGTCGATCACCGAACCGCGCGCCAAAACCCGCAACCTGCGGCGCGACCCGCGGGCCTCGATCCATGTCAGCTCCGACGACGGGTGGTCCTATGCCGTCGCCGAGGGCGACGCGACCCTCACCCCGCCGGCCGCCTCACCGCAGGACGACACCGTCGAGGCGCTGATTGCGTTGTACCGCAATATCGCCGGTGAGCATCCCGACTGGGACGACTACCGGAGGGCGATGGTCGACGACAGACGGGTCGTCATGACGCTGCCGATCTCGCACGTCTACGGCATGCCCCCCGGCAAGCGGTAAAGCACGCGACCGCGCGGCAGGCGGGCAGTAGGCTGCGGTCATGCCTGATGCACCGGAAGACGAGACGAAACGCAAGTTCCGGGAAGCGCTGGAGCGGAAAAAGGCCAAGTCGGCCGGTGGTTCCGACCACAAAGACAAGGGCGCGAAGCAACCGCGGGCCCATGGCCCCCTCGAGAGTCGCCGCGAGTTCCGGCGTAAAAGCGGCTAGCTCGCGACCTCGACGCCGGCCCGTCGGGACTGGCGGGCTTCCCGGGCCAGGATCGCGGCCAGGCAGACGCCGGCCAGAATGGCGACGGCGACCGCGAAACTCACCCCGGCGGTGCGCAGTCCCCAGGCCTGAGCGGCCAGGCCTTCGCCGACGACCGGCAATGAGATGGCCACGTACGCGACGACGAAATAGGTGGAGCTCACCTCGGCCCGGCGCGCCGCCGGCGTGCGTTCGACGACGGCCGCCAGCCCACGGCTGAACGTCATACCGTGGCCGACGCCTGCCACGAGGCCGGCCGCGACCAGTCCCGCCAGCGAGGACAAATAGAGGGCGACAACGACAATCGCCATCGCTGCGACCAGCACCGCGCAACCGATCGCGACCGCGCGCTGCGGCGCGACCCCCCTGGCGCCGATTTGCGCGACCGCCGACGCGGCGAAGATCGACGCCGCGACGAGCCCGGCCAGCGCGTCGTTGTCGATGCCGACGACGTCGGCCACGAAGGATGGCGCGACGGCCATGAAGAGGCCGGTGACCGAGAATCCCGCGAAAGCGGCCAGTCCGGCGATGACGAACACCGGGCGCACCTCCGCTGGAACGGAGAGCCGCTGGAAACCGATGCTTCCCACGCGCTGAGACGTCTCGGGGACGACCAGCACCGCGATGCCCGCGAGCAGTGCGAGCGCCATGTGCAGGATGAAGCTCAACTGCAACGGGTGCGGAACGTATTGCACCAGTACGCCGGCGACCACCGGTCCGGCGCCGAGACCGCCGACATTGGCGATCGTCGCGACGGCGGCGGCCCTGGTGTGCCAGCTGGGCGGGGCGGCTTCGATGACGGCGGCGGTGGCCGTCCCCGTGAAGACGCCCGCCGACAAACCGGACAGCACCCGGCCGATCAAGAGCATCGACACGTTGTCCGCGCAAAGGAACACCGCCGCGCTGGCAAGTGCGAAGACCACTCCCGCCAGCAGCACGGGCCGTCTGCCGATGACATCGGACCAGCGGCCGAACACCAGCAGCGCGAAAAGCACACCGCCCGCGTAGGTCGCGTACACCACCGTGGTCGTCAGCACCGAGAAGTTCATCTGCTCGGCGTAGAGCGAGTACATCGGCGTCGGCAGCGTCGTACCGACCATGATCGCGGCGAACGCGTACGCCAGCAGCGGGAAGGCGACGCGTTGCGGGCTCACGCGAGAAAACAACCCCCATCGCGGGTGAAGTAATCCCCGCGCGTCAGCGATTTCGGTGCGCCTACGACCGCTCAGCGACTGTAGGCGCACCGAGATCGCGGCCGATCAGTGGCTGACAGCCTTCTCGGCCCCGACGCCGGTCAGGCAGCGCACCTCGAACTCCGCGTTGATCTCCGGGTCGCCGCGGTCCGGCGAACTCAGCGTGCCGACGATGCCGAGGATGAACGCCAGTGGAATCGACACGATGCCGGGGTTTGCCAACGGGAAGAAAGCGAAGTCGATGTTCGGCAACATCGCGGTCTTCGCGCCGGACACCGCGGGCGAGAAGATGATCAGCACGATCGTCGAGATGAGGCCGCCGTACATGCTCCACAGCGCACCGCGGGTGTTGAACCGCGGCCAGTACAGCGAGTAGATGATCGTCGGCAGGTTGGCCGCTGCGGCCACCGCGAACGCCAGCGCCACCAGGAACGCGATGTTCTGCTCTGCGGCGAGGATGCCGAGGCCGATCGACAGGACGCCGATCACCACCACGGTGATGCGGGATACGCGAACCTGCTCGCTCTCGCTGACCTCATGGCTCTTCATCACGCTGGCGTAGATGTCATGAGCGAATGACGTTGCGGCCGTGATGGTCAGGCCTGCGACCACCGCGAGGATCGTCGCGAAGGCGACGGCCGAGATGATGCCGAGCAGGACCACACCACCGAGTTCGAACGCCAGCAACGGCGCTGCGGAATTCTGTCCGCCGGGTGCCTCGCGAATCGCATCGGGTCCGACGAGAGCCGCGGCGCCGTAGCCGAGGGCGAGGGTGAACAGGTAGAACGCGCCGATCAGCACGATCGCCCACACCACCGAGCGACGCGCCTCCTTGGCGGTGGGGACGGTGTAGAAGCGCATCAGCACGTGGGGGAGGCCCGCGGTGCCGAGCACGAGCGCCAGCGCCAGCGAGATGAAGTTGATCTGCGACGTCAGCGAGGCGCCGTACTGGGCGCCGGGCGCCAGGACGTCACGGCTTGCGACGGCCGCATCCGACGAGCCCGAGACCGCGGACTGGGCGGCGCCGAGCATCTCGGAGAAGTTCAGGCCGAACTTGGCCAGCACCCACACCGTCATCATGGCCGCGCCGCCGATCAGCAGGACTGCCTTGATGATCTGCACCCAGGTCGTGCCCTTCATGCCACCGATCAGCACGTAGGCGATCATCAGCAGACCCACGACGGCAATGACCAGCGCCTGACCGATGTCGCTGGTGACGTTGAGCAGCAGGGCGACCAGACCGCCCGCACCCGCCATCTGCGCAAGCAGGTAGAACAGGCACACAGCCAACGTGGTCGTCGCGGCTGCCATCCTTACCGGGCGCTGCTTGAGCCGGAAGCTCAGCACGTCGGCCATCGTGAATTTGCCTGCGTTGCGCAGCAACTCGGCGACCAACAGCAGGGCCACCAGCCAAGCCACCAGGAAGCCGATGGAGTAGAGGAAGCCGTCGTAGCCGTAGACGGCGATGGCTCCCGCGATTCCGAGGAAGCTGGCTGCGGACAGGTAATCACCGGAGATTGCGATGCCGTTTTGCGGTCCGGTGAAAGACCTTCCCGCGGTGAAGAATTCGGCGGCAGTGGCGTTCTTCTTGCTCGCGCGGATGACGATGAAGAGCGTGATCGCTACGAAGAGACCGAAGATGCCGATATTTGCAGTCGGACTGCCGACGGTGGTGCCCTCGGCGGCGAGGATGGTCAGAGTGTCGTGGTTCATGCCACACCGCCCTCGAGCTCGTCGCGGATCGCCTTGGCGCGCGGGTCGAGTTCCCGGTTGGCGAACCGCACATAGATTGCGGTGATGACGAAGGTCGACACGAATTGGCCGAGCCCGACGAGGATGCCGACGTTGATGTTGCCCCACACCTTGATAGCCATGAAGTCATTGGCGAAAGCGCCGAGGATCACGTACGCGGCGTACCAGAGTAGAAATAGCGCGCTCATAGGGAATACGAAGCGGCGCAATCGGCTTCGCAGTTCCTGAAATTCCGGGCTGGCCTGGACGGCCAGGTACTTTTCGCCGCTGACTGCGGTTTCTGTTGTCGGCATCGTGTGCTCCTGAACGTCGAATGTGAACCGGCTCAACTGCAGAAACTAGATGAGATGCAGGTCACATACCCAGTGCATACGGCGTTGACACGGTGAAACCCGTAGGTGGTGCGGTAAGCGGTCGATCGGCGACGACGAACGGTGATGTCAACCGCGGGGCACGCGCTCCACGCCCATGCCCAGCCGTTCCGGCAGGTGCATGCGGGCGAAGATCTGTGCGACGTCAGCTGGCGCCGAGGCCCGTGTCAGGGCGCTGACCAGGATCATCGTGGCGAATGCCAGCGGAACGGTGACCGCGGCGGGGTACCCGATCATCACCGCGGGCCAGCCGCCGAGAACGTCCTCGTCGATCCCACCCGCCACGGCCACGGTGACCGCGGTGCCCGACAGCACGCCGCCGACCACCAGGCCGCAGGCGGCACCCCAGGCGGTCAGCCCCCGCCACCAGATACCGAGCACGAGCAGCGGGCACAACGTGGACGCGGCGACGGCGAACGCCAGGCCGACGCTGCGGGACAACTCCAGCTCGCCGGTGGTGGCCAGTGACAGCGGAATCGGGATCAGTCCGCCGACCACCGCGGCCACCCGGAAGTCCCGCACCCGGCCGCGCATCACGTCGGTGGCCAACGCCCCCGCGATGCTGACCAGCAGCCCGGACGACGTCGCAAGGAACGCCGCGATGGCACCGGCGGCGACGAGTGCGGCAAGCAACTGCCCCGCCGGCCCGCCGATCGCGGTCGACGGCGCGAGAAGGACCGCGGCGTCGGCGTTCCCGGTGATCAGGATCCGCGGAACGTAGAGGCGTGAGAAGACCCCGAGCAGCGTCGGAAACAGATAGAACAGCGACAGCAGAGCGATGACCGCCAGCGCTGTACGCCGGGCCGCGCGGCCGTCGGGGTTGGTGTAGAAACGCACGAGCACGTGCGGTAAACCCATGGTGCCCAGGAACGTTGCGACGATGATCGACAGCACCTGATAGAGCGGATGGTCACCGCCGAGCCCGCTGCCGGACGCGATCCACTCGGTGCCGCTGCTGGGTGTGCCTGCCACCACAGGTGTCGCTGCGCCCGCGGCAAGGATCAGTGTCGTGCCTGCTTTGAGGGTATGAGCGCCCGGCGCCGGGATCGGCTGGGCGTCAACGGGTGTGCCGTCGAGCATGCCCGTCACCGTGATGCCTGCCGGATCGGCGACCCGAACCATCACATCGGTTTCGATCGCGACCGTGGTGGCCGCGGTGACCGTAGGAGGCATCGGGCCACCGAGATCGCCGCGGTCGGTGACGAACAGGCCGAGCAGCGCGAGCGCGGGTATCGCGATCGCGGTCAGTTTCAACCAGTATTGGAACGCCTGGACAAACGTGATCGACCGCATACCGCCGGCCACCACGTTCGAGATGACGATGGCGCCGACCACCAATGGCCCCACCCAAACCGGTAGACCCAGAAGGGCTTTCAGCGCGAGCCCGGCACCTTGGTATTGCGGCACCAGGTAGTAGATGCACACCACCACGACGACGATCATGGCGACCTTGCGCAGCCTCGCCGAGCCCAGTCGGAACTCGGCGAAGTCGGGCACCGTATAGGCGCCGGTGCGACGCAGCGGCGCGGCGACGAACAGCAGCAGGCCGAGATATCCCGCGGTGAAGCCGACCGGATACCACAGCGCGTCGGCGCCGTATTTGGCGATCAGCCCGGCGACGCCGAGGAACGATGCGGCCGAGAGGTATTCGCCGGAGATCGCGGCGGCGTTCCATTGCGGACCGACGGTGCGTGAGGCGACCAGGAAGTCGGATGTGGTGCGGGAGAACCGCACCCCGTAGACGCCGATGGCGACGGTCGCGATGACGGCCACGAGCAGGGCGGCCGCCGTCAAGGGCGAGCCGGTCATGGTTCGCTGTCGACGACGCCGACGAAGTCGCGCTCCGCCTGTTCGGCCAGGCGCACGTAGAGCCGTCCGACGCCGTAGAAGAAGGGATACACCAGGACCGCGAGCACGAGCCAGTTGAGCCGGATTCCGGCGACGCTGATGGCCGCGAGATCTGGAAACGCCGCATTGAGCAAGGGAATTGCGACGACGGCACACACGACCACGGCGGCCAGGCGCAGCGCCAGCCCGAGCTGGGCGCGAACCAGGCCGCGCACCAACGCGTCGCCGACCTGCGTCTGTTCCTGCACCTCGACACGGGTGCGCACCATGCGGGCACCGCGCCGCTGCGACAGCACGACGCGTTCGCGTTGCGGCCGTTCCCCGCTAGTCATCGGGTTTCAGGTTCCGCATCGGGTCGCGGACGACACGGTCGCGCAGTTCGCGGGCCTGTCGCCGGCTGACCGGCAGCTCGACCGGCGGCGAGGCGCCGTTGGCGCGCAGGCGCACCAGCACGCCGCCGTCGCTGTTGCGCAGCCCGGTGACCAGTCGCAGCGCCACCAGATACGACCGGTGCACCCGGTGGAAACCCTTGTCGCGCCAACGACTTTCCAGGGTGCTCAGCGGAATGCGGACCAGGTGGGACCCCGACGCCGAGTGCAGCCGCGCGTAGTCGCCCTCGGCCTCCACCCAACCGATGGTGTCCCGTGGGACCAGGTGCGTGACGCCGCCCAGTTCGGCGGGAATCACGTCGTCGTCAGGCTGATCGGTGGGTTCGGTGACCCGCGCCGTCAGCACGCGTCGCACCGCCTCATCGAGGCGGTCTTGGCGGATCGGCTTGAGCAGGTAGTCCAGCGCGCCGACGTCGAATGCCGCGACGGCCTTGTCGTCGTGGGCCGTGACGAACACGATGGCCGGCCGGTGCGAGAAATTGGCGAGCACACCGGCGAGCTCGATGCCGGACAGCCCGGGCATGTTGATGTCGAGGAAGATCGCGTCGACGTTGCAGCGGTTGAGTTCACGCAAAGCCGATGTGGCGTCGCCGGCGCGCAGCACTCTGCCGATGTCACCGTGCTGGTCGAGGAGGTAGGCGAGCTCGTCGAGCGCGGGCGCCTCGTCGTCGACCGCGAGCACCGTAAGGAGCTTGTTCATACGCGCACGCCCGCGCGGAATTTGGGTACTCGCATCACGACCTTTGTGCCTGCGCCGACTGCTGTTTCGACCACCAGACCGTAGTCGTTGCCGAAGGCCGCGCGCAGGCGGTGATCGACATTGGTCAGCCCCACGTGTGCGGAGTCCTTCTTCTCCTCGGCCAGTGCCCCGTCGTCGGCCAGTGCCCCCTCGTTGGTCAGGGCCCCGTCGTTGGTCAGGACGTCGCCGTGGCCGGTGCGCAACGTGTCGGGGTCCATCCCGACGCCGTTGTCCTCGATCGTGATGACGCAATCCGATCCTTCGTCACGGGCGATGATCTCGATCTCGCCACCGCGCTGTCCGGCGAAGCCGTGCCGGACCGCGTTCTCGACCAGGGGCTGCAGCGCGAGAAACGGTACGACGACGTTGAGCACCTCCGGCGCGACCTGAAGCCTGACCTTGAGGGCGTCGCCGAATCGCGCACGCTCGAGCGTGAGATAGCGGTCGATGTTGCGCAGCTCGTCGGCGAGCGTCGTGTACTGCCCCGCGGCCCGGAACGAGTAGCGGGTGAAATCGGCGAACTCGAGGATGAGCTCGCGGGCGCGGTCGGGGTCGGTGCGCACGAACGACGCGATCGTGTTCAGCGCGTTGTAGATGAAGTGGGGGCTGATCTGCGCGCGCAGGGCGAGCACCTCGGCGCGGTCGAGTCGGGCGCGGGAGGCGTCGAGTTCGGCGAGCTCGATCTGGCTGGTCGCGTACCGGGCAACCTCACCGACGGCGCCGAGCAGGCCGGGCGCGGGGGCGCGGGCGGTCACGACGACGAGGGCGCCGAGTGCGTCGCCACCCTCGGCGAGCATCGGCTGCGCGACAACCGTCGACGTCCGCGCGTGGGTGAGCATTCGTCGTCCACCGGCGATCGACTCGTGGGCTGCGCGCTCGCATGCGTCGAACACGTCGGGCGTCCACAGTGCGTCGTCTTCGGGATCCTGCGCGAGCAGTCGGCCCTCGGCGGAGAAGATCGCCACACCCTCGGTCCCGGTGAGCCCGCGCAGAAACGGGGCGGCGGTGTCGGCGGATTCGGTGTCCAGGCCCTGGCGCAGGGCCCGGGCGGCCAGTGACGCGGTGTGCAGGGCCGCGTGGACGGCGCGCTCGGTGGGGGTCGCGACGACCCGGCGCGTGCGCACCGTGATGACCGCGGCGCCCACCGCGGCCACGAGCAGCACCGCAGCCAGGATTATTGCGAGCTCGCCGGACATCTCACCTCATCGGATAGAGGTCAATTTAAACTGGCGAGGTGGCAAAACTGCAGCTGGTTCAAGATCCCGCGGCCGACGAACTGCTCGAATCCAATCCATTCGCGTTGCTGACCGGTATGACGCTGGATCAGCAGTACCCGATGGAGCATGCATTCGCGGGCCCGAAGAAGATCGCCGACCGCATCGGTGGGTTCGATGTCAGGGAGATCGCCGATTACGACCCCGAAGAGTTCGCCGCGCTGTGTTCGAAAACCCCTGCGATACATCGCTTTCCAGGATCCATGGCCAAGAAGATCCAGGCCATCGCCCAGCTCATCGTCACCGACTATGGCGGAGATACGGCGGGGCTGTGGACGTCCGGCGATCCGGACGGGGCCGAGGTGCTTCGTCGCATCAAGGCGCTGCCCGGGTTCGGCGAGCAGAAGGCCAAGATCTTCCTCGCCCTGCTCGGCAAGCAATACGGCGTGACGCCGGCGGGGTGGCGCAAGGCCGCCGGCGATTACGGGAAGGCCGGCTCGTTCCTGTCGGTGGCCGACGTGGTCGATCCCGGTTCGCTGGAAAGGGTGCGGAACTACAAGAAGCAGGCCAAGGCGGCGGCCAAGGCCGCGAAAGGCTAGCTCGGCTCGCGGTGGGGTTGCAGGTCGAGTTCGGCCAGGCCGCGCAGGATCCCTGCGACGACACGACCTGTCGCCGTGCCGGTGTCCAGACCCTCGCGCAACGCCCGCAGTCGCAATCCGCGATCGGTGAGGTCGGCGATGGTTCGGGTGACCTCTGCGGTCGAGCGGCCGAGGCGGTCGAGCGCGACGACGATGACCGTGTCACCGGAGCGGGCGTAGCTCAGCATCGCGTACAACCCGGCGCGGGCGCGGTCGGCCGTTTCGGACACCCTGTCGGTGAACACCCGTCTGGGGTCGACGCCCTCGGCGCTGAGCGCGGCGAGCTGACCCTCGAGGTTCTGCCCGACGGCGCTCGCGGCGGCGTAACCCAAAATGCAGGTCATGCATTCAAGGTCCCACGGCACCCACGAGTGGGGAAGAGGCGCGGCGCCTTCGAGGCTGGCTAACTGCCGAACTGTTACCGAATGTCGACCTAGCGGCCGAAACCGCGCGCTAAGCGCGAAACGGCTCACCGTCGAAGCGCTCGCGGGTCGCGATCTCGGCAACCGGCTTGCGGGTGAGCCTGCGCACCTGCTTCACCGGTTTGCCGATCGGCAGCAGCGCGGCGATCGCGTAGTCCTCTGGGATACCGAGCAGGTCCTTGGCGCGGGGTTCCTCGGCCACGGTCACGGTCGCCAGCACGCCGCCATAGCCCTCATCACGCGCAGCGAGCAGGATGTTCCACACGAATGGATACACCGACGCGCCCGCGATCAGCCCGATCCGGTCGAGGTGCTGGTCGAATGCCGCGCACACGTTCAGGTCCACGCACACCACCAGGACGGCTCCGCAGTAGACGAACGGAAGATAGGGACCCGCCTCGGTCGCGGCGACTTCCTCCGTCGTGACCTGCATGGGCTTCACCGGATTCCACGGGAATTCGCCGTTCTTGACCTGAGCCGTGTAGCGGCGCGCACCCGTCACGCTGAGGTCGGCCAGCGCCTTCCGGGTCTCGCGATCGCGGATCACGATGACATGGGTGCCTTGGCGGTTGCCGCCGGTGGGCGCGAACCGAGCGTTGTCGAGGATGCGCTCGAGCACCTCGTCGGGCACGGGGTCGTCGGTGAATCGACGGACAGCACCGGTTGTTCGCATGACGTCGGAAAGCTCCATGCCCAACATCATCGGCTGTGGGAAGCTAAAGGTATGAAGACACACCTGAATTGCCCGTGCGGCGAGGCGATCCGCGGTGAGAACGAGGACGATCTCGTCGAGAAGGCTCAGGCTCACCTGTCAGAGGTGCATCCCGGCCGCGATTACGACCGAGATGCCATCCTCTTCATGGCTTACTGAGCCGCCCGCGTCAGGGGACGACCGTCGAACCGATGGTCGGCATGAACTGGCATTGCTTCTCGGTCGTGGTGACCTGACCGAAGATCGTCGAGATGATGCTGCCCGAACCGGTGTCGGCAATCGCCGTCAGCGTGGTCGGCCCCTGGGGGTTGATGTCTGACCGTGGCACCAGGGTGGCTCCGCCGGACTTGCCGGTCGTCAGGTTCACCCAGGTGACGTTCAGCGGCAGCTTCTGCTCCGCAGCGGGACCCGGGGTGCCGATCGCGGTGAATACGTAGGCCGTCTGGCCCGGTCCCGGTCCCGGCGTCGGGATCTTCGCGGGACCCGCCACCGAAATCGCTGTGGCGAGCACGTTTCCCCCATCCTTGAGGCATCCGTTGCTGATCGACGGGTACAGGAAGTCCTGCGTCGTCGGGGAGTCCGGACCGAAGTCGGGGCCGCCGGGCGCTGCGGCGGGTGCGGCGGCAGCGGGATCCGGGCCTGGCGCAGGTGCCGGCGCGGGGACCGGAACGGCGACCTCCGGTGCGGGACCGGGCGCCGGCGCTGCGGCCTCGGGCGCGGGTAGTGCCGCGGCGGCCTCGGGGGCAGGCAGTTCCTCCGGCGCGGGACCGACGGCATGGGCGGGATTGACCCCCGCGGGCAGGTGCGCCACCGTGCCCGGCGCCGCACCGGGGGCTGGCGTGTGGGCGACGAACTGGTTGACGGCCGACGCGACGTTGCGTGAGTCGGGCGGTGCGGCGGCGTCGCCGGCGAACACCGCGGCGGCGGCCATCAACGTCGAGGCCGCGCTGGTCGGATCGGCGGCGGCCTGCTGAATGATCGGTCCGAGACTCTGTACCGCAGGGAGACCAGGGGCCTGCAGCGCGTCGATGGGTTGTGCCGGGGCGGGCGCCGGCTGTGCGCCGGCCACACCGGTCACGCCGCCGAACAGCAGCGTGACCGATGAGCCGAGCGCAACGGCAGCGGTGGCGAACATCGTCGGAGTTGACATATTTCCCCCTGAGAGTGGTTGTGGTGGTCTTCTCGGTCGACGTCGCCGCTGCCGTCAGGGCAGTGCCGACAACGGCAGCATCAGCGGTGCGGCACCGGCGGCGGGAAGCGCCGCGGGAGCGGCGGCCGCAGGAGCAGCCAGCGCCGGTGCGGCGGCCGCGGCGGGTGCGGCGGCCGTCGACGCTGCCGGCAGGAGACCGGCCAACGGCGTTCCGGCGGGCAACAGCGATGCGAGACCGGTCAGCGGTGCCGCAGCGTCGGTCAGCAGGTTGGCCGGGTTGGTCGCAGGCGCTGCCGCTGTGGCGACCGGCGCTGCGGTGGGCAGCGCCGGAGCTGGCGGCAGGGTGACCGACGCGGTCGCGGTCTGCGGCGCGGCGGCGGGTGCGGCCGGGGTGGCGGCGGTGGTCAGCATCGACGTGAAGCCCTGCATGAGTTGCGTCGCTGCGGCCGGATTGGATGCGAGCTGCTGGATGAACGGCAGACCCGGAACGCCGGGGGTCGGTGCGGGTGCTGCGGGCTGGGCGGAAGCGGTTCCGCTCAAGGCCACTGCAGCCGTGACGGCTCCCGCGGCCGCGATCATTGTGGTCGCGAAGAGTTTTCTGGTGCTGTGCATGGTTCTCCCATTCAGGTTGGTCGGCACGCCTCGACCCGAAGCTACGGTGTTACTGGTGTTACTCAAGTGACACGTGTGGCATTTATGCAACCGTTACGGTTGCGAGGGCTAACGGTTACCGGTCGATAGAGTCGTACGGATAGACACGCCGACCACCGCCTCGACCGCGTCGCGATTGCCTGCCCGACTGGCGGCCGCGGCGCCGGTTCTGTTGGTGATCAGCATCGTCGTGCGCCTGGCGTGGACGTATCTGGTGCCCAACGGGGCCAACTTCGTCGATCTGCACGTGTATGTCGGCGGCGCGGGCATGCTCGATCATCCGGGCACGCTCTACGACTACGTCTACGCCGATCAGACGCCGGACTTCCCGCTGCCGTTCACGTATCCGCCGTTCGCGGCCATCGTGTTCTACCCGCTGCATCTGCTGCCGTTCGGACTCGTCGCATTCGCCTGGCAACTCGGCCTTTTCGCGGCGCTGTACGGGGTCGTGCGGATCAGCCAGCGGCTGCTGGGGTGCACCAACCAGCGAACGGCGATGGTGTGGACGGCCGTCGGCATCTGGATCGAACCCCTTCGCAGCACGTTCGACTACGGCCAGATCAACGTGCTGTTGGTGCTCGCGGTGCTGTACGCGGTGTACAGCACGCGATGGTGGGTCTCGGGACTACTGGTCGGCCTCGCGGCCGGGGTGAAGCTGACGCCCGCGGTGGCGGGCCTGTACTTCCTCGGCGCCCGCCGGTGGGCCGCCGTCGTGTTCTCGGCGGTCGTGTTCCTCGCCACGGTGGGGATTTCGTGGCTGATCATCGGCGGCGAAACCCGTTACTACTTCAGAGAATTGCTGGGTGACGCGTCCCGGGTGGGACCGATCGGAACGTCGTTCAACCAGTCATGGCGCGGTGGGATATCGCGGATACTCGGACACGACGCGGGCTACGGGCCGCTGGTACTGGCCGGCATCGCGGTGACGGCCCTACTTGCGGTGCTGGCCTGGCGCGCGATCGGCGGGGCGTCGGACCGACTCGGGGCGATCGTCGTCGTACAGCTGTTCGGCCTCCTGCTGTCGCCGATCTCGTGGACGCACCACTGGGTGTGGCTCATCCCGTTGATGATCTGGCTGCTGCACGGGCCACTGCGGGACCGGCTCGGCGCGAAGGTGCTGGGGTGGGGGTGGCTGGCGCTGACCTTGATCGGGGTGCCGTGGCTGCTGAGCTTCGCGCAGCCGACGATCTGGGTCATCTCCCGGCCGTGGTACCTGGCCTGGGCGGGGCTGATCTACATCGTCGCCACGCTGGTAACGCTGGCGTGGATCGCGGCTACTGGCCGACGATCGCGTTGATCTCCTTCGCCATCTCGACGTCCTTGTCGGTGATACCGCCCTCGGAGTGCGTTACCAACGCGAAAGTGACTGTCCGCCAACGGATATCGATGTCGGGATGATGGTCTTTCTCCTCGGCCTTCTCGCCGACGCGCCGCACTGCATCGATACCGTCGAGGAAGGCTCCGAATTTGATCGACCGGCGCAGGGCGCCGTCGGCGCGTTCCCAGCCGTCGAGATCGGGCAGTGCGGCGTCCACTTGGTCGTCCGTCAATACAGCCATGCTTGTTAGGTATACCGTCAGCCGCAGTGCTAAACCAGAAGCCGAATCATATCGTCGTCGCCGGTGCTCTGATCGCGGCTAACGCGCTGCTGGTCGCGCAACGTGACAGGCCGCCGGCCCTGGCCGGCCTGTGGGAACTGCCCGGCGGCAAGGTGGCCGCGGGTGAGACCGACGAGGCCGCGCTCGTCCGTGAGCTCAAAGAGGAACTAGGCGTCGACGTGACTGTCGGCGCCCGCCTCGGAGTCGACGTCGCGCTCGCGCCGGCGACCGCGCTGCGCGCCTACCGGGTCACCCAGACCGGGGGCAGCTTGCATCCCAACGACCACCGCGCGCTGCGCTGGATCACCGTCCACGAACTCGACGACCTGGACTGGGTGCCCGCCGACCGAACGTGGCTTGCCGAACTGCGCGCCGCGCTGACGGGTTGATCCGCGTCTCGTCGGCGCTAGAGCGGGCTCAATCCAAGATGGCGCGCATCGGCAGCGCAGTCGGCCCTGACAGCGACGGGGTTGTCGTCCACTTCACCGGTCCCGCCAACTCCAGGCCGGCGAGGCGGTCGAATATCCCGTTGAGGGCGACGACGACTTCGAGGCGAGCCAGGTGCGCACCCATGCAGAAATGCGAACCATGACCGAAGCCGGTGTGGCCGAGAGGTTTTCGTTCGATGTCGAAATGGTCGGGATCGGCGAACCGGCGCGGGTCGCGGTTCGCGCCCGCATAGAACAGCACTACCCGCGAGCGGGCAGGAATGACGGTGTCGGCGACTCGGTACGGCGAAAGCGTCGTGCGCGTCACCCACTGCACCGGTGAGCCCCAGCGCAACGTCTCCTCGACCGCGGCCGGGATCAGGTCGCGGTTATCCCTCAGCCGCGCATACAGTTCCGGATCGCTCGCCAGCTGGATGAGCAGGATGCCGAGCAGGTTCGTGGTCGTCTCGTTGCCCGCGATCAGCACGATCAACGCCGCGCTGAGCGCTTCCAGCGGTGTGATCTCATGCGCGGCAAGCGCCTTGCTGAGGCCGCCGAGCACGTCGTCGTGCTCCTCGCGACGGCGCCTGTGCAGTTCGTCGACGATGAGTTCCCGTAGTGACAGGATGCCCGGCAGCGCATGGCCGATCGTTGTCGTGACTTCGGCGAGCGAGCTGGCGCCGAACAGCGCGGTCACGCCGTTGGACCACACCCGGAAATCGCGCCAGCGGGAGCGATCGACACCCAGCAGCAGCGCGATGGCCGATACGGGCAGCGGCACCGTCAGGGCGGGCACCATGTCGACGACCGCGCCGCTCGTCAGGGCATCGACGCTGGGATCGACGAACTGCGCCAACGATCCCTCGAGCCGGCGCATTGCCGATGGCGTGAAGTACGGCGCGGCCACGCGGCGCAGCCGGGCATGGTCGGGTTCGTCGGTGGTGATGACGCTGGGTATCACCGTGGACCGCAGCAGGACTCCCGAACTCGACGACAGCACGTCGTGCGCCCGGGCTGCGGCGGTGACGTCTTCGTGGCGGGCCAACATCCACACATTGAGCTTCTCGTTGACGTGCACCGGATGTTCACGCAGTCGCGCCAGCGCGGGGAACGGATCCCTGATCGTGTCGGTGGCGGTGGGATCGAAGGTGGTCCGCGGCACGCGTTGCGCGACAGAACCCACCCGAGCGAGCCGCAGGTCCCGGACCGCACCCTGGCCCACCATCAGTCCGAAGTCGCGCATCGTCGACCCGACCACCGCTGCCCGCATACGGCAAGAATGCGCGCCCAGCGCCGGCGGCGACATGATCGCGAAGGCCAATCAGGTGATCGATTCGGCCAACGACATGGCTCTAGTGGCCGTGCGTGACACGATTGGAGGCGATGACCGCGACCAGGAGTCCCGCTGGAATCCGCTACGCGTTCGCGGTAGCGCGCGACGCCGACGTGCCGTTCGAACGGGTGCTGGCCGGCACGCAATGGACTGAGAACGGCGTCGTGGCCGCCGGCTACCGCATGGATCAGGACGACGAGTTCGTCATGACCGCCAACCTGGTCCGCGAACTCGGTGACCCGCTGGCGGCAGGGATCAGCGTCGGATCGCAGTTCACCGTCGGCGATCTGGGTATTTGGGGTTACGCATTGTTGTCCAGTGCCAACGCGGGGGAGGCGCTGGCCCTCGCGCTGGCCTACGCGACGCTGTCTCCGACGGTGTTCAACCCCCAGTCGGTACAGGTCGGCGACGTCACGATCGTGGTGTTGCGCTACGAACACCTGCCCGTGGACGTCCGCGAATACTATGCGGCGCGCGATCTTTCGGCGTTGCCGTTGCTGTTGCGGATGTCCGGGCTCGCGACGGCTCCGCTGACCGTGGAGGTTCCGTTCGACGGCGAGCAAGGTGAGCGACTGCGCGCCGCGCTGCATCCGTTCGACGTGGAAACCGTTGCGAACCAATACCGTTTCCGCATACCGACCACGGCGCTGGCGCTACGGTTGCCGACGGCGGACCCGATCACCCGCGCCGCGTGCGCACGGGAATGTGAACGCCTCGTACACACCCTGGAGGCGGCACCCACTCTGTCGGCCACCGTGCGGTCCCGCTTCGCACGGAGCCCAGAGGCGATGCCCTCCGTCGAGGAGTTGGCCGCCGAACTGCACATGAGCACTCGCACTCTCCGTCGTCAGCTCGACCACGAACACACGTCGTACCGGGAGCTGCGCAACGATGTCGCCCACACTTTGGCCGTCGAATTGCTCAGTGTCGTAGGGCTATCGGTCAACGAGGTGGCGCGCAGGCTGGGCTACAGCGACACCACCGCGTTCTCACACGCGTTTCGGCGCTGGACGGGCAAGCCGGCCAGTGATTTCCGGTCCAGCGCTCAGTACCGCAGCGAGTCGCTGAGCACCCGCACCCGCGCGTTCGGGTGAGTCACCGCATGCAGAGGATGCAGTAGCAACGGGTGGCGGCAATGGGGGCAGGACGCCTGTGGCTCCTTCGTCGACGCTGTGGTCAGGTGATGGCACGCAGAGCAATGCACCACGTGAAATCGGCCCATCCAGTTGAGTAACCCGAGGTAGATCGCCAGCGTCGCGGCCGAAGCCACCACGAAGATCAGCGCAATGGTTGCAATCTGATAAACCGTCACATCGGTACCTCCAAACCGCACGTGAACACGCCTGACGGATGATTTCCAAAGTACTCCGGAGGATCAGTTCTTGCGGGCGCGCCGATAGACCTTTTCGAGTTCCTTACCGCGGATTCCCACCATTTCGGCCTTACGCACCTTGTGCAGCACGAGCGGGCATTTCTTGCATCGGGGTTTACTGCGGCAGCACTTCTTCTTCGGTTTGATGTCGAGCAGCTTGCTGGCCTTCAAGTGACGTTTCTCTCTTTAAGTCTCGTGGAATCGCTCTCGTTTTCGCGATTGAGCACCCGCACTGCGACACTTACCGGCGTGGATTTTCGGAATGTCGCCATTGTCGCGCACGTCGATCATGGGAAGACGACCCTGGTCGATGCGATGCTGCGGCAATCCGGCGCCCTGACCCACCGCGGTGATGATGCCATCGAGCGGTTGATGGACTCCGGGGACCTGGAGAAGGAAAAGGGCATCACCATCCTGGCGAAGAACACCGCCGTCCACCGTCGCCACCCCGACGGCAGCATGACCGTCATCAACGTCATCGACACCCCTGGGCACGCCGACTTCGGTGGCGAGGTCGAACGCGGGCTGTCGATGGTCGACGGGGTGCTGCTGCTGGTTGACGCGTCCGAGGGGCCCCTGCCGCAGACCCGGTTCGTCTTGCGCAAGGCGCTGGCCGCGCATCTGCCGGTGATCCTCGTGGTCAACAAGACCGACCGGCCCGACGCCCGCATCGCCGAAGTGGTCTCCGACAGCCACGATCTGCTGCTCGACGTGGCGTCCGACCTCGATGAGGAGGCGCAGAAGGCCGCCGAGGACGCGCTCGGTCTGCCGACGCTCTACGCATCCGGACGGGCCGGGATCGCCAGCACCGTCGAACCCGCCAACGGTGAGAACCCCGAGGGCGAGAACCTCGACCCGCTGTTCGACGTGCTTTTCGAACACATCCCGCCGCCCAAGGGCGACCCGGAGGCCCCGCTGCAGGCCCTGGTGACCAACCTCGACGCATCGGCGTTCCTGGGCCGTCTCGCACTCATCCGGATCTACAAGGGCAGGCTTCGCAAGGGGCAGCAGGTGGCCTGGATGCGGGAGGTCGACGGACACCCCGTCATCACCAACGCCAAGATCACCGAACTCCTGGTCACCGAGGGCGTGGAACGCACGTCCATGGAGGAGGCGACAGCTGGCGATATTGTCGCGGTGGCGGGCATTCCCGAGATCATGATCGGCGACACCTTGGCCGACACCGAGCACGCCCACGCGCTGCCCCGGATCACCGTGGACGAACCCGCCATCTCGGTCACGATCGGCACCAACACCTCGCCGCTGGCGGGCAAGGTGTCCGGGCACAAGCTCACCGCGCGCATGGTCAAGTCGCGACTGGACACCGAACTCATCGGCAACGTGTCGATCAAGGTCGTCGACATCGATCGGCCCGACGCGTGGGAGGTGCAGGGCCGCGGTGAACTCGCGCTGGCCGTGCTCGTCGAGCAGATGCGTCGCGAAGGCTTCGAGCTGACCGTGGGCAAGCCGCAGGTGGTCACCCGCACCATCGACGGCAAGCTGCACGAGCCCTTCGAGGCGATGACCATCGACTGCCCTGACGAGTTCGTCGGAGCGATCACCCAGTTGATGGCCGCCCGCAAGGGCCGCATGGAAGAAATGACCAACCACGCCGCGGGGTGGGTGCGGATGGACTTCATCGTGCCCAGCCGCGGGCTGATCGGCTTCCGTACCGACTTCCTGACGCTGACCCGCGGCACCGGCATCGCGAACGCGGTGTTCGACGGCTACCGCCCGTGGGCGGGTGAGATCCGCGCCCGCCACACCGGATCGCTGGTGTCGGACCGCTCGGGCTCGATCACGCCGTTCGCCATGATTCAGCTGGCCGACCGCGGCCAATTCTTCGTCGAACCGGGCCAGGACACGTACGAGGGGCAGGTGGTCGGCATCAATCCGCGCGCCGAGGACCTCGACGTGAACGTGACCCGCGAGAAGAAGCTGACGAACATGCGGTCGTCGACGGCCGACGTCATGGAGACGCTGGCCCGTCCGCTCGAGCTGACCCTCGAACAGGCGATGGAGTTCTGCGCCGAGGACGAGTGCGTCGAGGTCACGCCCGAAGTGGTCCGCGTCCGGAAGGTCGAATTGGATGCGACGCTGCGGGCTCGCGCGAAGTCCCGCGCCAAGGCCCGCGGATAGCGTGGCCAAGACAGCCCAGCGGCTGCCGATACCCTGAACACCGTGCCGAGGCCAGTACGCGTCATAGTCGCGATATCCGCGCTGATGACGCTCATATCCGGCTGCACCGTGAGCCCGCCGCCGGCGCCGCAGAGCACCGACACCACAGAGACGACGGCTCCACCTCCGCCGAAGGCGTCGCAGATCATCATGGCCATCGACTGGATCGGTCCGGGCTTCAATCCCCACCTGCTCGCCGACCAGTCACCGGTGAACGCCGCGATCAGTTCTCTGGTGCTGCCCAGCTCGTTCCGACCGGTGCCCGATCCCGACACCCCGACCGGATCGCGATGGGAACTCGACACCACGTTGCTGGAGTCGGCGGAAGTCACCAGTCGGAATCCGTTCACCGTCACCTACAAGATCCGGCCCGAGGCGTCATGGACCGACAACGCCCCGATCGGCGCCGACGACTTCTGGTACCTGTGGCAGCAGATGGTGAGCCAACCCGGGGTGGTCGACCCCGCAGGCTATGACCTCATCACCGGCGTGCAGTCGATCGAGGGTGGCAAGACCGCGGTGGTGACCTTCTCGCAGCCCTATCCGGCCTGGCGCGAGTTGTTCAACAACATCCTGCCCGCCCACATCGTCAAGGACATCCCCGGCGGATTCGCGGCAGGTCTGGCTCGCACACTGCCCGTCACCGGCGGTCAGTTCCGGGTCGAGAACATCGACCCTCAGCGCGACGAGATCCTGCTGGCGCGCAATGACCGCTTCTGGAGCGCGCCCGCCAAACCCGACCTGATCCTGTTGAGGCGCGGCGGGGACGCTGCCGCCCTGGCCGATTCGATCCGCAACGGAGACACCCAGGTGGCCCAGGTCCACGGTGGTGCGGCCACCTTCGCGCAACTCTCGGCGATTCCGGATGTCCGTACGGCGCGGATCGTCACGCCGCGGGTCATGCAGTTGTCGCTACGGGCGCAACAGCCCGCACTCGCGGATTCCCAAGTGCGAAAGGCGATCTTCGGATTGCTGGACGTCGACCTGCTCGCCGCGGTGGGGGCCGGTGACGACAACACGGTGACGTTGGCGCAGGCACAGGTGCGATCGCCGTCCGATCCCGGCTACGTGCCGACCGCGCCGCCCGCGATCTCGAAAGAGGATGCGCTCGCACTACTCGTCGACGCCGGCTACCTAGTCGAGCCAGTGGAATCGCCGACCCCCGCGACACCCGGTACGCCCGCTCCGGATAACGGCCGCGGCCGCATCAGCAAGGACGGGGTGCCGCTGTCGCTCGTGCTCGGCGTCGCCGCCAACGATCCGACCTCGGTCGCGGTCGCCAACACCGCCGCCGACCAACTGCGCAACGTGGGCATCGAAGCATCCGTATCGGCGCTCGATCCGGTGGCGCTCTACGGCGACGCGCTGACGAACAACCGCGTCGACGCCGTCGTCGGCTGGCATCAAGCCGGCGGTGACCTCGCCACGTCGCTGGCATCGCGGTACGGCTGCCGCGCGCTCGAGGCCACCGCCGTGGCGACGGCGGTACCGGATGCGCCCGCCACGTCATCACCGACTTCGGAAACCTCGGAAACCACGAGGCCCACGTCGAGCACGACCGCCACCGCGCCGACGACCGTGGCCCCGGCTCCGACGACGACCACGCTGGCCAGTCCCGCGCCGCAAACCGGCGAATTGGTCCAGGCGCCAAGCAATATCACCGGCATCTGTGATCGCAGCCTCCAGCCCAAGATCGACGCCGCACTCGACGGCAGCGAGCCCATCGACGCCGTGATCACCGCAGTCGAACCGCGACTGTGGAACATGTCGACGGTGCTGCCGATTCTGCAGGACACCACGATCGTCGCGGCCGGGCCGAGCGTTGAGAACGTCAAGCTGTCCGGCGCTGTGCCGGTCGGCATCGTCGGCGACGCCGGCACGTGGGTGAAAACCCGTCAGTGAGAAGGTGATTCGTCCTCGCGGCGTTCGCGCATCACACGCAGGCCGTGTGCGGCATACGCCGCGATCGCGAACACGAAGAGGAACCAGTACGGCGGGTGCGCCAGTTCCCACACGAACAAGGCCGCAAAGAGCGGTGACCGCTGGGTGATTGCCAAGACCCCGGCCGCACACGTCAGCGCCAATGCCGACACGTGGATCTGGGTTCCCGCCATCTGATTGAGCGCAAGGGCGACAACCGATCCGGTGGCCGCGCCGGTGGCCAAAGCGGGTGTGAGCAGTCCGCCGACGGCTCCGGCGCGCAGAAACCCGGCTGTCAGAAGCGGTTTCAACAGCAGGATCACGCAGGCGGCCCCGAGGGTCATACTGCTGTCGACCGCCACCGTCAGGATGCTGCGCCCGTTGCCGGGAAGTTCCGGGTACCAGATCGAGCAGATGCCGGTCACCAGGCCGGCCGCCGCGATCGCGGGAATCAGTATCCAGGACGTGATTTGCACCTTGGGCCGCGCGAAGTCCATCATCCGGTTGAACGCCAGCCCGATGGCTCCGGCCAGCGGCGCGACGGCCAGCGCGAGGAACGCGAACAGATAGGACGTCGACGCGTCCGGCCAATCCAGCGGATGCTCGAGATGGGTGACGGGCGCGGCGACCGCGACCGCGAGGCTCGACGTGATCAACGCCGTGCCCAGCACCCGCGGATGCCAGCTGCCCAGCAGAATCTGCGCGGCGAACAAGGCCCCGCCCAGCGGCACGCTGTAGACCGCGCCCAGTCCGGCACCGGCCGCGCAGGCGAGCAGAATCTCACGGTCGCGCGCTGTGAGCGACAGCCGGGTGGTGCCTAAATCGCCCAATGCGGCGGACAGTTGACGGGGTGCGCCCTCGCGACCCAGCGACGCGCCCGCGCCGACGAGCAGCACCTGAAGGAACGCGTCGATGGACATCGCGACCCGGGGGATGGGCCGGTGCGCCGTGATGGTCGCGGCCAGCGGCGGGACGGTGGTCCGTCGTCGTAGCATCCACCACCCGAAGCCGGCGAGCGCACCGCCGATCATCGGCCCGACCGCGCGCCGCACCGGACTACTGCCACCGACACCGGACAGCAGCGTGCCGAAGGAGTAGTGGTACGTCAGATGTTCGACGGCGTGCAGCAGCAGCGTGGTGGCCGCGCCCGCCAGCCCGGCGAGCAGCCCGACGATGATGATCGCGCATACGAACTCGACTGTGCGGCGCGACACCAGGTGAATCTAGCTGCCAATCATCGTGCAAGCTGTGCCAATGGAGAGTCCACGGCTGCTGTTCGTCCACGCGCATCCCGACGACGAGACGCTGACGACGGGCGCGACGATCGCGCACTACGTCGCCCGGGGTGCGCGGGTGCGGGTGGTCACGTGCACCCTGGGCGAGGAGGGCGAGGTGATCGGCGACCAGTGGGCGCACCTGGCCGTCGACAAGGCAGACCAACTCGGCGGGTTCCGCATCGGTGAGCTGACGGCGGCGCTGCAGGCTCTCGGTGTCGACGAGCCCGTTTTCCTCGGCGGCGCGGGCCGCTGGCGAGATTCGGGGATGGAAGGTACGCCGACTCGACATCATCGACGGTTCATCGATGCCGACCCCGCCGAGGCGGTCGGCGCGCTGGTCGCGATCATTCGTGAGCTGCGCCCGCACGTCGTCGTCACCTACGACCCGAACGGCGGCTACGGGCACCCCGACCACATCCACACCCACGAAGTGACAATGGCGGCGGTTGCGGCGTCGGCCGGCTCCGAATATCCGGGCGAGCCGTGGACCGTGCCGAAGGTGTACTGGACCGTGCTCTCGACGACAGCGATCGCCGAAGGTCTGAACGCGCTCGAAGATGTGCCAGACGATTGGATCCGGGTGTCCATCGACGACGTGTCGTTCGGTCATCCCGACGAGGCGATCGACGCGGTCATCGACGTCCCGGATCAGCTGCCCGCCAAGGTGGCGGCCCTGCGGGCGCACGCGACCCAGGTCACCGTCGCGCCCAACGACCGCTCGCTGGCGCTGTCGAACAACATCGCTCTGCCGGTCGGCGCCGTCGAGCACTACATCCTGGTGTCGGGCGAGGCGGGCGCCCGCGACCATCGCGGCTGGGAAACCGATCTGCTTGCGGGTCTGAACCTCGAATAGCGAGGGCTCACCGGGGTAAGCTCCCGACAACTGGTGCGAGTGGAAGGGACGACAATGGACCCCGATCTGGATCCGAACCTGCAGCACTGGCAGGACCGGCTCGACAACTTTCAGTGGGTCATCGGTTCGATCGCCAGCGTGATCGACAGCATCCCGACCTGACCTCGCCCGCTCCCAGCGCTGAGTATCGGCGCGTCGCCGTTCTGACGCTGCTCGCCATCGACGGCGTCCTCTGCGCGATCCTCGCGTCGTTCTTTCTTCCGTCCTACATCGGCACGTGGCCGTTTCCGATCAGCGCGCTGATCGGTGGCCTGATGAATGCCGCACTGGTGTGGGCCGCGCTCCATTGGACGTCGTCGCCGAGGACAGCGGCGGTGCCGCTGCTCACCTGGCTGCTCACGGTTGCGCTGCTATCACTGGGCGGACCCGGCGACGACATCGTCTATGGCGGCGCCGGGGTCATGGCCTACGGGACACTGCTGCTGATCGCACTCGGCACGCTGCCTCCCGCAGCGGTGCTGTGGCGCTACGTCAACGCCTAAGAGCTACTGCGTGCCGCTGGTATCCCCGGCGCCTGGGTCGCCCAGGCTGCCCGCGCCGTCAGCATTTGATGACGGCGCCTTGGTCACCTTCGGTGCCAGTGACTGCGCAAGTTCGGCCAGCTTCTCGTTCAGCTTGCCGGTACGCGGTGTCGTCCCGCTTTTCGGATGCGACGACTGGCCGGTCGGCGTGGCGACGAGTGAACCGCGGACCTGACCCTGCGCCCGGACTGTATCGGACGCGTCGGTGACGTTGTCATTGGTCAGCTGTTCCGCACTGCCGTCGAGACGTTCGCCAGTGAATCGGTCGACGAGTTCGCCGAGGACTTCGCGGAGCTTCGTGCCGGGGGCGGCTCGCTTCTGCTCGATCGCGTTGTCGACCGCCACAACTTCTTCGCCGGTGGTCTCGTCCAGCCCTGGTTGCGCCGACTCGTCGACGGACGTCGTGTCCGCGGTCATTTCCTGCGCCGGCTTCGTCAGCGTGGTGAGCGCGTCGAGTGCAGAAAACGGACCTTGTAGCGGTGGCCGCGGCGGGTAGCAATTGCACGGCGGCAGCGGAATGAAGGTGTTCACCACGTCGAGTCCGAGCCAGACGAAGGCCAGGCCGACGTCGACACCGAAGTCGACGAGGTTCTCGACAAGGCCCCCGTCGCCGCGCAGGAAGTCGGTGAAGTTGAAGACGGCGCTCGCGACGATGCTCTCGCCGAAGAAGTAGCCGTCCATGATCAGGCCTGACAGGAAGCCCACGTAGGGAACCCAGGCGATCGCGGCCGCGGCGACCTCGAACCCGTATTGGACCCACGGCTCGACCGCGAGGTACAGGTTGTCGATGCCGTTGGCGAGGTTCGGGGCGATGGGGACGGCCAGCACCGACGGCGCGCCCGGCACGGCCGTGGGAACCACCGATGGCAGCAACTGCGACGACCGGAGCAGGGCGGGGATGTGGGGAGGCTTTTCCCCGGGTTGCAGTGGCTCCACCGCCGCCGCCAGCCGGACCGCCGGATCCGGCGCGGGCGCGTCGGTCGTATGCACCGGAGCGATCACCGCTGCGCTGACTGCCAGCATGCTCACCCCGACCGCCATTGCCGAGCGTGCAGAGCGTTTCATGTTGTCCTTCCGGAAAGCCCGACTCGCATAACCTACGTCAATGTTTGCTCGCGCGTAAATGGACCGCACCTTTTGCTTTGCTGACCTCGACTGCGGGGCGGCGGCGCACCGACTGCGTCAATTGGCGGACTAATGTGACCGATATGTCAGGCGCCCATGTTTCAGAATGTGAGACGCGCGGATGATCTTCGACGGACGTGGGGTTACACGGGAGTGGCTCTGAACCCCCAGCATGGCGCCGATCTGCCCAGTCCGGCGATCCCACCGAAGTCAGGCACACCCAGCCCCGCAGGCCTGCGGCGCGTATTGCGCCGCGCCCGCGACGGCGTGGCACTCAATCTCGACGAAGCTGCGATCGCGATGACCGCGCGTGGGGATGACCTCGCGGATCTGTGCGCCAGTGCGGCCCGCGTGCGTGATGCCGGCCTCGAAGCGGCCGGCCGGCGCGGTCCGACCGGACGGCTGCCGGTGAGTTACTCGCGCAAGGTGTTCATCCCCGTCACTCATCTGTGCCGAGACACCTGCCACTACTGCACGTTCGTCACGGTCCCCGGCAAGCTGCGGGCACAGGGCCTCGGCATGTACATGGAGCCCGACGAGATCCTCGAGGTCGCTCGTCGCGGTGCCGAATTGGGTTGCAAGGAAGCGCTGTTCACGCTCGGTGACCGGCCTGAGGCGCGTTGGGACGAGGCCCGGCAGTGGCTAGACGAGCGCGGCTATGACTCGACGCTGGACTACGTCCGCGCGATGGCCATCCGGGTGCTGGAGGAAACCGGGCTGCTGCCGCACCTGAACCCCGGCGTGATGAGCTGGTCGGAGTTGAGCCGGCTCAAGCCAGTGGCCCCGTCGATGGGCATGATGCTGGAGACCACGTCGCGGCGCCTCTTCGAGACCAAGGGACTGGCCCACTACGGCAGCCCGGACAAGGATCCGGAAGTCAGGCTGCGCACGCTGGCCGACGCCGGCCGTCTGTCGATCCCCTTCACAACGGGACTGCTCGTCGGGATCGGGGAGACACTTGCCGAGCGGGCTGACACGATCCACGCGATCCGGCGATCGCACAAGGAGTTCGGACACGTTCAGGAAGTGATCGTGCAGAACTTCCGGGCCAAGGACCACACCGCGATGGCGGCGACGCCGGATGCCGGCTTCGAGGACCTCTTGGCGACGGTGGCGGTGGCGCGCCTCGTGATGGGACCCAAGGTCCGCATTCAGGCGCCGCCGAACCTGGTGTCGCGCCAGGAATGCCTGGCGCTGATCGGCGCCGGAGTCGACGACTGGGGCGGGGTGTCGCCGCTGACCCCCGACCACGTCAACCCCGAGCGGCCGTGGCCCGCACTCGACGAGCTGTCCGCGGTCACGGCCGAGGCCGGTTACGACCTGGTGCAGCGTTTGACTGCTCAGCCACAATACGTACAGGCCGGTGCCGCGTGGATCGACCCGCGGGTACGTGGGCATGTCGACGCGCTGGCCGACCCCGAGACCGGTCTGGCCTTGGATGTCAACCCCACCGGGCGGCCCTGGCAGGAACCCGACGAGGCCTGGGAGTCTCTCGGTCGCACCGACCTTCACTCGGCCATCGACGACGCCGGCCGCCTCACCGAGACGCGTAGCGATCTGGGAAGTGCGTTCGGCGACTGGGAGTCGATCCGCGAGAAGGTGCACGAACTGGCCGCCCAGGCTCCTGAACGCATCGACACCGACGTGCTTTCGGCGCTGCGCTCCGCCGAGCGCGATCCGGCCGCACTCTCCGACGACGCATACCTGGCGCTCGCAATGGCGGACGGCCCGGCGTTGGATGCTGTTGCCGCACTTGCGGACTCAATGCGGCGCGATGTCGTCGGCGACGATGTGACCTTCGTCGTCAACCGCAACATCAACTTCACCAACATCTGCTACACCGGCTGCCGGTTCTGCGCGTTCGCCCAGCGCAAGGGTGACGCCGACGCGTTCTCGCTTTCGGTCGACGAGGTCGCCGACCGTGCATGGGAGGCGCACGTCGCGGGTGCGACCGAGGTGTGCATGCAGGGTGGTATCGATCCGGAGTTGCCCGTCACGGGCTACGCCGATCTGGTGCGCGCGGTCAAGGCGCGCGTGCCGTCGATGCATGTGCATGCGTTCTCGCCGATGGAGATCGCCAACGGAGTCACCAAGAGCGGCACCAGCATTCGCGACTGGCTCACCGAGCTTCGTGAGGCGGGACTGGGTTCCATCCCGGGCACCGCCGCCGAAATCCTCGACGACGAGGTCCGCTGGGTGCTGACCAAGGGCAAGCTGCCGACGTCGATGTGGATCGAGGTAGTCAGCACCGCACACGAAGTCGGGCTGCGGTCGAGTTCGACGATGATGTACGGCCACGTCGACACGCCGCGACATTGGGTCGGCCACCTTCGCGTGCTGCGCGAGATCCAGGACCGCACCGGTGGATTCACCGAATTCGTGCCGTTGCCGTTCGTCCACCAGAGCTCGCCGCTTTACCTCGCAGGTGGGGCGCGGCCGGGGCCGACGCACCGCGACAACCGCGCTGTGCATGCGCTGGCGCGGATCATGTTGCACGGCAGGATCTCCAACATCCAGACCAGCTGGGTCAAGCTCGGTGTCGAGCGCACGCAGGTGATGCTCAACGGTGGCGCCAACGATCTCGGCGGGACGCTGATGGAGGAGACCATCTCGCGGATGGCCGGTTCGGAGTTCGGCTCGGCCAAGAGCGTCGAGGAGCTCACGTCGATCGCCGAGGGTATCGGCCGGCCGGCGCGACAGCGCTCCACGACGTACGCGCCACTGGCTGCCTAGCCTTACCTAACAAGAAGTGCCTGAAACGCACTGCTGCGCCTGACTTTACGGAAACTCGAGGCAAAAAGAACGCTCCCGCGACTGCAACGTGTATACCTTGAATGTCGCAATCCTCAACCGTTGGAGCGGCCATGGACACGATCTCCGGAATCCCCGCGCACGCCCTGTTGGTACACGGCATCGTGGTACTCGCGCCCTTGACCGCCTTGCTCGTGATCCTGTGTGCAATCTGGCCCGCGGCACGTCGTCGATTGGTGTGGCTGGTCCTGGCTTTCGCCGTGGTGACGGCAGTGCTCACACCGTTGACCACTTCAGCGGGCGAATGGCTGCTGGAGCACGGAGGCCCGCCGCGGCCGATTCTGCAGGAGCATGCTGAGCGCGGAGAGTGGATGATTTACTTCTCGGTCGCCATGCTGATCGTCGCGGTGGCGCTGGCGGGGCTGCATTGGGTGGAAGGCCGCTCGAACAAACCGCGGAAGGCCGCGGCGGCGATGGTGGCCGTCATGGCCCTACTGGTGGGCGTGTCGTCGATCATCGCCGTCGTTCGGATCGGTGACTCCGGCGCGCAGGCCGTCTGGGGCGATCGGGGTTGACCTGGCGAATTCGCCCTCGGCCCCGGCCCAGAAATAAAAGCGGACTGAGGTCCGTTTATTCCTACGAAGGTGCCGGGGAGGCCGGCGCTCCGTAGAGGAAGAGATTCACGAATGACCACTGCCACCGGCGCCACCGGAACCGCCCAGCTCGCCACGGGTACCTGGGCCATCGATCCCGTGCACTCCACCATCGGATTCTCCGTACGTCACCTGATGGTGAGCAAGGTACGGGGCACCTTCGACACCTTCAGCGGCGCGATCGTGGTCGCCGAGGACGGCACGCCGTCGGTGACCGCCGAGATCGCCGTCGACTCCATCAACACCCGCAACGAACAGCGCGACGCGCACGTCCGGTCCGCCGACTTCTTCGACGCCGAGCAGTATCCGACCGCCACCTTCACCTCGACCGGCATCCGGTCTGACGGTGACTCCTACCTTGTCGACGGCGACTTCACCCTCAAGGGCGTCACCAAGCCGGTCACCCTGGAACTGGAGTTCAACGGCGTCAACCCCGGCATGGGACACGGCGAGGTCGCCGGGTTCGAGGCATCGGTGGTGTTGAACCGCAAGGACTTCGGCATCGACATCGACATGCCGCTGGAAACCGGTGGCACCGTCGTCGGCGACAAAATCACCGTCACGTTGGAGATCGAGGCACTCAAGCAGGCGTAACACCGGCCCCACAACGAACTAGCGCGTCTGCAGGACGAGATCCTGCAGACGCGCTGGCCGCGTTTCGTCTACATGTCCAAGCAGCTGCTCCCCCCGTCACTGGCCGGGATGTCGATGTTCTTGGCCGAGAACTCGGCAACCACACCGTTGTTCGTGACTGCGAGCGAATCCACCCGGAGGTTGTACCTGTTGTCGGTGAGCTCGCCCGTCATCTCATCCAGCTTCTCCTGCAGGTCTTCCTGAGGGAGGTCAAGGTCGCCGCCGAGTGTGAAACCGTCGGGCTGGATCTCCAGCTTGATTCCGCCGTCGGCGGTCGTCTCCGGCTTGACAGCGATCCTGCTGTCGAACATCCCCTCCAGGGTGACGATCCCCGTCGAAGGGTCGGTTTCGACGTTCGTCACCACTTCGTCGGTCGAGATCCAGTCCGACAGGAAGCTCAGGAAGCTGCCCTCGAGGTACTCGTCGATGGCCTCCTTGAGGGCGGCATTTGCAGATTCCCGCATACCTTCCGACGTCCAGTCGATGGTCGCGTTGATCGCGCCGATGGTGCCCCGGTCGTTCGCACCGCCGTTGAGGTCGAGGTCATCGACCGCGATGTCCGCGGTGACCCCGTCAACGCCGCGGATGGGTCCGTCGGTGGCGATCGTGAACCCGGAGTACTTGTCGTCGAAGTACTGCATGAGAACCGGCGGCGAGGTCTCGAACGTCACATCGACGGAGTTCTCGGACCCCTCGATGAAGCATGCGGCGGCCGATTTGACCTTGTCGACCGCGATGGTGCGTGCGTAGAACTCGGCGCCGAGCACTCCCGCGGCGGCGGTCGCGAGAACGATCACGAGGATGAGGACGATCGCGAGCGGGCCACGACTGCGCTTGCGCTTCGCGGGCGGCTGGGCCGGGGGAGCCGGCGGTTGAACCGGGGGAGTCGGCGGCTGGAACTGCGGAGCCGGCCGCTGGAACTGCGGAGCCGGCCGCCGGAACTGCGGAGCCGGTGGCTGGAACTGCGGAGCCGGCCGCATGGGATAGCCCTGAGTGGGCGCGGAATGGAACTGCGCTCCGCGCGTCGGGCCGAGCGTGTTGGCGGCGTACCTGGGGTAGGTCATGTCCTGGTCCTTCTGAGTCAGTCGCGACGACGAGGCGGTCGTGGTGATTGACGGAAAGACTGAGCGAGTGCACTTGGAGAATTCTTAACGGCTGAGCGATGGCCGCATCCGAGGTCAATGCTGAGCATTCGATCAGCGGGTTGACATGATGGGGTGTGGTGACTGGTCTAGCTGTATCTGCGACGTCTAGTATCAGTAACCACGCGCAACCCATAACAGGGCGGCGCGCGAAGTTAGGGCACACTGAGACGACCGTACAGGTATGGATTCCGCATACTTGCTCAGAACTCATGGGCCTTGACCCGAGATGGCAGCCCCATTGGACAGGAGATCGAGGAGCAACCTGTGACGTACACGATTGCCGAACCCTGCGTTGACTTGAAAGACAAGGCATGTATCGAGGAGTGCCCTGTCGACTGCATCTATGAGGGCGCACGCATGCTGTACATCCACCCGGACGAGTGCGTGGACTGCGGTGCCTGCGAACCTGTCTGCCCGGTGGAGGCCATCTACTACGAGGACGATGTGCCGGACCAGTGGTCCAGCTACACGCAGATCAATGCCGACTTCTTCGCCGAGCTCGGATCCCCGGGCGGTGCATCCAAGGTCGGGCAGACCGACAACGACCCCCAGGCGGTCAAGGATCTGCCGCCACAGGAAAAAGACTGATACCGGCGCGCTTGCAGCGCGTATCGGCGTCTCTGCCGGTGTTCCCCTGGGACACCCTGGCCGACGTCACCGCGCTGGCCCGATCACACCCTGACGGCATTGTCGACCTCTCGGTCGGCACACCCGTCGACGACGTCGCCCCGGTGATCCGTGACGCACTGGCCGCGGCCAGTGCAGCCCCTGGCTACCCGACGACCGCAGGCACGCCCGCGTTGCGGGCGTCGGCGGTGGCGGCGCTGCACCGCCGATACGGCATCACCGGGCTTGCCGAGCATTCCGTGCTGCCGGTGATCGGCACCAAGGAGCTCATCGCGTGGCTGCCGACGTTGCTCGGCCTGTCACCCGATGATCTGGTCGTGGTGCCGGAGTTGGCCTATCCGACCTACGAGGTCGGTGCACGGCTGGCCGGAACGCCATTCGTGCGCGCGGATTCACTGACGCAGCTGGGTCCGCAGTCGCCCGCACTGGTGTACCTGAACTCGCCGAGCAACCCCACGGGCAAGGTGCTGGGCGTCGACCACCTGCGCAAGGTCGTCGGCTGGGCCCGGGAGCGCGGTGTCCTCGTCGCCTCCGACGAGTGCTACTTGGGGTTGGGCTGGGAGGACCGGCCGCTCTCGGTACTGCATCCCGACGTCTGCGATGGCGACCACACCGGGCTGTTGGCGATCCATTCGCTGTCGAAGACGTCGTCGCTGGCGGGGTACCGGGCCGGTTTCGTCGCCGGCGACCCGTCGGTGGTGGCCGAGCTGCTGGCCGTGCGCAAGCACGCGGGCATGATGATGCCGACTCCGGTGCAGGCCGCGATGGGTGCGGCACTCGACGACGACGAACACGAACGGGAGCAGCGCGCGCGTTACGAGCGGCGCAGGACCGTCCTCAAGCCCGCGCTGCAGGGGGCCGGCCTGACCGTCGACAACTCGGAAGCGGGACTGTACATCTGGGCCACGCGCGGCGAGCCGTGCCGCGACACCGTGGCCTGGCTGGCCCAGCGAGGCATCCTGGTGGCGCCCGGTGAGTTCTACGGGCCCGGGGGAGCGCAGCACGTCCGGGTCGCTTTGACCGCTTCCGATGAGCGCATAGCCGCTGCGGTACAGCGACTCACGGGCTAGGAATCAATCCAGCAGGCCCATCGACATCGCGGTCGTCACCGCCGCCGTGCGATCGGAAACGCCTAGCTTGTTGAACGTCCGCAGCAGGTGGGTCTTCACCGTGGCTTCGCTGATGTGCAGTGCACGCCCGATCTCGGCGTTGGTCTTGCCGGTCGCCACCAGCCCGAGCACCTCGACCTCTCGGCTCGACAACGCCGCCGAAACAGGTTGGCGCACAAAGCGGACAAGGCGATCGGCAACAGTCGGCGCCAGCACCGTCTTACCTCGCGCCGCGTCGCGAACGGCCTCGGCCAGTTCGGATCGCGTCGCATCCTTCAGCAGATAGCCCGCCGCACCCGCCTCGACCGCGCGCAGGATGTCGGAGTCGGACTCGTACGTGGTGACGACGACGATGCGTGTCCCCGGCAGCGCCGCGAGGATTCGCTCGGTGGCCGCCACACCGTCGACGTCCGGCATCCGCAGATCCATGAGAATGACGTCAGGTCGCAGGGATTCGGCCATGACGATCGCCTCCGCGCCCGAACCCGCCTCGCCCACGACGGAGAGGTCGGCCTCGGCGTCGATCATGCCGCGCAAACCCTCCCTGACTACCGGATGGTCGTCGACGATCAGCACCTTCGTGATGGCGGCGGTCATGTCGGCACCTCGACCGTCAGCGTCGTCCCGGCGCCGGAACCGGTGGACAGGGTCATCGCACCGCCCACCTGCGCCACCCGGGCACGCATTCCGCGCAGCCCGAAGCCCTCGCGGTGACCGCTGTCCATTCCAATGCCGTTGTCTGTCACCGTAAGCCGAACTCCTGAAGTCGACGGTGCCAGGTCGACGGTGACTGCGCTAGCCTGCGCGTGTTTGCGAATGTTCGCGAACGCCTCCTGCGTGGCACGCAGCAGCACCACATCGGCGGCCATGCTCTGGGTGGGCAGGTCGGCGGCGATGTGCGCGGTGACCACGGCGTCGGTCTCGGCGGCGAGCCGATCGCACTGTCGTTGGATGGCGGCGGGCAGCGTTTCCTCGAGCGGACTCGGCGTCAGTTCGGCCACCATCGCCCGTGCTTCGGCGAGGTTCTCCCGTGCAGTGGCGCCGATCAATTCGACGTGTCGCTTCGCCGCGGCGGTATCGGTTTCCAGCTCTGGTTCGACGGCCTGGGCAAGCATGACGATGCTGGTGAAGCCCTGGGCCAGCGTGTCGTGGATCTCGCGGGCCAGTCGCTCCCGTTCCGCCGCGGTGCCCGCCGCACGCGACAAACGGGCGCTCTCGGCACGAGTGGCCGCCAACTCGGACACCAGGGCGGCCAGCTGTCTGCGTTGCCGCATCGACGTGATGATCACAGTGCCGATCACCGGCGCGATGATCACCCCGATGAGGGTAAACGCAATAGCGATACCGAGATTCGGCGAAGGGATGCCTTCCCTGACTATGACCAGGATCAGCGGGATCAGGTTGATCGCCGTGGTGATCACCAGCGCGGCGCGCAGCGTCAGTGTCGCGAACACAATCGGGTAGATCGCCGGTACCGCTGCCACCGCGACCGGAGAGGCCCACAAGGCGACGGTCCACAGAGCGACCACAATTGCGACGAATAATACTGCAGCCCAGCTGTTTTCAGGAAGAACGAAGATCCTGCGACCAAATGTCACCACGCAGAGCACCATGCCTGCGATCGCGGCCATGGCGACGGGCATGTCACCGGGAAAGCGATGATCGAGCACGACCACCGCGAACATGGCCGCCGCGCAGACGCCGACGACATAGACCATCCACAGCCAATGCCATTCGGCGCCCCGCGGAGCGTCCACACTCATACCGCGATTTTCCCCTGTCTTCGCCGGGGCCCCACCCTAGCTTCGCTGTGGGTCCGATCCCCGGGTCGGTGCCCAGTTGCCGTGAAATCCGTGCGGTACGCGGGCCGGAAGGTGCACCGTTGCGACCGTTTCCAGCGTCTGCGCGTCGAGGAGTACAAGATCACTGCGGTCGGTGGCCGGGTCGTAGACGAACCCCATCACGACCCCGTCGTCCTCGGCAGCGTCCGCACCGGATGGGACGAAGACGAACTCGCCGGGTTCACGACCCGCGCCGAAGGCCACCGACTCGGTGCGTTTGGTGTGCAGGTCGTGCTTGCGGATCGAGTCCGCTTCGGTGATTCCTGCGGAGCCTCCGACATATCCGACCGTGTACCCGAACCTGTGCGGGCGACCGACGCGCCGCTCGTCGACCCGCGGGAACTCCTGGACGGTGTCGTCGAGGCGTTCTTCCCGGACCGTGCCCGCGGCCAGATCGACGGTCCACCGGTCCAGAGTCTGCGTGCCGGGTACCAAGCTGGTGCCGGTCGTGAAGACCGAAGAGTGCCGCACGATGTCGAGCACGATGCTGTCGCCTTCGGGAGAGGGCACGTCGTAGGCGTTCAGTGGATGGAAGACGTAGCAGGGCTGCACTTCGAACCAACGGATGTCAGCAGCGCTGCCCTCGCGAGGCATCACCCCGACGCGGGCCTGCCGTTCGGGGGCCCAGCGATAGGGCATACCGCCCGATGGCGCCCCGCCACCCTGGCCGGATTTGCGCATGGCCCTTCTCAGCATGAAGTCCGGCAGCGCGTGGCGCTCCACGACGTGGGCCAGCAGACCCGTGGCAGCCTTCGCCGTGGCAGTCTGTGCGCGACCGCTCAGGTCCAGCGCGACCGGCAGGTCGTAGAGCACGACATATTTTTCGGTGAGCGAGAAGTCGTGCATCATCGTCTGCGCCTTCAAACGGATGTCGACCGTGCGACGCACCTTCCCGTCGACACCTGTCACGGTGTACCTCACGATGTTGCCGCGCACCGGGCTGTATGAGACGGCGTGCAGCTCGCCCGTCGCGGGGTCCCGCTTGGGATGGGCGGAGTACCCGCCGAACAGCGTGCCGCAGAAGTCGGAGGGGCCGACGGTCTCCAGCTCGTCGGTCAGCTCGTAGGGACGTCCGCCGGCCTCGACGATGGCCAGGGTCCGGCCGCCTTGTTCGAGGATGTTGGTATTCGCCGCGAAGTCGAAGCCGCCTGCGGTCGGACCTCCGCGCCAGGTCTCGCCAAGCCGGCGCGCCACGGCCGCAGAGCGCACCCACCGGTTGCGGTACCACTGCGCCTCGCCGTCGCGCAGACGTAGTCCATGCGCCATGCCGTCGCCGAGGAACCAGTGGTAGCGGGCGGGATCCGGATCGCCGAGAGGGTTGGGTCCGATGCGGAGATAGCGACCGTCGAGATACTCCGGGATGGTTCCGGTGACCTCGAGGTCGAAAGCGGTGATTTCCTCCCTGACCGGCGCGTAGTTGCCGTTCAGATAGGGATTTTCCGTGCTGCGGGTCCGGGCTGCGGTCGTCATGCACTGATCGTGCTCCGTTGGCGAGCGGCGCGCGACAACCTTGGGGCTGATTGCTGTGTCCGTCGACCGGTGGACAGTGATGACGTTTGCGTGACTAATCGATGCAGGAACGATGCAATTTGGCGGCGAACCGGGTATTTGTGTTCGTAGGTTGGGCTCGCCAGCCCTGGGTAAGTTGAACCGCACACGGCGCGGAAGGAGTGGCGCGTGTCAGCGATCGGCTCACGCATGCTTGACGAGGTGGTGTCGCATTCGGCCAACGGTTCACAGCCGGCTGCCGAACTGGGCGGCGAGCACTGGCGCGGCGCGTTGCGCCGTGCTGTGCAGGGGATCGTCGCCGAGTTCGTGGACACCAGGTGCGCACCCGAGCTTCAGGCTGCCGGGGTCGATATCGCGGCCGACGTGTTGCGCGATTTCGTCGACGGAGGCAAATGCGTGCGGTCGACGTTCATGTACCTGGGTTGGTTGTGCGGCGCCGACCACGATCCTGCAGCGCTGCGAGCAGCCGCCGGCCTCGAGCTACTGCACGCGTTCGCCCTCTTGCAGGACGATGTCATGGACAGCTCCACCATGCGCCGTGGCCGAGTCGCCGGGCACGTCGCGTTCGCGCAGTGGCATCGGCGGCGGCCGTTGCGGGGATCGCCGGATCGTTTCGGGGAATCCGCCGCGGTGCTGCTTGGGGATCTGTGTCTGGTCTGGGCGGCGCAGATGATGCGGGAGAGTCGCGTTCCGACCGCCGCCCTCGAGCGGGTCTGGCCTCGCTACGACGCGATGCGCACCGAACTCGCGATAGGGCAATTCGCCGACCTGATCAACGACTCGAGCAGGTTCCCAACCCTGGACCGCGTGCTGTCCGTGTCGCGCCGCAAGTCCGGCAACTACACCGTGCGGCGCCCACTTGAAATGGGCGCGGCCATGGCGGGCTGTGACGAGCCGGTGATGGCGATGCTTGGCGGCTACGGTGACGCCATTGGAGAGGCCTTCCAGATGCGTGACGACGTACTCGGCATCTTCGGATCGCCTTCGATCACCGGAAAGCCCAGCGGCAGCGACCTTCTGGAGGGCAAGGCGACAACCGTCGTAGCGGCCGCCTACCACCTGGCGGACAGGGTGTTGCGCAGGCAACTGCGCGGCCTGATGCGCGCGGACGCCCTCGACGTCGACGACATCAACCGCTGGCGTGAACTGATCGTCGCCACGGGTGCCGTCGATTGGATCGAGAAACTGATCGACTCGCGGCTCACGCACGCCCTGACGCTCGTCGACAATGCCGACCTGCGACCAGATGTCCGAGTAGCCCTGGCGGACATGGCCACGGCGTGCACCGCACGGACGGCGTGATCGTGAAGACCTTTGGAAGCAACGCCCAACGGGTGGTCGTGGTCGGTGCGGGCCTCGCGGGATTATCGGCGGCCCTGCATCTCGCAGGGCGTGGCCGGGAGGTCACCGTGATCGAACGGGCACCACATCCCGGGGGACGGGTGGGGCGCCTCGACATCGACGGGTACCTACTCGATACGGGCCCAACCGTGCTGACGATGCCTGACCTCATCGACGACGCATTCGCGGCCGTCGGCGAATCGCTGTCCGACCGTCTCGACCTCATGCGGGTCGATCCCGCCTACCACGCGTCGTTCGCCGACGGCAGCTCATTGAACGTGCACAGCGACCGAGAGGCAATGGCCGCCGAGATCGAGCGGTTCGCGGGCCGCGGGCAGGCCGATGGCTACTTGCAGCTACGTGACTGGCTGACCCGACTCTATGACGTCGAGTTCGACGGTTTCATCGCGGCGAACTTCGACTCACCGCTGTCTCTCCTCACTCCTGCGCTGGCGCGGTTGACGGCCATCGGCGGCTTTCGTCGGTGGGATCGCATGGTGCGCAAGTTCATCAGCGACGAACGGCTGCAGCGGGTGTTCACCTTTCAAGCGCTGTACGCCGGCGTTCCGCCGCAGCGGGCATTGGCCGTATACGCCGTCATCGCCTACATGGACACCATCTCCGGCGTCTTCTTCCCGCGCGGCGGCATGCGCGCGCTGCCTGATGCGCTGGCCGCGGCCGCCGCCGGTGCAGGTGTCCAATTCCGCTACAGCGCGGCAGTTTCCGCACTGGAGCGCAGCGGATCAGAGGTGACGGCCGTGCGCACCAGCACCGGTGAGCGTGTCCCGGCGGACGCGGTCGTGCTGACCACGGAGCTACCCGAGACTTATCGCCTGCTCGGCCGTGAACCGCGCCGGCTGCTTCGGCTTCGGCCCGCACCCTCCGCCGTCGTCGCGCACGTCGGTTGCCAGGCGGTCGATACCGATGTCGGGCACCACACGATTCTGTTCGGCCAGGCCTGGCAGCAGACATTCCGGGACATCATCGACGACGGGAAAGTGATGACCGACCCCTCGTTGCTCGTCACTCGGCCCTCGGCGGGTGACGCGGGGCTGGCGCCGGCCGGTCGCGATCTGCTGTACATCCTGGCTCCTGCGCCGAACACCGCGGTGGGCAATGTCGATTGGGCCGCAACGGGTCCGGCATACACCGACAGCATCTTGCGGGCCGTCCAGAACCGGATGCCGTCGCTCGGCCGCGAAGCCGAACTACTGCATGTCGTCGACCCCGCGGACTGGGCGCGCCAGGGCATGCTTGCGGGCACGCCGTTCGCGCTGGCCCACACCTTCGGGCAGACCGGTCCGTTCCGGCCGGCGAACACCGTGCGCGGTGTCGACAACGCCGTCCTCGCCGGATCCTCGACAGTGCCGGGGGTAGGTGTGCCCACAGCGTTGATGTCGGGCCGCCTGGCCGCCGACAGAATCACCGGCGCCGTGACCAAGCGACGCCAACTACGGGTGGTGCAACCATGATCAGTTCAGAACTCCATGCCGCCGGTGTCCACGATCCCGTATTGCGGGACGCCTACCGACGCTGCCGCACCTTGAACTCACAGCACGGGCGAACGTTCTTCCTTGCCACGAGGTTGCTCACGCCGCAGCAGCGTCCCGCCGTGCACGCGCTCTACGGGTTCGCTCGGCGCGCCGACGACATCCTGGACGACTTCGACGCGTCGGTGTCCACCTCGGAGCGTGCGAATGAATTGCAGCGGTTGGCGACACGGTTGTTCAACCGTATGACGACCGGCGCCAACGACGATGGTGACCTCTCGTTGGCGGCGGTGGTCGACACCGCGCGCAGATATGACATCCCGTGGGAACACTTCGACGACTTCTTGTCCTCGATGCGAATGGACCTGTCGACCACCGACTACCCCGACCGCGCCGCACTCGACCGATACATGTATGGCTCCGCCGAAGTGATCGGTCTCCAAATGCTGCCCGTCCTGGGTACCGTGTGCGAACCCACCGAGGCTGCACCGTACGCCGCAGCACTCGGAAAAGCGTTCCAGCTCACCAACTTCCTGCGCGATGTCGATGAAGACCTGCAGCGCGGGCGGATCTATCTACCCGCCGACGAACTCGCCGTCCACCAGGTGGACCGCGACGTTCTGAACTGGTGTCACGACCATCGCCGTACCGACTCGCGAGTGCGGCGCGCCCTGGAGGAGCAGCACGCGGAGACCAGACGCATCTACCGATTCGCCGAACAGGGCATTGCCCTGCTTCATCCTCGGTCGAGACCGTGCATTTCGGCTGCGCTCACTTTGTACTCCGAAATCCTGGACCGCATCGAAGAACTCGACTTCGCGGTGTTCGATCAACGTGCCACCGTCGGCACGGCCCGCCGACTTCAGGTCGCTGGTCGCGGGTTCATCGAAGCGTGGGCCGCCCGAATCCGCCATTCAGGGACGTGACGATGGACCGTTGGCAGTACCTGCTCGTGCTCGCGGCGTGCCTGGTGATCACCGCACCCCTGGAGTTCCTCGGGCCCGGTGTGTATCGCTACGCCAAACGCACCGCCCTCGCAATACTTCCGGTCGCTGCGGTGTTCGTATTCTGGGATCTGATTGCGATCACCGCGGACGTGTGGACGTTCAACCCTCAGTACGTGACAGGCCTGCAACTCCCGGGGGGGATGCCCATCGAGGAACTGTTGTTCTTCATGGTGATACCGCTGTGCGGGTTGCTGACCTACAACGCAGTCGACGGCCTGCTCGGGCGAGTACGCGCCCTCCGCGGCAAGGCAAGGCAGGCGCAGTGACCGGCATCGGCTACACCGTGCCCGCCGTGATCGCGGTGATCGTCGTCATCGTGCTCGAATTGGCGATACTGCGAACGGGACTGTTCCGCCGCGCGGCGTATTGGATCTCGATGGCGATCGTGCTGGGCTTCCAGATCCCCGTCGACGGTTGGCTCACCAAGCTCAGCGCACCGATCGTCATCTACGACGAACAGCACACCAGCGGATTGCGGTTTCCGCTCGACATCCCGGTCGAAGACTTTCTGTTCGGTTGGGCGATGGTCACCGCGGTGCTGTTGCTATGGGAGCGTCAGCGGCTACGTGAACAGACAAAGGAGACGTTGTGAGTCTGTCCTCCAACGAAATTCCCGGGGCCTTCGACGTCGGGGCGCCTGCCTACGACAAGCTCGTGGGCGCCAACCCCGGCTACCACGATCACCTGCGACTCTCGGCGCAGCGAATGCGGATCGCCGACCAGGGCCGTGGTTTGCGCCTGTTGGACGCCGGATGCGGAACCGGGGCGTCGACCGCGGCACTACTGGCCGTCGCGCCCGAAGCCGAGATCGTCGCGGTTGACGCGTCGGAGGGCATGCTGGCGCAGGCACGGGCGAAAGCGTGGCCGACGTCGGTCAGCTTCGTGCAGTCTCGGATCGAGGATCTCGCCGACGCCGGCGTCGTCGGACCGTTCGACGGCATCCTGGCGGCCTACCTGATCCGCAACGTGACCGACCGGGACGGCCAGCTACGCAGGTTTCGTGAGCTCCTGCGACCGGGTGGAACGCTTGCGGTGCACGAATACTCGGTCCGCGATTCCAAGCTCGCCACGGCGGTGTGGAACGCGGTGTGTACCGCGATCATCATTCCCAGCGGTCGCTTGCGCAGTGGCGATGCCTCGCTCTACACCTACCTCCGGCGCAGTGTGAACACCTTCGACGGGGTGGGAGCCTTCCGGCACAGGATGGCCGCGAACGGCTTCGAGTCCGTCCGCAGCGAGACGATGCCCGGTTGGCAGCGCAACATCGTGCACACGTTCGTGGGGCAGGCGCCACGATGAGCGATCCGCGCGCCCAGACTCATCCCGGGCCAGCTGGCGTGGCGAACGCATCTGAACTGTCAGAGCGCCCACGCGTCGTCGTGGTCGGCGCAGGCATCGCGGGCCTTGCTGCCGCCACGGGATTGGCCGAGCGCGGCGTTGCGGTCGACCTCATCGAGCGCCAGTCTTACCTGGGCGGCCGGGTCGGCGGATGGACCGAGCGACTTTCCGATGACTCTGAGGTCGCGATGAATCGCGGCTTTCACGCGTTCTTCCGGCAGTACTACAATCTGCGAAACCTTCTGCGGCGCATAGACCCTGCGCTCGCGATGCTCACACCGGTGGATGACTATCCACTCATCGACGCAGAAGGCCGCACCGACACCTTTCGGGGTTTGCCGTTGACGCCGCCGCTCAACGCGATGATGTTCGCTCTGCGCAGTCCCACGTTCCGGCTACGAGATCTCGTCCGACTCGACGCGCGAGCGGCTGCTCCGCTGGCGGCGGTGTCGGTGCCGGACATCTACGACCGCCTTGACCACCTGGATGCTGACTCCTTCCTGCGCGACATCAACTTTCCCGTAGCGGCGCGGCATCTGGCGTTCGAGGTCTTCTCCAGAAGCTTCTTCGCGGAGCCGACTGATCTGTCGGCGGCCGAACTGGCAGCGATGTTCCACATCTACTTCCTCGGCTCCCGGGAGGGGCTGATCTTCGACGTGGCCGGAGCCAACTTCGATGCGGCGCTGTGGAACCCGTTGGGCGCCTATCTCGAGGCGCTTGGTGTTCGCGTCCACCGCGAGACGTCGGTGAGCGAGGTGCGACACGGGCAGGGTTGGATGGTCGGTCTCGACGGCGGAGCGAAACTAGACGCCGACGGTGTCGTACTGGCCACCGATATCGCTGGCCTGCAACGGATCGTCGAGAACTCTGCCGGCATCGGTGACGACGACTGGCGCAAGAGCGTGGCGAAACTCGGCAAGGCGCCGCCGTTCATCGTGCATCGGTTGTGGCTGGACGAGAAGGTGAATTCCGACCGAGCGCCGTTCATCGGAACAGGCGGCAGGCCACCGCTGGACAACGTCAGCGTGCTGGAGCGATACGAACACGAGGCGGCGGACTGGTCGCGCAAGCACGGGGGATCGGTGGTGGAACTGCACTCATACGCCGTGAAGACGCCTGACGATACTCTGCGTGACCGGCTGCTGGGTCGCCTCCACGAGCTGTATCCCGAGACCCGCAATGCTCACGTCGTCGCCGAGAAGGTGCTCTGGCACAACGACTGCCCGCGCTTCGCTCCTGGCGACTTCGCCGACCGGCCGGTCGTGAGATCGCCCGATGACGGACTGGTGCTTGCCGGTGACGGTATCCGCATCGATCTGCCTGTCGCGCTGATGGAACGCGCCGCGACGACGGGATGGTCGGCGGCCAATCACCTTCTCGATCACTTCGGCATTCGAGGTCATTCCCTGCAGACGGTTCCGAACCACGGGCGGATGGCGCTCCTGAGTCGAGTCGCCGAACGTGGAAGGCCCAAGACACGATGAGCAGAATCGCGAGACTTCGGTCGCGGCTGTCCAAGACGGTCCCTTTCGAACTGCTGCCCGCGCTATCTTGGCCCGCACAGCGACCGACCTACCGTGACGCCGTACCGGCGGTGATCGACGCGGCATTGCGGCGTTCGCAACAGCGACCGAGCGGTAACTGGTACGTCCTCGGCGCCAGCGACGCCATCAAGAACCGGCCATACGGGACGTCGGTGGCGGGACAGGAACTGGTCGCCTGGCGTGGCGCGGACGGTGCTCTGAAGGTGGGACCAGGCGCGTGCCCCCATCTGGGAGCCGACCTCGCTACCGGGACGGTCGATTGTGGCGCGCTGATATGCCCGTGGCATGGGCTGCGACTGGAGGGCGGACGCGAGTTCGGTTGGCGGCCATATCCTTGCCACGACGACGGGGTGCTGGCGTGGGTGCGGCTCGACAGCATCGGAGGAGAAACACCGACCGAAATGCCCGTGTTGCCGGTACGCCCCGACGGCGAGCAGATGCACGCTGTGACACGGCTCGTCGGAACGTGTGAGCCGAGCGACATCATCGCCAACCGGATGGATCCGTGGCACGGATCGTGGTTTCACCCGTACTCGTTCAGCCGTCTGGAAGTGCTGTCGGCTCCGCCCGCTGACGATGACCTGCCCGAGGAAATGGACCGCTTCCTTGTCGCAGTCACCTTTCGCGTCGGCAGACTGGGGGTGCCGGTCGTCGCCGAATTCACCAGCCCGGAGCCGCGGACCATTGTGATGCGCATCGTCGACGGGGAGGGGACGGGCAGCGTCGTGGAAACCCATGCCACACCTGTGGGTTCGGACCGCGACGGATCTCCGCGTACCGCGGTGGTCGAGGCCGTGATCGCCCATTCGGACCGATCGGGCTTCGCCTATGCGACGCGCGCAGCGCCGTTGATCAAGCCGGTCATGCGGCACGCGGCAGCGCGGCTGTGGCGTGACGACCTGGCGTACGCCGAACGAATCTTCAAGCTGCGCAGCCCTTGATCAGTGCGAGACGACTCCGGCCGCGTCGAGCAACGGGATCTGTTCGGCAGCCCACGGACTGATGGCCCAGGGCAGTTGAGCGGCCGACCGCAGATCCGGCCACGAGGCCCACGTGTAGTCCATCACCTCGTCCGGCGACGGATGTAAATCACCCACGGCGGCAGCGCAGTACACCGGACATACCTCGTTCTCGACGGTCCCGTCGGCCGCGACGGCGCGATAGCGGTAGTCGGGTAGCGCGCACACCACGCGTTCGATCGTCAGCCCGAGTTCCTGGCGGGCGCGCCGGTGGACCGCATCTGCGATCGGCTCATCCGGTGCCGGATGGCCGCAGAACGAATTCGTCCACACCCCAGGCCATGTCCGCTTGCTAAGCGCGCGCCGCGTCATCAACACGCGTCCGTCGGCGTCGAAGACGTAGCACGAGAAACCGAGGTGCAGCGGGGTACTCGCGTGGTGCACGGAGGCTTTCGCGGCAGTGCCGACTGCGGCACCGCGGTCGTCCACGAGCACCACGAATTCCTCGGAACCAAGCGCAGTGTCACTCATTGCTCGTGTATACCCCTCTTACGGCAAACGATACGTGACTACGTGTCGGCGGTGGCGCGCAGTCCGAGCGCGAAGAGCAACCGGACATCGGGGTCGTCCAGCGCGGTGGACAGCAACGTCTCGATGCGCCGAACCCGGTACCGCACTGTGTTGGGGTGCACGTGCAGATGCTTGGCGACGGCGGCCACGTCGCCGAACCCGTCGAGGTACGCCCGCAGCGTCTCGGCCAGCATCGGATCCTCGTCGCGCAGGAGTCGGACCCGGGGATCGACGAGCCGCGACCGTCCGGCGACGTGCGACACGATCTCATCGAGGAGCACGGTGGTGTGCGCCTCGTCCAGCGAGGTGATCTGTCCGATCGCGCCGGGATGGCGATCGGCGCTGTCGAAGACGCGGTCGATCTCGACGCGGGCGGCCGCCGCGCCCGCCAGTCCGCCGAGCGGGGCCGCGACGACGGCACGAAGCGTGAGGCCGAGTTCGCGACGCATCGCGCTCACGACTCCACGCACCCAGGACATCACCGACGATGGTGCACCGATCTTGGGTAGCAGGACGTAGACCCGCCCACCGGCCGAGACCGTCTGGGCGTCGGCACGAAAAGCGCTGGCGCTCAACGCGATGACACCGGCCGGCGCAGACGCTCCGCCCTGGAAGCCGACGAGCGCCGCCCGGCCGTCGACGGTGATTCCCAGCTCGCGCGCTATCGCTGCGATGTCGACATCGTCGCCGGCCAGTCCGAGCATTTGTTGCACCTGCACCGCATGGGTCGACGGCGTCGCTGCCAGGCGCGTCATGATCCGCGCCGCGAGCACCGCACCGCCGCGCAGAATCTCCTCGGCGTCGTCGGCCAGTGGCGCGGAACCCTGCTGCAGCCAAATCGTGCCTGCGAAGGCCGGCGGGCGACGCGCATCCGTACTGGGCAGGTGAATACCGACCGCCAGCCGCGGGCGCAGACCCAACTCGGGGCGCTCGGCAACGCGCACGACATCGCCGCCCGCCCGCAGCGCGTCGAAGATGCCCCACTGCGCGATCCATTCCAGGTGTTCGGGCGGACCGGCGCGGCCCAGGATAGTCAGGCGGCGCAACTCGTCCGCGTCGTCACTGGACGCCGAGTACGCGAGCACGTGTGATTGTTCGTCCTCGATGCTGACCATGCCGCGGGTGCCGTCGGCGATCGATTGCGCGAGGCCGAACAGGTCGGTGCCCGAGTCGCGGTCGTCCCGGTCGCCGTGATGTTCGAAGGCATGGGTGACGAGGCGGTAGAGCGACTCCCACCGGGCGCGCGGGTCGACGGCCACGACCGCGGTACCGAGTGCGACGGCCCGCCTTACCGCGGCGTCGGTGGGTTCCTTGACGAAGATGGCCGTCGGCACCGTTCCCGAACCCGCGAACTGCTGCTCGAGCCATCGCACGGCCTCGGCGTCGGCGACGCCGAGCAGAAAGAAGAGATCGGCGGAACCGGCACCGACCGCAAGACCCAACCGGACATCGTCGGCGTCGACGAGCGCCACCGAACCGACCGGCATGTCCAGGCCTCGGGGGGCTTCGACCAGCGTCACCATCGTGCGGTCCAAGGCCAGCAGCAGCCTGCCGAGCCCGAGGCCGGAAGACGGTGCGGTCATCGCGCCTCCTTTGTCTGATCCAACTATAAGTCCACCAGGTCTTTGTCCGATCAGCCATCGGTTGAAAACGGTACGAACGGGGATTCTTACTGGATGGACGCCTTCAGCGACGTGCCCGCCCCTGCCAACGAACCGGTTCTCGACTACGCCCCGGGTTCAGGGGAGCGCTCCCGGCTCACCGAAGCCCTTTCGACGCTTGCCGCAGACCCGATCGACCTGCCCCATGTGATCGGCGGCGCCCGCCGCATGGGTGGCGGGGAGCGCGCCGACGTGGTGCAGCCCCACCGGCACAGCGCACGGCTGGGTACCTTCACCAACGCAGTGCACGCCGATGCGACCGCCGCCATCGACGCCGCGATCGCCGCCAAGCCCGGCTGGGAAGCGACGCCGTTCGACGAGCGCGCCGCGGTCTTCCTGCGCGCCGCCGATCTGCTCGCCGGACCGTGGCGCGAGAAGTTGTGCGCGGCCACCATGTTGGGCCAGTCCAAGACCGCGTACCAGGCCGAGATCGACGCCGCCTGTGAACTGATCGACTTCTGGCGATTCAACGTCGGATTCGCCCGCGAGATCTACGCCGAACAGCCGATCAGCGCGCGCGGCGTGTGGAACCGGACCGACTACCGCCCGCTCGAGGGATTCGTCTACGCCATCACCCCGTTCAACTTCACCGCGATCGCGGGCAATCTGCCCAGCGCGCCCGCACTGATGGGCAACACCGTGGTGTGGAAGCCGTCGCCTACGCAGACCTTCGCCGCATACCTGACCATGCAGTTGCTCGAGGCGGCCGGCCTGCCGCCTGGCGTCATCAACCTGCTGGCGGGTGACGGCATCGCGGTTTCCGATGTGGCACTTGCCGATCCGCGGCTGGCCGGCATCCACTTCACGGGGTCGACGGCGACGTTCCAGCATCTGTGGCGCGAGGTCGGCACCCACATCGACCGCTACCACACCTATCCGCGGTTGGTGGGGGAGACCGGAGGCAAGGATTTCGTGTTGGCGCATTCCTCGGCTCAGCCCGACGTGTTGCGCACCGCGTTGATCCGTGGCGCGTTCGACTACCAGGGCCAGAAGTGCTCGGCGGCGTCACGGGCGTTCATCCCCCGATCGGTGTGGCAACAGATGGGTGACGACTTCCTCTCCGCCACCGAAGCATTGACATACGGCGACGTCACCGACCTGACCAATTTCGGCGGTGCCCTGATCGACGATCGGGCCTTCGCGAAGAACGTCACCGCGATCGAGCGTGCCAAGAGCGCCGCGAACGTCACCGTCGCCGTCGGCGGCGAATACGACGACAGCGAAGGCTATTTCGTCAAGCCGACTGTCCTGCTGTCCGATGATCCGACCGACGAATCGTTTTCCACCGAGTACTTCGGTCCGATCCTGTCAGTCCACGTGTATCCGGACGGCGACTACGAACGTGTCATCGACGTCGTCGACAGCGGCGCGCGCTACGCGCTTACCGGAGCGGTGATCGCCGATGACCGTGCGGCGGTGCTGACGGCGCAGCGACGGTTGCGTCATGCGGCGGGCAACTTCTACGTCAACGACAAGCCGACCGGTGCGGTCGTCGGGCAGCAGCCGTTCGGTGGCTCACGGGCATCGGGAACCAACGACAAGGCAGGCTCGGCGCTTAATCTGTTGCGCTGGACGTCGGCCCGGTCGATCAAGGAGACGTTCGCCCCCGCGACGAACCACACCTATCCCCACATGGAGGCGTGACGTGGGTGTCTTCGAGCGGGTCGCGCGCCCGGCGATCATGGCCGTCAGCCGGTCGGACGGATTGCGCCGCACAGCCGAGCGCCTGCCCGTCACTCGGCAGGTGGTGCGCCGCTTCGTACCCGGTGAGACGGTGAGGGATGCGCTGGACTCCGTTGCGCAGTTGCGGAATTCGGACCGCCTGGTGTCGATCGACTATCTCGGCGAGGACGTCACCGACGCCGACGCGGCGAATACCACCGTCGACGCCTACCTTGCGTTGCTAGATGCGTTGGACCGTCGCGACGAGCCCACGGCGGCGGTGCGGCCGCTCGAGGTGTCGCTGAAGCTGTCGGCGCTGGGGCAGGCCTTGCCCCGCGACGGCGAGAAGATCGCACTCGAGAACGCCCACACCATCTGTGAGCGGGCGCAGCGCGCTGGCGCGTGGGTGACCGTGGACGCCGAGGACCATTCGACGACGGACTCGACGCTGTCCATCGTCCGCGACCTGCGCACCGAATTCGGTTGGCTAGGAACGGTTTTGCAGGCGTACCTGCGGCGCACCGAGGCCGATTGCAGGGAGTTCGCCGTTTCGGGAGCGCGAATTCGGCTGTGCAAGGGCGCCTACGACGAGCCCGCATCGGTGGCGTACCGCGATCGTGACGACGTCACCGCGTCCTATCTTGCGTGCCTGCGAGTGCTGATGGCTGGCGACGGCTATCCGATGGTCGCCTCACACGATCCTGCGATCATCGAGGCGGTTCCTGCGCTGACGCGCGAGTTCAGCAGGGGCGTCGATGATTTCGAATATCAGATGCTGTACGGCATTCGTGACGCCGAGCAGCGCAGGATGGCCGCGGAAGGCAATCACGTCCGGGTCTACGTGCCGTTCGGAACGCAGTGGTACGGCTACTTCGTGCGGCGACTGGCCGAGCGGCCCGCCAACCTGACGTTCTTTCTGCGTGCCCTGACCGAACGCCGTCACTGAGCGGGAAACGCCGCGACGTTCATGATGACGCTGCCGCCGCACGGTCCACCGTCGATATCGGTGCGCCAGACCCCGCGTAGCGATCCATCGGCTTGCGGGGTGTAGTAGGCGACCGAATGCGCGGGGTTCCACTGCTTCGGCACACCTTCGCCCAGATAGCAATCCCACTGCCAGTCGTAGACGTGCACCCACCGGGTGCCGTCCCACGTGTAGCGGGGCGGTAACGGCAGCGTCGGATTCGCGGGCTTGGGGCCGCCGATGACGGTCGACACGCAGGCGCCCGTCGAACAGTCGGTGGAAAACAGGTAGACATCGCTGAAGTCGGGCTCGTGCTGGCGGGCGGCCATGCTGGTGCCGGTCTTCGTGGCCGCGTACCGCAGCAGCGAGAACTTGCCGTTCCAGATCTGGCCCGTGGCAAGCGCGTGCGGGGCGGTCACCAGGCTGCCCAGGACGACGGCGACGAGCACCGCGGTGAGCGTTCGCCTGGACACGACCGTGACGGTATCCGTGCACGCCCGACGGACGTCGACGGCGCGCCGCGCTAGTCGGTCACGCAGAACGAGTGGTGCTCGTGGGTGACCACCCAGCGGCCGTCGCGCTTGCGCAGCCCTATCGTCAGCCTCAGCCGGTTGTCGGGGTTGGCCTCAAATTCCTCGGGCTTGCCGCATCGCAGCAGGGCCCATGCGAACGCGACATCCCCGCCGGCTGTCACGTCGAGTTCTTCGATGTCGAATGACGCGCCCTGACTCTGAAACTCGAAGAACGGCGGCCAGGAGGCCCGGTATTCGTCCATGCCGCGCACACCCCGGTACGGCGGTGGGACATCGAACATCACGATGTCCGAATCGTGTTCTGCCAGCACAGAATCAAGATCGCCCGAATGGACCGCCGCGGCCCAATCGGTGATCAGTTTGCGGATGGTCACCTCATCGCTCATACGGGGTAGACCAGTGGGCGGTTCAAAGCTCATCGGGAAGCCGGCGTTTGCGACAACAGCAACAGCGCATACGCCGCGATGGACTGGGCGTCAGTGATGTCACCGTCGCGCATCATCCGCTCCACCTCGCTGCGGGCGAACCATGCACTGCGCATGTCCTGTTCCTCGTGTTCACGATCATGTGCGCCTTCGGTGATACCCGTCGCATGAAACACCAGGCCACGCTGGCTGCTCATCCCCGGCGCGACGTCGAGCTGACCGATGATCGTCATCGCCTCTGCACGCAGTCCGGTCTCCTCGCGCAGTTCCCGCGCGGCAAGCTCGAACGGCTCCGGATCGGTGTCGTCCTGCACTGTGCCCTGGGGGAACTCCCACCGCCGCATGCCCAACGGGTAGCGATACTGCTCGACCAGGTGGAGCCGATCACCCTCCTGCGCGATCACCAGCGCGTACGTCGGTTTGTCGACGACCGCGTATATACCGTCGCTGCCGTCGGGCCGACGGATATCGTCTTCGCGCAGCGAGAACCAGTTGTTCCGGTAGATCTGCCGCGAAGCAACTGTCTCGATGGAATCCACGCGCCCAGTATCCTCACGAACGTGCTGCTGTCCTCCCTGAACCCCGCGACAGTGGCGGCAGGTGCCGACATCGGCGACGCCGTGCGCATCGACGAAGCGGTGCTGAGCCGTAGCGACCTGGTCGGCGCCGCGACCTCGGTCGCCGAGCGCGTAGCCGGTGCACACCGTGTCGCCGTGCTCGCGACCCCGACCGCCACGACCGTGCTGGCGGTGACGGGCTGCCTGATCGCCGGGGTGCCCGTGGTCCCGGTGCCCGCCGATGTCGGCGCCGCCGAACGCACACACATCCTCACCGACTCCGGAGCGCAGGCATGGCTGGGGGAGAAGCCGTCGGACACCGGCGGGCTGCAACACGTTCCCGTGCGGATACACGCACGGTCGTGGCACCGCTACGCAGAACCGCACCCCGACGCGACGGCGCTGATCATCTACACGTCGGGCACCACGGGCCCGCCCAAGGGAGTGGTCCTGAGCCGGCGCGCGGTCGCCGCGGACATCGACGCGCTGGCGCAGGCCTGGCAGTGGACGCCCGAGGACACCTTGGTGCATGGACTGCCGCTCTACCACGTGCACGGCTTGGTGCTCGGTCTGCTCGGTTCGCTGCGCATCGGAAATCGGTTCGTACACACCGGAAAGCCGAAACCCGACCTCTACGCCGCCGCTGGCGGGTCGCTGTACTTCGCCGTGCCGACCGTGTGGTCGCGGATTGCTGAGGACTCCGCTGCGGCAGCAGCGCTGACATCCGCCCGCCTGCTGGTTTCCGGCAGCGCGCCCCTCCCGGTGCCCGTGTTCGAACGGCTCGCCGAACTGACCGGGCACCGACCCATCGAACGCTACGGGTCCACCGAGTCGCTGATCACGATCAGCACGCGCGCCGACGGTGAGCGTCGGCCCGGGTGGGTGGGCCTGCCGCTGACGGGAATCGAAACGCGGCTACTCGACGAGTCCGGTGCTGCGGTGGCGCATGACGGTGAAACCATTGGACGACTTCATCTTCGGGGTGCCACATTGTTCGACGGTTACCTCAATCGTCCCGACGCGACCGCCGAGGTCTTGGACGCCGACGGCTGGTATCACACCGGCGACGTTGCGGCCGTCGACGCCGACGGGATGCACCGGATCGTCGGCCGCGAGTCGGTCGACCTGATCAAGACCGGCGGCTTTCGGGTGGGTGCCGGGGAGATCGAGACGGCGTTGCTCGGGCATGCCGGCGTGACGGAAGCCGCGGTGGTGGGTGTCCCGGACGACGATCTCGGCCAGCGAATCGTCGCGTTCGTCGTCGGCGATGCGGATCCGCAGGCGCTCATCAACTTTGTCGCCCAGGAGCTTTCGGTGCACAAGCGGCCGCGGGAGGTGCGGGTCGTCGAGAGCCTCCCGCGCAACGCCATGGGGAAGGTGTTGAAGAAGGAGTTGGCGCAATGGGCCTGAGATTCGACGAGATCTGTATCGACGCCCGCGATGCCACCGCTCTGGGTCGCTGGTGGTCAGAGGTGCTGGACTGGCCGCACGACATCGACGAGGACGGCGACGTCGTGCTGCACGCACCTCCCGGTGCCGGAGTGAATTGGATTTTCATCGCGGTTCCCGACGAGAAGGTGGTCAAGAACCGCATTCATCTCGACTTCCGTCCCGACGATCAGCAGGCTGAGGTGGATCGGGTGCTGGCCCTCGGCGCGCGACGGGTCGACGTGGGGCAGCGTGGCGACGAGAGCTGGGTAGTCCTGGCCGACCCGGAGGGCAACGAATTCTGTATCCTCGCTGCCTCAGACGATTGACCGTGCGGGCCTTCCGCGTGTCCGCGGCAGTGGGCGCGCTGATGCTGGCCACCTGTGCGACGGCGCACGCGCAACCGCCGCCACCGCCGGCGCCCGGTGACACCGGCGGATCGCTCGACATCGGAGCGGCGGCGATCGACACCTTCGGCGGCTGGCTGCCCGACGGAGTCACGCTGAGCCCCTTCGACGTGGCCAACCCCGTGGTCGGATTACTGGATTCCGCACTGCTGTCCGCCGTTCAGGACGCGGCGCGCAAGGCCGCGACCGAGAACGTCGATATCCGGATCAATTCAGGTTGGCGCACAAGGGGATTCCAGCAGCGCTTGTTCGACGACGGGGTGCGCACCTACGGGAGCGTCGACGCGGCGCGGCAGTTCGTCGCGTCGCCGGACACGTCCAAACATGTCGAGGGCAAGGCCGTCGACATCGCCCCGGTGGAGGCCGACAAGTGGTTGATCGCCAACGGCAGGCAGTTCGGCCTGTGCCAGATCTATGCCAATGAGATCTGGCATTTCGAACTGGCAACCGATGACCAGGGCCGCTGCCCGCCGCTGAAACCGAACGCGACGGGCTGACCCTAGTTGGCGTGCAGGGCCTCGTTCAGCGTGATGCCGGTGCCGTCCCGTTTGACCACCTCGACGGCTCCGGTCACCGAATTGCGCCGGAAGAGCAGATTGTTGGCACCCGAGAGTTCGCGCGCCTTGACCGTCTGGCCGTCGGCGGTCTGCACCTTGGTGCCCGCGGTGACGTAGAGACCGGCCTCCACCACGCAGTCGTCGCCCAGTGAGATACCCAGCCCGGCATTCGCGCCGAGCAGGCAGCGCCGGCCCACCGAGATCACCTCGGTGCCGCCACCGGACAGCGTCCCCATGATGGACGCGCCACCGCCGACGTCGGAGCCGTCATCGACGACGACGCCTGCCGAGATACGCCCCTCCACCATCGAATTGCCCAACGTTCCCGCGTTGTAGTTGACGAAGCCCTCATGCATGACCGTGGTCCCCGACGCCAGGTGCGCACCGAGACGCACTCGGTCGGCGTCGGCGATGCGCACGCCCGCAGGGAGCACATAGTCGACCATGCGGGGGAACTTGTCGACGCCGTACACGGTGACGTGACCGCGCTTACGCAGCCGGGCCCGCACGATCTCGAAACCATCGACAGCGCAGGGCCCGTGATTGGTCCACACCACGTTGGTCAGCAGGCCGAAGAAGCCGTCGGCGTTCAGTCCGCGTGGCGGCACCAGCCGATGGGAGAGCAGGTGCAACCGCAGATACACGTCGTAGGCGTCGGCGGCCTCGTCGTCCAGCGACGAGATGGTGGTGCGGACGGCCACGATCTCGACGCCACGGTCCTCGTCGTGCCCGGTCAGTGCGCCCAGCTCTTCCGGAATCTCGGCGATCGACAACCGGGTCGTGCCGGCGGGGCCGTCAGCGCCCAGTTCCGGCCCCGGGAACCAGGTGTCCAGCACTGTTCCGTCGGCCGCGATCGTCGCCAGGCCTATACCTGCAGCAGAAGTCACGCCGCTCAGACTAACGTCAAGCAGGTGGCCCTCGATCTGCACGGCGACCCGATCGCCCTGACCGCGGCGCTGGTGGACATTCCCAGCGAATCGCGTAGCGAGCGCCGCATCGCCGATGAGATCGAAGCCGCGCTGCGCGAGCAGACGACCGGATTCGAGGTCGTGCGCAACGCCGACGCCGTGCTCGCGCGCACCAACCTGGGCCGGCCGTCGCGCGTGCTGCTCGCCGGCCACATCGATACCGTGCCCGCCGCCGACAACCTGCCCAGCCGGATGACCGACGGCCAACTGCACGGCTGTGGCACGTCGGACATGAAATCCGGGGACGCCGTCTTCCTGCACCTGGCCGCGACGGTCACCGAGCCCCAGCACGACATCACGCTCGTGATGTACGACTGCGAAGAGATCGAGGCGGCGGCCAACGGTCTCGGCCGCATCGAACGCGAGCTGCCCGACTGGTTGCAGGCCGACGTGGCGATCCTCGGCGAGCCCTCCGGTGGGTATATCGAGGCCGGCTGCCAGGGCACGCTGCGCGTCGTGGTGCGAGCCACGGGCACCCGTGCACACTCGGCGCGATCCTGGTTGGGCGACAACGCAATCCACAAGATCGGTGCTGTCCTGGACCGGCTTTCGTCCTATCGGGCGCGCAACGTCGACATCGATGGCTGCACGTATCGCGAGGGTTTGTCGGCGGTGCGCATCGACGGCGGGATCGCGGGCAACGTCATCCCCGACGCCGCTTCGGTGACGGTCAACTTCCGGTTCGCCCCCGACCGCAGCGTCCCCGAGGCCGCCGCGCATGTGGACGAGGTGTTCGACGGGCTCGACGTCGAAATCGAGTTGACCGACTCGGCCGGCGGAGCACTACCGGGTCTGACGGCGCCCGCCGCCGCGGCGCTGGTGGATGCCGCCGGTGGACAGGTGCGGGCGAAGTACGGCTGGACCGACGTCGCGCGGTTCGCGGCGCTCGGCATCCCCGCCGTCAATTACGGACCCGGCGATCCGAACCTTGCCCACCGGGTCGACGAGCGCGTCGACACCGCAGCCATCACCGCGGCCACCGACATGCTACGGAGATATTTAACCGGTTGACACCGATCCGTACGCTGGAACCATGCGGTGAGACAACGACTCCGGTGTCCGACGCCGGCTGAGCCGGCAATCCGATTCACGTCGTTCTTGTCACGAGAGATCTCTCGCATGTCTTCCATCACTTGTTCGGCCTTGTCGTTCGCGTTCTCCGACGGCACACCGCTGTTCACGGACCTGTCGTTCACCGTCGGCGAGGGCCGCACCGGGCTGGTCGCCCCCAACGGCGCGGGTAAGAGCACGCTGCTGCAGTTGATCGTCGGCGATCGCAAACCCACCGGCGGTTCGATCAGCGTCGACGGCTCCGTCGCCTATCTGCCGCAGACGCTGGCGTTCACGACGGAGCGGACCGTCGCCGAAGTGCTCGGCATCGCGCACGTCATCGACGCACTCGACGCGTTGGCCGGCGGTGACGCCGGCGACGACGTGTTCGCCGCCATCGGCGACGACTGGGATGTCGAGGAACGCAGCCGCTTCCAGCTCGACCGACTCGGCCTTGGCCACCTCGACCTCGACCGGCGGCTGGGCTCGCTGTCCGGCGGCGAGGTCGTCTCCCTCGGACTGGCCGCGCAACTGCTCACGCAACCCGACGTCCTGCTGCTCGACGAGCCGACCAACAACCTCGACGTCGACGCCCGGCACAAGCTGTACGACGCGCTCGACGGCTTCACCGGATGTCTGCTGCTGGTCAGCCACGACCGCTGGCTGCTCGACCGGATGGACCGCATCGCCGAGCTGTACCGCGGCGAAATGCATTTCTACGGCGGCAACTTCACGATGTACGAAGAGACAGTGAACGAGGCGCAGCGGGTGGCCGAGGACAACATCCGCAACGCCGAACAGCGCCTCAAGCGCGAGAAGCGCGAAATGCAGCAGTCGCGCGAGCGCGCGGCGAAACGGTCGTCCACGGCCGCACGCAACATCAAGGATGCCGGGCTGCCGAAGATCATCGCGGGCGCGATGAAGCGCAGCGCGCAGGAGTCGGCGGGCCGGATCGACGGGGTCAACGCGGCGCGAGTCGCCGACGCCAACAACCGTCTCGACGAGGCGGAACGCGCACTGCGCGACGACGACGTGCTGGCGCTGGAGCTCCCCGAGACGAACGTCCCTGCCGGCCGCACGGTCGTGCGGGCCGAAGGCCTGACCGCGCAACGCGGCGGCCGGGCGCTGTTCACCGATGCCGATCTGACCGTCCGCGGCCCTGAACGCATCGCGCTCACCGGGCGCAACGGCGCGGGCAAGTCGACGCTGCTGCGCATGATCGCCGGAGCCGCCCCGGCGGCGACATCAGATATCGGGGAGGCGGCGTCCACCGCCGGAACCGTCGCCCGTGCCGACGGCCGGGTGGCGTATCTGTCTCAGCGACTCGACCTGCTCAGCCCCGACGCCACCGTCGCGCAAAGCCTCGCCGCATCCGCGCCCAGCCTGTCCGAAACCCGGCGGATGCATCTGCTGGCCCGGTTCCTGTTTCGTGGTAACCGGATTCACCTGCCGGTCTCGGCGCTCTCGGGCGGCGAACGGTTGCGCGCGACGCTGGCATGCGTGCTCTACGCCGAACCGGCGCCACAGCTGCTGCTGCTCGATGAGCCGACCAACAATCTCGACTTGGTCAGCGTCGGACAGCTGGAATCGGCGCTGAACGCCTACCAGGGCGCGTTCGTGGTGGTCAGCCACGACGAGCGGTTCCTGGCGGAGATCGGTGTCCAGCGCACCCTTCGGCTATCTGGCGGACGGCTGCATCACAACTAGTCCGCGCTGATCGCCGATCTCGACGGACAGAATTTGCGGACCGGCAGCTACCGCGGACACGGTAAATTTGGTGCCTATGGCGATCGAGCCCGATACCAGCCCGTACGGGGGCCAGACCGTGACCGGCCCGGGCTGGCCGAACGTCGACGAGGAGATGCTGGCGGCGACTGCCGCCAGGTTCGAGACGCTCGCCGCGAAGATCAGCGGCACAGTGGTCCCGCAGCAGCAGGGACAGCTGATGAAGCTCACTGATGTGTGGGAGGGCACGGGATCGGTGGCCGCAGCGGGCGAGGCGACCACGATCATCGGCGGTCACGAAGCCAACGCGGCGCACGCCACGGCGATCGCGATCAAGCTGCGCGCCATGGAGGCTTCGGTCGTGAAGACGAAACTCCTGGCCAACACCATCGCGCAGGAGACGCAGGCCGAAGCCGAAGCGATCGCCGCGATGCCCCTCCCCAACGCCGCCGAGCTGGCCCGCAGCCGGGTCATGATGGGCCTTTCGCAGAACATGGCCAACGTGACCACCAATACGACCGAGCTCGCCAACACCCTCGGCGTACCGCCCAGCCTCCCGCTGCCCGGCGCCCCGACGGTGCCCGGCGCGAAGGAGGCCCAGGACGCAGGCGAGGAAGCCGCCAAACAAGCCGGTGGAGGCTCTGACCAGGCGATGCAGATGCTCAGCCAGCTGGGGTCGATGGCGGGCCAGCTCCCGCAGATGCTGATGCAGATACCCCAGCAGATGATGCAGCCGTTGCAGCAGCTGTCCCAACCGTTGCAGCAGCTGACGTCGATGTTCGGGCAGGGCGGCAAATCGGATTCGATGGGCGCGGCCGGGCTGCCGTTCTCGGCCTTCTCCAATCACCCGCTGGCGGGCGGCGGCGGTGCGGGCGGCGGCTCCGGCATGGTGCGCGCGGCATCACTGCCCGGCTCGGGCGGTGTGCCGTCGCAGACGCCGTTGATGGCGAACCTCGTGGGCAGTGCCAAGCCGGTGTCCACCGCCCCGCCCGAGGGCGCACTGGCGGGCGCCGGTGCGGTCGGTGGGGTGGCGCCGATGGCCGCGGGCGCCGGAATGGGTGGGATGGGCCCGATGATGGGCGGTATGCGGGGCGAGAGCGGCGGCACGTCGCCGGGCCTGGCTGTGCCCGCGCCTCTCGATCATGATCTGGACGAGGACGACGTAGACGATGACTGGTGATAGGGGAGGACTGTGGCGCTTGGCCCACTGAAGAAGCCCGAGGGCATCAGCTGGAACGCGGCCTCGGTCGAATTGCCTGAGATACCAATGCTTCCGCCGGGTCCGGACGCGATGAGTGCGACGATCTCCGCCGTGCTGCCCACGCTGGCCGCCCAGCTGACGGCCAATGTCGCGGCGTTGCAGGCGAAGGAGCACACATACTCCGGAAAGGTGGGCGACGCACAGGCGGCGTACGCGGCTTCCGACGAGTCCGGATCGCAGTCCGTCGGTCAGGTTGTCGGCATGCTTGGCAAACTCGGCGAGCAAGCGGGCCAGCTGGCTGGTGCGCCCTCGCAGGCCGCGCAAGGCGGGTCCGGCATGTTCGGATCGCTGATCGAGCAGGTGATGAAGGCGGCCGAGGGCGGCGGAGGCGGCGAGGCTGGTCAGCGTCCGGCCGGCGGTGCGCCTGTCGGTGCCGCGCCTGTCGGGGGTGCTCCGTCGTCGGGTGCGGCGGGTCAGCCTTCCGGGCAGCCGGGCCGCGACCCGCTGGAAGAGCGGGTGGAACGCCTCGAGGAGCGCGTCGCACGGGAAGATCGGCCGCAGGAGCAGCCAGTGCAGTCCGCACCGCAACGCGAGCCCCTGCAGCGTGCTGACGACAGCAATTTGGCGTTCGGACCTGAAAGCAGCAGGCCTGGTGCGGGTCCGGCCCCCGTCGCGCCACCGGAGTCAACGCGTCACGCCGCCGACGACGATCTGGGCCGTAGGCTCTAGACGGTTTCGGCGTCGGCCGCCTGTGCGGCGGCGTCGGCGGCCGCGCGGTGCATCCCGATGGCCGTCAAGCGGTGTGCCGCTTCGCTGAGGCCCGCCACGTCGCGGCCGACCAGTGCGCGTGCGTAGGTGAGCGCCAATTGTCCGAGCGCGCAGTCGCATTCAACGCTGACACGCGCGATAGCGTCGGCTGCGCGAAGGTCGCCGAACCGTACCGCATCGAACTGGGCCCGCAGCACGACCGCCGTCTGCCCGCCACGCTCGGCGCTACGCGCCGCGTCGCGTGCCGCCGTTACGGCGCCGTGCTTGTCGCCCCGCGCCGACATCGTCCACGCGCGTGCCAGCGCGAGTTCCGGCGCGAACAGCATCGATTTCAAACCGTGCCGAGACTCCGCGCGCGACAACGCCTTTCCCGCCTCGACGGTCGAGCCCTGCTGGCCGAGCGCCTGTGCCAACAGCATCCAGGCCAGTGGGCCCCACGAATAACCCGTCGGCGCCAAGGCCGCCGCAGCCCTGCGCAACAGCCGAACTGCCGACTCGAGTTCGCCCTTCGCGATCAGCACGTCGGCCACCAGCACCTCGCCGATGGCGCGCCCGGGCTGTTGCAGCTGCGCGAAGTCGGTGAGCTGTTGCCCCAGGTCCTGTGCGCTGTCCAGGTCGCCCGCCATCAACAGCGCCGTGGTCTGACCGAAGCCACTGGTGAACCGCAGCAGTCCCGGATGCCCGGCGGCGATGGCCCTTTCGGCGAATGCGTCGACGTCGGAGAACCGTCCCATGCGGGCCGAACTCAACGCCGCGGCGGCCGATGCCCACCCGATCGCAGTGTCGTCGGCCGCCGGTGACTTCAGGACCTCGTCCGCGATCTGCAGTGCCCGGGCGGGACCACCTGCGTTCATCGCGAACGTCGCCGACAACGCATCCAGAGTGGTTCGGGCGGCGGGCGAAGACACCTTGTTTCTTGTCGCCTGCAAAAACGCGGTTGCCCGCTCCGGCTGGGACAGCATCCAGAATTGATTGGCGGCCAGCGGCAAGGCCCACGCCATCAACTCGTCTTCGGACAGGGTCGACGGATCCACTTGCGCCAGAACGGAATCAGCGTCGCGGCCGCGACCCTGCCACGCCAGTGCGTAGGCGAGTGTCAGCCGGGCGGGCAGGGACGCCGCACGTCGCAGCGCCGCCCGTCCGAGTCGCTCGGACAACTCGAGGTCGCCCAGGCGGAGCGCTTCCTGGGCGGCCTTGACCAATTCGGCGGTCGGCTGCGGCCGGTCGGCGTCCAGGGCGAGCACGGCCAGCCGCAGCAGTTCGACCACGTCTCGAGGGGGCGCGGCGCCTAGGCGTTCGACGAGCTCCGTGCGCAGTCGGCGCAGGTCCGGACCACCCAGTGCGTCGCGCACGGCATCGACGAACAGCGGATGGGCCGGTCGCACCCGATCGTCGTCGACCACGATCGCGCCTGCGGCCTCCGCCTCGGCGACGGCTTCGCGGCTCACCAACCCGGAGATTTGAGCCAGGGGGAGCGGATCGTCGACGGCCAGGTACTCCAGGACGCGGTGAGCGGTGGGGGGTAGCGCGGCGACGAATTGCTCGACCAGCGTGGCTACTCTGCTGTCGTCATGGCCCGCGGGTTGCAGCTCGATTCGGTCGAGCAGGTGATCCTCCCAGAGCGCCGAGACCTCCTCGGCCACAGGCCCGTTGGGCGCAACTGTCACGATGAGGTTGACTGCGCCACTCACGGCCAGCTGATGGACCAGGGCCGCCGACAACTTGTCCAGCAGGTGGGCGTCGTCCACGACCAACAGTCGGCCATCACCGAGTGACTCACGAGCGTTCCGCAGCACCTCCGCGGTCTTGCCGGTGTCCGGTACCTCGATGAGGTGGCTGAATGCGGCGAACGGAATTGTGGCGGTCGGCGCGGTCGCAATGACCCAATCCACCCGGTCGAACCCGGTACCCAAACGCGCAACTGCGGCGCGTGCCAGCGTGGTCTTGCCGACCCCGGCGGGGCCGATGATCACCGTTCCGGCGCGAGTTCCCCAGCCGGCTTCGAGTGTCTCCAGTGCCGGTTCAAGCGGCACGGTCACCCACTCCACTGGCACGGCGCGAGTCTATGGCTACGTTTTAGGGTGTGTCCCAAGAACTCGACCGCGAATGGGCGGTCTGTGTCTACTGCGCGTCGGGACCGACGCATCCTGAGCTGCTGACACTGGCTGAGCAGGTCGGATCCGCGATCGCGCAGCGTGGCTGGACGCTGGTATCCGGCGGGGGGAACGTGTCTGCGATGGGCGCGTTGGCGGCCGCCGCCAGGGCCCGCGGCGGTCATACCGTCGGCGTGATCCCCAAGGCGCTGGTGCATCGCGAGGTCGCCGACATAGACGCAGACGAACTCGTCGTCACCGACACCATGCGCGAGCGCAAGCAGACGATGGAGGACCGCGCAGACGCGTTCATAGCTCTGCCGGGTGGCATCGGCACGTTGGAGGAGTTCTTCGAGGCTTGGACCGCCGGCTACCTGGGTATGCACGACAAACCGGTGGTGATGCTCGACCCGTTCGGGCACTACACCGGTTTGCTCACTTGGCTGCACGGGCTGATCGACACGGGCTACGTCACCCACCGGGCGCTGGACCGGTTGGTGGTCGTCGACGACGTCGAGGCCGCTCTTGCCGCCTGCCAACCGCGTGGGTGACGTCGAAACCCACGCCGATAGGGTGGTGTTCCGTAAGCGAACACCGGAGGGGACTCACCGCATGGCCGACCAGAAATCCGGCGTCCGGAGCAGTGTCGGTCTGCTCGACATCGCCACCCGGGTTCCGCATCTGTTGATGGACGCCCCTGTGATGTTGCGCGGCGCGATGACCGGCTTCATGGCGCGCCCCACCGCGAAGACGTCGATCGGCAAGGTTTTCCAGGACCGCGCCGCGCGCTACGGCGACAAGCCGTTCCTTCGGTTCGAGGATCAGGAGCTGACCTACCGCCAGGCCAACGAGACTGCGAACCGCTACGCCGCGGTGCTGGCCGCGCGCGGGGTCGGGCACGGCGACGTCGTCGGCGTCATGCTGCGCAACTCACCGCAGACGGTGTTGCTCATGCTCGCCATCGTCAAATGCGGCGCCATCGCGGGCATGCTGAACTTCCACCAGCGCGGCGATGTGCTGTCCCACAGTATCGGACTGCTCGACGCCAAGACGATGGTCGCCGAAACGGATCTGATCGAGCCGATCACCGAGAGCGGCGCCGATACCTCCGGGCTGATGACGCTCGAGGAACTGGACCGCCTCGCCTCCACCGCCCCGACCCAGGACCCGGCGACGACGGCCGCGGTGTTGGCCAAGGACAAGGCGTTCTACATCTTCACCTCGGGGACTACGGGCATGCCCAAGGCCAGCGTGATGACCCACTATCGGTGGCTGCGTGCGCTCGCCGGCTTCGGCGGTCTCGGTCTGCGGCTGCACAGCGACGACGCTCTGTACTGCTGCCTGCCGCTCTACCACAACAACGCGCTGACGGTTGCGCTCGGTTCGACGATCAACGCCGGTGCGACGCTGGCGCTCGGCAAGTCGTTCTCCGCGTCGAAGTTCTGGGACGACGTGATCCGGTACCAGGCGACAGCGTTCATCTACATCGGCGAGATCTGCGCCTATCTGCTGAACCAGCCGGACAAGCACACCGACCGTAAGCACAAGGTGAGGGTGATCATCGGCAACGGGCTGCGGCCGGCCATCTGGGACGACTTCACCGAGAGGTTCGGGATTCCGCGCGTGTGCGAGTTCTACGGCGCCAGCGAGGGCAACACCGCATTCGTCAACGTCCTGAACATCGACAAGTCGACCGGGATTTGCCCGACGCCGGTGGCTTTCGTGGAGTACGACCCCGAAACCGGAGATCCGGTGCGCGACGACAACGGCCGCGTGCGCAAGGTCAAAACCGGTGAGCCGGGCCTGCTGCTGTCGAAGGTGAGCAACTTCCAGCCGTTCGACGGATACACCGACAAGAAGGCCACCGAGAAGAAGCTGGTCCGGGACGCCTTCAAGGAAGGCGATTGCTGGTTCAACACCGGCGACCTGATGCGGTCGCAGGGCTTCGGGCACGCCGCGTTCACCGACCGGCTCGGCGACACCTTCCGCTGGAAGGGTGAAAACGTCGCGACCACCGAGGTCGAGGCCGCGGTGTCGACCGATTCGCAGGTCGAGGAAGCCACGGTGTTCGGCGTCGAGGTCGAGGGGGCAGGTGGGCGCGCGGGGATGGCGGCGATCCAGCTCAAGGACGGTCAGGAGTTCGACGGTAAAGCCTTGGCCAAGGCCGTCTACGACAAGCTGCCCGGCTACGCCCTGCCACTGTTCGTCCGGGTAGTCAAAGAACTCGCACATACGTCGACGTTCAAAAGCCAGAAGGTGGACCTGCGCAAGGAGGGCTACGGGGGATCGTCGGGTGAAGGCGACGAGGACGCCGAGAAGATCGAGGACCCGATCTACGTGCTGTCCGGTCGCGAGGAGGGCTACGTCGAGTTCTACGACGAGTACCCCGACGAGGTCGCGGCGGGCAAGAAGCCCAAGAACTAGGCGAAATCGCAGGCCCCCGTAGCCTGGAGGGCGTGCAGTCGACGTTTCTCGGTCGCCCGGTAGCCGGTGACCGCGCGCTGATCATGGCGATCGTCAACCGCACGCCGGATTCGTTCTACGATCGCGGCGCCACTTTCACCGACGAGGCCGCCAAGACGGCCGCCCACCGCGTGATCGAGGACGGCGCCGACATCGTCGACGTGGGCGGTGTCAAAGCAGGCCCAGGGGGGCCCGTAAACGTCGACGAGGAGATCGCCCGCGTCGTCCCCTTCATCGAATGGCTCCGCGACACCTATCCCGACCGGCTGATCAGCGTCGACACCTGGCGTGCGGTGGTGGCCAAGCAGGCCTGCGCGGCCGGTGCGGACCTGATCAACGACACCTGGGGCGGTCACGACCCAGCGCTGCCTGAGGTCGCCGCGGAGTTCGGCGCCGGATTGGTCTGTTCACACACCGGCGGTGCGGTGCCGCGCACCCGCCCGTTCCGCGTCAACTACGGCATCTCCGAACGCGGCGTCGTCGACGATGTCATCGCAGAGGTAACCGCCGCGGCCGAGCGTGCGGTCGCTTCCGGGGTCGCGCGGGACGCCATCTTGATCGATCCGACCCACGATTTCGGCAAGAACACTTATCACGGTCTTAGTTTGTTGCGCCACGTAAAAGACCTTGTAAATACTGGATGGCCGGTCCTGATGGCGCTGAGCAACAAAGATTTCGTCGGGGAAACTCTGGGTGTGGACCTGACTGAACGCCTGGAAGGCACATTGGCTGCGACCGCACTGGCCGCCGCCGATGGCGCCGCCATGTTCCGAGTGCATGAGGTGAGTTCCACTCGACGCGTACTGGAAATGGTCGCGTCGATCCACGGAACGCGTCCACCGACGCGCACAGTGAGGGGACTGGCATGACTGTGCTAATTGAACAGCCAACGGAGCTGGCCGCCACCGATATCGCGGCACACCCTTGGCTGGCCGACAACAGCTGGAGCCGGCCCATGTGGACGATCGAAGAACTCGTGGCCGCGAAGGGATCCCGCACCATCTCGGTGGTGCTGCCCGCCCTCAACGAGGAAGAGACGGTCGCAAGCGTCGTCGAGACCATCACGCCGCTGCTCGGCGGCCTGGTCGATGAGCTCATCGTGCTTGATTCCGGATCGACCGACGACACCGAGATCCGCGCGCTGGCCGCCGGTGCGAGGGTGATCAGCCGCGAGGTGGCCCTGCCCGAGGTCGCACCGCAGCCGGGCAAAGGCGAGGTGCTGTGGCGCTCGCTGGCCGTGACGACCGGCGACATCGTCGTGTTCGTCGACTCCGACCTGATCGACCCCGACCCCATGTTCGTCCCCAAACTCCTGGGTCCGCTGCTCACGGCTGAGGGTGTGCATCTGGTCAAGGGGTTCTACCGGCGGCCGCTGAAGGTCAGCGGCAGCGAGGACGCCAACGGCGGCGGGCGTGTCACCGAGCTCGTGGCCAGGCCGCTGCTCGCCGCGTTGCGCCCCGAACTGACCTGCTTGCTGCAGCCCCTGGGCGGCGAATACGCGGGCACCCGTGAGCTGCTGACCTCGGTGCCGTTCGCACCCGGCTACGGGGTGGAGATCGGCCTGCTGGTGGATACGTACGACCGCCTCGGCCTGAATGCGATAGCGCAGGTGAACCTCGGCGTCCGGGAGCACCGCAACCGGCCGCTGACCGAGCTCGCCGCGATGAGCCGACAGGTCATCGCGACCCTGTTGTCGCGATGCGGAGTGCCGGATTCCGGTGTCGGCCTGACCCAGTTCTTCGCCGACGGCGACGGTTTCACACCGCGCACCTCAGAGGTGTCGCTCGTCGACCGGCCGCCGATGAAGACCCTGCGGCCAGGCTTGTAGGCGCGGGGGCGCGGTGCCTGTCGGAGGCATCGGGCAGTATCGATGACGTGACGCTGGTTCTGCTGTATCTGGTCGTGCTGGTTCTGATCGCCATCGTGCTGTTCGCACTGGGCAGCGTGCTCTTCGGACGTGGCGAGTCGTTGCCGCCGTTGCCGCGCGATACGACGGCTACGGTATTCCCGGCCTCCGGCGTCACCGGCGCCGATGTCGAGGCCGTCAAGTTTAGCCAGACCCTGCGCGGTTACAAGACCAGTGAGGTGGACTGGGTGCTCGACCGACTGGCCCAGGAGCTCGACCTGGTGCGCGGGCAGCTGGCCGCGGTCCGTGCGGCTCACGGGATCGAAGACGACGTCGGGGATCCGCGCCACATCGAGGGTGGAGCGCACGCGCTGCCGTCGTCGGAGGCCGAGGGCGAATCGTGACCGCGGACGATCGTGTCCGGTGTGCGTGGATCGACGAATCGCGCTTGTCGCCAGACGATTTCGTGCTTTACCGGGATTACCACGACACCGAGTGGGGCCGGCCGCTGCGCGACTCGACTGCACTGTTCGAGCGCGTGACGCTGGAGGCGTTCCAAAGCGGCCTGTCGTGGCTGATCATCCTGCGCAAGCGGGAGAACTTCCGTCGCGCGTTTCACCAGTTCGACGTCGAGCGCGTCGCACGCTACCGCGACCGCGACATCGCCAGGTTGATGGAGGACGCCGGCATCGTGCGTAACCGCGCGAAGATCGAGGCGACCATCGCCAACGCCCGCGCAGTCGCTGATCTGGATGTGGACTTCGGCGAGTTGCTGTGGTCGTTCGCGCCGTCACAGCGGCCACGTCCGGCCGCCATGTCAGATGTCCCGGCGGTCACCCCGGAGTCGACCGCGATGGCCAAGGAACTGAAGCGGCGAGGCTTTCGGTTCGTCGGGCCGACGACGGCCTACGCCCTGATGCAGGCGACCGGAATGGTCGACGATCACACGGCAGACTGCTGGGTTCCAGCGAGATTCCAGTGACCTGTAGAGGGGGCGTCGAGGTGGCCATCGCCGGGTCTTTGCACACGCGAAGCCGCGGATAGGGAACAATAGAGGGGTTCGTTAGGCCCACCGTGCGGGCTGGCTCATGTGGAGGGAGCACTCGATGGCGGCGATGAAGCCCCGGACCGGAGACGGTCCACTGGAAGCAACCAAGGAGGGGCGAGGCATCGTGATGCGGGTACCGCTGGAGGGCGGCGGACGTTTGGTCGTCGAACTGACCCCCGATGAGGCGGCGGCCCTCGGCGACGAGCTCAAGGGCGTCACCAGTTAGTCAGCGCGTGCCCGTGAGCCTGCGCGCCTAGGAAGCCACCTTCCGATAGATCTCGAGGGTCTGCTCAGCGATGTGCGCCCACGAGAACTCGTCGATACAGCGCTGCCTGCCCGCCTGACCGTATCGCGCGGCGCGTTGCGGGTCGGACACCACCGCGTTGACCGCGTCGGCGAGCCGCGACTCATAGCCCGTCGGGTCGTCTTTGTCGTAGTGGACCAGAGTGCCGGTGTGGCCGTCGGCCACGACCTCGGGGATACCGCCGACGTCGGACGCCACCACCGCCGTTGCGCAGGCCATTGCCTCCAAGTTGACGATACCGAGCGGTTCGTACACCGATGGACACGCGAAAACGGTTGCGGCGGAAAGAATTTCGCGAATCTTCGAGATCGGCATCATCTCGCGGACCCAGAAGACGCCCGTGCGGCTGCGCGCCAGATCCTGTACGGCCTCGGTGACCTCCGCCGCGATTTCAGGGGTGTCGGGTGCGCCCGCGCAAAGGACCAGCTGAATGTCGGGGGCGAATCTGTGTGCCGCCGCGATCAAATGCGGGACGCCCTTTTGGCGGGTGATCCGCCCGACGAACGCGACGATCGGCCGGGTCATGTCGACGCCGAGTTCGGCGAGCACCGACTCGCCCGGTTCGGGCGGGGCCGGGTACCACACCTCGGTGTCGATCCCGTTGCGCACCACGTGCACCCGGTTCGGGTCAAGCGCGGGATAGGTGCTCAGCACGTCGTCGCGCATGCCCGAGCTGACGGCGATCACCGCGTCGGCTGCTTCCACCGCCGTCTTCTCCACCCAGGACGACACCCGGTATCCACCGCCGAGCTGTTCTGCCTTCCACGGCCGCATCGGCTCCAGAGAGTGTGCGGTCAGCACATGTGGAACGCCGTACAGCAGTGCGGCCAGGTGGCCCGCTATCCCGGCGTACCAGGTGTGGGAATGCACCACGTTGGCATGACCCGAGGTGTTGACCATGCTGAGGTCCGCCGACAACGTGGACAGGGCGGGGTTGGCGCCCAGCAACGTGGGATCGGGTTGCGCGACGATCGCGCCTTCGCGCGGTGCGCCCATGCAGTGCACGTCGACCTCGCATAGGTGACGCAGCTGGGCGACCAGTTCGGTGACGTGAACGCCTGCCCCGCCATAGACCTCGGGTGGATACTCCCGAGTCATCATCGCCACCCGCATGCAGACGACGGTACAGAAAAAGAGGGCCGTATCTCAGGGCCGCATCCTGGTTTTCGAATGCGAATAGGTGTCAATAACCTTGACAGACAGCTGCGAATGCCTAGCCCCGGTCGACGGGGACGGATAGGTTTGGATCATGCGGGAACTGCCACACGTGCTGGGTATCGTCCTGGCTGGCGGCGAAGGCAAGCGGCTGTACCCATTGACCGCCGATCGGGCCAAGCCCGCGGTCCCGTTCGGCGGTGCGTACCGGCTGATCGACTTCGTGTTATCGAATCTCGTCAATGCACGATATTTGAAGATCTGCGTTCTGACGCAATACAAATCGCATTCGCTGGACCGTCACATTTCGCAGAACTGGAGGCTTTCGGGGCTTGCCGGCGAGTACATCACCCCGGTGCCCGCCCAGCAGCGCCTAGGTCCACGGTGGTACACCGGTTCCGCTGACGCCATCCTGCAGTCGCTGAACCTCGTCTACGACGAGGATCCCGACTACGTCGTCGTGTTCGGTGCCGACCACATCTACCGGATGGATCCGGAGCAGATGCTGCACTTCCACATCGAGAGCGGCGCGGGTGTCACCGTCGCGGGGATCCGGGTGCCGCGCTCGGAAGCGAGTGCGTTCGGTGTCATCGACGCCGACGAGTCGGGACGGATCCGCGCGTTCATCGAAAAGCCCTCTGATCCGCCGGGCACGCCCGACGATCCCGAGCAGACGTTCGCGTCGATGGGCAACTACATCTTCAGCACCAAGGTGCTCGTAGACGCGATAAAGGCCGACGCCGACGAGGATCACTCCGACCACGACATGGGCGGCGACATCATTCCGCGACTCGTGAACGACGGCATGGCCGCGGTGTACGACTTCAATGACAACGAGGTCCCCGGTTCCACCGAGCGCGATCACGGCTACTGGCGCGACGTCGGAACCCTCGACGCCTTCTACGACGCCCACATGGACCTGGTTTCGGTGCACCCGGTGTTCAACCTGTACAACCGGCGCTGGCCGATCCTCGGCGAGTCGGCGAATCTGGCGCCGGCGAAGTTCGTCAACGGCGGCTCAGCTCAGGAGTCGGTGGTAGGCGCGGGCAGCATCATTTCCGCGGCGTCGGTGCGCAATTCGGTGCTGTCGTCCAATGTCGTCGTCGACGACGGTGCGATCGTGGAGGGCAGCGTGATCATGCCGGGCACCCGAATCGGTCGCGGGGCCGTGGTCCGCCACGCGATCTTGGACAAGAACGTCGTCGTGGGGCCGGGCGAGATGGTGGGCGTTGACTTGGAGAGAGACCGCGAACGCTTCGCCATCAGCTCCGGCGGTGTCGTCGCCGTCGGAAAGGGCGTCTGGATCTAGGCCGGTTTCCGGCGTCGTCTGCGCACCAGGTGCCAGACCGCCCAGGCCAGCACGACGACGGCCACCAGCACCAGCACGGGGACCAGGATCGCCACGAAGACCAGCCCGACGCTGATGCCGTCCTCGACCGTGCTCAGCACCGGCGCGGCGACGCCTGCCGTCGCCACATTGGCGGCCGGTCGCACCGCGGACTTCGTCAACGAGACCACCAGCGCGACGACGACACCGATGGCGACGGGGATCCACTGACCCGATTGTGCGAAGGCGCCCGGGTCGGCGACGGCGTTGGTTTGCGCCGAGGTGCCCGACCCGAACACGATGCCGCCGGCCGTCGGGCGGATGAAGGTTTGGACCGCGTCGTTGATGGAGTCCAGCGCGGGAACCTTGTCGGCGACGATCTCGACGATCAGCAACGTGGCGACAATCGCCATCACCCAACCGTTCTCGAGCCAAGTCCACCCGTGGGGCAGGGTGACGAGGTCGGTGAACCGCGACAGCAGTCCGAGCGCCAGTAGCGGGATGTACGCGTTCAGTCCCGCGGCGGTGGCCAACCCGAATCCGGTCAGCAGCTCCATTTACGCATTATGGGCATGACTTGTCAGTGCGCGTTCATACCTTGACCGCATGGGGTCGAAACGGAATCGAAGCAAACGCCGTGCTCGGACGGCCGGTGCCGATCCATTCAGCCAGCTGGCGATGGTGAGCACGATGATGTACCTGACGGATCCACGTCGAAGCAGTCGGTTCGGCGCTCCGGAGCCGCTAGACCGCGCACGTGTGGTTGACAGCATGATCGGGGAACCTACGGCGCGGGGCTCCGTAGTACTCGCCGTTTTCGCAGAGTTCCTCGCTGGTGTCGATGACAAGCTGGCGAACCAGGTCCTTGAGGAGCTCGCGGCGCGGCGGCCGCAGACGCCCAGATGGCTCGCTCAGCTCGGGCAGACACGGATCCACCGTGCCATGCGAGTCAGTCATGCGCTCGATCCGAACGACCTTGTTCTGCTGCAGTTTCGAGTGCCGAGCGTTGGTGAATTCACGTGTGCGGTCGACTTCGATCTCGACTATGCGAACTTGATCCGCCGAGTCGATATCTTCCGAGGACGCTTGGAGACGGTTCTCGACAGGATTGACGAACCGGCGACTGACATGCGCCACGAGCCAGTCGACCTCGCAGACGTTCGTGCCCGTCTAGACGCTGCCATCGAGTTCGAAGTCTTGATGTCGCCCCGTGCGGCTTCGGGGTGGCCGGAATACGGCGGGCTGGTGGAATGGCTGCTTCGAGATTTGCCGGCCGGCGGTTCCGCGCTCCCGCGGGCCGAGTGGAGTCCGGCTGACGTCGCCGCGCTCATTGCGAGGTTTTCGACATCACCGGGAGGTGCGCCAACGCCGGGCTGAACGATGGTTGTTTTGCCACCTGCTGGACGAAACCGATCATTACTTCCTCGACGGAGTGGAGGTGGCCCCGGTCTTGCTGCGCGCGTTCATTCGGTTCGCGCACGATGACGTCGGCATCCGCTCGGACCTCACCGTTGAGGTGCTCGAGACGATCGACGCCTGGGAGGACAGGTGGTTCAGGAAGCTTCGCCGCAAGCTGGCCGACGACGAGGACCCCGACCTGTTCGGCAGGGCGGTCTGAGGCCGTGATGACGGTGATTGATGCTCCTATCTCTGTTATGGGTCAAGCAGCGTCGATGATCAGGGTGTTTAGCCATTGGCGGTAGTTGGTTGCGAGGGTGTCGTCGCGTTTGAGGCCGCGTTCGAGTCGGGAGATCGTGATTGGCCAGACGTTGAAGTGTGCTGCCGCTGGCGGTCAACGTGATGTTGCGGGCTTGGCGGGCTGGACGTAGGTCGCTGTAGTCGTCGATGGGGCAGGGCTGGGTGAGGTGTCGGAACATCTCGCGAGCGATGGCCCGTTTGACTAGACGTAGGACGTCTTTCTTGCTGCGCCCGGCGGCCAGTTGGCGGGCGACGTAGTCGCGGGTTCGTCGGTCGTGAGACCAGCGGACCAAAGCGATGCGGTGCAGGGCGTTGTTGGCGGCGCGGTCTCCGCCGCGGGAAAGCCGATGCCGGTTGGTTTTCCCGATGAGGCCGGGATCGGTGCGACCCCAGTCAGCATGGCGAACGCTGCTTCGCTGCGTAGTCGGTGACTGTTGGTGCCGGCGGTGTTGAGCAGTTGGGCGGCGGTGTCGGGGCCCACTCCGTAGGCCGCCCGCAAAGCGGGGTTGAGCGCGGCGGTCAAGGCGTCGAGCTCAGCGGTCAGCTCACGGTCTTGGCGCTCGAGGTACCCGATGCGCTGCGCGAGCGCTTTGCAGGCGATCAGCACCGACACCGTTGTGGGGTTCTCGTGTGCGCTGGGGCGGCAGCCGGCCAGCGCTTCGACCAGACGCAGGGTGGTGGGGTAACGGCGCTAGCGTTCCCGAAGGTCGGCCGGGGCGGTCACGAGCAGGTCCTTGATCTGCTGGATAGCCGCGGTGCGGGCTTTGATCGCGCCGCGACGAGCGATCAGCAGCGCTTTGAGGGCCCCGGTGTGGGGGTCTTTGGGCACGGCAAGGCCGTGGCCGGCCAACACCGCACGAGCAGCGCTATAAGCATCGAGAGGGTCGGATTTGCCTTGGCGGCGCCGCGCCGAGCGGTCGGGACGGTTGACCTCGACGACGTGAATGTCGTTGATCTGCAATGCTTGTGTCAAGCCTGCACCGTAGGAGCTGGTGCCCTCAACACCGACAGCGACGACCTCGCCGAAACTACGCGCCCAGCAGATCGCGGCCCAGTAGCCGCTCGGGTTGGTACGGAATTCGGCATCGCCAAGCAGTCCGCCGGTATCGGTGATCGCAGCCACGTGGATGGTGTCGAGGTGGGTGTCAGCGCCGATGACGACGCGGCGTGGGGATGTCACGATGGTGGTGTCCTCTCCGTGCAATGAACCGTGCGGCCGAGTGACAACCCGGTAGGGCGGGCAGACAAGACATTGATGAGGCAGCGGACAGGCTCCTGATTAAGTCATGTCCGCCCTACCAGGGCTGTTGTGGTACTTGCCCGCACGTCGCCGGTGAGACAAATCAATTGGAAGACAACCCAGCAGGGCGCCAGTCAGAGGCCGAGTCATCACCGGCAGCGAACGAGCAAGACCATCCTCACCCGAACCCGTTTAACGGAATCAATGTCGGGGCCGCGATGTAGAGTCGAAAGTATGTTCGAATCCCGCGCCGTCGCCGACCCACTCGCCTATGAGGCGTCGCTGGTCGACCGTATCGCGGAGCTCGAACGCGGCAAGGCCGCCGCGGCTGCCGAACAGGCCAGGGTCACCGCCGAACTCGACGTGGCCCGCCGCACTCGCGAGGCGGCCGAAGGCGTGCCCGGCGCTAAACGTGGGCGCGGACTCGCCGCCGAGATCGCGCTCGCCCGCCACGATTCCCCCAACCGGGGCGGCCGGCATCTCGGCTTCGCCCGGGCGCTCGTCCACGAGATGCCCCACACCCTCTCGGCGTTGGAAGCCGGTGCGCTCTCCGAATGGCGTGCGACCCTGATCGTGCGCGAGTCGGCGTGCCTTTCGCTCGAGGACCGCCGAACCCTGGATGCCCGGATGTGCGCCGACCAGTCTGCATTGGAGGGCCTCGGCGACAAGCGGATTGAGGCTGACGCCAAGGCCATTGCTTACGAACTCGATCCGCAGGTTGTCGTGGACAAGGCGGTCCGCGCTCAATCCGAGCGCACCGTTACCGTCCGGCCGGCCCCCGACGCGATGACCTACGTGACCGCTCTACTCCCCATGGCGCAGGGTGTGTCTGTCTACGCCGCGCTAAAGCGCGAGGCCGACACCACTTTCGACGGCCGCGGTCGTGGCCAGGTCATGGCCGACACCCTTGTCGAGCGCGTCACCGGTCAACCCGCTGACGTCCCGGTCCCCATCGCGGTCAATCTGGTTCTGACCGATGAGACCCTGTTCGGCGGTGGCACCACACCGGCACGAATTCCCGGATATGGTCCGGTGCCCGCTGCCATCGCGTGCCGTCTGGCGGGCGACGCGATCGCCGACGAGCAGTCCAAAGCCACCCTGCGTCGGCTTTATCGCCATCCCGATTCGGGAGCATTAGTCACGATGGAGTCCCGATCACGGCTGTTTCCAAAGGGTCTCGCGCAATTCATCGCGTTCAGGGACGACACCTGCCGTACGCCATATTGCGATGCGCCGATTCGGCATACCGACCATGCCACGCCGCACGCGCGCGATGGTTCCACTACTGCCGTAAACGGTCTCGGCGAGTGTGAGGCCTGCAATTACGCGAAGGAAGCGCCGGGCTGGAGAGTCCACACCTTCGACGCCGATGGCCAGCGTCACAAGGCGGTGTACGTGACGCCCACTGGCGCGCACCACGAGTCACATGCGCCGCCAATGCTCAACGACGTCGTCGTATTCAAGCCGAGTGCCGTCGAGGGGCTGATCGCCGATCACCTCGCCGGGCTGATCGCCGCCTGACCCTGTCACCAGACGCCGGGCACGAGGCGGTAGTGCACCTTCTCGGTGTATGCGACGTAACCGTCGAGCTCCTCGCGCAGCATCTTCTCTTCGTCCTGGATCCGGACGGCGAGGATGAGCAGAGCCGGTGCGACGACGAGGAGGCCCCAGTACGAGTCGAGCGCCAGCGGGGTGCCGAACATCATGATGAGGGTGGCGGCATACATCGGGTGACGTACGAGCCCGTACAGGCCGGTGGAGACCAACCGTTGATCCGCCTCGACGGTGACTGTCGCACCGGCGTAGTTGTTCTGGATGATGACGAACTGGGTGATGGTGAGCCCGAGGAAGACCAAAACGTTGCCGATCACCACGAGGGGTGTGGGCACGTTCGACCATCCGAACCGATGATCGAACGCGCTGACCACCAGAACCGCTGCGACCGCAAGGATCGTCCCGGTCATGATGAGCTTCTGTAGCGGTCTCGTCTCCGCGAACGGACCCGCCTTTATGCGCCGTTGCAGTGCATCGGGCATCTTCACGGCCAGATAGATGCTGGGCCCCATAGTGGCGAACATGAACACGACGATGAAAACCCAAGCCTGCCAATACTGGAACGTCGCGGCAGGCCAGAACAGTGCAAGCCCAAAGAAGACGAAGCCGAAGACCACCGACGCCAGCGACTGCAGAATTATCTTCACGATTCCTGCTCACAGGGCATCGCGACGGCGATAGATGGCGCCGGCGGCGAATGTCAGGGCCGCGGCCACGACGATCATCACGACCAGGGCCATAACCGGGTAGTCCGACGGCGCGGTGGTCTGGCCGACGGGGGAAAGGTCGAGCAGCCAACTCGGCAGGCGCAGGAGCGCACCGAGGTACAGCGATACGACGACGAACGTGACTGCAAGCCAGCCGATCCAGCCCCTCCTGATCGCCACCCCGAACGCCGCGATACCTGCCATCACGGCCATCGCGGGCACGTAGGCCAGGCCCGCCAACGTGAGCCGCACTATCGTGCCCGGTTCCCCGAGCGTGAGACCCGCACCAAGACCGTTGCCAAGGCCGGCGAAGAACATCAGTACGGCGGAGCCGATGAGCGCCGACGCGACCGCGGTGAGCAGCCAGCGCCACCGTGACACCGCGCCGGCCAGCACAGCTTCGCCGAGGCCCTTCTCTTCGTCGCCGTACACCCGCAGCACCGACGACACGACGAACGCAGTGGCCGCGGCGGCGAGGAATTGCGTCATCGTGGTGTACACGCTGTCGGTGCCCTGTGCCACCAGCACGCGTTGAATGAGTTCGTTCTCCTTGGCGGCGTCCAGCAGTGATTTTGTCATCGAGCCAAAGGCCAAGCCGCCCAAAAAGAGTCCGACCGCCCAGCCGATGGTCTGGCCGCGTTGCAGCGTCAGATGCAGGCCGAGCACGGATCTGATGGCGTGCGCATTGGGACGCTCGCCGGTGGACGGGATGGTGCCGTCGTCGTACTGCCGTCTGCTCTCCAGGCCGGCGGCCAGCCCGATCAGCCCGAGCGTCAGGGCGACGAGGAGGGCGAACGGCCACCAGCGCACGTCGACGAATGCCCGCATCTGTTGCGCCCATGCGATCGGCGAGAACCAACTCAGCGCGCTGCCGGAATGCTCGATGACGTCGCCGATCCCGCGGACGAAGACCGCCAGCGCAAGTACGGCCATCGCGGCGCCGGTGGCGGTGCGCGACTGCCGCCACAGCTGGGCGGTGACAGCGGCGACCGCGCCGAACACCATGGCCACCCCTGTGATGCCGAGGCACATCGCGGCGGTGTCGACCAGCCCGAAACCGGTGGAGGCCATTGCCAGCGTCATCGTCACCGTCAGCACGGCGTTCACGCCGCCGACCATGATCAACGCGGCGGTCGTTCGTGCATAGCGTCCGACAACCGAGGACAGCACCAGTTCCGCTGCGCCGCTTTCTTCCTCGGCGCGGGTGTGGCGAATCACGGTCAGAATGGCCAGGATCGACGTCGCGACGATCATGGTGAGCATGAGCTCGTTGGCCATCATCGCGCCGAGGTCGGTTTCGTTGCCGCCGAACATGGGGCCGCCCATGATGATCGCCGCCGGCGTCTTCATCAGGTTCACCCGGGCCTGACGTTGCGCCTCGTCCGGATAAGCCAGCTTGATCGCGTTGGGCGCGTACACCATCATCAGCGTCAAGGCCGCCAGCCAGATCGAAAGGCGAATTCGGTCGCGGCGCAGGGCCAGCCGGAGCAGGCTCAGCGTGCCCGTCCACAACCCGGCGTTGCGTTGAGCTGTGTGCGGTGCGAGGACGGTGCTCATCGCGAGGCTCCCTGGTACTCACGCAGGAACAGGTCTTCGAGCGATGCCGGTGTCACGGTCAGGTCGAGGATGCCCAGGTCGGAGAGTTCACCCATGGCGCGGTCGAGTTCGTTGCGGTCAACGGAGAACGTGTAGTGGCCATCGCTGATGGCGAAGTCGTGTACGAACGGACTGCGTTGCAGCGCTTGCCCATCGGTGCGGGTGCGCACTGTAACCGTTGTCCGCATCAGGTGCCGCAGCTCGTCGAGCGAGCCCGACTTCACGGTGCGGCCGGAGCGAATGATCGTCACGGTGTTGCACAGTTTCTCGACCTCGGCGAGGATATGGCTGGACAGCAGCACCGCCGCACCGTGTCCGGTCACTTCCTCGACGCATTGCTGAAACGCCTTCTCCATCAGGGGATCCAGTCCAGAAGTCGGCTCGTCGAGAATGTAGAGCTCGGCGTTGGTGGAGAACGCAGCGACAATTGCCACCTTCTGCCGGTTGCCTTTCGAGTAGGTGCGCGCCTTCTTGTGCGGGTCGAGTTCGAAGCGCTCGATCAGTTGGTCGCGTCTGCGGGTGTCGAGGCCGTTGCCGCGCAGTCGGGCCAGGAAGTCGATGGCTTGCAGGCCGGTCAGGTTGGGCCACAGTGTCACATCGCCCGGGACGTATGCGATTCGGCGGTGCAGGTCGACGGCGTCGTGCCACGGGTCGCCGCCGAGCAGCCGTACAGTTCCGCCGTCGGCGCGCAGCAGGCCAAGCAGCACACGGATCGTAGTGGACTTGCCCGCCCCGTTGGGGCCGAGGAATCCCGCGATGTCGCCGTGCGCAACAGCCAGGTCGAGGCCGTCGAGTGCTTTGGTTCGTCCGAAAGACTTTGACAGCCCACGAATCTCGACCGCGAGTTCGGATCGCGCGCCAGCATTAGTCCGCTGCAGGGACGGTGCCGTCATTTCCATCTCCTTCTCCAGATGTGAACGGGATGCCTTTTTCGTGTTGTGCCAGGAATGCGTCGTACATCGTCGAGTCGGCCATCAGGCCGTTGGTGAACATCTCCAGCGCAGGCAGCATCATGTCTTCGCCGTAATCGCGCAGCACGGCCCGAAGGTCGGTGGGGTTTTCATGCATTTGCAGGTAGAGCAGGAAACCGCCGCCGTTGATCATGCTGAGGTATCTCGCCCTGGCCTTCGGGTCGCGGCTCGGCTTGAGAATGCCTGCCTGAACGCCCTCCTCGATGTACTGCTCGGCGTTGTCGATCATGCGCTGCCAGAACGACTTTGCGAGGTCACTACCCGACTGCATGCTGCGCACCAGATACGCCATCATCGGGGCGTATTCCTCGATCTCGGCGACCTGTGCGAGCCAGTCGGCCGGGTCGGTGGTGCGCATGGACTCGGTCTTGGACTCGCGCACCATCTCGGTGATGTGGTCGTCGCACGCCTTGCGCAGGCCGTCCTTGGAGCCGAAATGGTGGATCACCAGCGCGGCGGACACGCCGGCGGCCTCGGCGATGGTCCGGAGCCCGACGTTGAAGCCGTCTTTGCCCCACCGGTCGATCGCGGCATCGCGGATCCGGGCGATGGCCGTCCGATCGTCAGGCGCTGAACGCATGTTTAGTACGCTAAACGCGCGTTCAGCCGACGGTCAAGGGATCGGCCCGTCAAGAGTTCGCAAAGATCGCGCCATCGTCCGCCTGACGTGGCGAAGTGGCCTCTAGTCGCGGGCGGCAGCGAGCAAGCCGTCGCCCAGCGGGATCAGCACCGGCGTGAGCCGCTCGTCCTCCGCGATGAGCCGCGCGGCCTCGCGTACCGCGGCCACCTCGGCGTCTTTGGCATGAGCGTCGCCTGCCCGTCCGCCCAGCGCGGCGCGATGCACCACGATGGCGCCGCCGGAGCGCAGCAGTCGCACGCCTTCGGTCACGAATTGCGGCTGATCGGCCGGATCGGCATCGATGAACACCAGGTCGTAGGACTCGTCGGCGAGTCGGGTGAGCACTTCCTGCGCCCGGCCGCTGATCAACCTGCTGCGGCCGGGACCGACACCGGCCTCGGTGAACGCCTGCTTCGCGATGCGCTGATGTTCGGGCTCGACGTCGATGGTGGTGAGCACGCCGTCCTCGCGCATGCCCGACAGCAGCCACAACCCGCTCACCCCGGCCCCGGTACCCACCTCGACGACCGCCTTGGCTCCGGTCATCTTGGCGAACACGCACAGCAGCGCCCCGACGGCGGGGGTGATCGCGCCGGCGCCGAGTTCGACCGCGCGTTCACGGGCGGCCGCGACGATCGCGTCCTCCGAGATCGACTGCTCGGCATGCTTGACGATCGACTCGGCGCGATTCTGCGGTCCGCCGCCTATCACGTCGTCGATGCCAGCCATGCCCGCAGCGTAGAACCTCCTCCGAAGGGCACGCCCGCGACACGCCCGTCCCCGAACTGCGGATTTCCATCGAAATGGCCTGGTTCTCGCAGGTCGAAAATGGGTAGAAGATCTTTCTCAGGAAATGTTCAGTGTGCTCATATGCCAAACACACCAGGGTCGGAGACGGTATGTCCCATGGATGACGGCGGACGTTGGGATACCGGGAATAAGCGGAGGGAATTTCACGTTGCCGCCATCGTCGGGCCGTCGATAAATGACGACGGCTGTCAACAGGAGGATCTGACGAAGAATTCGAACGCCCCAGCTGCGCCGGCCGCGCCATCGTCGATGGCTCATCTCGAGCAGTACACCGACGGGGAATGGGTTGAGCCTTCCGACGAACTGACCGGAACCGCCGTGTTCGACGCGACGGGTGACCACACCACGATGCCGTCCTGGGACGAGCTCGTGCGCCAGCATGCTGACCGCGTCTACCGACTGGCCTACCGCCTGTCCGGCAACCAGCACGACGCCGAGGACCTCACGCAGGAGACGTTCATCCGCGTCTTCCGCTCGGTGCAGAACTATCAGCCGGGCACGTTCGAGGGCTGGCTGCACCGCATCACCACGAACCTGTTCTTGGACATGGTTCGCAGGCGCGGCCGTATCCGCATGGAGGCGCTGCCGGAGGACTACGACCGGGTGCCCGCCGACGATCCGAACCCCGAGCAGATCTATCACGACTCGCGACTGGGTCCCGACCTGCAGGCCGCGCTGGACTCGCTGCCGCCGGAGTTTCGTGCCGCCGTGGTCCTGTGCGACGTCGAGGGCTTGTCTTACGAGGAGATCGGCGCGACGTTAGGCGTCAAGCTCGGCACCGTCCGCAGCCGCATTCACCGCGGCAGGCAGGCGCTGCGCGACTATTTGGCCCGCCACGGTGACGGGGATTCGACCCACTACCGGGACACGGCCAAGTCAGCCTGAGTGTTCGCAGGTGTTTGGCGCCGCGCGCCGCGCTACATTCGAATCAGTAACGTTGACTCGACGCGAGTACGCCGAGAGGAGCTGGGCGATGGTCGACCCGGGGCACAGGTTCCGCCGTGCGTTCTCCTGGCTGCCTACCCAGCTGGCATCGCAGAGCGAAGCGCCCGTGGGGCCTCGGCAGTTCGGATCCACTGAGCATCTGTCGACGGAGGCCATCGCGGCGTTCGTCGACAACGAACTCCGACTCACTCCTCATCTACGCGCGGCCAGTCATCTTTCGCTGTGTCCGCAGTGCGCGGCAGAGGTCGAGGCACAGCGTCAGGCACGCAGTGCGCTGCGGGAATCTCATCCGATAGCCATCCCCAGCTCGTTGCTGGGCCAGCTGTCGCAGATTCCCCTGTGCAGCGGCAACGCCCCCGATCCGACCGCGGCGACACAGGACTCGCAGTTAGCTGAAGGCGCCCAGCAAGGCCGCCGTAAGCGCCGGTAGGGTGGATACAAAGTCGATCAACGGCGTGCGCCGGCCATTGCTGGCGCTCGGATAGAGGTGATGAACGGGTGAGCAATCTGGACGAGACCGGACGCGAACGTCTCGAGCCGCGGCAGGTGTCGCGGCCGCCTGTCGACCCGGCGTCACGGCGTGCATTCGGCAGGCCCGAGGGCGTCAGCGGATCTTTCCAGGGTGCGGAGAAGTATCGCGATCAAGGCGCTTTCACGCCCAAGGATCAGCCGCCCGATCCCGTGCTGGCCGAGGCGTTCGGCCGGCCCTACGCCAGCGGCGATTCGCTGCAGCGTCACCCCGCCGATGCCGGTGCGCTGGACGCCGAGCGCGAAGGGCCAGGCGCCGACCAACCCGATGATCCGTGGCGCAATCCAGGTGCCCCGGTGGAGCTGGGCACTCCGGCGATGACGCAGCCGCCCCGCGCAGCGTCCAGCGTCAGCACCGGCAAGCTCGGCGTGCGCGACGTCCTGTTCGGCGGCAAGGTCTCCTACGTCGCGCTCGCGGTGCTCGGCATCGTCGCACTCGTGATCGGGTTCGCCGGCGGCTGGGTCGGCCGTACGACGGCCGAGGTGGTCCAGGCCTTCACCACTTCCAAGGTGACGCTCGAGACCAGCGATGTCGGCGACGCGCCGGAGGGCCGGTTCGCCAAAGTTGCTGCGGCGATTGCCGATTCAGTGGTCACGATCGAGACCAAGAGCGACGAGGAGGGCTCGCAGGGCTCCGGTGTCGTGGTCGACGGCCGCGGCTACATCGTCACCAACAACCACGTGATCTCCGAGGCCGCCGTCAACGCGAGCAAGTACAAGATGACCGTGGTCTTCAATGACGGCAAGGAAGTGCCCGCCAACCTTGTCGGCCGTGATCCGAAGACCGACCTCGCTGTGCTCAAGGTCGACAACGTGGACAACCTGACGGTCGCCAAGCTGGGCGACTCCGACAAGCTCTATGTCGGCGAAGAGGTGATCGCCGCCGGTGCCCCGCTGGGTCTGCGCAGCACCGTCACGGCGGGCATCATCAGCGCGCTGCACCGCCCGGTGCCGCTGTCGGGTGACGGTTCGGACACCGACACCGTCATCGACGGTGTGCAGACCGACGCGTCGATCAACCACGGCAACTCCGGCGGCCCGCTCATCGACATGAACGGCGACGTCATCGGCATCAACACGGCGGGCAAATCGTTGTCGGACAGCGCCAGTGGCCTGGGCTTCGCGATTCCGGTGAACGAGGTCAAGACGGTCATCGAGTCGCTGATCCGCGACGGGAAGATCGCGCATCCGACATTGGGTCTGACCGCCCGCTCGGTGAGCAACGACCTCGCGTCGGGCGCCCAGGTCGCCAACGTGAAGGCCGGCAGCCCGGCCGAGAAGGCGGGCATCCTGGAGAACGACGTCGTCGTCAAGGTGGGTGACCGAACCGTCGCTGACGCAGACGAATTCGTCGTCGCCGTGCGCCAACTCAAGATCGGGCAGGACGCCCCCATCGAGGTCATGCGTGACGGCAGGCCCGTCGTCCTGACCGTCAACCCCGGCCCCGACAACAGCACCTAAAGATGTTCGCGAACGTCGGCTGGGGCGAGATGCTGGTCCTGGTGATCGCCGGTTTGGTGATCCTGGGCCCCGAACGCCTTCCCGGAGCGATCCGGTGGACGTCGAGCACGCTGCGGCAGGCCCGCGACTACATCAGCGGCGCCACCAGCCAGCTGCGCGACGATCTTGGTCCGGAGTTCGACGACCTTCGGGAGCCGTTGAGTCAGCTGAACAAGCTGCGGGGGATGACGCCGCGTGCCGCGCTCACGAAACATCTTCTCGACGGGGATGATTCGATCTTCACGGGCAAGGTGGACACCCCCGCGGCCAACGCCGAGAAGCCCGTGAGTGACGGTGCGCCGAAGCCGGTGTCACCGCAGGAGCCACCGCAACCAGAGACGCCCGAAGTCCCGGCGAAAACCCCCTACGACAGCGACGCGACCTAACGGCCGGCCGGGTCCAGGCCCAGCGACATGCCCGCGAGTCCCCGCTTGCGGCTCGACAGCGCATCGGCGATGTTGCGCAACTCCTTGCCCGCCACTGAATCCGGTGCCGAGAGCACCAGCGGCACCCCTTCGTCGCCTGCAGCGACCAGTGCGGGATCCAGCGGAACCTGGCCCAGCAGCGGCACGTCGGCGCCCACCGAACGGGTCAGGCTCTCGGCGACCTGCCTGCCGCCGCCTTCGCCGAAGATCTGCATCGTCGTACCGTCAGGGAGCAGCAGACCGGACATGTTCTCGACCACGCCGACGATGCGCTGACGGGTCTGCAGCGCGATGGCGCCTGCCCGCTCGGCCACCTCGGCGGCCGCCAGCTGAGGCGTCGTCACCACCAGGATCTCCGCTCCGGGGATCAGCTGGGCGACCGAGATGGCGATGTCTCCGGTGCCCGGCGGCAGGTCGAGCAGCAGGACGTCCAGATCGCCCCAGTACACGTCGGCGAGAAACTGCTGCAATGCGCGGTGCAGCATCGGTCCGCGCCACACCACCGGGGTGTTGCCCTGGGTGAACATCGATATCGAGATGACGCGAACGTCATGCGCGACAGGCGGCACGATCATCGACTCGACCTGGGTCGGCCGGTCGGTCGTGCCCATCATCCGCGGCACCGAATGCCCGTAGATGTCGGCGTCCAGCACGCCCACCGACAGCCCGCGCGCGGCCATCGCCGCGGCCAGGTTGACGGTGACGCTGGACTTGCCGACGCCGCCCTTACCCGACGCCACGGCGTATACCCGGGTGAGCGAACCGGGCTGGGCGAAGGGGATGACGGGCTCGCGGGAATCGCCGCGCAGTTGCTTGCGCAACTCGGTGCGCTGCTCGTCGCTCATCACGTCGAGGGTCACCGTGGTGTGACCCGTGCCCGGGACATCGGCGACGGCTTGACTCACGAGTTGGGAGATCTCGTTCTTCTTCGGGCACGCCGAAGTGGTGAGGTAAATCTCGACGTGCACCCCGCCGTCGGGCTCGATCGTGACGTTTTTCACCATGCCGAGCTCGGTGATCGGCCGCCGCAGTTCCGGATCGATCACCTTCGCCAGCCCCGAACGGACCGCGGACTCCAGGTCAGGAGAAGTAGTGGACATCGCTGTCGAGTCTAGGCCGACCCGACGGGCGTGCTAACCAGCCGGTGCGGGCGCGGGACCGGGCAGCGGTCCCGGCGGTGCGCCCTGTGGCGCGACCGGACCCGGCGCAGGACCGGGCGGCGGTGCCAGCGGACCCGGGGCGGGTCCGGCCGGGACGGGTCCCGGGGCAGGCGCCAGCGGGCCGGGCGGCGGTGCCATTCCCGGCGGCACCATCTGCTGCGCGACGGGCGGCCCGCCCAGCGCAGCCTGCAGCGGTGCGGGCTGGTCCTTGATGCAGAACACCGCACACTCCGGCGTCGGCCTCGGAGGCGGCTGCATCCACGGGGGCACCCACGGCGCCGGTTGCTGCGATGTCGCAGGGGTTGCCAACGGGCCGGGTGCGGGACCGGGCAGCGGGCCCAGCCGCTGACCGGGCACGAAGCCGGGGAGCTGGCTGGCGACGTCGCTGCGCGCCAGCACCGGCATCAGTGCCAGCGGATCGTTGGAGGGCAGGCCCAAGGCGTTGAGCGGCAATCCCGGACCGAGGCCTTCGTATGCATTGAGGTGCGTGGCGCCGCCGTCGTCGTCGCTCAATACGGGGACCGACCCGGTGATGGGCGGCAGGTCGACCGGCACGACGCCGGTGGCGTACGCAGCGGCCCAGCCCAGCACGTTGCGGGCGTAGGCCACCGAGTTGTTGTAGCGCAGGATCGCCGACATCACGTGGGCCTGATCGCGCAGGTTCATGTCACCGCTGCACAGATAGCGCGCGGCGGCCAGGGTCGAGTCGAACAGGTTCTGCACCTCGGCCTTGCCGTCCCCGTCGCCGTCGGACGCGTAGCGCGACCAGGTACCGGGAAGGAACTGCATCGGACCCATCGCGCGCGCATAGGTGACGCGCTCGGCCGAGCGATTCTGCACGATGATCTCGTTGCCGGGCAGAGTCCCGTCCAGAGCGGGCCCGTAGATGGGCCGCACGGCCGTACCGCGGGCGTCGGTGGCGCCGCCATAGGCGTGCATCGACTCGATACGCCCGATGCCCGCCAGCAGGTTCCAGCTGACGCCACAACCGGGATCGGCCACGGCCATCATCCGCTCGGCGTTGCGGTATGCCGCCAGGGCCATCGCCGGAATGCGAAGTGTGCCAGGAGCATTCACTACAGCTGCGGGCTGAGGCGACGAAGCCGCCGAGGCCGCGATGTGGAATTCGGTCGGTGTCTTGGTGACAGCGACCACCGTCGGGCCCGCGCGGTCGACCGAGGACGACTCGACAGAGGCCAGCGGGGTGACCGCGGAGTCGCGGACCGGTGAGCTCGGTTGTACGGAGGCCCCCACGGCGCCGACCAGAATGATCGGCGCGATGACTGCGAATCCCGAGGCGACGCGGGCGCGGGCAGGGGTGAGCGCGCCGCGAACATTGGACGGTTTGACGGCAGCGCTGAAGTTGACGGCTCGCATGCGAGAAACACCATCGCCAGCACTGTGCGCGACTCGCTTCGCCCCCCGTCGCGCTGCCTCGAGGGCGGCCCCTGCCCCTATGTGCACTCAACCGTCCTTGGTCTGTTGTGGTTGTGAACCAAGTCACCATACCTAGTCGGTATCTCGCGCGTTACAGCAATGGCGTTACGTGATTCAGCTCTGCCTTTTCGAGCGGCGCTCATTCTGCTCTGTTCTGCCGCCGCCGTCGCGCTTATCGGATCCTGCCGGCGGGGCCAGCCGGTTCAGTAGCTCCTGAATTTCCTCGAGCTCGCGCCGCAGGTAGTCGCGGGTGGCGACTTCGCCGACCGCCAACCGCAATGCGGCCAGCTCACGGGCCAGATATTCGGTGTCCGCCTTGGTCTGTTCGGCGCGCCGACGGTCTTCCTCGAGCGACACCCGATCCCGGTTTTCCTGCCGATTCTGAGCCAGCAGAATCAACGGCGCCGCATACGCCGCTTGGGTGGAGAACGCGAGATTGAGCAAGATGAACGGATATGGATCCCACCGCAACTTCACGGCAAACAGATTCAGGATGATCCAGACGATCACCATGATGGTCTGCCAGGCCAGGTAACGGCCCGTGCCCAGAAAGCGGGCGATCGACTCCGAGAACTTGCCGACCGCCTCGGCGTCGACGTTGAGCGTGAACCGTCGACGGGAGACCCGCGGGGTGTCCAGGCGCTGGCGCGCCGTCAGGTCGCTCATCACGCGCCCTCGTTGGCGGCGAACAACTCGGGCTCTTCGCGTTCACGCCAGTCGTGCGGCAGGAGATGGTCGAGCACGTCGTCGACCGACACCGCGCCGAGCAGGTGGTTCTCCTCGTCGACGACCGGTCCGCATACGAGGTTGTACGCGGCGAAGTACCGGGTCACCGCCGACAACGAATCCTCTGGTGCCAAATTCGGAAGGTCGGTGTCCACGATCCCGCTGACCAGCTCCGCGGGCGGTTCTCGCAGGAGCCGCTGTAGGTGGACACAGCCCAGGTAGTGACCGGTAGGGGTGGCCGTTGGCGCGCGCGTCACGAACACCAGCGACGCGAGCGCCGGGGTCAGGTCGGGGTCGCGGACGCGGGCCAGCGCCTCGGCGACAGTGGTGTCCGGCGCGAGCACCACCGGTTCCGACGTCATCAGGCCGCCTGCTGTGTCGGGTGAGTGCGCCAGCAGCCGGCGTACGTCCTCGGAGTCCTCGGGGTCCATTCGGCGTAGAAACTGTTCGGCGTCCGTTGGCGTCATCGTGCCCAGCAGGTCGGCGGCGTCGTCGGGGTCCATGGCCTCGAGCACGTCGGCGGCCCGTTCGGGGGGCAGCTTCCTGAGCACGTTGACCTGCTCGTCCTCGGGCAGCTCCTGCAGCACGTCGGCCAAACGCTCGTCGTCGAGCGCGTTGACCACCTCGTGGCGGCGCTTGTCAGGCAGTTCGCGGATCGCTTCGGCCACCTCGACGGCGCGCTGACCGACGAACTGCTCCAGCAGCTGCGCGACCCCCTGGTCGGGCATCGCCAGTCCCGAGGGGGTGAGCCCCTGCACGTGCTGCCAGTCGATGATCTGCACATTGCCGCGGCGGCCGAGGCGTCGCGCGGGCCGCACCGCCACCTTGGTCACCATCCAGTCGCGCGTGCGGGTCGGCTCGATGCCGAGATCGACCACGTACACGTCGACTCCCTTCAACTGCTCCTGGTCGGGATCGTCGACTCTGACCTGGGTTTCGATCACCTGGCCGAGCACGAGCACCTCACCGGGACGCTGGGTGAACTTGCGCAGCGAGACGCTGCCGGTCGCCAGCGTCACAGCGCCGGGATCGATGGATGTCACCCGCAGAATCGGCACGAAAATTCTTCGGCGCGTAAGTAATTCGACGACCAGGCCGAGCACCCTCGGCTGTTGGCGCACGATGCTGATGCTGATCACCACATCGCGGACGCGGCCAAGGGACTCCCCGTCGGGTCCCAGCACCACCATCCCCACAAGCCGGGCCGCATAGACCCTGTTCACCGCCGCCATGCCTAGAAGGGTAAAGAGTGTGGTTGTGGAAAACCGCTATCGACCCCGCCGAACGATACTTTCGGTTCCAGGCAGCAGCGCGAAGATGATCGAGAAGGCAAAGTCTCTGCCCGCCGATGAGGTCTTCCTCGATCTCGAAGACGCGGTCGCACCCGACGCCAAAGCCGAGGCGCGCGCCGCGGTGGCGGCCGCGTTGACCGAGCCCGGTTGGGGCGGGCAGTTGCGCGGCGTTCGGGTGAACGACTGGACCACGCCGTGGACGCATGCCGACGTCATCGAGGTGGTGTCGGCCGCGGGTGCGTCGCTGGACATTGTGGTGTTGCCGAAAGTTTCCGATGTCTCGCACATCCATGCGCTCGACCTGCTGCTTGGTCAACTCGAGGCGACACACGGATTCCCGTTGGGCCGCATCGGTATTGAAGCTCAGATCGAGAATGCCGAAGGTTTGACGAATATCGATGCGATCGCGGCGGCCCCACGGGTGCAGGCGCTGGTCCTCGGGCCCGCGGACATGGCCGCCAGCCTGAACATGCGCACGCTCGAGGTTGGGGAACAGCCCGAGGGCTACGACGTCGGTGACGCCCACCATCACGTGCTGATGCGAATTCTCGTCGCGGCCCGCACGCGCGGCATCCTGGCGATCGACGGCCCGTATCTGAAGGTGCGCGATGTCGAAGGCTTCCGCCGGGTCGCGGGCCGGTCCGCTGCGCTGGGATACGACGGCAAATGGGTGCTGCACCCCGACCAGATCGCTGCGGGCAACGAGATCTTCAGCCCTCGCCAAGCGGCCTACGATCACGCCGAGTTGATTCTCGAGGCCTACGAATGGCACACGTCGCGGGCGGGCGGTGCGCGCGGCGCGGTGATGCTCGGCGACGAGATGATCGACGAAGCGAGCCGCAAGATGGCGTTGGTGATCGCCGGCAAGGGTCGCGCGGCGGGGATGGAGCGCAAGGGCGAGCGGTTCAGCCCGCCGGCCTAGCGCGTCAGGGCCTAACGGATGGTACTGATGCCGAGCGCGATGTAAAGCAGCAAGACGACCAGCAAGCCTGCGGTGAACAGGCCACCGATGATCGTGCCAGCCAGCGCCATGCCCCACCCCGCCTGCCCAGAGCGCTTGGTCTCGCGCATCGCGAGCACACCCAGCACGAGACCGACGATGGCCAGCGGGGCGCAGCACACCCAGCCTGCGATGGACGTGACGAGCGATGCGATTGCCTTGTCATTGGTGCCAGGCGGCTTCAGCGGCCGGTACGGGTCATAAACGGGGTAATAAGCCGCCACGCCTGGATATCCGGGCAGGGGCGGGTAAACCGGCGGAGGCAGCCCGGGTGCGGACGGATAGTCGACGGGCGACTGTTCTGGGTCGCTGTCGTTCATCCGTGGGCGTCCGTCGATCAACTAGCCATGACGCCGATGGTCCAGAGCACGTTGATGAGCAGCGAGAGCGCGCCGACCGCGATGCCTGCGACCGCGAGTCCGTGGCCCTTTTCCCCGCTCTGCTTGATCTGGTTCATCGCGACGATGCCGAGCACGATGCCGACGATCGAACCGATGCCGCAGCAGAATCCGACGATCGACGCCACCAACGAGCCGATGGCCATCGCGTTTGTCTTCTCCGGCGCGCCGTACGCGGGATAGCTCGGAGCCGCGGAATAGCCCGGAGGTGGACCAAAGCCCGGAGGCGGGCCGTAGCCGGGTGGTGGTGGCGGTGGCCCGAAGCCGGGAGCCGGTGGTCCGAAGCCGGGGGGCGGCGTGCCGTAGGGCGGGGGCGGCGGATACCCGGGGGCAGCCGGAGCGCCGAACTCGCCGTAAGACGGAGGCGGCGGATAACTCGGATACTCCGGTGCCGACTGGGGCGTGGGGTCGTAGGCCGGCGGGGGCGTGTACCCCGGCTGCTCGAACGGCCTCTGCTCGTAGACCTGGGTCGGTTGCTCGGGCGGCCTCTGCTCGTAGACCTGGGTCGGCTGCTCGTGCTGTCCTCCGGACTGCTCCTGGCTCTGCTCGATCGGCGGCGCCTCGTAGCTGGTCGACGGGGGCTCGGATGCCCCGTCGCCGGAGCCGGATGATGCCGTTTGGCCAGCGTCGTCGCCCGGATTTGTCATGCTGTTCAACCTAGCGCAAATACGCGGCACGTTTGCGGGTCCGAAGACGTTGTCCTGGTGAGATCGCCAGCCGGATCCGCGGCAGTAGCAGGCCCGCGACAAAGGAGAATGATTCAGCGATGACCAGCCCGTTCCAGCCTGGACAGCCAGCCGGCACAACGCCAGGCACGCCGACGACCCGACGCGGTCCCGCGGCCCTGCCCACACCTCCGAAAGGCTGGCCGATCGGGTCGTATCCGACCTACGCCGAGGCGCAGAGCGCGGTCGACTACCTGTCAGACCAGCAGTTTCCGGTCCAGCAGGTCACGATCGTCGGTGTCGACCTGATGCAAGTGGAACGCGTCACGGGCAGGCTGAGTTGGCCCAAGGTGCTCGGCGGCGGCGTGCTCACCGGCGCGTGGCTGGGTCTGTTCATCGGCCTGATCCTGGGGTTCTTCAGCCCGAGCCCGTGGGGCGCGCTGATCACCGGCCTCGTAGCCGGTGTGTTCTTCGGCCTCATCACCTCCGCGATTCCGTATGCGATGGCGCGTGGCACAAGAGATTTCAGTTCGACGATGCAACTCGTCGCGGGACGATACGACGTCTTGTGCGATCCTCAGAGCGCCGAGCACGGCCGGGATCTGCTGGCACGCTTGAAGATCTAGTCGGGAACGCGCGGGCGTTAGCTGGCACTTTGCCCAGGCGCGCAATTGCGTAACGGTGTGCGACGCGCGCGCGGCAAGTGTTGCAAATCACGCGTAACTGGCAATACGGTTTCCGCGCAGGAGTGTTGCTCGGAGCCGCCCCGGCGGCGACCTCGGACGCGGACGGGAGGCAGCGGTGCGCCCACGGCGGCTTGGTGCTGCGGCATTGGCCGCGCTGACGACGGCGTCGATCGTTTCGGCGTGCGGATCAGGCGGCGGCGGAATCGTCATCAACTACTACACGCCGGCAAGCGAGATGGCCACGTTCACCGCGGTCGCCAAGCGGTGCAACGAGGAACTCGCCGGCCGCTTCACGATTCAGCAGATCAGCCTGCCGAAAGAAGCCGACGCCCAGCGGTTGCAGTTGGCGCGGCGGCTGACGGGCAACGACAAGACCCTCGACGTGATGGCCCTCGACGTCGTGTGGACGGCCGAGTTCGCCGAAGCGGGTTGGGCATTGCCGCTGTCGGAGGACCCATCTGGCAAGGCCGAACAGGATGCGACCACCGACACGTTGCCGGGCCCGCTGGAAACAGCCAAGTGGCAGGACAAGCTCTACGCGGCGCCGATCACCACGAACACTCAATTGCTCTGGTATCGAGCGGACTTGATGAACGAGCCGCCTGCGACGTGGGAAGCGATGGTGGCCGAGGCGACACGCCTGCACGCCGCGGGCAAGCCGAGTTGGATCGCGCTGCAGGCCAAGCAGTACGAGGGTCTGGTGGTGTGGTTCAACACGCTGCTGGAAAGCGCTGGCGGTCAAGTGCTTTCCGACGACGGCAAGACCGTCACGCTGACCGACACCGACGAGCATCGCGCCGCGACGGTCAAGGCGCTGGAGATCATGAAATCGGTCGCCACCGCACCGGGAGCGGATCCGTCCATCACCCAGACCGACGAGGGCACCGCGCGGTTGGCACTGGAGCAGGGCAAGGCTGCGCTCGAAGTGAACTGGCCGTTCGTGCTGCCGTCGATGCTGGAGAACGCCGTCAAAGGTGGCGTTTCGTTCCTGCCGCTGAACCAGGATCCCGCGCTGGCGGGCAGCATCAACGACGTCGGCACCTTCTCGCCGAGCGATGCACAGTTCGAGGCGGCCTACGAAGCCAGCAAAAAGGTGTTCGGTTTCGCCAACTACCCGGGTGTGACCGACGAGCCTGCCAAGGTGACGCTCGGCGGCCTGAACCTCGCCGTAGCCAAGACGACGCAACATCGGGCCGAGGCTTTCGAGGCGATCCGGTGCATGCGCAGTGCGCAGAATCAGCGCTACACGTCGGTCGAGGGCGGTCTTCCCGCGGTGCGCGCGTCGCTGTACGACGATCCGACGTTCCAGACGAAGTACCCGCAGTACGAGATCATCCGTGAACAGCTGACCAACGCGGCGGTGCGGCCGGCGACGCCGGTCTATCAGGCTGTCTCCACGCGTATCTCGGCGACGCTGGCCCCGATCACGGATATCGACCCCGAGCGGATGGCCGACGAGTTGACCGTTCAGGTGCAGAAGGCGATCGACGGTAAGGGGCTGATTCCGTGACCGCCACCGCAGAGCAGGTCAAGGTCGGGACCGACGACACGAAATCTGAACGGCGGCTGGCATTCACGCTCATCGCGCCAGCTGTCATCCTGATGCTTGCGGTCACCGCCTACCCGATCGGTTACGCGGTGTGGCTCAGCCTGCAGCGCTACAACCTCGCTCAGCCAGACGATGTCGAGTTCGTCGGCCTGGAGAACTACATCACGGTGCTGACCGACAGGTACTGGTGGACGGCGTTCGCCGTGACGCTGGCGATCACCGTCGTGTCCGTGGCGATCGAGTTCGTCCTCGGCATGGCGCTGGCGCTGGTCATGCATCGGACGATCTTCGGCAAAGGCGTTGTGCGCACAGCGATCTTGATTCCATACGGCATCGTCACAGTCGCTGCGTCCTATAGCTGGTACTACGCGTGGACGCCCGGCACCGGATATCTGGCCAATCTGCTGCCGGAGGGCAGCGCTCCACTCACCGAGCAGCTGCCGTCCCTGGCCATCGTGGTCCTCGCCGAGGTTTGGAAGACGACGCCCTTCATGGCGCTGCTGTTGCTCGCCGGGCTGGCGCTCGTGCCACAGGATCTGCTCAACGCCGCCCAGGTCGACGGTGCGGGGGCATGGAAGCGGCTGGTCAAGGTGATTCTGCCGCTGATCAAACCCGCGATCCTCGTGGCGCTGCTCTTCCGCACGCTGGACGCGTTTCGTATCTTCGACAACATCTACGTGCTCACCGGCGGCGCCAACGACACCGGTTCGGTGTCAATCCTGGGCTACGACAATCTGTTCAAGGCGTTCAATCTCGGGCTGGGATCGGCGATCAGCGTGCTGATATTCCTGTCGGTGGCGGTCATCGCTTTCATCTACATCAAGCTCTTTGGGGCGGCGGCGCCCGGGTCTGACGAGGAGAGGCGCTGATGGCCGAGCGGGTTGGCGCGGGCCGTGCGACCGGATGGACGGTTGTCAACATCATCGTCGTCGCCTATGCGTTGTTGCCGGTGCTGTGGATCCTCAGCCTTTCGCTCAAGCCGACGTCAAGCGTCAAGGACGGCAAGCTGATTCCGACGCAGATCACCTTCGACAACTACAAGGGAATCTTCACCGGCGATGCGTTCAGCTCGGCGCTGATCAACTCGATCGGCATCGGGCTGATCACCACCCTCATCGCGGTCTTGATCGGCGGAATGGCGGCGTACGCCGTGGCGCGACTGGCGTTTCCGGGTAAACGACTGCTGGTCGGCGTCGCGCTACTGATCGCGATGTTCCCCCAGATCTCGCTGGTGACACCGCTGTTCAACATCGAGCGCAGGCTGGGATTGTTCGACACCTGGCCGGGTCTGATCATCCCGTACATCACCTTTGCGCTTCCGCTGGCGATCTACACCCTCTCGGCGTTCTTCAAGGAGATCCCCTGGGATCTGGAGAAGGCGGCGAAGATGGACGGCGCCACGCCGGCGCAGGCGTTCCGTAAGGTGATCGCCCCGCTGGCCGCGCCCGGGATCGTCACCGCGGCGATCCTGGTCTTCATCTTCGCGTGGAACGACCTGCTGCTGGCGCTTTCACTGACGGCGACTCAGCGTGCGATCACCGCGCCGGTCGCGATCGCCAACTTCACGGGCAGTTCGCAATTCGAGGAACCGACCGGGTCGATCGCGGCGGGAGCGATGGTCATCACGATCCCGATCATTATCTTTGTTCTCATCTTCCAGCGACGGATCGTCGCCGGCCTCACGTCCGGCGCGGTGAAGGGGTAACTCCATGGCCGAAATCGTGTTGGACCGGGTGACCAAGAGTTACGCAGGCGGCGCCACGGCCGTGAAGGACCTCTCGATGACGATCGCCGACGGCGAGTTCATCATCCTCGTCGGACCCTCCGGCTGCGGAAAGTCGACCACGCTCAACATGATCGCCGGTCTCGAGGAGATCTCCTCCGGAGAGCTGAGGATCGGCGGCGAGCGGGTGAACGAGAAGGCGCCCAAGGACCGCGACATCGCGATGGTCTTCCAGTCGTATGCGCTCTACCCGCACATGACCGTGCGCCAGAACATCGCGTTCCCGCTGACCCTGGCCAAGATGAACAAGGCCGAGATCACGCAGAAGGTCGAGGAGGCCGCGAAAGTCCTTGATCTTACCCAGTTTCTGGACCGTAAGCCGGCCCAGCTGTCCGGCGGCCAACGCCAGCGGGTGGCCATGGGACGCGCGATCGTGCGCAACCCCAAGGCGTTCTTGATGGACGAGCCGCTGTCGAACCTCGACGCCAAGCTGCGCGTGCAGATGCGTTCGGAGATCGCCCGCCTGCAGGACAAGCTGGGCACCACCACCGTCTACGTCACCCATGACCAGACCGAGGCGATGACGCTGGGGGACCGCGTGGTTGTCCTGCTCGCCGGGGAAGCGCAGCAGATCGGCACGCCGGAGGAGCTGTACAACCGGCCGGCCAACCTGTTCGTCGCGGGCTTCATCGGATCGCCTGCGATGAACTTCTTCCCGGCCGCCATGACCGACGTCGGCGTGCGTCTGCCGTTCGGCGAGGTCACGCTGACCCAGGAAGTCCACGACCTGATCGCCAGGCACCAAACCCCCAACAACGTGATCGTCGGCATCCGGCCAGAACACCTCGAGGACGCCGCAGTGATGGACGGCTACGCGCGGATAAGGGCGCTGACGTTCGACGTGACGGTCGACTTCGTCGAATCGCTCGGCGCGGACAAGTATCTGCATTTCCAGAGCGAGGGCGAGGGTGCGCAGGCCGCGCAGCTGGCCGAGTTGGCCAGTGAGTCGGGAACCGCCGAAAACGAGTTCGTGGCAAGGGTTTCCACCGAATCCCAGGCCAAGCAGGGCGACACGGTCCAGCTGGCGTTCGATACGTCGAAGCTGACGATCTTCGACGCCGACACCGGCAAGAACCTCACGCTTCCCGACGCGGCCCCCGCGCCGGCCGAGTGATCGACGTCCCGGCCGCGGTTCGCGCACACCTGCTCGAGCACTTCGTCCGGGCTGGCATCACCGCGGACCCCGTCGAGGCCAGCGTCACGTTCCTTGGCACCGAACGTATCGATGTGCTGCGCTTCGGTCCCGATGGTGGCGGTGTCAGTCACTATGTGTCGGTTGGTTGTTCCCGTCACCCGATGTTCGATCCCACGGAGCTGGTGACCGACGCACTGCACGGTCCCCGCGCCGAGGCCGTCGTCGCGCTGCGAGGTCCGACGCCCAAGGGTCTCGCGCGCTCGCTGGCGATCCTGGCCGCGGCGCCCGCCGTCGAAGGCCTGATCCTGGAACCGGACGCGCTGATCGACCTGGAAACGCCGCTCTGGGAGGGTGCACCGTTCTCCGCTTTTCTGTTGGGCCGCAGCGACATCGAAGACATCGCATTAACCGATCCGCTGCCGCCGGTGACGGTGCTGAGCGCGACACCCATCACGGCCACCGAGGCGGCGTGGGTGCGACTCAAAGGTGCCGAAGCCATGCGCGAGGCGTGGACGCAGGACGGCGCCGACGTGCTTGATCCGTCCAGGAGAGCCGCGCAGCCGGGCTAGCGCCCAGCGCGGACCCGCGGTCTGCGAGACGGTTATCGCGCCCGTCCCGAACGCTTAGTGCCAAAGGAAATGGGTTGTCTCCAAGCCAGTATCGTCACGCGCTCGTCATATTAGAGTAAATGCTCTAGTATCTGACCCAGGCGACGGATAGGATTGGATATGGACGACAGGGTTCGGGTGGTGCTGGATGTCATCCAGGCAGTTCAGGACCGTGATGCCGAGACACTGGATCGGCTCTACCACGACGATCTTGAATTTCGTGAGCCACCCTCTTTGCCATACGGAGGCGACCTCGAGGGCAAGGCGGTCCTGCAGGAGCAGCTCGAATCGGACCCGCAGCGAACCTGGCTCGGAACCTGGGGTCCCCTGCAACCCACTGAGGCCGAGAGGCGGTTCGACCCGAGAGTTGTTGCGGTCAACGGTGACGAGGTTGTCGTGAAGTATTGGATGCGCGGCGTAGGACCCGATGGTGAACGATTCGAGTCAGAGGTGCTGGGCTTGTACGAGGTGCGCGATGGCAAGTTTGCACGCGCTCAGATGTTTCACTTCGACACCGCCGCGATGGTCGAATTCCTCAATCGGGCACGGTAGGAGTCGTCGATGGAGCGAGCGAAAACTCTGACGCCAGAACGTATGGGCAGCGCGATGCTCAGCCGACGGAGCGGAGCTCTGGCGGGTATCGCGTTGGCGGTGCTGTGGGCGCCGATGGCCTTGGTGATTCCCTTCTTCCCCAACCTGGCCGGGCCAACCGGAATCGGCGTCTTCTACGCCGACCATGCGAACTCGATGAAGTGGATCCTCGCCTCGATCAGCGTCGGCTTCATCGCGTTCTTCATCTTCGCCGGCCGACTGGTCGCGGATTTGATCCCATGCGGCTCGGGCTGGCTGTGGAGCGCTCTGGGGGGCGCGCTGATGTTCATGACCGCTCTCTGCGCAGCCCTTGGTGTCGACGCTGCAGCCGTACTGCTCTTCGAATCCGTTTCGCCCGAGACGGTCTGGACACTGCACGCTGTCGCGTTCCTGTTGGCCGCCCCGGCGGCTGGAGCCGGGGCTGTGTTTTTCGTTGCCGTGGCCGCTCTGGCCTTCGGCGGTACATGGCCGCGTTCCTTCGGATGGCTGGCGGTCCTTGGCGCGGCGGTCAATCTCGCCGCTGTCGCCGGATTCTTTTCTCTCGCTGGAGCGCCGAACTCGGGCAATGGCTTGCTTGGCGGGTTGGCCGGGCCCGTGTCCGCCTGGGTGATCTGGATTCTCGCGGTCAGCTTCCGCTGGCTGCGGCATCCGCAACTGGCACCGTCAGAAGGATCGTGACGCACCGGTGACCGCAATGTGTGGGCCGGCGGACTCTGCGGGAGCCGAAGGCCTCGTGGATGCATTTTTGGCCGGTCAACAGGCGATGTATGCCGATGGAGAAGAAGCGGCGGTCGACGAGTTGCTTGCCGACGACGTCACGTGGCATGTGCCGGGAAGGAGTCCGATCGCCGGCGACTTCAGCGGCCGTGCGGCCGTCCTCCGATACTTGCGCTTCCGACGATCGCTGGCCGGCGAGACGATGGAGACCACCGAGCGCGGGCAATCGCACCATGGCGACGGAGTGATTCGGCTCGCCGACCGTCACGCACGGGTCGCAGAAGGCGACGTCTTCTGGCGCACGGCAGATGTCTATCGCGTAGCGAACGGAAAGATCGCGGAGGCGTGGTCGGTGCCGCTCGACCATCAGTACGTCGAGGAGGCCTGGGCCGCGGCTCGCCCGAGGCCTTTCGTCTACGCACAGCGTGTGCGCCCGCAGGACTGCGCGGCAAGCACAATGTTGGGCCATCCGCGTTTCTTGGAGTTCTTCGAGGCCGCATTCATCGAGTGCTGGCGGGATCGCTTCGGCCGGATCGATGCTTCGCTCGGCGACGAGCGGAGTCTCACCGTCGGCGCGGTCAATGTCAACTACATCGGGGGAGTGTGCTGCGACGATGAGATACAAATTTCCGTCTCGCTAGATCGAATCACCAAGCGCTCCATCACAGTTCACTACGAAGCTGTCGTCGACGCAAGAACAGTGGCCGAAGCCACCTCCCGATACGTCTGCCTGGACAGAACAGGCAATCCGGCGCCGCTACCAGATGCAATCACTGCGCATCGTCGATGACGGCCTTGACCGCCGTCTCGAGGTGGCGTCGTAGGCCGCTCGGGAACCTGGTTCCACCGACAAGATGTCGGTTCACTGCTCCGTAGGGCAGATCGAAGACGGCCAACATGACGCGATCGACGGCCTTGCGACTGCGCTGGCCGTACAGCCGCTCGGCCAGCGCGGTCACAGTTCGCTTCACCGGAAGGTTCAGCTCTGCGAGCTCGGCCGCCATCGGCCCGTCGGGCGTGGCGCCGATGAGGTCTTCTTTGCCGAACGAAGCGAGCAGCCGGGCATCAGCCGGATGGTCCCGACAGAACTCGAAGATCGAAAGCGCCGCCGCCACAGCACCTTCCCTCGCATCCTGATGTTCGGCCGCCGCCACGAACGACGCCTGCGAACGGTAGACGGCGCGCATCCAGAGTTGTTTGATCAGTGTGTCCAGCGACCCGAATCGATGGTAGATCGAACCGATGGGGGCCCCGCTTGCCTCGGCGATGGCCTCGATCGTGGCCGCTCGAACGCCGTGTTGGAGCAGCAGTGCACGCGCGGCATCGAGCATCGTGTCCGTGGAATGTAGCGGAGGCCGCGGCATGACGTCATTCTAGAAGAAATGTTCTAGAACACAGTACGTGTGACCTTCGCCACAATTTGTCACAGAAGTGCCTGTCCGTCTCGTCTAGAGGTCACGAAGTAGTGCCGCTCACCATGGAGGTTCATTCATGTACACCGCTGTATGGACGATTCAGATCGCGCTTGCAATCGTGTTTTTCGCGTCCGGACTGGCGAAGCTGACGATGTCTCGCGAACGCATGCAGGCCACCGGCCAAACTGGCGCGGCTGCGTTCCCGCTGCCGGTCGTCCGCTTCACGGCAACCTGCGAATTGCTTGCCGCCGTCGGCCTGATCCTGCCGCCGTTGGTCGGCACTGCCGAGCCACTCGTCGGTTGGGCCGCAATAGGTTTGGTGATCGTGATGATCGGAGCCTTGACCATGCACTCGAAGCTCGCCATTGCTCAACACCAGCGAAAGGAATGGCGGAATGTCGGAGTCAACGTCGTCATTCTTGTCGCTTGTCTATTCGTTGCAGTGCAATGGATTTGATTATGAATCCAGCGGAGATCGCACGGGTGGATGTGCGAGTGAATGCCTATTTGACGGAGTGTGAGGATTCACCGTGTTCTATGCCTACATCGCGGTAACAATCGTCGCGGCCATCGCCGTCGCTTATGCCGCCGCATTGAACTTCACCCACAACAGGTCGGTAGTACAAAGCGCCGAGCGGTTGGGCGTGCCCGTGTCATGGCAGCTGCCGCTAGGCCTTTTGCTGGCGGCGGGGTCGGTCGGGCTGATCGCCGGATTCGTTCTGCCGCCGGTCGGGGTCGCGGCCGCGTGCGGCCTTGTCCTGTACTTCCTGTGCGCAGGCGGTGCCCATATCAGGGCGCGCGACACCCACGTCGCGAGCTGGATCAACTGGTTCGCCTTCTTTTGTTTGGCGGTTGCCGCACTTGCCATGAGACTGCTTGCCTGCAATCTGCGGTTTCCAGAACAGTGACTGCAGTTAAAGCCAGTGGTTGCGGCGGAATGCCCGGAACAGCAGGGAGCAGATGATGACCATCACCAACAGCACTGCCGGATAGCCCCAGGCCTGTTTGAGTTCTGGCATGTAGTCGAAGTTCATGCCGTAGATGCCCGCGATCGCCGTTGGTACGGCGGCGATGGCGACGTACGCGGAGATCTTGCGCATGTCGGTGTTCTGTTGCATCGCCACCTTGCCCGCCGCAGCCTGCACCAGCGAGCTGAGCACCTCGTCGTAACTGGTGATCCGGTCGGACGCCTGAATGTTGTGATCGAGTATGTCGCGCATGTACCGGCGGACCTCGATCGAGATCAGGTCGTTGTGGTCGGTGCCGATTCGCTGCAATGCGAATGTCAGCGGCGCGACAGCGCGGCGTAGCTCGACGACCTCCCGCTTGAGCAGGTAGATGCACTCGATATTGGTCTTGGCGGTCGGTGAGAAGATGTCCTCCTCCATCGCGTCGATGTCCGTCTCGATCAGGTCTGTGACGTCGAGATAGCTGTCGACGATGTGATCGGCGATGGCATGCATGACCGCGTACGGGCCCAACTTCAGGCTGTCGGGCGATGCGTCGAACTTCTTGCGGACCCCGGCGAGGCCGCCGTGTTCGCCATGGCGGACGGTGACCACGAAATCCTGGCCGACGAAGATCATGATCTCGCCGGTCTCGACGATTTCGCGGGCGAGTGCCACGGAGACGTGCTCGACGTAGTTGACGGTCTTGAGGACCAGAAACAAGGTGTTGTCGTAGCGTTCCAGCTTCGGTCGCTGGTGGGCGTGCACCGCGTCCTCGACGGCCAGTGGGTGCAGGCCGAACACATCTGCGACGGCCTGCATCTGACGCTCGTCGGGCCCGTGCAGGCCGACCCAGACAAAGGCGTCCTTGCCGGCGGCCTCGAGATCGTGCACCTTGCTCAGCGCCGCCGCGTGGGTGTATTTGCCGGGCAACCGGGTGCCCTCGCAGTAGACGGCGCAGTCGACCATGGCCCGCGCGACGGGAACGTGAATCGAGGCGGCATCCGGTTGGCCGGGCTTGGGCCGCACGTTCGGTCGCAGTGACGGAGGCAGTTGGCGAAACGATGGCATCGGGTCACCTCCCCGGATCGATACGTGCAGCGCTGGCCTTATAAGACTTGGTGAATGCTACGCGGCATACCTCGAACGGACCCTGCTAGTTTCGTCCCCGAAAGCAACCGCTTTACACATCCGTCCAAGGAGCACCTGACGTGAGCACATCTCCCCTCAAGGTCGCGGTCACCGGTGCCGCCGGCCAGATCGGCTACAGCCTGCTGTTTCGTCTGGCCAGCGGTTCATTGCTCGGCCCGGAACGTCCGATCGAGCTGAGGCTCCTGGAGATCGAACCAGCGCTGAAGGCGCTCGAGGGCGTCGTGATGGAGCTCGACGACTGCGCGTTCCCGCTGCTGGCCGGCGTCGAGATCGGTGCCGACGCCAACAAGATCTTCAACGGTGTGAACCTGGCGCTGCTCGTCGGCGCCCGTCCCCGCGGCCCCGGCATGGAGCGCGGAGATCTGCTCGAGGCCAACGGTGCGATCTTCACCGCCCAGGGCAAGGCGCTCAACGAGGTGGCCGCCGACGACGTACGGATCGGCGTGACCGGTAATCCGGCGAACACCAACGCGCTGATCGCGATGAGCAACGCCCCCGACATCCCGAACGAGCGGTTCTCCGCGCTGACCCGCCTCGACCACAACCGGGCGATCTCGCAGCTGGCCCGGAAGACGGGCGCAAAGGTCACCGACATCAAGAAGATGACGATCTGGGGTAACCACTCGGCCACCCAATACCCGGACGTGTTCCACGCCGAGGTGGGTGGCAAGAACGCCGCCGAGGTCGTCAACGACCAGAATTGGATCGAGAACGACTTCATCCCGACCGTCGCCAAACGTGGCGCGGCGATCATCGACGCCCGCGGCGCGTCGTCGGCGGCCTCGGCCGCTTCGGCGACCACCGACGCCGCACGCGACTGGCTGCTCGGCAGCCCGGACGGCGACTGGGTGTCGATGGCGGTCCTGTCGGACGGCAGCTACGGCGTTCCCGAGGGGCTGATCTCGTCGTTCCCCGTCACCACCAAGGACGGCAACTGGTCGATCGTTCAAGGTCTGGAAATCGATGACTTCTCCAGGGCGCGCATCGACAAGTCGACCGCTGAGCTCGCTGACGAGCGCAAAGCCGTCACTGAGCTGGGGCTTATCTGAGACAAAGTCGATTAGGTTACCTACCAGTTCGTCAGTAACCTGAGCGCCGTGTCCCAAGCGGTGAGAAACCTGTCTGACAAGAGAGCCCCGATCGTCCTGAATGACGACGAGATCTTCGCCGCGCATGTGGGCGGAAAGCTGTCGGTAGCGCTGAACACGCCGCTCGACACCCAGCGTGCGCTGTCGGTCGCGTACACGCCCGGTGTTGCCCAGGTCAGCCGCGCGATCGCGGCCGACCAGACGCTGGCTGCGCGCTACACCTGGGCCAACCGCATGGTCGCGGTGGTCAGTGACGGCAGCGCGGTTCTCGGACTCGGCGATATCGGGCCCGCGGCGGCGCTTCCGGTGATGGAGGGCAAGAGCGCGCTGTTCAAGCAGTTCGCCGACCTCGATTCGATCCCGATCGTGCTCGACACCAAGGATCCCGACGAGATCGTCGAGACCCTGGTGCGGTTGCGGCCGTCGTTCGGTGCAGTCAACCTCGAAGACATCTCCGCGCCGCGCTGCTTCGAGATCGAACGCCGTGTCATCGACGCGCTGGACTGCCCGGTGATGCACGACGACCAGCACGGCACCGCGATCGTTGTGCTCGCGGCGCTGATCGGTGCGGCGCGGGCGCTCGACCGTGACATCACCGGATTGCGCGTGGTCGTCTCCGGTGCCGGTGCCGCAGGTGTGGCATGCGCAAAGATCCTGCTGGCCAGGGGAATCCGCGATATCACCCTGTTGGACTCGCAGGGCATCCTGCATAGAGACCGCGGCAACCTCAACTCGTACAAGGCTGAGATCGCCGAGGAGACGAATCCGAACGGCCTCTCGGGCGGCATGGCCGAGGCGCTCCGAGGTGCCGACGTGTTCCTCGGACTGTCCGCCGGCGTCGTACCACCGGAGATCGTCGCGACGATGGCTCCGGACGCGATCGTGTTCGCGCTATCCAATCCCGACCCGGAGATCCATCCCGACGACGCGAAGCAGTACGCGGCGGTGGTGGCCACCGGGCGCAGCGACTTCCCCAACCAGATCAACAATGTGCTCGCGTTCCCCGGGGCGTTCCGCGGCGCGCTCGACGCAGGTGCCCGGCGCATCACCGAGGCGATGAAGGTGGCGGCGGCTGAGGCGATCTTCTCGGTGGTCGCCGACGATCTCACGGTCGACCACATCGTGCCCAGCGTGCTGGACCCGCGGGTCGCCCCCGCCGTGGCCCAGGCGGTTGCCGCGGCGTCGCAGGCCTAGGTCTTCTCGGTGCGCCGGCTCGCCTGCGCGCTCGCCGCGCTCGTCGCGGTGAGCGCAGCCGGTTGCGGCGTCAGCGAACACACACCGTCGCTGACGGTCGGTTCGGCGCCGGATCCGGAGTCGGCCCTGATCGCGCACATCTACGCCGAGGCGTTGCGGTTCTACGGCAGCCCCGCCCACGTCGAGACGTCATCGGATCCACTGTCGAAACTGGACTCGGGGGAGGCGCGCGTCGTTCCCGGCCTCACCGGCCGCCTGCTGCACAGGTTCTTCCCCGATTCGACGGCTCGGTCGGCGACCCAGGTGTACCGCGAGATGGTGTCAGCGTTGCCTGAAGGCATCGCCGCGGGGGACTACACGACGTCGGCCGAGGACAAACCCGCGCTGGCCGTCACCGAGGCGACCGCAGAAGCATGGGGCGGGCGGGATCTGACGGCGGCGACGCGGAATTGCGACAAGCTGAAGGTCGGCGAGGTCAAGGACGCGTTCCGCGTGCCAGGACCCGACGTCATCGGCACCTGCAAGCTGTCCGAGGCTCGCGAATATCCCGATCCCGCAACGCTGTTCGAGGCGGTCCTGGCGGGCAAGATCAATGCCGCGTGGACCTCGACGGCGGCGCCCGACATCCCGGCCGAGTTGCTCATGCTGTCCGACCGCACGTCGTTGATCCGCGCCGAGAACCTGGTGCCGCTCTACCGGCGCAACGAGCTCAACGAGTCGCAGGTGCTGGCGCTCAACGAGGTTGCCGGGGTACTGGACACCGCCGCGCTGGCCGATATGCGCGCTCAGGTCGAGGACGGAACCGAACCGGGTCTGGTCGCTGGCGCGTTTCTCGCCGAACACCCACTGGGTGACTGAGCCCTAGCGCGTCGGGGGCAGCAGCCTCTTGTTCATCGGACCGAGCACCCGCATATAGCCAGAACCCATCAACCGCACGATCGCGTCGAACAGTTTGGCGTCGGCGCCGGGTAGCACTCGCGCCTTGTTGCCCTCGACAGCTCGCAGGATGATCTTGGCCGTGCGCTCGGGGCTGGTAATCGCGACCTTGTCGAATACGGTTGCGAGCGCATTCTTGTCGAGATCCGTTGCGGTGCTGGCATTGTGGATGAGGGGGGTCTTGATGTAGCCGGGGTGAACGCACGTCACCTGCACTGGATGGCCTGCTGCCGCCATTTCTTGGCGGAGTGCTTCCGTGAAACCCCGCACTGCGAATTTCGCCGAATTGTAGGCCGCCTGCCCTTGCACCGCGAACAGGCCGTACATGCTGGAGATGTTGACCACGTGGCCGTCGCCCGATGCGATCAGGTGCGGCAGGAAGGCCTTGGTGCCGTTGACCACGCCCCAGAAGTCGACCTCCATCACCCGCTCGAGATCCTTGAACGCCGTGACCTCGACGTCGCCCATGAACGCGATGCCTGCATTGTTGTAGATCTGATTCACCGAGCCGAAATGGTCTTTGGTCGCGTCGGCGTATGCGAGAAACGCCTCACGCTCGGTGACGTCGAGCCGGTCGGCCTTCACCGGTGCGCCGATGGCCGCGAGGCGCTCCTCGGTGCGCGCCAGACCTTCGGTGTCGACATCGCTGATCGCCAGTTTGACACCGCGGCGTGCCAATTCGACCGCCAATGCCTGCCCGATGCCCGATCCGGCGCCGGTGACGACGGCAACCTTGCCCGCGAATTTCTCCATCGCGTCCAGTGTCGCAGTGAATCAGTGCGCGTTGGGCACGATCCGCGAGACGACCGTCGAGAACAACCGCTGATAGCCCGATCCCGTGATCCGCACGATGATGTCCAGCGCCTTGGCGTCGGGGCCGACCAGTACGCGCGCCCGGTTCTTGCGGACTGCGTCGAGGATGATCCGCGCCGCCTTCTCGGGCGTGGTGATCGTGAGCTTCTTGTCGAAAGTCTTTGTCAGACCCTCTTTGTCGACACCCTCGGCTGCAGTCGAGTTGCGCATGATCGCGGTCTTGATGCCGCCGGGATGTACGGTCGTCACCTTGACCGGGTGCCCGGCGGCGGCCATCTCCTGGCGCAACGCCTCGGTGAACCCGCGCACCGCGAACTTCGCCGAGTTGTACGCCGCCTGGCCGGGAACCGAGAAGATGCCGAACAGGCTGGACACGTTTACGACGTGCCCGTCGCCGGAGGCGATCAGATGCGGCAGAAAGACCTTCGTGCCGTTGACGACGCCCCAGTAGTCGACATCCATGACCCGTTCGATGTCCTTGAACGGCGTCACCTCTACATCGCCGACGTAGGCGATGCCCGCGTTGTTGTAGATCTGGTTGACCTTGCCGAAGTGCTCGACCACAGCGTCGGCATAGAGCTCGAAGGCCTCACGCTCGGTGACGTCGAGCCGGTCGGCCTTCACCGGTGCGCCGATGGCTTTCAGGCGCTCCTCGGTGACCGCGAGGCCCTCGGTGTCGACGTCGCTGATCGCCACGCTGGCGCCCGAGCGTCCGAGTTCGATCGCCAGCGCCCGACCGATGCCCGACCCGGCACCGGTTACCACGGCGACTTTTCCGGCGAAGCCGTCCATGCCCACTCCTCAGTGTCCGTTGACTCGGATCGAGGGTAGTCGTTACCGCTGGTTCCGCTTACAGCGGCCTGCGAACGGGTTGATCCACCCGCTCAGCGCGCGAACGCCTCGTCGAGGATCTCCTGCTGCTCGACGGCATGCACCTTCGACGAGCCCGACGACGGTGCCGACATCGCACGCCGCGAGATCCGCGTGATGCCCTTCAACCGATCGGGACAGACCTCGGGCAGCGTCAGCCCGAACGTCGGCCACGCACCCTGGTTGGCCGGCTCCTCCTGCACCCAGAAATACTCCTCGGCATTCGGATACAGGTCGAGCGTCTGGCTCAGCCGGCGCTTCGGCAGCGGGGCGAGCTGTTCGATGCGCACGATCGCCACATCGTCGCGCTCCTCCTTGTTCTTGCGCGCCACCAGCTCGTAGTAGATCTTGCCGCTGGTCAACAGGATTCGCTTGACCTTCTCACGGTCACCGGTGCCCTCGGTGTAGGTGGGTTCCTCGATCACCGAGCGGAACTTCATCTCGGTGAACTCGCGAAGGTCGCTGACAGCGGCCTTGTTTCGCAGCATCGACTTCGGCGTGAACACGATCAGCGGGCGGTGGATGCCATCCAGGCCGTGCCTACGCAGCAGGTGGAAATAGTTCGCAGGCGTCGACGGCATCGCGATCGTCATCGAGCCCTCCGCCCACAGCAGGAGGAAGCGCTCGATGCGGCCCGACGTGTGGTCCGGGCCCTGGCCCTCGTGACCGTGCGGCAGCAACAGCACCACATCGGAGAGCTGGCCCCACTTGGCCTCACCGGAGCTGATGAACTCGTCGATGATCGACTGCGCACCGTTCACGAAGTCACCGAACTGCGCCTCCCACAACACAAGTGCATCGGGGTTGCCGACCGAGTAGCCGTACTCGAAGCCCACCGCGGCGAACTCGGACAGCGCCGAGTCGTACACCATGAACTTGCCACCCGTCGGCGACCCGTCAGAGTTCGAGGTGAGCAGCTGCAGCGGCGTGAACTCCTGACCGGTGCTGCGGTCGATGATCACCGAGTGCCGCTGGGTGAACGTGCCGCGCCGGGTGTCCTGACCCGACATTCGGATCGTTTTGCCTTCGGCGAGGAAGGATCCCAGTGCGAGCAGCTCGGCGAACGCCCAGTCGACCTTGCCCTCGTAGGCCATCTCGCGGCGCTTCTCCAGCACCGGCTTGACGCGCGGGTGCACGTTGAAGCCTTCGGGGAAGGCGAGGTGGGCATCGCCGATCCGGGCCAGCAGTGACTTGTCGACGGCGGTGTTCATGCCGGCGGGCACCATCTGGTCGGCCTCCACCGACGCGCTGGGCGCGATCTCGTGCTTCTCGAGTTCACGAACCTCGTTGAACACCCGCTCCAGCTGACCCTGGTAATCGCGCAGCGCGTCCTCGGCTTCCTTCATCGAGATGTCGCCGCGGCCGATCAGCGCTTCGGTGTAGGTCTTTCGCGATCCGCGCTTGGTGTCGATGACGTCGTACATGTAGGGCTGCGTCATCGACGGGTCGTCGCCTTCGTTGTGCCCGCGCCTGCGGTAGCACAGCATGTCGATGACGACGTCCTTCTTGAACTGCTGCCGAAAGTCCATCGCCAGCCGCGCCACCCAGACGCAGGCCTCCGGGTCGTCCCCGTTGACGTGGAAGATCGGCGCGCCGATCATCTTTGCGACGTCGGTGCAGTACTCCGAAGAACGCGAGTCAGCCGGATGAGTGGTGAACCCGATCTGGTTGTTGACGATGATGTGGATGGTGCCGCCCGTGCGGTAACCCCGCAGCAGCGCCAGGTTCAGCGTCTCGGCGACCACGCCCTGTCCGGCGAACGCGGCGTCGCCGTGCAGCATCATCGGCACGACCGAGAACTTGTTCGAACCGTCGGCTTCTTCTCCGACGTCGAGCAGGTCCTGCTTGGCGCGCACCAGACCCTCGAGCACCGGATCGACGGCCTCGAGGTGCGACGGATTGGCCACCAGGGACACCGCAATGTCGTTGTCGCCGAACATCTGGATGTAATTGCCGCTCGCGCCGAGGTGGTACTTCACGTCGCCGGAGCCATGCGCCTGCGACGGGTTCAGGTTGCCCTCGAACTCGCTGAAGATCTGCGAGTACGGCTTGCCGACGATGTTCGCCAGCACGTTGAGGCGGCCGCGGTGCGGCATGCCGATGACGACCTCGTCGAGCGCGTGCTCAGCGGCCTGGTCGATCGCCGCGTCCATCATCGGTATGACGGTCTCCGCGCCCTCGAGCGAGAAGCGCTTCTGCCCAACGTATTTGGTCTGCAGGAATGTCTCGAACGCTTCTGCCGCATTGAGCTTGGAAAGGATGTACTTCTGTTCGGCGACCGTTGGCTTCTCGTGCTTGACCTCGATGCGCTCCTGCAGCCACTTCTGCTGTTCGGGCTCCAGGATGTGGGTGTATTCGACGCCGACGTGTCGGCAGTAGGCGTCGCGCAGCAGCCCGAGGACGTCACGCAGCTTCTTGCGGTCGGCACCGCTGAATCCGTTGACCTTGAACTCGCGGTCGAGGTCCCACAGCGTCAGTCCGTGGGTGTTCACATCGAGATCGGGGTGGCTGCGGAACCGCGTCTGGTCCAGGCGCAGCGGATCGATGTCCGCCATCAGGTGGCCGCGGTTGCGGTATGCCGCGATCAGCTCGATGACGCGACCGTTCTTGTCCTCGATCGGGTCGGGGTTGTCGGTGCGCCAGCGCACCGGCTCGTACGGAATACCGAGCTCGCGGAAGATCTCGTCGAAGAACTCATCGCTCAGCAGCAGTTCGTGCACCGTGCGCAGGAAGTCGCCGGACTCCGCACCCTGGATGATGCGGTGGTCGTATGTCGAGGTGAAGGTGACCAGCTTGCCGACACCGAGCTCGGAAATGCGTTCTTCGCTGGCGCCCTGGAACTCGGCCGGGTACTCCATCGCGCCGACGCCGATGATGGCGCCCTGCCCACGCATCAACCGCGGCACGGAGTGCACGGTGCCGATGGTTCCGGGATTGGTCAGCGAAATCGTCACGCCGCCAAAGTCTTCCGCGGTCAGCTTGCCGTCGCGGGCGCGCCGCACGATGTCCTCGTAGGCGGCGAGGAACTGGCCGAACCGCATGTTTTCGGAGTTCTTGATGCCTGCGACGACGAGCTGACGGTTGCCGTCCTTGCCCTGCAGGTCGATCGCGAGACCGAGGTTGACGTGTTCGGGGGTCACCGCGTTCGGCTTACCGTCGATCTCGGCGAAGTGACGGTTCATGTTCGGGAACTTCTTCACTGCCTGCACCAGCGCGTAGCCGATGAGGTGGGTGAAGGAGACCTTGCCGCCGCGGGTGCGCTTGAGGTGGTTGTTGATGACGATCCGGTTGTCGATCATCAGCTTGGCCGGGATGGCACGCACACTCGTCGCGGTCGGCACCTCCAGCGACGCCGACATGTTCTTCACGACGGCGGCCGCGGCACCGCGCAGCACGTGGGAGTCGGAACCCTCCGCAGGCGCCGGGGCCGGCTTCGGCTTGGGCGCCGGCTCGCTCTTGGCCTCGGCCTTCGGCGGGGCGCTCTTCTCTTTCGGTTTGGGTTCGGCTTCCGATTTCGACTCGACCTTGCTCTCGGCCGGCCTGGGCGGCGGTGCGGGCGCGGGTTCGGGTGGGGCCACGGGCGCAGCTGTCCGCTGGCCGTTGCCGGTCTGACTGTCGTTGGTCGGTTCGGGGGAGTAGTCGACAAGAAATTCATGCCAACTGGGATCTACCGAAGAGGGGTCCTCGCGAAACTTGCGATACATCTCCTCGACCAACCACTCGTTCTGTCCGAATGGTGATGGTGAGCTCACGGCGGCTACTCGCCTCGATTCCTTCGCCTCACGCAAGCGCCCTTGGCGCTCGCCGATTTTTCTCCTCTAGTCAGCGGGTACCCGCTGTCTGCCGTCTAAAGGCTATCGCTCTCACAACCACCAGACCATGACAACGCCCTTATGGTCGTTGTGGTCAGACGCGTGCCGGGTGACGGCTAGTTTCGCGGTGCGGGCAGGACGTGAATCGCTGCCGGCCAGCGCGGAGGCGGACCGCCGAACGCGTTGCGCGCGTTCGACACGATGCGCTTGCCCATCATCCGGTTGCCGACACCACCGACGACGGCTCCGATGCCGACCGGCAGCAACTTACCGAATGCGATCGCTCCGCGCTTGAGCGTGTAGCGCTTGATGAAGTACTTCAGCAGCCTCGAGTTCAGCTGTGAGACCGCGGGCAGCGGCAACGTCGCCGCCCCGTCGGCAAGCCACGACCCGCTCGTGCGGCCGGGGCCGAGCAGATCGGCCACCGCGCGCTTGCTGTCCTCGCCGACCAGCACCGCCAAGACCAAGGCCCGTCGGCGCTCTCGATGATCGGCGGGGATGCCGTGCACCTCGGCGACGGCCAACACGTAGAGCGACGTCGCCTCGAGGAAAACGACCGTCTCGCCGGCGACAGCCGACATGGCCGCCAGCGTGCCGATCCCGGGGAAGGCGGCCGCCGAGCCGACGGCGGCGCCGCTGGCCATCACTGCGGCAAGGTAGTGCTTCTCGAGGCGGGTCACGATCTCGGCGGGTGTCGCATCGGGGCTCTGCTGGCGCAACCGGTCGACGTAGGCCTTGACCGCGGGCGCCTGCACGCGTGCGCTGCGTTCGATGATCGTCGAGAGGACCTTCGCTGCGGCACCCGGATTCTCGTCGACGCCATCTCTGGTCGCCGGCAGCTGCTTCTTGGCGCTTGACCTGGCACTCATGTGCGGCCTCCCTGTGCGAACGGCTGGCCTTTCAGGCTAGCCCTATGTGAACGCGCGAACGGGCGCGGCGGGTGCCCGAACGTGATCGCGCTCACTGTCTGCGAAGCGGGGAAGAAAATATTGGGAAGCGACGCTAACCATCTTCATGGCAACATCACCCCCTGTGGACGCGACGGCTGTGGAATCGACGACCTCCGGGGATTCCTCGCCGGGGGCGAAGTCGCCGAGCCGAACCAAGATGGTTTTGATCCTGGGACTGTTGGTTGCCCTTGGCCCGCTGACCATCGACATGTACCTGCCGGCGTTGCCGAAGATCGCCGACGACCTCGGGGTGTCGTCGTCGGTGGCGCAGCTGACGCTCACCGGAACCCTCGCGGGCCTCGCCCTCGGACAGCTGATCGTCGGTCCGCTGTCGGACTCGCTCGGTCGGCGCCGACCGCTGATGGCCGGCATCGTCCTCCACATGCTGGCGTCGCTGGTGTGCCTCTTCGCGCCGAACATCGCTGTCCTGGGCGTGGCGCGCGGGCTGCAGGGTGTGGGTGCCGCCGCGGCGATGGTCGTGGCGTTCGCCGCGATCGGGGATCTGTTCGAAGAGTCCGTCGCCGCCACGGTCTTTTCCCGAGTGATGCTCGTGCTCGGCGCTGCCCCGGTGCTCGCCCCCTCGCTGGGTGCGGTCGTGCTGTTGAAGGCGTCCTGGCATTGGGTCTTCGCCGTGCTGGTGGTCATGGCGGGGGCGCTGTTGTTGCTGGCCGCCCTGGCGTTGCCGGAAACCCTGCCGGCGTCGCATCGACGTCCGCTGAAGGTGCGCAGCATCGCGGCCACCTATGTCGAGGTTCTGCGCGACGTCCGCTTCGTCGTGCTGGTCCTCGTCGCCGCGCTCGGCATGTCCGGGCTGTTCGCGTACATCGCGGGTGCGGCCTTCGTGCTGCAGGGCCGGTACGGGTTGGACCAGCAGGCCTTCGCGCTGGTGTTCGCGGCAGGTGCCGTCGCGCTGATCGGTGCCACCCAGTTCAACGTGGTGCTCCTGCGCCGGTTCACGCCGCAAACCATCGCGCTGTGGGCGCTGGCCGCAGCATCCGTGGTGGGCGTTGTGTTCGTGGGTCTTTCGGCTGCCCATGTCGGTGGACTATTCGGATTCGTCATTCCTGTGTGGGCGATCCTCGGTGCGATGGGTCTGGTGATTCCGAACGCTCCCGCCGTCGCACTGACCCGGCATCCCGAGGCCGCGGGTACCGCGGCGGCGGCGCTCGGCGCGGCGCAGTTCGGGCTGGGTGCGGCGATCGCCCCGCTCGTCGGGGTGCTCGGCAACGACGAGTTCGCCCTCGCGCTCGTGATGACGGTCGGTATGGTGACCGCGTTGTTCGCATTGGCCCTTACGCTGCGTGTCGGGGCTCGGGCGGTGGGCACGTCGGCGCCCGTATCCAAGGACAATGAGCGGGACGGTGTCATCGGCGACGCCGTCCCAGAGCCGGCCTGAGGTCTGTGATGGCGCGACCCTGATTTGTCGGGGTCGGCCACCATCCGTAGCGTCGGCCGAATCTTTGAGTAAGTCGATGTGATGTACGAGACCCTGACCTCCCGCAGTGCCACGGCGAACCCGTGGCACGCCTTGTGGGCGATGCTGGTCGGCTTCTTCATGATCCTCGTGGACGCGACGATCGTGTCGGTCGCCAACCCGTCGATCATGGCCGCGCTCGACGCCAGCTACGACGCGGTCATCTGGGTGACGAGCGCCTACCTCCTCGCCTATGCGGTTCCGCTGCTCGTGGCGGGCCGACTCGGCGACCGGTTCGGACCCAAGAACCTCTATGTGCTGGGGCTGACGGTCTTCACCCTGGCGTCGCTGTGGTGCGGGCTGGCCGACAGCATCAACACGCTGATCATCGCGCGGGTCATGCAGGGTTTTGGGGCGGCTCTGCTCACACCGCAGACGCTGTCGACCATCACCCGCATCTTCCCGGCCGACCGGCGCGGTGTCGCGATGAGCCTGTGGGGCGCGACGGCGGGCGTGGCGACACTGGTCGGTCCGCTCGCCGGTGGTCTGTTGCTCGACGTCCTGGGCTGGCAGTGGATCTTCTTCGTCAACGTGCCGGTTGGTGTCCTCGGGGTCGCCCTCGCCGTGCGACTGATTCCGCAATTGGACACCCAGGTGAAGCGGTTCGATCTGCTCGGTATGGCCCTGTCCGGGATCGGCATGTTCATGATCGTGTTCGCCCTCCAGGAAGGGCAGTCGCACAACTGGGCGCCGTGGGTGTGGGGCACGATCGCGGGTGGCATCGGCTTCATGGCCGCGTTCCTGTTCTGGCAGTACGTCAACCCCACCGACCCGCTCGTCCCGCTGCGCATCTTCCGGGACCGTGACTTCTCGCTGTCCAACATCGGCGTGGCCACCATCGGATTCGTCGTGACGGCGATGATCGTGCCGGTCATGTTCTACGCCCAGGAGGTGTGCGGCCTCTCGCCGACGCGTTCGGCACTGGTGGTGGCGCCGATGGCCATCGCGAGCGGTGTGCTCGCACCGTTCGTCGGCAGAATCATCGACAGATCGCATCCGCGTCCGGTGATCGGCTTCGGCTTCTCGCTGGTGGCGATCGCGATGACGTGGCTGTCCATAGAAATGACGTCCGCCACCCCGATCTGGCGGATCGTGCTCCCGTTGACGATCACCGGCGTTGGAATGGCCTTTATCTGGTCGCCGCTGGCGGCGACCGCAACCCGCAACCTGCCGCCGCAATTGGCCGGGGCGGGGTCGGGCGTCTACAACACCACCCGTCAGGTGGGTTCGGTGCTCGGCAGCGCCGGCGTGGCGGCCTTCATGACGTGGCGGATCAGCGACGAGGTCGGAGTGACTCGGGCGGAATCTGCCCAGGGCGAAGGTGTGGTGGACCTGTTGCCGGCATTCCTGCAGGAGCCGTTCTCGGCCGCGATGTCGCAGACGCTGCTGTTGCCGGCGTTCTTCGCGTTGTTCGGGGTGGGCGCGGCGCTGTTCTTCCTAGGGTTCGGTAGTCCGCGGTCGGTGGTGTTCGACGATCCGCACGCCGACCGCGGCATCGGCATCGCCCCGGGATGGAGCGACGACGACGGGTTCGCGGTCGACCACGACGAGTACGTCGAGTACACGGTGTCGTGGGATGACTTGGAACCGGGCACGACAGGTCGGCCAGCCGCCGCGTCCGACCCCGAACCGGCCACCGAGCCGATGGCTTCCCGTCCGCAGCACGTACTGCATGCGCCCGCGGACCTCTGGCACGACGAGCCGGTCGAGTCCTGGCGCCACGTGACCGACGAATACCCGGCCGTGGTCGAGGAGACTCCGCCCGCAGCGCAGGACATCCTGGACTTTCTGCGCGCCGAAAATACTTCCGCGCCCAAGGTCGAGCCGATCGGATTCGCGCACAACGGATTTCACGTCGACGAGCGCGAGCGGTCGCGGCACCGGGCCCGCGACGAAGAGCCCGAGCCGCGGACGTTCTGGTTCGAGTCAAACGGCAGGCATGCGCGCGATGATCCCGATGACAGGTCCCGCCACGGCAGACACTCCACCCCCTGGCCGGACTGACCTTTTCCGCGAGCAGACACGAAAACCCCTTGTTTCGGCCCGAATTGGGGGTTTACGCGCCTGCTCGCGCTCGAACTAGTCGAAGAGCACCGCGGGGTTCAGGTAGCCGGTCGGATCGAACGCGGCTTTGACCGCGCGCATCGCCGCGATGTCGGCCGCGGTGCGTGACATCGACACATAGTCGCGTTTGCGGGTGCCCACGCCGTGCTCAGAGCTGACGTTGCCGCCCAGATCTGCGATCAGCGCCATCATCGCCGAATACAGATCGTGCTCGCGCTCGGGCTCCAGCACGCACCGCACGAGGTTGAGATGGAGATTCCCTTCGCCGATGTGGCCGAACAGCACCGGGATGGTGTCCGGTGAATGCTGGGCGACCAGATCGACGGCCTGGTTCGCGAATGCCGGAATCGCTGAAAGGGGCAGCGAGACATCGAATTTGAGCGGAGGTCCGTACACGCCGAGCACCTCGGCGACGGCCTCCCGCACCTGCCAGAGCCGCTGCTGTGCGACCGCGTCCACACCGACCGCGGGTTCGCCGGCCAGCTGCGCCTCCTCCAGCGCGTCGGCGAGACGCTCGGTCTGGTCGTCATCGCCCGCCAATTCGATCAGCAGCAGCCAGGCGCCCTCGACGGGCGCGGACACCCCGGCGTGTTCGGCGGTCAGCGCGCTCGCGCGGGCATCGATCAACTCCAGCGCCGCGATACCGTCCATCTCGCGGAACACCCGGCCCGCCTCGACCAGCGCCTCCAGGCCGGCGAACCCGCAGACTGCGGTCACCCGGCTGCGCGGGGCCGGATGCAGCCGCAGGTCCAGGCTGGTGATGACCCCGAGCGTGCCCTCGGCCCCGATGAACAGCGACGCCAGGTCGTAGCCGGTGTTGTCCATGCGGACCTGACTGTGGCGACGCACCACCGCGCCGTCGGGCAACGCCACATCCAGGCCGACGACCTGTTCGCCCATGTTGCCGTAGCGCACCGTGCGTAGGCCGCCGGCATTCGTCGACGCCATACCGCCGACGGTCGCCGAGTCGCGCGCGGCCAAATCGACACCGAACACCAGCCCTGCCGCCGTCGCCGCGTGTTGGACCGCTGCCAGTGTGACGCCGGCTCCCACGCGGATCCGCCGTTCTGCGACATCGACCTCGCCGACGTCGCGCAGCCGTTCCGTCGACAGCAGCACATCGTCGTGCTCGGGCACCGTGCCTGCCACCAGCGAGGTCCGTCCGCCCTGGACGGTGACATACACCCCTGCGTCGCGGCAGGCACGCAGCACGTCGGCGACTTCGTCGGCCGACCCCGGCCGGACGAGCAGCGCGGCGTGCCCGCGGTAACGCCCTGTGTGGTCGACGCTGCGGCCGTCGAGCACGTCGGGGTCGGTGCTGACGTAGCCGGGGCCGACGATGTCCGCCAGCCGCTCGGTCAAGTTCATTCCGTGGGTCTATCACACGTGCGCAGCGACAGGAACGCGCCCAGTTCGACGAGGCGATCCGGTGTGCCGGGCAGGTATTCGGTCAGCAGCGGGGACTGCACGATGACACTGAGATACTTGGCCCGGCTCACGGCGACGTTGAGCCGATTCCGATTGAGCAGGAACGCGATTCCCCGTGGTACATCGTCGGCCGACGATGCGGTCATCGACACGAACACGACCGGCGCCTGCCTGCCCTGGAATTTGTCGACGGTGCCGACCTCGACGTCGGTCAGCCCCGCGGCATCGAGGCGCCGCCGTAACGTCACGACCTGTGAGTTGTACGGCGTCACAACCATCACGTGCTGCTGAGCCAGGGGAACCGTGCCGCTTTCGTCGGTCCAAGCGGTGCCGAGCAGGCCGCGGATCTCGGCGACGATCGCGTCGGCTTCCTCGGGGCTGTCGGTGGAGTTGCCGTCGTGTTCGACGCTGAGCACGCGCACCCCGGGCGCCTGCCCCTCGAGGCTGCGCGCCGCGGTCACCGAATCGTGCGACTGCAGCCTGCCGTCGTAGGACAGACGTGAGACCGCCGCGCACACCGTGGGGTGCATGCGATAGGACTGATCGAGGAAGTAACCCAATTCGGTTGGCAGCGTGTGTCTTCCGTCGATGAGCCAGCCCAACGCCGATGTGTCGACCGGTTCGGGGTGGGTGCCCTGACTGACCTGGGGCAGCTGCTGTGGATCGCCCAAGAGCAACAGGTTACGCGCCGCCGACGCGACGGCGATGGTGTTGGCGAGGCTGTACTGGCCGGCCTCCTCGACGACGAGCAGGTCGAGCGAAAGCCGCGGGACGCGCCCGGAATTCGCGAAATCCCATGCCGTGCCGCCGATTGCACAACCCTGAGGGTCGGCTATGAACGCGGAGTAGTCTTTCTCCTCGACCTGTCGCCACGGCATGCCGGCGCTCTTCTTCTTGCCAACCCGGTCGGGGTCGACACCCGCCTCGATCACGCCACCGAGCAGATTCTCGACCACCGCGTGTGACTGGGCCACCACACCGACGCGCCACGCATTGTTGTTGACCAGTCGCGCGATCACCTTGGCGGACGTGAAAGTTTTGCCGGTGCCCGGCGGCCCGTGCACCGCCAGGTAGGACGAATCGAGATCCGTCAGCGCTGAGGCGATATCGTCGGCGATCACGCCGCGGCGGGGGAGTTCGGCGCCGCTGATGGTGCGGGGTGGACGGCGCAACAGGATGTCGGTCACGGCGTCGGGTGGCAGGTTGGGAAGGCCGGCGGCCACCGCGAGCGCGGTCTGTTCGATCGACTCCTGAAGGGGTTTCGACGGTATCGGCGGTCCCGGTGTCAGCGCGAACGGCACCTGGTCGAAGGTGTTGCCGTCCTTGGGCGGTCTTTCGCAGACCACGACTTCGGTGGGCACCTCGGGGTCGTCGTACCCGATGACGGTGACACTCCCGAAACCGCGTCGGTCGGGATCGTCGGCGAGGCCCGCGGGCGCGGGCGGGTCGTACAGCGCGTACATGCTGTTGGTCAGTCCGCCGTTTGCGAGGCTGCCGATCAGTCGCACGTGTCGCTGGGGCTTGCGCGCTTTCGGCGGTTGGTGCCAGTCGTTGTCGATGACGGCCTTCTCGGCGATGAAGACGTCGCTGTTGTCCGCCCACTCGTCGACGGGATTGTTGACGCGGTCGAAGTGGCTCCACCAGAACGGCTTCTCCTCGCGACGGTGAAAACCTCTGGCGGAAGCGATCATCGCGACAGCGGTCTGCTCCGCGGTCCGCGCTTCGACGCCGTCACCCGCGAATTTCATCAGCTTGCGTTCGAGATCGTCACCGAGTTCGATCACGTCGTCGTCGCGCACGGGCTGCGGTCCGCGCGGCGGGACACCGGATTCGATGGCGCGGGCCATCATCCAGTCACGCAGGCGGCGCGTCGAGCGGCAGTCGTAGACGTTGTAGTCCTCGATCTCCTTGAGCACTACGACCGCTTCGTCGGTTCTTCCGTCGTCGCGCAGTGCGCAGTAACGCGCGTACTGCGTGATGGAATCTGCCGCGGTGGTCACCTGGCCGTCGCGCAACTCGTTGCCCATGTAGAGGGGTTCCAGGGATTTGATGCTGTAGTTTTCGGTACCGACTCGAATGCTCTTGCGCACCAACGGATACAGGTCGACGAGTATGCCGTTGCGCAGTAGGTCGTCGACATCGTTCTCGCCGACGCCGTAGCGACCGGCCAGCCGAAGCAGCGTGCTCTTCTCGTATGCCGCGTAGTGGTAGATGTGCATGCCCGGGTAGCGCTTCAGCCGTTTGCGCACCATGGCCAGGAAATCGACCAGTGCCTTGCGCTCACTCGCGCGGTCGTGCGCCCAAAACGGGTGGAACTCGTCGTTGACGGTCAGGACGCCCCATAGGTACTCCAGACCCCATTCGTGGCCGTCGACGGTCCACAGCGGGTCGCCCTCGAAGTCGAAGAACAGATCACCCTTGTTCGCGTCGGGCAGCACCATCAACGGCTGCGCGTCGACGACCTCGTAAGGCGGCTTGCCGTCCACCTTTGGAGTCGTCTGCAGCCGGGCTTGGGAGGCCAGTGTCGTCACGGTGCGCGCCGACAGTTCCGGCACCGGTCCGGCGTGCCGGGCGAGGTCGGCGACGGTGAGGATGCCCGCGTCGATGAGCCGGGCCCGCTGGCTCACCCGCATTCCCGCGACGAGCAGTAGGTCGTCGTTGGCGCGCACCTGAATCTCGCATTCCGGACAGCGGAAGCATGCACGCACGTGCTCGTCTTCCCACGTGACCGCGGCCCCGCCGGCCAGGTGGTCGTCGAGCATCCGTTGCAGGCTGGTGCGCCTGCTCAGATACACCGGGAGAAGTTCGTCGACGCGGTATCTCGCCGTCGCGCCGTCACCGAGCACCAACTCGACCTCGGATGCCACCGGTACGCCTGCGCGGGCGAGGGTGTCGGCGTAGGCGGCGAGCTGCAGCAGCGCCTCGACCTTGACCGAACGCGCGAGCTTGGTGTCGCGCAGCCGGTACTCGTCGCCGTCGAGCACCAGGAAGTCTGCGAAACCGGCGAAGCGGCCGTCGAACATCGCGGCCTGATAGATGACGGGTGCGCGGCGCTGCACGGCGCGCATGGTCGCCTCCGCCGCCGCGGTCAGTCCGTCGACGGTGTAGTCCGGCCTGCCGATGACCGCGACGTTCTCCTCAGTCAGTGCGCGAAGGCCGTCGAGGTGCCGTTGTTCGTGCTCGCCACCGAGCTGGGCGGTGCGGGCGAGCAATTCGTCTTCGATCGAGACGGCCGGGCCCCGGCCGAGTTTGGCGTCGAATGCGCGCAGCAGTGCGTACTCGCAGCGGGCGGCCGCCGCGAGATCGGATGCGCTGTAGATGACGCGGTCCTGCGTTCCGTGGGCGACGACGAACACGCTGTCACTGTAGGTGAGCGCAGCGACACCTCACCTCAGGCGCGAACGCCCTAACCCGTGTTGCCGATCAGCTCGACACCGTTGCCGTTCCAGCGGAACCGCACCACGCTGTCCAGCCCGGAGATTCCGTTGGAGTAGCGCAGGGCGACGGTGTCCCCGGTGGTCACGGCGTTGTCGATGCCGTTGAAGCCATACGTATCCGGCACTCCGGACGGGATGAACTGGCCGAGGTGGAACATGACCGCGCGGGTGTTGGGGTTCTCCGCATTGGTGTTGGCCTTCACGATCACCACCGACAGCTGCGCGCACCGGTTGTAGTTGCCGGCCAGCGGGACCGGATACCAGCCTTGATTGCTTCGTGGATCACGCGGCAGTACCGACACCGCGCTGGCGATCTCGGGTGCGGCCAGGTCGACGTCACACGGATCGGCTTCGGCGGCCGGGGCCGCTGCAGGCGCCGACGGCGCGGGTGCACCCGCCGGGGGCGGCGTGCTCACGGGAGGCGGCCCGGGGGTTTTGGACGCGGTGGAGTCGCTGGACCCGCACCCGGCCACTGCGGATGCCACTGCGACCGTCACCAAACAAATCTTGACCGCCGACTTCACGTTGCGCACCGTACCGAAACCCGCCTCGACGATCGGGCAGGCCGCGCGGCGGGTCGGGCACGTTACGGGCACTAGACTCATCGACTGATGACGTCCCCCGACCCTGACGAGAACCGGGCAGAACTGACCTTCGAGGACCTGCAGATGCACCCATCGGTGCTGCAGGCCGTCCACGAGGTCGGCTACGAGTCGCCGTCGGCCATCCAGGCCGCGACCATCCCGGCGATGCTGAAAGGTTCGGACGTCGTCGGCCTGGCGCAGACCGGCACCGGCAAGACCGCGGCGTTCGCCATCCCGATCTTGTCGAAGATCGACACCGACAGCCGCACCACCCAGGCGCTGGTGCTGGCGCCCACTCGCGAACTCGCACTGCAGGTGGCCGAGGCGTTCAGCCGGTATGGCGCCCACCTGCGGGTCAACGTCCTGCCGGTGTACGGGGGATCCTCTTACGGGCCCCAACTCGCCGGGCTGAAGCGCGGTGCGCAGATCGTGGTCGGCACCCCGGGGCGTGTGATCGACCACCTGGAGAAGGGCACGCTCGACCTCACCCACCTCGACTATCTCGTGCTCGACGAGGCCGACGAGATGTTGCAGATGGGCTTCGCCGAGGACGTCGAGCGCATCCTGGCCGACACGCCCGAGTACAAGCAGGTCGCGTTGTTCTCGGCGACCATGCCGCCCGCGATCAAGAAGATCACGTCGAAGTACCTGCACGACCCGGTCGAAGTGACGGTCAAGTCCAAGACCCAGACCGCCGAGAACATCACGCAGCGGTATGTGCAGGTGTCGCACCAACGCAAGATGGACGCGCTGACCCGCCTGCTCGAGGTCGAGCAGGGCGACGCGATGATCGTGTTCGTCCGTACCAAGCAGGCCACCGAGGAAGTCGCCGAAAAGCTGCGGGCGCGTGGGTTTTCCGCCGCGGCGATCAACGGCGATATTCCGCAGGCGGTCCGCGAGCGCACCATCAACTCGCTCAAGGACGGCAGCCTCGACATCCTCGTCGCCACCGACGTGGCGGCACGCGGCCTGGACGTCGAACGCATTTCGCATGTGCTCAACTACGACATCCCGCACGACCCGGAGTCCTATGTGCACCGCATCGGACGCACCGGCCGGGCGGGCCGATCGGGTACCGCGTTGTTGTTCGTCACACCACGCGAACGCCATCTGCTCAAGTCCATTGAGCGGGTCACCAGGCAGAAGCTCGTCGAGATCGAGCTGCCCTCGGTGGACGACGTCAACGAAAAGCGCGTCGCCAAGTTCCTCGACTCGATCACCGAGGCTCTCAATGCGCCCGGAATCGATTTGTTCCGCCAGCTGATCGAGGGCTACGAGCGCGATAACGATGTGCCCCTTGCCGATATCGCCGCGGCCTTGGCGCTGCAGAGTCGTGACGGCGAAGAGTTCCTCATGACCGAGCCGCCACCGGAGAAGCGTCGCGAACGACCGGACCGCGGACCGCGCGAGGACGGTCCGCGTAAGCCACGCGAGCGACGGGGTGACTTCGCCACCTATCGGATCGCGGTCGGCAAGCGCCACAAGGTGATGCCGGGTGCGATCGTCGGCGCCATCGCGAACGAGGGTGGCTTGCACCGCAGCGACTTCGGGCACATCTCGATCCGGCCCGACCACTCTTTGGTGGAGCTGCCGGCCAAGCTGTCCCGTGAAACCATGAAAGCCCTCGAGCACACCCGTATTCAGGGCATTTTGATCAACCTACAACCTGATCGCCCGCCACGAAAAGGCGGGAAAACCGGCCACAAGTCCAAATGACCCTGTCGAACAGCGTCGCTCAAGGCGGACTGGAATCGGTTGGAAAGGCCGAGCGGGTCGCATCGCTCACCGGCGTCCGGGCGGTGGCGGCGCTGCTCGTCATGCTCACCCACGCCGCGTACACCACCGGCAAGTACACGCACGGCTACCTGGGTCTGGTGTGGTCGCGAGCGGAGATCGGCGTGCCGGTGTTCTTCGTGCTCTCGGGTTTTCTGCTCTTCAGCCCGTGGGTGAAGGCTGCCGCGACCGGTGATTCGCCGCCCTCGGTGCGCCGCTACGCCTGGCATCGGGTGCGGCGCATCATGCCGGCATACGTCGTCACGGTGCTCGCTGCGTATCTGCTCTACCACTTCCGCACGGCAGGACCCAACCCCGGCCACACCTGGGAAGGGTTGTTTCGCAACCTCACGCTGACCCAGATCTACACCGACAACTACCTCTATTCGTTTCTGCACCAAGGGCTTACGCAGATGTGGAGCCTGGCGGTCGAGGTGGCGTTCTACATCGCCCTACCGGCGCTGGCCTACCTACTGCTCGTGGTGCTGTGCCGCGGGCAATGGCGGCCGGGTCTGCTGTTGGCGGGTCTTGGCGCGTTGGCGTTGCTCACCCCGGCGTGGCTGATCCTGGTGCACACCACCGACTTCCTGCCCGATGCCGCGCGGTTGTGGTTGCCGACATACCTGGTGTGGTTCCTCGGCGGCATGCTTCTCGCGGCCCTGCGGCCGCTCGGGGTGAGGGCATATGGGCTGGCATGCATTCCGCTGGCGTTGGTCTGCTACTTCATCGTGTCCACGCCGATTGGCGGTGAGCCGACGACGTCACCGGCGGAACTGCGTGAGGCGTTGGTGAAGGCGGGCTTCTACGCGGTGATCGCCACGCTCATGGTGGCGCCGCTGGCGTTGGGGGATCGCGGCCTCTACGCGAGGTTCCTGTCGTCGCGGCCCATGGTCTTCCTCGGCGAGATCTCCTACGAGATCTTCCTGATCCACCTGCTCACGATGGAGCTGGTGATGGTCGAGATCGTGCGGTATCCGATCTACACCGGCTCGATGTGGTGGCTGTTCATCGTCACGTTCGTGGTGACGGTGCCGCTGGCCTGGCTGTTGCACCGCGTCACCCGCGTGCGCACCCCCTGATCGCTTGCCCTGCCCAAAAAGTGAACACTTCGAGCCTCGGTCGAGAACTCCGGCGGTGACGGACGCGGCCGCATAGTGTGGCCGGGTCGGACTCGAACAGTGGGTCCGAACCGTCGAGAGGATGTTCATGCCCGGTTCGTCAGTGCACGACAGTGGCCACTCCGACGCAGGGGGACCCCCTGTGCGGCGCGACATCCTTCCCATCCCGGACGTAACGCATATCGGCTTGACGACCTACGACGCGAGAGATCCGGACACCAGCTACCCACCGATCAAGGATGTGCGTCCACCCGCGACGGCTCCCAACGTGGTCGTGATCCTGATCGACGACGTCGGGTTCGGCGCGAGCAGCGCGTTCGGCGGCCCCTGCCAGACACCCAATTTCGAAAAGCTGGCAGCGGGGGGGTTGAAATACAACCGATTCCATACCACGGCGTTGTGTTCGCCGACGCGTCAGGCCTTGCTCACCGGCCGCAACCATCATTCGGTGGGTATGGGGAACATAACTGAAACTGCCACTGCGGCACCGGGTTACACCTCGGTACTGCCGAATACCAAGGCGCCGCTGGCGTTGACCTTGAAGCTCAACGGCTATTCGACGGCGCAGTTCGGCAAGTGCCACGAGGTCCCCGTGTGGCAGACCAGTCCCGCGGGCCCGTTCACCGCGTGGCCGACGGGCGGCGGCGGATTCGAGTATTTCTACGGCTTCATCGGCGGCGAGAACAATCAGTGGGACCCTGCGCTGTATGAGGGCACGACCCCGATCGAGCCACCGAAGACCCCGGCCGAGGGCTACCACCTCACAGAGGATTTGGCTGACAAGGCGATCACCTGGGTCCGGCAGCAGAAGGCGCTCTTGCCGGACAAGCCCTTCTTCATGTACTTCGCGCCAGGTGCCACACACGCGCCGCACCACGTCCCCAAGGAGTGGATCGAGAAGTACAAGGGCAAGTTCGCTCACGGCTGGGATAGGCAGCGCGAGATCACCTTCGAGCGCCAGAAAGAACTGGGCGTCATTCCGCCAGACGCCGTGCTGACGCCGCGCGACGCGGAGATTCCGGCCTGGGAGGACATGGACCCGGCGCTGCGGCCGGCGCTCGAGCGCGAGATGGAGGTGTACGCCGCCTTCATGGAGCACACCGACCACCACGTCGGCCGGCTGCTCGATGTCTTGGAGCCACTGATGGACGACACCCTCATCTACGTCATCGTCGGTGACAATGGCGCCTCGGCGGAGGGAACGCTGCAGGGCGCATTCAACGAGATGGCGAACTTCAACGGGATGGCTGACATCGAGACTCCCGAATTTCTGATGTCGAAGATCGATGAGTTCGGCGGTGAGGGCTCTTATGGCCACTATGCCGTGGGCTGGGCATGGGCGATGGACTCGCCTTATCAGTGGACCAAACAGGTGGCGTCGCACTGGGGCGGCACCCGGAACGGCACGATTGTGCACTGGCCCAGGGGGATCAAGGAAAAGGGCGGTCACCGCAACCAGTTCAGCCACGTCATCGACGTCGCGCCGACGGTGCTGGAGGCGGCAGGCATCCCGGCGCCGACGATGGTCAATGGCGTGATGCAGAGCCCCTACGAGGGGACGAGCATGCTGTACAGCTTCAATGACGCCGATGCGCACGAGCGGCACGAGACGCAGTACTTCGAAATGTTCTGCAATCGCGGCATCTATCACAAGGGGTGGAGCGCGGTCACCAAGCATCGCACACCGTGGGCGATGGGCGGCGCGGTGATGCCGGCCTTCGACGACGATGTCTGGGAGCTTTACGACGGAAACAGCGACTGGACCCAAGCCAACGACCTGTCGAAGGAAAACCCGGAGAAACTACATGAGCTGCAGCGGCTTTGGCTGATCGAGGCAGTCAAGTACAACGTCCTTCCGCTCGACGACCGCCAGATCGAGCGCATCAACCCCACGACCGCCGGTCGGCCGTCATTGATCAAGGGCAACAGCCAATTGCTGTTCGCGGGCATGGGGCGGCTATCGGAGAACAGCGTCGTCGACATCAAGAACAAATCGTTCGCGGTCACCTCCGAGGTGGACGTGCCCGCCGACGGTGCGGAGGGCGTGATCATCGCCCAGGGCGGTCGGTTCGGGGGCTGGAGTCTCTACGCCAAGGACGGTCGGGCCAAGTTCCACTACAACGTGCTCGGTATCAAATCCTTTGACATCGAGGCGACGGAAGCCATGCCGACCGGAACCACCCAGGTACGCATGGAGTTCGAGTACGACGGCGGCGGGATGGGTAGGGGCGGCAATGTGACGCTCTACTACGACGGCAAAAAGGTCGGAAGCGGCCGCGTCGACCAAACGCAGGGCTTCATCTTCTCGGCCGACGAGACGACCGACGTCGGTTACGAATCGGGCACCACCGTCAGCCCCGACTACACCGCCCACACCAGCAGGTTCAGCGGCAAGATCGACTGGGTGCGGATCGACCTCGGCGAAGATGCCAAGGACGCCGACCATTACGTCGACCCCGATGAACGCTTCCGGATTGCGATGGCGCGGCAATAGCCGTCAGGAACGCTGTTCCAGGAATCTTGCGGGTCTCATCGGTCCAATCGCGACCTTGTGGCCGGTGGTTGTGGTTGTGTTATTGACGTCGGTAGCCGTCTCACGTGAGGGCTTCCAACGCCTCTACGACGGGAGCGAAATGGTGATATCGGGACACGCTGCACGGCGTGCAGTGGTTGCAGTGATCGGTAGCGGGGCGGTGTCCGGCGCAATGCTCTTCGGGGGCTCCGCGATGGCATTTGCTCAACCCACGCCCGCCCCGCCGCCTCCGGCGCCTGCGGCCCCGCCGCCCGGGTGCACGGCCGCCGACCTGGCGCAGGCGTCGGGCGTAGTCGGCACGGCGACGGGGCAGTACCTGTTCACCCACCCGGACGTCAACAACTTCTTCACCAGCCTCCGTGGGCTGCCGAACGAGGAACTCCGCGGCAGGGTGCAGACCTATATGGACGCCAATCCTCAGGTTCAAGCCGAGCTCAACGCGATCCGTCAGCCGGTGACGGATCTGAGGAATCGCTGCGACGCGCCGGCCCCTTTGGATAGGTAACGACCTGAGCGGTGCCACGCTCATTTTTCGGCTTGATGCGCCAATCGAGCGCCGGTAAGGAGATGACCGAAATGACCCGATGGACAAGGCCCTGGGCTATCGCGGCGGCGAGCGTCTTCGCTCTCGCAGCTGTCCCAGGGGCGATCGTTACTGTTCACGCCCCGGGGATCGCAAACGCCGACGTGTGCGTGAGTGCGGGCCGACGGGTATCTGTGAGTGGCTGCGCAAATATCGCCGACGCCGTCGCGCCTTACGTTCCGCCGCCGGCGTACTACGCGCCCATGCCCTACGACCCACCGCCGCCCCCTGTCAGCGCGTGTGTCGGTTACAACGGCCGGTGGGTCAACGCCTCCGGATGCAACTAGGCCGCGGGCTCAGCCCAGCCGCTCGCGTGCCGCGGGCAGCACGATAGGCACGACGAACTCTTCGAGCATCGCCCGCTCGTCCTCCTCGTCATGCCCGGGGAACAGCATCAGCGACGTCATGACGCGCACCAGCCAGCGTGACCGGTGCGCGACCAGCTCGGGGTTGTCGGGTCCCAGCGAGATGACAAACGCCTCGGTCAACGCCTTGATGACCTCAGATTCCTCGGCCATCTCCGCGCCGATCGGTCGCTGCGTCGTCGCGAACCACGATGCCAGCGCAGGACTTTCGCGAACATTGCGCAGTGAGGCGATCATGCCTTCGATCAGACGCTCACGCGGATCGACCAGCGCGGTGATCTGATCGGTCATCTCGCGATAGAGCCGGTAGGCCTCTCGGTGCACGTACGCGGTGTAGAGCGCTTCACGGTTCTCGAAGTACCGGTACAGCGTCGCGCGCGAACACCCCGCGGCGGAGGCGATTTCGTGCATGCCGACGGTCGCGGCCTCTTTTGCCGCGAACAGTTCACCCGCCGCGTCGAGGATCCGGTCGGCGGCGACCTCGGTGCGCCGCGCCGCCAGCCAGTCGCCGGCCATCAGCGGATGACCGTGAACGGAACCGACAGCGGCCGACGCACGTAACTACCTCCGGCCCAGACGATCCCGTCCTCGTCGACCTCGAAGTCGGGGATCCGCGCCAGGAGCTCGGTCAGCGCTACGCGGGACTGCATCCGGGCGGCGGCGGCACCGAGGCAGTGGTGCGCGCCGTGGCTGAAGGTGAGGATGTTGCGTGGTTTACGCGTCACGTCGAGCTCACCCGCATCGTCGCCGTACTGGCGTTCGTCGCGGGTGGCCGATCCGTAGAGGAGCATCACGCGCCGTCCCTCGGGGATGGTGGTGTCTCCGACCGTGACGTCGCGGGTCACCGTCCGGCCGAGCATCTGGACCGGCGAGGTGAGACGCAGGAACTCATCGATCGCGTCGGGGATCAGATCGGCGTTGTCGGCCAGCAGCTTTCGCTGGTCGGGTCGCTGGTGCAGCAGTTGCACGGAGCCGCCGAGCATGCCGGTCGTGGTGTCGTTGCCGCCGGTGACCATGGTGAAGGTGAACGCGAGAATCGACAGCACACCGGCGATGTCGCCGTCCGCGCCGACGCCCGCCGCCACGAGGTGCGAGACCGTATCGTCCTCGGGTTCGACGCGACGCTTTTCGATCAGCGCGGTGAAGTAGGCCATCATCTCGCCGAGCGCGTCACCGAGATTTCCGAGCGCTCCGCCGATGCCACCTTCAGCGGTATTGGCCGCGACGATCGCGTCAGTCCAGCCGTCGAACTTGTCACGGTCGCCTTCCGGCACGCCGAGATAATGAGCGACGACCATCGACGGCAGCGGCTTGAACAGTTCGGCGACGATGTCGCCGCCGCCGTTGGCGTGGATGCGCTCGACTCGCTCTTTCACATACTCGCGCACCTTGGGCTCGACGGCCTCGACCTGACGGGGTGTGAAGCCACGCGACACCAGCCTGCGGAACTCAGTGTGCACCGGCGGGTCTTGCATGACCATCGGCGGGTTGTCGGCCAGGCCGATGAGATCGAGTTCGCCGTAGTTGACCGTCAAACCCTGAGCCGAGGAGTAGGTCTCGTGGTCGCGCGCTGCCGCGAAGATATCGGCATGCCGCGACATGACGTAGTAGTCGTGGTCGGGCCTGTCGTCGGGCACGACGTGGTGGACGGGGTCGTGGTCACGCAGCGCCCGGTACATACCCCATGGGTTGGCCCAGGTGCTGGCGGTGGCTAGCTGAAAACGAACCGGTGAGCTCTGAGACAGAGTTGCCGTCATGTCTCATTGGTACGACAACGCACCCCGAGTGTCAATAGGTAGAAGCAGACTGTCCGATTTGTCGCAGATAACGCACAGCGATCAGATCGCGGCCCCGGGGTTCAGGATGTTGTCGGGGTCGAGCGCCGCCTTGATGCGCCGATTGAGCTCCATCGCATCCGGGCCGATCTGTCCCTCGAGCCAGGGGCGCTTCAATCGGCCCACGCCGTGTTCGCCGGTGATCGTGCCGCCGAGGCCGACGGCCAGATCCATGATCTCGCCGAACGCTTGGTGGGCGCGTTCGGTCATCGCGGTGTCCGCGGGGTCATAGACGATCAGCGGGTGGGTGTTGCCGTCGCCGGCGTGCGCGATCACCGAGATCAACAGGTCGTGATTCGCGGCGATCTTCGCCACGCCGCCGACCAGCTCTGCCAGCGCGGGAAGCGGAACGCCGACGTCCTCGAGCAGCAGCGAGCCCTTCATCTCGACGGCGGGTATGCAGAATCTTCGGGCCGCGACGAACGCCTCACCCTCGTCGGGATCCGCGGTCGTGAACACTTCTTTCGCCCCGTATTTGGTGAATACCTCAGCCATGAACTCGGCATCCTCGACTCCGGTGGCGCCGCGGTCGTCGGTCGCCGCGACCATCATCGCGGCGGCGGTCCGGTCCAATCCCATCCGCAGCTTGTCCTCGACGGCGTTGATCGACGCCGAATCCATGAACTCCAACATCGACGGCCGCATCTTGCCGGTGATGGTGACGACGGATTGCGCTGCGGCCTCGACGGAATCGAACGTGGCGACGACGGTGCTGGCCACCCGCTGCGGCGGAAGCAGGCGAAGTGTCACCTCGGTGATCACGCCGAGCGTGCCCTCGCTGCCGACGAACAGTTTGGTCAGTGAAAGCCCGGCGACATCCTTCAGGCGCGGACCGCCGAGCCGCACCGCAGTGCCGTCGGCCAAGACCACCTGCAGCCCGAGGACGTAGTCCGTGGTGACGCCGTACTTCACACAGCACAGCCCGCCGGCATTGGTGGCGATATTGCCGCCGATGGAACAGATTTCGAACGACGACGGATCCGGCGGATACCACAGCCCGTGCTCGGCGACCGCGGCCTTCACCTCGGCGTTGAGCAGGCCGGGCTGCGCGACGGCCGTGCGTGTCACCGGGTCGACGGTGATGTCACGCATCTTCTCGGTGGTCAGCACGATCGCGCCGTTCAACGCGGTTGCGCCGCCGGACAATCCGGTGCCCATCCCGCGGGGCACGATGGCCACGTGATTGGCGCTTGCCCACCGCAGCGTCGCCTGCACGTCTTCGGTGCATCGCGGCCGCACTACGGCCAGTGGTGTTCCCGCATTCGGGTCGAAGGCGCGGTCCTGGCGGTAGGACGCCAGGATGTCGGGATCGGTGACGACTGCACCTTCGGGGAGCTCGGCGGTCAGGTCGGCCAGCGCATCCGCACTCATGAGTAGATGCTACGAGCAGCGTCGGACATCATGACGGCACCATCCACGACAACACCGGGGTGGCCTGCAGCCCCGAGAGGATGCACATCAGGAACAGGAAGCCCAGGCTCCACAGCACGACCCTGCGGAAGATGTCGCCTTCCTTGCCGTCGAGGCCGACGGCAGCGGCCGCAATGGCCAGGTTCTGCGGCGAGATCATCTTGCCCAGGACGCCGCCTGAACTGTTCGAGGCCGCCATCAGAACGTCCGAAAGCCCGGCCTGATCGGCTGCGGTCACCTGTAGAGCGCCGAATAGTGAGTTCGCCGATGTGTCCGAACCGGTGACGGCGACGCCGAGCCATCCCAGGACGGGTGAGATCACCGCGAACAATCCACCCGTCGCGGCCATCCACGTGCCGAGTGTGATCGTCTGACCGGACAGGTTCATCACAAACGCCAACGCCAGCACCGCCATCACCGTCACGATCGCCCACCGGAGTTGATACAGCGTCGCGCCGTACGCTTTCAGCGCGCGCGGCGCCGAGAGCTTCAACGCGATCATCGTGAGGACGCCTGCAACGAGCATCTGAGTGCCCGGGGTGGTGAGCAGGTTCAGGCTGAACTTTGTGAGCGACAACGGGTCGCCGTCCGGGTCGACGACATCGAGACCCGGCCAATTGAACGCGTACGTGGCTTTGTCGAGCAGGCTCTTCACCGCCGAGATCTGGCAGACGACGAAGACCGCGATGATGATGGCGTAGGGCGCGTACGCCCGAATGACGTCGGCGCGCGAATCGTGACGGGCGTCGGCGTTTTCGACCCGCTGGGCGAAGTCTGCGGACGGTTCGTCGACCGCACCGCCTGCGACGGGGGTTGGCTGTTCGGTGTACGTGTGCCGCGGCCGCCAGATCCGTACCAGCGCCACCACCGCGGCGGCGGACAGCAGCGATGCGACCACATCGGCCAGCGGTACGGACAGGAAGTTCGACGTGGCGTACTGGGCGACGGCGAATACGAATCCGCAGACCGCCGCCGCCAACCATGTCTCCCGGATGCCGCGCCAGCCGTCGACGATGGCGACCAGCGCCAGCGGAACGAACAGCGCCAGAATCGGCGTCTGCCGACCGACCATCGCGCCGAGCGTGTCGACCGGTATCTCGGTGACCTTGCCCAGCGTGATGATCGGAGTCGCCATGGCACCGAACGCGACAGGCGCGGTGTTGGCCACCAACGCGATCACGGCGGCCTTCAGCGGTTTGAAGCCGAGCGCCATCAACATCACCGAAGTGACCGCCACCGGGGTGCCGAAACCGGCCAACGCCTCGATCAGCGCGCCGAACGAAAAGGCGATGATGATGGCCTGAATCCGCTGGTCGTCACTCACCTGACTGAACGAGCGGCGCAAGACGTCGAAATGCCCGTCTCGACGGTCATTTGGTACACCCAGATCGCGTTGATGACGATCCACAGGATCGGAAAGAACCCGAACGCGGCACCCTCGGTCCCGGCCAGCAAGGTCTGGCCGATCGGCATGCCGTAAACCAAGACGGCGATCACGATGCTGACGGCCAGCGATATCAGCGACGCCACCCAGGCTGTGACCTTCAAAGCGCCCAACAAGACGAACAGCAGGAGCAGCGGGAGCGCGGCGACTACCGCACTCCAGGCGAGTGAGTCGGCGACGGGATCAAGAACTTGCTGGTACATGGGTTCCCTTGGTTGTGGCGCGCGTCACATCGGGATTCGGTTACCCATTTCGGCCATAAATACAAACAGCCCGTGAAATGCCAGCGCACTGAATTGACGCGCGTTATAGTCGCGCCGTGATCAGCGGGGATCCGCTGGCGGGACGCGACAGCGAGCTCTCGGCGATCCGTCGCACGCTCAGTGGGGGAAGTAAAAATTCCGGCGTCGTGATCGTGGGCGCCGCGGGTGTCGGAAAGACGCGGCTCGCACGCGAAGTTCTCGCGCGCGCCGAGACGTCGGGGGAGCGGACCAACTGGATCGTCGGCACGGAGTCCGCGCGCGCACTTCCGCTTGGCGCCTTCACCTCGTTGATTGGCGACGCGATCGCCGACCCCATGCCCGTCGTCCGGCACGTGATCAATTCCCTGCTCGCACACCAGCGTCAGAGTCGCGTCCTGATCGGCGTCGACGACGCACATCTGCTAGACGGATTGTCCGCGCACGTCGTTCATCAGCTCGCACACACCCGCGGCGTCCGCCTCGTGGTGACCATGCGGACGGGTGCCACACCGCCCGATGCCATCACGGCGCTGTGGAAGGACGACCTGCTCACTCGCCTCGACTTGGAGCCGCTGACCGTCGACGGCACGCGGGCGATGATCGAGGTCGCCCTCGGTGGCGCGGTCGATGCTCGCAGCGTGCAACGCTTTTGGAAGCTTACCGGCGGCAACGCGCTCTTCCTGCACCAACTCGTCAAGGACCAGGTTTCCGCGGGCCGGATGCGGATGATGGCCGGTGTCTGGATGTGGGATGGCGACGTCGCGGTGTCGCAGAGCATCACGGACATGGTCGGCAGGCAGTTGCACGAACTCACGCCAGAGGTGGCGCTCGTCGTCGACACTCTGTCGCAGTGCGAACCGCTCGCCGTCGATGTGCTGTGCGATCTGGTGGGCCGCAGCGACCTCGAGAACGCCGAGCAGATGCGCCTGATCACCATCGAGCGCTCGGGAGATCAACTCATCGCCCGTCTGGCCCATCCGCTCTACGGGGAGCTGCGCCGGACCGTGGCCGGCGAGATGTACGTGTCGAAGATTCGCGGCCGCCTGGCCGAACGGCTCGCAAAGGATCCGGACGCGGACCCGCAGGCGACGGTGCGTAGGGCCTTGCTCGCGCTGGAGTCCGATCTGCCACCGGATCCGCGTCTGTGCCTGCAGGCAGCGCAGCACGCGATGACGCTGCTGGACCTCGATCTGGCTGACCGTTTCGCTGCTGCCGCGGCGTCTGCCGGAGCGCCCGACGCGCTCGGAGTGCGGGCGATGAACTGGTTCTTCCTCGGCCGCGGCCTCGACACCGAGAACGTCCTGCGGGCGATCGATCATGACGGCCCTGAGGGGGCACACCAATGGGTTACCCTGCGGGCCGCGAACATGATCTGGATGCTCGGGCGGTGCAACGACGCCGCGGCTCTGCTCGACGAACTGGCCCGAGGTCCGGAATCGCCTGCCGATGTGGCAGCGCGGACTGCGGTGGAAGCATGTGTCGACGCAGCATCCGCACGGTGCGACGACGCTGCCAAAAAGGCGACAGCGGCACTGGACTCGGGTCTGCTGTCGGATTTCCCCGTGATGTTGGCGTCGGTCGCATTGACCATGGCGATGGGTGCGCTGGGGCGGGGAGATGACCTCTCCACGGTCGCGCAGGCCGCGCTCGACCGTGCCATGACTTCGTTCCAGGCGTCTCACATGCGGTTCTGGTTCGGCAGCGTCTACGCGAGGGCCTGCAGGCTGACCGGCCGGATCGACGAATGTGTCGAGATGGTCGCAGGGCTTTCCGACTCGGCACGTGACGCACCTAGCCTGGCCTACGCGAATCTGGCCTCCCTGATGGGCGTCGCGGCCCTGATGCGCGGCGACGTCAAGGTCGCCGTGACACTCCTGCACGAGGCGCTTGCGGGTGCCGAAAGGCACGGTGGCACATCGGGTCTGCGCCCTGCCACCTGCTTCTCACTCGCCGAGGCGCACGCGAAACTCGGCGAAGCGGAGGCCGCCAAGGCTGCGATCGTGGAGGCACAGTCCTGTGTGCCGCCCGACTATCTGTTCATGCAGACGGCGCAGAGTATCGCGACGGGCTGGTCGCTTGCCGCGAACGGTTGCGTCACTGAGGCGATCACCGCCGTCAAATCGGCTGCAGCCCAGGCGCGTCAACGCGAACAACCGACGCACGAGCTGGCCTGCCTGCAGGTGGCGGCGCAGTGGGGCGACGTCTCCGGCGCGGTACGGGCCCGTGAGATCGCGAACGACCTGGACCTGCCGCTGGCCAAAGCCGTTGCCCAGCATGCGGAATCGTTGGCCGCCAACGACGGCGAAGGTCTCCTGCTCGCGTCCGGCGAGTACCAGGCGATCGGTGACCGCGCGACCGCTGCGGACGTCGCGGCGCAGGCCGCCGTGGCTTTCACCGGGGATCAGCAGCGCAAGCGCGGTCTCTGGGCCGCGGCCGTGGCCAAGGAACTCAGCGACGCGTGCGGTGGATTGTGCACTCCGGCGCTGCGCAGCCCGGCAAGTCAGCCGTTGACCGGACGGCAGCGCGAAATCGTCGAACTGATCGTGGCGGGGCTGTCCAACCGCCAGATCGCTGACCGGCTGGTGATGTCCGTCCGGAGTGTCGAGGGCCACGTGTACCGCGCGTGTCAACGGGTCGGGGCCAATTCTCGCGAGGAACTGACGAGGATAGCTCGGGCGGGACCGGCCGCGACCCGCTAGGCCCGCAGAGAGGGGCAGGCACATGGACGACGACCCGCACGGCCGCGTGGCGGGACTCGGGCATTGGGTGAGTCGGCGTGCGTTCCTATCCGGCGACGCGGTCGTGCTGGTCGACGGAGACCGTCGGATGACCTACACCTCGTTCGACGAGCGAACGAATCGACTCGCGAGGGTGTTTCGCGATCTCGGCGTTGAGCGCGGCGACCGTGTCGCCGCCTTGATGGTGAACTCTGCGGAGTTTCTCGAGACGATGTTCGCCGTCGCGAAACTCGGAGCCGTGTTCGTGCCGATCAACTTCCGGCTGTCCGCACCCGAAGTGTCCTACCTGCTGGCCGATTCGGGTGCCGTCGCATTCCTATGGTCGGCCCATCTGGGCGAATTGGCCCGTGCCGCGTTAGTCGGTGACGGAGTGCAGGTGCCGGTCCGCCTGGTGGTCGGTGGTGAAACCTCAGGCGGTGAAGCAGATTTCGAGCAGGCGCTCGCCAGTGGTGAGCCGGGACGCCTTGACGTCGACGTCGCGGGCGCAGACTTGTGCTGCCTGCCGTATACCTCGGGCACGACCGGGCGGCCGAAGGGTGCGATGCTGACCCACGACAATTTGATGTGGAACGTGATAAACAATCTCAGCGTCGGCCGCGGCATGCGTGAAGGAGACCGGACGGTCACCGTCGCACCGCTGTTCCACATGGGCGGGCTTGGGGTCCATACACTTCCGTTGATCTACGTCGGTGGGACCGTCACCTTGTTGCCGTCCTTCGACCCCGCGCAGACCCTCGCGACGATGGCGCGGGAACGGGTCACCATGCAGTTCCTCGTGCCGGCCATGTGGGCCGCGTTGATGGCCGTCCCCGACTTCGACTCATACGATCTGTCGGCACTCGAACTCGCGGTGTGCGGTGCCGCACCATGTCCCATGCCTGTGATCGAGTACTTTCAGGGCAAAGGGGTATCCTTCCAGGAGGGCTACGGGCTCACCGAAACCGCGCCCGGGGCCACGCTTCTCGACGCAGCTCACGTCAAGGAAAAGTCGGGCACCATCGGGCGCGCGCTCTTCCACGTGCAGCTGCGGATCGTAGACGAGGCGGACAGGGATGTGGCGACCGACACCGTGGGCGAGGTCATCGTGCGAGGTCCGAATGTGTTCGCGGGCTACTGGAACAAGCCGGAGGCGACGGCCGAGGCGTTCCGTGGCGGCTGGTTCCACACCGGGGACCTCGGTCGGATGGACGCCGACGGTTTCGTCACGCTCGTGGATCGCAAGAAGGACATGATCATCTCCGGCGGCGAGAACGTCTATCCGATCGAGGTCGAGCAGGTGCTCTATCGCCACGATGCGATACGGGAGGTCGCGGTCGTCGGTGTGCCACACGAGAAGTGGGGAGAGACACCCATCGCTGTGGTTGCGCTGCACGCCGATGCGCAGGCGACCGCCGACGAGCTGATCGGATATGCCCGCGAGCGGCTGGCACACTTCAAATGCCCGACGCGCGTCGAGTACGTATCCGAGTTGCCCCGCAACGCGACCGGCAAGGTGCTGAAGACGACACTGCGCAAGGACTACGGCGGACAGGAATCGGCCGTCACCCGTTGACGGTCGGTTCGGCGGCCGGTGGGCGATCCAGCTCCCGCAGCGCGGGCAGGAACACCGCGACGACGCCGAGCGCCAACATGGGCAGCGACAGCGCGAGGAACGTCGTGTGTAGGCCTGCGGCGTCGGTGAGCGGTCCCGCGATGATCAGACCGAGTGGGCCCGCGGCGTAGGCCAGCGACCCCATCACCCCGACCACCCGACCGCGCAGATGCTTCGGCGCACGGGTCTGCATCACGTAGTTGTAGATCGGCGCGATCGGCCCGTACACCAGCCCGACGACGGCACTCAGCCCGAGGATGAGCGGCAGGGGCGGGAGGAACGCGATCACCGTCATCGCCGCGCCGAGGGTGATCACCGCGGTCAGCATCGTGGTGCGGCGGCTCATGTACTTCGACAGGACCGCATATCCCAGCGCGCCGACCAGGCCGCCGATGCCCATGGCCATCAACACCCAGCCCAGCTGCGCGGGTTCGTTGCGGTCGGTGAAGTACTTGGGGAAGAGCACGCTCTCCATCGGCAGGTACAGACCGTTGGCCGCCAAGCTGATGAACGCCAATGTGCGCAGGACCCTGTTGCGCCACACGAATCGGAGCCCCTCGACTATGCCTGCCCAGACGCTCTCCGATAGCGCCTCCCTGTCGGGTTTGCCGGTGCCTTCCAGCCGCAGAACGCCGATCGCGATGATCGACAACACGAACGCCGTCGTGGTGACCCACATGGTGTTGACACCGCCGAGCGTGGCTATCAGCAGGCCACCGATACCGGGCCCGACGATGTAGGCCAGATTGAAGATCGCCTCGTAGACGCTGTTGGCACGGTCCAGGGTCCAGCCCGCCCGCCCCGCCGCCTCCGGCAGCATCGTCTCGCGGGCGGTCATGCCCGCCGGGTCGAAGAAGCCGCCGAGTCCGGCGAGCACGGCCAGCACCGCGACGTTGATGACCTCGACCCCGAACGTCAAGGCCAGCACGGGCACCGCGGCCACCGATATCGCGGACAACGCATCGGAGATCATCGCCACGCGTCGGCGTCCGAGATAGTCCACGGCCGCGCCGGCGATCAGGGTCGCCGCAAGCAGCGGCAGCGTTCCGGCCATCGCGACCACCGATGCCTCGACAGCAGAGCCGTTGCGCTGCAACACAAGCCATGGGAATGCCACGATCGAGATGCCGTTGCCTGCGCCGGCCATCAGCGCGGAGAACAGGATCAGAAAGAGCGGGCCGCGCTTGTTCGTCGTCATGTTGATCTTGACGAAGATAACAGCGGCGAGGGCCGCTCGACATACCATTTCGCGGCGCATGCACAGTGGTCATGTGGATTTGAAGCTGCCCCATCCGCGTACCGGCGCGCAGTTCGCCTCGCCGGTGCCACCCGGTGCCGGCTGGCCTGGAGACGTCGCCTCTCCCGTGACCCCGGTCGCGACCAAGTCGGCGCAGGTGGTCCGGATGGCGGCCGCGGCGATGTCGATGGAGCAACTCGACGCCGAGATATCCGTCTGCCGTGCCTGTCCGCGTCTGGTGCAGTGGCGCGAGGACGTGGCCGTCGCGAAGCGCAAGTCCTACGCCGACCAACCGTATTGGGGGCGGCCCATACCCGGGTGGGGGTCACCGCGGCCGAGGATGATGATCGTCGGACTGGCGCCCGCGGCGCATGGCGGCAATCGCACCGGCAGGGTTTTCACCGGAGACCGATCCGGAGACTTCCTCTTCGCCGGACTGCACCGCGCGGGCCTGGCGAATCAGGAACTGTGCGTCGATGCCGCTGATGGGTTGGCGCTCAACGATACTCGGATCGCTGCCGCGGTCCGATGCGCACCGCCGGCCAATGCGCCGACACCGGAGGAGCGGATCACATGTGCGCCATGGCTGGACGCCGAGTGGCGCCTGACGCGTGCGTCGGTTCGGGTGATCATTGCGCTCGGCGGGTTCGGGTGGCGGGCCGCGCTGGAGATGGTTCGCAACGGTGGCGGAACCATCGGATCACCGGCACCGCGATTCGGCCACGGCGTGACCGCTGACCTCGGTGAGGTCACGCTCATCGGCTGCTTCCACCCGAGCCAGCAGAACACATTCACCGGGCGGCTCACTGCGCAGATGCTCGACGACGTGTTCGTGCGGGCGAAGGCTCTAGCATCCGCCGAATAGTCGCGAACTGCACGTTGGCCAGCGCGCCAATCTCGGCCGGCGGGATCTCGTCGTAGTGGGCGATGGTCCACTCGTCGAATACCCGGATGACGCCGAACGTCAGGCTGACCTGCAACGCCTGCGGCAGGTCGTCCGACACCGCCCCCGACGTGCGACCGATCAAGAGGAGTTCCTCCAGCCAGGTGCGCACCGCGGCCATGGTGTCGCCGACGGTGCCGTGCTCCGCGGACGGCGACCGGCTGTAGAACATCCGGCCCAGGGTGAGGAACGACCCCTGGGTCTGGGAGGCGACGACGAGTTCGGCGAAGAACCGTTCGAGCCGCGGCCAGAACATGTGGCCCGCGAATTCCGATGGCTTCGGAAATGTGATGGTCCCCGCCACAGTATCGACTAATTCGCGTACCACGAATTCGAAGAGCTGCGCTTTCGAGCTCAGCACGTAGTAGAACGAGCTCTTGCTCATGCCGCAGGCCTCGATGATGCGGTTCAAGGATGCGTTTTCGTAACCCGCAGAGGCGAATTCAGCTGCCGACACCTCGACGAGCCGCCGTCTTCGTTCGGCGTCCATCCGTCGGAGTCGGCCCGTGTTCACGGGCAGATGATAGCAAGTGGACCGTGCGGTACACAGAATGGTAGCTTGGCGAATATGTTTGTGCCGAAACCCGTCGAAAAACAATATGAACAGGCCCGGACCGACGACCTGCGCGTGCTGGTGGTGGGGGCCGGAATCGCGGGCGTCACGGTCGCTCAACTGCTCCGCCGGGGCGGGCGTCACCCGGTGATCATCGAGCGGGCACACGACGCCTCAGCCGCCGGTTACATGCTTGCCCTGATGCCGATGGTCGACGCCGCCATCGACGACCTCGGGATCCGGACCCGGTATCGCGCGTCCAGCGTTTCGTTCGATCGCTACGCCGTGCACGGGCACACCGGCCGCATGTTGCGTGAGGATTCGATGGCCGAAGTCATCGCCAGTTATGGCGACTACCGGGGCATCGCGCGTGGTGCGCTGCTCGATGTGCTCTCGGCTGAAGGATGTCCGGTGACGTTCGATTCGACGGTCAGCGCACTGAATGAAAACCCGGGCGCCGTCGAGGTAGGCATCACGACCGACGGTGTGACACACCAACTCGAGTTCGACCTCGTCGTCATCGCCGACGGGATCGGATCGACGACGCGCGAGCTGGTGCCGGCCTATCGGCCAGCCGCGGTCACCGATACGAAGTGGGGCGGCTGGGTGGTGTGGTCGCCGGGTGACGACGACTCCGACCTCGGCGAAGAGGTCTGGGGCGACGGGTTTTTCATCGGCATGTATCCCGTCGCCGGGCAGCTGGGGATCTTTCTCGGCGGCCCGCGCGCCGACACCGCAGTGGGGCCGGGACCGTTCGTCGAGCGCATCCGCGGCAAGCTCGCGACGGTCAACCCGCGGATCGCGGATGCGCTGACGGCTGTGGCCCGGGCCGCCGATCCCTACTATTGGGCGCTGACCGATTGCCGCGCACCGGCGTGGACCACCGACCGCACGGTATTGCTCGGTGACGCGGCCGCGGGCTTTCTTCCCACCGCGGGTGTGGGCGCAGGGATGGCGATGGAATCGGCGTGGGTGCTTGCCCGCATGCTGCGGAATGGGGATACGTCACGGCTCTCCGGTCTGCTCCGCAACTTCGAGCTCGGCCAACGCCCCCGTGTGGAAGCCGCCCAGGACAATTCCCGTCAGCTGGCGAAGCTGATGTTCCACCGCAGCAGGAGCCTGGCGTGGGCTCGGGAGTTCGCGATGCGGTTCGTGAGCGTTGAACGGGCGCTGCGGCCGATCCAGCGGCTGCTGCACGAACAGCCGGACCCGGACCTACTCGTCGGGGAAGCCGTGGGGACGACGTAGCGTTGAACCTCAGATGCAGCTTTCTGTCCTAGACCTCGTCCCGGTACGTACCGACCAGTCCACTTCGGACGCGCTGGCCGCCTCGACACACCTGGCGCAGACGGCCGACCGGCTTGGTTACACCCGATACTGGGTCGCCGAGCATCACAACATGCCGTCTGTCGCGGCGACCAGCCCGCCGGTTGTCATCGCTCATCTGGCCGCGCACACGACACGGCTGCGTCTGGGCTCAGGAGGGGTCATGCTGCCCAACCATGCGCCGCTGGCCGTGGCCGAGCAATTCGCGTTGCTAGAGGCCGCGCATCCGGGACGAATCGACCTCGGCATCGGCCGAGCTCCGGGCTCCGACCCCGTGACGTCGTTGGCGCTGCGCGGTGCCGCCGGTCGCGACGATCGCGATATCGAAGCGTTCCCCGAGTATCTCGACGACGTCGTGGCGCTGATGGGCGCCAACGGCGTGCGGGTACCGATTCCGAACCAGCGCTACGTCCTCAAGGCGACTCCGGCCGCGGTGACAGTACCCAAGCTGTGGTTGTTGGGCTCGTCGATGTACTCGGCGCACCTGGCCGCCGCCAAGGGGTTGCCGTACGTGTTCGCGCACCACTTTTCGGGCCAGGGTACGGCCGAGGCGCTGGCCGTGTACCGGTCGGAGTTCCGGCCGAGCGATCTTGCTCCCGAACCACTGACCTTCCTCACCGTCAACGCGGTCGTCGCCGAGACCCGTGACGAGGCGGTGGCGCTGGCGCTGCCGAACCTGCAGATGATGGCGCGGCTACGGACGGGTCAACCGCTGGGCGCGCTGGACCTTGTCGAGGACGCTCAGTCCGCGGTGGTCAGCCCGCAGCAGCAACTCATCGCCGACGCCACGCTGCGACGCTCGGTGATCGGGTCGCCGACCGAGGCGGCCGAGCAGATGCGTGCGCTCGCCGATGAGTTCGGCGTCGACGAGGTCATGGTCAACCCCGCCGCATCTGCGCGCCGCGGGACTGACCCCGCGACCGCGCCCGCGCGGGACAGGACGCTGGAATTGCTGGCGAAAGAGCTTTTCTAGTCAGGACTTCGGCGTCAGAGCGACAACACTGATGGGTCGTGTCGTCTTCTTCTGATAGGCCGTATATCGGCCGCTGTTGTTCTCGTCGGCGATGCGGAACAGGCGGGCGTAGTCGGCGTCATCGGACCCGACGATGCGCGCGGTGACCGGGAACCGTTTGGGCCCCACATTGATCTCGACGTCCGGGTTCGCCTTCAAGTTGTGGTACCACGCCGGATAGCGTCTGGCGCCCGCATTGGACGCGACGATCAGATAGTCCTCTCCGTCCTTGGCATAGGTCAGCGAGTTCGTTCTTGCCGCACCGGTTTTCGCTCCGACCGAGCGGAGCAACAGGTTCGGGGGAGCGAAGGGCAGGCGGTGGCCCACCCAGCCGTTGGTCCCTTGATAGATCTTGTCGTGGATGCTCAGTACCTTGAGCATCGCCCGCTGCACACGTGACGGCATGGGTCAATCCTGCTCAGCGGGGTCTAGTTTGGCCAGCGCGTCCCGCAGGAGGCGTCCGGATTCCTCCCGGTCCGGGTCCCGTCGCATGAGCATGCCCTTCGCGAAGGACAGCTTGTCGCCGCTCTGGCGCGGCAGCACATGCAGGTGGATGTGGAACACGCTCTGAAAAGCGGCCTTGCCGTCATTGATGACCACGTTGTTGCCGTCGGCGTGCAGACCGGATCGTCGCGCTGCCCGCGCGATCCGCTGCCCGATGGTCACCATGGCGGCGAGGGTTTCCGGCGGCGTATCGGTCAAGTCGATGGTGTGCTGCTTCGGGATGACCAGGGTATGGCCCCTGGTGAATGGCCGAATGTCCAGTATTGCCAGGTAGTCGGCGTTCTCATAGATCTTGATGGCCGGAGATTCGCCGGCGACGACGGCGCAGAACACACAGGACATTCCGCTACGTTAGCGGGACAGTCGCGGCAAGGGCCGGAGGATGCACCCCATGGACGATCGAGAACTCGCCTTCGCCGGCGCCGCGCAGCAGGCCCGCATGCTGGCAGGTGGCACCATCACCGCACCTGCGCTGCTCAATGTGTACCTGGCTCGCATTGCCCGCCTCGATCCCGAACTGCGGTCCTATCGCGTGGTCCTCGCCGACAGCGCGCGGGAGCATGCGGCAGTCGCACAGGCCCGCCTCGACGCCGGTGAACGACTGCCGCTGCTCGGTGTACCGATCGCCATCAAGGACGACGTCGACATCGCCGGACAGATCACGGCCTTTGGGACCTCGGCCCACGGCGCGCCTCGCACCACCGATGCGGAAGTCGTCCGTCGCCTTCGCGAGGCGGGCGCGGTCCTCGTCGGCAAGACGGCCGTGCCGGAGATGACGCTGTGGCCCTTCGCGGAAACGACGACGTTTGGTGCCACCCGAAATCCGTGGAACACCGACTACACCCCGGGCGGCAGTAGCGCGGGCAGTTGCGCCGCGGTGGCGGCTGGACTCGCATCGATGGCGTTGGGCTCAGATGGCATGGGGTCGATCCGGATTCCTTCGACGTGGTGCGGGCTGTTCGGACTCAAGCCGCAGCGGGACCGGGTGCCGCTGGCACCGCACGACGACGCATGGAACGGCTTGGTCGTCAACGGTCCGATAGCGCGGACGGTCGAAGACGCTGCGCTGTTCCTCGACGTGACGAGTGGTGAGTCCGGCTTCGTCGCCGCGGCAGCGAAAGAGCCTGGAAGGCTTAGGATTGCGGTGAGCAGCAAGGTTCCCGCGGGGGTGGTGACGCGGGTAGGCGCCCCGCAGCGAGTCGCGCTCGAGGAGGCGATAGGGCTGTTGCGTGAGCTCGGGCATCAGGTCGTCATCCGCGATCCCGACTATCCGTCGACTGCAATCGCCCACGCGTTGACCCGGTACTTCCGCGGCGCGCACGACGACGTCCAGACGCTGCTGCGGCCGCAGCGGCTCGAGCCGCGCACCCGGAACTTCGCGCGAATCGGTTCGTTGATCTCCGACGATCGCATGAAGCGAATCAGGGAGGCGGAGAACGACATCGCCGAACGCGTCAACTCGATCTTCGACGACGTGGACGTCCTCATCACGCCGGGCACGGCGATGGGGCCGTCACGCATCGGCGCCTACCAACGCCGCGGCGCTCTCTCGACGCTTGCGTTGGTCGCGGCCCGGGTGCCGTTCCAGGCGATGTTCAATGCCACGGGCCAGCCGGCCGCCGTCGTGCCGTGGGGCTTCGACGACAACGGAATACCGACGTCGATCCAGCTGGTGGGCCCGCCGTTCGACGAGGCGACCCTGCTGTCGCTGAGCGCACAGATCGAGAAGGCACGGCCGTGGGCTGATCGCCGCCCACCGGTGTCCTAGCTCGTCTCTTCGGTTGCGCCCGAACGGCACACGTCACCGCTCGACCGAGAATTCGCGAAACTCCGCGGATCCCGCCCACACGCGGATCGTCGGCGACCCGCAGACGGCGTCCCCCTTGGCGCGCACGACCGTCTGGCCGTCCACCTGGGCCGTGATCCAACCATTCGTATCGATGCTGATGTCGAAGCGGTGCCATTCATGGTCGAGGGGCGCCGGGACGAGGCTGTACGACTCTGCAGTCGGGTAGGCCACGGCGAAATAGCCGGTCAAGCCGAAGTCATACTGCACGGCGGAGCCGTAGGAAGCCTCTTGACCGGACGCGTCTTTCTGGAGGGTTGTCAGCCCGATTCCGAATCCGCCTGCGGCACCGAAATTGTGGGAGATATCGCGGGCCGATCCGGTGATGTGAGTACTACATCGCGGCGCTCCGGGGGCCATAATCCCCGACCACGCCGTCGTCCAGTTCTCGGTGGTGTTGTGGGTGTCGAGAACGACTGACCGGCCATCGTTGCTGACCTGCGCATCGATGCCGCCGAACGCCTGCCAGCTGCGGAAGTCGACGGCAGCGAGGGTCGGTGGGTTGCTCGACGGTATCGGCGGGCTCGTCGACACGCTCGATGCGATCGACGAGATCGGCGGGATGGTCGATGCGCCGGGTGCGAGCGACGTGGTCGGCGGGGCGGTCGACGAGCGGGTCGTGTACCAGATGGCAAGGCCGCCAAGGACAGCCACGACCGCAGCGAGGGCGGCGGGCACGACCCAGCGCTTCAATCGAACGGCGGTGGCGGCCGGCGGGGAGCTGGACGGCGACGCGGGCGGCCGCTCCATGAATGGCCGGCCCGGTGGTGGTGCGTGCCAGGCCGATCCCGCGTTCGAGGGTAACTGTGGCCGGATTGGCGGCGGGCGCGAAGGTGGGGGCAACGGCGGTGGTGTGAGCCGCGCCGGGGGTCGTGCCCGAACGGTCGGCAACGGGTTGGACAGGGGTGAGGTGATCGCGTCGCGCGCAGCGCGGGCCAACTGAACGGTGGTGGGATAGCGAGCCCTGGGGTCTTTGGCCATGCCGGTGGCGATCACTTCGTCGAACTTCGACGGGGCCCCGGTGTCGGACGGTCGTGGTGGCGGGCTCGCTAGATGCCCTGCCACTTGCTGCTCCATGCTGTCACCGGGAAACGGGCGGCTGCCTGTCAGACACTCATAGAGCACGCACGCCAGCGCGTAAATGTCGGACCGGGCATCGGCATCGCCGGTGCTGAAACGCTCTGGCGCCATATACCGCAGCGTGCCGACCACCCCGCCAGTTGCAGTCAGGCCGGTCTCGCCGGCGGCGCGCGCGATCCCGAAATCGATCAAATACGCGAAGTCGTCGTCGTCAAGCAAGATGTTGGACGGCTTGATGTCCCGGTGCACCAACCCGACCTTGTGCGCGGCATGTACGGCCTTGGCCACCTGCTCGATGATCAGCACCGCCCGCGCCGGGGCCAGCGGCCCTTCTGCCAGCACGGTTTCCACGTCGCGGCCCTCGATCAGCCGCATGTCCACGAACAGGTGTCCGTTGATCTCGCCGTAGGTGTGAATCGGCACCACGTGTGGCTCGTTCAGCTGTGCGGCTGCGTGGGCCTCGCGGCGGAAGCGCTCCTTGAACACGCTGTCTTCGGCGAAACGTGCCGGAAGCAGTTTCAGCGCGACGATGCGATCGGTGACCGTGTCATGGGCCCGCCACACCTCGCCCATACCCCCGCGGCCGAGCAGCGCGATCAGCTGGTACTGGCCGAACGGAGTGCCACCGCCACTCGGCGGACCCGGCCGGGTCATGGCATCGCCTCTGCCATCGCCATGTGACCCTCAAAGCCCAGCTCTGTGGCCATCTTTCGATAATGGTCCCGGAGCTCTCGATATGTCCCTTCCCCGCCCTGCGCTTGGGCGAGTAGCGCCTGCGCGCGCAGTAGCCAGACGGTGTGCAGAACGAACCCCGCCTCGACTTGTGCAGCGGCTAACCGGTCGACTGCAACCTTCGCATCCTGTAGATCCGCAGGGCTTTTCCGCAGCAGCAGTGCTTCTACCAGGACATTGGTCCCATAGCCTGCCCACAAAACATCACCCGCACCGAAGAATTCGTTTACAGCCGGCCTGGACAGCGAAATCGCGCCGGCGATATCGCCGATCCTTATCTTTTCCTCCGCGAGGAGGATATCGATGAGTGTGACAACTGCTGCGTTGTAGCGCTGCTCAAGGGCCATGGTGCGAACTTGATCCAACAGCTGAAAGCCCCTCGCGCGCGAGCTTCCTCCCAACCGCACGAGCAGGATGCCCAGATACTGTTTGCCCTGCCCCACCGCGACATCCCCGCCCGACTGCTCGGCGATCTCGAGCGCTGCTTCGGCTTCGCGTAGAACGGCGACCGTCGGAGCGAGTAACCGGTTTGCTATGGCCGCGATGTAGGTGAAGTACATTGCGGCAGAGCGGGTTACCGGTTCCGCCGTCCGGCCCATTGAGACCGCTCGTTGGAAGTCGTCCCTCCAGCCTGCGATTCCGAGGCAGGTCCGTGCCATACCCCGCATCGCGACGATGAGGGTCAGCGGTGAGCCCGTCATCATCTTCCCTTTGGTGGAGTCGCCGCCGGCGAGCTCGATACCGCGTTCAGCCAAGCGGAGCACCTCGGACATTTCGCCGGTCTGCTGCTTAGCGGACAACGGGACACTCAGCAGGGCGAGTGTCAACGTCGGATCGCCAATGGACTCGAGCAACTGGACAAGCTCCGATCCCGTCCGCGACGCCTCCGCGAGGCGACTGTTGAAGTATTGATCCAACGCGTGCCCGGCCGTCGCTATCGCCAGTGACCGCTGATCGCCAGCGGCGATACACAGGTCTCGCAACTCCTCGAAGCCTGTCTCGGCGCCGCTGCCGAGAGTACGAGTTACCGTTGCGCACAACAGGGTTCGCGGGGCGATCCGCATGGTCGTGCGATCCGGATCGGCCTCGGGCAGCAGGTCCGCGACGCGCCGCGCCCGACGCCAGCTGGTCATAGCGGCGGCGTCGTCGCGGAAGTTCGACCACGTCCCCGCCCGCATGTGCCACTCGTACGCGGCGTGCAAATCACCGGCCGCCTCGAGATGCTCCGCAATCAATGCGGCGTTCTCATCGGCAGAGCCCTGCGCCTCGAGCACGGTGGCCAGACGCGTGTGTAGCTGGGAGCGGTCGGACTTGAGCTGTGACTCAAAGGCAACCGCGCGTATCAAAGGGTTGCGAAACGCGTACTTTGGGTCCGGCCGGAACCCGACCTGATCGACGAGTTCCGCAGCGATCAGCGGTGTTACATCGGCGTCTTCGACAAGTGCGGCGAGAAGGTCGTCGTCGAATCTCGACCCAATGACGGCCGCGGCGTTCAGCGTTTGCTTGGCAGCGTGTCCAAGGCGGTCTATGCGAGCACCGATGGTTGCGTAAAGAGTGGCAGGGACTTCGGCGTCGTCCACATCTCCGCGAAGGGCGTACGAGCCGGGCTGTCCGTTGAGCACGCCGCGCTCCGCTAGATCCCGCACCATCTCCTCGGCGAAGAACGGATTGCCGCGCGCGCGTTCTGCTACCCGCACTGCAAGGTTTCCGAGCGCCGGATCGGCGCCTACCAACTGGCCGGCGAGCATCGCCGTTTGCGCGTCACTGAGTGGCCGAAGCGCGACTCTTTGTGCGCCTGGGATCTGGCTCATTCGACCCCGGTACTCGGGGCGATGGGTGAGCAATGTGAGTGCGGGGATCTGCGGGACAACCGCGAGGAAGTCGGACAGCAATGACTCGCTGGCCTCGTCGATCCAGTGCACGTCCTCGATGACGTACACCGCGGGCTCCGGGTTCGTCAGTGACGCAGAGTTGATCAGTGCGGTCAGCCGACGGCGACGAGCGTCGGGTGCCACTTCTGGCAGGTGCTCCGAGGGAGCGCGTATCCCCAATAGATCATCGAGCAGTACGAGATCTTCGGGATCGGCGTCGAGAAACCGTTTGTGCACCTGCCGACGTGCCGCCTCTGCGGTGAGGTTCGCAACGTCCAGCGCGCTGCGCAGCAACCGGGCAGCGACATGGAAGGGAACATCGGTGGCGTGAGATTCGCAATAGGTCGAATAGACGGGCACGCCTCGAGCGACTGCGGCGGCGGTCGTTTCGCGGATCAGCCGGCTCTTGCCGATTCCCGGGGGCCCGACCACAGTTACGACGCAGCCAGCGCCGCTGATCGCCTCGTCGAAAATCCCGCTGACGGTGGCGAGTTCCCACGTACGTCCTACAAGGGGCGATTCCGTTCGCCGCGGTGGCTGGTGGTCGCCGATCGCCACGAGCCGCCTCGCGGCCACCGGCTCGACGATGTTCTTTATGTGCACTTGCTCCGGGCTGCCGAGAACGGCGACATTCTCCACCAGCCGGGCGGTCGATTCACTGAGTATCACTCCACCAGGAGGCGCGACGGACTCCATGCGTTGCGCCATGCCGACCACCTCGCCGATGGCCGTGTAATTTCCTGTAGTGGAGCCGATTTCGCCTGCTATCACCTGACCCGAGTTCAGGCCGATTCGCAGCTGCAGCGTGACACCGACGTTCCTCTGGATATCCAACGCGGCCAGGCATGCGCGAAAGGCGTGATCCTCGAGGCTGATCGGTGCGCCGAACACTGCCATGATGCCGTCACCGGTGAACTTGTCCACGGTGCCGCCGTAATGCCGCACAATTGAGGCGGAGCGATCGAACAAGTCGGCCATGATCTCACGCAGCCGTTCGGCGTCGAGCGTCGAAGCCAGGTCCATCGAGTGGACTACGTCGGCGAACAGCACGGTGACTTGCTTGTACTCGGCCGTTGGCGCCTCGATGCGGGCGCCGCACGCGTCACAGAAGCGCGCTTCATCACGAGGTTGCGCGCCGCACGCCCGGCAAATCACTGCTGCCGCCATCGACCCCACCTGCTCGCATTGCTGCTGAGCTGAGGATAGGACCAGTTCGCGCCGACGGGACCATTATTGACGTGCGGATATGCCGCCGCGCCAGGCGGCCACTTTGTCCTCATAACGCATCGTCTGGGCCGGACTGGTCGACGGAAGTCGCCGATAGTGCACGTCTGGGGCGACACGGACGAGGCGGTTGAAGTTCTTCTCGGCGGCGGCGCCGTTGAAGAAGATCCGTCTGATGCCCGGATGTGCGACGAGCAGGCGTCCAAAATCGTTGGGCACCATACTGTCCGGCTCTACGGCCGCATCCAGGCTGCCCTTGCGCCTGCAGGATCGCAGCACATCCCATACTGCGACACCATTGGCAACCAGCGCCGCAGTCCGGTCGTCGTACGGATCGTCGGCGGCGAACCCGAAGAGCTCACCGGTGATCCGCCAGAACGCGTTGCGGGGGTTGCCGTAGTACTGCTGGGACGTCACCGACATCGCGCTCAGCATGTTGCCGAGTATCAACGTGTGCGCGCCGTCGCCGATGATCGGCGGGAGGCCTTGGACCAGTGGCGCCGTCATGGAGCCGAATATCCCACGGCGCCGGGGTATACGTTGTGCCGGTGGCCGAAGATTTCGACATCGAGGCATCCGGGCTACTCGACGGTCTCGACGGCACGGCCCGGACGGAGCGGGCTGAACTCATCGGGTGGCTGCTGGCCGAAGGGTTCACTGTCGACCAGATCAGAGCATCGTTCATGCCGATGTTGCTCGCCGCTCGCCGAGTTCTGGGTGAGGACGGGACCTACGTGTCGGCCCGTGAGACCTGCGAGAAGACCGGCATCGACCTGGAACTGCTCCAGCGCCTGCAACGCGCGATCGGCCTGCCGACCGTGGACGATCCCGATGCCGCCGTGCACTCGCGTGCGGATGCCGAGGCCGCGGCCTATGGGCAGCGCTTCATCGAGTTGGGTATCGAACCCGACCAGCTCGTACAGATCACCCGACTGTTGGCCGACGGCCTGTCGCGGGCGGCAGAGGTCATGCGCTACGCGGGGCTCGCCACCATTCTCGAGCCGACGGCCACCGAGCTGACCATCGCGAAGAATTCGAAAATGCTCGTCTCCGAGGCGGCGCCGCTGCTCGGTCCCATGATCCAGGAGATGTTGCGGCTTCAGCTGCGACATCTGCTGGAGACCGAGGCCATCACCGCATCGGAAATGGCGGAGGGGCAACGCCTTCCCGGAGCCCGCCTGGTGAGCATCGCGTTCGCCGACCTCGTCGGATTCACGCGGCTGGGCGAAGTGGTGCCGCCGCAAGACCTCGAACGGCTCGCGCACCGCCTGGCCGACCTCACGCACGAGGCCGCGGTTCCACCGGTGCGTTTCATCAAGACCATCGGCGACGAAGTCATGCTCGTCAGTGCCGAGCCGGTGCCGCTGCTCGAGGCCATGATGACACTGGTCGAGGCGACAGAGGGTGACGACGAATACCCCAGGCTCAGGGCCGGCATGGCGACCGGCATGGCCGTCAGCCGGGCCGGCGACTGGTTCGGCAGTCCGGTGAATCAAGCCAGCCGGGTGACCGGCGCCGCCCGCCCCGGTTCGGTTCTGGTGTCGGAGTCGACGCGCGAGGCCGTCGGCGACGACGAGCGATTCACGTGGTCGTTCGCGGGTGCGCGCCATCTCAAGGGCATCTCATCCGACGTCAAGCTGTTTCGCGTCCGTCGATCGACCTGAGCGGTATTTGCTACACGCAGATCAGCCCGGACGCGACGGCCCTGGGTTTACGATCCAGAGATGCGCCGGGTGATTATTGGGCTGATCTCAGCGGTTGTGCTCACCGCGGCGTTCGCCGGTGCGGGTGCGGCCCACGCCCTGCCCCTGCCGCCGCCGAATCCGGGTCCGTGCAACTTCACGCTTTCGGCCCCGCAGGTGGTCCAGGTCGACGGTGTGGCCAAGGTAACCGCCACGCTGACTCCCGCCCGCTGCCTGGCTCCGTGGAAACCACGGTATGGCGTGGCCTGCCTGTCCATCCAGGGCCAGTCGGACCACTGCACGCAGTCCCGTGATGCAGCGCCCGCGCAGGTGTACTTCGAGCCGTACACCCCGGGCCTGGTCTACGAGTCGTCGGGCAGGGGCTGCAGCGCGGCCTTCGACTACACGACAGACCCCAACTGCCAGCTGCTCGGACCCGTCAACGCCACCCTCTAGCGGATACCGCGGTCGCCTACGATCAGCCGATGCGCGGTACAAAGATCCTCATCACCGGTCCCACCGGGCAGGTCGCCGTCCCCGTCGCCAAGGCGCTCGCGGCCGACAACGAGGTGTGGGGCATCGCCCGGTTCACCGACTCCGCGGGAAAGGCTGATCTCGAAAAGTCAGGGGTGCGATGCGAGACGATAAACCTGGCCAGTGGTGACTTCACCGGACTGCCGACGGACTTCGACTACGTCATCAACCTGGCGGTGGCCAAAAGCGGCCGGTGGGACAAGGATCTTGCGGCCAACGCGGAGTCGGTCGGACTCCTCATGGCGCATTGCCGCGAAGCGAAGGGCTTCCTACACTGCTCGTCGGGCGCCGTCTACGACCCGCCTGACGACGACCCCCGTTCTGAACGCGCCGCCCTCGGGGACAACCACAAGCCAATGTTCCCAACGTATTCCATCTCGAAGATCGCGGGCGAGGTCGTTGTCCGCACCATGGCGCGCGCTCTGCACATTCCCAGCGTGATCGCTCGTCTCAACGTCCCCTACGGCGACAACGGCGGGTGGCCGTTCTTCCACATGGAGATGATGCTGGGCGGCTCGCCGATCCCGGTCCCGCCGGGTGGGCCGGCCCGCTACAACCTGATGCACGAGGACGACATCATCGCCACCATCCCGAAACTCCTCGAGGTGGCGTCGGTTCCGGCGGTAACCGTCAACTGGGCCAGCGAGCAGTTCGTCAGCATCCAGGAATGGTGCGCATACCTGGGTTCGCTTGTGGGTGCGGAGCCGAGGTTCGAGGAAAGCGATCAGGCTCTGCGCGGAAATCCGCTGGACGTCTCGTATATGCGCGAGCTGATCGGGCCCGCGACGGTCGACTGGAAAGACGGCTTGCGTCGAATGGCGGCCAAGTTCCACCCCGAGCTGGTCGGCTGACTACCGCGAGCGTTTGAACCGGCGCAGTCGCAGGCTGTTGGTGACGACGAAGACGGAGCTGAAAGCCATTGCGGCGCCCGCGATCATCGGGTTGAGCAGGCCGGCCGCCGCCAACGGCAACGCTGCCACGTTGTAGGCGAAAGCCCAGAACAAATTGCCCTTGATCGTCGCGAGCGTCCTGCGAGACAACCGGATCGCATCACCCACGGTGCGCAGGTCATTGCGGACCAGAGTCAGGTCGCTCGCCTCGATCGCTACGTCCGCGCCGCTGCCCATCGCCAGCCCCAGATCGGCCTGTGCGAGCGCCGCCGCATCGTTGACACCGTCACCCACCATCGCGACGATTTTGCCGTCGGCCTGCAGTCGCTTGACGACGTCGACCTTCTCGGTAGGCAGTACCTCGGCGATCACCTCGTCGATTCCCGCCTGGGCCGCCACCGCGCGGGCCGTCGCCTCGTTGTCTCCGGTGAGCAGGATCGGCGTAAGTCCCAGTGCACGAAGCTCTTTGACGGCATCGGCTGATGTCGGCTTGACCGCGTCGGCGACCACCAGCACGCCAAGGGCCGTCCCGTCCCGGCCGACCGCGACCGCGGTCGACCCCTCGGATTCCGCCAGGCGCATGGACTCCGCGAGCTCCTCGGGCATCTGCGTGAACAGTCGCGCCCGCCCGACCGTCACATCGACGCCGTCGACAACACCTTGGACACCGAGGCCGCGCAGATTGGTGAAATCCACTGCCGCAGGCAGATCGCCGACCTTTGCCTGTGCAGCTGCCGCGATGGCCTTCGCGACCGGATGCTCGGATGCCTCCTCGAGTGCACCTGCGAGCCGCAGGACCTCGTCGGTGTGCATACCCCCGGCGGCGATCACGTCGACCATGGTCATCGTGCCGGTCGTGACCGTGCCGGTCTTGTCCAACAGGATGGTGTCGACCCGGTCCGTGGACTCGAGTACCTCCGGACCCTTGATCAAAATGCCCAGCTGCGCACCCCGGCCCGTGCCGACCATCAACGCCGTCGGCGTCGCCAGACCCAGCGCGCAGGGGCACGCGATGATCAGCACCGCCACCGCCGCGGTGAACGCCGCCGCGATCGGTCCGCCCGTGCCGATCCAGAAGCCCAGCGTCGCAACGGATAATGCGATGACAATCGGCACGAACACACCCGAGATCCGGTCCGCCAACCGCTGGGCTTGCGCTTTACCGTTCTGGGCGTCCTCGACGAGCCTGCTGATCTGCGCCAGCGCAGTGTCGGAACCGACCCTGCTCGCCCGAACCACCAACCTGCCATCGGCGTTTACGGTGGCCCCGACCACCTCGGCACCCGGTTCGACCTCAACCGGCACCGACTCGCCGGTCAGCAGCGACGCGTCGACCGCGGAACGTCCCTCGACCACCACACCGTCGGTGGCGATCTTCTCGCCAGGACGTACGACGAACTCATCGCCGACCTTCAGCGCATCGATCGAGATGCGCTGCTCGGCACCGTCTCTGCGGACAGTCACATCCTTGGCTCCGAGCTCGAGCAGCGCCCGCAGCGCCGCGCCCGCGCGTCGCTTGGACCGGACCTCGAAGTAGCGCCCGGCGAGGATGAAGGTGGTGACGCCCGCGGCGGCCTCGAGATAGATGTTGCCGCTGCCGTCGGTGCGGCCGATGGTCAGCTCGAACGCGTGAGTCATCCCAGGCGTGCCCGCGGTGCCCCAGAACAGCGCGTAAATCGACCACCCCAGCGCGGCCAGCGTGCCCATCGAGATGAGCGTGTCCATGGTGGCGGTGCCGTGCCGCAGGTTCGCCCACGCCGCCCGGTGGAACGGCCATGCACCCCAGATCACCACCGGTGCAGCCAATGTCAACGACAACCACTGCCAGTACGTGAACTGCCATGCGGGCACCATCGCCATCGCGACGACCGGCACCGTCAGCGCCAGGCAGATCAGCAACCGGGTCCGCAGCGCGGCGGTCGGATCATCTTCCGCCACCACGGGATCCGGCACCGGCAGATGCGCCTGATAGCCGGCGTGCGCCACTGTCGCTACGAGTTGTTCAGCGGTCACGTCGTCGCCGAACTCAACCCTGGCTTTCTCGGTCGCGAAGTTGACCGTGGCGGTGACGCCCTCGATCTTGTTGAGTTTCTTCTCGATTCGGTTGGCGCACGACGCGCACGTCATGCCGTCCACCGAGAGTTCGACGACTGACATGTCAGTGTTGGTGTCCGCCGCCGCCAGACGGGGCAGGCGCCGTCGTCGAGGCGGCGTCGGTGACGTTCACGGTGAACGCGGCGGTGCGCACGGCGTCGCGATGCCGAAAATCGAGGAACAGTCGGTACGAGCCCGTGCTGGGGAACGTCGTGTGGAACCCGATCTCCGGGCCTGAGGCCGCGGTGCCGCCGTCGGGATCGCTCATCGGATGCACGTGGAGGTAGGCGAGATCCGGCGCGCGGACCGCGACGAGGTGCCCGTACGCGCCGAGGTAGGGCTGCAGGTCGTCGACGGGTTTGCCGTCCCGGCTGACCGCCAGTGTGAGCATCGACGCCTCGTTGGCCTTCGGCGTCCCGCGCAGGGTCACCGTGTAGTCATCGACCTCGGCGGTCTGCGCTGCGGGGGGCAGCGGTTGCGGGTCGTACTTGCCGGCGACGTGCAGATTGGCGCCCAACGTCAGCGCGGGACCGCCCGATGGCATGAAGTCGGCGTAGACGCGATAGTCACCGGCGCGAGACAGGTTCAATGGCACACTCCACGTGCCTTGCTCGTCGAGCTTCGGGTGGACGTGCTGAAAGACCGCAAGGTCGTTGCGTACGACAATCAGGTGCAGCAGTTCGTCGTGTTTTTCGACGTAGCGTTTCACCGGCGCTCCGGTGGCACTCAGAATCCGAAACTTCAGCGGCACATCGGGATTGGCGGTGGCGATCGGGTTGTTCAGGGCCAGCGTGTACCCGTCCTGCGTCGTCTGCAGTCCGCCGGGCAGCTCTTGTGCGGCCGTTGTCGTCGCTTCCTGCGGGGTGACCGCGTTGCCGATCCAGACGGAGATCGCGAAGACCGCGGCCAGTCCGACGACGAACGCGATGACCTTCTGTCCGGTTTTCATCAGCTGGCCAGCTGGTAGCCGGCGTCCTTGACGGCGGTCTTGATCGCGGCCGCCTCGAGCACGCTGTCGCTGTCGATGGTGACGCTACCGCTGGCAAGGTCCACGTCGACGGATCGGACGCCGGGGATCTCCGTGATCTCCTCACGCACCGACGTGGCGCAATGTCCACAGCTCATTCCGGTTACGGTGACCGTTGTCGTGCGCATGAGTCCATAGGTACCATACCCCCATAGGGTATGCAAATGGCTGGTGCCTGGCAGCATCGGCGACCATGCGCGTCCTGGTCCAGCGGGTGACGTCGGCGGCGGTGCGGGTCGACGGTGAGGTGGTCGGAGCGGTGCGCCCCGAGCGTCAGGGGCTGGTGGCGCTGGTAGGGGTCACGCACGACGACGACACGTCGAAGGCGCAGCGCATGGCCGAAAAGCTGTGGCAGCTGCGCATTCTCGACGACGAGAAATCGGCGAGCGACGTCGGGGCGCCGATCCTCGTGGTCAGCCAGTTCACGCTTTACGCCAATACCGGCAAGGGCCGCCGTCCCGCCTGGAACGCCGCCGCCCCACGCGCGGTGGCCGAACCGCTGGTGACCGCCTTCGCCGACGCACTTCGGGCTCTAGGTGCACCGGTCGAGACGGGCGTGTTCGGGGCGGATATGCGGGTGGAACTCGTCAACGACGGCCCCGTGACGGTGCTGCTGGAGCTGTGAGCCCTCAGTGTGCCGCGGTGACCGGCGGTATGCCCTCCGATGGCTGCACGATGACGAAGCCCGGCCCGTAAAACGACACCTGAACCGCCTCGCCTGAGCCGCGGCCGATCAGCGCCCCCGCCTTGAAGCTCGTCTTGAGCTGGGTCTGCAGGTTCGCCGACCACGCCACCACCGCGTTGGTGTCGGCGAACGTGGGCGCCTCAGCGGCGTTGAGTACGACGGGTGGGCCGTCGGTGGTCAGCGCCACCCAACCGGTACCGCGCAATGTCGTGTTGAACAACCCGCCGGCCACCATGCTGCCGCCCTTGACGCGCTCGATGTTCCAGTCGAGGCTCGCCGAGAAGGCCAGCACGTTCTTGCCGCTGATCGACAACCCGGAATTCGTCAGGTTCAGCAGATGGACGTCGTAAGCGCGCTCGGCCAGGAACACGTCGCCCTGCCCCTGGCACCGCATCAGTGGCAGGCCCTCGCCCGTCAGCGCCTTCTTGAGGAACTTCGACGCCCCTCCGCCCTCGAACGCGAAGTCCACGTTGCCCTGGTAGGCCACCATCGCACCCTGGCGCGCCATGAACGGTTCGCCGAGGCGCACGCGCAGCAGCTTCGAGTTCTGGTTCGCGATCGGTTTGGCTTCCTTCTCGCTGAACCGTCCGTCGACCAAATCGCCACTGATGCCGGAGAATCCGTCGCCGGCCGGCTGCCCGCCCATGACCGCCGCCTGGGGCGGTCCTGGCTGATGCTGCGGCGCGGGCCCGGCAGGAGGTGCGCCCAGCGGCGCCCGGACGACCTGCCCTTGGTGCGATACCTGATCGGTCCACTGCTGGCCGTCCCACCAGCGGTGTTCGTAGCGTCCCTCGGGGTCGGGCCGCCAGCTTCCGTTATTAGGTCCTGTCATGGAAACAAAACTAAACCGACGACTGGCATCCTGGTGAGATGGCAAAGGAAATTGACCGGGTGCGCGCGCAAAGCGCCCTCGCGGTCATCAAGCAGCACCCGGGCATGGTGCTGTTCGTCGTCTCCCCGGTGATCATCGGGCTGGGCCTGGTGTGGTGGCTGGTCAGTCCGACCCTGGCCGTCCTGCTGTTCATCGGTGCGGTCGTGGGCGGCGCAGCTGTTCTGCTCTTGAACCGCAAGCAGTAGCGCGCAGGCACCGCGCTGTTCGCTTCGGGAGAAAGCCGTCCCAACAGCGGTGTAACGATGTAATCATGTAATCATGAGACATCATCACTCCGGGAGAAGGCCGGGCCGCTCTGGTGGCTGGCAGCAGGCCGAACAACCCGACGCGAGCAGTGCGGGCGACTGGTTCTCCGGTCGCCTGCCCGAAGGCTGGTTCACCGGTGACCCGACCGTCGTCGTCGACCGCGAAGAGATCACCGTCATCGGCCGCCTCCCCGAAGTCAAAAGCGGCTCCGACGGTGCGGAAACTGAAGCCCATGCATCCGGCAGAGTGGCGCGGTTCCGCGAGGAGACGCGTTCGGAGCGAATGCGAATCGCCGATGAAGCCGAGCGTCGCTACGGTCGCAAGGTCGCGTGGGGCGTCGAGATCGGGGCGGTAGGTGACGACAATTACGAACGCGTCCTGTTCACCCACATCGCCGTACCGGTGATGACGCGCTTGCGTCAGCCCGAGCGCCAGGTACTCGACACGCTGGTGGACGCCGGCGTGGCCCGCTCACGCTCCGATGCGCTGGCGTGGTCGGTCAGGCTCGTCGGCGAACATGCCGACGAGTGGCTGGGCAAGCTGCGCGACGCGATGCGCAACGTCGACGACCTGCGCGCCGAGGGCCCACAGCTCTAAACGCGCTCGACACCCACATACCCCGAGCTCAAAGCCGAGGTCCCCGACAGCGGATCGACGGACACGTCGTCGATGAGCAGATTGCGGTTGGCGCCGTAGGAGACCGGATCGGCGCCGCCGCGCGGGTCGAAGACCCTTGAGCCCCAACCGTGGTCGATTATCAGCACCCCACGACGGGGACGATCGCTGATAGAAGCGGTCAACTCGATCTGTCCGACGGGGGAGAAGACCCGCACCGCGTCTCCGTCGGCGATTCCCAGCGTCACTGCGTCCTCGGGGTTGATCACCACGTCATTGCGCTTACCCGAGGGGTGCAGGCCGGGAAGCTCGTTGAGCCAGGAGTTCATCGAGTGCCGGTTGCGGCGGTTCGACAACTGGAACGGGTACCCGGCCGGGGGCACCGGCGCGGGCTCGGTGAGCAGTTCACGCGTGCGGGCCACGAACGCCGGCGGTGCGGTGTGCACCATCTTGTCCTCGGTGCGCAGCGCGCTGCGAAAATGACCGAATTCTCGTGGACCCAGCACCATTCCATGCGGATTGGCCATCAGATCACGCCAACTCACTCTGCGCCCGTTGATCTTTCGGCTGGTCGCGACGAGCAGGCGATTCAACCACGCCGGGGTGAACTCGAGGGCGGGCCTACGGGTCAGCCTGGCAAGAGCGCGGGTGGCCCGCACGAAACTGTTCGTCCCTTTGGCGCCGAAGAGCGGCTTGCGCATCGCGATCGCGAGATCGACGAAGATGCGCCACTCCTCACGGGCCCCCGGCGGTGGATCGACGACCGCCCGTCCGTACTGCACGTACGGTTCGTCGTGCAGGTTGCTGGTCAGGGCCAGCAGGTCGTCGCGTTCCAGCCAGTGCGCGGCAGGCAGCAACCAGTGCGCGTGACGGTGACTTTCGCGCTGTACCAAGTCAATCGCGACCAAAAGATCCAGTTGCGCGAGCGCGGCGTCCAACTTGGCGCCGTGCGGTCCGGACACCACGGGATTGCCGCAGTTGATCACCATCGCGCGAATCTGTCCCGGCCCGGGTGTCGTGATCTCATCGGGCAGTTCCGCCAGTGCGTGGGCACCCGCGACCAGATCGGTGCCCCTGAGCCGGCTCTTGTGTGCCGGCGGTTTCGCCATACCGGACAGCTTCAGCGCATCGACATAACCGGGTTCGAACCGGCGCCCGCCCGGCCGGTCCATCCGACCCGTGATGACGTTCAGCACGTGGCCCAGCCACTCGCCGATGCTGCCGGTGACGTGCAGTGAAACACCGGTGCGGGTGACGACCATCGCGCGCTTCGCGGTCGCGAAATTCCTTGCCACTTGCTCGATGACGGCGCGGGGGATGTCGCACCGCACGGCCAGATCGTCGAGGTTCGCGTCGGTGACGAGCGCGCGGAGCTCATCCACACCGGTGGCGAGATCGCGGCAGTCGCCCTCGTGTTCAAGCCGCTCGTCGAGGATGACCTTGACCATGGCCAGCAGCAGTGCCCAGTCCTGGCCGGGTCGCACGGCCAGATGCAGATCCGCCTTGTCGGCGGTCTCGGTCCGCAGGGGATCGACGACGACGATCTGCGCGCCTTGACGCTGTCGCTCCAGTGCGCGCCTCCAGCCGCCGGGCACGGTTTCCAGCCAGTTCCACGCGCTGACCGCCGGATTGGCGCCGACCAGCAGGAAGTAGTCGCAGTTGTCGACGTCGGATACCGGCGCCATCAGGATCGATCCGTACATCGCGTCGGCGACGACGTGCATCGCGTTCTGGTCCACCGAACCGACGGCGTACCGGTTCTGGGTGCCGACGGCATCCAACCACGCGATCATGAACAGCACGTTCGACGACGAGTAGCCAGTCGGGTTCCCGTAATAGAGGCCGATCGAGTCGGGGCCGTCGGCGTCGATTAGCGCCGTCATCCGCGCGGCGATGTCGGCGATCGCCTCGTCCCAGCTGGCTTCGACATACTCGCCGGGGGAGTCCCCGACCCGACGCATCGGCGCCACGATCCTGCGCGGGTGCTCGACGAGCTGATTGGCCGTCCTTCCCTTGGCGCAGAAGTCATGCCAACTGTGCGGGTTCTCCTTGTCGGGTGAAATCTTGACCACCCTGTTGTCCTCAACGGTGACCTCGAGACCACAGGCTGCCGAACAGTATCTGCAGAAGGTGTACGCCGTCGTCTTATTCGATGTCGTGGTCATCGATTTCGAGACTACGACGGCTACGCCTGCGTCATGGACCAATAAGCGCCACGCTTAGCCATGAGCTGCGCGTGGTTGCCTTGTTCAACGATGCGACCGGCTTCGAGGACGACGATGACGTCGGCGTCGCGGATCGTCGAAAGCCGGTGCGCGATGATGAAACTCGTCCGGTCGCGGCGTAATTCGGCCATTGCCTGCTGGATCAGCAATTCGGTCCTGGTGTCGACCGAACTCGTCGCCTCGTCGAGGACGAGCAATTGCGGGCGGGACAGCGTGGCACGGGCGATCGTGATGAGCTGTTTCTCGCCCGCGCTGATGTTTCCGCCGTCGCCTCTGACCCACGTTTGATAGCCGTCGGGCAGATGGTGCACGAACCGGTCGACGTAGGCGGCCTTCGCGGCCGCGATCACCTCGTCCTCTTCTGCATCGGGTCTGCCGTAGGCGATGTTGTCGTAGATGGTTCCGCTGAACAGCCAGGTGTCCTGCAGCACCATCCCGATGCGGGATCGCAGTGACTGGCGGCTGACGGTGGCAACGTCCACGCCGTCGAGCAGGATCTGGCCGGAATCGACTTCGTAGAACCGCATCAGCAGGTTCACCAGCGTGGTCTTGCCCGCGCCCGTCGGCCCGACGATCGCCACTGTGGTTCCCGGTTCGGCGGTCAGTGACAGGTCCTCGATGACGGGTGTGCCCTCGCGGTAGCTGAAGTCGACGTTCCTGAACTCGACTCGGCCGGGGCGCCCCGCCGACAACGGCGGCAACGCCGCACGCTCAGGGGATTCCTCCTCGGTATCGAGTAGCTCGAACACCCGCTCCGCGCTGGCCACGCCGGATTGCAGGGTGTTGTACATGCCGGCGACCTGGGTCAGCGGTTGGTTGAACTGGCGGACATACTGGATGAACGCCTGGATACTGCCCAGGGTGATCTGGCCCGTCGCGACTTGTATTCCGCCGACGACGGCCACCGCGACGTAGCTGATATTGCCGATGAACACCGTCGCCGGCGACACCAGGCCCGAAAAGAACTGCGCCTCAGAGCTGGTCTGATACACGTCGTCGTTGAACTCGCCGAACTGTTGCTGTGCCTGGGCGCGATGACCGAACGTCTTGACGATGGTGAACCCGCTGTACGTCTCCTCGATGTGCGCGTTGAGCCGCCCGGTGTTGGCCCACTGTGCGACGAACAACCGCTGAGACCGTCGTGCGATCACGCGGGTCGCCCAGAGGGATAGCGGCACGGTGATCACGGTGAGCAGCGTCAGCAGCGGCGAGATCGTCAGCATCATCACCAGCACCGCGATGACCGTCAACACCGATGTCAACAGCGAGTTGATCGTCATCGACAGCGACGTCTGGATGTTGTCGACATCGTTGGTGACGCGGCTGAGGACCTCGCCGCGCTGACGGGAGTCGAAGTACGACAGCGGCATTCGGTGCAGTTTGTCCTCGACGTCGGATCGCAGGGTGACCATCGTGCGCTGCACGACGACGTTCAGAATGCGTGCCTGCACCCAGACCAACAGCGCGGCAACGAGGTACAGACACAGCGCCAACAGCAGCGTGCGGCCGACGGCTGCGAAGTCCACGCCCTGGCCCGGTACGACGTTCATTCCGGACAGCAGATCGGCGAAAGTGTTGTCACCACGCGCGCGCGCCGCCTCGACTGCCTGCTCTTTGGTCAGGCCGGCGGGCAGCTGACGGCCGATCACGCCGTTGAACAACAGGTCGGTGGCGTGTCCGAGAATGCGCGGTCCGACGACACCGATCGCGATGCCACCGACACCGAGCACGACGACAGTGATGGCCAGCGCCCGCTGCGGCGTCAGCTGCTTGACCAATCTGATCGCTGAACCCTTGAAGTCCCGCGACCGCTCGGTCGGTGCCTGACCCACGCCGCGGATGGTGCGTGCCATCGTCAAGGCGCACCCACCACCTGTGAGTCGGCGAACTCCGCGTACTCCGGGCAATCCGTCAGCAGAGTGTCGTGGCTACCCACACCGAGGATCCGCCCGTTGTCGATGACGATGATCTGATCGGCCTGGGCGATTGTCGAAATACGCTGGGAGACAATCACAACTGTGGAACCGGCCGACTCCTCCCGAAGTGCGGCTCGCACCTGTGCGTCGGTTCGGACATCGAGCGCGGAGAACGCGTCGTCGAACAAGTAGACCGCGGGACGGCGGATCACCGCGCGCGCGATCGCCAGCCGCTGACGCTGACCTCCAGAGAAGTTGATGCCCCCCTGCGCGACGCGCATCTCCAGCCCGTCGGGGTGGGCGCGTACGAAGTCGTCGGCAGCCGCCACCTCGAGCGCGTGCCACATGTCGCTTTCGGTCGCCACAGTTCCCGGGGGCGCGCCGACCTGCAGGTTGTCTGCGACGGTCCCGGAGAACAGATAGCCCCGCTGCGGCACCACACCGATCGCCGTCCACAACTGTTCGAGATCGAACTCGCGTACGTCGATGCCGTCCACGCGCACCGAGCCGGCTGTCACGTCATACAGGCGGCAGATCAACGAAATCAACGTTGACTTGCCGGAACCGGTCGATCCGACGATCGCCGTCGTCGTCCCCGGCCGCGCGGTGAACGAAATATCCTGCAGTACCGGGCGCTCGGCGCCTGGATAGCTGAAAGAGGCGCCATCCAAACGGATCTCGCCCTCGATGGCCGCGGGCCGCACGGGGTCCTGCGGGCTGGTGATCTGGGGTTCGGTCGACAACACCTCCCCGATGCGTTCGGCGCACACCGACGCGCGGGGGATGAGGACCAGCATGAATGTCGCGAGCAGTACCGCCATCAGGATCTGCATGAAATAGGCCAGGAACGCGATCAGCGAACCGACCTGCATCTGGCCGGCGTCGATGCGCAGACCGCCGAACCAGATCAGCGCGACGCTGGAGATGTTGATGACGAGGGTCGTCGAGGGCAGCATCAATGCCTGCCAGCGGCCCGCCTCCAGTGCCGCTTCGGCGACGGCCTCGTTCGCTTCCGCGAATCGCTTGCGCTCGAACGTTTCCCGGGTGAAGGCGCGAATCACCCGGATTCCGGAAAGCTGTTCACGCATGACCCGGTTGATGCCGTCGATGAGTCGTTGCATGCGCCGGAAGATCGGCAACAGGTGCGACACCACCCAGTAGTTGGCGGCGGCCAGGATCGGCACGCTGACCAGAAGCAGCCAGGACAGGCCCGCGTCCTGATGTACGGCCATGAAGATTCCGCCGATCGACATGATCGGCGCGGTGATCAGCATGGTGCAGGTCAGTTGCACGAGCAGCTGGATCTGCTGGACGTCGTTCGTGGTCCTGGTGAGCAGTGACGCCGCGCCAAACCGTGCGGCCTCCTCGGCCGAGAACCCGGTGACGTGGTGAAAGATCGACGATCGGAGGTCGCGACCGAACCCCGCGCCCGCCCGCGACCCGAAGTACACCGCGCCGATCGCGCACAGCACCTGCAGTGCGGTGACCGCGAGCATCACGCCGCCGAGCTCGACAATGATCGGTAGATCGCCCTTGGCGACGCCGTCGTCGATGATCGAGGCGTTCACCGTCGGCAGGTACAGCGATGCCAGGGTGCTGATCAACTGGAGCAGCGCCACGGACGCAAGCAGCCACCGATATGGCCGCGCGTACTGTCGCAGCAGCGCCCACAACATGGGAGTTACTGTCGCATACCGCCTATCCGTCGTGGCCAGCAGTGTCACCTGAGAATTGGATAAATAGGCAGGTCAACCGGCCTGTCGGTGGTTGACCTTCTGACCTGCCGCTACAGTGCATGGCGTGACTCCCACGACGCGCGCGGCTCGGACGAGCCGAAACGCCAAAGCGCTGGCCGTGGCGGCCGCGGTGATGATCCCGGTGTTTGCCGCATGCTCGGATTCCGAGCCGACGAACCCGGGGGAGGTGCCGCAGAGTCAGGCACCTTCGGACAACGCGACCCACGGCCCCTTCTTCCCCGAATGTGGAGGGATCAGCGACCAGGAGGTGATCTCGCAGACGCGGGTCCCGGGTCTGGTGAACACTGCGAAGACGTCGGTGGGGTGTCAGTGGCTTGCCGGCGGCAGCATCCTGGGCCCGCACTTCTCGTTCACCTGGTTCCGCGGCAGCCCCATCGGTCGTGAACGCAAGACCGAGGAGCTGACCCGAGCCAGCGTCGAGGACATCACCATCGAGGGAAAGACCGGCTTCATCGCCACCGGTGACGATCCGATGCTCGGAACCAACCTGTGCGAGATCGGCATCCAGTTCGATGACGACTTCATCGAATGGTCGATCAGCTACAACGAGCAACCGTTCCCGGACCCGTGCGACGTCGCCAAGGAACTCACCCGCCAGTCGATTGTGAACTCCAAATGAGAATCGGACTTACCCATCAACGCCGGGGTGCCGCGCGCGCTGCTGCCGTGGCGCTGGCCGCGGTCGCGGTGCTTGCCGGGTGCACCAGCACCGTGGAGGGAACTGCGACCAAGTCGGGGTCCGGTGACACACCCCGCAACAACGACTCCGAACGGCAGTACCCGAATCTGCAGAAGGAGTGCGACGTCCTGACCGAGGACATCCTCGCCGAGACGGTCAATGCGGATCCCTTGGACATCCAGAGCACGTTCGTCGGGGCGGTGTGCCGCTGGCAGGCCGCGAACCCGACGGGACTGGTGGACATCACCCGTTTCTGGTTCGAGCAGGGCAGTCTGGCCAATGAACGCGAGGTGGCCGACCAACTCGAGTACCAGGTCGAGACCAAGTCGGTGGCGGGTATCGAGTCCATCGTGATGCGCCCGAACGATCCGAACGGCGCCTGCGGGGTCGCCAGCGATGCGGCAGGCGTGGTCGGCTGGTGGGTCAACCCGCAGAGCCCGGGCAGCGATGCCTGCGCGATGGCGCTCAAGCTGATGGAGCTGACGCTGGCCACCCGCGCCTGACTTACCGGGGCACGTGGAAGGTGACCAGCGTGGCACCGTTGAGCGCCAGCTGATCCCAGCGCTGGCCGGTTCGCAACACCGCGACCGAGGACGTCGGGAATTTCTCGGAGATGCGTTCGGCCGCAGTGCTGTTGCTGCCGTCAGCAGTGGCCAATCCGAGTGACACCGCAGACATCGTCGGCTCGTGCCCGATGACCAGCAGGGTGTTCACCTCGTGGTCGAATCGTGAGGCGACCCCGTTGATCTCGTCGATCACCACGCCGGGCGTCGCGTCGTAGAGGCGGTCGACGAACTCCGTCGGCGCTTCGATGCGGGTCCGTTCCAGCGTCTGCCGGGTGCGGGTGGCCGTCGAGCACAGCACCGCGTCCACCGCGGGCGCGTGCGCTCGCAGCCAGTCACCGGCCAGCGCGGCCTCCCGGATACCGCGCGGTGCCAGCGGACGTTCGTGATCGGCCACTCCCGCCGGGTAGTCCGACTTGGCGTGGCGGAGCAGCAACAGCGTGCGATAGGAGTCGCTCACCGTCTCACCGTAGAGGTGGCGCCACCACGGGGTCTACTAGGTGATGTAGTAGTCGCAGAGGTAAAGTGCGGCACGTGGGTACGCCAAAGTCACGGGCGCGCTGGCTGCGCGGCGCCCTGGTGGGTGCGTGCTCGGCCGTCGTCACGGTCGGCGCTCACACCGCCGCCGGCGGCTTCATACCGCAGGGCGGACGGCTCATCGCCTCGACCCTGGTGTGTGCAATCATCGGCGCCGTCCTGGCCGCCGTGCCACTCGAAGGCCGCCGCGGCAGGCTGATCGGCGTGGTCGGTGCACTCACCGTCGCCCAGTCGCTCGGTCACCTCACGTTGATGGCGTCGGAGCCACATCATCACCACGGCGGCACCTTCGGAGTCACCCCCTTGATGGCCGCCGCGCACCTCGCGGCCGCCGTGCTGCTCGGCGTCGCGATCACGTCCGTCGAATACCTCTATGTTGTTTGCTCGTCGGTCCTGTCGTGGCTGTCGCTGACGCTAATTCATCGCGGTCGTCCATCTGCTGCGGTGTGGTCGGTGAACCCGGTCGTGATGCTTTCCGACCAACCGCGATCCGGACTGAGAATGCGAGCGCCACCGCTGCTCGCGTCCATCCACTAAAGCGACATCGTCTGAATGTCGTTCGCCGCTGCTGCGAATCGACGTCAGAGCCTTCACGGATCTCCTCACGCGCGCTCTTGGCGCCGTGTGCGTGCGAGCATCCGCCATTGACCGTATTGCACCCCCATTCACCGACACGTCGATCGGGATGGGCGCGCAGCCGTTGGTTTGGAGAACACAACTCCCATGACTACGACGTCCGGACACGAAACCAGTGACGCAGGCGCCGGACTACGACAGGCGTCGAGTGATCTGGAGGGGACGCGGCGCCGGCGCGGTGTGAGGGCGCTGGTCTTACGCCTGCATTTTTATGCGGGGCTGTTCGTCGGTCCGTTCCTGTTGATCGCCGCTGTCAGCGGCGCCCTGTATGCGATCGCCCCGAGCGTGGAGCAATTCGTGTACCGAGACAATTTGGCGGCCCAGAGCACCGGTGCAGCGCGACCTGTCGCCGAGCAGATTCGATCTGCCCAGGCGGTGCGGCCCGATCTGCTCGTGACCGCGGTTCGTCCTGCGGTCGAATCCGGACAGACCACGCGCGTGCTCTTCGAGGATCCGACCCTCGGCGAGTCGGAGCGTCGCGCGGTGTTCGTCGATCCGGTCTCCGCCCGACCACAAGGGGATCTGGTGGTCTACGGCAACAGCGGAGCTCTGCCGATGCGAACGTGGATAGATCAGCTGCACCGCAGCCTGCACCTAGGCGACGTGGGGCGCGCCTACAGTGAACTTGCAGCGTCGTGGCTATGGCTGATAGCGCTTGCCGGGGTTTACCTTTGGGTCAGCCGCTACCGCCGGATGTCGGACGCCGATTCCGAGGACGCCCGACTACTCACCGTTGCGCGTTCAGCCAGCGGTCGGCAGAGGACCCTGAGTTGGCACGGTGTGGTCGGACTGTGGATTGCAGCCGGGCTCCTTTTCCTATCGGCGACAGGACTGACGTGGTCGCTGTACGCGGGAGAGAAGATCACCGAGCTGCGCGCCGCGCTGTCCTGGACGACACCCACGGTTTCGACCGTCTTGGATGGCAGCAACTCAGGCGCGCACTCAGAAGAGACCGCTCATGGAGACCACGAATCCGCGTCGAGCCGAACACGCGATGCGCATTCAGCAATTCACGTCGATCAAGTTGACCGCGTCCTGCAGTCGGCGCGTGCTGCCGGCGTGGGCGGACACGTCGAAGTCACCATTCCGGACGCGCCTGGCACCGCCTACACCGTCGTGCAAACCCGACAACCGTGGGTGATGTCGAACAACAGCGTCGCTGTCGACGGCGCGACCGGAAAGGTCACCGACATAATGTGGTTCGCGGACTGGCCCCTAGCGGCGAAGTTGGCGGCATGGGGCATACAACTGCACATGGGGCTGCTGTTCGGCCTTCTGAACCAGCTCGCACTTGTCCTCCTGGCAGCAGCGCTTGTATCGGTCATCGTGCGCGGCTACGTGATGTGGTGGCGGCGTCGACCGACGCGCGGCCGCCGATTCGGCGGGCGGCCGCCAAAGCGCGGATCCATCAGAGGTTTACCTGCTGCCGGTGCTATCGCCATCGGAGCCACTGCACTTGTGATCGGCTGGTGTATACCGCTTTTGGGGTTGAGTCTGCTCACCTTTCTGCTCGTTGACCTTGTGGTGAGCGCCGCGAAGCGAGTGTCGGGTCAGCGAGCCGGGTCCGCCGACGAACGAGAGTCCCGGACAACGGGCGACCAGAGAGGTTGAGCAATGCGAACAAACACGACCATCGTCATCCAGCCCAGGGAGTATTCGTGAGTACATCGACTGTCGCCGCCCGTCGCCGCGAATCCGCCGTTCTGCGACGAGTCTGGGGCCTGCACTTCTGGGTAGCCCTTTTCGCCGCACCGGCTCTGGTGGTTCTCGCGTGTTCTGGACTCGTCATCCTTTACACCCAGCCGTTGAACGATTGGCTCAACCGCGATCTCTACGTCGTCGCGGAGGGCAAGGAAACCGTTCCGCTCGACAAGCAGATCGCCGTGGCTGAGGCTGAGGTCGGCGGCGACTACACCCTCGACGCCGTCACGCCACCCGCCGGCCCGGGGATGTCGACACGCGTCGATTTTCTGTCTCCGGATGCCCTTGAATATCCCGACGCCGAAGCCAACCTCACTCAGGTGTTCGTCGACCCGTATACCGGGCGATATCTGGGACAGCGCAGTGAACTGTCCGGCCTGGTCGGGTGGGCCAATCAGCTGCATAGAATGTTCGGCAACGACGGGCCGCAAGTCCATCTACCGTCACTTGGTCATTTGATCGCGCCCTCGGCGTACCCCGACGCCACGATTCCCGTTGGCGTAGGGAACCTTTGGATGGAGCTCACTGCCGTATGGATCCTCGTGCTATTGGCCAGCGGCATCTATCTGTGGTGGCCGAGAGCAATCGAGGCAACGAAGCCGCTGCTGAAGATCCGCTGGCGGAAGGGCGGACGGATTCGATGGCGTGATCTACATGCGCTCACCGGAGTCGTGATCGCTGTCATCCTCATCTGTTATGTTCTCTCGGGCTTGACCTGGTCGCGCTACTGGGGTGAGAACTGGCGCGCATTCTCCGGCACGGTCGCGCCGTCGACTGAAATCGATGCCCCCTCGACACCAGCCGTGATGGGCGACTACGACCGGCTCGGCCGCCGCATCGCCTGGGCAGCCACCGACGATCCGGTCTACGCATCGACAGTCGACGGCGCGGTACCCGCCCGACTGTCGTTCGCCGACATCGATCGGCTTGCGAAAGGCGAGAAGATGGTGCCCGGCTACGCCATCATCCCGCCCTCGGACATCACCGAAAACGGAGAAACGGTGTACGGCAGCTACACCGTCGTCAACGCATGGCCACAGAAGCTTTCGGAACAGCGCACGCTCTATCTGAACCAGTTCACCGGTCGGACGATCGCCAATGCCACCGCTGACCAAGATGGAGCGCTCTCACGAGCGACCAGCTTCGGTATCGCGATGCACATGGGCAACCAGCTTGGGGTGTTGACCAGGATCTCGGCAACGATCGCCTGCCTGGGCGTGCTCACCAGCGTCGCGACAGGGCTGTTGATGTGGTGGATCCGCCGTCCCGCAGGCCGCGCGGGGCTGCCCGGGCGGGTGGGCGTCGCCGGCGCCGCACCTCCCAAACGTGTGGTCATAGCGGTTACCGCGGCTGCAGTGGTACTCGGGGTGCTGTTTCCAGTCTTCGGCGTCTCGCTGCTGCTGGTGCTCGCCGTCGAGGCTGTGCTCGCTCGCCGGGACCGATCGCGAAGCGCCGGAGAGCAGGTGCAAGCAGCCGATGACGTCGGCGAAGGCGACGAGGTGCCGGCTGGGGCATTGCAAGAAGCCGACACCCCCAATGAGGAAAGTAGATCACTTGTTTGACAACAGGATTCGTATCGCGCTCGGTGCCGCTCTCTCGGTCTGCACGATGCTCGGCACCGGCTGTTCGGATTCCTCGGGCCACCGCAGGGAGCTGATGGCGTCGACTGTCACCGTCGAGAACCAGTGGGCGAGCTCGGCAGAGACGGGGATGGCCGCGGTGTTCGGCACGTTCTCGAACACGGGCGACCACGAGGCCCGCATCGTGTCCGGTGAGTCGGCGCTGGCCGGCCGGGTCGAGGTGCACGAGGTTGTCCCGGATGGATCGGGTGCAATGACGATGCGTCCCAACGCGGATGGGCTTGTGATCCCCGCCGGTGGCTCGCGCGAGCTGATCCCCGGCGGTGACCATCTGATGTTGATGGACATCAAGGAACCGCTGCAGCCGGGTGCCGACGTGACGATGTCCGTCGTCTTCGAGGACGGATCGACCCTTCCGATGACCGCGCAGATCCGCGACTTCGCCGGTGCTAACGAGCAATACACACCGGGCGGCACCGGATCCGGCGGAGGGCATCACTAGCCATGGGTGGGAATCCGCTGTTCAATCGGCGGCGCCTTCTGACCGGGGGCGCCGCCGCATTGGCCGCCGGAACCGCAGTCACTCAGTGCAGCGCAGCGCAATCCGCCACTCCGACAGGTGGATTCGACACCGTGGTCGAACCGTTTTGGGGTCGGCACCAGAGCGGCGTCGCGACACCGCCGCAGGCGCACGCGTTGTTCGTCGCGCTCGATCTGCTCCCGCAGGGCGGTCGAAGTGCTCGCGACACGCTCACTGCCGTCCTGAAGCTCTGGACATCGGACGCGGCGCGGCTCACCCAGGGCGATCCGGCGCTGGCCGACACCGAACCCGAGCTCGCGCTGCGGCCCGCCCGACTCACCGTCACCGTCGGACTCGGGCCCTCCGTTTTCGACCGTGTGGGGCTGGCGCACCTGCGACCGGAACCGGTCACCGAACTGCCCAGCTTCAGCACCGACCTGCTGGAGCCGGCATGGCGTGGCGGAGACCTGTTGTTGCAGATCTGCGCCGACGATCCGATCGTCATCGCGCACGCGGGCCGGGTGCTGCTGAAAAACGTCCGCTCCATGACCCGCCAACGCTGGCGGCAGAATGGCTTTCGCAACGCCCACGGCTCCAACCGGCCGGGCGGCAGCATGCGCAATCTCATGGGGCAGGTCGACGGGACGGCGAACCTGCATGACGAGCAGGCCTTCGATCGCCATGTGTGGGCGGATGGTGCCGCCGCGCCGTGGTTCGCCGGCGGCACGGTGGTCGTCATCCGGCGGATCCGCGCCGAAATGGACACCTGGGACGAACTCGACCGTCCCAGTAAGGAACTCACCGTCGGGCGGCGCCTGTACACCGGTGCTCCGCTGACCGGTCGAAAGGAAACCGACGAGCCCGACCTCGGCGCCACCGTCGACGGGATACCGGTGATCCCGCCGAATTCCCACGTTGCGCTGGCCCGGCACCGCACCGATGACGAGCAGTTCCTGCGCAGGCCGTACAACTACGACGATCCACCCCGCGACGGCCGCACGACCGACAGCGGGCTCATCTTCGCCGCCTACCAGCGTGACCCTGCGCGACAGTTCGTCCCGGTACAGCGTCGCCTCGCGGCCGGCGACGCCCTCAATCGGTGGATCACCACCGTCGGATCGGCCACGTTCGCGATACTTCCGGGCGTTCCGGCACCCGGCGGATTCCTGGGGCAGCCGCTGTTCGAATCCCGGGGATGAGCGAGGACTGCTGATACACGGGCGCAACGAACCCGCCACGTCTTTGTAGCGGCGCCGACATAGCTTCGCGAAATGAAAGCCCTGTCGCATCCAGCGCTCCAAATCGGTGTTGCCGCGGTCGCCGGACTCGCCTTCGGCCTGATCGCAGGCGAGTGGGCGGCGAATCTGAAATTCGTCGGTGACATGTTCATCCGACTGATCCAGATGTCGATCGTGCCGCTCGTGATGGCCTCGGTGATCGTCGCGACCGGTTCGATGACCGGCGCAGGCACCGGCAGAATCGCGTTCCGCACGTTCAAATGGATGTTCGGCTTTTCGATCGTTGCCGCCATCCTCGCTTGGGTGCTCAGTGTCCTCATCCGCCCCGGCAGCGGTATCGAGTTCAGCGGCGAGGTCGACTCGTCGCTTCAGGAGTCCGCCGGAGAAGCGCTGGGGTGGCAGGACACCTTGCTCAACTTCGTCTCCAAGAACATCTTCGAAGCGATGTCGAGCGCGACGATGGTGCCGATCATCGTGTTCTCACTGCTTTTCGGCGTGGCGTTGCGCAACCAGATGACCAAGACCGGCGACAACAGGGTGCTGACGTTCATCGACCAGATCCAGCAGATCGTGCTCACCATGATTCGACTCGTCATGTATGCCGCCCCGATCGGGGTGTTCTGTCTGCTGGCGGCGCTGGCCGGCGACGTGGGCTTCGCCGTCGTCACATCGGCGCTGAAATACCTAGGGGCAACGCTGGCCGGTGTCCTCATCCTCTTCGCGTTGTTCGTTGTCGTCGTCACGCTGCGCACCCGGCTGAGCCCGTGGAAACTGCCGGGCAAGCTCGTCGAGCAGACGGCGATCGCCATCACCACGACGAGTTCGGCGGTGACGTTCCCGACGGTGCTCAAGAACACCGTCGAGAAGGTCGGCGTCAGTCAGAAGGTCGCCAACTTCACGCTGTCGGTCGGTCTGACGATGGGCTCCTACGGCGCTGTCCTCAACTACATGATCGTCGTGATGTTCCTCGCGCAGTCGGGCGACATCGAACTGAGTTTCGGCGCCATCGTGCTCGGCATGGCACTGGCCATCCTCCTGAACATGGGAACGATCACCGTCCCCGGCGGCTTTCCGGTGGTGGCCACGTTCCTCGCGACCTCTTTGGATCTTCCGCTCGAGGCGGTCGGATTGCTCATCGCCGTCGACTGGTTCGCCGGGATCTTCCGCACGTTCCTCAACGTCAATGGCGATACCTTCGTGGCCATGCTGGTCGCGAACGCCGACGACGAGATCGACCGCGAGGTCTACAACGGGACAAGGACCGTGGTGGCCGAGGAAATCGAGCTCGCGGACTATCAGGACGTGCTCACCCGCGCAGATCAAGCCGACTGACGGGGCTCGCCGCGCCTCACCGGACATGTCGGCGGCCGGACCTACACTCTCGATGCCTGGCAAACACCGGTTCGATGCGCGGCTCGCCGCGCGTGAGTGGAAGGGAATGGGCCGAGATGCGATTCATACACACCGCCGACTGGCAGCTCGGCATGACCCGCTACTTCCTCAACGGTGAGGCGCAGCCCCGCTATTCGGCCGCGCGCCGCGATGCGGTGGCCGCTCTGAAGGAACTGGCGGCCGGTACCGGAGCCGAGTTCGTGGTCGTGGCGGGCGATGTGTTCGAGCACAACCAACTCGCGCCAAGGGACGTCAGCCAGTCGCTGGAAGCCATGCGCGCCATCGGTGTCCCGGTGTATCTGTTGCCGGGCAACCACGACCCGCTGGATGCCTCGTCGGTCTACACCAGCCCGCTGTTCGTCGCGGAGTGCCCGGACAACGTGACGGTCCTCGACCGGTCCGGTGTGCACGTGGTGCGGCCCGGCCTGGAGCTCGTCGCGGCGCCGTGGACGTCCAAGGCCCCGTGCGCGGACCCGGTGGCCTCCGTACTCGACGACCTGCCTGCCGACGGAACCGCCCGCATCGTCGTCGGCCACGGCGGCGTCGACCTCTTCGTTCCCGATAAGGACCGGCCGTCGCTGATTCGGCTGGCGGCACTGGAAGCAGCCATCGCCCGTGGTGCCGTACACTATGCGGCGTTGGGCGACAAGCACTCTCGTATGCAGGTCGGTTCCACCGGACGTATCTGGTACTCGGGTTCGCTGGAAGTGACCAACTACGACGACATCGAAACCGATCCAGGTCACGTGCTGGTGGTCGACCTCGACGAAGCCCATCCTGACGCCCCCGTGCAGGTCCGGCCCCACACGGTGGGCCGGTGGCGGTTCGTGACGCTGCGCCGCTCGGTGGACGACAGCCGGGACATCGCCGACCTGGACCTGAACCTGGATCTGATGCAGGACAAGGACCGTACCGTCGTCCGAATCGGGCTGACGGGTTCGCTGACGGTGACCGACAAGGCCGCGCTCGATGCGTGTCTGGACAAGTACGCGCGTCTGTTCGCCGCACTTACCGTGTGGGACAAGCAGTCCGACATCGCAGTGACACCCGCTGACGGGGAGTTCGACAACCTTGGAATCGGCGGATTCGCGGCGGCCGCGGTCGACGAGTTGGTGACCGCGGCAAGGTCCGACGGCGATGACGCCGACGCTGCGCGTTCGGCGCTGGCCTTGCTGCTGCGCCTGGCGGACAGGGGAGTGGCGTGAAACTGCACCGCATGGTCTTGACCAACTACCGCGGCATCACGCACCGCGAGATCGAGTTCCCCGACCGCGGCGTGGTGGTCGTCAGCGGTGCCAACGAGATCGGCAAGTCGTCGATGATCGAGGCACTGGACCTGCTCCTGGAATCCAAGGACCGTTCGTCGAAGAAAGAGGTCAAGCAGGTCAAGCCGGCGCACGCTGACGTCGGCGCCGAGATCACCGCCGAAATCTCCACCGGCCCTTATCGGTTCGTGTACCGCAAGCGCTTTCACAAGCGGGCCGAGACCGAGTTGACGGTCCTGGCGCCGCGGCGCGAGCAGCTCACCGGCGATGAGGCGCACGAGCGGGTTCGGGCGATGCTGACCGAGACCGTCGACACCTGTCTGTGGCAGGCCCAGCGCGTATTGCAGTCCGCGTCCACCTCGGCGGTGGACCTTTCCGGCTGCGACGCGCTGTCACGTGCGCTCGACGTCGCCGCGGGCGAGGCCCGCGGCATGTCGGAGGCGCAGCCCGCGGCCGGTAACGGCACCGACGCGTTGCTCGTCGACCGGGTCGAGGCCGAATACCTCGACTACTTCACCCGGACCGGTCGTCCCACCGGACAGTGGGCCGCCGCGACGAATCGCCTGCGCGCCGCCGACCAGGAACTGGCCCGGTGCGCGGCTGCGATGGCGGAGGTCGACGACGCGGTCCGGCGGCATGCCGAGCTCACCCCGGAGGTCGAGCGGCTGACCGCCGAACGCGTCGACGCCGAGAAGCAGCTCGTCGCCGCCCAGACCGCAGCAGAGGCTGTCGCCGCGCTCGCCGGCCAGCTCAAGCAGGCCGAGCAGGTCGCATCCGCCGCGGACGCGATCCGCGCCACGTCGGTCGCGGCGGTCAGCGAGCGGCGCAAGCTCGCCGAACAGATCGATGGGCGGGCCGCCGCCATCGTGGAACTCGAAGCGTCGGCCGAAGCCGCGGCGCAGGAGCTGGCCGCCGCCGCCGAGGTACAGCAGGCGGCCGAGGTCGTGGCCGAGCAGGCGCGGACGGCGATGGCTACCGCCCAGGTGCGCGCCGAGGCGGCCCGCCGAAACGTCGACCAACTGGTTGCGCGCGACGAAGCCGACCGGGTGGCCTCGCTGCTGTCCAAGATCGCAGGGGCGCAACGCGATCTGGAGCGCACCGAGGCCGAGCTTGCCGACATCGCGCTGACGGCCGAGGGCATGCGGGCCATCGAGACCGCGAAGTCTGCGGTTGATGTGGCAACGGGTCAGGTCGAGCTGATGTCGGCGCATGTCGAGTTGGTCGCGATCGGCGACATCGAGGTGCGCCTTGGTGGCGAATCGCACACCCTTGCCGCGGGTCAGACGTTGTCGGCGGGCATCAGCGCGCAGACCGACATCGAAGTTCCTGGTGTACTGACCGCGCGCGTGGCGCCGGGCGCACCGGCATCGGAGATGCGCGCCAAACTGGCTGCTGCTCAAGAGGTTTTAGCGGCAGCCTTGGCGGCCGGCGGTGTTTTCGATCTCGCCGCCGCGCGTGATCTGGATCAGCGCCGGCAACACTTGACGACGGCCCGGGATCGACTGGCCACCCGGATCGAGGCACTGTCCGGCGACGGATCCGTCGATCAGCTGCGCATCAGGTTGGCCGAGTTGACCGCGCGTCAACCCGCTACCGCTGATCTGTTCGGCATCGACCCCGATACCGCTCGTGCCGAGCTCGACGCGGCGACGGTCGCGGTGGCGCACGCCATCGCGGAGGGGGACAAACACCGCAAGGTCGCCGAGGCGGCGGCAAAACAACTGGGGGAGCGCGAGACCCGCGTCGCGCTGGTGTGCGACAAGCTCGTCACCGAACAGGGCCAGATCATGCTGGCGCGTGAGGAACTCGCGCGACAGCGCGCGACGGCCAGCGATGCGGAGCTGGCCGTCAAGGCAGGGGCACATGAGGAGGAGGCGCGTCGCGCGAGCAGCCTCGTCGCTGAGCTCCGCGAGGAGCTCGCCGGCGCCGCACCCGAAGCTGTCGCCGCCGCGCTCCGCGATGCCGCCTGTCGCGCCGAGATGGTGAGCCGCGCCCACAACGAGGTGGTCGAGGCGCTGCGCGAGGTCAAGACGCAGCTGAAGGTCTACGGCACCCAAGGGCGCAAAGGGCAACTGGACGCGGCTGAAACCGAACGTGAACACGCCGAGGCCGACTACGCGCGGGTTCAACGCCGGGCCCGTGCCGCGGAGCTGCTGCGTTCGGTGATCACACGTCATCGCGACGCCACCCGGCTGCGCTACGTCGACCCGTTTCGAACCGAGGTGGAACGGCTTGGCCGGCTGGTCTTCGGCACCAGCTTTGAGGTCGAGATCGACAGTGACCTGAAGATCTGTAGCCGCACCCTGTCAGGTCGCACGGTCCCCTACGAGTCGCTGTCCGGCGGCGCGAAGGAGCAGCTGGGCATCGTCGCGCGGCTGGCCGGTGCGGCGCTGGTGGCCAAGGAGGACACCGTCCCAGTGGTGATCGACGACGCACTGGGATTCACCGACGCCGATCGCCTCGTGAAGATGGGTGAGGTGTTCAACGCGGTGGGCGGTGACGGCCAGGTAATCGTGCTGACGTGCAGTCCGCAGCGCTATGCCGCGATCGACGGCGCCCATCACATCGCGCTGACCACCTAATCCGCGCGAGTGGCACCCATGGGGCCGCAGGAACCATAGACTCCGGCGGGTGGACGCCGACTACATCGTTGTGGGAACGGGCTCTGCCGGATCGGTGGTGGCCAATCGTCTGAGTGCGGATCCGGCCGCTGCGGTCGTGGTGCTCGAGGCCGGGCCCAAGGACAAAGACAAATTTGTTCACATCCCCGCGGGCTTTGCCAAACTGATGCGCACGCCGATGGACTGGGACTATCTCACGGAGCCGCAGAAAGAGCTCGACGGGCGTGAGATCTATTGGCCGCGAGGCAAAATGCTCGGCGGTTCCTCGTCGATGAACGCGATGATGTGGGTCCGCGGATTCGCCGCCGACTACGACGAGTGGGGTGCGGCCGCCGGCGAGCAGTGGAGCTACGCCCGCCTGGAACCCTATCTGCGCCGTATCGAAAGCGGCCCGCTGTCGATCGCTCGTCAACGAAGCCCCCGGTCGTCCACGGCCGCATGGCTGAAGGCCATCCAGGAATGCGGCTACCGCGTCGAAGAGCCCAATCAAGATGAGCCGCGGGGTTTCTGCGAAACCCGCGTCACACAGCGCCGCGGGGCGCGGTGGAGCACCGCGGACGCCTACCTGAAGCCTGCGGTCAAACGTCCGAACCTGACGCTACTGACCGAAGCCACTGCCACCAAGGTGCTGTTCGACGGGCAACGTGCCGCCGGGGTCGAGTTCGAGAAAGACGGACGCAAGCAGGAGGTGCGGGCAAAACGCGAGGTGGTGCTGTGCGGAGGCGCGATCAACAGCCCGCAGCTGCTGATGCTCTCCGGAATCGGTGACCGCGACCAGCTCACCGAACACGGCATCGACGTGGTCGCCGAGTCACCGGACGTCGGCGCCAATCTGCTCGATCACCTGGTGGTGCCGCTGGGATTCGACGTGCCCAACGACACTCTGTTCGCGGCAGAGAAGCCGCTGGAACTGCTCAACTACTTGATCCGCAGACGCGGCATGCTCACATCCAACGTCGGTGAGGCGTACGGCTTCGTGAAGAGCCGCGCCGATCTCGAATTGCCGGATCTGGAGCTGATATTCGCGCCGGCACCGTACTTCGAGGAAGGCATCGGCGACCCGTATCCGGGCCATGCGGTCGTGATGGGCCCGATCTTGGTGAAGCCGTACAGCAGCGGCACCATCACCTTGCGCTCCTCGAATCCCAAAGACAAGCCGATCATCGATCCGCGGTACCTGACCGATCCGGCCGGCGCGGACCGCGACGCGCTGATGGCCGGCCTTCGGATGTGCGCGACCATCGCGAAGTCGCCCGCGCTGAAAGGCATCATCGGCAATATCGCCCGACCGCTGAACGCCACGAACCTCGACGACGAAACGTTGGACCGCGCGCTGAACTCGTTGTCGCACACGCTCTATCACCCCGTCGGCACCTGCCGCATGGGTGGTGACGACGCCAGCGTCGTCGACCCGCAGTTGCGGGTCCGCGGGGTCGAGGGGCTGCGGGTCGCGGACGCATCGGTGATGCCGACGATCATCCGCGGGCACACCCATGCGCCCAGCGTGCTGATCGGCGAGAAGGCCGCGGAACTCATCCGCTCCTGAGCGCTATGTGGGAGAGTCGGGCTGCGAGCTCATGGCCTTGCGGGCCGCACTCGTCAGCACCTCGGGGCCGGTCCGTAGCGCCTTGCGCCACGGTGCGACACCGTCGATTTCGATCTCGATGGTGATGCTCAGCACCGTCCTGATGAGGACGATCATCCCCAGAACGGCGGCGTCGGTGAGCGACGGCGTCGACGTCACGGTCTTGACGATGTCCGCCGCGACAAGCAGCTCGAGGCCGAGAAGAATTGCTCCACCCAGGGATTCCCGCAGCGTCTTGAACGCACGACCACCGTTTTTGGTGCGCCTCCAGGTGATCAGCGAAAGTCCGAACGCGAACGCGAACCCGATGATCATCGACAGCACACCCAGGACTTCGAACGCCTGCGTCGCCCGCTCGAAGAATTCCTGTGTTCGCACGCTGCCTCGGCTCCGGTGGGTTGTTCGATTCGTCCCGCGACTCTATAGAACCCGGGCGCGCAACGGGCAGAATGTAGAGCGATGACCATGAACGCCAGACGCCGGCGCGCGCACGACAAACTCGCGGCGCTCCCCGGTGTCCGCGCCGTCCGGCGGCCGGTGCGCAGCGGCCAGGGCGGCGCAGATGACGAGTTCGACCTGTACTACGTGCGCGCCGGGCGGAAGTCTGCTCGTCCGCTGGTCGTCATCCCGGGTGGTCCCGGCGCGGCATCGGTCGCGCTGTACCGGGGCTTCCGCCGTCGCGCGGCCGCTCAGGGCCTGGACGTTATCATGGTCGAGCACCGCGGTGTCGGCCTGTCCCGTCACGACGATCGCGGCGCCGACCTCCCGCCGGAGGCGTTGACGATCGGCCAGGTCGTCGACGACGTGGCAGCGGTGCTCGACGATGCCGGCGTCGACAAAGCGGTCGTCTACGGCACCTCTTACGGCACCTATCTCGCAGCTGGATTCGGCGTATGCCATCCGCAGCGGGTGCACGCCATGGTCCTCGACTCACCTGTGCTGTCCGCCCAGGACATCGACGCGGTCCGCGAGGCGGCCCGCAGCCTGCTCTGGAACGGTGAGGACCCCGAGACCGCAGACCTGGCGCCCAAGGTGCGACGGTTGGTCGGCGACAACCAGTTGACGCCGGCAGCCACCCAGCTGGCGATCGCCGTCTACGGCCTGGCCGGACCCGCGCTGCTGCGGCGCCAACTCGATCTGCTGCTGACCGGCAAGCACTGGCTGTGGTCGGGCATGGCCCACGCCACCCGGCTGGTGCTGGAGCGCAAGGCGCCATACCGAAACGAGCCCGACCTCGTCAACCGCATCGCGTACCGCGAGCTGAACTATGGCGCGACACCGGACGGTAAGCCGTTCGACCCCGCCGTCGCCTATCGCGAAGCCGACACAGGCACAACAGAATTCGATGCCGAGCCCTTCGATCTGGTCGCCCAGATGCCGAACTTCACCTGGCCCACGGTGGTGATCTCGGGAGGTCGTGACCTGATCGCGCCGCCGACGGTGGCACAGCGGGTCGCGTCGCTGATCCCGAACGCGGTGCTGGTCAACCTGGCGACCGCGGGGCACAGCATCGTCGATCTGCGCGAAAGCGCGGCCCTGGACATCGTCAAGGAGATCTACGACGGCACATTCCAGACGCTCCCCGAACGCGAGGCCGCGCTGGATTCGAAACCCGCTGGACTCAGCGTGCGCGCTTTGATCTGGGGTATCGAGGCGGCGGCAGCCCTCGAATCGGCGGTGCCCGCAGCGATTCCCCGAACCGTGCGCAGGGGCGCCAGCTTTTGCGTCTGAGTGGTCGGTAGTTGTCAGTGGTGTGCCGTAGGAAGGGAGGTATGAATCTGGGCAAGCGAGTTGCGCAGAACCGTGCCGAAGGTGCCCTAGCGACTGGTGAGACCGATGACCCGGTGGTGGCGACCTGATGGCCAGATTCGAGATACCCGATGGCTGGTGCATTCAGGCGTTTCGGTTCACGCTGGACCCGACCGAGGAGCAAGTCCGGTCATTGGCAAGACATTTCGGCGCGCGGCGTAAGGCATACAACTGGACGGTTGCGGCGCTGAAAGCTGATATTGATGCGTGGCACGCTACCGGCGTCGAAACATCGAAGCCGTCTCTTCGAGTGCTACGGAAGAAGTGGAACACGGTCAAAGACGAGGTCTGTGTGGACGTCGAGACCGGGACGGTGTGGTGGCCGGAGTGCTCGAAGGAGGCCTACGCCGACGGCATCGGTGGCGCGGTGGACGCGTACTGGAACTGGCAACAATCCCGCTCGGATAAGCGGACCGGCAAGAGGGTTGGGTTCCCGCGGTTCAAACGCAAAGGGTGCGATGCCGATCGGGTAACGTTCACGACCGGTGCGATGCGGATCGAGCGCGACCGGCGTCACCTCACGATTCCGGTCATCGGGACCGTCCGTACGCAGGAGAATACGCGTCGGGTTGAACGTCTCATCGCGAAGGGCCGGGCGCGGGTGCTGGCGATCAGCGTACGCCGCAACGGTACCCGCCTGGATGCGAGTCTGCGGGTGCTGATTCGACGACCCCAACAAGTCAGCGTCGCGTCACCTGGTTCGCGGGTTGGTGTCGATCTCGGGGTCCGGCGCCTGGCCACGATCGCCAACGAGGTCGGCGCAGTGCTCGAACAAGTGCCCAATCCGCGGCCGCTGGATGCGGCGCTCAGAGAGTTGCGGCACGCCAGTCGGGCTCGGTCGCGCTGCACGAAAGGCTCACGGCGCTACCGTGAGTGCACCACCCAGATTTCCCGGCTGCACCGCCGGGTCAACGATGTCCGCACCCATCACCTGCATGTCCTGACAACACGATTGGCCAAAACCCACGGCCGGATCGTTGTCGAAGGTTTGGACGCGGCGGGGATGCTGCGGCAAAAGGGACTTGCCGGTGCCCGCGCCAGACGGCGTGGACTTTCGGACTCGGCCCTGGGTACCCCGCGCCGGCACTTGTCCTACAAGACGGGCTGGTACGGATCCGCACTGATGGTCGCCGACCGTCGGTTTCCGTCGTCGAAAATTTGCCACGTATGTCGGCATGTGCAGGACATCGGCTGGGCCGAGAACTGGACCTGCGATAGTTGTTCGGTCACCCACCAGCGTGATGACAACGCCGCCATCAACCTCGCACGCTACGAGGAAACTTTTAGGTCGTCGGCCCAGTTGGGGCCGCCGTTAAGCGTGGAGCCGACCGTAAGACCGGGCCCGGCCCGGCTGGTGGCCGTGAAGCGCGGAAGGGACGCAGCCTTAAGGCTGCCGAACAACCCCGAGACGGGGTGCAAGTAGCGTGATCACTAAAGATCACTCACTTGCAACGGCTACTTCATGAAACCGATCGTCGCGTAGTTGGCGTCGGCGAGGCCGAACGCGCCGAAGTTCGCCAAATTGCTTCGCACCGCGACGTTTCCGGTGGACTGTGTCAGCGGAAGGCTGAAGACCTCCTCGAACAGCAACTTGTCCAACTCGTTGGCGAGCGTGCGGGCTTTCGCGGGATCCAGTTCGCTCACCGTCTCCTCGATTTTGGCGTCGATCGCCGGGCTGCTGATGTTGCCAAAGTTACTCTCCGCGCCCGTGCGGTAGATCTGGGTCAGGCTCGACAGCGGGAAAGCGTCACCGCTCCATGAAAATTGGGCGATGTCGAAGTTGCCGACCGTGACGTAATCGGTGAAGAAGCCCGCCGCAGGCCGGATGTCGAGTTCGAGCTTGACGCCGATCTGGGCGAGATTGTTCTGCGCGATCTGGGCATACTGCCTCGTCCCGAGCGAGTCGAAGAGCACGTCGCGGATGACCAGCTGCTTACCGTCCTTCTCGCGGAACTGGCCGTTCATCCGCCAGCCCAACGCATCCAGTTCCAGCTTCGCCTTTTCGGGGTCGAAGGCGACGACGCCGCTGTTGTCCTGGTAGCCCTCCTGGCCGGCGACGTAGATGTGGTTGTTCAGCGGCACCGGGTTGTCGGCGAGCCCCCGCTGGACCACCGCGGCAATGGTGTTGCGATCGATGCCTTGGGCGACGGCGCGTCGCAGTGCTGGATCCGCCAGGATCCGGTCCGGGGATCCGTTGAACGTGAAGTGATACCAGCCCAGCCCGGGGGCGCGGCGGATGGCGACGCCGTTGGTGCGCCTGGCGATCTCCATCTCGTCGAGTGTGGCGAGGCCGGTGGCGTCGATCGTGTTGTTCTGCAGTGCCGGGATGCGCGCGGCGTCGTCCAGGATCAGGTACGTGATGCTGTCCAGCAGCGGTGCCTCACCCCACCATTTGGGGTTGCGCGTCAACGTGATCCGCTTCGCGCCGCGGTCGAGATTGGAGATCAGGAAGGGCCCCGCCGATGGGCCCGGCCCGTTGAGCTGCGCTCGGTTGAACGCCTCCGGGGTGGCCGTCGAACTTTTCGGCAGCAGCATGGTGCTGCCGGCGAACATGCCCTTCCAGTCGGACCAGGGTTTGGAGAACGTGATGACGGCCTGTCGATCGTCGACGCCGCGTTCCACCTTCTCCACGCGATCGCTGCCGTTGGTGGCCGCGATCGCGAAACCTTTGTCCTTGCCGCTGGTGGCGTTGATCTGGGATTGAAGGTCCTCCCAGGTGATCGGGGTCCCGTCGCTCCACACCGCTTTGGGGTTGATGGTGTACGTGACGACCTGAGGTTCGGTGCTCGTCAGCTCCACGCTGGTGAAGTAGTCGGTGTTGACGGAGGCCGAGCCGTCGGCGCCGATCCGGAATGCCCGCGGCATCGTCGGGCGTTCGATCGATGCGACGTCGCCGGTGTTGCCGTCGATATGAAGTGAGTTGAAGTTCGGCGGGAAGTCGTTGAGCGCCAGCCGTAGGTTGCCGCCCTGCTTCAGGTTAGCGACGTCCTGAGGGTTGACGTCATTGGTGCTGCCGACTTCTGCGGATCCGCCCGCTGATGGCGCCTCCTGGTTGCTGTCGGAGCAGGCGGTCAGGGTCAGGGCAGCGATCAGAGTTGCCATGCCCAGGGCCTGAGTGATGCGTCGGAGGCTCATGCCGCCGACTCTAGCGGCGATTCACCTCTGGTTGCGGAACCGCGGCAAGCAATCGGCGGGTGTACTCGTGTTGCGGGCTGCTGAACACCTGGTCACCGTCGCCCTGCTCGACGATGGTGCCCTTGTACATCACCGCCACCCGGTGGGCCAGATGCTTGACCACGGAAAGGTCGTGGGACACGAACAGGTAGGACAGCCCGAACTGCTGCTGCAGGTCCAGCAGCAGGTTGATGATGCCCGCCTGGATCGAAACGTCGAGCGCCGAGACCGGCTCGTCGAGGGCGAGGATCTTGGGCTGCAGCGCCAGGGCACGCGCGATACCGATGCGCTGCTTCTGTCCACCGGAGAACTCAGCGGGGTAGCGCGCGGCGTCCTCCCGTCGTAAGCCCACGATACCGAGCAGCTCGGCCACCCTGTCGTCGATGGTCTTCTTGTCGAAACCGTTGGCGCTCAACGGCTCCGCGAGCACTTCGAACACCGGCAGCCGTGGGTCCAGCGAGGCCACCGGGTCCTGGAACACCGCCTGCAGATCGCCGCGCAGGGCACGGCGGGACCGTGAATCGAGTGTCGCGACGTCGGTGTCGAGCACCTCGATCGAACCCGACTGCGGCGCGGTCAATTCCAGGATCTGATGCAACGTGGTCGACTTACCCGAACCGGATTCGCCGACGATGCCGAGCGTGCGGCCCTGCTGAAGTTCGAAACTGATGCCGTCGACCGCGCGCACCTCGCCGACCTGCCTGCGGAACACCACACCCTTGGTCAGCTTGTACGTCTTGACGAGGTCCCGGACCCGCAGCACCACACTGGGGTCGGCATCCTCATCGGCGGCGTCGGGAGGTTCGGTGGACACGCCGTAGATCTGCGCCGCACTGCGTCCGGCCACCTCGTCGGTGCGGATGCAGGCGGCCCGGTGGTCAGGTGCGATCTCGAGCAGTTCCGGTTCGTTGGCGCGGCAGTCGTCGATGGCGAGTGGGCAGCGCGGCTCGAACGGGCAGCCGGGCGGTAGCGCGGCCATCGCGGGCGGGGCGCCCGGTATCGGCACCAGCCGCGCCCCCCGCGCCGCGTCCAAGCGAGGCACCGATCCGAGAAGCCCTGCGGTGTAGGGCATTCGGCGGTTCTGGTACAGCTCGTCGACAGAAGCGATCTCGACTGGCCGTCCGGCGTACATCACCAGGGCACGGTCCGCGAACTCGGCGACCACCCCGAGGTCGTGGGTGATGATCAGGACGCCGGCGCCGGTCACGTCGCGCGCGGTCTTGAGCACATCGAGGATCTGCGCCTGCACCGTGACGTCCAGTGCAGTCGTCGGCTCGTCACAGATCAGCAGATCGGGATCGTTGGCGATCGCGATGGCAATGACCACGCGTTGCCTCTCGCCGCCGGACAGTTCATGGGGGAACGCCCGGGCCCGCTGATCCGGCTGGGCGATACCGACCAGATCGAGCAGTTCGACGGCGCGAGCCCGGGCCGCCCGCCTGGTGGTGTCACGCTGGTGGATCTCGATCGCTTCGGCGATCTGATCGCCGACCGTGTAGACGGGCGTGAGCGCCGACATCGGGTCCTGGAACACCGTGCCGATGGTCTTGCCGCGAATCTGCGACATCTCCTGATCGGATAGCCCGATGAGCTCGTTGCCCTGCAACCGAACCGAACCCGACACCGCGGCGTATTCGGGCAGCAGGCCGACGACGGCCATCGCGCTGGCCGACTTGCCTGCACCCGATTCGCCGACGAGCGCGACGATCTCTCGGGGATCGACGTGAAAGTTCATCCCCCGCACCGCATTGACGACGTCGGTGTCGGTGGGGAAGGCAACCGTCAGATCGCTCACCTCGAGCAGGCTCACTTGCGTGCCCCCCGCCGCCGCAGAGCTTTACTACCGGGGTCGAGCGCGTCGCGCAGGCCGTCGCCGATGAGGTTGGCGCAGAAGATGATCAACACGAGCGCACCTGCGGGGAACAGGAACAGCCACGGGAAGGTCGTCGCCGACGGGGTGCCACTGGCGATGAGGGTTCCCAGCGACACGTCGGGCGGCTGGACACCGAAACCGAGGTAGCTCAGCGCTGTCTCGGCGAGGACCGCGATTCCGACGTTCAGCGCGGTGTCGATGATGATGATGGAGGCGACGTTCGGAATGATGTGACGCAGGATTATCCGCGTGTTGCTCACGCCCATATACCGTGCGGCCACGACGAACTCGCGTTCACGCAGGCTCATCGTCATACCGCGCACGATGCGCGAACTGATCATCCAGCTGAAGACAGACAGCAGAACGATCATCCAGAGGATGTCGCCCTTGGTGCGCTGCACGACGATGGTGACGAGCAGGAAGCTGGGTATCACCAGCATGAGGTCGACGATCCACATCAGGGTGCGATCGCGCCAGCCGCCGAAGTAGCCGGCGATCGTCCCGACCGTGGCTGCGATGACCGTGGAGATGAACGCGACACAGACACCGATGAGCATCGACTTCTGCATGCCACGTAAAGTCTGGGCCAACAGGTCCTGGCCGAGGGCGTTGGTGCCGAACCAGTGATCGGTGCTCGGCGGCTGCTGCAGCGCGAAGTAATCCAGATCGCTGTAGCTGTAGGGCAGTAGCGGCGGCACTGCGTAGCAGCCGACGAACAGAAGGACGAGTATCGCGATCGACACCACCGCGGGCTTGTTGCGCACGAACCGCCGCAGGACCAGAGTCCGCCTCGAGGCGAAGGACGCGACATCGGTCATGTCACACGCACCCTCGGATCGAGTGCGGCATAGATGATGTCCGACAGCAACCCGGCCAACAGGACCGTGACGCCGGCGAACACGACGATGGCGGAGATGATGTTGATGTCCTGTGTGTTGAGGCCTTGGATGAACCATTCGCCCATGCCGTGCCATCCGAAGATTTTCTCGACGAATACCGCGCCGGTGAACAGTCCCGCGAAACTATAGGCGAACATCGTCGCCATCGGGATCAGCGCCGTGCGCAGCCCGTGCTTGAAAAGTGCTCTCCGACGGGTCAATCCCTTTGCCCGCGCGGTGCGGATGAAGTCCTGGCCGAGCACGTCGAGCATCGCGTTGCGTTGGTAGCGGCTGTAGCCGGCCATCCCTCCCAGTGCAAGGGTGAGCGTCGGCAGCACGAGATGCTGGAGACGATCGACGAACTGGTTCCATGCACCACCGACCGCGTCCGGCGATGTCTCGCCGGTGAACTCGAAAAGTTGAACGCCCACCGCCGAGTTGATGCCCAACGCCGACAGGATCAGCAGAGTGGCCATCACGAACGACGGAGTGCTGATCACCAACAATGACAGCGCGGTGATGACGCGGTCGCTCACGCGGTACTGACGGATCGCGCCCCACGCGCCGATGACCACGCCGGCGACGGTGCCTATCACCGAACCGAGGACCAGCAGTCGAAGACTGACACCGACACGGCGCCACAGTTCGTCGGTCACGGGCTGGCCGGCGATGGTGGTGCCGAAATCTCCGTGGAGGACGCCGGAGGCCCACAGGCCGAACTGAACCAGCAGCGGCCTGTCGAGATTCAGCTCGACCCGCTTCGCTTCGATGACCGCTTCAGGCGGTCGCGGGTTGCGACTCAGGAGGTTCTCGAGCGGGTCGAACTGCCAGGCGGCCAGAACGTAGGCCACGAACGATGCCAGTGCCAGCAGCACGAGGTAGTTGAGCAGCCGGCGCGCGAGAAAGCGCGTCATCCGCCCGGTCCGCATGTGCGCTGCATGCGCACAGGTTATGAGATTCGGGTGGCCGACCTTTGGACAACTCACACGTGGCGGTCAGCGGGTCTCCAGATTCGGCGCGTTCACTGGTGGTCACCTGCAGTTATTCGGAGGTGGCCGCAAGGAAGGGGCGACCGGCAACATCAGAGGGGCAATGTGACATGGATGATCAGCACAAGAGCAAATCCCGCGCCGATCTGAGGCTGTGTGCAGCCATGATCGGCGCCAGCGCGGTCTTCGCGATGGCCGCGATCGGCGTGATGGTCGCAGAGGAGCACACCGGTGACCCGGTGGCGAAGTCGTCGTCGATGACCGTCGGCGCGACGAGTACGCAGACCACACCGTCCAACGCGCCCGCCGTCGCGATGGCCAAGCCCACCATGAAGGGCCCAGCACCGCTGCCGTCCGAGGAGGAGGCCGCAAAGTAGGTCGTTTCACGCCTCTCCACACCGGTTACCCAACAGTGGCAAGGGTCACCGAGGACCCTTCAGCGCACTGTTCGACGAGCCGCGACGAGGTGGCTCCCGACGACCGAATGGAGTGGTCAAGGTGAAATCGACACAGCTGAAACTGGGGGCGGCAACGCTGGGAACGAGTGCGTTGTTGGCCATGGGGGCCCTGGGCGTGGCGGCCGGTGTGAGCTCAGCCCAGGACGAAACCGAGGTTCCTAGTCCGGAGATCACGCTCGGTGAGACGACGACGTCCACGACGGCGCCGCCCGAACCCGAGACATCGGTGGCGGTCCCCGAAGTCACGGCAGAACCGGCGCCGACGGGGTAGGCAGCTAATTGTGCGGAGCAGGTCCCGGTGGTCCGACAGGACCGCCGGGATCTTTCTGTACGTCGACCGACGTGGCGGTCGTCCTGCCCCCGTCGCGTCTGCCCTGGATCGACACCTGGTCGGAAACGTCGATCGTTCGATCGGTATGCGCCGCGGCGTTCAGCTCGTAGGTCTGGAGGAAGCCGTCGGCGCTGGCGACCGTGATGACGGTGGGCGAGATCGCAGTGACCGTTCCGGTCTGCGTGAGCTTGGTGGCGAAGCCGCTGCCGGCTGCCACGACGTACTCGCCGTGCAGCGTCGTCGGCGAACCGGCCAGATGCTGCGCTGCAGTAATACCGCCTGGTGGGCCGGCGGGCATGCCGTGTCCGAAGGCCTGCTGAGTGGGCGATCCGGTGGCGGCGTATATGGCGGCACCGCCGAGACCGGCGATGACGGCGGCGACGCCCATAGCGACGAGTGTCTCTTGCAGGCCCCAGCGTTGCTGAGTCGGCGGTGACGCACCCCAGACGGGCTCGATGGGTTGGTCGATCGTCATACGTACACGTTGCATGACCCACATGTGTGCCGGCTGTGCACCCGATCAGTGGTCGGTGTGCACCACGAACATTCACAGCGGGCGCATAGACAATGCACAGGGACAGCCCACGACCCCCGCCGATAATGGGTGCGTGGCGAGTTCCAGCGGTTCGGCGGTCAACGACCAGGAGTCCGCGCGCGTCGTCATGCGCCGGGCCGACGGTAGGCCCATCCATGTCCTGGTCGTCGACGACGAACCGGTTCTCGCCGAGTTGGTGTCGATGGCCCTGAGGTATGAGGGCTGGGAGATCGCGACGGCGGGCGACGGTGCAACGGCCATCGCGCTGGCCCGACAGACCCCGCCCGATGTGGTTGTGCTCGACGTCATGCTGCCCGACATGAGCGGGCTGGATGTCCTGCACCAGCTGCGAGAGCAGATTCCGGGGCTGCCGTTGCTGCTGCTGACAGCGAAGGATTCGGTCGAGGATCGCATCGCCGGGCTGACCGCGGGCGGCGATGACTACGTGACGAAGCCGTTCAGTCTCGAAGAGGTGGTGTTGCGACTGCGCGCGCTGCTGCGGCGCACGGGGGTCACGAACGAGGGGGGCGGTGCGAAGGTCGTCGTCGGTGATCTGGTGCTGGATGAGGACAGTCACGAGGTTACCCGCGCGGGTGAACTGATCACGTTGACCGCCACCGAGTTCGAGCTGCTGCGGTTCATGATGCGCAATTCCAAACGGGTACTGAGCAAGGCGCAGATCCTGGACCGTGTCTGGAGCTACGACTTCGGCGGAAGGTCGAACATCGTCGAGCTGTATGTCTCGTATCTGCGCAAGAAAATCGACAGCGGGCGCGAACCGATGATCCATACGCTGCGCGGTGCCGGTTATGTCCTCAAGCCCGCACGCTGAGCCACCGAGCAGAAGCCGGCTGCTTTCTCCGCGCACCTGGTCGCTTCGCGCGCGGCTGCTCGTGTCTCAGATCCTGTTGTTGGCGTTGGTGTGCGCCGGGATCGGTGTCGGCACAATGATTGCGCTGCAACACTTTCTGACCAACCAGCTCGACGATCGGCTGGCTGAGACCGCCAGGCGCTCCGCGGGGCTGTTCGAGTTCGGTCCGCCCCCGCCGCCGCCCGGGTTTCCGTTGCCTCCCGGCTTTCCGCGGCGGATGGTGATGCGTGACGACATGGGACCGGGGCCGTCCTTCCTCAACGCACCGGGGCAGGCCGCGCGCACGGTCGGCGCGGTGATCTCGCGCGGCACTCCGTTGGACGCCGGCGTCATCACCGCCGACGGCACCCGCGACCGGATCACCCCCGCCGCGGCAGAACAACTGGCGCACATCGAACCTCACGAGGCGCCGCATACCGTCGAACTGGACGGCCTCGGCCGTTACCGCGTGATCGCGATGCGCGCGCACCGGCCCGGCCAGACGATCGTCACCGGCCTGCCGACGTCGGAAGTGGATGACACCCTGCTCACCGTGGGGATCATCTTCAGTGTGGTGGGCATCGTCGCGCTCTTCGGCGGGACGACGGCGGGATTTCTCATCATTCGCCGCCAACTCGCCCCACTGTCAACGGTTTCCGCCGCCGCCCGCCAGGTCGCCGACCTGGAACTCGACCGCGGCGAGGTCCGCCTGCCGACCCCGATCGTCAAGGTCGACCCGGCGGCGGCGCACACCGAGATCGGGCAGCTCGGCTCGTCGCTGAACCGGATGCTCGACCGCATCGCGGGCGCGTTGTCCGCCCGGCATGCCAGCGAGACCCGGGTGCGTCAGTTCGTCGCCGACGCGAGTCACGAACTGCGCACGCCGCTCGCGGCGATCCGCGGGTATACCGAACTGGCGCAACGCAAGCGCGGTGACGTACCCGACGACGTCGCGCACGCGATGAGCCGGGTCGAGTCCGAAACCGAGCGCATGACGCGGCTCGTCGAGGACATGCTCTTGCTCGCCCGCCTGGACACCGGGCGACCACTTCAGCAGGAGTCGGTGGATCTTTCACGGTTGATCGTCGATACCGTCAGCGATGCCCACATCGCCGGTCCCGACCACGAATGGTCGCTGGACCTGCCCGACGAACCGGTCGTCGTCACCGGTGACGAAGCGCGGTTGCACCAGGTCCTGGCCAATCTGCTCGCCAACGCGCGCACCCACACCCCGCCGGGCACGTCGGTCACGACATCGCTGAACCGATCCGAGGCCGGCGAGGTCGTCCTGACCGTGGCCGACGACGGACCGGGCATACCCGAGTGGCTGCAGCCCGAGATCTTCGAGCGATTCGCCCGCGGCGACACCTCGCGGTCGAGGCGCGGCGGAAGCACCGGCCTGGGGCTGGCCATCGTCGCGGCGGTGGTCAAGGCGCATCGCGGCACCATCGAGGTGCGCAGCGGGCCCGGCGCGACGGTATTCACCGTGACCTTGCCCGGCAATTCACAGTCAAGCCACAGCGGGAGCCAATCCGGGGCCTAGCCGGGCCGGACAGGATCGTCTCAGTGACGACGACCCTGGTTCTTGCGTGCGAGAGTGCGCAGGAAGCCCCGAATCGCCCCGGCAACAGGCTCTCTGGCCTGGGCTCGAGGCTGGGACTCCCTTTTCTGCTGGCGTCGACGGCGCTGCTCTACCTGTGGAGACTTGGCGACAGCGGGTGGGCGAACGCCTTCTACGCCGCGGCGGTGCAGTCCGGCGCGGACAACTGGACGGCGATGCTGTTCGGGTCGAGCGATCCCGCCAATGCGATCACCGTCGACAAGACTCCCGCGGCGTTGTGGGTCATGGACGTCTCGGTTCGCCTTTTCGGACTGAACTCGTGGAGTGTGCTCGTACCGCAGGCACTGCAAGGGGTCGCGGCCGTCTGGTTGCTCCACGCGACCGTTCGTCGCGTCGCGGGCCCGGGCGCAGGACTGTTGGCGGGCGCGGTGTTGGCGGCAACGCCTGCTGCGGCCTTGATATTTCGGTTCAACAACCCGGATGCGTTGCTGGTGCTCCTGTTGGTCGTAGCTGCCTACTGCGTGCAGCGCGCATGTGAGAAGGATTCCAGCCGTTGGTGGTTGGTGGCCGCGGGCGTCGCGGTGGGATTCGGCTTCCTGGCCAAAATGCTGCAGGCGTTCCTGGTATTACCCGCGTTCGTGGCCGCGTACGCAACCACCGGGCACCGCACGCCCTCGCGCCGCATCGTCGACCTGCTCATCGCGGGCTCGGCCGTGGTGGTGTCGGCAGGGTGGTACCTCGCGCTCGTCGAACTCTGGCCAGAGTCGTCGCGCCCTTACATCGGCGGTTCACAGCACAACAGCATTATCGAATTAACATTGGGCTACAACGGTTTCGGCCGCTTGACCGGCAAGGAGACCGGCGGCCTCGGCAACCTCAACCACGACGTCGGGTGGGGCCGTCTGTTTGGCACCGGAATGGGCCTGGACATTGCGTGGTTGCTGCCGGCCGCGGTGGTCTGCCTGGTGGCCGGCCTGATTCTCACTCGGCGCGCGTCGCGCACCGACTCCGCACGGGCCGCGCTCATCCTGTGGGGCGGCTGGCTGGTCGTATCCGCACTGGTTTTCAGCTTCTCCGACGGCATCATCCACGCCTACTACACGGTCGCGCTCGCGCCCGCGGTCGCAGCCTGCATCGGAATCGGCGCAACACTGCTGTGGCAGAACAAATTCGACATTCGAGCTGCGACTGCCTTGTCCGGGACGGTGCTTGTCACCATCATCCTCGCGGCGGTGTTGCTTACCCGCCATTCGGAGTGGATGCCGTGGCTGCGGGCGGCCGTTGCGGTCGGGGGAGTGGGTGCCGGCGCGCTGCTGCTCGTATCCGGCAAATTGGCACCGGTGGTGGCGCGATCGGTGGCGGCGTTGGCGGTCGTGTCGTGTCTCGCCGCGCCTGCGGGTTTCGCGATCGCGACGGCCGCAACGGCGCACAGCGGTGCGATACCGAGTGTGGGGCCGTCCCACCACGTATCCGGCCGCGGCTTTGGTGGGGCGGGCGGCCTGCTGGATTCGCCGAAGCCGGCGACCGGGCTCGTGGCCACCCTGGCTCGCGGCGCGGACGACTACACCTGGGCCGCGGCGATCGTCGGATCCAACAACGCCGCGGGCTATCAACTGGCCACCGGTGCGCCGGTGATGGCGATCGGAGGTTTCAACGGCACCGACCCCGCACCGACTCTCGAGAAGTTCCAGCAGCTCGTCGCCACCGGTCAGATCCACTACTTCATCGGCGATCGCATGATGATGCTGACCGGCAGGTGGGGATCGTTGGGCGGCGGCAGCCGCGCGGCCGCCGACATCGCTCAGTGGGTGGAGACGCACTACACGCCGCTCGTCGTCGACCGTGTGGTCATCTACGACCTCAGCGCGCCTCCGCCGAATACATAGCCGGCATACAGCTTGGCCCAACGGCCAGCACAATCTGCACCTCGACGATGGGTTCCATGACCGATACCGCCCTTGAACGTGGCACCTCTGCTCGGACCCGATTCGAATCCCGGCAGAACGCCACCGAGATCGCGCGCGAGGCGGGTGTGCCCGTGCTCGACGTGGTGGTGCCGGTGTACAACGAGCAGGTCGCTCTGGCCGACTCGGTGCGCCGTCTGCACCGTCACCTCCGGGAGCACTTTCCGTTTTCGGCGCGCATCACCATCGCCGACAACGCGAGCACCGACGACACCGCACGGATCGCCACACAACTGGCCGCCGAACTGAGCGACGTCCGGGTGGTGCGGCTGCCGGAGAAGGGTCGGGGCCGTGCCCTGCACGCTGCGTGGTCGACGTCGGACGCGCCGGTGCTCGTCTACATGGACGTGGATCTGTCCACCGACCTCGCCGCACTCGCACCGCTGGTGGCGCCACTGGTCTCGGGACATTCCGATCTCGCGATCGGCACCCGACTGGGCCGCGGCTCACGGGTGGTGCGAGGCGCCAAGCGCGAGGTCATCTCCCGCTGCTACAACCTGATCCTGAAATCGGCGCTCGCGGCGCGCTTTTCCGACGCGCAGTGCGGGTTCAAGGCGATTCGAGCCGACGTTGCACAACGCTTGTTGCCGCACGTGGCCGACACCGGATGGTTCTTCGACACCGAACTGCTGGTGCTGGCCGAACGCAGTGGTCTGCGAATCCACGAGGTCCCGGTGGACTGGGTCGACGATCCCGACAGTCGGGTGGACATCGTCGCGACCGCGGCGGCCGATCTCAAGGGCATCGGCCGTCTGCTGCGCAACTTCGCCAACGGTTCCATACCGGTGAATGCGATTGCAGCACAAATGGGTTCGTCACAACGCTCGGGCGCCCCAGGCTCGCTGTTCCGGCAGGTCGTGCGATTCGGCACGATCGGGGTGGTGTCGTCCGCGGCGTACGCAGTGCTTTTCATGCTGATGCAGGGGTCGCTCGGCGCGCAGACAGCCAACCTGATCGCATTGCTGCTGACCGCCATCGGAAACACCGCGGCGAACCGTCGCTTCACATTCGGGATCGGCGGCCGGACGAACGTGGCCCGTCAGCACGTCGAAGGTCTCATCGTGTTCGCGATCGCGCTGGCGATCACCAGCGGGTCGCTTGCCGTACTGCACACGTTCGTCACCGACCCGCATCATCTGGTCGAACTCGTCGTGCTGGTGATAGCCAACCTCGTAGCCACCGCGGCGCGCTTCGTCCTGCTGCGCGGCTGGGTGTTTCACCCCCGCCGTTCCAACTGAATATTCACCAGGACTTCTCAATGACGAAGGAACCCATCGAATGACCATCGCCGCTGACGTGCAGCCGCACACCACGCCGTCCGACAACGACCCTCGGGATGTCACGCAACCGCGCTGGGTGCGTCCCGCGTTGTTCAGTCTTCTAGTGGCGACCGCTGTGCTCTACCTGTGGGGCCTGGGGTCCTCGGGCTGGGCCAACGATTACTACGCCGCCGCCGCGCAGGCGGGAACCCAGGATTGGAAGGCCTGGCTGTTCGGCTCGCTGGACGCGGGCAATGCGATCACCGTCGACAAGCCGCCCGCGTCACTGTGGCTGATGGCATTGTCCGGCAGGATCTTCGGGTTCAGCGCCTTCTCCATGCTGCTACCGCAGGCGTTGATGGGTGTCGGAGCCGTCGCCATGCTCTATGCGGCTGTTCGACGCTGCAGCGGACCGGCGGCGGGGCTGATCGCGGGTACGGTGCTTGCGCTGACGCCAGTCGCGGCCCTGATGTTCCGATTCAACAATCCCGATGCGCTGCTGGTGCTGCTGTTGGTGGTTGCCGGCTACTGCATGGTGCGGGCCATCGAGTCAGCGAGTAATCGCTGGATGGTGTTGACCGGCTGCGTCATCGGCTTTGCGTTCCTGACCAAGTTGCTGCAGGCGTTCCTGGTGGTGCCGGGCCTGGCGCTGGTGTTTCTCGTCGCGGCCCCCGTCGGCATGTGGAAACGCATCGGAAAGCTGCTCATCGCCGGCATCGCGGTGGTGGTCTCGGCCGGCTGGTACCTCGTGCTCGTCGAGCTGTGGCCGGCCGACTCACGGCCGTACATCGGCGGCTCGTCAGACAACAGCCTGCTGCAGTTGACGTTGGGCTACAACGGAATCGACCGTGTGCTGGGCGGTGGTGCAGACGGGCCGCCCGGTGGAGCGCCCAATGGACCGCCCGGAGGGGCACCCGGCGGTATGCACCACCTGTTCTTCGGCGGAGAACCCGGCATCGGCCGACTCTTCGGTCATTCGATGGGCACTCAGGCGTCGTGGCTGCTGCCAGCGGCACTGGTCGGCCTGATCGCCGGGCTCTGGTTCAGCCGCGGCACCGCTCGCACCGCGGGTGTGCGCGCCTCGCTGCTGCTGTGGGGCGGATGGCTGATCGTCACCGCCGCGGTGTTCAGCTTCATGGACGGCATCATTCACCCCTACTACACCGTCGCGCTGGCGCCGGCGATCGCGGCGCTCGTCGGCATCGCAGTACGAGAACTGTGGCGAGGCAAGGAGCTTCTCATCCCGCGCCTCGTGCTGGCAATCATGTTGGCGGGTACCGGCGTGTGGGCCTTCATTCTGTTGAACCGGACGCCGGAATGGTTGCCGGCAATGCGCTGGATCGTGTTGGTCGGCTCGATCATCACCGCCTCGATCCTGCTGGTCCGGGCACACCGACTCGGCCGGATGACGGCTGTATTGATCGCCGGTGCCATGCTTTTCGGTCTGCTCGGACCTGCCGCGTTCTCCATTCAGACGGTGGCGAACGCACACAGCAGTGGTCCGATGGCCATGGCGGGTCCCAGCCAGTTCACACAGCTGGGGCCGCCGGGAGATGACGGGCCTGGCGGTCCGGGCCCTGGTGGCGTTGACAACCCCGTGCTCGAGAACCTGGTCAAGGGTGCGGGCAATCGTTGGGCAGCAGCGACCATCGGCTCGATGACGGCCAGCAGCCTCGAATTGAAGACCGGCGCCTCAGTCATGGCGATCGGTGGATTCACCGGCTCGGACAACTCGCCGACGCTCGAACAGTTTCAGGGCTACGTCGCCAACCACGAAGTTCGGTACTTCATCTCTGGCGGCCACGAGGGCCCAGCCCGACGGGAATCGAGCACTGCGAACGACATTGCGACATGGGTGAAGCAGAACTTCACGCCGATCGATATCGCGGGTACGGCCGCGTACGACCTCGACGCACACGTCAGCAAATAATGCATCGCCAGACGGCCGCCCTGCACCCCGGCAGGGCGGCCGTCGTCGATTCGATCGGGTTGATTCTGTTCGTACACGTCAACACCCAGCGGGGATACAGTGCAACGATGTCCGTGACCGACGAGTACCTGAAGAACAACGAGGCATACGCGAGTTCCTTCACGGGCCCGCTGCCGCTGCCGCCGAGCAAGCACGTCGCCGTGGTGGCGTGCATGGACGCTCGGCTCGACGTCTACCGGATCCTCGGCCTCGGCGACGGCGAGGCGCATGTCATCCGCAACGCCGGCGGCGTGATCACCGACGACGAGATCCGATCGCTGGCCATCAGCCAACGCCTGCTCGGCACCAGAGAGATCATCCTGATCCACCACACCGACTGCGGCATGCTGACTTTCACCGACGACGGCTTCAAGCAGCAGATCCAGGACGAAACCGGCATAAAGCCGGAGTGGGCGGCGGAGGCGTTCGTCGATCTCGACGAGGACGTGCGGCAGTCGCTGCGCCGCATCGAGGCCAGTCCGTTCGTCACCAAACACGAGTCCCTGCGCGGCTTCGTCTTCGATGTGGCTACGGGCCGCCTGAACGAGGTGACGTTGTAGTACCTCAACCGACCTTGTAGGTCGCGATCGCCTTCGCGACCGCTTCACCGTCGGGCGTGACGACGTCGACGTCGCAATTGACCAACGTCTTGCCACGCCGCAGCACCCGGCCGATCGCGATCAGGTCGGTCGCCCGGGCCGGCGCGAGGAACTGTACCGACATCGACGTGGTCACGCCCCGCAGCGACTCGGGTACCTCCGCACCCGCCCACGCGGCAGCCATCACCGCGACATCGGCCAGGGCGGCGACGGCGCCGCCGTGGACCATGTCCCCGAGCGTGACGTTGGATTCGTCCCACGGAAGTCGTAACCGCACCTCGTCGCCATCGAGGACCTCGGCGACGATGCCGAGTTTGGCGACGAACGGGGACGCGGGGATGAACTGGGCCATGACGTCGGCGCCGGTCTGGGGTCTAGCTGTGAGTGACATGCATCCAGTATCTGCACGGGATCAATTACCTCGCGGGTAGTCGGCCGAGTCGCGCCATCATGGGCCGATTCGCCAACACCGATCGTTGACATGGCAGGCCAACCCTGGTTTCATATCGGGTTATGCAGATAAAGCTGGTCATTTCTACCAACTTTACGAGGAAATCATGACCGAGACCGCCGAGCAACTCAATGCGGGCCGATACGAGCTGAGCCACCTGCGCTCGCTCGAGGCCGAAGCCATCCACATCATCCGGGAGGTCGCCGCGGAATTCGAGAAGCCGGTGTTGCTGTTCTCCGGCGGCAAGGACTCCATCGTCATGCTGCATCTGGCGCTGAAGGCATTCCGGCCCGGCCGGCTGCCGTTCCCCGTGATGCACGTCGACACCGGGCACAACTTCGATGAGGTGTTGCAGGCCCGCGACGAACTCGTCGCCGAATCAGGTGTGCGCCTGGTAGTGGCCAAGGTGCAGGACGACATCGACGCGGGCCGCGTCGTCGAGACCATCCCGTCGCGCAACCCGATGCAGACCTTCACGCTGCTGCGCGCCATCCGCGAGAACAAGTTCGACGCCGCGTTCGGCGGTGCGCGCCGTGATGAAGAGAAGGCCCGCGCCAAGGAGCGGGTGTTCTCCTTCCGTGACGAGTTCGGCCAGTGGGACCCCAAGGCGCAGCGGCCCGAGCTGTGGAACCTGTACAACGGTCGCCATCACAAGGGTGAGCACATCCGAGTGTTCCCGCTGTCCAACTGGACCGAGTTCGACATCTGGTCCTACATCGGCGCCGAGAAGATCAAGCTGCCGTCCATCTATTACGCGCACAAGCGGCAGGTCTTCGAACGGGACGGCATGCTGCTGGCCGTCCACAAGTACCTGCAGCCGCGCAAGGATGAGGAGATCGTCGAGAAAACCGTGCGCTTCCGCACGGTCGGCGACGTCACCTGCACCGGCTGCGTGGAATCCCTTGCGGGAACGGTGTCCGAGGTGATCGCCGAAACCGCTGTCTCACGATTGACCGAACGCGGCGCCACCCGCGCCGACGATCGCATCTCCGAAGCAGGCATGGAAGACCGTAAACGAGAGGGCTACTTCTGATGGCGACGTTACTGCGCATCGCGACCGCCGGTTCCGTCGACGACGGGAAGTCGACCCTCATCGGCCGGTTGCTCTACGACTCCAAGGCCGTCATGGAGGATCAGCTCGCCGCCGTCGAGCGCACCTCCAAAGAACGCGGACATGACTACACCGACCTGGCTTTGGTGACCGACGGCCTGCGCGCCGAGCGCGAGCAAGGCATCACGATCGACGTTGCGTACCGCTACTTCGCCACGTCCAAACGCAAGTTCATCATCGCCGACACGCCGGGCCACATCCAGTACACCCGGAACATGGTGACCGGAACCTCGACGGCCCAGCTGGCGATCGTGCTCGTCGACGCCCGGCACGGCCTGCTCGAGCAGTCGCGTCGGCACGCCTTCCTGGCCTCACTGCTCGGCATCCGGCACATCGTGCTGGCGGTCAACAAGATGGACCTTGTCGACTGGGATGAAGAGCGTTTCAACAAGATTCGCGACGACTTCCACGAGTTCGCGGCGCGCCTCGACATCCACGATGTGACGACCATTCCGTTGTCGGCGCTCAACGGCGACAATGTCGTCACCAAGTCCGATGTCACGCCGTGGTACGACGGGCCCGCGCTGCTGTCGCACCTCGAAGAGGTGTACATCGCCGGTGATCGCAACCTGGTCGATGTGCGCTTTCCGGTGCAGTATGTGATTCGGCCGCAGACCCATGAGCACGCCGACCACCGCAGCTATGCGGGCACGGTGGCCAGTGGCGTCATGCGTCCGGGCGACGAGGTCGTCGTGCTGCCCACCGGTAAGACGAGCCGTATCACCGAGATCGAAGGGCCAGGGGGACCGGTCCAGGAGGCGTTCCCCCCGATGGCCGTTTCGATCAGCCTGGCCGACGACATCGACATCTCGCGCGGCGACCTGATCGCCCGGCCGAACAACCAGCCGAGAGTGGCTAATGAATTCGACGCCACGGTGTGTTGGATGGCCGACGAGGCTTCGCTGGAACCCGGCCGCGACTACATCGTGAAGCACACGACGCGCACCACGCGGGCCAAGGTAACGGCCCTGGACTACCGCCTCGACGTGAACACACTGCATCGGGACAAGTCGGCCACGGCGCTCAAACTCAATGAGCTCGGCCGTATTTCGCTGCGTACCCAGGTGCCGCTGCTGCTCGATGAGTACAGCCGCAATGCTGCCACCGGTTCGTTCATCCTGATCGACCCGAACACCAACGGCACCGTCGCGGCCGGCATGATCCTGCCGCAGGTCACGGCCCGCGCGTCGAGCCCGAACACCGTGCGCCACGAATCGCTGTGCAAGGCAGAAGACCGCCTGTCCAAGGGCAGGACCGTGTGGTTCACCGGGCTGTCCGGCAGCGGAAAGTCCTCGGTCGCGATGCTTGTCGAGCAGAAGTTGCTCGAAAAAGGCTGCCCGGCTTATGTTCTCGACGGTGACAATCTGCGCCACGGGCTCAACGCCGACCTCGGGTTCTCGATGGCGGACCGTGCCGAGAATCAGCGTCGGCTGGCCCATATCGCGGCCATCCTCGCCGACTCCGGGCAGGTCGTGCTCGTGCCCGCCATCAGCCCGCTGGAGGAACACCGTGCGCTGGCCCGCAAAGTGACCACCGAGGCCGGTCTCGACTTCTTCGAGGTCTTCTGCGACACCCCGCTGGAAGACTGCGAGCGCCGTGATCCAAAGGGGCTGTACGCCAAGGCGCGCGCAGGTGAGATCACCCACTTCACCGGGATCGACAGCCCGTATCAACGGCCCAAGAATCCCGACCTGCGGCTGACCCCAGAACTCACGCCGGACGAGCTGGCCGACAGGGTGGTCGAACTGCTGGAGAGCAAGCAGTGAGTGATCACGAGCTCGCCGCGCGACTGGCGACCGAGGCGGGCAACCTGCTGCTCGAGATTCGCAGCGAGCTGGCCGACGCCAATCAGGACGAGCGAAAGGCAGCGGGGGACAAGCGGTCCCACGACTTCCTGATGGCAGCGCTGGCCGCCGAGCGGCCGGACGACGCGGTGTTGTCGGAAGAGGGTGCCGACGACCCGGTGCGCCTGTCCGCCGACCGGGTGTGGATTGTCGATCCGCTCGACGGCACCCGCGAGTTCTCGGAGTCGGGGCGCGACGACTGGGCGGTGCACGTCGCTCTGTGGCAGGCGGGTGAACTGGTCGCGGGTGCGGTTGCCCTTCCGGCCCAGGGCATCACGCTCGCCACCCCGGATGTCAGCGCGCCACCGGCTGCGCCAGGGCAACCACGAGTGGTGGTCTCGCGCACCCGGCCGCCCGCGGTGGCGCTCGCCGTCCGTGACGCGCTGGGCGGCGTCCTGGTCGAAATGGGCTCGGCGGGCGCCAAGGTGGCCTCGGTGGTGCAGGGTCTGTCCGACGTGTACGTCCATGCTGGCGGACAGTATGAATGGGATTCGGCGGCCCCGGTCGCGGTGGCCCGCGCAGCGGGCCTGCACACCTCACGCATCGACGGCTCACCCCTCACCTACAACAGGCGCGACCCACGATTACCCGACGTGGTGGTGTGCCGACCGGAGCTCGCAGCGGCGGTGCTCGCGGTCACACGTGATTGACTGGGCTCATGCGGATGTCGGCCAAAGCTGAATACGCCGTCCGCGCGATGATTCAGCTCGCCACGGCCGACGACGGTGAGGTCGTCAAGACCGACGACCTGGCCAAGGCGCAAGGCATCCCGGCCCAATTCCTCGTCGACATCCTTTCCGACCTGCGTACCGATCGCCTCGTGCGCAGCCATCGCGGCCGCGACGGCGGGTACACGCTGGCTCGTCGTGCCGCCGACATCAGCATCGCCGACGTGCTGAGGTGCATCGACGGTCCACTGGCCAGCGTGCGCGACATCGGGCTCGGTGACCTCCCGTACTCCGGACCGACAGCAGCGCTGACCGACGTCTGGCGGGCGCTGCGGGCCAGCATGCGTTCGGTGCTCGAACAGACCAGTCTCGCCGAGGTCGCAGCGGGCACCCTGCCCAAACACGTCGGCAGGCTGGCCGACGACTACCGCGCGCAGGAAGAAAGCCGCGGCCACTCACTGGGCTAACCCCGACGTCGCTTCCTGCCCCGTGCGGCGATCCCGTCGAGCAGCATGCGCAGACCCTGTGCGAAGTCCGCCTCCACCGACACCTCGCGGGCGACGTGGGAGAGCGCTTCCACGTGCTGATGATCCGCACCCGCCGTCGATCCGATCCGTGCCGCGGCGTCGCCCGCATCGCGTCCACGGGTGAACGGCCCGGCGAGTTCGGCCTGGGCCGCGCCGACCACCAGCGCGAGGACGGCGTGGAAAGCCGCGAGGCGATCGGCATCGGACAGGCCCCCGCGACCGAGGGCGGCGATGAGCGCATCGACCACGGCGAACCCGGTCGCCGAAGACGTGCGCCGGGTCAGCACCAACGGAATGGCGGCCGGATGCGCACGGATACCCAGCCACATGGCCTCGGCCACGGCGTAGACGTCGTCGATCCAGTTCGCGGTCGGCTCCGGTATCCGCACCTTGGCCACGACCGCCGCGACGACGAGTTCCTCGAGGCCCTCCTTGTCTGGTACGTAGTTGTAGACCGTCATCGGACCGGTGCCCAGCGCGGCGGCAAGTGCACGCATGCTCAACGCGCCGACCCCGGCATCGTCGACGATGCCGAGTGCCGCGGCGGCGATCTCGTCGGTGGTGAACCGTGCACGCAATTTCCGACTCCCTACGCGCTCTTCGCGCGAGCGCTCATCGGCCTTGACAAGTACGTCGTACGTGAAGCAGCCTAACCATACGTACAACGTACTTATGAGGAGATGGTGATGACCGTGACGATCCCGACCGAACGCGTGGACTTCGAGTCGCGCGGCACACGCTGCGCGGCCTGGTTGACGGTGCCCGAAGCGGCGGGACCGCACCCGGCCGTCGTGTTGGTCCACGGCCTGGGCGCGACCCACGACATGATGCTGGCTCAGTACGAACAGCACTTCGCCGCGGCGGGTATCGCCACGCTGGCGTTCGACTATCGGAATATCGGTGCATCCGACGGTCAACCGCGCCAACATATCTCGACGCGAAACCAATGCCAGGACGTCGTCGCGGCCATCGGTCATCTTGTCCGTCGATCCGACATCGACGCCGCCCGCGTCGGGCTGTGGGGCACCAGCCTCGGCGGTATGAACGTGATCAGGGTCGCCGCTGCCCGCGACGACGTCGCCGTCGCGGTGGTGCAATGCCCGATCGTGCACGGGCCGGGTGCCGCCCGCCGACTCGGACTGCTCGCGGCGTTGCGCCTCGCACCGGCGATCACCGAAGACCTGGTGCGTCTCGCCACGGCGCGCGGTCGCCGCTACGTGCCGATCGTGGGACCGCCGGGAGGATTCGCGATGGTCACCGTCGCCGGTGCCGAGACCGGCTGGAACTCCACCGTGTCGCCCGGCGGGCAATTCGACAACCGGATCGCCGCCGCCGGTGCGCTGGCCATGGTGACGACGTCGGCGCTGCGCCACGCACGCGAAATCGAGGCGCCGTTGCTGGTGTGCGTGTGCGACCGCGAGAACCTCATGGACCCCCGCTACGCCGAACTCGTCGCGCACCGGGCTCCTCGCGGCGTCGCCCGCCACTACGACTCCGACCACTTCGCCATCTACCATCCGCCGCTCGTCAGCCAGGTTCTCGCCGACCAGACGGCCTTCCTGCAGGAGCATCTCGATGTCGGTGCGTGACATGTTGCGCAGCAACGACGAACGATTTCGTACGCTGGCGGCCGGTCTCGGATCCGACGAGTGGGCGCGGCCCAGCCTGTGCGATGAATGGACGAACCACGAGGTGCTGGCGCATCTCGTCATCGGCTACCGGTTGCGCGTCGCCGGCATGATGCGCGAGATACTCAGCCGCGGCCGCTCATTCGACCGTGCGAACACCGCGATGGCGAGCGTGCTCGCCGCGGCTCGGGGTCCCGCAGAACTGCTCGACGAATTCGGAGAGCTGGTGGGTCGGCCTCGTGGCCTCGGCCGTGTCTTTCCGCCTCGACTGCTACTGGGCGACCACATCACCCACGAACTCGACATCCTGTTCGCGCTCGGTCGAGAACCGCAGATTTCGGGCGATGCCGTGGTGGCGGTGCTCAATACGCAAGTAGCGCTTCCCAATCCGTTTGTCCCCGCGTTTCGCAACAGCAGGGGACTGCGGCTGCGTGCCACCGATGTCGACTGGAGTCACGGTGACAACGGCCCGCTCGTCGAGGGGCGCGGCATCGAGCTGGTGTCCGTTCTGGGGAGTCGGCCGCGCATGTTGTCGGCACTGCGAGGTGACGGTGTAGAGCTGCTCTCCTCGCGAATCAGCCCGTCCCGGATCCGTAGGGGCGGGTGATGATCTCGAGGTAGTGCCCGGCGGGATCCTGAAAGTACACGCCGCGACCGCCGTCGTTGTGATTGATCTCGCCGGGCCGGCTGCCCCTGGGGTCCGCCCAGTGCTGCAGATTTCGTTCGCGGATGCGTCCGTAGATGGCGTCGAACTCGTCCTCGGACACCAGGAACGCGTAGTGCTGCGGGCGGATCTCCTCGTCACCTCCAACCTGCGCGTAGTCGAGGCTGGCGCCGTGGTTGAGCTCGACGACCAGAAACGGGCCGAATTCCTTGGCGGCCGGTAGACCGAAGAGGTCGGTGAAAAACCGGGCCGATTCTTGGCGGTCCTTCGCAGCGACGATGGTGTGGTTGAACGTGATTGCCATGTCGATCCAGTCAACCACCGTTCACGCGGGGGCGGCAACAATGCACGATGGAGCAATGTCGCACGCCCACTTCCCAGGTCCACGGGTGACGCTGCGAGCACCCACCCTCGATGACGCAGAACCGTTGTTCGAGATCGCGTCGGACCCCGAGGTGTCGCGGCATATGTCGTGGCGACCGCACCGGAATGTCGAGGAGACCAGGCGCGTCATCACTGAGGTGCTCAACGTCGGCGGGGAGACCACACGGCTGATCACCCTGAATCAAGATGAGACCGTGATAGGTGCCATCGGGTGGCGGCGCCCGCAACCACACATCGTCGACTTCGGTTACTACCTTGGTCGGAAGTGGTGGGGGCGGGGGCTCATGTCGGAAGCGGCGCAGCTCGTGCTCGACAGCGCCGAGCGCGATCCAGCCGTTTACCGAGTGTCGGCGTATTGCCACGTCGACAACACCGCATCGGCGAGGGTGTTGGAACGTAACGGGCTCACCCTGGAAGGCCGGCTACGGCGTTACACCGCACTACCCAATATCAGCGAGGAACCGCAGGACTGCCTGCTGTTCGCCAAGGCGGTGAAGTAGATGAGTGCATTCGATCTCCGCGACCTCACGGTCCCGATCATCGTCGCGCCGATGGCCGGTGGGCCGTCGACGCCCGACCTCGCCGCTGCGGGATCCGAGGCCGGCGGCCTCGGGTTCGTTCCCGCGGGGTACCTGACGGCCGAAGCATTCGCCGAACGCATCAGCAAGGCGCGTCAGCTGACGACCGGGCCCGTCGGCGCCAATCTGTTTGCGCCACAGCCAAGTGCAGGCACGCCCGCCGCCATCGAGGCTTACGCCAAGGCGCTGGCGACCGAGGAGCTGCGCTACGGCGCGACCCTCGGCTCGCCGCGATTCGACGACGACGCGTGGGCCGCGAAAATCGAGGTGTTGCTGGACCTGCGCCCCGACGTGGCGTCCTTCACGTTCGGGGTGCCGAGCGCGGACGAATGCAGACGGCTACGCGACGCCGGTATCGCGACCGTCGGCACCGTGACAACGGTGTCGGAGGCGCAGATGGCCATGGCGGCGGGCGTCGATGTGTTGGCGGCGCAGGGCCCGTCGGCGGGCGGACATCGCGGGACGTTCGACCCGTCGGCGCAGCCGGCATCCGAACCGCTGGACCAACTTCTGGCGGCGCTCAAGCATGGCGCCGACATTCCGGTGATCGCGGCGGGCGGGCTGTCCACCGCTGACGACATCCGGCAGGTCGTGGAGGCCGGCGCGGTTGCGGCACAACTGGGCACGGCGTTCCTGCTGGCCGACGAGGCCGGTAGCAGTCCCGTGCACCGCGCCGCGCTGAAGGACCCGCAGTTCACCGAAACCGTTGTCACCCGGTCGTTTTCCGGACGCTACGCGCGTGGGCTGCGGAACCGGTTCATCGACGAGCACGAAGCCGAGGCGCCGTTCGGCTACCCGGAGGTGCACTATCTGACCAGTCCCGTCCGGGCGGCGGCGGTGCGCGCAGGTGATCCGCACGGTGTGAACGTCTGGGCCGGGACCGGATTTCGCGAGCTGAAGGCGGGTTCGGTGGCCGAGATCTTCGCCGTTCTGACGTAGACGTCAATATAGCCGTGATGTTCTCGGCGGCAGGCTACTCTCTCGAATCATGCAGCTTTCCCGGCGTGCGTTCACGCTGGGTTGCGGCGCGCTTGCGGCCTCGCAACTGCTTCCAGGGTGTAGCAGCAGTGGCGACGCGCCGAAAGCGCCGGAAGCGTCGAAAGAGCGCATCGTGGTGATCGGTGCAGGCATGGCCGGCCTGGCCGCCGCACGGCGTCTTACCGACGCGGGCATGGACGTCACTGTGGTGGAAGCGCGTGACCGCCTCGGCGGCCGCACGTGGACTGATACGACGCTCGGTGTGCCGGTCGATCTCGGTGCGGCATGGATCCACGGTCCCGAGGGAAACCCGATCACCGAACTCGCCGACGAGGTCAATGCGCGGCGCGTCGAGACCGACTTCGACAACCCCGTGATCTTCCAGGACGGCCGCGAACTCGCCGCGGAGGTCGTGCAAGCCACCCTGCAACGCTGGCAGGAGATCACCAAAGAGCTTGGGATGCTGAGCGAAGACGCGGGGGAGGACGAGTCGGTCGCCACCGGACTCTCGGAGGTCGCCGATGTCAACGATCCGCTCGTCCAGTGGAGTGTGGCCAGTGAGATCGTCGGCGAGTATGCGGCCGATCCAGAAGAACTGTCGCTCAAGTGGTTGGGCAACGAAGGCGAGTTCGGCGGACCTGATCTGATCTTGCCCGGCGGATACACCCAACTGGTGCAGCATCTTGCGCGCGGGCTGACCATCCGACTGAGCACTGAGGTCAAGCGTGTCAGCTACGGCGGCTCAGGCGTGCGGATCGAGACGTCTCGGGGCGCTGTCGAGGCGGACCGCGCGATCGTCACCATTCCGCTCGGTGTGCTGAAGGCGGACACGATCGCATTCGACCCGCCGCTGCCCGACGAGAAGCGGGCGGCGATCGAACGTTTGGGGTTCGGCCTGCTCGACAAAGTGGTGCTCAAGTTCGACGAGCCGTTCTGGCCGGACGCCGACGTGATCGGGCTCGTCGGCGGCGAGCAGTCGGTGCCGTTCCTGATCAACGGTGAGACATTCGCCGCTGCGCCGTTGTTGATCGGCCTGCGTGGCGGTTCGGATGCGCGTGAGCGAGAAGTCCTATCCGATCGGGATGCGGTGGCCCAGTTGGTCACGGCGCTGAATGCACCGGCCCCGACCGGATCGCTTGTCACCCGTTGGGCCGCCGACCCGTACGCGCGCGGTTCGTACAGCTTCGTCGCCGTCGGCTCGACTCCCGACGATATGGATGCTCTCGCCGAACCGGCGAACGACCGACTCGCATTCGCCGGAGAGGCCACCAACGCGGAGTTCTTCGGCACCGTCCACGGCGCGTACCTGAGCGGTGTGCGCGAAGCCGAGCGGATTCTCGGTTAGCAGCACCCGAGGCACGCTCTCAGCCCGACCCGCGTCACCCCGGCCGTCGCAACCCCTACAGCGGCATCGTCCGGCTCACGCCTTGAGCGACGCTACTTCGGGGCACTGAGCTCGAGCGCGATGTTGTCGGGGTCACGGAACTCGAGGATGTAAGCCGGGCCGATGTCCTTTATCGGCTCATGTGCGATGCCGAGAAAATCGAGATGATCCACCGCGGAATCCAATTCGTCCTTGCTGCCGATCCGGAACGCGAGATGGTCCAGACCGACGCGGTCCTCGTCGAAGCGGTCCGCGGCAACCGGGCGCAGCCCGATCAGTGCGCCGCCCAGGTCGTAGATCACGCCGCCGTACAGAAAACTCAGCATCTCGCGCGTCGCGGCGTCGGCCTGTTCAGGCACCTCGACCAGGATCGGCCAGCCGAACACGCTGTCGTAGAACTGCCGGGACTGATCGATGTCGGTCACGGTGAGCCGGACGTGGGCAATAGACGTGGTGTTGATCGCCATGAAAGCCCATCGTGCCAGAATCGCGATCGTGCACATTGGGATGACGATGCCGGTGATGGAGCCGGACCTGGACGCCCCGACGCTCCGAGAATGGGCGCAGGTGATCGACGCGGGGCCGTTCTCGTCGCTGTGCTGGGGCGAGCGCATCGCGTTCAGCAACCCCGACTCACCGACCCTGCTTGGTGCGTTGTCGGCCTGGACCGATCGGGTGCGGTTGGTGACCACCGTCATCGTTCCCCAGCTGCATGATCCGGTCATGCTTGCCAAGGCGCTGGCCACCGGCGACATGCTCAGCGGCGGTCGGCTGACGGTCGGGCTCGGTGTGGGCGGCAGGAACGAGGACTACAACGCCGTCGGCGCGGATCTCGCGAACCAGACGATGCGCGGAATGGCCGACAGCGTCGCGGTGATGCGACGCGTGTGGTCCGGGGAGAAGGTCACCGAGTCCGTCGAACCGGTCGGGCCGCCGCCGCTGCAGGCCGGTGGGCCGCAACTGCTGGTCGGCACCATGGGTCCCAAGACCGTCCGCAGTGCCGCCGCCTGGGCTGACGGGCTCGCGGGTACGACATTGGATTTGGACGTCGGTAAGGAGAACGAACTGTTCGACGTCGCGCGCGAGGCGTGGGCGCAGGCGGGCAAGGCGCCTCCGCACCTGGCCACGTCGTTCTGGTTCGCGATCGGCGATGGCGATGGCCCCCGGGCACAGGTCCACGAGCATCTGCGCCGCTACATGAACTGGATTCCGGTCGAGTACGTCGACGCGATGGCGCCCACCACAGGTTGGGCGGGTACCGGAAGCGAGTTGCTGGAGGTGCTGCGCGGATTCGCCGCGATCGGGGCTGACGAGATCCATTTGATCCCGACGAGTTCGGACATCGACCAGGTTCGGCAGGTCGCAGAGGTGGTCGAGGAGCTTCAGAGGTCGTCGTAGACCTTCTTGTAGTAGGCCGACAGCGAACGCCGTCCGACTATCCGCATCAGGGTCACCGCCGCCAGACCCCTGGCGCTTTTCGACGTCTGCTGCCACACGCCGTGGACGGCACTGCCGCCCTCGTGGTGCGCCGCCGTGAGCGACATGAATCCGCCCGTCTCGAGGTCGTCGCTTTCGGCGACCGTCAGAACCACCGAGTTCGGTTCCGACCAGTCGTAGTGCCATTTCGCCCAGAGTTTCGGGAAGTTCTGGCCCTCGCGAATGTCGGCATCGGTGTCTCCGATTCGATACACCTCGAACGCGCGGACCGACGAGGCCGGCCATCGGTGGGGGCGGTTCGGGGAGAAGTCGATCATCAGCTCGACGACCTGTGCCGGCGTCGCCGTGGTCCAGAAATCGAATTCGAACCTTGTGCGCACGTGCCGAACGTATCAGGCAGGCTTGAACCATGACGACGCCGTTACCGCCCATCGTGTCCCGGTCCGTGTGGGAGCAGGCGCGCGCCGAATTACTGCTTCGGGAAAAAGAACTGACGCGCCTCAAGGACTCCGTCAGCGCGGCCCGGCGCCGCCTCCCGATGGTCGAGATCACCGAGGCGTACACGTTCGATTCCGAACAGGGCGCGGTGACGCTGCTGGATCTGTTCGACGGGCGCAGGCAGCTGATCGTGCAGCACTTCATGTTCGGTAGCGATTGGGAGCAAGGGTGCGACGGGTGTTCCATGATGGCCGAACACATCGGCCCGCTGTCGCATCTGCACGCGAAAGACACGTCGTTCGTGCTGGTTTCGCGCGCTGCGCTGCCCAAGCTGCTGGAATTCCGTGACCGGATGGGCTGGCGGCTTCCCTGGGTGTCGTCGGGAGGCGCGACGTTCAACGAGGACTTCGGCGTGACCGTCGACGGAGAGGAGCGCCAGTCGGTGAGCGTGTTCCTGCGCGACGGCGGCCGCGTCTTCCACACGTGGCAGACCTTCAACCGCGGGGAGGAGCCGTTCATGGTGGTGTTCGACCTGCTCGATCTCACGCCGTACGGGCGGCAGGAGACGTGGGAGCAGTCACCGGATGGCTGGCCGCAGCAACCGCCGTACGAGTGGATGCGATTGGCCGACTCCTACTAGTTGCGCAGCAGGAATCCCGCGTCGAGCGGCCATGATGTGCCTGTGATGAACTGACCGGCATCGGAGACCAACCACGCCACCGCTCCCGCGATGTCCTCCGGCTGCAACAGCGGGATCGGCAGCGCGTTCTGTTGCGCCATGATCCAAGGATCCTCGGCGGCGACGAGTTTCATCGTCGCGTCATTGAGAATCATGTCGGTGGCTACCCCGCTCGGGTGGATCGTGTTCACCCGGATGGAGTGGGGAGCGAGCTGAGTGGCCCAGCCCTGCATCAGCGCCACAAGTGCGCGCTTGGATGCCGCGTAGGCCTGCGGGCCCGCGCGGTCGGTGCCGAGAGCTTTGATCCCCTGCGTCGAACTCGTCAGCACGATGGATCCGCCGCGACCGCCGGAGATCAGCGCCGGTATCGCGGCGTCGACGGTGTTCCAGGCGCCGACGAGGTTCACCTCGACGATGTCTCGGAAAGTTTGACGCCGATGCTCGCAGTCGGTCACCCGGATGATGCCCGCATTGGCAAGGGCGATGTCGATGCGGCCGAATTCGGACATTCCGTCAGCGACGACGGCGTCCATCGCGTCGGCATCGCGAACATCGGCCACGCGCACGAGGATCCGGCGTCCGTGCGCCTCGACCAGCCTTGCCGTTTCGGCGAGATCAGCGCTTGTCGCGCCGGGATAGTCGGTGCTTTCGAAGTCGGAGCAGATGTCGATGGCGATGATGTCTGCGCCTTCTGCAGCTAGTTTGACCGCGTGCGCACGGCCCATCCCCCTGGCGGCACCGGTGATGAGCGCGACCCTCTCCTCGAGGCTGCCCACGATCACTCCTTCGGGAAGTTGACGTCTTTGGTGACGGACTCCCACTCGTCGATCGAGGAGGAAAACGCGGCGAGCTTGTCGCGTACCGCCTTGAGCACGTCGCGTCCGAGAAGGAGCCGCAACGGTGGGTCATCGAGTTCGGTCACCATCAGCACCGCTTCTGCGACCTTGCGCGGGTCGCCGGGAAGATGGTTGGCGAATTCCTTGATCAGCGTCTTGCGCGCGCCGACATTCTCATCGTAATCACCTATCGGAGTGGAGGATTCCCACATCGACCGGGCGGCCCAGTCGGTGCGGAACGCCCCGGGCTCGATTGCGGTGACCTTGATGCCGAACGGTTTGACCTCCTGCGCCAGGGCTTCGGTCAGCGCCTCGAGCGCGAACTTGGTCGACGAGTAATACGCATTCGGTGGATTGGCCACCAGACCCGTCATGGACGATATGTTGACGATGTGCCCGTACTGGCGGCCACGCATCTGGGGGAGCACCTCTTTGATGGTGTCGACGACACCGAAGTAGTTGGTGTCGAAGAGCTTACGAACCTTTTCGTCCTCACCCTCTTCTATCGCGGACAGATAACCGTTGCCCGCATTGTTGACCAGAACGTCGATCCCACCGAATGCTTGGTCAGCCATTCGGACCGCCGACCTGATCTGGTCCTTGTCGGTGACGTCCAATGCGACCACGGCGGCGCGCTCACCATACGCGTCGGCGAAGTCAGCCACCGTGTCTGTGCGCCGTGCCGTCACCACCACTGAGTGACCGGCCTCCAGCGCGGCCCGAGTGATCTCTCGTCCGATACCTGTCGAGCATCCGGTGACCAGCCAGCGGCCCATGTCAATTCGTCCCTTCGGGTAGCCGGCGTAGATATGCTGCTCGGCGCTCGGCGAGCTCGGCGGCCCGTTCTGCGGTGGACACTCGGCGCAGCGACGGCACCTCCTTGTCGAGGTCGTCGAGTTTCACCACCCGCCCGCGAGCGCCGAGATCCTCCGTCGGCCCGTCGCCACCGAATTCGGCCATCCGCAGGGTCAGGATGGCCTCGTGCAGGCCGTCGGAGTCGATCCAGTTCGCGACGCCAGGATCGGTGGGAGCGATCACGTAGGTGTAGGTGCCGTCTTCGTTCGGCATCGACTGCGCCTTGTTGAGACTGCCCGTGCGGTTCACGATCTCCAACGTGGTACCCCAGATGTTGCTCAGCGGCACGGTGAAGTACTCGGCCCCGCCGTCACTCACGTCGACGACGAACGCTTCGCCGGGATTCAACTCGAATCGGCCCATCACGTACACCTGGTTGCGCATCGCGCCGACGCGATCGGCGGACCACGCGAGGTTGAAGTTGTTGGGCGCCATCTTGTAGACGCCGTGGCTGAGTTTTCCGGTGAAGTCGGCGAAGTACGCCATCATCGCCGCGGTGGCGTCGGCCTGTTCGTCGCGTGTGCACGGCGGCGTCGCGGGCGCTGGGCCAAGCCGCTGCACGCTCAGATGATTCGGGTCGTCGCGGTCCCAGTTGAGCAGCACATCGCGGATGTAGAACTCGTGGGCCTCCGGCGTCGTCTGTACGTGGTTGGGACGCCCGTCGGCGCGGTCGGAGTCGACTGTGATGACGAACGAACCGTCCGCGTCGACCTCCATTGTGCGACCGTTGAGCACCGCGACCGTACCCATGTTGGCATCCCAGAGCGTGAAGTAGTTCTCGGTCATCCGGTTGGCCCCGACGCGACCGCGGATCTCATAGCGCTCGTCACCCGAGATCGGTATCACCCGGTACACGCTGTCCGGATTGTCGATGCCCCAGCGTGATCCAGGAATGGCGCGACCCGCCACCGGGTGGCCGATCCTGGTGATGCAACTGACCTTGGGCCGCAGCTTGTCCTGATTGGAGGACCACACTGCGGCCGAGAACATCACCTCGGCGAACGCGTCGTCGAATCGCTGCCGCATCGCTTCGGATGCCCTGGCCCGACCGAGCCATGTCTCGGCAACGCTGCGGTACGCGGCTTTGACAGTGGGGTGCTCGATGAGCTCCAGCGCGGCGAGCTCCTGTTCATGTTGCGACGCCGTGGCCACCGGGTCGCCCGCGAAACCGGACATCACATCCTCCTTGGCGTGTTCGCTGCTGCGCGAAAACGAGAGTTGTATTCGGCGAAGCGTTCACCGATCTGGGCATCGCTCAACCCGAAGTCCTCCGCCGAGTACGGCGGGCGGGCAGGTTCGCGGGGACGCTCGGCAAGCCAACGGCGCATGGCGGATTCGGCTTCGGCGGACAACGTCGCGCCGATCGCTTGGTAGACACGGGAGACCTGCCCGATCGGATCGGCCACCGCGTCGGTGAACTCGATGTCGGTACAACGCTGCTCCTCGTCGCTCCATCCCGCGCGGGACGCCATCGCACGGTCGTTGGTCCAGCCCATCCGTTGCAGCCACTGGGCGCCGACACGGCCGGGGTCAACCTTGTCTGAGTGCATGGCGTGCAGTGTCGCGTTGAGGCTGGCCCCGGAGGGGATTGTCTCCCTGGGGTCGCGGTGCATGTGGACCACGTGCAGGTCGGGGAAGTGGGCCCGCAGAGTATCCAGATATCCAAAATGCGCAGGGGATTTCAGTACCCATCTTCCAGCAGTCAAGCCGCGTTGCCGCTTCTGCCACTGGAGAAACTGCAACATCCTGTGCAGGTATGCATAGGCCGGCGTGAAGTCCTGCTCGTCGATCCACGCGCGGTATCGCGGTACGTGCGCGCCGGACTCCGGTACATGCGAAAGAAACGCATCGGAGAGGAAGACGATCTCCTCTTCGGGTTCGCGGGCGTACATCGGGTGGATGGAGAACAACACCGGGGCGAGTTCACGCGATGTCGCTTCGCGCTTCTCACTGATCGCGATCCGTGGGTCATCCTCCTGAGCTGACCAGTCGTAGTCGAGCCGGGGTGCGACCTCGACCACCTCCCAGCCGTACGCGCAGTGGAAATCGTCGTCGGCGGCGAGAAGCCGCTGCAGCAGCGTGGTGCCACTGCGCATCATGCCGACCACCACGATCGGCGCGACGATGACCTCGTCGGTGATCTCGGGATGGCGCCGGATCCACTCCTGAGCACGCAAACGCATTCGCAGGCTGTGGATGAGGCCCGAACGAAGGATGTGTACGCCGATGTCGTTGAGATCCGCCGACGAGTAGCTCTCCGCGAGCACCCCCAGCGGCTCCTCGAACGGCACCGGGCCCCAATCGTCGAGGCCTTCCTTCCGCTGCGCGGCGATCGCGAGTGCAGTCGCGCGAAAGGGATCGTCCACCGGATCAGAACTTCAGATGATGGCTGGTGTCGCCGATCTGGTCGACGAACATCGTGCGCGTATCGAACCACCACGCACCGTCGATGCGGTGAAAGGTGTCGCGATAGTGGCCGGTCACGATGATCTGCAGCGGCAGGTCCGGCGTCGCTTGAGTGACGCAGTAGTACGCGCTGCCGTTGGCGGTTCCGGCGGCGTCATCCACCTCCAGACGCACATTCGTGGTGAAGTGCTTGGTCTTCGGGGTGCCGTCCTCGTAGAGGCGCGTTGCCATCTCGTACATCTGCCGCACCCGGGAAACGCCCACGAAGACCGTTTCCGGCGGCCCGTCCTCCATACCGCAGATGCGCCCGTGAGCGAACAGCGCGGCGACACCGTCGAGGTCGCCGGCGTCGAGGCGCTCGGCATAGGTGTAGACGAGGTTCTCGATCTCGCGGGCGCCGTCGCTCATCGGCGGTAGACAACCAGGCCGAATCTGTCATGTCAACGTTTGTGGTCGGATACGCCCTGGCTATCGTCAACAGGGTGACCTCGAACTGGGCGCCGAGCCGACTCGGCGATTTGAGCGGTAAGCGCATCATCGTGACCGGCGCGACGAACGGAGTGGGCCTGGGGACGGCACGCGCGTTGGTCCGCACCGGTGCGCACGTCATTCTCGCGGTGCGCAACCTGGACCTGGGCGCCCAGCGCGCGGCCGAGATCGGCGGTGACACCTCCGTCGTCAAGCTCGACCTGGCCGATCAGTCTTCGGTACGTGCGTTTCCGGACCTGATCGAGGGTGACGTCGACATCCTCATCAACAACGCCGGCCTGGTCGCACAGACACGAAGCGAGACCGTCGACGGTTTCGAGATGATGCTCGGCACGAACTTCCTCGGCCCGTTCGCGTTGACCAACCTGCTGTTCGAACGGGTGCGATCGAAGATCATCAATGTCGGCTCGGACGCCCACAAAGGGGGCGTCATCGCCTTCGATGATCCGCACCTGCGCACGCGGAAGTGGTCTTCCCTTCCGGCGTACGCGCGCTCGAAATTGGCCGTCATGTTGTGGGGCTTAGAGCTGGATCGCCGCTTGCGTGAAGCGAATTCGCCGGTCACGTCGTTCCTGACACATCCGGGCTGGGTGGCTTCGAACCTGTCCAACGTCTCCGACACCCGCGTGATGTCTGCGTTTCACTCGGTGGTGACGAGAGTCGCGAACGTCATCGGCAACGACATCGACGCCGGTGCCGCGACGTCGCTGTACTGCATCAGCGAGCCCATTCCGCCGGGCAGCTTCGTGGGCATCGACGGACGCTTCGGATTCAAGGGCGGACCGACGCTCGCCGGCCGGACGGCGAACGCCTGCGACTACGAAGACGCCCAAAAGCTCTGGGAGTTCGCAGAGAGCGAGACGGGAACGACATTCCCCATCAGGGGCACGTGAGGCTGATTTCGAAGGGCTCGGTGACCTGCCTTGGCGGGGTGGTGTCGCTCTCACCAGATGCGGTGCCGATGACCGTGTAGGTGTTGCCGGCCTTGGTGACGGTGGCCATATTGCCGGGCGAACTCAGGTAGACGTCGTCGACGTTGGCGAGCTCCACGCGGTGTACCACCGACGCATCCGGCTCGAGCTCGACGACGATCTTGAGTACCGAGTTGCCTGCGATGATGGTGGACCTGCCGTTCCAGTACTTGCACACGACCGGGCCTCGGACATCCACCGGCTTGCCGCCTATGGTCGCGGCGACGGGGAGGGGAGGAGGCGGAGCCATTTCCGGCAATCTCGCTCTGAGAATTTCCAGTTGACGCCGAGCGACCGAATCAATGAGTTCCGCTGGTAATCCTTCGAGCTTGCCGTAGGGGCCGTCGAACTCGAGTGTGACGACGGCGTTCTGTTCGGAGAACGTGAGCACCGTGATCCCCGTGATTTGATCCAACGACGTCCCCGCGATCACCGATCCGTTGGTGCCGATCGGCGACGGCTCTCGCCTGCCCGCAACGTTTGATACTCCATTGCTGGTCAGTTCGAGCACCCTCGCGGCTTCGGCAGGGTCGGCCAGGACTCTGATGGTGGAACCGATCATCGAAGAGTCCTCGGCGAAGAAGCGCCCGCTGACGCCGGCCTCGCCGTTCGGATTGAGGATCGGTGGCTCAGCGGTGAAGGGTTCCGATGAGTCGATGTCTTCGCTCGTGATGAGCAGGGCGCTGTAATCCGCGGGCGTCGCGGCCTCAGTGGTCGTTGACTCGCTCGACGTACCGCTCGCCGGCGCGGACGAAACCGGCGATGCCTGACCGTCGCTCCTGTTGCAGCCTGCGAGCACACATAGGAGTGCCACCCCTGCTGCGGTCAGCCTGACCGGGGCGGCAGCCTTCATAACGACGTCGTTCCTCCTGAGCGAGCCCATCACCTGCGCGGACGGGTGCGGGATCACGATAAGTCAGCCGGTAAGCCGACAACACGGGATTGCTCAGGCGCTGATCGACGCGGTCGCCGTGGGAGCGCTGTCCTCGCTGTCGCAGCCCCGCATCACCGAGCCGAGGCTGGTTTGGTCGTATTCGGCGGGCAGTGTCGAGTCGAGGAACCGCTCGACAACGGAGACGAAGCGGTCGGGGTGATCGCGAAAGGGCATGTGCCCGGAGCTTTCGAAGATCTCCAAGCGTGACTCGGGCATTGCCTCGTGGGCTATCCGCGCGTGGCTCGCCGGAATCACCATGTCGTCTTCACCCCAGATGATCTGCTTGGGGATCGACGGCATGAGGTAGGCGCGATCGAGCATGGTGACGAACTGTCCACGGCCGTCCACCACACCCCGCACCGTCCGCGCGAACGCCGACAGTGCCTTCGGATCGGCCAGCCGGGCGAGCAGATCGATACCGCTGCCCAGATCGCGTCCGTGCTTGGTCGAACCGAGCAGCGACTTGGCGGCGCGGCCGGCGAATTTCAGGGCGGGGACCGCGCCCGGGAGGCGCAACGCTGCCATCGACTCGGCCCCCATCGGCATTGCTGCCAGTCGCAGAGCTGGGGTGACATCACTCGTCACACCGCCACAGCTGACCAGCACGATGCGTTCCACCATGTGGGGGTACTGGTAGGCGAACTGAGCGGCGATGCCGCCACCAAGGGAGTGACCCACGAGGGTGACGCGGTCGATTCCGAGTACGGCGAGTAGGTCGCGCATGCCGTTGGCGAAGGACGCGAGCGAGTAATCGGCGCGCGGCTTGTCGGATTCACCGTGGCCCAGGAGGTCCGGCGCAATGACCGTAAATCGTTGCGCAAGTTTGGAATGCACGCTGTTCCAGGTCGTCGAGTTGTCGCCGACTCCGTGGATCAACAGCATCGCGGGGCCCGAACCGGCGATGCGAAAGGCGCGGCGATGGCCGTGAATGGTGCGGAACTGAAGCGACGGCGCGACCTCGCGGGCCGGCCGCAAGTCGGGACGTGAAGCAGGCACTGGGTCTCTCCCTTCGATCAGGCGTTTGGAGGAGCCTGAGAGGAAGCACTTGGTGATTTCTTGGAGACGGAAATCAGCACTCGAAATGGTGCTTGGTTGCGGCGAAGTGTCGCACGGCGTCGTGGACGGCGAATGACCGATGCCATCGCCGTCGTCCCTTCCAACCGCAGTCGCAGCACGCATATCCGCCGATCCACGCGTCGACGATGTACGACTGCGGCGCACCAACGTCGTCCTGGAGCGGGGGCGTCAGGCGCGGTGGGCGGCTTTTGTCGGGGCCATTGGTTGAGGCATACGCCGACACGACCGTGTAAGCGATGGGGATCAACACGGGACGACGCTAGCAAAAATCTCGAGCGTGGGACAGGCAGCGCAATCTGGCCCTCTACCGGGAGATTAGACCCGAAACTGGGACAGCGAGTGCAAGAACAGCACAAGATTTGAATTGCCTCCCGACATGCCTGGATCAGTCATCATTGGCCGATGAAGAGGCGGCGCCTCTGGTGACTCCCTGGATTCCCGGCGGTGTCAGCGTGATGCAGCAGGACGCCGCAATCCACCCGGGCACATACATTGGTGCGTTGGAGCACGCCGGCTGAATCCAGTGGGGTGGGTGAACGCTCGCCGGGGGCTAGGCTGACTGTATGGCTGAGTCGATGGCCGCGAAGCGGGCTGCAAACGCTGTCGCGAATTTTCTTGCGGCTCAGCGGTATACGCGTGACGAAATTTTCGCCGATCCATGTCCGGTGCCCGGCGAATCGGGTGCCCATGGCTGGTGGTTCCGTGAGATCCCCGGAGACATCGATATCTCGGGGTGCGAACAACGCGACGGCTGGGCGCTGCTCTATGTCGGAATCAGCCCTGGGCCACCCCGGGCCGGGAGCAAGCAGCAGAACCAGCAGGATCTTCGCAAACGCATCCGGTATCACTTCGGAGCCGGCAATGCGAGCGCAGACGGTTCCACCCTGCGCAAGTCGCTTGGGGTTCTGCTCGGCGACCGGCTCGGCTTCGCGCTGCGCCGGATCGGATCGGGAAAGCGACAGACCTTCGCGGGCGGCGAAGCGGTCCTGACCCAGTGGATGGCCGAGAATGCCGCGGTGTCCTGGGTGCTGCACCCCGAGCCATGGCATCTGGAACCAAAGCTGATCAACGCGCTGGATCTCCCCCTGAATTTCCAGGACAACGACCGCAACCGCTTTGCGCCGGAACTCAAGCGCTTACGACGGGCCGCCGCAGTGAAGGCAGCCAAGATGCGCGTCCTCGCGGAGTGGTCTTAGCCCAGATTCACTCCCAGTGGTGAGCGATCGCCAGGGTCGGGGCGCGTCGATAGTGAAACATGTTGTACTCCAGGGCCTTTACTCCGTCTCGCCATTGACCGCGTCCTTCCGGTGACCCTGCATCTGCCTTCGGCCGTCGACCAAGTATGCCTGCCTTCTCCAGCATCGTTGAGAGTTGTTGAAAAGCACCGCTATTGGCGCCTGTCTGGCGGACCCGGAAAATCACGAAGCCGGTCGGGCATTCGCTCGCAGCGTGTTCGCCGATCGCCCGGTAGCGCATTCGTCGCGAAACAGTGTTGTTACCAAAGTGATAGATGTTTCTATTGTAAATTGACGGAGGGGAGAGGAAATTAGGCGTGAGGTTGAACACAGCCGTTCGGCCCCTGCTCAGATGGAGTCGCCATGTTTCGGTCGCGCAGGGTCTCGGGGTGGGTCGGCGTAGGTGCCATAGTGACCGCCGTCGTCGTCACCGTGTCGGTCACGCCGTTTGCGACGGCCGCGGCTTCGACCGTTGTCGAGGCCGAATCCATGAGCGTCTCACCGTCATTCGCCGGTGCGATCAGCCGGGATTCCACCGCGAATGGTGGTTCGTTCATTGCCCTAACGTGGGCGGCGACCGTCTCGAAGAAAGTCTCGCTACCCGCTTCGGCGAGCGTCGTCGTTCGAGCCAAGGGACAGCAGTGCAACGGCGCGCCGTCAATGGCGGTCAAGGTGGATGGCGTCACCATTGGCACCCACTCTGTGTCGGCGAATTCATGGACCACCTACACGTCCTCGCGAAAGATATCCGCCGGTTCCCACACGATCGGCGTCTCGTTCACGAACCCGTACCGGACAATCAAATGCACCAGACAACTGTCGGTGGATGCGGTGACCGTCGTCCCGGAGGTCCCCACGACTACGACGACCAGCACTCCGCCGACAAGCCCGACAACGACTACTGCGCCAACCACGACGACCACCTCGGTACCGGCATCCACCGCACCGAAGGGCAACCTGCCAGGTTGGACCCACGCCTTTGCCGAGGACTTCACGCGATCGGCGCCGAAGGGCAGTTGGGCCAACGACACCGACCCATACAAGGTCGTCTACGTCGGAGCGGAGGGCCAGCAGTGGCGCACCTATCCGTCCACTTTCCTCGACACATATCAGCGCAGGCCGTACCGGCCAGCGGAAGTCCTCAGTGTCGCCGACGGGATGCTCCAGTTCGACCTTCACAACGTGGACGGCCAGCCGGCGGGGGCCAACCCGTCACCGATCATCGCGAACGGCAGTCAGTATCAGACCTACGGCCGCTACTCGGCGCGGCTGCGCGTCGACAATCCCAACCTCAGCGAGTATCACATCGCTTGGCTGCTCTGGCCCGAGTCCGAAAAGTGGCCGGACGACGGTGAAATCGACTTTCCCGAGGGTCAGCTGAATGAAACGGCCTACGGATTCCACCACTATGCGCTGGCCAGTGGCGGACAGGACTCCGCCAACACCGGCGTGTCGTTCAACAACTGGCACGTCTACACCATCGAATGGTCCCCCGGTCGGGTCAGGTTTCTTCTCGATGACGCCGTGGTTCTCGACACAACGCGGTACGTCCCGACGAAGCCGATGCGCTGGCAGCTGCAGACCGAGACGAAAGGGTACGGGACCAACCGCGGCAATCTGTTGGTCGATTGGGTGTCCATCTGGTCGTATGCGGGAAGCTGACGGACACCGAGCAACCGGCCCCATCGGCCGGTTGGCCGCTGAGAGTCTCCGCCGTCGCCGAAGCAGCGGATAGTCTGTGAAACCCGTTGAGGCTCAGATGATTCATACGGATCACCTGTCTCTTTGGTATGTGCGGGTAGATCCCGCGCCGGGATGGCGAGCTAAGTACGTCCGCCCGAGCGGCGTGTTGTGCGGATTACCGTCCACCGAGACGATCACCTGAAACGACAAGCTGGCCCACGGTGTCGCGTTGCTCATCAGCTGAGACGTTCGGCGGGCGCCGACGGTCCTTTTAGGAAGCTCCAAGCCCGGGCCGGGAGCGTCGGCTCAGCACGTACCACTCAAACCTCAGGAAGGTGGAACATGGTTCGGAAGTTGGAGCTGCGCCCGACCCGGGTGCGGGGCGCATTGGACAGGTTTGGCCCACCACTCGCGAGCATCGGCGATGCTCTCGATGGCGCGATAGATGAGGCTGCAGTGCAACCGCGAGAAACGCTGGAGTTGGAGCGTCGTAGTACCTAGGACCGGCCTCGGCCCACCGACGAGGTGAGGCCGTGGCGGCAGGGCCGTTTCGAGTGGGAGGGTCAGGGTATCCGGATGTGAGCGGGGTCACATCGCTGCATCGTAGGAAGAAGCAGAACATGACCAACCCGGAAACAGAGTCCCAGCAAGTGGATGGCGGACCAGGCACGCACAACACCGGACCAGACGAACCCATCAAGAATGTGGACCGCCCGGCCGGCGCCGTTGACCCCGATGCCAACCCGCCCATCAGCGACCCAGCCGATAAAACTAGTGGCGACGGTGGCGTCGGCAATATCCCCTCGCAAAAGACCGAAGCCGTTTTACCGCCCTACGAAGGCCGCCAAACCAGTGCCAAAGACGTGGACACGGCCGATGATTCGGGCACAGGTGGGGCGAGCAGACCAGAGAAAGACCCGGAGTATCGGTCTCCGAAGCAGCAGGACACCCCCGGTGGGGCGACGGCTTCGCCGGCTGACGAGCAGCCAGCCTCGCACGGCTCAGAAACCGAGAGTGATGACGAAGGTGCAGAGGCACCAGCTCACGTATCCGGCACCCGCCGCGGCGAAGATAAACCGTGATCTGACGAGCTGGTCAAATTCTTGCTGCGGCAGGATTGAAGCCCGCGTCTTCTGCTCCGGAGGCAGATCAGACCCGTCCACCCGTGAGCCCTTCTGATCCGCGAAACGCGCTGCTAACCTTCGGGTTTCGGTCGTGACACGGCCGTGACGCCGTGGCCGGAGCCGAGCCTCGTACCAGCCCGGGATCGCACCACTTCGGCGCGCCGGTTTACTCCACCAGGAGCGCGGGAACAATCGAGCAGCGTCGCATCCAGGTTTGGTCACGTCTTGGGTCGGCGTGATGGAGGTGACGGGGTGACCCTGGATAGTTCAGCAGCGAGCCTGGCCCGTCATCTCCGCCCTAGCCTAAGCGATGCACAAGTGATGCGTCCTCACCCGACTGACGATTACGCATGGTCCACGTCGGGAACACGGTTCCGCAGCCCACCCGATCCGTGATGGACAGAGACCCAGATGATCGCGGACGAAAGACTCCGGGAGGGACAATTCCTCCTGGCTCGCACGTAACCGCCCTGGGGTGTCGGTGCCTGAACCCCTGGTCAGATGGTGCCCCCGGCAGGATTCGAACCTGCGGCCTTCTGCTCCGGAGGCAGACGCTCTATCCCCTGAGCTACGGGGGCGCACGGGTGTGAACCTGCGCCAATGGGCGTCGACAGCCTAACGCATCGGAAGGACCGGAAACCGATTCGGGGCCTGACCACGTCAGACCATAGGATGGACCCTCGTGACCCCAGCCGACTTGGCCGAGCTGCTCAAGACCACCGCGGCCGCGGTGCTTTCTGAGCACGGACTCGACAGCGCCGCGCTACCGGACACGGTCACCGTCGAGCGCCCGCGTAACCCCGAGCATGGCGATTACGCCACGAATCTGGCACTCCAGCTGGGCAAAAAGGTCGGCGCGAACCCACGCGAGCTGGCCGGCTGGTTGGCGGCCGCGCTGACGCAGACCGACGGCATCGCCGCCGCCGACGTCGCGGGGCCCGGCTTCGTCAATCTGCGTCTCGACGCCTCCGCCCAGGGCGTGATCGTCAACAACGTTCTCGACGCGGGCGCGGACTACGGGCACTCCGAGGAGCTGAAGGCCCAGAACATCAACCTGGAGTTCGTCTCGGCGAACCCGACGGGGCCGATCCACATCGGCGGCACCCGCTGGGCCGCCGTCGGCGACGCGCTGGGCCGGCTGCTCTCGACGCAGGGCGCGTCCGTGTTACGCGAGTACTACTTCAACGACCACGGCGCCCAGATCGACCGGTTCTCCAACTCGCTGATCGCAGCGGCCAAGGGTGAGCCGCCGCCCGAGGACGGCTACGCCGGCGAGTACATCAAAGACATTGCCGCACAAGTGGTTGCCAAGGAACCCGACGTCCTGAGCCTGCCCGACCACGAAATGCAGGAGACCTTCCGCGCCATCGGGGTCGACCTGATGTTCAGTCATATCAAGGCCTCATTGCACGAGTTCGGCACGGACTTCGACGTCTACACCCACGAAGACTCTATGCACACGTCGGGGCGCGTCGAGCAGGCGATCGCCAAGCTGCGCGACGCGGGCAAGGTGTACGAGAAGGACGGCGCAGTCTGGTTGCGCACCACCGACTTCGGCGACGACAAGGACCGCGTCGTCATCAAGAGCGACGGTGCGCCGGCCTACGTCGCCGCCGACATCGCCTACTACCTAGATAAGCGCGAGCGCGGCTTTGACCTGTGCATCTACATGCTCGGCGCCGACCACCACGGTTACATCGCCCGACTCAAGGCCATCGCGTCCTCGCTTGGTGAGGATCCCGCCACGGTTGAGGTGCTGATCGGGCAGATGGTCAACCTGGTCCGCGACGGCCAGCCGGTGCGGATGAGTAAGCGCGCCGGCACCGTGATCACCCTCGATGACCTTGTGGACGCGATCGGCGTCGACGCCGCCCGGTACTCGCTGATCCGCTCCTCGGTGGACACCCCCATCGACATCGATCTGGCGTTGTGGTCGTCGGCGTCCAACGAAAACCCCGTCTACTACGTGCAATACGCGCACGCACGCCTCTCTGCTCTGGCTCGGAACGCCGCCGAGCTCGGCCTTGCCGCGAGCACCGAGCACCTCGAGTTGCTGACGCACGATAAAGAGGGCGTGCTGATCCGCAACCTTGGCGAGTTCCCCCGTGTGCTGAAAACCGCTGCGACTCTGCGTGAACCGCACCGCGTCTCCCGTTACCTCGAAGACTTGGCCGGTGACTATCACCGGTTCTACGACTCGTGCCGCGTATTGCCCCAGGGTGACGAAGCGCCGAACGATCTGCATTCCGCGCGCCTGGCACTGTGCGAGGCCACACGCCAGGTCATCGCCAACGGTCTGGGCATCCTCGGCGTCAGCGCTCCGGAGCGGATGTGATCGCACACCCGGCCGGCCCGCGGCACGCCGAAGAAGTCCACCATGGTGGTGCGCCGCCGCGTCCGCTTTCGGCGGCCGAGGTCTTGCTGCTCGCGCCGAATGTCTGGCCGCGCAACACGGTTCGCGGTGACGACGGCGTGGTATCTATTGCCGGAGTGTCCGTCGCGGACATCGCCGCGCAGTTCGGCACTCCGGTGTTCGTGATCGACGAGGACGATTTCCGGTCGCGGTGCCGGGAGATCGCTGCGGCATTCGGCGGTGGCGAGAACGTGCGCTACGCCGCAAAGGCCTTCATGTGCTCCGAGGTGGCCCGCTGGATCGCCGAAGAGGGGTTGTCCCTCGACGTCGCGACCGGCGGCGAGATGGCCGTTGCACTTCACGCCGGCTTTCCCGCTGATCGGATTGCGTTGCACGGCAACAATAAATCGGTCGAAGAGCTGACCGCCGCCGTCAATGCGGGCATCGAACATGTGGTCGTCGATTCGATGGTCGAGATCGAGCGGCTCGACGAAATCGCCGGTGCAGCGGGTGTTGTACAGGATGTACTGGTCCGCGTCACCGTCGGCGTCGAGGCGCACACCCACGAGTTCATCTCGACCGCGCACGAAGACCAGAAGTTCGGCCTGTCGCTGGCCAGTGGCGCGGCGCTGACCGCCGTGCGTCGGGTGTTCGCCACCGACCATCTGCGCCTGGTGGGCCTGCACAGCCACATCGGATCGCAGATCTTCGATGTCGCCGGGTTCGAGATCGCCGCGCATCGCGTCATCGGCCTGCTGCGCGACGTCGTCTCCGAGTTCGGCGTCGAGAAGACATCGCAGATGTCGATCGTCGACCTCGGTGGGGGACTGGGCATTTCATATCTGCCACAGGATGATCCGCCGCCGGTCGCCGAGCTGGCCGCCAAGCTCAGCGTCATAGTCCGCGAGGAGTCGGCGGCGGTCGGGCTACCCACCCCCCAACTGGTCGTCGAGCCGGGTCGCGCGATCGCAGGCCCGGGCACTATCACGCTCTATCAGGTCGGCACAGTCAAGGATGTGGCGGTCGCAACCGACCGCTACCGCCGCTATGTCAGCGTCGACGGCGGCATGAGCGACAACATCCGTACTTCGTTGTATGGCGCTGAATACGACGTCCGCCTGATCTCGCGCGCCAGTGAGGGTTCGTCGATACTGGGCCGTGTCGTCGGAAAGCATTGCGAAAGTGGCGATATCGTCGTGCGCGACACCTGGGTGCCCGACGACATAAGACCCGGCGATCTGCTCGGTGTCGCAGCCACCGGCGCCTACTGCTATTCGATGTCAAGCCGTTACAACCTCATCGGCCGCCCGGCGGTCGTGGCCGTGCGCGACGGGCAGGCCCGCCTGATTCTGCGCCGGGAAACGGTCGACGATCTACTCAGTCTGGAAGTGAGGTAAGCAAATGAGCACCGAGGAAAAGCCCATCGGCGTAGCGGTCTTGGGGTTCGGCAACGTGGGTAGCCAGGTCGTCCGCATCATCGAGGAGAGTGCGCAGGACCTCGCGGCCCGCATCGGTGCGCCCTTGGTGCTGCGTGGCATTGGGGTGCGCCGCGTCGCCGACGACCGAGGCGTGCCAGTCGAGATGCTGACCGACGACATCGACGAACTCGTGGGGCGAGACGACGTCGACATCGTCGTCGAGCTGATGGGACCGGTCGAACCCGCGCGCAAGGCGATCCTGACCGCCCTCGAGCAGGGCAAGTCCGTCGTCACCGCCAACAAGGCGCTGATGGCCGTCTCCACCGGCGAATTGGCCCAGGCCGCCGAACACGCCCACGTCGACCTGTATTTCGAGGCGGCCGTGGCCGGTGCAATCCCCGTCATCCGTCCGCTGACCCAATCGCTCGCGGGTGACACCGTGATCCGGGTCGCCGGCATCGTGAACGGCACCACGAATTACATCCTCTCCGAGATGGACAGCACGGGCGCCGACTACACCGCGGCGCTGGCCGATGCGAGCGCGCTGGGCTATGCCGAGGCGGATCCGACCGCCGACGTCGAGGGATATGACGCCGCCGCCAAGGCTGCGATCCTCGCCTCGATCGCCTTCCACACCCGTGTCACCGCCGACGACGTGTACCGCGAGGGCATCACGAAGGTCACCCCGGCCGACTTCGTCTCGGCCCGCGCACTCGGCTGCACGATCAAGCTGCTCGCGATTTGCGAGCGGCTCACCACTGACGAAGGGCAGCAGCGGGTTTCTGCCCGCGTCTACCCGGCGCTGGTGCCCCTGACTCACCCCCTCGCCTCGGTCAACGGCGCGTTCAACGCGGTCGTCGTCGAGGCCGAGGCCGCGGGGCGGCTGATGTTCTACGGCCAGGGTGCCGGTGGAGCGCCGACCGCCTCCGCGGTGATGGGTGATCTGGTGATGGCCGCGCGGAACCGGGTACAGGGTGGCCGAGGCCCTCGGGAGTCCAAGTACGCCAAGCTGCCGATCTCGCCGATCGGCTTCATCCCGACCCGGTACTACGTGAGCATGAACGTCGCCGACCGTCCCGGTGTGTTGTCAGCCGTGGCAGCCGAATTCGGTAAACGTGAGGTCAGCATCGCCGAAGTGCGCCAGGAGGGCATGGTGGACCCGGAAGGCCAGCGGTGCGGTGCGCGCATCGTCGTCGTCACCCACCAGGCGACCGATGCCGCGCTGTCCGAAACCGTCGAGGCGCTGGCCGACCTCGATGTGGTGGAGGGCATCAACAGCGTGCTTCGACTGGAAGGAACCAGCGAATGAGCGATGAGCCGCTAGCGCGACGAGCGGTGGGCACAGTCGCGCCGAAGGGCGTTCATCAGCCTTGGCCCGGGCTCATTGCCGCGTATCGGGATCGCCTTCCGGTCGAGGACAACTGGACCCCGATCACCCTGCACGAGGGCGGTACGCCGCTGCTGCCCGCACCTCGACTGTCCGAATTGACCGGCTGCACCGTGCATTTGAAGGTCGAGGGCCTCAACCCGACGGGTTCGTTCAAGGACCGCGGTATGACGATGGCCGTCACCGAGGCCGTCGCTCGCGGCCAGAAGGCGGTGCTTTGCGCGTCCACCGGCAACACCTCCGCGTCGGCGGCTGCCTACGCGGCCAGGGCGGGTATCACCTGCGCCGTGCTGATCCCCCAGGGCAAGATCGCGATGGGCAAGCTCGCCCAAGCCGTCATGCACGGCGCGAAGATCATTCAGATCGACGGCAACTTCGACGATTGCCTCGAGCTGGCGCGCAAGCTGACCAACGACTATCCGACGGTGTCGCTCGTCAACTCGGTCAACCCGTTCCGCATCGAGGGGCAGAAGACCGCCGCATTCGAGATCATCGACGCTCTCGGCGCCGCACCGGACGTGCATTCTCTACCCGTGGGCAACGCGGGAAACATCACCGCGTACTGGAAGGGCTACCAGGAGTACCACCGCGACGGGGTGTCCGACCGACTGCCACGCATGCTGGGCACGCAGGCCGCCGGCGCCGCACCCCTGGTGCTAGGCGAGCCGGTGACCAATCCCGAGACGATCGCCACCGCCATCCGGATCGGCTCACCCGCGTCGTGGACGACGGCTGTCGAGGCCCAGGAGCAGTCCAACGGCCGTTTCGTCGCCGCCACCGACGAGGAGATCCTCGCCGCCTATCACCTGGTGGCCCGCACCGAGGCCGTGTTCGTCGAGCCCGCCTCGGCCGCAAGCATCGCCGGGCTGCTCAAGTCGATCGAGGATGGCTGGGTCGCCAAAGGCTCGACGGTGGTGTGCACGGTCACCGGCAACGGCCTCAAGGATCCCGACACGGCGCTCAAAGGCATGCCGGTCGTGACGCCGCTACCAGTCGACGCGTCAGCCGTGGTCGAGATGCTGGGTCTGGTCTAGCAGGTGCCCCTGTGACGCAGACTCTGCCCGTCGGTCTGACGGCCACCGCCGTCGTTGCGGCCTCGAGCGCAAACCTGGGTCCGGGCTTTGACAGCCTGGGCCTGGCGTTGAGCCTGTACGACGAGATCGTCGTGGAAGTCACCGAATCCGGCCTCGTCGTCGAAGTCGAGGGCGAGGGTGCAGGGCAGGTCCCCCTGGACTCGTCGCATCTGGTCGTGCGCGCGATCGAGCACGGGCTGCAGAACACCGGGTTTCAGGTCGCCGGTCTAAAGGTCATCTGCCGCAACGATATTCCGCATTCCCGAGGTCTCGGATCGTCGGCTGCGGCGGTCGTCGGCGGGCTCGCCGTTGTCAACGGCCTTGTGACGCAGGTGGGTTCGGAGCCGCTGAGCGACGCCGAGTTGATCCAGCTGGCGAGTGAGTTCGAGGGTCATCCCGACAACGCATCCGCGGCGGTGCTCGGCGGGGCAGTGGTGTCGTGGACCGAACACGAAGGCGTGTTGCCGCGCTACTCGGCGGTGCCGATCCAGCTGCATCCGGACATCCATCTGTTCCCCGCGATCCCCGAAGAGCGCTCCTCGACGGCCGAAACCCGGGTGTTGCTCCCGGAGCACGTCAGCCACACCGATGCCCGGTTCAATCTGAGCCGTGCCGCATTGCTGGTGGTGGCACTGACGCAGCGCCCCGACCTGTTGATGGAGGCCACCGAAGACGTCTTGCACCAGCCGCAGCGGGCCGCCGCCATCCCGCGGTCCGCGGAATACCTGCAGATCCTCCGGCGTTGTGAGGTATCGGCGGCGTTATCTGGAGCCGGACCTGCGGTTATCGCATTTAGTACGCAATCGGAGTTGCCGGCGAAAGCCATCGAGTATGGCGTCGCGAACGGGTTCGCCGTCAGTGAGATGAGGGTCGGCGAAGGCGTGCGATGGACATCGGGCGTTGTTGCCCGGACTTGATCTGTGTTGGATCGCACCGATAACAGGAGTCACATCCGAACCAGTGTCTTTCTTGCTTCCAGCACGGAAGCGGGTTATTCTCGCTCTCGTCCAGCAATTGCAGCGTCTCTGCCTGCGTCGACACTAGGACGACCACTCTTCTTTCAAGTGCTCATCTCGTGGACTGACGGTTCGCCGTTTTGCGGCGAATCCCGGCGATCACTGTCGCAGAGGCAATGGTGGGACCCCCGCGTTCAGCGGATTAGCTGAACGCAACGAACCCCCGCATGACTTGATCAGCGAGGGAAAGAAAGGAAATCCGTGACCGAAACGGACCTGATCACGGCTGGCGGTAACAGCGAAAACGACCAGCTGCCGAGCCCCGTGAATTCAGACATCTCGACTCCCGCGGCCGAGGAAGCGTCAAACAGCACGCCCACCGCGGAAACCGCACCGACCGCCGACGTAGCGTCCGGCAACCGTGCAGGCTCACTATCGACGATGGTGCTGCCCGAACTGCGGGCACTGGCCAAGCAGATCGGCGTCGAGGGCGCCTCCGGAATGCGCAAGAGCGACTTGGTCGCCGCCATCCGTGAGCGTCGCGGCGAATCCAACGGCACGACCGCCAAGGCCGCCGACGCCGCCCCAGCAGAACCCGCCGCTGACACGGCGACCGCTTCTGAGACAACGAGCGAGCCCGGCGAGCAGACCGAGCAACAGCGCCCACGCCGTGAGCGTCGCGGCGCCTCGCGCGGATCTGGCGCCCCGAGCGGCTCCGACCAGTCCGCACAGGGCCGTCAGGATGCGAAGCCCGATGCCGACGAGCAGCCCGCGAAACAGCGCGACAAGTCCGAAAGCGACAAGTCCGACGGCGGTAGGTCGGACGGCGACAAGTCCGAGGGCGGCGACCAGCAGGGCGGTCAGCAGAACCGCAACAACCAGAACAACCAGAACAACCAGAACAACGACGACGACGGCGAGGGCCGTGGGGGTCGCCGGGGTCGCCGGTTCCGCGATCGCAGGCGCCGCGAGCGCGGTGGTGAAGGTGGTGGCGGGGGAGACCGCGACACCGAGTTGCGCGAGGACGACGTCGTGCAACCCGTTGCCGGCATCCTCGACGTGCTCGACAACTACGCGTTCGTCCGCACCTCGGGCTACCTGGCCGGACCCAACGACGTGTACGTGTCCATGAACATGGTTCGCAAGAACGGTCTGCGCCGCGGCGACGCGGTGACCGGCGCCGTCCGCGTCCCCAAAGAGGGTGAGGGTGGCGGTCAGAATCCGCGGCAGAAGTTCAATCCGCTCGTGCGGTTGGACACGGTCAACGGTGGACCCGTTGAGGACGCCAAGAATCGCGACGAGTTCACCAAGCTGACCCCGCTGTACCCGAACCAGCGGCTGCGCCTGGAGACGACATCGGAGAAGCTGACGACCCGTCTGATCGACCTGATCATGCCGATCGGCAAGGGCCAGCGTGCCCTGATCGTGTCGCCGCCCAAGGCCGGTAAGACCACGATCATGCAGGACATCGCCAACGCGATCACCAAGAACAATCCGGAATGCCACCTGATGGTCGTGCTCGTCGACGAGCGTCCGGAAGAGGTCACCGACATGCAGCGATCGGTCAAGGGCGAGGTCATCGCCTCGACCTTCGACCGTCCGCCGTCAGACCACACTCAGGCTGCCGAGCTCGCGATCGAGCGCGCCAAACGGCTCGTCGAGCAGGGCAAGGATGTCGTCGTGCTGCTCGACTCGATCACCCGACTGGGCCGCGCCTACAACAACGCGTCGCCTGCTTCGGGCCGGATCCTGTCCGGTGGTGTCGACTCGACCGCGCTGTATCCGCCCAAGCGGTTCCTCGGCGCGGCCCGCAACATCGAGTTCGGTGGTTCTCTGACGATCATCGCCACCGCCATGGTGGAGACCGGTTCGACCGGTGACACGGTGATCTTCGAGGAGTTCAAGGGCACCGGCAACGCCGAGCTCAAGCTCGACCGCAAGATCGCTGAGCGACGCGTGTTCCCGGCTGTCGACGTCAACCCGTCGGGCACCCGCAAGGACGAGCTGCTGCTCTCGGCTGATGAGTTCGCCATCGTGCACAAGTTGCGCCGCGTGCTCTCGGGCCTCGACCCGCACCAGGCCATCGACTTGCTGATGAGCCAGCTGCGCAAGACCAAGAACAACTACGAGTTCCTGGTTCAGGTCTCCAAGACCGCGCCCGGATCCGCGGACGGCGACTAGTCCACGGACGCGGCGGGGTCGGCTTTCAGGCCCGGCATCACGTAGCGGCGTACCTGCACCAGCAGGGCGTCGGAGTTTTCCGGATCGAGCGTGTCGCCAGGCACCGTTGCCAGCGAAATCAGTACGCGGGCAACCCATTCCGATGCTTCGGCAATATCGATGTCGGGATGGATCTCGCCACGATCACGGGCGGCGATGAGGTAGCGCGACCAGAAATCCGCCAGGTCGGGCACCAGCCCCTGGACACCTGCTCCCGCGCAAGCGGCGAACTCCTCGGGCTCCTCCATCCGCAGCTTCATCAGCAGCGCACCCGGATCGTCGTATGCGGTGCGGGCGTGCCGGATGCCCAGCGCCATCTGGCGGTCCAGACCCTCGACCTGCTCCAGCATCGCGTGCGCGTCCGACCAGTACGCTTCGTTCAACCGCACGATCGCGGCGCCGAGCAGTGTGACCTTGTCCGGGAAGTGGCGGTACAACCAGCCGCGGGAAACCCCGGCGACCTCGGCCACCTCGGACACCGTGGTCGCGCGGATCCCTTTCGCACGCATGCAGATCTCCGCAGCGTCGGTCAGTCGATCGCGGATGTTCTTGGTGGCAGTGCCGGTCGTCACCTGGGCATTGTGGCACGGTAGACAGACTCACAGATCTGTTCAGCGGCAGAGGTCACGCCGCAGCAGCGCCGAACGTGGGTTACCCGCACGGTCGAGGGGCTTGGGGTCTAGGGGTCGATGCAACAGTCTCTGATTCGTGTGGAGGCGTGTTGCGTTGTCTGTTTTGACTTTGAGCTCTGTTGTTCGTCAGTTCTGGAGGCATGTCAGTGATGGCCATACTGTCGAGGAGGCAAGCTGGGCTGTCGGCGTGTCGAGGCGCACGGGATTTCGCTGGTTCCGCGACGCTGGCGGGGTGAAACCACGATCGGTAGTGCCCAGCTCATCGGGCCTGAAGCCGCGGATGACGCTGCAGGATCGGATTCAGATCGAAATCGGCGTGGCGACCAATGAGTCGCTGCGTGCGATTGGTAGCCGGCTGTTACCTCCTCGGCCGGCGTCGACAATCAAACGCGAAATCGACAACAACGGCCGACACACCGTCGATCACCCGGACCGCAACTCAGGGTATCGGCGAAAGCATGCGTTCGGGGCACGCCAGAGTGGCCGCAGCGCCGCGGGGGGCTACTGCGCGCTGACGGCGCAGGCATACTCTGATCGGCGGGCGCGTCGCCCGAAAGCGGGCAAGCTGGCTGTTAGCGAGAAGCTGCACGATGAAGTGCAGGCCCGGCTGCTCGACGAGCACAGTCCCAAGCAGATCGCCAAGCGGTTGGTGCTGGATTTTCCCGACGATGTGGAGATGCGGGTGTCGCACGAAACCATCTACACCTCGATTTATGTCCAGGGCAAAGGCAGTCTGCGTCGCGAACTGCATACCTGTCTGCGCACCGGGCGAGCGTTGCGTAAGCCCCAGCGCCGCCCCGATGAACGCCGTGGTCGCATCCGCGACATGGTCAACATCAGTGAGCGTCCACCCGAGGTTGAAGACCGCGCGGTGCCCGGGCATTGGGAGGGCGATCTGATCCTGGGCAGTACTGCCTCGGGTTCAGCGATTGGCACCGTGGTCGAACGGATGACCCGGTTTGTGATGTTGCTGCATCTGCCCGACGATCACACCGCGGTGGCCGTGCAGGAAGCGATCGTGGCGAAAATGGCGCAACTGCCGTTGATCCTGCGCAAAACACTGACCTGGGATCAGGGCAGCGAGATGGCCAACCATGCGGCGATCGCCCAAGCCGCCGAGCTCAATATTTACTTCTGCGATCCGCACTCCCCGTGGCAGCGCGGCACCAATGAGAACACCAACGGCCTACTGCGCCAATACTTTGCCAAAGGCACCGACCTATCGGTCTTTCCGGCCGATTACCTCGACTACGTCGCGACCAAACTCAACCGCCGGCCCCGCGAAACCTTGAGCTGGAAAACACCCGCCGAAGCCCTCGACGAACTACTGTCCAACCCGTCCAAACCACCCGCTGTTGCATCTACCGCTTGAAACCGCCGGGCCGAAAGCGTGCGGGTAACCCACGTTCGCGAAAGAGCGGGGCGAGGAATAGCGACCCTGCCGCATGCGTTTAGGCCGTTGGCGGTTGACCTGGCATAATGGCGCCGACACCCTCGGTTCCGGTTCACGCCGATACCTCCTGGTCAACGGAGGGGCGACCCGGGGCCCACGATTGAAGAGGAAACCATGAAATCAGGCATTCATCCTGACTACGCCGACACCACGGTGATCTGCGGCTGCGGTAACACGTTCACCACCCGCAGCACCAAGAAGGGCGGCCAGATCCACGTCGAGGTCTGCTCGCAGTGCCACCCGTTCTACACCGGCAAGCAGAAGATCCTCGACAGCGGCGGCCGTGTGGCGCGCTTCGAGAAGCGCTACGGCAAGCGCAAGGGCGCGGGCGAGAAGTCGCCCGAAACAGGCGCAGACAACTAGCTGTCGTTCCGACGCCCGATGCTGCGCACGAGCGCAGCCCGGGCGTCGGTTTGCGTTTGGCGGAAGAACCGAGGGAGTGCACTGCGGGTAAGGAGGACGACATGGCCGACACGGCACCCGTGATCGAGGCATTGCTCGCTGAGCACGCCGACCTCGAGCGCCAGCTCTCCGATCCCAACCTGCATGCGGATGCGTCCGCCGCACGGAAGGTCGGCCGCCGGTTCGCCCAGGTTTCGCCGATCGTCGCGACCTACCGCAAGCTCGAGGCCGCCCGCGGCGATCTCGAGGCTGCCCGGGAACTGGCCGCCGACGACGAGTCGTTCGCTGCCGAGGTGCCCGAACTGGAAGCGGTCGTCGAGCAGCTCGACACCCAGCTGACCGACCAGCTCTCACCCCGCGATCCGCACGACGCCGACGACATCGTCCTCGAGGTGAAGTCCGGTGAGGGGGGCGAGGAATCGGCATTGTTCGCCGCCGACCTGGCGCGGATGTACACCCGGTACGCCGAGCGGCACGGCTGGTCCGTCACCATGCTCGACGGGACCACCTCCGACCTCGGTGGCTACAAGGACGCGACGTTGTCGATCAGGAGCAAGGGCGATACGGCCGACGGGGTGTGGTCGCGTCTCAAGTTCGAAGGCGGCGTGCACCGTGTGCAAAGGGTTCCGGTGACCGAGTCGCAGGGCCGCGTGCACACGTCGGCCGCGGGCGTGCTCGTCTACCCCGAACCCGAAGAGGTCGAGGAAGTCGAGATCGACGAATCCGATCTGCGCATCGACGTGTACCGGTCCTCGGGCAAGGGCGGCCAGGGCGTCAACACCACCGACTCGGCGGTGCGCATCACGCATCTGCCCACCGGCATCGTCGTCACCTGCCAGAACGAGCGCAGCCAGCTGCAGAACAAGGCGCGCGCGCTGCAGGTGCTTGCCGCCCGGTTGCAGGCACTCGCCGAGGAGCAGGCGCAGGCCGACGCGTCGGCGGACCGGGCCAGCCAGATCCGCACCGTCGACCGCAGCGAGCGGATCCGCACCTACAACTACCCCGAGAACCGGATCGCCGATCACCGGATCAACTTCAAGGCGCACAACCTCGACCAAGTGCTCGACGGCGACCTCGATGCCCTGTTCGACGCGCTGGCCACCGCCGACAAGCAGTCCCGGCTTCAGCAAGCATGACCCGGCCCGGCCGGGTGCCAGCACGCGCCAACGTCCGCCAGGCGATCGATGCCGCCGAGGCGGCACTGGCGCGGGCGGGAGTCGGATCGCCGCGGGCCGACGCGGAACTGCTTGCCTCATTTGCCGCCGGTGTGGAGCGCGGACGGTTGGCATTCTTCGACCCCGGATCGGACTTCTACGAAACCTATGACGGACTCGTCGCCGAGCGCGTCAGCCGCAAGCCGCTTCAGCACATCGTCGGAACCGCGGCGTTCGGTCCCGTCACTGTCCATGTCGGTCCTGGTGTTTTCATACCGCGGCCAGAAACCGAAGCCATGCTGGAATGGACTGTTGCACAACAGCTGTCGTCGAAGCCGGTGATCGTCGATCTGTGCACCGGTAGCGGTGCGCTGGCGTTGGCGCTTTCGAAGTTCTGGCCCGCGGCCCGCATTGTCGCCGTCGACGACTCGCAGAGCGCGCTCGAGTACGCGACAAGCAATCTCGTAGGCGTCGGTGTCGAACTGCTGCGTGCCGACGTCACCGAACCGGGCTTGCTTCCCGATCTCGACGGCTCAGTGGATCTGCTCGTCGCCAACCCGCCCTACATTCCAGACGACGCGGATCTGGAACCCGAAGTCGCCGAACATGATCCACCGCACGCGCTGTTCGGCGGGCCGGACGGGATGGAGGTCATCGAAGCCATCGCCGACCTCGCTGGCCGATGGCTGCGCGCCGGCGGGCTCTGCGCCGTCGAGCACGACGACACCACCTCGGCGCGGACGGTCGAAGCGTTCGCCCGGACAGGGCGATTCGACGACGTCACCAGCCGCCTCGACCTGGCGGGTCGGCCCCGCTTCGTCACTGCGGTCCGTAGCCGGTGAGAAACTGGACTTCATGACGGAGATGTTCGACTGCCTCGATGAGCAGACGCGGGCGATCGGTATCGCCTCGGCCGTCAGCGCGGTCAAGGGCGGCAGTCTGGTGGTGATGCCGACCGACACCGTCTACGGCATTGGCGCCGACGCCTTCGACAGCGAGGCCGTTTCGGCTCTGCTGGCGGCCAAGGGTCGCGGTCGTGACATGCCCGTTCCGGTGCTCGTCGGGTCCTGGCACACGATCGAGGGGCTGGTGTACTCCGTCCCGAACACCGCCCGCGAACTCATCCGCGCCTTCTGGCCGGGTGCCCTCAGCCTCGTGGTGCGGCAGGCGCCGTCGCTGCAATGGGACCTGGGCGACGCACACGGCACCGTCATGGTGCGCATGCCGCTGCACCCCGTGGCCATCGAGCTGCTGCGCGCGGTCGGGCCGATGGCGGTGTCGAGCGCGAACATCTCGGGTCAGCCCCCCGCCGTCACCGCGAAAGACGCGCGAGACCAACTCGGCGACCTCGTCGAGGTCTACCTCGACGCCGGACCGTCGCAGCAGCAGGCGGCGTCCACGATCGTGGACCTGACCGGTGCACATCCGCGGGTGCTGCGGCAGGGGCCGGTCACCGTCGATGCGGTGGCGAAAGTGCTTGGCGTTGACGCGGCGACGTTGACGGACTGATCCGGGGCGACCTGAAGAAACATGGCATACGGTTCATCGGTGGTCTACGCGGCAGACAGTCTGCTGGCGCTCAACGATCGCGGTGCAGGCGTCCCGCTTCGCGAGCTCGCGCTGGTCGGACTCACCGCAGCGATCATCACCTACTTCGCTACGGGATGGGTGCGCATCATCGCCCGGCGCCTCGGCGCGGTGGCCTATCCGCGCGAACGCGACGTTCATCTGCAGCCGACGCCGCGAATGGGCGGGCTGGCGATGTTCGTCGGCGTGGTCTGTGCCGTGCTGCTGGCGTCGCAGCTTCCAGCGCTCACCCGCGGGTTCGTGTACTCGTCGGGAATGCCCGCGGTCGTGGTCGCGGGCGGGCTCATCATGGCGATCGGTCTGATCGACGACAGATGGGGACTGGATGCACTGACGAAGTTCGCCGGCCAGATCACCGCGGCCAGTGTGCTTGTCACGATGGGTGTCGCGTGGAGCGTGCTCTACATCCCCGGTGTCGGCACCATCGTGCTCGACCAGGTGTCGTCGATCCTGCTGACGCTGGCGCTGACCGTCGCGATCGTCAACGCCATGAACTTCGTCGACGGGCTGGACGGCCTCGCCGCCGGCCTTGGCCTGATCACCGCATCGGCCATCTGCATCTTCTCGATCGGGCTGCTGCGCGATCACGGCGGCGATGTCCTGTTCTATCCGCCTGCCGTGATCTCGGTGGTGCTCGCCGGAGCATGCCTGGGATTCCTGCCGCACAACTTCCACCCCGCCAAGATCTTCATGGGTGACTCGGGTTCGATGCTGATCGGCCTGATGCTCGCCGCGGCCTCGACGACGGCCGCGGGCCCAATATCGCAGACCGCATACGGCGCCCGCGATGTGTTCGCCTTGCTGTCGCCGTTCCTGTTGGTGGTTGCGGTGCTGTTCGTGCCAGCGCTGGACATGCTGTTGGCGATCGTGCGGCGCACCCGCGCGGGTCGCAGCCCGTTCAGCCCTGACAAGATGCACCTGCATCACAGGCTGCTTCACATCGGTCATTCGCACCGGCGGGTGGTGCTGCTGATCTATCTGTGGGTGGGCATCATCGCAGTCGGCGCCGCCAGCACGATTTTCTTCGATCCGCGCTACACCGGTGCCGTCATGCTGGCGGCGATTCTGGTCGCGGTCGTGGTTACTCTCATCCCGCTGTTGCGCCGCCGAGATGGTCAGCTAGATGAACTGTACGACAAATAGTAGTAGACGTCTTTTATGCCTCTCACCATGTGTTAGGGTGCAGTCAGAACCCGAAAAAACCTCGCGGGTTGCCGGCCTCCGGGCCATCGGTGAACCACCGATCGACGCGGAACAACGACCGACAAAGGGAGCGACCCCAGGGTGATTCCAGTGAGCCCGATGCACTCCGATACGCTCGGGGCGCCACTCACAGAAATCATTTGGCAACTTCCTCTGACCGCGGGATTGAGGTGAAGCAGTGACGACGCCAGCGCACGACGCGCCGTTGGTGTTACCGTCCGTAGCTTTCAGGCCTGTGCGCCTGCTCGTGATCTGTTTGGTGCTGACCGGACTGGCGATACTGGGTACCGCTCAGATTGATCGCGCGATGATCGGCGTCTTCTTCGGGGTCGGCCTCGGACTCGGTTTGATCAACGCGGTCCTCGTGCGACGCTCCGTGCACATGATCACCGCCCAGGCGCACCCGCTCAAGTCCAAGATGGCGTTGAACTCGGCGACACGACTCGCGATGCTGACCGCCGTCGGCCTGACGATAGCGTTCGTCTTCCGGCCGGACGGTCTTGGCGTAGTTTTCGGCATGGCCGTGTTCCAGATGCTGCTGGTGTTCTCGACGGCGCTGCCCGTGGCGAAGAAACTGCGTGTCGGCGCCGCAGCCGGACCTGAAGGAGCCAACGATGACTGAAACGATCCTGGCCGCGGAGTCAGGGATCCACGTCGGCACCCACACCACTGCGAACTGGTTTGGGTTGACCGTCAACACCGATACGCTGCTGTCGGCGTCGATCGCCGCGACAATCGTGCTCGCGTTGGCGTTCTACTTGCGCGCCAAGGTGACCTCCAGCGGTGTTCCCTCCGGGGTCCAGCTGTTCTTCGAAGCGATCACGGTCCAGTCGCGCAATCAGATCGAGTCCGCGATCGGGATGAAGATCGCGCCATTCGTGCTACCGCTGGCGGTGACGCTGTTCGTGTACATCCTGATCGCGAACTGGCTGTCGGTATTCCCGTGGCAGTACTCCAACGAGACCGGCATTCATGAGGTACTCAAGCCGGCGGCGTCGGACATAAACTTCGTACTGGCCATGGGCCTGTTCGTCTTCATCTGCTATCACGCCGCGGGATTTTGGCGGCGAGGCATTTTCGGCCATCCACTCAGATTGCTGAAGGGACACGTTGCGTTTCTCGCGCCCATCAACCTAGTCGAAGAGATCGCCAAGCCGATCTCGTTGTCGCTCCGACTTTTTGGCAACGTCTTCGCCGGCGGCATCATGGTCACGATCATCGCGCTGTTCCCTGCCTACATCCTGTGGGCCCCGAACGCACTCTGGAAGTCCTTCGAACTGTTCATCGGCGCGATTCAGGCCTTTATTTTCGCGCTGCTGACCATCCTGTACTTCGGCCAGTCGATGGAGCTCGAAGACGAACACCACTAACCGACCCGCAATGCTCGAACCAATCACCTGGTAGTTCGAACTGCCAGTTATCAAGGAGGATAAGGAATGGATCCCACTATCGTCGCCGGAGCACTCATCGGCGGTGGACTTCTGTTGGGAGGCGGCGCCATCGGGGCCGCCATCGGTGACGGCGTCGTAGGTAGCGCGCTGGTGAACGGAGTTGCCCGGCAGCCCGAGGCCCAGGGCAGGCTGTTTGTCCCGTTCTTCATCACCGTCGGCCTGGTTGAGGCCATGTACTTCATCAACCTGGCGTTCATGGCGCTGTTCGTGTTCGCCACCCCGGGTGCCTCCTAACCAGCCGGAAAGCAGAGTTCATGGTTGACCTGAGCACCACTGCGGCGCTTTCCCGAGAAATCCTTGCGGCGGAGGAAGGCGGTGGGCAGCAGAACTTCCTGCTGCCCAACGGCACCTTCTTCTTCACGCTGCTCATCTTCCTGATAGTTCTCGGTGTCATCGCCAAATGGGTTGTGCCACCGATCAGCAAAGTGCTTCGCGAGCGCGAAGTCATGATCGAGAAGACGGCCGAGGACAACAAGCGCGCAGCCCAGCTTCGCGCCGCCGCGGACGCGGATTACCGGAACGTTATGGGCGAGGCCCGGCGCGGGGCGACCAGCGTCCGGGACGAGGCCCGTGCCGAGGGGCGCAAGATCGTCGAGGATGCGCGGGCGAAGGCCAATGCAGAAGTGTCAAAGGTGCTGCAGCAGGCCAACGAGGAATTGACCCAGCAGTCCCTGGCGGTGTCGGGTGAGCTCCAGTCGTCGGTGGATTCGTTGGCGGCGAATCTGGCTAGCCGGGTACTCGGGGTCGACGTGACGACTCGTACGGTTCCGGTCTCAACGGGACAGGGACGGTAGCGAAATGTCGACCTTCGTCGGACAGCTCATCGGCTTCGCGGTCATAGTCTTCCTGCTCGTGAAGTATGTTGTGCCGCCAGTCCGCTCCATGATGAAGAACCAGCAGGAGACCGTCCGCACCCAGCTCGAGGAGCACTCCGAGGCGGAGAAGAAGGTCGCGGACGCCGACACCGAACACGCCAGGGCGCTGGAGGAGGCCAAGGCCGAGGCGGCGAAGGTGATCGATGAGGCGCGCCACGATGCTGAGAAGATCGCCGAACAGCTTCGCGCACAGGCAGACGTCGAGCTTGAGCGCATCAAGGTGCAAGGTGGCCAACAGGTTCAACTGCTGCGCCAGCAGCTCATCCGTGAGCTGCGGCAAACCCTCGGCGCCGAGTCCGTTCGTCGAGCAAGCGATCTAGTCGCCGACTTCGTCTCCGATCCATCGGAGCAGGCGGCGACAGTGGACCGTTTCCTGACCGAGCTCGACGAGATGGCCTCCTCGAGTGCCGGATTCGGTAATGTCACGACGGCCAAGCTCCGCCCCGCCAGTCGCGATGCGGTGCGCAACGTCGTCGAGCGGTTCAACGGGATAGCGTCTGATCTCGAGCCCGACGCGTTAACCGGCCTAGCAAAGGATCTGGCGTCGGTGACCAAGCTCTTACGTACCGAGCCTGTGTTAGCCAGGCATGTGGCAGATCCTTCCAGCGACTCCGACGCCAAGGTCCAGCTGACCGAGCGACTGCTATCCGGCAAGGTCTCTGATACCGCGCTCGACATTGTCAAAACCGCTGTGTCGCAGCGTTGGTCCTCCACAGGCGACTTGCTTTACGGAGTGCAGCACATCGCCAGGCTGGCGCTGTTGATGCGCGCGGAACGCGAAGGTCAGATCGAGGACGTGGAGGACCAGCTGTTCAGGTTCAGTCGCATCCTCGACTCTGAGCCCCAATTGATCACGCTGCTGAGTGATTTCAGTTCCCCGCTGGACGGTCGAATCAGGCTGCTCAACAATGTGCTTGGGCGCCGCGCAAGCAAGAACGCCGCAGATCTGCTTCGCCAGTCGATCGAGCTGTTGCACGGTGAGCGTGCTGACGACACCGTTCGCGGGCTGGCGAACTTGGCGGTGTCGCTACGCGGAGAGATCGTCGCGCACGTCCGTGCCGCCGCCCCGCTCAGCGAGGCGCAAGAGAACCGGCTCACCGAACTGCTCAGCCGCATCTACGGTCACCCAGTCTCACTTCAGCTGAATGTGGATCCCGGGCTGCTGGGCGGCTTGACGATCGCCGTCGGCGACGAAGTGATCGACGGGGCGCTGTCGTCCAAGCTGGCCGCGGCCGAGACCCATTTGCCCGACTGACCACGATAACTCCAAAGACCGACACACGAATCAGGAAGACAAGAGCCATGGCAGAGTTGACGATCTCCGCGGAGGAGATCCAGGGCGCTATCGAGGAGTACGTAGCCAGCTTCGAGGCCGAGACCGAGCGTGAAGAGGTCGGCACAGTCATCGACGCGGGCGACGGTATCGCGCACGTTGAGGGCCTCCCATCGGTGATGACGCAGGAGCTTTTGGAGTTCCCCGGCGGCGTCCTTGGTGTTGCGCTCAACCTCGACGAGCACAGCATCGGTGCGGTGATCCTCGGTGAGTTCGAGAAGATTGAGCAGGGCCAACCGGTCAAGCGCACCGGTGAGGTCCTCTCGGTGCCGGTCGGTGACGCCTTCTTGGGACGTGTAGTCAACCCGTTGGGCCAGCCGATCGATGGTCGCGGCGAGATCGACACAGACGAGCGCCGCGCCCTCGAGCTGCAGGCGCCGTCGGTGGTGCAACGCCAAGGCGTGAGTGAGCCACTGCAGACCGGCATCAAGGCCATCGATTCGCAGACGCCGATCGGCCGCGGTCAGCGACAGCTGATCATCGGTGACCGCAAGACCGGTAAGACCGCAGTGTGTGTGGACACGATCCTGAACCAGCGGCAGAACTGGGAGTCCGGTGACCCCGACCTGCAGGTCCGGTGCGTCTACGTGGCGATCGGCCAGAAGGGCACCACGATCGCCAGCGTGCGTCAAACGCTCGAAGAGGGCGGCGCGATGGACTACACGACGATCGTCGCCTCACCGGCGTCCGATTCCGCAGGCTTCAAATGGCTGGCGCCCTATACCGGTTCGTCCATTGCCCAACACTGGATGTATCAGGGCAAGCATGTGCTGATTGTGTTCGACGATCTGACCAAGCAAGCCGAGGCCTACCGCGCCATCTCGCTGCTGCTGCGCCGGCCACCCGGTCGTGAGGCGTATCCGGGCGACGTGTTCTATCTGCACTCGCGGCTGCTGGAACGCTGCGCCAAGCTGTCTGATGAACTCGGCGGTGGTTCGCTGACCGGTCTGCCGATCATCGAGACCAAAGCCAACGACATCTCTGCCTACATCCCGACCAACGTCATCTCGATCACCGATGGTCAGTGCTTCCTCGAGACGGACCTGTTCAACCAGGGCGTGCGTCCGGCCATCAACGTCGGCGTATCGGTGTCGCGTGTGGGTGGCGCCGCACAGATCAAGGCAATGAAAGAGGTAGCAGGAAGTCTCCGCCTAGACCTGTCGCAGTACCGCGAGCTGGAGTCGTTTGCGGCGTTCGCCTCCGACCTAGACGAGACGTCCAAGAATCAGTTGGATCGCGGCGCCCGGCTGGTCGAGTTGCTCAAGCAACCGCAGAACAGTCCCATGCCGGTCGAAGAGCAGGTTGTGGCCATCTTCCTGGGCACACGGGGTCACCTCGATTCAGTGCCCATTCAGGATGTCCAGAAGTTCGAGCGGGAGTTCCTCGAGCACGTCAAGGGTTCACACGAAGAGATTCTCAAGGAGATCCGAGAAAGTAAGAAGCTCTCGGAGGAGCTGGAAAGCAATCTCGAGAATGTGGTGAACGAGTTCAAGAAGGGCTTCGACACCACCGATGGCAGTTCGGTCGTTCCCGATGAGCATGTCGACGCGATGGATGAGGGCGACGTCGAAAAGGAATCGGTGAAGGTGCGCAAGCCCAAGCCGAAGAAGAAGTAAGGCAACAAGAGATGGCTGCCACACTGCGCGAACTGCGCGGCCGCATTCGTTCCGCGGGGTCGATCAAGAAGATCACCAAGGCCCAGGAGCTGATCGCGACCTCGCGTATCGCCAAGGCGCAGGCCCGAGTCGAGGCGGCTCGGCCTTATGACCGCGAGATCACCAACATGCTCACCGAGCTTGCGAGTGCCAGTGCGCTGGACCACCCGCTGCTGGTCGCACGTGAGAACCCGCGCCGGGCAGCGGTGCTGGTAGTCACATCGGATCGTGGGCTATGCGGTGCCTACAACGCCAACATCTTCCGGCGGTCCGAAGAGCTGTTCTCGCTCTTGCGCTCCGAGGGCAAGGACCCAGTGCTGTACGTGGTCGGCCGAAAGGCCCTGGGCTATTACAGCTTCCGTAACTGGGATGTGACCGAGTCGTGGACGGGCTTCTCTGAACGCCCAGATTACGAGAACGCCCAGGAGATCGCGTCAACGTTGGTCGATGCCTTCACCGCCGGTATGGACGACGAGGGGGACGACCCCGGGGCGGATGACATCCTCGGCGTCGACGAATTGCACATCGTGTTCACGGAATTCAAGTCGATGCTGTCGCAGTCGGCGATCGCCCGACGGATCGCGCCGATGGTGGTCGAGTACGAGGAGGAGGACACCGGACTGCACACCCTGTTCTCCTTTGAGCCGGATGCCGAGGCCCTCTTTGGTGCGCTGTTGCCGCGTTACATCTCCACCCGGATATTCGCCGCGCTTCTCGAGGCGGCCGCGTCGGAGTCGGCGTCGCGACGGCGCGCGATGAAGTCGGCAACCGACAACGCCGACGACCTCATCAAGGACCTGACCCTGATGGCCAACCGCGAACGGCAATCTCAAATCACCCAGGAAATCAGCGAAATCGTCGGTGGCGCGAACGCGCTCGCGGACGCCGCCAAGTAGCCCGTAGGAAAGCGAAGAGACGAATGACTGCTGCTATCGAGAAGACAGACCGAGAGACGAGCACCGACACCAAGGGGCGCGTGGTCCGCGTGACGGGCCCAGTCGTGGACGTCGAGTTCCCGCGCGGCGCTGTGCCGGAGTTGTTCAACGCCTTGCATGCAGAGATCGACTACAAAGACCTCGCGAAGACGTTGACACTCGAAGTCGCCCAACACCTCGGTGACAACCTGGTCCGCTGCATCTCGCTGCAGCCCACCGACGGCCTCGTCCGTGGAGTCGAGGTGATCGATACCGGCGCTTCGATCTCGGTGCCCGTGGGTGACGGCGTCAAGGGGCACGTGTTCAACGCGCTTGGCGACTGCCTCGACGATCCGGGCTACGGCAAGGACTTCGAAAAGTGGTCGATCCACCGCAAGCCACCGGCGTTCGACGAACTGGAACCCCGTACCGAAATGCTGGAGACCGGCCTGAAGGTCGTCGACCTCCTCACGCCTTACGTCCGCGGTGGCAAGATCGCACTCTTCGGCGGCGCCGGTGTTGGTAAGACGGTCTTGATCCAGGAGATGATCAACCGTATCGCTCGAAACTTCGGTGGCACTTCGGTGTTCGCCGGCGTGGGCGAGCGCACCCGCGAGGGCAACGACCTCTGGGTTGAGCTGGCCGACGCGGACGTTCTCAAGGACACCGCGCTGGTGTTCGGTCAGATGGACGAGCCGCCCGGCACCCGTATGCGGGTTGCGCTGTCGGCGCTCACCATGGCCGAGTACTTCCGCGACGAGCAGGAGCAGGACGTGCTGCTGTTCATCGACAACATCTTCCGGTTCACGCAGGCAGGTTCCGAGGTGTCCACTCTGCTTGGCCGCATGCCTTCTGCGGTGGGTTACCAGCCCACCCTGGCCGACGAGATGGGTGAACTGCAGGAGCGCATCACGTCCACCCGCGGTCACTCCATCACCTCGATGCAGGCGGTGTACGTGCCGGCCGACGACTACACCGACCCGGCGCCTGCGACGACCTTCGCGCACCTGGATGCCACTACTGAGTTGAGCCGAGCGGTGTTCTCCAAGGGTATTTTCCCGGCGGTGGACCCGCTGGCATCCAGCTCGACGATCCTGGATCCCAGCGTCGTGGGTGACGAGCACTATCGCGTTGCCCAGGAAGTCATCCGAATCCTGCAGCGCTACAAGGATCTTCAGGACATCATTGCCATTCTTGGCATCGATGAGCTGGCCGAAGAGGACAAGCAGCTCGTGCAGCGGGCGCGTCGTATTGAGCGCTTCCTCTCGCAGAACATGATGGCGGCAGAGCAATTCACCGGGCAGCCGGGTTCGACGGTTCCGCTGAAGGAAACAATCGAGGCGTTCGACAAGCTCAGCAAGGGCGACTTCGACCACTTGCCCGAGCAGGCGTTCTTCCTCATCGGCGGCCTCGAGGATCTGCAGAAGAAGGCGGAGAGTCTCGGCGCCAAGATGGAAGACGGTGGGGGCGATGGCGCTCCGGCACCGACTGACCAGGCCAATAGTGACGACCAGGGCGACAAGGACGACGACGCCGATAAGGACGAATAGCGATGGCCGAAGCCGAACTGGAGGTCGACATCGTCGCCGTCGAGCGTGAGATCTGGTCGGGCAAGGCGACGTTCCTGTTCACCCGCACGACCGCAGGCGAGATCGGCATTCTGCCCCATCACATTCCTTTGGTGGCGCAGTTGGTCGATGACGCCATGGTGCGCGTTGAACGCGAAGGCGAAGACGATCTGAGAATCGCGGTTGACGGCGGCTTCATGTCGGTGACCGACGAAGGCGTGATCATTCTGGCCGAGTCCGCAGAGCTCGAGTCGGAGATCGATGCCGATGCGGCCAAGAGCGACTCCGAATCCGACGACGCTGGTACCGCCGCCAGGGGGCGCGCCAGGCTGCGCGCTCTAGGCCAGATCGACTAGCCAGCCGATGAGCGTGTCCATGTTCGTCATGGTCGCGCTGATTGGCGTCCTGCTGGCGGCCGTTGCCATGATGTGCTACCGGCTGTGGAAGCTTCGGCAGGTCGGCGGTACAGCCGCGATCCTGCGAGATGTTCCTGCCGTCGGTGGGCACGGATGGCGGCACGGCGTAATGCGGTATCGCGGTGGGGAAGCCGGCTTCTATCGACTGTCCAGCATCCGGTGGTGGCCCGATCGCACGCTGAGCCGGCGAGGGTTGGAGATCGTGTCACGGCGTGCGCCCCGGGGTGACGAGTTCGACATCATGACAGACGAAATCGTGGTCCTCGAGCTGCGAGACTCGAGCCCCGAGCGCCGACGCGGCTATGAGGTGGCATTGGATCGCGGCGCGTTGACGGCCTTCTTGTCGTGGGTCGAGTCGAGACCGTCGCCACGCGCGCGACGTCGCACGTCTTAACCTGTTGCGGGGCCGCCTGGTTGCCACAACACGTCGCCGTCGGGGTTGGCCACCCTAGACAGAATGAACAGCAGGTCCGAGAGCCGGTTGAGGTACTTGGCCGGTAGCACGCTGACGGCTTCACCGTGCGTTTCGACCGCAACCCATGCCGACCGTTCGGCCCGCCGCGTCACGGTTCGGGCGACGTGCAGTAACGCAGATAGCGGTGAACCGCCAGGCAGTACAAAGGAATTCAACGCAGGTAAATCCGCGTTGAACTCGTCGCACCACGCCTCGAGCCGGTCTATATAGCTCTGCGAGATCCGCAGCGGTGGATGTTCGGGGTTCTCGACCACCGGCGTGGACAGGTCTGCACCTGCGTCGAAGAGATCGTTCTGAATCTGCCTGAGAACCTTCAGAACCTGGTCGCTGGGGTTCCCTATCGCGACCGCCACGCCGATGGCTGCATTGGTTTCGTCACAGTCGGCGTAGGCCGCGAGCCGGGCGTCATTCTTTGACACCCGACTGAAATCGCTGAGTCCAGTGGTCCCGTCATCACCCGTCCGCGTGTAGATACGGGTCAGATGAACTGCCATGTGGAAACCGTACCGGAGAAGGTGGCTGGAAAGCTGTCGGGAAACTGACACGGCCCACGCCGCTGTTTACACTGGCCCGCGTGAGCGAGCGATTCGTGGTGACCGGTGGAAACCGGTTAGCAGGCGAAGTTGCCGTCGGGGGGGCAAAGAATAGTGTTCTGAAGCTGATGGCGGCATCGCTGCTGGCAGAGGGCACCAGCACGATCACGAACTGTCCCGACATTCTTGATGTGCCGCTAATGGCCGAGGTACTGCGCGGCCTCGGCGCGACCGTCGAGCTCGATGGCGACGTCGTGCGGATCACCTCGCCCGATGAACCCAAGTACGACGCGGATTTCGCCGCGGTTCGTCAGTTCCGTGCATCAGTGTGTGTGCTCGGCCCGCTGGTTGGGCGCTGCAAACGCGCGAAGGTCGCCCTGCCCGGCGGTGATGCGATCGGGTCGCGGCCGCTGGATATGCATCAGGCCGGACTTCGTCAGCTGGGCGCGCGATGCAATATCGAACACGGTTGCGTTGTCGCCGAGGCGGATCACCTGCGAGGCGCAGAGATTCAGCTGGAGTTTCCGTCGGTGGGTGCCACCGAGAACATCTTGATGGCGGCGGTCGTCGCCGAGGGTGTCACGACCATTCACAACGCCGCGCGTGAGCCCGACGTCGTCGATCTGTGCACGATGCTCAGCCAGATGGGCGCACAGATCTCGGGTGCAGGCACATCGACCATGACGATCACGGGGGTCGACCGCCTGCATCCGACCGAGCACCGGGTCATCGGTGACCGCATCGTGGCGGCGACGTGGGGTATCGCGGCCGCCATGACCCGCGGGGACATCTCCGTCACTGGTGTCGACCCACAGCATCTGCAGTTGGTGCTGCACAAGCTTCACGATGCCGGCGCGACCGTCACCCAGGACGACAATGGGTTCCGGGTGGTCCAGTACGAGCGGCCGAAGGCGGTCAACGTCGCCACGCTGCCGTTCCCGGGCTTCCCGACGGACCTGCAGCCGATGGCAATCGGCTTGGCGGCCATCGCCGACGGCACCTCGATGATCACCGAGAACGTCTTCGAGGCGCGGTTCCGCTTTGTCGAGGAAATGATCCGGCTGGGCGCCGACGCCCGCACAGACGGTCACCACGCGGTGATACGGGGGATTCCGCAGTTGTCCAGTGCCCCGGTGTGGTCGTCGGACATCCGCGCAGGCGCCGGGTTGGTCCTGGCCGGGCTGGTCGCCGACGGCGACACCGAAGTCCACGACGTGTTCCACATCGACCGCGGTTACCCGCTGTTCGTGGAGAATTTGACCAGCCTTGGGGCGGAGATCGAGCGCATCGCGTAGGGCTCGGAGGCCCGGGTTTGGGACTGGGTCGTTGAAGGCGTACTATTTTGTCCAGAAGCCAAGGGCCCCAGTCCAAATGGATCGGCGGACCGGGTTTGACCTCTCTGACCACATGGAGTACAGTGGCAGGGTTGCCTGAAAACCGGGTGTGTTGTTTGAGAACTCAATAGTGTGTTTGGTGGTTTTTGTTTGTTGTTGTTTTTGGTCTGCCTCTTTTTCCCGTTTAGGGGTGGGCTGTTTTTTTGATGCCAGTTTTTGGTGTCGTGTTTGAGTGTCAGGCTTGTTCTGATTCGAATTCACCTGTCTGTTGATGGGTTGTTTTTGTTTGGAGAGTTTGATTCTGGCTCAGGACGAACGCTGGCGGCGTGCTTAACACATGCAAGTCGAACGGAAAGGCCCTTTCGGGGGTACTCGAGTGGCGAACGGGTGAGTAACACGTGGGTGATCTGCCCTGCACTTTGGGATAAGCCTGGGAAACTGGGTCTAATACCGGATAGGACTACGCGATGCATGTCGTGTGGTGGAAAGCTTTTGCGGTGTGGGATGGGCCCGCGGCCTATCAGCTTGTTGGTGGGGTGATGGCCTACCAAGGCGACGACGGGTAGCCGGCCTGAGAGGGTGACCGGCCACACTGGGACTGAGATACGGCCCAGACTCCTACGGGAGGCAGCAGTGGGGAATATTGCACAATGGGCGCAAGCCTGATGCAGCGACGCCGCGTGAGGGATGACGGCCTTCGGGTTGTAAACCTCTTTCAGTGCCGACGAAGCGCAAGTGACGGTAGGCATAGAAGAAGGACCGGCCAACTACGTGCCAGCAGCCGCGGTAATACGTAGGGTCCGAGCGTTGTCCGGAATTACTGGGCGTAAAGAGCTCGTAGGTGGTTTGTCGCGTTGTTCGTGAAAACTCACAGCTCAACTGTGGGCGTGCGGGCGATACGGGCAGACTTGAGTACTGCAGGGGAGACTGGAATTCCTGGTGTAGCGGTGGAATGCGCAGATATCAGGAGGAACACCGGTGGCGAAGGCGGGTCTCTGGGCAGTAACTGACGCTGAGGAGCGAAAGCGTGGGGAGCGAACAGGATTAGATACCCTGGTAGTCCACGCCGTAAACGGTGGGTACTAGGTGTGGGTTTCCTTCCTTGGGATCCGTGCCGTAGCTAACGCATTAAGTACCCCGCCTGGGGAGTACGGCCGCAAGGCTAAAACTCAAAGAAATTGACGGGGGCCCGCACAAGCGGCGGAGCATGTGGATTAATTCGATGCAACGCGAAGAACCTTACCTGGGTTTGACATGCACAGGACGCCGGCAGAGATGTCGGTTCCCTTGTGGCCTGTGTGCAGGTGGTGCATGGCTGTCGTCAGCTCGTGTCGTGAGATGTTGGGTTAAGTCCCGCAACGAGCGCAACCCTTGTCTCATGTTGCCAGCGGGTAATGCCGGGGACTCGTGAGAGACTGCCGGGGTCAACTCGGAGGAAGGTGGGGATGACGTCAAGTCATCATGCCCCTTATGTCCAGGGCTTCACACATGCTACAATGGCCGGTACAAAGGGCTGCGATGCCGTGAGGTGGAGCGAATCCTTTCAAAGCCGGTCTCAGTTCGGATCGGGGTCTGCAACTCGACCCCGTGAAGTCGGAGTCGCTAGTAATCGCAGATCAGCAACGCTGCGGTGAATACGTTCCCGGGCCTTGTACACACCGCCCGTCACGTCATGAAAGTCGGTAACACCCGAAGCCGGTGGCCTAACCCCTTGTGGGAGGGAGCCGTCGAAGGTGGGATCGGCGATTGGGACGAAGTCGTAACAAGGTAGCCGTACCGGAAGGTGCGGCTGGATCACCTCCTTTCTAAGGAGCACCATTTTCATTCCCCCGTCCTCACGTCTGTGGGATCAGTGCGGTTGGGAGACAGTGCCGGGCCCTGTAGTGGGGTTCCGGTCGGTGCACGACAAAAGTGTTGTGGCTTAAGGGAATTGAGTCATGGCCGAAATCATCAGACACACTATTGGGCTTTGAGGCAACAGGCCCGTCTATCTCTTCGTCCCGAGTGTGGGAAACCGGGGGTAGCGGCGTGGTTGTCGCCCTGCTTTGGTGGTGGGGTGTGGTGTTTGATTTGTGGATAGTGGTTGCGAGCATCGATCCGGCAGTCTTTTGGGCTGTTGGGTTTGATAATGCAATTTTTGATTCTTCCGAGAATTTTTAACTGTTTTGTGTTGTAAGTGTTTAAGGGCGCATGGTGGATGCCTTGGCACTGGGAGCCGATGAAGGACGTGGGAGGCTGCGTTATGCCTCGGGGAGCTGTCAACCGAGCGTTGATCCGAGGATGTCCGAATGGGGAAACCCGGCACGAGTGATGTCGTGTCACCCGTTACTGAATACATAGGTAACGGGGGGGAACGCGGGGAAGTGAAACATCTCAGTACCCGTAGGAAGAGAAAACAAGTGTGATTCCGTGAGTAGTGGCGAGCGAAAGCGGAGGATGGCTAAACCGTGTGCATGTGATACCCGGCGGGGGTTGTGTGTGCGGTGTTGTGGGGCGTTTCTTCTCTGGTCCGCCGGCCAGGGCGAAAGTGATAAACCATTGGGTTAGGTGAAGTGGTCTGGGATGGCCTGTCGTAGAGGGTGAGAGCCCCGTAACCGAAAACTTGATGGCTTTCGTGGAACTGTCCCCGAGTAGCAGCGGGCCCGTGGAATCTGCTGTGAATCTGCCGGGACCACCCGGTAAGCCTGAATACTTCCCAGTGACCGATAGCGGATTAGTACCGTGAGGGAATGGTGAAAAGTACCCGGGAGGAGTGAAAGAGTACCTGAAACCGTGTGCCTACAATCCGTCAGAGCCCTCGCTTTATGTGTGGGGTGATGGCGTGCCTTTTGAAGAATGAGCCTGCGAGTCAGGGACATGTCGCGAGGTTAACCCGGGTGGGGTAGCCGCAGCGAAAGCGAGTCTGAATAGGGCGTATCCAATTCATAGGAATTGGTGTAGTGGTGTGTTCTGGACCCGAAGCGGAGTGATCTACCCATGGCCAGGGTGAAGCAGCAGTAAGATGTTGTGGAGGCCCGAACCCACTTAGGTTGAAGACTGAGGGGATGAGTTGTGGGTAGGGGTGAAAGGCCAATCAAACTCCGTGATAGCTGGTTCTCCCCGAAATGCATTTAGGTGCAGCGTTACACGTTTCTTGTTGGAGGTAGAGCTACTGGATGGCCGATGGGCCCTACTAGGTTACTGACGTCAGCCAAACTCCGAATGCCGACAAGTCAAAGAGTGTGGCAGTGAGACGGCGGGGGATAAGCTCCGTGCGTCGAGAGGGAAACAGCCCAGATCGCCGGCTAAGGCCCCTAAGCGTGTGCTAAGTGGAAAAGGATGTGCAGTCGCGAAGACAACCAGGAGGTTGGCTTAGAAGCAGCCACCCTTGAAAGAGTGCGTAATAGCTCACTGGTCAAGTGATTGTGCGCCGATAATGTAGCGGGGCTCAAGCACACCGCCGAAGCCGCGGCAACGACCACCCCCTTTGGGGGTGACGTTGGGTAGGGGAGCGTCCTGCATCCGGTGAAGCCACAGAGTGATCTTGTGGTGGAGGGTGTGGGAGTGAGAATGCAGGCATGAGTAGCGATAAGGCAAGTGAGAACCTTGCCCGCCGAAAGACCAAGGGTTCCTGGGCCAGGCCAGTCCGCCCAGGGTGAGTCGGGACCTAAGGCGAGGCCGACAGGCGTAGTCGATGGACAACGGGTTGATATTCCCGTACCCGTGTATAAGCGTCCCTGATGAATCACCGGTACTAACCACCCAAATGGCAGACCACCAGATCCCTTCGGGGTGATGGGGTGTGCCGGCTGCGTGGAACCTTCGGTGGTAGTAGTCAAGCGATGGGGTGACGCAGGAAGGCAGCCGTACCAGTCAGTGGTAATACTGGGGCAAACCCGTAGGGGGACATCTAGGCAAATCCGGATGTCGTATTCCCTGAGAGGTGATGCATAGCCGAGTGAGGCGAATTCGGTGATCCTATGCTGTCGAGAAAAGCCTCTAGCGAGCGTATACACGGCCCGTACCCCAAACCAACACAGGTGGTCAGGTAGAGAATACCAAGGCGTACGAGTGAACTATGGTTAAGGAACTCGGCAAAATGCCCCCGTAACTTCGGGAGAAGGGGGACCCCCACACCGTCAACCGGCTTGCCCGGGGCAGCGGGAGGGGGTGGCACAAACCAGTGAGAAGCGACTGTTTACTAAAAACACAGGTCCGTGCGAAGTCGCAAGACGATGTATACGGACTGACGCCTGCCCGGTGCTGGAAGGTTAAGAGGACCCGTTAACCCCCTCGGGGGTGAAGCGGAGAATTTAAGCCCCAGTAAACGGCGGTGGTAACTATAACCATCCTAAGGTAGCGAAATTCCTTGTCGGGTAAGTTCCGACCTGCACGAATGGCGTAACGACTTCTCAGCTGTCTCAACCATAGACTCGGCGAAATTGCATTACGAGTAAAGATGCTCGTTACGCGCGGCAGGACGAAAAGACCCCGGGACCTTCACTACAACTTGGTATTGGTGCTCGATACGGTTTGTGTAGGATAGGTGGGAGACTGTGAAACACGCACGCCAGTGTGTGTGGAGTCGTTGTTGAAATACCACTCTGATCGTATTGGGCCTCTAACCTCGAACCGTATATCCGGTTCAGGGACAGTGCCTGGTGGGTAGTTTAACTGGGGCGGTTGCCTCCTAAAATGTAACGGAGGCGCCCAAAGGTTCCCTCAACCTGGACGGCAATCAGGTGTTGAGTGTAAGTGCACAAGGGAGCTTGACTGCGAGACGTACATGTCAAGCAGGGACGAAAGTCGGGACTAGTGATCCGGCACCCCCGAGTGGAAGGGGTGTCGCTCAACGGATAAAAGGTACCCCGGGGATAACAGGCTGATCTTCCCCAAGAGTCCATATCGACGGGATGGTTTGGCACCTCGATGTCGGCTCGTCGCATCCTGGGGCTGGAGCAGGTCCCAAGGGTTGGGCTGTTCGCCCATTAAAGCGGCACGCGAGCTGGGTTTAGAACGTCGTGAGACAGTTCGGTCTCTATCCGCCGCGCGCGTCAGAAGCTTGAGGAAACCTGTCCCTAGTACGAGAGGACCGGGACGGACGAACCTCTGGTCCACCAGTTGTCCCACCAGGGGCACCGCTGGATAGCCACGTTCGGACAGGATAACCGCTGAAAGCATCTAAGCGGGAAACCCCCTCCAAGACCAGGCTTCTCACCCATCAAGTGGGATAAGGCCCCCCGCAGACCACGGGATCAATAGACCAGACCTACAAGTTCAGCAATGAATGCAGGGAACTGGCACTAACCGGCCGAAAACTTACACACACTCGCAACCACACCCAACCACAAACCACACCCACCCCACCACCAAATAACCACGGGGACACAAGAACTCCCACCACCAGTGGGTCACTTTGACAAGTGAATACAGTTACGGCGGTCAATAGCGGCAGGGAAACGCCCGGACCCATCCCGAACCCGGAAGCTAAGCCTGCCAGCGCCGATGATACTACCCAACCCGGGTGGAAAAGTAGGACACCGCCGAACACAAATTAAGCCCTATGCCCCCCAATTCTGTTGGGGGGCATAGGCATTTGTGGGGGTAGCGTGAGTTGGAACAACGTCTGCGCCGTGCCATTGTGCGCCTTCTCCATGTCGAGCAGTGCGCGCTTGCGGTCCAATCCGCCGCCGTATCCGGTGAGACTGCCGTTGGATCCGATTACCCGATGGCAGGGCACGATGATGCCGATCGGGTTGTGGCCATTGGCCAGGCCGACCGCCCGAAACGCACCGGGTGTGCCGATCTGCCTTGCGATCTCGCCGTACGTCCGAGTCTCGCCATAGGGAATCGTGAGCAGAGCAGCCCACACCCGGCGCTGGAAAGCGGTGCCGATGAGATCGAGGCTCAGATCGAAATCGGTTCTCTCCCGGGCGAAGTACGCCTCGAGCTGCTCCACGGCATCGGAGAACGCCGTGTCGTCGTTTTCCCATCCGTCGCGGCTCGGCTCATAGGTCTGATCGACCATCCGCAAGTGCCGCAACCGTCCGCCCCTGCCAGCCAGGGTGAGCAGGCCGACGGGACTATCGACGGCGCGGAATTGCAGGGTTTCCATCACTTCTCCTTCGGCGGCCATTCGTTGACCGCGTGATCCAGTGCTGTCCACAAATGCTGGGTGGCATAGGACCGCCACGGTCGCCATTGCATGCTGTGTTCAGTGAGCGGACGCGGCTCTGTCGGTATGCCCAACTGCTCTGCCGCGATCCGCACTCCGAGGTCACTGGAGGGAAAGGCGTCTGGGTCGCCGAGGCCGCGCATCGCGATGACCTCGGCGGTCCATGGGCCGATGCCGGGCAGTTCCAGGAGTTGCGCGCGCGCACGATCCCAGTCGCATCCGGCGTCGAGCACCACATCCCGCGTGGCCAACGCCCTGATCAGCGTGGTCAGCGTCCGCTTGCGGGACTTCGGAAAGGCCAGGTGCGCCGGGTCGATCTCAGCGAGATCCTCGACCGCGGGGAACACATGCGTGAGGCCGCCATCCGCATCGGCGACGGGCTGACCGTAGGCGGTCACGAGACGGGCGGCGTGGGTGCGTGCGGCCTTGACGGACACCTGCTGGCCGAGCACGACCCGTAGTGCCAGCTCCTGCTCGTCGACTGTCCGCGGGATTCGCTGCCCCGGCGCCTTGGCGACCAACGCACTGAGGTCCGCGTCGGCGCCGAGTGCGTCGACGACCGCCTCCGGATCGGCGTCCAAGTCCAGCAGACGCCGGCATCGTGCTATCGCCGCGGCGAGATCCCGAAAGTCGTCCAACCTGATCTCGCACTTCACATGATCGGGTTGTGGTGTGAGACTGACGATTCCGTTGCCATTCGCCAATCGCAGCGTCCGCCGGTAGCTGCCCGCACGCACCTCCTCGACGCCCGGCACTGCGCTCGCCGCCAGGTGGCCGAACAGCCCCTCGTATGCGAACGGCATGCGCACCGGTAGGCGCAGTGACAACGCGCCCGTCGCGCTCTCCCCGCGCCCGAACCTCGAACATGCCCGCTGTCGTAGCGCGGTCGGCGTCAGGTCGCATACCGCACGCACCGTGTCGTTGAACTGGCGGATGCTGGAGAAGCCCGCCGCGAATGCGACGTCGCTGAACGGCAATTCGGTCGTTTCGATCAGCACACGAGCGGTCTGAGCGCGCTGCGCTCGAGCGAGCGCAAGAGGATTCGCCCCAACCTCGGCCTGCAGCAGCCGTTCGAGCTGACGCGTGGTGTATCCGACGCGAGCAGCCAGGCCCGCGACGCCCTCACGGTCGACTGTGCCATCCGTGATGAGTCGCATCGCCCGCGCTACAACGTCGCCACGCACGTTCCACTCCGGCGACCCCGGTGAGGCGTCTGGCCGGCATCGCTTGCAAGCGCGAAAGCCGGCTTTCTGAGCGGCGGCGGCAGTGGGGTAAAACCGCATGTTGCGGGCATACGGCGGGCGCACCGGACAGCTGGGCCTGCAGTAGATCTTCGTGGTCAGCACGGCGGTGACGAACCAGCCGTCGAACCGCGCGTCCTTGGACTGGACGGCTCGGTAACACCGGTCGAAATCTTCGTGCACAGGTCAACGATTACACGTGCCCACCGACATCACTGGCGGAAAACCGACATCGTCGTGGGGCGCCGATTTCGAGGCGCTAACGATCTCGTCAAATGTCGGCATCTGTCCTCGCATTGCCGACCAGATCGTGCTCTGGTGGATGGAGTGATGTCGACTCCCGGGCTGACCGCCCTTCGCGTGGCCGCCGCTGCGGCGGCGTGCTCAACGCTGGCCATCATCGGATTGGGTCCGGCTACCGCGGCACCCACCGCAGATGATCAGGGCTACATCGACTCGACCGCTCGGTGCCCCTCGTCGAGTCAGGCCGTCGTCTTCGGCAGCACCGCAACGTCTCGGGTGGCCATCTGCGAGGCCGACGGCGAGTACGAATATCGCGGAGTGCGATTGAGCGACGGCGCCAAACTGATCGTCCCCGCGGCCAAGTCCACCGACGGGTACACCGCTGAAAATTATGGCATCACCGATTGGGTGACTGAAGACTCGTTGGTCGTCAGCGCGGGCAACAAGGTGATCCGCGACGAGACGATGGTGGACTTCAATTCTCCGCAGCAATCCGGCGTGGGCGGATCGCCGGCACCGGCTGAGACATCAACGCCCACAACGCCGTTGCCGCCACCGCTGCCCGCGGAAGTAGGCGGCAGCGAGAGCTGACCGGCCGACTACCCCCGTAGTGCGCCGCTGAGGTACTCGGCGCGGCATGCACGGCGGGCCACCTTGCCGCTCGTCGTGCGCGGAATCGTGCCGGCCGGTACGAAGCGGACCTCGGCAATCGAGAGTCCGTGGATGTGCGTGACGGCTGCGCGGATCGCCTCGGCCGCGGTGTCAGGATCGGCGCCGCGGGTGCCTGACGCGCGTTCGGCGACGATGACGACGCCGGAGTCGGTGGCAAATGCCGCGACGTACCCCCGGCGCACGATCGGCGAAGCGGACTGCGCGGTTGCCTCGACGTCCTGCGGGTAGTGGTGGAGCCCGTCGACGCGGATCGCGTCCGCACGTCTGCCGGTCACATACAGCTCGCCATCGAGGTAGACCCCGAGATCGCCGGTGCGTAACCATGTCCCGTCGACCGGCGCGCCGTCGGCGTGACTCCGCGGCAGCCGGCGTGACCGTAACGAGGCGTCGAACGTCAGCCGCGACGCCTCGGGCTGCCCCCAGTACCGCCGAGCGGTGTTGTCTCCGTGCAACCAGATCTCGCCTACCTGGCCGTCGGCCAGTTCGGTGTGCGCTTCGGGTTCGACGATGACTGCCCACTGGCTGCGAGCGATCTGGCCACACGACACGTGGGCGATCGCGTTGTCAGAATCTGCCGCGACCCGCACCGCCACACCTTCGGCGAGTCGACGTCGGTCGAAATACGTAACCGTGGCACGGGCGGAAGGGGCGATGGTCGACACGAAGAGCGTCGCTTCGGCGATTCCGTACGACGGCTTGATCGCCGCGGCCGGCAACCCGAACGGCGCGAACGCGTCGTTGAACGCCGTGATCGCGTCGATGCTGACCGGCTCGGAGCCGATGATCATCACCACGTTGGCGAGGTCGACGTCCTCGCCCGTCGCGGGCACGCCCCGCTGCGCGGTGTACTCGTAGGCGAAGTTCGGCGCGGCGGTGACCACTCGTCCCTCCCGTGATCCGTCCGACAAGGCCCGGATCCAGCGCTGCGGGCGACGGATGAACGCGGTCGGCGACATCAGCGTGGAGTGGCCGCCGTATACCGCCGGGAAGCCGATCATCGACAACCCCATGTCGTGGTACAGCGGTAACCAGCTGACGCCGTGGGTGTTTCGGTCGAGCAGATCGATGGACAAGATCATCTGCAGCAGATTCGTCCCGACCGCGCGGTGGGTGATCTCCACCCCGACCGGTGGCCTCGTCGAGCCCGAGGTGTATTGCAGGTGTGAGACGTCATCGACGTCGAGATCGACGGGACCGAATGTCTCGGCGGCCGAGTTAGGGATGTCATCGACGGCGATGACCGGCACATCGGGCGCGAGAGCGAAGCCAGCGAGGAACTCGCGCACGGCGCCGGCCGCCGCGGCGGTCGTCAGGATCGCCGACGGACGGGCGTCCGTCAGTGCCGTTTCGAGACGTTCGGCGTGACCCTGGAGTTCGGGGGCGAAAAGCGGCACCGCGACCGTTCCCGCTTTCACTGCGGCGAAGAATGCCGCGACGTAATCGAGGCCCTGCGGGGCCAGGATCGCCACGCGGTCACCCCGCGCCGCGACACTCTGGACGTGCGCCCCGATCGCCTGCATTCGACGGCCCAGCTGGTTCCAGGTCAATTCGATCGGGCGGCCGTCGGATGAGCCGGCGAAATCCAGATAGCGGTAGGCGACGGTGTCGCCGACGCTGGCGATGTTGCGATCGATCAGCGATATCAGGGTCGTACCGGGTGGCAGCACGATGCCGCCGTCGGCATCGAGGCAGTCCTCGATCCTCAACAGACCCTCGGGGGCAGTCGAACCGTCCACACCCACGATTCTAATTACTGTGACGCTTGGTATCACTTACCTTTGCCGTCGATGTGACGAAGAGCGCAGCTGATGTTCAGACCGGAAGCGCGAGACGGGTGGGTTCGTCGTGGCCGCGCAGCGTCACCGAATCGCCGAGCGTCCAGTGCGCACGCTCTTCCTCGTTGGAGTTCGACACCGCATCAGAGGACGCGAGCAGGTGACCGGGTGTGTCCTTCGCCAGCTCGCACAGCCGTGCGGCCTCGTTGACCGGCTCACCGATCACGGTGTACTCGAAGCGCTCCTTGGCACCGACATTTCCGGCGACGGCCGTACCGGCCGCAACGCCGATGCCGGCTTCACATTCGGGTACCTCGTCACGGATGCGCCGCGCGATCGCCCGCGCGGCGGCGAGGGCTTCGTCCTCCGGGCTGTCGAGGTGTACGGGCGCGCCGAAGACGGCGAGGGCCGCGTCGCCCTCGAATTTGTTCACGAAACCGTGGTGGCGATCGACTTCCTCCACGATCACCGCGAAGAACCGATTGAGCAGATCGACGACTTCGGTTGCGGGCCTGCCGGTTACCAGCTGTGTCGAGCCGATGATGTCAACAAAGATGACCGCGACGTGCCGTTCTTCGCCACCCAATTTCGGCCGTTCCTTCTCGGCCGCGGCGGCAACCTCGCGGCCCACGTGTCGACCGAAAAGGTCGCGCACGCGTTCCCGCTCCTTGAGGCCTTCGACCATCGAGTTGAACCCGCGTTGCAACTCGCCGAGCTCGGTGCCGTCGAACACCACCAGATTCGTGTCCAGATCGCCCTGCTCCACCCGCTGCAGCGCGGCGCGCACCACCCGCACCGGAGTCGCCGTCAGCCACGACAACAGCAGCATGAGAACCCAGCCGAAGGTCAACGCCACCACGGCCAGAATTCCGACGGCGATTGCGACCTGAGTGGAGGTGAGATTCTGCAGCGACAGCGCGAAGACCGCGAGCAGCAGGATGCCGAGCACGGGTACGCCAGAGCTCAGCAACCAGACGGTCATCGTGCGCCCCATGACACCGTGTGCCAACCGGCGGGGTGGCCGACCGGCCTCCAGCGCCTGGGCTGCGACGGGGCGCAGTGCGAACTCCGTGATCAGATAGCACCCGGTGGCGACGACGATGCCGGAGAAGCCCACGGCGAACAGGAACCGCGGGATGAACGCGGTGTCGTAGATCCCGTACCAGGTGGTCAGCAATGCTGCGCCGCCACCCCACAGCAACAAGATCATTTTCGCCACCCGCCACGGCGCGAAGAACACGTTGCGCTGATCGGCCCGCGTGGGAGGGCGTTCCTCCATCGCCCATCGCAGCGAGTTGACGATTCGCGACGTGATCCAGAAGGTGCCCACCAGCAATGCCAACGCCATGTACCCGGGCGCCACGGCCCACGTCAGCCATGCCGGAGCATCGGTGAAGATGCTGGGCACGGGGATGGCGACCACGATCATCAGCAGCGCGACGCCGATGCCGAGCATGTTCGTGAACAAGATGAAGAACGTGAGGATCAGCTGGATGCGAACGCGGCGGCGGCGCTGACTTTCCGACGGCTTGCCGAGCAGCCAGGAGCCGAACTCCGGTGTATCGGGCAGTCGGCCGCTCTGCCGTGTCACCTTCTCCAGGACTCGGCCCACCCGCTGGGGCACGCTCTTGTTGGCCGTCATCGTGGCTAAAGCCTAGGTTGCCGTCCGGCCCCTTAAGGTGGTTCGGGTGCGTCTCGTCATCGCCCAGTGCACCGTCGACTACGTCGGGCGCCTGACAGCTCATCTGCCGTCGGCCCGCCGGCTGCTCCTCATCAAAGCCGACGGCTCGGTGAGTGTCCACGCCGACGATCGCGCCTACAAGCCGCTCAACTGGATGAGCCCGCCCTGCTGGCTCACCGAGGAACCCGACGGGCCCGCGCCGGTCTGGGTGGTCGAGAACAAGGCGGGAGAGCAGCTGCGGATCACCGTAGAGGCCGTCGAACATGACTCCAGCCACGAACTCGGTGTCGATCCCGGATTGGTGAAGGACGGTGTCGAGGCGCATCTGCAGGAGCTGCTCGCCGAACACGTCGAGCTGCTGGGCGCGGGCTACTCACTGGTGCGCCGCGAATACATGACCGCTATCGGGCCGGTGGACTTGCTGTGTCGCGACGAGAAGGGCGGCTCGGTCGCCGTCGAGATCAAACGGCGGGGCGAGATCGACGGCGTCGAACAGCTCACCCGTTACCTCGAACTCCTCAACCGCGACACCGTGCTGGCGCCCGTCGCGGGAGTGTTCGCCGCCCAGCAGATCAAGCCCCAGGCTCGGACGCTGGCGACCGACCGTGGGATCCGTTGCGTGACTTTGGACTACGACCAGATGCGCGGCATGGACAGCGACGAGTTCCGGCTTTTCTGACCCATGCCCCGGCGCCGTCCTTCGCCGCGTAAGCAACGCGCCGTACCGCCGCTACCGCAGAGCAGGCGGATCGAGACGGGGCCGGACGGATATGAGTACGAAGTCCGTCCGGTCTCGGCCGCGCGGGCGACGAAGACCTACCGCTGCCCCGGGTGCGACCACGAAATACGCTCTGGCACTGCGCATGTACTCGTATGGCCGGCAGATCGCGGAGAACAGGCGTCAGAAGACCGGCGTCATTGGCATACGCCGTGCTGGACTCACCGGGCTACCCGGGGTCCTACTCGCAAGTGGTCGTGACGAACTCGGTACCGAAGCCGGCGTCAGTGATCGGCGGCAGGCTCGACGAGCTCGATGAGGACGCCGCCGGCATCCTTGGGATGGATGAAGTTGATCCGTGAATCGGCCGTGCCGCGACGAGGCTCGTCGTAGAGCAGGCGCATACCCTCGGCGCGAAGCCGCTCGCTGAGCGCGTCGATGTCGCTGGTGCGATACGCCAGCTGCTGCAGGCCGGGTCCGCGCTTGTCGAGGAACTTCGCGATCGTCGAGGTCTCGTCGAGTGGCGCCATGAGCTGAATCTGCGCGCTGCCGACGGGCGCGCCGCGCACCGAGAGCATGGCCTCGCGCACACCCTGGTCCTCGTTGATCTCTTCGTGCAGGACGATCATGCCGAGGTGGTCGTGGTACCACTTGATGGCGGCGTCGAGATCGGGGACCGCGATGCCGACATGATCGATAGCCGTCACGAGGGCGCTCGCGAGCGCCGGACGTGCGTCTACGTGTTCAGTGGTCATCACGTAACGGTAACCTTGAGACAGATGTTTGCGGAATGTGTCATGTGCCACATCTTCGAATACCCAGTTCCTGGAGGAAACAAATGACGACGTCGGTGATCGTTGCTGGAGCGCGTACGCCAATCGGCAAATTGATGGGCTCGTTGAAGGATTTCTCGGGTAGTGACCTGGGCGCCGTCGCGATCGCAGGTGCGCTGGACAAGGCCAAGGTCCCGGCGTCCGCCGTCGACTACGTCATCATGGGGCAGGTCCTGACCGCCGGTGCTGGGCAAATGCCCGCCAGGCAGGCTGCGGTCGCCGCGGGCATCGGCTGGGATGTGCCCTCGCTGACCATCAACAAGATGTGCCTGTCCGGAATCGACGCGATCGCGCTGGCCGATCAACTGATCCGCGCGGGCGAGTTCGACGTCGTGGTCGCGGGCGGCCAGGAATCGATGACCAAGGCGCCCCACCTACTCATGGACAGCCGCGCGGGCTACAAGTACGGCGATGTCACCGTTCTCGATCACATGGCCTACGACGGATTGCACGACGTCTTCACCGATCAGCCGATGGGCGCGCTGACCGAACAGCGCAACGACGCCGACCAGTTCACCCGGGCCGAGCAGGACGAGTTTGCGGCACGTTCGCACCAAAAGGCCGCTGCGGCATGGAAGGACGGAGTCTTCGCCGACGAGGTCGTGCCGGTGAAGATCCCGCAGCGCAAGGGTGACCCGATCGAGTTCACCGAGGACGAGGGCATCCGCGCCAATACCACCGCCGAGTCCCTGGCCGGACTCAAGCCGGCGTTCCGCAAGGACGGCACCATCACGGCGGGGTCAGCGTCGCAGATCTCCGACGGCGCGGCAGCAGTCGTCGTGATGAGCAAAGAGAAGGCCCAGGAGATGGGGCTGACCTGGCTGTGCGAGATCGGCGCTCACGGCGTGGTGGCGGGCCCGGATTCGACCCTGCAGTCGCAGCCAGCCAACGCCATCAAGAAGGCCATTGCCCGCGAGGGTATTTCGGTCGATCAGCTGGACGTCATCGAGATCAACGAGGCGTTCTCCGCGGTGGCGCTCGCGTCGATGAAGGAGTTGGGCGTCGACCCGGAGAAGGTCAATGTGAACGGCGGCGCGATCGCCGTCGGGCATCCGATCGGTATGTCCGGCGCCCGGATCGCCCTGCACGCCGCGCTTGAGCTGTCACGACGCGGTTCCGGTTATGCGGTCGCGGCGCTGTGCGGCGCCGGCGGCCAGGGCGACGCCCTCGTGCTGAGGGCAGGCTGAACATCTACGACGTAACGTAGTAATCGGCGTGGTGTTCGGGCAGAATGGCGGCATGACAGGCGCTCTTGATCTTCGATCCATTGCTGGGTGGTTCCGACTGGTTGCTCTGCTAGAGGCCGTCAGTTGGGTCGGCCTGCTGGCCGGGATGTATTTCAAGTACCTGGCCAGCTCGCCGACCGAGATCGGCGTCAAGGTGTTCGGCATGGCCCACGGACTGATCTTCGTCGCCTTCGTGGCGGCCGCACTGCTGGCCGGAATCGCGTTCAAATGGTCCTTCGGGACGTGGTCGCTGGCGCTGATCGCGAGCATCGTGCCGCTAGGCAGTGTGATCTTCCTCATATGGGCTGATCGGACCGGCAAAATGGGTGCCGCGGTTCCGGCCGCGGCGGTCATGCAACCGGGTCAGCCGGTTCCCGAAGCGACGTGACAAACTTGACGGCGTGACTCGTCCACGTCCCGTCGCGGCCTCCATGGCAGGTGCGATCGACCTTTCGGCGCTCAAACAGCCGGCCAGTGCCGCCGCAGGCGGCGCCGCCGCCAAACCGTCCGGCGGTGTAGAGGTCACCGAGGCCAACCTCGAAGCCGAGGTCCTGGTCCGCTCCAGTCAGGTCCCCGTCGTGGTCCTGCTGTGGTCTCCGCGCAGCGACGCCAGCCTGCAGCTGGGTGACGTGCTGGCCAGTCTCGCCGCCGCCGACGGCGGCAAGTGGTCGCTCGCGACGGTCAACGTCGACGTCGTCCCGCGGGTAGCGCAGATGTTCGGCGTCCAGGCGATCCCGACCGTCGTGGCATTGGGCGGGGGACAACCGCTCTCGAGCTTCCAGGGCATGCAGCCGCCCGAGCAGTTGCGCGGATGGATCGACTCGCTGCTGGACGCGACCGCGGGGAAACTCAGCGGCGGGGGCGAGGATCCCGAACAGGTCGATCCCGAACTGGCCCAGGCACGGGCGCATCTGGATGCCGGCGACTTCGACGCCGCGCGCGCCGCGTATCAGGCGATCCTCGACGCCAGGCCGAACGACCCCGAGGCCAAAGGTGCGGTGCGTCAGATCTCGTTCCTGCAGCGCGCATCGGCACATCGTCCCGATGCGGTGGCCGCGGCCGACGCCGCACCCGATGACATCGACGCCGTGTTCGCCGCAGCCGATGTGGAAATTCTGCAGCAGAACATTGCGGCCGCGTTCGACCGGCTGATCGCGTTGTTCAAGCGCAAGACCGATGACGACCGCACCAAGGTGCGGACCCGGCTGGTCGAGCTGTTCGACCTCTTCGACCCGGCCGATCCCGAGGTGATCGCGGGCCGACGCAAACTGGCCAACGCGTTGTACTGAGTCGGCCGTTCGCGCGAAGGGCTACTCCGGGGCCACGGGTTCGAACCACAGCGCTGCCAGGGGTGGCAGCACCATGACCGCTGATGCCGGACGGCCGTGCCAAGGCTCGTCGGTCGCCTCGACGACGCCGTAGTTGCCGATGCCCGAACCGTTGTAGATGTCGGCGTCAGAGTTGAGCACTTCCCGCCACGTGCCCGCATGCGGCAGGCCGAGCCGGTAGCGGGAGTGCTCCGAACCGGAGAAGTTGAACACGCACGCCAGCATCGAACCGTCGTCGCCGAACCGCATGAAACTCAGCACGTTGTTGGCCGAGTCGTTGGCGTCGATCCACGAATAGCCCTCGGGCTTGGTGTCCTGCGACCACAGCGCACGACGGCTGCGGTAGATGCCGTTCATGTCGTGCACGAACCGCTGAACACCGGTGGAGAAGCTGTCCTCGTCGAGCTGGTACCAGTCGACACCGCGCTCCTCGGACCACTCGGCGCGCTGAGCGATCTCCTGGCCCATGAACAGCAATTGCTTCCCGGGGTGGGCCCATTGGTAGGCCAGCAGGCCGCGCAACCCAGCGGCTTTGGTGTGGTCGTCACCCGGCATGCGGCCCCACAAGGTGCCCTTACCGTGCACCACCTCGTCGTGGCTGATGGGCAGGACGAAGTTCTCGCTGAACGCGTACAGCATCGAGAACGTGATCTCGTGGTGGTGGTAGCTGCGGTGGATGGGATCGCGCTTGATGAACTCCAACGTGTCGTTCATCCAGCCCATATTCCACTTCATCGAGAAGCCAAGGCCGCCAAGGTTTGTCGGCCGAGTCACCCCTGGCCATGACGTGGACTCCTCGGCGACGGTGACGACGCCGGGTGCCAGCTTGTGCACCGTGGCGTTCATCTCCTGCAGGAACTGCACGGCTTCGAGGTTCTCGCGGCCACCGTAGACGTTCGGCGTCCAGCCGCCCTCGGGCCGCGAGTAGTCCAGGTAGAGCATCGATGCGACGGCGTCCACGCGCAGGCCGTCGATGTGATACTCCTGCAGCCAATACAGCGCGTTGGCGACGAGGAAGTTGCGGACTTCCGCGCGGCCGAAGTCGAACACGTATGTGCCCCAGTCGAGTTGCTCGCCGCGCCGTGGGTCGGAGTGTTCGTACAGTGCGGTGCCGTCGAAGCGGCCCAGCGCCCACGCGTCCTTCGGGAAGTGCGCGGGAACCCAATCCATGATCACGCCGATACCGGCCTGGTGCAGCGTGTCCACCACGTGGCGGAACTCGTCGGGTGTACCAAGACGTGACGTCGGCGCATAGTACGACGTCACCTGGTACCCCCACGAGCCGCCGAACGGATGCTCGGCGACCGGCATCAACTCAACGTGGGTGAAGCCGTTTGCGACTACGTATTCGGTGAGTTCGGTGGCCAATTCGCGGTAGGTCAGACCCGGCCGCCAGGACATCAGGTGCACCTCGTAGGTGCTCATCGGTTCGAAGACCGGATTCTCGTTCGCTCGCTTGGCCATCCAGTCCCGGTCTTCCCAGGTGTATTCGCTCCTGGTGACCTTCGACGCCGTCTGCGGCGGAACCTCGGTGGCGAACGCCATCGGGTCGGCGCGGTCACTCACCGAGCCGTCGGCGCCGTGCACGCGGAACTTGTACAGGCCGCCGATCTCGAAACCGGGCCAGAACAGCTCCCACACACCCGTCGAGCCGAGCACGCGCAGCTGTGCTTCGTTGCCGTCCCAATGGTTGAACTCGCCGATCAGGCTGACGCCCTTGGCATTCGGTGCCCACACCGCGAAGGACACACCGTCGACAACGCCGTCGGGCGTCGTGAAACTGCGGGGATGGGCGCCCAGGATCTCCCACAGCCGCTCATGGCGCCCCTCGGCGAACAGGTGCAGGTCGATTTCGCCGAGAGTCGGCAGGAACCGGTACGCATCGGCGGTGGTGTGCACCTCGTCGCCCGCGCCGTAGCTGACCTCGAGTCGGTAGTCCGCCAGATTGGTCATCGGCAGGGCTACCGCGAACAGGCCGCCCTCGACGTGCTCGAACGGATATCGTTGGCCACCCACGAGGGCCACCACCTCGACGGCATGCGGCCGGTAGGCCCGTAACACCGTGTGATCCCCGTCGTACTCATGTGCCCCGAGAATCGAATGGGGGTCGTGGTGTTCGCCAGCCAGCAGGCGGTTCAGATCGGCCGTGTGCGGCCGCAGGTGCGGGCTCGTGCGTTGATTGGTCTGCGTCATTTCGTCACTCCCTACGCAGCAGATTGAGTCGTTGTTCGGCCGGCACCTGGGGCATGTTCAGTACGTGCGACACGGCGTTAACCGGATCGAGACGCACGTAGTTGGCCTGTCCCCATTGAAATTCGTTGCCGGTGATTTCGTCGCGTACCCAGAAGCGGTCGTAGGGTTCCATCCCTAATGCGCCCATGTCGAGCCAGAGCGTCGCTTCTTCGGGGCCGAACGGGTTGAGCGTCACCACCACCAGCACCTGATCGCCCGTCACAGGATCGAACTTGCTGTAGGCCAACAACGCGTCGTTGTCGACGTGGTGGAACTTGATGGTGCGCAGTTGGTGCAGCGCGGGATGGACGCGGCGGATCTCGTTGAGCCGCGCCAAGAAAGGCTCGAGTGATTCCCCGTCCGCCAGGGCGGCTTCGAAATCGCGGGGCCTCAACTCGTACTTCTCGGAGTTGAGGTACTCCTCGCTACCTTCGCGGACCGGCCGGTGCTCGTACAGCTCATAGCCCGAGTACACGCCCCAGGCCGAGCTCATCGTTGCGGCGAGCACCGCGCGGATGGCGAACATGCCGGGCCCGCCGTGTTGCAGGCTCTCGTGGAGGATATCCGGCGTGTTCACGAACAGATTGGGGCGCGCGTAGTCGGCGTGCTCCGCGATCTGTTCACCGAACTCGGTGAGTTCCCACTTCGCCGTGCGCCATGTGAAGTATGTGTACGACTGCGTGAAGCCGAGTTTGGCCAGACCATAGAGACGCGCGGGCCGGGTGAAGGCCTCGGCAAGGAACAGGACGTCGGGATCTTCACTCTTGACCCTGCCGATCAGCCACGCCCAAAAATCGGGGGGCTTGGTGTGCGGGTTGTCCACCCGAAACACCTTGATTCCGTGCGACACCCAGAACCGGACTACACGCAGTACCTCTTCGTAGATTCCCGCGGGGTCGTTGTCGAAGTTGATCGGGTAGATGTCCTGGTATTTCTTGGGCGGATTTTCGGCATAGGCGATGGTGCCGTCGGGCAGTACGGTGAACCACTCCGGGTGGTCTTTCGCCCACGGGTGATCGGGTGCGCATTGCAGAGCCAGGTCCAGCGCGACCTCCATACCGTGATCGCGTGTGGCGGAAACGAACTCGTCGAAGTCCTCGATCGTGCCCAACTTGGGATGGACCGCGTCGTGGCCGCCCTTGTCGCTGCCGATGGCCCACGGTGAGCCCACGTCGCCGGGCGCGGCGGCAACCGAATTGTTGCGACCCTTGCGATGTACCTTGCCAATCGGGTGAATCGGCGGAAGGTAGACCACGTCGAAGCCCATCGCCGCGATGCGGGGAAGCGCCTTGGTCGCCGTCGCGAACGTCCCGTGTACGGGCTTGCCCTTCTTGTCCCACCCACCGGTCGATCGCGGAAAGAATTCGTACCAGGAACTGAACCGGGCCAGCGGACGATCCACCCACACGCCGAATGACTCTCCGCGCGTGACCAATTCGCGCAGCGGATACTCGCCTAGCAACTCGGTCACCTCGTCGGCCAGCGCCGCGCCTGCCCTGGTGAACGGGTCACCGGGCTTTCGCAACAGCTCCGCCGCCTCGATGATCGGGTCCCGCAGCTTGCGCGGAATGCCCGTGGCAGCCCGTTCGAGCAGCCGCGACCCCACCAGAAGGTCGTTGGACAGTTCCTCTTCGCCCTGTCCCGCATCCAGCTTCGCGATGACGGCCTTGCGCCACGTTGTGATCGGATCGCTCCACGCCTCCACCCGGAAGGTCCACAGCCCGACGCTGTCGGGGGCGAACTGGCCGTGAAAGACATCCGGCGTAACGCCCAATGCCATCGGCAGGTGATGCCGGGTGATGCGCGCGCGCGGATTGACGACCGTCTCGATGGGTACCGGCTCGGCGACCGGGCTCGCACCGGCCGGTCCCGTGACGAGCTGGGGATAGTCCGAACCATGGCATCGGACGACAAGAGTCGCCGCGACGGCGTCATGGCCTTCTCGCCATACGGTCGCGCGTACCGGCACGATCTCGCCGACGACCGCCTTCGCCGGGAAACGGCCACCGGATACGACGGGGGCGACGTCATCGATCTCGATCCGACCGACCACTTCCTACCACTCCTTCACGCTGCGTTAACCGCGCTCATCAATCGCCTCGTTGCGCCTATACCCACGGTAGTGCGCTGCCCAACCAGGCGGAGGTGAAGCGGTATGGATACCGGCCTGCGGGACGGCGAAACATCAGTAATGTTGAGTCGCGTGATGGCCCCATGAAAGCTCTGAGAAGGTTCACCGTCCGCGCCCATCTGCCCGATCGCATGGAGGCTCTCGAACGGCTTTCGATCAACCTGCGGTGGTCATGGGACAAGCCGACCCAGGACTTGTTCGCGACGATCGACCCAGAGCTCTGGCAGCAGGTCGGATGCGATCCGGTCGCGTTGCTGGGACAGGTCAGCCCCAAACGGCTCGATGAGCTCGCCGCCGACGAATCGTTTGTCCGTCGGCTCGGTGAACTGGTCGCCGAGCTGGACGATTACCTATCGCGGCCGCTTTGGTACCAGCAGCAACTCGAGCACGGTGCACAGCTGCCCAACGGCATCGCGTACTTCTCGATGGAGTTCGGCGTCGCCGAGGTGTTGCCCAACTACTCCGGTGGTCTGGGCATTCTGGCGGGCGACCATCTGAAATCCGCCTCCGACCTCGGTCTGCCACTGATCGCGGTCGGACTGCTCTACCGGTCGGGTTACTTCCGGCAGTCGCTGACCGCCGATGGCTGGCAGCACGAGAGTTACCCGTCGCTGGATCCGCAGGGGCTGCCGCTGCGCCTGCTCACCGCTGCCGATGACAACCCAGTGCTGGTCGAACTCGCGATGCCCGAGGGCAACGAACTGCGGGCCCGCGTCTGGATCGCCCAGGTCGGCCGAATTCCGTTGTTGCTGTTGGATTCTGACATTCCGGAGAACGACCACGATCTGCGCGGCGTGACCGACCGGCTCTACGGCGGTGACCAGGAGCACCGGATAAAGCAGGAGATCCTCGCCGGCATCGGCGGTGTCCGCGCGATCCGGGCCTTCATCGAGGTCGAGGGGCTGGCTTCGCCCGAGGTGTTCCACATGAACGAGGGGCACGCCGGGTTCCTTGGTGTCGAGCGCATCCGTGAGCTGATCGACGCCGGCCTGGATTTCGACACCGCCCTGACCGTGGTGCGCTCGTCGACGGTGTTCACTACCCACACGCCCGTTCCCGCTGGAATCGACCGCTTTCCGGTGGAGATGGTCAAGAGGTACTTCGGCAGCCCGCCCGGCGACCCGTCGGGGGCCGACTCGCGGTTGCTGCCCGGAGTCTCGCTGGACCGCATCATCTGGTTCGGGGCCGAGGATGACCCGTCGAAGTTCAACATGGCGCACATGGGTCTGAGACTGGCCCAGCGGGCCAACGGCGTCTCCCTGCTGCACGGCAAGGTCAGCCGCGGCATGTTCAACGAGTTGTGGCCCGGCTTCGACCCGGGCGAGGTGCCGATCGGCTCGATCACCAACGGCGTGCACGCCCCCACCTGGGCGGCCCCCGAATGGCTTGAGTTGGGCCGCGAACTCATCGGCAACGACGACCTCGGCATGCTGCGCGAGCCCGAGGTGTGGGGCCGGCTGCACGAGGTCGATCCAGGTCACATGTGGTGGATCCGCTCCCAGCTGCGTGCGAAGCTGGTCTCCGACGTTCGCGCCCGGTTGCGACGGTCTTGGCTGGAGCGCGGTGCGTCGGAGGCCGAATTACGTTGGATCGCGACGGCTTTCGATCCGGATGTGTTGACCATCGGGTTCGCTCGTCGCGTCCCGACATACAAGCGGTTGACGTTGATGCTGCGCGATCCGGAACGGCTGGAGAAGCTGTTGCTCGACAAGGATCGACCGCTGCAGTTGATCGTCGCAGGCAAGTCGCATCCGGCCGACGACGGCGGAAAAGCGTTGATACAGCAGGTGGTGAAGTTCGCCGACAGGCCAGAGGTCCGACACCGGATCGCGTTCCTGCCCGACTACGACATGTCGATGGCGCGCCAACTGTATTGGGGCTGTGACGTGTGGCTGAACAATCCGCTGCGGCCGCTGGAAGCGTGCGGTACCTCGGGCATGAAGAGCGCACTCAACGGCGGACTGAACCTGTCGATCCGCGATGGTTGGTGGGATGAGTGGTATGACGGCGAAAACGGTTGGGAGATTCCGACTGCCGACGGGCTGGCCGACGAAGGGCGGCGCGACGATCTCGAGGCGGCGGCTCTGTACGACCTGATGGAGAAGTCCGTCGCCCCGAAGTTCTACGACCGCAACGAACAGGGCGTACCCGAACGATGGGTGGAGATGGTGCGCCACACGTTGATCGCGCTCGGGCCGAAGGTGCTGGCGTCGCGGATGGTGCGTGACTACACCGAGAAGTACTACGCGCCAGCCGCCCAGTCGCTGCGCAAGACCGTCGAGGCCGGAGCTGACGGTGAACCGTTCGGTGCGGCAAGGGAATTGGCGGACTACCGGGAACGTGCCGCTGAGGCGTGGCCGAAGATCCAGATCACCGACGTCGACAGCTACGGCCTACCGGACACTCCGGTGCTCGGTTCCGAACTGACGCTGACCGCGACGGTCGACCTGGCGGATCTGACACCAGATGAGGTGTCCGTGCAGGCGGTACTGGGTCGCGTCGACGCCGGGGACACGCTGGTGGGACCGGTGACCGTGCCTATGCAGCACACCGGTACCGCCGACGGCGGCAACGAGATCTTCACCACGACAACACCGCTGCCGGTCGCGGGGCCAGTGGGTTACACCGTGCGTGTGTTGCCTCACCACCCGCTGTTGGCCGGCGACAACGAACTAGGGCTCGTCACGCTCGCGTGACTGCTCTCACGGTCGCGATCGACGGCGGGCCGTATGCGTTGGCTGCCGGTCCGGACGGCGCGATGTGGGTGACGCTGGTTCACAGCGGCGCGATCGCACGCGTGTCGTCGGGCGGCGACGTCGAGGTTTTTCCTGTCGCGCCCGCCAGCCGGCCGTCGATCATCACCTCGGGACCGGACGGTGCGTTGTGGTTCACCCGCAACGGCGACGACCGCATCGGGCGCATCAGCACTGCGGGGGAGCTGTCCGAGTTCGAGCTGGGTGACGGCAGCGCACCCTACGGGATCACCGTCGGACCCGACCGCGGGCTGTGGTTCACGACGATGGCGGCGGGCGAGGTCCGCCGAATCTCGGTCGACGGCGAGCTTTCCGACCCGCGTCCCGTCGGAGGCGCGCCGTCCATGATCGTCACCGGGCCCGACAACGCGCTGTGGTTCACGCTCAACCATCGCAACGCTGTCGGTCGGCTGTCGCTGTCGGGTGACCTGGCCGTGCGCGAATTACCCACTGATGCAGCCGGTCCGGTTGGTATCGCCGCGACGCACGACGACGCGATCTGGTTCACCGAAATCCTCGCCGAGCGGCTCGGCCGGATCCCGATGGACGAGGCGATTCAGGAGATCGACCTGCCGGGTAAACCGCACGCCGTGGTCGCTGACCCGGCCGACGGGGTGTGGGTGAGCCTGTGGGGGTCGAGTCAGCTGGCCCGCGTGAGCGGTGATGGAGAGATCGTCACGATCGACCTCCCACCGGGCAGCGAGCCACACGGCCTGGCGATCGGTCCCGAAGGCGGGCTGTGGGTGGCGATGGAAGCCGGCCTCGTGTTGCGGATGCCCTGTTAGAGCCAGTTATTTAAAGTATCTCGCCAACACCTGCTCGGCGCGTATCGCGCTCGGGTTAGGGTCCGGGGACAGAGCGGCAATTGCTGTCGCCCTGGGAAGGGGCTCTGCTGTGACGGTTGGGGATGTGCTGCGGCGCGGCACCACGGTGTTAGCCATCAGTGGACTGCTGAGCAGCGCGTCAATCGGAATTGCCGCCGCCCAGCCACAGCCGGAGCCTCAGCCCGTCGCGGTCGATGCGGCGGCCCCGGCGGTAGGCGTGCCGCCACCCCCGCCCGTCGACGAAGGACGCGTCGAGTCGACCCCGCCCGCGGTGACCGAAGCGCCCGACGGCTGGCAGCTCACGCTCTCAGCCAAGGACGAGACACAGGCCCCCATCCCGCCGCTCACCACCGCGCTGTCGTCGCGGGAGTACGTCGTCGGCGGAACGTTCAGCGGCTCGCTGAGGGGCCCAGACGACGGTGCGGAGAACGGGGGCACCCTCGAGGTGGGCTATGAGATCGGCTGCGGCATCGACATGAGCACCTCTAACGGCGTCTCGCTGACCGGCACGCTGGGCCTCAACCCATCCATCGGCCTCATTGGCATCGACGTCATCTCGCCGGGTATCGACGGTGTTCTGCCCGGGTTGGGCGGAAACATCGGCGGCGGCATCACCGTGGGACTCAAGCCCGGCCTGATCAACATCATCCCGGTGACGAAGAAGGAGTACACGGGCGCCGACCCATGGGTGATGGTCAGCAAGTTCCGCGTCAAGATCGACGGTTGCGTCGGTGAGTCGTTCATTCGCTCGTATGCGTTCCTCACCAGGTCGACTGAACAGTCTGAAGCGGTGCTGGCCTGGTACGGCGTGACGAAGAAGATCTAGTCGAACCGCGTGAAGCAGCGCTCCTGATCGCCGAGCACGCCAACGCGGAATGCATCGATCCGTGAGAAGCCCGACGGCACCGATTCGCCGTTGACATCGCTGGCAGCCAATCCGTTGGTGAGCATCCCCGACACCGCCTCGTCCACATCACCGGCGGTCAGGGTGATGGTGTTTCCGTCGGGTGTGCTGCTGTCCTTCGACAGTTTGGCGGTCGCGACACCGGTCAAACATGCGGTGCGCAACGCGGCCTCTGCGTTGTCCAGCGCTACGCCACCATGCTCAAGCTGGATCGCCTGCATGTACCGCGACATCAGGACCGAATACGCGGAGTTGTCACCCCTTGCGTGGGTGACTTCCTCTTCGACCTCGCCCGGAGTACCCATCTCCGCGAGCGCGGGCAGATCGACGGCGATCGTGTTGGTCGCCGGGCAGAACGACACCGGTGGGCTCGGTCGCGCGTCGGGACAGTCGGCGGCTTCGAAATTCAGCTGCGGTGGGTTCCTGGGGCTGAATAAGTTGTCCATTGCTCCGATGACGTCCCGCACGGACTTTTCGGTGATCGCCAGCTCACCCGTCTGATCCTCGGGGAGTAACACGGGCAGGTCGCCACGGCGCTGTTCGATCTCCTGCATGTCGATCGACGCGCAGGCCTGCACGCCGTCGGTGAATCCGAATTGAAATGCCGAAACGCGTTCGAAGGCCGAACCGTGTTCGTCGTAGCCAACATTGGGGTCGTCCTCGCTCAACACAGGATCGCGAGACGCGATGACCGCGGCCAGCACATTGTTCAGGCCGTCACCGGTGGACACTGTGAAACGCGCCGAATTGCCCTCGGCCACCCATCGCAGGTAGGCCCCCTCGAAGCAGTCCGCCTGTTGTTCGCTCACCAGGACCGGGGTGTCGTCATCGACCAAACCGGCTTGGTCTTGAACGGCATGGCCGTATTCGTGTCCGAGCACGTCTAGCACGCTGACGTCGCCGAACTCCTTTGCGAGTGCAGGTAGGAATTCGCCACGGTCCCACCCGATGTTCTTGTCGGGGAAGCAATAGCCGGCGTTGACGATTCCGAATGTGCTGTCACCGCAGAATTCAGTGTCGTCGAAACCATTGGCGTCCCAGGAGATCAGTTCCCTTACGGGTCGAAACTCACCACCGAAGGATTCGTTGTATGCGCCTTCCCAGTATTCCTCGATGTCGCTGATCGCCTGGCGGGCCAGTTGATCGATAGCGCCGTCGTCGGTGCCCTCGACGTCGCGTGTGGGCTCTGGAGCGCTTGACCGCAGGCCGCTCGGGCCATCGGTGGCGGGCATACCCGCGACGCTGAACGGGTCGTCGAAGACCGACACGGCGCTGCCCTGCAGAGTCGTGCTGCACGACGTGACGAGCAGCGCCGAGGACACCGCGATCACGGCGACCGCCAACTGTCGAGGCATCGACGCCGCCTTTCGGGGGTCTGCCGGCGGCCCGGGCGGCCCGCACGGGGAATTAGCCGACACGATAGTGAAAGGCATCAGCCCGCGCGTAGGCGTTCGAGTGCCTCGCGGACCCTGACCGAGTCGGTGGTCGCCCAGAACGGGGGCAGCGACGCCCGCAGAAACCCGCTGTACCGCGCGGTCGCCATCCGCGAGTCCAGTACCGCGACGACACCCCGATCGTCGATGCGCCGCAGGAGTCGACCGGCGCCCTGAGCCAGCAGCAGCGCCGCGTGGCTGGCGGCGACGGCCATGAATCCGTTGCCACCGCGGGAAGCGATCGCCCGCTGGCGTGCCGTCAGCAGCGGATCGTCGGGCCGGGGGAACGGAATGCGGTCGATGAGCACCAGCGACAGTGACGGTCCGGGAACATCGACGCCCTGCCAGAGCGACAGGGTCCCGAACAGCGACGTCTCCGCGTCCTCGGCGAAGCGCGTCACCAGCGCCGACGTGGTGTCGTCACCTTGACACAGGACGGGGGTTTCGAGACGGTCGCGCATGATCTCAGCGGCGGCCTTCGCGGCGCGCATCGACGAGAACAGGCCGAGTGTGCGGCCGCCCGCGGCGGTGATGAGCCCGCCGATCTCGTCGAGCTGTTCGGCCGATCCGGTGCCGTCGCGCCCCGGTGGCGGGAGATGGGCGGCGACGTAGAGGATGCCCGACTTCTCGTGCTGGAACGGTGATCCGACGTCGATGCCGCGCCACCGGACCTTGTCGTCGTCACCGGCCAGCCCCCACGCCGACGCCATGGCATCGAACCTGCCGCCGATGGTCAGAGTGGCCGAGGTGAGGACGGCCGTCGTCTGCTCGAACAGTCGGGCTCGCAACAGGCCTGACACCGACAGCGGGGCGACGCGCAGGACCACTCGCGTATTGCCGCGGTTCTCCTCTCGATCGAGCCACACGACGTCGGTGCGGTCCGGAATAGCCGGCACGAAGGAGTCCAGGATGCGCGACGCGGTGTCTCCCATATCGGTCAGCGCGGTGACCGCCTCGGCGCGCGCGGAGGCGGCTTTCGGGTCGCTCGGGCTGGTGTCGATCGCCGATCGAACCCGATGGGCGGCGTCGCGCAGCGCGGTCAGGTAGGTCGCCATTTCGTCGTCGAGCGTGTCGATACGTCCGGGCGTGGCGTCGTGGATGACCGACGACAGCGTGGCGGTGGCGGCCTCCAACCGTTGCGCCAGTTCCTGATCGACCAGCCTAGAAGAACGTCGATGCGCGACCGCCATCGACGTCGCCGAGAGTTCACCGGTGGCCACGCCGGTGACGCGGTCGACGAGTTCGTGTGCTTCGTCGACCACGAGCAGCTGGTGTTCAGGGAGCACGGCCGCATCCGATACGGCGTCAATGGCCAACAGGGCGTGGTTGGTGACGACGACATCGGCATGGCCGGCCTTGTCGCGGGCTTTCTCGGCAAAACAGTCGGTGCCGAACGGGCAGCGGGAGACCCCGATGCATTCGCGCGCCGAGACGCTGACCTGTGACCACGACCGGTCGGGCACTCCCGGGGTCAGTTCGTCGCGATCGCCTGTCTCGGTATCCGAGGACCACGCGACCAGCCGCTGCACATCGCGGCCGAGGGCTGACGCCGCAACCGGCTCGAACAGCTCGTCCTGTGGCTGTTCATCTGGCTCGGTCATCGATCCGTTGTGAATCTTGTTGAGACACAGATAGTTTCCCCGGCCCTTCAGCAATGCGAACTCGGGGCTACGCGGCAGCGCGCCGGTCAACGATTCGGCAAGCCGTGGCAGATCCCGATCGACCAGCTGGCGCTGCAGCGCGATGGTCGCTGTCGATATGACGACCGGCTCGTCGGTGGCGACCGCGCGCGCGATCGCGGGAACCAGGTACGCGAGGGATTTCCCGGTACCCGTGCCGGCCTGGACGGCGAGGTGTTCGCCGCTTTCGAAGGCATGTGCCACCGCCTCGGCCATCTCGATCTGGCCGGGGCGTTCTGCACCGCCGAGTGCGGCGACCGCCGTTGCCAGCAGTTCGGTGACGTTTCCGGTCTCGCCCGTGACTACTCCTGGTGACTCGGGGGAGAGATTATGCGGGTGGGGATGGCCGGTTCGCCGCGGGAGAGTTTCAGGCCGGTCCAGGGCAAGCTCAGCAGACCCTCCTTGACGCGTTCGCGCGCGGCCGCGAGATCGAATTCGGCCGTCGGTTCGCCGTTGCGCATGATGTCGACCGTGAGGTCGCGTCCCGACTCGCCCTGGGGTCGACGACCGTAGGGGTACACGACCTCCTCGAGGATCGTTCCGGTGTCCTTGCATGTCCGCATCGCTTGCTTGCGGCCGCCGTGAGATTCCTTGTGGCTGCTCCGTTTCTCCACCGGCAGACCGTCCACCTCGACCAGCTTGTAGACCATGCCGGCGGTCGGCGCGCCCGACCCGGTCACCACCGATGTGCCGACACCGTAGATGTCGACGGGCTCGACGCGCAGTGCGGCGATGGCGTACTCATCCAGGTCGCCGGACACCACGATGCGGGTGTTGCGTGCGCCGATGCCGTCGAGCTGTGCCCGCACCTGCCGGGCGAGCACCCCGAGATCGCCCGAGTCGATGCGGACCGCGCCGAGGTCCTGGCCCGCCACCTCGACGGCATTGGCCACGCCCTGCGTGATGTCGTAGGTGTCGACGAGCAGCGTGGTGCCCACCCCGAGGGCTTCGACCTGGGCCTTGAACGCCGCCCTCTCGTCCGGGCCGTTGCGATCGGTGTGCAGCAGCGTGAACGCGTGCGCGCTCGTGCCCAGTGCAGGCACACCGTAGGTGCGCTGCGCCTCCAGGTTCGACGTGCCGGTGAAACCGGCGATGTAGGCGGCGCGAGCGGCGGCGACGGCGGCAAGTTCGTGGGTCCGCCGCGAACCCATCTCGATCATCGTTCGGCCGTCGGCGGCGCTGACCATGCGGGCTGCGGCCGAGGCGATCGCAGTGTCGTGGTTGAGGATCGACAATGCGAGGGTCTCCAGGACGACACACTCGCCGAACGCGCCGTGCACGCTCAATACCGGGGAACCCGGGAAGTAGAGCTCACCCTCGCAGTAGCCGTCGATGTCGCCGCGGAACCGGTAGTCGGCGAGGAACGCGAGCGTCTCGCGATCGCAGAAATCCGAAATCGCCGTCAACGCGGATTCGTCGAACGTGAACTGTGCCAACGCTTCCACGAATCGGGCCGTTCCGGCGACGACGCCGTAGCGACGCCCTTCGGGAAGCCTGCGGGCGAACACCTCGAACGTCGTCCGGCGGTGTGCGGTCCCGTCGCGCAGGGCGGCGGCGAGCATCGTCAACTCGTACTTGTCGGTGAGTAACGCCGTAGAACCCGGGACCACACCGCAACCGTATCGGCTGAGCGGCCGCTGGCCTCGACTTGATCTCCTCGAGCACGCGTGTTGCGGCCCCCCGCGGGGCGATCAGCACGATCCGGCGAACGTGTGACCCGACTGTCTCGCTATCCTTGTCCACATGGTTACGCCGGCGAAGGCCCGACCGGGAACTCGCGAGGAACGGGACGTCGCCACTCTGGATGCGACGGATAGCCCGTGGGTGACCCTGGTCTGGGACGACCCGGTCAATCTGATGACTTACGTGACGTACGTCTTCCAGAAGCTCTTCGGCTACAGCGAGCCGCACGCGACCAAACTCATGATGCAGGTGCACACCGAGGGTAAGGCCGTGGTGTCGGCGGGCAGCCGGGAGTCGATGGAGGTCGACGTGTCCAAGCTGCATGCCGCAGGTTTGTGGGCGACCCTGCAGCAGGACCGCTGATCCGACTGTGCGCAAATGGAAACGGGTCGACACCGCCGACGGCCCGCGCTTCCGGTCGGCCCTGGCCGCTCACGAGGTATCGCTGCTGCAGAACCTCGCGACGTCGATGGTCGGAATGCTCAACGACCGCGAATCATCTTCTCCCGCTGATGAACTCCAGGAGATAACCGGGATGCGCACCGGCCACTCGTCGCCTCCGCAGGATGAGACGATGAAGCGGCTGCTGCCGGACTTCTTCCGCCCGCAAACCGACCATCCGGCGGGTTCCGGCCCCGCCGAGAGCCTCAACAGTGCGCTGCGCAGCCTGCACGAGCCGGAGATCATCGAAGCTAAACGTGAAGCGGCACAACGATTGTTGGACACGGTGCCGCAGCACGGCGGCAAATTCGAACTCAGCGAAGATGACGCGCACGCCTGGGCGGCAGCCGTCAACGACATGCGGCTCGCACTTGGCACCATGCTCGGCGTCGCGCAGGATGGCCCTGCCGAACTGCCGCCTGAACATCCGATGGCGGGACATCTCGACGTGTATCAGTGGCTGACGGTGCTGCAGGAGTATCTGGTGCTCGGAATCATGGGCAGGTCGTGACCATGGGTGCGATCACGGATGTCGCCGGAATCCGCGTCGGCCATCACCACCGGATCGATTCCGACGCGGAGCTCGGTTCGGGGTGGGCCACCGGAACAACCGTCGTTCTGACACCACCGGGGACCATCGGCGCCGTCGACTGCCGCGGTGGTGCACCCGGCACCCGCGAGACCGACCTGCTCGACCCCATCAACTCGGTGCGTCACGTCGATGCCGTCGTGCTCAGTGGTGGCAGCGCGTTCGGCTTGGCCGCGGCGCACGGGGTGATGGAGTGGCTGGAGGGGCAGGATCGCGGGGTGGCGATCGAGGGCGGCGTCGTACCCATCGTTCCGTCCGCAGTGATTTTTGATCTTCCGGTCGGCGGCTGGAAGTGCCGACCGGACGCCGAGTTCGGTCGCGCCGCCGCCGAGAGCGCGGGCACCGACGTGGCCATCGGCACCGTCGGCGCCGGCGTAGGGGCACGCGTCGGGGTGCTCAAAGGTGGTGTCGGCACCGCGTCGGTGACGCTCGAGTCCGGCGCGACGGTAGGAGCGATCGTGGTCGTCAACGCCGCCGGTGACGCCGTGGACCCCGCGACCGGGCTGCCGTGGCTCGCCGACCAGATCGAGGAGTTCGGTCTGGTGTCCCCGCCGGCCGATCAGATCGCGGCATACGCCGACCGCCACACCGAGCTCAGCCCGCTCAACACCACCATCGCCGTGGTCGCGACCGATGCGGTCCTCAGCAAGGCTGGGTGCCGCCGGATGGCCGTCGCCGCCCAGGACGGCCTGGCTCGCACCATCCGGCCGTGTCACACCCCGCTCGATGGAGATACGGTGTTTGCGCTGGCCACCGGAGCCATCGAGGTACCGCCCGATCCGGCGACACCCGCGTCGATGTCGCCGGAGGTGCCCCTGATCACCGCGCTCGGGGCGGCCGCGGCGGACTGCCTGGCCCGCGCGGTGCTGGTCGGCGTGCTGGCAGCCGAGTCGGTCGCCGGAATACCGACGTACCGGGACATGTTGCCCGGAGCGTTCGAATGAACGGACCCGGGTGCCGGTCGGCCGCGGCTAGCAGGGAGGAGTGAACGTGCTGGTGATCCGAGCGGATCTGGTCGACGCCATGGTCGCCCACGCCCGCGCTGACCACCCCGACGAGGCCTGCGGAGTGATCGCGGGACCGGAGGGCTCCGATCGCCCGGAGCGGTTCATCGCGATGACCAACGCCGAGCGTTCGCCGACCTTCTACCGGTTCGACTCCGGCGAGCAGCTCAAGGTGTGGCGAGAGATGGACGACGCAGACGAGGCGCCGGTCATCATCTATCACTCGCATACCGCCACCGAGGCGTACCCGAGCCGCACCGATATCTCCTACGCGTCCGAACCGGACGCCCACTACGTCCTGGTGTCGACGCGCGACCCCGACGAGCACGAGTTGCGCAGCTACCGCATCCTCGACGGCGTCGTCACCGAGGAACCCGTCAAGATCGTCGAGCAGTACTAGAACTCTGAAAGGAGTGACCGGCCCATGTCTGTCACCGTGTCGATCCCGACCATCCTGCGCACCCACACCGGCGGCGAGAAGCGCGTCGCCGCGGACGGCGCCACCCTGAGCGCGGTGATCAGCGATCTCGAAGCGAACTACTCGGGCATCTCCGATCGCCTGATGGACAGTGCCAATCCCGGCAAGCTGAACCGGTTCGTCAACATCTACGTCAACGACGAGGACGTGCGGTTCTCCGGAGGGCTGGACACCGCGATCTCCGACGGCGACTCGGTGACGATCCTGCCCGCCGTCGCAGGTGGCTGAGTGACCCGACACGACTCCCTGATCCAGGCGCTGGGCAATACGCCGCTGGTGGGCCTGCAGCGGTTGTCGCCCCGCTGGAGTGACGAGGACGGCGCTCCGCACGTGCGGTTGTGGGCGAAGCTCGAGGACCGCAACCCGACCGGCTCCATCAAGGACCGGCCCGCGCTACGGATGATCGAGGATGCCGAGCGGCGGGGTGAATTACAGCCCGGCGCAACGATTCTCGAGCCGACCAGTGGCAACACCGGCATATCGCTCGCAATGGCGGCGCTGCTCAAGGGCTACCAGATGATCTGCGTGATGCCCGAGAACACGTCGATAGAACGACGGCAACTGCTGGAGCTCTACGGAGCGCGGATCATCTACTCCCCGGCCGAGGGCGGGTCGAACACTGCCGTCGCTCACGCGAAAGAGCTTGCGCTGCAGAATCCTTCGTGGACCATGCTGTATCAGTACGGCAACGAGTCCAACTCCCTTGCGCATTACGAGGGCACCGGCCCCGAATTGTTGGCCGACCTTCCGGAGATCACGCACTTCGTGGCGGGCCTCGGGACCACCGGCACATTGATGGGCACCGGACGATTTCTGCGCGAGCAGAAGCCCGATGTGCAGATCGTGGCCGCCGAGCCGCGCTACGGCGAGGGTGTGTACGCCCTGCGCAACATCGACGAGGGGTTCATCCCCGAGCTGTACGACGCCGAGGTGCTGACCACCCGGTTCTCCGTCGGTTCCTACGACGCGGTCAAGCGCACGCGCGAGCTCGTCCAGGTGGAAGGCATCTTCGCCGGCATCTCCACCGGTGCCGTGCTGCACGCCGCGCTCGGCATGGCGACCAAGGCGCTCAAAGCGGGGGAACAGGCCGACATCGCGTTCGTCGTCGCCGACGCCGGGTGGAAGTATCTGTCGACCGGCGCGTACGCCGGTAGCCTGGATGACGCGGAGGTCGCGTTGGAAGGGCAGTTATGGGCTTGACAGGTTCGGGATACCCGGGGACGCCGGCGGAGCCGAAGAAGCGGCCCGCCTGGATCGTCGGCGGTGTGACCATCATCAGCTTCGTCGTGCTGCTGTGGGTCATCGAGTTGTGGGACTCGTTGACCAGTCATCGCCTGGACAGCAACGGCATTCGGCCATTGGAGAGCGACGGGCTATGGGGGATCATCTGGGCGCCGCTGCTGCACTCGGACTGGAATCACCTGATCGCCAACACCGTTCCGGCGCTCATCCTCGGCTTCCTGATGACGCTCGCGGGGTTGTCGCGGTTCATCTTCGCTACGGCCATCGTCTGGATTCTCGGCGGCCTCGGCACGTGGCTGCTCGGCAACATCGGTGCGCACTGCCCATACGTCGGCGTGCGCTGCGAGACCAACCACATTGGCGCCTCGGGGCTCATTTTCGGCTGGCTGGCCTTCCTGATCGTATTCGGATTCTTCACGCGCAAGATGTGGGAGATCGTCGTCGGCGTCGTGGTCCTGTTGGTCTACGGCAGCGTGCTGTTCGGGGTCCTGCCGGGCACCCCCGGCGTTTCGTGGCAGGGCCACCTGTGCGGTGCGATCGCCGGCGTCGTCGCGGCGTACCTGCTGTCCGGGCCTGAACGCAAGGCGCGTGAACGTCGCAAGGTCACCGCGAAGAACCCGTACAACCTGACGCCGTGAATTCTGCAACCGCGCCCGTCGGGATCTTCGACTCCGGTGTCGGCGGGTTGACGGTCGCCCGCGCGATCATCGACCAGCTACCGGACGAAGACATCATCTACGTCGGGGACACCGCCAACGGTCCCTACGGTCCGCTCACCATTCCAGAGATCCGCGGGCATGCGCTGGCGATCGGCGACGATCTGGTGTCCCGCGGTGTCAAAGCGCTTGTGATCGCGTGCAATACGGCGTCGTCGGCATGCCTGCGCGACGCCAGGGAGCGCTACGCGCCGGTGCCCGTGGTCGAGGTGATCCTGCCCGCGGTCCGTCGTGCCGTGGCCGCTACCCGCAACGGCCGCATCGGCGTCATCGGGACGGAGGCGACCATCGCGTCGGGCGCCTACCACGACGCGTTCGCGGCGGCGCGCGACACCGAGGTGATCGGGGTGGCGTGCCCCCGATTCGTCGACTTCGTCGAGCGGGGAGTGACAAGTGGACGCCAGGTGCTCGGCCTTGCGGAGGCGTATCTCGAGCCCCTCCAGCGCGCTGAGGTGGACACGCTGGTGCTGGGGTGCACGCACTACCCGATGCTGTCGGGTCTGATCCAACTCGCGATGGGCGACCACGTGACACTGGTGTCCAGCGCCGAAGAGACCGCCAAGGACTTGCTGCGCGTACTCAGCCAATCAGATTTGCTGCATCCGCATTCGGGCGAGGCGGGGCCCGCGGTTCGACGTCGTTTCGAGGCTACCGGCGATCCTGAGGCGTTCACCACACTCGCGGGTCGGTTCCTCGGGCCGACAATCGACGGTGTTCGCCCTGTTCAGCACACTGTCAAAGTCCAAAAATGAATTCGGTCACGCAAACCAGCGATGTTTTCGTCTTGCGGATGGTGGGCATGGCAAGCTAGTGAGTGTGCGAATCACCGTACTCGGTTGCTCCGGCAGTGTTGTCGGGCCTGATTCGCCAGCGTCCGGCTACCTGGTCACCGCTCCGGACACCCCACCGCTAGTCCTCGATTTCGGTGGCGGCGTGCTCGGTGCGCTGCAGCGGTACGCCGATCCCAACTCCGTGTACGTGCTCCTCTCGCATCTGCACGCAAACCATTGTCTTGACCTGCCGGGCCTGTTCGTATGGCGGCGCTATCACCCGTCGCCGGCGCAGGAGCGCGGCGTGATGTACGGGCCGGCCAATACGTGGGCTCGGCTGGGCGCCGCGTCGTCGCCCGAGGGCGGAGAGATCGACGACTTCTCGGACATCTTCGACATCCGGCACTGGGTGGACAACCGGGCGGTAGACCTCGGGACGCTGAACGTCGTGCCTCGCCTCGTCTGCCATCCCACCGAGTCTTACGGCTTCCGGATCACCGACCCGGCGGGTGCCACGTTGGTGTACAGCGGTGACACCGGCTACTGCGATGCGCTGATCGACCTCGCCCGGGGAGCCGACGTGTTTCTGTGCGAGGCGTCGTGGACGCATTCCCCGGAGCGGCCGCCGAGGCTGCACCTGTCGGGAACAGAAGCCGGCCGGGCCGCAGCCAATGCGGGCGTCGGCGAACTGCTGCTGACGCACATCCCGCCCTGGACGTCCCGTGAGGATGTCATCAGCGAGGCCAAGGCCGAGTTCGACGGTCCGGTGCACGCCGTGGTGTGCGGGGAGTCATTCGAGATCGCCAAGTCCTAGCTTCAGACCCGCGTTGCCGGCTTGGCCGGGGCGTCGGGCCCACCCGATAGGGTTGCCCCGTGTCCAGACGAGAAGATGGTCGGCTTGACGACGAGCTGCGACCGGTCCGCATCACCCGCGGCTTCACCACTCACCCCGCCGGTTCGGTACTCGTGGAGTTCGGCCAAACCCGGGTCATGTGCACGGCGAGCGTCACCGAAGGTGTGCCGCGCTGGCGTAAGGGTTCGGGACAGGGCTGGCTGACCGCCGAGTACGCGATGCTGCCCGCCGCCACCCACGACCGTTCCGACCGTGAGTCGGTCAAGGGCCGCGTCGGTGGCCGTACGCAGGAGATCAGCCGGCTCGTCGGGCGGTCGCTGCGTGCGTGCATCGACCTCGGTGCGCTCGGTGAAAACACCATCGCTATCGACTGCGATGTGCTGCAGGCCGACGGAGGCACCCGCACCGCGGCCATCACCGGGGCGTACGTCGCGCTGGCCGATGCGGTGACGTACCTGGGTGCGGGCGGCAAGCTGTCGGATCCGCGGCCGTTGTCGTGTGCGATCGCGGCGGTCAGTGTCGGAGTGGTCGACGGCCGCGTCCGCGTCGACCTGCCCTACACGGAGGACTCGCGCGCCGAGGTGGACATGAACGTCGTCGCCACCGACACCGGAACGCTCGTGGAGATCCAGGGCACTGGCGAGGGCGCGACGTTCCCGCGCTCGACGCTGGACAAGATGCTGGACGCCGCGATGGCCGCCTGTGAGCAGATCTTCGACATCCAGCGCGAGGCATTGGAACTGCCTTATCCGGGTGAGCTGCCGGAGTCCGGCGAGCCGGCGAAGAAAGCGTTCGGCAGCTGACCGGACTCGAGAACGAGTAAGCACCCCCGGCTCATGCGAGCCGAGGGTGCTTCTCCGCGTCGATTACTTCGAGTTGCTGGCGGCCTTCTGGCGCGATTCCTGTGCCTTGGCCTTGGTGCGAGCGGCCTCGGCTTCGGCCTCTGCACGCGCTGCATCGAGCTGGTGCGAGGCCTTCTCGACCTGGGCGCGACCCTCTTCCTGAAGCTCGCTTCGGCTCAAAATCAGTCCTATGACCTGCTTGGTGAATCCGATCGCGCCCGAAACGATGCCGCGCACGGCCTCAATGGGTCCGCTGTTGTTCTCAGCCACTTGGTTCCCCTTCGCTTGTTCACGACCGACCGTGTTGTCCGTGCCGTGATGAGTTAGCGGTACCCCCACTGCTAGCTGTTGCAAGCAGACTGTTAGCGGACTCACAAAAGCGGGCGTCTACGGTGGTCTGGTGTTCGGGATCAAGCCGTGACGGATCTACTCGTCGCCACCCGCAACCGCAAGAAGTTGGCGGAGCTGCACCGCGTGCTCGAGGGGGCGGGTCTCTCGGAACTGACGCTGTTGTCGCTCGATGACGTCGCGCCGTTCGACGAGGCGCCGGAGACCGGCGCGACGTTCGAGGAGAACGCGTTGGCGAAGGCGCGTGACGCGTTTCGGGCTACCGGGATCGCGTCGGTCGCCGATGATTCGGGTCTCGAGGTGGCGGCGTTGAATGGAATGCCCGGCGTGTTGTCGGCGCGGTGGTCCGGCCGTCACGGCGACGATGCCGCCAACACCGCCCTGATGTTGGGGCAATTGGCAGATGTGCCGGACTCGCGCCGGGGCGCGGCGTTCGTGTCGGCGTGCGCGTTGGTGTCCGGCGTGGGTGAAGTTGTCGTGCGTGGTGAATGGCCCGGCGCCATCGTGCGAGAACCACGCGGTGACGGCGGATTCGGGTACGACCCGGTGTTCCTGCCGTCGGGATCCACGCGCACGGCAGCGGAGCTCAGCCCCGCCGAGAAGGATGCCGCGTCGCACCGCGGCCGGGCCCTGGCGCTACTGGTGCCCGCGCTGCGGGAGTTGGCCGGCTAGCAGCACGCAAATTTTGTATAGCCAGCCTAATCGGTAGCATCCCGGTGATGCGCCGCCTCACTACGCCGGACGTCGGGCGCACTCGTCATCCCGCCGTAGTGGTCGCTGTGCTGGCGACAACCGGTACCTGCATGTCGTTGATGCAGACACTGGTCATCCCGCTGATTCCCGAGCTGCCGAAGCTGCTCAACACCAGCGCGTCCAATGCATCGTGGGTGATCACGGCGACGCTGCTCGTCGCGGCCGTGGCGACACCGGTGGTCGGCAGGCTCGGCGACATGTACGGCCCCAAACGCCTGCTGATCGCCTGCGCCATCCTGATGACCCTCGGTTCCCTGATCGCGGCGTCGACCAGCGCGTGGGTGCCGGTGGTCATCGGCCGCGCGCTGCAGGGCTTCGGTGTGCCGATCGTCCCGCTCGGAATCAGTGTGCTGCGGACGTGCGTACCCGCCCACCGCGTCGGCACCGCAATGGGATTGATGAGCGCATCGCTCGGCGTGGGTGCGGCACTCGGATTGCCATTGGCGGCGATCATCGCCGATCACTTCGACTGGCACGCGGTGTTCTGGTTCGCGGCGATCTTGGGTGCGATGTCCGGAGTTCTGTTCGCGGTGCTGGTGCCGCGAATTCCGGCGGCGGCGTCGTCCGACCGGCTCGATCCGCTCGGCGCGCTCGGCCTTGCGGCCGGTCTGGTGACGCTGTTGCTCGGAATATCGAAGGGCGGCAACTGGGGCTGGGGTAGCGCGACCACGCTGGGGATGTTCGCCGCATCGATCGTCATCTTCGCGATGTTCGGGTGGTGGCAGCTGCGCATCGACTCGCCGATGGTCGACCTGCGGACCACGGTCAAGCGGCCGGTGCTGATGACGAATGTCGCTTCCGTGGCGGTCGGTTTCGCGATGTTCGCGCTCGCGTTGATCGGCCCGCAGGTCCTCGAGGTGCCCGTCACCACCGGTTACGGGCTGGGGCTCTCGATGGTTGAAGCGGGGCTGTGGCTGGCGCCGGGCGGCCTGGCCATGATGGTGGCCTCGCCGGTCGCGTCCAGGATCGCCGCCGCCCGAGGGCCGAGGTTCACGCTGGTGCTCGGCTGCGCGATCATCGCGGCCTCGTACTTGGCGGGTTTCGTGTTGCTCGGTGGTGCATGGCAGCTGTGCCTGTTCAACGTGCTGGTCAGTGTCGGCGTGGGGTTCGCCTACTCGTCGCTGCCCGCGCTCATCAACGCCGCGGTACCGATGTCGGAGACGGCCGCAGCGAACGGCATCAATGCGCTGGCGCGAGCGCTGGGAACGTCGATCTCGAGCGCCGTGGTCGGTGCGGTCCTGACCGGATTGACGATTTCCATTGCGGGTCAGGAGTTTCCGTCGTTGACGGCGTTTCGGATCAGTCTGCTGATCGCAGCAGGAATGGCGATACTCGCGGGCGTCCTCGCAGCGTTGATCCCAGTGACCGATGCCGATCAGGACCGCGTGCCTGCAGAAGTGGGCGCATCGACGAGGTAGCCATCGATGAAGTCGTGCAGTGCGGGCGCCAGCGTGTCGACGCCGGAGTCGTTGAGCTTGGCGAGCAGGATGATTCCCTGGTACTGCGCCAGCAGTGCGTGCGCGAGCCGGTCGGGGTCGGTGCCGTCGCGCAGTACGCCCGCATCGGACGCGTCGTGGCACGCTCTGGCGAGGTGGCGCTCCATCGCGCCCAGCACGCCGGCGAGATGCGTTCTCAGATCGTCGTCGGTGGTCGATAGTTCGGCGGCGAAGTTCCCGAACGGGCAGCCGACCGCCCGCCCGAACTGAGCTTGCAGCGCGGCCTGGATCGTGCCGATCGCGTCGGGGATCGCATGTAGTTTCTGCGCCGGCGTCGCGGCGGGTGAGCCGGACAACCGTCGTGCGAAGACCTCGGCATGCAGGTCGATCACCGCCTTCGCCAGCTCCGATTTCGACGAGAAGTAGTGGTAGAAGCTGCCCTTGCGGACGTCGGCGGCCTGGCACAGTTCGTCGACGCCGACGGCCTGGTAGCTGCGTTCGAGAAACAGCCGTGCGGCCGTCGCGACTATCCGCTCGCGCGCGTCCGACGTACGTGCCATGCGCTGATTCTACATAGTTGACCGGTCGGTCAACTCGGGTCTACGTTGTCTGCATGACTGAGGTCTTCCGGACGCCGGACGAACGCTTTGAGAATCTGCCGGGCTACGACTTCGCGCCCAACTACGTCGATGTCGACGGCCTTCGCATGCACTACCTCGACGAGGGGCCGCGCGGCGGCAGGCCGATCGTGTGCTTTCACGGAGAGCCGAGCTGGGCGTACCTCTATCGCAAGATGGTCGGTCCTCTCGTGGAGGCCGGCCACCGCGTGGTCGTGCCGGACTACGCGGGTTTCGGACGTTCGGACAAGCCCACCGATCGCGGTTGGTACACCTACGACCGCCACACGGAGCTGACGTCGCGCGTGCTGGCGGGTCTGGATCTGAGTGACGCCATCGTGGTGGTGCAGGACTGGGGCGGCGCGATCGGACTGCGTTGGGCCGTGGAGAACGCCGATCGTGTTGGTGCGCTGGCGATCTTCAACACCGGGCTGTTCACCGGGCGGGTCTCGAAGGGGTTCATGGCGTGGCGAGACTTTGCCGAGAAGAACCCGGATCTGCCGGTCGGCTTCGTGATCCAGGGCGCTACGGCCACAGAGCTTCCCGAGGATGTCGTCGCTGCTTACGATGCGCCGTTCCCGACGGTTGAGTCGAAGGCCGGTGCGGCGCAGTTCCCGCTACTGGTGCCGCTTACCGAAGACGCACCGGGAGCACTGGTCATGAGTGCGGTGGCCGATGAGCTGTCGCGGTGGCAGAAGCCGGCGTTGGTCGCGTTCTCCGATCAGGATCCGATCTTCCCGTACCCGAAAGCGGGGCAAGCGTTTTGCGATCTGATTCCCGGCGCGACTGAGCAGGTGAGGATCGAGGGCGCGTCACACTTCCTGCAGGAGGATCGTGGTGAGCGACTGGCCGAAGAGGTGCTCAAGCACCTGACCTGACGGTTACAGACCGTGCTTCTGCTTGATCTCTCTGGTTTGAATCTGCTCGACGATGATGCCGACCAGTGGAATGGTGCCCGCCAGCAGGATGCCGATGGTCTTGGCGATCGGCCAGCGCACCTTCACCGCAAGGTTGGCGGTGAAGAGCAGGTATACGAAGTACACCCACCCGTGGACGACCGCGATCCAGTTCAGGCCCTCCACGCCGAAGCCGTACTTCATCACCATCTCGTAGCAGAGCGCGATGAGCCAGATGCCGGTGATCCACGCGGTGACGCGGTAGCCCATCAGCGCCTTGCGGATGCTTTCAACGGGGGTGCCGGTGGTCTCCGTCATGTCGTCGGTCGTTCCTTGTCTTCCTTGGCGAGGTCGGCGAGGTATGCGTTGTACTCGCTCAACACGGGGTCGTCGTCGGGTCGGGTCGCCGCGGTAGGTCGTTCGGGCAGCAGGCCCGCGGGTATCTCGGTGATCTCATCGTGCCGCTTCGGCTCCGGCGGCGCTTCCTCGTAGCGCACGAACTTGTAGTACGCGTAGACGACGAAGCCGGCGAACAGCGGCCACTGCAGGGCGTAGCCGAGGTTGACGAAGGTGCCCGACGCGGACTCGAAGCGGGTCCACTGCCACCAGGCCAGGGCCAGGCAGCCGGCGGCGCCGAGCACCGCCAACGCGACGAGCGCCGGCCTGCTACGCCGCGTAGTGGACACCTTCCAACGGTACCGCGCGCGTCTTCGGGCCGATGAACTCGTCCAATCGGGCGGTATCGGCCTTTCGGTAGATCGACACGATGTGCTTGGTCGACCGCGTCCAGTGAATACCGAGCTTGTCGAGTGCGGCGGTGAACAACCCGAGGATGTCTTCGGATCGGTTCGAGAAGTGGTAGCGCACGCTGGCGACGCCGCGGTCATTCGCGACGACCCGGCAGCCGTCGCTGTGGATCAGTCCGAGGACGAATTCTTCGGTGGCTTGGTCGACGAGCGCTTGTTGCCACGGTTCGAGGGCTATGCGTCGCTTGTGCTTGACTCCGGGGCCGTGTTGGGGGAGTAGGCACGGCCAGTGCTTCGAGAAGAGGGAAACGTCAACGCAGCCGACGCGTTTCACAATCCCCGCCCGTTGGCCCGGCATGAGAATCTCGATGGCCTGGCAGCAGCGCTCGATGATTGCGGGGTACTTCTGGTCGAGCGTGATGCGTATACGCCACACGCGAGTTGCTCGCGAGATCGAGCCGTCACCCAAATACATCGCCAGGACGTAGCAGTACGCGGCAACCGGAAGCGCGGAGAAGTCGTGGTCGACGCCGCAACCAGGTCCGCTTTTGAGCCTGCGCCAGACCTGTGGTCTGCATCGCCAATCCCGCACAGTTGTGCGCGGGATGCCGAGCTGGCGCGCGATTGCGCAGTCGTTGACGCCGTCTGCGATGAGGCGCTGCGCAGCGTGGAACTCTTCGGCAGATCGCACGACCTGCCACTTTCGTCGGACTTGCTACCAAGCTAGGCCTGACGTCCGACAAGTCCGCTGCGGCGGATTGGATACGATCGGCACATCGCGGGCGTGATGAAATTGGCAAACATGATGGCTTTAGGTGCCATTGCTCGGAAGAGCTTGGGGGTTCGAGTCCCCCCGCCCGCACTCTTTCGCTCAGATCTCTGGCGTGCGGTGCGCCCAGGGCTGCGCCTGTTCGAGCTGACTTGCCACGCGAATCAAGACGTCCTCACGCCCGTACGCCGCAACGAGCTGCACGCCGACCGGTAGGCCTTCGTCCGTCCATTCGAGCGGAAGGCTGATCGCCGGCTGGCCGCTGGTGTTGAACGGGGGAGTGAACGGTACGAACTCGCCCGCGCGCCGCATCGGTGCCATCGGGTTGTCGGAATCGTTGACGATCGTGCCGAGCTTCAGCGGCAGTTCGGCAACCGTCGGCGTGAGCAGCAGATCCCACCCCTCATGCCACCACGACTGCATCGCGCGGCGGAACTGGGAGACACCGGCGAGGGCCAGCGCGTAATCAATGGCACCGAAGTGTTTCGCGAAATCGGCTTGGGCCTGATTCATCGGCTCCAGCTCATGATCTTCGAGCGGACGGCCGAGCAGTCCTTCGAACCGCAGCCGCGACATGCCCATATTCGTGCTCCACATCGCGCCGAACTTCGAGCCGAGGGTCTCGTCCTCCAACGCCTTCGGCCACGCCACCTCGACGTGGTGACCCAACGATTCGAGCAGCCGACCGACGGCCTGCGTCGCGGCGGTGACTTCGGCATCCACCCGCCCGCCCTGCGCGTGGTGATCGAGGATGCCGATCCGCAGCCGGCCCGGATCTGTGCCCAGCTCCTCGACGTAAGGACGCGCGGGCGCCGGCGCGATCACGGTGTCGCCGACACCAGGACCGCGCGTCGCGTCGAGCAGGGCGGCGGTGTCGCGCACGGTGCGGCTGACGCAGTGCTCGACCGCCAAACCGCTCTCGTCACGGACCGGCCCGAGCGTGATCCGACCCTGACTCGGCTTGAGCCCGACCAGCCCGCAGCACGACGCGGGAATGCGAATCGACCCGCCGCCGTCGCTGGCATGCGCGAACGGCACCATTCCCGATGCCACCGCCGCGGCCGCGCCACCGCTCGACCCACCGGGCGTGCGCGTCGTATCCCACGGGTTGTGCGTCGCACCCCAGGCGACCGGCTCGGTGGTCGGCACACTGCCCAGCTCCGGGCTGTTCGTGCGGCCCGCGATCACCAGTCCCGCCGCGCGGTAGCGGCTGACGAGCGTCGTGTCCGCGTCGGCGATGACGTGCGCCTCTTTGAAGGCGACGTTGCCGTTGCTGATCCGCTGCCCGGCGTAGTCGGCGAACAGGTCCTTGATCAGGAACGGCACGCCGCGGAACGGACCGTCGGGGAGATCGGCGGCGGCGACCTCCCGGGCGTGGTCGAACCAGCGGATCACGACCGCGTTGAGCTGGGGGTCGATGCGTTCGATGCGCTCGATCGCCGCTTCCAACAGCTCGACCGGCGACACCTCTCCGGATGCGACGAGCGCCGCCTGATCGGTCGCGTCCATCCACCGGGTCTGTTCGGACAGCGCACTCATCGCTGGCTCAGCCGTGCTTCGCGAAGTACGTCTGGCCGCCTGCCGGAATTCGCCCGAAGCCGGCCTTCAGCACCGGTGCCAACACCGCGACCGGCAACTTGAACGCGGGCTTGGGTTCAATCGCAAGCGTCCAGGTGAACATTGTCTCGCCTCCGGCGGGCTCGACCAGGTAGTCCTCGGCGAAGCGCTTGAAGAAGGGAATCGCGCATTCGTAGACATAGAACGACTTGCGGCAACCGTCCTCCCAACGGAAGAAGCGCTCCCGCATGACGGACCCACCGGGAGCGGTGACGTCACGGGTGGTACCCACGCCGAATGGACGCGGCGACGTCCACGTGCCGTCTTTGATCATCGGCCCCCAGGCGGCCAGTGACTCATCGGAAACCAGTGATTCCCAGACCTTTTCAGGTGAGGCGGCGAATCGCTTCTGATAGCGGAAGATGTGCGGTGCCGAGGTCAGGAAATCGGCGTCGGCGGGTTCGAGCGGGTGCCAGCGGGTCATGAATGACCATCCTCGCACTCGGCCAGCTAACCCGTCTTTCGTACCGGGTAACCGTTCTGCTCCGCCAGCGACCGCAGCTGCTTGAGCGCGAAGCGGCGGGCGCGGCCCGCTTCGGGGATCAGGATGCCGGCCCACACTCCCTCGGCGCCCGGTGTCGAACATGCTTCCTGAGCGCATCTCCACCGCAGGGGACAGGCGCGGCACAGCGCCTTGGCGCCCTCATCGGCGGTCGTCGTCCATCGATCCGGGTCTTGCGTACAGGGCGCCATCACCGAGTCATCGAGGACGGCTGGTGCCCGGGGCGCATTGACAGCGCGCAGCTGTGCCTGGACGTGCACTGCTCTGGCCTCCCCGTCTGCATCGATCGCGAACAATACGTTTGTATGGTAGACACAATACGTTCGTATTGTCTAATCTGGGCCCGTGAGTACGGAGAGCACCTCTCGATGACCGCGGTGACGGAGCGCGACCACCTCGGCGGCGACGAACTCAAGAAACTCGAGCGGATCCGCCAGGCGGCGTTGAAGAGTTTCGCGACGAAGGGCGCTGCGGGGACGTCGCTGCGTTCGGTCGCAGCTGAAGCCGGTGTCTCCCTCGGATTGGTGCAGCATCACTTCGAAACGAAGGCCGGTCTCATCAAGGCCGTCGACGACTACGTGATGGGTGTCGTGATCGCCGTGGTCGCTCGGCCAGTGACTGCGCCGCACGCAAAAGACTCGATCGCCGACATGGGCAGCCGGGTCACCACACTTCTGCTCGAGCATCCCGACGTCGTCGACTACTTCGGTCGCGCGCTCATCGACGGCAGCCAGCTGGGGATCACGATCTGGGACACGCTCTCCGCCTTCGGTATGGCGCGCTGGACCGCGCGCAAGGAGAGCGGCGAAGCTCGCGACGACATCGACGTCACCTGGGCGGCGCTGAACTCGCTCGTCCTGGCGCTCGGCACCCTCATCGTGCGAGGGCACATCGAGCGGCAGATTCCAGACGCGTTCAAATCGCCCGAGCAGGTCGACAGGTGGCAGAAATCGGTGAACACCCTGCTGCGCGAGGGTCTGTTTCCGCATCCTCGCGACGACGAGTGAGCGTACTCGAACCTATTCGTCCGCAACCCTTTTGCGATAGGCGCTCGGCGTTTCTCCGCTGAACTGCGCAAAGGCACGCGTGAATGAGCTGAGGTTGTCGAAGCCGACGGCCGACGCGGTCGCCTGAACCGACTGCCCCGGCGCGGCCAGCAACGCCATCGCGCGCAACATCCGCGCGTGCAAGAGATATGTGCGCCATGACAACCCGAGCGTGTCGCCGAACAGTCGCCGCAACGTACGTTCGGACACCGATACCGCGCGGCTCACCTCGTCAGCGCTCACTGAAGCGAGGTGTGCCTTCGTGTATGCCATCGCTGCGGCGACAATCGGGTGCTCGGACGTCGGCAGGCTCAGCGGGGCCTCATGGTCGAGGGCTTCGGCGACCAGATCGGCGAGGGTGCGGAAGAAGCCGTCTGATTGGGCGTCAACGTCGGCACGGTCGATCTGCCACCGCAGCGCGTAGATCATCATCTCCCGGATCAACGGCGACACCGCGAGGATGCGTGCGCGATCGCCCGGGTCGGCCACCAGCGCGGGATCGAACATCACCGCGACGGTCTTCACATCGGGGTTCATCACGGCCTGATGTTCGAGGCCCGCGGGGATCCACGCCGCCTGCTGAGGGGGGAGAAGGTAGTGCGCCGAATCGGTCTCGACCTCGACGACCCCGTGCAGCGCGTACTCGATCTGGTGCACCTCATGGGAGTGCCATCCAGTGATCAGGCCGTCACCCTCATAGAGATAGCTGCCGCCGAGCGCCTTGCCGCCGCGACGGAGTTCGATGACTCGGCGGGGGACTTTGGCCGTTTGGGCTAAATCTCTGTCCGAAGTCGCAGAGCCGGTCATGTCAATAGACGGTACTAGTTGGTTATGCAGACCGACGACCTGATCCTGGTGAGCATCGACGACCACGTGGTGGAACCGCCCGACATGTTCCTCAACCACGTCCCCGCCAAGTACAAGGACGAGGCACCCATCGTCGTCACCGACGAAAAGGGTGTCGATCAGTGGATGTACCAGGGCAGGCCGCAGGGTGTCAGTGGGCTCAATGCGGTGGTGTCCTGGCCGGCCGAGGAGTGGGGACGCGACCCCGCCGGTTTCGCCGAGATGCGACCCGGGGTGTACGACGTCCACGAGCGCGTCCGGGACATGAACCGCAACGGCATCCTGGCGTCGATGAATTTCCCGACCTTCACCGGCTTCTCGGCTAGGCACCTCAACATGCACCGCGAAGAAGTCACGCTGGTGATGGTGTCGGCGTACAACGACTGGCACATCGACGAGTGGGCGGGCAGCTACCCGGACCGCTTCATTCCGATCGCCGTGCTGCCGACGTGGAACCCGCAGGCGATGTGCGCCGAGATCCGCCGGGTTGCCGCGAAGGGCTGCCGGGCGGTCACCATGCCGGAACTGCCGCACCTGGAAGGACTTCCGAGCTACCACGACGACGACTACTGGGGCCCGGTGTTCACCACGCTGTCCGAAGAGAACGTGGTCATGTGCCTGCACATCGGCACCGGTTTCGGCGCAATCAGCATGGCGCCGAACGCGCCGATCGACAACTTGATCATCCTGGCCACTCAGGTGTCGGCGATGTGTGCCCAGGATCTGCTGTGGGGCCCCGCGATGCGCGGCTACCCGGATCTCAAGTTCGCGTTCTCCGAAGGCGGAATCGGTTGGATTCCTTTCTATCTCGATCGCAGCGACCGGCACTACACCAACCAGAAGTGGTTGCGGCGCGACTTCGGCGACAAGCTGCCGAGTGATGTGTTCCGCGAGCACTCACTCGCGTGCTACGTCACCGACAAGACGTCGCTGAAGCTGCGCCATGAGATCGGCATCGACAACATCGCGTGGGAGTGCGACTATCCGCATTCCGACTGCTTCTGGCCCGACGCGCCGGAGCAGGTGCTCGCCGAGCTGAACGCCGCGGGCGCTGACGACACGGACATCAACAAGATCACGTGGCAGAACGCGTGCAACTTCTTCAATTGGGATCCGTTCGCACTCACCCCAAGGGAGCAGGCGAGCGTCGGGGCGTTGCGCGCGAAGGCAACCGATGTCGACGTGTCGATTCGGCCCCGCAGGGAGTGGGCCCGGCTCTACGCCGAGAAACAGTTAACCAAGGCTTAGAAGTCTCGCCTCCAACGCCCCGGCAGGAAGCACGCCGATACCGCTGAGATCACCGACACCGCAACCAAATAGGCGACGATCGCGTTGCTCGTCTTCGTCGCCGCGTACAGAGCGGTCGCGATCGTCGGTGCGAATGCCGAGCCGAGCACCTGGGACAGGGTGTAGCCGATCGATACGCCGCTATAGCGAACATCGGTGTCGAACGCGAGGCTGAACAAGGAACCGGTCACCCCGGCCGCCGGCGCCATCGCGAGCCCGAACACCAGCAGCAGCGCAGCGAGAAACAGCGTCGGGTTGCCGGTGTTGATCAACGCGAACGCCGGCGCCACCGATATGCCCATCAGCACCACGCCGGTCAGGAAGACAGGCTTGCGGCCATAGGTGTCTGACAGCGCGCCGAACAACGGATACGTCGCGACGGCCACCACAGCGGCGATGAAGACTCCCAGAAGTGCCTCAGTCCGGTCGATTCCGGCGACCGTCGTGCCGTACGACACGAGATAGGCCACGCAGATGTACGCGAACACGCCCTGCGACAGATACGCACCGGCGACGAGCAGAATCTGCTTCCAATGCTTGCGGACCGCGGCGGCGGCCGGCACCCGCGCGACTGCCGACCGGTGCCGTAGCGCGTCGAAGTCCGGACTCTCGGAGATCGACAATCGGATCACCAGACCGATGGCGATCAGCACGGCGCTCGCGAGAAACGGGATGCGCCACCCCCACGCCGTGAACTGCTCGTCGGACAGCAGGGATGCAAGGTAGAAGGCCAGTGTCGCGGTCGCGGTGCCTGCCGGAGCGCCCATCTGTGGGAACGCCCCGTACAACCCCTTGCGGTCAGCCGACGCGTGCTCGACGGCCATCAGCGTGGCACCGCCCCATTCGCCCCCGACGGCAAAGCCCTGCGCAAGACGCAACACCGTCAACAGAATCGGTGCGACCAAGCCGATGTGAGAGTAGGTGGGCAGCAGGCCCATGAGAACCGTCGCGCCGCCCATGATGAGCAGGGAGTAGACGAGCATGCGCTTGCGGCCCAGTCGGTCGCCGAAGTGACCGAACACGATTCCGCCGAGCGGCCTGGCGACGAAGCCGACGCCGAACGTCGCGAACGACAACAACAGTCCCGACGCCGGTGACACGTTGGGAAAGAACAGTTTCGGAAACACCAGTGCGGCCGCGGTGCCGTAGATGAGGAAGTCGTAGAACTCGACCGTCGTGCCGATGAAACTCGCCATCGCGACGCGTAGGGGAGAGGTGACCCGGCCCGACGCTTCCGGCGGTTGTGTCGGCGACATGCCGTCGAGTCTGCGCTAATGGCGTCCCTTGCAGAGGGTCTGGCGCTCGATCGGTGTGCGCTATGTGCCCACCTTCTGCCGCAGCGGCCGAGCGGCGGTCTCGCGCATGGTCATGATGGTGGCGAGAGTGATGATCGCCGCCGCGATCACGTAGTAGGCGGGCGCGATTTCGTTACCGGTCCTGGCCACCAACCAGGTCGCCACATACGGGGCCGTGCCACCGAAGATCGCGACCGACACGTTGTAACCGATGGAGTATCCGCTGGAGCGAACGCGGGTGGCGAACAGTTCCGCTCCGGCCGCCAGCGACGCCGAGACGAAGACCGATTCAATGGCGGCCAGGGCGGCGTGCGCAGTGATCGCCGCGGCCAGCGATCCGGTATTGAGCAGCAAGAACAACGGATAGGCGAACACCGCAAATCCGACCGCACCCGCGATGAGCAAGGGTCTTCGGCCGATCCGATCCGACAGCGCGCCCAACGGCGGGATGAGAATGATCGCGACAATGCTTGCGATGGTGATCGAGATGAACGCATTGGTCTTCGTGAACTCGAGCGTCTTGGTGAAATACGTTGGCAGATAGGTGAAGACAATGTAGAAGCCGACGTTGTGGATCACCACAAGGCCGGCGATCTGCAGAATCGGCCGCCACGACGTCGTGAGGGCTTCCTTCAGCGGAGAGGACGCGACCTCGCCCTTCTCGCGCAGATCCTCGAACTCCGGCGTGTCGCCGAGCCGCAGCCGAATGTAGAGACCGACCACACCCAGCACGCCGGCGATGAGGAAGGGGATCCGCCATCCGTAGGAGTCCATCGCGCTCTCCGAGAGCAGCGTTTCGAGACCGGTGACCGTCAGTGAGCCCAGCAGGAACCCGACGACCACCGACCACACCAGGAAGGACACCACGAAGCCGCGGTGCTTGTCGGGAGCGAACTCAGCCAAATAGCATGCACCGCTGCCGTATTCGCCTCCGGCCGAAAACCCTTGGACACAGCGCAGAAGCAACAGCGCCAGCGGTGCGATGACCCCGATCGACTCGTAGCTCGGCACCAGGCCGATCATGAATGTCGATGCCGACATCAAGAGGATGACGAGGGCGAGTACCCGTTGCCTGCCGATCCGATCACCGAGCGGGCCGAAGAAGAATCCGCCGAGCGGGCGCATGAAGAATGCCGCGGCGAAGACGGCGAAGGTGCTGAGCAGTGCCGCTGTCTCGTCGCCGGACGGGAAGAACTTGTCGGCGATGTAGGTCGCGAGGGTGCTGTATATCGCGAAGTCGTACCACTCCACGGTGTTCCCGATCGCGGCGCCGCGCACCGCTTTACGCACTGCTGCCGGGTCGGTGTCGCGCCGGTCGAGCGCTTCATGTGTGGTCATGACGCTCCTGGAGAATCGAAGGTGTCGTGGCGTCGGTCGGTGACGAACATGTGGCCCGGCGCGTGGAAGATCGCGAGCGACGGCCGGGCCTCGATGGCGACGGCCTGCGGAGTCACGCCGCAGGCCCAGAAGACCGGCACCTCGTCCGCGCCCACCCGGACCGCGTCGCCGAAGTCCGGTGTCGCGAGGTCGCGGATTCCGATCTCGGCCGGGTCGCCGATGTGCACCGGAGCGCCGTGCATGGTGGGAAAGCGGGCGGAGATCTCGACGGCCAGCGGGACGGCATCGGGAGGGAACGGCCGCATGGACACCACAAGCGGCCCGTCGAAACGACCGGCAGGAGTGCACCGTCGGTTGGTGACGTACATCGGGACGTTGACGCCCTGCAACTGGTGCGCAATCGGCAACCCGGCCGCGGCCAGGGCCCATTCGAAGGTGAACGAGCACCCCAGGAGGAACGACACCAGGTCGGTGCGCCAGTGGCCGACGATGTCGGTGGGTTCGTCGACGAGGTGACCGTCACGGAAAACCCGGTACCGCGGCAGGTCGGTACGTAGATCGGCGTCGGCGGCGATACCGGAGGGGTGGGGTGATCCGGTGTCGGTCACGTCCAGCAGTGGGCACGGTTTCGGATTGCGCACGCAAAAGCGCAGGAAGTCCAGCGCCTCGTCGGCAGGCAGGATCACGAGGTTGGCCTGTGCGAATCCCGGCGCAAGGCCGCTCGTCGGGCCGGTGTGCTCGCCGGCTCGAATGGCGTCTCGGTCAGCGGCTGCGGTGTGCGCGGCCCGCAAAGTCATGCCCGTGCATTCCCGTTTGCGACGAGGATTTAACCTGCGGGCGGCTCCTGGCGCAGCGGTGCGGAGAGGTCAGTCGCGCTCGTGCGTCCGCGCAAGGTCTCGGAACCGCGGCCGACCCATTGGCGGCGTTCCTCGTCGGCCGCCCGCTCGAGCGCGGCGCCCGAGCACAGCACCCGCTCGTCGTAATCCTTGGCGAGGTCGGCGAGCCGAGCAGCCTCGTTGACGGCGTCGCCGACCACGGTGTATTCGTAGCGGTTCTCCGCGCCGATGTTTCCGGCGAAGACCGGACCGGCAGATACGCCGATGCCGAAATCGACCGGCAAAACCTGTAATTGGACGCCTAGTGTGCGAGCGGTTACCAGTGCTGCCGACGCGGGGTCATCCGTACGCAGCGGTGCGCCGAAAACGGCCAGGACGGCGTCGCCCTGGAACTTGTTGACCAGTCCGTGCTTCTCGTCGACCGCAGCGACGACCATCCGAAAGAACTCGTTGAGCACCGCCGCGACCTCGTGCGGCTCGTGTGTGGCCGCGAGCTGCGTCGAGCCGACAAGATCGATGAACAGGATCGCGACGTTGCGTTCGTCGCCTGACAATGATTCGTTCTCGTCGACCGCGCGCCGTACGACTTCTTCGCCGACGTGCCGTCCGAACAGATCGCGCAGTTGTTCGCGCTCACGAAGACCGGCGACCATCCGGTTGAATCCGCTTTGCAGCCGCCCGATTTCGGACCATTCGTAGACATCAAGCGTCCTGTCGAGCTTTCCCCGCTCGACCTGGGTCATCGCGTCGACGACCTCACGCAGCGGATCCGAGATCGAGAGCGACACCAGGATCATCGCCCTTAGTCCGAGCACGACGGCGACGAGCGCGAGCACCAGCAGGGCCAATTCGACAGGAGTGTTCTTCTGGATGATCCATCCGTTGGACCTCATGATCAAGAGGCTCGCGATGGCGATACCGGGTAGCGCTGTCGTCACCGCCCACATGATGAGCAGCCTCGCGCGTACACCTGGTGCGGTGGTGGGGGTGATCTCGCTGAAATCCCTTGTGACACCGGCGAGTAACGGACGAAGCGTGCGGAGGGTGAACAGAAATCCGGTGCAGACCGTCGCGATCGTGCCGAAGATGATCGCCGACGCGACGACCACCTGTAGTTCCACTGGGGCGCCGAGGTTGAGCGGAATCATGACCGCTGCCCCGACGATCCACGGTGCTGCTGTGATCGCGGACTGCCGCCGCATCGTCTTGAACGCCAACCGGCGTTCGTCGGCGGTGGGTTCGCGAATGCCGAGCCAACGAAGCGCGGGTGCGACTATGCGAACGGCCCCGATCGCCACGATTGCTGTCCCGACCACAATCACCGCCACGGCGGCGATGATGATTGCGGGTGTGGCCCGGCCTCGCCCCGTTAGCGAGATGACGAGTGCGGTGACCTCGGCGGTGGTCAGGAGATACGCGAACGTCAGCCCCGCCGCATACCGAATCAGCAGCGTGCGGGGCTTCACATGGCCGAAGGTATCAGTCGCTCGCAGGCAGGGGCTTGGCTTCTTTGAGTGACAGGGCCGTGTCGCCTACCGAGAGGGTGCCCGCACCCGCCTTGGTCACGAGCACCTCGGCGCCGGCTTCATCGACGTAACGCTTGCCCATCGCGTTGCCTTCGGAGAAGGCCGGGTCGAGAGTGGCGTCTGCTGACTTCTCGGCGTCCAGCGGCACCATCGGCACCCCGCCCGCGCGCAGATCGTCGAGGCTGTCGGCGCTGCGCACGACGATCACCTGGGTGTCGCATACCTGGCTCTGCAGTCGCGTGCCGTTCTTGATCATGTTCGGCTCCTTGTCAATTCGAGGCTGTCAGTTCCTGGACGAGTTCACGGCGCAACACCTTGCCGGTCGCGTTGGTCGGCAGTTCGTCCCGGAACACCACGCGGTCTGGTGTACGCGATCCGCGCAGTTGCGATCGAACGTGTTCGCGCAGCTCGTCGGGGTCGGGGTCCGCGTCAGCGGCGGGGACCACCACCGCGACGATGATCTGGCCCCACTGTGGGTCTTCGGGTCCGACGACGGCGCAGTCATGCACCGCGGGGTGTTCCACGAGGACGTCTTCGATTTCGGCGGGCGCAATGTTCTCCCCGCCGCGGATGATCGTGTCGTCCGACCGTCCGCCGATGAACAGATAGCCGGCATCGTCAAGCGAGGCGACATCCTTGGTCGGGAACCAGCCGGCGGCGTCGAGCACCGAACCGATCTCGGCATACCGGCCCGACACCTGGTCTCCCCGGACGAACAGCTCACCGGTTTCGTTGGGCCCGACTACCTGGCCGTTTTCGCCGCGGATCTGTAGTTCGACACCCGGAACCGGCTGACCGACCGAGGCGAGCCGTCTGGTGACCGTCACATCGGTGGAAGCGAGTGCTTCGCGGTGATCGTCGGGTGTGAGCACCGCGATCGTCGAACTGGTCTCGGTGAGCCCGTAGGCGTTGACGAAACCGACCTCGGGCAACAACCCAAGTGCTTTGCGCACGAGGGGAAGTGCGACCTTCGATCCACCGTAGGCCAGGGTGCGCAGGGTGGGTAGCGCGACGGGGGCAGATTCCAGCGCCGACACGATGCGGTCGAGCATCGTCGGCACGACCGTGGCCGACGTGACCCCCTCGTCACGCACCAGGCGCACCCATTCGGACGGGTCGAACTGCGGCAGATACACCATCTTCCGGCCGGCATACAGATTCGACAGCGCCGCGCTGACCCCAGCAATGTGATAGGGGGGCACACAGATCAACGCCGCGTCATCGGGCTGGGCGCCATCGAATTCGACCGTGCCGGTGATGTAACTCGTCAGATTGTTGTGCGTGAGTTCGACCGCTTTCGGCCGCGACGTCGTACCCGAGGTGAACAGCACCACGCCGACGTCTTCCGGGTCGGGGAACTCGGCGGCCGGTTCCGCGGCGCGTGCGGCCGCGATGAACTCCTCGGACCCGATTACTCCCCCGCAAGCGGGAGGTGCCCCCAGCTTGCCGGCGCCGGCGACGACATCGAGGTACTCCGCGTCGGCGACGACGAGTGGTTGTGGCAGGCGGTCGATCAGCTCGCGCAGGCCGTCGGCACTCAGGCGATAGTTCAGCGGCGTGAACGTCGCACCCGCACGGGCCGACGAGAACAACAGCAGCGGGAGCATGGCGCCGCCCAGGCCGACATAGGCCACGTGCGATGTGCCGGCGGCGGCGATGACACCCGCACCGCCATCGGCGAGCGCACTCAGTTCCGCTGTCGTGAGTCGCATCTCGCCGGACACCAGCGCGGTGCGATCCGGGTTGGTTGACGCTGCCATCTCCAGCAGCAACGAGATGCTCATGATTTGTCGACGAAGATATCAAGGATGGGGTCGTCCCCACCGCCATAGCTGGACAAGTCGGTCACGCCCGCCGATGCCAGCGCGTCGACATCGATGAAGCACTGGCCGTTGACGTCGGCGGCCGGGCGGGACAGGATCGCGACCGCCGCGTCGGCCATGATCCGTGGATCGCGCGATCTGGCCAGCATCTCCTGGAAGCCCGGCGAGTTGGCGACGGCCGCGGTGGCGATGTACGTTTCGGGCCACAGGCAGCTGAACCCGATGGCCGCGTCGGCGTACTCGGCCGCCCAGCCCAGCGACAACAACGTCATTCCGTACTTCGACAGGGTGTACGACGGGTGTGCGCCCAGCCAGTGAGGGTTCATGTTCAGTGGCGGCGCCAGGGTGATGACGTGCGCATTGGGTGACTTGCGCAGATGGGGTAGCGCCGCCTTGGTGAGCAGGAACGTGCCCCGGACGTTGATGTCCATCATCAGGTCGAACTTCTTGGCGGCCAGGTCTTCGGTCGGTTCGGTCGCGATGGCGCTGGCGTTGTTGATGACGATGTCGACACCGCCGAAGTGTTCGACCGCCGCCTCCACCGCGCGCTGCACGTCCTCTTCCTTGCGCACGTCGCCGACGACCGCGATGCCCTTTCCGCCAGCGGCCTCGACGTCGGCCACCGCGGTGTGGACGGTGCCGGGCAGCCTGGGGTGCGGTTCGGACGTTTTCGCCAGAAGCACGCAGTTGGCGCCCAGCTTCGCTGCGCCCAGCGCGATCGCCAACCCGATGCCGCGAGAGCCGCCTGACACCACGAGCGTACGGTCGGCGAACGGTGACGGGCTCGACATGGGCCTCCTCCGGATGCGGGGTCTCAGGATTCTACCTGGACTCTAAAGGAACGGTAGTGACGTTCTCATTCTAGGCAAGTGTCATAATCGCTGTTTACTGGGCCTTCGGTCGTATTGGAGGCGTCGCCCCGGGTCCCCCTCACTGCACGTTTCCAGTGTGCGGTATTGGCATTCTCATTTTTTGCAAGTACGTTATCGAGTGATGACTCCACCATCTGACCTGCCTGTACAGACCCCCTCCGGCATCCCGCTCGAGCCCATCTACGGACCGGCCGACGTGGGTGGTGAGCCCCCCGCGCCTGGCACGTATCCGTTCACGCGCGGCAACTTCGCAAGCGGGTACCGGGGCAAGCTGTGGACGTTCCGGCAGTATTCGGGCTTCGGCACGGCCGAAGAATCCAACCGTCGCTATCGCTACCTGCTGGATCAGGGCGGTACCGGGCTGTCGGTGGCGCTGGATCTGCCCACGCAGTGCGGCTACGACTCCGACGACGAGGAGTACGGCGAGGAGGTGGGCCGCGTCGGTGTCGCCGTGGACACCCTGGCCGATGCCGAGATCCTGTTCGACGGCATCCCGCTCGACAAGATCAGCACCAGCTTCACTATCAACGGCACCGCGGCGATCCTGTTGGCCTTCTACGTGGCGGCCGCGGAAAAGAAAGGGGTGCCGCGCGAGAAGCTCACCGGCACCATCCAAAACGACATCCTCAAGGAATACGCGTCGCGCGGCACCTGGATCTGGCCACCGGAACCGTCGCTGCGGTTGATCGCCGACACGATCGAGTTCTGTGCCGCCGAGGTCCCGCGCTTCAATGCGATCTCGGTCGCGGGGGCTCACTTCCGCGACGCAGGCGCCAACGCTGTGCAGGAGATGGCGTTCACCCTCGCCGACGGCGTCACCTATTGCGACACCGTCGTCGAGCGCGGTCGGATGACCATCGACAAATTCGCCCCGCAGATCTCCTTCTTCTTCTATACCCACGGCGATTTCTTCGAGGAGATCGCCAAGTACCGGGCGGGCCGCCGCCGCTGGGCCACGATCGTGCGGGAGCGCTACGGCGCCAGCAGCGACAAGGCGTCGATGTTCCGGTTCGGCTGCGTGGCCGGCGGGGCGTCCCTGTATGCGCCGCAGGCCCAGAACAACCTCGTCCGGGTGGCGTATGAGGCGATGGCTGCGGTGCTCGGCGGGGTGCAGTCGATGTTCACCGCCGCCTGGGACGAACCGTTCGCGTTGCCGAGCGAGGAATCCGCGACGCTGGCGTTGCGCACCCAGCAGATCCTGGCGTACGAGACCGGCGTCGCGAAGGTGGCCGACCCCCTGGGCGGGTCCTATTTCGTGGAGGCGCTGACCGATGCCACCGAGGAGAAGATCATCGAGATCATGCACGATCTCGAAGCGCACGGCGGCATGGTGCGCGCCATCGAGGACGGCTACCTACAGGGTCTGATCGCTGATGAGGCCTACAAGATTCATCAGCAGGTCGAGTCCGGGGAGCGGCCGGTGGTCGGTGTCAACAAGTTCGTCGTCGACGAGCCACCGCCGGAGATCGCGACATACGAACTCGACGCCGAGGGCCGTGACAAACAGCTCAAGCGGCTGGCGAAGGTCAAGGCCGACCGGGACGACGTCGCCGTCAAGGAAGCGTTGGCCGCCTTGGCGCGCGGCGCGGAGGGCGACGACAACCTGATGCACAGGCTGATCGACTGCGCAGGAGTCTATTGCACGGTGGGGGAGATGGTGTCGACGCTGAAATCGGTGTGGGGCGAGTTCCAGCAACCGGTGGTGTTCTAATGACCGAATCTGCTGCTGCACAGGGCAACCCGGCGCGCGTACTCGTCGCGAAGCCGGGTCTGGACGGCCACGACCGGGGCGCCAAGATCGTGGCGCGCACGCTGCGCGACGCCGGCTTCGAGGTCATCTACACCGGGATCCGTCAGCGGATTGAGGACATCGTGTCCATTGCACTGCAGGAAGACGTTGCCCTGGTGGGTCTTTCGATTTTGTCGGGTGCGCATGTCGCCCTGACCACGCGTACTGTTGACGCGCTGCGTGCCGCTGATGCCGGGGACATCGCCGTGGTGGTGGGTGGCACGATCCCCGAATCCGACGTGCAGAAATTGCTCGACGCCGGCGCTGCCGCGGTGTTCCCCACCGGCACACCGTTGGACACGCTGGTGCGTGACGTCCGGGCGCTGACGGAGAAGGCGGGACGGCTATGAGGCTCGGCGTGATGATCGGGGCCGAGCGCGGGGATATGGCCCGCAAGGTCAAAAAGCTTGTCGAGGACATCGAGTGGGCGGAGTCCGCGGGCATGGATACCGCGTGGATGCCGCAGGTGCCCGACGACTTCGACTGCCTGACCATGGTCGCTCTGATGGGGTCGCGGACATCCCGCATCGAACTGGGCACCGCCGTCGTCCCGCTGCAGGCGCAGCATCCGATCGCGTTGGCGCGGCAGGCACTGTCCGTGCACGCAGCCACCGGCGGACGGCTGGCGCTCGGCGTCGGACCGTCGCACCACTGGATCGTGCGCGACATGCTCGGCATCCCCTACGAGAAGCCGGCCGCCTACACCCGTGACTATCTCGAGGTGCTCAACGCCGCGATCGCGGGTCCCGGAGATGTGGACGTCGAGAACGATAACTTCACCGTGCACAACCCGACCGTGCTCGCTGCCGATCCGCCGATGCCGGTGCTGGTGTCCGCGCTTGGACCGGTGATGCTGCAGATCGCGGGAGAGCACGCGGACGGCACGGTGCTGTGGATGGCCGACGAGAAGGCCATCGGCGAGCACATCGCGCCGAAGATCAACAAGGCCGCCGCGGAGGCGGGCCGACCTTCGCCGCGGATCGTCGCGGGCATCCCGGTGTGTCTGTGCGCGAACTCCGAGATCGACGCCGCCAAGGAACGTGCGAATCGCATTCTGGCCGAGGCGGAGACGTCGCCGAACTATCAGCGGCTGCTGGATCGTGGCGACGCCCGAGACGTCGGCGATCTGACCGCGGCCGGTGACGAGGAGGCGATCCTCGCGCGGTTCCGGCAATTCGCGGATGCGGGGGTGACGGATCTGTCGGTTCGGCTGTTGCCCATCGGCGAGAACCGCGATGAGCTGATCGCGTCGAAATACCGCACGCGCGAGGTGATCGCCGAACTCGCCAAGGCCGTGCGATGAGTGAAGGCCCCTTGGGGGGCATCCGGATTCTTGAGGTCGGCGTCATGTTGGCCGGCCCGTACGCGACGATGCTGCTGGCCGATCTCGGTGCCGAGGTCATCAAGATCGAGCCGCCCGGCGGGGAGATCTCCCGCCAGGTCAGTGACAGCTATTTCGCGAGCTTGAACCGCAACAAACAGAGTGTGTGCCTGGATCTGCGGTCGGATGCAGGATGCGCCCGCCTCGGTGAGCTCGTCGCGAATTCGCATGCGCTGCTGGTCAATATGAAGCCGTCGGCGATCAAGCGGCTGGGCCTTACTTATCAGGCACTGTCGCGCTTCAATCCCAAGATCGTCTGTGTCGCGTTGACGGGGTTCGGGCTGAACGGTGGGGACGATCCGGCATTCGACTACGTCATCCAGGCGGCGACAGGGGTGGCCGCAATGACGGGTCATCCCGACGACCCGCCGACCTTGCCGGGCTATTCCTCGGTCGACAACTCCACCGGGCTCGCCGCGGCTCTGGGCCTGCTCGCGCAGATCGTCTCGGGCCGCGGGGGCCAGGTCGACGTCTCACTACGCGATGTGATGCTCTCGCAGCTGAACTATCGCGCGTCGGCGTACCTGAACGATGGCGCCGAACCGCAACGCTATCCGTATGGCGCGCATTCGTATTACGTTCCCGCGCAGCTATTCGAGACGGCCGACGGCTACCTCGCGCTGTTCATCACACACGATGCCTTCTGGAAGTCGTTCGCTACAGAGGCCGGTATCGAGGGGTACACCACGATGGCAGAGCGGGCGGCGAACCGCGAGGAGGTGCTCGCCGTCGTCGCCGCCCAACTCGCCACGGACACCGCACTCGCGTGGGAGGCCAGGCTTCGTCCGCTGGGCATACCCGCTGCCGCGGTGCGCACGCTGCCCGAAGCCTTGGAGGAAACTCCCGAAGTCGTCGTCACCGCAGGGGATTTCAGGCTGGTGCGCAGCCCGGTCCACATCGACGGCTACCACCCCGAGTACCGGCCACCCCCGCGTCTCGACGAGCATGCCGAGATGCCGTCGGTTCAGTCGTCGTAGGTGAAGCTGATCGAATCGGTATCCGGAATGGCTTGGCAGGTAAGTATGTATCCGTCTTCGACTTCGTCTTCTTCGAGCGCGTCGTTGACCCGCATCGTCGCCTTGCCCTCGACGATTTTGCCCATGCACGTCCCGCAGTTACCGGCTTCGCAGGAGAATGGCGGAGAGAGCCCCGCGCGCCGGGCGCTCTCGAGGAGAGTCTCATTGGCGACCCGTCGGACCGAAGCCGTTTTTCGATCGAGCACGATCGTCACTTGCCCCTCGTCGGGTGTGCTCGGCACCGGTTCTGCCGTCATCAAGCCTCTCCTGGCACATCGGTTCTAGGATTTAGAGAATATCATTCTCTTTTAATGATACGCTATTCTCAATTCGCATCGTGACGGGCGGCGAGTGAGGACCAGGTTGTGAGTGAGGCGATCGCGCTCGCTTTCGAGGAGCGTGAATACACTCTGCCCGAACTCGACGGGCTGGCCTGCGGCATGGCCGCCGCTCTCGAGCGCCGCGGCGTGCGAAACGGTGACCGCGTCGCCATCATGTCGTCCAACAGACCCGAGTTCGTCGTCGCGCTACGGGCCATCTGGCTGTTGGGCGCCTCAGCCGTCCTGCTCAGCCCGGCATGGAAGCGCACCGAGGTCGAGCACGCGCTGTCGCTGACCACGCCCGCGCACGCCGTCGGCGATCACCCGGTGCTCGCCGAGTCCATGTCGATGCTGTCGCTGGACGAGGAGATCAGTCCGGGAGAGCGGCGCGTCGGTACACCTCCGCCGGAGAGCGACGCGTTGTTCGTTTTCAGCTCGGGCACCACCGGAATGCCCAAGGCGGTGCGCCACACCCATGCTTCGTTTGCCGTAGCGGTGCGGCACTGGCGCGACGCGCTGGATCTGTCGTCGGCGGATCGCATGCAGATCATGACGCCGCCGTCGCACATCCTCGGGCTGCTCAACATCGTGATGGCGCTCGAGACGGGCACCTGGATTCGGCTGCATCGGCGGTTCGATATCGACACCATGTTGCGGCATATCGAGTCCGATCGGATCACCATCGAAATGGCGGTGGCGCCAATCGCGCTGGCGCTGGCCGCCCATCCTGATCTCGAGAAGTACGACTTGTCGTCATTGCGGTACGTGATGTGGTGTGCCACGCCGGTCACCCAAAGCGTCGCCGAGGTCGTCAGCCGCCGGGCCGGCGTCCGCTGGGTGACCGCGTACGGTGCCAGTGAACTGCCGGTCATCTCGTGCAATGACATCGCCGGTGCACGTCTGGATACCGTCGGCCGCGCGGTGCCCGGGGTGGACCTGCGAGTGGTGGCACTGGATTCGGGTGAGGCGGCTGCGCCGGGTGAACCCGGTGAAATCCAGGTGCGGTCGGGATCCGCGATGGCCGGGTACCTGCCGGATTCGGCTACCGCCGGGGCCTTTTCGGACGGCTGGTACCGGACCGGCGACGTGGGATATCTCGATGCCGACGGCTGGCTGCGAATCACCGACCGTTCGAAGGAAATGATCAAGGTGCGCGGCTTTCAGGTCGCGCCCGCCGAGATCGAAGCCGTGCTGCACGGCCATCCTGCGGTCGAGGACTGCGCGGTGTTCGGGATTCCCGACGCCGCCAACGGCGAGGCGATCGTCGCAGCCGTCAAGGCGCGTAGCGCTGTCGAGGCCGACGAGCTGATCGGTCTCATCACCCGTGAGCTCGCGTCATACAAGCGACCAGGTCGAGTCGTGTTCGTAGACGAAATTCCCCGTCTGCCATCAGGAAAGGTGTTGCGTCGAGTGTTGAAGGAGCAGCGTCGGTGGACGTCCGTCTGACAAGTGAACAACAGCAGCTGCGCGATGCCGCAGCCAAGCTAGCCGACGATCTGGGACCCGGTTCGGTCGCAGATCTTGATGACCAGAACCGGATAGCCCGCCTGGAGAAGGCGGTGGACGCCACCGGGTTCCGTACCTTGCGCTCGGACGGCGCATCCGGTGTCGAGGTGGCCCTCGTCGCCGAGGAGTTCGCACGCGGACTCGTTGACGTCCCCTTCCTGGGGCCGGTGCTCGCCGACGACCTGACGGCGCATGGTGTGCAGGCGCCGACCGGGTCCGACCAACAGGAATCCGTCGATCTGACGAGAAGCCTTGCCGGAGTGGTCGAATCACCGGCTGAGTTCGGCCAGCTGTCGAACGAGGACGCCGGGCGGTGGCGTGCACTGGCGCTCACCGCCACCTGTGCCGACCTCGTGGGCGCAGCGCGTGGCGCGCATGCGTTGGCGTGCGAATACGCGAAGGTCCGCGAGCAGTATGGCGCGACGATCGGCTCGTACCAGGCCGTCGGTCACCTGCTGGCCGAAAGCCTGGCTCTCATCGAAGGCTCGATCAGCGTGCTACGCCACGCGGCATGGGCGGTCGACGAGCTTCCGGCGGTCGAAGCCATCGAAGCGGCGCGGGTGGCCAAGATCTACTGCGCACGTGCGGCGTTGACCGTCTGCGAGACCTCGATCCAGGTGCATGGTGGCATCGGCAACACCTGGGAGTGCCTCGCCCACGTCTATCTACGGCGCGTGCTGGCCGCCACCGAAACATGGCCCGTCAAGCTGGAGGAGCTGACCATTGGATTTCCGTGATTCGACGGAGGAAGCCGCATTCCGGGACCGGTTGCGCGGCTGGCTGACCGAGCAGAAGGGCAAGTTCCCGACATCCGGCGATGAGTACTGGGCGGCTCAGGGTGCCTGGCACCAGGCTTTGTACGAGCAGGGATTCTTCGGTACCTCCTGGCCGAAGGAGTACGGCGGACAGGACCTGCCGCCGGTGTACGACGTCATCGTCGACGAAGAAATCGCCAAGGCCGGAGCCCCCGCGCGCCCCAGCCTCGGGTACCTGGTCGTCGCGTTCGGTCATCACGGCAGCAAGGAACTGCAACAGCGTTTTCTGCCCGGCATGATCAACGGCACCGAAAGGTGGTGCCAGGGCTTCTCGGAACCCGGTGCCGGTTCGGACCTCGCATCGCTGACCACGACCGCGACCCGCGACGGTGACGAGTACGTGATCCACGGCCACAAGATCTGGACCAGCTACTCCGACGTCGCCGACTGGTGTCTGCTGCTGGCGCGCACCGACAAGGACGTGCCGAAGCATTTGCCTAAACACAAAGGCCTGTCGGCGTTCGTCGTCTCGATGCATCAGCAGGGCGTGGAGCAGCGACCGTTGAAGATGATCAGCGGCGTCACCAAGGAATTCGGGCAGGTGTCCTTCGACGGCGCCCGAGTGCCCGCCGAGAACGTGGTCGGCAGTCTCGGTGAGGGCTGGAAACTCGCCATGACGGTCGTCAGCCATGAACGCGAACCCTCGACGCTGGGATTCTCAGCGCGCTACGGGAAGCTGGTGCGCCAGTTGGCCTCCCGAACCGACGGAAGGACACCGGAAGAGTTGTCGTGGGCGTGGGTGCAGACCGAGATGCTGAGGCTGCACGTGCGTCGGCGGCTGTCCGAGCAACTGGACGGCATCACCCACGGCCCGCAGGGGTCGCTGGACAAACTGTTGATGACGTGGGTCGAGCAGTCAGTCGGACACGCGGCGCTGGCCACAGTCGGCACGAGCGATCCCGAACTGTTCGGTGCATACATGTACAGCCGCGCGCAGAGCGTGATGGGCGGCACCTCACAAATTCAGAAGAACATCATCGCGTCGCGGATATTGGGATTGGGGGTCTGAAATGTACGGCATGCCAGACGAAATCGACGTCAAGGCCGATGGTGGTCTCCGCATCATCACGCTCAACCGGCCCGACGATCTCAACGCCGTCAACGACGCGCTGCACGTCGGACTGGCCAAGATCTGGGAGGAGCTCAACGAGGACGCCGACGCCCGGGCGGCCGTGATCACCGGTGCGGGCCGAGCCTTCTCCGCCGGCGGCGACTTCAACTATCTGGACGAGCTGCGCAACGACGAAGCCCTGCGTCAGAAGACGATCAAGCACGGCCGCGATCTCGTCATCGGCATGATTCGGTGCCGCGTCCCGGTGATCGCCGCGGTCAACGGTCCTGCCGTCGGCCTGGGCTGCAGCCTGGCGGCCCTTTCGGACATCGTCTACATGGCAGAGAGCGCGTTCTTCGCCGATCCGCACGTATCGATCGGCCTGGTGGCCGCCGACGGCGGGCCCCTGGTGTGGCCGTCGCAGATAAGTCTGCTGCAGGCCAAAGAGTTTGCCTTCACCGGGATTCGCATCAAGGCCGCCCGTGCGCTCGAGCTGGGCATGGTCAATCACGTCGTCGAGGATCCGTTGGCCGAGGCGATCGCGTGTGCGAAGAAGGTCATGGAGTTGCCGCAGCAGGCGCTCGAGAGCACCAAGCGCCTGATGAACATCCAGCTCGAGAAGTCGGTGATGGCGTCGCTGGACTACGCGAACCTGTCCGAATACGTCTCGTTCGGGACCGCCGACTTCAACAAGATCGTGGACGGGCTGATCGCGAAAGACAAGTAAACCGACTGCGCGAACAGACGCAAAACTGCTCTAAATTCCCAAGTTTAGGTCAGTTTTGCGTCTGTTCGCGCTGGCTTAGGTCGCGCTAGGCGGTCAGCTCTTCCGAGCGCTGGATGGTTCCGGTGATTCCGCCGGCGTCCTGCTCGGCCAGCAGTACCGCCGCATCGGCCATTGCCTCAGGCGGTTCGACCATCTCCGGTGGTATCTCCACGCCACCGCCACCGGCCTGCCAGCCCTCGGTCAGCACCACCCGCGACGGGCTCAGACAGTTCACGGCGATGTTGTCCGCCTTGAGGTCTGAGGCCAGGCCCAGATACAGCCGCTCCACCGCAGCCTTGGATACCCAGTAGGCGTTGGAGCCGTGGTCGATCATGCCGACGCCGGTGGTGGTGATAGCGATGAGCGAGCCGCCGCCGCGCGCCTTCACGTGCGGGATGACGGCCTTCGTCACCAGAAATACGCCCGTGAGGTTGACGTTGAGGCACAGTTGCCAGCGCTTCAGTGGCGTGGACTCGATGGGGCCGAGCCACAGCACACCGGCGTTCGCGACGAGGATGTCGATGCCGCCGAACTCAGAAACCGTTGCAGCAACTGCCTTCTCAACCGACTCCTCGCTGGTGACGTCGCACTGTACTGGCAACGCCCGGCCGTCCGCGGCCGTGATGCGCGCCGCGACGTCATGAATGGTGCCGGGCACCTTGCCCAGTTCTTCCGAGCGGGCCGCGACCGCGACCGCGGCGCCCTCGGAGGCCAACGCCGCGGCAACCGTCGCTCCGATGCCGCGGCTGGCGCCGGCGACAAAGGCGACCTTGCCGGTGAGTCGCATGTGGCCGCCCTTCTTGCAACTAACACTCTCAAACAGAGAGAATAGCATTCTCATATTTGTCGGGCCCGGGATAAGCTGGAACGCAATGACCATCGACGAGCTCATCGAGGCGGCGCGCAGCGGATCCACCCGGGCGGCCGGGCGGCTGCTGACCCTGGTCGAAAGTCCGCGCCGCGGTGAGGTGCTCGATTCCCTCGGCACGGTTTCGACGCCCAGGGTCGTGGGAGTGACGGGCCCACCGGGGGCGGGCAAGTCGACCACGGTCGGTGCTCTGGTCACCGCGTACCGTGAGCGTGCCATGCGGGTGGCGGTGCTCGCGGTCGATCCGTCGTCCCCATACAGCGGGGGAGCGCTGCTTGGCGACCGCATCCGAATGGCCGCCCATATCAACGATTCCGACGTGCTCATTCGATCGGTCGCGACGCGCGGTCACCTCGGCGGGTTGGCCGCTGCGGTTCCGGCCGCGATCAGATTACTGGCTGCGTTGTCGTATGACCTCGTTGTGTTGGAGACCGTCGGCGTCGGTCAGTCCGAGATCGAGATCGCGGCGATCGCCGATCCGACGATCGTGATTCTCAATCCGGGTGCGGGCGATGCGGTTCAGGCGGCAAAAGCCGGTCTGCTGGAGGTCGCGGACATCGTCGTCGTCAACAAGGCAGATCGCGAGGGAGCCGATCAAACGGTGCGGGATCTGAAGGCCGAGACCATGGCGCCGATATTGAAACTCGTTGCGGCAGAAGGACAAGGCATCCCCGAGCTGGTCGAGGTCATCGAGGTGCACCATCGCACGGACAGCCCGGAACGCCGCATGGCGCGCGCCCGGGCGCAGATACTGTCGCTGGCTCAGACGCGGCTGCGTAGCCACCCCGAGCTGGACCGCTTGGCTGGGCTGGTCGCGGAGGGCGGGTCGGATCCCTACACCGCGACCGCTCAACTGTTCGTCGCGCCCGTCGATACCTAACCGATCGCGGGCACGTCCGTCGGGAACGGATGCGTCGTCACCTGCCCGTCGGTGTTTCGCAGCAGCGCGTCGTATCGGCGGTCACCGATCAGCCATACGCCGTCGACACGGATGTACTCGTCGTGGTAGACGCCAGAGATTATCAAGTTCGTGCCCTCGGTGCGCTGGCCGGTCTCCTGGACGAACCAACGGCCTACCGCGCGATCGGGATCCGATGCGTCGACGACGACCACCCCAGACATCACCGCTTGCAGGAATATGTTCCAGCCGTCGAGCATCGACGTGAAGAACGAGAGCATCGTGTCACGTCCGGCGAAACGACCCAACGCCGGTGAATACCAGGTGCCATCGGTTGTGAATGTGCTTGCGACGCTGCCAGGGTCGCGCCGAGACGCGGCATCGGCGTATCGGTGGACGAGACTTCGGATCGCCTGCTCGTCCGCCAAGTGAGTCAGCGTCATTCGGGTATTCCGAGCATTCGGCTGGTCATCTGTTTCAGCTGTACGCGCAGCGTCTCGCCGTCGACGTCGGCAAGCAGTGGGTGCATGACGGCGACGCTGATCGCGCTCGAGAGCATCGCTGCGTGCAGACGCGCCTCGACGCCGGCTTCCGTGCCCAGCAGCGCCGCGTAGAGGCGCTCGATGAACCGCTGAAACGGTTCGTACTCGGCCTGCAGGCGGATGATGACCGGATCGAACATGGGGACGCGGAAGGCATCGCGACGGTCGATGGCCTGCTCGACCATCCGGTCGAGAAGCACCGCCCGCGCCCGCAGCGGATGCCCCTCGGCCTCAGCGGCTTCCAGCACGTCCTCGAGCTTGCTCATCTCCCGCTCGGTGATGGCGATGACGATTTCGTCCTTCGTCTTGAACTGGCGGTACACCGCCGCCTTCGTCACGCCCATCTCGTCGGCGATCATCTGCAGCGACGTCCCGCTCACACCGTGCTCGGCGATCAGCTTCAACGCCGCATCAAGAACGCGGGTCTGCGCGGCAGTGCGGGTGATCTCGCTGAACTTGAGGCCATCCTGTGTGGACGTCACATCGACGAGGGTAGCCGATCGGCTACTTAAAGGTTGTGTTTGACAACCGTCTCGGCGAGCATTCGACGGCACCACCGGCGGTAGGTATCGACGCTCTGTCCGTCGCGATGCGTGATCCGCAGATAGGTCTCGACGCCGCACACCACCACCGCCGTCTCGACCAATTCATCGAACGGAACGTCGGTGCGGAGCCATCCGCGGTCGCGCAATACGTCCAGTATTCGGTGCATCTGCAGTTTGATGCTCGCGAGGAGCCGGTCCAAGTACCGCTCGAGCTCGTCATCGGCATCGGCGCCGCCGAACAGTGCGGGCGCCAGCGGCGCGGTCCGTTGATGGATGTCGGTAGCTGTCTCTGCCACGTAGTCCAGTGCTTCGTCGAGATCGTCGATTGTCAGCAGGCGCCGGCCGACATCGAGGTTGAGCACGTTCTCCTCGCCGACCACACCGAAGCCGGCGTATTCGATCGCGGCGATCAGCAGCGCGGCCTTCGGACCCTGGCCCTGAACTGTTTCGGCAGACACTCCGGCTGCTGCGGCGATCTTCGCCAGGGTTGTGCGTGCGTAGCCCTCGCGGGCGAACAGCTCAGCCGCCGCGCCAAAGATGCGCGCGCGCGTCGCCTCAGCCTGTTGCTGGCGAAGCGTTGATCTATATGACCGCGGAGCAGCCTTGGATATTGACTTGCGTGGCACAGTAATGAATACTACGTCATAGTAGTGAGTCGCCGATTGGCGGGGGGCACTGTGGCATCGATCCTCATCGTCGCGTTTCCTGCACACGGTCACGTGGCGCCATTGCTCGCCGCTGCGGAAAACTTCGTCAGGCGCGGCGACGACGTCCGGTTCATCACGGGGGCGCTGTTCGCCGACAAAGTGGCCGCCACGGGTGCGACGTATGTACCGGTGCACCCCGACGCCGATTTCGACGACCGGCCGCTTGATGAACGTTTCCCCGAACGCGCCGCACTGAAAGGCACCAAGGCGGTTGCGTTCGACATCGAACAAGTCTTCTCCAGGCCGGCGAAGCCTCAATACGAAACGATCATGGCCGCGCTGGCGGCCCAGCCGGCAGACGTTGTCCTTGCCGACGTCGGGTCACTGGGTGCGGGATTCCTGCTCGGGCACCCGCGTCCGTTGCGCCCTCCGGTCGTCATGTGCGGCATCATTCCGCTGCCGATCGAGAGTTGCGACACCGCACCCTACGGCATGGGGTTGCAACCGGCGCGCATCATGAACCGTGCTCGCAACGCCCTGCTGGCCAAGGCTTCTCGGCGAATCCTCCGGCCGGCATTTCAGGTCGTCGACAACCTCCACTGTCAGGCCCACGGCACCAGAATGCCATTCAGCTTCATGGACTGGGGCAGGCACGCAGAGGCCATCGCACAATTCGGCGTCCAGTCGTTCGAATATCCCATGTCCGACGCGCCCGAGAACCTCCACTTCATTGGACCGCTGTGCGCCAGCGGATCCCAGGCTCCGCTGCCGGAGTGGTGGCCCGATCTCGACGGAACCCGTCCCGTCATCCACGTCACCCAGGGCACGGTCGCCAACACCGACTACGGCCAAGCCATCGAACCGACGCTGCACGCGCTGGCCGACGAGGACGTGCTGGTGGTCGCCTCGACCGGCGGCCGGCCCGTCGACACGTTGCCGTCGCTGCCCGCCAATTCCCGCGCAGCGAGCTTTCTTCCTTACGATGAACTGCTACCACGTACTTCAGTTTTCGTGACCAACGGCGGATACGGCGGCGTGCAATACGCCCTGCGCCACGGGGTGCCCATCGTCGCCACGGGCGGCAAGGAGGACAAGCCCGAGGTCGGCGCCCGAGTTGCATGGGCAGGCGTCGGACGACGCATCAGAACCGAACATCCGACGCCGGAAGCGATGCGTCGCGCCGTCCTCGACGTTCTGACCGATCCGTGCTACCGGCGGGCCAGCGGCCGCGTCGCGGCCGACATGGCCGCAGCCCCGGGCTTCGCGGGTCTGGCAGGCATCGTCGACCGGCTCATCGGCAGTTCCGCCGCGCCGCAATCACATACCGGCGAAGTAGACGCCCAAAAGTAGTGCGACGAGGCCGACCAGCCATCCGCCGGTGGTCGCCTTCAGCCACCGGGGCGCATATCGGACCTCCATGAAGTGCCAGATCACCAACTGCGTCTTCACGGCGGCGATGAGTAGCACGACGAGCGTAACCGTCACATTGACGACATGAGCCGAGCCACCGCCACGAGCGGTCAGCCACGACACCACGGTGACGATGGTGAGCAATGCCCAGACCAACGTCAGCGGGTTGCGGATATAGGACGTCATCTCACCTCATCAGGTAAAGCAGCGCAAACAACAGAACCCACAACAGATCGACCATGTGCCAGTAGGTCGCCGCGGTTTCCACGAACGACATCCTGGGTCTCGCCGAGATCCGCAGACTGCGAATGACGAAGCCGAGGATCACCAGCCCGAGCATGACGTGACACAAGTGCAGCCCTGTCATGACGTAGTAGTACATGAAGAAGAGATTGGTTCCCGGTGTCAAGCCGGCGGTGACTTCGGGGATGTACTCGAAGGCCTTCATGACCGGGAAGGCCACGCCGAAAGCGAATGCGATGCCGAACAGTCGAATTGCATCCGGCACTTTGCCGTTGCGTGCCGCCGACGTCCCCAGCGCGACGAATAAAGAACTCGTCAGCAGGATGACCGTGTTGATGGCACCGATGTCCAGATTGAGCCGTGCCTGGCTCTGGAGAAACAGGTCAGCGTCCTGCCCGCGGTAGTAGATGTAGCCGATGAAGTAGACGCCGAAGATGAGCAGATCGCCGATGACGAAGAACCACATGCTCAACTCGCCGGGAACGTGGTCGCGCAGAGGGGCGATTCGTCCGGTGTCTCGTATGTCGGGGGCGGATTCCTCGGCGAGGTTCGTCATGCGTTCGCCTTCGGTCGCGGATCAGAGGGCACCGGTTCGGGATACAGCCAGGCGGTTTCGAGGGTGTCATCGGGCTGGTTCTTGATCGCCCGATAGATGCAGACGTAGACGATGATCTGCCACGACACGTAGAGCGCCATGGCGAACCAGAACGTCATCAGGCCGTTCCATGCGAAGGGACCTGACTTCGAGATCCAGACCGGCGCAACAATCAGTTCGCTGACGTACTGCCAGACGGTGTAGTAGCCAAGCCATTTCGGTAGGACATTGTTGGTGTCAAGAATGATGGCCAGACCGAAGGCCATCCACATGACACAGAAACAGCCGAGCGAGCCGATGAAAGCGAGGTAGCCGAAGTCGTAGAGCATTCTCAGCGTCGACGAATCATAGCCGGAGCGAAACGCGCCGAGGCCGAAACAGAACATTGGGAAGAGCATGCCGACGATCGCACCGGTCATCGCGCCGACCATCATGGAATAGCGGAAAACCGGGCTGACTGACATCCGCTTGATCTGAATGAGATAGACGGCGTTGCTTACCGGTGCGAGGCCGAAGGACAACGTCAGGATCGCGCAGGCGATCAGCAGATTGTGGGACTGCATGAACTCCACGACCGCGGGTGCGGGACTGCTCGGCGGTCGGGGCGGCATCATCCAGCTCAGCGGCACGAACACGATGCCGAAGATATTGAAAAAGATCGGTACCAGCCAGAACGCAATCCACTGATCGCGCTTGCGATTTCGGGGTCGCGGTGGTGCGGACTCAACCGGAGACTCGCGTGATGTGATGACGGTGTCGCTCATGCGAGACTCTCCCGTTCGTCGCCCTGACGGTTGACCACACCGAGCAGGACGAAGAACATCACGACGGCCCAGACGACGAGTACCGCGTTGCGCAGTATGAACGACACCGCGCCGTCCCACGCCAGCGGCCCGGTCTTGTAGAGGATCGAGAATGCGCTCGGGATCAGTAGCAGCGCGGCCGCCACATTGAAATGCGCGACCCAGCGGGGAAATATCGGATCCGGCCGTTCATCGAGGTAGATGCTCACCGCAAGACAGAAGTTCTGAACGACGATCGTGCCGACGGGCGCGATGAAGAAGAACCACGCCATGTCGTTCAACAGGCTTATCAGCTGCGGATCCCGGTCAGGCCGGAATGCCGCTACGCCCCAGCAGTAATCGGCGAGGATGAACGCGGTCGTGCCGACGCCGACGCAGATGATGTACGCGTAAGTGAAGACGCTGCTCGACGTGGCGGTGCGCGATATCTGTACGGCGATGACAGCGAACAAGGGCACCAGCGATCCGGCAATCAGATTGCACAGGATCACGACGCCCAGAATTCCTGTGACGTTCTCGCTGAAGATCGCCGCGACCTGTTCGGGGCTCAGAGTCGGTGACAGTGGCGGAGAGAACAACGGAAACAAGAAAAAGCCGATGATGAACAGCGCGCCGGCCGGGGGTGCGGTCCACAGCATGATGCGTTGACCACGGGTCGTCATCGACACCGGTTCATGCAGCCTGTCGCGAGTCGCGGTCGCTGCCTGGCCTCTGCCTTTGGATCGTTCGTCGTCGTTCATGAGTTCTGTCATGGGTGTGGATGCCCTCCTGGCTCGTCGGCACGCGAGCGACTGTTCGACCATGCTGTCGAGCACACATCTTGCGTCCGCAGCACGAGGGTAACCCAAAATTTGACCGCTTGGTAGCCGATCGGCTACTCTAAAGTAGCCGATCGGCAACCGCCGATGGTGGAACGGTTTGCGCTCGCTTACCGAGTGCGGGCCGACACCGCCAGACCCGCGCGATAGCCGAATACCATTGCGGGGCCTAGTGTCCCGCCCGCGCCGCCATAGGCCTTACCGGTCGCACCTGCCATTGCATTGCCCGCGGCGAACAAACCTGGAATAGCCGCACCGCTGACGTGCAGCACTCGCCCGTCGCGGTCGGTGCGCGGTCCGCCTTTCGTGCCCATTGCTCCGATCGACACCGGGACGGCGTAGTACGGAGGGGTGTCGATGGGGCCAAGGGTCTTGCCCGCCGAGGTGGTCGCTTTGTCGTCACCCCAGTAGCCGTCGTACGCGCTTGAACCGCGGCCGAAGTCCGGATCTTGCTCGTGGGCGACGTTGTCGTTCCACGCCGTGAGCGTGGCCACCAGACCGGCTGGGTCGATGCCCGTCTTCTCTCCGAGTTCGGTGAGATCGGCCGACGGTGCGAACCAGTCCGGCGCCTCTTCCTCGGGCGATACGCCCAGGAACCCATATCGCTTGAAGTGCTGTGAGTCGAAGACGATCCACGCCGGATCGTTCGCATAGCCCAGCTTGGGGTCGAGGTAGTGGAAAGGGCCCGCCATCGAGTTGTATTCGCCTGCCTCGTTGAGGAAACGCTGGCCCGCACGGTTGACGATGATGCTTCGGGGGCGGGTGCGTTCGAGTCGAACGCTGCGGCTGCGCGGATGACCCCCGAAGGTGTCGCCGGGCAGCTGCACGATCGGCACCCACCACGCCTCGCCCATGTTGGCCAGGTCGGCGCCGTGCGCCATCGCCATGCGTAAGCCGTCTCCGGTGTTGTTCGGCGGTGAGACCGCACCGCGCATGGGGCCCCGCAGGTACGCGTCGACCAGCTTCTGATCCCATTCGAACCCGCCCGTGCCCAGTACCAGACCGCGCCGCGCACGAACATTGAACTCGCTGTCGCCCTGCGTGATTCGCACGCCGGTGATTCCCAACGCGTCGGCGAAGAGCTCGACAGCACGCGCGTTCGTGTGTGGCGCGATGCCCAGGTCGAGCAGACCCTTCAGCAGACCGGAGATCAGTGCCGTGCCCGCCACGCAGTAGTCACCAGACTCTTCGTCGACCGACGCATGAATGCGCGCGCGGGTCTCGGCGTCGATCCCGACATTGCTGAAGTCGGCGGGGAACGACGTGACGCGCTCACTCCACCGGCCAAGCCGGGACCGGTTGAAGGGCTTGGCATTCAGCGACCGGCCGCCCGACGGGCGTCCACCGGGGAGTTCGGGCTTGTAGTCCGGGAATCCCTCGGCAACCTCGAACTGCAACTCGCTGTGCGCCTCGACGAAGTCGAGCATCTCCGGGCCGGTGCGGACGAACGTTTCCACCATGTCGTCGTCCATGAAGCCGAGTGACTGCGCACGCAGGTAGCTCATAGCATCCTCGACCGTCAGCTCGCCCTCGGCCGCGCGATCATGCGCCGGAATCCAGATGATGCCACCGGAAACCGCCGTCGTGCCGCCCACCGTCGCGGCTTTTTCGTACACCTCGACCGACGCTCCGTTGACCGCCGCCGTCAGCGCCGATGTGAGACCGGCACCGCCGCTACCCAGCACGACAACGTCGACCTCATGATCCCAATTGGTCACGTGCTCAATCCTTTCCGCGATCCTCAAGACAGGATCATGGACAGTTCGTTGGCCGCCTTGATCACCGCGTCCTTACCGTTCATCACCACGTCCTCGCGGTGGGATATGAGGTTGATGCAGGTTGGCGGCGACGGCGGTTGTCTGCGTACCGGCACGGCCAGACCGTAGGTGTTCGGCTCGACCTCGCCGTGGGTGATCACCCAACCCTGTTGCCGCGTCTGGGAAACCAGATCGCGTTCACCGGGTCGCGGCGGCATGCTCGCCAGCAGCGCGAGCCCGGCGGCGCCGCGGTCCAGCGGGTACCGGCTGCCCTCGTGGAAGGACAGTTGGTAGTACACATTCGTCGGCACGAGGACCGCAATGGCCACCTGTTGATCACCCTCGGCGACGAGCAGCGACACCGTGCTGCCGAGTTCGTCCGCCAGCGCGCGGAGGGTGGGCAGGCTCAGCTGGCGTAAGTGGTTGTCAAACGATGCACCGAGCACCGCGAGCGCTGCGGCCGCACGGTAACGGCCGTCGTCGCCCTTGGCCACGAGCCGGTACTGAGACAGCGTGGACAGCAGGCGATACGCGATTGTGCGGTGCACGCCGATGTCGTCGGCGACCTGCTGGGCCGTCAGACCGGATCGGGACGTCGCGACCAACTGCAGTGCGGCCAAACCCCTCGCCAACGTCTGCGAGCCGGGCGCACCCGTCGGTGCGGCAGTGGGGTTTATCCCGCTGACCGAATCAGACCCGACCGACTTGGGCATCCGACTACCTGACTTTCCTTGACATCTACCACTCGCGAGAGTGATGCTCTAACTATAGTGCACATGTATGTGCGATAAATGAGCACATTGCTTACAAGGTACGAGAATCGAATTCTCGCCGTCAAGAGAGGTTGACGAGTGCCGGAAACGTCTCCGCTGCTCGACTTCGAGAGCGTCTGGAGTGACCTCCAGGGGGTCGCGTTCTCGCAGGGGTACATCGACGCGGCCGGCGTCCGCACCCGCTATCTGCACGCCGGCGACTCGGCGAAACCCGCCCTGATCTTCTTGCACGGGTCGGGCGGGCACGCGGAGGCCTACGTCCGCAATCTCGAGTCGCACGCCGAGCATTTCTCGACGTGGTCGATCGACATGCTGGGTCACGGATACACCGACAAACCCGGGCATGCTCTCGAAGTGGACCATTACGTCTCCCATCTGATGGCGTTTCTCGACGCCATCGGCGTGGAACGCGCCCACATCAGCGGTGAGTCGTTGGGGGGCTGGGTCGCCGCACGCGCCGCGACCGATCATCCGAACCGAATCGACCGGCTGGTGCTCAACACCGCGGGCGGATCGCAGGCCGATCCCGAGGTCATGAAGCGCATCATCGCGTTGTCGATGGCGGCCGCCGAGAATCCGACGTGGGAGACGGTCCAGGCGCGCATCAAGTGGTTGATGGCCGACAAGTCCAAGGATTACGACGACATCGTCGCCAGCCGTCAGCGCGTCTACCGCCAGCCGGGATTCGCCGCGGCGATGAAGGACATCATGGCGCTGCAGGACCCCGAGATTCGCGCGCGAAACCTGCTGGGCCCGAGGGAGTACGGGTTGATCACCGCGCCGACCATGGTCGTGTGGACCAGCGATGACCCGACGGCCGATGTCGCCGAGGGACGCCGCATCGCCTCGATGATCTCCGGTGCCCGGTTCGAGTTGATGCCGGGATGCGGACACTGGCCGCAGTACGAAGATCCCAAGACCTTCAACCGTCTGCACCTCGATTTCCTGCTGGGAAAGCAATGAGTCCCGACCAGGTCGACGTCGCCATCGTCGGAGCCGGACCGTCCGGTTTGACTCTGGCGAACATCCTTGGGTTGCAGGGTGTCCGGACGCTGATCGTCGAAGAGCGCGACACCCTCATCGACTATCCCCGTGGGGTTGGACTGGACGACGAGGCGCTGCGGACGTTCCAGTCCATCGGTCTGGTCGACCGTGTCCTGCCGCACACCGTGCCTAACCAGATCCTGCGATTCTTCGACGCCAAACGCCGACTGCTCGCCGAGATGGCACCGCCGGACGCGCGGTTCGGCTGGCCCAAGCGCAACGGCTTCGTCCAGCCGATGGTCGACGCCGAGCTATGCGGCGGGCTCGACCGCTTCGATCATGTCGGCGTGCGGTGGGGGCACCGAATGGAGAACTGCGTCGAAACCCCAGACGGTGTCACGCTCGAATTCGCTGACGCCAAGGAGCCCGTGCGTGCCCGCTACGTCGTCGGGTGTGACGGCGGGCGCAGCGCCACCCGACGGCTGATGGGAGTCTCGTTCGACGGCACCACGTCCTCGACGCGCTGGCTGGTGGTCGACATCGCGAACGATCCGCTCGGCCACCCGAACAGCGAAGTCGGCGCCGATCCCAAGCGGCCGTACGTGTCGATCTCCATCGCCCACGGCATCCGCCGCTTCGAGTTCCTGATTCACGACGACGAGACCGACGAACTCGCCAATGATCCGGCGTTCGTCAGACAGATGCTCGCGCAACGGGTTCCGCATCCCGAGCGGGTCGACATGATCCGCCACCGCGTCTACACCCACCACTCACGAATCGCAGGTTCGTTCCGCAGGGGACGCTTGATGCTGGCGGGCGACGCCGCGCACCTGATGCCGGTGTGGCAGGGCCAGGGCTACAACAGCGGCATCCGTGATTCCGCCAACCTCGGGTGGAAGCTCGCCGCGGTGGTCAACGGCCAGGCCGGCGACGCCCTCCTGGACACCTACGACATCGAGCGCCGCAAACATGCACGGGCGATGATCGACCTGTCCACCATGGTGGGGCGCGTGATCTCGCCGACGAACCGGAGGGTGGCCGCTCTTCGCGACCGCGTCATCCACGGCGCATCGCTCGTGCCGACGCTGAAGCGCTACGTGCTCGAGATGCGGTTCAAGCCGATGCCGCGGTATCAGCAGGGGGCGGTGTTCCACGCCGAGAACAGTCCGGAGAATTCGCCGACGGGCACGCTGTTCATCCAGCCACGCGTCGATACGCGCGAGGATCAGAACGTCTTGCTCGACGACGTCCTCGGCGCCGGTTTCGCCGTGCTGTGCTGGAGTAACAATTTGCGTGCCGTTCTCGGCGACGAGGCGTTCAGCCGCTGGAAGGCGTTGGGGGCCAGCTTCATCGAAGCACGGCCGATGACCCAGCTGCACTGGACCGGCCACGATGACACCGATGTGACGGTCGTCGGTGACCGGACAGGCGCGCTCAAGTCGTGGTTCGACGTCTTCACCGACTCCGTGCTGTTCGTGCGCCCCGATCGCTGCATCGCGGGCGCATGTATCGCGCAGCGTGCGCCAGAGCTGAGCACATCGCTGTTCGACGTCCTCTGTCTGACCCGGGAAGGAGGCTCGAGTTCCCATGGCGACAATGGCCCTGTGTTGCATGTCGCACAGTCCGCTGCTGAACCTTCCGGGACCGTCGCGGGATCTTCTTGACGACGTCGAGTCCGCACTGGCCGCCGCGCGCGGTTTCGTCGCGGACTTCGATCCCGAACTGGTCGTGGTCTTCTCACCAGATCACTACAACGGCTTCTTCTACCGGACGATGCCTCCGTTCTGCATCGGTACCGCGGCCCGGGGTGTCGGCGACTACGGCACCTATGCCGGCCCGTTGGATGTTCCCGGGGACATCGCCAACGACTGCGCACGTGCGGTCCTCGAATCTGGAGTGGACGTTGCGATTTCGGCCGGCATGGACGTCGACCATGGCACGGTCCAACCGCTGGAGAAGCTCTTCGGTGACGCGACGTTTCGGCCGGTGATCCCGATCTTCATCAACTCGGTCGCCACCCCGCTCGGGCCACTTCGTAGGGTGCGGGCACTGGGCGCCGCCGTCGGCACCTTCCTTGGCACCTTGGGCAAGCGCGTGCTGGTCGTGGGTTCCGGTGGTTTGTCTCACGATCCGCCGGTGCCGACGCTGGCCACCGCACCGCCGGCCGCGCTCGCGCGCATCGTGGGTGGGGAACCGATGACGCCGGAGCAGCGGCAGGCGCGACAGGTGGCGGTGATGGACGCTGCGCAGGCGTTCGCGCACGGGGACAGCCCGCTGCAGCCGCTGAACCCGGAATGGGATCAGGCGTTTCTCGACCTCGTCGACGCGAATCGCCTCGACGAGGTGGACGCCTGGTCGAACGGCTGGATCGAGCAGCAGGCCGGCCATTCGGCACACGAAATCCGTACGTGGATCGCCGCGTTCGCTGCGCTGGCGGCGCACGGCCGGTACCAGACGGGTCACCGGTTTTATCGCGCGGCACCGGAACTCATCGCGGGATTCGCCGTGAGGACGGCGGTGTGCAACCCATGACCCCCGATTCGTTCGACCACACCGTCGATGTGCTCGTCATCGGCTCCGGCGGTGGTGGAATGACCGCGGCGCTGGCCGCCGATGCGCGGGGCCTCGACACGCTCGTGGTCGAGAAGTCACCGCAATTCGGTGGTTCCACCGCACTGTCGGGCGGCGGTATCTGGGTACCGGGGGCGCCGTCGCAACGCGAGGCCGGCTACGTACCCGATCCCGATGGCGTGTTCGACTACCTGCAGCGAATCACCGGCGGCCTGGTCAGCGACGCACGGTTGCGCGCGTATGTCGACAGCGCGCCGGAGATGATGGAGTTCCTCGAGCGGCACAGCCGGTGGTTCGAATTCGTCTGGAAACCCGGGTATGCCGACTACTACCCCGAGTTGCCCGGCGGCTCGGAGTTGGGCAGCACCATCAACGTTCCCGCGATCGACCTGCGCGAGCTGGGTGACGAGGAGCAGAATCTGCTGCGGCCGTTGGCCCTGGCGCCCAAGGGGATCTGGTTCGCCCCCAAGGATCTTCGGCTGTTCTATCAGGTGCGGCAGAACTGGCGCGGAAAGGCCGTGCTGGTGAAGCTCATCTGGCGGATGTTTCGCGCTCGGGTCTTCGGCGACCGGATGGCCGCAATCGGCCAATCGTTGGCGGCCAGGATGCGTCTGGCGCTCAAGGAACGCAACATCCCGCTATGGCTGAGCGCACCGATGACCGAGCTGATCACCGACGTCGACGGAACGGTCACGGGTGCGGTGGTCGAGCGCGACGGTCATGCTCAGCGCATCGGTGCGCGGCACGGTGTCATCCTTGCCGCCGGCGGCTTCGACCACGACATGGAGTGGCGCAGGCAGCATCTGCCGGTTCTCGAGAAGGACTGGAGCTTCGGTAATCCCGCGTCGATGGGCGATGGGATCAGGGCGGGGGAGAAGGTCGGCGGCTCGACCGACCTGCTCGACGAGGCGTGGTGGTTCCCCGCCATGTGCTGGCCCGACGGCAGGCTCCAGTTCATGCTGAACGAGCGAATGATGCCGTCACAGTTCGTGGTCAACGGCGAGGGTAAGAGGTTCATCAACGAGGCGGCGCCCTACATGGACTTCGCCCACGCGATGATCGAAGGACACAACTCCGGCGTCGCGCACATCCCGTGCTGGCTCGTCACCGACATCCGTTCGTTCCATCGCTATGTCGTCGGCGGCCATCTGCCCATCCCGAAGGTGCCGTTCGCGCCGGTACCCACTGGGTGGAAGGTGCCCAAGGCATGGCTGGAGTCCGGAGTCGTCGTAGAGGCCAACAGCTTCGAGGAGCTCGCGACCAAGATCGGCGCACCCCCTACACAGCTACGCGCCACCGCCGATCGCTTCAACGAGCTGGCCCGCAAGGGTCACGACGACGACTTCAACCGCGGGGACTCCGCCTACGACAACTACTACGGCGACCCGACGCTGCCCAACCCCAACCTGTACCCGCTGGGCAAGCCGCCGTACTACGCGTTCCAGATCATCCTCGGCGACCTCGGCACCTCGGGCGGGCTGCGCACCGACGAGTACGCGCGCGTGCTCCGCTCCGATGACAGCTTCGTGAAGGGCTTGTACGCCGTCGGCAATACGTCGGCCGCGGTGATGGGACGCAGCTACGCCGGCGCTGGCGCGACCATCGGGCCGGCCATGACCTTCGGCTACGTGGCCGCCAAGCACATCGCAGACCAGTTGCCCGGCAACGCTCTTCAGTCTGGGCCACAGACCGGTTCGACACTCAAGATCGAAAGGTATTGAAATGAAGATCTCGCTGTTCTACGAATTCCCGCTGCCGCGGCCGTGGAGTGACGACGACGAGCACAAGCTTTTCCAGGACGGCCTCGACGAGGTGGAGGCAGCCGACAAGGCCGGCTTCTCCACGGTGTGGCTGACCGAGCACCACTTCCTCGAAGAGTACTGCCATTCCACTGCACCCGAGATCTTCCTGTCGGCGGCGAGCCAGCGCACCAAGGACATTCGCCTCGGATTCGGCATCATGCACCTGCCTCCCGCGGTCAACCATCCCGCGCGGGTGGCGGAGCGCGTCGCCACCCTCGACCTGCTGTCCAACGGGCGGGTGGAATTCGGCACCGGGGAGTCGTCCTCGGTGGGTGAGCTCGGCGGGTTCGGCATCGATCCGGCCGACAAGCGTGCGATGTGGGAGGAGGCCCTGGAGGTCTCGATCCGCTGCATGACCGAAGAGCCGTTCACCGGCTTCAAGGGCCAGCACGTCGAGATGCCCCCGCGTAACGTCGTTCCCAAGCCGTTGCAGAAGCCGCACCCGCCGGTCTGGGTCGCCTGTACGCGTCCCGCCTCGGTGTCGATGGCCGCCCAAAAGGGCCTCGGCGCACTGAGTTTCGCCTACACCGGTCCCGGCCCGCTGACCGAGCGCGTCAACGGGTACTACAAGGAGTTCGAAGAGAGCGCGGTACCGGTCACACCGCAGATGAACCCCAACATCCTCGCGATCGGCGGCGACCTGTCGATGATGGTCGCCAAGACCGACGAGCAGGCCATCGAGCGGCTCGGAAAGGGCGGCGGCTTCTTCGCGTTCGGGATCATGCACTACTACATGACCGGCATGCACACCCCAGGCCGAACAGGTGTCTGGGAACGTCACCTCGAGGAGATCGAAAAGGACCCGAGCATCGTCTACGGCCCGGACCGCGGCCCGATCGGCAGCCCGGCGACGGTGCGCGAGTTCCTACGCGGTTACGAGGAGAGCGGTGTCGACGAACTGATCCTGCTCCTGACACCGCGTCGACACGAGGAGACGATGGAGTCCATCGAGCTGATGGGCAAGGAGGTCCTTCCCGAGTTCATCGAGCGCGACGAGAAGGCCAGGGCCGAGAAGGCCAAGCGGCTCGAGCCCGTCCTCGCGAGGGCCGAGGCGCGTAGGCCCAAGTCGAAGGCGCCGTTGTTCGACGAGACCTACGCCTTCGGTGGTCTGCCCACCGGTCGCGAGAACTACACCGCCAACGAGGTGTCGCTGGCGATGGACGAAATGAACGCCGGCATCGAGGCGGCGGCGGCGAAACTCAAGACGGGCGAGGGGTGGACGAGCAGAAATCCTGCCGCTGATAAGAGTTGATACGTGACTGACGAGCTGTGGCGCTACGACGGCCGCCGGGTCGTCGTCACCGGATGTGCTTCGGGCATCGCCGCCGATGTGGCGCGGCAGCTCGCCGGTCTCGGTGCCGAGGTGATCGGCCTCGACATCCGGCCGCCCGAGTCCGACATCGGCGAGTTCATCTCGCTCGATCTCCAGGATCCGGAATCGATCGACGTGGCGGCGGCGGCGATCGGCGGTCGCGTCGATGCCTTGTTCAACATCGCTGGGGTGTCTTCTGGGATCCGCGATCCCCTGCGGGTGGTCACCATCAACTTCCTGGGTACGCGGCGATTCACCGAGTCGCTGGTGCCCTCGATGCCACCCGGGTCTTCCATCGCCTGTGTGTCGTCGTTGGCCGCGTCGGCTTATCGGGAGAACGCCGCGGTCACGGCGGGCCTGGTCGACACTGACACGATGGCCGAGGGAATCGACTGGTGTGAGCGCCATCAGGAGGCGGTCGCTGACGGAGGGGGCTACCGGCTATCCAAGGAGGCGATCATCCTGTACGGCATGGCCAATGTCGTGGCGCTGGGCGCCAAGGGAATCCGGATCAACTGCACCGCACCCGGCGTCACGGACACCCCGATTCTCGACCAACTGCGGTCGGCGTATGGCCAGGAGTTCCTCGACTCCTTCCACACGCCGTTGGGTCGCGCGGCCACGCCCGAAGAACAGGCCAGCGTGCTGGTCTTCCTGAACAGCAAAGCGGCCAGTTACATCACCGGACAGGTGATCTGGGTGGACGGCGGCACGACCGGCGAGACAGACCTGGCGGGATCGGTGACGCGACGATGAGAGGCGAACCATGCCCAGCATGACCGACTTCCGGCGGGTCGCTGACGACGTCCGCAACTGGGGGCGGTGGGGCGACGACGACGAAATCGGCACGCTCAACTTCATCACGGCGGAGAAGATCGCCCAAGCCGCCGGTCTGGTCCGACACGGCAAGCTCTTTCCGCTGGGTGTCGACTTCGGGTCGTCCGGGCCGCAGGGGGCGTTCCACTTCCGGCAGAACCCGCTGCACGTGATGACGATCGACGGTGGTGATGCGAGCACGCTGGCCGAGTACGGCCCGCCCTGGTTGAAGAATCCCGCCGCGATGCAGCTCAGCGAGTACTGGACCAGCGGCCCAATGCGATTCAACGACGACGTCATCATCATGCCGCTGCAGGCCGCGACCCAGTGGGATGCGTTGTCGCACGTCTACTACGAGGACAAGCTGTACAACGGCTTCCCCGCGAGTTCGGTGACCAGCCTCGGCGCTTTTCACTGCGGTATCGACAAGGTCGACGGCCGGGGCATCACGTCCCGCGGCGTGCTGCTCGACATCGTGCGCCTGCGCGGCGTGAAGACGTACTGCGAGCTCGGCGACCCGATCACCCCCGCCGAACTCGACGAGGCCGCCCGCAACCAGGGAGTCACCGTCGAGCGCGGCGATATCGTGCTGATCCGAACCGGTTGGTGGGCACGCTTTCTCGAAACACGTGACGGTGCTGAACCCGGCGCGGGACTTGACTGGACCTGCGCGTCGTGGTTGCACGACCACGAAGTCGCGGCGGTCGCAGCCGATAACCTGATGGTCGAGAACCCGGTCCCCGGCATCGACGGCTGCTTCCTGCCGATGCACATGCTGTGCCTTCGCGATATGGGGCTGATGCTTGGCGAATACTGGGATCTGACGGCCTTGGCGGAGGATTGCGCGGCCGACGGAGTCTACGAATTCCAGCTCATCGCACCGCCGCTGAGGGTGACCGGCGCCGTCGGATCGCCTGTGAACCCGATTGCAATCAAGTAGGTGGGAGTCATGACCGCAAGCACAACCACCGGCGGGGCACCGCTCATCGTCGGTCTCGGCGGAACGCTGCGCGCCAACTCGTCGACCGAGCGGGCGATTCGCTACTGCCTGGCATCGGTCGAACGCCAGGGCGGACGCACCCGCTTCTTCAGTGGGCCCGACCTGGACCTCCCGATGTACGCACCACACGAGCTGGAGCGCACCCCCAAGGCGCTCGAACTGGTCAGTGCCCTGCGCGACGCCGATGCCGTCGTCGTCGGGTCACCGGGATACCACGGTGCGATATCGGGTTTGGTCAAGAACGCGCTCGACTACATCGAGGACCTCCGAGAGGATCCGCGCGTCTACCTCGACAACACGCCCTGGGGTTGCATCAGTTGCGCCTACGGCTGGCAGGCGGCAGTGGGCACCCTTGGCCAGCTGCGTTCCATCGGACACGCACTGCGGGCCTGGCCGACACCGCTCGGTGTGGCGATCAACTCCGCCGACAAGATCTGGGACGACGCAGGCGAGCTGAAGGACTCCTCGATCTGCGACCAACTCGACATGCTGGCCACCCAGGTGCTCACCTTCGCGCAGACCGCGTGGGAAACCACGTGAGCGCTCCCGGCGCGAGCAGACGTGAAAACCCCTTATTGGGCGGCATTTCGGGGGAGTTCACGTCTGCTCGCGCAGAGAGAAAGAGCGTCCTGGTCGACGGCCTTGTCACGGGTTATCTCGAGGCGGGACAGGGCGATCCGGTCATTCTGCTGCACGGCGGTGAATTCGGTGTCAACGCCGAGATCGCCTGGGAGAACAACATCGCCGCGCTCGCGCATCAGCATCGCGTCCTCGCACTGGAGATGCTGGGGTTCGGCGAGTCCGCGAAGGTCATCGACTTCAACGACGGTCGTGGGATGCGGATCCGTCACATCGCACGGTTCTGCGATGCCGTCGGCGTCGAGTCGGCGCATTTCGTCGGGAACTCCATGGGTGCGGTCAACTTGTTCGTGGACGCCACGTCGGAGTCACCGGTGCTCCCCGCCCGCAGCATGGTGATGATCTGCGGTGGAGGCGAGATCCAGCGCAACGAGCACTCGGCCGCGCTTTACGACTATGACGCCACGCCAGAAGCCATGCGGCGCATCGTCGAAGCCCTCTTCTACGACCCCGCCTATGTGGCCGACGAGGCGCACGTGCAGCGACGGTACGAGTCAAGCATCGCGCCTGGTGCGTGGGAAGCACTGGCGGCAGCGAGGTTTCGCCGGCCCGGGCTGGAACCGCCGCCGCTACCGTCGAGCGCACGGGCTTACGACCGGATCACCGTGCCGACGCTGATCGTCGAGGGCGGCGGCGACAAACTGCTCCCGCGCGGCTGGGCGGCGGAGATCGCCGCGCAGATCCCGTCCGCGCGTTCGACAGTGATTCCCGACGTCGGGCACTGCCCGCAGATCGAACAACCCGCGGCCGTCAACGACCTGCTGCTGGCGTTCCTGGCCGAGCAGCGCGAAGGAGCAGCGACATGACTGACGAACTGGCCCGCAAGGTCGCGATCGTCACCGGGGGCGCGTCAGGCCTTGGGGAAGGGCTGGCACGCAGGTTCGCCGCCGAGGGCGCCAAGGTACTGATCGGCGACGTCGACACCGAAAGCGGTGCCGCACTTGCCGCGGACATCGGCGCCAATGCAGTGTTCGTCGAAGCCGACGTGTCCGACGTCGATCAGGTGAGCGCCCTGGTGTCGGCGGCCGTCGACCGTTTCGGCGGCCTGCACGTCATGGTCAACAACGCGGGGGTGTCGGGCACGATGCACCGCCGTTTCCTCGACGACGACCTCGCGGACTTCCACAAGGTGATGGCGGTCAACGTGCTGGCGGTGATGGCGGGAACCCGTGATGCCGCGCGACACATGTCGCAGCACGGCGGCGGCTCCATCATCAACCTGACGTCGATCGGCGGCATCCAGGCCGGCGGCGGCGTGATGACCTACCGGGCGTCGAAGGCCGCCGTCATCCAGTTCACCAAGTCGGCGGCAATCGAGTTGGCGCATTACGAGATTCGGGTGAACGCCATCGCGCCCGGCAACATCCGAACCGCGATCGTGCGCAAGTCGGCATCGGGGGCGGATCTCGAGGAGTTGGAGCAGTTCGAGGCGAAGATCCGCGAGCAGATGCGCAACGACCGCCCACTCAAGCGCGAGGGCACCATGGAGGACGTCGCCGAAGCGGCGCTCTACTTCGCCACCGACCGCTCACGCTATGTCACCGGCACCGTCCTGCCGATCGATGGCGGTACGTCTGCGGGCAAGGTGGTCGCACGTAAGCCCAAGTCCGACTAGCTGCCGTCGTCGGCACGGTTGGCGTGTTCGGCGACCAGGCGAGGGAATCGTGCTCGGTCGGGCCGGAAAATGTCGTGGGGCGAGTCGGGAAACTCGACCAGTCGCGCGTGCGGGAACAGTTCCTGGTATCGCGTCCACTGCGGCTCTCCGACGAGGAAGCGCTCGCCGCTGCGCACCACGAGCAGCGGAAGTCGCTGCTGCGCAAGGCGACCCCACATTGACCGTTCCCGTGCGGCGCGGAACGTCTTGTTCGCGGCGTCCACGTCGAGGCGCTCGGTCACCGGCGTTCCGCGCCAGCGACCGTCGAGCAGGCGACGCGACATCTCCGGAGTAAGCACCTTTTCCTCCGGCACATAGTCGCCGATCGCGACGGAGCGAACACGCTCGAAGTTCTCGACCGCCCACGTCAGCGCGTAGGTCGTGCCCCGAGAGAACGTCACCACGTGAACCGGCCCGTCGGTGACGGCGTCGACCACCGCGCCGACGTCGGTGCTCAACGTGGCCGCGTCGTATCCGGTCACGGGAGCACTGCTGCGGCCATGGCCCCGCAGGTCGATCACGACGGTTCGGCGACCGAACAGCGGCAGGACTTCGGTGTAGTCGTCGGCGATGCACGTCATGCCGGGCACGAAGACCACGGGAGCGCCGCGGTCGTCGCCGCCGGAGTCGAGATAGTGGATCCGGGCGTCGCCGTTGTCGGTGAACCGGGAGTCGGTCATGGTCAGCGGGACTCTATTCGGTGGCGGCATCAGCGCAGGCGGGAGGCCCATGAAAGGCGCTCGACAGATTAAATCAGTCGCTTGACTTAATCGTCGCGGCGCGGTTGACTGATCCAGTGACCACAGCCAGCAGGACCGTTCGCACCGAGCGCGCCAGCATCACGCGCGAGGCGATCCTCGCTGCGGCGGAGCGGTTGTTCGCCGAGCACGGTGTGTACGCCGTTTCCAATAGGCAGGTCAGTGAGGCGGCCGGGCAGGGAAACAACGCCGCGGTCGGCTACCACTTCGGCACCAAGACCGACCTCGTGCGCGCGATCGAGCAGAAGCATCGCGTGCCCATGGAGCGAATGCTGGCGCGAATGGTCGCCGACACGGCCGACTCGACCGACTTGCGGGACTGGATCGCATGTTTGGTGTGCTCACTCACCGACCACCTCGATCAGCTCGGGAACCCGACCTGGTATGCGCGTTTCGCCGCGCAGGCGCTCGCTGACCCGGCCTACCAGAAGATCGTGGTGAAGGACGCGCTGGCTTCGCCCTCGGTGCTGCTGGTCGTGCAGGGGATCACACGCTGCCTGCCCGACCTGCCGATGACCGTCGTCACCGAACGCAACATCATGGTCCGCAACCTGATGATGCACACCTGCGCCGACTTCGAGCGCGCGTTCGCCGAGGGCGCGCACATTTCTCACAGTTCGCAGATGCCGCGAACCACCTGGAGCTCGGTCGCTTCCGGACTCATCGACGCGATCGTGGGGCTCTGGCAGGCGCCCGTCACGGAGCGGCCGTGAAGGTAAGTGTCGACCAGGACAGGTGTGTGTCCTCGGGGATGTGCGTGATGAACGCGGGCGACGTGTTCGACCAGCGCGGCGACGACGGTGTGGTCGAGCTGCTCGTCGAGGAGCCAGGACCCGATCAAGCCGAAGAAACCCGAAAGGCCGCCGCGGCCTGCCCAGCGCTGGCCATTCATATCGAGGAATGACGGAGAATTCATGTCAGACACCCTTGCCACAGAACACGTTTCGGCCGATGTGCCGGAGTACCCGATGGAACGGGCCGCCCGTTGTCCGTTCGCGCCGCCGTTGCCAATGCTCGAGATGGGAGAGGCCAAGCCGCTGTCACGGGTGCGAATCTGGAACGGCACCACGCCGTGGCTGATCACCGGACACGAGGTGGCGCGGGCGCTGTTCTCAGACTCACGTGTCAGCGTCGACGACCGGCGCGACGGATTTCCCCACTGGAACGAGCACATGTTGTCGACGGTGAACAGGCGACCCAGGTCGGTCTTCACCTCGGATGCCGAGGAGCACACCCGGTTCCGCAGGATGCTGTCGAAACCATTCACGTTCAAGCGCGTCGAGGCGTTGCGCGGCGTGATCCAGGAGACCACCGATCAGTGCATTGACGAGATACTGGCCGGCCCGCAACCGGCCGATATCGTCGCCAAGCTGGCGTTGCCGGTGCCGACCAAGGTGATCAGCGACATGCTCGGCGTCCCTTATGAGGACCACGAGTTCTTTCAACACCACGCCAACGTCGGGTTGGCCCGCTACGCGTCCGCGGAGGAGGGCCAGAAGGGGGCGATGAGCCTCCACAAGTACCTCATCGATCTGGTCGAGAAGAAGATGGAGAACCCCTCCGAGGACGCGGTCTCCGACCTGGCCGAACGAGTGACCGCGGGCGAGATCAGCGTGAAGGAGGCCGCCCAGTTGGGCACCGGCCTGCTGATCGCCGGTCACGAGACGACGGCGAACATGATCGGCATCGGCGTGCTCGCCCTGCTGGAGAACCCCGAACAGGCTGCACTGCTTCGTGATTCCGACGATCCGAAATTCATCGCGAACGCCGCCGAAGAGCTGATGCGTTACCTGTCGATCATCCAGAACGGGCAGCGCCGGGTGGCGATCGAGGACATCGAGATCGCCGGAGAGACCATTCGTGCGGGCGAGGGCATCATCATCGATCTCGCGCCGGCGAACTGGGACGCGACCGCCTACCCTGAACCGGAGAAGCTGGACTTCACCCGTGATGCCGGTCAGCAACTCGGTTTCGGCTATGGCCGGCATCAGTGCGTCGGTCAGCAGCTCGCCCGCGCCGAACTGCAGATCGTCTTCCACACCCTGTTGCGCCGCATCCCGACGCTCAAGCTGGCGATTCCGTTCGACGAGGTGCCCTTCAAGCACGACCGCCTCGCCTACGGCGTCTACGAACTTCCGGTGACCTGGTAGTCACCGAACAGCCCGCCCCACAGCCCGATTGGAGTACCGACGATGTCAACCCCAACAGCTACCCTTTATCCGCCGGAGGGCTTCGGTGCCCCCAAGAACCGGCAGGGACACTCCACCGGCGCCGTCGTCGGCTTGCCTGCGGGCACCGAGATCTTTTCGGCGGACAACCACATCTCGGTCGCCGACGACATCTTCTACGAGCGATTCCCCGAGGAACTCAAGGGCGCCGCGCCGCGCATCTGGTACGAGGACGGCGCGTACATGGTCGGCATGAAGGGCAAGGCTTGGACAGGCGGCGACTTCGGCCGCGTGCTCATGCAGTACGACGACCTCGCCGGTGCGGCCTCCAACAACATCGAAGCGCGAATCCGTGAGCTCAAAGAGGACGGCATCGACACCGAGCTGGCCTTCCCGAACGCGGTACTGGCGTTGTTTCACTACCCCGACAAGTCGCTGCGCGAGCGCGTGTTTCGGATCTACAACGAACACATCGCCGACCTGCAGGAGCGATCCAACGGCCACTTCTACGGCGTCGGATTGATCAACTGGTGGGATCCGAAGGGCACCAGAAGCACCCTCGAGGAACTGAAGGCCCTTGGGCTCAAGACATTCCTGCTACCGCTGAATCCCGGCAAGGACGACGAGGGCAACATCTACGACTACGGCAGCACCGACATGGATGCGGTGTGGGACGAGATCGAGGCTTCCGGCATCCCAGTCAGCCACCACATCGGGGAGACGCCACCCAAGACGCCGTGCCAGAACAACAGTGTCGTGGTGGGCATGATGGTCAACGTCGACTCCTTCCGCGAACAATTCGCCAAGTACGTGTTCTCCGGAATCCTCGACCGGCATCCGTCACTGAAGATCGGCTGGTTCGAGGGTGGGATCGCCTGGGTGCCGACCGCACTGCAGGACGCCGAGCACATGCTGGCTTCCTACCGGCACATGTTCAACCACGAACTGCAACACGACGTCCGCCACTACTGGGACAACCACATGTGTGCCTCGTTCATGGTCGATCCGCTCGGTCTCCAGCTCATCGACCGCATCGGAGTCGACAACGTGATGTGGTCGTCGGACTACCCACACAACGAGAGCACTTTCGGCTACAGCGAGAAGTCGTTGGCCGCGGTCGTCGACGCCGTAGGCCCTGAGGCCGCGGTGAGGATCGTGTCCACCAACATCAAGAAGTTCCTGGGTATCTCGTGACAGCCGTTTCGTCTCCGTCGTCGGCGGGCGTGGCGCTGCTCGACATTCCGGATCTGCCGGATCGCGCCAGGATGTACCGCGAATGCGGCGCCAGTCTGCGCGACTCCATGCGGGAGAAGGGCGTCGACGCGCTCGTATTACTCGGCAACGGCAACGTCGTATACGCCACCGGCGCGAGTTGGCCTCTGCTCGATGCAGGGCTGTCCCATGTCGAACGCCCGGTCGCGATCGTGCTCGCCGACGATGAGCATCCGCACCTGTACATGCCGTTCGCCGAGGGCAGCGCGTTCGACACCGAGATTCCCGCGGACCACATCCACGGTCCGCTGTACCTCGAATTCGACGAGGGCGTCGACCATTTCGCGAAGGTGCTCGCGGGCCTGGTCCCGACGGGTGCCTCCGTCGCGGTTGACGAGCTCACCGGGGCCATGCGACGAGCCGCTGAACGGCTGTTCCCCGCCGGTCCGCCAACCGATGCCGCGCTCGTCGTGGGTCCTGCCAAGCTGGTCAAGACCGTGGACCAGATCGCCGCCGTCAGAAGGGCCTGCCGCATCACCGAGCAGGCTCTGCTCGATGTCCAGCCGTTGGTCGCCCCGGGCGTGAGCCAGATGGACCTCTCGGCGCGATTCGTCCGGCGCGCCTTCGAGCTTGGTGCCACGACGAACATGATCGAAGGCATCTGGCAGGTGATGCCGACTACCCGAAGCAGCGGTGCGGTCTGGACGACCACCGGCGACCTCGCGCTGCCGTTGCTGCCCACCGAGAAGCCGTTGGCCAAGGGCGACGTGCTGTGGACCGACATCAGCATCACCTTCGAGGGGTACTGCTCCGATTGGGGCCGCACCTGGGTGGTGGGGCAGGACCCGACGCCCGAACAGAACGCGAACTTCGCGAAGTGGCGATCGATTCTCGACGCCGTGCTCGCCGTGACGAAGGCCGGCGCGACGGCCGGTGACCTGGCACGCGCGGCCATTGCCGCCAACGGCGGCATCAAGCCGTGGCTGCCGCACTTCTACCTCGGCCACGGCATCGGCACCAACGCCGCCGAAATGCCGATGATCGGAACGGATCTCGGCGAGCAGTTCGACGACAACTTCGTGTTCCCGGCGGGCATGCTGCTCGTACTCGAGCCCGTCGTCTGGGAGGACGGTACGGGCGGCTACCGCGCGGAAGAGATCGTGGTCATCACCGAGGACGGCTACCAGTCCATCACCGATTACCCCTACGCACCCTACGGACTGAGCTGACCCATGGCTGAAGAAATCGTCCCCGACGACCTCGCCCTGCGCACCGGCCGGCGTGAGCGCGCCATCGCTGCGATGGATGCCCACGACCTCGACGTTCTGGTACTGGGACGCCAGGCCAACGTCCGTTACGTGACGGGTGCTCCGCAACTCTGGGTGGCGGGCACCCGTCCGTTCGCGCCGATCTGCGTGCTGGTGCGCGCCACCGGTGAAATCCACCTCAACAGCACGTGGGATGAGGGCATTCCCGAGGAGATCGGCCACGACCATCTCTACGGACTGGCCTGGAACCCCATGACCATCATCGACGTGCTCAAGGGCATCGACTGCGCGGCGACGGCGCGACGCGTCGGAACCGACGCCATGTCACCGTCGTTCGCGAAGCTGCTGCCGCTTGCGTTCCCCAACGCGGAACTCCTCGATGCCGAGGTTGCGATGAAGGCGGCCAGGCGGATCAAGACACCCGACGAGATCCGCGTCCTGCGAGGCGCTCTCGGCGTCGCTGGGCGCGGGCTCGCGGCAGCGGTATCGGCGCTCGCGGTCGGTACCACCGAACAGGCACTCAACGGCGTCCTCATGGAGGCGATGACCGCGGGCGGGTACAGCACCTCGGCGACCCAGGACGGCGCGTGGATCACATCGCCCGACCACTCGTGGCGCGTCGGTCGGCGCGACCGCAGGATCGCCGAGGGCGACCTGGTGGCCTTCGCCGCCGGCGCGCTGGCCGACGGTTACGTAGGTGAGGTCGGCAGGACATGGCCCGTCGGTGACGTTCGCGGCGCCGATGCGCTCTTCGGCCGGTCGAATGAGCTGTGGGAGAGGCTGATCGACGCGTGCCGACCCGGCGCTTCGGCCGGCGGTCTGCTCGCGGCCTACGATGCCGCAGGTGAGGCGCTACCGCCGATACCGGTGGCACACGGTCTCGGTCTCGGCTTCGACCCGCCGGTGATCTCGCCCGACCTGCCGCAGACCTCGGCCGACGAACGGCTCGAGCCCGGCACCGTGCTCGCCGTCACCGCCTACGTGTGGGAACGGGGCGTCGGTGCGGTCTTCCGCCGCGACGCCGTACTCATCACCGACACCGGAGCCGAAGTGCTCACGGCCAGCCCCTCGCCGGCGCAGGCCGCTGCCGGAATCAGCTGAAGGAGAACCCATGTCTGAGAACGGCAGTCGACCATCCCCCGAAGAGCTCATCCTCTACGAAAAGGACCCGAAGACCAAGATCGCGACGATCACCTTCAACCGTCCCGAGTACCTCAACGCGCCGACGTCGATGGCGCGGCTACGGTACGCCGATCTGCTCCGCGCGGCGACCGTCGACAACGACGTCAAGGTCGTCGTGATCCGCGGCGTCGGTGACAACCTCGGAAGCGGTGCCGACCTTCCGGAGTTCATGGAGGGGTACGACAACACCGACCTGCGACTGGCCGAGCTGCGGCTGGAGGACGACGGAGTCGGCGAGGTGAACTATCCGCCGTCGGGAACGTTCCGTAGCGGGGCGACCATCAGCGCCTGGTACGCGAATGTGCAGGCGGGCAATCGGCCGCTGCAGGAGCTGAAGAAGATCAGCATCGTCGAGGCCAAGGGCTACTGCTACGGCTGGCATTTCTACCAGTGTGCCGACGCGGATCTCGTGATCTCCTCCGATGACGCCCTTTTCGGGCATCCCTCGTTCCGCTACTACGGGTGGGGACCGCGGATGTGGACGTGGATCCAGATGATGGGCCTGCGCAAGTTCCAGGAGATGGTCTTCACCGGGCGACCGTTCACCGCCGCCGAGATGTATGACTGCAACTTCCTCAACAAGGTCGTTTCGCGCGATGAGCTCGAGGCCGAGGTCGACAAGTACGCGCGGGCGTGCGCCCGAAATCGTCCGGTCGACACGGTCTTCCAGCAGAAGATCTTCTTCGAGGTCTACAAGCAGCACCAGGGTGAGTACATGGGCAGCCTGCTGTCCGCGTTCTTCGAGTCCATGGGCAGCGGCGTCGCCAACGACGAATCCGACGACCTCGACATGATGGAGTCGATCGACAGCGGACTGGCCGCCGCGGTCAACGACAACGACAGCAAGTTCCCGCCAGACTTCCGGCTGAGCAAGTCGAACCGCAAGAAGGACAACTAGCACCTGTGGGGCCGCTGAACGGCTACACCGTCGTTGACCTGTCCGTCGGCATCGCGGGTGCCTACTGCACCAAACTGCTCGCCGACGCCGGCGCAGCGGTCGTCAAAGTCGAATCGCCCGAGGGGGATCCGCTGCGTCGATGGTCGGCGTCCGGCGCCGAGATCGCGCCAGGCGACGATGGGGCGTTGTTCAGCTTCCTGGCCTGTTCGAAGCACAGCGTGGTCGCCGACGTTGATGCCGACATCGACTATGTAAACGCTTTGCTGAACGACGCCGACGCGGTCGTGTGGTCCCGCGGGTCTTCGGTCGCTGAACACTCCGTGCTCACGCCCGCCGCGATCCTGTCCGCGCACCCGCACCTGACGGTCACCTCGATCACCCCGTTCGGTCTCGACGGGCCGTGGTCTGACCGTCCCGCAACGGAATTCACGCTGCAGGCGTGGTCCGGCGGCATCGTCGGGCTCGGCCGCGGCTCGGCCGACCGCGCACCCGTGTACGTCGGCGGGCAGGTCGGCGAGTACCTGGCGGGTGCTTACGCGAGCGCGGCGACGCTGGCGTCGCGATTGCGGGGCGGCGCAGAACTGGTCGACCTGTCGATGCTGGAGACCCAGATCCTCGGCCTGACCTATTACCCGGTGGCCTACTACGAGATGCTCGGCAGGCCGTGGCGCGACGCCAGACGATTGACCGTTCCCGGGATCGCCCGGGCCAGGGACGGGCTCATCGACATCGGCTGCGGCACCGCGCAGCAGTGGTTCGACCTGTGCGCGATGACCGGACACCAGGACTGGATCGACGAGGATTCGCCGCTGTCCATCACCGAGCAGGCCAACGAGAAGTCCGATGAGCTGTACGCGTGGGTCGAGAGTCAGACCGTCGACGAGATCAGGGATCTGGCCACCGCGTTCCGGATACCGAATGCCCCGGTTGCCAACGGGGCCAACGTCACCGGCCTCGATCACTTCGTCGAGCGCGGCTCCTTCGTGGTCAACCCCCGCGATGGCTTCTCCCAGCCCGGTCATCCCTACCGGACGTCGCCGATGGTGCTTCGCGCGCCGGAACCCGCGCCGCGGCTGGGTGAACACACCGAGCACTACCGCTCGCGCGATAGTCATCCGCGTCGCGAAGGTGAAGCCATCTCCGCCGGCCTGCCGTTCGAGGGGCTGCGCGTGCTCGATATGACGACGTTCTGGGCGGGCCCGTCGTGTACACACATCCTCGCGATGCTCGGCGCCGAAGTCATCCACGTGGAGTCGACCCGGCGTCCCGACGGCACCCGGCTCATCGCGGGCATCCCCGTCACCGAGGACCAATGGTGGGAGAAGTCGCCGATCTTCTCCGGGCTCAACACGAACAAGAAGGGGTTGACGCTCGACCTGCAGAGCGCAGCCGGTCGCGATCTACTCACCCGCCTCATCGCCACCTGCGATGTGATCGTCGAGAACTTCACGCCCCGCGTGATCGATCAGATCGGTCTCGATTTCGCTGCCGTGCAAGCCATTAGGCAGGACGTCGTGATGCTGAGAATGCCGGGTTTCGGTCTGGACGGTCCATGGCGCGACAACCCCGCCTTCGCCTACGTGATCGAAGCGGCATCGGGAATCAGCTGGCTGACCGGTTATCCCGACCGCAACCCGTACGAGCCGTATTCGGTCGGCGATCCGAACGCCGGCATTCATGCTCTCAACGCCCTGCTCGTGGCGCTCGAGCACCGGCGGCGCACCGGGCAAGGAATGCTTGTCGAGGCCGCGATGGTCGACGCCGCACTGAGCGTGGCCGCCGAACAACCCATCGAGTTCTCCGCGTACGGCGCACTGCTGAACCGCGACGGCAACCGCGGACCGACCGCGGCACCGCAGAACCTGTACCGCACCAACGAGATCGACGAGTTCGGGCGTGCCGACTGCTGGGTTGCCGTCGCGGTGGAGACCGACGAGCAATGGGTGGGTCTCTGCGAAGCCGTCGGCCGTCGCGACTGGGCGGCGGACCCCGAATTGAGCACCTCGGCGGGCAGGCGCGCGCGCCACGACGACATCGACGACCACATCGCGAAATGGTGCGCCGGCCGCACCGGTGACGACATCGTCGACACGCTGTGGGAACGCGGTGTGCCGGTAGCCAAGGTCATGCAACCGCACCGCCAGACCGAGATTGGGCAACTGGCGGCCCGCGGCTTCTTCGAGGACGTCGGGCATCCGGTCAACGCCCGAACGCCGCACAGCACCCTGCCGTTCACGTTGTCGCGCGGCCCGGAGCGCGTCCACACCGCACCGGCTCCGCTACTCGGCCAGCACAATCACGAACTGCTGTCCGAGCTGGGTCTCACCAACGAGGAGATCGCCGAGCTCGAAGCGCAGGGCGTGATCGGACATGCCCCGGCGATGGGGCCCAGCAAGGCCAAGACGGGCTAGCCTCAACCGGTGGCCATCGAACCGTCGGACATCCTGCTCACCGGCCGAGTCGCGGTGGTGACCGGTGGGGGCGCCGGCATCGGCAGGGGCGTCGCCGAAGGATTGGCGGCGTTCGGCGCCAAGGTCGCCATCTGGGAACGCGACGCCGAAACCTGCGCATCGACCGCGGAAAGTGTTGGTGCACTGGGCATCGTCGTCGACGTGAGAGACAGCGGGCAGGTGGATGCGGCACTGCAGCGCACCGTCGACGAGCTCGGCGAGGTCTCGATTCTGGTGAACAACGCCGGCGGCGTGTTCAAGTCATCGCTGCTGGACACCACGGAGAACGGCTGGGACGCGCTGTACAAGAGCAACCTTCGCCATGTGCTGCTGTGCACGCAACGGGTGGCGCGGCGTCTGGTGGCGGCCGGCCTGCCCGGCAGCGTCATCAACGTCACGTCGATCGAGGGCGCCCGCGCGGCACCGGGCTATGCGGCGTACGCGGCGGCGAAGGCCGGCGTCATCAACTACACCAAGACAGCGGCCCTCGAGCTGGCGGCCCACAACATCCGCGTCAATGCCTTGGCCCCCGATCTGACATTGACCGAAGGCATCATCGCGCTGTCGGGCGGCAGCATGCAGGACAGCGACGCTCCAGGCATTCCGATGAACCGGCCCGGCCATGTCGATGAGATGGCCGGGGCGGCAGTCTTTCTCGCATCCGAGATGTCGAGCTACATCACCGGCCAAACCATCCACGTCGACGGCGGCACGCAGGCCGCGGGCGGGTGGTACCACCACCCTCAGACCGGCGACTACCAGCTCGGGCCCGGTTAGTCAGTGAGTCCACCCGTCAGCGATCTGATCATCGAAGGCGCGGTCGATGCGCTCGAATCTGCGCTGGATCGAGGGCCGCGACGCCTGATGCGGCACGATGTAGAGACGGTTGGCGAGAATCGCGTCGGCCGTCAGCCGCGCGACGTCCTCGGCACGAACCTCCGGATCGGTTGACGCGTCTGGCAGCTCCTGAACAGGCCCGGACGTCGACGTAGGACCGTAGTCCGCGCTCCGCACCCGCTCGCTGTTGGACATCAAATCGGTGGCCACGATCATCGGGCACAGCACCGAAACGCCGATCCCGTTGGCCCGCACCTCCCGTGAGAGTGTCTCCGCCAGAGCCACCACGCCGTACTTGGCGACGCAGTACGGCCCGAGTCCCACATTGGGGATGAGACCGGCGAACGACGATGTGAAGACGATATGGCTGTCCTCGGCCTGCGCGATCATGCGCGGAAGAAACGCCTCGACACCGTGGATGGGTCCCCACAGGTCGACGTCGATCACGAAGCGCCAGTCGTCGTGGCTGGTCTCTGCGATCGACCCCGCGTACGCGATGCCCGCATTGTTGAATACGACATGCACCGTGCCGAAGACTCGGAACGCCTCGTCGGCGAGGTGGACGACGTCGTCGAGCTTGCGGGTGTCGCAGATCACGCCGTGCGCGTCGAACCCGTCGCCGCGCAGCGCCGACACCGCCTCCTGCAGACCGGCTTCATTGATGTCGGCCAGCATGAGACGGGCGCCGCGACGCGCGAATTCGTGTGCGGTGGCGAAGCCGATGCCGCTCGCCCCTCCGGTGATGACTGCAGCGCGCCCTTGAAAACTGTCCACGGCGCGACCCTATGCGGTCAGCGCGGTCCGTTCGGCGGATCCCACGACGGATCGCCCAATTCGGCGCGAATGACGCCCCACGGATCGGCGTAGACACCCGGAGCTTTCCAGTAAGCGCTCCGACGCGTCATCACCGCCCGGACGACCGGCACGATCAGGCGCGCCGGGTATCGCTTCCACCCGAACGTGTCCGTGAGCTCGGCCATCATCTCGGACCACGAGTAGTGCTGGAACTGCAGCGCTTCCTGCGCGCGCGTGGTGTCCATCCAATCGGTCACGAACCAATCGGTTTCACTGTCGGGGTTGCCGGGGCGACCGGGGGGCATCGCGCCCGCCATGCCGAGCGCCTCGACCAGGGCGGGCGCAAGGTCGCCGTAGCAGCGGCGGTGCGACTCGTCACCGGCGATCAGGAGGATTTCGCCTGCGGCGTCCGCGGTGGTCGCCGCCGCACACGCCCATGCGACGTCGCGGACGTCGACGGTCTGCACCCTGTTGTCACTGGGCAGCGCACTCGCGAAGAGCATCGCATCGGCGCTCAGCGGCAGCGCCGACATATCGGCACTGAGCACACCGCCGAATCGCAGCACCACCCAGTCCAGGCTCGACGACCGCACGATCTCCTCGGCCTCCGCCTTGGTCCCGCTGTAGATGTCGCACGGGCGCATCGGGTCGTCGCTCGTCAACGGCAGGGGAGTGAGGTGAGGATTGCGAGGGCCGAACACCGCATTGCTGGACGCATGCACGAACCGCGGCGGATTCGGTTGCGCCTCGGCGATGCTGACCAGGGTCGCCGTCGCGTCGACGTTGACCCGCCGCGCCACCTTGGGGATGCGGTAGATCGCGGGGGCGATGATCGCGGCGAGGTGGATGATCGCCGACGGCGCGGTTTCGGAGACCAGTCGCTGCACCTGTTCGGTGTCGGTGAGATCGGTCCACCGCGTTTCGACGCCTGCCGGGAGCTTGTGCACGGCCTTGACGTTGGCGGGTGTCTCGAGATCGGCTACCACCACCCGCCGCCCCAGCGTCGCCAACCGCCGCACGGTCGCGGAGCCGACGAGGCCGAAGCCGCCGGTGACGAGTACGGTGTCCGACATATGTCTCCTACCTGCGGATATGTTATTCTCTTTTTCGGAGAGTACTACCACTCGATGTACCCCGGGTAACCGGGGACAAAGTTGGGAACAAGCACATCATGAGCGACGCTTCGGACAAGAAGGTCTCCAAATGGGATCCCGGGTTCACCCGGCAGATCGTCGATCGCGTCGGTCCTCTCATCAAGCGCTACTTCCGCGCCGAAGTGCGCGATTTGGATCGGATTCCCGCGGCAGGCGGCGCACTGGTGGTCTCCAACCACTCCGGCGGCATGTTCACCCCCGACGTCCTGGTATTCGCACCGCAGTTCTACAAGAAGTTCGGCTTCGACCGTCCGGTCTACACCCTCGGCCACGACATGATCTTCGTGGGCCCCGTCGGGGACCTGTTGCATCGTGCCGGCGTCATCGAAGCCAACCGGGAGAACGCCGCCCAGGCACTTCGCGACGGTGCCCTCGTGCTCGTGTTCCCCGGCGGCGACTACGACTCGTACCGCCCGACGTTCACCGAGAATGTCGTCGACTTCAACGGCCGCAGGGGATACGTCAGGACGGCGATTGACACCGGGGTGCCGATCGTGCCGATGGTGTCGATCGGCGCGCAGGAAACCCAGCTGTTCCTCGCCCGCGGCGACTCGATCGCCCGGCGGCTCGGCCTCCATCGGCTGCGGGCGGAGATTCTTCCGATCAGCGTGGGATTCCCGTTCGGGGTGTCGGTGTTCTTCCCGCCGAACCTGCCATTGCCGGCCAAGATCGTCACGCGGGTGCTCGACCCCATCGACATTGCCGCCGAGTTCGGCGATAACCCCGATATCGAGATGGTCGATCTCCACGTCCGGGCCGTGATGCAGAAGGCGCTCGACGAACTCGCCAACGAACGCCGCTTCCCTGTGCTTGGCTGACGGATCGTGGCAGACACTCTGGGACTCCTTCGAACGCTGTGGCGCGCACGGCTGATAGCCCCGATGCGCCCCGACCGATATCTACGGATGGGCGCGGCGGTACGCCGGGTCGGCATGACCGCCACGTCGGGCTTCGCGACGGCCGCACAGCGGTGTCCCGACCGGCCCGGTCTGATCGACGAGCGCGGCACCCTCACCTGGAAGCAGATCGACGATCGTAGTGACGCCCTTGCCGCGGCGCTGCAATCGCAGCCAGCGGGGGCGCCTAAAACCGTTGCCGTGATGTGCCGTAACCACCGGGGTTTCATCGAGTCGCTGGTGGGAGCCGACCGCATCGGCTCCGACGTCCTGCTCCTCAACACGTCGTTCGCCGGTCCGGCCCTTGCCGAGGTCGTCGAACGTGAGGGCGCCGATGTCGTCATCTACGACGAAGAGTTCACGGAGATCGTGAGCCGGGCGCTCGAGGGCAGGCCTGAAACCACCCGCATCCTGGGTTGGACCGATCGCACCGACGTCGAGCTGACCGTGGACAAGCTGATCGACCGTCATGCCGGTCAGCGGCCCATGCCCAGCGAGCGCAAGAGCGACATCATCCTGCTCACGTCGGGCACGACGGGAACACCCAAGGGCGCCAAGCGTTCCGCGGGCAGCGGTGGCGCCGGCGATCTGAAGGCGGTGCTGGACCGGACCCCCTGGCGCGCGGAGGAACCCATCGTCATCGTCGCGCCGATGTTCCATGCGTGGGGGTTCTCGCAGCTGTTGTTCGCGGCATTGCTGGCCTGTCCGATCATCACGCGGCGCAAGTTCGACCCCGAAGCGACGCTGGACCTGATCGATCGTTACAGCGCGACGGGCCTGGCAGTGGTGCCTGTCATGTTCGACCGCATCATGGATCTGCCCGACGACGTGCGCAACCGATACAGCGGTAAGTCATTACGCTTCGCCACCGCATCGGGGTCCCGCATGCGCCCCGATGTCGTCACCAAGTTCATGGACCAATTCGGTGACGTGATCTACAACAACTACAACGCCACCGAGGCGGGCATGATCGCCACCGCGACGCCCGAGGATCTGCGCGCCGCACCCGACACCGCGGGAAAGCCCGCTGACGGCACCGAGATCCGGATCCTCGACGAGTCGTCGAACGAGGTACCGACCGGTGAGACCGGGCAGATCTTCGTGCGCAGTGGCACACTCTTCGACGGGTACACCTCGGGCACCACCAAGGACTTCCACGAGGGGTTCATGGCGTCGGGGGATGTGGGCTACCTTGATGCGGCCGGCCGGCTGTTCGTGGTCGGCCGAGACGACGAGATGATCGTCTCGGGCGGCGAGAACGTCTACCCCATCGAGGTCGAGAAGACGTTGGCCGCGCACCAGGAGGTGGCCGAGGCCACGGTGCTCGGCGTCGACGACGAGCAGTACGGCCAGCGACTGGTCGCGTTCGTCGTGCTCGAGCCGGGCGCGTCGGCGACACCGGACACCCTCAAACAGCACGTGCGCGAGAACCTCGCCAATTACAAAGTGCCGCGCGAGATCACGGTGCTCGACGAACTGCCCCGCGGCAGTACCGGCAAGATCCTGCGCAACGAACTACGCAACTCCTAGCCCAACGCGGGGGCAGGCGCCATCGCAGTGTCGACGGTGCTCAGCGGCGGCAACCCAGCGGCCGCGCGGATCTCGTTCAGCCCATGGATCATCGCGTCGGTGGCCTCGTGGATGTCGTTGAAGGTCTCGTCGTCGGACAGGATCGAGATGTCCACCTGGTCGACGTAACTCCATACCGTCATGTTGAACGCGCTGCCCGCCGAGAGCACCCCGATGGAGTAGATCTCACTGACCGGCGCGCCGCCGATGTGGCCACGCTCGCGCGGGCCGGGAACGCTGGACACCGCGACGTTCATCAGCCGGTTGTGGGCGGCACGCTTCGATTGCCATCGAAGCATTGCCGGGGTCACCGGAGGCGGCAGGTACTCCATCAGCTGTCCCTGCAGCTTTGGTCCGAGGAGTTCGTAGTCCTCCTTCGCGCGGCCAGTCGACAGCGAGGTCAGCCGCACCCGCTCGATCGGATCATCGACGTGGATGGGCAATGACACCGACAGCCCGCCGATCTCGTTGCCGGTCACGCGATCCGGTGACAGGTCCGTGCTGACCGGCACCGACGCGATCAGCGGACGGTCCGCGCGCCCGTCGTAGCGCAGGAGCAGTTCTCGCAGGCCGCCCGCGGCCGTGGCCAGGACGATGTCGTTGAACGTGACGCCCAGTGCCTTGGCGGTCTCCTTGACCTCGGCCAACGACAGAGACGCGGTGGCGAAGGTCCGCGCCGGAGAGACCACATGGTTGAGGAACGTCGGTGGCGTCCGGAACATCTTCGCCAGGTCGGGATGGTCGGTGCGCTCCTGCTTGCGCCGCCACAGCCGGGTGAATCCCTTGGCAGCGTCGCGCGCCAGTCCGGGCAGTGCCGCGACGTGCGCGACGTGGTCACGACCTGCGGCCGCCAGCAGTTCGGTCGTCGTCGGCTCTTCACAGACGACGTAGTCGTCGTTCTCGTCAGCCTTCGAGCCGGCCAGGTCCATGAGCCGGGCGAGCAGATTCGCCGAGGCCACGCCGTCAGCGAGGGTGTGATGCACCTTGCCGATGAGCGCGAAACGGTCGTCGGCCATGCCCTCGGCGAAATGGAACTCCCACAACGGACGCGTGCGGTCCAGCGGCGTGCTGGCGATCCGGCCGATCACCTCGTCGAGTTCGCGACGGCCGCCGGGAGCGGGCACCTGGACACGGCGTAGGTGGTAGTCGAGGTCGACGGGGCAGTCCTCTATCCACATGGGATGGTGCAGTTTCCACGGGATGTCGATCAGCCGGTAGCGCAGCGGATCGAGCAGGTGCAGCCGACGGGCCACGGTCCTGCGGAACACGTCGAAGGTGAACTCGCCCGGATAGTCAGCGGCATGGATGATTGCCACCTTGAGCGTGTGGGTGTGCAGATTCGGCGTCTCGCTGTACAACAGCATCGCGTCCATGCCATTGAGTCGCTTCACTTCCCACCCCTTCGGACGGGTTCTATGCAACCACTCGGCACCCCATGATCGGGTGCTTTCGGCAAACGACCTATCCGATGGCGTCCAGCGCCGAGCACGTGTCGAGGTCGACGAACGCGGCGCCGTAGCGCTGGGCCAACGCGAGGCAGATGTCGGCGCCCTGCCATGCGTCCCCGCCGGACAGCGTCGCCATCCAGATGGCCAGGCCGTGCGCGACGGAGGCTCGGTAGCGCAGCCACACCTCGTCGGCGCTGGGCAACTCGTCGGCGGGCAGCTCGAGCGCGCCGCGGTACTCCGCCACCAGATCGCGCTCACCGCGTCTGCGGTCCTCGATGGTGAGCGCGCCCTGCAGGAAATAGCCGAGATCGAGCGACCAATTGCCGCGGCGGACCATCTGCCAGTCCAGGAAGCCCACCTCGTCGTTGGGCAGAAGATAGGTGTTGCCGATGTGTGGATCGCCGTGCAGCAGCGTCTGGGTGGATCGGGTCAGCGTTCCGATGTAGCGCGACCAGATGTCGACGAAGAGATCCGTTCCATTGAGTGCGAGAATCTCGGGCGCCACGGTGTCACCGAGGCGCTCGTGGGCGATGTGCAGCGGCGCGTACCGCATGCCTTCGAATGCGATGAACGGTTCGAGCCAATTCAGGGTCGGGTGGCTGTCGAGCCGTGGACCCCAGAACCGACTGTGCATCCGGGCCAGCCCACGTACACCGTTGGCGACTTGATCGATCGACATCGGCCGGGTCGAGTCACGCGGATCGGCGCCCCTGGCGACCACGTCCTCCATGATCATGATGAAGTCGGAGCGGTCCTCGTCGATCAGCGCTGTGTAGACGGTCGGGTGGTCGAGGCCGAGCTCGACGCCCGAGGTGAACAGTCGCGGTTCGTGATACAACCCGCTCGTCAGCGCGACGAGTTCGGCGTGCTCGGGATCGACGGCCTTGGCGAATACCGTCGCGGGACCCGAACCCGCCGAATACGTCAGCGCCAACCGCGCCCGCTTGTTGGTGCCGTCGTCGCGCAGCACCACCGTCACCCCGTCGACGACCGCGCCGGGATGGTGGCGCGTGAGCACCGCCGTCATCCAGTCGGGGCTGATGTCCTCCCAGCCGCGCGGCAGCGACAGCTCCGCGACAGTCACGTTGCGCCAGAGCCTATTTCAGGCAGCTGCCGCCGTCGACCGGCAATGTCACGCCGGTGATGTAGCGCGCCTCGTCGGACGCCAGGAACAGCACGGCGTTGGCAATGTCCTCGGGCTCGACCCAGCCGATCGGCAACGTGTGCATCATCTGTCCGACGACCTTCATATCGTCCGGGCCGGGGTTTTCCAGGTCGGGGCGGAACAACCGCATCGTCGGCTCGTTCATGAACAGGGGAGTGTTCACGTTGGTCGGGTGCACGGAATTCACTCGGATGTTCTGTGCGCCGAGCTCGACGGCGAAGGTGCGCATGAGGCCCACCACACCGTGCTTGGCGGCGACGTAGTGGCCGGTGTGTGGGTAGGCCTTGAGGCCGCCGACTGAACTGGTCAGGATGATCGAGCCGCCGCGGCCGCCCTCGAGGATATGCGGCACACCGGCTTTCACGGTCTTCCATACGCCGCCGAGGTTGACGTCGATCATTGCGGTCCAGTCGGTTTCGCTGGTCTTGTCCAGTGTCTGGCCACCGTTGCCGATGCCCGCGTTGGCGACGATGATGTCCAACCGGCCCAGCTGCTCCACGCCCGTGTCGACCGCCGCCTTCAACGCGTCGTAGTCGCGGACATCGACCTCTGCGGTGTAGATGCGACGGTTCTGGCCCTTCACCAGATCTGCGGTTTCGGCCAGATCCTCCGGCGTGGACGCCTCGATCAAATCGACGGTGTCGATCTTCTTACAGATGTCGACGGCGATGATGTCGGCGCCCTCGGAGGCCAATCGCACCGCGTGCGCACGGCCCTGTCCACGCGCCGCGCCGGTGATGAACGCAACCTTGCCTTCTACACGTCCTGCCATGTCTCTCAATCCTTTTGGTGGTTGGTTACTTCAGGGAACGAAGGTGGGCATGGCTTCCCAGCCGCGCACCGCCGTGGTTTGTGATGGTCTCGCGTTCGGCCAGTCGACCTCCCACGTCGGGAATCGCTTGAGGATCTCCTCGAGCGCGATCCGGCCTTCCATACGGGCCAGGGCGTTGCCCATGCAGAAATGGGTCCCCGCACCGAATGTCAAGTGCGAGTGCTGCTCTCGGTGGATGTCGAAAACATCGCCGTCTGGCGGGAACCGGCGGTGGTCACGGTTGGCCGCGCCGATCAACAGGAGTATCGCGCTTCCTTCCGGAATCGTCTGGCCGTGGTACTCGGCGTCGCGCGCGACGTACCGGGCCATCTGCAGTGCCGGCGGTTCCCAGCGCAGGATCTCCTCGATCGCCTGCGGGATCAGGGCTGGGTTCTCCACGAGTTCGCGTCGCTGATCGGGGTTTTCGGCCAACGTCTTGCCGGCCCAGCCGATCAGTCGCGTGGTGGTTTCGGCGCCGGCCGTGGCGACGACCGTCAGGTACATGAGCAGTTCTTCTCGGCGCAACCGCCGCACCGTACCGGTTTCGTCGGTGAACTCGACGTTGAGCAGTTCGGTCATGATGTCGTCGGACGGATGCTCGGTGCGGTAGTCGAGGAACTCCGCGAACACCTCACCGGTGGCCATCAGTGTCTGCTCGCCCTGCAGGGTGGCTTCGCCGTGGTCGGCGACTCGGCGCTGATGCTCTTCCGGAATACCCAGCAGCATTCCGATCACGCGCATCGGCATCTGCTCGCCGAGATCGTTGACGAAATCGAACTTTCCTGTGCCCACCAACGGATCGAGGCATCGGGCGGTGAACTCGCGAATCTGCGGTTCCAGTGCGGCCACCTTGCGCGGTGTGAACATCCGCGACAACAGATTCCGTTGGATGTTGTGCAGCGGCGGATCCTCGAAAATCAATGTGCCGGGCGGGATCTCCATCCCGGACTTGATGATTTCGAGCAGGGCACCCTTGCCGGAGATGAACGTCTCGTGATCGATCAACGCCTTGTTGACATCGTCGTACCGGCTCAACGCGTAGAAGTCATGCTTGTCGTTGTAGTACAGCGGCGCTTCCTCGCGGATGCGGGCGAACACCGGGTACGGGTTCATGTTCAGCTCGACGCTGTAGGGGTCGTAGTACAACTCGTCCGCCGTTTTCACGTCGGAATTCTCAACACTGATCGTCACGGGTCGCCTCTCGCAGGACCAGAAAAGGTATAAGACAAATGGCTGTCGTTTGTCTCACAACTCTGGCATCGGCTCCACAATGGTGTCAACCGGCGACTCGTTTCGGGCAATTTATACTCTCCGCTTAACAGAATGGCCTTCTCATTGTTGTTGCGCGAAGCGTACGAGAGCCTCCTGGCCGTAGGACGCGACCAGCATTCCGTCCTCGGTGAGCACGTCGCCGCGACCGAAGCTGCGGCCGTGGGCGAGCACCGGACTGTGTTGGCGCAGCAGCAGCCAGCCGTCGGTGCGGAAGGGCCGATGGAACCACACGGTGTGCGACGTGACGGCCGAGGTGAACGTCGTACCGTTGCCCCGCTGATCCGCCCCCTCGATGGGTCGCAGCGCGGTACCGATCAAGGTCAGGTCTGTGGCGTACGCCGCCAGTGCCGGCGCCAATTCCTCGCCGACGGCTGGGGTGCGCATCCAGAACTCGAACTGCGGGGGACCTGTGGTGGTCGCGTTGAGATCGATGCACGCCCTTGTCTCCCAAGGGATCAGGTCGAGCGGGAGCGTGTACTCCGGACCGAGCACCGGCCCGACGCTGTCGACTTCCTGATGTTCGGGGCCTCCCTCGACGGCGTGCATGCTGACCGACGCCGTGGCGATGACACCACGGCTCTGGGTGGCCGTGATGGTGACCGCCGCGAACGACCGTCCCTCGTGCGCCCGGACAGCCTCGTAGCGGACCGGTTCATCGGCTCTGCCCTCGCGGGTGAAGATCGCGTGCTGGGATTTGACCGCTTTCTCCGGACAGGTCAGCGCTGCGATCCGGAGGAACTGACCGAGCAATTGACCACCGAACACCCGGTGGTACTCCAACTGTTGGTTCCGGCCCTCGTACTCTGCGGTCACGCCGTCGCCGGTCGAGGTCTTGGTGATGTCCAGGCATCCGAGCAGATCGGTCCAGAGATCAGGCACCCGCTCAGTGTAAGTCAGATTCTCGGCGCCGAGAACGTAATTCTCAGGCCGAATCAGCCTAGCTGGCGGTGAATCCGTGCGCGCAGAAGTCCCAGAGTTCGTCCGCGGTGATCGGGCGCGACGCCGCGTCCTCGGACTCTTCACCGCTCGACTGTGCGTTGAACATCACGGTCTGCATCGTTATCGCGGCCATCCGCTTGGGATTGATACCGGCACGCAGCTGACCTGCGGCGCTGGCCTCTTCCATGAGCTCGGTCAGTAGCGCCAGCAGCGGCGCATGGGCGATTTTGACCTCGGACGGATGCGAGACGAGCAGGCGCGGGGCGAAGTCGGTGAACAGGGGCCGTTTGGCTGTGGGGTCCGGACGCGAGGACTCGAACAGCAGCTGGATCGCGACCCGTAGCCGCTCGATCGGCTCGTCCGGGCCGCTGGTGGCGGCGCGGATCTGGTCGGCGGACCGGGACAGGGCGTCTTCGAACAACGCCAGCAGCAGCTCGTGCTTACCGTCGAACTGCAGGTAGAAGCTTCGTAGCGACTGACGTGAGCGGTCGACCACCTCTTGCACGGTGAAATCGGTGCTGCCCTTTTCGATGATGATCGCCTGGGCGGCGTCGAGGAAGCGCTGAACGCGCTGAGCGGCCCGAAGCTTTGCGGTTTTGATCGATCGCTCGACCGCGCGCTGCTTCCAGGCGGGTTCTTCGCTGGGTATGGTCACCGGCGGCTCGGATGCTGCCCGAGTGGGGAGAACATGGACTGACTGTACCGGAGAACGTCTTGCCATTGCGGTCCTCGACCCCCTCGCGGCCAACGTGTCAGAGATTGTAACTTTCTCACGTGGAGAATAGTATTCTCCTTTTACTGGTAACAGTAGTCTTACCAAAATTTTGATCCGCCGGGAGCACTGTGCAGCTGACCTTCGACGCTGACGTCGAGGCGTTCCGTGCGGAGTTCGTCTCGTTCCTCGATGAGCACCTGCCGCACGACGCCGAGGCGCTGGAACGGTCCGGTTCCAGCAGCCACGTGCCCGACTGGGCCAGACGCTGGCAACGGCTCTTGTTCGACAACGGCTGGCTGTGCCCCGGCTATCCGCCCGAGTTCGGCGGCCGCAACGCCACGATCCTGCAGCAGTACGTCCACCAAGAGGAATTGGCCCGACGACGGACCTACCTCACGTTCAACCCGCAGGGCGTCGGCATCATCTCCGCGTCGCTGATCTCGTTCGGCTCCCCCGAGCAGCAGCGGCGCTGGGCGGTGCCGATCCTGCGGGCCGAGATGACCGCGTCGCTGGGGATGAGCGAGCCCGGCGCGGGCTCCGATCTCGCATCGTTGCGTACCCGCGCGGTCCTCGACGGTGATGAGTTCGTCGTCACCGGACAGAAGGTGTGGACGTCGGGCGCGCACGACGCGGACGTGCTGTTGACTTTCGTTCGCACCGATCCCAACGCGGCCAAACACAAGGGCATCAGCGTACTGATGATCCCGACCGATCTGCCCGGGGTGGTACGTCGCCCGTTCGCCTCGATGTGCGATGCGGAGGACCTCGATTTCAACGAAGTGTTCTTCAACGACGTGCGGGTGCCCGCGGAGAACCTCGTCGGCCCGTTGAACGAGGGGTGGCGCGTCGCCAACGGCTCTCTCGGCCACGAGCGAAACATGTTGTGGCTCAGCTACGCCGACCGGCTCGAGGAGATGGTCGAGGACTGGCTACCGTCGACGGCGCTGGACCGCGACCGGTACGCCACGCTGGTCATGGACAACCAAGCACTACGACTGCTCGGGTCCGTCGCACTGGCCAAGGCCGCGCGCGGCGACGAGGATCCGTCGGCGATGTCGGTGCTCAAGCTCCTCGGCTCGGAGGCGTCGCAGATGGCGGCGGAGTACGCGTTATCGGCGACGGGTCCCGACGCGCTGGCCTCACCCGGGTTCTCGGGCCCGTACAGCGCACAGCATCTCGATCTGTATCGCTCGGCGTGGTTCGAGCGCTATGCCCGCACCTACGGGGGCACCATCGCGGGCGGTACTTCTGAGATTCAACGCAACATCATCGCCCAGCGGGTGTTGGGCCTACCTCGCAATTAGGAATCACGTGTACATCGACTACGAGGTCGCCGACAAGATCGGGACCATCACCCTCAACCGGCCCGAGGCCGCCAACGCCCAGAACCCGGAGTTCCTCGACGAGCTCGACGCGGCATGGACCCGCGCCGCCGAGGACCCCGACGTATCGGTGATCATCCTGCGCGCCAACGGGAAACACTTCTCGGCCGGCCACGATCTGCGCGGCGGCGGGCCGGTACCCGACAAGATCACGCTGGAATTCATCATTCAGCATGAGCACCGGCGCTACCTCGAGTACACGCTGAAGTGGCGCAATACGCCCAAGCCGTCGATCGCCGCAGTGCAGGGCAGATGTATCTCCGGTGGCCTGCTGCTGTGCTGGCCCTGCGACCTCATCCTGGCCTCAGACGACGCGTTGTTCTCCGATCCCGTGGTGCTGATGGGTATCGGGGGAGTCGAATACCACGGCCACACCTGGGAACTGGGACCACGCAAGGCCAAGGAGATCCTGTTCACCGGCCGGGCGATGACCGCTGACGAAGTGGCCGCCACCGGAATGGTGAACAAGGTGGTGCCGCGCGATCAGCTCGACGCCGAGACCAGAGCGCTGGCCGAACAGATCGCCAAGATGCCGACTTTCGCTCTGCGGCAGGCCAAACGCGCCGTCAACCAGACACTGGACGTGCAGGGCTTCTACGCGGCCATCCAGTCGGTGTTCGACATCCACCAGACCGGCCACGGCAACGCGCTCAGCGTCGGCGGCTGGCCAGTGCTCGTCAACCTCGACGAGATGAAAGCCAACATCCAGTAGCGCCTTCCCGCTGTCAGTCGCGGCTGGTTTCCGGGGGAACGTCGTATCGCTCGATGTAGTCGGCAAACCGGTCCATGATCTCGCCGGCCTGCAGCCCATAGTCCTCGAGCCGGTACCCGTGGGTGCCGAAGCGACCCTTGGGATTCGCCGCCACGGATGCGGTGATGGCCGCGCGACCCTGCGCGTCGAGTTCGTATCCGCACGCGGTGTAGATCTTCTCGACGGTGCCGATCGGATCGCCGACGAGGTCGGCGTACTGGACGTCGACGATTTCCCGCTCGGGATGCGCACGACGGAATGCTTCGCTGCGGTCGATCGACTCGGCCAGCAGGTCGGTCCAGTGCTCGGCGATGTACGCGGTGTGGTCAGCGTCGCTGAACGTTCCGGTGAGCGTCGATATCAGGCTGCATGCCGATGCGCACAATACCGTCGGATCACGATGCAGAAGAACGAGTTTCGCATCCGGATACTCCGCCGCCAGGGCCGGGAGCGCGATCGCGTGGTTGGGGCTCTTCAAGGTCCACCGGCCGCGGTGGCCGCCGCTCTGCAGCACCTGTAGCACCCGCCGGTGGTAGGCGTACGCCGATGTATAGTCCGCGCCGAGCAACCACCGACTGTAGTCGGGCACGTTGGCCATCGCCTCCCAGGTCAGGCTCTTGAAATCCTGGCCAAGGAGCGTGATGCACTCGGTTGGTCCCTCGGCGTCCTCGTGATGGACGATCTTCATCTGCGGATTCAGCGACTCGAGCATCTCGATGGCCTCGTTGGCGGCATCGACCCGGGGACCGGACCGGTAGTTCTCCGGCGACGGTGGTGGCACGCTGTCGGCAGCCTCCCATCGCAACAGCGCGCGGTTCGCGGGATCCTGATCGAGCAGTTGGCTCAGGAACGTCGTGCCCGCCCGGAACAAGCCGATCACCACTAGTGGCGCACTGACGGGTTCTTCGCGGATCGCGGGGTTCCGCTTGAGCCAATCGTGAATGCGCAACCGATTGACCAAACCACCGACGATGTTCTGTTCCAATGCAAATCGACCTATGTCGTTGAGCTTGGCTTGCTCGGCGACCGACGCGCAGAGCACCGTCAGCCCCTCGACGAAGTCGGCGGGCCCGAAGTCGTCGGACCCGGCGGCTTCGACGGCGGCCGACATCACGGCATCCGGGTTCAGCCCCGGCGCTTGCGTGCTAGTCACCCGCGACCCTGACGACCGTGCGACCGGTCGTGCGCCGGTGCTCATGGTCGTCAAGCGCCGCCGCGACCTGGTCCATGGTGATCGTGCGCCCGACCACCGGCCGAACCGACCGGGCCGAGACGAGTTCGAGGAGCGCTGCGTGCACCTCGCGGCCCACCTCGGCTCCGAACATGTTGAGGCCGAAGCGACGGAATTCGACCGGCAGCTCGCCGTAGCCGAGGATGACGCCCAGGATCGAAAAGTTCCCCATCGACACTTTGCGCAACGGACGGCCGGTGAGTCCCGCCTGCGGATCATCATTGAAACCGACTGGCAGGTAACGGCCTTCGAGGGCCATGCATGTCCAGACCGTCTCGGTGAGCTCGCCACCGACCAGGTCGACCGCGACGTCGACGCCTCGTTGGTCGGTGTGCGCGTTCACCTCGTCGAAGAGTTCGGCGGCGGTGCGGTCGATGAAGGAGGCGCCGAGTTGCTCGCATAGCCGCCCCTTGTCGGGACCGCCCGCGACGGCGATGACGTTGGCACCCGCGGCGACGCCGAGCTGGATGACTGCCGTGCCGACAGCGCTCGCTCCGCCGACGACGAGCAGCGTCTCGCCCGCCGTCAGCTTCGCGCGCCGGTGCAGCGCCAGGTGGCCGACGTGGAAGGGCAACAAGAAGGCCGCCGCGGAGACATCGTCGAGTTCCGTTGGCGCCTCGAATGTTCCGGTCGCCGGTGCCAGAGCGAACTCGGCCATACCTCCCAATGATTGGTTGGTCATGGCCACGACCCGGCGGCCGACCCATTCTGTCGCGCCCTCGCCAGCCGCGTCGACCACGCCGCACACGTCCATGCCGAGGGTGAACGGGATCTGGCCCATGACGCTGGCCACGGTGCCGCGGCACCGGGCGATGTCGCCGAAGTTCACCGAGGCCGCCGACACCGCGATGCGGACCTCGCCAGGGCCGGGCTCGGGTGTCGGAACGTCGGCGACTTCAAGCGCTTCTGTGGGATCGCCGTGCTTGACGACGCGCACTGCCTTCACGGCAAGTACGGTAATAAGCAGGTGTGCTTATGTCAACGAGCCGTGGGGGCGGCCAGCGCGGCGGCGGCCATCGCCACCAGGTTTGCGACGAACGGTTCGTGCTCGAGCTGTGGTCGGCCATGCCGTGCACGTCGCTCGAGCAGGCGTGCGCGGTCCGCTATGGCCCGGAGGATGAACATCACCATCAGCGAAAATCGTTCGGTGCGAAGCTCATCGGTGAGATGTCCGGTGCGCTCGGTCAACAGCGCGAACACGTCGTCACCGCCGGTGCTGGCCAGCACGGCCTGCAATTCTTCGCTGTATTGCGCCCGGTCCTCACCGGTGAGCTCGGCGATGATCAGCAGGCAGCAACGTCCGCGCCAGCCGCTGTCCGCGAGTTCGGCGGCGGGCCGGACGAGCGCTTCGATGACGGATTCGAGCCCCGCCTGGCGCGTGGCTACCTCGAGCAGTTCACCTTCGCGGCGGGCGAGGAACTCCGCATGCCGCTCGATGACGGCGCACAGCACACCGTCGCGTGAACCGAAGTGGTAGCGCAGTGCCGCGCGGTTGCGCTGTCCGGCCTGCCGGGTGATGTCGATGAGGGACGCGTTGAAGACCCCGTCGTGAGCGAAGGCGCGGGCTGCGGCGTCCAGCAGTCCCGCCCTGGTCTTCGACGCGTCGGGTGGCACCCGTGAAGTCTAGGGTCCGACCCCCGGCAACGGTGCGATTAGAGGTGGGCGAGGCGGGGGACCGAGCCGCGGGCACGCAGTCCCGCTCCGGCCCTGCGCGTGAGTTCTTTTGAGCTGCCGAGCAACCCGTCGAGAACCAAGGCGCGCTCGATGTGATGGTGCAGCTCGTGTTCGGCGGTGAATCCGATACCTGCCAGCACCTGCTGGCAGTGTTTGGCCGCGGTGAGCGCTGCCTTTCCCGCGGCCGCCTTGGCCAGCAGCGCGGTCAGGTCGGGGTTGTCGTCACCGGGTAGGGTCAGCGCCGCCTCGGCTCCTTCGATCGCCACGAGTGTTTCGGCGAGCCGGTGCCGGATCGCCTGGAACGACGCGATCGGCCGACCGAACTGGACACGGTCCAGCGCATGTTGGCGCGCGAGCGCCAGCATCGCCCTGGCGCAACCCGCCAGCCACCAGCCGACCGCGCGTCGCGCATCGGGCAGTCGAGGATGCCCGCCCTCTTCGACCCGCCGCAGTGGCAACCCGCCCAGGGCCGAGCTCGCGTCGGCGCAGGTGTAGTCCCACACCACCCAGCCGCCGCCCGCGTAAGGGAGCGCCGGATTCGAGCCCTCGTCGGGGCTGGAGGCGAGCAATACGACATCGTTGAGAACCGAAGCGTGCGAGCCGGTTTCGCCCAGTAGGCGGAACACGAGCGGAATTGCCACCTCGGACATGTCGGACAGCATCTCGGACCAGCCGAGCTCAGCCAGTGCCGCATCCAGTTCGGTGCCGGAGGTGGACAGCATCGTCTTGCGCAGGCCGTCTTCGAGCAGTTCGAGTGATTGGGCGTCCCATTCCGATTGTCCGGCCACGGTCACTCCTTCCCGAGATCGAGCAGTCGGCGGGCGATGATGTTGCGCTGAACCTCGGCGGTGCCGCCGTAAATTGTGGCGGCCCGCGAATACAAGTACTCGGTGCGCCACTCGGTGTCGTCCAGCTCGATGACGCTCGGAAGCAGGTCGCGCGTGGAATCGTAGAGCTGCTGTTCGGCACCGGCCAGCAAGACCTTGTCGATCGACGTGTCCGGGCCGAGCTTGTTGCCGTCGGCCAACCGGAGCTGAGTGGCCCGCGAGCGGCAGCGCAACATGTGCAGAGCCAGATATGTCTCGCCCAGCTCCGAGTCCACCGAATGGCCGAGGTTCTTCACCTCGCCGACCAGTGCGTCGAACCGCGAGTACAGGTAGGCGATGCGCTGCCAGAAGCATGTCGACCGCTCGTAGGGAAGTAGGTCCATCGCGAGTTGCCAACCGTCGCCAGGGTTTCCGAGCATGCGGTCGGCAGGCACCACCACGTCGTCGAAGTACACCTCGCAGAATTCGTCGACGCCGTGCATCGTGCGCAGGGGGCGGACGTCCACGCCGGGGCTGTCCATGTCGACGAAGAAGGCGGTGATGCCCGAATGTCCAGGTCCTGTTCGGGTGAGAAGCACGCAACGCTTGGCGTACTGCGCGAAGCTCGTCCACACCTTCTGGCCGTTGATCACCCAGTCCCCGGTCGAGTTGCGCTGCTCGGCGCGCGTGGCAAGGGATGCGAGATCACTGCCCGAGCCGGGCTCGGAGAAGCCCTGGCACCACGTCTCCTGGCCGGACAGTAGCCGAGGGACCATCTCGGCGGCGAGTTCGGGGCGCGCGTAGTCGATCATCGTCGGGGTCAGCACTTCGAGCATCGAGTACGGTCCCGGATCATCGAGGCGACGGCCGACCACCTCTTCGCCGACGATGGCGCGCAGGATCATCGGGCCACCGAGGCCGCCCGCGGATTCCGGCCAGCCCCAGCGCATCCAGCCGGCGTCGTAGAGCTCCTTCAGCACGCGGGCGTGCTGCGCCTGGTGGGCGTCGAGCGAGTGGTCACCCGGCGGCGGGGTCAGATCGTGGCTGTCGAGCCATGCGACCAGTTGTGACCGGAACTCGGCGACTGTCTCGAACTCGGTGCCAGCCGTCAGTTCGCTGGTCATCCGGCCTCCGGCCGGCCGATCGCGTGGGGTCGGCCGGAGTCGTGCTCGCCGCTGCGCCGGATGAACGTCATGGCGCGGGTTTTCAGCCGCCAACCGTCGGCCGTGCGTAGGTATGTGTCCTTGTAGTAGCCGATTCGCATGTCGTGCTTGGAATGCTCGATGAAGCACAGCGGTTGTGTCCCGGTGGCGGCGTCCGGGTTGTCTGGGTCGAGGTCGATCAAGGCGGTGCCCGTCATGAACAGGCCCTTCGGCGCCGCATCGACCAACTCGGGAAAGCGGGCAAGGGTGTAGGTCGAGCCGAACGCGCTGTAGGTGCCGTCGGGGGTGAAAACAGAGATCAGCCCCTCGATGTCGCCCTGGGTGATGGTGACGGCGTATTTGGCGAGCGTCTGCTGGATCTCGACCAGATCCTCGATCCGCTGTTGACTAGGTGACACTGTCATGTCGGTAGACCTTACCGCCCTTCATTACAAAGCTGACGTCTCGTGTAACGCCGATATCGGCGAGCGGATCTCCGGGCACGGCGATGATGTCCGCGAGATACCCCTCGGCGATGCGGCCGAGGTCCGGTTTGTCGATCAGGTCGGCGGCGACGACGGTGGCCGCGCGCAGCACCGCCGCCGGCGGCATGCCCCAGTCGACGAGGGTGACGAGTTCATCGGCATTCTTGCCGTGCGGGATCGCTGGGGCGTCGGTGCCGACGGCGATCTTCACCCCAGCCTCGTACGCTGCCTTGATCGACGTGCGCGCCTTCGGGAACATCTCGGCGGCCTTGTCCTGCAACTCTTTCGGAGCCTTCGACACGTCCATCGCCTCGGCCAGCCTGCGGGTGGTGACCAGGAACCGGTCGTTGTCCACCAGCATCTGGATGGCCTCGTCGTCCATCAGGAATCCGTGCTCGATGCAGTCGATACCGCACGCCACGGCGTGTTTGACCGCCTCCGCGCCGTGGGTGTGCGCGGCGACCTTCAGCCCGCGCCGGTGTGCCTCGTCGACGATGGCCTGCAGTTCCTCGTCTGAATAGTGTTGAGCGCCAGCTTCTCCGGTCAGCGACATCACCCCGCCGGATACGCACACCTTGATCAGCTGGGCGCCGTGCTTGATCTGATAGCGCACGGCCTTGCGGATCTCGTCGACGCCGTTGGCGATGCCCTCCTCGACCGTCAGCTCGAGCGCGCCTGGCATGAACGCCGCGAACATCGTCGGGTCGAGGTGGCCGCCGGTCGGAGTGATGGCGTGACCGGCGGGCACGATTCGGGGACCTTCTATCCATCCCGCGTCGATGGCCTTACCGAGCGAGACGTCGAGCAGGTACCCGCCGGTCTTGACGAACAATCCGAGGTTGCGCACTGTGGTGAACCCCGCGCGTAGCGTGCGGCGAGCGTTGCCGACCGCGCGTAGCACGCGGATCGCCGGATCGTCCTGCACCTGGGACAGACCGGGGGTTTCGCCCCGCCCGCCCATCAGGAGGTTGACCTCCATGTCCATCAGGCCGGGCAGCAGAATGGCATCACCGAGATCGATGACCTGATCGTCGGGACCCTGAGATCCCTCCCCAAGGCCGACGATCCGACCGTCATCGATGTGGACGATTCCCGGCCGGACGATCTCTCCGGCGTCGACGTCAACAAGACCCGCTGCTTTGAGGGTCAGCACGCTCAGACCACCGGCTCCTTGATGAGACTGATGTACGCGGCCCCGCTGTCGAGCACCCGGGGCTGCTTCCACACCTCGACGGGAAAGCTCACCATCACGATCGACTGGCCGAGGTGCACAAGAGCCTTCGCGTCCTCCGGCATTCCCTTCAGCGGGAAGCGGGCGTCGACGTAGACCATGATGTCCTCGAGCCTGGCCAGGCCTGCGTCGTACAACTCCTGCATCTCCTCCATCGACGAGTTCAGCCGCTTCTGATAGCGCTCTTCCTCGGTCGGCAGGCACCAGTCGCTGAACCGCTCGAGATCCGCGAATTCCTCTGGAAGCTTAGACATTTGCAGCGTCCTTCTCGGTCTTGCTTTGGACCGCACCGTTGGCCGAACCGTTTGCGGCCGCCAGTGACTCCTTGTACCGGTCGACATACTTGTGCGCGGTGTGGTGCAGGTGGCGCAGCAGGATCTCCTGATCGCACAACGGGAAGTCGAGAACGGCGCGGGTGCCGATCTGCGTCTGCGTGGCTTCCAGCGTGTTGGCGTCCTGGAACGCGTATTCCTTGAACGTCACCGCCGCCAGTTCCTGCGAAAGCCGTTCACGCAAGTTTTTCGGCGGCACGAAGTACAGATCGGCCTCGAAGATGTGGGAGTCCACGCCAGTGGGCCAGTAGTTGTACGTCAGATACCAGCCCGGCACCCAGAAGAGCAGGGTGAAGTTCGGGAAGAACTCGAACGAGTCCTGGCCCCAGGTCTTGTGGCGGCCCGGGTTGATGGCCGGCGGCAGTTCGTCGGGCAGGATGCCTTTGATCTTCGGGCGGTCCCACGGCCCGAACAGGCCGCTGTGCAGGATCCGCTCGATGGGCTTGACCATGTTCAGATCTTTGGGCGGGCTCATGCCGCCCCAGGACGAGATCATCGAGTGGTCGCCCTGGATGTCGTAGTGCAGCGCCTCGAAGCCGAACTTGGCCAGCTTCTCGGCCTCCTCCTTCTCCGCCTGCTTCATGTGCAGGATCGGTGCGTGATAGAACTCGACGAACGCGTCGATGAACAGCTTCCAGTTCGCCTTGACCTCCGAGCGGTAGCGGTAGTGCTCGGTCATCTCGTGGAAGGGATAACCCTTCAGCCCTTGGCCGAACTCGCCCAGGTATTCCTCGAGCGATACGGCGTTGTCATCGAAATTGACGAAGATGAACCCCTCCCAGACCTCGCAGCGCACCGGCTTGAGCGGATAGTCCGCCTTGTCGATGTCGAAGAACTCCTGCTCCTGCTGAATGAAGGTCAGGTCACCTTTGAGGTTGTAGCGCCAGGCGTGGTACTTGCAGACGAATTGACGACAGGTGCCGGATACTTCTTCGCCCGGGTAGTCGTTCCACAACAACTTGTTGCCGCGATGGCGGCACATGTTGTAGAACGCACGGATCTGATCGCCGTCGTTGACGATGACGATCGACGTACCCGCCCCGACCGACGGCAGCTCACGGGTGATGTAGCTGCCCTTTTTGGGAATCAGCTCCACCCGACCCATCTGTAGCCAGGTCTTGCGGAAGATGGCCTGTTGCTCCAGCTTCCAGTGCTCGGGATCGATCGAGTCTTCGTAGTTGACCGGCGCGGTGCCCAGCTCGGGCCAGTTCTCGGTCCAGCTACCGACGTCGGGCTTCTTGAAAAATGCCACGGTGTGTCTACCTCTCCTGGTCGGGTTCGACGCCAAACGTGTTGATGGCCATGGCGAGTGCGCCATAACAGCCGATCGTGAAAACGAGGTCCATGCGTTGACGTTCGTCGAGGTGCTCCGAGAGCGTCGCCCATGTGGCGTCGGAGATCTCCGACTTGTCCTCGAGTTCGTCGACTGCTGCAAGGACGGCCCGGTCGAGTTCGTCGACGGCCTCGCCGCGCTGGATGCCGTCGATGACGTCATCGGACAGGCCGGCCTCACCGCCCATGCGAACGTGGTGGCGCCACTCGTACTCGCAATTGCGGCGGTGCGCGACGCGCAACACCGCCAGCTCGCGCAGCCGGTCGGGCAGCGGCGAGCTGTACATCAAATGGTTGTTGAAGCGAAGGAAGGACCTGGTCAGCTTGGGGTGGCGGACGAGCGTCGCGAGCAGATTGCCCGCCGCCTCCGGGTTGCGGCGCTCAGGAGGCAGCATGCCGGACAAGGCGTGGTCGACGCTGTCATCCCATTGGTCCGCGGGGAGCGGGGGCACACGCACGGGGTGCTTCCTCTCGTTCACGAGAATCAGGTTCTCATATTTCGCCAATAGATTTCCACCTTTCCGGCCGATGGTCAATCCCACCGTCGGGATGTGCGGGTCGGTGGCCTGCCACTTATGGTCCAACGGTGCTGCTGGAAGGCCCTTCGGGTCGTTTCGGACATTGATTCTCGAATCAAGAGAAGCTAGTTTCCTTAGATAGAGAACCAGACTGGGTAACTAGTGTGGGTGCTATCACAGATTTCGGACATGGCCGCCACGAAAGGGAGCAGGCATGAACAAAGAAGACATGATCCTGATCAGCGTTGATGATCACATCGTCGAGCCGCCGGACATGTTCAAGAACCATCTGCCGAAGAAGTACCTGGATGAGGCGCCGCGGCTGGTGCACAACCCCGATGGTTCGGATACCTGGCAGTTCCGCGACATCGTCATCCCGAACGTCGCGTTGAACGCCGTGGCGGGTCGGCCGAAGGAGGAGTACGGGCTCGAACCCCAGGGTCTGGATGAGATCCGCCCCGGTTGTTACAAGGTCGATGAGCGGGTCAAGGACATGAACGCCGGCGGCATCCTGGGTTCGATGTGTTTCCCGTCGTTCCCGGGTTTCGCGGGTCGGTTGTTCGCCACCGAGGATCACGAGTTCTCCCTGGCGCTGGTGCAGGCCTACAACGACTGGCACGTCGAGGAGTGGTGCGGGGCTTATCCGGCGCGGTTCATCCCGATGACACTGCCGGTGATCTGGGACGCCGAAGCGTGTGCCGCCGAGATTCGGCGCAACGCCAAGCGGGGGGTGCATTCGTTGACGTTCACCGAGAACCCGTCGGCCATGGGTTATCCGTCATTCCATGACTTCGATTACTGGAAGCCGATGTGGGATGCGCTCGTCGATACCGACACGGTGCTCAACGTCCACATCGGGTCCTCGGGCCGGTTGGCGATCACCGCCCCGGATGCTCCGATGGATGTGATGATCACGTTGCAGCCGATGAACATCGTGCAGGCGGCGGCGGATTTGTTGTGGTCCAAGCCGATCAAGGCCTACCCCGACCTCAAGATCGCTCTGTCGGAGGGTGGCACCGGGTGGATTCCGTACTTCCTGGAGCGTGCTGATCGGACCTATGAGATGCATTCGACGTGGACCGGACAGGACTTCGGCAAGCAGAAGCCGTCCGAGGTGTTCCGCGATCACTTCTTGACCTGTTTCATCTCCGATCACGTCGGTGTGCAGCTGCGTAACGACGTCGGTATCGACAACATCTGCTGGGAAGCCGATTACCCACATTCGGATTCGATGTGGCCCGGGGCTCCCGAGCAGCTCGACGAGGTCCTCAAAGAGCACCACGTGCCCGATGTCGAGATCAACAAGATGACCTACGAGAACGCCATGCGCTGGTACCACTGGGACCCGTTCACCCACATCACCAAGGAACAGGCCACCGTGGGCGCACTCCGCAAGGCCGCCGAAGGCCACGATGTCAGCATCCAGGCGCTGTCCAAGCACGAACACGGCGGCGCGAACTTCGCCGACTTCGCCGCCAACGCCAAGGAATTGACCGGCAACAAGGACTGAGTCCCACAGCGAATTCGGCGTGCCTGGTAACGCTCAGCGGGACCGAGCACGCCGAAATCGCTGTGCACGAAGAGGAGAACACGTGTCTGGGGGCATGAGTTTCGAGCTGACCGAAGATCAGCAGATCATCCGCAAGTCCGTCGCGGAGCTGTGCAGCAGGTTCGACGACGAATACTGGATGAAAAAGGATCTGGCGCACGAATTCCCGCAGGAGTTCTACGACGCGATCGCCTCCGGTGGATGGCTGGGGATGACCATCCCCGAGGAGTACGGCGGACATGGGCTGGGCATCACCGAGGCGACCCTGCTGCTGGAGGAGGTGGCACGGTCGGGCGCGGCGATGAACGGTGCCAGCGCAATCCACCTCACGATCTTCGGGATGCAGCCCGTCGTCAAACACGGCTCCGACGAACTCAAGGCCGCCACCCTGCCCCGCATCGTCAACGGCGATCTGCACGTGTGTTTCGGTGTCACCGAACCCGGTGCGGGACTGGACACATCGCGCATCACCACATTCGCCAAACGCGAGGGCGACAAGTACCGCATCAACGGTCGCAAGGTGTGGATCTCCAAGGCGCTGGAGTCGGAGAAGATCCTACTGCTCACGCGCACGACGCCGTTCGATGAGGTCACCAAGAAGACCGATGGCATGACGCTGTTCCTGACGGATCTGGACCGCGACCACGTCGACATCCGCCCGATCAAGAAGATGGGGCGAAATGCGGTCAGCTCCAACGAGGTATTCATCGACGACCTCATCGTTTCGGAATCCGACCGTGTCGGTGAAGAGGGCAAGGGGTTCAAGTACATCCTCGACGGGCTCAACCCGGAGCGAATGCTGATCGCCGCCGAGGCGTTGGGGATCGGCCGCGTGGCGTTGGAGAAGGCTGTCAAGTACGGCAATGAGCGCGTCGTCTTCGACCGTCCGATCGGTATGAATCAGGGACTGCAGTTCCCGCTCGCCGATTCGTTGGCTCGTCTGGACGCCGCCGAGTTGGTGCTGCGCAAGGCCTCGTGGCTCTACGACAACGGCAAGCCGTGCGGCCGAGAGGCGAACACCGCCAAATACCTCTGTGCCGACGCTGGATTCGGCGCCGCCGATCGTGCCCTTCAGCTACACGGCGGCATGGGTTACTCCGAGGAATACCACGTGTCGCGGTATTTCCGTGAGTCGAGGCTGATGAAGATCGCGCCGGTCAGTCAGGAGATGATCCTGAACTTCCTCGGCGAACACGTACTCGGAATGCCGAGGAGTTACTGATGGGCTACTTCGATCTCACCGGCCGCTCGGCGCTGGTGACAGGGGCGGGCGCGGGCGGTGGCATCGGTGCTGCGGTCGCCGCGGCGCTCGCCGATGCAGGCGCGGCCGTCCTGGTGACCGATCTCGACGCGGACGCGGCATCGGCTGTGGCCGAACGCATCCGCGCCAAGGGCGGTAAGGCCGACTCGTGCGCGCTGGACGTCAGTGACCGCGGTGCCGCCGACGCGGCCGCCGCGCAGGCCGCCGGGCTCGGCGGGGGAGCGCTGCACATCCTGGTCAACAACGCCGGTGTCACGTCACCCGCGATGTTTCCCAAGCTGACGGATGAGACGTTCCGGTTGACGTTCGACATTCACGTCATGGGCACATTCCACTGCACCCAGGCCGCACTGCCGCACATCCCCACCGACGGCACGGGCCGCGTCATCAATGTGACGTCGGCGGCGGGGCTGACCGGAACCCTCGGCCAGGTCAACTATTCGGCGGCCAAGGCCGGCCTCATCGGTTTCACGAAATCGCTTGCGCGCGAGTTGGCTCCGAAGAACATCATGGTCAACGCCCTCGCGCCACTCGCCGCGACGCCCATGACGGAGACCATCCGCACCAACGAGAAGTTCGCCGCTAACATGATGAACCGCATTCCGCTCAAACGGTGGGCGGAACCGTCGGAGATCGCGGGCGCTTTCGTCTTCATGGCGTCCGATGCGGCCTCTTACATCACCGGCCAGGTGTTGCCGGTCGACGGCGGCATGGTCATATAAGCACATGAATGCGCCGTTGGCCGGTGTCACCATCGTGGCGATGGAACAGGCGGTCGCCGCCCCGATATGTACCCGCGTGCTTGCCGACTTCGGTGCGCGCGTGATCAAGGTGGAGAACCCCAACGGGGGTGACTTCGCCCGCGCCTACGACGATGTCGTCAACGGTCCGGGCGGTCTTGCCGCGCACTTCGTGTGGTGCAACCGGGGCAAGGAATCCGTCACCCTGAACACGAAATCGCCGCAGGGTTTGGACCTCCTGCACCGCCTCCTCGACGGCGCCGACGCGTTCGTCTCCAACCTCGCGCCGGGATCCACGGCACGGATGGGCCTCTCGGCCGCCGATCTGGCGCAGCGCCACCCCAACGTCATCCCCGTCGAAATCGACGGCTACGGACCAGGTGGTCCCATCTCACACAAGCGCGCGTACGACCTTCTGGTGCAAGCGGAATCGGGGTCATGTGCCATCACGGGCTATCCAGGGATGCCCGCCAAGCCCGGACCTGCGATCGCTGACTTCACGACTGGCCTCTATGCTGCGATCTCGATTCTCGCGCTGTTGTTCGCGCGCGGAAAGCGACCCGATGGCACCGCCACCGCCCCGTCGGTCGAACTCAGCCTTTTCGACGTCATGACCGATGTCATGGGCTATGCGCTGACCTACACGCAGCATTCGGGAATTGACCAGGAGCCACTTGGCGTCGGATCTCCCGCGGTCGCGCCGTATGGCGCGTTTCCGACCCGCGATGGCCAGACCGTCGTGCTCGGGACGACGAACGACCGCGAATGGCAACGCGTTGCCCGCGAGATCATCGACCGGCCCGATCTGGCCGACGATCCGCGCTTCGCCACCAACCCGGGGCGCTGCGAGAACCGCACCATCCTCGACGAGGCCATCGGATCATGGTGTGCCCGGCATGATCTCGCCGATATCCAGAGGACGGCCGACGCCGCGGGTATCGGCAACTCGCGCTACAACCTGCCGAGCGAAGTCGTCGTGCATCCCCAGCTGACCGCACGGGACCGCTGGCGCACCGTGGGTACCTCAGCGGGCGACATCCAGGCCTTGCGGCCGCCGCCGGTGATCAGTGGATTCGAACAGTCGATGGGTGCGGTGCCGGGGCTGGGTGAGCACACCGACAGCGTCCTGAGTGAATTGGGTTTGACCGCAGCCGAACTCAGTCAGCTTCGGGCCGACGGAGTGATCGGACCCGCGTACACGTGACCACCGAACAGGTGCTGTTGAGCGCCGACGTCGACGGTGTGCGGACACTCACGCTCAACCGGCCCGACCGCAAGAACGCCATCAACCCCCAGCTGTGGGAGGAATTGGCCGACGCCCTGCGCGCCGCCGCACGGGACACCGAGTTGCGCGCGCTGGTGATCACCGGCGCCGGCGGAGCCTTCTGCTCGGGTGCGGACATCGGGACGCCGGAGGATATTCATCCCCGGCACAAGCTGCGCCGGCTCACCGAGGTCGCGCTGGCACTGCACGAACTCACCGTCCCAACAATTGCGAAGGTGACCGGTGTCGCCGTCGGCGCGGGCTGGAACCTCGCGCTGGGATGCGACCTGGTGGTGGCGACGCCCGAGTCGCGGTTCTGCCAGATCTTCTCCAAGCGCGGCCTGTCGGTCGACCTCGGCGGTTCGTGGCTGTTGCCCAAGCTCGTGGGCCTGCAGCAGGCCAAGCGGCTGGTGCTGCTGGCCGACATGATCGACGCGGCCGAGGCCCACTCGCTGGGCTTGGTCACCTGGATCAAGGCGGCCGACGAGATCGACGGGTTCGTCGACGACCTTGCCGGCCGCCTCGCCGCGGGCCCGCCCGTCGCGCTGGCACAGAGCAAGGCCCTGCTCAACGACGGTGCCGTGGTGACGCTGCGCGAAGCGCTGGCCAACGAGGCCCGCGCGCAGCCCGGCAACTTCGCCACAGCAGACTCAACGGAGGCGTACGCGGCGTTCGCGCAGAAGCGCGAGGCGGCGTTCACTGGTCGATGGGCCGTACCGCCCAGATCGGAGTAACAAGATGCGTGAAACCGTGATCGTCGAGGCGGTGCGTACCCCCGTCGGCAAGCGCAACGGGGGACTGTCGGACATGCACGCCGCGGACCTGTCCGCCATTGTGCTCAACGCACTCGTCGAGCGTGCGGGCATAGATCCCGACATCGTCGACGACGTGGTGTGGGGTTGTGTCTCGCAGGTCGGCGACCAGTCGAGCAACATCGGCAGGTACTCGGTGCTCGCCGCCGGTTGGCCGGAGCACATACCGGGCACGACGGTGAACCGCGCCTGCGGGTCGAGCCAACAGGCGCTCGATTTCGCGGTGCAGGCCGTGATGTCGGGTCAGCAGGACGTCGTCGTCGGGGGCGGGGTCGAGGTGATGAGCCGGGTGCCGCTTGGTTCGGCCCGGGCGTCCGGCAAGCCGTACGGCCCGAAAGTGCTTGAGCGCTACAGCGACTTCTCGTTCAATCAGGGCATCTCTGCGGAGTTGATCTCGCAGAAGTGGGGCTTCTCGCGGACCCGGCTCGACGAGTACTCCGTGCGCTCACACGAGCTGGCTGCCACCGCGCAGGACAACGGTGCGTTCGAAACACAGATCATGCCGGTGTTCACCGACGGCGAGCCCGTCGTGGCCGACGAGGGAGTCCGGCGGGGGAGCACCGTCGAGAAGCTCGCCGGGCTCAAGCCCGCGTTCAAGGAGGACGGCGTCATCCACGCGGGCAACTCGTCGCAGATCTCCGACGGCGCCGCCGCGCTGCTGATCATGACCGCGGAAAACGCTGTGGCGATGGGGTTGCGACCGATCGCGCGGTACCGCGCGGGGGCGGTCACCGGGGCGGATCCCGTGCTGATGCTGACCGGTCCGATCCCCGCGACCGAGAAGGTGTTGCACAAGGCGGGCATCGGCATCGACGAGGTCGGTGTTTTCGAGGTGAACGAGGCCTTCGCGCCGGTGCCCCTGGCCTGGCTGGCGGAGACCGGTGTCGACGAGGCGAAGCTCAACCCGCTCGGCGGCGCCATCGCGCTGGGCCACCCGCTGGGCGCGTCCGGAGCGGTACTGATGACCCGCATGGTCAATCACATGCGCGACAACGGCATTCGCTTCGGCCTGCAGACCATGTGTGAGGGTGGCGGCACCGCAAACGCCACACTTGTCGAACTCATCGCCTAGGAGACGCAGCATGCGCAGAGATCTCTTCACCGAAGACCACGAAGCGTTTCGCGAGCTCGCCCGAGACTTCGTCGAGAAGGAGGTCGTCCCGCACTACCCGGAGTGGGAGAAGGGCGGACGCATGCCGCGCGAGGTGTTCAAGCAGATGGGCGCGCTGGGCCTGCTGGGCACCGCCATCCCCGAGGAGTACGGCGGTGGCGGTCAACCCGATTACCGCTACTTCGTCGTCATGCAGGAGGAGGCGGCCCGGGCGCTGGTGACCCTGTCGACGGTGCGCACCCAGCTCGAGGTGATCCTGCCCTACTTCCTGCACTACGCGAACGAGGAGCAGCGCAAGCGTTGGTTCCCCGGGCTGGCAGCGGGTGAACTGCTGACCGCGGTCGCGATGACCGAACCGGGCACGGGATCGGACTTGGCTGGGATGCGCACGACGGCGGTGCGCGACGGTGACCACTGGATCATCAACGGCGCCAAGACATTCATCACCGGAGGTATGCAGGCCGATCTGGTGATCGTGGTGGCCCGCACGGCAACCGATCCGGACAACCGTCGCAAGGGGCTGACGCTGTTCGTCGTCGAGGACGGCATGCCCGGCTTCACCCGCGGCCGCGAGCTGGAGAAGATGGGCTGCAAGGTGCAGGACACCGCCGAGTTGTCCTTCGTCGATGTGCGGGTACCCGCCGCCAACATGCTCGGCGAGGAGGGTGAGGCGTTCGGCTACCTCGGCCACAACCTGCCGCAGGAGCGGCTCACTGTCGCGGTGGGATCGGTGTCGCAGGCGCGGTCGGCCATTGCCGCGGCGATCGACTACACCAAGAGCCGCAAGGCGTTCGGCACGCCGGTCGCGTCGTTCCAGAACACGAAGTTCGAGCTGGCCGCCTGCTCGACGGAGGTCGAGGCCGCCCAGGCCATGCTCGACCGGGCGATCATGCTTCACGTCGAAGGGGAGCTGGCGCCCGCCGACGCGGCGCGGGTGAAGCTGTTCTGCACCGAGATGCAGCAGCGAGTGATCGACCGATGCCTGCAGCTGTTCGGCGGATACGGCTACATGATGGAGTATCCGATCGCCCGGCTGTACACCGATGCGCGCGTGGCCCGGATCTACGCGGGCACCAGCGAGGTCATGAAGGTGATGATCGCCAAGTCCCTCGGTTTGTAGCGGATTCGGCGCGGTTACCGCCTGCTCAGGGTCGGTTTGCGCGCCGAATCCGCAAAAGGCTTGTCACATGACGCAAACCTACCTACTGTGTGTTCACTAGGTTGGTTCGACGAAGGAGCCCCGTGACAGCCCCACGGCCCTATGACAGCCTTCTCGCCAAAGGCGAGGATCGCAGGCAGCGGATACTCGCCGTGGCTGAGCGGCTACTGGCGCGCAACGGCTGGCGGAACACCTCGCTGGCGCAGATCGCCAAGGAGGCCGGGGTGACCCCGGCGGGACTGTTGCACCACTTCGAATCCAAGGAGCAGTTGCTCAACGCCGTTCTTGATGCCCGTGACGCCGACGACGAGATCCATGCCGACTACCGCTCCGGTGATCTGATCACCGAACTCAGTCGCGTACCCGAACGATTCGACCGTGCCCCCGAGTTGGTCGGGACTTTCACGGTGCTGCTGGTCGAGAACATCGCACCGGATGCGCCGCTGCACGACCGGCTGCACCACAGGTACCGCGAAGCGGTGAGCATCATCGTCGACCTCATCAAACAGGGCCAGAGCGACGGCCGGTATCGCCCAGATTTCGACGCGGCCGGAAAGGCCGTCGAGATTCTCGCATTTATCAATGGAATGGAGACCCTATGGCTACTCGATCCCTCAATCCCGCTGGCCGAGGTGTTCAAGGGGTACGCGGAATCACTGGATCGCGACTTCTCTCCGAGGAGCCCGATGTGAGGTACCGACTCGACGTGGTCGCCCCGACCGCGCTCGATGCGGTGCGCTGCGCCGGCGGTTGGATCTACGACCGCGTGATGGCCGGTTGGGACGTCACCGTTCTCATCGGGAGCATGGACGATCTGCGGCCGCTGCACATCCTCGGCGCCCAGACGCTCGATCTGCAGGCAGTGCTCGACCAGTGGGAGGACCGGCCCCACCCCCAGACCGTCGCCGTCGCCGCCGACCTCTTCGACCGCGATCCGCGGGTGCTCCAGCATGTGCGCAACGCGCTCGAACAGGGTGCCACCGAGGTGACGTTGTGGGGCGAGAGCCTGCCCGCCGAGCTGGACGACAGCGTCGACTCCGCCCAGCATCACTTGAGTGCTGCCGCACGGGCTTTCAAGTCCCGTGCGCTCGCCGCCGCCAATGATCCCGGGGCCGACAGTGTCGCGTCGAGTGAGACGTTTCGCTGCGGAATGATGGCCTCCGTCGCCGCCGACCTCGTTCCCGCCAGTTGACATTTCCGCGAGCAGACGCGGAAACCCCCTAAAACGCGATATTTAGGGGGTTTTCACGTCTGCTCGCGCTTGTGGGGAGAGGTCGATCACAATCTTGCCGATCGCGCGGCCCTCGGCGACGCGCTCGAGCGCCTGGACCGTCTCGGCGAGCGGATAGACCGCCCCGATGTGCGGGCGGACCGCGCCGCTCATCAGAAGTTCACGGAGCTCGCCCTCATTACGGGTGAATTCGTCGGCGGGAACATCCTGGAATTGGAAGCCCAGGACGTGAACCCCCTTCACCAGAACAAGATTCAGCGGGATGCGGGGGATGTCGCCGGAGGCGAAGCCCACGGTCACGAACCTTCCGCCTCGCCGCAGTGAGCGCAAAGCCGGCTCGGACAGCTCGCCGCCGACCGGATCGACCACCGCGTCCGCGCCGTCGGGCAAGGCTGCACGCAACGCATCGCGCAACGCGCCCGAACGATGGTTGATCAAATGCCGCGCTCCGTAAGAATCTGCGGCGGCCAGCTTCTCGTCCGAGGACGCCACCGCGGTCACCGAGGCGCCGAGTTGCACGGCGAGTTGGACAGCGGCGAGACCGACGCCGCCGCCCGCGCCGAGCACGACCACCTGATCGCCAGATCGCACCCGCGCCACCGATCGCAACGTGTGATAGGCCGTGCGGTACGCGACGCCGAACGCCGCGGCGCTTCGGTCGTCGACGCCGTCCGGGATTCGGGCGAGGCCGGCCGGATCGGCGGCGACCTCTTCGGCGAACGCGCCGAACATCGCGGCGCCGGTGACCCGGTCGCCCACTGTGAACCCGGTTGTACCAGGGCCGGTTTCGACGATGACGCCGGCGAACTCACTGCCGGGGATGAACGGGGCAGGCACGGTGACCTGGTACCGGTCGGCGATCAGCAGCACGTCGGGGAAGTTGACCGCGGCCGCTGCGACACGGATTCGGATCTGTCCCGTGGCGACCCGCGGGGATGGCTGCTCCTCGATGCGGACCACGTCCGGTGGTCCGTACTGCGGGCAGACCGCGGCCCTCACCGGTAGTCGCTGGCTTCCGCGAGATCGGCCGCCGAACGCATCAACGAGGTGATGACGGGCCCGTAGGCAAGCAGATTCTCGTTGTCGCCCGCGCGCTGAAAGCCCTGTTCCAGGACGATCGCGAGCTTCCACTTGGCCAGCACCAGGTAGTAGTCGAGATCGTCGACCTGACGTCCGGACACCTTCGCGTAGTGATCGATCACCGCGGTACGCGACGGCATGCCGCGCATGTCGACATAGCTCATCGCCGACGGCTCGTCGGTGTCCTCGGGCCAGCTCTGCACCATCCAGCCGAGGTCGAGCTTCGGATCACCGACCGTACCCATCTCCCAGTCGACGATCGCGGCCATTTGCGCCGGGGCGCCGTGCCGGTACATCACGTTGGCGAACTGGTAGTCGCCGTGCATCAGGCCCGGGATGAAGTCGAGGGGACGGTGGTTGCGCAGCCATCGCGTCGCGACGTCGAGGCCGTCGATCTCTCGGCCCTTGATCCGCTCGAAGAACGCGATCCACCGGTCGACCTGGCGTTCGTGGAATCCGTCGGGACGGCCAAGATCCTGCAGTCCCTTGGCTTTCCAGTCGACCTTCGACAGCAGGGCGATGCCCTCGGCGAGCTGATATGACAGCCCGGCACGTGTCGCCATGTCGCTGTCGAACGGCTCGGGCCACTTGCCGTATTGGTCCATCGGCGACCAGCCGTCGACGAATCCCATCAGATAGAAGGGTCGGCCGAGAACCGACGCGTCTGCGCAGACGCCCACCGCCGCGGTATGCGGTACGTCGGTGCCGTCGAGCGCCTCGATGATTCGCCATTCCCGCAGAATGCCCTTGTCCCGATCGGGCGGGGCGCCCGTAGGCGGCATACGCAGGACGCACACGTTCTCGCCTCGGCTGATCTTGTAGATGATGTTCTGCGTACCGCCGGACAGGAAGTCGGCTTGGAGGGGCTCGCCCCTACCGGGCAGTCCCGCACTGTCCATCCACTCGGCCAGTCGCGTGGTGTCGATCTGTTCTTCGGTCACAGATTTCCGACCTCATTCTCCAGGTAATCGGCGTACTTCGCTCGGGCCGCTTCGCGTTTGCGCGGTTCCCATTCGGTGGGCCAGGTGTCCTCGGTGGGACGGTAGTCGCGCAGCACCTGTTTCGCGACCGTCGTCTTGTGCACCTCGGTGGGTCCGTCGGCGAGTCCCATAACCGCGGCCCCGGTGACCATCCCGAGGAAGGGCATCTCGTTCGTGACACCCAGAGCGCCGTGGACTTGCATTGCCCGCCAAGCGATGTCGTGCAGCACGGTCGGCATGGCGACCTTGACCGCGGCGATGTCCTTGCGCACCTTCTTGTAGTCGTTGTACTTGTCGATCTCCCACGCGGTGTAGAGCACCATCAGCCGGAACTGCAGTAGCTGGGCGTAGGAGTCGGCGATGTAACCCTGCACAAACTGCTTGTCCGACAGTCGGCTGCCCTGCGTCTCGCGACTGAGCGCGCGTTCGCACATCATGTCCAGCGCCCTCTGCGACATACCGATGGTCCGCATCGCATGGTGGATGCGTCCGCCGCCGAGCCGCGTCTGTGCGATGACGAACGCCTGGCCCTCGCCGCCGAGTAGCGCCTCGGCGGGCACCCGGACGTTGTCGTAGTGGATCAATGCGTGGGAGCCCTGCCCCTCGGGCTCACCGTACAACCCGACGTTGCGGATGATGTTCACCCCCGGGGTGTTGGTAGGCACCAGGAACATCGACATCCCTTGGTACGCGCTGACATCGGGATTCGTCACCACCATCACGATGAGGAACGATGCCGTCCTGGCGTTGGAGGAGAAGAACTTGTGGCCGTTGATCACCCAGTCGTCACCGTCGCGTACCGCGGACGTCGTGAAGAGGGTGGGATCGGCGCCGGCGTGCGGTTCGGTCATCGAGTAGCAGGAGAACAGTTCGCCGTTGAGTAGCGGCATCAGGTACCGCTGCTTCTGCTCGTCGGTGCCGTAGTGGGCGATGATCTCGGCGTTGCCGGTGTCGGGCGCCTGGCAGCCGAACACGATCGGCGCCCATTGCGAGCGGCCGAGGATCTCGTTGAGTAGTGCGAGTTTCAGTTGCCCGTAACCCTGTCCGCCGAGTTCGGGTCCGAGGTGAGTGGCCCACAGACCACGCCGTCGCACCTCCTCCTTCAGGGGGTCGATCGCATCTCGCCGCTTGCCTTCCAGCGGCACGAACTGCAGGTGCGGAAACGCGAGGTCCAGCGGTTCGATCTCCTCGCGGACGAACTCGTCGGCCCAATCCAACACCTTCTGGTATTCGGGGTCTGTCTCGAAATCCCACGCCACGTGCGTGCTCCTCTCAGGTGTAGGTCACTCGAAGACGACGACGACCTTGTCGGCCGCGCTGGGGGTGGAGGCCATTCGCAGCGCCTCGTCGACATCGGCGAACGGGATGGTATGGCTGACGATGACCGCGTATTTCTCCCAGTTCGCGATGATGTCCCTGGTGACTTCGAAGATCTCGTCCGGATAACCGATCGACCCGACGATGGTGATCTCATTGCTCATGATGTTGAGGAAGTCGACAGGTACGGGTTCCTTGTGCACCGCGACGACACAGAGGCGCGCGCCTGTTTTGGCGGCGCTCAGCGCAGTGCTGATCACCGGCGGCGCACCCGCGGCGTCGAAATAGATGTCCGTACCCGCCTTGCCGGGGAACATCGAATCGCCGGCACCGTGCAGTTCGACGAGTCGCTTCGTGACGTCCTCCTCGGCGGAGTTGATCACGGCGTCGGCGCCAACTGCGAGGGCCTTCTCCAGCCGCGTGGGAATCAGGTCCGCGACCACCACGTGGCGGACGCCCGCGGACTTGAATCCGATGGTGGCGCCCAATCCGATAGGCCCTGCACCGAAGATCACGACCGTGTCCGATGGTTTGGCTTCACACCGGTTGACGCCGTGGCGGGCCACCGCCATGGGTTCGTTGAGCGCGGCCACCTCGAAGGGGATGTGGCCGGGAACGACTTCAGCGCTCGTCCCGCGGACGGCGTTCTCGATCAGCAGATACTCGGCGAGCGCGCCGCTCTCACCACCGTTGCCGATGATTCCACTCGGCGCGATCATCGGGTTGACCACGACGTGGTCGCCGATCGCGAAACCGGTCACCGCACTGCCGATCTCCACGATCTCACCGGCCGGTTCGTGACCCAGCGGCATGTGTCCCTTGCCCAAGCCTCCCATCGAGATGTACAGGCTGTCGGATCCGCAGATTCCGCAGGCCCGCATCTTGATCAGGACATCGTTCGGCCCGACCGTCGGCTTCGGCACGTCGATCACCTGGGTTTGGTTCGGCCCGGTGATCACCGTCGCCTTCATCGTTGTGCCTTGAGGTTGAAGCCGGCAACGAGTGCGGCGATGTCCGCAGTGACCACCTCCGAGAACGACCGACCACCGAAACTGCCTGACGCCCAATGGCGTACGCCCTCGCTGACGTGCATCCCGGCGAGGTGCGAGAGGTGCTTCACGTCGACGTGGGGCGCGAGCTTGCCATCGGCTTGCGCTTTCATCAGCAGTTCGCCGAACATGTCGGCGTCGGTGTCGCTCCGCTCGTCGCCGGACAGTATCCGGTGCTCGTGCCGGTACCCCTCGAGGATGGTTTCGACGATCAGATCGCGCGGGTTGCGCGCCATCGACCGCTCGAGGCTGCGCAACGCCTCGGCGATGACGTTCTCGATCTCGTAGTCGGTATCGAGCATCGAGCGGACCTTCTTCTGGGCCGCACGCGTCGACAGCAGGCCGACCTCGAACAACACGTCCTCTTTGGCGGGGAAATAGAAGTAGAACAGTGCGCGCGACACACCCGCGGCGCGGCAGATGTCGGCGACAGTGGTGTGGGCGTAGCCATTGGTGCGCCAGAGTGCCATGGCGGCCTGCACCAGGCTGCGCTTGGTTTCGTGCGACCTCGCACGCTGAAAGGAAGCTCGACGCTGACCACTGTCAGCGCCATTTACCACGACGGACCTGGGCACAACCGGACTGTAGCAGCTAAATTGGGACTTGCATATAGTTGACGTTTGTCTAACTATCTAGGAGTGACAGGTTCACTCGACGGCAGACGAATATTGGTGACCGGCGGCGCAACGGGTATCGGCGCGGCAGCGGTAGAGGTGCTCAGCGGAGCGGGCGCGCAGGTGGTGGCGACATATCACTCGACGCCCCCACCCGGCGTCGACGGTGTGTCGTGGCTGCAGTGCGACGTGCGCGACGCCGCTGCCGTCGATGAGATGGTGGCCGCTGCGGCCGGGCAGATGGGTGGTCTCGACGTGCTGCTGCACGCCGCGGGGATGTGGCAGGCGGGCATACCGGGCCAGATCACCGGCGACGACATCGACTTCCTGATGGACACCAATATCAAGGCGACCATCTTCACCAACCAGGCGGCATATGCCGTGATGCGCAAACACGGCGGCGGCCGCATCATCAACTTCGGGTCGGGGGAGGCGGTGATGGGCAGTCCGATCTCGGCGGTCTACGCCGCGACCAAAGGTGCGGTGTCGGCGTGGACCCGCTCGATCGCCAAGGCGTGGGCCGCCGACAAGGTCTCGGCGATCGCACTCGCGCCCGCCGTGCAGACACCGGGGGCCGACCGGCTTCGCGAGTTTCTGGGGCCCGCGGCCGCGAAGTTCATCGACGAGGAGATCAAGAAGACGATTCCGCTCGGCGGTGCGCTGGGCGATCCGGTCGAGGACCTGGGGCCGGCCTTGGTGTTCTTCTGCAGCACGGCTTCGCATTTCATGACCGGGCAACTCGTGGCCGTCGACGGCGGCCTCGTCATGCTGGGCGCATAGGGGGGACTGACGGTGCCTGCTCATCTGCATCACGTGGTGATGCGCAGCCATTCGGCGCAGACGTTCGTTGCTTTCCTGACCGACGTCGTCGGTATGGAGGTTCAGTTCCAGATGCGGGTACCCGGGGAGGTCCTGGAGAAGACGCTGGGCTGGCCGCCGTCCGAGGGAGCCGATGTCACGATGCTCGGTACCGGCGATTCGGGCCTGGTCGAAGTGCTCGACGTTCCCAAACACCTGCGCGACGTCGTGCCCGAGGGACTTGCCGCTTTGTCGTTTCTCACCGACGACTTCGTCGGCGTGCGCGAGAAGGCCGAGTCGTTCGCCGACGATGTCACCGCGCTGGATACGGGGATTCCGGGCGTCGATCTGTTCTTCTGCACAATGGGCGGTGTGCCGATGGAGTTCATGGGCGCCTATGCGCCAGAAGCGAACTCCGGCAGCAGCGAGGCCACGAACTCCTGAGTGCGGCGGCGTGATTCGCTGCGAGCCTTCGCGTCGTCACCAAGCGGAACCACGCGAACGGCGAGATCGGTGACGCCGGCGTCGCGGTAGCCCCGGAGCCTGGCGAGGACCGTCGATTCGTCACCCGCGGCCATGGTGTCTCCGACGTCTGCTGCGTCGCCGTGCTCGAGCAGTCGGACGTAATTGGGGGAGAAGTCGGCGTGACCGAGCACTTCGCTGGCGTACTCACGCGCCTTGTCGCTCTCATTATCCGAGCACAGTGCGACGGGTACGCCTGCCACGACGCGGGTCCCGATGCGGCCGGCGGCTTTCGCCGCGCCCGTGATGCGGGGTACGACGTAGTCGCCGATGGCCCTTTCGTCGGCCATCCACAGAATGGTTCCCCCGGTGCGTTCGCCGGCAATCCGCAACATCGCGGGCCCGAGTGCGGCGATCAGCACTCGTACATCGTAGTCCTCGGTGACATCCACCGGGCTGTGCACCCGGAAGTTGTTGTTGTCCACCGCAATCGGGCCGGGACCGCCGAATGCCGCCGCCAGGACGTCGAGATAGTCACGTACCAGCAGCGCGGGTTTGTCGTAGGGCAGTCCGAGTTGGTCGGTGATGATCCAGTGGTGCGACGGGCCCAGGCCCAGCGTGAAGCGGCCTGAGCAGGCGACCTGGGTGGTCAGGGCCTGCTGCGCCATGATGAGCGGATGGCGGGTCTGGATGGGGACCACTGCCGTCCCGATCTCGATGCGCTCGGTCACCTGACCAAGCAGCGCGACCGTTGTCATCGCGTCGAGGTACCCGGGAACCTGGGGAATCCAGAACGACGCGAAACCGTCACGCTCGGCGGCCTTGCCGTCGTCGAGAAGCCCGGTCAGCCGGTCGGCGCGTGAGCGTTCCTTGTCCGAGCCGATCATCAGGCCGATCCGCATCTAAACCTCCTACGGCACATAGCGATCCCATTCGTGCGGTACGACGGGGTAGAACGGTGCGGCCAGCAGCGGTTCGACGGCGGAACCATCCCAGCGGGCCGTCAAAGCAGGCGCCAGCCGCTCCGCGGTGGCGAGGGGATCGTCGTCGAGAAAGCAGTATGTGACGGTTTGACCCGTTGGTGCACTCGCCAGCCTCGCTTCGACATCCAGCGTCGCGGCGGACCAGATGCCGGCCACACCGTCGACCGTGAGCAACGAATCCGCCGGCGCGTCACCACGTTCAAGCACCAGATACACGCCCTTGACCGGCCACCACGGCAGCACGTCGGCACCCACCTTGACGCGTGGCGCGGCAGACTTGCTCCGCACGTCGTAGACACCGCGTTCGACGGGTGGCAGCAGCGGCAGCTTCCGCTTGCCGCCGATGAGTGCCCGCGCCAGCTCGAGGAAGCCATCCATGCCACTGGGATCGCGGAAGAAGTACGTCATGACATGGTCGATCGCGTCATACGGTTTGGTCTCTGCGGCACGCGCGGCGCGACATGCGGGCGTCGACACCAGCCGCATGGAGGCGCGCACGGCGGACAGCCGGTGTTGCTCTGGACGGTGGTCGAGGGTGTGCCACTGTAAGTATTCGGCATCCTTGCCCTCGGGGTGCCGGGTGGCCATCGAGACGAACAGGGTGGTGATATCGCCACGACCCGTGGCCAGGACGTCGTCGATCTCGTCGGACGGGGTGCCGGGCAGCTGCATGGGATGTCCTCAGGGGTTGGTCGAATCAGCTTCGGGCAGAGCGATTTCAGGATGTCGGGCAGCGACCATGCGGCGGAACCCGTCGCGCCAGTGCACTTTGGTGGGACCGAGTATCTCGTGCCTATAGGTGACGTCGGGCCATAGCAGTGTGTGTGCGTCTGCCGTGTAGGTGAAGTGCGGTTCGACGCCGACGAGCTCACCCAGGTAGGTGCAGTAGTCCTCGGCGCTGACCGTCTGGCTACCGGCCCAGTTCACGACGATGGGCGGCGTCGCCGCGACCTCCATTGCCCGGATGCCGAGTTCGACGTAGTCGTCCTCGTAGAGCGGGTTGTAGTTGTTGGGTTTGTCGGGGTGCAGCCGAATCGGCCTGCCCGCCAACATCATGTCGAGCCGGTCAGCGGGCGCTCCGCCTTCCGGGCCGTAGGTCGAGCAGATGCGGATGATCGTGAGCGGTATGTCGTACTGCTTCGCGATCCAGGTGCACACGGCCTCGGCGGCGATCTTGGAGAAGCTGTAGTTCGGACGCAGCGGAACGCCCGGCGGATCCGATTCCCGCAGCGGCCGTTGTCCCTGGTACCCGTACACCGATCCGGTCGAGCAGAAGACGAACCCCTTTGCGGTGCGGCAGTGGTACAGCAGATCGCCGGACTTCTGCGCGTTCGTGTCGACACATTGTTCCCAATCACCGGAGCCTGCGTCGACCGCCGCGTGGAACACATAGGTGAAATCGGCGGGGAGGGCCGCGAAGTCGCCGATGCTCATGTCGAGCGCGACTGGAGTGATGCCCGCGGCAGCCAGCCTGTCGCGATCGGCCGGATCCCTCAACCGGGCCGCACCCCAGACCTCGTTGCGCTGTGCCAACGCCCGCGCGATCGGGAACGCGATTTTTCCCGTGGCACCGGTAATCAGGATCTTCTCCGAATCGAGCATCCCTTCAGTCATAGCGCACCGCGACCCAAATGTTAAGTACTTGATACTGTGGGTCTGTGCAGCTCACCTTCGATGCCGACGTCGAGGCGTTTCGCGAGGAGTTCATCGACTTTCTCGACGCACACCTGCCTCCGGAGGCCGAGGCGGAGACCGAGCGGTCCCGATCGACCTCACACGTGCCGGAGTGGTCGCGAAGGTGGCAGCGTCTGCAGTTCGACCATGGCTGGCTCCTACCGGGCAATCCGCCCGAATTCGGCGGCCGCAATGCGGGCATCCTCGAACAATTCGTGCACCGCGAGGAACTCGCGCGACGCCGCATCTATCACGCGTTCAATCCGCAGGGCGTCGGCATCATCGCCGCGTCGCTGCTGTCGTTCGGCACCGAGGAGCAGAAGCGAAAGTGGGCGGTGCCCATACTGCGCGCCGAGATGACGGCATCGCTGGGTATGAGCGAACCGGGGGCGGGGTCGGATCTGGCAGGGTTGCGCACCCGCGCCGATGTGGTCGACGACCATTTCGTGGTCAACGGGCAGAAGGTGTGGACGTCGGGCGCCCACGACGCGGATCTGATCCTGACCTTCGTACGTACCGATCCCGACGCGCCGAAACACAAAGGCATCAGCGCGCTCATCATTCCCACCGACTCGCCGGGGGTGGAGCGACGGCCGTTCGCGTCGGTGTACGGCCGCGACGAAGTCGACTTCAACGAGGTGTTCTTCTCCGACGTGTGCGTTCCTGCGGAGAACCTCGTCGGGCCGCTCGGCGGGGGGTGGAAAGTCGCCAACGGTTCGCTCGGCCACGAGCGGACCATGATGTGGATGGCGTTCGCCAACCGACTCGAACAACTGCTGGAGGATTACCATCCCGTTGGCGAGGTCAATCGGGATCGGTACGCGACCATCGCCATGGACTATCAAGCCCTGCGTCTGCTCGGTTCGGCAGCGCTCGGGCAGGCTGCGCGCGGTGAGCGCGACATCCCCGGTGTTTCGGTGCTGAAGCTGCTCGGATCCGAGGCAGAACAGAACGCGCTGCGACACGCGCTGGAGGGCGCGGGTATGGACGGTTTGACCAGCCCGGCGTTGACCGGGCGCCATAACCCCTATAGCCCAGACCTTTTCACCGCCAGCTGGTTCACCCGGTACATCAGTAGCTATGCCGGCACCATTTCGGGTGGCACCTCGGAGATTCAGCGCAACATCATCGCGCAGCGTGTGCTGGGATTACCGGCCCGGTAAGTGAACCGGCGATGGCCAGTTCTCGAAGCGCACCGCGGGCTGGCGCCGGCTCGCACCGCGCGGGTCAACGGTCCGTCCACCCAGACCGTCTCGCCGCCCTTCAACAGAAAGCGGCCGACCAGATTCGCCGATGTCATGTCCTCGTGACCCGCAACGGTGATGAGCTCGCGCCCCAGTTCGTGAGCTATTGCCTCGACGAAACGCGTCTTCCCACAACCGGTGGGCCCTTTCAGCAGAACCGGCGACCCGCGACGGGCCGGCCATTGGCCGAACGTTACTGAGCGCCATTGCCGTCCGCGCCTTGAATCGGCACGACAGGCGGGATCTCCACCCCTTCCGGTAGCACGAGTACGCCGTCGTGGTTGACGAATCCTGAGCGGTGGGTCGTCAGTGGTAGGTCAGGATTCGGACACGGTCGGTCGGTTCCGTCGCCGCAGATGCCAGGGTTGAAATACGAACGCTTCTGCACGTCTTCGGGCCACGGATCAGCTTGCGTACCAAGCCAGGTGGCAGGCACGTTGTAGAAGAGGAAGAAGCATGCGCTCACACCGCCGAAAATCGCCAGGAAGCGAACGAACTGCTGTTTGGCGAACCCACCGCGGATTTGGTCGAGTCCGCGTTCGACGACGGTGCGGCCGCGGTCATCGGTGAAGAAGCGCAGGCAACAGAGCGCCGCCTGGACACCACCCCACATGAAGCCTTCGTAGATCGGATATTGGTAATGGGTGCCGGCGTTGATCGACAGCGACTGGATGGCGCCCGGGTAGGAGTAGAAGCCGATCGGCAGGAGGATCAGCCCCTCCATGATGAAGTCGAAGACGATGGCGATCGCATAGGTGACCAACACGAGCCGAAGGTTGCTAATGCCCGGCCAACGGCCTTTGATCTTGCGCATGAGCGCGCATCCGACGATGGTGAGCAGCAGCACCCCGTACATGTAGCCGGGAATATTGGTCAGCAGCGGCTCGGGCACCGTATGTCCCGGTTCCTCGTGCGCCACCCAGCCCGGAAAGTACGGTGCCCAGGACCCCTGATTGAACAGCCATGCGTTGTACGTGCACCAGGTGCTGTAGTAGTTGATCATCGGGTCCTGGAACATCATCAGTGCCATCGACACCAGCAGCATGCCGTCGAGAGTGATGCGCCGTTCACGCCACCAGGGCCGAATGATGAAGAACCACAGCGCGAACGGCAGACCGATCCATAACACGACCGCGTTGGCGATCAACGGGATCTTCATGTACATCGGTGGCTCGCTCGGACCTCCCGCCACCGGCTCGAAATAGGGCCCGCTGACCCACCGGATGATGAGGTACACCGTCAGCGCCAGGAAAACGGCGCCGACGGTCGCCCAGATCTTGATGGCGTTCGATGAACGCGGGCTCTCCGAGCCGAGTACCGCGGTGTGACTCATCGATTCGGTGACGGGTGGTTTCTTCGACGGTCCGCTCACGACGACTCCTGGCTGGGAACGATGAACATTTCCGAAAAGATACCAATGAGTATCTGAGTAGCCAATAGGTTTCTCAGATTCTGTGGCAGACTTTCGTCATGGTCGAGCGCTGGACGCGGGAACGACGCGTCGAACACACCCGCTCCCTGCTGCTCGACGCCGCCGAGGAAGTCTTCGCCGAAAAGGGCTTCACCCCTGCCAGTCTCGATGACATCGCACGCGCAGCCGGCTACACCAAGGGCGCCATCTACAAGCACTTCGCGACCAAGGAGGACCTTTTCCTGGCCGTCAGCGACCGCTACTGGCGCCGATACTTCGACAACTTCGCCGAGGTCATGGCCTCTGCGAAGCAGGTCGGGCCGCGCGAATTCGACGAGATCGCCAAGCGATGGCGCAAGCTCAGCCGGGACCGCGGCGCCGAGCACGCCGCCCTTGGCCACGAGTTCACGCTCTACCTACTGCGCAACCCCGAAGCGCGAGAGCGGGTGGCTGCCAAGCGGTCAGAGGTCGTCAAGGCGCTAGCGAAATTCATCGTCGACGGCATGGACCGGCTGGACGGCACCCTGCTGATACCGCCCTTGACGTTCGCGCAGGTGCTCGTCGCGACCAGCGATGCTGTCGTGCTCGGCAGCGAACTCGACGACGTCGACCTCTACCGGCCGGTCATCGAGATGTACACGTCGGCGATCAAGTTGCCGTGACGTGCTGTTGGTCCGGGCTCAGCGCTCCCGCCCGTCTGGTCAGGTAGTCGATCTGAAGGTGGATCGAATACAGCACCAGCGGCGGCAGGACGATAAACGGAACGTTCTCGCCGATGAACTTGAACCACAGTCCATATGCGCCTTGCCCGATGTCGTTGAACCCGGCGCCCACCTCCGCCAGGAAATACACCGCCGTGCTGCTCATCAACACCGCGATCCCGGCGAACGTCACCCACAGGCACCGGATGCGCGACTCGGTCGAGAGAGTCGGCCGAATCAGGCGCGTCCACATGGTGACGACGACGATTCCGGTGGTGACTCCGACGACCTCCAGGGCGAACATCCACGGGTTGCCGCTGACGTAGCGGGTATCGGCCAACCCGTATTGCCACCACAGCCACTTCCAGCCGGGGTCCGTGGTCGGCGTCCACATTCCCAGCGGATGGCCGACCAGGAACATCAGCTCGTACCCGATCTGGCTGAACGCCGTGTACGGCAGGTAGAACAACGTGAGTTCGGCGGCCTTGTCGAGTCGAGTCCGCTTCTCGCCCGGTGCATCCCAGAGGATGACGAACGGCAGCAGGATCACCGGGATGCCGAAGAGCAGGTTCGCGATGACGTCGACGGTGAACGACGGCGGGATGACATCGAGGCTGACACCGACGGTCATGAGGACGAACACGAACGCGGTGAAGAAGGCCGTCGCGGCGTAAATCCGCAATCGATGCGGTGCCCACGGTTGGGCGAAGTTCGGCTCAGGCTCAGAGATTTCGGCCATGGTCGTCCACAGTATCAACTACTTGCGATTACCGGAAGGAGGCGTTACCGTCAGCGCTGCAGGCCCGTACAAATTTTGCTCCTCGCGTGTGCGGCGCGCCCAAGCTCAGCCCGTGTGCCGCACACCGATCGCGAGTCGACAGGAACAGGTGATGGCACGATTTCCGAAACCACCCGAAGGCAGTTGGACGGAGCACTACCCCCAGTTGGGCACGGGGCCGGTGTCCTACGAGGATTCGGTGGACCCGGAGTTCTACGAAGTCGAGCGCAAGGCGGTTTTCAAACGCGCATGGCTGAATGTCGGCCGCGTCGAACAGATTCCGCGTAAGGGCAGCTACTTCACCAAGGAACTGAAGGTCGTCAATACGTCGATCATCGTGGTACGTACCACAAAGGGTGAGGTCAAGGCGTACCACAACATCTGTCGGCATCGTGGCAACAAGCTGGTCTGGAACGACATGCCGTTGGAGGAGACCAGTGGGGTGTGCCGCCAGTTCACGTGCAAGTACCACGCCTGGCGGTACGACCTCGACGGCAACCTCACCTTCGTCCAGCAGGAGGGGGAGTTCTTCGACCTCGACAAGAGCCGATACGGCCTGGTGCCGGTGCATTGCGAGGTGTGGGAGGGCTTCATCTTCGTCAACTTCGCGAAGACACCCGAGCAGTCCCTGCGCGATTTCCTCGGGCCGATGATCACCGACCTCGAGGGTTATCCGTTCGAGAAGATGACGTCGCGGTTCTACTACCGCTCCGAGGTCAAGGCCAACTGGAAGCTCTACATGGACGCGTTCCAGGAGTTCTATCACGCACCCGTACTGCACGCGAACCAGTCGCCGACGGCCTACTCCAAAGCGGCGGCCGAAGCGGGGTTCGAGGCTCCCCACTACCGCATCGAAGGTCCGCACCGGCTGGTGAGCACGTCGGGTATCCGCGCGTGGGAGATGGCCGACGAGATGCGCAAGCCCATCGAAGACATCTGTCGGAGTGGGCTTTTCGGGCCGTGGGACAAGCCGGATCTGGGGGAGATGCCGAAGGGCCTCAATCCCGCGAAATGTGACCCGTGGGGCCTGGATTCGTTCCAGCTCTTCCCCAACTTCGTCATTCTGTTCTGGGGCCAGGGCTGGTACCTGACATATCACTACTGGCCGACGTCGCACAACACGCACATTTTCGAGGGAACGGTGTACTTCCCGGCGCCGCGGACGCCCCGCGAGCGCATCGCGCAGGAACTCGCCGCCGTGTCCTTCAAGGAGTACGGCCTGCAGGACGCCAACACCCTGGAGGCCACCCAGACGATGGTCGAATCGCGTGTGCTCGACAACTTCGTCCTCTGCGATCAGGAGGTGCTCATCCGCCATCTCCATACCGAGACCGCGGCCTGGGTCGAGGACTACCGGCGCAAGACCGCGGGGGTGTGACATGGCGACCGCAGCTTCGAAAACGCCGACGCCCGCGCGCCCGCCCAAATTGCCGCCGGAGTTCGCCGACCTCGAAGAGTTTTCGGACTGGTGCCTGGGCACCGAAGCCGAACGTTACGCCAAACGGTTGGCCAGTTCGATGCAGGAGATTCAAGCGTTCTACGACGCGATCACCGCGCGCGCGGAAGAGGCCATCGCCTACTGCGACAAGTTCTCGCTGGACGACATGCCGGAGGACGTGCTCAACCTGATGCATCTGTTGTATTCGATGATCCAGGCGTCGTTCCCCGTCGAGTGCTGGAAACAACCCAAGGTGCCTGACTCGGGCGCGACGACACTGGACTGCGTCTCGGAACCGGTGCCGTGACTCAAAGGATCACCGTCCTGCGCGCCGCGCGCTGGGCCGACGTCGAGGCCGGCGAGGTGCGCTCGCCCGCCGTGATCGTCGTGGAGGGTGACCGAATCCTCGCCGTCAATCCCGTTGACCTGCCGCAGAATCCGGACGAGGACATCGATCTGGGCGACGTGACTCTGCTGCCGGGCCTGATGGACATGGAGCTCAACCTTCTCATCGGCGGTCCGGGCGGTCCGGAGGGGCTGCCGAGCCCCATGCACGGGGTGCAGGACGACCCCGCGTACCGGACGTTGCGGGGGGCGGTCAACGCGCGCACCACACTGGAGGCGGGTTTCACCACAGTCCGCAACCTGGGGTTGATGGTGAAAACGGGCGGCTATCTGCTCGACGTCGCGCTGCAGCGCGCGATCGAGCAGGGCTGGCACGTCGGTCCCCGGATCTACCCGGCGGGACATGCGGTGACACCCTACGGCGGTCATCTGGACCCGACTGTGTTCCAGCGGCTCGCGCCGGGAATCATGCCGCTGTCGGTCGCCGAGGGCATCGCCAATGGCGTCGACGACGTGCGCGCGTGTGTGCGGTACCAGATCCGGCACGGCGCGAAGCTGATCAAGGTGTCCGCCTCCGGCGGGGTGATGTCACACAGCACTGCGCCCGGTGCGCAGCAGTATTCCGACGAGGAGTTCGCCGCCATCGCCGACGAGGCGCATCGCGCTGGTGTGAGGGTGGCCGCACATGCAGTGGGGGACAGCTCGATTCGGGCCTGCATTCGGGCGGGTATCGACTGCATCGAGCACGGCTTCCTCGCCACCGACGACACCATCAAGCTAATGGCCGACACCGGCACCTTTCTGGTGTCCACCACCTATCTGACCGAGGCGATGGCGGTCGACCGGATCGCCCCCGAATTGCGCAAGAAGGCCGAGGAGGTGTTCCCGCAGGCCCAGGCCATGCTGCCGAAGGCGATCCAGGCCGGCGTCCGCATCGCCTGCGGTACGGACGCGCCGGCGATTCCACACGGGCAGAACGCAAAAGAACTGTGCGCGCTGGTGTCACGCGGGATGACGCCCATGCAGGCCTTGCGCGCGGCGACCATCACCAGCGCCGAACTCATCGAAGCCGATGGCGAGTTGGGACGTCTGGCCGCCGGATATCTCGCCGACGTCGTCGCCGTACCGGACGACCCGTCACGTGACATCGCCGTCACGCTGGATGTCGGGTTCGTCATGAAAAACGGCGTCGTCTACAAGCGCTAGCGCACCACTGAGAGGAGCGGGCGTGGAACAAACCGACAACATTCTCTGGCTGCTGAAGCAGGCCTGGTACTTCTCCTTGACGACGGTCAACGATGCGGTGAGCGACCACGGGGTGAGTACTGCCCAAATCGGTGTGTTACGACAGTTGTCGAACGAGCCGGGCCTGTCCGGCGCCGATCTGGCGCGCCGCATGCTGATCAGTCCCCAGGGTGTTCAACTCGCGCTGACCGCTCTCGAGCGACGCGGCCTGATCGTGCGTAAGAAGGATCCGCAACACGGCCGCATCCTGCAGGCGTTCCTCACCGACCAGGGGCGCGAGGTAGCCGAGGCAGTGGTCAACGACGCAATCGCCGCGCACGACAAAGTTTTCGGGGTACTGAGCAAGTCCGAGCAGCAGACGCTGCGTGACCTGCTGGCGCGCGTCGTCGAACAGGGCACCGGGCACGAGTTGTTCGACGATCACATCGATCAATAGGGGAGTATTCAGTACTTGAGATTAATGACAAGTACTTGATATATTGAGCGAGATGGGCGACAACAACGGGGCCGACGGATTCGCGCCGTTACGCATCAAACGGGTGGTGCGCGAGACATCCGACGCCGTCTCCCTGGTGCTGGATGTGCCCGACCACTGCTCGGCACGGTTCCGGTATCAGGCCGGCCAGTTCCTGACGTTGCGGGTCAATGTGGCCGGTCAGGATCTTCGGCGCTGTTATTCGATGTCGTCGGCGCCGGTGGAAGACGAGCTTCGGATCACGGTCAAGCGCGATCCCGGTGGCGTGGTGTCCAACTGGCTCAACGATGCCGCCACGGAGGGCGTCGAGATCCATGCGGCACCACCCGAGGGACGCTTCTGCCTGCGCGACAACGGCGACGAGATCGTGGCGTTCGCGGGCGGCAGCGGCATCACGCCGATCATGTCGCTCGTGCGGACCGCCCTTGACGGATCGTCGCGCCGTATTCGGCTGTTCTATGCCAATCGCAATCGCGATTCGGTGATCTTCGACGAGGCGCTCGCTCGACTGGCCGAGAAGCACGGCGACCGTCTGGCGGTCGCGCACCACATCGACGACGACAACGGTGTGGTGACTCCCGAAGCGGTACGGACGTTCATCGAAGACGCCGGTGCGGCCGACTACTACATCTGCGGACCGCATCCGTTCATGGACACCGTCGAGGCTGTTGTTCGGGAATCCGGTGTGCCGTCGGCGCGTGTGCACCTCGAGCGCTTCACGGTCGACCCGGTGCCGGTCGACGTCGACAACAGTTTGACCGAGACGACCGAAACGGTCGTCATCGAACTGGATGGCAAGAAGGCGACCGCCGACTATCGGCCGGGCAACACGCTGCTGCAGACGGCGCGCATGTCCGGCCTGCGGGCGCCGTCGTCGTGCGAGACGGGTTCGTGCGGAACGTGTATGGCACGCATCGTCACCGGCAGTGCCCGGATGCTGAACAACGATGCCCTCGACGACGACGAAGTGGCTGAAGGCTGGGTGTTGACGTGTCAGTCTCTACCCACCAGCCCAACAGTCCATGTGGTCTACGAGTGATGAAGCGGAGGAGCGTGCGATGACGCGGGTGGCGGTGGTGACCGGCGGGGCCTCCGGTATGGGCGAAGCGACCTGTCACGAGCTCGGCAGGCGTGGGCACAAGGTGGCGGTTATCGACCTCAACGGCGAAGCGGCGCAACGGGTCGCCGAAGAGTTGCGCGCCGAGGGCGTGACGGCGTTCGGGGTGGCCGCTGATGTCAGCGACCGCACCGCTGTTGAGGAAGCCTTCGCGAAGGTGCGCACCGAACTGGGCCCGGTCCACATCCTGGTCACCAGCGCGGGCGCGGTGGACTTCGCGCCGTTCACGGACATCAGCGTGCAGGCCTGGCAGCGACTGATCGACGTCAATCTCACCGGCACCTTCCACTGCTGTCAGATCGCGGTGCCGGACATGCTGGAAGCCGGCTGGGGCCGCATTGTCATGATCTCGTCGTCCAGCGCGCAGCGCGGATCGCCGGGGATGGCGCATTACGCCGCGTCGAAAGGCGCGCTGTTGTCGCTGACCAGATCGCTAGCGCGGGAATACGGTCCGATGGGTATCACCGTCAACAACATTCCGCCGTCGGCGATCGAGACGCCGATGCAGCATGCGGGGCAGGCGGCCGGCCATCTGCCCTCGAACGAGCAGATGGCCGCGAGTGTCCCGCTCGGCCACCTGGGCACCGGCGCCGACATCGCCGCCGCCGTCGGGTTCCTGTGTTCCGAAGAGGCCGGTTTCATCACCGGCCAGACACTGGGTGTCAACGGCGGGTCGGTGATGTGATGATTCAGGGAGGTTCGCATGGGTAAGTGGCCCAAACCGGCCGAGGGTAGCTGGACGGAGCATTACCCGGAACTGAGCACCGGACCGATCTCGTTCCGCGACTCGATCTCACCGGAGTTCTACGAACTCGAACGCGAGGCGGTCTTCAAGCGCGCCTGGCTCAACATCGCTCGCGTAGAGGAACTGCCGCGCGTCGGCAGCTACCTCACCAAGGAGATCGAGGTCGCCGGGACGTCGGTGATCGTCGTCAGGGGTAAGGACCAGCAGATCCGAGCCTTCTACAACATCTGCCGTCACCGTGGAAACAAGTTGGTGTGGAACGACTATCCCAATGAGGAGGTCAAAGGTACGTGCCGCCAGTTCACCTGTAAGTACCACGGATGGCGATACGACCTGAGAGGCGACCTGACGTTCGTGCAACAACCGGGTGAGTTCTTCGACCTGGACAGCGCGCAGTACGGGCTGAAACCGGTGCAGTGCGATGTGTGGAACGGTTTCATCTTCATCAACTTCGACCCCAACCCGCGGTGGACGCTGCGTGAATTCCTCGGCCCCATGATCACCGCGCTGGACGACTATCCATTCGAGATGATGACGGAGCGTTACGAATTCGAGGCGCGCAACAACAGCAATTGGAAGATCTTCGCCGACGCGTTCCAGGAGTACTACCATGTGCCGTCGCTGCATTCGCAGCAGGTGCCGAGCGAGGTGCGTCAGCCCAATGCCACATTCGAGTGCGGCCATTTCCAGATCGACGGGTCCCATCGCCTGGTGTCCACCGCGGGCACGCGACGCTGGTTGCTCGCGCCGGAGTTCATGTACCCGGTCGAACGCGTCACGCGCAGCGGACTTGTCGGACCGTGGCGCACGCCGGAGACACACCAGTCCGCCGGCCTCAACCCGGGGGGAATCGAACCGTGGGGGATCACCAATTTCCAGATCTTCCCGAACCTGGAGATCCTGATCTACCACGGCTGGTACCTGCTGTACCGCTACTGGCCGACATCGCACCACACGCACAAGTTCGAGGCCTACAACGCTTTTCATCCTGCGCGCACCGTGCGCGAGCGCATCGAGCACGAGGTCGCGTCGGTGGTACTCAAGGAATTCGCGCTGCAGGATGCGGGCATGCTCGGCGGCACTCAGGCGGCGCTGGAATACGGCCTGGACGAGCCGGTTGTCGACGACTACCCGCTCAGTGATCAGGAGATCCTCGTCCGCCATCTGCACAAGGTGGCGGTCGACTGGGTCGAGGAGTATCAGGCCGAGCGCAGCCCGGCGGGAGTGTGATCATGGCCGGCACCCGTTTACCGAGCGCGTTCGCCGAGTTCGAGCCGTTCGCCGAAAAATGGTGTTTGGCAACCGAACCAGAACGTTGGGCCACCCGCCTCTGCACTCCGATGCCGGAGATACGCGAGTTCTACGACGCGTTCACCCCTCGTTTCGAAGAGGCGATCGACTATTGCGATAAGTTTCCGCTCCACGACGTGCCCGACGACGCGCTGAATCTGCTGCATCTCGTCTATTCGATGATCATGGTCTCGATGGCCGTCGAAGTCTTCGGCACCCAGAAACCAGCCGACTCCGCTGACGCCGTCATGAACCGCGTCAGCGCGCCGGTGCCCTGAACGACAGGATGAACTGACATGAGCCTACTGATGATCAACAAACTCACGCCGTCGGTCGGTGCGGAGGTGACCGGCCTGGAACCGGAGGGTCTGGCGGCCGACGATTCGCTCGGCGCGGCCATCCTCGAGGCGCTGGAAGACAATGGCGTGCTGGTCTTTCCGGGCCTCGGCCTGGCGCCGGAGGCGCAGGTGGCATTCTGCCGTCGACTCGGCGACATCGACCACTCATCCGACGGTCATCATCCGGTCGCAGGCATCTATCCCGTGACGCTCGATAAGTCGAAGAACGCGTCGGCGGCCTATCTGCGGGCCACATTCGACTGGCACATCGACGGGTGCACACCGCTGAACGACGAATGCCCGCAGAAGGCCACCGTGCTGTCGGCCAAGCAGGTGGCCGAGCACGGCGGCGAAACCGAGTTCGCCAACTCCTATGCGGCCTACGACGCATTCAGCGACGAAGAAAAGCGGCGGTTCGGATCGCTGCGGGTGGTGCACTCGCTGGAGGCTTCGCAGCGTCGGGTCAACCCCGACCCATCGCCCGAGCTGGTCGCGCGGTGGCGTAGCCGTCCCACCCACGAGCACCCTCTGGTGTGGACGCATCGCAGCGGCCGCAAGTCGCTGGTGCTCGGGGCATCGGCGGACTACGTCGTCGGTATGGACCTCGGCGACGGCCGGGCGCTGCTCGCCGAGCTGCTGGACCGCGCCACCCAGCCCGACCTGGTCTACCGCCACAGCTGGTCGGTCGGGGACACCGTCATCTGGGACAACAACGGCGTCCTGCACCGCGCGGCGCCCTATGACCCCGATTCGCCTCGGGAAATGCTGCGAACCACCGTGTTGGGGCACGAGCCCATCCAATAGCGGTGCGATTGCGCTGTGCGGGTGCACAGCTCCTCGTTGACGCCGATGGGCCGACTGTGGAAATCTAATAGCCGCATATGAGAATCACGTTCTCGTGGCCAGAGCTCAGGGAGTAAGCATGACGGAGGATCTGACCTCGGTTGATTTCTTCAGGGACAGTCGACTGACGGACGACCCCTTCCCGTTCTACGAGGCGCTGCGCAACAAGTGCCCGGTCAGCCGCGAAGACCACTACGGCGTGACGATGGTGACCGGCTGGCAAGAGGCCGTCGACGTCTACAACGACGCCGAGACGTTCTCGTCGTGCATCTCGGTGACCGGGCCGTTCCCCGGATTCCCGGTGCCCCTCGAAGGTGACGATGTGACGCAGACGATCATCGACCACCGCGACGAGATCCCGTTCAGCGACCAGCTGCCGACACTGGACCCGCCCACGCACACCAACCACCGCGCCCTGCTGATGCGGCTGATCACGCCCAAGCGCCTCAAGGAGAACGAGGACGCGATGTGGCAACTCGCCGACGACATCCTCGACGACTTCCTGGCACCGGGCGAGGGGGAGTTCATCAAGGGGTTCGCCGGACCGTTCACGCTGCGCGTCATCGCCGATCTGCTGGGTGTGCCCGACGAGGATCGCGATGACCTCCTCGAGCGGCTCGCGCGCGGCACCCACGGCAGCTCGGTGGGCAATGCCGACAAGACGATGAACAAGACTCCGCTGGAATACCTCTACGAGGTCTTCGCGACCTACGTCGAGGAACGGCGGGCCGAGCCGCGTGATGACGTCCTGACGGGACTGGCGACGGCGACGTTCCCGGACGGAACGATGCCCGAGGTCGCGGACGTCGTGCGCGTGGCCACGAACGTCTTCTCGGCGGGTCAAGAGACCACCGTGCGCCTGCTCAGTACGGCGCTCAAGGTGATGGGCGACCAGCCCGACATTCAGCGTCGGTTGCGCGAAGATCGCAGTCTCCTCGGCAATTTCATCGAGGAGTGCCTGCGGATAGAGAGTCCGGTCAAGGGCGATTTCCGATTGTCGCGGGTGCCGGTGACCGTCGGCGACCAAGAGATCGGTGCCGGCTGCACGCTGATGGTGATCAACGGGGCGGCCAACCGAGACCCGCGGCGGTTCGAGGATCCCGACACCTTCGATCCCGACCGCAAGAACGCCCGTCAGCACCTGGCCTTCGGCCGCGGCATCCACAGTTGTCCCGGCGCTCCGCTGGCACGTGCCGAAACGCGCGTCGGGCTCGAGCGTCTGCTCGATCGCACCACCGACATCCGCATCAGCGAGAAACACCACGGGCCAGCGAGCAACCGCAATTACCAATACATCCCGACATATATCCTGCGCGGGCTCACGCAGTTGCACATCGAGTTCGACGTCCGATGAAGGTCACCGTCGACGAAGACAAGTGCGCCGGCCACGGCATGTGTCTCACTTTGTGCCCCGAGGTGTTCGAGATGACCGACGACGGTTGGGCGGTCGCGAAGCCGGGTGAGCTGCCTGCGGAGCTCGAGAGCGCAGCCAAGGACGCCATCGCCAACTGCCCCGAACAAGCCATTTCCGAAATCGACGGTTGAACAAGGAGATCGAATGCCCAAGGCGTACATCCTCATCACCGAGGACGTCAAGGATCCGGCCGGGATGGCGGAATACGGCAAGCTTGCGAGCCAGGCGATGGCCGGTGCCACGCTGTTGTCGTTCGACTCGAAGGCCGAGGTGATCGAAGGGCAGTGGCACGGCACCCAGACGGTCCTGCTGGAGTTCGAATCCGAGGAGGCTGCCAAGGAGTGGTACTACTCCGACGTCTACCAGGAGGCGGCCAAGCTGCGTCAGGCCGCCGCCGACTGCAACGGCGTCATTCTCCACGGCCTCTGACAGTTCTTGCGCGAGCAGACGTAAAACTGCCCATTTTCGGCAAGTTTTGGGCAGGTTTGCGTCTCCTCGCGACCGCAAACGGGCGACCCGATCAGCCACATCGTCGACCCGCATCCCTCAACCGGCCAGCGAGGTCCTCTGGTTGAGGTGTGTGGCGATCCGTGCCACAAGCTCTTTCGGGTGTCTGCGCACATCGTCGACTACCACGGGGATACTCATCCAACCGCACTCCTGCAATCTGGCTACCTTCATCCTGTCGTGCCTGAGTGCCTCTGCCGTTGCGTGCCATTCCATACTTTCGTACTCGGCGACCAATTTTGCCTCTGGCCAGGCGAAGTCCACCCGCCAGAGCTTTCCGCACCGGTCGACGATCTCGTATTGAACTTCCGGCGCCGGGAGTCCGCCGTCGATGAAGACCAGTCGCGCTTCACTTTCCAGAGGTGACTCCGACCGACCGTCGACATTCCTGATCAATTCGCGGATGCCGACGATTCCGCGTCTGCCATTCTGCTCATCGATCGCCATACACAATTCCGGCAGAGTGCAGCATCGCTTGAACAGCGCGGCGTCTAGAGCGGCGAGAGCTCGGGGGCGCTGAAGAGTTCGTGCGATTTCGACGGCGGTCCACGCTGGCGCAGTAGCAAGCCGGTCGTGAATTCTCTTGAGTGGAGCTCCAATTCGCTGGTGCACCATCAGCGCCGACGAGGGGCGCATGCGGACGCCAGGATCCAGGATGTGGATGCGGCCGTCAACCTCGGTGCCGAAACCATGGAGCTCCGCGGCAGTGTGCATGCATGCGACGATTGATCGTCCTGATACGAGGTCGAGCGCCGCGAGCCGATCGATGACTTCGGGAGGATGATCGGCATACACCCCGTGCCAGACACGGATGACCTTCCCGTCCCTGATACGCCTGCGGAGCGTGCGATATGACATCGCTGTGAGCAGTTGCTTGGTCGTCGCCAGGCCACCTTGCGAGGCGAAGAGGTCGTCTGGGCGCACGAGTCGATCATCAAGTGCGGTGCAGGTCCGCGAAAGCCTCGGCGCGACCCGCTGTGGATAACCTCCGTCGAGCAGACGCAAACCTGCCCTTTTTCCGCCGAATATGGGCAGTTTTGCGTCTACTCGCGGGAAAAGTTAGACAACGCGCACCGGGACGTGCGACCAGCCGGCGACGTTCTGCATAGCGACGCGCTCGCACTGATTCCATAGCACCTCGTAGCGCGGCATGCGGTCAAGCAGTCGCTCGAGTGCGATCGCGGTCTCCATCCTGGCGAGCGCAGCGCCGAGGCAACTGTGTACGCCGTACCCGAAGCCGAGGTTTTGTGCCTCGGTTCGGTCGCGATCGATGTCGAAAGTGTCGGGATCGGTGAACGCGTCCGGATCGCGATGTGCTGAAGCCTGAAGCAGGAACACGGGTTTGCCCTCGGGGATCGTGACGCCGTGGAGGTGAACCTCGCGCATCGATCGGCGGACGTTGTAGTGCACCGGTGGCTCGTAGCGCAGAAGCTCCTCGACCGCGGCGGGGATCTTGCTGCGATCGTCGAGCAGCTTCTGCCACTGTTCAGGGTGACGCGCGAACTCGACGACGGCGTTGCCGACCAACTTGGTGACTGTTTCGGCGCCGGCACCCCCGAGAAGGGTTGCGAATCCAGCGATCTCGAAGTCTTCGAGGGACTCGACCCCACCGTCCTCACGCTGGATCTCGGCGGCGACCAACCGGCTGAACATATCGTCCTGCGGTTCGTTGCGGCGTTCCAGGATCAGCTGGAAGTACAGACCCATGGCTTCCGCGATCGCAGCCATACCCTCATCGGACATCTCGATCTGGCCCGGTTCGCGATGGAGCGAAGTGTCCACCCACTCACGGACCTGCTGGCGCTTGTCCTCGGGCACGCCGAGCATCGTCGTGATGATGTCGACCGGGAAATACGCCGAGAAGTCTTGTACGACATCAAAACCCGTGGGGTCGGCCGCGCTCAGGTAGCGGTCGATCGTCTCGGTCACCATCGGTCGCATGGCCTCGATCGCACGCGGGGTGAACACCTTGTTGACCAAGCTACGCATATGGCGATGCTCGGGTGGGTCCATGAGGATGATCATCTTCATGGGCGGGGGCTCACCGGACCGAACCATCGCGAGGTCTAGGCCGTACGCCGAGGAGTAGGTCGCAAAATCCTTGTAAGCCGCCGAGACGTCCTCGTGGCGGGACAACGCGTAGAAGTCCTCTGCCTCGTTGTAATAGACCGGCGTTTCCTCGCGCATGCGCCGGTAGATGTCCCAGGGACCGTTGAAGTATTCCTCGGAGAACGGGTCGAAGACGACTTGGGATTTGGTCATTCGTCTTTGATGAAGATCGCCTGCCGCGGGCACTGTCGCACGGCTTCTTTGACGCGGTCCTCGTTTTCCGGTGTCACTTCGTCCTGCAGCACGTGCAGATAGTCCTCGTCGTCCAGGTCGAAGATCTCAGGGTCGATGCCCATGCACACCCCGTTGCTCTCACAGAGACCGAAGTCGACTTCGATTTTCTGGCTCACTTCAGCACCCTCACTGGAACGTTGTGGTAGCCCGCGACGTTCTGCATCGTCACCCGATGTAAGCCCTCCCAGTCGACCTCGTAACGCGGCATGAAGTCCAGCAGGTGCTCGAGCGCGATCACACTCTCCAGGCGGGCCAGCGCCGCCCCCAGGCAGCTGTGAATTCCGTAGCCCAGACCCATGTGTGGCGATTGGGTGCGGTCGCGGGTGATGTCGAATTCTTCGGCGCGGTCGTACGCCCGTGGGTCACGGTTGGCCGCTGCTTTCATGATGAAGACCGGCTTGTGCGCGGGCACCGTGCCGCTGGGCAAGTGTGCTTCCTTGAGCGTGTAGCGCACGTTGTACTGCACGGGGCCGACGTAACGCAGCAACTCTTCCACGGCGTCCGGCACCTTGCTGCGGTCGTCGAGCAGCAACTGCCACTGCTCGGGATGCCGTGCGAACTCGACGACGGCACTGCCGATCAATTTGGTGACCGTCTCGGCTCCCGCCCCGCCGAGCAGTGCGCAGAAGCCAGTGATCTCGATGTCGTCGAGCTGGCGCATCTCACCGTTTTCGCCAGGGATCTCCGCCGCGATCAACCTGCTGATCATGTCGTCCTGCGGATTCTGGCGCCGCTCCTGGACCAGGCTGTAGTAGTAGATCCCGGAGTCGATGTTGGCCTGCATGTTCTTCTCGGACAGGTCGATCTGGCCGGGCTCACGCTCCAGGCTGGTGTCGATCCAGTGCCGCACCTGCTGCCGGAACTCCTCGGGGACACCCGCCATCCGGGTGATCACCTCGACGGGGAAGGGGCCGGAAAAATCCTGCACGACGTCGAAACCGGCGGGGTCGCATTTCGACAGATAGTGCTCGACAACCTCGATGATGGTCTCGCGTTGCGACTGGATGGCCCGCGGCGTGAACGCCTTGTTCAGCAGGCTGCGCATGTGCCGGTGTTCCGGTGGGTCCATGAAGATAATGGACTTGTGCGGCGCTTCTTCGGAGCGGACCATTCCGAGGTCGCACCCGCGTGACGACGAAAATGCGTCGGTGTCCTTGAGCGCGGCGGCGACGTCCTCGTGCCGGGTCAGCGCGTAGAAGTCCTCCTCCTCGTCGTAGTAGATCGGGGCTTCGTCGCGCATCCGCTTGTAGATCTCGTACGGATTGTCGAAGTATTCCTGCGAAACCGGGCTGAACACCAATTTGGGCTTGGTCATGGTCTCTCTTTCGCCGCGTGGCTAACGTCTACGTGCGTTACGCAAGGCTGCATTTGTGTAACGTATAGTATGCCTCACAAGAAGGGTCTGAGACAGTGGAATCGCATCTGTTTCACGGTTGAATTCCGGCGTTGATGACGTTGTCGAGGAGCCCGATCGTCTCACCGAGCTCGGCAGCGATCTTGCGCACGACCTCGACGTCCTTCCCGATGAACTCGCTGGTCCGTTCGACGAAGGAGTCCACCGATCCGCCCGCGGCGACAAAACCCGCGACCCGGCTCGACCCGCTGCCGTGCGTGATCGCCTGCAGCAGCTGTGCCTCGTCCACGCCAAGGCGATCGCCCAGCGCGACGGCCTCCCGCAACAGTCCGATCTGGGCGGCGAACAACGCGTTGTTAGTCAGCTTGACGGCCTGGCCCGCGCCCAGCGGACCGACGTGCAGAATCGGGTCGCCATAGGCGGCGAGTACCGGCCGGACGCGCGCGGCCGCATCGTCGGGACCACCGACGAACATCGTCAGCCCGCCGGCGGCGATGTTGTGCGGGCCACCGCTGACCGGGGCGTCGAGCACGTCGATGCTGGGGGAGTGTGCCGCAATCGACTGCACCGTGCGCGGACTTCCGGTCGTGTGCACGACGAGCGCCGAGCCGGGCGACATCGCCGAGAGCACGCCGGGCGAGCACACCTGCACAACCTGCTCGTCGGTGAAGACACAGACGATGAGAACATCTGCGTCCCTGGCGATGTCGTGGAGTCCCGCGACCGCCTGTGCGCCGAGCGCGGTGACCGCCCGGCGCTTTTCGTCCGTCCTACCGAGCGCGCGTACGTGATGGCCGGACTCGACGAGACGTCGGACCATCGGGCCGCCCATGCGGCCGGCCCCGACGAATCCGACGCGGGTCACCGCGGGTATTCCATCGACTCCAACGCCGTATCGGCCGCGGTGAACACGGAACCTTCCGGGGCCGATGCGCTGGCGGCGATGGTCGCTGCATGACGGACGTCTTTCTGCAACAGCCCGCCCGCGATGGGAGCGAGCCCCTCGACCGTGCCGCCGAAGATCGCGATGCTTCCGAGCGCCTTACTGGTGGCCGAGCCACCGTTGAGCACCTCCGCCAGCCGCACCCTCGGGATGCCAAGGGCCTCACCGAGGTCGAGTGTGCTCAAGGCGCTGCCGAGGTTGGCGGTGAAGAGCAGGTTGTTCAGGATCTTGGTGACCTGTCCGCTGCCGAGCGGACCGAGGTGGACGATCGGGTCGGCGTAGGTCGCGAAGACCGGACGGCACCGCTCGGCGACTTCTTCCTCGCCTCCCACCATGACGAGCAACTTACCTTCCTCCACGGCGGGGCCTCCGCCGCTCACGGGCGCGTCGATCACCGAAACGCCCTGCGCGGCGGCCTTGTCCGCGATCTCCTGGCATGTGTCCGGGTGCACGGTGCTGTGGATCGCCACCACGCCGCCGGAGGCCAGACCTGCCAGTACGCCGCTGTCGCCGTAGAGCACTTCCCGTACGTCGTCGTCGCCGACCACGCATAGGCAGACCAGGTCACTCGCCGCTGCCAACTCAGCGGCTGAACCCGCGGTCTTCGCGCCGGTGTCGGCATACGGATCGAGGCTGGCCGCCCTGCGCGCCCACAGCGTCGTCTCGAAGCCGCCTTCGACGATTCGGCGTGCCATGGGACCACCTTGACTGCCCAACCCGATGAATCCGACGCGCATCAACCCGCCTCCATTGCTTCCGATGTGTTCTGCTGCGCGACAACGCATTCCTCGGCGAAGGACAGCACTGCGCTGTGGTACGCCGCGGCGTTGAGCGATAAGGACATATTGTGTCCGGTGTTCGGTTGCTCGTTGGTCACGAATCGCGGTGATGACGTGAACATGGCGGCGATCTGCCCCAAGGCCTCGGCATCCGATCGCCACACCCGCTCGTGTTCGGCGGCGCTGAACTGCACCGGCACCCGGACATGGGCCGCGAGCGAGGGAAAGTCCTGCCGCGGCCAGCTCTTGGTCATGCCCACTTCGTAGAGCGCACCGGTCGACGAGTTCGTCATGCCGGACAGCACGTCGGGCGGATACAGCTCGGCGGGCTGCCAGAGCACCTCGCGCAGGCCGGTCGGCCGACCGGTCGCCGTCGCCGCCTTCATGATCTCCGCCATCGCCGCGTCGTATTGCACACCTGTGCCTGCCAACTCGAGTCCGATGACGCCCGCCTCTTCGGCACGGCAATCTGTGGCCAGACGGACCGCCAGCTCGCAACCGGCGGAGTGGCCGACGAGAAACAACCCCGCGCCGCGCGGGTTGGCGCCGAGTATCTTGTCGATCGCGCCGTACACCAGCGCAATGCGTTGCTCCGGCCGCTCCATGGCGTCCGGGTAGGGCGCCGAGCTTCCGTACCCGGGCCGGTCGAGTGCCACCATGGTGAAGCCGCGGTCGGCTCCCATCCGCAGCAGTGACAGCGACGGGTGCCCCGGACAGTCGAAATACGCTGCGGTACTGGATCCGCCGTGGAACGCGACCACGACAGCCTTCGGTTCGTCGACCGAGGCGACGAGGCCGGACATCGGGACACCGTCGACGAAGACGACCCGTGGTCGGGCCTCGCTCACCCGTCGGTCCGCATCAGGATCGCGCCGCTGGGCGTGAGCCCGCCGCTACTGACCACCGCGACGCGGGCGTCTTTCACCTGACGTTCGCCTGCGTCGCCGCGCAACTGCGTGACGGCTTCGTGGACGAGGCCCATGCCGTGCGTGCGGCCATGGGAGAGCTGGCCGCCGTGGGTGTTCAACGGGATCACACCGTCGCGGGCGATGGCTGTACCGCCGTCGAGAAAGTCCTTCGCCTCGCCGATGCCGCAGAACCCGAGCGCCTCCAGCCATGACAGGCAGTTGAACGTGAAGCCGTCGTAGAGTTCGGCGACGTCGATGTCCTTGGGGCGCAAAGATGTTCGCGTCCACAGGTGCGCGGCCTGCCCCAGCACTTGCGGTTCATGCGTCAACGTGCTCTGGTCCCAGTCGGTGCGTTCGACGATCTGGGTGCCGACGGCCTCGAAAAGCACCGGCTTGTGCGGCATGTCCTTGGCCGCGTCAACGGCCGACACGATCACGGCGATGGCACCGTCGCATGGCACGTCGCAGTCGTAGAGCCCGAAGGGTGTCGTGATCGGCCTGGCGTTCAGGTAGTCGTCCATGGTCATCGGATCGCGGTAGATCGCCGTCGGATTCAGCGCGGCGTTGGCGCGCTGGTTCAACGCGATCCAGCCGAGCGTCTCCCGCGTGGTCCCGTAACGCTGAAAATGCCTCTGTGCGTTGAGCGCGAGCACATGTGCTGCCGACGTGGCACCGAACGGCATCTGCCAGCTGGACGTGCTCAGGTCCTGGGGCGGTCTGGCCTTGCCCTCCTTCATCAGCTGCTGGAAGGTCGCCTCCCACAGGGTGCGGAAGCACAGCACGTGACGGGCCATGCCGGTGGCGATCGCCATCATCGCGGCGATGACCGATCCGCCGGGACCGAAGGTGTCCATACCGCCGTTGATCCACGTCGGGCGGATGCCGAGCGCACCCTCGAACGCAGTCACACCACCTTCGCCCATGCCGGCGAGGTCCAGTCCGGGGTAGGACGCCAGCCCGTCGATGTCGTCCCAAGTCAAACCGGCATCGGCGATCGCGGCCTCGCACGCGTCAACGGTCAGCGACAATGGTGGCACCATCAGGCGGCGACCCAGCCGCGACGCGCCGATACCGGTGATCGCGGAGTGCTCCTCGAACCTGCTGGTAGTCAGCGGCGCGCTTACGTACCGGGCGAAATCCGTTGGTGCGATCTCGTCTTCGGGTAAGGCGCCAAACTTCTTCTCCGCGGTGGGCCGGAAGTTCGGTAACCAGACATCCTCGATCTTCTCGAACGTGACCTCAACCGTCTGTCCGAGCTCCAGCTCGTCGGGATCGCACTCGACGATGTTTGTGGTCAGCCGAACTCGTGGATCCTCGACAACGGCGACCTGTGCGACCACATACGGCGGAGGAAGGTCGGGGAAGCCGAACCTGTGATTGACGGTGAAGGCCGAAAGCGTGGCGCGTCCGGAGACATCGCGGACACCCATGTTGCGGCTGCGGCAGTACCGGCACACCGGCTGCGGGGGATGAATCAATGCCTCGCAGTCCCGGCATTCCTGGATACGCAGGACACCCTCTGCGCCTGCAGTCCAGAAGAACTCGTTTTGGGCAGTCAGTGCGGGCAGCGGTCTGGTCATCTGACGAACTCCGAAATCGCTTCGCTATTGTTGGTTGCCGGGTCCGGTTCGGGTGACTCTTGCACATCTGGATGCGCCGCTCCGTCGCCCGACGGCCGGTGCTCACCCATGTAGATGATGGCGTGGACCGGGCAATCGAGCAGCGCGCGCATCACTGCGTCGCGATCCCTCTCGGGCACAGTGCCATCGCCAATCAGCGATGCGTAGCCCCAGTCGTCGAGCGAGAAGTACCCTGGCGCGTGCTTGGCGCAGACGCCGAAGCCGTCGCACACAGTGCGATCGAGCCGGATTCGCAAGCCGTCACTCATGTCCCACCGCCTCCACTTCGTAAGGCCGCGTCTCGTTGAAAGCGCCGGTGCGGCAGGACGTGCACTCGTTGGCGAGGTGGCTGGTGATCAGCTGCGGGTAGTGGTGCAGCAGGCTCGCCGCGACGTTCGTGGCGCCGTCGAGGGTGCCGCATGCGCCGCGGCCTCGCAGTACCACCGACCAGCGCTCCAGGCGCGTGACGTCCTCCTGGGCCGCTGCTCCGTCGCGCAGTGCCGAGACGACGGCCGCCATTGCCGCCGTGCCGTTGAAGCACGACCCGCATTGGCCGGCGTTCTCCCGATCGAAGTACGACATCACCGACGCGGCGACGGCGACGGGGCAGTCGTCAGTGAGAATCGAGATCGCACCGCAGCCAAGGCCGCTGCCGAGTCGCCGAATCGTTTCATGGTCGAGTGTCGCATCGAGGATGTCGGTGTTGACCAGGCCGGCGAAATAGCCGCCCATCAACACTCCGCGCACCGAGTCCTTGGGCACTCCGTGCAATGCCAGCAGTTCGGAAAACGCGGCGCCGTGCGGTATCTCGTACAGCGCTGCGGGCCTGCCGCCGCCCGTGATCGTCGCCAGGAACGTCCCCGGCGACATCGGCGTGCCGACCGCGCGGAAACTTTGAGCGCCGTGCTGGTGGATGTGCGGGAGATTGGCCAGCGTCTCGACATTGCTGACCGTCGTCGGCAAGCCCGACACCCCCTCCTCGAACGGCCGGGGTGGTTTGTCGGTCGGCTTTGCGGGCCCGCCGTTGATGCGGCGGACCGCGGCAGTCTCCTCACCCGCGACGTACCCGGGTTCGACGGTCACCACGGTGACGTCCGTTGCTCCGAACACCTGGGAGTCCAGTTCGGACAGCGCACTGTTCACCGCCAGCGCCGACTGTTGATCGGACACATACACATACGCGCGGCGTGCATTGACGATCGCGGCGGCCAGGCGCAGCCCGTCCAGCACGACGTGCGGCCGGTTGCGCAGCAGCCAGCGGTCTTTCACCGAAGCCGGCTCACCCTCCTCGCCGTTCGCGACGATGACCGTCTGCACGCCGCGGCGCCCGGCGTCGCGCACCGTACGCAGCTTGGTCCCCAGCGGGAAGGCCGCGCCGCCGCGCCCGAGCAGACCGGACAGGTCGATCTGCTCCAGCAGTGCGTCCGCGTCCGTCAGCGTCCGGTAGCCGCCGGCCTGCACATACTCGGCGAGCTCCTCGGCTTTCACCTGGGTGGGCCGCAACAGTCGCGGCGTACACCGTGGCCACGTGGCGACGGTGAGTTCGGTTGCGGTGAAGGTCATCGCGTCGCACCTCTGGATAGGGTGACGGGCATGAGAACCGCCGTGGTGCGCGTTGGCGTGGATCTGGCCGGCGAACTCGCGCCCGCAGAGTTAAGCGACGGCATGGCGCGACTCCGCGAATCGGCCGGCGCGGCGGGCGTCGACGTGGTGGAGAACAACCTCGCCGGCCTTCCGCCACAACGACGTGAGGTCGAGCTGTTGATCGCTGGTGACGATGCCGCCGAACTGGAACGCATCGCGGTGAGTTTGTGCGCGAAGGCTTTCGGCACGAAACCGGTGCCCGGCGTGCTGACTTTCATCAGCAGGGGGACGGATGACGACGCGCACGGCGTGCTCGCCGGATTGGGGCTCGCTGGCGAAATCGAACGCGTCGCCGGTGACGACGGGTGGGACGTGATCCATGTGACGCTGCGCAAGTCCGACCTCGAGCGGGTGCCCGAGAGTCGCGTCCACACCGCCCTGGAGGCGTCGCTCAACTGCGAAGTGCACATTCGCACGGTCTAGCGCCATCAGTGCCGTCTCTTCTTCGCGCAAGCGCTCATCAGTCGTCCAGGAATTCGAGAATCGCGGGCGCGGCCTGCACCCAGGTGTCGAACAGGCAGAAGTTCTTCCCGCCGCTGGCGGCGAACCTCTCACCGGCACGTTCCCAGGCGTCTTCCGGCCAGGGCGGGTCGATCAACTCCGAACCCTTGATCAGGCAGCTCACCTCCAGCGAGGTGCGTTTGGGATGATCCCAGTCGTTCTCGCCGCCACGGATGATCAGTGTCGGAATGGTGATGTTGTCGAACATCTCGTCTTCGACGCCGGGGATGGTCTGGCCCGGCTTGGGCACGAAAGCGTTGAGCCAGCGCCGCATCAGCTTGAGGAACTCGTCGACGTCGAGTGCCCGGAAGCGCGCCTCGTTGTCCGGGTTCTCGGCGATGCGCTCCTTCCACTCGGCGACGTGGAGCAGGCCTTCGACGCCCATGCCCTTGGCGGCCAGGATGCTGGGCACGACGTAGTGCCCGCCGAGCACGAACGAGCCGTAGACGCCGCCGACAATGTTCCACACCACAAGCTTTCGTACGATCTCCGGGTAGAGCATCGTCGTCAGCATGGAGTCGCGTGCCCCTCCGGACCCACCCGCGATGATGCACGGACCGACGTCGAGTCCGGTGATCAACGCGTGCAGAGTCTCGGCGCGCATGTGTGATTCGCTCTTGCCATAGAACTGCACGTCCGACTTGCCACAGTTCGGCCTGTCCCAGAGCAGGACCCGGTAGCCGCCTTCGGCCAGCGCCTCCGCCAACGGCCGCAGCCCGGGAATGTCCTTGCTGAAACGGCCTCCGGGTGTCAGGGCGATGAATTCGCCGTCTTCGCCGAGGATTTCGTAGACGACCCGGCCGCCCTTGTATTCGAAGATCTTTTCGGAGGGCTTAAGCTCCAGGCCCGAGGACTCAGTTGCTGTCACGCCTGCACCATCACATCGTTGCCGACGATCCGGACGGGGTAGGTCCGGATACTCCACTCGGGTTTGACCGCGGTCGTGCCTGTCGCCAGTTCGAAACCCCACTGGTGCCACGGGCAGTAGATGTATTCGAGGTCACGCACCATCACGGCGTCGCCCGGAACGTCGTCGTCGACGATCGTGCGGCCGCGCGGGCGGCCCGAGCACAGCGGACCGCCCTCGTGCGGGCAGTAGTTCGCGATGGCGTAGAACGTGCCGTTGACGTTGTAGACGCCGACGCCGTGCCGACCTATGGGCACCAGTTTGTGCGTGCCCGGCGGGATCTCGTCGACGGTGGCGACGACGTGTTCGCGCCCTTGCGCAAGCCGGGGCGTCTTCTGCTCGTCCAACTCAGAACACCCGCACCTGGCCCTCGAGGGCCGGAACCGTATCTGGCAGATGGTATGTCGCGATGCCGTTGCGGAACATCACCGCCTCGCGGGCGTGCTCGGGCAGGTGCTTGACCAGCCAGCGGGGGTCGTCGAACGTCCAGTGCGGATAGTCGCTGCTGAACAGCAGGATCTTCTCGCACTCCATCCACTCGAACGCCCGGGTCAACTCGGTCTTGTCCTCGGGGTAGTCCAGCGGCTGGGTGGTGAACTTGATGTGGTCCTTGACGTACTCCGACGGCTTGCGCTTGATGTCCAGCCACGACTTGCGGGCTTCGTAGATCGCGTCCATCCGCCACATCAGCGGCAGGATCCACGTGAATGCGTGCTCCACCAACACGATCCGCAGCGTCGGGAACCGGTCGAAGAGACCGTCGAAGATCATGCTCATCACCTGGTTCGCGGCCAGCAGCGAATAGGTGACCATGAAATCGTGGTTGTAGCTGGGGAACCCGACCGGCGGGATCGGCAGTTCCTCGTGGTGGCTGCGCGACAGGTGGCAGCTCACGGTGATGTCGTGCTTGGTGGCGGCTTCCCAGATCGGGTTGTACTTCGGATCGCCCCACGCGGGCCGGGGTTCGGCCTTGATCAGGATCTGCCCCATGTAGGGGTGGCCGGCCCAGCGCTCGATCTCGCGAGCGGAGTCCTCCGGCGCTTCGATCGCCGCGCAGATCGAACCCCTCCAGCGCTCGTGCCAGTTGTTGTGACTGTCCAGCCAGTGGTTGGCTTGCCAGTCGTTCAGGGCACAGCTCATCGCGTGGTTCACCTCGGGGAAGCGCGCCGGGTAGGCGGCCGGCTCGAGGATGGCGATGTCGGCGCCGGCCTCCATAATCAACTGCTTGAACGCCAGATCGGGGTCGCTGCCCGCGAAGTTGCCGTCCGACGGGAACGTGTCCACCCGCATCGCATAGGCGTGTGCGTAATCAGGCGCGTCGTAGTAGATCTGGTCCCCGACCCGGCGCGTCAGGAAGTACTTGCTGCGCCACGGCTCAGGGATGTACTGCGTCAGCTCGCCGGCCCTCGGCGTCGGATGCACGTCGGAGTCGACGCAGCGAACCGCGATCCGCTCGGCGGCGGGCTTTCGCTCGTTCACTGTGACCGTCATGGTGCCTCCCTTACGAAGTCTTCTCTTACTGTGCGCTTACGCCGGCCCCGACGTCTATGCCATACAGCTGTGCGGCGTTTCGCCAACAGAGCTTGTCGCGTTGTTCCGCCGAGTACGAACTGGGCACCGTCAGCTCGTTGAGCTGCCAGTGCGGATAGCTCGACCCGTACATCACCATGTCGTCCTTGCCGGTGAAGTCAAGCCATTCGCCGGCGAATTCGACATCGCCGGGCCCGTCCATCGCGCCCTGGATGAAATAGGTGTGGCCGGGCAGGTAGTCGCTGGGCATCTTCGGCGCCCACGGAGTCTGCTCGAGGTGGGGGCGACCGAAGCAGTCCATCCGCCACATGAACGGCGTCAGCAGGTCACCGGCCCCGTCCGCCCAAACGAACTTCAGCGTGGGCATCTTCTCGAACACGCCTTCGACGATCAGGTTCATGAGGTGATACAGAAAGTTCAGCGCCATGAAGCTGACGTAGTGCTCGTATGTCCTCGGCACCCCATTCGGCGTAGGCGCGTACTGAACGCCCGCTCCGACCTCGATATGCACTGCGACCGGAAGATTCGCCGCCGCGGCCGCTTCCCACAACGGCCAGTACTGAGGTTTGCCGTAGAGCTCACGCGACTGCAGCGGGACGCCGATCTGTACGACGCGTGGGTGGTCGGCGTACTTCGCGATGTCGCGCAGCGCGCCGGTGACGTCGTCGGGATTGACCCGGATCGTGCCGCGGAACCGGTCGGCGTAGGAATTGTCCTCGAGCCAGCGCGACACCATGAGCTCGTTGTGCGCCGCCGCGATCGCGGTGCCGAGATGGCGGTCGGGCATGATCCCACGCGTCATCGGGTGCAGGATCGCAATGTCGACGCCGCGTTCTTCGAAGAGCTGCCGGCCGACGAACTCGGGGTCCGATCCGGGATAGCGGCGTTCGCGTTCGGTGTTGGGGGCGTACTCGCCCCCGGGGGCGCCGTACCAGTCCATCTCGTAGTCCGGGAATCCGCGGCTCTTGAACGGCTCGCGCATGAAGCCGCGCAGGTCCTTGTTCGACTCGCTGAAGATGTGCACGCTGGCATCGATCACGGGTGTCTTACCGAGCTGGCGCTTCTCGGGAAGTGTGTTCACTCAAGGTCTCCGATGTCCATCCGAGTGGCCGGAGCGCACGAAGGGCTGTGACATGCGCCGGCACCGGACATATAGCCATAGTAAAGGCTTGTTCTTCAAAGGCAAGAATCTTGTTCTCCAGCGGAACGCTTACTTCTTCGCAGGTCAGGGTGTGCGCTGGTCAGTCGCTTGGCGCTGCGGCCGTGAAACGAGGTAGTCGAATCCAGAGAACGGTTACAGCATCTAACGAGAATGTTATTCTCGTGCCAACCCACGACGAGGTCCTCGGGAGGCCACACGTGTTACTGGAATTCGACGCCGATCAGCGACTGTGGCAGGAGACCGTGCGCGACGCGGTCACCAAGGCTTGCCCGGCGTCGTTCGTTCGCGGGATCGCCGAGAACGGCGAAGACCCCATGCCGCTGTGGAAGACCTACGTCGACGCGGGCTGGACCGAGCTCAACGATCCGGAGAACGCCGTCGAACTCGCGATCGTCGCCGAGGAACTGGGCCGCGCCACCGATCCGACCCCGTTCCTGGCGACATTGACCCAGTTCGCGCCCCTCGCCGGCGACCGGTTCGATCCGCAGCTGGCCGGCACGGCCGTGTACAGCGGGGTGACCGCTCATCGCGACGCCCGGGGCTGGGTCCTGAATGGAACGGCGCATCACGTCCTCGACGGTGACCGCGCGGAGAAGCTCGCGGTGGTCACCGAGGCCGGGGTCTTCGTCGTCGACGCCGGTGAGGCCGCCACCCGGCGCAGCGACGTCTTCGATCCGGTGCTGCACGTCGCGGAGGTCACCTTCGCCGGTACGCACGTGCCCGACACCGACCGCGTCCGCGTCGACACCGAAAAGGCCCGGCACGTCGCGCTCACCGGCATGGCCATCACGACAGTCGGCGCCTGCCAACGCATCCTCGACCTGGTGCTCGAGCACGTGAAGCAGCGTCAGCAGTTCGGGGTGGCGATCGGAACCTTTCAGGCCGTGCAGCACAAGGCCGTCGACATGCACGTCGCGACCGAGCGTGCCCGCGCGCTGTCCTACTTCGCCGCCTTGACCATCGCAGCCGACGACCCTCGACGCCGGCTGGCCGCGGCAATGGCCAAGGCATCGGCGGGAGAGGCGCAGGCATTGGTGTTCCGCCACGGTCTGCAGCTGTTCGGCGCCATGGGATTCACGTGGGAGAACGACCTGCAGTTCGCGCTGAAACGAGCCAAGGCCGGTGAACTCCTGCTGGGTGGGGCTGCGGAGCATCGCGCCGTGATCGCCGCGGAATACAGGAGCTCCTGATGCAATTGACCTTCGACTCCGATGTCGAGGAGTTCCGCGCCGAGTTCGCGGCGTTCCTCGACGAGCACCTGCCCTCGGAGAGCGAGACCCAGGAGCGACCGAAGTCGGTGTCGCACATGCCTCAATGGGCGCGTGACTGGCAGCGGCTGTTGTTCGACAACGGCTGGTTGCTGCCCTCCCAGCCGCCGGAGTTCGGCGGCCGCAACGCAACAGTGCTGCAACAGTTCGTCCACCTCGACGAACTGTGCCGACGGCGGATTTACCACAGCTTCAACCCGCAGGGCGTGAATATCGTTGCGGCGTCGTTGATCTCCTTCGGTTCCGATGAGCAGAAGCATCGTTGGGCGGTGCCGGTGTTGCGCGGCGAGATGACGGCCTCCCTCGGGATGAGCGAGCCGAGTGCGGGGTCCGACCTGGCGTCGTTGCGCACACGAGCGGTCGCCGAGGGCGACCACTTCGTGGTCAACGGTCAGAAGGTTTGGACGTCCGGCGCACACGACGCCGACTTCCTGTTGACGTTCGTGCGCACCGATCCCGATGCCCCCAAACACAAGGGCATCAGCGTGCTGATCGTCCCGACCGACACTCCCGGTGTGGTGTGCCGGCCCTTCGCCGACATGTGCGGTGTGGACAACCTCGACTTCAACGAGGTGTTCTTCACCGACGCAAAGGTGCCGGCCGAGAACCTCGTCGGCCCGTTGAACGGCGGCTGGGCGGTCGCCAATGGCTCCCTGGGCCACGAACGCACCATGATGTGGCTCGGCTTCGCCGATCGGATCGACAACATGATCGCTGATTTCCGGCCGCGCACCGAGCTGGAGCGCGACCAGTACGCGACGACGATCATGGACTATCAGGCGCTGCGTGCGATGGGTTCGGCGGCGCTGGCCCGCGCCGCGCGCGGCGAGATGGACACCGCGTCGGTGTCGGTGCTGAAACTCTTCGGTTCTGAAGCCGAACGCCAGGCGTTCGAGAACGCGTTGACCGCGGCTGGAGCCGAGGGCCTCACCCACCCATCGACCACGGGTCCCTACGAACACATGAACCTCGACCACTATTTCGTCGGCTGGTTCGAGCGCTACGCGCGCAGCTTCGGCGGCACCATCGCAGGCGGCACGTCCGAGATCCAGCGCAACATCATCGCGCAGCAGGTGCTCGGTCTGCCGCGGCGCTGATAAGTGACCGATTCCGCTCCCACCCGAACCCACCCGGCGACGCTGCTCATCGACCGGCCCCACGTCGGCGTTGTTCTGCTGCAACTCAATCGGCCCAAACAGCTCAACGCGATCAACGAGGCGATGCGCGACGAGTTGATTGCGGCGCTCGCCGCCATCGGCTCCGACGCATCGGTCCATGCCGTCGTGATCACCGGACAGGGGCGTGGATTCTGTTCGGGGATCGACGTCCGCAACTTCGCGCCGCAGGCGCTGGAGGCCTCCGATCCCGCGATCGACCGGTTGCGGTTCCAGGAAGCGATGGCCGCTCTGCCTCAGGCGATCTGGAATCTGCCACAGCCCGTCATCGCGGCGGTGAACGGCCCGTGCGTGGGCGCGGGCTTCGCGCTGTGCCTGTCGTCCGACATCCGGATCTGCTCGACGTCCGCGACGTTCGGCAACGGTGCGATTCTGCTCGGACTGTCCGGCGCCGAAATGGGCATGAGCTACCACCTGCCCCGGATCGTCGGAACGAGTGTCGCCGCTGACTGGATGATGACGGGTCGGACGGTACCGGCGGCCGAAGCCGACCGGCGCGGTCTGGTGAGCCAAGTGGTCGAGCCGGAGCAGCTGATGCCGCGGGCACTCGAACTCGCCCAAGCCATCGCGGACCTGCCGCCGTTCGGCACTCAGCTGACAAAACGCGCGCTTCAGGTCAACACCGACGCGACGGGTTTGGGCGCGGCACTGGAGCTCGAGAATCGCAACCAGGTGCTCAGCCACGCCACAGACGAAGCCGAGGCGCGGCGGCGACCGAAGTGATCGCGGTACGGAAGGGCGGTATTCGATAGTGGCGTGGGACTTCTCCACCGATCCCGAATGGACGGAGCAGCTGGCCTGGGTCGAGCAGTTCGTCCGCGAGGAATGCGAGCCCATCGACTACGTGGTCAAGGAGTCGCACGACCTCAATGACCCCGTGCGCCAAGCGCTGATCCCGCCACTGCAGGAGATCGTCAAAGAGCGCGGGCTGTGGGCCACCCACCTCGGCCCGCATCTCGGCGGACCCGGCTACGGACAGGTGAAACTCGCGCTGCTCAACGAGATTCTCGGACGATCGGAATGCGCACCGATAGTGTTCGGATCCCAGGCGCCCGACTCCGGGAACAGTGAGATTCTCGCGCACTACGGCACAACGGAACTCAAGGAACGGTATCTCGAGCCGCTGTTGGACAACCGGATCGTGTCGTGCTTCTCGATGACCGAGCCGCAGGGCGGTGCCGACCCCAAGGTGTTCACCACCACGGCAGTGCAAGACGGCGATCACTGGGTGATCAAAGGCGAGAAGTGGTATTCCTCGTTCGCATCGATGGCGTCGTTCATCATCGTGATGGCGATGACCGATCCCGACGCGCCGCCGTACCAACGCTATTCGATGTTCGTCGTGCCCGGAGACACCCCCGGCATCAACGTGCTGCGCGACGTCGGCCTCGGCTACCAGCCGCCAGGCGGCGGACGCGAAGGCTACGTGCGGTACGAGAACGTCCGGGTACCCGCCGACCACATGCTCGGTCCTCGCGGTGGTGCGTTCGTGGTGGCGCAGACCCGGCTGGGCGGCGGCCGCATCCACCACGCCATGCGCACAGTCGGACTCGTGCGGCGGATCTTCGACATGCTGATCGAGCGGGCCGTCTCGCGGTACACGCAGGGAGAGCTGCTCGCCGACAAGCAGATGGTGCAGGAGATGATCGCCGACTCGTGGATGGAAATCGAGGCCTACCGTCTGCTGACTCTCCAAACTGCCTGGAAGATCGACAAATACAACGACTATAAGGCCGTACGCGGCGATATCTCGGCGGTGAAGGCGATGATGCAGAAGGTGCTGCATGACGTCTCGGCACGCGCCCTGCAACTGCACGGATCGCTGGGCACCTCCCATGAGATGCCGTTCGTGCAGTACATGACGGAGTCGTTCGTGCTCGGGCTTGCCGACGGGCCGACCGAGGTGCACAAGGTGACCCTGGCGCGGCTGTTACTCAAGGACGTCAAGCCTGCACCGGACGCGTTCCCGTCCGAGCACCTGCTGCGGCTGCGGGAAGCCGCCGAGGCGAAGTTCGCCGACAAGCTCGCAGGTATTGCGCGTACTTAGGAGGCCACGATGACGTGTGACGGCAAGGTGGCCCTGGTCACCGGCACCAGCCGTGGGTTGGGGAAGGCGATCGCGAAGCGATTGGCCGCAGAGGGGGCCACCGTCGCCCTCACCGCACGCACCGCCGAACCCGACCCGAAATATCAAGGCTCCCTGAGCCAGACGCTGGCGGAAATCGAACAATCGGGCGGCTCGGCGATCACCGTCGCCGCCGACCTCGCCAAACCCGAGGACCGCGAACGGATGTTCAACGAAGTCGTGGAGAAGATCGGCGCTCCCGACATTCTCGTGAACAACGCGGCCGTCACGTTCCTGCGGCCACTCGACGAGTTCCCCGAACGTCGCGTGCGTCTGATGCTGGAAATGCACGTGCTGGCCCCACTGCACCTCACCCAAATGGCGATACCCGCAATGCGCGAGCGGAAGCGGGGGTGGGTCCTGAACGTGACATCCGTCGGCGGCGATCTGCCTGACGGACCGCCGTTCTCCGCGTTCGATCGCGAGGCGGGTTTCGGCATTTACGGCACAGTGAAGGCTGCGCTCAACCGGTTGACGAAAAGCCTTGCGGCCGAGCTGTACGACGACGGCATCGCCGTGAACGCCGCAGCACCGTCCAACCCCGTCGCCACCGAAGGCGCGGGCGCGCTCGACCTGGCGAAAACCGACACCGAGGACATCGAGCTCATCACGCAGACGGCCTTCGTGTTGTGCACGGGCGATCCGAAAACCCTGACCGGCCGTATCGCCCACACCCAGCCGTTCCTGCGTGAGATCGGCTGGCTGTGAAGGTCTGTATTCTTGTCGTGAGCAGACGCAAAAGTGCCCATTTTCGGCCCAATTGGGGCAGTTTTGTGTCTGCTCGCCGGAGAAGGTGTTGGCTGTGAAGGTCCAGCCCGCTGCGTACCTGCGCACCACACTTCCGCTGGATCTCTCGGTACTGACGCAGCTCGACAGCGGCCGTTACCACTCGATCTGGTTGCCCGATCACATGGTCAGCTTCTGGCCCGACTCGATCTGGACTCCTGAATTCACCGACCTGGCAACGGTTTCTCCGTCGCCGCACCGCCACCTCGACGCCATGGCGGTGGCCGCGGCGGCGGCAGTGCTGACCGAGAACGTACCGCTGGTCACCAGCGTGATCGATACCGTGCGCCGTCATCCGGCACTGCTTGCACAGAGCGCGCTCACCATCGACCATCTCGCCAAGGGCCGATTCGTGCTCGGCCTGGGCAGTGGCGAGACCGAGAACACCGTGCCCTACGGGTTCGACTTCGCCAAACCGGTCAGCCGATTCGAAGAGGCGCTGCACGTCATCCGGCTGCTTTGGGACAGCGACGGCCCGGTCGATTTCGACGGGCAGTTCTACCACCTGCGCCACGCCCGGCTCGACACCGAGCCGTATCAGGGTGCCACCCCGCCGATCTGGATCGGGGCAAGCGGGCCGCGAACCTTGGAGATCGTCGGCCGCTACGCCGACGGGTGGTGGCCCACCGGCGCCTGGGATCCCGACGACTACGCCCAAAAGCTCGCCACCGTAAGGGCTTCGGCGGAGCGCGCCGGCCGCGATCCGATGGCGATCACGCCGTGCTATATCCAGGTCTGCTTGATCGGCCGCGACGCCGCCACCCTCGCTCAGATCGTGGACGCGCCGCTCGTCAAGGCGTTCCTGCTGCAGGTATCCGCCGAGCTCCTGCGCAGCCTCGGCTTCGAACACCCGATGGGGGAGCACTGGCGTGGCTACCAGGACATCGACCCCGCGACACTGACCCGCGAGCGCGTCGTCGAGTTTCTCGACCGGGTCGAGCCCGAATCAATCCTCGCGGTTGTCCCACACGGCACGCCGAAGCAGGTGGCGCAGAAGATCAAGAACTATGTCGACGCGGGTCTTCGCGTGCCCAAGATCCTGGACTATGGCGGTATGGCCGGACTCTCGCACTCCGCCGCGTCCGCGGAGAACGTTCGCGACGTCGAGGACGAACTGATGCGCCTGTGCGGAGACGTCCGGTGAGTGGCGCGCTCGACGCGACGGACATGTTGAGCCGGGCGCAGGCCCACACTGGATTGACGGACTACGGCGACGCCACGCTGCCGCAGCGATTCGCCACGGCCGTCGACCTTCTCAAGGGCATCGGCTTGGACGCCGACGGTAGGGGGCGGGCCGAGGACGTTTGTCACTGGCTGCTCACCTCACGACTGGAGTTCTTCGAGGACCGAAACCGGTATTCGATCGCCGACGAAGTGATCGAGCGGCCCATGTTCGTGACCGGCGAACCGCGCTCGGGCACGACCCTGATGCACGCCCTGATGTCGGTGGATCCCGACGCGCGCGCTCTGCGGTTCTGGGAGGTGATGTATCCGTCCCCGCCACCCGGAATCGCCGGCGATGACGACCCTCGCCGGGCGCGCGCCGATGCCGACTGGCGCGAGATCAACGCACAGATGCCGAAATGGCTGCACAGCCATCCCTACAACGACATGCTCGGCGACGGATTGCCCGAGGACGAACGCACCTGGGCCTTCGACTTCCGCGTCATGACACCGACCGCGTGGTGGCGGGTTCCGATGCAGACGGTGGTCGGGGGTCTGCCCACCGACGATGCCGCGCAGTACCGCATCCATAGGGCGATGCTGCAACAGTTCCAGTACGGACGCCCGCGCAAGCAGTGGGTTCTGAAGGGGTTCCACGGCTTTCGTCTGCGGGAGTTCTTCAACTGCTATCCGGACGCGACCCTGCTGTGGCTGCACCGAGACCCCGTGCAGGTCGCCGCCTCGCGCACGATGATGATGGCCGACATCCTCGAAGGCATCGTCGGCCCGATCGACCTACAGCAGGCGGCGAAAATGCATCTCGAGCTGACGCGGGCAAGCATCGCCAACACCATGACCAACCCGCTCACCGACGATCCCCGGATCCTGCACGTGCGCTACACCGACTTTCTCGCCGACCCTGTCGGCACCGTCGGCCGTTACTACGAATTCCGCGGCCAGACCATGAGCACCGATGCCCGAACGGAGATGCGCGCCTACCTGGAGAACAATCCCGGCGACCGGCACGGGAAGTTCCGCTATTCGACCAAACTCCTCACCGACATCGGTGCCGATCTCGAGGCATTGCATGAGGAATTCCGGCCTTTCCGTGATCGATTCGGCGTCGCAATCGAACAGCGGAGGTAAGCGTGCATAGTCGGCTATCGGTGCACAGTGTGACGTTTCTCGGCACGCCTGTCGCCGAGCAACATTCGATGTGGACCACCCTCGGACTCACCCGGCTGAGCCTGATCGACTCCCAACTCGATGAACCGCAACTGGCGCAACTCATCGAGCGACACGGCTACTCGGTCGACACGGTGTATCACCTGTTCGAGTCCGGCGACCGGTTGTCCCGCGTCATCGAGACCGCCGCCGCTCTCGGAACCCGCGTGGTGTACATGTTGACGGGCGGTCGCGGCGAATTGAACTGGGGTCAGGCCGCCGAACGCTTCTGCGCGGGGGTCGCCCCGTGTGTGCGGGTGGCGGAGCAGGCCGGTGTGACACTCGCCATCGAAAACGCCTCCGCTCTCTACGCGGACATCCACATCGCGCACACGCTGCGCGACACGGTCACCCTCGCCGAGATGGCGGGCATCGGTGTCTGTATCGACCTGTTCCACTGCTGGGCGGAAGCCGACCTCGTCGGTCTCGTCGAACGCGCGCTGCCGCGGACGCTGCAAATTCAGCTCAGCGACTACGTCCTCGGTGACCGGGCACTACCGGCCCGCGCCGTCCCGGGCGACGGGACGATCCCGATCGAGCCGTTCATCCGGCAGGTACTCGCCGGCGGCTACCGCCATGGCTTCGATCTGGAGCTGATCGGTCCGCGAATCGAGGCCGAGGGCCGTCTCGACGCGGCACGTCGCGGCTGCGAAACGGTATCGACAATGCTGAAGCGACTTGGCGCGTAGGGGATAACGATGGCGCTTGGAGACGGTTCTGATGACGCCGCGCTGCACGCCGCGTGGATCGACTTCTGCGAACGTCTCAAGGTCGCCGGCGCACGGGTCTTCAAGGATCTGAACCCCACCTCGGGTCTGCAGCGGGCCGACGGCTTCCGGTTCCTGACCCAGAACCTCGGCCAGGCCTTCGATCTGGGGCTGGAGACCAGGGACCCTCGTTATCCGGCGATTCATGCGTTCTGCAATCCCACGCGCAAGCTCGGCGGCGACTGCGCCGACTTCGTCTATCAGCAGGCGTGGATCGACGGCGAGTCGACGTATCGCGTCGTCGGCAACCGCGGCACCGCACGATTTCTCAACATCACCGTGCAGGGGCCGCGCCCTGACGGTCCTGGCGTACTCCACGAACCATTCGGAGACGTGCCGGAGGCCAATCTGTTCGGCCACGAGCTCACCGCCGAACCCGACGGCAGTTTCGAGATTCACGTCGGCGGCGAACAGCGTGGCGCGAATTGGCTGCCCACCACGGCGGGGTCGCGCAAGTTGTTCATCCGCCAGGGTTTCGACTCCTGGGAGGAGCGGCCGGCTCGCCTGCAAATAGAACGAGTCGACATGGCTACTCCCAAGCCTCCGGCGACTCCTGAGTCGATGATCGACGCGATGGGCTGGGCGGGTGACTTCGTCACCGGCCTGATGGACGACTGGCCGGAGTTCCCGTTCCGCTACGGCGGGGTGGACGCCGCGAATCCCAACCGCTTCCCGGCCGCCGGCGCGATCGCCGCCGATGCGAAACGCGGTCGCGCCGCGACCAATATGCATTGGGTACTGGCCGCCGACGAAGCGCTCATCATCGAGTTCGACGCGCATGACGGCTTGTGGATGTTCACCAACATGGGCGTGTTCTTCAACAGCATGGACTACCTCTACCGGCCGGTGAGTTACACGCCGAGCCGCACCGCGGTGGACGGCGACGGCAAGGTCCGGCTGGTCCTGGCGCACGACGATCCGGGATATCACAACTGGGTCGACACGCAGGGATTCGAGCGGGGCAACATCACGTACCGGCACATGCTGGCGGGCGAGCCGGCCGAGTTGCACACCCGGGTGGTCAAGCGCGCGCAGCTGGTCGATGCGCTGCCACCTGACTCTGCGACCGTCACCGCCGCCGAGCGCGTCGCGCAGATGTGGGCTCGCTTCAACGGAATTCGGCAGCGCTACAACCTGTGATTTCGGTGCGCATACGATCGCTGCCCGGTCGTCAGCGCACCGAAATCACTAGAGGCGCTGCAGTCTGAACGTCCAGAACTGCTGTCCGGGCGGGCCATTGAAGCAGCCGACGTCGTAGTTCGAGGTGATTGTGCCGGTCAACGAGGTGTCGTCCCACACATAGGTTTCGTGGGTGGGCATGGCGTAACCGGGAAGACACTGCAGACCGTCGGATACGTCGACCTTCAACGTCCACTGGCCATTGGCCAGGTAGGCATTTCCCTGATAGTAGTTGTAGAACTTCAGCCGCGGCGCCGCGCTGATGTACCTGCAATCCGGTTCTCCGGCGCCGCATCGCGCGACGAACCAGAACCACGACGCCCGCTCGTACCTGTTGGTCTGAAGATCGTAGTTGCCGTAATTCCAGAAGGCGTTCGCTGGTGGCGCGACCACCGTTGCCAGCGTCAGGAGGACGGCGGCGGCCACCGCGGCCAGGACCTTGACGGATTTCATCGCGTCCTCCCAATTCCGTTCGCCGGTGCCTATCAAACCATCTTGTAGCAAATCTCGGTTCCGATCAGTCGATGACGACAGCGTCCTTGTGTTCGGTGATGGGTCGGGCCGGCTGCTGTTCATCGCAGATCCGCTGAAGTTTCTCCAGCGTCTCGTCCAGTCCCGGACCCAGTGGCTTGCCCGGCGTGAACGTCGCGGGAAGGTGCTTCATGCCCTGGATGACACCTATGGTCTCGTAGTGCTCGGTCCCCTCGGGGTCACAAACGTAGTCGGGCATGCGGTCGAGCACAGCGGTCAGCATCGACTTGAAAACCGTGCGGGCGACGTTGGAGCCCACGCAACGGTGCACACCGATACCGAAGCTGAAGTGGCGGTTGCCCTTCCGGTCCATGATGAGCTCGTTGGGCTCCTCGAAGACCGACGGGTCGCGGTTGGCCATGGCCCACGAAATCCAAAGTCGCTCGCCTTCTTTGAACCTCGTACCCTCGACCTCGACATCGTCGGCGAAGGTGCGACCGTCGCCCGGTGCGGGCGTGTAGAAGCGCAGGAACTCCTCGGTGGCCGGGTTCAGTAAGGTGTCGCGTTCGCGGCTGAGCAGCTCGCGCTGGTCCGGGTTCTCCGACAGCCACTCCAGCGAGTGCGCGGTGAGCGCGGTGGTGGTGTCGAAGCCGCCGCCGATGATCAACCCGAGGTTGCCGAGGATCTCCAGGTCAGGGGCCGGTTCACCGTCGATACGCAATTGCAGCAGTGCGTTGATCAACCCGGGCCGCGGGTTCTCGCGGACCTCCATCATCGTGGTGATCATGTCGATACCCATCTGGCGGTTCATCTCGGCGACGCGGGCGGCGTCGGGCGAATGCTCCGGGGTGGATACCGAGAGGTGCGCGGGCTCGCTGTAGACCGGCCACTTCTTCAGCTCGATGCCCATCATCGCCAGCGTCAGCACGGCGGGCACGATGTTGGCCAGGTCGTCGACGAAGTCGATGCGGCCCGACTCGATCTTCTCGTCGAGGGCCGCCCGGGTGATCTCGTCGACGAACGGTTGCCATCGCCGGACCGCGGCAGGGGAGAGGTAGGGGTTCAACGCACCGCGGTAGATGCTGTGCTCAGGCTCGTCCATCTCGAGGATGCCGCCCCGCACGACCGTGGCTCGTTGCGCCTTCGGGATCGTTATTCCCTGATAGCCCTTGCGCTCTCCGTTGATGTCGTGATCGTTGGACACCACCGGACAGCGCGCCAACTCGAACACGTGCTTGCTGTCGGCGGCGACCCAATGTCCGTCGTAGACATCGGTCCAGGCCATCGGGCATCTGGACTGCATCTCCTCGGTGATCTTCTCGAACTGCAGCCGATACTCCGGAGTGTGCCGGTCGAAGTGATACCGGTTCTTCTTCCGCTCGTTGTCGGCGGCGCGGATGTCGTCGACACTCAAGACCTGTCTCCCTGCACTTTTGGTGGCTGAATTGCCACTGTCACTCTTCGATCGAGATGGCCTGCTCGGGGCACGACTGCACGGCTTCTCGTACCGCGTCCTCCTGGTCGGGCGGCACCACCTCGTGCACCGGCGAGGCGGTGCCGTCAATATCGCTGAGCTCGAAGGAATCTGGCGCGATCATCGAGCACAGCGTGTGGCCCTGGCAGCGCCCCGAGTCGACGAAAACCTTCACGATGTCCCCTTGTCAGATGTGGTAGTCGTACCACTTCAGGTATCCGCCGGCGTCGACGCGTTGCTGGGTGCCGGTGACGTATCGGGCCTCGTCCGATGCCAGGAACAGGACCATGTTGCTGATGTCCTCGGGTTCGATCCAGGGCACCTTCATCGCCTGCTGCACGTAGAACACGGGTTCGGCGTCCGCCTTCGTGGGGTGCTCGAGGTCGGGGCGGAACGACTTGTACATCGGCTCGCTTTGCAACATCGGAGTGTTGCAGTTGGTCGGGTGAATGACGTTAGCCCGGATGCCTCGTGGCGCGAGTTCCGCTGCGAGGTTGTGGACATACTGCGACAGCAGCCGCTTCGAGTGGAGATACGCGGCGCCACCCGGGTCGGCGCCCGGGTTGTCGTTCTTACCGACGTCCATCAACGCCGCGGTGGATCCGGTCGCGATGATCGAAGCACCTTCGCGGAGGTGCGGAATCGCCACGTGAATGGCGTTCAGGGTGCCGATCAGATTGGTGTTCATCACGTCTACCCAGGCAGCCATGTCACCCGAGCCCTTCATGCCGGCGATTCCGGCCGACGTGACGACGATGTCGAGCCCGCCGAGCTCCGAAACACCCGCTTCCAGCGCGTGCTTCAGCTGCGCGGCGTCACTCACATCGACCTGCGCGGTGACGACGCGCTGTCCCGTCTTCTCGACGAACTGCGCCGTCTCCTCCAGGTCCTCCGGTGTGGCCATCGGGTAGCCAACAGTCGCGAAATCTTCACATCGGTCGACGGCGATGATGTCGGCGCCCTCTTCGGCCAACCGGATGGCGTGACTGCGCCCCTGTCCGCGGCCCGCGCCGGTGACGAATGCGACCTTGCCCTGTACTCGTCCCACTGAAACGTCCTTTCAATCTGGCTGGTTTGATTACGTGTTCCGGCCGCCGTTGACGCCCAGGATCTGACCGGTGATGTAGCCCGCCTCTTCGGAGATCAGGAACGCGCAGGCGGCCGCGATGTCCTCGGGCCTGCCGATGCGCCGCACCGGCGTCGACTCGATGGTCTGCTGGACCGTCAGGTAGCCGCGCTCTTCAGACTTCCGCAGCATCGGCGTGTCGATGAAGCCGGGGGGCACCGCGTTCACCGTGATTCCGCTGGGACCGTACTCCAGGGCCAGCGACTTGGTGAGTCCGTTGACCGCCGACTTGGCCGCGACATACGGGGACATGAACGGCTGGCCGGAATGCGTGCTCGACGACGAGATGTTGACGATGCGCCCCCAGCCGGCCTCGATCATGTCGGGCAACACCGCCTGGATGCAGTGAAAGACCCCGTTGAGGTTCACGTCGACGACCCGCTGCCACTCCTCGAACGAGATGTCGGTGAATCGCTTGAACTTCTCCAGCCCCGCGGCGTTCACCAGAACCGTCACCGGACCGAGCTGGGCGCGCACAGCGTCGAGGGCGGCGTCGACCTGAGCGCGGTCGGTGACGTCGGCGACGTACGAGTTGTCAGCGTCCGACGGATTGAGGTCCAGGATCGCCACGTTCATGCCGTCGGCACGCAACCGGTGCGCCACTGCGTGCCCGATGCCGGAGCCGCCTCCGGTCACGACAGCGTTCTTCAACTCCACACCTGCCGGTCAAGCATTAAGAATCGTCCTTCCGATTATGAGAACCGTACTCTCGTGCGCAACAATCCCGCAAGACACGGTAGAGGTCAGATTCGCACTGGTGAGACGTTTCGTCGACGATTGTCGCACCGTTAGGTGCAGGCAGTGACAGTTCTAGGCTTTTCCTTGAGTTCTCTTGCTACGAATGTATGATTCGCCGGTGATGAGAATGAAGTTTCCATCACATCGGGCTGTGTGCTGAGGAGGATGATGCAGGAAACGACCATCTCGGGTAATGGCTCAGCCACCGACACCGCCATACGCGGCGCCGATCGGCGGCTGCTGATAGACGGCCAGTTACTCGATACGTCTCGGACGTTTCCCACCCTCAACCCGGCCACCGGCGAGATGCTCGGCCATGCACCGGACGCCACCGTTGGCGACGCCCAAGCGGCGGTGGGCGCCGCGCGCCGCGCCTTCGACGAGACCGACTGGTCGACCAACACCGAATTGCGGATTCGCTGCCTCGAACAGCTGCACCAGGCGCTGGTCGACCACCGCGACGAACTCGCCGCGCTGACCATCGCCGAGGTCGGCGCGACCGAAGCGTTGTGCCAGGGCGCTCAACTGGACCAGCCGATCGCGATCGTCCGCTATTACGCAGACCTGTTGAAGACCTACCCGATGACCGAAGACCTCGGAAACATCGAAAGCCGGGGCATGCAGCACCACCGTTGGGTGGAGAAGGAGGCCGGCGGCGTCGTCGCGGCGATCATCGCGTACAACTATCCGACCCAGCTGGCACTGGCCAAGCTCGCGCCCGCACTCGCCGCGGGCTGCACGGTGATCCTGAAGTCCGCGCCCGACACCCCGCTCATCACCCTGGCGCTGGGGGAGCTGATCGCCAACCACACTGACATCCCCGCCGGCGTCGTCAACGTCCTCAGTGGCGCCGATCCCGAGGTCGGTGCCGCGCTGACCACCAGCCCCGATGTCGACATGGTCACCTTCACCGGTTCCACACCGACCGGCCGGCGGATCATGTCGGCGGCCAGCGACACCCTCAAGAGGGTGTTCCTGGAACTCGGCGGCAAGTCGGCGGCGATTGTGCTCGACGATGCCGACTTCAACACCGCGGCGCTGTTCTCGGCCTTCAGCATGGTCACTCACGCCGGTCAGGGTTGCGCGCTGACGTCGAGGCTGTTGGTGCCGAGGAGTCGTCACGACGAGATCGTCGAGATGATCAAGAACAATTTCGCGCTGGTGCGCTATGGCAACCCAGCCGACCCCGGTACTTACATGGGTCCGCTGATCAGCGACAAACAGCGCGACAAGGTCGACGGTATGGTGCAGCGCGCCGTTGAGGCGGGCGCCACCTTGGTCACCGGAGGCGAGAAGGTCGACCCGGGTTTCTTCTACACCCCGACGCTGCTGACCGACGTGGACCCCGACAGCGAGATCGCTCAGGAAGAGGTGTTCGGCCCGGTCCTCGTGGTCATCGCCTACGACAACGACGACGACGCGGTGCGAATCGCCAACAATTCGATCTACGGGTTGTCCGGCGCCGTGTTTGGCGGCCAGGACCGTGCGCTCGCGCTGGCCCGCCGCATTCGGACGGGCACGTTCTCGATCAACGGGGGTAACTACTTCAGCCCCGACAGTCCGTTCGGCGGCTACAAACAGTCGGGCATCGGACGCGAGATGGGCACCGCGGGGCTCGAGGAGTTCCTCGAGTCGAAGACGTTCGCGACGGTGGTGAGCGGCTGATGTGGGGGTACCGCCCGCTTGCGGGGGACGCTTGCGCGAATAGGAGAGGCCAATGAGCGGACCACTCGACGGGATCCGCGTCCTCGAGGTCGCAATGTACGGCTTCGTGCCGTCGGCAGGCGCCGTGCTACGCGAATGGGGCGCCGACGTCATCAAAGTCGAGCACGCCGTGACCGGCGATCCGCAGCGCGGCTTGCGCCAGACCGGGCTGCTGCGGGTCGAGGGCGATCCCAACCCCAACATCGAACACGCCAACCGCGGCAAGCGCAGCATCGGTCTCGACATGTCGGTGCCCGATGGCAAAGAGGTGCTGCTGGAACTGGCCCAGCGCGCTGACGTGTTCCTCACGAGCTTTTTGCCGGGACATCGAAAGAAGTTCGGCATCGATGTCGAGGACATTCGCGCCGTCAACCCCAAGATCATCTACGCCAGGGGTAGTGCGCTGGGGCCGCGCGGCGAGGAGTCGGTCAAGGGCGGCTACGACATGACCGCGTTCTGGTGCCGGGCGGGTACTGCGGCCACCATCACCCCACCGGGGACACCGGGCATGGTCGGACCGCCGGGCCCCGCCTACGGCGACACCATCTCGGGCACCAACCTCGCGGGCGGCATCGCCGCGGCGCTGCTCAAGCGGGAGCGGACCGGTGAGACATCGGTGGTGGACGTGTCACTTTTGGGTAGCGGCCTCTGGTCGCTCGGACACACCGTGGCGTTGACCAAGCACCTCGGTCAGCGGATGGAAGCCTTCCCCCCTGGGACGCAGGGTTCGCCCTTCAACCCGCTGGTCGGTCTGTATCCGACCGCAGACGAGCGCTACATCTCCTTCGTGATGATGCAGCCCACCAAATTCTGGGCCGACGTCTGCAAGCACATGGATCTCGACGAACTCGCCGATGATCCGCGCTTCGCGACCGCCGAGTCCATCGCGGAGAACACCGCGGCGGCCAACGAGATCCTCAGCGAGGCGATGCAGAAGCGGACTCTTCCTGAGTGGAGTGAAAGGTTCGCAACGCTACTAGGGCCGTGGGCCCCAGTGCAGGACACCCTGCAGGCGGTCGAGGACGCGCAGATCCGCGCCAACGAGTACCTGGTGACCGCAGGTGAACTCGAATTGGTCGCGAATCCGGTGCAGTTCGATATGAGTCCACCCCAAACCGGCCCCGCTCCGGGGTTTGCGGAGCAAACTGACGAAGTCTTGCTGGAACTCGGATTGGATTGGGATCGGATCATCGAGCTGAAGACGGCCGGGGCCGTCACCTAGACATCGAGAGAGGCCAGGAATACAGCCCAAATGCCGTACGTCACTTCGATCGACACCCAGGTGCCGCGCAGCAGGGGGTCATCCCCCGAAATTAGCGGTTCCTGCGCGGGCATCGGCGCGATCGGCTATGAAGGTGTCGGATTCACCGAGGGGCTGCGGGGGGCTATAACTCATCGAATCCGACGGGACGACTGTCGTCGGGAGGATCTGTGCGGGACACAGATCAACTTGGTGCACAATGTCTTTCGGTCGGCGGGGGTATCAGCAGTGACCATCGTGGGAGGAGCCACCTATCGCGCGGGGTAGCGGGCCAGATCGGTGGTCGCCTGGGTTGCCTCAGCTGAGCAGCTTTGCAGGCCCGATGCAGGCTGTCGGCGGTCTTTTTGCCATGTCGGCTGATGCGGTGCGATTCGTGTTCCGCAGGCCGTTTCAGTGGCGTGAGTTTCTAGACCAATGCTGGTTCATCGCACGGGTCGCTTTGGTGCCGACGTTGCTCGTGGCGATCCCGTTCACGGTGCTGGTCAGCTTCACGCTCAACATTCTTCTGCGTGAGCTGGGTGCGGCTGATCTGTCGGGCGCAGGTGCGGCATTCGGTGCGGTGACGCAGATCGGTCCGCTTGTGACAGTGCTCATCGTGGCGGGGGCGGGTTCGACGGCGATCTGTGCGGACCTGGGGTCGCGAACCATCCGCGAGGAGATCGAGGCGATGGAGGTACTGGGTATCAACCCAGTGCAGCGGTTGGTGACACCGCGGATGCTGGCCGCGGGTCTGGTCGCGTTGCTGCTCAACAGCTTTGTGGTGGTCATCGGAATCCTGGGTGGCTATTCGTTCTCGGTGTTCATCCAGGACGTGAACCCGGGGGCGTTCGCGGCCGGTATCACGCTTCTGACCGGGGTGCCCGAGGTCATCATCTCGTGTGTGAAGGCCCTCCTGTTCGGTTTGATCGCTGGACTGGTCGCCTGTTACCGGGGGTTGAGCATCACTGGTGGTGGTGCCAAAGCGGTAGGCAACGCCGTCAACGAGACCGTGGTCTATGCGTTCATGGCGCTGTTCGTGATCAACGTGCTCGTCACAGCCATCGGCATCCGGATGACGACGGGGTAGCGGATGGGCACATCAACGGTTCTCAAGTCCAGGTTTCCGCGGGCCTCGACCGCGGCCCGCCGCCCGGTGGAGTGGTTGGGCGGCATTGGCGACCACATGATCTTTTATGCGAAGTCGCTGGGCGGGACTCCACATGCCTTCGTGCACTACCGCAAGGAGGTCATCCGGTTGATTGCCGAGATCTCCATGGGCGCAGGGACGTTGGCGATGATCGGCGGTACCGTCGTGATCGTCGGATTCTTGACGTTGGCCGCCGGTGGGACCCTGGCGGTACAGGGCTATTCCTCGCTGGGCAACATCGGGATCGAGGCGCTGACCGGATTCCTGTCGGCCTTCATAAACGTGCGTATCGCCGCGCCGGTGGTGGCGGGAATCGGGCTGGCGGCCACTTTCGGTGCCGGGGTGACCGCTCAGTTGGGTGCGATGCGGATCAACGAGGAGATCGACGCGCTGGAAGCGATGGCGATCCGGCCGGTCGAGTATCTGGTGAGCACGCGCATCATCGCGGGCATGATCGCGATCACGCCGCTGTACTCGATCGCGGTCATCTTGAGCTTCGTGGCCTCCCAGTTCACGACGGTGGTGTTGTTCGGTCAGTCCGGCGGGCTTTATGACCACTACTTCGACACGTTCCTCAACCCGATCGACCTTCTGTGGTCATTCCTGCAGGCGATCTTGATGGCGATCACGATCCTGTTGATCCATACCTACTTCGGCTACTTCGCCACCGGCGGGCCCTCCGGTGTCGGCGTCGCAGTGGGCAACGCGGTTCGCACCAGTCTGATCGTCGTCGTCTCGGTGACGCTGCTGGTGTCGCTGTCCATCTACGGTTCCAACGGCAACTTCAACCTCTCCGGATAAGCGACTTGCAGCCATGAATTCGATCACCGCGCGCGCATTGGCCGGCCTGGCCGGACTCGTCGCGATCGTCGTCGTATTCGCCTTGGCGATCGGGCTCTTCCGAGGCTCGTTCACTGAGACCGTTCCGGTAACGGTGATCTCGGATCGTGCGGGTCTCGTCATGAACCCCGACGCGAAGGTGAAGATGCGCGGCGTGGAGGTTGGCAGGGTCGCCTCTATCGCGACGAGGCCAGACGGGCAGGCCGTCCTGAAGCTGGACATGAATCCGTCTCAGCTGCATCTGATTCCCTCGAACGTCGGTGTGGACATCACGTCGACGACGGTGTTCGGCGCCAAGTTCGTCGATCTCCTCCCTCCATCGAACCCTGAAACGCAGAGACTGCACGGGGGACAGGTGATCGAGGGTCGGCACGTCACCACTGAGATCAATACTGTCTTTCAGCGCCTCGTCACCGTCCTGGACAAGATCGACCCCGCGAAACTCAACGAGACCCTCGGCGCGGTCGCGACGGCGTTCGACGGCCGCGGCGAGAAGATCGGCCGCAGTCTTGAAGACTTCAACGCATTCCTGGCCAAGATCAATCAGAGCCTGCCGAATCTATCGCGCGACATCGAAGCGTCGGTCCCGGCGTTCACCGCCTACGGCGACGCCGCGCCCGACCTGATCGGAACCTTCGACAATTCGATCAAGCTCAGCAATTCCATCGTCGAGGAACAGCAGGCTCTCGACGAATTTCTCATCAGCTCAATCGGTTTGGCCGATATCGGCAACGATGTGATCGGCGGCAACCGACAGGCCCTGACGGACCTTCTGCACGTTCTCGTGCCGACCACATCACTGCTCGGCGAGTACCACGAGATGCTGGCCTGCGGAATCGGCGCCCTCGTCCCCTTCGTGAATGCCGGGAACTTTCAGTATTCGCACATCCTGTTCAATGCCGGTCTCACGCTGGGGACCGAGCGCTATCGCTGGCCCGAGGACCTACCCAAGGTCGCGGCTTCCACTGGAGGCCGGTCCTTCTGCAAGGAGTTGGGTCTTCCCGACGTCCCGCCTGAGTTCCGGGTGCCGTTCCTCGTCTCAGATTCCGGCTCGAATCCGTTCAAGTATGGGAACCAGGGGATCTTGCTCAACTCCGATGGACTCAAGCAGTGGCTGTTCGGTCCCATCCCGGGACCGCCCCGCAACAGTGCGATGATCGGAATGCCGGGGTGACGCGCATGCGGGGCACATTCATCAAGTTCGGGATCTTCGCGATCGTCATGGTGCTGCTGACCGCGTTCCTGTTTGCCACCTTCGCCGAAGTGCGGACCGGTTCGACCAACGACTACTCCGCAGTATTCGATGACGCGTCCCGACTGGAAACCGGGGACACCGTCCGGGTAGCGGGCATCCGGGTGGGCACGGTGCAGGAGGTGTCCTTGGATGCCGATCGCAATGTGCGGGTGAAATTCGACGCCGGTCGCGACATCAAGCTGACAGACGGCACCAAGGCGCAGATCAAGTATCTGAATTTGGTGGGTGACCGCTACCTCGAACTCGTCGACGCACCCGGATCGACAAGGATCATGCCCGCGGGCGCAACGATTCCCATCGACCGCACGGCGCCCGCGCTGGACCTCGACCTGCTACTCGGTGGTCTGAAGCCGGTCATCCAAGGCCTCAACCCGCAGGACGTCAATGCGCTCTCGGCGTCACTACTGCAGATACTGCAGGGCCAGGGCGGCACCATCGAATCGCTGTTCTCCAGGGCGTCGTCGTTCTCGAATGCGCTGGCAGACAACAACGCTGTGATCGAGCAACTCATCGACGAACTAAGGACGACGCTGAAAACGCTGTCCGACGACGGGGACCAATTCACCGAGGCCATCGACAAGCTCGAACAGCTCGTGCGCGGCCTCTCCGAGGATCGTGACCCGATTGGTGACGCCATCACGGCACTCGACAACGGCACCGCGTCACTGTCCGACCTCCTAGGTCGAGCGCGACCCCCACTGGACGGCACCGTCGACCAAGTGAAGCGGCTCGCCGAATATCTGGACGCCGACAAAGCCACCTTCGACGCGACGCTGCAGCGGCTGCCTGACATCTATCGCAAGCTGGCCCGAGTCGGCTCCTACGGCGCGTTCTTCCCCTACTACATCTGCGGAATCACTTTCCGGGCAAGCGATCTTGAGGGCCGTACTGTGCAGTTCCCCTGGATCAGGCAAGAAACGGGGAGGTGTCGGGACGAATGAACAAGTACCGCGGATCCGCTCTCATCAGGGCCGGCTTCATCGGCGTGGTGCTGATCATCCTGGTGATCGTCATCGGGCTGCAGCCCGAACGCCTGTACTCGTGGGCCACCGCCCTCCGTTATCAAGCGGTATTCACCGAGGCCGGCGGTCTGGCCGCAGGTAACGACGTGACGGTCTCAGGAATCAAGGTCGGCTCGGTGTCGTCGATCGAACTCGAGAATGGCGAGGCACTGGTTGGTTTCACGATCGACGGCAAGTATGCGCTCGGCTCGGACACCACCGCGCACATCCGCACCGGCACGCTGCTCGGCGAGCGCGTGCTTGCGTTGGAGTCCGACGGCAGCGGCACATTGTCACCGAACCAGACCATCCCGGTCACCAGGACGTCGTCGCCGTATTCGTTGACCGACGCGGTCAGCGAGCTGACTTCCAACACTGCGGGAACTGAAACCGACTCTCTGAACCAGTCATTGGACACGTTGGCCCAGACGCTCGACCAGGTGGCTCCGGAATTGGGGCCGACATTCGACGGCCTGTCGCGGGTGTCGAAATCGCTCAACGGCCGCAATGACAGCCTGGCCGAGCTGCTGAAAACCGCAGGCGATGTCACGGGAATCCTGTCGGAGCGCAGTCAGCAGGTCAACGCGTTGATCCTCAACGCCAACGACCTGCTCGGTGTGCTCAACGATCGGCGTCAGGCGATCGTCGACCTACTGGCTAACACGTCGGCCCTGTCGCGCAATCTCACCGGTCTCGTCGCCGAGAACGAACAGGAACTCGCGCCGGCGCTGGAGAAGATGAACGCGGTCAACCAGATGCTGGAGAAGAACCGCGACAACATCACCAAGGCCCTCGCGGGGTTGCGCAAGTACGAGGTGACCCAGGGCGAGATCGTCGCCAACGGCGCCTACTACAACGCGCTTGTACCCAACATCCAACCGGCGCAGCTGCTGCAGCCGTTCCTGGACTACGCGTTCGGCTTCAGGAACGGCGAAAACATCGGGCAACCGCCGGACACCGCCGGTCCGCGCGCGCAACTTCCGTTCCCCGTCAACGGGCTTCCACAACCAGGAGATCTCCCCGATGATGGCAACCCGTAAGCGCCTCGCGACATGGGTCGCCGCGCTGCTCGCCGTGGTGCTGGTGGCCGGAGCCGCGTTCCTGGTGCGCCAGGTCTTCTTTGGACCCAAGACCATCACCGCGTATTTCCCCACGGCGACCGCCATTTATCCGGGTGACGAGGTGCGGGTATCCGGTGTCGAGGTCGGCAGAATCGAGAGCATCCAACCCGAGGGCACGCAGACCAAGCTGATCCTGGAGGTCGACCGCGACGTGCCGGTGCCTGCGGGCGCCAAAGCGGTGATCGTCGCGCAGAATCTGATCGCCGCACGGTATGTGCAGCTCACGCCGGCATATCGCGAGGGTGACGGGCCCACGATGGCCGACGGTGCGGTGATTCCCAGTGACCGGACCGCGGTCCCAGTCGAGTGGGATGAGGTCAAAACCCAATTGATGCGGCTGGCAACCGAACTGGGTCCCAAGCCCGGCTCGCAGGGCGCGGTAACCGACACTTCCATCGGCAGGTTCATCGACAGCGCCGCCAATGCGATGGACGGCAACGGCGAGAAGCTTAGATCGACGCTTGCCGAATTATCAGGTGTCGCAAGGATCTTCGCCGAAGGCAGCGGCAACATCGTAGACATCATCAAGAACCTGCAGGTCTTCGTCAGCGCGTTGCGCGACAGCAAGCGGCAGATCGTCCTGTTCCAGAACCGCCTGGCCAGCCTGACCAGCGTGGTGGACAACAGCAGGTCGGATCTGGACGCTGCGCTGTCGGATCTGTCTGTCGCGATCGGGGAGGTGCAGCGGTTCGTCGCGGGCAGTCGCGAACAGACCGCTGAGCAGATCAGAAGCCTGGCGGCTGTCACACAAAACCTGGTCGACAGTCGGCTGCCCTTGGAGAATGTCCTGCATGTGGCGCCCAATGCCATCGCAAACTATCTGAACATCTACTACCCGCCGACCGGCGGCGTGAGTGGGGCCTTCTCTTTCGTCAACTTTTCGAACCCGGTGTACTTCATCTGCGGCATGATTGGCGGCGTCGCCAACACCACGGCACCCGAGACGGCGAAACTCTGCGAGCAGTACCTCGGTCCGGCGCTGAGACTGCTGAACTTCAACAACCTGCCACTGCCGATCAATCCGTACCTGCGACCGAGCGCCAAACCGGAAAACCTCATTTACACAGACCCCAAGCTTGCGCCGGGCGGTACCGGGCCGGGTGATCCACCCGAGCCTCGACCAGCGGTCTCGGCATACACGGGTGCCGGAGATGTGGCACCGCCGCCCGGATACGGAGGAGTCGGACTACCCGCCATGCCGCCGGGCCTATACGGGCACGACGAAGTGCCCGCGATACCGTCGCCCGCGCTGTATCCAGGCGCGCCGATTCCAGGGCCGCCCAACATCCAGACCGGCCCGGGGACGCCGTCGGTTCAGAACATGCTGCTCCCACCAAGCGCGGCTGTCCCGCCGCCACCGGGTCCGTTGCTGCCTGCGGAAGGGACGCCGCCATCATGATCCGTCGCCGTGTGAAGGCAATGCTTGCCTCGGGGTGCTGCCTGGCCGCAGCGATGACAGGCTGTGCCTACCAGGGGATCAACTCGCTGCCGCTGCCCGGTGCAGTCGGCCGTGGTCCTGACTCGGTGCAGTACACGGTGCAGGTCCCGAATGTGGCCACGCTCGAGTCGAATTCGCCGGTGATGGTCAACGACGTCATCGTCGGCAGCGTAGGGAAGATGACCGTCGACGCATGGCACGCGAACGTCGAGGTGTCGGTCAAGCCCGACGTTGTCATAGCGGAGAACGCGGTCGCCTCCGTCGGGCAGACGAGCCTCCTGGGTTCAATGCATCTCGCACTGAATCCACCGCTGGGCGAACCGCCGAGCGGTCGCCTGCAACCCGGTTCCACCCTTCCGCTGAACCAGTCATCGACCTATCCGACCACCGAGCAGACACTGTCGTCTCTGTCGACCATCGTCAACGCGGGCGGGCTTGGGCAGATCGGCGATGTCATCCACAACTTCAGCGCTGCGCTATCGGGGCGGGAGCCACAGATCCGTGAACTGCTCACCCAGCTCAACGATTTCGTGGGAACGCTGGATGCCCAGCGCGACAACATCATCGAGTCCGTCAAGCAACTCAACCGCGTGGCCGGCAAATTCGCGAGTCAACGCGACGTGATCGATCGGGCACTCAGAGAGATTCCGCCCGCGATAGACGTGCTGGTGAAGGAGCGACCGAACCTCACCACGGCGCTGCAAAAACTGGGGACCTTCAGCGACACTGCCACCCAGTTGGTCAACGATGCCGGCGACGATCTGGTGAAAAATTTGCAAGGCCTCGAACCGGCACTCAAATCGCTCGCCGACATCGGCCCCGATCTCAGTCAGGCGTTGATCTTCGCGACGGCGTTTCCGTACGGCCCGGCATTCGCCGACAAGATCGCCAAGGGTGACTACATCAATCTCATGGCCACGTTCGACCTGACTTACCCGCGTTTCAAGCGCGGAATCCTGCTCGGCACCCGATGGGGCGATCAGAACGCCAAGCTCATTCCCGCGCCGGGCGATCCGTATTTCCTGAACTACGCCTACGACCCGATCATGGTGGGCGTCGCGCCGCCGCCAAGCGACCTGCCGCCCGCGCCCGATGCGGCTTCGGGAGCGCAGATCAACAACATGTTCGGGCCGGTGCTACCGATGGTTCCGCCGCCTGCGGCCAGGCCGCAATTCGGACCTGCCCCAAAGCTCGACGGCTCGCAGATCTTCGCCGGTCCCTTCGGCGCGGAAGCGCCTTCCGGATCGGCTCCTGCTGAATTGCCGGCACCGCCGGCGGGAGCTGAATTGCCAGGGCCGCCGGTGGGAGCTGAATTGCCGGCGCCGCCGACGGGTGGAGGTGGCTGATGCTGACCCGCTTCGTCCGCAACCAGCTGATCATCTTCACGATCGCGTCGATCGTCGGTGTGACGGTGATGCTGTTTGCCTATATGCAGTTGCCGACACTGCTCAACGTGGGCCGGCTGACCGTCACGCTGGAACTCCCTGCCGCAGGCGGTCTCTACCGCTTCGCCAACGTGACGTACCGCGGTGTGCAGATCGGCAAGGTGAAATCGGTAGAGCTCACCGAGAACGGTGCGGAAGCGGTGCTGTCGCTCAATACGTCGCCGAAGGTCCCCGCGGATCTCGAGGCATACGTACTCAGCGTGTCGGCAGTCGGCGAGCAGTACGTGGACCTGCGGCCACGCATCGATTCCGGTCCATACCTCCAGGACGGCTCACGAATCCCGGTGTCCGACAGCACGATCCCGCAGCAGGTCGGCCCGATGCTGGATCAGGTCAGCGAGCTGGTTGACAGCATCCCCGGCGACAGGATCTCCGATCTGCTCGATGAGACGTTCAAGGCGTTCAACGGCGCGGGGCCCGATTTCGGCTCGCTGATCGACTCCGGCGCGACGCTGTCCGAGCAACTCAACAGCGTGTCCGACGAGTCGCGCGGTTTGATTGACGACAGTGGTCCGCTGCTGGAATCGCAGGCCGAGACAGCCGACTCCATCCGGACGTGGGCGCGCAGCCTGGAAGGGGTCACCGCCCAGCTCGCGCAAAACGATCCTCAGATACGGGCGCTCTTGCAGCAGGGACCTGGCTTCGCACAAGAGGTCTCGGCGCTGCTCAACCAGATCAAGCCGACGCTGCCCATCCTGCTGGCGAACCTGACCACGCTAGGGCAGATCCTCGTCACGTATAACCCCTCGATCGAGCAGCTGCTGGTGGTTTTCCCCAATGCGCTGGCCGCCCAGCAGGGCTTTGGTCTGGGCAAGAACAACCCCACCGGGTATGCGCTGAGCGACTTCTCGCTCACCGTCTCCGATCCGGTGCCGTGCACGGTCGGCTTCCTGCCGCCATCCCAGTGGCGTTCACCCGCGGACACCACGACCATCGACACGCCGGATGATCTGTACTGCAAATTGCCCCAAGACTCGCCGATCGGCGTGCGCGGTGCCCGAAACTATCCGTGCATGGCGCACCCGGGTAAGCGTGCTCCAACCGTTGAACTCTGCAACGACCCCGAGGGTTACAAGCCCATTGCCCTCCGTCCTCATTCGACAGGGCCATATCCGATCGACCCCAACATCATTGCGCAAGGCTTCCCGCTCGACGACCGAGTCGACTTCCAAGAACGGATCTACGCACCGCTCGAGGGGACACCCCTGCCTCCGGGCGCCGTGCCGTCGGGGACGCCTCCCGGTGTCCCAAATCCGCTGTACACGCCGATCGCACCGCCCCCGGCGGCGCCGCCGATGCCGCCACCGCCGCCGTCACCTGCACCCCTGCCGCCACCGCCGGCGGGCAATTCGGTGAACGGTGTCCCGATCCCGGCCGCCCCGGCCGGCGCTGTCGCACCCGCGCCGTCAACGGAGGTGCCACACGGCGGTGGAGCGCCGGTTACACCGAGTGCGTTCCGCGGCAATGAATCCGGCGGACCATCCGTCGCCGCGGTGCCCTACGACCCGGACACCGGTCAGTTCGTGACACCCGACGGACAGGTGCAGACGCTGACGAATGTTGCCACCGGGCACGCGCCCAAGACGTGGAAAGACCTGCTGCCGATCTGATTAGGCGCTAGCCCCTAGGCAATCTGCTCCAGCTTCATCGGTGTCTCGATGACGAGGGGCTTGTTGGTGCCGCACGAGCCGCTGGGGCTGATCGTGCGCTGGCGGCCCACCAGGAAATTCGTGATCCTCTTGTTGGCTTCCTCGGCCACCACGTCGACGCCGGAGAACTGAAACCTCTGCTCACCGGGAGCGACGCCGCCGCCGGGGCAGAATTGCCACTCGGGAATGATGCGGTCGACCACCCAGTAGGTGTTCGGATAGCCGTACCACAACCGGGCGGTCCAACCCGCCGAACTCGTTGCCGTACCTTCACATTCGACGGGGCTGACACAACTGGAAGACAGCGTCCACGTCTCGTCGATGGTCGGCATCTGCTTTTTGACATCGTTGACCAGCGCGATGTCGCCGTTCGCGTGGTAATGGTAGGTGCCGTTCAGTTCGACGCCGAAGTCCGATGCGCGGGCCGTTGGAGTGCCGCTGAGGGTCGCGGCGACGGTCAGTGCTGCTAGTGCGCCAGCGGCGATTTTGTGTCCACGCATGACTCTAGAGCCTATCTTGGCCGGTAGCGATCCTCTTCGAAAGCGAGAATTTGATTCCCGCACATGTGAGAATGATCGGGTGCGATCCACCATCGCAGTGCTTGCTGCAGCCCTGACCGCCGGTTCAATCATCGCGCCGCCCGTGGCGTCCGCAGGACCGACCCAATGCGACGAGCCCAGCTGCGTTCCGGGTATCCAGCCGGGCGTGGTGCTGGGCTCGTACTGCAATCAAACCAAGTACTACTCGTTCGGTGTGACGTCGTGGGGACGACTGGTGTTCTGCGGGACGCCGAGGCGCTACGAACCGCGCTGGTTCCGGTCACCCGAAATGCGCGGAATCAAGGACTACATGAGTGACTGCGCCGGCTACGACGGCGAGGTCGCCCAGGCGCCCGACGGCATGTTCCTCAGTTGCGTCACGCGCGAGGACGGCTTCCCCAGATGGGAAAGCGGCGAACAGTTGCGTCCCGCTCCGGCCGGTTCCTAGCCGACGGGCGTGAACTCGATGTTGATCTCGGTCAGTCCGCGCAGGATGAACGTCGGCTCGTACTCGTAACGGCGCGCGTCGATCGGTCCGTGCTTCTCCTCGCTGACGGTGATGTCGGCCATCCGGTCCAAGATGCGCTCGATCGATACCCGGCCCTCCACACGCGCCAGGGGCGCGCCCGGGCAGGAGTGGATGCCGCGGCTGAACGCGATGTGCTCGCGAACGTTCTTGCGGTCGAGGGAGAACTCGTGCGGATTCTCGAAGCGGGCAGGGTCGCGGTTGGCGGCACCGGGACTCACCATCACCGTGGTTCCCGCGGGCACCGGGGTGTCGCCGAGTGTCGTTGTCTTGCGGGCCATCCGGAACACGCTCTTCACCGGGCTGTCCATCCGCAGGCACTCCTCGACGAACACCGGGATGAGCGTGCGGTCGTCACGCAGCTGCTGCTGAATGTCGGGCCGGTCGCTGAGCACCCGCATCGCCGCGCCGAGCAGCTTGGCGGTCGTCTCCTGGCCGGCTGCGAACAGGAACGTCGCGGTCCGCACCACATCGACCACCTCGGGGGTCGAACCGTCGGGATACTTCGCGGTCGCAATCGAGGTGAGCACGTCGTCGCGCGGGTTCTCTCGGCGTTCCTCGATGTAATGCGAGAACTTCTCGTCGGCCCATGCGAGCGGGTTCACGGCGATCACTTCGTGGTCGAGGCTGCCGATGTTGGTTCCCTCGCCTTGGGCGCCGAACGCCTGACGAAAGTCCTCGTGGTCCTCTTCGGGCACGCCGAGCAGGTCGGCGACCACCAGAAGCGAGAACGGCTTGGCGTAGGCATTGAGGAACTCGCAGTGGCCCGCGGCGATGAATTCGTCGATGTGGCGGTCGGCGAGTCGCCACATGAAGTCCTCGTTCTCCTTGAGGCGCTTCGGCGTCAGTAGGCGCGACAGAACCGACCGCGCGTCGGTGTGATGTGGCGGATCCATCGTGACCATGTGCTCGTGCATGATGATCTCGGTGCGGTGCTCCTCGAGCTGCGCGCAGATGTCGTCGCCCTCCGGCGTGAACGGCATCGGCGTGAAGGGCCCCATGACCGCGACGCAGGACGAGTAGTTCTCGGTGTCCTTATAGACGGAGTTCGCCGCTTCCCAGCCGGTCACCGCGAGCACGCCGTTGTTGATCGGACAGCACACCGGATCCTTGCTGCGTACATGGTCGTAGTACGGATGTGGGTCGGGCACCAACGACGGATCGGTGAAGTAGTCGACCGAGTCGAAATCTGTGGTCATCGTCTTGTGAGCCCTCCATGCCCGGCGCTTACCTGAGTCGTGGCTATGACCGGAACGGCCCGGTGGGCGAGCCGGCTAACCGAATATGCTGAGCACCTGCTTAGCATGGCGTTAAGGTCGGGGTCAAGGACGCGCGGCTGGTCGCCATTACGATCGGCGTGTTGCAACACGCGACGTCGGGAAAGAGGACTGATGCCATGGCCGAGGGTCGTGGGGGGACGCGAAGGATCGGGGCGCCGGAGGCGAAGAACCGCGGTGTGCTCCTCGATGCCGCCGAGCAGCTGCTTCTCGACGAGGGCTACGCCGCGGTAACGTCGCGCCGGGTCGCCGAGAAGGCGGGGCTCAAACCCCAGCTCGTCCACTACTACTTCCGCACCATGGAGGATCTCTTCCTCGCGGTGTTCCGTCGGATGGCCGAAACCGGCCTCAGTGTGCTGCAGACGGCGCTGAAGTCGCCGCAGCCGTTGTGGGCGCTGTGGAGGTTCAGTACGCAGCCCGAGGCGACGAGGCTCACGATGGAATTCATGGGCCTGGCGAATCACCGCAAGGCGCTGCGTGCCGAGATCGTCTACCACGCCGAACGATTCCGGGCTGAACAGGATGCGGCGATCGCGGCAGCGCTGGACCGGTACGGCGTCGCATCCGACGACGTTCCGCCAGTGGTGTGGACGGTGTTCGCGACGAGCGTGTCCCAGGGGCTGGTGATGGAACGCGCGCTCGGCATGACCACCGGCCACGCCGAGACGTTCGCGTACTGCGAGCAATGGATCCGCCGCCTGGAGGGCGAGCCGCTTCCGACGGACGAGTGAATCAGTATTCACCAGTTGCGGATTGAGCAGAGCGCGCCCTTGGGCCGTTGATCCGTCGCGACGACGACGCCGTCCACCGCGAGGATGCAATGGACATTGGGGGTCAGGCCGGGTTCGCCTTGCGCAACGACCATCGCCCATTCGTCCGGATTTGCCAGCTGCACATCGAGATTCCATTGCTGATTGGGTCCTACGTCGGCCTCGACCTTCGGGGTGTAGGCGTAGGGGTTGTGGCTGTAATCGGCCCAGTTCGGTGGGTCGACGTCGCGGTAGTAGATCTTCACGTACGCAGGCCCCTCGGCGAACACCGTGTATTTCACGTTGTGTAACGGAGCCTGAGCCGTCGCCGGCACGCTCGCCGCTACGACGCCCGAAGCCGCCAGTACGGTAGCCGCAGCGAGCCTGAGCAACGCTGTCGGCGTGCAAACGCGGGGTGTCGCCGGAAACTTCATTCCCCGAATTTTAGAATCATGTTTTCGCACGGTGGGCCGAATGCTCGATCTGGCTCAGACCGAAAGAATCGTCGCCGAGGCGGTACCCGGCGCGCCGTAGACCTGCGCCAAACCAACCTTCGGCTCCCCGGGAACCTGCCGGTCGCCCGCCTCGCCGCGAAGCTGGCGCACCAACTCGTGGACCTGCCGCAGACCAGAGGCGCCGATGGGTTCGCCGTTGGCGATCAGACCGCCGTCGGTGTTGATCGGAATGGTGCCGTGGATCTCGGTGGCGCCGTCGGCCAGCAGCTTCTCCTGTTCGCCGTCCGCGCAGAGTCCGGTCTCGGCCATGTGGATCACCTCGGCGCCCGCGTCGGTGTCCTGTAACTGTGCGATGTCGACGTCGTCGGGACCGATGCCGGCCGCCTCGTAGGCGGCTTTGGCGGCGTACACCGTCGGCGAAGGGTCCTCGTCAAGAGGCGCACAGGTGGCGTGTACCTCGTAGGCACCAAAGGTGCGCGTCCGGATCTCGCTGGCGCGCACGAACACCGGCTTGTCGGTGAACTTATGTGCGATGTCCCCGCGGCACATGATCACCGCGGCCGCCCCCTCGTCCGGGGCGCAGAACATGTACTGGGTGAGCGGGTAGTTCAGCACCGCGGAGTTGAGGATCTCGTCGACCGAGATCTCCTTGCGGCGGAACGCGTTCGGGTTCAGCGCGCCATTGCGGAAGTTCTTGTTGGCCACCCGGGCCAGGGTCTCCTGTGAGATGCCGTGCTTGTGGATGTAGTGGTTGGCCTTGATGCCGAAGAATTTGGTGGTGACGAACTGGCCGTTCTCGGCATACCACTGGGGTAGGGCCAGCTTGGCGGGGTCGTCGGTGAAAGCGCCGCGGGGATGCTTGTCCAACCCGATGGCGATCCCGATGTCGTATTTGCCGAGGCGAATGGTGTCCGCCGTCTGCTGAATGGCCGACGCCGCGGTGGCGCAGGCGTTGAACACGTTGGTGAACGTGATGCCGGTCAGCCCCACCAGGCGGGTGACAGCGTCGGGATTGGACACCTCGTAGCTGCCGCCGAAGCCGAACTGGATGTCCTTCCAGTCGACACCCGCGTCGGTGAGGGCGAGCTGGATCGCTTCGGCGCCCATCTCCATGGCCGTCTTGTCGAACCGGCCGAACGGGTGGAGGCCCACCCCGATGATGGCGACGTCATTCGTCATAACGTTGGCTTCCTCTCTAGACCGGCTGGAAGGCGAAGGTGATGATCTCGTTGCCCTCGTCGTCGGTGGTGAACGGCACCATGGTCAGCTCGACCTCCATGCCGAATTCCAGCTTCTGCGGGTCGTTTTCGGTGAGCCGGCCCTCGACCCGAATCACATCATCGAGCTGTACCAGGCCGACGCCGAACGGCACGAAGTCCTTGCCCGCAGGACCCTTGTAGGGTGCGCCGGGCGGAAAGCCCTGGGTTGTCCAGGCCACCAGGGTGCCGCGACGGGGTAGATGAACATCTGACATCTCGCCGCTGCTGCACCGCGGGCAGCGTTGCTGGATGGGAAACGTCGTCGCTCCGCACGCACCGCAGCGACTGCCGATCAGCTGCGGGTTCTCGTCGGGCCACGTGGAGATCTCCGGTGCGAGCGCTTTCTGGGTGGACACGGAGTGACCATAATCGGAAATGGCGTTCTCGTCTAGAGAGAACAATGTCCGCATCAGCCGTTGCCGCCTCTCGACATGACCCGAGAGATGTCGGCCTCGACCGCCGCCACCGTCGCGAGATCCATGCCCCACGGCTGATCTACCCCGACACACCGATCGAGGTCCCACAGCACACAATGCTCACCCGGCTGCGCCACCATCGACCAGGCGATCACCGTCCTGCGCAGTTGTTCATCCGCCGAATCGGCGAGGGCGCCCGCGGGTGCCCCGCCCTCGGGATGGTGATGAAGGAACCGGCCGTACGCCCTTTCGCAGAACGCGGCGTACCGGACGGTGCACAGGATCAGGCCGTGCCATGCCTCGTCAACGGCGTGAGATGGCATCCCGATGACCTGATCGTCGCGCAGCGCCGCGGCGCAACACCTCAACCATTGCCGCAGGCCGGTGTCGATGAGCTCCCGAGGCTGCCACGGACACGTCTTGAACACGGCGGGCGGAAGTTCGAGTTCCAACGCCGCAACCAGCACGCGATCGACCGGATCGCCGCGCCAACGCCGCACGTCATCACCCTATGTGCCGATGGGTCGGCGTGACGTCCGATCATGGATGTGGGCGGTGGTGGGGGAGGCTGCGGTGGTGGCCGACGCAGACCCGACGGGTTAGCCTGCCCGTGTGGATGCCGACAAAGCGCAGATCGCCGACGTTCTGATCCGCTACGCCACAGGAATCGATTTCAAGGACTGGCCGTTGTTGCGCACCTGCTGGACAGAGGATGTCGACTGTGACTATGGCGAGGTCGGTCGGTATTCGGGTGTCGATGCCATCAGCGGATTGATGGAGCAGCTCCACAGCTCGATGGGGCCCACCTACCACCGGCTGTCCAACTTCACGATCACTGTCGACGGCGATCGCGCCACGGCCAGGTCCTACGTCTTCGCGCATCTGCAGGCGGTTCCCGACGATCCGGCCACTTGGGTTGAGGCCCTTGGCCATTACGACGACGAACTCGCCCGCACTCCCGACGGATGGCGCATCGCGCGCCGGACCACGCACATCGCGCGGGTGCAGTCCGGTGTCACGGTGATCCCGCAGTCATGATCCTGCCCGGACCGATCCGGCAGATCGGTTACATCGTCGAGGATCTCGATGCAGCGCTCGGCCCGTGGATCGACCTGGGTGTCGGCCCGTTCTTCGTCATGCGCGGCATTCCGATACGAGCGTCCTATCGCGGCGACCCGTGTGAGGTCACGATCTCGATGGCGCTGGCCAACAGCGGGGAGATGCAGATCGAGCTGATCCAGCAAGAGGACAGCACCCCGAGCATCTACACCGAATTTCTCGCGGCCAGTGGTCCTGGCTACCACCAACTCGCGTACTGGACGGATGATTTCGACGCGACGATGGCATCTGTGCGTGATGCCGGCTGGCCGGTGGTCTGGCTCGGAGACGAGAACGTCGGAACACGGTTCGCCTATCTCGAGCCGCCGAATAGTCCCGCCACCGTCATCGAGATCATGGAAGACAACGAAATCACTTCCGGCATGGGTAAATTCGTCCGCGATGCCGCGATCGACTGGGACGGTAGCGACCCGATCCGGGTGCTGGGCGGTTAAGGTTCGACGGCGAGCAGACTCGTAGACCCCCAAGGCGGTCTACTTTTAGGGGTCTACGCGTCTGCTCGCGCTCTAAACACGATCTACTTATCGCGCTTCATCACTTTGTCGGCGGCTGACCAGTGTTCGTCTGAAACCCACAGGCGCGCAAAGGCTGCGACAGCCTCCGTGGTCGTCGCGCCCTTCATGACGCGCTTGATCTCTCCTGCCGGGCGGCCGGCCATTGCGCGGGCGAGATCACGCCAGCCGCTGTCGAACGATGCCCGCGGGATGACGCGGTCCACCAGCCCCAACCGTTCGGCCTCCGATGCACCGATGATGGTGCCGCTGCCCGCCAGCAGCAACGCCTGGCTGTAACCGACCAGCGCGACGAGACGTTCGGCTCCGCCCCACGCAGGCATGATCTCCAGCGCCACCTGGTTGAATCCGATCTTGATGTCGTCGGCGGCGACCCGGATGTCCGCAGACACCGCGAACTCGGCCCCCCCACCCAGTGCGTGCCCGTTCAATGCCGCGATCGTCGGCCCGGGAAAGCCGGCGATCCGGTCACAGATGGTCCGCATTCGAAAAGCCATCGCCGAGGCGTCGAGCTCGGTGCGCAGTGCGCTGAGTTCCTTGAGGTCGCCGCCCGAGACGAAGGCGCGGTCACCGGCGCCGGTGATGACGAGCGCCCGTGCACCGTCGGCGCTGTCGAGCGCCTTCTCCAGCTGGTCCATCGTCTCCAGGGAAATGGCGTTGCGCGCATGCAGCCGGTCGATGGTGATGACCGCCAGCCCGTCGTCCAGCTCGAGGTCGACCATCTAGCGTTCTCCATTCCCGGTATTGGCATTCTCTCTAGCGGAGAATAGCATCGGGCCAAACACGGAGGTGCAGCCGAATACATGCGAAAAATCCCTGAGTACCTGACGAAACGGTACGTCGCCGAAGGTTGGTGGACACAGGAAACACTCGGGGATCTGGTGGCCGGCGGACTGGCGGCCAATCCTGCGACTGCCTTTCATGTGCACTCCGCCGTGCGCCCGTACGCCGGCACGTTTGGTGACGTCGAGACCCAGGCCCGCAGGCTGGCCGCAGGACTTCGGTCGCGCGGCGTGGGTGCAGGCGACGTCGTCGCCATCCAGTTGCCCAACTGGATGGAGGCCGCTGCGGCGTTCTGGGCCGCCACATTCCTGGGTGGGGTGGTCGTGCCGATCGTGCACTTCTACGGGCGCAAAGAACTCGGTCACATCATGACGACGGCACGGCCGAAGGTTTTCATCACCACCGCCGAGTTCGGCCGCATGACATTTCAGGCCGACCTTTGTGCCGATGTGCCGATCGTCGGGCTGGTCGGCGATACGTTCGACGACCTTCTTGCCGACCAGCCCATGCCGGGCACCATCGCGGCGGACCCCGCCAGCCCGGCGCTGATCGCCTTCACCTCGGGTACCACGAGCAATCCGAAGGGCGTCATCCACAGCCACCAGACCCTCAGTTTCGAAACGCGTCAGCTTCTCGAGAACTACCCGCCCGACCGCGTCAGGCAGTTGACGGCGACCCCGGTGGGGCACTTCATCGGGATGCTCGGCGCGTTTCTCATCCCGGTGCTCGAAGGAGCGCCCATCGATCTTTGTGACGTGTGGGACCCGGGCCGGGTACTCGAACTCATCGAGCGCGACGGATTGTCGATCGGCGGCGGGCCGCCTTACTTCGTCACGAGCGTGCTCGACCATCCGGACTGCACGCCGGACCACGTGCGCCACTTCACGACGGTCGGGTTGGGCGGCTCGACGGTTCCGGCCGCCGTGACCCGGCGCCTGGCCGATCTCGGAATGTTCGTCTTCCGTTCCTACGGCAGTACCGAGCACCCGTCGATCACCGGGTCGCGCCGCAGCGCGCCGGAGGACAAGCGGCTGTTCACCGACGGCGACGTGCGGCCCGGGGTGGAGATCCGGCTCGGCCCCGACGGCGAGATCTTCAGCCGGGGTCCAGACCTGTGCCTCGGCTACACCGACGAGGCGCTGACAGCGAGCGCGTTCGACGCCGACGGCTGGTACCGCACCGGTGATGTCGGTGTCCTCGACGAGGACGGTTACCTCACGATCACCGATCGCAAGGCCGACGTGATCATCCGAGGTGGCGAGAACATCAGCGCGCTGGAGGTCGAGGAGGTCCTGCTGGGAATGCCGGCGGTCGCAGAGGCCGTGGTGGTGGCGGTGCCCGATGACCGCCTGGGTGAGCGCGCGGCCGCGGTGCTGCGGGTTCGCGACGATCGGGAGATGCCGACGCTGGACGAGGTGCGCGAGCACTTCAAGGCGCAGGGTGTCGCGGTACAGAAGTGGCCTGAGGAGTTGCACCGGGTGGATGACTTTCCGCGTACTGCGAGTGGCAAGGTGCAGAAGTTTCGCGTCCGGCAGTCATTGCAGGCGTGAGCGGCAGACCACCCGCCGGTAACGTCATTACCACTGCGGCGAAAACCTTGTTACCATCGCGCTAGGAGAATAGGATTCTCGTCAGAGGATAAGGAGTCTTTCATGGGCCAGCTGTCGCACCGGGTCGACATTCCGTTTCCGCTGTTCGATGCGGACAACCATCTCTACGAGCCGCCCGAGGCGATGACGAAGTACCTCCCCAAGGAGTACAAGGACATCGTCCAGTACGTCGAGATCAATGGGCGTACCAAGATCGCGCTCAAGGGCGTGATCAGCAACTACATCCCCAATCCCACCTTCTCCGTGGTCGCCAAGCCGGGGGCCTGGGAGGAGTACTTCAAGTTCGGGAATCCCGACGGCAAGAGCAAGCGCGAGCTGTTCGGTGAGCCGATGCGCGCCATTCCGGCGTTCTTCGAACCCGCTCCGCGCCTGGAGAAGATGGACGAGTTGGGCTTGGACCGCTCGCTGATGTTCCCGACGCTGGCCAGCCTGATCGAGGAGCGCCTGTCCGACGACCCGGTCGCCATCCACGTCATCATCCACGCGCTCAACGAGTGGCTGCACGAGGTGTGGGGCTTCAACTACAAGAACCGCATCTTCACCACCCCGGTGATCACGCTGCCCATCGTCGAAAAGGCGATCGAGGAGCTGGATTGGGCGGTCAAGCGCGGTGCTCGTGCCATCCTGATCCGCCCGGCGCCGGTGCCCGGCTTCCGCGGGCCGCGGTCGTTCGCTCTGCCCGAGTTCGACCCGTTCTGGCAGAAGTGCGTCGAGTACGACGTCTTCGTCGGCATGCACTCAAGCGACAGCGGTTACTCCCGCTACACCTCGGAGTGGGATGGCGCCGCGCAGGAGATGCTGCCGTTCCAGACGAACGCCATGTCCATCCTCAACGAGTGGCGTCCGATCCAGGATGCGGTGGCCTCCTGGGTGATTCACGGCGCGCTGTTCCGGTTCCCGAAGCTGAAGGTGGGCATCGTCGAGGCGGGTTCGAAGTGGATGTTCCCGCTTCTGGACTCGATGGCCGAGGTCTACAAGAAGGCGCCGGAAGCCTTCCCCGGTAACCCGATCGAGGAGATCAAGAACCGCATCTTCGTCAGCCCGTTCTACGAGGAGGGCATCGACGACCTGATCAACCTGATCGGCGTCGACCAGGTGCTCTACGGCTCGGACTGGCCGCACCCGGAAGGGCTCGCGGAGCCGACCCACTATGTGACCGCGCTCGAGCACCTCTCCATGGAGGATCAGGCGAAGATCATGGGCGGCAACCTCAGTCGCCTCGTCACCGTGTGACGGGTAAGCAGCTTTTTCAGACCATCCCCGAGATGGTCTTGAGCGCGGCGGACCGGTTCGGCGACGCGGAAGCGGTTGTCGACGGTCCGCTGCGCCTCACCTTCACTGAGGTCGTCGATCGGATTCGTTGCGCGGCAGGTGCCTTCGCGGATTTCGGCATCGACAAGGGCGATCGGATAGCGATCTGGGCGCCCAATTCCGCGGAGTGGATGATCGCCGCGTTCGGGATCATGACTGCTGGCGCGGTGCTGGTCCCGGTGAACACACGGTTCAAGGCCGACGAGGCAGCTGACATCATCGTCCGCAGTGGAGCCAAGGCGGTCATGGTGCAGAAGGGCTTCCTGGACCAGGACTACGGCGCGCCCGACGGTGTACCGGCCATCGATCTGAAATCCGGCTTTCTGTCCTCCGGTTCACCTCTGCACCGTCACGTCAGCGGAGACGACATCTCCGACATCATCTTCACGTCGGGCACGACCGGCAGGCCCAAGGGCGCCAGGATGAATCATCTGCAGACGCTACGAGCCTACGAGGAGTGGGCCACGCTGGCCGACCTCCGTGAAGGTGACCGCTACCTGATGATCAACCCGTACTTCCACACCTTCGGGTTGAAGGCCGGTTTGGTCGCGTCGTTCCTGCGCGGCGCGACTATGGTGCCGCTGTCGGTGTTCGACCTCGATCGTGTGGTGGAACTCGTTGAGGCCGAACGTATTACGATGCTGCCCGGCCCGCCGACGCTGTACCACTCGTTGCTCACGGTCGCTGACAAGTCCAAGCTCGCCACGTTGCGGGCCGCAGTGACGGGCGCCGCGGACATCCCGGTCGAACTCATCAGGCGCATCCGCGACGACCTGCCCTTCCAGTCGCTGATGACGGGCTACGGGCTCACCGAAGCGGGCAACGTCACGCTGTCACGGCCGGGGGATTCACCCGAGGACGTCGCAACTACGGCAGGTCTTCCGTGCGAGGGCGGCGAGGTGCGCATCGCCGACGACGGCGAGGTCTTGGTGCGCGGCTACAACGTCATGCAGGGATACCTCGATGACCCCGTCGCCACCGCCGAGGCGATCGATCGCGACGGGTGGCTGCACACCGGCGATCTGGGCACCCTCGACGCTGCCGGACGGCTGCGGATCGTCGGTCGCAAGAAGGACATGTACATCGTCGGCGGATTCAACGCCTATCCCGCCGAGATCGAGGGCTTTCTGCTCGAGCATCCGGCGATCGCGCAGGCCGCGGTGATCGGTGTGCCGGACGAGCGGATGGGTCAGGTGGGCAAGGCGTTCATCGTGACGAAGAGCGGCGCGGGAGCGATAAGCAGCGACGACGTCATCGAGTGGAGCCGCGGACGAATGGCGGGTTTCAAGGTGCCCCGGTATGTAGAGTTCCTCGACAAGCTGCCGTTGAACGCCACCGGCAAGGTGGTGAAGGACGACTTGAAGAAGCTGCACAGCTGAGCGCGTGCACAGCGTGTAAATAGCATTTCCGCAGGAAGGGCGGCGTTGGTCCGGCCTGTGTGCGGAAGGTATCGTCGCGGCGATACGCAATAAAAGAAAATGGCATTCTCGTGAGTAGTGGGACATACGGACAAGGAGGTCGCTGTGCCGTCATTCAGGCGCCGTGCGTCGGCGACCGACACTGATCATCGCGCCGAGGAACCGCCACAGGAGGCGGACGGCACTAGCGGCGATGCGCTGACACTGGCCGAGGAGGCCGAAGCCGAGGCGGCCGAGGCCGAAGCCGCTGCGGCCGCAGCGCGCGCTAAGGCGAAGGCGATCCGGTTGCGCCGCGAAGCGCAGGAAGCCGAGGCCAGAGCCAAAGCGGAGGCGGACGCCGACGACGTTGCCGAATCGGCGGCGGAGGCGCCGTCCGATGCCGGGTCGGTCCCGGCGCAGACCGACGATGTCGCTGACTACGAATCCGAAGCCGCGCCGAGGGGCCGCCGGTGGGGGCTCATAGTCAAGGTCGTCGCGATGACACTCGCGGTCCTCTGCACCGCGGCATTGATCACCGCCAGCGTGCTCATGGTCATCGAGCACCGGAAGGCGGAGGACCTTCGACAGCTCGACGCGGAGTTTCAAGCGGCCGGCAGGCAGAGCGTCGTGACGCTGATGTCGTTGGACTTCAACAATGCCCAGGCCGACGTCGAGCGCATCATCGAGAATACGACCGGCCAGTTCAAGACCGACTTCGAAGAACAGGCGGCCGATTTCGTCAAGGTGGCCCAGGATTCCAAGGTGATCACGGACGTCACCGTCACCGCCGTCGCCGTGGAATCGATGACCCCGACCTCGGCCGTCGCGCTGGTTGCGGCCACCTCGCGGGTCACCAATGCCTCGGGCGCTCAACAGGAGCCGCGTGCGTGGCGCCTATCGGTGAACCTCGAGCGGGTCGACAGTGGTCAGATCAAGATGGCGAAAGTCGAGTTCGTACCGTGAGCGCCGAAGAGAAGGACGTGCCCACCGCTGAGAAGAGCAGCGAGGCCGTTGAGATCACTGAGTCCGGCGAAGTCGCAGAGGAATCGAGCGGCGATATCGCGGAATCCCCCGAGGAGGACGCCGAGCCCGCGCGACGCGACCGCGGGATGATCCGCCGCAATATCGGCGCCATTCTCGTCGCGGCCGCACTGGTTGTCTCCGCGGGGGTCGCCGGCTGGCTGTACGTCTACCAATACCGAGTAGACCAGCAGATCAACGCGGACGCGGCGAACGTCGCACTGGAGGCCGCGAAGACCGGCACGATCGCTTTACTGTCGTACTCGCCGGACACGCTGGACAAGGACTTCGCGACAGCCAAGTCGAATCTGACCGGTGACTTCCTCTCGTACTACACGGATTTCACCGAAAAGATCGTGACGCCGGCCGCCAAGGAGAAACAGGTCAAAACCGTCGCCGCCGTCGTCAGGGCCGCGGTCTCCGAGATACAGCCCGACTCCGCGACGGTGCTGCTGTTCATCAACCAAACGACCACCAGCAAAGAGAATCCGGACGGCGCGTTCGCGGCGAGTAGCGTCAAGGTCGGCCTGCAGAAGGTCGACGACCGTTGGCTGATCTCCGCGTTCGATCCGGTCTAGCGGCGCACCCGACGTGGAGCTTTCGGTCGTTGTGCCGCTACCGGATTCGGTCGCGAGCAACCCGGCGGCCGCGTTCCTGCCGCTGGCAACTCAGCCACCCCTGGCTCGAATCGTCCGATCGATGCTCGGCGCCGTGGCCGAGCCTGACCGCGTCATCGTCGCCGCCGCGGTATCGCTTGCCGCTGACGTGCGCACCGCTCTTGCGTCCGAAGATCTGGCAGATGTGTGTGTCGAGCCGGTAGGTGGGTTGGCTCAGCGAGCCGACTGTCTCGGTGCGGCGCTGGAATACCTTCGGCGAGCGTCGTTCTCGACGAGCCATGTGCTCGTCCACGACATCGCCAGCCCGTTGGCGCCGGCCAACCTTGTCGCCCGTGTGGTCGAAGGTATGCGCGCTGGGGGCGCAGTCGTGATGCCGGCACTGGCGGTGACCGACAGCGTCAAGGCCGTCGACGGAAGTGGGTCGATCACCGCCACCGTCGATCGGTCGGTGTTGCGCGCCGTCCAATATCCACGCGGTTTCACCGTCGACGCGTTGGCCGGACTGCTCGAACGGGGCGCGTCCGAGGACTTCGACGAGATCGCGGCGGCCAACGATGCCGCGGTGCCGGTCACCTTCGTCGAAGGCGATCCCGATGCGTTCCGCGCCGAACTGCCCGAGGACGCGGAGTTCGTCGAGGCGATACTCGCGAGCCGGCCTAGCGGCGCGTGAGAAGGCATTCGGCGACGGCGACGTCCGCGGCGTAGGTCACCTTGAGGTTGCGTTGCTCGCCGCGGAAGGTGCGGACCTCGAGATCGGAGAATGCCTCGACACACGACGATGTGTCGGTGCCCTCGAACGATTCGCGTTCGGCCGCGCGATACGCCTGCAACAGCGTCGCAGCGCGAAACGCCTGGGGGGTCTGGACGCGCACCAATGCTGCCGAGCCTCCCATCACTTCGACGTCATGGCCGTTGGTGCGAATCACATCCGCAATCGGTATTGCGGGGATGGCGCCACCGAACTCGCGGGCGACCGACAGTGCGGTGACGAACAATTCCGGTCCGGCGACCGGCCGGGCGGCGTCGTGGATGATGACGACGTCGACCGCCCCGGAGTCGATGTCGGCTGCCAGGTACCGCAGCACATTGGACTCCGACGCGTGCCTGGTGTCGCCGCCCTCGACGAACTCGACTGTGGCCGTTGGCACTTCCCGCTGCAGTGTATCTCTGGCCAATTCGTACTCTCCGCGCCGGAACACCAGCACGGTACGAGCGATCTCGGGCACTCGTGTCAGGGTGTCGATTGACCACGCCACCATGGAGCGGCCGGCGATCCGCAGGTAGGCCTTGTTACCGTCGGCGCCGACCCGGGTTCCCAGACCGGCTGCCAAGACGACGGCGACGGCGTCGGGGCCCCGCCTTGCGCTCATGCGTCACATCTTGTCACTGCGGACAACCGCATCGCGGTGCGCTGGTGCCCCGGTCAGTTCGCGAGGTCGAAAGCGTGGCGCACCTTCGTCGGTCTGACGCGGACGACGAGCTCGCCGGGCACCCCATTGCGACGCCCGTACTCCTCTGCCCGATCCGCGCCCATATAGCGGCCACCGGTGCGGGTGGCGATGTCGAGTAGGTCCTGGGGATCCTCGCTGATCTGCGCGATGCCTTGGATCTGGACGAAGGAATACGGCGGATGCGGGTCGTCGACGCACATCACGACCCGCGGATCACGAGCGATGGCTCGACCCTTGGCGGTGTCCTTGCCGGTGTTGAAGGCCAGCTCGCCCTTGTCCACGACAAACCAGACCGGCGCCACCAGAGGTCGACCGTCGGAGGCCAGGTACCCCAACATGCCCGTGCGGGTTCCCTCGGAGAGAAATGCGGCGATGTCGTCGGAAAGTTGATCCACCCACTCCACGGTAGGACGCACCCGCTCCGCGGTCGACCGTCAGTCTTCTGCATGCCGGTCGTGGTCCCACCGCTCCAGGCGTGCCTGCAGGCTGTAGAGGCCGACCGCGGCGAGCGGAATGCAGACCGAGATGCCCACCACCCAGAACGCGTTCATGATGTCCTCGGTTCGGCGGCGCACCGGTCGGCGATCAGCTGCAGCGCCGTCTTGCGCTTGAGGTGGTAGTGGTCGCGATCGCTGATGACCCACTGCTCGAACCACCGGTCGAGGAGGTCGCCCGCTCGAAGCAGCGGAAGCAAGTCGGCCATCAGCTGTGCGTCGGCATCGCCGTCGAGCAACTGCTCGGTGAGATCGACCGAGTGGTGGAAATCGACGTAGACGTCCTCAGAGAGCTGAAGGTATTGCGGATCCACCAGCAGCAGGGGCGCGGCGCCGACGGGCCGCAGGCGCCACAGCGCCGATCGCAGGCTCGCGACGGCTTTGGGGATATGGACGTTTGGCCAGAGCTTGGCGCACACCCAGAGGCGGTGCACAGGTTTGCGCTTCATCGCGACGAGCGCGACGAGCCGTTGAGAGGCCGGAGGCAGCGTGACGTGCCGATCTCCGTGGTACACCGCGAAGTCGCCGAGCAGGCTCACTGAGAACTGGTCCACGTTTCGATCGTGGATCCCGGTACCCGCCAGGGCGTGAGTAGTGCGCTACTCCATATCTCACCGATGTCGTGCGGTGCCCCGCCAACGGATGCGGTGAAATGTAGCCATGAGCGACGAGCAGCAACCGATCACGATCCAGCACCGGGTCCGACGGATGGCCGGTCGGGATCCCGATGAAATGCATCGGTCCGCTACGCCGCTCGAGCTGCTGTTCGACCTGACGTTCGTCATCGCGTTCGGCATCGCCGCCAACGAGTTCGCTCACATGCTGGCCGAGAACCACGTCGTCGCGGGTCTGCTGGGGTTCGTGCTCGCCACGTTCGCGGTGTGCTGGGCCTGGATCAACTTCAGCTGGTTCGCCTCTGCCTACGACACCGACGACTGGGTTTACCGGCTGATGACGATGCTGCAGATGGTCGGCGTCGTCATCACATGGCGCTCGGTTTCCCGCCGATGTTCGCCTCGATCGAACACGGTGAGTACGTCGACAGCCGGGTGATGGTGGCGGGCTACGTGATCATGCGAATCGCGTTGGTAGGGCAGTGGTTGCGAGCGGCCAAGCAGGACCCGGCACGGCGTTCGGCCTGCCTCACGTACGCGCTGTGGGTCACCGTGGCGCAGTTCGGCTGGATCGCCGGCGCGCTGGTGCACAAGTCGATCCCGGTGACGTTCGCCATGGTGGCGGTGCTGATCGGAGTGGAGACGCTGGGGCCGATCATCGCCGAATACCGCGCCGGGGGCACCCCATGGCACGCCCATCACATCGCCGAACGCTACGGCCTGCTGGCGATCATCGCGCTCGGCGAGGGTGTAGTCGGGACGGTGGCGTCGCTGTCGGCCGTGGTCAGTGCGCAGGGCTGGTCGTACGACGCCGCGTTCGTGGTGGTGGCCGGCATCGGGCTGACGTTCGGGATGTGGTGGTCGTACTTCGTGGTGCCACAGGCGGAGTTGTTGCGTGTGCACCGCGAGAGGTCGTTCTGGTTCGGCTACCTGCCGATCGTGATGTTCGGCGCGATCGTGGCGACGGGTGCCGGTTTGCATGTCGCCGCGTATTACATCGAGCATCACTCCAAGTTGAGTTCCGTTGAGACGGTCTTGGCCGTGGCGCTGCCGGTGGGGTTGTACGTCATTTCGATCTACACGCTCTATTTCGTGATCGTCCGGAAGATTGCGTTGTTCCACCTCGTGCTTCTGGTCATCACAGCGGCAGTGCTCGGGGTTGCGGTGTGGTTGGCGGCGGCGGGCTTCTCGATGGCGAACTGCCTTCTGGTCGTCACGCTGGCTCCCCTGGTAACGGTGATCGGCTATGAGGTTGCCGGCCATCGACATGCCGCCGCGGACATCGCCAAGGCGCTGAAAAACGACCGCTAGCTAGCGGGGTTTCGCGGCGTGCGGCTCGAACCCCTCGATCAGCATCCGTCCCGTAGCAAGCTGTGGGCCCACGTTCTCCGCCCGCATCACGGCGCGTGCCTTGCGGCGGGTGATGAGGATGCCCACCACCGCAAGCGCCCAGATGGCGTACTGAACCGTCCACGCCAACCGAAACGACTCGAACGAGATGTCGCCGACCGCGTCGAGGATGACGCCCATGAACTGCATGACCAACAGCGACGCGATGAAACCACCCATGTTGACCATGCCCGACGCGGTGCCGAGCGTAGCCCCCGGATTGAAGGTTCGGGCGAAGTCGAACCCGACCATCGATCCGGGGCCGCCTACCGAAATGACCACCACGAGCACCACCAGTAGCCACAGCGGCGCCCGGTCGGGCAGCGCCAACACCACGGACCAGACGATGGCGTTGCTGGCGATGATGCACAGCACCAGCCGCGACCTGCGGTTCGGATGACGTCCGGTGAAGATGCCGACCAGAATGCCGGAGGAGATCGCGGCAACCACCGACAGAGTCAGCAGGGTGCCTGCGATGGTTGCCGAAAGACCCTGAGCCACAGTCAGATACGGCACACCCCACATCAGTGCAAACACCGTCACCGAGAACTGCGTGCCCATATGTGTGAAGAAGCCCAACCGGGTCCCCGGTCGCAGCCACACCGTTTTCACGCTGACCAGCGTTTCGCGCAGCGACGTGGCTTCGGCTTCCACCATGCGGCCCCCGGGAGTGTCCTGGACCAGCAGCATGGTGAGCACGATCGACAGCACTCCCAGTGCGGCCACCGAGACGTAGGCGGTGGTCCAGCCCGAGCCGGCGAGCAGGGCGAAGAACGGGATGGCGGACAGCACCTGGCCGAGCTGGCCGCAGATCCCGGTCAGCTGCGTGACAAGCGGCACCTGCCGGGGGCTGAACCAATGCGGAACCAGGCGCAGTACCGAGATGAAGGTGAACGCGTCACCCAGTCCCACAACCGCACGCGCACCGATGGCGACCGGCAGGGATTCGGTGAACGCCAACGCCAGTTGGCCCGACGCCATCAGGGTGGCACCCGCAACGATCAGCGTTTTGGAACCGAACCGATCGAGCAGTAGCCCGGCCGGAACCTGCGCGCCCGCGTAAACGACGACCTGCAGCACCACAAACGCTGACAAGAGGGTGGGGCTTGCTGTGAATCGGTCGGCCGCGTCAAGGCCGGAAACCCCGAGCGTGGTGCGGTCGAGAACGGCGACGATATAGGCGAAGAGTCCGGTGGTCCACACGATCCAGGGACGCACGCCGAAACCTCACTACCGCCGATTTGTCTTAATGTCTGCCAAATTCATCCTCCCGCAACGACAGCTCAGGAAGCCAATCGGTCAGCGGTGAAATCACTCACCCGATCGGCCAACCTCGCCTGACAAAGTTGGCTACGGATGTGTATTCAAATATGTCTGAAAATTACCACAGCGGTAAATATGCAGATAACAGCCCGCTATGGCATTAGCTGGATGCTCGTTTCATTGTTAGCTAACCATTCGCTAAATCTGCATGGGCGCGCTAGAGTGGAGTGATGAACCGTCGCGGTCCACGGCTACTCCGCGCCCCGATGTCGATCGGGGCGCGTTTCGTTGGCTGAGTACCGTCTCGAAGAACTCGCGCGGATATCCGGCGTCAGTGCCCGCAATATCCGCGCCTACCGCGAACGCGGACTGCTCGACGCGCCCCGGCGCGTCGGCCGTTCGGCGTTCTACGACGACTACCACCTGTCGCAGTTGCGCACCATCAACCAGCTGCTTCGCCGCGGCTTCAACTCCGCCCACATCGCCGAGTTCTTTGCGAGCATGCGCCAAGGCGCCGATCTGGCCGACATCCTGGGTATCCAGCGCGCCCTGTTAGGGCCCACGCCGAACGACGTATCCCCATCCGACGCGGACGATGAGCGGACTTCAGACGGTGAGCCGATCCCGGGGCCCCGTGCCGTCCGCATCGATCCCGACAGTGAGGCGGCGCGAAAGTTGATCGAACTCGGCTTCGCCGAGGCGCGCGCCGACAGCGTCGTCGTCATCGACCCGTCGATCGCCGAGATCCTGGGCCGCACTTCCGATCAGCTGCTCTACGTCCGCGCGCTGCTGCGAATCTACGAGTCGTCCCGGGACGCGGCCGATGGACTGGTCAGCGGCTTCGTCCGGACGCTTGGTGATTCCGTCGAGGCGAAGTTCGGGAAGGACCATCGGCCCAAGCCGCTCGAGCTCGACGAAATGGGGCAGATGGCCAGGGACTACCGCGAGCTATGGGGCCACGTCTTGTCGATTCGCATGGAGGAGTCGCTGCGGCGGCAATTGGAGACGGCCGCGACTGGCCACCCAGCCGGCGGCTTACTGAGTGAGCTGCTGCGCCGGTGTGCCGGCACTACACCCGGCTGACGGCGGGATCTCCGCCGAAGCGCTGCGCCAGCCACACCGGAATTATTGCGACAATGGTCAGTGCGGCGGCAACGACATTGATCACGGGTGCCTGGTTGGGGCGGAACAGGTTTCCGAAAATCCAGATCGGGAGTGTCTGGACGGTCGGGCCTGCCGTGAACGTCGTGACGACGATCTCGTCGAAGGACAGGGCGAACGCCAGCACCGCACCCGCGACCACCGAACCCCGCATCATCGGGAAGGTCACGTAACGGAAGGTCTGCCACGGCGACGCGCCGAGGTCGGCCGAGGCGTCTTCCAGGCTCCTTCCCATCCGCCGCAGCCGCGCCTGAGTGTTGTTGAAGACGATCACGATGCAGAACGTCGCGTGCCCGATGATGACGGTGGCCATGCCCAGAGAGATGCCGAGTGCGGATGTGAAGGTCGCATTCAATGCAATACCGGTGACGATCCCCGGCAGCGTGATCGGTAGTACCACAAGCAGACTCACCACATGCTTGCCGAAGAAGTCGTAACGCTGCACTGCAACCGCTGCCATCGTGCCCAGCACCAGCGCGATGACCGTTGCGCCGAGACCGACGACAGCCGAGTTCACGAGTGACTGCCACATGCCGTGGCTGTTCCAGGCGTCCGACCACCAGTGCAGCGTGAATCCCGTCGGGGGAAAAGCGAATGTGCGGGAGGTGTTGAACGCATTGATCACCACAAGGAGCAGTGGTGCATAGAGGAACAGCAACACGACCAGCGTCCAACCCCGGACGAGGCGGCGGGCGGTGTTCGACAGCATCAGATGTTCTCCAGTGCGCCCGTGCGCCGCATCGCCAACAGGTAGGCCACGATCGCCAGCAGCGGGATGATCGACAACGCGGCGGCGAGTGGTTGGTTGTTGGCGGTGACGAGTTGGCCGTAGATGATATTGCCCAGCAATTGAGTCTTGCCACCGACGATCGTCACCGCGATGTAGTCACCGAGCGACAGCGAAAAGGTGAAGATCGATCCCGCAGCGATACCTGGAAACACCAACGGCGCCAGCACCATTCGGAGGGTGGACATGTCGGAGGCGCCGAGGTCGGCGCTCGCGTCGAGCAGCGAGTCCGGGACCCGGGAGAACGCCACGAACACCGGGAGGACCATGTAGGGCAGCCAAAGGTAGGTCAGCGTCACGATGGTGGCAGCCAGGCCGTACCCGGGTGTGTATTCGGTCGCCCAGACCAGTGGACCTTCGGGGGAAAGAAGCATGCGCCACGCGTACGCCTTGACCAGATAGCTGGCCCACAGCGGGGTGGTCACCGCGACCACCAGCGCAAGCCGTACCCGTGGTGACGCGACCTTGGCCATGTAGAAAGCCAGCGGCACGGCGAGCACGGCGCAGATCACGGTGACGGTCAGCGCCACCGATAGGGTGCGCACCGCGGCTGTACGGAAAAGCTCGTCGGTCGCCACCCGCGCGATGTTGTCGAAGGTGAACGAGTGCACCACCGCGCCGGTGAAGGCATCCGTGCTCCAGAAGGACGAAACTAGAAGCACGGCAAGGGATCCGAGATATGCGATCACCAGCCAGGCCAAGGGTGGCGCGAGCAGGAAGCCGAGGCTGATACGCCGTCGGTGAGACGGCCGCAGCGGCGCAACTTGTCTGTTCTTCGCGCGAGCGCTCATCACCGCGCAACATCACCCCTTGATCTGCTGCCACTTGTCGACCCACTCGTTGTAGGCCGTGCAGTTTTCCCCGCTGCCGTCCACGCAGTTCTTCTGCGGTGTGGTCCAGTAATGGATCTTGGCGGCGAAGTCCTCATCGGTGGCGTGGTAGATGTCGCAGAAGTCCGGTTCGACGGTGTACTGGCACGCTTCGGTGTTGGCCGGTGCCTCACCGAAGAACTCGGCGACTTGGGCATTGATCTCCGGGGAGGAGATCCAATTCATCCACTTGTACATGCAGTTGGGATGCGCGGCCTTCGACGAGATCATCCAGGTGTCCGACCACCCCGTTGAACCCTCTTTGGGCAGAACGGTGTTGACCTGCACCCTGTTCTCCGAGCCGATCGTGTTCGCGATGACCTGCCATGTCGTACCGATGACCGAGGTGCCGGATTCGAACGCCTGCACCTCCTTGGTGTAGTCCGACCAGTACTCGCCGATGTTCTCCCGCTGCTTCTTGAGCAATTCGGTTGCCGCGTCGAGCTGTTCGGGCGTCAGCGAGTACGGATCCTTGATACCGAGTTCAGGCTTCGATTTGGACAGGTACAGCGCCGCGTCGGCAATGTAGATGGGGGAGTCGTACGCGGTGACCCTGCCCTTGTACTTGTCCGCGTCGTCGAATACCGCCGCCCATGAGTTCGGAGCATCACGAACGACCTCGATGTTGTACATCAGCAGATTGGCGCCCCAGCCGTGCGGGATCCCATACATCTTGCCGTCCACCGAATTCCACGGTTTGTCTTTAAGAAACGACGAAATGGAGGCGTAGTTCGGTACGAGATCGGTGTTCATCGGGGCGACATCGCCGGCGTAGATCAACCGCAACGTCGCGTCGCCGGACGCGGACACGCCGTCGTACTGGCCGCTGCGCATCAGCTGCACCATCTCGTCGGAGGTGTTGCCGACCTTCACGTTGACCTGACAACCGGTCTGTCGCTCAAACGGCGTCACCCAGTCGGCGCTGCTGTCGTTCGAACCGTCCTCGGCGTAGCCCGCCCATGCGATCAGGTTGAGTTCGCCCTCGCCGTCGCCGACCGCCCCAATCGGCTCCAGCTGCGGCGGCGGTGCGTCTCTGCCAGGTTGGTCGGAGCACCCGGTGATGCCGGCCAGCACGAGGGCGGTGCACGCGGCGAGCACAAGACTGAGTCGTCTCCTGGACGGCATTCGCTACTCCTCGTTCATCAGGGCGTGTACAGCTTTTTCTGGCCAGGCCAAGGTGATTGGACTGCCGTGGTGTAGGTCGGGCGGAAGCCAAGTGCTGGCAGTGAGGACCGTGGCGGTGAGGTCGACGCCGACCTGCGTGTGCGCGGTGATCCTGGTGGTGGGACCGGCGTAGATCAGCTCGGACACCGTGGCCGCGACCGTGCGCACGCCGGGCACCGAGTCGGTGTCGGCCGCGAAGACGCCGATACGCTCAGGCCGTACCACGAACGTTCCGCAACGTCCGACGAGTGCTTCAGCGACGGCGCCGACGAGCACGTTCGAGCTGCCGACGAAATCGGCCACGAATCTGTTGACCGGGTTCTCGTAGACCTCGCGCGACGGACCGACCTGCTCGATGCGCCCGTGATTGAACACCGCGAGCCGATCGCAGAGGCTCAGCGCCTCGTCCTGGTCGTGAGTGACGATGACGAACGTGATGCCGACTTCGCGCTGGATTTCCTTGAGTTCGATCTGCATCTGCTCGCGCAGCTTGAGGTCCAGCGCCCCGAGCGGCTCGTCGAGCAGCAGCACCCGTGGCCGTCCGACCAGTGCGCGTGCGAGCGCCACGCGCTGACGTTGCCCGCCCGACAACTGCTGCGGGCGTCGGGACGCATGCTCGGTGAGCCGGACCAAGTCGAGTTCGTCGCTAGTACGACGTCTGCGCTCGGCCTTGGGGACCCCGCGCACCTTCAGGCCGTACTCGACGTTCTGCGCGACGGTCATGTGCGGGAACAGTGCGTACTCCTGGAACACGGTGTTGACGTCGCGGTGTCGCGCGCCCACGGCGGTGACGTCGGCGCCGCCAAGCCTGATCGTCCCGGACGTGGGCTGCTCGAATCCCGCGATCATGCGCAGGACGGTGGTCTTTCCGGATCCGGAGGGGCCGAGGATCGCGAACAGCTCGCCGTCCGCGACTGTGAGGTCGGCGTTCTCGACAGCCACGACGCCGCCGCCGAACTCCTTCCGGACGCCGATCAGCTCTACCTGCGGGTCTCGCACGCCCCCGGGGACGTTCACAGCAGATCCAGCGCTGATCGTGTCCGAGGGCATGGTCAATCGTAGGAATCGGAATGTTCGCGCCGCAGTTCATCGCCGATTTCACACCTGCTCGTGTTCGCTCGGCTACCTTGCCGTGACAGTAAATCTTGATGCAGGTGTGACCAGTGGCGCTGTCGTGAAAAGTGATGTTGCTGTCGTACTCTGTGGCACGTGTCAATTTCCCGGCGCGACGTGCTGAAAGGTGCCGCCGTGTTGCCCGCCGCGCTTGCCGCCGGCGCAGGCCTGCAGACGCTGGTGTCCGCGGCTGCTCCCGTCACGGCTTCGGCAGCGCCGTTGGGCGTCCTGCTCGACTATGCAGCCGGGGTGATCAGCGCCAGAGACATCCGGGCGTCGGGCGCGTTGGGCGCCATTCGGTACGTCTCCGACCGCAGGCCGGGGGGTGCCTGGATGCTGGGTAAGCCGATCCAGATCGCCGAAGCGCGTGACCTCTATCAAAATGGTCTGAAGATCGTGTCCTGCTACCAGTACGGCAAGCAGGACACTGCCGACTGGCTCGGCGGGCAGAACGCCGGTGTCGCGCACGCCAAGCGGGGATGGGAGTTGCACGTCGCCGCCGGTGGTTCCTACGGATCGCCGATCTACACGTCGATCGACGACGATCCGTCGTACGAGCAGTACAAGCAGCAGGTCGCGCCGTATCTGCGGGGCTGGGAGGCAGTGCTGGGGCATCAGCGCACCGGCGTCTACGCCAACTCGAAGACCATCGAGTGGGCCGCCCAGGATGGGCTTGGCGCGTGGTACTGGCAGCACAACTGGGGATCGCCCGGCAAGATCGCCCATCCGGCGGCCCATCTGCACCAGGTGGAGATCGACAAGCGCTCCGTCGGAGGCGTTGGGGTCGACATCAACCACATACTCAAGCCGCAATACGGACAGTGGGATTAAACCTTACCGGTCAGTAAGTAGAGTCAGCAAACTTTCTGTGGTGGCCGGGCTCGCTGACAAGACAAATCATGTCCAGTTGTCGACTCTGCGCGCCGCAATGCCGCAGGTGGACACCGCCAAAAAATTTAGATAACGATTCGATAACAATACCGCCTTGATCAGCGCTGTTGCGCCTACTCGACCGTAACCACCCGCCAACAGGACGTTTGTCCCGGATAGCTGAGGCCGGTTCGAAGGCGCGCGTTATCTCATAACCGGTTACCCGTGCGTAGAACTCGCTAGTAACCATTTCGGGCGCGAAAATGGTGTCGTCTCTTATGACACTCTTAGTACGGCTGGGATGTCCGCTGGACCGGATGAACAAGTCGGGATTCGACGCCGAATCGCATGGTCCCCGCAGGGGAGCGCGGACCAGACAGCTTCTAGCGACGCCACAGCCACCACAGACGACGAGCGATAAGCGCAGATAGCACCGAGGGAGAAATCAAGACGTGACGATCAACGAGCAGCACCGGGTGCCAGCAGAGTCAACCACGGAGCGCCCGGGAGCCCGCCCCTCCGCGCATGCGCTCGTCGATCGGTTGAACGCCGGTGAGCCCTACGCCGTCGCGTTCGGTGGGCAGGGCGCCGCGTGGCTGGAGAACCTCGAAGAGCTGGTCAGCTCGGCTGGCATCGAGTCCGAGCTCAGTGAAGTGGTTGGCGAGGCCGAGCTGCTGCTGCAGCCCGTCGCTCGCGAGCTGGTGGTCGTGCGGCCGATCGGCTTCGAGCCGATGCAGTGGGTGCGGGCCCTGGCCGCCGAGGAGTCGCTGCCCGCCACCAAACAACTTGTCACCGCGGCGATCTCGGGCCCCGGCATCCTGCTCGCTCAAATGGCCGCCATCCGCGCGCTCACCAGGCAGGGCCTGGATCTGTACAACACCCCGCCGGTCGCGATGGCGGGCCACTCCCAGGGCATCATGGCCTGCGAATCGCTGCGGGCCAAAGGCACCAAGGACGCCGAGCTCCTGGCGCTGCTGCAACTGATCGGCGCCGCCGGTTCGTTGATGTCCCGACGACGGGGCATGGTCGGTCGCGGCAACAAGACGCCGATGGTGTCGGTGACCAACGTCGACCCCGAACGCATGCGCGAGCTGCTCGAGGAATTCAGTACGGATGTCCGCACCGTGCTTCCGCCGGTGCTGTCGATTCGCAACGGCAGGCGCTCCGTGGTCATCACCGGGACGCCGGAGCAACTGGGCCGATTCGAGCTCTACTGCAGCAAGATCACGGAACGGGAAGAAGCCGAGCGCAAGAACAAGCTCCGCGGCGGAGCGGTGTTCGCACCCGAATTCCACGGAGTGCAGGTCGAGGTCGGCTTCCATACCCCGCGGCTGGCCGACGGCGTCGCGGTCGTCGAGGGCTGGGCCGCCAGGTGCGGCATCGACGCCGCGATGGCGCATGAGATGACCGAGGCGATCTTCGTCCGTCCCATCGACTGGGTGGCCGAGATCGAGCGGCTGCACGAGTCGGGTGCCAAATGGATCGTCGACCTGGGCCCGGCCGATACCGTGACTCGCCTCACCGCTCCCGTCATCCGGGGTCTGGGCGTCGGAATCGTGCCCGCGGCCACCCGCGCCGGTCAGCGCAACCTGTTCACCGTCGGCGCCGAGCCCGAGGTGCTGCCCCCGTGGTCCAGCTTCGCGCCGACCACGGTCAAGCTGCCCGACGGCTCCGTGAAGCTGTCCACCAAGTTCACCCGCCTGACCGGACGCTCGCCGATCCTGCTGGCGGGTATGACGCCCACGACCGTCGACGCCAAGATCGTCGCCGCGGCCGCCAACGCCGGCCACTGGGCCGAGCTGGCCGGTGGCGGTCAGGTCACCGAGGAGATCTTCTCCGACCGCATCGCCGAGCTCACCAACCTGCTCGAGCCGGGCCGCGCGGTGCAGTTCAACACGCTGTTCCTGGATCCCTATCTGTGGAAGCTTCAGGTCGGCGGCAAGCGGTTGGTGCAGAAGGCTCGCCAGTCCGGTGCTCCCATCGACGGCGTTGTGGTCAGCGCGGGCATTCCCGATCTCGAGGAAGCCGTCGAGCTGATCGACGAGCTGAACACCGTGGGCCTCAGCCACGTCGTGTTCAAACCGGGCACGGTCGGCCAGATCAAGTCGGTCATCAACATCGCCGCCGAGGTCCCCGGCAAGGACGTCATCGTCCACATCGAGGGCGGACGCGCAGGTGGTCATCACTCGTGGGAGGACCTCGACGACCTGCTGCTGGCGACCTACGCGGATCTGCGCAAGCTGTCCAACATCACCATCTGTGTCGGCGGCGGCATCGGTACGCCCGAACGGGCGGCCGAGTACCTGTCGGGCGCATGGGCCAAGGCCTACGGCTTCCCCGAAATGCCGGTCGACGGAATTCTCGTCGGCACCGCGGCCATGGCGACCCTGGAGGCCACCACCTCGCCGGCCGTCAAGCAGATGCTGGTCGAGACGACCGGCACCGATCACTGGATCAGCGCCGGAAAAGCCAACGGCGGCATGGCTTCCAGCCGTAGCCAGCTGGGCGCCGACATTCACGAGATCGACAATGCCGCGTCTCGATGTGGCAGGTTGCTCGACGAGGTCGCCGGCGACGCGGATGCCGTGGCGGCCCGTCGTGACGAGCTTATCGCGGCGATGGCCAACACGGCCAAGCCCTACTTCGGCGACGTCAGCGGCATGACCTACCTGCAGTGGCTGAACCGTTACGTCGAGCTGGCGATCGGCGACGGCGACAGCACCGCCGACACCGCAACGCCGGGCAGCCCGTGGATCGCCGACACATGGCGGGACCGGTTCGCCGACATGCTCAAGCGAACCGAGGCGCGACTTCATCCGCAGGACTCCGGCCCGATCGAGACGCTCTTCGCGGACACTGCCGAAGGCCAAGCGCTGCTTGAGGATCCGCCGACCGCGATCGATCAGCTGCTGCAGCGCTACCCGGATGCGGGGACCCTGAAGCTGCACCCCGCCGACGTGCCGTTCTTCATCACGCTGTGCAAGACGCCGGGCAAGCCCGTCAACTTCGTGCCGGTCATCGACAAGGACGTACGCCGCTGGTGGCGCAGCGACTCGTTGTGGCAGGCCCACGACGCGCGCTACACCGCCGACGAGGTGTGCATCATCCCCGGCACGCAGGCGGTCGCCGGGATCACGCGGGTCGACGAGCCGGTCGGCGAACTGCTGGACCGCTTCGAGCAGGCGTCGATCGACGCGCTGGTCGCCTCGGGCGCCGAGCCGACGCCGGTGGTGTCTCGCCGCCAGGCCCGTGAGGACGTCACCGGTGCCCTCGCGGTCGTACTCGATTCGCCCGACGTGCTGTGGGCAGGCCGTACCGCTATCAATCCGGTACACCGCATCGGCGCGCCGGATGAGTGGCAGGCCAACGAAAACCGCAGTGCCACACACCCGTCCACCGGCGCACGGCTCGAACTGAACGCCGACGGTGTAGTCACCCTGAGCGTCCCGCTGAGCGACATCTGGATCGACATCCGCTTCACTCTGCCGTCCTGCACCGTCAACGGCGGCATGCCGGTCGTGACTGTCGAGGACGCCTCGAAGGCGATGCGTTCGGTCCTTGCGATCGCCGCCGGTGTCGACGGCCCCGACGCGCTGCCGCCGGTGCACGACAACACTGCGTCGGTCTCCGTCGAATGGGATCCGGAGGAGGTCGCCGACCACACCGGCGTCACCGCGACCTTCGGGGCGCCGTTGGCGCCCGGTCTCACGCTGGTGCCGGACGCACTCGTCGGCCATTGCTGGCCCGCGGTTTTCGCGGCCATCGGGGCCGCGGTCACCGACGACGGAATCCCCGTAATCGAGGGCCTGCTGAGTTTGGTGCACCTGGACCATGCCGCCCACCTGCTCGCTCCGATGCCCAAGACGGCTGCCCAATTGACGGTCACCGCAACAAGTTCGGCCGCCTTCGACACCGAGTACGGACGCGTTGTCCCAGTGACAGTCGACGTCACCGACGCCGACGGCACCACCCTGGCGAAACTCGAAGAGCGGTTTGCGATCCGCGGTCGCACGGGCGCCGTCGAACTCAGCGACCCGCCGCGCGCCGGCGGTGCGATCACCGACAACGCGACCGAGACTCCGCGTCGCCGCCGTCGTGACGTCACCGTCGCCGCGCCGACCGACATGCGTGCCTTCGCGGTGGTGTCCGGTGATCACAACCCGATCCACACCGACAGGGCGGCCGCGCTGCTGGCCGGCCTGAAATCGCCCATCGTGCACGGCATGTGGCTGTCGGCCGCCGCGCAGCACGTGGTGACCGCCACCGACGGCAAGGCCGCCCCGCCGGCCCGTGTGGTCGGCTGGACGTCGCGATTCCTCGGCATGGTGCTGCCCGGCGACGACATCGACTTCCGCGTCGACCGTGTCGGAATCGATCGTGGCGCAGAGATCGTCGAGGTCGCCGCGCGCGTCAACAACGAGCTTGTGATGTCGGCCACGGCGCAACTGGCCGCCCCGAAGACGGTCTATGCGTTCCCCGGCCAGGGCATCCAGCACAAAGGCATGGGCATGGAGGTTCGCTCCAGGTCCAAAGCCGCGCGCAAGGTGTGGGACACCGCCGACAAGTTCACCCGCGAGACCCTGGGCTTCTCGGTGCTGCACGTGGTGCGGGACAACCCGACCAGCCTGATCGCCAGCGGTGTGCACTACCACCATCCCGACGGCGTGCTGTTCCTTACGCAGTTCACCCAGGTCGCGATGGCGACTGTGGCGGCCGCCCAGGTCGCCGAGATGCGGGAACAGGGCGCGTTCGTCGAGGGGGCGCTGGCTTGCGGCCACTCCGTCGGCGAGTACACCGCCCTGGCCTGTGTCAGCGGTGTCTACGAACTGGACGCACTGCTGGAGGTGGTGTTTCACCGCGGCAGCAAGATGCACGACATTGTTCCGCGCGACCACCTCGGCCGGTCCAACTACCGGCTGGCTGCCATCCGGCCGTCGCAGATCGATCTCGACGACGACGACGTCCCCGGCTTCATCGATGAGATCTCCGAGCGCACCGGTGAATTCCTGCAGATCGTGAACTTCAACCTGCGTGGCTCGCAGTACGCCATCGCCGGTACGGTCCGCGGCCTGGAGGTGCTGGAGGAGGAAGTCGAGAAGCGTCGCGAGATCAGCGGCGGCAAGCGGTCATTCATTCTGGTGCCCGGAATCGACGTGCCGTTCCACTCCTCGGTGCTGCGGGTCGGCGTCGCCGACTTCCGTCGCTCGCTCGAGCGCGTGATGCCGCGCGGCGCGGATCCCGACCTGATCGTCGGCAAATACATCCCGAACCTGGTGCCGCGGCCGTTCACACTCGACAAGGATTTCATTCAGGAGATCCGCGATCTGGTGCCCGCCGAGCCGCTCGACGAGATCTTGGCCGACTACGACACCTGGCGGAACGAGAAGCCGAGCGAGCTGATGCGCAAGGTCGTGATCGAGCTGCTGGCATGGCAATTCGCCAGCCCGGTGCGCTGGATCGAGACGCAGGACCTGCTCTTCATCGAGGAGGCCGCGGGCGGTCTGGGCATCGAGCGGTTCGTGGAGATCGGTGTGAAATCCGCGCCGACCGTCGCGGGGCTGGCGACCAACACGCTCAAGCTCCCGGAGTACTCACACAACACGACCGAGGTGCTGAACTCGGAGCGCGACGCCGCGGTGCTGTTCGCCACGGACACCGACCCCGAGCCGGATCTCGATGCGGACGACGGTGCCGACGCGGCGCCCGCGCCCGCGGAGTCCGCGCCGCCGGTCGAGGCCGCGCCCGCCCCTGCCGCGGCTCCAGCGGCACCCTCGGGTGGCCCGCGCCCGGAGGATCTGGTCTACGACGCGGCCGACGCCACGACGGCGTTGATCGCGCTGTCGGCGAAGATGCGCATCGATCAGATCGAGCCGCTGGACTCCATCGAGTCGATCACCGACGGTGCGTCATCGCGGCGCAACCAGCTGCTCGTCGACCTCGGCTCGGAGCTGAATCTGGGTGCCATCGACGGCGCCGCAGACGCCGACCTCGCTGGGCTGAAGGGTCAGGTCACCAAGCTGGCCCGTACGTACAAGCCTTATGGCCCAGTGCTTTCCGACGCCATCAACGACCAGCTTCGTACGGTCCTCGGGCCGTCGGGCAAGCGGCCGGCATACATCGCCGAGCGGGTCAAGAAGACCTGGGAACTTGGTGACGGCTGGGTCAAGCACGTCACGGTCGAGGTGGCGCTGGGCACCCGCGAGGGTTCCAGCGTGCGCGGTGGTGAATTGGGTGGGTTGCACGCAGGCGCGCTTGCGGACGCGGCTTCCGTCGACAAAGTCATCGACGCCGCGGTGTCGGCGGTGGGTGCACGGCACGGTGTCGCCGTCACGCTGCCCGCTGCCGCAGGTGGCGGTGGCGGTGTCGTGGACTCGGCGGCACTCGGAGAGTTTGCCCAGCAGGTGACCGGACCCAACGGTGTACTCGCTTCGGCGGCCCGCCTGATCCTGGGTCAGCTCGGCCTGGACACCCCGGTCAGCGCGCCGGACGCGACGGATGCGGAGCTCATCGATCTGGTAACTGCCGAATTGGGTTCGGACTGGCCACGTTTGGTCGCCCCGACGTTCGACAGCCGCAAGGCAGTGGTGTTCGACGACCGCTGGGCCAGCGCACGTGAGGATCTGGCCAGGTTCTGGTTGCTGGACGAGGGCGAGATCGACGCCGACTGGCAGCGTCTTTCCGAGCGGTTCGAAGGCGCCGGCCACATCGTCGGCACCCAGGCCACCTGGTGGCAGGGCAAGGCGCTGGCGGCGGGCCGCAACATTCACGCGTCGCTGTACGGCCGCGCGGCCGCAGGCGCGGAGAACCCGGGCAAGGGGAGCTACACCGACGAGATCGCGGTGGTGACCGGCGCATCGAAGGGCTCCATCGCGGCATCCGTGGTGGCCCAACTCCTCGACGGCGGGGCGACGGTCATCGCGACCACGTCCAAGCTCGACGACACCCGGCTGGCGTTCTACCGCGATCTGTACCGGAACAACGCCAGGTTCGAAGCCAAGTTGTGGGTCGTGCCCGCCAACATGGCGTCCTACAGCGATATCGACGCGCTCGTCGAGTGGGTCGGTACGGAACAGAGCGAAAGTCTTGGGCCGAAGTCCATTCACCTCAAGGATGCTTTGACACCAACGCTTCTGTTCCCGTTCGCAGCGCCGCGAGTGGCGGGCGACCTGTCGGATGCGGGATCGCGCGCCGAGATGGAGATGAAGGTCTTGCTGTGGGCCGTTCAGCGGCTGATCGGCGGGCTGTCGCACGTCGGCGCGGAACGTGACATCGCGGCGCGGATGCACGTGGTGCTGCCGGGCTCGCCCAACCGCGGGATGTTCGGCGGTGACGGTGCCTACGGCGAATCCAAGTCCGCGCTCGATGCGTTGGTGACCCGGTGGAAGGCCGAATCATCGTGGGCACAGCGGGTTTCGCTGGCGCACGCGTTGATCGGCTGGACCAAGGGCACCGGACTGATGGGTCACAACGACGCCATCGTCGACGCCGTGGAAGAAGCCGGAGTGACGACCTATACCACCGACGAGATGGCGAAGATGTTGCTCGACCTGTGCGACATCGAGTCGAAGGTGGCCGCTGCGCGCGAGCCGCTGCAGGCCGACCTGACCGGCGGATTGGCCGAGGTCGAACTGGACCTGGCCGAGTTGGCCGCCAACGCGCGCGACGAGCAGGCGACCGGCGGAGCCGAGAGCGACGACGCCGACGGCCACGATGCCGGCACGATCCGCGCGCTGCCGTCCCCGCCGCGTGGCTACCGGGCCGCGCCGCCGCCGGAATGGGACGACCTCGACGTCGACCCCGCCGATCTGGTGGTGATAGTCGGCGGCGCCGAGCTCGGACCCTACGGCTCGTCTCGCACCCGCCTCGAGATGGAGGTCGACAACGAGCTGTCGGCCGCCGGCGTGCTGGAGCTCGCGTGGACCACCGGCCTGGTCAAGTGGGAGGACGATCCCACCCCGGGTTGGTATGACGTCCAGACCGGCGAGTTGGTCGACGAGGGCGAGCTGGTGGAGCGTTATCACGACGCGGTCATCGAGCGGGTCGGCATCCGCGAGTTCGTCGACGACGGCGCGATCGATCCGGATCACGCTTCACCGATCATGGTTTCGGTCTTCCTCGACAAGGACTTCACGTTCATCGTGTCGTCGGAGGCCGAGGCTCGGCCGTTCGTGGAATTCGATCCGGAGCACACGGTCATCGCTCCGGTGCCGGACAGCAGTGACTGGCAGGTGACCCGCAAGGCGGGCACCGAGATTCGGGTGCCGCGCAAGACAAAGCTGTCCCGTACGGTCGGCGCGCAGATCCCGACGGGCTTTGATCCGATGGTCTACGGCGTCCCCGCGGACATGGTGTCGTCGATCGACCGGCTGGCGCTGTGGAACCTCGTCACCACCGTCGATGCCTTCCTGTCCGCGGGATTCACCCCGACCGAGCTGATGCGCTGGGTCCACCCCAGCCTGGTGGCCAGCACGCAGGGCACCGGCATGGGTGGCATGACGTCGATGCAGACCATGTACCACGGCAACTTGCTCGGCCGGAACAAGCCGAACGACATTTTGCAGGAGGTTCTGCCGAATGTCATTGCCGGACATGTGGTTCAGTCCTACATCGGCAGCTACGGCTCGATGATCCACCCGGTGGGCGCGTGCGCCACCGCGGCGATCTCAGTCGAAGAAGGTGTGGACAAGATCCGCCTCGGTAAGGCCGAGTTCGTGGTTGCCGGCGGTTACGACGACCTGACGCTGGAGGCCATCATCGGATTCGGTGACATGTCGGCCACTGCCGACACCGAGGTGATGCGGGCCAAGGGCATCAGCGACTCGAAGTTCTCGCGCGCCAACGACCGTCGTCGGCTCGGGTTCGTCGAGGGACAGGGCGGCGGGACGATCCTGCTCGCCCGCGGTGACCTCGCGCTGAAGATGGGTCTGCCGGTGTTGTCCGTTGTGGCCTACGTGTCGTCCTTCGGTGACGGGGTGCACACGTCGATCCCCGCGCCTGGGCTCGGTGCGCTGGCAGCCGGTCGTGGCGGCAAGGGATCGCAGTTGGCACGTTCGCTGGCGAAGCTGGGTGTAGGTGCCGACGACATCGCAGTGGTGTCCAAGCACGACACCTCGACGCTGGCCAACGACCCGAACGAGACCGAGTTGCACGAGCGTCTCGCGGATTCGATGGGCCGGTCGCCCGGCGCGCCACTCTTCGTGGTGTCACAGAAGAGCCTGACCGGCCACTCCAAGGGTGGTGCCGCGGCATTCCAGATGATGGGGCTGTGCCAGATCCTGCGCGACGGCGTCATCCCTCCGAACCGCAGCCTGGACTGCGTCGACGACGAAGTCGCCGGAGCTGGACACCTCGTCTGGCTGCGCGACAGCCTCAAGTTCGGCGACAAGTTCCCGTTGAAGGCCGGTCTGATCACCAGCCTCGGCTTCGGTCACGTGTCCGGACTGGTGGCGCTGGTGCATCCGCAGGCGTTCATCGCGGCGCTGAGTCCCGATGAGCGTGAAGATTACAAGCGCAGGGCTGACGCCCGTGTGCTGGCCGGACAGCTGCGGCTGGCGTCGGCGATCGCGGGTGGGCGGCCGCTGTACGAGAAGCCGGCCGACCGGCGATTCGGCGGAGACGCCGCGGAGAAGCGGCAGGAAGCAGCAATGCTGCTGGACGAGTCTTCGCGCCTCGGTGAGGACGATGTGTACCTGCTCTCAGGGCAGTGAGATAGGTTCTTGCGCATGGCGGTAGTGGGTGTGGGGATCGATCTCGTCTCCATTCCCGACTTCGCCGGACAGGTGGACCAGCCGGGAACGGTGTTCGCGGAGACGTTCACGCCCGGCGAGCGGCGTGACGCCGCCGACAAGAGCTCGTCGGCGGCGCGGCACCTGGCGGCGCGCTGGGCCGCCAAGGAGGCGGTGATCAAGGCGTGGTCGGGGTCGCGGTTCGCCAAGCGGCCGATGCTGCCGGAGGGCATTCACCGCGACATCGAGGTCGTCACCGACATGTGGGGCCGGCCCAAGGTGCGCCTCACCGGCGCTATCGGCGAACACCTGAAGGACGTGATCATTCACGTGTCGATGACCCACGAGGGTGACACTGCGGCAGCGGTCGTCATATTGGAGTCGCAAACCTAACGGGCCAATCTGCGTTTGCTCACCAAGGATTGGCGACCAGCTAGCCTCGAAGGGTGAGCGATCTCGTGCAGCAGGTGCGCGACGTGTTGCCGTCGGTGCGCCGCGACTTGGAAGACCTCGTGCGTATCGAATCGGTGTGGGCCGATCCGGCCCGTCGTGGTGAAGTACAGCGCAGCGCCGATGCAGTGGTAAAGCTGTTGTCGGACGCGGGCTTCAAGAATGTGCAGATCGTCAGCGAGGGCGGCGCCCCCGCAGTCATCGCCAGGCATCCGGCGCCGCCGGGAGCGCCCACCGTGTTGCTCTATGCCCACCACGACGTTCAGCCCGAGGGTGACCACACGCAGTGGAACTCGCCTCCGTTCGAGCCCACCGAGCGCGACGGACGCCTCTACGGACGCGGCACGGCCGACGACAAGGCCGGCATCGCAACGCATCTGGCGGCTTTCCGGGCCCACCGTGGCAACCCGCCCGTCGGCGTCACGGTGTTCGTCGAGGGGGAGGAGGAATCGGGCTCGCCATCGCTGTCCCGACTGCTGGCCGCACACCGTGAGACGCTGGCGTCCGACGTGATCGTCATCGCCGACTCGGACAACTGGAGCACCGAGGTGCCCTCGCTGACGGTGTCGCTACGGGGTCTGGCCGACTGCGTGGTCGAGGTCGCGACGTTGGATCACGGCCTGCACTCGGGGTTGTGGGGTGGCGTCGCCCCCGATGCGCTGACGGCCCTGGTGCGGCTGCTGGCCAGTCTGCATGACGATGAGGGCAACGTCGCCGTCGAGGGATTGCACGAAGCTGCCGCTGCGGACGTCGACTACCCACCGGCGCGGGTGCGCGCGGAGGCCGGCCTGTTGGACGGGGTCCGCGAAATCGGTTCCGGGTCGGTGCCGCAACGACTTTGGGCCAAACCGGCGATCACGGTGATCGGTATCGACACCACGCCGATCGACAAGGCGTCGAACACGTTGATTCCGCGGGCGCGGGCGAAGGTCAGCATGCGTGTCGCACCGGGCGGCGACGCGGAGGAGCACCTTGCGGCCCTGACCCGTCACTTGGAGCAGAACGCGCCATGGGGGGCGCAGGTGACCGTCACCCCCGGCGACGTCGGCCAGCCGTACGCCATCGACGCCACCGGAGCCGTCTATGACGTTGCCCGCGCGGCGTTCCGGCGGGCTTGGGGCGCCGAGCCCGTCGACACGGGTATCGGTGGGTCCATTCCGTTCATCGCCGAGTTCGCCGAGGCGTTCCCATCGGCCACAATCCTGGTCACCGGCGTGGAAGACCCCGCAACACAGGCGCACAGCGTCAACGAGAGTCTGGACCTCGGGGTGCTCGAGCGTGCTGCCACCGCCGAGGCGCTGCTGCTGGCGAACCTGGGTTCAGACGGAAAGGTCGCGACGTAGCTTGGCCACGTGACCGGTGGCGCGGACGTTGTACTGCGCCTCGGCGATCTTGCCCTTCTCGTCGACCACGAACGTCGAACGAATAACGCCCTGAACGGTTTTGCCGTACATCATCTTCTCGCCGTAGGCGCCCCACGCCGTGAGGACCTCGCGGTCGGGATCGGACAGCAGCGGGAAGGTCAGCTTCTCCTTGTCGCGGAACTTGGCCAGCTTCTCGGGCTTGTCGGGGGAGATGCCGATCACGTCGAGTCCGGCTCCGTTGAGTTCGCCGAGGCTGTCCCGGAAGTCGCACGCCTGCTTGGTGCAACCCGGTGTGGAGGCGGCAGGGTAGAAGTACACGATGACCTTGCGCCCCTTGTAGTCGGAGAGCTTGACGGTGTTGCCGTCGGCGTCAGGCAGGCTGAACGCGGGGGCTTTGTCGCCCACCTCGAGTCGCGGAGTCTGTGACACGTGAGCGGATCCCCTCTCATGGACCGGTGCACTTCGATTGATGCGAGCTGATCTAGGGTAGTTCCGCAAGGCACCGGAGTTGGAGCAGGGCTTGACGCGTATGGGAGATGGATGTGGCGGACCGCGACCCCGACACCATCAAGCAGGAGATCGACCAGGCTCGCGACCAGCTGGCGCTGACGGTCGACTCCCTGGCTGAGCGTGCCAACCCGCGTCGGCTGGCGGACGACCTCAAGGCCGGGTTGATCCAGTTCGTCAAGAAGCCGCCGGTGGCCATCTCGCTGGCAGGTGTGGGAACTGTGGTGATCGTGCTCGTCGTGCGCCGTATCAGGCGCTGAGGCTGCTCAGTTCAGCGCCGGCGGCCGGAGCGGAACAGGTCCGAGAACCACGAGCTCGGCGGATTGGCGACACGGCCGATACGGCTGCAGTTGTACACCGCGACCGGGCCCTGTCCAGTTACGTCGTCGTCGCCGTGCGCGCCGTGCGCACCAGCTCCGAACGCTGCGCCAATCTGCGCCATCAGCTAATTCCCTGTCCTTCGGTTCCCGCTGTGAACCATGGGCCGGTGCCCTCGTCGTCAGCTAACGCGGACTCTAGCATCATTGCCACTCTTTTGGCAGCTTAAACCGGGGAAGCCTGTGGAAAGGGTTACCTCCGCAACGATCATCTGCGCTGCGCACGCCCGAGGATCACTGGATTTCTGTAATTTCCAGCACACATGTCGCGGGCAAGCTTGGAAGGGTGCTGGATATTTACGCAAACGAAAGCCGCAACCGTCCGAATGTGGTAGACCGAGGAACGGCCTCCGCGATACGCGGTGCGGAATGCGGCGTTGCGGGAGTATTGCCGTGGAGCCTCGCCGTTTATGCAACATTGGAGTGTTGACGGCGCCAGGCGCCGATTACCCGGCGAATGACTCCATCTGGTGGGTCAGTGAGGGGGGCGGCATGGAGGCTCAGACTTTTCCGGTCAGGTTGGTCACCGAGAGCGGCGAATTCAACGACACCGACTATGCCCGTGGGATGGCGCGATTGGTGCAAGCGGTCCAGGAACTGTCGCTGGCACGAAGCCTGCCGGAGGTGCAGCGCATTGTCCGTACCGCGGCTCGCGAACTCACCGGCTGCGACGGCGCAAGTTTCGTGTTGCGCGACGATGACAAGTGCTACTACGCCGACGAGGATGCGATCGCCCCGCTGTGGAAGGGCAGCCGGTTTCCCCTGGAGGCCTGTGTCAGCGGCTGGGCGATGCTCAACCGCGAATCGGCGGTGATCCCGGATATCTACAGCGATGCCCGCGTACCCCACGAGGCGTACCGGCCCACATTCGTGAAGAGCCTGGTGATGGTTCCCATCCGCAAGCTCGAACCGATCGGGGCGATCGGCAACTACTGGGCGCGTCCGCGGCAGCCCTCCGAGCAGGAGGTCTCCCTACTGCAGGCCCTAGCCGATGCGACGTCGATCGCCATGGAAAACGTGCAGGTCTACTCCGAACTTGAACAACGGGTCTACGACCGAACGGTCGCGCTGGAGCAGGCCAACGAGGAGATCCGTCACAGCACCGCTCTCCTTACCGCGGGCCTGGACAGCGCATCAGCCTATGTCTCGTCGATCCTGCCGGGTGAACTGGAAGGACCGGTACGAGTGTCCTCGCGCTACCTGCCATCCCAGCAGCTTGGTGGGGACAGCTTCGACTATCGGTGGGTTGACGACGATCACCTGATCGCCTACCTGATCGACGTCTCCGGGCACGGTATCGGCCCGGCACTGTTGTCGGTGTCGGTGCACAATCTGTTGCGCTCGGGCTCCCTGCCCACAAGCACACTGCTGGCCCCTGATCAGGTGCTGGCCGAACTCAACCAGCTCTTCAAGATGGACGAGCACGACGGGAACTACCTGACGATGTGGTTCGGGGTGTACGAGTTGTCCTCGCGCACGCTTCGCTACGCCAGCGCGGGTGCACCCCCGGCGATTGCCGTTGGTCCCGATGCCACCAGCACCCAGTTGTCCACCGGTGGAAAACCTCTCGGGATGTTCGATGATGCCGTCTACGCCTCGCGCAGCTACCCGGTGTCGCCGGGCTGCCGCATCCTCCTCTATAGCGACGGTGCCTATGAGGATGCCTGCGTCGACGGCCGTCCGTTGTCCCCGACGGAGTTCAAAGACCTGTTCACCCGGCTGCGCGATTCGTCGCTCGACGTCCTTGTCGAAACACTGCGGGGTTACACGCCGTCGGGCACCTTCACGGACGACTGTTTACTCGTCCGACTGGAATCCGACTGACGACGCCGGCGCTTGCGGCACCAGGCCGCGACAGGGATTCACTGGTGCGCCGTCAGGGTTTCGAACCCCGGACCCGCTGATTAAGAGTCAGCTGCTCTACCAACTGAGCTAACGGCGCTGCGTGTGAGACGATAACAGGCCGCGCGGCGCGCGCGAAATCGTTACTCGCCCGCCGCTGGAGAGCGACGCTGTCGTCGCGCCGCGGGTCGTCGATGCCCTTAGACTATTCCCAGAGATTCTTCTATTCGTGAGGTGGAGCAAACAATGTGGCAGGTCAGATCCGTGGCCGGTCCGCGTCGCAATCGTCGATGGCTGACCGTCATCGCGCTCATTCCCGCAATCGCGCTTGGGCTGTCGGCGTGTAGTAGCAGCTCCGCGCCGCCGCAGCCTCAGGTCATCGCCGACAAAGGCACACCGTTCGGTGACCTGCTCCTTCCCAAGTTGGCCTCGACGGTCAAGGACGGGGACGTGGGGGTCAGCGCGGCGTCGCCGGTGACCGTCGGCGCCGAAGACGGCGTGCTCGGCGCGGTCTCCATGGTCAATGAAGACGGTGAGCCCGTGCAGGGCAAGCTGAGTAAGGACGGCCTCCAGTGGGCTACCGCCGAGCCCCTCGGTTACAACAAGCGCTACACGCTGACAGCTGAGGCGCTCGGCTTGGGCGGTGCCACCTCCCGGCAGATGACGTTCGAGACGCACTCGCCGGAGAACCTCACGATGGCCTATGTGGTGCCCAGCGAGGGCGAGGTCGTCGGTATCGGTCAGCCGGTGGCCGTTCAGTTCGACGAGAACATTCCGAACCGCCTGGCCGCCCAGCAGGCCATCAAGATCACGACCACGCCGCCTGTCGAAGGCGCCTTCTATTGGCTGAACAACCGCGAAGTACGTTGGCGGCCCGCGAATTACTGGAAGCCGGGCACCAAAGTCGAGGTGGCGGTCAACACCTACGGCGTCGACTTGGGCGACGGTCTGTTCGGCCAGGAGAACATCACCACGCACTTCTCCATCGGCGACGAGGTAATCACCCGCATCGACGACAACACCAAGACGATGACGGTGACGCGCAACGGCGAGGTCATCAAGACCATGCCCGTCTCGATGGGCAAGAACAGCACGCCGACCAACAACGGCACCTACATCGTCGGTGACCGCCGCTCCCACATGGTGATGGATTCCTCGACCTACGGCGTGCCGACGAACTCACCCAACGGCTACCGCACCGAGGTCGACTGGGCCACCCAGATCTCCTACAGCGGCATTTATGTGCACGCCGCACCGTGGTCGGTGGGTAGCCAGGGCTACAGCAATGTCAGCCACGGGTGCATCAACGTGAGCACGAGCAACGGGCAATGGTTCTACAACAACTCCAAGCGCGGCGACATCGTGGAGATAAACAACACAGTCGGCTCGATCCTCCCGGGCACCGAAGGCCTTGGCGACTGGAACATTCCGTGGAGCCAATGGAAGTCGGGCAACGCGAGCGTCTGAGCGACCAAAAAAGTCAGGGAGCGGAATCGCTCCCTGACTTGTTTGGGTGGCTGACGGGACTCGAACCCGCGACAGCCAGGATCACAACCTGGTGCTCTACCAACTGAACTACAGCCACCATCGCCGCAGCATCTGCGGCGTCGTCGATACTAGCCGCTCGGGCGCTCTGCAGCCGAATCGATATCCGCAGAGTCGCCGTTCGGCGGGCCCAACTGGCCGGCGATCGCGGCGATATCACTGGTCGAGGGCCCGGGCGGGGCGACGAAAGCCGTCTGACGGTAGTACTTGAGCTCGCGGATCGACTCGTGAATGTCGGCTAGGGCGCGGTGGGCCAGACCCTTTTCGGGCTGGCCGAAGTAGATCCGGGGATACCAGCGCCGGCACAGTTCCTTGATCGAGCTGACGTCGATCATGCGGTAGTGCAGGAAGTCGTCGAGCTTGGGCATGTCCCGCGCGATGAACCCACGATCGGTGGCGATCGAGTTGCCGGCCAGCGGAGCCGTCTTGGCCTGCTTGACGTGCGTGCGGATGTAGTCGAGGACGAGTTCTTCGGCGGCCGCCATATCGACCGTCGACGCTCGCACCTCCTCGGTCAGGCCCGATCGGGCGTGCATGTCCCTGACCACATCGACCATAGACGTCAGTGCCTCGTCGTCGGCGTGGATCACGACGTCTATGCCCTCGCCCAGGATGTTGAGGTCGGCATCGGTCACCAGCGCCGCGATCTCGATGAGCCGGTCGGTCCCCAAGTCGAGGCCGGTCATCTCACAGTCGATCCACACGAGTTCGTCACGCACAGCGCTCAACAGTACTGTTTGCGACCATGACCAACGCGTCGAGCGTCACTGGAGCCCAACAAATCGCCGCCGGTTACGCGTTCGAGGGCCCGGCCCTGGAGCTGGGCACGGTCGTCGTCGACGGCCTCTGCGATCCGACCGCGCGGGTCCGCATTCCGTTGGCCACCGTCAATCGGCACGGCCTCGTCGCGGGCGCCACCGGTACGGGTAAGACCAAATCGCTGCAGGTGATGGCCGAGCAGCTGTCCGCGGCCGGTGTGCCCTGCCTGATGGCGGACATCAAGGGGGACTTGTCGGGCCTGTGTGCACCCGGCGAGCCGAACGACAAGACCGCGCAGCGCGCCAAAGACACCGGCGACGACTGGACGCCTACCGCCTACCCGGTGGAGTTCTTGTCGCTCGGCACCGCCGGAATCGGGGTCCCGGTGCGGGCTACGATCTCCAGTTTCGGCCCGATTCTGTTGTCAAAAGTGTTGGGGCTCAATCAAACCCAAGAGTCCACGCTGGGGTTGATTTTTCACTGGGCCGACCAGAAGGGCCTGCCGCTGCTCGACCTCAAGGATCTGCGTGCGGTGATCCAGTTCCTCACCGGCGACGAGGGCAAGCCCGAACTGAAGGCGCTCGGCGCGGTGTCCAAGACCACGGCCGGCGTCATTCTCCGGGCCCTGGTCAACCTCGAGGCCGACGGTGGCGACACGTTCTTCGGTGAGCCCGAACTCGAGCCCGAGGACCTGATGCGCGTCGATGCGCAGGGCCGCGGCGTCATCACGCTGCTCGAGGTCGGTGAGCAAGCGGCGCGACCGGTGATGTTCTCGACGTTCCTGATGTGGGTGCTCGCCGATCTCTTCACGACGCTGCCCGAGGTCGGTGATCTCGACAAGCCGAAACTGGTGTTCTTCTTCGACGAGGCCCACCTGCTCTTCAGCGACGCGTCCAAGGCCTTCCTCGAACAGGTCGAGCAGACCGTCAAGTTGATCCGCTCCAAGGGCGTCGGCGTGTTCTTCTGCACCCAGCTGCCGACCGACGTGCCCAACGCCGTGCTTTCGCAGTTGGGCGCGCGGGTTCAGCATGCGCTTCGCGCGTTCACCCCCGATGACCAGAAAGCGCTGTCGAAGACGGTGCGCACGTACCCGAAAACGAAGGTCTACGACCTGGAGACGGCGTTGACGTCGCTGGGCATCGGCGAAGCGATCGTCACCGTGCTTTCGGAGCACGGCGCACCGACACCGGTGGCGTGGACCAGGATGCGGGCCCCGCGCTCGCTGATGGACACCGTCGGGCCCGAGGCGATCGCTGCGGCCTCGAAGGCCAGCCCGCTGCAGGCCGAGTACGGCCAGACGATCGACCGCGACTCGGCCTATGAGCGGCTGTCGGCCAGGATGGCGCCGCCAGAACCGTCCGCGCCGGCGGCCGACCCGCAGCTGCCGCCGCCGCTTCCGGTCGACGTCGGGGGAGCGACGGCATCAGGCGAGGTGAAGAGTCGTGGGACTGCCGAACCCGGGATGCTCGAGAAGGTGATGGACAGTCCGGCGTTCAAGAGTGCGATGCGCTCGGCGGGCACGGTGATCGGCCGCGAGATCACGCGCAGCATCTTCGGCACGGGCCGTCGCCGCAGGCGCTAGCCGCCGCCGAGCTTCTTGTAGACGGCGCCGACGATCGGCGTCACGATCGCGCGCGGCGTGTAGCCGGCGCCGACCGACATCGCCTTGCTGGTGATACCGGGAACGATGCGCATCTTGTTGCGCTCCAAGCCATCCAGCGACAGCTTGGCGGTGTACTCGGTGGAGATCCACAAGAAGTCCGGGATCAGCTTCTCGACGAGCGACTGTTCGGTCTCCGACGGGAGCGTTTCGCGCACCGGTCCGGGAGCGAGCAGCGTGACGTGCACGCCGTCGCGCTTGAGTTCACCGCGCAGCGACTCACTGAACGTGTTGACGAACGCCTTACTCGCCGCATAGGTGGCGTTGTTCGGTATCGGCGAATTGCCGGCGGCGGAACCGGAAATCAAGATCCCACCGGCCTTGCGCGCCACCATTCCCGGCAATACCGCGAGCACAAGGTCGTGCACGCCAAGGACATTGAGTTGCACCTGGGCCTGCTCGCCGTCGGTGGGCAGGGACGCGACGGGTCCGAACGTCGCGGTCCCCGCGTTTGCGCACAGGATCGAGATGTTTCGGACGGCCAATTCTTCACAGAGCTTCCCGCGTTCGGCGGGATCGGCGAGGTCGACGGGACGCACCTCGACCGTCACGCCGTACTGGCCGCTGATCCGGTCTGCCAGCGTCCGCAGAACGTCTTCGCGGCGGGCGGTGATGATCAGGTGGTGCCCGCGCGCGGCGAGCTCGAGGGCCAGAGCTTCGCCGATATTCTGCGATGCGCCGGTGACGACGGCTCGGGCATCTTCGCTGGGAGCAGGTACTGGCATGGGCCGGACTATATCGTGAGGCCCCATGAGCGAACTGACGTCGTCCGCGCCGACGGTGCGACGGTCGCAGATCCTCTCCTGGGCGGTATGGGACTTCGGCTCGACGGGGCTGAACGCGGTCGTGGTCACGTTCGTGTTCTCGATTTACCTCACCAACGCCGTAGGCGACGGACTGCCGGGCGAAATCAGCGCGACGAGCTGGCTCGGGTGGGCGCTGGGTGCTGCCGGTCTGGCCGTCGCACTGCTGGCCCCCCTCACCGGCGTGTGGGTTGAAACACCGTGGCGACGACGGCGTGCGCTGGCCGCCCTGAGCGTGATGTCGGTCGTGTCCACCGTGGCGATGAGCGTGGTCCGCGAGGACTGGCGCTACTTGGCGCTGGGTCTCTTCCTGGTGGCTGCCACCTCGGCGTGCAACGACCTGGCGAGCGTGCCGTACAACGCCATGCTGCGCCAGCTGTCCACTCCCCGGACCTCGGGTCAGATCTCCGGATTCGGTATCGGCTTAGGCTATTTCGGTAGCGTCGTTTTGCTCTTGGTGGTCTATTTCGGATTCGTTTCCGGCGACGGTGATCACACCGGTCTGTTGAATCTGCCCAGCGCCGACGGCCAAAACGTCCGCGCCGCCATGATCTTCACCGCCGTCTGGTTCGCGCTGCTCGCCCTGCCGGTTCTCATCCTCGTCCCCAGCCCGAAGCCGGACGTCGGGGTGCCGGCCCAGGCACGCGGTTTCTTCAGTGGATATCGAAAACTGTGGACCGAAATCCGCAGCGAATGGCGCAGAGATCCCCACGTCGTCTACTACCTGATCGCCAGCGCGGTGTTCCGTGACGGACTCACCGGTGTGTTCGCCTTCGGCGCCGTGCTCGGAGTCAAGGTCTACGGCGTCTCCTCGGCCGACGTGCTGTTGTTCGGGGTGAGCGCCAGCATCATCGCCGCCATCGGCGCGATCATCGGGGGCTACCTCGACGACAAGATCGGCGCCAAGCCGGTGATCGTCGGCTCGCTGGCGTCGATGATCGTGGTCGGTCTCATCCTGATGACGCTGTCGGGCGTCCTGGCGTTCTGGATTTGCGGGCTTTTGCTGTGCTTGTTCATCGGGCCGACGCTGTCGGCCGCCCGGACGCTGATGCTGCGCATGTCGGCCGAGGGTAAAGAGGGCGTCGCCTTCGGTCTGTACACCACGACCGGCCGAGCGGTGTCCTACCTGGCTCCGGTGTTGTTCTCGACGTTCATCGCCATCTTCGGTACCGACCGCGCGGGCATCGGCGGCCTCGTCGTGGTGCTCTTGGCGGGGATGCTGGCGATGCTGGTGGTGAAGACGCCGGGCCGGGTGCCGGCGACCTAGCCGATCGGGGCGCAGATCGTCAGGCCCGCACCGGTGCGCTGCTCGAGTGTGACGCCGTTGACCGAGATCGAGCAGGTCACTTCGCGGCCGACGTTGATGATGCTGATGCTCGCGGAAGCGTCTGCAGGCTCGGCCAATTGGACTTCCTTGCTCCACGGCAGCATGACGTTGAACTCCGTTTGCAGCAGCCCACCGTTGTCCACGTAGGTGATGTTGATGGCCCGGCCATCACCGGTGACGTCGTAGACCACGGTCTCGGTGGGACCGGCTGGGGTGGAGCCCGTGGTGGTGGGCACGGTGGGCAGGGTCGGTGGCGGGGTCGCCGGAGCCGAGGGTGTGCGCGACGTGGTCGTCGACGGGGTTCGGGTCGTCGTGGTGGGCTCGGTCAGCGACGGCGGCGGCGCGACGACGGTCTCCTGACGGGAGCTGTTGTCGTAGACGACGACCAGTGCGATCACCAGGCCGATGACGGTCAACACCGCCGTCGCGGCCAGCACCCACAGCCAGCGGGGTGACTTCGGCTCGTCCGGCGGTTGTCCGGCGCCGTCGGGCGGATACTGACCGCCGCCGTACGGGTCGTACTGGCCGGTTGAGTAGGGGTCGTAGCCGTAGGGCAACTGCTCGGTCGGGGGCGGCGCTGAGGGGGTCTGATAGGTGGGGCCGTACGGCGCCTGGCTCGCATATGCGGGATCGGGTTGGCCCTGATAGCCGCCGTCGGACGGCTGCGCCGGGTTCGGTCCGTAGCCGGAGCCCGACTGCTCATCACGGCCGCGGTGTGGTGAATCGGTCATGCCCACCTCATGGCTGCGAGGGTACCTGTGCAGGCGCTCAGTCTGCCCTCAAGGCAAGGGTTCGGTCCGCCGGCACTGTCGCGATCGCCACGTTTACCGCCCACGACCTCGGTTTACTCTGGTTCCGATGGCTGAGCAGGTTCGTCGCGTCTACGGGGCATCGATGTCGCCCGACGCCACCGCGTTCGCACACATAGTCGACGACGGCGGGTACCCGCGCGCCGTGCAGCGGTTCCTGCGTGGCTGGCGGGCAAGTTCCTCTCGTGACGTCGAATTGCCTGTCGAGGGTCCGGTGAATCGGGTCATGCATTCCGCGGACGGATACTGGCTCGCGTGTGAGGTGGCACCCGAGGGTGGGTCTCGAAGCCAGATCTGGGTGGTGACAACCGATCCCGACGACCGCGACGCTCGCCGCATCGACAAGTGGCCCTCCGGAGCCGCCGAAGGCAACGCAGAACTGATCGGTTGGGACGGCACCCGGGTCGCGGCGATCCTGACGGGTGATGACGGTGTCGGCAGCTCGTGTCTGATCGATCCGGCCGACGGGATCACCGTGGTGCTCGACCGGCGGTCGGGCGGCAGGCTGGTCGACGCGTGGGCGGGGTCCGCACTCGTGCGGGTCGGGCCGCGCGGCTACCGCGACCTCATCATGTTGCGCGGATCTACCGAAATCGCTTTGCTGCCCTACGATCCCGGTTCGACCACCGACAAGGGAATCATCCTCGACGACCACGTTCCGCGCCGTCTGCGAGCTGGTCTGGAGGGCGAGTCTTACGAGCTGTATCAGCCGTCGACCGCGACCGGGCTCACCGGCACCGAAGGGTATGTGCGTGCGCTGATCCGCAGCGAGAACGGCGCCGAACATGCCCGGCTGCTCGAGGTCACCACCACCGAAGACGGCGTGGCGTATCAGGTCATCGCCGAGCGACCCGGATACGAACTCGACGAGTTCACCGTCAGCGACGACCTGTCTACCGTGGCAATACTGTGGAATATCAACGGTGCCAGCGAATTACAGATACTGGAACTCGCCGACTACACGGCATACCCGCCGATTCCACTACCCGGCATGGTGGCCGGTGAGCTGAGCATCAGCGCCGGCGGGTCGATGCTGGCGATGACGGTCGAAAGCCCGTCAATGCCTGCCACTGTCGAACTGGTCGATCCCCGTACTCGCGAATGGGAGCCCGTCGACCGTGAGCCGAGTCTCGGTCCGGTGTCAGCCGATCCGACGCTGGAGACCATTACGGCGCGTGACGGTCTGACGCTCACCGGCTGGCTGTTCCGGCCACCCGACGGGATCAGGCCGATAGGCGCGATGCTGTTCCTGCACGGCGGGCCCGAAGGTCAGGGCAGGCCCGGCTACAACGAGTTCTTCCCGCCCCTGCTCGAGGCAGGCATTTCGGTCTTCCTGCCGAACGTGCGCGGTTCAGGAGGATTCGGCCGTTCCTTCATGCATGCCGACGACAGAGAGAAGCGATTCGCGGCCATCGACGATGTCGCGGATGCGGTGAACTTCCTGGCCCAGAACGGTCATGCGCATCCCGATCGCATCGCATGCTGCGGTTGGTCATACGGCGGCTACCTGACGCAGGCTGCGCTCACCTTCCATCCCGAACTGTTTGCCGCGGGCATCAGCATTTGCGGCATGAGCGATCTGAACACGTGGTACCGCAGCACCGAGCCGTGGATCGCCGCCGCCGCCTACCCGAAGTACGGTCATCCCGTCAGCGACCGCGACCTGCTCGAGGAACTGTCACCGCTGCAGCGAGTGGATGCGCTGACCGCGCCGCTGCTGCTCGTCCACGGCGCCAACGACACCAACGTCCCCCCGGACGAGTCGCTGCAGATGTACACCGCTTTGAAGGCACGTGGGCGCACCGTCGAACACCTGGTATTCGATGACGACGGCCACGAGATCGACAAGCGGGAAAACCGCGCCGTGCTGGTCAAGGCCATGTGCGACTGGCTCTCCACAGCTTTCTCCCCGCGACGGGAACCGTAGCCGGATCGTTGCCATTCCCAGGTTTGGGAGAATTTTCTGCCGGGTAAACACGCTGCGTGCGCGCCGATTTGGGGCGCAAAAAGAATGGAGGCGCAGCATGCGAGGCGGTGGGCTTCTCGGCGTTCTAGTGCTCATCTGGTTGTTGATCGGCGCTTTTGCGGCGTATCAGCGTGGTTATTTCGAAACTGGCGCAACCAATTGCGCGACCGCGGGAAGCATTGCTCTGACCGTTGTCGTTGGCCCGTTGAACTATGCGGGCGTCAACCCGAAGGTGACGGATTGCAACGTTCCGCAACCTAGCCAATAGCCTGCTGGCAGTTGGCATCTCGAGAGAATTGGAGTCACGATGATTATCCTTGGAATCATCCTTGCGGTACTCGGTTACATCTTCGGCATCAGTGTTCTGACGACGATCGGGGTCATCCTGGTCGTGATCGGCGCCGTCTTCTGGATCCTCGGTTCGGTCGGACGTCCCGTCGGTGGCCGTAGAGCCTGGTATTAACCGCTCGCGGTCCCCGCGGCCGAGGTCAGCGCAGCAACCGTCATTGCTCGAAGGACGGCACGCTCGCTGGCCTCGGCCCTTTTCGTGGCACTGGGTTTTACCGAATGCGGGGTCGAATTCAGCAAGCCGAACGTCGCATGCGCCATCAGCCGGGCTTCGTCTTCGCGCACCGACTTGTTCAACTGCCGCAACACATCTACCCAGATCTCGACATATTGTCGCTGGGCTTTCCGGACCTGCCGTTTGGCGTTGGGTGGAAGGTTCGAGAGGTCGCGGTCCTGGATGCGGATCAGGTCCGATTCGCCGAGTGCGAAGTCCAGGTGAAAGTCGACCAGCCCGTCGAGCGCGGACCGCGCATCGTCAGCCCGCGCGACGACCTCGGTCGCCCCGGCCAGCAGGCGCGTGCTGATTCCCACCAGTAATTCGACGAGCAGTGCTTCTTTGTTGGGGAAGTGGCGGTAGATCGCCGGTCCGCTGACGCCCGCGGCGGCGCCGATGTCCTCCAGTCGCACCGCGAGATATCCCCGCTCGGCCACCAATCGTTCGGCCGCAGCGATCAATTGAGATCGGCGGTCGGATTTGGCCTTGCTGCGGCGCGTCGCAGCCAGATCAGGCACCGAAGTGGAGGCCATCGACACACTCCAAACGCGCTGGTGGACATTTCGGTTAATCGTGACTAACATACCACGAGTTAGTCGTCATTAACTCAACTGAACGGGTTTTCTGCGATGACAACGCGGATTTCGCATCGCGAGGAGCACCTCGAGCTGGTGGGTCGATTGCGCGCCAAGCTCGCCGCTGCGGCGCTCGGTGGCCCCGAACGTGCCCGCGAACGCCACGTCAGCCGGGGCAAGCTGCTGGCGCGCGACCGCGTCGACGGCCTCTTGGACGCCGGTAGCCCATTTCTCGAACTGACACCGCTTGCCGCAGACGGAATGTACGACGACGAGTGCCCCGGTGCGGGCATGATCGCCGGCATCGGACGCGTCTCGGGACGCGAGTGCGTGATCATCGCCAACGATGCGACCGTCAAAGGTGGCACCTACTACCCGATCACCGTCAAGAAGCACCTGCGCGCACAGGAGGTTGCCGGACAGAACCGACTGCCGTGCATCTATCTGGTCGACTCGGGCGGGGCATTCCTGCCCCGTCAGGACGAGGTGTTCCCGGACCGCGAGCACTTCGGCCGCATCTTCTACAACCAGGCCAACCTGTCTGCCCAGGGCATTCCGCAGATTGCTGCGGTGCTCGGCTCATGCACGGCCGGTGGCGCGTATGTGCCGGCGATGAGCGACGAGGCCGTGATCGTCCGAAATCAGGGCACGATCTTCCTCGGCGGTCCGCCGCTGGTGAAGGCCGCGACCGGCGAGGTCGTCACCGCAGAAGAACTCGGCGGTGGCGATCTGCACTCCAAAACCTCCGGTGTCACGGACCACTTGGCACACGACGACCGCGACGCGTTGCGCATCGTGCGCCGCATCGTCGGCACGCTGGGCCCGCGCGAGCCCCTGCCGTGGGATGTGCGGCCGACGGTGGACGGGGTCGCCGACCAGACGGAACTGTACGACGTGGTGCCGGTCGACTCCCGTGTGCCGTACGACGTCCACGAAGTGATCACCCGAATCGTGGACGGCGCAGAGTTCGCCGAGTTCAAGGCCGAGTACGGCAGCACGTTGGTGACCGGGTTCGCCCATATCCACGGTCACCCGGTCGGCATCATCGCCAACAACGGGGTGTTGTTCAGTGAGTCGGCCCTCAAGGGTGCACATTTCATCGAGCTCTGCGACAAGCGCAGTACGCCATTGTTGTTCCTGCAGAACATCTCCGGATTCATGGTGGGCCGTGACTACGAGGCCGGGGGCATCGCCAAGCACGGCGCGAAGATGGTCACCGCGGTTGCCTGCGCCAGGGTGCCGAAGCTGACCGTCGTGATCGGCGGTTCGTACGGCGCAGGGAACTACTCGATGTGCGGGCGGGCGTATTCGCCGCGCTTTCTGTGGATGTGGCCGAACGCGAGGATTTCGGTGATGGGTGGCGAGCAGGCCGCCTCGGTGCTTGCGACGGTGCGTGGCGACATGACTCCCGAGGATGAGGAGAAGTTCAAGGCGCCAATTCGTCAGCAATATGAGGATCAGGGCAACCCCTACTATTCGACCGCGCGGCTGTGGGACGACGGCGTGATCGATCCTGCGGACACCAGAGCCGTTCTCGGCCTTGCACTTTCGGTGGTCGGACAGGCTCCGCTGGAGCCGGTCTCCTACGGCGTGTTCCGGATGTAGATACGATGCCTGCCAAAGAATTAGCTACAGTCCTCATCGCCAACCGCGGTGAGATCGCCGTCCGCGTGATCCGCACACTGCGAGCGATGGGAATCCGTTCGGTCGCGGTGTTCAGTGACGCCGACGCCGGCGCCCGTCACGTCGCCGAAGCCGATGTGGCCGTGAACATCGGGCCTGCCGCCGCCCGGGAGAGCTATCTCGACATCGACGCGGTGGTCGCGGCGGCCCGGCGCACCGGGGCGCAGGCGGTGCACCCGGGTTACGGGTTTCTCTCGGAGAACGCACAATTCGCTGCTGCCCTGCAATCCGCGGGTATCGTGTTCATCGGCCCACCCGTCGGGGCGATCGAGACGATGGGCGACAAGATCGCCGCCAAGGCCGCGGTATCGGCATTCGGTGTGCCCGTCGTTCCCGGTGTGTCACGGCCCGGCCTCACCGACGCAGACCTGATCGCCGGTGCCGACGAGGTCGGATACCCGGTCCTGGTGAAGCCGTCCGCGGGCGGCGGCGGCAAAGGCATGCGGGTCGTGCGTGAACCGACGGAATTGGCGGCCGCGCTGACCAGCGCGCGCCGCGAGGCCGCGTCGGCCTTCGGTGACGACACCCTGTTCCTCGAGCGGTTTGTGTTGAACCCGAGGCACATCGAGGTGCAGGTGCTCGCCGACGGCTTCGGCAATGTGGTGCATCTGGGTGAACGCGAATGCAGCCTGCAACGCCGCCATCAGAAGGTGATCGAAGAGGCGCCTTCGCCACTTCTGGATGCGGTCACTCGCGCCCGCATCGGCGCCGCGGCCTGCGATACGGCCCGCAGCGTGCAATACACCGGCGCGGGCACCGTCGAGTTCATCGTGTCCGCCGACCGGCCGGACGAGTTCTTCTTCATGGAGATGAACACCCGGCTGCAGGTCGAGCACCCGGTGACCGAAATGGTCACCGGCGTCGACCTCGTCGAACAACAGGTGCTCATCGCCGCGGGGCACAAGCTGCCGTTCAGCCAGGACGACATCACTTTGACCGGGCACGCCATCGAGGCGCGCGTGTACGCCGAGGACCCCGGCCGTGGCTTCCTGCCGACCGGCGGCACCGTGCTGGGTGTTGCCGAGCCCGGTGGCCGCGGGGTGCGCGTCGACTCCGGGCTGAAAACCGGCACCGTGATCGGTAGCGACTACGACCCGATGCTGTCGAAGGTCATCGCGCACGCCGAGAACCGTGCCGGTGCCATTCGCGCCCTCGATACGGCCCTGTCGCAGACCGCTGTCCTCGGTGTCGTCACGAACATCGAGTTTTTGCGTTTTCTGCTGGCTGATCCAGACGTCGTCGCCGGGGACCTCGACACCGGTCTGCTCGACCGCCGTATGCCGGACTTCGAGTCCGCGGAGCCGAGTGACCGTGAGTTGATCGCCGCGGCCGCCCACAAGTGGCTGCGCGCCTGGCCCGACCCGGTCACCGACCTGTGGGCGGTGCCGTCGGGATGGCGGCTTGGAGAGCCCGCGCCGACGGTGCTTCGCCTGCATTGCGGTGACCGCACCGATCACGTCTACCTGACCGGGATCCCGGCGAACGCGACCGCGGTTGTCGAGGACGGTGAATCTCACGTGCTGTCAGCGTCTCTCGACCGCGACGTGCTCACGATTACCCTGGATGGGCTGCGAACCGACTACATGGTCGCGGCCGTCGACGGGCGGACCTGGCTGTCCGGCCACGGGCACACCGCCGTCGTCGACGAGGTTCGGGAAGCACCCGTGCGTCCGGACGACGAACTGGGCGGCGACGCCGAGCTGACCAGCCCAATGCCGGGGTCGGTTGTCGCCGTGGGTGTTTCCGCCGGTGACGCGGTCGAGGCCGGAACCGTCGTAGTGACCGTCGAGGCCATGAAGATGGAACACGCACTGACCGCCCCGGTCGCAGGTGTGGTCGAGCTACTCGTGGCCGTCGGCGACCAAGTCAAGGTGGGTCAGACGTTGGCCCGGATCACCGCTAGTGAGAAAGCAGAACAGGCATGAGCGATTTTCTGGCGACGGGCATGCTGCCCGATCACTATGAGCAGCTGGCCAAGACGGTCCGCGACTTCGCGCAGAGCGTGGTGGCGCCCGTCGCCGCCAAACACGATGAAGAGCACTCGTTTCCGTACCAAGTCGTCGCCGGCATGGCCGATATGGGGTTGTTCGGCCTGCCGTTCCCCGAGGAATACGGCGGCATGGGCGGTGACTACTTCGCGCTCTGCCTGGCGCTGGAGGAACTCGGCAAGGTCGATCAGAGCGTGGCCGTCACGCTGGAGGCCGGAGTTTCGCTGGGCGCCATGCCGGTGTACCGCTTTGGCAACGAGGAGCAGAAGCAGCAGTGGCTGCCGTTGCTGGCGAGCGGCAAGGCGCTCGGTGCGTTCGGCCTGACCGAGGCCGGTGGCGGCACCGATGCGGGCGCGACGAAGACCACGGCCAAGCTCGACGACGGGCACTGGATAATCAACGGCTCCAAGCAGTTCATCACCAACTCGGGGACCGACATCACCAAGCTCGTCACCGTCACGGCGGTCACGGGGCAAACGGACCGTAGGAAAGAGATCTCGTCGATCCTGGTGCCCGTGCCGACACCGGGTTTCACCGCAGAGCCGGCGTACAACAAGGTCGGATGGAATGCGTCCGACACCCACCCGCTGAGTTTCGACGACGTGCGGGTACCGCAGGAGAACCTGCTCGGTGAGCGGGGCCGCGGTTACGCCAACTTCCTGCGCATCCTCGACGAGGGCCGCATCGCCATCGCCGCGTTGTCGGTCGGCGCCGCGCAGGGTTGCGTCGACGAATGCGTGAAGTACGCCAAGGAGCGGGAGGCGTTCGGTCAGAAGATCGGCGCCCACCAGGCAATCGCGTTCAAGATTGCTCGCATGGAGGCGCGTGCACACTCCGCCCGAACTGCGTACTACGACGCGGCGGCCTTGATGTTGGCTGGCAAGCCGTTCAAGAAGGCCGCGGCAATCGCCAAGCTGGTGGCCAGCGAGGCGGCCATGGACAACTCCCGCGATGCCACGCAGGTGTTCGGCGGCTACGGCTTCATGAACGAGTATGCGGTCGCACGTCACTACCGCGACAGTAAGATCCTCGAAATCGGCGAGGGCACAACGGAGGTGCAGCTTATGCTGATCGCACGCGAGGCCGGCCTGTGAGTGGACGAGAAGAGTCCAAGAAAGTCATTGTCCAGCGCGGTCTGTGGTTCGAGGAGTTCGAAACCGATGTGCTGTACCAGCACCGGCCGGGGAGGACCATCACCGAGGCGGACAACGTCCTGTTCACCACGCTGACGATGAACACCCAGGCGCTGCACCTGGATGCTGCGTTCTCCGATGCGCTGCCTCCGTTCAACCAGCGGTTGGTCAACTCGATGTTCACGCTGTCGACTCTGGTCGGGTTGTCGGTGGCGCAGCTGACGCAGGGCACGATCGTCGGAAACCTCGGCTTCGGTGAAGTCGCGTTCCCGAAGCCGCTGTTCCACGGCGACACGCTGTACGCCGAGACCGAGATCACCGAGAAGCGCGAATCGAAGAGCAGGCCGGGGGAGGGCATCGTCACCTTCTCCCACGTCGGCCGCAATCAGCACGGCGACATCGTGGCGACCGCGTCCCGCAAGACCATGGTGCGCAAGCGGCCCGAGGGAGCAGCCTGATGTCGTTGGGCAACAACGGGCCGGGCTGGCTGTTCTGTCCGGCCGATCGACCCGAACGATTCGAGAAGGCAGTCGCCGCAGCCGATGTCGTGATCCTCGACCTCGAGGACGGGGTTGCCGCCAAGGATCGCGAAGCCGCGCGCCAGGCGCTGATCGACACCCCGCTGGATCCGGCGCGCACGGTGGTCCGGATCAACCCGAGCGCGACGCCGGACCATCAACTCGACCTCGATGCATTGGCACGCACCGACTACACGGTCGTGATGCTGGCGAAAACCGAATCACCCCGCCAGGTCCGCGATCTGGCGCCGCGTGAGGTGGTTGTGCTGATCGAGACGCCGCTGGGGGCAATCGAAGTCAACGAGCTGGCCCGCATGGAGAATGCGTTCGCCGTGATGTGGGGTGCCGAGGATCTTTTCGCGGCCACCGGCGGTACCGCCAATCGCTGGCCCGACGGCAGCTACCGCGATGTGGCGAAGCATGTGCGGTCGCAGAGCCTGCTGGCGGCCAAGGCGTTCGGAAAGCTGGCGTTGGACTCGGTGTATCTCGACATCAAGAATCTCGACGGGTTGCGCGCCGAGAGCGACGATGCTGTCGCCGTCGGATTCGACGCCAAGGTCGCCATCCATCCGTCCCAGGTCGCGGTGATCCGGTCCGCGTACGCGCCGACCGACGAACAGGTCGACTGGGCGCGTCGGGTGCTCGAGGCGGCGAACTCGCAGCGCGGTGTCTTCCAGTTCGACGGCCAGATGGTCGACATGCCGGTGTTACGGCGGGCCGAACGCATCATGGCCCTCGTTCCGGACAATCCCGCCTAAGCGCAGGCGACACGTCCCCGCTCCCGATCGGGAGGGCAGGGTTCTGATCCGCGGCGAGCGCATAATGGTAAATGCCCCAGTACTGCGGCGAGCAGAGCGCATCGTTTTCGTTGGCTCCACACCCCGGCAGCCAGCGGTCGAACCCCCCACCAGGGGTTCTGCTCCGATCGTCTCCGTGCTGAGCACCTCAGTCGCCTGACGGCGCGACCCGCCGTCAGTGACCCTAGGAGGCGGTATGGCAGGGATCGACGCGACCCCGCGGACGCACACGTCACGACTTGGCGTCGAGCTGGACCCGATACAGCTGGTGGCTCCCGACGGGACGCCCACTGCCGAGTCCCGATACCGAAGAGACCTCCCGCCCGAGACCCAGGCCTGGCTCTACGAGTCGATGGTCGTCACCCGCGAACTGGACACCGAGTTCGTCAACCTGCAGCGACAGGGTGAGCTGGCACTGTTTGCATCCTGCCGCGGTCAGGAGGCCGCGCAGATCGGAACCGCAGCCTGCCTGCCCAAGACCGACTGGCTGTTCCCGCAGTACCGAGAGATCGGCGCGTTTCTGCTGCGCGGACTCACACCGGCGCAGATGGGAGCGGTCTGGCGCGGCAAATGGCACGGGGGGCTCGGGTTCACCGAGAAGTGCGTCGCGCCGATCTCGATCCCGATCGGAACCCAGGGTCTGCATGCGGTCGGCGCGGCGATGGCGGCGCAACGGCTGGGCGAGGATTCGGTGACCTTGACGTTCATGGGCGACGGCGCCACCAGCGAAGGCGACGCGCACGAGGCGCTGAACTTCGCGGCGGTGTTCAACGCGCCATGCATCTTCGTTGTGCAGAACAACCACTGGGCGATCTCGGTCCCGGTCCACCGGCAGCAGGCCGGACCGTCCATCGCCCACCGCGCCATCGGCTACGGGATGCCCGGAGTTCGGGTCGACGGCAACGACGTGCTGGCCTGTTACGCCGTGGCGGCCGAGGCCGCCAAACGCGCCAGGGGCGGTGGCGGCCCGACGCTAATCGAGGCGATCACCTATCGGATGGGTCCGCACACCACCTCCGACGACCCCACCCGTTACCGGTCCGACGAGGAACTCGATTACTGGGCGGCGCGCGACCCGATTCAGCGCTACCGGACGTACCTGCAGTCGGTAGGTGTGTGGAGCGAGCGGCTCGAGGAGCGGGTTGCCGCCAAATCGAAGCGATTACGCGCCGAGCTGCGGGAGTCGATCGTCGACGCCGACGATTTCGACATCACCGACGTGTTCGACACCGTCTACCACGACATCACCCCGGACCTGCTGGCGCAGCGAGAACAGGTGCTGGCGGAGATCGCGAAGGAGGCCTGACATGACTCAGATCATCGAGCGGCCGACGTTCCACGGGGACGACGAACCGCGCCGACCGTTGGGGGCACCTCCCACCCGAAGGGTAGGGGGACTGACCACCGTGCCGGACGCCCCGACGCTGACCATGGCCCAAGCGATCAACCGCGCCCTGCACGACGCGATGGCGACCGATGAGCGTGTGCTCGTGTTCGGCGAAGATGTCGCCACCCTCGGCGGTGTCTTCCGGGTCACCGAGGGACTCACTGAAACCTTCGGTGAGCAAAGGTGTTTCGACACTCCGCTGGCGGAGTCGGCGATCATCGGCATCGCGATCGGCATGGCGATCCGCGGCTTGGTACCCGTTCCGGAGATTCAATTCGACGGGTTCGCCGCGCCGGCGTTCGACCAGATCGTCAGCCATCTCGCGAAGTACCGGATGCGAACCCGCGGTGACATCGAGATGCCGGTGACCATCCGGATCCCGTCGTTCGGCGGGATCGGGGCCGTCGAACACCATTCGGAGTCGACCGAGAGCTACTGGTTGCACACCGCGGGTTTGAAGGTGGTGGTGCCATCGACCCCGACCGACGCGTACTGGCTGCTGCGACAGTCGATCACGTGCCGCGATCCGATCGTCTTCCTCGAACCCAAACGCCGGTACTGGTCACGTGAGCCCGTCGACACCGTCACCCCGGGCCTGCCGATCGGGCGTGCGGCGATCCGGCGTAGCGGAGACGATGTCACGGTGGTGACCTATGGACCCCTGGTCGCCACGGCCGTCAGCGCCGCCGAACTGGCGGCGCAGCACCATGGTTGGAGCATCGAGGTCGTCGACCTGCGGTCGCTGAACCCGCTGGACTTCGATTCGGTCGCCGAATCGGTGCGGCGCACCGGTCGCGCTGTCGTCATGCACGAGGGGCCGCGGACGCTGGGCTTCGGTGCCGAACTCGCGGCGCGCATCCAGGAGGAGTTGTTCTACGACCTCGAGGCACCGGTCTTGCGCGCGACCGGATTCGACACCCCGTTCCCGCCCGCCCGGCTGGAGAAGCTGTGGCTACCGGGCGTCGACCGGCTGCTGGATTGCGTCGAGCGGACGCTGGAGGCGCCATGACTCCCCAGGTGCGGGACTTCCTCGTTCCTGATCTCGGTGAGGGGCTGGAGGACGCGACGATCACGAGCTGGAGCGTCGCGGTCGGCGACACCGTCGAGCTCAACCAGACGCTGTGCACGGTCGAGACCAACAAGGCCGAGGTGGAGATCCCGAGTCCGTTCGCCGGGCGGATCACCGAGCTCGGCGGCGGCGAGGGTGAAACGCTGGATGTCGGTGCGGTGCTAGTCCGTATCGAGACGGATACGCCGACGGTTGTGGAGACCAAGCGTAAACCTGTCCTTGTCGGCTACGGCGCCGACGACGAGATGGACGAAACAAGGCGAACCCCGCCGTCCACGTCGACCCGACCACGCGCGAAGCCTCCGGCGCGAAAATTGGCATCGGAGCTGAACGTCGACCTCAACGCGCTGGTGGGCTCGGGCGCCGACGGTGTCATCACCCGCGAGGACGTCTTGGCGTCGGCGGGCCGGTCCGCACCGAGCCCCGACATGGTGGCGGTGCGTGGTGTGCGGGCGGAGATGGCCCATCGAATGTCGCTGTCGCGCAGGGAGATACCCGATGCTCATGCCAGCGTACAGGTCGACGGGACGAACCTGGTGCGGCTGCGCGACCGGATGTGTGACCAGTTGGGTGACGACGTGCCGATCACACCGTTCGTACTCACGTTGCGGCTGTTGACGATTGCGCTCACCCACCACCAGAACCTCAACGCGACATGGGTGGATACCACCGAAGGTCCGCAGATCCATCTGCATTCCGCGGTGCATCTGGGATTCGGTGTCGCGGCACCGCGCGGCCTGCTGGTGCCCGTCGTCAAGGACGCCCAGGACAAGACGACCCGCGAGCTCGCCGACGTGGTCGCCCGGCTGATTCGGGACGCGCGGTCCGGCACGCTCATGCCGACCGAACTGCAGGGCTCGACGTTCACGGTGTCCAACTTCGGCGCGCTCGGGCTCGACGACGGCGTCCCGGTCATCAACTATCCGGAGGCGGCGATCCTCGGGATGGGCTCGCTGAAGCCGCGCCCCGTAGTCGTCGACGGAGAAGTCATGGCGCGCCCGACGATGTCGCTCACGTGCGCGTTTGACCATCGCATCATCGATGGCGCGCAGGCCGCCGCATTCTTGGCCGAATTGCGCGGCCTCATCGAGGCGCCCGAGCTGGCGCTGCTGGACCTCTAGCTCACCGGCGCTTGGCGGCGTCGAGTCGGCGCGCGAACTCCGGTGATTCGATGGACGTCGCCTGCGGGCCCAACTCCGTGTCCACCGCGATGCGGTGCTGGTCGCTGTCGATGAATCCGGGGTTGGCGGTAGCGCGCATCGAGGCTTTGGTCGCGAGAACCACCTCGCGCGGCGCGGCGGCCGGTCCCGCGGCGAGTTCGCGCGCGGCGGCCACGGGGTCCTCGGCGACCTTGAGCGCGAGTCCGTGGCGCACTGCCGCCTCGGCGTCGAAGCTCATCCCGAACAGCAGCGACGCGCGGGCCACCTGCGGGCCGACCGCGCGCTGCAGCATCCACGTGGCACCGCCGCCGGGATGGATGCCCAGCTTCTGGAAGCGCGGATCGAAAAGCGCGTGGGGACCGGCGATGCGGACATCGGCGGCTAGTGCGAGGTTCAACCCGGCGCCGACAGCCGCGCCGTTGACGGCGGCGATCGTCGGCAGCGTGCAGTTGGCTACCGCGAGGAATCCGTCGTAGATCACGCGCAGGCCGTCCTCGGTGGCCTCGCCGAGCGCGGTGAGATTCGCCCCGGCGCAGAACGCTTTCCCGGCGCCGGTGACGACCACCGCGTGCACTTCTTCGTTGGCTTCGGCGGCATCCACCGCGGCGCGCAACGCCGCTGAGATCTCGAACGTGACCGCATTGCGGCGGTCGGGGTCATTGATGGTGATGACGGCGACGTGGTGGTCGACGTGAACCAGTACGAGATCAGACACGCGGCTCAGCCTAGTGACCGCGCACCGACCGCTGTGAGTCAGGCGATCGTCAGCGTGACGTTGTGCAGCGCTACCGCGACATCGGTGGGCAGGATGTCGACAAAGGTCGCGGCGTCGCGCTGGGCGGGGCCGGACGCGATGACGTTGCCCGGATAGCTGGGGCTGCACGGGAAGTTGTGGCAGCGGTACCAGAACCCTGGCGCACTTTGATACGGGAACATGCTTGGGGCCTGACTGACCCGGTAATGGCCCGGCGGGATGAACGCGGTCGCCCACCCGTCGCGCGGATTGGTGGTGACGTTGAAGACGCCGTTGCTGCCGTAGCTCGGTGGTCCGGCATCGGCAGGGACGGCCAGTGCCAGCGCCATCAGTGCGGTGCCCGCTGCCGCCGCGACCTTGGTCTTCACGTCGTGGAGTGTATCCACAGCGTGGCCCAGCCGAGGCAGATCTCGCGACGACGGCACTCGTCACGCCGCCGCGGCGGCGCCGTTGTCGTTGTTGGTGCCGGTGGATCCGCCGGGTTCGGTGCCGTCGCCGGCGCTGTCGCCGCCTTCGCCCGGGTTGCTCGGCGGCGGGTCCGTCGACTGCACGGTGCCCTCGCCGTCCTTCGGGTCGCCCCGCGTCGTGTCAGCGATGCCTTGGGCGTCGTCGTCGCCGCGGTTGCCGGGCTTGACCTTGAGGCCGTCCCGTACGACGTTCAGCAGAGGCCTTTTTGTCAGCTTCGGCTTCTGCGGCTTCAGATACTCCGACTGCGCGGCCACCTCGACGGCCTGCTCGACGTGTTCGGCGATCGAAGGCTTGGCTTCGGTCATGCCGGTGGTCGGCTCAATGATGTTGGCGGCCGGCAGATCACTCGACTGCAGAGGCGCCACCACCGCGGCGAACGTGCGCTCGATCGTCTCGGGGATCTTCGCGATCGTCGTCCGAATGTCGGCGCTCGACGGGAGGAACGCCCCCGGGCGATAGGCGCTCGGATCGCTCGGAATCGGGTTGCCCTCGTAGTAGCCGAAGTTGACCAGCAGCTCCAACACTGGGTCGAGGACGTCGGCCACGTAGTCGCCGAGGTAGGTGCGAATCAGCGCGGTCAGCGGCAGCTCGTCCGTCGTATAGGTGACGTACGTCGTGTTGTCCCGGGTCGTGACGTAGGCCGTGATTCGGTCGCCCGGCGAGCTGCACCGTGCATCCGGACAATCCAGCACGGCGCCGCTCTCGGTGATCGCGCACGTGTTGGCGTTGCACGTGACCGACGGCGTGCCGTCGGCATTGACCGGCAGGTCGATCTCGGCCTGATTCAGGCGCGTGTTCAGATACGCCGCCAGCGAATTGACCGCCGAGAACGGATTCAGCACGTATGACGGGGCATTCGAGTTGTAGTCGTACTGGTAGCCGACGTTCACCGCCGCTTGAGCCGGCACCTCGCTGGGGGTCGGAATCGGGTTGACGCCGATGAGGGCGAACCACGGATAGCGGGTGCCGAAGCCACCGTCGGGACGGGCGACATCGTTGTCCAGGATGAAGACGGTGTTCGCGTAGGCCGGATCCTGCGTCAATAGCAGCAAACTTGCGTTCGCCGCGCCCCAGCCCGACGAGATGACGGCGTTCTGCTCGCCGGCGTTCGCGTCCAGCGCTGCTTTGATGCCGGCGGGCCCCTCACGGAAGTTCACGCGAACGATGTCCGTGCCATCGGCTCCGGTGTACATCGGGTCGCGGAACTTCCCGCCGTAGAAGTCCTCGACGCCCTCTCCGCTGGGATTTGTCGAGCTACCGACGACGATGAGGGCGGCAAGGTCGAGAAGGGATGCGGAGATGGATGCGGGCTGAGTGACTGCAACGGCACCAACGCTGGCTGCGACCCCCACCGCGGCAGCGCCGATCGCGACCTTGACCGCGCGTTTTCTGCCAGACTCCACCATTGGCGCGCCCCTCCGAAGCGATTTCGCAGCAAACCTGTTGCCCACCGGGCATGGTACGCGAGATCGCCGATTTTCGGGCACTCCGGCCGGCGGTACTTCTGCCGATCAGGCGCCCACTGCTTCGTCGAGCAGAGCGGCGGCCAGTCGGCACCCGGTATGCACGTCCCGCCACAGCCGGGTGACCGGATCGGTCAGCTCGAGCGCATGGCGACTGTTGCCGAGGATGTGGTCGGCGGCGGCCCTCGCCCTGGCCACCGCTTGCCAATACGCCCGGGCGTCGGCCGCTTCGGCATCCGGACGCCGCAACGCATCGATGATCTGGAGCCTGGTCGCGTCGATGTCGGATGCGGCCCGGGCCACTTGCGCAGGGGCGGCGTTGGCCAACTCGCCGCCGCTGTAGGACGTGGCAAGTCGAGCCCGCATCTGTTCGACGTGGTGGCGCCAGACTCCCTCGGCCGAGCCTGTCACCGCCGCGGCCGCACCGGCCATGGCGATCGCCGCGGCACGCTGGTCACCTGCAAACGCGTGGCTGTCGTCGACGACGTAACCGGCGATCGTCACGTCGCAGACGCCAGCGACGGCGGAACCCTCGCGACGCGGTTCGAGCCGTGCGGCGGCACGCGGCACGAGGACGCGGCGGGCGTTCTCCGTGGGCAGCACCAGCCAGTCGGCATATCCGGCGCCGATGACCGATTCCCACCGGCCGGCCAGCCGCTGATCGGGCCCGACGGCACCCGAGCCGCGATGCGCGGTGGTAGCCACCGCTTCCGGGTCCGAACCCCATACCGCGTGGACAACAGCCTCTGGGAGCGTCGCGATGTGGTGGGCGGCCGCGTGGAACATCGCCGCAAGCCACCCGAGCGATCCGTCGAGGGACGCGAGTTCGCAGATCTGCGAAACGAACTCGTCGGCACCCAATTCCGACCCGCCGTGCCGCGCGGGACGCATCGCGTGTGCGGCTATCGAACCGTGCAGCCCGACAAGTGATTCAGCCATGAGTGCGTCGTCTTCGCTGGCCAGCTTGTCGAGAATGGCGGTGACGACGCGCGGCACGGTCGTCCGCTCGGCCATACTCACCTCCACGCGGGCGCCGAACTGGTATTGAGAAATCGTGGCACGAAAAAGGCAGCCGTGAAGCAGAGTACGACGCCGTCGGTGCTCGATTCGGTTCGAGAGTTGATTCCCGAGATCGCCGCGGCCGCCGCAGCGGTGGACCGAAAGAGCGCGGTCGACCCCGACATGATCGCGCGCCTTCAGGACACGGGCTACTTCGCGCTGTTGCGACCGCACGGTTTTGAGAGCGAGGGTGACCCCGACGACTATCTGACCGCCACGCGTGAACTCTCCTCGGCGTGTATGTCGACCGGCTGGCTGGCCGGATGGCTGGCGATGAACAGCTGGGGGTTGTCGGTGCGCAACGAGAGGGTGCAGCAGGACATCTGGGGCGCCGAACCGCGCACGCTGCTGTGCTCGTCCTACGCCCCGACCGGACGGTTGGAGGCCGTCGACGGCGGGTTCCTGCTGTCCGGTCGATGGGCCCGCTGCACCGGCGCGCGTTATGCGACGTGGTTGAGCGCCGCGGCGCTCCGCGTGGGGTCTGACGGCGCCGCCCAGGACTTCATGGCGGTGCTGGTGCCGCAGGCTGACTACGTGATCGAGCCGACCTGGAATGGGTTGGGGCTGAGGGGGATTAGCGCAGACGATGTCGTCATCTCCGGCGTATTCGTGCCAGAACATCGCGCGTTCAGCTGGCTGAACTTCGATCCGAACGCTGCGACGAAGCTGCTGGACCGGTTGCCGCAGCCGACGGTGTACACCCTGGCCGGAACCATTCCGCTGCTCGGAGCGGCCCAACGAGTGCTGGCCGAGCGGGTGCCGGACTCTTCGACACCGCTGGATCCGATCGCCGTGGCGCGGGCGGACATTGAACTGTCGATGCTTCAGATCAGACGCAATCTAGCCGATCTGATGAACCGCGTGCGTGCCGGCGGATATCCGGATGCGGACTTGGTGCTCCGTGCGCGTCGGGACCAGGTGATGGCGTGCGAGCGGGCGCTCGCGGCGATCCGCACGGTCGTCCACAATCCTGGGTCCCATGTTGATCACGTTCTGCTGGAACGAATCTGGCGCGATGTGCAGACAGCGCAACGCCACGTATCGAGCAATGTGGAACAGGTACTTTCCGTGGCCGGTCGGTTCGCCATGGGTCTCAACGTGGACGACCTCATCTGGTAGTGGGGTCACACCCAGTCGTCGGACGACAGGGTGCGAAGCACCCGCGACATCATGTCGTCGGTGACGGTCGTGGAATCGGTCTCGTTCCGCGCTGCGGGTATCGCTCTGCCGATGTGCTCCGATATGCCTCTCGCCGCACGCGTGAGAAACGGCGCCATCCGGTTGAGCCAGCGGGCGGGCATCGCGCCGGTGAGGGAGAGACCGGCCACCTCACCGTGGGCCATTCGGATGGGTGCTGCGACGCTCGACAGGCCCGCGGCCAGTTCCTGGTCGTCGTAGGCGAGGCCGTGCCGGGATCGGATCAGTGCCAGCTCCCGGTGCAGTGTGGGCAGGTCGGCGATGGTCGCCGGAGTTCGCTTGGGGAGCGGATCGGTCAGCATCGCGTCGACGTCCTCGGCCGACTGTGTGGCCAGCATCGCCTTGCCCAGCGCGCTGGCGTGGGCGGGGGTGCGGCCCGCGACGCGGGTCGGAACCGCGACATCGCCGCTGCCACCGACCTTGTCGAGATAGACGACGTCCGCTCCCAGCAGCACGCCGAGATGTACGACGAGGGATGTGTCGGCGGCAAGACGCCTGAGCACCGGCGACGCGACGCCGCGCAACTCGGAGTGATCGACGGCGCGATTCGCCGAGAGAGACGACGCTGCAAGGCAATAACCGTCCGGCCCGCGGGTGAGCAACCCCGTCGCGTGCAGTTGATTGAGGATGCGGTGTGTCGACGAGCGCGGCAGGCCGGTGTGGGCGGCCACGTCATCGAGGCGGAGCTGCTTTCCGGCGCGGTCGAACGAGTTGATGATCAACGCGACCCGCGCCACCATCGACGCCGGCGCGTCAGACGCACTGTTCGCAGGACCGACCAAGGCCCCTCCCGTGTCGCGGTTGAGTCACTTCACTGTAGGTGGCAGAAAAACAATCGGCCCCTTGCACGGGCAAGGGGCCGATTGCTCTCGTTCACGCCGCGTTGCTTTGCGAACCTCCACCGTCGCCATCACCGGAGCCGGAGCTGCCGCTGTCGGCGCCGGCATCACCGGCGGTGCCGGTGCCCGACGTCCCGGATGACGTGCTCTCACCTGTCTTGCCGGGTTTCCGGACGATGCTCGTGATGGCGTCCTTGATCCCCGAGAGCTGGCCACGGTTCCCGTTGCGGGCAGGGCGCGTGCCGAGCGTTCCCGGTACGGACTTGGCACCGTCGCTCGCCTCGTCAGCGTCGACCGCCTCCGACTTCTTGGTGGAGCTGCGCGGCTTGGCGCCGAACGAGCTCGTGGCAGCAGAGACGCGCGCCGCGATGTCGGTGGATTCCGCAGTCTGCGAGTTGCCGGTCGTCGCTGGGACCGAGGCGACCTGGCTGTGCACGGCCGGGGTGTTTCCGGTGTCGACGGACTCGGCAGGTTGCGACGTCAGCTTGCCGATCTCGTTGGTGATCTTGGCGGTGACGGCGCGCCTGAACTTGGCGAACGAGAACTGCGTGTCCGCGGCGCCGCCCTTGACCGCGGTCAGGATCGTTCTGACGTCCCCGGTGGCGAACGCATCGGCGACATCATTGAAGGTCGCGTCCAGCTGACGCGTTAAGGTGCGCTGCTGAAGGGCGATTTCGGCTTCGAGCGTGGGTTCAGGGCTGAACCGCTGCCCGTTCCAATCGACCAACGTCCAGCCGTCTTCGTTGTTGCCCTCGATGACGACGTAATCGGTGTTGCCCAACGCAGCCGTCTGCAGCAGCTGTAGCTTCTGGATCGGGGTCAGGTTCTCCACGTTCATCATCGTCCAGAACATGATGGCGCCGCCGTGCGAGTACACGATCACGTTGCGGTCGCCGTTGTCGTACATGGTCTGCAGTGCGCCGTCGACCCTGGCGTCGAACACGTACCCGTTGAGTCCGTCCGTACCCGGCATGACGGTGCCCTTGTTGAAACGGTCGACCGGGATCTGGGGAATGACGCCAGGCAGTGCCCACCCGATCGGGTACAGCCCGTACCCACGCGAGGCGTTGGCCTCCGGGGTGCCCTCGAAGACGCCGGCCTCGATCTCCTGAAGGCCGGGCAGTACCTGTACCGGCAGGCCCAGGTACTCCGACATCGGGGCCGCCGTGAGCTGGGTCCGCACCATCGTGGATGCGTAGATGGCGTCGTAGTTGTTGTCGCCGAGTAGGTCGACCACATCTTCAGCCTGCTGCTGACCCAACGGGGTCAGCACCGGGCCTGGGGTCGACGTGTCGATGAGTCCGGAGGCGTTGCCCTCGGATTCACCGTGGCGGACGAATGTCACCCGCATCGACTCGGCCGCCGAGGCGGGCACCGCCGCGCCGATGAGCATGGCGATTGCGGCCACAACGACGCCGAGGATCCGGTACATCGCCGTTCTGCGCTGACGCCCTGGCAACTTCACTCGTGTTCGTGAACTCGCCTGGATGACGCCTTCAGACGCACCGTTCATTGAGCAATTCCTCCCGCCGTTGGTGTGGTCCAGCTCACGGTGAACGGAAGGTGAACACGGAACAAGGCGCAATCTCATTCAGCGGGACTTGCCTTCGGGATACACGCGGCAGGGTGGGGAGGAGCCCCGGCCCCAGTGGGCGCCCCCGGCAGGATTCGAACCTGCAACCTACGGAGTAGAAATCCGCTGCGCTATCCGTTGCGCCACGGGGGCAGCGCACGGAGTCTAGCCGAATCCCGCGAACCGATGGATGGCCCTGGGCATCGCCAAAGCCCGTGCCGATTTGGTGAGTCAGGGGTCTACGGTCCTGTTCCCAGCACGGAGCATGCGCCATTCGACCTACTGCCCGGAGACCGACGAGTGCTACTACGTCCGCCCGCCGCGCACGGCGCATCCGTCACGCTGCGGATTTCGCCGAGCAAGAACGGTCAGCAGCTGGGAGTTCTGGACGCCGCAGCTTTCCGTGAGCTGCCGAGTCCGTCAACGCATCGCGACAGCCACTAAAGGCCCGTCGCGCTACCGTGCAGCGGACTAGCGTGGTGACCACCGAACGGCCTTATGGGAAGGGGAGCGACGGGTAATGAGCGATGTGCCGGACCTCGACGCCGACGGACTCCCGGAGGAACTGAGCGCGTTCGATCAGATCCTGCATCGTGGTGAGGCCAACCCGCGCACCCGGTCGGGAATCATGACCGTGGAGATCCTGGACGCCGAGCCGGACTGGGAGCAGTTCCGGCGACGGTTCGACAATGCCTCACGCAAGGTGCTGCGGCTGCGGCAGAAGGTCGTCACGCCCACGCTGCCGACGGTGGCGCCGCGGTGGGTCATCGATCCCGATTTCAACCTGGACTTCCACGTCCGCCGAATCCGGATCGCCGAGCCGGGCACCCTGCGCCAGGTGCTCGACCTCGCCGACGTCGCCGCGCAGTCGCCGCTCGACATCTCCCGGCCGTTGTGGACCGCGACGCTGATCGGGGGGCTCGAAGGCGGCGGTGCTGCGATCATGATGCATCTGAGCCACGCCATCACCGACGGCGTCGGCGCCGTGGAGATGTTCGCCAACATCTACGACCTCGAACGCGAACCCGCACCGCGAGCGATCCCGCCATTGCCGATTCCACAGGACCTCTCGCCCAACGACTTGATGCGGCAAGGGGTTCGGCGTCTCCCCGGCACGATCGCGGGTCGCGCGCGGGGTGTGGTGGCCGGTGCCGCTCATGTGGTGACCGAGGCGATCCGCGACCCGGTCTCGCGATTGGGCAGCGTCGTCGGCTACGCGATGTCCGGCGCCCGCGTGCTGGGACCGGTCGCCGATCCGTCGCCGGTGCTGCGCCGACGCAGCCTGTCGTCGCGCAGCGAGGCCATCGACATCAAGTTCGGCGACCTGCATCGCGCGGCCAAGGCGGCGGGTGGCTCGATCAACGACGCGTACCTGGCCGGACTGTGCGGCGCGCTGCGCCTCTACCACGAGGCCAAAGGCGTTCCCATCGACGCATTGCCGATGGCGGTACCCGTCAACCTGCGCTCCGAGGCCGACCCCGCCGGTGGAAACCGTTTCGCCGGAGTCAATCTCGCCGCGCCGATCGGGCTGCAGGACCCCGAGGTGCGAATCAAGAACATTCGCTCACAGATGACGAGCAAGCGCGAGGAGCGGGCGATCGACATGGTCGGCGCCATCGCCCCGGTGATCAGCCTGTTGCCTGACTCGGTGCTCGAATCGATGGCGGGTTCGATCGTCAACTCCGATGTGCAGGCCAGCAACGTGCCCGTTTATGCGGGCGACACTTTCATCGCCGGAGCAAAGATCCTGCGGCAGTATGGAATTGGCCCGCTGCCCGGCGTGGCGATGATGGTGGTGCTGATCTCGCGGGCGGGGTACTGCACCATCACCACGCGCTACGATCGCGCCGCGATCAACGACCCGGACCTATGGGCTCGCTGCGTGTTGTCGGGGTTCGACGAAGTCCTCGCTCTGGGCGGCGACGGCCGTGCAGAGCCGGCGTCGTTCTCCGCGGACTCGCCCGACACTGCCCAAATCTCACCGAACGGAAGTGCGCTGCAATGACTTCGGGAAACGGTCAAGGATCGTCGGCCATCCGCAAGACCATGCGACTGCCCGGCTCGGTCGCCGAGATCGAGGCGAGCCCGGCCGGACCCGAGGTCGGCGCGTTCTTCGATCTCGACGGCACGCTCGTCGCCGGCTTCACCGGTGTGGTCATGACGCAGGACCGGCTTCGTCGCCGCCAGATGTCGGTCGGGGAGTTCATCGGCATGGTGCAGGCCGGGCTCAACCACCAGCTTGGGCGTTCCGAATTCGAGGACCTCATCGGCAAGGGCGCTCGCATGCTGCGTGGCAATTCCCTCGACGACATCGACGAGTTGGCCGAGCGTCTGTTCGTCCAGAAGATCGTGAGCCGCATCTATCCCGAGATGCGTGAGCTCGTCCGAGCGCACATGGCCCGCGGTCACACCGTGGTGCTCAGTTCGTCGGCGTTGACGGTGCAGGTCGAGCCGGTCGCGCGGTTCCTCGGCATCAAAAACGTGTTGAGCAACAAGTTCGAGACCGACGAGCAAGGCCTGCTGACCGGCGAGGTGCTCAGGCCCATCATCTGGGGGCCGGGTAAGGCCAGGGCGGTGCAGGCGTTCGCCGCCAAGAACAGCGTCGACCTGGCGAAGAGCTATTTCTACGCCGACGGTGACGAAGACGTCGCGTTGATGTATCTGGTCGGCAATCCGCGGCCCACCAACCCGGCGGGCAAGCTCGCGGCGGTCGCCGCCAAACGTGGCTGGCCGGTGCTGAGATTCTCCAGCCGCAGTGGCAGCAGCCCGGTGTCGCAGCTGCGCACCGCCGCGGGCATCGCGACGATGATGCCGATCGCCGCAGGCGCTATCGGACTCGGCCTGCTCACCCGCAATCGGCGCACCGGCGTCAACTTCTTCACGTCGACGTTCGGCCGGACACTTCTCACGACCATCGGTGTCGATCTCAATGTGCTCGGCAGGGAGAACCTGACCGCCGAACGGCCCGCGGTGTTCATCTTCAATCACCGAAACCAGGCCGACCCGCTGATCGCCGGGAGACTCGTCGAATCCAACTTCACGTCGGTCGGCAAGAAGGAACTCGAGAAGGACCCCATCGTCGGCACGATGGGCAGGATCATGGACGCGGCGTTCATCGATCGTGACGATCCGCAGAAGGCGATCGAGGGACTGAAAAAGGTCGAGGAGCTCGCGCGCAAGGGGCTGTCGATCCTCATCGCACCCGAGGGCACCCGGCTGGACACCACCGAGGTCGGCCCGTTCAAGAAGGGCCCGTTCCGTATCGCGATGTCGGCGGGAATCCCCATCGTGCCCATCGTGATTCGCAACGCCGAGGTGATCGCCGCCCGCGATTCGAGCACGTTCAATCCCGGCATCGTCGACGTCGTCGTGTATCCGCCGATCCCCGTCGACGATTGGACTCATGACAACCTGTCCGAGCGCATCGCCGAGGTACGCGACCTCTACCTCGACACGCTGAGGGACTGGCCGCGGGACGAGCTGCCCACTCCGGAGCTGTACCGTCGCGCGGCTCCCAAGAAGGCAGCGAAGAAGGCGGCGAACAAAACCCCCGCCAAGAAAGCCCCTGCCAAGAAAGCGGCCGCCAAATCGACGGCCAAGAAGGCGGAGGCGAAGAAGACCCCCGTGAAGAAGGCGGCGACGAAAAAGGCTGCGCCGAAAGGCCGGCCGTGAAGTTCAGCGCGGACCAGGCCGCACCGTTCACCGCAACCGACGACTCGCTGGTGCTGGCGTCGGTGTCGTCGCCGGCCGAGCAGGAACTGCTCAACGACTGGCTGGAACAGCAGCGCCGCGAGCATCCCGATGCCAAGGTCGACGTGTTACGGCTGCCGCACGACGATCCGCCCCCTGGCGTGCTCGCTCAGCTCGTCGCCGAGCTCGAGGCCGACGAGGATCGGTCCGTTGTCCCCGTGCGGGTGTTCTGGGTGCCGGGCGGCCTACCGACCCGGTCGAAGGTGGTGTCGCTGCTGTCGGGTCGCGACACCTATCGGCCGCCGGAGCTTATCCAGCGCCGCATCCTGCGCAAGGATCCGTCTCGCGCGCGGGTGGTCGCCGGTGAGCCGGCGAAGGTCTCAGAGCTTCGGCAGCAGTGGGCCGACACCACGGTCGCCGAGAACTCTCGTGAATTCGCGCGATTCGTGATGCGCCGCGCAGCGTTGGCGATCGAACGCGTCGAGCTGCGCCTGTTGGGGCCGGAATACAAGTCCCCGCGCCTGATGAAACCGGAGATCCTGGCCTCATCTCGGTTTCGCGAAGGCCTGGAACAGATCCCGGATGCGACCGTCGAAAAGGCGGGGGAGATGCTCGACGAGCTCTCCACCGGCTGGAGTCGCTTTTCGGTCGATCTGATCCCGTCGCTGGGCCGCGCCATCTTCAGCCGCGGGTTCGATCCCAACGTCGACTACGACCGCGCCGAAGTCGAGGCGATGCGAGACAACCTGGAGAATCATCCCGCGGTGCTGCTGTTCTCCCACCGGTCTTACCTCGACGGTGTGATCGTGCCGGTGGCAATGCAGGAGAATCGACTGCCACCGGTTCACACCTTCGCGGGCATCAACCTGTCCTTCGGGTTCATGGGGCCGCTGATGCGTCATTCGGGCGTGATCTTCCTGCGCCGCAAGCTCGACGACCCGCTGTACAAATACGTGCTGCGCCAATTCGTCGGCTACATCGTCGAGAAGCGCTTCAACCTGAGCTGGTCTATCGAGGGCACCCGCTCACGCACTGGAAAGATGTTGCCCCCCAAGCTCGGTCTGCTCGCCTACGTCGCTGACGCGTATCTCGACGGCCGCAGCGACGACATCCTGCTACAGCCGGTATCGATCAGCTTTGACCAGTTGCACGAAACCGCCGAATACGCCGCGTACGCGCGAGGAGGCGAGAAGACGCCCGAGGGTCTGTCCTGGATGTACAACTTCATCAAGGCGCAGGGCGAACGCAACTACGGCAAGATCTACGTCCGATTTCCCGCGGCGGTGTCGATGCGTGAATACCTCGGCGCCCCACACGGTCCGATGGCCACCGACGAGGCCGCCAAACGCCTGGCCATGCAGAAGATGGCCTTCGAGGTGTCGTGGCGGATCCTGCGGGCAACGCCGGTCAATGCAACCGCGTTGGTGTCGGCGCTGCTGCTGACCACCCGCGGTGTCGCCCTGACCCTCGATCAGCTGCACCACACGTTGCAGGACGCGCTGGATTATCTGGAGCGCAAGCAAACTCCGATGACCAACAGCGCGTTGCGATTGCGCACTTCCGACGGGGTGCGCGCCGCACTCGACGCACTGTCCAACGGACATCCGGTCACGTGTGTCGACGGTGGCCGCGAGCCGGTGTGGCGGATCGCGCCCGAGGACGAGCACGAAGCGGCGTTCTACCGCAACACGCTCATCGACGCGTTCCTCGAAACGTCGATCGTCGACTTGGCGCTGGCGTACTCGGCGCGCGCCGAAGGTGACCGCCTGGAAGCGTTTTGGAGCCAGGCGATGCGGCTGCGCGCTCTGCTGAAGTTCGACTTCTACTTCGCCGACTCCGCCGCGTTCCGCGAGCATGTGGCCGAAGAGATGTCCTGGCACCAGGACTGGGAGTCGCACGTCGCGTCGGGAGACGTCGACAGCGTGCTACGCGCCAAGCGTCCACTCATCGCCGGCGCGATGCTGCGACCGTTCTTCGAGGCGTACGAGATCGTGGCGGACGTGTTACGTGAGTCGCCCCCCGACATCGACGAGAAGGCGCTGACCAAGCGCGCGCTGGGGCTCGGCAATCAATACAGCGCGCAGCACCGGGTACAGAGCAATGAGTCGGTATCCGCCCTGTTGTTCGCGACAGCTCGTCAGGTGGTCGCCGACCAGGATCTGCTGACACCGGCCGCTGATCTGGACGAGCGACGCACAGCGTTCGCCTACGAGTTGCGCGGCATTCTGCGCGACATGGACAAGGTCGAGCAGTTCTCCCGCGAGCAGTTCTATGCGCGCGAGGTCGCGCGCCGCAACCTCCGCACCGAACCGGCCTAGCGGCTCGCCCACCACGCAATCCGGATATCGCCTGCGGGGCGGCGAACGGTCACGCCATACGCTGAACAGATGACCACGGTCGCATCCCGCGTGCGCACCGGCCCGGTGTGGCCGGTGCTGGTCGGTGTCGCCGTGCTGGCCGGCGCGGTCGCGGCGGGTCTGGCCGCGCTGTCCCTCACGGATGCGCTGACGGCGACGGGGTTGCCCGATCCGGGTCCGGTGACCACCTATGGCCTGCCGTTTGTCCGCGCAGCGGGGGAGATCGCCGCCGTGATCGCGGTCGGGTCGTTCCTGTTCGCCGCGTTCCTGGTGCCCCCGCAGGCCAACGGGGTGCTCGACGCGGGCGGCTACCGTGCGCTGCGGATCGGCACTTTCGCCTCCGGCGTGTGGACCGTCTGCGCCGCGTTGCTGGTCCCGCTGACCGTGTCCGACGTCACCGGGCAGCCCATCTCCTCGCGTTTGGATCCGTCCGCGATCTGGTCGGTAGCAAGTCTGGTCGAAACCGCCGGGGCGTGGCGGTGGACCGCCTTCATCGCCGCTGGCGTGACCATCGCCAGCATCCCGGTCCTGCGCTGGTCGCCGACCCCGCTGCTGTTCGCCGGGGCCCTGACCACCCTGCTGCCGTTGGGGTTGACCGGTCACTCGGCCGCTGGCGGTTCTCACGATCTGGCCACCAACAGCCTGCTCATCCACCTCGTGGCCGGCGCGATCTGGGCCGGCGGATTGCTGGCGCTGCTGGTGCACGCGCTGCGCGGTGGCGAGCATGCCTACCTGGCGGCGCGTCGATTTTCGGCGGTCGCACTCTGGTGCTTCGTCGCCATGGCGTTCAGCGGTGTCGTCAACGCTCTCGTCCGGGTGCAGCCCTCAGACCTATTCGACACCACGTACGGCTGGCTGATCCTGGCCAAGGCGACGGCGCTGTGCGTACTCGGTGCGCTCGGTTGGTTGCAACGCCGTCGCGGTGTTGCCACGCTCGGGGCGGACCCTTTGGCGCGCACTCCGTTGATCAGGTTCGCGCTCGCCGAAGCGGTGGTGTTCGGCCTGACATTCGGTATCGCCGTCGCGCTGGGGCGGACACCGCCTCCTGCGCCCCCGATCTTCAATCCCTCTATCCCGGTGATCGAAATCGGCTATGACCTCGCAGGTCCACCGACCCTGGCCCGCATCCTGTTCGACTGGCGCTTCGACCTGGTATTCGGCACGGCCGCCATCGTGTTCGCGGTCGTGTACGTGGCCGCCGTCATCAGGCTGCGGCGCCGCGGCGACACGTGGCCGATCGGCCGTACGGTGGCATGGCTCCTGGGTTGCCTGGTGCTCCTGTTCGCCACGTCATCAGGCGTCGGCAGGTATATGCCGGCCATGTTCAGCATGCACATGGCCGCGCACATGCTGCTGTCGATGCTCGCGCCGATCCTGCTCGTGCTCGGGGCTCCCGTCACGCTCGCGTTGCGGGCGCTACCCGCCGCTGGCCGCGATGATCCGCCGGGGCCGAGGGAGTGGCTGCTCGCCGCGCTGCACTCTCGGGTGTCTCGGGTGCTCACCAATCCTTTTGTCGCGACCTTCCTGTTCGTCGCGGGGTTCTACGGGCTCTACTTCGGCGGCATCTTCGACGCGGCGGTGGACAGCCACCCCGCCCACCTCGCGATGAATCTGCACTTCCTTCTGACCGGCTATCTGTTCTATTGGGTGGTGATCGGTGTCGACCCGACCCCGCGGCCGATCCCGCCGCTGGGCAAGGTCGGGATGGTGTTCGCCTCGCTGCCGTTCCACGCGTTCTTCGGGGTCGTGTTGATGAGCACGAACACGGTTCTGGGAGAGCCGTTCTACAAGTCGTTGCAGCTGTACTGGCACAATGACCTGCTCGGTGATCAGCGGCTGGGTGGTGGAATCGCCTGGGCCGCAGGCGAGTTACCGCTCGTCATCGTGATGGCCGCACTGCTGATCCAGTGGCGCCGCAGCGACGAGCGCACCGCGAAGAGGCTGGACCGCGCCGCCGATCGGGACGACGAGGCCGACCTCGCCGCCTACAACAGGATGCTCGCCGAGCTTGCCCGTCGCGAGGAGCCGTCCCAGTAGCGGTCGCTAGACGGCCCGTGCCGCAACGGCGGCGGGCCAGCTGCCATAGTGACTGATGTCGGGGCCGGTGTCAGCAGAAGCATCGCAACTGAATCCGGTTCGCCATGTGCCGTCGTCGAACTCGACCTTGCCGAGCTGCATGGGCGCGGGCAGCGCCGCGAGGAACAAGCCGAGTAAGCGCGGGGAGAGCAGCCAGCGGTGACCCATGATCGAGGCGCCCGCAGCGCCGTCGGGCACGCGGGTGACGGCGGGCTTGGGCGGGTCAGTCGGGAGCACCGACATCCGGTACCTGGGGACCGTCGTGATCTCGCCGGCCCACCGCGCGCCCAAATCCGTGAGTTCGTGCGACAGCGGTCCACCACGCAGGTGCGCGCCGAACACCACCAACTCCAGGTCCTCGCTCATGGGGCTTCAATGTACGGGGCATCGTCGCCGCCGCGCGCGGTAAACGCTTGCCGAATAGGAAGTTAACGCACGCATATTCGCGAGATGCTCACGCTGCATGCCGCCCAGCGGTGACACTATTGATGCCGTGACCGGTGTCGACTTCTCGTTGCTGGACGTTCCGCGCGACCGACCCGTCGAGGACCCGGACGCGTTTTTGCGCGCCGCGATCGCATGGCATTTCGGTGACGACACCGGCTGCGCGTTCTGGCTAAGGGCGGCGAAGGACCTGGACTTCGACCCGCTGACCGAGGTCACGACCTTCGGCGATCTTCGCAGGTTTCCGAACCTGCTCCCTGAACTCCGCGATGCCCCTGTGGAGGATCTGATCCCGCGCGGGTATGGCGACCCGGCGCCGGTCCCGCTGATCTTCGAATCGGGCGGAACCACCGGGGCGCCGAAGCGCACCGCGCAGCTGCCCGACTGGGTTGAGCAGGTAACCCGTTGGCAGGTCCAGGATTTCGCGACGGGCGGCTTCGTGGCCGGCAGAGGATTGGCTTGCCTGATGCCGAGCGGTCCGCACGGCGTCGGCTACTTCTCGCGTGAGGTTTCGCGGCGGTTGGGAGCGGCATTTCACGGCGTCGACCTTGATCCGCGCTGGGTGAAGAAGCTCGCCGCACGGGGTGCCGTCGCCGAGGTGTCGATGTACGTCGACCATGTCCTCGAACAGGCGAAGTTCATCCTGCAGACCCAGAACGTCGCCAATCTGCACACGTCGCCGCCGCTGTTCGACGCCATCGCGCGCAACGACCGTCTCGTGGATCTGGTCAACGAGCGCATCCGCTATGTACTGCTCAGTGGCGCGCATGTCGACGTCGACACACTGGAGTTGCTGCGAGACATCTTCCCGCAGACCACGATCACGATGGCGTTCGGCAGCACGATGATCCTGTCGCAGGCGCTCACCCGCTCGGCACCGGATGGCCAGTTCGTGTTCCACCCCCGTGCGCCCTACATCGTGTTCTGGGTGGTCGACCCCGACACCGGCGAACGGGTGGGGAAGGGGCAGCGCGGTCAGGTGGTGATGAACCACGTCAGCAAGGGCATGTTCATCCCGAACAATCTCGAACGCGACACCGCGACTCGCATGCCGGGATTGTCCGGCCAGATCGGGGATTCGCTGAGCGAGGTCGCGCCGGTGGCGACCTTCGAAGGAGAAGTGGTCGTCGAGGGCGTGTACTGACCGTGACCGTCCTCGACGCCCTGGGGCCCGGCGGCGAATACCGAACCCGCAAGCGCGAATTGATCACCGACATCTCCGGCTCCCCGGTCGCCGAGATCACCGTCGCGCCACCGCTCTATGTGGCGCGCACCGTCAACGCACTACGCAAGACGCGGCCGCTGACCGCCGCCGCGCGCGATGCGGCACTGGCTCGCGCGGCGACGATGTTCCTGTCCGATGAGATCGCCGGGCTTGACTTCGAGGGCTACGTCGACATGGCCAGCCGGGTGTCGGGTCTGCCGATCGCGGTGACGCGTGCGGGCGCGCGCAGCGTGGCGGACCAGGTGACCGCCGTGGACGAATCGGTGCGCGCGGCCCAGCCACGTGGCGCCGAACGTGACCAGCATGCGATCCACGGCGGCGGCGCAGTGTGGGCTCGCCGCGGCGAGGTGTTCGCGGTGCACGCGTCGGGCAACGCCCCAGGGGTGCACGGACTTTGGCCACAGGCGCTTGCGTTGGGATACCGAGTGGCGGTGCGACCATCGCGTCGCGAACCTTTCACCGGACAGCGATTGATCGCCGCTTTGCGCGAGAGTGGATTTCGCGCGGAAGACGTCTGTTATCTGCCTACCGACTACGCGGGTGCCGACGAGATCATTCGGGCGGCGGACCTTGCGATGGTCTACGGCGACCAGGACGTGGTCGACAAGTACGCCTTGGATCCGTCGGTCTTGGTGAACGGACCCGGGCGGGCGAAGATCCTGGTGACCGCCGATCAGGACTGGCGCGAACACCTCGAGATGATCGTCGAGTCGATTTGCACATTCGGCGGAACGGCGTGCGTCAACGCCACCGCGGTGTTGGTCGAGGGTGACGCCGCGGCGGTGGCCGACGCGATTGCGGAACGGCTCTCGACGCTGGTTCCGCTGTCGATCAGCGACGAGGCGGCTGTGCTCCCGGTGATGTCGACGGCCGCCGCGCGAAGGATCGCGCAGTTCCTCGGCGTTCGCGCCGCCGGGACGACGGCCCTGCTGGGCGCCGACCAGGTGGTCGCCGATCTCGGTGACGGGACCGCCGCCCTGCGCCCTGCTGTTCACCTGCTCCCGCGCCCCGATGTTGTCAGGTTGAACACCGAACTGGCGTTCCCGTGCGTGTGGGTGTCGACGTGGGCGCGCGACGATGGACTCGAACCGCTGCGCCGATCGCTGGTGGTCACCGCGATCACCGAGGACGAGCAGCTGGTGAGCGACCTTGTCGACGAGCCGACGATCCCGAATGTCTACAGCGGTCGGTTTCCCACGTGGTTCAGTGCCCCGCACATCCCGCATGACGGGTTTCTCGCCGACTTTTTGATGCGCAACAAGGGCTTCATCCGCGGCTGAGGCGCCGGCTATCCACAACCACGGACTCATCCACAGCCGCTTGGCGGCGTCAACGCTTCCGCAGCCTCGATGTCGGCGGCCCGACGGTCAATGGGGGTGTCACCGACGCGCCGGGTCGCCGGCCGTCGCACGTAATGAAAGGAAGCAACATGTTCGAGACGCCGTTTCACATCGTCGGCAATATCGTCACCGATCCGATCCACCGCCAGGTCGGCGAGCAGGAGATGGTCAGGTTCCGCGTCGCCAGCAATTCCCGCCGCCGCACCGCCGAAGGAACATGGGAGCCGGGTAACTCGTTGTTCGTGACGGTGACCTGCTGGGGGCGCGCGGTCGCCGGTGCCAGCGCCGGTCTCGTGAAGGGCGATCCGGTGATCGTCGTCGGACACGTCTACACCAGCGAGTACGAGGACCGTGACGGCAACCGGCGCTCGTCGGTCGAGGTACGGGCGACATCCGTCGGTCCAGATCTGGCCCGCTGCACCGCCCGCATCGACCGGGCCAGACAACCGGCCGACGCGCAGGTCACCGAACTTGCCGACGAAACCTCCGACGCCAGCGATGATGGCGCCGCCGACGAGTCAGGCCGGGAGCTGCCACTGTCGGCGTAGCCGCAGGCACACGGTCGGCTCGACCGTAGGGGCCACGCCTAGGATGGTCGGCGGCTTGAAGTATCGAGAACGACTCGACCCTCTTTTGAAAGGCAACACCACGGCATGGCCGAATTCATCTATTCGATGCGGAAGGTCCGCAAGGCGCACGGCGACAAGGTCATCCTTGACGACGTCAGTCTGAACTTCCTTCCAGGCGCGAAGATCGGCGTTGTCGGTCCTAACGGGGCTGGCAAGTCGAGCGTCTTGCGGATCATGGCCGGGCTCGACACCCCCAACAACGGCGACGCGCTGCTACAACCGGGTGCGACGGTCGGCATCCTGATGCAGGAGCCGGAACTCGACGAGACCAAGACGGTCCGCGAGAACGTCGAAGAAGGCGTTGCGATCAAGGCCAAGCTCAACCGCTACAACGAGGTCGCCGAGCTGATGGCCACCGACTACAGCGATGAGCTGATGGAGGAGATGGGCAAGCTCCAGGAGGAGCTCGACGCCGCCGACGCGTGGGACATCGACTCCCAGCTTGAACAGGCGATGGACGCGCTGCGCTGCCCGCCGGCCGACGAGCCCGTCACCCACCTGTCCGGTGGCGAGAAGCGACGGGTGGCGCTGTGCAAGCTGCTGCTGTCAAAGCCCGACCTGCTGCTGCTCGACGAGCCGACCAACCACCTCGACGCCGAGAGCGTTCTGTGGCTCGAACAGCACCTCGCCAGCTACAAGGGCGCCATCCTGGCCGTCACCCACGACCGTTACTTCCTGGACAACGTCGCGGAGTGGATCCTCGAGCTCGACCGCGGACGCGCTTACCCGTACGAGGGCAACTACTCCACTTATCTGGAGAAGAAGGCTGAGCGCGTCGCAGTTCAGGGTCGCAAGGATGCCAAGCTCCAGAAGCGACTGCAGGAGGAGCTGGCCTGGGTCCGGTCTGGCGCCAAGGCGCGGCAGGCCAAGAACAAGGCCCGCCTCGGGCGCTACGAAGAGATGGTCACCGAGGCTGAGAAGACCCGCAAGCTCGACTTCGAGGAAATTCAGATCCCGGTTGGCCCGCGCCTCGGCAACGTGGTCGTCGAGGTGGAGCATCTCGACAAGGGGTTCGAGGGACGCACCCTCATCAAGGACCTGTCGTTCACTCTTCCGCGCAACGGAATCGTGGGCGTCATCGGCCCCAACGGGGTCGGGAAGACCACGCTGTTCAAGACCATCGTCGGTCTCGAGCAGCCGGACAGCGGCACCGTGAAGGTCGGCGAGACGGTCAAGCTCAGCTACGTCGACCAGAGCCGTGGCGGCATCGACCCAAAGAAGACCGTGTGGGAAGTGGTTTCCGACAAGCTGGACTACATCGAGGTCGGGCAGAACGAGATCCCGTCCAGGGCGTATGTCTCGGCGTTCGGTTTCAAGGGTCCGGATCAGCAGAAACCCGCCGGCGTGCTGTCGGGCGGTGAACGCAACCGGCTCAACCTCGCGCTCACCCTGAAAGAGGGCGGCAACCTGATCCTGCTCGACGAGCCGACCAACGATCTCGACGTCGAAACGCTGTCCTCGCTCGAGAACGCGCTGGAGAATTTCCCCGGCTGTGCAGTCGTGATCTCGCACGATCGTTGGTTCCTCGACCGCACCTGCACGCACATCCTGGCGTGGGAGGGCGACGACGACAACGAAGCCAAGTGGTTCTGGTTCGAGGGCAACTTCGGCGGCTACGAGGAGAACAAGGTCGAGCGGCTCGGTGCCGACGCGGCACGTCCGCACAGGGTGACCCACCGCCGCCTCACGCGAGACTAGTGTCCATCGTGCGGACCACGTGGTCGCCTGCTCGTCGAGCCGGCGACGACGTCCAATGACGGGCGGTCCACGGGTACAGGCGAGGAGCGTGGCATGTCGGTGAATCCGGGAGCCATCGGCGGGCCAGCTGATTCTGGTCCCGGTCGCGCCGGACCTTCAGCACCTCACGCGCTGAGCCCGGAAGACGTCGCGCGGCTCGCGCACGCCTATCTCGACACCTACCGCGGACCCCACGATGCCCCCGCATCCGACGCGTCGCTGACCCTGCCGGTAGACATGTCGTCGCGCCAGATGATGGGCCCGGCGCTGGTGACCGCGCATCATCGCCTGGGGCAGCGTCGGGCGGCCGGCGAAACCCGGGTCGCGGTGTACGGCGGGGATGACCCGACGGGATTCGGTCCGGCGATGCAGGTCGTCACTGATTTCAGCCCGATGGTGATGGATTCGGTGGCAGTGCTGCTACACCGATTCGGCGTCTCGTACACGGCGATCATGAACCCCGTCTTCCGAGTGCGCCGAAGCCCGCACGGCGAACTGCTGGACGTCCGGCCGTCCGCCGACCCGGCGGCGTCTCGTGAAGGCGTCGATGAGTCTTGGATCCATGTTCAACTCGGCCAAGCCGCGGACAGCGGCGCGCTCACCCAGGTCGCCCAGTTGCTGCCCGGCGTCCTGGCCGATGCACGACAGGTCGCGCTGGACTCCAGCGCGATGGGTGCCTCGATGCACCAGCTGGCGTTCGAACTCGACAACGACCACAACGGCCGATTCCCCGGGCGGGATCGCAAAGACGTTGCAGCGCTACTGCGTTGGCTCGCCGACGGGCACTTCGTGCTGCTCGGCTACCAACGCTGCTCCGTTGACAATGGTCGCTCTGCGGTGGACCCGGCGAGCCGGCTCGGCGTGCTCCGGCTGCGCCAAGATGTGCTGCCGCAGCTGACGCACAGCGACGAGCTGCTTGCGCTGGCCCAGGCGACCATCCCCAGCTACCTTCGCTACGGCGCGTACCCCTACATCGTCGTCGTACGCGAGCAGTTGGGTCCGTCGGTGATAGAACACCGTTTCGTCGGCCTGTTCACCGTCGCGGCGACCAATGCCAACGTGCTTGAAATACCGCTGATTTCCGGCCGAGTGCGCGAGGCGTTGGCGTTGTCGCAGCGCGATCCGAGTCATCCGGGCCAGTTGCTGCTCGACATCATCCAGACCATCCCCCGCTCGGAGTTGTTCGCGCTGTCGGCACGGGCACTGCTCGACATGGTCAAGGCGGTCGTCGACCTCGGGTCGCGGCGCCGCACCCTGCTGTTCATGCGGGCCGATTCGCTCGCCCATTTCGTCTCGTGTCTGGTGTACCTGCCCCGTGACCGCTACACCACCGACGTGCGGCTGGAGATGCAGAACATCCTGGTCCGCGAGCTCGGCGGGGTAAGCATCGAATACACCGCGCGTGTCAGCGAATCCCCCTGGGCCGTTGTACATTTCACGGTACGCATGCCCGATGGCTCGCGTCCGGCGGACATCGACGCCTCGCTGGAGAACGAAACCCGCATTCAGGGTCTGCTGACCGAGGCGGCTCGCACGTGGGGTGACCTGCTGACCGGTGCGGTCAAGACCGGTTCCATCGACCAAGCCAAGGCAGCGCACTATGCGTCGGCGTTCTCGGAGTCCTACAGACAGGCCTTTGCGCCGCATGAAGCGATCAACGACATCGCCATCATCGAAGAGTTGCAGGATAATTCGATCAAGCCAGTTCTCCTGGACGCCGTCGAGGAACACATCGCGCAGCTCACCCTGTATCTCGGTGGGCAGTCCGCGTCCCTGAGTGCCCTACTGCCGATGTTGCAGTCAATGGGTGTCGTGGTGCTCGAGGAGCGGCCGTTCACCGTGACCCGACCCGACGGCTTGCCGGTCTGGATCTATCAATTCAAGATGTCGCCGCACAGTTCCGTGCCGGAGGTGCCGCCGGGCCCTGAACGCGATGCCGCCCAGATGCGCTTCGCCGATGCGGTGACCGCGATCTGGCACGGCCGCGCCGAGATCGACCGGTTCAACGAGCTCGTCCTGCGGGCCGGCCTCACCTGGCAGCAGGTAGCCGTTGTGCGCAGCTATGCAAAGTATTTGAAGCAGGCGGGTTTTCCGTACAGCCAGTCGCACATCGAGAGCGTCATCAACGACAACGCCGCGACGGCGCGGTCGCTGGTCGAGCTGTTCGAGGCGCTGTTCAGTCCGATCTCCCCGACGGACGACGCGCCGCGACGACGCGACGCCCAGGCCGCCGCAGCAGCAGTCGCCGCCGACATCGACGCCTTGGTCAGCCTCGACACCGACCGCGTCCTGCGCGCGTTCGCGTCGATGATTCAGGCCACGCTGCGAACCAACTACTTCGTCACGCGGCAGGAGTCGGCACGCGCACGAAACGTCCTGTCCTTCAAGCTGAACCCCGGCCTTATCGACGAACTGCCGCTGCCGCGACCCAGATTCGAGATCTTCGTGTACTCGCCGCGCGTCGAGGGCGTGCATCTCCGCTTCGGGCATGTGGCCCGCGGCGGACTGCGCTGGTCGGATCGCAGGGAGGACTTCCGCACCGAGATCCTCGGTCTCGTAAAGGCTCAGGCGGTGAAGAACGCCGTCATCGTGCCGGTCGGCGCCAAGGGGGGGTTCGTCGTCAAGAACCCGCCCCCGGCCACCGGCGACGCCGCCGCCGACCGTGACGCTCAGCGCAACGAGGGCGTGGCGTGCTACCGACTCTTCATCTCCGGTCTGCTCGACGTCACCGACAACGTCGACAAGGTCACCGGGGCGGTCGTGACGCCGGCCGACGTGGTGCGCAGGGACGGTGACGACGCCTATCTCGTAGTCGCCGCCGACAAGGGCACCGCGACGTTCTCGGACATCGCCAACGAGGTGGCTCTGTCCTACGGATTCTGGCTCGGCGACGCCTTCGCGTCGGGCGGCTCGGTGGGCTACGACCATAAGGCGATGGGTATCACCGCCAAAGGTGCGTGGGAATCGGTCAAACGGCATTTCAAAGAGATGGGCGTCGACACCCAGTCCGAGGATTTCACCGTCGTCGGCGTCGGAGACATGAGCGGCGACGTCTTCGGTAACGGGATGCTGCTGTCCAAGCACATTCGACTGCTCGCCGCGTTTGACCATCGGCACATCTTCATCGACCCGAACCCCGACGCGGCGACGTCGTGGGACGAGCGCAAGCGGCTCTTTGAACTGCCGCGGTCCAGCTGGGAGGACTACAACGCCTCGCTGATCAGCGAGGGCGGCGGCGTGTACAGCAGGGAACAGAAGGCCATCCCGATCAGCCCGCAGGCCCGCACGGCACTGGGCATCGAGGACGGCGTGGAGGAACTCACGCCGCCGGCGCTGATGAAGGCGATCCTGATGGCGCCTGCGGATCTGCTGTTCAACGGCGGCATCGGCACTTACATCAAGGCCGAAACGGAGTCCGATGCCGACGTCGGCGATCGCGCCAACGATCCCGTGCGGGTCAACGGAAATCAGGTGCGCGCCAAGGTGATCGGCGAAGGTGGCAACCTCGGCGTGACATCACTGGGGCGGGTCGAATTCGATCTCGCAGGTGGCCGGATCAACACCGACGCGTTGGACAACTCGGCGGGCGTCGACTGCTCCGACCACGAGGTCAACATCAAAATCCTGATCGATTCACTCGTCACCGCGGGCAAGGTCAGTCCCGAGGACCGCACTGAACTGCTGCTGTCGATGACGGACGAGGTCGGTCGTCTGGTGCTCAAGGACAACGTCGATCAGAACGATCTGTTGGGCACCAGCCGCGCGAACTCGGCCAGTCTGCTCCCCGTCCACGCACGCATGATCAAGGACTTCGCCCACGATCGCGGGCTGAACCGGGAACTCGAGGCGCTGCCATCCGAGAAGGAGATCAGTCGCCGCTCCGAAATCGGAATCGGCTTGACTTCACCGGAACTCGCGACGCTGATGGCTCACGTCAAACTCGCTCTCAAGGACGACGTGCTCGCCAGCGACCTGCCCGATCAGGACGCATTCGCTGCCCGCCTGCCGCTGTACTTCCCGGTCAGGCTTCGCGAGGAGTTCGGCGCCGACATCCGTACGCACCAGCTGCGTCGGGAGATCGTCACCACGATGCTGGTGAACGACCTCGTCGACACCAGCGGCATCAGCTACGCCTACCGGGTCGCCGAAGACGTCGGTGTGGGGCCGGTGGACGCGGTCCGAAGCTATGCGGCGACCGACGCCATCTTCCGGATCGGCAAGGTGTTGCGTGAGATCCGCGCCGCCAGCGAAAACGGGGTGTCGGTGGTGGTATCGGACCGGATGACACTGGATCTGCGGCGGCTCATCGACCGGGGCGGGCGCTGGCTGCTCAATTATCGGCCGCAACCGCTGGCGGTCGGCGCCGAGATCAATCGGTTCGCGGCCAAAGTCGCCGCGTTGACTCCGCGCATGTCGGAGTGGCTCCGCGGCGACGACCAGGCGATCGTGACCAAGGAGGCCGGCGAGTTCAGTTCGCAGGGAGTGCCTTCCGACCTGGCGTACATGATCGCGACGGGGCTGTACCAGTACAGCCTGCTCGACGTCATCGACATCGCGGACATAGTCGACCGCGAACCGGCCGAGGTCGCGGACACGTACTTCGCGTTGATGGATCACTTCAACACCGACAGCCTGCTGACGGCGGTGTCACGGCTCGAACGCGATGACCGCTGGCATTCTCTGGCGCGGTTGGCGATTCGCGACGATATCTACGGTTCGCTACGCGCGTTGTGCTTCGATGTGCTGGCCGTGGGCGAGCCCGACGAGACCGGCGAGGAGAAGATCGCCGAGTGGGAGTCGACCAACAGTTCGCGCGTCGGCCGTGCGCGGCGCACGCTCGCCGAGATCTACGAGGGCGGAGAACTCGACCTGGCCACCCTGTCGGTGGCCGCCCGCCAGATTCGCAGCATGACTCGGACGAGTGGGACGGGGACGTCCGGGTGACACATGGCTTTGTAGCGCCCGTGCACGTCCGTTGGTCGGACATCGACATGTATCAGCACGTCAACCACGCGACTATGGTCACCCTTCTCGAAGAGGCCCGGATCCCGTTTCTGCGTGAGCCGTTCGGCCCTGAAATCGACACCATCGGCCTGCTGATCGCGGACGTGCACATCTCCTACAAGGCGCAGGTGCGATTGATCGATTCGCCCTTGCAGGTGACGATGTGGACGAAGAAGGTGCGGTCCGTCGATTTCACCATCGGGTACGAAGTGCGGCCGTTCGGGGCGTCGCCCGACTCGAAACCCGCAGTGATCGCCGATACCCAGCTGGCCGCCGTACATATCAAAGAACAGAGACTGCAACGACTTTCGGATGGTCAGAAGGCGTATTTGCAGCAATGGTTGAGATGACTCGACCCGAGCGCGGTATTTGGCTCGACAACACCTCTGATCGCGACGACCTCGCGACGTTCGTCGAGCGCGCCCTGCGGCTGGACGACGCGGCGGTGATCCGGTTGCGTGAGCGCGAAGGCGGGCTGGTCACGGCCTGGGTGTCGACCGGATTCGACGTGCTGGCCAGTCGTGTGGTGGCCGGTGAAGTCAAGCCTGCCGACCTGTCCGTGGGCGCCGACGCGTTGGCCGCGGGTCTGATCGCGATGGATGCCAACGGATATGTCGAGACGGGCTTCGCGATGGACTCCGCGTGGCGCGGTGCGTTGCCGCCGGAATCGGGCTTCGAGCACCTCGACGACGTGCCCGCCGGTGTCATGCTCGATCTGGCGCAGCGAGGAATGGCGCTCGCCAAGGAGCATTCCAGCTCGCATGGTCCACCCGTGTCGCTGCTGGACCAGGAGGTAGTCGCGGTCATCGCCGGCGACGCCAGCGTCGGTATACCGATGCGCTGTGTATTTGCCTTGACCGCAATGGGTTTCCTGCCGCAATCGGGTGATGCCGTCGGGGGCGACGAGATCGTGCGAGTGCGTGCGCTTCCGACATGGTTGCGCGTCGACGCACGCTTCGGTTCGGTTTTTCGGCGGCGTGGCGACCCAGCATTGGTCCTGCGGTAACAGCCTCTTCGCAGAAAACTAGACCAGCCAAGCGGCGGCGTTCGGCGGCAGCTTGCCTCCCACCAGTTCAGCACTCGACAACAACACCTCATCGTCGGGCAGCGCTATCGCGTCGGCGCCGGCATTGAGCACGCATACCAAGCCCCCGCTGTTCCGGAACGCCAACGTGTCGGCGGGGGAGTCGAGCCATTCGATCGTCGGACCGTCGAATTCGGCTCGATCCCGTCGCAATTCGATCGCTCGCCGGTACAACGTCAGCGTCGACGCCGGATCACCGTCCTGCTTCTCGACCGTCAACGTCGCCCAATCCTCGGGCAGCGGCAGCCAAGTGTCAGAACTGCCCGAAAAGCCGAACGGCGGTGCGTCGCCCTCCCACGGCATCGGCACCCGGCTGGCGTCGCGGCCGCGCCGCGTGTGACCTGAGCGCTCCCACACCGGATCGCGCAGCGCCTCGTCGGGCAGGTCGACGTTGGGCAGGCCCAGCTCTTCGCCGTTGTAGATGAACACCGCACCGGGTAGTGCCAGCATCGCCAGCGTCATCGCCTTGGCACGGTCCAGACCGACAGCGCCGCCGCCGTAGCGGGTCGGTTCACGGTCGACATCGTGATTGGCCAGCGTCCAGCTCGGCGTCGCATCCACGAGATGCGCTGCGGCAAGCGAGTTCTCGATGGCGTGACGGATGTCGGTGGCATCGAACTCCGCGCGAAGCAACCGGAAGTTGAAGGCCAGATGCAGCTCATCGGCCCGCACGTACTGCGAGAACTGTTCGTTGTCGTACACCCAGACCTCGCCGATGGCGACCGAGTTGTCGTAATCGTCGAACACCCCGCGGATCTGCCGGTGGATGTCGTGCACGCCGTCGTTGTTGAACCGCGGGTCGTCGTCCATGTCGGCCAGCAGCACTTCGGCCTTGAGGTGCTCCATGTCGGGCAGTCCCGGTGGCTTGGCCATCCCGTGTGCGACATCGATGCGGAACCCGTCGATGCCACGCTCGAGCCAGAACCTCAGCGTCTTCTCGAGATCATCGAAGACCTCCGGGTTGTCCCAATTCAGGTCCGGCTGTTCGGCGTCGAAGAGGTGCAGGTACCACTGCCCGGGATTGCCGTCGGCTTCGACGACGCGCGTCCACGCCGGCCCCCCGAAGATCGACACCCAGTTGTTCGGGGGATGAACACCGCCGGGGCCGGTGCCGTCGCGGAAGATGTAGCGCTCGCGCTGATCGCTGCCGGGGCTGGCGGCCAACGCCGCCTGGAACCAGGGGTGCGCCGAGCTGGTGTGGTTCGGCACCAGATCCATCGTCACCTTGATTCCCGCGGCGTGCGCGGCTTCTGTCAGCCGGTCCAGCGCTCCGATGCCGCCGAACATCGGGTCGACGTCGCGGGGGTCGGCCACGTCATAGCCGTTGTCGGCCATCGGCGACACCATGACCGGGTTCAGCCAGATCGCGTCGATGCCGAGTGCCTCGAGGTAGTCCAGTTTGGCGATCACACCGTCGAGATCACCGAGACCGTCACCGTTGCTGTCGTAGAACGACCGCGGATAGACCTGATAAAACAGCGCGTGCGACCACCAAGGATCACGGGCGCTTACGTCCTGACTCATCGCCGCCAATCTACGTCAGCGGCGCGGTCGCACCGTCGAAGGAACGGCGCGTTCACCGCAGCTTGGCCCGCTCGTCAGAAGGGTGAGTTGACCATCGAGTGCGCGGCCATCTCCAGGTAGGCCAGCAGCTCGGCGCGATGCTCGTCGTCCAGCGTCTGTGAGTCGATCTCCGCGACGGCGGTGTGCATGCAGCGCAGCCATGCGTCGCGCTCGAGGTAGCCGATTTGAAACGGCGCGTGCCGCATGCGCAGCCTCGGATGACCGCGCTGATCGGAGTAGGTCCGCGGCCCGCCCCAATACTGCTCGAGGAACATCCTCAGCCGCACCTCGGCGCCGTCGAGGTCTTCTTCGGGATACAGCGGAAGCAGGATCTCGTCCTCGCGCACCAACTGGTAGAACCGCGACACGAGGGTTCGGAACGTGTCATGGCCACCGACTTCGTCGTAGAACGACCGCTGGGGCTGAGTCACTCCACCATTGTGTCCTGCCGCCACAAAGCGCTGCCCAGCCGGTCGCGTCACCCGATGTTCATTGGACTGACCAGCGAACACGTGCAGAATTGTCGTGCGATTGACAGGAATCCGTGGTGGACTGTCCGACGGAGGACGTATGGCGCATCGCAAGAAAGGCCCGTCCAAGAGGGCTGGCCACCGGCTTCACGACGCCGCAGCGGGCTTGTCCGGGCCCGCCGTGCCGCATTCGCAGTCGCGCGTTCTGCACAGTGTCGAAACCCATCCGCCCAGTACCAGGGAAGGCTCGCTGTGGGGCCGGCGGCGGGTACTCCTGCTGAACTCCACGTACGAACCGTTGACCGCTCTGCCCATGCGGCGGGCGGTCATCATGCTGATGTGCGGAAAAGCCGACGTGGTCCACGACGATCCGGGCGGCCCCGTCATCCACTCCGCCAGTCGCTCCATCGTGGTGCCCTCGGTCATCCGGCTGCGGTCCTACGTCCGAGTGCCTTACCGTGCGCGCATCCCGATGACCAGGGCAGCGCTGATGCACCGCGACCGGTTCCGGTGCGCCTATTGCGGCGGCAAGGCCGCCACCGTCGACCATGTGGTGCCACGCAGTCGCGGCGGCGAACATTCATGGGAGAACTGTGTGGCGGCCTGCTCGACGTGCAACCACCGCAAGGCCGACCGTTTGCTCTCCGAACTCGGCTGGTCGCTGCGTTCGGTGCCGGTGCCGCCGAAGGGCCAGCATTGGCGACTGCTGTCGAGCGTCAAGGAACTCGACCCGGCATGGGTTAGGTATCTGGGCGAAGGTGCGGCCTGACGCATGACTGATACGGTTTGCGCGTGAGCACAGCACTTACTCATTCCCTCCTTGGCGGGGTTCCACTGGCCGTGCTGCTGGTGTTGATGTTCTTGATCTACGTCGTCGGTCCAAAGCGGAAGGGCCCGCATCCGGCTACCTACAAGATGTCCGACAAGTGGACGCACGACCCGATCCTGTGGGCAGCCGATGAACCCGCGGACCACGGTCACGGAGCTGGTCATGGTTCGCACCCCGTCACGGTAGGAGGCGGCGCAAGTGGCAAGTGGTGACGTCGTAACTGCTCGTTCCACCGAACTCGCCGAGCTGCCCCGCGGGTCGGTCGTCACGAACAGCGGCCGGATCTCCGGGGTCACCGAGCCCGGCGAGCTGTCGGTGCACTACCCGTTCCCGGTCAACGATCTGGTCTTTCTCGACGACGCGCTGAAATACGGTTCGCGCGCCGCCAAGGCACGCTTCGCGGTGTACCTCGGGGACCTCGGTGCCGACACCGCGGCGACCGCTCGCCAGATCCTGGCGAAGGTGCCGACACCGGACAACGCCGTGCTACTCGCGGTGTCGCCGGACCAGCGCGCGATCGAGGTGGTCTACGGCAGCGAAGTCAGCGGCCGCGGCATTGAGGAGTCCGCACCCAAGGGTGTGACCGCCGCGGCGGAGCTGTTCAAAGACGGCAAGCTCATCCCCGGCCTGATCAAGGCCGTCCAGGTGATGAGCGCCGGCGTCTCACCAGCCGCTCACTAGCCGGCGTCGGCCAACAGCGCCGCACGGATCTCGACGTATCGCTGTAGGAATCTGCGTTCGTCGAGGCGCTTTCGGCGCATCCACCCGGTGACTTCGTCGTTGCACTTGCTGGTGTTGCACTTGGCGCATGCGGGCACGACGTTGTCGATGGTGTAGCGCCCGCCGCGGGATATCGCCATGACGCAATCGCGCTGTAGCGCAGCGCCGGTCGCCCCGCAGTAAGCGCAACCTGCCCATGCATCCTTGATGGCTGCCCACTGCTCGGCGGTCAGGTCATGGTCGACGGCGGCCATCCGCTTCTTGCGCTTGCGCGCAGCCCGCGCTCGCCTCGTCCGACTGACCGCCATCCACAAAGAATGCCGCGCGAGTGACCGCAAAGTGCTCACGGTCTGCGGCGTGTCGCCGTACAAACACGGTCTGTCGCGAAGGTCAGCTGGCGTCGAAACCCCGTGCGCGCAGGGACCGCTCGACCCCGGCGCGGCCTTCCAGCACCAGCCGGCGTAGCGGCGGCGGCACGTCTGGGTCGGACAGGAACCTGTCGGCGGCGTCCAACCCCTCCTGGCTGATGTCCCATGACGGATACAGCCCGACGACGACGGTCTGCGCCACCTCGCTCGACCGCCGTTGCCAGACACCGGAGATGGCGCTGAAGTACTTGTCGCGGAACGGCTTCAGCAGTTCTTCCTGCCCCGGACGCACGAAGCCGATGGTGATCGACCGAGCGGTGACGTTGGCAAGGGTGTCGTCCTCCATGACCTCCTGCCAGTCGGCTTCCTTCACCGCCAACTGGGGCCGCGCCGCCGCGGCCTGCGCGGCATGCCGCCCACCCGCAGCCGTCGGATCGCGTTCGGCCTCCGCGTCGATGAACGGTGATTCGGGGCCGTCCGCGTCGATGACGCCTGCAGTGGCCAACGCGGTGACGATGCGCCAGCGCAAGTCCGTGTCGATCACCAGGCCCGGCATGTTCACCGCGTCGGGTTCGTTGTCCAACAGCGTCGAGAGCACAGCGATGTGGTTGGGGGAGAGCACCGATGCGCACAGCGCATTGACGAACGCCAGCTGGTGGTCAGAACCGGGCGCCGACTCGCGTGCGCGGTCCAGCAGAGCGTCGCCGAATGCCGGCCAGCCATTCTCTTTCGCCCAGACCGGGTCGGCGTAGGAGCCGAGCGCGGTCTGCGCCTGCAACAGGAGGCGTTGCGCGACACCGACTTCAGATTCGGCGTGCACACCGCTGATGACCAGCGCGACGAAGTCGCGGGCCTTCAGTTCGGCGTCGCGAGTCATCTCCCACGCCGCCGACCACGCCAGCGTGCGGGGGAGCGGATCGGCGATGTCGGCGATCCTCGTGAGCGCCGTCTGCAGCGACTGCGGGTCGAGGCGTAGCGAGCAGTACGTCAGGTCGTCGTCGTTGACCAGGATGAGCCGTCCTCGCGAAACTCCCTGCAGCGCAGAAACTTCGGTCACCTCACCCTCGATGTCGAGCTCCTCGCGGTGCGTTCGCACCAGCTTGCCGTTGCCGTCGTCGTCATAGATTCCGACAGCGAGCCGGTGCACGCGCGTCTCTCCGGCGCCCGGCTGTGCCCCGCTCTGGGCGATCGCGAATCGGGTGAAATTGCCGTCGGCGTCGAGGTCGAATTCAGGGCGCAGCGTGTTGAGTCCGGTGGTCTTGAGCCACTGCCTGCCCCAGCCGGACAGATCGCGTCCGGACGCCTTCTCCAGCGCGCCCAGCAGATCGCCGAACGTCGCATTCGCAAAAGCGTGGTCGCGGAAGTAATCCCGCAGGCCGGCCAGGAACGACTCGAGTCCGACGTACGCCACGAGCTGCTTCAGGACGCTGGCACCCTTGGCGTAAGTAATGCCGTCGAAGTTCACCTCGACGGCGTGCAGATCGGGGATGTCGGCGGCCACCGGATGCGTCGACGGCAACTGATCCTGCCGGTACGCCCAGGACTTCTCGACGTTCGCGAACGTCGTCCATGCTTCTTTGTACTCGGTCGCCTCGGCCTGGCACAGCACGGAGGCGAACGTCGCGAACGACTCGTTGAGCCACAGGTCGTCCCACCACTGCATCGTGACCAGATCGCCGAACCACATGTGCGCCATCTCGTGCAGGACGGTCTCCGCGCGTCGCTCGTACGACGCCCGCGTCACCTTGCTGCGAAAAACATAATCCTCGAGGAAGGTCACGGCGCCGGCATTCTCCATCGCGCCCGCATTGAACTCCGGGACGAAGAGCTGGTCGTACTTGCCGAAGGCATACGGCACGCCGAAGTTGTTGTGGTAGAAGCCGAATCCCTGCTTCGTCTCGGTGTACAGCCGCTCAGCGTCCATGAATTCGGCGAGCGACTTGCGGCAGAACAGACCGAGTGGGATGTCGCCGTGCTCGTCGCTGTAGTTGTCGTCCCAGCGCGCGTACGGGCCGGCGATCAGCGCGACGAGATAGGTGCTCATCTTCGGTGTGACGGCGAAGGTGTGCCGCTTTCCGGTGCCCGCATCTGCGGTGTCGGTGGTCGCGCCGTTGGAGACGACCTCCCAGTGCGACGGGGCCGTGACCGTCACCTCGAAGGTCGCCTTGAGGTCGGGCTGGTCGAAGCACGCGAACATGCGCTTGGCGTCGGCGGTTTCGAACTGCGAGTACAGGTAGACCTCGTCGTCGACCGGGTCGACGAACCGGTGCAGGCCTTCGCCGGTGTTGGAGTAGCGGCAATCGGCGTCGACGACGAGGACGTTGCTTTCGGCCAGGCCGGTCAGCGGAATACCGGTGGACTCGTCGTAACTCGACACGTCGATATCGCGGCCGTTGAGGACCGCACTGCGGACGCTATCGGCGGCGATGTCGATGTAGGTGTCGGCGCCGGGCAGCGCTTCGAAGTCGACGGTCGTCACCGATCTGAACGTGCGCTCGCCGGGCTTGCCGGCGCCGTCGGTCAGATCGAGGTCGATGCGGTAGTTGCCGACGGTGACCAGTGCGGCGCGTTCGACGGCTTGGTCACGGGTGAGGTTGGGAAGTGCCACGAGTCCAACCTAGTGGTCGGTCTCGTGGTGAGGCGCGCTAGAACCCCGGTATCCCGAACCCGTTGAGTCCGGTGAGGCCGTTCAGCGCGCCCAGTCCGTCGAGCCCCTCCAGGATGGTGCCGTTGCCGATCTGCGCCATCATCGATGGGCAGTACATCGATATGGCGATCCCGGTGAAGAACGCCGCCATGTCGGGGTTGATGCCGTTGTTGGAAACGGTGGAGTACACCGACGCCAGGTTCTTGCCCGGTTCGACGAGCATCGGGCAGACCGACTGTCCGAGCCTTTCGGTGCTTGCGGCATCGCCGTACCCGATGCCGGCGTCGTTCAACGCGTTGAGGAACGTCCTGTCCACCGGCTGGGCGGACGCCGGTGCCGCGAGACAGAGTGCCACCGCGGGTCCGGCCAGGGTCATGGCGATCATGCGTTTCGTTTTAATCACAGGTGAAACACTGATTGACAACAGTCACATCGACAACACGCTTGTATAACTGTTTGCACACTATGCGTGTCCTGTGCGCCGGTACGGCGCAATACGTGGCAGCGGGAACATGCGGGCGGGGTGCAAGGTTGTCTGAAAAAGACGTCTGACCAACTACCGAGAGGTGTTCATGCCCGAGAAGTCTGTCGCCGGTTTCTGGTTCGACCCGCTATGCCCGTGGTGCTGGATCACGTCGCGTTGGATCCTCGAGGTCGAAAAGGTACGCGATATCGAGGTGCAGTGGCACGTGATGAGTCTTGCGGTCCTCAACGAGAACAAGGAAGACCTGTCTGAGCAGTACCGCGAAGGCCTCAAGCAGGCGTGGAGGCCGGTCCGGGTGGCGATCGCCGCCGAGCAGGCCAAGGGCAAGGAGATCCTGGCGCCGCTGTACACCGCTATGGGCACACGCATCCACAACCAGGACAACAAGGACTTCGATGTCGTGATCAAGGAGTCGCTGGAGGAGGTCGGACTGCCGGCCGAGCTGGCCGAGGCCGCCGACACCGACAAGTACGACGAGGCGCTGCGCAAGAGCCATCACGCGGGTATGGACGCCGTCGGCGACGACGTCGGCACCCCGACGATTCACGTCAACGGTGTTGCCTTCTTCGGCCCGGTGCTGTCGAAGATCCCACGCGGCGAAGAGGCCGGAAAGTTGTGGGACGCGTCGGTGACGTTTGCGTCCTACCCGCACTTCTGGGAGCTGAAGCGCACCCGCACGGAGCCACCGGTATTCGACTGACCGCTCGCGGTCGCCTTCGACCGAGATGATCCCGCTATCCGACGGTGAAAAACATCGATTGCCAGCCGGTCGACCCGTCGGGCACCGGTCCGGGGTTGATCAGGCGAAGCCGGTCCTCTGCCTGCATCACCCCTGACCCATCGAACGCGCGAGACGTCACGGTGTGTTGGCCCGGCGCCAGTGGCCTGGTCAGTCGGAACATCCGCCAGGTGTTGCGGTTGACTTCGGTGGCCAGCTCGGCCGGCTGCCACTCTTCGTTGTCGAAGCGTAGTTCGACCTTGCTGATTCCGCGCCCCTGCGCCCAGGCGGTGCCCGCCACGGTCACGTCGCCGCTCGGCACCCGCTGAAACGAGCTGGGGGCGTCGATGCGCGACGAGATCTTGATCGGCACGACGCCAGGTGGTTGGCCGTCCCAGCCTCGTTCCACCCAATAGGGCTTGATGTTGTAGGTAGCCAGTTCAAGTTCGGTGAGCCATTTCGTCGCCGATACGTAGCCGTACAAGCCGGGAACCACGGTCCGCATCGGAAATCCGTGTTCAGGCAGCAGCGCCTCCCGGTTCATGCCGATCGCGAGCAGCGCTTCTTTGCCGGCGTTTCGGAGCAGGTCCAGCGGTGTGCCTAGCGTGAAGCCGTCTACCGAATGGCCGACCACCTGCTGAGCGCCGTCCTGTATTCCCGCCTGATCGAGCAGGTCCAGCAAAGGCACACCGATGAAGTTCGCCGTCGAAACATAGGGCCCGCCAACCTCATTGGAGACGCAGGTCATCGTGATTGTCTTTTCCACCAACGGCATCGAGCGGATTTCGTCGAAGGTGAACTCGACGGGCGTGTCGACCATCCCGGTTATACGCAGCACGGCGTCCTCGGCCCGCAGTTGGGGCACCGTCAGGTTGATGTCGATTCGGTAGAAGTCCGCGGCGGGCGTGATGAACGTTGGTGTTCCCAGCTTGGGGAACGCGGCACCGGCCGGTATCGGCGGAGCAGGCGTCGTCGGGACAAGTTCGCCGACGGCGCGTCGCGACGCCGTGACGTCGATCCGTTTCCCGAGGGCGAATCCGCCTGCACCAGCGACCAGCGCACCCAGCGCCGCGGCAAGCGAGCTCAGCACGAATCGACGCCGGCCCAGTCCGCGGGTGGGAACGTCATCGGCAGCTTCGCCCGCTCCTGCGTCAGCGTCGTGGATCGCATCGACGGGCCGGGGTTGCGCGCGCCGATGCAACCACCAGAACGCTCCCACCCCGGCCAACAGCGATGCCAGCGGTGCCAGCAGCCCAAGCCACCCGGTGGACTGCTCGGCCACGGCCAACGTACCGACGACACCGAGGAAGACGATCGCGGCCAGGCCGGGTACCACGCTGCGGCGCGACATCAGCCCGAGCAGGACTCCGAACAGGACGAGCGCGACCGCCATGCCCACCAGCAGCGCCGGCTTGTCATTGGTGCCGAAGTGCGTGATTGCGAAGTCCTTGACCGCCGCGGGGGTTCGGTCGATCGCCGCGTTGCCCACCGCGAGAAACGGTGACGCGGCGGGCGTCAGGATCAGTCCCGAGATGAGATGGCCGACGCCGAGGGCGGCGAACACCGCGATCAGGCCGGTGAGCGCGGCGCGGACGGCGGGCAGGCGAGACGTCGGCGTCATACGACTCATTCGTTGCCGAAGCGGTTCGGGATTGCCGCCGACGTGACTCAAAGCTGACGTCGGGCTCGCGAGGGGCGGGTTGGGCCGCTCTGCCAGAATGGCCGTCATGCGCGTCTACCTGGGAGCCGACCATGCGGGCTTCGAGTTCAAGCAGCGGATCATCGAGCACCTCAACGCCAATGGGCACGAGCCCGTCGACTGCGGGGCGTACGCGTATGACGCCGACGACGACTACCCGGCGTTCTGCATCGCGGCCGCGGCGAAGACGGTCGCCGACCCGGGTAGCCTTGGCATCGTGCTCGGCGGCTCGGGCAACGGCGAGCAGATCGCCGCGAACAAGGTGCCCGGGGTGCGGTGTGCGTTGGGGTGGAGCGTCGAGACGGCCAAACTCGCGCGCGAGCACAACAACGCGCAGGTGATCGGCATCGGCGGGCGCATGCACACGGAAGAGGAGATGCTCGCGATCGTCGATGCGTTCCTCACCACGCCGTGGTCGAAAGCCGAACGGCATCAACGTCGTATCGACATCCTCTCCGAGTACGAGCTCACCCACGTCGCGCCGCCCGTGCCCGGCGCGCCGAGCTAGGCGATGCCGGAAGGGCACACGCTGCACCGGCTTGCCCGGCTGCATCAGCGCCGCTTCGGCCGGGCACCGGTTATGGTGTCTAGCCCGCAGGGCCGATTCGCCGAAGGGGCCGCGGCGGTGAACGGACACATCCTCAAGAAGGCCAGTGCGTGGGGTAAGCACCTGTTCCACCACTACGACGGCGGCCGCGTCGTGCACGTTCACCTCGGGTTGTACGGAACGTTCAGCGAACTCCCGCTGCCCATGCCACTGCCCGTCGGTCAGGTGCGGATGCGGATGCTCGGTGCCGAGTACGGCACCGACCTGCGCGGCCCTACGGTGTGCGAGGTGATCGACGAGCCGGAGATCGCCGACATCGTCGCGCGTCTTGGCCCAGACCCGTTGCGCCGCGACGCCGACGGGACATTGGCGTGGAACCGAATCCGCAAGTCGCGCAGACCCATCGGTGCACTGCTGATGGACCAGTCGGTGATTGCAGGCGTGGGCAACGTGTACCGCAGCGAGCTGTTGTACCGACATCTCGTCGATCCGTACCGGCCGGGCACGCACATCGACGACAGCGAATTCTTCGCGATGTGGACAGATCTCGTCGCGTTGATGAAAGTGGGTGTGCGGCGAGGCAAGATCATCGCGATCCGCCCCGAGGACGACCATGGACTGCCGTCATACGGCCCCGGCCGGCCGCGCACCTACGTGTACCGGCGCGCGGGAGAGCCATGTCGGGTGTGCGGCACCGAGATTCGCACTGCGGAGTTGGAGGGGCGCAACCTGTTCTGGTGTCCGACCTGCCAGAGATAGGGATCGAATCTGCTGGAGGCTAGAAGCCGCCGAAGTCGCCGCCGCCCCAGTCGCCGCCCCAGCCGCCATCGCCGCCGCCGTCGCCTCCATAGTCCCCGCCCGGATCCCCGCCTTGATCGAATCCTTGGTCGTAGCCCTCCGCGAATCCCTGCTCATATCCGCTGCCGGCCATGCCCGAGAACAGTGCGCTGAACAGGAACATCGATCCCACACCCCAGGCGCCGGCGACCAACGCGGGCTTCCACCACGGCTCGGAGTACCAGCCGGCGGGCACGGGGCGGCCGGCTACGCGGCCGCCGGGGTAGTAGTTCGGTGTGCGCTCGGACGGAGCCGGTGACGCCTCGATCTCGCGACCTTCGAAGTTGACCCTCCGGTCCTCGGTGACGGTGCCGGCCGAACGTTGGCCGGCAAGCGTCTCGAGCTCGGGGCCCGGGTCGATGCCCATCGCGGTGCGGGCAGCGCGCACGTAGTAGAGGCCTTCGAGCGCACTCTCCTTGGCAAGCAGCGCCTGCTTGGCGGTGTTTGCCTGCTCGATCTGCGAACCCGCGGCCGTATACCGCTCCGAAGCGTCGGCAAGCGCCTGCTTGGAGGCGTCGTCGGTGCCGGTCAAGTTGATGACCTGGCCGCCGAGACGTTCGATCACGCGACGCGCGTCGGCTTTCGCGTCCTCCAGTGAAGCGGCGTTGCGCCGGTCGGAGGCCCTCATCGCTCCGTACACCACCGCCCCGAGAGCGACGACGACCACGACAACGAGGACAAGCAGCACGCCGTTCATGGCCTCCAGCGTACCGACAGGAAACAGTCAAGATCGGTCGCGAACATGCAGCGAGTTACGCCCAGAGCGGAGACCTACAGCGCGAGAGTCCTGCGCAGGTGCCAGGCGACATCACCGTCGGCGTCCTTGTCAGGATGGCTGAAGTACTCGGTGTGCGCGGAACCGGGTTCGAGCCGCTCGGGCTGATTGCCGCTCACCGCGATATCGCGGATGCCGGCGCCGAACAACGGACCCAACGCGCCGCCGAACCAGTCGCCGCGGCGACTGCCCCGAGACACGGGAAACCACATGTTCGTCCACCGCGTGCCGGCGAACGGAGACTCGGGTTGGCAACCGACGACTACGCCGCGCCGGATCAGTTCCTCGAACAGCTCACGCCGCGTGGTGACGTCCGACGTCTTCATGCCGCTGAGCAACGGCGGCCGAGTAAGCAACAGATCCGCAAGGGTCAGTGGTGCACCGATGGTGACGAAATCGGTTATGCACGAGCGCTTTCCCTGCTTGTGAAGCTGAGCCCAGAACAGCGTCAGCGCGTCATAGGCGATGAAGGTGCCGATGCCGTGGGCAACCACGACGATGCGCGTGTACCCCTCCCCGTGCAAATCGCGGAGAAGGTCGACCAGGCCGCCGCGAACGGCTCGTCGCGCCACATACGACGACGGCGACGGGTCAAGGTAGCGGGCGGAGTCGACCAGGGGCGCGGTCTTCTTGTTCACCAACGCTCGCGCCAGCATGCGGTAAAGGCCGAACCAGAAGATCAACACGACCGCGCTGATGGTCAACCCGATGATCCACGCCGGAACATCCGAATTCAGCGCGTAGCCGGACACGAACAGTATGGGGATCAGCAACAGGGCTGCCAGAACCACGATCCAGACGCGACGCCAAATGCCGAGGAGGGCGTCGGGCACGTTGCCGGGCCGTCGCAGAAAGAGCCGCAGCGCCGTCGACGCAACGCCGGCGTACTTGCCCGCCGTCATCAGGAATGGCCAGTGGTATTCGAAGAAGTCGACCGGACCAGGGGCAACGTAGCGGCGCGCTTCGTAGGTGTCGGTGACCTCGGCCGGACGCGGATGGTAGTCCCATTTCCCGTCGACTGGATGCACGGCCGTTCTCACGAAAGTGTCGAACGTCTCCATCGGGCGGATCTCGCCCATTCCATGCACGACGACGACCGCTGTGCGTCCCGGGTCCTCCGCTGCCATGTCACCTTCTAAGACTGTTGTGTCGCGAGGAGAGTCCGCGATCCCGATGAATTCTCGACCACCACCCTGCTCTGCCAAATATCGTTTCGCCTAACGCGGGGATCGAGCGATGGGGGACGCGTGGTTCAAGAGTTCGAGTGTGAGGCCATGTCAGCCGAAGTCGTCCGTGACGGCTTCGTGCTCGCTCCCGAGGTCGAAGATGCCCGGATGCGCTCTGTCGAGCAGCTGCACTTGCTGGGCTCAGAACCCGAAGAGCGATTTTCCCGCATCACCCGGATGGCGCGACAGGTGTTCGGTGTGCCGATGGCCGCGGTGTCGCTAGTCGATCGCGAGTGCCAGTGGTTCAAACAGAACGACGGTCTTGACCTGGCAGGCACGGTACCCCGGGAGCAGACCATCTGTCGGGCGACCATCGCACGCGTGTACATGAACGTCGATGAACCGGCCCTGATCATCGAGGATGCGCGCCAGGAGCCGGATTTCTGCGAGTTGCCCGCGATCAAGGCCGAAGGCGGTGTCCGGTTCTACGCCGGCTACCCACTGTTCGGCCCCGGCGGTCACCCTGTCGGCACGTTCTGCATCTACGACACCGAACCGCGCTCGCTCGACAGCGAGCAGGTGGAGACGTTTCGCGAGTTGGCAGGTTGGGTTCAGCGGGAACTGGAACGGTTCGACGAGATGGATCGTGCAACACAGGTGCAAAGTCATCTGCTGCCGCGACCCCTCGGCGATCTGCCGGGCTACACGATGTGCGCCTTGTGTTTACCCGCCTTCGCGGTCGGCGGCGACTTCTACGACCATTACAGCTCGCAGCGCGGTGTGATCTTCACCGTCGCCGACGTGATGGGCAAGGGACTCGGCGCGGCGATCCTGACCGCCAGCGTGCGGTCAGCCCTTCGCGCGGCGTCGCGGGCGGTCGACGAATTGGATCACGGTGCCGACCTCGCCGACGCCGTGAACTCCGTTTCGGCGCAACTGTCCGACGATCTCACCAGCACCGAAACCTTCGTCACGCTGTTTCACGCGCGACTGGATACCGCCACGGGGGCAGTGCGCTACGTCGACGCCGGACATGGTCTCGCCGTAATAGTGCGTAAAACCGGTGTCGTCGAGCGGTTGTCGAGCGAGGGTCTGCCGCTCGGGGTGCTGGACGACGAGAAGTGGATATCGCACGACGTGATGTTGGAAGACGGAGAAACGCTTGTCATCGCGTCCGACGGCGTGCTGGATCTGATCGGTGACGGCGCCGACGTCCGTCCGGCGTTGAAACTCGTCGCCCAATACCCCGATCCCGTCGAACTGTGCTCTCGAGCCCGTGCGCTCGCCGAGGCGGGCGCCGCACTCGACGACGTCACCCTGGTCGCAATCCAGAAGACGCCCGCCGATTAAAGGACATGAGCGTCGTCACGACGTTTGGTAGCCCCGCTTATCGGAGCCGACCGTCCTAGGTGCTGTCTGCTCCCGCAACGTCCTGCCCGATCTGCTCGGCTTCGGCCGCCATCCGTTCCGCCTCGCTCGCTTGCGGATTGGTGGCCTCCGTATTTCCGCCCGGCGCGTCGCACTCTGCACCGGTGACCCCCGGGGGACACACTCCGGCGCTGGCGCCGGTAGCGGCCGTTGTGCGGGTATTCGGCGTCATGAACGGAACACACGTCGTGGTAAAAGAATCCGGCTCCTCGCCGCCGTTGCACTGCGCAAGGTAGGCGGGGAGATCGGTGGCTGAGGCGCCGATGACGCCGATCGGAGCGACGATCGCCAACGCAAAGCCCCCGGCGGTCATCAGTCGGTGAGCAAGTACCCGCAGAGCCCGCATATTTCGTCACCTTCCCCCGCGCGTCACTGATGAATGACGACTGTAGGCCGCGCGACATGGCCGCCACATGCTTTACCGATTCCACCGTTTGGTTTGTCGTTTCGGTGCGTTCTGAATCCCGGTCGCGGCAGAAGCCCATGATGCCCGACATGCGCGCACATCCGAGTGACCCGCCGCCCGCCGGGTGCTCGGCCGCGTTGCCATAGGCGGTGTCGGAGCGCGCGTGGTGCAGCCGATTATCACGGTCAAATTGGGCCAACTCCATAATCGTTGATTTCAACGTCCGTTACACGCGCGATAAACGTCGAGAAATTATTCGAATAATGGCGATCGACCCATTTCATATCTGTTTCGAATTGTTGCGACAGGAAGGACCTCGCCAACATGTTTTAATTTACGCGTAAATAAGTCAGCAAATCGTTTCTTCATTCGCTTGAGGAGGTCAATAGCATTTTTGGCGCTCGTCTGACTGCGATGGCAACCCCGGCGAGGGGGCGGTCGCGTTCGCTTCCCGGACAGGAGGGGTTGTCAACACCGCCCAAACCTAGGCTTCCAAGCTGCTGAGCAACCATTCTTATTTTGGGATCCTTCGTCATCTGGCATTGCTCGGCGGCCGCTGCCGAACACTGCGGATTCGTGCTCGGAAGGCTCCGCAGCCGACGAGCGCTCGGCCATTATTCGGATTCTGCGACTTCGCGCCACTCGACTGAGGGCGGTGGTCATGAGAGCACGGATGAACAGGCAATCCCTCCCGTCGCAGCCCACACCAGCAAGCCGGCGTCAGCAGTCCAACACTGGACTATGTGACAACGAGATCCGTCGCCCGACCGGCGGTGGCAGCCCGATCACCGCGTCGGACAGGTGACCTTCAGGTTCGCTCAGAATTCCGGTCTGTGATGCTTGACACACCCTCCAGCAAAGGAATATGTTCTCCCCAGTTCTCCGAACTGAGTGGGGTCGGTGGGGAAAGGGGGAGTGGCTTAGGACAGGACCAAACGCGTGCGGTTCGGTAGGCGCCCGGTTAGGCGCCTTTCGAGATACAACCGGATGCTGCGGTGAAAACACCGGAATCACCCTGTTGTGCGCCATTCATTCATAGCTGCCGTTCGGCGGAATTTCTCCGTGGACGGCTAGTTTCAATCTGCTCAAAAACAGCAAAGGAGCGCAATATGAGCAAGCACAGGACGCCAAGTCGGAGGTCTCCGCTGACTCGCACATTCGGTGCGGGAATCGTGACAAGCGGCCTCGCCTTAGGGGCGATCGGCCTTCTCGCTCCGGCCACGGCAAGTGCCGATGTTTCGGTCGGCGGGCAGAGCGACAGCCCGGGTGCTGCCGGTGGCACCATGGGCGGATCAACCGCGTCGAACAACACGTTCACCAGCGGTGTCGGAAGCATCACTACCGTCAACCAGACGAACGGCAACTACACCGGCGGCGACGGAAACACCTCCGTCCACATCCCGGTCACGGTCGGCGGCCCCAACATCCCGAGCTTCCGGTGGGGCGGCCAACGCAACAGCCCGGGTGCGGCGGGCGGCACCATGGGCGGGTCCTCAGGGTCCGGCAACACGGTCAACTTCCGAGGGTCCTTCACGCAAGTCATTCAAAGCAATCGCAACTTCCAGGGTGGCACCGGCAACACGTCGGTCCACATTCCGATCAAACTCGGCCTTCCGTGATCGAGGGTTGAGGCCGAGATCGCTCGGGCTCAACCAACAGGACACGCTGAACCGTCGTTTCACGACGGCGGTTCAGCGTTGTCCTCGCTCGGAGTGAAAGGAAAACAACCATGAGCAAGCCGGAGAAAGCGCGCATGCGAACGACGCTCGGTTGGTCGGCGTGCTTCGGCTTCGCCGTATTGGGGGGCGCTGCCGCCTGGGCCGGGTTCGCCGACGGGCAGCAGGATTGGCAGCCGACCGATCTTCGTGCCGACGGGGTGCAGATCGGCGGCCAGAACAACAGCCCGGGTGCCGCCGGGGGCAACATCGGTACTCCGACCAATGACGGCAACTACCGCGGAGGCGACAACAACACCGTCGTGACCGTGGGCGAAGAGCTACCAATCTGGTTGTCGCCGCTCTTCGATACACAGCGAAACAGCCCGGGGGCCGCCACTGGCGAGAACACCCAAGGCGGAAGCGGCAACGTCGTCATCAACCTCGGCGGCTAGCTACCGCCGCGCCACAAACCCAACACTCGTCGACCCGCTTCAGCGACCCGCTTTAGTGGCTATCTCGTCAGGAGAACATCAGAATGGCCGATCACCGGATGCCGTGCCACCGGAAGCCGCTGAATCACACCTTCGGCGTCGGTATCATCGCCGGCAGCCTAACGCTAAGCGGCGCAGGCCTTTTGCTCCCGGCAACCGCGAACGCCGATGTTCAGGTAGGTGGCGAGGCCGACAGTCCCGGCGCCGCAGGCGGCAATCACACCGCGGTCAACATCTCGAACAACACCTACGTCATCGGCCGCAGCAACACCACGAATGTCAATCAGACCAACCAGAATTCGGTGGGCGGCAACGGAAACACCGCCAGCGGGCGGGTGATCCGCATACCGGACGTCCAGGTCGGCGGGCAGAAGGACAGCCCAGGCGCCTCAGGCGGCAGAAAGACGATGCTCCGGGTGTCGAACAACACGATCGTCGTGGCCCGCAACAACAACACGACGGTCAATCAAGCCAACGAGAACGACACGGGCGGCAGCGGTAACAGCTCGACCAGTGGAGGCAGCAGCAGCGGCGGAGCGATGCAGGTCGGTGGGCAGAGCACCAGCCCCGGTGCCGCGGGCGGCAACACCACCGGACTCGACATTTCCAACAACACATACGTGGTTGGGCGGGACAACACGACCAATGTCAATCAGTTCAACCAGAACTCGATCGGCGGAAGCGGCAACACCGTCAACCCGGGCGGGGGCGGCGGCGGCGACTCTGCTCAGTTGGGCGGCCAGAGCAACAGCCCGGGGGCCGCAGGTGGCAACAAGACCGGACTCAGCTTCTCCAACAACACGTTCGTCGCCGGCCGCGGAAACACCACGACGGTCAATCAGTTCAACCAGAACTCCGTCGGCGGCAGCGGCAACACCGTCGCGCCGGGCGGAGACTCCGGCAGCACGGCGCAGTGGGGCGGGCAGAACAACAGCCCAGGCGCCGCGGGCGGCAACAGGATCGGCGCCAATCTCTCCAACAACACCTTCGTCGTCGGCAGTGGCAACGCCACCCAGGTCACCCAGGTCAACCAGAACTCCATTGCCGGCAGCGGCAACACTGTCGGTCCTGCAGGCGCCCCGAACAACCCACTGTTGGCGCCCATCCAGATCGCGGGTCAGAACAACAGCCCCGGTGCCGCAGGCGGCGACAAAATCGGCCTGAATTTCGCCAACAACACCTACGTCGTCGGCCAGAACAACGCGACCCAGGTCACGCAGACCAACCAGAACTACATCGGTGGCGACACCAACGCCGTGAACATTCTGCCCGGCGTCGTCACCGGCAACGCTCCATGGATGATCCCAGTTCGCTGGGGCGGACAGCAGAACAGCCCCGGCGCGGCAGGCGGAAACATCGGCGGGGGCATCGCCAACAACACGTTCGAGTTCGGCCGCGGGAACATCACCCAGGTCACCCAGAACAACCAGAACATCGAGGGCGGCAGCAACAACTACGCCGGACCGCCGATACCAATTCCTCTGCAGCCGTAGGGAGTTGGCGCGTCGCTAGGCGTCTGGCCAGTTCGAACTCCACCGGTAGACCGTCGCTCCGTCGGGCAAATAGAGATCCGGCGGATTTCAACGGCGGAGCAAGGGTCGACCATGGCGCTTGACCGTGATCCGCCACCGAGCATGATCGAGCGGCGGCTGGGCTAAAACGAGCAGTACTTGGTGGTGGGACTCATCGTGGCGTCAGGAGGCGCGATCGGCGCCCAGTTCGCTTCTGCCGTCGTGTTCGTGGTCGGAACCATGGGATTCATCGAGATAGCGGCGCAGCGGCCAGGGCGCGAAAAGCGCGCGCGACCAGCGGCAACGCCACTACCACCAGTTTTGTTGGAGCGGGCGACGGGAATCGAACCCGCGTAGCTAGTTTGGAAGACTAGGGCTCTACCATTGAGCTACGCCCGCGTGTGTTGCACCAGGAGACTGTACCGGCGCCCGCGGAATCATCCAATTAAAGGCAGGGCGCGTCCAGGCCGTAGTATCTCGCGTGGTCGTTCTGTGTTTCGAGGGCGACTGCATCGGCGCGGGGTGTAGCGCAGCTTGGTAGCGCATCCGCTTTGGGAGCGGAAGGCCGCAGGTTCAAATCCTGTCACCCCGACTGCACCCTAGATAGACAAGACCACCCAGGACCAATGAGGAGCATGAGCGTGAAGAGCACCGTCGAGAAGTTGAGCCCGACCAGGGTTCGCATCAACGTGGAGGTGCCCTTCACCGAGCTCGAACCCGAGTTCGATCGCGCCTTCAAGCAGCTGGCCAGCCAGGTTCGGCTGCCCGGCTTCCGGCCCGGCAAGGCGCCGCGCAAGCTGCTCGAGGCCCGTTTCGGCCGCGAGGCCATGCTGGATCAGGTCGTCAACGATGCACTTCCCGGCCGCTACAGCGAGGCGGTGACGTCTTCGGATCTGCGCCCGATCGGCCAGCCGGACATCGAGGTCACCAAGAAGGAGTACGGCGAGGACCTCGAGTTCACCGCCGAGGTCGACGTCCGCCCCGAGATCGACCTCCCGGACCTTGACGCGCTGGAGCTCACGGTCGACGCCATCGAGATCAGCGACGACGAGGTGGACGCCGAGCTGCAAAACCTCCGTGCCCGCTTCGGCACGCTGACCGGTGTCGACCGTGCCGCCGAGGACGGCGACTTCGTCTCCATCGACCTGTCCGCGACCGTCGACGGCGAGGACCTGCCCGAGGCCAAGACCGAGGGACTCTCACACGAGATCGGTTCCGGCCAGCTGATCGAGGGCCTCGACGAAGCCATCATCGGCCTCAAGGAGGGGGAGACCCGCGTCTTCACCACCAAGCTGGCCGCCGGCGCGCACGCCGACGAGGACGCTCAGGTCACCGTCACCGTGAAGTCGGTCAAAGAGCGCGAGCTGCCCGAGCCCGATGACGAATTCGCCCAGCTGGCAAGCGAATTCGACACCATCGACGAGCTCAAGAACAGCCTCACCGAGCAGCTGCGCACCCGCAAGCGCGTCCAGCAGGCCGAACTGATCCGGGACAAGGTGCTCGAGGCTCTGCTTGACCAGGTCGAGGTACCGCTGCCTGAGAACGTCGTGCAGGCGCAGGTGGACGAAGCCCTGCACAACGCCATCCACGGGCTGGACCATGACGAGGCGCGGTTCGCGGAGGCACTCGAAGCTCAGGGCGGCAGCCGGGAGAAGTTCGACGAGGAGAACCGCACCAACGCGGAGAAGGCCGTCAGCACCCAGCTGCTGGTGGACGCGATCGCCGACAAGCTCGACATCCAGGTCGGTCAGGACGACATCACCCAGCGTCTGATGCTGATGTCGCAGCAGTACGGCATGGAGCCGCAGCAGCTGCTGGCCGCCCTGCAGGAGAACAACCAGTTGGCGGCGCTGTTCGCCGACGTCCGTCGCGGTCTGGCCGTGGCGCAGGTCGTCGAGGGCGCCACGATCACCGATTCGAACGGTGAGGTCGTGGACACCTCGGAGTTCTTCTCCCGTGGCGGCGATTCGGAGGCGCTTGAAGCCCCCGAGACCTCGGCCGAAACGGCGGAGGCCGACGAGGAAACCGCCGACGCCAAGTGACGCTGTGAGCGAAAGCGGCCTGTCTGGGGAGTGCGCGCTCGCACAGGTTGGTTAGTGTCGGTGAGTGTTAGGACTTGAAAGAAAGCAGGTATCCAGTCGTGACTGACATGCGTGGTGCATCGCCCGGTCTGAACCTCGTCGACTCTGTCTACGAACGGTTGCTCTCCGAGCGCATCATCTTCCTGGGATCACAGGTCGACGACGACATCGCCAATAGGCTGTGCGCGCAGATTCTGCTGCTGTCGGCCGAGGATCCAACCAAGGACATCCACCTCTACATCAACTCGCCGGGCGGATCGATCAGCGCGGGCATGGCGATCTACGACACCATGGTCCTCGCGCCGTGCGACGTCGCCACCTACGCGATGGGCATGGCCGCGTCGATGGGTGAGTTCCTGCTCGCCGCGGGCACCAAGGGCAAGCGATACGCGCTCCCGCACGCCCGCATCCTGATGCACCAGCCACTCGGTGGCATCACCGGCGGCGCCGCGGACATCGCGATCCAGGCCGAGCAGTTCACGGTCATCAAGAAGGAGATGTTCCGGCTGAACGCGGAGTTCACCGGGCAGACGCTTGAGCGGATCGAAGCCGACTCCGACCGCGACCGCTGGTTCACCGCGCAGGAAGCCCTCGAATACGGCTTCGTTGACCACATCATCACCAGCGCCAGCATCAACGGCTCTGGCCCGAGCGCAGGACTGGACAAATGACCGACCACACTGACTCACGCCTCCAGCCGCAGGCCCGCTACATCCTGCCGTCGTTCATCGAGCATTCGAGCTTCGGTGTCAAAGAGTCCAACCCGTACAACAAGCTGTTCGAGGAGCGCATCATCTTCCTCGGCGTGCAAGTCGACGACGCGTCGGCGAACGACATCATGGCCCAGCTGCTGGTGCTCGAGTCGCTTGATCCCGACCGCGACATCACCATGTACATCAACTCGCCGGGTGGCTCTTTCACGTCGCTGATGGCGATCTACGACACCATGCAGTACGTTCGCGCGGACATCCAGACCGTCTGCCTCGGCCAGGCCGCGTCGGCCGCCGCCGTGCTGCTCGCCGCGGGCAGCCCCGGTAAGCGCCTCGCGCTGCCCAACGCCCGCATCCTGATCCACCAGCCCGCTTTGTCCGGCGTCATCCAGGGCCAGTTCTCCGACCTGGAGATCCAGGCCAAGGAGATCGAGCGGATGCGCACGCTGATGGAGACCACGCTGGCCCACCACACCGGCAAGGACGCTGCGCAGATCCGTAAGGACACCGACCGCGACAAGATCCTGACAGCCGAGGAGGCCAAGGAGTACGGCGTGATCGATACCGTCCTGGAGTACCGCAAGCTGTCCGCTCAGACCGTCTGAGCCCGCTGCCAGGGCTTGCGCCGGCGTCAGTAATGCCGCCGAATCGGGGTCCGGGACCCGCCGTGCATGGCAAGCTGTCGACACCGTGCAGACTGGATACGGCGACAGGGGAAGGGCCACGATGGTGGGGGTACGACTTCGCGGGGCGGTGCTCGCGGTAATCGCTTCGGCGGCCGCCGCGGTATTGGTGCAGTTCGGATCGTCCGCGATCGGCGGTGCGCAGCCACCGCCGCCGCCGCCACCGCCACCGTGCCCCTACGGGATGTACTGGGACGTGTACACCCTCGTTTGCGTGCCGGTCGACGCGACCGTGTACGTGAACCCGCCGAACCCGGTGGTGGGGCCGGTCGGGCCCGTTGGTGTCGGCGGAGTCGTCGGTCCGGTGGGTCCAGGTCCGGTGGGTCCTGGCCCGGTGGGTCCGGGGCCGGTCGGCCCGGGTCGCCGGTAAGGGGTGCGGCACCGGGAACGCGCGGTTGCCGGCAACGGGTACTTTGGTTGCGGACGGCTCCCGAACGGGTAACGGCGGCGACACGCCAGGGGCGCGGCAGCGCGTTCGAGAGGGTTGCGGGGTGGTTAGGCGATATGTTCTGCCCACACAAGTGAATACCAACTACGCGATTCGGCTTTATCGGTCGCCTCGTGCCGGAACAAGCGGGTAGCGTCGGGATCAACACCCAGTGGGATCTCGAGCGAATCGAACCAGATCTTATTGCGAACAGGAAAGTAGGACTTCACCACATGGCGCGCATCGGAGACGGCGGTGACCTGCTGAAGTGCTCGTTCTGCGGGAAGAGTCAGAAGCAGGTCAAAAAACTCATTGCCGGCCCCGGCGTATATATCTGCGATGAATGCATAGACCTGTGTAACGAGATCATCGAAGAGGAACTGGCCGACGCCGACGACGTCAAACTCGACGAACTGCCAAAGCCTGCGGAGATTCGCGAGTTCCTCGAGGGATATGTCATCGGACAGGACACCGCCAAGCGCACCCTGGCCGTCGCCGTCTACAACCACTACAAGCGCATCCAGGCCGGCGAGAAGATGCGCGATTCGCGCGCCGAGCCCGTCGAGCTGGCCAAGTCCAACATCCTGATGCTCGGCCCCACCGGCTGCGGCAAGACCTACCTCGCGCAGACACTGGCGAAGATGCTGAACGTCCCGTTCGCCATCGCCGATGCCACCGCGCTGACGGAGGCGGGCTATGTCGGCGAGGACGTCGAGAACATTTTGCTCAAGCTGATCCAGGCCGCCGACTATGACGTCAAGCGCGCCGAGACCGGCATCATCTACATCGACGAGGTCGACAAGATCGCCCGCAAGAGCGAGAACCCGTCGATCACCCGCGACGTCTCCGGTGAGGGTGTGCAGCAGGCGCTGCTGAAGATTCTCGAGGGCACGCAGGCTTCGGTACCCCCGCAGGGTGGCCGCAAGCACCCGCACCAGGAGTTCATCCAGATCGACACCACCAACGTCCTGTTCATCGTGGCGGGCGCGTTCGCGGGTCTGGAGAAGATCGTCTCCGACCGCGTCGGCAAGCGCGGTCTGGGCTTCGGTGCCGAGGTGCATTCCAAGGCCGAGATCGATACCCAGGACCACTTCGCCGAGGTCATGCCCGAGGACCTGATCAAGTTCGGCTTGATCCCCGAGTTCATCGGTCGTCTCCCGGTAGTCGCGTCGGTGACGAACCTCGACAAGGAGTCGCTCGTCACGATTCTGTCGGAGCCGAAGAACGCGTTGGTGAAGCAGTACACACGGCTGTTCGAGATGGACGGCGTCGAGCTCGAGTTCGACGAAGCGGCGCTCGAGGCCATCGCCGACCAGGCCATCCACCGCGGCACCGGTGCCCGCGGCCTGCGCGCCATCATGGAAGAAGTCCTGCTGCCGGTGATGTACGACATCCCCAGCCGCGACGACGTCGCCAAGGTGGTCGTGACCAGGGAGACCGTCGAAGACAACGTGCTTCCGACGATCGTTCCCCGCAAGCCGCCTCGCAACGAGCGTCGCGAGAAGAGCGCTTAGCCTTCAGCGCCGCGGCGTGTGGGCCAGCGAGCTCACCAGCCCCCACACGAGGAACGTCGCTACCGCGATGTACTGCAGCTGCTCGACCATGGCTTCACCGTCGTCCAAATGCTCGCCAGCGGCACGCGTAGCCGCCTACGCCAGCTGATCCTGGGTTCCTTTTGCGCAGGGATGGGTGGGCGGCCGAACGGGTCCGCGCACGGGCTCATCGCTGCACCGCCTGACGCTCCGTGATGACCTCGTCGATCAGAGCGGCGATCTCGGCCACCCCGTCGCGTCTCGCGAAGGCCGCCTCCAGCTTCCGCGCAGCACGCAGATAGCTGCCGTCGCCCAGCACCGTGCGGACCGCCGCCCGGATCGCCCTCGGGCTCGGCGTCCCGGTCTTGAGGTTGACGCCGGCACCGCTCCACGCGACGCGCGCCGCGACTTCGGGCTTGTCCTCTGTGTTGCCGGCGACCGCCAGCGGAACACCCATCGACAACGCCCGCTGAACCGCGCCGTAGCCGCCGTTGGTGACCATGACGTCGACCTTGGGCAGCAGGACGTCGTGCGGGATGTATTCGGCGACATACGTATTCAACGGAAGCGGGACCTTCAGCTGAGACAGTTCGCGTCCGCCGGTGGTGGCCACCACGATGACGTCCTCGCCGCCGAGCGCATCGATGGTGGGTTCGAGCAGCCGACCGAGGTCGGCGTTGTCGATGGTGCCCTGAGTGACATGCACGACGGGCCGGTCGCCGTCGAGTTCCGACCACCACGGTGGACGGCGAAACCCCCGCGACGGACCGGGATGCACAGCACCGACGTACCGCACATTCGACGGTAGATCGCTTCGGGGATAGTCGAAGTCGGGCACCGTGGGTGCGATGTAGCGATCCGCCAGGACACCGGAGTCGAGAACGAACGTCGGCAGCTGGCGGCTGTTCAAGCGATCGAGTTGCAGATTGGCGGCGTTCTGGCACTCGCGCAACAGCACCTTGTGCGACAGCACCGTCAGTGCCCGATTGCGCAGCCGTCCCAACATGGTCGAGGACGGTGTCATGCCTAGACCGCCGGGGGCGGTGTCGCGGCTACTCAGCATCAGCGGCGTCGTGCTGTAGCTCAGCACCGGCGGGCGGGCCGAGGCGTCACCGAGCAGGAACGGCAGGATCCCGAAGAATGCCGAGTCGGCGAGGATCGCGTCGAATCGCGTCCGCGCCATCGCGTCCGACAGTGCGCGTGTGAGCAATGGCATCGGCTGCACGAAGATCCGCTGGATGTCGAAATTGATCCTCTTGATGCCGGAGGTGTCGGCCCGTCCGGGAAGGTCGAGGTCGAGGCGGGTCGTGTCGAAATCGGCTTCGGCGGGAATCGCGGCGGGGGTGGCGCCGACGGCGCGAATCTTGTCGGCATGTGCGGCGGCCGTCAGGACGGTGACGCGGTCGCCGCGGTCGACCAGACCCCGTGCGACGTTCAGCAGTGGTCCGATGTGGCCGGTGGGGGAAAGCGAGGGGATGAGGATTTCTGGCATGCATCGATGCTCGCGATCCGCGCGGGCGCAAGCTTGGAGGTTATCTGGAGAACAGGTGGAGATCGCAGGTAGAAGCGTTAAGGTCGGGCTCTCGGTTGTCGGAGTTGGCTCGTTCTTCGAGTCGGGCACTTCACACCCACAGTTAGGGAGTCCATGGCAGAGCTGAACGAGCGCGAGCGCGAGGCGCTGGAGTCATACCGGCGTTATGTCGCACAGCGTGAACGTTGTGTCGCTGGCACGGCGCCTTGGTCAACTATCGGCGAGTGGTTCACCGAGGATGCGGTCTTCATCGACCCGGCCTTTGGCCGGGTTCAGGGTCGCGACGAAATCGCGGCGTTCTTCGACCGCTCGATGGTCGGCTTCGAGGGATGGAGTTTCCCAGAGGAATGGACCATGGTCGACGGTGATCGCCTCGTCACGTACTGGTGGAATCGCTTGGCCGGGACACGCGCAGACGGCACGCCGTATCAAACGCCGGCGTTCTCGGTGCTGCACTACGCGGGCGACGGGCTTTTCGACTACGAACTCGATCTGATCAACATCGCCGAAGTGGGCGAGCTGCTTGTCGAGTCCGGCTGGCTGCCGAGTCCGGGTATGTGCGTTCCAGAGCCACACCCCGACCGAAATATCACCCCGCCGCGTCTCGACACCCCGTGACGCGGTGAACTCACGCCGCTGTGTGATAGCGACTTCTATCTTGACAGTCACTGTCAAAAACGACTTGAATGGTCATCATGGCGATCCGAGTGGTGCAGTGGGCGACTGGTGGCGTGGGGCGAGCGGCGATCGAGGGGGTGCTCGCGCATCCCGACCTCGAGTTGGTGGGCGCCTGGGTGCACTCAGAGGGCAAGCACGGCAAGGACATCGGCGAACTCGTCGGCCGCGACCCGATCGGTGTCACGGCGACCACCAGCATGGAAGACGTCCTCGCTCTCGACGCCGACTGCGTGGTCTACAGTCCGCTGCTGCCGAACGAGGACGAGGTCGTAGCGCTGCTGCGCTCCGGCAAGAATGTGGTCACCCCCGTCGGTTGGGTCTACCCCGATCTGGATAACTGCACGGCCATCCTCGATGCGTGCGCCGAAGGTGGAAGTACGCTGCACGGCACGGGTATTCACCCGGGAGGCATCACCGAACGGTTCCCGCTGATGATCTCGGCGCTGAGTGCGGGGGTCACGCATGTGCGCTCGGAGGAGTTCAGTGACATCCGCACCTACAACGCGCCCGACGTGGTGCGCTACATCATGGGTTTCGGCGTCTCGCCCGCAGAAGCGATGGCAGGTCCGATCGTCGAATTGCTGGGTGCCGGATTCAAGGCGTCGGTTCGAATGATCGTGGCGGAGATGGGTTTCGACGTCGATCCCGAACTCGAGTCCGTGCAGGAGGTTGCCGTGGCGACTGCGCCGCTCGATACCCCCGTCGGTGTCATCGAGCCGGGTCAGGTCGCCGCCAGGAAGTTTCACTGGCGCGCCGTCGTGGATGGGACACCGGTCGTCACGGCAACAGTCAACTGGTTCATGGGGGAGGAGAACTTCGATCCGGCGTGGAGTTTCGGACCCGAGGGGGAACGGTTCGAGGTCGAGATCACCGGCGATCCTGACGTCCTGCTCACCTTCAAGGGTCTGCAGCCCGACACCATCGAGCAGGGCCTGGTGCGCAACCCCGGTATCGTCGCCACCGCCAACCACTGTGTCAGCGCGATCCCGTACGTCGTGGATGCCGATCCCGGCATCAAAACGTATCTCGATCTGCCCTTGCTGGCCGGCCGCGCAGCCCCGCAGTTCGGGCGTGATCGCAGCAGGTGATCCTCCCATGAGAACCACCGAAAGACCGAGGTTCTCGCTATCGCCGACGCCGTGTGGTCCGCGCCGGACTGTTTAGTCCATGGGTGACCAGCTGGAGAGCCCGATGGGTGAGTGTGTGTAGTGACTCGTTCTGATCGTATTTGAGCCACCACTCATAGGCATACTCGGCCGCGGCGACGGTAGCGCGGACGAGTACGCCGGCCCGGATGTCCGACCCGGCAGCGGTGTTGTCGAGGCGGAGGGCAACTGCGTCGATGAGCTCGTCGCAGTCCTCGCGGCTCAGTAGGGAGGCTCGCCGCAACTCTGCGGGTGCCGACGCCATTGACCGGCGCCACAGTTCGAGTGTCTCGTCGTCGTCCAGGAACTGCGAGGTGCGGGCGAGGATGGCCGCGGCGATGGAGTCCGCGACGTCCTCGTCGGCGGGGCGGGAACGGAAGTTGGCGACGATTTGCTCGCGTCCCCGCTGGGTGGCGCCGAGCAAGAGGTGCTCCTTACTCGGTACGTGCCGGAAGAATGTACTCGGCGAAATGCCCACCTCTTCGGCGATCGCTTCGGTGCTGACGTTGTCGAAACCCTTTGCGGCGAATAGTCGCAGCGCAGCATGCTGAATGTCGGCGCGTAGCGCAACGCGTTGCCGCTCGCGCAGCGGAATCGAGTCGGGCATGGGACCAACAGTCTTCAGAACATGACAGTAGCTGTCAAGTTCGAAGTCACTTTCGGCCAAAGGCTTTCGCGGCCGTGAGGGCGCGCCTAATGCGTCACGCGGTCGGGTCTGGTGTAGACGTTCATCGAGTCACCGCGCAGGAACGCGACGAGCGTCAGACCGGACTGGCTGGCGAGGTCGACGGCCAGCGACGACGGCGCGGACACCGCGGCGAGCACCGGGATGCCGGCCATCACGGCTTTCTGGGTGAGTTCGAAGGAGGCGCGCCCGCTGACCAGGAGGACGGTGGCGCTCAGGGGTATCCGGTCATTCTCCAGTGCCCAACCGATGACCTTGTCGACGGCGTTGTGGCGGCCGATGTCTTCGCGCACCGCCAATGTGGTGCCGTCGACGTCGAACAGCGCCGCACCGTGTAGTCCGCCGGTGCTGGCGAACACCTTCTGTTCGTCGCGCAAGCGGTCGGGAAGGCCGGAAAGTGTTTCGGCGGTAACCGTGGTCGGGTCGTCGCCGGGGCCGTGTTTGCTGATTGTTTGGACCGCCTCCAGTGAGGCTTTTCCGCACACGCCGCACGACGAGGTCGCGTAGAAGTTCCGGGTCATATCAACGTCAGGCGGCGGGACCTCCTGCGCCAGTGCCACGTCGAGCACGTTGTACGTGTTGACTTGATCGGGTCCTGCTCCCTTGCAGTAGCGCACCGTCAACACATCCTCACGGCGCGCGATGATACCTTCGGTGAGCAGGAAGCCTTGGGCGAGTTCGACATCCGATCCAGGGGTCCGCATCGTGACCGTCAGCGGTTTGCCATCGATCCGGATCTCGAGCGGCTCCTCGACCACCAGGGTGTCGGGCCGCGCGACGCTGTCGCCGGCGGTGACGTGCTGGACGCGGCGGCGCGCTGTCACGCGGCCCACTAGCTGACCACCCGATCTTCGGCGCGGACGCCGGCGGAGCGCTCCAGCCGGATCACCACGGCCTTGGACACCGGTGTATTCGACTTCTCGGCAACGTGATCGAGCGGAACCAAGGCGTTGGTCTCCGGATAGTAGGCGGCGGCATTACCCACTGGGGTCTCGTACGCCACCACCATGAAGTCCTTGGCGCGGCGTTCCTGGAGTTCGCCGTCGCCCCCGGGGAATTCCGACACGAGGTCGACCCGGTCACCTTCGCGGAGTCCGAACCGATCGATGTCCGCCTTGTTGACGAACACGACTCGGCGGCCGCCCTTCACGCCTCGGTAGCGATCGTCAAGGCCGTAGATCGTGGTGTTGTACTGGTCGTGGCTGCGCAGAGTCTGCAGAATCAGCCTGCCTTCGGGAACCGGCACCCACTGCAGCGGATTCACGGCGAAGTTGGCTTTGCCTGTGCTCGTGGGGAATATGCGTGAATCACGAGGCCCGTGCGGCAACTGGAAGCCATCGGGTGCGCGCACCTTGTGGTTGTAGTCCTCACATCCGGGCACCACGGCGGCGATCGCGCCGCGGATGGTGTCGTAGTCGTCGTTGAACACTTCCCACGGCACGGGGTGGTCGGGTCCGAGCAGTGTCCGCGCCAGTTGGCAGATGATCGCGACCTCGCTGCGGACGTGATCGGACGGCGGGTTCAGGCTGCCGCGCGACAGGTGCACCATCGACATCGAATCCTCGACGGACACTTGCTGTTTGACGCCGCTTTGGATGTCGCGGTCGGTGCGGCCGAGTGACGGCAGGATCAACGCCGAGCGGCCGTGCACCACGTGGCTGCGGTTGAGCTTCGTCGAAACCTGGACGGTAAGTGAGCAGTTGCGCAGTGCGGCCTCGGTGACGGCGGTGTCGGGAGTCGCCGTCGCGAAGTTACCGCCCATCCCCATGAAGACTTTCGCGTGCCCGTCGCGCATAGCGCGGATCGCATCGACGGTGTCGACGCCGTGCTTGCGCGGGCTGACGATACCGAAGTGCTTGTCGAGCGCGACCAGAAAATTCTCGGGCATCTTCTCCCAAATGCCCATCGTTCGGTCGCCCTGCACGTTGGAATGTCCACGCACGGGGCACAATCCGGCGCCGGGCTTACCGATCATGCCGCGCATCAGCAGCACGTTGGTGATCTCCGAAATCATCGGAACAGCGTGCTTGTGCTGGGTCAGTCCCATGGCCCAACACGCGATGATGCGTTCGGAGTCGATCATCATTTGCGCGACCTTCTCGAGTTGGGCGCGCTCGATCCCGGTCGCCTCCAGCACGGTGTCGAGGTCGACGGCCCGCGTCTGGGCTTCGTACGCGGCAAAGTTCGCGCAGTGCTGCTCGATGAAACCGCGGTCGATGATCTGAGCGCGCGGACCGGCCTCGTCCTGGGCCTCCAGTAGCAGGCGGCCCAGCCCCGCAAAAAGCGCCATGTCCCCGCCGAGGCGGATCTGCACGAACTCGTCGGCGATGGGCACGCCGTGGCCCACGACGCCGTGCACCTTCTGCGGGTCCTTGAATCGGATCAGCCCGGCCTCTGGTAGCGGATTGATCGCAATGATTTTCGCGCCGTTGGCTTTCGCCTTTTCCAGCACCGACAGCATGCGGGGATGGTTGGTGCCGGGATTCTGACCCGCGATCACGATCAAGTCAGCGTTGGCGACGTCTTCGACGGTGACCGAGCCCTTGCCCACGCCGATGGCTTCGACCAATGCCGCGCCCGACGATTCGTGACACATGTTGGAGCAGTCGGGCAGGTTGTTCGTGCCGAAGCTGCGGACCATCAGCTGGTAGAGAAACGCCGCCTCGTTGCTGGTGCGCCCAGAGGTATAGAAGACGGCTTCGTCCGGGTGATCGAGGTCGCGCAACTCGTCAGCGATCAGGCGGTAGGCCTCGTCCCATTCGATGGCGCGGTAGTGGTCGTCCCCGGGGCGCAGCACCATCGGGTGGGTGAGTCGGCCCTGCTGCGAGAGCCAGTACTCCGGTCGACCGTCGAGGTCGGAGATTGAGTGCCGCGCGAAGAAGTCCGGGGTGACGACGCGCTTGGTCGCCTCTTCGGCGACGGCCTTCGCACCGTTCTCGCAGAACTCGGCGAACTTGCGGCCACCATGCTCCTCGGGCCATGCGCAGCCGGGGCAGTCGAAGCCGTGGCGTTGGTTGAGTCGGACCAGTGACGCGCCTGTGCGCCAAACTCCCATCGACTTGAGGCCGCGTTGCAGTGACACCATGACGGCCTTGACTCCGGCGGCCTCCCGCTCGGGGCCGGTTGCGACGACCGCATGCTCGTGGTAACTCGCATCGAAGTCGCGGGTGACGTCGCGTCGTCTGCCTAACCGCATAAATCCAGCCTAGGTCGTGGTGTCTTCGCTCCTGGCTACCCATGCAACCTCGGGTGTATGCGGTGCCTCGTCCACAGTGGCCTAGGGTCCGCGCTCGGGGTTTCCGTCCGGCTCGTGTGGTGGGCGGAGGAGGCGTTCGGGGCGGTGGTAGTGGTTCACCCGCGCTTGGCCGGTGTCGAGGTCGGGTGGTGGGTGCCATTCGGCGTCGCCGCGCTCGTTGATGGTGGTGGTCCAGCCGGCGTTGTTGTCGACGAGGCGATTGTCAGGGCCGCAGGCCAGGGCGAGGTCGTCGATGTTGGTCTGGCCGTCATCGGCCCAGTCGCAGGCCGCGTGGTGGACTTGGCTGCCGTAGGCGGGAACGGTGCAGCCGGGTTTGGTGCAGCCCCCGTCGCGGGCGATGAGCATGATCCGCTGCGCCGGGGACGCGGTGCGGCGGGCACGAAACAAGTCCAGTGCTGACCCGGTGGCGTTATCGAACACCGCCAGGTAATGGTTCGCATGCGCAGCGATCCGGATGACGTCGGTGATCGGGATGATCGTGCCGCCGCCGGTGACACCGATTCCGGCGCGGCTTTCGAGGTCTTGCAGGGTGGTGCGGATGATGATCGAGGTCGGCAACCCGTTGTGCTGGCCAAGCACACCGGACTCCAGGGCGTGGCGCCCGACCGCGATCAGCGCGTCGTGCTGGCGCTGGGCCAGGCTGCGCTGATCGGTGTCGATCTGTTCCTGGGACGGGGTGCCTGAGATGCAGGGGTTCTCGTCGTCAGGATTGCACATCCCCGGTGCGGCCCACTTGGCGAAGATGGGTTCCAGGACCGCCCATGCTTCGGGGGTCAGGTCGCCTTTGATGGCGACCATCCCGTCGCGGCCCTGCGGACCGGCGGTCAGGCCGCGCTTGCGCTGGCGTTCGGTGTCATCGGGTTCCGGGCCGTCCTGATCCAAGAGGAACAGCATCATGTCGGCGGCTTTCTTCAGCTCGGTGGGCCCGACCCCGGCGGCGATGCGCACCAGGTCGGTTTCGATCTGCTCGCGGGTCGGTGCGTCGACCCAGCCGGGCAGGCGGCCCATGGCGTCGCGGATCTTGTCGATATGTTCACCGTTGATCAACCCGCGCGCTTGGGCGGCGGCGGTGGCGGCCAGCACCGGCGCCAGCGGTTGGCCGGTCAGCGCACGCCGTGGGCCCAACTCGGCAGCTTCGGCCAGGCGGCGGTGGGCGTCGGTCGCCGAGATCCGCCACCGGATCGTCAGGACGTCTTTCCAGTTTTTGGCGCCCAGCTCCTTGGGGGTGGTTTCGGCTTGGAGCCGGGCCAACCCCCGATGCCACTGCGCGGGCAGCTGACAGGTCAACTGCTCCAACCCATCCAGCACGTCGAGCAGTTCACGGTCGGTCAGCATGTCCAGATCGCACGCGGCCAGCGAGTCGTGCGCGGACCGCAGCGCGGCCATCGCCACCTGAACCCGAGTCGCCAACATGAGTCGAACATACATTCGACCACCGACAAGTCCGACCGCGCTGTGACAACTGAAACCAAAGTGACGCAACGGGTTTGAGTGAATTTGCGCGCCGAATCGTCCGAAACGGCCCGAGCAAACAAATTCTGTCGTTGACGGCGGCGTAACAGTCCCGGAACGCGACGTTCCTACTGTGGGCCGGTCACGGTCCGCAGAGGGTGCGGGCAAGAGCGATAGGAAGTTTTCAGTGAGCGGAAATGCAGTGCGTCTGCAGGCGATCAACAACGTCGAGGCGTACGTGCCTCCAGCCATCAGCTTTGTACCGGGTGAGGAGCCTGGCTCGATCTTCGGCTCCAACGTCTTCACCATGGCCGAGATGCGGCTGCGGTTGCCCAAGTCGGTGTACAAATCCGTGGTCGCCACCATCGAGAAGGGCGCGAAGCTGGATCCGGCGGTCGCGGACTCGGTCGCGTCCGCGATGAAGGACTGGGCACTGTCCAAGGGCGCCACCCACTACGCCCACGTCTTCTATCCGATGACCGGGCTCACCGCCGAGAAACACGACAGTTTCCTCGAGCCCGTTTCCGACGGCCAGACACTTGCAGAGTTCGCGGGTAAGACGCTGATCCAGGGCGAGCCGGATGCTTCCAGCTTTCCATCCGGCGGCCTGCGCAGCACGTTCGAGGCCCGCGGCTATACGGGTTGGGACGTCACGAGCCCGGCCTACATCCTGGAGAACCCGAACGGCAACACGCTTTGTATCCCAACGGTTTTCGTGTCGATGACCGGCGAGGCGCTGGACTACAAGACTCCGCTGCTGCGCAGCCAGCAGGCGATGGGCACCCACGCCGAGCGGATCCTGAAGCTGTTCGGCCACGACAATGTGGCGAAGATAGTCGCGTTCTGCGGGCCGGAGCAGGAGTACTTCCTGGTCGACAGGCACTTCTTCTTGGCTCGACCCGACCTCGTCAACGCGGGCCGCACGCTGTTCGGTGCGAAGCCGCCGAAGGGTCAGGAGTTCGACGACCACTACTTCGGTGCGGTGCCGGAGCGGGTGCTCGGCTTCATGATGGACACCGAGCGTGAACTGTTCAAGCTCGGTATCCCCGCCAAGACCCGCCACAACGAGGTTGCGCCAGGACAATTCGAGATCGCCCCGATGTTCGAGCGCGGCAACGTCGCCTCGGACCACCAACAGCTGTTGATGACCGTCTTCAAGACGATCGCCAAGAAGCACGGCATGGAGTGCCTGTTCCACGAGAAGCCGTTCGCCGGCGTCAACGGGTCGGGTAAGCACGTGAACTTCTCGCTGGGCAACGCCGACTTGGGCTCGCTGCTCGTGCCCGGCGATACCCCCCACGAGAACGCACAGTTCCTGGTCTTCTGCGCCGCGGTGATCCGCGCTGTCCACAAATACGCTGGCCTGCTTCGGGTGTCGGTGGCGTCGGCCACCAACGACCACCGTCTCGGTGCCAACGAGGCACCACCGGCCATCATCTCGATCTTCCTGGGCGATCAGCTGGCCGACGTGTTCGAGCAGATCGCCAAGGGTGCGGCGACGTCGTCAAAGGGCAAGGGCAGCATGATCATCGGCTGTGACACGCTGCCGGTGTTGCCGACCGACGCGGGTGACCGAAACCGCACCAGTCCGTTTGCCTTCACCGGCAATCGATTCGAGTTCCGCGCGCCGGGATCGGGTCAGACGGTGGCGGTGCCGATGATGATGCTGAACACGATCATGGCTGAGTCGCTCGACTACATGGCGACCATCCTGGAGAAGGCCGTAGCGGAGGGCGAGGACTTCGACGAGGCAGTCCAGAAGCTGCTGACCGACATCATCACCGAGCACGGTGCCGTGGTGTTCAACGGTGACGGCTATTCCGAGAACTGGCAGATCGAGGCCGCCGAACGGGGACTGCCGAACCTGAAGACCACCCTGGACGCACTGCCAGAGCTGATCAAGCCGGAGTCCATCGAGCTGTTCGAGAAGTACTCCGTGTTCAACGAGCGCGAGCTACACAGCCGCTACGAGGTCCGCCTCGAGATGTACGCACTGACCATCGGTGTGGAGGCCAAACTCGCGCTGGAACTGGGGTCGACGGTGATTCTGCCTGCGGCCGTGCGTTACCAAACCGAGCTGGCGCAGAACGTCGCTGCGCTCAAGGCGGCAGGTGTCGAGCCGGACTTGACCCTGCTTCAGGACGTCAGCACTCCGATCTCGGAGCTGACGGCGGCGCTGGCAGCGTTGAAAGCGGGACTGGCCGAGCATGGGGGAGACTCCGCCGCCGAGGAAGCCGCTCATGCGCAGAGCCTCTTGCCGAAGATGGACGCGGTTCGCGCCGCTGCCGACACGCTCGAAGGCGTTGTAGCCGACGATCTCTGGCCGTTGCCGACGTATCAGGAGATGCTCTACATCCTGTGAGGCACGAAGCCGCACTGGCGGCGACATGAGACCCGCCGAGTGTGGGGGTTCAGTCCGAGCCACTCGGCCACTGGTAACCGCAACCCCCACACTCGGCGACCACCCTGAATGGCGCGTCAGGCCAGTGCCAGGAAGAGCTTCTCGAGTTCTGCCTCGCTCATGGGCGGATCGCCATCGGCGGTAGACCCGGTGACGCATTCACGCAGGCCGGTGGCAACGATTTTGAACCCTGCACGGTCGAGGGCCTTGGACACCGCGGCCAGCTGCGTGACCACGTCTTTGCATTCGCGGCCGTCCTCGATCATCGCGATTACCCCGGCCAGTTGCCCTTGGGCGCGCCGGAGCCTGTTAAGCACTGCGGCGATGCTGTCTTGATCACCCACCATTGAAGTGCCCTTTCATTCGCGTGAATCGGTTCATTCCATCGTACCCTCCGGGGTATACCCCAGCTGGTCGCGCGTCAGCCTGTCGCCAGCCCTATCCGGCTCCGGCCGACGAGTCGGCGCAGTGGACAGAAATCCTGTCGGGCGCATGCGAGGTACAGCGCACCGGCGACGGCCGTACATGCCGCGGCGCCGATACCCACAGCGGGGTGGATCTCTTGGGCCAGGATGACCGAGGACATCGCCAAGACGAACCAGCCGAATACCTTGCGTAACGCATCGGGATTGACCATTGCCGTCAGTCGTGCGCCGATCAGCGCACCGACCACTGCTGCGGCGGTGACCATTAGCGCCACCGTCCAGTCGATCTGGACGCTCGACAGATATCCGCCCAGTCCTGCGAAGGACTTCATCGCGATCACAACCAACGAGGTGCCCACGGCGATGGGCATCGGCAAGCCTCCGAGGAGCGCCAGGGCCGGGACGACAAGAAATCCGCCGCCTGCGCCGACGAGCCCTGTCACCAACCCGACGCCGAGGCCTTCCGCAACGACCTTGACGACTGGAATGCGACGCGGGCCATCGGATTCCGCGATATTCTTCCGTCCGCGAAGCATGGCGACGGCGGTGGCGATCATCATCACCGCGAACCCGATGAGTAGCACTGAGCCCGGAATGAACCGGGCCAGGACGCCGCCCAGGTAGGCGCCGGCCATCCCCGCGGCCCCGAATATCAGGCCCGTTCGCCATTGGACGCGGCCGGCGCGCGCGTGCGAGACGGCGCCGACCGCACTGGTGACGCCGACCACCAACAACGACGTTGCGATGGCCTGTTTGGCGTCCATGCCCGCGACGTAGGCGAGCAGCGGGACGGTCAGGATCGAGCCGCCACCGCCGAGCAGACCCAGTGCGATCCCGACGAAGACCGCGAGCGAAACCGTCAAGGCGATCATGTCGACTACCCGACCTTCCGGTCGGGTGACCCGACGAGCTGCGCCACGACGGTCTGGGCGTCACAGGTGGCTCCGCGGTTGTAGGGCAGCTTCGACAGCAGCATGCCCATAGCGCAGGTGTTGGACAGCGCCGCGAAGGCGAGCCCGCCGCCGACGCCGGCTGCCAGCCACTTGAGCTTCGGCGCGGCAATGCTGCCGAGGACGCTTGTCAGCACGACAGAGCCGGCGACAAGGCGCACCTGGCGCTCGAGGTCCCAGCGCTGCGCGCCGCGGTTGACCGCGAAACCCTTTGCTTCCCAGGCGGTGATGCCGCCGTCGAGGATGTGGACGTTGTCGAGGCCGGCTGTGCGCAGGGTCTCTTCGGCCTGTGCGGCGCGTTGACCGGAGCGACATACCAGCACTACATCTTCGTCGAGGTGCCTGATGATCTCGTCGCGGTGTTCGCGCAGCAGGTCCAGCGGAACGTTGTAGGCGCCTGCGATGTGCGCGGTCTCGAACTCGCCCGGGGTTCGGACATCGAGAACTCGCGGCGGCGCAGCCGAAGTGAGGCGCTCGCTGAGGTCCTGCGAATCGATGGTGGTGGGAGCGGTCATGGTGTTCAGCGTCCTTCCGGCTAGCCGGCGGTGACCAAAGCCTCTAGGGCCCTTGATACCGCCAGGGGTATATTTACCATCATGTTAGACATACCCCCATGGGTATTGTCAAGCAAGGAATAAGATACCCCCTAGGGTACTTGACATACCCATAGGGGTATATGCCAGGATGGCTCTACCCGCAACGGAACGAAAGGACTCGCGCCATGAAATTCGTCCAGTACTACCTGGATTGTCTGTCCCACGCCTCATATCTGGTGGCCGACGAAACAACAGGCCGCGCAGTCGTCGTCGACCCGCAACGCGACATCGCCGAGTACTTGGCCGACGCCAAGGAACTGGGTGTCACGATCGAACTCGTCATCGAGACCCACTTCCACGCCGACTTCCTGTCCGGCCACCTCGAGTTGGCCAAGGCGGCAGGCGCGAAGATCGTGTTCTCCTCGGTCGCCGAAACCGAGTTCGAGTCAATGGGGGTCGCCGACGGTGAACGCTATTCGCTCGGTGACGTCACACTGGAGTTCCGGCACACCCCTGGCCACACGCCGGAGTCGTTGTCGATCGTGGTCTACGAGCACGCCGACGACCAGATCCCGTACGGCGTCCTCACCGGCGACGCCCTCTTCATCGGCGACGTCGGCCGACCGGACCTGCTGGCCTCGATCGGCTTCACCCGCGAGGAACTGGCGGACAAGCTCTACGACTCGCTGCACAACAAGTTGATGACGCTGCCTGACGCCACCCGGGTGTATCCCGCACACGGCGCGGGCTCGGCGTGCGGCAAGAATCTCTCGACCGACCTGTGGTCGACGATGGGCGATCAGAAGGCGACGAATTACGCTCTGCGGGCTCCCGACAAGGCAACCTTCATGAACCTCGTCACCGAGGGTCAGCCGCCCGCGCCGGGCTACTTCGTCTATGACGCGATCCTCAACCGCAAGGACCGCGAACTGCTCGATGAAACCAAGATGCCGGCGGCGATGACATATGAGCAGGTCCGCAACGCGATCGACGACGGCGCCGTCCTGGTTGACGGGCGGACCCCCGAAGAGTTCGCCCTAGGCCACTTACGTGGCGCGATCAACATCGGACTCGAAGGCCGTTACGCGGAATTCGCCGGATCGGTTCTGCCGTCCGATGTCGACATCGTTCTGTTCACCGAACCAGGCCAGGAGCTCGAAGGCAAGAACCGGCTCGCCCGGATCGGGTTCGACCGGGTAATCGGCTACCTGGCCGACCCGTTCGAGGTGATGTTCTCCCACCAGGACGACGTCCAGGTGGCCTCTCGGCTGACCGCGAAGGCGTTCGACGAGCGGGCATCCGAGCTCACCGATCTGCAGATCGTCGACGTCCGCAACCCGGGCGAGGTCGAGGCAGGCGCGATCCCGAGCGCGATCCCGATCCCGGTGGGCCAGTTGCCTGCTCGGCTGGGCGAGCTCGACGCCACCAAGCCGACCGTCGTGTATTGCGCAGGCGGCTACCGGTCCTCGGTCGCGGCGAGCCTGCTGCGGCACAACGGCTTCACTGACGTCAGCGACATCCTGGGCGGGTTCGGCGCCTGGGACGAATCCCACCAGAACGCCTGAGCAACCAAGGAGACGAGCATCATGAACACCACCGCCAAGCACCAGATCCTGATCGTCGGCGGCGGGACAGCGGGCATCACCGTCGCGGCCCGCTTGTTGCGCAAGGGTTACCGCGACGTCGCGGTGATCGAGCCGTCGAGCACGCACTACTACCAGCCGCTGTGGACCCTGGTGGGCGGCGGGCAGGCGAAGGCCTCGACCACCGAGCGTGCCGAATCCTCGGTCATGCCGAAGGGCGCGACATGGATCAAGAAGGCCACCAACGCCTTTGATCCAGAGAACAACACGGTCACGTGTGCGGACGGAGCCACCTACGGCTACGACGTGCTCGTGGTCTGTCCCGGCATTCAGCTCGACTGGAAGGCCACCGAAGGACTGGACGAGGCCCTGGGCCGCGACGGCGTGTCGTCGAACTACAGGTTCGACCTCGCGCCGCGCACCTGGGACTTCATCCGCACCCTGAGGTCGGGCACCGCAGTTTTCACGGTTCCCTCCGGGGCGATCAAGTGCGCGGGCGCCCCGCAGAAGATCGCGTACCTGGCTGCTGACTACTGGCGAAAACAAGGCGTGCTCAAGGACATCGACGTCCACCTGGTCATGCCGGGACCGCGGCCCTTCGGCATCCCCGCGATCGCCGACAGCCTCGATGCGGTCATCGCCGACTACGGGATCCATCTGCACAGCAGCTCCGAGCTGACCTCCGTCGACGCATCTTCGCACAAGGTCGGCATCACCAGCGTCGGCTCCGGCGGCACCGACACGATGCTGCCCTACGACGTGTTGCACGCCGTCCCGCGGCAGTCAGCGCCGGACTGGATCAAAACCAGCCCGCTGTCGACGGGGGACGCGGCCGGCTACGTGGAGATCGACAAGCACACCATGCAGCACGCGCGCTACGCCAACGTGTTCAGCCTCGGTGACGCAGGCTCGTCGCCGAACTCGAAGACGGGCGCCGCAATTCGTAAGCAGGCACCAGTCGTCGTCGACAACGTCGATTCGTTCCTGAAGAACCAGCCGCTGCGGGCGTCGTACGACGGTTACTCGTCGTGCCCGATCGTCACCTCGTCGCACGCGATGCTGCTCGCCGAGTTCGACTACGACCTGAACCTCGAACCCTCGTTCCCGGTGCTCGACCCGACGAAGCCGCACCGGGCGTACTGGTACCTCAAGAAGTACGGGCTCCCGTACATGTACTGGAACCTGATGCTCAAGGGACTTGCCTAGCAAATTCGACTGTGCCGCCACCAAAGACCAATAGGAAGGAACACTGCAATGACAATCAAGAACCTATCCGGAGCCGACTTCGAATCCACGATCACCGACAACCCGATCGTGTTGGTCGACTTCTGGGCATCGTGGTGCGGACCGTGCCGATCCTTCGCCCCGGTCTTCGACCGCTCGGCGCAGTCGCATCCCGACGTCGTGCACGCCAAGGTCGACACCGAAGCGGAGGGGCACCTGGCCGCGGCGTTGGAGATCCAGTCGATCCCGACCGTCATGGCCTTCCGTGACGGCGTGCTCGTCTACCGCCAGCCGGGCGCCCTGCCCGCGGCCGCGCTCGAGGACCTGATCACCCGGGTCAAGGCGCTCGACATGGCCGAGGTCCGCGCCAAGATCGCCGCGGCGAAGCCCTGATCGCATTTACAAGGAGGGACGAAGAAATGTGCTACCCCGAGAAGTGCCCCCGCTGCGGAAAGACGGGCTGGGCCGGCTGCGGTCAACACGTCGACGAGGTGATGCGCTCGGTGCCCCCGGCCCAACGATGCACCTGCGACGGCGATTCCGCGTTCAAGCCCGGATCTACCATCACCGACTCGCCATTTCGCCGCCGACCAAGATAGAGGAACCCACGTGACCACCATCGAAACCCCCGCTGCCGTGACCACCATGCCGCGCATCGGTGATCCGGCCCCGGCCTTCACCGCCCATACCACCCAGGGCGAAATCAACTTCCCCGCCGACTACGCCGGCAAGTGGGTCATCTTGTTCTCCCACCCAGCCGACTTCACCCCGGTCTGCACCAGCGAGTTCATGACGTTCGCCACCATGCAGGAGCAGTTCGCCGCCTACCACACCGAACTCGTCGGCCTGTCCGTCGACGGGTTGTACAGCCACATCGCCTGGCTGCGGACCATCAAGGACAAGATCTCCTACCGCGACATGAAGGACGTCGAGGTCACCTTCCCGCTGATCGAGGACGTCTCGATGGAGGTCGCGCGCAAGTACGGGATGATCATGCCGGGCGAGGATTCGACCAAGGCCGTGCGCGCGGTGTTCGTCATCGACCCCACTGGCACTGTCCGCGCCGTCATCTACTACCCACTGAGCCTGGGCCGCAACTTCGACGAGTTGTTGCGCGTCATCCAGGCGCTGCAGACAGCCGACCACTTCTCGGTCGCGACACCGGCCGACTGGCGCCCGGGCGACCGGGTCATCGTGCCGCCCGCCGGCTCTTGCGGAACTGCCCAAGAGCGCATGGACGGGCACGTGGACGGCGTTGAGTGTGAGGATTGGTTCTTCTGCACCAAGGAGATCTCCGCGCAGGAGGTCGAGTCCGCCATCCGGGGTAACCAATAGGCAGGCTGGACATCAAATACCCCCATGGGTAACCTGGGTCCAGGATGTGAAAGGAGGCAGAAAATGACGCTGGCCATATCGACCACGCTGCGGGCATCGTTCGAGGACGCGGTGGAGATGACCCGAAAGGCGCTTTCTGATCAGGGGTTTGGAGTTCTCACCGAGATAGACGTCAAGGCCACGTTGAAAGAAAAGCTGGGCGAAGACATGGAGAACTATCTGATTCTCGGGGCGTGCAACCCGCCACTGGCACACCGTGCGGTCAACGTCGATCGAAAGATCGGCTTGTTGTTGCCGTGCAACGTCGTGGTTCGCTCGGACCCCGCCGACGACGGCACCGTAATCGTCGACGCGATGGACCCCCAGATCATGGTTCAGGTAGCCGACGAGCCAGGCCTGCGAGAGGTCGCGGACGACGCCGCCGAAAAGCTGCATGCCGCGATCGACGCGCTGTCGCAAACCGCGCCCGCGAAATAATCGGGGCCCCGCGATGTGCGGGCGAAGGTCGACAAAGTGAGCATCGGGATCGCCCTCGCGCTCGGCGCCGTGATCGGTGTGTTGTTGGGCCTGCTCGGCGGTGGCGGATCCATCCTTGCGGTACCGGCATTGGTGTACGTACTGGGACTTGGTGTCGAACAGGCGATTCCGATGTCGCTGATCGTGATCGGCATCGCCTCCGCGGTCGGCGCGCTACCGAAGCTGCGAGCGCACCAGGTGCAATGGCGACTGGCAGGAATCTTCGCGGCTGCCGGTATCCCGGCCACGTTCATCGGAACCGCGATCGGCAAGCACCTGCCGCAGTCGGTCCTCCTGATCGGCTTCGCGTCGGTGATGGTCGTGGCCGGAATCCGTATGTTGCAGGAAGCGGGAGACACCGGAACAGCCTGCAGCGTAGGTGAATCCGGAATCAACTGGCGTCGTTGCGCCCCGCGGTCGATACCCGCCGGATTCGCCGTTGGCCTGTTGACGGGGCTGTTCGGTGTCGGGGGCGGCTTCCTGATCATCCCGGCGTTGGTGCTGATGCTCGGCGTGGAGATGCCGATCGCCGTCGGCACCTCACTCCTCATCATCGTCGCCAATTCCGCTGCCGGTGTGGTTTCGCATCTGGGCGGGGGCGGCATCGACTGGCCGATCACCGCCGCGTTCGTCGGCACCGCGATCGTCGGCTCGCTCGTCGCCGGTCACTACGGCACCAAGCTCGAAACAACCAGACTCCAGCGCTGGTTCGCCTACCTCGTTTTCGCTGTCGCGGCCTACGTGCTGCTGGACACCATCGTTCTTCGCTGAGACCTCTGGAAGGAGAGCCCATGAACATATCCATCATCGAAACCTCCGGTCTGGGCGACCGCAGCTATCTGGTCGACCACGGTGGCACCGCCGTCGTCATCGACCCCCAGCGGGACATCGACCGAGTACTGTCGCTTGCCCGGGACCGCGGGGTGACGATCACTCACGTGGTGGAGACCCATATCCACAATGACTACGTCACCGGCGGATTGGAGTTGGCGCACACTGTCGGGGCGGAGTACGTGGTCCCCGCCGGCGACGACGTGGCCTACGACCGGCGGGCGGTCCGCGACGGTGACGTCATCGACGCTGAGCCAATTCAGTTGCAGGTCATGCATACTCCGGGTCACACTCACCACCACGTCAGCTACGTGTTGCGCGACACCGCCGGGAACGTCCGTGGTGTGTTCACCGGCGGATCGATGCTGTATGGCACGACCGGTCGTACCGACCTGCTTGGCGCCGAACACACTGAAACGCTGACCCACGCGCAGTACCACTCGGTGCGGCGCCTCGCAGACGAGTTGCCAGCAGAAACAAAGGTGTTCCCGACCCATGGCTTCGGCAGCTTCTGTTCCGCCACACCGGCGAGTGGTGACGACTCCACCATCGCCGACGAGTTGGTCACCAACCCGGCGTTGACCCAAGACGAGCAAACCTACGTCACCGATTTGCTCGCGGGTCTCGCCGACTACCCCGCCTACTACGCGCACATGGGCGTCATCAACAAGGCCGGACCGGCGCCCGTGGACCTGTCGTTGCCCGACCCGGTCGACCCTGACGAACTGCGTGGACGCATCGAGGCAGGAGAGTGGGTTGTCGACCTACGCCACCGCACGGCTTTCGCTGCCGGTCATCTCGCCGGCACCCGTGGCTTCGAGCTGTCGGACTCCTTCGTCGCCTACCTGGGCTGGCTGTACGAATGGGGCGAACCGCTTACTTTGATCGGTGAGAACGTCGACCAGATTGCCGAGGCCAGAAGGGAACTCGTTCGTATTGGTATCGACGAGCTCGACGGTGCAGCGGTCGGGGAGATCGGCAGCCTAAGCGCCGGGGCCGAGCTGCGCTCCTACCGCGTCGCGGCCTTCGACGACCTCGCCGAGATCCTCGAATCCGGGGACGTCACGATTCTCGACGTCCGTCAGCAACCGGAATTCGAAAGCAGTCACATCCCGGGCGCGATGAACATCCCTCTGCACAAGCTCATCGAGCGGATGTCCGACCTGCCCGAAGGCGAGGTTTGGGTGCACTGCGCATCGGGCTACCGGTCCTCTATCGCGGCCTCCTTGATCGACCGGCCGGGGCGCACCGTCGTGCTCGTCGACGACGAGTACGAGAACGCCGAGAAGCTCGGACTCACCGCTTGATACCAGGACGTAGTCAGGTGGTGTGGCCGTCTGCGACAGCCAGTGCGGCGTCGAGCATGCGCAACCCGTCTGCGACCTCGGCGTCACCGACGTTGCACGGCGGCACCGCGTGAATTCGGTTGAAGTTCGCGAAGGGGAGTAGGCCGTTGGCCTTGCACGCCGCGAGCGTTTCGCCCATCGCGGGGCTCGACCCGCCGTACGGCGCCAGTGGTTCGCGCGTCTGCCGATTGGTGACGAGTTCGATCGCCCAGAACACACCGAGGCCGCGCACCTCGCCGACCGATGGGTGCCGGGCCGCCAATTCGCGCAGTCCAGGGCCGAGCACGTCGCTGCCGATGCGCGCGGCGTTGCCGACCATGCCCTCGTCCTCCATCGCGTTGATGGTCGCGACCGCGCAGGCCGTCGCCAGCGGATGACCTGAGTAGGTGAGGCCGCCCGGATATGGCCGGTCGGCGAACGTCTTGGCGATCGGCTCGTTGATCGCCACGCCACCGAGCGGCACGTAACCCGAGGTGACTCCCTTCGCGAACGTGATGAGATCGGGCACAACGTCGAAATGCTGGATGGCGAACCACTTTCCGGTGCGTCCGAACCCGGCCATCACCTCATCTGCGATGAAGACGATGCCGTATCGGTCGCAGATCTCGCGGACCCCCTTCAGGTAGCCGGGTGGCGGCACCATGATGCCCGCGGTGCCCGGCACCGATTCCAGGATCAGGGCCGCGAACGACAGCGGGTTCTCCATCTGGATCAGCCGCTCGAGGTGTTCGAGTGCTCGTTGCGTCTCCTGCTCCTCGTTGTCCGCATGGAACGAGGATCGGTACAGGAAGGGGCCGTTGAAGTGCACGACGCCGCTGGTCCCGTAGTCATTGGGCCAGCGGCGTGGGTCGCCGGTCAAGTTCACCGCGGTATCGGTGCCGCCGTGGTACGACCGGTAGCGGGCCAGCACCTTGTACCGGCCGGTGTGCAGCCGGGCCATGCGAACGGCATGTTCGACGGCGTCGGCTCCGCCGTTGGTGAAGAAGACCCGGTTCAGATCGCCGGGCGTCCGTTCCGCGATGAGCCGTGCCGCCTCCGAGCGGGCGGAGTTGACGTGCGCGGGCGCGACGGTGCACAGCTTTGCGGCCTGTTCGGCAATGGCGGCAACGACTTTCGGGTGCTGGTGACCGATGTTGGTGTTGACCATTTGTGACGAGAAGTCGAGCAGCTTGTTGCCGTCGCCGTCCCAGACGTAGGAGCCCTGTGCGGCGAGCACGGTCATCGGTTTCAGCGCGGCCTGCGCCGACCACGAGTGGAAGACATGGGCGCGGTCGAGTTCGTGTGCGCGCACGCCCTCGGCGATCGCTGTGGCGAGATCCTGCCCGTTGGGTAGCTGTTCCGAACTGCTGGTGCCTGTCATGGCAGCAAAGCCTACTGATTCTGCGGAAAGCCCAGCTCGATTCCGCCGTGGCTGGGGTCGAGCCAGCGGCTAGTGATCGCCTTCTGCCGGGTGAAGAACTGCACACCGTCCATCCCGTGCGCGTGACTGTCGCCGAAAAGCGACGCTTTCCAGCCGCCGAAGCTGTAGTACGCCATTGGCACCGGGATCGGCACATTGATGCCGACCATCCCGACCTGGACCTCATTCTGGAACCGACGTGCGGCCCCACCGTCGTTGGTGAAGATCGCCGTGCCGTTGCCGTACGGGTTGGTGTTCACCAGCTCCATTGCGTCGTCGTAGCTCTCGACGCGGATCACCGACAGCACCGGGCCGAAGATCTCGTCGGTGTAGACGCTCATCTCGGGTGTGACGTTGTCGATCAGGGTCGGGCCCAGCCAGAACCCGGCTGGATCCCGCTCGGTACCTACCTCGCTTCCGACATTGCGGCCGTCGACCACAATTTTCGCGCCGTCGGCCTCGCCGGCGTCGATGTAGGACGCCACCTTGTCGCGGTGGGCCTTGGTGACCAACGGGCCCATATCGGAATCCTTTGTGCCGTCACCGGTCTTGATACCTGCCGCGCGCTCGGCGATCTTGGCGACGAGGTCGTCGGCGATCGGCCCGACGGCCACACACGCGGAGATCGCCATACAGCGTTCGCCTGCCGAACCGAAGCCGGCGTTGACCATCGCGTCGGCCGCCAGGTCCAGATCGGCGTCCGGCAGGACGACGGCATGGTTCTTCGCGCCGCCGAGGGCCTGCACACGCTTGTCGTGTGCGGTGCCGGTGGCGTAGACGTACTTCGCGATCGGCGTGGAGCCCACGAACGACACCGACTTGACCTTCGGACTGGTCAGTAGCTCGTCGACCGCTGTCTTGTCGCCCTGCAGCACGTTGAACACACCCGGCGGCAGACCGGCTTCGGCCCACAGTTCGGCAATCCACAGCGACGCGCTCGGGTCCTTTTCCGACGGCTTGAGCACCACGGTGTTACCCGTCGCAATCGCGATGGGGAAGAACCACATCGGCACCATAGCGGGAAAGTTGAACGGGCTGATCACACCCACGACACCCAGCGGCTGGCGGATGGAGAAGACGTCGACCTTGGTCGACGCGTTCTCGGTGAAACCGCCCTTGAGTAGATGCGGTATGCCGCAGGCGAACTCGACGACCTCCTGGCCCCGGCTGACCTCGCCGAGCGCGTCGGAGACGACCTTGCCGTGCTCGCTGGTGATGATCTCGGCCAGTTCCTGCTTGCGCGCGTTGAGCAACTCGCGGAAGTTGAACAGGATCTGCGTTCGTTTGGCCAGCGACGCATCTCGCCACCCGGGGAATGCCTCGGCTGCGGCGTCGATCACCGTGCGGGCGTCCTCGATGGTGGCCAGAGCCACCTCGCCGGTGACGGCTCCGGTGGCCGGGTTGGTCACCGGGGCGGTGGCGGTGCTTGCGCCTGCGAAGGCCTCGTTGTTCAACCAGTGGCTGATGGTCTTGCGCTGTGTCATTTCTGCGAACTATCTTTCCGTGAATTTGGCGACGTATTCGGTCATGGTCTTGAGTTGGGAGCGCGAGACTTCGTGGGCGGCCTCGTCCTCGGCGAATACCGACGACACCATCACGGTGTCCGGCCGGTCGTAGAAGCCGATTTCGGCCAGACTGCCGAAGAACTCGTCCCAGTCGATGTCGCCGTCGCCGATTTTCAGGTGCTGGTGCACCCGCACCGGATTGCCCGGTGGATTCGTGATGTAGCGCAGGCCGTGGCTGCGGTGGTGGTCCATCGTGTCGGCGACGTGCACCAGTCGCAAGCGGTCACCGGCGGCACGCATGATCTCGGCCGCGCTGGAACCCATCGTGCCCTGCATGTGAAAAGCGTGGCACGCTACGAAGACAAAACCGATGTTCGGCGAGTTGACGCCACGGATGATCCGGAGCGCTTCCATGCCGTCCTCGACGAAATCGTCTGGGTGCGGGTCGATACGGACGTCGATGCCTTCGCGTTCGAAGATTGGCACGAGTTCTTCCATCGACCGGAAGAACGCCCGCTCGGATTCCTCGGGCTTCTCGGGACGGCCGGAGAACTCGGTGTTGATCACGTTGACCCCGAGGTCGACGGTGATCTGCACGACGCGCTTCCAATTGCGCACCGCAGCCTCGCGGGCGTCCTCGTCGGGCCCCGACCACCGCAGCACCGGCAGCACCGAGGCGATTCCGACGCGCGCGGCCGCACAGGCCTTGCGAAACTTTGCGACCAGATCGTCGTCGGCGCGCGGATGATTGAAAAACGGGATGAAATCCCGGTGCGGCGTGAGCTGCAGGTGCTCATAGCCCAACTCCGCGACCAGTTTCGGGAAATCGAGCAGTTCGTAGTCGTGGTGGAACGGCGTCGGGTCGAGCGCGATTTTCATGTCAGGCTCCCGGAATCGACGCGCGGTCGACCATCTTGACCTCGACGGGCAGTCCGCTGTCGAGCGACTCGACGCCGGCCTCGCACACCGCGGCGGCGGCATAGCCGTCCCAAGCGTCGGGCCCGTCGACGTTGACTCCGGAATGCACGGCGTCGACCCAGCGCTGGAACTCGGTGTCGTAGGCCTGTCCGAACCGCTCCCGGAACCCGGGAGTGATCTGGCCGCCCCAATGGCCTGGTGCACTCTTGCGCACCAGCCCGACATCGAGTCCGATCATGGCACTGCCCTTTTCGGCCACCACCTCGGTGCGCACCTCGTAGGCCACCCCGGTCGTGACGAACAGTTCGACGTCCACGTGCTTGCCGGACGTGGTGCGCATGATCGCGATCTGCGGATCGGCAAGCCCCTGTGGCGCAGCGGGGTTGGCCGCGGGCTTGACGATCTGGATGGACGCGATCTCCTCGTCGAATAGGAAGCGCGTGACGTCGACCTCGTGGACAAGGGAGTCACGCACCACCATGGCGCTATCGAACGTCGGGGGTACAGCCGGGTTGCGGTGCGCGCAATGCAGTACCAGGGCGCGGCCGAGCTCGCCGCCGTCCAGCAGTGCCTTCAGCCGGGCGTACTCGTGGTCGAAGCGGCGCATGAAACCCACCTGGATCAACCGCTTGCCGAGCTCGGCCTCGCGCTTGACGACGGCCAGCGATGTTTCGATGTCCGTGGTCAGCGGCTTTTCGCACAGCACGGGTTTGCCGTGCTCCAGGCAGGCCAGCAGTTGTTTCTCGTGCGTCGGACCCGGCGTGGCGAGGACGACCGCATCGACGTCCGGGTCGGCGATCGCGTCGAGCGGGTCGACGATGGCACGGCACCCTGGGATGCCCGCCGCGATCTGTTCGGCCTTCTCGGTGATGTAGTCGTTGACCACCGAGACGCGGGCCCCTGAAATCCTGCTGCTGAGGCGGGCGACGTGATCGGCGCCCATCACGCCGACCCCGAGGACGGCTACACGCAAGTCTGACAACGGTTCTCCTAGCTGAATCGGACGGTCGGGACGCCGCACGAACCCAGATAGGACCGGGTGCGCTGGGCGATGGGCAGGGGTGCGTCGACCTCGCAGGGGTACATGTCCTGCTCAACGATCGCGAACACGTCGATGCCGAGCTTCTCGATCTCGGCCAGCAGCGGCGGCATCTCCGGTATGCCCAGTGGTGGTTCGATCATCGCGCCGAGCTTGACGGCTTCGCCGAACGGAAGGTCCTCGGCCTCCACCTTCGCGCGGACCTCGGGGTCGACCTGCTTGAGGTGCAGGTAGCCGATGCGCTCCGGGGCACGTCGGATGATCGCGATGTTGTCGCCGCCGCAGTAGCTGATGTGGCCGGTGTCCAGGCAGAGGTTGACGAACTCCCCGTCGGTGCCGTCGAGGAAGCGGTAGACGTTCTCCTCGGTATCGACGTGGCTGTCCGCGTGCGGATGGTATTGCGCACGCACGCCGTACTTCTCGTACATCGCCCTGCCGAGGTCATTCATGCCCTCGGTCTTCTTGCGCCATTGCTCGGTCGTGAGGTTGCGGTCCTCGAGCACAGCGCCGGTGGATGGGTCGCGCCACATCTCCGGGATCACGACGACGTGCTTGCCGCCGACCGCCGCAGTCAGCTTGGCGACGTCCTCGATCTGCTTCCACACGGGGTCCCACGAACCATCTTGGTGCAGATGTTCGAACACCGTGCCCGCCGACAGTTTGAGGTTGCGCTTGGCCAGCTCGTCGGACAGCTGCTTCGGGTCGGTCGGCAGGTATCCGTAGGGTCCCAGTTCGATCCACTGGTAGCCGGACTCGGCGACCTCGTCGAGAAATCGGGTGTACGGCGTCTGGCCTGGATCGTCGGGGAACCATACGCCCCAGGAGTCGGGGGCAGATCCGACTAGAATTGTGCTCACGGACTTCGGCTCTCAGGAATTGGAGGGGCGGATGAGCGGGCGCTGGATCTTTTTCCAGTCCGCGTAGGTCTGGTAGGCGGACCGGGTGGATTCCAGGGTGGATACTTCGGATACCGGGACGTCCCACCATGACTCGCTGTCCGGTGCGCCGATCAGCGGATCGGTCTCGACATGGATCACGGTGGTGCGCTCGCTGGCCTTGGCCACCTTCACGGCGTCGGCGAACTCCGCGGCGGTGCCGACCTTGATGACGTCGGCGCCCAGGCTGGCCGCATTCGCCGCGAGATCCACCGGCAACTTGTCGCCGTCGAGACGGCCGTCACCGGTGCGGTAACGGTACGCCGTACCGAAGCGCTGAGATCCCAATGCCTCCGACAACGATCCGATCGAAGCGAAGCCGTGGTTCTGCACCAGCACGACGATGACCTTGATGCCCTCCTGTACTGCGGTGACCAACTCGGTGGCCATCATGAGGTAGGAACCGTCGCCGACCATGACGAACACGTCGCGGGTTTGGTCGGCCATCCGCACGCCGAGACCTCCTGCGACCTCGTAGCCCATGCAGGAATAGCCGTACTCGACGTGGTATCCCTTGGGATCCCTTGTCCGCCAGAGCTTGTGCAGGTCACCAGGCATCGATCCGGCGGCACAGACGACGACGTCGCGAGGTTCGCTCAGCGTGTTCGCCAAACCGATGACCTGGCTCTGATTGAGCGTCGCGCCGTCCTCGACCGCGTACGCGGCCGTGACGGTGTCGTCCCACTCCTTGGCCAGTGCCGCGGCGCGAGTCCGATAATCGTCGGACACTTGGTAGTCGCCGAGCGCCGGGCCGAGTGCCTCAATGGCCTCGCGGGCGTCGGCCACCACACTGATTCCGCCCTGCTTCACCGCGTCCAGCGACGCAACGTTGATGTTGACGAACCTGACATCGGGGTTGTTGAACGCGGTACGTGATGCGGACGTGAAATCGCTGTAGCGCGTGCCGATTCCGATCACGACATCCGCCTCGGTGGCCAGTGCGTTGGCCGCCGTCGTGCCGGTCGATCCGATGGCGCCGACACATTGCGGATGGTCGTACGACAGCGCGCCCTTGCCGGCCTGGCTCATGCCCACGGGGATGCCGGTCTGCTCGCACAACGCGGCCAGCGCCTTTGTCGCACCGGAATATACGACGCCACCGCCCGCGACGATCAGCGGCTTGCGGGCCGTACGGATCACCTCGGCCGCCCGTGCGATGACCGACTTCTCGGGTAGCGGCCGCGGCACATGCCACGTGCGTTCGGCGAAAAGCGATTCCGGCCAGTCGTGGGCCTCGGCCTGCACGTCCTGGGGGATGGATACCGTGGCCGCGCCGGTCTCGACGGGATCGGTGAGCACGCGCATCGCGCCGAGCAGCGCGGCGGGCAGTTGCTCAGGGCGCCACACCCGGTCGAAGAAGCGGGACAACGGTTTGAAGGCGTCGTTGACCGTCACATCGCCGGACGACGGCAATTCCAGCTCCTGCAGCACGGGTGCGCTCACGCGGGTCGCGAAGGTGTCGGCGGGCAGCAGCAGCACGGGCAGGCGGTTGATCGTGGCGAGCGCAGCGCCGGTGAGCATGTTCGTCGACCCTGGTCCGACGCTCGCGGTCACGGCCCAGGTCTGCAGTCGGTCCTTCTGCCGCGCGTAGGCGACGGCGCTGTGCACCATGGCCTGTTCGTTGCGGCCGAGTACGTACTTCACTCCGGGGTCTCTGCCGGCTTCGGCTGCCTCCATCTCGTCCTGCAGCAGCGCCTGGCCGAGGCCGGCCACGTTGCCGTGCCCGAAGATGCCGAAGGCGCCCGCGAAGAATTTGGTGCGCTCGCCGTCGCGCTCGACGTACTGGGCGGCCAGGAAGCGAATGGTCGCCTGCGCCACGGTGAGTCGGACGGTGCCTTCGGTGTCGGCGGCCTTCTCGGCCCGCTTGGGTGCGGTGGAAACCATGAATCAGCCTCCTGTCGGCGCGCCGGCTGAGCCGGCAATTGGGTGGTGAAGGGGCAGGCGGGGATCGACGGCCTGGTCTTCCCAGGTGCCGCGGAGCCAAGCGTGCTCCGGGTCGTCGACGATCTTCCAGGCACGTTCGGCGCCCGGTCCGGCCATGACGTTGAGGTAGTACATGTGATACCCCGGCGCCGCGACCGACGGTCCGTGGTATCCATGCGGCACCAGCACCACGTCGCCGGTCCGCACCTCTTCGAGCACCTCGATCGGACGGTCCGGTGTCCCGTACACCCGGTGGTACCCGAAGCCGCGCGAACCGTCCGGACCACCGGCGATCTCGAAGTAGTAGATCTCCTCGAGTTCGGTTTCGGTGGGGGTGGTTTCGTCGTGCTTGTGCGCCGGATAACTCGACCAGTTGCCGCCGGGCGTGATGACCTCACATGCGATCAGCGAATCCGCCTCGAAAACCTCTGCGGTGCCGAAGTTGTGGACCTGGCGGCTGCAGTTGCCGGTCCCGCGTAGTTCGACCGGCACATCGGCGGCCGCGACCCGGCGGTTGGGAAACGACGTCTTGGCCCGGGCGCCGCAGATCGCGAAACGGCCTTCGCCCTCGATCACGTACGCCTTGTCGACGCCGATGTACACCATGTCGGACGGCCCGTCGAACACCGACGCGCGCGGCGTCAGCGCGAACGTCGTCCCGTCGCACGCGACGGCGCCGCCGCCCGCCAGCGGCAGGATCATCACCTCGGTGCCGCCCGTGGTGAGCTCGGCGCGTTGACCATTGTCCAGTTCGAGCACCTGCAGCGAGGATTCGGTCCAACCCGCGGATTCCGGCGTGATGTCGACCGTGTACGGCGGCACGGCGCTGCGGGCCGGTATGTAGAGCTTGCTGTGCATCGTCACCTCACCATTGAAACCGCGGTGGCGACGGCAGACGCGACGTCGTCATCCGGGGGATAGAGCAGCGTGCGCCCGACAATGAGTCCGCGCACCGAGGGCAGTCCGAGGGCCTTCTCCCAACTGGCGAAGGCCTCGTCGGGGTCCGCGGGGTCGCCGCCGAGCAGCAGCGTGGGCAGTGTGGTGGAGTCCATCACTCTGTCCATCTCGTCGACCACCGGTAGCTTCATCCAGGTGTAGGCCGAGGTCGAACCGATGCCCTGGGCGATGTGGATTGACTTGATCACCGCGTCTGGGGACAGGTCGTTGCGGACCTTCCCGTCGGCGCGGGCGGACATGAACGGCTCCAGCATCGCGATGAGTCCGTTTGCGGCCAGTTCGTCCACGGCGCGTGCGCACGCCACCATGGTCGCGACTGTCCCAGGGTCATCGAGATCGATGCGGCACAACATTTTTCCGCCGTTCATCTTCGCCGCGGCGGTGGACGCCGCTGTGGCGGCCGTCATCCTGTCGTCGAGTTCGAAGGACGCGCCGGCCAGCCCGCCCCGATTGAACGACGAGAACACGACCTTGTCCTCGAGCGCGCCGAGCAACACCAGGTCGTCGAGGATGTCGGAGGTGGCCAGGACGCCGTCGACGCCGGGATCGGCGAGCGCCGCCCGCAGCCGATCGAGCAGGTCGGTGCGGCTGCTCATCGCGGTCGGGCGGGTGCCGACGGCGAGAGCACCGCGGGCGGGGTGGTCGGCGGCGACGATCATCAGGCGACCGTCGCCCCGGATGGTCGGCCGCGTGACGCGGTTCTGCCAGGCACGGGCTATCGCCCCGGGATCGCTGGCGCGCAGCTCGTTGATCGCCGCGTAGTCGGTGCAGAGTGCGCCAGACGGTGACCTAGACATTGACCGCCTCCGCCGCTGTTCGTTCGGCGAGCTCGGCCACCTCGGCGGCGGTCGGCATCGCGGTCGAGCACTCCAGCCGGGACGCGACGATGGCGCCCGCGGCGTTGGCGTAGCGCAGGGTCTTCTCCAGCGGCCACTCGTGTAGCAGGCCGTGACACAGGCTGCCGCCGAACGCATCCCCGGCGCCGAGACCGTTGACGACGTCGACCTCGTTGGGTGGCACCGTCACCGAGCTGCGCTTGGTCTTGCCGAGGACACCGCGCGGCCCCTGCTTCACGATCGCCAGCTCAACGCCGAGGTCCAGTAGCGCATCGGCGGCCTTGCGCGGGTTGGATTCCCCGACCGCGATCTGACACTCCTCGCGGTTGCCCACCGCGACGGTGACATGCTTTAGGGCCCGCTGGACCTGCTCGGTGGCGGCGGCGGGGGAGTCCCAGAACATCGAGCGGTAGTCGAGGTCGAGGACCGTGAGCGGTGCCCTATCGCGTACCTCCCATGCCGCGAAATGCGCGCTGCGGCTTGGCTCTTCGGACAGCCCGGTCACGGTCGACCAGTACAGCCGCGCCGAGCGTACGGCGTCGGCATCGATGTCGTCGGCGCTGATCTGGAGGTCCGGTGCCTTGGGGCGACGGTAGAAGTACAGCGGGAAGTCATCGGGTGGAAAAATCTCGCAGAAGGTAACGGGCGTCGGGTATTGGTCGTTGGTCACCACGTGGCGGTTGTCAACGCCGAGGCGGGCCAGTTCGTTGCTGACGAACTTGCCGAACGGGTCGGCGCCCACACCCGAGATCAGGGCCGAGCGGTTACCGAGGCGTGCCGCGGCCACCGCCACGTTGGCGGCGCTGCCGCCGAGGAACTTGCCGAAAGTCTCGACATCCTGCAGGCCCACCCCGATCTGCAGGGGATAAACGTCGACGCCGCAGCGCCCGATGGCGAGTACGTCATGTGGCTGTGTAGTCGTCAAGGGTCGGCTCTCCACGAGTAGGGACGGCTGACTATGACTGTGCCCGTCACCACTCGGCCATGTCAATAGTTTGTCCTGACATTCTATCTTTCGATCATAGGGTGTTAGTATTCAGCTACTGTTTGTCTGGTCCATCACGAGATCGGAGACGACGTGCCCCTGGCCGTGGAGCTCGACAGGTCAAGCCCTGTTCCCCTCTACTATCAGCTAGCTCAGGCGATCGAGGCGGCGATACGCGATGGCGAACTCGCGCCCGGTGACCGTTTCGAGAACGAGTTGGCTCTGGCGAAGCGACTGACGCTGTCGCGGCCGACGACGAGGCGGGCGATACAGGAACTCGTCGACAAGGGGCTGCTGGTCCGCAAGCGCGGGGTGGGAACCCAGGTCGTGCAGAATCCGGTGCACCGGCGGGTCGAACTGACAAGCCTTTTCGACGATCTCGTCCGCGCCGGCCAGGAACCGACAACGCAATTGCTCGGATACACCGTCGGCAAGCCCGACGAGGAGATCGCGCGCGAGCTCAGCATTCCCGAGGACCGCGAGGTCGTCACCATCCACCGACTGCGATGTGCCAACGGCGAACCGCTCGCGGTGATGATCAATCACCTTCCGGTCGAGCTCGCGCCCGAAGCGGACGAGCTCGAGAGCGTCGGGCTGTATCAGTCGCTGCGTTCGCGCGGCGTGCACATCCGCTTGGCGCGCCAGCGCATCGGGGCAAAGGCTGCGACTCGCACCGAGGCTCGCCTGCTCGACGAGAAACTCAACGCTCCCCTTCTGACCATGGCGCGGACGGCGTTCGACGACTCCGGCACTGCGGTCGAGTTCGGTACACACTGCTACCGCGCGTCGCGGTACTACTTCGACACGACCTTGGTCGACCGCTAGGTCACCTTTCCTGGCGAACAGACGCAAAACTGCCCTTTCTCGCACGGATTTGGGCAGGTTTGCGTCTGCTCGCGCGTTTCCTGGCGATCTAATAAAACGCCGCCCGAAAGGCTGCCAGCGCCGCTTCACTGCCTTCGATGCTGTCGCCGGAAGCCCACGCCTCCATGCCGATGGTGGCGGTGAAGCCGATCTCGCACAGCGCCTTCGCGATGGCGGGGTAGTTGATCTCGCCGGTTCCGGGCTCACAGCGTCCCGGCACGTCGGCGACCTGGATCTCGCCGATCGCGTCGCCGCAGCGCCGAATGAGCTCGATGAGATTGCCCTCGCCGATCTGTGCGTGATAGAGGTCGAGCATCATCTTCACGTTCGGATGCGCCACCCCCTCGATCAGCGCCAATGTGTCCTTGGCGCGGGCCAGCGGGATGCCGGGATGGTCGACGATCGTGTTGAGATTCTCGACGCAGAACTGCACGCCTGCCTCAGCTCCGAGATCGCCGATGCGCTCGAGGGTGCGCAGCGCGGTCAGCCACATCTCGCCGGTCGCGCGCTGCCGCGGTCGCACGGCATTGCCTTCGCCGTCGAGTTCGGCGGTATGCAGGTTGAGTCGCGAAACACCCAGTGTCTCAGCCGCTTTGATCGAGAGCTCCGCGGTGCGGATCACCTCGTCGGCGCCGGCGGGGTCGATCACATCACCGTGCAGATAGCCCGTCATCGAGGTGAAGCGCGCGCCGGTGGCGGCGAGTGCAGCGAGGTCTTTGTCGTGCCAGCTCCAGATCTCGACGGCGAAGCCCATCTCGTCGATTCGGCGCACCCGTTCGAGGATCGGTAGCTCCGTGAAGACCATCTCCGAACAGACCGCAAGCTCAAACTCCGCCATGGCAACCTCGCCTCCTTCGCTGTGGGCACCACGACCCGAACCCTAACATTTGATGTGCAGTCCTAATGTCAGGACAAACTATTGACTTTCTGCTGTGAGGCGTATTACATCGATTCTGAGGTGTGCTGCGTCGCACGCAAACGGCAAGGAGAAGTAATGAGGATTAGTCGGCTCGCGGCGATGGCCGGGGTGACCGTGCTCGTACTGGGAATCGCGTCGTGTTCGTCCACCGGCGGTAAGCCGCGGGAGAGCGAAGGCGGGATGGGCGGTGGCACCGTCGACACACCGCGCGCGACGATCGCGATGATCACCCACGAAGTGCCGGGTGACTCGTTCTGGGATCTGATCCGCAAGGGCGCAGAGACGGCGGCGAAGAAGGACAACATCGAGCTCCGCTACTCGAACGACCCTGAAGCGCCCAACCAGGCCAACCTCGTACAGACCGCGATCGACAGCGGCGTCGACGGCATTGCGCTCACGCTTGCCAAGCCCGATGCGATGCGTGCCGCCGTCGCGGCCGCAGAGGCCAAGGGCATCCCCGTCGTCGCGTTCAACGCCGGCGGCGACGCCTGGCAGCAGATGGGCGTCAAGGAGTTTTTCGGGCAGGACGAGTTCATCGCGGGTCAGGCCGCTGGGGACCGGCTCAAGCAGGACGGCGCGAAGAAGGCGCTCTGTGTCATCCAGGAACAGGGGCACGTCGGCCTCGAAGACCGCTGTGCCGGTGTGAAGAGCAATTTCCCCGCGACCGAGAACCTCAACGTCAACGGCAAGGACATGCCGTCGGTCGAATCGACGATCACGGCGAAGCTGCAACAGGACCCGAGCGTCGACTACGTGGTGACGCTGGGCGCGCCGTTCGCGTTGACCGCGGTGCAATCGGCGAAGAACGCGGGCAGCAACGCCAAGATCGGCACCTTCGACACCAACGCCGCGCTCGTCGGCGCGATCCAGGACGGCAGTGTGCAATGGGCCGTCGACCAGCAACCGTTCCTGCAGGGCTACCTGTCGATCGACTCGCTGTGGCTGTACCTGAACAACGGCAACGTGATCGGGGGCGGCAAGGAGACCTTGACCGGTCCGGCGTTCATCGACAACACGAACGTCGACGCCGTGGCCGAGTATGCGAAGGGTGGAACGCGCTGATGAGTACGAGTACCGAAGTCGACCTCGGCAAGCGCAAGGTCGTTCACGATGAACGCGTCAAAGAGCGAAACCGCGTACAGCGGATGCTGATTCGACCCGAGATGGGTGCACTGATCGGCGCGGTCGTCATCTTCATCTTCTTCTTCATCATGGCGCCGCCGTTCAGGTCGGCCGAATCACTGGCGACCGTGCTCTACGGCAGCTCGACCATCGGAATCATGGCGTGCGCCGTGGCCCTGCTGATGATCGGCGGCGAGTTCGACCTGTCGGCCGGCGTCGCGGTCACCACAGGTTCCCTCGCGGCGTCCATGCTGGCGTGGAACTTTCATCTGAACCTCTGGGCCGGAGCGGGTTTGGCGCTCATCCTGTCGCTCGCCGTCGGCTTCTTCAACGGGTACATGGTGATGAAGACCAAGATCCCGAGCTTCCTGATCACCCTCGGGACCCTGTTGATGTTGACCGGGGCGAACATCGCCGTGACCAAATGGGTTTCCGGGGCTGTCGCCACGCCCAGCGTGAGCGATATGCAGGGCTGGGAGTCCGCCCGTGCCGTGTTCGCGTCGACGCTGACGATCTTCGGGGTGCCCGTGCGCATCACGGTGCTGTGGTGGCTGCTGTTCACCTTGATCGCGACCTACGTGCTGTTCAAGACCAAGATCGGTAACTGGATCTTCGCCGTCGGCGGCGACGCGGAAAGTGCGCGCGCGGTCGGCGTGCCCGTCACCGCGGTGAAGATCGGGCTCTTCATGTTCGTCGGGTTCGCGGCATGGTTTTCCGGCATGCATCTTCTGTTCTCGTACAACACTGTTCAGTCCGGCCAGGGCGTGGGGCAGGAGTTCATCTACATCATTGCCGCCGTTATCGGCGGGTGTCTGCTGACCGGCGGATACGGCACCGCCATCGGTGCCGCGATCGGCGCGTTCATCTTCGGCATGGTGCAGCAGGGCATCGTTTACGCAGGCTGGGAACCGGACTGGTTCAAGTTCTTCATGGGCGTGATGCTGCTGTTCGCGGTCATCGCCAACAACGCATTCCGCAACTACGCCGCGAAGAGGTGACCCATGACCGCAACTGTTGATCAACATGTCGAGGAAGCTCCGTCCGGAGGCAAGGTTCCGCTGGTCGAGCTGAAGAGCATCGGCAAGATGTATGGCAACATCACTGCGCTGAAAGACATCTCGCTGCGGGTACACGCCGGTGAGGTGACGGGCATTCTCGGCGACAACGGCGCGGGCAAGTCGACGCTGATCAAGATCATCGCCGGGTACCACCCGCCGAGCGAGGGCGAATTGCTCGTCGACGGTGAGCCCGCCCGCCTCGCGTCACCGAAAGACGCACTGGGCAAGGGGATCGCGACGGTCTATCAAAATCTGGCTGTCGTGCCGCTGATGCCGGTGTGGCGCAACTTCTTCCTCGGCCAAGAGCTTCGGAAGAAGTCCTTTCCGTTTTCGTTGAACTCGAACGCGATGCGTGCCACCACGTTGTCCGAACTTGCGAAGATGGGCATCGAACTGCCCGACGTCGACGTGCCGATCGGCTCGCTCTCCGGTGGTCAGCGGCAATGCGTGGCGATCGCGCGGGCCGTGTTCTTCGGCGCGCGAGTGCTGATCCTCGATGAGCCGACCGCCGCGCTCGGCGTCAAGCAGTCGGGGGTGGTGCTGAAGTACATCACCGCGGCCAAAGAGGCCGGTTTCGGCGTGGTGTTCATCACACATAATCCGCATCACGCGCACATGGTAGGTGACCATTTCGTCCTGCTCAATCGCGGTCGCCAGAAGCTGGACTGTACATACGACGACATCACGCTCGAGCACCTCACACAGGAGATGGCCGGCGGTGACGAGCTCGAGGCGTTGTCGCACGAACTCCGTGGTAAAGGTGCATAACGGCGCTCAGCAGAGCCCGTGGCCGAGGTCGCGGGGCTCTGCTCGGATTACAGTTCGGTCGCTGTTCACCTGGAGGGCAGTGCGCCGCAAATGACGGCAGCGGGAACAGGCGGCACAATGGATTCGTGCATATCGAACCCGATCCGAAACGGCACGCGCCGGTATGGCGCGACCCGCTGTCTGCGGGGTGGCGTGCGCACCGGGGCCTGCTGATGCTTCGGTTGCGCTGGCATGCGCGCCGCGACGCGCCTGCCCAGCCGCAGCAGCCTTCGAACTAGATTTCCAACCCCAACAGCCGTACCGTCTCGATCCGCATGTCGACCTTGCGGACCTTGCCGGTCACCGTCATCGGAAACTCGTCGACGACGTGTACATAGCGCGGAATCTTGTAGTGCGCGAGCTTTCCGGATGCGAACGCCCGCACGTCGTCGGCGTCCAGTGGTGTGCGGCCGGCCCGCATCCTGATCCAGGCGCAGATCTCTTCGCCGTACTTCTCGTCGGGGACGCCGATCACCTGTGCGTCGTCGATGTCGGGGTGGGTGTGCAGAAACTCCTCGACCTCACGCGGATAGACGTTTTCGCCGCCGCGGATCACCATGTCCTTGATGCGCCCGATCACCATGCAGTACCCGTCGTCCCGCATCACCGCCAGATCACCGGTGTGCATCCAGCCGTCGACGTCGACGGCCTCGCGCGTGCGGTCGTCGTCGTTCCAGTAGCCCAGCATCACCGAATAGCCCCTGGTGCAAAACTCGCCCGGCTGACCACGTTTCACGGTGTGGCCGGTCTCGGGGTCGACGATCCTGATCTCCACGTGCGGATGCGCCCGTCCCACCGTGGAGGTGCGGCGGTCCAGGTCGTCGTCGATCAACGTCTGGCAGGACACCGGCGACGTTTCCGTCATGCCGTAGGCGATCGCCAGCTCGGACATGTTCAGCTCGTTGACGCACCGCTTCATCAGCTCCATCGGGCAGGTCGCCCCGGCCATGATCCCGGTCCGCAGCGACGAGAGGTCACGCTCGCCGAGATCGGGGTGGCCGAGCATCGCGATGAACATCGTCGGTACGCCGTAAAGGGCTGTGCAGCGCTCCTTTTCGATCGCCTCCAACGTCGCGGCCGGGTCGAATCCTGCCGCGGGAATGACCATCGTGGCGCCGTGGGTGGTGCACCCGAGGTTGCCCATCACCATGCCGAAGCAGTGATAGAAGGGGACCGGTATGCAGAGCCGTTCACCGGGGCCGAGGTTGATCAGCTCGGTGACGAAGAACCCGTTGTTGAGGATATTGCGGTGTGACAGGGTGGCGCCCTTGGGTGAACCCGTTGTCCCCGAGGTGTATTGGATGTTGATCGGGTCGCTGGGCTGCAGGCTGTCCATTCGCGTCCGCAGGTCGGCCGCCGATACCTGACCGGCGCGGCCCCGCAGTGCGTCCCAGTCGCTGGTGTCCAAGAAGACGACCCCGGTCACATCGGGTGTTTCCGGCAGCACCTCGCCGACCATGCTGCGGTAGTCGGACGTCTTGAATGCGCTGGCTGACACCAAGAGTCGCGTGCCCGACTGACGGAGCACGTAGGCCAGCTCGTGGGTGCGGTAGGCGGGGTTGACGGCGACCAGGATCGCGCCGATCTTGGCGGTCGCGTACTGGAGGATGGTCCATTCCGGGCAGTTGGGCGCCCAGATGCCGACGCGATCTCCACGCTCGATACCGCTGGCGATCAACGCCCGCGCGACCAGGTCGATTTCGGCGTTCAGTTCGGCATAGGTCCAGCGGCGGCCGCCGGCGACGTCGACCAGAGCCTCCGCGTCGGGATACGTCGCGGCGGTGCGCTCGAAGTTCGCCCCGATCGTCTCGTCAAGTAGGGGAGTGTCGGCCGGTCCCAGGGCATACGCCTGGGTATCGGCCTCGGCGGCACCGTGTTCCTCGCGCAGCCGGGTCTTCAGCACTTTGCCGCTCGCATTGCGCGGCAACGCGTCGACGATCGCGAGGCGCCGCGGGCGCTTGTAGGGCGCGAGGTGCTGCCGGCAGTGCGCTTCGATGTCGTCGTGGGTGGGGGGATCGGCAGCGTCGCGCGGGACGATCACGGCCACGGGTGTCTCGCCCCACTTCGCATCGGGTACCCCGATGATCGCCACCTCGGCGACCTTGGGACAGGTGGCCAGCACGTTCTCAACCTCGGCGCAGTAGATGTTCTCCCCACCGGAGATGATCATGTCCTTCTTGCGGTCGACCACATAGATGTAGCCGTCGGAGTCCTGGCGAACCAGGTCGCCCGAGTGAAACCATCCGCCGCGGAACGCTTCTGCCGTCTCGTCGGGCTTGTGCCAGTACTCTTTCATCACCAGCGGGCCCAGGTAGACGATCTCGCCGACGTCACCCGGCGCGACATCGTTCATCTGGTCGTCCACGATCCGCGTTTCCACGTTGAGCATCGGCGTGCCCACCGACCCGATCTTGCGCAGCGCGTCCTCGCCACGGAGCAGACAGGTGATGGGGCTGCACTCGGTCTGACCGAACGCGGCGATGATCTCGGCGTGCGGGAACGCGTCGATCATGGTTCGCAGCAGCGTCGTCGACGCGGGTGCGGCGCCCCACCACACGCGGCACAAGCGGGACAGATCCCGGGAACCGAGATCGGGCATCGCGCACACGATCTGCCACTGAGCCGGCGTCATCCAGCACGAGGTGACGCGTTCATCGACGATCGTGGCGACGATCGCGGCGGGGTCGAAGCCCCCCGAGGGCGGAATGACCGCGGTGCCGCCGTTGAGAAACATCGGCAGCATCCCGGATACACCGGCCGTATGAAACAGCGGCGCCACCGCCATCCAACAGTCGTCGTCATCGCGGTTTCCCAGGGTGGCGATCGAACTGAAGGCGTGCAGATACAGGTTGCGGTGGGTGAGCACAGCGCCCTTGGGAAAGCCCGTCGTGCCCGACGTGTACATGATGAACGCGGGCGCCTCGTCTTGGACTGTGACCTCGGTGACAGCACTGTCCGCGGCGGCGATGATGTCGTCCATATCGCCGCCGATCGTGATGACGGTGTCCACCGACGAAGCCTTGGCACACGCCTCTTCCACCGTCGGCGCGAGCGCGATGTCCGCCAACACGGCGGCCGCACCGCTGTCCGCGAGCACGTACGCGATCTCGTCGGCCACCATCCGGAAGTTCACCGGAACCGCGATGGCGCCGAGACGCAATGCGGCAAGCCACGACTCGACGAGCTCGATGCTGTTGTATCCGAGGACGGCCACCCGATCGCCGTGGCCGATCCCGCGGGCGGACAGCGCGTTGGCCAGCCGTGTCACGCGGTCGTCCAGCTCCGAAAATGTGCACCGTCGTCGCGGATCGACGAACGCGACCTTGTCCGGCCGGACACAGGCATGCCTGCGCAGGACATCGCTGAGCGTGATGCCGGTGCAGGGGGATACGAGCGTGGTCATCATTGCTCCTTTGCGAGTGAGGAATCAAAGGCCCGCGCGGTCGGCGAGCAGCCGGCGGTGATGTGTGCTTCCACCGAACAGCGCCTGGGTCGTCTTGGCGCGTCGGAAGTACAGGTGCAGGTCGTGCTCCCAGGTGAAGGCGATCCCGCCGTGCACCTGGATGGCGGAACCGGCGCACAGCGCGAAGGTGTCGGCGGCCTGCGCCTTAACCAGGGGGCCGACGATCCGCAGTTCCGCGTCGTCCGCGGCGCTCATCGCGGCGTACATCACGGCGGTGCGCGTCGCATCGATCTCGATCAGCATTTCGGCACAGGCGTGCTTCACCGCCTGAAAGGAGCCGATGGGACGGTCGAATTGTTTTCGGGTGCAGGCGTATTCGACCGCCAGCGAGACAGACCTCGGCGCCGCCGAGCATCTCTGCCGCAAGTAGCACCCGTGCGACGTCCATCACCCGTTCGATATCCTCGGGTGACCCCGCGGACAGCGCTTCGGAGGGGGCTTGTGCCAGCTCCAGCCTGGCGACGGGTCGGGTGACGTCGAAGGACGGCAGGTTCACGATAGTCACGCCCGGCGCATCGGCCGCCACGACGTGCAGGGCGACCACCCCGTCGGCCACCGCGGGCACGATGAACAGGTCCGCCACCGAACCGTGCAGGACCGGCCCGCATACGCCGGTGAGGATGGTGCCGCCCCGCCACTCGGCGCGCACCCGTGCCGTCGCGGGGTCGGTGTCGCCAGGGGATGCCACCGCGAGCGCGCCGACTTGGTCTCCGCAGAGCATTCCCTTCAGCAACCTGCGACGTTGCTCCTCGTCGCCGGTGCGGCACACCGCTTCGATCGCAAAGGTCGTGGCCGCCAACGGAACCGGCGTCAGGGCCCGGCCGAGCTCGGAGAACGCGATCGCCGACTCCGCCAGGGTGCCACCCGCACCGCCGTAGTCGAGCGGAACGTGTAGCCCCGGCAGCTCCAGCTCGTTGCACACGCGCTTCCAGAGCTGCGGGTCATGGCCCGCCGCATCGCGGACCATGGCCGGCGGTGCGGCATCACGGAGAAAACCGTTCAGTGATGCGCGAAAGTCGTCTTGTTCTGTGCTGTAACGAAAGTCCATGTCACCGGTTCCCGCCTGCCGCCGCATGAGGCCGTGGTTCTTTGGGTAGTCCGAGCAGCTGCTCACCGATCACATTGCGCTGGATCTGAGAACTGCCTGCGTAGATGGTCGCGGCACGCGCGTAGAGCAGTTCGTCCATCCAGCAGGCCGCCGAGTTGGGTGTGCCCGCCTCTGGAACTATCAGCGCCGCACCATTGCCCGGACCTTCCGGGCCGAGCGTCTCGACGCCGAGGATCTCGGCGGCCAGGTCGGTATGACGCCTGAAGTACTCGCTCCAGATGACCTTGCTGATCGCAGCGTCGCGGCCGGGACGCTGGCCGGCCAGCAGCTGTGTCAGACCGCGGTAGCCCTGGTAACGCATGATCTGGACCCGCGAATAGCACCACGCCAGCCCGTCGCGGATATGCGGGTCGGTGTGCGACCCGCGCGCTCTGGCGAGGTCGTTCAAGCGATCGAGGTCCCGCCCGAAGTCGATGGCCGCGGTGGTGATCTGCGCGCCGCGTTCGAAGCCGAGCAGCGTCATCGCGGTCGGCCACCCGCGGCCGATGCCACCGACCACGTTGGCTGCCGGGGTTCGGGCGTCGGTCAGGAAGACCTCGCTGAACGAGGCATGCCCGGCCGCATTGACGATCGGGCGCACGTCGACGCCCGGCTGGCCCATCGGCACCAGCAGCAGCGAGAGTCCCTTGTGCTTCGGCGCATCCGGATCGGTGCGCACCAGAACGAAAATCCAGTTGGCGGTGGGGCCTGCGGATGTCCAGATCTTCTGGCCGTTGACCACCCACTCGTCGCCGTCGAGCACGGCCCTCGTCCGCACGGACGCCAGGTCGGAGCCCGCCTCGGGCTCGGAGAAACCCTGACACCAACGGTCCTCGCCGGACAGGATGCGCGGCAGAAAGTGCCTCTTCTGCTCCTCGGAACCAAGTGCGATCAGCGTGTTGCCGATCAGCTCGATCCCGAACCGGTCGTTCTCTGGAGGTTCGGGTGCGCCGGCGCGGGCGAATTCCTCTGCGAGCACCACCTGTTCGATCACGGACAGGCCGGCTCCGCCATATTCCCTTGGCCAGGACACGGCGACCAGTCCGCAGTCCGCGAGGATCTGGCGCCACCGATGTGCGAAAGTCTCCCGCTCTTCCGGCGCCAGTGCGCCGCCGCCCGGCCAGCTGTTCGGAAGGTGCTCGACGAGGAACGCGCGGATTCGGTCCCGGAACGCCTCTGCTTGTTGCGGGTACTCGACGTCCATCGATCAGGGCCGCCGCTTGGCCGCGGGCAGGATCTCGGGTGCGATGCGCCAGTCCTCGAGTCCGTAGTCGACCGTCCCGTAGGACAACTCTCCGCCGGTCACCTCGCTCCAGTGCGCGTGATTGAGCTGATGGATTTTGAAGCAGGCATCGAGCGCCGTCGAGAAACCCATTGCGTCGACGGTCTGGTTCACCGATTCCTTGATCAGGAGGGCCGCGAGGGTCGGCAACTTGGCGATGCGGCGGGCGAATTCGACGGTGCGATCCGCCAGCTCGTCGTTGGGGAACACCTTGCTCACCATGCCGATGGCGTGGGCTTCGTCGGCGTCCAGCGAGTCGCCGGTGAGCAGCAGTTCCTTCGCCTTGCGGGGCCCGAACTCCCACGGGTGGCCGAAGTACTCGACCCCGCACATGCCGAGCCGGGTGCCGACGACGTCGGCGAAAACGGTGTCCTCACCGGCGACGATGAGGTCACAGCACCACGCCAGCATGAGTCCGGCCGACAGGACCATACCGTGGACCTCGGCGACAGTGATCTTGCGCAGATTGCGCCAGCGCTTGGTGTTCTCGAAGAAGTAGTGCCACTCCTGGCGGTTGCGTGACTCGACTCCGCCGTACGTTCCGCCGTTGCACTGGTAGGTGGGGTGCTGGTCGGGGCCTGGTGAGCGTTCCCGGACATCGTCGGTGGAGCCCAGGTCGTGACCGGCGGAGAACGACGTCCCCGCGGCGCGTAGCAGCACCACTCGCACCTCGTCGTTCGATTCGGCCAGCTCGAATGCGCAGCCCAGCTCGACGAGCATTCCGCGGTTCTGCGCGTTGCGCTGCTTGGGCCGATCGAGCGTGATGACGGCGATCTGCCCCCCGTCGATGACCTCGTATCCGATGTAGTCGAAATCCGACACGGATCACTCCCTTCTTTCGGTGCAGCGGGCCGCGCGGCCGCTCGATCGCGGTGACCAGGCGTTTGGGTGCTTGACCCTGGCGAGATTACGCGGCGCGACCGCAATATGTCCATAGCCAATACGCGTACTAAGAAACTTCAGAGACGTAAATCACGATGCAAACTGATGCTTGCGCTCAATGATGTATCTTGCTAGTACTGTGTTGTACATCGCAGTCGGCGGTACCGAAGCATCCCAGAAGGGTTGAAGATGGAGATCGGAATTTTCCTCATGCCGGCACACCCGCCGGAGCGAAGCCTGTTCGACGCCACGCAGTGGGATCTCGACATCATCGAGCTCGCCGATCAGCTGGGTTACGTGGAGGCGTGGGTGGGTGAGCACTTCACCGTGCCGTGGGAGCCGATCTGTGCGCCGGACCTGCTGCTGGCGCAGGCGCTGCAGCGCACGAAGAGGATCAAGCTCGCGCCGGGTGCGCACCTGTTGCCCTACCACCACCCGGTGGAATTGGCCCATCGCGTTGCATATTTCGACCATCTCGCACAGGGCAGGTTCATGCTCGGCGTCGGCGCCAGCGGCATCCCGGGGGACTGGGCCTTGTTCGACGTGGACGGCCACAACGGTGAGCATCGCGAGATGACACGTGAGGCGCTCGAGATCATGTTGCGCATCTGGACCGAGGACGGACCCTGGGAGCACCGCGGAAAATACTGGAACGCCAATGGGATTGCGCCGATGTACGACGGTCTGATGCGTCGCCACATCAAGCCGTTCCAATCGCCGCACCCGCCTATCGGTGTCACCGGCTTCAGCGCCGGCTCGGAAACCCTCAAACTCGCGGGCGAACGCGGCTACATACCGATGAGCCTCGATCTGAACACCGATTACGTGGCCACACACTGGGATGCCGTGCTCGAAGGGGCGGCCCGCAGCGGGCGTACTCCCGATCGCCGTGATTGGCGGCTGGTGCGCGAGGTCGTCGTGGCCGAGACGGACGAGAAGGCGTTTCGCTACGCCGTCGACGGCATGCTCGGCCGCAACATGCGCGAGTACGTGCTGCCGACCTTCAAGACGATGGGCATGACGAAGTTCTACAAGCACGACCCTGCGGTGCCCGATGCCGACGTCACCCCGGAGTACCTGGCCGAGAACACATTTGTGGTGGGTTCGGTCGAGACGGTCGTGGACAAACTGGAGGCCACGTATGACCAGGTCGGCGGTTTCGGCCACCTGCTCGTCCTCGGGTTCGACTACAGCGAGAACCCGGGACCGTGGAAAGAGTCGATGCGGTTACTCGCGGAGGAAGTCATGCCACGGCTGAACGCGCGTATCGCGAGAAAGCCGGCGGCCGCGGTCGTCTGACGTCGAGCACGGGCAGGAAGGGGCACAGGCGTGGAAGCTCATCAGATCACGGTCCGATATTCGGACGGCACGCAGAAGACGATGCCGGGACGGCCGGACCAGTCGATCCTCGATGCGGCGGAAGAGCACGGCGTCTCGATCGTCAACGAATGCCAGAGCGGCATCTGCGGGACGTGCGTCGCCACGTGCGCCTCCGGCGACTATCAGATGGGGCGCACCGAAGGCCTGTCGGACGTCGAGCGATCAGCGCGAAAAGTGTTGACGTGCCAGACGTTCGCCGATACCGATTGCGTCATCGATCTGCAGTATCCAGCCGATGACAACGCGGCGCGGCTGGTCACCGGACACGGAGTGGTGACCAGCGTGCAGCGGCTGTCGGGCACCACCGCGATTCTGCGGATCGATGCCTCGGGCATCGACGACGCGATCACGTTCAAGGCGGGCCAATTCGCGCAGCTGCAGGTGCCGGGAACCGATGCGTGGCGAAATTACTCCTTCGCACATCCCGACGACGGCCGCACCGAGCTGGAGTTCATCATCCGGTTGCTGCCCGACGGCGAGATGTCGAACTATGTCCGCGACCGCGCCAAACCGGGTGACCGAATCGCGTTGCGGTGCAGTAAGGGTGGCTTCTATCTGCGGCCGATCGTGCGGCCCGTCATCCTCGTTGCCGGCGGCACCGGGCTGTCGGCGATCCTGGCAATGGCTCAGAGCCTCGACAGTGACGTCGAGCAACCGGTGCACCTGCTGTATGGCGTGACTGCCGCCGAAGACCTCTGCAAGCAAGACGAACTCGACGAACTCACACGACGCATCCCCGGCCTCAAGCTGCACACGATCGTTTCCCGATCCGACTCCGGGTGGGACGGCCCGGTCGGGCTGGTCACCGATCTGCTTGACGAATCCATGCTGAGCCGCGATGGTCAGGCTGGCGATGCCGACGTCTACCTCTGCGGCCCTGCACCGATGGTCGAGGCGACGCGAAACTGGCTCGACAACAGAGGTATTCATCGCATCGGTCTGTATTATGAGAAGTTCGTGGCGAGTGGGGCTGCGCGTAGGCGTACCCCGGCGCGCTGGACCACGCCGAGGTCGACACGACGCGGGTGCGACGTGACGGTCGCGGCACCGCCGTTGTCATCGGCGGTAGCATCGCCGGTATCGCGGCGGCCAAGGTGCTGACCGAGACGTTCGAGCGGGTGATCGTGCTGGAGAAGGACGGCCGTCACTCCCGCCGCGAGGGCCGGCCCGGCGCGGCCCAAGGCTGGCACCTACACCATCTGCTCACCGCGGGACAGATCGAGCTGGAACGGATTTTCCCGGGCATCGTCGATGACATGGTCGCCGAGGGTGCTTTCAAGGTCGACATGGCCGACCAATACCGCATCCGACTCGGCGGCACCTGGAAGAAGCCCGGCACCAGTGACATTCAGATCGTGTGCGCCGGGCGCCCGCTGCTCGAATGGTGTGTGCGGCGTCGGCTCGACGACGAACCCCGCATCGAGTTCCGTTACGAGGCCGAGGTCGGTGACCTCGTCTACGACCGCGACGCCAATTGCGTCATCGGTGTCGCGGTGGACCGTGACGGCGTACTGGATGTGGTGCCGGCCGAGTTCGTCGTCGACGCTTCGGGGAAGAACACGCGCATACCGGAATTCCTGGAGCACATGGGGATCGGCGCCCCCGAGGTCGAGCAGGACATCATCAACTGCTTCTACTCCACCATGCAGCACCACGTCCCGCCGGAGCGGCAGTGGGACGACAAGGTGATGGTGATCTGCTACGCGTACCGCCCTTACGAGGACACCTACGCCGCGCAGTACTACACGGACAGCTCACGCACCATTTTGTCCACGTCTCTTGTCGCCTACAACTGTTACTCGCCACCACGTACCGCGCGTGAGTTCCGCGAGTTCGCCGACCTGATGCCCTCACCGGTCGTAGGTGAGAACATCGACGGGCTGGAGCCCGCGTCGCCGATCTACAACTTCCGCTACCCCAACATGCTGCGGTTGCGGTATGAGAAGATGCGCAACCTCCCGCGTGCCCTGCTGGTGGTCGGCGATGCCTACACCAGCGCCGACCCCGTATCGGGGCTGGGAATGAGTCTGGCGCTCAAGGAAGTCCGCGAGATGCAACTGTTGCTCGCCAAATACGGCGCGGGACATCACGAGCTGCCGCGCCGCTACTACCGCAAGATCAGCAAGATGGCTGATACGGCCTGGTTCGTGATACGCGAGCAGAACCTGCGCTTCGACTGGATCAAAGGCGTGCGTGACAAGCGCCCGTTCTATTTCGGTGCGCTCACGTGGTACATGGACCGTGTCCTCGAGCTGGTGCACGATGACCTCGATACCTATCGCGAGTTCCTCGCGGTCGTGCACCTCGTCAAGCCGCCCGCGGCCCTGATGATGCCGAAGGTCGCAGGCCGTGTGCTCGGCAAATGGGCGCGCACGAGATTGTCCGGGCAGCAGACGCTGATCGCCCGCAACTACTCCGACCGGACCGTGCCCGTCGCCGATCGGCTGGACCGTCCCGAGGAAATCGCCGTCGGGTAGGCCGTGACGTCCACACACTGAACGACAACAAGGAGAGGCGACTCGAATGCCGCAGAATCATCGGATGCTCGACTGCCGGGGCACCAGGATCCACGCCGTGGAAGAGGGTGAGGGTCCGTTGGTGGTGCTGGTCCACGGATTTCCGGAGTCGTGGTACTCGTGGCGCCATCAGATACCCGCGCTCGCGGCTGCCGGGTACCGGGTGGTGGCGATCGATCAGCGAGGCTACGGGCAATCGTCGAAGTTCCGCGTGCAGTCCGCCTATCGCATCAAAGAACTCGTCGGCGACATCCTCGGCGTGATCGATGCGTACGGCGAGAAGCAGGCGATCGTGGTCGGACACGACTGGGGCGCCCCGGTCGCGTGGACGTTCGCCTGGCTGCACCCAGACAGATGTGCCGGAGTTGCCGGGCTCAGTTGCCCCTTCGCCGGACGTGGTGTTATCGCCCTGCCGGGCAGTCCTTTCGGAGAGCAACGCCCGAACGATTATCACCTGGAGATCGCCGGGCCGGGCAGGGTGTGGTACCAGGATTACTTCTCAGCGCAGGACGGCATCATCGCCGAGATCGAAGAGGACCTGCGCACCTGGCTCCTCGGACTCACGTACACGGTGTCCGGCGATGCCGTGAGCGCCGCCACGCGTGCCGCCGAGGCGGAAGGGATCGATCTGGCGGCCATGGATCCGCTCGACGTGATCCGCGCCGGCCCGTTGTGCATGCCCGAGGGGGCGCGCCTCAAGGACGCCTTCGTGTATCCGGAGAAGATGCCGGACTGGTTCACCGATGAGGATCTCGATTTCTACACAAGCGAATTCGAGCGTTCCGGCTTCGGCGGGCCGCTGAGCTTCTATCACAACATCGACAACGACTGGCACGACCTGGCCGACCAGGCCGGCAAGCCACTCACCCCGCCCGCTGTCTTCATCGGTGGGCAGTACGACGTCGGCACCACATGGGGAGCCGAGGCGACCGAACGGGCCGGGGAAATGATGCCGAACTACTGCGGCACCCACATGGTGGCCGAGGTCGGACACTGGATCCAGCAGGAAGAGCCCAAGGAGATCAACCGGCTGCTGCTCGACTTCCTGCACGGGCTGCGCTAACGGCACGGCAACGGACGAAAAGACATGCATCCCGTCCACTCGCGCCACCTCGACGACTCGACACTGCGTCGCGTCTTCGGATGTTTCCCGTCCGGGTGATCGCCGTCTGCGCGAGCATCGACGGTGAGCCGGTCGGCATGGCGGCCAGCTCGTTCACCACGGTTTCGGTGGACCCGCCGCTGGTGTCGATTTGCGTGCAGAACACCTCGACCACATGGCCGAGGTTGCGCGAGCGCGAGCGGCTTGGGGTCAGTGTGCTGGCCGAGCACCACAGTGACGCCTGCCTTTCGCTGTCACGCAAGGTCGGGGACCGGTTCGCCGGGGTGCGCTGGACGGAATTGTCCAAGGGGGCGGTGTTCGTTCACGGGGCCACGGCGTGGCTGGATTGCCGCCTGCACTCCGAGCTCCCTGCGGGCGACCACACCATCGCGTTGCTGGAAATCTGCGAACTCAGCGCCGATCCGGACACCCCACCACTTGTTTTTCACGGCAGCCGGTTTCGCCGGCTCGCCGTCACGGCAACAGCGGGGGAGCGCGGATGAGAACCGCAGATGTACGGGTGAGGCGCGCGATCGCGGCCATCGGCGCGGGCCGTCATGTCGTGGTGACAGACGATGCCGCGCAGGGCTTCCTCGTCTTCGCCGCCGAGAGCGCGACCTCCACACTGCTCGCCTTCACCGTCAGACACACCTCCGGCTACGTCCGAGTTGCACTGCCGGGCATCGAGTGCGATCGGCTCGACCTGCCGCCGGTGTGCAGCGGCGACCTCCTCCGCACCACGCAACGTGTCGCCGTCGATTGGGGCGGGGTCGGCACCGGCATCTCGGCGACCGACCGCGCCGCGACCATCGTGGCGCTCGCCGCGCAGGCGTCGTCACCCTCGGATTTCCGACGTCCCGGCCACGTCGTGCCCGTCCTGGCCGATGCGGACGGCGTGTTGGCAGAACCGGGAGTCGCGGAGGCGGCCGTGGACCTCGCCCGGCTTGCGGGCCGGCGACCCGCCGGTGTCCTCTGCGAGATCGTCTCGGGCGAACGCGTCGGGGCGATCGCCGACGAGGCCGAGTCGATCGAGTTCGCCGAACGGCACGGGCTCGGAGTGATCTCCATCGCCGATCTCGCACAGTTCCGGCGGCGCACCGAACCGCAAGTCGTCCGGTCGGCCGAAACCCTGCTGCCCCTTGGTGCAGGGACGTCGCGCGTCATCGGTTTTCGTGACACCCACGGCGGCGGCGAACATCTCGTGGCGATCATCGGCACCGCCGATTCGGATCGCCCGATGCCGCTGCACGTTCACGTCGAATGTCTGACCGGAGACGTGTTCGGATCGTTGGGTTGTCGCTGCGGTGATGACCTCCATCGCGCGGTGACGACGATGACAGCTCGAGGCAGCGGCATGATCGTGTACCTGCGCCCGCCGGGTCCGGTGGACGCGTGCGGCCTGTCGACCCGCGCCGCGTTGGGTGCGGAGCGGGTTTCGCAGATCGTGGCATGGATACTGCGCGATCTGGGCGTGCATTCGGTCCGGCTGTCCGATGATGCTCCGGGGTTCGGCCTGGTGATGTTCGGGGCGATCCGCGAACACGGTTTGGTCGCCGCGCAGCGCAGGGTTCTTGCGGTCGCGGGGTGAGAATCGTTATGGCTCAAACACACTCACGAGGAGTCACATGACGCATCCGGACCTTGCGGGCAAGGCCGCCATTGTCACCGGCGCGGGCGCCGGCATCGGTCTCGCGATCGCAGCGCGCCTCGCCGACGAGGGCGCTCACGTACTGTGCGCGGATATCGACGGCGCCGCGGCCGACGCGGCGGCGATGAAAATCGGCGGCGGCGCGGTCGGTTTCCGGGCCGACGTCAGCGACGAGGAACAGGTGATCGGGATGGTCGAGGCCTGTACCACCGAGTTCGGCGGCGTCGACAAACTCGTCGCGAACGCCGGAATCGTGCATTTCTCGCCGCTGACCGAAACGACCGTCGAGGACTTCGACCGGGTCATCAAGATCAACCTGCGCGGCGCGTGGTTGTGCACCAAACATGCCGCACCGAAGATGATCGAGCGCGGTGGCGGAGCGATCGTCAACATGTCGTCGCTGGCGGGTCAGGTCGCGGCGGCCGGCTCGGCGGCGTACGGCATGTCCAAGGCGGGGATCATCCATCTCAGCCGCGTGACCGCCGCCGAATTACGCTCGGCCAACGTGCGTTCCAATGCGGTGTTGCCCGCGTTCGTCGACACACCGATGCAGCAGACCGCGATGGCGACGTTCGACGAGGTGCTGGGCGCTGGGGGCGCGGACAACATGATCGCCCGACTGCAGGGCCGCATGGCCGGACCAGAGGAAATCGCCGGAGTCGTCGCCTTCCTGCTGTCCGACGACGCGTCGATGGTGAACGGGACAGCTCAGATCGCAGATGGCGGAACCATTTCCGCGCTCTGGTGACCGCGGCTGGTCAGGATCGACAACACGATCGCGGTGATCTCTTCCGCCACGCCCGAATACCGGGTCAGGTGCCACGTGCGCACGGTGTCGTCGATGAAGCTGATGGCCGCGGCGACGAGGAGTCGAGCCTGCGCAGCCGTGGTTTCGGGCATCAGGCTGCAGATGAGGTCGATCCATACCGATTCGCGGTCGGCCTGGTTGCGCGTGTATGTCTCGCGGACTTCGTCCGATGCGTGGGAAAGTTCGGTGATCGACACCGACACCAGGTCGGGATCGTCGAGGCTGATGCGCACCCGTCCGGCGACCAGCATGCGCAGACAGGCCGCCGTGTCTTCGTCGCCGCGCAACGCGCGAATGGTTTCCAGGCTCCACCAGTCGTCCAGACGCCGAATGAGGGCGTCGAGGATGGCCTGCTTGGACGAAAACGTGCGATACAAGCCGGGACCCGCAATGCCGGCGCCCTTGCCGATCTCACTGGTGCTGACGGCCGGATAGCCCTGAGCGCGGAAGAGACGCGCACCGGTGGCCAGCAGGGTTTCGTGCCGGGAGAACAATGCGCGCCCGTCTTCGGGCGTCGGGTCGAGAGGCTTCAGCGCGCTGACGACAGGAGTCCGTGCAGCCGCCATGCAGGCCCGGTTCAGCAGTTCGGACAGCTCATCTCCCGGCAGGCTCAGGTTGTGTCTACCCAGGCTGGTGATGGTGCTGGACACCGCCCAGGCGCGCAGTTCGAGATGCTGGGGGCTGAGCCCGGTCACTTCGAGCCGCACACTGTCGCGAATGCCGGCCACGATGGCGTTGATGCGACGGCGCACCTCGGACCGCTCGACGTCGTCGAGGTAGCGGGCCTCGCGCTGCCACAGCACCGTCAAAGACCGCGATGCGACGGCGGCCGCCGTCAGGTCGGGTAGTTCGACGCTCAACGGCCGCGGCGCCGACGCTGTCTCGCCCTCGGAGAGCTGCCGGGCGCTCTGATACTGCTCCTGGCCGGTGCGGATAGCGGCAGCGAGCAGGGCCTGCTTGTTGTCGTAGTGCCGATAGACGGCGCGGGCGGTGACACCCGCCGCCTCGGCGATGTCCTCCAGCTTGACCGAGTGAAAGCCACGTTCGATGAACAGCCGAACGGCCTGCTCCAGGATCTGCTGCTTCCGATCCTTGGGCCTGCGCTTGACGGTTGAAACCGCGGTCTCCACCGCCCGCCGCCCCTTCTTGCTTTCTCGAACCACCAAATCCTGCCAGACGCCTCTGCTTTGCGGCGGAGGTGACCTGCGGCAGAGGGCTGGACGAGTCGCTGACCATGTCGGTTGCTGCGGACCTACAGCTTGAATCCGCTCTGGCGCTCGAAGTCGGCAAGGTCGAAATAGTCGGTGAAGCGGGTGATTTCGCCGTTCTTGACGACGAAGACGCCGGTGACGGGCAGTTCGACCTTGCGGCCGTCGTTCATGGTGAAGTAGTCGATTCGTTCGGCGAGCACAAGGCCCGGTTCGGCCGCCAGCGTCACGACGTCGAGCTTGGCGTACGAGAACGCGTCGAGGAAGGCGCGGAAGATCGCCCGGATACCGTCGATGCCCTCGATCGGCTTCACCGGCGTGTTGTGGTAAACGGCGTCGGCGGCGAAAGCACCACAGATCGTTTCAAGATCACGGCCCTCCCAGGAGTCCGAAGTCGCGGACGAGCTTCTCGCTGGCCTCTTTGGTATCGGTCATCAGGTTGCCTCCTCGGGTATCACTGCGCGAGGTGGCCTCCACGCCCACCATCTCCAGTGTGACATACAGAACAGTACTATCAAGATACATGTATGAGCACAAGTCGCAGTTGTAATCGTTTTTTGTGTATATCTCGCTCTCTATTTAGCGTATTGACTATGGACATAAGCGAGGTCGGCCGCGTACCCTCTCCGTTGTCACCGCCCAACTTCGACCTGTCGGGATGGCCAACATGAGCAGCTCCACTCGTCGCCGCGGCGCCGAACCCATGCGCGTCGCGCGGGTGCTGCCAGTCGTTGCCGCAGTGGCCGCGCGGACACCACAGCAAACTTCGCTGACCGTCGTCTACAGCGGCTCATGCCTCGTAAGGGAGAGACTTATACCTCTTTTTGGAAGCAGCAATCCGGCCGCAGGGGTCGATAGCGTTCCGTCTATGCCCTCCATCGATGGCGATTTCCCGCAAACGCACAGGGCGCCGGTGGTCGAAGCCTCGACCGGTTGTTCGCAGGATCGCCGCCTCCCGGCAGCCGCGCGGTTGGGCCCAGCATGGTGATCTCCGCGCAAACGGCGACCAGGCCCGTGCGTGCGGTCGGCGGGTTCTTGGCCATGTCGTTGGACACCTTGGTGTTGATGTTCAAGCCGCCGTTCGCGTGGCGTGAGTATTTGGCTCAGTGCTGGTTCGTGGCAAGGGTTTCGACGCTGCCCGCGATACTGATGACTATCCCGTGGGCGGTGATCTCGGGGTTTCTTTTCAACGTCTTGCTGGCCGATATCGGCGCGGCGGATTTTTCCGGCACCGGCGCTGCGATCTTCACGGTGTCTCAGAGCGGTCCGATCGTGACGGTGTTGGTGGTGGCGGGTGCGGGTGCCACGGCGATGTGCGCCGATCTGGGTGCGCGAACGATTCGCGAGGAACTCGATGCGCTGCGGGTGATGGGTATCAACCCGATTCAGGCGCTGGTCGTCCCGCGCGTGCTGGCGGCTACGACCGTGTCACTGGCGCTGAGCTCAGTGGTGATCATGACGGGTCTGGTCGGGGCGTTCGTTTGCTCGGTGTATCTCATGGACGTTTCGGCGGGCGCCTGGGTGGCGGGGTTGACCACGCTGACCCATATGGCCGACGTCGTCATCTCGATGGTCAAGGCGACCCTGTTCGGATTGATGGCGGGCTTGATCGCTTGCTACCAAGGCATTTCGGTCGATGGTGGTTCCGCCGGTGTCGGCAGGGCGGTGAACGAAACGGTGGTGTTCGCCTTCCTGGTGTTGTTCTTGATCAACATCATCGTCACCGCTGTCGGCGTCCCCTTCATGGTGTCCTGAGGTGGAGCCGTGACGTCGAGTGTTCCGAGCGGACTTCATCCCCGCTTACTGCGGGCGAGGAATGCGGTGGTGGGCGGGTGGGACCAGATTGGTTCGCAGACAAGGTTTTACGCCACCACGCTGGCGGGCATTCCGGATGCCGTCGTCAACTACCGTGGCGAGTTGTTGCGAGTGATCGCACAGATGGGATTGGGTAGCGGGGCGCTCGCGGTGATCGGCGGGACGGTGGTGATCGTGGCGTTCTTGACGATGACGACGGGTGCGATCGTCGCGGTGCAGGGATACAACCAGTTGGCGTCGGTGGGTGTGGAGGCGCTCACGGGCTTCGCATCGGCGTTTTTCAATACCCGCGAGATTCAGCCGGGCACGGTGATGGTGGCGTTGGCCGCCACCGTCGGCGCCGGCAGTACCGCTCAGCTCGGGGCGATGCGAATCAACGAGGAGATCGACGCGCTCGAGGCCATCGGTATCCGCAGTGTGAGCTACTTGGCCTCCACCCGGGTGGTGGCCGGAGTGATTGTGGCGATCCCGTTGTTCTGCATCGGGCTGATGACGGCTTTCTGGGCCGCTCGTGTCGGCACCACCGCTGTGTATGGGCAGGGGTCAGGTGTCTACGACCATTACTTCTATACGTATCTGAGTCCATCCGACGTCTTGTGGTCGTTGGCCGAGGTGGCCGCGGTCGCGTTGATGATCATGCTGCTGTGTACCTATTACGGCTATACCGCGCGTGGAGGGCCCGCAGGCGTAGGTGAGGCCGTGGGCCGAGCGGTGCGTGCCTCGATGGTCGTCGCATCGGTCCTGATCGTGATCATGACGCTGGCCATCTACGGCCAGTCCGGCGATTTCCATTTGGCCGGCTAGGCATGAAGCGCAGGGCTGGGACATACCGCATCGCCACCGGGTGGTGGACGCTGATCTTGTTGACGGCAATCGTTCTGTTTCTTTCCGCGGCGGCGGCATCGTTCGGGGAAACGTTCAGATCGTATGTGCCCGTGACACTTTCATCTGATCGAGCGGGTTTGGTGATGGAGACCAACGCAGATGTCATGATGCGTGGTGTCCAAGTCGGCAGGGTCAGCGAGATCGGCGGTGGTGGTGATCGAGCCAGCTTGAGGCTGGAGATCGACCCCGACCAGATCCGCTACATCCCGGCGAACGTGAACGCTCAGATCAGTGCCACAACCGCGTTCGGCACCAAGTTCGTCGAGCTGGTGTATCCGCCGGATCCGAGCCCCAAGCGGCTGGCCGCCGGCGCCGTGCTGCAATCCAAGAACGTCAGCACTGAGATCAACACGGTCTTCGAGAACGTCGTCGAGCTGCTCAAGATGATTGACCCGCTGAAGCTGAACGCCGTGCTGACCGCAGTCGCCGATGGCGTGCGCGGACAGGGCCAGCGGATGGGTCAGGCCACCACGGACCTCAATGAGGTCCTACTGGCATTGAACGCGCGCGCCGAAACCATGCGAGAGAACTGGCGCTCGCTCAAGAACGTCGCTGACACGTATGACGCGGCAGCCGATGACATCGTGTCCATCCTGGATGCCGTCAGCACCACCAGCACGACGATCACCGACCAGGCGAGCGCTCTAGATGGCTTGTTGTTGAACGTCATCGGGCTGTCGACGGCAGGCACGAACCTGCTTGCCACGAGTAAGGACGGTCTCGTCGAGGCGGTCAACACCCTCGAGCCGACGACGAACCTGCTGCTGCAGCACAGCCCCGTGTACGCGTGCTTTCTGAAGGGGGCCACGTGGTATCTCGACAACGGCGGCTATGCGGCGTGGGGCGGCGATGGCCGCACCCTTCAGCTCGACGTCGCCTTGTTGCTGGGAAACGATCCCTACGCCTACCCGAACAATCTGCCGATAGTGGCCGCCAAGGGCGGACCCGGCGGTGCGCCGGGGTGCGGCTCGCTTCCGGATGCGACAAAGAACTTCCCGGTGCGCCAGCTGATCACCAACACCGGCTGGGGGACCGGCCTGGATGTTCGGCCCAACCCCGGCATCGGACATCCGTGCTGGGCGAACTACTTCCCGACGACCCGTGCCGTGCCGGAGCCACCGAGCATTCGTCAGTGCCTGCCAGGCCCGGCGATCGGGCCGGTTCCATACCGGGGCGCCACCATACGGCGCGCCGCTGTACGGGCCGGGCGGAGTGCCGCTATGGCCGGGCGTCCCCGGCGGCCCCGGCACCACTCGACGACAACGGGCAGGGCCCCGTGATCGCGCTGGTCATCGTCACCGCCGACGATCCGCACAAGGAGGAGAGCCTCCGTGGCTGACTTCAGGGGCACCATCTGGCGCCTGGGCGTTTTCCTGGCTGTCTGCGCGTTCGTCGCATTCCTGACGCTGACGATCTTCGGACAGTTTCGCTTCGGCGCGGGCAACAGCTACTACGCCGAGTTCAGCAACGTGTCCAACCTGAGGAACGGCACGATAGTGCGGATCGCGGGCGTCGAGGTCGGCAAGGTGGAAAACATCTCCATCAACCCGGATGCAACTGTGCGCGTGCAGTTTTCACCGACAAGTCCGTCGTGCTCACGCAGGGCAGCAGGGCGGTGATCCGATATGACAATCTGTTCGGCGACCGGTATCTGGCCCTGGAGGAAGGCACCGGCGGACTCAAGACGCTGAGTCCCGGACAGACCATCCCACTGACTCACACGCAACCCGCGCTGGATCTGGACTCGGTGATCGGTGGCTTCAAGCCGCTGTTTCGGGCGCTGGACCCGCAGCAGGTCAACGACCTGACTCAGCAGTTGATCGAGGCGTTTGAGGGTCAGGGCCCCGCGATCGGGTCTTTCCTGCAGCAGGCCGCGGTGGTCACCAACACGTTGGCCGACCGCGATCTGCTGATCGGGCAGGTCATCGACAACCTCAACGTGGTGCTGGGGTCGTTGGCGGGCAGAGCGAGCGGCTGGACAAAGCCGTGACATCACTCTCGGAGCTGATCGGCGGGCTGGCCGAACGCAGGACCGACATCTCCAACGCGGTGGCCTACACAAACGCCGCCACCGGTTCGCTCGCCGACCTGTTGACCCAAGCCCGGGCGCCGTTCAAAGAGGTGGTCGCGCAGACCGATCGGGTGGCGGGCATCGCCGTGGCTGACCATGAATATCTCGACAATCTGCTCAACACGCTGCCGGACAGATACCAGGCCCTCGTGCGGCAGGGGATGTACGGCGACTACTTCAGTTTCTACCTGTGCGATGTCGTGCTCAAGCTCAACGGCAAAGGGGGCCAGCCGGTGTACGTCAAGGTGGCCGGCCAGAGCACGGGGCGGTGCGCGCCCAAATGAAGTCATTCTCCGAACGCAGCCCTTGGTCATCGGCACCGTCGGCGTCGCGACCGTTGCCGTGATGGGGCTGGCCGCGTTGCAGTACCAAAACCTGCCCTTCCTCAACTCGGGTAGGGAGTACTCGGCGTACTTCGCCGACGCCGGCGGGCTGAACACCGGTGCAGGCGTGGAGGTTTCCGGGTTCGTGGTGGGCAACGTCTCGGGCATCGAACTCGACGAAACGGGCGTGCTCGTCACGTTCAAGATCGACACCGATGTGCGGCTGGGAGACCGCACCGAGGCCGCGATCAAGACCAAGAGCCTGTTGGGCGCCAAGATCGTCGATGTGACACCGCGCGGGAGCGGTCAGCTCGACGGCGCCATTCCGCTCGACCGTACGGTTTCGCCCTACCAGCTGCCCGATGCCCTCGGTGACCTGGCCACCACGATCAGCGGCGTGAACACCGACCAGCTCTCGAAATCGCTGGCCACCTTGGCCCAGACCTTTTCGGGCACACCGGCGGATCTGAAGGATGCGGTGGCGGGCGTGGCGCGGTTCGCACAAGTGCTCGACACACGCGATGCCGAACTGCGCAGGCTGCTGGACAACGCGGCCCAAGTGACGGGGGTGCTGGCCAAACGCACCGACAACATCGTGAGTCTGGTGAAAGACACCAATGCACTACTGGCGGCGCTGAAGACGCAAAGCGCGGCATTGGACCAGATCTGGGCGAACATCTCGGCGGTGTCGCGACAGCTGCACGCGTTCATCGCCGAGAACCGTCAGCAGCTGCGGCCGGCGTTGGAAAAGCTCAACGGAGTGTTGGCGATCGTCGATGACCGCAAGGAGCGTGTGGCGCAGTCCATCAAACTGATCAACACCTACGTCATGTCTCTCGGTGAATCGCTTTCCTCCGGCCCGTTCTTCAAAGCCTATGTGGTCAACCTCTTTCCGGGTCAGTTCGTGCAACCGTTCGTCGACGCGGCGTTCTCGGATCTGGGGTTGGATCCGGCGACGCTACTGCCCTCACAGCTGACGGACCCGCAGACCGGCCAACCGGGGACGCCCGCGTTGCCGGTGCCCTTCCCGCGGACCGGTCAGGGTGGGGAACCGAGATTGCATCTCCCCGACGCGATCACCGGCAATCCCGGGGACCCGCGCTACCCCTACCGCGAACCGCCCCCGCCACCACCGCCCGGCGGCCCGCCACCCGGACCCCCCGCGCTGCCGCCGCCCGCGATGGCCTCGGTACCCGAGCCGACTCCAGCGCCGGTCTACGTGCCGGCGCCGGGCGAGGCGCCGCCCCTCCAACAACCGGGAGTAAGGCCATGATTCCGGCTGCCATGAGGTCACCACGTACCGCGAGGCTCGTCTTGGCGGTGGTGCTTGTGCTGGTGATGGGTGCGGGCCTGATCGTCGCGGCACGCATGCCCGCGCAGATCGCCCGGACGGTGGTGGTCGCCTACTTCGAGAACAGCACAGGGGTGTTCGCCGGCGACCACGTGCTCGTTCGCGGCGTTTCCGTCGGCAAGATCGAGTCGATCGAGCCGCAACCCGAGCGGGCCAAGGTCACATTCTGGTTCGACGGCAGGTACAAGGTTCCTGCCGATGCCAAGGCCGTGATCCTGTCACCGCAGCTGGTGACCGGCCGCACCATCCAGCTCACGCCGCCGTACACCGGTGGACCGACGATGGCCGACGGCGCGGTGATTCCCGAGGACCGCACTGCGGTGCCCGTCGAATGGGACGACCTACGCGCGCAACTCGAGAGGCTGACCGACCTGCTCAAGCCCACCGGGCCCGACGGTGTGAGTACGTTGGGCGCACTCATCAACACGGCCGCCGACAACCTGCGCGGCCAGGGCCCCACGATCCGCGACACCATCATCAAACTGTCGCAAGCGGTTTCGATCCTTGGTGACCACAGCAACGACATCTTCGCCACGTTCAAGAACCTCTCGACGCTGGTATCTGCGCTGAGCGACAGCGCCGATCTGCTCGAATCGCTCAACCGCAACCTCGCGGAGGTGACGTCACTGCTGGCCGACGATCCGAACAAAGTCGGTCAGGCGGTCGAGGATCTCAACGCGGTCGTGGCCGACGTGCAGGACTTCGCCGCCGACAACACGGAGGCGATCGGTACGGCATCGGACAAGATGACCTCGATCACGCGCGTGCTGGTTGAGAGCCTCGACGACATCAAACAAACGCTGCACATCGCCCCGACGGTGTTGCAGAACTACAACAACATCTACGAGCCGGCCAACGGTTCGTTGACCGGCGCCCTGGCCATCAACAACTTCGCGAACCCGATCTCGTTCCTGTGCGGTGCAATTCAGTCCGCATCCCGCCGCGGTGGTGAGCAATCGGCGAAGCTGTGTGCGCAGTATTTGGCGCCCATCGTGAAGAACCGTCAATACAACTTCCCGCCGTTGGGAGAGAACCTGTTCGTCGGCGCGCAGACCCGGCCCAACGAAGTGACCTACAGCGAGCCCTGGCTGCGGCCCGACTACGTGCCGCCGGCCGTCGATCCGCCGCCGGGCGTCCCCTTGGCCGCCGAAGCGTCGGCGCCCGACCCAGCAATGACCGCGCCGCTCGCCACGGACCCCACCCACGGTCTAAGGGGCCTGATGGTGCCTCCAGGAGGTGGCCCGTGACTCGGCGACGCTGGCAACATGTCGCGGCGAACGTGACGATGGTCCTGATCGTGGCCGCGATGCCCGGCTGCGGTTGGCGCGGGCTGAACTCACTGTCCCTGCCCGGCACCCAGGGCGCCGGCGCCGGTTCTTTCGTGATTCAGGCACAAATGCCTGACGTCAACAACATTGAGCCGAACTCGCGTGTGCGTGTCGCAGACGTCACGGTCGGCCATGTCACCAAAATCGAGCGCCAGGGCTGGCACGCGCTGCTGACCATGCGCCTGAACGGCGACGTCGACCTGCCCGCAAACGCGACTGCCAAGATCGGCACCACAAGTCTGCTGGGTTCCTTGCACATCGAGCTTGCACCGCCGCCCGGCGAAGCGCCGCGAGGACGGCTGCGCGACGGATCGGTCATCCCGCTGCCGGACGGCGGCGCCTACCAGTACCGAACAGACGTTGGCCGCGCTGTCGATGTTGCTCAATGGTGGTGGGCTGGGCCAGGTTCAGGACATCACCGAGGCGTTTTCCACCGCGTTTCGCGGCCGCGAGCAGGACGTGCGGAGCTTGATCACGCAGCTGAGGGAATTCACCGGCCACCTCAACGACCAGACCGGCGACATCATCGCGGCCACCGAGAGCCTCAACCGCCTGGTCGGGAAATTCAGTGCACAGCAGCCGGTTCTGGACCGGGCGTTGGCCACCGTCCCCGACGCGTTGGCGGTGCTCAACTCAGAACGAGACAACCTGGTGCAGGCGGCCGATCAGCTCGGCAAGTTCAGCGCTCTGACCGTGGACACGGTGAATCAGACGAAGGAAAACCTGGTGAAGGAGTTGAGGCAAGTCGGCCCGGTGTTGGAGTCGCTGGCCAACGCCGGGCCCAGCCTGACGCGATCCCTGAGCTTGCTTGCCACCTTCCCGTTTCCGAACGAGACCTTCGAAAACTTTCAACGCGGTGACTATGCCAATCTGACCGCCATCGTCGACCTCACGCTCAGCCGTATCGACCAAGGGATCTTCACCGGCACTCGATGGAGTGCGATCTGACCTGGCTCGAGTTGCAGTGGGGCCGCACCATCGGTCAGTTCCCCAGCCCTGCTTGTCTGGTGGCCCGAACGGTCCCGGGAATCCGTTGACGATTCCTTATCGGTGGAATCAGGGCCGCTAACATGCATTTGACCCGACGGGTGAGAATCCAGCTGGCCATCTTCACGATCGTTGCCCTTGCGACGGTGGTGGTGATGGCCCTGCACTTCATCAACCTGCCCGCCATGTTCGGCGTCGGCCGGTACACGGTGACGATGGAACTGCCGAGATCCGGTGGGCTCTATGAATCGGGCAACGTGACCTACCGCGGCACGAAGGTCGGCCGGGTGGAATCGGTGCGTCTGACCGATACCGGCGTGGAGGCGGTGCTGTCGCTGCAATCCGGCATCGACATCCCCTCAGACCTCAAAGCCGAGGTGCACAGTCAATCCGCGATCGGCGAATCCTATGTCTTGCTGTTGCCCCGGAACAGCACCTCGGCGCCGCTGAAGAACGGTGACGTGATCGCCCTCGCTGACTCGTCGGTGCCGCCGGACGTCAACGCTCTGCTCGCCGCGGCGAACACCGGTCTGCAGGCCATACCCGCGACGACCTCAAGACCGTGATCGACGAGGCCTATACGGCAGTCGGAGGGCTCGGTCCAGAACTGTCGCGTGTGATCGAAGGTGCATCCACGCTGGCGATCGACGCGCGCAAGAATCTCGATCCGCTGACCACGCTGATCGACAAGGCCGATCCGGTGTTGGATTCGCAGACCAACACGTCCGATGCGATCCAGGCGTGGGCGTCCCATGTGGCCACGGTGACCGCCGAATTGAAGACCCACGACGAGGCCGTTGCCGGCGTCATCGTCAAGGGTGGCCCGGCGGCCGCGCAGGTACGGCAACTGGTCGAGCGGCTGCAGCCCACCTTGCCCATCCTGCTGGCCAACCTAGTCAGTGTCGGGCAAGTCGCGCTCACCTATCAAAACGACATCGAACAACTCCTCGTGGTGTTTCCCCAAGCCGTTGCGGCGAACCAGGCGGGCATCCTCGCCAACCTCAACACCAAACAGGACTACAAAGGCCAATATCTGAGCTTCAACCTGAACCTCAACCTGCCGCCACCCTGCACCACCGGCTTCTTGCCCGCCCAGCAGCAGCGCGTTGCCGCGTGACAGCGGACGCGTAAAAATCCCCATTGGCGGCCAGCTGATCTCCCCGCTGGCGGTCACGAGATCTCCCCACTGACGGCCCAGCGATTTCCCCGTTGCGGTCGTGTCGTTGCCGGTGATCGGCGGCGGTGTCGGGCTGGCTGTTTGTCGACCAAGTGTGTCGAGGGCGGAAGGCCAGTAAGTGAAAAGCAGTGAGGAGATCATGGAGATTTTGGAGGCGTTCGACTTGACCGGTGGGTACCGCGCCGCGGCCGCGCTGGCCGGTTGTGATCACAAGACGGTGGCCCACTACGTGGCGTTGCGCGACGCCGGGCTCAGCCCGGATGAGCGGCCGCGGCGAGAGATGGCCATTGATCCATTCCTGGACAAGGTCGAGGTGGGTGGACCGCTCCAACGGGTTGATCCGCGCCGACGTCGCCCACGACAAGCTGGTCGCGATGGGCTTCGACGGCTCGGGCGCACCACCCGACGCGCGGTCGCGGCGGTCAGAAGAGCTGGCGGTCGGGTCATCGCCGGGTGTTTCGGCCGTGGGTGGCCGAGCCGGGGTTGTGGCTGCAGTTCGACTGGGGCCAGGACCCACCGTCGCGGGCCGGCAGACATTGTTGTTTTGCGCGTGGCTGGCCTGGTCGCGGTTTCGGGTGGTGCTGCCCACCTGGGATCGCACCCTGCCGAGCTTGCTGGGCTGTCTGGACACCACGCTGCGGGTGATCGGCGGGGCACCGACGTATGCGTTGACCGACAACGAGAAAACAGTGACCGTCGAACATGTTGCGCGGGTGCCGATTCGGCATCCCGATGTGGTCGCCGCAGGCCGTCATTACGGGATGACGATCCGCACCTGTGTGCCGGCTGATCCACAAACCAGGGTGGTTCGGAGGCCACGGTGCGCATCGCCAAGGCCGATCTGGTGCCCACCGAGGCTAATCTGCTGGACGCCTACGCCACTTTCGCTGAACTCCAGCAGGCGTGCCGGGACTTCTGCGAGCAGGTCAATGCCCGCCCGCATCGTGCCACCGGTCGGGTGCCTGCCGAGCTGTTGGTCGAGGAACTCCCGCGGCTGCATGTGCTGCCCGCCCAGCCGGTGGCCCTGGCGTTTGGGCTGACCCGTCGGGTGGGGTGGGACTCCACGATCAGCGTTGAGGGGGTGCGTTATTCGGTGCCGCACCACCATATTGATGAGCGGGTCTGGGTGCGCTGGTGTGGCGAGGAGTTGGTGGTCACCGTCATCGCCGACGGCGGCTCGGTCGAGATCGCCCGCCACGCCCGTGGGCAGCGCGGGCGACCGCAGATCCGCGACGAGCATTACCCCAGTGATCATCCGGGCGCCGCGCTGCCGGGACCGCACCACGGGCGGCCAACCCGGCCGAGGCGGCGTTTCTGGCCATCGGCGACGGCGCGGCCGCGTGGCTGGTCGAGGCCGCTGCGGCCGGCGCGTCGCGGGTGCGTTCCAAGATGGCCGAAGCGGTGGCGTTCGCCAAACTGCACGGCGCGGCCGCCGTCGATCAGGCGTTGGGTACCGCGGCGCTGGCCGGCCGCTTCGCCGATGCCGACCTGGCCGCGATCTTGACCCATCAGCAGCACGGGCCGGCCGCCGCGCCGATCCGCGTCAGCGACACCCACAGCCTGCAACCGGGTACCGCCGGCTGGGCCGGGTTCGGTGCGGTGAGCCCGGACGGTGACAAGTGACCGCGACCAACAAGCCGGCGGTGTCGGTCGGATCTGGCGTCGCCGGGCCCTCGGCCCAGACCCTCGAGGAGGTGATCGCGTTGACCCGCCGGCTGCGGATGCCCTATCTGCGCAAAGCCGCCCTCGATGTGGTCCCGACCGCCCGTGCCCAACGCTGGGATCCCGCCGAGGTGCTGCGCGTGCTGCTGGCCGAGGAGATCACCGGCCGCGACGAAGCCACCCTGCGGATACGACGCGCGCGCGAACTTCCCGGCGGGCAAGACCTTCGCCGTCTGGGACGAGAACCGCTGCTCCATTCCCGCACCCACCCAACAAGCCCTACGTGGCATGGAGTGGGTCGACCGGCGTGAACCTGTGCGTGTGCGGGCCCAGCGGGACCGGCAAGAGCCACTTCTGCGAAGCGTTGGGGCAGTTGGCCATCGACACCGGCCGCACCGTGGCCTGGTTTTCCATCGACGAACTCGGCGCCACGGTGCGCCGTCACCGCGCCGACGACTCGATCACCAAAGCCATGCGCCCGCATCACCCGCGTCGATCTGATCATCGTCGATGCCTGCTACGAAACCACGTTTCGCTGCGGTCTCATCGAACCATCCCGCCCGATTCGACGAACTGATGCCCAAGACCCTGGCCACCGCCACCGTCGACTAGCTGCTGCACCGCGCCACGTCTGCGTCACCGAGGTCAATCGTTCCGGTTCGCTCAAGCCACCACCGGCAAGGGGGTGGCGCCACTTCCGTTTGAACGAACCGGGGAGATCCGTGTCCGTCCGTGAGGACTTTTCATGGCCACCAGCGAAGATCTGACCGTCATGGGGAGGCCCATGAGCTGGACTACCGATCGTGGTTTCACCCGCCAGCGTCGCGGAACCAGCGAAATCCCGTGCGCCTCGACACGCCGACAGCCCAGCTTGCCTCCTCGACAGTATGGCCATCACTGACATGCCTCCAGAACTGACGAACAACAGAGCTCAAAGTCAAAACAGACAACGCAACGCCTCCACACGAATCAGAGACTGTTGCATCGACCCCTAGACCCCAAGCCGGCCCGAGCGTGTCATAACTCCACACTCGGCGTCGTAACGCATCTCACTCGCGGCGGGGCTTGCCATCGCAACAGTTGTAGTTTCACAATAGTTGTGTGAATGAAAGTGTCGTCCGCTCATTGAGCCCCGGCGCAAGGCCATCATCTTGGTGTCCTGCTGCCTGAGCCTGCTGATCGTGTCGATGGACGCGACGATCGTCAACGTCGCCATTCCGAACATCCGCAAGGATCTCGGCGCCACGGCCTCGCAGCTGCAGTGGGTCATCGACATCTACACGCTGGTGCTGGCGTCGCTGCTGTTGCTGGCGGGCGCGGCGGCGGACCGGTTCGGCCGTCGGCGCACCTTCCAGATCGGGCTGACGGTGTTCGCGATCGGCTCCTGCTGTGCAGCCTCGCGCCCAACATCGAGACGCTGATCGCCGCGCGATTCGTACAAGCCGTAGGCGGTTCGATGATGAACCCGGTCGCCATGTCGATCATCACGCAGGTGTTCACCGGCCGGGTCGAGCGCGCCCGCGCCATCGGCGTGTGGGGTGGTGTCGTCGGCATCTCGATGGCGTTGGGCCCGATCGTCGGCGGGGCGCTCATCGAGTTCGTGAACTGGCGTTCGGTGTTCTGGATCAACCTGCCGATCTGCGCGCTCGCGATCCTGCTCACCGCGATCTTCGTGCCGGAATCCAAGTCGACCACCATGCGCGACGTCGACCCGATCGGTCAGGGCCTCGGCATGGCCTTCCTGTTCGGCACCGTTTTCGTCCTCATCGAAGGCCCGAACTTCGGCTGGGGTGACGCCCGCACCATCGTCGTGGCCGTCGTCGCGGCTATCGCCCTGGTCGCCTTCCTCCTTTTCGAGTCCCGACGCCACGACCCCTTCATCGATCTCCGCTTCTTCCGCAGCATCCCGTTCGCGTCCGCGACCGATCGCGGTGTGCGCGTTCGCGGCGTGGGGTGCCTTCCTGTTCATGATGTCGCTTTACCTGCAGGAAGAGCGCGGATTCTCGGCCATGGAGACCGGGTTGATCTATCTGCCGGTAGCCATTGGCGCGCTGGTGTTCTCACCGCTGTCGGGCCGGATGGTCGGACGATGGGGGAGCCGGCCGTCGATCGTCATCGCGGGTGTGCTGATCACCGCGTCGACGGTGCTGCTCACCTCGTTGAGCGCGACGACGCCGGTGTGGCAGCTACTGATGATCTTCGCAGTGTTCGGCATCGGCTTCTCGATGGTGAACGCCCCGATCACGAATGCTGCCGTCAGCGGCATGCCGACCGACCGGGCCGGCGCGGCATCGGCCGTCGCGAGCACCAGCCGCCAGGTGGGCGTCAGTCTCGGTGTGGCGGTGTGCGGTTCGATCGCCGGGGCGGCGCTGGCGACGGCGGAGCGGACTTCGCCGTCGCTGCGCGACCGCTGTGGGTCATCTGCGCGCTGCTCGGGGTGACGATCGTCGCGCTCGGCGTGTACTCGACCTCGCCCCGCGCACTGCGTTCGGCCGAGCGACTCGCACCGCTGATCGCGGGAACTGACGCACGAGTGGAGGTCGCCAATGTCCGATAACCCGTTGGCCGACGAGGTCTGGCGCACCATGGCCGCGGTGGTGATCGACAACCGCGACTCGTGGAAGCGGGCGGTGGTCGAGCGATCAGGCTTGCCGTTCAGCAGGATTCGCATTCTCAAGCGACTGAGCCGTCGATCGATGTCTGTGAAGGAGTTGGCGCATGCGGCAACCATCGACGCGCCTGCGGCGACCCGTGGTCAACGACCTCGAGGGTCGCGGGCTGGTGGCGCGCGAGATCGATCCGGCGAACCGACGCTGCAAGATCGTGTCGCTCACCGAAGACGGCCAGGCGATGGTTCGCATGATCGACGCGACCGAGGACCCGGCACCCGAGGCGCTGACGTCCCTCGACGACGCCGATCTCAAGCGGCTTCAATCGATTTTGGTGCGCATACAATCGCTCAGCGATCGTTAGCGCGCCGAAATCACATTTCCAGAACGGCCATCGCGGCATTGTGGCCGCCGATCCCCGAACCGCGCCACCACGGCGTGATCCCGAGCCGCACAACAGAATCCGGTCATGCGCGGTCGCCACACCCCAGCGCCGCGCCGGGGTGTCCAGCGGCTCGTCGTTCTCGACGAACGGCCACGACAGCGCGCCGTGGAAGATGTTGCCCGCCGTCATGCCGAGCGAGTGCTCCAGGTCGGCTGTCGTCTTCGCTTCGATGCACAGCCGTCCGGCGGAATCCTGCATCAGCACATCTTGAATGGGTTCGGCCAGAACGGAGTTCAGCGAGTTGAGCACTGCCGAGGTCAAGGTATCCCGCATTCGGTCGGGGTCGCCGGCGGAAACCAGCGTATGCGGGGTGTGCAGGCCGAAGACCGTCAATGTCTGCGCGCCGGAGGCTGAAGGCTGTCGGACAGGATCGTCGGATCGGTCAGTGAGTGACAGTAGATCTCGCACGGTAGCGGGTCGGGTACGACGCCGTGATCCGCACGTAGGCCGTGTCGAGTTGGCGGTAGGTCTCGTTGATGTGGAATGTCCCGCCGAAAGCCTGTTCCGGCGAGACGGTTTGGTCGTGCAACCGCGGCAGTCTCTGCAGCATCAGGTTGACCTTCACCTGCGCGCCCGGTGCCTGCACGGGTGCGGGTTCGCCAGCAGCGTCGCGAGCACCGTCGGCGTGACGTTCGAAAGGATGTGTCCCGCGTGGACGCGGTGGTCGCGGCCCTCCCGACGGTAACGCACCTCCCCGTCGGCGGTGATCGCGTAAACCTCGGCATCACAGATGATTTCGGCGCCGTATCCGGTGGCTGCGGCAGCCAGTGCACCGCTGACCGCGCCCATACCGCCGATCGGGACGTCCCAGTCGCCGGTGCCACCGCCGAGCAGGTGGTACAGGAAGCAGATGTTCTGGGTCAGCGCGGGATCGTTGAGGCGGGCGAACGTGCCGATCAGCGCATCGGTGGCCATCACACCGCGCACGAGGTCGTTCGACACGGCGGCGGTGATGGCCTGTCCGATCGGCTCGTCCACCATCAGGTGCCAGGTGACGTCGTCGCCGACGTGCCTGCGCGCTTCGTCGCGGGTGCTCAGCGGCCGCAGCAGCGTCGGCCACATGCGCGACGTCAGCGCGCGGCAGCGTTGGTAGAACGCCTCGAAGCCGGCCTCGTCCGACGCCGCGCCCACGGAGTCGAAGGTCGAGGGCGGCCCGATCAACAGCCGGCCGCCCGCTTCCGGATCGGGTGTGTACGACGAATAGCGGCGGCGCACCCGAACCCGAGCGCCGGGTCCTCGACGATGCGCCGCGGTAGCAGGCTCACCAGATACGAGTAGCGCGACAGCCGCGCGTCCACACCCTCGAAGGCGTGCGCGGACACCGCCGCGCCGCCGACGTGGTCCAGCCGCTCCAGCACCTGTACCCGTCGACCGGCTCGGGCGAGGTAGGCAACCACCAGCCCGTTGTGCGCCGCCGATGACGACGACGTCGGATGTCGCCGGCCTGGCGGCTCCGGTGTCGGAGTTCAGTTGAGGTAACCCTCGACCTCGTCGGGCGGACGGACGCTCGCAGCCCCCGGATCGCCGCCGGTCTCACGAAGCGCGCGGCGCTGGCGCAGCCCAGCACTGGTCCAACTGCACCTCCAGGGCGCGTAGACGTTGATGCTCCTCGGACTCGTCGATCTCGCGGTGCTGCAGCTGCGCGCAGCTCCTTCTCCTCGGCAACGAGCTGGTTCACCTGATCGAGAATGTCTTGGTCCTTCGCCATTGCTTCAGTGTGCCCGACTACGGTGAATACGGTGACTTCCAATTCAGGACAGAAGCCCGAGATCGAGTTCATCGACGGCCCCCCTCCAACCGAACTGGTCATCAAGGATCTGGTCGTCGGCGACGGTGCCGAGGCGGTGCCCGGTGGCAACGTCGAGGTGCACTACGTTGGCGTCGAGTTCGACACCGGCGAGGAGTTCGACAGTTCGTGGGCGCGAAACGAGTCGATCGAATTCCCGCTGCGTGGCCTGATCCAGGGCTGGCAAGACGGCATCCCCGGCATGAAGGTCGGCGGCAGGCGCCAGCTCGTCATCCCGCCGGAGCAGGCCTACGGACCCGCAGGCGGCGGGCACCGGCTGTCCGGCAAGACTCTGATTTTTGTTATCGACCTACTGGGCACTAGGTAACTTTCTCCCAGGAGACTCAACTAGCTCGGGCCGGGCAGCCTCAGCAACAGCCGGGCGCCGCCGAGCGGACTCTCCTCCAGAGCGGCTGTGCCGCCGTGCAATTCGGCCTGCTGCAACCAGCGCCAGCCCCAGCCCCGACCCAGGTGCGACGCTGTCGAACCGCGCGAGAACCGGTCGAACACCAGCTTGCGTTCCTCTTCGGGGACGCCGACGCCGTCGTCGTCGATCGCGATCTCCACGCCGGCGCGCGAACTGACCGCCGACAGCTGCACCCGGGACGCGCCCCCGTGCTTGATGGCGTTGGCGATCGCATTGTCCACCGCCAGCCGCAACCCGGCAGGCAGCCCGACGATGATCACGGTCGGCGCGGGCACCAGCGACACGTCCAGCTCCGGGTACACCCGCATGGCGTCGTGGGCGGCGCGGTCCAGCAGCTCGGTGATGTCGACGGGCACGTGGTCGTCGGCCGTCGACAGCTCACCCTGGGCCAGCCGCTCCAGTGCCCCGAGCGTGGCCTCGATGCGCGACTGCGTGCGGATGACGTCGTTGACGACTTCCTTGCGTTGTTCCTCGGGCAGATCCAACGTGGCCAGCACCTCGAGGTTGGTCCGCATCGCGGTCAGCGGCGTCCGGAGTTCGTGCGCGGACACCGACGCGAAGTCGCGGGCCGACGTCAACGCCGCCTGGTCTTGTCCTGTTCGTTCCACACACGTTCGACCAGTCCCTGCACCGCCTCGGCGATCTCGACGGCCTCGGTGGCACCGGCGACGTCGATGTCGGGATCCTCGTCGCCCGCGTCGATCTGCCGGGTCTGCTGGGCAAGGCGTTTGAACGGGCGCACGGCGAACGCGGCGAGCACCCACCCGCCCACGGTTGCGGCGCCGATCGCCAGGGTGCAGATGATGATCACCCGGCGATGCAGGTTGTTGATGTCGGCGATGGTTCCTTCGTACGTCGCCCCGACGGCCACCGACATCGGTTCGGGCAGGCGGATGTCGACGGTGCGGACGCGGTAGCGCACGCCGTCGATGTACGTGTCGGCGTAGCCCGGCTCCATCTCCGGCAGGACGATGTCGGAGTTCGACGTGACCTGACCGTCCTTGTGATGATGGCGTCCTGATCGTTCGGCGACTTCGGGATCTCGTCGAGCCCGCGGGGAACGAACGGGATCGCGAAGCCGGCCGCCTCGTCGAGCCTGCGGTCCAGCCGCTCGTTCCACGCGTCGGTGATGCCGAACCAGACCACGGTGCCCGCGATGACGACGACGATCGCGCCGGCGATGGCGCTGGTGAACGCCACCCGCTGTCGAAGTGAGGGGGTCCGCCGGAAGACGCGCGTCAGAATGCTCATCGGACTACTGCGTGCGCAGGACGAAGCCCACTCCACGGTGTGCAGCAGGGGTGCGCCACCTGCCTCGAGCTTGCGGCGCAGATATCCGATGAAGACGTCGACGACGTTGGTGTCGGCGGCGAAGTCGTATCCCCACACCAGCTCGAGCAGTTGAGCCCGTGACAGCACCGCGGTCTTGTGCTCGGCCAGCACGGCGAGCAGATCGAACTCGCGCTTGGTGAGGTCGACGTCGACGCCGTTGACGCGGGCGCGACGGCGGGGGATGTCGACCTCCAGAGGGCCGACCTGGATGGTCTCGGACGAGAACGTCGCTGTGGAACCGCGGCGGCGCAGCAGCGCCTTGACCCGGGCCACAGTTCCTGGAGCACGAACGGTTTGACGAGATAGTCGTCGGCGCCGGCTTCTAGACCGGCGACCCGGTCGTCGACCGAACTGCGCGCCGACAGGACACACACGGGCACGTCGTTGTCCATCGCACGCAGCGCGGTCACCACGCTGACGCCGTCGAGGACGGGCATGTTGATGTCGAGCACGATCGCGTCGGGCGGGTCTCCGTCGCACTGCGCAGCGCTTCGGCGCCGTCGATCGCGGTGAAGACACATCCGAAACCGAGCCGCAGTCCGCGCTCGAGTGAGGCGAATCAGATCAGATCGTCCATTCCATCCGGAATCCGTCCATTCGACCCGTCCATTCCATTCCTTGACCTCAATGTTTGTTGAGGTTTTACGGTGCGTCCAGCACGTTAACAGTTGCAGGTAATGGGAAGATCTTCTAAGTGACTGACTCCTCGAACGCGCTTCGCGCGGCGCCGGCTCTGCGCCGCCGCCCAAACGCGTCAGAGCGAGCTCGGATTTGTGGCGCATCCTGCCCTACCTCATGCCTTACCGCGTCCGCTGGATCGCGATGGTCGCGACCGCGCTCCTTTCCCTTGTCGCCACCGTGGCGATCCCGCTGATGACCAAGGCCGTCATCGACGGCTGGGTGCGTCAGGATCAGCAGGGACTCTGGCTGCTCGGCGCCGCGGCGATGGGCGTCGGCATCTCCGAGGCGGTGCTGTGGTTCATCCGGCGGTGGCTGGTCGCGCGGGCCACCATGGGCGTGGAAGCCGACATCCGCAGGGACCTCTACGCCCGCCTGCAGATCCTGCCGATGATCTTCCATGGCCGTTGGCAGTCGGGTCAGCTGCTGTCGCGAATCATGAACGACCTCGGCACGATTCGCCGATTCATGTCGTTCGGCATGGTCTTCCTGCTGCTGTCCACCATTCAGATCACCGCGGTGACCATCATTTTGCTGACGATGTACTGGCCACTCGGTGTGGTCGTGCTGCTGTCGATCGTGCCGATCGCCGCGACCGTGCTGCATTTCCAGCGGGAGTACGTGCGGTTGTCGCGGTTGGCTCAGGATCAGGCAGGCCACGTCGCCACCCATGTCGAGGAATCCGCGTTGGGTTTGCGGGTGGTGAAGTCGTTCGGTCGCGAGGACTACGTCTACGAGGGTTCGACGAGCAAGTCACCGATCTCTACGACACCCAGCTCGACAGAGTCCAGGTGTCCGCCAAGTTCTGGACGCTGCTCGAGGTCATCCCCAACCTGACGCTGATCGTGGTGCTCGGCTTCGGTGCGTACGCCGCCGGGCACGGCGTGGTGACCATGGGCACGCTGGTCGCGTTCATCACGATGATGCTGTCGCTGGTCTGGCCGATCGCGTCGCTGGGATTCCTGCTGTCCATGACGCAGGAGTCGTTCACCGCCAACCGCATCGCCGAGATTTTCGATGCACCAGTGGAAATCGTCGACGGTCCCAGTGACGTCGTGCCGTCGCGCGGCAGGCTGGAGTTGGTCGACGTCGGGTTCCGGTTCCCCGATGCCGGCGATGACCGGCCGGCGGCGTCCGGTGAAGCGGACAACTGGGTTCTGCGCCACGTCACCGTCACCGTGGAACCGGGAGACGCTGGCGCTCGTCGGTTCGACAGGATCGGGCAAGTCCGTGTTGGCATCGCTGGTGTCGCGGCTCCACGACGTCACCGAGGGCGCGATCCGCATCGACGGCACAGACATTCGTGAGATGTCGCTGCCCACCCTGCGCAAGACGGTGGCCACCGCGTTCGAGGATCCGACGCTGTTCTCCATGTCTGTCGCCGAGAACCTGAGGTTGGGCGCCCCGGATGCGACCAACGAAGAGATGGCCCGGCGATCGACGTCGCAGCCGCACAGTTCGTTTACGACCTGCCGTTCGGTCTGGACACCCGCATCGGCGAGCAGGGCATGAGCCTGTCCGGCGGTCAGCGGCAACGGCTTTCGCTCGCGCGCGCCATTTTGGCGGCACCGAAGATCCTCGTCCTCGACGACACGCTGTCCGCGCTGGACGTGCACACCGAGGCCGTCGTCGAGGAGGCTCTGCGTCGGGTCTTGCACGCGGTGACCGGCATCGTCGTCGCGCATCGCGCATCGACGGTATTGCTCGCCGACAAGGTCGCACTGCTGGACGACGGCGTCATCACCCACGTCGGCACGCACGAGTTGCTTGCCGCCGTCCAGTACCTATCTGCTGGCCGCCGACGACGAACTCGACGACGGCCGCGAGCGTGCCTGCAGTGGCAGGAGGACGACGACCGTCACCGGCTCGACCACATACAGCGAGCAGGAAGCACTGGAACACGAGCGCGTAGAGCCCAGGTTCGTCACCTCGGAGGCCGAGGGTCGATGAGCATCACCGAGTGGCGCGGTAGGTTCGACGAGGACCAGGACGACGACCTGCCGATCGACGAGAGCCTTCCGCGGCGCCGCGAGGCCCGCGCACTGCTCGGCTCGCTACTGCGGCCGTACAGCAGGACGGTGGCCCTGCTCGCGCTCGTCGTCGTGGTGGAAAACGCTGCCCGCCTTTCTGTTCCGATTCTGGTGCAGCGAGGCATCGACCGGGGCATTCCGCCGATCGTCGACGGGGGTTCGGCACACACCCTGATGCTGGTGGTGGCTACCTTGGCCGGAGTGGTGCTGGTGCAGGCCGTCAGCAGAGTCTTCTTCCTGCGGCGGTCGGGCCGTGTTGGGCAGAAGGTCCTGACGGAGTTGCGGCGCAGGGTGTTCCGGCACTTCCAGCGACTCGACATCAGGTTCCACGACCGCTACACCTCGGGCCGGGTGGTGAGCCGGTCCACCAACGACGTCGAGGCCATCCAGGACATGCTCGAGACGGGTTTCGACAGCATGATCACCGCGGCGCTGACCCTGGTCGGCACCTCGATTCTGCTTGTGACGCTGGATGTTCGGCTCGGCCTGATGTGTCTGGTCGCCGTGCCCATCCTGGTCGCGCTGGTGTGGTGGTTCCGCAACGAGTCGGCCAAGGTCTACCGCAAGGTGCGCGAAAGCGCGGCACTGGTGATCGTGCAGTTCGTCGAGACGATGACCGGTATCAAGGCGGTGCAGGCGTATCGCCGGGAACCCCGCAACCAAGAGATCTTCGAGGACGTTGCCGACGACTACCGCGAGATCAACGAGAAGACCTTCAGGTTGCTCGCGATCTTCATGCCCGGTGTGAAACTCGTCGGCAACTTGACCACCAGCGTGGTGCTGCTCTACGGCGGCTACCGCGTGCTGCACGGCGAGACCATCGGCACGCTGGCGGCGTTCCTGCTCTGCGGATGTTCTTCGAACCGATGCAGGAGATCTCGCAGTTCTTCAATACGTTCCAGTCCGCATCATCGGCGCTGGAGAAGCTGGCGGGTGTGCTCGCCGAGCGGCCGAGCATCAGCGATCCGCAGCAGCCCGTCGAACTCGACACGGTCCGCGGTGACATCGCGTTCAACGATGTGCAGTTCTCGTACGTCGAGGGACGTCCCGTGTTGCCGGATCTCAACCTCGTGGTGCCTGCAGGTCAAACCGTCGCGCTGGTGGGCACCACAGGTGCGGGCAAACAACCATCGCGAAACTCATTGCGCGCTTCTATGATCCGTCGTCGGGATCGGTCACCTTGGACGGCGTCGACTTGCGCGACCTCGTCCGAGCTGCGTCGCCACGTCGTCATGGTGACGCAGGAGAACTTCATGTTCGAGGGCACCGTGGCCGACAACATTCGCTTCGGCAGGCCTGACGCGACAGACGACGAGGTGGTCGCGGCGGCGGAGCCGTCGGCGCGGACCGGTTCATCGACGCGCTTCCGAGGGCTACGACACCGACGTCGCCAAGCGCGGTGGACGGCTGTCGGCCGGCCAGCGGCAACTGGTGGCCTCGCCAGAGCCTTTCTCGCCGACCCGCGGTGCTGATCCTCGACGAGGCGACGTCGTCGCTGGACATCCCCAGCGAGCGGCAGGTGCAACGTGCGCTGGAGACGGTGCTCGCCGACCGGACCGCGCTCGTCATCGCGCACCGGCTGTCCACCGTGCAGGTCGCCGATCGGGTGTTGGTAGTCGAGCACGGGCGCATCGTCGAGGACGGCTCGCCCGACGAGCTGATCGGTCGCACCGATGGCCGGTACGCGGCGCTGCACCGCGCCTGGGAAGAGTCGCTGGCTTAGTCGTCGGCGTATCCGGCCTGCGCCAGCAGCTTCTCCAGCTTGTCGTTGATCACGGGCATATTGGAGTTCAGCACCGAGATGATCTTCTCCCGGGCACGCTCGCTGACGCCGGCCGACACGTGATGCAGGACGTTTAGCCGTGACGCGTCGACCCACGCCATCATGTCGGGATCGGTGAACCACTGCAGCTGGTTCTTGTTGAACGCCAGCATCATTCGCAACCAGTCGATGGGATCGGACGGATAGGGCACGGGGTTGCAGTACGCGTTCTTGGTCTCGTCGTCGGGGTACGTCGCTTCGACGTGGCCGATGACGGCCGCGCTGAATGCGGGCTGGCAGGTCCGCACCGCCTGTAGGGCGATGCCCTCATCGGTGAACACCGTTGTCGGCGCGATTCGCGCGAAACCGTCTGCGCTGCAGTCGATGTACAACGCTGAGCCGTCGATGTCGAGGGTCCCACCCTCGAGCGTGATGCGGCCCGCTCGATCGACTGGACATGACCCATCCGGACGACATCGGAGATTCGTCGCAACTCCTCGAGTTCTGACTTCGACAGGATCGCGCACCGGTACATCGTGGGCTCGACGGAGGTGTCGATGCGCTGTAGACAGCCCTTGTCCTCCAGGATCCTGAACAGATCCGGCAGCGACTCGGCCTCCAGCACCGCGTTGAGCTGATTGGAGAAGTCGCGCAACACACCGCGCGCGAACTGCGAGCCGGGCTGGATCGCCGCGCGGTCCAGCAGCCACGAGTCGCGCGGCTTGATCCACGTCAACCGCGCCGGCGCCACGCCGTGGCGCAACAGCCACAGGCATGCATCCATCGCGGTCTTGCCCGCCCCCACGATCACGTACCGCCCCCGCGCCTCGCGGAGACGCGGCAGCGCGTTGGGCGGCACGCATTCGACGCCGGCGGCGACGTCGTAGGACGGCCCGCGCATCGACGGCACGACGATCTCGACGTGTGTGGTGACGACGCGGCGCGCGGTCACTTCGATCTCTTCGCCGCCGAGCGTGCGCACGCGCCCGTCGCCGAGGTATTCGCTCATCGGCAGGTACGTCACTCGACCCGTCGGCAGCAGATGCTGACGCATCACCGCGTCGAAGTAGGCGCAGACCTCCGCGCCGCTGGCCCTCGTAGTAGCCGGCGTTCAGGCCGCTGTGGTCGATGGTGTCGCTGCCCAGACTCCGCGAGTTCACGCCGTAGTACGCCGACGGCTGATGCAGGCGCACGAACGGGTACGCCGCCGTCCAGTGGCCCCCCGGCTGGTCGTTGCGATCGACCACCACGACCGTCGCGTCCGTTTCGGCCACCAGTGTGTCGGTGAACGCGAGCCCCATGGCGCCCGCGCCGACGACGAGGTAGTCGGCCTCGATCGTTCGCATCGAATCTCCTAGCGCAGCGTGGTGAAGAACTTTCCGACGTCGTCGACGAACAGCTCCGGCTGTTCGAACGCCGCGAAATGTCCCCCGCGCGGCATGTCCGTCCAGTGCGTGATGTTGTACCCGGCCTCGCACCAACTACGCGGCGCGGGATCTCCCTGGGGAACGCCGCGACGCCGGTGGGCAGCTCGACGCGGTCGAAGCTGCCGAACGCGTTGAAGCTCTCCCAGTACAGCCGCGCCGACGACGCCCCGGACGCGGTCAACCAGTACAGCATCACGTTGTCGAGCATCTCGTCGCGGGTCAGCACGTTCTCCGGATCGCCGTCGCTGTCCGTCCACGACCAGAACTTCTCGACGATCCACGCCAACTGGCCAACGGGGGAGTCCACCAATCCGTAGCCGACGGTTTGCGGCCGCGTCGACTGCTGTTTGGAGTAGCCGGAATCCCACTTCTGGTAGTACTGGCCCCGTTCGAGCGCCGCCTTCTCCTCCTCGGTCGGATTGTCGAGTTTGCCGGGCGGGAAGCCGAGCGGCATGTTCAGGTGGATGCCCGCGCATCTGCCGCCGTTGCGGCCGATCTGCGTCGTCACGGCAGCGCCCCAGTCGCCGCCCTGCGCGCCGAAGCGTTCGTAGCCCAACCGGCCCATCAGGGTGTCCCACGCCGTCGCGATCTTCTCGACGCCCCAGCCCGTCGCGGTGGGCTTGGCGGAGAAGCCGTATCCCGGCAGCGACGGGCACACCACGTCGAACCCGCGTTCGGTCAGCGGCTCGATGACTTTGTGGAACTCGACGATCGAACCGGGCCAACCGTGGGTGATCAGCAGCGGGAACGCATTCTTCTCATCCGAGCGCTGATGAATGAAATGAATGTCGAGACCGTCGATTTCCGTCGTGAAGTGGTCGAACCGGTTCAGCGCCGCTTCGCGTGCCCGCCAGTCGTATTCGGTGGCCCAGTAGTCGGCCAGCCGCCGGGTGTAGGCCAGCGGGATGCCCTGGCTCCAGTCGTCGACGCATTCGGCCTCGGGCCAGCGGGTGCGGGCCAACCTGGTCTGCAGGTCGTCGAGATCGGAGTCGGGAATTGCGATGCGGAAGGGAGAAACCATGGTCGGATCCTCCCAGAGAGCGCAATATTGAGCTGATGAAGTCGCAAGACGCGGGTCGCACCGACATCCCCATTCTCGAGGAGACCATCGGGCAGAACTTCGAACGCACCGTCGCGGCCAACCCCGGCGGCGATGCATTGGTTGACATGGCAAGCAGTCGGCGGTGGACGTACGCCGAACTCAACGACGACGTGGACCTGATCGCCCGCGGCCTGATGGCGCTGGGCATCGAACGCGGTGAACGCGTCGGCATCTGGGCGCCCAACTGCCCCGAGTGGACGATCGTGCAGTACGCGACCGCGAAGATCGGCGCGATTCTGGTCAACATCAATCCGGCTTACCGCACCCACGAACTCGCCTACGTACTGCAGCAGTCCGGTATCCGGACGCTGATCTCCGCCACATCGTTCAAGACGTCGGACTACGTGAGCATGGTCGACGAGGTGAGTGCCGAGGCACCCGAACTGCGGGACGTGCTGTACCTGGAAAGGGACTGGCGTGCTCTGGTCGACAAGGCGGAGCAGGTATCCGTCGACGAACTCCGGGCGCGGACGGACTCGCTGGACAACACCCAACCGATCAACATCCAATACACCTCGGGCACAACGGGTTTCCCAAGGGCGCGACGCTCTCGCATCGCAACATCCTCAACAACGGCTACTTCACCACCGAGCTCATCAACTTCGGCCCGAACGACCGCCTGTGCATACCGGTGCCCTTCTATCACTGCTTCGGCATGGTGATGGGCAACCTGGGGTGTGAGCCACGGCGCCACGATGGTGATCCCGGCGCCGGCCTTCGATCCCGCCCTCACCCTGGAGGCCATCGAAAAGGAAAGGTGTACAGGCGTTTACGGGGTGCCGACGATGTTCATCGCGATGCTCGGCCAGCCCGACCTGGCGCAGCGCGATCTGTCTTCGCTGCACGGGCATCATGGCCGGATCGGTCTGCCCGGTCGAGGTCATGAAGCGCTGCGTCAGCGACATGCACATGACCGAGGTGGCGATCGCCTACGGCATGACGGAGACGTCGCCGGTGTCCTGTCAGACGCTCATCGACGACGACCTCGAACGTCGTACCAGTTCGATCGGCCGGGCCCATCCGCACGTCGAGATCAAAATCGTCGACCCTGAAACCGGCGCGGTCGTCGAACGCGGATTGCCCGGCGAATTCTGCACGCGCGGTTACTCGGTGATGCTCGGCTATTGGGACGACGAGGCCAAGACCGGCGAGGCGATCGACCGGGACGGCTGGATGCACACCGGTGATCTGGCGGTCATGCGCGACGACGGGTACTGCAACGTCGTCGGCCGCATCAAGGACATGGTGATCCGGGGCGGTGAGAACATCTACCCGCGCGAAATCGAGGAGTTTCTCTACACCCATCCCGATATCGACGACGCGCAGGTGATCGGCGTCCCCGACGAAGTTCGGCGAGGAAGTCTGCGCGTGGGTGCGGATGAAGCCGGGTAAGGACCCGCTGGACGCCCAGGCTCTGCGGGAATTCGCCGACGGAAAGCTGGCCCACTACAAGATCCCGCGCTACGTGCACGTTGTCGACGAGTTCCCGATGACCGTCACCGGCAAGGTGCGCAAAGTCGACATGCGCGCCGAAACGGTCAAACTTCTCGGTCTCGACTCCACGGAGGGATGAGTTCTGGTCGCCACCGGAGTCTTCACCTACGTGACGTCCCCATCGACTCTCGCCCGACGGGCGTGCGCCGGTGGCGGCCGTCTCGGCCGGACTGCACGCGGCGATGCTCGGCCACGCGTCCAGCCTGGTCGCGG